>NZ_WIDQ01000001.1:0-673135 GCF_009495745.1 Niveispirillum sp. SYP-B3756
ATGATGGCTTCGATGTCGCGCGCTTCCAGGTCGGCAAAGATCCGCGTGATGGCGTAGCTGGCATCCATGGTCGCCACCTGGATGGCGACGCCGGTGGTTGCTGTAATGGCATCAAGTTGGGCTTCGGTCATCTTCGTGTCATGGACGGCACCGGTGGTCACCGCCACGTCGAGCACCACACCCCGCTCGGCGTCTACCGCCGTGTGATGCTTGTAGGCGGGCTCGCTCCGGCGACCGGTCTTGTTGGTGGTCAGCGTGGCGATCGGGATCGCTGGTGCAGATAGCGGTCTTCTTCTTCTCGTCCTTCGCCGGCGGCAGCCCATCGCCCCGATCCTCATCGCTTGCCTGCGGATTGGCGGTCTCAACGGCGTCGACATGGCGCCGCGCGATGGCATCCCAACTGACATTGGCCCGGATCAACGAACTGTCGATATGGACGATCTCGCCTTTGGCGATCCGGGCGGCGATACAAGACTGGACGGTACGCACGAAAATCCGGCGGAACCGATCCGCCCCCCAGCGCTGGCGGATGCGGGTCAGGCTCGAATGGTCCGGCAATGGCTCATGCAGCCCATAGCCGATGAACCAGCGGATCGCCAGATTGACCTGTGCCTCCCGCATCAGCCGCCGGTCATGAACAATGCCCAGCAGCATCCCAGCCAGCATCAACCGAACCGCTACCTCCGGCGCAATGCCGGGGCGGCCCGTCTGAGCGCTGTAAAGATCGGCAACCTCCGCCTCAAGCCAACCCAGATCGAGAACCTTATCAACCCGAACAAGCACATGGTCTGCTGGCAACAGCTCACGCAGCGACCCCGACACAAACAGCTCAGGCTGACGACGATCCTTTTGACCCAACATGCCGATGCCTCCCGTGACATCGCCATCGAATCAAAATGTTTGGGCTTTTTCAACAGGCCCTGACCGTTGGTATTAGAGCCAAAAAAAGATGGGCGCCCAGGGTTGCCCCTGGACGCCCACAAGGTCGGCCGCCGCGAAATGACCGGAGAAACGGCGGCCGTGAGGACTGAAAACGGGTAATACAGCTCAGGCTGCGGGCTTCAGCGCAGCGGCCTCGCGTGCCAGGGCCTCAATCCCTGCCCAATCGCCGGCGGCAACCAGCTTGGCGGGGGTGACCCAGGAACCGCCGACGCACATCACGTTCGGCAGGGCCAGGAAATCCTTGGCATTGGTGGCGTTCACCCCGCCCGTCGGGCAGAAACGGATCTGCGACAGAGGGGAGCCGATGGCCTTCAGCATGTCGATCCCGCCCACCACCGTGGCCGGGAACAGCTTTTGATGGCGGATGCCACGGGCCAGCAGGGCCATCATTTCCGACGGGGTGGCAACACCGGGCAGATAGGGGATGCCGCTATCCTGCACCGCCGTCACCAGCTCCGGATAGGTGCCAGGGCTGACGATGAACTTGGCACCGGCCTTGGCCACAGCATCCACCTGCGACGGTTCCACCACCGTGCCGGCACCAACCACCGCACCCGGCACTTCCGCCATGGCCGCCAGCGCGTCCAGCGCCACCGGTGAGCGCAGGGTGACTTCCAGCACTGGCAACCCGCCGGCCACCAACGCCTTGGCCAGCGGCACGGCATCTTCCAACCGGTCAATGATGATGACCGGAATGACAGGGGCAAGGCTGCAGATTTGGGTGATATCGGTGGTCATTGAAGCTTTATCCAACTGCGTAGAGGTTATACCGGGTTGACGGTGAAGCAGCTGCCGCCCTGTTCAGCACCCGTGGCCACGCCACGGAAGGCACCGAACAGATTGCGGCCCATGCCCCATTCATTGCCGGACAGGTCCGGCACCACCACATCGCGGGCGGCGAATTCAACGGCATCCACCAGCACCTCAAGCGTGCCGGCCTCGGCATCCAGGCGGACGATGTCGCCATCGCGCACGCGGGCCAGCGGGCCCCCGGCCAGACATTCCGGAGTGACATGGATGGCCGCCGGCACCTTGCCGGAGGCACCGGACATGCGACCATCGGTGACCAGCGCCACCTTGAAACCCTTGTCCTGCAGAATGCCCAGCGAGGGGGTCAGCTTGTGCAATTCCGGCATCCCGTTGGCGCGCGGCCCCTGATAACGGACCACCACCACCACATCGCCGGTCAGCTTGCCAGCCTTGAAGGCGGCCAGCATGTCATCCTGGCTGTCGAACACCAGAGCCGGTGCTTCCACCACGCGATGTTCCGGCTTCACCGCCGACACCTTGATGACGCAGCGGCCCAGATTGCCGGTCAGCAAGCGGATACCGCCCGTGGCATCAAAGGCATCGGCCACCGGGCGCAGCACCTTGGTATCGGCAGAAACCTTCACGCCGGGACGCCAGGTGGCCGCACCGTAATTGTCCAGGAATGCCTCCTGGCGATAGGCATCCAACCCGCCCTCACCCGCCACGGTCTTCACATCGCCGTGCAGCAGGCCATTATCCAGCAGTTCAGAAATGACAAACTGCATCCCGCCGGCGGCGTGGAAATGGTTCACATCGGCCACGCCATTGGGATAGACGCGGGACAGCAGCGGCACGACCGCCGACAGGTCGTTGAAATCTTGCCAGTCGATGGTGATGCCGGCAGCAGCGGCCATCGCCACCAGATGGATCGTGTGGTTGGTCGACCCGCCGGTAGCCATCAGGCCGATCATGGCATTGACGATGGCCTTCTCATCAATGATGTCGGCCAGCGGCGTATAATCATCCCCCAGGGACGTGATCTTGGCCGCGCGTTCAGCGGCGGCGATGGTCAGCGCGTCGCGCAGCGGCGTGTTGGGGTGGATGAAGCTGGAGCCGGGCAGATGCAGCCCCATGATCTCCATCATCATCTGGTTGGAATTGGCCGTGCCATAGAAGGTGCAGGTGCCCGGCCCGTGATAGCTCTGCGACTCTGCTTCCAACAGCGCGTCGCGGCCGACCTTGCCCTCAGCGTACAACTGGCGGACCTTGGCCTTTTCCGGGTTGGACAGGCCAGAGGTCATCGGCCCGGCCGGCACGAACACCGCCGGCAGATGGCCGAAGGCCAGCGCGCCGATGAACAGGCCCGGTACGATCTTGTCGCAAACACCCAGATAGAGCGCGCCATCGAACATATTGTGCGACAGGGCAATGGCCGTCGACATGGCGATGACATCGCGGGAGAACAGGGACAGTTCCATCCCGGCCTGCCCCTGGGTCACGCCATCGCACATGGCCGGCACGCCACCGGCGAACTGGGCCACCGCCCCCGCCTTACGCACCGCCTCCTTAATCAGCGCCGGATAGGTTTCCAGCGGCTGATGGGCCGACAGCATGTCATTATAGGCCGACACGATGGCCAGATTCGGCTCCGAGCCGGATTTCAGCTTGGCCTTGTCATCGGCGGCGCAGGCGGCGAAACCATGGGCCAGATTGCCGCAAGCCAGCGTACCGCGGCGCGGCCCCTGCTGCTGGGCAGCCCGGACCCGCGCCAGATAGGCGGCGCGACCGGCGGCGCTGCGTTCGACAATACGGTCGGTAACGCGGCGGATGGCATCAATGGTCATGGCGAAACTCTCCCCACCCCGGGGAATTGGTCAGGTCAGGCAGCCCCGCGGGGGTTCAGGGCGCCCACCAGATGGAAACCGGCACCAGATCCTGGTGCAGCACGGAACGAACGGGCAGCGCCTCCACCGGACCCGGCTCCAGCGCCTGATCCAGCACACGGCGCTTGGCATCGCCGGTGATCAGCAGGGCGATGGCGCGGCTGTCCAGCAGGGCCGGGCGAGTCAGCGTGATGCGGGCGGGACCGGGAATGGCCGGCACCACGCCAGCCACGGCCAGCCCGCCAGCACCGCTCAACGCCTGTTCCAGCCCCTCGCCACCGGGGAAGAAGCTGGCGGTATGCCCATCTTCCCCCATGCCCAGCAGCACCAGATCGAAGGGGCAGGCCAGCGTGGCCACCCGCTCATTGGTCGCGTCCAGCCCGTCGGCCACGCTGGCACCGGGGCTTTTCAGCCCCACCAGCCGGGCACCCTTGGCCAAGGCATTGGCCAGGGTGCGGCGAACCATCGCCTCGTTGCTGGCCGGATCGTCCGGATCCACCCAACGCTCGTCCGACAGGGTCAGGCTCACCTTATCCCAGGGCAGGTCCATCTGGTCCAGCAAGCGGAACAGGTCGGCCGGCGTGGTGCCGCCAGACAGCACCAGCGTGGCCGCGCCCCGCGCCGCCACCGCCTGGGTGATCACACCGGCCAGATGATCGGCCAGCGCCGCCACCAGGGCGGGACGGGCATCAAAGCCCTTCAGTTCATTAGAATTCGGCATCGTGCCACCGGCGGTTATCACGGGCCAGCAACAGGGCAGAGCTGATCGGGCCCCAGCTACCAGCGGAATAGGGTTCGGGGCGGTGCTCCGCCTCTTCCCAGCCCTTCAGGATGGTGTCGATCCAAGCCCAGGCGGCATCCACCTCATCCCGGCGCATGAACAAAGACGGGTTGCCACGCACCGTGTCCATCAGCAGCCGTTCATAGGCATCGGGATAACGATCCTTGAACGTTTCCGCGTAGGAAAGGTTCAGCGGCACCGAACGCAGGCGCAGACCACCGGGGCCCGGCACCTTGGTCATGATGGACAGGTTCACGCCCTCATCGGGCTGCAGACGGATGACCAGCTTGTTGGCCGTCAGTTCGCCGGCACCCTTGCCGAACACATTGTGCGGAATGGATTTGAACTGGATGATGATTTCAGAGCAGCGCGTCGGCATCCGCTTGCCGGTGCGCAAGTAAAACGGCACCCCACCCCAGCGCCAATTGTCGATCTCCGCCTTAATGGCGACCAGGGTTTCGGTGTTGCTGTTACCGTGGCCCAGCTCCTCCGGGTAACCCGGCACGGCCTTGCCATCAATCACGCCCTGGCGATACTGACCGCGCACCGTCTTGGACTGAACATCCTGCGCTGTGATCGGGCGGAGCGCGCGGAGAACCTTGATCTTCTCATTACGGATCATGTCTTCCGTCAGGGACGAGGGCGGCTCCATCGCCACCAGACAGACCAGCTGCAGGAAATGGTTCTGCACCATGTCGCGCAGCGCGCCGGCACGATCGTAATAGTCGGCGCGACCTTCCACGCCGACCTTTTCCGCCACCGTGATCTGCACATGGTCGATATAGCCGGCATTCCACAGCGGCTCAAACAGGGCATTGCCAAAGCGCAGCACCATCAGGTTCTGCACCGATTCCTTGCCCAGATAATGATCGATGCGGAAAATCTGGTCTTCGCGGAAAATCGCGCCGACCTCATCATTGATGGCATTGGCCGAGGCGCGATCCTTGCCGATCGGCTTTTCCAGCACCACACGGGTGCGCGGGCAGATCAGGCCGGCTTCCTTGATATTGCGGCAGATGGCGCCGAACAGGGCCGGCGAGGTCGCCAGATAGAAGACGCGCGCCTTCTCCCCCCCATCCTTCAGCGCTTCGGCCAGATCGGTCCAGCCGCCACCCGCCTTGGTGGCATCCAGCGTCACATAGGTGATGCGGTTCAGGAACCGGTGCAGCACTTCCGCATCGATATCCTCCGCCGGAACGAACTTATCCAGCGCCGCGGCAATCTGCTGGCGGAACTGTTCGGTCCCCTGATCGGTGCGTGACACGCCGATGATGCGGCTGTCATCCGTCATCTGGTGATCGCGTTCGCGGTAATAGAGCGCGGGCATCAGCTTGCGCAGGGCCAGATCACCCGTGCCACCGAACACAACATAGTCGAAGGGGGGAACCTGCAGAATTTCAGCCATCATACCCTGCGTCCGCATACCGGATTGATTATAGGCTGCGACAACCGCCCCATCAGCGCGGGCACCCCAACCTTTTCGTCGGCGAATGTAGCAGAATTACAAAACGACACAAGAGGCAGTTACCCACATTGTGACATGTCCGCGTCAGCCCCTGGCGCTGCCGGGTAGATAAGTTACGATCTTGCTGCGGTGCAACGTAACTTTACTACGCTCTAACCCCTTAAGCCCTGGCGGGAAAGCCCATCCCCCGGAACAGGGGAGCCTTTCCGTTACCAACGCAAAGGGGTGCTTGCCAAAAGGCGGGGGATTTCGTGTAATTCCCTTACAGGCGTTACCGAACAGGCAAACGCACAGGAAATGGACATCCAGCCGCCCTGGGGGATCACGTCCCCCAGGGCGGCGTCCGAATGGTTGGGGAGTGTACCGGCAGTGCTGGAACGTATTCGGGCCATGCAGGCGGGCCTGCGCAGATCGGAACAGAAGATTGCCGAGGTGGTGCTGAAGCGCCCCCATTCCGTGGTCAATGCCTCGGTGGCGGAGGTGGCGCGCGAGGCGGAGGTGAGCCAGCCGACGGTGGTGCGCTTCTGCCGCTCCATCGGCTGTGGCGGCTTTCAGGATTTCAAGCTGCGGCTGGCACAGGATCTCGCCACCGGCACGCCTTATGTGCATGAAGAGGTGCGGCCCGATGATGCGGTGGTGGATATCGCCGCCAAGGTGCTGAACCGCTCCATCGCCTCGCTGACCCGCGTGCGCAACCACACCAATGCGGAGGCGCTGGAAGCGGCGGTGACCATCCTGACGGAGGCGACGCGGCTGGAATTCTATGGTTTTGGTGCGTCAGGCATCGTCGCAGCCGATGCGCAGAACAAGTTCTTCCGCCTGGGCATTCCCTGCGTGGCCTATACGGATTTCCATGTCCAGGCCATGTCGGCCACCCTGCTGGGACCGACGGCGGCGGCCCTGGTCATTTCCCATACCGGGCGAACGCGGGAATTGCTGCGCTCGGTTGATCTGGCGCTGGACAGCGGGGCCAAGGTGGTGGCGCTGACCAGCGGCGGGTCGCCGCTGGCGGAACGGGCCAGCGTTTCCCTGCTGGTGGATGTGGTGGAAGATACCAGCATCTATACGCCCATGGTCAGCCGGCTGGCCCATCTGGCCATGCTGGATGTGCTGCAGGTGGCCGTGGCGCTGCGGCGCGGGGTCAATCTGGCGGAAAGCCTGGCGCGTTCCAAGCGGCCCATCCGCGAACGCCGTCTGGTGCAACGCGGCTGAAAAGGCGCATCTTTTCCCGACCGGCCGCGCTATAAAGCCCATCGTCCCCAAACCGATACTGATAAGGACCGCCGATGTCCCTGGCCCCCTCCCCCGCCATCATCGACTCGGTCATTCAGGCCCGGTGTGCGGATATCTTCGCCGTGCTGGGGCCGCATCTGCTGGCCGATGATCCCGACCGCGCCCGGCTAACCGTGTTCCGCCCGGATGTGGATCAGGTGGCGGTGATCGGGCCGGATGGGGTTGAACGCGCCACGCTGGAGCGGATCGACCCGGCGGGCCTGTTCAGCGCCGACCTGCCGGCGACGGCGCTGGAAGGCTATCGCCTGCGCCTGCACCGGCTGGAATCGGTGTGGGAGATTGATGACCCCTATCGTTTCCCGCCCGTGCTGGGGGAGATGGATCGGTATCTGATCGGTGAAGGGCGACACTGGCGGCTGTATGACCGGCTGGGCGCCCATCCCGATCAGGTGGAAGGGGTGGCGGGCGTGCGTTTTGCCGTCTGGGCGCCCAATGCCCAGCGCGCTTCCGTCGTGGGTGATTTCAACAATTGGGATGGCCGCATCCATATGATGCGCAAACATCCCGGCATCGGGGTGTGGGAAATCTTCATCCCCGGCGTGGCCGCCGGTGCCGCCTATAAATATGAATTCCTCTCCGCCGATGGCGCCCTGCTGCCGCTGAAGGCCGATCCGTTTGCCCAGGCGGCCGAGTTCCGGCCCAGCACAGCCTCCCTGGTGCCGGCCCCGCTGCCGGAGCACTGGCAGGATCAGGATTGGCTGGCCAAGCGCAAGGAACGCAATGCCCGCAGCGCGCCCATGTCCATCTATGAGGTGCATCTGGGCTCCTGGCGGCGCGGGGCCGATGGCGGCTTCCCCACATATCGGGAACTGGCGGAAAAGCTGGTGCCCTATGTCAAGGAGATGGGCTTCACCCATATTGAGGTGATGCCCGTGCATGAACATCCGTTCGATGGTTCCTGGGGCTATCAGGCGCTGGGACTCTACGCCCCCACGGCACGTTTCGGCACCCCGGCGGATTTCCAGTTTTTTGTCGATGCCTGCCATCAGGCCGGGATCGGGCTGATCATCGACTGGGTGCCAGGGCACTTCCCCACCGATGCGCATGGGCTCTACCAGTTCGACGGCACGCATCTTTATGACCATGCCGACCCGCGCCAGGGCTATCACCCGGATTGGAACACGGCGATCTATAATTTCGGCCGCAATGAGGTGACGAATTTCCTGATCGCCAATGCCCTGTTCTGGCTGCGCCGATACCATGTCGATGGCTTGCGTGTGGATGCCGTCGCCTCCATGCTGTACCTGGATTATAGCCGCAAGGAAGGCGAATGGATTCCCAACCGCTATGGCGGGCGGGAGAATCTGGAGGCCATCGATTTCATGCGCCGCATGAATGAATTGGTCTATGGGGAGGATGAGGGCCAGGGCGGCGGGGCCATCACCATCGCGGAGGAATCCACCGCCTGGCCCGGCGTGTCCCGCCCTGCCTATGTCGGGGGGTTGGGCTTTGGCTATAAATGGAACATGGGCTGGATGCATGACACGCTGCGCTATATGGCGCGCGACCCCATTCATCGCCGCTTCCACCATAATGACCTGACCTTCGGCCTGCTCTACGCCTTCTCAGAGAACTTCATCCTGCCGCTCTCCCATGACGAGGTGGTGCATGGCAAGGGCTCCCTGCTGGGGCGGATGCCGGGGGATGATTGGCAGAAATTCGCCAATCTGCGCGCCTATTTCGCCTTCATGTGGACCCATCCGGGCAAGAAGCTGCTGTTCATGGGCGGGGAGTTCGGGCAGCGGCGCGAATGGAACCATGATGCGGAACTGGACTGGTTCCTGCTGGATGATGCCGCGACCGGCCATTGGCACCGGGGCCTGCGCGATCTGGTACGCGACCTGAACCAGCTCTACCGCGACACGCCCGCCCTGCATGAGCGCGATTGCGAGCCGGAAGGCTTCCGCTGGATCAAGGGGGCGGCCTCGGATGAGTCCATCCTGGTCTATAGCCGCCATGGCGCCGCCCCGGACCGGGCGGCGGTGACGGTGGCCAGCTTCACGCCCCTGGTGCGGGAGAAATACCGCATCGGCCTGCCCTTCCCCGGCCATTGGCGGGAAGCGCTGAACAGCGATGCCGAATGCTATGGCGGCAGCAATATCGGCAATGGCGGCGGCGTGCTGGCGGAGTCGGTGCCCTGGGATGGCCAGCCTTATAGTGCGGAAATCACCGTGCCGCCGCTGGCGACGCTGGTGTTGGTTCGGGGGTGAGTTTGCTTATCCCCCTCCGTCACCCCGGCGAAGGCCGGGGTCCAGAATCAAAGGGCGCATCGCTCTCCGAAACTGGACCCCGGCCTTCGCCGGGGTGACGGTTGAGGGACAGCCCCCCTTCACTCCGCAGCCGCCAGGAACCCGCCTGACTGGCGGTGCCAGAGTTGGGCGTAGCGGCCGCTCAGCGCCAGCAGTTCGGCGTGGCTGCCCTGTTCCACCACCTGCCCGCCTTCCAGATAAAGGATGCGGTCCATCTCGGTGATGGTGGAAAGCCGGTGGGCAATGGCGATCACCGTGCGGCCTTCCATCAGGGTCCAGAGCGCTTCCTGGATCAGATGTTCGGACTCGCTGTCCAGCGCGCTGGTCGCCTCATCCAGGATCAGGATGGGGCTGTCCTTCAGCAAGGCCCGCGCGATGGCGACACGCTGGCGCTCCCCGCCCGACAGTTTCACCCCCTGTTCCCCCACAATCGTGTCATAGCCGGTGGAACGCCGGGCGATGAACTCATGCGCATGGGCCTTGCGGGCGGCTTCCTCCACCTCCTGCTGGCTGGCACCCGGGCGGCCATAGGCGATGTTTTCCCCGATGGTGCGGTGGAAGACGCCCGGCTGTTGCGGCACCTCGGCAATCGACTCATTCAGGCTTTCCCGCGCCACATGGGCGATATCCTGCCCGTCGATCAGCACCCGGCCATATTGCGGGTCGAACTGACGACGGATCAGCTTGACCAGCGTGCTTTTGCCGGCACCGGAGCGGCCAACCAGCCCCACCTTTTCCCCCGGACGGATGGAAAGGTTCAGCCCGTCAAATACCTTGGTGCCATCGGGGAAGCTGAAATGAATCTCCCGCAACTCGATCCCCCCCGCCTGCACCCGCAGGGCCGGGGCCCCCGGCACATCGGTGATCTCATGCGGGGCCGACACCAGATCCAGCGCTTCCGACAGGGTGCCCAGCTCTTCAAAGAAGTTCAGCATCCGGTCCGACAGATGCCAGACCGTGTTGGAAATCTGGAAGGCCAGCGTGAAGACCAGGGTGAATTCGCCAACCGTCATCGCCCCCTGCAAGGTGCGGGCGATGGCCACCCAGACCAGCACACCCAGCAACCCCATGATGGACAGCATCTGGAAGACGCGCATCACCACCAGGAACCAGCGCAGCCGGCGGGAGCGGAACCGCTCGGCATTCAGGTAATGACCCAGAAATGACCGCTCGAACGCCGTACGGGCGAACCCCCGGATCAGATCGGCATTGGTGACAGCATCGATGATCCGCCCGGAACTGGTGGAGACCGCATCGCTCATCGCTTCCGACAGACGAAAGCAGTGACGCGAAAGCCAGAAGGAGACGGCGACATACAGCACCATCCACCCCGCCAGCACGGCGGAGAAGAGCGGCGATGCCGTCCAGAGCAGGCCCAGCGCCACCACCAGCAGCACAATGACCCGCAGCACATCCCACATCAGGATTTCCACCAGGGACAGCACGGCATTGGCACCCTGCTTGATCTTCTGGCCCAGCTTGCCGGCGAAATTATCCTGGAAATAGCGGGGGCTGTGGCCCAGCAGCCAGCCGAACATCCGCTTCTGCGCCAAGGCCCGGATGGAAGGCGAGGTATAGATATCGACGATCTGATAGACGCGATACAGACCCATGCTGCCCAGCCAGATACCCAGCAGCACCAGGAACCAGCCGCCCACGCCCAAACCCTGCATACCCGTCGCCGGGTCGCCGCCAGTGGCCGCCGTCAGCGCATCCACCACCGCCTTCAGGGCATAGGGCTCGAACGCCTCAATCCCCTGGCCAATGCAGACGGCCAGCGCCAGCAGCAGCACGCGGCCGCGAAACTTCTCCCGCAGCAGGTCGATGGCAAAGGCAAAGGGTTTGGAGGGCAGGGGCCGGGGCGGCTCGCTATCCTCCCAGGCGAAGTCACGGTCCTGCACGGACTGATCATCAATGCGGACAGCGCGCATGGAGGCGCGCAGCAAGGCGGAAAACATGAGAGAACGACTCCAGACGCGAAATCGGACGATCGGCACCGGGGCGGGTGGCGTCAATTCATCCGATATCGGATTAGATGACGGAACGTTAAGTTTCTGTCAACCGCGAAAAAACTTGCCCCATGCATCAGCTGGCTTTGGGCATGGAAGCGCGCGCATTGTTTCAAAGGCATGACAGAACAGAGCCGGCATGACCTTTTGCGCGGCTTTCCTGTGTTCCCCGTCACATGTACACAATGCCCATCCGCTTATTTTTCTGGAACCTTGCTCTTAAGTATCGGAATGTATCCGATAACGGGGCGAGTGACGGCCTGGGCCCTTTGCCCGGCGCCAAGGGGCGGATATGGAGTTCAAGGTTAAATTCTGGGGTGTGCGCGGCACTTTCCCCTGCGCTTACGCTTCCCATCTCACCTATGGCGGCAATACCAGCTGCCTGGAGGTGACGGTCGGCGGCCAGACACTGATCCTGGATGCGGGCACGGGTCTGCGCGCGCTGGGCAAACGGCTGAAGCGCGACCATGTACGCAATGCCACCTTGTTGCTGAGCCACGCGCATTGGGACCATATCAATGGTTTCCCGTTTTTCGAGGCTGGCTATTGCCCGGATTTCAACCTGAACGTCTATGCCCGTGACCTGACCGGTTGCGAATGCATTGGTGAGGTCTTCACCAGTTGCATGGAAAAGCCGCTCTTCCCTGTGCCGCTGAAGACCATGCGCGCCAAGATCGATTTCAACAATCTCCATGCCGGGGACCGGCTGGACCTCGCCCCCGGCTTGGTGGTGAAGACCGGCGAGTTGAACCATCCCGGCGGTGCGGTCGGCTACCGGATCGAGTTTGGCGGCAAGGCCTTCTGCTACATCACCGATACTGAACATGTCGCCGGTCAGATCGACCAGAGCATCCTGGCCCTGATCGATGGCGCCGACATGGTGGTTTATGACGCCACCTACACGGATGAGGAATATGCCACCCGCCAGGGCTGGGGCCATTCCACCTGGAGTGAAGGCGTGAAGCTGGTGAAGGAGGCCGGGGCCAAACATCTCTGCCTGTTCCACCATGACCCCGACCATGATGATACCGCCATCGCCGCGATTGAGCGCGATGCCGCCCGCGCTTTCAGCGGTGCCTTCGCCGCCCGCGAAGGCACCGAACTGGACATGCTGAACCTGTCCCTGCCCTTTGCGGTGGCGGCGGAATAAAGGGGCTTGAGAGGGTGGGCTTGTATGGCTTGGGTTCGGGCCTGCCCACATTCAGTTTCGCTCTCTCACCGTCATTCCCGCGAAGGCGGGAATCCATAACCCGTTCTGTTGTTTGGATTCCCGCCTTCGCGGGAATGACGGTAATGTAACCTCTTCCGTATCCAAGAAGCCGGGACACGGACCCGTTTTCATACAGACGGCGCGGGGCAAAACCCGCGCCGTTTTGCTGCTCCCCCGCCCCGCCCGTGGCGCAGGGCTGCCATCCGGGGGAGATGCCGTGCTTGCTTTAGCGAACGATTTCAAAGATTGAGGCGCGGAACCCAGATCGAACCCCATACATTGGTTCCGCAACCATGCAAAAACCCCAACGCCTTTACGCCCGTATTGCGTCCATGACCGCCCTGGTGGCGCTGTCACTCACCGCCCAGCCGGGCAAGGCGCAGGAGACGCAAGCCGCCTCCCCCATTGACGAGATCATCGTCACCGCCACCCGCCGCGCCACCGCCATCCGCGACATTCCCGCCTCTGTCTCCCGCGTGGACCGGGCGGATTTCGAGCCCAAGGCCACCCGTTTTATCGGGGAAGAGCTGCGCGGCCTGCCCGGCATCAATGTTCGTACCAATGACCAGGGCACCTATACGGATATCAGCATCCGTGGCGTGCCCAACCGCATCCATAACGACACCATCGTCGTGCTGATGGATGGCGTGCCCTTCGTCACCGGCGATGATGAAGGCGATATGGAACAGCTTACCTTTGGCGCTGTCGGCCAGGTGGAAGTCGTGCGCGGCCCCACCTCTGCCCTCTATGGCCGGGGTGCCATTGCCGGCACCATCAATTACGTCACCCGTGCGGTGACCGATGAACCGCAGGCGGCCGCCCAGGCCGGCATCGGTTCCGATGGCTGGCGGCAGGCCGCCGCCATGATCCAGCGCCCGACCGGCGATGTCGGCGCCCTGCTGCTGTCAGCGGAGTTGCAGCGTTCCGACGGCTGGCGCGACCGTACCGGCCGGAATGAGGAGAATATCTTCGCCAAACAGCGGTTGGACCTGAATCAACGGCTACGCCTCAACCTCACCGGCACCTATGTCAACACCAAGCAGGATCTGGCCGGCGAGCTGCCGACCGACCGACGCGGCACCCCGATTGCCCTGCCCGGCGGGCGGGAAGGCAATTGGAACAATGACGGGGCCGGCTTCTACAAGCGCATGTGGACCAGCACCGCCTTGCTGGAGGCCGATGTCACCGACACTGTGACATCCACCACCCGCCTGCATTATCGCCATGCCAATACAAGGGCGGTGCAGGGCGCGTTCCAGCGCTTCACCCCCGGCGACAGCACGGTGAATTTCAGTGGCTTCCGCGTCGATGGCAGCACGGACACCTATTTCGCTGAACAGCAGGTCGATTGGCGGATCGATGATCATTGGCGGCTGCTGGCCGGCGGTTCTGCCGAGCGCATCAATGCCAATCACATTGAAAGCTGGAGCGGGGAATTCGATTTCGGCCCCCTGTTCTATATCCGCCGCCGCGATGTGGCCACGGGCTCCTACATCAATCAGGGCGACTGGCTTTATAGCCGGCTGATGGATGCCCACGCCCGCAACGAAACCCAGGCCGGTTTCGCCCAGGCGGATTTCAACTGGCAGGCCCTGACCCTGACGGCCGGCGCCCGTTATGACCGGTTCCAGCGCAAGGTCTTCTACGGTCCGTCGGGCAGCGGCTATGGCCCGGACCCGGAGGTAACGGTGAAGGACAGCGACAGCCGGCTCAGCCCCAAGCTGTCGGTGCGCTGGCAGGTGGCGGAAAACGTCACCGCCTATACCACCTATGGCGAAGGGTTCAGCCCGGGCTTCGGCCCGCTCTGGTCCTTCCGCAACCGCAACACCAACCTGGCACCGGAGCTGGCCAAGAATATCGAAGCCGGTATCAAGGCCACCCTGCTGGATAACCGCCTGACCGGTACCTTGAGCCTGTATCAACTGAAGCGCAGTGACCTGCTTCAGTTGCTGCCGGTGGGGGCGTCGGCCCGCACCATCAATTCCGGTCGCCAGCGTTCACGCGGGGTGGAACTGGAGGCCAATGCCGATCTGCGGGATATCAATCCCGGGCTGGCGCTGGCGCTCAGCTATGGTTTCACCGATGCGGTCTGGACAAAGAACGCCTTCCTGGAGCCGGATACCAACATTCCCTATGATTTTACCGGCAAGGATGTGGCGGGTGTGCCGCGCCACAGCGGCCGGGTGGAAATCAGCCAGCGGCTGGATCAGCCGGCGCTGACCCTGCGCAGTTGGCTGGATGTGTCGGGCGACTATGCCTATGACGGGGCCAACAGCCGCAAGGCCGGCGGCTATGCCCTGGTGAATGCCGCCATCACCTGGGCTCCGATGGAGGCGCTGGAACTGACCTTGACCGGGCGCAACCTGTTTGACCGCAAGGTGAACAACGTCGTCTCCAAGAGCGACGGGCCTTACGCCTATTATCCGCAGGCACCCCTGCAATGGATGCTGAGCGGAACGGTGAAGTTCTGAGGCGATAGAAAGACTGTAAGACGCGCTTGCCGGCCGGCAGGGGCAGAAATACAGTCGGGGGAACAAAGGCTGGCGAGCATCACGGCCGCCAGCCACCTCCTTGCCTGACCGGATGTGACCCCATGGATAGCCCGCATGATCAACAACCCGATTTTGATCATTGCGGCGGCAAATGCCGGACCCCCATGACAATACCCATCACCATGGCATTCCAGCCCATCGTCGATCTGGCTCAAGGCACCATTTTCGCCCATGAAGCGCTGGTGCGGGGGACGGAGGGGCAGTCGGCCCAATGGGTTTTGGATCAGGTCAATGATGATAATCGCTATAGTTTCGATCAGACCTGCCGGGTGAGGGCAATCGAAATGGCGGCAGCGTTGGGGATGCGGGAAAAACTCTCGGTCAATTTCCTGCCCAACGCTGTCTATCAGCCGGCCACCTGTATCCGCACCACCCTGGAAGCCGCCCGCCGCACCGGCTTTCCCATCTCACAGATCATGTTCGAAGCCACAGAGGCGGAACGGGTGGAGGATGTGGCCCATCTGCGCCGCATCCTGACCGAATATAAGCGACAGGGCTTCACCACGGCGATTGACGATTTCGGCGCCGGCTTTTCCGGGCTGAACCTGCTGGCGGAATTCCAGCCGGATATCGTGAAGATCGACATGCAACTGACGCGCGGCATCGAAGATGACCGTATCCGCCGCGCCATCGTCGGCGGCATCTTGTTCGCCTGCCGGGAAATCGGCATCACTGTCATCGCCGAAGGGATCGAGACGGCGGAACAGGAAAAGGCGCTGCGGGACATGGGCATCAGCCTGATGCAGGGCTATCGATACGCCCGCCCCGCCTTCGCCGCCATGGCCGACCGGATCGACCATCTCCACCCGCAGGATTGATACAGCCGGCGGGAAGCCCCACCGGCTGCACCCTAAAGAATCAGGCCCCTGCCGGACCCTCAACAGCCGGCACGACCAGCCGCTCGTCCAGTTGCGGGGCCAGCGGGTGGCCGGGATGGGCCGCCTTCCAGCGATCCACCAGGGCCAGGGCCGTGGCCCGATCCTGTTCAGCAATCGCCAGCACCAGATTGGCGAACTGCACATGCGCCACCTGCGCCTGCGGGGCCAGTGTGGTGGAGGAGAGATAGCGTTCGGCTGCCCCTTCCAGATCACCCAGCACTTCCAGCGTGCGGCCCAGGGCGAAGATCGCCTCCGGGAAAGGCGGGCGCAGGGTCAGCACTTCAGTAAAGGCGACGCGCGCCTCTTCCACCTGGCCCAGCCGGAACAGCAGGTTGCCCAGGTTGAAGCGCGGATCGACGGCGCGCGGGTCGGCAGCGGCGGCGCTGCGATAGGCTTCCACCGCCAGCGGCAGGTCGCCCATCTGTTCACGCACCAGGGCCAGACCGACCCAGGCATTGGTGAAAGTCGGGTCCAGTTCCACGGCGCGGGACAGGCTTTCCAGCGCCTCTTCGAACTTGCCCTGCTGGGCCAGCGCCATGCCCAGATTATGGTGCGGCGGCGGGTGATCCGGCTTCAGGGCGCGGGCCTTCTTCAGGGCCGGCACCGCCTCATCCAGCTTGCCCAGCCCCTGCAGCGTGGCGCCCAGATTGGACCAGGCGACACGCACATCCGGATGGTCGGCATAGACCTTGGTGATCTTGCGATAGGTATCCGCCGCTTCCTTCAGCCGGCCCTGCCGGTGCAGTTCCGTCGCCGCGCGCATATCGGCGGGAAAGGCGGACCACATCGCATCGGTCTTGCTGATGTCGGCGATCTTGCGGCGGCGGTCGTGGCGGTTCATCGAAAAGGACACCCGGAATTCTTGGTTACGCACGGTGGCACTGTCGGCCTTGATAGCAGTGTCACGGACAAAACGGAACAAATTGCAGCGGTCTGGTCACAAGAGAGCCGGCAAAAACCGCAAGGCAGAAAAGAACAGGGCCGGCTCCATCGCTGGTGCCGGCCCTGCCCTACAGTAGCCGTAGACGATCCGCTTGGCGGTTAAGAACCCGCCGACGGACCCAATCCGTATCAGCCGAGGATAAGCCCGGTGACGGAGAGATCCGCACGGGTCCGCAAAGTGGAACGAGACATCGGATCACCTCCTTTCATTGGTTACAGGGACAAGGGTGAGAATGGGCATTTCCCTGCCCCGCGTCAAGCTGATTCATCCGAACCCGGATGGGTTACCATAGATTCAAATGAGAATTGTTGTCATTCCTATTGCGTAAGCGTTCGGCTCGCGTATGTTTCCCGGCAATTCTGGTTGGGGAACCATTGCAATGACATGGATGGCGGGTCTGGGCTTTGTCCTGTCTGCGGCGGCACTGGCGGGCTTCCGCCTGGCCTGGGCGCGGCAGGATCAAGGCCGCTGGGCGGCGCTGGCGCTAGGGATCGCCCTGGCACTGGCGACCCTGTGGGCATGGTCGATGGCGGCCGGAACGGAGGTGGGGATACCGCTGGGCATCACATGTATGTGTCTGGCGGGCTATCTCTTCGTCGGCGCCAATATGGAAATCCGCCCGGCGCGGGCGCGCCGGGTCACCGCCACGCCGGAGGAACGCAAGCCGAAATTCGGCCGGGGTGTCGTGCGCTTCATCCTGGCGGGGCCACTGGGGGCGGTCGCCTCCATCGGGATTGGCGTCGCGGTGGCCATGCAGGCCCCGATGGTGGAACAGACGCGGCTGGTGATCGGCGCCACGCTGGTGCCGCTGGTCTGGGCTGGCTGCATGGCCTGGACCCTGTGCGATGGCCGCGTCATCCGCTCTGCCATGGTGCTGAGCGGTACGGCCATCGCCGGCTATGCCGTCGCCCTGTTGCCGCTGCTGTTCAAGGGAACCGTCTGATGAGCCGGATCACACAAAACCAGGAGGCGGGCAGCAGCTTCGTCCGCTCCATGTTGGCCGGCCATTCGGCCCTGGGCATCGCCTTTGCCGCCCTGATCCTGCTGGTCTGCTTCTCCGGCACGGTGGCCGTGTTCCATGAGGAATTGCTGCGCTGGGAGGAACCGGACGCCCCCCTGGTGACGAATGCCGACGACCTTGTCATCCAGCGAACGCTTGATCATATCGTGGCCAAGGCCCGTGAGGATCAGGCACTGCATGAAGTCACCCTGCGCCTGCCCAGGGCGGAGCTGCCCCGGCTGAGTGCCGAATATCACGATCATGACAGCGGCAAGGAGGCGCATTGGTACGCGGATGCCGACGGTAATCTGACCCGGATGCAGGTGGAGGGCTGGACGGAATTCATGCGTCGGCACCATTATTCCTTCCATGGCGGCAGTTGGGGCATCTATCTGGTCGGCATTGCCGGTGTGGCCCTGCTGTCGCTGGTGATGTCCGGCATCATTTCGCATCCACGCATTTTCCGCGATGCCTTCGCCCTGCGGCTGGGCGGCTCCCGCCGCCTGCAGGAAGCCGATATCCATAACCGGCTGTCGGTCTGGGGCCTGCCCTTTCATATCGCCATTTCGCTGTCCGGCGCCTTTCTGGGGCTGGCGGGTTTGGTGACGCTGGTGCTGGCTTACGCCGCCTATAATGGCGATACGGAGAAAGCCATTTTGGCGGTGCTGGGGCCGCAGGCGACGGAAGATGCCCGCCCTGCCCCCATTCCCGCCGTGGCGCCGATGCTGGCCCAGATGTGGGAGAACACCCCCGATGCGCGGCCAGTCTTCCTCCATATCGATCATGTCGGCACGGCGGGCCAGATGACCGTGATTGCCGCCCATGACCCGCACCAGCTTGCCTATACCGAGCGGTACCGCTTCGATGCGGCCGGCAAGCTGATCTGGGTCGGCGGCTATGAAAAAGGGACGGTCGGAATGCAGACCCTGGCGGCGATGCAGCCGCTGCATTTCGGCAGTTTTGGCGGGATGCCGGTGAAGCTGGCCTACGGCGTGCTGGGCATCGCCATCTGTCTGGTCACCTCCACCGGCATCACCATCTGGCTGGCCCGCCGGCGCGACCGGGGCAATCCGGCCCCGCATTGGGAACGGGTCTGGGCCGCCATCTTCTGGGGCCAGCCCATCGCCTTTACCGTTTCCGCCTTTGCCACCCTGGCAGCGGGCTGGCCGCCCATCCCGGTTTTCTGGGCCAGCACCCTGGCCGTGCTGGCCCTGGCCGCCCTGCGGTGGGAGGCGGCGCTGCTCTCCTTCCGGCTGCGGCTGCTGACAGCGCTGCTGCTGGTCCTGCTTGTGGTCAGCCATGGGCTACGCTGGCAGGGGGCCGGCGACCCGATGATGTGGTGGGTCGATGGCGCCCTGCTACTGGCCGCCGGCGCCATCGGCCTGACCCTGGCACGGCAATGGAAGGGCGGCACGATGCTGGCCCAGACCGGCCGGGCCTGAGACAGCGAATAACCAAATAAACAGAGGGCCGATAGCAGCGGCCCGCCTTGATCGCGCATGGCCAGAAATTGCGACTGACACTCAGAACAAGTTGCCTGCCATGTGCCTCATACAGGAGTGGGAATTGAAGAAGAACCTGATGCGGGCCGGTGCGGCCCTGGTCGCCCTTCTGGCCGGTGGCACGATCGCCCCGGCCCAGCAAACCCAGGTGGCCGATATGGGCACCGTGGAAGAGATCATCGTTACCGGTGAAAAACAGGCCCGGTCGGTGCAGGACACGCCCACCAGCGTGAAGGTGATCGGCAAGGAGCAGATCGACAACGAACTGCTGACCAGCCTGAACGACGTGCTGCTGCGTGCCGCCAATGTGGCCGGGCGCGAAGGGCGCGGTTTCTCCATCCGTGGCATGGATAGCTGGAACGTTTCGGGGGCGGGCTCCGGTTCCATGGCCACGGTCTATGTCGATGGGGCGGTGATGCCGCGCCGGGCCACCGCCTTCAATTCCATCAATATGTGGGATGTGAAGCAGGTGGAAATCCTGCGCGGGCCGCAATCCACCATGCAAGGCCGCAACGCCCTGGCGGGGGCGATCATCGTCACCACCGAAGATCCCAGCTTTGAGTACAAGGGCAAGGCCCGGCTGATCGTTGGCGAGCGCGGCCGACGTGAATATGCCGCCGCCGTCGGTGGCGGCCTGGTGGAAGATATGCTGGCCTTCCGCCTGACGGCGGAACGGGCGGATAGCGACGGCTATATCCGCAATGTCACCCGCAACGAACATGCCGATTACAAGCGGCTGGAGAATTACCGCGCCAAGCTGCTGTTCACCCCGGCGGGCCTGCCCGATCTGGTGGTGAAGCTGAATGCCAGCCACGCCAAGAATTTCTTAGGGGAGAATTACGTCGATATCAGCACGCCGCACCCGTTCAAGGACCGGCTGGCCTTTTTCGATGCGGAGACCCGCACCAAGGTCGGCACCGACATTGCCACACTGGATGCCAGTTACAGCCTTTCCCCCGCCATCAGCCTGACAGCGCTGACCACCTGGAGCCGGGTAAAATATAACTACAAGAGCGATACCGACCGCACGGCAAGCCCCATCGGCACCGGCGTGCTGGAAGACAACGCCCGCACCCTGTCCCAGGAACTGCGGGCAAATCTGGACTTCGGCGGGCTGACCGGCGTGACCGGTCTCTATTACGCCAAAAGCCGCACCCATGATAAATCCGATACCGACGTCGGGCTCAGCCTGGTCAATGTCGGCCTGGCCAGGCTGCTGGTGGCCCCACCGTCGCAGGGCGGGTTCGGCCTGCCGCAGAATCTGGCCAACAATGTGATGGCGCTCTACCCCTCTCCCTATATCCAGTTGCGCTCCCGGCAGGACACGCCGGAGGATGTGGAATCCTACGCCTTGTTCGCTGATGCCACCTATGAGATCACCGACAAATTGAAGCTGCTGGGCGGCTTCCGCTGGGACAAGGAAAAGCAGACACGCAGCGTCGACAACGTGGCAACCATCCTCTCCACCCTGCCCAATCCGGCCAGTTTTACCGCCCCGGTCAGCACCATCGTCGCCGGTATCAATGCCGAACTGGCCCGGCAAGCCAGGGCCGCCAGTTCCTCCCAGCCGGAAAAATCGGTGGATTTCGGGGCCTTCCTGCCCAAGGCCGGTATCACCTATGAATGGACGCCGGACCTTTCCACCAGCTTTGTCGCCCAGCGCGGCTATCGTTCCGGCGGCGTGATGATCAATACCGGCCGCGCCTCGGTGGTGGAATATGATCCGGAATATGTCTGGAACTATGAATTGTCGCTGCGCAGCCAATGGCTGGACAAGCGGCTGACGGTGAATGCCAACGCCTTCTATATGGACTTCACCGATCAGCAGGTCTCCGTCCAGCTTTCTGGCAGCGTCTATGACACACAGACGGAAAATGCTGGTTCCTCCCACCTCTATGGGGCGGAGCTGGAGACGAACTATGTCATCTCCGATGCTTTGTCGGTCTATGGCTCGGTCGGCTATACCCGTACCAAGTTCGACGATTTCACCTATGGCAGCGGGCTGACCGCCCGCAATCTGGCCGGATATGAATTCCGCTTTGCCCCGCGCTGGACGATTGCCGGCGGCGGCACCTGGCGGGATGAGAGCGGCATCTATGTCAACGTCAACGCCAATTACACCACCGATTCCTATTCGGAAATCGCCATCCAGAACGACCGGCTGAACAGCGCCCGTCTGCTGGTGGGCGCAAAGGTCGGTTATGAGACGGAGCAGTTCGGCGTCTATGCCTATGTCACCAACCTGCTGGACCGGGAATATTATTCCAGCCGTTACGTCAATTATCAGTGGGCCAATCTGGGCGATCCGCGCGCCTTCGGCCTGGTGGGGGAGGTACGGTTTTAAAGAAGATTGGGGCGGAAGGCGGCAGCGTCTGTCGTTTTCAGGTTGAGTACCCACCGTCACCCCGGCGCAGGCCGGGGTCCAGGGGGCACAAGCGCTTTGCTCTACGAACCTGGACCCCGGCCTGCGCCGGGGTGACGGAAAGGGAAAGCATTTCAGACAGACTCTACCGCCGCCATGCCACCAGTCGGCGGGCGGCCTCCGCCACCTCTGTTTCCGACGCAGCGAAGCTGATACGCAGGAAATGGCGGCCACGGGCGGGATCGAAATCCAGCCCCGGCGTCAGGGCCACCCCGGTTTCCGCCAGGATGCGGCGGCAGAACGCCTCGCTGTCATCGGTCAGACCGCTGATATCGGCATAAAGATAAAAGGCCCCGTCCGCCGGGGCCAGCCGGTCGAACCCGGCCTTGGGCAACTCGTTCAACAACAGATCGCGGCTGCGGCGATAGCGGGCAACATGCCCATCCGCCTCCGCCACACTGTCGAAGGCCGCCACAGCGGCATATTGCGACAGGGTGGGCGCGGAAATATACAGGTTCTGCGCCAGACATTCCGCCGCGCGCAGCAGTTCCGGCGGCACCACCATCCAGCCCAGCCGCCAGCCCGTCATGCTGAAATATTTGCTGAAGCTGTTGATCACGATGGCACGGTCGGAAAAAGCCAGCGCCGTCTGGGCCGGCACCGGGCCAAACTCAATCCCATGGTAAATCTCGTCACTGACCAGCCGCACACCATTTTCCTCGCACCAGCGCGCCAACTCGCCCAGCGCCGTCGGGGACAGCATGGTGCCGGCGGGGTTCGACGGGCTGGCCACGACCAGCCCGCGCACCGGCCGGTCCAAGGCGGCCAGTTGCGCCGGGGTGGGCTGGAACCGGGTTTCCGGCCCCGTCTCAATCTCCACCGCTTCCAGCCCCAGCGCCTTCAGGATATTGCGATAGGCGGGATAGCCAGGGGAGGCCAGGGCCACCCGGTCCCCCGGTTCGAACGCCGCCAGAAAGCCCAGCAGGAACCCGGCCGAGGAACCGGTGGTGACGGCGATGCGCTCTGCCGGCACCGCAACGCCATAGCGGTCACGATACCAGCGGGCAATTGCCTCGCGCAGCACCGGCACCCCAAAGGCATCGGTATAGCCGATCTTGTCGGCATCAAGGGCGGCCCGCGCCGCCTCAATCACCTTGGGCGGGGCGGACGTGCTGGGCTGGCCGATTTCCAGATGCAGTACGTCACCGCCGGCCGCAGCGCGCTCATTGGCGGCGCGCATCACCTCCATCACGATGAAGGGCGCGACAGTGCCGCGCGCCGATGCCGCCCAATTCGTCCCCTGCCCCTTGAACTGCGCCCTTCCCTCGCCCCAATTTTCATGGCTAGTGTCGGGGTGAGGGGCGTTGGCAATGGATAGACTCATGTTTGCGGTTCCAAAGCGGATTGCCAGGACGGCCGTGGCCTTGCTGATCTCGGCGACCCTGATCGTGCAGCCAGCGCTGGCGCAACGGTCGATCAGTTTCATCCGCGACACCGAAATCGAGCATATATTGCGCGACTACGCCACCCCCATCTTCAACGCCGCCGGCGTGGTGCCGGAGGCGGTGACGATCGGGCTGGTGCGGGCGGATTCGCTGAACGCCTTCGTCGCCGGCGGACAGAACATGTTCTTCCATACCGGCTTCCTGATGGATACCACCCTGCCGGAACTGATCGGGGTGACGGCGCACGAAACCGGCCATATTGCCGGCGGCCATCTGGCCCGCAGCAGCGATGCCATGTCGGATGCCGCCACCATCGCCACCATCTTCACCCTGCTGGGCCTGGCGGCGGCCTTAGGCGCCGGCCGGTCGGATATCGGCATGGGCGTGCTGGGCGGCGGGCAGGAAGCGGCGATGCGTACCTTCTTCGCCTTCACCCGCGCCCAGGAAGGTTCCGCCGACGCCGCCGCCACGGTCTATCTGGAAAAGAATGGCTGGAGCTCGGAAGGGCTGCTGGCCATGATGCAGAGGTTGGCCGGACAGGAATTGCTGCCGGAAAACCGGCAGGTGGAATTTGTCCGCACCCACCCGCTGACCCAGAACCGTATCCAGGCCATCCGTTACTTCGTGGAAACCCAGTCGAAGAATAACGGCAAGCGCTTCCCGGAGGATTTCTACGACAAGCACGAGCGGATGGTGGCCAAGCTGATGGGCTTCCTGCGGCCCGATCAGGCGCTGCGCCATTATGATGCCAAGGATAATGCCCTGCCTGCCCGCTATGGCCGCGCCATCGCGCTCTACCAGAAGGGCCGCACCAGCGAGGCCCTGAACCTGACGGACGGGCTGATCGCACAGGAAAAGAACAACGCTTATTTCTATGAATTGAAGGGACAGATCCTGTTTGAAGATGGCCGCCCCGCCGATGCCGTGATCCCCTATCGGGAATCGGTGCGGCTGGACCCGGAATCCGGCCTGCTGCGCTCCTCCCTGGGTCATGCACTGCTGGAGGTGGGGGATGACCGTTTCCTGGATGAAGCCATCGGCCACCTGAATGCCGCCGCCCGCCAGGAGCCCGGTTCCGCCCTGGTCTGGCGGCTGCTCTCCAGCGCCTATAGCCGGGCCGACCGGCAGCCCCAACTGGCCTATGCTCGGGCGGAAGAGGCGCTGGCGCGCGGCGATATCCGCGCCGCCAAGTTCCATGCCGACCGGGCCGAACGGCTGTTGCCCGCCGGGTCGCCTGAATGGATTCGCGCCCAGGATATAAGGGTGATGGTGGAAAGCCGGGCCGGCATGACCAACTGATACCGCTGGCATGATGCTGTTGCGCAACACCCATACAGATGCAGGCAGCCTGAGGTGGAAACTTCATCGCGTTGCAATGTCGTTGTAACGCGGATGCGGCACAGCCCTCCCAACGATATTGGGATTGGGGTTGGCCGTGTCGATTCAATTAAACCGTTTTCTGCTGCTCTCCGCCACCGCGCTCAGTGCCGGGCTTGTCCTGGGCGGCAATGCGATGGCCGGTGAAGTTGCCGGCCGCGTCACCGTGGATGGTGGCGCGCAGGCCCTGGCTGGTGCCGAGGTGGAGATTGTCGAGCTGGGCCGCAAGGCTGCAACCCAGGCCGATGGCAGCTTCCGCTTTGCCGATGTGACGAGCGGCACCTACACATTGCGCGCCAGCTACAGCGCCGGGCAGGAACAGCGCCAGCCGGTCACCGTGCCGGCCACCGGCACCGTGGTGGCGGACATCCTCTATGGCACCGGCGATCAGATGGCGGAGCTGGTTGTCGTCGGCCAGCGTGCCAATATGGCCTCGGCCATTTCCCGCCAGCGTTCTGCTGATGGCATCCAGGGTGTGGTGACGCGCGACAGCGCCGGCCAGTTCCCCGACCAGAACGCCGCCGAAGCTGTCCGCCGCCTTTCCGGCGTCAATGTGCTGAACGATCAGGGCGAGGGCCGCTTCATTGCCGTGCGCGGCCTGGACCCGAACCTGAACGCCGCTTCCATCAACGGTGTGCGCACGCCGGCCCCCGAAGCCGATATCCGCGGCGTGGCGCTGGATGTGATCCCGACCGAACTGGTGGAATCCATCGAGGTCAAGAAGACCCTGACCCCGGACATGGACGCCGATACGATCGGCGCCTCCATCGAGATCAACACCACCAGCGCGCTGGAACGCAGCAAACCCTATCTTGGGATCAAGCTGGAAGGCGGCTATAACGAGAAAACGACCCAAGTATCGCCCAAGGCCAGCGTGGATTTTTCCACCAAGCTGACCGACCGTTTGGGCCTGGCGGGTGGCTTCTCGTACAATAAACGCAAGTTCGCCACCGACAATATCGAGGCGGAAGGCTGGAAAACCGCCAATGGCATCACTTATGCCGACACGGTGCAGTATCGGGATTATGATGTGGAGCGGACGCGCATCGGCGCTTCACTTTCCTTCGATTACATAGCCAGTGACAATACCGACCTCTATCTGCGCGGCCTTTATAGCCGGTTCGACGATCAGGAATATCGCCGCCGGCTGATTTTCGACATGGAAGACGCCACGCCGGTCAGTGGCAGCGCCACAACCGCCCGCTTCGACAGCGCGGCCGGTGAGCGCTTCACCGTCATCCGTGACCTGAAGGACCGGTTTGAACGCCAGACCATGACATCACTGGTGGCCGGCGGTGAAACCCATGCCGATGCCTGGACCTTCGACTATTCCGTCTCTTACGGACTGGCGAATGAAAAGGAGGATGGATCACTCGATCCCGGCCGCTTCCGCCAGCGCTTCAGCGGCTCTGGCTCCAGCCGGGGTACCGTCGGGTTTGATTACAGTGACCTGGGCAAGCCCCGCTTCGATTTCGGCACCGGCCAGGCCAATTTCCTGGCCCCCAGCCGGTACAGCTTCTACCAGTTGAAAGAAACCGCCCTCAGCGACGCGCAGGACGAAGAATGGGGCCTCAAAGCGGATATTACCCGCAGCTTCGGCCTGGACCAGGGACAGTTCGACCTTAAATTCGGCGCCAAGGCCCGGCTGCGCCAGAAGGACTATGACAAGAACGTCAATTATTACAAAGGCATCAGCGGCAGCTTTACCTTGGCCGATGTGCTGGGCGACGCCACTTATCAGATCACTGATATTGATCCCGTTCCCTCCAAGCGCGGGCTGGAAGGCTTTCTGGTCAATAATCGCGGCCGGCTCAGCCTCAGCAAGGTCGACACGCAGAATGATTCTGCCGTCGCCGACTATAATGTCGATGAGGATATCTATGCCGGCTATCTGATGGGCCGCTATGAAAACGGCTCGCTGTTGGCCATTGGCGGCCTGCGGATGGAGCATACGCGCAACAAGCTGGGCGGCAATCTGGTAGAACTGGTGACCGCCGGCAGCAAGCGCAACGGCGTGACGTTGAAGGACGACACCGTTTTTGTGACACCCAACAGCCAGAAGCGGGATTACACTGACTGGCTGCCCAGCCTGTCACTACGGTATGAGGCCGATGATGATGTGGTGCTGCGGGCCGGTACCTTCCGTTCCGTGGTGCGACCCGGTATCGGCAAGATTGCGCCGCGCTTTGTGGTGGAGGAATCCGAAGATGGCGAGCGCAAAGGCACATTCGGCAATCCCGGCCTTGATCCCTACCGCGCCTGGAACTTCGATGTCAGCGCCGAATGGTATCCCACACGCGAGGCGGTGCTGTCCGGCGGCTTCTTCTACAAGACGATCAAGGATTACATTGTCGATGCCACGTTCAAGAATGGCCGCTTGAACGGCGTCGCCTACAACAAGGCCGTCATTCCCATCAATGGCGACGACGCAACGGTGAAGGGGTTCGAGGCCAATTATCAGCAATCGTTGCTGTTCCTGCCGGAACCGCTGGACGGCTTGCTCTTCTCTTTGAACTACACCTATACCGATGCCAAGGGGGATGTTCTGGGCCGTTCCATCCCCCTGCCCGCTTCTTCCAAGAACACGCTGACCGGCATGGTGGGTTATGAGAAGGGCCCGATCAGCCTGCGCATCGCCACCACCTACCGCAGCGGGTATCTGGATGAATTGGGCGCCAGCGCCCTGGAAGACCGCTACGTCAAGGACCATATGCAGTGGGACTTGACGGCCAAGTACAAGGTCAATGACACGATCCAGTTGTTCGGCGAACTGGTGAACCTGGGTGATGAGCCCTATCTGGCCTATCAGAAGGGGCCGAACGGCGACCGCCTGCTGCAATATGAAGAATATAGCTGGACCGGAAAACTGGGCGTTCGATTGACCTATTGACATACCTATAATCAGAAGCCGGCTTTATTGATCCGGTTGCTCGCTGAACAGGCCATGGCGGCACCCCGCCATGGCCTGTTTTATTTCCCGCCATCGTTTATATATTTAATAATCCGAACAATTACCTAAAATAATTAAATAGTTAACGCAATATTAATGGGTAAATAAGAAGATAACGATAGACATGCCTTACACAGGAAGGCCGATATGCAAATTCAAAAAGGGTCTTTGAATTTATAAAATGCCATAAGCGGCTTAATTTATTCTCTTACACAGGGAGATAGAGCCTAAAATGCGCGTTAAGAATTTCTTCATCATTTGCGTATCGATCACTGGCATGATCGCCATCATCATGTCACTGCTGATACTGAGCGGCCAGATCGCCCGCTACAATGCCGGTAGTGAGACCCTGAAGCAGATTGATGCCGCCAGCAAGCTGGTCAAGGTGTTGGAGCTGGTGGCGATTGAGCGTGGCAGCATCAATCTGGCGTTGATCAACGAAAAGCCGGCAGAAGATTCCCTGCGCAAGGCGATGACGGAGCAGGTCACCGCCAGCCGGAATGCCACGGAGGCAGCATCCAAAGTCATGCAGAAGCTGGCCAATGCGGCAAAGGCACGTGCCGCATTCGACAATTTCAGCCGTGAGGTGGAAGCGTTGCGCAGTGCCGCCATGGCAGAAGGCCTCAAGCCTGCCGACCAGCGCGACCAGAATATGGTGAAGAATTATTCCAACCGCTTGACGGTGCTGCTGGATTCCTTGGGAGCAGCACTGGACGAGATAGAAACCAACATCAATGAATTCGACGATTCCGCAGGGGATTATGTCTCCACCGCCCGCGTGGCAATGGATATGCGTCTGGCCGTCGGGGCGAAAAGCACGCTGATGACCCAGTTCGTCACCATGCGCGCGCCCGCCAAGCCGGAACAGTTTGAAAAGCTCGCCGAACTGAGCGCCCGCGTCGACGAACTCTGGCGCCGCGTCAAGCTGCTGGCCGGTCAGGTTGACCGCCCCGAAGCGCTGGCACCAGCCATAGACCAGGTGGTGGCGAAATACATCACGTCCCAGGGGGAAATTTACAAGAAGGTCGAAGCGGCCATGCGCCTCGACGGTCAGACCGGGCTGGAGGTTGCCCCCTTCCGCAAGCTGCAATCTTCCAATCAAAGCACGATCATCGACCTGCGCGATCTGGCCCTGACCACTGGCAGCGACTATCTGAACGGGGAAGTGACTGCGGCACGGACCAATATCATCCTGGACATCCTGCTGTGTCTGGCCATTGCGGCGGCCGTCATCACGCCTGCTGTTTTATTCACCCGCCGCGTGGTCAATCCGCTGGCCCGCATCACCCAGGCCATCAACCAGATGGCCGGCGGCGATCTGACGGTTGCCATTGAAGGGGCGGAACGCTCGGACGAGGTGGGCGATATTGCCCGTGGCCTGACCGTGTTCAAGCAGGGTGCGCTGGAACAACGCCGTCTGGAAAGCGAAGCTGCCGCCGCCGCTGCCGCCCGTGACCAGCGCGTCGCCCGGGTGGAAGCGCTGATCGCCCGGTTCGAAGGCCAGTCGGCAGAAACATTAGGGATGCTGGCCACCGCCGCGGTGGAGCTGGACAGCACGGCCCGCACCATGTCTGGTTCCGTGGAGCAGACGACGCGTCAGGTGGCCATGTCGGCCGCCGCCTCCGGCCAGACGTCGGCCAATGTGCAGACCGTGGCCGCCGCCACGGAGGAACTGGCCTCCTCCAGCCAGGAAATCGGGCGGCAGGTGGCGGAAAGCGCCAAGATCGCCGGCACCGCCGTTGGTGAAGTCCGACAGGCCGGCGCCACGGTTCATACCCTGGCCGATGCCGCCCAGCGCATCGGTGAGGTGGTACAGCTGATCACCGACATCGCCGGCCAGACCAACCTGCTGGCCCTGAACGCCACCATCGAAGCCGCCCGCGCTGGGGAAGCCGGCAAGGGTTTCGCTGTGGTGGCCAGCGAGGTGAAGAATCTGGCCGGCCAGACCGCCCGCGCCACCGACGATATCTCCAGCCAGGTGGCACAGATTCAGTCGGCAACGAATGGCGTCGTCTCCGCCATCGGCGATATCGAAGCCACCATCCGGCGGGTCAGCGAAATCGCCACCACCATCGCCTCTGCCGTGGAAGAGCAGGGTGCCGCCACAGCAGAAATCGCCCGCAATGTGCAGCAGGCCGCCCATGGCTCACAGCAGATTTCCAGCGGCCTGATCGAGGTAAAGCAGGCGGCGGAAGATACCGGTGATGCCGCCGGCAATGTGCTGACCGCGTCAGGCAAGCTGGCCCGTGATGCTGAAGAACTGCGGGAGGAAATTGGCCAGTTCCTGAGCAATATCCGCGCCGCTTGAGCCAAAGACAGCGCCCCCCGATGAGCCCGACGGGGAGGGGGGCGAACCCGCCCAGTGCTGCTGCCAATCCACCTGATGGTTGACCTTCAGGTGGATTGGAGGCCGGCGACCGCCGACCCGCCGCTTGGTAGCGGCGCAAGCCAAGGGCGCGGATGCGCCCGCCCGGCGCATAAGGGAACACAAAATCCCCCTGGCTCGGTCACGATCAAGGGGGATTGATATGATGTGAATTCAGCGTCTGTTCGATATTCAGACCGACGGTCAACCCACCGGCAACCCGGTTGGGTTCCTTTCCCGGCAGGGCGAAACTGACCTGAACACTGAACTGGCTGGTTGATTCATCAAAACTGATGGCATCGATGAAGATGCTGTCCGGACCCAGAGCTACCGTCTGGCTGAATTTTGCCTCATCCGCCTGCCAAAGATCGCTTGGCAGCGGATCAGCGGCCAGGGTGAGACCCGCCTCATCAAACAGCTGTAATTCCACCACTGTCCCATGCGTGGAAGCCAGCAATTGCGCCAGCAGGGACGAAAGCGGATGGTTGCGCACGGCCTGCACCAGCAGATGGTCCATCGCAGCCCGGTGCTGCCGGTAAATCCTGTCACGTTCAATGATCTGCGGCACGGACAGACCAGCACTCCCCTGGCCTGCCGTCAGCAGGGCCGGGACGAGGTGGGGGTCTGCCAGAAGATTGGCCCGGATTTGCTGAGCCACCTGCAGAACCACCCGACGTTCCATGGGCGACAGGGCCATGTTGGATGAAGGACAGGCCGCAATTTCCTGATTGAAGCGATCCAGAAATCCGGGGTGCGCAGCAAGAAAGCTGTTGGAGAAATAGACACCCAGCGGCATGTAACGTTCAAAAGTCAGGGCCAGACTCGTTGGATCGACGCCCGCTTCCTTCCAGGCGACATGCAGTTCCGCCTCATCCACCAGCACGGCATCAACCCGACCGGCGGCCAGCATCCGCAATAACTGCACAGCGGTGCGGGCTGCCCCGGTCGCATCGGCGCCCTGACCTGCCAGCCATTTCAGCTGGTTGGAACCCAGGACGGCTGCCACGTGCCGGTCTTTCTCCAAGGTGAAACGCGCCGGCTTCGGTCCCCGCATTGTCACCCAGACCCAGCGTTCCAATGCCAGGGGCAAGGAAAGACGGCCATTGGCAAGATCGGCAAAATCCGGTGCAACGGAAAACAGCCCCTGTGCTGCGCCAAGGCGTACCTGCTCGCGCGCACGCAGCCAGGGGGCAAGGTCAACCTCGTACCGCTGATTAAGCCGCCGCATCACACAGGAGACGGTGCGCATGGAACTGCCATCCAGCGCCCCCTCTACCATTTCCTGATAAGGTGGGGCGATGTTGGTCAGAAACTGCAAAACTTCAGAGGCAGACGCCTGTGGTATGGCGACCAGACTTGTCATGAACGGCGCCAGCAGGCACAGGGCCTTTGCGGCCATGCGCATCATCGCTCCCCATTCTCTCCGGCCGTGAATACCGGACCATGGCAGCAGCGATGGTACCCCCGGCCGGCCCTTCTGCAAATCTATCCAGAAGGTCCGGCCGGAATTTCACCATATTCAGTCAGTGAATTTGTTGTTCTTAGGGAAACCGTTGGGCGGCAGCTTGCCGGGCGTACCGCGAAAGGCCACCCAGCCAGACAGCTCCGGCATGGCCACGGTACGCACCCGGCCTTCCGTACCGCCCAGCTTCCAGCTCAACCCGTCCGCCAGATTGAACAGTTTCAAATCCGACAGGCTGGCATCCTTGTACTTCTGCAGGGCAACACCTTTGCCGCGCGCCATGATCGGCACTTCTTCCAGCTTGAACACCAGCAGGCGGCGGTTATTGCCGATCACGGCGACGGCATCGCCTTCCACCGGCACGGCCAGCACGGCGGCGGAGCCATCGCCCGTGTTCAGCACCTGTTTGCCGGCACGGGTCTGCGCCACCACATCATCGGCCTCCACCTGGAAGCCGCGCCCATCGCTGGAGGCCACCAGCAGACGGATGCCAGGCCGGTGGCGCAACATGCCGATAATCTCCGCCTCGCCCAGATCGATCATCAGGCGTACCGGTTCGCCAAAGCCGCGGCCACGCGGCAGCTTGTCCGCCCCCAGCGTATAGAATTTGCCGTTACTGGCGAAGATCAGCAGCTTGTCCACTGTCTCCGCATGAAGGACGAAACCTTCCTTGTCGCCTTCCTTATATTTGGTCTCCGCTGTTTCAGCCGGCCCCAGATGCTTGGAAACCGCCCTGATCCAGCCCTTTTCCGACAGGAAGATGGTCAGCGGCTCCCGCTCGATCATGGCTTCCATCGGTACGGCCAGATCGGTCGGCGCTTCGCCGATCTCCGTCCTTCGTTCCCCCAAGGCGGTGGAACGGCCGAATTTCTTGTCCATCTGCTGCACTTCCGTGCGGATGGCCTTCCAGCGCTTGCCCTCATCCTCCAGCAGGCTGGCCAGGGTGGCCCGCTCCGCCGACAGGGCATCATGCTCCTTCTTGATCTCAAACTCCTCCAGCCGGCGCAAGCTGCGCAGCCGCATGTTCAAGATGGCCTCTGCCTGCACATCGCTGAGGCTGAAGGTGCGCATCAGTTCCTTCTTCGGCTCATCCTCTTCCCGGATGATGCGGATCACCTCATCCAGGTTCAGGTAAGCGATGAGATAGCCGCCCAGCACTTCCAGCCGGTGGTCGATCTCCCCCAACCGGTGGCGGGACCGGCGGATCAGCACATCCTGGCGATGATCCAGGAACGCCTTCAACACCTCGTGCAGGTTCATGACGCGGGGAATCAGCCCGCCATCCAGCACATTCATGTTCAGGCTGAACCGGGTTTCCAGGTCCGTGTTGCGGAACAGCTGTTCCATCATCACGGCCGGATCGACATTCCGGCTCTTCGGGATAAGCACCAGCCGGATATCTTCCGCCGACTCGTCACGCACATCTTCCAGCAGCGGCAGCTTCCGCTCGGCCAGCAGTTCGGCGATCTTCTCCACCAGGCGCGATTTCTGCACCTGATAGGGGATCTGCGTCACCACCACCTGCCAAGTCCCCTGACTCAGCATTTCCTTGGTCCAGCGCGCGCGGGTACGGAAGGCACCGCGCCCGGTACGATAGGCCTCGATGATGTTGGCGCGGTTTTCCACCAGCACGCCGCCGGTGGGGAAATCCGGGCCGCGCACCCAGCTCACCAGTTCATCCACCGTCACCGGGCGGCGCTTTTCCGGGGCGGGCAGCAATTCCCGCTCGATGATCAGGTTCAAGGCGCCGCAGATTTCGCCGACATTATGCGGCGGAATGCTGGTGGCCATGCCGACCGCGATACCGGCCGAGCCATTGGCCAGCAGGTTGGGGAAGGCCGCCGGCAGAACGATCGGTTCCTCGCCATCCCCGTCATAGGTGGGGCGGAAATCGGTGGCGTCCTCCTCGATCCCCTGCATCAGGGCCTTGGCCACCTCGGTCAGCTTGGCCTCGGTATATCGCATGGCGGCGGCGTTATCGCCGTCGATATTGCCGAAATTACCCTGGCCTTCCACCAGCGGGTAACGGCTGGCAAAATCCTGTGCCAGCCGCACCAGCGCGTCATAGACGGACTGGTCGCCATGGGGGTGGAACTTACCGATCACATCGCCGACCACGCGGGCCGATTTCTTCGGCATCGTGTTCGGGTCCAGCTTCAGCTGGCTCATCGCGAACAGGATGCGGCGATGCACAGGCTTCAACCCGTCGCGCACGTCGGGCAGCGAGCGGGAGACGATGGTGGAGAGCGCGTAGGACAAATAACGCTCACCCAAGGCATCGGCGAGGCGCTTGTCCACGATTTCAAAAGCGGCGTCAGTCATGCGCCATCCATACCAGATATGATTTGCTGACGGGTATAGCGTTCTACGAAGCGCCGCCGGGCCGGCGGCAGATCGACATGGCGCTGGGCAAAGACGAAACGTTCCAGGAAATAGCCCGTCAGGTCCAGCCCCTGCTTTACCTCTTCATAGCCACCCGCCGAAAGCCCCAGCAGAAAAGGCGGCAGCGGCAGCAGCTTATCCTTGAACGGCTCCGCCGCACTGGTGCTGACGGCGCGGCCGGTGCGGGGACTGACATGGGTCAGCGTCTCATTGCCCAGCGCCGCCAGTTCCCGCCCCGTGGCGGCACAGCGGGAAAAATCCAGGCCGAATCCGGCCAGCTCCAGCAACCCCACCTCCCACCGGACATAGACCTCCGCCCAGACGTCCAGCGGCAAGGCCTCGAACAAGGCCAGTGTGGCCTCATACAGGGCGGGGTGCGGCTCGCGTTCCGGCAGTATCGTATCCATCAGGGCGCAGGCAGAACTCAGACAGGCCAGCCGGTCCGGTTCATCCAGCAATTGGGCGGCGGTGGCGCGTTCCAGTTCCAGCGCGTAATGGCCCAGTTGATCGGACAGGCGGGCCCGCCAGTGGGCAGCGACGCGGGCGCCCGGTTCCAGCGTGGCGCGATGGCGGCTGGACTGGCCGCCATGCACCAGACCGGCATGGCGGCCATGGTCACGCGTCAGCAGCACCGCCAGGGCAGCCGTCTCCCCATGGGGGCGCGCGGAGATCATGATCGCCTGGTCGGTCCATTCCATAAACGGCAGTTTAATATAAACTCGAACAAAAGCGAACATGCGTGGATATGATATAGCCGAATGGTATAGGATGTTTATCCGACCCATTCTTCCGGCCCTGCATCCTTGCCACACACGACCGAAGACCACATGGTTCAACGCTATATGCTGGCTGCTTTCGCCAGCGGTGAGGCTATCTGGGATTGGGATGTTTCGACGGATAGGCTGTTCCTGTCCCCCGGCTTCCGGGCCTTTTTGCCGGTACCGGCAGATGGGCAGGATGTGACCCTCGCCTATTGGTTTTCCCAGGTCCATCCCGACGACCTGCCCTGGCTGGAAGCTACCTTGCGTTCGCCCGACCGGCTGGCCGGGCGCCGGCTGGTCATCGAACATCGGGTGCGCAATCCCAAGGGGGACTGGACCTGGCTGATGCTGCGCGGGGCCGCCCAGGCCGGGCCGGATGGCTGCGTCAACCGGCTGATCGGCACCGCCATCGACATTACCGAACGCAAGCAGGCAGAGGAAAAGCTGCGCCTGTCGGAGGAACGGCTGGCCCTGGCGGCAGCCGCCACCAACGACGGTCTCTATGACTGGGATCTGCGCACCGACCGGCTTTATTACGCCCCCCGCTGGAAGGCCCTGATCGGCCATGCGGAGGAAGAGATCGGCGACGGGCCGGAGGAATGGTTGAACCGGGTACATCCGGAAGACCTGATCTGGCTGCAGGCCACCCTGGATGCCCAGGTGTCGGCCGGTGCCAAGCCCTTTCAGATTGAGTACCGAATCCAACATGCCAGCGCCGGCTGGCGCTGGATGCTCTGCCGGGGCATCGCGGTGATGGATGCGTCGGGGGAGCCGTTGCGCCTTGTCGGCTCGCAATCCGACATTACCGACCGCAAAGTGGCCGAAGAACAGCTGCGCATCAGCGAAGAACGCTATGCCCTGGCCGCCCAAGGCGCCAATGACGGGCTGTGGGACTGGCGGATCAGCGAGGGCGATGTCTATTATTCCCCCCGCTGGTCCGACATGCTGGGCCTGCCGCATGGCGAATGGACCGGCACGATTGAGGATTGGTTCGGCCTGATCCATGCCAGCGACCTGCCGGGCCTGCGCGCCGCCTTTTCCCTGCACCTGTCCGGCGGGACGGAGCATCTGGAACATGAAGTGCGCATCCGCCATGACAGTGGTGGGGAGCTGTGGGTCTTGATCCGGGGTGTCGCCATCCGCGATGCGCTGGGCGATGCCATCCGCATGGCCGGATCGATGACCGATATCACCGACCGCAAGCGGGCAGAACAGCAAATCCTGTTCGATGCCTTCCATGATGGCTTGACCGGGCTGCCCAACCGCTCCCTGCTGCTGGACCGTATCAGCCAGACGCTGGGTCGCCGCCGGCGGCCGGATGATCCGCCCTGCGCCGTCATCCTGTTCGATCTGGACCATTTCAAGCGGGTGAATGACAGCCTGGGCCCGCTGGCGGGGGATGAGGTGCTGCGCCTGCTGGGCCAGCGGCTGGAACGTGAAAGGCGGGCGGGCGACACGGTGGGCCGCATCTCCGCCGATGAATATGCCGTGCTGATGGATGGGGTGGTGGATGTGAAGGCCGCCCTGTTCGCCGCCAACCGACTGGCCGCCCGCATCGCCGAACCGCTGCAGCTGACCAGCGGCGAACGGGTGGTGCTGACGGCGTCGGGCGGCATCGCCATGTCGCACACCGGTTATGGCCAGGCGGCCGACATGCTGCGCGATGCCAGCCTGGCCATGTTCCGCGCCAAGGGTGATGGCCGCAACCGGGTGGAAATGTTTGACGAGGCGCTGCGCGACCGCGCCATGTCACGCCTGCGCACCGAAACAGACCTGCGGCAGGCCGCCGATCTGCAGCAGCTGGCCCTGCATTACCAGCCCATCGTCCGCCTGTCCGATGGCAGCATCGCCGGGTTCGAGGCGCTGATCCGCTGGAACCATCCCGAACGCGGCATGATCGCGCCATCCGAATTTGTCCCGCTGGCCGAAGATACCGGCCTGATCCTGCAGATCGGCCGCTGGGCTTTGGGGGAGGCGACGCAGCAACTGGCGCGCTGGCAGAAGGCGCATGACAGCGGGCTGTTCATGAGCGTCAATGTCTCCGGCCGGCAGATGCTGGATGATGATATTGTCGGCCACGTCCGCGCCGCCCTGGCCGCGTCCGGCATCGCGCCGGAAACCTTGAAGCTGGAGATCACCGAAAGTCTGCTGATGGATGATCCGGGGCGCGTGGTGGTGCTGATGCAGCAGATCCGCGATCTGGGGGTTGGCCTGTCGCTGGATGATTTCGGCACCGGCTATTCCAGCCTCTCCTATCTGCACCGATATCCGGTTGGCACCTTGAAGATCGACCGCGCCTTCGTGCATGGCACCGGCGAGAATGACCGGCGGGAGGAGATTTCCCGCATCATCCTGCTGCTGGCCAAAAGCCTGGATATGGATGTGGTGGCCGAAGGGATCGAAACGGCGGCAGAGGTGCAGTTCCTGCGCGGCCTGGAATGCCGTTATGGCCAGGGCTTCTATTTCTCCCGCCCCCAGCCGGCCGGGGTGGCAGAGGCGCTGCTTTCCTTGCAGAGCCTGCCGAAAGTGTAGGGCGCCGCTACCGCCGCAGCCAGTGCGCTTCCGGCGGGCGGCGGTGCTCCCAGCCTTCACGTTCCAGTTCCGGCCGCCCCTCCTCCGTCGCCGGATAGCCCAGGCAGAGATAGCCGACCAGCCGCCAGCCCGCCGGCACATCCAGCAGCGCCGTCACGGTGTCGGGGTCCAGGATGGAGACCCAGCCCAGCCCCACCCCATGGGCGCGGGCTGACAGCCACAGGGTGAAGATGGACATGGCGGCGGAATACAGCACGGTTTCCGGCATGGTGCGCCGGCCCAACCCATGGCCCTGCTCGGGATCGGTTTCCGCGAACACTGCCAGATGCACCGGCGCCTCCACCAGACCCGCCAGTTTCAGTCGGGCGTAGTCAGACCCGCGCCCGCTCTGGGCCTGTGCGGCCAGGGCGTCGGCATTGGCATGGCGGAAATCATCAATCACCGCCTGCCGCCGGGCCGCATCCTCCACAATGACAAAACGCCAGGGTTCCGACAGGCCGACGCTAGGGGCCAGGCAGGCATCCGCCAGAAGCTGTTCCAGCAAACCATCGGGCAGCGGGTCATTCTTGAAATGGCGCACATCGCGGCGCCAGCGCAACAACTGGCGGAACCGGTCACGGAATTCGGCATCGAAATCCGGCATTAAGCGCGCCCCTTCTCAACCGTATAGTTGTTTGGCCCGGATCTCGAATGCCGCCACCATGCGCTTCACCGCCTCATTGAACAGGGCACCAATGATGGTCTGCAGCATCTTGTTGCGGAATTCGAAATCCACATAAAAATCAACGACGCAGCCCAGCTCGTGCGGTTCGAACACCCAGTGATTATTAAGGTGGTGGAACGGCCCCTCAACATATTCGACATGGATGGACAGCTTGTCCGGGTCCAGCGTCACCTTGCTGGTGAACTTTTCCCGGATCAGCTTGAAACCGATCACCAGATCGGCCCAGATCAGCCGTTCCTGCCGCTTGCGAATGCGGCAGGCCACGGCCCAGGGCAGAAATTCCGGATAACGCTCCACGTCAGCGACAAGATCATAGAGCTGTTGCGGCGTGTAGGGCAGTACACGCCGCTCGGCATGGGTCGGCATCTCTCTGGCGCTCCGTTCGATCCCGCCTTACAGCGACGCCTGACCGGTTGCCAGGGCAACAATGTTGATGGCGGGCGCTTGCGCCGCCAGCTTGGCTTCCCGCGCGGCGCGCAGCTTCCGGAAATCATCCCCGGCATGGTAGGAGCTGCGGGTCAGCGGGCTGGACGACACCATCAGGAAACCCTTGCCACGGGCAATGGTTTCATAAGAGGCGAACTCCTCTGGCGTAACGAACCGGTCCACCGCCGCGTGTTTGGGCGTCGGCGCCAGATATTGGCCGATGGTCAGGAAATCCACGTCGGCGGCGCGCAGATCGTCCATCACCTGCCCCACCTCTTCCTTCGTCTCCCCCAGCCCGACCATGACGCCGGACTTGGTGAAGATGGAGGGATCAACCTCCTTCACCCGCTGCAACAGGGCCAGCGAGGTGAAATAGCGCGCACCCGGCCGGATGGTCGGGTACAGGCGCGGCACAGTTTCCAGATTATGGTTGAACACATCCGGCCGCGCCTCGGCCACCAGTTCCACCGCGCCCGGCTTGCGCATGAAATCGGGTGTCAGGATTTCGATCGTGGTCTTGGGCGCGGTCTGGCGGATGGCGCGGATGGTGCGGGCGAAATGGTCGGCCCCACCATCGGGCAGATCGTCACGATCCACCGAGGTGATGACGACATGTTCCAGATCCAGCCCGCCCACCGCTTCGGCCACCTTCTCCGGCTCATGCGGATCCAGCGCCAGCGGCTTGCCGGTGGCGACATTGCAGAAGGCGCAGGCGCGGGTGCAGATGGCACCGAGGATCATGAAGGTGGCGTGCTTCTTCTTCCAGCATTCGCCGATATTGGGGCAGGCCGCTTCCTCGCACACGGTATGCAGCTTCAACCCGCGCATCAGGTCGCGGGTTTCGGCATATTCGCGGCTGGTCGGCGCCTTCACGCGCAGCCATTCCGGCTTGCGCAGGATCGGGTTATCCGGACGGTGCGCCTTTTCGGGGTGGCGGACGCGGGGTTCTTCGATCGTCATGGCCCTAACCTTGGGAATTGCCTTGGCCTCCAAGATAGGATGTCAGGGCGTGGGAACCAAGGCCGCTGTGCCGCCACCCTCCCCCGCAGGCTTTGCAGGGCCAACGGCTTGTGGCGTCAAGGCGATCTCCGCCAGCAGGGCCAGATGGTCAGACCCGAAGGGCGGCAGGCGACGGACATGGGCGGCCGAAACGCCAGGACTGCCCAGCATATGGTCGATGGGAATGCCAAACGGGTTCAACGGACCAGATGGCCAGGTAGGGCCGGTAGGCGCGATCTGAGTCAAACCGGACTCTCGTTCCAGCCTGCGGAACAAAGGTGACCAGGGCGCTGAATTCAAATCAGCGGTCAACACCACCGGCGGCGGCAGGGTGGAAAGGTAGCGCGCCAGCCACGCCGCCTCCAGTGCCTGGAATACCGGGTCAAAGGGCTGAACCAGGTGGGAAGCGACCAGGGTGAAATCCCCGTCCGGGTGATGGACGCGCACCGCCAGCGTCGCCGGGATTCCCTTTGTATTATGCCAAGAGCTTTTCCGTCCCAGGACCGTCATCGGCCAGCGGGACAAAATCATATTGGCGCACTCCTCCTCTCCGCAGTCCACAAGATAGGGCCAACGCGGCTCCAGTGCCGGCAACCATGGCTCATTCTTCTTATGGAAGGTTTCCAGCATGACGGCAATATCCGGCTTCTGCTGGTTCAGCATTGCGGCAATGGCGTCCGGTGTTGGATTTCGATACCAGATATTGGCGTGCAACAAGGAAAAGTGCAGCGAACCGGGGGGATGATCGGCGCCTTCGTTCAATGTTGGAAGCACAAACCACAGGTTTAAAACTAAGATTAATGTCGCAACCACAGACAATAGGCGCTGGCGCAGGAAGAGCCCAGAAATAGCGATGCCAATCGCCACCCATAAATACCCGATCCGCAGATGTTCCAATGGTGCTAGATTGGGAACAGTAGACTCCCCCCACAAGGGAAGACTGACTGCGGAAAGCACAATGGCGACAAGCCAGAGACAAGCGATCAGGACATGACGCATTGACAACTTCATGGCAGCCCAAAGCATGGCGGCCACCGGCAGGCCGCCCAGCATTCATAACAGAATGAGCCGGGAAGAACAGCCTACCCTTTGCGGGAAATGGGGCGCGTCATCGAAAGCCACAGGCACCGCCGATCACCATCGTGAAATATCAGGGGGCAGACCATGGCTCTTGCTGTAAGATGCACGCGGGATTTCCAGCCAGCACCGGGGACCGTCATGCGGATCATGGGATATGTTCTGGGGATGATCGCCCTGCTTTTCTTATCCGCCTGTTCTGTTGTCGGAACCGCCGCATCTGTCACCGGCACTGTGGTGGGAACAGCCGTGGATGTGACGGCAAGCGCCGTCAGCACGACAGCGGATGTCGTCACCAGCCCGATACGGGATTGATGCTGCCATCATGAAAAAGGGCGGCCACCAGGGCCGCCCTTTCAACATCACGCCAGACGCGCCGATCAGTAATGGATGGCGCGGCCATAGGCAGCCAGCACCGATTCATGCATCATTTCCGACAGCGTCGGGTGCGGGAAGACGGTGTGCATGAACTCGGCTTCCGTCAGTTCCGCCGTCTTGCCGATGGTGTAGCCCTGGATCAGCTCGGTCACTTCCGCACCGATCATATGGGCCCCCAGCAGCTCGCCGGTCTTGGCGTCAAACACGGTCTTGACCAGACCTTCCGGTTCACCCAGTGCGATGGCCTTGCCATTGCCGATGAAGGGGAAGCGACCGACCTTGACCTCATGCCCGGCGGCCTTGGCCTTCGCTTCCGTCAGGCCGACAGAGGCGACCTGCGGGAAGGAATAGGTGCAGCCGGGGATGTTGGACTTGTCCATCGTGTGGACATGCGGCAGGCCGGCAATCTTCTCCACGCAGATGATGCCTTCATGGCTGGCCTTGTGTGCCAGCCAGGGGGCACCGGCCACGTCACCGATGGCATAGACACCCGGCTCATCCGTGCGGCCATAGCCGTCATTGACGATGTGGCCACGGTCCAGCTTGACCTTGGTATTTTCCAGGCCCAGCCCTTCAGTGTTGGCGACGATGCCAACGGCGGAGATGATGCGGTCAACCGTGACCGTCTCCACCTTGCCGGCGACATCAATATGGGCCGTCACGCTGTCGGCATGGCGATCCAGCTTCACGACCTTGGCACCGGTCTTGATCTTGAGGCCCTGCTTGGTGAAGGCCTTGGCGGCCAGCCCGCTGATTTCCTCGTCTTCCACCGGCAGGATGCGGTCCAGCACCTCCACCAGGGTCACATCAACGCCCATGGCCTTGTAGAAGCAGGCAAATTCCACACCGATGGCACCCGTACCGATGACCAGCATCGACTTCGGCGTGGCGGTCGGCACCATGGCTTCCTTGTAGGTCCAGACCAGCTTGCCATCGGGCTCCAGGCCCGGCAGCACGCGGGCGCGGGCGCCGGTGGCGATGATGATGTGCTTGGCCTCGGCGTCGGTCGCCTTGCCATCCTTGGCGGTGACGGCGATCTTGCCCTTGCCCAGCAGCTTGGCCGAGCCGTCCAGGACGGTGACCTTGTTCTTCTTCAGCAGGCCCTTGACGCCAGCGGAAAGCTGGTTGGCCACGCCGCGCGAGCGCTTGACGATGGCTTCCACATCCAGCGTCACCTTGCCTTCGACCTTGATGCCGTAAGCCTGGGAATGCTGGATGTAATGCGCGATCTCCGCAGAGCGCAGCAGCGCCTTGGTCGGGATGCAGCCCCAATTCAGGCAGATGCCGCCCAGATGCTCACGCTCCACCACGGCGGTCTTCATGCCCAACTGGGCGGCGCGGATGGCGGCGACATAGCCGCCGGGGCCGGCACCGATGACGATGAGGTCGAATTTATTCTCGGACATGGATCACTCTCCTGATCGGCTGCAAGCCATGGCGCCATAATTTCGGCACCGGTCTCATATTGACGTTGACACTCGGTGGGTTACCCGGTGGATCCCTGCCGGGAGGCAAATGTAGTGAGGGAATAGGCGTGTCTTTCACGATGCAAGGCCAGGATATTGAAACTCTGGCCATGCGCCGGGGCTAAAGTCACGGCATCAAGCAATTGATAGCCAAATCCTTCCAAGCGGGCGGAGATGGCAGGCGCGTTTTCTTTCAATATCTCAATCAACAGAGCCGGCCGGTAACGCGCGATCAACGCCCACGCGCCGTCGAGTACAATCTGCTCCGCCCCCTCCACGTCCACCTTCAGGATATCGGGGGGCGCCAATTCCGGCAGCAGATCATCCGCGCGCCGCGTTTGAACACGCAGTTCCAGGGGTTGCAGACCAAACTGGACCTGACTGTAACTGTTCACCCGCGCGGGCTCGGCAATCGATCCGGTTTTGCCGGTTACCTGATCTTGATAAAAAATCGTTTCGCCATTCTGGTTCGACAAGGCAAATGTAAAAAGTTGGCAGTCGGTCAATCCGGCAGTCGCAATAGTACGGGAAATTGTCTGGGCGTTACGGGGGTCTGGCTCAAACAGACAACATTTCATAGTGGGGTTGAGCGATTTCAACTCCCACGAATATTGCCCGATATTGGCCCCGACGTCCCAAAAAACCCTGGCCTTTTCCAGCGACGCAACCTCACGCAGGTGGGCGCGCTCCCGTTTTTCGCTCCCACCATCCCGTCCCATCAACTCATTGATGTTACGGGAAAGCTGCAGATAAACGGGAAATCTGACATCAGGCAGCCTTGCCTTGATATCGTGATTGAACAAGGCGATCAGCGCCCGACCGAGCGGGTTGCGCCGTATATTGCGTAACAACTCCGACGCCATCACGTACCTTCGCGGGTTCTGTCGCAGCGTGCTGAAGATGGCACGAACACCCATCCCCCGGCACAAGGAGCGGGGCGGGAGCCGGCGGCCCCCACCCCATCCACATCACAGCATCAGGGTGATCGGGTCTTCGATCAGGCCCTTCAGCAGCTTCAGGAACTCCGCACCCACGGCGCCATCGACCGAACGATGGTCGACGGTCAGGTTCAAGGACATGACGGTGGCAATGGCCAGCGCGTCACCCTTGACCACGGGGCGCTTCTCACCCGCACCGACCGACAGAATGCAGCTCTGCGGCGGGTTGATGATGGAGGTGAAGCTCTTGATGCCAAACATGCCCAGGTTGGACACAGAGAAGGTGCCGCCCTGGAATTCTTCCGGCTTCAGCTTGCCTTCCTTGGCCTTCTTCGCCAGTTCCTTGACCTCGGCGGAGATGGTGGCCAGGCCCTTGCGGTCGGCGTTCTTCACGATGGGGGTGATCAGACCGCCATCGGTGGAAACGGCGACGGAGACGTCGACATTCTCATACTGAAGAATGCCATCCTCGTGCCAGGACACGTTGGCCGCCGGGAAGCGAGCCAGCGCGATGGCCACCGCCTTGACCACGAAATCGTTGACGGAGATCTTCTCCCCCGACTTCGCGTTCAGTTCGGCGCGCAGCTTCAGCAGGTTGTCGATCTCGCAATCAACAGCCAAACCAAAGTGCGGGATGGTCTGCCAAGCTTCGGTCAGGCGCTTGGCGATGGTCTTGCGCATCCCGCTGTTGGGCAGAACCTTGTACTTCATGCCCAGCTTGTCGGCGAGCGCCTTGGCATCCACACCCTTCGGTGCAGCGGCCACGGGGGCCGGGGCTGCCACCGGGGCGGCGGCGACCGGGGCAGCGGCGGCGGGTGCCGCAGCGGCCTTGGGCGCACCACCCTTCAGGGCTGCTTCCACATCAGCCTTGACGATACGGCCATGCGGGCCGGTACCGGCCACGGCCTTCAGGTCCAGACCACCCTGGGACGCCAGACGGCGGGCCAGCGGGCTGGCGAAGACGCGATCACCAGAGGCAGCCGCCGCCGGGGCTGCCGGGGCGGCAGCAACCGGGGCCGGGGCAGCGGCAGCGGCGGGAGCAGCAGCAGCCGGGACGGCAGCGGCCTTGGGGGCGGCGGACAGGGCGGATGCATCCTCGCCATCTTCCAGGATGATGGCGATGCGGGTATTCACCGCCACGCCCTCGGTCCCTTCGGCGACCAGGATCTTGCCCAGCGTGCCCTCGTCCACGGCCTCCACTTCCATGGTGGCCTTGTCGGTTTCAATCTCGGCCAGCACGTCGCCGGACTTGACCTTATCGCCTTCTTTTTTCACCCACTTCGCCAGCTTGCCTTCCGTCATGGTCGGCGACAGCGCGGGCATCAGGATATCAACGGGCATCTTAAAGCCTCCCTCTGCCTTATTTGCGGTAGGTGACGGACTTGACGGCGGCCACGACATCGTCGGGCTGCGGCAGGGCCAGCTTCTCCAGATTTGCCGCATAGGGCAGCGGCACATCCTTGGCGCAGACGCGGACCACCGGCGCATCCAGATAATCGAAGGCGTGTTCCATCATGACAGCGGCCATTTCGGAACCGATGCCCGCGAACGGCCAGCTTTCCTCAACGGAGACCAGACGGTTGGTCTTCTTCACGCTCTCGACGATGGTGTCGACATCCAGCGGACGGATGGAGCGCAGGTTGATCACCTCCGCGCTGATCCCTTCGGCCGCCAGCTTCTCTGCGGCGGCCAGGGCATGGCCAACGCAGATGGAGTAGGCGACGATGGTCACGTCGGTGCCGGCGCGCTCGATCTTCGCCTTGCCGATGGGCAGGATGAAGTCCGGATCGGTCGGCACGTCAAAGCTGTGACCATAGAGAATCTCATTCTCCAGGAACACGACCGGGTTCGGGTCACGGATGGCGGCGCGCAGCAGTCCCTTGGCGTCGGCCGCGCTGTAGGGGGCCAGAACCTTCAGGCCGGGCACGTGGGCGTACCAGGAGGCATAGCACTGGCTGTGCTGGGCACCCACGCGGGCAGCAGCACCGTTGGGGCCGCGGAACACGATGGGGCAGCCCATCTGACCGCCAGACATGTACAGCGTCTTGGCGGCAGAGTTGATGATGTGGTCGATGGCCTGCATCGAGAAGTTCATGGTCATGAACTCCACGATCGGGCGCAGACCGCCGAACGCCGCACCCACGGCCAGACCGGTAAAACCATGCTCGGTGATCGGGGTATCAATCACGCGCTTGGCGCCGAATTCCTGCAGCAGCCCCTGAGAGATCTTATAGGCGCCCTGGTATTCGGCGACCTCTTCACCCATCAGCAGCACGGTTTCGTCACCGCGCATTTCCTCGGCCATGGCATCACGCAGGGCTTCACGGACGGTCTGGGTCTTGACCTCCTTGAAGAAGCGATCCTCGTCGCTGGCCGGGCTCTTGGCCTGGGCCGGCACCGGGGCGGGTGCAGCGGCAGGCGCCGGTGCTGCCGTTTCAGCGGGCTTGGCGGCCACCGGGGCCGGGGCGGGAGCGGCGTCGGCGCTTTCACCCTCTTCGCCGATGCTGGCGATGGGGGTGTTCACGGCAACGTTTTCCGTGCCTTCCGGCACCAGGATCTTCAGCAGCGTGCCTTCATCGACGGCTTCCACTTCCATGGTCGCCTTGTCGGTTTCAATCTCGGCCAGGACGTCACCGCTCTTCACGGTGTCGCCTTCCTTCTTCAACCACTTGGCCAGCTTGCCTTCCGTCATGGTCGGCGACAGGGCCGGCATCAGGACCTGTACGGGCATATTCTATCCTCCGGTGACGGCAGATTTCAGGCTTCCACGAGAACATCCGTCCACAGTTCGGACGGATCGGGCTCGGGGCTGGTGGTGGCGAAATCGGCCGCCTCGGTGACGATATCCTTCACCTCACGATCGACGATCTTCAGGCTTTCCTCGTCAGCATAGCCCTGTTCGAGCAGCAGCTTCTTGAGGTTGTCGATCGGATCGCTCTCTGACCGCATCTTGTTGACCTCTTCCTTCGTCCGGTACTTGGCCGGATCGGACATGGAGTGGCCGCGATAGCGGTAGGTCTGCATTTCCAGGATCACCGGGCCGTTGCCGGCGCGGATATATTCGATGGCCTCATGGGCGGCGGCGCGGACTTCCAGCACATCCATGCCGTTCACCTGCTTGCCCGGAATGCCATAGGCGCTGCCGCGCTCAAACAGCTCACCAGCGGAAGCGCGGGCCTGGGCGGTGCCCATGGCGTACTTGTTGTTCTCGATCACGAACAGGGTCGGCAGCTTCCACAGGGCGGCCATGTTGAAGGTCTCATAGACCTGGCCCTGGTTGATGGCGCCATCGCCCATATAGCAGGCGTTGAAGCCGCCATTGTTCAGATATTTGTGGGCAAAGCCCAGGCCGGCGCCGATCGGCACCTGTGCGGCAACGATGCCATGGCCGCCGTAGAATTTCTTCTCGCGGCTGAACATGTGCATGGAGCCGCCCTTGCCCTTGGAGTAGCCGCCGGCACGGCCGGTCAGCTCCGCCATCACGCCCCTGGCTTCCATGCCGCAGGCCAGCATATGGCCATGGTCACGGTAGCTGGTGATGACGCTGTCGGCAGGGGTCATGCAGGACTGGATACCGACGACAACCGCTTCCTGGCCGATATAGAGGTGGCAGAAACCACCGATCAGGCCCATGCCGTAAAGCTGGCCCGCCTTTTCTTCGAAACGGCGGATCAGCAGCATTTCGCGGTAGTAGCGAACAAGATCTTCCTTGCTCGGCAGGGTCGGGGCTTCGGGGGCCGCTGAACGGGTGGTGCGGCGCTTCGTGACTGCCACTGGCTCCTCCCAGAAATGAGATGGGGCGCAATACGCCATTCGCATTGCGTCTGCGAAACAACAGGTAACCCCCATCGCCGCTGATAGCAAGCACGTGTGCGCTGCAATATACTGTTTTATTTGAGAAATTTAGCCTTAACCTAAATCCGGCTAATTCGCCTGATATCAGCCACTTACCGACCTTGGTCGGGGGCAGAACGGGCCGGTTCCGGCGTGCCCTGCGTGGATTGCGTGGCAGCACGTCGCGGAAGCAGGATGATCAACTCATCCGGGTGAGAATAGTTGAGTACGGCACGCGCCCGTTCTTCCAGCAGATCAGGGTCCAGATTGTCCCGGCGCAGCATGTCGGCGCGGCGCTCCATCTCCTGCTTCTCCGCGCTCACCTGCGCCAGGGAGGCGCTGGCTTCGGCGACCTGATCCTGCAGGCGCGTCAGCGCCACCAGCCCGCGATCACCATGCACGGTGTGATAGGCGAAATAGCCGACCACGCAGACGCCAACCAGCGGCCCCACGATCTGGCGGAGGGCACGGATGGCGGCTTTGCGGAGTGTGTAGAGCATCGACATGGCAGAGATGGAATCACAGGGCCGAACAAAGGGTCAAATGGAATTTCGTGACAAAAGCAGAAATGCCCCCTTTGTGCTTTGGTCAGCGAAACAACCTGTCACTGATATCGGCGGTTCGCGAGGCCCATGCCGTCCAGTTAAGTTCGCGCTGATAAAGCCCCCAACTTTCTCGTTGCAGCAGCTTATATCGCTCGCGATCATTCCATAAATCACCAATCAAATCTGCATAAGCCTCAGCTTCTGCCCCTTCAGGCAAGAGAAAACCGTTAACGCCATGCCGTACAGCTGAGGGCACCCCACCGGTAGCCGAAGCAACAGACGGAAGACCAAAGGCGCTCGCCTCGGCAAAGACGATACCAAACGCCTCCTGCTGGCTGGGCATAAAAAACAGCGAGCTACTACGAAACAATCCTTGAAGGCGCGCATAGTCCGCAGGGTCGCTCTTCCGCAAAAATCCGTGCTGAAAAACATACTTGGCTTCTGGGATGGGCGCTCTGCAGCCGACTATGTGCAGCTCGACATCTATTCCGCGGCTTCGTAACAGCTCCGTGGCTTGATGAACAAGCGGACCGCCTTTTCGCTCCCAATCAACCCCGACAAAGAGCAGGCGACAAACCTCCGTCTGCCGATCAAAGGCAGGATCAACATCCCCCGACATATTAGCCCCAAAAGGGACTACATTTATTTTACTTTCAGGTACCCCGTAATACTGGTGAGCTGCCTTGGCAGCCCAATCGCTGCATAAAACTACAGCATCGCTATTATTAAGCGCCGTGCGCTCTTGAACATCTCCCATCAACCGCGTCCTATTATGTGTCTTCCTATTACCTACTGGCGGATAGTAATCAACAATGCCAGCATAGACCGCATCAGCGACGTAAATCGTCGGCACATCAAGCAGCCTATGGTACAATTGCAAGGACGACGACACCCCAATAATCAGGTCCGGATCGTACCGACGCAGCCTGCCATTGATCTCTGCGGCATATAAAGTCGATATCAATGGCTCGCGAGAAATATCTATTCCGAATGGCGTTGCTAATCGCTGAATAACACGTCGTGCGTTATGTGCTATCGGGCACGGGAAACAACGAACATCAGCAAAAACATCGCGAAGAGCTTTTAGACTGTAATAGGGAATCCCACTCCATGTGCGCACAGATTCAGGATCTGCCGGAGTCAAAAAGGCCACTTTCTTTGCGTGACGTTCCGTAGCCATGACCACACCCTCATTCATAGAATATTTTTCGAATATTATCTTCGCCGATCAACGCCGCTGTCGCACACCAAACAAGTAGGGACTCCCTTGATCGACCTAATTTTCAAAATAGTTGATTTCCATAGAAAAATAAAACAGGAACAAACACCATCATGAAAATTTATTACTTCAGGTAGTCATTCTACCAAAAATGCAAGATGCTTACAAGCAGTTCAGCCTGCCCATAGGTCGTTGCGCACGTGGTAGGCGCGTTCAGCAAAAGATAAAGCGACCGCCCACCCGCATGAGCAAGGCAACGGATACCACCGCCCAACACTTGAGGAGGCTTGGCAATTACCCCAAGTCACGATCCAAGACTCTTGGTAATTATGTTCGTGTAGTTAAATGTACAATTTAAGGATCAGGCAGCAGAACGAGGTACTACCCTGAAAGCCGCCGAGCAACTGTAAAAAAGAGACCATCCAGAAATTTGGATGGTCTCTTCAATTCAAACGAAACCGACTTTTGCTATCAAAAATCAACCGCGCTTCAGCGCATCGCGACCGGGATAGACAGCAGCGCCGCCCAGACCTTCCTCGATACGGATCAGCTGGTTGTACTTGGCAATCCGGTCCGAACGGGACAGGGAACCGGTCTTGATCTGACCGCAATTGGTGGCCACGGCCAGATCGGCAATGGTGCTGTCCTCGGTCTCGCCGGAACGGTGAGACAGAACGGCGGTATAGCCGGCATTCTGGGCGATGCGCACGGCTTCCAGCGTTTCCGTCAGGGTGCCGATCTGGTTGACCTTCACCAGGATGGAATTGCCCACACCCTTCTTGATGCCGTCGCTCAGGCGGGCCGGGTTGGTAACGAACAGATCGTCGCCGACCAGCTGCACCTTGGAACCGATGGTGTCGGTCAGCAGCTTCCAGCCATCCCAATCATCTTCGGCCATGCCGTCTTCAATGGAAACGATCGGGTACTTGGAAACCAGATCGGCCCAATAGGCGACCATTTCCGCCGGGGTCAGGCTCTTGCCCTCGCCTTCCAGCTCGTACTTGCCGTTCTTGAAGAACTCGGTCGAGGCCGCGTCCAGCGCCAGCAGCACATTCTCACCGGCCGTGTAACCGGCGTCGGCAATGGCGGCGACGATGAAGTCCAGCGCTTCGGTGGCCGACGACAGGTTGGGGGCGAAGCCGCCTTCGTCACCCACGGCGGTATTGTGGCCGGCGGCCTTCAGCTTCTTCTTCAGGGCGTGGAAGATTTCCGCGCCCACCCGGATGCCGTCGGTCACCGTTTCGGCGCCCACCGGCATGATCATGAATTCCTGAATGTCGATCGGGTTGTCGGCATGGGCGCCGCCATTGATGATGTTCATCATTGGCACCGGCAGGATGCGGGCATTGGCGCCACCGACATAGCGGTACAGCGGCAGGTCCAGTTCATCGGCGGAAGCCTTGGCCACGGCCAGCGACACGCCCAGAATGGCGTTGGCACCCAGGCGGGCCTTATTGGGCGTGCCGTCCAGATCAATCATAGCCTGATCGATGGCGACCTGATCGGTCGATTCCAATCCTGCCAGCGTGTCGAAAATCTCGCCATTCACGGCTTCGACGGCGCGCTGCACGCCCTTGCCCAGATAACGCGACTTGTCACCGTCGCGCAGTTCCACCGCCTCATGCGCGCCGGTGGAGGCGCCCGACGGCACGGCGGCGCGCCCGAAGGCCCCCGATTCCAGCCGAACCTCGACCTCAACGGTCGGGTTGCCGCGGCTGTCCAGGATTTCACGCGCGTGAATGTCGATGATGGCGGACATGGTGCCTCTCTCTTCCGTGGGCAGAAATGCCGTGTACCCGTGACGGGTGCTTACAGGGTCAAGGGGATACCGCCAGAAGCCATCCGCAGACAAGCGACGCTTTCAAGGAACCGGCTTTTGTGCCCGCCCGTTCCCACCGATGGGAATGCTGACCGGCAGTTGCCGCCGCGCACCCTTTACCCCACCATAGAAGGCGGAAAGCTTGGCAAAATCTGCCTCCAGGCTCTCGGTCGTCTCCACCGCATTGCCGATACGGATCGTGCGCGTCGCATAATCCAGCGCGACAGGTATGATCGGAACGCCGGCCTGCCGCGCAATATGCCAGAAGCCGGTCTTCCACCCTGCCCCCTCTTTGGGCATCCGCGTACCCTCTGGCGCGATGCCGACCACCATGCGGTCAGCTGCCTTGATGGCCCCCACGCATTCCCCCACCGCGCCATGGGCCGCCCGCCGATCCACTGGCAGCACATCGCACCAGCGCATGATCGGGGCCAGCGGCCCCTTGAAAAGGGTGTGCTTGCCCATGATCCGGATGCGCAGATCAAGGGCCAGAATGGCCGCCATGGCCAGGATGAAATCATAGTTGGAGCTGTGGGGCGCCCCGATGGTGACGAACTTTTCCAGGTTCGGATAAGCCCCAGACACCCGCCAGCCCAGCAGACGCAGGGCAACACGGCCGATGAAACGCGAAATAGGGCCACCCCGCTGGTCACAGCGGGGGCCAAGCGGCGGTATGGACATAGGCGCTGGATTCCTCAAACCATGGGCCGGGTCACATGCCCGGACCTTTTATTTTCGGCCCATGGTAGAGACGAAGGCGGATGCTTTGTCAAAGCAGCGGAAGGTCACATTCCCTTTGCCGGATAAAAATCAGATGTGAACCGGGTTCGCCTTGGCGATGCGGTCAAAGGCCAGCAGCGTGGAAAGCACCCCTTCCATCTGGTCCAGCGGCACCATATTGGGGCCGTCGCTGGGGGCGCCATCGGGGTTCTCGTGGGTTTCCATGAACACTGCCGCAACGCCGATGGCGATGGCGGCGCGGGCCAGCACCGGTACGAATTCCCGCTGGCCGCCGCTGCTGGTGCCCTGCCCGCCCGGCTGCTGCACGGAATGGGTGGCATCGAACACCACCGGATAGCCCGTCTGCGCCATGATCGGCAGGGAGCGCATATCGCTGACCAGGGTGTTATAGCCGAAGCTGGCCCCACGCTCGCACAGCAGCACATTATGGTTGCCGGTCGACGCGATCTTGGCGGCGACATTCTTCATGTCCCAGGGCGCCAGGAACTGGCCTTTCTTCACATTGATCGGCTTGCCCGTTTCGCCGGCGGCCAGCAGCAGGTCGGTCTGGCGGCAGAGGAAGGCCGGGATCTGCAGCACATCGACGGCTTCCGCCACCGGCGCGCACTGATCGGCGCTGTGGATGTCGGTCAGGACAGGGCAACCGAACTTCTCCCGGATTTCCGCCAGGATCGGCAGGGACTTGTCCATGCCCAGACCGCGCTGCGCGGAAACCGACGTACGGTTGGCTTTGTCGAAGCTGGTTTTATAGATCAGGCCGATCCCCAGCTTCCCCGTCAGCTCCGCCAAGGCCGCCGCCATGGTCATGGCATGGTCGCGCGATTCAAGCTGGCAGGGGCCGGCGATCAGCACGAAGGGCTTGTCATTCGCAATGGAAAGCGGGCCGACTTTGACGGTGCGGTTCATGGAAAATCTCCTTTGAACCCGATATGGGAAAGCAGGGAGCCGAAAACCAGACAGCCGGGGAAAGGTCTCCCTCTCCCCGGCTGTTTGTTCTGTATCAACGCAACAACCTCAAACCAACCGGGTCTGCGCGATGGCGGCGGCGATGAAGCTGGTGAACAGCGGGTGCGGGTCGAACGGCTTGGACTTCAGTTCCGGGTGGAACTGCACGCCGATATACCAGGGGTGATTCGGCAGCTCCACGATCTCCGGCAGAATGCCGTCCGGCGACAGGCCGGAGAAGGTCAGGCCCGACTTTTCCAGCTGTTCGCGGAAATTGATGTTCACTTCATAACGGTGGCGATGGCGCTCAATGATATCATCAGCACCGTAGATTTCCCGCACCTTGGAACCGGCCGTCAGGTGGCAATTATAGCTGCCCAGGCGCATGGTACCGCCCAGATCGCCGCCTTCCTGGCGCTTGACCAACTGGTTGCCCTGTACCCATTCCGTCATCAGGCCGACAACGGCCGGGTCAGGCTTGCCGAATTCGGTGGAGCCAGCGTTGGGCAGGCCGGCCATATGGCGCGCCGCCTCGATCACCGCCATCTGCATCCCAAAGCAGATGCCGAAATAGGGGATATTGTGCTCGCGGGCGAACTGGGCCGCGCGGATCTTGCCTTCCGTCCCGCGCTCCCCGAAACCGCCGGGCACCAGGATGCCGTGCACATGTTCCAGCCGCTGGATGGCCTCGCCGCTCTCGAAGATTTCGGCGTCGATCCAGTCCAGTTTCACCTTTACATGATTGGCGATACCGCCATGGGTCAGCGCCTCGCCCAGCGACTTATAGGCATCCAGCAGGCTGGTATATTTGCCCACCACGGCGATGGTGACAGTACCTTCCGGGTTACGCACCCGGCGGACAATCTCTTCCCAGCGCGACAGGTCCGGCGTGCCCTCGCAGGGCATACCGAAATATTTCAGCACCTGATTGTCGAACCCCTGCTCGTGATAGGAGATCGGCACCTGATAGATATTGTCCACATCCAGGGCCGCGATCACCCGCTCCTTCTGGATATTGCAGAACTGGGCGATCTTGCGCCGCTCATTCTCCGGAATGTCGCGGTCGGCACGGCAGAGCAGCATCTGTGGCTGGATACCGACGGACAGCAGTTCCTTCACGGAATGCTGGGTCGGCTTGGTCTTCAGCTCGCCCGCCGCCGGAATATAGGGCACCAGGGTGACATGGCAGAACAGCACCTTGTCGGGGCCGTAATCATTGCCGAACTGGCGGATGGCTTCCAGGAAGGGCAGCGATTCAATGTCGCCAACGGTGCCACCCACCTCGCACAGCACGAAATCCTCGCCATCCAGATCGGCGGCGATGAAATCCTTGATGGCATCAGTGATGTGTGGAATCACCTGCACCGTGGCGCCCAGATAGTCACCCCGGCGTTCCTTGGCCAGCACGTTGGAATAGATGCGGCCGGTGGTGATATTATCGGACTTGGTGGCGTGAACGCCGGTAAAGCGCTCGTAATGGCCCAGATCCAGGTCGGTTTCGGCACCGTCATCGGTGACGAACACTTCGCCATGCTGATAGGGGCTCATGGTGCCGGGATCGACATTCAGGTACGGGTCCAGCTTGCGCAGGCGGACCTTATAGCCGCGCGCCTGCAGCAGCGCGCCGAGTGCCGCGGAAGCCAAGCCCTTGCCAAGGGACGAAACCACACCGCCGGTGATGAAGATGAAGCGCGTCATGGAACCCTAACCTTACGTCCGTGCCGATGGTCCTGGGCCGTGATGGCCCATCCGCAATCCGGGAACGGGCCGAACGGCCCAATAAATTGATCATCCGGGGCCGTATGCCCCGTACTCCACCATATTCATGCCCTAACGGAAAGAGGCGGCATTTGCGCCGCCTCTTCACCTATCCGTCAGGCTAAAGCCACGCGGGTGGCGCCGGCCTTACTGGCCGACGGGAACCGTGGGCTGCGCCGGGGCGGCGGGCGCGGGGCTGGCCGGCTGCTCAGCGGCGGGCGCCGGCAGACGGTCAAACATGCTGCTGCTGCCACCCTTGGTGCCGGCCATGATCGCCAGGATCAGGCTGGTGCAGAAAAAAACCGCCGCCAGAATGGCGGTGGTGCGGGTCAGCAGATTGGCGCTGCCGCGGGCGGTCATGAAACCGCCCATCGTGCCGCCCCCAATCCCCAGGCCACCGCCCTCGGACTTCTGCACCAGTACAACGCCGATCAACGCGACCGTGATCAGCAGATGCACCACCAGGACTACCGTTTGCATCCGCAATTCCCCAGAGACATTTCCATCATGACGCAAACGCACCGTGCGCCCATAGAAGCGGCCGGCCGCCCCCTAGGGGGAGCAGCCGGCGCTGCAACGTCATGAAACTCGCCGCCTGTTTAACCGCTCACGCCGCGACATGCCAGAGCGAAGTGTCACAGGCAGGATTGCGCGATGGACCAGAACGCATCCGCCTGCAGGCTGGCACCGCCAACCAGGGCGCCATCCACATCGGCCACGCCCAGGATTTCGGCGGCATTGCTGGCCTTGACCGAGCCACCATAGAGAATGCGCACCCTCTCTGGCTGCTCCACCAGGTCCGCCAGGGTCCGTCGAATGGTCGCGTGCATGGCTGCAATGTCGGCAATTGTCGGGGTACGGCCGGTGCCGATGGCCCAGAGCGGCTCATAGGCCACCACCAGATTATCGGCATTGGCCCCAGCGGGGATGGAGCCCCTGACATGGGCAATCACCACCGATCCCGCCTGCCCGGCATCGCGCTCCGGCTCCGTCTCGCCCACGCAGACAATGGCGGTCAGGCCGGCGCGGAGTGCTGCGGCAGCCTTGGCCTGCACCTGGGCATCGGTTTCCCCGTGATTCTGCCGGCGCTCCGAATGGCCGACAATCACGAAACGGGCCCCCAGATCAGCCAGCATTTCAGCGGCGATATCGCCGGTATGGGCGCCCTGCGCGTCGGCATGGCAATCCTGCCCGCCCACCAGAACGGCACTTCCCGCCACGGTGCGGGTCACCGTTTCCAGCAGCGTGGCCGGCGGGCAGAGCAGCAGGTCGAATCGCGGATGCGGGGCAGCCCCCGCCTTCTCCGCCAGCGCCTGGGCCAGGGCAAAGCCGTCCTGCCGACGGCAATGCATCTTCCAATTGCCGGCGATCAGATAACGATCGGTCATTTCAAGATCCTCACTTATTGTGGGGACCGGGCAGACCGGCCCCTTTATTCGGCTTTTGCCGTTTTGTGACACCCGGTTTACCAGCCTGGGGCTTGAAACGCCATGCGAGGCAAATCGGCTACGCCCATGTTTCCCCCAGGCTTGCCGCGGGCGTGCCCCTTCCCTATGATGCCGCGCTCCCCGGTCCCCATGCCGGGGCGGCGGATGCGCGATCCTGCGCACCGCTCCTTACGGAAACCATGCGTCAGCCTCCATGCTCCAGATCATCCGCAGCACCGCCGGCTCCTGGGTCGTCAAGATCCTGTTCGTCGTCCTGATCATCAGCTTTGCCGTCTGGGGCATCGGCGACATCACGCGCGGCGTGGAGACCGGTGTCGCCAAGGTGGGCGATACCAACATCACCCCGCAGGAACTGGACCGCGAGTTCAAGGCGGAGATCAACCGTCTGCGTCAGGTGATGGGGCCGGACTTCAATGAAACCAAGGCCCGCCAGCTGGGCCTGGTGGACCGAGCCCTGGAACAGCTGATCCAGCGCACCCTGCTGCTGAAGGCGGCAGAGGATGCCGGCATCCGTATTGGCGACCAGACCGTGGTGGACATGGTTTCCAAGGTGCCGGCCTTCAAGAACGGGCTGGGCCAGTTCGACCCCGCGCTGATGCGCGCGCTGCTGGCGCAGAATGGCTATACCGAGCACGGTTTTGCCGAGCAGGTGCGGGCCGATCTGGCGCAGGGCGATATTGCCGGCGCGATCACCGCCGGCACCAATGTGCCGCGCACCCTGGCCGAACAGCTGTTCCGCTATCGGGAAGAGGCGCGGCGTTTTGATCTGGTGACCATCCCCAACACCGCCATGCCGGACGCGCCCGCCCCGGAAGAGGCGGTGCTGGCCCAGTTCCACCAGGACAAGGCCGTGCGTTATACCGCGCCGGAATACCGTGATCTGACTGTCGGCCTGATCGAAGCGGCGGCCTTGGCCAAGGAAATTCAGGTCAGCGACGAGCAGCGCCAGGAATATTACGACGCCCATCAGGCCGATTATGTGACGGCCGAACGCCGCAGCCTGACCCAGATCGTCTTCCCGGACAAAGCCGCCGCCGACAAGGCGCTGGCTGCCATCCAGGGCGGCAAGACGCTGGAACAGGTGGCCAAGGACGCCAAACAGGAAGCCGTGAAGCTGGAGGATGTGCTGAAGGCCGACCTGCCGGCGGAACTGGCCGAGCCGGTCTTCACCGCCGAACAGGGCAAGGTGACCGGTCCGGTGGAAAGCCCTTATGGTTTCCACGTCGCCCTGGTCAGCACCATCAAGGCCGGCGGTACCCGCACCCTGGCAGAGGTGAAGGATGAGGTGACCACCAAGGTCCGCCAGGAAAAATCCATCGACAAGCTCTATGAAGCCTCCACCAAGCTGGAAGACGCGCTGGCCAACGGCACCCCGGTGGCCGACGCCGTGAAGGAATTTGGTGGCCGCACCATCAAGCTGGAGGGCGTGGATAACCAGGGCAAGGACAAGATGGGCGTGGTGAAGACCGATGGTCTGCCGACGGCGGAAGCCATTCTGACCAACGCCTTCTCCCTGCCCGAAGGCCAGAATGGCAGCGTGGCGGAGGCTGGCAATGATGCCTTCTATGTCGTGCATGTCGATGCCGTCACCCCCTCGGCCCTGAAGCCGCTGGCAGAGGTCAAGGGCCAGGTTCTGGCCGATTGGCAGGCCGAGCAGAAGGCCGCCACCGCCAAGAAGAAGGCCGAGGAAGTGGCGGAGAAGCTGCGCGCCGGTGCCACACCCAAGGATGCCGCCGCCGGCATCACCGGTGCCCTGGTCCAGCGCAGTGAGCCGATGCGCCGCGCCGGTGGCCCCAACCTCTCCCTGCCGGCCAGCCTGTTTGAACCCATGTTCGCCGCCAAGCCTGACACGGTTGCGGTGGGGGCCAGCAGCAGCGGCCAGGTGGTGGCCAAGCTGGTGGAAATCATCCCCGCCGATCCGTCCCTGGTGCAGGCTGCCACAGCCATCAATATGCTGAGCAGCAATATGGCGGAAGCCATGGCCTCGGACCTGATGCTGCAATATCTGGCTGGTCTGCGTGCACGCTACGGCGTCACCATCAACCGGTCGGTCATCGACACCATGTATCGCCCGCAGGAGTAAGCGGCCGTGCGCACCTTCCCCGACGAAAGCGCCTTTATCCGTACCTACGAATCCGGCCAGGCCCAGGTTCTGTGGACGCGACTGGTCAGCGACCTGGACACGCCTGTCTCCGCCATGCTGAAGCTGGGGCGCGGTCGCGCCAACAGCTTCCTGCTGGAATCGGTGACGGGCGGGTCGGTGCGCGGCCGCTATTCCCTGATCGGACTGAAGCCGGATCTGATCTGGCGCTGCCGAGGCACCGGCTCGGAGATCAACCGCAACGCGGCGGCCGATCCCGACAGCTTCACCCCCTGCCAGGGCGATCCGCTGAAGGTGCTGGCCGCCTTGCTGGACGAATCGCGCATCGACCTGCCGGCGGAACTGCCGCCCATGTCGGCCGGGCTGTTCGGCTATCTGGGCTATGACATGGTCCGGCTGATGGAACGGCTGCCGGACAGCAATCCCGATGAGCTGAATGTCGAAGACAGCATCATGATCCGCCCGACGGTCATGGCCATCTTCGACGGGATTGAAAATGTGGTGACGGTGGTGACGCCGGTGCGGCCGGTGGCCAGCCTGTCCGCCGCCGATGCCTATGCCGCTGCCCGCGCCCTGCTGGCGGAAACCGTGACCGACCTGGAAGGGCCGGTTCCCGCTGCGCATGAAACGACGTTGGAGGTGACGGCGCTGCCCGCCCCCAGCTCCAACACGGCGATGCAGGAATATTACGGCATCGTGGAGAAGGCGAAGGAATATATCCGCGCCGGCGACATCTTCCAGGTGGTGCCCAGCCAGCGTTTCTCCGTCCCCTTTGCCCTGCCGCCCTTTGCGCTTTACCGCGCGCTGCGCCGGCTGAACCCGTCGCCCTTCATGTTCTTCCTGGATTTCGGGCACCTGTCGGTGGTGGGCTCCAGCCCGGAAATCCTGGTGCGGCTGCGGGACGATACCGTCACCATCCGCCCCATCGCCGGCACCCGCCGGCGCGGCAAGGATGCGGCGGAGGATAAGGCGCTGGCCGCCGACCTGCTGTCCGATCCCAAGGAGTTGGCCGAACATCTGATGCTGCTGGATCTGGGCCGCAATGATGTGGGCCGGGTGGCGCAGACCGGCACCGTGACGGTGACGGAAAAATACACCATCGAATATTACTCCCATGTCATGCACATCGTCTCCAACGTGGAAGGCAAGCTGAACCCGAAATTCACGCCGATTGAGGCGCTGGTGGCAGGCTTCCCGGCGGGTACGGTGTCGGGTGCACCGAAGGTGCGGGCGATGGAGATCATCGACGAGCTGGAAAAGACCCGGCGCGGCATCTATGGCGGTTGCATCGGCTATTTTGCCGCCAATGGCAGCATGGATACCTGTATCGCGCTCCGCACCGCCGTGCTGAAGGACGGGGTGATGCATGTGCAGGCCGGCGGCGGCGTGGTGGCCGACAGCGACCCGGAAGCCGAATATCAGGAGACGGTGAACAAGGCCAAAGCCCTGTTCAAGGCCGCCGAGGAGGCTGTGCGCTTCGCCCAGGAACGGGGGGTGATCTGAATGGATGCGGCTCGGGCGGATGTCACAACAATGCCCGCGTCTCCCGACGTGCTGGTCTTATTGTCACCGCCCCATCTGGCCGGAACCGCCCATCAGATCCTGGCCACGGCCAGAGCTGATCTTGCCTTTACCCTGGCGCATGATCTGGCCGGGCTGGAAGCAGCCCTGACGGCATCGGAAGGCCAGCGGGTGCGGCTGATCACCATCTGCTTTGGGCAGGTGGTGCCGGCTGCACTGCTGGCGCGTTGTGGGGCGGGGGCGGTCAATCTACATCCGGCACCGCCGGAATATCCCGGTTCCGGTGCCCTGCATCGGGCCCTTTATGAAGAGGCTGCCAGCTTCGGCGCCACGGCGCACCTGATGCAACTGCCTGTCGATTCCGGCCCCATCCTGGCGGTGGAGCGCTTTGCCATCCCCGCCAATATCGGCCATCGCAGCCTGTCCGATCTGGCCCTGAGCGCCGTGGTAAACCTGCTGGAACGGCTGGCCCCAGCCTTGACCGGCCAGCTTCCGCCGCCTTGTGGGGAGAGCTGGGCCGGACGGCCGCACCGTCTGGCCGATGTCATGACGCTGGCCAAGCTGACACCCTACATGCCGACCAATGAAGTGCGGCGGCGCTGGCGGGCCTTCCGGGATGGCCCGGAAAGCCCGCTCTATATGGATTTCCAGGGCCTGCCCCTGCATTACCGGGCACCGGGCCGCATCCAGGGTTGGTTCGATGGCGTCCAGGATGGTCATGCCCATGGCTGGGCCCATGACCCGACCGGGAACCCGGTGCGGCTGCGGCTGGTGGTGAATGACGGGATAGGGATGGAATCGCTGGCCACCCTGCCCCGGCCCGATGTCGCCGCCGCCGGGCATGGCGACGGACAATGCGGTTTCGTCATTCCACTGGAAGGGCTGCTGCCGGCGAATGGGCCGGCACGCATCGACATCCTGCTGCCCGATGATGAATGGCGCCGCCTGCCGGGGGCACCACGGGTGTTATAATACCGGCATGGACTGGCCAAGCCGACCGCCGATGCGGATCGGTTCGGCACGCTTGGCGAGCCCCGTGCGATCATCCGTCTCCACAAACACGCCACAGACGCTCACCGTCGCGTCATTCTCACCGGGGGAATAACGCTCGCCAGGGGTCTTGCGCAGCATCTTGTGGATGGCGGCTTCCTTCTTCATGCCGATGACCGTGTCATAGTCACCGCACATGCCGGCATCCGTCTGATAGGCGGTGCCGCCATTCAGGATCTGCAGGTCGGCGGTGGGCACATGGCAATGGGTGCCGACCACCAGACTGGTACGGCCATCCAGCACATGGCCCATGATCATCTTCTCCGAGCTGGCCTCGCCATGGAAATCCATGATGATGGCATCCACCCCGGCCGGTCCCATGCGGGCCCCGCCCAGTTGATGGATTCGCAGCAGCTTTTCCACCGGCGGGAACGGATCATCCAGCGGGTCCATGAAGACCCGGCCCATGGCATTGATCACCATCACCTTGTGTCGGCCATTCTTGGCCGGCAGCACCGTATAGCCACGCCCCGGCGTGCCATCGGGGAAGTTGATCGGGCGAACAAGCTGGGGGATGCGGTCGATCTGCGACAGCAATTCCTTCTGATCCCAGGCATGGTTGCCCAGGGTCACACAATCCACCCCGGCGGCGAACAGCTCCTGCGCGATCTTGTCGGTGATGCCGAAGCCGCCGGCGGCGTTCTCGCCATTCACCACGATGAAATCGGGCTTCAGCTTCTCCCGCAGGGTGGGCAGGTGCCGCAGCACCCCTTCCCGCCCGCTGCGGCCGACAATATCGCCAAGGAAAATCAAACGCATAAGAACAGTACCTTTCGTACCGCCGGTATTTTTATGACTGGGTGGGGGCGAACCGGCTCACCCCCTTTTCTGTGACCAGCCAGTCCAGACGCTGATCATACGGGTCGCGCGGCACGCTGGGCACTTCCTGGCCCGCATAGGCGATACCCACCGCCACCACCGGCGCACTGTCGCGCAGCACCGCCAGCGTGCGGTCATAGAAACCACCGCCATAGCCCAGCCGCCAGCCGTCCTTGTCAAAGGCCAGCAGCGGCACCAGCACGATGGAAGGCTGGGCCAGCGGCGCATCGGCCATGGGTTCCATGATGCGGAACGATCCCGGCACCAGCGGATGGCCGGGCCGCCAGAACCGGAACAGCAGCGGCCAGGCCACGCCGGAGACGACGGGCAGACAGACGCCATGCCCGGCCAGGGCCAGCATCTCCAATGTGGGGCGCAAATCCAGCTCATCCCCCTTTGGCCAATAGCCCGCCACCATGGCGGGACCGCTGGGGGAAAGCTGCGCCACCAGATCACGCACCCGCCCGGCCAGTTGTTCGGCCGCATCGGCCGCGGCCGTATGGCAGGCGGCCCGGATGGCACGGGCTGCGCGCCTCGCCTCCCGCTTGGCGGCAACGCTGGCCTCCACCTCCTCGGCAAGGGCCTGCGGGTCCACGGGATGGGCGCTGTCGGACATGGGGAGTGCCTTGGCCTGGATGGCAAAACGGCCCCACATAACGGGGCCGTTTTGACAGGATCGGGGGGAAGGTGGCCACCTTGGCCGTTGGCGTAAGCCATCCCTCGTGACCTGCTCAAGCAGGTGGGAGCCATATACCGGCACCACGGCGCCGACAGGGACAGCCCCCAGAGGTAATGATTATCGGCCCCGGGGATAAAGCAGCCTGACGCACCAGGCAGCCAGCCTTCCTGATACCTAATCTAGGGGCGTTCGAGCCGCGCTGCAATGTCTTCTATACGTTTTGCCAAACCATCGACGGCAGCGATCACCACGCCATCGTCAGCCGGGCGAGAAACCGGGGCGGGCGCAGGCGTGGACGGCTGCGACAGGGACGGCAGTGTCACCACATTGCCCCGCCGCTGCACCTCGGCCCGCGCCTCCTGCAACTCATCGGCCAGCACCATGCAGGTGACCAGCAGGTTCTGCACATCATTGCCGCCGGCACCGCCTGTGACCTCCCGCATCCGGGAATCGATATAGGCGGCCAAATCCGCGACCCGCTTTTCCTGCCCATCTTCGCAATTCAGCGAATGGCTGCGCCCATTCAGGGTAAAATCGACCCGCCGCATCTCAACCTTCCTCCAACATGCCCTGCAGGCCCGTAATCGCAGCATCCAGTTGGGCCCTCACGGCCCGCGCAAGATCCTGCGTCTTACGCTCCCCATCACGGACCCGCTCCAGTTCGCGGGTCAACTGGTCACGTTGCCGCCTGATCTGGTCCTTCTCCCCGGCCAGCCGGTCGGCGGCGGCCTTGGAGGCATTGTGATCTTCCGTCAGGCGCATCGCTGCCTGCTGTACCTGCCCCAGCTCCTGCGCCAACTGGTTGCACCGCCGCTGAAGCTCCTCCTTCTCCCCGACCAGCCGGTCGGCGGCGGCCTTGGAGGCATTGTGATCTTCCGTCAACCGCGTTTCTGCCTGCTGCGCCTGCTCCAGCTCCTGTGCCAATTGGTCACACCGCCGCTGAAGCTCATCCTTCTCCCCGGCCAGCCGGTCGGCGGCAGCCTTGGCGGCGCCATGATCTTCCGTCAGGCGTGCCGCTGCCTGCTGCGCCTGCCCCAGCTCATGCGCCAACTGGTCGCGCTGCCGCTGAAGCTCATCCTTCTCACCGGCCAGCCGGTCGGCTGTGTCTTTCAACCCGGCATTCTCTTCGGTCAGGCTTGTCAGCGTCGTCTGCGACTGATCCCTTTCCAGGGTCAGCTGGGCATTCTCCGTTTCCAGCCGGGTCCATTCGGCCAGCATGGTGCTGTCCAGGGGTGAACTATTGTCCAGCCGTTCCAGCCGTTTGGTCAGGGCCTTGTCCAGTTGGCCAATGGCCATATCCAGGCGCTGCAACGCGGTGGTCAGGCGATCCAATTGCGAAACTCTCTGAATATCGATGGGAACAGCGCCGGGCATGTAAAAGCACCAGCGCCGACGCTTTGTTCGCGCTGCGGCGAACGATAGGGGGGCCGCTGGCTGCCGTCAATAACAGCCCCCGTCGCATAGCCGAAAGATCGCTGATATTCCGACGACCCGCCATGTCCTATTGAACAGCGGCCATGCTTGGCTGAGCCTTGACCCTTTAGGGTCGTTACCGCAATTTGCCGCCGTTCCAATGGGGCTGCAACCGCCGGATCGGGGTGGCTGGAGCCCTGCTTGTTGCTGGTACGCGCTTCAAGACAATGCCGGCACCCGCCCAACGCATGGCGGATGCCCCCATGAAAGGCCCTTCGCGCAATGTCCTCCGCACCGTCTGATCTGATCGAAGGCGTCTCGCACGCCGATCTCGCCAACGCCATCCGCGCGCTTTCCATGGACGCGGTGGAAGCCGCCAAGTCCGGGCACCCCGGTATGCCGATGGGCATGGCCGATGTGGCGACGGTGCTGTTTACCAAGTTCCTGAAGTTTGACCCGAAGCGCCCCAGCTGGGCCGACCGCGACCGTTTCGTGCTGTCCGCCGGCCATGGTTCCATGCTGCTCTACAGCCTGCTGCACCTGACGGGCTATGATGATTTCCCGCTGTCGGAACTGAAGCGCTTCCGCCAGATCGGCTCGCGCACCGCCGGCCACCCGGAATATGGCTATGGTGGCGGGATTGAGACCACAACCGGCCCGCTGGGCCAGGGCATCGCCACCGCCGTCGGCATGGCCATGGCCGAACGCATCATGCATTCCCGCTTCGGCGATGATCTGGTGAACCATTTCACCTATGTCATCGCCTCTGACGGTGACCTGCAGGAAGGCATCAGCCACGAAGCCGCGTCGCTGGCCGGCCATCTGGCCCTGTCCAAGCTGATCGTGCTGTGGGACGACAACAAGATCAGCATCGACGGTGCCACCAGCGTTTCCTTCAGCGATGACAATCTGGCCCGTTTCCGCGCCTATAACTGGGATGTGCAGGAAGTTGATGGCCATGATCCCAAGGCCATCGCCGCCGCCATCGAATATGCCCGCACGACCGAGGCACCGTCGCTGATCGCCTGCCGCACCACCATCGGCTATGGCGCCCCGACCAAGGCCAACACCGCCTCCTCCCACGGCTCCCCGCTGGGTGCCAAGGAGATCGAAGGTGCCCGCGCCAACCTGAACTGGCCGCACGCCCCGTTCGAGATCCCGGAACCCATCCTGAATGCGTGGCGCGCTCTGGGCAACCGTGGTGCCACCGAGGCCGATGCCTGGGTGAAGCGTCTGGCCCGCAGCGAACAGCGTCTGGCCTTCAAGGCCGCCATCGCCGGTGAAATTCCGGTGGAGGCACAGGCCGCCTTGCTGGCGCACAAGAAGGCGGTGATCGAGACCAAGCCGAACATCGCCACCCGTCTGGCTTCCGGCAATACGCTGGATGTTGTGGTGCCGCTGGTGCCGGAACTGATGGGCGGTTCCGCCGACCTGACCGGTTCCAACAATACCCGTGCCAAGGGTGCGGCGGGCGTGCAGAAGGACAATTGGTCCGGCCGCTATATCCATTACGGCATTCGTGAGCATGGCATGGCCGCCGCCATGAACGGTATGGCGCTGCATGGCGGCGTGATCCCGTTCTCCGGCACCTTCCTGTGCTTCTCCGACTATTGCCGCCCGGCCATCCGCCTCTCGGCGCTGATGAAGACCCGCGTCATCTATGTGATGACGCATGACAGCATCGGCCTGGGTGAAGATGGCCCGACCCACCAGCCGGTGGAGCATATGGCCGCGCTGCGCGCCATCCCCAACCTGCTGGTCTTCCGCCCCGGTGATGCGGTGGAAACGGCCGAAGCTTGGCAGATCGCGCTGGCCAGCCGCAACCGTCCGTCGGTTCTGGCGCTGACCCGCCAGAACCTGCCAACCCTGCGCCCGGATTACAGCGAAGAGAACCTGACCGCCAAGGGCGCCTATGTGCTGCGCGAAGCCGAAGGTGCTCGCAAGGTGACCCTGCTGGCGACCGGTTCGGAAGTGGCCCTGGCCGTGGAAGCCCGCGACCGCCTGCAGGCCGCCGGCATCGGCACCGCCGTTGTCTCCATGCCGTCCTGGGAACTGTTCGCCGAACAGCCGGACGAATACCGGGCCGAAGTGCTGGGCCGTGGCACGGTGCGCATCGGCGTGGAAGCCATGGTGCGGCTGGGCTGGGACCGCTGGCTGGGTGAAGATGGCATCTTCATCGGGATGCCGGGCTTTGGCGAATCCGGCCCGTATCAGGAACTGTACAACCATTTCGGCATCACGGTGGACGCCGTTGTTGCCGCTGCCAAGAGCCGGCTGTAACAGCCGGCCCTGACGGGGTTGAAAAGAGCAACGGCGCCAGGGGCAACCCCGGCGCCGTTTTCTTTTGGGGGGCGTTAAGGCATCGTCCAGTCCTGCAGCAACAGACCCTCTACCCTGCCGAATGCCTGATCATTGCTGATCAAGGTCATCCGGCGGGAAAGTGCATGGGCCGCGATCATCTGGTCGGCAAGGCCAAGAGTGAATCCCCGCGCCTCCAGCCCTGCTCGCATCTGGCCGTAGGTGGCAGCAGCATCATGGTCCCAGGGCAATACGTCCAGCCGCAGCAGCAACTCGCTAACAAGCCGGTGGAGTTTTATGGCCTCTGGCCGTTTGGCGAGCCCATAAAGCAATTCCGCCTCTGTGACGACTGAAAGGAACAGTTGCGACATGGGAAGCGCCGTCACATGCCGCATGACCACGGGATGGCCACGCACCATATGCCCGACGATGTTGGTATCCAGCATAAAGCCGGTCATTCACGCCAGCCGCTAAGCGGATCACGGACGGCAGCCGGGTCCGTCTGACGTTCCATCAGAAAATCATCCGGCACCGGCGTGTCGGCGAGCGCTTCAATAAAGCCGCTCCAGTCCTGCGGACGACGGGAGAGGATGAGATCGCCGGTCGCAGGATCTTGCCGGATATAGACCTCGGAAACCCCGTCAAAGCGATAAGCGGCGGGCAGGCGTACCGCCTGACTGCCACCATTGCTGAACAGCTTGGCAATATGAACCATGGCACACCCCTTCCAGCCGCTGTCACCAGCATATGGAAAACAGTGTGTCTATATCAAGATATAGACTACTCCCCGTCACGCACCTTGCGCCATTGGGCGACGTTGCGGTTATGCTGGTCCAGCGTCTCCGCAAAGGCGTGGCCGCCCGTGCCATCGGCAACGAAGTACAGATAACGGTTGGTTTCCGGTTTCAGCACTGCCTGCAGCGACAACAAACCCGGATTGGCGATGGGGCCGGCGGGCAAGCCATCAACCATGTAGGTGTTATAAGGACTGTTCAGCTTCCAGTCGGCGCGGGTCAGCGCCCGGTCGATGCTGCCCTTGCCCTGCGACAGGGCATAGATGATGGTGGGGTCGGATTGCAGCTTCATGCCCTGGCGCAGCCGGTTGATGAAGACACCGGCCACGCGGGGGCGCTCTGCCGCCACGCCCGTCTCTTTCTCCACCACCGAGGCCAGGATGACGGCCTGCTCCTTGGACGTGATCGGCAGGTCGGGCGCGCGCTCGGCCCACAGCTTTTCCAGCGCCTTGGCCATGTCCGCCTGCATCCGGGCCAACAGGTCAGCCCGCGCATCACCATAGGAATAGTGATAGGTCTCAGGCAGCAAACTGCCTTCCGCCGGCACCGCCGCCACCTCACCCGCCAGGGCCGGATCGGCCTTCAGCAGCTCGACAATCTGCCAGGAGGTGAGACCCTCCGGCACGGTGAAGCGCCGCACCACCGTCTTGCCGCTGAGAATCAGTTCAATCGCGGCTTTCAGGCTGATGCCGGCCGGGAATGCATATTCGCCAGCCCGCAGCCCCGCCCCGTCGCGTCGCAGGCGCATGGCAATGGCCAGTTCCAGCGGATGGCGGGTAATCCCGGCCTCCGCCAGCTGGCGGGAAATGGCGGCGACACCGCTGCCGCGCGGGATGACCAGCGCCTTGTCGGCCACCAGCGGGCCGGGGCCGGTGTAACGCTGCCAGCCATAGAGACCAGCCCCGCCCGCTGCCGCCAGCAGCAGCAAAAGCAGGGCGCCAAACCATAACAGCCAACGAAACCGTCGGTGCGTTCTGGCGGGTGTGCTGGGGGTAGGGGAATCGGGTTCTGTCAAAGCGGTCGGCTCTGGCTGGAACAGGGCCGGGTGTCAGCACCGGACCCGAAACAAAAAGGGCGGGCCATGGTGGCCCGCCCTGATCGTTGCTGGCGACCTTACTGGAAGGCCTTAAACACCAGGGAAGCGTTGGTGCCACCGAAGCCGAAGCTGTTGGACAGCGCGGCCCGGACCTTGCGTTCCTTCGCCACCTTGGGCACCAGATCGGCGCCCTCGGTCCCATCATCCGGGTTTTCCAGGTTCAGGGTGGGCGGGACCACCTGATCGCGGATCGACAGCACGGAGTAAATGGCTTCCACCGCACCCGCGGCCCCCAGCAGGTGGCCAATGGCCGACTTGGTGGAGGACATGGAGGCACCGGCCAGATCATTGCCGAACAGCCGCTTCACGGCCCCCAGCTCGATCATGTCGCCCAGCGGGGTGGAGGTGCCGTGCGCGTTGATGTAATCCACCTCGTCCGGGTTCAGGCCAGCCCGCTTCAGCGCCATACGCATGGAACGGAAGCCGCCATTGCCATCTTCCGACGGGGAGGTGATGTGATAGGCATCGCCGGACATGCCGTAGCCAACCACTTCGCCGTAAATCTTGGCGCCACGCTTCTTGGCGTGTTCCAGCTCTTCCAGCACCACGACGCCGGCGCCCTCGCCCATGACGAAACCGTCACGGCCCTTGTCATAGGGGCGGCTGCCCTTTTCAGGCGTGTCGTTATAAGCGGTGGACAGCGCGCGGGCCGCGGCAAAGCCGGCAATGCCCAGACGGCTGCAGGCACCCTCCGCCCCGCCGGCCACCATCACGTCGGCATCGTCCAGCGCGATCATGCGCGCGGCGTCGCCGATGGAATGGGCACCCGTGGAACAGGCGGTGACCACCGCATGGTTCGGGCCCTTATAGCCATGCATGATCGAAATATGGCCGGAGGCCAGATTGATCAGGCAGGAAGGGATGAAGAAGGGCGAAACGCGGCGCGGGCCCTTTTCGGCCAGCAGCAGCGACGTTTCATAAATGCCGGGAAGGCCGCCGATGCCAGAGCCGACGGTCACGCCGGTCCGCTCGAACTCTTCCTCGGTGCTGGGCTTCCAGCCGCTGTCCTTGATGGCTTCATCCGCCGCCGCAATGGCGAACATGATGAAGTCGTCCATCTTCTTCTGTTCCTTGGGCGGAATGAAGAGATCGAGGTTCAGCGTGCCGTCGGTGCCATCACCGCGCGGCACCTGGCCCGCGATCTTGCAGGGAAGGTCCGAAATATCGAACCCCTGGATGGTACGGATACCCGACTGGCCTGCGATCAGGCGATCCCAATTGGTCTGCACGCCCACCCCCAGCGGGGTGACGAGACCGAGACCGGTGATGACAACGCGGCGCATGTGTCCGACCTGCGAACGTTATTGGAAAAAGGGCGCCTTTGGGCGGGGCACCCAGCCCCGGATATGGGACTTCCGCTGAGGCGTTGCGAGGCCGGCGACGCGCTTTTCCATGAATGAAAAGCAGCGCCCAGCCGGCCCGCCCCGACCCTTATCAGGCCTGCTTCGAGCTGATGAAGTCGATAGCGTCCTTCACGGTCAGGATCTTCTCGGCCGCGTCGTCCGGGATCTCGATGCCGAACTCTTCTTCGAAGGCCATCACCAGCTCGACCGTGTCCAGGCTGTCAGCGCCCAGATCGTCGATGAAGCTGGCCGTCTCCGTCACCTTGGCTTCTTCAGCGCCCAGGTGTTCGATGACGATCTTCTTCACGCGTTCAGCAACATCGCTCATTGATTTGACCTTTCAGGATCTTCCGGTGGAACCAGTCTCTGCCTGGCGTTAAGGGCGCTCGGAAAAACGGGCAGGCGGCAACGCCCTAAAGACCCGAATTTCCCGGACGCCGTTCGGGAAAGTGCCGTCACTTAACACGAACCGCGACCCCTGACCAGCTTTCACGCGAGGGACAGGGGTGCCGATTATGCGGGGCACGGCAGAAAATATCCGTCGAAGCGATTGCCCGCCTCGATCTGATCAGATCATCGCCATGCCGCCATTGACATGCAAGGTCTGGCCGGTGACATAGCCCGCTTCGCTGCTGGCCAGATACAGAACCGCGGCGGCAATGTCATCTGGCGTCCCCAGCTTGCCGGCGGGGATGCGGCTATGCATCGCCTCCTTCTGGGCATCGTTCAGCACGTCGGTCATGGCCGTGGCAATCATGCCGGGAGCCACGCAATTGACGGTGACATTGCGGCTGGCCACTTCCTGGGCCAGCGCCTTGGACATGCCGATCATGCCAGCCTTGCTGGCGGCATAATTGACCTGACCGGGATTGCCGGTGACGCCCACCACCGAGGTGATGCCGATGATGCGGCCCCAGCGCCGCTTCATCATGCCTTTCAGCAGCGAGCGCGACAGGCGGAAACCGGCCGTCAGATTGACATCGATAACCGACTGCCAATCCTCATCCTTCATGCGCAGGATCAGCCCGTCGCGGGTCAGCCCGGCATTATTGACCAGAATGTCAACGCCACCACCAAGCGCGGCCTCGGCCTGCTTGGCCAGTTCTTCCACCTGGGCCGGGTCGGACAGGTTGGCCGGCACCACAACGGCCCGCTCCCCCAGTTCCGCCGCCAGGGCGTTCAGCGCTTCCACCTTGGTGCCATGCAGAGCCACGGTGGCACCATGGGCGTGCAGCACCTTGGCGATGGCAGCACCGATACCGCCCGAGGCGCCGGTGACCAGCGCCTTCTTGCCAATCAGGTCGAACATGCCTGTACTCCTTAGGAATTCGTTGGGTCCGGGCTATCAGGCCAGGGTGAAAGCGTCAATATCCGCCGGAGCCCCGACGGAAATGGCGGCCAGTTCCTTATCAATGCGCTTGACCAGACCGGCCAGCACCTTGCCGGACCCCAGTTCCACCAGTTCGGTGACACCCTGTTGCTTCATGAACAGCACGCTCTCACGCCAGCGCACGGCCCCGGTGACCTGCTCCACCAGCAAACGGCGGATGGTCTCCGGGTCCGTCACCGCCGAGGCGGTGACATTGGCCACCAGCGGGGCCACGGGCGACTGGATCGCCGTGTCGGCCAGGGCTGCCGCCATGGCATCGGCCGCCGGCTGCATCAGGGGGCAATGGAAGGGGGCAGAGACGGGCAGCAGGATAGCCCGCTTGAAGCCGCGCTCGGCGGCGATCTTGATGGCGCGTTCCACCGCTGATTTATGGCCTGAAACCACCACCTGACCCGGCGCATTGTCATTGGCAGCGCTGCAGACCTCGCCCTGCGCCGCTTCCGCCGCGATCTCCCGGGCGGCATCCAGATCAGCCCCCAGAATGGCAGCCATGGCGCCCACGCCAACCGGCACTGCCTTCTGCATGGACTGGCCGCGCAGCTTCAACAAGCGGGCCGTATCAGACAGGCTGATGGCACCGGCCGCGCACAGGGCCGAATATTCACCCAGGCTGTGCCCGGCGACAAAGGCGGCCTTGGACAGGTCCAGCCCCTTTTCCGCCTGCAGCACGCGGGCCACGGCAACGGAGACAGCCATCAGCGCCGGCTGGGCATTCTCCGTCAGCGTCAGGTCGCCTTCCGGCCCCTCAAACATCAGCGCAGAAAGATTCTGACCAAGCGCCGCATCCACCTCATCAAAGACCGATTTGGCGACGGCGAAATTCGCCGCCAGTTCACGGCCCATGCCGACGGCCTGGCTGCCCTGACCGGGAAAGACGAAAGCGCGGGTCATAGCGAAATCCTGCTGTAAATCCAGTGGGGCCTTGATACAGCGGCGCCGCGCCCTGTCAAGCCAAAGCCCTGCCTGCCCGGCCGGAAACCCCTATGACGTTAAGGTAAGGTACCATCGTTGCGTCACCGGAACGGACAGCACTTCAAAAAGCCATGCTATTGCATTCACAAAGCAGTATTCATGAACTTGTCAGGATCGGACAATAGAAAGTTCAATCACAATGCCCTGCCTGGGACCAGAAGATGACGGCGCGCCATGAAAGGGAAAAAATCCATCACCCTGCATACTGACAGACACTGCACCGGACGGTACTTCCGTTGGCTGCAGATCATTATGATCACACTGGCCACGATCTGCCCATCCCCAGGCTTCGCCAAATCAGGCCCCCTGGACGGCGTCTGGATCGGGGACCACGAACAGTCGCCGATCAATCTCTATATTGCCCGCACGCAGCTGACCCGCGATCCGGCGGATGGGCGCGTTCAGGCACTGAAAACCTGGCTGACTCAAGTGGCCCGGCAGGCTTCTGTCAGCTTTCAATTGCGCCCTGCCAGCGCGGAACGCTGGCAGGTCCAGCTGACACAGGAACCTGACAGCTGCGCGCTGGCCAATGCCCGACTGCCGGACCGGGAGCAATCTGCCCATTGGTTGCTGCCCGTGCTGCGTGACAGTCTGGTTATCGTCGGGCGGGCAGACGACCCGTACCAAGGCGATGTCGACGCGTTGCTGCGGCTGGCCGACGGGGCCATCGGTGCGGCATCCGGCATCTATCGCGTCACCCTGGAACAGCGCGGCATCCGCTATATCCCCGTTGATGATCAAGGCGCCATCATCCAGATGATTGACATGGGGCGCCTGCGTTTCGGCCTGCTGGTCGGCAGTGCCGCGCAAACCCACACCGGCCCCGGCCGCATCCGCATTCTGGGCAAGATCGCCGATATGGATTTCTGGTTTTCCTGCAGCCGCCTGATGGAGCAGGAACGTGTTGCGCGGCTGCGCAAAGCCCTTGAACGGGAAGAGAGCGAGAGGCTGCGCCTGGAATTTCTGGCCCTCTGGGCACGCCGCCCAGCACCCTGACCCCATGCGCAAAAGCGCACAAGCCCATGCCGGAAAGCAGGTGCAAGCCGGCTTGCACCGGGGGAAAGTTGCTGTATAGTCCCCCGCTTCCGTAACCCCGCCGGTGTCCTGCCTTGGCATCGGCTAGGTCCGTGCGGCTGTTTTCCGGCTCTTAACCGAACTGGTTCAGCGGCGGATCATCAATAGCCATGGGGAGTTTAATGGCACTGTATGAAACCATCCTGATCTGCCGCCAGGACATCTCGTCCGCGCAGGTCGAGAGCCTGACCGAAACCTTCAGCAACATCCTGAAGGAACAGGGCGGCTCCGTCGTGAAGACCGAGCAGTGGGGTCTGAAGACCCTCACCTACCGGATCAAGAAGAACCGCAAGGGTCATTATGTCTATCTGGGTCTGGACGCGCCTGCCGTGGCCGTGGCCGAGATGGAACGCAACATGTCGATCAACGAAGACGTGCTGCGCTACATGACCGTTAAGGTTGAAAAGATCGAGGAAGGCCAGACCGCCATGCTGGCCAACAAGGGCGAGCGCGCTGAGCGTGGCCCGCGCGGTGGCTTCGGCGATCGTGGTCCTCGTCGTGAATTCGGTGATCGTGGTGACCGTCCGAGCCGTGGCCCGCGTCGTGACGCCGCTGTTGAAGGTGAAGGAGACCGCGCATGAACGCCGAACGTCCCCAGGGCGCCGCTCCGGCCGCAGGCGCTCCCCGCTCCGGCGGCGGTGGCCGTCGTCCGTTCTTCCGTCGCCGGAAGACCTGCCCGTTCTCCGGCCCGAATGCGCCGGCGATCGATTACAAGGACGTCAAGCTGCTGTCCCGCTTCATCTCCGAGCGCGGCAAGATCGTCCCGTCCCGTATCACCGCCGTGTCGGCGAAGAAGCAGCGTGAGCTGGCCCGTGCAATCAAGCGCGCCCGCTTCCTGGCTCTTCTGCCGTACATCGTGAAGTAAGCGAACCAGGAGAAAAGACCATGGACGTCATTCTGCTGGAACGCGTCGAAAAGCTGGGTCAACTGGGCCAGGTTGTGAAGGTCAAGGCAGGTTATGCCCGTAACTTCCTTCTGCCCAAGAAGAAGGCCCTGCGCGCGACCAAGGAAAACCTTGCTTACTTCGAAGGCCAGAAGGCGCAGCTGGAAGCGCGCAATCTGGAACTGAAGAAGGAAGCCGAAGTGGTGGCCACCAAGGTCGACGGTCTGGCCGTCGTCGTGGTGCGTCAGGCTGCCGAGTCGGGTGTGCTGTACGGTTCCGTCACGTCGCGTGACGTTTCCGATGCCGTCACCGCCGCCGGCACCACCATCTCCCGTGCTCAGGTCGCCATCGTCGACCCGATCAAGACCCTGGGCCTGTTCAAGGTCAAGGTTGTCCTGCACCCGGAAGTGTCGGTGTTCGTGACCGTCAACGTTGCCCGCTCGGTGGAAGAAGCCACCGTGCAGGCCCAGCGTGGCGGCATGGTCGTCGGCAACGACGAGGATGAGGAAGACGACGTGGCTGAGGAAGTCGAAGCCACGGAAGAAACCGAGGCCTGATAGCCCCGGTTTCTGTCTGACTGAAGCGAAAGGCGGCCCGTCCGATAAAGACAGGCCGCCTTTTTCTTTGGCGCTTGCCGATCTATGCCCTTTTGGCTGCATCGAAGGGCCGGGTTCAATCCGGGCCCTTTCGGGATTACCCTATCGTCACGAGGTATCGGCGGCAGGGGAACCGACATGCTGTTGTTCCGGATGCTTTCCCGGTTGATCCGTAGCGGCCGGCTGGAAGTGGTGGATGCGCGTGGCGGCGTGCACGCTTTCGGCACGGGCGATGCGGCGGAAACCATCATCGTGCGGCTGACCGATCCGTCGCTGCACTGGAAACTGGCCCTCAATCCCGGCCTTTATGCGGGTGAAGCCTATATGGATGGCACGCTGCAGATGGTGCGCGGCAGCCTCTATGATTTCATCGATCTGGTCACCCGCAATGCCGGTTTCGGCACGATCGGCCCCTTTGATGGGCTGCGCCGGCTGGGCATCGGGTTGCAGCGGTTCTGGCAGCAGCGCAACCCAATGGACCGGTCGCGGCGGAATGTGGCCCATCATTACGACCTGTCCGGCGCGCTTTATGATCTGTTCCTGGATGCCGACCGGCAATATTCCTGTGCCTATTTCGCCGAACCCGACATGAATCTGGAGGAGGCGCAGGCGGCCAAGAAGCACCATATCGCGGCAAAGCTGCTGCTGCGTCCTGGTCAGAAGGTGCTGGATATTGGCTGTGGCTGGGGTGGCATGGCGTTGACCCTGGCGGAACTGGCCGATGTGGAGGTGACGGGCATCACCCTGTCCCAGGAGCAGCTGGCCGTGGCCCGCCAGCGTGCCGAGCTGGCGGGACTGTCCAACCGGGTGCGATTCGCCCTGTGCGATTACCGGGAATGCCAGGGCCAGTTTGACCGGATCGTCAGCGTCGGCATGTTCGAACATGTCGGCGTGCCCCATTATGCGGGCTTCTTCCGGACAATACGATCATTGCTGGCCCCGGATGGGGTAGCCCTGTTGCATTCCATCGGCCGGGCAGAAGGGCCGGAAACCTCCAATCCCTGGCTGCGCAAATATATCTTCCCCGGCGGCTATTCCCCTGCCCTGTCTGAAGTCATTCCGCAGGTGGAACGGGCCGGTCTCTGGCTGACGGATGTGGAGATTCTGCGGCTGCATTACGCCCAGACCCTGCGCCATTGGCGCCGCCGCTTCATGGCCAACCGCGACAAGGTGGCCGCCCTTTATGATGAGCGTTTCTGCCGGATGTGGGAATTTTATCTGGTCGGGAGTGAATGTGCCTTCCGCCATCAGGGCCATATGGTCTTCCAGATGCAACTGTCCCGGGAGGTCGACAGCGTGCCGCTGACGCGCGATTATCTCTATGTCGGCGAACGTGCAGAACAGCGCCGGATACATGCCGCCTGATCCTATTTATCCACAGCTTATCCACAAACTGTCCCCGGCTTTCACCGGGCTTGCCATGGGATGGTTTAGCGGCTGGCCTGCAGGGCTGCTAAAATCATCCCATCATGGATACCAAGCTGATCGACCCTTCCGGCTTCACCGGCAACACGCCCGCCTATCGCAGCCCGCCCCATAATGAGGAGGCGGAGCAGACTGTGTTGGGCGCCATTCTGGTGAACAACAAGGCCTTCGAAAAGGTGGGCGAGTTTCTGCGCCCGGAACATTTCTTCGATCCGGCCAACCAGAAGATTTTCCAGGCGATCTTGAAGATGATTGATCGGGGGCAGGTGGCCAACCCGATCACGCTGAAGGCCTTTTTCGAGCAGGACCGCGATCTGGCCGATATTGGCGGCCAGGAATATCTGGCCCGCCTGGCCGCAGCCATCGTCACCGTCCATAATGTGGAAGATTACGGCCGCATCATCCATGACAGCTATCTCCGCCGCCAGCTCATCGAGGTGGGCGAGGAGATGGTCAATCAGGCCTATAAGCACGATATCGACATTGCCGCCAATGACCAGATCGAAGAGGCGGAAAAGAAGCTGTTCGAACTGGCGGCCACCGGCGACATCAAGGGCGATTTCGTGCCCTTTGACCGGGCGCTGAAGGCCGCCATCGAAACGGCGGAGGCGGCCTTCCGCCGTTCCACCCATGTCACCGGCGTCACCTCGGGCCTGCGCGATCTGGATGGCAAGCTGGGTGGCCTGCATCCCAGCGATCTGTTGATCCTGGCCGGCCGTCCCTCCATGGGTAAAACGGCGCTGGCTACCAACATCGCCTTCAATGCCGCCAAGGCCTATATGCTGTCCGGCGGCAAGGAGGGGGCGCCGGTCGGCTTCTTCTCCCTGGAAATGTCGGCCGAGCAGTTGGCTTTGCGTATCCTGGCCGATCAGGCGGAGGTCTCCGGCGACAAGATCCGCCGGGGTGATATCGCCGCCACCGATTTCCCGAAATTCGTCGAGGCCAGCCAGTATCTGGCCCGTGTCCCCTTCTTCGTGGATGACACGCCGGCCTTGTCCATCACCGCCGTGCGCACCCGTGCGCGGCGGCTGAAGCGCACCCATGGGCTGGGTCTGGTGGTGGTCGACTATCTGCAACTGTTGCGCGGCGGCGGCACCGGCCGGGGCGAACAGAACCGCGTGCAGGAAATCTCCGAGATCACGCGTGGCCTGAAGGCCATCGCCAAGGAACTGGAACTGCCCGTCATCGCGCTGTCGCAGTTGTCGCGTAGCGTGGAAAGCCGCGAGGATAAGCGCCCCCAGCTGTCCGACCTGCGTGAATCCGGCTCCATTGAGCAGGATGCCGACGTGGTGATGTTCGTCTTCCGCGAACAATATTATCTGGAGCGCGCCGAACCCGGACGCCGGCCGGATGAGAGCGAAGACAAATATAATGACCGTTACCAGCAATGGCAGGAACGGCTGGCCCAGGTACACAACACCGCCGACGTGATCATCGGCAAGCAGCGTCACGGCCCCGTCGGCACGGTGCGCCTGTTCTTCGATGGCAATTACACGCGCTTCGGCGATCTGGACACCACCCATGGCGGTGGTGATTACGACGATTAAGCGACGCGCCACTCCGCGACGCAGGATACAGCAAACATGATTGACCTCCCCTCCCCCCTCGCCGCTGCGCTGGAAACACCGGCTGCGGCCCGCGTCGGGGCGGTGCTTGCCATTGATCTGGCTGCCCTTGTCGCCAACTGGCGCGATCTTGCCGCCCGCGTCGGTCCGGCCGAATGCGGCGCCGTCGTCAAGGCCGATGCCTATGGGCTGGGCGCCGTGCCGGTGGGCCGCAGCCTGTGGCAGGCCGGCGCCCGTACTTTCTTTGTCGCCGATATTGAGGCCGGCGTGCGGCTGCGCGCCGCCCTGCCCCAAGCCCGCATCATCGTGCTGCACGGGGTGCCCGCCGGCACCCAGGGGGAGATCGCCGATCAAAGGCTGGTACCGGTGCTCTCCACCCTGGCAGAGATGGAACGCTGGTGCGATCATGCGGCCCGGCTGAGCCGGAAACTGCCGGCGATTATTCATGTCGATACCGGAATGAACCGCCTTGGCCTACCGCTGGGTGATTTGGATCGGGTCCGAAATGATCTACCCACCCTTTTGGCCGGGCTGGAATTGCAGGCCTGGATGAGCCATCTGGCCTGTGCCGACGATCCACAGCATCCGCTGACGGCTGAGCAGCGTAGCCGCTTCTTGGGGGCCGTAGCGGGTTTACCGCCCGCACCGCTTTGCCTCAGCAATTCCGCCGGCATCTTCCATGGGGCCAATTACCATTTCGATCTGGTCCGCCCCGGTATCGCCCTTTATGGTCCCAACCCTGCTCCCTGGATGCCCAACCCGATGCGCCCCGTCATCCGGCTGCTGGGCCGGATTTTACAGGTGCGGGAAGTGCCGGCGGGCGTCACCGTCGGTTATGATGCCACCCATCGGGTGACCCGCCCCGGCAAGGTGGCCGCCTTGGGCCTGGGCTATGCCGATGGCTATCCCTGGTCGCTGGCCGGCAAGGGCCGAGCGATGATTGCCGGGCACCCCTGCCCCGTTATCGGCCGCGTTTCCATGGATCTGTTGACCGTGGATGTCACCGAGGTGCCCGCACCCCTGCTGAATGTCGGCGGCTGGGCGGAGGTGATCGGCCCCGCCCGCGATGTGGATCAGGTGGCGCGGGAGGCCGGCACCATCGGCTATGAAATCCTCACCCGTCTGGGTGCCCGCTATCATCGGGTCTATCACGGCGGATGATGGCTGGCGGAACCGATGGCCGCCCCCTATGTTCATGGCTCTGTTGCGCCGCAGCCGCACGTCCCTTGGCGCCATTGACAGGGCGGATGCCAGGGGCTAGCCGTTAACCCATCCGCCCCGCGCCCTGAGAGGTCAGGTTAATGCATTTTCTTCGTGCGATTGGTCGCGCCACCCTGACCTTCCTGGAAGCGACGGGTCGGCTGGCCATGTTTACCCTGACGGCCCTGTCGCATTGCGTGCGCCCGCCCTTCTATTTCCGCCATATCGGCCGGCAGATGGTGGAGATCGGCTATTACAGCCTCCCCGTCGTCGGCCTGACCGCCGTTTTCACCGGCATGGTGTTGGCGCTGCAGAGCTATAGCGGCTTTTCCCGCTTCTCAGCCGAAAGCGCCATCGCCACTGTGGTGGTGCTGTCCATCACCCGTGAGCTGGGGCCGGTGCTGGCCGGTCTGATGGTGGCGGGGCGCATCGGTGCCGCCATGGCGGCGGAACTGGGCACCATGCGGGTGACGGAGCAGGTGGATGCGCTGACCACCCTGTCCACCAACCCCTTCAAATATCTGGTGGTGCCGCGCCTGCTGGCCGGCACCACCATGCTGCCGCTGCTGGTGCTGGTGGCCGATATTATTGGCGTGTTCGGCGGCTATCTGGTGTCGGTTTACCGACTGGGCTTCAACCCCTCCAGCTATATCAACAATACTTGGCATTATCTGGAATTCATGGATGTGGTGTCGGGGCTGGTGAAGGCCGGCGCCTTCGGCTTCGTCATCTCCCTGATGGGCTGCTACCACGGCTATAACTCGCGCGGGGGTGCCCAGGGCGTGGGGGCGGCCACCACCAATGCCGTGGTTTCCTCCTCCATCCTTATCCTGGTGCTGAATTATCTGCTGACGGGGATCTTCTTCTCATGAGCGAGACGCTGGAATTGAACACCGCCATGGAAGTGCCAAAGATCGCCCTGAAAGGCGTGAAGAAGGCCTTTGGTACCAAGGTCGTGCTGGATGGCGTCGATCTGGAGATCAAGCGCGGCGAAAGCATTGTCATTATTGGCGGTTCCGGCACCGGTAAGTCGGTGCTGCTGAAAAGCATCCTGGGCATCCTGACACCGGATTCCGGGACGATACAGATTGATGGCGAGGATACCACCCATATTGGTGGCCGCGACCGCGAACGGGCTTTGGCCAAGTTCGGCATGTTGTTCCAGGGGGCCGCCCTGTTTGACAGCCTGCCGGTCTGGGAAAATGTCGCCTTCGGCCTGATCCAGGGCCATGGCGTGGGTCGTAAGGAGGCGCGGGAACGCGCCATTGCCACGCTGGGCGCCGTCGGGCTGGGGCCGGATGTGGCCAACCTGTCACCGGCGGAGCTTTCCGGCGGGATGCAAAAGCGCGTCGGCTTGGCCCGCGCCATCTGCACCAACCCGGAAATCATCTTTTTCGATGAACCGACCACCGGGCTAGACCCGATCATGGCCGACGTCATCAATGATCTGATCGTGAAATGCGTGAAGGATCTGGGCGCGACGGCCCTGTCGATCACCCATGACATGGCCAGCGCCCGCAAGATCGCCGACCGTATCGCCATGCTCTACAAAGGCAAGCTGATCTGGGTCGGGCCGGTGTCGCAGATCGATAATTCCGGCAACCCCTATGTTGATCAATTCATCCATGGCCGGGCCGACGGCCCGATCCAGATGCAGATCAAGGCGTTCTAACCCCACGAGTTATGGATCATGGCTCTTGGAATTCATCAGTTCCCTCATATGCCGCGTGAAGCCAATCCTCTGGCATGACGGTGCGGCAATTGAGAGTGTTGATCAACACCGCTGAGTATAACGCCACAAGCCCGACATCCGGCGCTATTCGCGTGGAGGGGTGCCCCTGACCGGAACGAACAAAACCCCGGCGCGATCCATCGCCTCGTCGACGAGCTGTTCATCTTTGCTGTCAAACAACTGCAGCAACAGATCATCCATCGCCCGTTCTTCCGATTGCCCGCATTTGGCATAGAGCGTGGCCAGCACGGCGGTTTGATACGCCACGCGACCGACATCCCCGCCCGCATAGTCCATTTCCTGCGCCACTTGATGAGCCAACAGGAACGGCTGGTGCAACCGCTTGGGCACATGCGCATGGCCCAACAGCGTACGCAGCCCCTCGCCCGTGCCATCCGCCAGCAACGCCGCCGCATTGCCGGCGGCGACGTGCGATCGCACGGAAATACCGGCGGCGAAAAAGTCAAAATCGCCCGCACAAAGGGCACGCAGAAGAAGCGGTAACCCCAGACGGCCGGCATCATGCAGGTGAACCGCCATCGCACGCGAATGCATCCCGGATCGTCCCAGCGGCCGCAGCAGCGCCAATGTCGCGCTGTCCCGCCCGTGCCCCACCAGTTCCTTCACCAGAACGGGTGAAAGGTGGTAGCGGCTGATCAGCATGTCACGCACGAGATTGGAGGCACCTGCCACCAGCCGTTCCACCACCGATGCTGGCAGCAATTCACGCCCCGCCAGTGGCTCGGCGATCAACGGCACATGGGCATAACGGTCAGCCAGCCCTTGCAGGGTCTTCTCAGGCAGTTCAGCACCAGCATTGCCTGCCAGTTTTGCAATCACAGCCAGATTGCCGACCTTCGCCAGTGCGTGGCTGACCGTGGCAGAAAGCGCGCGCCGGGCAGCGATGGCCAATTGCTTGGCGGCATCATCCTGACCGATAACCTCCAGCAGGATCGAATCCGCCAGACTGTCCGCGTGACGCAGCAATGGAAAGGCCACCGATGTCACGTCGGTGGCCAGCGCGCTCGCCAACTCATCATTCAGCAAAGGGCTGTTATAAACCTGCCAGGCCACAGCTTCGCGCACCTGAAGCACCGTGTCGCGGGCCAGTCTTAGCAGAAGGTCACGGGCCGTTTCCTGCGCACCCGGCGCCATCAGGCCAAGTTCCGCTGTCCGTACGATCTTCTGCACCAGAAGAATACGGGGCTCAACAGAACGATCCCCGGCCAGATTCTCAACATCAGCCGGGGTTAAAAAAGCAGCTTGATCCGACATATTCGTGAGGGCACAAACCGATACCGATAAACTTTGGAACTTAACGCGGGGCGTCAGCACCGGGCTTGTTTTCGGTCAGTTTCGGATCATCGGCCTGCGTCTCGTCGTCGCGCATACCTTTCTTGAACGCCTTCACACCCTTGGCCATGTCGCCCATTACATTGGGCAGTTTGCCGGCACCAAACACCAGCAGGACAACAACCAAAACAATAACCCAATGCCAAATGCTAAAGGTGCCCATGGGAATTCTCCCGATCCAGATGAAAGCTATGCCTCTGGCATACAGATAAGGATTTCCAGGCCACCTGGAAAGACCTTCCGTAGCCAAGCACGGAAAAGCTGCCCAGCTATTCGGCAGGGGCTAAGCCTGACCCCGCATTTCGAAACGAACGACAAGTCGCTGCCGCGCACGCTCCCGCGCGACCAGACCGTCTGTGTCCGCCGCGATATCCGGCGTATAGCGCAGGCCCGCAGCATATCGCAATGCGGACTGTTCGAACAATCCTGGAGGTGTGGCCTCCACCACGCGGACATCGTGAGGGGCACCATCACTGCCGATCTGAAATTCCACAATGACGCGCCCTTCCCGCCGCAGCCGCAGGGCCCGTTCAGGATATTGCAGTCGTGGACGGTAGAGCGGTTCGAATTCCGGCATCGGGGGTCCGGCAACAGCGCAGGCGGATTGTCAACGGCAGAGCTATGCGCTGCCGCATCTTAAAGCTGGGCAGAAAGTGAAAGGGCGGGTGGATCGCTCCACCCGCCCTTTTCGTCCGGCTTACTTCTTGGCAGCCGCCGCCAACAGGTTCAGCCGCGCAAGATCGGCCGAACCGTCGGTGGCCTTGATCTGCTTGGCCGTCGCCTCCGCCTTGGCCTTCTGACCGGTGGCCAAATAGTAAGTCACCAGACGCAGGCGGGAATCATCCGGCGTCTTCAGACCGGTACCCTTTGCCAGCGCTTGCTCGGTCAGGCTGATGGCCTTGTCGTATTGGCCATAGCCGGCATAGGCTTCGGCAACACGCAGCATCGGGCCGGGGTTACCACCGGCAACAGCCTGCTGTTCGGTCTGTGCCAAGGTCTTCTTATCCTCTGCCACATTCTTGGCAGCGAGCTCTTTCAGACGCTTGTGACGCTCAGCTTCCTTACCCTGCCCCAACAGCCCGGTCGCATAGCCCTTATCGATAATCATTTGAGCTTCGCCGGGATTGCCGGCCTGCAGCGACAACTGCGCCATTTCCATGATATCGCTGGTGGTATCCAGCATCCCGATATTGTTCATCAGGCGATAGACATCCAGTCCCAGGCGATCACGATTGAAGCCGGGCTTACGCTGGGTGCGCAACACCAGATCCGTCCAGTAATTCTTACTAGGATAATATTGAACCAGCTTCTCCAGCGCGACAACATAGCCAGCTTCGTTATTACTTTCATTGTTGGAAGCCGCCAGCAACTGCAAATCTTTCTCGTCCGGCTTGTGGCCAGACTTTTCGACTGCGCTAATCTTTGCGGACACTTCCTTGATCGTGTTGGCGTAATCTTTGTTCAGGTAATAGGACTGAATCAGCAGCGTCCGCATGTTGGCATCGTTGCCGCCATCCTTGAAATAACGCTGTGTCCAGGCGACAGCCTTGGAGAAATTCTTCTGTTGATAATATTGCTGGGCAAAAGCCTGCGTAAAGGTCAGAAGCTGCGAGGCCTGCATACGGCCAGACGCTGCAACCGTCTCGAACGCCTTTTCGGCAGTCGGTGTGTCGCCCGCCTGATAGGCGGCAACCAGACGCATCTGTTCGACCATGAAATCTTCGAACGGCGTCTTGTCGGCGACAGAGTCAGCCTCGCGGATCTTGGCGACAGCTTCCTTGAACTTCTTCGCCTTCATCAGATCCTGGGCTTCGGTCAGCGGCTTGCCAACCTCGGGCCGCACGGTGTCACCAGCGGGCTTGCCCTTCTCCTCCTTGGCCTTCTGCGCAAAGGCATCGGCCGGCGCCATCACGGCAGCGAAGGAGCCAAAGGCGAGAGCCGTTCCCAGCAGGGCGGCCTTGAAGATACGGGTACGGGTCATTGTCTCGATCTCGGGTCTCGCATCGGCGCGCGCACACCAAAGGGGGCGCCCACTCCGCCGATCAGGTGAACCATGACGGCCGGCCATCCGACCGCTGAAAACGGATTAAATCACTGCATGACGGCAGAGATGTGGCGCCGTCGACAAGACCGACGCCACATCTCTTCAGTAGCAAATCAGTTCAGGAACTGTTCGCCGCCAATCAGACTGATCTTGGTCAAGCCCAGACGCTGGGCCGACGTCAGAACGGTCGCAACACTCTTGTACTTAACCAGCTTGTTCGACCAGAGATGAACTTCCGGCTGCGGATTTTTCGCAGCGGCGGTCCGGATCTCCCGCTCAAGCTCGTCACGCCCGGAAAGGGCGCGACCATTCCACATGACGGTGCCGTCGAAATCGACCTGGATGGTAACCACCTCAGGCTCCACAGTATTTTCCTGCGGAGGCGGCGGACCGATCGGCATATCCAGCTTCACGGCGTGGGTCTGAACCGGAATAGTGATGATGAGCATCACCAGCAGAACCAACATGACGTCGATCAACGGCGTCGTGTTCATTTCCGGACTGACTGCACCCTCTTCACCGCTGCCGCCACCTACACTCATGCCCATGGGGGCCTCCTATCGTATAAGTCCCGAGGGGAAGACTGCCGGTCACTGACCGGCAGTCCCCAGAACACCTGCGGGGGGCTCGGTAATAAAGCCGATCTTCATGATGCCGGCGCGCTGGCAGGTCACAACCACCCGACCAACGAACTCATACCGCCCCTCCTTGTCACCACGAATGTGGATCTCCGGCTGGGGGTTCAGCACCGCGACTTCCTTCATACGCTCGAACAGCGCGTTGTAATCGGGCAACAAACTGGCGTTCCAGTAGATGTTGCCGTCAACATCAATCGCAATTGTCACGTTCTCCGGCTTGGTCACAGTCGGAACGTTGGCTTCGGTGGGAAGCGTCACGGGAACCGTCTGGATAGCGACCGGAATGGTCAGCAGGAAGATGATCAGCAGAACGAGCATCACGTCCACGAGCGGCGTCGTATTGATCTCCGACACCACCGTTTCTTCATCGCCATCGGCGGGCCCGACGCTCATTCCCATGGTCAGGCGCTCCGGGCGGAGGAGGTCTTCACCTTCTGGCCGGCGATCAGCAGGGAGTGCAGATCGGAGGAGAAGTTGCGCAGACGGTCCATCACCACCTTGTTGCGGCGGGTCAGCCAGTTATAGGCCAGCACGGCGGGCACGGCGACCAGCAGACCGATAGCGGTCATGACCAGAGCGCTACCGACCGGACCGGCGACCTTGTCGATCGAAGCCTGACCGGACAGACCGATATTCACCAGCGCGTTCAGAATGCCCCACACGGTACCGAACAGACCGATGAAGGGGGCGGTGGAACCAACGGAGGCCAAGAAGGACAGGCCGCCCTGCAGACGGGCATTAACGGCATCGACCGACCGCTGCAGCGACATGGTCACCCAGGTGTGCAAGTCGATATGGTCGGTCAGGGCGCCATCATGATGCTCGGTGGCGCGCAGGCCATCTTCCACCACGCCGCGGAAAGCCGAGGTTTCCTTCAGGCGGGTCGCACCTTCGGCAACCGAACCGGCGGTCCAGAAATCCCTCTCGGCAGCCTTGGCCTGGCTCATCAGACGGGTCTGCTCGAACAGCTTGGTGATCAGGATATACCAGGTGCCAGCAGACATGATGACCAAAACAACGAGCACGCCCTGATCGACTGGGTCGCCGTGAGCAACAATGGCCTTCAGACCGTAGGGGTTCTCAGACGGGGCAGCCGGTGCCTCGGCGGCCGGAGCCTCGGCGGCCGGGACAGGGGCCGGCTCAACGGCAGCCGGGGCAGCGGCAGGATCAGCAGCAGCCGGGGCAGCGGCAGGATCAGCGGCAGCCGGGGTGGTCGTGGTGGCCGTCGGAGCGGCAGCCGGATCGGTGGCCTGGGCAAAAACCGGTGCCGACAGGGTGGCAACCAGGGCGGCGGCAGCGGCAAGGCGGCTGATACCGCCGAGGGTGAACATCTTGCTCATCGTAGCTCTGCTTTCAGACTTACGTGTTTCGAATGGGATCGATCGGTCTTGCAACTGACGCTTAACGCGCGTCTTCCAGGCGGAAAACCAGCGGAACGATCACCGGCAGCCAGGCGCCCTGGGTCTTGCCGCCAATCGTCGGGGGCTCGCATTTCCAGCGACCACGTTTGGCTTCCTTCAACCAGGCATTGTCAAGCCGTTCATATCCGCTCGACTTTTCAACCTTAGCGTCAGAGATGCGGCCATCTTCATTACAGTAGAGGCGCATCATCGTCGTGCCGGCCTCTTCCAGTCGAATCGACTGAGAGGGGTAGTCCGGCTTGGACACCGACTTGACGTTCAGCTTGCCGCCCGTCGGCGGTGCCGGCGGGGCAGGAGCGGGCGTCGGGGCCGGCGTCGGCGGACGCACTTCCGGGGGCCGCTGGTTGGTCGCCACCGTAATCGGCGGATTGGCCGGCGGCGGCTGAGAGATCTGAATCTCTGGCGGCGGAATGAACGGCGGCGGCGGCGTTTCGAACTGCGGAGGTGGCGGCGGCGGCGGTTCTTCCGGCGGCGGCGGGGCGACTTCCTCGATGATCTTGGTCTCAAGCGGTTCAGTAGCCATCTGAACCACATCGCGAGCAAGACCGGATGCGAGGGCGTAGATCAACCCGATATGCAGGACAACAACCACCACAATGCCAACCAACCGCCCGGATTTTTGCGGCTGTGTTTGCCGCCGATAGGGCGTTTGCGACAGGTAGGACATCGGTCGGTCACTCGATCCACGGGGGATGGGGCATCCGGCATAGCACACATAGGTGGGTTGAATCATCTGCCGGTCTTATTCAAAGCCGACTTTTTTTCAAATCCACAGCCGCGAGCCATGTTCTTGCCAAAAGTCAGTGATATACGCGACCTTCCCGTTGCGAAGGAAGTATCCCGCGAAGTAATCACAGCTGTTCGACAAGGTTCCGAATGCGACGGCCTGACAAGTCCGAAGCAGGACTTCAAAGACAGGGCCTGTTACGGGGACAGTTCTTTGCGGGCCGTAGGCAGGCGAAACGCCGTGCAGAAACCCGCTCACTCTCAGCACGGCAAACCGGGCGGCCCGGTGGGGCAACGTCCGGCTTCACGATGGCGCCCTTCCGGCGTCAGACCGATGCGAAGGGCACGAACGACGTCGCTGCCACGAAGTGGCAGGGCGTAGAAGAGAGCAATGGCCACCACCAGCAAGGTCGGCAGCAAGGAGGGCTCATCACCATCCAGCTGCCGCTCACGCTTGGCAGAGCCATGGGAACGACTGGATGTCGGCTCAATTCCCTTATCGGAAAAACGAGGCGACTGTTGCTTATCCTCTGGAGAGAGCGAAAGCAGCGGTACGGCCAGCAGATTGGAGGCAAAGGATTGCAGCGCAGACCGGGGAAGCAAACTCCCCTGGACCAACGTCACCGTAAACAGGATTGCGAGGAGCCCTTGAGCCCAACTGCGCATCATGTCGCGTGCAGCCTCCACCTACCGGTACCCCGACCGGACCGGTAGCGACACTCGCACAGCGATGCGGCCAACACAATGGCCTTAAGCGTTTTCGCTGTATGATTATCCCGACTTTTAGCGCTGACGGTCGAGCAATGGTCGATGCGCGGTAATATCGTAACCCGCAGAGCGGGAAATGCGTAATATTTCGTCGATTGAATGCGTTCCGGCTTTCGCTTCAGCGAGTGCCCATAGAATCGTGCAGCGCGTGCCACTGCGGCAATGGGCAAGCACTGGCCCTGGCGATGCCGCGACAGCCCCGGCAAAAGCGGCTGCCACCTCTGCGCCCAGCGTTGCACTGGTAACCGGCTGATGAATATAGGCAAGCCCCAGTGCCTGGGCGCGCGCCGCCGCATCCGCAGCGGTGGGCTGGCCCGGGTCTTCGCCATCAGGGCGGTTATTGATGATGGTGCGATAACCCGCAGCCTGGATGGCTGCGAAATCATCCAGCGCCATCTGCGGGGCAACCGCGACGCCATTGACGAGCGGACGAATATCCAGAGCCATGACAACCATCACCTGCTGACGGAACCTGCTGACGGGACCGGGCGTGACGCGATAAGCAGCGCGACGAAGACCCACTGTCACACTCTATATCGTCACGCCCCTTTCGCGCCGCAAGAAGGCCCAGCCAAAAGGATAGGTGGAACGCCTTAAAGGCCTGGGCACCCGCTGCAACACGAAACATGGCTAACATTGGATTAAGAGCAGGCTGATTCAACAGCATGTTCCGCAACCCAGCCCGTTGTGCATAGCAGCAAAACACCTCAATTATGCCATGATCGGCGGGCGGTGCCCGCCACGTTTCAAGCGATCCGCAGGCTTACCGTATCGCCCTCCGCGGTTTCGCGGGCGCGGCGACGAGCCACCAGCAACAGGTCCATCAGGCGCTGACGCTGATCAGCCGACAGATCAGCCAGAAGACGATCATTGATCATCTGCCGGCGCGGCTGCAGACGATAGAGGATTTCCAGACCGGCCGGGGTAACGCGCAGCAGCTTGCGGCGGCGATCCTGCGGATCATCGGTCTGGCTGATCAGGCCCTTGCGGATCAGCTCGGTCACGGTGGCGCTGATATGCGGGCGCGACAGGCCGCGGGCCGAAGCGATCTCCGAGGAGAAGATGCCATCGCCGATGCGGCGGCCATCCTGGAAATTCACATCACCGGCCACATTCATCAGCACCGTCCATTGCGGTGCGGTCAGCCCGGCTTCGGCCAGAACCCCTTCGCACTGGTGGGAAAGCGCGTTCGCCAGATCCATCAGGCTCAGCGCTATGGCATCTTCGGCACGAAAACGGAAAGGGCTCTGCGACATGGGTCTTCTCCTGCCATCCAAGGTTCGATTGCAGAAGATTGACGCAGTGCAAGGGCCGCTGCATTGACACGGATCAATAAGAATTGGCTTAAACAATCATCCGCCGGGCCAATTCGTCGCTGGCCGGCGGAAATCAGGGCCGCGGCACGCAGAAATTAATCCTCCGCCCATTTGCGCAACAGATTGGCCAGGGATTTGGAGAGAAGATCAAAGGCCGGGGTTTTCCCGGATTGCTGGAACAGGGCCTGACGGGCCGTATCCAGATCAAACAGAATTTCCCGGTCGGCCGCATCACGTACCAGGGAGCGTATCCAGCCGACCGCTGCCATACGCTGCCCCGCCGTCACCGGTGCCACATGATGCAGGGTTGTGGAGGGATAGAAAATGCCGCTGCCCGCCGGCATCTTGAAGGCCACCTCCCCTGCCGTCGTTTCCATCACCAGTTCGCCACCCTCGTAGCTTTCTGGTTCGGCCAGAAACAAGGTGAAGGAAATATCGGTGCGCACCCCGCCCATCAGCGCATCATCAACATGCGAGCCATAATGCTGACCACCGGCATAGCGGCTGAACAGGATGGGGCCGAAGCGGCGCGGCCTGGTGGCCATCGCCACCAGCGGATTGCCCCGTACCGCCTGTTCCACCAGGGCCCGCAGATCGGCATGGGCGGGGTCGTCGGCGCGCAGCTGTTCATTTTCTTTCACCAAGCGAGCGTGCCAGCCCGCCGTCGCCGCCCCCGGCTGCCAGCGCCCGCCGGTCAGGCGTTCGACAATCTGCTGTATCTGATCCGGGGAAAGCACATTGGCGACGGGCAGTATCATCGGGGCTCCAGCCGTTTCAAAAGAGAATGGTGTTGCGAGTGACTTGCAATATTATAGGCCACATGGCACCGTCTCGCCCATCTTTCATGCAGCAAATTATGGGAATGGATCATGCAAATTCGTCATCGCCTCTGGCTCGGCATCGGCCTTTCCGTTGTGGCGAGTGCCGCCCCGATGCTCTCTGCCACCGCGAGCCCAACCTTGGACGGCGCACCGCTGCTGATGCAGCTGGCCCAGGGCGGTGAAGGCGGCGAAGGGGGAGAGGGTGGCGAAGGCGGGGAGGCCGGGGTCAGCCCCGAGGCAGCCGCTAAGGATCCGGTGGCCTTCATTTCCGCCCTGGATGTCACCGCCGCCCATTATCATGCCGGGTTGAAAGCCTTCGAGGAGGGCGAGACTCAGGCCGCCGGGGAGATGTTCGCCCACCCGATTTCAGAGATTTATGTCGATCTGGAGCCTGTCTTCAAAGCCCAGGGCGTGACGCCCTTCCAGGCCCAGATGGAAAAAGCCTCCGAACTGGCGCTGAACAAGGCCCCGCTGCCAGAGGTGAAAAAGGCCGTGAAGGCCGTGCTGGATGCGCTGGAGGCCGCCGCCGGCAGGGCCCCGGCTGGAACCGCCTCTCCGGCTCAGGTTCAAGCCAAGCTGCTGGCCGACATGATCGACCGGGGTGCGCGGCAGTATCGCACCGCCGCCGCCGGCACCGCGTTTGAGCCCTATCTGGACGGGTATGGCTTCGCCATCGCCGCCAAGCAGCGGCTGGCCGGCTTGACCAAAGCGGGCAAGTCGGCCCCGGCGGAGGCGACGCAGGCGATCAGCCTGCTGGAAAAGGCCTATCCCACCGCCAAGCGCCCCGCCACCCTGCCGGTCAAACCCGAAGACCTGCTGGTTGCTGCGTCCAAGGCGCAGTTGACGCTGTCCCGCATCCGGTGAGGAAGCACCACCGGCCGGGCGGGGAGGCCCCCTGCCCGGCCGGCTGCTGATCAGGCGCCCTGCGGCTGGTCGAACTGCAACGCCGCCAACCGGGCATAGAGCCCGTTCTGGCGGATCAGTTCCTCATGCCGACCCACCGCCTCTACCCTGCCCTGGTCCAGCACGACAATACGGTCGGCATTGACGATGGTGGCCAGCCGATGGGCGATGATCAGGGTGGTACGCCCACGCATCAACCCGTCCAGCGCCTGCTGCACGGCGCGTTCGCTTTCGGCGTCCAGCGCCGATGTCGCCTCATCCAGCAGCAGCACGGGCGCATTGCGCAGAATGGCGCGGGCAATAGCGATGCGCTGGCGCTGGCCGCCGGACAGCCGCACGCCCTTTTCGCCTAAGAACGTGTTGAACCCGTCCGGCAGTGCCTGCAGGAATTCCAGCGCATGGGCGGCCTGGGCGGCCGCCAGCACCTCGGCGTCGCTGGCATCGGGCCGGCCATAGCGGATATTTTCCATGGCGTTGGTGGAGAAGATCACGGGGTCTTGCGGCACAATGGCGATGCGCCCGCGCAGATCGTCCAGCGCTGCCTGGGCCACATCCACCCCATCCAGACGGATGTTGCCCCGCTGCGGATCGTAAAAACGCAGCAGTAATTGGAAGATAGTCGTCTTGCCGGCACCGGACGGGCCGACGAGCGCCACCGTCTCTCCCGGCTCCACCGCCAGGGTCAGGCCGGTCAGGGCCGACTGATCTGGTCGGGCTGGATAGTTGAAATGCACATCATCGAACTGTACCGCCCCGCGCGCCGGCTGCGGCAGGGACAGCGGCTGAGAAGGCGGCTGCACCGGGGACGGCGTAGCCAGCAGGTCGAACAGCCGCTCCGTAGCGCCCGCCGCACGGGCCAGATCGCTGGCCACCTCCGATAAGGCGCCCACGGCGCCGGCCACCAACACGGCATAAAAGACGAAGGCGGAAAGCTGGCCGCCACTGATTCGCCCGGCAATGACATCCTGCCCGCCCACCCAGAGCACCAGCCCGATGGCGGTGAAGACCAGCACGATCACCAGCATGGTCAACCATGACCTTGCCTTGATGCGCAGCAGGGCGACATCGACCGCCGCCTCCACCCGGCCGGCGAATCGCTGGCGCTCCCAGGCCTCATGACCAAAGGCCTGCACGGTGCGGATGCCGCCCAGCACCTCATCCACGGCACTGCCGACATCGGCCACCGCATCCTGGGAGGCGCGGGAAAGCTGACGAACCTTGCGGCCGAAAATCACGATGGGCGCCACCACCAGCGGCACCACCAGCAAGACCATGCCGGTCAGCTTGGCGCTGGTCAGCCCCAGCAACACCAGACCGCCGGCCATCATCAGGGTATTGCGCAGCGCGATGGAGACCGATGTACCGATCACCTGTTGCAGCAGGGTGGTGTCGGTGGTCAGGCGCGACATCACCTCACCGGTGCGAGTCGTCTCATAAAATTCCGGCGACAGTGACACCAGATGGTCAAAGACCCGGCGGCGGATATCCGCCACCACCCGTTCCCCCACCCAGGAGACCAGATAGAATCGGGCAAAGGTGGAGACCGCCATCAGGATGATCACCAGCAGCAGGACCAGCAGCGCCTGATTCAGCAGGCTGCCATCCCCAGCGGCGAATCCACGGTCAACCAGCGCCCGCAACCCCTGCCCCAGCCCCAGCACCGTGCCGGCGGAGACGATCAGTGCCAGCGTCGCCCCCGCCATCCGGGCCCGATAGGGCAGCAAAAGGGGCCAGAGCAGGCGCAGCGGCTTCAAATCCCGCCGCACCGGGCGGGCGGCGGCGGCATCATCGGAACGGTTGCTGTCTCGAAACGCCAAGGCAGAGCCCTCAATCAGAAAAAGCAGGTGGCATCCACCCGTCACCCGTGGTAACGGCTGCGCGGCCTGAGGGCAACTGGAACACCTGCCGCAGCCCAACCCAGCTTTGCGTTACAGCAATGCGTGATGGGGTTGCCAGCCTGCGCGCGATTGTTTATAAGCCCGGCTTCGTTTTGAGGACTGCCGACCATGAAGACCGATATCCATCCCGACTACCACGAGATCACCGTCATCATGACCGACGGCACCTCGTTCAAGACCCGCTCCACCATGGGCAAGGCCGGCGATACGCTGCGTCTGGACATCGACACCAAGTCGCATCCGGCGTGGACCGGCGTTCAGAAGCTGCTGGACACCGGCGGGCAGATCGCCAAGTTCAACAAGCGCTTCCAGAGCTTCGGCCTGAAGTAAGCTGTTGGCCTGACGGCCCTGTGCTTGAAGAAAAGGCGCCGGCGGATTTTTCGCGGTGCCTTTTTCTTTGGATGCTCAGTATGCCCCCCCAAAAAGGGCCCCGGAACAGCTTTGTTCCGGGGCCCTTTTTCGTAACGATCAGGCGTTGAAGTCCAGGCCCCACGCCTCGTACTGGTCGGGGTCTTCCGACCAATTTTCCCGCACCTTGATGAACAGCATCAAGTGGACTGGTCGTTCCAGCATCTTGGTCAGTTCCAGGCGCGATGCCACGGAGATGGATTTGATGCGTGCGCCCCCCTTGCCCAGGATGATCGCCTTCTGGCTGTCCCGCTGGACATAGATCACCTGGGAGATGCGGACGCTGCCATTCTCGAACTCTTGCCAGCTTTCCGTCTCCACCGTGGTGGCATAGGGAACTTCCTGGTGGAGCTGGAGAAACAGCTTTTCCCGCGTCACTTCCGCCGCCAGCAGACGTTCTGGCATGTCGGAGAGCTGGTCAGGCGGATAAAGCCAGGGGCCAGCCGGCAGGGCACCAGCAATATATTTCAACAGGCCTTTCAGCCCGTCCCCGGTCAGGGCCGAGACCATGAACGTGTCGGTGAAAATGCCGTGGCCGGCAAATTCCTGCGCCAGTTCCAGCAAACGGTCGCGCCGGATCAGATCGATCTTGTTGAGGATCAGCAGCGCCTTGCGGCCTGCCTCCTTCAGCTTCTCGATGATGCCCAGCGTATCATCGTCGATACGCTTCTGCGTGGCGTCGAACAGCACGGCCACCAGATCGGCGTCGGTCGCCCCCTGCCAGGCGGCCGCCACCATGGCGCGTTCCAACCGCTTTTTGGGCGTGAAGATGCCGGGCGTGTCGACATAGAGAATCTGGCTGTCGCCTTCCATGCCAATGCCCAGCACGCGCGACCGCGTGGTCTGCACCTTGGGGCTGACGATGGAGATCTTGGAACCGACCAGCGCATTCAGCAGGGTGGATTTGCCGGCATTGGGCGCGCCCACCAGGGCGACGAAGCCGCAACGGGGATTCTCCGGCGCCGGCGTTTCATCGGCAGCCCCCTGGCCCGACAGGAAGCGGGAGACGATATCGTCACCGCTCACCACCGGGGTGTCCTGTGCCGAAGCGGCTTGGCTGCCATCCGGAGACGGCTTCTTTTCATTCTCGGTCATTCACGTCCTAACACGGCGCAGCAATTGTTCGGCGGCAGCCTTTTCCGCCGCGCGTTTGGATGGCCCCTTGGCCGTCGCTGGTTCATGTCCATCCACGCTGACGCGGACTTCGAACTGCGGCGCATGGTCGGGGCCGCTGCGGCCGATATCCTCATAAAGCGGCAGTTTTTGTCCGCGCGCCAGCGCCCATTCCTGAAGGCCGGTCTTCGGGTCTTGCGGGGGTGCGGCGCGGGCGCGTTCCAACTGCACGTCCCAATGGCGGCGGATGAAGGCCCGCGCCGACTCCAGCCCGGCATCGAGATACAGCGCGCCAATCACCGCCTCGCAGGCATCGGCCAGGATGGCGGGCTTGATGCCGCCCTCGGCCGCCTGTTCGGACGGGGACAAGTGCAGATATTGGGCAAGACCGATCTTGCCCGCCACCACCACCAGCGCCTCGGCCCGCACCAGGGCGGTCAGGCGGCGGGCCAGCGCCCCTTCCTGTTCACTGGGGAAACGTTCCAACAGCCATTCCGCGATCACCAGCCCCAGCACCCGGTCGCCCAGGAACTCCAGTCGCTCATACCCCCGGCCAACGGCCCGGCGATCCAGACCACCGACAGACGGATGGGTCAGCGCTTCGCGCAGCAACAGCTTGTTGGCAAAGCTGTGATTGAGGGCCGCTTCCAGCCCCTCCGCCGGGGCGGCGGCGGTGGATGGCAGGTTCTTACTCATTCAACCGGCTCCCAAAGCCGCTCGGTCCGCAGGACCGACGGCCATTTCCAGAATTGCCAGAGGGATGCCCCCTCCTCCAGCGACAGCAGGACGTGGCTGGCGCGCCCCACCAGATTTTCCAGCGGCACCATGCCGACCGCTTCCGGTACCCGGCTATCCTGGGAATTATCCCGGCTGTCACCCATGGCAAAGACATGGCCCGGCGGCACGGTATAGACCGGCGTATTATCCAGTGGATAGGTATCGCCCGCCATCTCAATCACCGGATGCTGGCGCCCACCCGGCAGGGTTTCAATATATTGCGCGGCGGTGAAGGTACCGCCGAAGGTTTCCGCCAGCACGAAATCCGGTACGCGCACGCGCGGGGCGGCTTCCCCATTGATATAAAGCGTGCCGCCGATCATCTGCACCCGGTCACAGGGCAGGCCGACGATGCGCTTGATATAGTCGATCGAGGGATCTTTCGGCAGCTTGAAGACGGCGACATCGCCCCGATCCGGCATCCGGCCGAACAACCGGCCGGGCACGGCCTGACAATCCCGCGTCACCGGGGCGGAACGGTCGCCGAACTGCAGGAAGCTGGGCAGCGAATAGCGGCTGAAACCATAGGAGAATTTCGACACCACCACATAGTCACCCACCAGCAGCGTCGGCACCATGGAGCCGCTGGGGATATTGAACAGCTCAAACGCGCTGGTGCGCGCCGTGATGGCAAACAGCAGGGCGATGGCAACCGTGCGCATCACCTCCCCCCAGCCGCTATGGCTGGGCGCCTGGGAAATGGGCTTCACACGGGCGCTCTTGCGGGTCTGGCTCATGGCAGCACGGCGGTGGAGATGACGATGAAAGCTTGGGCATAGGGCGGCTCGTCTGTCATCGACAGATCAATCCGAGCCGCCATGCCGGGCGGGGTCAGCGCTTGCAACCGGGCGAGTGCCCCGCCATGGCACTGCAAGGCAGGGCGACCATTGGCCGCCGACACCACCTCCAGGTCACAGAAATACACGCCGTCGGCATAGCCGGTGCCCAGCGCCTTGGATGCCGCCTCCTTGGCGGCAAAGCGCTTGGCATAGAAGGCGGCGCGGGCGGCAGGCGTGGGTTTGCCATCGCCCGCCGCCCGCTCGGCGCCCGTAAAGACGCGGGCGGTGAAACGCTCCCCAAACCGGTCCAGGCTGGCCTGGATGCGGCGGATATCCACCAGATCGCTGCCGATGCCCAGGATCATGCGCCGCCCGCAGCGGCACGGGCAGCATCCATGCGCGCCCGCATCTCGGCCAGCGTCGCCGTCAGCCCGCTGAAAATCGCCTCCCCGATCAGGAAATGGCCGATATTCAGCTCCACGATGGTGGGGATGGCGGCGATGGGGGCAACATTCTCGAAGGACAGCCCATGGCCAGCATGGCATTCCAGGCCGACAAGTTCGGCATGGGCGGCACCGGCCAGAAGGCGTGCCAGCTCCGCCTCCCGCTCCCGGCCCGCCGGGGCATCGGCATAGGCGCCGGTATGCAGCTCCACCACCGGCGCACCGACGGCCACCGCCGCTTCCAGTTGCGCCAGGTCCGCCCCGATGAACAGGGACACCCGGATGCCGGCATCGGAGAGGCGCGCGACGAAGGGCGTCAGGTAATCGCGGTTGGCGATGACATCCAGCCCGCCCTCTGTGGTGCGTTCTTCCCGCCGTTCCGGCACCAGACAGACGGCGTGCGGCTTGTGGCGCAGGGCGATGGCCAGCATCTCCTCCGTCGCCGCCATCTCAAAATTCAGCGGGCGGGAGATGCTGGCCATCAGCCGTTCGATATCGGCATCGCGGATATGGCGACGATCTTCGCGCAGATGGGCGGTGATGCCATCGGCCCCGGCCTCAATCGCCGCCAGGGCCGCGCGCACCGGATCGGGATGCTCCCCGCCGCGCGCATTGCGCACCGTGGCAACATGGTCGATATTCACGCCCAGACGCAAAGCCCGCCCCGCCATCTTTTATCCTTTCAGCCGTTTACGCGCCGCCGCCCGGCGGCGCTCCGCCCTGCGTTGCTGATAGAGCGCGATGAGCGGCTTGGCAACGAGATAGGTGAGCGGCCCCAGCACCGCCCCCAGCAGGCTGCCCCCCACCAGCATCGGCATGAAGAGCTGCCAGGGATGATCCAGCAGGAAGGTCAACGACAGGTCCAGCCCCTCCCCTTCCCCCGGCGACATGCCCAACAGCAGGCAACCCAGCCGATAACTGGCAAACCAGATGGCCGGATAGGTCCAGGGGTTGGCGATCAGCGTGCCGATCACCCCCGCCATCATCCGGGCACCCAACAGCCAGGCCAGCCCCATGGACAAGGGCACATGCAGCCCGACAAAGGGGGTCAGCCCCATGAAAACGCCAGCCGCCATGCCCAAGGCGATGGAATGCGGCGTGCCCTGGATGCGGGCCACCTTGATAATGTAATAGCGGCCCTGGCGGCGAAGCCCCATGCGCGGCCAGAGCAATCGGCGCAGCTGTTGTGCCCGGCTCAAGGGGTGACGGCGCATGAACATAATGGTGCCAAAGCCCTTTCCGGCTTGCCAACCCCGCCCCCCTTGACCAGGGGAGCGGATTTCAGCGCCCGCGTTCCACCGACTGGATCACGGGGGTGGCGCGCAAGGCGGCCATGATGTTGGTCAGGTGCTTCACGTCATGCACATCCACATCAATCAACATCTCAAAATAATCGGAGGTGCGGTTGGTGATTTTCAGGTTGGTGATATTCCCACCATTCTTGCCAATCACCGTTGACAGGTTGCCCAGCGCCCCGGTCTCGTTCGACACCACCACCGACAAGCGGCCAACCAGATCATCCGGACTGTCGGCCGTGGGATCCCAGGAAACGTCGATCCAGCGTTCCGGGCTGTCATGGAAGCTTTCCAGCGTCTCGCAATCGATCGTGTGGATTGTCACCCCCTTGCCGGTGGTAACGATGCCGACGATGCGGTCGCCGACGATGGGATGGCAGCAACGGGCATAATGCACCGCCATGCCGGGGATCAGCCCGCGGATGGCCAGCGGCGCGCCGGTCTTGCGGGACTTGGCCTTGCTGGCCGCGGCGGCCACAGAGGCCGCCACCTTCTCGTCGCTGGTGGCGGGGGTGACGGTACGGTGACCGGGGAAGATGGAGTTGAAGACATCGCGCGACCCGGTCTGCCCGCTGCCAATGGCCGCCAGCAGATCATCCACCGACGGCTGCTGATAGATCTTCAGTACCGCATCGAAGGCTTTTTCCGAATATTCGTAGCCTTCCTGCTTGAAAATCCGCTCCATCAACCCGCGGCCGAGCTTGATATGCTCGCCGCGTTGCTGGGTGCGGGTAAAGCGGCGGATGCGGGCCCGCGCCTTGCCGGTGATGACGAAATTTTCCCAGTCCGGCGAGGGCGAGGAATTTTTCGAGGTGAGGATCTCCACCTGATCGCCGTTCTGCAGGTGGGAGCGCAGCGGCTGCATCCGGCCATTGATCTTGGACCCGACGCAGGTGTCGCCCACCTGGCTGTGCACGGCATAGGCGAAATCAACCGGCGTCGCCCCGCGCGGCAGAGCGATCAGGTCACCCTTGGGCGTGAAGCAGAACACCTGATCCTGGAACAGTTCCAGCTTGGTATGTTCCAGGAACTCTTCCGGCCGGGTGGCATGTTCCAAAATATCCAGCAGCTCACGCAGCCAGCGATATTGCCGGCCTTCCGTGCGCGGCGCCTCCGGCCCCGCCCCCTGCTTGTAGGACCAGTGGGCAGCCACACCCATATCGGCCACGGCGTGCATATCACGGGTGCGGATCTGCACCTCGATACGCTGCTTCTCCGGCCCGATCACCGTGGTGTGGATGGATTGATAGCCATTGGGCTTGGGCGTGGAGATGTAATCCTTGAACCGCCCCGGCACCACCGGATAGCGGGCATGGATGATGCCCAGCGCCTGATAGCATTCGGTAATATTATCGACGACGACGCGGAAGGCCATCACGTCGGATAATTGTTCGAACGCCACATTCTTGGCGTGCATCTTACGCCAGATCGAATAGGGCGATTTGCGCCGGCCGCTGATCTCTGCCTCGGGGATCGGCGATTCATTGCCGAAGCAGATCGTCTTCTTCAACTCGTCAATGATGCGGTCGACGCGGCCAGCGCCGACCTTTTCCATCTCATCCAGACGGATCTTGATGGATTCATAGGCGTCGGTATTCAGTTCCCGGAAGGCGATATTTTCCAGCTCGTCCTTCCAGCGCTGAATACCGATGCGCTCCGCCAGGGGCACATAGATTTCCAGCGTTTCACGGGCGATGCGGCGGCGTTTTTCCGGCTTCAGATATTGCAGCGTCTCCATATTGTGGAGACGGTCGGCCAGCTTGACCAGCAGAACGCGAATATCTTCCGACATGGCCAGCACCAGCTTGCGGAAATTCTCCGCCTGCTTGGTGCTCTCGCTCTGCTCCCCGATATTCTGCAGCTCGATGCGGGACAGTTTGGTGACGCCATCGACCAGACGCGCCACCTCCACCCCGAACAGACGCTGGATTTCCTCCAGCGTCGTCAGCGTATCCTCCACCGTGTCATGCAACAGGGCGGTAATGATACTCCTATAGTCCAGCTTCAGTTCGGTCAGCAGCCATGCTACCCAGATCGGGTGCATGTAATAAGGGTCGCCACTGGCGCGCGTCTGCGACCCATGCGCCTTCATGGCAAAGACATAGGCGCGGTTGAGCGCCTCTTCATCCGCGTTGGGGTCGTATCCCACCACGCGCTCAACCAGTTCGTACTGGCGGATGATTTTTGCCTGACGGTTCATCGCGGCGCCCCCGTCAAGCCCTGATCCCTGCGCCAGCACGCACCTTGCATTTTCGCGTTGCCCGGCCCCTTAGAGATCCTCGTCGGCCAGATCGGTGGCGTTCACGTCGCCTTCGCTGAAATCAGCGCCCAGATCATCATCTTCACCGGCATCGGCACGCGGGGCATCCTGCACCCAGGCGGCCTCGCCGGCCATCAGCTCGACGATTTCCTCTTCCGGCTCGTCCTGCTCGGCAACGCGCTGATGCCCCTTGATCAGGCTGTTCTTGAGATTTTCCAGAACAACAGTCTCATCAGCGATTTCGCGCAGGGCCACAACGGGATTCTTGTCGTTGTCGCGATCAATGGTCAACAGCGAGCCGGACGCGATGTCACGGGCGCGCTGAGCGGCCATCATCACCAGCTCAAAACGATTCGGGATTCTTTCGACACAATCTTCAACGGTAACGCGGGCCATTCCAACGACACTCCAGCCACATGGAAGCATTCATTTATAAGGGGGCATCCGCTGCATTGCAAGACGCCCTCACCAACTGCGTGAACAAGGCTGCCCCCCACCCTACGTCCGCGCGTCATTCGCTCGCCAGGGGACGAATCAGTTGTCCCGGCGGCAGATGGGCGATCAGATCGCCGATCGACCGACCACTGACAGGGTGCAGCCAATCGGGCGCCAACTCCCGCAATGGCAGCAGAACAAAGGCCCGTTCCGCCGCACGCGGGTGTGGCAACGCCAGCGCCCCCACCTTACACATACCATTGTAGTCGATCAGATCCATGTCCAGCGTGCGCGCCTCATTAACCACGCGCCGCTGCCGCCCGAACGCCGCCTCAACCTGATGCATCAGGGCCAGCAATTCGGCGGCGCCCAGATCAGTACCCAATGCTGCCACCGCATTGACAAACCAGGGCTGATCCGACACCGGCACCGGAGCGGATTCATAAAAGCGGGAGAGGGCGAGAATTCGCACCCCCTGTTCTTGCAGCCGATCCAGAGCCTGACGGCAGGTCTGCGCGGGCGTCCCCGAACCAGAGCTGAGATTGGAACCGATACCAATGAAAATCACGTGGCAATTCCATGGTCTTTGTAATATCGCGCCGGCATTTGCCGACATTTACATAACGGCGCTTGCTGACAACGTAGTGATGGCATAGGGTGCCAGAAACTGCCATACAGGGAATGCGCATTCTGGGTAGCTCTGCCCGGTATGCCGCGAAAATGGGGGAGAGGGCTGGCTTTTGGGGCCTGCTGCTCCCACATGGCTGATGCGGATTTCAAGGCCCCATCCCTTCTGGCGGGAACACAATATTCCGCGCGTGTTTTGTTCACGATCAATTTGCTGAGGAAGAAATGGCACGAAAGATTTTCTATCAACAGGAACGGCTGGCGATGTTCATTGACGGCGCCAACCTCTACGCCGCTGCCCGGTCCCTGGGCTTTGACATTGATTACAAGCGCTTGCTGGAACTGTTCGCCGCCGAAGGGCGCCTGATCCGCGCCTTTTATTACACGGCTTTGGTGGAAGACCAGGAATATTCGCCGATCCGGCCGCTGGTCGATTGGCTGGATTATAACGGCTACACCATGGTCACCAAGCCGACCAAGGAATTCACCGACGCGTCAGGCCGCCGCAAGATCAAGGGCAATATGGACATCGAACTGGCGATCGATGTCATGGAGATGGCCGAGCATGTCGACCATATCCTGCTCTTCTCCGGCGACGGGGATTTCCGCCGGCTGGTGGAAGCCGTGCAGCGCAAGGGTGTGCGCGTGACCGTGATCAGCACGGTGCGCTCCACGCCGCCGATGGTGGCGGACGAACTGCGTCGGCAGGCCGATAATTTCCTGGAATTGCAGGATCTTTCTGCCTCCATCCAACGCAGCCACGGGCCGCGTTATCAGCAGGCCCCGCTGTCAGCTGAACATGCCCCGCATGATGATCATTCGGTGCAGCCCGATCAGCATCCCGATCCGCTGGACTGAGCGCCTTACTTATGGTCAGCACCGCTGCTTCCCGTATCCCGTCCCCTGGCCGGGATTGCGGCCTTTGTCCGCGTCTGGCGGAATTCCGCCAGACGAATCGGGCTACCTACCCCAGCTACCACAATGCCCCCGTCCCTTCCTTCGGGACGCTGGATGGGCGTTTGCTGATTGTGGGGCTGGCGCCGGGGTTGCACGGGGCCAACCAGACAGGCCGCCCCTTCACCGGTGATTATGCCGGTGATCTGCTCTATGACACACTGATCCGGTACGGCTTCGCCCATGGACAGTATGACCGCCGCCCGGACGATGGGTTGGAACTGCTGGATTGCCGTCTGACGAACGCGGCGCGTTGCGTTCCGCCAGAAAATAAGCCCACACCGGCGGAGGTCGCCAGCTGCCGCCCCTTCCTGGTCGGGGAAACTGCCGCCATGCCACGGCTGCGTGCCGTGGTTGCCCTGGGCACGGTTTCCCATAACAGCACGCTGACCGCCTTTGGCCTGCGCCCGTCACATTTCCGCTTTGGACACGGGGCAACGCATACGCTGCGCCGAGGTGTGACGCTGTTCGACAGCTATCACTGTTCCCGATACAATACCAATACGGGTCGGCTGACGACGGAAATGTTCCAGACCGTCTTTGCCGCAGTTCGCGCCCATATCGACGCCGGTTAGAGCGGTTTTCGCTCCGTCAAAACCGCATCCTGTCCGTCGCCTCAAATAAGCGCACCGACAACAAACCACGCATACATGGTGCCGAAAAAGCCCGTCAGGGCAACAACATCACGGAGATAGGCGAGACGCTTCATCTTGTCCTCCATCTGTTCTGGTTGAACAGTGTCAGAACGAACAAAGAACATCAAGCGCTATGTTCTCACTTCGTTCGCATAGAGAACGGAACATCCCATGCGCCACGCGCATATCGGGTCGAGTGAACTGACCTTGAGCCCGGCTGAGGATTCCTTTTTGACCACGATCTCGGTTGGGCGAGACGCGGTGATGGCAAGCGCCCTTTGCCCGACCATCACCGCGCGATATCAACCCAACGCCGCCTGATAAGTCTCCGGCTTGAAGCCAACCAGCAGCTTGCCGTCGATATCCAGCACCGGCCGCTTGATCATGGAGGGCTGGTCCAACATCAGGGCCACGGCCTTTTCCTGATCCAGGCCTTCGCGGGCCGCTTCCGGCAGCTTGCGGAAGGTGGTGCCGGCACGGTTCAGCAGGATCTCCCAGCCGAGAGAGGCCACCCAGCCTTCCAGGGTGGGGCGATCAATGCCTGATGCCTTATAATCATGGAACACATAGTCAACCCCGGCGCTGTCCAGCCAAGTCCGGGCCTTCTTCATCGTGTCGCAATTCTTGATTCCATAAAGGGTAACGCGGCGGCTCATGTCCTGACAGACTCCTTGTTGCAGCCCCTGTAAAAGCGGGCATTTCATGCCCAGGTCTTCACAGGTTGGCCCTGGCTGTCAACCGACGGCGTCGCCATGATCAGCGGAGGACGAGGAGATGAGCGGCTTCGATGCCCAGCGATTCCTGGATGCACAGGAACCGATGATCGATCAGGCCCTGGCTGAAATACGGGCGGGCAGCAAACAAAGCCACTGGATGTGGTTCATTTTCCCGCAGCTGCGGGGCCTGGGTCGCTCCCCCACCGCGCAGTTCTTTGGCTTGGCCGATCTGGCTGAGGCGCAGACCTATCTGCGCCACCCGATACTGGGTTCCCGCCTGTACGCTTGTACCACCGCGGTCATGGGGGCGCCTGTCGACAGCCTGCACCAATTGTTCGGCACCCCTGACGATCTGAAATTCCGATCCTGCATGACCCTGTTTGAACGGGCGGGCGGCGATGGTACCCCCCTGTTTAAGCAGGCATTGGACCGCTGGTGCGGGGGCGAGCGTGACAGCAGCACGCTCGCCCTGCTGTAACTCAACGCGCAAGCGCTTCCGCCAGCACGGCGGCCAGGGACGTGGTGGGGCGACCGATCAGACGGCTCAGCGTGTGGCTGTCATCGAACAGCCCGCCTTGTGCCGCACCGGCGTCAGAGCTGGCCAGCAGGTCGGCCAGCGGTTCCGGCAGCCCCACCTTCACCAGCAGGCCGCGAAATTCCGCTTCCGGCAGGTTCTGATAGGCAACAGGCTGGCCCGCCGCCTTGGCCAGGGCGGCAGCCCAATCGGCCAGGGTGAAGGGCTGGTCACCGGCCAGCTCGTAAATCTTGCCGGCATGGGCCTCCCCCTCGGCGATCACCCGGGCCGCCGCCTCGGCATAGTCAGCGCGGGCGGCAGCGGCAATCCGGCCCTCCCCCGCAGCGCCAAACAGGGCGCCATGCTCCAGGGCGGACGGGATGAAGCCGTTATAATTCTCCATGTACCAGCCATTGCGCAGCAGCACGAAGGGCAGACCCGCAGCCTGCAGATAGGCCTCCGTCGCCACATGCTCCGCCTTCAGCGGCAAGGGCGAGGCATCCCCATGCAACAGGCTGGTATAGGCCAGCAGCTTCACCCCGGCCTGGACCGCCGCATCGATGACATGGCGATGCTGCGGCAACCGCGACCCCACGTCGGAGGAGGAGATCAGCAGCACCCGGTCAACCCCGGCAAAGGCCGTTGCCAGCTGGGCCGGCTGGTTATAGTCAGCAGCCCGCACCTCCAAACCGGCGGCGGCCAGATCAGCCGCCTTAGCCGGGTCGCGCACGGCAACAATGATGCGGTCGGCCGCCACCAGGGTCCGCAGCGACTGAACAACCAGCCGGCCGAGCTGGCCGGTGGCACCGGTGATGAGAATGCGCGCATTGCTCATGATGAAACCGCCTTCTATGGTCTCTGTTCAAGGATTGGTCTATAATAGAGACCGCTGAACCTACGCGGAAGGAGGCAGTTTTCCATGCCCAGGTTACAAAAAGGGAACCTAGCCCTGATAGGGGACGCCACGCCTGAAAGCGCCATCGCCCGTTGGGAGAGGTTGGGCTTTTCCTTGGCCAATTGCCCGGTACGCGATGTGCTGGACCAGATCGGCGATAAATGGAGCAGCCTGATCCTGTTGACTCTGGCCGACGGGCCGCAGCGCTTCAGCCAGTTGCACCGCTGCGTACCGGACATTTCCAAGCGCATGTTAACCCAATCGCTGCGCAATCTGGAACGCGATGGGCTGCTGATCCGGCAAGTCTTCCCCACCAAGCCGCCGGCGGTGGAGTATCGTCTTTCGCCCCTGGGACAGGGCATCCTGGGCCCACTGGGGGCGCTGGTGGGATGGGCGGAACAACATCATGACGCCATCCGGCAGGCCCGGCGCGAATTCGACATCCGGGAGGCCGAACTGCTGGCATGAAAAAGGCCGGGGCCCTCCCGCTTCAGGGAAGAACCCGGCCTTACCCATCACCTGACGGTGATCAGTCCACGAAGCGGAACACCTGAGCGGCGGCGCGACGCACCTTCTTAAGGTTCACCAACCAGTCGCCAGCGGCATCCCGATAGCCCAGCGGCAGAATGACGGCGGACCGCAGCCCCAGCGCCCGCAGGCCGAGGATTTCATCCAGAGCCGCCGGATCGAACCCTTCCATCGGGGTGCAGTCCACGCCTTCAAAGGCAGCGGCTGTCATGGCCAGACCCAACGCGATATAGGCCTGACGCGCGGCATGTTGGAAATTCACTTCCGGATCGCGCTGCGGATAGCTGTTCAGCAGCATCTGGCGATAATTTTCCCAGCCTTCATTGGTGAATCCGCGTTCCTGGTTCACCAGATCGAACATGCCGTTGATGCGCTCTGCGGTGTAGTTATCCCAGGCGGCGAAGACCAGCAGATGGGAGCCGTCGGTAACCTGACCCTGATCCCAGGCGATCGCCTTGATTTTCTCCCGGATCTCCTTATTGGTCACCACCAGCACTTCGAACTGCTGCAACCCGCTGGAGGTGGGGGCGAGGCGGATCGCCTCCAGAATCCGGTCCAGCTTGTCCTGCGGCACAGCCTTGGACGGGTCCATCTTCTTGGTGGCATAACGCCAGTTCAGCTTTTCAATCAGCAAGATCGCCTCTTCATATCAGGCACCAGGGCGCAACCCCGGATAAGCCGTTGGACATAGAAATGATGGCGGCATCAACCGCCCATCATCCCCCGCAGGCGGGACAATCGTTATATAGGGGACTGAAATCTGTAACAGGCGTCACTCTGACAAAGGGTTTCGTCAAAATGATGTGCCTCATCGGGTGATACAGCCCTTCAATCCTGCCACCTCAGGCCTTTTTCACAAATTCCGACTTAAGATTCATCGCACCGATGCCGTCAATCTTGCAGGAAATATTATGACCGTTGGCCCCGTCCGTCAGGCGGATGCCCTTGACCTTTGTGCCACCCTTCACCACCAGGGACGAGCCCTTGACCTTCAAGTCCTTGATGACCGTAACGGTGTCACCATCGGCCAGCACATTGCCATTGGCATCGCGGATGACGCCATCCGTCGCCTCTTCCGTGCCGGCAGCCTCCGGATTCCACTCATGGCCACATTCCGGGCACATCCACAAGCTGCCATCCTGATAGACATGCTCAGACGAGCAGGCGGGACACGTCAGTTGATCAGTCAAGAAAGTTACTCCCACGCGATTGTTGCCAATCCGGCTGACCGGCATCATTCATCTGCTTGGCAAAGAGGACGTCATTTCTATGACTGAAGGTGAGATTGGTTCTCCAACCAAAGCTTTCATCACGAAGGCCGCTCACTTGCCGCGCGCAAAACTATGCCAAGTCTGCCCGATCTGTCACCTGTTTGCAGCGCGGCAAAGCCATGCCAAAATCGGTCGCATTGTGCCGGTAATAGGGACAATACCCCTCGGTTAAACCCAAGAACAGCCCTTGCGAGGCCCGGCATGAAGGCGGGCCTAGCCTTCCCGCTTGAAGGGACTCTCCGCCATCAGGGCGGTGATTTCCTGCGCCATGGCGGCGCGTTCATTGTCCAGGAAACCGGCCACCGCATCGCGCAGACCCGGATGGGTCAGGTGATGCACACTATAGGTTTCCACCGGCAGATAGCCGCGCTGGATTTTATGTTCTCCCTGGGCGCCAGCCTCTACCCGCGCCAGCCCGCGCTCAATGGCGAAATCCAGCGCGCGATAGTAACAAGCCTCAAAATGCAGGAACGGGTATTCCCCGGCCCCACCCCAGTTGCGGCCATAAAGCGTGTCGCCACCCAGCAGGTTCAAGGCACCGCCGACCCAGCGCGCGCCCTCGCGCGCCATGACCAGAACCACTTGATCGGCCATCGTCTCACCCAAGCGGAAAAAGAACTCCCGCGTCAGATAGGGCCAGCCCCATTTCCGGTCGGAGGTGGCGCGGTATAGCCGGTCGAACGCATCCCAATGTTCCTCGCGCAGTTCATCCCCGGTCAGGGTGACCAGCGCCAGCCCGCTATCGGCCACCGCCTGGCGCTCCTTGCGCACCGCCTTGCGCTTGCGGGAACTGAACTGGGCCAGGAAATCATCGAAGCTGCGATAGCCCTGATTGGTCCAATGATATTGGGTGCCGATGCGGCCAAGCCAGCCGCGCTCTGTGAAATCCCGATATTCCGCCGCTGTCACGAAATTCACATGCACGCCGGAAAGCTCATTATCCTCGGCCAGCCGGCGCAGCCCCGTCATCATCACCGCCGCCGCACCCGGCGGCGCATCGGCGCGCAGCAGCAGCCGGGGGCCGGTGACGGGGGTGAAGGGAACGGCGGAGAGAAGCTTGGGATAATATTCGCCGCCGGCATTTTCAAAGGCACGCGCCCAACCCTGGTCGAAGACATATTCGCCATAGGAATGGGATTTCACATAAAGCGGCATGGCCGCCAGCAGGCGGCCTTCCCCATCGCAAAGCGTCAGGTGACGCGGCTGCCAGCCGGTATCTCCCCCGACAGAACCGCTTTGTTCGAGAATGCGCAGAAAATCATGGTTGATGAAGGGGTTATCGGCCCCGCCCGGCACACCGGCGGCGCAGGAGGCCCAGTCGGCAGCGGGAATGTCACGGATACTGTCCACCAGCTTCAGCGTGATGGTGCCGGGGGGCGTGCCTGTTTCCATATCACTCAACATTCCGTCACGTCTGCGACAGACGATATGGCACCAGGGGCTGGCCCGCCAAGGGCCAACCCCTGAAAAGATAATGTTTTTACGCCACTTCGAAGATCGCCTCGACCTCCACAGCCACGCCCAGCGGCAGGGAAGACGCGGAAACGGCGGAGCGGGCGTGGCGGCCGGCATCGCCGAAGACTTCCTGCATCAGCTCCGAGGCGCCATTGATCACCTTGGGCTGATCATTGAAATCGCCGGTGGAATTGACGAAGCCGACCAGCTTCACCACGCGGGTGATCCGGTCCAGATCGCCATCCAGTGCTGCCTTGGCCTGGGCGATCAGGTTCAGCGCACAGGTGCGGGCGGCCTCGCGCCCTTCCTCAAGGCTGTAACCGGCACCCAGCTTGCCGACATGGCGCAGTTCTCCATTCCACAGCGGAATCTGGCCGGAAATGAACAGCTGGTTGCCGGTGCGCACGGCCGGCACATAGGCTGCCACCGGAGCCGCTGCCTTCGGCAGTTCAATCCCCAGTTCCGCCAGACGCGCATCGATACGACCTGACATGAAATCCTCCTGTATGTTGATTGCTGCTAAATTCCGGCACGCTGGTCCGGCCGAAACATTGGTTGAGCCTCTGTTTAATACCAAATCCCGGTGAGGAGAACTTACCGGGATTTGGTACGGCGGCGACCGCCGCCGCGCGGCACGTGCCGCGTGAGCCAAGCCAACGGACGTTGGCCCCGGCGCTTGAGACCGGTGATCGGTTCCGATCACCGGGACAGGGTATAACGCGGCTGCGGGCCGCCGCGAAAGGCTGTTCTGTTGTTTCAGGGTGCCAATGTATAGAGGTGCAGAACCTCCTTGCGCCCCCGCGAATAGTTGAAGCCAGCCAGTTCCACCAGCAGGCGCGGTGTACGCCCCTGGGTGGCAAGGCCAGCCATGAAGGCATCCTCCTCCCGCCCCCTGGCCACCAGACCCACGGCGCAGGCGGGATCGGCCAGCAGATGGCCGGCCACCATTTCCCCGCCGCCCAACCTTGTATTGGTGCCGATCAGAAACACCATGCTGGGCTCGTTATAGCCGGCCGCCGCCAGCACGGAATGGCCACAGGGCCGCGTGCGGCTGAAGGCATCGGCCACCTGCGGGCTGAGCCACATCGGTTTCAGCCCTGGCAGGGCTACACCGAACAGCAGCACAAAGGTCGCCACCGCCCCACCCAGACCAGCCAGCAGCAGCCGGTCACCATCGCCGCGCCGGTCAAACAGGAACATGGCCCCCACTGTCACCAGCACGCCCAGCGCCGCAAGAAGGGCGGTGAAGACCGGCCCCCCCGTCAATTGAATAGGGAACGCCACCAGCGCGCCGGCAAAACCCAGCCCGACCAGCCCGCCCAGGCCCAGTGCCGCCCGACGCCACCAGCGGTCACCCGGTACCGACAGCCCATCCACCCGGTCCAGCAAGGCCGCCACCGCCAGCATGGCCACCGCCGGCAGCACCGGCAGCAGGTAATGCGGCAGCTTGGTCACCACGCCCTCATGGATCACCCAGGTGGGGATAATCCAGGCGGCACAGAAGCGCACGGCATCGATATGCCGGTGCCGCCAGGCCCACGGGATGGCCGGCAGGGCCAGGAAGGCCCAGGGCCAGAAGGTCAGCCAGAAGGTGGCCAGGAAATAGCCGGGCGGTGCGCCATGGCTTTCCTGCCCGGCATTGGCCTTGCCGAGAAATTCATGCCCGATGGCATAGCTGAAGAAGGCGCCCTTGGTAACGATGGCAATCGCCACCAGCCAGGGCAGGACCACAGCCAGTAGCAGTGGCACCCCGAGGAGGGGCCGCAGCCGTTTCAGCCAGCCGGCCCGACGGTCCATGGCCCACAGGGCGGCACAGGCCGTACCCACCACCATGATGATGATCGGCCCCTTGATCAGAATGCCCAGCCCCAGCGACAGCCAGAACAGCAACACCAGCCCCAGCGGGGCGGCAAATGGCTTTTCCCGGTCCAGATAAAGATGAGCCAGCACCAACATAGCCCCCAGGATGCAGGCCAGTTGTGCCGCATCGGTTTTCGCCATGCGTGCTTCCACGCCCAGAATGACGCAAGTCGCCATCATCAGACCGGCGGCCAGCCCCACGGTGGCACCGAACAGTCGCGCGCCAATCCCGGCTGTCAGCAGCACCGAGGCCACCGCCCCGATCAGGGAGGGCACCCGGTACATCCAGATCGGCGCATCGGCAGCATCGCCGCCCAGCGCCTTTACCGCCACGACCTGCGCCCAATAGATACCCACCGGCTTCTTATGCCGCGCCTCATCCTGGAAGCGGATATCGACATAATCGCCGGTCTCCAGCATCTGCCGGCTGGCCTGGACATAGCGCGACTCGTCGCGGTCAAAGGGCGGGATACCGGCAAAACCCGGCAGAAAGGCCGCCAGCGCCACCAGCAGCAGCAGCAGCCAATGGACCGGCAGCAAGACCGCCGGGCGGTAAAGCCTGTTCATTCCGCCACCGCCGCCGTCTGGCGGGCCGCCGGCACCACCCGGCCCGGCTTGTGCCGGCGGATCAGCACAATATTGCGGGCATAGATGACCAGGGCCGGGATCTGCCCGGCGATGATCACGATATCCGGCCGCAAGACGCCATAGATGATCAGCATCAGCCCGCCGCCGAGAGAGAAATACCAGAAAGCCTCAGGCATCACGCTGCGACCGGCCCGTTCAGAGCTGATCCACTGCACCAGAAAGCGCATCATGAACATGATCTGCGCCGACAGACCGAACAGCACCAGCCAACCCTTGTCGGCAATGGCGGCATTCCACCACGCTGCTATATGGGTCCAGATCATGCTTGCCCATCCTCCGTCACAGCGCCCGGCACGCTGGTGCGGCGCAACAGCCAGACCACCCCCAGCAGGTCGAACAGCCCGACAGCCGCCCGACCCAGATTGGTATATTTTGACCGGCCGGCGACGCGGGCACGGTCATTGATGGCAAGGTTGGCATAGGCCAGCCCCCGCCCCTTCACCAGGGCGGGCAGGAACCGATGCTGGCTGTCGAAAAATGGCAGTGCCAGGAACAGGTCGCGGCGGATCAGCTTCAACCCGCAGGCCGTATCCGGACAGGCATCGCGCAGGAAGGCGCGCCGGATGCCATTGCCCAGACGCGAGGTCAGGCGCTTGGCCAATGTGTCATCGCGTCGACGGCGGTTACCAGCCACCAGTACCAGATCGGGTTGCCTGTCGCGCTCAGCCAGCAGGCGGGGAATATCGGCCGGATCATTCTGGCGGTCGCCATCAATGGTCACCAGCCACTCCCCCCGCGCGGCCAGCGCGCCTGTGCGCAGTGCCGCACTCTTGCCGGCACGCCATTGGTGGCGGATCAGCCGCAGGCCCGGATAAAGCCCCTGCACCTCCCGCACCCGTGCCACCGTCTCGTCGGTGGAACCGTCATCCACCAGCAACAGCTCGAAGGAAGGCGCATCCGGCAATGTCGCATAAATTTCCGCCAGCAAGGGCTGGACATTATCCTGCTCGTTCATGAGCGGGATCAATATCGAGAACAAACCCGACCTCCCCTGGGCCGACGGCCCCGCTAGTGCTCCGCACATCTGTTTGGGAGTAAACCCGCGCCGTCGAAAGGGGAAGTGACTGTTTGTTAACACTGCTGCCCGCTGCCAAGCCACTGCGCGACGGTACATTGTAAATAGCAGTGGGACAAGTTCATGCTCGTACAAGCGACAAAATAATCAACGGTGATTATTTTGCATAAATTTTTAACTGGCCAAATATACGCCGGCAAAATAATGTCCATAAAGGAAACTTCTAGCGAAATAATTGGCATTTTTCCATTTTTGGTTACTTAAGTGGGAGAGTTAAGATGCGCTTGTCCGATTTATCGTTTCGGACCCGGATCATCGGATCCTTTGGACTGATGCTTGTTGTCACAGCGTTTCTTGGGTTCTTCTCGCTGATGGGCATGTCAGCCATGGGCGAAACGAGCGATGAGGTGATGACGAACACAATGCCGTCCGTCGTCGCCAGCAATAAATTGCTGATAAGCGTCCTGCAGCTACGCCGTTATCAGGCCACCGCGATTATTGAAAATGACCCAGAAAAGCTGAAAGAACATCAAAAAACCATCGCTGAACTGGATAATAATATCATCGAGATACGGAAAGACTACGAGTCCATTGTCGATGACGAACGGGCGGAGATTACGCGTTTCGATCGGGCCTGGACCCTTTTCCAGCCGAGCAGCAGCGCCATTTTGCAGAAGTTGGGCGATGGCGATACCGCAGCAGCGGTGGCCTTGTTCCAAGGTGAGAGCCGTACGGCCGTCAATGAAATGTTCACGGCCCTTGACAAGGCTGTCGTGGTGAACGAGGCCGAGGGCGAGGCCGCCCGCCGGAATATGCAAAAAGAATGGGATCGCGCCCGCACGGTGGCAATGAGCGCACTTGCCATCGCCCTGGTTCTGGCCGCGGGCATCGGTATCGCCATCACCCGTGCCATCACCGTCCCCACCAACCGGCTGACGCAATGCATGTCCCTGCTGAGCCAGAAGCAGCTGGGGACGGAGATTTTCGGCATGGACCGTCAGGATGAGATCGGTTCCATGGCCCGCGCCGTCCAGGTATTCAAGGAAGGGCTGATCCAGGCCGATGCGCTGGCCGCCGCCCAGGCAGCAGAGGAGGAGGCGAAAAGCCGCCGCGCCGCGCAGATCGACCGGCTGATCCAGGCCTTTGACAGCGAATCCGGCGAGACCTTGCGCAACGTCACCGACGCCGCCAACGACCTGGACAGCACCGCCCACACCATGTCGGCCCTGTCGGAACAGACCAGTCGGCAGGCCGCCGATGCAGCCGCCTCGGCTGAACAGACGACATCGAATGTGGAAACGGTGGCCGCCGCCAGCGAGCAGATGGTGGCCAGCATCACCGAGATCAATCAACAGATCTACCGCGCCAAGCAGGTGGCCGGGGAGGCCGCCACCGGGGTGCGCCAGACCGACGAGACGGTCACCGGGTTGGCGCAGGCCGCCCAGCGGATCGGTGATGTGGTAGGGCTGATCCAGGCCATCGCCAGCCAGACCAACCTGCTGGCCCTGAACGCCACCATTGAGGCAGCAAGGGCGGGAGAGGCCGGCAAGGGCTTCGCCGTCGTCGCCTCCGAAGTGAAGAATCTGGCCAGTCAGACGGCCAAGGCGACAGAGGAAATCGCCGTGCAGATCGCCGCCATCCAGAAGGTTTCCGGCGAAACCTGCAGTGCCATTCAAGCCATTGGCCGCACCATCGACGAGGTGAACGATATCTCCACCTCCATCGCCGCCGCCATGGAGGAACAGGGCGCTTCCACGGCGGAGATCAGCCGCAATGTCACCCAGGCCGCGGCCGGCACGCGGAACGTTTCCGGCAATGTCGACCAGCTGATGCAGGCTGCATCGGAGTCGGGCGAGGCGGCCGGCCAGGTGCTGATGGCCGCCGCCGGCCTGTCCAGCCAGTCGGACAGCCTGAAACAGGCGGTGGAACGGTTCCTGACCGCCATCAAGGCTGCCTGAGTCGATCTGGCTCCCACCCATTCACCCGTACGGCCTGCTATTTCCCGCAGGTCGCACGGGTGAACTGCACCCCGATGGCATTCATCCGGGCTAGGGCCAGATCCAGCGACCCGTTCATGTCGATGGGACGGCAGGCATCCTCAAATACGATGGGCTGAAAGCCGCAGCGTGCCGAATCCTCCGCGGAATAGGAGACGCAGTAATCCAGCGCCAGCCCGGCAAAGAACAGCCGGCGGAAGCCGCGTTCCCGGCAATAGCCGGTCAACCCGGTCGGGGTGATGCCGTCATTTTCAAAGAAGGCGGAATAGCTGTCGATGGCGGGGCGGAAGCCCTTGCGCACCACCATATCGGCGGCCAGCGTCAGCAGATCGGGGTGGAATTCCGCCCCCGCCGTGCCCTGCACACAATGGTCGGGCCAAAGGGTCTGGGGGCCATATGGCATCCCAACCATATCATAGGGTGCCCGGCCGGGATGAACGGAGGCGAAGGAGGAATGGCCCGCCGGGTGCCAATCCTGTGTCAGCACAATCCCCGCCCCCGCCGCCTTGAAGCGGCGGATCAGGTCATTGGCCAGCGGCACCACAGCGTCCCCGTCTGGTACGGCCAGTGCCCCGCCGCCACAGAAATCATTCTGGATATCCACCAGCACCAGCAGATCGCCCGCCTCTGGATCAAGAGTTGTGCGCATGGCTGCCACCCGTCGTTGCCAAACTCCATCAATAGGGGACACGGTCCGCCTTCACAATCCAGTCATTAAAGACGGAGAGGGCAGCCTTGCTGGGGCGATGCTGGCAGGGGATGATCCGGGCATCGGGCGGCAACGGCACCTGTTCATAGATCAGCGCATCGTCAAAGCCGATGGCGGCCGCCTGATCGCGGGTATTGCCATAGACGATACGATCCACCCGCGCCCACAGGGCCGAGGCCAGACACATCGGGCAAGGCTCACAACTGGCATAGAGCGTGGCCCCCCGCAGATCAAAGCGCGACAGGCGCTGACAGGCGTCCCGGATGGCCACCACCTCGGCATGGGCGGTGGGATCGTTGGTGGAGGTGACGCGGTTCCAGCCCTGCCCCACCACCTGCCCGTCCAGCACCACCACGGAGCCGAAGGGGCCACCATCGCCAGCCTCCATCCCCTGGCGGGACAACGCGGCCGCCAGGGTCAGGAAATGCTGGTCCTGGGCATCCGGGTGGTTATCGGCGTGATCGGTCATCGGGGTTCCCTTGCTATGCGTCGCCGCAGCTTCATCCAAGGCTACCCTCCAATCAACCGCTCACGCCAGCGGCATCAGATGCGCCCCATCAACAACAGGATCAGCAGCACCACGACCACCACCGTCAGCAGCCCGCTGGGCCCATAGCCCCAGGCACGGGAATGCGGCCAGGCCGGCAGCGCGCCGATCAGGATGAGAATCAGGACGATCAACAGGATGGTGGTCATGGCCCGGCGGCTCCTTCTTATCGTTCAGTGCCCAGCGGCTATGTTTGCTGAACGCTCTGGTGCCGCCAGCGCTCCCGCCTGCGGTGGGATTAACCCGCACGAATGCCGCAGATGGCTGATAATACCCGAAAGGGCGATGGGGATTGACGGAACCGCTGCCAACCGCTTTGCTGCACTGGTACCGGCGCCCATGCCGGCACCTTTGCAACCTTTTGGACCATGCATCATGAACCGCAAAACCCTGATCGGCGACCCGCCCATCCGCATCCTGCGCAATGATTTGGAAAAGTTGGAAAACCTGCTGGACCATCTGCACCGCGCCTATGCCCGTGTCTCGCTTTTCCTGCAGAACGAGGTGATGCGCGCCGAGCTGGTCGACCGCCAGACCCGGCGACCCTTCATCCAGCTGGGTTCCTGGGTTTCCTTTTGCGATGAGGACGGTGCCCGCCATGCCGGTACACTGCACCTGCCGGAAGAGCGGCAGGAGGCACCACCCGACGGCATTTCCATCCTGACCCCTGTGGGGGCCGCCCTGCTGGGGCTGAGCCGGGGCCAGACCATCACCTATGAGACGATTGACCGCCGATCCAAGCAATTGACCGTGCTGGATGTGCGGGCGCCTGCCGGGTAAGGGGGTTTCCACCAACGCGGCCGGACCCTTCCGGCCGCGTCGAGGGAACTCAACCGAATTTCAACAGGCTGGGCGCCTTATCAATGATTTCTTCCAGGATCATTTCCGCCGTATCCAGATCGCCCTTCAGCTTGTCACCCAGCTGTTTTTGATATTCCGGCCGGCGCAGCTTTTCCGCCGCATCGTAGAGGCTGTGCAGTTCGGAAACGAAAATATCCCGCGCGCCCATGGGCAGCATGGTCTTGGCCGACAGCACGAAGAAAAAGCGCATGGAGGCCCGCACCAGCAGGCCCAGCATCAGCGTATCCAGCCGTGCATATTCTTCACGCAGATCGTCCACCCGCACCGCTTCCACCGATTTCAGCCTTCCTTCGATCAGGATGCAGAGCGCGCGGAATTCCCCCACCTTGTTGCGAAACTCATTATAGGCCTGGAAACTGTCCTTGGCGGCCTCTTCCTCCGCCAGCTTGGCCAGGCGCATGGCGTCGCGTGCCTGCTTTTCCAGGGCGCCGATCAGTCCTTCCACTTCTTTGCGGGTATAGGTGCGCTTGATCGCCATCAACAGGGACTTCGGTTAACCAACAGAACGGTCCCCTGTATAGCCCCTGCCGCAGCGCAATGAAAGCGCCGCTGCGGCGATGCTGTCCCCTGAAACGGTTGGGTAACCAGCCCCTTATTGCAACCATGGTAACCTGGTGGCACGCTCGACGGACATAATCGGGAAAACGAACAGGGGGGCCATGCCGCCTTGCACGCCGCCGGGGTGGAGATCATCCGCAAGCCGGAATGGACATGCCCGGCGTCGGGCGCTTCGCCCGCATCCATGCCCCGGAGGGCAACCCGATCGAACTGTGACAGCCCGATCAGGTTCCCTAAGCGCCCTCTGCTTTAAAGACCGCGCGCCATCGCCCGCCAGGCGATATCGCGGCGGCAGAAGCCTTCTTTCCAGTCGATCAGATCGACCGCGCGATAGGCCAGTTCCCGCGCCTCGGCGATGCGAACGGCCCCCGCCGTCACGCCCAGCACGCGGCCACCATTGGCCAGCACCGCGCCGTCCGGTCCCGGCTTGGTGCCGGCATGGAAGATTTCCACACCCGGCACCTGTCCGGCGGCGGCCAGATTGTTGATGCGCGTACCCTTCTGGTAATCGCCCGGATAGCCTCCCGCCGCCATCACCACGCAAAGTGCTGCTTCGTCATGCCATTGCGGCTGCTGGCCAGAAACATCGCCCTTGGCCGCCGCCAGCAGCAGTTCCACCAGATCGGATTTCAGCCGGCGCATCAGCACCTGGCATTCCGGGTCGCCGAAGCGGACATTATATTCCAGCAGCTTGGGCACCGGCTTTCCATCCGGCCCGTTCACCACCATGATCCCGGCGAATAGCACGCCGACAAACGGCTTGCCCTCTGCCGCCATGCCGCGCACCGTGGGCAGGATCATCGTGTCCATGATCTCCGCCTCAATAGCCGGCGTCAGCACCGGGGCGGGGCTATAGGTGCCCATACCGCCCGTGTTCGGCCCCTGATCGCCATCAAAGGCGCGCTTATGGTCCTGCGCACCGGCCAGGGCCACCGCGTTGGTGCCGTCGCAGATGGCGAAGAAGCTGGCTTCCTCCCCATCCAGGAATTCCTCGATCACCAGCTCGGCCCCGGCATCGCCGAAGCGGCGGCCTACCATCGCCTCGTCAATGGCGGCATAGGCTTCATCGACATTCTGGCAGATGGTCACACCCTTGCCGGCGGCCAGCCCGTCAGTCTTCACCACAATCGGCGCACCCTGCTTGGCCACAAAGGCACGGGCGGCGTCGCGGTCGGTGAAGCGACCATAGGCGGCGGTAGGCACACCGAACCGCGCCACCGCATCCTTCATGAAACCCTTGGAGCCTTCCAGGGCGGCGGCGGCAGCCGACGGGCCAAAGGTAGGAATACCGGCGGCGCGCAGCTTGTCCGCGAGCCCCAGCACCAGCGGTTCTTCCGGCCCGACAATCACAAAATCAATGGCGTTGGCCGTGGCGAAATCGGCAAGGGCGTCAATCTTGTTGGCGGCGATATCCACACATTCGGCCACGGCCTTGATGCCGGCATTGCCGGGCGCGCAATAAAGCTTGTCGCACAGGGTCGAACGGGCGACGGCCCAGCACAGCGCATGTTCACGCCCACCCGAACCCACGACCAGGATCTTCATCGCCGCCTCCCTCTCTCGCTATGGCGGCGGGGTTCTAGCACGGGTGGGTGCCGCTGGGCACCCGGTGGCTGCGGATACCGCCTTTGCTTGGATGGAACGGGGGGCTCTCAGCCCAGCGGCCCCGACGGCACCCCCAGCATGGCGCCGGCCAGCTCGGCCGGCATCGGCTTGCCATAAAGGAAGCCCTGCAGAAAACCACAGCCCAGCCGTTCCAACTCATCGGCTTGTTCCAGCGTCTCCACCCCTTCGGCCACCACCTCCAGGGAAAGTTGCTGGGCCAAGGCCAGCATGGTGCGCAGGATGGTGCGGCTTTCAAACCGGTCGATCATGCTGGACACGAAGGCCCGGTCCACCTTCAGGAAATCAAACGGCAAGGTCTGCAAGTACGACAGGTTGGAATAGCCGGTGCCGAAATCATCCATGCAGAGCCGGATGCCCAGATCGCGCAGGCCCGACAGAATTTCCGCCGCATGAGCCGGATCGCCGATGATGGTGCTTTCCGTCACTTCCAGTTTCAGCAGCGTGGGATCAACCCCGCTTTCCTCCACAACCCGTTTCACATGGTCCAGGAAGCCCGGTTCGGACAATTGCGCGGCGGAGATATTGACGCTGACCCAGATGGGCCGGCCGCTGGCCCGGGTCCATTCGGCAATGCGGGTGGCTGCCTCCCGCATCGCCCAGGTGCCGATGGGCACGATCAGCCCCGTTTCCTCTGCCGCCGGGATGAAAGAGGCGGGCACCATGATGCCGCGCGCCGGGTGCTTCCAGCGCACCAGCGCCTCAAACGCCACCACCTTGCGCGTCACCGCATCGACAATGGGCTGATAATAAAGCTCAAACTGGTTCTGTTTCAGGGCCGCATTCAGCTCCATCGTCAGGCCCAGCCGATTCTGGTCGCTGTCATTGCCGACCAGAACCTCCTGCAAACGGCCGAAGGCGCGTTTGGAGGCGTGCAGGCTCTCCTCCGCCCGGGCCAGCATTTCCTCCGCATGGCGGTCGGGAAGGTTGCACCAAGCCAAGCCCGGCGTTACCAATGGATGCACCTCCCGCCCCGCCAGGATCACCGGTTCCGACACGGCAGCCAGGATCGCCCGCACCTGCGCGCGTGCCATCTCCAGATCCGGCCCGCCGGGCAGCATGATGGCGAACTGGTCGCCGGCGGTGCGGGCACAGGCCGCCGCCGGGCCCGCCGCCTGTACCACCCGGCGGGCGGTGATGCCCAGCAGCTGGTCGCCCCAGGCCACCCCCAGTTCCTGATTGAAATCGCGGAAGCGCCGCAGATCGATCAGGGCAACGGCACAGGAACCGGCCCCATCCTCCCCCAACAGGCCCAGCCGGGCCCCAACGGCCGCCACCAGCCCGGTGCGGTTCAACAGGCCGGTGGCCCGGTCATGGGTGCGGTCACGCGATAGCTGTTCCACCAGCAGGGCGTTGTCCAGCCCGATGGCGATGGTACGGGCAAACAGCGCCATCACCCGCTGATCGGGCCCATGGTCCGGCTGCAGGCCGGACAGATGGACGATGACAGCAACGCTGGGCGAGACGGAGGTATGAATCGCCAGCCAGCCAGCCCCCTGCACCCCGGCCGGCTGGGCCAGCGCCTGCACAATCTGCTGGCAGATTTCCGATGGCGCCGCATGGGACAGCGGCCCCGCCGGCAGAAGCGGCCGGACATCGCCGCCGCCCCGCAGCCGCCCGGCCAGCAGGCGGGGTTCGCCCACCGGCTCCCCCTCCACCATTTCCACCCGTGCCAGCAGGGCGCCGGTACCAGGGCCGGCCAGGGCCAGCAAGCTGTCCACCACACCGGCAGCAAAACGGTTGACGTCGCGCTGTTCAAACAGACGGGCCGTGGCATCCAGGATATGGGCCAGTCCGGCGCGGTTTGCCTCCAGCGCGCGGATCTGCTGATAGGCACGCAAGGCGGTCAGCACCGAGGTCCAGAGCCGGCCAGCCGTCAGCTCATCCTTGGCGCGGTAGTCATTGATGTCATAGCGGGCCACCACCTCCCGCTCCGGCGCCTGGCCGGGCTGGCCGGTGCGCAGGATGATGCGGACATATTGATTGCCCAATTCCTCCCGGATGGCGCGGGCAAGGTCCAGCCCCGCATCTTCGCTCTCCATCACCACATCCAGCAAAACCAGGGCGATATCGCTGTATGCCGCCAGGATCCGCCGGGCCTCTATTGCCGAATAGGCAGACAGAAACAAGGGCTTGCGGCCGGCATGAACCAGATCGCGCAGGGCCAGTTTGGTGACGCTGTGAACCGAAGGATCGTCATCGACAATCAGAATCAGCCAGGGAGACAGAGCGGGCGTGGGTTGGGCCGGGTCCGGTTCCGCCGCAAACACCAGAAGGTCTTCTTCCATCGGCCACTTCCCCCCGCTGGGCCCACTCCCCCAGGCCCGCCCAGCACGCCCTTTGTCCGGTTAAGGAAACATAAAGAAGTACGGCTGCCAATGCCAGTGGCTACAGAATTTCCCTAAAATTTGACCAATCCAATATTTCGGAAGGCGGGGTCAAAGCGCCGAAACAAAACGCCCCCACCGGATAACCGGCGGGGGCGCTTGTCAGCATCGGAAAGGCTGGGAACGGATCAGCGCTCCAGTGGCTTGTACTTGATACGGTGGGGCTGATCGGCCTCTGCCCCCAGACGGCGGCGCTTATCCGCCTCGTAATCGGCATAGTTGCCTTCAAACCAGACCACCTGGCTGTCACCCTCAAACGCCAGGATGTGGGTGGCCAGACGGTCCAGGAACCAGCGATCGTGGCTGATGACCACGGCGCAGCCGGGGAAGGTGGACAAGGCCTCTTCCAGGGCGCGCAGGGTTTCCACGTCCAGATCGTTGGTCGGTTCGTCAAGCAGCAGGACGTTGGCGCCGGACTTCAGCATCTTGGCCAGATGCACGCGGTTGCGCTCACCACCCGACAGCTGGCCCAGCTTCTTCTGCTGATCCGGCCCGCGGAAGTTGAAGGCGCTGACATAGGCGCGGCTAGGCATGGACTTCTTGCCCAGCTCGATCACGTCCAGCCCGCCGGAGATTTCCTCCCAGACATTCTTCTTGTCATCCAGGCTGTCACGGCTCTGGTCGACATAGCCCAACTGCACCGTCTCACCCACGCGGAAGGTGCCGCCATCGGGCTGCTGTGCGCCGGTGATCATGCGGAACAGGGTGGTCTTACCGGCACCGTTGGGGCCGATGATACCGACAATGCCGCCCGGCGGCAGGCGGAAGGACAGATCGTCGATCAGCAACCGGTCGCCAAAGCCCTTGCGCAGGTTCTCCGCCTCGATCACCACATTACCCAGACGCGGCGGCGTGGGGATGACGATGCGGGTTTCGCCAATGGCTTCCTTCTGGTTGGCGGAAGCCAGCAATTCCTCGTAAGCCTGGATACGGGCCTTGGACTTGGCCTGACGCGCCTTGGGCGACGCGCGCACCCATTCCAGTTCCTGGGCCAGCTGCTTCTGCTTGGCACCCTCTTCCCGGCCTTCCTGTTCCAGACGCTTCTGCTTCTGTTCCAGCCAGGCGGAATAATTGCCCTCGTAGGGGATGCCCGAGCCGCGATCCAGTTCCAGAATCCAGCCGGTGACGGCATCCAGGAAGTAACGATCGTGGGTGACCATCACGACGGTGCCGGGATATTCGGCCAGGAAGCGCTGCAGCCAAGCGACGCTTTCGGCATCCAGGTGGTTGGTCGGTTCGTCCAGCAGCAGCATGTCGGGCTTGGACAGCAGCAGCTTGCAGAGCGCCACGCGGCGCTTCTCACCACCCGACAGCTTGGCCACCTCGGCGTCACCGGCCGGGCAGCGCAGCGCGTCCATGGCGATTTCGACCGTGCGGTCCAGATCCCAGGCGTCGGCCGCGTCGATCTTTTCCTGCAATTCGGCCTGTTCGGCCATCAGTGTGTCGAAATCGGCATCCGGATCGCCCATGGCTTCCGACACGGCATTGAACCGGTCCAGCAGCGCCTTGGTCTCGCCCACGCCTTCCATCACATTGTCCCAGACATTCTTGTCCGGGTTCAATTGTGGTTCCTGCGGCAGATAACCCACCTTTACGCCATCGGCGGACCAGGCCTCACCATTATAATCCTTGTCCAGCCCGGCCATGATCTTCAGCAAGGTGGACTTACCGGCGCCGTTGACGCCCAGCACGCCGATCTTGGCGCCGGGATAGAAGGACAGCCAGATATTCTCGAACACCTTCTTGCCGCCGGGATAGACCTTGGTCACACCCTTCATCACATAGACATATTGATACGCGGCCATGGCGGCATCCTTCAGGTAAGCATCTGCATAAGGTTTGCTGGCCTTGTACCGCAGCGGGCAGCCCGGTGCAATCGGGGGGTAACGCGCGCGGCCCGTAAGGTACTTGCGGCATGTCTGTCGGCATCCGCCGCGAAGGCTGATACCCGTGGGGGAGAGGCGATCACGCCACCGGGATCGGGGCGGCAGGCGGCCCGCCGGGCGTGGGATGCACCACGATATCGACGGCACACCCCACCTTCACCATCATGCGCAACAGCCGTTCAACGGACACATCCCGGAATTGACCACGCAGCAACCGCGAAATATCCGGCTGGCTCACCCCCATACGCCGGGCCGCCTCAACCTGGGTCAGGCCCAAATCCTTCAAGATGGCCGCCAAACGCGCCACCAGTTGCGCCTTCAACAGATGGCTGTCGGCATCAGGAAAGCCCAGGTCTGCGAAGACATTATCAGTGCCACGCTGGATAGGGATGTCTGCATCCGTCATGTCTTGGCCTCCCCACCTTGTTCCAACAGCCGCCGATGATGGTCGGCCTCTGCTGCCTTCAACCGCCGCTTGATCAAATCCAGGTCTTCGGCGGGGGTTTTGATCCCGCTTTTTGATTTCTTCTGGAAGGCATGTAGGACATACACCGCGCGCTCAAACCGAACCGTGTAGACGGCACGAAATGTATCGCCGCGATGATCCTCCACAATCTCCAGAACGCCGGCACCACCAAAGCCCTTCAACACCTTCGCGTCGGCATGGAGGCCACCGGCCTGCGCCAGATGAAGCGCGAAACCCATGATATCCTGTACCTCTGGCGGAAAGGCGCAGAAATCCTTATAGGCGGAACCAACCCAATCGACCGGACGCATGTTATCCCCAATATGGTGGTTCCGCCATAAAAATCAGAAATCCCGAATAATCATGACGTCATCCGTCGCTGGAGATAGCGAAGCAAGGGTTCCATCCATTGCAAATGCGGGCCAGAGACAGCAGCGAGTTCACGGATGGTGGGCAGATGGTTTGTCAAAAATGCGAGGGCATAGTTAATCGTTTCCGCCGTTGCCCCCGTCATCGTTGTTCCAACGACGCTGGCCGCCAAACCGTCCTTCAGCGTCTCAAACACAACAACGGTAGCGATGGTGATAAACAGATTTCGGTTGGCCGACATGGCAACCTGGGTTGAGCGTTCCGGGTAAGGTCCGCGCCCAACACCGTCGGCCATGCCTGGCCATTCCTCCCGCACCTGATCGCTGAATAACTTATCAGCCCCCGCAATCGCGTCGGCAAATTGCCGTGCCGCCAGCCGCTGGGCAGCAATATCGGCATTCTTATTTTCATACTGGTGGCTGCGTTCCAGAAGCACCTGCCCCTGATGGGTCGAAGCGATAAGGAGGCCGTGGGTTGACAGTACAGAATCCAGCCCCGCGGCCACGCCTATTGGCATATCTGGCATATCACGCGCAGCAATAGCCTTGGTCAAATGGGCGCGGGCGATTTCAAGATTATTGCCACGAAGATAAAGCTGATCAATTGAAAGGGGCTGACGTCGCAAGCAGGCCGCGTATTTATTTACATCCCCCAGCAGCATGGCAAACGCGTTGGAGCCAGAGAGTCGTACCTGCAGCTCCTCAACCGTTTCATTCAATATTTCCAAAATGCCTTCGTTGGCGTTCTGCTCCGTTAGCGTCGGCACGCCGGACGGCACAACACCGATGCGACCATCTTCAGCCACGCCGAGCGTTATTCCTGGTTCCGTTTCTGGAATAATCAGTTTTTCTGAATCCCGCAGCTTCAGCCACGCGGCGATATCAGCATTCACCAATGCCGCCGGACGGTTCCACCATTCATCGGGCTGTTGGGCGATACGCAAGGTCAGGTCGGGGCCGAAATAGTCGGCGCTGGGACCGTTGCCGGTAAGGAGGGCTTGATACCAGTTGATCCAGGGGGCGTGGTCTGTCGCCAGTTTCCCGCCAGCAATGGTTTGCCATGGCTCTGTCACCGAGGGCGGGGCCTCACCCGGCCAGAGCGGTGACAAAGCCAAACCGGCAAAGGATTGGCCCTCTCCGCGCGTCCTTAGCCAGTCCACGTCTGTCCTAATTGCTCTCCAGACGGCGGAATCGGCGGCGGAATCGGCGGCGGAACGGACGGCGGAACGGACGGCGGAACCGGCGGCGGAAAAGGCGGCGGAACGGGCGGCGGAACGGGCGGCGGAACGGACGGCGGAACGGGCGGCGGAACGGACGGCGGAAAAGGCGGCGGAACGGGCGGCGGAACGGGCGGCGGAACGGGTCATATCATGGGCCGGATATTTGCCGGCGGCCCATGATATGTAGCACGCCCGAAGCACCGCCAACCAATGCTCTTCCGACAAGCCGGCCAGCGCCATCGGCAGCACCCGCAGAGCCGCACGGGCCGCGATCAGGTGCGACCACTGCGCCGGCTTGTCCGCCAGAAACTTCTCAAGCTGTTCCGGTTTCGTAAATTCCAACGCCATCGCCACCCCTGCCCTTCTCCCGCCAGGGTAGCGCAACTGGGATGGTTGCGTCAGCACCGATCATCAACCGATACGCCGGTTCGTCCTTATGGGGGGTGTGAGGCAATGCGGGCGGGCAGGGTTCTGCCCCCTCCCCCGCCCCACCAGACTCAATAAACCAGCTCATCCTCGCCCTTGCCGCTGGCAATGACGATTTCGCCGCGCGCGGCCATGTCCTTCGTGAGCTGCACCATATACATCTGCGCCTCGTCGACATCACGCAGGCGCACCGGGCCCATGGCGCCCATATCCTCGCGCATGATCTTGGCGGCACGTTCGGACATGTTGGTGAAGAACATGTCCTTCAGCGTGTCCGACGCGCCCTTCAGCGCCGTGGCCAGCTTCTGCTTGTCGACATTGCGCAGCAGGGTCTGGATGCCGCTGGGGTCCAGCTTGGACAGATCTTCGAACGTGAACATCAGGGCGCGGATGCGTTCGGCACTGTCGCGGTTACGCTCTTCCAAGGCGGCCAGGAAGCGGCTTTCGGTATTGCGGTCAAAGCTGTTGAAGATTTCCGCCATCATCTCGTGCGCGTCGCGGCGGTTGGTGCGGGCCAGGTTCGACATGAATTCGGTGCGCAGCGTGCGCTCGATATCGTCGATCACTTCCTTCTGCACCGCCTCCATGCGCAACATGCGCATGATCACTTCCATGGCGAAGCTTTCGGGCAGAAGCTGCAGCACGCGGCCGGCATGGTCACCCTTGATCTTGGACATGATCACGGCCACCGTCTGCGGATATTCATTCTTCAGATAGTTGGCCAGCACCTGCTCATTCACATTGGTCAGCTTGTCCCACATGGTACGACCGGCGGGACCACGGATTTCCTCCATGATCTGGTCGACCTTGTCCTTGGGCAGCACCTTGGTCAGCAGGCGTTCGGTGCTGTCGAAGGTACCAACCAGGGAACCGGTGGAACTGATCTGCTCGGCAAATTCCACGAACAGACGTTCTACCAGATTGGAACTGACCGAGCCCAGATTGGCCATGGTCTGCGACAGTTCCTTGATCTCGTCATCGCCCATCAGCGCGAACAGCTTGGAGGCGATTTCCTCCCCCAGCGCCAGCATCAGGATGGCGGCTTTTTCGGGACCAGTCAGACCGCGGTAATCTTCACGGACGCGCATGGCCATGACGGCAAACTCCCCGGAAACGCAAAACCTGTCGGATCAGGCATCAAAGTGACGATTGACCTCTAACTCTAGCATAGGCCGGTTGACAGGTTAATCTGCCTTGTGCACGCGCCTGTTCAGGTCGGGCGGCTGCCATAGGGGGCCAGCGGCAGGTCGAAACTGGCGATGGTCCCCCGCCCCAGCTCACTTTCCAGGCGCAATTGCCCCCCGTGGCAATGTATCAACTGGTGCGACAGGGCAAGGCCGAGACCGGTGCCCTTGGACCGGCTGTCGGCATCACCGGCCTGTTCATAGGGCCGGCCCAACCGGGCCAGATCGGCAGGCGCGATGCCATCGCCATTATCCCGGACCGTCAGAACCAGCCGCCGCCCCCGGCGATGGGCCGATATCTGCACCACACCGCCAGCCGCCGTAAATTTCACCGCGTTGGAGAGCAGGTTCAACAGCACCTGCTTGATGGCCCTTGCATCCACCTGCACCAGTTGCCAGTCGCCCTCCGGCAGCAGTTCGATCGTCACCTTGCGTTCGAAGGCCAGACCGCGCACCAGGCGCACCACCTGGTTAACCAGGGCCTGGCTGTCAAAGGTGGCGGCGCAAAGCTCCAGCTTGCCGGCCTCCACCCGCGCGATATCCAGCATATCATTGACCAGATCCAGCAGATGCTGGCCGCTGGAACGGATATTCTCGACAAATTCCTTATAGGCAGGGTCGCCCAGCGGCCCCATCACCTCCCCCGCCATCAGGCCGGAAAAGCCGATCACCGCCGTCAGCGGGGTGCGCAATTCATGGGTCATGGTGGCCAGGAACAGGGAGCGGGCGGCCAATGCCGCCTCCGCCTGCTCCTGGGCCTGCCGGCTTTCCGCTTCCGCCTTCCGGCGCGCAGCCAGTTCTGCCACTGCCTGCATCCCGGCATGGCGCAGCTCAATCAGCTGCATCGCCGTCTGGGCCAGATCGCGCAGCACCTGCCGGTCACGGTCGCACAAATGGCGGGGCTGGCGGTCGATGACGCAGAGCGTGCCCAGCCGGTGCCCGTTGGGGGTCAGCAGCGGGGCACCGGCATAAAAACGAATATCCGGCGCGCCCGTCACCAGCGGGTTATCGGCGAAGCGCGCATCCAACAGTGCGTCTTCCACCTCCATAATGTCGGTGCCCAGGATCGTATGGGCGCAAAAGGCCATTTCGCGCGGCGTCTGCGGGGCCTCCAGCCCATAGCGGGCCTTGAACCATTGCCGCGTCTCATCCACCAGGGAAACCAGGGCGATGGGGGTGCCGATCAGGGTGGCCGCCATTCGGGCCAGCCGGTCAAAGGAATCCTCTGGGCCGGTATCCAGAATAGCATAGCCATGCAGACTGGCGACGCGCTCCCCTTCATCTTCTGGTACTGGCGGCAATTTCATCATGCGGGTAAGCCGCTTGTTCCGTAAAATATTCACGAGAGTATAAACTGCTTTGGCGTGCTTGACGATAGGCGCCATGCGGACATCTGCATCAACGGAATGGAGACGATCATGCACCCCCCTGCTCTTCCCCCCATCGTGGTTTTGGACGATGCCGGGCCGGCACCGGAAAGCTATCGCCCGCCGGCGGATCGCATCCTGGCGGGCGATCCGGTGCAGACCGTCTCCAACCGCTTTGCCAGCGCCGACGGGCGCTTCAATTGCGGGGTCTGGAGCTGCCAGCCCGGCAAATGGCGGGTGATTTTCAGCGAGAATGAGTTCTGCCAGTGGCTGGAAGGGGTGGTGCTGGTGACCGGCGATGACGGGCAGCAGCGCCGCTTCCAGGCGGGCGATGCCTTCGTCATGCCCGCCGGCTTCACCGGCACCTGGGAGGTGCTGGAGCCGGCGCGCAAATATTACGCGGTGTATGAATAATACCAATCCCCCTTGATCGTGACCGATCAAGGGGGATTTCGCGTTCCACAAGCGCTGGGCGGCGGCATCCGCCGCCTTCAATCCGGCCAGCGGCGATGTTGCCACATCCACTGGCCGGGGTCGTCGCGCACCCAGTCGCCCAGCAAATCGTTAAGCTGGTGCATCACTGCCGCCGCGTCTGCCCGCATGTCGCCACTGCGGGCAAAACGCAAGGGGGGCAGCGCCTCCACCCGGAAACGCGCCGGCCCCAGCCGGATCACCCGCAGCGGCACCGCCGGAATGTCATAGCGCAGGGCCAGTTCGGCCAGCAGCGTGCCCGTCATCGCGTCCCGCCCCAGGAAGGGCACGGGAATGCCTTCGTTCAGTTTCTGGTCGATCAGCAGGCCGATATGGTTGCCAGCGCGCACGGCATCAACCAGACCGCGCGCCGCCTCCTTCCCCTTGGGCACCATGTGCCCGCCCAGCGCGGCGCGGGCGCGGGCCAGCATCTTGGCGACATAGGGGTTGTTGGGCCGGCGGAAAACATAGGTCAGGTCCAGCCCGAAACGGGATGCGGTGATGCCGCACATTTCCCAGTTGGCAAAGTGACCGGTGAAGACGATGCCGGCCCGCCCGTCATCGGCCAGCGCCTGCAAATGCTCCGCCCCCACCAGTTCAACATGATCGGTATAGCGGGCGGCGATATGGTCCAGATGCACATATTCACCCAAGGTGCGGCCCAGATTGTCCCAGGCCTGCCGCACCACCCTTTCCACCGCCGGCCCGTCCAATTCCGGCAGGGCGCGGGCAACGGCGCGCCGCATCCGGGCCGATGATGGCAGCCGCGGGCCCAGCGTGCGCATGATGAAGCCGCCGGTATTGGACGCCGCCACCGGCCCCAGCAGCCGCATGGATTTGATGAAGATCCAGGCCAGCACCGCTTCCAGCCGATAGAGCACCAAGCGGTTGAGTTTTCGCCGCAATTGGCTATGCGTCGCCATTGCCTACCCCGATCACACCATCCAACAGACGATCCAGCGCCGCCGCATCGCCCAGCGCCACCTGCACCGGCAGGATTTCCACCTGCGCCCGCAGCGACGGCGGCAGCCGCATGGCATCCTTTTCCGTCGTCACCGGCAGCGCGTCCAGCGCCGCCGCCCGGCGCAGCAATGCCGCCAGTTCATCCGCCATGTAAGGGTGATGGTCGGGAAAAGGAAGGGTGGCGACCGGCATGGCGCCGATGCGGCGCAGCGTATCGAAGAATTTTTCCGGCCGGCCGATCCCGGCGAAACCCAGCACCCGCCGCCCGGCCAGCCGGCTGGCCGCCACCGCATCGGGCACCAGCGCGGCGGTCAATAAGGGTAACCCGGCCGCCGCCGTCGCGTCGCGCACGCCCACAGCCGCCGGCCCTTCCTGGCCCATCAGCAGCACGGCCTGGGCGCGGGCCAGCCCAGCCGTCACCGGCTCCCGCAGGGGGCCGGCGGGGATCACCCTTCCATTGCCGAATCCGGCCCCGGCATCGGCGACGATCAGGGAAAAATCCTTGGCCAGGGCCGGGTTCTGGAAACCATCATCCATGATGATGGCCTGCACCCCGGCATCGCGCATCGCCCTTGCCGCTGCCACCCGATCCCGGCCAATCCAGGCCGGGATATGCCGGGACAGCAAGAGGGGCTCATCCCCCACATCGCCGGCCGTATGGCGATCCGGGTCAACCCGCAGCGGCCCGGCCAGCCGCCCGCCATGCCCGCGTGACAGGGCCGCAGCATTCAAGCCGCGCGCCCGCAACCGTTCCACCAGATAGCGCACCAGCGGCGTCTTGCCGGCCCCGCCGGCCACCAGATTGCCGACGCAGATCACCGGCACACCCGCCTTGACCGGCCCCCCCTGCCGCAGCCGCCGGGCCGTCACGCCCGCCCACAGGCAGGCCAGCGGCGCCAGGGCGGCAGCCGCCAGCCCCGCCGGGCGATACCAGAAGCCCGGCGCCTTCATCGGCCGATCCCGGCTTGGTGCAGCAACGGGGCCAGGGCGGCCATCACCCGGTCAATGGCCTGGGCATTGGCCTCTGCCACGGCGCGGGCGGCATCGGCCTGGGCCTGCCGGGCACTGGCATCATCGAACAGCCGGGCCAAAGCCGGTGCCAGATCATCCGGTCCCGCCAGCCGGCGCGCCCCGCCCGCCTGTTCCAACGCCGCCGCGATCTCCGCGAAATTATGCATATGCGGGCCATAGAGCACGGCACTGCCCAGCAGCGCCGGTTCAATCGGGTTATGGCCACCCACCGGCACAAAGGAACCACCGACAACACTGACCGGGCAGAGCCGGAACACCAACCCCAATTCCCCCAGCGTATCGACCAGGAACACATCCGTCTGCGGCCCCGGCCGTTCCCCCCGCGACCGTCGGGCGACGGAGAGATGGGCCGATGCCAGCAGATCGGCCACCGCATCGCCGCGCGGCGGGTGGCGCGGCACCAGTACCAAAAGGGCCTTGGGATGGTTGGCGCGCAACCGTCGCTGGGCGGCAATGGCCGCCGCCTCCTCCCCGGCATGGCTGGAGGCAAAACACCAGGGAAGCCGCCCCGCCAGCCGGGCGGCCAGCAGCGCCTGTTCCCCCGCATCGGCCGGCAGCGGGGCGGCGGAATATTTCAGATTACCCAGCGCCCGCACATCGCCGATGCCCAGGGTGCTGAGATAATCCGCCTCCACCTGCGTCTGCGCCAGGGCCAGCTGAAACACCGACAGCAGGCGCCGTGCCGATGCCGGGGCGCGGCGCCAGTTGCGAAAGCTGCGGGCACTCAGCCGTGCATTGACCAGGACACAGGGAAGCGCGCGGCGGCGGATGCCGGCCAGCAGGTTGGGCCAGAATTCAGACTCGATCCACAGCACCAGATCCGGGTGCCAATGGTCCAGAAACCCATCGACTGCCCCCGGCAGATCAACCGGCACATATTGATGGAAGGCGCGCGGCCCCGGCAGCCGCTTGGCCATCAGTTCGGCCGAGGTGACCGTCCCGGTGGTGACCATCACCTGACAGGCCGGGTCCGCCGCCAACAGCCGATCCACCAGCGGCAGCACCGCCAGCGATTCCCCCACACTGGCGGCATGGACCCAGACCAGCGGCCCCGGCGGCCGGGCCCGGCCGGGCCGGCCCAGCCTTTCGCCCCGGCGGGCCTTGTCTTCCTTGCCGCGCAACGCCCGCCGGTCCAACAGCCGCCGCACGGCCGGGCCGGCCAGATGGGTCAATCCGCGATAAATCAGCTCAAGCATGGAACGGGGGACTTCTCCGGGGCCAGGGGCCTGCCTGTTTAGCATGGGCAGCATCGGCACCGCCATGCCAGCAATCCGATGGCGCCGCGGCGCAAACTTGTCACAGGCTATGGCGCTTTCCGCCGCCCGGCTGCCGCAATCCCGCCCAGATGCCGGGTCAGCCTGTGTCATCCCCCAGGCAGTGGATCGGATAGGAACGACAATGAAAAACACACTCTCCCTCGCCGCGATGGCAGCCACGATGATGGCCCTGGCCCCGATGGGCGAAGCCTTTGCCGGCGACGATCACCGTCGCGGCGGCCGCCATCACGAACATCACCATTATTATTATGACCGCGACCCGCCGCGCGGCCGGCCGCATCATCATGACCACCACCATTATCACCGGCCACCCCCGCCGCCCGTGGTCTATCACCATTACGCGCCGCCGCCGCGCCCGCCCGCCACGGTGATCTATCGGGACATTTACCGGGATTACCCGACCGGCAATTCCTTCAACCTGAAAGTCCATATCGACGGGCGGCGCTAAAACCGTCGGAAAGACTTGACGCGGGGCCCCGTCGGCACGACCTTATAGGTCTTGCTGGCGGGGCCCGTTCTCCGTCTCGACAGGCTATGGAGTTTACCATGAACGTCGTTCCAGCCCATGGGCCGCGCGCCATCGCGCGCCTTGCCGCCGGAATTGCCACCCTGCTGGTACTGGCTTCCACCCCCGCCCTGGCGGAGGAAGCGGCACCGAAGGTAAATGGCTTCAAGCCCATCGAACGGTCGGTGACGCCGGGTGAGCGCGCGGCGGCCCAGTCCTATGCCCGCCCCAGCGCCACCCCCGGCGGTGCCATGCTGGGCATCACGGGTGACAGCGACAGCAGCGAACGCAACGGCGTGCAATTCTATATGAGCGGCGGCAGCCGGGCCGGCTGGGGCAACGTCAATTCGATGGGTTCCCGCCGTTCCAATGAACTGCTGGGCGACGGTATTGCCGTTTATAATGCGGAGCCGTTTTATTCGAACAATCGTGGCTATTACAGCCCCTATAGCGGCTACCGCCCGCCGCCGCCGACCATTCAATATAACCAATCCTTCCTGCGGCACATGTATAATGGCAATATTGCCGGTGTACCGTCGGTTTCCGCACCGCTGGAATTCTGGGACGGGCGCCGCTGAGACGACTGTCTTACGTCTCCTTGCCTGATGGTAAAGGCCCGCTCTGTTCAGAAAACGGCGGCGGGCTTTTTTGTACATAACCGCAGCACATAACGGGAATATTGCATCAGTCCCGCCTGTACCGCAAAGCAACCATTCGGCTGGTGATCATCTGCTGTGATATGGATCAAGGACATCAACCCGCCGGCGGGATGAAGTGGCGCCAATCCATTTCGCAGGAGCAGCAGAGATGTCGGAGACGGCCGACCAAATCCAGATTCACATTCCCTCATCGGAAGAGTTGCGCCAACGCACGGAGGAGGCGCGTGAGCGTGCCCGCCGCGCCCGCCATCATGCGGAGAACGAGGAGGCTCGCCGCGCTGCGCTGGAGGCTGAGCGCAAGCGCCGCCTGGGTCCGGCAGAAATCCGCCATCGGCTGACCGGCCTGGAAGAGGTGGTGGAACGCGGTGAATATCAGTTGATGCTGGAGCGTTTCCCCAGCGATCTCTGCGTCGATCGCGGCCGCGCCATCAACAATAATGAAGAGACCTGGCCGGCGACGCTCGCGGGCGTCGCCCTGCAGCTTTATCTGTTCTGGCAGGCGGAACTGCGCGATCTGGGCTATGGCATTACGGCCCGCATCCTGGAATTTCCGGATGACATTCCAGGCGATGCCGGCCTGTTCCTCACCTGGCAGTGAAAGCAGTATCGACCGGGCGGGCGGTTACGCCTACTATGGGGGCCGAATGGACCGGCCGGGAACAATCCGGCAGGATTCAACCACTTAATCCACCCGTCCTGACCCGTTGGGCCGGTGGGTGATTCGGGCCCGCCGCCGCCAGAGGAAGATTTGAGGATCGCGCCGTTTGCCTTCTGTCTGCTGTCACTGGCTGCTGCCGGGACCGCCCCTGCACAGAACAAGCCGGACGAGGCGCAAAAACAGCTGCAGGAAGTGCAGCGCGACCTGAAACAGGCCGACAGCCGCAAAAGCGCCCTGGATGCCAAGGCGGAAGCGCTGGAGAAGGAGCTGGCCGACCTGCGCGCCCGTTCGATTGAGGCGGCCGAGCAGCAGCGTGCCCAGTCCGATGAACTGGCCCGGCTGGAAGCAGCCCTGGCCGATCTGGGCCAGCAGGAACAGGAACGGCTGGCCAAGATCGAGGCGGACAGGGCCGCCCTGGCGGACCTGCTGGGCGCCCTGCAGCGCCTGTCCCGACTGCCGCCGGAAGCGCTGATCGCCCGGCCGCAACCGCCGGGCGACACGGTAAAGACGGCCCTGCTGCTGCGCAGCGCCGTGCCGGAACTGAAGGCGCGCGCCGATGCGCTGGCCAATCAGTTGACCGATCTGTCCAGCCTGCGTGCCAAGCTGGACACCCAGCGGACCAAGACGGAAAAGGCCACCGCCAGCCTGGCCGTGCGCCAGAAGGATCTGGCCAATCTGGTGGCGCGGCGGGAAGAAATCTCCCGCGCCACCGATGCCGAGCGCGAACAGCTGACCGGCACGGTCACCGCGCTGGCCGGCCGGGCCAGCGACCTGAAAGACCTGATCGAGAAGCTGGAGGCGGAGCGCAAGGCCGCATTGGCCCGCCAGCGCGCCGAAGAGGCTGCCCGCCGCCAGGCGGCAGAGGCCGAACGCGAACGCCGCGCCAAGGAGAAGGTGGCCACCCTGAAACGCGCCCCCACCCCGCCGCAATTAGGGGGTATGGTGGCACCTGTCGGTGGAACGGTTGTTGTCCGCTATGGGGAGGCGGACGAGGTGGGGGCGGTCAGCCGTGGCCTGACCTATCGCGGCCGCGCCAGCGGCCCGGTGGTGGCCCCGGCGGATGGCTCGGTGATGTTCGCGGGTCACTTCAAAGGTTATGGGCTGCTCTTGATCCTGGAACATCCCAACGGATATCATTCCCTGTTGGCCGGGATGGGGCGGATTGACGCCAAGCTCGGTCAACGTGTGCTGGGCGGGGAACCGGTGGGTCTTTTGTCGGGGGATGGGGCCCCGACGCTTTATTTCGAACTGCGGCGTGGTGGTCAGCCGGTCAACCCCACACGCGGCCTTTCAGGCTCCGACGGCAAAGGGCATGGTTGATGATGAAGAAGCTTCTCTCCTCGGCCGCGCTGGCGGCCCTTCTGGCCTTCTCTCCGGTGGCACTGGCGCCCCATGCCGCCACCGCGCGGGAGCCGCTGAAGTCGGAGACTTACAAGCAGCTTGACCTGTTCGCCGATGTGTTCGAGCGGGTGCGCTCCGAATATGTGGAGGAGGTCTCCGACGAGGATCTGATCTCTGCCGCCATCAACGGGATGCTCACCTCGCTGGACCCGCATTCCAGCTATCTGGACAAGAAAAGCTTTGCCGACATGCGGGTGCAGACCAAGGGCGAATTTGGCGGCCTTGGGATTGAGGTGACGCAGGAAAACGGCGTCGTCAAGGTGATCTCCCCCATGGATGACACGCCCGCCGCCAAGGCCGGTGTGCAGGCGGGTGATTACATCACCCATCTGAACGACGAATCCATCATGGGTATGGGCCTGAACGAGGCGGTGGAGAAGATGCGCGGCCCCGTGGGCAGCAGCCTGAAGGTCACCATCCGCCGGGGTGACCTGTCGCAGCCCATCAACCTCACCATGATCCGGGCCAGCATCAAGGTGCAGTCGGTGCGCTTCCGGGTGGAAGATAATGTCGGCTATGTCCGCATCTCCAGCTTCAATGAACAGACCCAGCCGGGGCTGGACAAGGCCATCACCAGCATCAAGGGCCAGCTGGGCGATAAGCTGATCGGCTATGTGCTGGACCTGCGCAACAATCCCGGCGGCCTGCTGGATCAGGCGGTTTCCGTCTCCGATACCTTCCTGGAAAAGGGGCGGGAGATTGTCTCCACCCGCGGCCGTGGCGGCAAGGAAGGCGACCGTTACGTCGCCAAGCCGGGTGATGCGACCGGCGGTCTGCCCCTGGTGGTGTTGATCAATGGCGGTTCGGCCTCTGCGTCGGAAATCGTGGCGGGCGCGCTGCAGGACCATAAGCGCGCCATCATCCTGGGCACGCAGAGCTTTGGTAAGGGCTCGGTGCAGACCATCATCCCGTTGCAGGGCAACCAGAGCGCCATGCGCCTGACCACGGCGCGTTACTACACGCCGTCCGGCCGCTCCATCCAGCAATTGGGCATCACCCCCGATATCGAGGTGCAACCCGCCAAGGTGGAAGAGCTGGCCCAGGCCGGTCGCCGGCGGGAGGCGGACCTGCCCAAGGCCCTGCGCAATACCGATCCGGCCGCCCAGCAGCGCCAGGCCAACCCGCAGGGCACGCCGACAACGCCGCCGGCAGCCCCGGCCCCCGGCAATAATGACAGCGCGCCGCAGGTGCAGGCACCGGGCACGCCGCCGGCCAATGGTGCGGTGCCGCCGGTCACCGCCGCCAACGTCAATGGCCAGCCGGAACCGGCACCGGTCGATTACCAGCTGCTGCGCGCCATCGATCTTTTGCGCGGGGTTTCCATGTTCAATCATGCCAAGCAGGCGGCGGCCGTTGCCCCCGCCGCATCCAACGCCAACTGACCCTGCCCGTCCGCCCCGTCCCCCTCGCTGAAACGAAACCGCTGATCCGTGGCCCTCTCCCTTCTCCGTAAGAAGCCCAAGGTGGGCACCGAACAGGCCAAGGACGACAGCGCAGCCGTGCTGGCGGCCCGTTTTGGCGTGGGCAAGGCGGGCGGCAATGAAAGCAAGGGGAAGGGCAAAGGCAAGGCAAAGGCCAAGGACGATCCCTTCATCAATCTGGATGCCGCTGCCGATGGCGATGGCGATGAGCTGCCCGCCCCCAAAAGGCGGAGTAAGGTGGCGGCGGCGAAGGGGGATCGGGCACCGGCATCCAAACCGCTGATCGCTGCCGGGGCGGTGGCGGGGGTTTTTCTGCTGGGGCTGGCCGGCACTGCCGTCTGGTTGGCGGTGATGGCGCATGACACGGCCGACCGGCTGACCGCATCGCGCCAGGTGGGACCGAAGCTGGCCGTGTTGCTGCCTGACGGCACCCCCCGCTTCCCCGATGCGCCGACACCAGCGGAAGTGGAAGCCGCCAAGGCAGAAGAAGCGCCGCTGGACCCGGTGGATATGCCGGTGACGTTACAGCCATCGCGCAACGACCTGTTGCTGGAACGGCTGCGCGTGGGGCTGGTGCCCAAGGTGGCGGCGGACGGCACCGCCCCCTGGCAGCATTATGCCCGCCCTTTCCCGCAGGATGACAAGCGCCCGCGCATCGCCATTGTGGTGACGGGCATGGGCCAGTCCGCCGCCGCCACCCAGGCGGCCATCGCTCGCCTGCCCGGTGCCATCAGCTTCGCTTTTGCCCCCACTACCCCGCAGCCCCAACCCCTGGTGGATGAGGCGCGGGAAAAGGGACATGAGGTGTTGCTGTCCGTGCCGATGCAACCCCAGAGCTATCCCGCCAGCGACCCCGGCGCCAACACCCTGCTGACGACCCTGTCGGACGAGGAAAATGTGCAGCGGCTGGAGGCGACGCTCGCCGCCTTCACCGGCTATGTTGGCCTGACCAGCCGAACGGACAGCGGCACGGCCTTCCTGACCCAGCGGGACAATCTGCGCGCCGTGCTGCAACAGGTGCAGCGGCGCGGGTTGGTCTATCTGGACCTGTGGCAGGTGCAGGGCAGCAAGGTGGCCCCGCTCGCCAAGGAACTCTCCCTGCCCCGCGCCTTCAGTGACTTGCAGATCGACCGGATGCCATCGGCCATCGGCATTGATGAACAACTGGCGCAGTTGGAACGGCTGGCCCAGGCCAATGGTGTGGCCGTGGGCTTTGCGGAAGCGCAGAACCCGGTGGTGATCGAACGGCTGTCGCTCTGGGCTGGCACCCTGCGCGACCGGGGCATCGTGCTGGCCCCGGTCACGGCGGTGGTGAACCGGCAGGCGGATCGGTGAGCGAGAAGAGATGATTTCCGTTCCCGGACGCCCGTATCACTTGCCTCTGATAAAGCGCATTGTCGCCGAAAGAAGAAACAAAAAGATCGAAATAGATATAAATGAAAAAAACAAAAACAACCACGAACTCATAGTCCGCGACCGATTCACAACAACCAGCCCCATAATCAACAATTAAATTTACGATAAAGTTCGGCATTGTGAAAAAATGCTCTGGGTAGCGTACCCAGAAAAACGACATCAGCAGCACCTCTACCGCAACAGCCAAAATCATAAGAATTTTCCTGAACAAGCAGGCAGACGAACATTTATTCATGTTTCCTGGCCGGCCAGAAAAGGCAGGAACAGAAAATCCCAAATGGGAGAAGCGGCTCATCTCCTTATCGCTGAGCAAGAATTTCCAATTCATCGAACCCGCCTACCAGATGCCTGAAACCATCAAGTAGATTAGGGCAGAAAAATTCACGTTTTTCCCGCCCTTGCGAATAAGTGACCAAAACCCTGGCATTACCCCTTCCGCGGTGCCCGCATCAGCACGCCATCCACCAGCCCCGGCGGCAGCACGCCCAGCAGCCAGGAGACGACATAGGTGGGCCAGGGAAACGCGATGCGGGCGGGGTTGCGGGTCAGGCGCTGGCGGATCAGCCGGGCGGCCGGCGCTGCCTGCATCAGGAACGGCATGGGGAAGCGGTTCTTGGCCGTGATGCGGCTGACCACGAAGCCAGGGCAGATCACCGTCACGCCCACCCCTTGCGGGGCCAGGTCCAACCGCAGCGCCTCCCCATAGACCCGCACCGCCGCCTTGGACCCGCAATAAGAGGCCGCCCCCGGCAGGCCCCGGAAACTGGCGAGCGAGGCCATCAGGGCAATCTGTCCCCGCCCCCGCGCCGTCATGGCCGGGATCAGCGGATGGATGCTGTTCAGCACCCCATCCAGATTGACGGCAAAAATCTCCCGCGATTGTTCAGCACTTTCCACCGCCCCACCACTGCCCGCCGAAATACCAGCATTGGCAATGGCAAGGTCGATGGGGGCCTCGTCATCGCGGGCGGCCAGCCAATCCGCCATAGCGGCGCGGTCGGCCACATTCAGCACATCCGCTGTCACCAGCGCCCCTTTGGCCCGGCAGGCATCGGCCACCGAGGCCAACCGCCCGGCATCCCGCCCGGTCAGCGACAGGCGGATGCCAGGGCCGGCATAATCCAGCGCCAGCGCCTCCCCGATGCCGCTGGAAGCACCGGTGATCATGATATGGGCGGGGTTGCGCATGGGATTGAAATCCAAAAGCAGGAGACAGCTTTGGGCAACGCGGCGACGGTCGTCGCCCAAGCCATTGCCGGTCAACCGAACACAGCGTTAATGCTGCAACCCGCGTGCGCCGTCCAGCATCATGCCGTTGGTGTCGGCCCCGTCCAGCACAACACCGGTCAGATCGGCACCGCTGAAATTCACCCCCACCAGCTTGGCCTGGCGGAAGATGGCGGCGGCCAGCCGGGCGCGGACCAGGGAGGTGCGCACCTCGTGCCCGCGCGCGGTTTTCAGCATGGACAGGTCGGCCCGTTCCAGATTGGCGTCGATCAGGTTGGCGCGGTCCATCACAGCACCCCGCAGATCGGCAAAGCGCAGATCGCTGGACCGCAAATCCACGCCCGACATCTGCACGGCCTGCATCTGGGCGCCGCGCAGATCGGCGCCGCGCAGGCGGGTATTATTGGCCTTCATCAGGGTCAGCACCCGGCCGGACAGGTCCATGCCGGACAGATCCTGGCCGCTGATATCCAACTGGTGCCCGGTACGGCCGGCGCTGCCCACCCATTGCGCATGGGCGGTCAGCATTGCCTCCAACTGTTCGGCATTGGGGCGGGTGATGGCGGGGGCCGTGGACTCCGGCTCATAGGCCGCCTCTTCCACCGGTTCGGCTGGGGCCTCCCGGCGGCGCATATCGGCGTCGGTGCGGATGGAAGCCGCCAACGCCTCGGCCCGCACCTTGGCCCCGGCCAGATTGGCGCCGCGCAGATCGGCATCGGCCAGATCGGCCCCATCCAGATTGGCCCGCACCAGCTTGGCGTCGCGCAGGTCCAGCCGGGTCAGCTGCGCGCCGGCCAGCACCGCACCGGAAAAATCCGTCGCCCGCGCGGTGGAGCCGCTCAGCCGCGCGCGGGTCAAATCGGCATCCACCATCACGGCCGCACTGATATCAGCCGGCCCGATCTCCATCCCCAGAATGCGGAAATCGGTGCGGGTGGCGCTGGCCATGGCCCCGTCCCGCAGGTCGCATTCCACCATGCGCGCGCCCGTCAGCACGGCCCCACGCAGCGTTGCCGCCCGCAAATCCGTCCGATGCAGCTGGGCGCGGCTGAGGTCCGCCTCGCTGAGGTCACAACCGAACAGGTCGGCATAATCCAGCTTGGCCCCGGTAAAGCTGGTGCGGCGCAGGATGGCGCCCGACAGGTTGGCATTGGTCAGGTTGCGTCCGTTGAAGGACATGCCCGACAGATCAAAGAAAGGCAGGCTGAGCTTGGCCCCCCCCGCTATGCCGGACAGATAGGCCAGATGTCGCTCGCACGCACGGTCCAACTGCGCCTGGGTCAGACGCACGCGGGGGGCGACATGATTGGCATCTGTTCCCATGGGCTTTGCTTATCCAAACAAGGCGTCGATATCGGCTTGTGAAACCGTCCCCCCCGAAGACGGTGGTGGGGGCGGCGGGGGCGGAGGCGGCGGAGGCGGTGGAGGGGGCGGCGGTGGGGGAGGAGGCGGCGGCGGCGGCGGTGGAGGGGGCGGCGGCGGTGCCATCTCCTCTTCCGTCAGGCCCCAATCATCCATGGATGTCATGTCCCCGCCACCGGCAGCCGGCGGGCTGGAATCCAGGCTGTCGAACAGGGCATCGATATTGGCCTGGCTCACCGCTTCCAGCGCCGGGCCATGCAGCAGATGCTTGTCCGGCCTGTCATCATCGGGGCGCAGCGCGATCAACCCGTCGGCACCCAGCTTCTTGGCGCCGGCGTCGGTATCCTCCACGCCCCAGATTTCGATCATCGTGTTCACCCGCTGCTCGATATAGCGCAGGGTGTTGACGACCTTGGTGGTGCGCTGACCTGTAATGTCCTGGAAGGAACAGGCGGTCATGATCTCGATGGTCTGGGCATCGATATCATTGGTGATGTCGCTGGGCGGCAGGCGGGCGACCAGCGCCTGTATCCGCTCCGTGGCATTGAGAATGTCGGAGGTGGCGCGTTCGGTGGCGGTGACGATGGCGTCCAGCTCGTTGGTGGCGGCCATGATGCGGTTGGCACCGGCATCCATGGGGCGAAGCTGGGCGATTTCCTGGCGCGTCTGCTCGATATAGTTGGAGAGCTGTTTCAGCTCCTCCCGCATGATATGCAGATGCGGGCTCTGGGTATCGGCCACGGCGGCCGGCGTGCCGGCCTGCGAAAGGCGCCCCACCTGCTCCGTCATCTGGGACAGCAGGGCCCGCCAGTCATCCTGGGCGACGATGCGGGTCTGGCGGTCACGCATACGCAGGAAGGCGCGCCCCCGGGCGGAAGCCAGCAGCGCTTCCTCCAGCGCCGTGTATTCCTTCTCGGAAAGCTCCAACGGATCCATTACGCCTCCAAGCCCGATCATGGGCCCACCCCTTGCCGCCATCCGGTGCAACGTTGATCATACATGACACCCCCTTTCAACGTCACCGGGGGCACACGCAAAGACCAGCGAAACCGGTATATCCTAAAGCATATGATCGATACCGGGATAAATCGTTTCACCGCGCCGCGCCACCAACAAGTGTTGGCGGACCTCACAGAGGTGATTTGATCCGTCGCAAGGCCGGTGTACGCTGCAAGCGTTAAAGAAATCGTCACCAGCCGCGCGCTGGGCAAAGGATTTACTGAGGAACGAGGCGATGGAGATATTGATCGGCTTTCCAGAAGGGGAAATGCTGGCGACCCGGCTGGCCGAGGCGCTGGCCTTGCCACTGCATCAGGCGGCCTTGCACCGTTTCCCCGACGGCGAAAGCCTGGTGCGGCTGGAGGCGGCACCGACGCGGGCCATCATCGTCCGTTCGCTCAATCAACCCAATGACAAGCTGGTGGAGCTGCAATGGCTGGCCGGCGCGCTGCGCGAACGCGGCTGCACGGAGCTGACATTGGTTGCCCCCTATCTGGCCTATATGCGCCAGGATATGGAGTTCAACCCCGGCGAGGTGGTCAGCCAGCGCATCATGGGGCGCTGGCTGGGGGGCCTGTTCGACTGTATCGTCACCGTCGATCCGCATCTGCACCGCACCCATGATCTGGGGGAGGTATTCCCCGGCAGCCGCTGCGCCGCCCTGACCGCCGGCCCCCTGCTGGGCGACTGGGCGCGCCGCCAGGGGGCCGATGCCAGTTGGGTGATTCTGGGGCCGGACGAGGAATCGGCGCATCTGGTGCAGGGTGCCGCCCAGACCGCCGGTGCCCAGCCGCTGGTGGGGCTGAAGGTGCGGCGCGGCGACCATGATGTCTCCGTCGGCCTGCCCGAAGGAACCGACCTGACCGGCCGCACCGTGCTGCTCGTCGATGATATTGTCAGTTCCGGCAGCACCCTGATCGATGCGGCCAAGGTGGCCTATGCCCATGGTGCCGCCCGGGTGCTGGCCGCCACCGTCCATGCCGTATTCCCGATGGAACGGATGGCGGCCTTCCAGGCGGCAGGCATTGGCACGGTGGTATCTGCCGACGGCATCCCCCACCCCACCAATGCCATCGGTCTGGCCGACCTGATCGCTGAAAGCCTGGTGACGGTTTAGGCTCAACCCCACGGCCCGGGCCGGCGGCCACCCCCGCCGGCGCTGGGCACGCTGCCGCCGGACCGGCGGGGGCTGAAGGGGCTGCTGCCCGTCACCATGGCCCGCAGGCGGCCCACCCGCTCGGCCGTGCTGGGATGGGTGGAAAACAGGCTGTCCAACCCGCGCCCATGCAGCGGGTTGATGATGAACATATGCGCGGTGGCGGGGTTATTTTCCGCCGCCATGTTGGGCACCAGCCGCGCCCCGTCATGAATGCCTTCCAGCGCATCGGCCAGCCAGTCGGGCCGACCGCAGATTTCGGCGCCGATGCGGTCAGCCTCATATTCGCGGGACCGGCTGATGGCCATCTGCACCAGCATGGCACCCAGCGGTGCCAGAATGGCCACCAGGATGGACCCGACAATCCCCAGCGGATTGTTGCGGTTATCATGCCCGCCAAAGAACAGGCCGAAATTGGCCAACATGGACAGGGCACCCGCCAGCGTGGCGGTGATGGTCATGATCAGCGTGTCGCGGTTCTTGATATGCGCCAGCTCATGCGCCATCACGCCCGCCACCTCCTCCGGGCTCAACCGTTCCAGCAGGCCGGTGGTGGCGGCCACGGCAGCATTTTCCGGGTTGCGGCCGGTGGCAAAGGCGTTGGGCTGGTCATTCTGGATGATGAAGACGCGCGGCATGGGCAGGCCGGCGCGCTGCGACAGGCGCTGCACCATGCCGTAAAATTGCGGGGCGCTGGCGGCATCCACTTGGCGAGCGCCGTACATGCCCAGAACCATCCTGTCCGCGTTCCAATAGGCGAACAGGTTGGTGGCCAGCGCCAGACCCAAGGCGATCATCATGCCGCCCTGGCCGCCCAGCATGAATCCGACCGCCAGGAACAGGCCGGTCAGACCCGCCAACAATATTGCGGTACGGAAATAGCCGCTCATCTCTCTCCTCCGGCTCTGCGCCGTCATTAGAAGGGCGGATCGCCGCCCCGTCGCTGAAGATATGGGAATGCCGCCCCCGTTCCATCAAGGCTTGGCAGAATGGCGGGGCCGCGCCATATCAACAGCAGACCAGACTGAAAGGCCCGGACCATGACGGAAAAGAATCAGGAAAAGACCACCGGCGCGGCCACGCCAACGGCAGAAAACACGCCGCCGCCCGCCCGGCCGGCCGCCATCCCGCAGCCACCCGGTGAAATTGGCGGGCGCGAGGGGCCGGAACCAACCCGCTATGGCGATTGGGAAGTGAATGGCCGGTGCAGCGACTTCTAACCTTCCCGGTTGTATCTGTACCTACTTGTATGCATGAAGGGGATGATCATCCCCTCTTGTGTACGCTTTAGGATAATGATCTCAAAATCACTTCTGTAGCGGCGCATAATGCGGTAGGTTTGGGGCGGTCATATCCTGCACCCAAGGCCCCCTTCCCCGTGTTCCGCCGCTGGCTTCCCACCACCCTGTTTGCCCTGGCGCTGGCTTTGCCCGGCGCCAGTTCTGCTGCCCCGCGCCTGAACGGGCCGGTGGAGGCGCGGGTGGTCGAGGTGGTGGACGGCGATACGCTGGCCGTGCGCGTCACCGTTTGGCTGGACCAGGAGGTGGTGACGCGGGTGCGGCTGGAAGGGATCGACACGCCGGAAAGCCGCTCCACCTGTGCCACCGAAAAGGCGATGGCCCGCGCTGCCAAGGACAAGCTGGCCGGACTGGTGCGGGAGGCCATGGTGGATCAGGGCAAGGGCACCATCACGCTTTATAACGTCGTCTATGATAAATATGGCGGCCGGGTGCGGGCGCAGGTGCGGTTGGCCGACGGCACCGATGTGTCAGAGGCGCTGATCCGCGCCGGGGCCGCCCGCGCCTATAATGGCGGCAAGCGCCAGCCCTGGTGCGGGGTGGCCGATGCCGGCGGCGGCGGCGCGCGGGATGAAGAAGGCTGAATCCGAAGGGAACTATTGCGGGCGATGGCGCGTTCTTCACGCGGATAACCATCCCTGGCGCGAACCCATGGAGGCCTTTCGCCTTGTCCAGAATTCTGCTGACCGCCCTCGTCGCCGTGTCTTTGACAAGCCCCACCCTGGCGCAAACCGCCGACCAGCCGCCTGATCCCGGCTTCACGCTGGAGGTGCGGGGCGGCCCGACGGACATCCCGCCTGAACAGTTCCGCCGCGACGTGCTGGCCGCCCTGCCGGCCGATCTACTGGACCCGGCGCGCAATTTCACCGGTGCTGACGGCTATCAGCGCGACGGACGTTACCGGATGGTGCTGCTGTTCCATCGCGGCGCGGAGGAGGCGGCAACGGGTAATCTCTGTACTGCCGCGCAGGCCCAGACATTGCCGGCCCCGCCGGCCGACCTGAAGAATCTGCGCAGCACCACCCATCTGGTGGCGGCTTTCTGCGAGAATGACAAGGCCCGCGCCATCGCGCGGGACCAGACGGTGGGAGAAACCGGCCCGCAACAGGCCAGTTTCCGTTTCCTGGTGGCCGATGTGGCCAAACAGCTGTTCCCCAGCGGCTTTAACGTGCTGCCGGGCGTGGGGGCGGCCGCACCGGTGGTCGCCCCCTGATCGGGGGTCAGCCCGGATGCACCATATGGGCGGGCACGACCCATTGCTGGAACTGCTCCTCCGTCAGCAGGCCCAGCGCCAGCCCAGCCTCCATCAGCGTCGTGCCCTCATGATGCGCCTTCTTGGCGATCTTGGCGGCATTGTCGTAACCGATATGCGGGTTTAGTGCCGTGACCAGCATCAGGCTTTCGCTCATCAGCTTGGCGATGCGGTCGGTATTGGCAGTGATGCCCACCACACAATTCTCGGCAAAGCTGCGGCTGGCATCAGCGATCAGCCGGACCGACTGCAACAGGTTGTAGATCAGCACCGGCTTGAAGACATTCAGCTCAAAATGGCCGGTGGCGCCAGCATGGGTGATGGTGACATGGTTGCCCATCACCTGGGCACACACCATGGTCATGGCTTCCGACTGGGTGGGGTTCACCTTGCCGGGCATGATGGAACTGCCCGGCTCATTCTCCGGTAGGCTGATCTCCCCGATGCCGCTGCGCGGGCCGCTGCCCAGCAGGCGGATATCATTGGCGATCTTCATCAAGGAGACGGCCAGCGTGTTCAGCACGCCCGAGGCCTCCACGATGCTGTCATGGGCGGCTAAGGCTTCAAACTTGTTGGGGGCCGTCACAAAGGGCAGGCCGGTGATATCGGCCACTTCCGTCGCAAAGGCCACATCAAAGCCCACGGCCGCATTCAGACCGGTGCCCACCGCCGTGCCGCCCTGGGCCAGTCGCAGCAGGGCCGGCAGGGCCGCCCTGGCCCGCTCCACCCCATAGGCCAGCTGCTGGGCATAGCCGGAAAATTCCTGGCCCAGCGTCATCGGCGTGGCATCCTGCAGATGCGTGCGACCGATCTTGACGATGGCGCTGAATTCCGTCGCCTTGGCCGCCAATGCTGCCTGCAACTGCTCCAGCGCCGGGATCAAGGCATGGTGGAACTGTTCCGCCGCCGCGATATGCATGGCGCTGGGGAAAGTGTCGTTGGAGCTTTGGCCGCGATTGACATGATCATTGGGGTGGATCGGCTTCTTCGACCCCATCTCCCCGCCCAGCATCTCAATGGCGCGGTTGGAGATCACCTCATTGGCATTCATGTTGGTCTGGGTGCCGGAACCGGTCTGCCAGACCACCAGGGGGAAATGATCATCCAGGCTGCCATCGATCACCTCTTCCGCCGCAGCGGCGATGGCCTGGCCCAGCTTCGGCTCCAGCGTGCCCAGCGCGACATTGGCCTTGGCGGCAGCCTTCTTGGCGATGCCCAGCGCGCGGATCAGCGGCTTGGGCATCCGCTCCCCGCCAATCTTGAAATTCTGCAGCGACCGCTGGGTCTGCGCCCCCCAGTAACGGTCTGCCGGCACCTCAATCGGGCCAAAACTGTCGGTTTCGATGCGGATAGTGGCGGCCATGGGGCCTGCTCCTCGAAAATTGTGCAGCGATGGGCGTCGGGCGGGAACCGGGGGCATTGCCGCCGCGTCATTCATATGGGAACCTGATGACGCGATGGGAGGGGGAAATCCGATGCGCTGCCAAGCGGGAAATAAACGTTACCGTTGGGTGGTCGTGTGCTGCGCTGGCTGGCTCTGCACTGCCCCGGTGGCAGCCCTGGCCGACAGCCAACCACAAAACGGGCTGACGCAGTTCCACCTGAAGAAGGGCCAGGGCAAACCCACTATCCTGGCCGGGCAGGTGAAGGAGAAGCCAGTCAAGGCCGGGACACCGCGCCGCAAGCATCAGCCACCGGCTGTAACACCGCCCCCGGCACCCACTGTAACCCCGACGGAACCGGAATTACGCCCCCAGCTGACAGCAGAGAATCCGTTTGGTCCGCCACCAAAGGTGCCCGGCGAACTGTCCAGCCGTATCCGCGTCGCCGGCAAGGGCCTGAAACTGGGTGTGCGGATGCCGCTGTGAGGCAGGCTGGCGGCTTACCAATATTGCCGGTGCCATTCCTTATACAGCCGCGCCGCCTCTTCTGATCCGGCAACGATTTCCACCAGACGCAGACTGTTGAACATATGGCGGGCGCCCTCCGGTGACAGGGTGCCGTCACGGTTGCGGGGGGTCTTGCGCAAGGCGGCGTTGGTCTGCTGTTCCAGCCGCCGCCTGATATCGGTGATGCGGTTGGAAACTTCTTTCTGAATGCCCAGCGCTCCCGCCATCCGGGCGGCGCGGCGCAGGGCCAGCATCTGCTGTTCGGCCTTCTTGATGGTGTCAATATCGGCGGCCTGGCCGTCGCTGGGGAAAACCGCGTCAATCGCCGCTGTACTGACCTTGTCGCAGACATTCTTCAGCACGAATTGGGCCACTTCCCCCCGTGCTGTCTGCATCTTGCCGGACAATTCCTTATCCCGCATCCCCTGCACCATATCGTGGATGGAGCCCAGCCCATCGGCCAGCCGCTCCGCCACATTGGCCAGCCCATCCAGTTCAGCCTGCCGGGGGACCAGGCTGTCAGAGACCAGACCACTGGTCTGGCGCAGCAGATTGCTGACGATATAGCCGGACATTTCCCGCGTCATCACCTCCTTCTCCTGCGGCGGGCCACCCAGCCGCAGGTCACCCAGCAGGCGCAGCAGGTCACCCGGTCGCTGCATCCGCGATGACAGCACGCGCACCAGCGGCATGGTCTGGCGCATATCCTCCCGCCCCATGTCCAGCAGCACCTTGCGCAGGGTTTCCAGATGGCTTTCCGACAGGGTGGCAATGGGGCGGGGCGGCAGGGTGGATTTCAGCTTTTCCACCGGTGCGGCAATGCTGACGATTTCCTTGATCACCTCCAACTGGCGGATCACATCATCGTCACGGCCGAACAGGGTCACCTTCTGTTTCAGATTGGCGTCGCATTCTGCCAGCACCCAACCCAGGATTTCGGCGCCGGTTTGCCAGAGCGGATCGCAGAGATTGGCCAGCAACTCCCCATCATTGGGATCAATCCGGCTTACCGCCTGCTGTACCTGCTGTTGCAGGGCCGTCGGTATCCGGTCTTTCAGCGCCCGCCAGCAGGGGGTCAGCGTGCTGCGGCTGATGCGGCCCAGGCGACGGCTGTAATTTTCCTGATCATCCAGCAGGTCTTCCACCGGGCGGAAGAACAGCCGGCAGGCCGTCTGCCGGCGCGGTGGCCGCAGATTGGCCAGACGCGGCCGAAGGGCGGCAAAAACACTGCTGACCTCCGGCTTGTCACCAACCTGATCCAACAGGCGGTAAATCTGCAACAGCTTGGTATCCGACAGGCGATTGGCATCGCCCATCAGCGCCATCCAGTCGCCGCCGGCATTCTCTGTTGCCTGATTTTGGCCCGACTGCGGGGGCCGGTTCATCGCTGCCATCCCCCACCCTCACGCCATCACGGCTTTGAGTGCCTCAAGCCGCATTACCGCCTCCAGATCCAGAACGCCGGCACCCATATCCTGGTTGCCGCGCACCCAGCGGCGCTGCAACCGGTTGATTGTTTCAATATCCGCCGTTGCTGTCAGCACGGGGCCGATCTCTTCCCGCGGGATCGCCGGCAGCAGACAGGACAGTTCACCCACCAGTTCACGCTTGGCCGACGGGCTGGCGTTACGGACATTCTCCCAGAGGATCAGCAGGAAATCCCAGCCATCCAGCAACCAGGCGATCCGCCCGACCTGATCGGTTATCTCCTTCCGCAGGCGAGGGGCATCGTGCACGATCTGCATCGGGTCACGACAGGCGGCATCCAGCCGGCCGAGGCGCTGCTGCACCTGGGCCAATGTCTGACGGGCCACCGTCGCGCAATAGGCCCCCAGCGGTGCCGCCTCAGATCCATCCAGTTCCGCCCATTCCGCCAGTTCCGTGCCGAACGCCTCCAGCCGGATATTCAAGATGCGCAGGCGTCCCGGCCGGGGGCATTGGGACAGGCCCACAGGGGCGACCACCACACCCAGATCATCTACCCGACCAGCCAGTTCATCGGGGGCAATGCCCACCATCCCAGCCACCTTGGCCAAGGCCTGGCGGGCCAGGCGCTTGCTGTCATCCGGGGTCATCTCGGGGCGCAGCAGGTCGGCAGCCCCGATCCCCACCAGCTTCAACAGTTCGGTGACCAGGATGAACTGGGTCAGCACCAGATACTGGCTGTCCAGCTCCAGCAGCTCTGCCGCGCGGGCCGCTGCATCCGGCCCGCAGATGCCGGTGGCCTGCACATCCAGCACCGCCCGGCGCACCTGTTCCGGCGAATGGCTCTCCAGCGCCTCAATCTGTTCAAACAGGATACGGTCATGCACTGTCAGCGTCATCACCGAGGAAAGGCCCTTCATCGGTATGACATAATTGCCCCTGCCTGTCGTAAAATTGGGCAACAGAAATTCAAAACGATTGTCGCCATCCCGGCGTAACCGGGCCTGGCTGAGCAAAGGCGTAGTGAAGGGGATGGAAATCCCCCTTTCCTGAAAGGTTGCCGGCTGCTGATCGCCCGACACCAGCCGCGCATTCCGCGCGATACCACTCTCATCTGTCATCGCGCCCGCCACCCAACATCACTGTCCGGGACTTTAGCACTGCATTCATTCGATTAATATTTCATATTCAGAGCAATATGTCAGTCTTCTCCTATGGCGCTCTTCGCTTTCCCTCCCAGCCCCCTCCACTGGCCGCAGTGCAGCCGTGCACATCCGTTCGGCTTGACCAGGGGTCGGGGCACTGCCTACATTTCATGTCGAGAGGCGGCCGGCTGGCCGCAGAAACCCGAATCCGCCGAGGATATGATGACTGCCCCGATCAAAATTACCGATGCCAGCTTCGAAGCCGATGTTCTGAAGGCGTCCGGGCCGGTCCTGGTCGATTTCTGGGCTGAATGGTGCGGCCCCTGCAAGCAGATCGCCCCGGCCCTGGATGACATTGCCGCTACCCTGGGCGACAAGGTGACCATCGCCAAGCTGAACATTGATGATAACCCGATGACCCCGGGCCGTTACGGCGTGCGCGGCATCCCCACCCTGATGCTGTTCAAGGATGGTCAGGTTGCCGCCACCAAGGTTGGCGCGCTGCCGAAGACCCAGCTGCAGAACTGGATTGCCGACAACATCTGATCCTGCTGTTCCCCCAAGGCGAAGGGCTGGTTTCCGTAACGGGAAACCAGCCCTTTTCTTTAACTGTTTGAGACAGGTCATGGGGCCGTAACAGGCACGGTCTATGCTGCCCCCATCTTCGCCCAAGGGGAGCAGCGGACATGGATGACGGTCAGCCGACCAGTCGGGACAGCCTGGAACTGGCAGGGTTGTTGGCAGAAATGGCGGCCCTGCGCGCCACCATTCTGGAAGGGGCGGCCCCGTTCCTGGCCCGCCTGGGCCAGCCGGCAGCGGAAAGCCCGCTGGCCAATCTGGCCCATTATCTGGCGCTGCGCCATCATGACCTGCGGCCGTTGCAGCGCCGCCTGATGCGATTCGGCCTGTCCTCGCTGGGCCGGTTGGAAAGCCGGGTGCTGCCGACGCTGGATGCCGTACTGGTGGCACTGGCTGGCTTGCAGGGGGCACCCGCCCCCATTCTTCTGCCGACAGAGGGGCAATTCTTTGCCGGGGAACAGGCGCTGGCAGCGGCAACGGAGGGGCTGTTCGGCCCAGCCCACGCGCATCGCCGCTGCCGCATCATGGTCACGCTGCCCAGCGCGGCAGCCGCAGACGCCGACATGGTGCTGGAACTGGCCCGGCTGGGCATGGATTGCGCCCGTATCAACTGTGCCCATGATGATGCCGCCGCCTGGCACAGCATGGCCGCCCATGTACGGGCGGCCAGCCTGGATGTTGGCCGGCCCATCCGCATCCTGATGGATATTGCCGGGCCGAAAATCCGCACCGGCGATCTGGTCGCCGCCCCGGAGAAAGGCAAGCTGCGGGCCGGCGACAGCCTGTGGCTGACCGTGGAAGGGGCACCGCTGCCCCCGGGTGGCGGCTATGCCGTCGCCGTCTCCCTGCCGGAAATCGTCAACCGCGTCGCCGTCGGCGACCGCGTGCTGTACGATGATGGCAAGCTGGAAGGGCTGGTGGAGGCGGTACAGGAAGGGGCGGCCCTGGTGCGGGTGGGCCGGGTGAAGGAAGGCGGGCTGAAGCCCAAGCCGGAAAAGGGCCTGAACCTGCCCGACACCGCGCTGGGCCTGTCACCGCTGACCGCCAAGGATGAACGCGATCTTGCCGCCGTGATCGAATGTGCCGATATGATCGGCTATTCCTTCGTCTCCCGACCGGAGGATATCGACCTGCTGGACGCGGCCCTGGCCCGGCTGCCGACGCGGGCAACGCCCTTAGGACTGGTCGCCAAGATCGAACGGCCGGACGCAGTGCGCAACCTGCCCGACCTGATCGCCCGTGCCGGCCGCGACCGCCCCTTCGGCGTGATGATCGCGCGCGGCGATCTGGCGGCGGAAATCGGCTTTGAACGGCTGGCGGAAATGCAGGAAGAAATCCTGTGGATCTGCGAGGCGGCGGCCGTTCCGGTGATCTGGGCCACCCAGGTGCTGGAAGATCTGGTGAAATCCGGCGTGCCGTCGCGCGGGGAGATGACGGATGCCGCCATGGCCGCGCGGGCGGAATGCGTGATGCTGAACAAGGGCCCGGCTGTGGGCACCGCCGTGTCGCTGCTGGATCGGCTGCTGGGCAGCATGGATGGGCATCTGCTAAAGAAGACGCCGGTGCTGCGGCCGCTGAAATCCTGGTGAGGGTCGGTTCAAGGGCGGCCATGGACAAGGGCCGCCCTTGAACCGACCGGGGTCAATCCACCATCCGCACCATCGGCAGGCCCACACCGGCCGCCACCCGTTCGCGCAGCACGTCGCGGCGGAACCGGTGCAACTCGGCCGGGCGGCCGCCGGTATTGGCCTCATGCGTGCCGGTGGCTTCCACCAGCCCGCCAGCCAGCACCAGCCGGCGGAAATTCTGCTTGTGCAATTGCACGCCGGACAAGGCCTCCACCGTGCGCTGCAGGCGGAACAGGGTGAACTGGGCCGGCAGCAGGTCGAACACCACCGGCCGGTATTTCAGCTTGCCGCGCAGCCGGCCCAGGCCGACCGCCAGGATGCGGCGATTATCATGCGCCATCGGCGTGCCCAACTGGGCCGCCAGATCGGGTTCATCCAGATGCGCCTGATCCAGCGCCAGCCCTAGGCGCTGACGGATGGCCCGGTCACGTCGCGCCTCTGCCACCAGGCCTGCGCTGTAGAGCAGTTCATAGCGTTCCAGCACCCGCTCCGTATCCCACAGCTCTTCTTCGGCGAAGGTGGTGGAGACACGTTCCGCCCGCGCGGCTGCGGCGGTGGCATCGGGGGCGGCGGCGATCCAGCGCTCCAGGGCAGGCTGGATAACCCTGGTCAGAATCTCCGGCCGGCCGTCGCGCCAATCCTCCCAGGGGAAATAATCGTACCAGTCGTGCCATTCCGCCGCCCCGCTGCCCGACAGCGGCGCTTCGCGCACCAGGGCCATATAGCCGACGGACACCACGCGCGCCCCCCCCTCCAGCTCTCGCGGATCACGATAGCGGTCGCCGAACGTATAAAGCTGCTCCACATAGCGCAGCGGCAGGCCCGTCTGTTCCTGCACCCAGCGGCGCAAGCCCTGTTCCAGCGTGCGGTCGCGTTCCGGCGCGAACGGGCCGAAGGGCAGCAGGTCCAGCCCCTCCGTCGCGTCACGCTGTTCGGGCGTGGCCAGGTCATGCGTCATGCGCCGCACCACCAGCACGCGCGGCACCTCATCCGTCACCGCGACGATGACGGCGGTCAGGCCCAGCACACTCGAGTCGGCCACGGGCAAGGGGTGCTTCCTCCCAGCTTCGAAAATCGGGCGATGGCGGCGCATTCGAAAAGAAAGCCGTTGCCGCTTGTAAAGCAATGGAATGCCGTATGCCAGCCCGCCAACAGTACAAGCCTTTCGGATCATGGGATTGTAACCGTCTGCACCTTCCTGACTGTCATGAAAATGGGGCAAGGTATGGTCCGCAAACCGTGCCGGGCCGGACTGAATCCGGCCAGAGAGCCGGTGACATCGGGAGAGAAGTCATGGCGTACAAGCTCGAACAGCGGAAGTCCGAGCTGGTGGAACAGGTGGTCGCCAAATTGCGCGCCCGTCTGCCCAAGGAGAAGGCCGCGCTGGCCGAAACCTTCGTGCGGCAGTTCTACCGCAATGTCTCAGCCGAAGACATGCTGCGTTCCAGTGCTGACGAACTGTATGGCGCTGCACTCGCCATCTGGCAGTTCGGCTGTACCCGCCATGCGGGTGAAACGCTGGTCCGGGTGATGAACCCGCGCGTGGATGCCGACGGCTGGCATGCCCATCATACCGTGGTGGAAATCGTCAATGACGACATGCCCTTCCTGGTGGACAGCGTTTCCGCTGAACTGAACCGCCATGGGCTGACCGTGCATCTGGTGGTGCATCCGGTGCTGCGCCTGACGCGCGGGGCTGATGGCAAGATCGCCACCCTGTTTGAGCCCGAGGCCGCCCCCGCCGACGCCATTGCCGAATCGGTGATGCATATTGAGGTGGACCAGATTGCCGGTGCGGCGGAGCTGGAAGCGCTGCGCAGCGGCATCCTGAAGGTGCTGGGCGATGTGCGCGGCGCTGTGGCCGACTTTACCGCCATGCGCGAACGGCTGGCCGAAACCCTGCTGGACAGCAGCACCAGCCGCCTGCCCCTGCCGACGGAAGAGGTGGAGGAAGGGCTCTCCTTCCTGCACTGGATGGATGAAGAACATTTCATCTTCCTCGGCCTGCGCGAATATCGCTTCGGCCAGGATAATGGCGAGGCGACGCTGGAGATCCAGCCCGGCCAGGGGCTGGGCGTGCTGCGCGACGATGATGTCAGCGTCTTTGACGGGCTGCGCCATTTCTCCACCCTGCCGCCGGAAGTGCGCAGTTTTGTGCGCCAGCAGCGCTTCCTGATGGTTACCAAGGCCAACAAGGACAGCACCGTGCATCGCCGTGCACCGCTGGATGCGGTGATGGTGAAGCTGTTCAACGACCAGGGGGAGGAGATCGGCGAACGGCTGTTCGTTGGCCTGTTCACCAGCACCGCCTATAACCGGTCGTCCCGCGACATCCCCTATCTGCGGCAGAAGGTGAACCGGCTGATGGTGCGCACCGGGTTCGACCCGCGCGGCCATGATGGCAAAGCCCTGCTGCATATTCTGGAAACCTTCCCGCGTGACGAGCTGTTCCAGATCAGCGATGACGAGCTGTATGAGATTGCCCTGGGCGTGCTGCAATTGCAGGACCGCCAGCGCGTGGCTCTGTTCGTGCGCAAAGACCCGTTCAATCGTTTCGTTTCCGCACTGATCTATGTTCCGCGCGATCGTTACGATACCGATCTGCGCCGCCGCTTGCAGGGCCTGATCGAAAAGGCCTATGGCGGCACCACCTCCCAGGCCCACGTCACCCTGTCGGAAAGCGTGCTGGCCCGCGTCCACCTGATCATCCAGACCAACGGCGCGCCGCCGGATGTGGATGTGCTGGAGCTGGAAACCCAGCTGATTGAGGCGGCGCGCGGCTGGCGTGACCGGCTGTCCCAGGCTTTGGTGGAGGAAAAGGGGGAGGCCGCCGGGCTGGCGCTGGCCCGCAAATATCTCCAGGCCCTGCCCGCCTCTTACCAGGAAGCCTATGGCCCGGATGAGGCGGTGGTGGATATCGCCCGCATTGAACAGGCCCTGGCCACCGGCCGCCTGGCGCTGAACCTGCACCGCCCGGTGGAGGCAGAAAGCCACCAGCTCTATTTCAAGGTCTATCAGTCCGGCTCACCGGTGGAACTGTCCAAGGTTCTGCCGATGCTGGAACATCTGGGTCTGCGCATCCTGGCCGAAGGCGGCCCTTACGAGGTGGAGGTACCGGACCAGCCGGCCAATATCTTCATCCAGGATTTCGACATGCTGACCACCGACGGTCGGGCAGTGGAGCTGGAAAAGATCAAGGCCGCCTTTGAGGATGCATTCCTGCGCGTCTGGACCGGGGAGGCGCAGAGTGACGGGCTGAACCGGCTGGTGCTGGCTGGCGGCCTGTCCTGGCGCGAGGTGGTGGTCTTCCGCGCCTATGCCAAGTACCTGAAACAGGCCAAGTTCGACCTGACCCAGGAATATATTGAGAATACGCTGGCCGCCCATGCCCCCATCGCCCGCCGGCTGATCGACCTGTTCCGTGTCAGCCACGACCCGGCCTTCCTGGCGCAGTTTGGCCGCGATGCGGTGGATGTGAAGCGCAAGGGCCTGATCCTGGAGATCGACCATGCGCTGGATGGTGTCTCCAACCTGGATGAAGACCGCATCCTGCGCCGGATGCTGAACCTGATCCGCTCCACCCTGCGCACCAATTATTTCCAGAAGGGCGCGGATGGATCGCCCAAGCCCTATGTCAGCTTCAAGCTGGACAGCACCGGAATTGACGAACTGCCCCTGCCCCGCCCCTGGCGGGAAATCTGGGTCTATAGCCCGCGCGTGGAGGCAATCCACCTGCGCGGTGGCAAGGTGGCGCGCGGTGGCATCCGCTGGTCCGACCGCAAGGAGGATTTCCGCACCGAAATCCTGGGCCTGATCAAGGCGCAGATCGTCAAGAATGCGGTGATCGTGCCGGTGGGCAGCAAAGGCGGCTTCGTGGTGAAAAACCCGCCGCCGCCCACCGCCGGGCGCGAAGCGCTGATGGCCGAAGTGGTCGAATGCTACAAGACCATGATGCGCGGCCTGCTGGACATCACCGACAACCTGAAGAAGGGGGAGGTGATCCCGCCCATCGATGTGGTGCGGCTGGACAGCGACGATCCCTATCTGGTGGTGGCCGCCGACAAGGGCACGGCCACTTTCTCCGACATCGCCAATGGTGTGTCGCGCGATTACGGCTTCTGGCTGGATGATGCGTTCGCGTCTGGCGGGTCCGCCGGTTACGACCATAAGGGCATGGGCATCACCGCGCGCGGCGCGTGGGAGGCGGTGAAGCGCCATTTCCGCGAAGGGGGCAAGGATATTCAGCGGGAGGATTTCAGCACTGTCGGCGTGGGTGACATGTCGGGCGACGTGTTCGGCAATGGCATGTTGCTGTCGCGCCATATCCGGCTGATCGCCGCCTTCGACCATCGCCATATCTTCATCGATCCCAACCCGGATGCGGCAACAAGCTGGGTGGAGCGCAAGCGCCTGTTCGATCTCGGCCGTTCCTCCTGGGCCGATTACGACGCATCGCTGCTGTCCGCCGGTGGCGGCATTTTCGACCGGTCGGCCAAGTTCATCCAACTGAGCCCAGAAATCCGTCAGGCCCTGGATATCCCGAATGAACGGCTGACCCCGGCGGCCCTGATGCAGGCCATCCTGAAGGCGCGGGTGGAATTGCTTTGGCTGGGCGGCATCGGCACCTATGTGAAATCGCACGAGGAAAGCAACGCCGATGCCGGCGACAAGGCCAATGATGCCATCCGCATCAATGGCCGCGACCTGCGGGTGAAGGTGGTGGGCGAAGGGGCCAATCTGGGCTTCACCCAGCGTGGCCGGGTGGAAGCAGCCCAGGTCGGCATCGCCATCAATACCGACGCCATCGACAATTCCGCCGGGGTGGACACCTCTGACCACGAGGTAAATATCAAGATCCTGCTGCGGGATGTGATGGACAAGGGCGGCATGACCCGCGAACAGCGCGACAAGCTGCTGGCGGAAATGACCGATGAGGTGGCCGCCCTGGTGCTGACCGACAATTACAAGCAGACCCAGGCCCTGACCATCGCCCAGGCGCACGCCGCAGATGCACTGGAGGATCAGACCCGTTTCGCCCGCGCCATGGAAAAGGCCGGCAAGCTGTCCCGCGCCATCGAATTCCTGCCCGATGATGAGGAGGTGGCCACCCGCGTGGCCAACCGCCAGGGGCTGACCCGGCCCGAACTGGCCGTGCTGCTGGCCTATGCCAAGATCGACCTGTACGACCAGTTGCTGGCCAGCGGCCTGCCGGACGATGCCGCCGTGCTGGGCGATCTGGTGCGTTACTTCCCCAAGGCATTGCAGGAACGTTTCCCCGACGCCGTGGCCGGTCACCAGTTGCGGCGGGAAATTATCTGCACCGCCGTTACCAATGGCATGGTCAACCGCGTCGGCCCCACCTTCACCTGGGAAATGGTGGAACAGACCGGGCGCGGGGCCGATGATGTGGCCCGCGCCTATCTGGTGGTGCGCGATGCCTTTGGCCTGCGCGCCCTGTGGGACGCGGTGGAGGCGTTGGATACCAAGGCCCCCGCCCAGGCCCAGACGGAAATGATGCTCTATACCGGGCATCTGATGCGCCGGGCCGTGCCCTGGGTGCTGGCCCATGGTGCCTATCCGCTGGATATCCAGGCAGAAATCGCCCGGCTGGCCCCGGTGGTGGCGGAACTGGCCGGCGATCTGGCCGGCCTGCTCTCCCCGGCGGCGCTGAAATGGGTGGCCGAACATGCGGGCCGCTGGTCGGAACAGCAGGTGCCGGGCGATCTGGCCTCCCATATCGCCCAGTTGCCCGCCTTGGCGGCGGCGACCGACATCGCCGCCGTCACGGTGGAAACCAGCAAGCCGGCACCGGATGTGGCAGCGCTTTACTTCCAACTGGGCGATCGGCTGGGGCTGGATACGCTGCGCGCCCGCACCCTGGATGTGAAGGCCGACAATCACTGGCAACGTCAGGCCGTGGCGGCCATCTTGGATGATCTGTTCAGTCTGCAGGCACGGTTGACGGCCCGCGTGCTGGCCCAGCCCGGTGGCAACCCGCTGGAGGGCTGGATCGCCCAGCGCCAGGGCCCGCTGGACCGGATCAACAGCCTGCTGACCGAGTTGCGCGCAGCATCCAGCGTGGATATCGCCATGCTGGCCGTCGCCAGCCGGCAATTGCGCGGCTTGTTGGCCGGGTGATAGTCAGGAATGGGGCCGGTGGCAGCACCGGCCCCTTACCCCTGCCATTCGCGGCGCAAAATGGCATATTGCATGGTGTTTTCGTAAAGCGGCGTGCCGTTCGCATCCTTGCCGAAGCTGACATATTCGATGAACATCCCTTCCTGCCGCATCCCCAGCCGCTGGCACAGGCGTTGCGACGGCAGGTTGGTGTCTTCCACATAGGCATAAAGCCGGCGGGCCTGTTTGGCTGTGAACAGATGGGCAAACAGGGCCCGCGCCGCCTCTGACGCATATCCAGCCCCGGCGACATCTGGGTTGAAGTTCCAGCCGACGGAATAGGTATCCGGCTCCTCGAACATCGCAAACAGGTCGCCGATCAGGCGGCCGCCATCGCGCAGGCAGACGGCAATATGCTCATCATCCTGGCTGCGCTTTTCCACTTCCGCTTCGGCGGCGGCAAGATCATCCAGCTTGAGCGAGAAAAAACAACTCACCGTCGGCTTGTACAGATAAGCCCATAAATCCGCCGCATCCCCGGTCTGAAAGTTCCGCAGGATCAGCCGGTCGGTTTTGATCATGTCCATTTAAATCTCTGCTGCCTCAGCCTTGTGTTTTATTCTGCTGACGTCAGATAGGCATTGATCGCAGGCCCCACCAGGGACAGCAGCAAAAACATCCCCCTGTTCAGCCCTTGCATCCGGGCGGGCTTGCTGGCAAGCCTTGGGCCCCGTTCCTTGGCCCAACCATCTTGAAAGCTGACCGCCATCATGCCCGGCCCCGTCACCGTCGATTTCTATTTCAGCCCGGCCAGCCCCTATGCCTATCTGGCATCCACGCAATTGTCGAAGCTGCAGATTGAAACCGGCTGCCGGGTGGATTGGTATCCCGTCTCTGCCCGGGCACTGAACCGGGCGGCGGGCTATGATCTGGAACAGGCGGTGCCGCATTCCGGCCAGTTCCGCCCCGATTATCGCCGCACCGATCTGGAACGCTTCGCCCGGCTCTATGGCGTGGCCTTCCGTGATTACAAGGATGTGGTGATGCCCAATCCGCCGCGTCTGGCGCTGGCCTGCGTGGCGGCGCGGCGGTTCGATGCCGGGCAGGTGTTCGCCCGCACCCTGATGAAGGCCATCTTCGTGGAAGGGGCCAGCCCGGCTGATGATGCGCTGTGCCTGCGCATCGCCAATGACGCGGTGGGCATCGAGCCCCACCTGTTCGAACCGATGCTGAACGACCCGGAAACCGCCGCCCAGGCCGCCGGCTTCGTTTCTGCCGCCGTCAAGGCCGGCTGTTTCGGCGTGCCCAGCTTTGTCGTGGCCGGCAAGGAAATGGTCTATGGCAATGACCGGCTGTCATTGCTGCGTCAGGCGGTGCTGGAGGCCAAACAGGCAAGCTGATCAATCATCCGCTGCTGTTGGCCGGGGTGGGCATCGTTAGTGGCTGAATGGTCTGGATCAGATAGACGCCATCGGGCGGATAGCGGCGTTCCACCTTGGCGCGCGCCGCTGCTTCGTCTGCGGCCCAGACACGGAAGCGGCGGCTGCCCACCCAGGGCGGCATCTGCCGGCTGTCCGGTTGCGGGCCGGCACTGTCCACAATGACAAGCCAGCCCCGGTCCAGCACGCCCCGCCGTTCATCCAGCACAAAGATGCGGTTTTCCGGTCGGGCCAGCTGGTGCATCTCCTCCTCGAAACGGATCAGCTCCTCGCTCAACAGATCGGCGGTGCGCTGAATATTGCGCACCTCCCGGCCCAGTGTCAGGCTCTCTCGTGCTGCCGCGCGCAGCCGTTCCGTCTGCTGGCCCTGTTTGGCGATCACGGTCTGGTAGCGTTTGCGCGCCGCCCGCACCCGGCGCATGGCCTGATCAAGGCCGATAGCCACCGCCATGAAAACCAGCAATGCCGCCAGGAGCAACGAAACGTTCATCGCACTCCCTTCCCGTTCGCCCCAGCCTCAACCGGCCACAGCCTTGGCCGTTTCCTGACCCTCCGCGGGGCCCGCCTGCTCCAGGGAGATGGATAACGTACTGAAACCCAGCGGCACAGGGTAAAATCGCTGGATTTCCTTGCGGGCATCGCCCAGCGAATCGGCCCAGACCTCCACGATTTGCGGCTGGGCCCATTCACCATCCAGGGTGGGATGGCGCTTGCGGTCGGCCACCGCCATCTGCACCTGCCGGTTCACCAGCCAGGCGCGGAATTTCAGGAAGGCCTGGCCTTCCGCCCCCACCACGCGAATGGGGGCCTGTGCCTCCCGCCGCGCATCGGCCAGCGCCTTATCCTGCAGGAAACGGCGGCGGCGCAGGTCGGTGATTTCCGCCGTCAACACCCCCAGCCGGGCACGGCGGTCGCTGCGCCGTGTGTCGAACTTGGCTTCCAGCAGGGAACGACGGGGCAACGCCTCCTCCGCCCGGCGCAGATCGGGACGCGACAGGATGCTGCTTTCCACGAAGCGGCCCAGCAGATAGGTGAAGAGATAGGCGCCGAAGCCCATCATCACCCCCACCATGATCCCGTGCATATAACCCATCGCCATCCGGCCTGTCTGTCCGCACGAACATGTTATGCGTCCCTGCCGCCTGGAATATCCGCCAGCAGAAACCCTACACGCTCTAATATACCCGCGCTTCGGGTGCCAACGATATAGCGCCTGCTGCCTAGGCCCCATCCGAAAGTGAAAAATTAACAAAGCGGCACCCGCCGGGCGTGTCGGGCATGACGGGTTTGCGTGCCGCCGGACGCCCCGTCCTTGCTGCGAGCCGCCGCGCTGGATAGGGTATCGCGGTTTGGGAGAATTCCGGGTAACGGGGTGAACTTGTCTTACATCAGCACGCGCGGCCAGGCGCCGTCCCTGGCTTTCGATGATGTTCTGCTGGCGGGGCTTGCCCGCGATGGCGGGCTTTATGTGCCAGCGGCGTGGCCGCAGCTCACCCCGGATGATCTGCGTCGTTTCCGTGGCCTGACCTATGCCGAACTGGCGGTGGAGGTGATGTTCCCCTTCCTGGACGGCACCATCGCAAAGGAAGATTTCGCCGGTCTGGTCAACGCCGCCTATGGCAGTTTTGCCCATAAGGCCGTGGTGCCGCTGGTGCAGATCGACCAGCGCACCTGGATGATGGAACTGTTCCACGGGCCGACGCTGGCCTTCAAGGACGTGGCCTTGCAGTTGCTTGGTCAGTTGTTCGACCATGTGCTGGCCAAGAAGGACAGCCGCGTCACCATCGTCGGCGCCACCAGCGGTGATACCGGCTCGGCCGCGATTGAGGCCTGCCGGGACCGGGAACGGGTGGATATCGTCATCCTGCACCCGCAGGGCCGCACCTCCGAAGTGCAGCGCCGGCAGATGACAACGGTTCTGTCCAGCAACGTGCATAACGTCGCCCTTCAGGGCACGTTCGACGATTGCCAGGACGCCGTGAAGGCGATGTTCAACGACCAGCCGTTCCGCGATTTGCTGAACCTGTCGGCGGTGAACTCCATCAACTGGGCCCGCATCATGGCCCAGATCGTCTATTATGTTGCCGCCGCCGTGGCATTGGGGGCACCCGACCGGGAAGTGGCCTTTGCCGTGCCCACGGGCAATTTCGGCAATGTCTATGCCGCCTATGCCGCCCGCCAGATGGGCGTGCCGGTGAAGCGCCTGATTGTCGGCACCAACGAGAATGACATTCTGGCCCGCTTCTTCGCCTCTGGCGCCATGCAGGCCGACGGGGTGGTGCCGACCATCAGCCCGTCGATGGATATCCAGGTCTCCAGCAATTTCGAACGGCTGCTGTTCGACCTGATGGACCGCGACGGCGCCGCCGTCGCCCAGTGTATGGATGGTTTCCGTAAAACCGGCCGGTTTGAGGTGAGCCAGGGTCAGTTGGATCGCGTGCGGGAATTGTTCGAAGGCTATCGCTGCGACACCACCGAAACGCTGGCGGTGATGAAGGATGCCTATGACGGCTCTGGCTATCTGGTCGATCCGCACAGCGCGGTCGGTGTGGCCGCCGCCCGCGCGTCGAACCTGGACCCGTCGGTGCCCCTGGTGGTGATGGGGACCGCCCATCCGGCCAAGTTCCCCGATGCGGTGGAAAAGGCCACCGGCGTGCGCCCCCCGCTGCCGCGTCATCTGGCCGATCTTTATGACCGGGTGGAGAGGATGGACATCCTTCCCAATGATATCCAGATATTGAAAGATCATGTGAAAGCCCGCGCCCGCATTCTGGGCGTCTAAGGCATTGATGGAAGAAACTGGTACGTGAGCAACTTCGCTTTCCCGACCCCTGAGAATATCCGCCTGACCACCCTGCCCAACGGTCTGCGGGTCATGACTGACACCATGCCGCATGTGGAGACCGTGACGGTCGGCGTGTGGTTCGGTGTCGGCAGCCGGCATGAACCGCTGGCCGCCAATGGCGTGGCCCACGTGGTGGAACATATGCTGTTCAAGGGCACGCCGACGCGCGACGCCTTCGCCATTTCGGCGGAGATCGAGAATGTCGGCGGGCACCTGAACGCCTATACCAGCCGCGAACAGACCACCTATTACGCCAAGGTGCTGAAAGAGGATCTGGGGCTGGCCATGGGCATCCTGGCTGACATGGTGCAGCACCCGCTGTTCGATGAGGAGGAGCTGGACAAGGAACGCCAAGTCATCATTCAGGAAATCGGTCAGGCGGAGGATACGCCCGACGATATCGTCTATGACCATTTCCTGGCCACCGCCTTCCCCGGCCAGCGGCTGGGCCGCCCGGTGCTGGGCACGGCGGATATTGTCGGTTCCCTGCCGCGTACCGCCCTGGTGGATTATGTGCATGGCCGCTACGTACCGGCCAATATGGTGGTCGCCGCCGCCGGCAATGTAAGCCATGAACAGGTGGTGGAACTGGCCGCCCGCCTGTTCACCGACCTGCCGACCGGTGAGGCCATCCAGGCCGAACAGGCGCTGTATCAGGGTGGGGAGTTCCGCGAGGAACGCGATCTGGAGCAGGTGCATCTGCTGCTGGGTTTCCAGGGCCTGTCCAACACCGATCCCGATCTGTACGCTACGCTGATGCTGTCCACCCTGCTGGGTGGCGGCATGTCGTCCCGCCTGTTCCAGGAGGTGCGGGAAAAGCGCGGGCTGGTCTATTCCATCCACAGCTTCAACTGGTCGATGGCCGATACCGGCGTCTTTGCCATCTATGCCGGCACCGGCCCGGAAAGCATGGGCGAACTGGTGCCCGTGGTGTGCGAGGAGGTGCGCCGGCTGGCGCGCAGCCTGACCCAGGAAGAGGTGTCGCGCGCCCGCGCCCAGTTGAAGGCCAGCCAGTTGATGGGGCTGGAAAGCACCACCAACCGGGCCGAACAGTTGGGATCGCAGATGCTGTCACATGGCCGCTACATCCCGCCCGCCGAAACGGTGGCAAGACTGGATGCGGTGGATCTGGACGCCATCGCCGCCTGTGCCGACCGCATCTTTGCCAGCAAACCCACCCTGACGGCGCTGGGGCCGCTGGATGGGCTGGAAAGCTATGGCGACGTGACCGGTCGTCTGGTTGCCTGAGCCGATAACAATAATAAGAACAGCAAAGGGGGGCGGCTTCGTTGATCAGATTGATCCCCGATGGGTTATTGAGCCCCCCGGCGCTGCGCGTGGATGGCGCCCGTGTCTATATTCGCCCGGCCCAGCCCAAGGATTGGCGCCCCTGGGCGGAGCTGCGCGACACCAGCCGCGATTTTCTGGTGCCATGGGAACCGACCTGGCCCCCCGATGCCCTGACGCGTGAGGCCTTCAACCGCCGGCTGCGCCGTCAGGCCGGGGAATGGCGCGATGACGAAGCCTATAGCTTCCTGGTCTTCACCCAATCGGGGGACGCGGTGGTGGGCGGCATCGGCCTGACCAATGTGCGCCGGGGTGTGGCCCAGATGGGCACCATGGGCTATTGGGCCGGCAAGCCTTATGCCCGCCATGGCTATATCTCCGAAGCCGCCCGGCTGATGCTGTCCTTCGCCTTCGGGCAGTTGGGGCTGCACCGGGTGGAAGCCGCCTGTCTGCCCAGCAACATTCCCAGCAGCGGGCTGCTGGAAAAGGCAGGCTTCACCCGCGAAGGCTATGCGCGGGCATATCTGCGCATCGATGGCAAATGGGCGGACCATCTGCTCTATGCGATTCTGCGCGATGACTGGGCGGCACGTGGCGAGATGGCGAATCCGGCCCCGGTCCGCGTGCCTTGAAAGATCGACATCGGCCCCCTTTTCCCGCCCTGCACAGACCGCGACGGCCGGTAATTGCATGGCGTGACTGGCAATTCCCCCTGGTCCTGCGCCATGATGGTGCCTCAGGCGCACCGCCCCGGGGCAGGATCATCCGTGAAGCGACAGACAGGACAAAGCCAGTTCCGCTGGACCGGTGAATTCACCGACACAGACCAGGAAGCAGCATTCGCCCTGCGCAACCGGCGCCTGGATTTCAACATGGCGCATGTCTGCGTCATTGCCGCCACCCTGACCAGCCTGCTGTTCGCGCCCCTGGATTTCCTGACCGTCGATCCGCAGCGGCTGAGCTGGTTCCTCTCCATCCGGGGCCTGATCCTGGTCTGGTGCGTTCTGTCGCTGCTGGCCATGGCCCGGGCCAGTCCGGCACGGCTGCCCGCCGTCACCTTCCTGCACCAGTTCGTCTTCTTCACCCTGAATGCCCTGGTCTTCGATCACCCGACGCTGCAGGTGCATGGTGGGGCCTTCTTCCCGCTGATCGCCATCGGCCTGTCGGCCAGCCTGCCCGGTGCTTTCACGCCGGCCATGGCGATCTCCGCCTATGGGGCGGGGGTCAGCCTGCTCTGGTGGGGGGTGCTGGGCCAGCAGCCCAAACCGCCGATTGATCTGCTGATCCTCGTGGCCCTGACCATCGTGGCCTTTTGCGTCGGCGGGGTCTTGCGGGCCAGTTCCAACCGGATGCGGCGCGAACAGTTCCTGAATGTGCTGCGCGAACAGGCCAGCAACCGCGAACTGGCCGAGGCCAAGCGGCAGGCCGAGCTGACCGCCTCCGCCAAGGCTGATTTCCTGGCGATGATGAGCCATGAGATCCGCACGCCGATGAACGCCATCATGGGGATGGCCGGCCTGCTGCACCGCGACGCTCCCCGGTCGGATCAGGAAAGGCGGCTGGATATCATGCTGGCAGCCGGGCGGCGGCTGGTGCATCTGCTGGATGATGCGCTGAACCTGTCGCGGTTCGAGGCCGATGGCATCGGCCTGAAGCCGGCCCCGGTGGACCTGCCGCGCCTGCTGGACGAGGTGGCCGCCCTGATGCGCCCGGCGGCGGATGAAAAGGGGCTGGCCATCCTGCTGGATATCGGCCCCCTGGCCCCCGCCCATGTGGCCGACGGGTTGCGGGTGCAGCAGGTGCTGATCAACCTGCTCTCCAACGCCATCAAATATGCGCCCAGCGGTGCGGTGGAGGTGGGGTTGCACAGCCAGCCCCTGCCCGATGGGCGCGATGAACTGACGCTCAGCGTGGCAGATCGCGGCCCCGGCATCCCCGATGCGGCCAAACAGCTGATCTTTGAACCGTTCCGTCAATATGGCGCCTCGGATCGGGCCGATGGGGCCGGGCTGGGCCTGTCCATCGTGCGGCGGCTGGCCGATGCGATGGGCGGGGTGGTGACGGTGGCCGACCGGCCGGGCGGCGGGGCCCTGTTCAGCTTCCGCTTTCCCGCCCGGCCCACGCAGCCCCTGCAACCGCCTGCCCCTGCACCGGTCGCGCCGCCGCTGGCACCGCTGTCCATTCTGGTGGTGGATGATGCAGCGGAAAACCAGGCCCTGCTGCGCGGCCTGCTGGAACCGCAGGGCCACCGGGTGGCGGTGGTGGAGGATGGCGGGGAGGTCTGCGCGGCACTGGCCCGCGACCGGTTCGATCTGGTGCTGATGGATATCCGCCTGCGCAGCGTGGATGGGGTGGAGGCAACAAAGCGGGTGCGGGCCCTGCCCGATCCCGATCTGGCCCTGCTGCCCATCATTGCCGTCACCGCCAATGCCAGCCCGCTGGATGAGGCGCGCTATCTGGAAGCCGGCATGGATGAGATGCTGGCCAAGCCGCTGGAGCCGGACCGGCTCTATGCCATGCTGCACCGCTACGCCCCCGCCGCCAGCCCCCTGCCCGCCGCCGCCATGCGGGAACCGCCCAGCCGTACCGGCACGGCCCAGGGCCTGTTCCTGGAGGCGTGCCGGGAACAGCAAACGCGCCTGCGAGCCGCCTTGCTGCAGGGCGACGGCGCGTCCCTGACCGCCAGCGCCCACCGGCTGCGCGGCTCTGCCGCCAGTTTCGGCCATGGCGACCTGTCGATTGCCGCCGGCGCGCTGGAAACGGCCCTGGCCGACGGCATGGGCACAGATGATTTCGCCTTGATTTTACTGGTAGAAAAGCTGCTGATCCAGATCACCCGCGTACTGGAACCGGACGGAGCCCCGACATGAACAAGTCCGCGACCATCCTGGTGGTGGAGGACGCGCCGGAAATGCTGGAACTGATCGCCGGCGCGCTGGAGGATCAGGGCTTTGCCGTGGTGCGGGCGCGCAATCTGGCCGATCTGCGCCGCAGCCTGCCCTGGGCCAAGGCCGATGTCATCCTGCTGGATATCAACCTGCCCGATGGCGATGGCCTGACGGCGGCGGTTGAACTGCGCCTGCGTGAGAAGGCCGGGCTGATCTTCGTCACCGCCCGCGATGCGGAAGAGGATCGTGTCCTGGCGCTGGAAAAGGCCGGCGATGATTATCTGACCAAGCCGGTCTCGGTGCGCGAGCTGATCGCCCGCATCAATAATGTGCGCCGCCTGCGCGACGCCAAGGCGGTGGTGCTGGTGGAGATTGACGGCTGGAACCTGGACCCGATCCGGCGTGAACTGTTCCGCCCTGACGGCAGCCTGCTGCCGCTGACGACGGGGGAATTCAACATCCTGGCGGCCCTGGCGGCGGCCCGGCCGCAGCCGTTGGACCGGGATTTCCTGCTGGATGTGATCAGCAACCGCGACCCGCGCTCGGTGACGGCGCACACGGTGGACACGCTGATCGGCCGCCTGCGCCGCAAACTGGACCTGCCCCAGGGCGGCGGCCTGATCATTACCACCATCCGCGGGGCGGGCTATGCCCTGTCCGATGCGGTGGAAGGCCGGGGGGAGAAATAGCGCGTTTGGGGATATGTAACTCTCCCGCACTGCAGCTGTTGATTTCGCCGAATGTTTTGTGCAAATTGCGGTCCTCGCGTGGGCCTGTAGCTCAATGGTTAGAGCCGACCGCTCATAACGGTCTGGTTGGGGGTTCAAGTCCCTCCGGGCCCACCACTCTTTTCAAGGGGTCAGCGTCACCGGGACGGTGACGGATGCTGGCAAACCGGGGTTGAGGCATTAATAGCAAGGGTCATGGGACATGACCCTTGGAGGCCAGCGATAAAGCCGGTTCGCTCTCCAGGTGACCTGATCCCCGGAAAAGGGCGATCAAATGAAGAAGAGCCGTTTAGGCCAAGTCGTATGCTGAATGGGTTCCCTATTCAGTTGCCAGCGAACACCTCACGGAGGAACCAAGTCTCCACTGCTTTATCGTCGCTAATGTCGCCGGTAAACCTGATCGATGGTAGCTGCGGTTCATTGTCGTCGCGAATGCGTCCATCTCGCGTCATCGTTGCGATCATGGCGGTCGCCCGCCCACTCGGCAAATTGATCTGGACAGCGGTGCCAGACCGGCTGTCCACCGATGTCGGTAGCCCGATCTGCTGCACGCCCGGAAATCGTTTCAACTCGTCGACAAACGAGATGCAGGCGCTACCGCAGCCGTAATCTGTAAGGACGTAAACTTGGGCACGGACCGGGTTCGCCGGTGCTGTGCCGTTGTGCGGGAGGGGAATTGGCGTTGTGCGGAAAATCGTTTCACCTGCGGCAACCGCCGCTGCCTGGCGCCTGCTGTCAACGGCACTGTTGATCTCGTGTGGCGGGTCAGGCGGCTCCTTGAAGTCGCTCGCCTGCGATTCACCATCCTCCTCCTGCTTCAGATAGGCCGGAGACAGGCGGAAGACGCCGCGAATATGCAGCCGCGCCGTGGCATAATGGTCGGTATAGGCTTCACCGTAGAGCCCCCGCAGATAGGCCATGAACCATTTATAGGGCCCACCGCCATTGCCCCGCACATCCAAGACGATGAAGCGCTTGGCCCGAAGTGACGGTGCAGCGTCAATCGCTGCGTGGAATGCTTCGGCCTGCGCCGCGCTGTTCGGCTGAAAGTAGCCGAGCCTTACCCAGGCGCCATCATTGCCGATCAATCGCGTGCTCACCTCGGGCGGGCGAGATCCCGACCATGACCGGATGACCTGATTGATTTCCGCCATTGGTGCCGGGGCCCAATTCAGCATTACCGACTGGCCCCCGATCACACATTGTGCTGGTCGCGGCCTCAGCGGACTGCCCCGATCGACAAAAAGGCGCAACGCCGCTTCGTTGCGGACCTCGTCCAGCGTGTCGGGGAAGCCAATTTCATATTGCGCGATAACCCCGGTCCACCATGATATCGGCTTGCCATCGCAGGCGGACACCTGGGCACCGTCGGCGATATGGGCCTGCCGCGACGCCATAATGCTGTAGGCACCATTATCGAACCGGGCAAGGAAACCGGGCCAGTTCGACGGGATCGGCGATAACGCATTGAAGCGGACATTGACATGCGCATCTTGAAAGGTGGCAACCAGATGCCGCATCACAGCCTGATAGCCGGCTTCATCCCGGACCAGCGGAAGTTCAGCCTCCACCAGCTTGAGCGTGCGCCCAAACCACTCCCGCCACCGCTCTGGATCTGGATAGGCGGCGTAGATGTAGTTCTCCCGCAGCGCATCAGCAAAGGCAGCCAGATCAACCGTCGCCCGTTTCCGCCAATCCGCGACAGATAAGTCGGAACCGGAGATATTATGCCCGACCTCCGTTGTCGAAACGGGCTGAGCGACAGCCTGCGCCGTCTGAGCCGCAGCGCAGATACACAGGATACCCCAAGTCAGGAGGAACACGCGCGAATGAAGCAAGTCATTCCCCCTAACAGGAGAGGTGGCACCGTTTAATCACGCCGCCTGACAGGAATAAGATAATCACGATTTATTCATAGAGCCAATTTCCTGCCTCATACCAGTTCCTGACGATCAGAACTCACTGGGAACCGGTATTACACCCCACCCCAGGCGACGAAATGCGGGTTGAGGAAGCGGGGGGCCTTGCCATAGATCAAGGGCTCGCCATCAATCTGGGTCAGGCTGCCGCCGGCGCCCAGCAGCACGGCGTGGCCGGCAGCGATGTCCCATTCGCAGGTGGGGCCAAGCCGGGGATAGACATCGCCGGCCCCTTCGGCCACACGGCAGAATTTCAGCGAACTGCCGGCGGCCAGCCGGGCGGCGACACGGCGGCCGGCCAGGAACTCATCCACCGCCGCATTATCGGCATGGCTGCGCGAAGACAGCACCGTCAGGCCGGCCGCCGGCACCGGACGCACGGTAATCGGTTCATCCTTGGCCAAAGGCCGGCTGCGGATGGCCGTGCCGGGGCCGGCGGCGGCGTAAAGCTCCCCCGTGGCCGGCAGCAGCACCACACCCAGCGCCGGCTCCCCATTCAGGAGCAGGGCGATATTCACCGTGAATTCACCATTGCGCTTGATGAATTCCTTGGTGCCGTCCAGCGGGTCGACCAGCCAGAAGGTGCCGGCGCTGATATCGGGGATACGGCCTTCCGCCACCTCTTCCTCCGTCACCACGGGAATATCCGGGGTCAGCGCGCGCAGGCCGGCCAGGATCACGGCGTCGGCGGCGCGGTCGGCGCGGGTGACGGGGCTGCCATCGCCCTTGGTCTCCGTCTCCATGTCATCGGTATAGAATTCCATGATGGCGGCGGCAGCCTGCACGGCCAGTTCACGCACGGGCGGCAGCAGGGCAGCCAATTGATCCGGATTCAGCATCATGGGGCTCCATCTGTTAAGGGCTGAGATCATAACGGCGGCAGGGGGCGAGGCAAGCACCTTGCCCGGTGGCTTTTGCACTGCCGTCGGGCGGCTGCTATGCTGGCAGCCGGTTTCCATTTGGGGACAGGGCGATGTGCGGGCGGTTTGTGCAAAAGGATCTGGCGGCACTGGCGGAGGCGTTCGACGCGCGCCTGCGCCATGATCTGCCCCCACGCCATCTGGTGCCCGCCTTCAATATCGCTCCGACGCGCGATGCCGGGGTGATCGGCCGCAATGCGGCGGGTGAACTCAGCCTTACTGCCATGCGCTGGGGCCTGGTGCCGGGTTTTGCCGCCGATGCCAGCGGCGGGGGCAAGCTGTTCAATGCCCGCAGCGAGACAGCGGCGGAAAAGCCCAGCTTCCGCGAGGCCTTTCGCCGCCGCCGCGCCATCGTGCCGGCCGACGGTTTTTACGAATGGAAACCGGATACCACACCGCGCCAGCCCTGGTTCATCACGCGGGCAGACGGGGCACCACTGGCCATGGCGGGCCTGTGGGAAATCTGGCGCGATCCGGCGGAGGGTAACCACCCGCTTTTCACCTTCACCATCCTGACCACCGAGGCGGGGCCGGATATCAGCAAGCTGCACCACCGCCAGCCGGTGCTGCTGGCCGATGCGGCAGCGCGCACGGCTTGGCTGGAAGTGGGGAATGATGCCGCCCTGCTGCGGCCCAGCCCCGCCGGTACGCTGACGGCGCGGCCGGTCAATCCGCTGGTCAATGGCGCGCGGGCGGAAGGGCCAGCCCTACTGGACCCGGCCCCGCCGGCGGCTGAACCTGTGGGGATGCTGTTATGATCGCGCGGCTATTGCCTCCGCTGGCGCTGTTCCTGGCGCTGTTCCTGGCGCTGACCCTGCCCGCGCAGACGGCCGCCCCCACCGGCCCCGTCGTCGGCAAGGGCACCGCCAAGGAAGGCGATATCGTCACCATCAACGGGCAGGATTTCCGCCTGGACGGCATTGACGCGCCCGATGTTGGCCAGAAATGCAAGAATGTGAAGGGCACGGAATATGATTGTTATGAGTTGTCGCGCCGGATGCTGGAACGCATCCTGAATAATGACGAGGTCACCTGCACCCCGCGCAAGGAACAGGGCAAGCCGCCCCAACTGGCCATCTGTGTGGTGCGCGGGGTGAATATTAGCCGCGCCATGGTGCAGTTGGGCTATGCCCTTGCCTACCGTGCCCTTACCCCTGCCTATGCGGCGGATGAGGCCCTCGCCTCATCCCACCGGCGGGGCATGTGGGCGGGGCGGGTGGAAGCACCCTGGGAATGGCGTTCCCGCCAGCAGGCAGAAAAATTGAAACACACCCAGTAGCGGCGATCAATCCCGCCGGCCGCCGGCCACTGCGCGATAAAGCGCCAGCAGGATCATGGCGCCCACCACGGCGCCAATAAACCCCGCCCCCTCCCCCACCCGGTAGAAACCGATGGACTGGCCCAGATATGTGGCCACAAAGGCCCCGGCAATACCCAGCAGGGTGGTGAGGATGAAACCGCCCGGATCGCGCCCCGGCATCAATAGCTTGGCGATGATCCCAACCAGCAGCCCGATGATCAAGGTGGCGATGATACCCATGATGCATTCCCTGAAATGACGCTGTTGCCCCTAACACCGACACCCCGATCCAGGTTCCCGGACCGGCAGAACGGATAGCCTATCCCTTTGCCCCGTTTCCGCCCTGTTCCCGACGGGACAAAGCCATGCCGGCGTTAAGAAACCGGCAAATCCTTCGCCCTATAATCACTCTATCAGATCAATAGAAGGCGCCGGATAAAACGGCGACAAGGTGGCACCATGCGGTGGCGTCTGCGAGATCGTGCGACTTTTCAACATAAGGCCGGCATTGTCACCCTGTGGGTGGTGGTGCTGGGGGCGGCCTGGTCGCTGCCGGTGCTGAGCGCGATGCAGCATCAGGCCGAAAAGGCCCGGATGGAATCCGGCTATTACTACACGCCCCAGCGCCCGGCCAGCGCCTATCTGGAGGCGCTGGCCGGGGAGTGACGGCGGGATAGTATTACTCCTCACCCCTCCAGGCTGCGGGAGATGATTTCATAGACGTTGGGTGACAGGTCCGGCGTATGGGCAATCCGCTCCAGCGCCACCTTGGCAGCAGCCTGACGCTCCGGCCCATACTTGCGCCAGCGGGCAAAGGCCTTGGCCATGCGGCTGGCCACCTGGGGGTTCAGCTTATTCAGCTCAATCACCCGGTCGGCCAGGAACTGATAGCCTGAACCATCCGCCGCATGGAAGGCCACGGCATTGCCGGTGAAACCGCCCACCAGCGCATAGACCTTGTTGGGGTTGCGGATGTTGAAGCCGGGATGGTTCAACAGTTCCTTCACCTCGGCCAGCACGCCGGGCCGGCTGCTGCCCGCCTGGATCATGAACCATTTATCCATCACCAGTGCCTCGCCCTGCCACTTCTCGGCAAAGGTGGCGAGCGCGTCGGCGCGTTCGGGCATGTCGCTGTCGGCGATCAGCGCCAGGGCGGTGATCACATCAGTCATGCCGGTAGCGCTGCGATACTGGGCCAGCGCCAGCTTCTTGCCCTCTGCATCGCCTGCCGCCATCAGATAGGCCAAGGCCGCATTGCGCGCGGCGCGGCGGCCAATGGCCTCGGGCGAAACGCTGAAGCTCTCCCCTTCCCGATAGGCATGGTAGAGCGCCAGCAGGGCCGCCCGGTGGGCCTTGCCGATGCTGGCCCGCACCAGTTCGCGGGCGGCGTGGATGCCATCGACATCGATCACCCCCATCAACTGGCCCAGATAATTTTCCGATGGCAGGGCCAGCGCCAGGGCGGCAAAGGCCGGGTCTTCATCGGCGCGCGCCAGGGTCTGGCCGATGGCAGCGATGAAGCTGTCCGGCACCAGCATGTCACGCCCGGCGGCATTGTCGGCCACCAGTGACAGCAGCAGGCGGGATGCCAGCGTCTGCCCTGCCTCCCAGCGGTTGAAGGCGTCACTGTCATGCGCCATCAGGAAGGTGAGATCGGCATCGCTGTAATCAAAGCCCAGCTTCACCGGGGCGGAGAAGCCCCGGAACAGCGACGGCACCGGCCGTGCCGGCACATCGACAAAGGTGAAGCTCTGTTCGGCGGCACGCAGCGACAGCACGCGCGATGTGCCCACCGCCGCCGCTTCGCCCTGCAGGCGCAACGGCAAATCCACCCCATCCGGCCCGACCAGACCCAGCGCCACCGGCACCAGCATGGGCAGCTTTTCCGGCTGGCCCGGCGTGGGGGCCAGCGACTGGGCCAGGGTCAGCGTATAGGTGCGGGCAGACGCATCATAGACACCATGGCCGCTGATGCCCGGCGTGCCGGCCTGGGCATACCAGCGGCGGAACTGTTCCCAATCTACGCCCGCATCCGGGTTGGCATCGCGCATGGCGGCCAGGAAATCGTCGGTGGTCACCGCCTGACCATCATGGCGCTGGAAATACAGGTCGATGCCGCGCCGATAACCGCCCGCCCCCAGCAGGGTACGGTACATGCGCAGCACCTCCGCCCCCTTCTCGTACACGGTGGGCGTATAGAAATTATTGATCTCGATATAGCTGTCCGGCCGCACCGGGTGGGCGGTGGGGCCGGCATCCTCCGCGAACTGCACCTGCCGCAGGCGGGTGACATCCTGGATGCGCTTCACCGGGGCGGAATTCATGTCGGCGCTGAATTCCTGGTCGCGGAAAACGGTCAGCCCTTCCTTCAGCGACAGTTGGAACCAGTCGCGGCAGGTGACGCGGTTGCCGGTCCAGTTATGGAAATATTCATGCGCCACCACTGACTCGATGCCGAGGAAGTCGGTATCGGTGGCGGTGTCCGGGCGGGCCAGGATGTACTTGGTATTGAAGATATTGAGCGACTTGTTTTCCATCGCCCCCATGTTGAAGTCACCCACGGCGACGATATTGAAAATATCAAGGTCATATTCCAGACCATAGACATCCTCGTCCCACTTCATGGATTTCTTCAGGCTTTCCATGGCATGGCCGCATTTATCCTCGTTCCCCGGCTCCACATAAATGCGCAGGGCAACGTCGCGGCCAGAGCGGGTCTGGAACCGGTCCTCGATATGCACCAGCTTGCCGGCCACCAGGGCGAACAGATAGCAGGGCTTGGGCCACGGGTCTTCCCAGCGCGCCCAGTGGCGGCCATTCTCCGCCTCCCCCTCACCGATCAGATTGCCGTTGGACAGCAGCACTGGATAACTGGCCTTGTCGGCCTCAATCCGCACATTGTAGCGGGCCATCACGTCCGGACGGTCCTGGAAATAGGTGATTTTGCGGAAACCTTCCGCCTCGCACTGGGTGCAGAAATTGCCCGACGACTTGTAAAGCCCTTCCAACGCCGTGTTCTTTTCCGGATGGATGCGGGTGGCGATCTCCACCACGGCATTGTCCGGCAGACCGGTCAGGGTCAGCCTGTCCGGCGTCAGCGCATAATCATCGGGGCTGAGCAGGCGGCCATCAAGGGCGACCGACAGCAACTCCATCTCCTGCCCGTCCAGCACCAGCGGGGCGGCAGCAACCCCGGCATTGCGGCGAAGGGAAAGCCGGGACAGCACGCGCGTACCATCCTCATGCAGGTCCACATCCAGTTCCACCTGATCAATCCACCAGGCCGGGGGCGCGTAATCGCGCAGCAGAATGGCCTTGGGCGACGCGGTGTCCAGAACGGACTTGTCCATGTTCACGATCCTTCAGGGTCAGCGTGAGGGTGGCCGCAGCATAGGCCCGCCTGCGATGGCTGTCACCACCCCTCCCGCCACGTTGAAAGCGCGAGAAAAAATCTTAATTTTGGATATCTGTGCCGGTATGTTCAAATACAACCGTTAGGCCTGCTGTGGGGGAACGGCGACGGTGGGAATGCAAATTGAACTGGCTGCATCCGATGTTGTGATTCTGTCCCTGGCAGCGGCGTGCCTGGTGGGAACCGTCGTGCTGGAACTCCTTCGCGTGGTCTTGCCGGACATTTACGAATGGTTCGCCGACCATGCGAAGGTGCTCCGGGAAATCAAGGAGACCGGCCCGCTGGTGGAGCGGACATTGGCCCAGAACGCCGAACAGGGTGCCCTGCGCGATCGCCGCAATGCCGAACGATTCCGCCTGAAATCACAACTGAGCCGGCTGGAAGTGATGCTGACCGGTGCGGAACGCGACCGGGTGCAGGTCTGGCACCATCTGGGCCAGCAGGCCATCGGCGATTCGCTGTTTGTCGCCAGACTGGACAATAAACGTCTGGCCGATCTTTCCTCCAAGGATTTTGACAGCGCCCCGGTGATCTGGCGCTATCAGAATCAGATTCGCGTTTGGGCCCCCAGTGAACATCAGGCCCGCCAGTTGCTGGCCAATGCCTACCCCTCGCAGGAAGGATACACGCTGCGGGAATTGATCACCGTCAGCCGCTGGACAGGAACATCCCCATGACTTTCAGCCTGATGAACATGATCAGCCTGCTGGTGCTGGCCATTGCCGGCGCTGTGTTGATCCTGTCCGGCCGGCGGGTCTTGCGGCTGATCCGCCAGGTGGAACGGCGCCTGTCGCGCGCCGTGGATGAAAAAAACATGCTGGCCGTCAAATTGCGGCAGGCAAGGCGGGAGGCCGACAATGTGCGCAATGCCATTCTGGAGGCGGAAACCCACATCGCCCAGATGGTCGCCGCCACCAATGCCGCTGAGGCGCGCTTGACCCGGCTGCGCGAAGCGCCCAAGCAATCCATCCTGATGCTGGACCGGGAATGGCGCCGCTTTGACCGGCTATGGTCACTGATGATCGCCAATGGCAGCCTGGGGCGGCAGGAAGCAGCCGCCGGATTGCCGCCCTGGAACGAGGGGCGCATGTTCCATGGCTTCGCCCGCTCGCCGGAGGAATTGCACGCACGCGCCTTGACGAAGTATCCTCCGGCGGAAGGTTTTATCGCCGGGGTCTGCGCCATGGCCGATATTACCGCAGATGGACCAAATGCCGGGCAACCGGTCGATGTGAACGGGCAGAGCGGGCGGAGGCATCATGGGTTATCGGCTCACGGGTGAAGGGCTGGATCAGTCGGAATTGGCCCGTGCTGCGCAGTTGCTGAATCTACCGATCGGCGGCAATGGCAGTACCACCACCATCCGCCTGTTGCCCGAAGGGGCGGCGGCGGATCTGGGGGTGGCCCTGCGCGGCAGCTGCGCCGCCGTGGTGGAATATAGCGAGGATACGCTGCCCGCCGCCGCTCTGGCAGACGCCCTGGCCCAGGGCCAGCTGCTGGTTTCCCTGACCACAAGGCTGGCCTGGACGCTGGATACGGCGGCCCAGTTCTGCGAAGGGTTGCTGGCACGCGGCATGTTGCCCAGCGCCCTGCGCCATGATGTGGAACTGAGCCTGCATGAGGCGATCATCAACGCCGTGCTGCATGGCAATCTGGCGCTGGGCAGTTCCCTGGTGGATGACCCGGCGGAGTTTGATGCCTTTTGCCAGCATCTGACCACCACGCTGGCCGACCCGGCCAAGGCCCGCAAGCGGGTGGACCTCTATGCCTGGGTCGCCGATGGCTTCCTGCATGTCCGGGTCAGCGACCAGGGCGGCGGCTATGACCCGGCCGCCGTGCAATATCCCAGCAATCCGGAGGCCAAATCCGGTCGCGGGCTGGAGATCATGCGCATCATGTCCAGCAGCCTGACCGTCAGCGATGGCGGGCGCACGGCCACGCTGCGCTACGCCCTGTAAGTCTCTCCCCCGGTGATCGCTGGTGATCACCGGGGGAGAGGGGCGGGCCGATAGGGCTCACGCCGTCGGAACGGTCCCGCCGTCGATGACATATTCCGTGCCGGTGATGGCGGCGGCGCGGGGGGAGGCGAGGAAAGCGATGAGGTCCGCGACCTCGTCCGGCTTCGCCGGCCGGCCGAGCGGAATGCCGCCCAACGCGTTCATGATGATCTTCTTGCCCCCTTCATAATCGGTACCGGCCTCCTGGGCCAAACGTTGCGCAAGGGCCACGGCCGCATCAGTCTCTATCCAGCCCGGCGAGACACGGACGACGCGGATCCCCTTGGGCGCCACTTCCTTCGACAGGCTTTTGCTGTAGGTCGACAGGGCGGCCTTTGCTGCGGCATAGGCCGTCGTCGATTCCGGCAGCGGCATTTGATGTTGAATCGATGTGACATGGATGATGACACCCGTGCCCCGTGCCAGCATCGCGGGCAGCAGCGCGCGATCCAGCCGGACGGCGGGCATGAGATTCTGATCGATCTCCCGGCGCCATTCCTCATCACTTAAGGCCGCGTAGCCGCCTGCCGGCGCACTGGACCCGCCCAGAACATGGACAAGGACATCAATGCCCCCGAAATGCGCAAGCACCTGGCCGGCGACAGCGCCGCAACCATCGGCCGTCATCAGATCGGCGGGGATATAGTGCAGCCCTGGCACCACCGTCTCTGGCACTGTCCGGGCCGTGGCGACAACATGCGCGCCGGCATCCCGCAAAGCCTGAACCACCGCCGCCCCCAGGCCCTTGGTACCACCGGTCACCAGGGCCCTTTTTCCTTCCAGACCGAGATAGCCGCTCATGGCACGATCTCCAGCCGGGCGATGGCGTCCCCGGCAAGGGTGAAGGCATAGTGCAGGTTCACCGGGCTGCCGGGGAAGTTCCCCGTCACCCGGGCCGTCACCATCAGCCTGTCGCCCTGGGCCTCAAAGGCCGTGGGCTGGACGGTATAGTCAAATTTGGCGGAAGCTTCCTTTTTCCAGCGGGCGATAGCATCCCGTCCCTGGTGCGTCTGTTTCTCGTCGATCACCATTGCATCGGCGGTGAAACAATCGGCGACGGCCGTGCCATCGGCGGCATCCGCAACAAAATAGGCCGCGATGGGCAGGGGCAGCGAGAGAGGCATGATCGATCTCCAGTTCGTCTTGTCCGGTTCTCGAAAATGGCCCATGCTGCGAATTATGCAAGAACGCACGAAAAAGTAAGGTACTTACGGAAAAGTATGTCCAAACATTATACCCGTGAATCGGCCGCCGAAGGGGTCGAGAATGCCCTCAAGCTCCTGGAAGGGCGATGGAAGCTGGTGATCCTGTTCCACCTGTTCGGTGGCCAGGTTCTGCGCTTCTCCGATCTGGAGCGGGCCATCCCGGCCATCTCCCAGAAGATGCTGATCCAGCAGTTGCGACAGATGGAGATGGACGGGATCGTCCGGCGCATCGTCCACCATCAGGTGCCACCGAAGGTGGAATATTGCCTGACGCCCTGGGGACAGGCGCTATGTCCGGCACTGGACGCGCTGCTCACCTGGGCGGCGCAGAAGGACAGCAGCAGCGATCAAGCAGCAGCGCTGGAAGGGACGGCGGAATAGGGCCTCAGCGAGGCCCCGAAGATTTAGCTGCGCCAGCGCAGCACCGTATCCTTGACCGGGTTGACGAAGGGCCGCGCTTCGTCCCGCGCACGCCCATATTCATTCTTCAACTGGTAATACCAGCGCGCCTGGGTGTCGGCATCCTTGATCAGCATCAGCGTCGGATCATGGCGCAAGCCCTGCTGCTGCAACACCACCACATCGCGGTCCTGGCCCAGGAAGCGGCGGACAAACCGTCGCAGCACCGGGCGGGCCAGATCGGCCCAACCCAGCGTCCAGTAAAAGCTGTTGGTCACTTCCGTGCGGTTGGCATCCAGCGGCGTCACCGTCGTCAGATTGACGATGCGATGCCGGCCGGCAACGATATGTTCGGTCCGGATACCGGGCAGTCGGAAGCTGATCTCCGTCTCCGGCGCTCCCCCCAACAGTTTATAGGCGGCGGAATTAGACGAAGGTTTATGCCGCTTCATGGCAAAGCCGTAGGGTGCCGGGCCGAAGGCTTTGGCCTTTTCATGGATGCTCTTAGCCGACCGCCAGAACCAGCTCTGATGCACGAACGGCCCATGCGCCGGGTCCATCAGGCCGACCACGGCATGGTCGACATGGCAGGGGAATTCCATCACCTCCGTCAGGTTCGGCGCGCGGCCCTCCATATCCGGCATCTGCGGGGGCGGGCCATCCGGCTCCTGCTCCCCCATCCAGACCCAGAGATTGCCCTGCGCCTCTGCCAACGCATAGCGGCGCACCTTGATGCGGGCGAGGTCGAATTCCTGCCCCGGCACCAGCGACGGAATGGCGGTGCAGCCGCCCGTCCCATCGAATCGCCAGCCGTGATAGCAGCATTCCACCTCTTTCCCATCAAACCGACCGCAGGAAAGCGGGATGCCGCGATGCGGGCAGATATCCCGCAAGGCGAAGGGTGCCCCGTCATTCCCGCGCGCGAACAAAAGCGGCTGGCCCAGCAGCATCTTGGCTTGCATCCCGCCCCGCGTCAGCGCGGCGGACGGCATGGCGAAATACCAGATGTCGGTCAGGAAGGGGGCGGGTTCGGCCACGGGGGGATGTCCGGTCACAGGGGTGTCAGTGCGGCGCACCATAGCAGGAACAAGGCAGGAAAGGCACTACCAGGGGCCGCGAGGCCCCTGGACCCCGGACCATTGGTCACAGCCAATCGGGGGACGTGTCGAGGGTGGTGCGGTCAAGGCTGGTCAGGATGGCAGCCTGGGTGACGGTTTTGGGCAGCTCGTGGGCGAAGAACCAACGGCAGGTGGCCAGTTTGCCGTTCAGGTAGGCGGCATCGCCGGTGCCGGCGGCCAGCGACGTCTCGGCCACCAGCGCTTGACGCAGCCAGATCCAGGCCAGCACCGTATGGCCGAACATTTCCAGATATGTCGTGGCATTGGCCAGACAGAGGGCAATCTGGCCTTCGGCGCGAACCCGGCCCAAATGGGTCGTCACCTGCCCTACCCGTTCCAGGGCCAGGGCCAGTAAGCGGGCCTGCGGGGCCAGGGCGGGCACGACAGCGGCCTGGGTGATGGTTTGCGTCACCGTCTCGGCCAACGCGGAAAGGGCGGCACCGTCGCCCATGAACACCTTGCGGCCCAACAGGTCATTGGCCTGAATGCCGTAGGTGCCTTCATGGATCGGGTTCAGCCGGTTATCGCGGTAATACTGCTCGACCGGGTAATCACGGGTATAGCCATAGCCGCCTAGAATCTGGATCGCCCATTTATTGGCTTCCAGGCAGTGCTCCGACGGCCAGGATTTGGCGATCGGCGTCAGCAGTTCCAGCAGCAGGCTGGCCTGTTTGCGGGCGGGCTCTTCCGGGGCGGTGCGTTCCTCATCCACCAGCCTGGCGCAATAAAGGCAGAGCGCCAGCGCCCCCTCTGACGCTGCCTTCTGCTGCAACAACATCCGGCGCACGTCGGCATGGTCGATGATCGGCACCATCGGCGTGGTCGGGTCGCGCGCCTCCAGCGGGCGGCCCTGCGGGCGGGAGCGGGCATAATCGGCGGAATAGCGATAGCCGGCATAGCCAAGCGCCGCCGCCCCCAGCCCCACACCAATCCGCGCCTCGTTCATCATCTGGAACATATAGGACAGGCCCTGGTGCGGCTGGCCGACCAGGAAGCCCTGGCACCGCCCTGCCTCCCCAAAGGACAGAATGGTGCTGGTGGTGCCGCGATAGCCCATCTTGTGCAGCAGGCTGACCAGCCGCACATCATTATCGCCGCTCAGCGCGCCGTCATCCCCCACCCGGTAACGCGGCACGATGAACAGGCTGATCCCCTTCACCCCCGCCGGTGCCCCCTGGATACGGGCCAACACCATATGGATGATATTCTCTGAAAGCTCATGCTCCCCGGCGCTGATCCATTGCTTGGTGCCGGTGATACGGTAGGAGCCATCCGGGCCGGGCGTCGCGGTCGTGCGGATATCGGCCAGGCTGCTGCCAGCCTGCGGTTCCGACAGGGCCATGGTGCCAAAGAACCGTCCCGTCAGCATCGGCCCCAGGAACCGCGCCTGCTGTTCTTCACTGCCAAAGGCGCGGATCAGGTTGCCCGCCCCAATGGTCAGGAACGGATAGGCCGCCGTGGCGATGTTGGCCGTCTGGAAGAAGCTGAAGGCCGCCTGCACGATGCACCAGGGCAATTGCTGGCCGCCCAGCTCCTCATCATGATGGGCAGCCAGAAACCCCGCCTCGGCAAAAGCATCGACGGCGGTTTTGACGGCGGGCAGCATTGCCACCTTGCCGTCAATCCGCTCCGGCTCCTGCTGGTCGGCCGCATGGTAATGCGGGGCGAACAGGTCGGCGGCCAGCCCATCGGCCACATCCAGCACCTGATCCAGGTCTGAACGGTCCAGATGCCGGAACCGGTCGCGCGCCAGCAGCGGCCCCAGATCCAGAAACCCATCCAGCAGAAACGCGATCTCGCGCCGATCCATACGGCTCATCGGCCTTGTCCTCCCGCTTGCGGAGGCTTACACGCCCCTCGTTCAAACATATGTTTAAAAGAGGGACATGGAAAGGTCGAGCGAAAGAATCAGCAGCACCAGAAACTGGGGCTGAGCAGCACCGGCACGGTGAACAGCTCCAGCCGCTTCCGGCTAGCCGGCGGAAGCGGCTAAGCCCCCTTCTTTAAGAAGAGCGCCGTCTCCTCCCCCAACTCCGTCGCCAAGGCTTGCAGGGCGTCGGCCACCGCGAGCAGTTCCCGCGCCGCGCCCTCGTTACGGCCAGCGGCACCAGAGGCACCATCGACGCATCCCCGCACCTGTTCGGTAGCGGCAGCCTGCTGTTCCACAGCGCCGGAAACGGCTAGAGCCGGGTGCGTTTAAACGGAAACGCACCCGGCTCTAAGTCCTTGTTCTGCGAGCGGATTCACGCTCCAAAGCGATTCCGCTTTTCCGCGATCCGCTCTAATGCGATCTCGTTCAGCCGGCGCGTCGTTTCGCCGATCTGGTCCATGGCCGATACAGTATCGCCCATGGCCTCCTGAATCTCAGCCACCTGCTGCTCAATCTCTTCCGTGGCGCGCGCCGTCTGGCCGGCGAGATTCTTGACCTCACCGGCCACCACCGCGAACCCTCTGCCCGCTTCACCCGCGCGGGCGGCCTCAATGGTGGCGTTCAGCGCCAGCAGGTTCGTCTGGGCGGCGATTGTGCGGATCAGTTCAATGATCGTGCTGATCCGCCCGGTCATGTGCGACAGGCGGACCACCTGCTCAGCCGACCGGCCGACATCACGGACCGCAGCATCCGTCATGGCCGCCGCCTCGGAAATCCGTGCAACAATATCCTGGATGGAAGCCGTCAGTTGCGCCGTAGCGCCCGACGCAGCAACCGCCAACCCGTCAATTTCCCGCGCGGTCCCGTTCAGATCGCGCGCCGCCGCCCCCACTTGCCCGGCACAGGCGGCAACGGATTCCACGGATGCCTGAACCTTTTCCGCCATGGCCCGGGTGGCCGTGACAACCGCCCAGGTAAGCATCGGCCCCTGGTAGTTCCCCGCATCGTCTGTAATCGCCGATACTTTGAGGTGCAGCACCTCCGGCCCCAACCGGATAAACGCCTCATGCGGCAATCTCGACGGATCGGCCAGCATGGCGTGCTGATGTGCTGGATGGCGATGGAAAATATCGATGCTTGAACCAACCAGTTGATTGGCCTTGATCGGCAGATGGGCCTCCAACCCCTTCAACGTCTCAAGACTTGTGCGGTTGGCGTAATTGATTTTGTGCCCATCCCGATGATCGCAGGTCATCACGTTGATGGGCATACGGTCAATCATTTCAACCAGACGACGCGCCTCGGCCTCGCTACGCACCCGTTCTGTCACGACAGTCCAGGTCAGCATGGCAAACCGGTGCCGGCCCATCTGATCGTTAATACCGGTGACCGACAGGTCCACCTCCTCATCCCCCATCCGGATGCGGGCGTGATGCGGCAATCGCGCCGGGGACGAGATGATATCCCGCAATTTGCCGGTATCTCGATGGAAGAGTTCAATCCGCTCACCAATCAAATGGTCGGGATCGACCTTCAATACATCACGAAGATCCGTCAAAAACGCCCGTGATCGCTGATTTAAATAATTGATCCGGCCATCCGCAACATCACAGATCATAACCGCCAGTGGTATATGATCGATAATATGCTGCAAATTGGATAATGCAGACGGGTCGGAACGGCCAATCCGCTTCCGGACCCCCCTGGCGATCGCCTTGGTTCGCTTTGTTAACACTTTCCCCCCTTCTAATAAATTGCGCATGACGATAGGGCTCCACCCAACGACAGCGCTGTCAAATTAGAGATACGAGTAAATCCCGGCGTCACTTTAGGTGAAACCTAAAGTGTGACAAAGCATGTATCGTATTTTCTCGCGCATCTCTCTGATCGATTCGATATATAAATTTAAATTAATATATCGTCAATGCGATTTTCATCTACTCGCGTTCACTAAACGCCAACTTTAATTTTAACTAAACTTCAATCACCCTTGCATAAAAGAAAGAGCTTCGGCAATGATGGAATAATACTAATTTGCATTAATTAGAACCTGTGGTTTAGATCAATGCCCTCACCCGCCGACGTCAACATACCAACGGCTTGGCTTCATGCGGGCACGAGCCCGCTGGCGCTCAATGCACCAATCGAGTTGCAACGAGTTCCATACATTGCAACTCGGCATAATATATTATAAATTAGATGATATACAATATGGGGGGATTCTTCGTTGAATGGAGCCGCACATATCCTGACGGTCGGCGGCCCGGCGCGTCAGGAAAACGAAATCCGCCGTGAACGTGACCGATCAAGGCGGATTTGCATGGGTACCGCAGGGCGCCTGACACCAAGCTGTGGAGATGGGAGCGGCGTCTGAGGCAAATGAACGGGTCTCTATCGCCGGCGCGGTCATCCGACCGCTTGGCTGGACACCGCACGTGCAGCGCTATGCGGTCGCCGCCACTGTGTAGACCGTCCTCAGCGGCGCCAGAAACTGGGGCTGAGCAGCACCAGCACGGTGAACAGTTCCAGCCGGCCCAGCAGCATGGCCAGCGACATCACCCAGACGGCCCCATCTTGCAACGGCTCGTAATTGCCAACCGGCCCGATCAGATTGCCCAGACCTGGACCGACATTGCCCAATGCAGAAGCCGCGGCGGAGACGGCATGGGTATAGTCCAGCCCGGTCATGCCCAGCAGCACGGCGAAAATCAAAATCAGGGCGATATAGACGAAGGTGAAGCTCATCACCGAGATGATGACATCGGCATCCACCGGCTTGCCATTATAGGTGAGCGGCAACACACGATTGGGGCTGAACAGCCGGTTCACCTGGGTGCGCAGAGCCAGCCAGAGGATTTCGAAGCGGAACATCTTGATCCCGCCGGAGGTGGAACCGGTACAGCCGCCCACCAGGGTCAAGATGAAGAACAAGGCCACCGGCCCCGGCCCCCATTGCAGATAATCCTGCGAGGCAAAGCCGGTGGTGGTGATGATGGAAACGCAGTTGAAGAAGGAATGGCGGATCGCATCACCCACCGGCAACCGATCCGTCGCTACCAGATAAACGGCAAGGCCCAGGGAAACGACGACGCTGAAAATGATGTAGGTCCTGATCTGGCTATCCCGCCAGAGCGAACCATAATCGCCCCTTACCAAACTGATATAGCGAACGAATGGCAGGCTGCCCAGGAACATGAACAGAGTCAGCACCCATTCCACCGCCGGATTCTGGTAATAGCCGATGGATGTGTCCTGGATGGAGAAACCACCGGTGCCCAGGGCTGTCATAGAATGGTTGATGGCATCGAACATCGGCATACCGGCAAAGCGCAGGCTGACAATGCAGATAAAGGTCAGGGCCAGATAGACCCAGCCGAACCCAAGTGCCATGTCAGCGGCGCGCGGCACCACCTTGTCCGACTTGTCGGATGATTCGCTGCGGAATAGCTGCATCCCGCCCACCCGCAGGAAGGGCAGGATCACGATGCCCATGCCGACAATACCGATGCCGCCCAGCCAGACCAGCAGCGACCGCCAGAGCAGCAGCCCCGGCGGCAGCACCGACACCGACGGAAAGACAGATGCCCCGGTTGTGGTCAGACCCGACATCGCCTCGAAATAGGCATCAGCCACCGACAGGCCGAATTCGGAGAACATGAAGGGCAGTGCCGCAAAAAGGCACACCACCACCCAGGCCGCCGTGGTCAGGATAAAGGTCTGGCGTAGGGACAGGGCGATGCGCCCCGTCCGGTTGGTCAGCATCAGCAGCACGCCGAAGAACAGGGTCAGGGCCGAGGACACGGCAAAGACCCGCCAGTCATCGGCACCGGCGGCAAGGTCCGCCACCAGCGGCATGGCCATGGCCATGGCCAGAACCGACAGCAGCGCACCAATGACATAGAAGATGGGACGCACGTCCAGGGAGAGCATGGAACTCCGGCGGCTGGAGGCGCGGGACGGTTGGTTAACGCCCGTCGCGGATCACCCACCCTTCAAGAAGGCGCGGCCTTCGTCAAGGGTGTTCACTCAAAAAGGAAAAGGGGGCCGAAGCCCCCTTTCCGAAGGCCGGCTCACTCGATCCCGAGGGCCGACTTGTACAGATCCAGCAGGGCTTCCATTTCCTGCCGGTCATTCGACTCCATCTTACGGATGCGGATGATCTGGCGCATGATCTTGGTGTCGAAGCCGGTACCCTTGGCCTCGGCATAGATATCCTTGATATCGTCCATGATACCTTTCTTCTCTTCCTCCAGGCGTTCAATACGCTCGATGAAGGAACGCAGCCGGTCGGCCGCGATGCCGCCGACGTCGGTAGAGGTTGCCGCGTCAGACATAGGATGCCTCGTTCAAATTCGATCAGGGAAGGCCGGACCTTAGCCACGCCGCCGGGCAGAAGCAAGCCGGTTGGTGGGGGCGGATATGGCCTATGCGCCGGGCAGGCGCAACTGGGCGGTCAAAGCCGTTATCGTATCGCGGAACGGTTGCTCATTTCCCAGCGCACGGGACAGAACCAGGGCACCCTGGATCATGCTGAGGGCCGCACGGGCGTGCCGGTCCGCTTCAACATCGGCGAATCCCAGCCGCTGCAAGGCCCCAGACAGCGCCTGTTGCCAGCGGGTGAAATAGCCATTCACCGCCATTGCGAACCGGTCACGCGTATCGTCCAGTGCAAAGGCCCCCACCAGACAGATACGGCGACCCGACTGGAAATAGGCATCCACTGCCGCCAGCATGGCCCCCACGCCTTCCGCCGGGGGCAGATTATCCAATGGCTGGAAGACCTGGCGTTCGAACCAATGGCTGATCTCGCCTAAAACAGCGCCCGCCATCTCCTCCTTCCCGCCGGGGAAGAAGTGATACAGGCTGCCTTTGCCCAAGCCCGTCTTCTCACAAAGCCGGCTGAGACTGGCCCCTTCATAGCCATAGGCGCGGAACGCCTCAGCCAGAAGCGGAATCACATCGGCCCGTTCTGCCACCAACCGCGCCATCAGACGGGCTTTGCCGGATAGGTGATACCACTGGCACGATGGAACAGAACCGCCACAGTAACCAGCATGGAGGCGCCCGCCAGCACCGGCACCAACAGGAAGTCCAATCCCGGCGACAAGGCAAACACCAGCAGCGGATCAGCACCCGCCGGCGGATGCGTCACCCGCAAGGCATTCATCAAGGCGATGGACAATCCTACCGCAAGGGCCACCGCCCACCATTCATTGGGCAGAAACGCATGAAGCAGCAAACCGACGGCCGTGGCAAGCACGTGTCCGCCAACCACATGGGCTGGCTGGGACAGGGGGCTGTTGGGAGCGGCGAACAGCAGCACGCAGCTGGCACCAAAAGGCGCGATCAGCAGCGGCGCGTGCATATAGCTGGACAGGGCTGCCACACAGCCGATGGCCAGCAGGCCACCCAGCCCCGCCAGCAGTGTGACGCGCCAAGGCTGGGCCGGCTGATGTCTGGTGATGAAATGGCGCACGATATCCTCATTGTACCGATCGGTTTTTAGTTTACCGATCAGTACAGAATGTTCGACGCATCGTCAAGCCTTTCGCAACACCAGCGCCACCCCGGCCGCCGTTACGGCCATGCCGGCCAATGCCAGCGGCCCCAACACCTCCCCGAACAGGGCCCAGCCCATCAGGGCGGTAACCGGTGGGGTGAGATAGAACAGGCTGGCTACGCGTGACGCGGCACCCCGCCGGATCAACATGAACAGCAGGAAGATGGCGCCTACGGAGAGAACCAGACAGAGCCAGCCCAGCGCGAAGACGAATTCCCAGCTCCAATCAACCCGCATCGTCTCCAGCCATGGGGCCAGCAACGCGAACAGCGTGCCGGTCGTGGCATATTGGATGGCGGTGCCGCTGCGCAGGTCCATGCCGGTGCAATATCGCTTCTGATAGAGCGTGCCAGCGGTGATGCCGATCAAGGCCAAGCCGGCCAGTGCCAGCGACCAGCCATCGCCGTTACTCAGCGTCAACTTCTCCCACACCACGGCGGCAACCCCGGTCAGGCCCAGCCCCAGACCAGCCCATTGTAACGGGCGCAGCCGCTCGCCCAGCAAGGGACCGGCAACAAAAGCCGTCAAGACCGGCTGCAGCCCCACAATCAACGCCACCGTACCGGCAGGCAGCCCATGATGGATGGCACCGAACACGCCACCCAAATAGGCTCCATGCACCAGCAGCCCCGACAGCGCGATATGCCCTGCCTCCCGCCGGCTGGCAGGCCAAGGCGCCTTGGTCCAGACGGCCAGCCCCGCCAGCAGTACGGCCACCAACGCCATCCGCCAGAGCAGGAAGGTCAGCGGTTCGGCATGGGGCAAACCCAGCTTGCCGCCGATGAAACCAGTGCTCCACAGCAGCACGAACAAGGCGGGGGCAAATTTATCCAGCATGGGGCCGCTTCCTTGAGGACCAAACAACCAAAGAAAAACGGCCGCCCCTTTCGGGACGGCCGCTTTCCAACTTACCCAACAGCTGGAAATCAGCCGTTGTTCTTGCCCTGCTTGGCAACGATTTCGTCAGCGACGTTCCGCGGCACCGGATCATAGTGCGAGAATTCCATCGTGAACGAACCGCGACCGGAAGTCATGCCGCGCAGCTGGCCGATATAGCCAAACATGTCGGACAGCGGCACATGGGCTTCAACAGCGATGTTGTTGCCACGCTCCAGCTGACCCAGGATCGTGCCACGACGACGGTTCACGTCGCCGATCACGTCACCCAGGTAATCTTCCGGAACCACCACTTCGACCTTCATGATCGGTTCCAGCAGAACCGGACCGGCCAGCTTCATGGCTTCGCGGAAGCAGGCCTTGGCGGCGATTTCGAACGTCAGGGCGTTCGAGTCGACGTCGTGGTACTTACCGTCGATCAGGGTGGCCTTGAAGTCCACAGTCGGATAGCCGGCGATGACACCGTCTTCCTTCTGCATCTGCAGGCCCTTATCGACCGACGGAATATATTCGCGCGGCACGGTACCACCGACCACCTGGTCGACGAACTCGTAGCCCTCGCCGCGTTCCTTCGGCTCGAAAATGATCTTCACTTCAGCGAACTGGCCCGAACCACCGGTCTGCTTCTTGTGGGTGTAGATGTGCGTGACGTTGCGGGTGATCGTCTCACGATAGGCCACCTGCGGACGGCCCATGACGCCTTCCACACCATATTCGGTACGGACGCGGTCCAGGGTGACTTCCAGGTGCAGTTCGCCCATGCCGCGCAGCAGGGTCTGACCGGTTTCGCGGTCGGTTTCCAGACGCAGGGACGGATCCGCGCGAACCATCTTGCCGATGGCGGCGCCGAACTTGTCCTGGTCGCCACGGTTCTTCGGCTCGATGGAGACGGAGATCACGGGCTCGGGGAAGCGCATACGCTCCAGCACCACCGGGGCGGCCGGATCGCAGAGCGTGTCACCCGTGTCGGTTTCAGCCAGCGACACGAAGGCGACGATGTCGCCGGCGCGGCATTCTTCCAGATCGTTGGTGTCCTTGGCGAACATTTCCACGATACGGCCGATACGCTCACGCTTGCCGCGGGTGGTGTTCACCAGGGTGGTGCCCTTGCTGACAACGCCCGAATAGACGCGCACGAAGGTCAGCGAACCATACTTGTCGTTCAGCACCTTGAAGGCCAGACCCGAGAACGGCTCGTCATCGGAGCAGATACGCTCGCCGTTCGGGTTACCATCGGGGTCCACCGTCTTGATGGCTTCCACGTCGGTCGGGGCCGGCAGGTACCAGACAACGGCGTCGAGCAGCTGCTGCACGCCCTTGTTCTTGTAGGAAGAACCGCACATCACGGGCACGAAGGCACCGCTCAGCGTCGCCTTGCGGATGCATTCGCGCAGCTTGTCCGCGTCCGGCTCGGTGCCTTCCAGATAGGCTTCCATCGCCGCGTCGTCCTGCTCCACGCAGGCTTCAACCAGATCCTGGCGGTACTGCTTGTACTGGGACAGCAACTCGCGGTCATAGGCGTTGGTGATCTTCAGCTTGTCGGCCAGATCGTCCGTAACGTCCCAGATTTCCCACTTGCTGTCCTTCTCCTCGGAGAACCAGACATAAGCCTTCATCTCGACGAGATCGATCATGCCGTGGAAGTCATCTTCCGAGCCGATCGGCATCTGCAGGCAGACCGGGCGCGAGCCCAGACGATCAACGACCATCTTCACGGTGCGGCGGAAATTCGCGCCCGAGCGGTCCATCTTGTTGATGTAGCACATGCGCGGCACTTTGTAGTTGTCCGCCAGGCGCCAGTTGGTTTCGGTCTGCGGCTCAACGCCGGCCACACCGTCGAACACCACGACCGCGCCGTCGAGCACGCGGAGCGAGCGGTTCACCTCGATGGTGAAGTCCACGTGGCCCGGGGTGTCGATGACGTTGATCTTCTTGCCCTTCCAGAAGCAGGACACGGCGGCCGACTGAATCGTGATGCCGCGCTTCTGTTCCTGTTCCATGTAGTCGGTCGTCGTCGACGTCTTCAGATCCTTGGTATCATGAACGTCGATGATCGTGTGCTTACGACCGGTATAGTACAGGATGCGCTCAGTCGTGGTCGTCTTGCCGGCATCGACGTGGGCGATGATGCCGATATTCCGAATATCAGAAAGCGGGGTAGTGCGGGGCATAAGAAGGGCTCCGTCGTCCAGCGTCGTGTCAAAAAGATCAACCGACCCGGCGTGGTGAGGTCGAGTGTTCAGAGGGCGGGACGGCCCACGGTGAGCAAACCATACCCGCACGAAAAAAACCGGGCAAGCCGACGGGTGCTCAGCACCCCGACTCCCCGGTGGCGGCCTATTTAGCGCGGATGGGCGCGGAAGCCAAGCGCCATCGTCAGCATGACCGCCAAGCGCAGGGCGACGGGCGCCCCCTATTTGCATCGTCTTGTCATAACCATTTGGTTACCATAACCCTATGGCTATTGGCCCGCGTATTGTCTGGAGAGAACAGCCACTTAAGATGTATGTGGTGGGATGCCGTCGCGTGGCGCGGAGAGGCCAATAATGCCCACCGGAGAAGGGATCGACAGACCATGTTCAAGACATCGGTGTCACGATTGCTGATGGGGATTCAGATCGTCATGCTGTGCGGTCTGCTGGCCGCCGTGGTGACCCTGTCGATTTCTTCTCTGAAGCAGTTCAATGGCGCCCATGCCATTGTGGCGGATACCTTGTCAAACCGGGCCCTGTTCGACGCGGTGGTGAAAACACGGGCCCAGATTGCCCGGATACAGACCGCGATTGTCTCCCAGGATGATCCCGGCAAAACCGTGGAAGAGGCGCGCACGGCAGCGCGCTCTGCCTATCAGGAAGCGGTGCGCCTGCTGGCTGATGCCGATATCGCCAACAAGGCGGCCGTTCAGGGTAAGGTTGAGGAGACCCAGAAACGGATGGCGGCGGAATGGAGCAGCGTCGCCAGCCAGATCGCCCACCCCCGCGCGGATCGCAAGCTGGCCGCCACCGATGGCTGGCGTCAGGCCGTGCTGGGTGCCGCCGATGCCCTGGAAGGGGCCGCCACCACCACCGCGCAGAATATCCGTCAGCTGGACGCCCAGATCGGGGAACTGATGGTGACGCGCGAGGCCGCGTGGCGCCTGCGCGACAATATGGGCGCGCAATGCTCCCTGTTGCGCCCCTTCATCACTGAGAGCAAACCCCTGACAGCGGACATCGCCCAGCGCTGGCACAGCCGTAACGGCGCCTACAGCGTCGATCTGGCCATGCTGGGGGAAATCGCCCGACGCCCTGGTACCAGCCCCGCTCTGCGCGATGCCATCACCCTAGCCGCCGGCAATGTCGACAAGGCGCAAAGGGCCATCAATGAGCTGGTGGGCAAGCTGGATGGCAGCGGCAAGGCCGCGATGGAGCCGGCTACTTATACCGCCACCTGCAACCAGCCTTTCGACAGTATCCTGGCCATCGCCTACGGCGCGCTGGATCTGGCGGTGGAGCAGGCGGAGCGGGAGCGTAGCGCCGCTTTGATGATGCTGGTGCCCACCTGGATGGGGCTGATCGGGGCCATTGCCCTGTCCATCTTCGGCATCCTGGCCATCCGCCGCCGGGTGACCGGCCCGACCAGCATGTTGCGGGAAGCGATCGGCCATCTCTCCCGCCAGGATTATTCAGTCCCTGTACCGCCGGCAGCCTATCCGGACGAGCTGGGTGGCGTGGCCAAGGCGCTGGAGTCGCTGCGCCAAAGCGCCGGCGAAGCCCAGCGCCTGCAACAGGAGGCCGTGGCAAGGCAGGCCGCCGAATTGGAGCGCGCCCGCCTGCTGCGCGACTATTGCCAGGCTTTCGATCAGGCGGCCCAGCAGGCCTTGAGCAATATCGGCAGCGCCACCCATGCCCTGGACCAGACCTCCGGGACGATGCGGCAGATCGCCAGCGAAACCAGCCAACAGGCGACCATGGTCTCCAACGCGGCGGAGGAGACCTCCCAGAACGTGCAGACCGTCGCTGCCGCAACGGAGGAGCTGTCAGCCTCCATCGCCGAAATCTCCCATCGGGTAACGGCCAGCGCCGACATGGCGCAGCTGGCCACCGATCAGGCTGCCACCACCAATAGCACCGTAGAGGCGTTAAATGATGCAGCCCAACGCATTGGCGATGTGGTGGGGCTGATCAGCGAGATCGCAGCCCAAACCAACCTGCTGGCCCTGAATGCCACCATCGAAGCCGCCCGCGCCGGGGAGGCCGGCAAGGGCTTCGCCGTCGTCGCCTCCGAGGTGAAGAGCCTGGCAACCCAGACGGCACGGGCCACCGACGATATCACCGTGCAGGTGCAGAATATTCAGGGCACCACGGTAGCAGCCGTTAAGGCCATCCAAACCATCACCAATATGATCCAGCAGATCAGCGAGGGCACCTCTGCCATTGCGGCGGCCGTGGAGGAACAGGGCGCCGCCACGCAGGAAATTTCCAGCAGCGTGCAGCAGGTGGCGCAGGGCACGGCCGAGGTCACCAGCACCATCGCCGAGCTGGCCCAATCCAGCCAGCAGACGGGAGCAACCGCCGGCGCGGTCAGCGAGGCGGTGGGCGAGGTGGTGCGCGAGCAGGGCAGCCTGCGCAGCGCCATGGAGGATTTCCTGGCCAAGGTTCAGCGGGCCTGACCGCCGCACCCCAGAACCGCCCCCGCCATTGGCTTAGCCTTCAGCAGCGGAGCATCAGCCTGGGCGGCGCAATCGCCCCGGTTTTGCGGGTCAAGGCTCAACCGCGATCGAAGCCGTTCGAAATAGAGGGCCAGCGCGCTCTCGATTCCCGATGGGATAGACGTGAAGGCCGCCCCCCTTTCCGGGGGGCGGCCTTCTGGCTTTTTATACTAGCGGCATGAAATCTTGACCGATGGTCAATCTTTCCTGCCCCTCAATCGCCAGCATCAGCATCCGCTGACTTGGCTACACCGCACGAGCGGCGCGGCGGCAGTCGCCGCCGTACCAACGGTCATGAATTATGACCGTTGGTATTAGGCTTCGCTGGCGCGCTTTTCGCCTTCGATGGCGGCTTGCGCTGCCGCCAGACGGGCAATCGGCACCCGGTAGGGGGAGCAGGAGACGTAATCCAGCCCCACCTTTTCACAGAAATAAATCGACGACGGGTCGCCACCATGCTCGCCACAGATGCCGAGCTTGATGTCGCCGCGCGTCTTGCGACCACGTTCGGCGGCGATCTGCACCAACTCACCCACGCCTTCGGTATCCAGGGTCACGAACGGGTCGTGTTCCAGAATGCCGGCGCGCTGGTAATCCGGCAGGAAGGCCCCGGCATCGTCACGGCTGATGCCGAACGTCGTCTGGGTCAGGTCGTTGGTGCCAAAGCTGAAGAACTGAGCCGTTTCCGCGATCTTGCCCGCCTGCAAGGCTGCGCGCGGCAGTTCGATCATGGTGCCGACCAGATAATCGATCTTGTGGCTGGATGCGGCGATCACCTCACCGGCCACGCGATCAATCACCCCCTTCAGGATGTCCAGTTCCTTCTTGGTGCCGACCAGCGGGATCATGATTTCCGGGATCACCGTCTCACCCGTTTCCTTGAACACGGCCACCGCCGCTTCAAAGATCGAACGGGCCTGCATCTCGTAAATCTCCGGGAAGGAGATGCCGAGACGGCAGCCGCGATGGCCCAGCATCGGGTTGGCTTCATGCAACTGAAGCGCCCGGTGCTGTACCTTCTGAATGTCGGTGCCGGCGGCCTTGGCCACCTCGGCCATTTCGGCCTCGCTGTTGGGCAGGAATTCGTGCAGCGGCGGGTCCAGCAGGCGGATCGTGACGGGCAGGCCCTTCATGATCTTGAACAGTTCAACGAAATCCTGGCGCTGCATCGGGGCGATCTTGGCCAAGGCAGCGCGGCGGCCCGCCTCGCTGTCGGCCAGGATCATTTCGCGCACGGCGATGATGCGGTCGGTATCGAAGAACATATGCTCGGTCCGGCACAGGCCGATGCCTTCGGCGCCGAACTTGCGGGCGGTGCGGGCATCCAGCGGGGTTTCCGCATTGGTGCGCACCTTCATGCGGCGATGCGCATCGGCCCAGCCCATCAGTTCAGCGAAATCGCCGGACAGTTCAGGCTGAATGGTCGGCACCTCGCCCAGCATCACCTCACCGGTTGACCCGTCGATGGTGATGATGTCGCCGGCCTTCACCTCCACATCGCGCACCAGCATGATGCCGCGCTTGTAATCAACGCGCAGTTCACCGGCACCGGCCACGCAGGACCGGCCCATGCCGCGCGCCACCACGGCGGCATGGCTGGTCATGCCGCCACGGGTGGTGAGAATGCCCTTGGCCGCGTGCATCCCGTGAATATCTTCCGGGCTGGTTTCCACGCGGCAGAGGATGACGCTTTCACCCAGGCCCGCCTGCTTTTCCGCTTCCTCAGCGGTAAAGACCACCTTGCCGGATGCAGCACCAGGGCTGGCCGGCAGGCCCTTGGCGATGATCTTCTTGACGGCCTTGGGGTCCAGCGTCGGGTGCAGCAACTGGTCGAGCGACTTCGGCTCAATCCGCAGGATGCCTTCCTTCTGGCTGACCAGCCCTTCGCGCACCATGTCCACGGCGATCTTCAGCGCCGCCGGGGCCGTGCGCTTGCCGGAACGGGTTTGCAGCATATAGAGCTTGGATTGCTGCACCGTGAATTCGATATCCTGCATGTCACGGTAATGCCGCTCCAGCTTCAAACGCACCGCGTTCAACTGCTGGAACACTTCCGGCATACTTTCTTCCATCGCCGGCAGGGTGGAGCCATTGGCCAGCTTGCCGGCAATGGTCAGGTGCTGCGGCGTGCGGATGCCGGCCACCACATCTTCGCCCTGGGCGTTGATGAGATATTCGCCATAGAAGGCATTCTCGCCCGTGGACGGGTTGCGGGTGAAGGCCACGCCGGTGGCGCAATCCTCGCCCATATTGCCGAACACCATGGCCTGTACATTCACCGCCGTGCCCCATTCGGCCGGAATGTCGTGCAGCTTGCGATAGGTGATGGCGCGGGCATTCATCCAGGAACCGAACACGGCGCCGATGGCACCCCAAAGCTGTTCCTGCGGGTCTTGCGGGAAGGGCTTGCCCAGTTCTTCCTCAACCACGCGCTTATAACCGGTGATGACCTGCTGCCAGTCTTCCGCCGTCAGTTCGGTATCCAGGTTCAGGCCGGCATCGCGCTTATGGTCTTCCAGCACTTCTTCAAAGTGGTGGTGATCCACATCCAGCACGACATTGCCGAACATCTGGATGAAACGGCGATAGCTGTCATAGGCGAAGCGGGCATCGCCGGAACGCCGGGCCAGGCCCGCCACCGTGATGTCATTCAGGCCCAGGTTCAGCACCGTATCCATCATGCCCGGCATCGACGCGCGGGCACCGGAGCGCACGGACACCAGCAGCGGGTTTTCGGCATCGCCGAAGGTGGCCCCGACAATGGTTTCCACCGCAGCCAGCGCACCGGCAACGGACGCGGCCAGTTCCGGCGGATATTGGCGGCCATTGGCGTAGAAATAGGTGCAGACCTCCGTCGTGATCGTAAAGCCGGGAGGTACGGGCAGGCCGAGATTGCTCATCTCCGCCAGATTGGCGCCCTTGCCGCCGAGAAGATTCTTCATCTCCGCGCGGCCCTCGGCCTTGCCTTCACCGAAGCTGTAGACCCACTTCGTCATGGTCTTGGTCCCGTCGATTGTTCAATGGTTGGGATGTAGGACTGGGGGTGTTGGACGCTACGCAACATTGTGCAACGGATTTGGGGGGGATGTTGCACAGGGGAAATCCGGCTTTTTGCTGCCGGCATGGGGGTGCCTGCCCGCGTTGGGGGCGGGGGCGTGAAGAGGGGGGCGCCCGAAAGGGCGGCCGGAGATGGGGCAAAGCCGCCACCCCAAGTTCAAACCGTCACCCCGGCGAAGGCCGGGGTCCAGGGGCCACAAGCGCTGTGCTCTACGAAACTGGACCCCGGCCTTCGCCGGGGTGACGGTAGTGTGGGGGGAGATGGAGGTGAGAAAGGGGGGTGGGGGAACACGCCATTCACCCAAGGCAGCATTCTGTAACGCTGCCAACCCCACTACCTTTTTACCGCAGTGCGGCACGAATAGCGTAATTCCACTAGCTCCCCCGCCGCGCCCCGCCCGCAACGGACGGCGGGGGGAGCGGCGGGAAGGGAGCATGGCGGGTCAGCCCTCGATCTTGGACAGGTCGGCGATCAGGCCGAGCGTACCACGGATCTGGCTCAACAGCCGCAGGCGGTTGGCGCGCAAGGCCTTGTCGTCGGCATTCACCGTCACCTTCTCGAAGAAGGCATCAACCGGGGCGCGGACGGCGGCAAAGGCGGCCATGGCCCCGGTGAAATCTTCTGCTTCGATCAGCGGGGCGGCCTGGGTATGGGCGGCAACCAGCGCATCGGCCAGGGCCTTTTCCTCTTCCTGCGCCAGCAGGCTGGCATCCACGGCGGCATCATAGGCGATGCCGTCCTTCTTTTCCTCAATCCGCAGGATGTTGCTGGCGCGCTTATAGGCGGCCAGCAGGTTGGCCCCGTCATCGGTGGCGACAAAGCCGGCCAGCGCATCGACACGGGCCAGCAGGCGGACGAGATCGTCTTCGCCACCCAAGGCCAGCACAGCGTCAATCAGGTCGTGACGAACGCCCTTTTCCTTCAGGGAGACCTTCAGGCGGTCAGCAAAAAAACCATTGATATCTTTAGTGAGATCATCGCCTTCCGCTGAATATGCATCAACGCGCCAACAGTGCTCCCACCTTGCTTCAATATTTTCGTCTTGCCTTTGTTCATCCGAAAGATGGCGTTGAACTAGGTAACCAATATAGTCAAACGACTCCGTCGAATTAGATTCAAGATACGTAGCCAGCGGTAAATATGCGTTTTTCAGAACTTCCCTCAACCGTAATCGCAGCCCATTCTCCACGATCAACCGGATCACACCCAGCGCGGCCCGACGCAGGGCAAACGGATCGCGGGAACCGGTAGGCTTCTCGTTAATCGCATAGAAAGCAACCAGCGTGTCGAGCTTTTCGGCCAACGCCACGGCCACCGACACCTTGTCGGTCGGCACGCGGTCGGACGGCCCCAGCGGCTTGTAATGGTCGGCAATGGCCTCGGCCACCGGGGCGGGCAGGCCTTCATGATAGGCCACATAGCGGCCCATGATGCCCTGGACTTCCGGGAACTCACCCACCACACCGGTGGTCAGATCGGCCTTGGACAGCCAAGCGGCGATTTCGGCCTGTTCGATCTCCGAGGCGCTGTAACCCAGCGCTTGGGCAATGGACTTGGACAGCGCCTCAATCCGCTCCACCCGCTGGTGCAGCGTGCCGAGCTTGGCATGGAAGGTGATGTCCTTCAGGCCCGGCAACCGGTCCTCCAGCTTCACCTTCAAATCCTGATCCCAGAAGAATTTCGCATCCGACAGGCGGGCGCGCAGCACGCGCTCGTTCCCGGCCACCACGGCCTTGCCGCCATCGGCGGTGGTGCGGTTGGCGACCACCACAAAGCGCGGGGCCAGCTTGCCGTCAGCCGTTTCGAGGGCGAAATAACGCTGGTGCGTGCGCATGGAGGTGGTCAGCACCTCCGCCGGCACGTCCATGAACTTGTTGTCGATGGCACCGGTCAGCACCACCGGATATTCCACCAGCCCCGCCACCTCTTCCAGCAGGCCCGGATCATCCTTCAGGCGGAAACCCTCCGCGACGGCCGCCTTCTGCGCGCCGTCCAGGATCAGGCGCTTGCGCTCCTCCCGGTCCAGCACCACATGGGCGGCGGCCAGCTTGGCCTGATAGTCGGCGAAACCGGTGACGTTGAATTCACCCGGCGACAGGAAACGGTGGCCCTGGGTGGCGTTGCCATAGGCAATGCTCTTGCCGCCCAGATCCAGCGCACCCGGCACCACGGCCCCATCGAACAAAGCGATGATGGAATGCAGCGGGCGGACCCAGCGGAATTCATTGGCACCCCAGCGCATCGATTTCGGCCAGGGCAGTTCGCGGATGGCGGCATCGATGATAGCGGGCAGGACTGCGACCGTGGCGCCCCCCTTCTTTTCGATCACCGCGAAATAGAACACACCCTTGCCGGTGTCGCGCTGTTCGGCCTGATCGATGCTGGCCAGGCCGGCGGATTTCAGGAAGCCGGCCAGGGCCTGTTCGGGCGAACCGACGCGCGGGCCCTTCTTTTCCTCCCGCACATCGGCCTGGGCCGTGGGCACACCAGCGACCACCAGGGTCAGGCGGCGCGGGGTGGAATGGGCCGCTGCCGTGGTAAAGGCAATGCCGGCAGCGGCCAGCTTGTCCGTCACCAGACGCTTGAAGTCATCCGCCGCCCGCACTTGCATCCGGGCCGGGATTTCTTCCATGAACAGTTCGATCAGCAGTTCGGCCATGATTTCTTCAGTTCAAAAACGTCTGGTGAAAATTCGTTACGGTCGCGGAACAAGGCCCCTCAGGCGGCCTTGCCCTTACGATAGCCATCGGCAATCCAAGCATTGCAGCAAGCCTTTGCCAGCTCGCGCACACGCAGGATGTAGCTCTGTCGTTCCACCACCGAAATGACGCCGCGCGCATCCAGCAGATTGAACAGGTGGCTGGCCTTGATGCACTGGTCATAGGCGGGCAGCGCCAGATTATGCGACAGCAGCCGGGCGCATTCCTTCTCCGCGTTCTGGAAATGCTGCAACAGCATGTCGGTATCGGCGAATTCGAAATTATGGGCGGAATATTCCTGCTCGGCGCGGTGGAACACCTCGCCATATTTCACCGCCGGCACGTCGCCCACCGGGTCGTTGAACTGCAGGTCATAGACGTTTTCCACGCCCTGGATATACATGGCCAGACGTTCCAGGCCATAGGTCAGTTCCGAGGCGATGGGGGCGCATTCAATGCCGCCAACCTGTTGGAAATAGGTGAACTGCGTCACCTCCATCCCGTCGCACCAGACCTCCCAGCCCAGGCCCCAGGCGCCCAGGGTCGGGCTTTCCCAGTCATCTTCCACGAAACGGATATCGTGCAGTTCCGGGTCGACGCCCAGCGCCACCAGGGACTGCAGGTACAGATCCTGGATATTGGCCGGCGACGGCTTCATGATCACCTGGAACTGGTAATAATGCTGCAGCCGGTTGGGGTTTTCGCCATAGCGCCCATCCTTGGGACGGCGGGACGGCTGCACATAGGCGGCGTTCCAGGCATCCGGCCCCAGCGCGCGCAGCGTGGTGGCCGGGTGGAACGTTCCCGCCCCCACTTCCATGTCATAGGGCTGCAGAATGGTGCAGCCTTGCGCTGCCCAAAAATTCTGCAAGGTCAGAATGACACCCTGGAAGGAGAGGGGCTTCTTGCCCGATGCGTTGGCCGCCATAGTTCCTGGATTTCTACACTTACGTTGCGGTGCGCCACCTTAGTCGGCCGTCCCGGCCAAATCAAGGCGGGCCGCCGGTTATTATCTGTGCGGGGAATGCAGGGCTCAGCAGCATTTTGTTGCGCGTGCGAGCCGACGGCCCTGCCCTGCCCCGTCAAGCCTGGGGACAGCCAGGGGTGCCGCATTTGCGGGCATTGGCGGGGATATAGACGCCGCAGCCAGGGCATTTCACCATATCCTCGGTCTCCATCACCGGTTCCCTGCCCTTGCCGGTGCGCGGCGGCGGCTGGGGCGGCCGGTTGCCATTGTTGCGGCGCAGGGCCTCCTGCCGCTGGCGTTGCAGCTTGCCCACCAGGCGGAAGCCGAACCAGACAATGGCAAGAATGCCGATCAGGGTGATGAGCTTGGAAATCGACAGCATGGTGGCCCAGGATTGACGCGAGGCGGGGGCGGCACGCAAGCGCCAAATCGCCCCACCACAAACATGTTTGACGGTCTGTGCGAGAACTTATCGTGTTTCTCGAAGCATTGCCCTTTTTTCCACCGTCATTCCCGCGCAGGCGGGAATCCAAAATCCGCGCTGTCGTATGGATTCCCGCCTGCGCGGGAATGACGGTTAAGGTATTGATAAATTTGGAAATTCCCAGACAGGTCTCAAAGCCCGAAGCGGGCATAGATGGAACGCTGTTCGGCCGCATCGATCAGCCCGTCGGCCAGATCGGCCGAGAGCACCCGGCTGTCCAGCCCGATGAAACGGCCCAGCCCTGCCCGACGCGTGGGGTTGACCACCTGGATGCGCACCTTTTCCCCGAACCGTTCGCGCAGGGTGGAGCGCATATCGCCCAGCCGGTCCACCAGCCCCAGTTCCTTGGCGCGGGCACCCGACCAGAAGGCGCCGCTGAACAGAGATGCTTCATCCTGCCCCGCCAGCCGCGCGCCACGGCGGGCGCGCACCCATTGGCGGAACCCGTCATGCACCTCTTCCTGCAAGCCCTTCAGATGGGCCACATCTTCCGGCTTTTCTGGCTGGAACGGGTCCAGCATGGATTTGGAGGTGCCAGACGTATAGACCCGCCGTTCCACCCCCAGCCTGGCAATGGCCTGCTGAAAGCCGAACCCGGCGGAGATAACGCCGATGGACCCGACAATGGAGGCGGGGTCGGCCACAATCTCATCCGCCGCGCAGGCCAGCCAATAACCGCCGGATGCGGCCACATCCTCCACAAAGGCCAGCACGGGCACGGATTTTTCCGCCGACAATTGGCGGATTCGCCCGGCGATCAGGGCCGATTGCACCGGCGACCCGCCGGGCGAATTGATGATCAGTGCCACGGCAGAAACATCCGGCAGGGCAAAGGCCCGCTCAATCGGCTCGGCCAGCGCCTCCAACGACAGGCCGCGCCGCGCCACGGAAGAGGCAGCGATAACGCCCGACAGGCGGATGGCGGCAACGATGGGCGGCAGATCGGCCCCGGCAAACTTGGCGATGCGGCGGAATAGCATGGGAGGCAACGGGCCTTTCACAAAGGAAGTTACCTTATAGATGGGGGCATTCGGCCGATTACGGAAGGGGCAAAGCGGAGCACGGTTGGGTAGAGCCGACAAGGGGAAGGCTCTATACAAAAGTGCAGTGACGGCTGTTTGACGGGATGACGTATTGAGCGCACCTTATACCAAATGCTTATCGATTGCTTACAGACGTCCTTTGCTAAAGCTTGGTGCCGGCTGGCCGCAGGCCTGCTGGTTCCCCTGATTTTTTGGCCGCTGGCACCGGCGGCAACCGTACCCAGCAGCGTCACCGTGATGAGTGTGGAGGCCATGCCGCTTTCCAGCAGCAACCCGGACCGGCCGGGAATAACGCTGGAAATGACGCGGGAGGCCGCGCGACGCGCCGGGATCACCCCGCAATTCGAATTCATCCCCTGGCGGCGGGCACAGGAACAGGTGGCCAATGGCCGCGACCTGCTGATCACGCCGCTGGCCCGCACACCGGAGCGGGAAGATCGTTATCGCTGGATCGCCCTGCTCTACAGGGTGGAACGCACCCTGGCCAGCCTGGACAAGCCGGTGGACAGCCTGGCCCAGGCCCAGGCGGAAAAGCGAACCATTCTGGTGGGGGCGGGCACGGCACAGGAACAATTGCTGCACAGCGCCGGCTATCCGCCCGAGCTGATTCTGTCGGCCAAGGTCGGTGAGCGGGAAATCGACCTGCTGGTCAGCGGTCGGGCCCAGGCCTGGCTGAACAGTTCCCCCGAAACCATCTGGCGCTGGCAACAGGCCAAACGGCCGGAACCGCTGCTGCTGGGCCGGCCGATCCAGAGTGACGATGTCTATCTGGCCTGTTCACGCGATTGCAGCGCTCCCATGATCGAATCCTTCAGCCAGGCCATCCGTGAGATGCGCTCCGACGGCAGCATGGACCGACTGCTGCTGCGCTATGAGGGCGGTTATTGACGGGGCCAGATTGGCTGTTGTGGCGATAAAGTGGCAATAGGGCGACAAAATAAAATATCTCCTAATTTTCTCTGGCGTATATTTTCCGTAATATGCCGAAAAGCGCTTGGCACGGTCTTTGCTGTAATAGGTTCATCGAAACAAACCCGATGGAGCCGACAATGACCAACCTGACCGAAACCGCCGCCACGATCGCCCATGATGCCGATGAAGGCCTGCTGGCCGGCCTGCTGGCCTCCCTGCCCACCAGCCTGGATCTGGTGGAAGCCGTCGCCTTGCTGAGCACCGCCGCCCTGGTGACCTTCGGCATCAACTTCCTGCTCTGATCCCCCCCTTCGCCGACAGCCCCCACCCTTCCCAGAAGGAACCAGAATCATGACCGACCAGACGATCAATCACGAAGAACCCGGCCTGTTTGACAGCCTGCACCATGTCGCCCCGACGCTGGGCGAGCTGGTGGAAATGGTCGCCCTGCTGGGCACCGCCGCCACCTTGACCCTGCTGCTGAACCTGATGCTGTGATTGCCGCGCCATTGGCGCAACCTGTCAAGCCCGCCCGTCTGGGGCGGCCCCGTCGGCGGCCGGCAGAACCGGAACCGACGCCGGACAGGGGGAATGGCCGTGCGTCCAGCCGCCGCACCCCCTCTCTTTGTATATATTGCCAGAACCGGCATCTTCTGATGTAATCGTATCATCTGAAACGATTACGGTTTTTCTCTCCTTATTCAAACCAATCCCCTTTCCCGTACTGGCAGCCGCCGGCGGGCATGGTGATGGTGTGCGCCCCTGGTTGCCGGGGCGCGCCGGCCCGACAGCCCAGGCCGGCATCAGGTCGCTTCCCACCTGTCGCAGAATAATCTCAGCCAAGGAGGAACCCATGACCGTCAAGCCTGCCATCACGGATGAAGAGCCCGGCCTGTTCGCCAGCTTCATGCAGTTGCTGCCCACCCCCACCGACCGCGCCGAAGCGCTGGTGATGCTGGCCATCGCCGCCGCCCTGACCAGCTGCATCAGCCTGGTGATGCTGTAACTGATAAAGATTCGGTTGCCGCTACGCTGAAAATCAGGGGCAATCCTGGTAAGGACGATTGCCCCTGAGTGCGCCTCCGCCTTCAGCGGCCATGTCGCTCGACCCAATCAATGAAGTCAGGCGATACACCATAGTACATCAGCTCCGAGCCAGGAAGAATTCCAGCGCGGTAGCTCCTTGCGAAGGCGACATCCTCAAGAGCTGGAGTATTGCTAAGGAGGCCAGATGACAGATATCGTGCAATACCAGCGTTGATGATCGACGGCTGGTCGCTCTCGCCTGCTACTCTCAGGGCCGGCTCACTTGCGAACTCCGCAAGCTGCGTTCCAATGGGGTCAAGGGAAACCAACGGTGAGAAATCGCGTCGCTCTGGCCTACGACTTTCGACTATACATCCAGTAGCAATGTCAAATTTCACGCACCAAATTGGAGAATAAACCATTCGTAAATCTATATTTCCTATAATTGGAAAGAATAAAAACATCATGTGTTGAAGATCAGGAACAGGTATAGGAAGAGACTGCACAGCCTCTAATGGCATATCATCGAGAGACCAACGATGATTATCAACCATCTCAACAAACTCACGAATTAATTTTTCATTTACCAACATTTGTCACGCTCCACATATCGGGCATTTATTAGAACTATCCGTACAAGTTTTTTTTCTATTGCAATTTAAATTTTTGTTTCTCCAATATTTATTATCCATTTCCTCTGCTTCTTTTTTGATTTTATTCATATTCAAAGCAATGGAATTTATATTGTCATTTAACTCAACAATATTGTTATAAATACTCTTACGTAAATTCTGATCAATATCTTCATTTCTAAATATATTGTTTCTATAGGTTTTTAAGTACTCTTCTTGTATTTTTTTCATTTTTTTAATTTCTTCTTCCATGGATTTTAGATCCGCATACATGGAAGCCGTTTCTGCTGGTTGCTCTATTCCCTTGGGATATGCATTGCGGCAGCACTTGACTGGATCAACGACCTTCTTCGTGATGGGATCTATACAAGTTTTTGTCCCGACGACAATGTTCATATTCAGTTTTTTGTTTAATGAACTCTCGTAGTCTCCGGCGGGAATATATTTTACGCACCCAGTTCCTGTATCGTTGACGAGATAGGCTGTCGGCTCCTCAGTATCAGGATCGCGTAAAACCCCAAGCGTAACAATGGCGTGACCACCATCATGCTCCACCGCCCAGAGTTGACGCACATTATGAAATGTTTGAACCGGATAACCAGCAGAAACAGCCTTGCTAATGTTCTCCGCCGTCTGAGGGTGAGTGTGGATCACCATGCCAGCATTGTACAATATTTGTTGAAGGTCACCAGTAGGAGTTCCATTATCACGCCGGTATCGTGTTGGTGTTGGGCATTTTGATAAAATTTCCATATCCTGTTGTGAGAGTCCGGTAAATCCAAATATATCCCCAACTGTTGTTACCAATTCATTCCGGAAATTCTTTTGCCACCGGATAAGCTGTTGAGCAGACTGCAGCACACAATTTCCGTAACTCTGCTTTCCCGGATGAAGCCGGGTGGCCAAACTGGTGCCTATGCCCGCTGACAACTCCTTACCGGTCAGCTTGTACTCTGGCTGGCGATTCGCGCATTTCGAAAACATCTCGGAGCGCGCGCTTGTGGTGGCAAGGTGGTCAGGCTCTGGCACACTAAGACCACATGGGACGATGATCGTATCGATCGAGGGGCCAAATGCCTGATCAACAGACAATCTGGCAGACCGCACGGCAGCAGCTTGGGCAGCCCCATTCGTCATGGTGCCGGCTCCCGCATGGCGTTAAACTCAATGAGTTGGACACGCTCCGCCTCCGAAAGATGCTGGTTGGAGAGAGTGCGGTTTACAATTTCCTCGTTCCAAAATGTCGGACCAGCCCACGCGGCCACGACCGCAATCATGGCAACGCTGCGCGGATGAGTTATTCCATAACTACCAAGACGGCTTTCACACTCGACAACATGGCGCATCAAGTCTTCACGCTTGGCAGGGACGCACCACTCAGCAGGAAGATGAGGAGCAATAATAACGGGAATCATGGCACGCGCACCGCGGTGACGGTCTGCTTGAATGTCGTTCAACTGCTGCATAGTCAACGAGATCATTGCCACCTCAAGCCATAGGTTTTGCCCTAAAAACACCCAATTAAAAACAACATATAAGTGTATTGTATGTACTCATTATATACCAAATAGACGATACAAGAAAGATGTCTCAAGCCAAAAAAACAGCAAATAATACCAATCTCCCTTGATCGTGACCGATCCAGGGAGATTTCGCGTTCCCTCACGCGCCGGGCGCTGCCGTCCGGCAGCTTGGCTTCACGGCGCACGAGCGCCGGGCCGGCGGTCGCCGGCCTCCAAGCCGCCAAGGGTCAAACCCTCGGCGGCTTGGTATAATTCATAAACCCCGTCGCTGATAAAACTCACGGGAATGATGTGATGGAAACCACAGACGCTTCAGCCACATGGATAGCGCGGCTGCGGCCAAAGATCTGCAGTTCCCGCGGGATGCGGATGGTCGCCACCGTTCCGCATCCCGGCTCGCTGTGCAAATGAATGCTTCCGCCCAATCGTTGGGTCACCTGATTATAGGCGACATGCAGGCCCAAACCCATATGACCGGCGGCGCGGTTGGTGGTGAAGAACGGATCGAAGACATGGGCCAGCACCTCTGCCACCATGCCTTCCCCTTCATCCGCCACGGTAATTTCCACCTTGTCATTGCCGGTTTGGCGCGCCTGGACCCGGATGGGGCCGGCGCGATCCGGGCCATAGGCATGATCGGCGACATTGGCCAACAGGTTGGTGATGGTCTGTGCCAGGGCGCCGGGATAGGTGTCCATCTGGATCAGGTCGATATCCAGGCTGATCTGGCTGCCGCTGCCGGTCAGCTTGGCCTTCATCAGATTGGCGATTTCACGTAAGTAATCCCCCAGATCAAAGACGCGGCGGTCATCGCTGCCGCGATCGACCGCCACCTCCTTGAAGCTGCGGATCATGTCAGAAGCGCGCACGACGTTGCGCTGGGCCAGTGATGACAGTTCCAGTCCGGTCTGCAGATGTTCGGTCAGGTTGGAGCGGGTGAGGCCGCCACTACTCAGCGATTCCTGCAAGCTGTGGATATTGTCATGCAACAGCGATATTGCAGACAGGGTGACGCCCAGCGGCGTGTTCACCTCATGCGCCACACCGGCCACCAGCTGACCAAGCGCCGCCATCTTCTCCTGCTGCACCAGCCGGTGCAGTGCCTCCCGCAGATCGCTGACCGCGCGATCCAGCTGGTCATAGGTCTCCGCATTGGACAGGGCGATGGCGCTGTAGGCGCAAAGCGTTCTGAAAATCCGCCGTTCCCGCTGGCCATAGGCGTCGTTCTCGCCGCTCTGCACCGAAATGACGCCCAGCACCCGGTCACCAATGGTCAAGGGCCGTACCAGCACCGTATGCATCGCCCGGGTGCCCGGTACCTGGGTCGGCGGCCGGCCGTCCTGGCTCCGCGACAGCACCTCCCGGTTTTCCCGCGCACAAAGCGCCACCAGACTGTCGGCCGAAAGCGCCACCTGACGGGGGCCCAGCCGCTGGCCATCCTCCACCCGATAGCGGACATCGACAATCTGCCGATCCTCATCCACCAGCCCGATGGAGAGAAAATCCGCCGGCATCAGTTCCTTGATGTGGCCATAGATCGTCTGGAAGACACCTTCATAATCCAGTTTGGCGGTGATTTCCTGCCCGACCTGCCCCAACCGCTCCAGAATCTGGTTGGCCTCATCCAGGGCCGTGGCGCGGGCTGCCTCCGATCGGGCCAATTCCCGGTGATGCTCCGCATCCGCCTTGGCCCGCGCCGTATCGAACCGGACCTGCATGGCCAGGATGCGGGCGCCATTCTGCTGGTCAAAATTGCGCTGCCAGCTGTCCCGCGCCCGGCGCTCGTAATGCAGCGCCTTCTGATAATCGCCGATGGCTTCGTAGTCGCGGGCCAGTTCGGTCAACAGGTCAGACTGGACGACGAAACCTTCCAGGCGATCCCCCACCGACACCGCCCGCTCCAAGGTCCGGATCGATTGATCCAAACAGGCACCCGCATCGGCGCGCTGAATTTCAGCCAGCGTCTGCAAAGCCCGGATTTCCAGATAAGGCCGCTCGGCATCAACGGCTTCACGGCAGGTTGAAAAAGCCAGCTCCCGCGCCTCCGCCGTCCTGTTCAGCCGATGCAGGGCCAGTGCCTTGCTGATCAGACTGGACAGCCGGATATCATCTTGACGCAGTTGTCGGGCCACCAGTTGCGCCCGATCAAACAGGGCGAGCGCCTGTTCTGCCTGACCGATCTGTAACAGCAGATTGCCATGGGCATTATAGAAGATCACATGCCGCCGACTGCTATGGAACCGCTCCAGATAATCAGTCGCCTGATCGAAATACCTGCGTGCGCGATCAAAATCCTTCAGGCTGGTCGTCGTCTCCGCCATGGAAGCCAAGCTGATGCCCAAAGCCAACGGCCACCCCACAGATGAGGCGATGCCATAGGCTTTTTCCTTCCATTCCATCGCCGTGGGCAGATCAAACAGATTGGCATAGGCGGAACCGATGCTGATTGCGAACTGCCCCGCAAGCCAGTTGGCCCCCAGCGCCTGGGCCAGATCAAACGCCTCCGTCAATACCTTGATCGCCTGCGGGAAACGACCAAACTGGAAGGCGATGCCTCCTTGATAGCCTTTGGCATACATGGCAGCAGCCGGGTTGTCGGCACCAAAACCATCGGTGATCACCCCGGCCCATTGTTCCAGCGCCACCGAAGCACTGCCATACTGGCTTTGATAGGCCATGCGCGCCAGCGCCACGGCCTCACGGCGGGTGTCGCCGGCCGTGCGATAGAAATCCAGCGCTTCTTGTGATTGCGCACTCGCCTCCGCCATACGACCGCACATCAAATGCAGGTCGGCAAGAGACAGGCAGACATCGCCCAGCCCGACAAAATCCGATATCTGCGCGAAGCCCCGCCGCGCGGCTTCATAGAGTTCACACGAATCGTCCGGGGCCTGGGTGAGGCGGACCCTTTCCGCCTCGATCAATGTCATCCGATATGTCCAGCCGGCAGGCAGAAGGAAGGAGCGGGCCGCCAATGATGCATAGAGTTCCAGAATATCATCCAGAACGGCCTTCTTCTCATGGCGCATATACCAGGCCAGCGTAGCCACCTCCAGACACACAGACGCATCACGGCCAGCACGCGACCTCAAAGCCGACAACTGAGAAATGTCTACGAATTCTTTGTAAAATTCGGGAATGGAGTCCGGCATCACATGGCTCCCAATCACAATATTTGACGTCATGCGATGCCGAACCCCGCCACCAACCACCATGCCGCCCTGGTCTACCCGGTTGTTTTTACGGGTAGACCTTTGCATCCCATCTTAATGCAGAGAAAAGAGGGAGGCGAGCAGCTTCCTATCAGACCGAAACATGTTCCTCGGTTGCATCGTGCTCCTCGGAAGCATCATGCTCCTCGGTGGCGATATGCTCCTCAGAAGCATCATGCTCTTCCGTGGCGATATGCTCCTCAGAAGCGTCATGCTCTTCCGTGGCGATATGCTCTTCGGAAGCGTCATGCTCTTCCGTGGCGATATGCTCCTCGGAAGCATCATGCTCTTCCGTGGCGATATGCTCCTCAGAAGCATCATGCTCTTCCGTGGCGACATGCTCCTCGGTGGCGACATGCTCTTCCGTAGCGACATGCTCCTCGGTGGCGACATGCTCTTCCGTGGCGATATGCTCCTCGGAAGCATCATGCTCTTCCGTGGCGACATGCTCCTCGGTGGCGACATGCTCTTCCGTAGCGACATGCTCCTCGGTGGCGACATGCTCTTCCGTGGCGATATGCTCCTCGGAAGCATCATGCTCTTCCGTGGCGATATGCTCCTCAGAAGCGTCATGCTCTTCCGTGGCGATATGCTCCTCGGAAGCATCATGCTCTTCCGTGGCATCCACGGCTTTGGGAGCTGTCGCCACGCCGGCGGGGGCCAACTCAGCGGCGGCCAGATCGCGGGCATATTCCACTTGCAGGCTGACCCCGTGAAGGGCGGAGAAACTGCGCTTTACCAGCGCCGCCTTCTCAACGTCGCTGAGACCACTGAAAATGCTGACGAACCGGGCGGGGTTCTCCCGATAAGCGTCTGCCGAACCGGGATTGAGCGCCAGTTGCGACAGCACGCGATAGAGGCCACGGCCGGTGGAGCGTTCCTGACCGCCAACCGGTTCCCGATCCAGGCGGGCAATCGCCTCCAGCTCAAAGCTGCCATAATCGCCTTCACGCTTGCTGCGTGTCGGCGTCATACCCAGCTTTTCCGCCATTTCCGGGATGATGGGCAGGATTTCCAGCGGCGGCAGATACAGGCTGGCGAAGGAGTGAACAGTCGCCTGCACCGCCGGATCACGATAGGCCTTCAGGGGACGACGGGTGATCTGGCTATCAGTGCCGGGGAAGGTGGCACCGACATAGAGATATGACGGGTGATCCTCGCCATAAAGCTCGATCAGCCGGTCAAACAAGATGCCGCGCTTGTGATTCTTGAAGCCCTTGGAGGTGTAGGAGACATCCCCCACCGAGCCCACCTGCAGAAGCACAACATGGCCGGAGGTGACAACCTGCCGACCCCGCAGCAGCATGTCGGAGGCTTCCAGAATCTGGCAGCCATTGACGGAAGGGTCGATACGCAGATCGGCAAACAGATAATCGGTGGAGGAGATGCCCGGCAGCATCTGCGTCCGGTGGCCTTCCTTGCGGGCAATGGTCAGGGCCCGCCGGGCCGGGGAGACAAAGAAACCGGGATGGCCGTAGAAGACGGCCGTAACCCGCTTGCCCTGCCGAACTTCGCGCAAAACCACCTCCGCCATCTGCACATAAGTGACGAGGCGGCGCTTGTTTTCCCCGTAATGCAGGGAGAGGTTATAGGCAGCAGGGTTCAGTTCACGGATGAAGCTGGCCGTCACACCATCGGGAACCGCATAAAAAACCGCGTCAGCCTCCCGGATATGGCCGATCGCTTCCTGGGTCATGTGGGCAATGGACCGGATACCGGTGCCGACCACGGTGAGGCTACCGTGGGAAAGGCCGGCGGCGAGCGGCTTCGACACGTCGATGGAATTAGGCATGTTCCTGTTTCCCCTGCGTACGATATGGCTGTGGTGTGGATGGTGCGGGGCCCTGGCGCCCTTGGCCAAAGGCGGTACGACTTTAGCGTATTCTTAACCATTTCGCATGTCGGTAAATTAGAGAGAGTGCGTTTTGTCCACAGCCTTAACAAGAATGTAGCAAAGCCCCGCAGACGCGGGTGAGAGGGAAAATGGCGGCGGACACAGGCATCATCGGAGCCATCCTGGCCGGTGGGCAGGGGCGGCGGATGGGGGGCGACAAGCCACTGACCGGGCTGGCAGGGCGTCCCCTGCTGGCCCACGTCGCCCGCCGGCTGGCCCCGCAGGTGGGCCGCCTGGTGCTGAATGCCAACGGCGATCCGGCCCGCTTTGCCGGGATCGCGGAACTGTGGGGAGTGACGGTGGTGCCCGATACGGCACCAGATCAGCCGGGGCCGCTGGCAGGCCTGCTGGCGGTGCTGGAATGGGCCGAACGGATGCAGCCGGCCGCCCGCCATGTTCTCAGCGTTCCGGCCGATTGCCCCTTTCTGCCGCACGATCTGGCCAGCCGGCTGGCGCTGGCGGCGGGCGATGGGGTGGCACTGGCGCGCACGGCAGCGGCCGATGGCAGCGCACACAGCCACCCGGTGGTCGGCCTGTGGCCGGTGGCGCTGCGCGATGATCTGCGTGCAGCCCTGCTGGTGGAAGGGCTGCGTCGCGTCGGCCAATGGGCGGGGCGGCATCAGCCAAGCTTCGTGGACTGGCCGGACATGCCGCTGGACCCGTTCCTGAACCTGAACACCCCGGACGATCTGGCCACCGCAGAGCGGCTGCTGGCCGCATATCCGGACGCCTGACGGTCAGGCGGCCTGCGACAGGGTTCTCAGCAGCCGGTCGAACCGGTCGCCCGCCAGCGAGACGGTGTCCAGCAGCCCCTCATCCAGTTCATCGCCCTGGACTTCGTTTTCATCCAGCGCCGCCCCTTCGCCATAGCCCATGCGGCGCACGGTGCTGCGCAACCGGTCGGCCAGGAACAGGGCGATGGCGCGGTAAAAGCGCATGGCAAAGCCGGTGTCGCGGGCCAATTCCCGCGCCAGCAACTGCTTTTCCAGCATCAGCACCGCCCCCGCCGTGGCAGCGGCAACGGAGGCCGAGGGCGGGGCGCTGTCAACGAAGGAGAGTTCGCCGATGATCTCCCCCGCGCCCAGGCTGGCGACGGCGCCGATACCCTTCACCGTCACCTCCATGCGGCCATCCAGCACGATGAACAGGTGCGGCGAGGGCTCCCCCTGCCGCACCAGCAGATCACCCGGCGCCACCAGGCGGCGGCGGCCATGGCGGGCCATCCAATCCACATCCATATCGTCCAGCTGACCCAGGATATAGAGCACCTTGCGCATGGGATTTCCTTACCAATGTCATGGGGTTCGGGGGAACGGGTCTCGTCACAGCATCTGTCGGCGGGCGAGTGCCGCGAACACACCATCCTGGGCGATCAGCTCGGCGAAACGGCCCTGTTCCACCAGACGGCCCCGTTCGATCACCAGGATACGGTCCACCCGTTCGATGGTGGAAAGCCGATGCGCGATCATCACCCGCGTCACATCCAGCTTTTCCAGGGACCGCATCACGGCGGCCTGGGTGCGGTTGTCGAGCGCGCTGGTTGCCTCGTCCAGCAGCAGCAGGCGGGGCTGACGCACCAGGGCGCGCGCGATCATCAGGCGCTGGCGCTGCCCGCCGGACAGGGTGCCCCCGCCCTCCGTCAGCACCGTATGCATCCCCATCGGCATGGCCTTGATATCATCGGCCAGATCCACCTGCCGCGCCGCCGCCCAGGCATCTTCCAGCCGGGCGGCAGAGGCACCGACGATATTGTCCAGGATGGAGCCCCCCATCAGCCGGCCATTCTGCAGCACGGTGCCGATCTGCCGGCGTACGCTGTCGGGCGTCAGTCGGCTCATCGGGCGGCCATCGAAGAACAGTTCGCCCGCCTGGGGCCGGTCCAGCCCCAGCAGCAGGCGCAGGATGGTGGATTTGCCCCCGCCGGACGGGCCGACAATGGCAACAAACTCCCCCGGCCGGATGCTGAAGGACAAATTATCCAGCACCGGCGGCAGATCGGGCGCATAGCTGAAACTGACGCCGGAAAACTCCACCCCGCCGCCCAGCCGCCCGGCATCCTCCCCATCGGCCACATCATCCAGCGGGCTTTCCAGCAGCGGGCGCGACCGTTCCCAGATGGGGAACACCCCCAGCAGCCGGGTCAGCGTACCCACCAATTGGGTCATCGCCCCCTGGAACTGGCCAAAGGCGGTGAAGAAGGCGATGAAGCCACCGGCCTGCATGGCGGTGGCATTGCCGCTGCCTTCCACCCCCGCCAGGGCCTGCACCGCCTGTTCGGCCATCACGCCTTTGGCGATCAGCACCACGCCGGCCATCAGTGCCACGGTGGAAAGCGGGCCGAAGGCGGCCTGGAACACGGTCTGCATCCGGGCCAGCCGCTGGCCGGCAATATCGAACCGGCGTTGCGCGCCATAGCGGCGCATCCAGAACATGATGGCGCGGTCCACCGCCGCCGCCACCTTCAGCTTGGCCACCCCGGTGATGAATTGCAGCACCAGCCCTTCGGCAATGCCACGGGTGCGCGCTTCCTGCCGTTCATGGCGCAGTTGCAGCAGGCTTAACCCCACCGTCACCGATAAGGACAGGGCCACCAGCAGCAAGGCCACCAAAGCCAGCTTCACCGAATAGAAGAACAGCATCCCGAGGCTGACCAGCGACATCACCCCACCCAGCAGGCTGGACAGGGCGGCACCGGCCAGCATCTCCCGGATGGTGGCGATGCCCATGGCGCGGTCGGCCAGATCGCCCACCGTATAACGTTTGAAAAACCCCGCCGGCAGCCGCAGCAGCCGGTCGATCACGGCGGCGTGCATTTTCAAGTCGATGCCGCTTTGCAGCCGCAGCACCGCATGGGTTTTGCTGTAATCCAGGGCCGCCGAACTGATGGCCGCCACCACCAGGGCCAGCACCAGCAGGAAAAGCTGATCACCCGCCGCCGTGGGCACGATCTTGTCCACGATCAGGCCACTGGCCACCGGCGTCAGCAGGCCGATCAGCGCCACGCCCAGCGCCAGCAGCGCAATGGCCAGCCGTTCGCGCCCGGTGCCATGCAGGCCCAGACGGATCATGTCGCCCAGCCCCACCGGGCGCGATGGCAGGGCGGCATAGATCGCCTGGGCCTGCGGGTTCAGCTTTTCCGCCAGGGTGGCATCGACCGGCTGTGATGTGCCGGCCAGCGCATCCCACAGCACATAGCCGTTCCCTTGCGGCAGCAGGGCGACCGGGCGATCCCCCTCGGCCAGCCGCGCCACCATGGGCAGGCCCGTCTGCCGCCACCAACCCAGCCGCAGCAGCACGCCACGCTGGCGCAGCCGGGCGGCGGCCAGCGCCTGGGCCAGATCGGGCGGATGGCCATCCTTGCCGGCATGGGCGGGGGGCGGCAGTTCCAACCCCAGCGACTGGGCGATGCGGCGGACCAGGGCGCCTGCCTCCCAACCCGGCAGAACCCGTTCCGGGGCGGCCAGCCGGCTGCCGGGCTGGATCAGGTCCACCAGCGTGCCGAAGGCGGCCTCCATGCCCTGGCGGGACAGTTCACCCCGCTGGCGGGCCTGGGCCGTTTCATCTGCGGCACGCGCATCCAGCGCCTGGGCAATCTGGCGCAACAGGGCGGCATGGGCGGCGGCCAAGGCTGGCACCAGCAGCCCGGCATCGGCCAGTTCCCGGCTGGTGCGCAGCGCAAGGCGCGCCGTGCCATCGGCGGAGACCCAGCGCCCCGCCACCAGCGGCACCGGCACATCACGCACCCCCGCCCCATCGGGCAGCGCCAGCAACCCTTCCTCCCGCACCAGCCACAAGCAACCCTGGCCGGGCTGGATGGCCACAACGTCCCCCGCCGCCAGATCATGCCGGCCAGGGGCCAGGATGCTGGCGGTCTTGGCCGGCGGTGGGGCCGGCGGCAGGATGGCGCGCAGCCAATGGTCGATATCGGCCAGCGCCGGCGCATCGCCCAGCGCCTCCACCTGGGCCCCCAGCCCGCCCACGGCGATCAGGCCCAAGCCATCCCCGCGTTCATCCAGGGCGCGCGGCACCGGCCAGAAACAATCCCCGGCGGACAGGCGGGCCACGGCGCGGCGGCGGCCGACATGCCGGCCGTCCCGCATCGCCACCGCGAACAGATCGACAAAGCCGGCCACCACGCGCAGCGGCTCCGCCATCTCCCCCAGACACAAAGGCTGATCGGCGCGCAGTGGCTGCGGCAGGCGGGTGACGCGGGAAACGGGGTCCAGCGGGCGGGAAGATGGGATGCTCATGCACCCTCCGCATTCAACAGGGCGGCATAGGGGCCGCCTTCGGCCACCAGGGAAGCATGGTTGCCCCGCTGCACCACCCGCCCACGCTCCAGCACGATAATCTCGTCACAGTCGCGGATGGTGGACAGCCGGTGCGCAATGATCAGGCAGGTGCAGCCCCGGCGGCGGATATTGTCGTCGATGGCTTTTTCCGTCACCGGGTCCAGCGCCGCCGTCGCCTCATCCAGCACCAGAATGGCCGGATCGCGCAGCAGGGCGCGGGCGATTTCCAGCCGCTGGCGCTGCCCGCCGGAGAAGTTCAGGCCACCTTCCAGCACGGCGCTGTCATAATGGCCGGGGCGCAGGCTGATTTCGGCGTGGATTTCCGCATCCTTCAGCGCCTGGGTCAGGGCGGCTTCCGGCACGGTGGCATCCCACAGGGTCAGGTTGTCGCGCACCGTGCCGCCGAACAGGAAAACATCCTGATCGACATAGGCCACGGTCTGGGCGAACAGGTCGGGCGGGATATCATCCAGCGCCACGCCATCGATCAAAATCTCCCCGCCCCAGGGCCGCAGCAGGCGGCAGACCATGCGGCCCACGGTGGATTTACCACTGCCCGAGGCACCGACCAGCGCCACGCGCCGCCCCGGCTCCACCACCAGCGACAGATCTTCCACCAGCGGCGGGTCACACGGGCTGTAGCCGAAGGAAATGTCCCGCAGTTCCAGCCGGCCCGACAGCCGTTCCGGCAGAGCGGCAAGGGGCCGTGGCGCTTCGGCCACGGCCACAGTGCTGCCAGCCCCCACCACATCGGCAATACGGTCCAGATCGCCGCGAATGGTCTGCAACTGTCCGGCCAGAGTGACCAGCCCGTTGATCGGCGTGGTGAAGCTGACCATCAGCGCCTGAATCGCCACCAGTGAGCCCACGGTCAGGCTGCCATCAATCACCCGCCAGCCGCCAACCCCCAGCAAGGCGGCGGTGGACAGGGCCGTCAGCAATGTGGGGATCACCCCCAGCGACACATCCAGCCGGCCCAGCGCCTGACCGGTGGCCAGCAGGCGGGCCTGATACCCGCTCCATTTCCCGAAAACATCGCCTTCCAGCCCGCCAACCTTGATGCTTTCAATGCCGCCGATCAGCATGGCGGTGGCACCCATCAGCTTGCCTTCCTCCGCCGCACGGTTGCGGCTCAGGTCCACGCGGCGGCGTTCGGCCAGTTTCAGCACGGCGATATTGCCCAGCACCAGCGCCACGGCGATCAAGGCCAGCAACGGGTCATAGGCGGCCATGGCCAGCCCATAGAACAGCACGGCGGTCAGGTTGAAAATATTGGTGGCCAGGCTGCCCGACAGCAGTTCGGCCACCTGATCCACCGCCGCCGCCCGGTTGGCCAGATCGCCCGCCATGCGCTGGTTGAAGAAATGCATGGGCCGGGCCAGCAGATTGAACAGATAGCGCGTGGCCAGGGTCAGGGCCAATTTGGTGCGCAGCATCGTCAATTGCCGCTGCTGGAAATAGGTCAGCAGCCCCTGCATGGTGCCGGCCAGCGCCACGCCCAGGCAAAGCGGGGCCACCCAATCCTGCCGCTGGTTCACCAGCACAGCATCAATGAAGGTCTTGGACAGGCCCGGCAGCACAATGCCCGGCAGCACCAGCAGCATGGAAAAGCCGGCAATCACCGCCAGCGGCCCCCAGGAATGGGTCAGATGCCCCTTGATCTGGTCCCAGATACGGGGGCGCTGCCCGCCGGGGCGGAAGTTCTCATTGGGGCTGAAGGCCAGCACCACGCCGGTGAACGCCTCGTCCAGTTCCCCCAGCGGCAGCCGGCGCGGGCCTGATGCCGGATCGTTGATATAGGCCCAGCCATCGCGGATGCCTTCCAGCACCACATAATGGTTGAAGTTCCAATGGATGATGGCGGGCACCGGCAGGTCCGGCAATTGCGCCGGTTCCTTGCGGAAGCCCTTGGCGGTGAAGCCAAAGGTACGGGCCGCGCGCAGCAGGTTGGAGGCCTTGGACCCGTCGCGCGAGACGCCGCAGGCCAGGCGCAATTCCTCCAGCGGCACCCACAGCCCGTGATGGGCCAGCACCATGGCCAGACAGGCCGCCCCGCATTCCACCGATTCCATCTGCAGGATGGTGGGCACCCTGGCGCGGCGGGCACCGGGCTTGCGCTTGGCCGCTGCCTTGTCCGGCGCTGGCTGTTTCTCCGGCGACTGGCTCACGGTTCGGTGCCCAGCAGCTTGCGGAAGAAGGGCAGCACCAGTTCCACCGGGCGCTGGCGGCGCACGGTGATTTCGGCGGCCACCAGCGTGCCGCTGGTCAGCGCGATATCCGGCCCCTGGCCGGAGGTCCAGCGGAAGCCGGAGGGGGTGTCGGCCGGGATCAGGTCCACCCGCGCCTCATAGGGCGCGCCCTTCTTGGCGAATTCCCGCACCAGCCCTTCATTCTGCACCACGGCGGCCATGCCGCCTTCCGTGGCGGGATAGGCGGAGATACTGGAAACCCGGCCAATCAGGGTGCCGAATTCCTCCTTCTTCACCATGGCAGGGGCGATGCGCACCTCCATCCCCGGTGCGACGCGCTTGCCGTCGGCGGTGGGGATGTACAGCACCGCTTGCAGCGACTGGCCGGTGCTTTCCACATTCACCACGGGCGTGCCGGCGGAAATCAGGGTGCCCTGGCCCACCTTCACCTCTGTCACCCGCCCGCTGGCCGGGGCCCGCACGACAGAGGTGGTTTGCAACTGCAATTCCAGCTCCCCGATGCGGCGCTTCAGATCGGCAATGCCGGTTTCCAGTTGGGCACGCTCCCGCTCCTGCTCCATTTTCATCTGGACGGTCTGGGCATCCAGATTGATCTGTTCGGCGCGGTTTTCCGCCAAGGCGCGCTGCGCCTCCTCCAGCGCCTGCTGCACCTCCTGCACCTGGGCAGCGGTGACATAACCCTGTTTCAACAGGTCGCGCCGGCCCGCCAATTGCTGTTCCAGGAAGCGGATGCGGCTCATCGCGCTGTCGGCGGCCTGGTTCAGCGCGGTGCGGCGCTGGTCCAGGTTGCGGCGGCGGACATCCGCCTCCCCCGCCAGACCCTGGGTGCGCTTATCCAGTTCCGCCTGCTTTTCGGCCAGTTGCGCACGGGCATTCTTCAATGACAGGTCGGTTTCCGGCTGGGTCAGGCTGGCCAGCGGCTGGCCTTCCGTCACCATGTCGCCCACGGCCACGCGCACGCCGGCCAGCGTGCCGCTGGCACTGGCCATGGCCGGCAGCACGCGGCCGCCTTGCGTCACCAACAACCCCTGGCCGGGGGCTTCGGTGGGGATGGTGCCGGCGAATCCCCAGCCGATCACTGCCGCCGCCGCCAGCAGCAGCCCGCCCAGAGCAACACGCGCGCGGATATCGACAATGCCGCAGGCAAGGTCCAACTGTTCGGGCGAGGCGATCCGATCCAGCGCCGCCTTCCGGAATATCTGCACCGACATTACGCGCGTCCTACATCCTGCCGCCCGCGGGGCGGTTTCTTAAGGGCTACCAAACATGATGCGGCAGTGCGATGGAAGGGGCAGTACCCCCCAGAAAGGTTAACAAGCCCCCTTCCTCAATGGTGGTTGAACTTGCGCGTTCGCGGCTTGCTGCCAGGGGCCGCCAGCCGGTTAATGGCGCCAAGGGGAATGGGCTGGCGTTAACCATATGACCACCCATCGCACCCCTTCGGATCGGACAAGGACGGGGCTGACCGGGTGGATCAGACGTGGTTGATCGGTGATGGCGCTGCGCCGTCCCTTTGCGGTTTGCTGCTGACCACCGGTCGCCTGGATGGGCGACTGGAAAATCTTGGCCTGCGTCCGGGCCTTTCCGTCACCCTGCTGGATTTCACGGCGGCGACGGCGGCGGAAATCGCCCCCAGCCTGCCCGCCGGCGATACGGGTGGGGCGTGTCATCTGCTGGCGCTGGTGCAAGGCCAGGTGCTGTTGACGCAGGGCGGGGGCAACGGGCCGCTGCCGGCCGGCCATCTGCACCACCTGCCCCCTCAGGGTGACGGCCCGCTGCTGTCCGTTTGCGCGGGCGAGGCGGTGCGCGGGGCCATGCTGCATATTGATGCGCCGCTGATGCGCACCCTGGGGGCCGATGCCGCCCAGGGCCTGGACAGCCGCCCCGCCGGCAACCAGTGCCTGCGCGTGGTGGACCGGATGCTGGAAACCACGTCGGAGGCGGCCCCCCTGCGCGATGTGATGCTGCACGCCAAGGGGCTGGAATATCTGGCGCTGGCCATGGCGGAATTGCAGCAGCCGGCCATGGACCATCATGGATTGTCACGCCGCGAACAGGCGCAGATCATGGCGGCGCATGGCATGTTGCTGGCCGATCTGGCCAAGCCTCCCTCTCTGCGCCAATTGGCTGGTGCCGCCGGGCTGAACGAGAAGCGGCTGAACGAGGGGTTCCGCGCGCTCTATGGCGCCACCGTCTTTGAATGCCTGCGCAATGCCCGGCTGGAAAAGGGTCGGCAATTGCTGTTCGATGACCAGTTGCCGCTGAAAACCATCGCCTGGCAGGTGGGCTATACCCACGTGAACAACTTCATCACCGCATACCGCAACCATTTCGGCGAACCGCCCCGCCGGCACCAGAATGGCGGGGTGGAGGAATAGGGGGCGGGGGTTGAGAGAATGCATTGTTATTTTTCAATGCATTCCATTCACTCATGTCACCGTCATTCATCACTCACACCGTCACCCCGGCGAAGGCCGGGGTCCAGGGGCCACAGGCGCTTTGCTCTTCGAAACTGGACCCCGGCCTTCGCCGGGGTGACGGTGAGGATACAGTAAGATCTTGATAATGAATAAAAACGTTCCAGACAGACATTAAACGCCTGAAAAACTGAAACGAACATCAGCCAAACCCAACCCATCCTATTCCCATTACCAGCAGCACCAACGCCGCCAGCAGCATTCCATGGCGCGGGCGGGCCAGCAGCAGCGGCTGATCCATCCGGTCCGGCGTGGTCAGCCGGTCCAGCGCCTGGGCGCGGAACAGGGGGCGTTTTTGGGGGGGATTGGTCATGGCACCAGCCTTCCAGCTTCCAGCCGCAACACCCGGTCGGCCAGGGCCAGACTTTCCGGCCGGTGGCTGACCAGCAGGCAGGCACAGCCGGCTTCCCGCAAGGCGGCCAGCACGCGCGCCTCCGTCGCCTGATCCAGCGCCGTTGTCGCCTCATCCAGGATCAACAGGCGGGGACGGGTCAACAGGCAGCGGGCGATATGCAGGCGCTGCACCTCCCCCGCGCCCAGCATCGCCTCCGACAGCAGGGATTGCAGCCCCATCGGCAGGGCCGCCACCATCTCCCACAGCCCCACCAGCCGCAGGACGGTTTCCAGCTCCTCCAGCGGGCGGGGATTATCGCCGGTCAGATGGTGGCGCACGGTGGCCAGCGGCAGGCGCATATCCTGTTCCACCACATCCATATGCCGCCGCAATGCAAACAGCCGCTGCGGGGTGCAGGGCGCGCCATCCACCCGCAAATCACCTTGATCAGGCATTTCCAGGCCCAGCAGCAGGCGCAGCAGGGTGGTCTTGCCGCCGCCGGACGGGCCCGTCAGCCCCACCACCTGGCCCGCCGCCAGCGACAGGCTGACACCCGTCAGCGCTGGGCGGGCGGCACCCGGATAGCGGAAATGCATGTCGGCCAGTTCCACCCGCCGCGGCGGCGGCAGGCTGCGATCATCGGCCAGACCGGCCTCTGGCACCGGGGTCAGCAGCGGGGCCGCCGCCTGCACCGCCGGCCCCAGCAGGGCCAGCCGCCACGCCGCCTCCACCACCAGCAGCGCGCCCGCCAGCGGTACGGCCATGCCGGGCGGGGCCAACCCCGCCAGCCCCAGCCCCGCCAGCCAGACCAGCGGGCGGCGTTGGGCCAAAACCAGCATCCGGGCCAGGGCTTGCTCTGTCCGCGTGCCCCAGCGGGCCAGCAAGCCAGCCCCGGCCCCCATCTGGCGCAGGGCGGGGAAATCCGCCAGACAGGCGGCCAGAAAATGCTGATCGCCGGCCATCTGCTGGCGCAGCCCCACCCAGCCCCGCGCCGTCAGCCAGCCCAGTGCTGCCACCGGGGGCAGCAAGGCCAGCATCCAGGCCCCGGAGAAGCCCCCCAACGCCAGCAGCGCCAGACCCAGCCCGCCGGCCCACAGCGCCGCCGGCCCCAGCGTCACGATATCATCCAGACTGTCCAGCCGCCCTTCCAGCACCGCCGCCGATTGCCGGTGCAGGAAGGCGGCGGGCAGGCGCAGTAGCCGGTACCACAGGGCCAGATGCACCCCGGCCAGCCCGCGCGCCAGCGCCCGGTCACGCAGGCCCCAGCCCCAGGCGAAGAACAACCCCGCCGCCGCCAGCAGGCATAGCCCCGGCCCCACCGGCACCCCGCCCGCGAGCAGCACCAGCCCGCCGGCCCCCAGCATGGCAGCAAACCCGGCCAGCCCCTCCCCACCGCCCAGGCGCAGGCCGGCCCAGGCGAGCGCAGCGGCACCGCCGCGCAGCTCCACCAAGGGCAGCACGGCCACCGCCTCCCCCGGCAGGTCGGTGGGCAGCGCTTGCCGCTTTCCCCCCGCACCCAGCAGGCGATAGCCCCCCAACGGGTGCGCCACCAGGGCCCGCGCCGCGCCATCCGGCATCGCCATCAACAGGGGCGGGCCATCCAGCCTCTGCCATGGGCCGGTCAAGCGTACCCGGCGCAGCAGCAGGCCGGCATCGCGGGCCAGATCGTCCAGCTCCCCCGCCCCTACCGGGGCGGTTCGGCCCAAATGGCGGGCCACCCGCGCCAGGGCCGCCGCCAGGGCGGGTTCGGCGGGGGCGGGCTGCAAGGGCGGCAGGGCGGAAACCGGCGGGTTTGCAACCGGCGGCCCGGCTTCATCCGTCAGCGGCTGCCAGGGTTGCAGCCCCTGTGCTGTCAGTTCCCAGGCGGTATCACCGCCGGCCAGCGTGGCGGCGCGGTGGCTGATCACCAGCACGGTCAGCCCCACCCCCGCCAGATTGGCACGGATGCGGCGTTCCAGCGCCAGATCCAGACTGTCGAACAAACCATCCAGCACCAGCAGGCCCGGCCGGTGCAGCAGGGCACGGGCCAGGATCAGCCGCCGCCGCTCCCCGCCGCTGAAACCGGGGGCTCCCTGCTCAACAAGCTGGTCCAGCCCGCCGCGCGCCTGCACCAGGGTCCAGGCCTCCGCCAGCCGCAGGGCATTTTCAACCGCTTCTTCGGGGATAGTGGCGTTCCACAGGGTCAGATTGTCCCGCAGGCTGCCGGCCAGGAAGGGGCTGGCCGCATCGATGATCAGCCGGCGTTCCGGCCCGGCAATCTGCCCTTGCCAGGGCTGCATCTGGCCGGCCAGCAGCCGGCCCAGGCTGCTGCACCCGGCCCCCGGCCCACCGGTCAGCCCCCCCTGCGCCCCCGGCGGGATCACCAGATCAATCCCACGGAACAGCGGGGTGGCCCCTGGTCGGTGGCCGAAGGCGAGACCCGTCGCCGTCAGGCCGGGTTGAAGGGTCGGCGGGGCCGTTGCCCCTGCTACCGCCGGGGTGGCCGACAGATCGGCAATAGCCGCCAGCTCATCGGCCCAGCCACCCAGATCATCGGCCACCTGCACCAGCCGCAGCAGCGCCAGCGCCGGCAACAGACCCAGCGCCACGGCCTCCGTGCCGCCCGCCAAATGCACCGCCCCCAGCATCAGCAGCGGGGCCAGCAGCGGCGGCAAGGTGCGCCAGGAAACGCGCTGGCGGGCGCTGATCCGCTGGGCCATGCCGGCGGCCAGGGTGGCGAGCCGCTGACGCAGCCGCCCGGCCAGTTTCAAGGGCGTGATATGGATCAGGCTATCCGCCGGCAGCATCACCATGCCCCGGCCGAACCGCCGCAGCACCCGCCCCGGTGCCAGACGGGAGAGCTGCGCCCAAGCCAGCAGCCCCAGCGTGGCCAGGAACCCCACCACCGCCAGCGCCGCCGCAGCCGGGGCCTGCTGACAAAGCAGGACCAGCGGCAGCAGTGCCCCCAGCCCATCCAGCAGCGCCACCCCCGCCACCCCTGCCAACCGCTGGGCCAGCCGGTCGGGCGCTTCCATCTGCTGGGCCAGCAGCGGCGGCAGGCGATAGGTGAAGAAGCGGGCGGGTTGTTCCGCCAGTCGTCGGATCAGCGTTGCCCGCGTGGCCGCCGCCGCCCTTGCCCCGGCATGGCGCAGCAGGCCAAGGCGCAGCCACAGCAAGCCCAGACCGGGCAGCAGCCAGCCGGGGGCCGCCCCGGCCACCGCCCAGCCCAGCGCCGCCCACCCCGCCAGCGTCAACAGCAATGCCAGCAGCAGCCAGCCGCGCACGGGCGCCAGCCAGCCCCACAATCCGCGCGCCCAGCCGGGCGGTGGCGGGGCGGTCGCTGGCAGATCGGGGCCGGGGCGGATGCATTGCACGATGCCGGTGAAACGATCGTCAAACTCTGCCCGGTCCAGGGATAGCGGCCCCTGCGCTGGATCGCAGACCCGCACCCGGTCAGCCTCCACCCCCTCCACCACCACGGCATGGTTGAAATCCAGCTGCACCAGCAGGGGGAAGCCCAGCGCCGCCAGCCCGTCTCCATCACGCGAATAGCTTTGCACCGTGAAGCCCAAACGCCGCGCGGTGGCAGCGATGGTGGCCAGCGTGCAGCCATCGCGCGACACGCCAGTTTCCTGGCGCAGCCGTTCCATCGGCACCGGCTGGCCATAATGGGCCAGGATCATGGCCAGGGCGGCCACGGCGCATTCGCTGTCCTGGCGCTGCCGGATGGGCGGCACCCGCACGCAATACCTGAACCAATGCCGCCAGCCCCGCCCCATGGTCCGCCACAATCCCCCACCCATCCGCGATGGTGATAGGCGGATGCGGGCGGCTTGTCGATCTGCCGGGCGGGCGCGCTACGCCCGCGCATAGTGATTTGCCGGGCAGGCAAACCCACCCCTGGTTGGCGGGGTCGGGGCCGCCGCTGCATCCTGTCCGTCAGAACATCAAATCGGAACCCCTGACATGACCGACCTTGCCCGCCTGGAAGCCGCCATCCGCGCCGATGCCGGCCTGTTCGCCCAATTGAGCGCCAGTGCTGAGGACAAGGCCGCCTTGCTGGCCGCCATCCAGGCGCAATCCATCCGCCTGGGCCTGACCGTACCGGCGGCGGACATCAGCGCCCGGCTGGACAGCCTGATCGACGCTGCCGCCAACGATGAGTTGAGCGATGATGAGTTGGAACTGGTCGCCGCCGGTACCAGCAGCAACATCAAAGGCCCAACCGACATGAGCGGCAGTGAGAGAAAGACGCGGATACCCTCTGTCGGTTAAACCCATGATGGGAAACAGGGGCAAGGGGATGGGTGAATGACCGAGGAAGTGCTGGTCGCCTTTTATCGCCAGATCCGGGAAAATGACGCGCTGATGCGCCGCCTGTTCGCCTGCCCGGATGATGCGGCCCTGATCGCCGCCGTGCTGCGGGAGGCGGCGGCCAGCGGCCTTTCCATCCAGCCCGCCGATGTGGAACTGGTGTTAAGCGACCTCACCTCCTTCATCGCCATCGCCAATGATGATGAGCTGACGGATCACGAGCTGGAACTGGTCTCTGCCGGGGGCAGCCAGTACGGCCAGGGTAAACAGTGACAGGGCCTGCCGGGGTGCGCCTCACCCACTGGCCGGCACCGGATATGGCCGGTGCCCTGGCCGGCTTTGCCGCGCTGACCTATCCCCGATATCGCCCCGTGCTGCTGGAAAACCTGATCGGGCCACAGCCGACGGGCACCCCCATCGCCGGCAATTGCTTTGCCGTCACCGCCCATGCCGGCGACATGCCGGCCGGGCTGGCCCTGGTGGAAGGCATGTGGGAGGGCGAGGCGCGGCTGCTGTCCATCATGGTGGCCCCTTCGCTGCGCCGGCATGGCATCGGTCTGGCCCTGCTGGACGGGGTGGCGGGGATGGCCGGCGATGCTGGTTTCACCCGGCTTTATTGTTTCCACAATAACCGGATGCGCGATGTGCCGGCATTTGCGGCGCTGTTGCGCCGCGCCGGCTGGTCCGCACCGGCGCTGGCGGAAATCCGCCTCACGGGCCCCGCCGGCTTCACCAATGCCATCCGCCCGCACTGGCAAGCCCTGTTCGATCGGCAGGACCGCGATGGATACAGCCACAGCCTGTGGGCCGACCGTACCCAGGCCGACCGGGATGAACTGGCCGCCTTGCATGAAAGCGGGCAGGTGGAGGAACGGCTGACCCTGCAGGACTGGATGCTGTCGCACGCCGACCCGGAGGTCAGCCTGCTGCTGCGCCACCATGGCCGGGTGGTGGGCTGGATCATCGGGGAACGGAACCGGCAGTTGGACTGCATCCATTACACATCCGGTTTCACCATCGCCCCCTTGCGCCGCTGCGGCTGGATGATCCGCGGTCTCTATGAAGCAGCGGCACTGCAGGCCCGGCACTACGGGCCGGACCACCCGGCCCGGTTTGAAACCTTCAACGGCAATGACGGTATGATGCGCCTGATGGCCGAGCGGCTGGCCCCCTATGCCAGCGAACAGGATTGCCGCTTCCGCAGTGAGCGGGTGATTGGGTGACCGGCGGCGAACCATACCAGGGGAGGGGTGGATCACGCCACCTGGAGGCCATTGCCCGGAACATGTTGCCGGTCACAGGCACGCCCCTGCACCAACTGATCGGGTCATCCGATCATATCGGCAACAGAACCGGCGACATCTGCAGCCCGATGGGGGAGAAGAGCCGGGCCTGGGCATCGGAACAGACAAGGTGCAGCCGCAGGTCGAAGGCCCGTGCCAGCTTGGATAGATAGTATTTTTCCAGATCATGGATGATCTGGTCGCTGACATGCACGGCGAACAGCACCGTATCGCCGTGCACCGTCAGGTTATAGGAGCGCAGGGCATTATTCATGGCATGGTTGGAGAGAATGATCTCCGTATTCTTGCCGACAATGCTGGGCACCTCCGCACAGACACGCACGGTGCCCAGCAATTCATAGGCGCAGCGCCATTCCCGCCCGCCCTCCGACCAGAGCGTATCGAAGCGCTTCACCTTGGCGCCGGCGATCTCCACATGGGCATGGTCCAAATCGGCGGGGATATCGATCATCTGCTGGCTCCGACATGCTGGGGAAACAATTACCCCAGCATATGACGGATCGACAGCCGATGCTTTGACGAAGATCAGAAGCGGGTGCTGAGCGCGACGCGCCACGCCCGGCGATCAATGGCGCTATATTCACCATCATCCACCACCTCCCAGCCATCCGCGTTGAACAGGTTCAACAATTGGGCGCGCAGGGTGGCATCCTGGCCGAGCAAAGCCAGTTCCTGGCGCAGCCCCAGATCAACCACCGTGATGGCCGGCGCATCGGCCAGATTGTCCCGCCGGGCCGTGGTGGCCCCGCGATGATCAATGACCAGATCAAGCGAGCCGCCTTCCCATCCCGGTGGGGTGTAATCCAGGCTGGCCTGCCAATGGAGCCGGCGTTGCCCCACCGGGCGATGCCCGATCAGCCCTTCCCTCACCTCCGGCCCTGTCACCACCGGGTCCAGCAGCACCGCCCCCAGCACCAGCGACAGGTCCGGCAGCGGCTGGCCGGTCAGGGAGGCCTCCAGCCCCCGGTGCCGCACCTCCCCCAGGAAGCCATAGCGATCTTCCCGATCCAACCCGGCATAGGGACGGCGGACATCGAACAGCGAGCTGGTCAGGTTCAACGGCCCCAATGGCAGCTTCACCCCCAATTCGCGCTGGGTGGTCAGTACCGCCGGCAGCAGGCTGTTGCGGTTGATCGCCGTTATCGGCGGTGATCCCGCCTCCTCCAGCCCCCTGGCATAGCTGGCATAGGCGGTGACATCGCCATCGAAGCGCCAGGCCACCAGCGCGTTGTAAAGCCAGGGATCGGAGCTGCCACGCGCCGGGGCATCGGCACCGTTGCGGGATTTTTTGCGATAGCGCGCCTTCTGCACACCGACACTCGTATCCAGCCGCCCCGCCCATTCCAGCCGCCAGGTAACACCGCCCGCCCATTGCCGCACCTGATCGCGCGATTGCGGCTGGTCGAACAGCAGATCGGGCTCAGGCACATCCCGCACCTCATCCACCCGCCAGGGGCCCAGCGCTACCTCCACCTCCCCGCCCGACCGTTCGCGGCTGGACAGGCCGCGCAGGCTGGCGGTCAGGGTCTGACGGGCCGTCTGGCCGGACCAGCCATAGGAAAGCTGACTTTCCCCCGACCAGACGGCATTCTGCGTTGGCGGGAACATCAGCACCCACATGTCACCCTGCCCCGTGGCATCAATGCCGTCCAGCAGGGCAAAGGCGTCCATGCCCACCTTGTGGCGGGAATGGAACAGGCCGCTGCGCAGTGCCAGACCGTCGGCCAGCGCGGCATCGACGATCAGCCCCAGGTTACGGCTGTCAAAATCATAATCGGCCCAGCGCTGACCGATGAAGCGCGAACGCCGGATGCGGGGCGGCAATGTCCCGTCCAGCGGCAGCAGGGTGGGCGTCGCCTCCTCATCCCGACCCCATTCCATATCCAGCAGGCCGGTAATGGTCAGCCGGTCGGACGGGCGCCAGCGGGGAATGAAGGCCGCCGTGAGATAGCGGGCATCATTGCCGGCCTGGCCATTATCATCCGGGTACAGCCCCACCCCGCTGGCCAGCGTCCAGACACCATCCGGGCTGGCCAGATCACCGTCCAGTTCCAGATAGGGGGACAGGTAAGGATCAAGGGCAAGGGTGGCGTTCAAGCCATTGGCCTGTCCCGGATCGCGCAAGGTCAAATCAGCAACGCCCGAGGGGGCGGGAAAAAGCTGGCCGATATTGCCCAGCCCCACCCGGATGCTGGTGCTGTCCACCGCCCGGTCGGTCAGGGCCCCAGCCGGGCGAAAGAACAAACCTTCCAGACGGATATTCCCGGCCACGTCCGGGCTGAAACCCCGCACCGCCGATTGCGAATAAAGCCCGATGGATTCCGTCCCAACCCGCAGGCCAAAGGCATCGGCCGCCTGCCGGACGACATTGCCCGCCGGCTCAGCGGCCAGGGCCTGGGTGCCGGCCAGGGTCGACAGGAACAGGGCGGCGGATCGGAGGGGGCGGCGCATGACGGGGCTTCTTGCTTGATTGTTTGCGTCGGCAAACTACCCAACACCAAACCCATCCGCAATCGGATATGTTTCGCATATCAAGGTATTTGCAAGAAGCCCGCCTGCCCTCCCCTACTTCATCTGCCGGCGCAGATGGTTCAGCATGTCCACCCGGGTCAACAGGCCCAGGAACCGGTCGCCATCCATGATGATGGCCACCAGATTGCGGTCGAACAGCCGGGTCAGTTCGGCCATCGGTGCGGTGACGGGCAGCGTTTCCAGCCGGTTGACCATGGCGGTATAGACCTTGTCGCGGAAGCGGGCCGGGTCTTTTTCCACATGCAGCAGCAGGTCGCTTTCATCCAGAATGCCGATGACGCGCGTGCCCTCCATCACCGGCAATTGCGAGACATCGCTGATCCGCATCCGCTTATAGGCGGTCAGCAGCGTGTCTTCCGGCCCCACCGTCACCACCTGCCCCTTGTCATAGCGGCGGGTCATCAGGTCGCGCAGGTCATTGTGGCGGTCGCGGGGGGTGAAGCCCTGGTCTTCCATCCAGGCATCGTTGAACATTTTCGACAGGTACTTGTTGCCCGTGTCGCAGACAAAGGTGACGACGCGCTTTCTCTCCGTCTGATCCCGGCAATATTTCAGCGCGGCGGCCAGCAGGGTGCCGCTGGAGGAACCGGCCAGGATGCCTTCCTTGCGCAGCAGGTCGCGCGCCGCGTTCAGGCTTTCCGTGTCGGTGACGGTATAGGCGGCCCGGGCGTGCTGCAGGTCGCAATTGGGAGGAACGAAATCCTCCCCCACCCCTTCCACCACCCAGCTTCCGGGCTCCCCATGTGTCCCCTTGTTCACCAGATCGGCGATGATGGAGCCGGCGGGATCGGCGATCACCATCTGCGTCTTGGGGCTGGCCGCCGCGAAGAAGCGGCCCAGCCCGGTGAAGGTGCCGCCGGAGCCCACCCCCACCACCACGGCATCAATATCGCCGCCCATCTGCTGCAGCATTTCCGGCCCCGTCCAATCGGCATGGGCCTGGGGGTTGGCCGGGTTGGCGAACTGGTTGACATAGAAGGCACCGGGGATTTCGCTGGCCAGCCGTTCGGCAATATCCTGATAATAGGCCGGGTGGCCCTTGCCCACGTCCGACCGGGTGATGTGGATTTCCGCACCCAGGGCCCGCAGATGGTTGATCTTCTCCACCGCCATCTTGTCCGGGATCACCAGGATCAGGCGGTAACCCTTGGCGGCGCAGACCAGCGCCAGCCCCAGGCCGGTATTGCCGGCCGTCGCCTCAATCACCGTGCCGCCGGGTTTCAGCCGCCCGTCAGCCTCTGCCGCCTCAATCATGCGCAGGCCGATACGGTCCTTGATGGAACCGCCGGGATTCTGATTTTCCAGCTTCAGATACAGCTCACACGGGCCGGTATCGAAGCGGGTCAGCCGGATGATCGGCGTATTGCCGATCATGGACAGGATGGCCGGACCCTTGGTGCTGGCATTCATGCTTGTCCTCCCTGGACGTTCTTTCACATCAGGGAACAACCAAAAAGGCCGGTCGGCAAGGGCCGCTGGAAATGCGCAATCAAGCTGCGGCGCGAACCGCACCGGTGACAGATTCGGGCGGGAAAGGCCGCCCGTCGGCATCTATCAAACCCCGGCGGTGCAGCAATTCGACATGGCTGATGAAATTGCCGGCGCACCCCGCCGGGCGTTCCCAGCCTTCCAGCCAGTTCTGTTCCAGAAAGGCCAGGATGGCCGGTTGGGCCAACTCCACCTCCCACAGGATGCCCAGCAGGGAGGATAGCGCCTCTTCCTCAATCTGGGTCTCCTTATCCACGGCGATGGCGCGGTTGGCCTCCTCCACCCGGCCCGATTCCGGGCCGGCGCCGAGGCCGAAATCGATCATGCCGCGCCGCTCCGGCGGGGCCACCAGCCAATGCGCCACCTCATGGATCAGCACATAGGCCTCTGACCGGGTGCGGATGGACTGCCCGTCATAGGAGAAGGCTTCCATCGGTTCCGCATCAATGGTGCCGATGCCGAAATCCTGCGCCAGCTTCACCCCCGCCGCCCGGTGTGCCGGCGTATCCACGCCCAGCGGCACCAGATCCAGCGTCGCTGCGATCCGCTCGAACACGGCCAGGGCCAAGCTGTCGGGTGACAGATGGGCGCGAAGACTGGCCAGGGCCTGGGGCAGGATATCGTCGGGGATGGGGGTCAGTTGCATGATGACAAAGGCTTCAGCGGCAAGGGAACAGTATCGGGGACTATTCTAGCTGTTTCGGGCCGCCAACAGGGCATTGATACCTTCCTGCGCCCGGTATTGCCGCCCAGCGGCATCTGCATAGAGTGCGGGCGGGAACAATGAACGCACCATATCATTGGTGCTGACATCCACCGCAATGACCAGCCGGTCCAGATCGGATGGGTTCTCTACTTGATGGGGTTGGGAGAAATCCCCCGTCCACAAAGTGCCGGCGGGAAAGGCCAGCCTCTCATGCCCGATCCAGGTGAAAGCCTCATCCGGCACCTGTACCGCCAGCAGCAAGCGGGCGAAGGACAGGTGCAGCGCCTGGTTATCATAATGCCAACGCAGATAACCGCCCGCCGGCTGGCGGATGATATGGCATCCCTCCACCTGCAAGCCCGGCAGGGACAGCACCGCCGTTTCCAGCAGGGGCAGATGATCCAGCGCCGGCATACGTAGCAGGCGCTTGTTATCGCCATAGGCGCCGGGATTTTGCAGCAGGGGGATCGCCGTCCAGTCGCCATCCTCGCTGCCATAGCGGTTGCGCGCTTCCGGCGGGGTAGCGGCGATGGCGGCCATGGTCTGGCGGTGCAGTTCGGCCGCATCCAGACGAATGCTGGAGGCGGCCGCCAGCAGCAGGCCGCTCTCCACCGTCAAAAACTGCCAGGGCAGCAGTTCAGCCATTGCGTTTGCGCATCTTGTGAAAGCGCATGACGCGGAAGGCCGGGCGGCCTTCCTCCGGGTTCTGGGTGCCCAGTTCCTCCCCCAGATAGCCGGTACGGTCAAATGCCGGGAAGAACGTATCCCCTTCCGGCGTGGCGGCGATCTCGGTCAGGTAAACCCGGTCGGCGATGGGCAGGAAGGCGGCGTAAATCTGCGCCCCGCCAATCACCATGATCTCCTGCCCGCCGGCCTCTTCCGCCAGTTGCCTGGCTTTGGCAATGGCGCTGTCCATATCATGGGCGACGATGGCGCCCTCGGCCTGAAACGCCTCGTCCTTGGTCAGCACGATATGCGGGCGACCGGGCAGCGGCTTACCGCCGAAACTGTCCCAGGTCTTGCGGCCCATGATCATCGGCTTGCCCATGGTGACCTGTTTGAAGAAGCGCAGGTCGCTGGGCAGCTTCCAGGGCATCCGGCCCTGATGGCCGATAACCCCGTTGCGGGCGACGGCGGCGATCACGGTAATCAACAAGACAGCTTCTCCAAGATGCAGGCGTGACGGGGTGACATTAGCGATGGGCCGCGTTAATGAACAGGTCTTGCTGCATATCGCTGCCAACGGAACCGACCTTCAATGCGCCATCCCGAATATCAGTATCTCGACCTGATGGCCCATATCCTGGAAAAGGGCGACCGCCGGGTGGACCGCACCGGTGTCGGCACCCTGTCCAGCTTCGGCGCCATGGTCCGGTTCGACCTGTCGGACGGTACCGCCCCCATCCTGACCACCAAGCGGGTCTATTGGAAGATGGCGGTGAAGGAGATGCTGTGGTTCCTGACCGGCGGCACCAATATCCAGCCGCTGCTGCGGGAAAAGGTGACGATCTGGACCGACTGGCCGCTGGCGGCCTATCGCCGCGCCACGGGGGAGGAAATCTCCCAGGTCGATTTCGAACGCCGCATTGTCGAAGATGATGAGTTCGCCGCCCGCTGGGGTGAACTCGGCCCCGTCTATGGCAAGCAATGGCGGCGCTGGCTGGGGCCGGATGGGCGTGAACATGACCAGATTGCGGCCCTGATCCACGGGCTGAAACAGACCCCCGCCAGCCGCCGCCTGCTGTTCCATGCTTGGAACGTGCCGGATGTGCCGGACATGGCCCTGCCGCCCTGCCACATGGTCTATCAGTATCATGTGACGACAGATGGCAAGCTGAACAGCCTGATGTTCCAACGCTCCTGCGATCTGCTGCTGGGCGCGCCCTTCAACTTCACCGGGGCGGTGGCCCTGCAATTGATGCTGGCGCAGCAGGCAGGTTTGCAGCCGGGTGAGTTTGTCTGGATGGGCGGGGATGTGCATCTCTACCTGAACCATCTGGACCCGGCGCGCGAACAGCTCAGCCGTGCCCCCCGCCCCTTCCCCCGCCTGTCGCTGGCGCGCAAGGCGGACAGCATTGATGGCTACCGGATCGATGATTTCGTGCTGGAGGGCTATGACCCGCACCCGCCGATCAAGGCGGATGTGGCGGTGTGATCCGGGCGGGCGAAAGCCGCCCTACCCGTTCTGCGCCAGCACCGTCCCGGCCAGATAAAGCGAGCCGCAGATCAGCAGCCGGGCTGGTGGTTCCCCTGCCCCCAGGGCGGTCAGTTCCGCCACCGCACCGGCTACATCCTGACAGGATGATGCCTCTATCCCTGCCTGCCGGGCCAGAGCGGCGGCATCCTCTGCTGTCACGCTGGCAGCCTCCCCCGGAATGGCCACGGCGCGCAGGCGGCGCACGTAAGGGGCCAGCGGGGCCAGGAAATCCAGCGGGCGCTTGCTGCCCAACATGCCGAAGATCAGGTCCAGCTTGCGGCCATCGGCGGTCCAGGCGGCCAGATGGCGGGCCAGCACCTGGCCGGCACTGTCATTATGGCCGCCATCCAGGTGCAGTTCCCACCTCACCGGCAGCAGTTCCACCAGCGGCCCCCGGTGCAGGCGCTGCAGTCGCGCCGGCCATTGCACCGCCGCCACCCCCCGGCGGATGGCCGCATCGGGAATGGCAAAGGGCAGATGCCGGGTGGCGGCAATGGCCGTGCCGGCATTGTCGATCTGGTGCGCCCCCGGCAGGCCCGGCAGGGGCAGGTCCAGGGTGCCGTGACGATCGCTATAACGCCAGCCATCGGCGCCCAGCGCTTCCGCCCGCCAGTCCCGCCCCGCCAGCGACAGCAGCGCCCCGGCAGCGTCAGCACTGGCCTGAAAAACACCGGTCACCGCCGGATCGGCCTGCGGCCCCGCCACCGCCGGACAGCCGGGCTTAATGATGCCCGCCTTCTCCGCCGCGATGGCCTCAATCGTCTCCCCCAGGAACTGCATATGGTCCATGGAGATGCGGGTCAGCACAGAGACGGCGGGCGCCTGGATGACATTGGTGGCATCCAGGCGTCCGCCCAACCCCACCTCCAGCAGCAGCAGGTCCGCCGGTGCCTCGGCAAAGGCCAGGAAGGCGGCGGCGGTGGTGATCTCAAAAAAAGTGATCGGATCGCCGCCATTGACCTGCTCGATCCTCTCCAGCAGGTCGGCCAGCCGGTCATCGGCGATGAAGCGGCCGGCCAGCCGGATACGCTCGTGAAAATGCACCAGATGCGGAGAAGTATAGACATGCACCCGTTTGCCCGCAGCCTCCGCCATGGCGCGCAGGAAGGCGACGGTGCTGCCCTTGCCGTTGGTGCCGGCCACATGCACGATGGGCGGCAACCGGCGTTCCGGGTTGCCCAGCTTGGCCAGCAGCCCCTCGATCCGGCCCAGCGACAGGTCGATCACCTTGGGGTGCAGGAGACGCATCCGCTCCAGCACCGCCTCCAGCCGGGGGGAGCCCGGCACGATGGGGGCGGCCTTGATCATCGCGCGCCGGCACCACCCTTGATGCTGACCGGCTTGCGGGACGGCCCGCCACGATCCGGCCCATCGCCGCGCGGCATCCGCACGATCTCCGCCCCCGGCCCCGGCCGGCGCAGCAGATCGATGACGCGGGCCAGGGTTTCCCGCAGCTCCTTGCGATGCACCACCATGTCAACCATGCCATGGTCCAGCAGATATTCGGAGCGCTGGAACCCTTCCGGCAGCGTTTCCCGGATGGTGCTTTCAATGACGCGGGCACCGGCGAAACCGATCTGGGCACCCGGCTCCGCCATATGGATGTCGCCCAGCATGGCGAAGCTGGCCGTCACGCCACCGGTGGTGGGATCGGTCAGCACCACGATATAGGGCAGGCCGGCTTCCTTCACCATTTCCACGGCGATGATGGTGCGCGGCATCTGCATCAGCGACAGGATGGCTTCCTGCATCCGCGCGCCACCCGATGCCGGGATGGCGATCAAGGGCACCTGTTGCAGCACGGCCAGCTTGGCGGCGGCCAACAGCCCCTCACCCACCGCCATCCCCATGGAACCACCCATGAAGTTAAAGTCGAACACGGCCGCCACGGCCCCCTGGCCGTCGATCTTGCCATGGGCGACGACGATGGCGTCCTGCCGGTTGGTCTTGGACTGGGCTTCCTTCAGCCGGTCGGTATAGCGCTTCTGGTCGCGGAACTTCAGCGGATCGACCAGCACCTTCGGCAGCTCAATCACCTGATAGCCCGGATCGAACAGCATCTTCAGCCGGCGGGCCGGGTCCAGCCGCATATGGTGGCCGCAATGCTGGCAGACATGCAGGTTCTCTTCCAGATCACGATGGAAGATCATCGCGCCGCAGGAGGGGCACTTGTGCCAAAGATTGTCCGGAACCTCCTTCTTCGCAACGAGGGCCTGGATCTTGGGTTTGACGAAGTTGGTCAGCCAGTTCATGGGATACCTTCAAGGCGGGAGAGTATCCCGCTGAGTTTGGCCGCAATCGCGGGCACATTCGGCTTGGTTTCAGCAAACCTGCCGTGGGCAATGGCGTTGCGGTCCTTATAGAGCTCTTGGATGTCTCGGTAATCCGAACCACCCTTGTCCGTCAATAAGGCGACGTGGTTCAGGAAGTATAAGCCGTCATGACTGACCACATCCCACGCCCGCCTTTCGGGGCCTTGCGCCTGACAACGCATTGCACTGATTACCTGCTGGGAGCGCGCTTTGATGGCCGCTTCGAACCGGGCGAACAGCAGGAAGCAATAAGCATTGTCATTCACTTCCGACATCAGGTTCAGTTCCTGAAGGCGAGTGTCATCGCCTGCATCCAGGGCCTGCCGGATGTGATCGAACATCACCTGATCCGCCGTCGCATGTGCCAGCAGGATATCCGTGAACAGCGTCACTGAAGACGCCCCAGCAAGTCATGCAGCACATCCCGGGTGAAAGGGATGAGATGTTCGGGATCGCCGCGTCGGATCAGACGCCAATCCGGTTGCTCTGGGGTGCCGATATCCGCAATCGTGTCAAAAATCTTGTCCGACCGTATCCAGACCTGCCCCCGCGTGCCCACCACCCAACGCGCATCCGGCGTGATGGAAAGGGTGGCCTCGTGGCGGACAATACGCCCAGGCAAACCCTGCTGCACCATATGTTCGGTGCGCTGTTCCACCGGCAGGGGACGGACGGACTGGGTCACAAGCCGGTGGAGCAGCAAGGCGGGCAGCTCAACCGGCTTGCTCAGCCCGACCATCTGCATCTTGCGTTCGATCTTGGCGACGCTTCCCCGTTCGCACACGACACCGGGAAATGCCTCTGCCCACAGGCAGATATCCGCTATCAAGCGATCCAGCCGGGCTTTCCAGTCGGCCAGATCCGCCTCCACCAAAGCGCGTGTAGGCGGATCGGGCAGGTCGTCACCAATCTCGAACGCATAAACCATGGCATCACCCCGCGGCTGGTGCCGTCAGATGCGGGCGTTGCGCACCCCTTGGGCCAGCGTTTCGACGAATCCTAACACATCGGCCACCAGGGCGGCACCCGGCTTGCCGTCGTCATCCAGCCCGGCTTCAATCTTGCGCACGATGGCGCTGCCCACCACGGCGGCATCGGCCACACGGGCGACGGCAGCGGCGGCTTCCGGCGTGGAGATGCCGAAGCCGACAGCCAGCGGCAGATCCGTATGGCGGCGCAGGCGGGTCACCGCCTCTTCAATCGCCGCACTGCTGGCGCTGCCGGCACCGGTGATGCCAGTGACGGAAACGTAATAGACAAAGCCCGAGGTATTGGCGAGCACGGCCGGCAAGCGGGCATCATCCGTGGTGGGCGTGGTCAGGCGGATGAAATTCACCCCCGCCTTCAGGGCGGGTTCGCACAGCTCGCCATCTTCTTCGGGCGGCAGATCGACGACGATCAGCCCGTCCACCCCGGCGGCGCGGGCATCGGCCAGGAACGTGTCGACGCCATAGCTATAGATGGGGTTGTAGTAACCCATCAGCACGACCGGCGTTTCGTCATCCTGGGCGCGGAAATCGCGCACCATGGCGAGGGTACGGGTCATGCGGGCGCCATTATTCAGCGCCCGCAGGCCGGCGGCCTGGATGGCCGGGCCGTCGGCCATGGGATCGGTGAAGGGCATCCCCAGCTCGATCACATCGGCACCGGCCCCCGGCAGCCCCTTCAGGATGGCGAGGCTGGTCTCGTGATCCGGGTCACCGGCGGTGATGAAGGTGACGAGCCCGGCCCGTCCCTCCTGCTTCAGCCGGGCGAAGCGGCGGTTGATGCGGCCGGAATCGGCTTCACGGGCGGGGGCAACAGGGGTCATGGCGCTGGCTTCGGTTGTCACGAAAAGGCGGCGCACCATACCCCCCGCTCCCTTCGGAGACAATCGGCCAATATGCGCAGACGGGTGCCGAGGGAAACATTCCTTTTCCCATCATACGGCGGGCCTTTTCATTTGGTGCGTAATATTCTGCACGGAATGATTGCTTGTGCCCCAGGCAACCGATAACGTCCCTCAGTTGTTTCGTCGACAGGACTGGTCTACCCGCATCGTGCCGACACAAACCGCCGAGGAAGCAACCCCTTCCTCCTCCTCTCCCCGCATTCTGGAAGCGGCCCCGTCGCGGGCGGTGATCTGGCTGGCAGTCGCCGCCCTGCTGATCGCCATGGCCCTGTTCGGCATGGAACTGGTAGTGGGGCGCGACCGGGTGATGGACCGCGCCGCCTCCGATGCGCGGGCTGGGGCGCGGCAACTGGCCGAACATGCCGCCAAGGTGATCGGCACCCATGCCCTGATCCTGAAGAATGCCGAATGGGTCTTCCAGAACGAAGGCTGGGACCAGATGGCAGCAACGCCGTCGCTGTATGACTGGCTGCGCCACCTGGCGACCGAGGCGCCGGAGGTCCAGTCCTATTGGCTGGTGGATGCCAAAGGAGAGGTGAGGATCAATACCCTGCGCTGGCCCGGCCAGTCGCTGAATGTCGCCGACCGGCCCTATTTCAGTTTCCATGTCGATCATCAGAGCGGCCCCTATATCGGTCCCCGGATGATCGGGCGCATCCATCCGGAAATCTTCTTCCCCATCAGCCAACGGATTGAGGGGCGCGATGGCTCCTTTCAGGGGGTGGCACAGGTTTCGCTGCGGCCCAGCTATTTTGAAAGCTTCTATGCCTCCGTCGCCCTGATGCCGGGGACGGAGGTGATGCTGGTGCTGGATGATGGCACCGTGCTGGCGCGCCATCCGGCTGGCATGGTGGCGGAGCCGGAATTGCCGGGGGTCGCCGCCCTGCTGGCGCAGGCCGGACAGGCAGAAGCGTCGGGCGCCGTGAGCGACCGGCTGTTCAATGTCGCCTCCCCCTTTGACGGGGTGCGGCGCTATTACGCCGTGGCCGGGGTGGACCGCTTGCCGGTCAAAGTGATCTATGGGCTGTCGCAGGACCATCTGGATGAGGTGTGGCTGCAATCGGCCCTGGGCCATATCGGCTTCGCCCTGGTGGCCACCATGCTGTTATTGCCGCTGGCGGCCATCGCCATGCGGCAGACCAAACAGGCCGAACAGGCCCAGGCAGACCTGCGCAAGGCCAACAGCGCCCTGGAAAGCCGGGTAGCGGAGCGCACCAACCATCTGCATTCCGCCCTGACCGATCTGCGCCGCAGCGAGGAACGGTTGAGCCGGCTGGTCGCCACCATCCCGGTGGGGGTGGTGGAATATAATGCCAGCGGCATCATCACCGACATAAATGCGGCGGGTGAGCGCATTTTCGGCATGTCGAAGGAGGCGTTGGCCGGCCTCAGCCATGATGCGCCCCTGTGGCAAGCCGCCCTGCCCGATGGGCAGCCCCTGGCCGGACCGGATCATCCCGTAGCCCGCGCCCTGGCGGGGGAGGCGATCAGCGACATGGAATATGCCGTGCGCGACCCGCGCACCGGCGCGCGGCAGGTACTGTCGGTGAATGCCGCCGCCATCCGCGATCCGGGCGGGCAGGTCATCGGCTGCACGGCCACCGTCGTCGATGTCACCGCCCGGTATGAGGCGGAGGATCGTCAGCGCCTGCTGATGCGGGAGGTGGATCACCGGGCCAAGAACGCCCTGGCCGTGGCCCAGGCCGTGGTACGGTTGAGCAAGGGTGACAGCATTGCCGAATTCACCCGCGCCGTGGAAGGCCGCATCTCCTCCCTGGCGCGTTCACACAGCCTGCTGGCCCAGGCCTCCTGGTCGGGGGCCGACCTGAAACGGCTGCTGGAGGATGAGCTGAACGGCTTTGTCGAAGGGCCGGGCCGACTGGTGCTGTCCGGTCCGGCCGTTCAGTTGGGGGCCGATCTGGTACAATCGCTGGGCCTGACCTTCCATGAGCTGGCGACCAATGCCGCCAAGTATGGCGCTCTCTCGGCCGGCGACGGCTATATCAGCGTGCGCTGGTCAGTACAGCGCCAGGTGCTGAACCTGCATTGGGAAGAACATGGCGGCCCGAAAGTAACCGCCCCGCCCGATCATAAGGGCTTCGGCTCCACCCTGCTGGGCCAGGTGCTGCGCCACCAGCTGGGCGGCAAGATGGAAATGGAATGGGCCGAAACCGGCCTGAAATGTCACCTGACCCTACCGTTGACGGACGCATGAAAAACGGGGTGCGGAACAAGGCCCGCACCCCGTTTTCTTCAATACTAATCTCCTTCAACGCCGGGCGTGCGGCGGGCCGGCAGTCGCCGGCCTCCAAGGGGCATGTCCCATGCCCCTTGGCATAACGCATTGCCTCAGGCAGCAACGCGCTTGGCGTCCTTGCCCTGCTTGGCAGCCGTCAGGATTTCCCGCGCCATCTCATCCGCCACATCGCTGGTGGGACGGCTGTCGCGGTCGGCCCGGCGGAAAATCTCCGTCAGGGTGACGGGAATGCGCTCCACCTGCCGCAGCACGTCATCCTTGTCATAGGATTGCGTCACCTCAGCCGAGACATTGATGATGCCGCCGCCATTGATGACATAGTCCGGCGCATAGAGGATGCCGGCCTGGCGCAGTGCCTCACCGATTTCCGCCGTGGCCAGCTGGTTATTGGCCCCGCCAGCCACCACCTTGGCCTTCAGCTCGGTCAGGCTGACCGGGTTCAGCACCGCGCCCAGCGCACACGGGGCATAGACATCAACCTCGGCCGCATGGATATGGTCGGCGGCCACGGCCGTGGCGCCGAACTGGTCCACCGCGCGCTGCACGGCATCGGCATGGATATCGGCCACGGTCAGCACCGCACCATCTTCGGCCAGTCGGCGCAGCAGGTTGGAACCGACATTGCCCAGCCCCTGCACGGCCACGCGCACACCCTTCAGGCTGTCGCTGCCCAGCTTGTGCCGGACAGCGGCCTTGATGCCCAGATAGACGCCATAGGCCGTAAAGGGCGAGGGATCGCCGCTGGCATCATGGCCGCTGGACAGTCCGGCAACATGGCGGGTGGTCTGGCCCATCTGCATCACGTCGGCTACGCTGATGCCCACATCTTCGGCCGCGATATAGCGGCCGCCCAGGCTTTCCACCACCCGGCCGAAGGCGCGGAACAGTGCTTCAGACTTGTCCTTGCGGCTGTCACCGATGATGACAGATTTGCCGCCGCCCAACGGCAAGCCAGCCATGGCGTTCTTGTAGCTCATACCGCGCGACAGGCGCAGTACATCCTTCACCGCATCGGCTTCGCTGGCATAGGGCCACATGCGGCAGCCGCCGCAGGCCGGCCCCAGCGCCGTGGAATGCACAGCAATGATGGCCGACAGGCCGCTGTCGGCATCACGGCCGAACAGTACCAGTTCATGATGATCAAAGTCGGGGAAATCAAACAGCATTGTCGGAATCTCCAGCCCGCAAAGCCCTGTCAGTGCCGGCCTTTCACGACCGGTCGGCAAGGGCAAGTCTAGGCCTGGGAGAGGTCCGGGGTCGATTTCGTTGTTGGGGGGCCGAATGCACGTTTCGACCACCCAACCGCCCGTTCGGGTAATTCCATGTCCCGCGCAGGCGGGATCAGCCCAGACGGCGCGGGTCGCGGGTGGGGGCGGTGAAGGCCGGCTCCCGCCGCGCCGTCGGTCCGGTGGGCGCGCCGAATGTCGGTTCACGCCGCACGCCTGCCGGACCGGCACTGGCTGCGGGCCGGGGCGGCGGCGGGGCGGCCGGACGGGCAGCGGCGGGGCGGCGGGCGGCCGGACGACGCCGGCGGCCACTCCACCAGAGATTGGCGACAACTCCCAGGATGAAAACGCCAATGCCCCCCATCAGCCCGTACCGCGCCCAGTCCGGCACGGTCACGTTAGTCGGATCAAAGCCAGCCGGGTCCGCCGACCCGCCGCCATCCAGCCCCTCCGCCTGCACATCGCTGCGCGGGGCGGCTTCCGGCGTGCTGGTCTCCGCCGCGGCCGACCGGTTGGCAGGGGCCGGCGGGGACGCATGACCCAGAATGGAAGGCCCGCCCCCCAGCCCCTTTTCCACCGCAGCAGCGGGCGGAGCGGCGGCACCGGTGGCGCGGCTGGCCCCCAGCAGCGTGCTTTCCGATCCCTGACCACGATCCACACCGGGGGCGGCGGGGGCCGCGTGGGGCTTCACCTCGCTCTCCTTCAGCATGGGACCGGAGGAACGGGCGCGGCTGTTGGGATCAGCCAGATTGCCCACGCCCTTGCGTTCCGGCTGGTCCCGCATCAACTGGTCGATGGTTTCCTGATCCAGCCGGCCCGTCGCTTTCAGCCCATATTTGCGCTGATAGGCGGAAATGGCCGCAGCCGTGGCACTGTCCATCTTGCCGCTGGCCCGGCCCTGATACAGGCCCTGCTGATCCAGGATCTGCTGGGCCCATTGAATGGTCGCGCTGTTGGGTTGCTTGTCCTGTGCCCGCGCCGCAGGTGCGGTCAGGATCAGGCTGGACAGCACCAGCAGAACAGCACCACGACGGGCAGCGCGCGAAAAGAGCGGGGAACGGGGGAGCGACATCGACACTTGGCGGATATCCTGCGAAAGGCCGCTGCCGCAATGCGGCATGACGCCCGACCATGGCACTTCTGGCCAGCGATATCAAGAACCGGCGGACGATCATCGCCAGCGATGGACCCATGACCGGTGAAGCCTGTAGGATTGGCGGTGATTGAGACAATTCGATGGCCATTTTGCCCCCCCTGTCCGCTTCCCCCGTCAAAACATTGCGTACCATCCGCTGGGCCGGTCTGGTCTGGCTGGCTGTGCTGCTGGTTACCGATCTGCTGACCCTGGGGGCCAGTGCCGGCATCCTGCTCTGCCGGCTTCCGGCATTGCTCTGCCTGCTGGGCTGGATCAGCGGACGTCCGGCCGGGTGGCCCCTGGCCGGGTTGACGGCGCTGACCGCCCTGGCCGGACAGTCCGTTTCCATCGCACTTTGGGCCAAGGGGGGGGCGCCGGGACCGCTGCTGGTGGCCGGCGGGCTGGCGCTCAGCCTGCCGGCCATCCTGCTGGGTCGGATCTTCCGATTCGACAATCTATTTCCCGTCGACAGCGCCCCCGATGGCGAAGGCACTCCCGACCTCAGGGCCGTAGAATCGGTGCCAAAGCCGGTTTTGCGCATCGCCGGGGACACAATCCAGGCCCGGCTGGCTGTGCTGGGCGATGGGCTGGACCGGTTGGCCTATGGGGCCGATGGCGCCCGTATCCGCCCCCTGTGCATCGAGGTGAAGCAAATCCGTATCGCGGTGGAACAGACGCTGGGTGCCCCGCCGCAGCAGCCGGCCCGCCCGCTGCGCGATCCCGCGCCGGCCAGTGCCGCAGCAGCACCGCCAGCATCCGCGCCCCCACCCGTACGGCGCGCCCTGTCCATCCTGCTGGTGGATGATGATGTGGTCGGCCGCACCCTGACCCGGCTGCTGCTGGAGAAGGATGGACACGAGGTGGAGGAGACCGACGACGCCAAGATGGCGCTGGAGATGGCCCTGATGGAAGGGCCGGAACTGGCGCTGATCAGTTCCCGCATCGGCCGCCACCGCGGCCTTGCGCTTGCCTGGTGCATCCATCGCGGCAAGGGGCCGCCGGTCATTCTGCTGCGCGGACCGGCGGATCGGGCGATGGAGGCAGATATCCAGCGGGCCGGGCTGCGCGGCGTGCTGGATAAGCCGGTGACGCCGGCGCGCCTGGAAGCCATTTTAGATGCCTTCCAGGCCAGCAGGGGCCCCGCAGAGGCGGCATCACCGGCCGTGGGACATGGGGCCGACCTGAACCAGGAACTGCTGGCCGATCATCTGCGCCTGCTGGGACCGGAACGGCTGGGTCAGATCATCGACAGTTTCCTGTCCAACGGACCGGAGACGCTGGAGAATGCCGCCAAAGCAGCACGGGAAGGCGATGTGCATAATCTGGGCCGCGCCGCCCACAAGCTGGCCAGCGGCGCCTTGACCGTGGGGGCTGCCGCGCTGGCCGCCCTGGCCAAGGGCATCGACACTGCCGCCAAACGCAATGAAGGGGATGCCGCCCTGGCCCAGGCACAAGCACTTCCCGCCCAGTGGCTGGAAGCCAAGGCAGCCCTCACCCGATTCCGCCAGGGGCTGTAACCCCCCAGCCGTCAAATCTGATCGGTGACCTCGACCGACAGGCGATACCCCAGCCCTTTTTCCGTCAGGATCAGGTCCAGGGAGCCGCTATCCTGCATCTTGCGGCGCAGGCGGCTGACCAGCACGTCAATGGTGCGGTCATTCGGGTTGCGGTCGGTGCCGCTGACGGCATCAATCAGCTGGTCGCGCGTCACCACGCGGCCGCCGGACCGTACCAGCAGGCCCAGCAGTTCAAACTCCCCGCGCGTCACCCGCACCTCCAGGCCCGCCGGGTCCAACAGGCGGCGGCGGGCCAGATCCATGGTCCAACCGCCGAAATACCGCACGGTGCCTTCGGCCTTGTACATCTTGCTGGGATGGGTACGGCGCAGCAGGTTGCGGGCGCGGGCCAGCAATTCACGCGGGTTGGGCGGCTTGGTCACATAATCATCGCCACCCGTCTCCAGCCCGAAGACGCGGTCGCCATCATTGGTGCGCTGGGTAACGATGATGATGCCGACATTGGAAATCTCCCGGATCGACTTGGCGAGCGTGAACCCGTCCTCGTCCGGCAGTTCGATATCCAGCAGCACCAGATCGGGCGGCTGGCGCAGCATCGCTTCGCGCGTCTGCTTGCCGTTTTCCGCTTCCGCCACCATGAAGCCAGCCTCGTGGAAATAGCCGGCAAGCAACGCACGGGTGGCCGGCTCATCCTCAACGATCAGAACCAGGGGCGCGTCGGCGATCTCAGCCATACCGGAACAATCTCCATGCCTAGACCGGCGTCAGTCACGCTGTCACGCAAGACAGACCGCGTGCGACACCATGTCAACGCCTATACCGCGTTTCCGCATGGAAATGAAGTCAGTGCAATAGATAAAATACAGTTTAATTTTGGTTAATGTGAGGAACTATAAGGAAAATCAGCCATCATTGCGGCGGCGCGGCAGTCATTGCCGCGCCGCCAGCATCGGTCACGCTCCCAGTTCCAGCAGGGAAGCGTTTCCACCAAAGGCTGTGGTGTTGACGGTCAGGGTTTTTTCCGTAACGAAACGGTGCAGATAATGCGGCCCCCCTGCCTTCGGCCCCGTGCCGGACAGGCCCTGACCACCAAAGGGCTGCACACCAACCACCGCCCCCACCATATTACGGTTGATATAGGTGTTGCCAACCGGCAACGACCGGAACAGGGCCTGTGCCCGACCTTCCAGTCGGCTATGCACGCCAAAGGTGAGTCCATAACCGGTGGCGGCGATCTCTGCCGCCACCTTGTCCAGATCAGCGGCCTTGAAGCGGACGATGTGCAGGATGGGGCCAAAGACTTCCCGCTTCAGCACGGAAAGCGACGGGATTTCATAAAGGCGCGGGCCGAAGAAGCTGCCCTTGGCCGGTGCCGCCACTGCCTTGATCAGCCTGGCTTCCTTATCCATGCGCTGAGCATGGGCGGCCAACAGGGCCTTGGCCTCTTCATCGATCACCGGGCCGACATCGGTGGCCAGATCCATCGGGTCGCCCAGGTGGATCAGTTCCATGGCACCGGCCAGCATATGGGCCAGCTTGTCGGCAATGTCGTCCTGTGCGAACAGCACCCGCATGGCCGAACAGCGCTGACCGGCGGACTGGAAGGCGGAGGTGACGCAATCATCCACCACCTGTTCCAGAAGTGCGGTCGAATCGACGATCATGCAGTTCTGCCCGCCGGTTTCGGCGATCAGCGGCACGATGGCGCCCTCTCGGTTGGCCAGGCTGCGGTTGATGGCGCGGCCGGTTTCGGTGGAACCGGTGAAGCAGACACCGGCGACACGGCTGTCGGCCACCAGAGCCGCCCCCACCACCGCGCCGTCGCCCGGCAGCAGATGCAGCACATCGCCCGGCACGCCGGCCTGCAACAGCAGCCGCACCGCCTCTGCCGCCACCAATGGCGTCTGTTCGGCGGGCTTGGCCACCACGGCATTGCCCGTCACCAAGGCTGCCACCACCTGACCGATGAAAATGGCCAGTGGGAAGTTCCAGGGGCTGATACAGGCAAACACACCGCGCCCGGCCAGATGCAGTTCGTTGCGCTCCCCCGTCGGGCCGGGCAACAGCACCGGCTTCAGCCCGCCGCGCGCCTGGGCGGCGTAATAGCGGCAGAAATCCACCGCTTCCCGCACTTCTGCCACGGCATCGGGCAGAGTTTTGCCCGCCTCGCGCACCAGCAGCGCCATCAGGGCGGCGTGGTTGGCCTCCATCAGAGCGGCGGCACGATCCAGAATGGTGGCGCGATGATCCGGCCCGGCCCGGTCCCAGGCCGGCTGGGCCGCCACGGCCAGCGACAGCGCCCGGTCCACCCCGGCCTGATCGGCCAGCGCCACCTTGCCCACCACGAAGGTGCCATTGGCGGGGTCGATCACATCCTGCACCGCCCCGGCCAGTTCCGTCCCGCCAATGATGGGGCCGGCCGTCCAGCTGCGCGTCAACGCCTTGGTCATCTCCGCCTGCAGCGCCGCCACCCGGTCGGGGGAGGTCAGATCGATGCCCATGGAATTGGCGCGTTCAGCCCCATAAATGTCGGCGGGCAGCGGGATACGCGGGTGACGCAGCATACCATCATTCTCCAGGAACGCGGCCGGATCGGCCACCACATCGGACACCGGCACATCGGGGTCCATATAGGCGTTGACGAAATTGCTGTTGGCGCCGTTTTCCAGCAAACGGCGCACCAGATAGGGCAGCAAATCTTCATGGGTGCCGACCGGCGCATAGATGCGCACACGCGGCATGTTCGGCAGTACCTCGCGCGCCGCCGTGTACAGCAGTTCGCCCATGCCATGCAGGCGCTGGAATTCCAGGTCACGGTTATCGCCGGCCAGATGCAGGATGGCGGCGATCGTATAGGCATTATGGGTGGCGAATTGCGGGAAGATGGCGTCCTTGGCCGCCAGCATCTTTCGCGCGCAGACCAAATAAGACAGGTCCGTCGCCGCCTTGCGGGTGAAGACCGGATAATCGGCATGGCTGGCGATCTGGGACATCTTGATCTCACTGTCCCAATAGGCGCCCTTGACCAGCCGCACCATGAAGCGGCGACCGGCATCGCGGGCCAGCGCCACCAGCCAGTCAACCGTGTGGGTGGTGCGCTTCTGGTACGCCTGGATGGCCAGCCCCAGCCCTTCCCAATCCTTCAGGTCGGCGTCATAGGCGAGTGCGGCCAGCACCTCCTGGCTGAGGTCCAGCCGGTCGGCCTCCTCCGCATCGATGGTCAGGTTGATGTCCCAGCGCTTGGCCTGCAGGGCAAGCCCCTTCACCGCCGGCACCAGCCGGACCAGCACGTCTTCCTGTTGGGCATAGACATAGCGCGGATGCAGGGCCGACAGTTTGATCGACACGCCAGGGGCCGCCATCGGGCCCCGGCCCGCCGCTTCCTCACCCACCGCATCAATGGCCTTCTGATAGGCTTCCAGATAGCGCTCGGCCTGTTCCCAGGTCCGCGCGCCCTCGCCCAGCATGTCATAGGAATGCACGGTGCCGGCGGGCTTGGCCTTGCGCGCTTCCAACATGGCTTCCTTGATGGTGCGGCCCAGCACGAAATGGCCGCCCATCACCCGCATGGCCTGCCCCATGGCCGCACGGATGACGCTTTCGCCCGACCGGGCCACCATGCGCTTCAGGAAATTGCCGGCATCGCGTTCCCCGCCGCGTTCCAGATCGCTGATCTTGCCCGTCAGCATCAGGCCCCAGGCGGCGGCATTGACAAAGGCGCTGTCGCTGCGGCCCAGATGGGCATCCCACTGGCCCTGCGCGATCTTCTCGGCAATCAGCCGGTCCGCCGTCTCCGGATCGGCGATGCGCAGCAGGCATTCGGCGATGCACATCAGGGCGATGCCCTCATTATTGGACAGGCCGAATTCCTGCAGAAAACTGTCCAGCGGCCCCAGCTCCTTGCGGCGCAGACGGGCCGCGTTCACCACAGCACTGGCGCGGGCATGGATGCCGTCCCGTTCCGCCGCACTCAACCCCAGCCCGCGCAGCAGGCCCTTCACGGCCTCCACCTCATCGGCATGTTTGGTCTGGCGCATGGTGGTGCGGATGGCGTCGAGCGTCGTCATCTGGATGGTTCCGGCGGCTAAGTATCAGGGGATATGCCGGATTATCGCAGAGAAGCCGGGCGATTTTTCTCCAAACTTAGGCGTTTGGCCAGATATTATCCGGTAAAATCAGCCTTTCACCGGATTTCATCATGCGCGCCAGCGACAGCCTTGATCGGATCGACCTGAACATTCTGCACATCCTGCAGCAGGATGGCCGTATTGCGAATGTGGAGCTGGCGCGGCGCGTCAACCTCTCCCCCACGCCCTGCCTGGAACGGGTGCGGCGGCTGGAGCGGGATGGCTATATCCGGCAATATGTCGCCCTGCTGGACCCGGAGAAGCTGGAACGCGGGCTGGCCGCCTTTATCGAGGTGCGGCTGGACCGCACCACCCCCGACGTGTTCCAGATTTTCGCCGATGCCGTGGGACGGATGGATGAAATCCAGGAAGCCCATATGGTGGCCGGTGGTTTCGATTACCTGATCAAGGTACGGGTGGCCGATATGGCAGCATATCGCGCCTTTCTGGGCGACAAGCTCTCCTCCATCCAGGGTGTGGCCCAGACCCACACTTACATGGTGATGGAGGAGGTGAAGAATACCCATATGGTGCCGGTGCCCAGGACCGGCGGGTAAGGATTACTCAAAAGTTTGCAAGGGCGGTGGCGCCGTTTTCAGCAGACTGTCCAACAGCACCAGAATGGCCTCCATCTGCTCCCGCACCTTGTCCAGTTCCATGGATGTCTTGTCATCCAAGGCCGCTTCCATCAGCAGATTATCAAAATCATTCAGCAGGCTCTGCAGGCTCTCCCGCTCCTCCTGCAACAGATCATAGGCGCCCAGCGCATGGATCAGCAGGTCCGGCGGGTTCTGGAAAAAGGAAAGCGAGAGCCGGGTGAAGGTGGCAATGCCGCGCAGCCGCATCCGCGCCAGCCAGCCAGTCAATTCCGTCGGCACCCCCCGATTCGGCGCCTCGGCCGCCTTCTCGGTGATGGTGAAGATCATCGCCTGGATTTCCAGATAGCGCGCCCGCGCCTTCTTGAAGGCGGGGAAGGTCGGCAGCTTAGTGCCTTCCTGCTTCTCAAACAGGCTGACCGCACCGGCCAGCGATTGCGACAAATGCCGCAAGACCGTTGCCCGCTGGGCCGCTTCCTGTTCGTAGCGCATGAATGTCCCCGTATGTGCGCCTTAATCATGGCGTAACGGGTGCCTGCCGCGCAAGGGTAGGCGCCCCATCTTTCGCGTGGGAAAGCCGGCGGTCAAACGCTCAAGGCAGGCGCGCTTGGCCGCCTGCTTGTGCCGGATCGAGGGGAATGATACATGCCGCCCATGATGACGCAGCCATCGCCCCTTGGCCTGGAAAACAACACCCCGCCGGCCCCCCGCCCGCGGGGTTCCGCACGCGTGGTTGATCTGGTGATCGACGCCCTGATCGGCATTTATGATCACGAGCTGACCCGACCCCAGCGCCTGCGCATCAACCTGGACCTGACCTCGCTGCCCGACAGCCTGCCACTGGACCCGGCCCAGATCGCCACCCAGGTGACCGAGCATATCCAGAGCCGCCACACCAACCTGCTGGAAAGCCTGGCCGAACGGCTGGCCACCTTGCTGCTGACCGACCAAAGGGTCGCCAGCGTGATGGTGCGGCTGGAAAAGCCGGATGCCTTTCAGGAGTGTGAGGCGGTGGGGGTGGAGATTGTGCGCCTCAAATGAAAACGGAGGCTGGTCAGCCTCCGCTTCATACTTCTCTACCGCTCAATAGTCCTTGCCATACAGGGGGTCATAGGGCCCTGTCGCCATTCCATGCTCTGGACCATAGAAGGCAATCGCATTCGCCTGCTGGGCCAGCGGCAGGTAGGAGGGCTTGGCGCGCTCTACCGCTGCGGCAACGGCTTGAACAATAAGATTGGCAAGCAGGTTACCAGACGAGTTTTGCTGCTGTGGAGAGTAGGCGGTCGTCACCTGATCCTCCCAGATCGTCTGGCCTGTATGCCCATGCTTCAGAGTATATTTAACAGAAACCGTCGTTGTTGTTGCAATAACAGCATAAGACGATTGCCATGTCTCTAAAGTAATGAACATGACGGCATCTGCACCAAACAGATCCGCAACCTTCACCGGGTCTGCTTTATGTACAAGGTCAGCATCAGCCAACCCATCATCTTCCATGAAACGCTTCACCATATGCACAGGAAAGACATAATAGCCTTTCTCTGCCAGATAGCCTGGAATGGTGACCAGGAAGTTATCCGGTGCATCGACCTGCGTACTTCTGTTGACAACCGGGACCACCACGATTGAGCGCGGATGCTGGTCACGAAAGGCCGAGAAGTCTTTTTTGGGCGGCGCCTGATTAGCGCAGGCGGACAGCATGGCCAAGGCGGCTGCCGCGAGGATTGTTTTCCAAATCTTCATGATAATCCTCAGCTGGTCGGGGTAGCGGCGGCACCGGTGGCATTACCCGACCCAGCACCCGATGCGCCACGCGCCGAAGCGATGGCCCTGTCCATAAATTTCGCTGCTTCGGGCCAAGCGGCCTTCTCACGCTCGAAGAGTTGGACGGCCCCTTCTGTGTCACCCTTGCTCAGCTTGATGTAGCCAAGCTCAGCCAGCAGACCCGGCGCCAACTTCTGATGTGAAGGCGTCGAAATTACAGCTCTTTCCAGTGCAGCCACGTACTCAGCCTGCTTGGTTGGATCCTGCTGATATTCATAGAGAGAACTGGAATATTCACCCCAATGGTACTTACCAACGGCCTTGGCCGCACAACCGCTCATCAACAAAGCGGCCGCTGCCAGCACGAAAATTTTATTCATATTAGAGCACCCTTAATTCGGAACAGCGATTGTTTTAGTCACCTCATCACCGAGGTAAACTGTCTGCTCCAAAAGGATACGGCCACGATCTTCAACCAGAACTTTGTGGGTGCCGCGATCCAGCTGTAGCGTCTGCTTCTTTCCGTCATAGAGGGCAGCCTGCCCGATATACACGCCATCGATGCTCAGCTGGGCGGTCGGAGATGCGTTGGTGAAAGCCAGGGCCGGGCGCGTCTCAACGGTTTTCACGCCAACCTGCGGATAGGAGCAGGCAGCAAGACCCAGCATGAACAGCAGTGAAGTGACTGTTTTCCGCATCATGCCCCTCATTTGTTTTCACCGACGATCAGGTTGGTGGCATTAGCCGGCACGGTGCCGGACACCAGATGGACGACAGACCCTTCATTGGTGTCATTGTCGCCGAAATTGGCATCCACCTCTACTTCAGCAAGTTTCTTGGGTGGCAACTCTATGTCAAAACCTGTCTGGGGACTTTTGATTCGCTCGCCCGGTACCATCACGGCCAGCCGGTCACCCACCTTCACCCCTTGGCGTTGACCACCGCTGATATAAAGCCGGTTGCCTTCAACCTTCAGCACATCGGCGCGCCACGGGCGTTCTTCCAGCTTTGAAACCAGGCCGTTCATCATGTCGGAAATGGCCGCCGCGATTGCGCGATCATTCAGCGTCGCATCATAGTCGGCCTGACTGCCGAACCCCATGACCGTGCCCTTCTCGACAAAGGCCTCACCCGTACCGGACGTGGTGAAGAAGGCAACACCGGTCTTCACATCGACCAGCCGCACCTCAACCTTGGCACGGGCAACCTGCTTCTTGGTGTTGCTGAGGAAACCCGCCTGGCCTTCGTTCTGACGACCAAATTCCGTCAAGGAACCAATGACCAGAACATCCGATCCAACAATGTTGGTGCTGATGCCCGACAGCCTCTGCTCGTTCATCACAATGTTGAGGTCGGACCGCTCCAGAACAACGAAACGCCCGGAATCCACGAGACGGGCCATCAGCATATCGGAGACCTGCTTGCCCAGCGGGTCAAGCTGCTGCCCTGTCAGAAGCGCCTTGCCATAACGGGTTTCGTTGGTGAACCGCCCGATGGCGATCTTGCGCTTCAGCGCCTTAACCTCGGGAACCGCCTGCTGCAGCTGCTTTTGCGCGACGGCAACAGCCGCCGGTGCCTGCACGGCCTTTGGCGCCGAATCCGGAGTGGCACACCCACTCAATAGAATTGCCGCGCCGCCTACGCCGATAAGCATCGCCGCGCCAGGACGAACTTTCTTAAAAATACGCCTTTTCATTCGAATGCCCCCGAAATGGAGCATTCGAAGTACCACAATCAAGTGCGATTAATCAATTATGATGCGATATCCCATCTGGTTACTATCGTACTCTACCGGGCATTCCCTCGCCGTAGGTCAATCCACCCCGCCCGCCAATATCTTCACCTCGAACCCGCCCTTCTCCCGCAAGGCCGCCACCACCCGCTCAGCATGGCGCTTGGAGCGGCATTCGATGGTCAGGTCGATATCGGTGGCCTTGACCGAGGTGGTGGTGAACAGGCGCTGATGCAGCGCCTCGATGATATTGCCACCGGCATCGCCAACCAGACCGGCAATGCGGGCCAGCGTGCCGGGACGGTCGGGGATCATCACCCGCACGGCGATCAGGCGGCTTTCGCGCACGGCGTGGCGCATGATCACCTGGGCCAGCACGCGGCTGTCGATATTGCCGCCACACAGCACCAGCCCGACCTTGCGGTCCTTGAACTTCTCCGGCTGGGCCAGCACCGCCGCCAGACCGGCAGCCCCCGCCCCTTCCGCCACCGTCTTTTCAATGTTCAAGAACAGGGCGACGGCGTTTTCAACATCAGCATCGCTGACCAGGATCAGGTCATCCAGCAGGGCACGGCAGATTTCCAGCGTGTGGCGGCCGACATTCTTCACCGCGATGCCTTCGGCAATGGTATCGCCGCCCACCTCGATCGGCTGGCCCTTCAGCGCCTGATCCATGGCCGGATAGGCCTCCACCTCCACCCCGACAATGCGGATGGAGGGTTTCAGCGCCTTGGCCGCCACAGCGATGCCACCGATCAGCCCGCCACCACCGATGGGCACCACCAGCGTGTCCAGCTCCGGCGCGGCCGCCAGCATTTCCAGCGCAATGGTGCCCTGGCCGGCAATCACCGCCGGATCATCATAGGGATGGACGAAGACCAGACCCTCTTCCGCCGCCAACCGTTCTGCCTCCGCCGCCGCCTCGGCCAGCACCGCCCCTTTCAGCACCACCCGCGCGCCATGTTCCTCCGTCCGCTCGACCTTGCTGAAGGGTGTGCCCTCCGGCATCACAATGGTGGCGGGAATGCCCAGCCGGCCGGCATGATAGGCCACACCCTGGGCGTGGTTGCCCGCCGACATGGCCACCACGCCGCGCGCCCGTTCCTCCGCATTCAACTGACGCAGCTTGTTCAGCGCCCCGCGCTCCTTGAAGCTGGCGGTGAATTGCAGATTCTCGAACTTCACCCAGATATTGGCCCCGGTCAGTTGCGACAGGGTGCGGGACGGCACACAGGGTGTGTCCACCAGATGCCCGTGCAGCGCCTTGGCGGCATCGACAACGTCCTCATGGGTGATGGCAAGCGCGGACATTATGCTGAACCCCTGCTTTCTGATTTTGTCCGCCTATAGTGCGGATGGGATGCCGGGTGTAAAGCCGCAATGCCGACGACGAGCACGCATGACAGCCCGGCAGCGCGATCTCCTATGGACGACGGGCCACCACGCGCGCCACACTCCCGTCCTCATTCTGGGTACCGGCTGAAAGGATCAGGGCATGGGTTCGCGTTGGCAGTTCTGGATCGACCGTGGCGGCACCTTTACCGACATTGTCGCCCGCCGGCCGGATGGCACCCTGCTGACCCACAAGCTGCTATCGGAAAACCCTGAGCGCTATCGGGATGCCGCCGTGCAGGGCATCCGGGAGCTGCTGGGCGTGGCAGCGGGGGAACCGGTGCCGGCGGACGCGGTGGATTCCGTGCGCATGGGCACCACGGTGGCCACCAATGCGCTTTTGGAGCGCAAGGGGGAACCGGTGCTGCTGGTGACCACAGCCGGTCTGGGCGACCAGTTGCGCATCGGCTATCAGGCAAGACCGAAGATTTTCGCCCGGCATATCCAGTTGCCCGAACAGCTCTACACACAGGTGCTTGAGCTGCCGGAGCGGGTGGCGGCTGACGGCGCGGTGCTGCTGCCGCTGGATGAGGATACCGCCCGCGCCGGGTTACAGGCCGCCTTTGACGCCGGTTTACGCGCCTGCGCCATCCTGTTCATTCATGGCTATCGCCATACCGCGCATGAAGCACGGGTGGTGGAAATCGCGCGGGAAATCGGCTTTACCCAGATATCCGCCAGCCATCAGGTCAGCCCGCTGATGAAGATGGTGGGGCGCGGCGATACCACGGTGGCCGATGCCTATCTCTCCCCCATCCTGCGCCGCTATGTGGCGCAGGTGGCCGATGCACTGCCGGGCATCCCGCTTTACTTCATGCAATCCAATGGCGGGCTGACCGAGGCCCAGCGCTTCCAGGGGCGCGACGCCATCCTGTCCGGCCCGGCTGGCGGCATTGTTGGTGCTGTGCGCACGGCGGCAGCCGAAGGGTTCGGCCAGATCATTGGCTTTGATATGGGCGGCACCAGCACCGATGTGTCGCACTATGCCGGGCAGTATGAGCGGTCGCTGGAAACCGTGGTGGCCGGGGTGCGGCTGCGGGTGCCGATGCTGCGCATCCATACGGTGGCGGCGGGTGGCGGCTCGATCTGTCGCTTTGATGGGGCGCGGCTGCGCGTGGGGCCGGAATCCGCCGGCTCCAACCCCGGCCCTGCTTGCTATCGTCGCGGTGGGCCGCTGACGGTGACGGATTGCAATGTCATGGTCGGCAAGCTGCATCCGGATTTCTTCCCCCCCGTCTTCGGACCGGAAGGGAAGGAGAAGCTGGACGCCGCCATCGTGCGGGAGAAATTTGCCGAACTGGCAGCCGAGGTCTCCGCCGCCAGCGGTACGGCGATGACGCCGGAGGCGCTGGCCGAGGGCTTCCTGCGGATCGCCGTGGAGAATATGGCCAATGCCATCAAGCATATCTCCGTCCAGCGCGGCTACGACGTCACCCGCTATGCGCTGAATTGTTTCGGCGGGGCCGGCGGGCAACATGCCTGTCTGGTGGCCGATGCGCTGGGTATGAAAACCGTTTATCTGCACCCGTTCGCCGGCGTGCTGTCGGCCTATGGCATGGGGCTGGCCGATCTGGGGGCCCTGCGTGACCGGGCGGTGGAAAGTGTGCTGGACGAGAGCAGCTTCCCCAGCCTGATCCAGACCATCGGGGTACTGGGGCGGGAGGCCGCGGCGGAATTGCAGGCCCAGGGGGTGGCGCCCGCCCGCATCGGCCTGCACCCCACCGCGCGGGTGAAGGTAGCCGGCACCGATGCCGCCTTGGAGATCACCTTCGGGGAGGTGCCAGCCATGCGCGCCGCCTTTGCCGAGGCGCACCGCCAGCGCTTCGGCTTTGACGTGCCCGACCGCGCCCTGGTGGTGGAAAGCCTGTCGGTGGAAGCCGTGGCCACCAGCGGAGAGAATGTGGATATCGGCGGCCCTGGCCCGGCCAATGCGCCCAGCCCGCTGACCCCGCCGCCGCCTTTGGCCGAGGTGCCCCTGTGGCTGGGTGGGAAAACCCGGAACGTGCCCGTTCATGACCGGGGCAGCCTGCCCCCCGGCACCCAGGTGCCCGGCCCCGCCATTCTGCGCGAACCCACCGGCACCACCATCGTGGAACCCGGCTGGCGGGCCGACGTGACGGCACGCGGCGGACTGGTGCTGCGCCGGGTGGTGCCGCTGCCGGCGCGGGTGGCCATCGGCACCGATGCCGATCCGGTGATGCTGGAAGTGTTCAACAATCTGTTCATGTCCATCGCCGAACAGATGGGGCTGGCGCTGGAGAACACGGCCCATTCGGTGAATATCAAGGAACGGCTGGATTTCTCCTGCGCCCTGTTCGATGCCGGCGGCAATCTGATCGCCAATGCCCCCCATATCCCGGTGCATCTGGGTTCCATGGGCGACAGCGTGCGGGCGGTGATTGAAACCCGCCGCAGCACCCTACGCCCCGGCGATGCGGTGATGCTGAACAACCCCTATCGCGGCGGTACCCACCTGCCCGATGTCACGGTGGTGACGCCGGTCTTTGATGAGGGGGGGCGGCATATCCTGTTCTGGGTGGCCTCACGCGGGCATCAGGCGGATATTGGCGGCATCACCCCCGGCTCCATGCCGCCCGACAGCACCAGCATCGACCAGGAAGGCATCCTGATCGATGATTTTTTGCTGGTGGAAGGGGGGCGCCTGCGCGAACAGGCGGTGGTGGAGCTGCTGTCCAGCGGCCCCTACCCCGCCCGCAATATCAGCCAGAATCTGGGCGACCTGCGCGCCCAGGTGGCCGCCAATGCCCGCGGCCGGGATGAGTTGATGAAGATGGTCAGCCTGTTCGGGCTGGAGACCGTGGCCGCCTATATGGGCCATGTGCAGCGCAATGCCGAAGAACAGGTGCGCCGCGTCATCAAGGTGCTGAAGGATGGGCAGTTCAAGGTAGCGATGGATAATGGCGCCAGCATCGCCGTTGCCATCCGCATTGATCCTGAACGCCGCACAGCGAAGATCGACTTCAGCGGCACCAGCCCGCAGCAGCCGAATAATTTCAACGCCCCTTCGGCCATTGTGCGGGCGGCCGTGCTCTATGTTTTCCGCACCCTGGTGGATGATGAGATTCCGCTCAACGATGGCTGCCTGGCCCCGCTGGAAATCACCATCCCCGAAGGCTCCATGCTGAACCCCCACGCCCCCGCCGCCGTGGTGGCCGGCAATGTGGAAGTCAGCCAGGCCGTGACCAACGCGCTTTATGGCGCGCTGGGGGTGCTGGCCGCCGCCCAGGGCACGATGAACAATTTCACCTTCGGCAACGATACCCACCAATATTACGAGACGATCTGTGGCGGGGCCGGCGCCGGGCCGGGCTTCGACGGTACCGACGCCGTTCATACCCACATGACCAATTCCCGCCTGACCGACCCAGAGGTGCTGGAATGGCGTTTCCCCGTCCGGCTGGAGAGTTTCCACATCCGCCAGGGTTCCGGCGGTCAGGGGCGGCACAAGGGCGGTGAGGGTGTGGAACGGCGTATCCGCTTCCTGGAGCCGATGACTGCCGCCATCCTGTCCAACAACCGCACCAACCGGCCGTTCGGGCTCGCCGGTGGGGGTGACGCGCAGCCGGGGGCGGCACGGGTGGAACGGGCTGATGGCCGGGTGGAGGAACTGCCCGCCACCGCGAAGGCGGCGATGCAACCGGGTGACGCCTTCGTCATCGTCACGCCGGGCGGTGGCGCTTATGGCGGGTGAGCCCAAGGGCCGAATCGGAGCAGCCTGAAAAGGCCCGCGACTCTGATTTCAGGTAAGGATAGGGGATGATTCACCCCCTATCCGAGGATTCATTTCGGCGAATAAACAAGGAAAGCCGGCCCTTTCGGGCCGGCTTTCAGACACGGATCGCTGATCCTATCCTTACTTGATCACCTGGATACAGGTGCGGACAGGGTGTAAAGCCCCCGCTGACCATCCATCGGCTTAAACTTTTCCGTGATGCCCAGCACCGTCTCCGCCCCGCCCAGATACAGCACACCATCGGCGGGCATCTGCTTGGCGATGGCTTCCAGAACCTTGCCCTTGGTCGGCTGATCGAAATAGATCAGCACGTTGCGGCAGAACACCACGTCGAACTGACCCAGCGGGGAAAGATCGCCCAGCAGGTTATATTCCCGGTACTGGACCTTATTGCGGATCTCATCGCTGATCTGCCACTTGTCCCCTGTCTGCTTGAAATATTTCACCAGCAGGGTAATGGGCAGGCCGCGCTGCACCTCGAACTGGGTGTAAAGGCCGGCACGGGCCTTCGCCACCATCTCGCCCGACAGGTCGGTGCCGATGATCTCAATCTTCCAGCCGGCCAGCTTGGCGCCTTCCTCGTTCAGCAGCATGGCCAGCGAGTAGGCCTCCTGCCCCGACGAACAGGCGGCAGACCAGATGCGGATCGTCTTCTTCGCCTGCCGGTTGGCCAGCAGCATCGGCAGCACGACCGCCTTGAACTGGTCGAACGGCTTCTGATCACGATAGAAGGAGGATTCGTTGGTGGTCATGGCCTCCGTAATGTCGCGCAGCATCGCTTCATCGCGCTTGCTGCGGACGGCCGCGGCCAGTTCCTCCAACCCCTTCAGGTTCCATTTGCGGGAAACCGGCATCAGCCGGCTTTCCAGCAGATAGGCCTTGTCCGAGGTCAAGACCAATCCCGACCGCTGCCGAAGCAGGGTGCAGAACATATCGAAGTCTTCGACCTTCATGCTGCCTGCCTCAATGCGATCTTCCGAATAAAGGGTCCGATTTCTTTCAAGGGCAATACCGAACTGCAGAGACCGGCGGTCGCCACAGCACCCGGCATACCCCAGACGACGCTGGATGCCTCGTCCTGGCCGATGACAGCGCCACCAGCCTGCACCACATTTTCCGACCCGCGCTGGCCATCATGGCCCATACCGGTCAGGATTGTCACCAACACCCGCTTGCCATAGGAACGGATGATGCTGCGCAGCATCGGGTCCACGGCGGGGCGGCAGAAATTCTCCGGCGGATCCTTGGTCAGGGTCAGGCAATTGACCCCGTTCTTCTGGACCACCAGCATATGGAAGTCACCCGGCGCCACATAGGCCCGACCGCCGACAATCGGTTCCCCTTCCTTGGCTTCCGCACAAGGGATACCGCATTGGCGGGTGATATGCTCGGCCAGGATGGTGGTGAAGGTAGCCGGCATATGTTGGGTGATCAGGATCGGCTGCTTCAAATCCTTCAGGTGGCTCAACACCTCGAACAAGGCCTGCGGCCCACCGGTCGAACTGCCGATCGCCAGCACATCCGGCCGGAAGTCCGGCATCGGGCGGAGGGAGATCGGTGCGGGTTCCGGCTTGGGCCGCACGATCGGTGCCAGCGTATAGCTGGTGGTCGGCGCCACGCTGGGGGTTGGCCCCACCGGGCGCGGTGCCACACCCGGTGCACCCGGTGTCGGGGCAGGACCAGCCTTGCGCGGGTCCGCCCGGCGCGCGGCCATGCCAAGCGCCTTGACCTTTTCGGTCAGTTCCCGCTTGAAGTCCGCCGCACTGGTCAATTCCCGCGTGGAGGATGGCTTGGGGATGTAATCCGCCGCCCCGGCCTTCAGCGCCCGCAAACTGATATCCGCGTTCTTGGCCGTCAGGGTCGATGCCATGACGATCTTGACGTTCGGATCAATCGCCAACAGATGCGGCAGCGCCGACAGCCCGTCCAGCACCGGCATTTCGATGTCCAGGACGATCACGTCAAACGTCTGGCGTTGCAGCGTATTGATCGCCATCTGCCCATTGGCGACGGAGGCGACAACCTTCACCTCCGGATCGCCTTCCAGCGAACGGGTCAGCAGACCGCGGATGACAGCACTGTCATCCACCACCATGACTCTGTAGGGTTCTGTTCCGGCCGGGACCGTTGCGGCCCCGGTTTTTCCGGGAAGCTCATTCATTGTTTGCAATCCCGGAAGGCTCAGAGGAGCCCGACCTGCTGGAACTTGGTTTGGATGATGTCGCTGTCGAAGGGCTTCATGATGTACTCATTCGCCCCGGCCGACAGCGCTTCCTGGATATGCGCCAGGTCGTTTTCCGTGGTGCAGAAGACGACCTTGGGCGCCTGTCCCCCGGTCATCTTGCGCAACCGGCGCAGGAATTCGATACCGGTCATGACCGGCATGTTCCAGTCCAACAGGATGGCTTCGGGCATGGCCTTGGCACAATGATCCATGGCCTGCTTGCCATCTTCTGCCTCGGAGCAGTTGAAGCCAAGCTCTTCCAGGATCTTGCGCGCCACCTTGCGGACCACGCGGCTGTCATCAACGACCAGACAGGACTTCATCAATCGACCTCGCCAAGGGGGCGCGTTGGTTACGCCGCTTCGATATTAGCAAAATTCAGCAGCTTGGAGACATCGAGAACAACCAGCAACGTCTCTTTCAGACGGTAAATGCCGGTGGAGATCTCTCGCCAGCGCTGATCCATGGTGGCCGGGTGGCGTTCGAAATCATGGCTGGTCAGGCTCAGCACCTCACCAACATGATCGACCATCAGGGAGTAAAGCTCCCCCTTATGGTCCACCACAATGCTCATCACCGGCTTGCCATCCGCCGGGCGGGGCGGCAGGCCCAGCCGCAGGCGGACATCAATGGCGGTGACGATGCGACCGCGCAGGTTCAGGCTGCCCGCCACTTCCGGCGGGGCCAGCGGAATGCGGGTGATCTTTTGCGGACCCAGCACATCCTGTACCTGCAGGACGGGGATGCCGAACAGCTGACCGGCAATGGTCGCCGTCACGAAATCCTCGTTCTTGATGGTGGCGACTTCCTGGGAGCCGGCCTTCTTGACGGCGGGGAGACGCGCGCTCATGCGGCACCTTTTTCGGTGATGGTCTGCTGCAGGGTGAAGAGCAGGGCTTCACGGTCGAACTTGGCGACATAATCGTTGAAGCCGGCCTCACGGCCGCGATCCAGGTCGCGCGGGGTGGAATGGCTGGACAGGGCCACCAGCGGGGTGGAGGCCCAGCGGGAGCTGCTGCGCACGGCCTGGGCAAAGTCCAGACCGCTCATGCCGGGCATTTCGATGTCGGAGACGATGACATCAAAATCCTCACCCGATTCGCACAATGCCAGCGCTTCATCGGCACTTTCAACCGCCGTGACATCGTAACCGGAGACGGTCAGCAGCGGGGTCAGCAGGTTGCGGAAGAACGGGCTGTCATCCACCAGCAGCACGCGGTGCTGCCGCAGATCTTCAAACCCTTCATGGGCATTGCCGAACCAGTCCTTGAAGGCGCGGGTGAGGTAGAAGCCGGCATCAATGACATCCGTGGCCTTGCCGGCAATGATGGCCGAACCCAGGAAGCCGGGACGCTCCGTACCCAGTTCAACCGCCAGCTTGTCCTCGACGATATCGACGATCTCGTCCACCACCAGACCCATGGACCGTTCGCCATCGGCGAACACCACCACCGGTTGGCGCTTGTCGCGCACGATCTTCCAGGTCGGATCGATGGGCACCAGCGGCATCAGCTTGCCGCGATACTGCACCACCGGTTCCCCGTTGGAGAGTTCGACATGGTTGAGATCGACATCTTCCAGACGGGCGACCAGCGACAGCGGCACGGCCTTCGGCCCGCCTTCCCCGGCGCTGAACAGCAGCAGGGCCATCTTGTCATCCTCCCGGCGGGTGGCCTTGGCGGCTTCCTGGGTGGCAACCTGGGTATCCTGCAGGGTGGCCATATTGCCCGACGCCGTGGCGATACCGTTCGGGTCCAGGATCATGATCACCGAGCCATCGCCCAGGATCGTGTTGCCAGAGAACAGTTCGATATGGCGCAGGATCGGCGCCACCGGCTTGACCACGATTTCTTCGGTGTCGAAGACGCGATCAACGATGATACCGAAGGTATAGTTGCCAACCTGGCTGACGACGATGAAGGTTTCACGCTTATCGTCATCCTGCGCCGAGCCCAGCTTGAGAAGGCGCTGCAGGCTGACCAGCGGCAGCAGGCGGTTGCGCAGACGCAGCACCGGCGCGCCGTTGATCCGCTCGATCTTGTGCTCGCTGTCGTCGGCGGCGCGCACCAGTTCCACCACGCTGATCTGCGGCACGGCGAACCGTTCAGACGCGCATTCCACAATCAGGGCGGAAACGATGGCGAGCGTCAGCGGGATCTTGATGGTGAAGGTCGTGCCACGACCCTCAATCGACCGCATCTCAATCGTGCCGCCGATCTTCTCGATATTGGTCTTCACCACATCCATGCCGACGCCACGGCCGGAAACGGACGTGACCTTGGCGGCGGTGGAGAAGCCCGGCTTGAAGATGAACTGCTGGATCTGCTGATCCGACATCTGGGCCAGTTCAGCCTCGGACGCCAGACCATTCTGAACGATCTTGGACTTGATCTTGGAAAGCGGCAGCCCCTTACCGTCATCACTGATCTCAATGATGATGTGACCGCCTTCATGGAAGGCGTTCAGGGTGATGCGGCCGGTTTCCGACTTGCCGGCAGCGATACGCTCCGCCGGGATTTCCAGCCCATGGTCGCCGGAATTGCGCACCATATGGGTCAGCGGATCCTTGATCAGCTCCAGCACCTGACGGTCCAGTTCCGTCTCGGCACCCAGCATCTGCAGATCGATCTTCTTATGAAGTTCGTGGCTGAGATCGCGCACCAGACGCGGCAGCTTGGCCCAGGCATTGCCGATGGGCTGCATCCGCGTCTTCATGACTCCTTCCTGCAGCTCCGACGTCACATGGTTCAGGCGCTGCAGCGGGGCGGCGAATTCGCTGTCCTTCTGCGAGCGCAGGATCTGCAATAGCTGGTTGCGGGTCAGCACCAGCTCGGAAACCATGGTCATCAGGTTTTCCAGCAGATCGACATGCACACGAATCGTCTGCTGGGCCAGCGCGCTTTCCTTGGCCCCTTCACCACGCACGTCTTCATTGTTGGAAGCGCCTTCGGCGCGGGGCGGCGGCGGCGGCGGCGGGGCGGCGGGTTCGGCGGGCGGCGTCGGCTCCGCCACCGGGGCGACATCGCGGCTGGCGGCGGGCTTGGTGGCCACGGGCACCGGCGGCGGCGGCGGCTCTTCCTTCTTCGGTTCCGGCTGGGCAACCGGCGCCAAGGTATGGGTCAGGGCGGCCGGCACCGGCTCGAACAGCTGGTCGGGATCGGTGGTCGCCACCACCGGGGCCGGTGCGGCAGCCGCACCGGCGCGCGGCAGCTCTTTGCCTTCAGCCATGGCGTTCAGCCGGTCGATCAGATCCTGATCATTGCCCGGCGGTTCCGCCTCGGTCTGTTCGAGAACCGACAGGATACCCTTGATTGTGTCCAGCGATTCGAGGATCAGCGACACGGCATAGGGCGACACATGAAGTTCGCCATCGCGGAACTTGCCCAGCACATTCTCAGCAGCGTGCGCCACCGATTCCAGGCGGGGCAGCCCCAGGAAACCACAGGTTCCCTTGATGGTATGAACCAGACGGAAAATGTTACTCAGCAACCCCGGATCATTGGGGTTTTGTTCCAATTTGACCAGTTCCACGTCGAGAACGGCGAGATTTTCGTTCGTCTCGGTGAGGAATTCACTCAGCAGATCATCCATGGTCCACGCCCCGCTCCGGGAAAACTCTGTTTCCGCGATGTCGCCAATTCGTGCCAGCCTTCCAGAGGATCAGCCCCCTGGTCGATTACGGCCTGTCAGCCACGATAGTGCCAGAATCTCGTTTAAATCATCTTACCCTTGCCTGAATTGATGACGCGCCGAGGGGGGGCATTGCAAGCGGAAGATTACCTCTTTTCGGGTAGGTTCGACCATCCGATTATGGCCGAACCCACCCTTAAGATAGCATTAATGCTCTTGCCCCAGCGAAATTGTCAGTTTCCCCTCCATGAAATCGCGCGCCGGTGTGAAAGCCAGCTTGTAGAAGCGCGCCATCACCAGGCTCGCGTGCATCAGGATACCGCGTGGTGTCAGTTCCGCTTCCGGTACCCCGCCATGCAGCACCCGTAACGCCTCCTCCCGCAGGCCGCAGCCGGTGCCGGCTGCCACCAATTCCAGCCCCGCATCATCCCCCATCAGGGTCAGGGTGCCGCCCCGCGGCAGCGCCTCTTCCGCGATCAGGGCCGACAACAGCGCCAATTTCAACAGGCCGGGTGGTGGCACGACCAGCGCCGGCCGCCAGACGAACTGGATGCGACCGCCAGCAAACCACCCCTCCAGCGCCTCACGCGTGCCGGGAATGGGCAGCACACCGCCGCCCGCCCCGGTGCCGAGCGCCAGCCGGAACAGGGCCAGACGGCGGGCGGCGGTGCGGGCGCTGTCGGCAACAAGGTCGAGCGCCTCCCCCATCGCCTCTCCACCATCCCCTTCTTCAATCAGCTCCACCCCGTTATTGATGGCGCCGACGGGGCCGATCAGGTCATGGCACAGCCGGGAGCAGAGAAGCTCCACCGCCCGGACACTGAAAATCGCCTCCATCATCTGCCTCCCGTCCTGATCTTTTGTTTACGAAATAACCATATCATTTCAATGACAGTTGGCGGTCAGCTTGAGATCACCGCCTGACAGGAAGGAAAATAGCAGATGGATGATACCCTGGTACCCGGCGCCTTTGTCCGCCATCCGGGTCAGCCCGATTGGGGGTTGGGGCAGATTCAGTCCGTCATCGGCCCCCGGGTGACGGTCAATTTCGAAAATGCCGGAAAATTGCTGATCAATATCGCTACCGTCTCCCTGACCGTTGTGGACGAGGACGACCCCGCTTTGCATTGATCTGGGACATTTCTGCTTCGCCCCGTTGGGCGGATACACCAACGCCCCTGCACACCACCTTGGAGGGCGGGGGCCAAGGCTCTATATCTGCTGTCACCAACCCGCCCCGACCATCCGGAGTTGCCCCGTCCCATGCCGCTTGCCGATGGCCAGCCCTTTGCCGTGCCCGCCCCCCTGATCGATCCGTTCGGGCGCGCCATCACCTATGTGCGGGTCTCCGTCACCGATCGCTGCGATTTCCGCTGCACCTACTGCATGTCGGAAGACATGCATTTCCTGCCCAAGGCCGACATCCTGTCGCTGGAGGAGCTGGAGCGGCTTTGCACCGCCTTCATCCGCCTGGGCACGCGGCGGCTGCGTTTGACGGGGGGCGAGCCGCTGGTCCGGCGCAATATCATGGAGCTGGTGCGCAATCTGGGCCGGCATGTGGCCAGCGGCGCGCTGGAGGAACTGACCCTGACCACCAATGGCAGCCAGCTTTCCCGCTATGCGGATGAGCTGCGCGCCGCTGGCATCCGCCGGATCAATGTCTCCCTGGATACGCTGGACCCGGCGCGGTTCCAGGCCATCACCCGCTGGGGCCGGCTGGCCCAGGTGATGGAGGGGCTGGAGGCCGCCCGCCAGGCCGGGCTGGCGGTGAAGATCAATGCCGTGGCCCTGAAGGGTGTCAATGACGGGGAACTGGACGAGATGCTGGCCTGGTGCGGCCGGCAGGGATTTGACCTGACGCTGATCGAGGTGATGCCGCTGGGCGACATGGATGGCAATGGCGGTGGTGCGGTGCGGGAGGAACAGTTCCTCTCCCTGCGCGATGTGCGGGCAGACCTGGAAAAGCGCTGGACCCTGCGGGACAGCGACCACCGTACCGGCGGCCCCGCCCGCTATGTCACGGTGCAGGAAACCGGGCGGCGACTCGGTTTCATCACCCCGCTCAGCCACAATTTCTGCGAAAGCTGCAATCGGGTGCGGGTCACCTGTACCGGCACCTTGTTCATGTGCCTGGGGCAAGAGGATGCGGCCGACCTGCGCACGCCCTTGCGGGCGGAAAGCGGCGACGGCGCCCTGATCCAGACCATCCGGGATGCCATCACCCGCAAGCCCCGGGGGCACGATTTCATCATCGACCGGCGGCGCGGTCCCGCCGTGGGCCGGCATATGAGTGTCACCGGGGGCTGACCAGGGCATCGAAGCGGTATAAGGTACCGCCGCCCCCGTCAGCCCTTGTTGGAAACAAGCCCTTGCCCGGTTTCCCCGCCTCCCCCGGTTCTGTCCCCCTTGCCTTCGTTGCCGCCGATACGGCAGAGGCCCGCAGCGCGCGGGAACGGCTGGCCATCCGCTATGGCGGGGTGCCAGCCGAAGAAGCCGGCATCATCGTGGCGCTGGGGGGGGATGGCTTCCTGCTGGAAACGCTGCACCGGTTCCTGACCCGCGGCACCCCCGTTTATGGGATGAACCGGGGCTCTGTCGGCTTCCTGCTGAATGATTACAGCGAGGATGGGCTGACCAACCGGCTGCTGCGCGCCCAGCGCGTCACCCTGCACCCGCTGCGGATGACGGCCACCAGCAATGATGGGCGGGTAGAGGAAGGGCTGGCCTTCAACGAGGTGTCGCTGCTGCGCGAAACCCGCCAAGCCGCCAAGCTGCGGATCAGTGTGGACGGTGTGGAACGGCTGGCGGAACTGACCTGCGATGGCGCCCTGGTCTCCACGCCTGCCGGCAGCACTGCCTATAACCTGTCCGCCCATGGGCCGATTCTGCCGCTGGGAGCGGATATCCTGGCCCTGACCCCGATCAGCGCCTTCCGCCCCCGCCGCTGGCGCGGTGCCCTGCTGCCCCATACGGCCAAAATCCGCTTTGATGTAATGGAAGCCAGCAAACGGCCGGTCAGCGCCGTGGCCGACTTTACCGAGGTGCGCGATGTCGCACGGGTGGACATCCATGAAGATCGCGGGGTCGCCAGCACCCTGCTGTTCGATCCGGAACTGGCCCTGGAAGAACGCATCCTGAAGGAACAGTTCGCCCCCTGACTGGTGTTTGCTTGGCACCCTGCGACGGAGAGAAGACCATGCCCTTTATGGACCGCGAGAGTTTCATCGATCTGCTGAACCGGTTGGGCGATGGCGATGATCAGGTGGTACTGGCCGCCGCCCGCACCATCCATGCCCGTGTCGCCGAATCCCGCTTCGGCTGGGACGGGCTGCTGCTGCCGGCCGGGGGGAGCAGCGACGAGCCCGCCCCGCCCGACGCCTCCACTCCACGCCCTGTCCTCCCCACCCTTCCGGTGGCGGAGGAAGAGCCTGATGCCGACCTGATCGACCGGCTGCTGCGGGATTACGACCTGTCCGACATGACGCGGGGTGACCTGCTGGAGATGAAGGCCCAGGCCGACCAAGGCAGCCTGCTGCCCGACGACAGCAAATATCTGCGCGATCTGGCAGCACGGTTGGCCCTGGCTGAACCGTAAAGGTGCCGGCAGGACCGGTGGGAAAGGTTCAGCGCAAGGGGCGGAAATAGCGCAGCAGGTTCTGCAATTCCGCCCGCAGCGCCTCATCCTCCCGCAGCCGCGCCTGCAAGGCGGCATCGCGCTTGGCCAGGAACACCACATGTTCCTTAGGCGGCAATTGGCGGTAGGACGGCTTGGTGCTGATGCTGCCATCATCCTGGATGGTGGAGAGAAAGAACGACACCCGCATGAATTTTGAAAAGAGCTTAGCCGCCGATTCCGGCGGCTCACGCGAGATGATGGCGCAGATATAATAAAGCCGGAAGAAATAATAACTGTTATAGATACGCTGGATGGTATGGAACTGTTCATTCGGGCTGCTGGCCTTGCTCAGCAGTTGCTGTTCTTTAAAGCCAGCATGAAAATGGTTAGAGGCTTCCTTGCCAAACAGCAGGGGGCGTTCCCGCCCCGCGCTCATCCGCTTGCGGTAATCAATCAGGGCGCGGCCGACCAGCGTGTGGATCATCCGGCGTTCCACATCCAATTCCGCCGGCAGCCCCATCAGGAAATCCATCGCCGGCATCAGCTGGGCCGGATGCACAATGGCGGCGCGGCGCGCCCGCCCCTTGCCCAGCAGGGCCGCCTGCAACCATTCCACCATGTCATGCGCCTGCCAGCGCAGACGCACGGTAAAGGGAATGGTGCTGAGCCCGCTGGATTGCAGGAACAGACGCACATGGTCGCGCCATGTCTTCTGCGGCAGGCGGACATATTCCACATCCGTCAGCTTGATGGGATTGCCCAATGTCTCAGCCGTCGGCGGGGCGGGCCGGAAATCAAGGCTGCGCCCGTAAATGACGCCCTTCAGCTTGGATTCCCCTGACGGCGGCATCGCCCCTTTTCCAACCCCAGTGATCCGACCAACCGAGCGAGCTGGCTGCGGCCCGCCGTTAACATTTCGTTATTACCACCAAAGGCGATGGGGCGCACGGCGATTCGCGTAATGGACATCCCCAATCCTGAAAGGGTGTGACCTGTTTCACCCCCCAATCCGGCTGGGCAGAGAAAGCGGGGGCGGCGTCCCGGAAATTGGAAAATTCCCATGCAGGGTCGCGCCCCGGCCCCCGTATCAGCAATGAACGAGGCGGCATGGCGCCGTGTCCGGCCTCGGGACCAGGCGGTGGGGAACCACCGCCCGCTTTCCTGAACTCGGAGATCGCAACCATGAATAGCTCTTCCCGCACCCTTTTGTGGACCACGCTCGCCGCCGGCCTGTTGCTGGGCACCGTCGCCGTTCAGGCCCAGGATGCACCGCCGCCCCCGCCGCCGCCGGGTGCCCCCGGGCCGATGGCTCATGGCCCCGGCCCGCTGCGTCAGGAGATGCTGGCCAAGTATGATACCAACAAGGACGGCAAGCTGGACGAGAGCGAGCGCGCTGCCATGCGGATGGATCATTTCAAAGCGATGGACAAGAAGGGCACCGGCAAGATCAGCAAGGCCGACTTCCCCGCCGCCATGGAAGCCGCCCGCCAGGCCGAACGCACCCGGCGCGAGGCCGAAATGTTCGACAAGATCGACACCAATAAGGACGGCTATATCACGGCAGAGGAATTTGCCGCCTTCAAGCCGGACTGGCCCGGCAAGGATGGCCCGCGCCGTCACAAGCGCAATTGATCCGGTGGGCCATGACCATGCCGGCCACCGCCAGGGCACGCCCCTTGCCGACATCGCCCGACCCGACGGATAACGGAGCACGGGTGGTACCGGCGGCGGCCGGCATGGATCAGGCCAGCAAGCAGCGGGGAATGATGGAGAGCGGGGACGAGCGGGAGGCGATGGGTGACGAGGCGCTGGTGGCCTTGGTGGCCGCCGGTGACCGCCGCGCCTATGGTATCCTGGTCACCCGCCATCTGGACCGCACCATCACCATCGCCCAGCGTGTGCTGAACAACCGGGCCGAGGCGGAAGATGTGGCGCAGGAGGCTTTCCTGCGGCTCTGGCGCCATGCCGACCGTTTCGACCCCGGTGCTGCACGTTTTTCCACCTGGTTTTATCGGATCACCACCAACCTGTGCCTTGACCGCACGCGCCGGCCGAAGCCGCTGGCGCTGGAAGCGGCGGGCGATCCGACCGATCCGAGCGCCGATGCCGAAACCGCCCTGGTCAGCCAGCGCACCCGCCACGCCGTGTTGGCTGCCGTGGCGGAGTTGCCGGAACGGCTGCGCGCGGCGGTGACCTTGACCTATGATGCCGGACTGTCCAATGCGGAAGCCGCCCGCAGCATGGATATCAGTATAAAAGCCTTTGAAAGTCTGCTGGTACGTGCCCGCCGTTCCTTACGGGACCGGCTGGCCGCCTGGGGTGCCGCTGGCGGCAATGGCGGGCACCCCAGGGCCGGCACAGAACGTTGAGAAGGGGGATTGGACCCATGAACGAAACGGAATTCCATAACCTTCTCGACCGGTTCGGCGCGGATCTTTCGCAATGGCCGGCCGACAGGCGCCGTGCGGCCGAACAAGCCATGGCGGCGGATGCATCGCTGATCGATCTGCTGGCAGCAGAGCAGCTGCTGGCCGCCTGTCTGCCCGATCTGCCGCCCGTCGCTGCTGCCTCTGCCGATTTGCGCCAACGCATCATGGCCCTGCCACTGGCCCATCCCCGCCCGTTTGCCGCACCCGGTCTGCCGACCGAGCTGTGGCGCAGCATGACGGCAAGCTGGCGGCAATGGTCGATGGGCATGGCCACCGCCAGTGCCGCTGCCGTGCTGGGCTTCGTACTGGGTTATGGCCAGATGCTGCCCCCGATGTCGGGGACGGAGATGGCCAGCAGCGATAATCTGGTTACCATGCTGAATGCGGCCGCCGATTACGACACGGCCGATACGGAGCAGGCACAATGAAACGGTCCACCCTTCTGCTGACCGGGGCGCTGGTGCTGTCGGTCTCCATCAATCTGGGGGTGGCCGGCCTGTGGGCAGGCCATTGGCTGCGCGGCGAACCGGAAGGCCCCGTCGACCGGGTGCTGGGCGCCGTGCCGCCCCCCATCCATGAGCGCATCCGCGAGGCCATGCGCTCCTCCCCCCGCACGCCGGAGGTGCGGGAACGGATGGAGGCGATGCGCAGCGCCCGCCGCGCCGTCAATGACGCTTTGCGGGCGCGTCCCTTCGATGTCACAGCCGCCGAGCAGGCTTTTGCCACATTCCGCGGAGAGACTACCCGCGCGCAGGAAAAGTTCCATCAGGTCCTGATTGAAACCATGGCGCAGGCCCAAGCCGACGGCACGCTGCCCCCACCGCCAACAAAGGGCGGGCGGGATGGCAGGCCCGACGGTCGGCCCGATGGCCCGCCCCGCCCGCCCCCGCCGGGTATGCCGGGAGGGGCTGCGCCACCGCCTCACGCTTCCCCTCCCCCTCCCCCTCACGGTCCCCCTCCCCCGCCACCGGGTGAATAACCCGGTTCCGTGGGACCGGGCCAGGGCGTTCCCCACTGGAGGATCGTTCCATGGTGATGACTGGTCCCGCATCGGCCGCACTGGCGGCCCATGCCACTGCCCGGTTCGGTTATGGTGCCGCACCGGGTGACCTTGCCCAGATCAGCAGCGATCCGCGCGGCTGGGTGGAAGCCCAACTCGGTGGCTTGCCGCCTGGCCTGCCCGCCGGATTCATCGATCATCCCGGCAGTGCCCCACGCCTGATGGAACTGCTGGCCGTCCGCAAGCTGGGTCAGGGTGAGGAGGCAATGGCCCGGCGCAAGGCGCTGCAGCAGGCCTATCGCAGCGATGCCGCCATCCGCACCCGGGTGGCGGCCGGCAGCGACCGGCCGCTGATCGAACGGCTGACCCAGTTCTGGTCCAACCATTTCACCGTTTCCACCCAGCGGGGCGAGGTGGCCCCCCTTGCCCTCGCCTTTGAAAATGAAGCGATCCGGCCCTATGTGCTGGGCCGGTTCGAGGAAATGGCCAGGGCGGCCATCCTGCATCCGGCCATGCTGGTCTATCTGGACAATGCCCAATCCATCGGCCCCAACAGCAAGGCCGGGCAGAAGCGCAAGCGCGGCCTGAACGAGAATCTGGGCCGGGAGGCGCTGGAGTTGCACACGCTGGGGGTACATGGCGGTTACGATCAGGATGATGTGCGGGCCCTGGCCCTGATCCTGACCGGCTGGACCATCGACCGGCAGGATGGCGACGGCACCGCCTTTTTTAATCCCAACACGCATGAGCCGGGACCGAAAACCCTGTTGGGCCGCACCTTCCCGGAAGAAGGGGCGGCAGAGGCGCCGGCCGCCATCACCATGATGGCCAACCACAAGGGCACAGCCAAGCATGTGGCGGTCAAGCTGGCCCGGCATTTCATCGCCGATGATCCACCGGCCTCTGCCGTCAATGCCCTGGAACGGAAGTTCAAGGAAACGGGCGGCGATCTGGGGGCGGTGACGGCTACGCTGGTGGGGCTGGATGCCGCCTGGGACGAGCCGCTGGCCAAGCTGCGCAGCCCCAATGATTTCCTGACCGCCGCCCTGCGCGCCACCCAGCTGCCGCTGGATGAGAAGCAGGTGGTCAATGCCCTGAACCTGCTGGGCCAGATGCCCTTTGCCGCGCCTTCCCCCGCCGGCTGGCCCGACCGGGCCGCCGATTGGGCCGGGCCGGATGCCGTGGTGCGCCGGGTCGACTGGTCGCTGGCCCTGGGGCAGCGGGCCGGCGGGCGGGTGGATGCCCGCCTGCTGCTGGCCGCTACGCTGGGCGATCTGGCCGATGCAGAACTGGTGCAGATGGTGGCCCGCGCCCCCTCCCCCGCCGAGGCTTTGGCCCTGGCCCTTTCGTCCCCCGCCTTTCAACGGAGGTAAGGATGCATCGCCGTCATTTCCTCGGCGCCAGTCTGGCTGCCGGCCTGCTGGCCGCCAGCCCGCTGAAAGTGGCCTTCGCCGATGCCGCCACCGACAAGCGGCTGGTGCTGATCGTGCTGCGCGGGGCCATGGACGGGCTGGGGGCCGTCGCCCCCTATGCTGATCCGGATTACCGCAGCATAAGGGGCGAACTGGCCCTGGCCGAGCCGGGCCAGCCCGACGGGCTGCTGGACCTGGACGGGTATTTCGGCCTGCACCCGGCCCTGGCGCCCATCCATGGCTGGTGGGCGGAAAAGCAGCTGCTGGCCGTCCACGCCATCGCCACCCCCTATCGGGAACGCAGCCATTTCGATGCACAGGATCTGCTGGAAAGCGGTGGGGCCAAACCGACGGGGCAGAAGACCGGCTGGCTGAATCGGGCGCTGGATCAGGTGCATGGCCATGGCACGGGCTTAGGTCTGGCGCTGGGCCAGGGCGTGCCACTGGTGATGCGCGGTGCGGTACCGGTAGCCAGTTGGGCACCGTCGCCGCTGCCGGAACCGACCACCGATTTCCTCAACCGGGTGATGGATATCTATCAGAAGGACAAGGTTTTGGGCCCGGCTTTGTCGTCGGGCCTGGGCATTGCCGACATGGCGCAGATGGCCAGCGGCGTGCCGGCGGGCCAGCCCAAGCCCAAGGATCGGCAATTGATGGCCACCACCGCCGGCCGGATGCTGGCCGATCCCGCCGGCCCCCGCGTGGCGGTGATGGATATGCAGGGCTGGGACACCCATGTCGGCCAGGGCTCCATCAAGGGCCGGCTGCCCAACGCGCTGACCGATCTGGCGGAGGTGATGGGCTTGCTGCGGGAAGGGCTGGGCGAGGCATGGAGCAAGAGCGTCATCGCCGTGGTGACTGAATTCGGCCGCACCGTGCGCCCCAACGGCACCGGCGGCACCGATCATGGCACGGCCGGCGTGGCCCTGCTGGCCGGTGGCGCCATTGAAGGTGGGCGGATGCTGGGCAAATGGCCGGGCTTGCGCGATGACAAACTCTATGAAGGGCGCGACCTTGCCCCCACCACCGACATGCGCGCCCTGCTGAAAGCCGTGCTGAAGGACCATCTGGGCGTTTCCGGCCGTGCGCTGGATGCCCATGTCTTCCCCGATGGCCGAAATGTGCGCCCGCTGGCGGATTTGATCCGGACATGACAGACAGTCTATGATCGGCTTCCCGTTTCGTCCTGGAACCAATCCGATGACCAGCACCCCGCCCGGCCCCGATGATGTCAGCCGCTGGACCGATGTTTATTTCCAGCGCACCCGCGCCATTGTGGAGAAATTCGGCGACCAGAGCGTGACCTATGCCGTGTTCATGCGCCGGCCGGTGGTGTTCGCGCCCCGGCTGGCGCTGGACTGGCTGCGGCAGACGGCCGCCGCGCGCGGCTTCACGCCGGTGATTCAGCAGAATTACGCGGAAGGGAAATGGGTGGGGGCCGGTGAGCCGATGCTCTGGATCACCGGCCCGTTCAGCCAGATGGCGGAACTGGAAACCCTGTTCCTGATGAAGCTGGGCCCCGCCTGTGTCGCCGCCTACAATGCCTATATGATGTGTGCCGGCCTGCCCAAGGCGGCCTTCCTGGCCATGGATGCCCGCCATTGCGCCGGGACGGAGATGGCGGAGATCATGGCCTATGCCGCCTCTGTCGGGTCCGCCCGGGCCCGGCGGCGTGATGGGGCGGTGGGCTTTGTCGGCAATGCCACCGACGCCACCGCGCATTATTTCGGCCGTGACCAGGGGCTGGGCACCATGCCCCATGCCCTGATCGGCTATGCCGGGTCCACCGTGCGCGCGGCGGAGATGTATCACGAAACCTTCACCGGACAGCCGATGACGGTACTGGTGGATTATTTCGGGCGGGAGGTCAGTGACAGTCTGGAGGTGTGCCGCCGCTTCCCCGATCTGGCCGCCAGCGGCGATCTGGCCCTGCGGCTGGACACGCCGGGCGGGCGCTTCGTGGAAGGGCTGGACCCGCCCACCAGCTATGCCGTGCTGGACCGCCACGCGCCGGACAGCATCAGGGGCTATCGGGATGAAAGCGAACAGCGCCACCTGATCGGCGCCGGTGTGTCCGCCGCCGCTATCCACTGGATGCGGGAAAAGCTGGATCAGGCCGGATTCCCCAAGGTGAAGATCGTGGCCAGCAGCGGCTTTTCCCCAGAAAAATGCCGCGTCATGGCCGACGCCCTGGCGCCGATCGACATTATCGGCACTGGCAGCTATCTGCCCGACAAATGGTCGGAAACCTACGCCACCGCCGATATCGTCGAATATGACGGGGTGAAGCGAGTGAAGGTGGGGCGGGAGTTTTTGCTGCGGCGGTGAGGGGATTTTGGCCGGCTTCAACAGAAACGAAATAGTGCTCATCACCGTCACCCCGGCGTAGGCCGGGGTCCAGGGGCCACGGGCGCATTGCTCTACGACACTGGACCCCGGCCTACGCCGGGGTGACGGTGAGGGAAGAGCACCCAAAAAAACGAAAAAGGGCGCCACCCGCGCGGATGCCGCCCTTTCTCTTTCAACCAGCAGAACCCGGCTTACGCCGCGTTGCTATGTTCCGTCTGGACCAGCACCGCGTAAAGCGCATCGCCGGATTCGGCCCCACGCAACTTGTCGCACAGAACCTGATCACGCAGCAGGCGCGACACGCGGGCCAGCGCCTTCAGATGGTCGGCACCCGCCCCTTCCGGGGCCAGCAGCAGACAAATCAGGTCCACCGGCTGTTCGTCGATGGCTTCAAAATCGACCGGCTTCTCCAGCCGGGCGAAAATCGCCATCACGCCATCCAGACCGGGCAGCTTGCCGTGCGGGATACCGATGCCACGGCCCACGCCTGTCGTGCCCAGCCGTTCCCGTTCCACCAGCACGTCGAAAATGGCGCGTTCATGCTGACCGGTCAGTTCGGCCGCCTTCTTTGCCAGTTCCTGCAAAGCCTGCTTTTTGGAGCCAGCCTTCAGGTTCGGGAGGATCGCCTCCGGCTTCAATAGATCATTCATCGCTGCCGGAAACGTCTGTTGCGGGGAAGGGGAATGGGAACGCAAGGAAACAGCCATGGGGTACAGATCACCTTATTGCTTCACGGGTCCGGGGGTGCCAGCGGGATCGACCCAGCCAACATTGCCATCCGGACGGCGGTAGATCATGTTCAGACCGCCATGTGCCCGATTACGGAACATCAAAGCGGGCAATTCCGCAAGGTCCATCCGCATCACCGCTTCGCTGACGGTCAGCATTTCGATGGCGGTTTCCATCTCCGCAACGACCACCGGCTGATGACCATTGACTTCCGCAGTGCTCTCCGTCTCCTCCTCAAAATCCTCGTGATCGGCCCCGTCGGCCTCCAGAATATATTTGCGCGCGGACATCACCGGCAACTGCGTCAGGTTCTGACGCTCGTGATGATCCTTCAACCGACGCTTGTAGCGGCGCAGACGCTTGGCCACCTTTTCCGCCGCCTCATCAAAGGCTGGGTAGGGCTCATTCGCCTGGGCGTAGGATTGCAACAGGATGCCACGTCCGACATGAACCTGAATATCCGCCTTGTACAGATGTGCATCCTTGGAAAGGATGACAGTCGCCTCCATAGGGTTGCCGAAATATTTGCCCACCAATGTTGCCAGCTGATCCTTCACATGGGTCCGCAGAGCATCACCCACATCCAGTTGCTTGCCTTTGACGGTGACTTGCATATTCGACCTGTTCTTTCAGGGCGCATGAACCGCTTTCGGGGAACCGCCATCCGGGACCGGCATCCAGAACCGGGAGAAATCCAACGGACAGGTCTTCCTCGAACGGTCAGCGCAGGGTCTACAACCCAAGGGCCTTCTCCCGACGGCGCTGGACTGAAGAGGGGATCTTCATACCCTCACGATACTTTGCAACGGTCCGGCGTGCAATGTCGATCCCGTCAGCCCGGAGGATTTCGACAATTTTATCGTCGGAAAGCGTGTCATCCGCCTTCTCCGCATCGATCAGAGCCTTGATACGGAAGCGCACCGCCTCTGCGGAATGCGCAGCCTGACCATCGGCCCCCTGGATCGCGGAGGTGAAGAAATATTTCAGCTCGAACACGCCGCGCGGGCTGGACAGGAACTTGTTGGTGGTCACGCGGCTGACCGTGCTTTCATGCATCCCGATGGCTTCGGCGATATCGCGCAGAATCAGCGGCCTCATGAATTGCAGCCCGTGCAGGAAGAAAGCATCCTGCTGCCGAACAATTTCCGTCGCCACCTTCAGGATGGTGGTGGCGCGCTGGTGCAGGCTTTTCACCAGCCAGCTCGCCGACTGGAACTGTTCGGCAATATATTCCTTTTCCTGCTTGTTGCGGGCACCCGACAAGACCCGGCTGTGATAGCGCTGGTTGACCAGCACGCGCGGCAGCGTCTCCGTGTTCAGTTCCACCAGCCAGCCGCCGCCGGGGGCCGCCCGCATCAATATATCCGGCACCACCGTCTGCACCGGCTCAAAATCAAAGGAAAGCGCCGGCTTGGGGTTCAGCGCCTTGATCTCCCCCACCATGTCGGAGAGGTCTTCGGCATCGCAGCCGCACACTTTCAGCAATTGCTGAAGGTTGCGGGCGGCCAGCAGCGGCAGATGATCCAGCAGCGCCTGCATACAGGGGTCCAGCCGGTTCTTTTCCCGCAGCTGGATGGCCAGACATTCGGACAGGGTGCGGGCAAAGATGCCGGCTGGATCACAGCGCTGCAACCGGGCCAGCACGGCATCCACCCGCGCCGGCTCACAGCCCAGTGTGGTGGCCACCTCCGCCAGATCGGCGACCAGATATCCGGTTTCGTCCAGATGATCCATCAGGGCATAGGCGACCAGGCGGTCCATCGGGTCGGGCAGATCCATCTTGATCTGTTCTTCCAGATGGTCGCGCAGCTTCGGCCGCTCGGTCAGCGTCGCCTCAAACCCGCTCTCATCATCCTCAAACCCGCCGCTGCGGGATGACCAATCGCCGAACTGTTCGCCCGACCCCAGCCCTGCGCCATCCAGATCGGCAACAGAGCTGTTGGTGTAGACATTCTCGAAATCCGTATCCAGCGGGGCGTCGCTGTCCGATGCCATACGGTCGCTGGTGGCCAGTTCCACCGTATCGGCCACCCTGCCTTCCGGGACGGGCGCGGGTGCCTCCTCCCGGTCCACGCCGTCGGGGGCGGCGTCGCTCCACTCCCCCTCCGCCCGTTCCAGCAGGGGATTCTGCTCCAATTCCTTATCAACGAAATCAGCCAGTTCCATGTTGGACAGCTGCAGCAGTTTGATGGCCTGCTGCAGCTGCGGCGTCATCACCAACGACTGGGACTGTCGAATATCAAGCCGCTGTTGGAGCGCCATTTCGCAGTAAACACCAATGCTGTGGGGGGGCCCGCCCGGCAGCAAGATGCGCCCAGGCCGGCAGCCGATGAAACTGCCGACAACAGTACGAATGTCGGCAGCATATCGCAACAGCTACCGCCAAAAGGGGAATATCATTGCGTGATTGGGGGGCGACCGGCGCGCAGCGGCAACTATTTACTCAACCGCGTTTCCAGCGAAAAACTGCGCGGCCCAGCGGAGCCAGCAGGGGCCCCGCTGCCAGAATGGCCAGGATTTGCACCAGCATCAGCAAGGGTGCCTCGAATCCATCATGGATCAGCCGCTCGCCGAACAGGGCGAGGCTGCCCCCCGCCACCAGCAACAGCCCCATCATCCGCACCGGCGCAATGGGGGCCGCGCGGCGCATGTCCCAGGCCAGCAGGCAGGCGCTGCCGATGCTGATCACCGGGAAACAAAGCGGACAGAAGATTTCAGAGAAGCCGGTCACGACCATGGCGCCGCCCATCGGACCCAGGCTGATGCCGATGACAGAAAGCCAGAATCCCAGGATGGGCAGCCAGACCAGCTTGGCCCACCGTTCCCGCCCCGGCACGCTGAAACTGATGCCGGCATAGGCGGCCGCCAGCGCCGTGCCCAGGGCCAAGCCCTGCTGCGCCAGCCACAGCGGTTGGCGGACCACCAGCATCAGATCGGGCCGCACCCCCTCAATCCCCACCATTATAAGCACCAGCGGCAGGCACAGGCACAGCCAGCGCAACAGGCGCCAGCGCGGGTGGGGCAAGCGGCGCACACCATCATTGTGGGCGGCCAACTGGCCGATCAGGCGGGTGGTATCAGTCATGCTCATTCTCCCGGCCCAGCATCTGGCGCAAGCTGGCAATGCCGCGATGCACCGCCACCTTCAAGGCCCCGACACTGATGCCGCTTTCGGCCGAGGCGTCGCGCAGGCTCATCCCCCGTACCTTCAGCATGTCGAGGGCGGCGCGCTGCCGATCCGGCAGTTGCGCCAGCAAGGGACCGAGTTCCCGTCCCTCCACCTCCTCGGCTGCGGGTTGCGGCACATTTTCCAGCAACTCCGAATCATGGCCCTGGGCTTCCACATCGCGGCGGCGATAGGTGCGGCGCAGCGCATCGGACAGGCGGTTACGGGCAATCGCCTGCAGCCAGGGCAGCACCGGCCGCCCTGGCTGATAGGTGGCGCGGGCCTGGTGCAGGCTCAACAGGCAATCCTGCACGAAATCATCCATATCGGCAGCACTGGCCAATTTACCCCGGCCCATACCGCGCAGCAACGGCAGCACCCCATTCAGAAAAGCGGCATAGGCGCGCCGATCCCCTTCCTGGGCCGCCACCAGCAGGGCGGCCAGGTCGGCATCCTCCATCGCCTCGCGGCTGACATTTGACGCGCGCAAGGGCGAGGTCAGTTCTGCGGCGGCTTGGCCTCCTTCACCCCATGTTCGTCCAGGAACGCCTTGAACTTCTTGGCATCCAGGAAATAGAGGTCCAGGCACTCGTTGAACTTGTCCTGGTCCTTGATGGCGCGGCAGAGCCGTTCCGCCTCCTCGTAAGCCTGTTGCTTGGCGGTTTTCTCCGCTGCCGTCAGGCCGGGGCTGGGTTTGGGCGGCTCCGTCTGTGCGCCAGCGGATAAGCTCCAACCAAGGCAGAGTACCAGCCCCAGGCCGGCACGGGTCAGGATATGTCGCAAAGCTTGCCCCCATCTTACCCGGCCCTGCCCACCCGCTGCCAACGCCGGGCGATGAACGCATCCAGCGACAGCAGGCCGGGACCGGCCACAATCAAAACGATCGCAATGATCATCCATGGAATCTGCTCTCCCGCAATGGCGATACCGTTTTCCATGCCCTGAACCGTGCGGCCGATGATGAAAAACAGGCTGGCCGCCATCACGCCCAACCCCGCCGCGGCCAGCCGGCCCGTCAGCCCCAGCAGCAGCAAGGCCCCCAGCACCAGCTCCGCCCCCGTGGTCAGCGGGGCCGCGATGGCCGCCGGCAGGAAGGGGACGGGGTGTATTTCTGTAAACAGGAAGGATTGCGCCTCCCAACTGCCCAGCCGGTGTAGCCCCGCCTTCAGGAAGGGCAACCCCAGCCAGACACGGCCCCAAGTAAGGATTATTGCCGAACCGTAACGTCCTAGCGGCGGCAAATTCAGGCTGGGACCAGGATCGATAACAAAGCGGAACAATTGGGCAATCATGGTGCCGCATCCTCATGCCGGGTCAGCAGACCCTGATTCAGCAAAAAGGCCAGTGAGGCCGGCAGGTCCGGCAATCCGGCGACCAGCGCCGATTCTGCCGCCGCGAACAACCCCAGCCCCGCCGCCAGCCCGTTTAGCAAGGCCAGCATCCCATCCGTCAGCGGACAGGCCGCCACCCGCAAATCGGGCCGCCGCCAGACCAGCGCCCCGGCGGGGGGCGACTCGAAAGGGTTAATCACAACCGCCAAGTCCGGCCGCTGCGACAGCCAGGGGGCTGGATCAAGCGCCGGGAGCAGGCTGGTGGACGGCACCGGCCGCAGATCCAGCCCACCCAGCCGGTCTGGCGGGATCAAGGCCAGAGCCTCCAGGCTGAAAATTTGGCAATCAGCGGCGAAATAGGCCAGATGCGCCGCCCAATCCAGCCGCGCCATCCCTTGCAGGGCGGGCGGCACAAGCTCGGCGAATCCGGCGCCATAGGCGGACAGCACCGGCAGGGCTGGCGGCTGTTGGCGCGCAAAGCGGGTGGCGAGTGCGCTAAACGCCTCCTCCCCCATGCCGGCATGAACCGCCGGATAGGCCTGGGCCAGCACGCCCGTCAGCGCGGCGGTGACGGTGGCGGTATGCAGGTAAAGGGCCCGCACCGGGTCCACCGCCGCCGGGGCCAGCCCGTCGACGACACGGGCAAAGCCCGCCGCATCGCCATAGACCGCCCCCAACATGGCCTGCTGAAGCTGTTTCAGCATGGCCCCACCTCCCCCAGCAACGCCTGGGCCTGGGCCGCCTCCCCCAGCAACACGGGCAGCGGCGGCACCTCGGTATCCCATTCCACCAGGGTCGGCCGGGGGCCGATCAGCCGCAGCGCCTGGCCATAAAGCGCCCAGACGGGATCGGATACCGGGGAACCATGGTCATCCACCAGCAGCACGGCATCATCGACCATCAACCGGGTATGACCGGCCAGATGATATTGACCGACAGCGGCGGCGGGGAACCGGGCCAGCAGACTGGCAGCATCCCGCGCGCGATTCTGGCAGCTGACATAGAGATTATTGATATCCAGCAGCAGGCCACAGCCGGTGCGCGCCGCCAGCGCTGCCAGAAAATCCGCCTCATCCATCTCATCCGCCTGGAAGCGGAGATAGAGGGAGGGGTTTTCCACCAGGAGCCGGCGGCCCAGCCCCTCCTGCACGCGTTCGACATTGCGCGCCACCACATCCAGGCTTTCGCCGTTCAGCGGCAACGGCAACAGGTCGGGCGCGTGCATTCCCGCCACGCCACACCAAGCCAGATGATCGGAAATCAATCCGGGCTGGAAGCGGTCATAGAGGGCGCGGAGCCGGGCCAGATGATCCGGCGACACCCCCTCCGCCGCCCCCAATGACAGGGCGACGGAGTGGCAGGACAGCGGATAATCGGCCCGGATACGCTCCAGTTGCGCCAAGCGCGGCCCCCCGGCGCAGAGATAATTCTCTGAATGCACCTCCAGCCACGACACCTCCTGCGGTGCCGTCAGGAAATCCAGCACATGGGCGTGGCGCAGGCCGATGCCGGCCGCAAGCGGCACGGCATCAGGGCGATGGCTGGGGGCGGGCCGCATGGCGCGCTGGTTCCGCCGGTCCGGCTTACTTGGCCGCCTTCTTGGGGTTGGTGCCCTCGAACGGGGTCAGGCTGCCACCGTCGGCCTCACAGGCAGCCTTGGTGACGGCCTTGAAGTCCTGACCGCTGTAATTGACCTTCGATTCGGTGGCGCAGGAATGGCCGGCCGCCTTGTTGGCGCAGTCATTCTCACCGGCCTTGGCGATGCCATAGCACTTCACCTTTTCCTCGGCCTGGGCGGGCACGCTGATGGCGGCCAGCGACAGCGCACCGGCAACGGCAGCGCCCAGGGTCAGGATGGTCAGGCTGGTGGCGGACTTCATGGCGATGGCTCCTTGATGATCAGATCGGTGGGACCGGAAGCGGTCCCACCCTGTCATTCGTCGCCACCCGGAAAAGGTTACGCCGGTCCGATAAAATTTTTCACCGCGCGATCATCGTCTGGGCAGTCTTCACCAGTTCCTCCCCGCTGACCACGCGCGGCGGCTGGTTCAGGCCGGCGGCGCAGCCGGGACGGGCGGCGATCTGGTTGATCCAGCGGGTCAGATGCGGCAGGTCGTCGATGGTCACGCCGGACCAGTCATGCGTTCGCGCCCAGCACCAGTTGGCGATATCGGCAATGGAGAAATCCCCGGCCAGATATTCATGGGATGCCAGATGCCCATCCAGCACACTCAGCAAGCGTTTGGTTTCATTTTGATAACGCTGGATGGCCGGCTCAATCTTTTCCGGGAAATAGCGATAAAAGACATTGGCCTGTCCCATCATCGGGCCGACGCCGCCCATCTGGAACATCAGCCATTGCAGCACGCGGCTACGGCCCTTGGCGTCGGTCGGCAACAGCCGGCCGGTCTTTTCCGCCAGATAGACCATGATCGCACCCGATTCGAAGACGGTAAAATCCTCCGCCCGATCGACAATCACCGGAATGCGGCCGTTGGGATTCATGGCCAGGAACCAGGGTTCCTTCTGCTCCCCTTTGGCCAGCGCCAGCACATGCACATTATAGGACAGGCCCAACTCTTCCAGTGTGCAGGAGGCCTTATAGCCGTTGGGCGTGGCGGCAGTGTACAGATCGATCATGGCGATGTTCCTCAAGGGTGGTTTCTTGGTCTGCATCAACATCCTACGCCCTTGAGCGTACTTTGACAGGCATGATCGGCGCTGTCCGGCAGACGGTGCTGCATCTGTCGCGCACAAACAAAAACCCGCCGGGTTGCCCCGGCGGGTTTCTGTCATACGGACCTGAAAGAACCGATCAGACGGCGGCTTCTTCGCCGTCCTCGTCCTTCACCAGCACCGGGCCGCTATCCAGGCCCTTGGCGGCCTGATCACGGTCAACCAGCTCGATGACGGCCATCGGGGCGTTGTCGCCATAACGGAAGCCGGCCTTCAGAACGCGGGTGTAACCACCGTTGCGGTCCTTGTAGCGCTCGGCGATCACGGTGAACAGCTTGTCCACCATGGCGTTGTCGCGCAGCTCGGCATAGGCCAGACGCTTGTTGGCGAGGCCGCCCTTCTTGCCGAGCGTGATCAGCTTCTCGACGATCGGACGCAGATCCTTCGCCTTCGGCAGGGTGGTCTTGATCTGCTCGTGCTTGATCAGGGCGTTGGCCATGTTGGAGAACATGGCGAGACGGTGGGAGGTGGTGCGGCTGAACTTACGCCCGGACATACCATGACGCATGGGTACTCTCCTTCATGATCCTGGCCCCGCTGGGCGGAACCGATGGCAATCCCCGTGGGCGCCGGTACCCTTTCGGGCCAGTACGGCGGGGGTGGGCGGAATGCCCTGGGTAAAACAGGGGGCGGAACCTAGAAGGCTCCGCCCGTAAAATCAAGCTCAGTACGGCTCTTCCAGACGCTTGGCCAGATCCTCGATATTCTCGGGCGGCCAGTTCGGGATTTCCATGCCGAGATGCAGACCCATCTGGGCCAGCACTTCCTTGATCTCGTTCAGCGACTTGCGGCCGAAGTTCGGGGTACGGAGCATCTCCGCCTCGGTCTTCTGCACCAGATCGCCGATATAGACGATATTGTCGTTCTTGAGGCAGTTGGCCGAGCGAACCGACAGTTCCAGCTCGTCCACCTTGCGCAGCAGGTTCTTGTTGAAGGGGATTTCGTCCGCCTTCGACTCGGCCACCGCTGCCTGGGGCTCCTCGAAATTGATGAACATCTGCAGCTGGTCTTGCAGGATACGGGCGGCAATGGCCACCGCATCTTCCGGCGTGACGGCGCCGTTGGTCTCAACGGTCAGCAGCAGCTTGTCATAGTCCGTGGTCTGGCCGACGCGGGTGTTTTCCACCTTGTAGGCGACCTTGGTCACGGGGGAGAAAATGCTGTCCACCGGGATCAGACCGATGGGGGCATCTTCCGGACGGTTCATGGCGGCCGGGACATAGCCCTTGCCGGAATGGACTGTCAATTCCATGTTCAAGCGCGCGCCAGCATCCAGCGTGCAGATCAGGTGATCGGGATCCAGCACCTCGATATCGGCACCGGTATCGATCATGCCAGACGTGACGTTGCACGGGCCTTCAGCGCGCAGCCGCATCCGGCGCGGGCCTTCGGCGCCCATCTTCAGGGCCATCGCCTTGATGTTCAGGACGATGTCGGTCACGTCCTCACGGACGCCCGGGATCGAGGAGAATTCGTGCAGCACACCATCGATATGGATCGAGGTGACGGCAGCGCCCTGCAGGGACGAGAGCAGAACGCGACGCAGGGAATTGCCGAGCGTCAGGCCAAAGCCCCGCTCCAGCGGGCCGGCGACGATGACGGCTTCACGCTTCGGGTCGTTACCCGGCGTGATTTCCAACTTGTTCGGCTTTTCGAGAGTCTGCCAGTTCTTCTGGATCACGGCTATGCCTCTTGCCATCGGGTCAAAGCAACATCCCGGCACACCACGGCCCCAAAGGCTTTCGCCCCTGGGGCCAACCGTTCAATGCGTGGGTGGGCGCGATGGCGTGCGCCCACCTTTCCCGAACGGTGCGGGTGTCGGAATGCCTCGGTCTGGATCAGACGCGGCGCTTCTTCGGCGGACGAACGCCGTTGTGCGGGATCGGCGTCACGTCACGGATGGACGTGATCTGGAAACCGATCGACTGCAGCGCGCGCAGAGCGGATTCACGGCCCGAACCCGGACCCTTGACTTCCACTTCCAGTGTCTTCATGCCGTGTTCCTGTGCCTTGCGGCCAGCGTCCTCGGCAGCCATCTGGGCGGCATAGGGGGTCGACTTACGCGAACCCTTGAAGCCCATGGTGCCCGACGACGACCAGGCAATGGTATTGCCCTGCGCGTCGGTGATGGTGATCATCGTGTTGTTGAAGCTGGCGTTCACGTGAGCGACGCCAGAGGTGATGTTCTTGCGCTCGCGACGACGGAGACGAGCAGCGGCGTTGGGCTTTGCCATTTATCTGGTCTCCCGTCTTACTTCTTCTTGCCGGCGATCGGCTTCGCCGGACCCTTGCGGGTACGGGCGTTGGTGTGCGTGCGCTGACCGCGGACCGGCAGGCCCTTACGGTGACGCAGGCCGCGATAGCAGGCCATGTCCATCAGACGCTTGATGTTCATCGCGGTTTCGCGGCGCAGGTCGCCTTCCACGCGATAATCGGCATCGATGGTTTCGCGGATGCGCAGAACTTCATCGTCGGTCAATTGATTGACACGACGTTCGGCCGGGATCCCGATCTTTTCGCAAATCTCGCTTGCGAACTTCGGGCCAATGCCATGGATGTACTGAAGGGCGATCACCACACGCTTCGCGGTGGGGATGTTCACGCCAGCGATACGCGCCACGTGTCTTCTCCTCGTTATGGTGCGGCGACTGCCGCACCGTCTTCGTCCACATCCCGCCTGCCATACCCGTCACCCGTGGCGGGGCGATCAAGAGGCTTCGGGACATCTCATCCGAAGAAGTCCCGGCGAACCGGGGTCTTCAAATGCCTACGCATGAAAAAACACCGACCCCGGACAGCAGCCCTGGAACGGCGTTCATCATGCACATCCAATCCTGTGACGGATTGAAGGCGCGCAGTATATGCAGACCTTGGCCCAAGTCAAGCTGCACGCCAGGGCAAGCCATGCGACCTTGGCCACCCTCCCCCCGCAAAAGCAAAGGGGCGGAACCTGACGGCCCGCCCCCTGACTTTCACATCTCACTCAACGTTCAGCCGATGATGGCTTCCAGCTGGCGGGTGACCTCATCGATCTCCGCCATGCCATCGACCTGCTGCAACACACCGCGCTCACGGTAATAAGGCAGGATGGGTGCCGTATCACGCTCATAGGCAGCCAGCCGTTTACCGAAGGTCTCGGCATTGTCATCGGCCCGGCGTGTGAACTCCGTGGAGCCACAATTATCGCAGGTGCCGGCCACCTTAGTGGGATGGAACGTGTCGTGATAGCCGGCACCGCACTTCGCACAGGTGAAACGCCCGGTGACGCGGCTGACCAGAGCTGGGCCATCAACCTTCATCTCGATCACATGATCAAGCTTCAGGCCCTTCTCCTCCAGCATGATATCCAGCGCCTGTGCCTGCGGCACGGTGCGCGGGAAACCATCCAGAATGAAACCCTTGGCGCAATCCGGCTGATCGATCCGCTCGGAGATCATCTGGATCATCACCTCGTCCGGCACCAGCTGTCCGGCCTTCATGATGGCGTCGGCCCGCTGGCCCAACGCGGAACCGCTGCGCACGGCGGCGCGCAGCATGTCCCCGGTGGACAGTTGGATGGTGCCGTACTTCTTTTCCAGGCGTTGGGACTGCGTCCCCTTACCGGCCCCCGGCGGCCCCAACAGGATCAGATTCATCCACGTCTCCCACGCAGCTTGGCCTTCTTAATCAGGCCTTCATACTGATGCGCCAGCAGATGGGAGTGAACCTGGGCCACAGTATCCATCGTCACCGTCACCAAGATCAGCAGAGAGGTACCGCCAAAATAGAAGGCGGCACCATATTCTGCCATCAGGATCTCCGGCAGCAGACAGACGACTGTGATATAGGCAGCCCCGATCACCGTCAGACGCGTCAGCACATAGTCCAGATAGTCAGCCGTGTTCTTGCCGGGCCGAATGCCCGGAATGAACCCGCCATATTTCTTCAAATTCTCGGCCGTCTCGGTCGGATTGAAGACGATGGCGGTATAGAAGAAGCTGAAAAACACGATCAGCGAGGTGTAGAGCAGCATGTAGAGCGGCGTGCCATGGGCGACATGGCGGGTCACCATCTCCAGCGCTGTCGACCACCAGGAGCCATTCCCGGCCCCCGCATTGGCACCGGAGAAGCCCACCATGGTCAGCGGCAGCAACAGCAGCGACGAGGCGAAGATCGGCGGAATGACACCGGCGGTATTCAGCTTCAGCGGCAGGTGCGAAGCCTCGCCACCGAACATCTTGTTGCCGACCTGGCGCTTCGGGTACTGCACGATCAGACGGCGCTGCGCACGCTCGAAGAACACAATACCGGTGATGACGACCACCGCCAGCAGCAGCAGCGCAATGATGAACCAGCTGCTCATGGCACCGGTGCGGCCCAGCTCCAGGATCTGGGCGAAAGCACGCGGCAGCGCTGCCACAATACCGGCAAAGATGATCAGCGAAATGCCGTTGCCCACGCCACGCGCGGTAATCTGCTCACCAAGCCACATCAGGAACATCGTGCCGCCCACCATGGTCAGCACGGTTGAGATGCGGAAGAACCAGCCCGGATCAATCACCACCGAGCCGCCGGCTTGGTTCATGCCCTCCAATCCCAGCGCCAGGCCATAGGACTGCACCAGAGCCAGCACCACGGTCAGGTAGCGGGTATATTGGTTGATCTTCTTGCGGCCCGATTCGCCTTCCTTCTTCAAGGTCTCCAGCGTCGGCGACACCGCCGTCATCAGCTGGATGATGATCGAGGCGGAGATATAGGGCATGATGTTGAGCGCAAAAATGCTCATACGTTCCACGGCACCGCCGGCGAACATATTGAACATGCCCAGAATGCCGCCCGCCTGATTGGCGAAGAAGCTGGAAAAGGCGCCGCTATTGATGCCCGGCAGCGGGATATAGGTTCCCAACCGGTAGACGATCAACGCCCCCAGGGTGAACCAAATCCGCTTCTTCAATTCAGTGGCCTTGGAGAAGGCACCGAAATTGATATTGGCGGCAAGTTGCTCGGCAGCTGATGCCATGAAAGGCCCCTTGAAGTCGCACACCCGGCCGGCACATCCGGCCACTCTTAAATATGGCTTTGAACAGGGCCAGCGCGTCGCGGTCAACATGAAAGTGACATGAGGGGGTATTAAGCGCGCGTTAAATCACGCCCGCCAGTTCCGCCGCAGCCTGCTTCCATACTCCCTTTATCGCTTAACCATATTCGGGACGGGGGTCAATGCGACAAGTGCCACCCGGTACCATGGCCGCATGGCGCTGACCGCATAGGGCATGAGGATCGCCCAAATGAAACAAGGCCCCGGGTTGCCCCGGAGCCCTGCTCCAACATCGACACTGACGTCGATCAGGCTTCAGTGGCTTCTTCTGCCGCCGCAACCTTCACACTGCCACCGGCCGCTTCAACAGCGGCGATAGCGCCAGCCGAAGCGCCAGCCACGTCGAACGTGGCCTTGGCAGTGATCGTGCCCTTGTTCAGCAGACGCACGCCATCACGGGCGGCGCGAACCAGACCGGCCGCAACCAACACGTCGGCGGTGATCGTCTCGGCAACGTTCAGGCGACCATCTTCAATGGCCTTCTGCACGGAGCCGACATTGACCACAGCGTAGTCCTTGGCGAACGGCACGTTCGAGAAACCGCGCTTCGGCAGACGGCGATGCAGAGGCATCTGGCCGCCTTCGAAGCCCTTGATCGAGACGCCCGTACGGGACTTCTGACCCTTAACGCCACGGCCACCGGTCTTGCCCTTGCCGGACCCGATGCCGCGACCGATACGCATGCGACCCTTGCGGGCGCCTTCGTTTTCGCGGATTTCGTTGAGCTTCATGGTGTCTATCCTTCAAGCCGTATCGAGGGAGCCTCTTACGAGGCCTCCTCGACGCGCACGAGGTGCCGAACCTTGTTAATCATCCCGCGAACGGAGGGGGTATCCTCCAACTCACGGGTGCGGTTCAGCTTGTTCAGACCCAGGCCGATCAGGGTGGCGCGCTGGTCGCCCTGGCGACCGATCGGGCTACCGATCTGGGTCACGACGATGGTGGTCTTCTCAGCCATTTACGCGGCCTCCTTCTCACCTTCGCGCTTGCCGAGAATATCGGAAACGCGACGGCCACGACGGGCGGCCACTGCACGCGGGCTGACGCACTGCGCCAGGGCGTCGAAGGTCGCCTTGATCATGTTGTGCGGGTTGGAGGTGCCGACCGACTTGGTCACCACGTCCGCCACGCCCAGGGCTTCGAAGATGGCGCGCATCGGGCCACCGGCGATGATACCGGTACCCGGCGGGGCTGCACGCAGCACGACCTTGCCGGCACCGAAGTGACCGTACACATCGTGATGCAACGTGCGACCTTCGCGCAGCGGCACGCGGATCATGGACCGCTTGGCCTGATCGGTGGCCTTACGGATGGCTTCCGGCACTTCACGGGCCTTGCCCGAGCCGACACCGACGCGACCCTTGGCGTCACCAACAACGACAATGGCGGCGAAGCCGAAGCGACGACCACCCTTGACCACCTTGGCGACACGATTGATCCCGACGAGTTTCTCGACGAGATCGTCGCCTTCGCGCTCCTCACGACGATCGCGGTTATCGCCACGATCGCGGCGTTCGCCACGATCGCGGTTACGCCGCTCACCCTCGCCGCCGGCCGCGCTGTTCTCATTACGAGCCATTGCTACCCCCTTAGAACTGCAGGCCGGCTTCGCGGGCGGCGTCGGCCAAAGCCTTCACACGACCGTGAAACAGATACTGACCGCGATCGAACACGACGGCGCTCACACCCTTGGCCAGGGCACGTTCGGCAATCAGCTTGCCGACGGCCTTGGCCGCATCGATATCCGCGCCGGTCTTGAGGGCGTCGCGGAGATCCTTGTCCAGGGTCGAGGCAGCGGCGAGCGTGTGGCCCGCCGTGTCGTCGATGATCTGGGCATAGATGTGCTGGCTCGACCGGAAGACCGAGAGACGAACGCGACCACCCGCGAACTTGCGGATCCGGGTGCGCACCCGCGCCTTGCGACGCTGGTTGAGATCCTGTTGCTTGCTCATCGACGACCGCCTTACTTCTTCTTGCCTTCTTTGCGGACGATGATCTCGTTCTCATACTTCACACCCTTGCCCTTGTAGGGCTCAGGCGGACGATAAGAACGGATCTCCGCAGCGATCTGACCCACCTGCTGCTTGTCAGCACCAGAGATCGAGATGGAGGTGGGCTTCTCGCACTTCATCGTGATACCCGCGGGAATCGGGTAACGGATGTCGTGGCTGAAGCCCAGGTTCAACACCAGCTCCGAACCAGCAACGGCGGCCTTGTAGCCGACGCCGGTGATTTCGAGATTCTTGGTGAAGCCCTTCTCCACACCGGTCACCAGATTGGCAAGGTTGGTGCGGGCGGTGGCCCAATTCTGACGAGCGCGAACCGTTTCGTTGCGCGGAGCGACGACAAGCTTGCCATCCTCCAGCTTCGCTTCGATCTCGTCGATAAGGAGGAGGCTGAGCTGACCCAGCTTACCCTTGGCGGTGACAGTCTGACCGGTGACCTGAACGGTTACCCCGGCCGGAACCGGCACCGGATGCTTTCCGATACGCGACATGGCCGTGCTCCTTAGAACACCTTGCAGAGGACTTCACCGCCAACATTGGCGGCGCGGGCCTCGTTGTCAGACATGACGCCGCGTGGCGTCGAGAGGATCGCAATACCCAGCCCGTTATACACGCGCTGAAGATCGGCGATCTTGGAGTAAATCCGGCGGCCCGGCTTGGAAACGCGATGCACTTCCTTAATAACCGGTTCACCTTCGTGATACTTCAGCTCGATGCGAAGATTGCTCACACCGGGCTTCACATCCTCAACGGAATAACCGCGGATGTAGCCTTCGCGCTTCAAAACTTCCAGCACATTGGTGCGGAGCTTGGAGGCCGGGCTGCTAACGACCGACATGCGGGCTTTCTGACCGTTACGAATACGAGTCAGCATATCGCCCAGGGGATCGCTCAGGTTCATTACCCGACCCTCCTTACCAGCTGGACTTGGTCATGCCCGGGATCTGGCCATTGCTGGCAAGATCACGCAGGGCGACGCGGCAGAGACGGAACTTGCGATAGAAGGCGCGCGGACGCCCCGTCAGTTCGCAACGATTCCGGATGCGGGTGCGGCTGCCATTACGGGGCAACTGCGCCAGCTTCAGCACGGCCGCGAAACGCTCGTCATCGGGCAGATCACGGTTGCGGGCGGTCGCCTTGAGGGCGGCGCGCTTTTCGCGGTGCTTCGCCGCCAGCTCGGTGCGACGCTTGTTCTTCTCGACAGAGCTCTTCTTAGCCATGATTCCCCGCCTCCCCGATGAACGGCATCTGGAAAGCCTTGAGGAGAGCCTTGGCTTCCTTGTCGGTCTCAGCCGTCGTCACGAAGATGATGTCCATGCCCCGGATTTCATCGATCTTGTCGTAATCGATTTCCGGGAAAATGATCTGTTCCTTCAGACCCATGGCGTAGTTCCCCCGGCCATCGAAGCTGGTCGCCGGGATACCGCGAAAGTCGCGGACGCGGGGCAGCGCGATGGTGACCAGACGGTCCAGGAACTCGTACATGCGGTCACGGCGCAGGGTCACCTTGCAACCGATCGGCATACCTTCACGCAGCTTGAACTGCGCGATGGACTTGCGGGCCTTGGTGATCACGGGCTTCTGACCGGTGATCGCAGCCAGCTCAGCGGCGGCGGCGTTCACCTTCTTGCTGTCGCCGGCGGCTTCGCCGACACCCATGTTGATGACGATCTTTTCCAGGCTCGGAATCTGCATGTCGTTGGCGTAGTTAAACTCCGCCTTCAACTTGGCCCGGATGACCGTATCGTACTGTTCCTTCAGACGGGCAGCCATTGTGCGCCTCACTGGTCGATCACTTCACCGGAAGCCTTGGCGAAGCGGACCTTGCGGCCGTCCTCCAGGGTCCGGAAGCCAACGCGGGTCGGCTTGTTGGTCTTCGGGTCGATGTGCGCAACGTTGGACACGTCCAGCGCAGCTTCGATCTCGACGATGCCGCCCTGCTGCATCGGGGTCTGACGCTGGTGCTTCTTCACCAGGTTGACACCGCGCACCTTGACGCGACCTTCGGTCGGCAGCACTTCGATGACTTCGCCCGTCTTGCCCTTGTCCTTGCCAGCGATGACAACGACACGGTCATTCTTGCGGATCTTCGCAGCCATCAGAGCACCTCCGGCGCCAGCGAAATGATCTTCATGAACTTCTTACCGCGCAGCTCACGAGTGACCGGCCCGAAGATACGGGTACCGATCGGCTCACCCTGCTTGTTGATCAGCACGGCAGCATTGCGGTCGAAGCGGATGACGGAACCGTCTTCACGACGCAGTTCCTTGGCGGTGCGAACGATGACGGCGCGATGCACATCACCCTTCTTCACGCGGCCGCGCGGAATCGCTTCCTTCACCGACACGACGATAACATCGCCGATGGCGGCGAAGCGACGACCTGCGCCGCCCAACACCTTGATGCACTGCACCCGGCGCGCGCCGCTATTGTCGGCGACCTCCAGGTTGGTTTGCATCTGAATCATGGAATATCTTCCTTATGTATTCAGCTGTTTTGGCCAATGAAGACCGGCGGCCGAAGCCGCCGGGTTCAATCAGCCGTTGTCGGCGACCGGGGTCGCCAGCACGGTCCACCGCTTGGACTTGGAAATCGGACGGCATTCTTCGATCTGGACAGTGTCCCCGATCTTGACGCTGTTCGACTCGTCGTGAGCGGCGTACTTCTTGGACTGCTTGATGAACTTCTTATACACGGGGTGCATAACGCGGCGCTCGACCAGTACAGTGACGGTCTTGTCAGCCTTGTCGGACACCACGGTACCCTGCAGGACGCGACGGGGCATCTTGTAACCCCTCCCTTAGGACGCGGCGGCAGCAGACGAGGTCTGCTGGCCGAGAATGGTCTTGATGCGGGCGATATCGCGACGCACCTCACGAACCCGCGCCGTGTTCTCCAGCTGGCCAGAGGCCTTCTGGAAACGCAGGTTGAACTGTTCCTTCTTGAGCGAGAGGAGCTGATCGTTCAGCTCGTCCGCGCTCTTGGCCCGAAGGTCGGTAGCCTTCGTCATGCCTCACCCCCTTCACCCATACGGGTGACCATACGCACCTTGATCGGCAGCTTTGCAGCGGCCAGTTCGAAGGCGCGCTTGGCGAGATCCGCCGGCACACCGTCGAGTTCAAACATGATACGCCCCGGCGCAACGCGGGCCGCCCAGAATTCGGGCGAACCCTTACCGGAACCCATTCGCACTTCGGCCGGCTTGGACGAAACGGGCAGATCCGGGAATATCCGGATCCACACGCGGCCCTGACGGCGCAGGTGACGGGTGATGGCGCGACGCGCAGATTCAATCTGACGTGCCGTAATACGCGCCGGCTCGACAGCTTTCAAGCCGAAAGCGCCGAAATTCAGCGTGGTGCCGCCCTTGGACGCGCCGTGAATACGGCCCTTGTGCGCCTTGCGGTACTTAGTACGCTTCGGACTCAGCATGGCATGTAGCCTTCTCTATATCCCTGCCAGTATCCGGACGTCTCAGCGGGCCGAGGTCTGATCCGCGGCGCGCTTGTCCTGCGCCATCGGATCGTGAGCCAGGACTTCGCCCTTGAACACCCAAACCTTGACACCGCAGGTGCCGTAGGTGGTCATCGCGGTACCAACACCATAATCGATGTCAGCGCGCAGCGTGTGCAGCGGCACGCGGCCTTCACGGTACCATTCGATACGCGCAATCTCAGCCCCGCCCAGACGGCCGGAGCAGTTGATACGAATACCCTGGGCACCCAGACGCATGGCGGACTGCACGGCGCGCTTCATAGCGCGACGGAAAGCCACACGGCGTTCCAGCTGGCTGGCGATGTTCTCGGCGATCAGACGCGCGTCCAGTTCCGGCTTGCGGATCTCGACGATGTTCAGATTCACCTCGGAACCGGCCATCTTCGACAGTTCGGAGCGCAGCTTTTCGATGTCTGCGCCCTTCTTGCCGATCACCACGCCCGGACGGGCGGTGTGGATGGTCACGCGGGCCTTCTTAGCCGGACGCTCGATCACCACGCGGCTGACACCAGCGGCCTGCAGGCGAGCCTGCAGGTACTTGCGCAGACGCAGATCCTGGTGCAGCAGCTTGGCATAGTCGCGATCAGCGAACCAGCGGCTGTCCCAGGTGCGGTTGATACCGACGCGAAGGCCGATCGGATTGACTTTCTGACCCATTACTCAGCGGCCTCCCCGGCCTTCTCCTCGACGCGCTCACGAACGATCACGGTCAGGTTGCTGAACAGCTTTTCGACGCGAGCCCCACGACCGCGAGCGCGGGCATGGAAACGCTTCATAACCAGGGCCTTGCCCACGGAAGCGTGCGAGACGAAAAGACGATCAACATCCAGCTGGTGGTTATTCTCGGCGTTCGCGATAGCGGACTGGAGAACCTTCTTCACCTCACCGGCGATGCGGCGCTTGGAGAATGTAAGAAGGGCGACGGCTTCACCAGCGGACTTTCCACGGATCAGCTGTGCAACCAGGTTCAGCTTCTGCGGGCTCGTGCGGATCATTCCGCCGAACGCCGAGGCCTCAGTCTCGCTGAGGCGCCGCTCTGCAGCAGGCTTGCCCATGATTACTTCCTCTTCGCCTTCTTGTCGGCCGCGTGGCCATAGAACGTCCGGGTCGGCGAGAATTCACCGAACTTGTGACCGATCATGTTCTCAGTCACCAGCACCGGCAGGAACTTCTGGCCGTTGTAGACGCCAAAGGTCAGACCAACGAAATGCGGCAGAATGGTGGAACGACGCGACCAGATCTTGATGATCTCGTTGCGGCCGGACGCACGCGCCTTGTCTGCCTTCTTCAACAGGTAGCCGTCTACGAACGGCCCCTTCCAAACGGAACGAGTCACGGCAGCACTCCTTACTTAGCGCGACGACGGATAATGAGCTTATCCGTGGCCTTGTTCTGACGCGTCTTCTTGCCCTTAGTCGGCTTGCCCCACGGGGTGACCGGATGACGACCACCGGAGCTGCGGCCTTCACCACCACCATGCGGGTGGTCGATCGGGTTCATGGCAACACCACGAACTGACGGACGCTTGCCCAGCCAACGATTACGACCGGCCTTGGCGATCACAATGTTGGACTGATCGGGGTTGGAGACGGCGCCGATCGTGGCCATGCACTCGCCGCGGACCATGCGCAGCTCGCCCGAGGGCAGCTTCAGCTGAGCATAGCCCTGGTCGCGACCGACCAGCTGCAGGTAGGTGCCAGCGGAACGCGCCAGCTGACCGCCCTTGCCCGCCTTCAACTCCACATTGTGCACGATCGTGCCAACGGGGATGTTCTTCAGCGGCATGGCGTTGCCGGGCTTCACGTCCACCTTTTCACCAGCGATGATCACATCGCCGGCCTTCAGGCGCTGCGGCGCCAGAATATAGGAGAGCGTGCCGTCCTCGTACTTCACCAGAGCGATGAAGCCGGTACGGTTGGGATCGTATTCCAGACGCTCAACCGTCGCCGGCATGTCGAACTTGCGACGCTTGAAGTCGACGATACGGTAGGTGCGCTTGTGACCGCCGCCGATACGGCGGGCAGTGATACGACCCGTGTTGTTACGGCCGCCCGAGGAGGAAAGACCCTCGGTCAGCATCTTGACGGGCTTGCCCTTGTACAGCTCGGAGCGATCCACCATAACCAGCTGGCGGAGGCTCGGCGTAATGGGACGGAAAGTCTTCAGTGCCATCGCTCTGTCCTCACACCCCGGTGGTCACGTCGATCGTGCTGCCCTCGGCGAGGGTGACCACGGCCTTCTTGTAGTCCGACCGGCGACCGATCGTCCCACGGAAGCGCTTGGTCTTCCCCTTGACCACAACGGTGTTAACCGCCGTGACCTTCACCTTGAACAGGCCTTCGACCGCGGCCTTGATTTCCGGCTTCTTCGCATCCAGACGCACCTTAAAGGTGACCTGGTTATGCTCGGAGCCCATGGTGGCCTTCTCGGTGATCACGGGCGCGACGATCAGATCGTACATGCGCTCGGCCGAGACAATCGTCTTCTTGGCAGTGCTCATTTCAGGCGAGCCTCCAGCTGCTCGACGGCATTACGCGTCAGGACGAGAACGTCCTTGCGCAGAATGTCGTACACGTTGGCGCCCTGCTCCGGCAGCACATCGATGTGCGGGATGTTGCGAGCGGCGCGGGTGAACTGCTCGTTCAGGTTCGCACCGTCGATGATCAGAGCAGAGGTCAGGCCCAGGGCCTGCAACTGGCCGAACAGCACCTTGGTCTTGTGCGTTTCGGTGACAGCGCTCTCCAGAACGACCAGCTTGCCTTCGGCAGCCTTGACCGACAGAGCGGTCTTCAGCGCCAGCTTGCGGACCTTCTTGGTCATGTCATGTTCGTGGGAACGAACGACCGGCCCGAAAATGCGCGCACCGCCACGGAACTGCGGCGAGCGCAGCGAGCCCTGACGAGCACGGCCGGTGCCCTTCTGACGCCACGGCTTCTTCGTGGTGCCGGAAATGTCGGAAATGCCCTTGGTCTTGTGCGTACCGGCGCGGCGCTTGGCGAGCTGCCACAGCACCATGCGCGCCAGGATGTCCTGACGAGAAGGCAGGCCGAACACGTCTTCCGACAGCTCGATCTCGCCAACGGTCTCGTTCTTCAGGTTCTTAACGGACGTCTTCATTTATCAGCCCTCCTGCGCCGCAGGAGCTTCGGCCGCCGGGGCACGGAAAGCGCCGGGGAACGGCACGCCCTCGGGCAGCTTCTTCTTGACGGCATCCTTGACCAGGACGAAAGCGCCCTCATGGCCCGGGACGGCGCCCTTGACCAGGATCAGACCGCGTTCGGCATCAACCGACACGACCTTCAGATTCTGCACAGTCACGGTCTCGGAACCGAGTTGACCGGGCATCTTCTTGTTCTTGAAGGTCTTACCGGGATCCTGGCGACCACCGGTGGAACCGATGGAGCGGTGCGACACGGACACACCGTGGGTCGCGCGCAGACCACCGAAATTCCAGCGCTTCATACCGCCGGCAAAACCCTTACCGAGGGTCGTGCCCTGCACGTCGACGAACTGGCCGGCAACGAAATGATCCGCGGTCAGCTCAGCACCAACCTCGATCAGGTTGGCGGGCTCGACGCGGAATTCCACGAGCTTCTTCTTCGGCTCGACCTTGGCCCGGGCGAACACCTCACGCTGGGCCTTGGCGACGTTCTTCACCTTGGCCTTGACGGCACCGAGCTGGAGGGCGGTGTAGCCATCCTTCTCTTCCGTCTTGTGGGCGACGACCTGGACCTGGTCCAGCTTCAGCACAGTCACCGGCACGCTTTCGCCTTCATCGGTGAAGACGCGGGTCATGCCGACCTTCTGCGCGATCAATCCGGATCGCATCTGTTTTCTCCTCACTCGGGACATCCTCAGGATCGGGAGAGGTCCCGTACGCACAAAACCAGGTACTTAACTCTTACAGCTTGATTTCGACGTCGACGCCGGCGGCGAGATCGAGCTTCATCAGCGCATCCACGGTCTGCGGCGTCGGATCGACGATGTCGAGCAGGCGCTTGTGGGTGCGGATTTCGAACTGCTCCCGCGACTTCTTGTCGATGTGCGGGCTGCGGTTGACCGTGAACTTTTCCAGCTGCGTGGGCAGCGGAATCGGACCGCGGACGCGCGCACCGGTCCGCTTTGCGGTGTTGACGATCTCGCTGGTGCTTTGGTCGAGCACGCGATGATCAAACGCCTTCAGGCGGATCCGGATATTCTGATTGTCCATGTCCTAGACCCCAAAAAGAGCAGGGTTTATACCCAAAGAAGGAGCCGGCCCCAAGCACTTTCGGGCCGGCTCCTTCACATTGCTGTAATGCGTCGTCATGCGACCGACCTTTCGCCCCAGCCATCACAGCTGAGAGCGGAAGATCGGTCGCCAACGCCGCCGTACTAAGTCCCGATGGGACGGGCCCATCGGGACGCAGTATTACTTGACGATCTTCGACACAACGCCAGCGCCGACGGTGCGGCCGCCTTCACGGATGGCGAAGCGCAGGCCTTCGTCCATGGCGATCGGGGCGATCAGCTTCACGGCGAAGCGGATATTGTCGCCCGGCATCACCATTTCCGTGCCTTCCGGCAGGGTCACCGAACCCGTCACGTCCGTGGTACGGAAGTAGAACTGCGGACGGTAATTGGCGAAGAACGGGGTGTGACGGCCGCCTTCTTCCTTGGTCAGGATATAGGTCTCGGCTTCGAAGTCCGTGTGCGGCTTGATCGAACCCGGCTTGGCCAGAACCTGACCGCGCTCAACGTCTTCACGCTTCGTGCCGCGCAGCAGCGCACCAATGTTATCGCCAGCCTGGCCCTGGTCCAGCAGCTTGCGGAACATTTCAACGCCGGTCACCGTCGTCTTCACCGTGTCCTTCAGACCGACGATTTCAACTTCTTCACCGACCTTGACGATACCCTTCTCAACGCGACCGGTCACCACGGTGCCACGGCCCGAGATCGAGAACACGTCTTCGATCGGCATCAGGAACGGCAGGTCAACCGGACGCTCCGGCTGCGGGATGTAACGGTCAACCTCGGCCATCAGCTTCAGAACAGCTTCGCGGCCGATTTCCGGCTGCGTGTCGTTCAGGGCGCAAACGGCAGAGCCGGGAACGATCGGAATATCGTCGCCGGGGAAGCCATAGGAAGACAGCAGCTCGCGCAGTTCCAGCTCGACCAGCTCAACCAGATCCGGATCGGCCAGATCCATCTTGTTCAGGAACACCACCAGCGCCGGCACGCCGACCTGACGGGCCAGCAGGATGTGCTCGCGCGTCTGCGGCATCGGGCCGTCAGCGGCAGAGCAAACCAGGATCGCGCCGTCCATCTGGGCGGCACCGGTGATCATGTTCTTCACATAGTCGGCGTGGCCCGGGCAGTCCACGTGCGCATAGTGACGGTTGTCCGTCTCATACTCAACGTGTGCGGTCGAGATCGTGATACCACGAGCCTTCTCTTCCGGGGCCTTGTCGATCTGGTCATAGGCGGTGAAGGTCGCGCCGCCCTTCTCGGCCAGAACCTTAGTGATCGCCGCGGTCAGCGACGTCTTGCCGTGGTCAACGTGGCCGATCGTGCCGATGTTGCAGTGCGGCTTCGTCCGCTCAAACTTTGCCTTCGCCATTTTCTCGTCCTCTATTCAATCGGTTTACGGCCGGTTGGCTTCAAGCCACCTTGGCGCGGATTCCATCGGCAATCGCCTGGGGCGCCTGCTCGTAACGGTCAAACTGCATCGTATACTGGGCACGCCCCTGGCTGACGGACCGCAGCGTGTTCACATAACCAAACATCGTCGCCAGCGGCACTGCCGCCCCGATCACATGGGCATTGCCCCGCTGATCGATTCCGGCAATCTGGCCCCGGCGGCTGTTCAGGTCACCGATAATGTCGCCCAGATATTCCTCCGGGGTCGTTACCTCGACCTTCATCACCGGTTCCAGCAACACCGGCCGCGCCCTGGCGAAGGCTTCGCGCATCGCCATCCGCGCCGCCGCCTCGAATGCCGGCAGCGAGCTGTCAACATCGTGGCAACCGGCTTCCACCAGTTCCACCCGCACATCCATGACGGGGTAACCGGCCACCGCGCCACCCGACAAGGCCGCCTCCAGACCCGCCCGGATACCGGGCAGGAACTCCTTCGGCAACTGTTCAGCCGGCACCTTATTCACCAGCGCAAAGCCGCTCCCCTTCGGGGTCGGTTCCACCACCAGCTTCAACCGGGCGAACTGTCCCGTCGCACCCAGCTGGCGCTTATGGGTGACATCCGCCTCGGCCCGCTGGGTCAGCGCCTCCCGGTAGGCCACCTTGGGCTTGCCGACAGAAGCATCCACCTTGAAGTCGCGGCGCAGACGGTCAACGATGATCTCCAGATGGAGTTCACCCATGCCGCGCAACGCCACCTGACCGCTTTCCGCATCACGACCGACGCGGAATGACGGATCCTCCGCCGCCAGCCGACCTAATGCCACCGCCATCCGGTCATGGTCCGCATCGGTGCGCGGCTCCACCACCACTTCGATCACAGGCTCGGGAAATTCCATCCGTTCCAGCAGGATCGGATGGGCAGGATCGCAGAGCGTATCGCCTGTGCTCGTCGCTTCCAGCGACGCAAAGGCGACAATGTCGCCAGCATGGGCCTCTTCGATCTCTTCCCGGCTGTTGGCGTGCATCAGCAACATGCGGCCGATGCTCTCTTCCGACTGTTTGCCGGGGTTCGCCATGACGGCCCCCTGGCGCAAGCTGCCGGAATAGATGCGGGCAAAGGTCAAGGTACCGGCAACCAGATCGTCCATCACCTTGAAGGCCAGCGCCGCGAACGGCGCCGCATCGGTGGCAGCACGACTGACAAGGGCCCCGTCCAGCCCCACGCCCTGAACAGCGGCGACATCCACCGGCGAGGGCAGATAATCCACCACGGCATCCAGCATCGGCTGAACACCCTTGTTCTTGAACGCAGAACCACACAGCACCGGCACCAGCCGCTGCGCCACCGTGCCCTTGCGGATCAACGCCCGCAGCCCGGCCTCATCGGGTTCCTGCCCCGAGAGATAGGCGTCGGTCGCCGCTTCATCCATCTCCACCGCCTGCTCGACAAGGCGGGCGCGATGCGCCTTGGCCTCTTCCAGCAGATCGGCCGGAACATCCACGGTGCGGAACCGGGCCCCCAGCATGTCATCATCCCAGACCACCGCCTTGAAGGCGATGAGGTCGATGACACCAGTAAAGCCCTGCTCCACCCCCAGCGGCAGTTGCAGCACAACCACGTTCGCGCCAAGACGCTCCCGGATCATGCTGACCGTGCCGTGGAAATCGGCGCCCGCCCTGTCCATCTTGTTGATGAAGCAGATGCGCGGCACGCGGTACTTGTCCGCCTGCCGCCACACGGTTTCCGATTGTGGCTCCACACCGGCCACGGCATCGAAAAGGGCCACCACGCCATCAAGAACACGAAAGCTGCGCTCGACCTCGATCATGAAGTCGACATGGCCCGGTGTGTCGATGATGTTGACGCGGTGATCCTTCCAGAAACAGGTCGTGGCCGCTGAGGTGATGGTGATCCCCCGCTCCCGCTCCTGCTCCATCCAGTCCATCGTGGCGGTGCCGTTATCGACCTCACCAATGCGATAGGACCGCCCCGTATAGAAGAGAACGCGCTCGGTCGTCGTGGTCTTGCCGGCATCAACATGCGCGGCAATACCAATATTCCGATAACGTTCGATGGGGTGGGAACGGGGCATTCGGGAATATCCGCCTTCAGGCTCTCGTCATTACCAACGGTAGTGCGAGAAGGCCTTGTTGGCCTCTGCCATACGGTGGGTGTCTTCGCGCTTCTTCACGGCGGTGCCGCGCTGCTGGGCAGCGTCGAGCAGTTCACCGGACAGGCGCTCGGTCATGGTGTTTTCCGAACGGTTGCGGGCAGCACCGATGATCCAGCGGATCGCCAGGGCCTGCGCACGGTCGGTACGGACTTCCACCGGAACCTGATAGGTCGCACCACCAACGCGGCGGGAACGCACTTCCAGGTACGGACGGACGTTGTTCAGGGCGTCATGGAACAGCTGCAGGGGATCCTGCTTGGCCTTCTGCTCGATACGATCGAGGGCACCATAGACGATGGACTCGGCCACCGACTTCTTGCCATCATACATCAGGCAGTTCATGAACTTGGTCAGCACGATGTCGCCAAACTTGGCGTCGGGCAGAACTTCGCGCTTATCGGCTTTACGACGACGGGACATAACTCGATCTCCTTACTTGGGCCGCTTCGCGCCGTACTTGGAACGACGCTGCTTACGGTCCTTAACGCCCTGAGTATCGAGCGTGCCGCGGATGATGTGATAACGCACACCGGGAAGATCCTTCACACGACCACCGCGGATCATGACGACCGAGTGCTCCTGGAGGTTGTGACCTTCACCGGGGATATAGCTGATGACCTCGTAGCCGTTCGTAAGACGCACGCGGGCGACCTTACGGAGTGCCGAGTTCGGCTTCTTCGGGGTGGTGGTGTAAACACGGGTGCAGACGCCACGCTTCTGCGGGCACTCCTGCAGGGCCGGCACCTTGTCCCTGGCCACCAACGGAGCCCGCGGCTTGCGGATCAACTGACTGATCGTCGGCATGAAAGCCCTTCGCTCTTGCTGTCGTCCCCGTCACCGGGGAATCGAATTCCAATCCAGGCCACGCGCAATTCCCTGATTCGGCACTCGTGACGACGGACGAAAAATACCCGCTTGCGAAACCGACGGCTCCGCGCGGGGTTGTTTCCATACGCCGTCCGAACAAGGACTCGGTTGCGGCTATCGACTGTTCCGGTTAGCGCCAGCCAGCCCCTCAGCACAGGGATCAAGCCAGGTCTGGGGGATATGCCCGGGCACCCAATGGGTACACCTTGCCTTCCCCCCCGAAATAGGTTGCGGGACTATATGGATGAGTCACGGGACCGTCAAGCACGACCCTTGGATTTCCGCCACGTTCAGCGCGCAACGGCCCCCTCCGGAGTCCGCAGGGCTGGGTGGAAGGCCGCCAGACCGCGATGAACGCCGCTCAGGCGTCCACCGTGGCATCCAAAGGGGCGTCATCGGGCAGAATATCGGCATAGAGCTCTGCCAACAGTATTTCCAGTCCCAGACTCGGCAGCGCCAGCACCCCCTCCGACCCGCGGGCGGTTTCGATCACCCAGCGGTCACCATCCCGGCGATGGATGCGAATTTCCGGCCTGTGCAGCGACGCGCTGATCTTGACGACAATCCCGGCATGAATGGACGACGCGGACGATTGTGCCACCGGCACCCCATCCACCAGCTCATAACGAAGATCATCGCCGGAATCCCAGACCGGGAATTCCTCGACGCTCATCCGTCCACCGTCGCACCGCGCTGTCTGAACCATGGGAGCCTCCCCGCAGGGCCGGTAACGTCAGGCATTCTATACCATGCCAACGCCGCTGTCCCGCCCGGCCCATGCGCCATTTGCTGCCACCGCCGGCCCGTCATGCGGCGCATGGGCTGGCGGTACGGCCTGTCTGGCCTTATATAGGCGCCTTCCCGCGAAGGACCTACCCCCATGACCAAGCCCGCCATCTCCCTTCCCGCCGCCCCCAAGGTGGGCATCGTCTCGCTCGGCTGCCCCAAGGCGCTGGTGGACAGTGAACGCATCCTGACCAAGCTGCGCTCGGAAGGGTACGAGATTTCCGGCTCCTATGACGGGGCGGATGTGGTGCTGGTCAATACCTGCGGCTTTCTGGACTCTGCCAAGGCAGAGAGCCTGGAGGCCATCGGGGAGGCTATCAAGGAGAATGGCAAGGTCATCGTCACCGGCTGCCTGGGCAAGGAAGAAAGCCTGATCCGGCGGAGCCACCCCAATGTGCTGGCCGTCACCGGCCCGCACCAATATGAGCAGGTGGTGAATGCGGTGCATGATGTGGTGCCGCCCCGCCACGATCCTTACCTGGATGTGGTGCCGCCGCAGGGTCTGCGCCTGACGCCGCGCCATTACGCGTACTTGAAGATTTCCGAGGGCTGCAACAATCGCTGCACCTTCTGCATCATCCCTTCCATCCGGGGTGATCTGGTCTCCCGTCCCGCCAACATGGTGTTGGCGGAGGCTGAAGCGCTGGTGAAGGCCGGGGTGAAGGAAATCCTGGTGGTCAGCCAGGATACGTCCGCCTATGGCATGGATACCCGCTATGCCGAGAGCAAGTGGAAGGGCCGCCAGGTCCGCGCCAAGTTCATTGATCTGGCGCGCGAGCTGGGCGATCTCGACGCCTGGATTCGCCTGCACTATGTCTATCCCTATCCGCATGTGGATGAGGTGATCGGGTTGATGGCGGACGGCAAAGTGCTGCCCTATCTGGACATCCCCTTCCAGCACGCCGCCCCAAATGTGCTGAAGGCCATGAAGCGGCCGGCGAATACCGACAAAGTGCTGGATCGGATCAAGATGTGGCGCCAGGGCTGCCCGGACCTGACGCTGCGCTCCACCTTCATCGTGGGATTCCCCGGCGAGACGGAGCAGGATTTCCAGTATCTGCTGGACTGGCTGACCGAAGCCCAGATCGACCGGCTGGGCTGCTTCAAATATGAGCCGGTGGAGGGCGCGCCCGCCAACGAAATCCCCGGTGCGGTGCCGCCGGAGGTGCAGGAGGAACGCTGGAACCGCCTGATGGCCCACCAGCAGGAAATCAGCGCTGCACGTTTCGCCGCCAAGGTTGGCCGCGAAATGGATGTGCTGATCGACGAGGTGGACGAAGATGGGGCCATCGGCCGTTCCTGGTCTGATGCGCCGGAGATCGACGGCAATGTCTTCCTGAATGGCGAGACCGATCTGAAGCCGGGTGACATGGTGCGCGTCAAGATCGAGGAATCTGACGAGTACGACCTCTGGGGCAGCCGGGTCGGCTGAGCCTTTCCTATCGATCCGTTTCCTGCTACCCCCTGGAGATAATGGCCTGTCGCAAAGCTGGCCCGAACGAATGTCACAGGGGGTACCATGGGGAATGGGGGTTGGGCGGCATTCAGCGCTGCCACACCAATTATTCAAGCACATGCAGTCCTGGCCGCTCTGGCAATTGTGCTGGGGGCGTTTCAGTTCGCCATGCCCAAGGGCACAGCACAGCATCGCGGCCTTGGCTACATTTGGGTTGCCGGCATGGGCCTGGTGGCCCTCTCTTCCTTTGCCATTCACGAGCTGCGTGTGATCGGGCCCTTCAGCCCCATTCATCTGCTGTCGATTTTTGTATTATACACGCTGGTCAAGGCGATCAGGGCGGCACGCCAGGGGCGCATCGCCCAGCATAAGCGCAGCATGATCCTGCTTTATATTCTCGGCCTGCTGATCACCGGTGGCCTCACCCTGTTGCCCGGTCGGCTGATGTACCGGGTGATGTTCGGCGGTTAAGCCCGTTTGCCTGCACGGGCAAACGCGGATTATGATGGCGGAACTTTCCGTCGGAGCCCGCCCCCCGTGCAGATCCAGCCGCTTTTCGCCACGCCCCTCGTGACTGCCAATCTAGGCAGGGGTTCCCCGATGCTCGCCAGCCTGCGGGAGATCATCCTGGCACGGGAGGTAACGGAACCCGGCGGCATCCAGCACAGCAATGATGGCGGCTGGCAATCCCACGATGATTTCATCGCCTGGACAGGGACCGCTGGTGCAGCCCTAGTGGATGGCGTCACCCAGATGATCAACCGCCTGACCACCATTGTAGAAGGTGGCAAGCTGGAAAAGCGCCCCTTGCCCTGGCGCATCAATGCCTGGGCCAATATCAACCGACGCGGCGATGGCAACATGCCGCATTATCATCCCGGTGCCGTCTGGTCAGCGGTGGTCTATGTCGATGACGGCGGAATCAATGGCGGCCAGTCTTTGGGCGGCTGTTTGGAACTGAGCGACCCGCGCGGCGCCCTGCCCATCATGTACGCCCCCACGGTGAAGGTGGATGCGCCGGGCTTCCTGTCCGCCGGTCTGGCCGAGCGGGTATGGCCGGAGACGGGGCTGATCGTGATCTTTCCATCCTGGCTGCTGCACAGCGTCGCCCCCTATCATGGCGACGGCATCCGCATTTCGGTGGCGATGAATTTCGCGCTTTAATCAGCTGTCATAGGGCCAGTCCCTGGCGGCCAGCAGCTTCTGGCCGCCGACACGCAAAGCGTCATGCAGATGCCGGATATCCTCCACTTGAGCATCCGTCAGCGCGTCCAGCTTCACGCCGCGCAGCCGGTGCAGCAGATCGGACAGCTTCTTGGCCGTGCGCACCAGGGGCGGAAATGAGGCTCCCAGCCCCAGCACCTCATCCCGGTAATCCGGGCGCAACACATTGGGATAAAGCCGGTCCATCCGGTCCAGCGCGTTGGTAAGTTGGGTGCGGTTCATCGTATTGACCGTCAGTTGCGTTCTTCCGGCACCCAGCGGGGGGGAGCTTCCCCCTCCACCGCCTTGGCTGCCTCCACCTGGGCCCGCAGGCTGCCGGCAGGGGCGACAGCGGATTGGCGGGGCGCTGCCGACGGAAGCGTATTGCGCTGAACGGGGCGTCGGGCCAACAGCCCGCGCAGCCAGAAAATATGCCCGATGGCCACCAGCGCCCCCACTGGCAGTGGGGCGAAAATCAGCAGGTTCGGATGATCTGCTGCCACGGCAGCAACACCCGGCAGGGCACGCAGGCCACTGCTGACCACGCTGGCAGCGCCGGCCCCCGCCAATGCCGCAAACAGCAACCCCAACCGACCTGACCAGACCGAAGCCATCGCCGTTGCTCCCTCTTCCCGTGACCGGGCTTATGTAGTCGGCAGCGGCATTCCTGCCAAGCCGGAACACCCCGCGCCAAAAAGAAAAGGGCCGCCTTTGTGAGGCGGCCCTTTCCAGCATGATAGAAGCGATCCTTACTCGGCTGCTTCCGGCGGCAGGGCCGGGGCATCGCCACCATCTTCCAGCGCCTGGAGCGCACGGTCGCGCTCCGCAGCGATGGCCTTCAGGCGGTTCACCACCGAACCGGTACCGGCCGGGATCAGGCGACCGACGATCACGTTCTCCTTCAGGCCTTCCAGGTTGTCACTCTTGCCCTGGACGGCCGCTTCCGTCAGGACGCGAGTGGTTTCCTGGAACGACGCGGCGGAGATGAAGGAACGGGTCTGCAAGCTGGCCTTGGTGATGCCCTGGAGAACCGGCTTGCCCGTGGCAGAACGCAGGTCCAGTTCACCTTCATCCATCCGCTTCTGCACGGCGCGGTTTTCCGCCTCGTACTCGAAGCGGTCGACCTGATCGCCGATCAGCAGCGTGGTATCGCCGGGATCCGTGACCTCAATCTTCTGCAGCATCTGGCGGACGATCACCTCGATATGCTTATCGTTGATCTTCACGCCCTGCAGACGATAGACGTCCTGGATCTCATTGATCAGGTAATTGGCCAGCGCTTCCACGCCCATGACCGACAAGATGTCGTGCGGCACCGGGCTACCGTCCATCAGGCTGTCGCCCTTCTGGACATAATCGCCCTCCTGAACGGCGATATGCTTGCCCTTCGGGATCAGGTACTCGCGCTCTTCCCCCGTCTCGTCGCTCTTCACGACGATGCGGCGCTTAGTCTTGTAGTCCTTGCCGAATTCCACCCGGCCGTCGATCTCCGCGATGATGGCGAAGTCCTTCGGACGACGGGCTTCAAACAGCTCGGCCACGCGCGGCAGACCGCCGGTGATGTCACGCGTCTTGGAGCTTTCACGCGGGATACGGGCCAGCACGTCACCGGCCCGGACCTTCGCGCCATTCTCCACCGACAGGATGGCATCGACGCTCATGAAGTAACGGGCTTCGGTGCCATTCGGCAGCGTGATCACGTTGCCGGTCTCATCGCGCAGCGTGACGCGCGGACGCAGGTCGGCACCGCGCGGCTGCTGACGCCAATCGACCACGACCTTGCTGGAAATACCCGTCGCTTCGTCCATCACCTCGCGGACAGAGACGCCTTCCACCAGATCGACATACGTGACCGTACCTTCGCGTTCGGTCAGAATCGGCAGCGTATACGGATCCCATTCCGCCAGACGGTCGCCGCGCTGGACGGAAGAACCGTCCGCCGCCAGCGCCTTGTGCAGCTTGGCACCGTAGGGCACGCGGTGCTTGGCGCGCTCACGGCCCTGCTCATCCAGCAATGCCAGTTCGCAGTTACGGCCCATCACCACCGGCACACCCTCGCTGTTCAGCACGAGGTTGCGGTTGCGGACGATCACCTTGGCGTCGAGCGTCGCTTCGATGAAGCTCTGCTCGGCACCGCGCTGCGCCGCACCACCGATGTGGAAGGTACGCATCGTCAGCTGGGTGCCCGGCTCACCGATCGACTGCGCGGCGATGACGCCGACAGCCTCACCCATGTTCACCCGCGTGCCGCGTGCCAGATCGCGGCCATAGCAGTGGGCGCACACGCCGTCCTCGGTTTCGCAGGTCAGCACGGAGCGGATATGCACCGTGTCGATGCCGGCGCGATCGATCAGTTCGATTTCCCGCTCAGTGATCAGCTCGCTGGCCGGAACGATCACATCGCCACTCAGCGGATGAACCACGTCGAAGGTCGCCGTGCGGCCCAGGATACGCTCGGACAGCGGCACAATGACGTCGCCGCCATCGATCACTGCCTTCACGGTCAGGCCGTTCTTCGTACCGCAATCCGTCTCGGTGATAATGGCGTCCTGCGCCACGTCCACCAGACGGCGGGTCAGGTAACCGGAATTCGCCGTCTTCAAGGCGGTGTCGGCCAGACCCTTACGGGCACCGTGGGTGGAGTTGAAGTACTCCAGAACCGACAGACCTTCCTTGAAGTTGGAGATGATCGGCGTCTCGATGATTTCGCCCGAAGGCTTGGCCATCAGACCGCGCATACCGGCCAGCTGCTTGATCTGGGCGGGCGAACCACGGGCACCGGAATGGGCCATCATATAGACCGAGTTCACGCCGAAGCCGGGACGCGGCTGCTCGATCACCTTCATCATGGCGCCGGCGACCTTTTCGGTCGTTTCCGACCAGACGTCGACCACCTTGTTGTATTTTTCGCCCTGGGTGATCAGACCGTCCAGATACTGCTGCTCGAACTCCTTCACGCGATCCTGGGCTTCCTTGATCAGAATCCCCTTCTCCGCCGGGATGACCATGTCATCCTTACCGAAGGAGATGCCGGCCTTGAACGCGTTGGTGAAGCCCAGGCGCATCAGCCGATCGGCGAAAATCACCGTCTCTTTCTGACCGCAATGGCGGTAGACGACGTCGATGATGTTGCCGATTTCCTTCTTGGTCAGAAGGCGGTTGATCAGCTCGAACTTGATGGCCGGATGGCGCGGCAGGATTTCCGACAGCAGCATACGGCCAGGCGTGGCCGTGACGCGGACGGTGATCGGCTTACCCTCGGCATCCACCGTGTGATAGCGCGACTGCACCTTGGAATGCAGGGTGACGACCTTGGCCGCCAGCGCGTGCTCAATCTCGCCGATGGAACCGAAGGCCATGCCTTCGCCCTTGGCACCCGGCAGTTCCATCGTGATGTAGTACAGACCCAGGATGATATCCTGCGACGGCACAATGATGGGACGGCCCGACGCGGGCGACAGGATGTTGTTGGTGGACATCATCAGGACGCGCGCTTCCAGCTGAGCCTCAAGGCTCAGCGGCACGTGCACGGCCATCTGGTCACCGTCGAAGTCGGCGTTGAACGCCGTGCAGACCAGCGGATGCAGCTGGATCGCCTTGCCTTCGATCAGGGTCGGCTCAAAGGCCTGGATGCCCAGACGGTGCAGGGTCGGCGCGCGGTTCAGCATCACCGGATGCTCGCGGATGACCTCTTCCAGGATGTCCCACACCTCGGGACGTTCCTTTTCCACCATCCGCTTGGCGGCCTTGATGGTGCTGGCCAGACCGTACAGCTCCAGCTTGGCGTAGATGAAGGGCTTGAACAGCTCAAGCGCCATCTTCTTCGGCAGGCCGCACTGGTGCAGCTTCAGCTCCGGGCCCACCACGATAACCGAACGACCGGAATAATCGACGCGCTTACCCAGCAGGTTCTGACGGAAGCGACCCTGCTTGCCCTTCAGCATGTCGCTGATGGACTTCAGCGGACGCTTGTTGGCACCGGTGATGACGCGGCCGCGGCGGCCATTGTCGAACAACGCGTCGACGGCCTCCTGCAGCATACGCTTTTCGTTACGGACAATGATGTCCGGCGCCTTCAACTCGATCAGCCGCTTCAGACGGTTGTTGCGGTTGATGACGCGGCGATAGAGATCATTCAGATCCGACGTGGCGAAACGGCCACCATCCAGCGGCACCAGCGGGCGCAGTTCCGGCGGGATGACCGGCACGACATCCAGAATCATCCATTCCGGACGCGTGGCGTTCGGATAGGTCTTATAAAGTGTGGTGCCGTCGGCGCGCTCGATCCGCTCCTTGTAGCCTTCGAAGGCCTCATAGGCGGGACCATTCTCCACCTCGACCGGCTCGCCCAGGAAGCTTTCCAGCATCTTCAGACGCTTGACCAGCTTCTTGCGCTTGGCTTCCGAGGCGGTTTCGCGCAGATCGTCGCGGCAATTGGCCTTCTCGGTGATCAGGTCGAGCGAGGACAGCATGTCCTTCAGGGCCTCGGCACCGATCTTGGCGGTGAAGGCGTCTTCGCCGAACTTGTCCTGCTTGTCGACCAGATCATCTTCGGACAGCAACTGACCCTGCTTCAGGTCGGTCAGGCCCGGCTCAATGACGACATAGTTTTCGAAATAAAGGACGCGCTCCAGATCCTTCAGCGTGTTGTCCAGCAACAGGCCGATACGGGAGGGCAGCGACTTCAGGAACCAGATATGGGCAACGGGCGAGGCCAGTTCGATATGGCCCATGCGCTCGCGGCGGACCTTCGACAGGGTCACTTCCACGCCGCACTTTTCGCAGATGATGCCGCGATATTTCATGCGCTTGTACTTACCGCACAAGCACTCGTAATCCTTGATCGGACCGAAAATGCGGGCGCAGAACAGGCCGTCGCGCTCCGGCTTGAAGGTCCGGTAATTGATCGTCTCGGGCTTCTTGATTTCGCCGAACGACCAGGAGCGGATGCGCTCCGGGCTGGCGATCGAGATGCGGATCTGGTCGAAGCTCTGCGGCCCTTGCGGCTGGCCGAAGATGTTCATCAACTCATTATTCATATGCCGTCTCCCCAGGGGGTGGGCCGGATCGGGCCCTGGCCTCGAAAATCATCGGGAACCGGAAAGCGGCGGACCCCTGCCCGCCGCTTTCCCTCAAACCGGACCGGTCCTACAAGTCGCGCTGGCTCAGCTCGACATTCAGACCCAGCGACCGCAGTTCCTTGACCAGAACGTTGAAGCTTTCGGGAATGCCGGCTTCGAAGTTATCGTCGCCACGGACGATGGCTTCGTAAACCTTGGTACGACCGGACACGTCGTCCGACTTCACCGTCAGCATTTCCTGCAGCGTATAGGCCGCGCCGTAAGCTTCCAGCGCCCACACTTCCATTTCACCGAAGCGCTGACCACCGAACTGGGCCTTACCACCCAGCGGCTGCTGGGTAACCAGGCTGTAGGGGCCAATGGAGCGGGCGTGGATCTTGTCGTCGACCAGGTGATGCAGCTTCAGCATGTAGATGTAGCCAACCGTAACGCGGCGGTCGAACGGATCACCCGTACGACCATCGATCAGCTGCATCTGGCCCGAGCGGTCAATACCGGCCTCTTCCAGCATCCGGCAGATATCCTCTTCGCGCGCACCGTCAAAGACGGGGGTGGCGAAGGGGATGCCGCGACGCAGGTTGTTGCCCAGTTCCAGCAGCTCGGCATCGGTCATGTCGGAGATGTCATCACCATAGACATCTTCGCCATAGATGTGGCGCAGGCGCTGACGCAGCTCGTCCAGGGTCTTGGACTTGACGGCCGCATCCGAGGCCTGGGCCCGCATCTTGTCCAGCATCGCGCCGATCTGACGACCAATACCGGCAGCAGCCCAGCCCAGATGGGTCTCCAGGATCTGCCCGACATTCATGCGTGACGGCACACCCAGCGGGTTCAGCACGATGTCGACATTCCGGCCATCTTCCAGGTACGGCATGTCTTCGATCGGGGTGATGCGCGAGATAACGCCCTTGTTGCCGTGACGACCGGCCATCTTGTCGCCGGGCTGCAGCTTGCGCTTCACCGCCACGAAGACCTTGACCATCTTCATCACGCCGGGCGGCAGCTCGTCGCCGCGCTGCAGCTTCTCGACTTTGTTCTCGAACTTCTCCTGCAGGCGCTGGACGCTCTCGTCAAACACCTTGCCGGTCTGTTCGATGAACTCCATCACATGGTCGTCGGCCACAGAGATGTGACGCCACTGGCCACGGGTCAGGCCAGCCAGCAGATCGTCGCCGATCACTTCGCCCGCCTTGATACCCTTCGGACCGGAAACCGTGGTCTGACCGACCAGCAGTTCCTTCAGGCGGGTATAGAAGCTGCGCTCCAGGATGCCCTTTTCGTCGTCGCGGTCCTTGGCCAGCTTCTCGATTTCGGCCCGCTCGATGGCCAAGGAACGCTCGTCCTTGTCCACGCCACGGCGGCTGAACACGCGCACTTCCACGACCGTACCGACCACGCCCGGCGGCAGACGCAGCGACGTGTCGCGCACATCAGAGGCCTTTTCACCGAAGATGGCGCGCAGCAGCTTTTCTTCCGGCGTCATCGGGCTTTCGCCCTTCGGCGTCACCTTGCCGACCAGAATGTCACCCGGACGGACTTCGGCACCGATATAGACGATGCCAGCCTCGTCGAGGTTCTTCAGCGCCTCTTCACCCACATTGGGAATATCGCGGGTGATTTCTTCCTGGCCCAGCTTGGTATCGCGGGCGGCAACCTCAAACTCCTCGATATGGATCGAGGTGAAGACGTCATCGCGCACGATCCGCTCGGAAATCAGGATCGAGTCTTCGAAGTTGTAACCATTCCAGGGCATGAACGCGACGAGCACGTTGCGGCCGAGCGCCAGTTCGCCCAGGTCCGTGGAGGGACCATCGGCGATGATGTCACCCTTCTGCACCCGGTCGCCCACCTTCACCAGCGGCTTCTGGTTGATACAGGTGTTCTGGTTGGAGCGCTGGAACTTCAGCATATTATAGATATCGACACCGGGGGCCGCCGGGTCCGTATCCTCGGTCGCGCGGACCACGATACGGGTGGCGTCCACCTGGTCGACGATGCCGGCGCGGCGGGCCACGATGGTCACGCCTGAGTCACGGGCAACCGTGGCTTCCATGCCGGTACCGACCAGCGGACTGTCAGCCTTGATCAGCGGCACGGCCTGACGCTGCATGTTGGAACCCATCAGCGCGCGGTTCGCGTCGTCGTTCTCCAGGAACGGGATCAGCGCCGCGGCGACGGACACAACCTGCTTCGGCGACACGTCGATCAGGTCGATCATGTCGGGGCGGGCCAACAGATATTCACCACCCTTACGGCAGGACACCAGCAGTTCGGCGAACTTGCCATCGCCATGCAAGGGCGCGTTGGCCTGGGCCACCATGTAGCGGCCTTCTTCCATGGCCGACAGGTACACCACTTCCGACGTCACCTTCTGGTCCACCACCTTGCGGTAGGGGCTTTCGATGAAGCCGTACTGGTTGACGCGGGCATAGGTGGCCAAGCTGTTGATCAGACCGATATTCGGGCCTTCCGGCGTCTCAATCGGGCAGATACGGCCATAGTGCGTGGGATGCACGTCGCGGACTTCGAAGCCGGCGCGCTCACGGGTCAGACCGCCCGGCCCCAAGGCCGAAAGACGACGCTTATGCGTGATCTCGGACAGCGGGTTGGTCTGGTCCATGAACTGCGACAGCTGCGAGGAGCCGAAGAATTCACGCACAGCGGCAGCGGCCGGCTTGGCATTGATCAGGTCATGCGGCATGACCGTATCGATTTCCACCGACGACATACGCTCGCGGATCGCGCGCTCCATGCGCAGCAGACCGACACGATATTGGTTTTCCATCAGCTCGCCGACAGAGCGGACGCGACGGTTGCCCAGATGGTCGATATCGTCGATTTCGCCGCGGCCATCCTTCAACTCCACCAGAATACGGAGGATCTTCAGGATGTCTTCCTTGCGCAGCACGCGCATCTGATCGTCCGTCTCAAAATTGAGGCGGGCGTTCATCTTCACACGACCAACGGCCGACAGGTCATAGCGTTCCTGGTCGAAGAACAGACCCCGGAACAGCGCTTCTGCACTTTCCAGCGTCGGCGGCTCGCCCGGACGCATGACGCGGTAAATATCGATCAGCGCATCTTCACGGCTGGCATTGCGATCCGCCGCCATGGTGTTGCGCATATAGGCGCCGATATTCAAATGATCGATGGCCAGAACCGGCAGCTCTTCCACGCCCATCTTTTCCAGACGGTCCAGAGCAGCGCTGCTGATCTCATCACCGGCTTCGTACAGGACTTCGCCGGTCTTCTCATCAATGATATCGACGGCCAGATAGCGACTGATGATCTCCTCGATGGAGGCCTTGACGTCGCTCAGCCCCCCTTCGACCAGGCGCTTCAGCACGCGCGGGGTCATCTTGGTTTCAGCCTGGGCCAGCACTTCGCCGGTCCGGGCATCAATCAGATCATTCGCCAGCTTCTGGCCCTTCAGGCGCTCGGCGTCGAACTTGGTCGTCCAGCCGTCGCGGGCACGCTGATAGGTCACCGTTTCATAGAAATTGCCAAGGATTTCCTCCTTGGTCATGCCCTGCGCCTCATAGGGCAGCAGATCCTTGCCCAGACCGCGACGCTGCGCACGCAGCTCTTCGGTGTCGGCCCCATCCAGCGCGTACAGCAGCGTGGTGGCCGGCAACTTGCGGCGGCGATCGATGCGGACATAGACGATGTCCTTGGCGTCGAACTCAAAGTCCAGCCAGGAACCGCGATAGGGGATCACGCGCGCGGCGAAGAGATACTTGCCCGAGCTGTGGGTCTTGCCCTTGTCATGGTCGAAGAAGACACCGGGACTGCGGTGCATCTGCGACACGATGACGCGCTCGGTGCCATTGATGATGAAGGTGCCGTTGGCCGTCATCAGGGGCATGTCGCCCATATAGACGTCCTGCTCCTTGATGTCGCGGATGGAGCGCAGGCCCGTATCTTCGTCGATATCGAACACGGTCAGACGCAGGGTCACCTTCAGCGGGGCGGCGAAGGTCATGCCGCGCTGCTGGCATTCCTCGACGTCATACTTCGGCTGTTCCAACTCGTACCGCACGAAGTCCAGAACGGCGCGGTCAGAGAAGTCCTTGATCGGGAATACCGACTTGAAGACCTCCTGGAGGCCGAGAACCGCCCGCTTCTCCGGCGCCACATCCATTTGCAGGAAATGGTCGTAGGAGCTGCGCTGAACCTCGATCAGGTTCGGCATACGGGTCACTTCGGGAATACGTCCGAAGCTCTTGCGGATACGCTTACGTCCCGTGAACGACTTGGCCATGGTGCCTCTCGTGAACTCGCCCGGTGCTGTCGCGCGCTAAAATTCAGTGCCCTGATGACAGGCGGAATAGATTCCCCCTGCCAAAACGCGAATCGACGCGGGCGGGAACCCCTGCCGGGGCACCACCGTTCCGCGTCGTATAACCGGCATTTCCGCTCTTCGGCGCTGGGCAAAAAGCGAGGAAATGCTTGGTTTTTGGCCCGACCCCACCGGTATTGCCGATGCTGCCAGAACCCTCACCCTGGATCTGTCCCGGGCGAGCCCGCGATGATAGCGGGAAAGCCCGGTCCAGAAAAGACAGACGACGCCGGGCGGCGGGCATCCCTTTCAGGATAGCCACCGTCCGGCGCCCTCTTATGCAGCGAAGAACGCCACTATTACTTGACGGCGACCTTGGCGCCGGCGTCTTCCAGCAGCTTCTTGATCTTGGCCGCTTCTTCCTTCGGCACGCCTTCCTTGACGACCTTCGGAGCGCCTTCGACCAGGTCCTTGGCTTCCTTCAGGCCCAGGCCGGTGATGGCGCGGACTTCCTTAATGACGTTGATCTTCTTGTCGCCACCGTCAACCAGTTCGATGGTGAACTCGGTCTGCTCTTCGACCGGGGCAGCGGCAGCGGCAGCGGCCGGCGCAGCGGCAACGGCCACCGGAGCGGCGGCGGAAACGCCCCACTTCTCTTCCAGCAGCTTGGACAGCTCGGCCGCTTCGATGACGGTCAGAGCGGACAGTTCTTCAACCAGCTTTTCGAGCTTGGACATGGTGTTCTCCTAGGGACACTGACTTTGTTGAAAACAGGATGCGGCTCAGGCCGCCTCGTCCTTCTTGGCGTAGGCCGCGAGAACGCGAGCCACTTGGCCACCCGGAGCCTGCAGAACACCAGCGATACGGGTCGCCGGGGTCTGGATCATACCGAGCAGGGACGCGCGCAGTTCGTTGAGCGACGGCAGCTTCGACAGGGCTTCAACACCCTGCGTATTCAGAACCGTCGAGCCGAGACCGCCGCCAATGACCTTGAACTTGTCGTTGGTCTTGGCGTAGTCAATGGCAACCTTGGCCGCCGCAACCGGGTCCTTGGACCAAGCAATGGCGGTCGGACCCTTGAACAGGTCCTCGGTCTTCTCGAACTGCGTGCCCTTGAGGGCGATGCGGGCGAGCCGGTTCTTGGTCACTTTGAAGCTGGCACCCGCGGCCCGCATCTTGCGGCGCAGATCGGTAACTTCAGCCACCGTCATGCCGGACTGCTTAGTCACGACGACGAGGGCTGCCGACTGCAGCTCAAGATTAAGGGCCGCGATCGTCGCTTCCTTTTGTGAACGATCCACGGTTCGCCTCCACGAATGAACGGGTGGGTCACCCCCTCCGTCCGGTCACACGAAAAGTCCGATCCGACAACGGCCGAACCAGACCAGGCTTACCTGTCCCAGAAGCATACAAACATCATGTCCGAAGCGATCCACCACGGTGAACCATCCCGGAATTGTTCTTCCGCTCCCGTCTATGCCGGCTGGATTATTAAGCGTCAGGGAACGGGTTCCCATCGGCGCGCGGCAGTCTCGGACAGGGTGGGCCCGGGGTAAAGCGCCCCCGAACCCGGCCCGTCACCCGGCAAGCCGGATGACGGGAAATCTGTAAGGCCTTAGCCCTGCAGCGCAGCAACCAGATCGGCCACATCGACCTTCAGGCCCGGACCCATCGAGGAGGACAGCGAGACCTTCTCGATATAGGTGCCCTTGGCGCCGGTCGGCTTAGCACGGTTGATCGCAGCCACGAAGGCCTTGACATTCTGTTCCAGGGCTTCAGCGGTGAAGCTGGCCTTGCCAACACCGGCATGGATGATACCGGTCTTCTCGGCGCGGAACTCGACCGAACCGCCCTTGGCAGCCTTGACGGCCTCGGTCACGTTCGGGGTCACGGTGCCCAGCTTCGGGTTCGGCATCAGGCCGCGCGGGCCCAGCACCTTACCCAGCTTGCCGACCACGCCCATCATGTCCGGGGTGGCGATGCAGCGATCGAAATCCATCTTGCCGGCCAGGATCTGCTCGGCCAGATCGTCGGCACCGACCAGATCGGCACCAGCGGCCTTGGCTTCCTCAGCCTTGGCGTTGCGAGCAAACACGGCGACGCGCACGGTCTTGCCGGTACCGTTCGGCAGCACCACCATGCCACGGACCTGCTGGTCGGCGTGACGCGGATCGATGCCCAGATTCATCGCGATTTCGACGGTTTCGTCGAACTTGGCGGTGGCATTGCCCTTGACGGTCGCAACAGCCTCGCCCAGGGCGTAGAACTTGGTGCGGTCAACGTTGGCGTTGGCCTTCTTCAGACGCTTACCGATGGCCATTTATCAGCCCTCCACCACTTCGAGACCCATGGAACGAGCGGAACCGATGATCATGCTCATCGCGGCTTCCACGTCGTTCGCGTTCAGGTCGACCATCTTCTGTTCAGCAATGGCGCGGACCTGAGAGGTCGTGACCTTGCCGACAGTGGCGGACTTGCCGACGGTGGACGAACCCTTGGTGATGCCCGAGGCCTTCTTCAGGAAGTAGGTCACCGGCGGGGTCTTGGTAACGAAGGTAAAGGTACGATCACCGAAAGCGGTGATGACCACCGGGATCGGCATACCCTGTTCCAGCTGGGCCGTCTTTGCATTGAACTGCTTGACGAATTCCATGATGTTCAGGCCGCGCTGACCCAGCGCCGGGCCGATCGGCGGCGACGGGTTGGCCTTGCCGGCCGGAACCTGCAACTTGATGTAACCGACGATTTTCTTCGCCATGACACAATCCTCAAAAACTGACAGGGCGGCCAGGCCGCCCCATCATGGGATCGCGTGGTGCGGCTGCCCCTGGACTTCTGGGGCCCGGCCTCCCACGCATGAAATCCGGCCGATGTGAGCATCGGCCGGAATGGGGTCAGATCTTTTCGACCTGGGTATATTCCAGCTCCACCGGGGTGGCGCGACCGAAGATGGAGACCGCGACCTTGACGCGGGCCTTGTCCTCGTCGACCTCCTCAATGAGACCGGTGAAGGAGGTAAACGGCCCGTCCGTGACGCGCACCTGCTCACCCACTTCGAAGCTGATGGAGGGCTTGGGCCGCTCCACGCCTTCCTGCACCTGATTCATGATGCGCAGCGCCTCGGCTTCCGAAATCGGCTGCGGCTTGCCACCACCGCCCAGGAAGTCTGTCACCTTCGGCGCATTCTTCACCAGATGCCAGGTCTCATCCTCCAGCTCCATCTTCACCAGCACGTAGCCGGGGAAGAACTTGCGCTCGGAGTTGATCTTGGCGCCGCGACGAACCTCAACGACCTCTTCGGTCGGAACCAGGATGTCGCCAAACTTGTCTTCAAGGCCCTTCTGAGCGGCCTTTTCGCGGATCGCCTGGGCGACCTTCTTCTCGAAACCGGAATAAACGTGAACGACGTACCAGCGCATCGCCATGGTCAGCCTCCAATGCCGAGAATCAGGCGGATGCCAAGCCCGATGATCTGGTCCACCCCCAGGAAAAAGACGGACGCCAGGATGACCATGACAAACACCATGATGGTCGAAACGGTCGTCTCTTTCCGCGTCGGCCAAGTGACCTTGGCGACCTCACGGCGCACCTCGCGCAAGAATTCTGCGGGATTTGTCTTCGCCATGGCGGCTTTAGCCATCATTCCTGATTGGGAATAACCCGACATTGCGCTCCTTGCACGGGCATCGGCGAAGGAGCCGATTTTCTGCGAGGTGCCGTCCCCTTGAAGGGATGGCAGGAGTGGAGGGGCTCGAACCCCCAACCCCCGGTTTTGGAGACCGGTGCTCTACCAATTGAGCTACACTCCTACGCGCCCGATACCAGCTGGCTGTCATGGAATTTTATTTCCAATCCGGCCCACCCGCTCGGGAGTGCGGGTTGATAGCGCAGATAACGCCGCGACGCAACAGTCAGATGACACTGTCTGTCGAATTTTCATCGCATTGGAACGTTGCGCCCGCCGCATACGAAAACCATCCCGAGGATGGCCTCCTATAATAAGGAAGAGGCCGCTGTTGCCAGCGGCCTCTTCCCCTCACAAACCACCCGAAGGCAGCGTGATTACTTGACGATCTTCGACACGACGCCGGCGCCGACGGTGCGGCCGCCTTCACGGATGGCGAAGCGCAGGCCTTCGTCCATGGCGATCGGGGCGATCAGCTTCACGGCGAAGCGGATATTGTCGCCCGGCATCACCATTTCCGTGCCTTCCGGCAGGGTCACCGAACCCGTCACGTCCGTGGTACGGAAGTAGAACTGCGGACGGTAATTGGCGAAGAACGGGGTGTGACGGCCGCCTTCTTCCTTGGTCAGGATATAGGTCTCGGCTTCGAAGTCCGTGTGCGGCTTGATCGAACCCGGCTTGGCCAGAACCTGACCGCGCTCAACGTCTTCACGCTTCGTGCCGCGCAGCAGCGCACCAATGTTATCGCCAGCCTGGCCCTGGTCCAGCAGCTTGCGGAACATTTCAACGCCGGTCACCGTCGTCTTCACCGTGTCCTTCAGACCGACGATTTCAACTTCTTCACCGACCTTGACGATACCCTTCTCAACGCGACCGGTCACCACGGTGCCACGGCCCGAGATCGAGAACACGTCTTCGATCGGCATCAGGAACGGCAGGTCAACCGGACGCTCCGGCTGCGGGATGTAACGGTCAACCTCGGCCATCAGCTTCAGAACAGCTTCGCGGCCGATTTCCGGCTGCGTGTCGTTCAGGGCGCAAACGGCAGAGCCGGGAACGATCGGAATATCGTCGCCGGGGAAGCCATAGGAAGACAGCAGCTCGCGCAGTTCCAGCTCGACCAGCTCAACCAGATCCGGATCGGCCAGATCCATCTTGTTCAGGAACACCACCAGCGCCGGCACGCCGACCTGACGGGCCAGCAGGATGTGCTCGCGCGTCTGCGGCATCGGGCCGTCAGCGGCAGAGCAAACCAGGATCGCGCCGTCCATCTGGGCGGCACCGGTGATCATGTTCTTCACATAGTCGGCGTGGCCCGGGCAGTCCACGTGCGCATAGTGACGGTTGTCCGTCTCATACTCAACGTGTGCGGTCGAGATCGTGATACCACGAGCCTTCTCTTCCGGGGCCTTGTCGATCTGGTCATAGGCGGTGAAGGTCGCGCCGCCCTTCTCGGCCAGAACCTTGGTGATCGCCGCGGTCAGCGACGTCTTGCCGTGGTCAACGTGGCCGATCGTGCCGATGTTGCAGTGCGGCTTCGTCCGCTCAAACTTTGCCTTCGCCATGGTATCCTGTGCCCTTGCCTGATCCGTCCTGAGACGCCGGGTCGTGGAAAACTTGAAACGTTGGAGCGGGTGAAGGGAATCGAACCCTCGTCGTAAGCTTGGAAGGCTTCTGCTCTACCATTGAGCTACACCCGCACGGGAACGCCCCGTCGCCTACCTTAAGAGAGCGCACCACAAGCAGAACGGCGCGCCCCATCATCTGAGGCGCGCCTGAACTGGTGGAAGGGGCTGGATTCGAACCAGCGTACGCTATGCGGGCAGATTTACAGTCTGCTGCCTTTAACCACTCGGCCACCCTTCCTCGGTGCCGCTCTCGGCCAGCGGCCGGAACGGGGCGCTTTATAAAGGCTCGGATTTTTCCGTCAATGACTTTCTTACACACCCCTCAAGATTTTTTCATGGCTGGCGGAAATGCTGGGTTTGACGGAAAGTGCGCCTATGAGAAACCGACCCCCCTCCTCCAAATCCGACCGCCGCGGCAAAAGCGGCCCCTCCACCACCGGCCGCGACACTGGTCGTGGCAAGCCCGGCGCGCCCGCAAAGGGCCCCCGCGCGGCCAAAAGCTTCACCCGTGACGAGGAAAGGCCCGCCCGTGGCCCGCGCGTCACGCGTGAGCGCGCAGAACATCAGGGGGATGATCGCCAGCCCCAACGCGGTCCCCGCCGTGATGATACCCGCCCCGGCGGGCGTGCCCCTGCCCGCGACGACGCCCGCTCCGGCGGGCGTCCCGGCCGCGATGGCGGACCGGCACGCATCAGCCGCGATGGCGCCCCCTCGCGCCCGCCGCGCGGTGACAGTCGCCCGGTTCGCAGCAATCCCGGCCGGCCGCTCTCGGCCGCCGAGGAACTGGGCCTGGAAGAATCAGCCCCGTTGCGCGCCAGCGTCGGCCCGGCACTGAATAAGCACAATCTGCTTTATGGCATTCACGCCGTCGCCGCCGCCTGGACCAACCCGGCCCGCAAGATTCGTGACCTGTTCGTGACCGAGGCCGGGCTGGAGGCGCTGGACAGCGCCTTCGACAAGGCCTCGCAGGCGGAGTTGGACCGGCCGGAGCCGCAGCTGGTGGAAAAGGACGACCTGGACAAGCTGCTGCCGCCGGGTGCCGTGCACCAGGGCGTGGCGCTGTCCTGCGCCCCGCTGCCGGAAGTGCAGATCGAGGATATCTGCATCGCCGCCGCCAATGATCCATCCGCCACGGTGGTGGTGCTGGATCAGGTGACCGATCCGCACAATGTCGGCGCTGTGCTGCGCTCTGCCGCTGCATTCGGCGCCAAGGCCGTCATTGTGCAGGATCGCCATGCCCCGCCCGTCACCGGCACCCTGGCCAAAACGGCCTCCGGTGCGGTGGAGGTGGTGCCGCTGGTGCGCGTCACCAACCTGGCCCGGGCCATTGATGATCTGAAGGCCGCCGGCTTCTGGACCGTCGGTCTGGCCGAATCAGGCGTGCGCAACCTGCATCAGGTTGACTTGACTGGCCGCAGCGCCCTGGTCATGGGCTCTGAGGGCGAAGGTATCCGCCGTCTGACGGGCGAACGTTGCGATGAAATCGTGCGTTTGCCGACCGGCGGCCCCATCGGCAGCCTGAATGTTTCGAATGCAGCTGCTGTAGCTCTTTACGAGGTCGCGCGACGGCGCTAATGTCCCGGCCCGGTTGCAGGGAAGTCCCCTGCAACCGGTCGAACCCTGGTCAGCCGGTTTAGCTCAGTGGTAGAGCAACCGCCTTGTAAGCGGTAGGTCGTCAGTTCAATCCTGACAACCGGCACCAGCGGCCCCGCCCGCGCCTCCCCCTGAGGCAGACAGGCCTTCAATTCCTCATAACGTATGGCTTGCCAGCGAGGTCATAGCGCACCACGCCCTGTGGCACGCTGTTCAGATTGACCCCGCGCGCGCCACCCGCAACGCCGTTATTGCCGATATATTGCCAGATATCGGCTTCATTCACGTAATAGACCGCACTGGTGCGGAAGGTATAGAAACCCTCCCGCGCGATGGAGACGGTGAGAATCAGCTCCGTATCCGTTTCCGGCGCCTTGTTGTTCCACATTTCCAGGCTGGCCGCCGCCGCCCCTGCGGTGATCCCCCAGGGGAATTTCGACAAGGTGCCGCCGGACAGGGCCGAGGCCACCCCCACACCGGCCGCCAGAAAGGTCAAGGGACCGGGGATCGGGGCGGCATCCAGGCGCGGCGCATTGCTTTTCACCGTCAGCACATCGATTCCCACCGACGTGACGTCGGGGCGCGAATCAACGGCCACCGGATGGCCCTTCTGCACCAGCCGGGTCGTCACCGCGTTCAGGAATGCGTCGGCGAACAGCGTGTCCTCCCGACGCATCATATAAAGCTGGACCGGCACCTTCCTGCCCATCTGGAATTCCAGATGGGCTGAAATTGCCGAGGCGACATCTTCCGCCACCACCTGCCACTGCCCGGCCGATTGCAAAACCGGCTGCGGTGCCATGGGAATGCTGGTGGCCATCGGCCGCGCCGTACAGCCGCCCAAACCCAGGCACAGGGCCAATGCCGCACAGAAAAGGCCGGCCCGGCGCCCATGACGCCCGACCGGCCTGGAAAAGTCGCACTGGGTGTTGGCTGTCTGGCGGGGCATGGGATCGGTTCCGGTTCTGGTTTACCCCTAAGGCAAAGCAAACCTTGTGCCAGGACCGAAGGCCAGAATCAGCCCGGCATCACCGTGACGGTGGACGTGTCATCGCCCTTGGCCCGCTCTACGGCCAGCGCCTCCCCCTGGATGCGGAAGCAGATGGTTTCGGCGATGTTCGTGGTGTGATCGCCGATCCGCTCCAAATTCTTGGCGGCAAACAGCAGATGGGTGCAGGCGGTAATGCGCTGCGGGCTTTCCATCATATAGGTCAGCAATTCGCGGAACAGCGCCGTATAGGCGCGATCCACCTCTTCATCGCGCTGACGCACGGCAAGGGCAGCCTGGAGATCATCTGTCTCATAGGCCTGCATGACGTTGGACAACATTTCGCTGACGGCGCGGCCGATGGGGTTCATCGAATGGGTCAGCGATATTTCCGGCAGCGCGTCCAGCGCCAGGCTGCGCTTGGCCACATTACTGGCAAAATCGCCGATCCGTTCCAGATTGCTGGAAATGCGCAGGGCTGCCACCACCACGCGCAGATCATTGGCTACCGGCTGGCGCAGGGCCAGCAGGCGAATGGTCTGGGCCTCCGCCTCACGCTCCAGTTCATCCAGGCGGCGGTCCCGCTCCATCACGCGGGTGGCCAGCGCGCCGTCACGGTCGGTCATGGCGGCCACGGCATCCACGATCTGCGCCCCGGCCAGCTGCCCCATCTCGCGGATGAAGCCATGCAGCTTGTTCAGCTGTTCGTCATAGGCGGTGACGATATGGCGGGTCGGCACGGCGCTGATCTTATCGTCCACGGGAACAGACTCCGAAAGCTGATGCCCGGCGGGCGGGCGATGCGGAAAAATCTCCGAACTCTCTAACACATTTCACTTTGGATGTGGCACGTTCAAGGAAAGTTCATCTTGGGGCATTAGGCCCCGTTCCCGGGATTGTCGGCCACATGACCCCGCACGAGTTGATCGCCGTCATCGACAAGCACGAACGTTGGCTGAAACGCCAGATGGGCGGGGCCCGCGCCATGTTGGCCCTGGCTGACCTGCAGGGGCATAATTTCTCCGGCGCCAACCTGCAGAACTGCAAGATGTCGGGGGCCAACCTGACCGAATGCGATTTCACCGGCGTCAATCTGACGGCGGCCGATCTGTTCGCCGCGCGGCTGAACCGCGCCATCATGATCAATTGCAACCTGACCAACGCCGATCTGCGCGGTGCCCATCTGCGGGGGGCGCGGATGAAATGCGCTATCCTGCGCGGGGCGGACCTGCGCGGCGGCGCCCTGCTGGACCGGCGCAACCCCGGTTCGGTGAAGATGGAACCCTCCGATCTGCGCGGCGCAGAGATGGAGGATGCCACCCTGGCCAATGCCAATCTGGCCGGGGCCGACCTGTCGGAATGTTCCCTGGTGGGAGCCGATTGCTCCGGGGCGCAGATGGCTGGCTGCAACCTGACCCGGTCGGCGCTGAAGAACACCAATTTTTCCGGCAGCGACCTGCGCGGCGTCAATCTGGCCGGAGCCAACCTGGCCGGGGCCCGGCTGCGGGATTGCAATTTGACGGGCGCCATGCTGAGCGGGGCCAATCTGCGCAATGCCGACCTTCAGGGGGCCAACCTGGAAGGGGTGGACCTGTCCAGCGTCGATATGCTGGGGGCTAATTTCAGCCGCTCGGCGGAAAGCTTCTCCGCCACCATCCAACGCATCCTGACCGCGCACCAGCAATGGATCGTCAGCAATGGCGAAAAGGGGGAGCGGGCCGATCTGGAAGGCCAGGATCTCTCCCATATCGATCTGATCGGCGCCAATCTGGGCGGCTCCAACCTGAAGGGCGTCAATTTTTCCGGCGCCAAGCTGCGCGACGGCATGTTCGTGATGGCCGACCTGTCCGGGGCCAGCCTGCAATTTGCCGACCTGACGGGGGCGACGCTGGACGGCGCCAACCTGCGCGGCAGCAATCTGACAGGAGCCAAGCTGGATGCCGCCAAGGTCGGCTCGGTGGAAATCAAGGGGCCAAACGGCCGGGGCACCGGGCGCAAATGGCCGGCCAACCTGTCCAATACCATTCTGGTCCAGGCCAGTCTGACCCGCGCCATGCTGCGCGGGGCCAACCTGTCGGGCGCTGATCTTCGCGGGGCCGATCTGACATCGGCCAACCTGCTGGAAGCCAATATACGGGGCGCCAAGCTGACCGATGCCATCACCACCGGTGCCAGCCTGCCGGAACCGGACGATGACGAGGATGATTTCCTCTGAGTCGATTGGTATTTATCAGCTCCCTCAGCGCCGGGCGGCGGCATCCGCCGCCTTGGCTCACGCGCCCACGCGGGCGCGGGCCAGCGGTCGCTGGCCTGCAGGGGGCATGTGACATGACCCCTGGTACTACCGATCAAGCTGGTCCAGCACCCAGCCCAGCCGATCTGCCGGAGCTGTGATCGTTTCGGGCAGCAGCACCAAGCGTTCCGGCACCACATAGCGCCGGCACAGACCTTCCAGTATCGTCTGGAAGTGCAGCTGCATCCAGGGATTGGTGCTGCGGATACCGTCATCGGCCAGCGGCAAGGCCCCCCAAGGCAACAGAATCACCCGCTCATAGTCAGCCATGGCGCAGATGGCGCGGGCCAGCAACGCCTCCGTCGCCGCCGGAGCCTCCACACCGTACCCATTGGCCAGCCAGAAAGCGGCCATATCCAGCGGTGTCCGGTCAGTCAGCAGCGGGGTATTGTCGTTGGTCAGCCGCCGCGCCAGGCTGGTGGCGTCCTCCAGCAGCAAGCTCCGGTGCCCCGCCCGCGTCAATTGATGCAGATCGAAGCCGGCCATCAGCCTGGCCCGCATCGCCTCCGCCACCAGTTCCCGGTCCAGCCGTGCCGCCAGCCCCTTGCCCAGCGTCGTCTTGCCGGTGCCGGCACTGCCGGTGAGGCCGATATGTCCCCGTCCCATTGTCACCCCCATGACGCCATGCCGCCCCTTGCGCGGTTGCAGCCTGCCCGGCCCCCACCCTATAAGCGTGGCAGGGCGGCTTAAGTCCGCCTGCCACGCCGGGAGGGGGATATTGATCGTGCGACCACCGCCATCCGCCGGGGCAAAGCCAGAGCGAAGGTGGGGCCACCACCCCTTTTTTGCTGGCCTCTTTGTTCTGTTTATGGCGATTCTCGATCCAATCATGGCAAAAGCGGACACACCGCCGAGCCGCATCGTCTCACTGAATCTCTGCACCGATCAGTTGTTGCTGACGCTGGCCCCGCGGGAGCGGATTGCCGGCCTGTCCTTCCTGGCCGCCGACCCCAGCCTTTCCGCCCTGGCAGCGGAGGCGGCGGGTCTGCCGCTGCTGCGTGGCCAGGCGGAGGAGGTCTTGCCACTGCGGCCCGATCTGGTGCTGGCGGGGCAATATACCGCGCGCCCCACCGTGGCGCTGTTGCGCGCCCATGGCATCAAGGTGGTGGAGGTTGGTCTGACCGCTGATTTCACGGCCATCCGCCAGCAGATACGCAGCGTCGCCGCCGCCCTGGGCACGGTAGAACGGGGGGAAGCAGTGATCGCCGCCATGGACAGCACGCTGGATCAAGCACGGCCGCCCCCTGGTCAGGCGCGGCTGCGCGTGCTGGCGCTGGCACCCGGTGCCTTCACCGCCGGCAGTGGTACCCTGTCCGATTCGGCGATGCAGGCGGCCGGGATGGAAAATTACGCGGCCACCAAGGGGCTGGCCGGTTACGGCTATCTGCCCCTGGAAAGCATCGCCGCCGATCCGCCAGACCTGTTGCTGATGGATAGGGACGAAGGGCAAGCCCCTTCGTTGAATGGCCAGCTGTTGAACCATCCCGCCCTGACCCATGCCGTACCTGTAACACGCCGCCCCACCGTTCCCGCCCGGCTCTGGACCTGCGGTGGCCCCTTCACCGCCGAAGCCGTGCGCCGGCTGGCGGCAGCACGCGATCTTCTGGCAACGGAGCGGCGGCCATGATGCGACGTTGGCTGGTCCCTGCCCTGCTGCTGCTGGTGGTGGCGCTGTTCGTCTTGTCCCTGTCGGTGGGGCCCAGCGCCATCTCTCTGCCGCTGGCCCTGGCTGATTGGTGGCGCGGCGGGGACAGCACCGCCGCCATTATCTTTGCCGATATCCGCCTGCCACGCGCCCTGCTGGCTTTGATGATCGGGGCGGTGCTGGGCCTTTCCGGTGCCGCCTTGCAGGGGCTGCTGCGCAACCCGCTGGCCGAACCGGGCCTGATCGGCGTTTCCGCCAGTGCCGGGCTGGGCGCCGTCATCGCCTTTTACAGCGGGGCCGGCCTGCTGTTCCCGCTGGCGCTGCCAGCGGGGGGGATCGCCGGGGCCCTGATCGCGGTGACACTGCTTTATCTGCTGGCCGGCAAACAGGCGGGGATGCTGACGCTGATTCTGGCCGGGGTGGCCATCAACTCCCTGGCCGGCGCCCTGACCTCCCTGGCGCTGTCGCTGTCCCCCAACCCATTCGCCCTGTCGGAGATCGTGTTCTGGATGCTGGGCTCTCTGGCCGATCGATCGATGACACATATATATGTGTCGGCGCCGTTCATGCTGGCGGGATCGCTGGCCCTGCTCTCGGTCGGGCGCGGGCTGGATGCGCTGTCATTGGGGGAGGATACCGCCCGCTCCCTGGGCTTTTCCACCGCGCGGCTGGCCCTGTTCACCATTGGCGGCACCGCGCTGGCCGTGGGGGCGGCCGTCGCCGTGGCCGGGGCCATCGGCTTTATCGGCCTGATCGTGCCGCATCTGTTGCGGCCGCTGGCCGGCTATCAGCCCTCCCGCCTGCTGCCTTTGTCGGCCCTGGGTGGGGCGGCCTTGCTGCTGGCAGCCGATATCGCCGTGCGGCTGGGCGGACCAGGACCGGAACTGAAGTTGGGTGTGGTCACCGCCCTGCTGGGTGCCCCCTTCTTCCTGGCCCTGGTGCTGCGCCACCGGCGCAATTTGGCGTGATCGCAAGAGCCATTGATCATGGCTCTTGTGATTCTATACGTTCCCTCAATCGCCGGGCGGGCGCATCCGCGCCCTTGGCTCACGCCGCACGTGCGGCGGGCCAGCAGTCGCTGGCCGCCAAGGGCCATGTCCCATGCCCCTTGGGATGATACAATCAACTGTCATAAAACGAACATGCCAAAGCCCCCTGGGCAGCAGGGGGCCGGCTTGGCTATGGTGGGGACAACCATCCTCAGCCGGGAAGCCCATCCATGCGCCAAGTGACCGTTGCCGCCACGCAATTTGCCTGCAGCTGGGACCGTGCAGCCAATATCGCCAAGGCCGAGGCGATGATCCGTGCCGCCCACGCCCAGGGCGCACAGATCATCCTGATCCAGGAACTGTTCGAAACACCCTATTTCTGCCAGGACCAGAAGCCGGAATATTTTGAGCTGGCCGCCCCGGCGGATGGCAACCCGCTGCTGGCCCGCATGTGCGAACTGGCCCGCGAACTCTCGGTGGTGCTGCCGCTCAGCTTTTTTGAGAAGGCCAACAATGCGCATTATAATTCGCTGGCCACCATTGATGCCGACGGCAGCATCCTGGGCATCTATCGCAAGAGCCATATCCCCGACGGGCCGGGCTATCAGGAGAAATTCTATTTCACCCCGGGCGATAGCGGCTTCCAGGTCTATCAGACCCGCTATGCCCGTATCGGCACCGGCATCTGCTGGGATCAATGGTTCCCCGAGGCCGCCCGCGTGATGGCCCTGCAGGGGGCGGAAATCCTGTTCTACCCCACCGCCATCGGCTCTGAACCGCAGGATGCCAGCCTGGACAGCCGCGACCATTGGCAGCGCGTCATGCAGGGCCATGCCGGCGCCAATCTGGTGCCGCTGGTGGCCAGCAACCGGATCGGTACCGAAACATTCGAGACAGGCAGCATCACCTTCTACGGTTCCAGTTTCATTACGGGACCGAAAGGAGAGAAGATTGCCGAGGCGGAGCGCACGGGCGAGGCCCTGCTGACCGCCACCTTCGACCTGGATGCGGTGGCCCGCACCCGCAATGGCTGGGGCGTCTTCCGCGACCGTCGGCCGGCGCTCTATGCCCCCATCATGGGGGCCGACGGCCGCAACCCGCTCATATAAGGTTGCACTGCCAACATGGCAGCAGGCGATGAATTGTGTATGATGGGTCATATACTATTCATCGCCTGCATATGCCGTGGATTTGCCGCTGAAAATACTGATCACCCTTTTCACACTCGCGTTCTGCGCGCTGAGCGGCAATGCGGTGTGGGGGGCAGAGGCCCCCAGCGCGGTGGAATTGCTGTTCAGCCGCCGCGCTGGGCAGGAATTGCGGCTTTATGGCCGCGATCTGTTCAGGCCAGGCGCGGATTCGGCCATCCTGCCGCCCATGGGTGCCATCGCCGACGATTACCGGCTGGGACCGGGGGATGAACTGGTTCTGCATCTGCGCGGACAGGTCAGCCGCAGCAGCCGCCACCTGATCGGCCAGGACGGGCTGCTGACGGTGGAGGATCTGCGCCCCCTGCAGGCCACCGGCCGTACCCTGGGTGACCTGCGGCGGGAGGTGGAAGAGGCGGTGTCCGCCGCGCATCTGCAAACCCAGGCCTATCTTTCCATCGGGCGCACCCGGCAGGTGGGGGTACTGGTGCTGGGGGAGGTGGCGCGGCCGGGCCGCCAGCAGTTGAACGCTTTCGCCACCCCGCTGGATGCGCTGCTGGCGGCCGGCGGCATCGGCCCCCAGGGCAGCCTGCGTGCCATCCGGCTGTTGCGACCGGGCGAAGAACCGCTGGTGCTGGACCTTTACGCCTTGCTGGAACAGGGGGACGGACCGGCCACCCAGGTGCTGGGCGACGGGGCGCGGCTGGTGGTGCCGCCGCTGGGCCCCACCATCGCCGTGGCCGGTGCAGTGAAACGGCCCGGCATCTATGAGCTGCCCGCCGATGACATCATCGATGGGGAAATGGCGCTGGCCCTGGCCGGCGGTCCCCTGCGACCGGGCGGAGACCGGACCGTGCTGCTGCGCTATGACCGTGAGGGGGTGGAGGCGGCAAGGCCCCTGCCCGCACCCGACATGGTGGGAATGCAGGATGGCGACCTGTTGCTGCATACGCCCGATGGCGGCACACGGGCCGGCAGCCTGTCCCTCTCCGGCCATGTGGAAACGCCGGGGGCCCGGCCCTTTGCCGCCCGTCTGGTTGATCTGATCGACCGGAACGACCTGCCGCCCGATCTCTATCAACCGCTGGCCGTGCTGCTGCGACGCAACCGGGCCGGCGGTGCGGCAGAGATGCGAGCGGTCGATTTGGGGGAAATGCTGGCCGGGCGCAGCGACATTCCCAGCCAGGATGGGGATGAGTTGGTGCTGCTGGGGGCGGACGATATCGCCTTTTTACGCTCGCGCGCAGTGCTGTCGGAATTCACCAAGGCTACGCCAGCACAGGAGGGCGATTGTCCGGGCCTGCGCAGCCTTTCTGCCGCACTGACCGCCGACCCGGCAGGCCCGCTGGCCGCCGGCCCCCTGGCGCTGGCCGCGCGGGAGATGGTAGGGCCTGACCTGCCCTGCCCCCCCTTGTTCCAGGATCAGCCGGACCTGTTGCCCTTTCTGTTGAGCCAGTCGGCCTTTCTGCGCCAGGGTGCCCTGCGTCCCGGCCCTTATCCGATCCTGCCCGGCGCAAAGCTGAGCCTGATCGCCCCTCTGGCAGGTGCGGCCGCGATGGACGATCACCGCCTGCAGCCGGGGGAGGTGGTGGATATTGGCGGCGATGGCGTCTCCCTTTCCGGGGCCGTCCGGCAGCCAGGGCTCCGCCCCCTGACCACAGCCGGCACGCTGGTCAGCCTGCTGGGGGATGGTGCTTTGCTGCGCGATGATGCCTATGGGCTTGTCGCCATTCTGGACCGTTTCGACAGCGCAAATATCGCGCGCCAAAAACTGCTGTTCGCCCCGGCCGAGGTGGTGGCCGGGCATTTCGACCTGCGCCTGCGCGACGGTGACCGGCTCACCATCCTGTCCCGCGATCAGGTGCGGCTGGCCTTTCCGAGCGTTGAACGAGACATCATTCCCAATACGGAACGAACACCGGTGGCGCAACGAGCAGCACAGGCAGTTGCCCCCATCCCCCTGTCAGCGGAGATCCGTGCCTTACTGGCAGAACGTATCATCAGCGTGCGCGGGGCTGTGGCGATGCCGGGTGATTATCCGGTGGCCGGTCCCCTGCCGCTGGCCGCGCTGTTGCGGGCGGCGGGGGGATTGCGGGATGAAGCGGACCCAAACCGGGTGGAACTGGTGCCCGCAGCGGGAACCGACGCGCCCACCAGCCTGCTGGCTGGCGGCGTGGGGGCGGAGCGCCCCATCCGCCCCGGTGAGGCGTTGCGGGTGGCCCTGCACCGCCGCCCGACGGAATTGCGCAGCGTCATGGTGGCGGGAGAGGTGATGGAACCAGGAGGGTTCGATCTGGCACCAGGGGAAAAACTGTCCAGCCTGCTGGCACGGGCGGGGGGCCTGACACCCCAGGCCTATCCGGCCGGCGCCATTTTCACCCGCGACAGCGCCCGGGTGGCCGAGGAGGAAGGGTTGCGCCGGGCTGCGCGTGAGATGGATCGGGAACTGGCGCAGATGCTGGGTGGCAAGAACCCGCCCGATCCACAGCGCGTGGCGCTCGCCCGGCAATTGGCGGAGGAATTGCGCAGCACCAGCGGCCTGGGACGCATCACAGTGCAGATTGACCCTGAGATCCTGGCCAGCCGACCGGAGCTGGATATCAGCCTGCAGGCCGGTGACCGGCTCTATATCCCCAAGCGCCCTGCCACCGTCACCGTCGCGGGCGAGGTGCTGGCCCCGGCCAGCCTGCTGTTCGATCCGCAAAAACAGGCGGAGGATTACCTGCGGGATGCCGGCGGCCTGACCCGCTTTGCCGATGATGACCGCATCTTCCTGATCCATCCCGATGGCAGCGCCGAGCCGCTGGACCAGCCACGCGGCCGTCATGGCCGGGTGGCGGTGACGCCGGGGGCCATGCTGGTGGTACCGCGCGACGCCGAACCGCTGGAAATCCTGCCCCTGGCCCAGAGCATCACCACCATCTTGAGCCAGATCGCCTTCGGCGCCGCCGCCATCGCCAGCATCAGCGATTGAAATGACCGCCCCCGACCTCAGCATCATCACCGTGGTGCGCCATGATCGTGCCGGGCTGGCGGCCACGCGTGCCAGCCTCGGGATCTTGCCGGTCGGGGTGGAATGGCTGGTGGTCGATGGGGGCTCCAGCGACGATACGCTGGCCGCCCTGGCGGGGGCCGGTCCCCGGCCCCATTGGCTGGACAGCCGGGCCGATGGCGGCCCGTTTGGCGGCATGGATCGCGGCCTGGCGCAGGCCACGGGCCGGTTCGTCCTGTTCCTCAACGCCGGCGACCGGCTGGCCGATGCGTCGGTCCTGCCGACCCTGCTGGCACTGACACGGCCCGCTGACGCGGCCGACCTGATCTATGGCGACGCGGCCGAGGATCCGGGCGACGGGGTGATGCGGCGCAAACCGGCCCGTCACTGGCGCTGGGCCTTCTATGGGATGCCAGCCCATCATTGCGCCATCCTCTACCGCCGGCACCTGCTGGCCGGTCTGCATTTCAATTGCGGCTATCGCATCGCGGGTGACTATGCGGTGACCCTGCAAGCCCTGGCCCGCGCCGACTCAATCCGACGGATTCCCCTGCTGATTGCCTGCTTCGCCCCCGGCGGCTTGTCCCGACAACAGGCAGCGCGGGGTCGGGATGAACAACATCGGATCAGAATGTACCAGCTAAGGCTGTCTCCAAGCTTTTCGCTCGCCCTGAAACTGCTACAAAGTGTCGCATCCATTTTTCGCAAACACGTACCGAAGGCATATGCCTTTCTGAGGTTTCGGGACCATTGATTCGGCATGTCCACTCATCAAAAGGCTGTTAATTCACCATTTACATGGGCTTAGGGGGTATCGACCCGCAACCTTTCCATTAAAAGTAAACAATTTTAATCAAAGTTGTGTGCACGAATATGCGCGAGCTATGCAACCTGTCGTATTTGACCGGTGCGCGCGCTGCTATATACCTAAGGATAGGTTTTTGTATGGAGTGCGTGATGCTTGAGAAAAAGCTGGTGACCAAGAACGGGCTGGCGCAGCCCTACTCTCTCTCCAAGCGTGGGGAGGGCCCCAATCCCATTGATATTCATGTGGGTCAGCGTTTGCGCCTGCGCCGCACCCTCCTTGGTCTCAGCCAGGAAATTCTTGGCGAAGCTGTTGGCATTACTTTTCAGCAGCTGCAGAAATATGAACGGGGGGCCAACCGCATCAGCGCCAGCCGCCTGTTCAACCTCAGTCAGGTTCTTGGCGTTCCGGTGACCTTCTTCTTCGACGATCTGCCGGTGCAGGATGTCGAAACCGCGATGGAAGAGCCGAGCGAGACGCAGGAATTCGAATCCATGGCACGGCGCGAAACGCTGGAACTGGTCCGTGCTTATTATCGCATTCCGGAAGAGATGGTGCGGCGGCGCACCTTCGAACTGGTCAAGGCATTGGCCGGTGACACGAACGAATCCAGCAAGGATGCCTGAGTCGCTGGCGGGCAGGCGGGTGGCAATGCTGTCCGCCGCGCCCGCAGCCAGTCACGCTTCAGGCTGATCGACCAGTAGTAGAAAGCCCGGGCCGCCGCATGGTGCAGGCCCGGCGGCCCATCGAGAAATCCCAGATACAAGACATAAGAGTGCAGGAAGGCCCAGAGCGGGCGACCTGGCAGGTATGCCACCAGCCGTTTGGCCAGACGACGCCAGCCCCTTTCCCCGGCCAGCCGGCAATATTCGGCCGTACCGGCCATATCCAATGCCGCTTCCCAGTCGGAATAGCGGTTATGCCGGTCGAACCAGGCAAAGGGTGGTTTCTCGTCGGCATGGATCATCGCCGTGCGCAGATGCCCGACCGGCCCGTCAATCTCGGGCTGGTAATGGCCCTCCACCTCCCACATCGCGCTGACCTGCAGGTCATCACAAACCGGAAAATGGCTGCGGCGACGGTGCAGCAGCGCCATTTTACGGTAAGGGCTGCCATAGCGCAGCATCCGCCCCAGCCAGACCGGCCGGCTGTCGATGAAGAATGCCGCCTCCGGGCGGGGTTGCGTCATCAGGGCGGCGATTTCCGCCACCAGGGCAGGGGGCAGCCGTTCATCGGCATCGACGAACAGCACCCAGTCATGCGCCAGCCCCGGCCATTCCAGCGACCATTGCTTTTTCTTGGGATAACGGCCGTTCCAGCGGAACAGCACGATATCCGCCCCCATCCCCTCTGCGATGCTGGCGGTATCGTCGCTGCTGTGGCTGTCCACCACCAGCACCTGGGCGAAGGCATCCAGGCAACTCAGGCAATCAGCGATATTCGTCGCCTCATTGCGGGTCATCACGACCACGGAAACTGGGATCGGGTGTGCTGCTGGCATCTCGCTACCCCCGCCGCCAGCCATGATAGGCCCCAATGCCGAACAGGGCCAGAAACAGCCCGCCAACGGCCCCCGCCGGCACCAGCAGGATCGGATTAGGCCAATCCGCCAGGCTGAGGGCGGATGGTGCCTCCAGCGCATCAGCCGCATAGGGCAAGCCCACATCCAGCATCAGCAGCAATCGTTCCTGCTCCCCCATCAGGGCGGACAGCGCACGGGAATTCTCCATATTGGACAGGCTTTCCAGGCGACGACCGACATGGTCCATTTCAGCCTTGACCCGGCGCGCCGCCTCCTCGCGCAAATGTGCCTCCGTCGCCCCATGCAGGCGGGTCAGCAGCACGATAGCGAAATCCCGCTTTTCATGACGGTAAACAAGCCGACGCAGCGGTCCGCCAGACACCGATTCGATGGAGAGTTGGCGTTTGAGATGGCGTGACAGATCGGCAGCATCCGGGGGTGCCCAGGTCTGGTGCCCGGCCAGCCAGCGCAGTGCCTGCCCCAACCGTGACGCCAACCCGGTGGGCGGGCGCCACTGCCCCGCCTCCACATCCCAGGAGGTCCGAAATATCTCCCGCATGATCTCCGGATCACCCTCCAGCTTTTCCGCCACCGGAACAGAGGTGAGCAGCGCCAGATAGCGGGAAAAATCAGATACAAGCTCATCCGCCGTGCCCTGTTCGGCGATGGAGCGGCCGGCAGCCGGAGTCAGGGCCGGTGTGCGCGGCCCCATCGAGACCGGCCCGCTGCGGCCGGTCGGCCCAACCACCATGGTGGCGGTGAATTGCGGCGGCACGACATGCAGGGCCAGGGACATCAAGACCGCACCGACAAGTGTTGCCAGCGCCAGCCAACGCCACGCCCGCCCCAGGGCCAACAGTAACGGTGCCAGCCCAGGCGCCAACCCGGGGGTTTGGACAGGAAAGTCAATAGGGGTGGCGACACTGTCAGGCACGAGACTGAATTCTCTTATCATCACCTATCGTGAAGATTGAATACCATTTACTCCCTTGTAAAGGGTATTTCTGGCGTTGAAACGACCAACGAGAGGATGATGCTGAAGCAAATATATTTAAAACTTGTATGCAGGAAGCTGCCAATCAGTAACGGTGGTAGCGCTGCCAGGAACAGCATCGGCTGGAGGGAGAGCCGGCGAAGCACCTGCCCCGCCAAGGCACCGGCATAGAGTGCCATTCCGATCAGGCCCAGCAGGCCCGCCTTCAGCAGGAAATAGCTGAGCGCGCTGTGCGTGTAGGAGACGCGCCAATAGCCAACAGCCGGATTGGCGACCAGCGCCCCCCAGCCATCACCGATCACGAAAGCCAGCGGATCGCGCCCCACCTGATCCAGCACCGCCAGCACCTCCCCCACCCGGTTGTTCATGCCGACCGATTCGGTCTTCGCTGCCACCAGCCCGGCCACACCCGCCAGCGGCACCCCGGCAACAACAACCAGCACCACCAGCCCACCACCCAGCAACAGGGCAAAGAGCGGGCGGCGGGCCAGCACCCGCCACAGGCCCAGCAGGATAGCCAGCAGCGACAGGCCGAGGGCGGCCCGGTGGATGGTGGCCGCCAGCGCCAGCAGGCAGGCAAGCCCGCCCACCCCATAGAGCAGCGGCAGGCCCAGCCGCCAAAGCCGCCCCGCGTCACCGCCCGGCCGTGACAAGGCCCGCAGGCAGAGCCAGACACCGGCGAAGGGAACCAGGGCGCTGTTCAGTAGGTAGTCCTTGCCCTCCCCCAAAGACGTGCTGCCCAGGGCCGACAGGGTCAGCCCCGCCCCCACCCACCAGCGCAAGGCCAGGGCACAGCCGGCCCAGCCGGCGCAATCCACCATCCGGGTGAACTGGGCCGGTGACAGGCGGGACAGGCCCGGGGCCAGCAGCACGGGCAGCGATAAAAATAGAAAGGGGAGGATATCCCGCGCCATGTCGGTGACGCCCCAACCATTCCACAGGCCCCGCAGCACCCCTAGCCAAAGCAGAAACACCAGCACCAGGGAGGCCAGGCGAAAGGCGAGCGTGGGACCGGACAAGCGGCTGAACAGGGAAAGCCCGCTGGCCAGCAGCAGCGGCCCACGCCAGCCGATGAACAGGATCAGCCCGGCGAAGATCAGCATTTCCTGCGGGCGCAGGCCGGGTGGGGCCGGGGCACTGAACGCGCCATAGGCCAGGATGGCCGCCGCCAGCGCCCCCGCACGCCATCCGCCGATCGCCTTCAAGCCGATATCCATATCCGTCATGCAACCATGCCCGACCATGCCATGCCGGCATCCGGCTGCAAAGGTGAATGGACAATCAGCCGGGCTTGAGGCCAAATCCGGGACCATGACACACGCGATCGACACCATCACCCTGCCGCATGGTCGCCCCGGCACCAGCCGCACGGTCCGCATTCACCGTTTCGGCCAGCCGGGCGCGCGGCCGAAGGCCTATATCCAGGCGGGGCTTCATGCCGGCGAACTGCCGGGAATGCTGGTGGCCCAGCAACTGGTGCGGCATCTGGCAGCGCTGGACGCGGCCGGGGCCGTGACGGGGGAGATTGTGCTGGTCCCCATGGCCAACCCGATCGGGCTGGACCAGATGCTGCTGGGCACGCATCTGGGCCGATTCGATCTGGCGGCGGGGGTGAATTTCAACCGCAGCTTTGCCGACCTGTGGGAACCGGTGGCCCAGGCCCTGCGCAATGGCCGCGCCGGCCCGCTGGGACCGGATGCCGATGCCAACCGGCGCCTGATTCAGCAGGCCCTGGCCGACGCCGCCCTGGCCCTGACACCGCGAACGGAGGCGGATGCGCTGCGCCGCCTGCTGCTGCTGAATGCCGTGGATGCCGATCTGATGCTGGATCTGCATTGCGACAGCGAAGCGGCCATGCATCTCTACACCACGCCGGCCTGCTGGCCCGATTTTGCCGATCTGGCCACCCGGCTGGGCTGTCTGGCCGCCCTGCTGGCGGAAAGCTCCGGCGGGGAGCCGTTTGATGAGGCCTGTTCCACCCCATGGGACCGGCTGCGCGCCCTGTTCGACACGCCGGAAACCCCCATCCCCGTCGGCTGTCACGCCACCACAGTGGAACTGCGCGGCGAAAGCGATGTGGATGAGGGGTTGGCCGCACAGGATGCCGCCGCCATCATCGGCCATCTGGCCTGGCGCGGGGTGCTGGCCCTGCCCGCCCCCACCATTGAGGTGGACCTTACCCTTGCCACCCCGCTGGCCGCCGTGGACCGGGTGCGCACACCGGTGGGCGGGGTGGCGCTTTATCATGTGGCGCTGGGGGATCAGGTCACGGCCGGCCAGCATGTGGCGACGGTGATGGACCCGGCAACAGGGGAGCGCCACCTTTGCCATGCCGGCACCGACGGCCCCGTCTGGTCCCGCCGGCAATGCCGCTATGCCGGGCCGGGGGATATTCTGCTGTCCATCGCCGGGCGGAAGGTGCTGGTCACCTCCGGCAACCTGCTGACGGCGTGATGAAATTTAGCACGAAGGCAGCACTCGTCGTCTTAGTGCCAACGGTTATCAATGATGACCAATGGTCTTATCGGTCGTCAGTGCCGATTAACTTTTACGTCGGGCAGGGTGCAGAGAATACGTGCTTACTGAGAAAGTCCACGAAAGCCCGCACTTTCGGTGACGGGTATTTGCTTGCAGGCCAGAGCACATAAAACACCCCTGATCGCCGTGCATATCCCTCCAATATCGCGCGTAGTCGCCCATCCGCCAGGGGCTTCTTGACGGCAAATTCGGGCAAATATGCAATCCCCAAGCCTTGCAGCGAAAAGCGCAGTCGCGTCTCGATGTTGTTGCAGATCATGGAGACGGGCAATTGCAGCTCGGGCTCTCCGGCAACACGGTGCAGCTCCCACGGCTCCAGCTTTCCGGTATGAGGAAAGCGATAATGCAGACAGGCGTGCCCCAGCAGATCGGCGGGAACCTGGGGGGTGCCACGGCGCAGCAGATAGTCTGGGGAAGCCACCAGCACCGAGCGGAACGAACCAAGTTTTCGAGCGACAAGGCGCGAGTCTGCCGGCTCGCCGGCCCTGATAACGGCATCGAAACCTTCTTCGACCACATCGACCAACCGGTCGGTGAAATCCAGATCCAGTACGATCTCAGGGTATTCGCGCATGAACTCCCCCAGTACCGGCAGCATCAGTGAACTCACCATCGGCAAACTGACGCGCAAACGACCGCGCGGAGCCGCCGTTGCCTGAGATAATTCCATTTCCGCGGCTTCGATCTCGGCAAGGATGCGGCGGCTGCGTTCCAGAAAGAGCGCGCCTTCAGCCGTCAGCATGACGCTGCGGGTGCTGCGGTGGAACAAGCGCACGCCCAGCCTATCCTCCAGCCGCGCCACGCTCTTGCCAACAGCGGAGGCGGACACGCCCAACAGTCGGCCAGCCGCCACGAAACTACCCGTTTCCGCAACCTGCACGAACACCACAAAGCCGCTCAGGCTATCCATTTCACACCTCGATTGCGGACAGAAAATACCGCATAGAAAGGAACTGTACCCGGCTTTCTCTTTAATACGGAGACCTCTAACGTCACGGCCTTACCTCTCAACGAAGGGTCTGTCCGGGATGCCTCTCCGTATTTCCACCGACATTCAGGCGCATCGGCTGCATGTCGGTTCGCACAACGCCAACCATTCCCGCGCCATGCGCTGGAATGGACCTGTGGCCGGCAGGGGGCGGTGATGATGACGATCTCATCTCCCAGCGTCGCCGCCGTGGTGTTTCGCAAGCACTCCAGGCTGGACGATCCGGACTGCCTTGTTGACGTGGTGAGGGAGCGCCCGGCACCCGGGCCGCACGATCTGCGCGTTGCCGTCCGCGCCGTCTCGGTTAATCCCTTGGATACCAAGATAAGAGCGGGACTGGTCGCAGCACCGGATATCGTCCACAGCCTGGGCTGGGATGCCGCCGGGATTGTGGAAGCTGTGGGCCAGGCGGTCACACTGTTCCGGCCTGGCGATAAGGTCTATTACGCTGGATCATTCGACCGAACCGGCAGCAACGCACAGTCGCACATCGTCGATGAGCGTATCGTTGCACACAAACCCGAAAGCCTGAGCTTTGCCGAAGCAGCGGCGCTGCCGCTGACCTCGCTGACAGCTTGGCAATTGCTGTTCGAGCGCCTGGGCGTGCAACCCGGCAAGCCGACCGATACCGGTAGCCTGCTGGTACTGGGCGGTGCCGGCGGGGTCGGTTCGATGCTGATCCAGCTTGCCCGCCGCCTTACGGGGTTGACAGTGATCGCCACGGCGTCACGCGCGCAAAGCCGTGACTGGTGCCTGGCCCTGGGTGCCCATCACGTCATTGACCATCGGCAGTCCCTACCGGCACAAGTCGCTGCGCTGCCGGTGCCCCCTGTCACGCACATCACGGCGCTGTCGAACACGGCTGAACACTGGGCCGAGCTGGCGGCGTTGATTGCACCGCAGGGACGGCTCGGCATCATTACCGATCATGATACGCTAGATGCCGTACCGTTCAAGGCCAAGAGCGTGTCGCTGCATTGGGAAATGGTCTTCACACGCCCGCTGTTTGGCACGCCGGACATGGTGGCGCAGCATCGCGTCCTCAAGGAAGTGGCCGCACTGGTCGATGCTGGCGTGTTGCGCTCCACTGCCAACCGCATATTCCAACCGCTAAACGCCGCCAGTTTGCGCGAGGCCCACCGGCTGGTGGAAAGCGGTGGCATAACGGGCAAAGTCGTGGTGGCGTGTTCCGCAGAAGACGCGGAGCAGGAACGTCGGGAAGCTGTACAATAGCCATTATTGTCAACGATTTCCGACCAGTTTGCACCAGACGAATTGGAGGCGGTCCAGCCGGCCGCCTCCAATCTTCTGTCATCTATGCCGGCCATTTATACCAATCCGTCTTGATCGTGACCGATCAAGACGGATTTCATATTCCCTCGAGCGCCGGGCGGCGGCATCTGCTGCCTTGGCAGATTGGTATTACTTGGCCAGCACCGTCAGGCTGCCCGACGCGGTACGGGCAAAACGGCTGCCGTCCACCAGATCATCCAGGCGGGCCGCCGGCAGGGTGAAGCTGCCGGGTGTCAGGGCGCGTGCCAGATAGACAAGCCGGAAGCTACCGCTTTCCGGCATCCCGTCCAGGGCGGCGATGAAACGGTCATCGCGGAACTCCACCCGCGCCGCATCCGACAGTTCACCCAGCCAGGACAAGTCCCCCAACTGCGCGCTGCCGGCCAGCCGCACATTCTCCACCACCAGACCGCCGGGCAGCGGGTCGGTCAGCAGCAGCGGCGTGGTGATGGGCCGGTCGGCCTTGCCTTCCAGCACCACCACCAGCAGGTCGCCATTGCGGATGCGGGCCAGATTGGCCGGCTTGCCCTTGGTGTCCATGATCTGACGGGTCAGCGACAGGCCTTCCGCCGCTTCCTTGTCGGCCTTGGCCAGGATCGCGGCGGTGGCGGTCAGGCTGTTGACCGGGCGGTCGCCATTATTGCGCACGGTCAGCTTGGCTTCCGCCCCGGCAAGCGGGCGGATCACCGGCCGGTCACCCGTCACCGCCTGCCCGTTGATCACCAGATTCAGCGGCCCACCCCGCCCGGCCACCGCCTCCGCCGCCAGCAGCAGCCAGGCATGTTCCTGGGTGGAGGTATGGGCGGCATCGCGCAGCAGCGGTTCCAAGGCGGCCAGTTCGGCATCGATCAGCCCGCCATCGGCATTGGCCCCGATCAGCAGGGCCAACACGGCGGCGCGGTCGCGCAGGGTGCTGCCGAAATCATGGATGCCGACAGCCACCGGCAAGGGCTCATCCAGCCGGGCGAAGATGCCGGCCGCGCGCTCCCCATCCCCCAGCGCCGCATAGGCCGCCGCCACCTGGGCCCGTGCCAGCCGGGTGGGCGTGCGGGCATAGAAAGTTTCCTGGAAGAAGCGCAGCGGCTTGATATCAATCGCCTTGGCCCGCGCCGCCGTATAGAGCGCATAGGCCCGTGCCGGCAGTTCCGCATCCTCGATCCAGCTATTGCCGATGGAGCGGACCAGATAATCCATGCCCCGGCGATAGGCATCGTCGGGCACGGCATAGCCGGCCTCCCGCGACCGGGTCAGCACATCCAGGGCAAAAGCGGTCAGCCAGACATCACCCACCCCGTCATGCGACCAGAGCGAGAAGGCACCATCGGCCCGCTGGTGGCTGACCAGCCGTTCCACCAGATCGTCGGCCTTGGCCTTCAGCTTGTCATCCGCCGGCAGGCCGGCGGCCTTGGCCCATTCATTGGAACCGGCCAGGGGCAGCAGGCGGGCCGCCAACTGGTCGGCCGAGCCGAAGGGTTGGCTGTCCAGCGCCAACAGGCTGGCCGCCGCGTCCAGCAGCGGCCGGCTGCCCAGCATCGCCACACGGGTAGCATTGCCGGCCACCGGGCCATCGGTCTTAGGCGCGGTCAGCGCCACCTGGGCACCGGGGGCGATGCGGCCACGGGCCTCCACCACCGTCAGCGGATGGGCGGGGCGGATATTCACCGGCAGGCGGCGGGTCAGGCTGTAGCCTTCCGGCCCCTTCACCGTCAGCACCAGCACGCCATAGCCGGGATCACCGGCCAGCAGGCTGCGGGTCGCCGTCACCTTGGTACCCTTGCGCAGCCCCTTGAAGACCTGTTCGGCCTTGCCTTCCAGCTTCACCGGGCCTTCCGTGCCCAGCGTCAGCGTGTAGGTGCCGTTGGGACCGGAGAGATTATCCAGTCTGAACGTGACCTGGGCCTTGTCGCCCGGTGCGACAAAGGCCGGCAGCACGGCATCGGCCACCACCGGGTCACGCACATCCATCGCCGCATGACCAGTGCCGACCTTGCCATCGCTCCAGGCCAGCGCCGTCAGGGCCAGCCGCGTCTGCGTGTCGGGCAGGGTCAGGGTGACAGTGGCCTTGCCATCCGCCCCCACCTGCACAATGCCGGAATGCAGCGCCGTCACCGGGCCGTTGCGCAACGCTGGTGCGGCCACCGGGGGTCGCGGCGGCGTGCGGCCGGCATCGGCCGGGGTCGCGGGGGCAGCCGGCGGGGCGGCGGCCACCGGCGTTTCCGCCGGGCCGACCAGCCGGCCATAGACGTCACGCAGTTCCACCGACAGGCGGCGCTTGCCGAAGAACCAGCCCACCGGGTCCAGCGCCAGGCGGTCACCCAGCCGGGCGATCCCTTCATCCACCGCCGTCACCGCCAGCCGCACCGTGGCACCGGGTTCCGCCCCGGTGATGGTGACGGGAATGCTGACAGGTCCGCGCGGATGCACGCCGGCGGGCGGCGCCATTTCCACCTTCAAGGTACGGTCGGCCGGATCGGCCGCAACCCAGCCCATGCCCAGCGCGCGGCGCGGCGGGGTGCGGCTGGCCGGATCGGCGGGGGCGAAGGCGGTGGCCAGCACATAGGCCCCCGCTGTCACATCGGCCGGCAGCGGAATATCCAGGAAGGCACCCTCGGTGCCGATTTCCTTCACCATCACCTGCCGTATGGCACGATCTGCCAGGGCAACGGTGACGGTGCCGGCATAAGGCGGCTTCACGAAGACGCGCGCCGTCTCCCCCGGTTTGTGCAGCGGCTGCATCACAGCCACTTCCACCGCGTCCGGCGTCTCCCCCACCTTGGCGCTGACCCACCAGCCGGCCGAGAAGCGCAGGGAACTGGCAATGCCAGTGGCCGGGTCGAACACTTCCAGCCGGTAACGGCCGGCGCGCACCTGCTCTTCGATCAGGCCGGGCTTGTCGCTGGCGACATCGACGCTGCCACCGGTCAGCCGCTTGTCGCGCACCGTGGTGCGATATTCCCAGCGCCCATCGGCAGCGTACCAGTCATAATCATACTCTTCCTCGAACAGCTCCCAGGACAGACCCTTGCGGGTCTGCGCCTGTCCATCCGGGGCAATGGCGACGACGTTGACGGCAACCGTCGCCCCTTCCGGCACGGCATCACCGCTGAAATTGGGCTTCAGCCCCAGGGCGAAGGCCTGATGATCAACCGGCAGCACCATGTCGCGGTCCACCGGGCGGCCGCCGACATCATGCAGCGTGGCGCGCAGCACGGCCTCCAGCGGGCGGGTGGTCTCCGGCAGTTTGCCCAGATCCACCGCCACGCGGGCCTGCCCGTCCGGGCCGGTGGTGAAGCCCGGCAGGGTGCGCTTTTCCGGGGCCAGCGGCTTCTGCGCCAGACCGAACCGGTACCCCTCCAGCCCCGGATAAGGCCGGTCGGCCGGGCGCAGCAGCACCGTCAGTTCGCCCTGCAGGCGGGCAGCAGGGCCACCCGCCAGATAACGGCCATCCACCGACAGGGTCAGCTTGCCATCGGCACCGATGCGGGGCCGGTCGGCCGCCAGATCGAATTCCAGCCGGACCGGCGCCACCTCCCCGACATTGAACTGAACGCGGCCGATGGCGGGACCATTAGCGTCGGCATGGGCGGTGGCCGTCCAACGGCCTGCCGGGGCATTGGCCGGCAGTTCGATTCGCAGCAGATGCCCGCCGGCGCCTTGATCATCGGCAACCCGGCGCTCCACCTCCAGCCCATCGGGGCGGAACAGCTTCACGGTCAGCTTCTGCCCGGCCGCGGCGCGGCCATCGGCGTCGCGCACCAGCCCGATCAGATAGAGCGCGTCGCCAGGGCGATAGGCGCCCCGGTCGCTGACCAGATAGGCATCCAGGGCACCGGGATTGAGCCGGCCACCATCACCGCGCCCGGCCAGTTCCACGGCGGGCGTGCCGAAATCCAGCAGGGAGAAGCCGCCATCCGGGCTGGCGGCGAACAGGGCCTGCGGGGCGGCATCATCCTTGCCGCCCACCTGTTGCGGGCTGAACTGGGCCAGCCCGTCGGGGCCGGTGGTGACACGGCCCAGTTCCTGTTTGTTGCGGGCCACCAGCCGCAGTTCCACCCCCGCCAGCGGCTTGGCTCCGGCCAGGGAGCGGGCGAAGACATAGAGCCCGTTGGCCGCCTTGAAACTGGTCAAGCCGACATCGGAGACGACGAACCATTGGGTGGCCCGCTGGTCCCAGGCCACCATGGGCAGGGCGGCATTTTCCGCCACCGCGACATAGACACCCGGCGCCAGCTTGCCCAGCACGGCATCAATGGGGAACGGTGTCTGCACGGCGCGGTTGCGCTGGCCGCCCATGGCCATTTCGCCCTTCCACACCACCTGGCCCTTCTGGTCCAGAATGTCGCCGACCTCAAAATCGGTCATGGTCTGGTTGATACGGCCGTAATAAATCTGCTCCACCAGGGCGCGGTCATTGACGCGCAGCACAGAGACACGGGCACGGTCGATATTCACGCCGCGCAGCGGCAGCCCCTCCGCGCCGACACGCGGCAGCAGATAACCCTGGCCCCGGAAGGCCAGCACCGCCTTGCGGTCGGCCACCTGCACTTCACGCGTGATCGCCCCGGCCAGCTTTTCCTTGCCATTGGCGCTGGGCAGGTCGGCCTTGATAGTGATGGTATAGCGCTGACCATGGTTCAGCCCTTCCAGGCAGAGATCACGGTCGCGCGCCGTCACCGTCACCGGGTCGGCCGGGGCCACGGTGACGAAGCGGGCCAGATCCAGGCCCTTGCGCGGCCGGGGCAGGGAGCGGGTGAAGTTGAAACAAACCTGCGGCTTGTCCCGTTCAGAGGCCACATCCACGCCCGACAGCTCAAACGGCCGTTCCGCCGCCGGCACGGCCGACGGCTTGGGCGGCGGTGCCGCCGGTGGCGGGGGCGGTGCATCCGCCGGGGGACGGGACTCTTGTGCGGAGACGGCGGTGGCCAGGGCCAGACCAGAGACAAGCAGCAGGGCGGCGGGAAGTCGCGGCATCATCGGGCGGGGGCTGTTATGGCGGCGGGTGGAATGGAGCAGGCAAGCAGATGGTGTACAACATATAGGCCCGCAATATGGCACGGCCGGGGCCAACAGGACGCTGTTTTCAGCCGCTTTGCAACAACACCGTTGCGATGCGGCCTTGAACTTGCCGCCTTTGGCGTTCCTAATCCCAACCTTGGGCCAAAATTAACCAAAAATATCGGATGACCATGACACCGCCCCCCGCCTCCACGCTGGATGATGATGACAGCCCCAAGGCGCGGCGGGTTGGCATTGACTGGCCGCGCCTGACGCTCTGGCTGGGCATCATCGCACTCGCCGGGCCGGCGGTGTGGAACGGCTTCGCCATCGTCTTCTTTGATACTGGCGGCTATATCCGCCGCGTGCTGGATGGCAGCCTGGAGGCAGGGCGATCCGTCTTTTACGGCCTGTTCCTCTATGCCAGCTCGCTGGGCTGGCTCAGCTTCTGGGGGCCGGTGCTGGTGCAATGCGCCGCCACCTTGTGGCTGATCCATCTTTGCCTGCGGGCGCACGCCATCGGCCCCGCCGGCTGGCCACCGCAGGCACGGGCGGGGGCGATGGCGCTGGTCTTATCCGCCCTGACCGGGATCGCCTGGTACAGCAGCCAGTTGATGCCGGACATCTGGATGCCGCTGTTGGTGCTCAGCCTGTGGTTGCTGGGCTTCAAGGGCTACACATTGTCAGTACGCGAACGAACCGGTGTGGCACTGATCGCCCTGTTCTCCCTGCTGTCGCATATGAGCGGGATGGCGCTGGCCATCGGGCTGGTGGCGGCCACCGGTGCCGCCCGGCTGCTGGCGCCCCGGCTGGGCTGGAATATCCAGCCGCGCGTGCTGCCGCCCTTTGCCATCGTTGCCGCCAGCCTGATTTTGATGCCGCTGGCGCATCTGGCCCTGGTGGGCCATGCCGGCTATACGCCGGGCGGCCCCTTCTTTCTCTATGGACGGCTGGTGCAGGATGGGTTGGCCCAGCGCTATCTGGCTGACCATTGCCCCAAAGATGGCAGCCCCGCCCCCTATAAGCTCTGCGCCCTGCAAAACCGGCTACCCGACAATGCCAATGACTTCCTCTGGCACGAGGACAGCCCCCTGAACGATATCGGCGGCTGGAAAGGGGCAGAGCCGGAACTGGCTGCCCTGGTGAGGGCCACCATCCTGGCCTATCCCGGCCACTTCCTGACCACCGCGCTGCAAGCCACCGGGGAACAGTTGCTGACCATCGGCAGCGGCGACGGGCTGACGGAATGGCAATATATGACGCGGCGGGTGTTCGATCGCATGTTGCCCGCCCAGCAGGATTTGGAATTCAACGCGGCCCGGCAGCAGAAAGAAGAGATCAGCCCCGCCCTGTTCACCGCCCTGAACCGGGTCCATGTGCCCGCAGGCTATCTGTCGATGATCGGGTTGCTGCTGGTGATCGGCTGGGGTCTGCGGCGGGACCGGCATGATCTGGCAGCATTTGCCCTGTTCGTGGCGCTGGCCCTGCTGGGCAATGCCTTCATCAATGGCGCCCTGTCCAACCCGCATGACCGCTATCAAAGCCGGATGATCTGGCTGGCCACCATGGTGGTGACCATGGCAGCCGTGGCCTGGCGAGAGGGAAAGCGGTCAGGTCAGGATTGAATGAAACGGCTTCAGTAAGCAGTTGATTTAATCGTTATTCATCAAGATCGCGCCATGCCTTCAGCCGCCGCACCGCCTCGTCCAAGGTTGCCGGCTTCTTGCAATAGCAAAAGCGGATCAGGTGGCGCGGGGCATCCACCTCGTAAAAGGCGCTGATCGGGATGGCGGCAACCCCCGCTTCCACGGTCAGCCGCTGGCAGAAATCCGTGTCCAGCGTGTTAAAGCCGCTGGCCCGCAGATCGACGGTGAGGAAATAGGTGCCGGCGGCCGGCAGCACGGTAAAGCCCGCCGCTTGCAGGCCCGCTGTCAGCCGGTCGCGCCCCGCCTGCATCCCACTGGCCAGCCCCTGGAAATAGGCATCATCCTTGCCCAGCCCCAGCGCCACCGCGTGCTGCAGGTTGGGCGGGGTGGTGAAGGTCAGGAACTGATGCGCCTTCACCACCGGCGGCAGCAAATCGGCCGGCCCGGTGACATAGCCCACCTTCCAGCCGGTCAGCGAAAAGCTTTTCCCGGCAGAGCCGATGCGCAAGGTGCGTTCCGCCAAGCCGGGCAGCGCCATCAGCGGCCGATGCCGGGCGCCATCAAACACCAGATGTTCATAAACCTCATCGCACAGCGCGATGGCATCATGCGCCTGCACCAGGTCGGCCAGCAGGGCCAGTTCGTCGGCCTGCCAGACCTTGCCAATGGGGTTCTGTGGATTGTTCAGCAGCACCAGCTTGGTCCGCGGCCCGAAGGCGGCGCGCAGTTCTGCCGGATCGACATCCCAGCCGGGGGCGCGCAGGCTGACAAAGCGCGGCACGGCCCCGGCCCGGCGGATGATGGGGACATAGCTGTCATAAAGCGGCTGGAACAGCACCACCTCATCCCCCGGCTCCAGCAGGCCGAACAGACAGGCGGCCAGTGCCTCCGTCGCCCCGCTGGTCACCAGGGTCTGGCGGGCCCAATCCACATCCAGCCCATAGAAACGTTGATTATGTGCCGCCACCGCCTGGCGCAGCACCGGCAATCCCGGCATGGGCGGATATTGGTTCCAGCCTTCCGCCAGATATGTCGCAGCAGCGGCCACCAGATCGGCCGGACCATTGCCATCGGGGAAGCCCTGGCCCAGATTGACCGCCTTATGCTGGTCGGCCAGCCGCGACATCACCTCAAAAATCGTGGTGCCATAGCCCGACAGCACCGCATTGCCGCTTTTCATGCCCGCCCTATCCCTTACCCGCCCTGGTTTCCCGCCTTCCATGCCGTGGCATGAAGCGCGAAACATTGATCCTTGACCACCGTGACCGTGGCAAAGCCAGCCTTGATCAGTGCCTGATGCAGGCTGTCGGGGGTAAAGCCGGTACGGTGCGCCATATAGTGATTTCCGGCAGCCACAGAGGGACGCAGGCCATACAGCATATCCAGCGGCGCAATGGGCCCGGCTGGAGAAATATAGGCTGGGCTTTCCAACCCGCCATTCAACAGCTGCAGCGCCACCTGTTCCAGGTCCGGGGTGGCGATATTCACAAATCCACCGGGCTTCAGCACCCGGAAGAACTCTGCCAGCGCCAGCGGCACCTCATGCGGGTAAAGATGTTCAAGATTATGGGAGGAATAGACCGCATCCATGGTCTCCCCAGCCACCATTCCCATATCGGTGATGGAGCCGATGATATCGGGCTGTACCACTGGATCAATATCAAGGCGGACTTCCCGCCAATCACCGCCAAGAGATTGGAAAATGGAAGAGAGTGCGCCGATCTTCGGCCCACACCCCACATGCAACATCGTCTTTACAGCATTCATTCCATAATCACCGTTCGGGCATCGGTTGTTCATGCAGCCCATAGCGGGCAAGGATGGCAAGAAACCGCCCCTGCGCCCGCGACCGCCGCGTTCCGTCCTCCAGTAACTTGGCTAGAAACGGGGCGCGGGCATCGCTGCGGGACAGACCAACGAACAAATCAGCATCATCCCGCAATGAGACGACCCGCATCTGATCACCCAAGGCAAGGCGACGGAGCTGCCAGCGCAGCACATTATAGTCATCCAGTAGCATATCCAGTTCACCGGCCTGAAGCTGGCGCAACCCCTGTACCAGCTGCGAATAGCCAAAACCGCTCAGCACCCGCACCCTATCCGGATTGGCATGATGCTGGTCGATGTAACGCTGCACATCGCCGCCATAGGCATAATCCTTGATGACGCCAACGCGGTAGGGGCCGAAATCATCCGGCTTGGTGTAGGTGAAATCCCTTTCCCGCTGCAAGGCCACCGCATTGGCGGAATTGCCCTGGGCAAGGGCGGGCAGCAACAGGGCACCTCCCAAATCCGTGGCCGCCCCCGGCACCGCCGTGGCGCTGCCATCATGCAGCATCCGCTTCAGCATGGCGAAATTCACCACGCGATATTCCACCTGATAGCCAGCTTCCTGAAAAATCTCCCGCGCCAGTTCCACCATATAGCCCTCGCGCCCATCGATGGCCGGGTCGCAGGCATAGGGGCACCAGGGATCAGACGCGATGATGATCGGACGCACGGCATCCGCAGGCGCCATATCCTGCGCCGCCACGCGCGCCGGCCCCAAAGACAGGCCCATCAGCAACCCAACCAGCGCGAACAGGCGGATGCGCAAGGGAAGGCGTATTCTCAAGGCGGAAATACCGTCCGGGCTTTGATCCTTCAACAGTTGAGCATATGCCCAAGTCCGCCCCTGGGTCAAAGCCATCCGGTGGCCGGCTCAGGACGGGACAGCCGTCTCGTCCCCCACCTTGATCCGTCCGGCCAGAATATCCTCCCGCGCCTTCTTCACCGCCGCCTCGACATCCGCCGTCCAGAGCGTGCGGTTATAGGGGGTGATGGTGACATCCACCCCACCTTCGCGCAGCCCCAGCCGGGTCAGGCCGGGGCGGAAGCCGCCGGCTGCACCTGTCTCGAAAATGGTCTTCACCGCCCGGTCCAGCCGCTTGACCATGGAAGTAAGGATATGACCGGGATAGAGATAATCCTGGTTGCTGTCCACGCCGATGCCCAGCCTTCCGGCCGCACTCATCGCGTCCAGCGCGCCCAGGCCGGAGGCACCGGCTGCCGGAAACACTACATCCACCCCGCTGGCCAGCAGGTCGCGCGCCGCCTCGCTGCCGGCAAAGGGATCGGCAAAGCCCTTGGGGCTGTCGGACAGCATGGCCACACTCACCCGGGCATCGGGCCGCGTGTCGCGTACCCCCTGGGTGAAGCCCGCCTGGAAACGGCGGATCACCGGCACCGGCATCCCGCCGATGAAGCCCAGATGCCCGGTCTGGCTGGCCAGTGCGGCCGCCACCCCGGCCAGATAGGCCCCCTCATTCTCGGCAAACAGGATGGAAGCCACATTGGTGCCTTCCACCACCCCGTCAATGATGGAAAAATGCACCGACGGGTGCCGGGGGGCCACGGTGGCGAGATCCTCGGCGAACCGGAAGCCGATCACCACAATATCGCTGCAGCCGGCCTGCACCGCCGCTTCCATGCGCGGCACATAATCAGCGGGGCTGGACGGTTCGAACTCCTTCACCGCCGCCCCGCCGCCGGCCTGAAAGGCGGTGACGCCGGCATAGGCCATTTCATTGAAGCTTTTGTCGAACTTCCCCGCCTCGGTATAGACGACGCACGGCTGAAAAGGGGCCGCCGCTGCCGGTCCGGCCAGCACCAGGGCTATCAGCAGTCCCAGCGTCCAACGCCGCATGACCCCGGTACCCTTTCGCACTTTCGGATATCCCATCATGCCACCTGCTGGCTGGCGCGAACATGTATCAGGAAATCCGCCACGGCCTGATCCAGGGCCCCCACCATGCCGGAAAGCTGATCGGCGGCATGGCGCACCCGCCCGGCCGACTGGCCGGTGCTGACGGCGGCGCTGCGCACCTCCCCGATGGTGGAGGTGACATGACCGACACCGACCGCCGCCTCCCCAATGGAGCGGCTGATTTCAGCCGTGGCGGCATTCTGCTGTTCAACGGCGGCGGCGACGGAACCGGAAACGACAGTCAGTTCCTCAATCGTGCCGCCGACCTGCCGGATGGCACCGGCGACATCGGCCACCACCTTGCGGATGGCACCGATCTCCGCCGCGATATCGCCGGTCGCCCGCGCCGTCTGGCCGGCCAGGCTTTTCACCTCGCCCGCCACCACGGCAAAGCCCTTGCCGGCATCGCCGGCGCGGGCGGCCTCAATGGTGGCATTCAGGGCCAGCAGGCTGGTTTGGGCGGCGATATCATCGATGAAGCGGACCACATCACCGATCTTCTCCGCCGCACTGGTCAGCCGCTCCACGATGGTGGCAGCGCCCACCGCCTCCCCATTGGCCTGCCGGGAAATGCCGATGGCGCGCTGCAGCTGGCCGCTGATCTCCTGGATGGAGAGCGAGAGCTGTTCGGTGGCGGCGGCCACGGTCTGGGCATTGCTGGTCGCCGCTTCAGAGGATCGGGCCACCGCGTCGGCCTGCTCCGCCGTGGCATCGGCCGCCTGCCCCATGCCCAGCGACAGGTCATTCATGTCGCCCGCCGCCGCGGCGAAGCGAGAGACGATGGCCCCCACCGATTGTTCAAAGCGGGCGGCCAGCCGTTCGATCTCTGCTTGCCGCGCCTCTGCCGCCGCGCTCCGTTCCGCCTCCAGCGCGGCATCATGCTCCCGCACCTTCAGGGCATTGGCGCGGAAGGTACGCATGGCGCGGGCCATCTCCGTAATCTCATCCCGGCCAGAGGCATCGATGACGACATCCAGATTGCCGCCCGCCAGATCCAGCATCCGGCGCGACAGCCGGGCAATCCGCCCGGCCACCCGGAAACCGGCATAATAGACACCCGCCACCACGGCGATCACCAGCGCCAGCAGGCCGAAACCGATCAGCAATTGCCGGGCAAAGCCGATCTGTCCCGCCAGATCATCAGCCTGAGCGCGCACCTGGGTCTGTACCCCACTGGCAATGTCGGCCACGATGGAACGCACATTGGCGGCATTTTCCCCCGCCAGCCGGACAGAGCGGCGCAACTGCTCGTCTGCAGCCAGCAGGCGGCCATAGAGCCCGAACAAGCCATCCCGACCCAGCAGCAGCGGGCGCAGCACCCCGGCCTGATCGGCCGGCAGCTGCGCCAGCGCATCGGTCGCACGATTGCTCAGCAGGGTAAGGATTTCCGCCGTGCGGGCCCCGGTGGCGGCATCCACCGCCGCACGCAGGGTGGACAGAGCCGGCCCGGTCTCATAGGCCGCCAGCCTCTCACCCAGGGTCGATAAAACCTGATCCGCCTTTTCCCGCAACTGCCAGCGCCCATCCACCGTGCCGTTAAGGATTTGCAGCTGGGAGGAGAAGCGGCCGGCAATGGTGTGCAGATCATCCAGCTGCGGCAGGTTGCCCAAGTCACCGGGCGCGGCGCGCAGCGCCCCGCTGAGGCCTGTTTCCGCCTCGGTCAGGCGCTGCCGCGCCGATTGTGCCTCGGTCGGGTTGCCGGCCACCGCCGCCTGCATCGCCGCCGCCGCCAGCCCGTCGGCGGCGTGTGACAGCCGGTCCAGCACCTTGAAGCGTGGCAGCGTCTCCTCCACCACCCCGCTCAGGGTCACCTCGACCCGGCCATAGGCCATCCAGGTCTGAGCGATAATGGCCAGTACCGCCAGCAGAATGGCCGCAAAGGCCAGACCAAGCCGCGCGCCGATCCCGAAGGAAACCCGGCCGCCGGCAAAAGCAACAACGCCAAGCCGCGATTGGTTCATTCGCCGCCCCCGCCACCAGTTCCGAAAAAGAAAAGTATGGCGCTGCAATATGCCTTTTTGGGCAGGGGAGAAAGCACAGCAGCGGCTTGTAAGAATAAATTAATTATTGAATTTTATGTAAATTTTACAAATTTGGCCTTGCGACAAAAAAGGGAGCGGTGTCCGTTTTGGACACCGCTCCCTTTTATCGATACCCTGCACAAGCAGGTAAGGATTACTCCGCTGCCTGCGCCACACCCGCCGGTGCAGAAGCAGGGGTCGCCGGCTTCACCCAGCGCAGCACCGGCTTGCGGGCGGCCTGGGTTTCGTCCAGGCGCTTGCGCGGGGTCAGGCGCGGGCTGGCCTGGAAATGGGCCAGATCGCCGGCCTTCGCCTTTTCCGCCAGATGGCGCATGGTGGCGATGAAACGGTCCAGCGTCTGCTTGCTTTCCGTTTCCGTCGGCTCGATCAGCAAAGCCCCATGCACGACCAGCGGGAAATACATGGTCATGGGGTGATAGCCCTCGTCGATCATCGCCTTGGCGAAGTCCAGCGGCGTCACGCCGGTGCCCTTCAGGAAGCGATCATCGAACAGAGCCTCATGCATACAGGGGCCGTCGAACGATGCCGACATGACATCCTTCAGGTTGGCCAGCAGGTAATTGGCATTCAGCACCGCATCGGATGCCACCTGCCGCAGCCCATCCGCCCCGTGGGAGAGGATATAGGCCAGCGCGCGCACGAACATGCCCATCTGGCCATGGAAGCCCTTCAGCCGGCCAAAGGGCTTGGCGCCCTTGGCATCGGCCGCCTGTTCCACCAGATCGAAGCCGTTCTTGCCATGCACCACGAAGGGCAACGGGGCATAAGGCGCCAGGGCGTCGGACAGGACCACCGGGCCGGAACCCGGACCGCCACCACCATGCGGGGTGGAGAAGGTCTTGTGCAGGTTGATATGCATGGCATCCACGCCCAGATCGGCGGGGCGGACCCGGCCGACGATGGCGTTGTAATTGGCGCCGTCGCAATAGAAATAGCCACCCGCCGCGTGAACGGCATCGGCGATTTCCCGGATCTGCGGTTCGAACAGACCGCAGGTATTGGGATTGGTCAGCATGATGCAGGCGACATCATCGCCCAGCTTGGCCTTCACGGCCTCCACACTGACGCGGCCATTTTCTTCCGCCGGGATCGTATCCACGGTGAAGCCGCAGAAAGCCGCCGTGGCCGGGTTGGTGCCATGGGCCGATTCCGGCACCAGCACGCGGCGGCGATGGCTTTCGCCGCGCGCATCCAATGCGGCATGAATCGACATCAGGCCGCACAGCTCGCCATGGGCACCGGCACCCGGCGACATGGCGATGGCGGGCATCCCCGTCAGCGTCTTCAGCCAATGGGCCAACTGGTCGATCAGTTCCAGCGCCCCCTGCACGGTTTCCACCGGCTGGAGCGGGTGGATGTCGCTGAAGCCCGGCAGCCGCGCCATCTTTTCATTCAGGCGCGGGTTATGCTTCATCGTGCACGAGCCCAGCGGATACATGGTCGTGTCGATGGCAAAGTTCTTCTGGGACAGGCGCGTGTAATGGCGCACCACGTCCGGCTCGGCCAGCGAGGGCAGGCCGACGCTGGCGCGGGTCTTCACCCCATCCAGACGGGTCTTGGTGGTGACCGGTGCCTCCAGATCCACGCCAACTGCGCCGGGATTATCCAGCTCAAAAATCAGCGCTTCTTCCTGCTGCAACGCCTTGTTGCCGGTGAAGGTGACAAGCTCGTCTGCAACGGCAACGGCGTGGGGGGTGCTGTCGCGACCCTGATTATTCATGGCCATCAGAGAACCTCCTCCAGGCCGCGCACCAGCGCGTCCATGTCTTCCAGGCTGTTGACCTCGGTGCTGGCGACCAGCAGCAGGTCTTCCAGACCGTCCATCTCCGGGTAGAAGCGGCTGACCGGCACGCCGGCCAGGATGCCGCGCTCGGCCAGCTTGGACACCACCTTGGCCGCCTTCTTGGGCAGCTTCACGGTGAATTCGTTGAAGAACCCGTCATTGACGATCTTCACGCCCTTCACCGCTTCCAGCTTGTCGGCCAGGGTCACGGCATTGGCATGGTTGACCCGGGCCAGCTTAGTCAGCCCCTGTTCACCCAGCAGCGACAGGTGAATGGTGAAGGCCAGCGCGCACAGACCGGAATTGGTGCAGATGTTCGACGTGGCCTTCTCGCGGCGGATATGCTGCTCGCGGGTCGACAGCGTCAGCACGAAGCCGCGCTTGCCATCGGCATCCGCGGTCTGGCCGCAGAGGCGGCCCGGCATCTGGCGCACATATTTGTCGCGGGTGGCGAACAGGCCGACATAGGGGCCGCCGAAATTCAGCCCATTGCCGATGCTTTGCCCTTCGCAGACGACGATATCGGCACCCATTTCACCCGGCGGGGTCAACAGGCCCAGCGACACCACCTCCGTCACCACCACGATGACCAAGGCGCCCTTGGCGTGGGCGGCGTCGCACAAAGCGGTGAAGTCGCGCAGATGGCCGAACAGCGAGGGGGTCTGCACCACAATGCAAGCGGTCTCGCCATCGATCAGGGCCGTCAGATCCTCAGCATTCTTCCAGTCCGGGGCCTGGGCGCGGATATCCATGCCCATGACGCCGCAGGTGGTTTCCACCACTTCGCGGTAATGCGGGTGCAGCCCGCCGGACAGGATAACCTTGTTGCGCTTGTTGATGCGGGCGGCCATCAGCACGGCTTCCGCCGTGCCGGTCGCCCCGTCATACATGGAGGCATTGGCCACCTCCATGCCGGTCAGCAGCGCCACCTGGGTCTGGAATTCAAACAGGTACTGCAAAGTGCCCTGGGTGACTTCCGGCTGATACGGCGTATAGCTGGTCAGGAACTCCCCGCGCAGCAGCGTCTGGTCGACCGAGGCCGGCACATGATGCTTATAGGCACCGCCGCCGATGAAGAACGGCACGGCAGACGCCGTGACGTTCTTGTCGGCCAGCCGGGACAAATGGCGTTCCACCGCCAACTCGCCCATATGGTTGGACAGGCCGGCGATGGGGCCCTTCAGGCGGGCCTGTTCGGGCACGTCGCGGAACAGGGCATCCACGCTGTCCACCCCGATGGTGGCCAGCATGGCGCTGCGGTCGGTTTCGGTCAGCGGCAGGTAACGCATCACAGCCCCGCGATGAAGGACTTGTAGGCGGCCTCGTCCATCAGCGCCTCAAACTGGGCCATGTCCTTGATCTTCATCTTGAAGAACCAGCCCTCACCCTCCGGGTCGGTGTTCACCAGCGACGGCTCGTCGGCCACGGCCCCATTGCCTTCCACCACGGTGCCATCGACCGGGGCATAGACCTCCGAGGCGGCCTTCACCGATTCGACCACGGCGGCATCCTTGCCCTTGGTCAGCTCGCGGCCGGCTTCCGGCACCTCAACAAACACCACATCGCCCAAAGCCTGCTGGGCATAATCGGTGATGCCGACGGTGGCGACATCGCCGTCGAGCTTGATCCACTCATGGTCCTGGGTGAAACGGATGGTCATGGTCAGGTCTTTCGGGTCTTGGGGGGGGGAATGACGTGTCGTTGGTGAAAAGGGATTGTCGGCTTTGCTCTCTCCACCGTCACCCCGGCGAAGGCCGGGGTCCAGTTTCGTAGAGAAAAGCGCCTCTGGCCCCTGGACCCCGGCCTACGCCGGGGTGACGGTAGGGTTAGGCGCGGCCCGTCTCACCCCTTGAAATAACGATGCGGTGCGAACGGCATAGCGGCGACAGTCGCCGGCAGAGCCTTGCCGCGCACGATCAACTGCACGCGCGTGCCCACAGCGGCGGAACCCGCCGTGACATAGCCCATGGCGACGGGACCGCCGGCGGTGGGGCCGAAGCCGCCGCTGGTGATTTCCCCGATGCGGTTGCCGGCCAGATCCTGGATTTCGGTATGTTCGCGGGCCGGCGCCTTGCCTTCCGGCTGAATGCCCACGCGCTTACGCGCCGGGCCTTCCGCCAACTGGGCCTGCACGATGGCGGCACCGGGGAAGCCGCCTTCCGTGCGGCGGCGCTTGGAGATGGTCCAGGTCAGGGCCGCTTCCACCGGGTTGGTGCCGGTGTCGATATCATGGCCGTACAGGCACAGGCCGGCTTCCAGGCGCAGCGAATCGCGCGCACCCAGGCCGATGGCCTCCACCTCCGGCTCGGCCAGCAACAGACGGGCGAGTTTCTCGGCATCGGCGGCACCGACGCTGATCTCGTACCCATCTTCACCAGTATAGCCAGACCGGCTGATCTGCACGGGAATGCCCTGGATGGTCGCGGCCCGCGCGCTCATGAAACCCATGGTGGCTGCTTCGGGCAGCAGGCGGGCCATCACCGTGGCCGCCGCCGGGCCCTGCAGCGCCAACAGGCCGGCATCATCGCCCAGATACTCGATCTCAATACCTGCCGGCAGATGCGCCTTCAGATGGGCCAGATCGTCCACCTTGCAGCCGGCATTGATGACGACATAGAGGTGATCCTCGAACCGCGTCACCATCAGGTCGTCCAGAATGCCGGCCTGATCATTGGTGAACATGGTGTAACGGATGCGGCCCGGTGCCAGGGCTGCGATATCGCCCGGCACCAGCGCTTCCAGCGCCTTGATCACCGCATCAATATCGGCCCCGCGCAGGCGCACCTGGCCCATATGGGAAACGTCGAACAGCCCCGCCTTCTCTCGCGTGTGCAGATGTTCCTTCAGCACGCCCAGCGGGTACTGCACCGGCATGTCATAGCCGGTGAACGGCACCATCTTGGCGCCCAGTTCGATATGGAGATCGTAAAGCGGCGTGCGCAACAGGCTGGTGTCACCCAAGACGGGACACTCCCTTCAGGACAGGTTACGGCCGTCGCGGGGATCGTCCCCGTGGCGGTTGCCCCCCTCTGTCCTGGCCCCTGAGAGATTCGTTGCAACCTTGTGGTTGTCAGCTTACTCCGTCGGTGGGCTGTCGGCTGGGGTGGAACCCCTGCCCGCCTGCTTTCCAGATGCGCCTACCCCTTGCGGTCCTTTTGCCTGAGAGTTTCCGGGGGCGGTTGCTCCTTCGGCGCCGAGGCCCTGTTACCAGGGCACCGGTCTCTCCCGCAAAGGGTGATCGGCTTTGCAGCATACAAACTAAACAACCCACGCCGCCTGTCAATGGCGGCGTGGGAAGAGGCCCAATGCGGTAATTACCGGCCTTCGTTGGCCGCCCGGTTGGCGTCCGCCTGTTCCGGGGTGATCTGGAAGCCGACCAGCACCTCATACCAGCGGGCATCCACCGTCTTGGGCACGGGAATCGTCTGTTCCAGCGTCTCCTGCACCATGCCGGTGCCGCCATTCAGCAGGATAGTGGTGCTGAAATCCTTCTTGGTGATGATGTTGCGGTTGGGGTCCACCACCGCCACGAAATAGGTGACGGGCAACGAGGTGGCGCTGCCGCCTTCATTCACCCGACCGGAAATATCCAGGTTCGCCGCGATATTGACGTGCGTATCGTCATAGGCGCAGTTGGCAAAGATGCCGGACAGCACCGCGACACCCTGGTCGGTCCGCAGCGTGCCGGCATCGCGCAGGATACCCACATTGGGGCAGCCGGCCTTGAAGCCTTCATTTTCGGCACAGCCGGACAGGGCAAGCATCGCCAGTCCCGCACACGCGGCCATGCGCCAGGGGCGGGCGGCTTTCCTGGCCGGCGAACCTATATTATGGTCGGGCTGGGTCGTCATCGTGCAGGGGCTGGTCATCAAGCGTCCGTTCACTTCCACCATCCGGGACAAATGCCGCGCATCCCGGATACGAGCTTTCGACAGCCCGCCGCGGCGCGGCACCGCGACAATATAGAGCCCCCTTCGACGGCACAAGCCCGCCAAGAAGGGCCATTTCATGGCATCACCGACGATCACCATTCCGCCTTACACGCAGCGTCAGGAATTTCCCAGCATCATGACCGAGATCACCGCGCCAGAAACCGCCGCCGCCCAGCCCCAATTGCCGCCGCTGCATGTGCTGCTGGCGGCCCCGCGCGGTTTCTGCGCCGGGGTGGACCGGGCCATCCAGATCGTGGAGGTGGCGCTGCAGAAATTTGGCGCGCCCGTCTATGTGCGCCACGAAATCGTGCATAACCGCTTCGTGGTGGAAAGCCTGGAGGCCAAGGGGGCCGTCTTCGTGAAGGAGCTGGACGAGGTGCCGGATGACCGACCCGTCGTCTTTTCCGCCCATGGCGTACCCAAGGCTGTTCCCGCCGAGGCACAGCGCCGCAACATGATCTATGTCGATGCCACCTGCCCCCTGGTCTCCAAGGTGCATCGGGAGGCGGAGCGCCATCATGAAAGCGGTCGCGCCATCGTGCTGATCGGCCATGCCGGCCATCCCGAAGTGGTGGGCACCATCGGCCAGTTGCCGGACGGTGCCGTGCATCTGGTGGAAACGGTGGAAGATGTGGCGACCCTGATAGTGGCCGACCCGGAAAACCTGGCCTTTGCCACCCAGACCACCCTGTCGGTGGATGATACGGGGGCCATTGTCGACGCCCTGCGTGAACGTTTCCCCAACATTGCCGGGCCGAAGCGGGAGGATATCTGCTACGCCACCACCAACCGGCAGGCCGCGGTGAAGGAAATAGCACCCAAGGCCGACGCGCTGCTGGTGCTGGGGGCCCCCAACTCCTCCAACTCCGTCCGGCTGGTGGAGGTGGCGCGCGGCCATGGCTGCACGCGGGCCATGCTGGTGCAGCGGGCCGCCCAGATCGACTGGCCCCGGCTGGATAAAATCCGCACCCTGGGCATCACCGCCGGCGCCTCTGCCCCGGAAGTGCTGGTGGATGAGGTGCTGACGGCCCTGCGGGAGCGCTTCACCGTGACAGTGGAAGAGGTGGTGACGGCCACCGAAAACGTGGTGTTCAAGCTGCCGCGCGTGCTGGCGGCGGAATAAAATGAACAAGCGTGACCGGGCGCACAGCGCCCAGTCAGCGGGCATGGCAATGGTGGGTGATGGTGCCCCTTTAAGCGGGCACCCTCTCCACCAGATAGATGCAGGTTCAAATCCGGCTTTCGTCGGGGTGGACCATCATATCATTCTCCATGCCCGGCCTTCCGCCCTTCCCTTTTGGCGGCGGCCCCGATCCGAAGGGACAGCCGATGCTTGCACCGACACCCATCATCGCGGCTTGCCTTGCCGAAGAAACCATCAGCGTCGACAGCATCCTGGCCCGCCCGCCCTTGGGCGATTCCACCTGCCCGGCCCTGACGGCCGCGCAGCTACGCCGGGTGGTGCTGTTCATTGAGGATAATCTGGACGGGCCGCTGGCCCTGCCGTTGCTGGCCGCCCAAACCGGCCTCAGCCCCAGCCATTTCGCAAGGCGTTTCAAGGCCTCCACCGGCATGGCGCCGCATGGCTATGTGCTGGCAAGGCGGATCAACGCCGCCAAGAAAATGCTGCTGGAAAGTGAGACGCCCTTGGCGGAAATCGCCGTGGCCACCGGCTTTTCCAGCCAGGGCCATTTCACCGGCATGTTCCGTCGCCATGTCGGCATTACCCCCGGCGGGTACCGCACCGAACGGGATGAATGTTATGCCTGCCTGATGGCCGGGGAAGCGGCCTGAAACGGCCCGGCTCCAGCAACATCAGATCCCAATAGACATGTAGCAATAGAAAAGGGCCGCCCCTGCGGACGGCCCTTTCCCGATCAGCAATGCGCCCAAGCGCCCGGATCAGACATCCAGCAGGATGCGTTCCGGATTCTCGATGCATTCCTTGACACGCACCAGGAAGGTCACAGCCTCGCGGCCATCGATGATGCGGTGATCGTAGGACAGCGCCAGATACATCATCGGGCGCACTTCGACCTTGCCATTGATGACAACGGCGCGGTCCATGGTCTTGTGCATCCCCAGGATACCCGACTGCGGGGTATTCAGGATCGGCGTGGACATCAGCGAGCCATAGACACCACCGTTGGAGATGGTGAAGGTGCCGCCCGACAGGTCTTCCATCGACAGCTTGCCGTCACGGGCCTTCCTGCCCAGCTCGCCAATGGTCTTTTCCACGCCGGCGAAGGACAGCTTGTCGGCATCGCGGACCACCGGAACCACCAGACCCTGCGGCGTGCCGACGGCGACACCGATGTCGTAATAGTTCTTGTAGACCAGATCGGTGCCGTCGATCTCTGCATTGACCGCCGGCAGCTCCTTCAGGGCCACCAGACAGGCCTTCACGAAGAAGGACATGAAGCCCAGTTTCACGCCGTGCTTCTTCTCGAACGCGTCCTTCAACTGGTTGCGCATGGCGATCACGTTCGTCATGTCCACCTCGTTGAAGGTGGTCAGCATGGCGGCGGTGTCCTGCGCTTCCTTCAGACGCTCGGCAATGCGCTGGCGCAGGCGGCTCATGCGCACGCGCTCTTCCAGGTCGGCCTTGCTGCGCGGGCCGGACGGGGCGGCGGCCTTGGGTGCCGGGGCCGGAGCCGGGGCAGCCTTCGGGGTTTCCAGATGCTGGATCACGTCGCCCTTGGTGACGCGGCCATCCTTGCCGGTGCCGGCAAGCGTGGTCGGGTCGACGCCGTTATCCTCGGCCACCTTGCGGGCGGCCGGCATCACGCCGGCGGCGGCGGGGGCCGCAACCGGGGCCTGAGCGGCGACCGGGGCCGGTGCCGGAGCAGCGGCGGCAGCCGGCTTCGGCGCGGCGGCGGCACCGCCCGCGCTGATGGTGCCCAGCAGGGCGCCAACGGCGACGTTGGCGCCTTCACCGGCCACGATCTCCGTCAGGGTACCAGCGGCGGCGGCGTTGACTTCCAGGGTAACCTTGTCGGTTTCCAGTTCAACCAGCGCCTCATCCACCTGAACCGTCTCGCCGACCTTCTTCAGCCAGCGGGCGACGGTTGCTTCCGTCACCGATTCGCCGAGGGTCGGCACCTTGATTTCCGTCGCCATGACTGCGGACCTTTGTCGTTTGCCGTGAAAATATGTTGGATAGGTTGATTGGGATCGATCAGACCGACAGCGCGTCGTTCAGAAGCTTTGCCTGCTCCTGGTTATGACGGCGCAGCAGACCGGTGGCCGGGGCCGCCGATTCCTGACGACCGGCATATTTCGGACGACCGGCCTTGTGCCCGATGGCCGTCAGCACCTTTTCGATGCGACGGTCGGCGAAGTTCCAGGCACCCTGGTTTTCCGACTCTTCCTGGCACCAGACCACATCGGCGTTGGGATACTTGCCCAGTTCCACCGCCAGCGCCTCATGCGGGAAGGGATAGAGCTGTTCCAGACGGACGATGGCCACATCCTTGATGCCGCGTGCTTCACGTTCCTGGAACAGGTCGTAATAGACCTTGCCGGAGCAGAGCACGACGCGGCGAACCTGTTCGCCCGCCACCAGATCCGGGGCGGCATCGCGCAGCACGCGGTGGAAGGTGCTGTCACCGGTGAAGTCAGACAGCGGGGAGACGCACAGCTTGTGACGCAGCAGCGACTTCGGCGACATCACGATCAGCGGCTTGCGGAAATCGCGGCGCAACTGACGGCGCAAGGCGTGGAAGTAATTGGCCGGGGTCGTGATGTTGCAGACCTGCCAGTTATCTTCCGCCGAGTTCTGCAGGAAGCGTTCCAGACGGGCGGAGCTGTGTTCCGGACCCTGGCCTTCCATGCCGTGCGGCAGCAGCATGACCAGACCGGACATGCGCAGCCACTTCGATTCGGCCGAGCTGATGAACTGGTCGATGATGACCTGCGCGCCGTTCACGAAGTCACCGAACTGGGCTTCCCAGATGGTCAGCGCGTGCGGTTCGGCCAGCGAGAAACCATATTCGAAGCCCAGCACGGCGGCTTCGGACAGCGGGCTGTCATGCACCTCAAACGTCGCCTGCTTGCCCGGACGGATATGGTTCAGCGCGACATACTTCTCCTCGTTCACCTGATCGGTCAGCACGCAATGGCGCTGGGAGAAGGTGCCACGGCCGACATCCTGGCCCGACAGGCGGACCGGGTTGCCTTCCACGGCCAGCGTGCCAAAGGCCAGGGCTTCGCCGGTGGCCCAGTCAATGCCTTCGCCGGTCTCAATCGCCTGCTGCTTGGCCTTCAACTGGCGGGCGACCTTGGAATTGGCGTTGAAGCCGTCCGGCGTGTGGGAAATGGCCAGCCCCACTTCCTTCAGCACATCCACCGGCACGGCGGTGGTGCCACGGCTATATTGGGCACCGGCAGCGCTCAGGCCCGACCACTTGCCTTCCAGCCAGTCGGCCTTGTTGGGCTTGAAGGAGGTGCTGGCCTGGAATTCCTGGTCCATATGGCCCATGAATTCACTGACCATGCCGTCGGATTCTTCCTGGCTGACCACACCCTCGGCGACCAGCTGCTTGGCATAGAGCTGGCGCGTCGTCTCCTGCTTGGCGATGGTCTTGTACATCAGCGGCTGGGTGAATGCCGGCTCGTCGCCTTCATTATGGCCCTGGCGGCGATAGCAGACCACGTCGACCACGACATCCTTCAGGAACTTCTGACGGAATTCGATGGCGATGCGGCTGACATGGATGACGGCTTCCGGATCGTCACCATTGACATGGAAGATCGGGGCCTGGATCGACTTGGCCACTTCCGTCGGGTACGGGCCGGAACGGCTGTACTGCGGGGCGGTGGTGAAGCCGATCTGGTTGTTGATGATGAAATGGATGATACCGCCGGTGCGGTAGCCCTTCAGTTCGGACAGCAGCAGCGTCTCGGGCACCAGGCCCTGGCCGGCAAAGGCGGCATCGCCATGCAGCAGCACGCCCAGAACCTGGTTGCGGCTTTCGTCAGCCGGCGGCACCTGGCCGGAAATCTGGCACTGCTTGGCGCGCACGCGGCCGCAGACAACCGGGTTCACCACTTCCAGATGCGACGGGTTGGGCGACAGCGACAGGTGGATGGTGTTGCCATCAAAGTCACGGTCGCTGGAAGTCCCCATATGGTACTTCACGTCGCCGGAACCCTGCACATCTTCCGGGTTGGCCGGGTTGCCCTGGAATTCGCTGAACACGGCCTTGAACGGCTTGCCCAGCACGTTGGTCAGCACGTTCAGGCGGCCGCGATGGGCCATGCCCAGCACGATTTCCTTCAGGCCCAACTGGCCGCCGCGCTTCATCACCTGTTCGATGGCGGGTACCAGCACCTCACCACCTTCCAGGCCGAAACGCTTGGTGCCGGTATATTTGAGCTGCAGGAACTTCTCGAACCCTTCCGCCGCCGTCAGGCGCTGCAGAATGGCCTTCTTGCCCAGGGTCGTGAAATCCGTCTGGTTGCGGATGCCTTCAATGCGTTCCTGAATCCAGGCCTTCTGCTCCGGATCCTGGATATGCATGAACTCCACGCCGATATGGCCACAATAGGTGCTGTGCAGCGCATCCACGATCTGGCGCAGCGTCGCCGTTTCCATCCCCAACACATTGTTGATGAAGATGGGGCGGTCCAGGTCGGCATCGGTAAAGCCGTGATGGCGGTAATCCAGCTCCGCGTGCTCGGCGCGCTTGTCCATGCCCAGCGGGTCCAGCTTGGCCAGCAGATGGCCACGGACGCGGTAATTGCGGATCAGCATCAGGGCGCGGATGCTGTCCAACTGGGCCTGACGCACCTGGGCCGGGGCGACGCCCGCGGCAGCGGCCGGGGCCGGCGCGGCGGCAGCCTTGTCACCCTTCGCATCACCCTTGCCCGACTTGGCAACGGGCGCATCCGGGTCGGCGGCGCCGATCACCTTGGCGGTATTCTTCGCCCAGGAGGCACCGTTCAGCTCTGCCAGGATGGCCTGGCCTTCATCGCCCAGTTCGGCGAAGAAGCGCTGCCAGCTGGCATCGATGCTGTTAGGGTCCTGCTGATACCGGGCGTACAGTTCCGCGATGAAGGTGCCGTTGGCGCCGAAGAGGAAGGAATAGCGCTCGCTCGGGGCTTGATCGTAGGGGGCCATTGGGAGTTCCGGTCGATGCGCCCGGCATTTTTCTCGAATGCCGGGCCGGGTGCAGTAGCGTAAAATTCCGCGTTGGGTTTTACGTCAGGGTTCGCGTGGCTTCAATATGCAGCTCTGCGGTGTCTGCCTTCTGTCTGTAGCACGGTCAGCGCGACGACAATTTTCTTTAATCCTTGCTGCCAGCGTCACGCAGTACAGATAAGATCGTTTCCCAGAAGGTCCAGGATTTTCAGGAAAAAATCACATGAGCCGTCAGCCGCGTGCCGAACTTGCCCAGGTTGTGCTGCAGGAGGCAAGGCGGCTGGTTGCCGACCATGGTCTGGGTGCCCTGACGGCACGGCAACTGGCACTCTCCGTCGGCTGTTCTGTCGGTACGCTGTATAACCTCTACCCCAATCTGGACACGGTAAAGCTGCATCTGAACGCAGAGCTGCTGGAACGGCTGGCCGTGGCGGTGGGGGTGGCGGATGCGGCGGCCGGTGGCCCCCAGGCCAGTCCCGAACAGCGCCTGCTGGCCCAGGCGCGTGCCTATCTGGCCTTTGCCTCTACCCATTTGAACCTGTATCTGGCCCTGATCGATAACCGCCCCCCGACGACGGATGAGCCGGCCCCCGACTGGTTTTTGGAAAAAGTGGCCCGACTCCGGCGCGGGGTGGAGGCCGCCATCGCGCCGCTGATCCCCGATGGGGACGAGGCGCGGCTGGAACGCGCGGCCACCACCATCTGGGCCTCCGTGAATGGCCTGTGCGAGGGCATTGTGTCGGGCAACCTCGCCCGTGTCTCCGGCACCGATCCCAATCTGTTGATGGAAGAGCTGGTCGCCACGCTTGCCGCCGGGTTGCGGGCACGGGGGTAGTTTGCCCCTTCCGCATCAACGGTTCTGTGACTACTTCTTGAACCAATGTTGTCGTCGCGGACGGGTGAGCGAATGAAATGGGGATTTTATCAGGCGACCATTCTGTCGTTGACCCTGGTCGGCGTGACGACCGGTGCGTCCCTAGCGCAATCCCGTCCCGGTATGGTTCTGGCGAGTCGTGCCTGCCAAACCCTTTCCATCGCCGTGGACAGCATCCCCGGCAAAGGCCCCGCCTTCCTGCGCAGCTATGATGCCGCCAGCGGCAGCGGCGCGCCGGCGGAGCCGGCCTTGAAGACTGCCGCCTTCACCTATGACAATGCCCTGGCCGTCATCGCGCTGACCGCCTGTGGTGAACGCGCCCAGGCCAAACGCATCGGGGAGGCGCTGCTGGCCGCCACGCTGGAGGATCGGGCCGGATCGGTGGCCGGGCGGCTGCGCACTGCCTATCGCGCCGGGCCGCAGCAGGAACGGCCCATCCCGCCCAATGGCTGGTGGCAGGAAAAGCCGGGCCGTTGGGCGGAAGACGCCTATCAGGTGGGCACCAGCACCGGCAATGTCGCCTGGGCCGGACTGGCCCTGCTGACGCTGGCGGAATCGACGGGCGACAAACGGTTTCAGGAAGGGGCGGCCAAGCTGGGCCAATGGGTGCTGGACAATGCTGCCGACACGCGCGGCCCCGGTGGCTTTACCGGCGGGCTGCATGGCTATGATACCCAGCCGGTGAAGCTGAGCTGGAAATCGACCGAGCATAATACCGATCTGCTGGCCCTGTTCGGCTGGCTGCACCGCGCGGGCGCGCCCGGCCCCTGGGCGGAGGGGGCCGCCAGGGCGCGTGGTTTTCTGGATGCCCTCTGGCGTGCGGACAAGGGCTGGTTCCCCACCGGCACGCTGGAGGATGGCACCACGGTGAATGAGGGCAATTCCGGCCTGGATGCCCAGCTCTGGCCCCTGCTGCTGGCCGATGCGCCGGCGGACTGGCGGCGCGCGCTCACCTATGCCGAACAGGCCCATGGGGTGGCAGGCGGGTTTGATTTCAACGCCGACCGCGATGGTGTGTGGGTGGAGGGCACGGCACAGGCAGCGCTCGCCTATCGCGCCACCGGTCAGGCGGAAAAGGCGGCCGCCCTGCTGGAAAGCCTGACCGGCGATATCAGCCCCGGCGGCTATCTCTGGGCCACACGCGGGGCCAAGCTCAGCACCGGCTTTGCCATCGGGCCGGACAGCAAGGAGGCGGATTTCTTCTATTTCCGCCAGCCGCATCTGGGCGCCACCGCCTGGGCCGTGCTGGCCGCCAAGGGCTGGAACCCCTTCACCGGCAAAAAGCTGGAACCTTGAGGGAAACCGTCGCTTCTGGGACAGTAGGCGCACAGCAATCCCGACGGAAAGAATAATCGAAATGCGCCTTGCCCGTTGCCTGCCCCTGCTGGCCCTTGCCCTGGCACTGGCGGCCCCTGCCGATGCGGCCGACACCCGCCATCCCACGCCCAAGGAGGTGCTGGACGCCTCCCCCCTGGCGGATTGGCGCGAACCGGTGCCGGAGAACACTTTATATATAGAGCTGCCAACGGGCCGGGTGGTGGTGGAACTGGCCCCCGGCTTCGCGCCGGCACATGTGGACAATATGCGCAAGCTGGCGCGCGAACATTGGTATGACGGCACCGCTGTGGTGCGGGTGCAGGATAATTACGTCACCCAATGGGGGATGCCGGAAGAAACCCCGCGCCCGATGAAGACGGCCAAGGACAGGCTGACGCCGGAATTCACCGTACCGGGCGGCGTGGCAAGCCTGCCCTTCACCCCGCTGCCCGACCCGGATGCCTTTGCCCCGGAAGTGGGGATTTCCGACATTTTCCCCGCGGCCCGTGACCGGCAGACTGGTGAAGCCTGGATGACCCATTGCTATGGCATAGTCGGTGTGGGCCGCGACATGGCCCCCGACAGCGGCAGCGGGGCGGAGCTTTACACTGTCATCGGCCACAGCCCCCGCGCGCTGGACCGGGTGATCACCGTGGTGGGCCGGGTGCTGTGGGGGATGGAGCATCTGACGGCCCTGCCCCGCGGCACCGGCAATCTGGGCTTCTATGAGAAGCCGGAACAGCGCACGCCGATCAAATCCGTGACACTGGCCGCCGATGTGCCGGCGGCAGCGCGGGAGAAAATCCACGTTTTGTCGGGCCAGAGCCCCAGCTATGATCAGTGGCTGGAGGCGCGGCGGCAACGCCAGGATGATTTCTTCATCCGACCCGCCGGCCATATCGACCTGTGCAACGCCCTGCCGCCGGTGCGGCGGATACCGGGGTAACGCACGTGGCGCCCTTCATCCCGGCCCGATTTCGGCCTATGATGGGGCGAGGATGAGGGAGGCTGGCATGGCCGAGGCACGACGCTACCGCATCAACAGCCGTGATGAGTTCCTGGCCTGGGAAGCCCAGGCGGAGGATCGTTACGAATTTCTGGGCGGCATCATCCGCATGATGGCGGGTGGGCAGGTGGTGCATAACCGCATCGCCGGCAACCTGTTCCTGCTGCTGGCCCCTGCCGCCCGCCAGCACGGCTGCGAGGCGTTCCAGCAGAACCAGAAGCTGGCCCCCGATCACGCCCAGGATGTCGTCTATCCGGATGTATTTGTCACCTGTCGCCCGGTGCGCGATGAAGACCAATTCATCGGCGGCGCCGGGTTGGTGGCGGAGGTTCTGTCAAAATCCACGGCAGAGGATGATTACAGCTGGAAATGGGAACTGTACCGGGAAATGCCGGAGCTGCGGCATTATCTGGTGCTGGACACCAAGGCCGCCCGCATCACCCATTATCACCGCGCCGAAGCGGGCGGCCCCTGGCATATTGATCTGGTGACAAGCCGCCAGCCGCTGCTGCCCCTGGCCCTGCTGGATGTGCAGCTGTCCCTGGCCGATATCTATGCAGGCACCAGCCTGCTCACCGCAGAGGGAGAAGCCTGATGTCCCACTCAGAGCCCTGGATGACACCGGAAATACAGGCGCTGGTCGATCAGCACCGCATCGACTGGGACCAGATTGATGAGGAGGCGGTGGCCAAGGCCGCCCTGGCCCTGCTTTATCTGGGGCGGGAGGGGTTGCATCAGACCTGGAAAGGCTATGACTGGTCGGTGCTGGATAAGCTGCACGCCATGGGGCTGATCGATGATGCCCGCAACAAACGTAAAAGCCTGTACCTGACCAATGAGGGATTGGCACAGGGCAAGGCAGCGGTGGCGGCGCTATTTCAGCGCCGCAGCTGAGCCCGGCCTGTTCAACCCCGGAAGTCGCCCAGCGGTTTGGCCGGCGGCAATTGGACCAGCAGCGGCTCCACCGCGAAACCAGGGGCGGCGTTACCTTGGCGGAAACGCCGGTAATCCAACTTTTCCCATCCCCCGCCATCGAAATACTGGCGATAGAAGGCCACCCGTTCCCGATCCATCACGGCCAGCTTCACCACTTCGCGCACACCCGTGACAGGGCCCCGCCCGCTGTCAAAATGGTCGCGCAGCAGGGCCAGCGCCCAGGCGCCGACCAGGAAATGGCCACCCATGGAAAGGCGCATCCGCCCGTCGGCCACGGCATCCAGCGCTTCCCGCTGCCAGTTCAGGCCGACGAAGAAAATATCGCCGCCGGGGCGCCGGCCCAGATCGCTGGCGGCCTGCATGGCCCCCAGCGCCATATCATCATTGGCCGCCCAGACAGCGTTGACCTGCGGCTGACGGCGCAGCAGGGCCAGGGTGCGCTGATAGGCCTCATCCCGGCTCCAGTTCACTGATACCACATCCAGCAACTGAGCGGCGGGATCGGCGCGCAACACCTGATAAAGCCCGTTCAACCGGTCCAGCGCCGAGGAGGTGGAACGTGTAGCACCAATGGCGATCAGCGGTACCTTGTTATCCCTGGACAGGCCGGCCCGCCGCGCTGTCTCAATCAGGGCGTGGGCCATGAAGCGGCCGGCGCCGAGATTATCCGGCATCAGGGAGCCCAGCAAATACTGAATCCCGCCGCTATTATTCAGCATGGCAACATCTTCTTCCATCAGGCCGCTGAAGGTGAGAAGGCAGGGGATATTGCGGCGCTGAGCGGCCTGAATGATGGGGACGGCCGTGCGATATTCATTGACCACCAGCAGATAGTCGGGCCGCTGATCGACCAGTGCTTCGCCCACCGCGATAATCTGGCTGCGGTCGCGCTCCCCCCATTCGATGATCAGGTCAATATCCAGATCGCGGGCCGCCGCCCGCATGATCGACGCGGACATCTGCCAGAACGGGTCGGACTGCCGGCCCGGCGCAGCCAGGGCCACCCGCAGGCGGCCCGCATTGGCCCGGGCAGGCCGACCGGAACAAATTCCGGCTGCAGCACCCATGGCGAGAAAAGATCGGCGGGATAGGACGGATCGCAACAATTCAACCAGCTTCGCTATTTGTCACCATAGCTTCTTTGATTGATTGTAGACCGTTCCAGCTCGGTTTAAAGCCGGGTTTTCCCACCCAATCGGATAGGTATTTACATCTTCACGGGTTAACTCTTTCGTTCTACAAGCGGCATTTCCGCCAGAAACCTGGTCACTACCTTGGCGGCATTGCTGGCCGCCAATCCCAGGAAGGTATTGATCCGGTTGGTATCCGGGTCTGCCCCCGCCAGGTCGGAGACGCTGCGGAAAGCGATGAAAGGCAGATGATTCTGTTCGGCCACCAGGGCCACGGCCGCCGTTTCCATATCCACGACACGCGCCTGCATGGTGCGGGAAAGATAATCCCGCCAGGCCGCATTATCCATGAAGGCGGGACCGGAGACGGCATCACCGCCCACCACCCCCTTGGGCGTGGCTTCCAGACAGGTCTTGTTGGCGGCACAGCGATCCAGCGCCACCGTCGGCACCAGCCTTTCCGCAAGCGCCAGCAGGGCAGGATCGACGGCGAACCAGAATTTGCGCTCCGGCTCCGCCTTGCCGTCGCGGCGAACATAGGCGTTGGAGGGCTGGAACACCCCCATCGGCGGATAGGGCAGGCTGGCCCAGGGCACCGGGGCCAGGGAACCATCCGCCGTCTGTCGCACGATATGGGTTTCCAGATACTGACCCCAGCGGCCGGGCACGGCCACATCGCCAATATGCAAGCCCCCATCCACCCCGCCGGCAACGCCGCTGAACAGCAGGGCCCGCACTTCGAACCGGTCCAGCAGCATCTGCGTGGTCATGGCGGCATTGACCATGCTGATGCCGGACAGCACCAGCACCACCTTTTTGCCACCCAGCGTGCCGGTGGTGAAATCAATGCCATTGATGCTGTGCGTCTGCTTGTCCGTGGTTGCTGCCAGCAGCACCACCAGTTCCGGGGCATAGGCCGACATCACGGCGATGCGGGGTGTGGCATCCAAAACCGGCGCGGCAAAGCCGGTTGCCGGCAGGAAAAGGGCCGCCAGCAGAAGAACAGAAGCAAGCAGACGTTTCATCTGACCTCTCAGAGTCTTTCCATGAATTTCTTACGACTTTTCAATCGTTTAAACCGTCATTCCCGCGAAGGCGGGAATCCATAAGACAGCGCGGATTTTGGATTCCCGCCTTCGCGGGAATGACGGTGGTGAAGTGGCAAGGCTTCGGAAAACCAATAACCTTCCCGCTGGACACGCATCACAAAAAAAACGGCGGGCCAGAGGAGGCCCGCCGCGTCTGGTTCAATCCTCACGCCTTCTGCGTCTTGATCCAGTCCTTCACCTGTTCGGCCAATATCTCCAGCGGCACCGCGCCGGTGCGCAGGACCAGATCGTGAAACTGGCGCAGGTCGAACTTCTGGCCCAGTTCCCGCTTGGCCTGTTCGCGCAGCTCCATGATGCGCAACATGCCGACATAATAGCTGGTGGCCTGACCGGGGCTGACGATGTAGCGGTTCACCTCCCGCTCCACCTGATCGCGGTTCAGCGGGGTGTTGGACACAAAATAATCGATGGCCTGCTGGCGGGTCCATTTCTTGGCATGGATACCGCTATCCACCACCAGCCGTACGGCCCGCCAGATCTGCGTCGTCAACCGCCCAAAATCGGCATAGGGATCCTGATAGAACCCCACCTCCTTAGGCAGCATCTCCGAATAGAGCCCCCAGCCTTCCACATAGGCGCCATAGAGGCTGAACCGGCGGAAGCTGGGCACATCGCCCAGTTCCTGGGAAATGGCGATCTGCATGTGATGGCCGGGAATGCCCTCGTGATAGATGATGGCATCGGACTGCCATTTGGCCATTTCCTGCATGTTGGACAGGTTGGCATAGAAGATGCCGGGCCGTTTGCCATCAGGCGAGGGCTGGTTATAAAAGGCCGGCGGGGAGGTCTTTTCCCGGTACGGCTCCACCGCCTTCACCACCAGCGGCGCCTTGGGCTTGGTGATGAACCATTCATCCAGCCGGGCGGTGAAATCGGCCAGCACCTTCTCGCAATGGGTCAGATAGAGAGCGCGGCCGGCCTCATCATTGCTGAAATAGAATTTCGGATCGGTGCGCAGATGCTGGAAGAATTCCTGCAGGCTGCCCTTGAAGCCGACCTTCTCCATGATGCCGCGCATTTCCGCCTGCAACAGGCCGACATGCTTCAGGCCCAGGGCGTGGATCTGGTCCGGCGTCATGTCGGTGGTGGTCTGCAGCTTTACGGCCAGCCGGTAATAGGCATCACCATCCGGCAGCTTCCAGACGCCATCTTCCTGGGTCGCCTGTTCCTCCAGCTTGCCGGCGGCCACATCCAGCGCCTGATAGGCGGGCTTGACCTTTTCCACCAGGATACGGCGGCAATCGGCCACCAGCTTGTCTTTCTCCGCCTGGGGAATGCTCAGCGCATCCACCTTGGCCTTGAAATCGATGAACAGCATATTGTCGTCGCCGCTGTCATCGAAGGGCACGCCGCTGATGATGGAGCGGATATCCGGCCGCATCCGGGTCAGGGAGAATTTGGGCGGGATGATGCCCTTGGCGGCACTGTCATAGCCACGATCGATGGTCTGCTGGATCAGCCGGGGAATCCCCTCCAGCCGGGCCAGATAGGCCCGCGCATCGCCGATATCCGCCACCTGATGGGCATTCACCAGGAAGCTGGGGATGCCGGTATGCCGGCCCCAGAGATGGTTCAGCGGATAATTCCAGGCCCGCCAGCGGTGGGCCGCAATCTCCATCTCGCACTCATTTTCATAGAGCCGGTAATTCAGCCGCGCAGCCGGCGGCAGCTTGGCCGGATCCCAGCCCTGGCGCAGCAGCTTCAACGCCTGGCGGGTACGGTCGACGGCCAGATCGGCAAAGGCGTCGCTGTCATCATCCCAGCGGTCATAATTGGTTTTGCGCCCGCGATAGGTCTGCGTTTCCGGTGACAATGACAGCGCCGCCTCATACACCTCTTCCAGGAAGGCATTCAGGGCGGCCACATCGCCCTTGTCCTTCGGCGTGGCGGCGGGCGACAGGGTCAGCGGGCCGGGACCGGCCGCCTGGGCAAAGGCGGGAAGCGCACCGGTAAGGCCCAGCGCCAGCGTGGCAACACCGCCCAGCATGGCGCGGCGGGAGGGGGAAATGACCATGGATTGCCTTCTGTTCTTTATGGTTAACCCGTCACTTTGGCGATAAGATAGCGCAAAGCCGCGCCCCTTGGCGTGCCTCAATAACCCGCCGCATTGCCATCCACGCGCATTTCCGTGCCGGCATGGTAAACGCCATTGGCGGAATCGCGCAGAATGGCTTCGTAGCTGCCATAATGCAGGCCGGGCTTGATCTCCACCTTATGGCCGCGCGTCTTCAACGCCTCCACCACATCGGGTGCAATCCCCTGTTCCAGATAGAGCGTGCCGACACCGTCGCCCTTCTCCCCCGTCGGTTCGGGGGAGCCTTCATGCTGCCAGCGGGCGGCGTCGCCCGCTTCCTGCACATTCATGCCGAAATCGATGATGTTCACCAGCACCTGCACATGGCCCTGCGGCTGCATGGCCCCGCCCATCACGCCATAGGAGAGGAAGGGCTGGCCATCCTTGGTCACCATGCCGGGAATGATGGTGTGGAAGGGGCGCTTGCCGGGCGCATAGACATTGGGGTGCTTGGGATCGAGCGCGAACTGCTCCCCGCGATCCTGCAACATGAAGCCCAGCCCATCGGGCACCAGCCCTGATCCCATGCCGCGATAATTGGACTGGATCAGCGCCACCATCATCCCGTCCTTGTCGGCCGTGGTCAGGAAAATGGTGTCGTGGCTTTCCGGCATGATGCCGGTTTGCGGCGCGCCGGCCTTGGTCCTGTCGATCAGGCCCCGGCGCTGCGCGGCATAATCCTTGGAGATCAGCTTTTCGATGGGCAGCTTCACGAAGGCCTGATCGGCATACCAGCGGGAGCGATCGGCGAAGGCCAGCTTCTTGGCCTCCACCGAGACATGGATGAAATCGGCGCTGTTATGGCCCATCGCCTTCAGGTCGTACCCTTCCAGGATGTTCATCATCTGCAAGGTGGCCAGCCCCTGGCCATTGGGCGGGATCTGCCACAGATCATGCCCACGGTAACTGGTGGTGATGGGCTGCACCCAGTCGCTGTGATGGGCGGCGAAATCCTCGTACCGCAGCGGGCCGCCGATGCGCTTCATATAGGCATCGATGGTGCGGGCGATGGTGCCCTTGTAATAGGCATCGCGCCCGCCCTTGGCCACCAGCGACAGGGAATTGGCCAGATCGGGATTGCGGAAAATCTGCCCCGCCACCGGGGGCTTGCCATTGATCAGATAGGTCTTGCGGGCATTCTCAAACTCTTCGATCACCCCGCCCAACTGCTCAAACCGGCGGAAATTCCCGGCCCAGCCCTTGGCGATGAAAGGCGACAGCGGGAAGCCGTCGCGGGCATAGTTGATGGCCGGCGCCAGCACCTGTTCCATCGACAGCTTGCCGAACTTGCCATGCAGTTCGAACCAGCCATCCACCGCCCCCGGCACCGTGACGGACAGCGACCCGTGCGACGGAATGGGCTTGCCCGGCCCCAGCCGCTGGGTCAAGGCTTCCAGGCTCTGCCCTTTGGGCGCGCGGCCAGAGGCGTTCAGCCCATGCACCTTGTTGGTCTTGGGGTCCCAGACCAGGGCGAACAGGTCGCCGCCCATGCCACTGCCGGTCGGTTCCATCAGGCCCAGCGTGGCATTGGCGGCAATGGCCGCATCGACGGCCGAACCACCCTGCTGCAGGATGGCAATCGCCACCTGGGTGGCCAGCGGCTGGCTGGTGGCCGCCGCGCCATTGCGGGCGATCACTTCCGATCGGCCGGCGAAATTAGCCCCGACCAGCCGGTCACCCCGGCCGGGTTGGGGGATGCTCACCGCCTCGGCGGCCACGGCCAGATCGCCCATGATGGTCGGCATGAATGTCGTCGCCCCCAGCAGCAACAGCGCCCGCCGGCGCGAATGGATGGATTGCATCGTCCGGAAACCTTCCCCGTGCATGGATGGGATGGGGCTTCGCCCCTTTGTGGTTATGAAAGCAGTTGTGCAGATTTTACGGTGCCGCCTTGGGTGCTGCAACCATTGCCCTGCCCAACGCCCTGTGCCAGCCTGTTTCTTTGGCAATATGACCGATTGCAGGAGTATGTCCCGTGCGGGTGATGGTGAATGGTGCGCCGATCTGGTTTGATGTGGAGGGCGCCAAGCTGGTGCCGGATGGCGAGACGATGCGGGCGCGGCCAACCCTGATCCTGCTGCATGGCGGGCCCGGGTTCGACCATGCCTCCTTCAAGCCGGCCTTCGGCGCGTTGGCGGACGTGGCGCAGGTGATCTATATCGACCATCGCGGCCAGGGGCGCAGCGGCGGGGATGATCCCGCCACCTGGACGCTGGCGCAATGGGCCGATGATGTGAAGGGCTTCTGCGACGCGCTGGAGATTGAGAAGCCCTATGTGCTGGGCAACAGTTTTGGTGGCTTCGTCGCCCAGGCCTATATGGAACGCCATCCGGGCCATGCGGCGGGGGTCATTCTGTCTTCCACCGCCGCGCGGATGCAACTGGACCGGATCATCAACGCCTTTGACCGCCGCGCCGGGGCAGATGTCGCCGCCGCCGCGCGGGATTTCTGGACCGATGTGCGGGCCGACAAGGTGGCCACCTACAGCAACACCTGCATGGGCTGCTATACGGTCAACCCCGCCCCCGGCGGCATTATCGGGCGCGCCCGTTCCATCGTCCGGCCGCAGGTGCTGGAACATTTCTCCGGCCGTCATGGGGAGATGTGGGGGATGGATTTCCGGGAAAGCCTGGGCAAGGCGCAATCGCCCGTGCTGGTGCTGGCCGGTGACGATGACCCCATCACCCCCTGGGAAGCGGCAGAAGAGCTGATCGCCCATCTGCCCAAGGCGACATCGACGCTGAAACGGTTTGCCGCCTGCGGGCATGGCACCTTCCGCGACCAGCCGGCGGGAACCTTCGACCTGCTGCGGGAGTTCATGCAAGTCTGACGGCGGCGACGCTGCGCAGGGGCGATGCAGTGATGCCGGTCATAGCCCTGGACCGGCATTCCCTGCATTGCCACTGCTGAACAGCGCTCAAAATCACGGAAGTGACGCCGACCATGCGCCAGCGCCTCTGCCTGCCTGCCCTTTTGTCCGCCGCCCTGCTGCTGATCACCGGCCCTGCCCTGGCGCAAAACGGACCGGCGGACCCGGCCGCCCCGCAGATCAACACCCCCACGGCGGGGGCGGAAACAGGCACGCTGACGCTGATCCTGGAAAACGATCTGTTCTATAATATCGACCGGCACTACACCAACGGGGTGCAGGCGGTCTGGACGACGGCGCGCGACGGGGTGCCGGACTGGACGAAGGAATGGGCCCAACTGGTACCCTTCTTCGCCCAGGATGGCCATCTGCGCGCCGTCTTCGCGCTGGGCCAGAACATGTACACATCCAGCGATATCAAGGTCGCCGATCCACCCCGGACCGACCGGCCCTATGCCGGCTGGCTGCATGGCTCGGTCGGGCTGATCAATGAGAACAACAAGCGGATGGACCAGTTGCAACTGACGCTGGGCGTCATCGGCCCAGCCTCGCTGGCGGAGCCAGCGCAGAAATTCATCCATAAGCTGATCGATTCGCCCAAGCCCATGGGCTGGGACACCCAGTTACATAATGAACCGGGGCTGGTACTGACCTATCAGCGGAGCTGGCGGCAGGATCTGCTGGGCCGACAGGGGTTTGGCATCGATATGATGCCGCATGTCGGCGGGGCGGTGGGCAATGTCTCCACCTATGCCGATGCCGGGCTGATGTTCCGCGCCGGCTGGCACCTGCCCGCCGATTTCGGCCCGGCGCGCATCCAGCCATCGCTGCCCGGCAGCGGCTTTTTTGAACCGGATGCCGCGCACCCGATCGGCTGGTATCTGTTTTTCGGCGCTTCCGGCCGGGGCGTGGCGCGCAACATCTTCCTGGATGGCAATACATTCCGCGACAGCCGCAGCGTCGACCGGAAATTCTGGGTCGGCGACCTGCAGGCCGGCATCGCCATCAATCTTTACGATGTGCGCCTGACCTATACCCATGTCTTCCGCAGCCGCGAATTCACCACCCAGGATAAGGGTGACCAATATGGCGCCGTGGCGCTGACCTGGCAGTGGTAGTAAACTTCCCAAAATATGGGAGATATTTTCGGAATAAAACTACCGAGTCGGACCTAGCGATGGGTAACTTTCGGCGACAATCCACCTGATCTGGTTGTATGCTGCTGAAAAAGGGTGGAACGCGAAGAAGGCGGCAAGAGGCATGGCAGTACCGATCAAGATGGCGGATATCGCCCGGCTGGCGGGGGTATCGGTTTCCACCGTTTCCCGCGCGCTGGCGGGCAGTTCCCTGGTCCCCGCCGCCAAGCGGGAAGAGATATTGGCCATCGCCCAGGCCCAGGGTTACGTCATCAATGAACAGGCGCGCAACCTGCGCCTGAAGAAAACCCGCACCATCGGCGTCGTCATCCCGCTGGGGCACGAGGTGGGGCAGTTAATCTCCGACCCGTTCTTCATTGAGCTGTTCGGCCGGCTGGCCGATGAGATCACGGCGCGCGATTACAATGTGCTGCTGAGCAAGATCGCCAAGCCGGAGCCGGGCTGGCTGGACCGGCTGATCCAGTCGCAGCGCACCGACGGGCTGATCGTCATCGGGCAGAGCGACCAGCATGAGGCGCTGAACAACACTGCCCGCACGCATTTGCCCCTGGTGGTCTGGGGCGCGCATATGCCCAACCAGCTTTATTGTTCGGTCGGGTCGGACAATATCGGCGGCGCCTATACGGCGGTCAGCCATCTGATCCGCCAGGGTCGCCGCCGCATCGCCTTTCTGGGCATCGCCGATGTGCCGGAGGTGAGCCTGCGCCGCGAGGGCTATCTGCGCGCCCTGGCCGAGGCCGACATCCCGGCCGATCCCGCTTTGATGGAGCCGGCGCATTTCACCCTGGATACGGCCTATGACAGTATGCGTCATCTGATTGACAGCGGTATCGGCTTTGACGCCGTGTTCGCCGTGTCGGACGTGATCGCCATTGCCGCCATGAAGGCGCTGTCCGCCGCCGGAAGGCGGGTGCCCGACGATGTGGCCGTGATCGGCTTTGACGATATCACTGTCGCCGCCTATAGCAGCCCGCCACTGACCAGCGTGCGCCAGGATCTGGCGCGCGGGGCCCGGGTGATGGTGGACCTGCTGTTCCGCCGGATGGAGGGGGAGGACACGCCTTCCGCCACCATGCCGGCCGAACTGGTGGTGCGCCGGTCCTGCGGGGCGGCGTGACGCCACCCCTGCCTCAGAGTTCGTCCAAGAACTTTTACTTCTTTTCCAACCTCTTAACCGTCATTCCCGCCTTCGCGGGAATGACGGTGGAGAACGGGCAGGGTTTCGAAAGTCAGGATAACTTTCCGGACAGACACTCAGGACTGGCCGTTGCCCCCCTTGAAGGCATTCAACACGGTCAGCAGGCTTGTCAGGTTATCGGCGACCCCGGTCTGCGCCACCTTCGCAGGTGCCCCGGCAACGGCCGTTGTTTCCAGGCTGTAAAGCTGCGTGAGGCCCAGGGTGGTTGCCGCCTCCCCCACCACCTTCACATTGGCCTGCGTCACGGCATCGGTGATCTGACTGTTAACCGGCTGGTCGGACATGGTTACCCCCTTTGGCTGCACAGCATAGGCCGTACACCATCTTAACGGGTTTTTCGCCATTCGTCCTCTGCCTATCCTTTCACCAGGGTCAGGTAGGGCCGGTGCCCGTCATGCCCGACGGGGGGATGGGCACCCAAAGCCGCGATCTGTCGCCCGATAGCCTGGGTGAATTCCCCCAGACCGGGCCAACTGGTGATGCGGCCCATCAGCCGGCTGCCCCGGAAGACGAAGAAAACCGGGATGCCGTGCAGGGCGAACCGGTGCGCCATGTCCAGGTCGTCATAGACATTATCCTGCAGCCAGCGCACCTGCGGCCAGTCAAACCGCAACGGCGCCGACAGGATGGCCTGTTTGGCGATATCGCAATTGGGGCAGTCGCGGCCCCAGAGGAACAGGATGGTCAGCGGCGGGGCATCGGCCTCCGCCAGCGCCGCATCCAGTTCGGCCGCCGTCACGCGGCGCATGGGAAATTGTTCAAAAAACTGCGGTACGGCGGACATGGGCGTGTCTCCCCATTTGGGACAGGGTGTAACCAGGGTCGCCAACGCCGCGGCAAGGCCGCCTATTGCAGTTCGGCCAGTCGCTCCGCCTCTTCCTGGGCGATCAGCGCATCGACCACCTCGTCGATCTCGCCAGCCATGAACCGATCAATCTTGCCATAAACTGTTAAATTAATCCTATGGTCGGTGATGCGTCCCTGCGGAAAATTATACGTACGGATACGTTCGGAGCGGTCGCCGCTGCCGACCTGGCTTTTACGGTCGGCGGCGCGCGCGTTGGCCAGGCGCTGGCGTTCCGCCTCATAGAGGCGGGCGCGCAGTACTTTCAGGGCCTTGGCCTTGTTCTTGTGCTGGCTTTTCTCATCCTGCTGGCTGACCACGATGCCGCTGGGCAGGTGGGTGATGCGCACCGCACTGTCGGTGGTGTTGACCGACTGGCCGCCGGGGCCGGAGGAGCGGAACACATCAATGCGCAGGTCGCGTTCATCGATCTGTACATCCACCTCCTCCGCCTCCGGCAGCACGGCCACGGTGGCGGCAGAGGTGTGGATACGGCCCTGGGTTTCGGTGGCCGGCACGCGCTGTACCCGATGCACGCCGCTTTCGAATTTCAACTGCCGGAACACGCTGCGCCCGGTGATGGTGGCACTGGCCTCCTTATAGCCGCCAATGCCGGTCTCGCTGATCTCCATCACCTCAAACCGCCAGCCGCGCAGGCCGGCATAGCGCTTATACATCTCGAACAGCTCAGCGGCGAACAGGGCCGCCTCATCCCCACCGGTGCCGGCCCGCACCTCCAGGATGGCGTTCTTCTCGTCCGCCTCATCCTTGGGCAGCAGGGCCAGCATCACCTGGCGTTCCAATTCCGGCAGGCGGCGTTCGGCGTCGGCCAGTTCCTCCAGCGCCAGGGTCCGCATCTCCGCATCCTCGCCTTCCGCCATGGCGGCCAGGTCGGTCAGGTCGGCACGGGCGCGGCGCATCTCGGCAATGGCGGCGGCTACCGGCTCCAGCTCGGCATATTCCTGGCTGGCCTTGACGAAGGCGTCGCCCGCCAGGGCACCCGTGGCCAGCCCGTCGCGCAATTCATCAAAGCGCATCATCACACGGGCCAGCGGCTCACCAAATCTCTGTTCAAAATCGGACAAGGAACGGCCCCCGGACACGGCAACAGCAAATGACAAAGCGGTGACTGGATATAGGCGATCCAGCGGCCCCGGTCACGCCCCTTGGCATGGTGCCTGGGTCGGTCCTGTCTTTCGCAACGAAAAAACCCCCGTCCTGGGCAGGACGGGGGTGAAGGAAACCACGCGGCAAACCGGCCGCATGGCCGATGGAGACCGGGGCCGCCTTACTTGGCAGCGATGGTGACGGTGATGGTGTCGGAATAGTCACCAGCGATGTACTGGTCAGAAGCCGGGACGGTGACCTTCAGGTCGGACTTCTTGTTGAACTGGGCATTGGCGCGGTCAACCACCATCTGGGAGGTGAGGCCACCGCCCTGGTTGTCGTAATTGACCTGATAGGTGATCTCGTTATTGCCGGACTTCAGCTTGCCAGCATTGGTGGAAGCCAGCGTGATCTTGTAGCCGTTGCCGGAATTGCAGGTCTCGGTGACATTGCCGACCGTCTTCTGGTTCTCACCATTCTTCAGGGAGAGCGACTGCGACAGGTCGGTAACGGCGATGGTGCAGGACAGGGCGACGCTGCCGCGCAGCTGGATGGTGCCGTTGGCATTCTGCGCCAGGGCCGGGGCGGCGAAGGCAGCGGCGGTGGCAACGGTCAGGACAGCGGCGCGGGCGAAAGTCTTCAGCATTGTCAACTCCATCGGCTCAGTGTGTTTGAGGCTTTGTCGCCTTCATGCCGAGGAAGGAATGCATCCGCGATGCCAAGTGGGTGACATAGGGTAAATCGTTGAAATTATGAATGTCTCCGGACAGAAACGCCCGAGGGAAATCACTGCAATATGCAAATTTTTGAATTGTGCAATTGCATAAATATAACTTATGCATAATGCAACGAATCGCACCTGTGCCAATCGTGACAGGCACAGCGGGGCGACCTAACCTTTCGGTCAGGTATCCGTGTTCAAGGAGCATTTTGGGAGAGGTGGGGCGGGTTTCAGCCGCCAATGCCAGCCAGAAATAGATGCGGCTGATCCTGCACCCGGTCGGCCGGCAGCCAGACGGTGACAGTGGTGCCCTGGGCCGGCCGGCTTTTCACCAGACAGCCCCCGCCGTGCAGCCGGGCCAGCGCCTGCACCAGCGGCAGACCCAGCCCAACGCCACCGGCGCGGCGTGACAGGCTGCCTTCCACCTGGCGGAAGGGTTCCAGGGCCTTGGCGATATCTTCTTCCCGCATCCCGATGCCGGTATCGCGTACCACCAGTTCCAGCCGACCGCCCTCCGCCAGCCGGGCACCACAGGTGACGGTGCCACCGGCCTTGGTGAATTTCACCGCATTGGTCAGCAGGTTGGAGAGGATCTGCTTCAACGCCACCTCATCGGCGCGCACGGGTGGCAGGCTTTCGGTCATGTCGGCTTCCAGGGTCACCCCGCCCTTTTCCGCCCGTTCGCGCACCAGCCGGAGGCTGGCCCGGACGATGCGGGGGATATCCACCACGCGTTCCTGCAATTCCTTCTTGCCGGCCTCGATCTTCGACAGGTCCAGAATGTCGTTGATCAGCTCCAGCAGCATCAGGCCGCTATCATGAATATCCTGCGCATATTCAACATAATTGGCATTACCCATCGGCCCCAGCGCCTGGGTGCCGATGATCTCCGAAAAGCCGATGACGGCATTCAGCGGCGTGCGCAGCTCATGGCTCATATTGGCCAGGAATTCAGATTTGGCGCGGTTGGCCATTTCCGCCGCCGCCAACGCCTGTTCCAGGGCTAGACGGTCTAGCCGGCGTTCGGTGATGTCACGCGCCGCCCCCTGAAAGGCGATGGGGGTGCCGGCAGCATCGCGGATGATCCGCGCCGTCAGCGCCACCCAGATGGGGCTGCCATCCCGTCGCCGAACCTCCAGCTCCATGCTGCCGGTAAAGCCCTGCTTCAGAACGGTGCGCGTGATCTCCGCCCGGTTCTCCTGATCGACATACAGGTCAGCGGAGGCATCGGCGATGCGGTTTTTCAACTCCGCCTCGCTCTCATAGCCCAACAGAGCGACCAGGGCCGGGTTGGCGGACAGGAAGCGGCCTTCGGTGTCGGTGATGAACAGCCCTTCCAGGGCGGTTTCATACATGTCCCGGTATTTGCGTTCCGCCGCCGCCAGTTCTGCCTTTTCGGCTTCCAGCTGGGCGATGCGGGCGGCCAGTGGTTCCAACGCCGCCTGGGCCCGTGCCTGGGCGCGGGCGCCCAGTTCCAGCTTCAACCCATGGGCCAGCACAGCCACCAGCACGCCCAAAGCCAGACAGAAGAAAATATCAGCCAGCGGATGCCAGCGCAGCAAATCCGGCAATTCATGGCCACCGGCCGGGGCCAGCGGATCGGGGATCAGCCCCAGCACCGCCACACCATGGGCCGCCACCAGGATCAACAGGGCCAAAGATAGCGCCAGCCCCACGGCCAGCCCGACAGGGTGTCCGATCAGGCCAAACAGCCGCGACACGGGCCGGGGCCCGTTCCCGCGATCGGTCCTACGCTTGTCCTGCAACAGAAGGTTCCTGGGACGGGGGGTGGGAAGGCGGGGTATCTGGAATTATAAGTAGCACTCAATCGGGTTTCGGTTAATGCCCATGCGTATCCACAAAGTAGAAAATCCATCACCCCGGTTGCCATGACGGAAAGCCCGCACGGGGCTCCTGGCAGCCACACCTGGGTGATCTATTATCCAGACAGGGGAGGGGCCGCCCCTTATCATATTGCTCCCCATAAAGGACATGCACCATGCCGCACGCAATCGCCATCATCGGGGCCGGGTTGGCCGGGCTGGCCGCCGCAAGGCGGTTGACGGCGGCAGGGCGCGCGGTGTCGCTGTTCGACAAGGGGCGCGGGCCCGGCGGACGGCTTTCCACCCGCCGGGCCGGGGATTGGCGGTTCGATCATGGCGGGCAGTTCGTCACCGCCCGCGACCCTGCCTTTCAGGCCGTGATGGCGGGGCTGCTGCGCGCCGGCCATGCCGCCCGCTGGGACGGGCGCATCGTCCGGCTGGAAAGCGATGGCGGCATCAGCCCGCATCCGGTGGAACGGTTTGTCGGCACGCCCGGCATGAACGGGCTGATCCATGGCTTGGCCGCCGACCTGCCAGCCGCCTGTGCCCCACGCTGGGGCACGCGGGTGGCCGCCATCAGCGGCGGCCCCGGTGACTGGCACTTGCAGGGGGAGGATGGCGGCGATCTGGGCCATTTCGGGCGGCTGGTGCTGGCCATTCCGGCCCCGCAGGTGGTGGAGCTGCTGCGCATCCCCGCCCCGGCCCTGGCCGAACAGGCGGCGGCGGCCATCCTGGCCCCCTGCTGGGCGCTGATGCTGGGCTTTGCCGGGCCGGTGCCGGATATTGGCTGGGATGCCGCCTTCATCGCCGCCGCCGGCGGGGAGGATCGGCCGCTTTCCTGGATCGCCCATGATGGCGCCAAGCCGGGACGCGGCGGGGCTGCCAGTTGGGTGGCCCATGCCAGCCCCGACTGGTCACAGCGCCATCTGGAAGAAACCGCCGATCAGGTGACAGGGCCGCTGCGGGCCGCCTTTGCGGCCGCCACCGGCATTGACGCCGCACCGGCCTTCATCGCCGCCCACCGCTGGCGGTATGCCCTGCCCAGCCGGCCGCTGCGCGATGGCTTCCTGTTCGATGAAACACTGGGCATCGGTGTGGCAGGGGATTGGTGCCTGGATGCCAGGGCAGAGGCCGCCTTCCTCAGCGGCCATCACTTGGCCGGGGTCATGGGGGCGGCATGAACATCCCCGATCCGGATGATTATGTGCCGAGCCCTTGCCAGCGCCGCTGCGCCCTGGACCGCCAGGGACGTTTCTGCACCGGCTGCCGCCGCACGCTGGCGGAGATCACCGGCTGGGGCAGCATGACCCCGGATGAACGCCGCGCCGTCTGGGCGGCGCTGAAAACACGAAAGTAGAAAACACCTCCCGGCGGGGTCACCCCCAGCCGGGAGGGGATGAACACTCAGCCCAGCGTCTTGTCGATCAGGGCGACCGTTTCAGTCACGCCATAAAGCGCGATGAAGCTGCCCATGCGGGGGCCGGTGGTCTGGCCCAGCAGCACCTCATACAGGGCCTGGAACCAGGTGCGCAGCTCGGTGAAGCCGTGCTTCTTGCCCACCTCGAACACCTGATTTTGCAACTGATCGGCCGGCGTGTCGGTGGCAAGCCCGGCCAGCACGGTGCGCAGCTCGGTAATGGCGGCGCGTTCCTGCTCCGTCGGGGCGCGGTACTGTTTCGTCGGCTTGACGAAATCCTGGTAATAGGTGACGGCATAGCCGACCAGCTTATCCAGGAACGGGGTCGTCTCCGGGGAGGCACCCGGCGCATAGCGACGGATGAAGCCCCACATCACATCGGCACTTTCGGCATTGGCCGCACCGGCCAGATTCAGCAGCAGGCCAAAGGTCAGGCCCGCCGTGCCCTTCACCGCGCTGGGCACCACACCGTTATGGATGTGGAGCACGGGGCTTTCCAGCTTCTGCGCCGGCTCTGCCGCGTCGAACTTCTCCACAAAGGTCAGGTAGTCGTCCACGGCGCGCGGGATGACATCGAAATACAGCTTCTTGGCCGCGCGCGGCTTGTTGAACATATAGAGCGCCAGGCTCTCCGGCGGGGCATAACGCAGCCATTCTTCCATCGTCAGGCCATTGCCCTTCGACTTGGAAATCTTCTGACCCTTCTCATCCAGGAACAGCTCGTAATTGAAGCCTTCCGGCGGGGTGCCGCCCAGGATCTTCACGATCTTGCCGGCCAGTTCGACGGACGGGATCAGATCCTTGCCGGCCATTTCATAATCGACGCCCAGCGCAAACCAGCGCATGGCCCAGTCCGGCTTCCATTGCAGCTTCACATGGCCGCCGGTGACCGGCACCTCGACCTTCTTGCCGTCCTCATCCTCGAAGACGATGGTGCCGGCATCGGTATTGCGTTCCAGCAGCGGCACCTGCAAAACCCGCCCGGTGGAGGGGCTGACGGGCAGGAAGGGGCTGTAGGTTGCCTGACGTTCAGCACCCAAGGTGGGCAGCATCACCGCCATCACTTCATCATAATGGCGCAGCACGGCCAGCAGGGCATGGTCGAAGCGGCCGGACGTATACCAGTCGGTGGCCGACTGGAACTCATATTCAAAGCCAAACCGGTCCAGGAAGTCCCGCAGCATGGCGTTGTTATGATGGCCGAAGCTTTCATGCGTGCCGAACGGGTCCGGCACCTTGGTCAGCGGCTTGCCCAGATGCTGGGCCACCATTTCCCGATTGGGGATATTGTCCGGCACCTTGCGCAGGCCATCCATATCGTCGGAAAAGGCGAACAGACGGGTGGGCACGCCAGGGGCCATGCGTTCAAACGCGCGGCGCACCATGGTGGTGCGCGCCACCTCGCCAAAGGTGCCGATATGCGGCAGGCCCGACGGGCCGTAGCCGGTCTCGAACAGGACATAGCCTTTGGACGGGGCTTTGCCGCCAAGGCGCGCGACCAGTTTGCGTGCCTCCTCAAACGGCCAAGCCTTCGCCGCCAATGCCAGTTCCTGATCGCTCATCGTCATCACCAATGACCAAGGGGTTACACATAACGCCCGCACCCTAGGTCGGCTGCGCCCGACGGTCAATCACCGCCCGAGCCGGGGCGGGCATACCCGGACAAAGGGGACCGCATGACCGGCGATTATCTGAGGTAGCAAAAATATTGCAATCATTCCCGTCTTATAAAAGGATGGAAAGCAGATTGACGGGGGAGGGACCACATGTCCGGGGTTGTTCTACGCGCATCGGAACAGACGCGTGATTTTCCGGTGGCGGAGCTGTCGCCGCGGGTGCGACCACAGCCCAACCTGCCCGACGAGCCCTATGAGCTGGGGCTGACCAGTGCGGGGGCGATCTCCGCCGGGGCCTACATCGCCGGGGTGATGGATTTCCTGGTGCAGGCGCTGGATGCCTGGCAGGCGGCGATGGACGATCCCGCCATGCGCGACCTTATCCCCGACCATAAGGTGCTGGTGCGGGTGCTGACGGGGGCATCGGCCGGCGCCATCAATGCCGCCCTGCTGGCCGTGCTGCGCGACCGCGATTTCAAGCATTTCGCCAGCGATCCCAATCCCGGCGGCGGGGAACAGCCCACCGGCAACCCGATTTTCGATACCTGGGTCAACCGCATCGGCATCGCCAATCTGCTGGCGGACACGGATATCGCCAAGGGGCAGGCGCCGCAATCGCTGCTGGATGGCAGCGTATTGCCCATCATCGCCCAGCGCGCCCTGGCCGATGCCAGCACCCTGCCCCCCGTCAAGCGGCGCTGGCTGGCCGACCCGCTGCGGGTGATCCTGACCCAGTCGAACAGCCGGGGCGTGCCCTATTTCGTGCCCTTTGCCAACAGCACCGCCGGCCAGGGCATGATGCAGCATGGCGATCAGGCGCGCTTTGCCGTGGCGGTGCCGGGCGGTCCAACGCAACAGCCGGCCTTTCCCGACGAACAGCCCCTGTCCGGCCCGCCCAGCCCCGGTAGCGACTGGACCCGGCTGACCGATGCGGCCATTGCCAGCGGGGCCTTCCCCATCGGCCTGCCACCGCGCCAGATGCAGGCCAAGCCGGAAGATTACGCCTATCGCGTCTATTTCGCCGATGGGGATGATCTGGTGGTGGTGCCGCCGCAGGGCAGCGACTGGCCGGACCGAAAAGACCCCGCCTATACCCAGCCCCGCCCCTATGCCGGCATTGATGGCGGGGTGATCGATAATGACCCGTTCGGCGTGGCGCATGACATCCTGGCCGGCGGCTGCGGGCAGAATCCGCGCAAGGGGAACGAGGCGACGCGCAGCGTGCTGATGGTGAACCCCTTCCCGGAAGTGCCGAATTATGGCCCGGCGGAGGCGTCTGCCCTGACCGTCACCCGTGCCCTGGTCAATCTTCTGTCGGTGATGAAGGAACAGGCCCGCTTCAATGCCAAGGATCTGATCCTGGCCAATGTGGAAAATGTCTTCAGCCGCTTCATCGTGGTGCCCAAGGCGGGCAAGCCGGTGAAGGGAAAATACAGCCTGGCCTGCGGCTTTCTGGGCGGGTTCGGCGGCTTTATTTCCCGCCGGCAGCGGGTGCATGATTTCATGCTGGGCCGCCGCAACGCGCAAAAGCTGCTGCTGGATCATATGGTGTTGCCGGAAGACAATCCGCTGTTCAAGAACTGGAAGGACAAGCCCTTTGCCGCCGCCTATTACGCGCTGGATTATGATGGCAAGGTCGCCCTGGACGAACATGGCAAGCGCTTCCTGCCCATCATCCCGCTGCTGCGCGATGGCGGCGGGGTGAGCATCGATCCCCGCTACAAGATACCCGAACAGAAGGAAGAACCCTGGCCGGTGGGAGCCGTCGACCCTGCCGCCGTGGCCAAACAGGTGGAACGGCGCGCCCGCGCCCTGGGCACGGCGCTGACGGCCGGTTTCGGCTGGTTGACCCGCACCCTGGTGCGCCTCGGCCTGTGCCTGGTTGGCTATGGCGCGTTGCGCCGAGAGGTGGAGAAATATCTGACGGCACAGAAGAAGGAATGGGATCTGTGATCGGCGGATGGGGGCCGGGCAACCGGCACCCCTCAGTGTCTGTCTGGGACTTTTTTATTCATTATCAATACCTTACTGTATCCCCACCGTCACCCCGGCGAAGGCCGGGGTCCAGGTTCGTAGAGCAAAGTGCCTGTGATTCTGGACCCCGGCCTTCGCCGGGGTGACGGTGATTCAGAAAGTACAATCGCGTAAAGAACTGAAAAAAACATAGAATTTTCCGGACAGGCCCTCACACCCGCCCCGCCGCCGCCGTCAGTTGGCGCAGATAGGTCAGGTGCCCGTCGGTCAGCAATTCCGCCTGCAGGCGCCAGCCCCAATTGCCATCGGGCAGGCCCGGTATATTCATCCGCGCTTCCGTGCCCAGGCCCAGCACATCCTGCAAGGGCGTGATGGTCAGGTGGGAATTCACGCCCAGGGCAAAGCGGATGAAATCCCATTGCGGCGCCCAGCCATCGCTGCCCAGATAATGCAGGATGGTGCCGCCGCGATCACTGTCGCGCCCGCCCAGGCTGTTGAACCAGCCCATGATCGTGTCATTGTCATGGGTGCCGGTATAGAAGACGCTGTTGGCGCTGTAACGGTTGGGATCGTACTGGCCCGGATCGAAATGATCGCCCCATTCAAAGGGCAGCACCCGCATTCCGGGGAAGCCGAAATGGTCGCGCAGCCGTTCGACCTCCGGGGTGATGATACCCAGATCTTCGGCGATGATCGGCAGTTCACCGAACCGGTCGCGCAGGGACTGGAACAGCTCATAGCCCGGTGCCGGCACCCAGCGACCATTGATGGCGGTTTCCTCCGACGCCGGGATTTCCCAATAGCTTTCAAAGCCGCGGAAATGGTCGATTCGCACCATGTCCACCGTCTCCAGCGTCTTCAGGATGCGGCGGTGCCACCAGGCGAAACCCTCTGCCCGATGCGCGTCCCAGCGGTAGAGCGGGTTGCCCCAGCGCTGGCCGGTGGCGCTGAAATAATCGGGCGGCACACCGGCCACCAGGGTGGGGCTGCCATCCTCTGCCATCTCGAACAGATGCCGGTTGGCCCAGACATCGGCACTATCACCGGCCACGAAAATCGGCAGATCGCCCATGATACGGATGGCGCGGCGGTTGGCCGCCGCCTTCAGGCGCTGCCATTGCCGGAAGAACAGGAACTGGATCACCTTCACCTTGGCCAGTTCATGGCCCAGCGCTTCCCGCGCCGCGTCCAGCTCCACCGGATCGCGCGTGGCCAGCAGCGGTTCCCAGCCCATCCAGGCAGAACCGCCATGGCGTTGCTTCAACACGGTGTAAAGCGCGAAATCATCCAGCCATTCCGCCTCATTGTGGGCCAGGAACAGCTCAAAATCGCCCCATTCCGCATCTTCCGGCGGGCGTTTCAGAAAGGCATCGGCCACCTGATCCAGGGCTGCCAGCTTGGCCCCGGCCACCCGGTCATAATCCACCCGCGCGGCCTCATTCCCCGGCAGCCCGTCCAGCAGGCTGGCCGGGGCAAAACCATCGGCCACCAGATCATCGAAGCTGATCAGCAGCGGGTTGCCGGCAAAGCTGGACAGGGCGGAATAGGGGCTGTTGCCCATGCTGGTGGGGGCCAGCGGCAGGATCTGCCAGACCTGCTGCCCCGCCATGTCCAACTGTTCCAGAAAGCGCCGGGCCGCCGGCCCCAGATCGCCAATGCCATGCCCGCCGGGCAGGGAGGTCGGATGCATCAGGATGCCACTGGCGCGCTGGTCGATCATCTGCGGACAGGCTTTCCGGGACAGGGGGAAGGAAGGCGGATGAATGAACGCTGCCGATGCGTGACCCGCCCCGGCGCCCCATGATTTCGCATAGCATGGTGCAATGCAACGGTTGCACGCATCGGTTTCCTGTTACAGTCTTCTTTACAGCCGGAATAATGGTACCGGAACGCGTTTGAGGGGATGGGGAATGGTGGATGCACCCTTGCCACGTGGGGTGGGCAAAGCCGGGGTCGAAGCGTCAAAGCAGGCGCTGGACCGGCTGTTCGACCATGTGAACCGGGTGATCCTGTCCCGCCAGCACCCGGTGACCGGGCTGCTGCCGGCCAGCACCGCCATCACCGTGCATGGCAATTACACCCATGCCTGGGTGCGCGATAATGTCTATTCCATCATCGGGCCCTGGGCGCTGGCGCTGGCCTTGCGCCGCCGGGGCGACAGTGCCGCCCGCGCCCGCCTGCTGGAACAGAGCGTCATCAAGACCATGCGCGGCCTGCTGCAGGCCATGATGAAACAGGCCGCCAAGGTGGAGCGGTTCAAACATACCCAGGCCCCGCTGGACAGCCTGCACGCGATATATTCCGCCGCCACCGGGGAAGCGGTGGCGGCCGATGATGGCTGGGGGCACCTGCAGATCGATGCCACTTCCCTGTTCCTGCTGATGCTGGCGCAGATGACGCGCTGTGGCATGAACCTGATCTACACGATGGATGAGGTGGCCTTTGTCCAGAACCTTGTGCATTACATCGGCCCCGCCTATCGAATCGCCGATTTCGGCATCTGGGAGCGGGGGCGCAAGATCAATGATGGCGCCGTGGAGCTGAATGCCAGTTCCATCGGCATGGCCAAGGCCGCGCTGGAGGCCATCCAGGGCCTGGACCTGTTCGGGGAGGATGGCGGCCGCGTGGCGGTGATCCACGCCGTACCGGACGAAATTGCCCGCGCCCGCGCCACGCTGGAAGCCCTGCTGCCCCGCGAAAGCGGCTCGAAAGAGGTGGATGCCGCCCTGCTGGGTGTCATCGGCTGGCCCGCCTTCGCCGTGGATGTGCCGGAGATTGTGGAGCGCACGCGCGCTGAGATTCTGGACAAGCTGGCCGGTCCCTATGGCTGCAAGCGTTTCCTGCGCGACGGGCACCAGACCGTGCTGGAAGACCATGCCCGCCTGCATTACGAGGCTGGCGAGTTGGAGCGGTTTCGCGGCATTGAAAGCGAATGGCCGCTATTCTTCACCTATCTCTATGTCACCGCCCTGTTGACGGGTGATGCCCGCAGCGCCGCCGATTATCGGGAAAAGCTGGAAAAGCTGCTGGTGCAGCGCGACGCCGACGCCCTGCTGCCGGAACTGTTCATTGTGCCGGAAGAGGCGGTGGAGGCGGAAAAGGCCCATCCCGGCAGCCAGCCGCGTATCCCCAATGATAATGTGCCCCTGCTCTGGGCGCAGAGCCTGTTCATCATGGGGTTGTTGCTGGATGAAGGCTTCCTGTCCGCCGGCGATATTGACCCGCTGAACCGCCGCGCCAAGCTGAAGCCCAAGCCGCCGGTGCCGCTGCGTCTGGTGGTGCTGGCCGAGGATGCGGCGGTGCGTGGCAAGCTGCGTGACCATGGGCTCTGGTGCCAGACGCTGGAACAGGCGGGCCAGTCCATCCATATCTGCCATGCCGATGTGCTGGTGGGGGCGCTGGCGGAGCTGGGAAGCTGCCCGCCGCTGGGCCTGTCGGGCCGGCCGCCGCGCCGGCTGGGCACGCTGATCACCGGCTGCGGCTATCGCTTTGCCGGGCAGCCTGCCGTCATCATCCCCACCTTTGTTGATGGGCAGGACGGGTTTTATTTCACCTTCGATAACGGCTTCCTGGTGGAACGGCTGCTGTCGGAGGTGGCCTATATCAACCGCGCCTGGACCTTCACCAAGCCGCCGCTGATGGTGTTCCCGGTCACCCGCGCCATGGCGGCAGGCGGGGCCTTTGACGAGCTGGCGCGCACCCTGACCGACCTGTGCAACGGCAATGTGCCGGACACGTTTGTGCGCGGCGGCGATCTGGCGGACAGCTATGCCGCTGCCCGCATCGTCTCGCTACAGGATACCGCCCCCTCCTGCCCGGTCACCTCCCGGCCGGTGCGGCCGATGCCGGTGGGGGATATCTTCGACCTGGCGGCCCCTGCCCTGACGGCGGAAGAGCAGACCAAGCTGGAGGAGGCGGACACGCCCTGGCTGGCCCATCACCTGCCGGAGGAACGGCATGTCGGGCGGCATCTGCACATGCTGGGTCTGCTCTGGCACCGCCAGGGGCGGGATTTCCAGCCGCATCCCGACGGGCCCAGCCTGCTGGTCATGGCCGAACGGCTCTACCGGGCGGCCGGCGGGGCCGACCGTTGGGATATCGTGCGCCCGCTGGCCTTCCTGCTGGGCCGCCATGATGAGCGGTTGCAGGATGCGGTGAAGGAAATCGTCGTCCGGCAGAAACATGTGATGTTCGGGGCCTGGCATGATCATGGCTCCCTGGTTGACCGGCCGGTGGACAATGCCACCATCACCAACCGGCTGGCGGCCCTGGGTGGCGATGGTGCGACCATCATGCTGCGCGAAGAAATGCTGTTGTTCAGCGGCATGTTGATCAAGGCCAGCCCTGAACTGTTCCGCTACACGCTGTCGGCCCGCCCGGCGGAGCTGCTGGGTTTGCTCTGCCGGTCCCTGGCCCGCCAGCGCGGCCTGGCGGACGCCCAGGCTTTGGACCTGCTGAAGGCGGAGGGGCCGCACGCCATGCTGACGCGGCTGCGCCGGCTGATTTCCCGCTGCCCCGGCATGACGGGGGATTTCTGCCTGCCGGTACTGGCGCGCAATTGCGCAGTGGATCAGCCGGAATTCGCCCTGGAAAGCGACCATTGGGCCGCCCATGCCCTGGCCGGGGGCGATTGGTGGGGCTGGCGCGATGTCACCGGCACGCTGTTGCCGGTGCCCGATGAATTCTTCATGCGCGTCTGGGCCGTGCTGCGCCATTGCGAGGAACTGGCCATCGCCGACGCCTCCCAGCCCGACCACCGGTTGAGCAGCGCCACCCTGCGCGCCGACAGCACGCCAGCGGAACGCGATTTCGCGCGGGAGGTGGAATGGCGGCTGGACCGTATCCTGAACCCGGAATACCGGCAATTGACGGTGGAGGCGCTGTGGGCCATGTCGGAAGTGCTGGCCGTGCATCAGGCGGTGCGCTGGCCCGGCCTGCTGTCAACCGACAAGGTGATTGCCGAGGCGGTGGCCCGCCATTGGTGCCTGCTGCACCCGCACCATGATGATCCCCTGGGCGCCCTGGCCTGGAAGTCCTTCTACAACCTCTCCCCCGTCCTGGCCGCCGAACATCTGGCCATGGCGGCGCTGACGCTGGCCGGCGTGGTGGCCCCGGTGGCCAGCGCGGCGTGAAGAAAAGTAAAGCTTCTGAGAACTTATTTGGCGCTCCCTTCAAGTGGGAATGCCATGCTTAATTCTATATATTGTCATTTGTTGATGAGATGGAAATGTTCCCATTTGATGCGTCAGGTCGTTTTTCTTGCTTGGTTGGAAATGAATTTTCCATCGACGACCTTATAAAAAATATAAAATCTGAGAAAAATGGCAAGTCGCTCAAGGTAACGGTTTCGGACAATCGCGTTGAATTTATGGATTTAAAATTTATTAGATTATCAACCGACTTATTTGTAGCCATTGAGGGTGGATCCGTCCATTTTGACTTGGCTAATGATGTTTTGATTGTTAATTTTATTATAAGAACCAACATCCTGTTCAGATCTATTTATATTTTCTTTTCTCTAATTTTTTTTATGTATTCTGTTTTTAGTTTAAGTTTTAATGTACTATTATTTTCAATGCTCGTATATTTAGTTTTTCCGAACTATTATATAATGAAAATTAGATATAAAAATTTTATCAAAAAAATAATAAAGAATACAACTTAAAATATCGCGTATGAAATCGAAATCGGATGGTTCACTGCTGATCCATTTTCGGTTCGAAGGCCGAGAGCAGTTCTTCCGGCAGTGACTGCTCATCTGCCATCCACAAGCCCTGCAAGTCCCCATAAACAACCGGCTTTGTTGCCAAGCCCATCAGCTTGGCAACCGGTGCACCGTCACGGGTGAGGATGATTTCCTCCCCCGCCTCGCTGCGCGCCACCAGGGCGGCAAGATCCAGCTTCGCCTGGGTGATGGAAACGGAAATCGCCATGGAAGCTCTCCCCCAAGGAAACGATCAGACGGATCATACACCAGAATCCGGCTTTGAATATGGGGCGGGTTCTGAACGCGATGTCACCCCAGCAGCGCCGCCAGCACGGCGTTCAGCCGCTCCCGCCCATCAGCGGTGGCGCGCAACACGCTGGCCGTCCCCTGCCCCACCTGTTCCAGCATCCCGATCCGCTGCAGGCGGGGCAGGGCGTCGGGGGCTAGCCAATCCGCCAAAGGCTTGCCGGTTTCCGCCTGCACTCGGGCCAGCGGCACGCCTTCGGACAGGCGCAGACCCATCATCAGCATTTCCGTCAGCCGGTCCTGTGCCGCCACCGGTTCGAACGGTTTGGCACCGGTGCCGATGGCGAGCGTGCGTTCCAGCCAAACCTCCGGCGCGCGGTGGGTGCGGGTGGCCCGCTTCTCCCCCTCCAGCGTCAGCCGGCCATGGGCACCCGGCCCGATGCCGACATAATCGCCATAGCGCCAATAGGTCAGATTGTGGCGGCTTTCCTGCCCCGGACGCGCATGGTTGGAAACCTCATAGGCCGGCAGGCCGGCGGCATTCAGCACCTCCTGCGTCATGGCATACAGGTCGCCCTGCACCTCTTCTGCCGGCAGCACCAGATCGCCGCGGGCGTGCAGCGTGTGGAACTGCGTTCCCTCCTCAATCGTCAACTGATAGAGCGAGAGATGGCCGACCGCATGGTCCAGCGCGCGGTGCAGCTCCTCCCGCCACGCCGCCACCGTCTGGCCGGGGCGGGCATAGATCAGATCGAAGCTGTAGCGCGGGAACAGGTCACGCGCCAGGGCGATGGCCGCCAGCGCATCCTCGGCCGAATGCCGGCGGCCCAGCGCCTGCAAGTCCGCTGCATTCAGGGACTGGATACCCAGGCTGACGCGGTTGACCCCAGCGGCGCGGAAGCCCCGGAACTTCGCCGCCTCCACACTGGTCGGGTTTGCCTCCAGCGTCACCTCGGTGCCCGCCGGCAGGCCCCAGCGCTCATCCGCCCGGCGCAGGATGGCGGCCACCGTTTCCGGCCGCATCAGCGATGGCGTGCCCCCGCCGAAGAAAACCGACGTTAATCGCCGGCCCGGCGTCAGATCGGCGAAATGGTCCAGCTCCCGCAACAGCCCTTCGGCCCAGCTTTCATGGTCCACGTTTTCCCGCACATGGGAATTGAAGTCGCAATAGGGGCATTTGCTGGCGCAGAACGGCCAATGCACATAGAGCGCGAAACCCGGATCGGGGAAGCCCCCCGCCGTTTCCACGCCCGGAAGCTGTCCCGTCTGCCCCACCATCACACCATCCCCCCCAAGCGAAGTGCTGGATATGGCGGAGCGCCCCGGCCCTGGCAAGCCATGGCCGGACATGGCAGGGCGGTGACCGCCCTGCCATGGTGTTGCCAATCACACCGGACCGGTCATGATGAAGGCATTCAGCTTATTGCCGTCCAGATCACGGAAATAGGCGGCATAGAAGCTGTCACCACGCGGGCCCGGCGGGCCCTCGCACGTGCCGCCATGGGCGATGGCGATATCGTAGAGGCGATGGACCTGTTCCGTGTCCTTCGCCTCAAACGCCACCATCACGCCATTGCCCACCGTGGCGGGGTTGCCGTCATAGGGCTTCATCAGCGCCACACCAGCAGCGCCACCCGGCTTGCCCCAGGCGATGCCGGTGGGAAATTCCATCATCCGGCCCACGCCCAGTTCCGCCGCGATGGCATCATAGAAGGGCGCACCCCGCGCCAGATCATTGGTGCCCAGCGTTACATAGCCGATCATCTGTTCCCCCCATGTTCCGCATCAATATCGATGCGATGCAGAACAATACAGGAACAAACACCCCTTGGCGAGTCATTTTGCCCCGAAACACAAAATCTTCAACTTCCGGAAAGCATCGGCGCGGTGGCTGATGGCTTGTTTCTCTGCCGGGTCCATCTCACCACAAGTGATGGTATAGCCATCGGGGGTGAAGATGGGATCATAACCGAAGCCGCGTCCACCGCGTGGCGGAAAGGTCAGGGTGCCGTCCAGCCGGCCCTCCACTGCCTCCACATGCCCATCGGGCCAGGCCAGGGCCAGGGCGCAGATGAAGGCGGCGCGGTCACCCTTGCGATCGGTGGCGGCCTCCAACTCCCGTTGTACCCTTTCCATGGCCAGGGTGAAATCCTTGCCCGGTCCAGCCCAGCGGGCCGAATAGATGCCCGGCGCCCCATCCAGCCCCGCCACCGACACCCCGCTGTCATCCGCCAGCGCCGGGAGGCCCGACGCGATGGCGGCCGCCCGCGCCTTCAAGGCCGCATTGCCGATATAGGTGCTTTCGGTCTCCTCCGGCTCCGCCAGCCCCAGTTCCCCAGCGGACGGAAACTTCGCCACATAATCTTTCAGCAGAGCAGCGATTTCCGGCACCTTGCCCTTGTTATGGGTGGCGATGACCAGCGTATCGCCGGTGAACTGACGGGGGGCGGACATGGTCTTCACTTATCTATGCCTACATGTGGTTCTATCGATATACGGAGTCTCAGATTTTATCACAGGAACAGAACCAGCAACCAAATTTTTCATTTTATTAAGTCTTTCATCCTGATCAAGCCCAGGACCGACAATAACTTTTTTTAATGGGAATTTTTCTTCAAAATTTAGGTATATATTAGGCAATCCTTCTGCATTTGAAATTTTTTCCTTTTCTTTCCTGTCTATTTTTTCTCCATTTTTTTCAAAAATCTCTCTCAGTTCTTTTCCAACAGGACTAAGAATAATTCGCGTTTCTCTTTCTTCAATGAATCCAATGTGCTTAAAAATAACAGAACATTTAACGTACTCGCTGATAAATTTTTGAAGAAGATAAAACATTTCATCATCTCTGTTGTATATTCCCCTGGATGCTGCATCCACACCGGCCCGAATCAGGAAGTCATGTGATTTACGAAAATAATAAATATCGTGACCATAACAAACATCCGCAATTTCACAAAAATTATAAATGAATTCATCCCTTTCCATCTCTAAAAAATGCGACATTTTTTGTCTATCGAAAACTAAACAATAGCCATCTCTACCATACGCCCTCCATTGGCTTAACATTCCATTGTTATACTCATATGCCCCCTCATCATGAGAACAAAATGATATAATAAATGGATCAAGAGCAGCCGGGCGATTTTCTCTCTCTGAAAAAAGCACGTGACGACAAACTGTTAGCAAGCGATGCGCTGAATATGAAGAAAAACGGAAAACATTTTGTTTCTTAGAAACAGACTTTATTCTATTTTTTTCCTTTCTTGGAAGATTATTGAAAAATATCTCAACACCGGCTTCAATTTCTCTTTCAAGAAAAGAGTCTATATGCTTAACCTCTTGCGTATCATTAAGCGAGTCAAAACGACTAGCTCGCAAGCTTCTACTTTCAATAATTTTAAATGCACTTTCTTCTTTCGTATAATGAAATAGGTCCATTTAGCACCTTCATAAAATCCGTGATTTGGCATCATCCCAATCAAAAATATAATCTATTGGCACCCCACTTGAAAACGCGCCATCGTCTGCTGTTGCGTCATCATGACAAAATCCTCTCCCATCACCCGAAATATCGGGTTCAGACGGCTGATCGGCTTCGGTGCTTGGGAGCGGGCGACCAGCGGCACCACCATCCTTGTATTCAAATCACGCAGGAGGTTGGCCTGCACATCCAGCACATAGCCGGTGCCGCTGCCCAGCGGGTAAACATCGAAGCGAGCCATCAGAACTGCCTGAACTGCTGCAACGGCATCCCATGCTGGCTTACATGATCATTGGCGCTCTGGATGGCATCGCGGTTCCGGTCCAGCCAATCCTGTTCAGCCTGTTGGCGGATGGCCAGTTGAATTCCCCGCTCTGCCGCAGCGGAAAGGTCAATCGACAGGCTTTCCGCCTGCGCCAGCAGATCAGCGGAAATGGAGAGGCTGGCCTGTCGTTTGGGCCCCGACTGGTTGGTCTGGATCGTCATCAGCCGTTCCTTCAATCACACCATCATGGTGGCGATTCCCCGGCAGAGGTCAAGGGGTGGCATCGTCAACCGACACCACCCGATGGCCACACCCTCACAGCCCCAGCACAGCCCGCTGCATCGCCGTCAGTTCGGCGATGCCCTTGCGGGCCAGCGACAGCAGCGTCAGGAACTCGGCCTCCTGGAACGGCTTATCCTCTGCCGTGCCCTGGATTTCCACGATGCCGCCACGGCCGGTCAGCACGAAATTGGCGTCGGCCCCGGCATTGCTGTCTTCCGGGTAATCCAGGTCCAGCACCGGCACGCCATTATAGATGCCGCAGGAAATGGCGGCCACCTGGTCGATCAGCGGGATTTCCTTCAGCACGCCGATGCGTTGCAGGTGCTGAAAGGCCAGATGCAGGGCGACATAGGCGCCGGTGATCGATGCCGTGCGGGTGCCGCCATCGGCCTGGATCACATCGCAATCCACCTTCACCTGAATCTCGCCCATCGCCTTTACATCGGTGACGGCGCGCAAGGAACGACCGATCAGGCGCTGGATTTCTTGGGTGCGGCCGGACTGCTTGCCCTTGGCGGCCTCACGGTCGGTGCGGGTGTGGGTGGAGCGGGGCAACATGCCATATTCCGCCGTCACCCAGCCCTCCCCCTTGCCGCGCAGGAAGGGCGGCACCTTCTCTTCCACGCTGGCGGTGCACAGCACATGCGTGTCACCGAACTTCACGAAGCAGGAGCCTTCGGCATGGCGGGAGAAGTGGGTTTCCAGGCTGACGGCGCGGAGCTGGTCGGCAAGGCGGCCGGAGGGGCGGGTCATGGGATTATCCATTTCGGGTCTGATTGAATCGCTGCATTCTCATACCAACGCCAGCCTAGCGAAGTCCACTTGCCTGCCGGGCATGACCGTCCGTTGATTTGCGCCGCGCCCGCGCCTAAGCTCCTTCTTTGTAAATGTGGCAGATAAATTGCGAAGGGCATGATCAGCGAACTGAACCAGCGCTCGCGTGAGGTGTTCCGCGAAATCGTGGAAGCCTATGTCCAGACGGGGGAACCGGTGGGTTCCCGCACCCTGTCGCGCCGGCTCACCACCGCGCTGTCGCCGGCCACCATCCGCAATGTCATGGCGGATCTGGAGGATCTGGGCCTGCTGATGGCCCCGCACACCTCTGCGGGCCGTGTGCCCACCGATGCGGGCCTGCGCCTGTTCGTCAATGGCATTCTGGAAATCGGCGCCCTGTCGGAGAAGGAGCGCACAGATATCGAGGCGCGCTGCGCCGCCGGTGGCAGGTCCATGCCGGAAATGCTGGAGGAGGCGACGAACCTGCTGTCGGGCCTGTCCTCCTGCGCAGGATTGGTGCTGGCCCCCAAGACCGACCGGCCGCTGAAACATATCGAATTCATCAACCTGTCGCCCGGCCGCGCCCTGGTGGTGCTGGTGACGGAAGATGGCTTGGTGGAAAACCGGGTGGTGGAGGTGGCTGTGGGCCTGCCACCCTCTGCCCTGCAGATGGCCAGCAATTACCTGAATGCCCGCGTGGTCGGCCGCACCCTGGCCGAAGCCCGCGCCTTCATCCAGAAGGAGATGGAGGAGCAGAAAAGCCAGCTGGATACGCTGACCGCCAAGGTGGTGGAAACCGGGCTGGCCACCTGGGCCGGCACGCGCGACAGCCAGGGTTACCTGATCGTGCGCGGTCAAGCCCGGCTGCTGGAGGATGTGACGGCCCTGTCCGACCTGGAGCGCATCCGCAACCTGTTCGAAGCGCTGGAAACCCGCGAGCAGATGATGCGGATGCTGGATGCCACCGGCAAGGCCGAAGGGGTGCAGATTTTCATCGGCGCGGAAAGCGAGCTGTTCAGCCATGCCGGCTGTTCCATGATCGTCAGCCCCTATATGAACACCAAGGAACAGATTGTCGGGGCCATCGGCGTGATCGGCCCCGCCCGCATCAATTACGCCCGCATCATCCCCATGGTGGATTATACCGCCAAGGTGATCGGGCGGCTGATGGGATAGGGGCGGTGACGGTTCCCCCCTTGCAATCGACCCGTGTGAAACACCATCTCCAACCCGCCTATCATCTCGACAGGCGGGACAATCCCCCCTAAACCTCTGTCACCGGCAGCCCGCCGGATGACGTTTCGTAAAAAGCCCGAGGCTTGGAACCGCGATGAGTGAGACGACCAACACCAACGAAACCGAAACCGCCACCGGTGCCGAACAGGCCGAGGCGGTCGCACCCGCCGCCGATGCCGGCCGCGTTGCCGCGTTGGAGGCGGAGGTCGCCCAACTGAAGGACCAGCTGCTGCGTTCCCTGGCAGAAGCGGAGAATATCCGCCGCCGGGCCGAGCGGGAGCGGGAAGACACCGCCAAATACGCCGTGGCCAAGTTCGCCAAGGATCTGCTGGCCGTGGCCGACAATCTGCGCCGCGCCGTGGAAGCCGTGTCGCCGGAAACCCGCGCCGAGAATGCCGGCGTCAGCAACCTGCTGACCGGGGTGGAAGCGACGGAGCGCCAGCTGGAAGCTGCCTTCGACCGCGCCGGCATCACCCGCATGGAAGCCCTGGGCCAGCCGGCCGACCCGAATTTCCATCAGATCATGATGGAGATGGAAGGCACCGACAAGGTGCCGGGCACTGTGGTGCAGGTACTGCAGGCGGGCTACACCATCCATGGCCGCCTGCTGCGTGAAGCCATCGTCGGTGTCGCCAAGGGCAGCGATGCCGGCCATGTAAAGACCAGCGCGTAAGGCTTTTACCCCCTCTTGCGCGGGCCGGCGACCGCCGGCCCGCGCACACATGTGCGCGTAAGCCAGGGCGGCGGATGCCGCCGCCCGGCGCCTGAGGGCGAACGCACTTATAAAGAGCCATGCCCCATGGCTCTTTATATCACTGGATGATGATCACCGGGAACAGGTTGGCCTTGATGGCTGCCTCCAACTGGCTATCCAGGTCGGTTCCCATTTCCGTGACCATGGCCAGCATGGTCTTGTCACGTTCTGCCAGACTGACATCCTCCCGCACGCTGGTGGAGCGGGTGACGATAGCCGAGACGCTGCCAGAGAAGCCGCGCGCCGTGCCCTCTACAATGATATCAACCTGAAGCCGACCATCATATTGCTCGGACTGGTCCTTGGTGAACCAACCCTTGATGCCCGTGGTCCGCGCCAACTCCTTCTCCTTCACCGAGGCATCACGGATGATGACACGGGCACGCCCCTGTGTGCCGCCAGCCTTCAGCCGCTGCGAAGCCCAAAGGCGCACCGCATCCGATGGGGTGATGGTGATCAGGTGATCGACATTAGGTTCCCTCATCGGCGCCACATACTCGCTTTCCACGTCGATGCTGGCCACATCCAACGTGATCGGGTCTTTCGCCGTAAAATCCAGCGCTCCCCCCTGGGCCAGGGCGGGCAAGGTCACCAAAGACAAACAGGCGGCAATGAAAAGGCGTCGCAGCATTTTTCCGTTCCCATGCTGACTTCCCTTGCGGGAGGTGGAGCAATTTCAAGGTAACTTGGACGATATCTATGGCGGTTCGATGGCCGGCATCCTGCCGCCGCGACGTTGCAACAGCAAGGCCCATTGCCAGGGAATGTCTCCCCCTGCCCGTTGATCCGCAACGACTTCCCCCGCTGATCGGGCCGACCCGTCCTACCCTTCCTTCTTCAGGGCCCGGGGGTGAGCATTTTCATAGACGGACAGCAGCGTTTCCGCATCCACATCGGTATAGCGCTGGGTGGTGGAGAGGCTGGCATGGCCCAGCAAATCCTGAATGGCGCGCAGATCCGCCCCACTGCCCAGCAGATGGGTGGCAAAGCTGTGGCGCAGCGCATGGGGGGTGGCGCTGTCCGGCAGGCCCAGCAACCCACGCAGCGCCTGCATCGCCTTGCGCGCCACCGAGGCATTCAGCCGATCGCCCCGCGCCCCCAGGAACAAGGGCGCGCTGCCCGGCAGGCGAAAGGGGCAGGCTTCCAGATAGGCGGCGACGGCGTGATGCACCGCCGGCAGTAGCGGCACCTGCCGTTCCTTGGCCCCCTTGCCCAGCACCCGCACGGTCTCCGCCCCCGGCGGCAGATCATGGCGGTTCAGGGCCAGCCCTTCGGAAATGCGTAGGCCGCAGCCATAGAGCAAGGTGAGCAAGGCCCGGTCGCGCAGCCCGATCCAGGGCGCTTCCGGCAACTCCGCCGCCGCATCCAGCAATTGCGCCGCGTCCGGTGCCGTCAGCGGGCGAGGCAGCGGGCGTTTCACCTTGGGGCTGCCCAGAATCTGTATGACCGGATTATGCACAATCCCCTGCCGGTCCAGCCAACGGAACAGGTTGCGCACCCCCGCCAGCCCGCGCGCCCTTGTGCCCGCCGCCGCCCCCTCCCCTGCCCGCGCCGACAACCAGGCGCGAAAATCAGCCAACCCCAGCGCAGACAGATCGCTCAGCCCCGGCGCACGACCGCGATATTCCGCGATGAAGGCCAGGAAACCCGCCAGATCGGCGCTGTAGGATTTCAGCGTTGCCGGAGCACAACCCTTTTCATTGGCCAGCCAGCGCTGCCAGCGGTCAATGGCGTCTGCCAGATCTGGCTGGGCGGCGAAACCCAGAAAGGGGGCCGGCCCTGCCATATCCTCAATCCAGCCGCAGGGTGATGGCGCGTTCCACCACGCCGGCCAGGAAGACCAGCAGGTCGGTCGCCTGGCCGGGCTGGAACATGTCCGGCTCCATGGAACCGAAAGCCAGCAGCCCTTCCGTGCCCTCCCCCATCTCCGTCGCGCCAAAGCGCAGGCGGACCAGGGCTTCCGACCGCACGGGGAATTCGCAATGACCCCACAGGTCGGCCGCCCCGAAAATATCCCCGCGCAACGCCACATCGGACCGGCCCAGCAGGCGGTTCACCGCCCCTGGCGGGGTCATCACCAGCCCGGCCGGGCCGGTCAGCGGTGCCAGCACGGCGATCTTGTCATCGGGATTTTCCATCACCAGCACCGCGGCATCCAGGTCCAGCAGCACCGCCAGATCGCCGGTCACGGCACGCACCAGCTCTTCCAGCCCTTGGGCTGCCAGCAGGTGCAGCACGGCGGCATGAACCCGCTGCTGGTTGAGGAAATTGGCGCGGGTGGTTTCCACCAGTTCCCGCCGCTGGTCGGACAGCCGCCCCAGCTCCCCCCGCAGCTTTTCCAGCAGATATTGCCGCATATCCACCACGCTGTCGCCATGCGGACCGGCAGGGGGGATCAGGTACGGGATGACATCTGGCCGGCGGGTCAGAAAGTCAGGATGTTCTTTCAGGAACTCCGCCACATCATCGGCCGTCAACTCATCCATCGCGGCATTGGCGCTTGGATCGGGGCCGATGGTCATGAGCGCGAACCTTCCATGGCAGCAGAAAACAGGCCCCCTCCCCCGATTCCGGCGGAGGGGGCTGTATCACTTACTTACGAACCGGGATTTCCTGATCCAGGATCGACTGGCCAGTCTTGGCCCAGTCGGAGACGAACTGGGCCAGGCCCTTGTCGGTCAGCACATGGCCGGCCAGCTGGCGAATCACGTTCGGCGGCATGGTGGCGACATGCGCACCCATGCGGGCCGATTCCACCACATGGATCGGGTTGCGCACGGACGCCACCAGCACCTCGGTCGTGAAAGCCGGGTAGTTGGCATAGATCTCGACGATTTCCTGGATCAGGGTCAGGCCGTTCTGGCCGATATCATCCAGGCGGCCGACGAAGGGGGAGATGAAGGCGGCACCAGCCTTGGCGGCCAGGATGGCCTGGGCGGCGGAGAAGCACAGGGTCACATTGACCATGGTGCCTTCATTGGCCAACGTGCGGCAGACCTTCAGACCGGCCGGCGTCAGCGGCACCTTCACCGCCACGTTCGGGGCGATCTTGGCCAGATGGCGGCCTTCCTTCAGCATGGTCTCAAAATCGGTGGCCGCCACCTCGGCGGAAACCGGGCCGCTGACCACGTCGCAGATCTCCGCAACCAGTTCGATGAAGTTGCGGCCGGCCTTGGCCACCAGCGTCGGGTTGGTGGTCACGCCATCCAGCAGGCCGGTGGCGGCCAGATCACGGATTTCGGCCAGGTCGGCGGTATCGACAAAGAACTTCATGGCAAGGGCGTCCTGCACGGCAATGGGTGGGCGCGCCCCGTACCAGGGCCGCCACGATGGCGCGGACAATACCCAAAGCAGCATCCGCCCGCCAGCATTGCCCACGCATGGCCCGGCGGCACGCGATTCATGTTGCTATGCAGCATAAGGGCGGCTGCCATGGGGCCAGGGGCATTCAAGCGACCGTGCCGGAATGTTATCTTTAATAATGGCCGATGCGCTTTCCGGCCTGCTATTCTCTCGTCGATATATGGGTTTTCAACGATGCGCGGCCGCGAACAAGTGGATGCGATTAGCCCTGCCGGCGCCGGCGGACAGATGGAACAGGATGGATCACCGGGCCTGCCGCCCGGCACCAGCTTCCGGCTGTTCGTGACGATTCTGGGCCTGCTCTGCATGTTCGGCCCGCTGTCGATTGACATGTATCTGCCGGGCCTGCCGCAGATTGCCCGCGATCTGGGCACGGACCCGTCGCTGGTTCAACTCACCCTGTCCGCCTTTCTGGGCAGCTTAGGCATCAGCCAGCTGATCTGGGGGCCGCTCGGCGACCGCTATGGCCGGCGGGCTCCGGCGGCGGCCGGCATCATCATGTTCGTCATCGCCTCGGTCGGTTGTGCGCTTTCCACCAATATCTGGTCGCTGATGGCCTGGCGCGTGGTGCAGGGGGCCGGTGCCTGTGCGCCGCCGGTGCTGGCCCGCGCCATGATCCGCGACCTGTTTCAACGCAACCGCGCCGCGTCCGTGATGTCACTGATGATGCTGGTGACGGCGGCGGCCCCCATGGTGGCCCCGATTCTGGGTGGGCAGGTGCTGGTCTATCTGGGCTGGCGCGGCGTATTCTGGATTCTCTGTGGCTTCGGCGTGCTGTCGCTGCTGGGCCTGCTGTACCTGCCGGAGACAAGATCGCCCGGACAGCACCAGAATGCCGGCATGTTGCGCAATTATCTGACCCTGCTGAGCAATCGCCGCTACCTGGGCTATTCGCTGTCCGGTGGCTTCGTGTTTGCCGGCATGTTCGCCTATATCTCCGGCACCCCCTTTGTTTATATTGAGTATTTCAAGGTCTCGCCGGAGCATTTCGGTTACTATTTCGGGGCCAATGTCATTGCCATGATGGCGATGAGCGCGGTGAACAGCCGGCTGGTCATGCGCCATGGTCTGGACCGGCTGATGAAGCTGGGGCTTTATGTGACGGCGGGTATCGGGCTGGTGCTGCCGGTGATCGCACTCACCGGCTTTGGCGGGCTGTTCGGGCTGATGGTGCCCTTGTTCTTCTATCTGGGCTGCATGGGTCTGGTGGGGGCCAATGGCATGGCCGGCTCGCTCTCTGTCTTCCCGCATCTGGCCGGGTCGGCCTCGGCCTTGTCCGGGGCCTTGCAGCTCTGCACAGGGGCGGCGGCCGGGGCGCTGGTCGGCCTGTTGTCCGACGGTACGCCGCTGCCCATGTGTCTGGTGCTGGGCGGCTGCGCCATCACCGGGGTGATCCTGCACCGGGTGCTGGTGAAGTAACGCCAATCGGTGTTAACACCCGGTGATTGATATCGGGAACCGGCAGGTTATGGCGACAGGCGGACAGGGTGATCTTCTGGGCGACGGGCCAGTGGCGCTGGCGGTGCGCCGGGTGCGCGTGCTGCTGCCCCTGCCGCTGGCCGAACCCTATGATTACCGCGTGCCCGAAGGGGTAGAGGCCCCGCCCGGCACCTATGTGGAGGTGCCGCTGGGCCCCCGCCGCCTGTTCGGCGTCGTCTGGCAGGATGATGCCGATCATAACGCCGACCGGGTGGCGGAAACCAAGCTGCGCCCGCTGATCCGCGTCTTCGACCTGCCGCCCATGCCGGCGGTGACCCGCCGTTTCATCGCCTGGGTGGCGACCTACACCATGTCACCGCTGGGTGCGGTGATGCGCATGGCCGTGTCGGTTTCCGCCGCACTGGAGGAGCCACGCGCCCTCACCGCCTATATGCGCAGCGAGGGCGAGTTGCCCGACGGACTGCGCCTGACCCCCGCCCGCAAGCGGATTCTGGAATTGCTGCTGGACGGGCCGCCACGGCTGGCCGCCGATCTGGCCAATGATGCCGGTTGCGGCCCCGCCGTGGTACGGGCGCTGGCCGATGCCGGGGCCTTGACGCCGGTCCCCATGCGGGCCCTGCCCCGCTTTCCGGTACCGGACCCGGATGCCGCCGCAAAGGAACTGTCGGAGATTCAGCGCGCCGCCGCCGACGACCTGACCGCCAAAGTGTCCGCCGGCGGCTATAGCGCCACGCTGCTGGATGGCGTCACCGGTTCCGGCAAGACGGAGGTTTATTTCGAAGCGGTGGCGGCCGCCCTGCGTGCCGGCAAACAGGTGCTGGTGCTGCTGCCGGAAATCGCCCTTTCCAGCCAGTGGCTGGACCGGTTCGCCGGGCGCTTCGGCGTGCGCCCCGCCGAATGGCATTCCGAACTGGCCCCGCCCCTGCGCCGCCACACCTGGCGCGCCGTGGCCAATGGCGAGGCGCGGGTGGTGGTGGGCGCACGCTCGGCCCTGTTTCTGCCCTATCCCGATCTGGGCCTGATCGTGGTGGATGAGGAGCACGAGGCCGCCTTCAAGCAGGAGGAAGGCGTCGTCTACCACGCCCGCGACATGGCGGTGGTGCGGGCGCATCTGGGGCAAATCCCCATTCTGCTGGCCAGCGCCACGCCCTCGCTGGAAACGCTGGCCAATGCGGAGACCGGCCGCTATGCCCGCATCGACCTGCCGGCCCGGCATGGCGGGGCCCAGATGCCCGATGTCACCCTGATCGACCTGCGCCGCAAGGATGCCGCCCCGCCGGCCCGGCAATGGCTGTCCCCCATCCTGCGCAATGCGCTGGCGGAAACCATGGCGGCGGGCGAACAGGGGATGCTGTTCCTGAACCGCCGGGGCTATGCGCCGCTGACCCTGTGCCGGGGCTGCGGCCACCGGCTGCAATGCCCCCATTGCACCGCCTGGCTGGTGGAACACCGGCTGACCCGGCGGCTGCAATGCCACCATTGCGGCTATACCGCCCCCAGCCCCGACCATTGCCCACAATGCGAGGCGGAAGGCAGTTTCGTCGCCTGCGGCCCTGGGGTGGAGCGGGTGGCAGAGGAAGTGGCCAATCTGTTCCCCGAGGCGCGGGTGGCGCTGATGACATCGGACACGCTGGCCGGCCCCCGCGCCATGCTGAACGTGATCGAACAGGTGCGCGACGGGGCGGTGGATTTGTTGATCGGCACCCAGGTGATGGCCAAGGGCCACCATTTCCCCCTGCTGACCCTGGTGGGGGTGGTGGATGCCGATCTGGGGCTGGGCGGCGGCGATTTGCGGGCGGGCGAGCGCACCTTTCAGCTTCTGCATCAGGTGGCCGGACGGGCGGGGCGTGAAAGCCGGCCGGGCCGGGTAATGCTGCAAACCCATATGCCAGAACATCCGGTGATGCAGGCCCTGCTGGCCCATGACCGCGACGGCTTCCTGGCGATTGAGGCCGAACAGCGCCGCGCCCTGGACATGCCGCCCTATGGAAGGCTGGCCGCCCTGATCGTGTCGGGGGAGGATGAGGCGCTGGTGGACCAGATTTCCAGCCGCCTGGGCCGCACCGCCCCGCGCACGTGGGAGGAATTGACGATCCTGGGCCCCGCCCCCGCCCCGCTGGCCGTGCTGCGCGGCCGGCACCGGCGGCGCCTGTTGCTGAAAGGGCCGAAGAACCTGGCCCTGCAGCCGGTGCTGGCCGACTGGCTGGCCCAGGTGGACATCCCCGCCGCCGTGCGGGTGCAGGTGGATATCGATCCTTATAGTTTTTTGTAAGCGCCAGCGGGCTGGCTAAAGCGGATCACGGAAAAGCGGAATCGCGTTGGAGCGTGAATCCGCTCGCTGAACAGGGACTTAGAGCCTTACCGCTTCCCTTCTCCCAAAAAATAGGATATAAAGCCTTTTGAGAAGTTCATAATGATTCATCCACCCCTGCAATGTTGGATAGAGCATGTTTGAAACCAGCGATTTTTGTCATAAACTTCCTTCGCACCAGAACAGCATCGATTTGTTTCCCCGTTGGGCATCCAGTTTTCCGGTGTACTCAGGGCTGCAGGGTGGTCATCTGCCTCATTTTGAAGATGCTAGGGTGACTTGGGCGGCGGAGCGTCTAGGGGGCTTTTCTGGAAAGAACATTCTGGAATTGGGCCCCTTTGAAGCCTATAATACTTATCAATTTGAGATATATGGCGCCTCCTCTGTTCTGGCTTTGGAGTCGAACATTGTAAATTATATGAAATGTCTTGTTGTAAAAAACGCGTTTAATCTTAAGTCGGTATTTCTTCTGGGTGATTTTGTAAAATACCTGGATGAGACTAACAATACTTTTGATGTCTGTTGGGCCTCTGGTGTGCTTTATCACCTGAAAGATCCGGTGCATTTTCTTAAAGCAATTTCCAAGACCTCGAATTCTATTTTTCTTTGGACTCAATATTATATTGAGGAAAAAATTGCTGGGACCGGGAATGAGGCGTTTTTTGACCGGACCAAGGATAAGATCGACACATCCCAGGGGTTTCCGATTCATCTTCACTGGAGATCATACAACGAGGTAAAGTCTGGGTATTTCTCGGGTGGTCCTGAAGACTATTCCTACTGGATGGGTCTCGACGACATATTGAAGCTTCTCAAGAGCCTCGGCTTTGGCGATATTTCAATGGGCGTCAACAATGTTGACTATAGTAATGGCCCAGCTTGTTTTTTCATCGCAAAAAGGGGATAATATATCCCTTTTGTTAGAGGGCTGGCACTTAATATACCCAAGTGCTGGAAGAATCCCCGCTCTATGATTTCCCGATGAGGTGGAATCTATGGGATAGAAGGGTTTGGAGATCGTCTCGATAAGAGCCGATATTCTGGAGGAACCTTTCTATCGCATCTTTGAATTATGCGAATGCTGGGTAGTAATGGTTCCAGATGATATTTTTCTTCAGGAATCCCCAGAATCGCTCGATCAAGTTAAGGTTGGGAGCATATGGCGGAAAATAGACTAACTTGATTCGGCTTGTCTTCAACCAATCCTGCAATTCATTCGATCTGTTGTAACGCGCATTGTCCAGGGCCACCGTAATTTCGGCGGTTCCCGGGTGCGCTGGCAAATTTGGTACGCTTCGTCCTACTGCTGGGCCATCGATTTGATACTGTTGGCGTCGCCCCGCTTATCGAAGATATCGAGTTCGGAGCATTGCTCGCCGACAAGGCCTTCGACTCAAACGCCATTCTTGCTGACCTTGATGAACGTGGCGCCAAGGTCGTCATTTCCCAGCATCCCCGCCGTGCTAAGCCGCACCAAATCGACGCCGAAATGTACAAGTGGCGCCACCTCATCGAGAATTTCTTCTGCAAGATCAAAAAAATCAAGAGAATCGCCATGCGCAGCGACAAGACAGACCGTAACTTTACGGCCATGATCTATCTTGCCGCTGCTGTCATTCATTCCAGGTGAATCTCAACAGGCACTAGACAAGGCCGGGAGCTTTGCAATCCCGGCCTCAACAAAATCACAACACCCGGATATTCTTGAACTGCCACGGATCGGACGTATCCACATCCTCCGGGAACAGCTTGTTCCGGCCCTCCAGCGGCGTCCAATCCGTATAGGCACCGACCACCGGCCCCAGATAGGGCATACAGATATCCAGGCAGCGCTGGAAATCCATGTCGTCGGCTTCCACGATGCCCCGGTTCGGGTTCTCAATGGCCCAGATCATGCCGGACAACGCCGCCACCGTCACCTGCAGGCTGGTGGCGCTGTTGAACTCCACCAACTCCCGCGCTTCGGCACAGGAAAGCTGGGAACCGTACCAATAGGCCCCCTTCTCGTGCCCGGCCAGCAGCACGCCCAGCTCGTCCACGCCCTCGATGATTTCCTTCATCAACAGGCGCTGGGTTTCCTGCTGCACATAATTCTTGCCGGCGAATTCGTGGATCGATTTCACCGCATCATCGCAGGGGTGATAGGCGTAATGGCAGGTGGGGCGATAGGTGGCATTGCCGTCCTCATCCCGCACCGTCAGGTAATCGGGGATGGACAGGGCCTCGCTATGGGTGATCAGGAAGCCATGGAAGGGGCCTTCCATCGGCGTCCAGGTGCGCACCCGCTGGGTCACGCCCGGCCGGTTCAGGACGATGCCGGCCTGGGAGCCGAAATCATGCCGGATGCCATCAGGCGGGAACGTCGCCTCATGCGTGCCCCAGCCCAGTTCCGCCGGCTGGCAGCCCTCGGAAATGAAGCCGTCGATCGACCAGGTATTGACGAATTCGCCCCGGCGCTTGGGCACGCTGGAAATCTGGGTGTCGCGTTCGGCGACATGGATCACCTTCACGCCCAGTTCCTGGGCCAGCGTGGCCCAGCCGGCGCGGTCCGTCGGCACCGCGACATCGCGGCCGGTATCTTCCGCGATGTTCAGCATGGCCTGCTTGACGAAATGCGACACCAGGCCCGGATTGGCGCCATGGGTCAGCACCGCCGTCGGGGCGCTGGTCCCCAGCTTTTCCCGCATCGCCAGCGCCGTTTCGCGCAGGGCATAGTTCGACCGCTGGCTGGGCGTCAGGCTGGGATCGGTATAGCCGCCGGGCCAGGGCTCGATACAGGTGTCCAGATAAAGCGCGCCCTTCTCGGCGCACAGTTCGACCAGCGAGACGGAGGAGACGTCAACCGACAGGTTGAGCAGGAAATCCCCCTTGTTCAGCAATGGTTCCAGGATGGAACGATAATTCTCGCGGGTCAGCGGGTTCTTGACGAACTTGATGCCGAAATAGTCAGCCTCACCGTGTCCACGCTCGTCCGCCGTGACGATGGTGATGTTCTGAGGTTTGGTTTCGATATGCCTCAGAATCAGGGGCAGCACGCCTTGGCCTATGCTGCCGAAACCGACCATCACAAGACGCCCAGGAAGGGCACAATGCTTCTGATATTGGGTCATTTTCGCTTTTGCTCCGGGGCTATTACCCGCCTATGGGTGCCTCTTGGCTTGTGGTAGTTGACGGTTCAGGGTGAACGCAGACAACAGGAATGCACGGCCCCAACCATGTGGTCGGCGCCGTGCTGTGGTTAACTTGTGACCATAGAGTGACCTAAGCGGCCATTTCTGGCAACTGTGGCGCGATGGCATGGCCCGGCGTGGCCAGCAGCGGGCTGTCCACCACCTCCACCAGACGGGCCTGATCGAAGCCGTTGAACTCCGTCCGCAGGGTCGCGCCATAGGCGCCCAACTGGCCGATTTCGATCCAGTCGCCTTCCTGAATATCGGCTGGCAGCAGGAAGGGGCCCTTCATGCGGTCGGCACTGTCACAGGTGGGGCCCCAGAAGCTGAAAGCCACCAGATCGGCATCGCTGCGGCGAATCAAACGGCAGGGGAAGCGGAAGGCCGGCACGCCAGCATCCGACAGGCTGCCATAGACGCCATCATTGATGAACAGCTCATCCCCGCGCCGGCGTTCCACCTGCACCACCACCGAACCGCCGCTGGCCACCAGGGCACGGCCCGGTTCGCACCAGATGCGGGTGCCGGCGGGCAGGTCCAGCGCCTTAACGCCACGGGCGATGGCATCCATGTAAAGCCGCAGGTCGGGCGGCGCCATATCCGGATAGCTGACCGGGAAACCACCGCCCACATCCACCACGTCAATGGCGACCCCGGCCGCCTGGATGACGCGGCCGGCAATGGCCAGCCCCGCCTCGTAAGCCGCCGGGTCCATCATCTGGCTGCCGACATGGAAGCAGATGCCCAGCCGTGCCGCCCGCGGGCGGGCGCGGCGCAGCAATTCGACCGCCTGTTCCAGCGTGGCCCCGAACTTGCCGGACAGATCATAGGCCGCCGCCGACTTGGGCATCGCCAGCCGGATGAACAGGCCCAGATCGGCCGGCGCCTTGCCGGTGACGGCCAGGATCTTGTCCAACTCCTCCTGGCTGTCCAGGGAGAAGTCGCGCACGGCGAATTCATTCCACGCCTTGGCGATGGCGGCACGGTTCTTCACCGGATGCATGTAATGGATCTGCGCATCGCTGAACATCTGGCGCACGACGCGGATTTCGGCCGGCGAGGCGCAATCGAAATGCCGCACACCACCGCGATACAGCGCCCGCAGGAAGGCCGGATCGGGATTGCACTTCACCGCATACAGCACATCGCCACCCGTGGCCGCCCCGAACAGATCGATGAAACGGCGGGCAGTGCTGACCAGAACCTGCGGGCGGATGCAATGCATCGGCTCCGCCGGCTGCAAATCCGCCACCATCCGGTCGACGGTGGGCAGGGTGGCCGGACGGGTGAACAGGTTGCGACGCAGCGGTGCGACGGCGGAACGGAAGCGGATATGCGCCATGACAAAATCCCCGCTGCCGCCCGGCCCGTTCAGGGCTGCCGGACGGCATGAAAAACTAGATCAGGCCCGCGAATGGCGGAAAGCCAAGCGGTGCTGGGTGCGGTGGGGAAAAGGGTCTGGCGTCGCGTCGTGATTGCCGGGTCGATCCTGCGGCCCCGATGGGGATGGCAGTGAACCTCAAAGCGTCAACAGACGAGAGGAACCAGAGAAGGCCTCAGCCTAACATGGCCCCTTTGGGCATAACGGCGTTCATATCGACTTCCCTCTCGGGACCGGCCCACGGTTGACCGGTTCTGCCAAAAAGGACGCCTGACGTCGTTGCATAAACACCAGGGGCAGCGCCAGGATGGCGGATGCCGCAAGGGCCAGGGGCACGTGCGGGTGCGTCTGACCTTGTTATTTATGCAAATGGCTGCGGGACGCAAGCATCTTTAAGGTCAGGACAGGAAATTTCACAATTCCCCTGCGCATGGAGCCCATGCGCAGGGACGACCCTGATCATTTCACTTTCACAATGACCCAGATGGCATGGATGATGCCGGGGATATAGCCCAGAATCGTCAACAGGATGTTCAGCCAGAAATGCATCCCGAACCCCACCTGCAAAAACACGCCCAGCGGCGGCAGCAGGATGGAAAGGATGATGCGGATGACGTCCATGGCTTGAGCCCTTTCGCGTTGAAGCCTTTGTTTGCTAACGGATGAGCGTCACACCGGTTCCCGCAGGCTCAAGCCGCCGGCTTGGGCTGCCAGATGTCCGCCGTGTCCCGTTCATACCGTTCCCGCACGGCAGCCCAGGCGGCCAGTTGGGCAGCATCGTCGCGGCCGGAATGAACGATGTCCGGGTCTTCCGGCGCCTGCCAATCATCCCAGGCGGCGTTATAGGCCTGGCGGAAAATCGCCTGGGCCGGGGCTGGCAACTGATTGCGTACAGTGTCTGGCAGGTCACTATCGCTGTCATACCGCATGGGGGCCTCCGTCGACGGGGTATGGTGACAAAACCCGGCACAGGGGCGGTGGTTCCCATCCGCCCCTATGCGACGATGCCGCCGACACCCATATCTGGACGATGACAAACCGCACCCACCTCTTTGGCCCGATGCTGGCCCTTGGCCTGCTGGCGGCCCCCGCCCTGGCGGATAATCCGCTGCTGAGCCCGGCCCCCGGCACCACGCCCACCCGTGGCCCATCGGCCCTGTCGGTGGAGCGTGACCGTGCCCAGGCGGATGCTTTGCGCTCCCGCGCCGAAGACCGGTCGCTGGGGGTCTTGCCACCGGACCCGATGCAGCAGCGGGAAGCCACCAGCAACCGGCTGCAGGCCGACCAGATCACCCGCTCCCTGCAAGGGCCGGGTGCGGTGCCGATGACACCGGGCGATAAAGCCTTGCGCGACACGCTGGGTCAGGGCCAGCCCTTGCCGGGGGCGGAGATGCCGGCCCCGCGCATCAGCCATGGCCGGGCGCCGGGCAAGCCGTCGCCGGTGCAATCCTCCCCCGTGCCGGATCGCAAACCGGTACCGCCGGGGCAGTGAGGTCCCATAGGGGGCTCGCTTGCATGGCGGGGGAGTTCGCCTTATATTATGAGGGTCGCCGGGGTGGGGTGCCACCCGCCCCGGCTTCCCCTTAGAACTGGATCGTGATCCGCAGCTTCACGCCGAGGAACGAGATTTCCAGTTCAAAGGAGCTGGGTTGTTTTAAGCCGAACATCCCGGTTGCTCCTTCGTGTGACGGGGGGTGGCCTATCCACCCCCTACCGCGTCACGAGGAGATAATAGGCAAGACGCTGATTTCTCTAAAAGAGAAAAGCCGGCGTCTTGCCTATTCTTTTATCTGCATGATGGGTCGCTTGATCGCGGTTTAGGATGTGTTTTCCCGGACCTTTCCGACAATGGTCGCACCCCAGCCCCGTCGCACCCACCCTTCCCAACCCCACCTGATATGCTGTAGGCAAGGGCGGATGAATCCCACCCCGCGCCGGACCCTTTCGCCATGATCCCCATCACCCCCTATATTTCCATCGCGGAGGAGGAGCTGCAGGAAAGCTTCCTGCGCGCCGGGGGGCCAGGGGGGCAGAATGTCAATAAGGTGGAAACGGCGGTGCAGCTACGCTTCGACGTGGCCAATTCCCCTTCCCTGCCCGACTGGCTGAAACAGCGGGTGCGCGGGGTGGCGGGGCGGAAGCTGACGGCGGACGGCGTGCTGGTGCTGGTGGCTCAGGCGCATCGCAGCCAGGAGCGTAACCGCGAGGAAGCCAAAGAACGGTTGGTGGAGATTTTGGCCAAGGCGGCGGAACGGCAGGCCCCACGCCGCCCGACCCGTCCCACCAAGGCATCCAAGGTCCGCCGGCTGGATGAAAAGGGCAACCGTGCCGGTATCAAGAAGATGCGCGGCAAGGTCGGACTGGATTGATGATGCAGCATTATGATGTCGTGGTTGCCGGCGGCGGGGCCGCCGGGCTGTTCGCCGCCATTTTCGCCGGGCGGCGGGGCCGCCGGGTATTGGTGCTGGACCATGCGGAGAAGGTGGGATCGAAGATTCTGATCTCCGGCGGGGGGCGCTGCAATTTCACCAATCTGGACGCCAAGCCCGACCGGTTCCTGTCGCAGAACCCGCATTTCTGCATCTCCGCGCTGAAACGCTACAGCCAGCATGATTTCATCGCCCTGGTGGACCGGCATGGGGTGAAATGGCACGAAAAGAAGCTGGGGCAACTCTTTTGTGATGATGGTGCCCGGCAGATCGTTGATCTGCTGCTGGCCGAATGCGCCGATGCCGGCGTGGATATCCTGACCCAGTGCCGCATCGACAAGGTGTCCCCCCAACCGGGCGGCGGCTTTGCCCTCGCCACCAGCCGGGGCGAGATCACAGGTGACAGTTTCATCCTGGCCACCGGCGGTCCGTCGATCCCCAAAATGGGGGCGACGGATTTCGCCTTCCGGCTGGCACGGCAATGGGGGCTGGCGCTGGTGGAACCGCGCCCGGCCCTGGTGCCGCTGACCTTTGCCGACCGCGACCTGGAAAAGCTGCGCGACCTTTCCGGCGTACCCCTGGAAGCCACCGTCACCTGTGGCAAGGGCCGTTTCCGCGAGGCGCTGCTGATCACCCATCGCGGCCTGTCCGGCCCCTCCATCCTGCAAATCTCCTCCTATTGGCGCGAAGGGCTGGATGTGACCATCGACCTGTCACCCGACCTGCCGCTGGCCGAACATCTGAAGGGGCTGAAGCGGACGCGGGCCAAGGCGGAGCTGCGGACCATTCTGGGTGAATTGCTGCCCCGCCGCTTTGGGGAGCGGCTGTTTGAAACCGACTTGATCGGCCCGCAGCCCTTGGTCAGCCGCCCGATGGCCGATCAGCGCGATGCCGACCTGACGGCCCTGGCCCAGGCGCTGCACCATTGGCGGGTCAGCCCCAATGGCACCGAGGGCTATCGCACGGCAGAGGTGACGCTGGGCGGCGTGGATACGGCCGAGCTTTCCTCCAAAACCATGGAGGCGAAAAAAATCCCCGGCCTTTATGTGGTGGGGGAAGCGGTGGACGTTACTGGCTGGCTGGGCGGCTATAATTTCCAATGGGCCTGGTCCAGCGGCCACGCGGCCGGCATGGCTGCCTGAGTTACGTGCCAGCCTGTTCAGCCAGGGGGACAATCTCCACCTGGCCGGCTTCTTCGTGGTTGTCATAGAACCATATGGCGCATCGCCGGCCCGCACCCATTGAGAGCGTTCTCTATTAGAGAATTTTCTCTTGAAGGCACGTTCTCTATCAGCGAATATTCGGCCATGAAGCTCGCACTCAGCAAAGCCGCATTGAAGGGCCTGTCGAAGATGCCGCCGAAGGCCCGCACCTCCATGATGGAGAAGCTGGAAACGGTGGCGGCATCTCCCTTCGCCAGCCACCCGTTCGACGTGAAGGCGTTGACCGGCGTGAAGGACATGTACCGTATCCGCCAGGGTGACTGGCGCGCCGTGTATGAGCTGGTGCGTATCGATGACATCATGATGGTGGTCATCGTCGACATCCGTGGAGAGGTGTATAAATGAACACCATTACCCCCCTGACCATCACCGCCGATACCGTCCTGCTGACTCGCGCCGACTATGATGCGCTGTTGGCAGCGCTGGAGGAAGCGCGGGACATCGCGACCGTGCGGCAGTTCAAGGCCGATCTGGCTGCCGGTCGTACCGAAACACTGCCCTGGGACATGGCCAAGGCTCTGCTGGACGGCGCCAACCCGGTCCGGGTCTGGCGGGAACATCGTGGCATGACCGCCCGTGCCCTGGCCGCCGCCGCCGGCATTGCGACGGGTTACCTGTCGGAAATCGAAACTGGTCGCAAACCAGGCAGCGCCGCCGCGCTGAAGGCGCTGGCCACGGCCCTGCGTGTTGATATGGATGATCTGGTGCCCGACCCCAGCCCCGCCACCGGCGATGCTGTCAGCTGACCGATTCCGCTCATGACCTGGGGCCGGTGCCAACGGAAGATAGTCCACGATACCTCTCGCATAGCACCAACGAGATGACCAAAAGGTGAGCCAGTGGACTCAGACGCAGTGTATTCCAGGGCAGCGCAGGAAGGATGGTCGAATGAAGAACTCATGCTTGTGTTGACCTGCCAGTTAATGCCAGGCGACATATTGGGTCGCAGGAAGCTGCGGGAAGAAGCTGACCAAATTCAAGGTAAACCGGTCGACCAGTGGCCTCCGTTCGAAATACGTTGGGACTTTGATCTGAAATCTCGTCATCTGTTCCTTGATGGTACATCTGGAGACAACATCGATAAGATGTTTCCAGCGGGTTTAACCTCAATAATGGTCCCAATGAAACAATTGGGGAGCGTTCTTTGCGAGTACAGCCGCCGGAGTCCGGAGGAGATATGGGATGTTGGCAGTCCCCATAAGGTCGCAAGAGCAGTCGCTTGGTGGGTGCGAGGCGAACGCATGACTCCACCGCTACTCCGCGTCTTCCAAGGGCAATGCATTTCTATAGCTGGTGGCCATCATCGGACTGCGGTCGCAAACGCCAAGGGCATTCCGCTGTTGCCCGCATACGTCCCAACCGATGAGCTATCAGCTTTTCAAAAGCTCATTCCCGATGCCTATGCCAGGAATAGCCTAACTTGACCACAAGGTGAGAATATGACGGCAGCACAAGGCGGACAACCCGCCCAAGGCCGGAAGGGGCCGGCACAGGCCCGCTGCCCCCCGGCTCAGGCCCGGCGGAACCGTTCGATCTTGGCGATGCGATAGCCCTGGCCGGAGGGGAACCGTGGTTCTGCTCGGTACCGCGCATCACGGTCGGTGGCACCGGCGATCAGATAGGTGCGGCCGGCCGCCCATTCCATGCTGGTGGCCACCGGAACACCCGGCCCATTGCCAGCGCCCCCATTGAGGATCGTCACTTCCCATAGTTTCGCCTGGGTCAGCGTGGAGCGGTCAACCAGGAACAGGCGTTGCTTGGGCGCTTCCTCCAGGGCGGCAAGGGCTGCTTCCTGCTGCGCCTTCTCATCACTCAGGCGCATCACCTCTGCCTGGGCGCTGGCCAGTTCATCCCCCACCTGCGACAGCAATTCGCCCAATGTGTTGCACGCCACCTCCAGCTGGTGATGCTCCTCCTCCAGCGTGCGCATGTCGCGCTGATGCTGCACCACATCCCCTTCGATCTTGCGCAGCACGGCGGCGGCATAGGTGATGGACACCAGAATCAGCAGAATCAAGCCGACATGGATGAACATCCGCGCCCCCGCCCCTATTCAGCCGCCATGATACCCGCCGGGGGCGGGATGGGACGCGACGGGCTGAACCCGGCATCGGCTGAGAAGGTGGCCCGCAGCATCTTGGCCGCTTCATCGGCATTGTCGGCCCAGATTTCCACCAGATGGCGGACATTACGCAGCTTGCAATCCTTCACCAGCGTCTGGCCGATGGTGAAGCTGCTGGCCAGCGTCATGGTGGACTGAAACAGCTGGCGGCCACCCGCCGGTTCCCCCAGCTCATGCACGATGACGTAATTATCCTGTTCGGCCTGCTGCACCCGGCGCTTGGCCTCCACCAACTGGTTGGCCATGGCCTTGCGGTCCACTTCCGCCTGGCGCACCCTTTCCTGGGCTTGGCGGTAATTTTCCTTCAATTCTTCCTGCTTGCGGTGAAGTTCGCGGTTGCGCTCTTTCTGGCGCAGCAATTGGGCACGCCTGGAATAGAACAGCACCTGCCGGACGAGCGCGATGCTGACCACGCCGATGGCGGACAGCAGGGCGACGACGAACAGGGTGAGATTGACTTCCAACGGGGCAACCTTCGCGCAACAGGAACGGGCGAATAAGCGGCCGTCAAACGGCCAACGCCCTCCAGGATATCATCAATAATTACCATGGTCGCGCGGCAGCGCCTAACCCAAAGGGATAGTTTGGCCGCGCACTACAACCAAATTGGCCCGGGTCAGATCATCGGCAAAGGTGGGGCTGGCCAGATAATGCAGTTCGGCCAGTCGCGGTTCCGTCAACGGGTCCAGGGCGGCCAGAATTTCATCGGGATATCCCGGATGTACCATCACCAGCAGGCCGGGCCGGGCCCCTTTCAGGAAACGCCGCATCCGGGCCGGAAAGTCCCCGTCGAATCCATAGACCCCGGCGAAGCCACGGTTGGTGGGAATGCCGCGACGGCGCGCTGCCGCCGCCAGCCCCAGGGCCAGGGCGGCGATCAGCCCCGCCTTGGCCGGGGCGACACCGCGCGCCAGAATGGTACCCGGCCCCGCCGCGCAATTACGCAACCAGACGCGGCCGGCTGGATAGCGCCGCGCCATTTCATCCAGCAACGGTCCCCGGATGCCGGGCAGCAGATGCACATGCTGGTGCCCGTCGACGAAGTCCGGCGCCCGGCCCAGCGCATCCTCAAACCGGTCCAACTGGCGGGCAATCTCCGCCGCGATCAACCGCTGAGCGGCTGGATCGCGCAGCCGGCCTCTCAGCGACCAGCCCATCCAGCGGCCGATCCCCGGCAATTGGCCCGCCGGTGCCAGCCGCCCCAGATCGCCCAGCGGCGCCAGGCCGCCGGTCAGGGTCAGATGCAGCCCGGCCTGGAAGCCGGCGGGGGCAGCGGCCAGAAGGCGCGCATGATCGGGCCAGAGCGGGCTGGGCACCATGGCCCCCGTACCGGACAGCCGCCCGGCCGCCGCCAGTTCCAGCACCGCATCGCTGATGCCGGGGGAAAGCGCGTAATCATCGGCGATCAGGGTGACAGGAATCGGGCTCATGATCCGGGAGCCTCCGTACGCACCCCGTCCAGCCCGCTGGGCAGCGGGGCGGCTGGGTTGCCGACAAAGGCGGCTACATCACGCCAGACAATCTCCGCCTGCAAATCCCGCAACAGCATGTGCCAGCCTTGCGGATAGCGCACAGGGCGGATATCGGCGCGCCGGGGCAGGCTGGCCAGGGCCTGGGCTACCGGGACCGGCGGAATCACCTGTTCATGCCGGCCATACATCACCAGGGTGGGGCCCGGCAGCTGGCCCATGGCCGCCATGGCCTGATCCATCAGATCGGTCAGCCCGCGCACCGCATCCACCCGCGTGGCGCGGATCATCAGCGGGTCGCGGCCCAGCGCCACCAGCATGGGGATATTGTCGGATGCCTGGATTTTCAGCCCGCGCGGCGGGGTCAGCTCCATCCAGGGCACGGTCCAGCCGGCCAGCGCCAGGGCCCAGCGCTGGTAAAAGGGCATGGTCGACCGTGACCAGACGGCGGGCGCGGACAGAATCAGCCCGGCCACCCCATCCGGCAAAGGTTGGCCGGTAAAGCGGCTGGCCACCACCGCGCCCCCCATGCTCTCCCCCAACACATAAAGCGGCAGATCGGGATAGGCTGCGCGCACGGCGGCAATGGCGGCAGATAGATCTGCCTGCAACGTGGGGATGCCGGGCCAGATGCCGCGGTTGGGTGTATCGCCGAATCCACGCTGATCATAGGCCAGGGTGACAATCCCCTGCCCAGCCCAGTAACGGCCCGGCAGGGCGAAGGCGTTGCCATAATCATTGAAGCCATGCAGGGCCAGGATGACGGCGCGCGGCCGCACCCAAGCCGCCGGTTCCCAGCGCCGCAGCGGCACGGACAGTCCGTCGGCCAGGGTCAGCCGTTCTGCCGCCAGGGCCGGCGGCGTGCGCGCCGGCCCCATCGGTTGATAGGTGCCGGCACAGCCGCTGACCAAAAGACAGCCCAGCAGTGCCAGCAGCCGGATCAACAGGCCCGGCCGCAGCCGGCCGGCTTCAACGATAGTCAGCATCCGTGGCAGGCGCACGGGTAAGCTGCAGGAACACATCCTCCAGATCGCTTTCAACGATGGAGAGATCCTTCACCGACAGGCCAGCGGCCGCCATGGCGCCCAGCAGGTCGGCCACCCGCGTCTGGCTGGGGCGATAGCGCACCACCAGCCGCTGCGGATTCGGCAGGCTGACATCATAGCCCGCCAGCTCGCCGGGCATCGCTGCCAGCGGTGCTTCCAGCGTCACCACCATTTCCTTGGCATCGATACGGCCCAGCAGGGCCTCCTTCGATTCGCAGGCCACCACCTGACCATGATTGACAATGGCGATGGTGTCACACAGCTCTTGGGCTTCTTCGAGATAATGCGTGGTCAGCACCACGGTGGTGCCGGCCTGATTCAATTCGCGCACATAGGCCCACAGGCTTTGCCGCAGTTCGACGTCCACGCCGGCCGTCGGCTCATCCAGCACCAGCACGGGCGGGGCATGGACCATGGCCTTGGCCACCATCAGCCGGCGACGCATCCCGCCCGACAGGGTGCGGGCATAGGCATTGGCCTTGTCCTTCAACCCCACCGCTTCCAACAGCCGGTCGGTCTGGCGTTCCGCCTTGGGCACCCCATAGAGCCCGGCCTGCAGGTCCAGGATTTCACGCGGGGTGAAGAAAGGGTCCAGGTTCAGTTCCTGCGGCACGATGCCGATGGCGGCCCGCGCCGAGCGGGGATGCCGGTCGATATCGATGCCCCAGATGGCAGCCGTGCCGCCAGTCTTGTTCACCAGCCCGGCCAGGATGTTGATCGTCGTACTCTTGCCCGCGCCATTCGGCCCCAGCAGACCATAGATGGACCCGCGCGGCACGGACAGGTTGATGCCCTTCAGCGCTTCCTTCGGCGGGGCCTTGCCAGTGCCGCGATAGGTCTTGCGCAGATCGCGGATATCAATGGCGGCTTCGGGCAGGCTGCCGGACGGATCGGCGGCAAGGGTCCGGCTTACACTGTCGGGCATGTCGATCATATCCTGGATCAAGGCAAAGGGACCGGGCGGGCGTGCCCTTGGGTTACACCCGCCCGCAGGCAGGGTCAATTTATGCGCAAGGGGCAGGGGCAGCTTCCATGCATTCATCCCGCCCGCTTCCTGCCCATTGCGCAAATGGCGGCCAGTAGTATGATGCGGCCGCGAAATCGCATCTGTGATCACCATCATCCAAAGGAACGTCCCATGCAGCCGCTGGAAACCATCTACATCGACGATGATACCGTCGGCTGCGATGGCGGTGGCGGGGCGCTGGGCCACCCGCTGGTCTATCTGCCGCTCACCCCCACGGGTCAGGTCACCTGCCCCTATTGCAGCCGCCTCTATATCCAGACCGAGGAAAGCAAGGCCGCCGGCGGCCACGGCCACTGATCCGGCCGCCACGCTCCCTGTCCTGATCCCCCCGGCCCGGCTGACCCCATGTCACCCCGGCCGGGGGCGATCCGTCCGGCCTTTGACCACACGACAGCGGCTGACCGCTGGCTTGGAAAATTCTCTTCCGTGTTGTGGTTCCACGCCGAACCGCCGCTGGGCGGCCAGAAGTCCGCCCCCCCCGATAGAATACGGTCGCCCAGGTTGATCCCGGCGGTGCCTTGTTGCGCCACCCGTGTCCGCCAGCCGGCTGATATAACCTTTCGTACATTTATCGATCACCACACATGAAGACGATTGCAGACTGTGCGTCACCGTCTATAGTGTTATAATACATCTTGAGCACGATTACTTGTGAACCAGAAGTTAACAACATCCATCCATTTCCATTTTGTCACCCATTTTTCCCTCCTATCCTCTTCCCCGCCCCGGACCGATCTGCCCCGCATCATGACAGCCCCCCGCCTTCGTCTTTCTGTAACGCGGTTGCCCTTTGTCGGGGAAAGCGCGGATGGGCGTTTCGGCTACTGGGTTCTGCCGGCGCTGGCGGATGATGCTGACCCGCGCATCCAGGGGCGGACCTATGCCGCCTGGTTCCTGTTGTATGAGGAAGCCAACGGCAAACCCGCTGCGCGAGAACTGATGGACAAGATCGAACGGGAGATGCCGTCGCGCTACCCGGCGGTGGACCGGGCTTTCCTGTGGGAAATCACCCGTTCACGCTCCAGCAAGACATCCAGTGCAGCCTGATCCTGATCAAGGGCAGGCAAATCCGGCTTAATTGTAAAAGAGTGTCGCGCAGCGCCATCAGTTACAATGCCGTAACAATTCCACGGTAGATGAGCCGGGGGGGAGACACTAACTCCTAATCTGCAAGCCAGTTCAAGCGAATGGCGGCCGTCGGCACCATTGCCACGCCGGTCGCTCGGCCATGTCATTTTAGCCGGTTCTCCCGCCCGTCGGCGGGTTAAGATGTCCCTTTCATTGTCCTATTGACGCTGGGTCGCCCTTCCTGACCGGCCGTCCTGCGAAAGAACGGAAAAAGGATTATGCGTCTTCACCTTCAGATCGCCACCGCCATTGCCCTGGTCGCCCTGGGGGGCGGCATCTGGTATGTCACCGGTTCCGGCCGTACTGAAGGCACCAGCCAGGTTGCCGCCCGCCCGGTGGATGTGGTGGCCACCCGCGTCGGGCGGGGGGAGATCAAGGTCGTTTTCGATGCCGTGGGCACCCTGCGCGCCAATGAGGCGGTGACGGTGACCGCCAAAACCGCCGGCCTGGTGCGCACCATCCGTTTCCAGGAAGGCCAAAAGCTCTCCGCCGGCGATGTGCTGCTGGAACTGGACGACACGGAAGTCCGCGCCAATCTGGCGGTGGCGGAGGCGACGCGCCGCAATGCCGCCCAGCTGCTGGAACGGTCCAAGGCGCTTTTGCCGCGCCAGGCCATCGCCCAGGCGAAGGTGGATGAGCTGAACCTGCAGCTCCAGGGCGCGGAGGCATCGGTACGCGCCGCCCAGGCCCGGTTGCAGGATCTGACCATCCGCGCGCCGTTCAGCGGGGTCACCGGCCTGCGTCAGGTCAGCCCCGGTGCCCTGGTGCAGCCGGGCACGCCGGTGACCACGCTGGATGATACCAGCGTGATGAAGCTGGAATTCACCGTGCCGGAGGTGGCCCTGCCGCAACTGCGCCTGGGCATGGAGATCGCGGCCAGCAGCAATGTCTATCCGGGTCAGGCCTTCCAGGGCACGCTGTCGGCGGTGGATACCCGCATCGACAGCGTCACCCGCACCCTGGCAGCCCTGGCCCGCCTGCCCAATACGGATGGCCATCTGCACCCCGGCATGTTCATGACCGTGCGCCTGACCCTGGAAAACCGCGCCAATGTGGTGCTGGTGCCGGAAGAAGCGCTGGTGCCGGTCGGCGACCGCCAGTTCGTTTATCTGGTGGTCGATGGCAAGGTGCAGCGCCAGGAAATCACCATCGGTGCCCGGTCCGGCGGCAATGTGGAAGCGGCCCAGGGCCTGCAGGGCGGTGAGTTGATCATCACCCGTGGCACCCAGAAGGTGCGCGAAGGCCTGCCGGTCAATGCCAAAATCAGCGGCGGCAGTGATGTGCCGCAGGCGGCAGCCCGGCCCAGCTGAGGCCACCGCCCAACCGATTTGTTTTTCGTCGGCGCCACGGGCGCCCTGTCCTACTTGATGTCAATCCAGGGGCTACGCCTGCCATGGTGCTCTCCGACCTCTCGATCCAGCGCCCGGTGCTTGCCTTCGTGATCAGCGCCATGCTGGTTGTGTTCGGTGTGCTGGGCTATGAGAAGCTGCCGGTGCGCGAGCTGCCGAAGATCGATTATCCCGTCGTTTCCATCTCCACCAACTATCCCGGTGCCAGCGCGGAGGTGGTGGATAATGAAATCACCGAACGGATCGAAGGCGTGATCAACGGGATCGAGGGGATCAAGACCATCCGATCCCGGTCGCGCGAAGGTTCCTCCTCCGTCTCGGTGGAGTTCGATATCGACCGCGATATTGACAGCGCCAGCAATGATGTGCGCGACCGCGTGGGCCGCATTGCCGAGAATCTGCCGCAAGAGGCGGATACACCGGAAATCAGCAAGGTCGATGCCGACAGCAACCCGATCATGTGGATTTCCCTGCGCGCCCAGGGCATGGACCAGCTGGAGCTGACGGATTTCGTCCGCCGCTATTATCAGGATGCGCTGGCCACGGTGCCGGGTGTGGCCTCTGTCCGCATCAGCGGGTCGCGGGAATTCGCCATGCGCGTCTGGCTGGACCGCAACGCCATGGCGGCGCGCGGGGTGACGGTGCAGGATATTGAAGATGCCATCCGGCGGGAGAATGCCGAGCTGCCCGCCGGTCGCATCGAAAGCCAGCAGCGCGAATTCACCGTGCGCACCGATACGCGGCTGAACCGCCCCGAACAGTTCGCCCGCATCCTGATCCGCCAGGATGGCATGAATCAGGTCCGCGTCGGCGATGTGGCACGGGTGGAGGTTGCGGCCCGCGACGACCGTTCCGATTTCCGCATCAACGGGTCGGCCGCTGTCGGCATGGGCATTGTCCGCCAATCCACCGCCAACACGATGGACGTGTCGCAGGGCGTGCGCGCGCTGCTGGCCCAGTTCCAGGCCAATTTGCCGGCGGGCATGATCCTGGAGGTAAGGCATGACGATGCCGCCTTCATTGGTCAGTCCATCTATGAGGTGTTCCACGCCATTGCCGTGGCCGTCGGGCTGGTGGTGCTGGTGGTCTGGATGTTCCTGCGCACCCTGCGCGCCACCATCATTCCCGTTGTCGCCATCCCGGTTTCCATGGTGGCCGCCTTTGGCGTGATGGCGGCCATGGGCTTTTCCATCAATGTGCTGACCCTGCTGGCCTTTGTGCTGGCCGTGGGTCTGGTGGTGGATGATGCCATCATCGTGGTGGAAAATATCTCCCGCCGGATTGAGGAGGGGGAACCGCCGCTGCTGGCCTCCTATCGCGGGGCGCGGCAGATCGGCTTTGCAGTGATTGCCACCACGCTGGTGTTGCTGGCGGTAATCGCGCCTTTGTCGATGCTGGCCGGCGATCAGGGCCGCCTGTTCCGCGAATTCGCCGTCGCCCTGATGGCCGCCATCGGCTTTTCCTGCGTGGTGGCGCTCACCCTGTCGCCCATGCTCTGTTCCAAGCTGCTGAAGGGCCATGCGGCGCCGCGCGGCCTGTTCCGCTATACGGAGCGGGTGCTGGATCGGGTGACGCAGGGCTATCGCGCCCTGCTGCGCGGCGCCCTGGCCGCGCGGGTGCTGGTACTGGCCCTGCTGGCGGGTTCCCTGGTGCTGACCGGGCTGATCGCCCTGGCGTTGCCGTCGGAACTGGCACCGACGGAGGATCGCGGCCAGTTCCGCATCAGTATCACCGCGCCGGAAGGCGCCAGCGTGGAGTTCACCAACCAGGAGGTGGCGGAAGTGGAGGCGGTGCTGCGCCCCTATCTGCAATCGCGGGAACTGGATAATACGCTGACCATCGTCAATCCCGGCTGGGGCGGCAGTGCCGGCGTCAACCGGGCCATGGTGATCGCCCGCTCCCCCACCTGGGACAAGCGACCCGCCAACAGCCGCTCCGTGCAGGCCCTGGTGGCGGAAATCACACCCAAGCTGGATGCCATTCCCGGTGCCCGCATCAATGTTGTGCTGCCGTCGGGCCTGGGCGGCGGCGGGGGCAATGCCAACCAGCTGCAGGTCGTTATCGGCGGCAACACGTTCGAAGAACTGGCCGAGTGGCGCGACATGCTGATCGAACGGCTGCGGGAATATCCTGGCCTGACCGGCTTCCAGGCCAATTATGACGAGACCAAGCCTCAGTTGCGGGTGACGGTGGACCGCGACCGGGCGGCCGATCTGGGGGTGCCCGTCACCATCATCGGCCGCACCCTGGAAACCATGCTGGGCGAGCGCGAGGTGACGCGCTATCTGGACCGGGGCGAGGAATATGATGTGGTGCTGCGCGCCAATAGCGGCGACCGCGCCAATCCGCGTGACCTGAACAATATCTTCGTGCGCGGCGGCAATGCCAGCGGCACCAGCCAGCTGGTGCCGCTGGCCAACCTGATCCAGATCCATGACATTGCCGCCCCGACGGAGCTGAACCGCTATAACCGGCTGCGGTCGATCACCATCACCGCCAACCTGACCAACGGCACCCCCATGGGTGATGCCATCAAGGCGGTGCAGCAGGCCGCGGCGGAGGCCCTGCCGCCGGAAGCGCGGGTCAGCTTTGAAGGGGCCGCCCGGCTGCAGCTGGAAGCCTCCAGCGCCATTTACTTTGCCCTGGGCATGGCCATGCTGGTGGCCTTCCTGGTGCTGGCCGCCCAGTTTGAGAATTTCCGCCTGCCGGCCATGATCCTGGTGTCGGTGCTGCCCGCCGGCTTTGGCGGGGTGCTGGCCATCCAGCTGACCGGCATGTCGCTGAACACCTATACGCAGATCGGCCTGATCATGCTGATCGGCCTGATTGCCAAGAACGCCATCATGATTGTGGAGTTCGCCAACCAGCTGCGCGAGGAGGGCAAGGCCCTGCTGGAAGCGGTGGTGGAGGCATCGGCCCTGCGTCTACGCCCCATCCTGATGACCTCCATCGCCACCGTCTTCGGGGCACTGCCCCTGGCGCTGGCCGATGGGGCGGGCGCGGAAAGCCGCATGGCCATCGGCTGGGTGATCGTCGGCGGGGTCAGTGTCGGCACGCTGATCTCCCTCTTCGTCACACCGGTGCTCTACAGCCTGTTTGCCCAGGGGGTACAGCCGATTGGTACGGTGCGGCGCTTGATCGAGGAGCAGGAAAGGCGCTTCCACGAAGCGCCCCAGGTTCCCGCCGAATGATGAAAGGGCGCCCCAGCGGGCGCCCTTTTCATATCAGCGTGGAAGTCCAGGCCGCCAGCCAAAGGGCCGACCGCCATCAATCCCCGCCCGTATGCCGGTCGGTGATCCAGAAGAACAGAGCCAGCAGCGGCAGCAGAAAGGCGAGCGGTCCGAAGAAACGCCAGGGGCCGGGTGGAAAGGGGACGTAATAAGAGATCAACGCCACCCCCCCCAAGGCAACCACCACCAGCCCCACCACCAGCGCCCAGCCCTCCCAAGTGGCGGGCGTGATGCCGGGCCCGGACCGCTTGGAACGGAACCAATATCTGCGCGCCATCCTCCTCCCCTATAAGTAGATCATCTAGCACACTAGTTCTACATTAGGGCATAAGACAACACAACCACAACCAGAGCGGCAGCAGCTTTATCCAATTTTTATTACAATCGGGATAACAGAAAGAGAAAGACGAAATTTCATTCCAATCGACCGCCCCACAATGGAACAGGGGTTTCATATGCCGTCGCAAACAGCAAGTCGACGCAGCCCGTCACCGCTGATCCCCATCAGCGTCACGGTCTCGGCATCGGCCCCGATGCTGCGATAGAACAGGGCGGCGCGCAGATTGACCGGGCGCATATGCCAGGAAAGCCAGCCCAGCCCGCGATTCAGCACCAGCCGGGCAGAGGCCCCCACCAAGGCGCGGCCCACCCCGGCCCGGCGGGCCAACGGCTCGACATAGAGATTTTCCAGCACCAGCCCAGCCCTGGCCGATTGGCTGTCATATCCCCGTGTCAGCAGGGCCACCCCGGCCACGCAGGCCCGGCGGTCAGCCAGCAGGCAGGTGAACAGCGGATCGACACCGAACCCCTGTTGCCGGAACAAGGCCGGGGTCAGGGCCGGCGGTTCCATTCCCTCTTCCGCCGAAAGGGCGGCCAGCAGGGCACAAACAACATCGGCATCCGCACGGGTCGCCGCACGGATGCCGATCTCTTCCATCACAAACGATCCCGGCCCGCTCAGGCGGCGATTAGCTTGTCCATTTCGCGCAGGATGCTGTCGGCCATGACGGAGGTGGACACCTTGGCCATGCCCGGCTGCATGATGTCACCGGTGCGCAGGCCGGTGCCCAGCACGTTCTGCACCGCGTTTTCCAGAATGTCGGCATCTTCCTGCAGGTCGAACGACCAGCGCAGCGCCATGGCGAAGGACAGGAACATGGCAATCGGGTTGGCCAGATCGCGGCCGGCAATGTCCGGGGCGGAACCATGCACCGGCTCATACAGGGCCTTGCGCTTGCCCTGCGCATCCACCGCCCCCAGAGAGGCCGACGGCAGCATCCCGATGGAACCGGTCAGCATGGACGCCTCGTCCGACAGGATGTCGCCGAACAGATTGTCGGTGACGATCACGTCGAACTGCTTGGGGTTGCGCACCAGTTGCATGGCAGCAGCGTCGGCCAGCATGTGGGACAGTTCCACATCCTGATATTCGGCCTTGTGCAGGGCGTTCACTTCCTGACGCCACAGCAGGCCCGACTCCATCACATTGCCCTTGTCGGAAGAGCAGACCTTGTTGCCGCGCTTGCGCGCCAGCTCAAAGGCCACGCGAGCAACACGGTGGATTTCGTGCGTGTCATAGACCTGGGTGTTGATGCCGCGACGTTCGCCATTCGGCAGATCGATGATGCCGCGCGGCTCCCCGAAATAAACGCCACCGGTCAGTTCGCGCACGATCATGATATCCAGGCCGCGCACCACTTCCGGCTTCAGCGTGCTGGCATCCACCAGCGCGTCGAACACCTGGGCCGGGCGCAGGTTGGCAAACAGGCCCATTTCCTTGCGCAGACGCAGCAGGCCTGCTTCCGGGCGCTTGTCAAAGCCCAGATTTTCCCATTTCGGGCCACCCACGGCGGCCAGGATCACGGCATCCACCGCCAGGGCGCGAGCCATGGTCTCATCCGTCAGGGGCGTGCCATGCGCGTCGTAGGAGCAGCCGCCGACCAGACCTTCCTCAAGCTGGAACTCCACCCCGCGCTTGCGGCCGTACCAGTCGATCACACGCCGCAGCTGGCGCATGACTTCAGGACCGATACCATCGCCCGGCAGCAGCAGCAGCGAACGCTTCGACATGACGGAAAACCCCTCGAATGAATAGGCATGATGAAGGACAGCCCCTACTGGGCTGCCCGGAGTTCTAAACCGATTGGCGGCTGCCGCCAAGTGTGACGGCAGCCGCCCTTTGGACCCTTCGGCGCAAGGTCAGGAGGCCGAAGCCCAGAGCCAGGGCTGGGACTGCTTGTTCGATGCTTCGAACGCATCGATCGACGGCGCGTTGCGCAGCGTCAGGCCGATATCGTCCCAGCCATTCAGCAGGCATTCGCGGCGGAACGGCTCCACGTCAAAGCCGATCTTCTCCCCATCCGGCAGGGTGATCTGCTGGGTTTCCAGATCGACGGTGAACGTGGCATTGGCGCCATTATCGGCGGCGGCCATCAGCTTCTCGACAATGTCCACCGGCATCGGGATCGGCAGGATGCCGTTCTTGAAGCTGTTATTGAAGAAGATGTCGGCGAAGCTGGGGGCGATGACGCAGCGGATGCCGAAATCAGCCAAAGCCCAGGGCGCATGTTCGCGCGAGGAGCCGCAGCCGAAATTGTCGCCGGCGATCAGGATAGAGGCATTGCGGTAGGCCGGCTTGTTCAGCACGAAATCGGCCACTTCCTGCCCGTCCTTGAAGCGCATGGAGGCGAACAGGCCGGCACCCAGCCCGGTGCGCTGGATCGTCTTCAGATATTCGGCAGCAATGATCATGTCGGTATCGACATTCATCAGCCGCAGCGGGGCGGCAACACCGGTAAGCTGGGTGAATTTCTGCATGTGACTTTACCCGGACGATTGGCAATGGAACCTGCCATTCTTCTGCCATGTCGCAGTGCGGCCGCGCAACACATGATCGTTGTAAGGCTGGTCTGCGACAGATGCTTGCGTAAACTCCCCCTTCCCTCGCCTGCCCCCGAAATTTCCCAGCCACAACCATGGTGTCGGGGCTATGTCGCCCCCATCTGCTATCGGGAAGATCGCCACCCCTTGTTTTATGGAGGCATCATGCGTCTGTTCAGGGTGACTTTGCCGGTCGCGTCGGTGGAAAGCGCCGCCCGTTTCTATGGCACCGTTCTGGCCCAGGCCGGCACCCGTGTGGCCCCCGACCGCCATTCGTTCGAGGTGGGACAGGTGCGGCTGGATTGCCGGCAGGTGGCCGGCGGGATGCCCATTCCCCTCTCTGAACCCGTCTGTTTCGCCGTGCATGATCTGAAGGAATTCCGCCAGCGTGTCTTGGCGGCAGGCAGCGACACGCCCAGCGATATTATTGTGGAGCCCTCCGGCGAGCGCAGCTTCCATTGCACCGACCCGTCAGGCAACGCGCTCTGCTTTGTCGAAGCCGGCACGGAAAGAACAAACTGATGGCAATCGCCCTTGATCGTGACCGATCCAGGGCGATTTTGTGTTCCCCCATGCGCCGGGCGGGCGCTGATCGATTTAGCCTCAATCCGCATAAACCCCCGCCGCCTGGATCAGCGGGCGCCAGCGGTCGATCTCCGTCCCCACGAAATCACCCAGCGCCTTGGGCGTGGCGCGCGCCTCCGCCACCGGTTCGGTGCCCAGCTCGGCGAAGCGCTGCTTCACCGTTGCATCCTTCAACGCCACCTTCAGCGCCGCGTTCAGCTTGGTCACCACGGCATCCGGCGTGCCCTTCGGCGCGTAAAGCCCGTGCCATACCGCCACCTCCACCCCCGGCAAACCGGCCTCCCGCGTGGTGGGCAGGTCGGGCAGTGAGGCGACGCGGGTGGGGGTGGTGACGGCATAGGCCTTGACCGCCCCACCCTTGATCTGGCCGGTGGTGTTGGTGGTCTGGTCGCACATCAAATCCACCTGACCGCCGACCAGATCATTCATGGCGGGACCGGTGCCCTTGTACGGCACCGTGGTCAGGGGGGTTTGCAGGGCCTGCATGAACAACATGCCACACAGGTGGGAGGCGGCGCCCACGCCGGCATTGGCCAGCGTCACCTTGTCCGGGTTGGCCTTCACATAGGCCACCAGTTCCTTCAGATCCTTGGCCGGAAAGTCCTTTTTGGCCACGATGGTCATCGGCACATCGGTGACCAGCCCGATAGGGGCGAAATCCGTTTTCGGATCATAGGCCAGCTTGCGATAGAGCGTGGCGGATGTCGCCTGCCCGATATGGTGCAGCAGAATCGTATAGCCATCCGGATCGGCCTTGGCCACCCGACCGGCCCCGATGGTGCCGCCGGCCCCGCCGACATTTTCCACAATCACCTGCTGGCCCAGCGTCTGGCTCATCGATTGGGCGACAAGGCGGGCCACCGTATCCGTCGGCCCGCCAGCGGAAAAGGGCACCACCATGGTGACGGGGCGGCTTGGGAAATTCTCTGCCAGGGCGGGGGCAGAGCCCAGGGCCAGGGCGAAGGCGGTGACGGCAAGGGTGCTGAAACGCATGGTTATTTCCTCCCAGGGATTGGTTCTGTCGTTATTGCGTTTGGGGATGGGCGTTACGCTTCACTCTTCTTCGTGGAACACCTCCTCCCGGCGTTTGCGGATGGCGGGCAGCAGCACCAGAATCAGCAGCCCTACCGCCACCAGCAGCAGGAAGGCCGAGAGCGGGCGGTTGACGAAAATCATCGGGTCGCCGCGGGCGATCAGGAAGGACCGGCGCAGGTTCTCCTCCATCAAGGGGCCCAGCACGAAGGCCAGCAGCAGGGGCGCCGGCTCAAACCCATGCTTGACCAGGAAGTAGCCGACCGCCCCGAACAGGGCGACCAGCATCACCTCGATCCCCGACGAATTGATGGAATAAACCCCGATGCAGCAGAACATCAGGATGGCCGGGAACAGGATGCGATAGGGCACCTTCAGCAACCGCACCCAGACACCGACCAGCGGCAGGTTGATGATGACCAGCATCAGATTGCCGATCCACATGCTGGCAATCATGCCCCAGAACAAGGTGGGGTTTTCAGTCATCACCGCAGGGCCGGGCACGATGCCCTGAATGGTCATGGCCCCCACCATCATCGCCATCACCGCGTTGGGGGGGATGCCCAGCGTCAGCAGCGGGATGAAGCTGGTCTGCGCCCCGGCATTATTGGCGCTTTCCGGCCCGGCCACACCTTCAATGGCACCCTTGCCGAAACGCTGTGGCGTGCGGGAGATTTTCTTTTCCAGCGTATAGCTGGCATAGGGCGCCAGCACGGCCCCGTTTCCGGGCAGGATGCCCAGCACGGAGCCGATGCCAGTGCCGCGCAGCACCGGCATGATGCTCTGTTTGATATCGGCCCAGGTGGGCATCAGCCCGGTGATCTTCGCCCCCAGAATGGTGCGGTCCTGGGTCTTCTCCAGATTGCGCAGGATTTCCGCCACACCGAACAGGCCCACGGCCAGCGTGGTGAAATTGATCCCCTCCGCGATCTGGGCGATGCCCAGGGTCAGGCGTTGTTCACCGGTTTCGATATCCGATCCCACACAGCCCAGCAGCAGCCCGACAATCACCATCGCCACCGCCTTCAGCACCGATCCGCTGGCCAGCACGATGGCGCCGATCAGCCCCGTCAGCATCAGGGCGAAATATTCCGGCGGGCCGAAATTCTGTGCAAAGCTCGCCAGAATCGGCCCGAACAGGGCCACCAGAAAGGTGGCAACGGTGCCGGCGAAGAAGGAACCCAGGGCAGCGATGGCCAGCGCCGGACCGGCGCGGCCCTGGCGGGCCATCTGGTGCCCGTCCAGCGTGGTGACGACCGAACTGGTTTCCCCCGGCATATTCACCAGAATGGCCGTGGTGCTGCCGCCATATTGCGCACCATAATAGATGCCGGCCAGCATGATCAGCGCGCCCAGCGGGTCCAGGCTGAAGGTGATGGGCAGCAGGATGGCGATGGTGGCGATGGGGCCCAGCCCCGGCAGCACGCCGATCAGCGTGCCGACCAAGGCCCCGATGAAGCAAAGCGCCAGGTTGGTGGGCGTGCCCGCCGCACTGAACCCCAGCGCCAGGTTGGAAAAGACGCTATCCATGGGCTCACATCCGCGGCCAGACGGGGAAGGGCAGGTCCAGCAGGACCACGAACAGCAGCACCGCCAGCCCGATCAGCACGACCGACGCCACCAGCGTTTCCCGCCATTTCAGTTCCGGCGAGGCAAAGGCACTGACCAGGAACAGCAGGCCGGACGCCAGCACCAGACCCAGCGGCCGGATGGTCAGCCCGAAAACCAGGATGGCCCCCAGCAGCGGCAGCCCGTGCCGCAGGTTCAGGCTTTCCAGCCCATGCCCGTCCAGCACCAGCGAGCGGACGGCCAGCACCAGCCCGACCAACCCGGTCAGGGCGGCCAGCACGGTGGGGAAATAACCCGGTCCCATGCGTGAGGCGGTGCCAAAGCGCAGATCGCCGATTTGCGAAAATGCCAGGGCGGCCAGCGCGATCAGCGCGATGCCGCCCACCAGATCCTGGGGGCTACGTACACGCATGGCGCCCCCGCAGGCATGATTGATTGCCGTCGGATTGCTTCATCCAGCCGCCCTCCCTTTGCCGGTCACGTTATGCCGGCCGGGGCCGGTTCGTTCCGATCGATATATTGAATTGATGGTAGCGCGGGTGCTGGGAGCCGGCAATCCCGCTGCTCAACAAACCATTGCCGTCCCCGACCAATGTCGTGGGAGCGATCAGAAGGGGGCCGTCTCCGCCTTGTCCCGGCTGAAGAATCCATGGGCCGCCGCATCCAGGATCCGCCGGAAGGTGGGGCATTCCATATGGCGGGGGGCTGGGCAGGCGGCGGCATGGCGTAAACCGTCGCGCATGGCCATCAGCCGGGCAATGGTGCGGTCCAGTGCGTCGGCCTTATCGGCCAACATCTGCCGGTTCAGGGCGGGGACGCCATCGTCCCCCAGCATGGGGCCGATTTCCGCCAGGGTGAAACCGGCGGCACGGCCCAGCGCCACCAGCGCCAGCCGTTCCAGCACCACAGGTTCGTAAAGCCGGCGCAGACCCCGGCGTCCCACGGGGGCGATCAGGCCCTTTTCTTCGTAAAAGCGCAGGGTGGCCGGGCTCAGGCCGGATTTCCGCGCCACCTCGCCAATATCCAGCAGCATGAAATCGCCCCTTGACCTCAAGTGAACTTCAAGTGGCAGCATGTTGCCATTCCAACAGGTTTGGCAAGTGAAGGGAGATCAGAATGACCGAGAAAGCAGCCCCATCCCCTGGTCCTGGAGAAGATCAGGCACAGCTCTGGAATGGCGCGGCGGGCCGCGCCTGGGTAGAGGGGCAGGCGATGATGGATCATATGCTGCACCCGTTCCAGGAACGGCTGGTCGCCGCCGTGGCGGTGCGGCAGGGGGAACGGGTGCTGGATGTCGGGTGCGGCACCGGTGCCGTCACCCTGGCTTTAGCCAAGCTGCAGTCGGTGGACGCGGTGACGGGTATTGATATTTCCGCCCTCATGTTGGCCGCGGCGGAGGCGCGCCGATCTGCTGCTGGTGTGGCGGCGCGCTTCCTGCTGGCCGATGCGGAAAGCCATGATTTCACCGCCGCTGGCTTTGACAGGGTGGTGTCGCGCTTTGGGGTGATGTTCTTTGGTCAGCCGGTGGCGGCCTTCGCCAATCTGCGCCGGGCCACACGGCCGGGGGGCGCGCTGCATTTCTTTGCCTGGCGCGGGGTGGCGGAAAACAGCTTCATGACCCTGGCCGAACAGGTGGCAGCCCCCCTTTTGCCGACATTGCCGCCCCGACGGCCCGGTGCCCCCGGCCAGTTCGCCTTCGCCGACCGTGACCATGTGCTGGGTATTTTGCGCGACTCCGGCTGGGGCGGGATCGACATCGCGCCGGTTGATGTGGAATGCAGCCTGCCGACGGATCAGCTGCCAACATATCTCACCCGCTTCGGTGCTTTGGGGCGGGTGATGGAGGGGCTGGAGCCCAACCGGCGGCAGGATGTACTGGCCCACCTGCTGAATGCCTTCGCCCCCTTTATCCAGGCAGAGAAGGTGCTGTTCACGGCTGCCTGCTGGCAGGTCACGGCCCTATCGTGATGGAGGAGCACCCCGCCTCTCCGCCCAGCGGCGCCAGAGGTGGAAGGCGGGTGGGGCCAGCAGCACGATCAGCATGATGCGCACAATATGATGGGTGGCGACGAAGGCCACGTCGGCGTGCAGCGACAGGGCCACCAGGCTCATCTCCGCCAGCCCGCCCGGCGCATAGGCCAGGATCAGCCCCGGCAGGGGCAGCCCGGTCAGCAAATGCAGCAGCGTCGCCATCACCAGCGTCACCGACAGCAGCAGGATGGTCAGCCCGATGGCGACCAGCAAGGTGCGGGCGATCTGTACCAGCGGAACGCTGGCGAAGCGGGCGCCGATGCTGGCCCCGATCACCACCTGCGCCGCCGCCACCAGCAGGCCCGGCGGCTTGCCGGACATCATGCCGGCCAGATGCAGGGCAGCGCTCAACAGCATCGGGCCGACCAGCATCCCCGCCGGCACCCGCAGCCGCTTGGCCAGCGGGGCGCCGGCGGCACAGAGCGCCATCATGGCATAATCCTGCCAGGGCAGGTCCAGCAGACCGGGGCCCAGGCCGCGCAGGCTCCAGTCCCGCCCGGCCGGGTCATAGCCGGGCAGGGCCTGAAAGGCGAAGGGGATGGTCAGCACCACCAGCATGACCCGCAGGCTGTGGCCCAGCGCAATGGTGCGGTCATCGCCGCCCATCGCCCCACCCATCATGACCATTTCATTGAAACCGCCGGGCATGGCGGAGAAATAGGCCGTCACCCGGTCATAACCGGCGGCCTTTTTCAGATAGAACAGGCCGGCACTGGCGCAGATCACGATATAGAGTCCCAGCCCCGCCAGACTATAGCCCCATTCCCCGATATGGGAGAGCAGGGAGGGGCGGAAGGCGCTGCCCAGCATGATGCCCAGCACCGCCACCATCCAGCTGCGCAGCGCCGGCGGAATGCCCACCGGCAAGCGGGACAAAGCCGCGATGGTGGTGGCCAGCATGGCTCCCAGCATGAAGGCCAGCGGCACATGCAGCCGAAAGAACAGATAGCCACCCCCGGCCCCCAGGCACAGGGCGGTGAAAAAGGCGCGGCCGGGAATGCCGCGCCGGGCAGGCTTGGTGCTGGCGGCGCTCATCTCTCGATCATGCCCAGCCGCACGGCGGTATGGCCGATGGCCGGCAGGCGGCTGGGCATGATCAGCACGCAATCATCATGCGGGGTACGGATGGCGCGGTCGCCATCCTGCGCGATCAGGGTGCCGGCGGCGGGGATGATCTCCATGCCGTTCATTTCCCTTACGAAACGGAACTGCTCGCTGCCTACGGTAATGGTTTCCGTCACCCGGACAAGCCTTGGCGGCGGCTGCGGGCCGGATGGCAGCCATGGGGCCAGCGCGGGTTTTGCCACCACGCCGCACATGTCCAGAAACCGGGCGGTGATGGCCCAGGCGGTGGCAAGCGTATCGGCGGCCCAATGCTGGCCGCATTCCGCCAGCAGCGCCAGGGCATGGCCGCCCTGAAATTGCGGATGGTCGATCAGCCGGCTGCCATCGGCATGGCCCTGGTCGGCCACGATCCAGCCGGGCAGCCCCAGTTCCCGCGCCAGGGCGGCCGCAGCGGCGCTGCGCCCGGCCAGCATCAGGGGAATGGGATCATGCAGCATGGAATGCAGGTCCAGCACCCGGTCGGCCGTGGCCAATATCGGCCACAGGGTCTGGGCGCGGGCCTGTTCTGCCGTGCGGGCCGGACCCGTCAGCCGTTCCGGCGCCCAGACCCGGTTCATATCCTCTTCCCCATAGCGGGATTGGGCGGGGTAGCGCGGATCGAACTGCTGAAAGGCCGATACATTGGCGAAGATCAGGCTCAGCCGGCCCTGGCAGGGGCGGATGTTGCATCGCAGCAACTGATCCAGCACAATGGCGCCAGCATATTCATTGCCGTGTATCAGAGCCACCAGGGCGACATGCGGGCCTGGATGCACGCTGTCGAACTGCCAGACATAAGGAATGCCCCGATTGCCTGCCTGATGGCGGGATATATCGGGCGGTGGCACGCAGACGGGTGGAAGGCTCTTCATCCGCAACTGCCTTTTGCATCATGGGTTTGCGGTCCCGTGCGCCGGTCTGGCATGACGGCTTGTCCCTCGACGGGGGACGGTCTTGACTGTATAGGGTCCAAGACAGTTTGATGAAAGACGGATGGCAAGTTTCCCTGCCTTCCGTGTCCGTTAGGCGGAGCCTGCCCCTTGAGCCCGAGAGAGCGCCGATGAGTCTGGTAATCGACGATGTCGTCGTCCGGCATGATCCGGTCGGTGCGCCGATTCCGGTCCTCTTCGATTCGCCGCACAGTGGCACCCGCTACCCGGCCGATTTCAATTTTGTCTGCCCGCTGCCGCTGCTGCGTCAGGCAGAGGATACCCATGTGGACGAGCTGTTCAACATGGTGCCGGATTTCGGGGCAACCTATCTCTGCGCGCTTTTTCCGCGCTCCTATATCGATGTCAATCGGGCGCCCGATGATATTGATCCGGCCATGCTGGAGGGTGAGTGGCCCTCGCCCGTGAACCCGTCGGGCAAAAGCCTGGCCGGCATGGGGCTGGTGCGTCATCTCTGCCGCCCCGGAATGCCGATGTATGATGGCCGCCTGCCGGTATCGGTGGTGATGGACCGGCTGGAAAATTACTGGCGGCCTTATCACGATCTGCTGGCGGCATCCCTGGATGATCTGCACAGCCGGTTCGGCACCGTCTACCATATCAACTGCCATTCCATGCCCAGCTTCGTCATCGGGCCGGAGCGGGAGACACCGGATTTCGTGCTGGGCGACCGCGACGGTTCCACCTGCGAGGCGGGCTTTACCCGCATGGTGGCGGAAAGGCTGCGCGCCATGGGCTATAAGGTGCGCATCAACGATCCTTACAAGGGGGTCGAACTGGTGCGCCGTTATGGCCTGCCGACGCGGGGGCGCAATTCCCTGCAACTGGAAATCGACCGGCGCCTCTATATGAACGAGGAAACGCTGGAGATTCATGAGGGGTTTGAGGTGCTGCGCCGCGACCTCTCCCTGCTGGTGGCGGAAATCCGCGATTATGCGCAGCGCCGTGCCGCCGCGCGGGCGGCGGCGGAATAAGGGAAGGGCCGGGCGATGGTGGCGGATTTTCATGTCTATGAACCCGCCGCCGGTCACGGTCTGGCACATGACCCGCTGAATTCCATTGTCGGCCCCCGGCCCATTGGCTGGATTTCCAGCCGGGGGGCGGGTGGGGTCAATAATCTGGCCCCTTACAGCTTCTTCAACCTGTTCAATTACCGCCCCCCGATCATCGGCTTTGCCAGCACCGGCTGGAAGGACAGTGTCGCCAATATCCAGGAAACCGGGGTTTTCGCCTGGAATCTGGTGACGGAGCCATTGGCCCGCCCGATGAATGAAACGGCGGCCATGGTTTCCCGTGAAACCGATGAATTCGCGCTGGCCGGGCTGACCCCGGCCGCTTGTGCGAAGATCGACGCCGCCTATGTGGCGGAAAGCCCTGTCAGTTTTGAATGCCGGCTGACCCAGTTGATCCGCCTGACCAACCACCAGGGGGCGGCGATCGACACCTGGCTGGTGCTGGGGGAAGCGGTGCTGATCCGCATCCATCAGTCCCTGATTGAGGGCGGTGTCTATGACACGGTGAAATCGGCCCCCGTGCTGCGTGGTGGCGGCCCGGCGGATTATTTCACCATTTCAGAGGCGGCGAAATTCAAGATGGGCCGGCCGGGAACGTGAGGGGCTGGCTTATACCAGCGGCACGGGCCGCGCGGCGGCAGTCGCAGCATTACCATCGGTCAAGAATTTTGACCGATGGCATTTGAGTCCGTCTGAAAATTTTCTTTGCATTTCCAATATCGTAACCGTCATTCCCGCCTGCGCGGGAATGACGGTTAAGATGCGGGTAGAATAGCAGAAGCGCCCCGGCAGCTCCTATCCTTACTTCCAGATCGGCTTGCCGCTGCCGGGCAGGCCCAGCTTGCCCCACATGTCGCTCACCTTATCCACCGTGCCCTGATCCATGAACAGCTTCTCCCCCCATTCCCGATGGGTTTCCGGGGGCAGTTTGTTGGTGGCGTCCATGCCGACCTTGCCGCCCAGACCGCTTTCCGGGCTGGCGAAATCCAGGTAATCGATGGGTGTGCCCTCGATCATGGTGATGTCGCGCACGGGGTCCATGCGGGTGCTGATCGCCCACATCACGTCCTTCCAGTCGCGCGCATTGATGTCGTCATCCACCACGATGACCCATTTGGTGTACATGAACTGGCGCAGGAAGGACCACACGCCCATCATCACCCGCTTGGCGTGGCCGGGATAGGCCTTCTTCATCGACACCACGGCGATGCGATAGGAACAGCCTTCCGGCGGCAGCCAGAAATCCACGATCTCGGGGAATTGCTGCTGCAACAGGGGGATGAACACCTCGTTCAGCGCCTCGCCCAGCACGCTGGGTTCATCGGGCGGGCGACCGGTGAAGGTGGACAGGTAAATCGGGTCACGCCGCATGGTGATGGCGGTGACGGTGAAAACCGGGAACGGCTCCACCGAGTTATAATAGCCGGTATGGTCGCCATAGGGCCCTTCATCGGCATATTCATCCAGGCTGACATAGCCTTCCAGCACGATCTCAGCATGGGCCGGCACCTTCAGCGGTACCGTCTTGCATTCCACCAGATCGACCTTTTTGCCGCGCAGCAAGCCGGCGAACTGATATTCCGACAAGGTGTCCGGCACCGGCGTGACGGCGGCCAGGATGGTGCCGGGATCGGCTCCCAGCACCACCGCGGCGGGCAACGGGTCGCGCTTGCCCGCCTGTTTCCAGCGCTGGTGATGCTGTGCACCGCCGCGATGTTTCAGCCAGCGCATGATGGTCTTGTTCTTCCCCAGCACCTGCATCCGATAGATGCCGAGGTTGAAATTATCCTCCCGCTTGCCGTCCTTGTCATCATGCGTCGGCCCCTTGGTGACGACCAGCGGCCAAGTGATCAAGGGGGCGGGCTCCCCCGGCCAGCAGCTTTGCACCGGCAGGATGGACAGGTCGATTTCATCGCCGGTCAGCACCACCTCCTGGCACGGCGCCTTGGAGACGGAGCCGGGGCGCATGGCCATGACCTGTTTGGCCAGCGGCAGCATGGCGAAGGCTTCGCGCAGGCCCCGCGGCGGCTCCGGCTGTTTCAGGAAGGCCAGCGTCTCCCCCACCTCCCGCAACTGGTGCGGTTCGCGCTCCATACCCCAGGCCACGCGCTCCACGGTGCCGAACAGGTTGATCAGCACCGGCATGGTGCTTTTGCTGCCATCGGCCTTGATGACATTCTCAAACAGAACCGCCGGGCCACCTTCGGCCAGCAGGCGGGTGTGGATTTCCGTCATTTCCAACTGGGTGGAAACCGGCTCCTTCACGCGGACCAGACGACCGGTTTCTTCCAGCTTGGTGATGAAATCGCGCAAGGAGGCATAGGGCATGATGGGCGGCCTGCGGCAGGTACGGATGGGCGCGTAACATCGGTGCCGGCGGCGGCAAGGTCAAGGCTCCGCGCCAAAACACCGCTCGATGGTCGCTCGGCGCTAGCCGGTTGTATAGGTACTTGGCCATGGCGTGACGACAGATATCCGCTAAATTTTCAAACGAGCTGTTCTGATTGAGAATCTGGGAATTAAGGATATCTGAAGGTCACAGCCATGATTTTGGGATAAAGTGAAGAACATGTAATAATTCGTTCTTCTTTTTCCCGCTTCTTTTCGTGTGGTCTCCCTTTTCTCCGTTCAGCATACAATGAACGATGTTCAATTTTTCATTCATCCCCCAAGTTGGGGATATGGCGGGGCATGTCATGCGGGACAATGGGCCGGTTACCAATCGTGAAATCGAGATAGCCGACGGCGAACTGCTGGTATCGAAAACCGATACGGCGGGGCGTATCACCTTTGTGAACGCAGCCTTTGTGGCGATCAGCGGCTTTGCGGAAGCGGAATTGCTGGGACAGCCACACAACATCATCCGCCATCCCGACATGCCCAAGGCAGCCTTCGCCGATCTGTGGGAAACAGTGAAGTCGGGACGTCCCTGGGAAGGGATCGTGAAAAATCGCTGCAAGAATGGCCATCATTACTGGGTGCGCGCCAATGTGACGCCGGCAATTGAGGATGGGCAGGTTACCGGCTACATCTCCATTCGCTCCAAGCCCTCACGCGGCGATATTGCGGCGGCAGAGGCCCTTTACGAGAACCTTCGCCGTGGTGCTTCCGCTGGGGTGGGCTTGCGTGGAGGGCTGGTACAGACAACCGGCATCGTCGCGGGTGCGCACCGCTGGATTGATTCCATCCGTGGCCGGTTGATGCTGGTCTTTGCGGTGATGCTTATGCTTCAACTGGTTATCGGTCTTGTCGGTAATCGGGGAATCAATAACGAACATGGCCGTCTGGCTGAACTGAATACCCAAGCTGTGCAGCATTTGCGCGGGCTGAAGATTATCTCCGATGCCTATGCCGTTTTCATTGTTGATGCCTCTCATAAAGTGCGTAACGGCAACTTCACCTGGGATGAGGGCATCCATTCGATCGAAAGGGCGAAGATCGATATCGCCAAAGAATGGACGGCGTTTACCGGTGCGGCCACGGAGGTCGATGAGAAGGAGAATATTGCCAAGCTCTCCCACCTGATCGCGCCGGCCGATCAAACCGTCGCCGATCTGCTTGCCGCCATGCGCGCGAAAGACAGGGCGAAGCTGGACGATCTGGTCAAAAGCCAGCTTTATCAAACTATCGATCCGGTGACGGAGGTCATCAGCAACCTGACGGATATCCAGATTGGCCATGGTCCCAGGTTCCTGGCCGAAAGTGCGGCGGAATTTCGTTTGATATTCTGGCTGCAGGTGGCGATCGGTTTGGTCGGCCTCATATTGACCCTGTGGTCAGGCTGGTGGTTGTCCGAGACGGTGCGCGCACCGCTCCGGGCCATGCGCGCCGCCTTCGATGCCATTGTTGCGCAGCGATATGAACAGCGGATCGAGATGACGCGCCTGCGGGAGTTTCAGGGCATCTTTGGTCAGTTGCGGGCGACGCGGGCGAAACTGGCCTTTAATGCGGAGGAACGCCAGACCCTGGACGCCAAGGCGAAGGCGGAGACCCGATCACGGCTGCTGGAAACCATCCAGGCGGTGGAGGCCGACATGGTCTCCACCTGGCAGGGGGTGGAACAGAGTTCCCAGCGGGTGGCAACCGGGATGAGACGGCTTGGCTCCGCCATGGGGCAGGTGCGTGACAATGCGGTCTCCCTGTCAGCGGTGGCCGTGCAGACCTCTGCCAATGCGCAGAATGTCGCCGCAGCGACAGAGGAATTGGGCGCATCGGGCGATGAGATCGCCCGGCAGGCAGCCTTATCCAGCCAGGTGGTGGTGCGCGCCGTCAGCAGCGCCCGCGAGGCCGAGAGGGCTGTGGAGCACATGGCCGAGGCGACCACGGAGATTCAGCAGGTGGTCGGTTTGATCGCCGACATTGCCGCGCAAACCAACCTGCTGGCGTTGAATGCGACAATTGAGGCCGCCCGTGCGGGTGACGCCGGCAAAGGCTTCGCCGTTGTGGCGGGTGAAGTGAAAAGCCTGTCGACACAGACGCGCAATGCCACCGATGACATCGCCCAGCGCATCACCGCCGTTCAGCAGGCGGTCACCGGCAGTGTGGAGGGAATCCGGGCGGTTATCCGGGTGGTGGAGGAAATCAATCAGGCTGCGGCGGTAACGGCAGAGGCGGTAACGCAGCAATCCTCCGCCAGTGCGGAGATCGGGCGCAATGCCGATGAATCGGCCGTGGGGGCAACGCGCGTTTCAACCAGTGTCACCCGCATCAGCCAGGAGATTGATGATGCCTCATTGGTCGCCGATGAGGTACAGGCCGGTGTTCAGGACAGTCAGCAGGCGTTCGGCGCGCTGCGTAACCGGATGCTGACCACTCTGCGCCAGTCGATCACCGGTGATCGCCGCATCCTGGATCGCATCCCGACAGACCTGCCGGTGCAGGTGACGATGGGCGGCGAGGTACATGCCGTGCGCCTGCTGGATATTTCACATGACGGGGGGCTGCTGTCAAAAACCGACGATCTTGTTTTTGAACCCGGCCTGCTGATCATGGTTGATATTCCCGGTCTGGATGTTCTGAAGGGCAGGGTTGTCGGTGCCAGTGATCAGGGTATCCATCTGAATTTCGAAGGCACGCCAACCGTGATGGAGAAACTGGCGGCCTTCGTCCAAAAGCTGACCGACCAGGAAAGCCGGTTCATCAAGGGCGCACAGGAGGCGGCGGGTCGCATCGGGTCAATTCTGGAAAAGGCGGTCCGCGACGGTCAGATCAAGGAAGACGACCTGTTTTCCAATAACCTGACATTGGTGCCCGGCACGAACCCGCATCAATATACGTCGCCGTTCAATGAATTGACGGATCGCCTGTTCCCGCCGGTGCAAGAGGAGATGCTGGCGATGGACCCCGCCGTGCAGTTCTGTGCGGCGGTCAACAGCGCCGGCTATCTGCCAACCCATAACAAGAAATATTCTGAACCCCATCGGATGGGCGAACGCGACTGGAACATGGCGCATAGCCGGCATCGGCGCCTGTTCGACGATAATGCCGGATTGGCAGCGGCCCGTAATCCCCGGCCCTTCCTGATCCAGTCCTATCTTCGGGATATGGGGGCAGGGCAGATGGTCAGGCTGATGGAGGTTGATGCGCCGATCCAGGTGAATGGCCGGCAATGGGGCAATGTCCGGCTTGCCTACCGTAAATGATGGGGCCCGCCACCGCTTCGGCGGTGGCGGGAAGATCAACCCAGCGCGCGGGCGCGTAGGAAATGATCGGCCAGCACGGTTGCCATCATGGCTTCCCCCACCGGCACGCCACGGATACCGACGCAAGGGTCGTGCCGGCCCTTGGTCAGAATCTCCGTCTCATTCCCATGCACATCCACGGTCAGGCGCGGGGTGAGGATGGAACTGGTGGGCTTCACGGCGAAGCGCACCACGATATCCTGCCCGGTGGAAATGCCGCCCAGGATGCCGCCGGCGTGGTTGGACAGGAAAACCGGCTTGCCGTCCGGCCCCATGCGCATTTCATCGGCATTGGTTTCGCCGGTCAGGGCGGCGGCATCGAACCCGTCACCGATCTCAACGCCCTTTACGGCGTTGATGGTCATCATGGCGCAGGCCAGATCGCTGTCCAGCTTGTCATAGATCGGTTCGCCCCAGCCGGCGGGCACGCCAGAGGCCACAACCTCGATCACCGCACCGACCGACGATCCGGCCTTGCGCACGCCTTCCAGATATTCCGCCCATTGCTGGGCAGCCAGCGGATCGGGGCAGAAGAAGGGGTTCTGGTCGACCTGGTCCCAGTCCCAGCGGCTGCGGTCGATCTTGTGCGGACCCATCTGCACCATGGCGGCGCGGATACTGATGGGGCCGGCCTGTTCCAGCACGCGGCGGGCCACCGCGCCGGCCGCCACGCGGCTGGCCGTTTCCCGCGCGCTGGACCGGCCACCGCCCCGGTAATCGCGGATGCCGTACTTCGCCATATAGGTGAAGTCGGCATGGCCGGGGCGGTACTTGTCCTTGATGTCACCGTAATCCTTGGACCGCTGGTCCTCGTTTTCGATGAACAGCATGATCGGCGTGCCGGTGGTGACCCCTTCAAACACGCCGGATTTGATCTGCACCCGGTCCGGCTCCTGCCGCTGGGTGACATACTTGTTCTGGCCGGGCTTGCGCTTGTCCAGGAAGGACTGGATGAACGCCTCATCCAGCGCCAGGCGCGACGGCACCCCATCCACGATGCAGCCAATGGCGGGGCCATGGCTTTCGCCGAAGGTGGTGAACCGGAACAGGGTGCCGAAGCTGTTGCCCGCCATGATGTGATCAGCCCTCGCCCATGCCGGCCAGCAGCTTGCCGGTTTCAACGGCGGCATCCACCTGCACCATGCCCACCGTATGATAGCCAGCATCGACATGCAGGTTTTCACCCGTCACGCCGGCGCCCAGGTCGGACAGCAGGTACAGGCCGCTATTGCCGACCTCGTTGATGGTCACGTTGCGGCGCAGCGGGGCGTTCAGCTCGTTCCATTTCAGGATATAGCGGAAATCGCCAATGCCGCTGGCGGCCAGCGTCTTGATCGGGCCGGCGGAGATGGCATTGACCCGGATGCCTTTGGGGCCCAGATCATTGGCCAGATACATCACGCTGGCTTCCAGGGCGGCCTTGGCCACACCCATCACATTATAGTGCGGCATCACCTTTTCCGCCCCATAGTAGGAGAGCGTCAGCAGGCTGCCGCCTTCCTTCATCAGGGGCACGGCGCGCTGGGCGACGGCGGTGAAGGAATAGCAGCTAATGTCCATGGTGCGCAGGAAATTGGCGCGGCTGGTATTGAGATACAGCCCGTCCAGCTCGCTCTTGTCGGAAAAGGCGATGGCGTGAACGACGAAATCGATCTCGCCCCACTTCGCCTCGATCTCCTTGAAGGTGGCGTCGATGCTGGCCTCGTCCGTCACGTCGCAGGGCAGCAGGATGTCCGATCCCACCTGTTCGGCCAGCGGCTTCACCCGCTTCAGCAGGGCGTCGCCCTGATAGGTGAAGGCCAATTGTGCACCATGGGCGGCCACGGCCTGGGCGATGCCCCAGGCGATGGAACGGTCGTTGGCGACCCCCATGATCAGGCCGCGCTTGCCCTGCATCAGGGTGCCGGTGGCCGGGGTCGTGACGGTTGCTGTATTGCTCATTCTCTTGCTCTCCAGCATGGCCTTTGCCGTGCCTGCGGGGGAGGTACGGCGTGGCCATAATTGGCGCGCATCCTACACGAACGTTCATAAGGGTCAAACGGATGCGGCTGGAAGCCGGGTGGCGGAAATGGGGGCGCTGATGCGGGGTATGATGGCACGGTTGGGAGGAAAGCAGAATGGGCGGCCCTGGCGGTTGCTAAGCGATGCGGGAGCCATCATCGCCCATACGGTGCGCCGGTTCAGCCGCGATGGCGGCTTCATCATGTCCGGTTCGCTGACCTATACAACGCTGCTGGCCCTGGTGCCGCTGCTGACTGTCACCTTCGCCATCTTCACGGCATTTCCAGCCTATCGCCGGATGCGCGAACAAGCGGAAAGCCTGCTGTTCCAGACGCTGGTGCCACAGGTGGGCGATCAGGTGCAAAGCTATGCATCGACATTCATGGCCAATGCAGGGGCCTTGACCGGATTCGGCGCTATCGGCCTGTTCGTCACCTCGATTCTGCTGTTTTTCTCCATTGAGACGGCCTTCAACCGCATCTGGCGCCAAGTGGAACCGCGCGCTTTCGTGACGCGACTGCTCTCTTTTTGGGCAGTGTTGACGATGACACCGCTGCTGATGGGGGCCAGCCTGTCGGTGGGGGCCGGCATCGTGGCGCAGGCCCAGGCGGCCGGCGCGCCGGGCCTGACCCTGCTCTGGACCCTTGTTACTTTCGCAGCAGAAGTGCTGGCTTATAGCGTGATGTATCTGGCCATTCCCAACCGGGATGTGAGGGTGCGCGATGCGCTGGCCGGTGGGACTGTGGCAGCGTTGCTGACTGAAATATCCAAGGCCGGCTTTGTCTTCTACGTCACTTTGTTTCCCACCTATGCCTCCATCTATGGCGCCTTGTCGGTGGTGCCGATCTTTCTGTTCTGGCTTTACACCGTCTGGTCGGTGGTTTTGTTTGGGGCGGAACTGACAGCAACCCTGCCGGAATGGCGGGCGGGACGGATGACAGAGGGCGGAGCCGACGGGCTGCTGTCCGGGCACCGGCTGGTGGTAGCCCTGGCCGTGCTGGCCGAACTGCACCGCGCTGCCAAACTGGGGGTGGGGGTGCGGCGGGAAACCCTGGCGGCGCGCATTCCCGTGGGCAGCATCATCATTTCAGACATGCTGGAAAGCCTGCGCGCCGCCCATTGGGTGGACCGCACCAGCCGCAATGCCTGGATCGCCAGCCGCGACCTTCATCAGGCCACGCTGGATGATCTGCGCCGTTCCCTCAACCTGACGATTCGGGGGGATCTGCTGTCCGTGGGGCGTCTCAGCACACCATGGCAACCCGAGGTGGCTCGGCTGTTGGCCGATGTTGATACACACGACCGGCAGGCGCTATCTGTTTCATTGGCAACGATTTTTGCAATGCAAGAGAAGGATTTTTGACAGCCCGCGGGTTCGTGTTGCCACTTTGTAACGGCGTGGTGACATGCATTGCTGCCAATTTGCCCTCTCTGCGTAAATTTTGTTCAAAAATGCCCTGATACCGGTTCGAGGAGTGCAAAACTGCAACGGTCTTGAGCAATGTTGAGTCACCGATGTGAAACACCTATTGCAAGCGCGAGCGATTAGATTGTTATTTGCGGGCAGCAGCCATGCGGCCCGCCTTTCCCATCATAAGGGCGGGGCCCGTCGGTCTATCCGGACGCAACTGGGGTGGATCGCGGGATTAAGGGCAACCCAATGCGGCGTTCGACATGGGCGTCTGAACAAGGGAAAGAGATAGATGAAGCAGTCCGTATATCCGTCGCGGTCCGTGCGCAGCCTTCTGCTGGCCGGTGCCGCTGCTGGCATGATTACCCTGCCGGCGCTGCCCGCCATGGCGCAGGATCAGGTAGAAGAAATCGTTGTCACGGGTTCGCGTATCGCCTCCCCCAATCTGGTTTCCACCAGCCCGATCACCTCGGTCGGTCAGGAAGAAATCAAGCTGAGCGGTACCACCCGCGTTGAAGACCTGATCAATCAGCTGCCGCAGGCTTTCGCCACCCAGACCAGCAGCATCTCCAACGGTTCGACCGGTACCGCGACGGTGAACCTGCGCAATCTCGGTTCTACCCGCACCCTGGTGCTGGTTGACGGCCGCCGTCTGCCGGCCGGTTCCCCGGGCGATGGCGGTTCCGCCCCCGATATCAATCAGATCCCCTCCGCGCTGGTGGAGCGTGTCGAAGTGGCCACCGGCGGCGGTTCTGCCGTGTATGGCTCCGACGCTATCTCCGGCGTTGTGAACTTCATCATGAAGGACAATTTCGAAGGCGTGTCCTTCGACTATCAGTTCTCCTTCTACCAGCATAATAACAACAACAAGGTCGGCGACGTCGTCCGCACCCGCGGCTTCCCGCTGCCCGATGACAGCGTGACCGACGGCTTCACCCGCGACGCCACCGTCGTGATGGGTGCTTCCACCGAGGATGGCCGCGGCAACGTCACGCTCTATGCCGGTTATCGCAAGATCGACCCGATCACCCAGGCCAAGCGCGACTATTCCTCCTGCGCCCTGGGTTCGACCGATACGGCCTTCACCTGCTCCGGTTCCGGCACGACCTTCCCGACCCGCTTGGTTGTGGTTGGCGCCAGCGGCACGATGGCCAACGCAGTGCTGGATAACAGCACGGGCCAGTTCCGCGCCTTCACCGGCAACGACACGTATAATTACGGCCCGATCAACTACTTCCAGCGTCCTGACGAACGTTACACGCTGGGTGGTTTCGGCAAGTACCAGATCAACGAACATGTCACTGCCTATACGCAGCTGATGTTCATGAACGACCAGACGGTCGCACAGATCGCCCCGTCGGGCGTGTTCGGTCAGCGTTTCACCATCCGCTGCGATAACGCCCTGCTGAGCGCTGCCCAGCGGACCCAGATTTGCGGCGCCAACCCGACCGCCAATCAGACTTTCCTGACTTCCGTCTATCGCCGTAACGTCGAAGGCGGTGGCCGTCAGGATGACCTGCAGCACACCTCCTATCGCATGGTCGGTGGTTTCAAGGGCGACTTCGGTGGCTGGGACTATGACGTCTATGGCCAGTACGCCCGCGTCAATTTCTCTGAAACCTATTATAACGACTTCTCGCTCTCCCGGACCGCTCAGGCGCTGGATGTCATCCGTGACAGCTCCGGTAATCTCGTCTGCCGCAACAGCGCTGGCGACTGCGTCCCCTATAATATCTTCACCCCGAATGGCGTGACGAAGGAAGCCCTGGCCTACCTGCAGACCCCGGGCTTCCAGCGCGGCTATACGGAGCAGAAGATCGCCAGCGGTAGCGTCTCCAAGGATCTGGGCGATTATGGCCTGACCCTGCCGACCGCGACCACCGGCATTGCCATCGCGCTGGGTGCAGAATATCGCGAAGAATACATGTCCCGCACCGTGGACACCGCCTTTGCCAGCGGCGATCTGGCCGGTCAGGGTGGTGCGACCAAGGGCGTTGAGGGTGGCTTCGATGTCACCGAACTGTTCGGCGAAATGCGTGTTCCGCTGGTGGAAGACGCCCCGTTCGTCAAGCAGCTGACCCTGGACCTGGGTTACCGCTATTCTGACTATTCCAACTTCGGCACCACCAACACCTACAAGATCGGTGGTGACTGGTCGCCGGTTGACGATCTCCGTTTCCGCGGCGGCTATAACCGCGCTGTTCGTGCGCCGAACGTGCAGGAGTTGTTCACCCCGCAGACCAAGGGGCTGTTCAACATGACCTCCGATCCCTGCGCGGGCACCACGCCGGCCTTCACGGCCGCCCAGTGCGCCAATATGGGCGTGACCGCTGCCCAGTATGGCAAGATCCTGGACAATTCCGCCGGCCAGTATGGTTCGCTGGATGGTGGCAACCCGAACCTGCAGCCGGAAACCTCCGACACCTACTCCATCGGCTTCGTGGCCACCCCGTCGGTGCTGGACGGCTTCTCGCTGTCGGTCGATTATTTCAGCATCAAGATCAAGGACGTTATCGACACCGTGCCGTCGGCGCTGGCGGTGACGAATTGCGGCCTGACCGCCAACCCGGCTTACTGCGCACTGATCAAGCGTGACCCGCTGACCGGCATCCTGCACACGGTTCCGGAAGCCTATGTCGAAGCCACCAATGTCAATATCGGCTCGCTGAAGAGCTCCGGTATCGATATGGAAGCCCGCTATAGCTTTGATCTGGAAGATATCGGCGTCAATGATGCCGGTGCGCTGTCCTTCCTGATGGCCGGTACCTGGATGGATAAGTACGTCAAGGAACCGCTGCCGGGCGAAGGCACCTTCAACTGCGTCGGCCTGCATGGCTCCACCTGCGGCGTTCCGACGCCGAAGTGGCGTCACCGTCTGCGTACCACCTGGGCGACCCCGTTCGATTTGAACCTGTCGCTGACTTGGCGCTATGTCGGTTCGGTGAAGAACGAGGCTGCCTCGTCCAACCCGCTGCTGAAGGGTGACATCAACGCCATCGATCGCAAGATCGACGCCTTCAACTATTTTGATCTGGGCGTGAGCTATTCCGCGACGGAGAACATCACCATCTCCGGCGGTATCAACAACCTGTTCGACAAAGACCCGCCGCTGATGAACAGCTCCACCTATGCCTCTGTCTATGGCAACGGCAATACCTATCCGGGTACCTACGACGCCATGGGCCGTTACATTTTCATGGGTGCGCAGATCAAGTTCTGATCCTGGTAACAGGGACAGTATTGATTGGGATGGCGGGGCTTCGGCCCCGCCATTTTTTTGTGCCCGGCCGCTGGGCAGATAAAAGAAAAGGGGCGCGACCCTTGGCTGGTCGCGCCCCCGTTCAGATGTTCATCACACCGTCAGATCAGCGGGTTGGCTGGTCTTACGGGAAGATGATGACAGCGCGGCGGTTGGACGGCTCACGCACGCCATCGGCGGTCGGCACCAGCAGGTCGGTTTCGCCCTTGGCTTCAACGCTGATCTGGGCGGAACCCAGGCCCTGGCTCAACAGATATTCGCGGACCGCTTCGGCGCGGCGCTGCGAGAGCTGCTGATTGTACTGAGCAGAACCGGACGTGTCGGCATGACCGCTGACGGTGATGTTGACGATCTTGCCGGCCTGCGCATCACGCGCCACGTTCTGCAGCACGCCCTGGGCGTCGGATGAGAGGGTGGCCTTATCAAAATCGAAGAAGACCGTGAAGTTGCGGGTGATGGACGGGGCCGCGACCGGCGGCGGCGGCGGCGGGGGCGGCGGCGGCGGCGGGGGCGGCGGCGGGGCGATCTGGGTGGTGGCGACCGGAGCCGGCTCCGGTGCACCGAACACATAACGCACGCCGACCAGGGCCGTGTGGCTGCGATAATCAGCCTTGGCCCGCTGGGTGCCGGCCTTGAAGGTGCCCTTGTCGGTGTCCAGGTAGCGATAGCCGACGGTCAGATCCACATTGTCGGCCACGGCATAGGAGAAACCGGCACCAACCTGCCAGGCAAAGGTGCTGTCCCAATCATCATACAGCACACCAGGAGCGGACAGGGAACCGACGCGGTTCATGTGCAGCCGGGCCAGACCAACACCGGCATTCACATAGGGGCGCAGGGCCGTACCGGTATGGAAGTCATAATTCACCACACCCATGACGGTGATGGCGCTCATATTGCCGCCGCTGCCGTAACGGCCAACCGGGCCGCCGGTGATTGTATCGACAACGTCCTTGGAGTAGCCAACCTCCAGCGCCGGGCGCAGGCCATTATCGAAGCGATAGCCGCCTTCCAGAATGCCCGTATAGCCTTCGCTGAAATCCATCTTGTTGAAGGCCGTACCGGCATTCACATTGGTGTCACGGGTCCAGTTATATCCGGCCGACAGGCCCAGATAGGGACCGGAAGCGGTCTTGATCTCGCCATCCTGCGCCATCGCCAGCGAAGGCAGCGCCACCATCAAGGCGGCGGCCGACACCATCGGCGCGAACAAGCTGTGCCACTTCTTCATTCTCATATTCCTCCAGAATAAGGACCGGCACTCGTGCCGGGTAACTCCCGTATCGGATCAAACAACGCCGCCTCTGACGGGCGGTTCCCATGGAAATTGAGGTTGAATTGTTTGCGGGGATGGGTGTGACCAAATTGCAACGAAGCTATTTTGCTTCGATATAATGATCTGCTTGAATACCCACGATCCAACGCTCAACTCAACTTTCAACAAACGCCGTCTGACACCGCTTTATCTGCTGCCGGATTGAGGCAAAACTGTGAAGCAGGCTTGTCATTCTAGCGATTGTCACTCCGATAACTTATCTATGTCTTATGGCCTAGAAAGGCCCACATAGTACCCACCGCATGGTCGATGCCAGAAGCAGAGGATGGGGCAACAGGATATAGCGCCAGGGACAGCATCCCGGATGCGGCGGTCAATGAACCCCACCAGTCCGGCGTGACACGGCAGGGGGGCATGGCAAGGGGCGTGAAAAGGCCCCGTTGACGCCCGGCGACCGCCGGCGTGCATGGGCGCGCTGACAGGGTGCTTTCGGTTGACCGGAAACACGGCTTCACGCCGGCCGTTGTCGGCCGTCAGGGTGGAGAGACAGCAATATGCCCTGGTTCACATGAACTGCGCGCGACGCAGCAGGTCATAGAAATTCCGCAAGGCCTGGGCCTGTTCCTGCGGCGTGTTGAGCCCTTCCACGAACTTGCCGTCGAAATTGGGCTGGCGCAGATGGCCGATAATCTGGTCGCGCACCATCTTGCGCGCCTTGGGACTGGACAGCACGTCATTGGCGGCGAACTGCATCAACCGGGTGGCGCGGATGCGCAGGTTGGCCGACGGGTCATCCAGCTTTTCGATGACGTGGGAAGTGACGATGTAATCCGCAACAATGCTGTCCACCCGGTCGGCCAGTTCTGCCGCCTCCGGCAAGCCGCTCTCATTGACGGCGCGGTAGAGCGAGGCCATGGCCTGCATCTTCGGCTTCAGCGGCACCTGAAGACCGACCAGCCGGTTGACATCCTGCCCCGGCCCCAGCAGCGGGCGCAGCCGGCCCAGCACGCTGTCTTTCTCCCGCTGCCCCAGATCCGTGCCCGCCAGTTCCGCCAGAAAGATGGCCCGGTCGCGGCCAGAGGGCAGCATGGCGGTCACCCCATCGATGGAAAGCCGCCGCCCCTCCCCGCCGCCTTGTTCCAGAAAGCGCAGATAGCCGGTGGTCAGCGCCTCCGCCATGCGGCGACCGCCATTCAGGCCCTGCGGCGTCATCGCCCGCGCCACCAGGGCGGCATAGGCGCTGCGGTTGCGTTCCGGGTCGCGCGCCAGGGGCTGGGTGCCCCGGATGGAACGCAGCAGCCCTTCAAACACCACCTGCCGGCATTGCGGCGCATGGCCGATGGCAATCCAGCGGCTGAGCACCTGGGTGATGGCAGGCGCCATTTCCCGTTCCTGCGGCTCGAACGTGCCTTCCAAAATATCCAGGATACGGTTCAGCGCCGTGCCCAGATCGGGCTGGCGGCCCAGCATATCCTGGATGACACTGGGAAAGCTCAGCGCGTCGGCCACCAGCGTGTCGATAATATGGATATGGGCCGGCGCCTGGGTGCCGGCATCGCCTGCCGTTTCCAGCAGCCATTCCACCTTGCCCAGCAGGTTGCGGATCTGCACCAGATCGCGGCAGAGCACCACCTTGGACAGGTAATCGGCCATGTCGGTATCGCCGGCAGCCAGCGTTTCCGCCTTGGTCATGACGCCCTGGAAACCATCCTGCTTGACGGTGAAGGTGGCGCGTTTCTGTGCCTCCTCCGCCTTCATCCGCAGATCGGTCAGACTGCCATAGATCATGTCGCGCCGTTCGCGCGCATCCTGGCCGGTGGTCTTGCCTTGGATGGTGGCAATGCGCCCCACGGCCACCGGGATCATATTTTCAAAATTGATCGCCCGCTTCATCTCCCCGGCATTATAGAGCAGTTCCGACGCGGTCAGCGCCTTCTCCTCCAGATATTGGCGGAGCATCCGGGAGATGATCTGTCGGCTGTCATGCTGAAGATAGTCGCGGCTTTCCGTGCAGACCGGCGCTTCGTCCACCGGCTGCACAGTGATGGGTTTGGCCTTGGGTGCGCGCAGTTCGGAAAAGATGATCGTATGGGTGGCGGGCATACCGGGGGCACCGGCAAAATCGCGCACAATGCGCATTCCGTCCCGATTGACCATCAATTGCTTGACGAGATCGCGCGCCTCCTCCTCGGTAGCAAAGACATCCTCGATCACCCAATGATCGACCTTGAAGCTTTGCACCTCGAAATTCAGCCTGCGTCCCACTGCCGACTTGTCGGACGTGCCGATCAGACTGGACAGCCACATGGCCCGTCCCCCCTATACCCCTCTGATAGATATATACCATCGAACAGGTTGGATAAAAAACCATCTATTTTGGGGTTAACCCATACGGGGAACAACGCAAGCAAGGGTTACCGGGGGCGCCCCTTGGTCCAGGTGGCATTGGCGGCAAACAAAGGCACTGTGCTGATGGACATCTTGGCCGAGGCATCCTTCACCTGCCGGCTATAGACGACATAGATCAGCGTATCGTTCGACTTGTCATAGATGCGGCGCACCGCGATCGACTTGAAGATCAAGCTCTTGCGTTCAGAGAACACCTCCTCCCCCCGCTTGGAGAGATTGATCTCCCCCACCGTGACCGGCCCGGTCTGCCGGCAGGCGATGGAGGCGTTGGACGGGTCTTCGAACCAGTTTCCCTTGGACAGCCGGTCGATCAGCGACCGGTCGAAATCCACAATATGACAGGTCACCCCCTGCACGGCGGGGTCGGTGAAGGCCGTCACCTTCAGGCCATTGCCGGTCCAGTCATTGCTGAATTCCCCCACATCCTCCTGCGCAGCGGCAGGCAGGGCGGCGGCAAGCGACAGGGCCAGACAGGCAGCGGACAGCAGCGGGCGGATGGACATGATGCGGGTGACCTCGAAAGCCGGGAGACGGCGCAGGCTACGCCGCTGCCCGTGGCGGAGCAATGCCAGTATCCCAAGATTTGATGGAACCAGCGGCGCAACCTGATGCGGGCTGGCGCGTTGTCACCCCAGCATTGTCACGGGGGATCACGGAATGGGCATGGTGGATCGGGCGGGAATGACGCGGGCCCTGTTGGCCCGCACGGCACCGACCGCGCGTGGATCTGAACAGGTGCGCCGGGTGCAGACCTGGCTGCTGGGCGGGCTGCTGGCATTGGCGCTGATGTATACGCTTTATTTCGCCCGCGACATCCTGCTGCCGGTCTTTCTGGCCGTGCTGCTGGCCCTGCTGCTACGCCCTGTGGTGCGACTGCTGCACCGGCTGCGCCTGCCGGAGCCGCTGGGGGCGGCCCTGGTGCTGCTGCTGGTGCTGGGGGCATTGGGGGCGGGGGCCGGCAGCGTGGCCGACCCTGCCGTCGGCTGGGTGGAACGGGCACCCCAGGTGATGGAGACCTTGCAGGCCCGCATGTCCGGGCTGGAGCGTGCGCTGGCCCCCGCCCGGCAGGCGACGGAGCGGCTGCAGCGCATGACCCGGACAGAGGCCGGCCAGCGCGAAGTGGTGATGCGCGGACCGGCCCTGGCCGACATCATCCTGGGCAAGGCACAGAGCTTTGTCACCCAGGGGCTTGGGGTGGTGGCGCTGACCTATTTCTTCCTGGCCTTTGGCAAGCAATCGCTGCTGGCGGTGCTGACCTCCCTGCCCCGACGGGATGACCGGCTGCATGTCTCCGACATTGTGCAGACGGTCCAGGTGAATATCACTGCCTATCTGGCCACCATCACCCTGATCAATGCCGTGCTGGCCCTGGTGACGGCGGGCATCATGTGGACGCTGGGCGTGCCCAGCCCCCTGCTCTGGGGGGCGATGGCAGGGCTGTTCAACTTCATCCCCTATCTGGGACCGGCCGCCACCACTTTGGTGCTGTTTGCCGTGGGCGTGGTCAGTTTCGACAATTGGACGCAATCGCTCTTGCCTGCGCTCTGCTTTATTGCTGTCACCTCAGTGGAAGGCAATTTCCTGACGCCGATGATTGTCGGCCGCCGGCTGACCCTGAATCCGATCTTCGTCTTTGCCACCGTGCTGTTCTGGGGTTGGCTCTGGGGTATCGCCGGGGCCTTGCTGGCCGTGCCGATCCTGGCTGTCACCAAGATCCTGTGCGATGCCACCCCGCCCTTGCGCACCGTCGGCGCGCTGTTGGGCGGGATGGCGCGCGAGGCGGAGGTTAAACCCTTATAGAAAATCGGCGTTTCACGGTTGCGAAACTCTGGCGTGCCTCCATCGCATACCCCATATTGGTTGATAGGTTCATCCAGGGGGAAAATATGGACGCCACCATCTTCGCCAGCATCGTTGCCATCTTCGGCATTCTGGTGGCCTGGGCCGGTATCAAGACCGTGCCCCAGGGCCAGGAATTTACGGTGGAACGGTTTGGCCGCTATACCCACACGCTGCGCCCCGGCCTGCATTTCATCGTGCCCTTCATCGACCGTATCGGGGCGAAGATGAACATGATGGAAACCGTGCTGGACGTGCCCAGCCAGGAGATCATCACCAAGGACAATGCCATGGTGAAGGTCGATGGCGTCGTCTTCTTCCAGGTGCTGGACGCGGCCCGCGCCTCTTACGAGGTGAACCAGCTGCAGCTGGCCATCCTGAACCTGACCATGACCAATATCCGTACCGTCATGGGCTCCATGGACCTGGATGAGCTGCTGTCCCAGCGCGACCGCATCAATGGCCAATTGCTGCACGTGGTCGATGAAGCCACCCAGCCCTGGGGGGTGAAGGTGACGCGGATCGAAATCCGCGACATCCAGCCGCCGCGCGATCTGGTGGACAGCATGGCCCGCCAGATGAAGGCCGAACGCGAGCGCCGCGCCCTGATCCTGGAAGCCGAAGGGGCCCGCCAGTCCGCCATCCTGAAGGCTGAGGGCCAGAAGCAGGCCGCCATCCTGGAAGCCGAGGGCCGGCGGGAGGCTGCCTTCCGCGATGCCGAAGCGCGGGAGCGCGAGGCCCAGGCGGAAGCGGAGGCCACCCGCATGGTCTCCGACGCCATCTCTGCGGGCAATGTGCAGGCGATCAATTACTTCGTGGCCCAGCAATATTTGACCACCTTCAAGGAATTTGCCCACAGCCCCAATCAGAAAATATTGATGATGCCAGTGGAGGCGACGGGCATCATCAGCACCCTGGGTGGCCTGTCGGAACTGGCCCGCGAAGCCTTTGGGCCCAAGGACGGTCCCGCCACGCCCAAGCCGCCGGTCCCGCCCAGCCGCCCAGTTGTCCGCCCCAACCCGCCGCCCTCTCCCTGGGGCGACAATAATGGCGGCAGCGCCACCTGATCGGGGGAGAAAACACCATGGAACAGCCCTATCTGCATTTCTGGCACTGGTGGGCGCTCGCGCTGCTGCTGGGCGGGCTGGAAATGTTCCTACCCGGTGCCGCCTTCCTCTGGGTCGGCGGGGCCGCTGCCCTGACCGGGCTGGTCATGTTTGTGGCTCCCGGTCTGGGGGAAAGCGTGCAGTTGATGCTGTTCGGTGCCCTGGCGGTGGTGGCCTTCCTGACCTCCCGCCGCTTCGCCAGGCCGGATGCACTGGACGAAGGAAACAACACGTTGAACCGACGGGGTGAACAATATATCGGCCAGTGGCTGATGCTGGAAACACCGCTGAGCAACGGCCATGGCCGGGCCCGGCTGGGCGACAGCAGCTGGCCAGTGCTGGGCGATGGCGAACTGCCGGCCGGGACACGGGTAAAGGTGGTGGGGATCGATGGTGTCAATTTGCGGGTAGTAGCAGAGTAATCATTTGTTAACCATCCCAATTTCTTGATCTTGACTGAAGGATTACATATCCTTTTGTTCACATGATACAGCCGCTCTGTTGCGTTTATAATAAATTCGATGCAACGGAGCGCGCCATGTTCAACGCGGAAAACTATGTGGATCCCTTGGGCGGTGCGGCGCAGATTGTGCCGAGCCTGCTACGCGACCCGCTGACCGGGATGCATAACAAGCACGGTTTCGTGGCGCTGGGAAACCAGCGCCTGCCGGGCATGTTGGCTTGCGGGGAAAGGCCCCGCGTCATCTATATGGAACTGCGGAATTACGAAGGGCTGCTGTCCCGGCTGGATTACCCGCAAGTGGTTGAGCTGCTGAACGCCGTGCGTGAGCGCATGGAATTCGTGTTCGGCACGGAGGCCCTGCTGGCCCGTTTCGACAGTGAGCGTTTTGCCGCCCTGGTGGATTACCGCGACCCCGACTTGACCGGATTGATGGCGGCGCTGGAAACCCCGGTGCGGATCGGCGGCCTGTCGCTGCGCCTGGATGCGACCTTGGGCGTGGCGGGCTATCCCGACAGTGCCGACAACATGGACATGCTGGTGATCGCCGCCCGCAGCGCCCGCCAGGAAGCGGTGGACGCTGGCCGCACCGTCGGCTTTTTCGCCCAGGATCTGCGCCAGCGGCTGGCCCGACGCCGCGCCATCGAGGATGCGCTCTGGGCCTGCCGCGAGGGGGCGGGACTCTCCGTCGTCTATCAGCCAAAGATCCGTATCCGGCAAGGTCATCTGGTGGGGGTGGAGGCGCTGATGCGCTGGAACCATCCGGAGCTGGGGCGGCTGTCACCCTGTGAGTTCATCCCCATCGCCGAACGCACCCGCACCATCGGCCTGATCGGTGAATGGCTGACGCGGGAGGCCTTGGGCCAGGCCCGCCGCTGGCGCGACCAGGGGCTGGACATCACCATGGCCATCAATGCCTCTCCCCAGCAGCTGGCCCTCCCGCTGGAAGGCGACCCGCACAGCCTGCCCCTGCTGGAGATCTTATGCGACGAGGCAGATCGGCTGGGGCTGGACCGGCAGCAGGTGGAGGTGGAGATCACCGAGGGCGTGTTGACCGACGCCCATGCCATGCGGGCCATCCAGTCGGTCGCCCGCGCCGGGTTCGGCATCGCCATCGATGATTTCGGCCGCGACCATTCCGCCCTTTCATTGCTGGTGGAGAGCCCCGCCCGCACGCTGAAGATCGATCGCAGCTTCGTCATCGGCGTGCTGGGCAATGAACGCCAGATGGCGGTCATCCGTTTCATCGTGCAACTGGCCCAGCGGCTGGGCATGTCCACCGTGGTGGAAGGGGTGGAGAATATCCACCAGTTGGTGACACTGGCCGATGCCGGCTGCGATTACTGCCAGGGCTATTTCTACTACCGCCCGCTGGCGGCAGAACAGATTCCGACCCTGCGGCACCGGCAATAGCGACCTTTAGGGGTGGACTTAGAGCGCCGCCATTGTGCAAAGGCGAACGGTTTGCCATGATCCGCGCCGGGGCGGGGATGTTCGCCGTCCCCTTGCCGGAATCCGCAGACAAGCATGGCTGCCAGCGCCGAGATCGAAGACCTGCCCCCGCGCGCCAACCCTGGGGGACGTGCGGAAAACGCCCCCCCGCCCGTCGATCTGGGCGGTCGTTGCGAGATCATGCCCGCATCCCCCCTGCCGGGACTGGATTCGCCTGGGGGCACCGCCTATGCCTGCCGGATCAACCGCGACCGCAAGACTGAATATTTTGCCATCGTCACCGACCGGCCGGTGCCAGCGCGCATTGATATGATGAGCGGCTTTCGCTCCATCGATAATCCGGTGGTGCTGCGCCTGCTGGATTGGGGCACGGTGGAATGGACGCCGGAGGGACAGCGCCGCTTCGTGCTGGTCTATGAGCGGCCAGGCGGGCGTCGGGTAATGAATGCCCTGTCAGACATGCGGGAACCGTTCAGCGACGATCAGATCGTGCGCGGACTGATGCCTACGCTGCTCTATGCCCTGCGGGAGATGAATGCCCGGGGCATGACCTGCGGTGCCATCCGCCCGACCAATCTGTTCTTCAAAGAGCCGAGTTCGGGTGTGGTGATGCTGGGCGACTGCCTTTCCACCCCCGCCGGTTACGGTCAGCCGGTCCTGCTGGAAACCATCGAACGCTCCCTGGCCCAGCCATCCGGTCGCGGACCTGGGACGATTGGCGATGATCTCTATGCGCTGGGCGTCACCCTGCTGGTGCTGCATCTGGGCCGCACACCACTGCCCGATATGGATGATGACGCCATCCTGCGCCTGAAGATGGACAAGGGCACCTATCCGGCGCTGACCGGGCATCTGCGCCTGCCGCAGGGGCTGCTGGAGCCGTTGCGCGGCCTGATGACGGATGACCCCAAGCAGCGCTGGAGCCTGTCAGACCTGGACCTGTGGCTGCAGGGGCGCCGCCTGTCGCCCAAACAGCCCCAGGTGCCACGCCGAGGCGCACGGCCTTTTGAATTTCAGGGGGAGCAGCTGATGCATTGCCGCTCCCTGGCCAATGCACTGGCCCGCAACAGTGCCGCCGCCGCCCCGCTGATCGAACGGGGCGATGTGGAAAAATGGGTGCGCCGCGCCGTGGGGGATGAGACGCGGGCAGAGCTGGTGCAGACGGCCATCACGTCGGCCAGTGTCGGTGGCCGCAGCGCCACCCAGGAAGACAAGCTGGTCGCCCGTGTCACCACGGCATTAGACCCCGCCTCCCCCATCCGTTATCGCGGCATATCGGTGATGCCGGACGGGCTGGGCCCCGCCCTGGCGGAGGCGGTCTGGCAGAATGCCAGCGTTCAGCCCTATGCCGAGCTGGTGCTGTCGCAGTTGCCCATGTTCTGGGTTAATTGCCAGAGCGATTTCCGCCCTGAATATGTGCCGCTGATCCAGTCCTTCGACGGTTTCCGGGCCCTGCTGGAACATGTCGGCATGGGGTTCGGGATCGAACGCATCCTGTATGAGCTGTGCCCGGCCTGCCCCTGTCTGTCGCCTTCCATCCGCGATTATTATGCGCTGACGCCGGCGGAGCTGTTGAGCGCGCTGGACCATCTGGCCACCAAGCCGTCGCGGGGCCGCGATCCGGTGGATCGCCACATTATCGGCTTCATCACCACCCATCACAAAAAGCTGAATGACCGGCTGTTGAACCCGCTGGCCGGCCAGCAGGATCCGGCCCGGCGGATGATCGCCATCATCAGCATCCTGGCCGATGTGCAGGACCGGTTCGGCCCGGCACGGCTGCCCAATCTCTGCGGCTGGCTGGTCAGCCTGATGGATCCGGTGTTCAAACGCTTCAAGAACCGCGAAAGGCGGGAGCGGATGAAGGCAGAGGTGGCGCAGGCCGCCCGCGAGGGTGTGCTGGAAGCCCTGGTTCGCATCGTCGACAATATCGAGGCGATTCGCGCCGATGATAAAGGGTTCCTGACCGCGATGCGGCAATATGAGAACCTGACCCGGCAGATCGAACAGCTGAAATCCGGTGCCTATGTCCGTTCCGATGCCGCCGATCATGCGGGCAAGCAGGTGGCGGCCATCGTCACGTCCGTCATTGCCGGACTGACCCTGATCGGCACCATCATCTTCATGCTGAAAGGGTAAGCGACATGCCCTACAGCTACCAGCGGCGCAAACGCCAGGGCGGGCGCGGTCTGATGACGCTGCTGATCCTGCTGCTGCCGGCGGCCCTGATCATCCTGCCAACCAGCATGTTGCTGCTGGCCGGGCTGATCCCCACCATCGTCGCCATCATCGTGGATCGGGATACGGAAAAATCGGCCGCCCTGACGGTGGGGGCGATGAATCTCTGCGGGGTGGCGCCCTTCATTGTCCAGCTCTGGCAACAGGGGCACACGGTTGCCCTGGCCATGCGGATGCTGACCACGCCCCATACCTGGCTGGTGATGTTCGGGGCGGCTGCACTGGGCTGGCTGATGTATTTCTTCATTCCCCAGATCGTGGTGGCGGTGGCCAGCCTGAGCGCCCAATCCAAGATCAAGGAACTGGAAGAACGCCGCGCCCTGCTGATTGCCGACTGGGGCACGGAGATCATGGCCCGCCCCGATCCGGACAAGGCCGAACCGGCGGGATTGATGGATAATCTGGACGAAAGCGACGAAAAACGCGCTTAACAGATTTCCGCACTTTAAACTGCAATCATATCTGGCAATACTTGTCGTGTTTACACGACAAGGTTTTTCATGTCCTATCCGCCATCACCCATCAGACAGCAACGTCGCACCAGGATGCCATCACAGGTGGCCTGGTTGCTGCCGGGGCTGCTGGCGACCATCGGACCAAGCGGTCAGGCCTGTGCGGAAACAACTGTGCTGTTGGCTGCAGACACCCATACCGGTTGGCCGCCGGCCAGCATGGTGACCATCATCCTGTTGGGCATGACCAGCGCCGTCGCCCTCTTGCGCCTTGCGGTGATGCAACTGCGCCTGCAACGGGAAGTCCAGGCGCATCAAGCCCTGGAACGCCATTTTCGGGCCCTGATGGCCCTGGACGGGCTGACCGGGCTGCCGAACCGGCATAATTTCCTGGATCAGGCCGCCGCCGCCCTGGCCAGTTGCATGGGGCGGCAACAACCGCTCTGTCTGCTACGGATTGATATCGACCAGTTCCATCAGATCAATGACCGCTATGGCCAACTGGCGGGCGATGACCGTCTGACCAGCCTGGCCAAGTCCCTCTATGACCATCTGGATGGTGGGGCACTGCTGGCGCGCATGGGCGGGGATGAATTCGCCATGCTGCTGCCCGGCACCCCATTGCCAGCAGCCGAGGCGCTGGCGGAGCGGATAAGGACAGAGGCAGCCAGCGCCGATACGACAACCGGACCCGGCATCACCATCAGCATTGGCATCGCCTCCAACAATGCCAATGGAAAGTTGGACCTGCTGCTGGCCCAGGCGCGGCAGGCGCTGGCCGATGCCAAGCGGGCTGGTGGCAACCAGGTGGCCATCGCCCGGCTGCCCGACGAAACGGCATACCCCTTGCACCTGCTGCGGTAGGCTTTCAAGGGGAGATGCCCGCCATGTATGACCGCCTTACCCGCCCTGCCCCCCCCAAGACAACCGCGCTGACACCGCGTACCACGCAAACCCAGCCCAACCGCCCCAAGGACGGACTGCCGGCCGGGCTTCGCCTGCTGGACGATGCCCGCCATGATGTGGCGCTGGGGGAAATTCTTGCCGCCCTCTCGGCACAAACTGCCGAGCCGCCTGCTTCCACCCGTCTGCGGGAGGTAGAGGATGCCATTCGGCGCCATTGGGCGGTGCTGCGCAATCTGGTCAACGAACATGCGGAACTGAGCCAGCAGGGACTGCGCACAGGCGGCGAGGATTCGCCCCCACCCCCCGTCCGGCCCCAAAAGGTTACCCTCTACAACCCGCCCCGGCGGGTGGTGGCGGCGGAGTAAAACCCGCCCGGCCATGGCAACACCCCGGCACTGCCCAGCCAGGGCCCGGTCCTTGACCGGCTTTTGCCGCAATCAGGGCCCAGATTACGGTTCATACTTGAACCGGAGTTTGTGCCATGTCGGTCAATACGAAACCCCTTCTGCTTGCTGGACTTGCCGCCCTGCTGGGTGCCTGCGCCGGCCTGTGGGACATGACGGACGGCACCCTGGCGGGCACCCTGGCCATCCTGACCATCTCTGCCTTCGCGCTGTCCATGCTGGGGCCGCGCTGGACCTGGATGGTGATATTGGGGCTGGCTGGGGGTGTGCTAGTGGCCAATCTGGCCGGTTGGCCACCCCCCGGCAGCCAACTGCGGGAAATTGACCGCAGCCTGATCACCGCCGCCGTCGCCGCCCTGCCGGCGGCCCTGGGCGGGCTGCTGGGTTTGGGGGCCGCGGTCATCGCCCGGCGGCTGGCGGGAAGTTGACCGCCCCCGCCTCTGCCCGCGCATGGCACCCACGCTCGTATGCAATTAATATTGACTCGCATTCCTGTCGCTCATTAAACCACTGGCGAAGAGATTTCGCGTAAAAGACAGTGGGAAGAGTGACATGCGAGCAGCCTTGCTGATGGCCGGCGCCGCCCTGGTGCCGGCCTTAACGTTTCTGGCCCCGGCCCAGGCGCAACAGGTGGCCGATGCCAGCCCGGTAGAGGAAATCATCGTCACCGGCCGTGTGCAGCGGCTGTACCGGGTGGAAGAAACCAGCATCGGCAAGATGCCAGCCAATATCCTGGACATTCCCCAGGCCGTGCAGGTCATCAATGACGAGATGATCCGCGATCTGGGTGCCCGCAACGTCATCGACCTTTATCGCAATATCTCCGGCGTCAGCTATTTCACCTATGGCGGCGTCACCTTCCGCGGCTTCCGCCAGGAACAGAATTATTATGACGGGATGCGGGGCGACCCGTTCATCGGCTTCGCCGTGCCGCAACTGTTCAATATCGAACGGGTGGAAGTGCTGAAGGGTCCGGCCGGGATGCTCTATGGCCCGGCCTCGCCCGGCGGCACCATCAACTATGTCACCAAGGGACCGACCGAGGAATTCCGGGGCGATGTGCGCCTGACGGCCGGCAATTATGGCCGCATCGGCGGGTCGGCAGAACTGTCCGGCCCGGCGGATGCGGCGGGGCGCTTCACCTACCGCGTGGGTGCCTTCTACGAGAAGATGGACAGTTTCCGCATCGGCGCCGGCAGCGACAGCAAGATCGGTGATGCCAGCCTGGGCATCAAAGTGACGGACGATATTAAGCTGACCCTGCAGGCCATCCATTTCGATCAGGCCCTGCCGGCCAACCGGCTGCGCGGTATCCCGGTCAGCGATGCCGGTGTCTATCTGGGGCCGATCAGCTGGAACCATAATGAGCCGACCGATTATTCCAAGCTGACCTCCAACGTGCTGCAGGCCAAGCTGGATGCGCGGATCACCGACAATATCCGCCTGGATGCCGGTATCCGCTGGTTCAAGGCGGAAGAGCTGCAGAATTACCATGAACCGCGCGGCACCTATGACAGCAACCGCGATGGCATCCCCGACATGGTACGGCGGGAGTTCCGCGACCAGCGGCGTAATGGCGATGGGCTGGCGCTGGCTGCCAACCTGATCGCCGATGCGGAAACCGGCAGCATCCACCACAAGATCCTGTTCGGCGCCGACTGGTACCGGGAGGATTCGCTGCTGCTGAGCCGCATCGCCCCCACCCAGGCGTCCCGGGGTCCGGTGCCCGATGCCAGCCTGACCAACCGTGTCTATGGCCTGACCTCCGGCGCCAGCTATGCCGCCTATTTCGCCAACCGCCCCTATACCCCGACCGATACCAGGGCGGAGCGTGAAGGCATCTACCTGCAGGACCAGATCAGCCTGACCGAGCAATGGGATGTGATTGCCGGCCTGCGTTATGACCATTTCACCGACACCAACCGGGTGAATGGCACCGACTATTCCGATGGGGATTATTCCTGGCGCACCGGCCTGATCTACAAGCCGGTGGATGACATGTCGGTCTATGCCAGCTGGTCCACCAGCTTTGAGCCGCAATCCGTGGCCAACCAGGACAGCAATGCCGGCGGCCCGTTCGACCCGATCACCGGCAAGCAGGTGGAAGCCGGCGTGAAGACGGCCCTGCTGGGTGGCCGTATCCAGGCCAATGGCGCTGTCTACCGCATCGTGCGGGAAAACATGCTGCAGACCGACACGACCAAGCCGCCGGTCAATGGCGTCAACCCGCTTTCCCCCATCGGGGAGGTGACGTCCAAGGGCTTCGAGCTGGACCTGTCCACCGACATTACGCCGGATTGGGTGTTCACCGCCAATTACGGCTATAATGACACCAAGATCACCGGCACCGTGCCAGGCCAGAGCCTGACCAACGCGGTCGGCAACCGCTTTGCCAATGCCCCGCGCAACAAGGTCGGTTTCTGGACCCGCTATCAGGTGCAGGAAATCAACACCGCCTTTGCCTTTGGCGGGGAATATGTCTCCCAGCGCGTCAGCCTGTCCGGCCAGACCGTGAAGCCCTATACGATCTTCGATGCCTCCATCATCACCGATCTGGGCTTTGCCGAGGCCATGTTCCGGGTGAAGAATATCTTCGACAAGGAATATGCCGCCTCTGGCTTCACCGTGCATAATGGCCACTTCCCCGGCGAGCCGCGCACCTGGTTCATCGAACTACGCAAGCAGTTCTGATGGCGCGCAGGGGCCGATCCCTCTGGTGGTCTGTCCATGCCTGGGCAGGATTGAAGCTCAGCCTGTTCATGGGCTTCATCCTGGCCACCGGCACGCTGGCGGTGTTCGCCCATGAACTGGACTGGCTGGTAACGCCATCGATGCGGGTAATGCCGCGCGAAGCGGCCCCGGCCAGTTGGGGGCAGTTGGCCGATGGAGCGCACGCCGCCGTGCCCGGTGCCCGGCTGAACAGTCTCTATGCCCCCACCCATCCGGGCTTTGCTGCCGAAGCCTGGATGGATGCGGGTGGTGCCCGCATGGTGCGGGTCCATCTGGACCCCTATACCGGGGCCGCCACCGGCACGGCCCCCTGGTATAATATCCACCGCTTTCTGCGGGAAACGCACCGTCACCTGATGCTGCCGGTGAAGATCGGCGTGCCCATCGTCTGTACGCTTGCCCTGTTGCTGGTGGCCTCCCTGATCAGCGGCATCGTCACCTATAAAAAATGGTGGCGTGGCTTCTTCAAACGCCCGCGCGGCGTCGATGGGCGGCGGTTGGCCGGTGACCTGCACCGACTGGCGGGCTTGTGGAGCCTGTGGTTCACCGCCCTGATCGCCGTGACTGGGCTTTGGTACATGGTGGAATCGCTGGGTGGCGATGCGCCCGACCAGCCCCACCCGCCGGTGCTGGCCGCCCCCTCCGCCACCCTTGACGGTGCAGCACTTGACCGGTTGGTGGCGGCGGGACTGGCCGCCTATCCAGGGCTGGAGATCCGGGAAATCCGCTTCCCCTCGCCCAAGGGTGACCGGGGGCTGATGGTTATGGGGCAGGCGGAGGCCTGGCTGGTGCGCGACCGGGCCAACGCTGTCTGGCTGGACCCAGTCAGCGGGGCGGTACGGCTGGTGACGCGCGGCGAAGACCTGTCCCTCCACCAGCGTATTTCCGAAATGGCCGATCCGCTGCATTTCGGCACGCTGGGTGGCTTTGCCACCAAGATTATCTGGTTCTTGGCTGGCCTGGCGCTGACCAGCCTGTCGGTCACCGGCGTGATGATCTACAGCCTGCGCCTGCATCATAGCCGCCCTGCCCCGGCGGTGCCCGCCAATGGCTGGGTCCGGGCCTGGCGGGGCATGGGGGTCTGGGCCTATGCAGCGTTGGGGCTGGTGATCCTGTCGCTGGCATTGACACCGGGGACGATCATGGCAGCGATGGGCTGACGGCGCGCCCGCACTGCCCCGCCTTGCAGCCCTGTCATTTGCATTCGGCGCCGCAATCGCCCATAACCGGTGCCAATCTTGGAACCACCCAAAGCAGCGAAGTACCACCCATGGGATTTAATTGCGGCATCGTCGGCCTGCCCAATGTCGGCAAGTCCACCCTGTTCAACGCGCTGACCAGCACGGCCGCGGCCGAGGCCGCGAATTACCCGTTCTGCACGATTGAGCCGAATGTCGGCCGCGTCGGTGTGCCCGACCCGCGGCTGGACAAGCTGGTGGTCATCGCCAAGTCGCAAAAGACCGTGCCCACCCAACTGGAATTCGTGGATATTGCCGGTCTGGTGCGCGGTGCGTCCAAGGGCGAAGGGCTGGGCAACCAGTTCCTGGCCAATATCCGCGAAGTGGACGCCATCGTCCATGTGCTGCGCTGCTTTGAAGATGGCGACATCACCCATGTCGAAGGTTCCATCGATCCCGTCCGCGATGCGGAGACGGTGGAGACGGAGCTGATGCTGTCCGACATGGAAAGCCTGGAAAAGCGCCTGCCGCCGCTGCAGAAAAAGGCCAAGGGCGGCGACAAGGACGCCAAGGCCCTGTCCGACCTGATGGAGCGGGTGCTGGCCGTGCTGCGGGAAGGCAAGCCCGCCCGCACGGTGGAGGTCTCCAACGAAGAGCGCGAGGCCTTCAAGCAGATGGCGCTGCTGACCGGCAAGCCGGTGCTCTATGTCTGCAATGTGGAAGAAGAATCCGCCGGCAGCGGCAATTCCCTGTCCGCCAAGGTGGCCGAAATGGCCGCCCGCCAGGGTGCTGGCAGCGTGGTGATCTCCGCCGCCATCGAGGCGGAGCTGTCGCAGTTGGCCGAGGCGGACAAGCTCGACTATCTGGCCTCACTGGGGCTGGAGGAGCCGGGCCTGAACCGCCTGATCCGCGCCGGTTACAGCCTGCTGGGCTTGCTGACCTTCTTCACCGTCGGCCCGAAGGAGGCCCGCGCCTGGACCGTGCGCAAGGGCGCCAAGGCCCCGGAAGCCGCCGGCGTCATCCACACGGATTTCGAGCGTGGCTTCATCAAGGCGGAAACCATCGACTATAATTCCTATGTCACCCTGGGCGGCGAAGTCGGTTGTAAGGAAGCCGGCAAGATGCGCATGGAAGGTAAGGAATACCTGGTCCAGGATGGCGACATCTTCCATTTCCGTTTCAACGTCTGATAGCGGCCACTAAAAGGTGCGGGATATACTGGCTGGTTGCAGAACCATTCTGTAGCCAGCCGGTATAGGTACTTAGCCGATAAGATGATACGCGCTCTTGGTCGCATTGACCGACGGGTGGGAACGGGGGATAAAATAGCGCTTCAATAAGAATGGAGCCTAATCCCTATGCGTACCCCCGCCCGCATGATGATCGCTGCCTTTACCACAGCCCTGGCCCTGACCGCCGGCATCTCCGCCGCCCAGGCCGCTGGCGACCCGGCCAAGGGTGAAAAGGTCTTCACCCGCTGCAAGGTCTGCCACGCGGTGGAAGCCAATGCGCCCAAGAAGGTTGGCCCGCCGCTGCACGGGCTGTTCGGCCGTCACACCGCCAGCATCGAAGGCTTCGCCTATTCCGAAGCACTGAAGAAGGCCGATTTCGTCTGGAGCCAGGACAAGCTGGACCAGTGGCTGACCAAGCCGCAGGCCTTCCTGCCCGGCAACAAGATGGCCTTCCCCGGCGTGCCCAACCCGGAAGACCGCGCCGACCTGATCGCCTATCTGGAACAGGCGACCAAGTAATAACAATCCCCCTTGATCGTGACCGATCAAGGGGGATTTCGCGTTCCCTCATGCGCCGGGCGGCGGCATTCGCCGCCTTGGCTTACGGCACCACGTGGTGCCGGGCTGGCGGTCGCCAGCCTTCAATCTGCCAAGGCGCAATCCCTCGGCGGGTTGGTATGATACAGACTTGCCTTGATCGCCGTGCTGGCCCCATTTCAGAATGGGGTCAACACGGTCGCAGGCGTCGCTATTCAACCGGCGCGCCGCCCAACCGGCGCGGAATCCGGCGTCACCGGTCGCTTTGTAAGATACCGCATCAGGGCCAGCGCATCGGGCGGCGGCTGGCGTTCCAGGCGGCGGTAATCCCGGCAATCCAGCGTGCGGGACATCAGATCCTGTTCCACCATTTCCCGCCGCAAGAGCGCCGGATCGCCGAAATGATGTTCAGCGCGCAGCAGATCGCTGATCTGCCGCTCGGTGAAACTCTGCCGCGCCGGGATGCGTGACCACAGCACCCACAGCACCACCTGCTGTTCATTGAATTTCGGCGGCCAGCGGACCAGCAGCCCCTTTGCATCAAAATGCCGGGCGATGCGGCGGACGCGGGCATAATCCACCTCCACCACCGGTGCGGGTGGCGCAGGGTTTTCCAGTTTTTCATGCGCCGCCATCTGGGCGCGGAAATGCTGGAAATTGCGATAGCCTGCCCCGCGCGCCAGCATGTTCAGCAGGCTGACATGACCAAAGGGACCGGGCTGATCGGACAATTGTTGTTTGAGTGAGCGGGCCAGGTTGGAAATATCCGCCACCTGGAACGGCATGGCATTCTTCGACATGACAACATCCTCAACAGATATCACCCGTGCCGCATAATTTCCGCCCAAAAGGGCTGAAAGCCGGTGGTCGCCAACTTGCCGACGCGCGGACACAGGAGATCCATCAGGATCGGTGTCGGGAGTCGTTGCGGAAGAATCGGTTGAAAAACGCCGATGGCAGGTCTAGCGCCCCTGTTGACAACAGGGATGGCGACGCCTGGGTGAACTGCCGACCAGGCGGGAGAATAACAACCCTGCGAGCATAGGGCAAGGGCGTGAGATTGTACCCTTACCCAATCCGCACCCCATGGTCACGCGCATAAGCCCGCAGCCGCGCGCGGACGGAGCGGTCGGGCAGGTTGTAGAGCGTTTCCATATAGCCCTGCAAAGCCCCTACCTGCAGCGAGCGCACCATCGCCTTCACCTCAAAGAAGGCCGGGGCCGACATGGACAGGCGGCGCAGGCCCACCCCCAGCAGAGCCATGGCATCCAGCGGGCGACTGGCCATTTCCCCGCACAGCGACAGCGACACATTGGCCGCGTGGCACTTCACCACCAACATGCGCAGCACCCGCAGCAGGGCGGGCGACAGCAGGTCATAGCGGTTATTCATCATCGGGTTGCCCCGATCCGAGGCGTACAGATACTGCAACAGGTCGTTGGAGCCGATGGACATGAAATCGATCAGCGGCAGCAGCGCGTCCAGCTGGAACAGCAGCGCCGGCACCTCCATCATCACGCCCACTTTCAGCAGGCTGGGGGCCGGCTCGCCATTTTCCGTCAGGCGGCGGATTTCCATATCCAGCATGTGGCGGGCCTGCACGAACTCGGCCACCTGTGCCACCATGGGAAACATCACCCGCAATTCGCGCCCGCCCGCCGCACGCAGCATGGCGCGCAACTGCTTGCGCAACATCGACGGCCGGTCCAGCCCGATGCGGATGGCGCGCCAGCCCAAGGCCGGGTTTTCCTCCCCCAGCTCCGGGAAATAGGGCAGCGTCTTGTCGCCGCCGACATCCAGGGTGCGGAAGACCACCGGCTTGCCCTTGGCCTCATCCATCACCCGGCTGTAGGTTTCCAGCTGAGTGAGAACATCGGGATATGACGGGCGCACCATGAAGGGAATTTCGGTGCGATAGAGCCCCACCCCTTCAGCACCCGTCGCTTCCAGATGCGGCAGGTCGATCAGCAGCCCGCAATTCAGCATCAGCTGCACCGGCACCCCATCCTTGGTGACGGAGGGCACATCGCGCAGGCGGACGGATTCGGCGGCGCGCTGCTTGCGCACGGCCAGGCTGGTCAGGAAGGCTTCCTGGATATCGTCGGCCGGGCGGACAAAGACCTGCCCATGGTCGCCATCGACAATCAAAAAATCCAAGGGTTCCACGCGGCGCAGCACATCGGCCGCCTGTCCCACTACCGGGATATCCAGGGCGCGGGCGACGATGGCGACGTGGGAATAGGCGGAGCCTTCCTCCATCACCAGCCCGCGCAGGCGGCTGCGATCATAATCCAGCAATTCCGCCGGCCCCAGATTGCGGGCCACCAGGATGAATTCATCGGGCAAGGTGCCGCCGACAGCATCCACCGGCTTGCCGGCCAGATGCTGTAACAGCCGGTTGGTGATATCGTTCAGGTCCAGCAGCCGGTCGCGGATATAGGGGTCGGCCACCTGGGCCATGCGGGCGGAATTGTCATTCTGCACCCGCTGCACCGCCGCTTCCGCCGTCAGGCCGGACCGGATCGCCTCCCGGATGCGGTTCAGCCAGCCGCGATCGGCCGCCACCATGCGGTAGGTCTGCATGATTTCCGCATGTTCGCTGTCCGACTCGCCGACGGCGATCAGCATCTGGTCGATGGCGGAATGCATATTTTCCACCGCCCCCTTCAGCCGCGCCAGTTCGGCTTCCGGGTCATCGGCCACCATCTGGCGGATGGTCAGCTGCGGGCGGTGCAGCACGGCCAGCCCCATGGCCACGCCCCGGTTCAGGCTGATCCCTTCCAGGCGGGACGGCAGCAGCACCAGATCACTGGCCTGGGAGATTTCCCGACCGTCCACCAACTCGCCACCGGCCACCAGTTCGGCCACGATCATGGCGATGGTCTGCAGCGTCTCCACATCCTGTTCATCGTAATCACGCCGGTCCTTGTGCTGGATGGCCAGCACGCCGCGCACCCGGCCGCCGCGCAGAATGGGCACAGCCAGGAAACCGTTGAACGGGTCTTCCCCCGTTTCCGGTCGATAGGCGAAATTGGGATGGCTCTGCGCATTGGCCAGCGCCACGGGGCGGGCATGGGCGGCGACATCGCCGATCAGGCCTTCACCCACCCGCATCCGGGTCTGGTGCACGGCATCGGGGTTCAGACCGATGGTGGCGAACAGCTCCAACACCTCACCGGCGCGCATGATGTAACAGGAGCAGACATCGGCGGCCATTTCATGGGCGATGGTCTTGACGATCTTGTCCAACCGGTCCTGGGCGGACCCGTTGCCGGCCATGATATCGCGCAACCGGGCCAGCAGCCGGCGGGCACCGGCACCGGGGTTGCGGCCCTGCACCAGGGCACCCGCCGATATCGTCATCTCAACCATGTTCCTCTGACCCACCCTGCGGGGCAGCGGCGTCACCGCCGCCTGATGGATGGATAGCAGGTTGGAACGGATTCGTCAGGCTTCTTAAGGGGGTTCCGTAACCGTTACCCCAGCAGCAGATAGCCATTGCCCTCCACCATGCCGGTGGTGCTATTGACCTGTCCCAGGCCCAGCCCGGTCAGGGTCACGCTGGCATCAATCCGGCCATCCCCGGTCAGATCAATATGCCAGGTGGCCCCTTCAAAGCCGGCGGTGCCGGTGCGAACCGTCTCCACCACCCGGCTGACACCGTCCCGCCAGCCCCAGATGGTCACATTCTCCCCGGCGGTGAAATCGGTGACGGTGCTCCACACGGTCGTGCCGTTGGCACCATTTACACCGCGGCCATCGACGAAAAACTTGTCGGACCCGGCACCGCCGGTCAGAAAATTGGACCCGCGCCCACCATCAATAATGTCATCCCCCAAACCAGAATCCACCGCATCATTGCCTTCAAGGGCATTGATCAGGTCATTGCCGGTGGTGCCCCGGATGACATCGTTGCCGGTTGATCCAGCGAAGCTCCATTGCAGACCGAAACTGCCATCCGTCGGACGGGGGGTAGCAATCTTATCGTTAGCCATCATCTGGCGGGAAGGATCGAAGCTGTTGGAATCGACGACCGTCCCAGCCGCACGATAGTGCTGCTCAATCTCTTGACGCAGTTGGGTCGCACCCGAAGCCCCCAGGAACTCAGCCGAAACATTTCCGATATAGCTGCCACTATCCAGGATCGTTTCTTTAAATTCGTTAAAACTCATCCATTCAAAGCCAGTAAGAAATGTACCAATTCGCCAATTCTCGATAATGTTTTCAGGGCGAAGCCAATCCAGTATCAAGATTGCTTGATCTGTTTTGGTATTTAAAATCAGCAAATGGCGATTATCCACCGTCGCCGCCGCATTGGAAAAATAAAGAAACCCGTCATCCATCCACCGATCATCGGGATCATTGCCATTTTCTAAAATCAGAACAGTTTCAATATGACCAGAATTCGCCTTATAGGTATCGGAGCCACGGCCACCGATCAGCACACTACCAAAATATGAGCTACTGGCCTCCAGCGTATCGTTGCCATCCCCGCCCAGCAATCGCTGGTCACTCGCTGATGCGCGGAGATTATCGGCCGCAGCCGTACCGTAGATATCCATTTCGCCTCACAACTGCACACCGTTATTTTATGACGGAGCTTACAGCATGTGGTGGCGAAATTCACCCTCTTACGAGAAATAATACAACATTATAGATACTTTATCTCAAAACACTCCCCTGCTATCACCGGCGCCGCGTCAGCGCCGCTTCCGCCTGTTCCACCAGTTCGGCCAGAATCTCTGCCACCGGTTGTTCCTTCGTCACCATGCCGACCGACTGGCCCGCCATCAGGGAACCGTTTTCCACGTCGCCCTCAATCACCGCGCGGCGCAACGCACCTGCCCAGTAATGTTCGATCTCCAGCTGGGCTTCCTTCTGGTCCAGTTCGCCTGCATCAAAGCGGGCGATCACTTCCCGCTGCTTTTCCATGAAGCGCTTGGTGCCTTCATTTTGCAGCGCGCGCACGGGGATGACGGGGAAGCGGGCATCCAGCGCCACCGAGGCCAGCGCATCGCGGGCACTGCCCCGGATGAAAGCCTGCTTGAATTTGGGATGCGCCCGGCATTCGCTGGCGCAGACGAAGCGGGTGCCCAACTGCACCCCGGCCGCCCCCATTTCCAGATAGGAGACGACGGCGTCACCGCGCCCGATGCCGCCGGCCACAAAGACCGGCACATCGCGGATTTCCGGCAAAATCTCCTGCGCCAGCACAGAGGTGGAGACGGGGCCGATATGGCCGCCAGCCTCCGACCCTTCGATGACGATGGCATCGGCGCCGCTGCGGATCAGCTTCTTGGCGATCACCAGGGCGGGGGCGAAGCACATCACCCGCGCGCCCCCATCGCGCGCCGCCTTGATGGCGGTGGCGGGCGGCAACCCGCCGGCCAGCACGATATGCCCCACCTTCTCTTCCAGGCAGACCTGGACCAACGGGTCCAACTGCGGATGCAGGGTGATCAAATTGACGCCGAAGGGCTTGGTGGTCAGCGCCTGGGTGGCCTGAATTTCCGCCCGCAACAGATCAGGCGACATGGAACCGGACGCGATCACGCCGAACCCGCCGGCATTGGAAATGGCCGCCACCAGATTGCGATCGGACACCCAGGTCATGGCCCCGCCCATGATGGCCAGTTCCGTGCCCAGATAGTCGCGGCCGCGTGCCCAGAGTTGATCCAGCCGTTCCCGTGCCGCCATGACGCCCATAACCATTGGTCCTTCCACAAAACAATACCGCCAATTCCCGATGTTTAGCGGGAATTGGCGGCGGTAACTAGCAAGCGATGACGACTATTGCCATCGTCCAAAGGTAAAGCAGCCGTCCCTTCCGCTCATAGCGGCGGGGGCGACTGCAAAAACTCAGGCCTTGTCCAGCCCGTAGGCGGTGTGCAGGGAGCGCAGCGCCAGTTCGGTATATTCCTCGGCGATCAGCACGGAGACCTTGATCTCGCTGGTGCTGATGACCTGGATGTTGATGCCGCGATCGGCCAGCGCCTTGAACATGCGCTGGGCGACACCGGCATGGGAGCGCATCCCGACGCCGATCACCGACACCTTCACCACATTGGCGTCGGAAACCAGACGGCGATATTTCAGCGTGTCCTTGGACTTTTCCAGCACCTGCACGGCACGATCCAGATCGGCCTTGCCCACGGTGAAGGTCATGTCGGTGGTGCGGCCATCTTCCGACACGTTCTGCACGATCATGTCGACATTGATGGCGGCATCCGTCAGCGGGCCGAAGATCGCGGCGGCGACGCCGGGTTGGTCTTCCACGCCCACCAGGGTGATCTTCGCTTCGTCCCGGCTATAGGCGATGCCGCTGACCAGTTCCTGTTCCACGATTTCATCCTCGTCCACGACCAGGGTGCCGGGAAGATCAGAGCCCGGCGCCTGTTCAAAGGTTGACAATACCTGCACCCGAACATGGTGCTTCATGGCCATTTCGACCGAGCGGGTCTGCAGAACCTTGGCGCCCAGCGACGCCATTTCCAGCATTTCTTCATACGTGACGCGGTGCAGCTTGCGCGCCGTCTTCACGATGCGCGGATCGGTCGTATAGACGCCATCCACGTCGGTATAGATATCGCAGCGATCCGCCTTCAAGGCGGCCGCCAGCGCCACGGCGGAGGTGTCGGAGCCACCACGGCCCAGCGTGGCGATACGCCCCGCCTCCGTCACGCCCTGGAAGCCGGCGACGACGCCGACCACGCCGCTGGACATGGCTGCCGACAGCGGCGTGGTATCGATGCGTTCGATGCGAGCCTTGCCATGCACCTCATCGGCGATCAGCGGGATCTGCCAGCCCTGCCACGAGCGGGCGGGGATGCCGATTTCCTGCAGGGCAATCGCCAGCAGGCCCGATGTCACCTGTTCGCCCGAGGCGACCACGGCATCATATTCGGCCTGGTCATGCACCTTGGCGATCTGGCGGCAATAATCCACCAGTTGATTGGTCACGCCGGACATGGCGGAGACGACCACCGCCACCTCGTGGCCGGCATCGACCTCCTGTTTGACCTTCTTGGCGACATTCTTGATGCGTTCGATATCGCCAACCGAAGTGCCACCGAATTTCAGGACAAGCCGCGCCATAACGCCATTCCATAGGGGATAGGGTCGAATAGGGTCGCCCATGACGGTCGCCATCGGCTATATCCGACAGGCAAGCCGCTGGGGGCGGCTATCCATACTCTGGCAGAAAATTGCGCGCAAGCGACCAGTTACCGCAACAAAGGCAAGGCAGGCATGGCGCCACCCCTTGCCACAGAGCCAACGGACCCTTGTTGTGACCGCACCGAAGAAATCCCTTGTCACCCTGACCGAATGGGCCACGGGCAAGCAATTCAGCCCCGGCACCCGCGTGCCGGTGATCGTTCTGGAACTGCTGTTGTTCGCAGGCATTGCCATCGGCGTGATGCTGGGCAGCCGCGCCCTGATCCCGGATATCGCCGATCGTCCGGTTTTGCAGGGGACCATCAACCTGATCACCATTTTCATCTGGTCCCTGCTCTACGCCAAGGCCCAGCGCCGTTCCCCACCGGGGAAATGATAAGGCAAAGGACGCCTTCCGTCTCAGCATCCACCCGGCCAGCCGGGGCGCAGGCGGGCCATGGCGATGGTGTCAACATAGGTGCCATCACGGAAGGCATGGGCACGATGCCGCCCTTCCTCCACAAAGCCGAAACGGCGATAAAGCCGCAACGCCGGCTCATTATCGGCAAAGACGGTCAGTTCCACCCGGCCGATATCCAGCCAACGGTCGGCCGCCTCCAACAGCGCGTCCAGCAGGGCCGCCCCGATGCCCTTAGCGTGATGCGCATCATGCACGCCCATGCCCAGAATGGCGCAATGCCGCCGCCTTCCCATCTGCCGCAGCAGATCGGCGGAACCGACCAGCGCGCCATCCAGCAGCGCCACCAGCGCCAGATCGTCCGGGTTTTGCCGTTCCAGCCAGGACCGCACAGCATCGGGGTTGGGAAAAGGTGGACGCAGGGTGCCATGGCGCAACAGGGGCAGGCTGGTCATGGCCGCCAGTTCATCAGCATCGCTGACACGCCGGGCCCGCAGCCACAGGCCCGGCGGGCCATGGCGGGCGGGGCTGCATCCGGGCGGCGGCGGGGTGGTCACGCCCCCTGCCCCGCCGCCGCAACGGCAGTCAGAAACTCCCGGATGCGGGTGACGCTTTTCACGCCCGGCCGTTCCTCCACGCCAGACGACACATCCACCGCATCGGCCCCGGTGATGGCGATGGCCGCCGCCACATTCTCCGGGTCCAGCCCGCCGGACAGCATCCAGGGCTTGTCCCAGCGCCGGCCGGCCAGCAGGCGCCAGTCAAACGACAGGCCATTGCCGCCCGGCAGCATACCCGCCACATTCTTCGGGGGCTTGGCATCAAACAGCAGCCGGTCCACCACCGGCACATAGGCTGAAGCCGCTTCCAGATCGGCTTCGTCGGCCACCTTCAGCGCCTTCATCACCGGCAGGCCATAACGGCTGCGGATTTCCGCCACGCGGGCCGGATTTTCCTCCCCATGCAACTGGATCATGTCCAGCGGCACGCGGGCGATGGTTTCATCCAGCAGCGCATCTGCCGGGTCGACGAACAGGCCCACGGTGCGGGTGCCGGTGCCCACCATGCGCGCCAGGTCGGCCGCAATGGCCAGTTCCACATGGCGTGGGGAGCGGGGAAAGAAGACCAGCCCGATATAGCGCGCCCCGCCATCCAGGGCGGCACGCAGCGCATCCGGGTGGTTGATGCCGCAAATCTTCGCCTGAATTTTCAGCGGACCGGCCATCGGATCAGGCCCCCAGCTCTTCGGCGATGCGGCGGGCAGCGGCGCGCGGATCGGCAGCGGCGGTGATGGGGCGGCCGATCACCAGCCGGTCGGCACCGGCGGCCACGGCCTGGGCCGGACCCATCACCCGTTTCTGGTCGCCCACAGCGGCCCAGCTGGGGCGGATGCCCGGCACCATCAGGGTGAAATCTGCCGGCAGATCGGCACGCAGCGCCGCCACCTCCGCCGGGGAACAGACGACACCATCCACGCCGCTGGCCTGGGACAAGGCTGCCAGCCGGCGCACCTGATCCTGGGCCGGGCCCTGCTGCCCCACAGCGGCCAGATCATCCTCGCCCAGGCTGGTCAGCACGGTGACGGCCAGGATTTTCATCCGCGGCACCCCCAGCTTCGCCGCCTCTTCCGCTGCGGCATCGGCGGCGGCGCGCAGCATGGCCGGGCCGCCGCTGGCATGAACGGTCAGGAACAAGGGCGCCAGCGGCGCGACAGAGCGCACGGCACCGGCCACCGTGTTGGGAATGTCATGCAGCTTCAGGTCCAGGAACAGCGGCAGACCCGCATCGGCCACCACAGTGCGGATACCATCCGGCCCCTGGGCCATGAAGAATTCCAGCCCCAGCTTCACACCCCCGACCAGACCGGTCAGATCGGCCGCCATGGCCCGCGCCCCGGCAATGTCCGGCATGTCCAGGGCAACAAAGATACGGTCGGTGGGGCGCATGGTTCTTTCCTGAAAAGGCTGCGATAAAGATCAACAAAGTGCAGCCTTCATGTAGCGCGAAATGGCGCGGTGGCGAACCGCCCATGTTTGGCGGCGGCCACCCGCTCGCTGCAGGGCTGGGAAAGCATATTCCTAAAATGTAAAGGGTAGCTTGACCCGTTGTGCCTGGCGCCCCAAGTTCAAGGCCCTGCCGAATCGCTGATTGCTTGCCATGCCGCTGCTGCCCCCCGCCGACCGTACCCTGCTTCACACCCGTAAAATAACCTGCCAGGGCTTCCGCCGGGCCGATGGGCTGTGGGATGTGGAAGGGCACCTGACGGATCAAAGAACCTATGCCCTCCGCAGTCTGGCGGGGGAGAGCAAGCAGCCGGGCGATTTCATCCACGATCTGTGGATCCGGCTGACGGTGGACGACAGCTTGACTGTGCAGGCGGTGGAGGTGGCGGCCGATACCACACCCTTCACCCTCTGCCCCGCCATCGCCCCTGCCTATCAAAGGCTGGTGGGGCTGTCGATCGCCAGCGGCTGGACGGCAGCAGTGAAGGAACGGTTGGGCGGCGTGCAGGGCTGCACCCATCTGGTGGAGCTTTTGGGTCCGGTGGCCACCACCGCTTTCCAGACCATCAGCCCCCAACGTCAGGCGGCAGAGATGCAGGAGCGCGAGGCGATGCTGGCCAGGGGGGAGCAACCGCCACCGCGTCGGCGGCCCCCGGTGCTGGACAGTTGCCACAGTTTCGCGGCCGACGGGCCGCTGGTGCGCACCCTGTGGCCCGAATTTGCCAAGCCGCCGGCCCCCTGAGTCTATATCTATTCGATATTCAACTTCTGATAATCAAACTACCTCTTCATCACTGCGCAGCGGGGCCAGGGCTGCGGTGATGATATCCGGGTCGCCCTGGCCGTGACCGGCCCCGCGATGCCCATCCTCCGTGGAGGACATGCGGTAATAATTGACCAGAAACACCCGGATCGCCGCCGTCAGGGAGGCACCGCCGGGTTTGCGTTCGACAATCTGGGTGCAGATATCGTGCAGGGTTTTCTGTTCCCGTTTGGCGACATCGTTCAGCGCATCCCACATTTCCGGCTCCATCCGCAGGCTGGTACGCTTGTTCAGCACCACGACATTGCGAATGACCAGCGTGCTGGCGGTATCGTCGGACTCTTCCCGGGAAAAACGTTTGGAACGGGGGGGCAAGGCGATCCTCCCTGGCTGGAAACGATGAATGAGGGCACCGGGCCGGCACCCCGTAACTGCATAAACCATTATGCCAGGGCATATGACCTGTTCAATTGAATTAATATGTAAGTAAGAAGAAAAATGCCGCTCTCCCGCAACCCAACCGGTTGCGGGGCCACCAAATCAGTGAAGGGGAGGCGAAAATCAGCCGGCCTTAACCATGCTGGTCAGGATCAGCGGCGGCTTCCAAGGCTTCCATATCCGCGTCGGAGAAGCCGAAATGGTGCCCGATCTCATGGATCAGCACATGGCGGACCAGATGGGTCAGATCCTCCCCCGTCTCGCACCAGTAATCCAGAATCGGCCGGCGATAGAGGAAGATCAGGTCCGGTTCCAGCCGGGGTTGGGTGACGCTCTGCCAGGGCATCCCCACGCCGCGATAGAGGCCCAGCAGATCGAACGGGCTTTCCAGCTCCATCTCCTGCGCCGTCTCCTCATCGGGGAAATCCTCCACCCGGATCAGCACATTGCGCACATGCTGGCGCAATTCGGCGGGGATGCCGGCGGCGGCCTTCTCGGCAATGGCCTCCAACTCGGTCAGCGTGGGGGCGGTGGTGAAGCGGCGCAGCGACGACATGGGTAGGATCATTTGTTGTATTTGCAACGATCAGGCTTGACGCGGGGGAACCAACAGCACACCTATCCCCCCAAACATAGGCGATGGGAAGGGTGGATAGAATGGCACAGCAACAACGGCCGGCACGGCTGACGGATCAGGCCGTGACGGAGGCCCTGGCGGGCTTGCCTGGCTGGACCCCGGTGGAGGGACGGCGGGCCATTGCCAAGGAATACCGGTTCCAGGATTTCAACCAAGCCTTCGGCTTCATGGCGCGCGTGGCCCTGCTGGCGGAAAAGCTGGACCACCATCCGGAATGGTTCAATGTTTACAATAAGGTGTCGGTGACGCTGGCCACCCATGACGCCGACGGCGTGACCGAGCTGGATCTGACCATGGCCCGTTTCATGGAACAGGTAGCCGGCAAATGAGGGGAGGCGGGCGGCACCCGCCCGCCCGTCTTTTCACCCCATATCCCAATAGCCCCGGATCAGATTCTTGAACTCCGCCAGCAAGCGCTGTTTCAGGGCGATGTCCGCCGCCTCGTCACCGCGGGACAGGCCAGCCAGGGCTTGCAGGAACTGCCAGGTCAGATGGTGGCCCATCTCGAACTTGACCGGGTCTTTCTGCTGATAGCTGCCATACAGCTCCACCGACAAAGCTTCCCAGCGGCGATAGAATTCGGCCTTGGCCGGCCCCATCACGTCGGCCAGTTCCGCATCGGTGCGGGCAGCGGCCTCCAACTCCTTCCAGGCGGTCCAGAGCGGGTGGTGACCCGCCTGCCAGAGGGCATCCAGCCCCTGGTCCAGCCCCTCCCCGCCTTCATGCGGGCGGGCCGAGGCAAGGGCGTGGAAATATTCCATGAATTGCTGGGTGATATGGTCCACCGTGGCCCGCAGCACCGCTGGCGTGGTGGGGAAATAATATTGCACCGCGCCGCGCGTCACCCCGGCCAGCTTGGCAATCTCAGACGTGGTGGTGCGATGATAGCCCAAATCAAGAAAACAACGGATCGCCGCATCAATGATCTTGTGGTGAGTGGCAATACTCTTGGGCGTCTGGCGCACGCGCGATGCCACCCCTTGGATGGAGCCTTTGCCCACATCGGCGTTAATCTCTTTCATTGCCTTCCTGCTGACTGATGCCGGTCGCCACCGCCGGTTCCTGTCTTCTGTATAAGGATATCGTATCCCATCTTCAATTGGTCGATATCGATCCGCTAGGATGAACCGCCTTGTTGACGAAGCGGGGGCGGGATGGTCGGTTCTGTCTCGACACCCCGCCCCCGCCTGCGCTATGGGGAACCTGTCGGCCGTTCCGGCCCCGGACTTACCCGCCCGTCAGGGCAGCCCGGTGAGGGAGTGCAAGCGCCCGTGACCATGCGCCAAGAGGCACTGGACCTGCTGCGTCGTATCGGCGACGCTGAGGATGACGCCATCGACCTTGCCGGGGCGGCCCTGTCGCTGGCCCTGCTGGACCATCCGGTTCCCGACCTTGCCCCCTATCAGGCCCATCTGGCCCGGATGTGCGCCGATCTGGCCAGCCTCGTCGATGCCGGCGGGGTAGAGGAGTTGACTGACCGCATCGCCGCCATCCGCCGCGTGCTGGTGGATCAGCATGGCTATGCCGGGGACAGCGAAACCTATGAGGATTTGCAGAACGCCAACCTGATCCGGGTGATTGACCGCAAGCGCGGCCTGCCCGTGGCGCTGGGCATCCTGATGATGCATCTGGCCCGCTCGCAGGGCTGGGAAATCTGCGGCCTGTCCTTCCCCGGCCATTTCCTGATCCGGATGGATCTGGACGGCCAGCGCCTGATCCTGGACCCGTTCGAAGGCGGCAGCATCTGCGAGCCGCACACGCTGCGGGAGTTGCTGAAACAGACGGCCGGGCTGGAAGCGGAGCTTTCGCCAGAACATTACGCCCCCGTATCGAACCGGGAGGTTTTGTTACGGCTGCAAAATAATCTCAAGCTGCGCCATCTTTCCACCGATCAGCCGGCCAAGGCGCTGGAGGTGGTGGAGGTGATGCTGCTATTCGCGCCCGATCATATCGGGCTGTGGCGGGAGTCCGGCCTGCTGAATGCTCATGCCGGCAAGCTGTCGGCCGCCATCGCCGCCTTTGAACATTTCATGGAACTGGCGCAGCAACGCGGTGCCTCCCAGGCGCTGATGCAGCAAACCGCCACCTTGTTGCAGCAATTGCGCAGCCGCCTGAACTGAAGGGGGAAGTGACCGGGCGCACAGGGCAGACCGCCTGTGCGCCGTTACCATCCCGCCCTGATCGACCCTGATTTTCCCGCCTGCCCGCCGGAGTGACAGCGATGACCCTGAAGGTCGCCATCCAGATGGACCCGATCCAGTCCATCAACATTGATACTGACAGCACCTTCATGATGGCACTGGAAGCGCAGCGGCGCGGCCACGCCCTGTGGCATTACCATCCGCGCGATCTGGCGCTGCGTGGCAACAAGCTGTTTGCCCGCGTGGCACCGGTGCAGGTGCGCCGGCAGAAGGGTGACCATTTCACCCTGGGCGCGTCGGAAATCATCGAGCTGTCGACCATGGATCTGGTGCTGATGCGCCAAGACCCGCCATTCGACATGGCCTATATCACCGCCACCCATCTGCTGGAACATATCCACCCCAAGACGCTGGTGGTGAACGACCCGGCCGCTGTGCGCAACGCCCCGGAAAAGCTGTTCGTCACCCATTTCCCCGACCTGATGCCGCCCACCGTCATCACCTCTTCCAAGGAAGAGGTTCTGGCCGCGCGGGCGGAATGGAAGGACATCATCGTCAAGCCACTGTTCGGCAATGGCGGGGCCGGCGTCTTCCACCTGAAGCCGGAAGATGAGAATCTGGGCGCCCTGCTGGAGACCTTCACCCAGCTTTACCGCGAACCGGTGATTGTGCAGAAATATCTGCCGGAAATCCGCCAGGGCGATAAGCGCATCATCCTGATTGATGGCAAGCCGGCCGGTGCCGTCTCCCGCATCCCGCAGGAAGGGGAGGCGCGGGCCAATTTCCATGCCGGCGGCAGCGCCGGCAAGACGGAACTGACCAAGCGCGAGCAGGAGATTTGCGAGGCCATCGGCCCAACACTGCGCGCCCAGGGGCTGATCTTTGTCGGCATCGACGTGATCGGCGACTATCTGACGGAGATCAACGTTACCAGCCCCACCGGCATTCAGGAAATCAACCACCTGAACGGATCGGCCCTGGAATCCGTGTTATGGGACGCCATGGAAGCCCGATTCGCCGCCACGCGATAAGACTAACCTCCCTGGATCGTGACCGATCCAGGGAGATTTTGTGTTCCCTCAGGTGCCGGGCGGGCGCTTCCGCGCCCTTGGCTTACGCGGGCACGGGCCCGCGGGCCGGCAGTCGCCGGCCTCCAACCCGCCAAGGGTCAAACCCTCGGCGGGTTGGTATTAAACGGACAGATCCAGCCGATTGCCGCGCCCCTGGGGGCGGCTGGCATTGGTTTGGGATTCCACCGTCTGCGCCTCTGCATCGAAGGCGCGGCCCACGAAAGTGCCGTCGGTCGTTTCCCGCCCCTTGTCCGCCTGCGCGACGGCGGCGGCGGCGCGGCGGGTTTGGGTTTCCGTTGGCCGCGCCACCTTCTGCGCCGCGACAGCCGCAGAGGCCAGCGCCGCATTCTGGTGCGGCGAGGTCGGCGGCGCCTGGGTGGCGTGAACCGGCGGTGGTTGCGGCGGGATGATCATGACAATATCCAGCCGCCGCTTTCCGCCACCTGTCAAGCCCTGATGGAAACGGCATTCCGCCGTCAGGCGGCGTCAGCCAGGATAAACATCGTATCGATGGTGAAGCTACCATCCGGTTCGATGGCGAAATGCTCCTTCACCTCCGCCGATGCATGGCCCAGCAGGGAGCGCAGGGCGGGGATATGGGCGGCCGGCGTGCCGATCCGCTCTACCCAACTGGTGAATTCAAGCCGCAAGCGGAATGATTGGGGCACCTGCGGTTGGAACCCAGCCCGGCGTAACATGGCGTCCCATTCCATCAGGCTGTAATCGCGTACATGGCTGGGGTCGCGCAGCGTTTCCAGCGTTTGCAGGTGCGTATCCAATAACGGGCTTGCCGGGGCGAAGACATCCATCACCATGGCCCGCCCGCCCGGCCGCACCACCCGCCGCATTTCCGCCAGCGCCGCCGGCACATTACGCCAGTGATGGGCGCTGTAGCGGGTTGCCACCACATCAAAGCTGGCATTGTCAAAGGGCAACATCTCCGCCGGCCCCTGCCTGGTGCTGATATTGCCCAGGTTGCGTGCGGCGGCAGCCTTCTCCACAGCCGCCAGCATGGCACCCGACAGATCATAGGCCACCACCTGCCCCACCAGCGGGGCGGCATGAAAGCTGAGATGGCCACCGCCGCAACCCAGGTCCAGCAGGCTGCCCGCCGCCCTGGCCTGTAACTGCGCCACCATGGCCGCAAGGTCCGGCCCACCGGCATGGACGGCAGATTGCACATAGGCCTCAGCCCGGTTGCCGAAGCTTTCGGCCACCCTGGATTGATGTTGCGGGATGTTGGACATGATCGCGGACTCCGTCGGCGCTAGGGGGTGATGGGGACAGGCTACGCCGCTTTTATCCAGGTACAATAAGCATAATTATCCTGGTATATCTTCCCCCATGACCGTGACGAGCCCCGAACTACAGCGCCGGATGCTGGGCGATTTCCTGCGCAACTGCCGCACCAGGCTGGAACCCACCGCAGTGGGTCTGCCGGCGGGTGGGCGTCGCCGCACGCGCGGACTGCGGCGGGAAGAGGTGGCGCTGCTGGCCGGCATCAGCGCTACCTGGTTCACCTGGCTGGAACAGGGGCGGGAGGTGGCGGCATCCCCCCCTGCCCTGGCACGGCTGGCCGATGCCCTGCGCCTGTCGCGGGCTGAACGGGCCTATCTGTTTCAATTGGCCGGGCGGCATGATCCGCAGGCCGGCCAGGGGAGTGACCCGGCACTGTCCATGCTGGCCCTGCTGCGCCAGACGGTCCAGGCCCTTTCCGTTCCGGCCTATGCCATGGATCATCGCTATGCAATCTGACCTGGAACAAGGCGGCGGAAGGGTTGTTCGCCGGCTGGCTGGACCAGCCGGGTCCACACAATATGCTGCGTTTCCTGTTCCTGGACCCGGCGGCCCGCACCCTGGTGGTGGATTGGCGCCACCGGACCCACCGGGTACTGGCCGAACTGCGCGCCGATTACAGCCGCCATCTGGAAGATCAGGCGCTGATCGATCTGCTTGCGGCACTGCGCACCGGCAGTGCCGCCTTCGCCGATGGCTGGCGCGACCAGACGGTCCTAGACCGCGAAGGCGGCGAACGCCGCTTCAACCACCCCAGCCAGGGGTTGCTGACTTTCCAGCAACTGACCTTTGCCCTGGATGCAGCACCCGACCATCGGCTGGTCGTGCTGCATCCGGCGTGACCGCCGCCGCACCAAGGCCCCCCAAGGTCGAACCGCCGGCCGTTTGGCCCGACAGGGTTATCGACAGCGGCAATTAAGGCGATCCTGCTGCAATCCCGACACGGGAATAGCGCAGCAATTCCCGCAAGCTGCCCGGGAGCGGCCAATCCGCCACCATCTTCCCCTGGCTTCATATAGCTGTCGGACAACGGAGCGCACCCCGCGCAACGCCGACAGACGAACGAAGTTCGGAGGAATGAAATGCGTAGCTCCATGTTGCTGATGGCTGGTTTGACCGCCGCCCTGCTGGCCGGCACCGCCCAGGCCCAGCTGGTTGGAAATGCCACCGGCGCCGTGGGTGCCACCACCCAGGGCCTGACCGCCAGCGCCAGCACCGGCGCACAGGTCACCAGCCCGGTTACGGAAACCGTCGGCAGCGCTGCCAAGAAGACCGAGCACACCGCCCACACGGCGGGTGCCAAGGTGGAGAAGGCCGGCGAAAAGGCCGAGCACCAGGGCAAGCACATCGTGGACAAGGCCAAGACCGAGGCCAAGGAAGCGGCTGCCGTGACCAGTGGTGCCGCCGCGAAGACCGAAGCCGCTGTCACGCCCACCCCGGCTGCCCCGGCCGCGACCGCGACGGTTGGCACCACCGCCAGCACCAGCACCGCCACGCCGGCCGTCAAGGCCGATGTGAAGACGGAGGTGAAGGCGGAAGCCAAGACCGACGCCAAGACCGCGACGCCGAAGTAACCCACCCCCCTTCATTCTGACGATTTTCAGGAGAGATCACATGTCCCGTTCCATGATGCTGATCGCTGGTCTGACCGCCGCCCTGTTTGCCGGTGCCGCCCAGGCCCAGACCGCCGCCCCCGCTGCCACCCCGGCCAGCCCCAGCGCCCCGGTGACCAGCACCGCCACCCCGGCGGCGACCCCGGCCCCGACCGCCAAGACCGAAGCCAAGGCTGAAGCCGCCGGCAAGATGGAACACAACACCCATCAGACCGCCGAAAGCGCCAAGCACCACAAGGGCAAGCACAAGACGGAAAAGCCCAAGACCGAGACTGCCAAGCCGGACGCCCCGGCCGCCACGCCCAAGTAACACCATTAAGAAGACGAAACACCCCGGCGGCCCCTTCCGCCGGGGTGTTTCACATTGAATGCGACCGCAATCAATTCTCCGGCCGCAGGGTCAGGGTCCAGCGGGCGGCACCGGGCAGGAAGGGCGTGGGGTTGCCCATCACCCAATCCTGGTGCCCTGCCAGATAATAGGGGGAGAGCGGGTTGCCGCTCTGGCTGCCCGGCATGTGGAAATAGCCTTCCTTTTCCCGTCCCGGTGACACGCCGAACCGCTCGCTGGCCCCGAAACCGGGGGCCTGGGCGCGCGGCTGCAGCGCGTCACCCGGCACCGGCACATCCGGCGGATCGGTCAGCCAGGCCAGCGGCGGCAGGATGCGGGCCAGCGGATGGCCAATGCCGGCCTTGTTGCGGGCCCCCCATGTATAGGCATCCAGGCCACCGGCCTGGGTGACATCGCCGGCAAGGCCGGTCAGCACGGCGGCCAGCAGCCCATCCCAATCGGCATAGCCGGGCGGCACCAGGGCAGCGGGGCGCTGTTCCAGCAGGCGGCGCAGGGGGGCTTCCATCTGGCGGGCCATCTCCCGCCGGCTGGGCTTTTCCGTCAGTCCCAGATAGGCACCGTAAAGCCGCTGTGCCACGCCCTGGCGGAACTCCCGCACCAGCCGATACCCCACACTGTCCGGCACGGCCCGCCCGCCCCAGTTTTGCACCGGGCCGACCAGGGCGGCCAGGGCCGGATCATCCTGGTGCCGGCCGAGTGCCGCCAGCATCTGGCCCTGCCAGAAATCCAGCACCCCGCCCCGGTCATCCAACTGGATGGCCAGCATGTCCTTGGGCGTGAACTGGTTGCGGGCCAGCAGCCCGTCGCGGATTTGCCCCTGCCGGGCCCCCATATCATAGCCGCCATCGCCCAGCAGCGCATAGGCGGCCCCGCCGACGATGCGGGCATTGGCCGTCCAGATTCGCTGGTCATCCGGGTTCAGGATGGTGGGTATCTGATCGGGCGACACCATGCCGACCCAGCCCCGCCGGCCATCGGCCCAACTGGTGGGCAGCCGCCCATCCTGGCCGAACCGGTGCGGCACAGCGCCAATCACCGTCCAGGCCACGTTGCCGGCGCTATCCGTCACCACCAGATTCTGCTGCGGCTGGCGGGCAATATGGGCGATATTGATCGCGTCGGCCACGCTGCGCGCCCGTTCCAGCCCCAGCAAGCCATGCAGGTTGATGGCGTCGGGGTCATGCGCCGTCCAGCGCACGGAAAGCCGCCGACCCTGACCATCCCGGCCCACCACCGGGCCCCAGATGCTCTCTTCCACCTCCAGCGTCTGGCAATCGGCCCAGGCGGGGCAAATCTGTTCCGTCACCCGGGTAAGGGCGCGGGGACCGTCGGGCGTCTGGTACTGATCGGCGGCACCCTCCACCGGGTCCAGCACCACCAGATCGGCCGTATCGATATAGGAATTGGTATAGCCCCAGGCGATGCGCCCATTGCTGCCGGCCACCACCAGCGGCGTGCCCGGCAGGGTGGCGCCGGTGACATCCAGATCCGGCTCCGTGCCGCCGGCCATTTTCAGCCGGGCGCGGTACCAGGTGCCGGGGATCGACAGGCCGAGATGCATATCGTTGGCCAGCAGCCCGGCACCCGTGCCCGTCAAGCCGCCGCCCACGGCCCAGCCATTGCTGCCAAAGGCCGATCCGGGGCTCAGCAGCGGGGCCAGCAGGGCCGCCTTGGCCGGCGGGGCCGAGGCCAGCCCGACCGGCAGGGTGGCCGGCATGGGCGGTTCCGGCAATTGGCTGCCATCCAGGGCGCTATCCAGGGGGGTACCGCGCGGAAACAGGAATTCCGTCAGTTCCGGCCCCAGCCGATCCTGTGCGGCCGCCCGCGCGCGATCCTGCCCGGCGGTGCCGCCATCCTGCAAATCCAGATACATGGCAAAGGCGGCCAGGATGCTGTCCTCTGCTGTCCAGGGCTTTGGACTGGCCAGCAACAGGGCATATTCAAAGGGCCGGGCGCCCAGCGCGTCCAGCCCGGCATTCACCCCTTCCGCATAGGCTTCCAGCAGGGCGCGTTCGCCGGCATCCATTGTGGCGATGATCTGCCCGGCGCGGTGACGGAACCGGTGCAGGCGGCGGGTCTTGTCGATCTCCACCACCGGGCCGATCGGCCCCAGCAGGGCGGATAATTCCCCGGCCGAGGCGCGGCGGATCAGATCCATCTGGAAAAACCGTTCCTGCCCATGCAGGAACCCCAGGGCGCGGGCCAGATCGGCCCGGCTGCGCGCTTCCACCAGCGGCACGCCCTGGCTGTCGCGGGCGATGGAGACGGGGCCTTCCAGGCCGGGGACCGGCCTTGTTCCATCCAGCGCCGGGCGGGAGGCATAGAGCGTCCAGCCGACACCGGCGGCGGCCACGGCCACGATCCCGGCAATGCCCGCCACCCCATAACCCAGAACCCGGCCCAGCCGCCGGGCCACCCCACGCCTGCCACCCAAGATCGCCCCCTGTTCAGGATCAAGACCGGCGGCAGTGTGGGTGAAAAGCAGGGGAACAGGCAAGCTGGGCGTGTGCCCGCTATCCCCTACTTGCCCAGCGCATCCAGCCGGCGCTGCAGTTCCGGGCGTTCCGGGGCATCGGCGGGCAGGCTGCTCACCAGCTTCTGCCAGTAATCGCGCGCCTTGGCCGTATCACCCTGGTTGGCCGCCTGCTGGCCCAGATAATAGAGCGCCTGCGGGTTCTGCGGCTGCAACGCCAGCACCTTTGCCATCGCCGCCAGGAATTCCGGCGTGGCCTTTCCATCGGCCGTGTCCGGGGCCAGCAGGCGGGACAGGTCCAGCCAGGCCTGAACCCGACCGGGATCGGCCTTCACCGCCCCGCGCAGGGCATCGCGGGCGGCATCCAGATTGCCCTGAACCTCCCGCGCGCGGGCCAGCCGCAGCCAGCCATCCACATCGCCGGGATTGTCCTTCAGCTTGGCTTCCAGCCCATCGACCATGGAATTGATGGTGGCCTGCTGATCCTCCGCCGACAGGCCGGCCATGGCCTGCATCTGCTCCGCCGACAAGGCCGGGGCCGCACCGCCCCCTGCACCAGCGCCACCCCCCTGCATCGGCCCGCGGGGGGCCTGCGGGTTGGCCGGTGGCTTGGGCTTGGGCGTGATGGTCGCCGGGTCCAGGCCGACGGAAACCGCTGCCTGCTGAATCTGCTGCATCAGCAGCGGCAGCCAGGGGGCGTCGGCCGGGCTGTCGCCCACCAGGGCCGTCCAGCGGTCCAGCGCGCCCTTGATGTCGCCGGCCTGCTGGCGGGCCACACCCAGATAATAGCGGGCGCGCGGATTGTTGGGATCGGCCTTCACCACTTCGTCGAACAGGCGATGCGCCTCCTCCCCGACAATGCCGTCGGCGGCACTGGTCAGGGTCTCGGCCAAAGCACTCATCAATTCCGGGTCGCCCTGTGACAAGCCCAGCGCCCGGCGATAGGCCAGGGCAGCATCATCGATCCGGCCCATGGCGGCATAGGTCTGGCCCAGCAGGGTCCAGCCGGCCTGATCATTGGGGTTTTCCTGCAGCGTTTTTTCCAGGCTGGCCACGGCTTCCAGCACCTTTTCCGGCACCGCCCGCCCCTTGGGCCGTTCGGCGAAAATCTGTGCCGGCATATTGGGATGGCCGGTGGGCAGATAGATGCCCAGCGCCACCACGGGCATGGCCAGGGTCAAGGCCAGCGCCAGCTTGCGGCTGGGCTTGATGGCCTGGGTGGCAACAGCTTCCAGCTTATCCGCCTCCGCCGCCGCGGACAGCAGGCGGCGGCCGATCTCCGCGCGGGCCAGCTTGGCCTGATCGGGCGTCAGCACACCGCGCGCCAGATCGCGCTCCACCTCTGCCACCTGCTGGGCATAGACGCCGCGGGCGAAGCTGGCCGCCTCCCCCACATCGCCGCTGGGGCGCAGCAGGGCGCGCACAAGCGGCAACAGCGCCAGCGCCGTCAGCGCCGCCGCGACAATCCAGAAACCAATCATGCCCCAGGCCCCCGCTTTTCCGCTGTCCCATCCAGCAGGGCCTGCAGCCGTGCCTCCTCATCATCACTCAAGGGGATGCCCGCCGATGCCTCCACCTCCTGCCGGCGACGGCGGAGATAGAGGGCGGTGCCCAGCCCCGCGATCAGCAGCACGGCAAACGGCCCCGCCCACAAAACCAGCGTGTAGCTTTTCAGCGGCGGGCGCAGCAGCACGAAATCCCCGTACCGGTCGGTGACATAGGCCAGCACCTGATCATTGCTGTCGCCCGCCACCAGCCGTTCGCGCACCAGCACCCGCAGGTCGCGCGCCAGATCGGCATTGCTGTCATCGATGGACTGGTTCTGGCAGACCAGACAGCGCAGTTCCTTGGAAATTTCCCGCGCGCGCGCCTCCATCGCCGGATCGGCCAGCTTTTCATCCGGCAACACCGCAAAGGCAGGGGCGGAGAGCAGGGAGATCAGGGCGAGCACAGCGAGCCAGGCCGCCGACCGGCGGCCCGCGCCACGTGGCGCGTAAGCCAAGGGCGCGGATGCGCCCGCCCGGCGCTTGAGGGAACAGAAAAAGCTAAGGGAACAGAAAAACTTCTTCATTTCGCCAGCTCCCGCAGCATCGGCAGGATCACGTTTTCCACATCCTGGGGCATCAGCGGGCCGACATGGCGGTACCGGATGCGTCCGGCCTTGTCGATCACATAGGTTTCCGGCACGCCATAGACGCCGAAATTGATGCCGACCCGGCCATCCTTATCAGCGCCAACGCTGGTATAGGGGTTGCCCAGCATATTGAGGAAGGCCTGCGCCGCCTCGGGCTTGTCCTTGTAGTTCAGGCCCCGGATGACAATCCCTTCCTCCCGCGCCAGCCGCACCAGCAGCGGATGTTCCACCCGGCAGGGGGCGCACCAACTGGCAAAGACATTGACCAGTTGCACCTTGCCCGTCAGGTCAGTGCTGGCCAGCCCCGGCCCGCCATCGATGCCAGCCAGATCGAACACCGGCACCGGCTTGTCGATCATGGTGGAAGGCAGCTTGGACGGGTCATGCGTCAAGCCGATGGCGAAATAGGCCAGCAGCACCAGGAAGATGGTGAAGGGCAGCAGCAGCAGCAGACGATGCTTGGTAACAGGCGACATGGTGCGGCCAGGCCCTTATTCGGCGGGTTGCATGGTGGGGGGAACCGGGTTGGCGCGGCGCTGCGGCACGCCGACGCGCAAGCGCCGGTCGGACAAAGACAACAACCCGCCCAGCACCATCACCACCGACCCCAGCCAGATCCACGGCACCAGCGGATGGTGATAGAGGCGCACCACCCAGCCCTTGCCATCCGGGCTGGGTTCGCCCAGCACGGCATAGAGATCAGACACCAAGGTGGTGTGGATGGCGGCTTCCGTCGTCTGCATCCGCGCCACCGGGTACCAGCGGCGTTCCGGCGTCAGGGTGGCGATCACGCGGCCATCCACCCGCACGGTGAAGAAACCCATTTCGGTGGTGTAGTTCGGGCCCTTGTCCGGTGCCACCTTATCCAGCGTCAGTTCGTACCCGGCGACCGTGGCCTTGTCTCCCAGCGCCATCACCCGCACATCCTCCGTCAGCCAGAAGGAGGTGCCGACCATGCCGGCAATGGCAATGCCCATCCCGGCATGGGCCACCGACGTGCCCCAGGCCCCGCGCGGCAGGCCGCCGGCGCGCGACAGGCTGTCGGAAAGCGGGATGCGGAACAGCTTCACCCGGTCGGCAATCTCCCACAGCGCCCCGGCAAAGGCCCAGGCGGCCAACCCGATGCCCACCAGGGCCATCACCGGCTTCACCCCATGCGCCCACAGGGCCACCATCACCGCCGCCACGGTGACGATGCCCGCCACCCAGAGCCGGCCCATGATGCCGGCCAGATCGGCCCGCTTCCACGGCAGGAACGGCCCCACCGCCATGGCCAGCACCAGCGGCACGGCCAGGAAGGGCACGATGGTGTTGAAATAGGGGGCGCCAACGGAAATCTTGTGGCCGAACACATCCAGCACCAGCGGCATCAGCGTGCCGATCAGCACCACAGCGGTGGAAACCGACAGCAGCAGATTGTTCAGCACCAAGGCCCCTTCCCGGCTGATCGGCGCGAACAGGCCGCCCACCTTCAGCGTGTGCGCCCGCAGGGCGAACAGCAGCAAGCCACCGCCCGTGGCCAACCCCAGCAGGGCCAGGATGGCGACACCGCGACGCGGATCAACCGCGAAAGCATGGACGGAGGTCAGCACGCCCGAGCGCACCAGGAACGTACCCATCAGGGAGAGCGAGAAGGTGAGCACTGCCAGCAGGATGGTCCAGGTTTTCAGCGAGTCGCGCTTTTCCACCACAATGGCGGAATGCAGCAGTGCCGTACCGGCCAGCCAGGGCATCAGGGAGGCGTTTTCCACCGGGTCCCAGAACCACCAGCCACCCCAGCCCAATTCGTAATAGGCCCACCAGGAACCCATGGCGATGCCCAGCGTCAGCGACGACCAGGCCACCAGCGTCCAGGGCCGCACCCAGCGCCCCCAGGCGGGATCAACCCGGCCTTCGATCAAGGCCCCCACGGCGAAGCTGAACGCGACGGAAAAGCCGACATAGCCCAGATAAAGGAAGGGCGGATGGAAGGCCAGACCCGGATCCTGCAGCAGCGGGTTCAGATCATTGCCATCCGGCGGGGCCGGCATGATGCGGATGAACGGGTTGCTGGTGGCGAGAATGAAAAGCAGGAAACCCACGCCGATCAGCCCCTGCACGCCCAGCACCCGGGCCTTCAAGGTCGGCGGGATATTGCGCCCAAAGGCCGCCACCGCCGCCCCGAACAGCGACAGCATGAAGATCCAGAGCAGCATGGAGCCTTCATGATTGCCCCAGACGCCGGCCACCTTATAGAGCATCGGTTTCTGACTGTGGCTGTTCTCCACCACATTCAGCACCGAGAAATCGGAGACGACATAGGCCCACATCAAGGCCAGGAAGGCGAGCGTGATCAGGCCCAACTGGCCATAGGCGGCCATGCGCCCCGCCTCCATCCAGGCGACATTGCGCCGGGCCGCCCCCGCAAAGGGCAGCGTCCCCTGAATGATGGCCAGCAGCAGCGCCAGCACCAGCGCATAATGACCGATCTCGGGGATCATGGGACGCTTCTCTCTTCTGGAAAGGGCTTTGACCGGGGCCGGTCTGTCATCAGACCGACCCGTCGATGGAAAGATTCAGAACGGGAATGCCGCCATTGGCGACATTACCTCAAACGCCACCATTGCCGGCGGCAGGCTTGCTGCCCGGTGCCTCCGGCCGGAACTGGCCGGATTTCTTCAAGGCGTCAGCCACTTCCTTGGGCATGTAATTTTCATCATGCTTGGCCAGGATTTCGCGGGCCTGGAACACGCCATCGGGACGCATCCGCCCTTCGGCCAGCACGCCCTGGCCTTCGCGGAACAGGTCCGGCAGGGCCCCGCTGAAGGTGACGCGCACGGTGGCGGCATGGTCGGCAATGACGAAATCCGTGGTGATGCCATCGCCTTGCTTGGAAACGGAACCCGCCTCCACCAGCCCGCCAACGCGGATCAGCCGGTCGCCCGGCGGCTTGGCCTGCAGGTCCGACGGCGAGAAGAAATAGGCCACATTCTCCTCAAACGCCGAGAGGGTCAGCGCGGTGGCGGTGCCCAGGCCCAGCATGGCGATGCCCAGCAGGTAAAGCCGGCGCTTCTTGCGCGTCATCATCATTCGCCTCCACCAGCATCAGCGTCGGTAGCATCATTCTGGCCGCCCTTGCCGCGACCACCGGTCATGGGCAGCATGGCAGCCCCTTCCCCGCCATCACCCCCCGCCGCATCCGCCTTACGGCGGCGACGGCGCGGGTTCGCCGCCTCCAGTGCGGCCAGGGTGCGTTCGCGCGACCGCAGGCCGGCCACGCTGGCCACCAGCAGCACCAGCAGCAGCAGCAGGGCCAGCCCATAGCTGCTCCACACATAGGGGGCATAGCCCCCCATCGCCAGAAACTCTTTCATCGTCTGAGACATGGTCCGCCGTCACTCACCCCTGGGCCGATGCGCGGGCCATGCGCAACGTCTGTATCTTGGCATCGGCCAGTTCCGCCCGCATCCGCAGGATGACCACGGCCACGAAATAGGTCTGGAAGGCCAGCGCCATCAGCAACAGCGGCCACAGCATGTCCGGGTGGATGGTGGGCCCGCCCATGCGGAACACGCTGGCCGGTTGGTGCAAGGTATTCCACCAATCCACGGAAAATTTGATAATCGGCACATTCACCGCCCCCACCAGCAGCAGGATGCTGCCGGCCCGGTTGGCGCGCACGGGATCATCAAAGGCATTCACCAGGGCCATGAAACCCAGATAAAGGAAGAACAGGATCAGCACGCTGGTCAACCGCGCATCCCACACCCACCAGGTGCCCCACATCGGTTCCCCCCACAGGCTGCCGGTGACAAGGCACAGCAGGGTGAAGCCAGCCCCGATGGGCGCGGCGGCGCGGGCATAAACCTCCGCCAGCGGGTGGCGCCAGACCAGGGCACAGGCGGCCGCCACGGCCATGCTGGAATAGGTGAACATGCTCATCCAGGCGGCGGGCACATGGATATACATGATGCGCACCGTGTCCCCCTGCTGATAATCGCCGGGGCTGTTGAACAAGGCCAGCCAGAGGCCGGCAATGAACAGCCCCACGGACAGCAGGGCCGCCCAGGGCAGAATGATGGTGGCCAGGCGCAGGAAGCGGGCAGGATTGGCGAAGCGATGCATGATGGCCCTATGTAGCATGGGCGACGGTGTTTTCACACTGGCCCACAAATGCCCTGCGTTGATTTGATCCAGGACAATTTGGGCAGCACATCACGGGTCTTCAATGGGGTCCAGCCGAACCGGCTTTGGCACCCGCGCCAGGGTCAGTACATCCACGCCGCACGCCCCCGCCCGGTGCAGCACGCGGGCACATTCCCCCGCCGTGGCCCCGGTGGTCAGCACATCATCCACCAGCAATATCCTGGCACCCTTGACGCGGTCGGCATGGCGTGGATGGGGGGCGAAGGCCCCTGCGACATTGCGCGCACGGCCCTTGGCCGTCAGCCCACCCTGGCTGGGTGTGGCGCGGCGGCGAACCAGCAGGTCGGGCACGACGGGTTTCCCCGCTATCTTTCCCAGATGCAGCGCCAGCAGGGCCGACTGGTTGTAACGCCGGCGCAGCAGCCGCCAGCGATGCAGCGGTACGGCGGCAATCACATCGCACTCCGCCAGCAAGGCCGCGCCTGACCGCGCCATCCAGCGGGCAAAGCCGGGGGCGGCATCGGTACGGTCGCCATGCTTGAAGCCCAGGATCAGCGGCCGGCTGGCATCATCATAGGAGAGCACGGCGCGGGCCCGGCCAAATTGCGGCGGTGCGGCGATGCAGGCCCCGCAGAGGGCCGAAGCCCCGGCATCATAATCAAATGGCAGACCGCAGCAGGCGCAGAAGGGCGCATCAATGAAATGCATCGCCGTCCAGCAGGCGGGGCACAAGGTGCCGGGCGTGCCCACCCTGTCCCCACAGCCCAGACAGCGCGGCGGCAACAGCAAATCCAAGGCCGACCGCAGAAAAGCCTGCAGCGGCCCCCGCCAACCCTGAAGCGTTTCAACAATCTGGTTCATCCCGCCATGGTAGCATCGGGCACGATACATCGCCATGCACACATTCGCGCGGTTGCCAAGGACGGCGCATCGGGATATGGCAAGGGGCATGAGCGACGCCGACACGATGCAGGTCTTCGACCGCCAGCTGGTCCGCCGTCACCGCGACCGCGCGGCGGCGACCATCGCCGACCATGATTTCCTGCTGCGGGAGGTGGGCAGCCGCCTGGCCGAGCGGCTGGAACTGATCCGCCGCAGCTTCCCGCGCGTGCTGGATCTGGGGTGCCATGGCGGGGAAATGGCCGGGCTGCTGCAGGGGCTGTCCGGCATCCAGACTATTTTTCAAGCCGACCTGTCCCCCCGCATGGCCGGCGTGGCCGGTGCCGCCAATGGAACGGCTGTGCTGGCAGCGGATGAAGAACTATTGCCCTTCGCCCCCGGCAGCTTTGACATGGTGGTATCCAACCTGTCGCTGCATTGGGTGAATGACCTGCCGGGCAGCCTGATCCAGGCGCGCCAGGCCCTGCGGCCCGATGGGCTGTTCCTGGCCGCCATGTTCGGCGGCGACACGCTGTTTGAACTGCGCCGCGCCCTGATGGAGGCGGAAAGCGAAGTTCTGGGTGGGGTCAGCCCCCGCATCAGCCCGATGGCGGGCTTGCGCGATGCTGCCGGCCTGTTGCAACGGGCCGGCTTTGCCCTGCCGGTGGCGGATATGGATACGCTGACCGTCTCCTATGCCAACCCGTTCCGCCTGTTGTCGGACCTGCGCGGCATGGGGGAAACCAATGCCGGTCTGGCCCGCCTGCGCCGCCCCATGCCCAGCGCCCTGCTGGCACGCGCCATGGAACGCTATGTGGAGCTGTTCGCCGAAGAGGATGGCAGCGTACCCGCCACCTTCCAGGTGATTTTCCTGGCTGGCTGGGCCCCCGACGCCAGCGTGCAGCAACAGCCGGCCAAGCGCGGCAGCGCCAGCCACCGGCTGGCCGAGGTGCTGAGCGAGATCGGGCAAGGCCAGCCGCCCGCCAAGCCACATTAATTAATAGAAGGGGGACCATGCCCCCTGGTCATGGACGCCCCGGCGTGGGAAGCCATCACCCCCGGAAATCGCTTTGTTGTTGTCCGCCCCCATGCTTAAAGACGTGGCAGAATGACGTTTAACGGGGTTTACAGGCCGATGGACAGCGCGGATGAGGATATTGTTGACCGGTTGCGGCGCCGCGCCGCCCGGGCGCGCGACCGCTATCCGGATGATGCCGATGATCCAACGACCCTGGTGGGCGGTCTGATCGCGGATTACGAGGCCGCTGCTGGCGAGATTCAGCGGATGCGCGACGCGCTGAAGGATCTGTCGCGTCAGGCCTTGCGGGTGATGTTGGGCTGATCTTTCGGGGGGAAAGGCCGGTGAGCGCACTTTCCCCCCGAAAGCGTGAGAAAAATATTTGCAAGCCGGTTTCAATGCGCTATGGTCCGCGCCGCCCGCCCAGGAAGCCTGGTCGATGGCCGGCATGGACCCGTAGCTCAGCTGGATAGAGCGCTGCCCTCCGAAGGCAGAGGCCGATGGTTCGAATCCATTCGGGTCCGCCAATTTCCCCAATGATTTTGCTGACTTAGCGCGCTGTTGGAATTTTTGGTGTCACCACGGTGGCAGCAAAAATGTTGGGGCCAACCGGGTCGTTTTTTTGCGTTCTGTCCCTGATTCTCAGCAGCGGACCGATGCCCCCTCAGCCCCGAGTCACCCTTGTTGCGGTTCAAAACAGTCCCAGGGTCCGGGACATGATCCTGGGCATCAGGCACTAAAGCCGCGCCGGGATTCAGGCCGACAGGCGTTTTTCCACCAGATTGACCGGCACCGACACTGTTTCAGCGGCTGGCACCGGCAATGGCTGATAGTCCGGGGATTGGCTGGGGAAGCGGGCCAGGAACAGGGTTCCGCCCTCCGCCGGCCGGCTGACGGTCAGGCTGCCCCCCAGCCGCTGCGTCACCTGGCAATAAGCCAGATAAAGCCCCAGCCCGCTGCCGCCCTGGGCCCGTCTTGTGGTGAAGAAGGGTTCGAAAATATGTGGTATGGCTTCGGGCTGGATGCCCAGCCCGTTATCCGCCACCCGTAATTCCACCCAACCCTCATTATCCTGGCCCAGGGAAATCACGATCTCTCCCGACCGCCCTTCCGGGAAGGCGTGGGTGATGGAATTGACCAGCAGATTGGTCACCAGTTGCGCCACCGCATCGGGGTAAAGATCGACGGTCAGCTGGGTTGCCCCGGTCAGGCTGATCTTGTGCGGTGCCTTGCGGGTCTGCGGTCGCAGGCTGATCATCACCTCTTCGATATAGCTGACAAGATCGAAGCGCCGCCGGTCCTGCCGGGTACGGTCAACCGCCACATGCTTGAAGCTTTCGATCAGGCGGGCGGCGCGCTCCATGTTGGATTGCAGGATTCGCGCGACCAGCGCCGTGGCTTCGATATAATCCTGCATATGTTCCCGCCGCAGGGTGGCCTTGGTCAGTTCTTCCTGGATACGCCGCGTCTCCTGTACCAACCGGGAGGACACAGAAAGGGCGTTGCCCACCGGTGTTGCCACCTCATGCGCTATGCCAGCCACCAGCCGCCCCAGCGAGGCCATCTTTTCCGCCTGGATCAGTTCATCCTGGGTGCCACGCAGGCAGGCCAGCGCCTCTTCCACCTGTCGGCGCGCCTCCCGCTCCCCTTGCATCACCTGGCGCAGAGTGGCCATCATCCGGACCAACAATACGGACAGGCCGACACCCATCAGGGCGGTCAGCGCCAGCCCCGGTCCGGCATGGAGCAGAGAGAGCATCAGCCCAGTCCCGGCCAGAATGCCAGGCAGCAAGCGCAAGCCCCCATAACGGAGGATCAGCAGGGCAAAACCGGTGGGCAGCCAGATCATCAGCAATGCCAACTCTGCCGGCGGCGAAACCGTCCGCCCCAGCCATCCCATCGCCCCATAGGCCAGGAGAAGCAGGAGATTAAGCGACAGCAGGCGCAGTTTCCGCACGAGTCAGCCCCCCATTGGCCGGTCGGTCCCACGCGCGTGAATGTCCGACATTTGACTAATAGTTTAGACAAACCGGCGAATAATGAAAGCCTGTGTGCGTTACCGTTTATTCATTTCTTGCCATGTGGCGTGCTGTCTTAACCGGTATCATACCAAACCGTTACCTTTGTCGGGCATCATGTTGCGCAAATGTGACGCCTGGGGCAAATGCACCAGCGGGCTGTCGGTTGCCTCTGGCGGCGTACATCGTTTCGCGTATTGTCCGTTTTGCCTTGTGGCGGGCGATCGACGCCACAACAGGATGGAACCCCGGGCGTGTCTCGCCGATCCGGGGATGATCATCTGAAGCCGGCGTGCCAGGCACAGCCGGCTTTTTCTTTTTCGCTATTATACCAATCTCCCTTGACCGTGACCGATCCAGGGAGATTTTGCGTTCCCCGCAGTCGCCGGGCGGGCGCGTCTGCGCCCTTGGCTTGCGCACCATATGGCGCGGGCCGGCGATCGCCGGCCTCCAACCCGCCTCAAGGTCAGCCTTGAGGCGGGTTGGTATTATTTTGTTGGCGGCGGCTTTTGTGAAGCCCTGCTTTGCCTGCGAGCGGATTCGCGCCAAAAGGTGATTTCACCTTTTGGCGATCCGCTCTAAGATCGGGGAATGTATAGCGATGTCCTCGACCTGCGTGATTTCTACCAGGGCAGCACCGGCCAGATGGTGCGCCGGTTGATCCGCCGCCGTATCCGCGCCCTGTGGCCTGATGTTAACGGCCTGCGGGTTTTGGGTATCGGCTACGCTACCCCCTATCTCGGCATGTTCAAGGAAGAGGCTGAACGGGTGATGGCGGTGATGCCAGCTAGCCAGGGCGTCATCGGCTGGCCGCCGGCGGGACCGGGCCGGGTGACCCTGGCGGATGAGGCCGAACTCCCCTTCCCGGATATGAGCATTGACCGGGTGCTGTTGATCCACGGGCTGGAATGTACCGAGGAATTGCGGCCTTTGATGCGGGAGCTCTGGCGTATCCTGGCCGGGGGCGGACGGTTGATCACCGTGGCACCCAACCGGCGCGGCATCTGGGCCCGTTCTGACCGCACGCCCTTCGGCATGGGCAGCCCGTTCTCCCCCTCGCAGTTGAAGCGGACCCTGCAAGCCAATATGTTTGTGCCGGAGCGGGAGGATTACGCCCTGTTCCTGCCCCCCACCGAATCGCGTTTCCTGCTCGCCAGCGCCGGCGCGGTGGAAGAATTGGGGCGCCGCTGGTTCCGCGCCTTTGCTGGTGTGCATATGATTGAGGCATCCAAGCAGATTTATGCCAGCGCCGCCCGTGCCAAGCAGAAAGAACGCCACCGCCTGCTTTCCCCTGCTGCCCAACCTGTCTTCGGCCGTCTGGTGGTTCAGCGAAGCGAAGTAAACAAGGAAGAGGAATGAGCGGCCGCTGGCCCGCGGACACGGGCGCAGCAGCAAGCCAAGGCGACGAATGCCACCCGCCCTAGAGCCGGGTGCGTTTAACCGGAAACGCACCCGGCTCTAACTCCTTGTTCAGCGAGCGGATTCACGCTCCAAAGCGATTCCGCTCTAAGCGCCCGGTGCCGCCGTATGGCGGGCGCGGGCACCACGTTCAAGGGCGGCGGCGGTCAGCCGGTCCACCTCCAGCCGATGGCGCAGCATTTCCAGCATCCGCAATTCCTCCTGGCTGGCTGTGCGGTCGGACGCCACCACCTCGCAGGCCAGCATATAGGCCGTTTCCCGCAGCGGCTTGCTCAGGGCCTGCCGGATAGCGTCGATGGTGTGATCCAGCCCGTCGGCACCGGCCAGAAACTCGGTACATTCGCGCGCTACCGTGGGCAGATGATCCGCTGCAAACCCCCGGAAAGCGGGCAGGGAGCGTACATTCTCCCCGATGGTCATCAGTTCAGCATCCGTCATGTCACCATCGGCGGCCGAGGCCAGAACCATGGCGTAGATAAGCGCGCGGCAATGATCGATCATGCTGTTTTCCCTGCGATGGTACAAAACCTGAAATGGACAGCGGCCCCTGCACCTTGCCGCCCCGGTTTCCCTGATGCCAGCCGCCAGGGGGACTACCCCTTACGGCCTGTCACCGCATCGGCAGGGGAAGCGGCAGGCCGGTGCCGGCTTCTGTCCAGACGATCCGGGCGGGCGGCAGGTTGACGGTGACGGTGGTGCCTTCGCCAAACACGCTGTCAATGGTCAGCCGCCCCCCATGCAGCTCCGTCAACCCCTTGGACAGGGTCAGCCCCAGCCCGGTGCCGGGGTTGGAGCGGGCATAGACATTATCGACCTGATGGAAGGGCACGAAGACCTTGGCCAGATCGTCGGGCTTGATGCCGATACCTGTGTCGCTGACTGCCACACTGACGCCCCGCGCCGGGTCCACCCCGGCGACCAGTTTCACCGTACCGCCGGGGGCGGTGAATTTCACGGCGTTGGAGAGCAGGTTCAGCACAATCTGCTTGAACTTCACATCATCCACCAGGATGGGCGGCATCCCGTCGGCCACCTGCACCACCAGATTAAGGCGGCGTTCCATGGCGCGGGCGCGCACAATGCGCTCACAGCCACGCACCAGTTCTTCCACCCCGCAGATGCGCTCCCGCAGTTCCACCCGCCCCGCCTCCATCTTGGAGACATCCAGGATATCATTGATCAGGGTCAGCAGATGGCGGCCCGACGCGATGATATCGCCGGCATAGGCGGATGTGGCCATAGGCTTGCCCACCGCCTCCGCACTTTGCAGCTCACTTTCCAGCACCTCGGCGAAACCGATAATGGCGTTCAGCGGGGTACGCAGCTCATGGCTCATATTGGCCAGGAATTCCGTCTTGGTGCGGCTGCCCAGTTCGGCCTGCGCCTTGGCCTGTTCCAGCTGTTCGGCCGCCCGCCGGCTGGAAATGGTCAGGGAGGCCAGCTGCACCGCCCGGCGCGCCCGTTCCATCTCCCAGTCCTTGGGTTCCCGCACCTGCCGGCCATAGATGGCGAAGGCGCCCAGCGCCTCCCCCTCCGCCGTCAGAATCGGCAGCGACCAGCAGGAGCACAACCCATGGGGCAGGACGATATCCTTGAATCTGGCCCAGCGCGGATCGTTTTCCACATCAGTAACGATGACGGGCACGCGGCGATAGATGGCGGTGCCGCAGGAACCCACCTCCGGACCGATGGCGACCCCCTCATAGGCAACCGCGATCTCCGCCGGCATGTTGGGTGCGGCCGCCACCGTTACATGCAGCCCGTCTTCGCGCAGCAGCAAAACTGAACAGAGCGCATCATCCAGCTGCTGTTCCATACCCCGGCACAGAGCCACCAGTATCTCCTCCAGCGGGGCGCTGGCGGCCGCCATCTCCAGAATGCCGCGTTCCACCGTCAATTGCCGCTCCATGCGGCGGCGTTCGCGGTTTTCTGTCTGCAGCTGGCGGGCATTTTCCTTGAACACGGCCACCGCCGCCGCCATGGCGCGCAATTCGCGGCTGAACAGCTTTTCCGGCAGCGGGGCCGACAGGTCGCCGCCCGCCACCGCGCGCATGGCACTGGTCATCTTCTGAATGGGCAGCAGCACACGCCGGCGGATCAGATGCATGGCAACGATCAGGGCCAGCAGAGCCAGCACCAGTTCGCCCCCGTTCAGCCAAAGCCGCTGGCGGGCGGCGGCCTTCGCAGCAGTCGTGGCTTCCGTCGCAGCACTGATGGCAGCGGCGATCAGGTCACCGGATACGTTCAGCACGCTGGTGCCTGTACGCATCAGTTCCGGCAGGCGCACCCGTTCTGCCGCCGCCCCCTCTTTTTTGGCCGCCGCGTCGAGAATGGCACGCCGCAGCGGAATATAACGCTGGAACAGGGCAGTCTCCGTCTGGCCGACGGTCAGACGCACCGGGTCTGGCAGGACAACACCGTTGGTCGCCTCCCGCAGATTGCGCCAGGAAAGCTCCAACCCGGCAAGCAGACTGGTGGCCAGGTCCGGATCGGTCGCCACCCCCAGCATGGTCAACCGATAGAGCATCCCCATATCGGCACCGACGGCCTGGCGCAGCTTGATGGCTTCACGGGCCAGCATCTCCGCGGCACCGGCCGTACCGCCCACCGACAGGGATGGGCGATTGATCTCCCGCAGCAAGGTCAACAGGGCCGCCGACTGGCTCTGTGTTGCATCCTGCCACTCCGTCAGCGACAGCGGATTGTCCCGTTCCGCCGCATCCCCCTCACCGGACAAGCGGCGCTCCATGCGGGGGCGTACCTCCCGCAGCCGGGTAGTGGCAACCCGAAGGGAGGCCACATCCTCCCCCAGGGATTCTTCCACATGTACCCGACGCAGTTCATCCAGCGCCGCTTCCACCGCCATATCCGACTCGTGGCGGTGCCGGGCAATCTGCTGGCGCAGATCCGGTTGGGGTACATCCACCACATGGGACGATTCCAGCAACAGATTAACCAGCCCGGCTTCAATCGCATGGGCACGGGCGGCCACCAGCAAATGCTGACTGACCTGTTTCAGTCCCGCAATCTCCCGCGCGGCAGCATAGTCCCGCCAGCCGGCCCGCAGATCGACGGCCGTTCCGGCAAGCTGAACGCCCGCCAGCATGGCAAGGCCGCCCATCAGGACTTTCCGCATGAAGTCTCCCGCCCCGGCCGGCGCCGGTGAGGTTCAATGATGAACCACACTCTACGTTTCGGGGTAACGCTCCGCAATGATGCAGGCGGCATCGACGCCAGGGCAATGCCACTTACAGCGCCAAAAACAGATCAATCAACGTCGGTGAGCCGGATGATGACATCGATCCGGGCGATACGCGCACCGGCGGGCAGATCGGGAATGCCGGCCACCTGCAACTGACGTCCGCAAATATCCCGCAACTGGCCGCTGCCTTCATGAAAAAAATGGTGGTGGTCGTCGATATTCGTATCGAAATAGGCGCGTCCGGCCTCCACCACCACCTCCCGCAGCAAACCGGCCTCGCGGAACTGGTTCAGCGTATTATAGACCGTGGCCAGGGAGACCTGCATCTGCGCCTCCAGCGCCTCCCCGTGCAGCTGCTCGGCCGTGACATGGCGGTGACCAGCATCAAACAGCAGCTTGGCCAGGGCCAAGCGCTGACGCGTTGGTCGCAGCCCGGCACCCACCAGACGGGTCGCCGTGGCAGCACAGCAGCGTTCGGTCATTTTCGTGCAAATATCGTCGGGCGGATCGAAAGGCGTAGTCATATCTGCCATGCGGTGGGGGTGGGCCGATTCATGGACACTCTGTGATGGCCGTCATTTGGCGTAGAAGCGTGCCCTTGGCAAGGGGGCGTACGATCCCGTGCATCAGCCGTGCATCGCCGGGCCCCACCCACCGGGCGACGATGTTGACGGGGTGCGGGGCCGGCGGTCGCCGGCCGCCACCGGGTATCGGCCCGGCTCCTTGATCTGATAGCCTTACCGCCGCCCATACATGGCGTCGGCCACTTCGCGGTCAACAATGGTCTTGCCGACGGGGGCCAGCGCCAGCCCGGCAAATTTGAAATGCTGGAAGCCGAAGGGAATGCCGATGATGGTCAGGCAGAAACCCAACCCCAGCAGCAGATGCCCCAATGCCAGCCAGATGCCGGCGAAGATGAACCAGATGATATTGCCGATGGCGCCCAGCGCCCCTGTGCCCAAATCCTCCCGCCCCGTCAGGTCGGCCCGGTCCACCGCAACCCGGCCAAAGGGCCAGAGCATGAAGATACCGATATTCACCGCCGCCCGCGCCCAGGGGATGCCGACAATGGTGATGACCATGAACAGCGCCGCTGTCAGCCAGCCCAGTGCCGCGGCAAAGCCGAACAGGAACACCCACAGCACGTTCAGCAACAGGTTAATCATCACCGCTTTCCTTGCTTGATCAGGGACATGGCCATCATGCCTGATATCGGGGCTGAAGAAACGGCCAATGCGACGCCCCGGCAAAGGACCACCGCCTGCGTTCCCCAGCAATGCGCCAGGCGCGGGGTCGCCTATCCTATCGGCGCGATTGACGGGAAGCCGGGTTGGCCGTATCTTATCCACAGCCCCAGTGAGGTGTGTGATGGCGATCAGCGGCATTTCTACATATGCGTCCCAAGCGGTATCCCAAAGCCCGACCGTCCGTTCCACGGACGGTGGCAGCCGGGTGCAGGCTGTGGGTGCCGTCCAGCAGGACAATAGCAGCAACCCGGCGGAAGAAAGCCGGGAGAGCGTGCAGAACACCGCTCCCACGGATAATGAACGGCAGGAGGCTGTGCAGTCCGGCCGCACCCGTGGCAGCTTCGTGAACATCACCGCCTGATCATAGGCAATAAAACCGGACAGGTACGGCGTTTCAAGGCCCGATCCCAAAGACCAAAAGCCCGCGCAGGGAATGCCCCGCGCGGGCTTTTTTACCAACGGCCATCACTGATGACCGTTGGTAATGCTGCGACCGCCGCCGCGCGGCCCGTGCCGTGTGCCCGAGGGCGCGGAGGCGCCCACCGGCGATTTGAGGGGCAGTAAACAGTGTCAGGCCCCCGGCTTGCCCTTGCTGGTGGAATATTCAAAATGCAGGGCCACATCCGGGTGAACCAACGGATGGATGGCATGGGCGGCCATCGCCGCTTCGGCGAAACCGCACAGGATCAGCTTCAGCTTGCCGGGATAGTTGGCGATATCGCCGACGGCATGGATGCCGGGGGCTGATGTCGCCAGCGTGCGCTGGTCCACGGCGATATGGCCCTTTTCCATCTCCAGGCCCCAATCGGCGATCGGGCCCAGATTCATCGCCAGCCCGAAGAAGGGCAGCAGCACATCGGCGTCCAGCACCTTTTCCTTATCGTCCAGGTCGGCCACCTTCACGCCGGTCAGCTTGCCCTCCACCCCTTCCAGCCCGGAAAGCTGATAGGGCACCACCAGTTCGATCTTGCCCGACGCGATCAGCGCATCCATGCGCGACACACTTTCAGGTGCTGCGCGGAATTTCGGGCGGCGATGCACCACCATCACCTTTTCTGCCACTTCCGACAGGGAATTGGCCCAGTCCACCGCGCTGTCGCCGCCGCCGGCAATCACCACGCGCTTGCCGGCATAATCGGCCCGGCGCTTCACCATGTAGAAGACACCGGAACCTTCATACTGTTCCAACCCGTCCAGCGGCGGCTTGTTGGGGCCAAAGGCACCCACACCGGCGGCGATGATCACCGCCTTGGCTTCAATCAACGTGCCCTTGTCGGTGCCGACCAGCCAGCCCTCGCCTTCACGGGTCAGGGTGGTGACCTGCTGGCCCAGATGGTAGGTGGGGTTGAAGGGGGCGGCCTGTTCAGCCAACCGGTCGATCAGGTCGGCCCCGTCGATGGAGGGGTGGGCCGGAATGTCATAGATCGGCTTTTCCGGGTACAAAGCCGTGCATTGCCCGCCCAGCATATCCAGCGCGTCCACCACATGGGTACGCATCTTCAACATGCCGCATTCAAACACGGCGAACAGGCCGACAGGCCCGGCGCCAATGATGACGACATCGGTGGAATGGCGATTCTGGGTATCGGACATGGGCGTAAACTTTCCGGCAACCGGTGAATGATCGCCGGTTTAGGTGCCCCGTTTCCCCCAGCTTGGCAAGCCCCGCATTGTCTGGATGGCAAACGGAACCAGCCATTCCAAAGCGTCATGAAGTTGGGATAGACTCCCATTCAACACGCAATCCGTTTGGTTCATTTGCAGGCCCCATGACCAGCCTTGTTTTCGATCTTGCCGATGAAGATGCCACGGCGGCCCTGGCCGCAACCGTGGCCGGGTGGCTGCGCGGCGGCGATGTGCTGGCCCTGCGGGGTGATCTGGGGGCCGGCAAAACCGCCTTCTGCCGGGCGCTGATCCGCCATCTGGCCGATAACCCGGAAGAGGAGGTGCCCAGCCCCACCTTCACCCTGGTACAGCAGTACGATCACCTTTCCCCCCCGCTCTGGCATTTTGACCTGTACCGGCTGACCGACCCGGCGGAGGTGGTGGAACTGGGTTGGGAGGAGGCGGTGCAGGATTGTGCCCTGGTGGAATGGCCGGACCGGCTGGGCCGTCTGCTGCCGGCCGACCGGCTGGATATTGACATCAATATCACCGGTCCGACCAGCCGCCGGGCCGTGCTGACCGGGCGGGGCCGCTGGGAAGGCCGGCTGGCGGGGATGGCGTGATGCGCGAAAGCCAGATCAAGACCTTGCTGGCGGGCGCCGGCTGGGGCGGGGCGGTACGCCTTCCCATGGGGGCCGACTGGTCCACCCGCCGTTATGAACGGCTGACCCGGCAGGGTGCGGCACCGCCCAGCGCCATCCTGATGGATGCGGAAGGCGTCGGGGCAGCACAGGTGCCGCCCTTCATGCAGGTTTGTGCCTTGCTGCGGGAATGCGGCCTGTCCGCCCCGGAGCCCTATGCCGCCGCCGCCGACCAGGGCCTGCTGCTGCTGGAAGATTATGGCGATGACAGTTTTGCCCGGCTGCTGGAAGGCGGGGCCGATCCCGGACCGCTCTACCGGCTGGCCACCGATGTGCTGATCCATTTGCATGATCGTTTCCGCCTGGATCAGCCGGGGGCGGCGGGCCTGCCCCGCTATGATCTGGCCCTGTTCAGCGCCCAGGTTCGCCTGTTCGGCGATGCCTATTTCCAGGCCGCCGGCCAGCCGTTGGGGGACGTAGCGCGTGCCGCCCTGGATGCGGCGTGGCAGGTGGTGCTGGAAAGCGTGCTGGGCCTGCTGCCGGTCAGTCTGCTGCTGCGCGATTACCATCCCGGCAATCTGATGCTGCTGCCGGCCCGCGAGGGCGTGCAGGCCTGCGGCTTGCTGGATGTACAGGATGCCGGCATCGGCCCGGTCAGCTATGACCTGCTCTCCCTGCTGGAAGATGCAAGGCGGGATGTGGCCCCTGATATCCAGGCGGCCATGCGCGCCCGTTACCTGAATGCCCGGTCGGGGGTTGAATCCGATGCGTTCAACGCCAGCTATGCCGTGATGGGGGCGATGCGCCATGCGCGCATTCTGGGCCGGGTGGCCCAGCTTTGCGCCCAGGGTGGCAGCCGTAAACAACTGGCCTTTCTGGCCCGCGTCTGGGGCCAGTTCGCCCATGCCATCCGCCACCCGTTATTGGCTCCGGTGGCGGATTTTGTCGCCAGCCACCTGCCCGCTGACGGGGCGGTCGGGCATATTCTGGATCAGGCCGCGTAAAGGGAGTTTCTTTCATGGAGTTCATGCCGAAGCGGGCCATGGTGCTGGCCGCCGGATTGGGAATGCGGATGCGGCCGATCACCCTGACCACGCCGAAACCGCTGGTCGCGGTCGGTGGCAAGCCGATGCTGGACCATGCGCTGGACCGGCTGGCCGATGCTGGCGTGGAAGAGGCGGTGGTGAATGCCCATTGGCTGGCCGATAAGATCGCCGACCATCTGGCCGCCCGCCGCCAGCCCGCCCCCCGCATCACCCTGTCGCGGGAAGCCGACGTGCTGGAAACCGGCGGCGGTGTGCGCCATGCCCTGCCTCTGCTGGGCGACGAGCCGTTTTTCACCATCAATGCCGATATTGTCTGGCTGGATGGGCCGGTGCCCGCGCTGAAGCGGCTGGCCCAGGCCTGGGACGCCGACAAGATGGATTGCCTGCTGCTGGTGACACCCACGGCCACCGCCGTCGGCTATCACGGGCGCGGCGATTACCACATGGACCCGGATGGCGTGCTGACCAGCCGCGTGGAGGGGGAGGTCAGCCCCTTCGTGATGGCCGGCATCGCCATCATGAAGCCAGACCTGTTCGCGGACCGCCCCGATGGGGCCTTCAGCCAGAGCCTGATCTGGCGGGAGGTGGAGGCGGCAGGCCGGCTGTACGGTGTGCGCCATGATGGCAACTGGTACCATGTCGGCACCCCCGATGCCGTTCCCCTGGTAGACGCGCATCTGCGCGAACCGCTGGGGCGGGAGGTGGTGCCGTAAGGGGAGGGCATTCCGCGCGATCTCAAACGTTGCTTCTGCTTCAGCGCCGTCATTCTTCTCGCTTCAACCGTTATTCCTGCCCTTTCAACCGTCATTCCCGCGAAGGCGGGAACCCATACGACGCTTCCACCAGAAGTCGGGTGCCGGGAGGCACCGTTGCTTGGATTCCCGCCTTCGCGGGAATGACGGTGGTGAAAGGCGATAACGATGGTTATTGAAGCGGGAAGTGCCGTTGAATGACCGAAATAGCCAGCCTTCCCCTTCACCCGTTTAGCACCCCCCGGTCCCCATGCCCAACGTCTATACCCTTGCCCCCAACCTGCCCTTTGTTGACGCGCTGGCCGCCGGCCTGTGGGCGCGGGTGGGGGGGGACGCGCTGGCGTTGAGCCGGATCACCGTGCTGTTGCCCACCGCGCGTGCTGTGCGGTCGCTGCGGGAGGCGTTTTTGCGCCTGTCGGGCGGGCGGCCCATTCTGTTGCCGCGCATGGCCCCGCTGGGCGATGTCGATAGCGACGAAATCACCCTGATGCTGGACGGGATGAAGGCGGGCGGGCTGGATCTGGCCCCCGCCATCGCCCCGTTGCGCCGGCAATTGCTGCTATCCCGCGCCGTGCTGGCCGCCGGGGACAGTTTCGCCAAGACCAAGGCGCAGGCCGCCCGCCTGGGCCGGGAACTGGCCAAGTTGCTGGATCAGGTGCAGACCGAACAGCTCAGTTTCGACCAGTTGCGCAATCTGGTGCCCGATGATTATGCCGAACATTGGCAGGTCACGCTCTCCTTCCTGTCCATCATCATTGATCAATGGCCGGCGATCCTGGCCGATCTGGGCGTGGTGGACCCCGGCCAGGAACGCAATAACCGGCTGGCGGCCTTCGCCCGCGCGCTGGAACTGAACCCGCCCCCCCATCCGATCATCGCCGCCGGTTCCACCGGCACCATCCCTGCATCGGCGGACCTGCTGGCCACCATTGCAAGGCTGCCGCAAGGCGAAGTGGTGCTGCCCGGCCTGGACCAGGATATCGACGCCGATACCTGGGCAGCCTTGGACGAGGCGCACCCGCAATTCGCCCTGAAACACCTGATCAACCGGCTGGGTATCGCGCGGGAGGAGGTACAGGATTGGCAGGTAGCAGCAAGCGTCCGCCCCGCCTGCCCGCCGGCCCGTATCCGCCTGATCGCAGAGGCCATGCGCCCCGCCGGCACGACGGAGGCCTGGCGCGACCTGCCCGATATCGCCCCCAGCGCCCTGGAACGGCTGCACCGAATCGACGCGACCACCCCGCAGGAGGAGGCGGGCATCATCGCGCTGATCCTGCGGGAAGCGCTGGAAGTGCCGGAAAAGACGGCAGCCCTGGTGACGCCGGATCGCAATCTGGCCCGACGTGTGGCCACCGAACTGGCCCGCTGGGGCATCAAGGTGGATGACAGTGCCGGTCGCCCCCTGGCCCAGACGCCTGTGGGCAGCTTCCTGCGCGTGATTGCCGATCTGGCGGTACAGGGCGCGCCCATCCCGCTGCTGTCGCTGCTGAAACACCCGCTGGCCGGTGGCGGGATGGAAGCCGGTGATTTGCGCCGGCTGGGCCGCCAGTTGGAAAAGGCGGTGCTGCGCGGCCCGCGCCCGCCGGGCGGGCTGGACGGGCTGCGCCAGGCGCTGAACGGGGCCGATCGCCGCCGGCTGGGCAACCCGGCGCTGAAGGCCGATCTGCTGACCCTGGTGGACCGGCTGGAAGAACGGATGGGGGATTTCATCAATGCCGTGCGCGATGGGGAGGAACGCCCCCTGACCGACTGGCTGCACCTGCATGTGGGGGCAGCAGAGGCGATGGCGGCTTTGGAGGCCGAGCCCGGCAATGAGCGGCTGTGGCGCGACAAGGACGGGGAGGCGGCAGCCGCCTTCATCGACGAACTGCGCGATGCCGCCACCGGCTATCCCAGCATGGGCGGGCGCGATTATGCCGGTTTGATGGAGGTGCTGATTTCCGGGCGGCCGGTGCGTCCGGCCTTCGGCCTGCATCCGCGCCTGCATATCCTGGGCCTGATGGAAGCGCGCCTGCAGCAGTTCGATACGGTGATCCTGGCCGGCTTGAATGAGGGGACATGGCCCCCCGCGCCTGCGCCAGACCCCTGGATGTCGCGCCCCATGCGCAGCCGATTCGGCCTGCCGTCGCCGGAACGGCAGGTGGGGCAGGCGGCGCATGATTTCGCCCATGCCTGCGGTGCGCACACGCTTTATCTCTCCCGTTCCGAACGGGTGGACGGCACGCCCACCGTGCCGTCGCGCTGGCTGTTGCGGCTGGATACGGTGCTGGGCAAGGCGGGGCTGCGCGGCTCCATCGGCCATGCGGTGGAGCATTACCGCGCGCTGTATCAAGCGCTCGACCGGCCCGCCCAGGTGAAGCCCTGCCCGGCCCCGGCCCCCTGCCCGCCGCTGGATGCCCGCCCGCGCAAACTGTCCGTCACCCAGATCGAAACCTGGATGCGCGACCCCTATGCCATCTATGCCCGGAAAATCCTGGAGCTGGAGGCGCTGGAGCCGATTGATGCCGACCCCGGTGCGGCAGAACGCGGGGAGATTCTGCACAAGGCGCTGGAAAATTTCATCCGCCGCTATCCGGCGCAACTGCCGGGCAATGCGCGCTCTGAACTGCTGGCCTGCGGGCGGGAGGCGTTTGGCGACCTGCTGGACCAGCCGGGGGTGCAGGCCTTCTGGTGGCCGCGCTTTGAACGGGTGGCCGACTGGTTTTTGGGCGTGGAGGCGGAACGCCGCAAAACCATCCGCCCGCTGGCCATTGAGGTGACGGGCAGCATCCGCCTGACCCCGCCGGGCGGGGATTTCATCCTGACCGCCAAGGCCGACCGTATCGACCGCACGCCCACGGGCGGCGTGGTGCTGCTGGATTACAAGACCGGCCAGCCACCAACGGGCAAGGAGGTGCGGCTGGGCAAGGCGCCGCAATTGCCCTTGGAAGCGCTGATCGCGCGGGAAGGCGGCTTTACGGAGATCGGCGCGGCCCAGGTGGAGGGGCTGGAATTCTGGCGGCTGACCGGCGGCGACCCCGCCGGCATCATCCAGACCCTGAAGGATGAATCCCACGATCTGGCGGATGAGGCCCGCGACGGGCTGTTGGCCTTGATTGAGGCATTCGACGATCCCGCCATGCCCTATCGCAGCCAGCCCCGCCCAAGCTGGGCCCCGCGCTTCACCGATTACGCCCACCTGTCCCGCATCGCCGAATGGTCCGCCGGCGGTGGGGAGGAAGGGTAACACCCAGAGCCATGGATCATGGCTCTGGGTCTTTATCAGTTCCCTCAAGTGCCGGGCGGCGGCGTCCGCCGCCTTGGCTCACGCCGCACGAGCGGCGGGCCGGCGGTCGCCGGCCTTCAACCCGCCGGAAGGCGGGTTGGTTATCCCACCGCTTGCGTCGCGGAATTGATCAGCAGATTGAGAGTGAGGTCGCTCAGCAGCAGGGCGCTGGCCAGCAAACCGTTGCAGGCCAGCGACTGGCGCAGCACGAACCAGCCATAGACCAGCAGCCAGAGCATGGGCAGGACCAGCGCACCACTCACCGCACGCGCCCCCGCCTCCCCACCGCCGGACAGGCCCAGGGACAGGGTGACGAACAGGGCATAGACCAGCATGGCCACCAGCTGCGACCAGTTATAGGCCACCACCATCAGACCGATGCGTGATCCATGCCCCATGGCCTGCGCCAGATGGCAGGCCAGCAGCAGGAATCCTGTGACATTGGCCGCCATCGTCACCGCCTCCACCGCCAGATAAAGCGGCAGGCCCAGCTTGCCCAGCATCGGGTCGCCCAACGCCACGGAGATCAGCAGGGAGAGCGGGAAGACCAGCAGATAGACCCGGAAGCTGCGCGCAATATCCGCATCGCTGTCGCTGAAACAGGCCATGCCGCCGGCATCCAGCCGCAACAGGCGCAGGGCGCCAGCCAGCCCCTGCCGGGTTTCAGGCGACAGCATCAGGCGGCCTTGCCGGCGAAGAAATCAACCAGCACCCGGTCATAGATGCTGGTCAGTTGGATCAGGTCGGCCACGGCCACATGTTCATCCACCTTATGCATCGTGGCGCCGACCAGCCCGAATTCCACCACCGGGCAATGATCCTTGATGAAACGGGCGTCCGATGTGCCACCGCTGGTGGACAATTCCGGTTGCTTGCCCGTCACCGCCTGCACGGCCCCGGCCACTGTGGCCACCAGGGGGCCGGGCGGGGTCAGGAAGGCGACACCGCTGGTCTGCATCTTCAGATCCCAGGCGCCCCCCACCTCTTCCAGCACATCGCGGATATGGGCTTCCAGGCTGTCGGGCGTGTGCAGATCATTGAAGCGGATGTTGAACTTAGCCGTGCCCTTGGCCGGGATCACATTGCTGGCCGGGTTGCCGACATCGATGGTGGTCAGCGCCAGGGTGCTGGGCTGGAAATGGGCCGTGCCCTCATCCAGCGGGCTGCCGGCCAGCAGGGTCAGCGCCTCCGTCAGGCGGGGCAGCGGGTTATCCGCCAGATGCGGATAGGCGACATGGCCCTGCGCGCCATAGGCCGTCAGCGTGGCGGTGACGGAGCCGCGCCGGCCAATCTTCATCATGTCGCCCAATGCCTTCGGGTTGGTGGGTTCGCCCACCAGACAAGCGTCCATCACCTCCCCCTGCTCTCGCATCCAGTCCAGCACCTTGCGGGTGCCATTGATGGACGGCCCTTCCTCATCCCCCGTGATCAGCAGGGAGATGGAGCCATTGGGCGCACCGTTGCGATCCAGGAACAATTTCGTTGCGGCAACGAAACAGGCGATGGCACCCTTCATGTCGGAGGTGCCGCGCCCGAACAGCTTGCCGTCAATGATCTCCGCCCCGAACGGATCGACGGTCCAGCCGGCGCGGTCGCCGGTGGGCACCACATCGGTATGGCCAGCGAAGCAGAAATTGGGGCTGGCGCTGCCCAGGCGGGCATAGAGATTGTCCACCGGGTCGGTGCCCGGCTCCTCAAACCGCAGGCGGGTGCAGGTGAAGCCCATCTCGGTCAACACCCCCTCCAGCACCCCCAGCGCCCCGGCATCGGCCGGGGTGACACTGGGGCAACGGATCAGGGCCTGGGTCAGGGCGACGGGATCGATGGACATGGGGGAAGCCTGGGGGTTGGGGGGCTTGATCCGAGAGAGATTGCGCCAGTTAGAATTCTTAACCAATTGAAATCCTTAACCGTCACCCCGGCGAAGGCCGGGGTCCAGGATTTCAGGGCGCATTGCTCTACGAACTGGACCCCGGCCTTCGCCGGGGTGACGGTCAAAATAAGGGCATTTCAGGAAAACGTCTGTTACGCGCCTTCGCCCATCAATCACGCAGCAGATCGTTGATGCTGGTCTTGGAGCGGGTCTGCGCGTCCACGCGCTTGACGATCACCGCGCAGGACAGGCTGGGGCCCGGCGTGCCGTCCGGCAGCGGCTTGCCCGGCAGGCTGCCCGGCACCACCACGGAATAGGCCGGCACCCGGCCGACAAACACCTCACCGGTGCTGCGGTCGATGATCTTGGTGGTGGCGGAGATGAAGACGCCCATCGACAGGACAGCCCCCTGCTCCACGATCACGCCTTCCACCACTTCCGACCGCGCGCCGATGAAGCAATCATCTTCGATGATCACCGGGCCGGCCTGCAGCGGTTCCAGCACGCCGCCGATGCCGACACCGCCGGACAGGTGCACATTCTTGCCAATCTGGGCGCAGGAACCGACGGTGGCCCAGGTATCCACCATGGTGCCCTTATCCACAAAGGCGCCGACATTGACGAAGCTGGGCATCAGCACCACGCCCGGCGCCACATAGGCGCTGCGGCGCACCACGCTGCCCGGCACGGCGCGGAAGCCGGCCTGACGCCAGGCTGCCTCGTCCCAGCCGACAAACTTGGACGGCACCTTGTCCCACCAGGTGGCCCCGCCGGGGCCGCCCTGGATGACGCTGTTGTCATTCAGGCGGAAGGACAGCAGTACCGCCTTTTTCAGCCACTGATTCACCACCCAGGTGCCGTCGATCTTTTCCGCCACGCGGGCTTCACCCTTGTCCAGCAGGGACAGGGCGGCTTCCACCGCGTCGCGCACGGTGCCCTGGGTGGAAAAGCCCAGGCCCTCGCGGTTGTCCCAGGCGGCATCGATGGTGCGGGAAAGATCAGCGTGGCTCATGTTCTCTCAAAGTCCCGTTTGTTAGTCCCCGGCGGTCGGTCGCGCATTTTCATTACATTGTCCACCGGATCGCCGGGGACAATGGGCGGGAGCCCCCGCCCTGTCAACGTGCCGGCGCGGATGACAGGTCCGTGGCCAGCGCCACCAGCCATGTCTCCAGATCATCGATAATGTGATGCACATGCTCGCCCGGATGGTCGGTCGGGGCGGCAACCTCCCCGATCTTGTTTTCCGGGTGGGAGAAGGCGCTGTCGGCGCGCAGCCACACCGTGGTCATGCCCATGGCGGCCGGCGGCACCAGATTGCGGTGCAGATCTTCCACAAAGGCGGCGCGGCGGGAATCGATGCCGAAGCGGGCCACCATCTCCGCATAGGGCTGCGGGTCCGGCTTGGGCCGGTAATCGGCGGCGACAATATCGAAAATGCCGGTGAAATACCGGGCAATGCCCAGCCGTTCCATGACATTTTCCGCGTGGCGGACGGACCCGTTGGTATAGATCAGCTTGCGCCCCGGCAGGGCGGCAATGGCCTCTGCCAGCGCCGGCGACGGCGTCAGCGCGGTGACATCAATATCATGTACATAATGCAGGAAGCGCTGCGGATCGGTGCCATGGTCCAGCATCATCCCGCGGAGCGAGGTACCGAAGCGGCGATAATAATCCTTCTGCAACTGCTTGGCGGCCACCGCATCCAGCCCCAGTTCAGTGGCAATGAAATCGGTGATGCGCACATCAACCTGGGCGAACAGGTTGCAGGCGGCGGGGTAGAGCGTATTGTCCAGATCGAAGATCCATTCCTGGACATGCGCGAAGGGGGCGGCAGGGGCGGTCATGGCGTCATCTTTCATCATGGCGGGGAAGATGCGACTTCATCGCCCTATCCGCAAGCCCGGTGGACCGCAAGCCGGGAGTGCGTTACCACTTTGGAGCCATTATCATTGCCGGTGGAGTTTTGCCCGCTGTGACGTCCTTTCCCGGTTCTGATCTTCCCGCCACTCCGCACGACCCCACCGCCGGTACTGGTGAAAACCAGGTGGGGCCGGTCCAGGCCGTGCTGGATGGCTGGCCGGGCCCGGCTTTGTGCCTGGGGCCGGACGGGCGCATCCTGGCGGCCAATGCAGCGGCGGAAATCCTGGCCCAGCGCCATGATGGCTGGTCGGCCGATCTGATGCGCTGGGCCAGCACCGGCGGCCCGGCCGCTGAGGCCACGCGGTCGGTGCCGGTGGAAACCGGGCACGGGCCGGGCGTGGTGGAATTCACCGCCGCCTTGCTGCCCGGCGGCAAGGTGCTGTGCCTGGGCCGTGACGCCACGCTGGAACGAAGGCTGCGCCATGCCCTGACGGAATCACGCCAGCGCTATAAGGATCTGGTCGATATCTCCTCGGATTTCGCTTGGGAGGTGGGGCCGGACGGGCGGTTCGTCTTCGTCTCCGCCGCCGGCGCCATCGGCTATAGTGCGGAACAGTTGATCGGCCGCCACCCGTCGGAATTCGTGCTGTCGGACTTTGCCGACCAGCCGCTGCCCTTTGAAACCGATGTGCCGATCGAGCGGACCGAAGTGTGGATGCGCGGGCGGGAGGGTGATGCCTTCTGCCTGATCTCCTCGGCCGTGCCGCTGCGCGGGGCGGAGGGTTACTGGGTCGGCGCGCGGGGCGCCTGCCGCGACATTACAGAGGCCCGCGTCAAGGGCATGGAACTGGCGCAGGTGCGCCTGCGTGAGAAATATCTGGGCTATATCGTCTCCTCCACCCGCGATGATGTGGACCCCAGCAAGACGCTGGAAATCGCCGTCGGCGTGGCCACCAACGCCACCGGGGCCGCCGGTGCCCGGCTATATGCCCGCACCGGTGATGTCTTCCTGCCGGCGGCGGGGCCGCCCGCCACTCTGGTGGAACCGGCGAAGGATCAGGTGGCGGCCCTGCTGGAACAGGCGGCCCTGCAGCCGACCCCGCTGGTCGGCGGCGATGACCAGATCAGCCTGCTGGCCTGCCGCACCCTGTTCCGGCACGAGGTGAATGGCGCCGTCATGGTCTGGCAGGCCGACGGCCGGCCCTGGAGCGAGGAGGATGTCTCCATGGTCCAGGCCATCGCCGATCAGGTCGGCGTCGCCGTGGCCCAGGCCCGCTACCAGGAACGGCTGAAAACCCTGTCGGAACGCGACGGGCTGACCGGTCTGTATAACCGCCGCACCTTCATGGAATTGCTGGAACAACGGCTGGAGAAGCAGACGGGCGGCAGTTCCGCCCTGCTCTATTTCGATCTGGATAATTTCAAGGCGGTCAATGACAAGCTGGGCCATGGGGCCGGCGATGATGTGCTGCGCGCCGTGGGCGACCTGCTGCGCCGGCTGGCCCGCGTCGCCGATCTGGCCGGACGGCTGGGCGGGGATGAATTTGTGCTGTGGATCGACCGGGTGGATGAAGCCCAGGCCATGGCCGTGGCCGACCGGCTGCTGCGGGAGGCAGCGGAATTCCTGCGTCCGCTTTCCGCCTCGGAAGACAAGCCGCTGGGCGTTTCCATCGGCGTCGCCCCCTATCGCGGCGGTACGGTGGAGACGGCGCAATCCTTGATTGATCGCGGCGATCAGGGCATGTATGCGGCCAAGCGCATGGGCAAGGGCCACCGGGCCCTGGCCCCGGCAGCCCCCGCAGCGGAGATGTGAGGCCGGCGCGGGTCGACAAAAGGTATCGGCCTGCGATACCTACGTAAATATGCAGACACCGTTGCTTTCAGTGGGTCGGCCGGCTGGGACCGGCCTGGGATGGTCGGGTAAATGAACAAGAAAACGGAAGGCCTTGATTACGATACCGCCAAGCGTCTGGCTGCCAGCCAGGACGCCGGTGATCGTCGCCTGCTGGCCAGCCGGGCCGATACCCAGCCGGAAATCCTGTTCTTTCTGGCCAATGACACCAGTGCGGAGGTGCGGCGGGAAATCGCCCGCAACAACGCCACCCCGCGTCAGGCCGACCTGCTGCTCTCCCATGATCCCGATGAACAGGTGCGCAGCGGGCTGGCGGCCAAGATTGCCGCACTGGTGCCCTCGCTGCCCGCCGACCGGGTGGGCCAGATCGAGCGGATGACCCTGGATATCGTGGAGACTCTGGCCCGCGATCAGGCCACCGCCGTGCGCCGCGTGGTGGCCGACGCGCTGAAGGATCAGACGGGCGCCCCGGCCCATATCATCCAGCAACTGGCGCGCGATCTGGAATTGTCGGTCAGCGGACCGGTGCTGCGCCATTCGCCCATCCTGACCGATGACGATCTGCTGGATATCATTGCCGGCCAGCCGATGGATGGCAAGCTGGTGGCCATTGCCGAGCGCGCCGGCCTGTCGGGCAATGTCTCCGCCGCCGTGGCGCGGACGGAGAGCGAGGCGGCGGTGGCGGCCCTGCTGGCCAACCAGTCGGCTCAGATCCGGGAAGAGACGCTGGACCGCATCATCGACATGGCCCCCCGGTTTGAGCCCTGGCACGCCCCGCTGGTGCGCCGGCCCAGCCTGCCGCCCAAGGCGGCCGCCCGCATTGTCGGCTTTGTCAGCCAGCAACTGGTGCGCGTGCTGGAAAGCCGCACCGACCTGCCCGACACGGTGGTCAAGGCGGTGCGCGGGGCCGTGGCCGATCTGGCCCGCGCCAGCGCCCGGCCCGGTGCCGGTGGCGGGGCGGAACCGCTCGGCCTGGTGGATGAGCTGACGACGGATGCGCCGAAGGAACGGCCGATGGACCGGGCCCGCAAGCTGCACGCTGCCGGCAAGCTGGACGAGGACGCCATGGCCGATGCGTTGACGCGCGGCGACCGGGGCTTTGTGCTGGCTGGCCTGTCGCTCCGGGCCAATGTGCCACTGGAAGCGGTGGACAAGATCATTGGCGGGCAGAGCGCGCGGGCGGTCACCGCGCTTTGCTGGCGGGCCAAACTCTCCATGCGGTTCTGCCGGCAGATACAGCTGCGCGTGGCCAATATCCCGCCCGCCTCCGTGCTGAATGCGCGGGGTGGCGACACCTACCCCATGTCCGACAGCGAGATGAGCTGGCAGCTTGAGTTTTTCGGGCTGAAAGGGTGAGCCCGGCATGAGCGAGGGGCAGCCCCATGCCGGCCCTGCCGGCCGCGATCTGGCGGGGGCCATCCATGCCACAGCCGGCGAGGGGGCGCGCATCATCCTGGAAGTGCTGATGCGGTCGGGGGAAGAGGCGCGGCTGATCGGCGGCTGCGTGCGCGATGCCATTCTGGGCCTGCAGCCGGGTGATATTGACATTGCCACCCCGCTGCTGCCGGAAGAGGTGATGCGCCGCCTGAAGCAGGAAGGCATCCGCACCATCCCCACCGGCATCGACCATGGCACCATCACCGCCGTGGTCGGCCGCGCCAGCTATGAAATCACCACCCTGCGCCGGGATGTGGAAACCGACGGCCGCCATGCCAAGGTGATGTTCTGCCAAGACTGGCTGGAGGATGCGCAGCGGCGCGACTTCACCATCAATGCCCTGTCGCTGACGCCCGAAGGCGAGCTGTTCGACCCGTTTGGCGGGCTGGCCGACCTGCGGGCCGGGCGGGTGCGCTTCATCGGCAACGCGCGGGAGCGCATTGGTGAGGATGTGCTGCGCATCCTGCGCTTCTTCCGCTTCCATGGCCGGTTCGGCAAGGGGCCGCCAGACCGCGACAGCTTTACCGCCTGTGCCACACTGGCGCCGCTGCTGCCCGGCCTGTCGGGGGAGCGGATCGCCAAGGAGCTGCTGGCCATCCTGCGGCTGGACCGGGCGGTGGAGATCTGGCGGCTGATGCTGGAGGCGGGGGTGGTGGCGCAGACCCTGCCCACCGCCACCCGCCTGAAACGGCTGGAGGCACTGGACCGGCTGGAATGGGTGCTGGGGGAGGCCGGGGCTATGGCGCATCTGGCCGCCTTGCTGCCCCCCGGCCCCGTGGGGGCAGCCGACACGGCCGAGCGGCTGCGCCTGTCCAACAACCAGCGCAACCAGTTGCTGGCACTCTGCGCACCGACGGTGGATGTGCATCCCGATCTGACGGTGACCAGCCGGCGCCACGCCCTGCAGAAACTGGGGCCAGAGCTGTACCGCGACCTGCTGCTGCTGGCCGCTGCCGACCGGGGCACGGCAGCGCAGGAACTGCTGGAACCGCTGGCCGAGGCGGCCACCTGGGTGATCATCCCCTTCCCGCTGAAGGGCCGCGACCTGCTGGAACAGGGCGTGCCGCCCGGCCCCGATCTGGGCATCCTTCTGGCCGGTCTGGAGGGCTGGTGGGCGGCGCGCGATTACCGGCCTGACCGGGAGGAATGCCTGGCGGAACTGGCCCGCCGCCTTAGTTTACGCAACAATGCAGAAGAAATGGGCAATGGATGATTAAATAGGCACTAGATTTCTATAAGGAAATTTTTCTTCGCTTGTGAATTTCGCAACAACCGATTTCAATCATCGCTTCCTGATTTTCTACGCCAATGGCAATAATTAGCCGTTTCGTATACCAAGCGCGACCGTGACAGCATGGGCGGCAGACGGGGAACGATAATGCGGCTGACGAATAAAATAATATTGATGGCAGTTCTGGTGGCCCTGGGAGGCCTGTTGCTGGCCAATGGGCTGGTCGGCTGGCGGGCACTGGATGCCGCGCGCGTGGATACCGAACGCCTTTATGAAGGCCAGGTAGTGCCGCAGCGGGAGCTGAAGATCATCGCCGATGCCTATGCCGTCTTTGTGGTGGATGCCTCCCACAAGGTGCGCAACGGTAATTTCACCTGGGCCGAAGGGCTGGCCAGCGTCACCCGGGCCAAGGGCGATATTGCCCGCAACTGGGAACTGTTCCGGGCGCGGCCGCACACGGATGCGGGCGAACGCGCCCTGATCGATCAGGCGGCCGCCCGGTTCCGCCCCGCCGATACCGGGGTGACGGAGCTGCTGGGCATTTTGCAGGCCAAGGATGCCGCCGCATTGGATGATTTCGTCAAGAACCGGCTGTACCAGACCATCGACCCCGTCTCTGAAAGCATCACCCACCTGATCGATCTGGGGGTGGAAAACGCGGGCAAGCTTTATGCGCAGACGGAAAAATCGGCGGATAATGCCACCCTGATCGCCAAGCTGCTGATCGCACTGGGGATTGCCGGCATTGCCGCCGGCCTGTGGGCGGTGCTGAACCGCGTCGTCCGGCCGCTGGAGGCACTGACCGGCACGCTGGCCCTGCTGGCACGGGAAGATTACCGGGTGGCCGTGCCCGGCCTGGGCAAGCAGGATGAGATCGGCGACATGGCCCGCGCCATTGAGGTGCTGAAGGCCCATGGTGCCGAAGCCCAGCGCCTGCGCGCCGATCAGGAACGCCAGCGGGAAGAGGCGGAACGGCTGAAGCGCCAAGCCTTGGAATCCATGGCCCAGAAGGTGGAAAGCGAAACCCGCACCGCCGTGGACCAGGTGGCCGCCCGCGCCGGCGAGATGGATGTTCATGCCGACGCCATGGCCGTTTCCGCCGAGCGGGTGGCCAAGAACAGCCATAATGTAGCCGCCGCCGCCCAGCAGGCCCTGCACAATGCCGAAACCGTGGCATCCGCCGCCGAAGAACTGTCCGCCAGCATCCGGGAGATCAGCGGACAGGTGGCCCATGCCAGTGCGGTCAGCCGCAATGCCGTGACCAAGGGCCAGGAAACGCAGCAGACCATCCTGTCCCTGTCCGATGCGGTGGCCCGCATCGGCGACGTGGCTCAGCTGATCAGCGATATTGCCAGCCAGACCAACCTGCTGGCGCTGAACGCCACCATTGAGGCGGCACGCGCCGGGGAGGCCGGCAAAGGCTTTGCCGTGGTGGCATCGGAGGTGAAGAATCTGGCCACCCAGACCAGCCGGTCGACGGAGGAGATCACCCGCCAGATCACCGAGATCAATGGCGTCACCAGCCAGGCCGTGGCCGCCGTGCGGGAGATCGGCCGCACGATTCAGGAGATGGACCATATTTCCGGCACCATCGCCGCCGCCATTGAGGAACAGGGGGCAGCCACCCAGGAAATCAGCCGCAATGTGCTGCAGGCGGCCGACGCCGCCCGCGAAGTTTCCAGCCGCATCACCGAAGTATCGGCCGAGGCCGGCAGCACCGGCGACCGCGCTGGAACGGTGCGCGGCACGGTGACGGAGGTGACGCAGAGCGTGACGGACCTGCGCACCACCCTGGTCCGCGTCGTCCGCACCTCCATGGCGGAGGTGGATCGCCGCATTGCCGAACGGGTGGCGGTGGATATGCCGGCCCAGCTGGAAATGGGTGGGCGCCGGCTGGACAGCCGCCTGCGCAACCTGTCCAGCGGTGGCGCGCTGATCGCCCCGGCGGAGGGCGTGCCGCAGGGCGCCCAGGGCCGCCTGCATCTGCAGGATCTGGGGGCCATCAGCTTCAGCGTGCTGGATATTTCCGCAGACGGTATCCATCTGCTGTTTAGCGATGAAGCGGCGGCCCGTACCACACTGGCCCCCTGGCTGGCCCGCCAGGTACCCACCGCTGCCTGAGGGAGGAAGGTCCATGGATGTGATCGGACAAGTGCTGGATTTCTGGTTCCGCCAGGCCGGACCGTCGAAATGGTTCGGTGGCGGGCCTGATTTCGACCAGGAAGTGGCGGAACGGCTGGGCCCCCTGCATGAACAGGCCGTGGCCGGGGAACTGGCGGATTGGGCAGCCACGGCGGAAGGCGGGCTGGCGCTCTGCATCCTGCTGGATCAGGTACCGCGTAATATCTTTCGCGGCACCCCACGCGCCTTTGCCAGCGATGCGCAGGCCCTGGCCATTGCCCGCGATCTGGTCGCGCGCGGGTTGGATATGGAATTGCCCGATGATGACCGCGCCTTCCTCTACCTGCCTTTCGAACATTCAGAGACGATGGAGGATCAGCGCCAGTCCGTGCGCCTGTTCGCCAGCCGCACCCTGAGCCCGACCTACCTGGAATATGCCTGCAAACATCTGGTGGTGATCGCTGAATTCGGCCGATTCCCCCACCGCAACGCCATTCTGGGCCGGACCAGCACGCCCGCGGAGCTGGACTATCTGGCCCGGCCCGGGGCGGGGTTTTAAGGGATAGCAGACCGAAGCATCCGGCGCCATGGGCGGTCAGTGGAAGCTGATCGGGCGCTTCTTCGGGAATAACGGCAGGCGGAATAGATGGGCCAGACCCGCCCTGTGGCCAAGCTGCCACCTGTACGTCGTCGTCCCGCTGCGCTAAGTCATCCTTTCATAGACCCCCCGCCCTTGCCAGGGAGCCAGCCCCATGAACGCCGCCACCGCCCGCACCACCATCGATCAGGCGGAGATCGAGCGGTTCAGCCGTATCGCCGCCGAATGGTGGGATCCGGCCGGCAAGTTCAAGCCGCTGCATAAGTTCAATCCCGTCCGGCTGACCTATATCCGCGATGCCATCTGTGCCGCCTATGGCCGCGACCCCAAGGCGCCCCGTCCGCTGGAAGGCATTCGCATCATTGATGTCGGCTGCGGTGGCGGCCTGCTGTCCGAGCCGCTGGCGCGGCTGGGTGCCAGCGTCACCGGGGTGGATGCGGCGGAAAAAAATGTGAAGACGGCCGCTGCCCACGCCGCCGAAACCGGCGTCAGCGTCGATTACCGTGCCACCACGGCGGAGTCCCTGGTGGCTGCCGGGGAGCAGTTCGACGTGGTGTTGGCCATGGAAATTGTGGAGCATGTGGCCGATGTCGACCTGTTCCTGGATGCCGTGGGCAAGCTGGCCCGGCCGGGCGGGCTGGTCTTCATGGCCACGCTTAACCGCACGGCCAAGGGCTGGCTGCTGGGCGTGGTCGCGGCGGAATATCTGCTGGGCTGGCTGCCGCGTGGTACGCATGACTGGAAGAAGTTCCTGCGCCCGTCGGAACTGGTCGGTGGTTTGCGCCGCGCCGGCGTGGCCGTGCGCGATATCAGCGGTGTCGCCTATAACCCGATCAGCGACAAATTCAGCCTTTCGCCCACGAATCTGGAGGTGAACTACCTGCTCTGGGGCGTACGGGAATAATGACCGGTTCCCGGTATGATATTACATTTCCAACCCCCGTCACGGAAGGTCGGCACCCATGTCTGAAAAGAAGGCGATGCTGGGCCACAAGGTCCGCCGTCTGCGCCGCGACCTGAAGATGACCCAGGCGCAGATGGCGGAGGAGATCGGCGTCTCCCCCAGCTATCTGAACCTGATCGAGGCAAACCAGCGACCGCTGACGGTGGCGCTGCTGCTGAAAATCGCCTCTGTCTATGGCATCGACATGGCCAGCTTCGCGGAGGATGACGAGACGCGGCTGGTCGCCTCCTTACGCGAAGTCTTCGCCGATCCCCTGTTCGAAGCTGGCGACATCAAGACCCAGGATATGAAGGAATTTGCCGCCGTCGCCCCCACGCTGGGCCATGCGGTGGTGGCGCTCTACCGTGCCTATCGGGAAGCGCGGGAAGATCTGGGCGGGCTGGCGGAAAAGGTGGCCGACCGCGACAAGTTACAGGTGATCGGTGCCCAGGCCTTCCCGCAGGAGGAAGTGTCGGAATTTTTCCAGGCCGAACAGAACCATTTCCCTGAGCTGGAGGAAGCGGCAGAGGAAATGTGGATCAGCGCTGACCTGGACAGCGGCAATCTTCAGGGCAGTCTCGCTGCATATCTGGAAAAGCGCCATGGTGTGCGCGTACGGATGATGCCGCAGCCGGTGATGGGCGGGGCGATCTGCCGCTATGACCGGCATTCCAGGCGGGTGCTGATTTCCGAAATGCTGGACCCGGCGGGGCGTGTCTTCCATCTGGCGGCACAGACAGCCCTGCTGGGCCAGGGGGCGGCACTGGAAGCCGCCATCGGACGCGGTAATTTCGGGCACGAGGAATCGCGCCGACTGGCCCGCGTCAGTTTGGCCAATTATTTCGCGTCCGCAATGATGATGCCCTATGGCCGGTTCCTGACGGCAGCGCGGGAAGTTCATTATGATATCGAAATTCTTCAGCGACGCTTCGTAGCCTCCTATGAACAGGTGTGCCAGCGGCTGACCTCCCTACAAAGGCCTGGGGCGAAAGGGGTGCCTTTCTTCTTCGCCCGCACCGATCAGGCGGGCAATATGTCCAAACGGTTCAGCGCGGCACCCGGCTTCCATTTCGCCCGCTTCGGCGGTGCCTGCCCGCGCTGGAACATCCATGATGCTTTCCGCCAGCCGGGGCAAATCCAAACCCAGATTGCCCGGATGCCCGATGGCAGCGCCTATCTTTCCGTCGTCCGCAGCGTGTCGAAACCCGGTGGCGGCTGGAAACAACCGGCACGCCATTTTGCCATCGCCATTGGCTGCGACATCGCCCACGCTGGTCAGCTTGTCTATGCCGATGGACTGGACCTGTCCAACCTGGACGCGGCCACCCCGGTGGGGGTGAATTGCCGCGTCTGTCCCCGCCTGGACTGCACCCAACGTGCCTTCGCCCCCCTGTCCCACCGGCTGGCGGTGGACGAACATATCCGGGGCGTTTCCAGCTATGTCAGTGTCGGCGCGGGGGTTTAAGCCCTTGTGCCGAGGCCGCCGGAGTCCCGGTGGCGTTTCCATGGCGGAATGCATCCAGATACACCGATATATTTTAATTTACGCCTCATGGTTGTAATGCTATTTTGCTGCATCGCGGGAAGATAGCGGAGCTTCACAATGCTGCCCAATCTGTTTACCACCGATCCGACCCAGGCGCTGATGACCACCATCACGCGGGAATTCGACCAGATCCTGGAAAATGGCGTGCTGGGCACGCCGGTGGTGGTGGGCAATGTCACCATCGTGCCCGTGATGATCACCAGCTTCGGTATCGGGGCCGGCGGCGGTTCGCTGATGGGGGAACCGGTGGGCGGCGGCGGTGGCGGCGGGGTGGTCCCCTGCGCCATGATCATCGTCGGGCCAGACGGGGTACAGGTGCATGAAATGTCGCATCAGACCACCGTGCCTGCATCGGAAAGCATTGGCCGGCTGGCGCATAATCTTGCCCTGCGTGGCCAGGGTGGCCGCACCGCCATGATGCAGGATGGCAGCGGGGCGGCGGTGGCGTGACCCCACCCGCCGCCCAGGGCTGGGCAGGGCTGCACCGGCGGTTGCCGGGTGGATCGTTGATCTGGACCGGGCTTTGCGGATATTGATGGGGCCACGCGATTTCCCGCCCGGTCATCGGGCGCCAGACAATAACGGTCCCCTCCCATGAAGTTCACCCTCTCCTGGCTGAAGACGCATCTGGATACCGACGCCACGCTGGACCAGATCACGGAAAAGCTGACTGCCCTTGGCCTGGAAGTGGAAGGGGTGGAGGATCGGGGGGCCGCCCTGGCCGGCTTCCGCATCGCCCATGTCGTCTCTGCCGAAAAGCACCCGAACGCTGACAAGCTGCGCCTGTGCATGGTGGATACCGGGGCCGGTGAGCCGGTGCAGGTGGTCTGCGGCGCGCCCAATGCGCGCGAAGGCATCAAGGTGGTGTTCGCCGCCCCCGGCACGGTGATCCCGGTTTCCGGCGATACGCTGAAGGTGGGGGCCATCCGTGGCGTGGAAAGCCGCGGCATGATGTGTTCGGAACGCGAATTGCTGCTGTCCGAGGAACATAACGGCATTATCGAACTGCCGGCGGATGCGCCGGTGGGGGCCGCCTTTGCCGATTGGCGCGGCCTGGGCGACCCGGTGATCGAAATCGCCCTGACGCCCGACCGGGTGGATTGCGCCGGCGTGCGCGGCATTGCCCGCGATCTGGCCGCCTCCGGCCTGGGCACGTTGAAGCCGCTGCCGGCCCCCGCCGTCACCCCCGGTTTCGACAGCCCGCTGGCGGTTGATCTGGCCCATCCCGGCTGCCCGCAGATCGGTTTCCGGGTGATCCGGGGTGTCAAGAACGGCCCCAGCCCGAAATGGTTGGCGGACAAGCTGCTGGCTGTCGGCCTGCGCCCGATCAGCGCCCTGGTGGATATCACCAATTTCTTCAGCCTGGACCAGTGCCGCCCGCTACATGTGTTCGATGCCGCCAAGCTGCAGGGTGCCATCGCCCTGCGCCCCACGGTGGCCGGCGACACGCTGCTGGCCCTGAACGGCAAGGAATACACCACCCCCGCCGGCCTGATCGGCATCTATGATGATGCCGGGCTGATCAGTCTGGCCGGCGTGATGGGCGGGGAAAAGACCGGCGTGACCGCCGATACGGTGGATGTGGTGCTGGAAGTCGCCACGTTCGAACCGGTGCGCATTGCTGAAGCCGGTCGCGCCCTGCAGATCGACAGCGATGCCCGTTACCGCTTTGAACGCGGCGTGGATCCGGCCAACCTGTCCGACAGCGTGGAACGCGCCACCGCCCTGATCCTGGAACTGTGCGGCGGCACCGCCGGTGCCGTCACAATGGCGGGTGCCGAACCGGCCTGGCAGCGCAGCATCGACCTGCGCCCGGCCCGCGTCGCCGCGCTCGGCGGGGTGGATGTGGCCCAGGCCGAACAAAGCCGTATCCTGGAAACGCTGGGTTTCGGCGTGACCGCGGTGGAGGGCGTCCTGCGCTGCACCGTGCCGTCCTGGCGGCGCGATGTGGAGGGTGAGGCCGATCTGGTAGAAGAGGTGCTGCGCGTCCATGGCTTTGACCGCATCCCCGCTACCCCCCTGCCGCGCGATGCCTCCACGCCGAAGCCGGCCTTGACCGCCAGCCAGCGCCGCACCTTTGCCGCCCGCCGCGCCGCCGCCGGTCGCGGGCTGCTGGAATCGGTGACCTGGTCTTTCGTGGAGCCCAAGGTCGCCGCCCTGTTCGATGGCGACAAGGATGAACTGCGGCTGCTGAACCCGATCAGCGCCGATCTGGCGGTGATGCGCCCCAGCATCCTGGCCACCCTGGTGCCCGCCATCGGCCGCAACGCCGCGCGCGGCTATGCCGATGTGTCGTTGTTTGAGGTTGGGCCCGCCTTCCGCGATGGCAGTGAGAAGGGCCAGGATCTGGTGGTGGCCGGCGTGCACGCCGGGACGGCCGTGCCGCGCAACTGGGCCAAGGGCGAACGCGCCGTCGATGCCTTTGACGCCAAGGCCGACGCGCTGGCCATTCTGGAAGCCGCCGGCGCCCCGGTCGGCAACCTGCAGGTCACCCGCGATGCGCCAAGCTGGTACCATCCGGGCCGGTCGGGTGTGCTGCGCCTGGGCCCCAGCGTGCTGGGCCGCTTTGGCGAACTGCACCCGGCTTTGCTGGAGGCGCTGGATGTAGAAGGCCCTGTGGTGGCGTTCGAACTGTTCCTGGATGCCGTGCCGGCGCCGAAGAAGAAGGTGGGCACCGCCAAGCCGAAGCTGGAACTGTCCGCCTTCCAGCCCGTCTCCCGCGATTTCGCCTTCCTGGCCCCGGTGGCCCTGGAAGCGGACAAGCTGGTGAGGGCTGCCAAGGGGGCCGACAAGGCGCTGATCAGCGATGTCAGCGTATTCGACATCTATGAAGGCAAGGGTGTGGAGCCGGGCTTCAAATCCGTGGCGCTCACCGTGACCCTGCAGCCGGTGGAAAAAACCCTGACGGATGCGGAGATTGAAGCCGTGGCCGCCAAGGTGGTGGCCGCCGTGGCCAAGGGCACCGGGGCCGGCCTGCGCGGCTGAGCCTCTTTTCCGCCCCCGTCCATAAAGGATACCCCGGTACTGGCCGGGGTATCCTTTCTTGTGCCCAGCCAAGGCGGCGGATACCGCCACCCGGCACTTAAGGAAACACCCAATCCCCTTGATCGGCAACAATCAAAGGGGATTGGTATATATTTGATTTTACTTGTTTTTCATGCGCGGGCGCGCCAGCCGGGGGCTTCGGCATCCAGGATGCGTTCCAGCTGGCCCACCCGTTCTTCCAGCCGGTGGGCCCGGTCGGACAGTTCGGCGGCGGCCCCTTCGGACAGGCCGTTCAGCTTCATGGCCCGCATCTTGGTCAGGTGCTTCATCACAATGGCAACGATGGGGATCAGCAGCGCCACCACCGGAATGATAAAGGGTGTGTTGAACATGGGGGCCGGCCTCAGGGCTGGGGTGGTCAGTGCTGGGGCGAATCAGGGCTTGTTGCCCAGGCCGCGCAGCTGTCGGTTCAGATCGAATTCCGGGCTGGTGACATAGCGTTCAATATCGCCAACCCGGCGGTCAATCTCATCAAAGCCACGGAAGCGGCGGCGCAGCGCCAGCTCAGCTTCGGCGGCCTGCACATCAATCTCCTGCCAGCGGCGCAGATGGCGCAGCACGATGGCAATGATGGGGATGCTGAGCGCCAGAACCGGGATGATGAAGGGGGAGTTGAACAAGCGCGCCTCCGCTGCGAAGGGGGGCCGACCGGGGGCGGCCGTTACTTCCGTTCCAGATCGCGGAACTGGCGGTGCAGGTCATATTCGCGCGAGGCGACGAAACCTTCCAGCCGGCCGATCTCCTGATCCAACTGCCGGAATTTGTTGCGCAGGGCGGACAGCGTCTGTTCCGGCTTGGTGGCAACCGAGCGCCAGAACACCTCTTCCTCCTGGCTTTCATAAAGGCCTAGCGGCTGCTGCTTCAATATCCACCACAGGATAGGGTAGCCGAACAGAAAGACCGGCGGGAAGCAGAAGAAACCGATGACGAAGACCAGCCGGACAATCCAGCTATCGACATTCAGATAATCGGCGATGCCGGCGCAGACGCCGCCCAGTTTGGCATCGGTGCGGCTGCGATAGAGCTTGTGCGGGTTGGGTGAGCGGGTATTGATCGGTTCCATCGCGTCCTCCTCCTGCTCCGCACCGCGGCTATAGACGCCGCTGTCATAGACATAGGCACTGCCCCCCCTGCGGCGGCGGCCATAACGGCCGGGATCGAAGCCCAGATATTCGCCCCAGCTCTGCTCCGGGCGCTTGCCCAGCAATTCATATTGCCAGTCCTTCTGCCCCGGCCGATTGGCGCGATAGCGCCGACGGCTGGAACCGGGGGGCGGTGGATAGTCACCGCCCCGGCCGTAGCCTGGATGATCGTTGCTCATGCTTTCGACCTCCAGCCCGGCGCTTCGGCATCCAGGATCTTTTCCAGCTGGCGGATGCGGTCCTCCATCTTGCCGGCGCTGTGCCAGAGATCGGACAGCATCTGTTCGTCATCAACCGACAGGGTCTTGGCGATACGCCATTTGGTAACGTAGTGGAAAATGATCCAGACCGGCGCCACGATCACCATGAAGATGATGGCGACGACAATTGCTTCCTGCGGCATTATTGCCCCCTATACTCCCAGGCTTGGCCCCGAAAGGCGGCCCCGCCATCAACCAACCTTGCAGCCGATCCGGCGGGGTCGCCCCCATCTTTCGGAGCCATGCTTATTCCGGCTGTGCCTTGGCCGCCAGCTTCGCCTTCAATGCCTGAAGTTCCGATTCCACCTTCGACTCGGCTTCAAGCTCGGCAATCTCCTCGTCCAGGCTCTTGGTGCGACCCATGCCCAGCACTTCGGATTTGCCTTCCAGCACATCCAGGTTGCGCTCCACCTGCTCAAACCGGCTGAACGCGTCGGTGATGCGCTCATCATAAAGCTGGGTACGCACCTTCAGCCGGTTGGTCGCCGTCTTGTGACGGGCGATCAGGGCCTTTTCGCGGGTCTTGGCATCGGCCAGCTTCTGCTGCAAAGCAGCAATATCCTCGCTGGTCTTGGCCAGCGCGCTGTCCAGCCGGGCCAGCTCGCCGGCCATATGCTCTGCCGCTTCGGCCAGTTTGGCCTTGGCGACCAGGGCACCCTTGGCCAGGTCTTCCCGGTCCTTGGAAAGCGCGAATTCGGCCTTGCGCTGCCAATCCTCCGACTCGCGTCGGATATCGACCAGCTTGCGCTCGATCTCCTTCTTCTCCGCCACAGTCTTGACCGCAGAGGAGCGCACCTCGACCAGGGTGTCTTCCATTTCCTGGATGATCAGGCGGACCAGCTTTTCCGGGTCTTCCGCACGATCCAGGATGGCATTGATGTTCGAATTAACGATGTCGCCGAGGCGGGAAAAAATGCCCATGTCAGGCTCTCCTTCAGGCAAGGGCAATGAAAAGGTTGCTCAATCCGGTGGCGACCGCAAGGATGATCCACGCTTCCACCGGCACAGCCCGGAAATCTTCGTAAAGATCCCGGAACATGCCGCCAGTTGCACCCCCGGCGTGACGGGTGAAGAACCCGGCCGTGCCATAAGTGAAGCTGTCGGTCTGCCGATCCTTGGCGGCGCTGTCCAGTGTGAAGTCGGTCATTTTTGCGTCCCCTTCGCGTCTTTGAGTGTCCCCGGTGTCCGAGACAATATAAGCAAAGGGCGTGCCAAGCGGTGGCGTTGTCAGTATTATTATTTAAAATCAAAGACTTAGTATTTTTTGCCAATCTGTACTTCCCATGGTCGCTTGGCTAAATTTCAAATTCTTGGCGATTTGAACCACTCTCTCGCCAAATGCGCCATTTTACGATTATAGTGGCGACCATCATCACCCCGCCGCCCTGCCAACGGACGCGCCCCCCATGTCGCCCAATGTCAATCCACCCTCCCTGATCGGTCAGGCCCCGTCCTTCCTGGGGCTGATGGAACATGTCTCCCAGGCAGCCCCGCTGAACCGGCCCACCCTGGTGATCGGGGAGCGCGGCACGGGTAAGGAACTGATCGCCGCCCGTCTGCATTACCTGTCGCCGCGCTGGGACAAGCCGTTCGTGAAGCTGAACTGCGCGGCGCTGTCCGAAACGCTGCTGGAAACCGAACTGTTCGGGCATGAGGCGGGGTCATTCACCGGGGCTGCCAAGCGCCATGTCGGCCGGTTCGAGCAGGCCGATGGCGGCACCCTGTTCCTGGACGAGATCGCCACCGCCACCCTGCGGGTGCAGGAAAAGATCCTGCGCGTCATTGAGTATGGGGAGTTCGAGCGGGTGGGCGGCACCGTTACCATCAATATTGATGTCCGGGTGGTGGGGGCGACCAATGCCGATCTGCCGCGCCTGGCCGATCAGGGCAAGTTCCGTGCGGATTTGCTGGACCGGCTCTGTTTCGACGTGGTGACCATTCCGCCCCTGCGCGCCCGGCCGGAGGACATCCGCATCCTGGCCGATCATTTCGGCATCGCCATGGCCAAGGAACTGGGTCGCCCCTATTTTGGCGGCTTCACCCCGGATGCCATGCAGCAATTGCTGGCCTATGACTGGCCGGGCAATGTGCGTGAATTGAAGAATGTGGTGGAACGCGCCGTCTATCGCACCGCCGATCCGGAACTGCCCATCACCGATGTGCAGTTCGACCCGTTCGAGTCGCCCTGGCGGCCCAAGCAGATGGCCATCTATGCCGATGCCCCGGTGATCGCCCATCACCACCATCACAGCCCCGCCCCGCCCCAGCCGGCGGCCCCGCCATCCTCTGCCAACGGTGCCGCCGCCCCACCGTCCCCCGTTCCCGGCTGGCCAACGGAGGGGGGGCCGTGCGATTTCCTCAACCTCGTCTCCGATTTTGAAAAGGCCCTGCTACGCGCTGCCCTGGAACGCAACCAGTTCCACCAGAAGCGAGCGGCTGGCGACCTGGGCCTGAACTATCACCAGTTCCGGGGATATCTGCGCAAATATGGCTTGCTGGAAAAGCGCCATGGTCCCCGCAATGGGGAAGAGATGGAGGAGGGGGAAGAGGGTTGATACCCAAGGCCGATGCGGTGCACGCATCGGCCTTGGGTACGGCGGCGACTGCCGTCGCGCGCCAGGTGGCGCGTAAGCCGAGCCTGCGGATGCAGGCGCTGGCGACTGAAGCCCAGCGATCGGAAACAATCGCTGGGACGCGTATAATCCCCCCTCCCTGCGTCGCGGGGCCGCAGCTATTCAAGTGAGAGTGACTTGCGTTCGTGTCCGGGCTGGCCTATGCCGGTTCATGAACGGAGATTCGTCCATGAAGCTATCCACCCTGCGCCGGGGCCAACAGGCCCGCATCCACCAGATCAACGCCTCTGACAGCCTGACCCGCAAGCTGCTGGAGATGGGGCTGGAGGAGGGCATGGATGTGACCCTGCTGCATGAAGGCCCCATCGCGCGTGATCCCATCGCCATCCGTATTGCCGGTGACCGGGTGATCGCGCTGCGCCGCCGTGACGCCGACGCTATCCATCTTTCCCCGCTTTCCTGACATCATCATGGCCAAACAACCGCTGATCGCCATTGCCGGGATGCCGAATTCCGGCAAATCGGCCCTGTTCAACCGGTTGACCGGCAGCCGCCAGAAGGTGGCCAACTATGCCGGGGTGACGGTGGAGCGCAAGGAAGGTGCCTTCACCACGCCCGCCGGCCATGCCTGCCGCCTGCTGGACCTGCCGGGCGCCTATTCGCTGCGCGCCCGCAGCCCGGATGAGGCGGTGACGCGTGACGCGCTGCTGGGAAGGCTGGCCGATATCGAACGGCCGGATTTCCTGATCTGCGTGGCCGATGCCACCAATCTGAAACTGCATCTGCGTTTCGTGCTGGAAGCCAAGGCCCTGGGCGTGCCGATGGTGCTGGCGCTGAACATGTTCGACATTGCCGAGCGCCGGAAATTCAGCATCAACCCCGCCGAACTCTCCCGCCTGCTGGGCATCCCAGTGGTGCCGACGGTGGCCGTGCGCGGCGGCAAGGTGGAAGCCCTGCTGGCGGCGGTGGACCAGTATCTGGCCAACCCGGTGGATCACCCGGCCCCGGAATGGCAGGAGCCGACCACCGGTGAATTGCGCGTCCTGAACCGGCAGGCCATGGCGCTGCTGGATCAGGCCGGCATCGCCTATGGTGTGCCGCCGGTCACCAGCTATGCCATCGACCGGGTGCTGCTGCATCCGGTGTTCGGGCTGCTGATCCTGATGGGATTGATGTTCTTCGTTTTCCAGTCGGTCTTCACCTGGTCGGCCTGGCCGATGGACCAGATTGACGGGGCGGCCACCGCACTGGGGAGTTGGCTGGGCAGCCAGTTGCCGGACGGGCTGTTCCGCAGCTTCATTGTTGATGGGGTGGTGGCCGGTATCGGCTCCGTCATCGTCTTCCTGCCGCAGATCCTGGTGCTGTATTTCTTCATCCTGGTGCTGGAAGACAGTGGCTATATGGCACGTGCCGCCTTTCTGCTGGATCGGCTGATGGGCGGGGTGGGGCTGCATGGCAAGAGCTTCATTCCCCTGCTTTCTTCCTTCGCCTGCGCCATTCCCGGCGTGATGGCGGCCCGCACCATCGAACATAAGCCGGACCGGCTGACCACCATCCTGCTGGCACCGCTGATGACCTGCTCGGCCCGCCTGCCGGTCTATACGCTGTTGATTGCCGCCTTTGTGCCCAACCGCGAGGTGGCCACCGGCATCAACCTGCAGGGGCTGGTGATGTTTGGGCTTTATATGGCGGCACTCAGCACCGGCCTGCTGGTCGCGTTTGTGTTGAAGCGCTTTGTCTATACCGAACAGGTGGACAGCTTCGTCATGGAGCTGCCCACCTACAAGATGCCGACGCTGCATAATATCGCTTTCGGCCTGCTGGAACGGGCGCGGATTTTCCTGCGCCGGGCCGGTGGCATCATCTTTGTCGTCATGGTGGTGATCTGGGTGCTGTCCAGTTTCGGCCCGCACGGGATCAGCGGCAATATCGAACAGAGCTTTGCCGGCATCATCGGCATCGCGCTGGCCCCCTTGTTCGCGCCCATCGGCTTTAGCTGGCAGATGGTGATCGCGCTGATCCCCGGCATGGCGGCCCGTGAAGTGGCGGTAACGGTGCTGGGCACCGTCTATGCCATCAGCGCCGATAACGAAGAAGGGCTGGCCAGCGGGCTGGCAACGACGCTGCAATCCAGTTGGGCCCTGCCGGCCGCCATTTCCTTCCTGGTCTGGTACATCTTCGCCCCGCAATGCATCAGCACGCTGACGGTGATCCGACGGGAGACGAACAGCAGCAAATTCATGTGGGCGACCTTCGCCTATCTGTTTGCGCTGGCCTATTGCATGTCCTTTCTGGCCTTCCAGATCAGCAGCGCCTTGTTGGGGTAATGCCATGGGCATGTCCCATGCCCCTTGAAGGCCGGCACACGAAGGAAACTGAAATCTCCCTGGATCGGTCACGATCCAGGGAGATTGATTTCAGAACATCATTTCCAGCACGCGGTCGCGCGGGGTATGCCCGTCAACGAAGGTCTTGATGTTGACGATCACCTTTTCCCCCATATCCAGCCGCCCCTCAATGGTGGCGGAGCCCATATGCGGCAGCAGCACCACATTATCCAGCTTCAGCAGCTTGGGATTGACGTTGGGTTCATCCTCATAGACATCCAGCCCGGCGCCGGCGATTTCCTTCATCTGCAGCATCCGGGCCAGCGTTTCCTCCTCCACCACCTGCCCACGGCTGATATTCACCAGAATGGCGCTGGATTTCAGCAGGCCCAGTCGGCGGGCATTCAGCAGATGGTATGTCGCAGGCGTGCGTGGGCAGGTGACGGCGATGATATCCATGCGCGCCAACATCTGATCCAGACTTTCCCAATAGGTGGCGTCCAGTTCCGCCTCCACCTGGGGGTGCACGGATTTGCGGTTATGATAATGGATGGACAGGCCAAAGGCCTTGGCCCGGCGGGCCACAGCCTGACCGATGCGGCCCATGCCGATGATGCCCAGCCGCTTGCCCGCCAGCCGCGCGCCCAGCATCACGGTGGGGGCCCAGCCAGTCCACTGGCCCGCCCGCACCAGCCGTTCCCCCTCTGACAGGCGGCGGGCCGTGGCCAGGATCAGGGCCATTGTCATGTCCGCCGTATCTTCGGTCAGCACACCCGGCGTGTTGGTGACGGTGATGCCGCGCGCCCGCGCGGCCCGCAGGTCGATATGGTCCACACCATTGCCGAAATTGGCGATCAGCTTCAGTTGCGGCCCGGCCTGGCTGATCAGCGCCTCGTCAATCGTGTCGGTGACGGTGGGCACCAGCACGTCCGCCGTCTCCACCGCCTGGCGCAGCTCATCACGGCTCAGCGGATGGTCGTCCAGATTCAGCCGCGCGTTGAACAGCTCCATCATCCGGGTTTCAATCGCATCGGGCAATTTGCGGGTGACGATGATGAGGGGCTTCTTACGCTCGGCCATGCTGTCATCTCCCTGATTGCCGCAGGTCCGCAGGGGGCGGCTTTCACTTAGCAGTAGCAAGCGGGGGCGGAACTGTCCAGGCGGGCGCAAGGTGCCCGGCCGGTGCCGCAAAAGATAATCCGCGTCGAAGGCTTGACCGGGGAACTGTCGGGCGGCACAAAGGACAAATGCTTGGGTGATATATCCCTTCCGCAAGAATGCTGGGGCCAGGTTTGGGCGTTTTCAAGGGCATAGGAATGCGTGACCGGGCACGACAGGGTTGGGGGTGGCCTCTGCTGCTGGCGGCCATCCTGCTGCTGCCATGGCTGTCCCCCACCATCACCCACGCCCAGGAGACGGACCCGCGCAAGGACATGATCGTGCGCAGCGGCCTGCCGGTGCCGCGCTTCGTCTCCCTGCGCTCGAATGAAGTGAATGTGCGCGCCGGTCCCGGCCGGGCCTATCCCATCGAATGGGTATTCGTGCGTGCCGGGATGCCGGTGGAGATCACGGCGGAGTTCGATACCTGGCGTCGCATCCGCGATGTGGATGGTACCCAGGGCTGGGTGCATCAATCCATGCTGTCAGGCCGCCGCACCCTGGTGGTGACCAAGGAAATCCGCACCATCCGGGAACGCCCCAACAACAGTGCCGCCGCCGTGGCCCAGGCGGAACCGGGTGTGATGGGGCGGCTGGTCACCTGCAAGGGGGATTGGTGCGAGGTGGAAATCCAGGGCTATCACGGCTGGATGGAACGCGGCGATTTCTGGGGCGTGCGCCCGGACGAAAAGCTGGAGGATTGATGTCCGCTATCCCTGGTGGCCACTGCCGGCCACCAGGGAAGCGATCGGATCAATCCGTCAAATCTTCCATGGTCTGGCGGACGACGCGAACAATATCGGCACCGTGCTCCCGCATATTCACGCCAGAGGCATTGGCAATCACCGACAGTTCCACCTCCGTCGTGGGGGCATAGCGGGCGATTTCAACCGCCAGCGGGCCGGGCAGCACCGTTTCCCGGTCAACCCCCAGATTGCGCGCCATCTCGGCCCGCCAGCTATTCAGCGCGGCATGAATGGCGGTTTCGATCTGGGCCTGTTCTTCCTTGCGGCGCAGGTCGCGGTAATGGATCAGAATGCGCCAGCCGCCGGGGACATAGGCAGTGTCAATCCGCTCTGATTCCACCGAACGCAGGAAATGGGCGATCCGCTGCTCATCCTCCTCCGTATGCGTGTCCCGGATCGTGAAAGTACGGAATTCCAGATTCATGCTGCGCACCCATGTTGGAAGGGCTGCCCGGTCCGGGGGCATGACCCGCGTCCCTGGAGTATAGTCCGTCATTATATCCTTAGACTATGACACTGGCATCACCTTCCGTATGGGAATTGTCCATTCCAACACGTGCCTGAACGCAAACGGCCCCGGCGGAGGAAACCGCCGGGGCCGTCGGGAAGTCACCAGTACCGCGAGTGCTTAGACTTCCGCGTCCGGGTGTTCCTTCAGGATGTCGATCAGCGACTGCCAGCGGCCCAGCGACACAAAATGGGCATAGACCAGACCGATCCAGTTGCGCTTGCGCCATTCCAGGAACACTTCGTCCGACAGCGCATTGAACTTCTGCTCATCGATGATGCGGAAACCCGACAGCGACAGGCGCTTGCCATCCGGCGTCACCACATCGGCGCGCTGATCGACCAGCAGGTCGCGCGCCGCCAGTTCCTTGCAGAATTCCTGCGTCAGGCGGGCAGAATTATTGAAAGTGACGCAGTAATTGAGGATTTCCTCGCCTTCCTTGGTGCCCTGGCCATCCTTGAACAGCGGCACTTCATAGTCGGGGCCGACCAGATTGGCGTCCTCTTCCATGATCAAAATCAGACGCTTGTCTTCCGGCACTTCCACCAGCAGGAACGGATAGCGCTGGATATAGGCCGGCACCAGCGTATTGGGGCGCCACTTGCCATCCTTGTCGACAAACAGGTTCTGCCCGGCGCGCAAGCCCAACAGCGCCATCACGGCCGGGCTGTTACCGGCGGAGAAGACGATCGGGTAGAAAGCCTGCAGCTGCGGGATTTCCTCCGCCAGGATCGGCACGGCGTGCACGTCGGCGGCATAGCGGAATTCGCGGTTGTTCTTCACCTTCCAATCGCCATGGCGCTCGGCGCTCACAGGAACCGGGTTGGTGTAGAACAGCGGCATCGAGGGGGCGTCGGCGTTGTCGACGTCGGTCATCTTGGCAAATCCCGGCAAATGGCAGGTGGCCAGATCGGCAGGCCACTCGGTTTCAGATGAGGTTCTCAACTGCCGGAAAGATACCCCGCCTGTCAATGCCGGTGCGAGCGATCTTTGGCCGGAAACTGGCAGAAAAGGAGGGAAAACAGCATCGAGAAACGCTGATTTAACGCATTTACCATTGAAATGGCCGTGACCATGGCTTCCTCCTGCCTGTGTATGGGCGCTCTTGCCCGTTTCTTCAGCATCATGGGCGCGATCATGGCTTGACGTCGATGACCGGTTCACTACAGTCGCTGTAACGGAAAGTTACATCAGAGATCATGACAGATGATGCGGCGCTTGCCCAACCTGACGGCGCTGCGCGCCTTTGAAGCGGCGGCGCGGCATGAAAGCCTGACGCGGGCAGCCGAAGAGCTGAACGTGGCCCACCCGGCCCTGTCACGGCAGATCCGGGAGCTGGAGGGCTGGCTGGGCTGCGCCCTGTTCAACCGCCATAACCGGGGGCTGAGCCTGACCGATGCCGGCCGCGCCTATCGTGATGCCGCCAGCCAGGCTTTCGACCTGATCGATGCGGCCACCGCCCTGTTGCGACCCGATGCGCCGGCGGTGGGCGAACAAAGGCTGACCCTGTCGGTGGAACCCTCCTTTGCCCAGCGCTGGCTGGTGCCACGGCTGGGCGCGTTCCGGGCGCTGCATCCGGGGGTCACGGTGATTGTTGATGCCACGCGGGAGGCGGCAAATTTCCGGCGCGGCGGGGCCGATCTGGGCATCCGCTATGGCAGCGGCCCCTGGCCGGGGCTGGAGGCGCGCAAGCTGGCGGACGTGGAGAATTTCCCCGTCTGCGCGCCGGGCCTGACCCCGCTGCCCGGCGATCCTGCAGGCCTGCTGGAGATGGACCTGTTGCTGGAGGAAACCGACCTGCCCTGGCGGGCCTGGTTTGCCGCCGCCGGAATCACCCTGAACCGCCCCCTGCATGGCACCCGCTTCTTTGATGCCAGCCACGCCATGGATGTGGCGGTGGCTGGCCAGGGCGTGGCGCTGGGTGACACGATCCTGTCGCGCGATGATCTGGCGGCTAGCCGGCTGATCCGGCCCTTCCCGCAGGTGGCGATCTACCAATCCTACAATCTGGTGGCCCCGCCCGCCCATTTCCGCCGCCCGGCCGTGAAAGCCTTCACCGAATGGGCGCTGGCCGCCATGGCGGCATTCCTGGCCGGATGAGTCGCCGTAATGGCTGCCGGGACCGCCCCGCTGACAGGTAATATTGTGACCCCCGCAAACGCCACCGCGCCATTCCATTATTCATGTCGTCTCAGGCTTGGAAATGGCGGGCGCGCGGTCTAGTTTGCAGGCCTCTGGATGTCCACACTGGTTCTCAGCCATGAACGCGCCCCTGAACAGCTATCGTAACGGTCCCGACGAACATGGCCATTTTGGCATTTTTGGCGGACGCTTCGTCGCCGAAACGCTGATGCCACTGATCCTGGAGCTGGAGAAGGCCTATGCAGCGGCCAAGGCGGACCCCGCCTTCCATGCCGAACTGCGCCAGTATCTGACCCATTATGTCGGCCGGCCCAGCCCGCTTTATTACGCTCAGCGGCTGACCGAGGAGCTGGGCGGGGCCAAGATCTATTTCAAGCGCGACGAGCTGAACCATACCGGCGCGCACAAGATCAACAATTGCATGGGCCAGATCCTGCTGGCCAAGCGCATGGGCAAGACCCGCATCATCGCGGAGACCGGTGCCGGCCAGCATGGCGTGGCCACGGCCACCGTCTGCGCCCTGATGGGCCTGCCCTGCACCATCTATATGGGCGCCACCGACATTGCCCGTCAGGCCCCCAACGTGTTCCGCATGAAGCTGCTGGGGGCGGAGGTGAAGCCCGTCACCAGCGGTGCCGGCACCCTGAAGGACGCGATGAATGACGCGTTGCGCGACTGGGTAACCAATGTGGCCGATACATTCTATATCATCGGCACGGCCGCCGGCCCGCATCCCTATCCGGCCATGGTGCGCGACTTCCAGGCCATCATCGGCCAGGAAACCCGCACCCAGATGCTGGAAGCCGAAGGGCGCCTGCCCGACCTGCTGGTGGCCTGCATCGGCGGCGGTTCCAACGCCATCGGCCTGTTCCATGATTTCCTGGACGAGCCGACGGTGAAGATGGTGGCGGTGGAAGCCGGCGGCCATGGGCTGGAAACCAAGACCGGCCATGCTGCCAGCCTGGCCGGCGGCCGCCCCGGCGTGCTGCATGGCAACCGCACCTATCTGTTGCAGGATGATGATGGCCAGATCATTGAGGGCCATTCCATCTCCGCCGGGCTGGATTATCCGGGCATCGGCCCGGAACATGCCTGGCTGCATGAGGTGGGCCGGGTGCAGTATGTCAGCGCCACCGACCGGGAGGCGCTGGACGCCTTCCAGCTCTGCGCCCGCACCGAAGGCATTCTGCCGGCGCTGGAGCCCAGCCACGCCCTGGCCGCCGTCGCCCGCATCGCCCCCACCCTGTCCAAGGACACGCTGTTGGTGATGAATCTCTGCGGCCGTGGCGACAAGGACATCTTCACCGTCGCCAAGGAACTGGGCGTGGAGATGTGAGGTTCAGCGGGGGCCTTCGGGATGAAGGCTCTCTGCTGCACCCGTACCGGCTGATTCTTTTTCGGTTTCTTTCCGCCGTCGCCCGGCTTTTCCAGCGCCACCCCAGTCTTTCCACCGTCACCCCGGCGAAGGCCGGGGTCCAGCGCGGAGCGGCGTCTGCCGCGGTAAGACTCATGCCGGCGCTGATCGCGCCTTAACGCTGGACCCCGGCCTTCGCCGGGGTGACGGTAGCGATGGTGGCGTAGGGAGAGCCCCCCCCAAACCTCAGCGCGGCAGCACCACGCTGAAGCGGGCGCCCTTCACGGTACCGTCCGGCCCTTTGATATTGTCGGCGAAGATGCGGCCCTGATGGGCCTCCACGATCTGTTTGGAGATCGACAGGCCCAGACCGGAATGTTTGCCGAACGCCTCTGATTTCGGGCGTTCGCTGTAGAACCGGTCGAAAATCGCCGCCAGCTTGCCTTCGGGAATGCCGGGGCCCTGATCCTCGCACACCACCTCTACCCGGTCGGACAGGGCCTTGGCGGCAAAGCGCACCACCCCGCTCGGCGGGGAGAAGGACAGGGCGTTGGATAGCAGGTTCTGGAACACCTGGGTCAGCCGCCCTTCCAGGCCGGGCACCACCAGCCCCTTGCCCTGCTTGGGCAAATCCACCTCCACCCGCACCGGGGCGGGGGTATCGCCCACCTCTCCACCAGCCTCTGCCGCCGCTTCGCGCAGGGCTTCGGCATTGCCCAGGGTGGCATCGTGGATATTGGCCAGCATGGTCAGCATCTGGCCGACATCCGCCGGTTCGGCGCGGGCGCGCGACAGTTCGGCATCCAGCCGGCTGGCATTGGAAATGTCGGAGATCAGCCGGTCCAGCCGCTGCACATCATGATGGATGATGGAAAGCAGGCGCTGGCGCTGTTCATCGGTCTTCACCCGCTGCACCGTTTCCACCGCACTGCGCATGGAGGTGAGCGGGTTCTTGATCTCATGCGCCACATCGGCGGCAAAGCGTTCAATGGCGTCCATCCGGTCCCAGATGGCCGAAGTCATTTCCCGCAGGCTGACCGACAGGTCACCCACCTCATCCCGGCGGCGGGAGAAATCGGGGATCACCACCTGCCGCCCATGACCATGCCGCACCTCGTCCGCCGCACTGGCCAGCCGGCGGATCGGGCGGGCGATGGTGCCGGCCAGATAGAAGGACAGCAGCACGGTAACACCCAGGGTGATGCCGAACAGGCGCAGAATATCCATGCGGAATTCCCGCACCGCCGTATCCACCTGTGCCCCGCCGCGAGAGATATAGACGGCCCCCAGCACCTTCTTGTAGCGCTGCACCGGCACGGCAACCGTCAACAGCATGTCGGTACGGCCATCGGCGCGGGCCACCCGCCAGACCGAACGGCCGATTTCCCCCACCAGCGCCTTCTGCACATCGGGATAGGCATCGGCATTCTGCTCCGCCTCCCCCGGATATGCCGGCAGATGCTCGCGCTCCGGCACAGCATTGACGATATAATCATAGATGGCGATGCCCAGCTCCGTCAGCCGGTTGCCATCGCGGAGCGGCGGCAGCTCCTCGATCTGCACCATGCTTTTCGGGCCGCCCAGCACCCGGCTGTCGGCCATCAGCTCGCCAGAGGGGGCGAACAGGCGGGTGCGGGTATCCGTGGTCTCCACCAGCCGGCGCACCATCTGGCGGGCCAGTTCATTGGAAAGCTGGTTTGTCGGCTCGTTGAACTCATCCACCGCCGGCTGCATGGCGCCTTCGCCCAGCGCACCGGCGAAAATCCGCGCCTCCGTCGTCAGGGCGGTCAGTTCCTTGTCGATCAGCCATTGCTGATATGTCGACAGGTACAGCAGGCCGCCCAGTAGGATGGCCAGCGCCAGCATATTGACGGCCAGGATGCGCAGCGTCAGCGGCGAGAAATGCCGCCGCCGGTGCCGGGGCTTGGCCGGGGCTTCGGCCGCGTCCGCCCCGCTGGTGACCGGCTTGGCGGGTTTGGCCGCCGGCTTCTGTTTCGGCGGCTCAGGCTTGGTCGTCCCGGCCGTCCGCGGGCCGGGGCTGCGCAAATCCATGCTCATCTCTGTGCTGTCCCCTGGGGGAGGGGCTGAGACAAGGGGGCAGGGATGCCCCCTTGTGGATGGTGGCGGCCGCCACCGCGCGGCACCGGCGGGAAAATAGAGACAGCAAAAGCCATGTGACGGCCCTTGCGCTTATTCCTTATACTTGTAGCCGACGCCATAGAGCGTTTCGATCTGCTGGAAATCGTCGTCCACCGTCTTGAACTTCTTGCGCAGGCGCTTGATGTGGCTGTCGATGGTGCGGTCATCGACATAGATATGCTCGCCATAGGCGGCATCCATCAGCTGGTCGCGGTTCTTCACATGGCCGGGGCGCACGGCCAGCGCCTTCACCAGCAGGAATTCCGTCACCGTCAGATCAATCTCCTTGCCCTTCCAGGTGCAGAGATGGCGGGCCCCGTCCAGCACCAGTTCACCGCGCACCAGGGTCTGGCCCGGATCGGGGGTGGCCCCCTTGCCCTGGGCCAGCTCGGCGCGGCGCAGCAGGGTCTTGATGCGTTCGATCAGCAGGCGCTGGCTGAACGGCTTCTTGATATAATCATCGGCCCCCATGCGCAGGCCCTGCAGCTCATCCGTCTCATCATCCTTGGAGGTGAGGAAGATGATCGGCATGGCCGTGGTCTGGCGCAGGCGCTGGAGCAGTTCCAGCCCGTCCATGCGCGGCATCTTGATGTCCAGCACGGCCATGTCGACGGGGCGAGAGGTGATGCCGCGCAGCGCCTCATCTCCATCGCTGTAGGTACGCACCTCGTAGCCTTCCGCTTCCAGCGCGATGGATACAGAGGTCAGGATATTGCGGTCATCATCGACCAGCGCGATCGTCTGGGACATGTTCTCTCCAGCAAGGGCGACAAATCCGTGGGGTCCATCAAGCAGGCGGCGTTCCGGATCATGATCCCGAAGCGCTACCCCTTGTCACGGCTTTGCCAAGTCTCAGCTTCTATTTCAATATGGCACGAATAGGGCGCAAAAGAGAGCCGTAACGAATTTGGCGGGGGAACCGGAAAATGGTGATAGACCAACTGGATGGTGATGGCGCTGTCAATGATCCCGGTGCGGCCGCCCGCAGCCTGATGCGCGGCTGCGGGCAGGCCACGCTGGCCACCCATCATGCCGGCCTGGATGCCAGCCTGGTAGGCTGGCCGGTGCCGACCCTGGTGCTGGTCGGGTTCGATCTGGATGCCACGCCGCTGCTGCTGATTTCCCGGTTGGCCGAACATACCCGCAACCTGGAAGGCGACCCGCGCTGCGGCCTGCTGTTCGATGGCACCGGCGGCCATGCCGATACGCTGACCGGGCCGCGCCTGTCGCTGCTGGGCCGGGCGGTGCGCGATGGCGATGAAAGGCGGCTGGCCCGCTTCATCGCCCGCCACCCCTCGGCCAGCGCCTATGCCGGCTTTGCCGATTTCGCCCTCTGGCGGGTAGAGGCCAAGCGTGGCCATATGGTGGCCGGATTCGGCCGGATCAGCGCCATCCCGCCCGACCAGTTGCGCCTGCCCCCGGCGGATTGGGCCGAACTGGCCGAAGCGGAGGCTGGCATCATCGCCCATATGAATGAAGACCATGCCGATGCGGTACAGCTCTATGCCACCGTGCTGCTGGAACGGCCGGCGGGGGATTGGCGCATGACCGGCATCGACCCGGAAGGCTGTGACCTGCGCGACGGCCCGCACAGCGCCCGCCTGCCCTTTCGCCGCAGGGTGCGCGATGGCGAAACGGTGCGGGCCGAACTGGTGCGGCTGGTGAAGCAGGCGCGGGCAGCGTAAATTGGCCGGCATCTTCCCCAGCCCCACCGGACCATCATGGCGCCGATCTTCCGCCCCGCCTTCCTGCTGCTTGCCGCCGGCCTGATCACCCTGCCTGCCGCCGCCCGCGCCCCCGCCGACTGCCAGTCGCCGGAAGAGACGGAGGCGGCAGCCGTGCTGGCGAAAGAAGGCATCACCATGCCCGGTCTGGCCCTGGCCGGCATCACCCGCGCGCCTGCCGCCCAGGGTGGGGAATGGCTGCTGACCAGCTGGAAACCCTGCCTGGAGCCGGAGAAGGAACCGGAAGGCGGGGTGCCGACGCAGGTGCGGCTGTACCACCACCCGGATGGCAAAGCCGCCACCCTGACCGGGGCAACGGAACTGCCCGGTGAACTGACCTATGTGACCCCGGCGGAAAACCCGGTGCTGGAACTGGCCGACGGGCCGCTGGCCCTGCTGGAGGTGGCGACCGGCGGCAATTGCATGACCTGTGAACAGCTGATGCCCCTGCGGGTGGAGGGGAGCAAACTGGTGGCGGTGGAACCGCCCGACCCGCTGGTAGCCCTGCGGGAGGTAACGGCGGTGGAGCCACTACCGATCATCACCGGCTATAGCGCTGCCTTTGAATCCTATGGCCCGCTCTGCCATGCCTGCTCGCCTTCCACCACCGTGCATCTGCGGCTGGAGAAGGGCACGCTACGGGAAAACTGCACCGCCCAGCGCGATGATTACACGGCCGATGTCGCCGCCGCCACGGACGAAACCAGGGAAATGGCGGCAGCGAAGGAAACCGACGATACCGCCGCCGATGAGCTGTTGAGTGCCGCCATCGCCATGCTGCTGGACCGGCTGAATGGCGGGGTGAAGGCGGAAGAGGCGCTGACCGCCTTTGACAGCCTGACATCCCGCGCCACCGCCCGCGCCACCCGCCGCCATGGGGAGGATATCAGCGCCGCCGCCAAGGCGCTGGCCGCCGCCACCCGCGATGCGGCGGCCAAGGGGGCGCTTAACCGAGGCTGCCCCGCCCTGGGGGTGAAGCGGCCGGAGGGGTATTGAGCAAACGGCCACCCCATCCGGTTGTCGGACATGGACCAAACTGAATATTGGGACGTGTGGGCCATCTGGGGTATGAGGAAGCCGTTATGTTCCAGACCGGATGGTTCCATGTCCCGCCGCCTGTTCGTACTGCTGTTCCTGACACTGGCCCTGCCGGTATCGATCTTCATGGCCTGGTCCATGCCACCTTTTTTCAATGTGGATGAGACCAACCATGTCATGCGCGCCGAAACCGTGCTGCAAGGCCAGTTTTTCGGCAAGAAGGCTGGTACAGACCAATCCGGCGGCAAGATCGATTCCGCCTTACTGGGGCTGCTGGACCGGTACTGGCCCATGCTGACCGACCCGCAGAAGCATGTGACGGTGGAGCATATGGCCGCCGCCCGGGAAATCCATTGGGGCGCGGAACGACACTTCGTCCATATCCCCAATACCGCCATCTATCCGCCCAATCTTTATCTGCCCACCATGATCGGGCTGGGGCTGGGCAAGGTTTTTGACCTGCCTGTGCAGGACAGTATTCTGCTGGCCCGCTTCTTCAATATCGGCTTTTCCACCGCCCTGATCGCCGCGGCACTCTGGCTGACCGCCTGGGGCCGGGGGGCCATGCTGGCCATCGCGCTCTGGCCGATGAGCGTGGCGCAATATGCCGCGTGCAGCCAGGATGGGCTGCTGATCGCCATGGCAGCACTTTTTGTGGCGCTGCTGAGCCGGGCCATGGCCGATGGGCGGCGATCCACCGGGGCGGAATTTCTGGGCATGGCGCTGCTGGTGGCGCTGATGTCCATGTCGCGGCCGACCAACCTGTTGTTCCTGCTACCACTCTGGTGGGTAATGCCGGCCCGGATCGGCCGCTGGCCCGGCTGGGTGGGGCCGGCTGTGGCGGCCCTGCTCACCATCGGCTGGGCGCTGCACGCCGCCCTTTTTGTGCAGGTGATGCAGCATCATGATGGCATCAGCCCCGACATGAAGGCCCAGCTTTCCTATCTGGCAGCCCATCCGCTGGCTTTCCCCGAAGCCTTCTTCAATACGCTGGAGCGTTGGTGGTGGCCCTTCACCGTCGCCATGCTGGGCTGGGTCGGCTGGGCCCATACCAATATCGTGCTGCCTGCGCCGGCTTACGATTTTTATCTGAACAGCTTCGGGCTGCTGCTGCTGCTGATCCTGGTCGATCCGCAGAACCGCCCGGCCCCGCGCCAGAAGCTGACGGTCGGGCTGACCCTGCTGGGGTCGGTGCTGGCGATTTTCTTCCTGCAATATCTCACCTTCACCGCCCCCGCTGCCGATATGGTGGGCGGCGTGCAGGGGCGGTATTTCATCCCGCTGGCCTTCCTGCTTTGCCTGCTGCCGCCGGCCCTTTCCCGTTACCTGCCTGTCCGCCACAGCGTGCTGGCGGCGGCACTGGTGGTGCTGGCGGTGGGGATCACCACCGCCGTGGCACTGCCCTATGCCACCATGCTGCAGGTCTATAAAGGGGCAGCGGCACTACCCTGATACCAAGGCCAGGGCTGAAAAGGTTGCGACCGCAGAAAGAGAACGGTAAGTGTACAAAAGCCGTTACATAAAAATGCGCCGGCCGTGATACGGACCGGCGTCGCCCGACAAAAGGGGCGGCGGCCTCGCGGATCATGAGGGAGAATACGACCGTGGAAAAGACTGGTCCCGTCATCAGCCGTTTCGGGCTTGATTATCTGGGTTTGGCCAATCTGAAGGCTGCCCATTGGAATCTCAGCGTCGGTGCCCTGTATGAACAGGCGCTGAAGCGCGGCGAGGTTGCCCTGTCCAAGGATGGCGCGCTGGTCGCCATTACCGGCCAGCATACCGGCCGCTCCCCCAACGATAAATTCACCGTGCGGGAGGAAACGACGGAGGCCGATATCTGGTGGGGCCCGAACAAGCCCTTCACGGAAGAGGCGTTCGACCGGCTGCACGCCCGCGTCACCGCCTATCTGCAGGGGCGCGAGGTCTTCGTGCAGGATCTGTGGGCGGGGGCCGATCCGGCCTATCGGCTGCCGGTGCGCATCGTCACCCAGCACGCCTGGCACAATCTGTTCGCCCAGAACATGTTCATCCGCCCGGCTTTGGCCGACCGGCTGGCGTTTGAGCCGGGCTTCACCGTGCTGCAGGTGCCTGATTTCCATGCCGTGCCGGAACGCGACGGCACCCGGTCCGACGTGTTCGTCGTGATCAATTTCAAGAAGAAGCTGGTGCTGATCGGCGGCACCTCCTATGCCGGGGAGATCAAGAAGTCGATCTTCTCCGTGCTGAATTTCATGCTGCCGGCCCAGGGCGTGCTGCCCATGCATTGTTCGGCCAATATCGGGGCGAATGGCGATACCGCCATCTTCTTCGGCCTGTCGGGCACCGGCAAGACCACCCTGTCCGCCGACAGCAGCCGCACCTTGATCGGCGATGACGAACATGGCTGGTCGGACAATGGCGTCTTCAATTTCGAAGGCGGCTGCTATGCCAAGGTGATCCGCCTGTCCGCCGAGGCCGAGCCGGAGATTTATGCCACCACCCGGCGCTTCGGCACGGTGCTGGAAAATGTCGTCATGGACCCGACCACGCGCGACCTGGACCTGGATGATGCAAGGCTGACGGAAAATACCCGCGCCTCCTACCCCATCGATTTCATCCCCAACGCGTCCGATACGGGGCTGGGCGGCCAGCCACTGAACATCATCATGCTGACGGCGGATGCGTTCGGCGTGCTGCCGCCGATTTCCAAACTGTCGGCCGAACAGGCCATGTACCATTTCCTGTCCGGTTACACCGCGCGCGTGGCCGGCACGGAAAAGGGCGTGACGGAGCCGCAGGCCACCTTCAGCACCTGCTTTGGTGCGCCCTTCATGCCCCGCCACCCCACCGCCTATGCCAAGCTGCTGGGGCAGAAGATCCAGGCCCATGGCGCCCATTGCTGGCTGGTGAATACCGGCTGGACGGGCGGTGCCTATGGCACCGGCAGCCGCATGAAGATCGGCCATACCCGCGCTCTGGTGAATGCCGCCCTGTCGGGCAAGCTGGCCGGCGTGGCGCACAAGCCGGAACCGAATTTCGGTCTGGCCGTGCCGGAAGGCTGCGACGGCGTGCCGGCCGATGTGCTGCTGCCCCGCAATGCCTGGGCGGACAAGAGTGCCTTTGACGCCACCGCGCATGAGGTGGCGCGGCGGTTTGAGGCCAACTTCACCCAATTCCAGGACCAGGTGGACGAGAAGGTTGTGCGCGCCGGTATCCGTACCGCCGCGTAACAATCCAGGCACCACCTGTCCTGGCGCCTCCACGACCGGGGAGGCAACCGGCGGGCCGGGGGGGATATCCCCTTCGGCCCGTTTGGTTTTCAGGGGGCGAGGAGCCAGCCCCTTAATAAGGGAAATCGGTGACGCTGGCCGCGAAACGGCGGCGCGCTTCTTTCAGGTCAAGCTGGCCCAGCCCGGCAGCGGCCAGCCGGTCCGCCGCCGCCTTGTTGTCGGCATTGGCGGGCGCGCCGCCATCCGGGTGGCCGGATGCCGCCTTGGCGTCCGCCACGGCCTGAAACCGCCGCTGGAACCCATCCTGAATGGCGAGGCCCGTATCCCCTATGGCCGCGTTGCTTTGGCGCGCTTTGGCCGAGGCCTGCCGATAGCGGGCTGAGACCTCGTCCAACCGCTCGCGGGCCGCCGCCACATCGCCGCTCCCGCTCTCCACGGCCTTGAGATATTCTTCGCTGCGCGCCTCATTCTCCCGGCTGATGGCGGCGAATTCCTGGAAATCCGCCGCAAAAGCCGCCTGCGAATCGTCGCGCTGCCGGGCCTGATCCGTCTCCTGTGCCGTGGGGGCCACCAGGGTCATGGCCTTGGTGAAGGTCACCTCATCAGCCCAGAATTGCAGGCCCTTCACGGCATCATCGACAGAGACCTTGCCGGATTTGACCAGGGTTTCCAGCGTGCCCCGCTCCTTCTCATCCATCTGGTTGAAGAAGGCGGCAGCCTGCCCCGTCAGTGCCTGCGCCAAACCGCTGAGTTCCACCCGATCGGTCGTCGTAACGGGGCCCACGCCAGATGGCGGGGACGTCGCACCCACCTTGTCCTTGGCGGGTGCAAACACGCCATCCGGCGATGCAGCACCAGCCATCTTCCCGACATTCGCAAAGGGGTTCCCCCCGGAGGAAGGGTTGTTACCATGCGCCAGAATAAGGAGATTATTTACGGCCATGTCGTCCCCCTTTGCAGCCCAAATAGACACTAAAATCTTGATAAAAAACGGGAAATTTCAAATCGATACAGAAATCATTATGAACCTATAAAGTGTATCACTGGTTATTCATCGTGTCGATAATGGTTGTATTTTCTAATTCATATACCCCTTAATCGCATCCGAACGTATGCGAATACTGCGTGCATAGCGGAGACACCGACCAGCGGCCAAGCGCTCCCCTGCTCCCTATCAAGGTTTCAATCGGTCAGGTTTACCCCTCCCCACCGCTCAACGCCTCGACAATCCGGCATTCCCGCACAGTGCCGCCATGGCACTGGTTGGCGACATGGGCCAGTTCGGCGCGCAGGCGGGTCAGGTCAGCGATCTTGGCGTCGACCTCTGCCATCTGGGCGCGGGCCAACTGGTCGATGCTGGCGCAGGGCTGGTCAGGCCGGTCCACCATGCCCAGCAGGTCGCGGATCACATCCAGATGAAAGCCCAAGGCCCGCGCCCGGCGGATGAAGCGCAGCCGATGCAGGTGGGCCTCCCCGTACAGCCGGTAATTGCCCTCGGTGCGGGGCGGTTCCGGCAACAGGCCGATGCGCTCGTAATAGCGGACCGTCTCCACCGCCGTGTCGGTGGCGCGGGCCAGATCGCCGATACGGTAATCCTTGTGCATATCCATTCCCCTTGACCCTGTAGCGGCTACAGGGTCCATCTTTCCGGGCAGCTTCTCCTTCTGACAAGGGAAAATCCCATGTCCGCTTCCTGCTGCCCCACCCCCACCCATGGCCCCACCAGCCCGGCCTATCGCCGGGTGCTGTTGCTGGCCCTGCTGATCAATGCCGGCATGTTCGCCGTGGAGATGGCGGCCGGCCTGCAATCCGGCTCTGTCGCCCTGAAGGCCGATGCCGCCGATTTCCTTTCCGATGCCGCCAATTACGGCATCAGCCTGTTCGTGCTGGGGGCTGCCCTGTCTGTGCGTTCCTGGGCGGCCCTGGTGAAGGGGCTTTCCATGGGCGGTATCGGCCTGTTCGTGGCGGTGCAATCGCTGCTGAATGTGCTGGGCGGGCGGGTGCCGACGGCGGAAACCATGGGCTGGGTTGGCGCGCTGGCCCTGGCCGCCAATGTCGGCACTGCCATCATGCTCTATGCCTGGCGGCAGGGCGACGCCAATATGCGCAGCGTCTGGCTCTGCTCCCGCAACGATGCCCTGGGCAATATCGCCGTGATGGTCGCGGCACTGGGTGTGTTCGGCACCGGCACGGGCTGGCCGGATATTGCCGTGGCCCTGGTGATGGCCTGGCTGTCGCTGAGTGCGTCCTGGCAGATCAGCCGCCAGTCCATCCGGGAGTTACGCACCGGCATCGTGGAGAATCACAGCCATTCCCATGACCATGGGCACGGCCACCCGCATTGATCGGCCGGCCCTGCCCGCCTGTCGGACGGGATGCATGAGGGGGTTGCTGCAGGCGCTTGCCAGCCTTCCCCCACCCTCGACCCTTGTCGGCTTGCCCACTGCATCATTTCGGGCTAAGCAGCCGGCCCAGGGTCACCCGCGTCGCGGCCAGTTGAAAGCAAGCCCCCTCGCGGTTGCTCCAAACGAAATTTACTTTCCTGATCCGACCTAATCGAAGGGAATGACCCATGGCACGCAAGAAGATCGCCCTGATCGGCGCCGGCCAAATCGGCGGTACGCTGGCTCTGCTGGCCGGCCAGAAGGAACTGGGCGATATCGTCCTGCTCGACATTCCGGATTTCTCCGGCGTCGCCAAGGGCAAGGCGCTGGATATCGCCGAGCTGTCGCCGGTTGCCGGTTTTGACGCCGGTTATTCGGGCACCTCCGACTATGCCGACATTGCTGGCGTCGACGTGGTGATCATCACCGCCGGCGTGCCGCGCAAGCCGGGCATGAGCCGTGACGATCTGGTTGGCATCAATGCCAAGGTCATCAAGGCCGTGGCCGCCGGCGTCAAGGAACACGCCCCCAACGCCTTCGTCATCGTCATCACCAACCCGCTGGACGCCATGGTCGGCCTGTTCCAGGAAGTCTCCGGCCTGCCGGCGGAGAAGGTGGTCGGCATGGCCGGCGTGCTGGACAGCGCCCGTTTCCGCTGGTTCCTGGCTGAAGAATTCGGCGTGTCGGTCGAAGACGTCACCGCCTTCGTGCTGGGCGGTCATGGCGACACCATGGTCCCGTCGGTCCGTTACTCCACCGTCGCCGGCATCCCGCTGCCGGATCTGGTGAAGATGGGCTGGACCACGCAGGAAAAGCTGGACAAGATCGTGCAGCGCACCCGCGACGGCGGTGCGGAAATTGTCGGCCTGCTGAAGACCGGTTCCGCTTTCTATGCTCCGGCCGCTTCCGCCATCGCCATGGCCGAAAGCTACCTGAAGGACAAGAAGCGCGTTCTGCCGGTGGCCGCCAAGCTGACCGGCCAGTATGGCGTTGACGGTCTCTATATCGGTGTGCCGACCATCATCGGCGCCAAGGGCGTGGAAAAGATCATCGAGATCGAGCTCTCCGCCGAGGAGAAGGCCAATTTCGACAAGTCCGTCGATGCGGTGAAGGTTCTGGTCGACGTGACCAAGAAGGTTTCCGCCGAAGGCTGATACCAGCCCGGCCCGGCCCATCAGGGCCGGTGTCCGATGGAACCCCCGCACCATCCCTTTGGTGCGGGGGTTTTGTTTATGGTGTTAACCATTTCGCAACCGCTACCGCTTAAGTTCTTCGCGTCACTGTTGGCGCAATTTGATTGCATTTTAGACAATGCGCATGTTGCATGGCAGCAATAGAAGTGCTGGCAATTGACGGTGACGGTCAACCAAAGTATCTCATCGATCGCGCGTCAGAGTAATCAGGCTATTCAATCTTGGTTATTGATGTGGATGCGCGGGTTGCAGCGTATCCATCCGTTGGTGGCGTTTTTATTACACCCACTCTGGACAAGACGCGACCGAATTGACGATCGAAATCTTGTATCACCTTATCAAGGACTAACCTTCATGAAGACCGCCGCTCTGCTGATCTCTGCCGCCCTTCTGTCGCTGACCGCTGGCACCGCCTTTGGCGCCGGCTGCGAACAGGGCAACCCGCCGTCCCTGCCGGACGGCGCCGTCGCCTCGGCCGACGAAATGGGTGTCGCGATGAAGGCCGTTAAGGCCTATATCACCGCCACCCAGGAATATCAGGCCTGCCTGGAAGCCGCCGGCAAGGGCAAGATGGACATGAACGCCTATAACAAGTCCACCGAGATGATGGAAAAGCTGGCTGCTGACTTCAACAAGCAGCTGAAGACCTTCAAGTCCCGCGCCGGCTGATTTCCGGCGTTCCGGGTGGCTCCGCCGCCTGGGTCTCTCTGCAAAAGCCCGCGTCCGGTTGCCGGACGCGGGCTTTTCCGTTTTTTCCCTATGGCGGCGTAATACTGTGCCAAAGACATATTTCTATGACGATAGGCTATTGACGTTGCTGCATCGCACAAATACCCTTTTGCTATAGTGGAAGAGAAGGTGGCCGGCTGCCCGATTAACCAGTCATTCCCGGTGGACTGACGCCTGACAAGCGTTCAGTGACAGGATGGGACCGCTCCAACGCGGTCGCCGGTCCTGTGCCGCCGTGGCAAACGGATGGGAGAGGGCAGATGCGTATCCAGCACCAGCATTCCGGTATCCTGCGACGTGGCGGTTTTGCCACCCTTGCCATCGCCGGTCTGATTTTGTGCAGCAGCCCGGCCTGGGCCGGCTGTGAGATCGACGATCCCCCGGCCCTGCCGGACGGCAGCAGCGCCACCGCCGCCGACATGGCCGACGCCGCGAAAATGGTGAAAGCCTATATCGCCGCAACGGATGAATATCAGGCCTGCCTGACCGCAGAGGGCAAGGTACGTGGCCGGATTGACGCTGATTCCTACAATAAATCTACCGAGCGGATGGAAAAGCTGGCCGCCGATTTCAACAAGCGGCTGAAGGCGTTCAAATCCCGCGCCGGGTGACGATAGCGGGTAATGCAGCGGCATAGCGGTGCCCGACCGGCACCGCTATGATCCCCCCAAAATTAACGGGGAGCGACCATCATGCCGCAGGTACGGGCCAACGGGATAAGCATCGCCTATCAGGATCATGGCAGCGGCCCCGCCCTGCTGCTCTGCCATGGCTGGCCGGAACTGGGCCATAGCTGGCGCCATCAGGTGCCGGCCCTGGTGGCGGCAGGATACCGGGTGATCGTGCCCGACATGCGCGGGTACGGCGGCACCGATGCCCCGGATGATGTGGGGGATTACACCATCCTGCATCTGGTGGGCGATCAGGTGGCGCTGTTGGATGCGCTGGGCATCGATCATTGCACCATCATCGGCCATGATTGGGGGGCACCGGTGGCCTGGCACGCCGCCTTGCTGCGGCCGGACCGGTTCCGCGCTGTGGCCGGGCTCGCCGTGCCCTGGTCGCCGCGCGGCCCCCAGGGCGGCCTGATCAACATGGCCCGTGCCCAGGGGATGGACCGGTTCTACATGGTTTATTTTCAAGAACCGGGCGTGGCGGAGGCCGATCTGGCCGCCGATCCCTATGAAACCCACCGCCGTTTGCTGGTGGGCGCCTCTGCTGCCGGGGTGACAACCAGCCGGCGTTGGCCGGCACAGGTGCCGGATGTCGGCCTGGTACAGGGTTGCGCCCCGGTGGATGTGCTGCCCGACTGGCTGCCGGAAGCGGATGTGCGGCACTATGCCGACACGTTCGCGCGCACCGGCTATCGCGGCGGGCTGAACTGGTACCGCAATCTGGATCGCAACTGGGCTTTGACGGCACCCTGGCATGGCGTGCCGATCGGCGTACCGGCCTGCTTCATCGCCGGGGAGTTCGACGGGGTGCTGCGGATGCCCAGCATGGACAAGGCGCTGAAGGCCATGGAAGGCCTTACCTGCACCGATTATCGCGGCACCACCCTGGTGGAAGGGGCGGGCCATTGGGTGCAACAGGAAGCCCCCGACGCGGTGAACACGGCGTTGATCGCCTTCCTGCGGGGGCTGTGACAGGGGGCGGGAAAGCCCGCCCCCTGCCCTCTTTACGAATCAACCCTTCGGCACGGCTTTCAGGTCGAAATCGACATCGACCTTCAGGGCCACCCATTGGTCGGTGGCCCATTGGCCCTGGCCGACGCCGAAATCACTGCGCAGCAGTGTCACCTTACCCTTGGCGCGGGTAGCGGCACCATCGGGGGACAGGGTGAAGGGCAGCACCAGCGGGCGGCTGACACCCTTCATGGTCAGGGTGCCTTCGGCCTCATAGGCATTGTCGCCGGTGCGGCGGAACGTGGTCGCCGTGAAGCTCGCCTGGGCAAATTTGTCGATGGCGAACCAGTCGGCACCCGGCAGGCTGCCATCGCGCTGGGCATCACCGGTCTTGGCACTGGCCATGTCGATCAGCACCTCCACCTTGCCGCCCGCTTCGGGCTTGGCCGGGTCGAAATCGATCTTGGCGCTGAATTTCTCGAACTTGCCCTGGAAGCTCTGGCCCAGCTGGACGCCGGTAAAGCCCAGGCGGGACTGGGCCCCCTCCACCTGCCACTCGCCGGCTGCGGCGGGCAGGACCAGCAGGGCAAGGGTGGAACCCGCCAGCAGCAGGCGTTTCATCGCAGACATCATGATCATCAACCTTTCCGGGGGGCCAGCCAGCGCGGCAGCATACTGCGCAGCACATGGTCGTGCAGGATCAGCGCGTGGCGCAGGGCCGCAGCAATATGCACAAACAACAACGCCAGCAGGGTCCAGCCGCCCAGCCCATGGGCCGTTTCCGACAGGCTGTTCAAGGTTTGGCGCAGGGCGGCATCGGTGGGCACCGGCAGATGCGGGATCAGGAAATACCCGAACCAGCTGGTCGGCAGGTTCAGGGGGGAGACGGAAACCAGCAGCCAGCCGGACAGCGGCAGCCCCAGCAAAAGACCATAGAAGCCCAGATGCGCCAGCCGCGCCCCCAGCTTCTCCAGGGCCGGCATGGCATCGGGCAGGGGCGGCGGCCGATGGCCCAGCCGCCAGACCAGCCGGATCAGCGTCAGCGCCAGCACGGTGATGCCCAGCGCCTTGTGCCATTGATAAAGATTGAAGGCCGTCATGCCCGGCGCCATCCGGGTCATGGTCAAGCCGCTGGCCAGCATCAGGAAAATGGCGGCGGCCGTCGCCCAGTGCAGTGCCATCGCAACCCCGCCATAGCGCGGATCGTGCTGGCCATCATGCGTTACCGTGCCCGTCATGGCCCCGGTCTCCTTGGATTTTTTGTTCCCTCATGCGCCGCCGGATACTCCCGCCCCTGGAAAAGGGGCGGGAGTATCAAGCACGCACCGGGAGGCTTACTTCTTCAGCTGCAATTCCGAACCGATGCGCAGCGTCACCTCGTCACCCACGGCGGGGACATAGGCGCTGACGCCGAATTCGGAACGCTTGATGGTGGTCGTGGCGTCAAACCCGACGCTGTAGACCTTGTTGATGAAGTTCGGGCCGGCCTGGTTGAAGGTGACATCCAGGGTCACCGGCTTGGTCACGCCCTTCAGGGTCAGGTTGCCGGTCACCTTGGCCTTGTTCTTGCCGGTCAGTTCCACCTTGGTGCTCTTGAAGGTGGCCTTGGGGAACTTGGCGCCGTCAAAGAAGTCCGGCGACAGCAGATGCTCGTTCAGCTCCTTCAGGTCGGTGGAGATGGCGGTGACATCCACCGTTACGTCCAGCGCCGACTTGGCCGGGTTGGCGGCGTCCAGCACCAGCGTGCCCTCAGCCTTGGGGAACGCGCCGTAATAGGTGGAATAGCCAAGGTGGTTGATGGCGAAGACGACCTTGGTGTGGGTCGGCTCCACCGCATAGGTACCGGATTTCACGGTCGCCGGGTCTTTGGTCAGATCCTGGGCGAAGCCCTGGCCGGCGGTCAGCAGCAGGGCGGCACCGAACAGACCGGCGATAAGGGTACGGGACATGGACAGCTACTCCGTCTTGGTGGGGTTCAACATGGGGGCCACGATGACCCAGAATCCGCTTTGCCACTATCCGGCATATTCGGGACGCAATGTTTCACCCAGCGCAACAATCACCGCGCTGTAGTGGCCCCGCCGCCGTTACATGGCACCCTTGCTGCAGATGCGTGCCCTTCAAGGGGTGGGCTGTCGCTCAGCCTTGTGCCGCCAAGGGTGGGGTCATCACCGCCCTGTGCGGCAGTGCGCAAATCATTGTGCACCGGGGAGACCTTTGGACGGTTGATCCCGGTTGGCATAGTGCTAAAGTGCCGCCCGCGTGGGGACGGACCCTGCGCGCGGTCCGTTGACACCCGTCGCGGCCGGCCCGTCTCCCATCCAGAGCAAGACGGCTGACCTATGAATATTCATGAGTACCAGGCCAAGGGCCTGTTGAAGAAGTACGGTGTCGCGGTTCCGCGCGGCGGCGTTGCCTATACGCCCGAGGAAGCGGCCAAGGTCGCGCAGGAGCTGGGCGGCCCCGTCTGGGTGGTCAAGTCGCAGATCCATGCCGGTGGCCGTGGCGCTGGTCGTTTCCAGAACGACCCGAACGGCAAGGGCGGCGTCCGCGTCGTCAAGAGCGTGGAAGACGTGCAGGCCAATGCCGCCGCCATGCTGAACCAGGTGCTGGTCACCAAGCAGACCGGTGCGGAAGGCAAGGAAGTCAAGCGCCTCTATATCGAGGAAGGCGCTGACATCAAGCGCGAGCTGTACCTGTCCATGCTGATGGACCGTGGCTCTTCCCGCGTCACCATCGTCGCTTCCACTGAAGGCGGCATGGAGATCGAGGAAGTGGCCCACAGCCACCCGGAGAAGATCACCAAGGTCGCCATCGACCCGGTGCAGGGCCTGCAGGGCTATCACGCCCGCAAGGTCGCCTTCGCCCTGGGCCTGGAAGGCAAGCAGGTTGGTGCCGCTGCCAAGTTCATGGCCGCCATGTACAAGGCGTTCATCGACCTGGACATGAGCATGGTGGAAATCAACCCGCTGGTCGTGACCGGTGCGGGTGAGGTCATCGCGCTCGACGCCAAGGTGAACTTCGACGACAACGCGCTCTACCGTCACCCCGACGTGGAAGAACTCCGCGACGAGGACGAGGAAGAGGCGTCGGAGACCGAGGCCACCAAGCACGGCCTGAACTATGTGAAGCTGGATGGCAATATCGGCTGCATGGTGAACGGCGCTGGTCTGGCCATGGCCACCATGGACATCATCAAGCTGTATGGCGGTGAGCCGGCGAACTTCCTGGACGTTGGCGGCGGCGCCACCAAGGAGCGCGTCACCACGGCGTTCAAGCTGATCCTGTCCGACCCGAATGTCGAAGGCATCCTGGTCAACATCTTCGGCGGCATTATGCGCTGCGACGTGATTGCGGAAGGCGTCGTTGCCGCCGCCCGCGAAGTCAGCTTGCATGTTCCGCTGGTTGTTCGTCTGGAAGGCACGAACGTCGATCTCGGCAAGAAGATCATGGCCGAATCCGGCCTGCCCATCCTGTCGGCCGACAATCTGGCCGACGCCGCCGAGAAGATCGTGAAGGCCGTGAAGGAGGCCGCGTAACATGGCCGTTCTCGTTAACAAAGACACCAAGGTCATCTGCCAGGGCTTTACCGGCGCGCAGGGGACTTTCCATTCCGAACAGGCCATCGCCTATGGCACCAAGATGGTCGGCGGCGTGACGCCCGGTAAGGGCGGCTCCAAGCATCTGGACCTGCCGGTGTTCGACACCGTGGCCGATGCCGTGTCGAAGACCGGGGCCAATGCCTCGGTCATCTATGTGCCGCCGCCGTTCGCCGCCGACGCCATCCTGGAAGCCATTGATGCCGAACTGCCGCTGGTGGTCTGCATCACCGAAGGCATTCCGGTGCTGGACATGGTGCGCGTCAAGCGCGCGCTCGCCAACAGCGCGACCCGTCTGGTCGGTCCGAACTGCCCGGGCGTCATCACCCCGGACGAGTGCAAGATCGGCATCATGCCGGGCCACATCCATCGCCGTGGCAAGATCGGCATCGTGTCCCGTTCCGGCACGCTGACCTACGAAGCTGTGGCGCAGACGACGGCGGCTGGCCTGGGCCAGACCACCTGCATCGGCATTGGCGGTGACCCGGTCAACGGCACCAACTTTGTCGACGCGCTGGAGATGTTCGCCAAGGATCCGGAAACCGAAGGCATCATCATGATCGGCGAGATCGGTGGTGACGCTGAGGTGATGGGTGCGGAATACATCAAGGCTTCCGGTCTGAAGAAGCCGGTCGTCGGCTTCATCGCCGGTCGCACCGCCCCGCCGGGCCGCCGCATGGGCCATGCCGGTGCCGTGATCTCTGGCGGTAACGACACCGCCGAGTTCAAGGTGGAAGCGATGCGCGCTGCCGGTATCCATGTCTCCGAAAGCCCGGCCAGCCTGGGTTCGACCATGGTGAAGGCGCTGGGCTGAGCTTAACGCCAGACCAGAGCGACTTGATTGAAGTGAAGAGAACCCGCCGGGGCAGCCCGGCGGGTTTTTCTTTGGCCGGTTTGAATGTCGCTGACGCATGTCAATGAAACCCAGCCATCTCTGGCGCATAAGCGGCATGGCTTGACGCTCCGGCCCTGCGCGGGCAAGGGTGCCGCCTGTGATTGTCCATTGCCGCTCTGGGGAGCCCTGACGCCCATGTCCACCAAGCCTGTCATCGCCATCGATGGTCCCGCCGCCAGCGGCAAGGGCACGCTGGCCCGCCGCGTTGCCGAGGCCATGGGTTATGCGCTGCTGGATACCGGCGCACTCTACCGGGCCGTGGGCCTGTCGATGATCCGGGCTGGCCAGGATGTGCGCGATGTGGAAGCCGCCATGGCGGCGGCGCGCGCCCTGGATGCCGAGCGGATCGCCGAATTGACCTCCGACCCTGCCCTGCGCCAGGATGAAACGGCGCAGGCCGCCTCCATCGTTTCGGCCTATCCCGGCGTTCGGCAGGCCTTGCTGGAATTCCAGCGTGGTTTCGCAGCCAACCCGCCGGGCGACGCTGCGGGGGCCGTGCTGGACGGGCGGGATATCGGCACCGTCATTTGCCCCGACGCGCCGGTGAAACTGTTTATCACCGCCTCGGTGGAGGTGCGGGCCGAACGCCGGTTCAAGGAACTCGGCGGAGCGGCGGCCGGTGTGGATTTCGACGCGGTGTTGGCCGACATGCGGGCGCGCGATGAACGCGACACCACCCGCGCCTTCGCCCCCCTGATACCAGCCGAGGATGCGGTGGTGGTGGATAATTCCGCCCTGGGCCCCGATGCGGCGTTTCAGGCGGCAATGGCCATAGTCCACACCAAATTAAAAGCCTAATCTATGATATTAAATTTCGCAAGGTCGCCCGAAAGCTCGACATCCTGCATTTTTAGTGGGCAGATTTGCATTTTCATTTCACAAAACCCCTTCCAAGCCCACTGCGGCAAGCATTATATCACTTATCTTTTTCCTGCGACCGCGGTAATGATAGATCGATAAAAGTAAAGTGAAGGCGTTGTCTTTCCGTTGCGAAAAACAGAACGATTAACGCTTAGCTTTTCATTTTATCCATTTTCTGATCTGCGCCTGAAGGAGGCGGCATGAATCGCGTGCGCATGGTCAGTGCCTCCCGCCTCACAGGGGAGCGATTTGAAGCCGATACATTGCTGGGCCGGTCGATCAATGAATGGCGGCGACGCTACCCCATTGAGCTATCGCTTTATCTAGAAAATCAGGTCGGCCTTCCTACCCTTTATAATAAAGATATTGAACAGGCATTGTCTGAGGGAGATGACGACCTAATCCTCGCATTCCTGCATGATGACGTCACTCTGCTGGATTTTTTCTGGCCTGACAGGCTGGCGGAATGGACCCGCACCTTCGATATTGTCGGGTTGGCCGGAAACGTCCGACGCACCCCGTTCCAGCCGACTTGGGGCCATCTGCGCGACGCGGCGGGGGGTATTTTCCCCGAAGAGGAGGCGAACCTGTGCGGCGCCGTCGGGCATGGCGAGGTGTTTCCCAGTTCCATCGGCTATTACGGGAAACCCGGTCGGGAATGTCTTCTGATGGATGGCCTGTTCCTGGCGGCGCGGGTGGAAGTATTTCGCCGTTCTGGCCTGCGGTTCGATCCGCGCTTCCCATTCCATTTCTATGATCTGGATTTTTGCCGGCAGGCAGAGGTTCTGGGTGTACGCATGGGGGTGGCGCCAATTCCCGCCCTGCACTGCAGCGGCGGCAGCTATCAGGGAGACCGTTGGCTAAAGGGTTACGGCGACTATCTGGCCAAGTGGGGAAGCTAATGTTTGTGTATCAACTTGAATGGCAGTTAGGAGAACATACCACCCCGACATAGCGCTCACGAAATTGCGCGTTTTTTGTCTGAAACGTAATATCAACCGACTTGTGGAAAGAAAACGGAGAAGCGATGGAAACTAAAATTGTGTGCAGTGTGTGTGATAATAATGAATTTAATATTCTTCAGTTATTGTGGCCTGGTTTGATTAATGATTGGCAGCTAAGTCCAAGGGAGGCTGAATATATCAACCGCCAGCAGGGCCAATGCTGCACCCGTTGCGGTGCCAACCTGCGCTCAATCGCGCTGGCCAAGGCAATGCTGAATGTGCTGGGGGTCAATGCCCCGCTGCTGGCCCTGGCATCCAGCAAACCACCGACTCGCATCCTGGAACTGAACGAAGCTGGCAGCCTGACACCGGTGCTTCGTCATTTTCCCAATCATGTACTGGCCAAATACCCGGAAGTGGACATCCACAAGATGCCCTATGCTGACGGGTCGTTCGATATCGTCCTGCATTCCGACACGCTGGAGCATGTGGAGAACCCGGTTCACGGGCTGAAGGAATGCCGTCGTGTGCTCTCCCCCGGCGGGGCTCTGTGCTATACTGTTCCCATCGTTGTCGGCCGGATGAGCCGTAACCGCGCCGGCCTGTCGGGCAGTTACCATGGCGGCAGCGGCGTTGGTGCCAACGACTTGCTGGTTCATACTGAATATGGTGCCGATGCCTGGACACAGGTGATTGAAGCAGGCTTTTCGCAAGTGACTCTGACAGCGGTTGATTATCCGGCAGCCATCGCCATCACCGCCCGTGGCTGAGACATAGAGCGGATCGCCAAAAGGTGAAATAACCTTTTGGCGTGAATTCGCTCGCAGGCAGACTCAGCTAGAGCTACCTGCGTTCGACGAAACGCAGGTAGCTCTAGAAACCCAAGCGCGGCGGGTGTACTGCCGGCAGGAAAGCAGAAAGGAATGCCGGTATGCACGATACCGCCTATAAGATCGGTGCCAAATTCTTCGAGACCTATTGGCGCAGCGATTTCAGCAAGGTGTTGGAGCTGGGGGCCTGCAATGTCAATGGCGCCCTGCGGGATTTCCGCCCCGAGGGTTCTGACTGGTGCGGGATGGATCTGGGGCCCGGCAACGGCGTCGATGTGGTGGCGGACGATCCCTATGTCTATCCGTTCGAGGATGGCAGTTTTGATATCGTCGTTTCCTCATCCTGCTATGAACATGACCAGTTCTTCTGGCTGACCTTCCTGGAAATGCTGCGTGTCACGCGGGAGGGGGGCTTCCTTTACATTAACGTGCCGTCCAACGGCGCCTATCACGCTTATCCGCAGGATTGCTGGCGTTTCTACCCCGATTCGGGTCTGGCCCTGGTGGCCTGGGCCAAGCGCATGAAGCTTGATGTAACGCTGGTGGAATCCTTCATCGCCACCCGCGAAGCCGATGTCTGGAACGATTGCGTGCTGGTTTTCGCCAAGGGCGCCCATAGCCCGCCGCCGACGCTGCTCTGCCAGACGATCCCCGGTTGTCACAATATCCGCTTGGCGGGGCAGGAGCAGTTGCTGAATGCCCGTGCCCTGACGGAAGATATGGTGATCAATCAGGTTCTGCAGAACCGGGTGAATTTTGCCATGAATGCCATGCAGACGGCCAATGGCGTGCTGACCCAGGCACAGGCAGCGCTGAACGGCCTAGGCTGAGGCTGAGAAGCCGAGGTTGGGTATTGTAGCGGGGGCTGTCGAAAGGCAGCCCCCGCCGCCGTATTCCAGGGGTCCATGCCGACTCTATCGGTTGCGGTGAGGCCGGTTTCCGGCTATATAGCCCGCCTTGCCCCGAAGGGCATGAAGGATCATGACGCGATGCGCTGCCGGGGACCGGATATGGGCCCGCTGGCTTTGCTCGCGTTCTGCTATTGAACGTCCTCGCCGCCGGTCTGGTGGCGTAGCCATGGGCTTTCATCAAGGGCGGCCCGCTGCCGTCCTCTTCGGGAACAGGAAAGCCAGCCTTCGGGCTGGCTTGGCAAAGTCGCCGGGTATGATGCCCGGTGCGGCGGTGGTGAAGCCACAGAACCGGTTCGGGCGTGCCGGGGATGGGTGGATGCATCGTTTAGATCAACCCGAAACAGTCTGCCCATTGGAGTTTACATGGCACAGGTTTCCGCCGCGAAGGAAAGCTTCGCCGCCCTGCTGGAAGAATCGTTCGGCTCCGCCGACAGCCTGGAAGGCACCGTCGTCAAGGGTCGTGTTGTCAATATCGACAACGACATGGTGCTGATCGACGTTGGCCTGAAGTCTGAAGGTCGCGTTGCTCTCAAGGAATTTGCCGTTCCGGGCCAGCCGGTCGAGCTGAAGGTCGGCGACACCGTCGAGGTCTATCTGGAGCGCATGGAAGACAAGAATGGCGAAGCCGTTCTGTCGCGCGAGAAGGCCAAGCGCGAGGAAGCCTGGACCCTGCTGGAGAAGTCCTTCACCGACCAGAGCCGCGTCACCGGCATCATTTTCGGTCGCGTCAAGGGTGGTTTCACCGTCGATCTGAATGGCGCCGTGGCCTTCCTGCCGGGCAGCCAGGTCGATATCCGTCCGGTGCGCGACATCTCCCCGCTGATGGGCACGCCGCAGCCGTTCCAGATCCTGAAGATGGACCGCTCGCGCGGCAACATCGTCGTTTCCCGCCGCGCCGTGCTGGAAGAAAGCCGTGCGGAAGCCCGCTCCGAGCTGGTCGCCTCCCTCAAGGAAGGCCAGATCCTGCAGGGCGTGGTCAAGAACATCACCGATTACGGTGCGTTCGTTGATCTGGGCGGCGTTGACGGCCTGCTGCACGTCACCGATATCGCCTGGCGCCGTATCAACCACCCGTCGGAAGCCCTGCAGATCGGCCAGACCGTTACGGTCCAGGTCATCCGCTTCAACTCCGAGACCCAGCGTATCAGCCTCGGCATGAAGCAGCTTGAGGCCGATCCGTGGGAAGGCGTGGAAGCCAAGTACCCGCCGCAGGCCAAGTTCAAGGGTCGCGTCACCAACATCACCGACTACGGCGCCTTTGTGGAGCTGGAGCCGGGTATCGAAGGTCTGGTGCACGTCTCCGAGATGAGCTGGACCAAGAAGAACGTCCATCCGGGCAAGATCGTTTCCACCTCTCAGGAAGTGGAAGTGATGGTGCTGGACGTGGATCCGGTGAAGCGCCGTATCAGCCTGGGTCTGAAGCAGACCATGCAGAACCCCTGGGAAGCCTTCGTCGAGAAGTTCCCGGGCGGCACCGAGCTGGAAGGCGAGGTCAAGAACATCACCGAATTCGGTCTGTTCGTTGGTCTGCCGGGCGACATCGACGGTATGGTGCACCTGTCCGATCTGGACTGGAACACCCCCGGCGAGCAGGCGATCCAGGAATACAAGAAGGGCGATCAGGTCAAGGTCAAGGTTCTGGACGTTGACGTTGAGAAGGAACGCATCTCGCTCGGCATCAAGCAGCTGGCTTCCGATCCGTTCGAGAGCGCTGCTGCTGGCGTCAAGAAGGGTGATGTCGTCACCTGCACCGTGACCCAGATCACCGAAGGCGGGATCGAGGTTGAGGTTGGTGAAGGCTTCACCGGCTTCATCCGCAAGTCCGACCTGAGCCGTGAGCGTTCCGAGCAGCGCCCCGACCGCTTCGCCGTTGGCGAAAAGGTCGATGCCAAGGTCACCCAGGTCGATCGCGGTTCCCGCAAGATCGGCCTGTCGATCAAGGCCAAGGAAGTCGAGGAAGAGAAGTCCGCGATGGCCGAATTCGGCTCGTCCGACTCGGGCGCCTCGCTGGGCGACATCCTGGGTGCGGCTCTGAAGCGCCGCCAGCAGAACGACTGATCCGGCAACGGATCAGCCTGATCTGCTCAGGTTGTTTGAGACGTGAAAAGGCCGCCGGGGCAACCCGGCGGCCTTTTTGCTTTTAAGCACTTGGGCTTGGGCCTTGCTTGCAATCTCGCGGTCGCCCCCGCTATCCTGCGCGTGCAAAAGCCGGAGCATGATTCCCGTGACGATGAATCCTGAAGATTTCATTGCCAAATGGCGTGGCAACACCGCCAACGAAAAGAAATTCTATCAGAGCCATTTCAACGATCTCTGCCGGATGCTGGAGGTGCCGGACCCCAACAGCGCCGACAAGACCGGCGAGGAATATTGCTTCGAAAAGAATGTGTTGAAGCTGGGCGGTGCCTCTGGCTACGCCGATGTCTGGAAACGCAATCACTTCGTCTGGGAATATAAAGGGTCGAAGAAGAACCTGACGGCGGCCCATGCCCAGGTAAAGCAATATGCCGATGCGCTGGGCAACCCGCCGCTGCTGATCGTTTCCGATTCCCAGGAAATCCGCATCCACACCAATTTCACCAATGAGGTGGCAGTTACCCATACCATCCGGTTGGGCGACCTGATGAGTGTGGAGGCGCGGCGGATGCTGCGCGCCTGCTGGACCGATCCGGAATATCTGCGGCCCAAGGAAACCCGCGCCACCGTTACCGCCCAGGCCGCCGCCACCGTTGGCACCATCGCGGCGGAACTGCGCCACCGGCTGGGGGATGAACAATCCCGCCGCATCGCCCATTTCCTGAACCGCATTGTCTTCTGTCTGTTCGCGCAGAATATCGGCCTGCTGCCGGACCTGATCTTCTCCGACCTGCTGGAAGACAGCGTGCAGGATCAGGCTGGGTTTGCCCCCCGCCTGAAAAACCTGTTCCGGGCGATGAAAGACCCGCAGGGTTACTTCGGCAACCGTCCCATTCCCTGGTTCAATGGCGGGCTGTTCGACGATGATGATGTGATCGACCTGGGGGGCTTGCAAATCCGCGCCCTGCTGGATGCCGCCAAGCTGGATTGGGGCAGTATCGAGCCCAGCATTTTCGGCACCCTGTTTGAACGCGGCCTGGACCCGGAAAAGCGCAAGGCCATGGCGGGCCTGTTTGATGTGGCGCCGGATGCCGCCAGCCCGGCAAAGGCGGCCAAGGCCGCCAAGGCCAAGGGCCTGTCCAAGGCCGATAAGGGCGTGGGCATCCATTACACCGATCCGGAAAAGATCATGAAGATCGTGGAACCGGTGGTGTTGCGCCCCCTGCGCGCCGAGTGGGAACAGGTGAAGGAAAAGGTGGCGGGCTTGCGCGCCAAGCGCGATGCGGCCAAGGATGATGCCAGCCGCACCCGGCACGAAAATGCCGCCCGCGATACCTATCTGAAATTCCGCCACCGCCTGGGCAAATACCGGGTGCTGGACCCTGCCTGCGGGTCCGGCAATTTCCTTTACATGGCGTTGATGCACCTGAAAGACCTGGACCGCGCCATCGAGCAGGAGGCGCGAACCCTGGGCCTGCCCGCCGATGATGAGCGCATCACCCCGCAATGCGTGCTGGGAATTGAGATCAACCCCTATGCCGCCGAACTGGCCCGCACCACGGTCTGGATCGGTGAGCTGCAATGGCAGATGAAGAATGCCGGTGCCGTGAAGCGCACGCCCATTCTGGGCAGCCTGAAGGGGATCGAGAACCGCGACGCCCTGTTGAACGAGGATGGCACGGAGGCGCAATGGCCCAAGGCTGACGCGATTGTGGGGAATCCGCCGTTTTTGGGTTCAAAAAAAATGCGAAGCAACCTAGGAGAGGTCTACGTTGATTCTTTGCGCGCAATTTACAAAAATCGAGTTTCCGGCCAAGCCGACCTCGTCTCCTGGTGGTTCGTTAAAGCTCTGTATTGTATAAAAATTTATCAAGGTAGATTCGGTTTTGTTGCAACAAACACAATTAATCATGGAGATTCTCTAGAAACAATATCGAGAAATTTGGATAGTTGCATTATATTTGATGCTTGGGAGTCTCTTGACTGGGTGTTGGACGGTGCAGCAGTGGATGTTGCAATTTGCTGCATTAAGTATCCAGATGGACTTAGTGAAGACGTTTTTCTAAATGGAAACAAGGTATCTATTATACTTCCTGGACTAAAGCGCGTTCTACCGATAGAAAATCATACGTACTTTATTAGCAAACTTCGACAAAATATAAATATTTGCCTTGAGGGTTATTCTTATGGTGGTCCATTTGTTATTAAAGGTGATTTGGCGAGGCGTTTACTAAATGAACCTTTAAATCCAAATGGTAAATTAAACTCAGACGTTATTTCAAGAATGATTGGTGGTGCAGAACTCATTCAATCTTCATCAGATTATTTCGTCATCGATTTTGGGACTCAATTGAGCGAGACTGAAGCTGCCTACTACGAAGCTCCATTTACATACCTACGAAATCTTATATTTAGCTATCCGCAAAAAGAAGTGGCTCTAAAAAGAGACATCTATTGGAGGTTTCGGAGGTCAGGCGCTGCCTTACGACACGCCCTGGCCGGAAAGCAGAGATTTATCGCTGTGCCTAAAACCTCAAAGTATCGGCTTTTCAGATTTGTCGACGGTCGGATCTCCATTGCTGGGACACTTAATGCCATCGCCAGGGATGACTATACTAGCTTCGGTATACTTCACTCTAGTTTTCACGCTTTTTGGGCCCTGTATATGGGCTCTAAGCTCGAAGATCGCCCCCGCTACACCCCCACCACCTGCTTCGAAACCTTCCCCTTCCCTGAAGGCCTGACGCCGGACCTGCCGGCATCGGCCTATGCGGACGACCCGCGCGCCCAGGCCATCGCGGCGGCGGCGAAGGAGTTGGATGAGAAGCGGGAGGCGTGGTTGAATCCGCCCGATCTGGTGAAGATCGTGCCGGAAGTGGTGCCCGGCTATCCCGACCGCATCCTGCCCAAGAATGACAAGGCGGCGGCGGAGCTGAAGAAGCGCACCCTGACCAATCTTTACAACCAGCGCCCCGCCTGGCTGGACATGCTGCATAAGCGGCTGGATGAAGCCGTGGCCGCCGCCTATGGCTGGCCCGCCAATATCAGTGAGGAAGAGGCTTTGGCTAAGCTGTTCGCCCTGAACCAGGAACGGGCAGCCAAACAGGAACCCAAGCCCAAAGGCCGGAAGCACAAGGAAGCGGATGAATGATGGAAGAGGAAACGGGCACGCATCTGGGACCGGACGAAGCCGCCCTGATTGTTGATGCGGCTGGGGAACTGAGCCTGCTGCTGCCGGAATATCCGGAGGATCAACCGGTGCCGCCCATGGTGCTGTTGCTGGCCGCCGTGGCCCGCAAGGCAGGTTCCGACCCGGCCTGGGTGGAAGCCTTGATCGAAGAAGCTTTCGGCGGGGACGCATGACCTGTCTCTTACGCACCGACAGCGACGGCGTTCCCCTGTTCGAAGGCCTGTTGCGCCCAACCATTGAGGCGCTGCGGGAACTGGGCGGATCGGCGGGGAATGAGGAACTGCTGGATGCGGTGATCCGGCGGGAAAAAATCCCGGAACCGGCGCAGGCCATCCCCCACAAGGATGGCCGGATCAGCCGCCTTTCCTATCGGCTTTCCTGGGCCAAGACCTATCTGGGCAAGACCGGGCTGCTGGTGAACAGCGCGCGCGGGGTCTGGGCGCTGACCGATGCCGGTGAGAAGGTCACGGATGGTGAGTTGGAACGGGTGCCGGCCCTGGTGCGTGCCGAGCGCAACCAGCCGGCCACGCCCCGGACCAATGGTCGCCTGGGGGCCAAGGAACCAGAGGCGGAACCGCCGGATTGGCGGGAAACGCTGCTGCAAACGGTGCAGACCATCACGCCGGATGCGTTCGAGCGCCTGTCACAACGCCTGTTGCGGGAAGCCGGCTTTGTGAAGGTGGAAGTCACCGGCAAGACGGGGGATGGCGGCATTGACGGGCAGGGTGTGCTGCGCGTCAACCTCGTCACCTTTCAGGTGGCGTTCCAGTGCAAGCGCTATCAGGGCTCCGTCGGTGCCTCGGTGGTGCGGGATTTTCGCGGGGCCATGGTGGGCCGCGCGGACAAGGGCCTGATCATCACCACCGGCACCTTCACCCAAGCCGCCAAGGATGAAGCCATCCGCCCCGGTGCCCCCGCCATCGACCTGATCGACGGCGAGTTGTTGTGCCATTTGCTGAAGGATTTGAAGCTTGGCGTCGTCACCCGCATGGTGGAAGAGGTGACGGTGGATGGCGGCTGGTTCACGGCCCTTTGAGGGGGGCGATCCCCCCTCAATGCGCCTCCGCCCAGGACTTCCCATGCCCGGCCTCGGCCACCAGGGGCACGCCGATATCGGTGGCGGTTTCCATCACCTGTTTCACCAGGGCCGCTGTGGCGGTGATCTCCGCTTCCGGCACTTCGAACAACAGTTCGTCATGCACCTGCAACAGCATCCGCGCCTTCAGCCCGGCAGCCGCCAGGGCGGCGGGCAGGCGGATCATGGCGCGCTTGATGATATCGGCGGCTGTGCCCTGGATAGGGGCGTTGATGGCCTGGCGTTCGGCATAGGAACGCCTGGCACCCTTTTCCTGAATGCCGGGAATCCAGCATTTGCGGCCCAACAGGGTGGTGACATAGCCCTGGGCGTGCGCTTCCGCCTTGGTCTTGTCCATATAGGTCTGCAATTCCGGGAACCGCTCAAAATAGGCCTTGATGAAGGCCCCGGCCTCGCCCGGTGAGATGCCCAACTGGCGCGACAGGCCGAAGCTGGAAATACCATAGATGATGCCGAAATTGATCGCCTTGGCCCGGCGGCGGATTTCAGACGTCATCTCGGCCAGCGGCACGCCGAACACTTGGGATGCCGTCATGGCGTGAATGTCGATGCCTTCGCGGAAAGCCTGTTGCAGGGCCGGGATGCCGGCCATTTCCGCCACCAGCCGCAATTCGATCTGGCTGTAATCCACCGACAGCATCACATGGCCCGGTGCCGCCACGAAGGCGCGGCGGATCTTGCGCCCCTCCTCCGTGCGGATGGGGATGTTCTGCAAATTGGGATCGGTGGAGGACAGCCGCCCGGTGGAGGTGATGGCCAGCGCGAAACTGGTATGGACCCGTCCCGTCCTGGCATCAATCTGTTCGGCCAGCGTGTCGGTATAGGTGGATTTCAGCTTGGCGAACTGGCGCCAGTCCAGCACCTTCTGGGCGATCGGCACGCCCTGGTCGGCCAGTTCCTCCAGCACCGAACTGTCGGTGGAATAGGCGCCGGTCTTGGCGCTTTTCTTGGCCCCGGTCAGCTTCATCTCATCAAACAGAATCTCGCCCAACTGCTTGGGGCTGCCGACATTGAAGCTGCGGCCCGCCAGCGCGTGGATTTCCGCCTCCAGCTCCACCATGCGTTTGGCGAAATCGCCCGACAATTCGCGCAGCACGGCGCGGTCGATCAACACGCCGTCGCTTTCCATCTGCGCCACCACGGGCACCAGCGGGCGTTCAATCGTCTCGTACACCGTCACCATATGGTCGGCCAGCACGTCATGTTTCAGCACATGCCACAGGCGCAGGGTGATGTCGGCATCCTCCGCCGCATAGGCCGTGGCCTTGTCCAGCGGCACCCGGTCAAAGGTGATGCGCGCCTTGCCGGTGCCCGTCACCTCATCATAGGAAATGCAGCTATGGCCCAGATGGCGCTGCGCCAGCTCATCCATGCCATGGCCATGCTTGCCGCCGCCAATGACATAGGAAAGCAGCATCGTATCGTCGATGGGGGCGACATTGACGCCATGCTTGGCGAACATCTGCCAGTCGAACTTGATATTGTGCCCGACCTTCAGCACGCCCGGATGTTCCAGCAGCGGGCGCAGGATTTCCATGGCCCGGTCCAGGGCGATCTGCTTGGGCGGTGGCGGGGCGGTGCCGAAATCCAGCCCGCCCTGATCGCCCTTGGGCGTGGAGGGATCAATATGGGCGATGGGGATATAGCAGGCGCGGCCCGGCCGGGTGGAAAGCGAGATGCCCACCAGATTGCAACGGGTCGGCGTCAGCCCGTCGGTTTCCGTATCCACGGCGACGATGCCGGCTTCCAGCCCTTCCGCTACCCAGGCTTCCAGGTCAGCCTCTTCCACCACCAGCAGATGTTCCACGGCACCGGGGCGGGGGATATGGGCATCGGCCCGTACCTCTGCCGGGCTGGTGGTGGGCGTGGGGGCATAGGAGCGACCATCCAGGGCGGCGCGCAGGTCGCGGCGCGGCTGTTCCGATCCGCCGGCGGCAATGGCGCGGGCCACGGCCCCATCGGCCAGCGTGCCGTCAGCGGCGATTTCCGCCTTCACCTTGGCGATAATGCCGCGGAAACCCTGCACGCCCAGCCATTCCAGCAGGCGGGCGCTGTCCGGCTCCCGCACCACCAGTTCTTCCACCGGCACCGGTACCGGCACATTTTCTTCCAGCTTCACCAGCCGCTTGGAGATGCGGGCCAGGTCGGCATTCTCCAGCAGTTTCTGGCGGCGGCCCGCCTGTTTGATCTCGCCGGCCCGTTCCAGCAGGGTTTCCAGATCGCCATAATCGGTGATCAACTGGGCAGCCGTCTTGATGCCGATGCCGGGCACGCCCGGCACATTATCCACGCTGTCGCCGGCCAGCGCCTGCACATCCACCACCTTGTCGGGGGTGACGCCAAATTTCTCAAACACCTCATCCGGGCCGATCAGCCGGTTTTTCATCGGGTCCAGCAGGCGCACGCCATCGCGCACCAACTGCATCAAGTCCTTGTCCGACGAGACGATGGTGACGGGGCGGCCCTGAGCGCGGGCCTGGCGGGCGTATGTGGCGATCAGGTCGTCGGCCTCATACCCTTCCAGCTCGATGCCGGGCAGGTTGAAGGCGTCCACCGCCTCGCGGATCAGGGCGAATTGCGGGCGCAGATCTTCCGGCGGCTCCGGGCGGTGGGCCTTATAGTCGGGATAGAATTCATTGCGGAAATTCAGCCGCTTGGCATCAAAGATGATGGCCACGGCCTCAGCCTTCAGTTCCGCCAGCAGCTTCATCAGCATATTGGTGAAGCCCATCACGGCATTCACCGGCGTGCCGTCGGGCCGGTTCAGCGGCGGCAGGGCGTGATAGGCGCGGAAGATGAAGCCAGACCCATCCACCAGATAAAGCGGGCTGCCATCGGCGGCCGGCAGGGCAGCGGGGTCAGCGGCTGGGATATCGGTGGGCATGGGGGATGGCCTGTCGTTCCGGGTGCGTTCACGCGCGGAACATGGCCCATGCCGCCGCCCCTGTCCACTGTTGAGCGGGGCGGCGAGGTAGGTGATGAGCGGCTGATCTATCTGTCTGGAAAAGGATCTTTTTCTTCAAAGCCTTGTCATTTCACCACCGTCATTCCCGCGTAGGCGGGAATCCATACAACAGCGCGGATTTTGGATTCCCGCCTTCGCGGGAATGACGGTTGAGGGAGTGAAAATGAAAGACGTTTGTGGTCACACTTTCACGGTTACGCAATGAGCGCCTGCAGTTCGGCCAGGGCGCGGTGACGTTCCGAGGTCAGCACCTGCCGCACCAGCGGAATGGCCCGCAGGCAGCGGGCGATATAATCCGATTCGTCGCGCGTCAGCGTGGGCACCTGCACATCGACATGCAGCGTCTCATCCGGCTCAAACAGGCGGGACTGGACCGAGGACGGCACCAGCCCGCGCTTGGCGAACAGTTCCAGCACGCGTGGCAGCGAGGCCGGGTCCGGGTCCGCCAGCACGGCAAAACAGGCGGTGCGGCCCGGATCGGTGGGGCGCTGTTCCTGCGGCGGCGGGGTCAGGGTGGGGGCGGGCATGGGTCTCACTCGGCAGCGACGAAATGGGCGGGGATGGTTTTGCTGGCACCGCGCATTTCCGGGCCGACGGACAGCCGGTCATGCTCAGCACGGGCCAGACAGCGGGAGAGAACGCTGGCCGGGTCTTCATTCAGGCCTGCCTCGTCATCCGTTACCAGCATGGCGAAGGCGCGGGTGGCGCGCGACGCACGCAACGCTGCATCCACCGCTTCACCCAGATCAACACCCTGCAGGTGCTGCCACGGCACAGGCGTAATCACACCGCTGGCCGCGCGATGCACCGCCAGGGCAATGCGCGCCCCCGTCGGCTGGTCGCGGTAAACGGTCAGGCTGGCGTGATTTTCGTAAGCGGATGACATCGTGGCGGCCCCGATAGAGCGTGAAGAACGATGGCCACACCCTAACGGAGATGCCGGGGCATTTCTTTGCAAGTTTCCTTCACAGAAGATAATCTGTGCATGAATTTTGCCATATTAGTGGATATAGGGGAATTTTTATGCAGAAAGAGCTGGATGGTTTGGATTGGCGAATCCTGGGCCTGTTGCAGAAGGACGGATCGGCAACGGCGGCGGAAATCGCGGAAAAGGTGGGGTTGAGCCAAAGCCCGTGCTGGCGACGCATCCAGCGGCTGGAAGAAGATCAGGTGATCAAGCGCCGGGTGGCGTTGCTGGACCGCAAGGCGGTGGGGCTGAATGTCATGATCTTCAGCCAGGTGAAGCTGGAAGCGCATAGCGGTGACACGCTGGATGATTTCCGCGCCTCCATCCGCCGCATCCCGGAGGTGCAGGAATGTTTCGTGCTGATGGGGCAGGTGGATTTCCTGCTGCGCATCGTCACCAAGGATATCGAAGCCTATGAACAGCTTTTCTTCGAGAAACTGTCCAAACTGCCGGGCGTGCGGGAACTGAACAGCATGATCGTCGTCTCCACGGTGAAGGAGACGACGGAACTGCCTTTGCCGGGGCAGGCCAATCTCCCCAAAGCGTGAGCTTTGGGGAGATTGGTATCAGGGAGAAGCCCCGGCACCAAACCGGTCCCGGTAATCGCGCGGGGACAGGCCGGTGGCGCGGCTGAAATGATGGCGCAGAGTGGGTGGGGCGCCGAAACCGGCCAGCCGCGCCACTTCCTCCACCGGCAGGCTTGTCGTCTCCAGCAGGGTCTTGGCCAGTTCCACCCGCACCAGGGCAAGCCAGTCCCCGGGCGTGTGCCCCGTCGCCTCCTGAAAGCGGCGCAGGAAGGTGCGCTCGCTCATGGCGGCCGCCTGGGCCATATCCGCCACCGTCCAGACCTGTTGCGGATCGGCGCGTATCCGGTCCAGCAGGGGGCTGAGACGGCTTTGCGGCTGGCGCGGCACCGGGCGGGGGACGAACTGCGCCTGCCCGCCGCTGCGATGGGCGGGCACTACCAGCCGGCGGGCCACGCTGTTGGCGGCATCATGGCCGAAATCACTGCGGATGATGTGCAGCATCAGGTCAATCCCCGCCGCACTGCCGGCAGAGGTGAACAAGCGCCCTTCCTGCACATAGAGCACATCGGCATCCAACCGCACGGCCGGATAGGCCTGGGCCATGGCATCGGCATAGCGCCAGTGCGTGGCCAGCCTTTTGCCATCCAGCAGGCCGGTGGCCGCCAGGACAAAGGCACCGGAGCAGATGGAGGCCAGCCGGGCACCGCGATCATGCGCCGCGCGCAAACGGTCTATCAGGAAAGGCGGCACCGGCACACCGGCCCCCTTCCAGCCGGGTGCGATGATCAGGTCGGCCTGCTCCAGCAGGTCCAGCCCGCCATCCACGGTAAGGCGCAGCCCGCCCTGCGCCCGCAACGGCCCCGGTTCGATGGCAGCCGCCGCGAACCGGTACCAGCCCGGCCCCAGTTCCGGCCGGGCAAGGCCGAAAATCTCCGCCGTGATGGCAAATTCAAAGGTGCAGAGCCCGTCATAGACGAGCGCCACGACGAGGGGGCCGGCGGGGTTTGGCGGGATATTGTCCATGGCAGCAATTCTGCCAGCGGACATCACTCAACGGAAGGGGCAAGCTCCAGCAAGCAAGGCGGTGCTTGCCCCTTCACGCCACCTTTGGTGGCCGTCCACCCTTGCGGCCATTCTCACGGGAAGCCGCTGCCTTTGCCGGCGAGCGCGCCTTTCCGCCAGACGAGCCAAGGTTGGCGGCCATCCATTGCTTGGAACCGAAAATACCCTGCAACAGGGCTGGCACATAGATATCGGCATCAAGCTTTGGCCAATGCAGGCCGAGACCTGCAGGGCTGATTTCTATGTCAGCCAGTTCGTCGGGGGCGGCACCCGCCAAGCCTTCCACAAGATCAGGGGGGAAGGCCACCTGGACACCGGTGCTGAGATCAACCACGATACGGGCCGTCCGACGCACAAACTTGGCACCGGTGACATGGCCATGCCGCCGCAGTTCTTCCATGTGCTGGCGGGCAGCGGACAATTCCTGTTCAGTCAGTTCCATGAATGCCCTCCCATTGCCTGCACATTGCCAGCACCATGTCGGCCAACTCCGTCAGGATGCGCTGTAATTCTGTACCGGTGAAACCCTCATATCCCCGCAGCGCAGGGGGCCCCTGCGGGCAGTTGAGAATGAAGATGGCTTCCCTTCCCGCCCCCATGACATGAACATGGGCCGGACGATGGTCGTTTGGATAGATAACCACGCGCAGGCCACCGAGGCGGGCAATTGTTGGCATTCGCACCTCGCCAAAACCCAAGCGCTTAGGATAATGATTCTGACGCTATTGTAAAGCCACCCTCAAAAGGGGGAGGGTTACTTTGGTTTGGCGGAATATCAATCATCATTGGCGATCCTGCCACTTGGCCGCCTTCCGGCAAAGCGAGAAGCTCCGCCCTGCAACAAAGGGAGCCCTGATGATGAGTGCTGTCACCGAAATCCCTGCCGCCCCGTCCGATCTGGCCGTGGCGCATTTCGCTGCCGAATTCAGCTTTGAGACCGATTGCTGGGATGTGCATGACGCCCTGTCACGCGGCCCGGATTTCGTGCTGCTGGATGTGCGGGGGCCGGCGCTATTTGCCCGCGGCCATGTGCCGGGGGCCATCAACCTGCCCCATGGCAAGATCACCGACCGACGCCTGGCGGAATGGCCGGCAGAGACGCTGTTCGTCACCTATTGCGCCGGCCCGCATTGCAACGGGGCGGCGCGCGGAGCCCTGCGGTTGGCGCAACTGGGCCGCTCGGTGAAGATCATGGCCGGCGGTATTACCGGCTGGATCGATGAAGGGTTCGATCTGGCCACGGGTGCGTGAATGAAAAAGGCCGGCGGAATCGCTTCCGCCGGCCCGGCACCCTGCAAGGCGTCAGCCCTTATTCCTTCACATCCAGAAAGCGACTGGGGTGGCTGTCCAGCAGATTATCCTTCCAGCCGATCAGCTTGGGGCTGACCATGTGCTTGGAGCTGTAGAAATGCAGCGGGAAGACGGCCACATCCTCCACCATCAGGCGTTCAGCCTGCTGCATCAGATCAGCCCGCTGTTCCTCAGTGGGGGCGGCGGTGGCCTGATCCAGCAGCTTGTCATAGGCGGGGTTGCTGTAACCGGACGGGTTCTGCTTGCCAATGTCGCTGCGCGCCAGATCCAGGAAGCTGGCCGCATCGATATAATCGCCGATCCAGCCATGGCGGACCACGTCCTTGAACTTCTTTTCGTCGCGCGTGTTCAGGAACACTTTCCATTCCTGATTATTCAGCGTCGTCTTCACCCCCAGCTTCTGCTGCCACATGGAGGCTACGGCGATGGCCAGTTTGCGGTGGTTTTCGTGGGTATTGTAGAGGATTTCGATTTCCAGCGGCTTGCCACCCGGCCCGTAACCGGCCTTCTGCATCAGTTCCTTGGCCTTGGCATCGCGCTGGGCCTGGGTCCAGCTGGCATAATCGGGCACCTGCTGGGTATAGCCCGCCACACCCGGCGGCACGAAACTGTAGGCTGGCAGCTCCCCGCGCTGGTTGATCTTTTCCACCAGAATATTGCGGTCGACGGCGAGGTTGAGCGCCAGCCGCAGATCCTTGTTGGATTTCCACGGTTCCTTGGTCAGGTTGGCGGCAAAGAAATAAGTGCCGAAATAGGGTGCCAGCCGCAGCTCGCTGGCCAGATTGGTGCGCAGCCACTGCATCTGCGTCACCGGCACCTCATAGGTGACGTGCAGTTCGCCAGCGCGATAGCGCTTCAGTTCCGCATCCAGATTCTCGGTCGGATAATACATCACCGTATCAATGGGCGTCTTGGCCGCATCGGGGTGATAGCTGTTCTTCACCAGCTTCACATGGCTCTGCGGCACCGCCTCCGCCAGCTTATAAACACCATTGGTGACCAGATTGCCGGGCTTGATGAAATCCGCCCCGAACTTTTCCACATTCGCCTTGGACAGGGCGTAGGTGGCATGGTGGTGCAGCATGGACAGGAAATAGGGCGTGGGCCGTTCCAACGTCACCTGGAACGTATAATCATCCAGCGCCCGCACGCCCATCTGCTCCACCGGCAGCTTGCCCAGATTGATGGCCTGGGCATTCTTCACCATCCACAGGAAATAGCCGTACTTGGCCCCGTTCTTGGGATCGACCAGACGCTTCCAGGAGAAGACCCAGTCGGCCGCCGTCACCGGCGTGCCGTCCGACCATTTGGCATTGCGGCGCAGATGGAACGTATAGACCAGCCCGTCCGGCGAAATGTCCCATTTTTCCGCCGCACCGGGGATCAGCTTGTCGGTACCATCGGGGATCAGCAACCCGTCAAACAGGTCATACTGAATCCAGCTATCCGGCACCCCGCTGGACTTGCCCGGGTCCAATGTCTCCGGCTCTGCGCCATTGCCCCGGTGCAGCACCTTTTCCGCCCAGGCGGGGGCCGTGGCGGCAGTCAGGCTGGCGGTCGCCAGCATCAGGGCCATGGTCATGCGACGCAGGTGCCGGGTCACAAATGACATGCGGGAACGCTCCTGTTCAAAGGTCGGATTGCTGCTGATGGGTTGATTGGGGGCGGTGGCGGCCACCGCCCCCTGCTTTGTCACTTGGCGGCGACTTCCAGATAGCGCGAGGGCTGCACGCCCATCGGCGTCGGCCCCCAGCCCTTCACCCTTGGGCTGACCAGATTGCGATAGGCCTGATGATAGATGGGGATGATCGGCGTATCGGCCAGCATGGTTGCTTCCGCGTCCGCCAGCAGCTTCATGCGCTGGGCCGGGTCGGTACTGGTGTTGGCGGCATCCAGCTTCTGGTCGAAGGCAGCATTGTCATAGCCCGACCGGTTCATCTTGCCCACATCCGAACGCAACAGTTTCAGGAACGTATAGGGATCGGCAAAATCGGCGAGCCAGCCCAGCACGGCCGTGCCGGCATAGGATTTCTCGCCTGCATTCTGCAACACGATCTTCCATTCCTGATTATTCAGGTTGACCTTGGCGCCCAGCTTGCTCTGCCACATGGAGGCGACTGCCACCATGATCTTGCGGGTGCTTTCATTGGTATTGTGCAGGATTTCCACTTCCAGTGGCTTGCCGCCCTTGCCATAGCCGGCTTCCTCAATCAGGCGCTTGGCCTGGGCGTCGCGCTCCGCCTGGGTTGCCTTGGCCAGGGCGGGCAGCGGCAGCGTATAGCCGTCAATACCGGGGGAGGTCAGTGTCCAGGCCGGCACGTCACCGGCCTTGGTGATCTTTTCCACAATGATCTGGCGGTCGATGGCCAGATAAAGCGCCTCCCGCAGCTTGGGATTGGACTTGAACGGTTCCTTGGTCATGTTCACGGCCAGATACTGGGTGCCCAGCACGGGATAGAACATGATGGTTTCCGGCATGTTCTGGCGCAGCCAGTCGATCTGGGTCACCGGTGCCATCTGCACAATATCCAGTTCACCAGCGCGGAAGCGGCGCAGCTCCGTCTCCGGGCTGTCGGAATGGTGGAAGACCACGGTATCGATCTTCACCGATGCCGCCTCGCGGAAATGCGGGTTCTTCACCGCCTTCACGAAGGATTGCGGCATATAGGCGTCCAGCTTGTAGGCGCCGTTGGAGACAAGGTTGCGGGGCTTGACGAAGTCCGCCCCGAACTTCTCCACATTGGCCTTGGAGATCGGGTAGGTCATGCGGTGCAGCAGGGAGCCCAGGAAATAGCCGGTGGGCCGTTCCAGCGTTACCTTGAAGGTGCGGGCATCTACCGCCTGCACGCCCAGCGCCGACACCGGCTGCTTGCCATTGCTGATCGCCTCCCCGTTCTTCACGGGCCAGAGGAAATAGGCATAGTCAGAGGCCGTCTTGGGATCGACCAGCCGCTGCCAGGCAAAGACGAAATCCGCCGCCGTCACCGGCGTGCCATCCGACCATTTGCCATCGGCACGCAGGGTGAAGGTATAGGTCAGCCCATCCTCGCTGATGGTCCATTTCTCCGCAGCCCCCGGAATGGCCTTGCCATCGGGGCCGAAGGTCAGCAGCCCCTCGAACAGGTCGTACCCGATCCGGGCCGACTGCACATCGGTGCCCTTTTGCGGGTCGAGCGAGGTCGGTTCGGCCTGATTGCCCCGGTTCAGCACCATGTCCGCCCAGGCGGCGCTGGCGGAAAAACCGGTGGCAAGGGTCAGGGCGACGAAGGCCGTCGCCAGACGGCGGGAAAGGCGCATTGTTATTCTCCAGGGCATCCAACTGCGGCCCCCATCACCCATGTCCGACGGGGTGGGAATTCAGCTGTATGTGCGGTCTATCGCCCGGACTGTCCAGTGCTGGGGGCACGCTTTCGTCAGCCGAACGGCATTTTTCACCGGGCCGTGACCGGTGACAGAAAGCGGCTGGGGTTGCAATCCACCGGATTGGGCTGCCAGCCCGCCAGCCGGGGGGAGACCAGCCGCACCCGTGCATAGGTGAAAAGCGGGATGATGGGCGCATCGGCAACCACCAGTGCCTCGGCCTGATGCAGAATCTCCAGCCGCTTGGCGGGATCGCGTTCCTGCACGCTGGCCGCCATCAGCCGGTCATAGGCAGGATTGCCATAGGCGGCGGGATTTTCCGGCCCCATCTCCGTGCGCAGGAATTGCAGGAAGGCATAGGGATCATCATAGGCGCCAATGATGCCGTGCCGGGCCAGACCCGGGAAATTATGCGTGCGCCTGGTATCCAGAAACACCTTCCATTCCTGATTGGTCAGGGTGGATTTCACCCCCAGCCGCTGCTGCACCATGCCGGCCACCGCCACGGCGATGCGGCGATGGTTATCGGCGGTATTGAACAGGATATCCAATGTCAGCCCCTGCCCGCCCGGATATCCGGCCTTGGCCAGCAACGTCTGCGCCGTGGCAACCCGCCGCTCCATCGGCCAGTCGGCCCATTCCGGCCGGGCCGCCTGATAATGGGTCACCGTCGGCGGCACAAAGGAAAGGCTGGGCATCTCCCCGCCCTGGCTGATCCGTTCGGTCAAGACCTCCCGGTCGATCACCATGGACAGGGCCCGGCGCAGATCGGGCTTCGATTTCCAGGGTTCCTTTTCCAGATTGAAGGTCAGGAAATAGGTGCCCAATTGCGGCGACAGACGCAGCGCATCGGGCAGGTTGGCCTTGGCCCAGGGGATTTGCGCGGGTGGCAGCGTATAGCTGGCGTCCAGTTCCCCGGCGCGGAAGCGCTTCAGTTCCGTTTCCTGGTTCTCCGTCGGGTAGAAATAGACCGTATCGAAGAAGGCTTTGGCGGCATCGCGGTGGAACGGGTTGCGCTCCAGCTTGACATGACCCTGCGGCACCTGTTCTGCCAGCCGGTACCCGCCGGAAGAGACAAGGTTGCCCGGCCTGAAGAAATCCCGTCCCAGTGCCGTCACCCGGGATTCCGGCAGGATCACCAGCATCGGGTATGAGAGCAGGGAGATGAAATAGGGGGTCGGCTCCTCCAGCGTGAAGCGCACGGTTTGCGTATCCAGCGCCGCCACCCCTAAGGCTGCCGTGTCCGTCAGCGTGCCGGTGCTGAGCGCGCGGGCATTCTTGATCGGCCAGACGAAATTATTGTTCCGGCTGGTGGCCGGGTTGGCCAGCCGGCGGAAGGAGAAGACAACATCGCCGGCCGTGATCGGGCTGCCATCGGACCATTTGGCCCCATCACGCAGATGGAAGGTCACCTGCAGCCCGTCAGCGCTGGTTTCCCAGCGGTCGGCGATGGCCGGCTGCGGCTTGCCATCCGGCCCACGGGACAACAGCCCTTCATAGATATCGTAGAAGATCATGGCTTCCGGCAGGCCGGTTGCCTGATGCGGGTCCAGCGTTTCCGGCTCCGCCCCATTGCCCCGCCGCAACACCGTTTCCGCCCCCGCCAGCCCCGGCAACAGCAGACAGAACAAAAGGGCGGCGAGCAGGCGCTTCATCATGCCGATGATCCTTGATGGGCGTTGGGCCGGCCCGGATTGTGGGCAAAGCCACCGGATGCCGCAAGAGCGGGATGGGGGAAACCCAAGGGTGAACGCGTGGGGGTGGAAGGCTGAGTGTCCGCCTGAAAATTTTTTCTTTTTTATCAATATCTTACTTCTTTCACTCCGTCACCCCGGCGAAGGCCGGGGTCCAGGTTCGTAGAGCGAAGCGCCCTTTGAGTCTGGACCCCGGCCTTCGCCGGGGTGACGGTGAAATTGAAATCAAAGAAACCTTTCCGGACAGACAAGGACACCTCTGTTTCGTTTAAGAATAATCAAATTACAAAAATCACAAAATCACATCTCATGAAAAATAACTCGTTTTATCTCAGACGAAACATTCTCAAAATGCAGTAAATAATAATTCCGAGACAAAACCAAATATACCGAATTCATCTATCAGATTGATTTATTGCTTTACTGCGGCAAATTGTTACAGGGCGCGATCCATTGCCGCAGGTCGACCTCCATGCGCATATTCAAAAGGACAAGGCGCAGCCAATGCCGCCGGTTGAAGATGTGGCAAGCAACGCTGGAAAAACCCCAAGAAGGTAGAAAATGTACGAAGACCGGATTCGCCGTCAGTCCCTGCTGGATAAGATCGTTACGCCGGAAGAGGCCGCCCTGCTGATCAAGGATGGCATGACCATCGGGATGAGCGGGTTCACCCGCGCCGGGGATGCCAAGGCCCTGCCGATTGCCATTGCCGAACGCGCCGCCAAGGAACCGATCCGCATCACCTTGATGACGGGTGCCTCGCTGGGCAACAATATCGACAAGATCCTGACGGAGGCCGGCGTGCTGGCCCGCCGCCTGCCCTTCCAGTCCGACCCCACCCTGCGCGCCGCCATCAACCGGGGGGAGGTGATGTTCATCGATCAGCACCTGTCCGAAACGGTGGAACAGCTCCGTTCCGGCCAGATGGGACCGATTGATTATGCGATCGTGGAGGCAACCGCCATCACCGCCGATGGCGGCATCGTGCCCACCACCTCGGTCGGCAATACGGCCAGCTTCGCCATTCTGGCGGAAAAGGTGATTGTCGAGCTGAACCTGTCCCAGCCGCTGGAGCTGGAGGGGTTGCACGATATCTATATCCCCACCAAGCGGCCGTCGCGCACGCCGATCCCCGTGGTCTCCTGCGACAGCCGGGCGGGCACGCCCTATATCCCCATCGATCCGGCCAAGATCGCCGCCATCGTGGTGACGGAAAAGCAGGACAGTGCCGCCAATGTGGAACCGCCGGACGATGGCACCCGCGCCATTGCCGGCCACCTGATCGACTTTTTCAAGCATGAGGTGGCGCGCGGCCGGTTGGACATGACGCTGAACCCGCTGCAGGCCGGTATCGGTTCCATCGCCAATGCCGTGCTGCATGGGCTGATCGACAGCCCCTTCCATGATCTGCGCATGTATAGCGAGGTGTTGCAGGACAGCACGTTTGACCTGTTCGATGCCGGCAAGCTGAATTACGCCTCGGGCTCCTCCGTCACGCTCTCGGCAGAATGCGGCGGGCGGGTCTTCTCCCGCATTGCGCAGTACCGCAACCGGCTGGTGCTGCGGCCGCAGGAAATCTCCAACCATCCGGAGGTGATCCGGCGTCTGGGCGTCATCGGCATCAACACCGCGCTGGAATTCGACATTTACGGCAATGTCAATTCCACCCATGTTGATGGCACCATGATGATGAACGGCATTGGCGGGTCGGGGGATTTCGCCCGCAATGCCTATCTGTCGATCTTCGTCACCAAATCCCTGGCCAAGGGCGGGGCGATTTCATCCGTCGTGCCGATGGTCAGCCATGTCGACCATACCGAACATGATGTGGATATTCTGGTGACAGAGGTGGGGCTGGCCGATCTGCGCGGGCTGGCCCCGCGCGAACGCGCAGGCGTGGTCATCGCCAACTGCGTCCATCCCAGCTACCGCGACCAGTTGAGCGACTATTTCAATCGGGCCAAGGCGCGCGGCGGCCATACCCCGCACCTGCTGGAAGAGGCGTTTTCCTGGCATGTCCGCCGGCAGCAGACGGGCAGCATGAAGGGCTGATACCAATCTCCCTTGATCGGAACCGAAAGGTTCTGATCAAGGCAACTGATACCAACGGTCATCATTCATGACCGTTGGTACGGCGGCGACTGCCGCCGCGCCGCCCGTGCGGCGTAGCCAAGCCAGCGGATGCTGGCGCCGGCGATTGAGGGGCACGAAAGCGTGACCATCGGTCATGATTTTGTGCCGATGGTATGAGTATGAAATAAATGGCCCCGGCGTGTGGGATACGCCGGGGCCGCCGCGAATGGTGTGACTGGAGGGGGGACCGGCCCCAATGGGGGAGAGGGAGGGCCGGATCACACCATTCGAGGAAAACGGGACGCGGGCGCGGATGCCCGCATCCTTATTACTGGGACCATCAGAACCGGTAAGCCACGCCCACGCGGATCTGACTGTCATCCGGCTGCAGACTATAGGCATTGCCACCAGCGGTATACTTCAAAGCCTTGTAGTCCGTGTAGTTATATTCCAGGCGGGCCAGAACATTGTCGGTGACGGCATATTCCACGCCACCGCCGAGCCGCACCCCGTTCAGGGTGTCGCTTTGGGAAACGCTGGCACCCGCCAGGGCAGACGTCACCTCGTAATTGCTGCGCTGCCAGCCGACACGGCCATAAAGCAGGGCATCATTGGTCACCAGATAACCAGCGCGGGCGGAAATGCCATAGGTCTCGTTGCCATCCAGACCGGTGACGCGGCCGCCGACCAGCTTGGTCTTGTCGCTCAGTTCCAGGCCGCCAAGTTCACCTTCACCGCCGACATAGAACCGGTCAAAGGTCTTGCCATAGCCGAAGAAACCGCCATAGGTCCAGCCATCCAGGTTCAGATCGGCCTTGGCACCGGGGGCGCGGGTGGTGTCGTTGCTGGTGGTGTAGCCCGTATAGACGCCGATATAGGGGCCGTCAAAGGGGGACTGGGCAAAGGACGGGGCCGCCGCTACGGTCATCAGGGCAACGCCACCAAGCATAGCATAAGCAAAGCGCGACATCTTCATCTCCTCAAGGTTCCCTGAAGGCAGAGATTGCCTGTGGCGCGAAATCAACGCGCAGATCAGGATAACCTACTTATTTGCTCTTCCATTCACGTCACCGGCCCGATGATTGATCGATCGCTGCGGCTTCGTGTGGTGTGATTGGTATATCCGGGGGTGAACGACGTTCGATGTGCGTCACATCACAGCAGCCATGAACGCGGGCGATGGGCCGGTTGCGTTCTGCGGATGGGCACCTACTTGAATTGCCACAATTGAAACCCTACGCGTGGGCGGGGCGCTGCCAGGGGGCATCGCGGTGGGGCTGGCTGGATGCACCTGTTCCCCCCATGCTGGCCAGCAAGGCCCCAGCCCCCGGCAGGCCCAGGGTTGCCGACGGGATGCCCGCCCCCACCCCCGCGTCGGCCCGGACTGGCGGCATTTAAGCAGAAAGGCCATCGCCCCCACCGGCAGCGATGACGGGTGGAGAAACAGCACGCCCCCCGCCTGGGAGCCAAAACAGCCTTAAAGAATCGGCAGATCCTGGGCGCCCTGCAAACGGGCGTCACGCAGGTCGCAATGGGTGAAATCCGCGCCGCTGCAGATGGCACCGGACAGATCGGCGCCCACCAGATTGGCATCGGCCAGCTTCGCCTCGCACAGGATGGCGCCGATCAGGTTGGCCTGCCCCAGCACGGCGCGGCGCAGGTCCGCCCCGGTCAGGTCGGCCCCATCGAAACGCGCCCGCAGCAGATTGGCACTCCACAGCCGGCTGGCATTGCTTTGTATCTGCACCGCCCCCAGCTTCGCCCCCAGCAGCTTGGCCCCGGACAGGGTGGCGCGTTCCAGGGAGGCACCGCGCAGATCGGCCTTGGACAGATCAGCCCCGCGCAAATCAGCCAGCGACAGATCGGCCATGGGCAGGGTAGCCCCGGCCAGCGTGGCCCCGCGCAGCATGGTGCAATGCATCAGGGCGGCCGACAGAACCTGCCCCGACAGGTCTTGTCCGCTGAGATCAACCCCCGACAGGTCGGCCCGGATACCGGCCTTGCCATTGCTGTCCACCCATTGCCGGTGATCGGCCAGGATGCGGGCCAGGTCGCGCCCGTCCGCCCCCAGTTCCCGCGCCGTGACGGCACCGGCCAGATTGGCCGTGCGTCGGGTGGCATCATCCATGATGACGCCGATCAGATCGGCATTGAGGAAGCGGGTGGCATTCAGGTCCGCCCCGGACAGGTTGGCGCCGGCCAGCGTGGCCCCGGACAGGTTGGCCTCCCGCAGGTCGGCCCCGGTCAGATCACAGCCGGTGAGATTGGAATTGGTCAGATTGGCGCGGATGAATTTGGTGCCGCGCATGATGGCATCCGTCAGGTCCGTCTGCATGACAAAGGCATTGGACAGGCGGGCGCGTGACAGGTCAGCGGCACGGATGGTGGCCACCGACATTTCGGTCGCCACCTCGATCGCCTCGAACTCATGCAGGGAAATGTCGCCATTGCCGCGCACATGCATGATGGTGCCGTCGCGCAAGTCGCTGTCGACCAGCAGCGCCTCCGACAGCACGGCGCCGCGCAGACAGGCCCCCCGCAGATCGGCCTTGCGCAGGTCCGCCCCTTCCAGATTGGCCAGGCGCAGATCGGTGGCGTAAAGATTGGCTCGGGCCAGATTGGTGCCCGTCAGCCGGGTGCCGAACATCTTGGCCCCCGACAGGTCGGCATCGGCAAGATCGAAGCCCGACAGATCCATATGGCTGAGGTCGCGCAGCTTCAAGCTGGCGCGCACGCCGCCAGCTTGCCGGCGCAAGAAAGCCTGATGGCGACCGAGAACGCCCTGCAGCTCCGCCACCGACATACGCGAACGGTCCGGTTCCTGCCCGATCGTTCCAGCCATGGTCCCCAGATTCCCCACACCGCACAACAACGGGTTAACACCAGTGTGATGACAGGTGGTTATGGTTTCAACAAAGACTTTCTGAAAACCCACCCGAAATCGGTATATCCTCTGGCAAGGCAGGCGCAGACCAGCCCGCCAGGCAGCGTTATTGACTCAATTCCCCTGTCCCTGTATCACCCGCTCATCATTCCGGGACAGGGTTGGCCTTTCCCGGTACGGTCTATCGGCGCCAAGGCGCCCCGCCAGTCCGCGAGTGTCGCGCACTGGCGCTTTTGCGTTTGGGGATACCCCATTCGCAAAAGCCAGGGGTGCGGCGGCAAGGGCGACCAGGAGGATTTGGATGTTCGATGGTCTGACGGGACGGCTTGGCGATATCTTCGACCGCCTGCGCAAGCGCGGGGCGTTGTCGGAGGATGACGTCAATGCGGCGCTCCGCGAAGTCCGCATCGCCCTGCTGGAAGCCGACGTCGCCCTGCCCGCCGTGAAGGCGTTCGTCTCCGGCGTGAAGGAAAAGGCCATCGGGACGGAGGTGCTGCGCGGCATCAATCCGGGCCAGATGGTCATCAAGATCGTGCATGATCATCTGGTGGAACTGCTGGGCAGCACGGTTGAGGATATCAACCTGTCCGCCGTGCCGCCGGTGCCGATTCTGATGCTGGGCCTGCAGGGCTCGGGCAAGACCACCACCTCGGCCAAGATCGGCCTGCGCCTGAAGAACCGCGAGAAGAAAAAGGTTCTGATGGCGTCGCTGGATACGCGCCGCCCCGCCGCCCAGGAACAGTTGAAGGTTCTGGGTGAACAGACCGGTGTCGCTACCCTGCCCATCGTCAAGGGCCAGACCCCGGTGGAGATCGCCAAGCGTGCCATGGAAACGGCGCGCTTGGAAGGGTTTGACGTCGTGCTGCTGGATACGGCCGGTCGCCTTGCCATCGACGAGGAGTTGATGGACGAGGTGGTGGCGATCCGCGACGCCACCCAGCCGGTGGAAAGCCTGCTGGTGGTGGATGCCATGACCGGCCAGGACGCCGTGACCGTGGCCACTAATTTCAATGACCGGGTGGGCATCACCGGCATTGTCATGACCCGTATCGACGGTGACGCGCGCGGCGGTGCCGCGCTTTCCATGCGCCATGTCACCGGCAAGCCCATCAAGCTGATGGGTGTGGGGGAGAAGACCGACGCGCTGGAGCCGTTCCACCCCGACCGTATCGCCGGCCGCATCCTGGGCATGGGCGACGTGGTCAGCCTGGTGGAAAAGGCCGCCGAGAGCATTGACAAGGAAGAAGCCGAAAAGCTGGCCAGGAAGCTGGAAAAAGGCGGCTTTGACCTGGAAGACATGCTGACCCAGATGCGCCAGATCACCAAGCTTGGCGGCATGGGCGGGATGCTGAACCTGCTGCCCGGTGTGGGCAAGATCAAGGAACAGCTCAAAAACGCCAATATCGACGAGAAGATCCTGAAGCGCCAGGAAGCCATCATCCTGTCGATGACCAAGAAAGAGCGTAAGAAGCCCGATATCCTGAATGCGTCCCGCCGCCGCCGCATTGCGCTGGGTGCCGGGGTGACGGTGGCCGACGTCAACCGCCTGATCAAGCAGTATCAGGATATGTCGGAAATGATGAAGAAGATGAAGAAGCTGGGCCAGAAGGGCCTGATGCGCCAGGGCCTGGGTGCCCTGATGCCCAAGGGTATGCGCTGATGGTTCTGCCGGTGGGTCAGGATACGGGTGGAGCGGCCTCCGCCCCCGATCATGCGACGCTGATGACGGCGCGGCTGGTGCTGCGCCCCTTGTCGCGGGCCGATCTGCCGGCCATGCACGCGCTGCTGTCCGATCCGGACAGCATGAAATACTGGTCCCACCCGCCCCATACCAGCCTGGACCAGACGGAAGCCTCGCTGGATCGGGCGCTGGTGGAGGATGGCACCTGCCGTACCTGGGCCATCACCACCGACGGGCAGCATTGCCTGGGCTGGACCACCATCTTCGCGGCCAAGGACCGGATGGGCTGGGTCGGCTATATCCTCTCCCCCACGCTGCGTGGCCAGGGTTACGCGGAAGAGGCGATGCGCGCCGTGCTGGATTACGGGTTCGAGGTCTGGGGCCTGCACCGGCTGGCCGCCAATATCGACCCGCGCAACCACGCCTCGGGCGGGTTGCTGCGCCGGCTGGGTTTCACCCAGGAAGGGTTGCAGCGCCGCGATTATCTCTATGGCGGGGACTATCTGGATACCGGCGTGTTCGGCCTGCTGGCCGATGAATGGCGGGCCAAGCGTCACCTGCCCCCGCGCACGCCGGTGCTGCAGGAGGGGCCGGTGGTGCTGCGCCCGCTGCGCAACGGCGATGCCGATGCGCTGCACGCCGCCTATGGCGATGAAGACAGTATGCGGTATATGCCGCACGCCCATTATCCCAGCATCGACCAGACGCGCGCCAAGATCGCCGGCATCGTGGCCGGTGTCACCGGCAGCCGCAACTGGGCCATCACCACCGATGGGGGGGAATGCCTGGGCTGGGCGCTGCTGCACAAGGAAACCAAGGCGCAGATTGAGCTGGGCTATATCCTGGTGCCGGCCGCCCGTGGACGCGGACTGGTGAAGGCCGCCGGGGTCGCCCTGCTGCGCCATGCCTTTGTCGATCTGGGCAAAAGCCGCGTGGAAGCGGTGCTGGACCCGCGCAATCTGGCCTCTGCCGGGGTGGTGCGGGCACTGGGTTTCACCCTGGAAGGCGTACGCCGCCAGGGCTTTGCCCGCGAAAATGAACTTGTCGACAGCGCCATTTACGGGCTGCTGGCCCCGGAATGGGCCGACGTGCAATTGCGGGGGAAGGGCTGATGTGCCGCCCCCGCTGTCCCATGGTGGCCATAATGGGTGCCTCAGCACCCTGGCCTGCCATCCCGTGATGCCGGTATCCGGCGTCACATCTCTCCCGTCTTTCGTGCCCGATCTGGACGGGCACAGGCTTCAGACGGTCTGTCCCATCCAGAGAATAGCTTTTAAACCAAGGAAGTAATCAAATGTCCGTGAAGATCCGTCTGGCCCGTGGTGGTTCCAAGAAGCGTCCGTTCTACAGCATCGTCGTTGCCGACAGCCGCGCCCCGCGCGATGGCGCCTTCATCGAGAAGGTTGGCACCTACAACCCGATGCTGGCCTCCGATCACCCGGAGCGCGTGGTGCTGAAGGAAGAGGCCATCAAGGGCTGGCTGTCCAAGGGCGCGCAGCCGACCGACCGCGTTGCCAAGTTCCTGGGCAAGGCCAACCTGATCGAGGCCCCGGCCATCATCGAGAGCCCGAAGAAGTCCGCGCCCAAGGCCAAGGCCCAGGAGCGCGCCAAGCTGGCCGCCAAGGCCGCTGAAGCCGCCGCCGAGTAATGAGGCGGGGGACCGGCGGCCCCTAGAGTAGATCGCGGAAAAGCGGAATCGCTTTGGAGCGTGAATCTGCTCGCTGAACAAGGGCTTAGAGCCGTGTGCGTTTCCGATTAAACGCACACGGCTCTAGCCTGCCGGTCCCCGGTTTCATCAAGGAATTTGTAATGACCGATCGCGTTTGCGTCGCCCAGATCATTGGATCGCATGGGGTTCATGGACGTCTGCGGGTGAAGAGCTTCACCGCCGACCCGGAAGCCTTGTTCGATTACAACCCGCTGACCGACGAGACCGGCACGCGCCAGTTCACCCTGCGCATGACCGGCATGGGCAAGGACCATATTCTGGTCGAGGCCAGCGGCGTGAAGGGGCGTGATGCCGCCGACGCGCTGAAGGGCGTGCGCCTGTTCGTTGACCGCGACCGCCTGCCCGCGATCGAGGATGAGGACGAGTTCTACCATACCGACCTGATCGGGCTGGTGACCGTGACCGAGGGCCCGGAAGGCGATGTCGCTTTCGGGACCATCAAGGCCATCCATGATTTCGGCGCCGGCGACATGCTGGAGATCAACCATGTCTCCGGCAAGACTGTCTTCATCCCCTTCAGCCGTGCCTGCGTGCCGCTGGTGGATGTGAAGGCGTCCCGCGTGCTGGTATCGCCGCCCGTCAACCTCTTCACCCCGGCCAAGCCGGACCCGGAAGAGCTGGCGGAAATGGGCGGCAAGCTGGACCTGGATGATGAACCGGCAGTGACCGACTCGGGCGAAGAAGCAGCGGAGGAGACGGGCGAGGCCCGTTGATCCCATGTCCGACGTGCAAAGCCCCCATACGCCGGCTGAACAGCCCGCCTTCCATGTCAGTGTTTTGACCCTGTTCCCGGAGATGTTTCCGGGCACATTGGGGCTTTCACTGGCCGGAAAGGCGCTGGAACGCGGCACCTGGGCGCTGGAAACGCTGGACATCCGCGAATTCGCGCGCGATAAGCATCGCTCCGTGGACGACACCCCGTTCGGCGGTGGCCCTGGCATGGTGATGCGGGCGGATGTGCTGGATGCAGCCATCCGGGAAGCATTGGCCCGTCAGGAAGCCAAAGGCATCAAACGGGGTCGGCTTGTCTACCTCTCCCCGCGCGGTCGCGTGCTGGATCAGGCTCTTGTGCGAGAGATCGCGCAGGAAGGGTCCGTCACATTGCTGTGCGGGCGGTATGAAGGGGTGGATGAGCGGGTCATCGAGGAACATCACCTGGAGGAGGTTTCTCTGGGTGATTTCGTGCTGTCCGGTGGTGAACCGGCAGCCCTCTGTCTGATCGACGCCGTGGTCCGGCTGCTGCCGGGCGTCATGGGCAACGTGGAGACGGCAGGGGAAGAGAGTTTTGAGCGGGGATTGTTAGAGTACCCCCATTATACACGGCCACCCGTCTGGAATGGCCGTGCGGTGCCGGAAGTCCTTTTTTCCGGCCACCATGAGAAGGTCCGGGCCTGGCGGCTCGAACAGGCAGAACAGATCACAGCGGCCCGACGGCCTGACCTGTGGTCTGCCTATCTGGAAAGCCGCCCGGTCCCAAAGGTGAAGAAACGCCGCACCCGCAGGGTAGCGGCCGAGCCAACAACAGCCGTTGTATCCCCGGACGGGAACAGCGGCAGCAGTGAAGGATGAGTATGATGAACATTCTGCAGAAGTTGGAAGCCGAACAGGTTGCCAAGCTGTCCGAAGGCAAGAAGATCCCGACCTTCTCCCCCGGCGACACCGTGAAGGTGAACGTGAAGGTGACCGAAGGTACCCGTGAGCGTATTCAGGCTTACGAAGGTGTCGTGATCGCCCGCAAGAACGCCGGCATCAATTCCAGCTTCACCGTCCGCAAGATCTCCTACGGCGAAGGTGTGGAGCGCGTGTTCCCGCTGTACAGCCCGCGTCTGGACAGCATCGAGCTGGTCCGCAAGGGTCAGGTCCGTCGCGCCAAGCTGTATTACCTGCGTGGCCTGACCGGCAAGTCCGCCCGTATCGCCGAGCGCACCACGGGCCGCGGCATGAAGAACGGCCGTTCCATCGCCGAGTAATTCATCACTCCCTTTCGGGACTGATGCGCAACACCCCGCCGGATGCTGTCCGGCGGGGTGTTGTCGTTTTGCGCACGAGCCCTGGGAATGGGTGACAACAAAACCAGTAATATCCCGAAGCATATCTACAAGTGCGCCAGCGGGCGCGATAACCTCTCCCACCTCCATTGGACATTTTGTTGAAGCCCTGACCGGGCGACGGAACGCGAGAGAGGCACCATGCATTGGACCATCCGTCGCAAGTTATTGCTTGTCTGGTGCATCGCGCTGGCGGGGCTGAGTGTCATCAGTGTCAGCACCTATTGGATGCATGGGGTGCTGGCGGACAAGATCAGCCAGACCAACAGCCGGCAGGCCCAGGTGGCCGAGGTGGAGGCGGCGCGGCGCAGTGCGCTGGAACTGGCGCTGGTGGCCATGGATATCATCGTCGACCGCACCGATGGTCGTGTCGACGATGAGCGGCGCAAGATCATCAATCAAGAACTGAGCCAGCTTTCCACCCACATTGCCGACTGGCAGCGCCAGAGCATGGCAAGCGGGGAAGCGGCTGCTATCCGCGCGGCCGCCGAACAGTTAGCTGTGTTGCGCCGCGCCCTGCTGGAAGGGCTGGTGCCTGCTGTGGAAACAGGTGCTGACGATGCCCGCTTCGCCGCCTTGGACGATGAAATCGATGCCGCCGCGGCCACGCTGAATGACGAGTTGGGCAATCTGAACAACCTGATCCAGTCGGACTTGGCCAAAGCGCGGGCGGAGCAGGAAAGCTGGATCGCCCGGTCCAGCTTGCTGGTCGGCATCAGCTATCTGGCTACCCTGGTGCTGGTTTCCCTGGCATTGCTTCTGGTGGGGCTCAGCATCATTCGGCCAGTTCGGCGCCTGACAGCGGCCATGCGCCACCTGGCCCAAGGACGATTGGACACGGGCGTACCGGTGCTGACCAGCGGCGACGAGCTGCAGCAGATGGCCGAGGCCACCAACTTTTTCCGTGCGCAGGCCGTGGATAAGCAGGCGCTGGAGGCCAGTCAGGCCGCCAGCGCCACCGCCGCGCAGGCGGAACAGCAGCGTCTGCTGCTGGGCGTGGCGGACGCCATTGAGGCAAGGGTACGTGACACGGTACGGCAGATCGGGGAAGGCATCGCGCAGTTGCGTACCCTGTCCGCCGACATGGCCAGCAAGGCCCGACAGGCCGAAGGTGCCGCAACCAGCATCGCCGGCGATGCCGATCAGGCCGCCACCAATGTGCAATCCGCCGCCGGGGCGGCGCAGCAGCTGGATGCCAGCAGCGGGGAGATCACCCAGCAGGTGACCGGTGCCGCCCGCACCAGCCAGGAGGCCGCGCGCGAGGCGCTGGCGGCCCGGCAGGTGGTCGATGGGCTTTCCACCGCCGCCACCCAGATCAGCGACATCGTGGCCATGATCAATGACATTGCCGGCCAGACCAACCTGCTGGCCCTGAATGCCACCATCGAGGCGGCAAGGGCAGGCGATGCCGGCAAGGGCTTCGCCGTGGTGGCCACCGAGGTGAAGGCGCTGGCCAACCAGACCGCCCGCGCCACCGATGAGATCGGGGAGCAGATCGGCCGCCTGCAGGCCAATGTCGCCCAGGCTGTGGCCAGCATCGGCCGGGTGGCCAGCACCATTGATGCGGTGAACGGCAATGCCAGCGCTATTGCCGGCGCCGTTCACCAGCAATCACAGGCCATCCGGGAGGTGGGGCACAATGCCGGTGCCGCCGCCCAGGCGGCCCGGCGCGCCTCTGAAAGGGTAAAGGAAATTTCCAGCGGGGCGACTGCCACCCTGCGTTCCGCCGATGGAATCGAAGACTGGATCGGCAATCTGGGCAGCCTTTCCGCCGACCTGAACCGCGAGATCGAACGGTTTGTGCAGGATATCCGTCAGCGCGGCCATCACGCCTAGGATTTTCCACCGGAAACCCCTGCGGTCAGCGCGGAATCCCCACCGAACGCAGCCCACCTATCCCTTTGGTGCATGGATGCAGTGGACAGGCCCCCGTCTGACAGGCACCATCCATCACCTTTGAAGAGATAGGCCGCTTTCATGGCTGCACACGAAATGATGGGGAGAGCAGCCGCGTCTCAGCGCGCGCCGCAGCCCCCCTTGCAAACCGGCGAACCGGCACGACTGCCGGTGCTGCAATCGCTGTTGCCCTGGTGGCGGCAATTGCCCCGGCTGGACGATGGATTGCCGGTCTGGAATGGCGATCTGATCGCCCCGTTGCGGCCCTGGCTGGCCCATCTGCTGATGGTGCGGTTTCCCCGCGATGGTTCCATGCCCCGCTTCACCCTATATGGCAGCGCGCTGACGCGGTTCAGCGGAACGGACGCAACCGGGCGGGACATAGATACGGGGCTGATGCCGGCCTTCGAGGGGGCCGCCGCCTCTTACCTGCGCGCCCATGGCGCCGCCCGCCCGAACTGGAGCCGGGTGCGGGTGGAACTGCCCGGCGGCCTGGGAATCCGTTACAGCCGGCTGCTGCTGCCATTCGGCTGCGGCGACGGGGATCGACGGCTGCTGGGCATCATCCATTTCGATGACCAACCGCCGGAACAGGCCGCCGGTGCGCCGGTGCGGCTGCTGATCGAACAGGAGGCGATGCTGCTCTGTTGAGCCGGGGGGGGGGCGGGCTCATTTGCCTTGATCACCGGCGCCAACATCCGTTGGCTTGGCTTCACGCGGCATGGGCCGCGCGGCGGCGGTCGCCGCATTACCAAGTTGCGATGAGTTCACTCCATGGCAACTTGGTGTCACGCATTGCCGATCGGCCCGCCCTCATCCCCCTCATCATCGTCGTCGTCATCCTCCTCGTCCTCATCCTCCTCATCCAGCAGCCCCTCTTCATAGGAGCTGGGGAAGAAGGGGGGCGACGGATCGGCATCGTCATCCTCTTCATCCATATCGTCGCAATCATCGACATCCAGCAGGTCGGCCAGACTGAAGCCGCCGCCATCCATGCCGGGAATGGCAGCGGCAAGATCATCGCCATCCCCCTCTTCCTCGCTGGCGGGGCCGATCATGGCCTGACGGATTTCCCGTTCCAGCATGGTCACCAGCGTGCTCTCCCGCTCTCCCCCGCAGGCGGCCAGCGGATAGGCGAAGCTGAACAGGGCAACGATGGTCTGGCCTTCCTGTGCCACGCCCCGCAGCCAGAGGAAGAAGCGTAATTTCTCGCCATCCTCCTCCCCGTCGGTGACGAATCGGGCCATCACCTCCCCATGTTCCAGCCATTCCAGGCTGCCATGGCCGACACGGCCATCGGGCCCTTCGGCAAACTGCTCCGCCGTTTGGCGCAGCACGGTACGGGCCAGCAGCTGGGCTTCCGGCCCTTCATGATTGAAGCCATGGACGGCGACGCGCAGCGTGCCGCTGCCCGTCTCTTCCCGATGGAACAGGGTCAGTTCCTCTTCCCGCACACTCACCCAATCCCAGGGCAGGCGGAACCGTACCTGATCCCCATGGCTGACATTGCGCATGGTGACGCGCTGCACCGGCCCCTGCACGGGGGCCGGGTGGAACTTGATGCGCGCCGCCTCCTCCCCCAGCCGGTCGATCAGGGCGCCCAGGTCGGGTGCCGCACTGGACAGGGCCGGCACATGCAATTGCAGGGAGACGACGCGCACATGGTCTGGCGGCTGGAAATCCGCCACCTTCCAGACGAAAATCTGCCGATCGGGCGGCTGGGCCACGGCATAGGCAACCCAGCGCCGCTCCTCATCCCCTGCCGGGCCTTCATCGTCCGACGGGACAATGCCGCGTGGCAGCACATTCTCCCGGTCCAGATACTGGATGGCCTCATCCGCATGGACGCCATAAGGATTGCGATAGGTGGTGACGGAGACCAGCAGGTCGACCGGATTCGCCCCCGGCGACTGGAAAGCCAGCCCGCCATCATCGCGTGACAGGCGCTGCCAGCTGGCCGGCACGCGCAGGCTGGCCACCCCGCCCCGCAGCGCGATGGAGTTCCAGTCGGCGTCCAGGGCCGGGTCGCTATCGTATGGCTCGTCCCTCATGGGCGATAAACTAGGCGCAGCCGGGCACGGTGTCCATGTCCGGGATGCAGAGATGCGCCAAAGGCAGATGAAATTTCGACGCCATCGCCCCGGATTGTCACCCACAGGGCGGGGAACATTTCCACATAGGAAATGTCTTATGACCAGACAGCGTCATAATACCTTCGACAACCCATTGTCACATACAAGTAGATTCAATATGTTCCGCACAACTGTGAACCACCCTTGAAAATAGGACGGACGGTCCCCGTATGGCAGCCAAGCGTCGCCCCCCGTCTCAACCCGATGATGTCGCCCCGGAATCGATGCGTGCCGTGTGCCGCAATGTGGTTGTGGGGGGCCGCCGTACCTCTGTGCGGATGGAGCCGCTTTTATGGGATAGTCTGGCGGATATCTGCCGGCGGGAAGCCCGCGGCGTGCACGAGATCGTCACCATGATCGATGGGCGACGCGGGGACAGCGCGCTGACGGCAGCGCTGCGCATCTTCATCCTGTCTTATTTCCGTACCGCGTCGCAGCCAATTCCGGTGGCCGGACTGGCTGAGGAGCAGGCGCCATTCGGCACAACGGCGGGATATTCAACCACTTTCCGTCAAGCCCTGTGCATTTTCGACGAAGGGTAGCAAAGAAGACCCATCGGCCCGAGAGGGCTTATCCGCTTGGGTCGGAAATAATATCCAAAAAAGAAACGAATTCGTCAAAGATAGAGGGCGGTGATATCCTTGCTCGGTATCACCGCCCTTGAAAGCGCTTCCCTTACGTCAGCGGCATGAAATCGCCGGCGCCAGCATCCGCTGGCTTGGCTACGCCGCACGCGCGGCGCGGCGGCAGTCGTCGCCGTACCAAGTTGCGATGAGTTGACCTCATCGCAACTTGATATTACCAGCGCAGGCCCGGAATCGCCGCCACAGGGCGGTGGCCGCTGGTTTCCACCAGTTGCCCCAGGGACTGCGGATCGGGATGGCTGCCCCAATTCGCCCCCAGTTCCTCCCGATGGATGCCACCGGTCACCAGCAACCCATCGATACCGGCTTCATTGGCACCGGCAATGTCGGTGCGCAGGCTGTCGCCCACCGCCAGGATACGCGACGGTGCCAGATCGCCCAGCAGCTGGAAGCAGCGGCGATAGACGGGGGCGTGGGGCTTGCCGTGGTAACGCACCTCCCCGCCCAGATCCTCATAACGGCGGGCCAGCTCCCCGGCGCAGATCACCAGCTTGTTATCGACCACCACCACCAGATCGGGGTTGGCGCAGAGCATCGGCAGGCGGCGCTCCACACAGGCGGTCAGCACGGGTTCGTAATCGGCCAGCGTCTCGTCAAAATCATCAATGCCGGTATTCAGCACGAAATCCGCCTGATCGGGCGTATGGGCCCGGCGGCGATTGGGCAAGGTCTCATAGACATCATTGTCGCGCGGCGGGCCGATATGGAACAGGTTGCGGCCCAGCCCCTGGTGCCATTCGTCCGGCGGGTCCAGCAACGCCTCATACGTCGCCTCACCAGAGGTGAAGATCGCGTCATAGAGGTCAACATCCACACCCATATCATTCAGCTTGGCCACGGCGGCCGGCACGCGGCGGGGGGCATTGGACAGCAGGCAGACCCGCTTGCCCCGGTTGCGCAGCTCCGTCAGGCAATGGACGACACCGGGATAAGGCCGGACTCCATCATGGATCACGCCCCAGAGATCCAGGATGAAGCCGTCATAACGGTCAACGATGGCGGACAGTCCGTCGATCAGCGGCAGGGCGGTCATGCGTGCTTCCGGCTGGAGGTTGGATAATGGCCGGAAGGGTGGCCCTTGCCCGTTCCCACGACAAGGCCGGGTACGGCATGGCAGATGCGAGTGGTTGGCAGCCACCCGCCAGGGGCGGGGCGCGCTTATGCGAGCGAGCTTCCCGCGTACCCTGGCATAACGGCACCCCGTCCGATCACTGAAAGTCCGCCCATGAACTTCTGACGACTTTCCAGCCCCTTAACCGTCATTCCCGCCTTCGCGGGAATGACGGTGGTGACGTGGCAAGGCTTCGCAAAACACCCTAAGTTTCCGGACAGACACGGAGGGAATTTATGACCTCCAAGAGCCATGACCGTTGGCATTATCCCTGCTTCTTGGCCAATCGCGGTTCGCCGAACAGATAGCCCTGGCCGAAATCGATATAGAGGTCCAGCAGCTCGATCAGCTGGGCGTCGGTTTCAATCTTTTCCACGATCAGGTCGATATTGGCCCGGTCCAGTTCCTGGCGCAGGTCGCGCACCGCACGCGGGTCGGCGAAACGGCCATCCGGGTCCAGCAGGCGGGCGGCATCCAGCTTCACATGGCGGATATCGTGGCGGGCCAGTTCCGACCAGTCCATATCCAGCCGCCAGACCTGATCCATGGAAAAGCGAAAGCCCAGCCGCCGCAGCCCATCCAGAAAGCCGGTGGCAAACAGGCCGCCCTGCATCAACTGATCCTGGCTCAGCTCGAAAATCAGCTTGGAGGCCAGATCGGGATGCTGCCCCATATAGGAGACAAATTCCCGCATGAAGCCGGCATCGTTCAGCGTAGCGGCGGAGATGTTGCAGAAGAAGCCGACATTCTGGTGCCGCTTCTCCGTTTCCCGCACCAGCTGGATGCAGCGGAACAGCAGCAGATTGTCGATGGTGGCGATCAGCCCCGCCTCTGCCGCCACGCCCAGATATTGTTCGGGCAGCAGGTAAAGCGGCTTGCCATCCGCCCCCTCCCCCGCCCGGATGCGGGAAAACAGCTCGTAATAGCGATGCCGGCGCTGCGGCAGGCTGACCACGGGCTGTAAGAAGATATCCACCTTGTCGGTGCGCAGGGCATCGCGCACCTGATCCAGGATGGCGGCGGCATCGGCCGCCGGGGGCGGATAGGATGAGACCGGCGCCGGCATGGCCGTCAGCGGCGGCCGGGCGGGGGCGGCGGCGGTCCGGGGGGCGGGGGGCGGCTCGGCCGGGGCGCTGCGCAGCGGCGGCAGCTGGCCGGCCAGCTGTTCCAGCACCCGCGCCTCCGACAGCACGGCCTGCACCTCCCCCCGGACCAGGGGCTGGCCATCCTCCAGCCGGCGTTCCAGGGCGGCCACCATCTCCATCACCTCTTCCTGCTGTTCGCGCAGGTGCCAGAGGCGGCGGTCATTGCGTTCCTGGGCATCCTGGCGGGCCCAGAATTCATGCAGCAGCCCGCCAAAGGTGAGGATGACCAGCCCGAACAGGATGCCGGTATGCCGGTCCATCCCCTCCACCGACAAGGGCAGGGTCAGCGCCACGGTAACGGCCAGGGCCACATAAACACCGGCAAAGACAAGGTGGCGGAACCAGCGCATGGGCGGGGCCTATTCCTGTGCCGTGCGGCGGGGTGCGCGATGATCGGCCCCCACGGCTTCCGCCACCGTGAGGTAACCATCGGCAGCCAGCAGGCGCGCCAGCTCCGCCTTGACCCGGCCCACCAGCCCCGGCCCTTCATAGACCATGGCGGAATAGAACTGCACCAGGCTGGCCCCGGCGCGGATCTTGGCATAGGCATCAGCGCCTGAGGCAATACCGCCCACGCCCACCAGCGGCAGCCGCCCGCCCAGCAGGCGGTAAAACTCGCCCAGCACGCGGGTGGAGGGCGCCATCAGCGGCACGCCCGACAGACCGCCGGCCTGGGATGCCAGTTCCGCCGGAATCTCGGCCGGGCGGGCCAGGGTGGTGTTGGAGACGATCAGCCCGTCAATGCCGCTGTCCAGCACCACCGCGGCAATATCGGCCTTGTCCTCCTCTGTCAGGTCGGGTGCCACCTTCAGCAGCAGCGGCGGGCGCGTGCCCGACCGGGTGCGCGCTTCCAGGCACTGGCCCAGCAGATGGGCCAGTGCGTCGCGCGATTGCAGCGTGCGCAGGCCCGGCGTGTTGGGGGAGGAGACATTGACGACCAGATAATTCACCAGCGGGGCCACCCGTTCGATACAGGCGACATAATCGGTGGCGGCGTCCGCCGTTTCCTTGTTCTTGCCGACATTGCCGCCCACGATGCCGGGGCGGCCATGGCGCTGGCGCAGATGGGTGCAATAGACATCCAGCCCGGCATTGTTGAAGCCGAACCGGTTGATCACCCCGCGCACGTTGGGCACCCGGAACAGCCGGGGCTTGGGGTTGCCCTCCTGCGGGCGCGGCGTGACCGTGCCGCATTCAACAAAACCGAAGCCCAGCCCCAGCATGGCGTCCGGCACCTCGGCATTCTTGTCAAAGCCGGCGGCCAGCCCAACGGGGTTGGGGAAATCAATCCCGAAGACACGGGCGGCCAGCACGGCCGGATCGCGCCCGCCCAAGGGGGGCAGCAGGCCGGTCTTCAGCGCCTTGACCGTCAGGTTATGGGCTTTTTCCGCATCCATCGCCATCAGCAGCGGGCGGGCCAGATGATAAAGGTTGAAACCGGCCATCACACAGCCTCCCCGGCGGCAGCATCGGCCACATGGGCCGGCATGATATGCAGGCCATCATCGCCCAGCGGCAGCGGATCGACCCGCAGCACCGCACCCGGCAGCAGCGGGCCGTAAAGATGGGGGAACAGTTGCCCCCCGCGTGAGGCTTCCCATTTCAGGGCATCGCCGCAGGCATCCGCATCCACGGTCAGCAACAGCAATCCTGTCTGGCCCGTGCGGTGACGGGCGGCACTTTCCGGCAACTGCGTGGCGGTGGAGAAATGGATAAAACCATCCGCCTGATCCTGGGAGGAGCCATTATAGCGGCCGGCGGTCTGGGCCGCCTGCCATTCCAGGCTGCGGCACATGTGAAAGATGGGGTGAGCCATTTTGTCCAATCAGGCGGGGCTGTTCCGGATGCGACCGACACCCTAGCTATAATGCGTTCATTTCGCCAGACCGGTGGCGGGATCGACCGGGGTGGATTTAACCCCCCGATCACGGTTGCAACAGGCCCCCTGTACGAATGTCGGGTGAGGATATCGGACCTCTATACGTCCGAATAGTAGTAATGAACGGGTTTATCAGCATATAGTTCAGTCATGGCCAATGGCCGACCGAACAGCGCCAAATTAAGGAATGCCACGATGAAAGATGCCGCCCGTTCCCTTCATGCCGTGAATGACGCCGCGTTGAGCGACCGTATGCGCCAGGCGTTGAACGAGGTGGAGCAGATGGGCATTCGTGGCCTGACGGCCGTTCCGGTCAAACCTACCCAGGAAATGCTGACGGCAGGCGCGCAGGCCGGCAGCATCAGCATCGAGGCGGCGATGGCGGTTTACACTGCCATGTTGCGCGCCGCTGATTGATGCAACCTTCAGCGCGGTTTTGTGTTCCTGTTCTCGTAGTCTCTCTTCTCTCCCTGTTCTGACCTTAACGCCGCCGGGGTTCGCCACCCCAGCGGCGTTTTCTTTTATGCATTATTGCTGTGACTCAGGCTGCATTACATAGAAGAGGATGCCTGATATTTCCGCCACCGGGCTGGCTGCCGCCACCCAGGCCGGCAGATCGCCGCTGGCATGAAAACAGGTGGCCCCCCGGCTGGGATCGGGTTGGCCGGGGGCCGGGTTCATGGCCCGCCGGACAATGCGCAGGGCCATGGCGAAGGTTGGGTTATGGCTGGTCGACTGCATCATGGCACCATGCAGCGGATGAAAGGGCAGCCGGCAGGCGAACAATTCCCCATCGCGCGCCACATGGCCGGGGCTGACGCCCAGCAACCGCGCCCGGTTGACTGCCATGGCGGCCAGCGCCTCCATCGCCCGCACGCCCAGCGCCGCCGCCGTGGCCCAGATGGAACGGGCCAGTTCATCGGCTGGGTCGCTGCCGATCGCGCGCGGCGGCGGGGCGGGTGGGGCGGTATCGGGGACGAGGCAAGGCCGGCTCATCGCACACCGCCATCGGCCAGACGGCCATCCAGCTTGGTTTCGATGCGCAGCAGATGGCTGGTCAACCGATCTTCCAGCGCCTTCACATCGGCGATGGAGGCATAATTCTTGGCCACTTCCAGCTTATAGGCGGCCAGCGCCTCACGCAGTTGGGCCGAGGTGGTTTCCAGCCCCCGCCGCAGCGGGTCGAGGGCCTGTTCATTATCCTTGCGCGTCTGCTGCACCAGCCAGAACAGCCCGGCCAGCGCCGGCAGTTCAATGGCGGTGATCCACCAGATCAGATCAAGGGTGGGGGCGGGGTTCATTTTGGGGGACTCCTGATCGGGATAGTTGTGTTGGAAAAGGCGCTAAAACACTCTCGTCGGGCGAATTGCTCAGCCTTTCAGACTCTCCCACCGTCATTCCCGCGCAGGCGGGAATCCATCAAACGCTTCCATCAGAGACCGGTGAGAGAATGGCACTGTTGCTTGGATTCCCGCCTGCGCGGGAATGACGGTTGATGAGTGGAAAGCCCCCCGTCACACCGCAAAATCCCCCGCAGCCACCACCAGAGACCGGGCCGACCGGTTTTCCGGCAGTTGCGGGGGGCAGGCCAGGATGGCGCCGGCGGCGGCGTCCAAGCCATCATCATGGCCCTTGCCGCCAGGGCGCCATTCCCGCATTTCCGCCAGAAAAGGCGTGTCGCGGGCGCTGTCATGGATGAACAGGTCACCGCGATAAAGCGGGGCATCCAGGGCCGACAGGATGCGTTCTGCCTTGGGCCGGTTGGAGATTTCGGCCACCACCCGCGCCTTCAGCCCGCGTTCCGTCAGCACCCCGCGCAGGGTTTCCGGCAGGAAGGAGCCGATGCCATTGGCCTCCACATGCACATTGGGGATGGCAAATTCCGCCACCATGTCGGCGATCTGGCCGCATTGCACGGCCCCGGCCTGTTTCTCCATCCCCGCCGGCACCGCCAGATAGCGGATGCGGTGCAGGAAGAACCGGCCCCTGCCGTCCTCGCCCAGCAACACGGCGACACTGCCGTCACCGGCCTTGCGGGCATTGCGGCGGCGGGTTCCCAATGCGGGATCCCACCAGAGCCGCAAAGTGCGCAAGGCACGGTCCGCCAGCCGGAAGCGGGTTTCCCCACCGGCCTGGATGATCTGCAATTCCACCTCATAGGTTTGCAGCCGTTCCGGCTCCAGCCGCCCATCCTCGGTGGAGACCGGGATCAGCAGCATCTGGCTGGTGAACTTGTTGGACCCGCTGCGGCGGCGGATACGTTCAATGGCGTCGGGCGGGAAGCGTTCCGGCCAGGCGGACTGGCCATCCGCCGTCAGCACCGGCTTTTCCAGCCGGGCGAACCCGTCCAGAAACGGCACCTCCTCCCCCAGCTCCGCACAGGGCGCGTGGCTATAGATGGAATGGAAGGTGTGCGGCGTGCCGATATAGAGCAGCAGGCCCCCCGGCGACAGCACATAGGCGATTTCCGCCAGGCGTTGACGCAACTCGGCCCGCTTGCCACTGGTATTGGCACTGTTGGGTACCTCCACATCATCACAGACCACGATATCGGCGTGTGATCCGGTGAAGTTCGCTGTCACCCCCTTGGCCGCCATGGAGGGGTCGCGCCCCACCCGGTCACGGGCGATGATGAATTCCTCCGATCCCCAGAGTTCCGGTTTGGCGGGTTTCAGGCCCTGGCAGGCGGGGTGGCGCTCCACCACCCGCTTGACCGTGCGGACCATCTTTTTCGCCAGATGATAATCGGCAGCCAGCACCAGCACCCGCCGATCCGGCGCCAGATAGAGCAGCCAGGCGCAGAACAGGCCGATCAGGGTGGATTTGCCGCTGTCGCGGAAGGCCAGCAGCAGCAATTCCCGCCTTCCCTGCCGCCATTGCGCCTCCAGCCACTGGCAAATATCGGCGTGCAGGGCCGGCGTGCCCATCCCCTGTTCCCCATTCCACGCCGCGACGAATTGCTGGAAATCCAGCGTCTCAGGCGGGGGCGCTGTCATCGGCAGCGCCCGACCAGATGCCAGGCCGCCCCGTTGGAGAGCGCCACCACCCCGTCATACTGGGCCGCCAGCGTCACCCGCCCGCCATCCGGCCCGGTGGTGCCATCGCCGCTGCTGATGGTGACGGGGTGGCTGCCGGGGTCGGTCTTCTTGATGGTGACGGCGATGCCGCTATTGCCCTCTGCCGGTGCCGGCAGGCGCACTTCCACCGGGCCGGCATAGGCCGATACCAGATAGAATGCTGCCCCCAGATCGGGCTGGAACAGGCCCGCCGCTTCATGGAAATGCAGCGGGGCCGGGCTGCGGCTGGCGGCCGTCACCCACCAGCCGGCCCCGTTGGAAAACACCCGCACATATTCATAGCGCTTGCCCAGCCGCCAGACGCGGCCATCCGGCCCGGTGCCGCTGGCGGCTGTCACCGTCACCACGCCGTCACTGTCATCGGCCTTTTTGATGGTCAGGCTACGGCCAACCGCCTGGGTGGCCGATGGGCTGGGCAGGCGCACCTCCACATCGCCATCGCCGCCGCTGACCAGATAGAGCGACTTGGCCAAATCAGGTTCAAACAACCCGCCCACATCACGGAATTCCGCATTGCCGGGCTGGGCCGTGCCGCCCGTCACCCACCAGTTGGCCCCGTTGGAAATGACCGACACGCTGTCATAACGGCTGGCCAGCACCACCGGCCTGCCATCCGGCCCCGGCCCGCCCAGTTCCGTCACCCGCACCGGGTTGGCGCTGGCATCGGTCTTCTTGATGGTCAACATCCGGCCATTGGCCGTGCTGGCGGCGGGCAGGCGGAATTCCACCTCTCCCCCGAAAGCCGATACCAGATGGGATGTGGAGGTCAGAGCCGCATCCACCAGCCCGCCGGCGTCCGGCTCCACATAGGTGGTGTCGACGCTGAACCCCTCCACCCGCAGGTCGGTGATGTGGGTTTCCTTCAACAGGTTGCGCAGCGGATAGCCGGCATTGACGGCAGTATAGGCGCGCTTGCCCGTCGGATCCCAGATGGGCTGGCCGGCGGTGGCGCTGAACAGGTTGACGATGCCGCTATTCTGGCTGCCATTATCAATACGAATGCCCGGCAAGGCGCCTAAGCTTTCCGCATAGAAATTGACGATCAGATTCTGGTCTGTCGCCGCCCCCAGCCGCATACAGGCTTCAGCACCCGGATGCAGGTTGGCCTCGCAATCGGTGAAGGCATTGTTGAACCGCCCGGCGGAAACAAAGAAGCCGCAGCCGCTCATGGGGGCGGACAGGCTGTAGACACGGATATCCTGGAACTTGTTGGCATTGGGCGTGTCGCCATCGCCTTCCACCGTCAACAGCACACCATGCAGGGCGGGGCGGGCCACCAGCACGCGGGCAATATGGTTCCAGTAACAGGGGCGGTTGGTATCGTCATACCCATCCAGCACCAGCCCGATCAGGCTGTCCCAGATGGAAATGTTCTCCACCACATTCTTCACCGCCGGCCCCTGGCGGCCATAGATCTTCACGCCCGATGCCCCGCCGACAATGCGCAGGTTGCGGAGTGCTGCATAGCCGTCCACCATCTCCACCGCGTTGAATTGGCTTGGATATTCTGGGAGGTTGACGGGGTCATAGGCGGTGGCGCGCGCCTGGATCACACTGCCCTCCCCCTCCCCATAGAGCGTCTGGCCATAGCCCAGCGTGATGGTGGCGCTGGTGCGATAGGTGCCGGCGGGCAGAAAGACGGAGCGATGGGCGGCCAGTGCGGCCAGGATGGCCCCCGTATCATCGGCCACCCCATCACCGACGGCCCCGAAATCCCGCACGGAGACCAGATCGCGCAGCTTGTCCGCCACCGGGCGGGCCACGGCACCCGCCCCATGGGCGCTGGCCTGGGCGGTGGTCGGCAGGGCATCCAGGCCCAGCGCCACCGGGTTGCCGGCCTCGTCAAAGCCCAGCGCCTTGCCGGCCCGCACATCCCGCCCCGGCAACAGGGGGGAGGCCGGCAGATCGGTAGCGGCCAGTTTCAGCATCTTGTCCTGGTCAGCGGCCAGTTGCTGCACCATGGCGGTCAGCCGGTTCAACTGGCTGTTCAGGCTGCGGGCAGAAATCGCCCCGCTTTCCAGGAAATCAGCCTGCCGGTCCAGCGAGACACGGCGTTGAATGGTGATGCGGCTGCCGGCTGCCGGCGGGGTGGCGAAGGTCACGGCCCCGCCACCCGGTTCCCCCAGCCCATCCAGGCTGTAGCCCATGGTGATGGGCGCGTCATCCAGATGCAGGGTCAGGTCCGCCGCCGCATAGACGGGAAAGGCAAAGGCAAAGCGGCTGGCCACGCCATCCGCCAGATAATGCACGCGCGGGCTCACCGCCGGCACGGGGATTGTGTCGGTTGTCATGGGGGGATTCCTGGTTGGCTTGTAAGGGAACGACCGCCACAAGGCCGTCGATGAAACGCGGCGAAAGAATCCGCCATCCCCAAGATGGCGTCTTCGCCCAAACAGATTACCGCTGCTGAACGGTTGAACGGAGAACCGCCAGAGAGGAGAAAGACATCAGGCAATTTCTCACTGGAGAAAAGCAGATGCCCATATTGACTGGCCCTGGACCCTATAGGTCAGTGTCTGATCAGGAGCTTCTGCACATATTCTATCTGAAGCCCATTCGGATTTTTCTCATTGAACTCATCCCCATCGAAGCATCGCCGCCACCGGGCTTCGATGACCCCAGAATAATGCCGCTCTTGAGGCGGATGCTCTATCTGCGCCGCCTGGATACGGCTGACTTACGAAATCTTGCGGAGGAGACTGCCGCACTGCAGAGGGATCGGAACATGATCGCCATATCGGCGCGGCTGTTGTCATTGATGCGAGACGTTTTCCGCTCTCCCTGGGCATTCCCAGCGCTTTTGGAGACTCGTGACGTCTTGGCGTACCATGCTGCTTTCCAGGGGGTTGCTGATGTTACGAGTGTTACCTCAAACGTCACTGCTGCCACGCCAACTGCTATTGCTTTGAACCGTTTGGGAAAATTCGCGGGAGCAGTGGTTGCACACACCACATATATGTCCATTTTAACAAATCGATATTACAGCGTTTATTTGCAGAAAATGGACAGAGAACTGAATCTCCGCGGCTTCAATACGGAGACAATGGAATGATGAAACCAGAATCCAAAATATCATTTTTTATATTAAATTTTTCTATTTTCTTATCCAATTGTGGATTTTTGTATTTTCTAGAAAAAGAATATCCAATAAATGCCGGATACATATTTCCCTCCACCTTAGTCGGCATCGCTATCAGCGCCATTTTTCAGCGCCTGCGTTTCGGGCGGGAGGAAGGTTGGCGTATCCGATACGCGCCATCGGTTTTCCTAGCATTCAATCTGGGCTTCGATCTGGTGTTTGTGCCGATGGCGCTGTTCGGCCCACACGGAGGATGAACTCAACGCAAACCCCTACCGCCGCGCCAGCCGCTCGAGCCGCTGGCGTTCCTGCAGCTCCGACAGTTCCAGCAGGTTGCGCTGATATTCGCTCTGTTCCTGCTGTTCCAGCGCCTTGATGCGCAGGGCATTCAGGCGGTCGGCGTCGGCCTTTTCCTCCTCCGCCTCCCGCGTCTGGCCCAGCAGGATCGCCTCCCCCGACCCATCGGCGGTGGAAATCCCCTGTGACCCCAGTTGTGCCCGGGTGCGGCCCACGGCACGGCGCAGGGCGCGCTGGCGTTTGCGTTCGTCGGATGCCGAGTTGGTGGCGATCTGGTCGGCCTGGTTCTGCACATTGGCCCGTAAAGCGGTGGTATCCGCATCCTGGCGGGCGCGCAGGCTGTTCAGGTCCGATTGCTGGCGTTCGGCCAACTGCTTTTCCGCCTTACGGTCCGTCGCCCCGGTCAGGTCGCGCACCTGCTTGACGGTGCTTTTGACCGTATTGACGGCGGACAGGGCGGAAAGGGCGGGGGTGGTGATACCAGCCATCAGTCATTCACCTTCATCTCTTGGGTCACGGACAGCAATGTGAAGGGCAGCGGCCGGTCCTCCATGATGCGCCAGGGCGGGCGCACCGGGTCCAGCGACCAGCCCAGCGTGGCGATGCGTTTTTCTCCGGTGAAGGGGGGCGGGGCCGTATCGGTCAGGGTGGGCACGGCCAGGGGGCCGGTGGTCCGCCGCAGCGGCACTTCCACCGGCCCCCGCCCCAGGTCGGCGCGCAGCAGGGGCGTATCCTTCAAACGGAAGGTCACGGCCAGCAGACGGGCGCGCCGTCCCTGTCCCTCTGCCGCCACAGGGTTGGGCGGCATGGGTTCGATAATATGGCTGAAGGGCAATCCTGCCTGGATGCTGCGGGCCGCTTCCGGCAGGCGGATGCGACCGGCCGCCACCGGCCGGTCAGGCATCAACTTGCCATCGGCCAGCACGCGGGCCTTGCGCCCATCCAGATGGTCCAGCCCCTTCCAGCGGCTGGTGGCGGTGGCGACCGATCCGGTCAGGCCGCTATCCACGCCCAGCGTGGCATCCCATGCCTCTACCACCACCGCCCCGTCGCGTTCGACCAGCCAATAGATCACCCCGCCCACCAGCGCGATGGAGAGGATGCGGCCCTGGGTAGTGATCCGCGTCCAGGCGCTGACCTGTTCGGCGCGGTAGAGCGTCAGCGCGGCCAGCGTGCCATCTTCCTGCACCGCCAGCAGCAGCCGACGCCCCGCATCATGTTCCAGTTCCACCGTGCCGGGCAGCAGATGGCGAGCCATCACGGACAGGTCGGTGGCGGCATAGGACCGGTCCAGATCAGTCCAGAGGAATTCGCGGATGCTGCCATCGGCGGCGGCGAAAATGGTGGCGCCATCCACCTCCCGCGGGGGGATTTGCCGGCTGACCGGGCTGCCGATGCGGGTCTGCCGGTCCAGCCGGATGGCGGCCGGGGTCAGCGGTTCCCCCGTCACCGCCCATTCACCGCCGGTGGTGAAGACCTGCAAATGCCGGCCGGAGAAGATGCGGCGGATCGGGTTCACCTCATCCGACAGGATGGCGAATTCAATGGCGCTGTCATCTTCCCCCTTGCCCAGGTCGAAATTGAACAGGTCGCCGGATTTAGACAGCCACAGCCGGTTGGGCAGATCGCGCGACCCGCCAATGACCAGCCGGTCCTGGTGGAACCCCACGCTGACCGGCCAGCCGCGCATGGCGGAAAAGGCGGCCTCGTCCCAATCGGCCGTCGGCTTCAGATGGGGCAGGCTGTCCACCACATCCCATTCCACCTCCGTGGGGGAGCGCACGGCGGCAATCCGCCCCGGCTGGCGATGCACCCGCAGCGCCATGCCTTCATGCCCGACGCCGAAAACCGGGGCCGACGCCCGCAGCCGCACCCGCCCGGTCAGGGCCGACGGCGTCAGCGTCACCGACGCCTCGGCAAAGCGGAAGAAGGGGATGCGGGGCCGCCCCGCCTCCTCCACAAATTCCCAGGGTTGCAGCCGCCATTGATCAGTGCCCAGCCGGGTCAACCGTTGCGGCGGCACCTCCGGGTGGCAGACCAGCAGCACGTCACCACTCTGCGCCCATTGGATGGCGGGCAACTGATCCAGGGTCCAGGGCGTGGGCAGGCGGGCCAGCACCGCATCATTGGCGAAGATGGTGACCTGCCGGTCGGTAAAGGCCAGCAGATGCGTCTGTTGGGTGGAAAAGGTGAAGGCGACCAGCCGGCCCCGCCCCGCCAGGCTGGCGATGAAGGCCGTGCCGGGCCGGCGGGTGACGCCGCCGGTCGGCTCCACCAGCACATTGGTCAGGTCCAGCGCGCCATTGTCAAAGGCGCGCAGATCGCCACGCCCCAGCAGGGCGCGGCTGACACAGCCACCGGTAAAGCTGGTTTTGACGGGGCGGAGACGGGTCATGTGAATCGGGCCTCGATCAAAGAGAAATCGGTGAAGCCGGGCTGGCTGTCCTGCCCGGCATCGATCTGCCGGGCGCGGCGGAATTCCGTTTCCGCCAGCCGGTTCAGGCTGTCGGCGCGGCTGCTGTTTTCGGTCAGCGGCACACAGAATTCCGCCGCCAGCCGGGCGATCAGCGCCTGGGCGAAGAAGGCGGGGAACGTCTCCTCCGCCACCCGGGCGATATAGGTCAGCACCACAGCGGGCGCGTCGCAGAGCAACGCCGCCCCCTGGATACGATATTCCAGCCCCCGCCCGCGCCCGGCGGTACCCAGCGACAGGGCGCGCAGGAAATCATCCGGCAGGGCGAAACCATGGGCGAAATCGGCGGGCGGGGGTGCTGCCAGCCGCGCCAGGGGGGCCTGACGGGTGGCAAAGCTCCAGCCATTGGCGGCCAGCAGCGCATCACGGCAGCCGGGATAAAGCCCGGCCGCCAGTTCGGCCTCCGCCGTGCCATCCTGAAAACTGGCAAGCGGGGCCGCCCCGATCTTCATCAGGGCGCGGGCACACAGCCCGATGGCGGGGTCGGTCATGGGGGAAACCTTTATTGGGGGGGCCGCAGGGATGCCATCCCCCACCACCGTCACCCCGGCGCAGGCCGGGGTCCAGCATCGTAGAGCAAAGCGCTTGTGGCCCCTGGACCCCGGCCTGCGCCGGGGTGACGGTGGGAAAGGCGATGTGGATATGCAAATATAAGCGGCGGGCCAACGCCCCCCTTTAATCGCTATCCACCGCCCCCACGGGCGTCAGGTCAGACACGTCGACCGTGCCGCCATTGTTGGCATTGACCAGCAGGATGCCGGCGGCAGAGGCGCCTCCGGTGCCGGTATTGGCCAGGATCATGTCGCCCAGGCGCAGCATATGGCTGGCCGCGTTGAAATAGCCCGTCACCCGCACGGCGGTATGGGCATCTTGCGTGGTGTAGTGCCAGAGCGTGAAACCATTGGCATAGGCCAGCACGCTCAGGTCTTTCGGCAGAAAGGCCATGGGTCAGGTTCCTTCAACATTGGATACAGGGAGCGGATGGGCATGGGGCGGTAGCACCGCCCCCGCCGCTTATTCCTTGCAGGCCAGCGTCACCACGCCGTCGCCATCAATCAGGCAGGCGCCCTGCGACATCATGTTGTTGACGAAATGGGCGGCACGGTCGCCATGCCAGGTGACATCGGTGGCGACATCCGCCCCGCTGGCATGGCCGATGGCGGTGCGGTGGTACCAGTGGCAGAGCCGGGCGCCGCTGCCTGTGCGCGTCAGCCCGGAATGCGGCATCCACAGCGTGCCCAGCCAGCGCTTGGCCTGGGTGCCGCGCCAAGGCAACTCACCATCACCGACATAATTGGCATTGGCAAATTCCTCGATCCCCAGCAACTGGCTCCACTGCTTCCAGCCGACAATGGCAAAGCGCTGGCCATCATCGGGCACGTCGCTGCCGCCCAGCAGCTCGAACGCCGTCAGCACCTTGTCGCGGGTCAACCCGTCGCTGTCGGCCCCGGCCAGCCGGGTGTTCTTATCCAGCTGTGCGATGATCAGCTCATCCGTCTTGCGGCCCAGCGCATAGGCGCCGGCATTGGCGATGACGCCGCGCTCGTCACCGTTGGTCTTCAGCTCATCCAGCTTATCGACCCAATCGCCGGCATAATAATCGGCCAGCAGGCATTCCACGCTGCCATGGTCGACATTCATCACCGGCACCGGCGCATTGCGCGCCTTGGTGGAAGCGGTGCCCTTGCCGACCTTCTGGAAGGTCGTGCTGGCGCCCTGAACCGTGCCTTTCGACCGCACGGTGGCGCGCAGTTTGGACCCCTGGCGCTGGTAGGCTTCATGCACTTCGCGTTCGAACTGTTTCACAAAGGCCTTTTCAATATCGATGGCCATCCTCTGGATTTCCTTCCTATGGAGGGGCGGCCGGGTGCGGTTGCCGGGCACCCGTGACGGGCGCGTCCGACCGGTATCGGCGCGGGGGCTTGGGGCAGACTTCCCAAAGAATCCGCCGGCGGCCAGGCCCCGGGCGCAAAGAAGCGCCTGGCGGGTTATCAGGCACCGGCGGCAGTGTCAGAACAGGGAAGCGAAGAGGCGTCAGCCGCCGATCACCATGGACATGGTTCGGGCGTTGACAAGAACAGATATAGGATATTGATCCTAAGACTGTCAATCAAAATTCCATCACCCCGAAGCACTTCTCCTTTTGGAGACGCGATGGCATCCTAGAACCATCGCTACCAAGGGATGCATTCAGTGAATATCTACAAGCCGAACATGTTCATCCCGACCTATGCCCCGATCGAACGGACGGACTGGCGGATCTCGATTACCGAGATGGTCTTATGCAAAGGCTATTGGAGCCCGGCCCTCTTCTGCCAGAACATGGTCGCCTTGTTACGCCGAGGGGCCGACGGGCGGATGGAGACCTGGATGTCTACCAGCCCGATGGAACTGGAGAGCCAGGAGCTGGGCTGTCAGGCGGCAACGGGCCATGTGGTGGTGATGGGCATGGGCATGGGCTGGGCAGTGGCCAATACCGCGCTGAACCCGGCAGTCACCCGCGTCACCGTGGTGGAATATGATCCGACCGTGCTGGGCATTATCCGGGAATTGGGCGTGCTGGAACAGCTGCCGCCGGACGTGCAAGCGAAAATCCATATTGTCCAGGGGGATGCCTATGAATATCGGCCCGACCAGCCGGTGGACCTGCTCATGCCGGATATCTGGCTGTGGCTGATGAATGATACGCGGCTGGCGGAGGTTGGGCAGATGGCCGCCAATTGCCAGCCCAGGCAGATTTACTTCTGGGGGCAGGAAATGGAAATCGCCCGCCATGCCCGCGCCCGCAATATCGTGCTGAATGATGCGGGGGTGCGGCGGGTGATTGACGGTTTCGGCTTGCCGCTGCTGGTGCCCGACGGGGTGGATTACCCAGACCTGATCGCCAAGGCGGCAGAAGGCTGGATGAATGACCGCTGGCTGCCGAGCAAGTTTTAACCTGCTGAAAGCCGATATCCGGCCATCACGGATAAGGCATTGCCTCAACCGATTTAAGAAAACAAATTTTGCTGCAATGCGCTGCTGGCGTTATCACTGGGGGATGATAGACGATCCCGCCCCTTTCCTGACCGGCTTCGCCCTGTCCGCTGCCCTGATCATGGCGATCGGCGCACAGAACCTGTTCGTGCTGCGCCAGGGGTTGAGGCGACAGCATGTCGGCCCCATCGTGCTGTTCTGTGGGGCGGCGGACGGCTTGCTGATTACGGCAGGTGTGTCTGGGGTGGGTGCCTTTCTGGCTGCCTTGCCACAACTGGCCGACCTGCTGGCCATCGGCGGGGCTGGGTTTCTTGGCTGGTACGGGCTGCGCGCCCTGGCCCGGCTGCGGACGGGCGAGGCGATGACGGTAGCCCAGGGCGACGGGGTGACGCTGCCGCGTGCCCTGGCCACGACAGCCGCCTTCACCTTGCTGAACCCGCATGTCTATCTGGATACGGTGCTGCTGATGGGCACCGCCGGTTCCGCCCAACCGGAAGCGTTGCGGCCCCTGTTCATTGCCGGGGCGGTGGCGGCCAGCTTCTGCTGGTTCACTGCCCTCGGCTATGGTGCGCGGGTGCTGACACCCCTGTTCACCCGGCCGCTGGCGTGGCAGGTGCTGGACGGGGTGGTGGGGCTGACCATGCTGGCGCTGGCGGCGTCGCTGGTGTGGCGGGTGGTCGGGTAAACGCCCTGCCCTACAGCTTCACGCCTGCTTTGCGTCGATGATCGAGCGACGGATGGCGCGGGTGCGGGTGAACAGTTCTTCCAGCTTTTCCCCCTCACCCCAGCGGATGGCGCGCTGCAGGGCGGTCAGGTCTTCGGTGAAGCGCTGGATCACCTCCAGCACGGCTTCCCGGTTGTTCAGGAAGATGTCGCGCCACATCACCGGATCGCTGGCGGCGATGCGGGTGAAATCGCGGAAGCCGGAGGCGGAAAACCGGATCACTTCCGATTTCAGATGTTCTTCCAGATCGGTGGCCGTGCCAACGATGGTGTAGGCGATCAGGTGCGGCAGGTGGCTGGTGATGGCCAGCACCCGGTCATGATGGCCCGGTTCCATCAGCTCAATCTGGCTGCCACAGCCGCGCCAGAAGGCGGCCAGCTTTTCCACCGCCGCCGCATCGCTGTCGGGCACCGGGGTCAGGATGCACCAGCGATCCTTGAACAGGCTGGCAAAGCCGGCATCGGGGCCGGAATGTTCGGTACCGGCCAACGGATGGCCGGGCACGAAATGCACGCCATCGGGCACATGCGGGCCGATATCACGCACCACCGACTGTTTCACCGAGCCCACATCGGTCAGGATGGTGCCGGGTGTCAGATGCGGGCCGATAATGGCCCCCAGATCCGCAAAGGCCCCGATGGGCGTGGCCAGCACCACCAGATCGGCGGTGGCAACCAGGGCTGGATCGGTGCTGGCCGCCGCCGCAATGCCCAGTTCCATCACCCGGTCGCAGACCGCCTGGGAGCGGTCGATACAGACCACATCCTTGGCCAAGCCCGGATATTCCGCCACGCACCGCGCGATCGAAGAACCGATCAGGCCAAAGCCGACAATGGCAACGCGGGTGAAGAGCGGGCTGGTCATGGGAAAACGCCTGATAAGATTGAAGCCATGGTCAGTACCATGGGCGACAGGCGGTCTCAAGCGGACTGGCGGGTGACAAGCCACCCAAGCCCCAGCCCAGCCCTATTCCAAGAAGGGCAGGTTGCTTTTGCCCCCCCCCAACTCACCCCTTGGGCAGGGTGATGGGGGTGGCATAGGCGCCGATGGGCAACATGCGGGTGGCGCTTTCGCCCAGCTTCAGCGTGGCCGCATCCAGGCGCGCATCCCCCGCATCCACGAAGCCCTCCACCTCCACCAGATGTACGGCACCGCCACCACCGGGCAGATGGTGGGTGCGCAGTTGCAGGGTGGCAAAGCCGGCCGCTTCCAGCACATCCTTCAGCCGGCCCCGGCTGACATCCTGGCCCACTTCCACCGCCAGCAGGGTGCGGTCATCGCCCGTGGCTTCCGCCGGGACGGCGGCCAGCACCAGGGCGTCGCCGCCTTCGCGGCCGACCTGCTGGCCGGTCTGGCGCAGGAAGGGCAGGCGGGCAATGATGCGCGGGGTCTTGGGATCGGGGGAGACGAGGAAACGCCACCAGGCGTCGTTGTCATCCTCTTCCGGCCATGGCACCACGGCCACGGTCGCCGTCCCCTCCGACACGGCGCGCAAGGCGGCCATGGGGGTATTGACGGCAATGGTGGGGGTGGCGCTGCCGAAATGGTCACGCGCATTATCCCAGAGCGGGCTGCGCTGGTCATCCGGGCAGACCACGGCGACGCCCAGCGGCCCCTGCACGCGGGTGAAGGCCGATACCATCTCCCGCCAGATGCGGATCAGGGCCTGCAACGGGAAGGGGCCGCTATGGCGGGCCACCAGGGTGCGGATAATCTCCGCCTCCCGCCCCGGCCGGATGAAGGGACGGCCCGGAGGCTTCACCCGCCCCACCTCCTGCACCACCTCGGTGCGGCGCAGCAAAAGGGCGTGAATCGCCGCATCGATCTCATCGATCTCGCGGCGCAGATCATCAAGCGTGGGGGTCGGGGACATGGATGGCCGGAAATTTGTCCGTGCAGGGCCGGATAGTAGTAGTCGCCACCCCCGGTAAAATCAAAGAAAACATTGACACCCGTGCCCCCCCTTTCTAGCTCTACTTGCCCAACCGGACCCGTGCATCCCCTGCCCGGCCGGCCCTGCCCGTTATCGCCGCCGCTTTTTGCGTGCGCCTTCGATGGAACGCCCGGTGACTGAAACGCCCGCCCTTTTCCGCGATTGTGGCCCGGCAGAACCCGCCCGTTCCATCGTGCTGGGCAAGGATAGCCCGCTGAGACTGGATAGCGGGGTGGAGCTGGGCTGCTTCCGGCTGGCCTATCAGACCTATGGCACGCTGAATGCCGACCGGTCGAACGCCGTGCTGGTCTGCCATGCGCTGACGGGGGATCACTTCGTTGCCGAGAAACATCCGGTGACGGGGAAACCCGGCTGGTGGAACTTGATGGTCGGCCCCGGCAAGCCCATCGACACCGACCGATTCTTCGTCATCTGCTCCAACGTCATTGGCGGCTGTCTGGGCAGCGAGGGACCGAAGGAGGTCAACCCCGCCACCGGCCAGCCCTGGGGCCTGTCCTTCCCCGTCATCACCATCGCCGACATGGTGCGGGCGCAAAAGATGCTGGTGGAACATCTGGGTATCCGCCAGCTGTTCTGCGTCATCGGCGGGTCGATGGGCGGGATGCAGGTGCTGCAATGGGCCGTCTCCTATCCGGAAATGGTTTATTGCTGCCTGCCCATTGCCACGGCGGCCCGGCACAGCGCCCAGAACATCGCCTTTCATGAGGTAGGGCGCCAGGCCATCATGGCCGATCCGGAATGGCGCGGCGGGGACTATCTGAACCAGAACACCAAGCCCACCAAGGGGCTGGCGGTGGCCCGCATGGCCGCCCACATCACCTATCTGTCCGAACCGGCCCTGCACCGCAAATTCGGGCGCAATTTGCAGAACCGGGCCGCCATCACCTTCGGCTTTGATGCGGATTTCCAGGTGGAAAGCTATTTGCGCCACCAGGGCATCAGCTTTGTCGAGCGGTTCGACGCCAACTCCTATCTCTATATCACCCGCGCCATGGATTATTTCGATCTGGCCGCCGATCATGGCGGGGTGCTGGCCAATGCCTTCCGGGTGAAGGGGGCGGACGGGGTGGAACGGCCCACCCCGGTGCGATTCTGCCTGATCAGTTTCTCCAGCGACTGGCTGTTCCCCACCAACGAAAGCCGCGCTGTCGTCCATGCGCTGAACGCCGTGGCGGCCAATGTCAGCTTTGTGGAGGTGGAGACCGACAAGGGCCATGATGCCTTCCTGCTGGATGAGCCGGAATTCTATCAGGTCGCGCGCGGTTTCATTGAAGGCAACGCCCAGCGGCGCGGCCTGACCAGCACGGCCAAGGGGGCCTGAACCATGGCGATTTCCGGCCCCCACATTCGCACCGACCTGGAAAGTATCACCGCCTGGGTGGATGAAGGCGCCCGTGTGCTGGATGTCGGCTGCGGCGAAGGGGAGCTGCTCTATGCCCTGGTCCATCGCAAGAAGGTGGATGGGCGCGGGCTGGAACTGTCGATGGACGGGGTGCGCCGCTGCGTCGGCCAGGGGCTGGCCGTCATCCAGGGCGATGCCGATACGGATCTGAAGGATTACCCGTCCAACAGCTTTGACTATGTAATCCTGTCACAGACCTTGCAGGCCACCCGCCAGCCGCGCGAAATATTGGAACAGCTGGTGCGCATCGGCCGGCACGCCATCATCTCCCTGCCCAATTTCGGTTATTGGCGGGTGCGGATGGAATTGCTGCTGAAGGGGCGGATGCCGGTCACCGACCGGCTGGGCTATGATTGGTACAACACACCCAATATCCATTTCTGCACCATCCGGGATTTCGTGATGCTGTGCCAGGAGATGGGCATCCGCATCGAACGCAGCCTGATCCTGGGTGCGGATGAAAAGGTGGTCGACGCCCCCGCCGATAGTGGGCGTGCCAATTGGTGGGGCGAACAGGCCCTGTTCCTGTTGCAGCGCACATAATATCATTTCGTATAGTCCATACAAAAGGTCATGTTCGAACCCTTGCCGGGGGCCGGGAATGGGCGCACAGTTCCATTACGGTCTGGTTGCAGTTGGGTGACAGGTTAGGCCCCCCCCCAGCAACTCCCCTCCCTCCTGTGGCCAGACCGCCATGTATCTCACGCCATCGTCGGTTGCATCCACGGTGGCGGGATGTAAGGGAGGTCCAGATGCGCCAAACTGCTTATGCCTATACTGAAATCACCAGCTCGCTGCGCCAGGCCCGTGAGCGCCTGGAACGTCTGGAACGCATCTCCACCGCCCTGCTTGGTCTGTCTTTCGCCCTGCTGATTGGCGCGGCGATCATGTGACAATCCGCCTGTCCCCCATGGGCGGCATTGACCGGGGTATGCCGGTTGTCTCCGTACCGAGCGTATTTCCTGGAAACTTTCGACGGCCCCGGCGTTATGCTCGGGGCCGTTTCTTTTGGGCCGTTCCGCCGGCCCCGTCCAAAATGGGGAGCATGAACCCGTGCGTTATCTTTCCTGGATCATCACCCTGCCGCTGGCGGTCATCGCCATTTCCTTTGCTGTCTCCAACCTGACCCCGGTGCCGCTCAGCCTCTGGCCCCTGCCCTTTTTCGTGGAAGCGCCAGCCTTTGCCCTGGTGCTGGTGACCCTGGTGGTGGGTTTCCTGCTGGGCGGCTTGACGGTGTGGATCGGCCAGCATGGCCACCGCAAGGCTGAGCGCAAGCATCAGAGCCGCGCCGACAAGCTGCAAAAAGAACTGGACATGCTGCGGGCGGAGAAGGCGGCCGGCACACCGGGGGCAACCATCGGCCAGACCTTGCCGCGCGCCTGATCCCCCTTTCCGCCCTGCCCCATTTCGCGTCATAGTGCCAGCTTGAAGCAAACAAACGTTTGAGCGGAGAGGCATCATGGCGGCACCGATTATTCCCCTGGCCGATTATCCGGGGCTGGTCGGCAGGCAAGTCGGTGTGTCCACCTGGGTGACGGTCGATCAGGCGATGATCGACCGATTCGCCGATCTGACGGGCGACCGGCAATTCATCCATGTCGATCCGGTGCGGGCGGCCCAGACGCCGCTGGGCGGCACCATCGCTCATGGTTTCCTGACCCTTTCCCTGCTGGGCGGCATGGGGATGGAGATCATCCCGCTGCCCGCCGGCATGGCGATGAGCATGAATTACGGTTTCGACAAGCTGCGCTTTCTGGCACCTGTGCGCAGCGGCGCCCGCCTGCGCGGCCGCTTTACCCTGGCGGGACTGGAGGACAGGGGCAACGGCCAGCATATGCTGCATTATACCGCCAGCATGGAGATTGAGGGGGAGGCCAAGCCGGCCCTGGCCGCCGACTGGCTGATCATGGTGGTGATGGCCCCCCGCTGAGGGCAGACCCGCCCTGCCGGTCACCGGCTTGACCGGACAGAAGGCTGGCCCGCGGGCGCGTGCCCGCGTGAGCCAAGGCGGCGGATGCCGCCGCCCGGCACTTGAGGGAACTGGGAAATACCAAGAGCCATGATCCATGGCTCTTGGTATGAAACCATATGGCGATCACGACATTTCCCCTGCACAGGCGACCCGGGACGACCCGGATCGCCGGGGAAAAATCCATATCGGGGACGGCCCCTTCGACAAAGGGGAGGTTCCCGCCATGGCATGGCTTTACCTGCTGGCCGCCGGCCTTGCCGAAATCGGCTGGGCCATCGGCCTTAAATATACAGACGGTTTCACCCGTCCCCTACCCACGGCCCTGACACTGCTCTCCATGCTGGTCAGCATCCTGCTGCTGGGGCTGGCGCTGAAGACCCTGCCGCTGGGCACCGCCTATGCAATCTGGACCGGGATCGGCACCGTGGGCACGGTGCTGGCCGGGATGTTGCTGTTCGGGGAAACGGCCGATGCGCTCCGCCTGGGCTGCATCGCCCTGATCGTGGCAGGCATTGCGGGATTGAAATTTCTAGCCCCTGGGTGATTTGTTCCCCCATTGTTCCAGCCCCCGATTTACGTCATGCTGCACCGATACAGAGAGAACAAAAGGCCACCCGGATGACAACCACCCCGCTTGCTATCGGCGTTGAACAGGCGCTGGCCTTTCGTCTGCGCCGTCAGCACCTGCTGGAACCGGCAACGGACGGGCTGGCGGCGGCGGTCAGCCTGATCGGGGCGCAGGCGCAGGTGCATTCCGCCGCCCTGCTGCAACTCCGTGCCCGCGCCGCCAGCGGGGTGGCGGATGCGGCGCTGGAACAGAAGCTCTATGCCGACCGGTCGCTGGTGAAGCTGTGGGCCCACCGCTCCACCCTGCATCTGCTGCCCGCCGCCGACCTGCCCATGGTGCTGGGGGTGCGGGGGCTGCAGGGCGATGCCTATCAGAAATGGTACAGCCGGGAAGGGCTGCCGCCGGAACAGGTGGCGGTCTTGATCGGAGCCATCTGCGAAGTCCTCGCGGATGGGCCGCATAGCCGCATGGATCTGTCGCGCCGGCTGGTGCCGCAACTGGGCGACTGGGCCAAGCCGTGGCTGGAACATAGCTGGGGCGGGGTGCTGAAGCTGGCCTGCGCCCTGGGCCATCTTTGCCATGGCCCGGCCATGGGGGATGAGGCGACGGGGGAAACCGGCCTGCGGGAGGCGCGTTTCGTCCGGCTGGACCGTTGGCTGCCGCCGGGTACGCCCTTCACCCCGATGGAAGGTCGGGCGGCGGTGGCGGCCTTGCTGAGGCGGTATCTGGCCGTCTTCGGCCCCGCCAGCCCGGCGGATTTCCGCAAATTCAGCGGCCTGTCCGCCGGCCCGGTGCATCAGGGCTTTGGCGATCTGGCGGGGGAGATCACGCAAGTTGCCATCGCCGGCAAGCCCGGCTTCTTTGTCCTGGCTGATGATGCGACGGCGTTGCAACAGGCCGCGCATGGACCGGGCCACCTTACCGCCCTGCCTTTGTTTGACCCCTGGCTACTGGGCCACCAGGATACCAGCCAGTATCTGGACGACCGGCACCGTCCCGCCATCTATCGCACCGCCGGCTGGATCAGCCCGGTGATCCTGCGCCAGGGCCGGGTGGTGGCGCATTGGAACCACCGGCGGGTCGGCGGTGGCAGGCAAAGCAAGCCGTACTGGCAGGTAACACTGACCCCACTGGAAAAGCTCTATAAGAAAGAGATGCCGGCCATCACGCGCGCCCTGCGCCGGCTGTCCGGTGGGCTGGCGGTGGATCTCCTCAATCCTTAAGCCATGCGATGCAGCAAAGCCCTGTCATGCGCGCAAGCTTGTGCTATGGTGTCGCCCCCTTCTCTGGCTGCCGGGGTGGCCGGGTGGGGATTCGTGTAACCATTCCCCTGTCCCTTGGACCGACCATGGGGCGACAAACCGACCGGGTTCAGGATGAAGATCACCATCGAACGTGCCGCCCTGCTTCGCTCCCTCGGGCATGTGCAGAGCGTTGTCGAGAGGCGCAACACCATCCCGGTCCTGTCCAACGTGTTGCTGCGCGCGGAAAATGGCGAGTTGTCGCTGACCGCCACCGACATGGATCTGGAAATTGTGGAAAGCGTGCCGGCGGATATCGCCCGCCCCGGCTCGGCCACCGCCCCGGCCCACACGCTGTATGACATTGCCCGCAAGCTGCCCGATGGCAGCCAGGTAGAGTTGGATGCCTCGGGCGATGTGCTGACGCTGCGCTCTGGCCGTTCCAACTTCAAGCTGGGCACCCTGCCGGTGGATGATTTCCCGCAGATGACCCAGGGCGACCTGCCCCACCGGTTCAGCCTGACGGTCGGTGCCCTGAAGGGGCTGATCGACAAGACCAAGTTCGCCATCTCCACCGAGGAGACGCGCTATTACCTGAACGGCATCTATATCCACGCCACCAAGCCCAAGGCCGGCGAAACCGCCGCCCTGCGCGCCGTGGCCACCGACGGTCACCGGCTGGCCCGCGTGGAAGTGGCCCTGCCGGAAGGAGCGGAAGCCGTGCCCGGCGTCATCGTGCCGCGCAAGACCGTGCTGGAAGTGCGCAAGCTGCTGGATGAGGCCGCCGACAGCATTGAGGTGCAGCTGTCCGACACCAAGGTACGTTTCGCCTTTGACAGCATCACCCTGACCTCCAAGCTGATCGACGGCACCTTCCCGGATTATGAGCGCGTGATCCCCGCCGGCAATGACAAGACGCTGGAAGTGGATGCCAAGCTGTTCGCCGCTGCCGTGGACCGCGTGGCCACCATCTCCACCGAAAAGTCGCGCGCCGTGAAGCTGGCCCTGGGCAAGGGCGTGCTGACACTCTCCGCCACCTCTCCCGATGCCGGTTCGGCGACGGAAGAGATCGAGGTGGTCTATGAGCAGAGCGCGCTGGAGATCGGTTTCAACAGCCGCTACCTGCTGGATATTACCTCCCAGATCGAAAGCGGTGTCGCCAAATTGCAGATGGCCGACAGTGGCTCCCCCACCATCGTCCGCGACGCGGCAGACAACTCGGCGCTTTATGTGCTGATGCCGATGCGCGTTTGACCCGCTGCTTGCCCAGCCCCTGCGTTACGCGTTACACTGGCGGGTAACGCGAGGAGGCTCTTCTGATGGGACAGGCGGCTGAACGGGTAAAGGCGTTTCGGGAGCGCAAGCGGGCACAGGGCTTGCGGGAAATCCGGCTGTTCATCCCAGATGCCCGTTCCCCGCAGGTACGCGCCCGGATCGCCGAACAAGTGACCCGCCTTGATCCGGTCGCTGAGGCTGATGCCATGGACTGGATCGAGTCTGTCAGCGACTTTGATAATGAAGACCTGACGGATGCAGCGCGGTGATGTGGTGGTGGTCGCCACCAATGGCGACTATGGCAAGCCACGCCCGGCGGTGATCCTGCAATCCGATGCTTTACCGCCAGCCCATCAATCCGTTGTCATTGTTCAATTCACCAGCGATCTGGCCGTTGCCGATTTCCGGGTAACGATTGAACCCCATGCTGACAACGGGCTGCGATCCCGTTCCCAATTGATGGCAGATAAGCCGGTCACGGTGCGCCGTGACCGCATTCGGCAGGTGATCGGGCATTTATCGCGGGAAGAGATGGCAGAACTGACGCGGGCCGTCGCCTTCGTGATCGGTCTGGCAGACACATAACCCGTCCATCGCCGTACCGGCGATGCATCTGTCGAAGAATTTTCATTTATTTCAATGCATTACTCTCATCACTCCGTCACCCCGGCGAAGGCCGGGGTCCAGAATGGCGAGCGCTTTGCTTTACGAACTGGACCCCGGCCTTCGCCGGGGTGACGGAGTGAGGGCAGCAGGTATTGATTAAAAAACACATATCCGTCGAAGACAGAGATGGAAGTCCAGCCCCCCCGGCCCCGTGCTGAGGCATTTTCTTTTGTGGCCCATTGCCCCGGCAATCTTGACACAGACGGCTACGGTGTCAGATTCTGTAAATGTGACACTAAGGAACCCTCCCATGCCCGCCACCACGCAAGCCAACCTGACGGTCGCCCCGAATGGGCGGGTGGTCATCCCCGCCGGGATGCGGGCGGCCATGGGCATCCCGGAAGGGGGACGCGTGGTGGCGCGCCTGGTGGATGGCGCGGTGATACTGGAGCCGATTGCCGTGGCGATAAAGCGTGCCCAGGATTATGTGCGCCAGTTCGTGCCCGAGGGGGTCAGCCTGGCCGATGAGGTAATCGCCGAACGCCGGGCCGCCGCCGATCATGAGTGATCCTGTGCTGGATAGTTCCGCCTTACTGGCCTTTCTGCTGCGGGAACCGGGGGCGGAACAGGTGGAAGCCATCCTACCCGCCGCTGCCATGTCCGCCGTGAATTTCACCGAGGCGCTGACCAAACTGGTCGAACGCGGCATCCCGCCGGCAAATGCGCGGGATGTGGTGCTGGGGCTGGGGATCGAGATTGTCGATTTCGACGCCGATCAGGCCGTCCGTGCCGCCGCCCTGCGGGAGGCGACGCGCAAAGCCGGCCTGTCCCTGGGGGACCGGGCCTGTCTGGCGCTGGCCCTGCAACGGCAAGCCCCAGCCTTGACCAGCGACAAGGCATGGCTGCGCTTGCCCGCTGCCAACCTGCCCCCGATCATTTGCATTCGCGGCGCTGCATCTTGACCTATCCCACCCTCGCCGTCACCCGCCTGACCTTGACGCGCTTTCGTTCCTACGCCTTGGCCCGGCTGGAATGTGATGCGCGGCCCGTTGTGCTGACGGGGGAGAATGGGGCCGGCAAGACCAACCTGCTGGAGGCGGTCAGCTTCCTGGCCCCCGGTCGCGGGATGCGCCGGGCCAAGCTGTGCGACGCCGAGCGCATCGGCGACAGCCACGCCGCCGACTGGACCGGCGGCCCCGGCTGGGCCATCGCCGCCCAGGTGCAAACGCCCTTAGGGCCGGTGGAGATCGGCACCGGCCGCGACCCGGCGGGTGGGGAGAGCGAGCGGCGGCTGGTGCATATTGATGGCCGCCCGGCCAAGGGCCAGATCGCGCTGGCCGAGCATGTCGCCGTCGTCTGGCTGACGCCGCAGATGGACCGGCTGTTCCAGGAAGCGGCATCGGGCCGCCGGCGCTTCCTGGACCGGCTGGTGTTCGGCTTTGATCCCGGCCATGCCGGGCGGCTGACCAAATATGAAAATGCCCTGCGCGAACGCGCCCGCATCCTGCGCGATGGGCCGGTTGATCCGGCCTGGCTGTCCGCCTTGGAAGACCAGATGGTGGAAACCGGCATCGCCGTGGCCGCCGCACGGGCGGAAATGGCGCGGCGGCTGGAAGCGGCCGCCTCCCAGGGTGTCGGCCCCTTCCCCGCCCCCGGCATCCGCATGGCCGGCGCCATTGATGAGCTGCTGGCCGACCGCCCGGCGCTGGAAGCCGAGGAAGGTTTCCGCCGCGCCCTGGCCGACGGGCGGCGGGTGGATGCGGTGGCCGGCGGTGCCGGCATCGGCCCGCATAAATCCGACCTCTCCGTCACCTACCGCGCCAAGAACATGCCGGCCGAACTGGGCAGCACGGGCGAGCAGAAGGCCCTGCTGATCGCCATCGTGCTGGCCAATGCACGGCTGATGAAGGCAGAGACCGGCACCCCGCCGCTGCTGCTGCTGGATGAGGTGGCGGCCCATCTGGATGAAGGCCGCCGACAGGCCCTGTTTGACGAGATTCTGGCCACCGGGGCGCAAGCCTGGATGACCGGCACGGATGCGGAAATCTTCCGCCCGCTGGCGGGACGGGCAACCCATATCCTGGTTGCCCAATCGCAGCTAAGCCATGCGGAAATTTGGTAGGCTGAATACGCTTTTACCCCTCTTTTTGCGCCCTTTCTGATAAGCTCTGCCCCTATGAACCAGACTGATCTCCCCCCCAACGAACCCACGGCCCCGCAGCAGTCGGAGGAGTATGGCGCCAGTTCCATCAAGGTCTTGAAAGGCCTGGATGCAGTGCGCAAACGCCCCGGCATGTATATCGGTGACACCGATGACGGATCGGGCCTGCACCATATGGTCTATGAGGTGGTGGACAATGCCATTGATGAGGCATTGGCCGGCCATGCCGACAAGGTGGATGTGCGGCTGAACGCCGATGGCTCGGTGACGGTGCGCGACAATGGGCGCGGCATCCCCGTCGATCTGCATGAGGGTGAGGGCGTGTCGGCGGCGGAGGTCATCATGACCCAGCTTCATGCCGGCGGTAAGTTCGACCAGAACAGCTACAAGGTTTCCGGCGGCCTGCATGGTGTGGGCGTGTCGGTGGTGAACGCGCTTTCGGAAATCCTGGACCTGCGCATCTGGCGCCAGGGCCGGGTTTGGGAAATGCGCTTCTCCCACGGTGACGCCGTGGCCCCGCTGGCCGATGCCGGCGAAGCACCTTTGGTGGCGGAAGGCCCGCGCAAGGGCAAGCACCTGACCGGCACGGAGGTGACCTTCCTGCCGTCCAAGGGCACCTTCACCAAGACGGATTTCGATTTCCAGACCCTGGAACACCGGCTGCGCGAACTGGCCTTCCTGAATTCCGGCGTGCTGATCCTGTTCACCGATGCGCGCGGGGTGGAACCACGCACGGTGGAACTCTATTACGAAGGCGGGCTGGAAGCCTTTGTGGCCTATCTGGACCGGTCCAAGACCCCCCTGCACAAGCCCGGTATCTATGCCAAGTCCGAACGCGCATCGGAAGCCGGCGTGCCGATCGGGGTGGAAGTGTCGTTGCAATGGAACGACAGCTATCACGAGACGACGCTGTGCTTCACCAACAACATCCCGCAGCGCGATGGTGGCACCCATCTGGCGGGATTCCGCGCTGCCTTGACCCGCACGGTCAATAAATACGCGGAAGAAACCGGCATCCTGAAGAAGGAGAAGGTGGCGCTGGCCGGCGATGATATGCGCGAAGGCCTGACCTGCATCATCTCCGTCAAGGTGCCGGACCCGAAATTCTCCAGCCAGACCAAGGACAAGCTGGTCTCGTCGGAAGTGCGCCCGGTGGTGGAAGCCATCTGCGCCGACGCGCTGTCAACCTGGTTTGAAGAACATCCCGCCGATGCCCGCAAGATCGTGGGCAAGGTGGTGGAAGCCGCCGCCGCGCGTGAGGCCGCCCGCAAGGCCCGCGAACTGACCCGCCGCAAAGGGGCGCTGGACATGGCCAGCCTGCCCGGCAAGCTGGCCGACTGTCAGGAACGCGACCCGGCCTTGTCCGAACTGTTCATCGTGGAGGGCGACTCGGCCGGCGGTTCGGCCAAGCAGGGCCGTTCCCGCCAGAATCAGGCCATCCTGCCGCTGCGCGGCAAGATCTTGAATGTGGAGCGGGCGCGCTTTGACAAGATGCTGTCCTCCGCCGAAATCGGCACGCTGATTGCCGCATTGGGCACCGGCATCGGGCGCGACGAGTTCAATATCGAAAAGACGCGCTATCACAAGATCATCATCATGACGGACGCCGACGTTGACGGCGCCCATATCCGCACCTTGCTGCTGACCTTCTTCTACCGGCAGATGCCGGAAGTGATTGAGAAGGGCTATCTCTACATCGCCCAGCCGCCGCTTTACCGTGTGAAGCGCGGCACCGCGAAGGAGCGGTATCTGAAGGATGATCGGGCGCTGGAAGATTACCTGATCGGCCAGGGCACGGATGACGTTTATCTGGTCGGCCCGATGGGCGACCCGCGCGGCGGCGATGATCTGCGCGGGCTGGTGGAACAGGCACGCGCCGCCCGTTCCGCCGTGCAGACCCTGGCCCGCAAGGCCGGCAACCGCGATGTGGTGGAACAGGCCGCCATCCTGGGTGCTTTGACACCCAAGCTGCTGGAGGATACGCCGCGCACGCTGGAACTGGCGCAGAAGCTGGCCGACCGGCTGAATGAACTGGCCCGCCGCCGGGCCGTGGCCAGTGGCGATGCCCTGGCCAGTGACACCAACGCCGCTGCCATCGGTGGCTGGACCGGCGATGCCAGCATTGACGGCCTGGTGCTGTCCCGCACCCGCCGGGGTGTCACCCATCGCCATGTGCTGGATGGCGACCTGCTGAAAAGCGTGGAGGCCCGCCGCCTGGACGCGATGCAGGAGCATCTGGCCGCCACCTATACCGATGAAGCCACGCTGCGCCACCGGTTGAAGGATCTGCGCGCGGTTACCGGCCCGTCTTCCCTGTTCGAAGGCGTGATCGACCAAGGCCGCCACGGCCTGACCATCCAGCGCTATAAGGGTCTGGGCGAAATGAACCCGGATCAATTGTGGGAAACCACGCTGGACCCGTCCAACCGCTCCCTGTTGCAGGTGAAGGTCAGCCACGCCGACGAGGCGGAGGATGTGTTCAGCACCCTGATGGGCGACGTGGTGGAACCCCGCCGCGCCTTCATCCAGGAAAACGCGCTGAAGGTGGCGAACCTGGACGTTTGATGGAGAGGGGGGAGCTTGCCGAACCCTCACGGAAAGCTCCCCCCCTCACCGGTTGTTCAGCTTTCTTACTTCCGCCGATAGAGCTGGCTCACATCGCGCACGGCCCCCTTGGCCGCCGACGTGGTCAGTGCCGCATAGGCCTGCAGGGCCTGGGAGACATAGCGTTCGCGCGGTGCAGTCGGCTTCCAGCCATCTGGGCCCTTGGCATCCATGGCGGCACGGCGGCGGTCCAGTTCGGCATCGGTCACATCCAGATGGATGCGGCGGTTGGGGATGTCGATCAGGATCATGTCCCCTTCCTCCACCAGCCCGATGGTGCCGCCTTCGGCAGCTTCCGGGCTGGCATGGCCGATGGACAGGCCCGAGGTGCCGCCGGAGAAGCGGCCATCGGTGATGAGCGCGCAAACCTTGCCCAGCCCCTTGGACTTCAGATAGCTGGTCGGGTACAGCATTTCCTGCATCCCCGGCCCGCCCTTCGGGCCCTCATAGCGGATCAGCACCACATCGCCGGCCTGGATGCGGTTGCCCAGGATGGCGGAGACGGCCGCATCCTGGCTTTCAAACACGCGGGCCGGGCCGCTGAAGGTGAGCGCCGACGGGTCCACACCCGCCGTCTTCACGATGCAGCCCTCTTCCGCCAGATTGCCGAACAGCACGGCCAGACCGCCATCCTTGGAAAAGGCGTTATCGACCGAACGGATCACACCCTTCACCCGGTCCTTATCCAACTCGTGATACCGGCTGGCCTGGGAGAAGGCGACGGTGGTGCGCACCCCACCGGGGGCGGCCTTGAACAGCGTCTGCACATCCGGGTCGTTGCTGACGGCAATGTCCCAACGGGCCAGCGCATCGGCCAGCGACGGCGCATCCACGCGCTTGGCGTCGGTATGCAGCAACCCGGCGCGGGCCAGCTCGCCCAGGATGGACATGATGCCGCCGGCCCGGTGCACATCCTCGATATGCACATTGGCTACGGCAGGGGCCACCTTGCAGATGTTGGGCACGCGGCGCGACATGCGGTCGATATCGGCCATGGTGAAATTCACCTGACCTTCATTGGCCGCGGCCAGCAGGTGCAACACGGTGTTGGTGGAACCGCCCATGGCGATATCCAGGGCAATGGCGTTCTCAAACGCTTCAAACGTGGCGATGTTGCGCGGCAGCACGCCCTCATCGTCCTGGAAATAATAGCGGCGCGCCAGATCGACGATGGTGTGACCGGCCTGCACGAACAGGGCGCGGCGGTCGGCATGGGTGGCCAATACGGTGCCGTTGCCGGGCAGGGCCAGCCCCAGCGCTTCGGTCAGGCAGTTCATCGAATTGGCGGTGAACATGCCGGAGCAGGAGCCGCAGGTCGGGCAGGCCGACCGTTCGATGACCTTCACATCCTCGTCGCTATACTTGTCATCGGCCGCCACCACCATGGCGTCGACCAGATCGATGGCGATTTCCTTGCCCTTCACCGTCGCCTTGCCAGCCTCCATCGGGCCGCCGGACACGAAGATGGTGGGGATGTTCAGGCGCAGCGCCGCCATCAACATGCCGGGCGTGATCTTGTCGCAGTTGGAAATGCAGACCAACGCGTCGGCGCAATGGGCATTCACCATATATTCCACCGCATCGGCGATCACTTCGCGCGACGGCAGGGAATAAAGCATCCCGTCATGGCCCATGGCGATGCCGTCATCCACGGCGATGGTGTTGAACTCCTTGGCGATACCGCCCGCGGCCTCAATCTCTCCGGCTACAAGCTGGCCCAGATCCTTCAGATGCACATGGCCAGGCACGAACTGGGTGAAGGAATTGGCAATGGCGATGATCGGCTTGCCGAAATCCTCGTCCTTCACGCCGGTGGCGCGCCACAGGCCACGGGCGCCGGCCATGTTGCGGCCATGGGTGCTTTTGCGGGAGCGGAGCTGAGGCACGGGGGCTATCCTCTGGGTAACAAGATTTCAAAAAAAGTGGATCGTTGGATGGAAAAATACGCATCTAACGACGGCTCTGCATCCAACATTCCTGCAACCCGTGTATGCCCGCGCCCGGTGCCGGTCAAGCGCGGGCAGGATAATTTATCCCATGGTCACAAGGGGGCTGGATTCCCCATCGATTATCTGTTGAAAATTTCCTGAGCGAATTTTTGTGCGGTGCGGAAGACGAAAAGGCGGTGGCAATGGGACAGGGTCGGCGGGGCTGGCTTCTTGGCGCGGTGCTGCTGGCATCGCTCGCGTCCACCCTGCCGGCGGCGGCACAGGTGCTGCTGGTCGCCGACATGCCCTGGCTGACATCCCATGTGGTAAAGCAGGGCCAGCGGCAGATCACCTATTACCGGGCCGATCATGGTGCGGACAAGCCGACCATCCTGTTCATCCAGGGCTCCGGCTGCGACAGTTGGTTTGAGCGGGAGGATGATGGCAGCCTGGAGCCGCGCACCAATGCCGCCACCATCATTCTGGACCGGCAGGATATCAACGCGGTGCTGGTGGAAAAGCCGTTCAATAATGGCGAGGATGCCGACCGCGGGGATGAGTGCAGCCCCGCCTTCATCGCCGATTTTTCGGCCGACAGCTGGCAGGCGGCGCTGTCGGCCGTGCTGACGGATGTGCGCCGCACGCTGCCGCCCGATGCCACCCCGATCATGCTGTTCGGCCATTCGGAAGGGGCGGATATGGCAGCCTATCTGCTGGGAGCCGACCCTGAGATTGGCAAGGCCGCCATCATCGCCGGCGGCGGCCTGGATATCCTGTTTGAGATGACCAGCTTTGCCTATATCGGCGGCGGCTGGACCGGGGTGCGGGAGGAAGAGGCGGGCAAGATGTCCGACCGGCTGCGCGCCATCATGAATGGCAAGGGCCGGGATGATGAAATCCTCTGGGGTTCCAGCCTGCGGCAATGGCGTTCCTTCCTGCGCCGACCGCCGGGGCTGGCGCTGTTGAAAAGCGATGCCAGCCTGCTGCTGGTGGGCGGCACGCGGGACAAGGACGCCTCCATGCTGGCGATGGAGGCGTCTTATGCCCTGCTGGTGGCAGGGGGGCATGATGTCACCATCTGGCGGCTGCTGGGGGCCGATCACCGGCTGATGGCGCGCGGCGACCGCGCCGAAACCCGCCGCCATTATAATCAGGCCATCGACTGGCTGATCGGCCGCAAACTGGTGGTACAGGACAAGGGCGCCATCCCCGCGAATGCCACGGTGCAATAGCCGGTGGACAGCGGCGGGTGCCACGGGTAAGCCTTGTGGGAACTTTTCCCGAACATCGGTAGAGGGCTGCCCCCGTGCGTATCGCCACCTGGAACATTAATTCCGTCCGCCTGCGCATCGATCTGGTGATGAAGCTGCTGGACGAACAGGCCCCCGACGTCCTGTGCCTGCAGGAAACCAAGGTGGTGGACGATGCCTTCCCCCGCAATGCCTTCAAGGAACGCGGGTATGAGCATATCCATATCCATGGCATGAAAAGCTATAATGGCGTGGCCATCCTGTCGCGCCTGCCCTTTTCCTCCAGCGATATCCGCCATTCCTGCGGGAAGGAGGATTGCCGCCACGTGCTGGCCACGCTGGAAAACGGGGTGGAGATCCATAACCTCTACATCCCCGCCGGCGGCGATATCCCCGATCCGGCGGTGAATGACAAATTCGCCCACAAGCTTCAGTTCCTGGCGGAAATGCAGGAATGGTTCCTGGCCAACCGGACCCCGGATCAGCCGATGATCCTGGTGGGCGACCTGAATATCGCGCCCTTGGAACATGATGTCTGGTCGCACAAGCAGCTGCTGGATGTGGTTTCCCACACCCCGATTGAGGTGGAGAAGCTGACCGCCCTGCAAAACAGCCTGAACTGGGTCGACGCGGTGCGCCATTTCGTGCCGCCCGACCGCAAGCTTTACAGCTGGTGGTCCTATCGCGCGGCGGACTGGAACGCGTCGGACAAGGGCCGCCGGCTGGACCATGTCTGGGTGACACCGCCGCTGGCAGGACGCCTGAAGGGACAGACCATCCTGCGCGACGCGCGCGGCTGGGAACCCAAGCCCAGCGATCATGTGCCGGTGATCGTCGATCTGGAGATGTGAGAGTCGATCCAAGAACTTTCAGTTATTTTCCAATCTCTTAACCGTCATTCCCGCCTTCGCGGGAATGACGGTAGAGAAAGGGCAAGGCTTCGAAAGGCGGGATAACTTTCCGGACAGACGCTGAGGGAGCTCGGGAACGGCACTGTCGCCTCAAATTCCTTCACCGATCATTTCCGGTCGAGCGGGCAGTCGCACGGTGACCAGGGTGCCGTGGCCGGGCTGGCTGTCGATGGACAGGCTGCCCCGGTGCAGGGCCACCAGGGCCTGCGCCACCGGCAGACCCAGCCCGGTGCCCTGCCGGTCACGGCTCAGATGGGAATGCACCTGGCGGAACGGCTCCAGCGCCAGGGCCACTTCCTCCGCCGTCATGCCGCAGCCGGTATCGGCCACGCGGAACAGCACATGGTCAGGCCCATCCGCCAGGGCGGACAGGCGCACAGCACCGCCAGCATCGGTGTTCTTGACCGCATTGGTCAGCAGGTTCAGCAGAATCTGGCGCAGTTTCAGCGTGTCGGCCACCAGCGCCGGCACCGGCTGTTCCACGCTGGCCCCCAGTTCCACCCCGCGTTCGGCGGCCAGGGCGCGCAACATGCGCACGCATTCAAGGCTCAGCGCCCGCACATCCACCGGCTCGGCATGGAGTTCCATCCGACCGGCCTCGATCTTGGCCAGATCCAGCGTGTCATTGATCAGGGCCAGCAGGTTCAACCCGCTTTTATGGATATCATCGGCATATTCGGCATAGCGCGGATGGCCCAGCGGGCCGTGCAGGCCGGACGCCATCACCTCGGCAAAGCCGATGATGGCATTCAAGGGCGTGCGCAGCTCGTGGCTGGCCACGGCCAGGAACTGGGATTTCACCGCACTGGCATGTTCCGCCTCCGCCCGCGCGGCCCGAGCGGCCGCCTCGCTCTCCTGCAGGCGCAGGATATAGCGGTTGATCAGCAGGGCCAGCAGCAGCAGCAGCAAGCTGCCGATCAGCCCTTGGACCAGCATCTGGTTGCGCGCCGTCCGGTACCCGCGCAGGGCCGACTGCATCTCGTAACCAACGGAGACCACCAGATCGGTGCCTTCCAGCCTTTCATAGCTGGTAACGCGCAGCGCTCCATCCACCGTGCTGCGGCCATGCACCACCCCGCGCGGCTTCTCCCGTGCGGCCCGTACAATGGTCGCTCCGGGAAAGGTGGCGCCCACGGCGCTGCGATTCTCGCTGCCACGGGCATAGATGGTGCCATCCATATCCAGCAACGTGGCCACGCCGCCCAAATCCAGATCCATCTGGTTGAACAGGCCGGAGAAATATTCCGACAGCACGTCACCCACTACCACCGCCCGTATCGTACCGTCGCGCCTTTCCAGCCGCACCCAGAAGGGGATGGATGACATCAGGGGGGAGCGACCGACAATGGGCTTGCCAAAGCCGATGGCGCGGGTGCCGGGCGCGGTGGCGCGCTGGAAATAGTCGCTGTCGGCGAAATCCATGCCCAGCACGGCGGTGCGGGTGGTATCCAGCACCCGGCCGCTGCCGTCCAGCACGCCTAGGAATTTTGATACGCTGTCCATGCCCGGCACCCGGCGGCGCATCTGGTCCAGATGCAGCGGCTGGTCAGCGGCCACCCGGTCGGCCACTTCCATCAGCAATTGCTGCACCTGGCTGAGCGTGCGGGTGACATGCTGGGCAAAGGCGCGGGTCAGGTTGCCGGTGTCCCGTTCGGCAGAGGCAATGGCATCGGCATAAGACAGGCGAATCTGCCAGCCGATCAGCAGCCACAGGCCACAGAACAGGGTGACACAGAGCAGGTTGATCCCTGCCCGGCCGCGCGGAACGGCGGATGGCTTCATCCTGCGAACGGGGACGGCAAGGGGGCTGACCATACAGGATGGGTAGCACAAACCGGCCGTTTCCGCCATCGGGTGGAACCTTATCCCAAGAGCCATGGATCATGGCTCTTGGGATTTCTATGTTCCCTCAGGTGCCGGGCGGCGGCATCCGCCGCCTTGGCTTACGCGGGCATGGGCCCGCGGGCCAGCGGTCGCTGGCCTTCAAGGGTCATGTTCCATGACCCTTGGTCTTCTCCGCCAGCTCCCCCGCCAGCCGCAGCATCAAGGCGATATCGGCATCGCGGGACAGGCGGTGGTCGCCATCCTTCACCAGCACCACCCGCACATCTTCGCCTTCCAGCGCCGCAGCCAGTTCCAGGCTGGTCTGCCAGGGAATATCCGGGTCGCGCTGGCCATGCAGCAGGCGCACCGGGCAGGTCAGGGGGATCGGCCCCGGCAGCAGCAGATGGGCCGTCGCCTCCTCCAGCAGGTGGCGGGTGATGGGGTACCCGGCGGGATCATAGGCCGACGGCGCGATGAAACGCCCGTCACGCGCCAGCGCTGCCACCTGCGCCGGCCCCAGCCGGGGCCGGATCATGCGTTCGGTGAAATCCGGGGCCGGGGCGATGCCCAGCAGTCCCGCCACCCTTTCCGGCCGGGCCAGCGCCACCAGCAGGGCGATCCAGCCGCCCATGCTGGACCCGACCAGGATCTGCGGCCCCTCTGTCAGCCGGTCCAGCACGGCCAGGGCATCATCGCGCCACTGGCCGATGCTGCCCTGTTCCCATTCCCCACCGCTGGCCCCATGGCCCTGATAATCGAAGCGGATAAAGGCGCGGCCCGTTTCCCTGGCCCAGGCTTCCAACGATGTGGCCTTGATGCCCGTCATATCCGATCGGAAACCGCCCAGGAAGACCAGCCCCGGATTCCGCCCTGCCGTGCGCCGATAGGCTATGGTGGAATTGGCCGTTTCCAGGCTATGTATCGGCCCTTCGTCACCCATCAGTCGCATCCCATGTCGATTTCCGATAGCGCCGGTACCCTAGCCAGCGATGATGTTGCGGTAAACCCGCCCGTGGACCCGTATCCCCTGTTCGGCAACGGGCGGCCCACCATCTTGCAGGTAATCCCCACCCTGGTGACTGGCGGGGCAGAGCGCGGCTGCATCGATATCGCCGCCGCTGTCCAGCGGGCCGGCGGCTCGGCCATCGTCGTCTCGGCCGGTGGGCCGATGGCGCGGGAGCTGGAACGGTACGGTGCCAAGCACATCACCCTGCCGGTGCAGTCCAAGAACCCCATCACCATGCGGCGCAACGCCGACAAGCTGGTGCAGATCATCCGCGAACATCGGGTGGACCTGATCCATGCCCGCTCCCGCGCCCCGGCCTGGAGTGCGATGTGGGCGGCGCGGCGCACCGGCATTCCCTTCGTCACCACCTTCCACGCGCCCTATAATTTCAAGTCACGGCTGAAGCGCTGGTACAATTCGGTGATGGCGCAGGGTGACCGCATCATCGCCGTTTCCGGCTTTGTCTACGACCATGTGGCGCAGAATTACGGCGTGGGGCCGGATCGGCTGCGCCTGATCCATCGCGGCGTCGATGTGGATATCATGTCGCCGGACAAGGTGAGCCAGGCCCGCATGGCGCAATTGATCCAGCAATGGCGCCTGCCGGAGGATCAGCGCATCGTGCTGCTGCCCGGTCGGCTGACCCGCTGGAAGGGCCAGACCCTGCTGATCGATGCCATTGCCCGGTTGAGCCGTGCCGATGTGCGCGCCGTGCTGGTGGGCGATGATCAGGGCCGCACCGAATATCGCCAGGAGCTGGAGGAACAGATCCGCCGGCTTAACCTGGGCGGTCATGTCACCATCGCCGGCCACTGCAACGACATGGCGGCGGCCTATATGCTGTCCGACGTGGTGGTCAGCGCCTCGACCGAACCGGAGGCGTTTGGCCGCATCATCGCCGAGGCGCAGGCCATGGGCCGCCCGGTGATCGTCACCAATCTGGGCGCGGTGAAGGAAACCGTGATCGATGGCACCACCGGGCTGGTGGTGCCCCCCAACGACCCGGAGGCCATGGCCAAGGCCATCCGCGCCGCCCTGGACCTGGACCCGCTGCAGCGCCAGGCCGTCGGCATGGACGGGATGCGCCATGTGCGGGAAAACTTCACCAAAGCCGGCATGTGCCACGCCACCCTGTCCGTCTATGCGGAACTGCTGGGGAAATAGTCTCATTGCCCGTTTAACGGGTATTTTCAGTTGAGTTATTGAATTAAAGGTCGATAATCCCGTCCCGCATCATCGTTCAACGGGGGGATGGGTCATGCGTGGGTCACTGATCGTTGCTTGTCTGGCTGTGCTGCTGGCCGGTTGCGCCGGGCAACCGGCATCGGGGGTGAAGGCATCGGCCAGCGCCGCAGCCGCAGTCGCATCCCCCGCTGATCTCTATGCCGCCTCCCTGCAGGCGGTGGCGGTGACGGGGCCGGCGGTGATCGGGCCGGGGCTGCTGCGCATCGCGGCGGATAACCCTGATCTGGTCTGGCGCGATGGTTCTGCCGGGCGGCAGGTGCTGGTTGCCTCCACCATGTCCACCAGTTCGTACCAGAAATATTACGAGGGCAAGCCCACCGGTGGCCCCAGCGGCTGGGGCCAGATCTGGGTGACGGCGGTGCCGCAACTGCGCGGTTTCTGTCAGGCGGCAGCCGGCGACGCGGCGGCCAAGACCCAGCGGGTGGTGCAATGGCTGGGCCTGAACCCCGCCGTGCCCTATGCCCAGGTGGTGGAAATGTGGATCGACCCCGCCCAACTGGCCCGGCCCTGCCCGCTGACGGATGTGACCGCTGGCACCTGCACCCTGGACGATGCCAGCACCGTGTCCCGCCCCACCTGTACGGCGGGCGATACGGCCTGTGGGGAGCGCCAATCCTATTGGGACTGGTTTTCCGGCAATATGCGCCAGAACCTGAAGGAAGGCGGCGCCCCCTGGACCCGTCTTGGCTACACTTTCGACTGGAAGCCCAAACAGGGCGGCGGGTTTGAACGCTATGGCGCCAGCGAGTTCATCCTGAAACCGGGGGCGAAGTACGAGGTGAAGACCGCCTATACGCTGGCGGATTATTGCGCGTCGCCGGGGGTGTGAAGGCGACGAAAACCTCTTCATTCAATAGGAGATATCTGTTAGATTTTTTCGGCGGCGTTTTCTTGAACAAGTGAAACATATCAACCCCCTACCCCCTAGAGGCTCCCCCACACACGTGGGGATGGACCTTCGATCTCGCGGGTCCAGTCTTCAATCTGGCGGGCTCCCCCACACACGTGGGGATGGACCGTTGGAAGGGCACCATCAGATACTTAGGATCAAGGCTCCCCCACACACGTGGGGATGGACCTGCCCGGCTCTATGAGGTGCTGGACCTGCCCGGGGCTCCCCCACACACGTGGGGATGGACCTTCTTATGCTTCCATTTCCCAGCGCACGACCAAGGCTCCCCCACACACGTGGAGATGGACCCTATATTGGCGACATCAACCGCAATTACCGCGAGGCTCCCCCACACACGTGGGGATGGACCCCCGTTCCGCCAGTGCTGACAGGCCCAGGTGATGGCTCCCCCACACACGTGGGGATGGACCCTGACCAACATCCCGGCATTTGGCCCGACCTATGGCTCCCCCACACACGTGGGGATGGACCTTCGCCTTTGTCCGAACTTCATCATTTTCTGCCGGCTCCCCCACACACGTGGGGATGGACCATTATGGCTGGTATCAAGAGCTTGCGCCGCGACGGCTCCCCCACACACGTGGGGATGGACCCGTGCTAGATCATGGCGCGGTCAACAACCCGAAGGCTCCCCCACACACGTGGGGATGGACCCGCGGCATGGCGGATGATGATGGACAATGGCGGGGCTCCCCCACACACGTGGGGATGGACCCTTGCACCACACGCCGGGTTGTGCCGGGTGCAGGGCTCCCCCACACACGTGGGGATGGACCTGCCACGCCGCTGGAAAGCGGGCTTGCCGCCGCGGCTCCCCCACACACGTGGGGATGGACCCCTTACCGGACCCTACACCAAGCCCTTGGCCGGGGCTCCCCCACACACGTGGGGATGGACCTGGGTTGCCCACTCATCAGCGGCATGTCGGTTCGGCTCCCCCACACACGTGGGGATGGACCCTCCCATGACACACGCGCGCGATGCCTTGGCCCGGCTCCCCCACACACGTGGGGATGGACCCCGTTCCGCCGGATCACGCAGCAGGATGGACAGGGCTCCCCCACACACGTGGGGATGGACCCCCGCGTAGGGTATCATCAGGTTGTGCCCGCTCGGCTCCCCCACACACGTGGGGATGGACCCATGTGGAGCGCTCCCTGTGTCGAAAGGCACCCGGCTCCCCCACACACGTGGGGATGGACCCCAGGGCATCGATGACCGCCTCTTCGCGGCCAGGGCTCCCCCACACACGTGGGGATGGACCCCTGCCGTTCGAGATCGAGTTGCCGGCCGACACGGCTCCCCCACACACGTGGGGATGGACCCGCCATTCGCCGCCCCGGCGATGTGCCAAGCGCGGCTCCCCCACAGACGTGGGGATGGACCCTCGGCACCGGCTGGCGCTGAAATGACGGGCTGGGCTCCCCCACAGACGTGGGGATAGACCTCACCAGGCTCCCGGGTACAGCCGTAGCGTTTCGGGCTCCCCCACACCCTTGGGGAATACTCCCCCCTGTGACGGCGCGCGTTGACCCCGCCCCCTGCCCGGCCCACACTGGTGAAAATAAACCGCCGGGAGGGTAAGCCGTTGAAGGAGAAGGAGCTGCGGATCGCGCTCGTCTGCTATGGCGGGGTCAGTCTGGCCGTTTACATGCATGGCGTGACCAAGGAGCTGTGGAAGCTGGTGCGGGCCAGCCATGGGCTGCACGCGCCGCCCCATGGCCCCGTACGGGCACCGGTGGATACTGAGGTGGTGTATCGTGGCCTGCTGGCCGATCTGCTGCCAGACCTGTCGCTGCGGGTGCTGGTGGATGTGGCGGCGGGGGCCAGCGCGGGGGGCATCAATGCCGTGCTGCTGGCCCGCGCCATCGCCCATGATCTGGATCTGGAACCGCTGACCCGGCTGTGGCTGGAAAATGCCGATGTCACCGCCCTGCTGACGCAAGACCATAAGGCCGGGCGGTGGAGCAAATGGTTCATGCGGCCCCTGCTCTGGCTCTGGTTCCGCCGTTACACCAATATGGCCCCGGATGAGGAAACGCGGGACAAGCTGTCCTTCTTCGTGCGGTCGCGCTGGTTCTCCCCGCCCTTTGACGGCAAGCGGCTGATGGAATTCCTGCTGGATGCCGCGCACGCCATGGGCAAAAGCGGGGCCCGGCCCGATGCCAGCCTGATGCCGCGCGGCCTGCCCTTGTCGCTTCATATCACCACCACGGATTTCCACGGCTATACCACCCGCATCCCCGCCCATGACCCACCGGAAATTACCGAACGGGAACATCGCCACCGGTTCAGTTTCCGTTATCGGCGGGGGGCCACCGGGGATGTGGATAGCGATTTCACCGATGGCGATGTGCCGGGGCTGGTATTCGCCGCCCGTGCCTCTGCCAGCTATCCCGGTGCCTTCCCCCCGGCGCAGATAAGACAGATGGACCATCTGCTGCATGAACGGGCGGAGCGCTGGGAAGGCCGCGCCCGGTTTTTTGAGCGGAATTTCGCCGAATATCGCCGCCATGGGGCCGACCCGGAACAGGCCAGCTTCATTGATGGGTCGGTGCTGAACAACAAGCCCTTTGCCGCCGCCCTGGCCGCCATTGCCGGTCGCCCCGCCTATCGGGAGGTTGACCGGCGCATGGTCTATATCGACCCTAAGCCGGCGGTTACCAACGGTGCGGCCAAGCCGGAACCGCCGGGCTTCTTCCGCACCATCCGGGGGGCCCTGTCGGACATTCCCCGCAATGAACCGGTGCGCGATGAGTTGCTGGCCATTGCCGGGCGCAACGCGCGGGTGGAACGGCTGCGCGGCCTGCTGGATGCCGCCCGCCCGCGCGTGCGCGAACAGGTGGCCCGCGTGGTGGGCGGCCCGCTGCCCGATGCGCCCAGCATCGAACAGGTGCGGCAATGGCGCGATGCCGCCAGCCGCGCGGCGGCATCCCAGGCCGGTTTTGCCTATGAAGCCTATCTGCGGCTGAAAATCGAAGGGGCGTTGGAACGGCTGGCAGCGGTGCTGGCCCCCTGTCTGGGCCGGGGCGACGCGGTGGGCCGTGCCACCATGCAGGCCGCCTTGCATGAATGGGCGCGGGCGCGCGGCGTTCTGCCCGACCGTATCGATGCCCCGCCGGAGGTGGAAACCGGCCCGGCGGACAGCGCGCCGCCCTGGGTGCGCTTTCTGCGGGAGTTCGATGTTGCCTTCCGTGATCGCCGCCTGCGTTTCCTGATCCGGGAATTGAATGGTCTCTACACATTGCTGGGCGACGGCGAATTCGCCGATACGCAACATAGTGACCTGGATGAAATGAAGGCCGGGCTGTACAGCGCGCTGGAACGGCTGCCCCATGCCATCGGCCTGGATATGCTGAATGCCGGGGACCGTTCGGCGCTTGACCATTTGCTGCGCGGCGATGGCCACAGCCCGCCGGGGTCGGCGGCGCTGGATCGGGCGCTGGAACGGCTGGCCAGCGTCTGGAACCTGGAAGCCCAGTCGGTGGAGGTGGATGAGATTTTCGCCCTGGTCGGGCTGAATTATCTGGGGCCTGCGGCGCGGACGCGGGTGTTCGAAGCCTATCTGGGCTTCGCCTTCTGGGATGTGCTGACCTTTTCCACCAGCGGCTGGGTGGAATTGGACGAATTCCACGCCATCAAGGTGGACCGCATCGGCCCGCCCGATGCCCGGCTGCTGCGCCGGGGCGGGGCGCCAGTGGAACTGCGCAGTGCCCGGATGAATGCCTTTGGCGGCTTTTTCAGCCGGCAGGACCGGGCGCTGGATTATGTGCTGGGCCGGCTGCACGCGGCGGAACGTTGCATCGACCTGCTGGTGGATGCCGGCGGGCTGACCCTGACGGAAGCCCGCATCAACGCCCATAAACTGCGCGCCTTCCACGCCATCCTGCAGGCGGAGGAGGCGCGATTCGGCTGCGGGCATCCGGCGATGGAGCAGATCCGGAAATGGGTGGAGGCGTGTGGATAAGGGGCGGCGGCTATCACGCATAAAAAAGGCCGGGGTTTCCCCCGGCCTTGTCATTACACCGCCGCACCGTGGCAGTGTTTGTACTTCTTGCCACTGCCGCAGGGGCAAGGGGCATTGCGTGGCGTGTTGATCCAGGTGTCTTCCCCCACCAGATCGGTTTCTTCCGCTACCGGCAACAGGCCTGCCCCGAAACCGGCCCCGGCGATCTGCGGGCTGCGGCGCACCATGCCCTCGGGCAAGGGGGCGTCCGCCGGCGGGATGGCGGGGGCCGCCATGGCCGGGTCGAAACGGCTTTCCTCGCCGATGAAGGGCGGGGGCGTCAGGTCGGGCTCGGTCACCCGCACCTGGATCAGCATCAGCATCTGGGTCACCTGCTCCCGCAGATTATCCAGCAGGCCGGAGAACAGTTCGAACGCCTCGCGCTTATATTCGTTCAGCGGGTCGCGCTGGGCATAGGCGCGCAGGTTGATGCCCTGGCGCAGATGATCCAGCGACAGCAGATGGTCCTTCCAGACCTGGTCCAGGATCTGCAGCAGCAGGCTCTTCTCGATATTGCGGATCAGGTCCGGCCCATAGGCCGCTTCCTTTTCCGCCATCTTGGCCTCGGCGAATTCCAGCAGGCGTTCGGTGATCTGCTCATCGGCGATGCCTTCTTCCTTGGCCCATTCCCGCACCGGCAGGTCGGCACCCAGGATGCGCAGGCATTCCTCGTGCAGCAGGTTCATGTCCCACTGTTCGGCATAGGCATTTTCCGGGATGGCGCGGCGCACCGTGTCGGTAATCACCTCATGCCGCATTTCCTTGATCATTTCGGCCACATCGGTGGCGTCCATGATCTCCCGGCGCTGTTCATAAATGACCTTGCGCTGGTCATTCATCACATTGTCGTATTTCAGCAGGTTCTTGCGGATGTCGAAATTATGCGCTTCGACGCGCTGCTGCGCCTTTTCCAGGGCCTTGTTGATCCAGGGGTGGATGATCGCCTCCCCCTGTTCCAGCCCCAGCTTCTGCAGCATCCCGTCCAGCCGGTTGCTGCCGAAGATGCGCATCAGATCATCATCCAGCGACAGGAAGAATTTCGAGGCGCCGGGATCGCCCTGGCGGCCCGAACGGCCGCGCAACTGGTTGTCGATGCGGCGGCTTTCGTGGCGTTCGGTGCCCACCACATAAAGCCCGCCGGCTTGCAGCACCACCTGCTTGGCGGCGGCAACCTCTTCCTTGATGGTCTGGATGCGCGCATCGCGCTCCGGCCCTTCCGGCAGCTCGGCCAGCTCATACTCGATACGCATTTCCAGGTTGCCGCCCAACTGGATGTCGGTGCCGCGACCGGCCATGTTGGTGGCGATCGTTACGGCACCGGGACGACCCGCCTGCGAAACGATATAGGCTTCCTGTTCGTGGTAACGGGCGTTCAGCACGTTATGCGGCACGCCCTTCTTTTTCAGCAGGGTGGACAACGTCTCTGATTTCTCAATCGAAACGGTACCGACCAGAATGGGCTGCTGGCGCTGCTGGCATTCATCCACCAGCTTCACGATGGCCTCATACTTCTCCGCCGCCGTGCGATAGACCTCGTCATCGGCATCAATGCGGCAGACCGGCAGGTTGGTGGGGATATCCACCACTTCCAGCCCATAGATTTCCTGGAATTCGGCGGCTTCCGTCATGGCCGTACCGGTCATGCCGGACAGCTTGGGATATATCCGGAAGTAATTCTGGAAGGTGATGCTGGCCAGCGTCTGGTTTTCCCGCTGGATCGACACGCCCTCCTTGGCTTCCAGCGCCTGGTGCAGCCCTTCGGAATAGCGGCGACCATCCATCATGCGACCGGTGAATTCATCGATGATGACGACCTTGTCGTCCTTCACGATGTAATCGACATTGGCCGTGAACAGCTTGTGCGCCTTCAGCGCCTGGTTCACGTGATGAACAAGGCTGATATTATGAATGTCGTAGAGGTCGCCGCTCTTCAGCAGCTCCATCTCCGTCAGGATCTGCGACACCTTTTCCGTGCCGCTTTCAGTCATGGAGACGGCCTTGGCCTTCTCGTCCTTCTCGTAATCGCTCTCGTCCAGGCGATTGATCACCTTGTTGACGGCGATATACAGCTCTGAACTGTCGGTGGAGGGGCCGGAGATGATCAGCGGCGTGCGCGCCTCATCCACCAGAATGCTGTCCACCTCATCGACGATGGCGTAATTGAAGGGGCGCTGGACCATGTCCTCGCGCCGGTACTTCATATTGTCGCGCAGATAGTCGAAGCCGAATTCGTTGTTGGTGCCATAGGTGATGTCGGCGGCATAGGCATCACGGCGTTCATGATCATCCAGCCCATGCACGATGACGCCGGTGGTCAGGCCCAGGAAGCCATAGAGCCTGCCCATGTGGCTGGCATCGCGGCTGGCCAGATAATCGTTCACGGTGACGACATGCACGCCCTTGCCCTGGAGCGCGTTCAGGTACACGGCCAGGGTTGCCACCAGCGTCTTGCCTTCACCGGTGCGCATTTCGGCGATCTTGCCGGAATGCAGCACCATGCCGCCGATGAGCTGCACGTCAAAATGCCGCATCCCCATGACGCGCTTGGAGGCTTCGCGCACGGTGGCAAAGGCGTCGGCCAGGATGTCGTCCAGCGACTCGCCCTTCTCCAGCCGGTCGCGCAGCCAGTCGGTGCGCATCTGCAATTCGGCATCGGAGAGCGCTTGCAGCTTCGGCTCCAGCGCATTGATCGTCTCGACCTTTTTGCGCAAGCCCTTGACCACCCGCTCATTGGCGTTGCCGAACAATTTGCGGGCAATGGCACCGAACATGGAGAACTCCGCGAAGCATAAAGGCAGGAAGGTAGAAGAACGCGTAACACAGCAAAACCCGGATCGGCCGTCACCGGCCGCCGGGACTTGAGCGCGCCATCCCCTTTGGACAGGAGCCGGCACCGGTGACAGATAAGACCGCTTCGCCTTCTGGTCAACGTGGCTTCACTCAATCCAGCCGCCCGCTGTTGATTTTGGGTGGAAGATGACAGTCTTTTAACGCCATTTTCCGGCCCCGTGATGGCATGGTCTTGCCGGGGCATGGGCACTCATGCTTTATGCGGACAGTCCTGGCGGGGCCCTTTTCGGGGATGGCCGGTCGGGCTGGGTGAATAGATTTCGTGGAAAGCTGGCGGACCTACTGGCCGGCCCAGCCTTTGATGTGAGGGAAATTCCTAAGATGCTGGTCAAGACGATGCGTGCCGCCCTGGTTGTCGCCATGACGACGGCCGCGCTGGGTTCTGTTTCCATGACCGCCCTGGCGCAGGACGCCAAGGCCCCCGCCGACAAGAAGGCCGCCCCGTCGCTGGCCGACGATCCGGTGGTTGCCCGCGTGAATGGCAAGGAGATCAAGCGCTCAGATGTGCTGGCCTCGCTGCAGCAGCTGGGGCCGGAGGCGCAGAATTATCCGGTGCAGATGATCTATCCGCAGCTGCTGGAACAGCTGGTCCAGTCCGAACTGGTGACGGAGGCCGGTTACAAGGCCAAGCTGCAGGACAGCGCGGAAGTGAAGAAGCGCCTGAAAGAGGCCGAACAGCAGTTCGTCCAGCAGGCCTGGCTGCGCGCCGAGATCGACAAGCGCATGAGCCAGGACAAGCTGAAGGCCGCCTATGACAAGTGGGTCAAGGCCAACCCGCCGCAGGATGAAGTGCGCGCCCGCCATATCCTGGTGAAGACCAAGGAAGAGGCCGACGCCATCATCAAGCAGCTCAAGGGTGGCGCCGATTTCGCCAAGCTGGCCGGCGAGAAGGGCACGGATGGCACCAAGACCAATGGTGGCGATCTGGGTTACTTCGTGAAGGACCAGATGGTGAAGGAATTCGCCGAGGCCGCCTTCGCCATGAAGCCCGGCGACCTAAGCCAGACCCCGGTGAAGACCGAGTTCGGCTATCACGTCATCAAGGTTGAGGATAAGCGCAAGCAGACCCTGCCGACCTTCGACCAGGCCGCCCCGCAGCTCCGCTCTGCCGTTGCGCAGGATATCGCCGAAGAGGTGATCCAGGGCCTGCGCAAGGGTGCGAAGGTGGAAACCTTCAACATTGATGGCGGCCCGATGCCGGCCGCCCCGGCCCCGGCGGCTGCCGCCCCGGCCAAGCCGGCGGAAAAGAAGTAAGGCCTATCGGGGGACGGTTCGCCGTCCCCCTTTTTGTTTTGATGGCGCTCAGAGTCTGTCTGGAAGCTTTTCATTCATTATCAAAATCTTACTGTATCCTCACCGTCACCCCGGCGAAGGCCGGGGTCCAAGTTCGTAGAGCAATGCGCCTGTGATTCTGGACCCCGGCCGCAGCATGGGTGACGGTGGGGCAAAATCTAAAATCGCGTAAGACGTTGAAAAAAGAAAACTTTCCGGACAGACGCTCAGTCCAGAACGCGTACCGGGTCACCCGCCGTCACGGTGCCACCTTCCACCACTATGGCATAGACGCCGCAGACCACATGGTTGAAGCCGGTCTTCAGCGCCTTGATCAGCGGCATGTCGCGTTCGCCGGTGCTGGGATTGACCTCCACCGCCGCGCAGCGGGTGATGGTCTTGAACACCTCCAGCACCGTATCGCCGATGGCGATGCGCTTGCCCACCCACCCCATCTCCGCCCAGGCCGGCAATCCTGCCAGATGCAGATTGCCGCGAAAACGCAGCGGATCGACCGGGGCCTGGGTGACGCGGCCAATATCCTTCACGCTGGCCAGATTGATCAGCGAGACGGCCTTTTCCGGGATATCGGTGAAATTATGCGCTGCCGATTCCACCAGCTTATAAGGGCCGGGGGCAGCACTGCCATCCATATAGGCGGACAGGAACTGATCGATCAGCATCCTGCCGGTCGGGGTATCGATCCGCCCGCGCGCCACCGGCTTGCCCGCCCGGTTCAGCACCAGTTGGCAGGTGGCCGAATCATAGGTTGCCACCAGGGTGGCCAGTTTCTCATCCCGCACCAGGGCCAGAAAGTTGGTTTTCGGCTTCCAGGCCGGGGCCGTGGCGTCGAAATTGCTGGCCCGGTGCAGGATGGCGAAACGCCGATCCTGCGGCAGGCATTCACCCGGTGACAGGGAAACGCTGTCCAGCCTTTGGGCGGACAGGCTCTTGACCGGGTAATAATGGATGGCTTCGAGGGTCACTGACATGATGGGTACAGCTTAAGCGGGCGGGCGGGGCGCTTGTCAATCGTACCGTTGGACTATGAAGAGCCGGTTACGATGGAATTTCCCAAAAGATAAAGTGCCCCCGCCCGCCATTGCCTTAGAGTCTGTCTGAAAACTTTTCCTTCTTTCTCAACATGTTAATGTTTTAGTCCCGTCACCCCGGCGAAGGCCGGGGTCCAGTTCGTAGAGAAAAGCGCCCCTTGATTCTGGACCCCGGCCTTCGCCGGGGTGACGGTAGCGTTTGAAGATAAGACGTGTAAGACGTTGAGATAACGTGAGACTTTCCGGACGGACTCTGAGAGTCTGTCCGGAAAGTTATCCCGCATTTCGAAGCCTTGCCCTTTCTCTACCGTCATCCCCGCGAAGGCGGGAATCCAAAACCCGCGCTGTTGTATGGATTCCTGCCTTCGCGGGAATGACGGTTAAGGGATTGGAAAATAACTGAAAGCTCTTGGACGGACTCTTACCCCAGCAGGGTCTCCGCCTCGCGCAGGAACGCCTCGTCCAGGGTGGGTGGGGAAGTGTCCACCCCTTCCGACAGCTTTGCCACCACCTGGCGCAGCACTTCCACCCGCGCATACCATTTGGCATCGGCGGGGATCAGGTGCCAGGGCGCTTGTTTGGTATGGGTGCGGTCGAACATCTGGTTCGTCGCCAGCTCATATTGCGGGCGCCGGGCGCGGTTGCGCAGATCTTCGGACGTCAGCTTCCAGCGCTTATAGGGATTGTGCAGCCGTTCGCGGAAGCGGCGGCGCTGTTCATCCTCGCTGATATGCAAGAACAGCTTCACGATCCGCACGCCATCATCGATCAGCAGCCGCTCGAACTCGTTGATCTCATCATAGGCGCGCTGCCATTCCGACGGTTTGGCAAAGCCTTCCACCCGTTCCACCAACACCCTGCCATACCAGGACCGGTCGAAAATGGCGAAGGTGCCGGGTTCCGGCAGGCGCTGCCAGAAGCGCCACAGATAATGCCGGCCCTGTTCCTGCGGCAGCGGGGCGGCGATGGGCCAGACATGGGAACCGCGCGGGTCCAGTGTTTCGGTCAGCCGGCGGATGGCCCCCCCCTTGCCGGCGGCGTCCCAGCCCTCAAACACCAGAATGGCGCGGCGCTTGGAATGCCAATAGGCCTGCTGGACATGCATCACTTGTTCCTGCAGGGATTCCAGCTCCTTCAGATAGGCCGACTTGTCGACGAACCGGTGTTCCTTCATGTCCAACTTGTCGAGATGGGGGACGGCGTGACTATTTCCCATGGCGGGTGGAACTCCCTTCATCGATGAACCGGGTTGGTGCAGGTGCGACCATGGCTCTATTGTAACGGTTTCGTTTCAGGCCTTGCCATGGAAAGCGGCATGGCCGACCCATGGAAATTCGGCAATCCAAGGGGCAAAAGCCCTGGCAAAAAGGAATGGCACGTTGAAAAGCTTCTTGATGGCGGGGGCTTCGGCCCTGATCCTCTCCCTGTCCGGCGCCATGGTCCCTGCGGCGCTGGCGGCGGATACACCGACCCAGATGGCACAGGCTGACAAGGCGAAGATGACCGAGAATCCCTTCTTCCAGGAATGGAAAACCCCCTTCGGCGTTCCGCCGTTCGATGCCATCAAGCCGGCCCATTTCCGCCCGGCCTTTGAAAAGGGCATGGCCGACCAGCTGGTCGAGATCAAAGCCATCACCGATATCAAGGCAGCCCCCAGCTTCGCCAACACCATCGACGCGATGGAAAAGAGCGGCCAGTTGCTGGACCGGGTGTCCGCCGTCTTCTCCAATCTCACCTCGTCCAACACCAATGACGAGCTGGATAAGATCCAGCGCGAGATGGCGCCGCTGCTGGCGGCCCATGGCAATGCCATCAACCTGAATGCCACCCTGTTCCAGCGTATCAGCACGCTGTACAAGCAGCGCGACCAGTTGAAGCTGACGCCGGAACAGTCCCGCGTGCTGGAACGCTATTATCTGGGCTTCGTGCGCGCCGGCGCCGAGCTGCAGGGCGCGCAGCGGGAGCGGATGGCCGCCATCCTGGAACGGCTGGCCGTGCTGTCCACAAAGTTCAGCCAGAATGTGCTGGCGGATGAAAAGGGTTACAAGCTGGTGCTGACCAGCAAAGATCAGCTGGCCGGCCTGCCCGATTTCGTGGTGGCCGCCGCGTCGCAGGCGGCCAAGGACCGGGGCGAAGCCGGCAAGTACGTCATCACCCTGTCGCGTTCGTCGATTGAGCCGTTCCTGACCTTCTCCGACAACCGGGCCCTGCGTGAGCAGGCCTGGAAGGCCTGGATCGCCCGTGGCGACAATGGCGACGAGCATGACAATAACGCCACCATCACGGAGATCGTGCAGCTTCGCATCGAGCGCGCCAACCTGCTGGGCTACAAGACCTTTGCGGAATATAAGCTGGCCGACACCATGGCCAAGAATCCGCAAGCCGTGAGCGACCTGCTGATGCAGGTGTGGGAGCCGGCCAAGCTGCGCGCCGCCGAGGAACGCGACGAGATGCAGAAGCTGGCCGCGAAAGAAGGCCAGAATATCCAGATCGAGCCGTGGGACTGGTATTATTATGCGGAGAAGGTCCGCAAGGCCAAGTACGACCTGAACGAAGAAGAGATCAAGCCGTACTTCCAGTTGAACAAGATGGTGGAGGCGATGTTCTACACCGCCAACCGCCTGTTCGGCGTCACCTTCACGGAACTGAAGGGCATCCCGACATACCATCCCGACGTCAAGGTCTATGAGGCCAAGGACAAGGATGGCAAGCATCTGGCCGTCTTCTACAGCGACAATTTCGCCCGCCCGTCCAAGCGGTCCGGTGCCTGGATGTCGTCCCTGCGCTCGCAGGAGAAGCTGACCGGCGATATCCGCCCCATCGTGCTGAATAACAACAACTTCGCCAAGGGGGCCGAGGGCCAGCCGACCCTGCTGTCCTTTGACGATGCCACCACCCTGTTCCACGAATTCGGCCATGGCCTGCATGGCATGTTGTCGAATGTCACCTATCCGCAGGTCTCCGGCACCGGCGTGCTGCGTGATTTCGTGGAATTCCCCAGCCAGGTGCTGGAACATTGGGTGGCGGAACCGCAGATTCTGCAGAAGTTCGCCGTGCATTATAAGACGGGCAAGCCGATCCCGAAGGAACTGCTGGACAAGATCATCGCGTCCCAGACCTTCAACCAGGGCTTCGCCACGGTGTCCTACACCTCGTCTGCCCTGGTCGATCTGGCCTATCACAGCCTGACCGATGCCAAGGGCCTGAACCCGGACACGTTCGAGCGGGAGACGCTGACCAAGCTGGGGATGCCGAAGGAAATCGTCATGCGGCACCGCAGCCCGCATTTCAGCCACATCTTCTCCGGTGACGGCTATTCATCGGGCTATTACAGCTATATGTGGGCGGAAGTGCTGGATGCTGACGGCTTCAATGCCTTCAAGGAAGCTGGCGACATTTTCGACCCCACCCTGTCCAAGAAGCTGTTGGAGAATGTCTATTCCGCCGGCGGCTCGCGTGACCCGATGGAGGCCTATATCGGCTTCCGGGGTCGCGCACCCAAGGTGGATGCGCTGCTGAAGAATCGCGGTCTGCTGGATAACCGCGTGAACTGAGCAACAGAAAACGGGCGATCCGCTGGTCGGCAGATCGCCCGTTGAGAATTGGAAGCCCCGCCTGAACCGGAGAAGAACGGTTCAGGCGGGGTTTTTCATGCCTTGGCCCAGGCCCGCATCGTCACGCCATCGCGCCGATAGAGCATGAGGACAGAGATCAGCCCGCAGAAGGCGGCACCCGCCATCCAGAGGCCCGGGGCCGCCTTGTCGCCCGTCACCTCGATCAGCCAGGTGGAGATCAGCGGCGTGAAACCGCCGAACAGGGCCGTCGCCAAACTATAGGCCAAGGAGAAGCCCACGGTACGCACCTGGGGGGGCATCACCTCCGTCAAGGCCACCAGGGCGGCAGCATTATAGCTGGCATACATGAAGGACAGCCAAAGCTCGGCGATCAGCATGTTCTGGAAGCTGATGTCATTCACCAGCCAGTTCAGCATTGGATAGGCGGTCAGTATGGGCAGTATGGTGAAGGCCAGCAACAGGGGCCGCCGGCCCACCTTGTCCGACAAGGCCCCCATTACAGGCAGCCAGAAGAAATTGGACAGGCCGACACAGAAGGTCAGCAGCAGACTGTCCGCCCCATCCAGCTTCAGCACATTCCGGCCATAGGTGGGGGTGTAGACGGTGATCAGGTAGAAGGAAACCGTGGTCATCACCACCATCATCATGCCGGCCAGCACCAGCCGCCAGTTCATGGCGATGGACAGGACGATCTCCTTGAAGGTCGGGTGATGCTTGCGGGCCAGGAACTCATCGGTTTCCTGCAGGGACCGGCGGATGACAAAGATCACCGGCACGATCAGGCAGCCGATGAAGAAGGGAACGCGCCAGCCCCAATCATGAATCTGCTCGGGCGCCAGTACTTGGTTCAGCCCATAACCGATGATGGCGGCCGCCATGATGGCCGCCTGCTGGCTGGCCGATTGCCAACTGACATAGAAGCCTTTGCGCCCCGGCGTGGCCATTTCCGACAGATAGACGGAGACGCCGCCCAGTTCCACCCCGGCAGAGAAGCCCTGCAACAGCCGGCCGATCAGCACCAGAAACGGGGCCAGGATGCCGATGCTGTCATAGCTGGGTACAAAGGCGATCAGCACCGTGCCGATTGCCATGATGGCCAGGGTCAGCACCAGCCCCTTGCTGCGGCCGATCCGGTCAATATAGCTGCCCAGAATCACCGCCCCCACCGGCCGCATCAGGAAGCCGGCACCAAAGGTGGCAAACGTCAGCATCAGCGAGGCATACTCGTTCCCGCTGGGGAAAAACGCCTTGGCAATATAGCTGGCATAAAAGCCGTAAAGGAAAAAATCGAACATTTCCAGGAAGTTGCCGCTGGTAACGCGCAGCACCGTGGCCAGCTTTGAAGGGGGTTTGGCGATGGAACCCTGCATGATTACGATCCTGAATGACGGGCTGTCGAGGCGGGCTCCAGCCCGGACTGGATGATCAGCGGGGCTGCGTCGGTGGAAGACAGGAAGGCGACCAGTTCGTCGGCCGCCTGCTTCTCCTTTGTCGCGGCCACGATGCCGACGGAAAAGGGTGTCACCTTCTGCGCCGCATCCGGCAGGGCACCAACCAGATCGATGCCGGGCACCGGCAACAATTCACTGATCTGCTGGAAGCCGATTTCGGCCTCTCCGCGGGCCACGACCCGGCCCACCGGTTCCGCCGGGATCATCCGGGCCTTGCCCTTCATCGCATCGGCGATGCCCAGGCGGGGGAACAGCACCGTTGACAGGAAAACCCCGCTGGCACTGTCGGAATAGGCGATGGATCTGGCACTCAGCAGCGTCTGTTTCAGGGCGGCGACGCTGGAGATGTCCGGGCGCGGGGCGCCGGCCTTCACGGCCATGCCGATCTTGGACAGGGCCAGCACATGGTGGCCTTCATCTATCACCTCACCCTCGTGGACCAGCCCTTCCAGGCTGTCGCCGACCATGATGACGACATCAATATCCTCATCCCGGTGCAGGCGATTGGGGATCGCCTCCGGCGTGTCACCCATGGAAGGGCCCCAGGCCGATACCAGCTTATGACCGGTGCGCTTTTCAAATTCGGGGGCCAGCGCCTTGTAGGCGGCGGCGAATCCGCCAGAGCTGGCCACATGCAGTTCCGCTGCACTGGCGGGCAGGGGTAACAGCAACAACAGCGTAGCGAGCAGGCGCGAAAGGGCGCCGCCCGCCTGACGGGGGGCACTGGGTATCATGTCCGTCTCCTCCGGTTTGGTGTTTTGCCCATTGTGCGGCGACGGAATAAAAATCAAAATTGCATTTATCTTCTTAATTGATAGTTTATATGTATCAATGAGGAACGTCATGCGGCTGGACTTTGAATTCGGGGAGTTGCAGGCCTTCGTCACCGTGGCGCAGACGTTGAATTTTCGCGCGGCGGCGGAACGGCTGTTCCTCTCCCAACCCGCGCTCAGCCGGCGGATTGAGAAGCTGGAGGCGGCGCTGGAGATGCGCCTGCTGGAACGCACCACCCGCAAGGTGGAATTAAGCGATGCCGGGCGGCAGTTCCTGGCCCATGCCGCCGCCATTCTGGAGGAGCTGGACCTGGCCCGGACCAGCATGGTGGAACGGTCCAGCCGGGCCAAACAGCTGGTGACGGTGGCCTGCGTGCCATCGGTTGCCAACCATGTGCTACCCCAGGTGCTGTACCGGTTTGCCCAAACCCATCCGGCGGTACGTATCCGCATTATCGATGAAAGTGCCGGCATGGTGTTGGCGGCGGTGCAGGAGGGGCAGGCCGATATCGGTATCGGCTTCCTGGGCGCCCAGAATGCGGAGGTGGAGTTCAACCCGATCCGCAGCGAACCCTATGTGCTGGCCGTGCGTCGGGATCATCCGCTGGCCGCCGCCGCTGCCGTGCGCTGGGACCGGCTGGGGGCCGAACGGCTGATCGGGGTGTCGCTGAACAGTGGCAACCGCATCCTGATTGAAAATGTGCTGGCCGGCCTGCCACAGCGCCCGACCATCCATTATGAGGCCAACCATGTGGCGGGTGCCCTGGGGTTGGTGGCGGCGGGGCTGGGGGTGGCGGTGCTGCCCTCGCTTTCGCTGGCCAATGGCGCCTATCCGATGCTGGTCGGCGTGCCGATGGTGGAGCCGGGGTTGAGCCGCACCCTGGGCCTGATCACCCGCAGCGGCGGCCGGCTGAACCTGTCGGCCCAGGCGCTCTATGACCTGATCCTGCGGGAGGTGGCGGAGCCGGCCGCCGATACGGGTGTAAACTGAAATTCAGGCCGACAGGGCGGCGGCGGCCGGCGGGGTCCAGCATTCCACACGGTTGCGGCCGCCATGTTTGGCGGCATAGAGCGCCTGATCGGCCCGTTCGATCAGGCGGTCGGGTTCGATACCCATGTCGGCTTCCGCCGCGCCGAAACTGGCGGTGACATGCAGCACCCGGCCATCGGCCAGTTGTACCGGCAAGGCGGCCAGATCCTGGCGCAGCCGTTCCAGCACACCCAAGGCCTCCGGCAGGCCGGCATCCTTCAACAGGATCAGGATTTCCTCGCCCCCCATGCGGAACGCCTCATCCATATCGCGGATGCCGCTATTGAGGCAGGCGGCGGCGGCCACCAGCACCCGATCACCGGCATCATGGCCATAGGTGTCATTCACCAGCTTAAACCGGTCCAGGTCGCACAGGGCCACGCAGAAGGGCCGGCCGGAACGGTGGAAGCGGCTGGCCTCCCGCATCAGCTCTTCCATCATGCCGGTGCGGTTGCGCAGGCCCGTCAGCGGGTCAATGCCGCTGCCGGCCACGCTGAAGGCGCGTTCGAAACGGCGGCATTGCTGGATGAACTCATCAAACCGATCCAGCACCGCCTCGTACCCCGCCAGGGAGAGGATTTCACCGGCATGGATGCGGGTCAGCATCAGCCGTGCCAGCCGGTGCAGCTGTTCATGCAGGGCGATCAGCCGTTCCACCGCCGGCTGCAAGGCCAGCGCCTGCGCCTTGGCCTGACGCATCCAGTGGATGAAAGCCTGCGGCATGGGCACCGCATCCGGCCCCGACAGGCCAGCCTCCGCCCCGAAAAAGGCGGCGCGGTGCCATTGCGTCAGCCAACGAAGATGTTCGTCGATGACGGTGGCAAGGCTGCCACTGCCCTGGGTCTGGGAGATCGGCATGGAACACGGGACTCTGTGACAAAGGGGGGAAGGGGCTGGCAAAGCGCCACCCCTCCCTTGTCACGAAGTTAACCCCAATTTAATTCGAATGCGACCCATTCCCGACCATGCAAAGGGTCATATCGCCCGGTTGCGTCATTCGGTATCACCGGGCTGCCAGACCCAGCGCCGCCGCGCCTCGGCCAGGGTGCCGGTGGCGATGGCGGCGCGGATGTCGCGCATCAGCCGGTTCATGGTGTGGACATTGTGCATGGTCAGCAATTGCAGGCCCAGCATCTCCTCCGCCTTCAACAGGTGGTGGATATAGCCACGGCTGGCCGTGCGGCAGGCAAAACAGCCGCAGGCCGCATCAATCGGCTGGTCATCATCCTTGAAGCGGGCATTGCGCATGTTCAGCCGCTCCCCCTTCACGCCCGGTGCCAGGGCCCAGCCATGGCGGGCGATGCGGGTGGGGCTGACGCAGTCGAACGTATCGATGCCCCAGGCGACCCCTTCGAAAATGTCGACAATGCCGCCAATACCCAGCAGATGCACCGGGCGGTCGGGATGCACATGGCTCATCGCCATGCCCACCACCTCATGCATCTGTTCGCGCGTGGCACCCAGGCAACCGCCCACGGCGGTGGCGAAGAAATCGCGGCTGGCGGTGTACTCAGCACTCTCCTTGCGCAGGTCGGGATAGACCCCGCCCTGGACAATGCCATACATGGCCTGGGGCAGGCCGTTGGCGGAGATGCCGCCGAATTCACGGAAGGCTGCCAGGGAGCGGTCGCCCCAACGATGCGACATCTGCATCGATCGGGCGGTGTAGCGCCGATCCACGTGGAACGGCGTGCATTCATCCAGTTGCACCACGAAATCCGGCCCCAGCTTGCGCTGGATATCGATGGATTTTTCCGGCGTCAGGAACAGCTTTTCACCATTGGTGTAGCTGCGGAAGGTGGCCCCTTCCTCGGTGATTTTCAGCAGGGTCTTTTCGCGCGTGGTGGTGCGGCGCCCCTTCACCTCGTCCGCCACGCTGCCATGGCCCATGGCGAAAATCTGATAGCCGCCGCTGTCGGTCAGCATCGGGCCATCCCAATTCATCATCTTGTGCAGGCCGCCCAGCTTGGCCACCAGATCGGCCCCCGGCTGGATCATCAGATGATAGGTATTGGCCAGGATGATATCCGTCTTCTCTTCCCGCATCTGCTGCGTGGTCATGCCCTTGATGGCCGCCTTGGTACCGCAGAAGATGAAATTCGGCGTCTGGATCGCGCCATGCGGGGTGGAAAGCGTGCCAATGCGCGCCTTGGAACCCGCCGGGTCGCGGTGGGTGATATCGAAAGAGAAACCGGGATAGGTGGAAGACATCGGGGAACCCTGAACCGTCACACAATGGATCGCTGTTGCTGGTGCTGGGTATGGGGGAGAGCGCGCCGCTTGTACAGGGGGTGCCGGCGAATGGCTGGCGTCAGTTGGGGCGTTTTTTGGGGGCAGATATTTGCCCCCCGCCCTGTCAAACGTGCAACACCCGCACCGGTTTCAGTTCCGCCCCGTCCAGCCGGACCAGGGCCACCGGCCGACCGGCCTCGGTGGCCAGGGCTGCCCCCTCCGCCGCCCCTTCCCGCATCGCTTCCAGCCGCTCCAGGTCGCCCCGGCGCAGCAGCAGCACGCCCTGGCCATGGCGCAGGCGCTGCGCCTCCGTGGCGGAAAGGTCGATGGCGGGCAGCTGGTCCAATGCTGTTTCGATGGGCAACAGCAGATCGTCCGGGTCGCGTTCCCCGGCGGCGACAATCTGCTCCAACTCCTCCAGCGTCACCGCATTTTCCAGGGTGAAGCGCCCCACCGACAGGCGGCGCAGCACGGTGATGTGGCCGACGGTGCCCAGCGCCACCGCAAGGTCGCGCGCCAGGCTGCGCATATAGGTGCCCTTGCCGCAGGCCACCTCAAATTCCACCTCATCGGCAGACGGGCGGCCGATCAGCTGATAGCGATCGACCCGCACGGTGCGCGACGCCAGTTCCACCACCTCCCCCTCGCGCGCCAGGTCATAGGCGCGCTCGCCAGCCACCTTGATGGCGGAATATTGCGGGGGCACCTGGGCGATCAGCCCGGTGAAGCGGGGCAGCACCGCCTCGATTTCGGCATCCGTCGGGCGACCGGGGGCGGTGGCGATCACCGTGCCGGCACGGTCGTCCGTGTCCGTCGCCTCCCCGAATTTCATCACGAACCGATAGGTCTTGTGCCCGTCCATGGCATATTGAACGGTCTTCGTCGCCTCCCCGAAGGCGATGGGCAGGATGCCGGTGGCGATGGGGTCCAGCGTGCCGCCATGGCCCGCTTTTTCCGCCTTCAACAGCCAGCGCACCTTGGCCATGGCCTGGGTCGAGGTCATGGTGCCGGGCTTGTCCAGCACCAGCCAGCCATGGCGGGGAACACCCTTGCGCTTACGCGCCATGGTTCTTCTGCCCACTCACATCAATGGCATCGGATTCGGCGGCAACATCCTCGTCGCCCTCCTCCTCCAGCAATTCCTCCACCACCTCGTCCATCGGCACGCCCTCGCCATCCAGGTGGCGGACGATATCCTGTGCCACATGCGGGTCATGCAGCAGACGGTCGATCTTGCTGGCATATTCAAAGGAACTGTCGGCCTGGAAGGACAGGCGCGGCACGTGCTGCAAGCGCACTTCGCTGGCGATCTGGCCGCGCAGGAACAGGGCGGCCCGGTTCAGCGCCGGGATCAGATCCGGATGGCCGCCGCCCAGCGGAATGACGAAGGCGGTGGCGTTCTTCAAATCAGGGCTGATCCGCACCTCGGTGACGGTGACATTAATGTCCAGCAACGCCGGATCGCGGAAATCCGCCCGGCGCAAAAGGTCTGCCAGCACGTGGCGCAATTCCTCACCCACCCGTAACTGACGCTGGGTAGGGCCCTTGGCGGCCTTGCCGCCATCACGTTTCCTGCTCATCTTTCAATAACCTCTCTTCCCGGCGGGGGGATCGGACCCCGGCGCCGGGCTAAAACACCGTCGAACCGTTCGAGGGTGCGCTGGGTAGCATATAGTCATCAAGCCGTAACCTGCTAGTTTGGCAAGGCCACGACCCCGAAACAGCACCCTGCCGAACAGGGCGCAAAAAATCTGTTTCTATACCGTTGCACCGGCAGATGAATTTGACTATGGTGCGCGCCGCCCGGTAACGGGCCCTGATGCTGGGGCGTCGCCAAGCGGTAAGGCAGCGGTTTTTGGTACCGCCATTCCCAGGTTCGAATCCTGGCGCCCCAGCCATCCCTCCCTGCCGATCAACGGCCAGAAACCCAATTGAAAACCATACGGAAGATCGGTTGCGCGCCGCTGCCGATCTGCGATGATCGCATAGCAGATCGAATTTCGTTGTATTGGATAAAGCTAAAATTTTGTATAGTTCACTGCTAACGGCAAATTAACCGCATGATACGCGGATATGCCGGGACGATAGTGAAGTGCCGGTCATGGTGGCCGGTGCGGGCGGCCTGAAAAGGGCGTAAGGCGGTTTTATGAATCGGCAGCCGAATGCACCGAAACGCGACTGGGTCAGGGTAAAGCCTGGCGAGCGTTCGTCTGCGAACGCGATGCCTGACAGACCCGAATATGATGACCAGAAGCTGCTGACCCTGCTGCAATCGGCCAAGCGGGAAGTGCAAGGCCTGCGCCTGATCCATCTGCACATGTCGCTGCTGAAGGATAAGAGCCAGCTCGACATCATCTCCATCAAACGGGCGATGCAGGAAACGGCCGACCAGTCGGCCTATCTGCAAGTGTTCAGCCTGTCGAATGACGATGTCATCGTTTTGTACAAGGGGATCAAGTTTTCCCTGATATCCGACGTCTGTTCGAAAATCGAAAAGCTGATGCTGTCACGCACCAGCATGATGAAGCGCAACCCCTATGGGGAGGACAGCCTCTACTCCATCATGGAGCTGTCGCTGAACTTCGTGAATGTGATCCGCTTCATCGAAGGGCTGGCGCGGGAGAATGACCCCGCCGCCGCACAGACGGAAACCAAGCCCCCGATCACGCTGGAGGAACTGGGCAAGATCGAACGCGCCGTCCAGATGTTCGATCTCTCCCCCTTCATGCTGAACCAGCCGGTGGTGAATATCCAGACTCCGGACAGCAATCATTATGAGTATTTTGAACTGTATATCGCCATCAAGGCGCTGGAAGAGCGGCTGTCGCCGCAATATGACATCACCGCCAACAAGTGGCTGTTCAGCTATTTCACGGCCAATCTGGACAATTCGGTCCTGAAGGCCCTGAATTACGGGGTAGATTTCCTGCGCGGCCGCCGCATCGGCCTCAATCTCAATCTCTCCACCATCATGTCGGCGCCATTTGTAAGGTTCGACGAAAAGCTGACGGCCGATCTGCGCGGCAATGTCGTGCTGGAAATCAACAAGGCCGATCTGGTGGAGAATATCGATACCTATAAGGAGGTGGTGGATTTCGCCACCGCCAAGGGCTACCAGATCTGTATCGACGGGCTGAATGATTTCTGGGTCACCCATATGGACCTGGAATATATGGCCTGCGACTATGCCAAAATCTTCTGGACCGACGAAATGGAAGCGATGTCGGACCATGAATATGAAGTGTTCGCCGACAAGATCCGCGGGCAAAGCAATTGCCGCTTCATCCTGGCCCGCTGCGGCAGCGTTTCGGGCCTGATGTTTGCGGAAAAGGCTGGCATTGATCTGGTACAGGGCCGGATTGTCGATAATATCCTGCGCAAAGGCGTGCTGATCCGCGATGCGATCAAGAGCGCCAAAATGATGAATGATTGAGGCGGGGCCGCGGGCTGCGCCTTGGTGCCCGTCCAAGAAATTTCAACTCTTTTCCAATCTCTTAACCGTCATTCCCGCGAAGGCGGGAATCCAAAATCCGCGCTGTCGTATGGATTCCCGCCTTCGCGGGAATGACGGTGGAGGAAGGTCAAGGGTTCGAAAGACGCGATAACTTTCCGGGCAGACACTTGGGGTTTCCCCTTGGCACCCTGGAATATTGCGCCCCTATCGGTTCGGTTCATCCTTAAGAACATAAAGGACTGCTGCGAACCCGGCGCTGCTTCTGTTATGGTGCCTTTGTTGCCAAGCATGAGGGACCGGGGAAATCCGGCAATGGTCAGTGTCTGAACGGGAATTGGCGGCCACAGGAAGGGCAACAGGGGGAGCTGGGGAGGAGCCGAGCACCAGCACCCATTTCCTGTTTCAAAGCAAGGTCTTCTCCCTTCCCGGAGGCTATTTCACCCTGCATGAACATACCGAGCCGGTGTTCGCCGTGCATCTGGGCGATGTCTGGGGCAAGATCCCGTTTCGTACCTTGCGCGAATCCTTCTATATCGACGACCGGAGCGAGGATGCGCGCCTGCTGGGCGTCGTCGAAAAGGGGCTGAAATATGTCAAAGAAATCCGGCCGGGCGACAGCATCCCCCGCGAACTGCTGGATGGCACCGCATCGTGGCGGGTGGAAGAACGCCATCTGACTATTGCCCGCGGCCGGTTGACTTTGCAGCTTGTCTCCTGGATCAGCGGCAAGGAGGAAATGGTCAGCGATCCTTACGAGCTGGAAAAGATCGTCGAAGATCCGCAGACCAAGGTCCGCGTACAGGAAGCCTTCAGCAAGCTGGCAAAGCAATTCGGTTTGCCGGAAGAACGCAAGCAGGAGATCGTTGATAAGGTGGATAACCTGGCCCGCGAAATGTCCTATATTGAGGCATTGCGCGAACGTTATAGCCATATCCAGAAGATGATGGTCAAGCTGGCCCAGTCGAAGCGGATATTCCGCACCGATCAACAGCTTACGAACGATATTGCCCGCATGGTCGCCCTGGCCAAGCAGCCGCTGGGGCATTTTGACGATTTGTTCAATCAGGTGGACAGCCAGACCGCCGAGGTCATGGCCATGCTCAGCACCTTCGATGCCCAGGTCACCTTCATCCGCCACATGCGCGACGAATTGCACACGCTGCTGATGCTGTGGGATGAGATGATCGACATGTGGAACGGTCACGATCCGGAACGGGATACTGAAACCGAAAACCGCCTGAAGCGCACCTACCAGTTCCTGGCCAAGAATTTCCTGATCAGCAAGGTCTGGCAGCGCGGCAGCTGACCTCCCCATCGCGGCAATATTTTACACTCAACCCATCGTAGTTCGTGTCATCATGCCGGCCGGTGTCGATGAAGCATGTGCGCTGGCTGGCTGATGGAAGCTGCGGCACGCCATGGCATTGGGCTGGAAAGCTACTATTTTGTGATTTAACAAATTTAATTTGTTGAAATATTTTATTGACAGCAAAATAGGCTCAGTACAATCTCCACGTTACCGGTAGGAAATACCAGCCGGCCGCGGCAATTTGATCGGGCAGCTTGCGCCGCGCACCAAACGCTAAAGCGCCACGAATAACCTTCGTGGGCCCGCCACCCGCCGGCATCGCCGGCCAAGGAATCGAAGGAATTGGCCACCATGAAATGGTTCAAGCGCGTCGCCATCGCCACTGCTGCCCTGGCAACGCTGGCGGTCAGCCCCGTCTGGGGCAACAGCCAGTTGCTGAACGTCTCTTATGACCCGACCCGTGAATTCTATAAGGAATTCAACAGCGCTTTCGCCAAGCACTGGAAGGAACAGACGGGCGAGGCGGTGGAAATCAAGGCCTCCCATGGCGGGTCGGGCAAGCAGGCGCGCTCGGTCATTGATGGGTTGGACGCCGATGTCGTCACCCTGGCGCTGGCCTATGATATCGACGCGCTGGTGGAGCACGGCAATCTGCTGTCCAAGGAATGGCAAGCCAAGCTGCCCTATAATTCCTCCCCTTATACCTCGACCATCGTCTTCCTGGTGCGCAAGGGCAACCCCAAGGGCATCAAGGATTGGGATGACCTGATCAAGCCGGGCATCCAGGTCATCACCCCCAACCCGAAGACCTCTGGCGGGGCGCGCTGGAACTATCTGGCCGCCTGGGGCTATGCCGAGGCTAAGGCCGGTGGCAGCCAGGATGCCGCCAAGGATTTCGTCTCCAAACTCTATAAGAATGTGCCGGTGCTGGATACCGGCGCGCGCGGCGCCACCACCACCTTCGTGCAGCGCGGCATTGGTGACGTGCTGCTGGCCTGGGAGAATGAAGCCTTCCTGGCCATCAACGAACTGGGGCCGGACAAGCTGGAAATCGTCGTCCCCTCTGTCTCCATTCTGGCGGAACCGCCGGTGGCCGTGGTGGACAAGAATGTTGACCGCAAGGGCACCCGCAAGGTGGCCGAAGCCTACCTGACCTATCTCTACACGCCGGAAGGCCAGGAACTGGCGGCCAAGCATTATTACCGGCCGCGCCTGCCGCAATTGGCCCAGAAATATGCCGACCGTTTCCCCAAGCTGACCCTGTTCGACATCACCAAGTTCGGCGGCTGGCAGCAGGCCCAGAAGACCCACTTCGCCGATGGCGGTGTCTTCGATGAGATTTATAAGCCCGGCCAGTAACGTCCCCAGCGAGCAACCGCGATCCGCAACAGATAACCCATCCCCGGCCGACAACCGGGGACGGGCGTTTCTGTGTCGCCTTTACAACCAGGGCCGAAAGCCACAAAGTTGGGCCCAGTGAACAGGGAAGTGCCAGCGTGACGTTTGAAAGGTTTGGCCAGTGACGGGACGTTCCTTCTTCTCCGTCTTCCCCAGGCGGGACCGGTCGATCATTCCCGGTTTCGGGCTGACGCTGGGGATCACCCTTTTCTATCTTACCATCATCGTGCTGATCCCGCTGGCAGCATTGGCCCTGCGGCCGACGGATCTGGGCTTTTCCGGCTTCGTCGCGGCGGTGACACAGCCGCGCGTGCTGGCGGCGCTGAAGCTCAGCTTCACCACCGCCTTCTTCGCCGCCGCCATCAATGCCGTATTCGGCCTGGCTGTGGCCTGGATGCTGGTGCGCTATGAATTTCCCGGCAAGAAGGTGGTGGATGCCATTGTCGACCTGCCCTTCGCCCTGCCCACCGCCGTGGCCGGCATCGCGCTGACTTCCCTTTATGCCCCCAATGGCTGGATCGGCCAATATCTGGACCCGCTGGGCATCAAGGTCGCCTTCACGCCGCTGGGCATTGTGGTGGCGCTGACCTTCATCGGCCTGCCCTTCGTGGTGCGCACGGTGCAGCCGGTGCTGGAGGAACTGGATACGGAGTTGGAGGAGGCGGCGGCCTGCCTCGGCGCCACCCGGCTGGAAACCTTCATCCGCGTCATTTTCCCCGTGATCCTGCCGGCCTTGATGACCGGCTTTGCCATGGCGCTCGCGCGGGCCGTGGGGGAATATGGCTCGGTCATTTTCATCGCCGGCAATATGCCGATGGTGTCGGAAATCACGCCCCTGCTGATCGTCATCAAGCTGGAACAGTTTGATTATGCCGGTGCTGCCGCCATCGGCGTGGCCATGCTGTTGATTTCCTTCATCATGCTGCTTGTGATCAACCTGCTCCAGCGCTGGAGCCGTCGCTGGGCGGGGATATAAATGAGTGGTGCTGTGACACAGAATCGGGCGGGCCGCCCCGCCCTGGCCGAACCCTTATGGGTGAAGGCGCTGGTGATGCTGGCAGCATTGGGCTTCCTGGGCTTCTTCATCCTGCTGCCGCTGGCCGGCGTGTTTACCGAGGCGCTGCGCCGTGGCCTTTCCACCTATTGGGAAGCGCTGGTGGAGCCCGATGCCTTTGCCGCCATCAAGCTGACCTTGCTGGTGGCCATCATTGCCGTGCCGGCCAATATGGTATTCGGCATTGCCGCTGCCTGGGCCATCACCAAACATAAGTTCCCCGGCAAATCGCTGCTGCTGACCCTGATCGACCTGCCCTTTTCCGTCAGCCCGGTGATTTCCGGCCTGGTCTATGTGCTGCTGTTCGGCGCGCACGGGCTGGTCGGCCCCTGGCTGCGCGACCATGGCATCCAGATCGTCTTTGCCGTGCCGGGGCTGGTGCTGGCCACCATGTTCGTTACCTTCCCTTTCGTGGCGCGTGAACTGATCCCGCTGATGCAGGCCCAGGGCAGCGACGAGGAAGAGGCGGCCATCACCCTGGGGGCATCGGGCTGGCAGACATTCCGCCGCGTTACCCTGCCCAATATCCGCTGGGGCCTGCTGTACGGCGTGTTGCTGTGTAATGCCCGCGCCATGGGGGAATTTGGGGCCGTCAGCGTGGTTTCCGGCCATATCAGGGGGGAGACCAACACCATGCCCCTGCATGTGGAGATTCTCTATAACGAGTATAATTTCGTGGCCGCCTTTGCCGTGGCCTCGATGCTGGCCATCCTGGCGCTGGTGACCTTGCTCGCCAAGTCGCTGCTGGAATGGCGCCATGGCGCCGAACTGGCCGCCACCACCCGCCGCCATTGACCGGAAACGCACCATCATGAGCATTTCAATCAAGAGCCTGACCAAGCGTTTCGGTGGTTTCGCCGCCGTGGACGGCATCGATCTGGAAATCGGCAATGGGGAACTGATGGCCCTGCTGGGCCCCAGCGGATCAGGCAAGACCACCTTGTTGCGCATGATCGGCGGGCTGGATTTTGCCGATGAAGGCACCCTGCTGATCGAAGGCGAGGAAGCCACGGTAACAGCACCGCACGCGCGGCGCGTTGGCTTCGTCTTCCAGCATTACGCCTTGTTCCGCCACATGACCGTGTTCGAGAATGTGGCCTTCGGCCTGCGGGTGGCCCGGCGCAAGCCCAAGCTGACGGAAGCCGCCATCAAGCAGAAGGTGACGGACCTGCTGGAACTGGTGCAACTGGCCCCGCTGGCCGGGCGCTATCCCAACCAGCTATCCGGCGGCCAGCGCCAGCGCGTGGCGCTGGCCCGCGCCCTGGCCACGGAGCCACGCGTGCTGCTGCTGGATGAACCGTTCGGCGCGCTGGATGCCAAGGTGCGCAAGGAATTGCGCCGCTGGCTGCGCGATATCCATAAGGGCATGGGGGTGACCACGGTTTTCGTCACCCATGATCAGGAGGAAGCACTGGAACTGGCCGACCGTGTGGCCATCCTGAACAAGGGCCGCATTGAACAGGTGGGCACCCCGGCAGAGGTCTATGACCGCCCGGCATCGGCCTTTGTCTGCGACTTTCTGGGCGGCGGCACGCGGCTGGATTGCCAGGTGGAGGGCGGGGCCGCCCTGATCGGCAACGCCCGCGTGCCCATCGTCAACGCGGCCCCCGCCGGCGGCAAGGCCATCGCCTATATCCGCGCCCATGATATCGAACTGGCCGATGCTGGCCCGGATATCCTGCACGCCCGGGTCCGGCTGGTACAGCCGGTGGGTCCGCAACTGCGGCTGGACCTGGATTTCAACGGCCAGGTGGTGGAAGCGGTACTGGACCGCGACACCAATCTGGCGGCCCCGGCTCCGGGCCAAGTGGTGGGCCTGCGGTTGCGGCAGGCAAATGTCTATGCGGGGTGAGGGCGGGAGAGGGTAAGGGGCGGCAGACGCCCCTTATTCCCCATACCCATCAACAATCACCGGCTCCCCGCCCAGACTCCGCAGCATGACCGCCACCTGCTCGGCGGTGCGGGCCAGCAGATCGATATCGGTGGCGCGCAGCACCAGGGCAGTGGAAATCTTGCCCCCGCCGAAGCTGGGGTAGGAGCCGATATCCACCCCCGCTCCCACCTGTTCCTGCAAGGCCCGCAGCGCGTCGGCAAAACTGCCCTCCGGAATGGCGCTGATCACCGATTTGGTGCGCACCACCGGCCCGCCGACCAGCCGGTCGCGCAGGCCGGTCAGCATGGCCTGCATGATCTTGGGCACGCCGGCCATCACGAAGACATTGCCGATCTGAAAACCCGGTGCCGTGCTGACCGGGTTGTCGATCAGGATGCCGCCTTCCGGCACATTGGCCATGCGCAACCGCGCCTCGTTCAGCAGGCCGGTGCCGGCATAATGCGCCTCCAGCCGGCGCACCGCCTCCGGGTGGCGCAGCAGCGGCACGCCGAACGCCTTGGCAATGCATTCGGCGGTGATGTCATCATGCGTCGGCCCGATGCCACCGGTGGTGAAAACATAGGTGTAGCGGGCGCGCAGCGCGTTGATGGCGGCCACAATCTCCGCCTCCACATCCGGTACCACGCGGGCCTCCCGGAACCGGATGCCCAGATCGCCCAGATATTTGGCGATGAAGGAAAGATTCGCATCCTGGGTGCGGCCGGACAGGATTTCATTGCCGATAATCAGCAGGGCGGCTGTGGGGGCATTGTCCGTCATGATCGGTCCGGTTCGGGGGATGATGGTTGTGATTATAGGGGGTTCGCCCGCTTATCCCAGCACCAGATCGTCACGGTGGATGATCTCATCCCGCCCGCGATAGCCCAGCACCGTTTCAATCTCCGCACTGCGGCGTCCGGCAATGGCGCGGGCATCGTCGGCGCCATAGGCGCAGAGCCCGCGCCCGACGGTGCGCCCGTCCGGCCCCTGCACCAGCACCAGATCGCCGCGTTCGAAATCCCCCGTCACCCCGCGTACCCCGGCGGGCAGCAGCGAACCACCCTTCAGCAGCGCGCCGACGGCCCCGTCATCAACGGTCAGCGTGCCCAGCGGCTTCAGCGATCCGGCGATCCAGCGCTTGCGGGCGGTGCGCGGCTCCGCCCCCGGCACGAACCAGGTCGCCAAGGCCCCGCCCTGCGCCACCGGCTTCAATAAGGCGGCCAAAGGGTTCGTCCGTTTGCCCATGGCAATGGCCATGCGGCAACCGGCGGAGAGCGCGATTCGCCCGGCGACGATCTTGGTCACCATGCCGCCGCTGCTGTAGCCCGGCGGCGGTTCGCCCGCCATGCCGACGATTTCCGGCGTGATCTCCCGCACCAGGGGAATATGCCGGGCCTCCGGGTCTTTGCGCGGATCGGCGGTGTAAAGCCCGTCAATATCCGACAGCAGCACCAGCGTATCGGCGCTGATCATCTGCGCCACGCGGGCCGCCAGCCGGTCATTGTCGCCAAAACGGATTTCCGCCGTCGCCACCGTGTCATTCTCATTGATCACCGGCACGGCCCCCAGCTTCAGCAGGGTTTCAATGGTGGCACGGCCATTCAGGTGGCGGCGGCGATCCTCCGTATCATCCAGGGTCAACAACACCTGGGCGACGGTAATGCCATGGCGGGCCAGGGTTTCCTGATAGGCATGGGCCAGCCGGATCTGCCCGGTGGCGGCAGCGGCCTGTTTTTCTTCCAAGCGCAGCACGCGGCCCACCAGCCCCAGATGTTCGCGCCCACAGGCAACAGCACCAGAGGTGACGATCACCACCTCCACCCCTTGTGCGCGCAGGGCGGCCACATCATCGGCCACCGAATCCAGCCATTCATGGCGGATGCGATGGGTGGCGGCGTCGACCATCAGGGCCGACCCGATCTTGATGATCAGCCGCCGGGCCGAACCCAAATCCTGCGCAACCGCACCCACATCACTCATGGCATCCATCCTGGCAAAACACCCCTGCCTTATGCTTTTCGGAAAGCTGGATGGTCAATGCACGAAGCAATATTGCCGCCATGCCGCGATGGCGGGGCCGGCCGACGGGAGCAAAACGCGAATAGCCAGGATCACTCGTTGCCGGCCTTGCGTGCCGCCGGGGTGCCATTGCTGTTGGCGGCGGCAACGCCCGCCGCATGGGCCTGCTGCTGTTGCTGCTGCTGATACTTGGTGATGCCCATCAACATCAGTTCCGCAAGCCGTTCGCGTGATGGCGGTGCGGCGGCGGCAGCGGCCTGATCGGCGGTGACCGGAGCCTCTGCCGGCGCGGCCGGTACCTCTATCGGCGCGGCCGGTGCCGGGTTGCTGGTCGTGACCGGCGACTGGGTGGTCATGGCCGCATGGGTGCTGGGCATCCCGCCATGCTGCTGCGCCAACTGCACAGCGGTGGAGGGGATCAGCGGCTTCACCCCCATGCTGCCCGTCTGCACGGCATTGGCGCGGTAATCGGCCAGGGTCATGCCCTGGGCCGGGCCATTCTTGTGGTGGCCAGCGCTACCGCTGCTGACGGCGGCCGGCTGCTGATCCTGCTGCGCCAGGGCGGCCACGGCATTGCTGCCCACGCCCGCCCCCGGTGTCGGCAGGCTGGCCACGGCGGCCGACGCCCCCAGACCGGATGCGGCCATGGCGGCGGCGGAAGCGCCCGGCAGGCTCTGCAAATCCTTCAATTGCTGAGCATTGCCGATGCCACCCAACGCCTGGGCCGGCGCGGGCTTGTTGACAGCGGGGGCGGAGGTGCCCTGGCTGGCAGCCATCAGCCGTTCCAGCGCGGCGGCCTGCCCGTCCGTCAGTTCCTGCACCGGCAGGGCCGCCACCTTTTGCGGCATGTCCCCGGCAGCGGCCGCCTTTTGCGGGCGCGGTGCGGTTACGGTCAGCGGATCATCCTCCCCGGCGGGGGAAGCGGGGGCGCTTTCGCCCCCCTTGCCGCCGATGCCTAGCCAGCCGGTGACATTATCCGCCATATCCTTGCCCGTCTCCTTCTCCACCACCGCATCAGCGGCGGCGGCGGCCAGCCCGATCGGGCCGAAGAACAGGGCACTGCCGGCCAGTTTAGCCGGGGTCTTGATGGTGTCGCCGGTGACGGCCTGATAGATCTTGTTGACGATGGGGATATGCTGCAGCGGGTTCACCACATCCAGCACATCCCAGAACGACATGCCCTCTTCCTTGCTGTCCGCCTTTTGCGGTGAGGGGGTGCCGGCCTGCTCCGCACGCATCGCCTGTTGCGTGGTGCGGATATGATCCATATGGATGCTGCTCGGCGGCATGGGCGTCCCCCTTGGTTTCACCCACAACAATGCAGGGACCGTGCCAAAAGGCGCCGTAATGGAATCAATGGTTTGGCGGGGAAGCTTCTGCTGCCCGGCGGTTTTTGCCGGGCAGCTTCATCAGAACAGATGGCCGGATTTTTCCGCCTTGGTCTTCAGATAGGCCTCGTTATGGCCATTGCTGGGGAAGATATGCGGTACGCGTTCCGTCACTTCCACGCCCCAGCGGGTCAGCTGGGCGATCTTGTCCGGGTTGTTGGTCATCAGCCGCACCTGGGTGAAGCCCAACTGTTTCAACATGCTGGCGGCGGGCAGATAGACCCGTTCATCGGCATCGAAGCCCAGCACCGTATTGGCATCCACCGTATCCAGCCCGCCATCCTGCAGGCGATAGGCCCGCAGCTTGTTCATCAGGCCGATGCCGCGCCCTTCCTGGGCCAGATAAAGCACGATGCCGCTGCCGGCCTGCGAGACTTCCCGGATGGCGCCGCGCAGTTGTGGGCCGCAATCGCAGCGCAGGGAGCCCAGCAGATCGCCGGTAAAACATTCCGAATGCAGCCGCGCCAGCACCGGCTGGCCCGACGTCGGATCGCCGATGATGATGGCCAGATGTTCCGGCCCGCCATCGCTGGGCCGGAAAGCCACCAGCCGCGTGCGTTCCGCATCTTCCAGCGGCACGGCGGCATCGGCCACCCGCGTCAGCGACCGGGCGGACCGGCGCTGATAATCCAGGATATCCGCCGCCTCGGCCGACAGCAGGTCATGCCGGCGGGCAAAGGCCCCGGCATCGCCGCTGCGGCCGGAAGGCAAGGGGGCCACCACCGTGGCCGGCAGCAGCCGGGCCAGCTTGGCCAGCATGATGGCCGCCGCCTCTGCCCCATCGGCGCTGTCCAGGCTGCGCACGGCGGCGCGTTGGGCCAGATCGGCCGGGGCGGGCCAGCGCGGGCGCGGGCGGGTGGGGTCGGCCAGATCGCGGGCCAGATCGGCCGTCAGCCCGGCCGGTGGGGCCAGCAGCACCGGCCGGTCAACCGCCACATCCAGCCCCAGCGCCCGGCCGCGCTGACCACTGACCAGCAGGGCCGGCGCGCCGCCGGCCATTGCCGCCAGCCGGTTCAGCGCATCGGTGCTCACCGCCTCCGCCGCCATCACCAACAGACCGGGGGCGCTGCCGCCCCCCAGCACCAGCACCGGTTCCCCCCGCCGCAGATCGGACAGGGCGCGATCCACCCGCCGCTGCGCAATGCGATCAGGCGACTGGGTGATGTCTTCGGGGGCGAGTTCCAGAACCATGCGATCCATTATTCAAATCCATCGGCGCGGCAGCCGTGGTGTATCAACCAAACCGTATCGGCCGCGAAGGAGAAAAGCAAAAGGGCAAAGGCTGCACCGGTGGCAACGCTGGTCAGCGGACTTTCGATCCATGGCGTGGCGGCGGCTGCCAGGGTCACCACCTGCACCACACAGATGACCCGCCGCCGCTGGCTCGGCGGCAGGGGGGCCGCCAGCCGGGGCCACAGCTTGCCCGCCAGGATGAAGCCCGGCCGCAGCAGACCCAGACCCAGCACCCAGGCCCCCACCTCCCCCGACAGGCACAGCAGCAGACAGAGCAGCAGGATCAGCAGCGCATCCAGTTCCATGTCGAACCGCGCGCCATAGGGGCTGGCCAGCCCCCGCCGGCGCGCCACCCAACCATCCACCCCATCCAGCAGCAGGGCGATGATGGCGATCACCGCCACGGCCCAGGACTGGTCCCTGTCCAAAACCGGGGCCAGCGGCAGCGCCCCACCGACCAGGGCGATCAAGCCACCGCGCAACAGGGTGACGCGGTTGGCCGCCCCCCAGCGTTGATGGATGGTGTGCTGGCGCAGATCCAGCCAGGAGAGGCCGGCCACCAGCAGGAAGCACAAGGCGGCGCTGGCGGCATACCAGCCGGGCAGGCCCAGCCAGCGGGCCAGCACCGCCCCGCCCAGCGCCACCAGCGGCCAAGCCAGCAGTAGATGCAAAGCCAGTTGCAGCCGCAGCCCCGGCAACCGGGCGGCACAATCAGGCGAAAGGTCGGCAGGGCCGTGCAACAGGCCGGGGCTGGTCAAGGTCATGCAGGAAAAGTTGGCGGTTTGGGCGATTTGACAAGGGGTTTCCCATCGGAACATCACCGATCCATGTTATGGCTTGGGCCACCGGCCCTTTCCCCGATACAGGGAGTGTGCAAGCGATCATGCCCCTTACCGCCCAAGCCTTCTGGGTGCTGTCGCCCGGCCGTGGCGCCATCTGCCGCCAGGAACTGCCGCCCCGCAACCCCGATCAGCTGCTGGTGCGCACGCTGTACAGCGGCATCAGCCGGGGGACTGAAAGCTTGGTTTTCCGTGGCGGCGTGCCCCTGGACCTGGCCGACAGTATGGCCTGCCCGATGCAGGAAGGCGGCTTTCCCGGCCCGGTGAAATATGGCTATGCCCTGGTGGGGCAGGTGGAGGCAGGGCCGGAGGCGCTGATCGGCCGGCGGGTCTTCGCGCTTCACCCCCATCAGGATCTCTGCCTGATCGATGAAGCCGCCTGCCGGCTGATCCCCGATGCGGTGCCCGACCGCCGCGCCGTGCTGGCCGCCAATATGGAAACGGCGCTGAACATCCTGTGGGATGGCGGCGCCGGCCCCGGCCAGCGCATTGCCATTGTCGGGGCCGGGCTGGTCGGCTGTCTGGTGGCGCGGCTGGCGGCAAGGCTGCCGGGGGTGGAACTGACCCTGGTGGATATTGATCCCGCCCGCGCCGATCTGGCCCGGCATCTGGGGGCTGGATTCGCCCTGGCCGCCGAATGCGGCGCGCTGGCAAGAAGCTGCGATCTGGTGATCCATTGCAGCGCCAGCGGCGAGGGGCTTTCCACCGCCATCGCCCTGGCCGGGACGGAGGCCACGCTGGTGGAAGCCTCCTGGTATGGTGACCGGCCGGTAGCCATTGCGCTGGGTGGGCATTTTCACCCGTCCAGATTGCGTATTATTTCCTCCCAGGTCGGTATGGTTGCCAATAACCAGCGTCCCCGCTGGAATTTCGCGCGAAGACTGGACAAGGCGCTGCAACTGCTTGACGATCCGGCGCTGGACAGGCTTCTGGAAACGGAAATTCCCTTTGCCGAACTGCCGGCCGCCATGGCGGCACTGGCCGATGGTCGGGGGATGCCAGCCGGTTGCCCAGTCGTACATTATCCACCCGTGGATTTACAGGAAGCCGCATGTATTCCCTGACCGTCCGCGATCACATCATGATCGCCCACAGTTTCAAGGGGGCTATTTTCGGCCCGGCGCAGCAGTTGCACGGCGCCACCTTTGTTGTTGATGCCGAATTCCGCCGCCCCACGCTGTCCGAGGACGGGCTGGTGGTGGATATCGGGCAGGCAGCAGACCTGCTGAAGCGGGTGCTGGCCCCGCTGAATTACCGTAATCTGGATGAGGTGCCGGAACTGACCGGCCGCAACACCACCACTGAATTCCTGGCCGGGCATATCCATCGCCGCCTGTCAGACGCTATCCGCGCCGGCGCGCTGGGGCCGGATGGCCAACAGCTGGCCAGCCTGAAAATCAGCCTGCATGAATCACATACGGCCTGGGCCGCCTTTGAGGCGTCGGTCGCGGGAGAAGTCGCATGAATCGGCGTATTGCTGTTCCCGTCCATATCATCTCTCCCGGCGCCATCAACCAGCTGACCGGCGGCTATGGTTTCCTGCGCCGTATCCGCGACGGGCTGACCGCGCGCGGGGAGGAGGTGCGGGTGCATGAATTGCCGGGGCCGCACCCGTTTGTGGATGAGCCGTCGCGCCGCACCGCCGACGAGATGATGAGCATGATCCCCGACGGGTCGGTGGTGCTGGTGGATGGGCTGGCCCTGCCCGTGGCCGCCCATGCCCTGTGGGTGGACCGCTATCGCCTGCGCATGACCGCCCTGGTGCATCACCCGCTGCATCTGGAAGCCGGGCTGGATGTGGAGGAGGCGGACCTGTTGCGCCGGCTGGAGCGTGACACGCTGGCCTATGTCCGCCGTGTCATCGTGCCCAGCCGGACCACGGCAGCCGATGTGATGGCCCTGAATGTGCCGGAAAAGCGCATCACCATCGCCAATCCGGGCACCGACCCCGCCAGCCCCAGCACCGGCAGCGGCGGGGAACCCCCCGTTCTGCTCTGTGTGGCCAGCCTGACCCCGCGCAAGGGCCATCTGGTGCTGGTGGAGGCTTTGTCCCGGCTGCGCCATCTGCCCTGGCGGCTGGTGCTGGTGGGGGCAGAGCGGCATCCCGGCCATGAAGTGGCCCTGCGGGAGGCCATGACCGAACGCGGCATCGCCGACCGGGTGGAACTGGCGGGCGAACTGGCCGCCGAGGCGCTGGAGGCACAATGGCGCGGGGCTGACATCTTCGTGCTGCCCACCTTCCATGAAGGCTACGGCATGGTGGCGGCCGATGCGCTGGCCCGGGGCCTGCCGACAGTGGTCAGCCAGGTGGGCGCGCTGGCGGAATTTGTACCGCCGGCAGCGGGCGGTCTGGTGCCGCCGGGCGATGCCGAGGCGCTGGCCCGCGCGCTGGGACCGCTGATCGCCGACCGCAATGCACGGACACAGGCGGCGAACGCGGCAAAGGCCGCCGGTGCCGGCTTGCCAAACTGGGACGATACGGTCAGCATCATCCGGACTGCCCTGGCCCAAAGCCTGGCCAGCAACCCGGAGATCGAGCAGATTGCATGAGCAACGAATTTGATGCCGACTGGCTGCGCCTGCGCGATCCACTGGACGGGGCCGCGCGCGTCGCCACCTTTGCCTGGAGCTTCGGCCGGGTGCTGCCGGCCGAACCGATGCTGATCGATCTGGGGGCCGGCACCGGCAATAATGTCCGCCAGTTGGCCCTGAAACTGGGCCGGGCCCAGCAGGATTGGACCCTGATCGAAAAGGACCGCAAGCTACTGGCCAAGGCGCCGGGGGAAATGCAGCATTGGGCAGAGCGCAATGGCTGGACCCTTAAGGAGCAACGCCGCGCCTATCATATCAGTTGCGAAGACATGGCCATCCGGGTGGAGATGCGCAGCTTCGACATCGCCCGCAACCTGACCGATCTGGGGCTGAACCAGTATGACGGCATCACCGCCAATGCCCTGTTCGATCTGGTCTCCGCCCAATGGGTGGAGAGTTTTGCCGATGAGCTGGCGGCGGCGGGCTTCCCGCCGCTGCTGTTCACGCTGATGGTGGATGGGCGTGTCGATTTTTCCACGCCCGACCCGGATGATGGATTCGTGCTGGAGCGGTTTCACGCCCATATGGGCCGCAACAAGGGTTTCGGCCCTGCCCTGGGGACAGCGGCTCCCGCCGCCCTGGCCAAGGCGCTGGCCCGTGTCGGCTATAAGGTGGAGCAGGGAAGGTCGGACTGGGCCATCGGGGAAAAGCGGCTGGCCGCCCATCTGGCCCTGCTGGATTTCCACGCCAAGGCCGCCACGGAGATGGAACCCACCGCCGCCACCCGCATCGCCGATTGGCAGCAGCGCCGGCAGGCAATGGCCCGTGATGGCATATCGGGGCTGAGCGTGGGGCATATGGATATTTTCGCGCGGCGCTGAAACGTCGCCCGCATCCATGCTATCAATCGTACCGGTTCCCCCTGCCCGCCCCAACGCATGACCGGTCCGCTGATCCTTCTGGTCGATGACGACCTGCCGCTGCGCCAGTCCGTCGCGGAACAGTTGCTGCTGCGCGACATGCGGGTGGTGGAGGCGGGGTCCGCCGCTGAAGCAACGGCAGCCCTGACGGCGCAAGGCCCCTTCACCGCCATCCTGCTGGCCGGCACCCTGCCGGATGGCGACGGGGCCAGCCTGTGCCCCCGCTGGCGGGGCCAGGGCATCACCTGCCCCATCATCCTGCTGGGCGGCAAGACGGTAGCCGCCGCCAATGACCATATCGCCAAGCCCTTCCGCCTGGGCGCCTTGCTGGGCCGGCTGGAGGCGCTGCTGCGCCCGCCGGCAGAGACAACCCGCCCACCGCCGCTGCCACTGGGCCCCTATCAGTTCCATGTCGATGAGAAGCTGCTGGTCCGGCCCGATGAGGGGCACAAGGTCCGGCTGACGGACAAGGAAGCCGCCCTGCTGCGCCTGCTGCATGATGCGGCGGGGGCGGTGGTCGCGCGCGAAACCCTGCTGGAACAGGTCTGGGGCTATCGGCAGGGGATCAGCACCCACACGCTTGAAACCCATATTTACCGCTTGCGCCGCAAGATGGAGGCGGATGCCGCCGCCCCTGCCCTGTTGCTGACCGAAGGGGGCGGCTATCGTCTCGCCCCCTGATCTACCCTCCCTCCCCCTGCCTTTTTCCGTCGTCGCCGGAGCCCGCCCTTGCCCTTTTCCTGCCGCCGCCTGTTGTTCCTTCTGCTGACCGCCGCCGCTTTGGCCCTGGCCGGCTGCGCCAGCCGGCCGCCGCAACCGCCGCCGGAACCGGAAATGGAGCTGCCGCCGCTGCCCGATGTGCGGCGTGTGGTGTTGACCTATCCGCGGTCGAGGGAGATGGTGGACGTGATCTATTTCCATAATGGCGACTATGATCGGGACGCCATGGCCAAGATCAACCATCTGCTGCGTGACCGGCGCACCGGGGAGGAACGGCCCATCGACCCGCTGCTGATGGATTTCCTGTTCGACCTGCTGATGCGCACCGGCCTGCCGCCCACCACGGTGGTGGAGGTGACGGACGGGTTCCGTTCCGCCGGCACCAATGCCGATCTGGTGAAGGTGAATGGCAACGCGGCGCGCGAAAGCTATCACCTGCAGGGAAAGGCCATGGATTTTCGCGTGCCGCTGCTGCCCGGCCCGGCCTTGGGCGAAATCGCCAAGACCATGCAGCGCGGCGGTTCCGCCTATTATCCTTCCACCGGCCATACCCATATCGATACCGGCCCCAACCGCACCTGGCGGACACGATGAGGCGAATGATCCGGCAGGGGTTGGCCCGTACCCTGGCGACCCTGGTCGCCTGCCTGCCGCTGGGTGGCTGTCTACTGGGGCAGAGCGCCACGCCGTTGCTGCCCACGGGCGAGGCGCTGCCCCACGGCGTCTTCTCCCGCGATATGCCCAGTGGGTTGGGTGATACGCTGACGGTGCGGGAAGAGACGATGCGGGTGGGCACCCGCTACGTCGTCTCAGGTGCCGGGGGCCGCGTTGGCTCCGTCGCCTTCGCCCGCATCGCCGATGCCGACCTGTCGCGCCTGTCCGTGCCGGGGGGTGAGGCGCGGGCACTTTATCTGGCGCAGGTGCGCCTGACGGGGGAAGGCTTGCGGCGGTTGGACAGCCGCACCCGCCTGCCCGCCGCCCTGAAGGATGAGGATGCGGAACGCTATGCCTATCTGCCCCTTGCCCTGGTGCGGCAAGGAACAGACGCGCCAACCCTGGTGCTGATGGAATGTACCGGCCCCGACCCGGCAGCCCTGTTGCGCAAGGCGGGGCCGGAATTCAACCTGCGTTTCAGCGCCGACGGGCTGCTGCGCATCATCGACCGGGCCCAGATCCTGCGCGCCATCAATGCCGTGCTGAACCGGCAGCTGTCCGGCGGCAGCTGCCGGGCGGAGCGGCGGCTGGAACTGTCGCCCCATACGCCGCTGACACTGCCTTGATTTCCCTGCTCATGGTGCGTGGCACCGGCCCCGAAGCGGAGCAGCGACAGGGATCACGCATCGTGATGGTGGCCTTGATCAGAACCTATAGATTCTGATCAAGGCCACGGAGTATCAGCCCGCGAAATCGTAGCCGCTGACGGATGCTTCCTCCACCATACCCAGCATAGTCAGTCCGCTGGGCGGTTGAGAGGCGGGACGCCCCTCGGCACGGCCGGCATAGATATAGTGATTGATCAAGGCGGCGTGGTTCAGGCCGAAGATGTCGAACAGATCAGGGTTCAGCACAGCATAGGCTTCCACATCGAACCCACTGGTGGCACGTCCCTCCCCCCGACCGTAATTCACATAATGGTTGATCAGCGCGTCAGGATTCAGGCCGAAACTGTTGACCAGATCGGGGTTCAGCGCGGCATAGGCTTCAACATCGAAGCCACTGGCAGCGCGCCCTTCGGCACGACCAGCATAGATGTAGTGATTGACCAAAGCCGCGCGGTTGGTGCCGAAAATGGCGAAAAGATCAGGATTCAACGCGGCATAGGCCAGCGCATCGAACCCCTCCGCCGCCCGGCCTTCCGCCCGGCCGGCATAGAGGTAATGGTTGGTCAGCGCCATTTCGTTCAAACCGAAAGCATTGAACAGGTCTGGGTTCAGGGCGGCATAGGATTCCGCATCAAACCCGCTGGTGGCGCGGCCCTCCGTCCGACCATTGCTGAGATAATGGCGCAAAAGCGCCGTATCATCATCCCCGAACGCATAGAACAGATCGGCGTTCATCGCCCGATAGGCATCAGCGGAGAAGCCGGACTGGACATCGTCATTCAGAATAGTGCCAGTGGCGGTACCGACAGCCACTGTGGCGCCGCTGGGCTGACTGAGGATACCGGTCAGCGTCTCGTTCCCCTCCACCCGGGTATCGCCATTGATCAGCACATTGATCACTGTGCTGCGGCTGCCGGCGGCGATGGTATAGGTGCCGGACACCGCCTGGAAATCCACGCCCGCCGTCGCCGTCACCCCCTGGGTGGCAAAGCCGAAGCTTACCGCCTTGCTGCTGACCTCTGACATGGAGACGGTGAAGGAGAGGGTCTTGGTCCCCGCATGGCCTTCCTGCACGCTGGTGCCGGTGATGGAGAGGGTGGGGAGCTTGATGACGGCAGATGTGGCGGAGATGGTGTAACCGCCCTCCCCAGCTTGACCATCAACCGCCAGATAATAGCGACCGGAGCTTGTCGGCGTGAAGCCTGTTGCCCCCACGGTTTTTGTATCGCTGATATATGAACCCGAAGCGTCATGTAGGCTCAAAAGAACCGAGGGCAGATTTCCATTGGTCGAAGCATTAAACTGATAGGCAGTGCCCACAGTCAAATCAACAGCAAACCAGTCGACATCCTTTACCGTCTCTATGACACCAGAAATGCTATTTCCTGGGATCAATTTTCCAGTGGTGGATGTGTTGGCAGCATAATCATCAAAAATCAGCTTTTCCGCCGATAGGCTATATTGCCCGCTCCCCTTAGCCCCGTCGACAGAGAGGTAATAACGCCCCGAGGTGGTCGGGGCGAAACCTGCAGTCCCTGCTTCACCAATCTGTACCCCCAGAGCGTTATGAAGGTGCAGTTGAATAGAAGAAAGGTTACCGCTGGTCGACGCAGAGAACTGATAGGTAGAGCCGGCGGTTAAATCGACAGCAAACCAGTCACTATCATTCTGCACCTCGATGATACCGGTTGTCTTCCCACCTACTGTCAACTTGCCCGTCGTTGATATGCTGGCTAAATAATCATCAACGGCTGTCTGCTTTGCTGACAGTGTGTAACTCCCCGTCGCTGCGCCGCTGACGGAGAGGTAATAGCGCCCGGAACTGGCTGCTGTGTAACCCGACGTCCCCGTCCCTGTGGTGCCGGTGATCGATGAACCGGAAGCATCATAGAGACCTAAAATCGGGGATACGCTGCCGCTTCCAAACGCCCCCGTGAAGGCGTAGGTCGTGCCGGCGGTGAGATCAACGGCAAACCAGTCAACATCATTTGACGTTTCCAAGGTGCCGGAGGTCTGCCCGCCGGCTGTCAGCTTGCCCGTTGTGGAGGTATTGGCGGCGTAATCATCCTTCACTGTCTGCGTTGCCGACAGCGTGTAGCTTCCCGTCGCTGCGCCGCTGACGGAGAGGTAATAGCGCCCGGAACTGGCTGCTGTGAAAGCTGACGTCCCCGTCCCTGTGGTGCCAGTGATCGATGAACCGGAAGCATCATAGAGACCTAAAATCGGGGATGAGCTGCCACTTCCAAACGCCCCCGTGAAGGCGTAGGTCGTGCCGGCGGTGAGATCAACGGCAAACCAGTCAACATCATTTGACGTTTCCAAGGTGCCGGAGGTCTGCCCGCCGGCTGTCAGCTTGCCCGTTGTGGAGGTATTGGCGGCGTAATCATCCATCACTGTCTGCGTTGCCGACAGGGTGTAGCTTCCCGTCGCTGCGCCGCTGACGGAGAGGTAATAGCGCCCGGAACTGGCTGCTGTGTAACCCGACGTCCCCGTCCCTGTGGTGCCGGTGATCGATGAACCGGAAGCATCATAGAGACCTAAAATCGGGGATAAGCCGCCGCCTCCGAACGAGCCTGAGAATTCATAGGTGGTACCGGCAACCAGGTCGACGGCGAACCAGTCTGCATCATTTGTGGTTCCCAGGGTGCCAGAGGTCTGTCCCCCGATCGCCAACTTGCCCGTTGTGGAGGTGTTGGCGGCGTAATCATCGACGGCCGTCTGCTTTGCCGACAGTGTGTACCCTCCCGTCGTTGCACCGCTGACGGAGAGGTAATAGCGCCCGGAACTGGTTGCAGTGTAACCCGACGTCCCCGTCCCCGCGGTACCACTGATTGATGAACCGGAAGCATCATAGAGACTTAAAATTGGGGATAAGCTGCCGCCTCCAAACGAGCCTGAGAACTCATAGGTGCTACCGGCAGCCAGATCGACGGCGAACCAGTCTGCATCATTTGTGGTTCCCAGGGTGCCAGAGGCCTGTCCCCCAATCGTCAACTTGCCCGTTGTGGAGGTGTTGGCGGCGTAATCATCCATCACTGTCTGCGTCGCCGACAGGGTGTAATTTCCAGTTTTCGGAGCAGTGACGGCAATATAATACCGGCCTGAGTTAGTTGGCGTTAAATCCATGCCTCCCAAAGAGGAGGTAACGCCAGTATCGGCACCAGAAGAATCCTTCAATCTGAAGGAAAGTAAATAACCGTCACTGCTGCTGTATGTACCTGAAAATTTGTAGCTCGTACCAGCGGTCAAGTCGACAGCGAACCAGTCCGAATCGCTTGACGTTCCCAGAAGGCCGGTGGCCTGTCCTCCGATCGCCAGCTTGCCCGTCGTTGATATGTTGGCCGCGTAATCATCGGCGACTACCTGCTTTGCCGACAGTGTGTAATTCCCGGTTTTCGAACCAGAGACGGAGAGGTAATACCGGCCCGAGCTGATGGGGGTGAAACCTGTCGTTCCCGACGACGAGGTATCGGCAATAGAGACACCAGCAGCGTCCTTCAAGCCCAAGAGGGGAGTACTGCCGCCGCCATCAAATGAACCTGAGAATTCGTAAGCCGTACCAGCGGTCAAGTCGACAGCGAACCAGTCCGAATCGCTAGGCGTCCCCAAGAGGCCGCTGGCCTGCCCGCCGATGGCGAGGGTGCCCGTCGTTGAGGTGTTGGCCGCATAATCATCGGCAACTGCTTGCTTTGCCGACAGGGTATAATCCCCGGTTTTCGGACCGTTGACGGCGAGATAATAGCGGCCAGAGCTGGTTGGCGTGAAATCCATAGCCCCCAAGGACGAGGTAACGCCAGCATCGGCACCAGAAGCATCGCGCAATCTAAATGACAGAATATAGCCATTACTGTTGCCGTATGCGCCTGAGAATTCGTAGGCGGTACCAGCGGTCAGATCGATAGCGAACCAGTCGGCATCATTTGCTGTTTCAAGAACACCGGTGGTTTGGCCGCCGACTGTCAGCTTGCCGGTTGTTGATATGTTGGCGGCGTAATCATCGCTGACTGCCTGCTTTGCTGACAGGGTGTAATTTCCTGTCCGCCAGCCGTGGACGTCAAGATAATACCGGCCCGAACTTGTCGGCGTGAAACCTGATGTCCCCGACGCGTAGTTGATATATGAACCGGCGGCATCCCGCAAAACCAAGCTCAAACTTGTAGTGCCGG
>NZ_WIDQ01000001.1:673233-861015 GCF_009495745.1 Niveispirillum sp. SYP-B3756
GTGGTGGACGTGTAGTCGTCATTGTCTGTCACCTTTGCCGACAGGGTGTAATTTCCTGCCCGCCAGCCGTGGACGTCAAGATAATACCGGCCCGAACTTGTCGGCGTGAAACCTGATGTCCCCGACGCATAGTTGATATATGAACCGGCGGCATCCCGCAAAACCAAGCTCAAACTTGTCGTGCCGGAACCACCATCACTATATGAACCTGAAAATTCGTAGGCCGTACCAGCAGTCAGATCGACAGCGAACCAATCTTCATCATTTGTCGCCCCCAGAACGCCGGCAGCCTGCCCGCCGATGGCCAGCGTGCCCGTGGTGGACGTGTTGGCCGTATAATCATCCTGTACAACATCCGTCATTTTTGTCTCATGTATTGATTTTATACTACCCCGGATAATATCGTATGCATTTCATGCAACCAAGAAAAAAGGCCGGTACCCTTGGGGGTACCGGCCTTTTCAACACACACCCGCAGGGGCTGTATCAACCTTCCGCCTTGTAGCGGTCGAAGCTTTCCTGGATCAGCTTGGCGGCGAAGTCGGCCTCGTCCCAGCGGACGATGCGGACCCACTTGCCATGTTCCAGATCCTTGTAATGTTCGAAGAAGTGGGCGATCTGCTCCACCAGGATCTGCGGCAGCTGACGATAGCTGCTGATGTTGCTGTAGAACGGGTGCAGCTTGTCCACCGGCACGGCCAGGATCTTTTCATCCATGCCGCCATCATCTTCCATCACCAGCACGCCGATGGGGCGCGACCGCAGCACGACGCCGGGAACCACCGGGGTGGTGCCCACCACCATCACGTCGATCGGGTCACCATCCAGCGCCAGCGTGTGCGGCACAAAGCCGTAATTGGCCGGGTAGAACATGGCCGTGTGCAGGAAACGGTCCACGTACAGCGCGCCGCTTTCCTTTTCCAACTCGTACTTCACGGGCTGGCCGCCCTGCGGGATTTCGATGATGACGTTGATATCCCAGGGCAGGTTTTTGCCGGAGGGGATCTTGCTGATATCCATCGTTGGGCCTTCTTGGCAGCTTTACAACAACAGGGACGGGCGGCACCCGCCTTGAACCGGCCTGCATCCTATCGGAGTGCGGGTGCGAAATGAAGGGCGCGCAAAGGGAGAGCCTCTGTGCATTTCCGCCGCATCTACCTTGGTCGTAGGGGTGAAAAAAAAGCCGCCGGGTTGCCCCGACGGCCTTTCTTTACGTCCCATTCAGGGCCGCAACGACAAAGGGGATCAACCCTCCGCCGGGGCGTCCTTCTTGGACAGGTCTTCGCCGGTCACCTGATCGACAACCTTCATCGACAGCTTCACCTTGCCGCGATCATCGAAGCCCAGCACCTTCACCTTGACGGCATCGCCCTGCTTCACCACGTCGGTGACCTTGGCCACGCGCTCGTTCTTCAGCTCGGAGATGTGGACCAGACCGTCCTTGGAACCCAGGAAGTTCACGAAGGCGCCGAAATCCATCACCTTGACGACCTTGCCGTCATAGATCTCGCCCACTTCGGCCTCGGCCACGATGCCCTTGATCCACTTGATGGCGGCGTCGGAGCACTTGCTGTCCACAGCCGACACCTTGACGGTGCCGTCATCCTCGATATCGATCTTGGCGCCGGTCTGCTCCACGATCTCGCGGATGACCTTGCCGCCGGAACCGATCACGTCGCGGATCTTGTCCTTCGGAATGTTGATGACGGTGATGCGCGGGGCATTGCCCGACACTTCGCCGCGCGCCGTGTTCAGCGCCTTGTTCATCTCACCCAGGATGTGGATGCGGCCCTTCTGGGCCTGCGCCAGGGCGATCTTCATGATCTCCTCCGTGATGGAGGTGATCTTGATGTCCATCTGCAGGGCGGTGACGCCCGCTTCGGTACCGGCGACCTTGAAGTCCATGTCGCCCAGGTGATCTTCGTCACCCAGGATGTCGGACAGAACGGCGAACTTGTCGCCTTCCTTGATCAGGCCCATGGCGATGCCGGCGATGGGGCGGGCCAGCGGGGCGCCGGCATCCATCAACGACAGCGAGGTGCCGCAGACCGTGGCCATGGAGGAGGAGCCGTTGCTCTCCGTGATCTCCGACACGACGCGCAGCGTGTAGGGGAAATCTTCCTTGGACGGCAGCAGCGGGTGGATGGCGCGCCAGGCCAGCTTGCCATGCCCGATCTCACGACGGCCGGGCGAACCCATGCGGCCAGCTTCACCCACGCTGTACGGGGGGAAGTTGTAATGCAGCATGAAGTTTTCGCGGTATTCGCCTTCCAGCGCGTCCACGATCTGCTCATCCTGGTTGGTGCCCAGCGTGGCAACGACCAGCGCCTGGGTTTCACCGCGGGTGAACAGGGCCGAACCATGGGCGCGGGGCAGGATGCCCACTTCGGCCAGGATCGGGCGGATATCGACGGTGGTGCGGCCATCGATGCGCTTGCCGGTTTCAATCACCGAACCGCGCAGGATGTCGGCTTCCACTTCCTTGAACATCTCGGAAATGGCTTCCGGCGCGAACTCTTCCTTCAGCGCTTCCTTGGCCTTGTCCTTGGCGGCACCGACGGCGGCATAACGCTGCTGCTTGACCAGGATCGAATAGGCGGCCTTCACGTCCGCGCCAGCCACTTCCAGGATGCGGGCCTTGACGGCGTCCTTGTCGAAAGCCGGCGGGGCGATGTCGCGGGGTTCCTTGGCGCATTCCTCGGCCAGATCGATGATCATGTCGATCACCGGCTGGAATTGGGCATGGCCGAACATCACGGCGCCCAGCATGATCTCTTCCGACAGCTCCTTAGCTTCGGATTCGACCATCAGCACGCCTTCCTGCGTACCGGCTACCACCAGATCCAGCGTGGCATTGTCCATCTGGTCGGCGGTCGGGTTCAGAATGAACTGGCCATTCTCGTAACCAACGCGGGCGGCACCGATGGGGCCCAGGAAGGGCAGGCCGGAAATGGTCAGCGCGGCGGACGCACCGATCATGGCCACGATGTCGGGATCATTTTCCAGGTCGTGGCTCAGCACGGTGCAGACCACCTGGGTCTCGCAGCGGTAACCATCGACGAACAGCGGACGGATCGGGCGGTCGATCAGACGGCTGACCAGGACTTCCTTTTCCGTCGGACGGCCTTCGCGCTTGAAGAAGCCACCGGGGATCTTGCCCGCGGCGAAGGCCTTCTCCTGATAGTTCACCGTCAGCGGGAAGAAATCCACACCCGGCTTGGCGGACTTGGCGCCAACAGCAGTGGCCAGCACCACCGTGTCGCCGTAGCTGACCATGACGGCGCCATCGGCCTGACGGGCGATCTTGCCGGTCTCGATGACCAGCTTGCGACCGCCCCATTCCATTTCCTTGCGGAAGACCTTGAACATCTTATCGTTCCTTCCATCCGAAACCCGTGACACCCCGGATTGGGCGCCGGGCCGGGGCCCAATCGGACGGCCCCGCCTGTTAAATCTTTAACTGGTGACCGTTGCCGATCACCCCAGCCCCTACATTCGGTGCGAGCTGGAAGCGAAAACGGCCAGCCGGAAAGGTTCCGGCTGGCCGTCCTCAAACTCTATAAGGGGCCAAAGCCCCCCGTCTGGCCCCCACCACCACCCATACCACCGGCGACCGGCCCGCATTCCCCGGCGACGCCATCCCCCGCCCGCCAAAGCGGACCGGAAGGGCGAAGCGTCGGAAGAAGACGGGCATTGTCACAGGCGATGGCACCTTTCCGATCAGGTCGGGAACGGCGATGGCAACGGCCGGACCCCTGGCCTTAGCGGCGCAGGCCCAGACGCTGGATCAGGGTGTCGTAGCGGGACTTGTCCTTGCCCTTCAGGTAATCCAGCAGGCTACGGCGCTGACCGACCATCACCAACAGACCACGGCGGGAATGGAAATCCTTGGCGTGGGTCTTCAGGTGTTCGGTCAGGTTGACGATACGTTCCGTCAGGATGGCAACCTGGACTTCCGGCGAACCGGTGTCGCCTTCCTTGGTCTTGTATTCTTCGATCAGCGCGGTCTTGCGCTCAGCCGTGATCGACATCGCATGTCTCCACATAGATGATTTCAGGGAAAGCGCACCTGGCCACCTGCGGCGGCCCCTTGACGGGGATCATGGGCAGCATGGCCCACAAATAGGTACGCACCCGTTCCCACCGGGGCCGGGCCGGGATGTCGTCCAGCACGGTCCCGCGCGCGAACAGGCGTCAACGGTGCGCGTTTGATGCGCCATCGCACCGATAGGGTCAAGCAGTTTAAATGGGGCGCGGGGGTGAGCGCCCCGCATGTCCGCTTACCGCAATCTCCCTCAGCGCCGGGCGCCCGCATCCGCGGACTTGGCTGGCACCGCATGTGGGCGGGCCGGCGGTCGCCGGCCTCCAACCTGCCTAAAGCTAAACCTTTAGGCGGGTTGGTATCAGTTCCCGGCGGGAATCCAGGGGATGGAGGCGAACTCCACCCCTTCCTCACGCAGTTGTTCGGCCTGTTCCCGGCTGGTTTCGCCATAGATGGCACGGCTTTCCGTCTCGCCATAATGGATCTTGCGGGCCTCATCGGCGAAACGGTCGCCGACATTCTCGGCATTCTGTTCCACTTGGCGGCGGATTTCCCGCAGGGTGCGCAGCATCTCTGCCTGGTGGGCCAGCTCGGCATCGCTGGCCGGGGCGGCGGGAACGGCCGGGCTCTCCGCTACGGCTGGCACCACCTCCTGTTCATCCCGGCTGCGGCCCGATCGGGCGATGGCCGGGGCCATCGGCGCCTTTTCCACGCCGGTATCGCCGCAGACCGGACAGGTGATCTCCCCCGCTGCTGCCTGGGCGTCATAGGTGGCACCATTGCGGAACCAGCCTTCGAACCGGTGGCCGTGGGCGCATTTCAGGTTGAACAGGATCATGGCCGGCAAGAATCAGTCAAAAAACCATCACGCCACCTATAGATGGCGTGAACCGGCGTAACAGGCAATGCCGATATCAACAGACGGGGGCTGCGGAACGGGGATCACAGCCCGATATCGTTGGAACAGGGGGCAGCCGGTTCCGGCGGCACATCCTTGAACAGGGCGATGCCGACGGAATCCACCCGCTGCATGGTGCGGCATTGGCCGGGGCCCGGCACCTCGTCGGCCATATCGTCCGCGCCGCCGGCAGGGGCATAGATCATCAGCAGATATTGCGCACACGTACCGCCCAAGCCCGCCGTCCGGCCGATGGGCAGCACCAGCCGGCGCACCAGCTTGCTATAGCCATCGGAATAGGTGACTAGATCCAGGCTGGAGAGCGGGCTGAAGGTGCTGGCGCAGATGGCATAGGCTGGCACGATATCATTGACATAACTGGGGGGCATCAGCTGTTCCAGCGTCAGCCCGATCGGGTTCCCCCCCAGATTGACCGGCACGGCACTGCCGGTTCGCAGGAAGCTGGCCTTGCGGATGCCATCATTCCCCAAACTCAGCACGACATAGTTGGGCCGGACTGAGGGCGGCAGGCGCATTTCATCAAAGGCGGCCAGCGGTACCGACCGGTCCCGCCGGGCGACATCCAGCCAGTAAAGCAGCAGCCGGTGCTGCGCATCATTGGCCAGATCGTGAAGATGGAAGACATCGTGCATGATGATACAAGGGCTCCTGGGGCCACGCTTCTTTTGTAGCAAAGGCCCGGCAGCGCCCCCAGCATAGATGAGTGTTCTTATGGATAGCGCGATCCGTCCCTTTGCCCCGGCATCCGCCTGGGTCGCCCGCTTCACCCCCTTGATTGGGGCGGGAGCCCGTGTGCTGGATGTGGCCTGCGGCGGCGGGCGGCATCTGCGGCACTTCCTGGATCGGGGCTGTGCGGTGACGGGCGTGGATATTGATCTGCGCGGCGTGGCCGACCTGGAAGGCCGGCCTTGGGTGACCCTGCGGGGGCTGGATCTGGAGAATGGCAACCCCTGGCCGGCCGAGCTGACCGGTTTCGATGCCATCATCGTCACCCATTATCTGCACCGGCCTTTATTGCCGTCTCTGGCCGGTGCGCTCCGCCCCGGCGGCTTTTTGATTTATGAAACCTTCGCCATGGGCAACCAGCGCCATGGCCGCCCATCCAGCCCCGGCTTTCTGCTGCGCAATGGTGAATTGCTGGGGCTGGCGGTGGCGGAGGGGCTGCAGGTGGTGGCTTTCGAACAGGGCGAAGTGTCCAGCCCCAAGGCGGCGGTGATCCAGCGCCTGTGCGCCCGCCGCCCCACCGGCCCCGCGCCCGACCTGCAGGGCGACCCGGAACCAGTGCCATTGCCGCCGGCGGGTTGAAGCGGCAATCAGGCCAGGGAGGAAAATTGCTGCTTACAGCAAGCTGGCGAATGGGCGCAGGGCGGCGACCGTCTTGGGCAATCCCTGCTTTTCCAGCGTATCCAGATATTCTCCCCCTGTCCTCGGCGGCTTCTTCAAGCGCTGGCGGATATTGCCCGCGGCGATCAGCACAGAGGCGGCCTTCAGGTCTAACTGATATCGGATGAAATCATCCGGGTGCATTGGCTCGACATTAAAACGTGCCAATTCCTCCCGTGGAAAATCCTTCAGATTAAAGGTGACGATTGCATCTGCCCGGGCGTGAATGGCCGCCGCCAGAACATGTCGGTCATCTGGATCTGGTAAATTGATGATCTCAATCAGATGTTCATAACCTGACACCAGACAATCCAGGACGCTGGCGTCCATCAACTCCCGGGTTCTTTGCAATTTTTCCGGTGTCAGGTCTGGCCGACTCCTCTGTACATTTCGTGTCCATTCGTCATGGATAGCGTCCGTCCATTTGGCCCGGAACAGCTCCGTCGTCGCCAACTCCATGAGGAAGTCACGCAGTGGGGCGGGATACAGGACACAGGCATCGAAGACGACGGTATAGCGGGACACGTCAATAACCCATATTCAGTTCCTGGGCTTGTGCTGTCAGCTCATCCAACGCTGCCGCCTTGGCCTCGGCTTGCCGTTGTTTGAACGCTTTCAACTCATTGAACCGCACGCGACGGTGAGTCCCCACCTTGTGATGCGGGATTTGGTTCGTCTCCAACAGCTTCACCAGATAGGGCCGGCTGACGTTCAGGAAGTCCGCAGCCTCTTGCGTTGTCATCTCCGCATGGACTGGAATCAAGGTGACCGCGTTGCCTTGCGACATCTCCACAAGCAGATGGGAAATCAGATCCTGGATGGCACGCGGTAACGGCAGCAGCTGCCCATCGTCCAATTGGACGTGCAGATTCTGATCCGAATGCTTCGAAAGAATACGGCTTGTCTCCGTCGCCAGCTTCGCATCTTCCTCAGAGGGAACAATCGTTCCGTTCCGCTCCAAAAGCGCGTTCATCATCCACCTCCACCTTGCGGTGCTCTATTTTTCTCCGCCTTTTATTCGGCGCGTTCTAAGGAGCATTACCAGCTCTGTATGACCGGGCATTCGCGCGGGAACTCCCACGTCTAGCCTCATGCCCCCCCCATGATATGAGTCAGGGAGCATTTAAACGCAATATCCGAAACGTCGCATACAGACCGTGGTTCCACGCCTTTGTGTCATGGGTTCCAACGGCGTTGGTCAGAACGTCACCTGCGCCGCCAGCAGCCCGGCCCAGAGGGCCCGCAGGCGGGCATGGTCGGGGCTGGGGCCAGCGGCCAGTTCCTGCATGGCCATGCCGCGCAGCATATAGACGGTCAGCACCATCAGATCGGCCACAGCCACCCCCGCACCCGGTCGGGGGTGCAGGGCCAGCCCCCAGCTTTGCCCGACGGCCGTAATGAAATCGCTGAAAATCGGGGCCAGGCGCTGTTTCAGCTCCGCATCCGTGCGGGCGGCCAGCGCCACCTCAAACAGCAGGTCACGGTGGCGGCCTTCATAGAAGCGGGCCCAGGCCTGTTCCAGCAACGCGCCCAGCGCCGCCGGCCCGTCGCTGGGTGACAGCGCCGGCGGAGACAGAGTGCCGGCACTGGCCACCGCTTCGCGCAGCAGCCCTTCCGCCGCCAGGGCCAGCATTTCCGCCTTGGTGTCGAAATGGTGCGCCCAAGCCCCGCGGGAGACCCCGGCCTTATCCAGGATCACCGACAGTGAGGCCCCGGCATGACCATGGTCAGCCAAGGCATCCAGCGTCGCCGCCACCAGCCGGCGCCGCATTTCTTCCCGCCGTTCCGGCTGGCTGCGCCGCGTGGCCGCCACTTCCACCATTTTTCCCATATCCCGCCTGTTTATCCCCGCCAACATCATTGCCATGCCGCACCGCCTGATGTAAAAACAAACCAATCGGTCTGTTTTATAAAATCATCCAGGGAGGAACCACGACATGACCCGGCTGGCCCGCACCATGGCGTTCTACGCCGCCTATCACCAGCACCCGCATAACCGGCTGACGCATTATTTCGGCGTGCCGATCATCGTCTTCTCGCTGATCCTGGCCGCATCCTATGCCCGGTTCGACATTGCGGGGATGGATGTCAGCCTGGGCATGATGCTGGTGGCGGCCCTGGCGCTGTATTACCTGAGCCTGGATCTGGTGATCGGCGCGGCACTGATAGTGGTGGCCATCCCGACGGTGTGGCTGGCCGATCAGGTCAGCCGGTTGGATGGCGGCACGGCCGCCACCATCGGCGCGGTTGCCTTTGTTGGCGGCTGGGCTATCCAGCTGCTGGGCCACAAGTTTGAAGGCAACAAGCCGGCCTTGACGGCCAATATCCTGCAAATCTTCATGGCCCCGCTGTTCCTGATGGCAGAGGGCTTCTTCGCCTTTGGTTTCAAAAAGAATATTGAGGCGGAGGTGGATCAGCTGGTGCGCTCCGGCATTGCCGGGCCCGCGGCAAAGGGCCATGCCCGCCACCATCCGGCCTGAACGGATGGGCCCTTGGCAATTGGCGCCCGGCCGCCGCATCCTGGTGGCCGGGGCGGGATCGGTCGGCTGCCATGCCGGCGGCTGTCTGGCCCGGGCGGGCCTGCCCGTCACCCTGCTGCTGCGCCCGTCGCTGGCGGAAAGGCTGGCCGGCGGGCTGCGCCTGTCCGATCTGGACGGGGCCGACTGGCAGTTGCCCCCCGGCAGCGCGCGGCTGGCCACCGATCCGGCAGAGGCCATGGCGGATGCCGGGCTGGTGCTGGTAACGGTGAAGGGTGGCGATACGGGTGATATCGGCCAGCTGATCGCCGCCTTCGCCCCCGCCGACGCCCCGGTGATCAGCCTGCAGAACGGCATCGGCAATGCCGAACGGCTGGCCGCCCTGCTGCCGGGGCGGCGGGTGCTGGCGGGCATGGTGCCCTTCAATATTGTGCAGATGCCGGATGGCCGCTTTCATCGCGGCACATCCGGCACGGTGATGCTGGCCGATGATCTGCCGGGACTGGCCGCAGCGTTGAACGTGCCGGGCTGGCCCGTGGCAGGCCGCACCGACATGGACGCGGTGCTGTGGGGCAAGCTGCTGCTGAACCTGAATAATGGCCTGAACGCCCTGTCCGGCCTGCCGCTGGTGCAGCAGGTGGCGGACCGGCGCTGGCGCCGGCTGCTGGCAGCCCAGATGGCGGAGGCGCTGGCTTTGCTGCATCAGGCCGGTATCCGTCCGGCGAAGGTCAGCGGGGTGAAGCCGGCGCTGCTGCCCTTTGTGCTGCGCCTGCCGGATTGGCTGTTCCGCCGGCTGGCCGGTGCGATGCTGCGCATGGACCCGCTGGCCCGGTCTTCCATGTGGGAAGATCTGCAGCGCGGCCGGCGGACGGAGATCGACCGCCTGCAGGGGGCTGTGCTGGCCCTGGCGCAACGGCTGGGCCACGACCCCGCCCGTACCGCGCCCGCCTGCGCCCGTGTGCTGGCCCTGGTGCAACAGGCGGAACGGGCGGGGGCCGGTTCCCCCCGCCTGTCTCCCCACGCTGTTTCGGGAACCGGGCCGCCGGGCGGATAAAGGCCCTGGCCGCCCCCTCCCTCAACCGCCCTGCAGCTTCACGCTCACCTCAACAATCCCGTGATCATCGGGATTGTCATGGGCGGCGAAGCCCAGTTCGCGGCAGAGGCCCAGCATGGAGACATTCTCCCGCAGCACCTCCCCGAACACTTCATGAATGCCGCGATCCTTGGCATAGGCCAGGATTTCCCGCATCAGCAGCGATCCCAGCCCCTTGCCCTTCATGTCGCTGCGCACCAGCACGGCATATTCGGCCCGTTCATGGTTGGGATCGGCGGTGATGCGCACCACGCCATAGACGGGGCCCTTGCCATCGGCATCCATCATGCCGGTCGGGACGGCGACCAGGGCCATTTCACGATCATAATCAATCTGCGTCAGCCGGGCGGCCATCTGGTGCGACAGGCGGCGCAGCGGCGCGAAGAAGCGCAGGCGCAGATCCTCCACACTGGTGTGGGAAACCTGATCATGGATCAGCGGCTCATCCTCCGGCCGGATCGGCCGGATCAGGAATTCCTGCCCGTCGCGCAGCGTCACCTTATGTTCCAGCCGCTTCGGATAGGCCCGGATGGCCAGCCGGTGGCGGGCCTGTTCGGTGACCGGCACCACGCGGATGCGGGCATCCAGCGCCAGAATGCCGGTTTCATCGGCAAAGAGCGGATTGATATCCAACTCTGAAATTTCCGGGAAATCGATCACCAGCTGGCTGATCTTGGTCAGCGACAGGGCGATGGCATCCAGGTCGGCCGCCGGGCGGTTACGATAGCCTTTCAACAGCTTATAGACGCGGGTGCGGGCCATCACCTCATGCGCCAGGTTCAGGTTCAGCGGGGCCAGGGTCAGCGCCTTGTCGCCCACCACCTCCACCGAGGTGCCGCCGGCACCGAACAGGATGACGGGCCCGAACAGGCTGTCATCAACCATGCCGACGATCAGTTCATGTGCACCGGGCCGGTGCGCCATTTCCTGCACGGTGAAACCTTCGATGCGGGCCTCCGGATAGGCGCTGCGCACCCGTTCCAGCATGGCCTCGGACTCCGCCCAGACCTGGGCCGGCAGCAGGTTCAGCGCAACGCCGCCGACATCGGATTTATGGGTGATGTCCTGCGACAGGATTTTCAGGGCGATGCGCCCCCCCAGCCGCTTGGCCGCGCGTTCGGCCTCTGCCGGGCTGGCGGCGATCACCGTCTGCACGCAGGGGATGCCATAGGCGCGCAAGACTTCCTTCGCCTCATATTCCGAGAGCCAGGGCCGCCCTTCCTTCAGCGCGGCATCAATGGGGGCGCGGGCGGCCACCATATCCACATCAAACTGTTCGGGCACGCTGGTCGGCGTTTCCATCAGCAGTTCCTGGTTGCGCTGATAGCGCACCAGATGCAGGAAGGCCGTCACCGCCTGATTGGGCGTGTGGTAATTGGGGATGCGCGCCACATCGAACAGCTTGCGCGCCGGGGCCGCCTGCTGCTCGCCCAACCAGTTGGTCAGGATCGGCACCTTGCGGTCACCGCCACCCCGCTGGTTGCGCGCCTGCACGGCGGCCACCACGGCCTGGGCAGCATCGCGCCCATCGGCCACGGCCGTCGGGCAGTTCAGCACCAGCACGGCATCGCAGCCGCGATCATCCATCAGAATGTTCAGCGCGTCGGCATAGCGCTTGCCATCGGCATCGCCGATAATATCCACCGGGTTGCCATGGCTCCAGGTGGCCGGCAGCACCTTGTTCAGCTTTTCCAGCGTTTCCGGCGACAGTTGCGCCAGCTTGCCGCCGCCATCGATCAGCGCATCGGTGGCCAGCACGCCGACACCGCCGCCATTGGTCAGGATGGCCAGCCGGTCACCCTTGATATGCACACCGGTGGCCAGCGTCTCCACGGCAGAGAACAGCTCGTCCAGTTCGCCCACCCGCAACATGCCGGCGCGGCGGAAAGCGGCATCATAGACGGCATCGGCCCCGGCCAGGGCGCCGGTATGGGAGGAGGCGGCACGCGAGCCTTCCTCGCTGCGACCGGCCTTGATGACAATTACCGGCTTGGAGCGGGCGGCGGCCCGGGCCGCCGACATGAATTTGCGCGCACTGGTGATGGCTTCGACATACAACAGGATGGCGCGCACCCCGGCATCCTGGGCCAGATAATCCAGCATGTCGCCGAAATCCACGTCCGACATGGAGCCCAGCGAGATCAGGTGGGAGAAGCCAATGCCGCGCGGCGTGGCCCAATCCACCACCGAGGTGACGATGGCACCGGACTGGGCGACCAGGGCGATATCACCCTTCAGCGGCGGCACATGGCAGAAACTGGCATTCAGCCCCTGGCCCGGCACCATGATGCCCAGGCAGTTCGGCCCGATGACGCGCAGCAGATGCGGGCGGGCGGCATCCAGCACGGCCTGCTGCAGCTTGCGCCCTTCCTCCCCCATCTCCCCGAAACCGGCGGTGATGACGACGGCAGCCTTGGTGCCGCGCGCCCCCAGTTCGGCGATCAGGCCCGGCACGGTGGCGGGCGGGGTGGCGATGACGGCCAGATCGGGCACCACCGGCAAATCAGAAACGGATTTATAGGCCAGCACGCCTTCGATGCTGTCTTCGCGCGGGTTCACCGGCATGACCGGGCCTTCGAACCCGGCATTGAACAGGTTGCGGGCAATCACCTTGCCCACCGACCGGTCCCGCCGGCTGGCCCCGATCAGGGCGACAGAGGTCGGTTTGAACAACCGGTCCAGGTTGCGGATCGTCATCGGGCGTTCCTTCTCGCTGGCTCAACCCATCGTCTGGTCACGACGCTGCGGGTGATGCTGACAGATCATGGCCGCACCATAAACCCCGCCAATGGTAAGGCGATGACATGGGTCAATCCCCTGTCAGGTTTGTTTTGCTACCGGGCGTTCGGTCGATGAATATTTTGTGACATGGATGATCAGGGGGCAGCCGGATCATCCACCCCCGGCCCCAGCCCCTTCAGGGCCAGCCTGGCCTGTTCATGCCCGGCATTGGCGGCACGCGACAGCCAGATGCGGGCCGCCCCCAGATCCTGCGGCACGCCGCGCCCTTCCCAATGCATCAGCCCCAGCCGATAGGCGGCCTCGGCCAGCGGCGGCTCCCGCGATGGCAGGGGCAGGCCGGGGCGAATAGGGGGAGGCGGGGTGGCGGCCAGCCGGTAAAAACGGGCCGCCAGATCATCATTGCGCCGCAAACCGCCGCCGCCATGGTCAAAGGCATCGGCCATCAGGAAGGCGCCGATGGTGCTGCCCTGGCAGGCATGGTCAAAGGCCACCGCCATCGCCGGACGGTCGGCAAAGGGCAGCTTGCCCGCCGCCACCCCGGCCCGGCGGATATCCACACACGGATCGGCCATCCGGCACTGGTCCAGCCCGGCACAAACCATGGGGGCCGGCGCCGGCGCCGGCACACAGCCGCCGGCCAGCAAAACCAGCAGCAGGGGGACACCCGCTTTCCGGCGGTGAACAATACCAACGGTCATAATTCATGACCGTTGGTACGGCGGCGACTGCCGCCGCGCCGCTCGTGCGGCGTAGCCAAGCCAGCGGATGCTGGCGCCGGCGATTGAGGGGCACGGGACAGGGGCATGGCCGGTTCCTGCAACGCTGTAAGGCAGGGATGATAAGGCCGTCAGCCAGCCCTTTCCAAGGGGACGAACCGTCCCATCACGGCTGATTGACAAAGCGCACGCTCGTGCTATTTCGGATGGGAAAATCATTGGGGGGACGATTGATGATCCGCGTGCATCACCTGAATATTTCCCGCTCCCTGCGCGTGCTCTGGCTGCTGGAGGAGGTGGGCCTGGATTATGAGGTGGTGCGCCACAAGCGGGACGCCAAGACCATGCGCGCGCCGCTGGCGCTGCGCAATCTGCACCCGCTGGGCAAGCTGCCGATCGTGGAGATGGATGGCCAGGTGCTGGCCGAAACCGGCCTGATCATCGAATATATCCTGGCCGCCTACGCCCCCCATCTGGCCCCGGCCGCCACGGATGCGCAGGCGCATTGGCGCTATCGCTACTGGATGCATTATGCCGAAGGCTCGCTGATGCCGCAGCTGCTGTTGAAGCTGATCGCCGGCAAGATGGGCATCCTGGCCCTGCCGATCCGGGGCATGGTGAATGAACAGGTGAAGCTGCACCTGGATTATGTGGAAAAGGAAGCCGGCCGCAGCCCCTGGCTGGCTGGCGACCAGTTCAGCGCCGCCGACATCATGATGAGCTTCCCGCTGGAAGTGGCGGTGATGCGCGCCGGCCTGAATGCGCAGAACAGCCCGCACATCACCCGGCTGCTGCAGGCCATGCAGGCCCGCCCCGCCTATCAGCGCGCGGTGACCAAGGCGGCGGACAAGGCCTGACCGCTCCTGCCCGCCCATCACCGGCCTTTCGGCGAAGGAAAGTCGGTTCAGTCTGACGCGCATGGCGTTTCCCCCGGGGCGATATCTTCCAGGGGGGAGACACCATGCCTTTTCAGGTCTGCGGCTGAAGAGCGCCCGAACCATCCAACACGATCAGGCCACCAGCGCCAGCAATGCGTTCAGCGCTTCCTGGGGGCGGGCCAGACCCGGCAGGGACAGGTCCGCCGCGCCGATCATCAAGAGCTGTTCGGCCGCCGAAACCGCACCGATCTGCCGGCCATAGGACAGCACCTGCTCACGCGAGGGCAGGCTGTCGATCTGGCCATTGCCATAGATCAGCAGGGGCAGCACACGGGCGGCAGGGTCGGCGCGCATCGCCATGGCCGCCGCCCCCAGCAGGGCACGCCAGCAAGGCGTGCGCAGGGCCGGACGGTCTGCAGGGTCCAGGGTACGCATTTCCGCCCCCTGGGCCTCCAGTTGCCAGCGATGGCCGCAGAGATCCTCTGTCGCCACCAGCACCACGACACCACCAGCCCCCTGCCCCACCGCCACCAGCCCGGACCCTTTGGCCAGGGTGACCGGGCCGGACATCCGCTGCAGCCGGGGGCGCAGGGCGTTCAGCACGCTGTCCACCGCCTGGGCCAGCGCCTCAGCCCCGGCGGGCTGGGCCAGACGGTGCCAGGCACCGAACAGCAGCCCGGCCAGATCGGGCGCCGCGGCGTCGACGGTTTCGGGGACCGGTACCGGGGGGACCGGTACGACAGGGGCCGTCTCCACGGCACGCAACCGCCGATCCAGATCGGACAGGGCCGGGCCATGATCAGGGGCCGGTGGGGTCGGTGCAAGGCTGGGAACATTTTCCAGCGTGCTCAACCGCCGGTCCAGATCGGACAGGGCCGGGCCGTAATCCACGGCAGGAACCACCGGCTCTTCCAACGGTTCGACCGGCAGGGGCTTGCCCGCACTGACAGTCTTCAGGTCGGAGCGCAGGTCGCGCACATCCAGCTGCAGCTCCCGCGCGGCATTGGCCAGCCGGACAATATTGTCATGCACCTGCCCGATAATGGCATTCAACTGGTCCTGACCGACGAATCCGCCGGTCGGTACCGGCAGGGCGGGCCCGTCACCCCCCTGGGCCACGGTCTGGCGGGCGGCAGCCACCCAGGATTCCAGGCCGGCCAGTCGGTTCAGCGTGTCGGTCGCCATGCGCGACACCCGCTCCAACTCCTCCGGATAGCGGGAAACCTGATGGCTGACCACGCCGGTCAGGTGCGCCAGCCGTTCGCGCAGATCCTGGATCGACTGGCCCAAACTGTTGATCCGCATGGTTTCGGGCAGTTGCACCACGGCCGAATGCATGGCCGCCAGATCAGAACGGAAGTCACGCAGACGCGAGCCGACATGCAATGCCAGATCGCGCACAATGGCTTCGGCATAATCGAAGGGATCGACCGTATCCACCACCGGATCTGAAACGACGCTGGTGGTCAGCGCGCCGCCGGCGGTGTCGTCGCCATCGGCCGATGCGCCGCCCTTCTGCTGATGGGCCGCATCATTGACGTCGCTGGTAGGGATGCTCATGGGGCGGCCTCGTTGGCGGAAAGGTGATCGTTCAAAGCGGCCATCAGGCGGGCGCGCCTGGTTTCCGCATCAGCGCGGGCCAGACGGGGCAAGCTGGCAGATTCCGCAGCCGGCACGCTGGGCGGTGGGGCCGGAACCGGAGGAGGTGCTTCGGAGGTGGCGTCGGTGGCAAGGAGGGACAGGCTCACCATCGCCGGTGCGGATATAGTGTCACTGGCAGTGGCCCTGTCGGCGTCCGGCCTGACGGCTACCTTCGGTTCTGCCCGCGCTGGCACGACGGGGGCGGACGGGGGGACGGATCGTGGACGGGGGGGCAAGGGAGCCGCCGCCACAGCCGCGGCAACAGAGGCGGCCTGGCTGGAAGAAGCCGTCGCACCCGGCATGATGGATGGCGGGGCCAGGGGGGCCGGTCGGGCGGGTGACGTCTGCGTCGGGGTGACAACAGGGGCCGTCGGCGATTCGGCAACACCACCGGGACTGGCTTGCTTGGGCTTCAGGGAAGCCAGCGGCGGCAGAATCGGCCCCGTGGGCATCAACAGGGAATCGCTTCTGTCCGCCTCCGGGATGGCACCACCGGCCAGATCGCCCAGCAGCTTGCGCAGGGCTGCGGCTTTGGTGCCCTTCTGCACTTCCGCCCGTTGCAGGGCGCGCTGGATCAGGCCGGGTTCGGCCGACAGCTGCAGGAAATTCACCTGATCCGGGGTCAGCATCTCCAGCCGGTGAATCAGATCGCCGATGACATCCTGGCCGTTGACGAACCGGCCCAGGGACTCAACAGCACCGGTCACGACCGTCGCATCCCGTACGGCGCGGGAAGAGAAGACAGGACCGGTCGGCTCCCCCGGACCCGGATGGGCCGGTGCGGGCGGCGGTGGTACCGGCGCTGGGGCAGCAGCCGTCGGGGTTGGGGCGACTGCCACCGGTTCCCTGTCAGGCTCGACCGGGGATGCCGGTACCTCCGGTCTGGTCACCGGCGAAGTAAGGGCGGTGGCCGGCGTTTCCGCCTTTTGCCCGGTCAGGCGACGCAGAAAGCCGATCATGGCCGCCCCCCGATCAGAATCATCAACAAAGATGCGGTGAGCTGGGCGATGTTCCCCAGGCCGGGCAGACATTGCCAGCCATATGGCCCTTCACCTTCATCCGCACGGGCAGGCGATCCGCTGGTCGGCTCCAAGCTGTCGATCCACATTGTTGGGGCGCACTCCAACCAGAACATTATTTTGCCGTTATCGTTAGCACGGGCGGCACTGCCTATGCAATTTCGCTACCTCTCCCTGCACCGATTATCCTTCCGTATAGGCATCCCTTCGAGAAGATGTTGCAGTGCCGGGGGGAAACATCGCATTCTTGTCGGCCGCGAACGGCGCGCCCGCGCACTCTAATTCATGGTCCGACGTGTGGTTATGATGAGGAAACCTTTTTATCCCCAATCATTTCTTAACCTCCGTTGGGTAGCGTTTCGATATATGAAATTGCCCCATACCCTGTCGGGCAGGATTTTGTGATCTCCACGCGTTGAAGATGAAGGCCCCTCAGCCGATGGTGAATCCGCCTGGCCCTGTTTCCCTGTCCGATGGTCAACCGGCTGCCAGTTCCTGGCCGGGGCTGATGGATCATATCCAGCCGCATGGCTGGCTTCTGGTGCTGCAGGGGGACGATCTGCGCATCATTCAGGCCAGCGCCAATGTGGAACTGCTGGCCGGCCAGCCCCTGGCGGAGATTCTGGGGCAGCCGGTGCGGGCGGTGATCGGGCGTGCCGCGGCCAATCTGCTGGGCCGGGCCCTGGCCAGGGCGGAACCGGACGGGCTGGGCCCGTTACCGGTGACGGTGGTCAGCGGCCGGGGACGGCATCGGGTGGCCCTGCAGGGCCATTGGGATGCCGGTGGATTCGTGCTGGAACTGGAACCGCTGTCGATGGGCAATGCCGCCAATGGCGCCATCAACGGTTTCGGCACGGCCATCCGGCGTTATCGCCATATCACCGATGTCGCGGCGCTGTCCGCTGCCATTACCCATGATGCCAGGCTGCTGACCGGTTTTGACCGCGCCCTGATGGTACGGCTGGCCAGTGCCGCACCGCCGGAGGTGGTGGCTGTGTCCTGTGCCAGCGCTGCGGTGGAGGATGGCCCCCCGTTTCAGCCGCTGCCGCCCTCCATCCTGGCATTGCTGGAACTGAACCGGGTGCGGCTGCTGCTGGATATCCATGCGCCGCCGGTGCCGGTGCTGCCCGTCCTCAACCCCGTGACCGGCCAGCCCATCAACCTGTCACGGGCAGCCCTGCGCCCCGGCACCCGGATGGTTGAAGCCCATGCCAGGGCGCGCGGTGTGCGCACCGTGCTGATCGTCTCCATCCTGTGTGGTGGCCGGCTCTGGGGTTATCTCTGGTGCGAAAGCAGGCGCCCGCACCCGGTGGGGCTGCATGTGCGCGCCCTGTTCGAAGGGCTGGGGGAGATCGCCGCCGCCCAGATTGGCGCGCTGGAGGAACGCTCCATTACGGTGCTGCGCAGTGCTGCCAATCGCGGACTGGCCCGGATGGGTCGCCTGCTGCGCGAACATGCCAGCCTGATCGATGGGATTGCCGCCGCCCGCACCGTGCTGGGCGAAATCCTGCCGCATGACCAGATGGCCATCAGCATGGATGGCCGCAGCTGGAGCAGCGGGGGCGGGCCATCGCCTGCCCATTGGCTGCGCCTGCTGGATGCGGCAGCCACCGGCCGGCGCGACGGGCTGCGCTGGATCGAACGGGCCGCCGGATCGGTCGACCAGGACGAGATCGGCATCGCCGACGTGCTGGATATTGAGCTGCATGGCAGCCACCTGCTGCTGCTGCGCCAAGCTGGCCGCCGCTGGTCGCCGCTGGAACTGGAGGTGGCGCAGGAACTGCACCATCTGCTGGCCGACCGGCACGCGGAACTTTACCGCCGCCGCACCGAACAGCAACTGCACAAGCTGGCCAATTTTGACCGCACAACCGGCCTGCCCAACCGCGACCATCTGCTGCGCGCACTGGAACAGGCGTTGGCCGTGGGGATGGAAGTGGCGGTGGCGGTGATCGGCCTGGACCGTTTCCGCTATGTCAAGGCAGCCCTCGGGGAGGCGGCATCCGACCAGCTGTTGGCGGCGGTGGGCCAGCGTCTGCGCGGGGCGGTTTCCGCCGGCGATCTGCTGGCCCGCATTGATACGGGCGAATTTGCCGTGCTGCTGGTGGAAGACGGGGCTGCCCGCATCGATACGCTGGCAGCCGCCGTGCGCGATGCCTTGCGTGCCTCCTTCCCCCTGGAGGATCGGGAGATTTTCGTCACGGGCAGCCTGGGTGTCGTCACCCATTGCGGCCAGGAAGAGGCGGCGGCCGAAATGCTGCGCGACGCAGAAATCGCCAGTGCGGAGGCAGAGTCTGCCGGCGGTGGTGGGCGGCGCATCTTCGATGCGGCCATGCGGGCCCGTCTGACCGAACGGCACGACCTATATGACCGGCTGCGTCAGGCGATCCAGGGCAATGACGGGGTGCGCGTCGTCTACCAGCCGATCATCCGCTTGTCCGATGGCAAGCTGGCCGGGTTCGAGGCGCTGGCCCGCTGGACAGACCCGGAGCGCGGACCCATCCCCCCCACCATCTTCGTGCCCGTGGCGGAGGAAACCGGCCTGATCATGCCATTGGGCAACTTTATTCTGGTGCAGGCCTGTCGGCAGGTTGTGCGCTGGAATCGGGAGCGGCAGGAGCCGATCTATGTTTCCGTCAACCTTTCCCCCTATCAGTTGGACCCGTCGCGGCTGGATATTGCCCGCTGGGTGCAGGGCGTGCTGGAAATGACCGGCTGCAAGCCGGAATGGCTGCATCTGGAAATCACCGAAAGTGGCCTGATCGGCAACGGCGGTGGGGTGCCAGAGGTGTTGAAAGGCCTGCGGGCGCTGGGGGTTGCCCTGGCCATCGATGATTTCGGCACTGGCTATTCCTCGCTGGCCTATCTGCAGGAACTGCCGGTCGATACGATCAAGATCGACCGCAGCTTCGTTACCCGTATGGAAGGCAGCGAAAAGGGGATGGCCCTGGTCAGCGCCATTCTGCATATCGCCGGCATCATGGAATATGGCGTGGTGGCCGAAGGGGTGGAGAACCCCTCCCAGGCCAGCCTGCTGCGGGAAATGGGCTGCGACCGGGCCCAGGGCTACCATTATGCCAAGCCGCTGGAACAGGATATGGCGACCGCCATGCTGCACCAATATGATACCGGTGGACCCGCCCTGGTGTCGGGGGAGGCTTTGGCCGCGGGGTGACCCGTTCCACCAACCGGACCGGTGCGAAAGGGTGCTTTGCAGCGTAACGGGGTTTGCGCCGGCCGTCCGCAGCGTCATATTGATGAAACCTGCCACTGCCGGATGAAACCGATGCCCACGATCGAGATTTATACCAGCCCCTGGTGCGGTTACTGCGCGCGGGCCAAGAAGCTGCTGGATGCCAAGGGCGTCAGCTATGATGAAATCGATGTGGATGCCCAGCCGCGCCGCCGGCCGGAGATGGTGGAGCGTGCGGGCGGTCGTACCTCGGTGCCGCAGCTCTTCATCGATGGCCAGCATATTGGCGGCTGCGACGATACCTATGCCCTGGAAAAGGCCGGCAAGCTGGATGGCCTGCTGGGCCTGGCTGGCTGAGATCTGACCCCATCATGACCAGCCCCAACATGCTGCGTGCCGCCGTCATTCAGGTCAATGCCGGGCCGGAGATCGAACCTAATCTGGTCCAGGCCGGAGCCCTGATCCGCAGGGCCGTGGCCGATGGGGCGCAACTGGTCTGTCTGCCGGAAAATGTTTCCCTGATGGCGCAGGGACGGGAGAAGATCCTGGCCCGGGTGAAGCCGGAGGCAAGCCATCCCGGCGTGCCCTTCTTCCGCGATCTGGCGCGGGAAACCGGCACCTGGATCATGACCGGCACGCTGGGCTGTCTGCTGGACGATGGCCGGGTGGCCAACCGCGCCTTCGTGGTGGCCCCCAATGGCGATATCGTCGCCCGCTATGACAAGATCCACATGTTCGATGTGGATCTGGCCGGCGGTGAAAGCTACCGCGAAAGCGCCACCTATCGGCCCGGTGAGCGGGCCGTGGTGGTACCCACACCCTGGGGCGGGCTGGGGCTTTCCATTTGCTATGATGTGCGCTTTGCCTATCTGTTCCGGGCGCTCGCCAAGGCCGGGGCCGGCCTGATCACCGTGCCCGCCGCCTTTACTGTGCCCACGGGCCGGGCGCATTGGCATGTGCTGCTGCGGGCGCGCGCCATTGAAACCGGCTGTTTCGTGCTGGCCCCGGCCCAGACGGGGCTGCATGATGGCGGGCGCGGCACCTATGGCCATTCCCTGATCATCAGCCCCTGGGGCGAGGTGCTGGCCGATGCCGGGGAAGGGGTGGGCCATGTCATCGCCGATCTGGACCTGAATAAGGTGGCGGAGGCGCGGCGCATGGTACCCAGCTTGGTCCATGACCGGTCATTCGAAGGACCGTGACCCGTCCCATGGCGCAGCGCTGGAAAATCACCGTCGAGTTCGATGGCAGGCCGTTTTTCGGCTGGCAGCGGCAGGATCATGGCCCTTCCGTCCAGGGCTGCCTGGAGGAGGCGATCCGCCGCTTCTGCCAGGAAACCGTCACCGTTCATGCTGCCGGCCGCACCGACAGCGGCGTCCACGCCCTGGCCATGGTGGCCAGTTTCGATCTGGAAAAGCCGGTGGCGGCGGACAAGCTGCGCGAGGCGCTGAATTTCCACCTGAAGCCCAACCCCATCGCCATCCTGAAGGCCGAGGCGATGGAAGGCGATTTCCATGCCCGCTTTTCCTGCATCGGCCGGGCCTATCTCTATCGCATCGTCAACCGCCGGGCCCCCTTGACGCTGGATGCCGGCAAGGCCTGGCTGGTGCTGCATCCGCTGGATGCCGAGGCCATGCATGAGGCGGCGCAACGGCTGGTCGGCCAGCATGATTTCACCAGCTTCCGCGCCTCACTCTGTCAGGCGCAGAGCCCGGTGAAAACGCTCTCCCACCTTTCGGTCCGCCGGGTGGGGGAAGAGGTGCAGATCATCGCGCGGGCACGCTCCTTCCTGCACCATCAGGTGCGCAACATGGTCGGCACGCTGAAGCTGGTGGGTGAAGGCCGCTGGACCGCCGATGACGTTTCCGCCGCCCTGGCCGCCTGCAATCGCGCCGCTGCCGGCCCGACCTCACCGGCCGATGGGCTTTACTTCACCCATGCCTTCTATCCGGGGGATGAAGGGGTTTAGTGTCCGCCCATAAAGTTCTTATTCTTTCCAGCCACTTAACCGTCATTCCCGCGCAGGCGGGAATAACGGTGGTGAGATGGCGGGGTTTCGAAAAGCACGATAACTTTCCGAACAGACATTTAAGGCCACCTATCCCCGATAGGAATGCCGGCTGCCGCGCGGGTCTTCCACCAGCCAGATGCCATCTTCGCCCTGGGGCGACAGATAATCCTGGGTCAGCGGTACCTTGCCATGGCCGCCGGGTATATCCAGTACATAGGTGGGCTGGCACAGGCCCGACACATCGCCGCGCAATTGCCGCATCAATGCCCGGCCCGCTGCCACGCTGGTGCGGAAATGGCCCGTTCCCTTGGCCAGATCGCCATGATGCAGGTAATGCGGCTTCACCCGCGCGCTGATCAGCGCGCGGAAGGTGCGGGTCAGCGTGTCCACATCATCATTCAACCCGCGCAGCAGCACGCTTTGCGACAGCATGGGGATGCCGGCGTCCACCAGCCGCCCAATGGCGGCCACCTGATCGGGCCCCAGTTCGCGCCAATGGTTGGCGTGCAGCATCACCCAGGTGGGAATGCGGGTACCTTTCAGGGCGGCCACCATCTCCGCATTGATGCGGTCGGGGTCCACCACCGGCACGCGGCTATGGATGCGGACCAGCCCCAGATGCGGGATGTCGTTCAGCCGGGCGATCAGGTCGCCCATGCGGCGGGGCGACAGGATCATCGGGTCGCCGCCGGTCAGGATCACTTCCCAGATCTGCGGGTTATCCTGAATATAGGCGATGGCCCCATCCAGTTCGCCCGCATCCAGCGCGTCCGACCCCGGCCCCACCATTTCGCGGCGGAAACAGAACCGGCAATAGACCGGGCAGGCATGGACCGGTTTCAGCAGCACCCGGTCATGGTAACGGTGGGTGATGCCCTTGACGGGGGTGAAGGGTTCATCGCCGATCGGGTCGGCCAGTTCCCCTTCCGTCACCAGCAATTCGCGCGCATCGGGCAGGAACTGGCGGCCCACCGGATCGTCCGGGTCCGTCGGGTCGATGCGTTCGGCCATGGCGGGGGTCACCGCCACGGCAAATTGCGCCGCCACCCGTTCCAGGGCGGCAACATCGGTGGGTGCCACCAGCCCATGATCGGCCAGATCGGCGGGGTGGCGCAGGGTCTTCTGCGGGGTCTGCTTATCGCGCGGCATGATGGGGGATTAGGTGCCGCTTGCCCGCGCACCGGTCAAGGGGCGGCGGGGCGGGTGCTGCCATGCCGGGTTAGAGCCGGGTGCGTTTAACCGGAAACGCACCCGGCTCTAACTCCTTGTTCAGCGAGCAGATTCACGCTCCAAAGCGATGCCGCTTTTCCGCGATCTGCTCTAGCAGCGGCAGCCCCGCAGCGGATTCATGTGCCAGCAGCCAGCGCTTGCGCTCCAGCCCGCCAGCATAGCCGGTCAGCGTGCCATTGGCCCCGACCACCCGGTGACAGGGCACGACAATGCCGATCGGGTTGGCCCCATTGGCCAGCCCCACCGCCCGCATCGCCGTGGGCTGGCCCAGCCGCCGGGCCAACTCGCCATAGGTCACCGTCTGCCCGGCGGGGATGGCGCGCAGGCAATGCCAGACGGATTTCTGGAAATCCGTACCGTTGGTGGCCACCGCCACCCGTTCCAGCGCCGTCAGATCGCCGGCGAAGTAATCCCCCAGCGCCTGGGCCAGCGGAGCGGGCGTGGGAGCCTCGGTCAGGCTGACGGGGCCATAATGCCGGGCCAGCAGCCTGTCCATCCGTTCCCGGTAATCCAGGAAATCCAGCGCCCGCAACTGGCCCGACACATCCGTCACCAGCAGGATGGTGCCGATGGGGCTGGTGAAATGGTGCAGGAACAAGGGTGACATCGGCGGCATCTCCGGCAAGGCGCTATCGTCATGATGCCATCAAATATGGCGCCATGGCGGGGTTATTCGGGGACGTGCCCCGCCCATGACGATCCTGCACGCGGTTTTATCGCCGATGGCTTGACCGGGGGGAAGGGATGGGGGCATAAATACATCCTATATCGGAACTATTCTTTGCAAGGTGACTTCTATGGCCCGGCTTCTGGTCTGCATCCTGCTGGTGATGGGCACCCTGCTGGGCATTGCGGGTGTGGATCTGGTGCTGCCCGCCCTGCCGGACATGGCGCTGTGGCCCGATGGCGGGGTGGCCAAGGCGCAACTGGTGATCGCCGCCTATATTGGCGGTACGGCGGCGGGGCTGCTGCTGTTCGGCAGCCTGGGCACGCGGGTGGACCGGCGCTGGCTGCTGCTATTTTCCATCCTGTCGCAACTGGTGCTGTCGCTGGCCTGTGCAGCGGTGGAAAATCTGGATGTGCTGATTGGGCTGCGCCTGCTGCAGGGGCTGTTGGGGGGTGCGCCGGCCGTCTTCGCACCCGGCATGATCCGCCGTCTGTTTGATGAAAAAGGGGCGATGCGGGCGCTGGGCGCGCTGGGCAGTATCGAGGCGCTGGCCCCCGCCCTGGCCCCCCTGGCCGGTGCCGGGCTGGTGGTGCTGGGCGGCTGGCGGCTGCCCTTTCTGGTGACGGGCGGGCTGGCGGTTCTGGTGGCACTCTGCCTGTTCGCCGGGCGCGGCCTGTTGCCGGCGGGGCCGGCACCGCGCACGCTGGGCTCCTATCCAAGGCTGCTGGGTGATCCGGTATTTCTGCGCTATGCCCTGTCCCAATCGCTGCTGCTGGGCGGCCTGCTGGTGGTGGTGTTCAGCGCCCCGGCCGTCATCACCCGCAGCATGGGCGGGGAGATGGCGGATTTCATCCTGATGCAGATGATTGGCGTCACCCTGTTCATCCTCTGCGCCAATCTGGCGGGGCCGCTGGCGGGCAGGATCGGGGCGGAACGGCTGATCCTGATCGGCACCCTGTCGGCCCTGGTTTCCGCCTTGCTGCTGCTGGCCTATGCGCTGGCGGGCGGGAATAATCCCCATCTGCTGCCGTTGCTGCTGGCGCCGATGAATATCGGGCTGGGTCTGCGCGGGCCGCCGGGTTTCCTGCGCGCGATGATGGCCGGGCGGGGGGATGATGACCGGGCATCGGCCCTGGTCATTCTGGCCATCACCCTGTTTGCCGCCGCCAGCACCGCCCTTGTCGCGCCCTTCCTGGGTGCAGGGCTGATCACGCTGGCCGTGGGGGCCTTGGTGATGCAACTGGCCGCCACCGCCAGCCTGCTGGCCCTGCCGCCGCTCTCCGGCCCCGTGCCGGCCGCTGCGGCAGGGGATTGAGGCGGCCGGCTGTATTTCCCTTGCCGCCGGTGGTGATGCGGGGTTCAATCAGCCGGGGCTAAGGTTAATGGGGAAACCAGCATGAGTTATTCTGTGGGAGAGGGCGGGACCAAATCGCGCGAGCTGGTCATCATCGTCCATGCGCTGAACGTGGCAAGCTGCTTTGTCGGCCTGACCGGGCTGGTGGCTGTCATCATCGCCTATCTGAAGCGGGGGGAGATGGGCAGCGACATCTGGTACGATCACCTGAGTTTCGCCATCCGCACCTTCTGGATCGGGTTTGTTGTCAGCCTGATCGGTCTGCTCACCAGTTTTATCGGCATCGGCTTTCTGATCCTGATGGTGGTTTTTGTCTGGTATCTGGTACGCACCATCTTCGCCCTGCTGAAGGCGATCGAGAATAAGCCGATCCCCAACCCTGACAGTTTCCTGATCTGATATCGGGCTTTGACAAGAAAAAAGGCCGGTTGCCTCCCCACGAAGCAACCGGCCTTTGCTTTTGTCACAACCTTGATGTCAGGCAGTGACGAGCTTGGGATTGGGGCCGTACTGATTGTCCTTTTCTTCGCTGTCCATGCAGCAGAAGACGATCAAAACGATGGAGCCCAATACCGGAACGAATTGAATAAGCAGCCACCAGCCACTGCGCCCACTGTCATGCAGGCGGCGCACAGCAACAGCGAAGGAAGGAATCAATATCGCCAGCGCGTAGATCACACCGAGCACGCCCGAAGTGCCGAGGATCGCACCCTCGACGACAGCTAAGGCGACAGCGATGATGATATTGATCAGAAGGAACATCCAATATTCCTTGCGCCGGGCGCGGCCGTTGAAATCCGCATACTGGCGCATAACTTTAAGATACCAGTTCACTTCATCCCCCCAAAAAATTAAAGCGAACTACCATATCTGATTAACAATCAATTGGTCAATTACCCACAGCTGATTATCTCCTCCGTGGAAACATCGGATAATGGCAGGGTGATCAGGCCTTACACCAACAGCACGAAATCATGACCGATGGTCACACTTTTGTGCCCCTCAGCCAGCCGCTCATACCCACCCGTAGCTTCCAGGATGACATGAGGGTTTGGAAGGCGGCTTGGAGGCCGGCGACCGCCGGCTCAGCACTTCGTGGCGCGGAAGCCAAGGGTGCCTTAAGCGCCCGCCCGGCAACTGAGGGAACAGGTAAATACCAAGAGCCATGATCCATGGCTCTTGGTATGATGGCAACTTCAACAGGAGGGCGTGCCCATGGTCGATTCACGGGTTGGTTCATCGACAGGCAATGTGGTTGGCGGTTCGGTGGCGGAAAGCGGTGGGCGCCGCACCGGTCCGGCTGCCGTGCCCGGCGTATCCGGCCGGGGCATTCCGCTGGGGCGTCCCGGCAATCGCTGGCCCAATCCCAAGGAACTGGCCGCCTTGCTGGTGGACGGCATTCTGCGCCTGCCGGCCCGGTATCGCCGGGGCATGTTCCTGGATGTGCTGACCTGATTTGCCCTCCCCTTTCCGCCCGGTGCGTTTGAGATTTTCCCTTGAGACTGGCCCTTTACCAGCCGGACATTCCGCAGAATGCCGGCACCCTGATCCGTCTGGGCGCCTGCCTGGATGTGGGGATCGATATTATTGAGCCCTGCGGCTTCATCCTGGATGACCGTCGTCTGCGCCGCAGCGTGATGGATTATGCCGATCACGCCGATATCACCCGCCACAGCAGTTGGGAACGGTTCAACCAGACCCGCCAGGGACGGCTGGTGCTGCTGACCACGCGCGCCGCCGTGCCGCATGTGGATTTCACCTTCCAGCCGGATGACATTCTGCTGCTGGGCCAGGAAAGCTGCGGCGTGCCCGATCATGTGCATGACGCCGCCGATGCCCGCGTGCTGGTGCCGATGCGTCAGGGGGCACGCTCGCTTAATGTGGCAGTGGCGGCGGCCATCGTAGTGGGGGAGGCTTTGCGCCAGACATCACTTTATCCTACCGCCTCCCCCGCCATTTCCGGTTAAATCCTTGCCCTGACCTTCCCGCCAACACCGGACCGCCGTCATGCCCACGCCCTTGCCCCCGCCAGAGATTGTTACCCAGCGCAAGGCCCAGGCCCGCGCCTGGTTTGAGGAATTGCGCGACCGGATTTGCGCGGCTTTCGAACGGCTGGAGGATGAGCTGGCCGGCGGTCCCCATGGGGCTCTGCCGCCCGGCCGGTTTGAGCGCAAGCCCTGGTCGCGCCCCAACCATGATGGCGCTGACGGCGGCGGCGGGGTGATGGGCCTGATGAAGGGTCGGGTGTTTGAAAAGGTGGGGGTGAATGTCTCCACCGTTCACGGCACCTTCTCGCCTGAATTCCGCGCCAATATCCCTGGTGCGGGGGAAACGGGGGAATTCTGGGCCAGCGGCATCAGCCTGGTGGCCCATATGCGCAGCCCCCTGGTGCCGGCCGTGCATATGAATACAAGGATGCTGGTGACGGGCCAGGGCTGGTTCGGCGGCGGGGCCGATCTGACGCCGATGTTCCTGGATTCTGTGGAAACGGCCGAGGATGCCGCCGATTTCCATGCCGCCTTGAAGGCCGCCTGTGACGCGCATGGGGATGATTACTATCCCCGTTTCAAGGAATGGTGCGACCGTTACTTCTTCCTGCCGCATCGCGGGGAACCGCGCGGGGCCGGCGGTATTTTCTATGACAACCTGGATACCGGCGACTGGGCGGCGGATTTCGCCTTCACCCGCGCCGTCGGGCTGGCCTTTCTGGATGCCTATCCCCGCATCGTCGCCCGCCGGATGCATCTGGCCTGGAATGAGGCCCAGCGCGAGCATCAGCTGATCCGCCGGGGCCGCTATGTCGAGTTCAACCTGATCCATGATCGCGGTACGCTGTTCGGCCTGAAGACCGGCGGCAATATCGAAGCCATCCTGATGAGCCTGCCGCCGGAAGTGAAATGGCCGTGAGTGTAGCGTTTGTTGATCAGGCGGCAGAAGCCGCCCCCGCCCTGCCGCCCCACCCGCTGCTGCTGGTGCGCCATGGGCAAACGGAATGGAATGTCGCCGCCCGCTGTCAGGGCCAGTTGGACAGCAACCTGACAGTGCGGGGCCGGGCCCAGGCCGACCACGTTGGGTCCATCCTGCGCCGGCTGGTGGAAACCATCCCCGACTGGCGGGAGACGGTGCGGCTGGTCGCCTCCCCGCTGGGGCGGACGATGGAAACAGCCCGCATCATCAACCGCCATCTGGACCTGCCCATCCAGCAGGATGCCCGCATCGCGGAAGTCAGCTTCGGCCGCTGGGAAGGCATGACGCGGGACGAGATTTACCGCGCCAACCCCTGGCTGTCGGCCCATGGCCCGCATGGCTGGCAGTTCCGCGCCCCGGCAGGGGAACGGTATGAACAGGTGCAGGCCCGCCTGTTCGCCTTTCTGGCGGAGATCGACCGCCCCACCATCGCCATTTCGCATGGGATGAGCGGGCGGATTTTGCGCGGCCATTATGCCGGCCTGTCCCCGGAACGCGCCGTGCGCCTTGCCGTGCCGCAGGATCGCGTCTGGCGCCTGACGCCAAAGGGCGTGGAGGAGTTGGGATAGAAGGGGGCAGCCGCATCCAAGGCACCGCCCCTCCCCCCTTCACAAGAACAGCGTCAGCACGCCGGTATAGCCATAAAGCTGGGCATTCGAAATCTCCCCACCGGCGAAATAGCCGGTCAGCGGGAAGTCCCCCAGATGCTGGCGAATCAGGCCCAGTTCCACGCCATCCGTGCCGAACAGGTTGCGGCCACGGGCCACGCAACTGATATAGATGCCGCCCTGCACCGGGCCGGACAGGCGGCGTTTCACCTGTTCCAGCATCCGTTCCAGGTCCACCAGGGCGGCATCGCGGTCACGGCGGCAGAACAGGATGGGTTGGCCATTATTGAGGTTTTCCCCAATGGCGATCCAGCCGCGTTCCAGATCAATGGCGGTCAGATTACGCGTCAGGTAATCGCCGCGATCAAAGCCCTGGATGGGCAGGCCGGCAAAGACCAGGCCGCCCACACGCCGCAGATCGCCTGCCAATTCCGGGCCGATATCCTGCTTGAAGACGTCCAACGCCGGCCTGCCGTCAATCTCCATCACCACATGCTTTTCGGCGCGGGTGATGGTGTGGATACCGCCCAGAACAGTTGACCCTTGGGTCAAACCTGTCACCACCGGGACGTCGGCATCGAACAACACCCCACCCACGCCCTCACCACTGACCAGGGGGCCGGCGGCCAGCGCCTGTTCACCCCGCGATGCCGTCAGCCCGCCGACCAGGAAACAGCCGGTGCGCCCGGCCAGATCGGTCAACAGGTCGGGCAGGCGGGCATGGCGCGGGTCGCCATGCACCAGCCCCAGCAGGGGCGCATGGTCGCGCAGCCAGGGCTCCAGGCTGGACAGTGGTGCTGTGCCATCCGTCAGCGGCGGCAAGGCGGCAAAGCTGCCTTCGTCAAACCGGCCCAGCAGCACCGACACGGCGGGCTGGTCGAACAGTTCCACCGATCCGGCACAGACACCCAACCCGACAGTCCCCACCCAGTCGCGCACGCCGGTGACACCGCGCAACAGGGTGACGATGCTGGAAAACTGGTCGGCCAGCGCATCGGTGACATAGACGATGCCCAGATTGGCACCGGGGACCAGGGTCAAGCCATCCAAGCAGGCCTTGGCGGCCTGTGACCAGTCCGGCCCGGTGCCCAGGCTGCTGGCAAAGCGGGGGGCGGTCGCCGGCATATCTTCCATGATCACTCAGCCTGCCTTCTTCATCTTGTCCAGCACAGCGGTGACGCTGGGCAGGATATTGCGCACGATCACGGCAACACCTTCCTGTGTCGGGTGCATCCCGTCTTCCTGGTTCAGTTTCGGGTCCATCGCCACCCCTTCCAGGAAGAAGGGATAGAGCGGTACATCATGCTTCTTTGCCAGGTCGGGATAGATGGCATCAAAGCGGCGGGCGTAATCGCTGCCCAGATTGCGCGGTGCCATCATGCCGGCCAGCAGGGCAGGCACGCCGCGTTCCTTCAGCTTGGTCAGAATCTTGTCCAGGTTTTCCCGCGTGGCGGCGGGATCGATGCCACGCAACCCGTCATTGGCCCCCAATTCCACGATCACCAGATCGGGCTTGTCGGCCAGCAGCCAATCCAGCCGGGCCAACCCGCCCGCCGTGGTTTCACCCGACACACCGGTGGCAGGGGCCACCACATGATACCCCTTATCCTTCAGTGCCTTTTCCAACTGGCTGGTGAAGGCGGCGTCACGCGGCAGCTTGTACCCGGCGGAAAGGCTGTCCCCCAGCACGATGATCTTGGTGGGGGCGGCCTGTTGCGCCGGAGCCGGGGGCGCTAGCGCGAACAGAGTGAAAAGAAGCAGCCCGAAGACGGCAATCATCCGGTTGAATAACCCACCCTCGGGGCCATATCGCATTACATTGTCCAACACGCGGGATTCCCTCATGGCGCAGCCCATCTCTCCGGCCGAGTCCGTTGTCGCCCTTCGGCAGGTCCATCTTAAGCTGGAGAGTGAGGCCGGCCCCGTCAACATCCTGAAAGGTATCAATCTGGTCGTCGGGCGCGGCGAGCGGGTCGGCGTGGTGGGGCCCAGCGGCTCCGGCAAATCCTCCATGATGATGATTTTGGGCGGTTTGCAGCCGCCCAGCAGCGGGTCGGTGCAGGTGAATGGCCATGAACTGACCCGCATGGGGGAGGATGATCTGGCCCGTTTCCGCCGGGATGAGGTGGGGATCGTCTTCCAGTCCTTCCACCTGATACCCACCATGACGGCGCTGGAAAATGTGGCCATTCCACTGGAGTTTGCCGGCTTGCCCGATGCGTTCGACCGTGCCCGGCGCGGGCTGGAGGCGGTGGGGCTGGGCCACCGGCTGACCCATTATCCTGGCCAGCTTTCCGGGGGCGAACAGCAGCGCGTGGCCCTGGCCCGCGCCTTCGCCCCGGAACCGGCCCTGCTGCTGGCCGACGAACCGACGGGCAATCTGGATGGCGATACCGGGCGCAAGGTGATTGACCTGATGTTCGGCATGGCTGAACGCCACGGCACCACCATCGTGCTGATCACCCATGATCCGGCCCTGGCCGAAAGCTGCGACCGGGTGATCCGGCTGGTGGATGGGCTGATCGTCGATGACCGGGCGGGGGGGATCGCACCATGAGCGTGACAACCCTGCCCGGACAGGCGACGGGCGGTCGCCATGCCGCCGGGCTGCTGGGCCAGCTTGCCATGGCGCTGCGCATAGCGCGGCGGGAGTTGCGCGGCGGCCTGTCCGGCTTTCGCATCTTCATCGCCTGTCTGGCCATCGGCGTGGCGGCGATTGCCGCCGTGCAATCCATTTCCGCCGGCATCACCGACAGTTTGCAAAGCGATGGTCGCGCCATCCTGGGCGGCGATGTTTCGGCCCGCATCCTCTATCGGGAAGCGACGCCGGAACAGTTACGCTGGCTGGCCGAGCGGGGGGAGGTGCTGACCAGTGCCGAAATGCGGGCCATGGCGCGCGACCCCGCCGACAGCGGGCAAAGCGCGCTGGTGGAACTGAAATCCGTCGGCCCGGCCTATCCGCTTTATGGCCAATTCCAGATCCAAGGGCCGGATGGCCAGCCGCAGGTGGTGGATGTGCAATCGCTGCTGGCTGCCCGCGATGGCAGCTTTGGCGCGTTGATCGAGGATACGCTGGCCACCCGGCTGGACCTGAAAACCGGCTCCAAGGTGGCGGTCGGTGAATTGACGCTGGAAGTGCGTGGCATCATCGCGGCGGAGCCGGACAAGGCGGGGTCGGGCAGCTTTTCCCTTGGCCCCCGGATGATGGTGTCCGAAGCGGCCCTGAAACAGACGGGGCTGATCCAGCAGGGCAGCCTGATCACCTGGTCCTATCAGGTGAAACTGCATAGTGGCGTGACGGTGGAACAGTTCCGCGATCAGGCCAAGGCAGAGATGGCGGACGCCAACTGGCGTTTACGTGATTACACCAACGCCGCCCCCGGTCTGACCCGCTTCATCGACCGGCTGGCCCTGTTCCTGACCCTGGTGGGGCTGACGGCCCTGCTGGTCGGCGGGGTGGGCGTGGGCAATGCCGTGCGCGCCTATATGGATACCAAGTCCGCCACCATCGCCACGCTGAAATGTCTGGGCGCGCCGGGCGCGCTGATCTTCCAGGTCTATCTGATCCAGATATTGGTCCTGGCATCGGTCGGTATCGTCCTCGGCCTGATCGTGGGGGCCATTGTGCCGCTGTTGACGGGCCACGCCCTGGCGGGGTTGCTGCCCATCACCGCCCGCATCGGGCTTTATCCAGGGGCGCTGGCCATTGCGGCGGGCTTTGGCTATCTGACGGCCCTCTGCTTCTCGCTCTGGCCCTTGGGGCGGGCGCGGCAGGTGCCGGCGGTGGCCCTGTTCCGCGATCTGGTACAGAAGGCGCAGGGAAGACCCGGCGGGGCCTATCTGGCCGGTATTGCCCTGTCCGGGCTGGGGCTGGCGGGGTTGGCCGTGGCGACGGCGCGTGAACAATTATTCGCCGCCGGCTTTGTCGTTGGTTCCCTGCTGGTGCTGGCGGCCTTCTGGGGGGCTGGCTGGTTGATCACACGGGGCGCGCGGGCGCTGGGCCGGCCCAGGCGCCCTGTGCTGCGGCTGGCGCTGACCAATATCCACCGGCCCGGCAACCCCACCAGTGCGGTGGTGCTGTCGCTGGGGCTGGGCCTGACCGTGCTGGTGGCCATCGCCCTGATCGAAGGCAATTTCCGGCGCGAGGTGCAGGAGAAGCTGCCCGTCGACGCGCCGTCCTTTTTCTTTGTTGATATCCAGGGCGATCAGGCGGACGCCTTCCGCCAGACAGTGCTGGCGGTGCCCGGCGCGCATGACCTGAACATGGTGCCCAACCTGCGCGGTCGCATCGTGGCCGTGAATGGGGTGGAAGCCGAACAGGCGGTGAAGGACAAGGCGAATGCCTGGGTGCTGAATGGCGACCGGGGTGTCACCTATCAGGCGGCGGCACCCAAGGATGATGTGGTGCTGGCGGGCCAATGGTGGCCGGCGGATTATCAGGGCCCGCCCAAGCTGGCCATCTACAAGGATATCGCCACCACCTTCGGCATCGGCCCCGGCGACCGCATGACGCTGAACATCCTGGGCCGCGACATTGAAGGCGAAGTGGCCGTGGTGCGGGAGATCGACTGGGAAAGCATCGGCATCAACTTCACCTTGATCTTCTCCCCCGGTGTGCTGGAGGCGGCCCCGCAGACCTATCTGGCCACCATCATGGCCGACCCGGCATCGGAAGCCACCATCCAGCGGGAGGTGGCGCGGCGCTTCAGCAATATCAGTGCGGTGCGGGTGAAGGATGCGCTGGAAACCATTTCCGGCATTCTGGGCAATGTCGGTGTGGCGGTGCGGCTGACAGCGGCGGTGACACTGGTCGCCGGCACGCTGGTGCTGGCGGGGGCGATTGCCGCCGGGCACCGCCGCCGCGTCTATGATGCGGTGGTGCTGAAGGTGCTGGGGGCCACGCGCGGTACGGTGCTGCGCGCCTTCCTGCTGGAATATGGCTTGCTGGGTCTGGTGACATCGGCTTTCGCCGGGTTGCTGGGTACCTTGGTTGCCTGGGCGGTGCTGACCAAAGTCATGGATTTCGGTTTCACCTTCCTGCCGCAATCGGTGTTGCTGACCACCCTGCTCTGCACCGGCATCACCCTTACATTGGGCTTCATCGGTACTTGGCGGGCGCTCAGCCAGCCGGCGGCACCGTTGCTGCGCAATGATTGATGCAGCTGGTTTTTGCTTGTTTTAACCTTGCTGCCCCATGATGCTGTTGCGGCGGTATCTGCACCGGAGATGCCGCCTACAACCGTCATGGCGAATGGTCATCAGACAGGCCTATCAATAAGCGGGGTTCGGGGATGGAAACGGTGGATGAGGCGCTGAACGCCAAGCTGATTGCCTGCTGGCAGGCAGCGCTGAATACCGATGACCCGGAGGAAAGCCAGCGCTGGGTGGAAATGGCAGAATGGTTGAGCCACCGGGGCGACATACCGATGCCGCCGCCTGAACCGGCCACCAGCAGGCGGCGGGTGAGTGATGAGCGACGCCGCTTTCCCCGCGTGCCGGTGCGCAGCCCCGCCTTGCTGGCCCTGGAAGGCAGGGTACTGCGCGGGGAAACCCTGAACCTGTCCCGCACCGGCGCCTGTTTCATGTTCACCGATCAGAATGATCTGGGGGAGGGGGAGACCGGCAGCTTCACTGTCCAGGGCTGGCTGGAAGACCGCCCTGCCCTGGTACTCGCCGTGGAGCCGGGCATGTTGCGCCTGCGGTTTGCGGATCGCTGACCTTCCCCAAGCCCCTTTCCCCGGCGACGGCCTTGGTTCATCCTGCGGATAACCAAGGGGAAACGCCGATGACCAGCGACAGCGATTATCCGCGCACCGCGCGTGGCAGCAACCTGTTCGACAGCGACACCAACCTGATCCGGTTGCTGGAACGCCGCAGCCCGCATGTGCTGGAAGCCCACGAAGGGCGCTTGTCGGAATTTGGGGCCTGGGCCGGTGGCCCGCTGGATGAACAGGCCGAGTATACCGACCGCTTCGCCCCGCCCCGGCTGGATGCTTATGATATTGACGGTAACCGGCGGGGCCGCGTCATCCTGAACCCCGATTACCGCGCCTGCCATGCCGAGGCCTATCGCCGGGGGGCGGTGGGGCTGGCCTATCAGCCGGAGGGGCTGGGGCCGACGGGGGCGCCCTCCCACACCGCCTGTTTCACCATGGGCTATATGCTGTCCCAGGCCGATATCTCCATCCATTGCCCCGTCACCATGACGGGGGCGGTGGCCTATGTGCTGGACCGGCTGGCCCCGCCGGCCGTACGCGGGCGGTACCTGCCCGAACTGGTGCGGATGGATGGCAATGCCCTGTCCGGTGGCACCTGGGCCACCGAACTGCATGGCGGGTCGGATGTGGGGGCCAGCACCACGCGGGCCGAGGCCCGTAACGACGGGTTCCGCCTGCATGGCATCAAATGGTTCACCAGCAATGCCGGGTCCGGCTTGGCGCTGGCCACGGCCCGGCCCGACGGGTCGGAGTCCGGCGGGCGCGGGCTGGGCTGCTATCTGGTGCCCAGCCATCTGGACGATGGCACGCCCAACCACTACCGCACCCGCCGGCTGAAGGAAAAGGCAGGCACGCGTGGGCTGGCCACGGCCGAACTGGACCTGGAGGGCGCCTTCGCCCTGGAAGTGGCGGCCCCGCCCGATGGGTTGAAGGCGATGATGGCGGCCCTGGAATATAGCCGCATCCATAATGCCGTCGGTTCCGCCGGGCTGCTGCGCCGCGCCTTCCTGGAATCCGCCGGCTGGGCCGGACACCGCACCGCCTTTGGCCATGCTTTGCGCCATTACCCGGTGGTGCAGGACCAGTTGCTGGATATGCAGATGGAGCTGGAGGCAGCCACGGTGCTGTCCTTCGAGTCGGTCTTTGCCTTCGATGCGCATCTGGCCGACCCCGATCAGGGGGATGACTGGCTGCGGCTGGTGACAGCGCTGGCCAAATACCGCACGGCGGAACAGGCGGTGACGGCGTGCCGGCAGGCGGTGGAGATGGTGGGCGGCAATGGCTATACCGACGAAATGCCGACATCACGCTTCTACCGCGATTGTCTGGTGGTGTCGGTCTGGGAAGGGCCGGCCAATATCCAGGCCCTGGAACTGCTGCGGCTGGTGACGGGCAAGCGGGCCGGCGATCAGATTTTCCTGGCCCGGATGGGTGCCATCCTGGCCGATCTGCCCAGCCCCAACCGCGAAGCGGCCGCCGATGATGTGACCGCCATTCTGGAAGGGGCGCTGGAGGAATGCCGCGCGGCGCTGGCCTTCCTGCGCCGCAATCCCGGCCAGGGGCCACGCCATGGCCGCCGCCTGCTGACACTGCTGGCCGACACGGCGGCAGCTTCCCTTTTGTGTGAAGAGGCGGTAGCCGATCTGGCCCTGGGCGACCGGCGCAAATGGCTGGTGGCCTGCCGCTTCGTGCGCAAGGTACTGGGCAAGGCCGACCCGATCAGCGCCGATATCGACCCGGCCAACGCCGAATTCGATGCCGTTCTGGCCTATGATCCGGTGGATTGAAATGAGATTTTTTGGGCCGGCAATCACCAGGGATCAGTAGATAAATATCCTTATAGTAAATTTACATTCAGATCCAATAAAATTACCTTTTATCGGGGGTAATTTATATGAAAATTTCTATCACTAGCTTGGGATCTCGTGGAGATGTTCAGCCGATTGCAGCCGTAGCGTCTGCCCTTGCGGCACGCGGACATGACGTCATATTCGTCACAACCCCCGCATGTGCGGGTTTGTTGCAGGGAACCGGTGTCCGGCTGGGCCTGCTCGATGGCGATATACGGGAGGAACTCGCCTCTGCTGATGGGCTGCGCCTTATCGCTTCCGGCAAGAAGCCGGCGGCTGCCATCCGTGCGGCAAGGGCCATATGCGCGCGAAACATCGACCGATGGTGGACGGGCATCAAACGAGAGACGGCGGGATCGGATCTGTTCATTGGGGAGACCAGCAGCCTGAGCGCGATGTTGTCGCTTGCCGAGGCCAGCAATCGACCCTTTCTATGGGCTTGTATGCAGCCGCTTGTCCCAACGGGCGCCTTTCCAAGCCCGTTGATCGCTCCCCCTCAACAGCCGTTGCCGCCATGGGGCAACCGGCTTCATCACTTCATCATCGACCAGATGCTGTGGCAGTCGACCCGATCCTATGTGAACAAGGCCCGGCGCAACATTATCGGCCTGCCCGCTTGGCCGCTGTCCGGTCCCATTGCCAAGGTTCACCGCGAACGGCGGCCGACATTGCTGGCCTATAGTGAGCATCTTGTGCCGCGGCCGGATGATTGGGACGATAATGTTTCGGTGACGGGTTATTGGTTTCTTGAAAAACCGTCGGGATGGGTACCGCCCGAGGCACTGACCCAATTCCTCGCAGCGGGCGCGCCGCCGGTTTATATCGGTTTTGGAAGCATGACCTTCCCTGATCCGCAATCGACCACGAGATTGATTCTCTCGGCACTGAAGTCGGTGGGCTGCCGGGCCATCATTGCCGCAGGCTGGGGTGGGCTGGTACCTGAGACACCATCGAGAGATGTGTTTGTCGTGGGGGAAGCGCCCCATGATTGGTTATTTCAACATGTCGCGCTGGCTGTGCATCATGGCGGCGCTGGCACAACGGCATCGGCCCTTCGTGCCGGCATCCCGTCGGTGATCGTGCCCTTCATGGCCGATCAGTTCTTTTGGGGCGCACGCTTGACATCTATTGGCGTTTCAGGCCCGGCATTGCCCTATTCAAGTCTGACGGTCGATGAATTGGCCCATGCCATTCGGTCGGCACTCGCCGATAGTACCATGCGCCGGGCAGCGGCCCGGATCGGTATGCTCATCCGCAGTGAAAATGGGATTGCGACAGCAGTGGGAATTATCGAGTCGGTCGCGGTGTCGTCGAGGCCGTTAAAGACACCCGGCCTGGCGTAAAGGCCTCCCCGCCCCGGTGATGGATAAAGGGGCCGTTCAAGGAATAGGACGGGCGTCATCACTGACGGTTTACCGCCATTCGATGCCCGCGTCGGACGGTAGCCGGAAAGGGGATACCGGCCAACGGGAACAGCATAGCTGTTTCCACATCCTTTTTCGTTGCCGTACCCCCTCCCCTTCGTCGAGGTTTTCGTCCATATGTTGGCGGAACCATTTGCCGCTGACCGTTTTTCGGAGCCGACCCATGCCATCCCGCCTCGAACAGCTTTGTGTCCAGAAGGGCCTGAAGATGACCGAACAGCGCCGCGTCATCAGCCGCGTCCTGTCCGACAGCCAGGACCACCCGGATGTGGAGCAGGTTTACCGGCGGGCTATTGAGATCGATCCGCATATTTCCATCGCCACCGTCTATCGCACCATGCGCCTGTTTGAAGAGGCGAACGTGATCGAACGGCTGGATTTCGGCGATGGCCGCGCCCGCTACGAAGAGGCGCGCGACGAACATCACCATCATCTGATCGATGTGCAGAGCGGTGAAGTGGTGGAATTCTCCAATGAGGATCTGGAGATCATCAAGGAGAAGATCGCCGACGAGCTGGGGTATAAGCTCATCGGTCACCGTCTGGAATTGTACGGTGTGCGCAAGGACCGCCCGGTCACCCAGCCGCAGGCCGGTGGCCTGGCCGCCGCCAAGAAGATGTGATCCATGCGCCGCTGCGGCACAGGGGGCAGTGACGGGGGGATGGCGGGGGATGGCGATTGCTGCCGTCCCGCCGTCACCCGCGCCTATCGGGAAATGCGCGCCAGCGGCGCGCCTGAGCCTTATTGCCTGGACGCGGCCATGGCGGTGTACCGCTGGTATCACCCGGAAAGCTCACCGCCCGATGCCGCCGGCATTGTCTCCTTCTGGATCGCCGACGGCCGCCGTCATTGATCTGGCATGATCAATGACGGTTGATATCGCTTCTGCATTTCTGCTTTTTTAAATGAAATCTTGTCCGCCTATATTCCAGACGGACAAAAAACCACAAACATCCCACCAATACTATCTATCAGCAGTTGCCGACAACGCGACTGTTGCTGAGATCGCCGAAGGCCGGATGGGCCTGAATGGCACGCGGTGCCGTGCGGGCCGCCGCCCGGGCCGCATCGTCTGCCGCCAGGGCAGCCAGGGCCAGAAACTCCGCCAAGTCTTTCATCTGACTGCGTTTTGCGTCCACCACCAGACTTTCCAGACAGCGCTTGATGGCGATCGCCACCTCTTGCTCGCGGTTGCTGCTGCTATTTTCGGCGATCAGCATCTGGTTTGCATAAGTCATATGAGTCCCCCAGCCGTCATCTGGCCTTGTTGATTACCTCACCTCCAGGACTTTACATAAAATCCATCTATTTTGATAGATGTAAACGTATTAATATTTCGTTTTACAGGCCTTAACAATAACACCTGTTTTAACGGCGTGCAAACAAACCCTGGTTGAACTGGTTGATGGGCGACCTCTCGCCTTAGGATTTATTGGAACCCCTTGATAAGGGCAGTCTATGCGCCAGACAAATATCCTGGTTTCTCCTGTATGCGGCCCATATCTTTCTCCAAATCCCCTTCCGTAGGACTCATACTATTTTATATTGCTGTGTCAGTCCTATGACGTTGACTGTGCCGACTCGGGGAAAGAATCATCGCCGGATAGACCCGATCACGGTGCTGAGGCCGGGAAACAGAGCGGACCCGCAAGGTGCCAGTTGCAGCATCTGTCACAGGTGCCTATATCTGCTTTGCACCAAGGGCCGATCACGAGCTCTTGGGGTTTGGCCGGGTACGGCCATATATGGATACAGCAAAACCCATGGGGATCGCCCCTGCGGTGCCGGAACAGGATCGGGCCGCGGGCGTTCTGCCGGAAACGAGAGGTCGTCATGAGCAAGGTTATCGGGATCGATCTGGGCACCACCAATTCGTGCGTGGCCGTTATGGAAGGCACGCAGGCCAAGGTCATCGAAAATGCCGAAGGTGCGCGTACCACCCCGTCGATGGTCGCCTTCACGCAGGGCGGCGAACGTCTGGTCGGTCAGCCGGCCAAGCGTCAGGCCGTCACCAACCCCGACAATACGCTGTTCGCGATCAAGCGCCTGATCGGCCGTCGCTATGACGACCCGGTGACCAAGAAGGACGCCGCCCTCGTTCCTTATAAGATCGTCTCTGGCGGCAATGGCGACGCCTGGGTCGAATCCCATGGTGAAAAATACAGCCCCAGCCAGGTCAGCGCCTTCATCCTGCAGAAGATGAAGGAAACCGCTGAGGCTTATCTGGGTGAAAAGGTCACCCAGGCCGTTATCACCGTGCCCGCCTATTTCAATGACAGCCAGCGTCAGGCCACCAAGGATGCCGGCCGGATCGCCGGCCTGGAAGTGCTGCGCATCATCAACGAGCCGACGGCCGCCGCCCTTGCCTATGGCATGGAAAAGAAGGGTGCCGGCACCATCGTCGTGTATGATCTGGGTGGTGGTACGTTCGACGTGTCGATCCTGGAAATCGGCGACGGCGTGTTCGAGGTGAAGTCCACCAATGGCGACACCTTCCTGGGCGGTGAAGATTTCGACGGCAAGATCATCGATTATCTGGCCGAGGAATTCCAGAAGGAGCAGGGCATTGACCTGCGCAAGGACCGTCTGGCCCTGCAGCGCCTGAAGGAAGCCGCCGAAAAGGCCAAGATTGAGCTGTCCAGCTCCGTCCAGACGGAAGTGAACCTGCCCTTCATCACCGCCGATGCGTCCGGTCCGAAGCACCTGAACATCAAGCTGACCCGCGCCAAGCTGGAAGCCCTGGTGGAAGATCTGGTGCGCCGCACCGTCGGCCCCTGCCAGGCGGCGCTGAAGGATGCCGGCCTGAAGGCGTCGGAAGTGGACGAGGTAATCCTGGTCGGCGGCATGACCCGTATGCCCAAGATCATTGAGACCGTGAAGCAGATCTTCGGCAAGGAGCCGAACCGTGGCGTGAACCCCGACGAGGTGGTGGCCATCGGTGCGGCCATCCAGGGCGGCGTGCTGAAGGGCGACGTCAAGGACGTGCTGCTGCTGGACGTCACCCCGCTGTCGCTGGGTATTGAGACGCTGGGCGGCGTGTTCACCCGCCTGATCGATCGCAACACGACGATCCCGACCAAGAAGTCCCAGGTCTTCTCCACGGCGGAAGACAACCAGTCGGCCGTGACCATCCGCGTGTTCCAGGGTGAACGCGAAATGGCCGCCGATAACAAGATGCTGGGCCAGTTCGACCTGATGGGCATCCCGTCCGCCCCGCGCGGCGTGCCGCAGATCGAAGTGACCTTCGACATCGACGCCAACGGTATCGTCAATGTGTCCGCCAAGGACAAGGCGACGAACAAGGAGCAGACCATCCGCATCCAGGCTTCCGGCGGTCTGTCGGATGCCGACATCGACAAGATGGTGAAGGACGCCGAGGCGCACGCCGCCGAGGACAAGAAGCGCAAGGAGCTGGTGGAAGCCCGCAACCACGCTGACGGCCTGATCCACTCCACCGAGCGCACCCTGTCGGAAAATGGCGACAAGATCGCTGCTGCCGACAAGAGTGCGGTGGAAGCCGCCATTGCCGAGCTGAAGTCCGCCCTGGGTGGTGACGATGCCGCCGCCATCAAGGCCAAGACCGACGCCTTGGCCCAGGCCTCCATGAAGGTGGGTGAGGCGCTGTACAAGGCCGGCCAGGAAGGCCCCGCCGGTGCTGCCGATGCCGGCCCGTCCGACGATGACGCGCCCGCCGGTGACAAGGTGGTCGATGCCGACTTCGAGGAAGTCAACGACGATCACCGCAAGAAGGGCTGATCCCCAGCCTTTCCCCTGATCAGGGGGCGGGACCGCCGGTTCCAGAATGGCGCGGGCCCGCCCGGAAATCTCCGGGCGGGCCTGTTGCATGATGGGGCAAGGCATGACAGATGTTGGAATGGTGCGAATCCGGCAGCAGCACACGATGGTGGGCGGCCGGACCGGTTGGGAAGGGGCTTGAGGCCGCCATGTCGAAGCGCGATTATTATGATGTCCTGGGCGTTCAGAAATCCGCCAGCGCGGATGACCTGAAGAAGGCCTATCGCAAGCTGGCCATGCAGTACCACCCGGACCGCAACCAGGGTGACAAGGGTGCTGAGCAGAAATTCAAGGAAGTCAGCGAAGCCTATGATTGCCTGAAGGACGAGCAGAAGCGGGCTGCCTATGACCGATTCGGCCATGCCGCCTTTGAAGGCGGCGGTGGTGGGCGTCCCGGTGCCGGGCCGGGCGGCTTTGATTTCGGCGGCGGTTTCGCTGACATCTTTGATGAGATGTTCGGTGAGTTCATGGGCCGTGGCCGTGGCGGCGCCCCGGGTCAGAGCAATAATCGCGGCAATGACCTGCGCTATAATCTGGAAATCAGCCTGGAGGATGCCTTCAAGGGCAATACCACCCAGGTGCGCGTGCCCACCAGCGTGATGTGCGATCCCTGCGGCGGGTCAGGCGCGGAGGCGGGCAGCAGCCCCACCACCTGCACCACCTGTAACGGGGCCGGCAAGGTGCGGGCCCAGCAGGGATTCTTCACCATCGAACGCGCCTGCCCCACCTGCGGTGGCGCTGGACGAGTGATCAAGGATCCCTGCCGCCATTGCGGTGGCCAGGGCCGCGTGCGCAAGGAAAAGACCCTGCAGGTCAATATTCCGGCGGGCGTGGAGGATGGTACCCGCATCCGTCTGGCCGGTGAGGGCGAAGCGGGCCTGCGCGGCGGCAGCCCCGGCGATCTTTATATTTTCCTCTCCCTGGCGCCACACCGCTTCTTCCAGCGTGATGGGGCCAACCTGCATTGCCGGGTGCCGATCCCGATGACTGTGGCAGCCCTGGGCGGCAATGTCGAAGTGCCGACGATTGATGGCAACCGCGCCAAGATCAGTGTGCCCGCCGGCACCCAGACGGGCCACCAGTTCCGCCTGAAAGGCAAGGGCATGAGCGTGCTACGCAGCCCGGCGCGCGGTGACATGTATATCCAGGTGGTGGTGGAAACGCCGGTCAACCTGACCAAGCGCCAGCAGGAACTGCTGAAGGAGTTCGATAAGGAGGCCGAGGCCGGCCATAATCCCGAGTCGGAAGGCTTCTTCGCTAAGGTCAAGGAACTCTGGGCCGATCTGAAGGATTGATCGGCACGGTGGTTTCCGTAAAAAGCCCGGACAGTGGCAGCACCGTCCGGGCTTTTTTTATTATCTACGAACGATAGGGCGGGTTACGGGATCAACCGTAACCCGTGCTCCTGTCAGCGGGCCAGCCCTTGCGCCAGATTGGGCTGGTCCAGCGGCACGAAGCCGTAATGCTTCAGCCAGCGCAGATCAGCCTCAAAGAAGGTGCGCAGGTCGGGGATGCCGTATTTCAGCATGGCCATGCGCTCGATCCCCATGCCGAAGGCAAAGCCCTGATACTTGGTGCTGTCGATGCCGCAATTTTCCAGCACCTTGGGGTGCACCATGCCGCTGCCGCCAATTTCCAGCCAATCGCCGAAATTGCCCAGCTTCAGCTCCCCGCCCTTGCGCGCGCAGCCGATATCGATCTCTGCCGACGGTTCGGTGAAGGGGAAGAAGCTGGGGCGGAAACGGATGGGCAGATCGTCGATCTGGAAGAAGGCGCGGCAGAATTCCAGCAGCGTCCCCTTCAGATGGCCCATATGGATATCTTCCCCGATCACCAGCGCTTCCACCTGATGGAACACCGGCGTGTGGGTCTGATCATAGTCGGAACGGTAGGTGCGGCCCGGGGCGATGATGCGGATGGGCGGCTTTTCCGTCAACATGGTGCGGATCTGCACCGGGCTGGTATGGGTGCGCAGCACGCGCGCCGCCCCATCGGCAGCCGGCGGCAGATAGAAGGTGTCGTGCATCTGCCGCGCCGGATGTTCCGGCGGGATGTTCAGGGCGGTGAAATTATGGAAATCCGTCTCGATATCCGGCCCTTCGGCGACGGTGAAGCCCATGGCGCCGAAAATGGCCACGATCTCATCCACCGTCTGGCTGATCGGGTGGATGCGGCCCTGGCTTTCCGGGCGGGACGGCAGGGTAACGTCGATGCGCTCCGCCTCCAGCTTCTTGGCCAGTTCGGCGGCCTTCAGTTCACCCCGGCGCGCCTCGATGGCGGCTTCCACGGCGATCTTCACGGCGTTCAGGGCGGCACCGCGCGTCTTGCGCTCATCCGGCGTCAGGGTGCGCATGTCGCCCATCAGCGCCGTGATGCGGCCCTTCTTGCCCATGGCCGACACCCGCACCTCCTCCAGCGCGGCGCTGTCGGAGGCCCCGGCGATGGTGGCCAGCAATTCGGACTGAAGAGTGTCGAGCGTGTCCATGATGGTCCTGGAAAACAATGAAGGGGCATCAGCCCGGTTGGAATTCAGCCAGCGGCGTGATCAGGTACGCCCATGAGGGGGTGGGTGACAAGGCCCGTATCCGGCCCACCAGCCTTGTGTCGGCAGTGATCAAGGGGATACCCGACCGAATCGCCAGGGCCACATAAACATGTCATAGGCGGGATGGCTGGTGGCTGATGCCAGTTCCAACGCCATCCCCATCAGGTCGTGCGATGGGGTCACGGTCAGGCGCAGGCTGGACAATGCGTCAAGCGCCTGCTGGCCCAGTTCCACCGTCAGATCCCCGCGCGCCTGCTTTTTCCAGATGATATTGGTGATTTCGGCAAACATCAGGTCTGGTGCGTGCAGCCCACAATAAACCAGTGGCTCCGCCTGGTACGAATCCGGTTCCGTCGTGGCCAGCTTGATGGCCACGCTGGCATCCAGCACGACTCTCATCGGTGGTCGCTGTCCCGATCTTCGCGCAGCAGCAGTTCCGATGGCGTTCGGCACATGCCGGCCGTGGCGGCACGCAGGGAGGCCAGACGCTCGATCAGCTCGGGGCTTTGCCCTGCCGCCAGCGTATGCTGAAGGATGCTGGCCACCTCCTCCTCCACGGTTCGACCAGAACGGCTGGCACGATCCGCCAGCCCCTTGATCAGACTGTCATCAAGGTTGCGGATGAGCAGCGAGCCCATGGGGAATCTCCATCATCACTGGATTTGACGATGATAGCACAAAGAGGGGCGACCACGCCGGACAAGAAAAAAGGGGCCGGCCCAACGGGCCAGCCCCTTTTCCCAAACGTCTGTCCGCTGAAAACCCAAACGGGTGATCAGGCGGCCTGCAGCGCGGCCTGGGCCTTGCCGCACAGATCCTTGAACGTATCCGGCTCGCGGGCGGCGATGTCGGACAGAACCTTACGGTCCAGTTCGATGCCGGCGCGCTTCAGGCCGTGGATCAGCGTGGAGTACTTCAGGCCGTGCAGACGCGCACCGGCGTTGATACGCTGAATCCACAGGCCGCGGAAATCACGCTTCTTGTTGCGACGGTCGCGGTAGGCGTAACGAAGCGCCTTTTCGACCTTTTCAATCGCAACGCGATAGCACTTGGAACCGCGACCACGATAGCCCTTGGCGAGCTTCAGGATCTTCTTGTGACGGGCGTGGGTGGTGACGCCCCGCTTAACGCGTGCCATTAGTCAGCCTCCTCACTTAACCCGCAGGAAATTCTCGGCGATCTTCTCGCCGTCGGCCTTGAACATAACGAACGTACCACGCGCGTTACGCTTCATCTTCAGGGGGCGCTTGCTCATACCGTGGCGCTTGCCAGCGGCCTGGGCCTTCACCTTGCCGGAAGCGGTGAACTTAAACCGCTTCTTGGCGCCCGAATGGTTCTTCAACTTGGGCATTTTCGGTCCTTTTCAATCTATATGGGCGGTGGGCATGCCCCGGGCATCACGCCCGGCCTCGCCGTCCGATAGAGCGGGTGTGTATAGTGGAGTGCTGCCCCCCTGACAAGGGCCAAGCCGCGCACGCCCCGCATGGCCGGTCAGATTCATTGCGGGAAGGGCGAGAAGGAGCCGTTCTCCATGTTGGCGCAGGGCGGCTTCCCAATACATACCACCTCCCCCTCCCTATACGTGCCCCTCCCCATTCTCCCGCCCCGTCAACATTATCAACACGGCTTACCTAGATGAATCACTTACATCCCCTATACGGAATGTAAGTGAAACAACAACAATGGTGGGCAGATTTTCGTCCCCTGACAAAAACATCTCCCAGAAATCCGGCTCGGTTCCGCTCTCTATCGATCATTCATATAAGATTTTCTCTCATCAATAATCACAGAGCGATCAGTTTCATTTTATGAACAACCCATTAAAAACCTAAGCACAACTGTCATAATTCCATCATTAACGACTGCGCCAAACCTGTGTCACCATTTCGATAAACGTAAATTATTTAAATAAAAGTGACTTGAAGCCTTGGCGACATGACCAATATCACGCAGAATGGACGGATAAAGCGCACCACCGTCGACAAGGCGGGGTGCCATCCGCGCCGGGAGACGCCATGAACGCCCTAAAGAACCTGCCCATCGTCTGGAAGCTGGTGCTGCCACTGGTCCTGATGGGCATATTGACCATCGGCACCTCGCTTTACGCCTTGTCGCAGATGCGCCATATCGGCGGTCATTATCAGGAAATGCTGGAGCGCTCAGAATCGAGCAAGTCCATCTTGCGCGCCAGCGAATCTGCCACTGATATCGGCCGGCTTGGCTATATGATCGCGGCAGAAACGGACAGTTTCATCCTGGATTCCATGAAAGATGAAATCGCCCTGAAACGCGACCAACTGGCAGAACATCTCAACAATGTCGAAAAGCTGTTGCCGGAACGCAAAGGGGATCTGGATCTGGCGCGTGAAGACGTGGCTCGCATGATGGAAATCGTCGAACAGGCCCGCAAGCTGGCCCTGGCCGGCAAGGGCAGCCAGGCGGCCTCCGTGCTGGTGGACCGGTTCGATATCAAACTGACCGATCTGCTGGACCGGTTGCTGGTCACCACGGATGACGTGCAGAAGGCGATGGAGGCTGATCGGGCAGAAGCCGAGACCGTCTTCGACAACGCCCTGCAGGTGACATTGACGGCGGGGCTGACGGGCACCGCCATCGTGCTGGTTCTGGGCATTGCCCTGGGCATTGCCGGCATTACCCGCCCGCTGCACCGGATCATCGCCATCATGACGAAGCTGGCGGATGGGGATCTGGACGTTAAAGTATCGGGCGAAAGTCGCCGGGATGAGATCGGCTCCACGGCCCGTGCGCTTTCCGTTTTCCAGCGCTCCATGCGCGATACAGAACGGCTGCGCAGCGAGCAGGCCGCATTGGAAGAACGGGCAGAACTGGAAAAGCGTCGCGCCCTGGTTGCCCTTGCCGACGAGTTCCAGGAGGGGGTGCAGGCCGTCGTGGCCAATGTCGGCGGCGCCGCTGATCGGATGCGCGGCACCGCGCAGGGGTTGGGCGGCGTGGCGAATGAAGTGAACCGCCAGTCCGAGGCGGTGGCCGGCGCCGCCGAACAGGCGGCGGAGAATGTGAATACGGTCGCCGCCGCCGCCGAACAGCTTTCCGCCTCCATCCGCGAAATCAGCCGCCGGGTGGCGGAAAGCGCCACCATCGCCAGCGATGCCGTGGCGGAGGCAGATAAATCCAATCAGACCGTCACCGGGCTGGTGGATGCGGCACAGCGCATCGGGGAGATCGTGCGCCTGATCGGCGATATTGCCAGCCAGACCAACCTGCTGGCGCTGAACGCCACCATTGAGGCAGCAAGAGCGGGAGAGGCCGGCAGGGGCTTCGCCATCGTGGCCAGCGAGGTCAAGGCCCTGGCCAACCAGACGGCCAAGGCGACGGAGGAAATCAGCAGTCAGATCAATGCCATGCAGGCGGTGGCCGGTGATGCCGCCGATGCCATTCGCGGCGTCGGTGGCACCATCGACCGGATCAGCGGCATCGTCGCCACCATTTCCAGTGCGGTGGAACAGCAGGGGGCCGCCACGCAGGAAATTGCCAGCTCCGTCGCCCATGCCGCCACCGGCACCCAGAATGTCAGCGCCACCATCGGGCAGGTGACGCGGGCAGCAGCGGAAGCCGACAGCATGGCCGGCGATGTGCAGGGGGCGGCCGATGAGCTGGTACGCGAAGCTGACGCCCTGTCCCGTCAGGTGGAGCAGTTCCTGGAACGGGTGCGGGCCGGGTAAAGACGCTTCGTCCCGTCATTCCCCAGGGCCGGGGCCAAGCGGTTCGCGGCCGCGTGTGGCCTGGGGCAGCAATTCAACGATGGTCAGGCCCAGGCGGCCATCCACCACCACCAGTTCACCGCGCGCCACCATACGGTCATTGACGAACACATCAACCGGGTCGCCCACCACACGTTCCAGATCCACCACATCACCCGGTCCCATACGCAACAGCTGACTGATGCGCAGGCGGCGCCGGCCCAGGCGCACCGACACCTGTACCGGCACCGACATGACGGAGGAACGGTCAATATCGTCGCCCGACAACAGGTCGTTCATGGTGTGAGGGCTCCGTTACGGGGCATGGGTGCCGCCCACCGGGTGGCAAGGCGGGAACTATAGCGGCAATGCCACCACCCGGCCAAGCCCGGAACGAAAAAGGCCCGGCCCTGCTTCACGCGGGGGCCGGGCCTTCAACGGACAGGCAGGCGCCGGAAGGGGCCGGAGCCTTGCCGCCATATCATACCAGCGGCACGAAATCATGACCGAAGGTCACGCTTTCATGCCCCTCAATCGCCGGCGGCAGTCGCCGCCGTACTAACCGGTCATAAATGATGACCGTTAGTATCAGCGCGCCGTGCTGGTGGCCGTACTGGTGCTGGTGGAAGTCGGGGGGCCACCAGCCGACGGTTCATCATCGCCCCCGCCGGACGCGGCAACGGCAATGATGCCCACGGCAGCAACGCCACCGACCACGGCAACGGTGGTGAGATTGCCGCTGGCGATACCGGCGGCACCGGCACCGGCGGCGGCACCCGTGGCCTGGGCCCCTTCGGCCGGGGCTGGGTTATTCTGCGCCAGCGCCGGAAAGGCACTTCCGGCGGCGAGAAGGACCGCGAGCGCGGCGGCGATGGAACGACGCATCTGCTTTTTCCTATATCCTGTTAAACGCCCGCACTGACAGCGCGCGCAAGGGTTTCAAGCCGAAACCCTGCCACAAACAAACGCCGGAGGTCTGTGATCGGACGATGACAAGCCAAGCTTTTTTTGAGTAACCCGAAAGGATCAGGGTGCCACCGCAGCAGGGGATCGACCAGCGATAGCCGCCTGAATCGCGGGATGCCAGAGGCCGATATTGGCCGTGGCGCCGGCCGCAATATTCAGGCCGACCACCTGCCATACCCCCCCCAGGTGCAGCAGCACCGGCCCACCGCTGGTCCCCCGGCTTGCCGAGCAGCCATGGATCAACAGGCGTCCCGCATCAGTTTCCCGCATCTCCCGCAAAGGGCAATCACGATCCACCATCAACAGATGTGTGCGGTCCTGGCTGAAACCCGCCACGGCCACGGCCTGACCGGCCGTCGGGGGCGTCCCCTGCCAGGGCAGGGGACGCACGCCAGCATCACCCGACAGGCGCAGCAACGCCCAGTCGTGCCCCAGGCTGGCGCCGGGACGGGTGCCATCATAGCCCGCCCCCACCTGCACCGACTCAACGGTCAGATGGGTGCGATATTCCCCCAGCGCATAGCCGAACAGCACATGCAGCGAAACCGGCTGCAACAGCCGGCGGGTGCGGTGATTGTAGAGGCAATGCGCCGCTGTCAGCACCAGGCGGGGGGCCACCAGGGTGCCGGTGCAGCGGCTGCCGATATTGGTCTGCACCCGGGCAACCGCATCCCAGGGCGGACTGTTGATATCGACAATGCGGCGCGCATCATCGGCGGCCACACCGGGGGCACGCAACGGCGGAGCGTCCGCACCCGCCAGGGCGGGGCGCCAACTGAACAACAGCAGCAGCAAAACCAGGAAGGCCGCCGGGCACAGCAGACCGCAGCGCTTCCCGGCCCGCATCAGAAGCGGCCGTCTGGCCCAGCCGCATCGCCCGTCAGCATCACCCAGATAGCGTAGTAGAAAATTCCGGCAAACGGCAGGCCGATCAGAAGCCCGAGGGCCATGTAAATCACATACATCGCTGACACTGTCCATAAATCCAACCCCGCTGGTTGTCCGGCATCGGGGGGACGGTTTGCCGTTCCAATAACCCCGCCGCGCCAGCGGTCGAACACATGATGGGGTGACACCTGCCTTCGGCACCCGGACATCACGTTACACACTTTTATAACGATGTTCCTGCCGCACCACCAGTCTGCCTTGTTGCCGCACCCCCATGCAGGCAACAGGGGAGCCGCCCGCAATTGTCACACCCCCCATCCCCCGGCACCCTTGTTGCGCCACGAGGATGGGGTTGTTAAGAGAGAGGTGGTCATTCCGGCGGCGCCCCATGATGGGGACTGGTGCCGGCATCAGACGGGCTGGGGCCAAACCAGCAGGGGAGCCATGGCGGATCATCAAGGACGATCACAGGACATGCGCGACAAGGCGGCGGGCGCCACAGCAGAGCCGCAGCCGGCCGGCGGCCCGCGTCATGTTGGTGAATGGCTGCGCCAACAGCGCGAGGCGCTGGGTTATGGCCTGCCGGAACTGGCCGCTGGCCTGCGCATCCGCCAGCATTACCTGGAGGCGATCGAGCAAGGGCGCTGGGGTGAACTGCCCGGCCAGGCCTATACGGTGGGATTCCTGCGCACCTATGCCCAGACGGTGGGGCTGGATGCAGGAGCCGTGCTGCTGCGCTTCAAGCAGGATGCGGCGGGCCAGAATCAGGCGCAGGAACTCTATTTTCCCGAGCCGGTGAATGAAAGCCGCGTGCCGGGCGGGGCCGTGCTGCTGATCGCCGCTCTGCTGGGCCTGCTGGTCTATGGCGGCTGGTATGCGCTCTCGGCGTCCGACCGGTCAGTGGGCGATCTGGTGCCGGAACTGCCGGAACGTTTATCCAAGCTGATCTATGGGGAGCAATTGCCCACCCCGCCGCCACCGCCTGCCCCGACCACCACGCAGATGAGCGCCGGTCAGGTGGAAGCGCTGGTGGGAAGCTCCAGCCCCACCGCCCCGGAAATCGGCGCCAGCAATTCCCCCTCCAGCCCTACCCTGCCGCAGGCCAGCCTGGCCGGCACGGCGGCCGATGCCGGGATGCCGGCCACCGATACCAGCCCCGCCGCCCAGACAGGGGATGAGGAGAGCGAGGTACCGCAACTGCCCGACCTGGGCCAGGGTATGGCCCCGCCGCCGCCGGCCGATCCGGCCGTGCCAGAGGCCGAACCGGTGGTGACGACCGACGCCGCCCAACCCACCGCCGCCACAGCACCCAAGCCGGCCGGCACCGCCGATGTGCCACCAAGTGGCCGAATCTATGGTCTGGCGGAAGGCAATGTCCGCCTCACCATCCGCGCGCTAGAGGATAGCTGGATCGAGGTGAGGGACGGCAAGGGCACACTCTGGGCGTCGCGTGTGCTGCGCCGGGGTGACCTGTTCCGCGCGCCCGACGTGCCGGGGCTGGTGCTGAATACCGGCAATGCCGGGGGCCTGCTGGTCACGCTGGACGGGCGCGATCTGGCCCCACTGGGGGCCAAGTCGCAGGTGATGCGCGGCGTGCCCCTTACGCCGGAGGCGTTGGCCAATCGCTGACGCCGGAGGCGTTGGTCAGTCACTGACGCCCCTTGTTTTCCCTGGGTCGATGGCCGACCTTTACATTTTGAACAGTTCACCCAGCCAACGGCCCGGACGCCCATCGCCATGACCGCCGATCACAGCCACCACCGCCCCTGGCGCCAGATTCTGCGCCGCAAGTCCCGCCTGATCCATGTCGGGTCGGTGCCGGTGGGTGGCGATTCGCCCATCACCGTGCAGACCATGACCAACACGGTCACCGCCGATGCCAAGGCCACGATCGAACAGATCCGCCGGGCGGAGGAGGCGGGGGCCGATATCGTCCGCGTCTCCTGCCCGGATGAGGAAAGCACAGCGGCGCTGAAGGAAATTGTCGCCGCCGCCCGCGTGCCCATCGTGGCCGACATCCATTTCCATTACCGCCGCGCCATCGAGGCGGCAGAGGCAGGTGCGGCCTGCCTGCGCATCAATCCCGGCAATATCGGCAGCCATGAGCGGGTGCGCGAGGTGGTTGCCGCCGCCAAGGACCATGGCTGTTCCATGCGCATCGGCGTGAATGCCGGCAGTCTGGAGCGGGAATTGCTGGAACGCTATGGGGAGCCCTGCCCCGACGCGCTGGTGGAAAGTGCGCTGACCCATGCGAAAATCCTGGAAGACCATGATTTCCGGGAGTTCAAGATTTCGGTGAAGGCGTCAGACGTCTTCATGGCCGTTGCAGCATATCAGGGGCTGGCCGATGCCTGTGACTATCCGCTGCATATCGGCATCACGGAGGCTGGCGGCCTGCGCGCTGGTACGGTGAAAAGCTCCATCGGCCTTGGCATGTTGCTCTGGTCCGGCATCGGCGACACGATCCGCGTCTCGCTCTCCGCCGATCCGGTGGAAGAGGTGAAAGTCGGGTACGAGATGCTGAAAAGCCTGGGCCTGCGCCGCCGGGGTGTGACCGTCATTTCCTGCCCGTCCTGTGCCCGCCAGCAGTTTGACGTGATCAAGACGGTGGAGGTGCTGGAAGAACGGCTGTCCCACATCACCACGCCGCTGACCGTCTCTGTCATCGGCTGTGTGGTGAATGGGCCGGGTGAGGCCACCATGACCGATATCGGCCTGACCGGTGGCGGCAAGAATACCCACCAGATTTATCTGGGCGGCATGTCGGCGCACCGGCTGAAAGACCAGGGCATTGTCGACCATCTGGTCGGGCTGGTGGAAGCCAAGGTGGCGGAAATCGAAGCCGCGAAACCGGCGGCAGAATAAAGCGGGTTCCCAGACGGACGGAGGCGGCTTTGCGCAACGGGTGGGCCTTGACCCTGGCTGGTTTCCTGCTGTTGGCAACCCCGGTGCTGGCTGCCGATCCTCCCACCCCGCAAAGCCTGCGCACGCCGGGCAAGGGCGCGCCCGATCCCATTGGCAGCTATGCCAATGGCTGCATCCGGGGGGCGGTGGAACTGCCGACGGAAGGAGCGGGATATCAGGTGATGAACCTGTCCCGCCGCCGCAACTGGGGCCATCCGGACCTGCTGGCCTATCTGCATGATCTGACGAGCAAGGCCAGTGCGGAAAAGCTGGGCCGGCTGGCCATTGGCGATCTGGGCATGGTGCGCGGCGGGCGGATGCCCACCGGCCATGCCAGCCACCAGATGGGGCTGGATGCCGATATCTGGTTTGTGCTGGATTTACCCGAACTGCCCGCCCCGGAACGGGAGCGGGAGGATTTCGCCAGCATGGTGAATGCCAAGGCCCAACGGGTAGACCCCAGCCGTTTCGGCCCGGCTCAGGCCAGATTGCTGCAACTGGCGGCCGAAGATACCCGCGTGTCGCGCATCTTCGTCAACCCGGCCATCAAGCTGGCCCTTTGCCAGCAGACAACCGGCGACCGGGCCTGGCTGGCCAAGCTGCGCCCCTGGTTCGGCCATGCCGCGCATTTCCATGTCCGCCTGTCCTGCCCCGCCGGGGCCGGCCAGTGCGAGGGGCAGCAACCACCGCCGCCCGGCGACGGCTGCGGGGCGGAGCTGATGAGCTGGTTCGAACCACCCCCACCCAGCCCCAAGCCGCCGGCCCCGCCCAAGGCGCCGCCGCCACCGCCTGCTGCCTGTCTGGCGCTTTATGCGGAACCTTAAAGCTTTGCCAATGTGCGACTTGCCGCGCCGCCATCCCCGTGCCTAAAGTTTGCGCGGAAGGGATGGGTGTCTGATACCAACGGTCATCATTCATGTCCGTTGGTAATGCTGCGACTGCCGCCGCGCCGCTTGGTAGCGGCGTAGCCAAGCCAGCGGAGGCTGGTGCCGCTAGTATGACACCGCCTGTCCGGGATGTTGGCTGCAAGGGACATTGTGCATGAACCCGCCTCACCGCCCGCAATACCCCCCCGCACCGCCCGTGATCGGGCGGCGGGCCTTGTTATCGGCCGGAGGTGCTTTGCTGGGCTGGGGATTGCTGCGGGGAATGCCGGTGCAGGCAGCCGGCGCCGGTGGCGACGCGGCGCTGAACCGTTTTTTTGCCGAGACCTTTGCCGCCCAGGCCAACCGTTCCCCGGAATTGCGGACCAGGCTGGGCCTGCCCGGCGACCAGAGCCGTTGGGATGATCTGTCGGAGGCAGCATTGGCGGCCGACGATGCACGGTTGGCCGAGGATCTGGCCCGGCTGCGGCGGGATTTCCCCGCCGCCACCCTGTCGCCCGCCGGGCGGCTGAACAAGCGGTTATGGGAATATCAGGCTGAGGAAAGGCTGGGGGCGGCGCGCTGGCGCGGCAATGCCTATCCGGCTGGCCATTTCAACGGCCGCCATGGGCAGATCATTGATCTTCTTTCCACCTATCACCCGTTGCGCGATGCGGCCGATGCCCAGGCCTGGATCGCGCGGGTGCGCGGCATCGCCCAGCCGGTGGATCAGCTGATCGGCGCGCTGGAGCGGCGGGCGGCACAGGGCGTCATCCCACCGCGCTTTTCGGTGGAAAAGAGCCTGCAAGCGGTGCGCAATACGTTGATCGGCCGGCCGTTCGAACCGGAAGGCGTGAGCGATTCGGGCCTGCTGTCCAGCTTTCGCAACCGGCTGGGGCGCACAAACCTGCCCCCGGCAGAACAGGCAATGCTGGTTGCTGCCGCCACCCAGGCCCTGCGGGAAATGTTCACGCCGGCCTGGACCCGGCTGTCGGCGGCATTGACCCATCTGCTGGAACAGGCCGATGACCGTGACGGGGTGTGGAAGCTGCCCCATGGGCTGGATTATTACCGCTGGTGCCTGAAGCGCCATACGACCCTGGACCTGGAACCGGAGATGGTCCATGCGCTGGGCCTGCAGGAGGTGCGCCGCCTGCAGGAAGAGATGGTCGCGGTGAAGACGCGCACCGGCTTCAGCGGCGAGTTGGTCGCCTTCAACCAGTTCCTCCGCAGCGATCCCCAGTTCTACTTCACCAATGATGAAGAGGGTCGCGCCGGCTATCTGGCCGGCGCCCGGTTGATTCTGGAGAAGGTGAATGGGGTGCTGGACGGCCAGTTCACCCTGAAACCCAAGGCCTCGCTGGAGGTGCGCCGGTTTGACCTCTACCGGGAAGGCAGCGAGACCATCGCCCGTTATTCCCCGCCGGCCAGTGACGGCTCCCGCCCTGGCATTTACTACGTCAACCTCTCCAACATGAAGGAAATGCCGATCTGGCAGATGGAGGTGCTGGCTTTCCATGAAGGCCTGCCCGGCCACCATATGCAGATGGCCCTGGCGCAGGAAATGACCGGCCTGCCGGAGTTCCGCCGCCACCAGACCCACACCGCCTATGTGGAAGGCTGGGGGCTTTATTCGGAACGGCTGCCCAAGGAGCTGGGATTTTACGAAGATGCCTATGCCGATTTCGGACGGCTCAGCTTCGAACTCTGGCGGGCCATCCGGCTGGTGCTGGATACCGGCATCCATGTGAAGAAATGGTCGCGCCAGCAGGCCATCGATTATTTCACCAGCAATTCCGCCTTCACCGCCGAGGTGGCCGCACGGGAGGTGGATCGCTACATCGTCTATCCTGGTCAGGCCTGCGCCTATTATCTGGGCCTGCGCAAATTGCTGAAATTGCGGGCAAAGGCAAAGAGGGAACTCGGTTCTGCCTTCGATATCCGGGGCTTCCACGATACGATCCTGGCCAATGGCTCGGTGCCGCTGGGCGTGCTGGAACAGGTGGTGGATGGCTGGATCGAGACCCGCCGGGGCTGATGCTTCGCTGTGCCGCTTGGTTATTCGCCTGTTCCCTCAGCGCCGGGCGCCACCATCCGGTGGCTTGGCTTGCGCCGCATGGGCGGCGGGCCGGCGGTCGCCGGCCTCCAAGGGGCATGAACCATGCCCCTTGGTACAAGCCCCGGCAGGAAATGGCGCAGACCGCCACCTGATCAGCGGCAGTATTGCGATATGACACCCCGATACAACCCCATCCGCAAGGAAATGCCCGCCCGGCAGCGGTAAAATTGCGCAAAGGCCCCATCCGGCAGAGAGGGGCGATGGGAGGCAACCATGCGCGACGATACCGACTTTACCCGTGCCGTAGCCGCCAGCGGCAAGACCGCCAGCCGCCTGCGCGGCGATTACCGCCAGGTGGCGGATGATTACAGCATTGATCAGGGCTGGGAACATTACAGCACCGCCGACCACGCGCTGTGGCGGGCGCTCTATGACCGGCAGGCGGCCCTGCTGGCCGATTATGCCGCCCCGGAATTCACCGCCGGGCTGGCCCGGCTGGATGCGCGCGACGCCATCCCCGATTTCCGCCGCACCTCCGACCTGCTGGACCGGGCCACGGGCTGGCGGCTGCTGGCTGTGCCCGGCATGATCCCGGAGAGGGAGTTCTTCGACCATCTGGCCAACCGGCGCTTTCCTGTCACCAACTGGCTGCGGCAGCCGGCGGAGATGGATTATCTGGTGGAACCGGATGTGTTCCATGATTTTTTCGGCCATGTACCGCTGCTGACCCATCCGGTCTTTGCCGATTACATGCAGGCCTATGGTCAGCAGGGTGCGCTGGCCATTGCCGCAGGGGCGCTGGAGCCGCTGGCCCGGCTTTACTGGTATATGGTAGAATTTGGCCTGATCAATACATCCCATGGCCTGCGCGCCTATGGGGCGGGGATGCTCTCCTCCCACGGGGAGACCCGCTATTGCCTTGACAGCCCGCAGCCGCACCGGGTGGGATTCAACCTGGAACGGGTGATGCGCACCCGTTACCGTATTGATGATTATCAACAGACCTATTTCGTGCTCGACAGCTATGACCAGCTGTTCGACGCCACGGCGGGCGATCTGACGGCTCTGTTCGCCAAGGTGCAGGCCCTGCCGGTGCTGGACCCGGCGCAAACCCAGCCCGATGACCGGCTGTTTGCACCTGTGCGTCGGCAATAGGCGTCGCTGGCCGGCAATTCCCCTTCCCTCTTCCTTCTTCCTTCTTCCGTCAAACAAAGGGGTGCCCGCCTTGGCACCCCTTTTTTGTGTCCTTCTCTTGTCTCCACGCCCCCGCCAAAGGTCGGGGTTATCGAACTATTAAAGATATTTAAAAATAATCATCGCTGGATTTCATAATCAAAAATTCAAACGCTCTTTCCAGCCATTTTCCCGATATATCGCACAATGATGGCTCTGTTGCGGTGATGTCACAGTGATTTGCAAAGGGGCAAATCAACAAATCTCACGCTTGTGACGCGTAACATTACTGTCATTTTGTTGTAAGAAACGAAGTGCTCAGATAGGGCAACATCCTGGGAGGATACACGATGAAGTTGAAATCTTCTGCCGCCAAAGCTTTGTTTGCTGGTGCTGCCCTGGTGGCCATGTCGGCCACTTCCCCCGCCTTCGCCCAGCAAACCGGGGAGGTGGATGCGCTGAAGGCCCAGGTAAAGGAATTGCTGTCCCGCATTGAGAAGCTGGAAAAGGCCGCCCCCGTCGCCGCCCCTGCTGCGGCTGCCGGTTCGGCCAGCGCCGCGCCCGCAGCACCTAAGGATATGCCGCTGGTCTCTGCCAGCGCCTTCAAGGCACCGCAGATTGTGCAGTCTGGCAACAGCAAGCTGAAGCTGACGCTGACCGGCTGGGTCAACCGCATGGTGACCTATGCCGATGATGGCGTGAGCAACGATTTCATCTTCGCCGACAATAACGGTGCCTCTACCCGCATCCGCTTCACCGGTGTGGCGAAGCTGAATGATGAATGGAGTGCCGGCACCGATATCGAGCTGGAAGCGATTTCCGCCAACAGCCGTTCCACCGGCCTTCACACCGACAGCGGCGCCTTCGCCTTCAATGAGCGCAAGCTTGAATTCTTCATTGAAAGCAAGAGCCTGGGTCGCCTGTGGGTGGGCCAGGGCGACACGGCTTCCAACATCACGTCGGAAATTGATCTGTCCGGCACAGCCAATATGGGCGGCTACGCCGATGTCGGCGCCACCTTCGGCGGTATCGGCATCCGGGCCAAGGGCACCAATGCCACCGTCGGCACCGTCAACAGCCTGTTCAACGATCTGGACGGCCTGCACCGCGAAGACCGGGTGCGCTATGACACCCCCACCTTCGCCGGCGGCTTTGTCGGGTCCACCAGCGTCACCGAGGGCGGGGCGATGGATGCGGCCCTGCGCTATAATGGCAAGATCGGCACCACCATGGTGGCCGGTGCCGTCGCCTATGCCAATTCCGACAGCCGCGATGTCGCCGGCTTCGATTTCGGCAACCAGTATAATGGCTCCGTCTCCGCCCGGCTGGAAAACGGCTTCAATGTGACCTTCGCCGCCGGCACGCGGGAGCAGAAGGCCGGGTTCGACACCAATTTCTGGTACGGCAAGGTGGGTTATCTCGCCAAGCTGAACGATCTGGGCACCACGGCCTTCTCGGTGGATTATTTCACCCAGGATGATTTCGCCGTGCGTGGGGCCAAGGGCAAGGCCTATGGCGCCTATGTGGTGCAGGTGATCGATGCGCTGTCCACCGACCTCTATGCCGGTGTGCGCAACCATCAGTATGACCGGCCCAACGTCTCCTATTACGATGCATTGGCTGTCATGACCGGTGCCCGCGTCCGGTTCTGATCATCGTTCTGGCGAAATCCGGGACGGTCTTGCGACAGCTGCACCGGATTTCCCCCTTCGCCCGGCCTTTCTCAAGGCCGGGCTTTTTTATGCGCCCTCAGTCGTCAGGCGGCGGCTTCCGCCGACTTGGCTCACGCGACCGCAGGCCCGTGGGCCTGCGGTCGCCGGCCGCCAGGGGTCATGTCCCATGCCCCCTGGCATTGCCCGGTTGACGCGCCCGGCAGACATGCTATGTCCCCAACCGGATCTTGAATGAAAGCGGGCGGGGTTGGCGTGAACGGATGGCAATGGACGCTGCTGGTACATTTCGGGCTGGCGGCGCTGGCCGTCTGGCCGGCGATCCGGCTGCTGGGCCGGGCCGGGTTGCCGCGCGGCTGGGTGGTCTGGCTGGCGCTGCCGGTGCTGGGCTGGCCCATCTTCACCAGCCTGCTGGCCTTCAAGCCCTGGCCCACCCTGCCGCCACGACCGGAAAAGCTGCATCCGCGTGAAAGGCTGCGCCGCGCCCGCGACGCCGCCGCCGCCCAGAAGGGGAAATAAGCCATGCCGGTTTTTGGTGACAGTGTGGAACTGTTCCTGTTTCTGCCCGGTTGGCTGGCCACGCTGATCGTGGTGCTGTCCATCACCTGGACCATCTGCATGGCCGGGATCGCGCTGGGCAAGATCGGGCGCAACCCGCTCTGGGCCCTGGTGGTCTTCCTCTGGTTCCCGCTGCTGACGGCGGGCCTGTGGTACATGGCGCTGTCCCGCTGGCCGCGGCTGGACCAAAAACCGCCGGCAGGGTGATTTCCGATGCGGCGCCATGGGCGGCACCCTTATCTGGATCACGATGGCCCCATCGCCTTTGCCCATCGCGGCGGCGGGCTGGAAGCGCCGGAAAACAGCCTCGCCGCCTTTGCCCGTGCCATCGATCTGGGCTTCCGCTATATCGAAACCGATGTGCAATTGACGGGCGACGGCCAGCTGGTCGTCTTCCACGATGAGGTGCTGGACCGGCTGACCGATGGGCAGGGGCGGTTGGACGCGCTGCCTTGGTCCGCCATCGCGCAGGCCCGTATTGCCGGGCAGGAACCGATCCCCCTGCTGGAAGAGGTGCTGGAACGCTGGCCCGACCTGCACCTGAACATTGATCCCAAAAGCGACCGCGCCGCCCTGGCTTTACCCGACATGCTGCACCGGCATGGCGCGCTGGGCCGCGTCTGCGTCGGTTCTTTTTCCGGGACGCGGCTGGCCCGGCTGCGACAGGCGCTGGGGCCTGATCTCTGTTCCAGCGCTGGCCCGGCCCAGGTGGCGCGCGTCTGGTTCGGCGCGCACGGCCTGCCGTTGGGGCGGCCGTGCAGTGATTGCCTGCAGGTGCCGCAGCACCACCATGGTCTGCCCATCGTCACCCCCGCCTTCATCCGCACCGCCCATCGCCACGGGCTGCCCGTGCATGTCTGGACGGTGGATGAGGCGGCGGAGATGGAATATCTGCTGGATCTGGGGGTGGACGGGCTGATCAGCGACCGTCCAAGCCTGCTGCGTGATGTCTTGCGCCGCCGGGGGCAATGGCGTAGATAGCCCCTTATCCCGGATGAAACACCAGCCGGGCTTCCGTGCCCCGGCCGCTGCGCATTTCAAACCGGGCGTCGATCTGCTGGGCCAGCAATTTCACCAGCCGCAGCCCCAGGCTCTGTGTGCGGGCCAGATCGAAGCCGGGTGGCAGGCCCACACCATCATCGCTGATAATCAGGCAGAGCCGGTCGCCCTCCATCGGGGTCACCACCAGATCGATCCGGCCACCATCGCGTCCATTGAAGCCATGTTCCATGGCATTGCTGACCAGTTCGGCCACGATCAGGGCCAGCGGCACCATCTTTTCCGACAAAAGCGGCAGGGACGGCGCGCTGACCTGACAATTCACGCCCTCCACCCCGGCGGCGGCCAGCAGATCGTCGGCCAGCTCGCGCAGGAACAGGGGGAGATCGCTCTGGCTGCTGTTGGGATCATGCAGGCGGCGGTGGATGCGGCCGATCAGGGCCAGCCGGGCCGCCGCATCGGCCAGCACCCGCCGCGCACCTTCATCCGTGATGTCCGCCCGTTGCAGGGCCAGCAGGGCGGAGACGAGCTGAAGATTGTTGGAAACGCGGTGCTGCAGTTCGGCAAACAGCACCTCCCGCTGGCGGGCATGGTCCAGGGCAGTCTCCTCCGCCCGCAGCGCCCGTTCCCGTTCGCGCCGCAACTGGGTCAGGGCCAGCCGGATCAGATGGATGATGGCGATATCAATGGCCACCACCAGAAAGAAAAAGCCCAAGGCAAAGGCGTTGGGCCCGTCCAAGGCAACAGCCCGGACGGGTGGCATGAAGAAAAACCAAGCCGTCAGCCCGGAGAGGAGGGAGGCAACAATCCCCGGCCACAGGCCCGCCGCCAGAGCGGTGAGGATGACAGCCGGGAAATAGGTCAGGAACGGATAGCCGGCCGGCATGAACGGGTCCGCCCATTGCCGCAGCAGAGTGGCAATCACCACGCTGATGACCGCGAAGCCATAGCGGTACCGCGGCGACCACCGTTCCTCGTCAATAAGAAGCAAGGCTTTGCTGATCAGGGCCATGGGACGCGGCTGGACCTTTTCCGGATATGGTTAAAGCGGGGGAGGTACCCCTTTTTGTCCATACCAATATGGGGCAGCAGCAGGCTGTGATAAATCATGTTTGGGGAAATTTAATTGTCCGGGTCGGCCCTTTCTCCCATGGCGCGCCGCGTCTCCTCATGCACTGCCTGGTCGTGGCCGGAGCGGTTGGAGAAGAAGACCAGAGCCATCAGCCCGCCCCCCACCACCAGGGAGCCCAGACCGCCCAGCACCAGGGCGATGATGCCATGCAGGCTGATCGGCTGCCCGTCATCCACCTGCCCCCAGGCCAGCACACCCGTGGCCACGGCCAGCACCAGCAAGGCCAGCAGGCAGGCAATCACGATTTTGGCACCATTGCTCATCCGCCATCACTCCCAAGGTCATTTTTATATCGAGTCGAGATCGGCTTCTTGGTATCACGAAGCCGCCGCCTCGCCAGCCCTTTTGGAAAAGCTGGGTTGCAAGCACCCTTGGGCCAAGGGGCGGAACTGGACAGCGGCACGGGCTGTCGCTAACGTCCCTGCCCGGTTCAACATGAAACCGTGACGGATATTTCCCATGAAGAGCGGCGTGAAGAAAGTCGTGCTCGCCTATTCCGGCGGCCTCGATACCTCGGTGATCCTGAAATGGCTGCAGGAGACCTACCGATGCGAGGTGGTCACCTTCACCGCCGATCTCGGCCAGGGGGAGGAGCTGGAGCCCGCCCGCAAGAAGGCCGAACTGCTGGGCGTGAAGCCGGAAAACATCTTCATCGATGATCTGCGCGAAGAATTCGTGCGGGATTTCGTGTTCCCGATGTTCCGGGCCAACACGCTGTATGAAGGCACCTATCTGCTGGGTACCTCCATCGCCCGCCCGCTGATCGCCAAGCGCCAGATCGAGATTGCCAATCAGGTCGGTGCCGATGCCGTGTCCCACGGTGCCACCGGCAAGGGCAATGATCAGGTCCGGTTTGAGCTGGGCTATTACGCCCTGAAGCCGGATGTGACGGTGATCGCGCCCTGGCGCGAATGGGATCTGAACAGCCGCACCCAGTTGCTGGAATTCGCGGAAAAGCACCAGATTCCCATCGCCAAGGACAAGCGCGGCGAGGCCCCCTATTCCACCGACGCCAACATGCTGCACATCTCCTACGAGGGGAAGGCGCTGGAAGATCCGTGGGTGGAGCCCGATGAGGACATGTTCACCCGCACCGTGGCCCCGGAAAAGGCCCCGGACGAGGCGGAATATGTCGAGATCGAATATGTCGGTGGTGATCCGGTCGCGGTGAATGGCGTGAAGCTGTCGCCGGCCAACCTGCTGACGGAACTGAACCGCCTGGCCGGCAAGCACGGCATTGGCCGCCTGGATCTGGTGGAAAACCGCTTTGTCGGCATGAAGAGCCGTGGCGTGTATGAGACGCCGGGCGGCACGCTGCTGTCCGTTGCCCATCGCGGCATTGAGAGCATCACGCTGGACCGCGAGGCCATGCATCTCAAGGACGAGATGATGCCGCGCTATGCCAAGCTGATCTATAATGGCTTCTGGTTCTCCGCCGAGCGTGAGGCCCTGCAGGCCCTGATCGACAAGACCCAGGAACGCGTCAACGGCATGGTCCGGCTGAAGCTGTTCAAGGGTGCTGCCCGCGTTGTCGGTCGCAAGAGCCCCAACAGCCTGTACCGGCTGGATTATGTGACGTTTGAGGCCGACAGCGTCTATAACCAGAAGGATGCCGAAGGCTTCATCAAGCTGAACGCGCTGCGCCTGCGCCTGAACAAGATCGCCAAGGATCTGTGATCCGCTGGCATATCCCCTGCCGGCTGGCGGGGGATGGTCAGTTCTGATGAAACCGCCCGCTTTCCGTCATCGGAGGCGGGCGGTTTTGTTTTTTGGGGAGCGCCCAGGTGCATTGGCAGGGAAGAGTGGGATTTTCCCCAATCATTTTGCCTGCTTTACTGTCATTCCCGCGAAGGCGGGAATCCAAAATCCGTGCTGTCGTATGGATTCCCGCCTTCGCGGGAATGACAGTGGTTCTTAATCCCGGCGTCCTATCAACCCCCGATCCCTTCCACCGGGCGCAACACGGCATCATCCGGTAAGTCGATGAAAAACCGCTCTGCCAACAACGCGCGGAATTCCCGCTCGTCGCTGATCTGCCGTTCCTCCACCAGCACCCCATCCAGCCGTCGCCGGTACTGGCCGTTCAGCAGCGTATGGCGTTCCCGCAGGGTGGTGCGCGATGCGACGCGGTTCTGCACAAAGCGGGAACTGGGGTGGGTGGCGGTGAAGTGATTGCCGAAGGCCAGATCGGCATCCACCACCGCCTCATCCCCGAACCAATAGAGCCCTAACCATTCCCCGTCGCGCCGGAGTTCCAGCTCCCAGCCGGGTGACCAGTCGGACGGGCGCAGGCGCCAGCGCTCCCCGCCGCTGTCATACTCCCCCGCCAGCAGCGGCAGCGGTTCGGCCAGGCAGGAGCCACCGAAGCCGACATCGGTAATGTAATCCTGCCCCTCCACCGCCACCAGCAACAGCAGGTGGCTGCGCCCGCCCGGCTCCCCGCCCATGCGCACCCGCGCCAGCCGGCGGCGGGGGGTGAAGCCGACAGCTGCCAGGGCCAGCGCCAACAGGCTGTTTTGTTCAAAGCAATAGCCGCCGCGACGCTGGCCCACCAGCTTGGCGCAGATGGCTTCCGGTTCCAGCCGGATCGGCAGCCCCATCTGGATATCCAGATTCTCAAACGGGATGTTGGCCGTATGGCCGGTATGGATGGCGTGCAGCCCGGCCAGAACGGGCAATACCGAACCGTCCAGCCCGATGCGGGCCAGATAGGCGGAAAGATCGAACATGGGGTGGCTTTCCCTGCTGGATTTGCTTATGCCGCCGGCGGCTGCCAGGGGTCATAGGTGCCGAAATGCCAGACATGGCCTTCCGGGTCACGGATGGTGAAGGCGCGACTGCCATAGCTGGTCTCGCTGATGCCGCCTTCCAGCGGCTCCACCCCCGCCGCCCGCACCCGCGCCAGCAGCCCGTCCACATCCTGGATGGTGAGGGAAAGGCAGGCAGCCCCCCGCCCGTCCGGGTCGGGCGCGCGAAAACCATATTGATCCTGTTTGTCCGATCCCAGCATCACCATGCCTGCACCCAGCACCAGCTCGGCATGGATGATCTCATTCTCCGTCGCACCCGGCACCACCAGATGCGGCTGAAAGCCGACCACACGGGTCAGCCAGTCGATGGCCGCCCTGGCGTCGTGATAGCGCAGGCAGGGTGTCACCAGCCCGTCACGCGGGCTGGGGGCGGTTGATTCCATGGACATTACCGGGCCTCCTTGGGCATGGGTGGCCTCCCCGCCACCTTCCCCTACGTCAGCATAATATTGGCAGACTGGCCAGTGCCCCTTCCGCTACGATAGCTTTTCCTATATGCACGCCATGAAATCGTACCGGCCCCCGCTGGCGCGAGCGCTAAACATGCTTGGTTGAGTTGGAGGTTCAAGGTGAAGGGGCTTAAGCCGCTGCTGATATCCGGCAAGGAAGTGCTGCCGCTCGTTGAAGGCGGCAAGGGCATTGCCGTGTCCAACGGGCAAAGCTCCGGCGCCTGGGCGGCGGCGGGCGGCGTCGGCACCTTCTCCGGCGTCAATGCCGACAGCTATGATGCCGATGGCAATATCCTGGATCAGGTCTATCATTCCAAAACCCGGCGCGGCCGGCATGAGGAACTGATCGCCTATGGCATCCAGGGTGGCATCGCCCAGGCCCGCATTGCGCATGAAATGTCGAACGGCGAGGGCCGGCTGCATGTCAATGTGCTGTGGGAAATGGGCGGGGCGGAGGAAATCCTGCACGGCATCCTGGAAGGGGCGCCGGGCTTGGTGCATGGCGTGACCTGCGGCGCCGGGATGCCTTACAAGGTGGCGGAAATCGCGGCCAAGTTCGGCGTCTATTATTACCCGATCGTCAGTTCGGCCCGCGCCTTCCGCGCGCTGTGGCTGCGCGCCTTCAACAAGTTCCCCAATCTGCTGGGCGGCGTGGTCTATGAAGACCCCTGGCTGGCCGGCGGCCATAACGGCCTGTCCAACAGCGAAGACCCGCAGCGGCCGGAAGATCCCTATCCGCGTGTCGCAGCATTGCGCCAGATGATGAACAGTTTCGGCCTGACCGAAACCCCCGTCATCATGGCGGGCGGCGTCTGGTGGCTGTCGGAATGGGAACATTGGCTGGATAATCCGGAAATCGGCCCCGTGGCCTTCCAGTTCGGCACCCGCCCGCTGCTGACCCAGGAAAGCCCGATTTCGGAAGCCTGGAAGCAGCGGTTGCTGACGCTCAAGGCCGGCGATGTCTTCCTGAACCGTTTCTCCCCCACCGGCTTTTATTCGTCGGCGGTGCGCAACCCGTTCCTGGAAAACCTGCGCCAGCGCTCCGATCGGCAGATCGCGTTTTCGGTGGAACCGGTGGGCGAGTTGACGGATGAACTGGCTTTGGGCCCCCGTGGCCGTCCGGTCTATGTTACCAAGGCCGACAAGGACCATGCGGAAGGCTGGATTTCCCAGGGCTTCAGCACCGGGCTGAAGACGCCGGACAATACGCTGGTCTTCGTCACGCCGGACGAATCGCGCCGCATCCTGAAGGATCAGGTGGATTGCATGGGCTGCCTGTCGGCCTGCGCCTTCTCCAACTGGTCGCAGAATGAGGAAGGCACCACCGGCCGCCGCGCCGACCCGCGTTCCTTCTGCATCCAGAAGACCCTGCAGAACATCTCCCATTCCGAAGATGTGGAAAACCAGTTGATGTTCGCTGGCCACAATGCCTACCGCTTCGCCAGCGACCCCTGGTACAAGGATGGCTTCGTGCCGACGGTGAAGCAGCTGGTCGACCGTATCGCCAGCGGATATTGAGCCCGGGCACCCACCCTGAAAAGCAAGTGGTGACAGCCGGGCATCAAGCCGGGCTGTCACCGCCCAGCCAGTCGGCAAAGGCCGACAAGGCACGGCTGGCCGGGCGGGATTTCAGCCAGGTCAGCCAGTAACGCCCGTTGACGGTGCCGGTGGCAAAGGGCTGCACCAGCCGCCCGGCCTCAATCTCCCGCGAAAACATCATCGCCGGGGCCAGGGCGACGCCATGGCCCTGCAAGGCCGCCTCCACCATCAACCAGGAACTGTCGAAGATCGGGCCACGCACAGCCGGGCAATCACAGCCGGCGGCGGCGAACCAGTGCGGCCATTCATCGGCGCGGTAGGATCGTAGCAGCACCTCGCCTGCCAGATCGGCCGGCTGACGCAGGCGGGCGGCGGTAGCCGGCGAGCAAAGCGGGCTCATCGGTGCTTCAAACAGGCTGACCGCCTCCATCCCATGCCAGGCACCATCGCCGAAACGGATGGCGGCATCCAGCCCCTCTGCCGCCACATCGACCCGGTTATTGTTGGTCATGATGCGCAGGTCGATGAAGGGATGGCGTTCGCGGAAATCGGCCAGTCTTGGCAGCAGCCAGCCAACAGCAAAGGTGCCCACCACGCCCACCGACAGCACCTCAGTCACCCGCCCCACCTCAAACCGGTGCAGCAGGCGGCCGATACGGTCGAAGCTGTCGCGCACGCCGGGCAGCAGGGCGATGCCCTCATCCGTCAGCACCAGCCCGCGCGGCAGGCGACGGAACAGCTTCGCCCCCAGTCGCGCCTCCAGCCCCTTCACCTGATGGCTGACGGCGGCCTGGGTGACGCACAGCTCAATGGCCGCCTTGGTGAAGGAAAGATGCCGGGCCGATGCCTCAAACGCGCGCAGCGCGTTCAGCGGCAGATGGGGGCGGGTCATGGTGTTATGCCCTAATTTTTCTAATGGCTTTGCCGATTTTACACAGTTTGTCGTAAGCCCACCAGATGCCTACCCTGTTCCCAGCCAATCAACGGGGATGTGCAAGATGGAACGGCGTAATTTATTGACAAATATGGCTTTACTGGGTGCTGCCGCTGTGACGGCTCCTCTGGTTTACCGCATGGCCCAGGCCGACACGGGCAGTGCCACCGGCTTTACCGGCATGAGGAAGGATATCGAGGCGCTGGAGCGGGCCAGGGGTGGCCGGCTGGGCGTGGCGGTGTTGGATACCGCCAGCGGTCGCGCCATGGATTGGCGGGGGGATGAGCGGTTTGCCATGTGCAGCACCTTCAAATTCCTGCTGGCCGGCCATGTGCTGGCCCTGGTGGATGCGGGCCGGGAACGGCTGGACCGTACCCTGCCCGTGCCGCCTAAGGAAAAGCTGCTGGATTGGTCGCCGGCCACGGAACCCCATGCCGGCGGCAGCCTGGATATCGCCGCCCTCTGCCATGGCATCATCACGCGGAGCGATAATACGGGCGCCAATATGCTGCTGGATGCCACGGGCGGGCCGGAAGCCCTGACGGCTTGGCTGCGCCAGTTGGGCGATACGATTACCCGCTGCGACCGCCCCGAACCGGCGGCCAATCTGGTCCCACCGGGTGAGGTGCGGGACACCACCACGCCGATTTCCATGTTGGGCCTGATGCGTACTTTGTTGCTGGGCAATGCCTTGTCGGCCCCGTCGCGCAAGCAACTGACCGACTGGCTGATCGCCAACACCACCGGCGACAATCGCCTGCGCGCCGGGCTGCCGGCGGGCTGGAAGGTGGGGGACAAGACGGGATCATGGGACGATGCCACCAACGATATCGCCATCGTCTGGCCCAAGGGTGCCACCGCCCCGCTGCTGATCACCAGCTATTACCGCAATGCCGACCTGGACAGCAAAGGCCGCAACGCCGTGCTGGCCGAGGTGGGGCGGATCGTGGCGCGGGGGGTGTGAGTACAGAGGCTGGGAAGCACCCAGCCTCATTTTCTTTATCTGCAAAAAAAATTGTGTAAAATACATCATCACAGGTTTTACGACAGAGTATCCAATATGGGTATATATAAATTTGTTCTTTTAGTTATTATTACGTTATCGGTAGAAAATGCCGCCCATGCGCGAGAATCTATTGGTTACAATGGAATTCTTCGATGTGAATATGCTATATATAGTTTTACGGAGACAGGGGAGGCATTCTGGTCCTCTAAATACAATCCTGAAGCTGAAAATCAAGAAAGTGAAATTCATATTATTGACGATAACTCAAATGCAATATCAAGTTATAAATATGATGGAACCATCACCCTTCCCTTCACGCCAAGTAATTTTGCAATAAAAACTGACAATGAATGGAAAGAAAACGGCATATTGAAATACGATAAAGATAGAAAAATTATGGAAATAATACGTAATGATGATTTAGAGCGCTATGGTAAAAATAGCGCGATCACCATAAATGGAGTTAATGAATCAAAATACTACTCTCAAATATATTTAAAAAATATTATGTTAATTTATGAGATTTCAGCCAAAAACAATGATCGGGTTTTAATCAAAAAATACAATAAAAAATATCCAAGAATTCGCTTTCGGAAGGGAAATTATTTTAGCACGGAATACAAAAATAATGCCTTAAAGTTCTCGGTCTTCGCAGGGGGTTCTACAAAATGGACACGTACAGTTCCAACCATCAGCATTGATAAGATTAGCTTTTTCAAGCCGAATGGAGAACCTGCCGGGTTGGTCATGCGGGAATATCCCCCCGAAGGTGGGGTCCGGCTGATCCATTATGATCTGAAGGCGGACAAACGAAGCCTGATCTGGTCCCTGCCCCGGGGAGATGTAGAGGAAATGATCCTCTCACCCGACCAGAGCCGGGTGATCGGCTTCATTCATGGTTATGGGGTGCCGCAAATCACCCTGCTGCAGGGGAATAATGCGGCTGTGCAACAGGCCTTGCGGGATTGGGCAGAGGGGCATGAGCTGGCAGCGTTGAGCTTGGTGGCCGTGGGGCCGGCGGGGCGCCGGCTTTTGTTGAATGCCACCAGTGTGGAAGGACGCAGCGCCTATCTGCTGGTGGAGACGGCCACCGGAACGGTTCGGCCCTTGCCGATCCGTTGTGACGATGGCGTTCAGGTTCGCACGGAATTTCTGGCGGCGCCCAGCGGCGCTGGCTTCGATCTTCCCTATTATCGCTTTACCACCCAGGTACCGGCCATCCCGGATGGTCCCGCCCCACCCGTTCTGGTCTATATCCATGGGGGACCGAACAGCCAGATGTCCCCCCGCTGGCCGATCGCGCTTTCGCTGGCGCAGCGGGGCTGGGAGGTCATCGCCCCTGAATATCGCGGGGCGGCCGGCTATGGCGGCCCGCTGCTCCATGCCGGCCGGGGAAATCTGGGGCCGATCCTGGCGCAGGATGTGGAAGCCGTGTTGGAACAGCTTCACCTCGCCGGGCGGCGGGTGGTTCTGTTGGGGGAAAGCCTGGGGGGCCGTATCGCCCTGGAGATGATCAATCGGCATCCGGAGCGCTATGCAGGGGTCTTTCTCCTCAGCGCCGTTGTGGATGTAGAGGGGGCTTTCAGCCGTCAGCAACGCCTGGGCGGTCTTCAGACACCGTGGAGCGAAGGGCCGTGGATGCAGAAGGGAAGCCTCTGGCAGCCGGCAACCAATACCCCCTTTGCCGGGCCCATATTCATCCATCATGGTGGCGAAGATCAAAAGGCCCCCATCGCACAGATCAGAAAAGCCAAAAAGGCGATGCAGGCGGCTGGCTGGGATGTCTGCCTGCATGTTGCCCACCAAAGCGGGCATGGCATCTCGACGCTGGAGGGGTATCGGAACCTGGAAAAACTATTTGCGTGTTTTGAAACGCGGCTGAATCATCGGGAAATGAGCGACAGTTGTGGCCGTCCGCTCGACATGGTCGACCAGAATCCGGACTGGCTTTCCCCTCTTTCTTCCTTCAGCCAAATGCCGGGGGTTCACCCACCCCCGGCCTGATGTCACTTGGGGGCTGCCGCCCCCTCACTCAAACCGGTGCGGCACGAAGCGGGAGCTGTTATGGGTGATGACGTTGGTGTCTTCGCGGATGCCGATGCCCCGGCATTCATCGCCCACCATCCAGGAACCGATCACCGCATAATGGTCCCGCATCACGCCCTTGGCGTCCGGTCCCTTGGCCGACGCAACGGGTGACCAGGCCTGATAGACATAGCCCTCGTTCCCATAGGGCCCGGCGGTTTCCAGTTCCGGGCGACCGGTCAGCGCACCGCCCGGCCCCAGGGTGGCGACGGAGATATTGGCCCCTTCGCGGCCCAGCAGCGGCTTGGCCACCACGCGGGTGCCGGGGGCAAAGGCGCGGCGGTCGAAATGCGCCTCCACCAGATAGGGGTGATAGGGGTACATTTCCCACAGGATGGCCAGTAGCCCCTTGTTGGACAGCAGCATCTTCCAGGCCGGCTCCACCGCGCGGATCTTGTCGCGCGCCACCAGATCCAGCAGGTTGCCGCCGAAATCATCGGTCACCAGCCATTCCCAGGGCGTCAGCTTGAACAGGCTGGTGATTTCCTGATCTTCCAGATCGGTGAAGAAGGACCGGCTGGACCGGTCCCAGGGGCTGGTCTCATTGGTCCAGCCGATATCCGACAGGGCAATGGATTTGGTGGCCAGCCCGGCCTCCGTCGCCGTATCCTGGATATAGCGCAGCGTGCCCTCATCTTCCGTATGCGGCATGGCGCAGGTCAGGTGCAGGGCCAGGAACTGTTCATGGGCCCCGCGCCGCCCGTCATCGGCGGCCAGCCGGCGGTCGGCGCGCAGCAAGCCGCGCCAGGCATCGACCAGCCCTTCATGGATGGAATTGAACTGGTCGCCTTCCGGGAACACATCTTCCAGCCAGGCCCATTGCGCCACTGCCGCCTCATACAGGCCCGTCGGCGTATCGGCATTATATTCCAGCAGCTTGGGCATCCCGTCGCCATGGTCCGCCCCGCCATAGGCCAGATCGAACCGGCCATAGAGGGAGAATTCCCGCCCTTCCTGCCGCCGTGCCCAGGATGCCTCGATGGCGGGCACGGCACTGGCGGGGATGTTCAGCAGCGGATAGAGCTTTTCCTTGATGATGCGCTGGGCGGCGGAGATGCACATCTTGTGCAGTTCCACGCTGGCCTCATCCAGCAGATCAACCTCTGCTTCGCTGAGCAGCCAATAAGCACTTTCATCCCAATAGATGCCGGTGGGGTCTTCCGGGCTGGGGATGGTGTGGAAATCAAAGCCCAGCGCTTCCATCTTGGCGCGCCAATCGGGGCGGGGACGGATCGACATACGCTGCATGATGGGTCACATCCTGGAGAAAGGGTACGGCGGGCGGTCAGCCGCCGCCGCTGAAACCTGAACCGCTGAAGCTGGAGGAGGATTTGCCGAAGCCGCCGCGCGTGGTGGTGCGCGAGGGCGTGCCCACCTGACCGGATTTGCTGACCGTGGTGGAAACGGTGGTCGGCACCGACGACCGGCTGAAACTGTCGCGGGAGCCGCCGGACCAGCGGCCGATATCGGCATTGCCGCTGCGCATATAGCCGTCGCGGTCCACATAGACCGGGCGGGGATAGTAATATCCCCGGCTGCCCCCGCCGATATAGCCGTAATTAGATTGCGGCTGCAGGGCACGGGCCAGCATGAAGCCCATCAGGGCCGGCACGAACACGTTGGAGACACTGCCATCGGGCTGGGCGACCACCGTAGACTGGCAGGCCCCTGCCCCCATCTGCGCCTCGCAACTGTTCATGTCATTGAAGCGCGGGGCGTTCTGCTGGTGCAACTGACGCGATTGTTCAAACGCCGCGTTGCACTCCTCGACACTGAATTCCGTCTCACACGCCTGGACGGAGGGGAAAATCTTCGCCTCCGTCTGCTGGGGAGCATCATCGCCGCAGGCCGCCAGCATCACCGCCGCCGCGCTACCCACCAGCAAGGTGGAGATATAGGCGGACCGGCGACGCTTGCGCGGCGGCGGTTGGGGGGCGGGGTGCTGGCTGTCGGTCATCGCGGTGACTTCTTTCTTGGGCGGTATCGGAGACGGGCTCAGCCCTGTTTGCCGGGCCAGGGCAATGCGGCAGGATCGGCCGGGGCAGCGGCCGGTGCCGGGGCAGCCAGGGCCGCCGGCTTGCCGGACAGGCGGGCCAAACGCTCCTGCACCGATGCGCCACCGGCCCCACTGCTGTTGCCCACGGCCTTCAATGCGGCTTCGATATTGGCATCACCCATATTTTCGCTGGTGCGGCTGGACAGGTCGGTCAGGGCCTGGGCCTTCATGCGGGCGGCTTCGGCATTGGTGCGGGCCTGCTGGGCGCGGCGCTGCATGGCATCCACCGCCACGGTCAGCTTGGAGCCCTCGCCCTCCCCGCGCAGGCCGGCCACCTGGGCGGCGCGGTTGGCGCGCTCCTTCTCCCGCTCTTCCTGGATCTTGGCGCGCTCCATGTCACGCTCGGCCTTGGTCAGGGCGGATTTGGCCTCTGTCAGCATCTTGGCCTTTTCACGGTAGGCCTGTTCGGCCTCCGCCACCAATGCCTCGGCCTCATCGGCCTCCCGCTCCTCGATCAGCACTTCGCTTTCCAGGGTTTCCAGCTGGGTCAAAAGATTGGCCAGGCTGGATTCCAGGCTGGCGCGCTTCACCTCATCGGTGGTGCCGGCCAGCAGGCTGTTGAGATGTTCGGCGGCGGCCAGACGGCGGTTATAATTCTCCCGCGCTTCCACGGCTTCCTTGTGTTCGCGCTGCAGCTCCACCCGCAGGTTGGCCAGCAGCTTGCCGGCCTTGTCCAGGTCGGTTTCCATCACCCGCAACTGGGCGGTGGAAGCACTCTTGGGGTCCAGTTCGACCAGTGCATCCACGATCTGCCGGCCAACTTTCTCACCCTTGACGCCCAACAGCGTGCGGAAGAACTGCATCATTGCTGACAACTCCTGAATGAAGACGCGAATGCGGTATCGGATGGGGCAAATGTGGGAAGCCGCCAATCCGCGCAAAAGGGGTAAACCACACCAAGGTTAGTGAAAAATACCGTTGGCGGGATCAGACCGAGAGCGCTCCGGCATTAAGGATGCCCATGGCGATGGAGAAGGTGGCCAGCGTGATGCCATAGCCCAGCCGGTCTTCTTCGATCCCCTGGCGGAAACCCGGCAGCTTCAGACAGACGATACCAAACACCGCCAGCTGGCAGACAAGGGCCACCGCGCCCCACATCAACAGGTCCAGCACCGCATAGGTACCCGATGCGATGGAAAACAGGGCGATGGCCATGCCGATGACGGTGCCGCCCAGGCTGACCGCAGCGGCGGTATTGCCCTGGCGGATCAAGGCGATCTCCCGATAGGGGGTGATCATCATATAGATGGTCACCGCCACCGCCAGCAGCGCCACGGAGGTGCCGAGGAAGGTGAAATAGAGGGGAAGGGTTTGCAGCATCGTCCCTGTCGCTCCGTCCAGAGGCCGGCCCTGGTGGCGCGGCGCATTTTGGCGCGCAGGGTAACCATTCTGCGGATCAGTTGCAAAGGTGACGAAAGGGAGAACCTGAAAGGAGGGTCAGTTCTGCCGGTCCGCCACCGCCGTCAGGGCCGTTATCACCCCGCGCCACTCATCCACCAGCCGCCGCAGCCGGTCCTTCACCACCAGCAGGATGGTCAGATCGCGCGGGCGGTCGATGCGGGGATAGGTGCCAAAGGCACCGGGGCTGGAAATGATGGGGCAGGAACCATCGGATGCCGCCGTTTCACACCACAACCCCACACCGTAACCGGCCAGCGACTCCGCCGCGTCGGGCAGGCTGAGCCGCTTGGCACTGGCCGACAGGTTGCGCTCCATGGCGACGAAGGCGCTTTCCGGCAGGATGCGGCGACCCGCCGGGCTCAGCCCCTTGGCCATGATCATACACAGGATGCGTTCATAATCATCCGGCGTGGCGATCAGCCCGCCGGCCACCCCCCATTTATCACCCCAGCGGCAGGCAGGCGACAGGCCCAGCGGATCGGCGATGCGGCGGCGGAACAGGCTGTTCCAATCGGCCCCACCCGCCTGTTCCACCAGAAAACCCGCCACCTGCATGGACAGGCCGCCATAGGCGAAGACGGTGCCCGGCGTGCCGGACAGGTCCAGGCCGGGCACAGCGCGGGCTGCATCGGCCGACGTGGCATAGCGCCGGTCCTGCCGCCGGGGACTGGGCGTGGGCAGGCCGGATGTATGGCTCATCAGTTGGGCAAGCGTGATGGCAGCCGCTGGGGTGCCGTTCGGGGCGATGCCGGCCTGCCCCAGCGTCAGGTCCAGCCGCAGCCGTCCCTCTGCCACGAAGGACATCACCAGCAGCCCGGCCACCCATTTGCTGGCCGAGGCCACCGGCACCGGTGTCGCCGGGCCGATATCGCCGAAATAGCCGCGATAGAGGGTCTGCCCATGATGCAGCGCCACGGCCGACACCCCGTCCAGCCCATGGCGCTGGATCGCTGCCTGGATCAGGGCAGTGATATCCTGCAGGTCCACCGGCGGGGGCGCTGCTGCGGCATTCAGGAGACGGGGCCGCCCGGCCACCAGCAGAACGCCAAGGGTCGCCGCCTGCGCCAGCAGCCGGCGGCGATCCAGAAGCTTGGACGAAATGGACGCCGATTCCATGGATATCCCCCCCTATCAGGACAAAGCCGCTGGCCCTGATACGGGGGGAGGTCAGGTTCCCTTTACAGAATGAACTTCGACAGGTCGGTATTCTGCGCCAGCCCGTCCAGCTGTTCACGCACATAGGCGGCATCAATGGTGATGGTCTGGCCGCCCTTTTCGGTGGCGGAGAAGCTGATCTCCTCCAGCAGCCGTTCCAGCACCGTGTGCAACCGGCGGGCGCCGATATTCTCCACCGTGCGGTTGATCTCCGCCGCCAGCCGGGCCAGCTCGTCGATGGCGGCATCCTCGAAGACGAGATCCACCTCCTCGGTCTTCATCAAGGCCACATACTGCTTGATCAGGCTGGCTTCCGGCTCCGTCAGGATGCGGCGGAAATCGGCCTGGGTCAGCGGGGTCAGGTTGACGCGGATGGGCAGACGGCCTTGCAATTCCGGCAACAGGTCGCTGGGCTTGGCGATGTGGAAGGCGCCGGACGCGATGAACAGGATATGGTCGGTCTTCACCGGCCCATGCTTGGTGGCCACGGTCGTGCCCTCGATCAGCGGCAGCAGGTCGCGCTGCACGCCTTCGCGGGAAACATCGCCGCCGCGCGCCTCGCTGCGGGCGCAGATCTTGTCCACCTCGTCCAGGAAGACGATGCCGTTCTGTTCCACCGCATGGATGGCGTCGGCCGTCACCTTCTCATTATCCAGCAGCTTGTCGCTCTCCTCCGCCATCAGCAGATCGTAGCTTTCCGACACGCTCATCTTGCGGGTCTTGGTGCGACCGCCGCCAAATGCCTTGCCGAAAATATCGCCCAGATTGACCATGCCCATCTGGGCACCCGGCATCCCCGGCACCTCAAAGCTGGGCATCCCCGGCACGGCATTGTCGGCCACCTGAATCTCGATTTCCTTCTCGTTCAGGCTGCCTTCGCGCAGCATCTTGCGGAACTTGGCGCGGGTGTCGGGGGATGCACCATTGCCGACCAGCGCATCCAGCACCCGCTCTTCGGCCGCCAGTTCGGCCTTGGCCGCCACTTCCTTGCGCAGGCGGGTGCGCGACAGGCCGATGGCGACCTCCACCAGATCGCGGACGATCTGTTCCACATCGCGGCCGACATAACCGACCTCGGTGAATTTGGTGGCTTCCACCTTCAGGAAGGGGGCGTGAGCCAGCTTGGCCAGACGGCGGGCGATTTCCGTCTTGCCGACACCGGTGGGGCCGATCATCAGGATGTTCTTGGGCAGAACCTCATCCTTCAGACCGGCATCCAGTTGCTGGCGGCGCCAGCGGTTGCGCAGCGCGATGGCGACCGCGCGTTTGGCCTCATTCTGACCGACAATATAGCGGTCCAGCTCGGAAACGATCTCACGCGGGGAGAAGGCATTGGCCAGGGGGGACGGTGTGGTCATGATGTCACATCTTCTCCAGCGTGACGGTGTGGTTGGTATAGACGCAGATATCGCCGGCCACCTTCATGGCCCGCCTTGCGATGGTTTCCGCGTCCAGCCCGTCAATATCGATCAGGGCGCGGGCGGCGGCCAGCGCATAGGAACCGCCGGAACCGATGCCGATAATGCCATCCTCCGGCTCCAGCACATCGCCATTGCCGGTGATGATCAGGGAAACATCCTTGTCCGCCACGGCCATCAGGGCTTCCAGCCGGCGCAGGTAACGGTCGGTGCGCCAGTCCTTGGCCATTTCCACCGCCGCACGGGTCAACTGGCCCGGATGCTGTTCCAGCTTGGCTTCCAGCCGTTCGAACAGGGCAAAGGCATCGGCGGTGGCGCCGGCAAAACCGGCCATCACCGAGCCACCGGCCAGACGGCGCACCTTGCGGGCGTTGGACTTCATCACGGTCTGGCCCATGGAAACCTGGCCATCGCCGGCAATCACCACCGTACCGCCCTTGCGGACGGAAAGAATGGTGGTGCCGTGCCACTGGATCGGATCATGGGAGGAAGATTGGCTCATCGCTTGGGTGCTGCCTGCCTGAACGAAAACGGTCCCTGCTATGTGGGCAGTGGGCGCGCCGCGTCAAGAAGGCAGAAACGCAAACCGGCGGTTGCAGGCAGCAACCGCCGGTCATTAACCGCTATCCAGGGTGCTGGTTACAGGCGCTGCTGATCGCCCGTGCTGGCGAAAACGCTGTGCAGGAACCAGGCGATCAGGGTCATCAGCAACAGAAAGCCACCCCAGCGGCGATTGACGCTCATCACGCCCAGGGCCGTGGCAATGGCACCGCCATAGATGAAAAACGACTTCTTCATGGTCGAACACTTTCCCGAACAGGGGGCGGCCCCGGCCGTGCGCATTCATGGCACGCGGGGTTCAAGGCCGGTGATGGCCGCCCGATAGCGCAGGCACCCGACAGGCGGGTGCCGATGAAGCAGGTTCAGCGGGAAAATGCCCAGGGAGGCCCGGTCGGCTGGCGCGGGCCCGTGCGGATGGAACGGCCCACCCAGCACAGGCCCAGACCCAGTAACAGCAACCCGGCGAAAGCCGGGGGTGGCAGGGCGGGGGCCGCCGGGGGCAGCAGGGCACCACCGCCGGTACCGGCAGGCGTCGGCGCTGCCTGCTCCGCCACCGTAGCGATGGCCAGCAGTGCCGAGGGAACGCTGCTGCGGCTGGCACTGCTGTTGGCGCTGGTGCCCGCCCGTTCTGCCTCCGCTCCCGGCAAACCCGCCAGCCCCAAGCCGCCGGCCAGGGCCAGCAGCAACAGCAGCAGCGCCGCCTTGGCCCGCTCCGGCCCATGGCGCAGCAACCGCGCCAGATGCGCGCAAAGCCGGTCAGAATCGGGCGGGACAGGTGGGATCACTATAAGGAGCCTTAAGGGATATAACGGGCAATGCGACCACAGACCAGAATGCTCATTCCCAGATAATCATCCACCTAGCCCTGCGCAAGGGCGATGCCGTTCTGCAGCGCCACGGCCATCTTGTCGGCCTTGGCGCGGAACACGGCGGCGGCATCGGGCACAAACAGCCGGTCGGCCACCATGCCGAACAACACCAGCCAGCGGGCGAAATGGGTCGGCCCCAGCCCCTCGATCATGGCATGGGTCTGCATCGGCCGACCATCATAGCGGGCGGTGGCCAGCATCACCGAGGACCAGAAATCATGCACCTTGCGCAGATGCAGGGCCCAGGCGGCATCATCCTCCCCCACCATGCGCAGAAAGATCGGCCCCAGCACCGGGTCGCGCCGCGCCTCCCCATAAAATTCCACGATCAGAGCGGCGATGCTTTCATCATCAATACGGTCATAGGGCATGGGGCGAGGCCGGCGGCAAAGGGGAACGGGATCGTCTTGCTGCTATATCATCCTGACCGGTCCGTACAGGTGACAAAATCCCCCGGCAGCCCCGTTCAACAGGCGGGGAGGGGTGCTTGGCAGCGGGCCTGATGGCGCCCACATACCGACGGCATGGGTTGGCCGCTGGACCTTGGCCCGATTCCATGACCATGATCTTGGGATGAGGATAAACCCTATCCTCCACCAACGGGGAGTTATCATCGCGCCGTGCGCATCCATCGGCTGCTGATCCTGCTGCTGAGCCTGTCTGTCCTGCTGCTGGTCCCCACCAACAGCGGGGAAGCGACGGCTGCGCCCGTGATCCAGCAGATGATGACCGTCGCCGCCGCTTTTGATCCGGCCGCCCCCCCCGTTCAGGATGATGATGACGCCCTGCTCCTGGCGGCCCTGTCCGCCGCGGCGGAGGCACCAGCCCCCACCCCCTTCAGCGATGATACCGGCAATGACGGCCTGCCGGCGGAACCGGGCCTCAACTGCCCGCTGCGCCGCCGCATCATCGCGCTGACCATTGGCGGCGCCCCGCCGCCCAGCGCCAGCGACCTGACCACCCCCTGGCCCACCGGCCCCCCGACCGTTTGATCCGGCCATCCTGCACCGCCCCCTGGCGGGTGCACGCGACCCGGCACACCCGAAATCCATCCTTGCCAATCCGACGCCGGTCGCAAGTCCGGCAATGGTTTTATTTTGCCTCATTTAAAGTATTGGAAAACTCTTTTCTTTGAAAAATTCTCTTTTTACTGTTGACGACCCTTCATATTCAGCGCATTCATTCCTTCGTCCTGTCATTATTTTGCAGGATCCAACTGCCAAGACTTAAAAGCCCGCCCTGGTTCCCAGGTGCGGGCCTTTTTTTGATCTGAAGCCGACGGCCGGCTGGGTGCCGCCATACCATTGGGGGGCGGTGACAGCACTGCCCCCCCCTTTTGGCTTTATCCTGGCACGGTTACTTGGTGGCAAAGGCAGCCTTCAGTGCGGCGGCCCCCTGGGCAATGGCGGCCTTGGCGGCGGGTGTATTGGCCAACCCGTTCAGCATCACGAAATCATGGATGGTGCCGTTGTAACGGGTGCTCATCACCGAAACGCCGGCCTGGGTCAGCTTGCGGCCATACGCTTCGCCTTCTTCCCGCAGCAGATCATTTTCCGCCACCAGGATGGTGGCCGGGGGCAGGCCGCGCAGCTGTTCCACATCCGCTTTCAGGGGGAAAGCGATGGGGCTGTTGCGCGTGTCGGCCGGGAAGGTGGCATCCAGGAAGTAATGCATGGCCTTTTCCGTCAACCACGGGCCTTCACCGAAGGCCTGGTAGGAGGCATTGGCTGACACATCATCGGTCACCGGATAGAACAGCAACTGATGGCTGATCTTCGGGCCCTTGCGTTCCTTGGCCAGCAGGGTGATGGAAGCGGCCATGTTGCCGCCGGCACTGTCGCCCGCCACGGCCAGCCGGCTGCCATCCAGCCCCAGCGACCGGCCGTGCTGCGCCACATATTCCACGGCGGCATAGGCCTGTTCATTGATGGCGGGGAACTTGAATTCCGGTGCCCTGTCGTAATCGACAAAGACGACGGCGGCATTGGCGGCGGCCGACAATTCGCGGATCAGATGGTCATGGGTGTTGCGATCGCCCATCACCCAGCCACCGCCATGGAAGTACATCACCACCGGCAGGTCACCCTTGGCCCCGGCGGGCCGCACAATACGCACATTCACCTTGCCGGTGGGGCCGGCCGGGAAGCTGGTATCCTGTATCCGGGTGGCGGCACTGGCCAGCTTCTGCGCCTGGGCACCCGCCAGCACGTTACGGGCGTCTTCATAAGACAGGCTGTAGATCGGCTTGCCACCCGACGCCGTGACGGCATCCACGAAGGCCTGGGTGCCGGCTTCCAGCACCGGGGCGGATGCTGCCGCCGGCAGGGTGCTGCCCAACATAGCGGTGGCAGAAAGGGCAATGGCGGCGACGGTGGAACGGAGCGTGTTCATGTGAAATCTCCCTTTGTCTCTGCGGCGCGACGCGGTTTGCGTCGGCTGGTGAGAGATTGATAGTGTCAAATTAGATCGTGCACTATTTATTAAATTGACTTGGAGCCATGCGATAATAAGGTAACGATTATATCGTGCACGATTTATAATGCCCATTTCGCATCGAAGAAGCTGAATGATGCGGTTGCCTTCCCCAGCATGGCTGGCAGGACATCCCCACCCTATCCGTTTCAGCACTTGAATATCAGAACATAACAAGAACATAATGCAGCATGACAAACCGTGCCGACACCATTGCCGCGCTGCGTGCGCGGCTGTCCGTGATGGACCGCATCCGCGCCCCGGCGGGGCAGGAAGCCTTGTCGCTGGGGCTGGCGGCACTGGATGGTGCGCTGGCCGGGGGCGGGCTGGTGCGCGGCGGCCTGCATGAGTTTCTGGGGGAGGCGGCCGATGCCGCCCCGCATGGCTTTGTTGCCAGCCTGCTGGCACGGCTGCCGGCGGCGGCAGGACCGGTGCTGTGGTGCCGCCTGCCCCCGCCCGATGCCCCCGCTGATAAGCCCTATGCGCCGGGGCTGGTCTGTCTGGGGGCCGATCCCGACCGGCTGATCCTGGCCCGCCCCCGTACGCTGGAGGACGCGCTCTGGGTGCTGGAAGAGGCGTTGCGCTGCCCCCGGCTGGGGGCCGTGGTGGGCGATGGCATCGCCCCGCCCCCGGTGGCCGGGCGGCGGCTGCAACTGGCGGCGGAGGAAGGCGGGATGCTGGGACTGCTGATCCTGCCACCCCAGGGTCGCCCGCCGCCTTCCACCGCGCTGACCCGCTGGCGGGTGCGCGCCCTGCCCGACCGGCCGGGCGAGGGGGATTGGGGGCGGCCTTGCTGGCAGGTGGATTTGCTGCGGGCACGCGGCGGCGGCCGGATGGGGGTAGCCGCCGATTCAGGCACATGGAAGGTGGTATGGGATGACGCGGCGTTTCGTCTGCATCTGGTTGAGCCGTTGGCCGACGGACCGGTGGCAGCGGCGGAATAGCCCTGGCGGCACCCATCCCGGCCCGCTGGCCCTGGTGCTGCCCGGCCAGGGTGGCATCCGGCTGCACGCCGTCAATGCCCTGGCCAGTGCCGATGGCCTGTCGGTGGGAATGCTGCTGGCCGATGCCCGCGCCCTCTGCCCCACCCTGGCCGCCCCACCGGCCGACCCGGCGGGCGACCGGGCGGAGCTGGGCCGGCTGGCCCTGTGGGCCCAACGCTATACACCGCAGGCCACCAGCGATGGGGCTGACGGGCTGGTGCTGGATATCACCGGCTGCGCGCACCTTTGGAATGGAGAGGCGGGCTTGCTGGCCGACCTGTCGCAGCGGCTGCGCCGGGCCGGGTTGACCCACCGGCTGGCCCTGACCGACAGCCCCGCCGCCGCCTGGGGCTGGGCCCGCCACCGGCCGGCCGGGGCGGATGAGATTCTGCCCAGTGGGCGTGCCGCGTGGGAGGCACTGCTGGCCCTGCCGCTGGCCGCCCTGCGGCTGGATGCAGAGCTGACCGCCGATCTGGCGCGGGTGGGGCTGCAACGGGTGGCCGACCTGCACCGCTTGCCCCGCGCGCCCCTGACCACCCGCTACGGCACCGCCCCCGCCCGCCGGCTGGACCGGCTGCTGGGGCTGGGGGCGGAACCGGTTGCCCCGCAGGCCCGCCCGCCGCAATGGCAAGCCCGGCTGCCGCTGGCCGAACCGATCTTCACCCGCGACGCCATCGATACCGGGCTGGAACGGCTGCTGCGCGACCTGTGCCAGCAATTGGAGGCGGGTGGACGCGGGGCAAGGCGGCTGGAACTGCTGCTGGTGCGCAGCGATGCCAGCCAGCAGACCCTGGCCCTGGGAACCGGGCAGCCGTTGCGGGATGTTTCGATACTGAAACGATTATTCCGGGAGCGGCTGGATCAGGCAGAGCCTGGTTTTGGTATCGAAATGATGCTGTTGACGGCGACGGTGACGGATCGCTTCACCGCGAGCCAAACAGCCCTGGGCAGCGGCGATGCCTTCGCCCTGACCTTTCTGCTGGATCGGCTGTGCAACCGCCTCGGCCCCGATCGCATCGGCCCGCCCCTGGCGGAGGATGAACATCAGCCGGAACGGGCGATGGGGTTTGCCAGTGGGGGGATGGGGGGACAAAACGCCGCCAGCCCAGTAGCGGAAATCTCGAAAAGCGTTGTCCCTATCTCTACCGTCACCCCGGCGCAGGCCGGGGTCCAGGGGCCACAGGCGCTTTGCTCTATGAATCTGGACCCCGGCCGCAGCATGGGTGACGGTGGGGTGTGCGAAGGGGGCGATGAGAGAAGGGGGCAGGGAGAGATTAACAACACCCCCACCCCCTGGCCCAAAGCCCAGCCGCGTGCCCACACCCCGCGCCCGCGCACTTGGCAGGTGGAGGCCCCCCGCCCCCTGCTGCTGCTGGACCCGCCGGAACCGGTGGAAAAACCTGAAGCCGCCGCCCTGGTCTGGCGAGGGCGGCGGCATGGGGTTGACTGGATGGAAGGGCCGGAGCGCATCCGGCCCGATTGGTGGCGTGCCCGTCCCGGCACCGGGCGGGATTATTTCCGCCTGCAACTGGCCGATGGCCGCCGGCTCTGGCTGTTCCGCACGGCGGAGGAGGTGCCGCGCTGGTTCCTGCACGGGCTGTTCCCATGACCAGCCCCGCCCCCACCTATATTGATCTGGAAGTGACCAGCAATTTCAGCTTCCTGCGCGGGGCCTCCCACCCGGCAGAGCTGGTGCTGGCCGCCGCTGCCCTGGGGCGCAAGGCCATTGGCATTACCGACCATGACAGTCTGGCCGGGGCCGTGCGCATGATGGCGGCGTGTGAACAACAGCGGATGCAGCTGGTGGTGGGGTGCCGGCTGAACCTGGCCGATGCGCCGCCGCTGCTCTGCTACCCCACCGACCGCGCCGCCTATGGACGGTTGACGCGGCTGCTAACCCTGGGCAAACGCCGCATGGGCAAGGGGGAAACCCATCTTTCCCTGGCCGATCTGGCAGCGGCCTGCGAGGGGATGATCCTGGCCGTCCTTGCCCCGCCGGGCCGACCGCTGCCGGCACGGCTGGCCCGGCTGCAGGCCGATCTGGTGCGCTTCCAGGCCCTGCCCGCCGCCGGGCTTTATCTGGCGGTGGCCCCGCTTTACCAGGGGTATGACCGGCCCCGGTTGGTGCGGCTGGGGCAATTGGCCGATGGGCTGGGCATCGGGCTGCTGGCTACCCATGATGTGCGTTACCACAGCCCGGATCGCCAGCGCCTGCATGATGTGCTGACCTGCATCCAGCATGGGCGCAAACTGGCCGATGCCGGGCGCTGCCTGCCGGCCCATGCCGAGCATTATCCCAAAACCGATCAGGCCATGGCCCGGCTGTTCGCCGCCCGGCCCGATGCGCTGGCCGCCACGCTGGAACTGGCCGACCGCTGCCATTTCAGCCTGCGGGAGTTGCGCTATGATTATCCCATCGATCCCGTCCCCGATGGCCGCACCCCGCAGCAGGAATTGGAACGACTGGCCCTGATCGGGGCCGACTGGCGCTACCCGGCGGGCGTGCCGGAAAAGGTGCGACGGCTGCTGGATTATGAATTCAAGCTGATCGCCCAGTTGGACTACGCCCCCTATTTCCTGACCGTGCATGACATTGTGCGCTTTGCCCGGTCGAAAGAAATCCTCTGCCAGGGGCGCGGATCGGCGGCCAATTCCGCTGTTTGCTATTGCCTGGGCATCACCGCCGTCGACCCGGCGGTGAATGAGCTGCTGATCGAACGTTTCATCTCGCCGGACCGTGACGAGCCACCCGATATCGACGTGGATTTCGAGCATGAGCGGCGGGAGGAGGTGATGCAGTATATCTACAATAAATATGGCCGCGACCATGCCGGGCTGGTCGCCACCGTCATCTGCTACCGCTCCCGCATGGCGATCCGGGAGGTGGGCAAGGTGCTGGGCCTGTCCGATGATGTGATCGGCGCGCTGGTGCGGCTGGGCTGGAACTGGCGCGATGTGCAGCCGGACGAAGCGGCACGGCAGGCCGGCCTGGACCCCGCCGACCCCACCCTGGCGCTGTGCATGGAACTGGCGGCGGAACTGCGCGGCTTTCCCCGCCACCTGTCCCAGCATGTCGGCGGCTTCGTCATTGCCCGGTCACGCCTGGATGAACTGGTGCCCATTGAGAATGCCGCCATGGCGGATCGCACCGTGGTGGAATGGGACAAGGATGATGTGGAAACGCTGGGCCTGCTGAAGATCGATGTGCTGGCGCTGGGCATGTTGAGCTGTCTGCGCCGGGGGTTCGAGCTGCTGGCCCAGCGCCAGGGCCGGCCCTTCGGGCTGGCCGATGTGCCGCCGGAAGATGCCAAGACCTATCAGATGATCCAGCGGGCCGACACGATCGGCGTGTTCCAGATTGAAAGCCGGGCGCAGATGTCCATGCTGCCGCGCCTGCGGCCCAATACCTTTTATGATCTGGTGATCGAGGTGGCCATCGTCCGCCCCGGCCCCATCCAGGGCAATATGGTGCATCCCTATCTGCGCCGCCGCCAGGGGCTGGAACCGGTGGAATATCCCAGCCCGGCGCTGAAGGCCGTGCTGGTGCGCACGCTGGGCGTGCCCTTGTTCCAGGAACAGGCGATGCAGATCGCTATTGTCGGGGCCGGTTTCTCCCCCGCCCGCGCCGACCAGTTGCGCCGTTCCATGGCCACCTTCAAGAAGACGGGCGGGGTAGAGGCGTTCCGCGACGAGTTCATCCGCGGCATGATCGCCAATGGCTATCATGCCGATTTCGCCCAACGCTGTTTCAGCCAGATCGAAGGGTTTGGCAATTACGGCTTCCCGGAAAGCCATGCCTGTTCCTTCGCGCATCTGGCCTATGCCTCCTCCTGGCTGAAATGCCATCACCCGGCGATCTTCACCTGCGCCCTGCTGAACAGCCAGCCGATGGGCTTCTACAGCCCGTCCCAACTGGTGCGCGATGCGCGCGACCATGGGGTGGAGGTGCGGCCGGTGGATATCAACCGGTCGGAATGGGATTGCACGCTGGAGGAAGGGCGCGGAGCCCATCCGCCGCTGCGCCTGGGCTTCCGCCAGGTACGCGGCCTGCGGGAAGCCGATGCCCTGGCCATCGCGCAAGGGCGGGGTAGCGGCTATCGCACCATCCGCGATGTCTGGAAACGGGCCGGGTTGCGGGTGTCGGTGCTGGAACGGCTGGCCGATGCCGATGCCTTTGCCAGCCTGGGCCTGGACCGGCGCCAAGCGCTCTGGCAGGTGAAGCGGCTGGGCGACAAGCCGCTGCCTTTGTTCCTGATCGCGGAAGAAGCGGCGCGCTTTGGCGACAACCAGCCCCCCGCCGATCTGGGGGACGAGCCGGAGGTGATTCTACCCCCCATCCCGGTGGGCGAACAGGTCTGGGCCGATTACCGTACCCTGCAACTGACCTTGCGCGCCCATCCGATGCAGTTACTGCGCCCGGCGCTCGCCGGGCTGGGGCTGGTGCGGGCGGAAGACCTGCGCACCCTGCCCGACGGGCGGCGGGTGGAACTGGCGGGGTTGGTGCTGGTGCGCCAGCGGCCGGGCACGGCATCGGGCGTCATCTTCGTGACGCTGGAGGATGAGACGGGCACCGCCAATGCCATCGTCTGGACCAGCATCCAGGAACGCTATCGCCGGCCCCTGATGGCCGCCACCCTGATGGCGATCCGGGGCCGGCTGCAAAAGGAAGGCGAGGTGATCCATCTGGTGGCGGAAAAGCTGACCGACCTGTCCGTCCACCTGCATGGCTTGCGTCAGGTGGGGGAGCCACGGCAGGATGCCGCCCCGCCATCCCCCCTGCCCCCGCCTTTGCCCGATGCCATGGCCGCCAAGGTGTTTGGCGAAGGGCGCAATTTCCATTGATTGAGGAGCAACCCGACCATGGCCTCGCATCTGGGTGCGCTGACCCTGCTGGTCCGCGATTATGACGAGGCCATTGGCTGGTACCGCGACAAGCTGGGCTTCACCCTGCTGGAAGACAGCGATCTGGGCGGCGGCAAGCGCTGGGTGCGCCTGGCCCCGCGCGGCGATAATGCCACCTGCCTGCTGCTGGCCCGCGCGGTGGGGCCCACGCAGGAAGCCGCCATCGGCAACCAGGCCGGCGGCCGGGTTTTTCTGTTCCTGCACAGCGATGATTTCAGCCGCGACCATGCCGCCATGCGGGCCGCCGGGGTGACATTTCTGGAAGAACCAAGGCACGAAGCCTATGGCAGCGTCGCCGTGTTCCAGGATCTCTATGGCAACAAGTGGGATCTGTTGCAGAAACGGTGATCAGAGCAGGCAAAAAAAGGGGCTCACCGCCTCAGCCCTGCCCCGTCAGTCCATGCAGCAGGCCCTTGGGCGTGTCGGTGAACAGGCCTTTGACGCCCCAGCTAAACAGGCGGCGCGCCTCTTCCGCGTCATTCACCGTATAGGCCAGCACCTGGCGGCCGGTGGCGCGGTAGGCGGCGACGGTTACCGCCGTTTCCCGTTTCGCATTGATATTGATGGTGGAGACGTCCAGCCGGTCGGCAATCTCCGCCCAATTGGCCGGTACCTTATCAATCAGGTAACCGCGCGGCCAGTGCGGGGCCACGGTTTTCGCCATTTCCAGCGCTTCCACGGAAAAACTGCTGATCAGCGGTGGCGGCCGGTCGGCCGGCCACATGCCCAGCGCCAGCGACAGGGCGATGCCCGCCGTCTGTTCATCGCGGCCGGGGCAGGGCTTGATTTCCAGGTTCAGGCCCAGATCCAGCAATTGCGCCGCCTGGATCGCCTCCGCCAGGGTCGGCACCTTTTCGCCGCGAAACTCGCGGGAGAACCAGGAACCGGCATCCAGCTTCCGCATTTCGGCGAAATCCATCTGCGCCGCCGGGCCATGGCCGTTGGTGGTGCGGTCCAGATCATCATCATGCAGCAGCACGGGCACGCCGTCCGCCGTCAGCTTCACATCCAGTTCCACCCACAGCGCGCCCTGCAGCGCGGCGGTGCGCATCCCGGAGAGCGTGTTTTCCGGGGCATGGCGGGCAGCCCCGCGATGGCCGATCAACCGGGGGATGGAGAAGGGAGCAGCGGTCATGTCATCCTCACCCAGCCAGGGAAGCGGCGAAGACCGCCTTCACATCATCAAGCGCCACATCGGCGCAGCGGAAGGCCTTGCCGATGCCGCGCGTCAGGATGAAGGTGACGCGGCCATCCTTCACCTTCTTGTCCTTGGCCGTATGGGCCAGCAGCTTTTCCGCCGTCCAGGTGCCACCGCCCAGATGCGCCGCCGTCACCGGCAGGCCGACGGCGGCCAGATGCGCGCGGGCGCGGGCGGCATCTTCGGCCGGGCACAGGCCCATGCGCACCGACAGGTCGAACGCCATCACCATGCCGATGGCAACGGCTTCGCCATGCAGCAGGGCGTCGCCATAACCGGCCTCCGCCTCCAGCGCATGGCCGAACGTGTGGCCCAGGTTCAGCAGTTCGCGCAGGCCCGATTCCTTTTCGTCCTGCGCCACGATGGCGGCCTTGGCCAAGCAGGACACGCGGATGGCCTCTGCCAGCAGGGCGGGATCACCGCCCACGATGGCTTGGCCCTGCTCTTCCAGCCATTGGAAGAAGCCGGGATTATCGATCAGCCCGTATTTCACCACCTCGGCATAGCCGGCCAGCACCTCGCGTTTGGGCAGGGTGGCCAGCGTGTCGGTATCGGCCAGCACCAGACGCGGCTGGTGGAAGGCGCCGATCAGGTTCTTGCCATGGCGGCTGTTGATGCCGGTCTTGCCGCCCACAGAACTGTCAACCTGACTCAGCAGGGTGGTCGGCACCTGGATGAAATCCAGCCCGCGGAGCGCGATGGCGGCGGCGAAACCGCCCAGATCACCCACCACGCCGCCGCCCAGCGCCACCAGCACCGTCTTGCGCTCAATCCCGCGCGACAGCAGCGCGTCCATCACCTCGCCCAGGCGGGACATTTCCTTGGATGCCTCCCCCGCCGGCACCACCACCGGTTCCAGCACCCGGGCGCCGCTGGCAGCCAGGGAGGCCAATAGCGGCGACAGGTGCCGTTCGGCCACATGGCTGTCGGTCAGCACCACCAGCGGCCGGCCCGGCACCACCGCCTGGATCAGCGCCCCGGCATCGGCCAGCAGGCCGGCACCGATATGGATGTCATAGGCGCGGTCATCCAAGGCGACGGGAACGATGCAGCGGTTGGTGCTGGGGTGCGACATGGAAGGGCACTTTCCGGGCAGGGGAGTGTAATATTCTTATAGAGTGAGATTAGGCATCCGGGGCGGTGATGGGAAGTCCATCGGCTGCAACCCCGTCCCCCAGCGCCAGATGGGTGCGCAAGGCGGCCAGCACCCGTTCGGTGGTCTGGTCGGGCGGGCTGTCATCGCTATCCACGGTCAGGTCGGCTTCGGCATAGACGGGGTAGCGGATTTCCATCAGCCGGCCCAGAACCTCCCGTGGTTCGCCCTGGCGCAGCAGCGGCCGATGGTCGCGCCGGGCCGTGCGCTGGACCAGCAGGTCCAGGTCGGCGCGCAGCCAGACCGACAGCCCATGGTCGCGGATCATGGCACGGGTCTGCGCATCCATGAAGGCACCGCCGCCGGTGGACAGCACCTGGACCGGCGGCTGTTCCAGCAGCCGGGCGATGACGCGGCGTTCCCCGTCGCGGAACCCCGCCTCCCCGAACCGGTCGAATATTTCCTGGATGGTGCAGCCGGCGGCCCGTTCGATCTCTTGATCGGCATCCACGAAGGGCAGGCCCAGCCGGGCGGCCAGCCGCTTGCCGATGCTGGTCTTGCCGGCCCCCATCAGGCCGATCAGCACGATGGTCTTGGGAATGGCGGGGCCGGAGCTTTTGGCGGACATGGGCTTTCTGATCCAATGAAGGCGGCCGGAATGTGGCAGCGTTGCCAGCCCCGGCACCGGGCGGTATGGTGGCGGGGTTGGCTTGGCCGGTGTCGGCGGTTTCCATAGCATGGGCCGACCGCCATCCGCATCCCCCAAGGCCGGGGGGCCGGCCCCGCCCCTGTGGCGGGGGCCCGGCAACCGGCCCGATCGGCCCCCGTTACGACGCGCCGGGGGCGGGGTCGTTCCTTTTCCGTGGCGCGCCTGGAACCGGTTGTTCATGAGCAAGCTGTTGTCGATCCTGCTGTTGCTGGTCCTGGTTACGGGGGTGGGTGGTTTCGCCTTCCTGGCCACCTGGGACATGCCGGCACCCTCGCAGCCGGTGGAACGGGTGATACCGAATGACCGGTTCGGCTGATCGCCGCAGGGCGCCGGTGCGGGCGCTGCTGCTGGCCGGGGTGGCGCTGGGCCTGCTGGCCGGTCCTGCCCTGGCGCAATCGGGGGCGCCTGTGCCCCTGTTCCCCCAGTCCCGGCCGGCCGATCCGCTGCCGGCATCGGTCACCCCCTCGCCCGACCGCCCCTCGCCCGATCCGCTGGCGGCCCCTGTCACCGACGGGGTCGGGCGCAGCGCACTGCCAATGGACACTCCCCCGGTGGACGGGGCGGGCGGCGATGCCCCCAGCCCCCGCGCCCCCAGCGGCATGATTGTGGAGGAGTTGAAGGCCCCCGACCCGGATGGGGTTGGCACCCTGCGCGCCAATGAAGGCGGCTTCCCCGCCGATCTGTGGGCTGGCACCTCCCGGATGGAGGCCGAAGCGCTGCTGGCGGGCATCCCGGCCGGCCTGACCTCCCCCGCGCTGCGCGATGGCACCCGCCGGCTGCTGTTGAGCGTGGCAGACCTGCCCGCCGGGGAACCGGCGGCGCGCAGTCTGGTCGCCCTGCGGGTGGAAGCCTTGACCCGTATTGGTGATCTGTCCGGGGCCGACGCCCTGCTGGACATGACCAACGAACCGCTGAAGGACGAAGCGACGGCCACGGCCTGGATGGAATTGACCTGGCTGGCCGGCGACCGCGAACGGGCCTGCGCCCGTGTCGGCGAATTTCTCGGCCGGTTCAACCATGCTTCCTGGCAGAAGTGGCAGATGGTCTGCCAGATCGGTGCCGGCAATACCGACATGGCCCTGCTGGGCATCGATATCCTGCGCGAACAGGGCGACAAGGACGATATTTTCTTCCGCCTGACCGAAACGGCCGCCGCCGGGCAGAAAACCCCGGTGAAGGGGGTGACGGAACCCAGCCCGGCGCAACTAGCGCTGATGCTGGCATCCGGTCGCCTGCCCCCGCCGGATCTGAAGGTGGCCGCTGTTGGTCCCCTGGCGGCTCTGGCGCGGGCCGAGCAAATCCCGCTCGTGCAGCGGGTGGGGTTTGCGGAACGCGCTGCCGTGCTGGGCGGCATGGAGGCCGCGGCCCTGGCCGCCTTTTATGAACAGGTGGAAGGCGGTGATGCCAAGGCCATGACGGCGGCCGCCGCCCGCAAGGCCACCCCTTTGTTCCGCGCCCAACTGGTGAAGGCGCTGCGCGCCGAACCGACCCCTGCCGCCAAGGCCGGCCTGTTCAAGGCCGCCATGCTGGCCGGCAGCACCAGCCAGCAGGCGGGTACCTATGGCCGGCTGCTGCTGGAACAGACGGCGGATTTCCGCCTGACGGTGGGGTTTGCCGTGGTGGCCCCGCTGGTGGCCCGGCTGGCCCTGCTGCAGGATGATCCCAAGGCGGCGGCCCCCTGGATCACCCTGGCCCGCGATGACTACAACGCCAACAAGGATGAAGGGGCCTTTGCCCGGCTCTGGCCGCTGGCCGCCGCCTATGGGCTGGTGCGGGAGGTGGAGATCGACAAGACCCGCTGGCTGCGCGATCTGGGCGGCAATGCTGCGCGCGATCAGGCCGATCAGGTGCTGTTGATCCTGTCGGCCCTGGAACGCACGCCAGATCCGCTTCCCCCCTTCGCCGATGGCAGCCCGGTGGGTGGCAAATCCAAGGCGGCGGTCTGGCTGGATGCGGTGGCGCTGCTGGGGCCGGAAGGGGTGGCGGGTGCGGCGGCGACGGATATTGCTGAGATTGTCGCCAATCTCAACCGTGCCGGCTTGAAGGATCAGGCCCGCCGCATCGCGGTGGAGGCCATGGCCACTCTGCTGCGTCCGGTCGGCTGAGCCATGGCGACAACGGGGGAAAAACCGGCCGGGGCCAAGGCACGCCCCGGCCGCCCGCGCAAGGCGCCGGCCCCGCTGCCGCCCTGGGTGGATGGGTTTCTCGACATGATCGTGGCGGAACGGGCCGCCTCCGCCAATACGCGTGATGCCTATCGCCGCGATCTGGGCGATGTCGCCGCCTTCCTGGCCGCCCATGCCCGCCCGGCGCTGGACCGGGCCAGCAGCGATGATCTGCGGGCCTATCTGGACCATCTGGCCGCCGATCAGGTGAAGGCAAAATCATCCGTGCGCACGGTGGCGCGGCGGCTGTCGGCCCTGCGGCAATATTATAAGTTCCTGGTGTCGGAAGGGGTGCGGGCAGAAGACCCGGCCTCTGTGCTGGACACCCCACGCCAGGGCCGGCCGCTGCCCAAGATATTGGGGGAGGCGGATGTGGTGGCCCTGCTGGCCGCCGCCGCCCGCCGGGGCGCGCCGGAGGGGCGGCGGCTGAATGCCCTGCTGGAAATCCTCTATGCCACCGGCCTGCGCGTGTCCGAACTGGTGGGGTTGCCGGTGGCGGCGTTGATGCGCGATGGCCGCGCCCTGGTGGTGCGCGGCAAAGGGGGCAAGGAACGGCTGGTGCCGCTTTCCGTGCCGGCACGCGAGGCGTTGACGGCCTATCTGCCCGACCGGCCCTATTTCATGACACCGGGGCGAGAGAGCAAGCAGCAGCATTACCTGTTCCCCTCCCGCGCGGCGGCGGGGGTGCTGACCCGCCAGCGTTTCGGCCAGTTGCTGAAGGAACTGGCGATGGAGGCGGGACTGCCCCCGTCCAAGGTCAGCCCGCATGTGCTGCGCCATTGCTTTGCCACTCATCTGCTGGACCATGGGGCGGATTTGCGCTCGGTGCAGAAGATGCTGGGCCATGCCGATATCGGCACCACCCAGATTTACACCCATGTGGTGGGCGAACGGCTGAAACAGACGGTGGAACGCCACCACCCGCTGGCGCGCGGTGTGCCGAAGAAAGGGTAGGGGGCAACGGCCCTTTTTCGTTCCGCGCTTGTGTAGATTGACCCGCCTGTCACTTCCCTGCCTCCCCCGCGCAATCGGGGAAGGCCTCTCACTTAACCGTCATTCCCGCCTTCGCGGGAATGACGGTGGGGAAATGGTAAGAGTTCGAAAAGCACGATAACTTTTCAGGCAGACAATGAGCGGCCCGGCAGCAATTACCGCTGCACCGGCTCCCCCGGTGGTGGGGGCGGTGGGTTCAGCATGTGGTCGCGGTTCATCGGGATGGCGCCGGGATGGGGGCCCACCCCGTCACCCGGTCCCCCCTCCGCCCCGCCACCTTCGACAAGCCGGCGGGAGAAGCGGGAGTCGGCCAGTTTGCGCCGGCCCTCCGGCGACATTTTCGCCAGGGCTTCCACCAGTTCCGCCACGCGCGCCCGGTCAAGCACGTCCCGCTTGGCGGAAAGTTGCTCGAACGCGGCCAGCAGGGCCGGGGCGTCGAACGGGTCCGCCTTCATCAGTTCCAGCATGGTTTCAAACTGGCCCCGCACCTCCGGCCCGGCCAGCCTGAACCGGCCGCCACCTTTTTCCAGCACGTCACGCAAAATATCCGCATCAGCGGGGGGCAGGTCGTTCAGCGACTGGCGGAACAGCATCAGGTCACGCGCCGGCCCCGGCATGGCGCCGGTGATACCGGGGCCGCCAGGGCCTGGCACCTGCTGCCGGCTATGGCCCAGCCAGTCCGGCACCAACATGCCCAGCAGGAAAAGGTTCAGGCCGACCGACCCCAGCAGGGCGGTCCGCAGCAGGTTCTGGCCGCTCATTCAAACAGGCTTTCCAGGGAATAGGGGGCCAGGAAAAGCGCGGGCAGGCTGCTGCCTGTCTCCTCCACAGCGTGGGATGCCATGGTGGCACCCGACGGTTTGGTGCTGGCGGAACTGGCGTGCAGCGGCGTCAGCATCCCCACCAGCAGGCCGAAGGCCGTGCAGCTGGCCAGGCTGGCGGCGCGCGACCAGCCGGGGGAGGGCAACAGCCCCCATAAAAGCGCCAGCAATCGGCCCCGCCCCCAGCGGGACGCCGGGCGTTGCGGTTTGCGGTTACTGTTGACCGCCGGCCCCGGCAGCGGCAATGCCGCCAGCGCGCCCGACACCACCCGGTCCAGCCGGGCGGCATCCACCTGCGGCGCCGGCATGGCATCCAGCAGCGCATCGAGCGCCGCCGCTTCCCGCAAGGCCACCCGCGCCGCGTTGGAACGGGTCAGCAGCGCTTGCGCGGCCGCGCGCTGTACGGCCGGCCAGCGGCGCATGGCCGCGCCATGCATATCCAGCATCTCCCGAAAGGCGGCCAAATTCATGGCGCCCGTTTCGGGTTCAGCCATCCTGTCTGTTCGGTTCATCCTTCATTCTCCCCCACCCCGGTGACCCCCATCGCTGCCAGCCGACCGCGCAAGGCGCGTCGTGCCCGTGCCAACAGCGACTCGACGGCGGGGACGGACAGCTCCATCACCCGTCCCGCCTCCGCAGCACTCATCTCCTCATAATAGCACAGGGAAATGGCTGCCCTCTGCCGTTCCGGCAAATCAGCCATGGCCGATGCCATTTGTGCCGACATTTCCCGCCGCGCAATCACGGATTCCGCACCCGGTGCCGGATCGGCCATTTCCGGGGCATCCTCCAGCGGGGCGAAGCCCGGCCGGCGGCGGCGGTCGATACAGAGATTGACCACCACCCGGTGCAGCCAAGTGGAAAAACGGGCGCTGCCGCCCGCCTGCCATTGCCCGGCGCGCGCCCACACACGCACCCAAGCTTCCTGCACCACCTCGTCCGCTTCCCCGGCACTGCCCAGGATACGCTGGGCCACGGCCAGGGCCCGCGCCGTGTGCCGGTTGGCCAGCACCGCAAACGCCACCCTGTCGCCGTTGGCTATGCGGGCCAACAGCGTGTCGTCATCCAGCAACGGCTCCACCACATCCTTGGGAGTCGGCACGGCAACCTTCATCGTCACACCTTGGTTCCATGTGCCCCGCCAGGTACCTCTTCCCGTCAGAGCCGTCTGGATGTGCGGCCATGTTCGGCTGCCCAGACTTTATACGGGCAGGTCTGCGGGAAGCTGTCGGCCGGGGCCTCCCCTCTTGCATAAAAAAGCCCGAAAAAAATTGCAACAGCGGCGAATGTTTTTCTTGAGTGTGACGTATAAGCAATATCGCCACCCGATACGACGCCCCATCGGCATCGGGTTGACGGCGGACGGCGCCCACCCGTCCGACCATCGATTTTGGCGATCAGGGTATCCGTCCCCGGCCCATGCCGGCCCGCCTCCCCCGCCCCTCCTGGTGGGTGGCAGGGGTCGGGGGCGGAGCCCTTTCAGGTTCTCGCTCTTGATTATCTCTTCCCCAAAAACTGCAAGGGCCCCGCCACCGGCGGGGCCTTTTTGTTCAGCCGATGATCGTCTCAAGGCCACGGGTCATGACCGGTGGCCGCGCACCCCAAACGGTTTTGAAACATCATTCATTTCCAATGACCATCGACCATGGTCAATGGTATCTTAAGCCTTATGCATGGGTTGCAAAGATTTTGAATAAAATGCAACCTTAAGCCGAAGGGTCGGCGCGGCGCCGTAAGCCCGGTTGGTAACGGATCGCGGAAGCGCCATGGCAAACGGCGGGATGATGGGCGAAGATTCCGGGATACCAGGGGCAGCACCAGGCGGCCCCTCCCCCTCTGACTCATCCGCTGCAACAAATCCGTTAAGCATCGTTCCGATCGATTACCGGCCCCTGGTCGGGCATCTGGATCTGCATGGACTGGCCGAGCAGGTGCTGGTGACAGAGAACCAGCTTGCCGACAGCCATGACCCGCTGGAACGGCTGGTGCTGTTGACGACGCTGGCCTGGTACCAGCGCCAGCGCGACACCAACGCGGCGATGGCGATGGTGGACGAGGCGATGGACCTGCTGCACCACGCCTCCTGCGCCCAGGAGCGGGAATTGCGGCGCCTGACGGCGCGCCTGCTGCTGACCAAGGCGGAATGCCGGCTGCTGCTGGGCGATCTGGCGGGGGCGGAGGCGATGCTGGCCGGTGCCCAGGAGAGCTTCCGGGAGATCGATGACCCGTTGGGGGCGGGGGATGCCTGCATGGTGGAAGCGCTGCTGGCCTTCGACCAGGGCCAGTCCCGGCGGCGCATCAGCGCCCATCGGCGGGGTTGGGAACATTATCAGCATAGCGGCGACAGGATGCGTCAGCGCATCGCCCGCACCTGGATGGCCCGCGACGCCTTGTCAGAGGATGCCGAGGCGGCGGCAGAACAGTGGCTGGCGGAACTGCCGGTGGTGCCGGGGCTGGAACATCCGGGGCTGGACGCGGTGGTCGCCTATTGCCATGGCGGGCTGGAATTTGCGCGCGGCAATTTCCTGACCGCCCAGCGCCATTATCAGCGCGGCTGTGATCTGGCCTTGCTGGCCGGGCGGATTCGGCTGGCGGTGATGCTGGCCGCCAATGCCGCCGGTGCCTTCTCCAACCTCAATGATTATGTGGCGGAGTTTGTCTGGCGGGAGCGTGCACATCAACTGGCGCGCGGCACCGGCTGGCCGGCAGCGCTTGGCCAATGCCTGCGCGGGCTGGGTGACACGCTGCGCCGTCTGGGCCAGACCGGCCGCGCCCGGCAATTGCTGACCGAAGCGCTGGATTGTCTGACCCCGCTGGGCCGGTCCCGCAACTATGCCATCTGCTGCCAGCATCTGGGCGATCTGGATATGGAGGTCGGGGAACCGGCTCTGGCCCTGGGCTGGTTCGAAAGCATGGGGGATATCGCCGCAGAGCTGGAACAGGCAGACCTGCAGACCGAAGCCGCGACCGGTCGGTCCCGCGCCCTGTCTGCCCTGGGTCGGCGGGAGGAAGCCGCCGCTGCGATGGCCGAGGCGACGGCGCTGCTGGCGGGTTGCGCCAATCGCTGGCGGGAGATCGAACTGCTGATGGCGCAGGCGGAGTTGCATCGCCGCTTCCCCGATCTGCCGCCCCCGGTGCCGGACCTGGCCCCCCATCACACCACAGCCATCCATCTGCTGTCCCGCGCACTGGCACTGGCCGAGTCGATTCAGGGCTATACGGTGCCGGCCAACCTGCTCTCAGCCCTGGCTGCGGCCTATGAGGCAGCGGGCGATCTGGGGCAGGCGCTGGCCTTTGAGCGCCGGGCCTGCCAGGCCCGCGGCCTGCTGCGCAGCCGGGAGGTGAGCGACCGGCTGCTGGCCATGCAGGCCAGCTTTGAAACGGAGCGACTGAAAGCGGAGGGCGAGTATCACCGCCATCTGGCCGCAGCGGAGGCAGCACGTGCCGCCGCCCTGCATGAGGCGACCCAGACGCTGGAATTACTGGGCCGCATCGGCCAGCAGATCACAGCCAAACTGGACGCCGACGCGGTGTTCCACGCCTTGCACCGCCATGCCGGCACCCTGCTGGCTTTCGATTCCTTCGCGCTTTATCTGATGGATGATGGGGGCGAGCATCTGGAGCTGCGCTATGGGCTGGAACTGGGGCGGCCCCTGCCCACCATCTGGCGCAGCCTGTCCGATCCCGTCTCTGTCGTGGCCCGCTGCGCCCGCGACCGGCAGGAACTGCTGATCCAGCGCAGTGCCCATGAAACCGACGCCCCTTCGCATATTCCCGGCACCCGCTTCATGCGCACCCTGCTGCTGGCCCCGCTGCTGGCAGGCAGCCGGTTGATCGGGGTGATGACGGTACAATCGACGCAGGAAAACGCCTATGGGGAGCGGGAGCGGCTGATCTTCCGCAGCCTGTCCGCCTATGGTGCCATCGCGCTGTCCAATGCTGCCGCCTATGCCAGGGTGGACAGCACCCTGTCGGAACTGCGCCTGACACAGAACAGGCTGGTGCAGCAGGAAAAGCACGCCTCTCTGGGCCAGTTGGTGGCCGGGGTAGCGCATGAGATCAACACGCCCCTGGGCGTCGCCTTCACCCTGGCCACCCATCTGGAGGAGGAGCGGGAGCAGGTCGCCGATACTTTCCAGGCCGGGGCGTTGACCCGCGTTTCCATGAACCAGTTCCTGGAAAAGCTGCAGGAGGGGTTGCGTATCATGACCGGCAACCTGCAACGGGCCGCCGAACTGGTGCGCAGTTTCAAGCAGGTTTCCGCCGATCGCAGCAGCGAGGCGACGCGCACCCTGGATCTGGCTGCCTATCTGGCCGATGTGGTGCGCAGCCTGGACCCGATGCTGCGCGAAAGCCGGGTAAAGGTGGCCATTGATGCCCAGCCGGGGCTGATGCTGACCACCATGCCGGGGCTGCTGTCGCAGGTGGTGACCAATCTGGTGCAGAATGCCGTGGTGCATGGTTTTGCCGGGGTGGAAGCGCCGCAGATTCTGATCGCCGCCGGGCGGGCGGGCATGGACCGGCTGGCCATCGCTATCACCGATAATGGCATCGGCATGTCGGCAGAAGTGCAGGCCAAGGCCTTCGATCCCTTCTTCACCACCCGGCGGGACAGCGGCGGCACCGGGCTGGGGCTGCATATCGTACATAATCTGGTCACCGGGGCCTTGGGCGGCGATATTGATCTGGCCAGCATTCCCGGCCATGGCACCCGCTTCCTGATCCATCTGCCCATCAACCCGCCGCTCTCGGTGGGGGAAATGTCATAGAAGCATGTCGGACCACCAGGGCGGGGCGGGGCCTTGCCCCAAGGGCCGTCCCCGTGCCAAGGACTGGCAGCAGCTCCCCTTTAAATCATCCTGTCAGGTCATCATGCGTGGTTATTTCGCCCTGGGCGCAGAGGGTATCAGCAAATCCGGCAATGTCGGCACCATCATGCGCACCGCCCATGCCTTTGGTGCCAGCTTCGTGTTCACCGTCAATGGCGTGGTGGATGTGGACGCGTTGCGGCGTACCGATACGTCGGGCGGGGTGGAACATGTCCCCTATTACGGCTGGGATTCCATTGCCGAGATGATGTTACCCGCCGGCTGCCAGCTGGTGGGCTGCGAATTGACCGACGATGCGGCGGAACTGCCCAGCTTCCGCCACCCGCTGCGCGCAGCCTATGTGTTCGGCTCGGAACGGGGCGATCTCTCCCCCGCCATGCTGGCCCGCTGTGACCATGTGGTGAAGATCCCGACCAAATTCTGCGTCAATGTCGCCGTGGCCGCCGCCATCGTCACCTATGACCGCATGATTTCCCTGGGCCGCTTTGCTGAACGGCCGGTGCGTGTGGGCGGTCCGCGTGATGCCAAACCTGATCACGTGCATGGCAAGGTGCGGGTACGCAACAAAGAAAGCCTGCGGATGCGCCCGCTGCTGGGTGACTGGCAGGAATGATCCCATCGGTCAAAATTCTTGACTGATGGAACGGTGGCGACTGACGCAGCGCGGCGGGAATCGCCTCCCCCGGCGTGAAAGACAGGGGGGATGGCAAATCCCCTGCCCGTCCCCATCTTTAATTGAGGGATGGTGCAGACGGGAAAGGACCAGAAAATGCGGATGCTTGCCTTCGCGCCGTCATGGCATCGGTTCGTTGTCCTGCCCCTGACCGGGCTGCTGCTGGGCATTGCCCTGCCGGCCCTGGCCGCCAATGAGCCGCCACCACCACCACCCGGCACCCCTGCCGAGCAGGAGGACGCGGTGATTGTGACAGCCCCCCGCAATGGGGAGCCGGGATTCCAGGAATCCGACGATTACCACCGTCAGGAATATGCAAGGCTGCGCGCCAAATTCGGTACACCACCCAAGGCAGAACCGCGTGGCGATGGCGTCTTGTCGCGCGCCGACATGGCCTCCAGCCCCAACAACCGGGAAACGGCCAATCTGCGCCAAACCATCAACGACGCCCCCCGCCTGCGCGACACATACGCCGACAACTGATACCAAGGGGCTTGGATCATGCCCCTTGGAGGCCAGCGACCGCTGGCCCGTGGGTGCTGCGGCATGATGCAAGCGGTTGTTACGGCGTGACGCTGTTGCCCAGCACCGCGTCGAAGAAATCCAATGTCGCCTGCAGAGCCTTCAGATGGGTGTCGCGGGTGGCTTCCGGGGTGGCAGACATCCAGCCATGGTTCGCACCGGGATATTCCACCAACCGGGCCGACACCCCGGCGGCGCGCAGTTTTTCCAGCATTACCCGGGCCTGGATCACCGGCACCGCCGCGTCGGCCTGCCCATGCAGCAAAAGCATCGGCGGGTCTTGCGCATCGACATAATTGATCGGGCCGACGGCCTTGATCTCCTCAACGCAATCAGCCGCATCCTTGCAGCCCAGGAAATCATGGATCGGTTTGAAATCTTCCGGCGGGCGGGGCCGGTCGGTGACGGTGAAATCATAGATGCCGTACCAGGGCACGGAAGCCTGCACGCAATCACCCTTTTCCAGTGGTACCGACCGGTCACAATCCACCGCCGCCATGGCTGCCAGATGCCCGCCCGCCGAATCGCCGAACACGCCGACGCGGGCGGGGTCGATGCCATAATCCGCCGCATGGGCGCGCAGCCAGCGGATGGCGCTGTCGACATCCTGCGCCTGGGCCGGATAGATCGCCTCCGCCTTCAACCGGTAATTCACCGCCGCCACGGCATAGCCGCGCGCCGCCATATCGGCCAGCACGGCGGGAAAATCGGCAAAGGCCGCCAGCTGGCGCGACGTGCCCATGGCCCAGCCGCCGCCATGGATATAGACCAGCAGCGGCCGCTTGCTGGCCCCCGTCTTCATATAGATGTCCAGCGTCAGCGGGCGATAGCCGGGCAGCACGGCATAGGTGAGGTCCGGGATGGCCACCACCCCGCCGGGATAGGAGACGCGCACCTTGGGCAGAGTGTCGGCCATGCCCCAGCCAGCGCCCACCGCCGCCGTCACGGGCGGACCGGCCAAGGCAGCATTGGGCAGGGCCAGACCAAGCGCGAGAGCCAGGGGCAGAAGATATTTCCGCATGGGGCAGACCTTTGACGGAGGGTTGAGGGAACGGAAAGGAGGCCGGTCAGGCGAGCGGCCTTTGCACCGGTTTGCCACATCATTCCCCAACCAACCCGCTGCGCCCTGCCGGTGCCGCCGCCATGCCCGTCAGGTGGACGATATGCCCCTGCGACCTGACCCGATGGCCGGTTGGTTTTGGCCCCCCTTTGGTTTACCCTCTGGCGGGTTTTCTTCGGGATGCCATCCCTCTACTACCGGGGCATTGTATGTTCGCCATTATCGGTCTGGTCGGCGTGTTCTTCTGCGTCTTTGGTGGCTATGTCATCTTCGGCGGCAAGATGGGCATCATCATTGAGGCCATGCCGAAGGAAGTGATGATCATCGGCGGCTCCGGCGTCTCCTCCTTCCTGATCACCAACAATGCCCATACGGTCAAGGCCTCGGGCAAGGATATCAAGAAGATCTTCGGCGGATCGCGTTTTCATAAGAAAGAATATATCGAGCTTCTCTCCCTGCTCTATCAAATCCTGAAGACGATGAAGAGCAAGGGTGTGCTGGCCATTGAACAGCATATCGAAAAGCCGATGGAGAGTAATATCTTCAACGCCTATCCGGCGGTGATGAAGAGTGAGACGACGGTTAAATTCATTGCCGATTACCTGCGCATGTTTTCCATTGGGGTGGATAACCCCATCGAAATGGAAACCTTGATGGAGCAGGAGATCGACAAGATGAAGCATGAGGATCAGCATTCCTCCCACGCCATCCAGGGTCTGGCCGACGCGCTGCCGGCGCTGGGTATCGTGGCGGCCGTGCTGGGTATCATCAAGACCATGGGCTCGATCACCGAGCCACCGGAAGTGCTGGGCAAACTGATCGGCGGCGCCTTGGTCGGCACCTTCATGGGCATCTTCCTGGCCTATTGTCTGGCCGCCCCCATCGCTGGCCGGCTGAAGGGCATCGCGGATGAGGAAAGCCAGTTCTATGGCGTCATCAAAACCGCCATCGTCGCCCATCTGGGCGGTTACGCCCCGCAGGTTTCCATTGAGGCGGCGCGTAAGAAAGTACCCACCGAATATATGCCGGACTTCAACGAGCTTGAGGAAATCCTTTCCCAGATCACCTGATACCAAATGGCGACCGCCGCCTTACAAGCGGGGAAATGGAACAAGCGTTTAAATTTACCCTGGAAAAAGCATCTCCACGGCCCCACTCTATCCCTCAGCAAAGCCAAAAATAACGGCACTGGGAGGATAGCGTATGTTGCAGGGTTTGATGATGGACCGGCCGCTGCTGACGACCGGTCTGCTGCGCCATGCGGCGCAGAATTATGGCGACCAGATCATTACTGCCCGTTTCGCCACAGAGGTACCGCACAGCTATTGCTGGCGTGATGCCTGGGTCCGCACGCAGAAACTGGCCCATGCGCTGAAATCCCTGGGCGTAGCAGCCGGGGATCGGGTGGGCACCCTGGCCTGGAACGATCACCGGCATCTGGAGCTTTATTACGCCCTGCCCGGCATCGCCGCCATCTGCCACACCATCAACCCGCGCCTGTTCCCCGACCAGATCGTCTATATCATCAACCATGCGGAGGATCGCTGGCTGTTCATCGATCCGATGTTCCTGCCGCTGCTGGAACAGCTCTGGCCCCGGCTGACGGGGGTGGAGGGGGTAGTGGTGCTGGCCCCGGCCGCCGCCATGCCGGCCAGCAGCCCGATCCCCCGCCTGCTCTGTTATGAAACGTTGCTGGAAACCCAGCCGGAAAGCTATGACTGGCCGGAATTCGATGAGAATACGGCCTGCGGCCTCTGCTACACATCCGGCACCACCGGCAACCCCAAAGGCGTGCTGTACAGCCATCGCTCATCGGTGCTGCACGCCTTCGGCGTCATTGCCGGCTTAGGGGTGCGGGCGCGCGACAATGTGCTGGTGGTGGTGCCTTTGTTCCACGCCAATGCCTGGGGCTATCCCTATGCCGCCGCCATCATCGGGGCCAAGCTGGTGCTGCCCGGGCCCCGGCTGGATGGCAAAAGCATCTATGAATTGATGGAGACGGAGAAGGTCACCGTCTCCTCCGGCGTGCCCACCGTCTGGTTGGGGCTGCTGGCGCATCTGCGCAGCAGCGGCGCCCGCTTCAGCAGCCTGAAGGCGGTGACGGTGGGCGGATCGGCTATGCCGCGCACCATGCTGGAAGAGTTTGAAAGCCACGGCATCGATTGTTTCCAGGGTTGGGGCATGACGGAACTGTCGCCTGTCGGCAGTATCGGCACCCTGTCCCCGGCAGAGACAACCCTGCCGCTGGAACAGCAGCATGATGCCAAGATGCGGGCAGGCCGCCCGATCTATGGCGTGGAAATGCGCATCATCGGGCCGGATGGTGCCGACCAGCCGCACGACGGCACCGCCTATGGCGAACTGGTGGTGCGCGGCCCCTGGATCACCAAGGCCTATTACAAGGACGAGAAGGCCAATAACGGCGCCTTTACCCCTGATGGCTGGTTCCGCACCGGCGACGTCGCGGTGATCGGCCCGGACGGGGCGATGAGCATCGTCGACCGGGCCAAGGATGTCATCAAATCTGGCGGCGAATGGATCAGTTCCATCGATCTGGAAAATGCCGCCATGGGCCATCCGGCAGTGCTGGAAGCCGCCGTGGTCGGGGTGCCGCACCCGAAATGGGTGGAACGCCCCCTGCTGGTAGTGGTGCGCAAGCCGGGGCAGAGCGTGGAACGCGCCGAGCTGATGCGTTTCCTGGACGGAGAAGTTGCCAAATGGTGGCTGCCCGACGACATTGTTTTTGTCGAGTCGCTGCCGCATACCGCAACCGGCAAGCTGTTGAAAACCGATCTGCGCCAGCGCTTCCGCGACCATCCCCTGCCCGCTGCCGGTTGATCCTGCCGCCGACACCAACGGGAAAAGGTTTCCCTGACCTGTGAAGCAGTTCACAGGTCAGGGCGAGGCGGACGCGCTATGCGTGTAGCCTGATATGGTCATTCCCTATTCGGTGTCAGATGCTGGACGCGCTTGACGAAGATCTCGCGGCCTTGCTGGCCGCCCGGTTTGAACGCTTGTCTGTGCAGATTGCCCTGCCCAGCGACCGGCCTGCGCTGCGCCGCATCATCCATGCCGACGCGGAGGAGATGCTGAGCAGCACCCCCCCGGCCGCGCGCGGCATGATGATCACGGTCCAGGTCGAAGGAAGGCTGAACCTTTACCGGCGCGGCCATCCAGAGGCTGCGACCCTGCTGCTGTTCAACAAGGGCGAGCCGGTGGGTCTGGTGGTGCTGGACCGCCATGCCAGGGGGCGGATGACCCTGCTGGAACTGGTGATCCTGCCGGCGCGACGCGGCCAGGGGCTGGGGGCGGAGGCATTGCGCGCCATCTGCGCCCTGGCCGATATGGCGGGCGACAGCATCAGCACCGCCATCTTCTATGATAACCCCGCCACCGGCATGTTGCAGCGCGCCGGATTCATGGCGGATCGGGAGGATGGTCTGGATCTGGTCATGGTGCGGCGCCCTCAGCGTTGAGCGGCCGAAAACCGACTGATAAAGTCGCCCAGCCAGTGCGGGACCGGCTTTCATTTCCCGCACAGCAGCCTTCGGGATGGCTGCCCTACCTGAATTGCGGATTGACGTTGCGCCGCCAAAAGGCCAATTAGCGCGTCATGCAGAAAAAGACGTAAACCGCCCCCGTTCCCAGGCTGGAGCCGGGGGGTGCCATGGCCGCCCCACCCCGCAATTGCCGGGTGGGAACAGATCGGCCGTTCGGCCCATATCTCCCCTGGCCACCGGTCGCGCGGGCATCGGCGCTAATTTCGGCATGACGCGCAATTTGTGCCACGGCCCGGCCGTGGCATCGCCGTCCCGTCTTCCCTGTCCACCCCATGGGGGCATGGCAGCCGAAGACCCGGACGGACCAACTTGAAGGAGACGAGACCTTGACCGATCAACTGCTTGCCGGAAAGAACATTGCCATCCTCGTGGCCAACGGCTTCGAAGAGCTGGAAATGACCGAGCCGCAGCGCGCCCTGCTGAAGGCTGGCGCCAAGCCGAAGATCATCTCCCCCGAGCAGGGCCTGGTGAATGGCTGGCACGGCGCCGCCTGGGGCCATTATTTCCCCACCGACCGCCATGTCGGCGATGTTCTGGCCGCGGATTTCGACCTGCTGGTCCTGCCGGGCGGTGACCGTTCGGTGGCCAAGCTGGCCAGCAACCCGCACACCCGCCGCATCATCGGCAGCTTCATGGATGCCGGCAAGGGCGTCGCCGCCTTTGGCCGTGGCGTGGAACTGCTGGCCGTGGCCGACCGGGTGAAGACCCGCGCCGTCACCGGTCCGGAAAGCGTCAAGGCGGCACTGGAAGCCGCTGGCGCCACCTGGTCGGAAGACGCCATCGTCGTTGACCGTTTCCTGGTCACCGCGCAGTCCAACGAAGAAATGGCCGAGATCATCGAGACGATGATCCGCACCTTCGTTGCTGCTGGTGAACAGCGCAAGCAGGCTGCCTGATCGGTCTGGTCACCCATCGCCCGTCCTGGACGGGCGATGGCTGCTTCAAAGGCGTCTGGCTCCGGCCCGGACGCCTTTTTTTATGCGCGGTCGTGGCGCGACATGCCATGTAATGGCGTTATGATGCTGTTTATCCAGCACCGGAAACACCGCATGAGCCACGCCCCCACCCCCCGCCGCATCGCCCCCGCCATTGCCCTGCTGAACCGGCTGCGCGGTCGGCAGGGCCAGGATCGGCCGGGGCGGGAACCGATTCCCGATGAGCGACATCAGGCCCTGCCGGACACCCATCTGCCCCTGCATATCGCCTCCTGGAACATTCATTCCAGTGTGGGCATCGATGCCCGCTTCGCGCCCGACCGCATCGCCCAGGTGATCCGGGGGCTGGGGGTGGATGCCATCGGCCTGCAAGAGGTGGGCTGGCACCATCGCGGGGAAATGGGGCTGGATCAGTTCGCCTATCTGGCCGAACAGACGGGGATGCGGGCGCTGGCCGGCCCCACCAAGCACCATCGCAGCGCCCATTATGGTAATGCGCTGCTGACCCGCCTGCCGGTCAAGGGGGTGGACCCGATCGACCTGTCGGAGCGGATGCGGGAACCGCGCGGCGCCCTGGCCACCCGGCTGGAACTGGCGCCGGGGGTGGAAGTGCGGGTGATGGTGGCGCATTTCGGGCTGGACCCGTGGGAGCGCAATGCCCAGGTGGCCCGCATCCTGGCCTATCTGGAGGGGGTGCCGCCGCTGCCCACCATATTCATGGGCGATCTGAATGAATGGCTGCCGTCCGCCCGCTGTCTGCGCCGGCTTTCCGCCCGCCTGCCGGATTGCGCCGCCCCGCGCAGCTTTCACGCCAAGTTGCCGACGCTGCGATTGGATCGTATCTTTGTGTCGGCCGATCTGCGTCTGGCGGGGTACGGTGCCATCCGCACCCGCCAGACGCGGCTGGCATCCGACCATCTGCCGGTGCGCGCCCTGATCGGCGTGCCGGCGGCACAGGCAACAGCAAAGGGACATCATGGCCTGGAATCCAGCACAATATGAGCTTTTCCGCGCCGCCCGGGAGCGGCCGGGCCTGGACCTGCTGGCCGCCATCCCGCCGCTGGAACCTGACCAGATTGTCGATCTGGGCTGCGGCACCGGCTATCTGACCCGGCTGCTGGGGCAGAATTATCCCCGCGCCCGCGTTACCGGCGTGGATAATGACCGGGTCATGCTGGCCAAGGCGGCGGCCGAGCCGTCCGGCATCACCTGGGAACTAGGCGATGCCGCGCAATGGCGGCCGGGCCGGCCGGTCGACCTGATCTTTTCCAACGCGGCCCTGCACTGGCTGCCCGATCATCACGCCCTGTTCCCGCAACTGGCCCGCGCCCTGGCGGCCGATGGCGTGCTGGCAATACAGATGCCGCGCAATTTCAACGCCCCTTCGCACCGGATTTTGCAGGAACTGGCCAGTGACGGCCCCTGGGCCGAGGCGCTGAAAGGGGCGCTGCACCATGAAACCGTGCAGGCGGCCGATGCCTATTACCGGCTGCTGCGCCCGCATTGCCGACAGATTGATATCTGGGAAACAGAATATCTGCATGTCCTGCCCGGCACCGATCCGGTGCTGGAATGGGTGAAGGGTACCACCCTGCTGCCGGTCATGGCCCGGCTGGATGAGGATATGGCCGCCACCTTCCGCGATCTCTATGCCGAAAGGCTAAGGGCGGCCTATCCGACAGAGAGGGACGGCAACAGCTTGTTCCCGTTCCGGCGACTTTTTATCGTGGCAGGTAAGTGAGTTTAAGTTGCCGTGATCAAAATGATCACGGCCCTCAATCGCCGGTGCCAACATGCCAACGGCTTGGCTTAACGCGGCACATGCCGCGCGGCGACGGTCGCCGCTGCTGAACAATAACGGGAAGGGGATGGCGGATGGCTCTCAACGTGTTCGAAGTGGCGCTTTACGCCATGATCCTCTCCGGCGGGCAGTCCCCGCTGACCTGCGAACGGCACGCGGCCGCTACCCCGGTGGTGAAATGCAGCAATGGTGCCGTGGCGACGGAGGATGAGGAAGGGCGCATCCGCTATATGGACGGCACCACCGTCTATAAGGGCCAGAACGGTGCCCTGTCCTTTTCCAACGGCATCAGTTCGCACTGGGGCAGTGCCGGCTGGGTGCAGTTCACCAACAATGTTTCCGTCCGCCGCACCGGCAACAATAATTTCAAAAGCAATGGCGGCCTGACCTGCCGCCCGCTGTCCGATGATCGTGCAACCTGCGACAAGGCAGGGTGACGGGGCACACAACGCCCCGCGCGAAACTTTACAAATCGTCAAGTGCCCCTGTGATATCCGACCGATAGCGGGAGATTGCTGCCATCCGCTGGCGGCATTTGACTTACCCTTGAGTTCCGGGCGATGTGGGCCAACTTTGGCTGCGCCCGGCGTTTCGCACCCATGTCCCGTAAATCCTGGCTGATCCTTCCCCTTTGCCTGCCCCTGCTGGGTCTGGCTGCTCTGGCGCGTCCGCCGGCTGATCCCGATCTGGTGGTGCGCTATCTGCGCATTGGCGTGGTGGAAACCGGCGAGCGGGGCTTTGACATGGGCGCCTCCCTGGCCGCCATGCTGTCGCGCCCGCCGGGAATGCCGGCCTGTGCCGATGACCGGGCCTGCGGCGTGCCTGGCATGGTGGCGCTGGCCCAAGCCCAAGCGCGCAGTGCCGATATCGTGGCCGATGTGGCAACGGGTCGCCTGGAAACCGGGCTGGTGCCGGCCGACCGTGTCTATGCCGCGCGCTGCCAATCCGCCAACCCCGACAACATCACCATTCTGGGGGAAATGTATGACGAGGCGCTGCATGTGCTGGTGCGCACCGATGCCAGGGTCGACAGCATTGCCGGGCTGAAGGGCAAGCGCGTGGCCATCGGCCCCGCCGGCAGCCCCGCCCGGCTGCTGGCCGACCGCACCCTGTCCGCCCATGGCCTGCGCCGCCAGGATATCCGGGGGGTGGAACTGGCGGGGGAGGAGGCGCTGGCAGCGCTGGCCGATGGCAAGCTGGATGCGCTGTTCCGCATCGCCGCTGTGCCCGATGCCGCTTTGGCCGATCTGACCGCCCGCACTGATGCCCCGCCTCTGCGCCTGTTGCCGGTGGCCGGTGATGCGGTGGGCCGCCTGTCCGGCCTGCATCCGTTCGGTTCCGTCGGCCATATCGACGATGGGGCCTACCCTGGCATCAAGGGGGTGGATACATTGATGCAGCCGGTGGTCTGGATCGCCGGCCCGGCGGTGGATAAGGATCTGGCCCGCGCCCTGGGCCGCGCCCTGACCAGTACCCCCAACCGCACTGTCTTGCAGAAGGGCGGTCGGGATGTGCCGTTGCTGCGGCCGGTGGCGCTGCGCATGTCGGCGCCGCTGCATCCGGGGCTGGACGGTTTCTACCGGGTTGACCCCATCACCATGGCGTGCCCGCGCGGTGGCCCGCGCTAGGGGGCCTGTCCGCGCGGGGGCCGCGCTGAACTGAAAAGGGTTAGGCTTTGAGCGTTTTTCTGCCGCAGGAGATCATTCGCACCAAACGCGATGGCGGTGCCTTGACAGCGGCGGAGATCGCCGCCTTCATCACCGGCATCGCCGATGGCAGCGTGTCGGAGGGGCAGGCCGCCGCCTTCGCCATGGCCGTCTATCTGCGCGGGATGGACCTGCCCGAACGCATCGCCCTGCTGCGCGCCATGACGGCATCGGGCAGCGTGCTGGACTGGCGGCCCGATGCCCTGCCCGGCCCGGTGCTGGACAAACATTCCACCGGCGGGGTGGGCGACAAGGTCAGCCTGATCCTGGCCCCCATCATCGCCGCCTGCGGCGGCTTCGTGCCGATGATTTCCGGGCGTGGGCTGGGCCATACCGGCGGCACGCTGGACAAGATGGACGCCATCCCCGGCTATGTCGGCCAGCCTGACACGCCCTTGCTGCGTCAGGTGGTGGCGTCGGTCGGCTGTGCCATTGTCGGTGCCACGGCGGACATTGCCCCGGCAGACCGGCGGCTTTATGCCATCCGCGATGTCACGGCCACGGTGGAAAGCGTGGACCTGATCACCGCCTCCATCCTGTCTAAGAAGCTGGCCGCCGGGCTGCAGGGGCTGGTGCTGGATGTGAAATTCGGATCCGGCGCCTTCATGCCCGAATATCCCCGCGCGGAAGCGCTGGCCCAGGCGCTGGTGCAAGCCGCCAAGGGGGCCGGCCTGCCCACCGTCGCACTGCTGACCGATATGGATCAGGTGCTGGGCGACAGTGCCGGCAATGCGGTGGAGGTGCGGGAATGCCTGACCCTGCTGACCGGCGGTGCCCGCGATGAACGGCTGTGGCAGGTGACGCGGGCGCAAGCCGCCGAACTGCTGTTGCTGGGCGGGCTGGCTGCCGATCTGGCCGACGCCGAAACCAAGGTTACCCAAGCACTGGATAGCGGGGCCGCAGCGGAACGTTTCGCCCGCATGGTGACAGCCTTGGGCGGCCCGGCCGACCTGCTGGAGCGGCCCGAGGCCTATCTGGCCCAGGCCCCGGTGACCCTGCCGGTCTGGCCCTTGGAAGAGGGGTTCCTGGCGGTCCAGGATGTGCGCGCCATCGGGCTGGCTCTGGTGGGGCTGGGCGGCGGGCGGGTGCGGCCCAGCGATGGTATTGATGCGGCCGTGGGCCTGACAGGCATGGCACCGTTGGGATCTGTCGTGGGACGGCAGGCCGGTCGCCCGCTGGCCTTGATCCACGCGCGCAGCGCCGATGCAGCATCAGAGGCTGCCAGCACCATTGCCAAAGCCTGCCGGATTTCCCATACCATCGTCACCAACCGACATCCGGTGGCCGACCGCATCGGCTGAGTATCGGAAAGCCGCGCAGAACATTCCAAGGAAATGACCGCCACCATGATCAAGATCGTCCGCGCCAAGTTCCACGGCATCCGGGTTACCGGCGCCGATCTCAATTATCACGGCTCCATCACGTTGGACCCGGAACAGTGCGCCCTGGCCGGCATCTATCCGCTGGAATTCGTGGAAATCTGGAACAAGAGCAGTGGTGCCCGCATCTCCACCTATGTGATTTTCGGCGAACCGGGCTCCAAGGCCTGTGTGCTGAACGGGGCCGCCGCCCGCACTTGCCAGAAGGGGGATGAGGTGATCATCGCCGCTTCCGCCAGCGTCACCCCGGACCAGCTTTACAGCATCAAGCCCAAGGTGCTGACCTTCCATGCCGATAACAGCGTGGACCGGGTGCTGGAATATGATGTGTTCAAGGGCCCGGAACGCGATTTCGATTTCCGCACCCTGGACATCACCGATGGCCGCGATGCGGCGGTGGAACTCCAGGTGCCGATCAAGAATTGATAAGGGGGGCGGGTGCCAACGGCGCACGCCCCCAACAGCGTTCACGCTGAAACCATGCGGCTTTTCCAGCCCTTTAACCGTCATTCCCGCCTTCGCGGGAATGACGGAAATGGAATGGTAAGGTTCTGAAAAAGAAGAGCAATCTTCCAGACACCCCTTACCGCATAATCCCGCTCTCAATAATCCCATCGATGACGAACTGACAGGCCAGCGCCGTCAGCAGGATACCCAGCACCCGGTTGATCACATTGATCCCGGTGACGCCCAGCAGCTTGGACACCTCGCCCGCGAACAGCAGGCAGACCAGGGTGGAGAGCAGCACCAGCGCCAGCACCCCCAGCACCGCCACCTGCATCAGCGGGTCACCCTGGGCGCGACCCATCAGCAGCACGGTGGAGGTCATGGCCCCCGGCCCGGCGATCAGCGGGATGGCCAGCGGGAAGACCGAGATATCGGCGCGGTGCCGCGCCTCCTGCTTTTCATCCTCCGTCGCGGTGCGCAGGCCGCTTTCACGCGCGAACACCATTTCAATGGCCACCAGCAACAGCAGCACGCCGCCGGCAATGCGGAAGGCCGCCGTGCTGATACCCAGCGATTTCAGCAGCAGGTCGCCGACAAAGGCAAAGCCGAACAGCAGGATGGTGCCGATGGTCACGCCCTTGATGGCCGTGCGGCGGCGCAGACGGGTGTCCATGCCCGCCGTCAGGCCGGCAAACATCGGCCCCAGCCCGATCGGGTCGATGGTGACAAAGAAGGCGATGAAGGTGGAAAGCAGGAAGTCGGAGGACATTTTCACAGGCACCAAGGCTTAAAAAAGCTGCTGTAACGCCAAGCCCCCCACCCTGTCCACCCACCGGACAAGCAGCCGTCCCATGCCATGGCACCACCGCCATGACAGCCAGAATTCCGCCGCATGGCAAGTTATCCACAGCAAATTCATCAATGGATGAATTGTTAGCACTGTGTCAGATTGACAGGGTGCGGGCCTGAGCATATCCCCATCCATGGCAGGTGGGTGGTAGAATGCCCGCGCAGCCGCAACCCGATGCATTGACCGGGCCAACGATAGGGAGGCCGACAGGAGATCCGATGAGCAAGAAGGTCTATCCTGATGCCGTCGCCGCCTTGGCGGGCGTATTGCGCGACGACATGACCATCATGGCCGGGGGCTTCGGCCTGTGCGGCATTCCCGAAAACCTGATCGCCGCCATCAAACTGTCGGGCGTGAAGGGCTTGACGGTGATTTCCAACAATGCCGGCGTCGATGGCTTTGGCCTGGGCCAGCTTTTGGAAACCAAACAGATCGCCAAGATGGTCTCCTCCTATGTCGGGGAGAACAAGCTGTTCGCGCAACAATATCTGTCGGGTGAACTGGCGCTGGAATTCAACCCCCAGGGCACGCTGGCCGAACGCATCCGCGCCGGCGGGGCCGGCATCCCCGCCTTCTTCACCAAGACGGGTGTCGGCACCCTGGTGGCGGAAGGCAAGGAACTGCGCCAGTTCGATGGCGAAACCTATGTGATGGAAAGCTGGCTGCGCGCCGATCTGGCCATCGTGAAGGCCTGGAAGGGCGACACGGAAGGCAACCTGATCTATCGCAAGACGGCGCGCAACTTTAACCCGATGATGGCCATGGCCGGCAAGATCACCGTGGCGGAGGTGGAGCAGTTGGTCAATGTCGGCACCATCGACCCGGACCATGTGCACACGCCCGGCATCTTCGTGCAGCGCATCATCGAGGGCAGCCACGAGAAGCGCATCGAACAGCGCACCACGCGTAAGCGCGATTAACCCGATGCCCGCCCTGGCGGGCGTCGGGTAGGCCGGCGACTGCCGGCCCGCGCCACGTGGCGCGCAAGCCAAGGGCGCGGATGCGCCCGCCCGGCGCCTGAGGGAACAAGGACCAAGGAGACAGCAATATGGCTTGGACCCGCGATGAAATGGCCGCCCGCGCTGCGAAGGAACTGCGCGACGGTTTTTATGTCAATCTGGGTATCGGTATCCCGACCCTGGTGGCGAACTATATCCCTGCCGGGATGCATGTCACCTTGCAGTCGGAAAATGGCATGTTGGGCATGGGCCCCTTCCCGTTTGAGGGGGAAGAGGATGCCGACCTGATCAATGCCGGCAAGCAGACCATCACCGAACTGCCCTATAGCAGCTATTTCAGCAGTGCCGACAGCTTCGCCATGATCCGTGGCGGCCATATCGACCTGTCGGTGCTGGGCGCCATGCAGGTGGCCGCCAATGGCGATCTGGCCAATTGGATGATCCCCGGCAAGATGGTCAAGGGCATGGGCGGTGCCATGGATCTGGTGGCCGGCGTCAAGAAGGTGGTGGTGGTGATGGAACATTGCGCCGTCGATAAGAAGACGGGCGCCTTGGAACCCAAGCTGCTGAAGGAATGCAACCTGCCGCTGACCGGTACGCGTGTGGTTGATCTGGTGGTGACTGACCTGGGCGTGTTCAGCATCGACAAGCATGGCCATGGCAAGCCGACCCTGATCGAACTGGCCCCCGGCGTGACGCTGGAGGAAATCAAGAGCAAGACGGAAGCCGAGTTCGACGTGGCGGAAAGCCTGTTCGCGGCCTGACGACAAGGCCCCCGGCGCTGGATTGTCCCCGCCGGGGGTATGTTTCCCCCTCTCTTTGGCGTTACACCGCAGCCCTGCGCATGAACAGGGTGGCCCCCCGCCGATAGCTGTGTTAATCAGCCGGCTTCGTCAAAGGGCAGAATCCATCACCCCGATGCACTTCCTTGAATTTGAAAAGCCGATCGCGGAACTGGAATCCAAGATCGAGGAACTGCGCCATCTGGCCGATGGCGGCGACCTGAACATCGCCGACGAGGTCAAGAAGCTGCAGGACAAGGTGGACAAGCTGCTGCGCTCCACCTACGCCAAGCTGACCCCGGCGCAAAAGGTGCAGGTGGCCCGCCACCCGAACCGGCCGCACTGTCTGGATTACATCAACGCGCTGATCAGCGATTTCACGCCCCTGGCCGGTGACCGGCTGTTCGGCGAAGATCGCGCCATTGTCGGCGGGCTGGGCCGTTTCCGGGGCCGTTCCGTGGTCGTGATCGGCCAGGAAAAGGGCAACGACACGGAAAGCCGCGTGCGGCACAATTTCGGCATGGCCAAGCCCGAAGGGTATCGCAAGGCCCAGCGCCTGATGCAGATGGCCGACCGGTTCCATCTGCCGGTGATCTCCCTGGTTGATACGGCCGGTGCCTTCCCCGGCGTTTCGGCGGAAGAACGCGGGCAGGCCGAAGCCATCGCCAAATCGATTGAAACCTGTCTGCGCCTGAAGGTGCCAATGGTTTCCACCATCATCGGTGAGGGCGGGTCCGGCGGGGCCATTGCCATTGCCGCCGCCGACCGCGTGCTGATGCTGGAACATTCGATCTATTCGGTGATCTCGCCCGAGGGCTGCGCCGGTATCCTGTGGCGGTCTGCGGCCAATGCCGCTGATGCCGCCCAGGCCCTGCGCCTGACCGCACAGGATCTGAAGGATCTGGCCGTCATTGACCGCGTGGTGCAGGAACCCATCGGCGGCGCCCATCGCCGCCGGGAAGAGACCATCCACGCGCTGGGCAATGCCATTGAGGACGCGCTGGAAGGGCTGCGCGGGGTGGATGGCGGTACGCTGCGCCATAACCGCCGCCAGAAATTCCTGGATATGGGCCAGAAGGGCCTGAGCTGACCCGGTGACGGGGCCGGCTGTGGACTCAAGCGGCCGATTCGGTTATAGTCGGAAGCAGGTGGAACGGTACTTGCGATACCATTCCACCCACTCCTAGGACCGACCCACGCTGATGATGACGTGCAACACACGCCGCCGCCAGACGGGGATACGGAGCACCAGGAGCCACGACATTTTACTCATGTCGTCACCTCCGAGTACGGCGGGCCGGCCTATTCCGGTCCGCCGTTTTCATTTCTGCATGACATAAAAGAGAAAGCCAACAGGGTTTCCCGTTGAAGGGGAGTGCTGGGTGGAACTGGCTGACTGTGGACTCAAGCCGCCGATTCGGTTATCGTCGGAAGCAGGTGGAACGGTACTCGTAATACCGTCCCACCCACTCCTAGGCCCGACCCACGCTGATGACGACGTGCAACACACGCCGCCGCCAGACGGGGATACGGAGCACCAGGAGCCACGACATTTTCTGCATGTCGTCACCTCCGAGTACGGCGGACCGGCCCATTCCGGTCCGCCGTTTTCATTTCTGCATGACATAAAAGAGAACGCCAACTGGGTTTCCCGTTATGGGGGAAACACCCTGCTCTCTTACGTCACCCCGGAAAGCGCAGGCTGACGCGCAGACCGGGGGGTTCCATGCCGGGGCGGTGATCATCCAGCAGCAGGTCGGCATCATGCAGCCGGGCAACAGCGGCCACCAGGGACAGGCCCAGCCCATGGCCCGGCGTACCGCGATGCGCCTCCAGCCGGACAAAACGTTCCAGCACCTTGTCCCGCTGGTCAGCGGGGATGCCGGGGCCATCATCGGCCACGCTCAACAGGGGCCGCCCGCTGGCCAGATCATGGCCCGCCGCCACCTGTACATGCCCGCCGGGGCTGGCGTACTTCACGGCGTTTTCCACCAGATTGCTGGCCAGTTGGGCCAGCAATTGCCGGCTGCCACTGACACTGACCGGATCGGCATTGACCAGTTCCAGGGTCAGGCCCTTTTCTTCTGCCAGCGGTTCATAAAGCTCCGCCACCTCCGCCACCAGGGCGGACAGGTCCACCGGCTCGAAATCCGCCCGCGCCCGGCCGGTTTCCGCCGCCGCAATGGTCAGGATGGCGTTGAACACGCCCAGCAGCCGGTCGATCTCCGCAATTGCCTGTTCCAGCGTGGCGGCCTGGGCATCCGGCAGGTCGGGTTCCAGTTGCGCCAGTTCCAGCCGGGCGCGCAGGCGGGACAAGGGCGTGCGCAGATCATGCGCCACATTGTCCGTCACCTGCCGCATCCCCAGCATCAGGCGCCCGATCTCATCCAACATGCGGTTCAGCTTGGTGACCAGCCGGTCGATCTCATCGCCCGATCCCGTCACCTCCAGCCGGTCGGCGAAGGAACCGGCGGTGATGCGGTCGATGGTGCGGTTGATCTTCTCCACCCGCTCCGCCACCCGCCGGCTCATATAGACAGCCCCGATGGTGCCAATGACCAGGGCCAGGGAGACGGCCCAGATCATGCCCAGCAGGATTTGCCCGCGCAGCAGGTAACGGTCGGTCATGTCATGCCCGACCAGCAGCCAGCCCAGATCATGCACCGGCAGGATGATGGCGACGGCAGAGCGTTTGCGCCCTGGCTCCCCCCGATTCTTGATGTCGAATTCGATCCAGCCGGCGGCCGTATTAGGCAAGGGCCAGTTGGCCAGATTGCCGGCGATGATCTCCCCCGTCGGGCTGGCGACGGCATAGATCATGTCGGTACGGTGGTCCCCTGCCCGTTCAGAGATCAAGCGCAGCAGGCCGATCCGCCCGCGATCATTCATCGCGTTGGACAGTTCCTGCACCTCCCGCAGCACGGTTTCTTCCGTGTGGCGGTTGATGAAGCCGGCCGTGAACCAATAGACCACGGCCAGCACCACCACCACCGACAGGGTGAACAGCCCCAGATGGAAGGCGGCCAACCGGAAGGTGGTGGTGCGCAGAAAGCTAAACCGGCTCACGCAACGAATATCCCGCACCACGGACGGTATGGATCAGCGGCACCTCGTGATCCTTGTCGATCTTCTGGCGCAGCCGGGCGATATGCACGTCGATCACATTGGTCTGGGGGTCGAAATGATAATCCCAGACATTTTCCAGCAGCATGGTGCGCGTCACCACATTGCCGGCATTGCGCAGCAAATATTCCAGCAACTGGAATTCGCGCGGCAACAGGTCCACCGGTTTACCCGCGCGCTTCACCGTGCGGGCCAGCAAATCCATCTCCAGATCGGCGATCTGCAATTTGGTGACGGGGCCGCCGCTGCCGGCCCCCTTGGTGCGGCGCTGCATCACCTCCAGCCGGGCCAGCAGCTCGGCAAAGGCAAAGGGCTTGGTCAGGTAATCATCGGCCCCGGCGCGCAAGCCTTTCACCCGGTCATCGACGGAGCCCAGCGCCGACAGCACCAGGGCCGGGGTGTCATTACCGGTGGCGCGCAGCACCTCCAGCAGGGACAGCCCGTCACGGCCCGGCAGCATCCTGTCCACCACCAGCGCGTCATAGGGTTCTGAGGCGGCCAGGAACAGCCCGTCGCGGCCATTATCGGCATGGTCCACCACATGCCCGGCCTCTTTCAGGCCCTTGGTCAGGTAATCGGCGGTGGCGCGGTCGTCTTCGATGACAAGGATCTTCATGATCGGACCAGTCTAGCCTCTCTGTCGCATGACGCCAACGTGATCTGCTCGCGGGCGAAACAGCAAGCCCCCCGAGAATGCCAAGGGCATTCCCATGCCCCTTGGCATACGGCGGCGACCGCCGCCGCGCGGCACGTGCCGCGTTAGCCAAGCCGCCGGAGGCGGCGCCCGGCATCTGAGGGAACATATAAACTCCTTTATCAAGGGGTCTGAACAAGGCCCCTTGATAAAAGAAAAGGGCCGGGCGGTTGGGGAACCGCCCGGCCGCCAGGCAGGGGTAATGGGAATAGAGAGACAGGGATGGGCCGCCGGAAACGTCGGGGTGGGGTGTGTTTCCGGCGGCGCCAGGATCGGGGGCGGGGGGAAGTGGGGGACTGTGGGGTGTTGCCCGCCGATCCATGAGACCAACCTAACCCCGCCCCCGTGACAGCCCCCTTTCACGAAGATGAACAAAGTTTCATCCAATCGGGCCTTGAAAACGGGCAGAACAAAACCTGGGGCAGCCACTGCCCGGATGACAGAATTTTCATCGGCCTGACAGATCGGCGTTGGCCACCTTCTGTCAGGATGCGTTCATCGAAATAGCCACCGCCGCCGGCCAGCGCCGGCCCCAATGGTGGCGTAACAAGAATGGAGCAGACAGATGACCGTCCGTAAGACCGGGGCCCTGCGCCGCCATATGGGTGCTGCCCTGTTGGCCGGCACCGCCCTGCTGGGCGGCTTTGTGCCAGCCTTCGCCCCCCATGCCTTCGCCGCCCCGTCGGAAGTGATGGAAAAGGGCGGTGTCGCCGATCTGGTGGAGCGTGTGTCGCCCGCCGTCGTCACCATCACCGCCGCCAAGAACGCCCCCGACCGCCCGGTGATGCGCGACATGCCACCGGGCTTTGAAGAATTCCTGCGCCGCTTCGGCGTGCCAGGATTGCCGGATGGCCAGGGCGGCGGCAATGGCGGCGGTGGCCGCGCCCCGCAGGCCCGCGCGTTGGGTTCCGGCTTTGTCTTTGATACGTCGGGCTATGTTGCCACCAACCGCCATGTCATCGCCGATGCCGATGAGGTGACGGTCACCTTCCAGGATGGCACCGAACGCGCCGCCGAGATTGTCGGTGAGGATGAGCGCACCGATCTGGCCGTACTGAAGGTGAAGGCCGACAAGCCGCTGGCCGCCCTGAAATTTGCCGACAGCGACAAGGTGCGCGTGGGCGATGTGGCGATTGCCGTGGGTAACCCGTTCGGCCTGGGCGGCACGGTGACCGCCGGCATCGTGTCGGCCCGCAGCCGCGCCATCGGCTCCGGCCCCTATGATGATTACCTGCAGCTTGATGCCTCCATCAACCGGGGCAATAGCGGCGGGCCGACCTTCAACATGGCCGGCGATGTCATCGGCATCAACACGGCCATCTTTTCCCCCAATGGCGGCTCGGTCGGTATCGGTTTTGCCATCCCATCCAACATGGCCAAGCCGGTGCTGGAGACGCTGAAACAGAACGGCAAGATTGATCGCGGCTGGCTGGGCGTCAGCCTGCAGCCCATGACCAAGGAACTGGCCGACAGCCTGGGCCTGCCCAAGGCCGAAGGTGCCCTGATTGCCGGCGTGGAACCCAAGAGCCCGGCGGAAAAGGGCGGGTTGAAGGCCGGTGACGTGGTGCTGTCCGCCGATGGCAAGCCGATGAAGGATACCCGCGACCTGGCCCGCCATGTCGGCATGGTCAATCCCGGCGCCAAGGTGGATCTGAGTGTCTGGCGCGATGGCAAGGAGCGCGACATGAAGATCACCGTCGCCCAGGCCCCCACCAGCCCCGACCAGCGCATCGCCCGTGGCGGTACCTCCAAGGATGACGGGACCGAGGTTGCAGGGCTGAAACTGTCCAGCCTGAACGACCAATGGCGTCAGCGCCTGCAACTGGATGACGACGTGACCGGCGTTGTGGTGCTGGATGTGCCGGGCGATGTGGAAGGTCTGCGCGCCGGTGACGTGATTCAGTCCGTCAATAACACGCCGGTCGCCAAGCCCGCCGACGTGTCGGCCCAGGTGAGCGCTGCGGCCAAGGCCGGTCGCAAGAACGCCCTGGTCCAGGTTCGTCGGGGTGATGCCAGCGCCTTCCTGACCATCCCGGTCAAGCCGGTCTAAGCTATCTGCGCCTGAAACAGGACGCCGCCGCCGGCCCCACCGTCGGCGGCGTTTTTATGCGTGCATGAGCACAGCTTTCGCCGTGGCAACAACGTTATACTGCCACCACAGCAACCTGCCCCCCGGTGTAATGATGAATGGCGAAATCCGGCAATTGGCCGAACAGCTTCTGGAAAACGGTGAATCGGGACTGTCCGACAAGGAGCGGCGCGTGCTGGCCCGCATCGCCCATCGCCGCGCCATCAGCCGCAATGCCCGCGGCGAGTTTGAAGCCGCCATGCCGTTGGGCGACCGGATGGCCGATCAGGTAGCCCGCATCGGCGGTTCCTGGGCTTTCGTTATCGGCTTCGGCATCTTCATGCTGGCCTGGATAGCGCTGAACGCGGCTTGGTTGGGTTTCGACTGGGATCCCTATCCCTATATCCTGCTGAACCTGATGCTTTCTACCCTGGCGGCCCTGCAGGCCCCCATCATCATGATGTCGCAGAACCGCCAAGCCGCGAAGGACCGGGCACAGGCCAATATGGATTACGAGATCAACCTGAAGGCCGAGCTGGAAATCATGGCCCTGCATGAAAAGCTGGACCGGATGCGTACCGATCAGGTGGAGCAGATGTTAACCCGCCAGCAGGAGGAAATTGCCCTGGTGCGGGCAGCGGTGGAACGGCTGCATCTGGGGTGATAAGGCTCTGGAAAATTTCTCCATTTTTTCAAGTATTTAACCGTCATTCCCGCCTTCGCGGGAATGACGGTTTAAAAAAGCTGCACTCAAATTTTACCGGCCCCCGTAAAGCTCACCCCTGCTCCATCACCTTGCGGATCAGGGCCTTGGCCTCCTCACTGTCCCAATGGGCACCGCCGGCCAGACGGCCGACCTCGTTCCCCTTGGCATCCACCAGAATGGTCAGCGGCAAGCCTTCCTTGATCGGGAATGCCTTCATGCTGGTCATTTTCTGGTCCAGATAAACCGGCAGATGCTGAATGCCGGCCTTTTCAAAGAAGGGCTTCACCACATTGATGCCGGCCCGATCCACGGAAATGGCCACCACCTGGAACCGATCACCACCCAGTTCGCCCTGCAACTTATCCAGCGACGGCATTTCCTTGATACAGGGGGCGCACCATGTCGCCCAGAGATTGACCAGCAGCACCTTGCCCTTCAGACCATCCCAGGCCACCGGCTTGCCATCGGCATCATTGACCGTCAGCACCGGCAGGGCGGGCCGGTCGGGGCTGGGCACGAAGGGTCTTGATTCCCCTTGAAAGGCCGGCAACGGGCCAGCGGATGTGGAATTTTCCGCCGCCAGGGCAGAGCCCCCCGCTAAGAGAATTGCTGTACCCGCAGCCACGATTGTTGCGATGCGTCGGAAAATCGCCATTCTGCCCTCTTGAAACCGTTGTGCGGGGGGCCGAACCATTTGGCCTGCCCCGCGTGACAGAGTTCGTGTCATCGTCCCCCGACGTCAACCCCGGAAGCGACCGATCCCGATGTCTGACCAGAGCAAAGCCGCCCCGACCGCCGCCAATGCAGCCGATGCCAATGCGCTGTGGGGTGGGCGATTCGCCAGCGGTCCCGCCGCCATCATGCAGCAGATCAACGCCTCCATCGGCTTTGACCAGAAGCTGTGGGCGCAGGATATTGCCGGGTCCAAGGCCCATGCCACCATGCTGGCCTCACGCGGGATCATCAGCGGCGCCGACCGCGATGCCATCCTGGCCGGGCTGGATCAGGTGGCCGGTGAGATTGCCGCCGGCCAGTTCACCTTCACGGTGGAAAATGAGGATATCCACATGAATGTGGAATCCCGCCTGAAGGAGATTATCGGCGAACCAGCGGGCCGGCTGCACACGGCGCGTTCACGCAATGATCAGGTGGCGACCGATTTCAAGCTGTGGGTGCGCGATGCGCTGGACCGGCTGGATGGCGACCTGAAGGCCTTGCAGGAAGCCCTGATCGACCGGGCGGAAGAATATTTCGACACCATCATGCCCGGCTTCACCCATTTGCAGACGGCCCAGCCGGTGACCTTCGGGCACCATCTGCTGGCCTATGTGGAAATGCTGGGCCGCGACCGTTCCCGCGCCCGCGATGCCCGCGCCCGCCTGAACGAATGCCCGCTGGGCAGTGCGGCCCTGGCCGGCACGCCCTATCCGATTGACCGCGAAATGACGGCGGGCCTGCTGGGCTTCAACGGCCCCACCGCCAATTCGCTGGATGCCGTGTCCGACCGCGATTTCGCCCTGGAATATCTGGCGGTCGCCTCCATCGCCGGCACGCACCTGTCGCGGCTGGCGGAAGAGATTGTGATCTGGTGCACGACGCAGTTCCGCTTCATCCGCCTGTCGGATGCCTTCACCACCGGCAGTTCCATCATGCCGCAGAAGCGCAACCCGGATGCCGCCGAACTGGTACGCGCCAAGGTGGGCCGTGTCATTGGCGCGCTAAATGGCCTGCTGATCGTGATGAAGGGCCTGCCGCTGGCCTATTCCAAGGATATGCAGGAAGACAAGGAACCGGTCTTCATGGCCGATGAGACCCTGGCTTTGTGCCTGGCCGCCACCACCGGCATGATCCGCGACATGGTGGCCGATCCGGCATCCATGCGCCGCGCGGTGGAAGCAGGCTTCCCGACCGCCACCGATCTGGCCGACTGGCTGGTGCGCAGCCTGGGCATTCCCTTCCGCGACGCCCACCACATTACCGGCCGCATCGTGAAGCTGGCGGAACAGGCGGGCTGCGGTCTGGCCGATCTGCCGCTTGACCAGATGCAGGCGGTGCATCCCGGCATCAATGAAGGCGTCTACGCCGTGCTGACCCTGGAAGCCTCGGTCAACAGCCGCACCAGCTTTGGCGGTACGGCACCGGAACGGGTGAAGGCCGCCGTGGCGATGGCAAAGGCGCGGTTTTTGTGAGGGTTTGCTCCCTAGGCGTTCGGGACAAGGGTTGAGTAATTAACCACCGTCACCCCGGCGAAGGCCGGGGTCCAGAGTCACAAGCGCTGTGCTCTACGAACTGGACCCCGGCCTTCGCCGGGGTGACGGTGATGATGAAGTCAGCCAGCCTGATCGCTATCCCTTCCCCCCAACCAGGATGCCCCGCCCATGCGCACCACCCTTATCCTCCTCGCCCTGCTGGCGCTGGCCGGTTGCGGCATGAAACCGAACTTCCCCAAGGCGCCGCCGGGCAGCCCGCCGCCGCGCACCTATCCCGATCCGGCCACCGATCCCAAGCCGGCCAAGAGCCCGACCAACCCGTCCCAAGCCGACTGAGGTACTGCCGCAATGACCTGTTTCCCCACCCCCGGCTTCCATTATGTCGACGGCACCCTTCATGCCGAGGGCGTGGCGCTTTCCCGCATCGCGGCGGAGATCGGCACGCCCACCTATGTCTATACGACCGAAGGGTTGAAAGCGGCGTGGCGCGCCTATGCCAATGCCTTTGCCGGCCGGGATGTGGATATCTGCTACGCGCTGAAAGCCAATTCCAATCTGGCCGTCGTGCGCACCCTGGCCCAGTTGGGGGCCGGCGGCGATGTGGTGTCGTCGGGCGAAATGCACCGGGCGCTGGCCGCCGGCATCCCGGCGGACAAGATCGTCTTTTCCGGCGTCGGCAAGACGCGGGAGGAGTTGGCCGAGGCGCTGCGCGCCGGCATCCACCAGATCAATGTGGAAAGCCTGCCCGAACTGGACATGCTCTCATCCGTGGCGGTGGAACTGGGTGTTGAGGCCCCCATCGCCATCCGCATCAACCCGGATGTGGATGCCGAAACCCATGGCAAGATCGCCACGGGCCGCAAGGAAGACAAGTTCGGCATCGATTACGGCCATGCCTCTGCCGCCTATGCCAAGGCCATGGCCCTGCCGGGGCTGAACCCGGTGGGCATCGCCGTGCATATCGGTTCCCAATTGCTGAAGACGACGCCGTTCCGTCAGGCCTTTGGCAAGCTGGCCGGGCTGGTGCGGGAGCTGCAGGCCCAGGGCGTGCCGCTGTCCCGTATCGATCTCGGCGGCGGTCTGGGCGTGCCCTACAAGCCTGACGATGCCAGCCCGGATTATCCGGCCTATGCCCAGGCCATCACCGACACGGTGGGCGATCTGGGCTGCCGGGTGACGCTGGAGCCGGGCCGGTCGCTGGTGGCCGCTGCCGGTCTGCTGCTGGTCCGCACCATTCATGTGAAGGATGGGCTGCATCGCCGCTTCCTGGTGGTGGATGGGGCCATGAACGACCTGATCCGCCCCGCCATGTATGAGGCATGGCATACGGTTGTACCGGTGGCCCAGCCCGCCGCCGATGCCGCCCTGGAACCGGCGGATATTGTCGGCCCGATCTGCGAGACGGGGGACACCTTTGCCCGCCAGCGGCCCATGCCGCCGGTGGTGCCGGGCGACCTGCTGGCCTTTTTGACCGCCGGGGCCTATGGCGCTGCCATGTCTTCGACATATAATTCCCGTCCATTGGTGGCAGAGGTGCTGGTATCCGGGGCGGAATATGCGGTCGTTCGCCGCCGCCCCAGCTTCCAAGAAAGCCTGTCGCTGGAAAAAATGCCGGAATGGCTCTCGCCGCGTGGCTGAAAAGCGCGGTAGTCTGTTGCGGTAAGTGACAAGGGGCTGTCGGTGCGAACCGGCAGCCCATGACAGCCGGATCGAGATGGACCGTCGCCCCGAAGACCAGAAGGCAACCAGCGTCACGCGCACGCCAGCAAAGGCCCCGCGCGATCCCGCCGCCCGCCGCCTGCGTCTGGCCCGGCTGGTGCTGGATGCGGAGGCGCTGTGGCGCGGCCTGTGGCGGCCCCTGACGGGGGGCGGCCTGTTCCTGGCTTTGGCCTGGATGGGGCTGTTCATCGCCATGCCGGCCTGGCTGCATGTCCTGATGCTGCTGGGCACGCTGGGCGGCATCGGCTGGCTGGGCTGGCGTGACCTGCGAGGGTTCCGCCGTGCGACGGTGGAGGAGGCGCGCCGCCGGGTGGAGCAGGACAGCGCCCTGCCGCACCGGCCCTTGACCCAGTTGAATGACGGGATTGCCGGCGGGGCCGGCGATCCGCTGGCCCATGCCCTGTGGCGGGCGGCACAGGAACGTGCCCGCAAGCAGGCGGCCCATACGACATTGGGTGCCCCCCGCCCGGTGGTGACAGCGCGCGACCCCTGGGGCCTGCGCGCCATCCCCGTGCTGCTGTTGGCCGTCGGTGCCACGCTGGGCTGGGGGGAACTGGGCAGCCGTTTCACCTCTGCGCTGCTGCCCTCCATCGGCCTGTCGCAGATCGGCGCGCCCACCACGCTGGATGCCTGGGTAAAACCGCCCGATTATACCGGCCAGCCGCCACTGTTCCTGACAAGGCAGAAACCGGCGGATGGGGCGGAGGCGGGGCCGGTGGCGCTGCCGCAGGGCAGCACCTTCACCGCCCGGCTGACCGGTGGTTACGGCACGCCCAAGCTGAAGGCCAACGGGGAAGAGGTGCCGTTCCAGCCGGTGGCCGGTGGCGGCTGGCAGGTGGAACTGGCCATCCGTGAAGGCGACAGCATCGCCATCCGCCAGGCCGGGCGGGAAGTGGCGGCCTGGGATATCCAGGTGGTGCCCGATACGGGCCCCGGCATCGCCTTCCGCACCGCACCGACAGTGACGGAACGCCAGGCCGTGCGGCTGGATTATACCGGGGCGGATGATTACGGCATCACCAGCGTTACCGCCACGGTGACGCTGGACAGCGACGATATCGCCCCCACCATCGACCGCACGCCGATTGACATCCCCCTGCCCGTGCCGGCCCGCAACAAGCGGGAAGTGACCGGCGTGGGGTATGAGGATTTGACCGGCCATCCCTGGGCCGGGCTGCCGGTGCAAATCCGCCTGCGCGCCCAGGATGGCGCCGGGCAGACGGGGCAGAGCAGTGAGCGCAAGCTGGTGCTGCCGGAACGGGTGTTCAACCACCCGGTGGCCCGCGCCATCATTGACCAGCGCAAGGCGCTGATCCAGGCCGGCGACGCCGCCCGCCCCATGGCAGCGCGGGAGCTGAACGAGATTTCTGCCCGCCCCGGTGCCTATAATGGCGATCCGGTCGCCTTCATGGGGCTGCGCGCCGCCATTGCCCGGCTGATGCTGAACCAGTCGCCCGGCGCGCTGCCCAGCACGGTGGCCCTGCTGTGGGATGTGGCGCTCAGGATTGAAGATGGCGGCGTGGCGCTCAGTGAGCGCGACCTGCGCAGCGCCCAGCAGGAATTGATGGAGGCACTGGACCGCAACGCCTCTGACGCAGAGGTGGAACAGGCCATGCAGCGCCTGGAACAGGCGATGCAGCAATTCATGGATGCGCTGGAACGCCAGGCGCTGGAACAGGCCCGCAACGGCCAGCCCCCGCCGCAAGCCCAGGCCCCCGCCGATCCCAACACCCAGGTGATGAGCCGGGAGGATGTGGAACGGATGGTGCAGCAGATGCGCGACATGGCACGCGCCGGCGGGCGCGATGCGGCGCGGGAAATGCTGTCGCAATTGCAGCAGATGATGGAAAACCTGCAAAACGGTGCCCCGCCCCCGCCGCAGACGGCGGAAGATGCGGCCCGCCAGCAGGCCATGCAACAATTGTCGCAGAAGCTGCAGGACGTCCAGCGCCAGCAGCGCGAATTGCTGGATGAGACATTCCGGCAGGCGCAGGAAGCCGCCCCGCCAGAACAGAATATGCAGATGCCGGGCTTCGGCCTGCCCAACCGCCAGGGCCGCCGCCCCAGCCCGCAGCAGGGGGAGCAGGGCCAGCCCGGTGGCCAGCCACCCGGCCAGGGGGCGCAAGGCCAGGGCCAGGGAACCGGCGATGCCGCCGCCCGGCAGCAGGCCCTGCGCCAGCAACTGGGCGAGGTGATGCGCCAGTTGGGGGAGATGGGCAACGGCCAGATCCCCCAATCGCTGGGCGATGCCGAACGCGCGATGCGCGACGCCCAGCAGGCCTTGGGCCAGGGCAATGCCGCCCAGGCCATCCCGTCACAGAATCAGGCCCTGCAGCAATTGCAGGAAACCCTGCAAGCCATGCAGCAGCAGATGGCCAACCAGCAGGGCCAATCCGGCGGCCAGCGCACCCAGACCGGCCGCCAGCAAGGCCGCGACCCGCTGGGCCGCCCGCTGCCCGGCAATGGCAATATGGGCGGCGAAGACGTGAAAATCCCCACCCAGGGCGATGTACAGCGCGCCCGCGAAATCCTGGAAGAACTGCGTCGGCGGGCGGGGGAACAGAACCGGCCGAAGCAGGAGCGGGATTATATTGACCGGTTGCTGAACCGGTTTAATGGGGGGTGAGGGGGGGAATGTAGTGGGCGGAGGTTAATCCTAAGCACCTGAACATAGCAGTTCTGCAATACACTCCAATAAATGAACTGTGTGCAGTCGATGTATTTTTAAATACAGGAGAAATATAAATGAACTCAAATAGAAACGCAACTATCTGGATACCGCTTATTCTCGGTTTAGCTAGCGTATTGATGGGGATCACGCTCGCAAAATACTGGGAAGAACTCCCCAAATGGGCTTCGGGCGTTGGAACTTTAATTGCGATGGCGCTCGTAGCCTGGGCTGTTCGCCTCGCTTATCAAAAGAACCAACCAGAGCGGCTCCCCGGAGGGGCAGGCGGCTCCGCCTCTGCCCTCGGTGAGGAAAGCGAGGCAATAGGCGGACAAGGCGGCGATGCAGGATTGGGGGGCGGTGGCAGCGGTGGGGCGGCAAAAGCAGAGGGAAAACGATCCCTCGCTAAAGGTGGAAACGGTGGCAAAGGTTAGAGATCTGCGCTGGAAGAACTGCGTCTACCCTCTGGCTGCCCATAAAATTTGAGCAATAGACCAGCCAAATCCACTGCAAGTTCAGGTGTGAGCGTTACAGCATGAGTAAATACGGGGTCTCGCCGCCCATCGGGGCTAACCGCAGGTCCGCTATTTCCAAACGCGATTCGAACAAAGTCCTTGGACTCCGGCGTAAAGTAAAATGTTGTCGCTGCGAACTCCGGCATACCGGGCCTAAAAATCGCTTGCCACAGTTTAAGCGACAGGCCATTGACAACCTGATTCTCATCCATAGGAACGACTTTCGACAGTAAGGGGGGAGTAAATGACACGAAAGGGCAGTGGTGGGCATGGCGGTAACGCCAATGCATATGGAGAAGACAGTATTGCAGAAGGCGGCTCAGGGGGAAACGCCGTTATAGGCAATGGTGGTGATGGCGGGAACGCTACAGCGGCAGCAGATAGAAGTCATGCTATTGGGGGGAAAGGCGGACGCGGAGGCATTGGTCCAGGCGGAAAGGGTGGTGACGCACATGTCTTTCCCGATGGGACCTTGTTAGAAGATTGCTTTAGCGAAGATGAACCCGGCCACTTGGTAGTTAGACCAAATGACACATACATAACCATCAATGGCAAAATTATCGCGTTAGCGCGAGGTGGCCAGAATGGAGAGGAAGGTGGTCGAGGTGGGGACGGGTACGTCGTTGGCAATGATTCATTCTCGGCCGGCGGCCAAGGTGGTGAAGCAATGCAGCCTGATGGCCGTGGTGGTCGAGGTGGGCGGGCATTCATGTCTGATGAGTTCGCGAAACGCTTCGGTATTGAACAAAAAAGTCATATGCGTTGGCCTTATTACGAGCCTATAACTGAACCGGGACGGGGTGGCGATGCTCCCGATACCCCGCAATACAAGGCCCGGCGGCTAATCGTCGAGCAGATTAAGAAAAAATACTTTACCCATAAAGGTTTTCCGTTGGACAAAGTGTGGTGGGATCGCGAAGTGGTGCCCATTGCGTGGATTAATGAGCAACTTGAACATGAAGGTCATCTATGGCGCACAATCATAGTGGATGATGAATATGAGTTCTCTGACCTCGATCAACAATAAAAAATATACCAAACACAATTAAAATAAATCAAATCAAATAAATCAAAAATATTTCTAATTAATTTTCGATTTTTAACTCAATCTATATAATATAAATATTAAATTACGTCAAACAAACAGAGAATCGTAAAGTTTTTATTTCACATTATGCAGAAAATGAATCTTGAAAGTGACAATCAGTTCGATCCTGCTGATATCTGCTTTTAGGGGTGATGAAACTAATCTAGAGGTCCGAACGGCGCGGCGATCCCTATTCCTTTCAGCATGGACACTCCCATCCGTCAGGCAAAAAAACGCCCGCATCCAACCAGCCATCACCGGAAAAATCGTGGTGCGCCCGGCAGGACTCGAACCTGCTGCCTCCAGTTTAGGAAACCGGCGCTCTATCCTGATGAGCTACGGACGCAAACCACGGGGGACGATATAGCGTCATTCGGCGGGGGACGAAAGGGTGAAACTGTCAAAAAATCACCCTTCCCTGCCGCAGCGGCGGCCCCGGCGTTACATCAGGCCGGCGCTTTTGAAGCTGACATAGCGGCCACCCTTGCCGATGATCACATGGTCATGCACCACCACGCCCAGGGCGGTGGCGGCGGCCATGATCTGTTTGGTCATCTCAATATCCGCCCGGCTGGGCGTGGGGTCGCCGCTGGGGTGGTTATGCACCAGAATCACCGCAGAGGCGCTGAGTTCCAGCGCCCGGCGCACCACCTCTCGCGGATATACCGGCGTATGGTCCACCGTGCCGCGCTGCTGCACCTCGTCCGCGATCAGGGTGTTCTTGCGGTCCAGGAACAGCAGGCGGAACTGTTCCACCGGTTCATGCGCCATGGCCCCGGCGCAGTAATCCAGCAGCTTCTGCCAGGATGACAGGATGGGCTGGCCGATCACCTGTTGGCGCGCCATGCGCAACCCGATGGCCCCCACCACCCGCAAGGCGGCGATGATGCCATCGGAAAAGCCGAAGCGGGCCTTCAACTGTTCCGGGCTGGCCTGGGTGACGGCCCACAGGCTGCCGAACGCCGCCAGCAGTTCCTTGGCCAGCGGCTTCACATCGCGGCGGGGAATGGCCTGGAACAGCAGCAGTTCCAGCAATTCATAATCCTGCAGCGCATCCGGCCCGGCAGACAGGAACCGTTCCCGCAGCCGGTCGCGGTGGCCGTGATAATGCGGCTTTTCCGCTTCGCTTGCCGGTTCTGCTGTCGCTTCGGTGGCGGGGGCGGGTTTGGTGGGTTTGGCCTTGCGGCGGGCGGGGGCATCGCCGCCGCCGGCCAACATGCGGGCCAGCAGATCATCGTCTGCTTCCACCGACGCGGCCATCGCCTCGCCCAGCGCACCCTGTTTGCCCGTCATGCGCAAAACCCCAGCTTGCCCGCCCCGCTGCATACTTGATTACAAGTGTCGGCGAAGGCGGGCAAGGGGGCAGGTGTAAAAACTGCGCCGGTTACCCGGCGGAGGTGTAGTGCCTGATCAGCAAGGGTGTCTGAGTGGGCAGGATCAATCAGCCTTGAGGCCTGTTCGAGCCGTTGTCGTTCTTCTGAAACCTCAGCTTCTCACTACCGTCATTCCCGCGCAGGCGGGAATCCAAAATCCGCGCTGTTGTATGGATTCCCGCCTGCGCGGGAATGACGGCTAACAACTCGAAAAGCCTGAGAAATCTATGGAGAGACCCCGATCAAGGCTGATTGGTGTAGGGCGGCTTGGTGTAACCGGCGGGCGACAGGGTGAAAATCTCAAACCCGTCCTTGGTGACGCCGATGGAATGTTCGAACTGGGCCGACAGGCTCTTGTCCCGCGTCACGGCCGTCCAGCCGTCCGACAGCACCTTCACGGCATAGCCGCCAGCATTGATCATCGGCTCGATGGTGAAGAACATGCCTTCTTCCAGCACTGCCCCCCGGCCCTTCTGGCCGTAATGCAGCACCGACGGCGCATCATGGAAGACGCGGCCCAGCCCATGGCCGCAGAAATCCCGCACCACCGAATACCGGAAGCTCTCGGCATAGGATTGGATGGCGAAACCGATATCGCCCAGCGTGGCCCCCGGCTTCACCACGGAAATGCCGCGCATCATGGCATCATAGGTGACATCAACCAGCCGGCGCGCCTTCAGCGCCACATCGCCCACCAGATACATGCGGCTGGTATCGCCGAACCAGCCATCCACGATGACGGTGACGTCGATATTGGTGATATCGCCAGTGACCAGCCGCTTGGGCCCTGGAATGCCGTGGCAGACGACATGGTTGATGGAGATGCAGGAGGCCTTGGTATAGCCCTTATAGCCGACGGTGGCGGACGTGCCGCCATTATCGATGACATATTGCAGGATACGGTCGTCCAGCTCCTCCGTCACCGCACCGGGCACGACGAAGGGGGTGATGTAATCCAACGTCGCCGCCGCCAGACGGCCGGCGCGGCGCATCCCTTCGAAATCCTCCGGCTTGTGGATCTTGATGGGGCGCCGCTCTTCATAATCGTCGGCGATATCGCTGTCGGTCATCACGTCTGCTTGCTCTCTGCTTTACCTGAAACCGGTCCGCTGCGGTCGGACCCTCTCTGGCCTTGACCTTACACGCCCCACGCCACCGCGTCCAACCCCCGCCAGGGCGGGAGGCGCCATGCGGTCGGGCGCAGGGCCGGGCAGCAGCCAAGGCAGGACCATTTTCAATGAAACCGGCCGGCACCTGCGCTATGGTTTGCCCCATCATGACCGACGACCTGATCCTGCCGCCCCCGCCCCCCCCGCCGGAACCCTGCCGCATCTGCGGCAAGCCGGAAGATCTTTGCCTGTGCGCCGAGCTGGAGCCGGAGAAGACCCGCCTGCAGCTTCTGATCCTGCAACACCCGCAGGAACAGGATGTGGAGCTGGGTACGGCCCGCCTGCTGTCCGGGCAGATTGAAGGCTCGGTGGTGAAGGTCGGCCTCTCCTGGCCCTCCCTGTCCAAGGTGCTGGGCCGGCAGGTGGAGCCCAAACGCTGGGGCGTGCTGCATATGGGCAGCAAGGAAGAGGTGGCCAAGGTGGCACGCGGCGGCGTCGCCGTGTTTGGTCGCAAGGACGTGTCGCCGGACAGCGACCTGATCCTGGCTGATCTGGAAGGCATTGTGCTGATTGACGGTACCTGGAGCCAGGCCAAAACCCTGTGGTGGCGCAATGCCTGGCTGCTGAAGCTGCGGCGCATCGTCATCCACCCGGATTTCCGTTCCGCCTATGGCACCGTGCGCAAGGAGCCGCGCCGCGAAAGCGTCTCCACCCTGGAGGCCGGGGCCTTTGTCTTCGGCAAGCTGGAAGGCGATCCCGGTTTGCAGGCCCGCCTGCTGGAACCGTTTGAGGAATTGCTGAAGCGCTGGCGCAACCGCCGCCGTCGCCCCGGTGCCAAGCCGGCCCCGGTGGCGGAGGGCTGATACCTTAGAGCGGATCGCGGAAAAGCGGAATCGCTTTGGAGCGTGAATCCGCTCGCAGAACAAGGACTTAGAGCCGGGTGCGTTTCCGTTTAAACGCACCCGGCTCTAAAACGGCCCGAACAGCTGATAGAACAGGCCGACGCCCAGGAAGATCGCCAGCCAGAGGGCGATCTTCCACAATAATCCCTCACGCGGGAAGCTGCGTCCGTTCCTGAACAGCAGGAAGGCCAGCACCATCACGGAAGAGACAAGGGCGAGCAGCTGATTTTCTGTCATGACCGCCGATGTGGGGTGCCCCCTGCCCCACATCAAGACGGGCTGCCCCCTGTTCCTCGTCATTCTACGGCATAAGAGTTGCTTAGATCCGGATATCCTCCCCGTCAGAACGGGGGTCCGGGACAAGGTCTTTATGGGGGAAGCCGCCGGATCAGCTGAATTCTCCCCCTTCCCTGCCAGAGTGAGGTCGGCAAAGCCTGCCCCCTGGTGATGGGCAAATTTTGCCCGGCAGCAGCAGGAAGTGACCATGGATATCCGGTCCTTGCTCGCCAGCCGCACGCGCTGGCAACCCGCAACGGAAACCGCCGCCACCAAGGCCAGCCAGGGGGTGGCGGATACCGACGCCAGTACGGGCGCCAGCAGCACCAGCAGTGTGAGCGGCGACACCAGCAAGACGGGCCAGAAGGGGGGCCTGACCGGCACCGGTGGCAGTACGCTGGGGCCCTTGACGACCCTGGCCATGCCCTCCGCCGACAGTGTCGCCGCCGATAAAAAGCAGCTGGGGGATGAGTTGAGCATGACGCTGGCCATTGCCGGCATCAAGACCACCCCGCCCATTGAATTTTCGACCGACCCGAGCGGCAATGTCACCGTCTCTGACAGCGACCCGCGCGCCGGCGACATCCGCAAGGCGCTGGACAATCAGCCGGAGCTGAAACAGCGGCTGAACAAGCTGGTTTCCGACGCCCAGTTGATGGAACATGGCTACGCTGTGCAGGGCTGGTACAGCCAAGTAAATGCCGGCACCTCGGGCGAACAGGCCAACAAGAATCTGATCGCGGCAGCCAATCAGATTGACGCCGCCAAGGGCTTCACGCTCGGCGATGAGGGCTTGAGCCTGGATGTGGAGGGCATGGGGGCCAAGCTGATGCAGGCCGACGCCGCCCCGCCGTCGGATGATGAGAAGATGTGGCGTGAAACCCTGCGCCTGACCAACCGTAAGCGCGCCAGCGGCGTCACCGCCGCCGCCAAAGAGGAAAATCAGACCGAACAGGCAGAGGCCAAGGAGCAGACGCGCCGGAAAGGCAAGGCCCTGGGCAAGCCGGACGACGACATGGCGACGCAGAACAAGGAAGAGATTCAGCAGGCAGCCGATGCCATTTTCCGCAAGGCCGAGCTGGGCCTGGCCGCCATCGGCCCTGCCAAGACCAGTGGGGCTGAAACGGTCGCCCTCAGCTGAGCTGTTCCCGCAACGGCGGCTGCGGATTCTCATCCAGCAGCAATTGCAGGAAGGCCAGGTCCAGCCAGCGGCCGAACTTGGCCCCTACCTGCGGCATCAGCCCCACCTGGCGGAAGCCCAATTCCACATGCAGGCGGATGGAGGCGGCATTGCCCGCCTCAATCCCCGCCACCATCACATGTTTGCCCAGATCCCGCGCCCGCCCGATCAGGGCCAGCATCAGGGCCCGGCCGATGCCGCCACGCCGCCGGTCGCCGCGCACATAGACAGAATGTTCCACCGTGTGGCGATAGCCATCAAAGGCCCGCCAATCCCCGAAGGAGGCATAGCCCAGAACGACGCCATCCGTGTCATCCACCGCCACCAGCACCGGATAGCCCAGCCGCCGCCGGTCTGCCATCCAGGCCACGCGATTGGCCGCATCCACCAATGTTTCATTCCAGATGGCGGTGGTATGGGCCACGGCATCATTATAGATGGCGGCAATCGCCCCGGCATCCGCCGGGGTGGCATCACGGATCAACATGGTGTTCGGACTCCCCGGTTACAGGCCGATGCTTCATCTACTCTGCTGGGATGGTGGATGCGATGGAAAAACAAGGGAGAAGACCGAAGGACAAGCTTTTCGGAATGAGGCATAATCCAGCTATTCCCTTTCTGCGCGAGATGGGCTATTCGAAAGCCGCAGTTAAAGGCGCGAACGTGGCGGAATCGGTAGACGCCGCAGACTTTAATTGGAGTGCCCCCGTGGAAACGCGGGGAGTAGAACCGCCCAAATTCGGGGAACGCTAACGGCCTCACCGCCTAAGCCAATCCCGAGCCAAGCCAGCCTCCGGGCTGGAAGGTGTAGAGACTAGACGGGGGGCACCTAACGCCGAAAGGCCATGGTGAAGGGATAGTCCAGACCACGAACGCCATCTGGCGGCGGCGAAAGTCGAAGTGGTATGAAAATCTGCTTCCTGTATGGGAGTGCGGGTTCGAGTCCCGCCGTTCGCACCACCCCCCTTTTGTTCTCAGCCGCTGGTTCCGGAAAGCCCGAGATGGGTGCCATTTCCGGCCATCGCCATTTCGACCTTTCTGCCGCTCTCAATGGGTCGGGCCGCGCCTATTGACGCCACCCGCCGCCCCATGGTGATAGTGCGCCCAACCTTCCCCGACAATATGGACACCGAGGGCGGACCCCCATGTTCAACATCGCCACCGTGGATTTTCAGGCGCCCGATGCCGCCGAACAGTTCGTGCGTTCCATGCATGAAACCGGCTTTGCCGTGCTGCGCAACCACCCCATCGATACCGGCCTGATCGGCGACCTGTACAAGGTCTGGGCCGATTTCTTCGCTTGGGATGGCAAGCATGAATACACGTTCGACCCGCAGTTCCAGGATGGCTATTTCCCCTTCAAGTCGGAAAATGCCAAGGACAGCGCGGTCAAGGATTTGAAGGAATTCTACCATGTCTATCCCGCCCGCCGGCTGCCGCCGGGGGTGGAGGATGCCACGCACCGCATGTACGACGATCTGCGGGGCCTGGGCGACCGGCTGCTGGGCTGGATTCAGGATCAAGTGCCGGCCGCCGTGCGCGACAGCTTTTTCGAGCCGCTGCCCCATATGATGGAAGGGTCAGACCGCTCGCTGTTCCGCATCCTGCATTACCCGCCCATCGGGGAAGGCTATGAGCCCGGCGCCGTGCGCGCGGCCGCGCATGAGGATATCAACCTGATCACCCTGCTGGTCACCGGGTCGGAACCCGGCCTGCAGGCACAGGATACGGCCGGCAACTGGCATGATGTGCCGTGCGATGCCGGGATGATTGCCGTCAATGGTGGCGACATGTTGAAGCTGGCTTCGGGCAATTACATCCCGGCCACGCCGCACCGGGTGGTGAACCCGCCGCCCGAACATAATGTCTCGCGCTATTCGATGCCGATGTTCCTGCATCCGCGCGCCAATGTCCGCCTGTCGGCGGAACTGACGGCGGGCGAATTCCTGGACCAGCGCCTGCGCGAAATCGGGCTGAAGAAGTAAAAGGTGAAGAGAAAGGGCCGCCCGACATCAGACGGACGGCCCCTTTATCTTACCCCAATCTTCCTTGATCGTAATCGATCAAGGAAGATTTCGTGTTCCCTCATGCGCCGGGCGGCGGCATCCGCCGCCTTGGCTTACGCGCCACGAGGTGCGGGCCGGCAGTCGCCGGCCTCCACTCCGCCTGAAGGAGACCTTCTAGCAGAGTGGCATTACTCAGCCTGCAGCTGCTGCCTGGCCTTTTCCAGCAGCACATCCATTTCCTTTTCGATCCGGTGTTCGGAGATATCGACGCCCTTGGCCTGGAAATCGGCCAGCAGCTTGCGAACGATATCCTTGTGGCCCGGCTCCTCGAAATCCACATTCACCATCAGCTTGCCATAGGCTTCGGCATCCTCGCCGGTGATGCCCATCTGCTCGGCGGCCCACAGCCCGATCAGCTTGGCGCGGCGGGCATAGACGCGGAACTGCAGTTCCTGATCGTGCTTGAACTTGTTTTCGAATGCCTGCTCGCGATCATCGAACGTGGTCATATCCACTTCCTCTGTAAGCCGGGCGTAAACGCCCCTCTGGGATAATCCGCTTATATACCGGACCTGTGCCATGCGCCATGCTTGCGGCATGACCCGTTGGTCAGGCATTGACCTGCATCACAGCGGCTGGAAAATTTGTTTGGCAACCGGAACGTTTTCTCGGGAGAGATCATGTGCAGCATCATCCTTTTGCGCCGCCCCGGCCATGATTGGCCGCTGATCCTGGCCGGCAACCGGGATGAGATGGTGAACCGCCCCTGGAAGCCGCCGGCCCGCCATTGGCCCGACCGGCCCGAAGTGGTGGCCGGGCTGGACGAGACGGCGGGCGGTTCCTGGCTGGGGCTGAATGATCATGGCGTCGTCGCCGTGATTTTGAACCGCAAGGACACGCTGGGGCCAGCCCCGGGCAAAAGGTCGCGGGGGGAGTTGGTGCTGGATGCGCTGGACCATGCCGACGCCAAGGACGCCGCCGAGGCGCTGGCCGATCTGGATGGCCGCGCCTATCGCCCCTTCAATCTGGTGATTGCCGATAACCGCGATGCCTTCTGGCTGTCGCTGCCGGCGGATGGCGGGCGGGTGCGGGTGAAACCGATTCCGGTCGGCCTGTCCATGCTGACAGCATCCGACCTGAATGATGACAGTTCCGCCCGGCAGAAATTCTATCGCCCGCTGTTCCAGGCGGCTGCGGTCCCAGACCCGGATAAAGACGACTGGAAAGCCTGGGAGGAGTTGCTGGGCAGCCGCATCTGGGATGGTGATATCGGCCCGCGCGGGGCCATGTGCGTCGTCACCCCCATCGGGTTCGAAACCGGCAGCTCGGCCAGCATCGCTCTGCCCGCCATGGGCCGTTCGGGCGTGCCACCCATCTTCCGTTTTGCCCCCGGTCGGCCCGACCGCACGCCCTTCGCGCCGCTGACCCTATAGGGGACGATACCCTGCACTGACCCGCCCGCATCGCTGGGTGCATTGTATAAAAGCCCCCGGCTTGCTATAGGGAATGACATCGGACCCGGTGGCACCCGCCTGACGGGTCCGTTCCCCTTTTTGCTGGAACGATTGCTGGACACCAACCCATGACCCGACGCCGGCGCATCTACGAAGGCAAGGCGAAGATTCTGTATGAGGGCCCCGAGCCGGGTACCCTGGTCCAGTACTTCAAGGACGACGCCACGGCGTTCAATGCCCAGAAAAAGGGCACGATCACCGGGAAGGGCGTGCTGAACAACCGCATCAGCGAATATCTGATGCAGAAGTTGGGCGAAATCGGCATCCCCAACCATTTCGTGCGCCGCCTGAACATGCGTGAGCAGCTGGTGCGCGAAGTGGAGATCATCCCGATCGAGGTGGTGGTCCGCAATATCGCCGCCGGCAGCCTGACCAAGCGGTTCGGCATCCCGGAAGGCACGCCGCTGCCCCGTTCCATCGTCGAATATTACTTCAAGAACGACGAGCTGGGCGACCCGATGGTCTCCGAAGAGCATATCACTGCCTTCGGCTGGGCCGCCCCGCAGGATCTGGACGACATGCTGTCGCTGGCGCTGCGCATCAATGATTATCTCAACGGTCTGTTCCTGGGCATCGGCCTGAAGCTGGTTGATTTCAAGGTGGAATTCGGCCGCCTGTTTGAGAATGAAGAGATGCGCATCATCCTGGCGGACGAGATCAGCCCGGATAATTGCCGTCTGTGGGACGCCAAGACCAACGAGAAGTTGGACAAGGACCGCTTCCGCCAGGATCTGGGCAATGTTGCCGAGGCCTATCAGGAAGTGGCCCGCCGTCTGGGCATTCTGCCGGAAGCCGGCCCCGGCGACCATACCGCACCCAAGCTGGTGCAGTAAGGGACAGGCGACAGGGCATGGACCGGTTGCGGCCCCTGCCTTTGTTGCTGGCTTACGCTGATTTTGTGTTGATGCTGGGGCTGGAACTGGCTTTTGCCGTTCCGGCCCTTTTGCATTTGCCGGCCACCGACTGGACGCTGAATATCCTGACCGATGGGCGGGCCTGGCTGCTGGTGCCTCCGCCCTTTTGCTGGCTGGCCATGGCGATATGGCCGGCGGCGGGGGCCAAGGGGCATCTGGCGCGGCACCTGCGGGCTCTGGCGCTCTATGCTTTGGCCATCATCGGCTTTTTTGCCGCCATCCGCCTGTCCGTCCCCTGGGGGGAGGGTGTGAAAATCGCCTGCCCGGTGATCTATGCCGCCGGCACGGCACTGGCCCTTCTCCATCTGGGGCAAGGCTTCCCTGCGTTGCGGCGCTATCTTTCCAGGTCGCCAAGCTGACTGGTTTTTGCTATCCCACCGCCATCGATTTCTGCCTCAAGACAGCGGGTGCCCCCATGAAGGCCAAAGTCATCGTCACCCTGAAGAACGGCGTGCTGGACCCCCAGGGCAAGGCCATTGGCCATGCGCTGACCAATCTGGGTTTCGAGGGCGTGGGCGAGGTTCGCCAGGGCAAGCTGATCGAACTGGAAGTGGCCGAGACCGACCCGGCCAAGGCCAAGGCCCAGATTGAGGAAATGTGCCGCAAGCTGCTGGCCAACACCGTGATCGAGAATTATTCGGTCGAGCTGGTGGGCTGATTTCCCAAGCCGGCCCTGGTCGGCGGGAAGCACGTGATAAGGGGCGCGTCTGGCACCGGCTGGACGCGCCTTTTCCATTTCAGTGTCGATGAGATTGAGAAAGCGGCCGCTTCAGCGTAGAGACGATGGTTAAAGGGCCGATGCCGGGGTGCCGGCCTGCCATTACAAGGATGGGGTTTCATGCGCGCTGCCGTCATTGCTCCGCTGTCGCTTGCCACGCTGCTGCTGGGCAGCCTTGCCCATGCCACGCCTGCCGATGTGCTGAAATGCACGGAGGTGAAGGAAGATGCAGCCCGGCTGGCCTGTTATGACCGCACCGTTCCCGCCTTGCGTGCCCTGCCGCCGGCGCTGTCCTCGGCCGTCCAGGCCCCGAAGCCCCCTGCCCCGCCCGTGCCGCCCGAACAGCGTTTCGGCGCTGAACGGCTGAACAAGGCAGACAAGCCGGCCGCCATGGCGGAGGATGTGGAGACCATCACCGCCACCCTGAAGGATGCCTATGAACGCAGTCCCGGCCGCTGGGTCTTCACCCTGGATAATGGCCAAGTCTGGCAGCAGGTGGTGACGCAGACCCTCTACGGTGTGAAGCCCGGCCGCAAGGTGACGGTCGAGAAAGCCATCCTGGGCAGCTATAACCTGCGGGTCGAAGGCATCAAGGCGCTGATCAAGGTTTCCCGCGCTAAATAGCCCCAACGGTTGCGCTTCCCCCCTTGCGCCGCACCCCCTTCTGTCCCATATCGACAGCCGGCTGCGGCCCATTCCGGCCGCCTGTTGCATGACCACATGATGAGAGACGAGAAGCGATGAGCGAGGAACGGCTTAGTTTCCAGGCCGAGGTCAGCCGCCTGCTGGACATGGTGGCCCACAGCCTCTACTCGGACAAGGAAGTCTTCCTGCGGGAATTGATCTCCAACGCATCGGACGCCTGCGACAAGCTGCGCTATGCGGCACAGACCGATGCGGTGCTGATGGAAGGCGACCCGGATTTCAAGATCCGGCTGGTGATTGACAAGGATGCCGGCACGCTGACCGTGACCGATAACGGCATCGGCATGAACCGGCAGGATCTGGTGGATAATCTGGGCACCATTGCCCGGTCCGGCACGTCCGCCTTCGTCAAGAACCTGTCGGGTGATGACAAGAAGGATGTCAGCCTGATCGGCCAGTTCGGCGTCGGCTTCTATTCTGCCTTCATGATCGCCGACAAGGTGGATGTCTATTCCACCCGCGCCGGTGAAAAGCATGGCTGGCTGTGGAGCAGCGACGGCAAGGGCAGCTTCACCGTGGCCGAGAGCGCCGATGCGCCGGCCCGTGGCACCCGCATCGTGCTGCATGTGAAGGCGGACGAGAAGGATTTCCTGGACGAACTCCGGCTGCGGTCGGTGGTGAAGAAATATTCCGACCATATCGCCGTGCCCATCCTGCTGGGGGAGGAGACGGAATCGGTCAATGCCGCCAGCGCGCTCTGGACCCGGTCGAAGTCGGAGATCAGCGAGGAACAGTACAAGGAATTCTATCACCATGTCGGGCACAGCTTCGATGATCCGTGGCTGACCCTGCATTGGCGCGCCGAAGGGGTGATCGAATATACCGGCCTGCTGTTCGTGCCGCAGCAGCGCCCGTTCGACCTGTTCGACCCGCGCCGCGCCCATCATGTGAAGCTCTATGTCCGCCGCGTCTTCATCACCGACGAAGCGGAAGGGCTGGTGCCCCCCTATCTGCGCTTCCTGCGCGGCGTGGTGGACAGCGAAGACCTGCCGCTGAATGTCAGCCGCGAGATGCTGCAGCACAACCCGGTGCTGGCCAAGCTGAAGGCCGGCATCGTCAAGCGCGTGCTGGGCGACCTGAACAAGAAGGCCGCCGATCCCGACCAGGCCGCCGATTATGCCCGTTTCTGGGATGCCTTCGGCCCGGTGCTGAAGGAAGGCCTGTATGAGGACTTCACCCACCGCGACGATCTGCTGAAGCTGCTGCGCTTCCGCACCACCGCCAGCAATGGCGAGCTGGTGAGCCTGGAAACCTATATCGGGCGGATGAAGGAAGGCCAGGACACGATCTACTACATTACCGGTGAGGATGCCGCCGCCCTCGCCAAGAGCCCGCAGATCGAAGGCTTCCGCGCCAAGGGCGTAGAGGTGATGCTGCTGACCGACCCGGTGGATGAATTCTGGCTGGGCTCCGTGCGGGAGGCCCAGGGCAAGAGCTTCAAGTCCGTCACCCGTGGCGGGGCCGACCTGTCCAAGATCAAAGGCACGGACGGCGAGGAAAGGAAGGACGAGGCCGAGAAGCCGGCGGAAGGTGATCTTTCTTCCCTGATCGCCCTGCTGAAACTGACGCTGGGTGACGCGGTGAAGGATGTCCGCCGGTCGGAACGGCTGACCGACAGTGCCGTCTGTCTGGTGGCCGATGATGGCGATATGGATATCCACCTGCAGCGCCTGTTGAAGCAACATGGCCAGTTGGGGGCGGATGCCGACGCCAAGCGCGTGCTGGAGCTGAACCCCAGCCACCCGCTGATCCGCCGTCTGGCGGAAAAGGCCGGGCAGGAGGGTGCCGCCGACGCGCTGGAAGATGCAGCCTATCTGTTGATGGATCAGGCCCGCATCGTGGAGGGCGAAACCTTGCCCGACCCGGTGGCGTTTGCCCGCCGCATGGCCAGCTTTGTTGAGCGCGGCCTGGGCTGATTGCTGGGCAAGGGATGATTGCCTGAAATGAGATGGCGCCGGCCTGCACAGCCGGCGCCGTTTTTCATCCTCCCCGCAGCGTTGCGAGTGCTGTGGGGTAGCGGCGGGAGGCGGGAATGGTGCGGCTGTCGGAGAGGGTGAGGCTGTAGTCGCCGGAACCATCCGGCAGCAGCGCCCGTACATGGGCCGGGTTCACCAGCCAGGACCGGTGCGGCCGTACCAGGCCATGGGGCGACAGATCGGCCAGAAGCTGGGTCAGGGTGGCCCGCATCAGCAGGGCGCGGCCATCGGCCAGCAGAAATTCTGCATAATTGCCGGCCGACCGCACGGCCAGAATATCGGCCACCGACACCCGCCACAACCGCGCCCCGTCACGGATGTCAAATTGAGCTGGTGCTATAGGAGTGGGCATGTTTGTCGTGACCGGTGACGGCATTCCCGTATCATTTTCTGGCCTGACACGTCCCAAACCTGTCGCCACGAAGATCGCCGCGAGGACGATATAGGTGATGGCATCCTTGCGGAATTCATAGAGCATCACGTCAGGCGACAGGCGGAAATGGTAATTCAGGTCGAACAGCCAGGAACAAAGTTCCCGCAAACCCGCCATTCCCACCACATGCAGGGTGGAGAACAGCAGCAAGGCCGGCAGATGGGCCAGCGCCTGCCGGCCCCAGGGCGCTGACAGCGGTGCCCGCGCCAGTGCCAGGGCCGGCAGGATGCTGGTGGCCAGAATCATGATGCCGCTGCTGCCTTCCAGCATGGCGATGAACCACCAGGAAAGCGGCTTGCCGGCCCATTCCCCTTCCTGCACCGCCGTCATCACGTTGAAGCTGTTGGAGAGCAGGACCAGAAGGGCCAGCAGCAGATAGGGGCGGGGGCGGAACGGGTTGCCGCCCGTCCCCCAGCGGGTGCCGCCTGTCCCCGCCATCACCGCCGCAGTGCCCGCCATCCCGTCAGCCTTGCCGGCGGGGGCGTTGCCGCGCCAGTCAGGGCCATCGGCAACCAAACCTGATCTCTGCGATGACCATGGCAACCGCACCTTCACCCGCCCCCGTTCCTGATGGCACCCCCACCCGGCTGGATTTCCTGGATTGGGTCCGGGTGGGGGCCTTCGGTCTGTTGATCTTCTACCATATCGGCATGTTCTATGTGAGCTGGGACTGGCACGCCAAAAGCGACCATGCCAGCCCCTGGGCCGAGCCGCTGATGATGCTGTCCAGCCCCTGGCGCCTGACCCTGCTGTTTCTGGTCTCCGGCATCGCCACCCGCTTCATGGCCGACCGACTGCCGCCTGGAATTCTGGCCCGGTCACGTTTGATACGGCTGGGTATCCCGCTGCTGTTCGGGATGGCCGTGGTGGTGCCACCGCAATCCTATGTCGAGGTGGTGGAGAAGATCGCCTATCCCGGCAGCTATTGGCAGTTCTGGGGACAATATTTGAGTTTCTATCAGGGCTTCTGCCGGGATGGCGATTGCCTGACCCTACCCACCTGGAACCATCTCTGGTTCGTGGCCTATCTGCTGGTCTATACGCTGATCCTCAGCATGTCATTAATGATTAACCGTGACTGGTCACGTTCAATATCGCTGTTCCGCTGGATGAATGGGGCGGGGCTGTTGGTTCTGCCCTGGCTGGTGCTGGCGGGGCTGCGTGTGGGGCTGGCACCCCATTTCCCGGTCACCCATGCGCTGATTGATGATTGGTACAACCATGCCCTGTCATTCTCGGCCTTTATGTTTGGCTTTGTCCTCGCCCGTCGGATGAAGGTCTGGGCGAATGCTGAACGGCTGCGCTGGGCCGCCCTGGTTCTTGGTTTGGCCGCCTATGCCGGGTTGCAGCTCTATTACACGGCCTATGCCGACAGCGAGCCACCGGAAGCGCTGCGCATCGCCATGCGCTGCACCTATGCCGCCCAGCAATGGGGCTTCATCCTGGCCATCCTGGGCTTTGCCCGGCGGCACCTGAACCACCGGCCACCGATTCTCCCTTATTTATCACGCGGGGTCTTCCCCTTTTACATCCTGCACCAGACGGTGATCGTCTGTGCCGGCCACGGCCTGAAAAAGCTGGGGCTTCCGGCGGGTTGGGAATTCGCGGCCCTGGTGGCGCTGACCCTGGCCGCCTGCCTGGGTGGCTATGAAATCATCCGCCATGTGCCTGTGCTGCGCCCCCTATTCGGGCTGCCTTATGCAAAAGGTTAGGTTCGGCTAAGCAATTCTTTACGGATGCCGTTCCAGACTGTCCCCAGGAAGGCCGCGGGGCGGCGATGGCGCGGGGTTTCATCTTGGGTTTGGCGGCAATGGTGCAGAGAACGGATACGGCCTTGGCCGACCTGCCGGACAGCCGGCTGCGCCAGCTCGTGGATTATTGGCGCGCGCGGCGGGGCGAGCGTATGGCCCCGCCGCGCGCTGCGTTGGACCCGGTGGATATTCCGGACCTTTTGCCATGGTTGGCAATTTTTGATGTAACCGATCACGGATTCCATACAAGATTAGCCGGAACCGGGCTGGAGGGTATCTGTGGCCGCACCCTCACCGGCCTTGTGCTGGACCATGAATCCGCCCATCCGCTGGAACTGACCCTGTTTTCCTGGCTACGCCAGTCATGCGACCAGCGGGCGCCGATGCTGGTGCAGGCCACGCTGGCTGGCCCGCGCACCCGGTTGGTGCTGCAGGGCGTGATGCTGCCCTTGTCTGGCGATGGCGACCATATCGACAAGCTCATCTGCGGTTGCGTCGCCTTGGGCGGTCTGCCGCTTCCCGGTGCGGGGCGGCGGGTGGGCATGGCGCCGCCTACCCTGGTGGAATTCAGCGCCCACCGCCTGGAGGTTTGAAGCGGGCCCGTCTGCGGTGCTAGGTTGGCGCCTTTCCGCCCCGGCATCCGACGGACCCAGACCCCAAGTGCGACAGACCAGCCAAGCCGCCCCCGCCGCCAGCCCCGTTTCCCCGATGATGGTCCAGTATCTGGACATCAAGGGGCAGCATCCGGGTTCGCTGCTCTTCTATCGCATGGGCGATTTTTACGAACTGTTCTTTGACGATGCCGTGCAGGCATCGGCGGCGCTCGACATCACGCTCACCAAGCGCGGCCAACATCAGGGGGAGGAAATCCCCATGTGCGGCGTGCCAGTGCATTCCCATGAACAATATCTGCTGCGGCTGATCCGCCAGGGTTTCCGCGTCGCCATCTGTGAACAGACGGAAGACCCGGCAGAGGCGAAGAAGCGCGGCTCCAAATCCGTCGTCCGGCGGGAGGTGGTGCGCGTCGTCACCCCCGGCACCATCACCGAGGATGGCTTGCTGGATGCCCGGTCCAACAATTATCTGGCCGCCCTGGCCGAGGCCGGTGGCGAAGCCGGGCTGGCCTGGCTGGACCTGTCCACAGGGGAACTGACCCTGGCCCCGGTGGAACGCGCCGGGCTGGGGGCCGCCCTGGCAAGGCTGGCACCGGGGGAGGTGCTGCTGCCCGAACGGCTGTTCCAGGCGGACGAACTGGAACCCGTCTGGGCGGAATGGCGCAACCGGCTGACCATCCAGCCCAATGCACGGTTCGACAGTGAGAATGGCCGCCAGCGCCTGCTGTCGCTCTATGGCGTCGGCACGCTGGATGCGTTTGGCGCCTTCAGCCGGGCGGAGGTGGCCGCCGCCGGCGCCCTGGTCGATTATGTCGAACTGACCCAGAAGGGCCGGCTGCCGCGCTTTGACACGCCGCGTCGCCAGGGGGCGGGCCAGGTGCTGGAAATCGATCCCGCCACCCGCCGCAACCTGGAACTGACCCGCACCATGACCGGCGATCGGCGCGGCAGCCTGCTGGCTGCCATCGACCGAACCGTGACCGGTTCCGGTGCACGCCTGCTTTCTGCCCGGCTTTCAGCGCCGTTGACAGATCCGGCACGCATCGCCCGCCGGTTGGACATGGTGACGCTGCTGGTCGAACAATCGCATCTTCGCCTGGATATCCGCGCCGAACTGGGCCAGACACCCGATATGGAGCGTGCCCTGTCACGCCTGACGCTGGATCGTGGCAGCCCGCGCGATCTGGCCAATATCCGTGACGGTCTGGCCCGCGCCGTGGCCATCCGGGGGCGGCTGGCCTATGGCGATGCCGGGCCGCTGCCGGAAGGTCTGGCCCGCGTCGCCGATGGGCTGTTGGGGGGAACCGGGGCCGATCATGAAGCGCTGATCGACCTGCTGTCCCAGGCATTGGGGCCGGAACTGCCACTGCTGGCCCGCGACGGCGGTTTCATCGCGGCGGGATATTCCGCCCCGCTGGATGAATTGAAGGGGCTGCGCGACGACAGCCGCCGGCATATTGCCGGGCTGCAGGCGCAATATGCCGACCAGACGGGCATCCAGTCCCTGAAGATTCGGCACAATAACGTGCTGGGCTATTATATCGAGGTCACGGCCACCCATGCCGACAAGCTGATGTCGGAAAAGCACCGGGCCGATTTCATCCACCGCCAGACCATGGCGGGGGCGGTACGCTTCACCACCGTGGCCCTGTCGGAACTGGAACGCAAGGTGGCGGAGGCCGGTGATCGGGCGCTGGCGCTGGAACTGGAGCTGTTCGCCAAGCTGGTGGCCGAGGTGGTGGCCAAGGCCGATTTCATCGCCGCCACCGCCCGCGCGCTCGCCACGCTGGATGTGACGGCAGCCCTGGCCGAGCTGGCGGTGGACCGAAACTGGTGTCGCCCGCACCTGACCGATGACCTGACCTTTGAGATCAGCGGCGGCCGGCATCCAGTGGTGGAAGAGGCGCTGGCCGAACAGGGCGGCGGGGCCTTTGTCGCCAATGATTGCGGCCTGTCGCCCGGCCAGCGCCTATGGCTGCTGACCGGTCCCAATATGGCCGGTAAATCCACCTTCCTGCGCCAGAATGCGCTGATCGCCGTGCTGGCGCAGATGGGGGCCTATGTGCCCGCTGCCAGCGCCCATATCGGCGTGGTGGACAAGCTGTTCAGCCGTGTGGGGGCGGCGGACGATCTGGCGCGCGGCCGCTCCACCTTCATGGTGGAAATGGTGGAGACGGCCACCATCCTGAACCAGGCGACCCGCCGATCGCTGGTGATTTTGGATGAGATCGGGCGCGGCACGGCCACCTTTGACGGGCTTTCCATCGCCTGGGCCTGTGTGGAACATCTGCATGAGGTGGCGCGCTGCCGGGGCCTGTTCGCCACCCATTATCACGAATTGACGGCGCTGGCCGCCAAGCTGGCCGAGCTTTCCTGCCACACGATGCGGATCAAGGAATGGCGCGGCGAGGTGGTGTTCCTGCATGAGGTGGCGGCCGGTGCCGCCGACCGTTCCTATGGCATCCATGTCGCCCGGCTGGCCGGCCTGCCCCCGGCGGTGATCCAGCGGGCTGAACAGGTGCTGAAAATCCTGGAGAAGGGGGATCAGGCCAGTGCGGCGGCCCGGCTGGCTGATGATCTGCCATTGTTTGCCGCCCTCAACATGCGCCCCGCACCGGCCCCGGTGATCACTGCGGCCGAACCATCAAGGGTGGAAGAGGCCCTGCGCGCCGTGAACCCGGATGAACTGACACCGCGTCAGGCGCTGGAGGAACTTTACCGGCTGCGCGGGTTGCTGGGGGATGCCAAGGGGTGAGGCCCGGTTTCAGTGTTTGCTCGGAAAACGACTGTGTTTTCCGATGCCTTGCGACCTCACACCGTCATTCCCGCGAAGGCGGGAATCCAAAATCCGCGCTGTCGTATGGATTCCCGCCTTCGCGGGAATGACGGTTAAATGACTGTAAAATTGTAAGAAACTCATAGACGAACTCTCAGGCGATCTCCGTCACCAGCTTGCCCAGGAAAGAGGCGGCGAAGGATTCCAGCCTATCGGCGCTGCGCACAAAGGCACCGTGACCGGTAATGAGCTGGTCGGTATAATAATCCTCCAGCCAGTCATATTCATTGAGAATGGCCAGCGCATTGACGCCGACATTGGCCGCCGCCGCATAGCCGCGGGCCGAACGCGGATCGATGCCGGCATTGCTGAAACCGTTGGAAACGACATCCAGCGTGCGCTTGTCCGTTTCAAACGGAGCCTTGTCCAGCAGGGCCACGGCCTGCACCACCGCATCGCCCAATGCTGTGGAGCCGCCCATGGCGACACCGGGCACGGCATCAATGGCGGCGGCAAAATCGCTGCAATCCTGCGGGCTGTGCAGCCGACGCCAGGGCACCAGGGTGGTCAGCGTCTCCGGCCCGGCGAACTGGGCCAGCATCACCCCGATGGCGTGGTTGCGCCCATCGCCCACGGCACCGGCCACAGCCGGGTCACGAAAGGCGGTGGCATGGCCGCGCAACTGGAAATCCAGCAGGCGCGGATCAATGCTGGCGGAGGCATCGACCGCCAGCATCAGCGCCACATCCACCCTTCCCAGGCTGCGATCCTGGGCACGGGCCGGCACTGCCAGCGACAGAGCCGCCGGGGCAAGCGCCAGGGAGGTCAAAAACGCGCGTCTTGTCGGGGCCAAGATGGCTTCCCCTGGGGTCAGGCGCCGCCCTTGGCCAGGGCGTGGCGCAGAATTTTCCGCATCACGGTCGGTAATGCCTCTTCCCCCAGCGCATCGGGCGCGACCCAGCGCAAATCCGTTGCGGGCGGGCTGGTCTTGATGCGGCCGGCCATGACGGCAATCTCGAACTCGAAATGGGTAAAAGTATGACGCACCAGACCGGGCAGCGGCTGCCATGCCACCCCCGCCACCGGAGCATGGGGCAGGGCCTGGGTATTTCCCGGCATGGGGGCAGCCTCCCACGGGGTCGATGGCACCTCCATCATGCCGCCCAGCAGCCCGCGTTCCTCCCGCCGGCGCAGGGCGATATGGCCTTGCGCGTCGCTCAGGACAAAGGCCACGGCCCGGCGCACCGGTTTGGCTTCCTTGGCCTGTTTGGCCGGCAGTTCGTCGGCAATGCCCAGGGCGCGGGCCTGGCACGGTTCCGCCCAGGGGCAGAGGATGCAGCGCGGCTTGCGCGGGGTGCAGATGGTGGCCCCCAGATCGAACAGGGCTTGGGTATAATCACCGGGCCGCCGGGCGGGCACCAGCGCGGCGGCATGGGCCTTCAGAATCGGCTTTGATCCCGGCAGCGGATCGGTAACGGCGTATAACCGCGCCATCACCCGTTCCACATTGCCATCCATGGCGGTGGCCGGCTGGTCAAAGGCGATGGCGCGGATGGCGGCGGCCGTATAGGCGCCGATGCCGGGCAGGGCCAATAGTGCCTCCTCCGCCATCGGGAAGTGCCCGCCATGCTCCGTCGCCACCACCTGGGCGCATTTATGCAGGTTGCGGGCGCGGGCATAATAGCCAAGCCCGGCCCAAGCGCGCAGCACATCATCCAGATCGGCGGCGGCCAGATCGGTGACGCGGGGCCAGCGGGTCAGGAAATCCTGGAAATAGGGGCCGACCGTGGCCACCGTCGTCTGCTGCAGCATAATTTCTGACAGCCAGACCCGGTACGGGTCCGCCACCTCCCCCGCCAGAAAGCGCCAGGGCAACACACGGCGGTGCCGGTCATACCAAGCCAGCAGCGGCGGCGGCAGGGCACCATCCCCACCTTGCCCCTGGTCAAGGGCCGCTGGCTTTGCTTTGATGGTGGCCTTGGGCTTGGATGCGACGACCATGAATCAAACCTACCGCAATGCACCGGTGCGGCTGGGCCGCACCTTGAAGGATGTGGCCGGCAAGGCGCTGGGCAAAAACGGGCTTGCCTTTGGCGCATTGCTGACCGATTGGCCCAGCATCGTCGGTTCCCGTCTGGCGGACCAGACGTCACCGATGAAACTGGTCTTCCCGGCAGCGCAGCGGGAAAATGCCACCCTGCATCTGCGCGTCACCGGCCCCGCCGCCCTGCTGGTCCAGCATGAAGAACCGCTGATCATCGAAAAGATCAACGCCTTCATGGGCTGGCGGGCGGTGGCGCGGTTGAAACTGGTGCATGGGGGCCCGGTTCTCAAGACCAAAAGCTACAGTATCGCGCCGGTCCGCCGGCTTTCCCCGGTGGCGGAGGCCAAGCTGCATGACAGCACGGCAGCGGTGGAAGACCCGGAATTGCGCGAGGCGCTGGAACGGCTGGGCAGGGCGCTGGGGGCGACGGGGGTTTGAGGCTTGGTTCAATGTTTTAGGGGGAGTTGGGGGTGGGCGTTTCCACTGGCGCCGCCGTTTTTTGCGCCAAGTATTGGGGTTGACCGACGACATTGGCCATTTCACCACCGTCGCCCCGGCGCAGGCCGGGGTCCAGGGGCCACGAGCGCTTTGCTCTACGAAACTGGACCCCGGCCTGCGCCGGGGCGACGGTGGTAGAAGGTGGATGCTGATGGGGCCAGAACGGGTCAAGGGCAAGGAGGCGAGCCCCCACACTCTTGACCCAATGGTCAACCTTTCCCCACCCTTACGGCGTCAGTTCCAGATATTGCGACAGGTTAAAGTCCGTCGGGTTGGGCACCCAGCCCTTCAGCTTGGGGCTCACCAACCGGCGGCGGGTATTATGGTGCAGGGTGATGATGCTGTTGCTTTCCAGGGCCAGCGTTTCGGCCTTGGCCAGCAGTTCGGCGCGCTTGACCGGGTCGGTCTGAATATTGGCTTCATCCAGCAGCTTGTCGAAATCCGCACTTTTATAGCCGGGCAGGTTCTGCTGTTCCACGTCGCTGCGGAACAATTGCAGGAAGGAATTGGCGTCCGGATAGTCACCGATCCAGGCGTAATAGAGCACATCCTTATAGGCCTTCTCATTGCCGATATTGGCAACGACGCGGAATTCCTGGTTGTTCAGGTTGGTCTGCACGCCCAGCTTCTGCTTCCACATGGCGGCCACGGCGACATTCACCTTGCGGGTATTGTCGCTGGTATAATGCAATATCTCCACTTCCGGCAGCACTTTGCCGCCGGGGCCGTAACCGGCTTCGGCAAACAGCTTTTTCGCCATGGCATCGCGTTCGGCCTGGGTCTGCCGGGTCCAGGGCAGGCGCGGCGGCTCATACCCGCCAACATTGCCGGGGGGCGTGAAGCTCCAGGCCGGCAATTCCCCGCCACCGATCACCTTTTGGGCAATCACCTCCCGGTCGATGGCCAGCGCCAGGGCGGCGCGCAGCTTGGGGTTTGATTTCCACGGCTCATGCGTCAGGTTGAACGAGAGGTAGTAGGTGGAATAGGTCGGGCCGGCGATATAGGCATCTTTCAGGTTTTCCTGCGCCCATTTGATCTGGGCATTGGGCAGGGTGGCCGTGCTGTCCAACTCGCCAGCGCGGAATTTCTTGAATTCCGTTTCCTGGTTATCGATGGGGTAGGAGAAGACGGTGTCGATCTTCACCTTGGCCGCATCGTAATAATAGGGGTTCTTCACTTCCTTGATATGGCTCTGCGGCACATTCTCGGCCAGCATATAGGCGCCATTGCTGACCAGATGGCCGGGGGCGGTAAAGCTCTCCCCGTACTTTTCCAGGCTGGCCCGGTTGAGTGGGAACAGGGCCACATGCTGCAATGATGCCAGGAAATAGCCGGTGGGCTTGGTCAGCGTCACCTTCAGCGTATGATCGTCCACCGCTTCCACGCCCAGGCTTTCCGGCGGCTTCTTGCCGCTGGTGATGTCCTGCCCATTCACCATGGGCCAGACGAAATAGGCATAGGGCGACGCCGTCTTCGGGTTGGCCAGCCGCCGCCAGGCATAGACGAAATCTGCCGCCGTCACCGGGCTGCCGTCTGACCATTTGGCATCGCTGCGCAGCTTGAACGTATAGACCTTGCCATCGGGGCTCAGTTCATAGCTGGCGGCGACACCGTTGCGGCGCTGGCCCTTGGCGTCCAGGGAGAACAGCCCCTCGAACAGGTCATAGATGATGAAGGCGGCGGGTTGCAGCTCCGACTTGGTGGGGTCCAGCGTGTCGGGGGCGGCGGCGGTGCCACGGCGATAGATCATCTCAGCCGCCGCCGGCTGGGTCAGCAGGATGCCGGCAAGGCCGACAGCGGCAAGGATTGTCCGTTTCATGGGCATGGATGGCTCGATACTTTCTGGGGACGGAGAGACAACTGCCACTGTCGTCTTGGGCCCCGGCTTGGCCGCCGGGGTCGATCTTGTCGGAAGGGCTGCTTCAGCCGATATCCAGCCAGCGGGACGGGTTCTGGTCCAACGGGGTCGGCTGCCAGCCCTTCACCTTGGGCGATACCAGCCGGCGGCGGTTATTATGGATGATCGGGGCAACCGGGAAATCCGCCTGATACATCCGCTCCGCCTCGCCCAGCAGGGCGGCGCGGCGGGCGGGGTCCAGGCTGGCATTGGCCTCGTCCAGCTTCTGGTCGTAAGCCGGGTTTTTGTAGGCGGAGAGATTCTGCTGCTCCACATCGCTGCGCAGCAATTTCAGGAAGTTGATCGGGTCGGGGAAATCGCCGACCCAGCCATAATAGATCACATCCTTATAGCTTTTCTGGTTGCCGATGCTGGCCACCACCCGGAATTCCTGATTGTTCAACTGGGTCTGTACGCCCAGCACCTGCTTCCACATGGCGGAAACCGCCACCATGATGCGTTTGGAATTCTCGCTGGTAGAATGCAGGATCTCAATCTCCGGCAGCACCTTGCCGCCGGGGCCGTACCCAGCTTCGGCAAACAGCTTCTTGGCCATGGCATTGCGGTCGGCCTGGGTTTTGGCCCGCCATTCCGGCTGCGGCGGCTCATATCCCGCCACCTTGCCGCTGGGCGTGAAGCTGTAGGCCGGCAGCAGATCGCCATTCATCACCTTCTCGGTGATCACCTCCCGGTCGATGGCCAGCGACAGGGCGGCGCGTAGCTTGGGGTTCGACTTCCAGGGCTCATGCGTCAGGTTAAAGGCCAGATAGAAGGTGGAATAGGTCGGCGTTGGCGTATAGGCGTCCTTCGCCTCCGTGCGGGCCCAGTTCACCTGGGTCACGGGCAGGTTATAGGTGGTGTCCAACTCCCCGGCGCGGAAGCGCTTCAGTTCCGTATCCAGATTTTCCGTCACGAAATGATAGACGGTGTCGATCTTCACCGCCGCCGCATCATAATAATGCGGATTGCGCACCAGCTTGTAATGGGTCTGCGGGATCATTTCCGCCAGTTGATAGGCACCGTTGGAGATGGGCTTGGCCCCCTCTGGCCCTGGCTTCACCGGCGACAGCGACTGGTGCGACAATTGCCCCAGGAAATAGGCGGCCGGCTCCTTCAGACTGACCTTCAAGGTGCGGTCATCCAGCGCGGTGACGCCCAGCGCCTCCAGCGGTTTGCGCCCGGCGGACACGTCGGCACCATTTTCCAGCACCCAGACGAAATAGCCATAGGGGGAGGCGGTTTTCGGGTCGGCCAGCCGGCGCCAGGCATAGACGAAATCGCCCGCCGTCACAGCACTGCCATCCGACCATTTACCATTGGCGCGCAAGTGGAAAATATAGGTCTTGCCATCGGGCGAGACCTCCCAGTTTTCCGCCGCACCCGCCTTGGGCTCCCCATCGGGGCCGGGGGTCAGCAGCCCTTCATAAAGATCGTAGATGACGAGGGAGGAATTATGCAGTTCCGCCTTGCCAGGGTCCAGCGTATCGGGGGCGGGGCCGGTGCCCCGGCGCAGCACCTTGCCGTCAGCGGCGAAAACGGGGGGGACGGTGCCGGCCAGCGCCAGGGTCAGGGCGCTGCTTGCCAGAAAGGAACGGCGGGAAACGGAATGCTGCATCTTGGCCTCTCTCTTGGGGGCGATTGCGTGAAACGCTAAGCGCAACCGTGGTCTTGCGCAACGATATGGTTGCCGAAAGGGCGCATTCGGCATTGCACAACGGAGCCCGCGACAAAATTGCGCATTATGCTAAGCTCCAGCACAACCAACCGCTTAATCCCCTCCCTATCCTTGGCAGGAAATATCATGTTCGAATGGTTGTCCGATCCCAACGCCTGGGCCAGCCTGTTGACGCTGACCGCGTTGGAGATCGTGCTGGGCATCGACAATATTATTTTCATCTCCATCATGGCCAACCGGCTGCCGGAACATCAGCAGGCCAAGGCGCGCCAGTTCGGTCTGGCGCTGGCCCTGATCAGCCGGTTGGCGCTGCTGGCCTCCATCGCCTGGATCGTCAAGCTGACCGACCCGATCTTTACCGTGTTCGATCTGGGCATTTCGGTCCGCGACCTGATCCTGCTCTTCGGCGGTCTGTTCCTGCTCTATAAGGGCACGGCGGAAATCCACCATACGATGGAAGGCCATGCCGAAGATGGTGGGCCGTCGCGGGCGGCGGCCACCTTTGGCGGCGTGATCATGCAGATCATGGTGCTGGATATCGTCTTCTCGCTGGACAGCGTGATTACCGCGGTCGGCATGGCCAGCCAATTGCCGGTGATGATCACCGCTGTCATCATTGCCGTGGGCGTGATGCTGTTCGCCGCCGGCCCCACCAGCCGTTTCGTGCAGAATCACCCGACGGTGAAGATGCTGGCGCTCAGCTTCCTGATCCTGGTCGGCGTGGCGCTGATCGCCGACGGGCTGCATTTCCACATTCCCAAGGGCTATCTCTACTTCGCCATCGCCTTCTCGGTGGCGGTGGAAATGCTCAATCTGGCAGCGTCCAAGCGCCGCCGGCGCAAGGAAGGAGCGGCGGGCCACTGACCCTTCGCCTATCCTGTGCTATGTGAAGGGGGCGGCGTCCGGCCGCCCCCTTTTCTTTGTCCCATCACCGCCGGTTCCCCATGCCGATCCGCCTTACCCTGCGTCTGGATTTCGCCAATGGTCACCGGCTGGGCCCCGGCAAGGTGCGGCTGCTGGAAGCGATTGACGAACATGGTTCCATCTCTGCCGCCGGGCGGGCGCTGGGCATGTCCTATCGCCGGGCCTGGCTGCTGCTGGATGAAATCAACCGCGCCTTCACCCAACCCGCCGTCGCTGGCCAGACCGGCGGCAGTGGCGGCGGCGGCACAGCACTGACCGATTGGGGGCGCGAACTGGTCACGCTTTATCGCGGGCTGGAGGCCAGCAGCACCGGGGCGGGGGTTGGTGGGCTGGAACGGATCGATGCCATGCTGAACCCGGCGGAAATCAACCTGAACCCTCAGAAATAACGTCACCGGTCACGATAAAATGATCAATATCCTGTTCGTTTGCACGGGCAATATCTGTCGCTCCCCCACCGCGGAGGGCGTGTTCCGCCATCTGGTGGACAGGGAAGGCCTGTCCGACCGGCTGTCGGTCGACAGTGCCGGCACCCATGCCTATCATGTGGGGGAAAGCCCGGATCATCGTTCCATCGCCGCCGCCGCCCGGCGCGGCTATGACCTGTCGGACCTGCGGGCGCGCGTGCTGGTACCAGCCGATTATGACCGGTTTGACCTGCTGCTGGCCATGGATCGCGGGCATCTGGAGATCATGCGGCGCAAGCAGCCGCCGGGATCGACGGCGCGGCTGGCCCTGTTCATGGCCGAAGCCCCACCACCTCTGACCAACCGCGACGTCCCCGACCCCTATTACGGGGAGGGCCGGCATTTCGGAGAGGTGCTGGATCTGGTGGAGGCCGGCAGTCGGGCCTGGATCAAGGCATTGCTTGATTAGCCGTAACCGGTCACGGAATTGTACGCTGTTGCCGTGATAAGAACCGGTCGGTTCTTATCACGGCCCTCAATCGCCGGCCGGCGCCGCCGTACCAAGTTGCGATGCGCAGAACTCATCACAACTTGGTTTTACCGCCGCAAACCCCGGCATAGATCCAGATATTCCGGATGGTCCGGCCCCAGCCAGCCATGGCGGACCAGGAAGTCGATCACCACCAGATTGACGTTGAATTTCCAGTCATCCGTCTGGGCGATGCTGGCAGCCACCTTCTCCAGCGGCCATAGCTCGAACCGCTCCACCTCCCCATCGGTATTGCGGGGGATGAAATCGGCCGGCAGTTCCAGATCATAGATGAACAGAACATCCGGCTTCAGGCCCTTTTTCTGTTCCATGACATAGGTGATGGCCCCCACCGGCCGGGCCTGCAGGGCCAGGTCTGGCGGCAGGTCGGCTTCCTCCCGTGCTTCCTTCAGCAGATTTTCCTGCAAGCTCAGGCCCAGCGGCTGGCCACCGGCGACCAGATTATCATATTGGCCCGGGGCCACGCCGCGATCCATGGCCCGCTTGCCGACCCACAGGTGAATGCCATCGGCCCGGCGGACAAAGCCGTTAATATGAACGCCATAGGCGGTGACACCGAAAAACGGGATGGCGGCACGGTCCATGGCCAGCAGCGGTGCCGTCCCCCAGCCCGTCTGCACCCCATACATTTCCCGGCGCAAGCGGGGGATGACCCCATCCACCACCAGATGTTTCAACACCGAACCGACAGCCTCGCTGCGCTGATCCGGCTGGTCCAGCGCAGGGGACAGGCCCACCCCCTCCCCCTCTGGTCGAAAAACATCAGGAAAGGACAGTAACCGATCACGAAATGCCGGGCGTATCCACCCAACCAGATGGCTTTCCACCCGAAAGGGGCGAAAACCCGCCATATCGTGACTGTTGCAGCGTTTGATATGGCGCAGGAAGCCGCTGGGCATGGTTCTGGCTTTTCTCAGGCTGTTTCGCCGGTGCGGGCGATGATGGGGGAGGGGGCGGCCCGCCGCAAGGCCCAGATGGCGATCAGCCCCGCCAGCAGCAGACAGCCCGCCCCAAAAAAGAAGGGGATGCCGGCCTTCAGGCTGTGGCTGCTCTCGCCCGCTGTGAACAGGCCGTACAGTTCCGCCCCGATCAGGGGGGCAAAGATGAAGGTCACGCTCTGCACGCTGGCAAAGGCACCCTGCACCGCCCCTTGTTCATTGGCCCCGACCGAGCGGGTCACCACGCTCTGAATCGCCGGCGAACTGATGCCGGCCAGGGCATGGATGAGGATGGCCCCCACGAACAGCGCCCCGCTGCCCGCCATGCCATAGCCCAGATAGGCCAAGGCCTCGACAGTCAGGCCCAGCAGGACTGTGCGCGCCTCTCCCAGTCGGCGAACGATGCGGCTGATCAAAACGCCCTGCACCACGGCCGTGGCAAGGCCCAAGGCGGCCAGGGACAGGCCGTTTTCCAGCTCCCCCCATTTGAACAGCTTGGTGGTGTACAGCACCCAGATGGTTTGCAGCATACCCATGGCCAGCACCGAACAGGTGCGCGTGGCCGCCAGCCCCAGCACGGCCGGGTGCTTGAACAGCGCCGCCAAGCTGCCCACCGGGTTGGCGCGGCGCCAGCTGAAGGGCCGGCGGTTGGCGGGGGCCAGCGATTCGGGCAGCACGAACAGGCCATAGAGGAAATTCAGCCCCGCCAGCCCGGCGGCCACCATGAAGGGCAGGCGCAGATGGATTTCCCCCAGCAACCCGCCCAGGGCCGGCCCGGCAATGAAGCCCAGCCCGAAGGCCGCCCCGACCAGCCCGAAATTCTTTGCCCGATTCTCGGCGGTGGAGATATCGGCAATATAGGCATTGGCGGCGGTGATATTGGCCGCTGTCACCCCGGCGATCAGCCGCGCCGCCAGCAGCCAAACCAGGCCGGGGGCAAAGACCATGAAGAGCTGGTCGATGGCGGCCCCGGCGACCGAGGCCAGGATGACCGGCCGCCGCCCAAACCGGTCAGACAAAGCCCCCAGCACCGGGGCGAAGAGGAATTGCATGATGGAGAAGCTGGCCACCATCATCCCCATCCACCAGGCGGCATGGGCATCATCGGCACTGAAATGCCGGACCAGCGATGGCACCACGGGAATGACCAGACCAAAGGTCAGCACATCCAGGAAGATGGTGACCAGAATGAAGGGAATGCCGGCCTGACGGGCAGGCTTTCTATGCGACATGGGGGGGCAATCCAGGCGGGCGAGGGTGCGCCTTGATAGCAGAGGCAGACCCAAGCCGCAGCCACCGCTTTTTTGGATTTTGGGCCTGTGCGCCAGCCTCTCGCCGCGCTATATCAGATCGCATGAGCGCGATACTTATCTTCCTCATGGTCCTGGCCATGATCGCCACCCTGGCCGTTCTGATCGTCGGCCTGTTCGGCATGGCGCGGGGCGGCGATTTCAACGCCAAATATGGCAACCGCCTGATGTGGTGGCGTGTGCGCCTGCAGGTGCTGGCGCTGGTTCTGTTCGCGCTGGTCTTCATCGCGTCTTGATCGGGGCTGCCCCGCCCTCTATCTCCTGCGGTAACAGTTCATTGGCAGTTCATTCCGGCGGGGTTTCCCATGGTCAGGCTGACGCGCATCTATACCCGTGGCGGGGACAAGGGCCAGACCTCGCTGGGCGATGGCAGCCGCGTGCCCAAACATGATCTGCGCGTGGTGGCCTATGGCACGGTGGATGAGGCCAATGCCGCCCTGGGCCTGGCCCGGCTGCATACTGGCGGGCGGCCCGATGAGGCGCTGCTGGTCGATGCCGATGCCATGCTGGGCCGTATCCAGAATGATCTGTTCGATCTGGGGGCCGATCTCTGTACCCCGGAACAGGAAAATCCGCCCTATCCGCCGCTGCGCATCATCGACCGGCAGGTCAACCGGTTGGAGGCGGAGATTGACCGCATGAATGAACAACTCTCCCCGCTGAACAGCTTCATCCTGCCCGGCGGCAGCCCGGCTGCCGCCTTCCTGCATCTCGGCCGCACCATCGTGCGCCGGGCCGAGCGGGAGATGACCGAATTGGCGCTGCATGAAGCGGTGGGGGCACCGGCGCTGAAATATATCAACCGCCTCTCCGACCATCTGTTCGTGCTGGGCCGCTATCTGAACGATAAGGGTGCTGGCGATGTGCTGTGGGTGCCGGGCTTGACGCGCGGGGAGTGAAGCCGCGATCGCAGTGCATTGCACCCTTGCATTTGAAACGGTTTTCGCTAATATCTTCCTATTACGTAAACGTAATGCACCGGCTGAAATGTTGCGATGCAACATGGTGGGCGGAATGGAAGGTGCGTAAGATGGCAGGGTTTGCCGGCCTGGACGGGATGCTTGTTGCTGGATTGGATATAAAATTACAATCTAGCAGCAATTGGCGCATTCTATTGACAGGTGCGTCGCAGCAATCCTATCTTTCGGCCCGTTTATACGGGCTGGACGGCAGGCGACAAATGCCCAATCTTATGCCCCCGAACATAAGGCTGAATGCCTGTTAAACGGCCGGGATGCCTGTCCTTCCCGGCCAGACATGAAGCAAGGGGATCGCCGAATGAAACTCCTGGTCGCCGTAAAGCGCGTTGTTGATTACAACGTGAAGGTCCGCGTGAAGCCCGACGAGAGCGGTGTCGAGCTGGCGAATGTAAAGATGTCGATGAACCCGTTCGACGAGATCGCGGTTGAAGAAGCGGTTCGTCTGAAGGAAGCCGGCAAGGCGACGGAGATCGTGGTTGTCTCCATCGGGCCGACGGCGGCGCAGGAAACCATCCGCACCGGTCTGGCCATGGGTGGCGATCGCGGCATTCTGGTGCAGACCGACGCAGAGGTGCAGCCGCTGGCCGTCGCCAAGCTGCTGAAGGCGGTGGTGGCCAAGGAAGCGCCCGACCTGGTGATCCTGGGCAAGCAGGCCATTGACGATGACGCCAACCAGACCGGTCAGGCGCTGGCGGCCCTGCTGGGCTGGGGCCAGGGGACGTTTGCATCCAAGGTGGCGCCGGCCGATGGCAAGGTTTCGGTAACGCGTGAGATCGATGGCGGCCTGGAGACGGTGGAACTGAAGCTGCCGGCGGTGGTGACCACCGACCTGCGCCTGAACGAGCCGCGCTATGCCTCCCTGCCCAACATCATGAAGGCGAAGAAGAAGCCGATCGAGGTGCTGGCGCCGGACGCGCTCGGCGTGGACATCACCCCGCGCCTGACCACGCTGAAAGTGACCGAACCGCCCAAGCGCAAGGGCGGCATCAAGGTCGCCAGCGTGGACGAGCTGGTTGCCAAGCTGCGCGATGACGCGCGCGTGATCTGAGCCTGCTGTAACGCCGACGGCTTTGTGGGCGGTTGTTTCTGGCTGTAGAGGGTTCCACCCCGGTTTTCAAAATCTCTCCCGTCACCCCGGCGCAGGCCGGGGTCCAGCTTCGTAGAGCGATGCGCCTGTGATTCTGGACCCCGGCCTTCGCCGGGGTGACGGTTGAGAGAGAGGGGGAACGAAAGCCCAAAAGGCCACGACTACCACCGCAAAGCCGCTCCCCCGATTGAGGAGACACCCATCATGAGCATTCTGGTAATCGCCGAACCCACGACCGGCGCTGTGAAAAAGCCGACGCTGACCGCCCTGGGGGCGGCGGCGAAAATCGGTGGTGAGACGCATGTGCTGGTGGCCGGCCAGGGCGTGGCCGATGCCGGTGCGGCCGCCGCCAAGGCGGCCGGTGTGGCCAAGGCGCTGGTGGCGGATGCCGCCGAATATGCCAACCCGCTGGCCGAGAACTTCGCCCCGCTGGTGGTGGCCGCCGTGAAGGCCGGTGGCTACGGCCATGTGCTGTTCCCCGCCACCACCTTCGGCAAGAATTTGGCCCCGCGCGTGGCGGCCCTGCTGGATGTGCAGCAGATCAGCGAGATCAGCGGCGTGGTGTCACCCGACACGTTCGAACGCCCGATCTATGCCGGCAATGCCATCGCCACGGTGAAGTCAACCGATGCCATCAAGGTGATCACCGTGCGCGGCACGGCGTTTGAGGCGGCGGCGGAGACCGGTGGCGCTGGCGTGGTGGAGGCCCTGGCCGCCACGGGTGATGCCGGCCTGTCCAGCTTTGTCGGCGCTGAACTGACCAAGTCGGAACGGCCGGAACTGACGGCGGCGCGGGTGATTGTCTCGGGCGGTCGCGGGATGCAGTCGGGCGAGAATTTCCCGCTGCTGGACGCGCTGGCCGACAAGCTGGGGGCGGCCGTGGGCGCCAGCCGCGCGGCGGTGGATGCCGGTTTCGTGCCCAACGACTATCAGGTCGGCCAGACCGGCAAGATCGTGGCCCCGGAACTCTATATCGCCGTCGGTATCTCCGGTGCCATCCAGCATCTGGCCGGCATGAAAGACAGCAAGGTCATCGTCGCCATCAACAAGGATGAAGAGGCGCCGATGTTCCAGGTGGCCGATTACGGCATCGTCGGCGATCTGTTCAAGATCGTCCCGGAACTGACCGCCGCACTGGCGAAGTAAAGGGCTGTGGCCGCTGCACCCGACCCCAAGGGGCAAGGTGCAGCGGCGCACTTACATATTGGACATTTGTCGCGGGGCCATATCGCCCCCATCCGTGGCAGAATAGCCGCCATAGGTTTCCAACCCGGCGCGGGGGAATAGGTGATGATCGAGAAAATTGGCGTTATCGGTGCGGGTCAGATGGGCAGCGGCATTGCGCAGGTCTGCGCCGTCGCAGGCCTGACGGTAAAGATATCCGATATCTCCGCCGATCAGTTGGCCAAGGCCGTGGCAGGCATCGGCAAGAATCTGGACCGGCAGGTGACCAAGGGTAAGCTGTCAGCAGAGGATAAGGATGCTGCCCTGGCCCGGATCGAAACCGGCACCAGCCACGCCATCTTCGCCGATAGCGATCTGGTGATCGAAGCGGCGACGGAGAGCGAGGATGTGAAGCGCCAGATCCTGAAGATGCTGGTGCCGAACCTGAAGCCCTCGGCCATCATCGCCACCAACACGTCCTCCATCTCCATCACCCGGCTGGCGGCTTCCACCGACCGGCCCGGCAAGTTCATGGGGATGCATTTCATGAACCCGGTGCCGGTGATGCAGCTGGTGGAGCTGATCCGCGGCATTGCCACCGATGATGATACGTTCCAGGCCATCAAGGCGCTGACGCTGAAGTTGGGCAAGACGGCGGCCATTGCCGAGGATTTCCCCGCCTTCATCGTCAACCGCATCCTGCTGCCGATGATCAACGAAGCCGTCTATACGCTCTATGAGGGTGTGGGATCGGTGGAGGCCATCGACACGGCCTTGAAGCTGGGCGCCAACCACCCGATGGGGCCGCTGGAACTGGCGGATTTCATCGGTCTGGATACCTGCCTGTCCATCATGCAGGTGCTGTACGAGGGCCTGGCGGACAGCAAGTATCGCCCCTGCCCGCTGCTGGTGAAATATGTTGAGGCTGGCTGGCTGGGCCGCAAGGTCGGGCGCGGCTTCTACGATTATTCCGGCCCCACCCCGCGCCCGACGCGGTAACGGTTCGGATCTCTCGGCGCCGCCCCTGCTGTAAGAGTCTGTCTGAAAATTTTTCCTTCTTTCTCAACATGTTAATGTTTTAATCCCGTCACCCCGGCGAAGGCCGGGGTCCAGTTTCGTAGAGCAAAGCGCCTATTATTCTGGACCCCGGCCTTCGCCGGGGTGACGGTAGCGTTTGAAGATAAGACGTGTAAGACGTTGAGATAACGTGAAACTTTCCGGACGGACTCTAAGGGGCGGCGCACCCTTCTTGAGAGGCCAGTGCATTTCAGACCTCTCACAGGCGCCATTAATAATGATTATTAGTTAAATTATCAATGCTCGCCATGGCATGTTGAACGCTGTGGGGGCTGGACATGAAGTGGAAGATCGCGTTGGTACTGGGCGGTGCCTTTGCCGCCTATGGCAATGTTGCGGGGGCGCAGCAGGCCCGCGACGGCGACAAGGTGGAAGAGATTGTCGTCATCGGCACCTACACAATGCCAGACAAGATCGACACGGCCACCGGCCTGGGGCTGACCATGCGGGAGACGCCGCAATCGGTCAGCATCATCACCGCACAGCGCATCCTTGACCAGAATCTGGTCAGCATCGCCGATGTGATCGACCGTGCCGCCGGCGTCTCGGCGCTGGAAACCGATGATGTCCGCAATGAATTCTATGCCCGTGGGTTTGAGATCCGGAACTATCAGGTTGATGGGGTGCCGCTGGCCTGGACGCTGGGCGGCGGCGCCGGGGAGACCATCGCCGATGTCTCCCTCTATGAGCGGGTGGAGATTGTGCGCGGCGCCACCGGCCTGCTGACCGGGGCCGGGGAGCCCTCGGCCTCCGTCAATCTGGTGCGCAAACATGCCGACAGCAAGGATTGGACGGGCTATGCCGCCGCCGGCTATGGCAGCTGGAACAGCTGGAACCTGTCGGGCGATATTGGCGGTGCCGTCAGCGAAAATGGCCGCGTGCGGGTGCGCGGCGTTGTCCGGTACGAGGAAGGGGAGAGCAATGTCGATCTCTATGAGAATCGCAAGCTGGCCCTTTATGGCACGGCCGATGTGGATGTGACGGAAGCAACATTGCTGCGCGTGGGGTTCAGCCGCCAGAAAGGGGAGCCAAACGCTCCCTCCTGGGGCGCTTTGCCTACCTTCTATGCCGATGGCACGCTGACCGACTGGCCACGCTCCAAAAGCGCCTCGGCAAGCTGGAGCTATTGGGACACGACGAACGAGAATCTGTTCGTCTCCCTGAAACATGAATTCAGTGACCGCTGGAGCCTGGTCGCCAATTACAACCGGATGCGCAATGCGGAGAAGAGCAAGCTGCTCTATCTCTCCGGCCTGGTCGACAAGGCGACGGGCGATATCCAGTTCAGCTATCCCTACAAGGATGACGGGCAGAGCATCCAGAACAGCTATGACGCCCAGCTCAAGGGGCAGGTGCCGCTGTTTGGCCGCGACCATGAACTGGTGCTGGGCGCGCTGCACAGCCAGCAGAAGCGCCATACCTATAGTTTCGCGGCTCTGAGCTATCCGCCGGGCAAGGATTTTGAACATTGGAACGGAGCGGCCTATCCCGATCCGGGTTTCAGCAATACCGCCAACCTGGATGTAAAGGAACAGACGGAGCAGACCGGCTATTACGGGGCGCTGCGCCTGAATATCAGCGATGATCTGAAGCTGATCGGCGGCGGCCGGCTGTCCACCTGGAAGAAGAAGGGCGTCAGCTATCAGGTGCAAGGCGACTACGGCGATAAGAATGTCTTCATCCCCTATGCCGGCGCCCTCTATGATCTGACGCCGCAGCACCGGGTCTATGCCAGCTTCACGGAGATTTTCCGGCCGCAGCCGGAACGGGACCGCACCCTGGCCCAGTTGGACCCGTTGCAGGGCCAATCCTATGAGATCGGCATGAAAAGCGCCTTCCTGGATGAGGCGCTGCAGACCTCCGTGGCCTTGTTCCGCATCGAGCAGGATAATCTGGCCGAGCCCGACATCATGCTGGTGCCGCCGGGCGGCGGCCTGCCGCAGCAGACCTACAAGGCCGCCAAAGGCACCGTCGGCCGCGGGTTTGAACTGGAGGCTTCCGGCCAGCCGCTGGAGGGCTGGAATATCAGCGTCGGCTACAGCCAGTTCATCGCCGAAAATGCCCAAGGGGTGGCGGTGATCACCAATCAGCCGCGCAAACTGTTCAAGCTGTTCACCACCTACCGGCTGTCGGGCGGGCTGGAGGCGCTGACGCTGGGTGGCGGCATCAATTATCGCAGCAGGGTCTATTCCGATGGCACCAACCCGGTGACCGGTCTGGCGCACCGGTTCCAGCAGGATGGCTATGTGCTGGTCGATCTGATGGCCCGCTATGCCCTGACCGAGGATGTGCAGCTCCAGCTCAATGTGGAGAACCTGTTCGACAAGACCTATTACAGCCAGACCGGTTTTTATTCGCAGTACCGTTACGGCAAGCCACGTAACTATACGGTCAGCGCCACTTATCGGTTCTGATACCAATCTCCCTCAGGCGCCGGGCGGCGGCATCCGCCGCCTTGGCTCACGCGGGCACGCGCCCGCGGGCCAGCAGTCGCGGGCCTCCACGGGTCATGGACATGACCCGTGGTTTGGGGGTTGGCATCACCCCGCATAGAGCCGGCGGAACCCTTCCGTCACCTGGGCGATGAAGGCGGGGTCGCGTTCGCGCCAGTAACGCGGATCGGCGACCATGCGGTTCAGGGTGGTGCTGTCGATGCCGGCGCTGCCGCTGCCATCGCGCAGCAATTTGGGTTCCGCCCCGCCATCGCGCATCATCCGGTGCAGGGCCTTTACCCCGTCCGCCGTGGCGGCCAGGGCCTGCAGCAGGGCGGGTGGCAGGTTGCGTTCGGCCCAGGCGCGGATCTGGCCTGCCTGTTCCTGCCATTGCTCGGCCCCGCCAAAATGGCCCAGCAGCTGCTGCATCTCCCGTTCGGCCTGGAATTCCCCGACCATGTCGCCCAGCAGCGGCAGCATCCGTTCCGCCGCCAGATCATAGAGCAGCTGGGCCTGCTGCTTGCTGAAACCGGCGCCATGCAGGCGTTGGTTGATGGCGGGATCGGGCTGGAACAGGCCATGGGCGCAGTCGATGCAATAATCCTCCGGCGTGTCCGGCCGATCGGGCGCGGGGCCGACCCCGGCGGACAGGCGCTTTTCCAGCGCCAGATAGGATTTCAGCAAGGCATCCACGCGGATGGTACCCGTCGCCTCATCCCAGAATTTGGCCGGCACCTGTTCCGGGCGCGGCGGGAGGACGGGGGTCTCGATGGTGTTTTCCATGGGATAATCTCTCTGGTTCAGGGGGAAAGGGGATTGCGGGCACCGCGCCGGGCCAGCGCTTCCAGCGACAGCACCAGGGCGCGCTGGCCCTCCAGATGGCGCAGGCGGGCCTCACTGGCCTCTGGCCCCAGGGCCACGGCTTGGGTCAGGCGGCGCAGATGGGTCAGCAGCAACTGGCCATCCGGGCTGGCGAACAGCCGGGCACAGGCTTTTTCCAGGCTGGCCATGGGGGTGGGGGCCGGGTTCTCCCCCGGCCAGGGCCAATCATGCTCAGGCATCATGCATCTCCGGGTTTGGTGCCGGTTCGGGCGGTGAGTTTGTGCGCAACAGGCCCGGCGGCACCCCGGCGGCATCGGCCAGAAAGCGGGCACAGGCGGCCAGATCGGCGGTGGCCAGGGCATCGGCCCCCAAGGCGTTGATGCTTTCCAGCCAGCGCAGGGTGACCTCTGCGTCGCGCTGGGCCTGGGCGCGGGCCAGGGGAGAGAGGATGCGGATAGAGACAGTGCGCCCATCCACGGCAATATCGGGCACCAGCCCGCGCCGCCGCAGAATGGCCAGACAGCGCCGCACCAGCGGTACCAGCAGTTCCGATTGCAGCCGGCCGAAGGTGGCCCCCAGCAGACGGGTCATCTCCGCACTGCGCTCCAGCACCTCCGTCGCCGTCATACGGGGAGAGTTGAGCGGGGCCAGCCGGTCGGCCAACAGGGCATGGCGGATGCGGGCGCGCAGATCATCCAGCACCAACTGGCTGATGTCGAACCGGCCGGGGCTGGCCAGCGGCGTCAACCCGGCCGACCCCACCGCCTTGGGAATGATGGCACCGGGCACCAGCCGCACGGCCGCCGGATTCAACACCCCGTCATCATCCGCCTGCCAGATGCCGGTGACGGCGATGCTGGCATTTTTCAGCACCAGCTCCACCACCTTGTTGGCGGTCTTGATATCGGGCAGGGCCTTCATCACCGGGCCGCGGCCATAGGTTTCGCCGGGTGCCTTCAGCCAACGGAAGGCGATGAAGGGCATGTCGGTGAAATGGCCGTCGGACAGCAGCAGCGGCCCGTCATCGCCCTCCATCACCACCCGCCAGCGCCAGCCGCCGGCGGCATCCGGCTCCACCAGTTCCACGCAGGTGAAACGGCGTTGCGGGTTTTCCAAGCCGGCTTGCCGCAGCCATGCGGGCAGGGCATCGGGGCCGAAGCGGCTGATCAGCCCGTCCAGCGTCAGCGGTACCTGGCGGAACAGCCGGTCCAGCCGCCCCTCCTCCCCCTCCTCCAACGCCAGATCGCACAGCGGCACGGCGGTGAAGCGCAGCGCAGCGGGGGTACCCGGCGGGGCTTCTTCCACCAACAGGCAGCCGGTGCCGCCGGTCACCACATCCAGAAAGGCCTGATGTGCCTCCACCGCAAAGTTGGAGCGGTCGATCTGGCCCTGCAGGCCGGCGGTCATCTGGTCCAGCAGCGGGGCGATGCGGTCGCGCAGGCCGGCATCCAGCGCCGGGCCGGGTTCCAGACCGGCCCAACGGGACCAGGGCGGCGTCAATTGACCCAGCAGGGCGGCGGCCAACTGGTCCACCGCATCGGCGGCGGTGCCATCAAACAGCCGTTCCCCCCGGCGTTGGCCGGGGCTGGCCCCCTGGCTGAAGGCGGCGCTGTGCGGCAGGGCATGGTCATAGCAATCCCGCCACAGGCTTTCCCAGCCCGCACGGCGTTCCAACGCGCGGGCATGGCGGTCCAGCAGGATCCGCGCCACCAGGGCCGGACCCGCTTCCTTTTCATCCAGGTGCATGGGTCATTCCCCCAGCAGGTTCTTGCGGGCGGGGCCCAGGCCGCTGGGCAGCAGAAGGCCACGCCAGCCGGTGACAATGGTGCCCGCCCGCCCGGCGCTGCGTCGCAGCAGGCTGGTTTCTGCCGCCGTCGGCCCCGCTTCCGCCCCTGTGGGGCCTGGATTGGCGGGGGTCGGGGCGGCGGGCTGCAGCGGGGCGGGGCTGGTGGGCAGGGTGACGGGGGCAGGCGTGGCGGCAGATTTGCCGGAAGAGACGATTCGGGCCATTTCCATGCTCCGGGACAGGGGGCGGGGCGGCAGCCAGCCGCCCAGATGGCGGTAAAGCTGATAGGGGGTCAGCACCCAGGGTGCGCGCAGGCCCAGCAGGCGTTTCACCACCTCCACACAGGTGAAGGGGGCAAGCGGCGGGAACCAGGGGATGGCGTGCCGTTGCGGCAGGGGTACTGGGAAAAAATTCAGGGTGATCAGCCCCTGGCGGCGGAACCAGTCGGCCAGCTCCGCCGCGGGGCAGGGCGGGTGCCGGGCCAGTTCCATCCGGTCGATCAGCGGGTCGGCGCTGATCCAGCCACCCGGTTCCGGCCCCGCAGCCGGGATGGGCAGCAGGGCGAAGACATGCCGGAATCCCGGCCGCAACAGGCGCAGCAAGGGCAGTTCGCTGTCGCCGCAGAACACTACCAGGGCGGGTATCGCGGGTGGGAACGGTGGGGCGGTCATAAGATGATGCCTTTGTCGCGCAGGATCGGTTCCATCCGACCCAGCGCCTCTTGCCACAACAGCCAGTCGGCGGTCTCTTGTGCCCGGTCACGTTCTGGGGCCAGCATTTGCCGGCCGTAGCGGGCCAGCACCTGTACATGCTCATGCCGCAGCCGACCCTGCCGGTAGAGCCGTTCCACCACCTTCAGGATGTCCCCCGGTTCACAGGGGCGGGGCAGCAGCGCCTGGCCGGCGCGCACCCGTGCGCCCTCCAGCAGGGCCTTATGGGCCTGCATGGTCCAAAACCAGACCTCTGTCACGTCGGTGAAGGGGATGATATGCGGTAGAGCATCGTTCAGCCGACGATGCCGAGCGGCGGGGGAGGAGGCAAGGGTCATATCGTCACCTGATTTAAGGAATTTTATCCTCTAATCTCATTGGATGATCTTGTCGTCAAGAAAAATATGAAGATCATCCTAGGGACGACGGCGGCGGATTATGGGATATTTCTCCCATGCTCAAGCATTCAGACATATGGCAGGCCATTGACCAGTTGGCACAACGGCACGGCCTTTCGGCGTCCGGGCTGGCTAAGCGTGGCGGTCTGGACCCGACAACCTTCAACAAGTCCAAGCGCACGACGCCGGATGGCAAGCTGCGCTGGCCGTCGACGGAAAGCATCGCCAAGGTTCTGGAAGCCACAGGCAGCAGCTTCACCGATTTTGTCGGGATGGCCGACAATGCCGGCGCGTCTGGCACGCTGCCGGCGCCGGTGCTGCGGCGCATCCCGGTGATCGGTTATGCCCAGGCAGGCAACCAGGGTTATTTCGATGATGCCGGCTATCCGGTCGGCAATGGTTGGGACGAGCTGGAATTCCCCCATGTCGCCGATGAACGGGCCTATGCGCTGGAAATTTCCGGCGACAGCATGGAGCCGGTCTATCGGGACGGCGATATCATCATCATCTCCCCGGCTGAAACGCTGCGGCGCGGCGACCGAGTGGTGGTGCGCACGCGGGAGGGGGAGGTGATGGCGAAGCAGTTGCTGCGCCAGACCGCCAACCGCATCGATCTGGTATCCCTGAACAAGGCGCATCCTGACCGCAGCCTGGCCATGGGTGAGGTTGCCTGGATCGCCCGTATCATCTGGGCTAGTCAATAATGTTCGGCTGAATGCACACAGAGGTAGGTATTCTGCAATCAGATCGGAAAGTCCTAGGATAAAAATCCTTTACAATCGGTCTCGTCCCCGGTAAGCCTGTTCATGTCGGTACTGACATGAACAGATGGGGGATGCCATGTCGCCTGGATGCTCGCAGATGGTTGATCTGCTGGGGGATTTGCACTGTCGCTATGATGGTGCCCCCCCATGGCGGGCCCGGCAGGAGATGGTGGCCGGCGGGCCCGCCCTGCTGGAAACCATCAGGGCGGATGCCCGGCAGCGTCTGTTGAGGGATCAATGTGCCAAGGCGCGTCTGGCGGTGGCGCGCCGGCGTGCCATGTTGACGGGACGTCACTGTCGGCGCGACCGCTGGCTGGCCCGGCTGGTGGCTGATCTGGCCCGGGTGCGGGCCGATGCTGTGGGGGGCGGGGCCCTTGCCGACAGCCATGGATCATGAACGGGTACTTGCCTGTTCCCCCGGCACCGGGCACCGCCTTCATGCTGTCTTGCTTAACCCTTCCAGCCGGTCCGCCGCATTTCCTTTGGCCAGCATGTCCGCCCAGGCATCGACCAGCCGGTCGGTTTCCGCTACGACGTGGCGCCAATATCGCTGGCGCTCTGCCGTGGGCAGGCGGGTGAAATCGCCCCGGTCGGGGATTTTGCCGTAAGGCAGACGGCCGATGAAATCATCCGATGGGCAGATCAACAGGGTGCGGGACAGGTTGGCGGCACCCGGCCGGCGCCAGCGCAATGCCTTGTCGAACCAGCCGGGCACCAGCCGTGCCCCAAAATGCGGGTAGAGCACCAGCCCCGGCGCCGTCCAGGCGATATCCAGATGGTAATCGATGATGCCGCCATCCAGATAAAGCCCCGGCTTGGCCCCCGCCAGATCGGCTACCCCGTCAAAGACAAAGGGGACGGCGGACGAAGCCAGCAGCCCCGGCAGCAGATTGTCCGCCGTCAAGGCCACCGCCTGGGTGGGGAAGGGTGTGGTCAGGCTGAAAGGCGGCGGGCTGCGCCGGTCATGCAGAACGGTGCGCTCAAAGAACAGGCCCAGTGCCTGCCGGCTGACGGCATTGGCCAGCCCTGCTGCCCCCAGCCCCAGGCCCATTCCCAGCCGGCTGCCGGGTTGCACCGGCCCCCGCCCGCGCACGGCCAGGATGGACGCCCGCATGAACGGATGGCTCAGCATGGCCGCCACCCCATCAGGGCCGAAGATAGTGGAGAGGAATTGCCGGCAATGGTCCGTCAGTTCGGCTGCGGTGATCGGCGACTCCACCGCATAATCCAGATAGGCCTGTTCGAAACGCTTGCAGGCGGCCACCGGATCTGGCTGGGCCAGGCAAGCAAAGCGCCAAGTGCCGATGGAACTGCCCACCATATGCAGCGGTCTGGAACGTTCCTGAAACCAATGGCCGAACAAGGCCTGATCCAGCCGGGTCAGCGCCAGCCATTTCGCGCCGCCCGACGCGCCAGCCACGATATCGAACAGATCCTCATGCAACCCCTCGTTCCGGATGCGGGCGGCGGCTTGCGGGCCGGCGATCAGGCGAAGCGGGGAAGGCGGCATGGTGGTGGGTCCGGTCTCTACCTCAAGGGAATGGGCACCCGTTACGATAATGGTATCGGTTTTCTACAGAACAGATCGACCAACCACGGCTCGCCGTGGTTGGGTAAAATGGCGGAGTGATGATGGCAGAGGGTAATTATTATTCCGCCAGCCTGCTGCTGGCCGCCCGGGCCCGACGGGAACAGGGCGGTCCGTAATAAGCCGGATCAGCCGCCGCGCTCAGGCGCCCCAATGGCGGACGCGGCCGGTATCCACATGCACGAAGCTGGACTTGCTGTAGATGCCCACACCGCCCAGCTTCAGATCGACCGCCGCCTGACGGATACGGGTAAGCTGGCGGCTGGGCAGATCGATATCGATCGCCTTGCCTTCCATATGCAGGCTCTTGGTCGCCACCCCTTCGGTCTTGGCCGCCAGCATGGCGTTGGTCTTGGGGCAACGATAGCCGGAGATGACCTGGAACGGTTCGTCCGTGCGCAGGCGCTGGCGCAGCTGGAACAGCAGGTCCAGCAGCTTGGGGTCCATGCGGCCCTTTTCGCCGGTGCGCCAGTCGCGCAGCATCTCATTCACGTCCGCCAGGGCCGTGGGCAGGTAACGCCCGTCAGCGAAATAGGTGACGCGCAGCTTTTCCCTTGTATGGGGAGAGACAAAGGAGACGACGCGGCGGGTGGCGCCCAGCGGGGCGGCGGCGGCCCGGTCGGTGATGATGGTCGGCAGCGCAATGGCGGCACCCGCCGCCATCATAAAGCCACCAAGGGAGCGCAGAAATCCCCGACGGGAAGCCTCCGGCAAGGGGGAACTGGTGTCACATGAAAGAGACGAATCGCGTCCGACAAGATTATTGACGCCCAGATCGGTCGTGTTCGGCCGTTCCACCATGCCCTTCGCCCTTTCCCGATCTCTCAGGCCCCCTGCAACCGTGGCGCTGGGGACACTCCCTTGTCACAAACAAAGCGTTTACCCCGCGCCAATCGCGGGGCACGAATGCAGTGATGGCAGATCGAGGCAGGGGAGGCAAGCAACAAATTGCCCCAGGGATTAATCCTTCTGAAATCGGGAACAAAACGTAAAATCAAGCACAATCAAGGGGTAACGCTACCCATTCCGCTGACGGCGGGCGCGGGGTTCAGGCCGGGTGCCGGATTGGCCGGCTGTTGGGGCGCGGAAGCCGGTGCCGTGCGGGCCTCTGCCTCCACCGCATCCAGCTTCACCCGGCTGGCCCGCATGGCGGCGGCCAGCTTGCGGTCGCGGCCATAGATGTCGGAGCGGAAATCCACCGTGCCATCATCCTCCACAAAGGCGGTGACATAGGTGATGTGGATGGGAATCGGCTGTTTCAGCCGCACGATGGTGCGTTCCCCGGTCTCCAGCGCGGCATCCAGCTTGGCCCGGTCCCAATTGGTGGTGTTGGTCAGGCGCAGGATGGTCTCCGCCACATCGAACGGATGCTCCACCCGGATGCAGCCATGGCTGAAGCTGCGGTTCGCCCGGTTGAACAGGCCCTTGGACGGCGTGTCATGCAGATAGATGTCGAACTCATTGGGGAACATCATCTTGATGCGGCCCAGGCTGTTCTTGTCGCCCGGCTTCTGCCGCACGCGATAGGGCAGACCCCTCATATGGGCCCAGTCCAGGGTGGCGGGATCAACCGCCACGGCCCCTTCCGTCCCATTGGCCAATAATTCGTAATCATGCTTGGCCAGATAGGAGGGGTCTTTCCTGGCCTTGGGGAAAATCTCATCCCGCACGATCTTGGCGGGTACATGCCAATAGGGATTGACCTCCAGATAGCTCATATTGCGGGAGAAGACGGGCGTGCGTGTGCTGGTGGTGCCCACCACCACACGGGCCGAATGCACCACCTTGTCATGTTCAAAGATGGACAGGCCGAAGGCGGCCAGATTGACCAGGATGTAATTCGGCCCCAGATCGCGCGGCATCCAGCGCCAGCGCTCCAGATTCATCATGATCTGGGCGGCGCGTTGATCGGCCGGCACATTGAGCGCCAGTACCGTCTGCTTGCCCAGCACGCCATCGGGTTCCAGCCCGTGGCGGCGCTGGAACAGTTTCAGCGCCTGCACCGTCGCCTCGTCGAACAAGGCCGGGTCTTCCGGCACCGGGGCATCGGCGGCCAGCTCCCCGGTGACGCGCAGCCGGTCGCGCAGGGGTGGCAGCCGTTCGGCATCGCTCTCCCCTGGTTTCAGGGAGACCCCTACCGCCGGCACCGGCTTCCAGCCACCAGCGGCCGCCAGGGCGCGATACTGGGCCAGTGCTGTGCGCAGGCGGGCATATTCCGGGCGGGAGGGGGCCAGCGGCAGCAGCACGCCGGCCGGATCGGGATTATCCGCCAGCTTCGTCAGCAGCAACTGGCCGTCAATCTCCCGCTTATCCATATAGAGTTCGGTATCCACCTCGCTCGGCTCCAGTCGGCCGGTGGCCAGATCGCGGCCGAAATCCAGGGCGCCATGCGACAGCAGCACTTCCAGTTCGGCCTGGGCATCGGGGCTGTCGCCCCGTTCCATCAGGGTCTGGATGCGGGCAACGCCATAATGGCGCGAATCCAGCCCATCGGCATCGGCCCCCTGCAACAGGGCCAGCAGGGCGGAGGCGCGCGGCGTGGGATGACCATCCACCACCCAGAGCGGCGCCAGCTTGCGCCCCTCATAAAAGCGGCCCAGGATTTGTAGATCCTGGCCGTCACGGTCGGTCTTGGGTGTGCCGACACCGCCCACCAGCCGCTGCTGCAGGGCCTGGCCGAAATCCCGTGCCGGGGCTGCAACCGCATCGGCCAGCGGTGCCAGCAACAGCAGACCCGCGATCAGGCCCGCCCGCATATTGGTGGAAGAAACCAGCACCGCCCCCGCTCCCGTTTGATTGCACATACCCTTATCAACGAAGCTATGCCGCAAAAGGGCAGTGCCGTCGCCCGTTTAAAAGATCAGGACAACATGGCGTTTTGGTGATGGGGGGCCAGATATGCGGGGGCCGCAGGGGATTTGCCATCCCCTGCGGCTGGTCGCCGGCTCAGCACCACGTGGCGCGCAAACCAAGGGCGCGGACGCGCCCGCCCGGCGCCTCGTGTCTTGAAATTAGGTTATGGTCTTTGTGTCCGTCAGGATGAGCACGGGGACCGTCGGCGTTTTGGGCTAAAAGCCCGTCCCTCAGCCTGGTTCCCGTGCCGCCCCATCTCGTAAGCCCGAACAGTTGTCAGGTGCCCGACACCGAACTCACGAGAAAGGGACGCGGAGGATCATGGATACCACGTTTATTGGTCTGGACGTAGGCAAAGCCAGCCTCGACGTCTTCATTTCCGGCCGTAACAAAACCGAGACCGTCAGCAACACGCCGTCTGGTCTTGCCACGTTGGCCCGCCGTCTCAGCAGCCTGCCAAACCCTCATGTCATCCTGGAAGCTACGGGTGGGTATGAGCGGCTGGCCCATGAGTTGCTGACCCAGGCTGGCATTGCTGTTTCCATCGTCAACCCGGCCCAGGTTCGCCAGATGGCCCGTGGCATGGGGCGCAAGGCCAAAACGGATGCGATTGATGCCGCTGTTCTGGCCGAGTTCGGCCGGATCAGGTGTTCGGACCCAACGCCGCTGCCCTGTGAGGAGCAGCGCCGCCTGGAAGAACTTCTCACCTATCGCCGCCAGTTGATCGATGAACGGGTGCGTCTGAACAATCAGATCCCGCATTTCCGCGATCCGATGGTCAAGGCATCCGCCGCAGAACGGTTCGACGCCATTCTCGCCGATATCGTCAGGATCGAGAAGGCCATGCAGGAAATCGTCCAGCAGACGCCCCACCTGCAAGCTCTCTATGCTCTCATCACCAGCGTTCCAGGTATCGGCCCAATCTCCGCCTTTACCTTGATCGCCCAACTCCCCGAACTCGGCAAACTCACCCGCAAGCAGATCGCTGCCCTGGTCGGCGTCGCCCCCTTCAACCGAGACAGCGGCAAATTCAAGGGGCATCGATCCATCAGGGGCGGAAGGCCACAGGTCAGAACCGTCCTCTACATGGCCGCTCTCGTCGCCATGACACATAACAAGTCATTCAAAGAATTCAGAGATTCCCTCGTCTCCAGGGGAAAGCCCAAAAAACTCGCCATCATCGCTTGTGTCCGCAAACTCGTCACTGTCCTCAATGCCATCATCAGGGACACTAAACCATGGCAAGCCAAATCCGCCTGAAAAGACAGTTGCTGAGGGAGATTAAAATTACAGCGCCGAGGGCCGCAGCGTCGGTTCCGGCCGGGTGAGGCCGTGGGCGCGCATCAGGGCGTAAAGCCGCTCCGTCGCCCAGGGGCGGATCAGCGGTTGCACCCAGGCCAGGCCGGGGTTGAAATCCCGTGCCTCGGCCAGCAGGGTGGCGGCCTGCTTCTCCTCCCCCTGATCCAGCGCCAGCAGGGCGGCGGCGGTCAGGGCTATCGGCTCCCGCCCCAAGGCCAGCCCTTCTTCCAGCGCCCGTTTGGCGGCCGCGGCCTCTCCGCGGGCCGCCAGCAACAGGGCCCGGTTGGCATGGGTCAGGCCCAGATGCGGGCGGGCAGTCACGGCAAGATCATGCGCCGTGGCCGCCCCCGCCAGATCGCCCGCCGCCTGCCGCGCCAGCCCCAGATGGCTGGCGCATTGCGCGACCAGCAGCGTGTCCTGCGTCTCCCGCGCAAGATCCAGCGCCTGTTCCAGCCGCTCCACCGCCAGGGCCAGGGGCCGTCCCATCAGGGAAAGCTGCCCGCAGGTAAAGCGAATCCAGCCATCATGTGGATGGGCCAGCGCCGCCGGCTCAATCACCGCCAGCCCGTCCGCCACCCGGTCGGTGAACATCAGGGCACGGGCATGGCCGAACAGGGCGGCACTGTTGGCCGGGTCCAGCATGGCGGCCCAGCGGTGGCAAATCAGCCCTTCGGTAAAGCCCAGCCGCAGCATCAGCCGCTGCGCCAACTGGGTGTAAAGCTGCGACAGGCCGGCATCATCGGGCGGCGGCGGATCATCCACATCCGCCATTTCCATGGAGGCCAGCAGCATATCGGCTGTCAGGTTGCGCTCGCCCAGCGCCAGCGCCGCCTGGGCCAGCCGCACCACCGCCCCCGCCTCACCGGCGCGCAGTTCGGGAATGCCGACAGGAACGGGGCCGATCTCCGCCAGCAGGGCGGCAGCGGCGTCCCCCTGTCCGGCCAGACAATGCCAACGGGCGCGGGCCAGTCGCACCGCCCGCTGGGGCGCCAGATCGGGCAGCATGGCCAGCAGTTGGTCGATCACCGGCTGATCTTCGGCCCGCGACAGCCGGGCCAGCAGCCTTGCCAGCCCCCGCGTGGCCGTCAGCCCATCGACATCGCCGCCGGGATCGCCGCCCAGCAGGGCCGGCAGGATAAACAGGGCGAAGCGCGCCTCAGCGCTGGTCGGTTCCAGCCCGACGGCACTTTCATACATGCGCAGGGCGGCCGGGAATTCCCCCCGCCCGGTCAGCGCCGCCCCCATTTCCACCTGATAATTATAGAAGGTGGAACGGCGGATATTCTGCCGCCAACGTTCAATGGCGGCTTCGTCCAGGGGGGCGGTGTGGTTCTGGGGCTGGGTCATCGGCCTGTCGGGCGGGTGGCAAGGTCAAGGATACGGATCGTACCATGCCGGCAGGGCAACGTCGCCCGCTTGTGACGCCACGGCAAAGCGCATAGCCTGTGAGGCCAGAGAGAAACAGGCAGCAAGACCAAAACCCGATGCTTCCCGATCCCGTCACCGCCCTTCTGCGCCGCCTGCGGGCCGACGCTGCCATCACCATCCTGACCGGGGCCGGCATCAGCCGGGAATCCGGGCTGCATACGTTCCGCGATGCCGATGGTGTCTGGGCGCAGGTGCGGCTGGAGGATGTGGCAACGCCGCAGGCCTTCGCCCGCGATCCGGAGACGGTGCAGGGTTTCTATAATGCCCGCCGGCGCAGCGTGCTGGACCCGGCGGTGCAGCCCAATGCCGCCCATCATGCGCTGGCGCGGCTGGAACAGTTCTGGCCGGGGCCGGTGCTGCTGGTGACGCAGAATGTCGATGATCTGCATGACCGTGCCGGGTCGCGCCACCTGATCCATATGCATGGCGAATTGCTGAAAATCCGCTGCGAAAGCTGTGGCCTGCTGATGGACTGGACCCGCGACCTGCATACGGGGGAGGCCTGCCCGCAATGTGCCGGGGTGGGCACGCTGCGCCCGCATATTGTCTGGTTCGGGGAAATGCCGCTGGCCATGGATGCCATCGGGGAGGCGCTGGACGCCACCGACCTGTTCATCTCCATCGGCACATCGGGCAATGTCTATCCGGCGGCGGGCTTCGTCTCCCAGGCACGGGCGGCCGGGGCCGCCACGCTGGAGGTGAACCTGGAAGAAACCGAGGGGGCGGGCCTGTTTCATGCCGGGCTCTATGGCCCGGCCACTGCTACCGTGCCTGCCCTGGTCGATGCCCTGCTGGAATGCGCCGGTGTCCGCTGTTGAGGCCGGTGCCGCTTAGAGTCTGTCCAAGAACTTTCACTTCTTTTCCAATCTCTCCACCGTCATTCCCGCGAAGGCGGGAATGACGGTGGAGAAAGAGCAAGGTCTCGAAAGGCAGGATAACTTTCCGGACAGACACTTACCCCCGTGCCACCGCCTTGTCACCGACATAGGGGTTGCTCTGCCGTTCGCGGCCAAAGGTGGACAGGCCGCCATGGCCGGGCAGGAAGGTGACATCATCACCCAGCGGGAACAGTTTTTCCCGGATGGAGCGGACCAGATCAGGCATGGAGCCGCCGGGGAAATCCGTGCGCCCGACGGAGCCTTCGAAAATCACATCGCCGACAATGGCAAAGCGGGATGGTGCGTGGAAAAACACCACATGGCCCGGCGTATGACCGGGGCAATGCAGCACCGACAGGGTTTGGTCACCCACCGTCACCGTGTCGCCATCCACCAGCCAGCGGTCGGGCGTGAAGGAACGGGCATAGGCCATGCCATAGCCGGCCCCATGTTCCTTCAGTGCCATCAGCCAGTAATTATCCTCAATCGCCGGGCCTTCCACCGGCACGGCCAGCACATCCTTCAGGTCGGCCACGGCGGCGGCATGATCGACATGGCCATGGGTGACCAGGATGCGTTCCACCGTCAGGCCATTCTTGGCGATGGCCGCCCTGATCTGGTCCACCCCGCCGCCGGGATCAATCACGGCGGCGCGGTTGGTCGCCGTACACCAGATGATGGAGCAATTCTGCTGGAAGGGCGTGACCGGGATGATCACGGCTTTCAAGGGTGGGGTCTGGCTCATCATCCTGATCCTCGGGGGCGCGGGTACGGTGCGGCAATGGCGGACTTTCCGATTACCACGGGGCCATGCCCTTTACAAAACCGCTTTGCCGCCGCCGGCCTGCTGTTGCAGCCGCACCACCTTGCGGCGAAGATCAAGGGGGCTCAGGCTGGTGTCTGGTTCACCAGGGCCAGCAACTGTTCCAGCCCCCGGTCATGGATGCCGATCTCTGCCAGATGATCGATCAGGCTGGTCAGATAATCGATATTGCGGCCGGACTGGCCGGTTCCCTGGCGGATCAGCGCTGCCGTGCCGGCCATATCCAGCCCGCCGCAATATTGTTCGTGCACCGGATCAGCGGTGAAGGCCAGGGCCTGGATCGGCCCGCCCGCTGTCGCCAGCCGCACCAGCCGCGGGATATAGACGCGATAGGCCATTTCCCGCTGCCAGAGATAATCCAGCACATCCGGCACATCGGCCGCCGCCACCCGCAGGGCGTGGCCCCGGCAGGCCCCCCCATGGGCCAGCCCCAGCACGGCCCCCGGCCGTTCCGGCGTGCCCCGATGCATATGGCTGTAGATGCAGAACCGCCGGTGCCAGCCGCGCAGCAGGGCCGACACGCTTTGCGCCACGGGAAAGCCCGGATTCCACATTAAGGAACCATAGGCGAAGACCCAGAGATCCTGACCGGGCGGATGATCGAAATCGACAATGACCTTGGGAGCGGAGGGGGCTTCAGGATTGTTCATGATGATCGGGATTTTTTGCGACCGCGAAAGCGTAGCGCAGCCGGGCCGGCGGGGGAACCGGCTTGACGGCGCCCCCGTTTCCATGGCGCGCTGTCCCCCCATGCCACCAGGGTGATTTTCCCATGCGCTTGCGCCCGATCTATCTCGCCATCGCCGTCTTGCTGCTGCTGGTGCTGGCCTATACAGCCTGGTGGGTTTCCGCCGCCCAGCAACTGCGCCGCACCGTGGCGGAAATGACTGCAACGGAGGAGGCTTTGGGCAACCATATCAGCCCGCGTGAACCCTCCGTCGGCGGTTTCCCGCTGCGCCTTGCCCTGCGGCTGGACCAGATGGAATGGCGCCGCCCCGATGGCATGGCGCTGATCGCGGGCGGGGTAGAGGCCTGGGCCCGGCCCTGGAACCCGCTGACCATCCGCCTGGACATTGACGGCAATGCAAGGCTGAGCCTGCCGCCCGGCCCCAGCCATCCCCCCGCCATTCTGGAGGCAAAGGCCGGCGAAGGCACCCTGCTGCTGGATGGGGAGGGCCAACCCAAACAGGCCCATCTGACCCTGACCGACCCGGTGGCCGAAATCCCCGGCATCACCGGCAGCCTGAAGGCCGGCCTGCTGGACCTGACCTGGACGAAGCCGGCGGTTCCCCCCGTCGGCCCCGGCGCCGCCACCGGCACCTTGAACCTGCTGGCCCGCACCATCACCCTTCCCGGCCGGGTGCTGCCACCGCTGGAAAAGCAGATCACCGAACTGGCGCTGCAGGCGGAACTGCGCGGCATCCTGCCGCCCAACCCCGATATCGCCGCCCTGCGCGGCTGGAGCGAGGCGGGCGGCACGGTAGAACTGACCTCTGCCCGCCTGCTCTGGGGCAAGCTGGACCTGCGCGGCAATGCCACCCTGGCGCTGGATGCCAACCTGCAGCCCATCGGGGCCGGCAGTGCCGAACTGTCCGGCTCCGACGTGCTGGTGGATATGCTGGTACAGATGCAAAGCCTGAAGCCCGAACAGGGCCAGGCGGTGAAAACCGCGCTCGGTTTCCTGTCACAACAGACGCCGGACGGCCGCCGCGCCGTCCGCGTGCCGATGACCATCCAGGACCGCCGCTTCTCCATCGGCCCGATCAAGGTGGGCATGGTGCCGGAGGTGAAGTGGGATTAATATCAATCTCCCTGGATCATGACCGATCCAGGGAGATTGATATGAAAGCTGTCACCGCGCGACAGGCGGGTTGGACAGGGTGGCGCAGATGCCCTGCAACGCCCGCCATTCCCGCGCCGTCAGCGCCGGTTCCGCCGCCGGGGGCTGCGGTTCGGGCTGGGCGCGCAGGCTGGCGATGCGTTCAGACAGTTGCGGATGGCTGCCCAGCCAGCTTTCAAACTTGCCTTCATCGCCGATCTTGGCGCGCATCTTCTCAAACAGCATGGCCATGCTGCGGGCGCTGTAGCCATCCTGATGCAGCAATTGCGCGGCATAGGTATCGGCCTGCCGTTCCTGATCCTGGCTGAACCCGGCCTCCACCATCCGCCCCACGGCAACGGCCATGAAGCCGCCGCCGAAATCACCGATCACCAGCGAGACCAGGGTGGAGGTCAGGGTATAGCGCATCACCCGTTCCATGGAATGGCCATAGACGATATGGCCCAGCTCATGCCCCATCACCGCCAGTGCGGCTTCGGGGGAGGGGGAGATCTTCAGGATGCCGTCGGTCACCACAATATGGCCGGGCACGGCAAAGGCGTTGGGCAATTCCACCTGGATGACGCGCAGGCGGAAATCCGGCACCCCGCTTTGCGGCAGCAGGGCGCGCAGCTTATCCAGCGCCTGCTTGCCCGCCGGGTCCACACATTCCCGCGCCACGGTGGACTGAGTCAACAGCATGGTGGCCAGATCGGCCACCTGATCACCCAGCCGGCGCTGCACCCCCTCCGGGATCATCGGTGCCAGGATGCCGGCCAGCATGGGCAGCACGAAAAAGGCCAGCAGCAGCGTGGATGCCGTGGCCCCGCCGATCCAGATCAGCAGTGGCACCTCCCGCCGGCGGCGATGCGCCTTGCCCGCCCGCCCGCCGGCCTGTTGCAACAGGGCCGTGAAGCGGCCGGCATCTTCCACCAACAGGGCGGCATGGGCATCCACCGCCAGGGCAAAACGGGGCCGCCCGTCCGGCTCGGCCGGCAGGACAGCCACGGTACGCGGGTTCCAGCGGTCCAGCTCCCGCCCGTCGGGTTGGGCGATACGCAGCATCCCGGCATCCAGCGTAAGTTCCACCGGCACCAGCCGGCGACTGACCCGATCCTCGTAAAAACCTTCCAGCATCGCCCGTCCCATTCTGCCCAACCCGTCAGATACCGACATCCCCCAGCGCATCGGCCAACCCTTCGCCCCGGCGGGGGGCCGGCATCCCCCGGTTCAGGATATCCTCTGCCGCCTGGATATTGTCGATCAGCAGATAGCGGGCGACCAGCTTCATATAGGCCACCGTCGTCCAGACAAGGTTGACGATGCTGATGCCGGCAAAGGCCAGCAGAATGATGATGAAGGGGCCGATAGCGGAGAGCAGGCCGGGCGTCCCCCCTGCGGCCGCGATGCCGAAGCCGGTCAGCACACCCAGCAGACCGGCAACGATCACGATCCCAACCATGATCAGCCCGGCAACCAGCGGGATCAACAGCAACCGCCAGGGGGAGACGGGGAAGCTGAACCGGATATCCCCCAGTTGCGTGGCAGCCGTAAAGCGGGCCAGCCGGGCTGCGTTGTAGAAGGCATAGGCGATGGCGGCCAGCGGCAACAGCGCGATACCCAGCCCCATGGGCAGGAACAAGGGCGTGGGCTGCTGCGGCGGCGGCAGCCCGGCGACCTGCCATTCCGGCAGGGATTTCGCCCATTCCATCACCGGCCAATAGCCATAGAAGAACAAGGCATAGGCCAGCAGGGCCAGCGCCCAGCAGATCAACCAGCGCAGCCACAGGCCCCGGCTGCTGGCAGCCGCCGTGAAACTCTGCGTGCCATAAAAGGTGATGCCGGTGCGGTAATTATAAAGCCGCGCCTGAACCCAGGGGTTCAACAGCCCCAATGTCGGCACCAGCAGCAGATAATAGCCGATATGGATGGCCATGAAACGGCCGAGCGTACCGGCCTGCCCGGCATGGATGCCGCGCCAGACGGTGCGGGTCAGCAGATAGCGCCGGGCAAAATAGAGCGCCATCACCCCCAGCACGCCCAGCACCAGGAAGACGCCCCCCTGGAACAGCATCTGCGCCCCGACAGAGGTGGGCGGCACCAGCGCCCCGACCAGACCGATCAGGCCGAAGGCGGGCAGCAGAATCACCAGCGCCAGCAGGAAGCCGACAAACAGTTCCTTGGCCCGGCCCGTATAGGCCAGCGGCTGACCCTGGATGGAAACCGAACCCCACAACCGGCGCCGGACATGGGTGCGGGCCCAGAACCGATAGAAACCGATGGTGAGGATGGTGAAGAACAGGTTCTTCAGCGCCAGCGCCAGCAAGGCGCCGCGGCTCACCGCTACCGCAAGCCGCGCTGAACGTGGCTCACCGCCATCCCCCGCTGCGTGAACCGGCTCCCCCTGACCCCAATTTTCCTGACTGATCGTCATGCAATACCCCACCCTTGGCAATGGTCTGTCGTCACAAGCGGCTATTGATCCCCATATTTTATCGGTTGCATATTGCCCGTCCAGCTTAAACCCTTTGGACGTACCCCGATTGTGGGGCGTCACCGTATGGGCACGACAGTGGCGGCCAGGTGATTGACGCTTTTGCGAATTGCTCGCATTCGTGACTTGACAGGGCCGCTGCCGCGCCCGACATATCGCTTCCATAGGGAATCGAGACGCAGGAGCAAGATGATGGCATTCCAGTCCCGCCGCGCCTTTAACCGTCTGTTGGGCGGCATGATGCTGGGCAGCACGCTGCTGGCCGCCACGGCCGGTACCGCCCTGGCGCAGCAGCAGGAAGTGAACATCTACTCCTCCCGTCACTATGATGCCGACAAGCTGATCTATGCCGCGTTTGAGAAGAAGACCGGCATCCTGGTCAATGTCATCGAAGGCAAGGATGATGAGCTGATCGAGCGGCTGAAGGCCGAGGGGCGCAACAGCCCGGCCGATATCCTGCTGGCCGTTGATGCCGGCCGCCTGTGGCGGGCCCAGGAAGCGGGCGTGCTGCAGCCGATCAAAAGTGCCGTGCTGGAAAAGGCGGTGCCCGCCGCCTATCGGGAGCCGGCAGGTTACTGGTTCGGCCTGTCGGCCCGTGCCCGTGTCATCATCTATAACAAGCTGGCCGTGAGGCCGTCGGAACTGTCCAGCTATGAGGATCTGGCCGATCCGAAATGGAAGGGCCGCATCCTGGTCCGCAGTTCCACCAACGTCTATAACCAGTCGCTGACCGGCTCCATCCTGGCCGCCCACGGGCCTGAGAAGACGGAAGCCTGGGCCAAGGGGCTGGTGGCCAATTTCGCCCGCCCGCCGCAGGGCGGCGATATTGACCAGATCAAGGCCGTGCAGGCGGGGGAGGGCGATATCGCCATTTCCAACACCTATTATTTCGGCCGGCTGGTCAATTCCAGCAATCCCAAGGAACGCGAACTGGCGCAGAAGGTGGCCGTGTTCTTCCCCAACCAGGGGGACCGCGGCACGCATGTGAATATCTCCGGTGCCGGCGTGGTGAAATACGCCCCGCACAAGGAAGCGGCCGTCACCTTCCTGGAATTCCTGGCCACGCCGGAAGCCCAGAAGATCTTTGCCGAGGCCAATTATGAATATCCGGTGGTGGCCGGCATCCCCGCCCATCCGGTGGTCGCCGCCTGGGGTGATTTCAAGCGCGATGGGCTGAACGCCGCCATCTATGGCCGTAACAATGCTGAGGCGCTGAAGATCATGGATCGCGCCGGCTGGAAATAACTCCCTCCATATGTGGAGCGCCCCTGCTGAACTGCTTGGCCAAGCAGTTCAGCAGGGGCCGGCTTCGATCGAGAGAGGAGGCGCAGACCATCACTCCACCAAAGGTCAGCTTTATCCCGGCAGTCGGATAGGGGAGGCTCACATCTTGTGCGAGCCTGCCACGCCCAAGATGTCTGACATCCGGACCAGTTCCGGTAACGAGCCAGCCGCCATCTTTCGCATGACATGCCCGCGATGCAGCTTAACGGTCGCCTCGGTAATATTGATCTGGGCCGCGATTTGCTTGTTCAGCAACCCCGTTGTGACCAGCGCCATGACTTGACGCTCTCGCTCCGTGAGCGTGGCGTATCTGGCACACAGCGATGCGCTACGCTCTGCTTCGCTGATCAGTTCCGCATCCAAACTGATCGCCCTGTATACGGCTTCGAGCAAATCCTCCTCGCGCACCGGCTTGGTCAGGACGTCCACCGCGCCGGCCTTCATGGCGCGAACGGTCATCGGCACGTCGACATGCGCACTGATGAGCACGACGGGCCGCCGGCTGCCATCCCGCGCAAGCGATTCCTGGAACTCAAGCCCACTCCTGCCGGGAAGCCGAATATCCAGTACGAGGCAGGCGGGACGAGCGGGCGGCTCCGCGTGCAGAAATTCCTGCACAGACCCATGGTCTTTCGTCTGGAGCCCAACCGACTGGAACAGGCCGCATAGCGCCTCCCGCACGCTCTCATCGTCATCGATCACGACGACGGTCGGCTTTTCAGTTCGGGGGCGCATTTGTGTTCCCCGCCAAGGGTAGGGCGACGCTGAAGACGCTTCCTGTCGGTGTGTTGTCGCTTGCCCAGATTCGCCCGCGATGCGCTTCAACGATCGAGCGGCAGATCGAAAGACCCATACCAATCCCCTCGGGCTTCGTGGTGAAGAAGGCCTCGAACAGGCGGTCGACATTATCGGGACTTAGGCCATCTCCGGTGTCCAGAACGCTGAACTGCGCGAAATCTTCGCTTGTGAGCGTCCGAATGGTCAAGCGCCGACCAGCGCTGTCGATACCCGACATCGCCTCGACACTGTTCATGATCAGATTGAGAATGACCTGCTGGAGCTGCGTACCGTCACCGATCACTTCGGTCGGGGTCGGTGCGAACTCGGTGACGAGCACCACGCCCCGATGCCGGAATTCGGCGCGCAGAAGATCAAGCACCTCCTGGATCACACTCTCCAGGACCATGCGGCGCATCTTCAGAGCGGATTTCTGCGCCAGCGCTCGGACGCTGGCAACGATATCGCCTGCCCGATGCCCGTCACGGACGATACGCTCCACAGTCGTGCGGGCCAAGGCGAGATCCTGTTGTGCAGGGTCGAGCCAGCGCAAACAGGTACTGGCGTTGGTGACGATTGCCATCAATGGCTGGTTGACCTCATGCGCGATCGACACCGCCAGCTCGCCCATCGTCGTGAGCCGCGATACATGTTCGAGTTCGCTTCGGCTCTGTCGCAGTTCCTCCTCTGCCCGCTTGCGCTCCTCGATGTCAATATTGACGCCGAACCACCGGGTGATGTTGCCGGCGTCGTCGTAGAACGGGCTTGCCCGGATCAGGAACCAGCGAAATTGCCCATCGGCCCGGCGCAGGCGGATCTCGATTTCGCCTGCGCAGCGCGACCTCACTGTGGCAACTGAAAAATCGATCGCCAACTGACGATCGTCGGGATGAATATGGTCGAGATAGCCGAGCCCGAGAACGTCTTCGAGGCGCAGGCCCGCATAGTCCAGATATTGCTGACTCCAGAACTCGGTGCGTCCTTCCGCGTCGGAGGACCATACCAGGCCGGGGATCGATGATATGATCTGGTGCAGCTCATGCTCCCGGCTCTGCAACGCGGCCTGGCTTTCCCGGAGAGCGTCCTCGGCGCGCTTGCGGTCCTCGATGTCGATGACGACGCCATACCATCGCAAAACATTGCCCTGGTCATCGAGCAGCGGTTTCTGGCGGAAGGTGAACCAGCGATATTCGCCATCGAAACGGCGGATGCGCCCGTCCACCTCCCGCGGCTGTTTCGTCGCCAGCGTGTGCTCCCAGGCGGCACGCAGCAGTTCGACATCGTCGGGATGGAAGACGCGATAGAACCCCATCCCCACGATTTCCTCGAACGGCAGGCCGACGAAGTCGGTGAGAGTCTGATTCCAGAATTCCAGCATACCGTCCGCCGCCGTCGACCAGGCCATGGCAGGAATTGAGTTGATGGTGAGATTGAGGCGCCGCTCACTTTCTGCAAGCGCATCGCCGATCGGTCTCTCGGCGCGCATGTCAGCGGGCGGTTGCGGATCGCTGATCTCGCGCACCTCGCGGAAGGCGAGGCTTGCCTGGGTTGCCGCAGTGGTCAGCCTCAGCACCTCTGGTCGTTCCGGGAAGCCGGCGCGCCGCGCGCCGGCAATAAGCAAGCCCATGCTGGAAACCGCGCCCAGCGGCGTCGACAAGAGGAAAAGCTTGTCCTGCCCCACCGTCACGACCGCTGGGCCATGACCCGGCAGGTGCTGCAACGCGGAATCCACCGCGTTGAGGATACTTTCCGGGCTGTGCTCCCCGCCGAACGCCTCGCCGATCCGCGACAAGATCTGCGTGGCACCATGGAGACGGAGCCCGACGAAATCGAGATCGAGCATGGAGAGCAACGTCTCCAGGACACTCTGCGCAATGGATGTCGGATCCTGATCGATCCAGTCCTCCGCCAGGCGCGTGAGGCAATCGATATCGTGGAGGAACCTCAGCGCCTGCCGCGCCTCACCCACCGTGTCCGGCTCGTGCGCCAGACGGTTGGTGTCTGGCGAGTATGACGGCGGATGGCCAGGCACGACATGTCCCCCAAATTCGAAACCCGCCGGCGTCCTGCCCCATCGGCCAGGGGTTCCAGGTGACGGACAGTGCCCTGCCCGGGCCCTTTTTCGCCCAAGTTCCTGGCGCCATGGCTGACTGCCAACCCCGTGAAGCTAATGCATCCGGGGTGTCATATCCACCTCACCCAAAGTCGAGCGCAGCTCGACCTTTTGTAGCCTCCTGACGCGACGACCGCCGCTTGGCGAACGACCAAAGCACGCCCGCGCGCAACCATGGTCGGAATTGAGAAGCGGGGCCGATCCGCGATATTATTCGATCATCAATCTAAAATAAGGAACCTTGGATTTGCCCGATCTCCAAGTCATTGCCTGTATCGATGACGATCCATTCGTTCTCGAAGCGATGAAGGGTTTCCTGGAATCGGTTGGTTATACGGTACTTGTCTTCACATCGGCTGAGACGTTCCTGACATTCCCTGAAATCGCTGATCTCTACTGTCTGATCACCGACGTAAAATTGGGAGGCATCTCCGGGCTGCAAATGCTGCAGCAACTGGCCGCCTCGGGCTTTACCGTCCCTGCCATCGTCATCACCGCGTTCGACGACGCGTTGTTGCGTGCCCAGTTGTCGACGGTGGGTGCGATCGGATTTCTGCGCAAGCCGATCCGCGAAGGCGAACTGCTTGGCCTACTCCAGACCTGCGGCGGGGGCTGAGATGCCGCACGGCCTTCAACAACGATCCTGTGGAGATGCCCAATGAGCCGGCTTGCGCTGCGAAATGCTTTCGGGGCTACGGGGATCGTGCTCGCGGGTGCTGCTGCCTATCTCTGCTTCTGGCCCATTCCGGCGCAGCCCGTGGCATGGCGCGTGTCTCCGTCGGTGGGCTATGTCGGCGCCTATGCGCCGAACACGCGCCTCTCCGGCCTGCAACTGATCGCGCTGGGAAAGGAGCACGGCCCGGAACACATGGCGATCGGGCCGGACGGCAAGCTCTACGCCGCAATGACCAGCGGCAGCCTGCTGCGCATGGAACCCGACGGCAGCAGGCAGCAGGCGTTCGCGAACACGGGCGGCAGGGTGCTGGGCTTCGCCTTCGATGCCGACGGACAGATGATCGCAGCAGATGCGATAAGGGGCCTGCTCCGCATTGCGCCGAACGGACAGGCAACGGTCCTGGCCGATCATGCCGGTCCCGGCGATCCGGTCCGCTATGCCGACGGCGTGGTCGTGGCCCCCGATGGCACGATCTATTTCACCGATGCGTCGCAGCGTTTCGCTCCGGCCGAACATGGCAGCACGCTGGAAGCCAGTATCCTCGACATCCTCGAGCAGTCGGCGACTGGCCGTGTGCTCGCCTACGACCCCGCGACGCGCAAGGTGCGCATCGTTGCGCATGGCTTTTCCTTCGCCAACGGGATCGCCCTTTCGTCGGACGGGCACAGCCTTTTCGTCGCCGAGACGGGCCGCTACCGGATCTGGAAGATCGAGGCGCGCGCCAGCGATATCGACATCGCCGGGGCGTCGCCGCAGGCGCGGATACTGCTCGACAACCTGCCGGGCTATCCGGACAATCTGATGCGAGGACAGGGCGGCCGCATCTGGGTCGGCCTGTTCAAGCCGCGCAGTGCGGCCGCCGACAGCCTGGCCGAATGGCCGTTCCTCAGGGCGATGCTGCTCAGGCTGCCGCGCGCCTGGCTGCCGCTCGGCAAGCCCTATGGCCATGTCTTCGCCATCGACGAGACCGGTCGCATCACCGCCGACCTGCAGGATCCGAACAGCGCCTATCCGGCAACGACGGGTGCTACCGAAACCGCTGACCGCCTCTACATCCATAGCCTGCAGGCGCCCGCGATTGGCTGGCTACGCCGATGAGCCGGGTCTTCTCCGCGCCGATATTCGGCCTCACGCTGGCGCTGGCCGGCTGCGCAGTACCTGCCAGCAATGTGGCATCCGAAGGCAGGTTCGAGGAAATCCACATCCTTCGCAGTATCCGCGAAGCACGTTCGACCGAACCAGGCTGGTGCAGCGCCGAGAGGACCGGTTTCGCGCCGTTTGCAAGGGATGCCGAGCGCTTCTTCTCGTTCTGGAGCCTGCGTACGCGCCCGGGAGACGGAAAGGTCGTCGAGACCAAGGCTCAACGCGTCGCCACGCTGCGGGGCTGTTTCGGCCCAACCAGCGAGCCCGCCCGGCAGAATTTTTTTGCCGAGATCAGGATTGGAACGATGGAGTTCCATGGTAACGGCGAATGCTTGGCACTCCGGATTGATTTTCCGGAGACGGGCCTCTTCCCTGTGCGGTGCCAGCTCGTGCTCAGCGGAATGCAGGCACCCTATGTCGGCGGTCTCCTGACGACCAACACGATTACCAGCAAGGCGCCGTTCGGGGCGGACACCGATCCTCCCGGCTACACCCAGGCTTCCATCGCTACCATCCGGCTTTGGAAGGCGGCGCCCTCCCCGGTCCGCCCACTCGCGCCCCCGGCGGACCGGGGATCTTCCCTGAAAGGAGACGAGTGATGACCAGCCCCGAGGAGGAGACCAGATCATGAGCCATTTTCCGAATGAGACCCGTTATGAAACGGTCAGTTATCGTCGCTGCGGGCACAGTGGGCTGGTGTTGTCGCCGATCTCGCTGGGCACATGGCAGAATTTTGGCGACAGGAATGGCTTTGATGATGGGCGGGCGATCGTTCGCCGGGCGTTTGATCGCGGCGTTACCCATTTCGACCTTGCGAACATGTACGGTCCGCCTGCGGGACATGCGGAAGATGTTTTCGGCAGAATTCTTCGGGAGGATTTTCCGGGCCTGCTGCGACACGAACTCGTGGTTTCGTCGAAGGCGGGTTACGACATGTGGCCCGGGCCTTACGGCAGGGGCGCTTCCAGAAAGCATCTGATCGCGTCCATTGACCAGACGCTGAAGCGGCTCGGTGTCGATTATGTCGACATTTTCTACGCCCATCGCCCATGGCCCGACGATCCGATGGAAGAGACGATGGCTGCGCTTGCGCAGATCGTGCGGCAGGGCAAGGCGCTTTATGTCGGGATATCATCGTTCAGTCCGGAACGGACGAGAACCGCCCATGAGATTCTGAAACGGGAAGGCGTCCCGCTCCTGATCCACCAACCCTCTTATTCGATGCTCAATCGGCATATCGAGACGGGTCTGCTGGACACGCTCGAAGAGCTGGGCGTCGGCTGCATCGGCTTCTCGGCCTTGGCGCAGGGCTTGCTGACGGATCGGTATATCAACGGCCAAGCGACATCCGGGCGTTCTCTCGATCCGCACGGCACGTTCAACAAGGCAGTCCTGACGCCGGATAATCTGGCGAATTTGCGTGGCCTTGCAGCGATTGCCTGGAGGCGGGGACAGACGCTCGCCCAGATGGCCATTGCCTGGGTGCTGCGCGATCCGCGCGTGACCAGCGCCCTGATCGGCGCACGCACGGTCGAGCAGTTGGATGACTCCCTCGATGCACTGAACAATACGGCCTTCAGCCCCGAAGAGCTCTGGGAGATCGATCAATTCGCCAGGGAGGGCGGGATCGACCTCTGGCGGCGAATTTCGGAACTCTGGACTTGCCCTGGCAAAGTGGAGAGCCATTTTCTCGCCGTCAGGCGGCGGCCTCGAACAGGATAGGGCTTTTGTAGCCCAAGGCCGAGTGTCGCCGTATGGGATTATAGAACCCGTCGATGAATGT
>NZ_WIDQ01000010.1 GCF_009495745.1 Niveispirillum sp. SYP-B3756
GGCGATGCCAAGCCGCGCCCTGTGACGCAGGTAGGCGTCATCGGCAGCGGCACCATCGGTTCAACCACCTCCTCTACCAGGGAGACATGCAGGGGCTCTTCCGGCAGGAACGGCACTTCCCGGTGCTGCATGACGATCAGGCTGCCCACCGCCAGATGCAGGGCCACCACACAGGCGACGGAAAACATCCGGGAGGAGAGCGGCCCGGCCGACAGCCGGGCAGCACCCGATCCATGCGTTGGCGAACTGTCGGGGAAATAGAACCCCGCCATCGTCTGATCCGCCATTATTCCGCCCCCAAACCAAGAGTCACTAATAATTACTCTTAGTATCATGGCATGAAGCGGCTGTTTAGTCTGCCCCGCTCATGGGTGGCATTCCGTCGCTGCCCGCAGAATGGCCAGCTGATAGGTGATCTGCACCGGTCCCGCCGCTTCCAGCGCCCGCATGGCCCGTCGCAGCCGGGCCGCATCCAGCCGGAGGGCGGCGAAACCGGCGCCAATATCGCGCAAGCCCAACAGGAAATGCCGCGAATCGGGATGGGTTTCCACTAGCGCCCGGCTGGTGACGGTGAGGCCCGGCAGCCAGCCGCGCATCTCAGGAAGCGTCGGATAGGACAGGCCCACCGGCCCGGCCCCCGCCGCCGCCAGGGCGGCTTGCCATTCCCGGAAGGTGCCATCGGCCAGCGTGGCCACCAGCAGCCGCCCGCCGGGGCGCAGCAGCCGGCACCAGGCCGCCAAGGAAGCCGCCGGATCGGCGAACCATTGCAGGGCTAGGCTGGAACAGACCAGATCGACGCTGCCGGGGGCCAAGGCCGGGGCCTCCCCATCCATGGCGGCGAAGCGCAGGCGCGGATCATCGCCACAGGCCAGCCGGCAGCGGCCGGCCATGGCGGGGGAGAGGTCGCTGGCCAGCCATTGGCCGATATCGGGCAGCAGCGGCAAGGCCCGGCGCGTCAGCAGCCCGGTACCGCAGCCAATTTCCAGCACCCGCGCCCCGGCGGGAAGTTCCAGGCTGGGCAGCAGCGCCGCCAGCTCCCCCGCCACCTGGGCCTGGATACGGGCATTGGCATCATAAGAGGCGGCGGCACGGCCAAACTGCCGCGCCACGGCGCGCTTGTCGGCCGGGCTCAGCACGAAGCGGCTAGCTGAAGGGCGGCGGCGGCGCAGGCCTGTGCCGCCGTCAGGGGCAGGGCATGGCCGCCCGGCAGCCAGTCCACCCGGTCAGGAAAACAGGCTTGGCTGTGCGACGGCGAAACAATCGGGTCATCCAACCCGGCCAGCGCGCTGAAAAGCGGGGGCAGGGGGGCGCTGCGCTGATCGATTTCTGCCAGAAGCTCCAGCCCCTGGCCCAGCCGATCCCTGTTCGCCGCCCCGCTGGGCAGGGGCAGGCCGGCACGGGTGGTGAAATCCGCCAACACGGCGGCGGGATCGGCAGCAAAGCGGCGGCGCATCTGGGTCAGCAGGCGAGGTGGGGTGCCGGCGGGAAAATCCGCCTGTGCCGTGAAGCGGCTGAATCCATTGATCGCCAGCAACCCCGCCAGCCCATCCCGCCCCAGCAACAGCGCCACCCCCAGCGAATGACCGATGCCAATGACGGGCTGGCCAGGGGGCAGCACGGGTTCATCGGCAGTGCCGAAATAGCCCTGATCCCAGTGCTGGATATTATCTGCCGGGATGCCGGCATCCCGCAGATGACCCACCAGCGCCGTCCAGATGCCGGGGGCACCAGCCCAGCCATGGGCCAGCAGGAAAAGGGGTTTGCTCATTCCAGCGGCCCCCTGGGCAGGGCGGCGATGGCGGCCAGCAGGCCGGCAATGTCCGCAGCCGACAGGGCGCTGGACAGGCTGAGGCGCAGGCGGGCGGTGCCGGGAGGGACGGTGGGCGGGCGGATCGCTACCACCAGATATCCCGCCTGTTCCAGCTTTGCCGCCAGTTCCAGCGCCGTCGCATCCGGCCCCGCCACCAGCGGGATGATTTGGGTGCTGCTGTCGAGCACATCGTAGCCGGCGGCGCGGACCGCTGCGCGGACCCGTTCACCCATATCGGCCAGCCGTGCCCGTGCGCCATCTAATGCCGGCAGCAAATCCAGGGCGGCCTCCAGCGCCCCCAGCACGGCGGGGGGCAGGGCGGTGGTGTAGATGAAGCCAGCGCAGCGGTTGATCAGGTAATCGATCAATTGGCGCGACCCGGCAACATAGGCACCAAAACCGCCAAACGCCTTGCCGAAGGTACCCATATTGATGGAGACACGGCCCGGCACCCCAGCCGCCAGCCCCCGCCCGCCCGGCCCCAGCACGCCGACCGCATGGGCCTCGTCCAGGTACAAAGGCGCGCCAAACCGCTCACACAGGTCCAGCAGGGCTGGCAGGTCGCAACGGTCCCCATCCATGGAGAAGACGGATTCCGTCACCACCAGCGGCGGGGCCGCATTCGCCCGTTCCCGCAGCAGGCTTTCCAGATGCCCCAGGTCATTATGGCGGAAGCGCTTGGCTTTCAATCCGGCAGCGAAGCTACCCTGGATCAGGCTGGCATGGGCCAGGCGGTCCACCAACAGTTCGGTCCCCGGCCCCAGCAGTTCCGCCAGCGCTGGCAGCAGCGTGGCATTGGCCTGGAAGCCGGTGCCCAGCAGCAAGGCAGCCTCCACCCCCAGGAACGCTGCCAGCTTTTCCTCCACCTCGCGGTGGATGGCCAGCGTACCGGCCACCAAGCGCGACGCGGCAGAGCCGGCACCATAGCGGGTGGCATAATCGGCGGCGCGGGCGGCCACGCGCGGATCATGCGCCAGCCCTAGATAATCATTCGATGCCGCGTCGATCAGCCAGCGTCCATCCGGCAATTGCAGCCGTATCCCGTCGCGCACCAGGGGCCGCAGGCTGCGGCGACGGCTGGCGGCGGACAGGCCGGCCAGGGCGCTGGCTGCCCGTTCATCCAATAGGCCATTCATCCCGGCAAACCCGCCGTCACGGTGCGGATGGCGGCCATCAGCCGTTGCAGATCATCCTCCCCGATGGTGAAGGCGGGCGTCAGATAGAGGATGCGACCAAAGGGCCTTATCCATACACCCTGTTCCACCAGCTTTTCCTTCAACCCGCGCAGGTCCGCCGGGGCCTGTTTCAGTTCCACCACGCCGATGGCGCCCAGCACGCGCACATCGGCCACCGCCGGCATGTCGCGGCAGGGTTCCAGGCCCCGGCACAAGGCGGTGGAGATAGCGGTTACCTGTTGCAGGCGCGGCTCCGTTTCAAACAGGTCCAGCGAGGCATTGGCCACAGCACAGGCCAGCGCGTGGCCCATATAGGTGGGGCCATGCATTAGGGCGGCGCTGGGCTCTTCCGACCAGAAGGCATCGAACACCCGCGCGCTGGCAATGGCGGCAGACAGGGGCAGAACACCGCCGGTCAGCGCCTTGGACAGGGTGACGATATCCGGCACCACGCCGGCCGTCTCGCACGCGAACAGGCTGCCGGTGCGACCGAAACCGGTGAAAATCTCATCGAAAATCAACAGGATGCCGTAACGGTCGGCCAGTTCACGCAGCCGCCGCAGCACGGCCGCATCATGGAACAGCATCCCGCCGGCGCCCTGCACCAGCGGTTCCACCAGCATGGCGGCGATGCGGTGGCCCTGCTGGGCCAGGAACTGGTCCAGCGTCTCCAGGCTTTCCGCGTCACGCGGCAGGGGCAGCACGGGGTGTTCGGGCAGCAGGCCACGGAATTTGGCGTGCATCCCTTCTTCCGGGTCGCAGACGGCCATGGTGGCGATGGTGTCGCCATGATAGCCGCCGGTGAAGGCCAGGATCTTGGACCGGCCCCGCTCCCCCTTGTTCAGCCAATATTGCACCGCCATTTTCATGGCGACTTCCACCGACACCGAACCGGATTCCGCCAGGAACACCCGTGTCAGATCACCCGGCAGCATCCCCGCCAGCCGTGTGGCCAGCCGGTAAGCGGGCTCATGTCCCAGCCCGCCGAACATGACATGCGGCATGGAATGGGCCTGGGTTTGTAACGCTGCCAGCAGATGCGGGTGGTTATAGCCATGGCAGGCCGTCCACCAGGACGCGATGCCATCCACCAGTTCCCGCCCATCCGCCAGCCGCAGGCGGGTGCCGCTGGTGGAGACCACCGGCAGGGGTGGGCCGGCTGTGCGCATCTGGGTATAGGGCAACCAGATATGCCCCAGCCCTTCCGTCAGCCAGCCAGGCGCATCGCTCATTCGCGCACTTCCACCTGCATCGGGCGCAGACCCAGCCGGCCGAACAGCTTCATGTCGCGTTCCTGTGCCGGGTTCACCGTGGTCAGCAGCCGCTCGCCATAGAAGATGGAATTGGCACCGGCCAGGAAGCAGAGCGCCTGCATCTCATCGCTCATATCCTCCCGCCCTGCCGACAGGCGGACGGCGCTGGACGGCATGGTGATGCGGGCCACCGCAATGGTGCGCACGAACTCGATCGGGTCGACTTCCTCGGCTTTGTCCAGGGAGGTGCCCTTGACCTTGACCAGCAGGTTGATTGGCACGCTTTCCGGGTGCTTGGGCAGGCTGGCCAGGGTCTGGATCAGACCCACCCGGTCTTCCCGGTCTTCGCCCAGGCCCAGAATACCACCGCAGCAGACATTGATGCCGGCATTGCGCACATTATCCAGCGTATCCAGCCGCTCCTGATAGGTCCGGGTGGTGATGATGTTGTTGTAATGCTCCGGCGAGGTGTCGAGGTTGTGGTTATAGTAATCCAGCCCCGCATCCTTCAGCCGGGCCGCCTGTTCCGGGCGCAGCATCCCCAGGGTGACGCAGCTTTCCATGCCCAGTGACTTCACGCCCTCGATCATGGCGCAGACCGTATCCAGGTCGCGGTCCTTAGGCGAGCGCCAGGCGGCCCCCATGCAGAAGCGGCTGGCCCCGCGCTCCTTGGCGGCGCGGGCTTCTTCCAGCACCTTCTCCACTTCCATCAGCTTTGACGCCTTCAGGCCGGTATCGAAGCTGGCGCTCTGCGGGCAATAGCCGCAATCCTCCGGGCAGCCGCCGGTCTTGATCGACAGCAGCGTGGAGATCTGCACCTCATTGGCATCGAAATAGTGCCGGTGCAGGGTCTGGGCTTTGAACAGCAGGTCCATGAAGGGCATGGCGAACAGGTCGGCCACCTGTTCGCGCGTCCAGTCATTGCGGATGGCGGCGGGGGCTGCGGCTTGGGCCAGGGTTCCCTCCATCACGACATTATCCGGCATTGCTGTTCCTCTTTGTCGCTTGTCAAATCATTGCCACATGACTGGCGCCAAGCGCATATCCGGTCAAGCAAAGAATGCCTTCGGGAGTATGCCGCCATGTCCGCTTTTTTCGTTACCGCTACCGGAACGGATATCGGGAAAACCTTCGTTTGCGCCGGTCTGATCCGCCACTGGCGGGCCAAGGGATTGATGGCGCAGGCTTTCAAGCCGCTGGTCAGCGGCATTGACGATGCCGACCCTGCCGGCAGCGACCCGGCCGCCTTGCTGGCGGCCATGGGGCAGGATGTCACGCCGGCCGCGCTGGACGCGATTTCCCCTTGGCGATTCCGTGCGTCCCTGGCCCCCAATATGGCGGCAGCTTTGGAAGGCAAGGCGGTGGATTATGCCGGGCTGCTCACTGCCTGCCGCACCCGCGTCGCTGCCGCCAGCCCGACCGCGCCTTTGCTGGTGGAAGGGGTGGGCGGAGCGATGGCCCCGGTGGATGATGATCGCACGGTGCTGGACTGGCTGCGCGCCCTGGAATTGCCGGTGCTGCTGGTCGCCGGCTCCTATCTGGGCAGCATCAGCCACACGCTGACGGCGCTGACTGTGCTGGCTGACCGGGGCCAGAGCGTGGCGGGGCTGGTGGTCAGCGAAACGGCGGGCGCCACGGTAGCGCTGGGCGCGGTGAAACAGGCGGTGGCCCGACATTTCCCCGGCATCCCCTGCTTCAACCTGCCCCGCCAGCCGGCGGGGGCCCTGGTCTCCCCGATGTTGGGGCAATTGGCAGATCAGTTGTTGCCGGCTCGCTGATCAGGCGTTTTCGGCGGCAATTGATGCCCCCTGTTCACCACGCAGCGCCAATGAAACCAACCTGCCTAAAGGTCAATCTTTAGGCGGGTTGGTATCCGTCTGTTTGCGGGTCGATCAAGGGGTGGGTAGATATGTCTGGAAACAATCACTCCAGCGCCGCTTCCACCGCCTTGCCGCAGGTGAGGGTATCGGCTTTGCCCTTCAGGTCGCCGGTGCGCAGGGCCGGTTCGGCCAGCACGCTTTCCACTGCGCGCATGATGCCGGCGGCGGCCTCCGCCTCGCCCAGATGGTCCAGCATCATGGCAGCCGACCAGATCTGGCCGATCGGGTTGGCGATGCCCTTGCCGGCAATATCGGGGGCGGAACCATGTACCGGCTCAAACAGGGAAGGGCCGGTGCCTTCCGGGTTGATATTGCCGGAAGGGGCAATGCCGATGGTGCCGGTGCAGGCCGGCCCCAGATCGGACAGGATATCGCCGAACAGGTTGGACCCCACCACCACATCGAACCGGTCCGGGTTCAGCACGAACTGGGCGGTCAGAATGTCGATATGGTACTTGTCCCAACGCACATCCGGGTACTGTGCCGCCATCGCCTCCACCCGCGCATCCCAGAAAGGCATGGAAATGGAGATGCCGTTGGACTTGGTGGCGGATGTCAGGTGCCGGTTGGGCCGGCGGTTGGCCAGTTCAAACGCATAGCGCAGCACCCGGTCCACGCCATGGCGGGTCATCACCGTTTCCTGGATGACGATTTCCCGGTCAGTGCCGGGGAACATATGGCCGCCGATGGAGGAATATTCCCCCTCCGTGTTCTCCCGCACGATCCAGAAATCAATGTCGCCCGGCTGGCGGCCGGCCAGCGGGCAGGGCACGCCTGGCATCAGCCGCACCGGGCGCAGATTGATATATTGGTCATATTCGCGGCGAAACTGTAGCAGCGAACCCCAGAGCGAGATATGGTCCGGCACTGTGGCGGGCCAGCCGACGGCGCCGAAGAAAATGGCGTCCGGCTGGCCGATCTGCGCCTTCCAATCCTCCGGCATCATCCGGCCATGGCGGGCGTAGTAATCGCAATTGGCAAAATCATGCCATTGTTGATTGATGGTGAAGCCATAGAGGCTGGCGGCGCGTTCCAGTACGCGCACGCCCTCCGGCATTACTTCCTTGCCGATCCCATCGCCGGGGATGACGGCAATGTTATAGCTGCGCTTGCTGCTCATGCTCCGTGCCCCAGCTTCAGACCGGCAATATGGAAGGTCTTGGTTTCCAGATATTCGTCAATGCCGGTCGGCCCGCCCTCGCGGCCCAGACCGGATTGCTTGATGCCGCCGAAGGGCGACATTTCCATGGCGATGGAGCCGGTATTCAGTGCCACCATGCCGGTTTCCAGCGCCTCCGCCACCCGGAAGGCGCGGTGCAGGTTCTCGGTATAGAAGTAGCTGGCAAGCCCGAAGGGCGTGTCATTGGCAATGCGGATCGCCTCTTCCTCCGCCTGGAAGCGGAAGATCGGGGCAACGGGGCCGAAGGTTTCCTCTGATGCCAACCGCATGGACGGATCGGCCCCGGTCAGCAGCACCGGGGTGGCAAACCGTTCCCCCTGATAGCCGCTGGTCTGCGCGGTCAGGCGGGCGCCGCGCGACAGCGCATCATCCACATGGGCCTGCACCTTGTCGACAGCAGCCTTGTTGATCAGCGGGCCGGTGGTGACGCCCGGTTGGTCGCCCGGCCCCACCTTCAGCGCCGCCACGGCGCGGCCCAGCTTTTCCACAAAGGCATCATGGATGCCGTCCTGCACCAGGATGCGATTGGCGCAGACGCAGGTTTGCCCGGCATTGCGGAACTTGCTGGCCATGGTGGCGGCCACCGCCACATCCAGATCGGCATCGTCGAACACGATCAGCGGCGCATTGCCGCCCAGTTCCAGTGACAGGCGCTTCACCGTGTCGGCGCATTGCGCCATCAGCAGGCTGCCCACCCGGGTGGACCCGGTGAAGGAGAGCTTGCGCACCAGCGGGCTGCCGGTCAAGGCGGCGCCAATCCCCTGTGGCCGCCCGGTGACGACATTGAACACGCCCGGCGGAATGCCGGCCTGCTCCGCCAGCTTGGCCAGGGCGAGCGCGGTGAACGGCGTCATTTCCGACGGCTTCACCACCACCGGGCAGCCGGCGGCCAGGGCTGCCCCGCATTTGCGGGTGATCATGGCGGCGGGGAAGTTCCAGGGCGTGATGATGGCCGAAACGCCCACCGGTTCCTTCATCACCAGGATGCGGCGGTCGGCTTCCGGTGCTGGCACCATGCCGCCCAGAACGCGCCGTGCCTCACCGGCAAACCATTTCACGAAGCTGGCCGCATAGCGCACCTCGCCCGCCGCTTCCGCCAGGGGCTTGCCCTGCTCGGTGGTCATGATGCGGGCCAGATCATCGCTATTGGCCAGCATCAGCGCGTGCCAGCGTTCCAGCATATCGGCCCGCGCCGCCGCTGGCAGCGCCCGCCAGGCCGGCCAGGCGGCATGGGCGGCGGCGATGGCGGCATTTGTGTCCGCCTCATCCGCGTCCGGCACGGTGCCGATGATGGCGCCGGTGGCGGGATTATCCACATCCAGGGTGCGGCCGGTGGCAGCACCCACCCACTGGCCACCGATCAGGTTGGCCTGGATGAACAAGGTGGGATCGGCAAGGGTCGGCTTCATGATCATCCAAGGGCTTGGGTGACAAGGGAGAAGGTGCGCAACTCGCTGTCGCGCTTGGGTTTCGGGCCGCGCACCATACGGGTGACGCGACCGACACATTGCAGGCCCAGCCCATCCAGCCAGGGCGACAGGCCGCTATCTTCCGGGATATCGACACGGCAGAACATGCCGGCATTGGCCCCCAGCCAGTGGGAGATCAGCGCCTTGGCCCCGCCTTCATCCGGTGCCACGGTGGGGCCGACGACATAGCCCCGCCCGAAGCGGCGGAACAGGGCGAAGCCCGCCGGTTCATGCGCACGGGTCAGCATCACGCCGACAGCGCTTTTATCCAGGGTGCTGATCAGGTGGCTGCGGTCCATGCCGGTGGCGCGGGCATCCATGGCGGTAATCACGGGCCAGTCGCTCTGCCCCATCGGGCGTACGCGTTCATCGGTGATCAGGTCGGGCACCGGCACGGAAAAGGCCGTGCCCTGATGTTGCAGCACCTCGCCATCGGCATCGAAACCCAGGCTGCGGTACAGCGGCGCGCCTTCTGTCGTGGCGTGCAGGATGATGGTGCGGTCGCCCAGCTTGTCCATCACCGCCTGCATCAGCTTGCGACCCAGGCCGACGCCCTGGCAGAAGGGGGAGACGATGACCATGCCCAGCGTAGCCGTTTCCGGCCCGAACGGCCAGCACATGGCCGTCCCCACCACCTCGCCGTCGCGCTCAGCCACCACGCCTTCACCGATTTCCAGGAAGAAGCTCCAGTCTTCCAGCAGGTGCGGCCAGTTCAACTCCCGGGAAAGCGCGTGCGCCTGGGGCAGATCATCCAGGTGCATCGCCCGTAATTGAATGGCGGGTGGCGTTCCCTTCTCCATGCCATGTACTCCTTGATAGGGAGCGGTGACGGCATGGTCTGCCGCAGCATCTGCCGTGCCGCTCCTGAACGACTGGTGAGACATTAAGCTGGCTCGCGTGGCATTCGCTGCCGCCCTGTCGGTTTATTCGGAAGAATCTAATGTCCTGCTTCGGCGTGATCCCGAACAAATGCCGTCACAGGCGCATAATCTGGCGGGCATTGTACGCCAGCGCCGACAGGAGCCTTACCCGTGGTCAGCTTCAATCCCGATCAGATCGCCCCGATCCCCGGTTCCAACATCATCGGCGGGCGCCGTGTGCTGGGCCAGGGGCCGGCGCTGACGGTGCTGCGCCCGTCTGATGCGCGCCCTTTTGCTGATCTGGATACGGCCAGCGCCGATCAGGTGGATCAGGCGGTGGAAGATGCCGCCCGCGCCTTCAAGCAGAGCGACTGGGCCCGCGTCGAACCGCGCCAACGCATGAAGGTGCTGCGCCGCTGGGCCGATCTGATTGAAGCCGATATGGATGTGCTGGCGCCGCTGGAGGCTGCCGGCTCCACCCGCACCATCGCGGAGACACGGGCCTGGGACGTCTGGTATACGGCTGAAACCCTCCGCTTCTTTGCGGAATTTGCCGACAAGGTGGGCGGCGATGTCGCCGCCACCAGCCATGACAAGCTGGGCCTGACCATCACCGAACCCTATGGCGTGATTGCCGCTGTAGCACCTTGGAACCTGCCCCTGGTCATGGCCGGCTGGAAGGTCGCCCCGGCGCTGGCGGCGGGCAATGCTGTGGTGCTGAAGCCCAGCGAGATGACGCCCTTCAGCGTGGTGCGGCTGGCTGAACTGGCGATAGAGGCGGGGTTGCCGCCGGGCCTGTTCAATATCGTGCAGGGTGACGGGCGCCAGGTGGGGGACCGGCTGTGCCGGCATCCGCTGGTATCCAAGGTGACCTTCACCGGCTCCACCCGCACCGGCATCGCCATCATGCAGGCCTGTGCAGAGACGGGGCCGAAGCCGGTGACGCTGGAGCTGGGTGGCAAGAGCCCGCAACTGGTCTTTGCTGATGCCAGCGACCTGGACAAGACAGCCGGCATCGTCGCCCGGGCCATCACGCTGAATGCCGGGCAGGTCTGTGTTGCCGGTTCCCGCCTGCTGGTGCAGGAACAGGTGGCCGACCGGGTGGTGTCAGCCATCTGTGACCGGTTCCAGGCCCTGCGCCCCGGCCCGACCTGGGAGGCGGGGACCAGCCTGTCGCCCATCATCTCCCATCCCCAGGCCGAGCGGATCGACGGCATTGTCAGTCGCACCAAGGCGGCGGGGGCGGAGGTGCTGACCGGGGGCGGCCGGGCCGCCGGCCCGCAGGATGGGGCGTTTTATCAGCCCACCATGCTGGCCGGGTTGACGCGGGAGCATGAGGCGGTGCGGGAGGAGATTTTTGGCCCCGTGCTGACCGTGCAGACCTTCGGTGAGGAAGAGGAGGCCTTTGCCCTGGCCAATGACAGCGGCTTCGGGCTGGCGGCGGGCGTGCACACGGGCGACGTTTCCCGCGCGCTGCGGGCCTTACGCGCACTGGAGGCGGGAACGGTTTGGGTCAACCGCTATGGCCGTTCCAATGATTTCATCCTGCCCACCGGCGGTTTCAAGAAATCCGGCATCGGCAAGGATCTGGGGCGGGAAGCCTATGAGGCCAACCGGAAATCCAAAACCATGCTGATTGAGTTCTGATTGCCGCCCGTTCTATGGTGTCGAGGACTGATCCGCAACCGGACACCGGCACCATGACCAATCCGCTTCCCCTGATCCTTGATGGCGATCCCGGCACCGATGACTTGTTGACCTGGATGTGGGCACTGGCTGTGCCGGACCGGGTGAAGGTGCTGGGCATCTGCACCGTGCATGGCAATGTGGCCCTGTCCCGCACTACGGAAAATGCCCTGGCCCTGCTGGACCATCTTAATGCCCCTGTCATTCCCGTTCATGCCGGAGAAAAGGCACCCTTAGGCCGGGCGGAACCGCCGGCCGGCGATGGCGCCTTTGCCGAAAGCGGCTTGGGGGCCTTGGTGCTGGCACCGGCCACGCGCAAGCCGGCCTCTTATGACGCGGTGGGTTGGATGGCGGATACGCTGCGCAGCCATCCGCCGCGCAGCGTGACCATCTGCGCCACCGGCCCGCTGACCAATCTGGCCCGACTGCTGGAGCGCGCGCCGGATGCCTTTGCCCGTATCGGCCATCTGGCGGTGATGGGTGGTTCCTGCGATCTGCTGCCGCCCAACCATGTGCGGCGGGGCAATATCACCGAATGGGCTGAGTTCAATTTCTACATGGACCCGCTGGCGGCCCAGCAGGTGCTGAACAGCGGCATCCCCATCACCCTGATGCCGCTGGATCTGACCCACCAGCTTGTCAGTACGCCCGACCGGCTGGCCCGCGCCCGCGCACTGCCGCGCTATGGGGAGGAGGTGGCGCTGATGCTGGACGCCGCCGCCCATCTAGACCGGCCGAAATTCGGCGCCAATGGCGCCTTCCAGCATGACATGACGGTGCTGGCCACTCTGCTGCACCCGGAATTGTTTGAAGGGGAACAGTCGCAGGTGACCATAGCCACAACGGGTGTCGGGTCCGGCGCCTGCCTGCGCGTGCCGGACCCGGCGGGGGCTGTGCGCGTCATGCTGCGCGTGCCCGATCCGGCTGCGTTCTTCGACCGGTTCTTCCAGGCATTGGGGGAACCATGACAGAGAGCCCGGAACCCATCCTTTTTGAACCGGCCGTGCCGATTGTCCGCATTTTTGATGTGGCAAAGGCACGGGAGTTTTATCTGGATTTTCTGGGCTTTGCGCTGGATTGGGAACATCGGTTCGGCGACAATTTTCCGCTTTATTGCCAAGTGTCGCGCGGCCCCCTGCGGCTGCACCTGTCCGAACATGCCGGCGATGCCACGCCGGGCGGGAACATGGTTGTCTATATGACGGGTATCCAGGCCTTTCAGCAGGAACTGGCGGCCCAGGACTACCGCTATATGAAGCCGGATCTGGAAATGCTGGACGATATGCTGATGGTCCAGGTCACGGATCCGTTCGGCAACCGGATACGCTTTCTGGAACTACCTGATACCTGATAGCGGTTCCCTATGCTTGAACGGTTTGGGATGGCCTAGGGTGGCTTTGCCGATCGCTCGATAATGGCAGGAAACTGCTTCGTATTACAGCAGGGGTTGCAATCCATAGGGGTTGGTTCATTCTCTCCCACAAAGAATAGGGGAGGGGAATGATGAGGTCGCCTTGTGTTATCGCCGCTGCCGGTTTGCTGTTGGTCTCGTTTCCGGCCTTTGCGGGCGACGCAACGGGGCTGACGGCGACATCGCTGCTGGACACGAAGACATTGGGGGATGGGCTGCCGCTGCGCTATCCTCCGGGTGACGCCCATCTGACCGCGCTTATGGTGGAACTGGCTCCCGGCGGTGAAACCGGTTTACACCGTCACCCGATGCCGGTGGTGGGCTACATCGTTTCCGGAGAGGTAACGGTCTCTGCTGAGGGCATGGCACCCCGGGTATTCAAGGCGGGTGAGGCCTTCGTGGAAACCTCCGTCTGGCACAATGGTCGCAATGAGGGGCGGGAGCCGGTGAGGATTCTGGCGATCTATCTGGGGGCGGAAGGTCAGTTGCGGGTTGAAAAGAAGCAAGGCAGCGACGGGCATTATTGATGCCCCTCACCGCCCGGTTGCGCGCCTTGTCATCTGGCGATGGCGTCTCGGTCTGAGAAGAAGTCCTATTTATCCAACAGGTTACAGGGGGAGTGATGATACCGGCCATGGCATAGCCATGGCCGGTGCCGGGGAAAGCACATCTTAAAAAAAATAGGCGAGAACAGGGGTTTGTCAGCCATTTCCATAATGCTTCCATCGGGCAAAAATACGGTAAAAGTATTATAAATCATCATTGTAATTTGAGTGGGCGATATTTGTATGCATAAGGTCATGTTGACCTTATTGGGAATACGAACGTAGGATTTTTTAAGAGCGAGCGGTGCGGTTATTTTCTGATGAAAATGACCTACCTTTTGACTGCGCTTGTCCTGTTGTCGTCGGTTAGAAAACCCAAAGGGTGGGTGATGTTCTCATTCGCAAACAATATGTCAGTCAAAACCAGGATTGGCCTTTCCTTCGCAGGCGTCCTGGTTGTCATCATTTTGATGGGGCTTTACCTCAACACGCAGATTGCGGTGGTGGCGAAGACCAGCCAATGGAACACGCACACGTACAAGGTTCTGGCAAGCATCGATGATATTGTGGCTGGCATGGTGAATCAGGAAACCGGCCTGCGCGGTTATCTGTTGTCAGGCAAGAAAGAGTTTCTGGAACCCTATAATGGCGGACGCAAGCGGACGGCGGAGGCCTGGCAGCAGGCGAAGGAACTGACGGCGGACAATGCCGCTCAGCAGCGGCGCCTGGACGATCTGAAGGCTGCCATCGACCAATGGCAGAATAAAGTTGCCGAGCGGGAAATTGCGCTGATGGGTGATACTGCCACCATTCAAGCGGCGCGTGATATGGTAGCCAGTGGGGCCGGCAAGGTTTCGTTCGACGCGTTGCGCCGTATCGCCGCAGAAACACGAAGCGTCGAAAGCGACCTGCTGAAGACAAGGTCGGCGGAACAGGATGGCGCGATCTCGGCATCAAGCACAGCGACCTGGGTGGGCGTGATCGCGGCGGCTCTTCTCTCGGCCTTGCTGGGCTTCCTGCTGGCGCGTGGTGTCAGCCTGCCCATCACGGGTATCTCCGATGTGATGCGCGCGCTGGCTGCCAACGACAAATCCGTGCAGGTGCCTTATCGTGAGCGGGGGGATGAGATTGGCAAGATGGCGCTGGCCGTGCAGGTGTTCAAGGAAAACGCCATTGAGATGGACCGGCTGCAGGCCGAACAGGAAAAGCTGAAGGCCACTGCTGAGGCGGAACGTCGGGCAGGCATGTTGAAGCTTGCCGATGCGTTCGAAGCCCGGGTGAAGGGCGTGGTGGAGACCGTGGCCTCTGCCGCGACGGAGATGCAGGCCACGGCCTCGGCCATGTCGGGTACGGCGGAAGAAACCAGCCGACAGGCCATGGTGGTGGCGTCGGCCTCTGAGCAGGCATCTGCCAATGTTCAGACGGTGGCCAGTGCGACGGAAGAACTTTCCTCCTCCATCCAGGAGATCGGGCGGCAGGTGACCAGTTCCACCCAGATCGCCAATCAGGCGGTGGCGGAGACCAAGCGCACCTCCGATACGATGAGTGCGCTGGTGCTCGCCGCCCAGCAGATTGGTGACATCATCAAGCTGATCAACGAAATTGCCAGCCAGACCAACCTGTTGGCCCTGAATGCCACCATCGAGGCGGCGCGCGCCGGTGATGCCGGCAAGGGGTTTGCTGTGGTGGCGTCGGAGGTGAAGGCACTGGCCACCCAGACCGCCCGTGCCACCGAGGATATTCAGGCGAAGGTCAACGAAATTCAGACGGCCACGGGGGGCGCCAAGTCTGCTGTGGAAGGGGTGGAGAAAACCATCACCCGTCTGAATGAGATTGCGGGCAATATCGCGGCAGCGATTGAGCAGCAGGGGGCGGCAACGCGGGAAATCTCTTCCAATGTGCAGCAGGCTGCCCATGGTACCTATGAGGTGAATTCCAACATTACTGGGGTGAGCCAGGCCGCGGCAGAGGCAGGATCGGCGGCCACCCAGGTGCTGGGTGCCGCCAACGGCCTGTCTAAGGAGGCAGAAACCCTGCGCCATGAGGTTGAGAATTTCATTTCCACGGTGCGCGCCGCCTGATCCGGGCCTGGATGGATCGTGACACAGCGAGAAGGGGGGATGCGGTCAAGGCCGTATCCCCCCTTCTTGGTTTTCGACGGTTCAGATGGTGGCGGTCTGGTGCGGATTGACCGGCTCGGCATTATCCAGCGCAAAGGGGCCGGCACCGAAGGCGACGATCTGCAGGAAACCGCCGGCCATGGCGATATTCTTCCAGAACATGATCTGCTGAACATAGGCAGCCTGGGCATCGGCCAGCGCCCAGTAATTATGGAACAGCAAGGCCGTCAGGATGGAGAAACCGGCCAGGGCCAGGGCACCCAGCCGCGCCTGGAAACCCAGCAGCACCATTGTGCCGCCGACAATCTCCGTTATCGCTGCGGCCGCCAGCAACAGGTCGGACGGCAACGGCAGGCCCGCCGTGGCAACATAGCCAACCGATGCATCCCAGGCCAGCAGCTTGCCCAAGCCGCTGGTGAGAAAAATGGCCGACAGCAGAACGCGGCCGATGACGGGGATGAAATCGGAGAATTTGTTGAAGCCGATCATGATGGCGATCCTTTTTCCGGGGTGGAGGGGCGGGGCCGTGTGCGGCGTCGTCCGCTGATGGGAGAAAGCTATCGCCAGCCGGGGTGTGAAACAATTCAGCAAGATTGGAAAATATTGTCCTGATTTTCGCAACTATCCCTTTGCCCTTTTCGTTTCCCACTCGGTTCGGTGAGCGTGTCTGGCAGATCAAACCCATGCTTCTGCACCTGATCACCCGTCCTTCCCTGCGCAACGCTGCGCAACAGTTTAAGCGCTGATGGTGCGCAGCCGCCCGGCCGGTCGGGATCAGTAACGGGGCTGGGTGGCGGGGCGGTAGATATTCAGCTCCTCCCCCGCCGTGCGCGCCAGCCAGGGGTTCATGCGTGCCTCTGCCCCGGCGGGAAAGGGCAGCAGCCGTTCATCGACATGGTTGGCCAGCTGCAGCATGGCCCGCAGCCGATAGACCAGGAGACGCACCGGCGGGCGCACCGCCCGGTCGGCGGATGGCCGCATCACCCCGTCGGGGCGAGCCGGCACCGGACGGTGCGGGGGACGCGCGGGCGGTTCGGCAGCGGCAGGGGCCGCCGCTGGAAGGGGGCCGGTGGCGGGGGAGGCATCGCCGGGGACGGGCGAGGGTACGGGCGCCGGATCGGGCATTGCCGCCAGCGGTTCCGGTTCCGTGGCAGCGGCGGCGGCGCTGGTCGCCGGGGCGGCGGCCTCGGCAGGTTGCGGCCGGGGCCGGCGGGGCATGGGGCGGCGGATAGGACGACGTTCCGGTTCAGGCTGGCATTCCTTGGCCACCAGCAATGGCCCACCCAGTTCCAGCCGCTCCGCCGCCCAGAGGATGGCGCGGATATTGCCGGCATTGATGGCCCGCGACAGCCCTTCCACCACGGCATGACGCATGGCGACGAAACGGCTGTCGCTTTCCCGGCGCAGCATTTCCCATTCCGCCGCGATGCGGCGGCGCAGGCCTGGGGAGCGTTGCAGCGCCCGCCAGATGGTGCTGCGCGACAGGGTGAAATGGCGCGCCACCTCTGTCACCGTCACGCCAGACGCCAGATAATAGGCGATGCGCGCCCATTGTTCATCGCTGCGGCTGCGGTTGTTCAGCCCCTCGGTGAACATATGTTCATAGGCATATTCCACATCCTCCCCATTGCGCCACGCCTCCTTATCCTCCGACCCACGCCACCAGGCCTCCCGCTGTTCATCCTTGGGCAGGGCGGCATGGGCGGGGTCCAACTGGGCCGGGTCCAGGGAATGGATAGTGGGCTTGGTGTCGCGCGGCATGGGAGGCTCCGGGGTGATGGGTTGGGGTATTTATTCCTATCATACTTGGGGTTCCGGGGCAAGATGGGGTGGACGGGGCATGGGGATTGGGGTAATTTTTGCTACTTGGTCTTACCAGGAAGCACCCGTCATGCCGGATATTCAGAAAATCAGCATTGCTGTGACCAGCGACCAACTGGCCGCCATGCGCGAGGCGGTGGAAACCGGTGATTATGCCACCACCAGCGAGGTGGTGCGGGAGGCCGTGCGGGACTGGCAGATGAAGCGCGCCCAGCGGCAAGAAGAACAGGCCCGGCTGCGCCACGCCTGGAATGAGGGCAAGGCGAGCGGCGGCACAGCCGCATTTGATATTGAGCGCACCATTACCGCCGCGAAGGCACGGTGGCGGTAAATGGCTGAAAGGATCAGATCAATTTACCCATAACCCCAGTAATGGGGGCACAGAATACAGCCAAGGTCACAGGAGAGAGCCCCATGACGCTATATCAGAACGGTCAAGTTAAGATTCCCTATTTTTTTGCTCTGCGATATGGTACGGACGGCGTTGTTGTCCAACGCCTCGAGGTTCTTACCGAGAGCGGGCGCTGTGTGGTGTCCATGAAGCTTGAATAGTTGAATAATCTACCCAGGATAACCCAAGCGCCAGTGGCGCTGTCGGTACTGCTCCTGGCGCGTGCTTTACCGGCCTTATTGGGGGTGGGACAGGTGGTGATCAGCTTAGGGGGAAGATGCAACGGCACAGGACGGTGATAAAGGTAGGAGAACCCAATAAGGAGCGAGATGAGAGATTTTTTAATTTTTTGTAGAAATTTTTATCTAGAAAATTTATGATCGAAGCGTCAAAAAATGACACATCAGCGCAATACTCGGCAAGTAATTAAAAAATGGTGGAGCGTTAGAATGTTGAAATCAGCCCCTTTGTTTACAGAAAAAGAAACGCCAGAGACCAACCACCTCGCAAATAATCTGTCAGATAGGATGTCTCAAGAAATAATATTTGTCCTTGTTGGCCCTGTTGGCTCTGGTGTTAGCACGACAGCGGAAAAAATTCGTAGCATTCTTCAATCTCAATTCAAATACACCGTGCCAGAAATTATAAGAATGAGCGAATTTATAGCTAATGATGCAAATAAGGTTTCTATTACTGTTGCAGAAAGGGATAAACTAGATAGGTATATTACGACCATGCAGGATGCCGGGAATAAGTTGAGAGAGAAATTCGGAGCAAATTACTTAGCGGCACGTGCCGTAGAGAAAATTGTTAATATAAGAGAGAAAAATAGTGGTTATTCTGAATCAGCGGGAGAGCGCATTATCCAACCGAAGAGAATCGCATATATAATAGATTCTATTAAAAACATTGAAGAATATAAACTTCTGAAACAAGTTTATGGAGACATATTAGTTCTATTCGGTGTTTTTGCTCCTGACCAATTGAGAGAAAAACGACTTTCAAGTAATGGTGCGGCATCAAGTGAGACAAAAAATATAATAGACAGAGATCAAGCAGATATACCAACATTTGGACAAATGACCAGAAAAACCTTTATCGAATCTGATTTTTACATATGTAATGATCAAAAACTTGAGGAGCTAGATAGAAAGGTTCGGAGATTACTTGATATCATTTTTGATGTAAACATCCACACTCCTACGCGCGCGGAATCTGCAATGTATGAAGCAGAGGCAGCTGCTATGAACTCTGCATGCATGTCGAGACAAGTTGGCGCCTCTATTGTCTCAGATTCAGGTGAACTTATTGCAATTGGCTGGAACGATGTCCCTAAATTTGGAGGAGGTCTATATAATGAGGGGGATCAAATGACAATGAAGGAAGGAAAAATTATTGACTCAGACAATAGATGCTTTAAATATAAAGGAAATATATGCCACAATGAGATAAAACGAAGGGGAATTATTGAAAAAGTGGTCGAAAAGATGATATCAGGAAAACTTTTTAAGAAGGAGATCGGAAAATCAGATGTAATTCGCATTCTTTCTGGAACTGAAATTGATTCTATAATCGAATACTCTCGCTCAATACATGCAGAGATGGAAGCCATACTTTCTGTTGCTAGAGAGGGAAAAAATTCACTATTAAAATCAACTATGTACACAACCACTTATCCCTGTCATAATTGTGCTCGCCATATTGTTGCGGCGGGCATAAAGGAAGTTGTATATATTCAACCCTATCAGAAGAGTTTGGCAATAGAATTGCACGGAGATGCGATTAGCGAACTGCAAGACGATACAGGAAGGGTAATTTTCCGTCAGTACGATGGAGTTGCTCCAAGGAATTTTATCCGCGCTTTTAAGTCCGTTAGAGACAGAAAATCTAATGGCCGACTTGCACGCCCAAACTCCGAAACCGCTTACCCTATTTTCCGCACTCAGTTAGACTCCTTTTCAAAATATGAGGACAAGGTTGTTGCGGACCTCTTAGCGAAAGTCGTATAATTTTGGGCCATTGTGATTCGGTTATCGCTTGGTGGAGGGGAATATGGATAGGAAGAACTTGACAAACAGGGAGCAGTTGGCACTTGATTTTGGAAGTATCGATTCGAGCCCTAGTTCTCGCTTAACAAGTTCTAACCTAGGTGGAGCCACAGTATATTCGTTCATTGATAAAAAAAATCAGCAAAGCAGACAAGAAGCGTTAGAGCGCGTGGTTAAGTCTGGGATATTTAAAATAAGTTAAGCTAACACATAAGATGGCGGGGATTAGGGTTATTTCATGAGATGAATTAAGAGTGAAGTGGAGGGGGCCGAAGCCCCCCGCCCTTACGCCCCTCGCTTCGCCTTGATCATCTCCATGATCTCCGCCGCCGCCTTGGGAATGTTGGTGCCCGGCCCGTAGATGGCCGCCGCCCCCGCGTTCAGCAGGAAATCATAATCCTGGGGCGGGATGACGCCGCCGCAGACGATCAGGATGTCGCCGGCCCCCTGTTCCTTCAAAGCGGCGGCCAGTTGCGGCACCAGGGTCTTGTGACCGGCGGCCAGGCTGGAGACGCCGACGACATGCACGTCGTTTTCAATGGCCTGGCGGGCAGCCTCCTCCGGCGTCTGGAACAGGGCGCCGACATCGACGTCAAAGCCGATATCGGCAAAGGCGGTGGCGATGACCTTCGCACCCCGGTCGTGCCCGTCCTGGCCCATCTTCACCACCAGCATACGCGGGCGGCGGCCTTCGGCCTCGGCGAAGGCTTCCACATCCTGCTGGATGCGTTTGAAGCCCTCGTCGCCCTCGTAAGCGGCACCATAGACGCCGGAGACGGAACGGATGACGGCGCGGTGACGGGTGAAAACCTCTTCCATGGCGTCGGAAATCTCCCCCACGGTGGCGCGGGCGCGGGCGGCATCCACGGCCAGCGCCAGCAGGTTGCCGGATTTCTCAGCCGCCGCCTTGGTCAAGGCGGCCAGGGTTTCGCGGACCTTTGCATCGTCGCGGGTGGCCCGGATGCGCTGCAGCAGGGCGACCTGGGCTTCGCGCACGGCGGTATTGTCGATGTCGAGAACGTCAACCTTTTCCGGGTTCTGCGGGCGGTATTTGTTGACGCCGACAATGACTTCCTCGCCCCGGTCGATGCGGGCCTGACGCCGGGCGGCGGCTTCCTCGATCATCAGTTTGGGCAGGCCGCTTTCCACGGCCTTGGTCATGCCGCCCATTTCTTCCACCTGATCGATCAGCTTTTCCGCCGCTTCGGCCAGGGAGGCGGTGAGATGTTCCACATAATAGGAACCGCCCAGCGGATCGACCACATGGGGGATGCGGGTTTCCTCCGCGATGATCAACTGGGTGTTGCGGGCGATGCGGGCGCTGAACGGGGTGGGCAGGCCCAAAGCCTCGTCAAAGCTGTTGGTGTGCAGGGACTGGGTGCCGCCCATGATGGCGGCCATCGCCTCAATCGTCGTGCGGATGACGTTGTTATAGGGGTCTTGCTCGGTGAGCGAGACGCCCGACGTCTGGCAATGGGTGCGCAGCGCCAGCGACCGGGCATCCTTGGGCTGGAAATGCTTGTCCATCAGCTTGGCCCAGAGCAGGCGGGCGGCGCGCAGCTTCGCCACCTCCATGAAGAAATCCATGCCGATGGCGAAGAAGAAGGACAGGCGCGGGGCGAACTTGTCCACGTTCAGGCCCTTGGCCAGGGCGGCGCGGACATATTCCAGCCCATCGGCCAGGGTGAAGGCCAGTTCCTGCACCGCCGTGGCCCCGGCTTCCTGCATGTGATAGCCGGAAATGGAGATGGAATTGAACTTGGGCATATGGTTCGCCGTGTATTCGATGATATCGGCGATGATCCGCATACTGGGTTCGGGCGGGTAGATATAGGTGTTGCGGACCATGAACTCCTTCAGAATGTCATTCTGAATGGTGCCGGAGAGCTTCTCCGTCGCTACACCCTGTTCCTCACCGGCCACGATATACATGGCCAGGATGGGCAGCACGGCGCCGTTCATGGTCATGGAGACGGACATCTTATCCAGCGGGATGCCGTCGAAGAGGATTTTCATATCCTCCACCGAGTCAATCGCCACGCCGGCCTTGCCGACATCGCCCACCACGCGGGGATGGTCGCTGTCATAGCCGCGATGGGTGGCCAGATCGAAGGCCACCGACAGGCCCATCTGGCCTGCGGCGAGGTTGGCGCGGTAGAAGCGGTTGGACTCTTCCGCCGTGGAGAAACCCGCATACTGGCGGATGGTCCAGGGCCGGAAAGCGTACATGGTGGCGCGGGGGCCCCGGGTGAAGGGCGCGAAACCCGGCAGGGTGCCGGTGCTTTCCAGATCGGCGAGATCTTCGGCGGTGTAGAGCGGCTTGACCGACAGGCCTTCCGCCGTGGTGCGGGTGAGGTCGGAGAGAGAGGCACCGGCCCCCACATCCTTGGCGGCAAGGGCTTCCCAGTCGGCGAGAGTCTTGGGCGGGAACTGGGTCATGGGGGGTCTCCGGGGCATGTCACCCAACCGTCACCCCGGCGAAGGCCGGGGTCCAGGAGACGGTTCGGCGATGTTGCACTCTACGATACTGGACCCCGGCCTTCGCCGGGGTGACGGAAAAAAGAAGGGACGGAAAATCGACGAGGAAACAACCCTCACTCAAACTCAATAATCTTCTCATCCACCGCCAGCGAGGCGCCCTTGGCGGCGTGGATTTTCTTCACTGTGCCGTCGGCTTCGGCACGCAGGATGTTTTCCATCTTCATCGCCTCCACCACGGCCAGTTCCTGGCCGGCCTTCACCGCCTCGCCTTCCTTCACGGCCACCGAGACCAGCAGGCCCGGCATGGGGGACAGCAGGTATTTGGACATGTCGGGCGGCAGTTTCACCGGCATCAGGTCAGCCAGTTCCGCCGCACGCGCGGTCAGCACGTCCACCACCAGGGCCGCCCCACCATGGATCAGCACCCAGGACAGGCCCTTGCGGTCGACCTGCACGCTCATCGGTACATTGTCGATATGGCCCTGCCAGAGGCTCTGGCTGATCTCCCACGGGCCGACGACGCTGAGGTCGCGCCCGCCCAGGGTGACGGTGGCGCCTTCGTCGGTGAGCGTCACATGGGACGGGTGGTTGGTGCGCTCGGCGCGCGCTACCCAGTCGCGGGCGGTGCGGCGGCCATGGGATGGCACCTGGCCGGAGACCATGCCATCACGGGCCGCAACCCGCTGCTGGAACAGGGTGGCGAGCGCCAGCAGGCGGTCACGGGCACCCTCGTCCGGGGACAGGCCGTGGAAGCCGTCGGGATATTCCTCCGCGATGAAATTGGTGGTCAGGCGACCATCGCGGAAGCGCTGCTTCTGCATCAGGGAGGCGAGGAAGGAGATATTGTGCCCGACACCCCGGATCTGGAACCCGTCCAGCGCATCCGACATGGCGTCGGTGGCCTGCTCGCGGCTGGGGGCCCAGGTGATCAGCTTGGCGATCATCGGATCGTAATACATGCTGATCTCGCCGCCCTCATACACGCCGGTATCGACGCGGACGATGGCGCCATCGGGGCGCGTGCCCTCCGCCGGGGGACGGTAGCGGGTGACGCGGCCGGTGGAGGGCAGGAAGCCACGCGTCGGCTCTTCAGCATAAACGCGCGCTTCCAGTGACCAGCCGTTGATGCCGATATCCGCCTGGGTCAGCGGCAGCTTTTCCCCCGCCGCCACGCGGATCATCAGTTCCACCAGATCCAGGCCGGTGATCATTTCGGTAACGGGATGTTCCACCTGAAGGCGGGTGTTCATCTCCAGGAAATAGAAATTCCGGTCCTTATCGACGATGAATTCCACCGTGCCGGCGGAGCGATATTGCACCGCCTTGGCCAGCGCCACCGACTGTTCGCCCATGGCGCGACGGGTGGCTTCATCCAGGAAGGGCGACGGCGCTTCCTCGATCACCTTCTGGTGACGACGCTGGATGGAGCATTCACGCTCGTTCAGATAAACGGCGTTGCCATGGCTGTCGGCCAGCAACTGGATTTCGATGTGGCGCGGCTCGGTGATGTATTTTTCGATGAAGACGCGGTCATCGGCGAAGCTGGAACGCGCCTCGTTGGTGGCGGAGCGGAAGCCGTCGGCCACCTCCCCTTCGTTCCAGGCCACGCGCATGCCCTTGCCGCCACCGCCGGCGGATGCCTTGATCATCACCGGGAAGCCGATTTCCCGCGCAATGCGGATGGCTTCCTCATCATCCTTGATGACGCCCAGATAGCCCGGCACGGTGGACACGCCGGCCGCCTTGGCCAGCTTCTTGCTCTCGATCTTGTCGCCCATCGCGCCGATGGCATGGACATCGGGACCGATAAACACGATGCCCGCCGCCTTCAGCGCCTCGCAGAAGGCGGCCTTTTCCGACAGGAAGCCATAGCCGGGATGCACAGCCTCGGCCCCCGTCTTCAGGCAGGCCTCAATGATCTTGTCGGCCAGCAGATAGGATTGGGCGGACGGGGCGGGGCCGATATGCACCGCCTCATCCGCCATCTCCACATGCAGCGCGCCGGCATCGGCATCGGAATAAACCGCCACCGTCTTGATGCCCATGCGCCGGGCAGTCTTGATGACGCGGCAGGCGATTTCACCACGGTTGGCGATGAGGATCTTCTTGAACATGGGTGCTGCCTCTTGGGGCTGGGCGCTGTTGGTTGCCGAACTGAACAGGGTTCCTCTCCACCAACCGTCACCCCGGCGAAGGCCGGGGTCCAGATTGGCGACGCCGCACTCTACGATCCTGGACCCCGGCCTTCGCCGGGGTGACGGGAGAGAGGCAGCAGACGAAGGGCCTCACAACGGCAGATTATCGTGCTTCTTCCAGGGGTTCTGGAGCTGCTTGTTCTTCAGCATCGCCAAGGCCTTGCACAGGCGGCGGCGGGTGCCGTGGGGCATGATCACGTCGTCGATATAGCCACGGCCCGCCGCCACAAAGGGATTGGCGAATTTCTGGCGATATTCCTCGGTCCGCGCCTCAATCTTGGCCTGATCGCCAATATCGCCACGGAAAATGATCTCCACCGCCCCCTTCGGCCCCATCACGGCGATTTCCGCACTGGGCCAGGCATAGTTCACATCGCCGCGCAGATGCTTGGACGCCATCACGTCATAGGCACCGCCATAGGCCTTGCGGGTGATCAGCGTCACCTTGGGCACCGTCGCCTCGCCATAGGCGAACAGCAGCTTGGCGCCGTGTTTGATGATGCCGTTGAATTCCTGCGCCGTGCCCGGCAGGAAGCCCGGCACATCCACCAGGGTGACGATGGGGATGTTGAAGGCATCGCAGAACCGCACGAAGCGCGCACCCTTGATGGCGCTGTCAATATCCAGGCAGCCGGCCAGCACCATCGGCTGGTTGGCGACGAAACCGACCGTCGATCCCTGCATCCGCCCAAAGCCGGTGATGATGTTCTTGGCATAATCCGGCTGGATTTCAAAAAAATCACCCTCATCCACGATCTTCGAGATCAGTTCCTTCATATCGTAGGGCTTGTTGGGATTGGCCGGAACCAGCGTATCCAGGCTCATTTCCGGGCGGTCGGCCTCATCCGGCGTGGGGCGCACGGGCGGCTTTTCCCGGTTCGACAGCGGCAGGAAATCCACAAAGCGGCGGGTTTCCAGCAAAGCCTGCACGTCATTTTCAAAGGCCAGATCGGCCACGCCGGATTTGGCCGTATGGGTCACGGCCCCGCCCAGTTCCTCCGCCGTCACCACCTCATGCGTCACCGTCTTCACCACATCGGGGCCGGTGACGAACATGTAAGAACTATCCTTCACCATGAAGATGAAGTCGGTCATGGCCGGCGAATAGACGGCCCCACCGGCGCACGGCCCCATGATCAGGCTGATCTGCGGCACCACACCAGAGGCCAGCACATTGCGCTGGAACACTTCGGCATAACCGCCCAGTGAGGCGACACCTTCCTGGATGCGGGCGCCGCCACTGTCATTCAGGCCGATGACGGGGGCACCCACCTTCATTGCCTGATCCATGATCTTGCAGATCTTCTCTGCGTGCGCTTCCGACAGGGAGCCGCCGAAGACGGTGAAATCCTGGGAAAAGACGAAGACCAGACGGCCATTGATGGTGCCATGGCCGGTGACCACACCGTCGCCCGGCACCTTCTGTGCTTCCATGCCGAAATCGCTGCAGCGATGTTCGACAAACATGTCCCATTCTTCGAAGGAACCTTCGTCCAGCAGAATGTCGATCCGTTCGCGTGCCGTCAGCTTGCCCCTGGAATGCTGGCCCGCGATACGCTTTTCACCGCCGCCCAGCCGGGCGCCGGCACGCATCTGCTCCAGCTTCAACAGCACATCCTGCATAGGAAGTTCCCGCCCTGATCGATTTCGTTGGGTTGTTTATGCAAATTATGCAGGGTGGTGGATAGGCGTGGAAAGGTGCATAAATGCGAAGGGGATCGGTGCGGATTGCAAATTTTGCAAATTTGCAGATTGACCTTACTGCTTTGTCCGGAAGGTCAATCATCGGGAGGTGGCGATATTGCGAAACGGCGCCACCCGAAGGTGACGCCGCAACGGAAAAATCAAGCCGTTTTGGAGACGAAGACATATATGAAATTGCCATGGGCACCTTTGTTCAGGTCGCCTGGAACCTGTTCAAAACCATAGGGGGCAGGCACGTTCGAGGTTTTACCGCCAATGACAGTGATGTCCTTGATGGAAATATTATTGTCGAATGCAACCGGACGGTAGCAGAGATAGACATACTCACCATGGGCCCCCTTATTCAGGTCAAGGTCCAGCTTTACATATCCAGAAGGCGCCTGCGCATCCTTTCCATAGATGATCTTGACATCGTCGATACAATTATTATTCACACGATCCGGACGGTAAGTTGCTTTATGATAACACAAATAGATATAATCCCCTTTCGCCCCTGTATTCAGGTCGTAATAAATTTTGGTGTAACCAGCGGGCGGATGAATATTGGAGTCACCACCATTAATCGCGACCAAGCTATCAACATAGTCTGGATAATATTGCCTCTTATGTGACTGCTCAGGAGCCCAATTATTATTGAAATATTCTTCATAGTACGCAGCCTTTTCCTGGTCCTCAAACAATGTCCAGATCCCAACCAGGGGTAAAGAGGACACGAACTGCACAAAGTCAGGAGATATCGCGACAGATTCCTTCCATTTATCAAAGCCCTCCTTGCCGTCGAAGGCGCCGGCCGCCAGAACACCATTGCCACCGACAGTGTGACCTCTGGAGATGGAGTTGGCGTTGAAGCTGTTGACGGAGCCTTCATATTTGGCTTTGGCCTCGCCGCTGATCTGGCCTGTCAGGAAATCATAGGATGCTTGCGCCACCGTCTCGATCGAATATGTTCGATCAACCATCAGCTTGTTGGTAGAAGATGAATAGACAGAACACCCACCCATGACAATGCCGACCAGAAAATGGCTGCCGAACCTGTCAAAAAAGTCACGGGCCGCCTCCGGGCTCTTCTCCAAGCTGTTAAAATGATCGGCAATATCTTTTTTCAGATATTTCGCCAACCCACCAGTAACTGGCAATCGCAGAGACCATAGACTGATGTTGTGTTGAATACGGCTGAATTCATTTTCACTAACTGACAAAGATTCCTCATTGAATTCACTGGAAAGGCTACCAGAGAAAAAATTATATTTTCCAGATATTTTAGCACTAGCGCCAAACTTACTCTGGAACTCATTGATAGAACTACCAGATGCGTTGTAGTAAGATGCAGAATCTGCTTGCAGCACATCAACCACGTCAGGCGTCAAATATTTTTGATTGAAAGTTACATTCTTGCGTGGTGCTGCATTCCAGTCAAAAAGCTGAACAGTGATGCTGTCAGCCGAGGCGTAATCCAGAAACGGATTATAACCAGCACCGATGGCCTCGACGCCGGGCAGAAAGTTCACGGAATCGCTATCACCCTTGGACAACAACTCACGACGCAAAAGTTTCAGTGCGTTTTGGTTACGCCATTTTACTGTCATACGGCGAGCACTGTTCTCCACAATCATATTCTCAGTCATAGTTCTCTCCATTAGCGATTTTTCGATGCACGATTCATCTGGGACGTGAGAGTCATCTCAGTCGGATCGGCTGTTGCCGACATGTGTACAATTAAAAGTTATCTTCAGCATATGAAACCCCCACAGTTTGCGTATCTTTGGTGTTTTTCAGAAGATAGCGCACAATGTTAAATTGTTAACATTGTTGTGTTACGGATTTATGGGAATTGATGCATAGATCGCAATATGGGTGGAGCAGAAAAAAGTAAGCATTTCTGCTTAGTTGACTGGCAAATCGACAGGTAAGCTGTGAGATATACATTTTTTAGTTGAGAAAAATCTGAAAAGCATTTATCAGATTCCAAATCAACTGCATGCCCTGCCTTTTGGGCACTCCCGTCGCCAAGCCCGTCCGCGTGAATAAGGTCGCGTTGGGTGCTGCGGTTTCCTTGAATGGAGAAGAGATTGCATCTTGAAAAAGATCAGCAAGGAATGCCGCCGTAACCGGGCGGACCAAGGTCATGTGAATTTTCAATGCCAGGGGGAAAGGCAGCTTCAATCGTGATCCGACGCCTATAGACGCCCGACAGGGTGCTCGCAGCTCCCAACGCCTGCCATTTTGCCCCGGTCATACAACCAGGAGCAGTTACCATGTTCAGCGATCTCACTAAGCGGGAACGCCAGGTCCTACAGCTTACGGCACAGGGGTTGCGCGGTGCGCAGATAGCCATCCAACTTGGAATTTCCGAGCAGACCATCCGCAAGCATCGTTCTTCCATCATGCAGAAGGCGGGGTTGCGGTCCACAGCGCAGTTGATCGCCTGCGCCAATCACGGGCTTGGAAACGAGAGGCACGCAGCAGCCCCATTGCCCTGGGATCGGCTATGTCCACGCGAGGCTGAAATTGTACGTCATGTTGTGGCCGGGTGCACCAGCAAAGAGATTGCCCGCCTGCTGGACATTAGCCCGCTGACAGTGCAGAAACATCGTGAAAGAGCGCGGGAAAAGCTGGGCGTCCATACAGTGGGCGAAATGATACGCCGGGGCGCTGTGACGCTGGCATGAGACAATAAGCGTTAAAAATATAGGCGCAGACGCCTAAGTCCGGCTAATCTCGCGAAAATTCGAGCCTGTGGATAACGGATGGAGAGCGCCGACGCATGACCGCCAAAATCTATGCCGGTGAACGCATCCGCCGCCTGCGGGAAGTGCGTGGCATCAGCCAGGCTGCCCTGGCGGCGGCGGTGGGGCTTTCCACCTCCTACCTGAACCAGATCGAGAATAACCAGCGGCCGCTCTCGGCCGCGGCGGTGATCCGGCTGTCGTCTTACTTTTCCGTCGAACCCAGCCATTTCGCCGATGATGCCGATCTGCGGCTGGCGTCGGAGATGCGGGAGGCGCTGGGCGATCCGCTGTTTGCCGAGCAGGCGGTGAAGTTCGCCGGCATCCGCGATGCGGTGCGGGCGGCCCCGGAGATCATGGGCGCTTTCCTGAAACTCTACCGCGCCTATCGCTCGCTGGAAGAGGAACAGCAGGCGCTGGTGGACCGGGTGGGGGGCGAGGAGACGGTGAACGGCCCGGCCTTTCCCTATGACGAGGTGCGCGATTTCGTGCAGTCGCGCCGCAACCATTTTGAAGGGCTGGACCACGCGGCAGAGGATTTGTTCGAAGCCTCGGGCTTTTCCAAGGACCGGCTGCTGGAACATCTGGCCCAGTTTCTGGCCGACCGGCATGGTGTGACCATCCGGGTGGCCCAGGGATTTGCCCGCCATGATGTGCTGTGGCGCTATGAACCGGAAGAGCGGATTCTTTTCGTTTCCGAAACGGCCCCGCGGGAGAGCCGCACTTTCTATGCCGCCCACCAGATCGGCCTGCTGTCTTACGGGGTGGAGATCGAACGGCTGGTGGCGGAGGCCAACCTTTCCAGTGTGGAGGCACGCTCCATCGCCCGGGTGGGGCTGGCCAATTATTTCGCAGGCGCATTGATCCTGCCTTACCGCCGTTTTCTGACCGAGGCGCAGCGGGTGCGCTATGATATCGACCGGTTGAGCGCCTATTTCGGGGTCAGCTTCGAACAGGTCTGTCACCGGCTGTCCACCATGCAGCGGCCGGGGATGCCAGGCGTGCCCTTCTATTTCATGAAGGTGGATATGGCCGGCAATATCGCCAAACGGTCCAGCGCCACCCGGTTTCAGTTTGCCCGGTTTGGCGGGGCCTGCCCTTTGTGGAATGTGCATCAGGCCTTTGCCCAGCCAGGGCGCATTCTGGTGCAGCAGGCACGGATGCCGGATGGGGCGACATATCTCTGTATCGCCCGCACGGTGGTGGCGGGTGGCAGCGGCTATCTCTCCCGCCCGCGCGAAGCCGCCGTGGGGCTGGGGTGTGAGATCAGCTTTGCCGACCAGTTGGTCTATTCCGCCGGGCTGGATTTGAAGGATGCCGATGCGGCGGTGCCCATCGGGTCCAACTGCAAGGTCTGTGACCGGGAAGATTGCCGCCACCGCGCCTTCCCGCCCATCGGCAAGGCGCTGCGCGTGGATGCGCATGAACGGCGGACGGTGCCTTATAATGTGACGTGAGGTTGTTCACAGACAACCATACGCTGATGTGCTTATCTTGCGGCTTCCGTGTCGCCCCTTGCTGGTGACCGGGGGATGGACGGAGAAGCCGCCGATGGATCTCGTTGCCCTGGTCGACCGCTCCCCCGCCTTTCTGGCGGTGGTGGCCCTGCTGGCGCTGGGGGAATATCTCTGGCACCGGCAGCGCGGCAGCGATGGTTATGACCTGCGGGAAAGTGCCGCCACGCTGGGCATCATGGTGGGGCAGATCGCCATCCGCACCGCCGGAATCGGGTTGATCGCGCCGCTGATGTTCGCCCTGTATGACCAGCGGCTGTTCACGCTTGACGGCGGGAGCGGGCTGGGGCTGGTCGGGCTGTTCCTGGGGGTGGATCTGGCCTATTACTGGTTTCACCGGCTGTCGCACCGGGTCCGCTTCATGTGGGCCAACCATGCCGTGCACCATTCCTCCACCCGGCTGAACCTGACGGCGGCGTTCCGGCTGGGCTGGACCAATCTGCTGACCGGAAGCTGGGTGCTTCTGCTGCCGCTGATCTGGCTGGGCTATCACCCGGTGGCCGTGCTGGGCATGTTCAGCCTGAACCTGACCTATCAACTGTTCCTGCACACGGAAATGGTGGGGCGGCTGGGGCCGCTGGAATGGGTGCTGAACACGCCCAACCATCACCGGGTGCATCATGGGTCCGATGCCGACTGCATTGACCGCAATTTCGGCGGGATGCTGATCATCTTCGACCGGCTGTTCGGCAGCTTTGCGGCGGTGGAGCCGGGGCGGAAGCTGCGCTATGGCGTGCAGGGCGGGCCGGTCAGCTATAATCCGCTGCGCATCGCCTTTGCTGAATGGGGCCGGCTGTTCCGTGATATGGCCGCCAGCCGGCACCCGTGGCAGGCGTTGCGGATATGGGTGGGGCGGCCTTAGTGTCTGTCCGGAAGGTTATCGCTTCTTTCGAACCCGTGACCTTTTTCCACCGTCATTCCCGCCTTCGCGGGAATGACGGTTAAGAGATTGGAAAAGAAGTGAAAGTTCTTGGACGGACTCTTAGGGGGTGGGCTTCCTCTTCCGCCCGGCAGGCGCCCGTTGCGGTGGGGGCCGGCGGAACCAGAAGCTCCAGACGGCCAGCGTGCCCAGCAGGACCAGCGCCAGCCCGCTGACGCTCATCACCAGCCGGAAGGCCAGCCCGCCTACCTTGGCCGTGTGCAGCGGATAGGCCAGGTTGAAAATGCGCGCGCCCAGCGGCAGGGTGGCGGCATCGCGGCTGCCCACCATGGCTCCCGTCTCCGGCTGGAACCAGACCATGGTGCGGCCATTGGGCAGCCATTCCACCGGCCGGCGCAGGCGCAGGCTGATTAATTCACCCGGACGGCGCGGCAGGGTCAGCACGCGGAACTGCGCGTCGGGGAAGCGGCTGCGCGCCTCTGCCAGCATGGCGGCCCAATCCAGCCCCGGTGCCAGAGCCCCGCCCTTTACCGCCGGCACCGCCATGGCGGCCTTTCGTTCCGCTGGCGAAATGACGGGCGACAGCAGCAGGTTGGTGACCGGCGGCAGGGTCAGCATCACTGCCGTCAGGCAGGACAGGAACAGCAAGGGTGCCATCACCACCCCGAAATCCCGGTGCTGGCGGATGATGGCCGGCCGGCTCAACCGCGCCGGCCAGAGGCGGAAACTGAAGGTGAAGCGCAGCTTCCACCACAGGATGATGCCGGAAATGATGAAGAACAGGCCGATCAGCGCGGCGATGCCGCCAATCGTCTCCCCCACATCGCCGGCCAGCAGATGCTTGTGCAGATCGGCCAGCCAGAGTTCCGGCCGCGCCCATTCGCTGTCCCAGCGGCTGACAATGTGGCCCGACTGGTCGGCATAGGCCCCGGCCCCACCGCCCATGCGCAGCCGGTGCAGGCCGAACCCGTCATCGGCAAAGATGATGGATTGCGGCCGGCCGGCCGGATCGGCCAGCAACCCGGCCGCCACCGGCCCCACTTGGGCGGCGTCGGTGACCAGGGCTTCTCCGGCACCGGGTAGCATGACCCAGGCATCCCGGTGCACCAGGATGGTGCCGGTCAGGCCCAGCAGGGCCAGCAGCAGACCAATCAGGCCACCAGCCCAGCGATGCAGCAGGTCAAGCGTGCGCATGTCAGAAACTATAATCCCAACCCAGCGTCAACGTGCGGCCGCGCCCGGCGAAAAGGCGCTGATCATCCGTCACCCGCGTCGTTTCGCTGTAATAGGTAATATACTGCTTGTCGAACAGGTTGCTGATGGACAGCGTCAGCCCGCCCGTGCCGATGGCGTGGCGCAGCAGCAGATCGGTCAGGTTATAGCCGCCAAAGCCGCTATCCTTCACCCCGCCATCGAAACGGCGGGCGATGTAGAACTGGGTCTGCAGCCGCGCGGTGACCGGTCCATAGGCATAGGCGGCGGCGACATTCACCCGGTCGGGGGAGATGTTCGAGCCGTCCAGATCCTTGTCGACCTTGCCGTCACCATTGCTGTCGGTGCGCCCGTCCAGATGGGCATAGCCGGCTGACAGCGTCAGCCCCGTGACGGGGGTTTCCCAGTTTGCATTCAGCTCCAGCCCTTCAATCTCCACCCGCTGGCGCTGCACCTCATAGACGCCGCCGACCAGCACCAGATTCTGGCCCTTCTTGGAGGTGGACCAGAAATAGGCCGCCGAGGCGGTGAGCGAACCGCGACCCAGCTCAATACCGATTTCGCGGTTGTCGGAAATCACCGGATCGATATCCAGGAAATTGTTCAGATCGACGCCATCCTTGTTGATGGCGCGGGTGATGCGGCCAATATCGGCCATGGTATAGCCCTGGGCATAGGAACCATAGAGGCGCACATCCTCCCACGGTTCCGCCACGATGCCACCATTGAACAGCGTGTCGTTGAAGGTTGGCTTGCCACCCTTGACCCGACGGGAACCGGTGGAGGCCAGCGTGGTGTAATCGTCGATCTTCACCTGGCCATTTTCGTGCCGCACGCCGGCGGCCAGATGCAGCCGGTCTTCCAGCAGGGAGAGGTTGAACTGGGCGAAGGGGGCCAGGCTGCGGAAATCCGTCGGCGGCACCCATTTGCGCCCGGTCTTGATCAGGCGCTGTTCGGTCTTGTCGAACAGGGTGTCCAGGCCGACAATAGTGGTCAGCGCCTCAAACCCCGGCATGGCGCGTTCATAGCTGAGCTTGGCCCCCAGCTTGCGTGACCGGTTCTGTGACTGGTCATACAGGGTTTTCAGCGGGGCGATGCGGATATCCTGGAACGTATCCACCGGGCTGGCATCGCTGCCGAACGTGTCCTGCGTGCGGTTGAAGAAGGCCTGGGCGGTGAAGGCACCGCCGGCCAGATCATCGGCCGTCAGGGTCAGGGCGGCACTTTCGGTGCGACCCTGCGCCGGGTCGCCCGGCGGGGTGCCGCGCTTGGCGCTGGCCGGCAGGCCGGTCTTCTGGTTGCCATTCACCACCAGATAATCGCCATCGCCTTTCAACTGAAACCGATTCAGCATCAGGTCCAGCCGCACACCATTATCCGTTTCGTAACCGAAACGGCCAAAGGCGGACCAGCTTTGCGAATCCTGGGTTTCGCCCTGGGTGCTGTCCACCCCGATGCGGCGGCCCTTGGCATCATAAAAGGCACCGCGCTTTTCATAGGCGCCGCCGACCATGGCATCCCACGGGCCTTCACGATAGGCGAGCAGGCCGGCCAGCTTGCCGCCCCGGCCATCGCCGCTGAACCCGTCATCGCTGCTGCCCTGCACCAGGACTTTGCCGGAAACACCATCCTGGCGCGGCGGGCCCACCGTCACCTGATTGACGATGCCACCGGTGCCGCCAATGCCCTGCAGGGCATTGGAGCCATAGATCACCTCCACCCGATCCACGAAGAAGGGATCGATGGTGAAACCGTCGCGGCTGCCATCGCGCAGCGGGGTGGATTGCGGGATGCCGTTGATGGCGTAAAGCGGGGACCGGCCGCGCAGCGTCTCCCCCGCACCCGACAGCTTCTGCCGGGTGGGGGAGAAGGAGGGCAACAGGGTGGAAACCGCATCCACCACCGACCCGCCAATGGCCGCCTGTTCCGCCAAGGACTTGCTGTTGATCACATCCACCGTCAACGGCAAGGCATTGGCCGGCAGCTTGCTGCGGGCGGCGGTGACGATGATCTCGTCCACCGACAGGGTCTCTTGCGCCAGAGTCGGCAGCGACAGGGCGCTGGCACCAGCCAGCAGCAACAGGGACAGGGGGATACGCACGGTCCGGGTTCCACATGCAATTCATTCGCAAGTGGTGTCGGTATAGTGACAATAATTATCAGCCGCAATGGCGTTCAATAACATGCTATGGCATTCAGGCGCAGTGTCACCCCCGTGCCACAGAGCGATTCCGCTTTTCCGCGATCCGCTCTAATCTTCGGTCCCCACCAGCCGAAGCAACGGCCCCGCATTGGGATCAATGAACTCCTTTTCAAACCGCATTGCCGGAATGGGGCGGGAGATCAGATAGCCCTGGGCCTGATCACAGCCTTCCTGACGCAGCCAGTCATATTGTTCCTGGGTTTCCACCCCTTCGGCCACCGTGGTCAGGCCCAGCTTCTTGCCGAGCGCAATGACGGTGGCGGCGATGGCGGCATCACCCGGCACATCATTGACGAAGCTGCGGTCGATTTTCAGCATCGTGACGGGCAATTGCCGCAGATAGGAGAGGGAGGAATAGCCGGTGCCGAAATCATCCACGGCGATGCGGAAACCGGCCAGCCGCAGGGTGTTCAGCACCACCATCTGGTTGGCGACATCGCGCATCACCACCGATTCCGTCACCTCCAGCGTGAACATGGAAGGCGACAGCCCGGCCCGCCGCACGATGGCAATGGCGCGGTCGGCGAAGTCCCGTTCGGCCAGCTGGCGGGCGGAAACATTGACGGCGATGCTCAGCCCCGGCAGCCGCCGGTGCCAGGAGGCGGTATCGCGGCAAACCTGCGTCAGCACCCAATAGCCCAGATCAATGATCAGGCCGGTTTCTTCAGCAATGGGGATGAACTCGGCGGGGGAGATCATGCGGCCGGCATGGTTCCAGCGCACCAGCGCCTCCGCCCCGGCGACCGCCCCGGTCTCCAGATCAATCTTGGGCTGATAATGGATATGCAGCGCATCGTCAGCCAGGGCATCGCGCAGGCTGGCCTCGGTGCGCAGGATGATCATCGCCCGTTCGGTCATCGCCCGGTCGAAGAATTTGAAGGTACCGCCACCCATCGCCTTGGCGGCATACATGGCCACATCGGCGTGCCGCATCAGCGAAATGCTGTCATCCCCATCGCCCGGATACATGGCGATACCGGCACTGGCGCCGACATGCAAAATCTGCCCGTCAATGGGGTATGCCCGGGTCAGGGCGTTCAACAGGCGGCGGGCGAGGTTGGTCACCTCGTCCGCGCCGTCCATATTTTCCAGCACGATCAGGAATTCATCACCGCCCAGCCGGCCAGCCAGATGGCCGGCGGGCAGATTTTCTTGCAACCGCTCGGCCACCTGCCGCAACAGGGCATCGCCAATGGCGTGGCCCAGGCTGTCATTGACATGTTTGAACCGGTCGAGATCCAGGAAGATCACCGCCAGCGCCCGGCCACTCTGTCCCGCGCGTTCCACGGCACCATTCAGGGACTCGGTCATCAAGACCCGGTTGGGCATGTTGGTCAGCGGGTCGCGCGTGGCCAGCCGCCGCAATTCCGATTGTGACCGGTGCAGCTGCGCCAGCAATTCATTGATGCGGGAGGCCACATAGCCCAGCTCGTCATTTTCATGGAACCGGGGCACCCGGATGGGGTTGGCCAGCGGACTGTCCGGCTTCACACGGATCAGATCCCGGCCCAGCTTGATCAGCGGCCGGGTCAGGAACAGGTGGAAAATCACCGACAGCAGCAGGGCCAGCAGCAGATTGCGCGTCAGCCCCAGCAGGACCGATCCCAGGATGGTGGCCCGCGCATCCTGAATAAAGCTGTCCGGTTTCAGATAAAGTACCAGACGGCCGATCACCTCCGTTCCGCCGGGACGGGTCAGGGTCCGTTCGGCGGTCATATAAGGCGCGATCATACGGCGGCGGAAATCGCTGACCATAGCCGGCTTTTCGCCGGTGGCGGCAAACGTGGTGCCGGAAACATCGTGGATTTCAACCCGCCCCACCGATTCCAGGGCGGTGGCGGCGCCAAAGATGCTGTCGGCCAGGGTCTGGTCCAGGTTCCACAAGGCGTTGCGGCTGGGCCCTTCCAGCAGGTTCATGATCTGAACCAGCTGGCTCTGTGCCGCTGTCTGCTTGCGGTGAACGGTAAAGGCGACCTCTGCCGCGGTCAGCACCACACCGATGCAGACCGCGCTCAACAAGATCAGCAGTGCCTGACGCATCGTCAGGCTTTTGAGCGTTCCAGAGGCCACAGTCGCCCGATCATTCTGCCATTCCCAATCCTCCTACCTTATGTTGCAGGGGACGGGAATTCACCGGGGCGACAATATCCTTAAGGTGAGGTTGGAAGTGTTAAATCTTCGCGTCACCAGGCGGGGACCAGAGCACCTTTGAATGTATCAACCACGAATTGTTTCACTGCCGGGCTCTGATAGGCTGCAATCAGGGATTTCACCCAGGGCTTGTCTTTGTCCACCGCCTTCACGGCAATGACATTGGCATAGGGGCCATCGGCGGCTTCACGCGCCAGCGCATCCTTGGTCGGGTCCAGCCCGGCCTCCAGCGCGTAATTGCCATTGATGGCGGCGATATCCACATCATTCAGGCTGCGCGGCAGCTGGGCGGCGTCCAGCTCCACAATGCGGAGGTTCTTCGGATTATCGGTGATATCCAGCGGGGTGGCGGCCAGACCGGCCCCCTCGCGCAGCTTGATCAAGCCCTGGTGCGCCAGCAGGATCAGGGCACGGCCGCCATTGGTCGGGTCGTTGGGGATGGCGACCTTGGCCTTGGTCGGCAGTGCCTCCAGGCTTTTCAGCTTGGCGGAGAACAGGCCCAGCGGGAAGGTCACCGTCTTGGCGACGGAGACCAGCTTGTAACCCCGGTCGGCAATCTGGTTGTCCAGATAGGGCTGGTGCTGAAAGCTGTTGGCATCCAGGTCGCCGCTGGCCAGCGCCTCGTTTGGCACCACATAGTCGCTGAATTCCAGAATCTCGATCTCCAGCCCCGTCGCCTTGGCCTGATCGCGCACCTTTTCCATGATCTGGGCGTGCGGGCCGGGGGTGACGCCGACGCGGATTTTCTCCGCCTGGGCGGGCAGGGCGAAGGTGGCGGCAAGCGCCAGCAGGGCCAGGATGCGCATGGATGTCAGCCTTTCAGATGGCGTTTATCAAGTTTGCGGGCCAGCGCCTCGCCGCCCGATTGCAGAATTTGCACGAGAACGATCAGGATCAGCACAACGGCCAGCATCATTTCCGGCATGAAACGCTGATAACCATAGCGGATACCCAGATCGCCCAGCCCGCCGCCGCCCACAGCCCCGACCATAGCGGAATAGCCCACCAGATTGACGGCGGCCAGGGTCAACCCGCGCAGAATGCCGGCGCGGGCTTCGGGCAGCAGCACTAGGCGGATGATCTGGCCAGGCCGCGCGCCCATGGCGCGGGCGGCATCCAGCAGCCCATGGTCCACTTCCCGCACAGCGGCTTCCACCACCCGCGCGATGAAGGGAATAGCGGCCAGTGTCAGCGGTACCGTGGCTGCCGCCGTGCCGATGGAGGTGCCGGTCAGCGCGCGGGTCAGCGGCACGATGGCCACCACCAGAATGATGAAGGGGGTGGAGCGGGCGGCATTCACCACCAGCCCCAGCAACCGATGCAGGGCCGGGCGCGGCAACAGGTCGCCCGGCCCGCACAGCGCCAGGAACAGGCCCAACGGAATGCCACCCAGACAAGCCAGCGCCCCCGCCACCAGCACCATGGACAGGGTTTGCAGCGTGGCGTCAGTTAAAAGCGACAGCATCTGCGGCGACATGGCCCAGCTCCTCAATATCCGCCCCCTGGGCGCGCAGATGGGTGATTTCCGCCGCAATGGCTGCCGCATCGCCCTTCAGGGCCAGCACCAGGGCAGCAAAGGGAATATCCTTCAGGGCCTGCACCCGCCCGGCCACCAGACTGGCGGCGACACCGGCCAGGGCGAAACCGGCCAGTACGGGCCCCGCCGCCACCGGCCCCAGCGCGTGCAGCCGCACCAGCGCCACATCGCCGGGCCGGGCGGTGGGGGACAGGCGGGCGGCCAGTGCCGCCGGCAACCTCGTCCCCGTCTCCCCAGCCAGGAAATCGCGGGTGGTGGGGTGCTGGGGATGGGTGAAGATGCGCGTCACATCACCCTGTTCGATGATGCGCCCGGCCTCCAGCACCACCACATGGTCGGCCACTTCCCGCACCACCGACATTTCATGGGTGATCAACAGCACGGTCAACCCAAGCTGCCGGTTGATGCGGCGCAGCAGGTCGAGGATTTGCCGGGTGGTTTCCGGGTCCAGCGCGCTGGTCGCCTCGTCACACAGCAGCAATTGCGGGTTGGGGGCCAGCGCGCGGGCAATGCCCACCCGCTGTTTCTGCCCGCCGGACAGGGCGGCCGGATATTGTCCCGCCTTGTCGGTCAGCCCCACCAGATCCAGCAGTTCGGCCACACGCGGGCCGATCCGGTCGCGCGGCCAGCCGGCCAGCTCCAGCGCCAGGGCCACATTGCCCGCCACGGTGCGGTTGGCCAGCAGGTTGAAATGCTGGAAGATCATGCCGATGGATTGCCGGGCGCGGCGCAAATCCGCTTCCGTCAGGGCGGTCAGATCCTGCCCGCCGACGATCACGCTGCCACTGTCCGGCCGTTCCAGCAGGTTGACGGCGCGCAGCAGGCTGCTTTTACCGGCCCCGCTGGGGCCGATGATGGCGGTGATGCTGCCGGTGGGGGCGACCAGGTCCACCCCGTCCAGGGCGGTGACGGCAGGTTTGCCCTTGCCGCCGAAAACCTTGCGCAGGCCGGTCAGCCGGACCATGGCCGGGATTGCTGGATCGGCAAATTCTGTATTCGGAGGGACTGCCCCTGTGCTTGCCATCGACGCCGTCTTCACACCAACTTACGGGGCCATGGCGGCGGGCAGTTCCCGCTATGGCGCTTTAAGCCTTTGGTGACGCGGTGCCAAGCTGCCCTCAACTTGCCGCGGCGCCGGATGAACGGCGCATGGGTCAATAATCTGCCCCGTGCGCCATTGCGCGGCCAGCATCCAATTCACGCGGCTGATATGTGCTGATGGATAAACTACAGTGCAGATACCGCTAAACAAACGGTGAAATCAGCCATCCTTTCAGTTTGGCTTCGCTTCGGCGCCGCTTGCCGCGGGCTGTTCCGCCGGCTTTGCGTCGTCCCCCGTATTCAAAATGACGGGCAGGCCATCACGGCCGCCAATGATGATGGTCTTGGCATTGCTGGAGGTGGCGAAGCTCTGCGTCGCCTCAATCCCGCGCAGGCGCAGATATTCCGGCGTGATGGTACGGGCGACGATGTCCTGGAATTGGCGGATGCCCTCGGCTTCGATCCGCTTGCGTTCCTTTTCCTTTTCCTCCCGCGCGATGCGGAAATCATATTCCTGCATCATCTGTTCCTGCTCAGCCTTACGTTCAATGGCCTGACGCACCGTCAGGGGCAGGGTGACGTTGGAGACCAGCACTTCATCAATATGGATCATCGCCAGGCGCAATGGATTACCGGAAGTATCTTTGTCGTTGCCGATGGGAAAATCGATCTTGGCCTGCTCTTCCAGGAAATCCTGAATTTCATCGCGCTTCACCGAATAGAAATTCGCCGGCGTGTGTTTGGAGACAAATTTATACAGCAGGCTGGCGATTTCTGGCTGGACCAGGGTTTCCAGATATTCTTTTCCCGCAAGCTTGTGCAGCAGACCTGCTGCTTTCGGATTGACCCGATAGCGGAGTGCGACTTCCACCTTGATGGCCAGACCATTGGCGGCCACCGCCTCATATTCGCGGGTAAAGCTGCGCAGGCGGGTATCGTAAAGTGTGCTTTCATCCCAGGGGAAGATGAAATGGGTGCCTTCCGGCATCACCTCTTCTGTAACGGTACCACCGGCAAACCGCTTCCACAGCACACCGACAGAACCGGCGGGCACCTCAACCACCATGCGAGGGGCAATGGCCAGCAGCCCCAGCAGCACTGTCAGCGTCAGGGCATAAAGGGAGACGGTATGTTCTTTCACCCAGGCCTGTGCGCGATTCCAGTAGCGCACGCGGGCGGACGGGGCGGCGGACATCGCGACCTGTTTCATTCGCGTTCAGTCCCGCGTCTGAATATTAAAATGGACCCCGGGCCGGGTAATGGCCTGGATGATAAAGGATAAAAGCGGGGTAATGAAAATCGCCAACAGGAAATGACCAATGAATCCGAAGGTCGTCTTGCGACCCATGAAGCCGCAGACGCCACAGGACAAGCCATAAAGCAGAATGACCATGATCAACATGAGGCCAGAACCTTTGTCACCGGGTTGGCGTTTTGCTAAAAGGAGGAGGTGGGGAACATCACTGCCCCCCACCAGCAGGCTCAGGCGGCGACCGGGGCGGCGGCCTCGGCCGTTTCCTCCGCCTTCTTGCCGCGCACCTTATTGTACTGGGACATGAAATATTCCTTCACCTTCGTCGGATCGAAGGTCAGGAAGGTGCCGCCAGAGGCAAAATGCTGTTCGAACACCCGGCCGACGGCATAGGTGAAGGCAGCGTTGAAGCCCGGCAGGGCCAGCCAGCGATAGGCGGTACCCACCACCGGCAGGGTAGCGACCAGAGCGCTGAGGCCGGAATTGGCGACAGTCTTGGGTGCAATGGTGGCCAGCAGCGTGGCCAGGGCCGGGCGCACCAGATCAGCGCGGAACTCCTGACCATAAACCTTGGCCAGTTCGCGTACCAGATTCAGCTGCACCCCGGCCAGGGCGATGCTGTCCAGCAGATAGACCGGCACCACCACCGTGGCGGCAGACGCCAGCACATGGTTGCGGATGATGGTGGCGGCATGGGCTGAACGGGCCGTATCCAAATCGCTGGACGCCGTGGCTTCGGCGGTTTCGGCCGTCGCAGTGTTTTCAGCCGTCGCAGTGTTTTCGACCGTTGCGGTGGTTTCGGCGGCAGCGGAAGCATCCGCAGCGGCCGCGTCGGCAGCCGGAGCGATGCCCTCGGTCTGATCCTTCTTGGTTACCATGTCAGTGCGCTCCAGTAGAAGTGAGGATGGCGGACCCGTATCCGGGATGGCTACGGGGATTTCCTGCCCCTGATCGACGGTCAACGCTGGATGGCAGGCTCTCGCGGCCAGCGACACCGTACAATGGGCTAACCAATGATTGGGTCATAGTTAAAATTTTCCTCATTTTCATAGGCCAATCATATGATGAATACAGGATGACTTAATATGCCGAGGCGTGGTTCGGCGCGGCATGGTCCATTTTCTCCAACCGGCCTTCATTCATGTGATAGGCGCGGTCTGCCAGATGGAACCAACGGTCATCATGGGTGACGCAGATGACGATCTTGCCCATTGCCCGCAGCTCCGGCAGCAACTCCTCATAGAATATCTTGCGGAAATGCGGATCCTGGTCGGCGGCCCACTCATCCAGCACGATGACCTTCTTATCCTCCAGCCGCGCCACCACCAGGGCCAGCCGTTTGCGCTGGCCGGTGGAAAGGCTGGTTGTACTGAAACAGCCCTCGTCAATGGAAACTTTGTCCTGCATTTCCAGCCGCTTCAGCAGGGGGGCGGCGTCCGCATCCGTCACCGGCCCCACGCCATAGAGGCGGCGCGACAGGTGATAGTCGGAAAAGATGGCGGAGATATTGTCCCGCCATTGCTGCATCGCCGCCGGCGGCACCGGCCTGCCATCAACCTGCAGCGCCCCTTCATCCAGCGGCATCAACCCGGTCAGCAGCCGCAGCATGGTGGATTTACCCGAACCATTGCCGCCAGTGATGAAGGTGATCTCCCCGGCATGGAAGCTGGCATCCAGTGGGCCGACGCTGAAAATGGGATTGTCCCGCGCGTCACGATAGGCGAAGCGGGCCCCCGACAGCGCGATGGTGGTGGGATTGTCGAAGCCCCCCTCCTGTTGCGCCTCCGCTTCCGCCTCTGTCACCGCCGGGCCAGCGGCCTCCCGCAGCCGCTTTTCCATCGCCTCGATATTGGCCAGCGACATTTCCGCCTGGGTCAGCATGGGCGTGACAAAGGAAACGGTGCTGACGGGGCCAACGATGAACAGGGCTGCCGTGGTGACGGGCACGGCAACCGTATGAAAATCGGTGGTCAGCAGGGGGACCACAAAGACCATCAGCCCGATCAGGGTATAGAACATCACCTCAATCAGGGAGAAATTGCGCCCCCATTGGGTTTTGGTGGCGATATTGACGCTGCAGGCCCGGGCCGAGGCCTTGCCGATGGCCTGGGTCAGCGCATCGGCGCGCGTCCGGCTCATCCGCACTTCCTTGAAGCCGCGCAGCATGTCGGTCAGCCCGTCAAACACATCGGCTTCCGCCGCGACGGTTTCCATAAGCTGTTTACGGAAGCCATGCATCCGGGCGTAACGCACGGCCACGGCCAGCCCGGCGAAGCCGAAGGCCATGACGCAGGCGATGGGTGACAGCCAGGCCAGATAAAGCGCCAGAAAGACCAGCATCACCGCCTGCTGGGCCCCGATCACCAGCAGCGGCAGAATGCTGCCCAGCGCCTGGGTATCCTGCACCAGCACGCCATTCAGCGCGGCGCGGCCGATCTTTTCCACCGTCACCAGATCGGACCGGCGCACGGCGTCGAACAGGCGCAGCCGGAAGCCGTGGATCAGCCGTTCGGCATCGTGCGATGCCGTTACCAGGGTGACATTATGGCTGATCCCGAACAGGGTGATGGTGACGACATACATCAGCACCAGCCGCAAGCCCGGCTGGCCATCGTTCTGCGTGGCCTCGGTGGCGGCCTGCACCAGCCACAGCAAGGTGGCGGTGGCGATGGCCGACAGCACGTTCATCCAGGATACCAGCCGCAGATTTTCCGGTATCTCCCGCACAATCACGCGGGCCAGGTTGGAATTGAAGGGGGGGCGGGTCATGCGGCCATGTCCCCCTGTCCTGCGGGTGGGGGGGGGACCGGCATTTCGCTCATCCGGCCTTCTTCCATATGCAGGTGGCGGTCGGCCACATCGAAATAATGATCATCATGGGTGACGGCGATCAGGGTCAATCCACGGGCTTTCAGGGCGGGCACGATCTCGCGGTAGAATTTGTGCCGAAAATGCGGATCCTGGTCGGCGGCCCATTCATCCAGGATCAGGATGGGCTTTTCCTCCAGCAAGGCTGCCACCAGCCCCAGCCGTTTACGTTGCCCGGCGGACAGGTCGCGCCGGTCGAACCGGTCATCCTTCAACGCCGTCACCTTGTCCATTTCCAGCCAGGCCATCAGGCGGGCGGCCTCTGTCCTGTCGGGCGAGGGCGTGCCATAGAGCCGGCTGAACAGGTGGAAATCGGCAAAAACGGTGGCCATGTTGTCCCGCCATGCCGCCAGCCTGTCCGGCCCGACGGGGATGCCATCCAGCAGCAACCGGCCCGATGTTGGCCGGTAGAGCCCGGTCAGCAGTTTGATGAAGGTGGACTTGCCGGAGCCGTTGCCGCCAGTGACGAACACCACCTCGCCCCGCCGCAGCGTCAGATCAAAGGGTCCGACGGAAAAGCCCCTTTCCCCGTCGCGGCCGGGGAAGCTGAAGCTGATGGCATCCAGTTGCAGTTGCTGGAAATCGGCGGGTAGCGGCTCACCCGGCTGGTCGCTGCCCTCTTCGGCCAGGGCCGCCAGTTCCGGTTCCAGTTCCAGCATCCGCCCGGCCGCAGCCTCCGCCGCCGTCATGATGGCCAGGGACTGCATCAGCCCGAAGACGGGTGCTGACATGAACAGCACCGCCGTCGCCACCTGCGCCATTTGGGCACTGAAGCCCTTGGCATAGGCGGGGGCGACGAAGATCACCAGACCCAGCATCAGGTTGAAGGCCATCTCGCCGAAGATGAATTGCTGCCAGCTATGCATATGCACGATGTTGCGGGCGGCCACGGTGCGTTCGGACGCTTCTGCGAAGCTCTGACCCAGCGCAGCGCTGCGGGCGCTGTTCAGCCGCTGTTCCTTGAACCCGTCGAACAGGTCGGACACGCCCTCGAACAGGACGGCTTCCTGCTGCATCAATTTTTGCTGCTGGGCCTGCAGCTCCCGCCCCAGGCGCATGTAACCCCAGGTGCCCAATGCCAGCAGCCCGCCGATCAGCAGGAAGGCCAGCGCATTGCTCAACGCGATATAGACCAGGATGGCCAGGGTCAGCAGACAGGATTGCAGGGCCAGCGCCAGAAATTGGGAATTCTGCGAAATCGTCTGGCTGGCCTGGCTGATACTTTCAAACAGGGGTGTCTGGCCGAATTTCTCCAGCTTCAGCAGGTCGGCATGGCGGATATGGGTCAACAGGCGCAGACGCAGGCCATCCACCACCTCTTCCAGGTCGCTGGCCATGCGGCGCACCAGCCAGACCTGGGAGAACCAGAATCCCGCCAGCGACGCCAGGAACAGCAAGGCCAGGACCGCATCCAGAAAATCCGCCTTTTCCTTGGCGATATTCTGCGCGGCGGCATTGATGATGGCCAGCACGATGGTGCTGCTCAAGGCGGAGCCACCCGCCGCCAGCAACAGCCGGCGCAGCGGCTGCGATCCCAATCGACCCAGAAGGCGCAGCAGATTCATTGTGTCAGGCCGCCCGGACCAGGGCGGCGGCTTCGGTCTGGCCGCTTTCGGCCACCCGGATGCGCAGCACATGCCGGTTGTAATCGCTGAAGGGCGTGCGGCCATGCAGGGCCTGATGGTTGTTCAGCACCTGCAGACTGTCGGCTGGCATCTGCAGAGCCACCAGCTTGTCCTGCCGCGCCACCTCCGCATTCAGGATATCCAGCGCGCAGCGCAGCTCGGGCGTGTCCAGTTCCGGGTGAAGCGCCAGCCCCTTGCGCAGCGTGTCGGTGCGGTAACGCACAGCCGGCCGTTCGCCGAAGATCGGGGCAAAGGTGACTTCCACCGTGTCGGCGGTGCCGGTTTCGGTGAAAACCGCCGGGATGCGGAAGGGCAGGGGGCGGTCAGTCAGATAGTCCATCGCCCAGCGTCCCTCCGATGTGGCCGCCAGCGATTGGCGCAGGCAGCGCAGGTCGCGCATTGTGGAAATGCCACCCCCGCAGGCCGCCGGGGTGATGAAGTACAGCATCATATAGCGTTCAGGGTTGGTGAAATACTGTGTATCGGTATGCAGGTCCGCCTCGAACGGATGTTCGGAGAAGGTGGAGACGCTGTTGGTCGCCATCTTCGCCTCGCGTACCTTTACATCCCAGACGACCCGGCGATCCACCTTGTCGGTGGCGGTGGGTTGGCCCAGGCTGACCGACAAGGCAAACAGCAGGGCGGAGCGCACTGGCAGCGGCAGCCCCTCCAGCCCCAGGCGGGGCAGCACCAGGGCGCTGTAATCGCCTTCCAGCAGTTCCTGAAAGCTGTTCGCAAGATCGACCAGAACCGGGGCCTGCATGGCCAGATCGGCCCGCAATTCGGTTTCCCGTTCTGGCGGCACCAACCGGCCGGGATCGATCTCCCCACCATAATGGTCGGCCAGCACGGCCAGGGCCGCGTCAATCTGCTCGCGGGCGAAGGGACGCAGGGTGAATTCCCCCGTACCCGGTCCCAGATCGCGGCAGTGGCTCAGCAGGTTATGTGGCATCGACATGGTTATCACCTTCGATATCCGGCTGGTTCGGTGAAAAGAGTGTGGGCGGCCGCCACCATGGCGGCCTGGCCATCGCGTGGCACGGCGGGCCAGACGACCCCCAGCCGGCGTAAAAACTGCTGTGTGCGGTCGCTGGCCAGTTCCAGCCGGCGACCGCGCGCCTGGGGGGAAATCCCGCGATGCAGACCGAACCCTTCAAGGATTTCGGCCAGGGCGGTTTCCAGGGCGGGCTCGTCGACCGCTGCCGCCACCTTGTCCAGGAAGCGGCCGAAATCCATGGCTGCCACCCGCTCGCCGACGCCGTCGGCCCCGGTGATGAAATCCGCCAGCGTATCGCGCCTGGCATGTTCGACATGGTGGGTCAGGTTGGCCAGGGCCGGGCTTTCCGCCAGCGCCAGCACGGCCTTTGCCACCATATCCACATGGCAGAGCCAGAGATGGCTGTCATCGGGTGCGGCCCCCAGCCGCGCCAACGCCCCCATCAGACGGAAGAAGGCATTTTCCTTGATATTGCGCTGCAAGGGACCGCCATCGGCGGCGAACACCACATTGCCCACCCGGTGGATGCTGGCATTGGCCAGCCGGTCACGCGCCCGCAGCACCAGCCGTTCGGCCTCCTGCTTGCTGCGGACATAGTAATTTTCCTCTTCCCCGTCGGGCGCCGGGTCATATTCGCTGAACAGGCGGAACCCGTCCTCCGGTGGCCGGCCGCAGACCGACAGGGTGGAGATCAGGTGCAGGTCGGCCGTCCGCCCGCCGCTGGTGCGGCCATGCCGTTCGGCAAGCTCTACCAGATGCGCCGTGGCTGCCACATTATCGGCCTGGAAGTCGCTGTAATGACCGATATGGCTGACATTGGCGGCGGAATGCAGGATGGCATCCACCGATGCTGCCAGCCCGGCAAAGCCGGCCTCACCCAGACCCAGATCAGGATGGCGCAGATTGCCCGCCCGCACCGACAGGCCCCCATGGCCCAGCAGGGCGGCCGCACCATCGGGGCCGAAATAATGCGCCACGGCGTTTAGCAGCCGCTGGCGGGCCGCCCCATCGTCGGCGGCCCGTACCAGCACCGTCACCGCCCGGTCGGGGCGTTGCAGCAGTTCGCGCAACAGATAGGTGCCGAGATAGCCGGTGGCCCCGGTCAGCAGCACATGCCCGTAATCGGCCCGCTGCCCCGGATCAAAGCCGGCGAAGCGGCTGTTATGCCGGTCATAATCGGCGCGGGCCTGCGCCAGCGCGGCGTCCCGCGCCGCCTCATAGGCGGGAAGTTGATCCCGATAATCCCGCCAATGCTGCCCGGCCGCCCCGATCAGGTCACGCAGGTGATCGGCGCGCGGCCGGCACTGGCGGGCGAAATCGGCCAGTACCGGATGTTCGTAAAGATCATTGATCCGCACGCTGTAATGTTTGCGCAGCCGGGTGATGGTGGCGATGGCCCGCAGGCTGTCGCCCCCCAGAGTGAAGAAATCATCCGTCCGCGACGGGGAGGCCCGGCCCAGAATATCGGCCCAGACGGCGGCCACCGCCGTTTCCACCGTTCCCTGTGGCGGTTCGGCCGCTGCGGCTCCGCTACTGACCAGCTCGCCGGCGGCCAGCCGTTCTTCCAGCGTGGCCAGCAGGGCCTTGCGGTCGATCTTGCCGGCCAGATTCACCGGCAGGGCGGGCAGGGCCAGGATGCCGGACGGGATCATGTAACCGGGCAGCCCCCGGCCCAGGAAATCCTGCCAGCCGGCAGCGTCGGGCAGCGTCTCTGCCGATGGGCCGGGGACGACGAAGCCCCACAGGCTTTGCGCCCCGTCCGCCGCCTTGCGCACCAGCACGGCGGCATGGCGCACGGCGGGATGGGCGGCCAGCGCCTGCTCAATCTCACCCAGCTCCACCCGCTGGCCACGCAGCTTCACCTGACCATCCATCCGGCCCAGCACCAGCAGCTGACCATCCTGGCGCCAGCGGCCCAGATCGCCGGTGCGATACATCCGGCCGTGCGGCGTCTGTTGGAAGGCCAGGTCGGTCAGGTCGGGCCGGTTCAGATAGCCGATGCCCAGGCCGGCCCCGCCAACCCAGATTTCCCCCACCGAACCGGGGGGCACCCGTTCCCCCTGCGCATCCAGGATCAGGATGAAGCTGTTGGGCAGCGGCCGCCCGGCCGGCAGCGGATCATCATCCGGATTGATCCGGCCAATGGCAGCGGCGGCGGTGGTTTCCGTCGGGCCATAGCCGTTGAAATAGGCCAGACGCGCCGCATAGAAGCGGGCATCGGCCGCCACCGGCGGTTCACCCACCGTCATCAGGAAGCGCAGGGCGGGGAATTCCGCCTGTTCGAACAGGCGCAGATAGGAGGGGGCCATGGTGGCCATGGTGATGCCCAGCCCGCCCAGCATCGCCTTCATGCCGGTGATGTCGTCCATCTCTGCCTTGGTCACCGGCACGATGGCGCCACCCGCGCCCCAGACCATCAGCAGATCGGAAATCCACAGATCGAAGGAGGGGGAGGCGATCAGCAGGGCGCGGTCATCCGGGGTTGCCCCGGTCATCCGCACCAGCCCCAGGGCCAGATTGACCAGCCCGCCCTGCGACAGCACCACCCCCTTGGGCACGCCGGTGGAACCGGATGTGTGCAGGATATAAGCGGGACTGTCCGGCGCCGTTTCCAGGGCCGGCGGGCTGGCGCTGTCCGTCAGCGCCATGGCTTCCGGCCGTAACAGCAGGGGGGCGGTTTCCAGCAGGGCCGGCGGTGGCGTCAGCCCGTCCAGTGCCAGCAGCAGGGCGATCCCCGCATTGTCCGCCATGAAGCGCAGCCGGTCCGCCGGCATCCCATGGGTCAGCGGCATATAGCAGCCGCCGGCCTTCCAGATGGCCAGCACCACCAGTGGCAGGGTGGCGGAACGCTCCGTATAGACGCCCACCGTCTGGCCGGGGCGCAATCCCTGTTCGATCAGCCGGTGGGCCAGCGCATTGGCGCGGCCTTCCATGGCGGCATAGCTGGTGGCGCCGGCCTGGGTGATCAGGGCCGGGCGGTCCGGCTGCTGGCGGGCCAACTGGCTGAAGCGGGCGGCCACGCTGTCGGCCGGGGCCACCAGCTGTTCCCCCTGTTCCCAGGGCGCCAGCCGCGCCAGTTCCGCCGGCAACAGCCGGGGCAGGGGCTGATCAAGCGGCTGGTCCAGCAGCGCCAGCATCTGGCCGACCAGCCCGGTCAGCCACGCTTCCGCCGTTTCCCGGTCATAAAGGTCGGCCTTGACGAACCAGGAGAGGGAGAGGCCGCCATCGGCCAACCCTTCATGCACCAGCACCATATCCTGGGCGGGCGCATTGTGGCGCAGATCATAGGCGATCCGGCCCGCCGCTGGCAGGGTGCTACCCTCCGCTGGCAGGAAATGCAGTGTATCCGGGGTGTTGTCCGTTGCGGTGACGGCGGGGTTTTCCGTCACCGCCATATCGAACAGCGGATAGCGGGCGGACTGGACCAGACCCGGATGATCCTGTCGGAAATCGCGGGCGATGCGGGCGAACGGATAGGCGCTGTGGGCCAGCGCATCGGCCAGCATGGACCGGGTGGCGGCCAGCGCCGCCGTCACATCCGCCACACCCGACAGGTGGAAGGCCAGGGGCAGCAGGGTGACGTAATAGCCGACAATGCCCGCCTCTGCTGCGCTGGCGCGGGTGCTGGCGGCGGTGCCCAGCAGGAAATCCTGCCGCCCGGTGCGGCGCCGCACCTCCAGCCCCAGCAGGGACAGCAACAGGGCGTGCAGGCTGGCACCCTGGCTGCGGGCCAGACGGCGCAGCCCCTGGGCCTGATCCGCCGTCAGGCACAGGCGCAGCGTGTGGCTGCCCCGGCCGGTGCCGGCGGTGCGGGCCGGCGGCCGGGGGCGGTCGGTCGGCCAGTCGGCAAAACCATCCTCCCCGCTGGCGGCCACCGCTGCCAGTTTCTGCCGCCACCAATCGGCATCGGCCTGTCCGCCCAGGCCCAGCAGATGGGCGCGTTCACGCCCGGCACTGTCGGCAAAGCTGCCGCCGGGCGCTGGCAGGCTTTGCCCCGCCAACAGGGCCGTCAGGTCCGCCAGCAGCAGCCCCAACGACGCGCCATCACCCACCGCATGATGCAGGGCCAGCCAGAAAATCGGCTTTTCCCCCGTTACCTGCGCCAAGCCCGCCCGCCAGAGCGGGCCGGTGGCCATGTCGAAGGGCCGGCCTTGTTCCTCCCTGATTTCGGCCAGTGCCGTGGCGGCATCCGCCGCCCGGCTGATCGTGAAGCGACCGGGGCTGTCCGTCGCCACGATCCGTTTCAGGATGTCCGTCTCTTCATCCAGTTCATAGCGGGTGCGCAGGGCTGGGTGACGGGCGGTCAAGCCCGTCCAGGCGGCTTCCCACTTGTCGGCGGCGGGGGCGGGGCCATCCACCGCCAGGGTCAGGGTGATGGTGAAGCCGCGCGTTTCCAGTCCGGCCTGCTGGGCGGTCCAGAATTCCCGCTCCCCCTCCGTGGCGATGTCGCTTGGCTGGGCCTGGATGACCGGGACAGGCTCGGCCAGATAGGCGGCCACACGGGCAGCAAAGCCGGCCAGCACCGGATCGGCGAACAGCAACCGCGCCGGCACCGGGCGGGACACCAGCCCTTCCAGCCGGTGGCAAAGCGCGATGGCCAGCAGGCTGTGCCCGCCCAGGCCGAAGAAATCATCCTCCCGCCGCACCGGGCCACTGCGCAACAGTTCGGCCCACAGCGTGGCGATGGTCTGTTCCAGGCCGGGTTGCGGTGGGGTGCCGCCCGCCGGGCGCTCTTGCATCGACAGGCCAGCCAGCAGGGCGGTACGGTCCACCTTGCCCGACGCGGTGACGGGAATGGCGCTGACCGGCTGGATCGCTGCCGGGATCATATAGGCTGGCAGGATGTCGCCCAGGAAAAGCCGCCAGCCGGCGCTGTCGGGCAAGGGCGCATCCGGGGCCGCATGGATGAAGGCCCACAGGCTTTGACGCTCCCCGGCCGTGCCATCCACGGCGGCAACTGCCTGGATGATGCCGGGATGGCGGGTGATCGCGGCTTCGATTTCCCCCAGTTCAATGCGGATGCCGTTCAGCTTCACCTGCTGATCGATGCGGCCCAGCACTTCCAGCCCGCCATCCCCACGCCAGCGCCCCAGATCGCCGGTGCGGTAGCGGCGGCCTTCGGGGGTCTGGACAAAGGCTTTTTCCGTCAGGTCCGGCTGGTTCAGATAGGTCTGGGCCAGACCCGCCCCCGCCAGCCAGATTTCCCCCGTCGATCCCGGCGGCAGGCGGGTGCCGCTGACGGGATCGCGGATTTCCACACCCGTATTGGGCAGCGGGCGGCCGCAATCCAGCCGGTCCGGCTGTGCCGCCGACAGGTGCCCCATGGTGGAGGTGATGGCATTTTCCGTCGGGCCATAGGCGTTGAGGTAACGCACCCGCCCCGCCAGCCGGGCCACATCGGCCGGCAGCGGCGCCTCCCCACCGGTCACCAGCAGGCGCAGGCCCGACAGGCTGTCCGTATCCAGCAGGCGCAGATAGGTGGGCGTCAGGTCGGCGACGCTGATCCGCTGTTCCCGGATCAGGGCGGCGACAGCGGCCGGCTGGTCGATCCGGTCGGCCGGAACCGGGCACAGGGCGGCACCGGCGGCCAGCGGAATGCCGATATCGGAGAGCGAGACATCAAAGGAGGGGGCGGCAAAGCCCAGGCACCGATCTTCGGGCGTCAGCCCATAGGTTTCTACCGCCCCCAGCAGCAGGTTCAGATAGCTGCCATGGCTGACCACCACGCCCTTGGGCTGCCCGGTCGAACCGGAGGTATAGAGGATATAGGCTGGATCATCCGGCCCGCCGGCAATGGCCGGCCGGTCGTCCGGGGCGGGTTCGGTGATCTCCACCAGCGGCAGATCAAGGCCCGGTGGCGGGGTAATGCCATCCAGCGCCAGCACGGCCACAGCCCCTGCATCGGCCGCCATGAAGCCGAGCCGGTCGGCCGGTAGATCGGCGGTCAGCGGCAGGTAGACGGCCCCCACCTTCCCGATGGCCAACAGGGTGGCGGGCAGTTGCGCCGACCGGCGGGTCAGCGCGGCCACCACCTGCCCCGGCTGCACGCCGGCGGCGATCAGCCGATGGGCCAGCCGGTTGGCCTGGCGTTCCAGCAGGCCATAGCTGACCGGGCCGTCAGCGGTCAGCAGGGCGGGGCGTTCGGCCTGTCCCGGCTGGTCCACCAGCATTTCAAACCAGCGGGCAAAGGTCAGCGGCGGGCGCGGCCGCGCCGGCCCCTGTTCCCAGCCGGCCAATTGCCGCTGCTGGGCCGGCGGCAGGGAGGGGATGGCCGCCTGCGCCCCATGGGCCGCCAGCCAGCGCGCAGCTTCCACCAGCCCTTCCAGCCAGAAGCGGGAAATATCGGCGTGATAAAGCGCGGCATTGGTCTGCCAATCCAGCATCAGGCCGCCATCGGCCAGCCTTTCATGGGTCAGCACCATGTCCTGGCCGGGCGGGTTATGCATCCGCTCATAGCCGATGCCGTCGGCCGGCAGGGTCAGCAGCCGTTCCAGCCGCAATTCGTCATCCGCCACCGGGCGCGGGCTGACCGGGTTTTCGGTGATGGCGATATCGAACAGCGGGTAGCGGTCCGGCTGCCGCTGGCCGGGATGGGCCGCCCAGAAATCATGATACATCCGGGCAAAGGGATAGCGGCCATGGGCCAAAGCCGCCGTCAGTTCCTGCGCCGTATGGCGCAACAGGGACGCGAAATCACCGGCATCCCCCGTGGCGCGGAAGGCCAGGGGCAGCATGTTGACGCCATAATGCACGACCGCTGCTTCCGCTGCGGTTTCCGGCAGGGTGGCGGTGGTGCCGATCAGGAAGTCGCCCCGGCCGGTGCGCTGGCGCACAAGCTGGGCCAGCAAGGCCGTCACCAGCGCGTGCAGGCTGGTGCCATGCTGCCGGGCCAAGGCCAGCAGACTGGCGGTTTCGGCCGCGTCCAGCCGGGTGGTGTGACGATGGCTGCCGGTGATGGCCGTGCCGCGCGGCAGGTCCAGCGCCCAATCATCAAAGGCCGCAGCGGGCAGGGCGGACAGAAGGTCACGCCACCAGCCGGCATCGCTGGCCGCCTCGCCCGCCAGATAGGCCTGTTCGCGGCTGGAGATTGTTTCCGGCGTGGCGGTCAGGGAAGGCAAGGGCTCATCCCGCAGCAGGGCCAGCAGTTCGGCCATCAACAGGCCGAGCGAACGGCCATCGCCGGTGGCATGGTGCTGGGCCAGCCAGAACAGCCAGTCGCCATTATCCGCCACATGCACCAGCCCCACCCGCCATAGCGGGGCCTGCGCCAGATCCAGGGGGGCGGCGATGCGGGCGCGGATATGGGCCATGGCCTGGGCATGGTCTGCCTGTTCGGCCAGTTCCAGCGCGGCATCAACCGGCAGAGCCGGCAGGATGTCGCGGTAGAGCGTACCATCTTCCCCTTCGCGCAGGCGGCAGCGCAGGGCCGGGTGGCGGGCCACCAGCTGGACCCAGGCGGCGCGCCAGCGGGCGATATCCGGCACCGGCCCGCGCACCCGGCGCACCAGGGGCATGGTGAAGCCGGCCGTGTCCAGCCCGGCCTGCTGTGCGGTCCAGAATTCCCGTTCGCCCACCGTGGCACGGCGGCCGTCAAAATCGGTGGTGCCACGATCCGTATCGGCACCCTGCTGCAGGCGGGCGGCGAAATCGGCCAGCACCGGGGCGCTGAACAGGTCGCGGGCGGAGACCGGTCGGCCCAGCCGGCCGGCCAGCTTGTGCGCCATGCCGATAGCCAGCAGGCTGTTGCCGCCCAGGGCGAAGAAATTATCTTCCCGTGCTGGCGGGGCGATGCCCAGCAAACTCGCCCACAGTCCGGCAATCTCCTGTTCCAGGCCCGGCAATGCCGGGTTCTTCGTGCCCGTCGCCGTCACCATCGGGGCTGGCGGCGGCGGGGCCGCCCCTTCCAGCAGCCCCGCCAGCGGCAGGGCCGGCAGGTCGGGTCGGGTGGCCAGCAGGGTCAACCGCTCCACCAGCCCGCCCAGCCAGGCGGCGGCGCTGTCACGGCTGAACAGGCTGGCATTGACATGCCATTCCAGGGCGATGCCGCCATCGGCCAGCGCCTCATGGATCAGGAGTAAATCCTGACCATGGGCGCTGTGCGTCAGTTCATAGCCATCCGCGCCGATGCCCAGCCGCTCCAGCCGCACCCCATCAGCCGTTACGGGGGCCGGCGGGTTCTCCGTCACCGCCACATCGAACAGCGGGAAGCGCAGCGGGTCGCGCAGGGCCGGCCGCTGGCGCCAGAAATCTGCATAGAGCCGGGCGAAGGGATAGCGCGCGTGCAGCAACCCGCCGGCCAGCACCTGCTGTGCCCCGCGCAACAGGGTTGCCAGCGGTGCCGCCGGGTCCAGCCTCAGCGGCAGGGGCAGCATGTTCACCCCATATTGCACCAGGGCCGCCTCGGCCGCACTTTCAGGGGTGGAGACGCTGGTGCCCAGCATCAGATGCTGTCGGCCCGTGCGGCGCGCCATTTCGACCGCCAGCAGGGAGACCAGCAGGGCATAAAGGCTGACCGCGTGTTGGCGGGCCAGCCCGCGCAAGCCTTCTGCCAGAGTCGGTTCCAGCACCCGCTGGAAGCGGTGGGTGGCGATGTCGGCCCCCAGGCGGCGCGGGAAATCCAGCGGCAGGGGCAGGAAAGCCTCATCCGGAACGGCGGCCAGCTGATCGGACCACCAGGCGGCATCGGCTGCCAGATCAGGCCCGGACAGATAGGCCAGTTCGCGCGCCGCACTGATGGCCGGATCGGCCGTCAGCGGTGTCAGCGCCTGCCCCTGCAACAGGGCCTGCAATTCAGAGAAAATAAGGCCCAGGGAACGGCCATCGCCAACGGCATGGTGCAGCGACAGCCAGAACAGCCAGCCGCCATCCTGGCTAACCTGCACCAGACCCGCCCGCCACAAAGGCGGTTTTGCCATGTCGAAGGCAAGCAGCTGGCGTTCCCGGATGTGGGTTCGGGCGGCATCCAGATCCGATGCTTCGGCCCATTGCAGGCCGGCAGCCTTGCCGAAATCCGCTGCCGTGGCGAAAACCCGGCGCAGCGCCCCGTCCTCGACCGGGCTGAAACCCAGGCGCAGACCGGGCTGGTGCTGAACCAGGGCCTGCCATGCCGCCTCCCAGCGTGCCCGGTCGGGCATTGGCCCCGTCACCCGGCGGATGGCCGGAATAATATGGCCGGACGTGTCCAGCCCGGCCTGCTGCGCCACCCAGAATTCCCGCTCCCCTTCCGTGGCGCGGTCATCCAGCATCGCGGCCAGCAGGGGGGGGGCCCCTTTGCCCGCCGTCAGCCGGGCGGCGAAATCGGCCAGTACCGGGGCGGCGAACAGGTCGCGCGGGGTCACCGGCCAGCCCAGCGCCGGGGCCAGCTGATGGGCCAGGCTGACCGCCAGCAGGCTGGTGCCGCCCAGGGCGAAGAAATTATCTTCCCGCGCCACGGGCAGGCCGTCACTGCCCAGGTTCAGCAGGCGGGCCCAGGCGCTGGCGATGCGCTGTTCCAGCGCCCCTTGCGGGGCTGTGCGGCTGGCGGCACCGGCCTGTTCGGGTCGGCGTTCCCGCAGGATGGCCAGCAGGCGCAGCCGGTCCACCTTGCCATTGGGGGTTACCGGGATGCCCGGCACATCAATGATGGTGGCCGGCACCATGTGCGGCGGCAGCCGCCCGGCCAGAAAGCCGCGCCATTCCTCGTTGCTGAGCGGGGTGGCCCCCGGATGCAGATGCACGAAGCCGCGCAGCAGCTTGGTGTCCCCGGCCCCCTTATCCACGATCACAGCCGCCTGGCGGATGGCGGCATGGGCCAGCAGATGCTGTTCGATTTCCGCCGGTTCCACCCGCTGCCCATGCAGCTTCACCTGATGGTCGATGCGGCCGGCCAGTTCCAGCAGCCCGTCCGCCGACCAGCGCCCCAGATCGCCGGAGCGATAGAAACGCCCTTCATCCGTATCGATGAAGGCCTTGGCCTGCTGCTGCGGGTTGTTCAGATAACCGCTACCGACACCCACACCACCCAGCCAGACCTCCCCCGCGCAGCCGGGCGGTACCCGCGCGCCATCGGCGTTGCGGATGCTGATCACGTCGCCGGGCAGCGGGCGGCCGACCGGCAGGGGGCGATCGGCCGGATGGTCCGGGGCGATCCGGCCCAGGGAAACGATGATGCTGGTTTCCGTCGGTCCATAGCAGTTCCAGAACGCGATGCCGGGATGGTGGATGACATCCTCATGGCTGGGGGCTTCCCCGCCCACCAGCAGCAGGCGCATACCGGGGGCATAGGGCTTGTCCTGGCTGACGCGCAGATATGACGGGGCGTGGAAGGCGATGGTGACGCCCAGGTCGCGGTATAAATCCTTCACGCCCCAGGGATCTTCGCGTTCGATCCGGCTGACCGGCACCAGCGGCAACCCGTGCAGCAGGCCCAGCCCCATTTCCCACAGGGAGGCATCAAAGGCCGGGGTGGCGACCAGGGCCACCCGGTCGCCTGGCTCACATCCTGCGGCTTCCAGTGTCGACAGGATGGCATTGATCATGCCGTCATGCCGCACCTTGGTTCCCTTGGGCGCACCGGTGGTGCCGGAGGTATAGATGATATAGGCGGTGGCGGTCGGGGCCAGCGGCACGGCGGGGCGGGATGCTTCCCCCGTCAGGTCAGCCGGGCGGATCAGGGTCACCCCGTCCGGCAGGCCGGCCGGCACCTCAGCACCGGGCAATAACAGCAGATGCCGGGCGCCGGCGTCGGCCAGGATGAAGGCGACCCGTTCGGCGGGCATTTCCAGTGCCAGCGGCAGATGCACCCCGCCTGCCTTCCAGATGCCAAGCGTGGCCGCGGGCAGCCAGGGGCCATTATCGGCCAGCACGCCGACCGGCTGTTCCAGACCCAGCCCGGTTGCCAGCAGGGCCTGGGCGATGCGGTTGGCCTGTGCCTCCAGCAGGGCATAGCTGGTGCTGCCGGCACGGGTGATGATGGCGGGCTGGTCCGGTATCCGGTCGATAATCGCTTCCACCAGCCGGTGGGCCGGTAGGGGCGCGCGGGCCTGCGCCGACCCTGGTTCCACCCCGTTCAGCCATTGGCGCTCGGCCGGCAGCAGGTCGGGCAGGGGGGCATCCAGCCGGGCGGTATCCGCCGCCAGCCATTCGGCCCAGCCGGCCAGGGCGGTCAGCCAAGCCTCTGCCGTTGTCGGCTGGAACAGGCTGGCATTCCAGACCAGGGACAGCAGCACGCCGCCATCGGTTGTTGGTTCATGGGAGAAGGAGAGATCCAGCCCGGCGGCGGGGACAGATCCGTCCCCCGCCAATGTCAGCGGGGTCAGGCTGCCGCCGCTGCCGGTGTCGCCGGTGCTGCGGCCGGGATTGGCGGTCAGCGCCACATCCATCAGCCCCATCCGCCCGGCCGGCCGCAGGGCCTTTTGCTGCTGGCGCAGATCGCGGATGATCGATCCGGCCGGGTAGAGCCCATGCTTCACAGCGCCGGTCAATATGGCTTGGGCATCCTGCAGCATGTCGCAGAGCCGCTGCCCCACCGGCACGGCCAGCGGCAGCGGCAGCAGATTGACGAAATGGCCCAGCTGGTTTTCCGTCCCGGCCGGCCGGGTGGCAATGCCGCTGCCCAGCAGAAGCTGATGCCGCCCGGTACGCCGCCGCATCTCCATCGCCAGCAAGGCCAGCAACAGCGCGTGCAGGCCGGCGCCATGGCGGTTGGCCAGGGCCGTCAGCCGCGCCACCACCCCGGCATCCAGCTGTCGCTGGAAGGCGGGGGTGAGCACCGCACCCGCGTCATCGGACCGGCGGCGGTCGCAGGGCAATTCCTCAAACGCTTCTTCCGGCAGGGCAGCCAGCTTGTCCAGCCAATAGGCGCGGTCGCGGTCGGCGTTGGGGGAGGCAAGATGCCGCCGTTCCGCCCGCGCGGCCAGCCGGGGGCCATCCAGCGCCGGGGGCAGTGCCTGCCCGGTCAGCATGGACAGCAAATCCTGCTGTAGCTGGCCGGCGGACATGCCATCGACCAGCGCATGATGCAGCACAAACCAGAACAAGGGGGCCGCTTCCCCGATGCGGATCAACCCGGCCCGCGACAGGGGCGGCTGGCTCAGGTCAAAGGGCTGCGCCGTCTGAGCGGCCATGAAGGCGCCTGCTTCCGCCTCGCTGCTGAAATGCCGGGTTTCCAGCGTCACGGCCAGGGCGGGGGCATCGGCTGGCAGGCTGCGCAGCCGCACCGTGCCATCATGGTCGCTGAACAGGCCGGTGCGCAGGGCCGGGTGATGGCGCAGCAGGCTGACCCAGGCATTCTGCCAAGCGGTGGCATCGGCCTGCGCGCCCGACAGGCGCAGCACCCGCGAGACATGGGCCGCGGCGGGGGGCAGGCCCAGGCTGGCGGCCACCCAGAAATCCACCTGCCCCAGGGTGGCGGCGGGGTTTTCTTCCAGGGCTGCGCCTGCCGCCTCTTCTTCCGCCGCTGACAGGCGGCCGGCCAGGGCGGCAATGGTCATGCTGCCCAGAATATCGCGCACGCTGGCCGTCAACCCGGCGGCCTGCAGGCGCTGGCCCAGCTGGATGGCGATCAGGCTGCTGCCGCCCAGGCGGAAGAAATCATCCTCCCGCCCGATCTGCGCTGCCGACAGCCCCAGAACCTCCGCCCAGAGGACGGCGATACGGCTTTCAAGCGGGCCCTGCGGCGGGCCGCCCTGGCCGTGGCCCCGGTTCCAGTCTGCCTCCGCCAGGGCCAGCAGGGCGCTGCGATCCACCTTGCCAGCGCTGGCAATCGGCAATTGCGGCACTGTCAGCACCAGGGCCGGTACCATATAGGCGGGCAGTTTGGCCGACAGTGCGGTCTGCCAATCCATGTCCGACAGATCAGCGCCCGGCTTCGGTTCCACAAAGCCCACCAGCCGGCCCTGATGCTGCACGATGGCAGCAGCACGAACGCCATTCTGCGCCAGCAATACCCGTTCGATCTCCCCCAGGGCGACCGACTGGCCGGAAACCTTCACCACATCGCCGGCCCGGCCCAGGGTCAGCAATTCCCCCGTTTGCGTCCAGCGGCCAAGGTCGCGGGTGCGATAGGCGTGGCCGAAGGAGGTGTCGACAAAGCTGTCAGCCGTCAGGTCCGGCTGGTCCAGATAGCCACGGGCGATGCCGGGGCTGAGCACCAGGATTTCACCCTCCGCCCCGGCCGGCACCGGTGTCCCCTGTTCATCCACCAGCAGGATGGTGGTATTGGGGAAGGGCCGGCCGCTGGGGATCGCCCCTTCATCCGTGGGCGACACCTTGTGCATGGCAAAGGTGCCGCACAGTTCCGTGGCGCCATGCATGTTCCAATAATCAACATGGCGGGCATAGTGGCGCGCATCTTCCGGATTTGGCCGTTCGCCGGCCGTCAGGATCAGGCGCAGCCCGGCGGGCACCACGCCGCCCAGCAGCCGCAGATAAGACGGGGTCAGCAGGGCGACACTGACCTGATTCCGGGCCATGCTGTCCAACAGGTCGTCCGGCCGGTCCAGCAGCGCGCGGCTGGCTGGCACCCAGGCACAGCCCAGCGCCAGGGGCAGACACAGTTCGCGGAAGCCCAGAATGAAGCTGGGGGTCGAGGACAGCAGCAGCCGATCCGTCTCCCGGATGCCCTGGGCCAGCGCATGGCCCAGCGCCATGTTCTGGCAGCCGACATGCTGGATCAGTACGCCCTTGGGCTTGCCGGTGGAGCCGGAGGTGAACAGGATGGCGGCCAGCTGGCCGGGTTGGCAGGGCAGGTCCGGGCGGCCTAAATCCTGCCGATCGGCATCATCCCGTCCCGGCAGGCGCAGTACCTCAACCGGCCGGCCCTGGCCATTATCCGCCAATGCTGTCAGCAATGCCGGCGGCGGCTGGTGCCCATCCAGGGCGATCAGCAGGCGCATTCCGGCCTGGACCGCCATATTGGCCAGACGCTGTTCCGGCAGATCCGCCAGCAGGGGCACATAGGTGCCGCCGGCCTTCAAGATGCCCAGGAAAGCAATGGGCAGGCCGGCCGACCGGTCCACCAGCACGCCCACCGGCTCTTCCGTTGCGATCTGCAACTGCAAAAGTCTGTGGGCCAGCTGGTTCCCCATATCATCCAGCTGGCCGAAGCTGATAATACTGTCCAGGGTGACGATGGCCGGCCGATCCGGATCACGATCGACCCAGGATTCAAAGGATTGGTGCAGACAAAGATCAGGCAGTGGCAGGCGGGCGCCATGGCTGAAATCCGGCAATTCCGGGCCGATCATCGGCGCATTCAGACTGTCCGGCATGTCCTTCCCCGCATGTTGGGTCATTGGTTACATGCCCGCTTGCCGGGCAAGTGGTATGAAAAATGTAACCCAAAGATGTGCGCACCATACGCATCCAACGCGGGAAGTCAACTTTGATCGCATGAAAATAAAAGTCATTACTATTATATGATTATGTCTGGTTGATTAAAGCCCGGCCTATCCGCCCGCAAGCTGGTGGGGCAGAGGACATGAATCCCCGTTAACAGGGGGACAACGGCTATCGTGATTTTTCGGAAAAAAGGGGGAGGGGGGCGTCATCGCCCGCAGGCACGCAGATGCCAGGAAAAGCGCCAACCTGCCGGCTGAACCCCACCGGGATCGGAGGTGGCTGAAGTCCGTGAATCAGGCTGCCATTTGCGGAGCATTCACGGTGTCAACCATAACAGCAACCGGCATTGATTCATGCCAATCTCCCTTGATCGTAACCGATTCAGGGAGATTTTGCGTTCCCTCGTGCGCTGGGCTGGCGGTCGCCAGCCTCCAACCCGCCTAAAGGTCAACCTTTAGGCGGGTTGGTATCAGAACAGACGGTTCTGAATCAATGCCACCGTCATGCTGCTTGGCCCGCGCGCGGGGGCACGCGGGTCTTCATCGCCGCTCGGATTACCCTTTCGTCCTATAGGCATCCGGCCCCAACTGGGCCGCTACCGCTTCCAGCCTGTCACCCACCAGGGCCAGATTCTGGAAGGCGGCCAAACCCCATTGGGAGGTGCTGTTGGTGCTCATGGCCGGGTTTTCATCCACCGGGTGCAGCACGGCGGCCCCATCGATATGGGTCAGCTTCATGCCCAGCCCGTAACCGGCCTTGGCATGGCCGGTCAGGAATTCCTGCCAGGCCCGATCCGCCAGCTTCTGGTCGCCCAATTGCCGGGCGGCATAGGCGGTCAGCCGAGAATGGGATTCGGTCAGGCCGCGCCCCTTCACATCCTGGCCCAACAGGTTGCGCAGTTCCGCCGCTGGCGCGTTGTAGAAGGCGCAATATTCCAGCCAGGCCTTGCGATATTCCGGCGCATCCACCAGGGTCAGCAGCTCTGAATTGATCTCCACCGCGCCGAACACGGCGTTCAGGTGCGATACCCCGATCTGGTCGCCGGGGTCTTTAAAGGCACCGGTTGCCAGATCGAACGGCGCTTCCCCGGTGAACCAGCCGCGCTTCATCCGGCCGATGGCATTCATCCCGGCCAGGATGCGGTCGCGCCAACGCTTGTCGCCCGTGCGTTCCCATTCCGCCAGCCACATGGCCAGGAAGGAACCCCAGGTGGTGCCGAACCCGGCAATCACCTCCGTCGGCGGCGGCTTGCCCAGCTTGCGGCTGATATCCACGCGGGTCAGCGTTTCTTCCGACCCCAGCAGGCTGCGCATCAGGTCGCCCACCCGCTCATCCCCGCCGCTGAGGAAATAATAAATCCGGCGGTAAGCGGCGTTGGAGATGCGGGGCTGTTTGGAACTGTCGGCCCAATGCTGCACCCCGTGCCTTGTGCCAAAGCCGCGATAGGGGCCGATATGGTAGACATCCACCTCGCCGGTATGGCGGGTCATGGCTTCAGCCATGCGGAACACGTCCCCCCGCCCGGTACGCAAGAAGCTGTACCAAAGCCAAAGGTCGGGCGAGAGTTCAGAATTGGCCCAGGCATAGCCGCCAATATCATAGCGCCATTCATGCCGGTCACGGTCATAGCTGTGCATCACGTCGCCGTAATGCCAGAACCCATACCAGCGCCGCTGTTCCACCTGTCGCTGGTACAGGTCCAGCAGGAAATCGGCCTGATCCTCAATCAGCTTGCGGGTGGGGGTAGACCGGTCCACCAGCGCCCAGTCACCAAATACCGGCACGGCGTGCAGCCGTTCCGGCGAGCACATTAATTGCGGGCGTTCGCGCACGGCCCCCGCCATCTGCACCAGCTTGTCCCGCGCCGGGGTGGCCGGCAGGGACCAGAAATGCAGCTCGCTGGTGCGGGCAATGCCATAGGGGCGGCCCCAGCCTTCCTCATAATCCTCATAGGTGATTTCCAGCGCTTCGCGTTCGGTCGGGTGGTCCTTGATCCCCATCCCGTCGTGATAGAAGCGCAGATCCATGGCCGGTGCCTCTGGCGACCAGAGCCAGACCGTCACCTCCGCCAGCTCGCCATTGGCGCCACGGATATCCAGACGCGACGGATGGCTTTCCCAGAAATGCGACAGGGCGAAGGCGGTCCCGCCGCCCGTACCCCCGCCGACATAGCCCAGACCGGCGGCCCGCTGGCCCGATTGCGCATGGATCCAGCCATGGCCGGGCTTGGTGCGCTTGGTGATGGCAAAACCATCGGCATTGGCCTGCGACAGGGTAAAATCACCCCAGCTGGGGATCAGGTCCAGCCGCTTGGAGACGGTTTCCGCCATGCCGGACAAGGGGGGGATGGGCTGGCCAGCAATCTGGGCGGCGCGATAATCCTTGCCGGGGTCGCGGCGCAGGCCCGTCAGCGGGCGCACCGCCTCCCCCCACAGGCCGCCATCCAGCCCGGCGAAGCGGATATGCCGGTCATGCGGGGCATCGGCCAGCGGCACGGACGCGCGCAGGCCCAGACCGCGGATGAAATCCTTATTCTCATCCCCATCGAAGATGAAGCTGTGCATCACCCGCACGGATTCCGCACCGGCCTGAAAATAAAGCCGCACGGTGAAGGGCAGCCAGTCGCGCAGCCCATCGGCGCCGGTGCCGCGATGGCTGCCTTCCAGCTTCACCACCGCGCGGATGGGGCCGGATTGTTCCACCGTCACCTTGCCGATGGCGCTGGTGAAATTGCGCTGGGTCAGGCTGCCGGTGTCCGACAGGTCCGGCTGATCCTGGGAGATGGCCACCAGATGCAGGCCGCGCAAAACCTCCCGCCCGTCCACGCTGGCGCTGGCGATCAACTGGCCGCCCTGTTTGGGCACCACCCATTGCCGGGGGCCGATGCTGATGGTGATGGCATCGGCCTTTTCCACCAGCTTCACCGGGCTGTCCGGGCTAGCGGGCTTGCCAGCCTGCAATTCGTAAGTTTCAGCCGGGGTTTCCCCGGCGGGAATGCTGTGGGCCGACCATTTCAACGACCCGTCCGGCCAGGTGGCCAGCGGCCAGCTTTGCACCGGCACATCCCGCCCGCTGGCATCGCGCAGGCGGAAATTCTGGCTGGTCTTATAAAGACCCCTGGGCCAGGGAACGCCCAAGCTTTGGCCCAGATGCAGCGCGGGCACCTTGCCATCGATCCAGCGCAGGTTGGTGGTGGGCGCTTTTTCTGTCGCAGCAGCACTGCCGCCCGTGCTGGCCAATGTCAGGGCCGCTGTGGCCGTTGCACCAACGGCACCTGCGCGCATGAAGTCCCGCCGATTGGGCGTGCTGAAAGGCATTCCGCTTCCTCCCGTTTCCTGCCGCGTGCCATCGCCCTTAGGGAGGCGATTTGTTCCATATTGTGATTTTATGTTCTCTATATTGGAATTTAATTGTCAGATCAATCGGCATATAGTGCCCAAAACCAGCCCAGGGAGTGGATATGAGAATGCTTACCCCCACCAGCCGCGCGGTGATGCTGTCGATGGGATTGGCCTGCGCCGCCGTGGCGCTTGCCAGCCCGGCCATTCAGGCCGCAACGCCACGGCAGATGGAAAAGCTGGATCGCGGCATGGTGGCCGTGCCGTCCCAGGGTGGGGTATTGGTGGGCTGGCGTCTGCTGGGCACCGATCCGGCCGATCTGGCCTTCAACCTTTACCGCGACGGGCGCAAGCTGAATGGCAAGCCGCTGACCGGCCCCACCAGCTTTCTGGACAAAGGGGCCGATGGCAGCGGCACCTATACGCTGCGCCCGGTGCAAGGCGGGGCGGAACAGCCCGTGGCCAGCACAGCCAAGGTGTGGCAGCAGGGTTACCTGACCATTCCCCTGCAACAGCCGCCGGGCGGCACCACCCCCAAGGGGGAGGCCTTCACCTACAACGCCAATGATGCCAGCGTCGGTGACCTGGATGGCGATGGCCAGTATGAAATCGTGCTGAAATGGGACCCCAGCAATTCCAAGGATAATGCCTTTGGCGGCTATACGGGGCCGGTGATCCTGGATGCCTATCGCCTGGATGGCACAAGGCTGTGGCGCATTGATATGGGCCGCAATATCCGCGCTGGTGCCCACTACACCCAATTCCTGGTCTATGATTTCGATGGCGATGGGCGGGCCGAACTGGTGGCCCGCACCAGCGATGGTACGGTGGATGGCACCGGTGCCGTGATCGGTGATGCCAATGCCGATTGGCGCGGCCATGCCGGTGACGTTCCCCAGGCCGACCGCACGGGGGCTGAAACCAAGGCGGACGGCAGCAAGGTGGCAAGGCTGGAAGGCCGTATGTTGAAAGGCCCGGAATATCTGACCGTGTTTGACGGGCGGACCGGCAAGGCATTGGCCAGCCAGCCCTATCTGCCGGGCCGCGACGATGAAACCGACGCCCCCACGCCGGAACGCATGACGCAGGTATGGGGCGATGGCTATGCCAACCGGTCCGACCGGTTCCTGGCCGGGGTTGCCTATCTGGATGGGGAACGGCCCAGCATCATCATGGCGCGCGGCTATTACGCGCGCACCACGCTCGCCGCCTGGGATTGGCGCGATGGCAAGCTGACCGAGCGCTGGTACTTCGACAGTTCCGCTCCCGGCAATCAGGATTATGCCGGCCAGGGCAACCACCAGCTTTCCGTCGCCGATGTGGATGGCGATGGCAAGGATGAGATCATCTATGGCTCCATGGCCATTGATGATAATGGCAAGGGCCTGTGGTCGGCCAAGCTTTACCATGGCGACGCGCTGCATGTGTCTGATCTGGACCCGCTGCATCCCGGCCTGGAACGCTTCGGTGTGCATGAAAGCCCCGGTCGCAATGGCGGCATCGGGGCCGCCATGTTGGATGCCGCCACCGGCAAGATACTGTGGACCACGCCGACGGAAAAGGATACCGGGCGCGGCGTCGCCTTCGATATTGATCCGCGCTCACCGGGGGCCGAAGCCTGGGCCAGCAATGCCCCCGGCCTTTACAGCGCGCAAGGCTCCCTGATCGCCCCCAAACATCCGCGACAGATGAATTTCGGCATCTGGTGGGATGGCGATCTGCTGCGGGAATTGCTGGATAAGGAAGAGATTGCCAAATGGGATTGGCAGAAGGGCGACACCGTCACCCTGCTGGCCGCCGATGGCGTTTCCTCCAACAATGGTACCAAGGCCAACCCCACACTTTCCGCCGATATTCTGGGGGACTGGCGGGAAGAGGTGATCTGGCGGACCAAGGATAACAGCGCTTTGCGCATCTACACCACGCCCTGGCCCACCGATTACCGCTTCGTCACCCTGATGCATGATCCGGTCTACCGGCTGGGGGTGGCCTGGCAGAATGTCGCCTATAACCAGCCGCCCCATACCAGTTTCTTCTTAGGCCATGGTATGGCCCCGCCGCCGGCCCCGCATATCCGCACGCCGTAAGAAGCGGGGAGGGGGCGGGGTACCAAACCGCCCCCTTCTTTTGGTCGTTCACCAAAGTCCATGAAAAAGGGCGGCACCCGTTCTGGATGCCGCCCTTCTTTTTATCCAGCCCACCCGGGCCGTTGCCGGCCCGGGTGGGGGATCAGGATCAGTACTTGTAGGATGCACCGACATAGTAACGCTTGCCGGAATAGGCCAGCTCGCCCAGGCGGACATCGTCGCCCGACGTTGTGCGCTCTGCTTCGCCGGTCAGGTTCTTGCCTTCGACGAAGAAGGACATGCCGCTGCCGAGCAGACGATAGGTGAACTTGGCATCCAGGTAACCGGTACCATCGCGGAATACCGGGTTACCCGACCGTTCCGCCGCCGACTGCAGCCACTTGGTACGGCCATTATAGGCGACACGCAGGTTGTATTCATCCTTGTCGTAATAGGCGATCAGGTTGTAGCTGTGCTTGGACAGACCGGGGAAGGGCAGATCCCCACCCGTCAGGGAATTGGTGAGACCGACATTCTTGGCGTCGGAGTAAGTGTAATTCACATTCAGACCCAACCCATCGAAGGGGGAGGGCAGGAAGGTGAAGGCGGTCTGGGCGGACAGTTCAATACCGTTGATCTTGGCACCCTTGCCATTGATCGGCATGGACACGTCAAACAGGGTGCCGTCATTAAACAGGTCGACATTGCGTACCAGGGTGCGCGCCAGGATGAAGCTCTTCACATCCTTGTAGAAATAGGCGGCACTCAACAGGGTGTCGGGATTGACATACCAAGCCAGGTTAACGTCGTACTGGTCGGCCCGATAGGGGTCCAGGTCCGGGTTGCCGGAGGAGCAGGTGTCGTTCAGATCATCCTGCTTGCCTTCGGCGGTGACATCAATGATGCAATTGGCTGCTGGCACCAAGTCGGTCGGCTTGGGACGTGCCATGACCTTGGCATAGCCCAGCCGCAGGAAGACCTCATCCGGCGACAAGGTGAAGTTGAAGTTTACCGCCGGCAGAATGTCGGAGTATTTTTCGTCGATCGAAACGGGTGCCACGCCCTTGGTCGTCACCGCTGTCGTTGCGACACCCAGGTCGGTTCGCACGATATTGCCGTTGGCATCACGAACATAATCCCGTTCCTGGCGGGTCAAAGCGCCGGACGCCTCGATCTTGGTCTCGACATAACGGGCGCCAGCATTACCGGAGACCGGAATGCCGAACAGGTCGAACTCGAAATTGGCTTTCAGATAGCCGGCGGAAACCTCCTCCGAAATATCGTGGGCCGGGATCTGGGCGTAGCCATTGGCCTCGCGCAGCAGATCATGGTTGAAGCCGGATGTGTCGAACCAATCGCCGATCTGGCTGACATCGGGGGCCATCCAGCCGCTGGGCACCGATCCGATATTGCCGCCATACCCATCATAGAAATTCTGCGGCGTCAGCTTGCCGGTGGCGCGGACGAAATCCACCAGCCGTTGTGGCGACCATGTCAATCCGTTGGTGGTGGTGCCCAACGCGACATTCTGCGTGATATTGGCGCTGGGAACGACGGTGCCATCCAAGGCCGTATAGCCACCGCCGGCATAACGCACGGAGCCGACCTTGCGCCATTGGCCACCAGCTTCGAGCGTGGTCAGGAACCAGCGGTCCAGATCGTAATCAAAGTCCAGCTTGGCGGCATCCTCGCTGGTTTCCACCTCCTCCGGCCGATATTGGATCGCCGCCGTGCCTGTCCGGTAGGTTTCCGGATTGCTGGGGTCGAAGCTGCTGGGGAAGGTGAAGGAGGGAATACCCTTATCGGACAGCTTGATATGAATCCCCGGCACCGTTGCCGTGATGGCGACCGAGTTGGAATTGCTGTTCATCGTGGAACTGGACGTCGTGCCAAACCCGTTCAGGCGCCAATTGTCGCCGTTCCAGTTAAAGCCCGCCGTGTAATATTTAGACTCCAGCGTATAGTCGAAGCCACGCATCTGGCTGCCGAAAATCTGCTTGGCACCACCCGTGCCCGACGGCACGGTGCTCGACGTATCAAATTCGACCAGATTGTGGTTTGCGTCGACCACAGCCCCGGCAGCATTGATACGGGAGGAAGAGGTCAGATCAATGGAATAGTTGTAATCAGTCAGGAACTGATCACGCTTATTGTAATTGACGTCCACATAGACATCAAAATCATCCGTCACCTGATATTGCAGCGTTGCCATGGCGGAGATGCGCTTGTCATCGCGTTCCCAGAGACCGTAACGCGGAATGCGCGGTGACAGGTCGTTCCATTGCGACAGGCAATTATTGCGGTTGGTCGAATTGGTGATGCTGCTGCACGAAGCCTTGGTCGCGTAGGTTTCATAGCCGGCGACGGTACGGGTCTTGTCCGGCGAATTGTCGAAATCGGCCAGGGATACCCATTCGGTGTTGCGCAGGAAGTCACCGCGCGTCTGCACCTTGTCATAGGTGGCGTTGATCAGCACGCCGAACCGGTCATCCAGGAACTTGTCGCCATAGGTGACATTGCCGCGCGGTGTCACCTTATCCATCAGGTCCAGATACTGGCCAGCGATGGAGGTGGAGAACAAGGTCTTCTTCAGCTCCAGCGGCCGGCGCGTCTGCACCGAAACCGTACCGCCGACACCGCCTTCGGTCATGTCGGCGGTGAAGCCCTTGAAGACGTCGATGGACTTGATCAGTTCTGAGGCCATATCGCGCAGGTCGGCACCGCGCGAGCCTGTACCCGCATTGCCCAGCACTGAAACGCCATTGATTTCAACGCGGTTCAGGTCAGGCTCGACACCACGGATGGAGACGGATTCGCCTTCGCCGAAGGCCCGGCTCAACTGCACGCCGGTGATGCGCTGCAGGGCCTCACCGACATTCTTGTCGGGGAAAGAGGCGACGTCTTCCGCCACCAGGCTGTCCACCACCGTATTGGCGCGCTTCTTACGCTCAATCGCGGACTGCAGGCTGGCGCGGGTGCCGACGACGATAATCTCTTCCAGCTCCACGGCTGCATTCTGCTGGGCGACCTGTGCGGTCTGTTGTGCCAGGGCGGATTGCCCCAGGCTGGCCAATGCCAGGCCAACCGCCGCGCAAGACAACAACTTCCCGGGCCGCGCCATGCGACCATTACGGTATGACATCCGAATCCTCCCATACCTTCACCGATGGCCATCCTTCACCGGGTCGTTCGCCGACCGGGCCGGACGCTTTTCGTCATGCGATTTCCCGCGCACAGGATGTGCCGGGCTTTCCCCAACTTGCGCTTTATTGATGGCCGGGAGGGCGGGGCCTCCTAGCCTGTCGAGAAGAGTATATTGCCACTATGTGGTGATCAACCGCATATTTTGGGATTTTGCCAAAAAATAAGAGAGATCATCTTTTGTGTTGCAGATTTGCAAAATAAAACCCGTTACAACGACAAATCGTTATAACGGGTTTTGAGTCTAGGGAGAAGTAAAAGCACGATATAAGGTCGCCATAATACTCAATCTATTCGATTTGAGTTTAGGAGACCCGGGGATTCGGCGGCAAGATTTGTGATCTCTCTCAAACTATGACACCGAATTTCGTGATCGATATTCCTTCTTTTTGAGAAGGAATATGGCGATCCATATTCTGTTAAAGTGACTACGTTGGCATGTTTGTGTCGCCGCATCTGCCGCCATCGTGTTGACACCGGTGACAACGCGTCTGACGCCAAACCCTGACGATGATTGTCTGAAAATCCCAGGCCCTTTCCGTTCCCCCACGTCGCATGTTCTTCATTCTTGTGTATAGATTGGCTAATCATCATACAAAAGGCAAGCGGAATTTTTCATATCCCGATATATGGTTTCATATTATGGAATAAGCCATTGTTTTGGCGGAAAAATGCCCTTCCGTTCCGTCAGGCGGCAGCAAAGCACATCCGGCTTTTTGGAAAAAATCTCATATTGTGCAATCACTGTCCATATTATATTACTAGTCGAGCTGGCCCCTGACGAGAAGGGGCAAGTCTTTTAAGAAGAGTGGGTGTGATACACCAGGGAGGGGGCGGGGTGCCTGGGTAAATCAGTGCTGGTTTCCCGTCGGGGTTCCGACCCTGCCTGCCCGTTTCATTCACCCCAGTAAGGCCGTGACGGCGTGGCAGCGTCGACGGGGAGGAAACCGGTTCGCCATGGGAGCACTCCGGCCGCAAGGCTGCGCCAGGGTGAACAATAACGAAAAACCAAGGAGAGGGTCGATGTCCAGCACCGCGTTCCGCATGAAGCTGAAGCCCGGTTTTGTCGAAGAATATAAGCGCCGCCATGATGCGCTGTGGCCCGACCTGGCCCTGGCCCTGCGCGAGGCGGGCATCTACGACTATTCCATTTTCCTGGATGAAGAGAGCCTGTCCCTGTTCGCTGTGTTGAAGCTGAAGCCCGGCTTCGAGGTACCGCGCGCCGCCTTGCCGCAACAGCCGGTGATGCGGCGCTGGTGGGACTATATGGCCGATATCATGGATGTGAACCCGGATAATTCCCCGGTCGAGGTGCCGTTGGCGCCGATGTTCCACTTCGCCTGAGCGGTGGCATCGGTATGAAGAAGCACAGCTGCCCCCGGAAGCTGGCCCTGGCGCTTGCGCTGGCCACGCTGCCTTTCCTGTTGACCGCTGCCCCGGTGGTGGCCAAGGACGGCCCCACCTATACGCTGACCAGCTTCAGCAATGGCAATGCGGCGGCGATGAATGTCTATCGCGCCGATGATGCGCTGAATTTCAAGCCGGTGAAGGAACTGGCCTATCAGCCGCCCGCCGGCCTGATCCGCGATCCGTCCATCATGCGGCACAGCGACGGCAATTATTATGTCGTCTACACCACCAACTGGACCGGGGATGAGATCGGCTTTGCCCGCAGCGCCGATTTGGAAAGCTGGAGCTTCCTGGGTAACCAGAAAATCGCCGTGCCGGGTATCACCAATGCCTGGGCACCGGAATGGTTCCGCGATGATGATGGCAGCGTGCATGTCGTGCTGTCTGTGTCCAGCAACGGCACCCAGGGGCTGTTCAAGCCCTGGTTCCTGACGGCACAGGATATCGGGCTGACGCAGTGGTCGGCCCCGAAACTGCTGAGCGGGCTGGGCCCGAACTATATCGACGCCTTCATCATCAAGCAGGATCGCCGCTACTACGCCTTTGCCAAGAACGAGACGACCAAGTTCATCGAACTGGCGACGGCGACCAGCCTGGAAGGGCCGTGGAGCGTGATCCGGTCCGGCGATTGGGCCGGTTGGGGTCGCCATATTGAAGGGCCGGCGCTGGTGAAGCGTCCCGATGGTGGCTGGCGCATCTATTTCGACCAATATATGGACAAGCGCTACTGGTACAGCGACAGCATCGACGGCATTGAAAAATGGTCGCCCAAGGTGGAACTGCCCGGTCTGTCCGGCACTGTGCGCCATTTCACCGTGCTGAAGGAAGGGGGGGAGGACAAGGCGGCCAAGGATAAGCAGGCCATCGCCCCTGGTCCGCAGCGCGTGACCTACGACAAATATTCCCTGAAGATCGACGGCAACCGCATCTTCTCCTGGGGCGGGGAAATGCACCCGTTCCGCCTGCCCAGCCCGGATTTGTGGCGGGACGTGTTCCAGAAGATGAAAGCCAGCGGCTATAATACGGTCGCCATTTATTTTGACTGGGGCTATCACTCGCCTAAGCAGGGCGTGTACGACTTCACCGGCATCCGCGACATGGACCGGATGCTGACCATGGCGCAGGAGGCGGGGCTTTATGTGGTGGCCCGGCCGGGGCCGTACATGAATGCCGAGGTGACGCGCGGCGGCTTCCCGTCTTGGCTGGTCAACCAGCAGGCCAAGGCCCGCACCGACAATCCCGAATATCTGGCGGCTGCTGACGAATGGCTGACGCAGATCAACGCCATCCTGGCCAAGCACCAGATCAACAATGGCGGTAGCCTCATTCTCTATCAGATCGAGAATGAGCTGGACATGACCACCCCGTCGCACCAGCGCTACATGCAGCATCTGTATGACAAGGTGCGGGCCGACGGCATCACCGTGCCGATCTTCCATAATGACAAGGGCCGCAACGGTTATTGGGTGCCCAAGGGCAGCAATGTGCCGGGCACGGTGGAAGGGCCGAACGACCTCTATGCCTTCGATGGCTATCCCGGCGGGTCGTGCAATGTGGACGGTTCCACCGGCAACCCGACCGTGGCCCCGGACTGGGGCCTGTATGGGCCGGGTGGGGCCAAGGGCGGGGCATCGGCATCGCCCAATACGCCCGGCTTTGCGGCGGAATTCGGCGGCGGCTGGTTCGATTATTGGGGCAGCAACGATACCTATCCCTGTACGGCACAGCGGGCGGGGTCGGCCTATCAGCGGGTGTTCTATGGCACCAACATCGCCAATGGCCTGACGATCCAGAGCTTCTATATGACGTTCGGGGGTACAAGCTGGGGCTGGCTGCCGGCACCGGTGGTGTTTACGTCATATGATTACGGTTCGGCCATCGACGAGACGCGGGGCTTGCGCGAAAAGGCGCAGACCATGAAGCTGATGGGCCATTTCCTGAACACGGTCAAAGATTTGGCCCAGATGGAAAAGGCCGAGGGGCTGCAGCCTTCGTCGGAGAAGATCAAGCTCTATCATAATGTCAATCCCAGCACCGGCACCCGGCTGCTGGTGGCGATGCACAACCCGCCCAACGCCAGGACCGACGATAGCTTCACGTTTAAGGCCAAGTTGCCGGATGGTGACTATGCGATCCCGCAGGCCGGCACGCTGCGCATCAATGGCTATGACGCCAAGATGTGGTTGGCCGGCTATGACATGGAACGCCAGCGCCTGGTCTATTCCACGTCGGAACTGTTCACCCATCTGCGCCAGGGCGAGGGCGATGTCGCCCTGTTCTATGGCCGCAAGGGGGAGGATGGGGAGACGGTGCTGCGCTATGTCAGTGCGCCGACCGTCACGGTGCTGGACGGCAAGGTGGAGAGCAGCTTCGACGCCGCCAAGGGCGACCTGCGGCTGAACTATGTCCATGATGGTCTGGCGCGGGTGCGCATCTCCGGCGGGGGCCGTGCCGACATGGTGCTGCTGCTGGCCGATGTGGAGACGGCACAGAGTTTCTGGCGTCAGGAAACAGCCGACGGCGTGCTGTTGCAGCGCGGGCCGGCACTGGTGCGCACCGCCAAGCTGGATGGCCGCACGCTGGAACTGACCGGGGACACCAATGCCGAAAGCCCGCTGGAAGTTTGGGCACCGGCTTCCATCTCCCGCGTGCGCTGGAACGGTGACACCGTGTCGATGGAAAAGGGTGTGGGTGGCAGCCTGATCGCCAAGGCGGCGCTGAAGGGTCCGGTTGAGATTGCCTTGCCGGATCTGACCAAGGCCGACTGGCGCATCCAGGCCGGATCGCCGGAAGCGGCGAAGGATTTCGACGATAGTTCCTGGCAGAGCGTGCGCTCTGGCCGCACGGCCAGCTTCGTCAAGCCGCCCGCCGGTCAGCCGCTGCTGAACATGGATGATTACGGCTTCCATCACGGCGATGTCTGGTATCGCGGTCGCTATAGCAGCGATGGGTCGGTGACCAAGCTGGACCTGCATTATGGTGCCGGTGGTGCCGGCATGGTGCAGGTGTGGCTGGATGGTCAATATCTGGGCCAGAATGTGCTGCCCACCGGTCTTGCCCGCCCGCCGGGCCAGGGGGTGGCCAGCTTCGATATCCCGGAAGCCTTGCAGGCCCCCGGCGACCGGGTGCTGTCCGTCATGGTGCGCAACAATTCCCACCATTGGGACTTGGACGCCGACGATCTGCATAAGGAAGCGCGCGGCCTGATCTCCGCCTCGCTGAGCAATCCGACCTCCAAGAGCTTCCTGCTGCCGATTTCCTGGAAGATTCAGGGCAATCTGGGTGGCGAGGATATTCAGGATACGGTGCGCGGGCCGATGAATAATGGCGGCCTTTATGGCGAACGTGCCGGCTGGTATCTGCCGGGCTTCGATGATGGCGGCTGGCAGAAGGCCAATGTGCCGGCCCAGCAGGCCCGACCGGGCACGGTTTGGTATCGCACCCAGTTCACCCTGGATGCGCCCAAGGGCCATGACCTGTCCCTGGGCCTGTCGATTGGCGATACCTCGACGGTCCGTTCGGCCGGCAATTACCGGGTGCTGTTCTTCGTCAATGGCTGGAACATGGGCCAATTCATCGCCAATGTCGGGCCTCAGCGCACCTTCGTGATCCCGACCGGTATCCTGAACCCCGATGGCAAGAACACGCTGGCCCTGGCCGTGACCAGTGACGGCAAGCCGGGCGACGCGCTGGAAGCCGTCCGGCTGGTGAATATGCGCACCGCGCGCAGCCCGTTGAAGGTGGAAATGGTGAAGTCGCCTGCCTTCAAGGAGGTGATGCGGTGATGGTTTTGCGCTGCTCAACCCCTTTTCAGGAGAGGGAAGCGCTTCGCCTCTCTCCACCGTCACCCCGGCGAAGGCCGGGGTCCAGGGGCCACAGGCGCCTCGCTCTACGAACCTGGACCCCGGCCTTCGCCGGGGTGACGGTAAATTAGAGCGACAATGTTCTCCCTTAAAAGGCCCCCGGCCTTACCCCAAACACCAGCACACAAGCCTCTCTTCAAGGATAGAGACCTATGCCTAACCTCGCCCATGGCATCCAGGCCGCGGATGTCACCAAGACCATCGATCTGCTGATCAGCAATCTGGTCGATATCAAGGACCAGACCGGCGAATTCCTGCTGCGCCTGGACGATGGCCGCGTCATCGACACCAAGGGCTGGAACGATTGGGAATGGACCCATGGCATCGGCCTCTATGGCATGTGGAAATATTACGAGCAGACCAACAATGCCCGTGCCTTCCAGATCATGCTGGACTGGTTCCGCGATCGGTTCGCCGCCGGCACGCCGACCAAGAATATCAACACCGTCAGCCCCTTCCTGACGCTGGCCTATCTCTATGAGAAGACCGGCGACCAGTCCTACATCCCCTATCTGGATACCTGGGCCGAATGGGTGATGGATGGGCTGCCGAAGACCGAGGAAGGCGGCTTCCAGCATATCGTCTTCAACAGCGAGAACCCGCAGCAGCTGTGGGATGATACGCTGATGATGAGCGTGCTGCCGCTGGCCAAGATCGGCCTGCTGCTGGGCCGCCCGGAATATGTGGAAGAGGCCAAGCGCCAGTTCCTCATCCATATCAAGTATCTGTTCGATACCAAGACCGGCCTGTGGTTCCATGGCTGGACCTTCGACGGCCGGCACAATTTCGCCAACGCGCTGTGGGCGCGGGGTAATTGCTGGGTGACCATCGCCATCCCGGAATTCATCGAGCTGCTGGACCTGAAGAAGGGCGACCCGCTGCGCAGCTTCCTGATCGATACGCTGGAAAATCAGGTCAAGGCGCTGGCCAAGTACCAGGCCGAAGAGGGCCGCTGGCACACGCTGATCGACGATCCGTCCTCATATCTGGAAAGCTCGGCTGCCGCCGGCTTCGCCTATGGCATCATGAAGGCGGTGCGCAAGCGCTACATCTCCGCCGAGTATGAGCCGATGGCCATCAAGGCGGTGAAGGCTGTGCTGGCCAAGATCGCGCCGGATGGGGAATTGCAGGACGTGTCCTTCGGCACCGCTTTGGGTTCCGATCTCCAGTACTACCGCGACGTCAAGCTGACCTCCATGCCCTATGGCCAGTCCCTGGCCATCCTGTGCCTGACGGAGCTGATGCGCCGGTTTATCTGATCGGGGCGGGGGTGGGGGCAGACATGTTCCCCATCCCCTCCCGTCATCCCGGCGCAGGCCGGGATCCAGTGTCACAAGCACATTGCCCTACGAACCTGGACCCCGGCCTTCGCCGGGGTGACGGTAGGGGTAGGGCCAAATCCATAAAAACCCCAGGAAACGCCCATGACCGCACGGCCCGTCAAACCGATCAACTACCTCGCCTATGGTGCCAACGACATCTTAGGCGCGGGGTCGATGGCCGTGATCAGCGGCTGGATCCTTTATTTTTATACAACCTTCTGCGGGCTGTCGGCCACGCAGGCCGCCGCGATCTTCGCCATTGCCCGCCTGCTGGACGCCATTGTCAGCCCGATGGTGGGGCATCTGTCCGATAATTTCTATCGCACGGCGCTGGGCCGCCGCTTCGGTCGCCGCCGTTTCTTCCTGCTGATTGCCATCCCGCTGGTGCCCACTTTCGCCTTGATGTGGGTGGGGGGGCAGAGCTTCTGGTATTATCTGGCCACTTACGTCCTGTTTGAGACGATTTATGCCGTCGTCCTGATCCCCTATGAAACCTTGGCCGCTGAAATGACCAAGGATTACAAGATCAAGGCCAAGCTGGCCGGCATCCGCATCCTGTTTGCGCAAAGCTCCGCCATTGCCGCCGGCTTCCTGCCGGCGGCCATTATCAGTTGGGTTGGTGGCAAGGACAGCGCCGACACTTTCTTCATCATGGGTGTCATCTTCGCCGTCGCGTTTGCCATTGTGCTGGCCTTCACCTGGGCCTTCACGTTCGAGCGTTCGGTGGCGGAAGTGGAGCAGATGAAGGCGGGCGAACCGGCGCTGAGCCTGGGGGACAGTTTCAAGACGCTTTATGCCAACCTGTTCTCCACCTTGAAAATCCGCGCCTTCCGGCTGCATCTGGGCATGTATCTGGGTGGCTATATCAGCCAGGACGTGTTCAACGCCGTTTTCACCTATTTCATCGTTTTCGCCATGGGCAGCTCGGTCGCTGTGGCCTCGTCCATGCTGGGCAGCATGTATATCGTGCAGCTTTTCGCGGTGGCCCTGTTCATCCAGCTCTGCCTGCGCTTCCACCCCGCGCCCTCTTACCGGGTGGCGGTGTGTTTCTATATTCTGGGCGTTGTGGGCTTCCTGCTGCTGGATGCGGTGAAGCCGGAGAATCTGGCGCTGTGGCTGTTCGTGCCGGTGGCCCTGTCCGGTATGGGCCGTGGTGGCCTGAACTACATTCCCTGGAACACCTATAATTACATGGCCGATGTGGATGAGGTGGTCACCGGCAAGCGCCGCGAGGGCATTTTCGCCGGGGTGATGACCTTCATCCGCAAGGCCACCCAGGCCGCCGCCGTGATGGGGGTGGGCCTGATCCTAGAGGCTGGTGGTTTCCTGCCCAAGGCCCCCGTGCAGAGCGATGCGGCCATCAACACCATCCTGCTGGTGATGGGCATCGGCACCATCGCCGTGCTGTGCGGCGGTTTCCTGGTTTCCCTGCGCTTCAAGCTGGACGGCCCGCGCCATGCCATCCTGATGGAGGAAATCGCCCGCTTCAAGGAAGGCAAGATGGAGACGACACCGGACCGCAAGGCCATCCTGGAAGACCTGACCGGCTGGCGTTACGAGACGCTGTGGGGTCGGGGGCGGTGAGGATCATCTGAACGACAAAGTAATTTAAAGGATTGTCTTAATCGCTTGTCGCCCTCTCTCCCGTCACCCCGGCGAAGGCCGGGGTCCAGAATCACAGGCGCATCGCTCTACGAAGCTGGATCCCGGCCTTCGCCGGGATGACGGTGGAACGGAGTAAGAGCAGCGCAGAAAAAATCTCGCGGAGGAACCCATGACCAGCCTGCCGATCATCGACCCCCACATGCATCTGTGGGATTTCACCCGTCAGCATTATTCCTGGCTGATGGATGATCCGCTGCCGCCCAATGCGGCGGGTGACGTGGCCCCCATCGCCAAGCCCTATGGGCTGGCCGAATATCTGGCCGACACCAGCGGCTTCGATGTGCGCGGTGTGGTGCATGTGGAGGCGGGGGCCAGCACCGCCCAATCGCTGGCAGAAACCCAATGGCTGCAGGGCGTGGCGGATGAGGGGCGGTTGCCCATGGGGCTGGTGGCCTTTGCCGCGCTGAATGACCCGGATGTGGAACGGCTGCTGGCCGCCCATGCGGAGCACGGCGCCGTGCGCGGCATCCGCCATATCATCAATTTCCATACCGATCCGGCCAAGACCTATTCGGCCCGCGATGTGATCGGCGATGCGGACTGGCAGGCCGGTTACGCCCTGCTGGCCAAATATGGCCTGTCCTTCGACCTGCAGATCTATCCCAGCCAGATGGAACTGGCGGCCCAACTGGCGGCCCGGCACCCGGATATTCCGGTGATGCTGAACCATGCCGGGATGCCGACCGACCACGACGATGATGGCTTGGCCCTGTGGCGGCGCGGGTTGGCGTTGTTGGCGGCCCAGCCCAATGTGTCGATCAAGATATCCGGCCTGGCCATGATCGACCGGACCTGGACCACCGACAGCCTGCGCCCCTTCGTGCTGCACGCCATTGAGACGTTCGGGACCGACCGGGCCATGTTTGCCAGCAATTTTCCGGTCGACAAGCTTTATGGCAGCTTCGGCACGCATTACGCTGCCTATGATGCCATCACGGCGGATTTCACCGAGGCGGAGCGCCGGGCGATGTTCGCCGGCAATGCCAATCGTCTCTATCGTCTGGGGATCGCCGGCCTATGAGGGGGCGGCTGCTGGCCATGGTCGCTATCGGCCTGCTCTCCACCCTGCCGGCACAGGCGCGGGAGCGCTGGGATTTCCGCTTCAGCCCCGCCGCCCAGGCCCCGGCCGAGGCGGTGGCGGTGTCCAGCGGCGATCTTTATGACCCGTCCAAGGGCTTCGGGTTTGAACCTTCCTATCGGCCAGAAGCGGACAAGCCCTTTCTGTTCTCCGTGAAAGTGCCGGAAGGCAATTACCGGGTCACCGTCACCCTGGGCGATGCCCGGGCGGCGGGTGACACGACGGTGAAGGCGGAAAGCCGGCGGCTGATGCTGGCCGACGTGGCGACGGCGAAGGGTCGGTTCGAAACGCACAGCTTCATCGTGAATGTGCGCGACACCGGCCTGCCGCCCCCGCCGCCCAACGCCCCCGGCGGTGCGGCGGTGCGGATCAATGAGCGGGAAGTGGGCAAGCTGGATTGGGATGACAAGCTGACGCTGGAATTTGACGGCAAGGCCCCCAAACTGGCGGCCCTGTCGATCGAACGGGCAGAGGTGCCGACCCTCTATCTGGCCGGTGACAGCACCGTCACCGACCAGCCGGCGGAACCGGGTGCCAGTTGGGGCCAGATGCTGACGGCGTTCCTGACGCCGGATCTGGCGGTCGCCAACCATGCTGAATCCGGGGAGACGCTGAAAAGCTTCATCACCGGTCTGCGGCTGGACAAGCTGTTGAGCCGGATGAAGCCGGGCGATTATCTGTTCATCCAGTTCGGCCATAATGACAGCAAACAGGGCTGGCCGCAGACCTATGCCGACCCGGCCACGACCTACCCGGCCTATCTGCGCGTCTTCATTGCCGAGGCGCGGCGGCGCGGGGCGACGCCGGTGCTGGTCACCCCCATGCATCGCCGCAGCTTTGATGCCAAGGGCCAGATCACCAACAGCCATGGGGATTATCCCGATGCCGTGCGCCGGGTGGCGGCAGAGGAAAAGGTGGCGCTGATCGACCTGACCGCCATGAGCAAGGTTTTGTACGAGGCGTTGGGGCCGGAAATCGCCCCCCGCGCCTTTGCCGCCGATGGCAAGGATGCCACCCACCATAATAATTACGGCGCCTGGCTGCTGGCGCGCTGCGTGGTGGAAGGCATCCGGGCGTCGGCCCTGCCGCTGAAGGATCATATCAGGGCGGATGTGAGCCGTTTCGACCCCGCCCATCCGCCCTTGCCCGACGCGGTACGGATCGCAGAGAGCCCGATGCGGTCGGATGTGACGCCGCGGGGGAATTGAGGGGGACACCTTGCCCGGCGTCATTCCGGCGAAAGTACGTGACGTTGCGACAGGGCCAATGAAGTGACTTTCCCCGCTTTTACCGTCACCCCGGCGCAGGCCGGGGTCCAGAATGCCAAGCGCCTCGCTCTTCGAAACTGGACCCCGGCCTGCGCCGGGGTGACGGACTTAGCAGAACGAAAAAAGCTCATTCGAGGAAACACCATCATGCAACGCCGCACCCTGTTCACCGCCGCTGCTGCCACCGCCCTGCTGGCGGCCAGTCTGCCCGGCACCAGCCAAGCCGCCGATGTGAAGGGCGAGACCCTGTCGCTCTGGCCCGGTGACAAGCCGCCCGGCGGGGAAAAAGTGACAGTGAAACAGTCGGAGGTAGCGCGGTCGGATGATCCGCGTTTCCGCGATGTGGCGATCATGAATGTCACTCAGCCCAACCTCACCTTGTTCCGCCCGGCCAAGCCCAATGGGGCCGCCATGCTGATTATTCCCGGCGGTGGCTATCAGCGCGTGGTGGTGGGCAAGGAAGGCTATGACATTGCCCAATGGCTGGCCGGTGAAGGGGTGACGGTGTTCGTCCTGCTGTACCGTCTGCCCGCCGATGGCTGGGCGGCCGGGCCGGATGCGCCGTTGCAGGATGCCCAACGCGCCATCCGGTTGATCCGCGCGGGGGCCAAGGGCTGGGGCATTGATCCCGCCCGCATCGGGGTGATGGGCTTTTCCGCCGGCGGGCATCTGGCCGCCATGGCGGCCACCCGGTTCGACAAGGTGACGTACAGGCCGGTGGATGGTGCCGATCAGGTCTCGGCCCGCCCGGATATCGCAGCACTGGGATATCCGGTCATTTCCATGGTGCCCGGTATCGCCCATGCCGGTTCAGCCAAGCAGATGCTGGGCGAAAACCCGGCGGCGGATCGCATTGCTGAATTCTCCGCTGATCAGGGCGTGCCGGCCAACGCGCCGCCCAGCTTCATCACGGCGGCGGCGGATGACAATGTGGTTCCGGTGGAAAATTCCCTGCTGATCTATGCCGCCCTGCGCAAGGCGGGGACCAAGGTGGCGATGCATCTGTTTGAAGCCGGCGGCCACGGCTTTGGCCTGCGCAGCCCGAAAGCTGCCCCGGTAGCCGCCTGGCCGTCGCTGTTCATCGAATGGAGCCGCAGCCATGGGTTTGTGTGAGGGGGTGCGTTATCGCAAAAACAACCGTCACCCCGGCGAAGGCCGGGGTCCAGGATCACAGGCGCATCGCTCTACTAAACTGGATCCCGGCCTTCGCCGGGATGACGGCAAGAAATGGAGAATGATCGTCTTCGTGCTGACGGCGCTCTTACTCCTCCCCACCACCACCCTCGCCGCCGATACCGCCGCCAAACCGCTGTTCCGTGACCCCATCTTTGACGGGGCGGCCGACGCTTCCATCATCTATGACCGCCAGGCGGGTGACTGGGTAATGTTCTACACCAACCGCCGCGCCACGCTGCCCAATGCCCAGGGGGTGGAATGGGTGCATGGCACGGCCATTGGTATGGCGCGGTCCAAGGATGGCGGCAATAGCTGGACCTATCAGGGCACCGCCGATATCCGCTATGGCGAGGGCCAGCCCGTCACCTTCTGGGCACCGAATGTGGAGCGGATCGGCGACACCTATCATATGTGGCTGACCATCGTGCCCGGCATCTTCACGGACTGGAACGCCCCGCGTGAGATCATCCACTTGACCAGCACCGATCTGAAACGCTGGGATTTTGCCGACAAGCTCAATCTCGGTTCAGACCGGGTGATTGATGCCGCCTTGCATCCGCTGCCCGGCGGTGGCTGGCGGCTCTGGTACAAGGATGAGCGCGACGGCAGCGCCACCCACTATGCCGACAGCCACGACCGGAAAAGCTGGACCCAAGGCGGCATCGCCGTGAAACAGCGTGGCGAAGGCCCGCAGATCATCGAATGGAAGGGCTATTACTGGCTGATCCTGGATGCCTGGGCGGGGCTGGGCGTCTATCGCTCCACAAACCTGACCCATTGGGAACACCAGCCCTATAATCTGCTGGCACAGCCCGGCACGGCGCTGACCGACCGGGCCAAGGGCGGCCATCCCGATGTACTGGTCAGCGGCGACCGCGCCTATCTCTTCTATTTCGTGCAACAGGAAGGGGAGCCGGAACAGGCCAAAGACCCCACCTGGAAGCGCCGATCCGTCATCCAGGTGGTGGAGCTGAAAGAGAAGGATGGCTGGCTTACCGCCGACCGGGAGCAGCCGACGTCGGTGAAGCTGGTGCCGCCGCAATGACGGCCATCTTCGACATTCGCCGTTTCGGCGCTGTGGGTGATGGCGTGGCGCTGGACAGCCCCGCCATCAACCGCGCCATTGCGGCGGCGGTGGGGGCGGGGGGTGGCACTGTCTGGCTGCCGGCGGGGCGCTGGCTGTCCTTTTCCATCCGGCTTTACAGCCGTGTGGCGCTCTATCTGGATGCCGGGGCCGTGCTGCTGGCGGCGGACCCGGCGAAGGATGGCGGTGCCTATGACCCGCCGGAGCCCAACCCGCATGATCTCTATCAGGATTTTGGCCATTCCCATTGGCACAACAGCCTGATCTGGGGCGATGGGGTCACGGATATCGCCATTACCGGCCCCGGCCTGATCGACGGGGCCGGGCTGACCTCCAAGGGGCCGGGGGCGAAATGGGCCAAGCGCAAAGGCTATTTCCCCGAAAGCATGGCGGGGATGAGTGCGGCTGAACTGGCCGCCGAAGACCCGGATGAAGCGCTGATGCGGGGCCTTGGCAACAAGGCCATTGCCCTGAAGAATTGCCGCAACATCACTTTGCGGGATTTCAGCATCTTCAAGGGCGGGCATTTCGCCATCCTGGCCACCGGCACCGACAATCTGACCATTGATAATCTGCGCATCGATACTGAGCGCGACGGGATTGACCTGGATTCCGTGCGCTATGTCCGCGTCAGCAATTGCCAGATCAACGCACCCAATGATGATGCGCTGGTGCTGAAAAGCTCCGGTGCCTTGGGCGTGGCGCGGGCGACGGAACATGTCGCCATCAGCAATTGCCATGTCAGCGGCTTTGACCTGGGCACCCTGCTGGATGGCACCTATGGGCGCACGCAAGAGGTGTCACCCGACCGGGACCGGGTGACGGGGCGGATCAAGCTGGGCACGGAAAGCCATGGCGGTTTCCGCAACATCGTGATTGCCAACTGCACGGTGGTACGCTCCCGCGGGCTGGCGCTGGAAACCGTGGATGGTGGCGTGCTGGAAGATATTTCCATCAGCAACATCACCATGCGGGAGGTGACGACGGCGGCCCTGTTCCTGCGCATCGGCGCCCGGCTGCGCGCACCGGAGGGAACGAAGCCCGGCCCGATGCGCCGCATCCGCTTCGCCCAGATCAATGCCTATGATGTGGACCCGCGCTATGCCTCCCTCATCGCTGGCCTGCCGGAACAGCCCATTGAGGATGTGTCGTTGCAGGATATCCGCATCACCTATGCCGGCGGGCTGGATGCGGTGGCGGACCCGGTGCCGGAAAAGCCCGATGCCTATCCGGAACCCAGCATGTTCGGCACCCTGCCTTCCTATGGGCTGTATGTCCGCCACGCGCGGGGCCTGCACCTGCGCGATATCCATCTGTCCACGCTCTCCCCCGATGGCCGTCCGGCTGTCTGGCTGGAGGATGTGGAGGGGGGGCGGATCGACAATCTGCAAACCAGAAACGCCATGCCCACCCCCCGGCTGGTCTGCCGGGATGTGCGCGGGCTGACGGATGATGAGGGAGAAACACCATGAAGAAGCGGACGCATTGGTTGGCCGCCCTGGCCCTGCTGGTCAGCACCGCCGTGACCGCGGCTGAGCCGCCGCGCGAATGGGTGGACCCGGATACCGGCCACCGCGTGGTGCGCCTGTCCAGCGAGCCGGGCAGCCGCAGCCTTTATTTCCACCAGAATGCCTATACGCCTGATGGCAAGCGCATGGTGGTCAGCACCGCCACCACCATTTCCATCATCGAACTCGACACGCGCAAACAGACCGAACTGGTGAAGGGGGAGCATCTGGCGGTGCTGTTTGTCGGCCCCAAGACGGGCCGCGTCTATTACGCCAATGATGATGTGAAGCAGGGCGGCCCCTATGATCTGTTCTGGATCGACAGCAAAGGCGGCAAGCCTACCAAGATCACGCATGTGAAAAGCGGGCGGATCGAGTCCATCAATGCCGATGAAACCCTGTTGCTGGGCACCTGGGCCGAACGGGATTTTGCGCTGCAGCCGGGTGCGCCGAAGCAGAACACCACCAAGTTCGACGATCATTACGCCGCCACCGGCCCGGACGGCAAACCGCTGAGCTTCGCCGATGCCAAGGAGGTGCGGCTGAATGACCGGCTGGAAGCCCGCATCCCGATGGAGATTTTCACCCTGAACATCCAGACGGGTGAGCGAAAGGTGGTTCACGCCGCCAAGGACTGGCTGAACCATGTGCAGTTTTCGCCCAACGATCCCAACCTGCTGATGTTCTGTCATGAAGGGCCGTGGCACAAGGTGGACCGGATCTGGCTGATCCGCACCGATGGCACGGGCCTGACCAAGGTGCATAATCGCAGCATGAATATGGAAATCGCCGGTCATGAGTTCTTCAGCCATGACGGCAAGATGATCTGGTACGATCTGCAAACCCCGCGCGGGGAGGATTTCTGGCTAGCCGGGTACGAGATCGCCACGGGGAAGCGCACCTGGTACCACCTGACCCGCGATGAATGGTCCGTGCATTATAATGTCAGCCGCGACGGCACCCTGTTCGCCGGCGATGGCGGCGATGCGGAGATGGTGGCCAAGGCCAAGGATGGGAAGTGGATTTACCTGTTCCGGCCGGAAAATATTCCCGACGTGGCCGGCATCAGCGCGCCGGATGCCGCCAACCTGATCCGCCCCGGCGTGCTGCGGGCGGAAAAGCTGGTGAACATGAAGGACCATGATTACCGGATGGAACCAAACATCACCTTCACGCCCGACGGCAAATGGGTGGTCTTTCGCGCCAACATGCAGGGGGAGGTTTACACGTACGCCGTTGAAGTGGCGAAGGGGGCAGTGCGGTAGGTGAGGGTGCGGCGGCGCTGGGGTATTGCTGGCCCATCGCCGCCGCCCGTCATCAGATCGCCCGCAAGCGGTTGAAGAAGCTGGTAATCTCCGTATTCAGCGTTTCCGCGTCGTGACGCAGATCCTCCGACGCCTCGTTCAGCGAATTGGCCGACTGGGCCGTCTGTTCCGCCGCACCGGCAACGCCCACCACATTAGCCGAAACCTGCTGGGTGCCCATGGCGGCCTGATTGATATTGCGGGCAATATCGGCTGTGGTGGCACCCTGCTGTTCCATGGCCGAGGCGATGCCAGCGGCGATGGTTCGCATGTCGCCCACCACACGGGCGATATTGTCGATGGCCTCCACCGCGCGCTGGGTCTCGCGCTGAATGCCGGTGACATAGGATTGGATTTCGTCGGTGGCCTTGGTGGTCTGGCTGGCCAGGGTCTTCACCTCCGACGCCACCACGGCGAAGCCCTTGCCGGCCTCCCCGGCGCGCGCCGCCTCAATGGTGGCATTCAGTGCCAGCAGGTTGGTCTGGCTGGCAATATCGGAAATCACCTGGATGATGGAGCCGATATTCTGTGCCGCTTCGGACAGACCGCCCATGGTGGCGCTGGTCTGCCCCGCCTCATGCACCGCGCGTTCGGCAATGTCGGTGGAACGGGTGACCTGCTGGTTCACTTCGCCGACGGCGGCGGCCAGTTCTTCGGCCGCACTGGCGATCATCTGCACATTGCTGGTGGTTTCCGATGCCGCCTGATTGACGCCATCGATCAGGCCGCGGCTCTGCTGCGCCATGCCGGCCAGCCCGGAGGAATGGTTGCGCACCTTTTCCGAGGCATCGACCAGATTGCCGACAATATGGGCCGCCTTGTCCTGGAAGTCGGCCAGCGACTTCTCCACCGCCACCTGCCGGCGCTCCTTGGCTTCCTGTTCGGCCTGCTGGGCACGGGTCAGTTCCTGGGCGCGCAGGCCATTGCGCTTGAACACTTCCAGCGCCTGGGCCAGCCGGCCCATTTCGTTGCGGTCGCTCAGCAGCGGGATTTCGACAGCCAGATCGCCATCTGCCAACTGGCCCATGCGGTCGGTCATCATGGTCAGCGGCCGGGCGATGGAGCGGGCCAGCAGCACGGCCACGACACTGCCCGCCAGCAGGATGGCAGCGGCCAGCAGCAGCATCTTCACCAGGATGGCATTAAAGGTTTCGTCAATATCGTCAATATAAACGCCGGTGCCCAGGGCCCACTGCCAGGGCTCAAACCCCAGGCTGTAGCTCAGCTTCGGCACATTGACCGCCTCCCCGCCATTCACACCGGGGCGCGAGAAATTGTAGGTGAAGAAGCCGCCGCCCTTCTTGGCCGCCTCCACGCCCAGCCGCACGGTTTCCACCCCGTCGGCGGTCTTGAAACCCATACGGTTCTTGCCTTCGAAGTCCCGCTTGGCGTGGACGACGGTCATCCCGTCGTAATTATTGACATAGATATATTCGCCATTGCCGAAGCGCAGCTTGCGGATATCGTCACCCGCCCCCTTTTGCGCCTGTTCTCGGGTCATCTCACCGGATTGTTCGCGGTCATGCCAGTTCTGGGCGATGCCCCGTACAATGGTGAGGATCTGGATCAACTCCTGTTGGCGGTCCTGCACCAGGGTGGTGCGCAGGGTGCTGAGGCCGGAGCCAACAGCCAGGATCAGCGCCACGGCCAATACTGGCACGAAGAGAAGCAGTCGATGCGATATTTTCAGGTTGCTCAGCATGATGGCGATTCCTTGCTCAGGGGGGGAACAGGCGGTTGGGCGGCATAAGACAAGGGGAGGGGGCGTCACGCCACGGCGGCGATGGGCGGCATGGTCTGTGTCAACAGGCGGGTTGGCAGGCCCAGCTCATGTCGGCAGGCCCGGGCATTGCGCTGATAGGCGGCCTCTACCCCCAGCGCGTAGAGCAGCGCCCGGTCCTCCTGCGTCACCCCGTCGCAGGTGCCGGGGCGGTAGCGATAACCATCGGCATCGGCCCGATGCAGCCCCGGCACGACATAGGCATCTGGTTCCACGGGGAAGATGACGCGGGAGCCTTCGGCATCCAGGCTGTCCAGCGGTGTCCATTCCTTCAGCGCGGCGGCAATGGCAGCCGGCTCCAGGCCCAGCCGGTTGAACAGGGCCGGAATCGCCAGGGCCGGTTCCTGTGCCGCTTCATAAACATAATGGGTGACGGCGATCCCGTAACGCCGTGCATGGGCCTCTACCCGCAGCGTGTTCAGCGAGGCGCAGACGAAATGCGCCAGCAGCCGCTCCCGCTCCAGCCGGCCCGACCATTTGCGCAGCCATGATCCCAGCGACCGTTCCGGCTGGCGGTCCAGGATCACCAGATGCAGCTTCTCGGGCGGATATCCCGCCTCCACCAGCATCTGTGCCGGGATATAGAGGCATTCCGCCAGCGTATAGGGACCGGCCACATCCTTGCAGAAAAAGTTCTCCCGCGGCGGTTGCCAGGGGCTGACGGCATCGCCAGCCAGGAACTGGCGCATCAGCGCCTTTACGGGCTGGTAATAGGAGGGCAGCCCCGCTGTGCCGAACAGGTTGGCCAGCGCGGTGGAGCCTGTGCGCGCCCGGCCCCAGGCGCAGTAAAGGGTGGGAAAATCCGCAGCATTCCAGCCGGCGAAACTTTCCCGCAGCGCCGCGGCCACCTGATCTGTCAGTCGGCGCTGGCAGGTCTCTGCCTTCTGAAAGAAACCATCGGCCGGTAGCAGCAGATTGTAGAGTTGGGGATCTTCCCCCTCGATTCGTGCTGCCAGCGCAGAAAGGTCGCTATAGGGGTTTGAACGCGCGGTCATCATCACCTCTCGGGGTTCAACTGCATACGCGTGTACGAAATACATGTTTCTATTTTATGTTAGGTGTCGTTAGTTAACGCAAACTTAATGGATCAAATTAGGAAAAATACACTCTTTTGAGTATTTCAATATTCGGTTCCGGATGGGAATATTTCTTGGAAATATATCGTTCCGATCCGTGAGTTTTGTTTCAATGTGGGAAACAGAGCGTCTTCATATTGTCGTGAAAGCACATGGCCATCTGTGGTCACAGCCGGCCGCGCGGACGGCTGTGACCGGGTGTTGCGCGGGCGGACCTGAGCGACCGGGGCGATTGCGTCGCGCCATTGCTTGTTGTTTTGGCGGATTTATGGGATGTTGTTCCGCAAAATGAGAGATAGCAAAGCGAACCCGATGACCAGTGTGACCGCCCTTGGCAATGGTGCCCATGAAGAGGCAGAGGCCCAGCAGAAGGCCACCCCCAGCGGCAGCCAGACCCTGCTGCGCGGCCTGGATGTGCTGGAAGCGGTGGCAGAGGGGCCGATCAGCCTGGCCAAGCTGGCCCAGCGGCTGGACCTGACGCGCAGCACCACCCATCGGTTGGCCGCGGCCCTGGTGGAGCGGGATTTTCTGGTGCTGACTCCGCGTGAAGGCTATCAGCTGGGGCCGAAGCTGCTGGAACTGGGCTATCTGGCGCAGCGGCAGATGGACATTCCCCGTGTCGCCCGCCCGCATATTGAAGATCTGGCCGCCGCCACGGAAGACACGGTGCATCTGGGCATCCTGGATGGCGACCATGCGCTTTATCTGGACAAGATCCCCGGCCGCCGCCGCATCGAAATCGGCTCCCGCGTTGGGGAACGTCATCCCATCGCCTCCACCGGTCTGGGCAAGGCCCTGATTCTGGATGAGACAGAGGCCCGCTGGCAGCATTTCTTTGCGGATCGTGACTGGGCCATGGATGATTGGCCGGTCTGGCTGAAGCGGATGCAGGCCTATGCCGCCGGCGGCTATGCCTTTGACCTGGAAGAAAATGAAGACCGTATCCGCTGCGTTGCCGCCCCCATCCGGGGCGCCAATGGCAAGATCATCGCCGCCATCAGCCTGTCCAGCGCCGCACAATATATGAGCGATGCGCGGATGCAGGAACTGGTGGAGACGGTGAAGGAAACAGCCCGCCAGATCAGCCGGGGCATGGGCTGGAGCGAGGGCGGCGCCCGGCGGCGTTGATCACCGCGCGGGGTATGGAAATGCGCCCCGCTTTTTCACTGTCTTCCCTGTGCCTGCGCCTGTTGCCAGATCCGGGCAAAGCGCAGGCCATGCACCAGCATCAGGCCCATGGCGGCCAGTCCCGCCCAGAATGCATCACCGGTGAAATGCTGGGCACAGGCAAACATCACCGGGCCTGAGGCGAGTGCCAGCATCGCCTGCAACAAGGGGTTCACCTTGTCTGCGGTCAGCCGCACGGGCTGGGAAAATCGCGCGTCGTCCCCAGCCCACATGCTGAATGTGCTTGGACCTGCTGTGGCGAGCATTAAGGCAGCGATGGCAGTCTCTACCCCCCAGAATTCCTGGCCATTCAGCAGCAGCCAAAGCCCCGCCAGAGACAGCCCTGCACACAGGGCTGCATTGACCTGACAAAGGCGCAGGAATGCCCCCTGACGCTCCGGGCGGATTTGCCGGATCACGGGCCAAATCCGCCGCTCCTCATCCGCCAGGCCGGGGCTAATCACGGGTTGGAAAGCGCCGTGCCAGAACAGATGATCCTGTTCATCCTGATAGAAGGGCATGGTCTCTCGCAACGGAACTGGCTGCTGGAGGAGTAAGACAATGGGTTCTCGCCTTCAAGAGGGAGCGTGTCAGCCGCCGCGTGTCTCATGGCGGGGGGCTGCCCCTGCCCATCTGGCGTAGCAGACAACATTGCCTACAAAAAATCCTCTTTCAGTCGTATTGGTTGGGTGCAAAAATCTACCCAAGCGTGTAAATGCATGTGACTTATTGGAGAGTATGGAATATTCTCTGCGCCCTTATGGAAATAAGAGGGGGAGTCGCAGATGCGTGTTTCACGTCGTGGCCTGTTGGCCGGTACGGCTGCTATTGCTGGTCTGGGCGCGCTGAGCGTGCCGGCCCAGGCATTGCCAAACCCTTCCCGCTGGGTGCGCTTTAATGTGACCAGCAAAATGGGCCAGGAAATGCTGAAAAGCTATGCCGTGGCCGTGCGGAAGATGCTGGAGCTGCCGATCTCGCATCCGCATAACTGGTTCCGTAACGCCTTTGTGCATATGATGGATTGCCCGCATGGCAATTGGTGGTTCTATGTCTGGCACCGGGGCTATGTCGGTTACTTTGAACAGACGGTACGCAAATATTCCAAGAACCCGAATTTTGCCTTCCCCTACTGGGATTGGTCGCAGTTGCAGGAACTGCCCCTTTCCATGTTCGCCGATGTGCTGACGCCGACGAATGAGGCTTTTGCCAAATTTGCCAAGGATTTGCCGACTTTCGAGCGGGAGGTGAAGCCGGGCCTGGAAGCCTATTGGAAGACACTGAATGCGGAACAGCTGGCTCAGCAAAAGCTGCGCGGCTATGAAAGCTTCGATGATATGTGGAAGGCGGTGATGGGGTGGGATCCCGTCAAACAGAAATATAATATTGGCGATCAGGCATTTGCCATCACCGAAAAGGCGCGCTACGTGCCGATTGATAACCGCGCCTTGCCTGAAAAATTGAAATTGGAATGCAGCACGGACAATGTGAACCGGGGGCTGGCGCCGGTCCATTTCAATGCGTCGGACGAAGAAACCAGCTTTACCAGCGTTCGCACCGCTTCCCATAATGCGGCCCCGATGAGCCACCAGGGGGATTTCTTCTCCATTCTGGAGGGGCAGCCGCACAACCATGTGCATAATTTCATCGGTGGCGCCTTTGATGGACCGGGTAACTGGTCGCCGGGCCCCTTTGGCAATATGACCAATAACCTGTCCCCGGTTGATCCGATCTTCTTCCTGCACCATGCCAATATGGATCGGTTGTGGGAAAGCTGGACGGCCAAGCAGAAGAGATATCATCTGCCTTTCCTGCCGCAAGGCAACGATTTTGTCGCATTCGCCAAAGATCCGTTCCTGTTCTTTGTCGATGCCGAAGGAAACTATGTGCTGGACGGCAAGGCGGGTGACTATATCGACCCTCATCGTTTCGGCTATCGCTATGATAGTCTGGTGAAATATGTCCCGGTCTCCACTCTGGTGGCGGAAGGGGCGGCCCCGGTTCTGCTGGGCGCTGCCAAGGATGGTGGCCCGGTCACCTTGTCGGCCCCGGCTGGCCGGCTGCTGGCGACCATCAGTTTTGAACGGCCTTCTGACGGTGATGCGCCGCGCCAGTATGATGTGCTGGTCAACGCTCCAGCGGATGTGAAGACGGTGGGGGCGGACAGCCCCTATTATGCTGGTACCGTTTCCTTCTTTGGCGGGGTGGCAGCGCATGGTCCGGCCCATGCCGCCCATGCCGCGAAGGCGGGGGGCAATCGTGTCACCTTCGTGGTGCCGCTGCCCAGCCGGCTGGCCGCTTCCCGCTTCGCCCGCTCACCGGGTGCCAAGCTGGATATCCGTCTGGCCCCGCCAACCACCCAGCCGGATTTCCCGGCGCCCAAGCTGCTGGAGGTGGAAATTCACAGCCAGTAATACCAATCTGCCGAGGGCTTGACCCTTGGCAGATTGGAGGCTGGCGACCGCCAGCCCGGCGCTCATGCGCCCCGTGAAGCCAAGCTGCCGGATGGCAGCGCCCGGCGCGTGAGGGAACACAAAATCTCCCTGGATCGGTCACGATCAAGGGAGATTGGTATAAAGGGATGGGCCGATCCGTTGGGGCGTGGGGGCCTTCCCTCACGCCCCGGCTGCCAGCCGTCCCAGAATCTGCCGGTGTGACTGGGCATCCAGCGGATAGCGCCAGATCAGCGCCGCCGATGCTGCCAGCCCCGCTGCCGGCAGCAGCCCTGCCAGGAGGCGGAACTGTTCCAGCGTCTGCGGGGCCTGATCGGCATTGGGCACAAAGCCCACCAGATCCAAAGCCCAGCCGGCGACAATGCCTGATGCCCCCAGCGACAGTTTCAGCACGCAGGACGCGATGCCGTAAATCTTCGCCTCATCCCGCCGACCGCTGCGCCACTGGCCATAATCCACCGTGTCCGGCAGCATCGACCAGGTGGCCACCCCATGAGCGGTATGGCCGATAAAGACCAGCCCCAGGCAGATCAGCGTCGGCCACAACCCGCTGCCCAGCATCAGCCCCAGCGCCCCCAGCGCTGCCACCGCACTGCCCCATTGCCAGAGGATGCGCTTGTTCCAGCGTTTGGCCACCGTTACCCAGACCGGCACGCTGGCCACCCCCAGCAGCGTCAGCCAGGGCAGGGCCGTGCCTGAAAGCGCGGCATTGCCCAGATCATATTTCATCAGATAGGGCAGGTTGCGCAGCAGCACCCCCAGCCCCAGCTGCATCACCAGCGTGGCCGCCATCAGCCGCAGCAAGGGCCCGTTGCGCCCGATGGCAGCCCAAAAACCATTGCCGCCTGTTGGTGCTTCTGCCGGCATCACCACGGCCGGCCGTGCCTGTTCACGCACGGACAGCCCGCAGATCAGCAGGGCTACCACCGACATGGCGCCGATGATGGCCGCCGCCGGCCCATAGCCATTGCCGCCATCCTGGCCGAACCAGGCCGCCAGCAATGGCAGCAGCGCCGTCACTGCCGTACAGCCCATGAAGGCGAACAGCATCCGCCACCCGGTCAGGCTGGCCCGTGCCTCCGTATCGCTGGTGATTGCCGCTGTCAGGGAGGAATAGGGAATGCCCACCACGCTGTAGCAGCTTCGCAGCAGCATATGGCTGGCAAGCGCGAAAGCCACCATGGCCGCACTGCCTGGCACCAGCCAGGATGGCGGGCTGAAGCAAAGGGTGAAGGCGCCTGCCAACGGCACCGCCCCCAACAGGATGAAAGGCCTATATTGCCCCCATCGGCTGCGTGCCTTGTCAGACAAGGTCCCCATCAACGGGTCCATGGCGGCATCCCACAGACCGGCGATGAAGAAACAGACCCCCGCCGTCCAGGCGGAAAGCCCCAACACATCCACATGGAAAAAGACGATGAAGACCAGGATGGACTGCCAATAAAGGTTCAGCCCGAAATCCCCGATCCCATAGCCGATCTTGCCGCCAAGCCCGAGAGCCTGCATCGCGTTCCACCCCTGATCGCCCTACCCGTTTTCGGGTTTATCAAGGGGACTATACCAGCGATCATCAAAGATGACCGCTGGTATCAAGGGGAAGGCCTCAGAACCAGAAACGCAGGCCCGTGACAAAGCGCAGATCGTCCGGATCATGCCCGTCGGCCTTTGCCAGCCGCGCCGTCTCCCCCAGCTTGCGTTCCCAGGCCAGGCCGATATAGGGGGCGAATTCCTTCACCAGCTCATAGCGCAGCCGCAGGCCCAGTTTCATCTCTGAAACCCCGGCACCGGTCTCGGTCTCCGGCACCTTCTGTGCTGCCAGTTCCACCTCTGCATGGGGTTGCAGGATCAGTTTCTGCGTCAGCGGCAGGTCGGTTTCCACATCCAGCCGTGCCGTCACATCGCCGCGCTGCGACAGGAAGGCCTGGGCATCCACCTCCAGAAATTGCGGGGCCAGCCCCTGGAAGCCGATGGCCAGATGGGTTGTCTGCGGCTGGGGGCGGAAATCCTGGCGGATGCCCGCCTGGAAATCCCAGAAATCATGCACCATCACGCTGTACAGCGCCTGGACTTCCAGATGCTCCACGGTGCCATCGCTGACATCGCCCTCGCTTTTCAGCCGCAGTTTGCTGACATCACCGCCGATGAAGCCATTGCTTTTCCAGGCGGTGCTGTCCTGGCCCTGATGCCAGCGTTGTTCCAACTGATCCATGGTGAATTGCCAGATCAGCATGTCGCCATGCCCTTCCATCGCCGTGGCGGGCAGGGGCAGGGCCAGTGCCGCCATGGCAAGGGTGGCCTTGATCATCCTTTTCATCATTTTCATCCCTCCCGTTATGACCGCGCCGCCGGGGCGGGGGGATCGACAATGAAACGTGTCATCATGCCGGCATTCATATGGAACAGCAGGTGGCAATGCAGCGGCCAGTCCCCCGGCTCGTTCGCTGTCAGCACCACCGATGCTTCCTTGCCCGGTGGCACGATCACCACATGCTTGCGGGGCATCCGGTCGGTCTGGCCGTTCTCCAGCTCGAAAAACATGCCATGCAGGTGCATGGGATGGGCCATCATGGTGGTGTTGATGAAGCGCAGCCGCACCCGCTCCCCATAGCGCACCCGGATCGGGTCGCCATGGTCGAACTTGTGGCCGTTCAGGGTCCAGATATAGCGTTCCATGATGCCGGTCAGCCGCAGGGCGATTTCCGTCGTTGGCGCTGCCGCATCGGGGTTGCGGGTGAAGGACTTCAGGTCGGCATAGCGCAGGGCCCGTTTGCCCGGCGGCGTGCCCGCCTGCTCCCAGCCTCTGGGTGACCCTTCCTGGGCGGCTGGTGTCATCGGCATGGCGTGCCCCATGGCCGCATGGTCCATTGATGAATGGTCCATCGCCCCATGATCCATAGTGCTGTGATCCATGCTGCCGTGGTCGCCATGCATCCCCATATCGGCCATGGTCAGCAGGGTGCGGGGCCGCAGCGGGGGAATCTCCCCCTGCATCCCTTCCCGGGGGGCCAGGGTGGCGCGGGCATAGCCGCTGCGGTCGATCGGCTCCGCCATCAGCGTATAGGCGCGATCCTCCGTCGGCAGCACGATCACGTCATAGGTCTCACCGACGCCGATGCGGAATTCATCCACCTTCACCGGCAGCACATTCTGACCATCGGCGGCCACCACGATCATGGCCAGACCGGGGATGGCCACGTCAAAGATGCTCATCGCCGATCCGTTGATGATGCGCAGCCGCAGCCGTTCCCCCGGCTTGAACAGGGCCGTCCAGTTATCCCCGATGCCCTTGCCATTGACCAGGAAGCGATAACCGGTGACATCGGCCAGATCGGTCGGGTCCATGCGCATATCGCCCCAGTCCTGCCGGTCTTTCCAGGCGGCGGCCAGCCCGTCGCGGCCGATATCTGCCGACAGGTCGGACAGGGTGCGTTTGCCCCGGTTGTAATAGCCTTCGCTGACCTTCAGCTTGCGCAGGATATGGTCCGGGTGGTCCGCCGTATGGTCGGACAGCAGCAGCACATGATCCCGGTCGGCCTTGACCGGGTCCGGCGTGGCGGGGGCGATGACGATGGCGCCATACATGCCGCGCTGTTCCTGCCCGCCGGAATGGCTGTGATACCAGTAGGTGCCGGACTGGCGCAGCTTGATGCGATAGGTGAAGCTTTCCCCCGGTGCGATGGCGCTATAGGCGTTGAAGCCCGGCGCCCCATCCATCACCCCTTCCAGCAGCAGCCCGTGCCAGTGGATGGAGGTGGGTTCGGAAAGCCGGTTTTCCACCTGCACCAGCACTTCCTCTCCCTCCCGCCAGTACAGCGTCGGGCCGGGGACGCCACCGCCCATGGTGATGGCGGGGAAGCTGTCGCCATCGATGGTGATGCGACCTTCCGTCACCAGCAGCGTGGTCTCCTTCAGCCCGGCAAAGGCGCGGCGGCCGGGATAGACCATGGCCACCCCCGCCAGCCCGGCGAAGGCGGTCAGTTTCAGGGCGTCGCGCCGCGACAGGCCCGTTTGCTTGATCGGCATATCGGCCCCCGTTCAATGACCGTCATGGTCGATGGTCAGGCGGGAGACCATGCCCGCTTCATAATGGCCGGGCATGTCGCAGGCGGCCTCGATCACCCCGCCCTGCGGGAAGGTCCAGACCAGCTCGGCGTTTTTGCCCGGTTCCACCAGCACCAGCCCGGTATGGTCATGCGCCATCTCGTGCCCATCATGTTTCATGTTCATCATGGCGGGCACGATGGCGGTATCGGTGACCATGCCATGGTCCAGCATCATGCCCATCATGGCCTGCCGCTCGCCATGGCCGTCCTGGCTGGCGATGACGAAACTGTGCAGCAACTGGCCCTTGTTGGTGATCTGGAAGCGCACCGTTTCACCCGGATGCACGGCGATCCTGGCCGGATCGATGGCCATGTCGGACAGGGTGATGGCGATGGTGCGGCTGGCGGCCCCTGCCTTGCCCGGCTGGCCGATGGCGGCCGTGGCTGTGGGGGCGGCGTGCTGGTGTGCCTCATGCTGGGCAAGGGCAGCCGGAATGGCAAACAGGTTCAGCGCCAGCAAGGCGCCGGGGAGAATGGCCTTCATGGCAAAGGCTCCGTCTTATGCAGGTTTTGGCGGTGGGCGAAGGGCGGGGCGGCGGCAAGCCACCCCCGCACATCACCCGCGCGGCGGCCGCAAAGGCGGGGCCGGGTGCCGACCATCATGGTCGGCCAGGGCTGCCGGCGGGCTGAGCCGGGCCGGCGGCGGGAACAGCACCGGCAACGGTGATCCCGGCAGGGCCGCGGCTACACACCAGGCCACACAGCAGGGGCCGGCCCCTTTGCCGGCATTATCCGCCATGGCCTTGCCATGGTCCTGATGGGAAATGGCCTGTCGGGCCGCCTGATGCAGCGGACAGTCCTGATCCTCCATGGTGGCCATGGTGCCGACGGGTATCGGTGCCGCATGGTGGGCTGCATTGACGGACAGGGCGCGCACCGGCATCGCCGCCAGGGCCAGCAACCCCAGCAGCGCCACCAGCAGGCGCAAGGCGGCATGGCGCCGCCATATCCGATCAAACCGTCTCATCGCTGGGAAAGATAGGCTGCCCTGGGACGGATCGCAAGCCTGGGCCGGTGGCGGCATGGTGCCACGGGGGGACCAGCCCCCCGGCTAATCCGCCTTGTCGGCCTTATCCGCCGCCGCCTTCCGGGCAGCGCTGGCGGCAAGGTCACGACGGGTGGCGCCATCGGCGCATTCCATCCAGGCCAGCCGGGCCACCCGTTCCGCCAGACTGAAACTGTGCTGACGGCGCGGGGTGCTGGCGGGGGCTTTGTCTGCCCCCGCCATTCTTTTGGGTGCCGGCAGATTCTTCATGCCGCCTTCACGCCCCGGATGAAGGTCTCCACCGCCTGGCGCAGGGTCGCGGCCTGCTGGGCCAACTCACGCGATGCCCCCAGCACCTGCACCGAGCCGGCGGCCGAACTTTCCGCCGCCTCACGCACACCGCTGATGGTGCGGGAGACTTCCTGCGTGCCGGTGGCGGCTTCGGCCGCATTGCGGCTGATTTCCCCGGTGGCGGCGGTCTGTTCCTCCACCGTGCCGGCGACCGTGGCGGAGACCTCGTTCAGGCGGAAAATCACCTCGGCGATGCGGCTGATCGCCTGCACCGACCCGTCAATGCTGTCGCGCATCAGGGTAATCTGGCTGCGGATATCGTCGGTGGCGCGGGCGGTCTGGTTGGCCAGGGTCTTCACCTCCGACGCCACCACGGCAAAGCCCTTGCCGGCCTCCCCGGCGCGCGCCGCCTCAATGGTGGCGTTCAGGGCCAGCAGGTTGGTCTGCCCGGCGATGCTTTCGATCAGGGCGATCACGTCATTGATGCGCTGGCCGGCCTCGTTCAGGCCCTGGATGCTTTCCTGCGCCTGCTCGGCCTCCTGCGAGGCGGTGCGGGCGATATCGCGGGCACCGGTCATCTGGCGCGCCACTTCCTGGATCGATCCGGTCATCTCCTCCGTGGCGGCGGCCACCGTCTGCACATTGGCCGCCGCCTGCCCGGTGGCAGAGGCAACAATGCCGGATTGCTGGGAAACCTGTTCAGAGGCGGAAGAGAGCGACTGCGCCGTCGCCTCCAGCTCCGTGGCGGAGCCGCTGAGCACGCCGAGGGCCTGCGAAATTTCGTTGTCGAAGCGCGAAATCATTGCATCAATGGCGCGAGCCCGTTCTTCCTTGGCGGCCTGTTCCTGGCGCTGTTGCGCTTCCAGCGTCTCGCGTGCCTGGGCGTTCTGCTTGAAGACGATTGCGGTCCCAGCAATGGCGCCGATTTCGTCCTGGCGGCTGGTGCCGAACAGCTCCACCTTGCTGTCACCATCGGCCAGTCGGCGCAGACAGCCGACAATGGCGGCCATCGGCGTGATGATGCCGGTCTGCGCCACCCAGATGCCGCCGGCGATGCCAAGGACAATGCCGCCGACCGCCACCAGGATCATCAACAGCAAGGCCGTGTCGGCCGTATCATCGGCATAGGCGGCCAGTTTTTTGCCTTTGGCGTTGGTGTAATTGACATAATCCATGACGTCGCTGGTCCATTCCGCCTGGGCGCCGGCATCGGCATCAATGGCGGCCAGCAACGCGTCCTGACGGGTTCCCGGTGTTGCCGCCAGTTCCAGTGTCTTGCGTTGGATTTTTTCATAGTCGCCGAAGGTGCGCAGGATTTCGGCCAGCTTCTTTTGCTGTTCAGAATCCCCGGTGGCCTTGGCAGCCTGATGCTGTTCCATGAAATCCTGGCGGATCTTCACCAGATTCTGCCGGATTTCCGACAGGCTGTCCGGCTTCAGCGCCAGCCGATATTCCTGCTGCTGCATTTCCACCGCAATGCGGCGGAAGCGGGCGCCATAGAGGATTTCATCGGATGTAACGCTGATGCCCTCCACTGCGGCGGCGATATTGCCTAACCCCACTGTACCGGTCACGGTTATGATGCCCGCCACAGCGGCCATGAACACCAGAACCAGCAGGATTTTCGATCTGATTCGAATATTGTCCAACATTCTCCAGCCCTTCCTCGTGCAGCGACGGCAGACACGGGAGGAGCCTGCGGCGTCGATGCGGTCGCACCCCATCGCCTTTTCCAAGTTTCCTTGGTTCCCACTGGCTGGATTTTTGTTTGTTGACCAGACACGGAGGTCCGCCACCGCTTAACCGTTTGAACGGGCGGAAAACCGGTCTAAATTCAGGAGACGGCCTGCTGCTATACGAAATAGGCATCAGGACCAATTTACACGCGACCGGGATAGACGCATCAAATTGGCAACGGCAAGCCTCTACCGCAGTTGGAAAAACCAGGGCGTGCTAACCGCCAAGGCAGGCAATGCAACAAGCTGCCGCCAAGGTGACTGGCTGCCTCATGAAGCGCGATACTGATGATTGCTCCCTGTTTCGGTCCTGCCACCTGGCAGATGCCATCACATCCCCTGTGTTGAAGATCCATGCCATGGCGTGCAGCTTACAAACCAAAAAATCGAATCGCAACGGAAATTGGGATTCATTTTTCGATTTTAAACTAAATTTTCACTCCCTCCTAACGGGAGGAATCATTGGCAGGCATATATTCGGCCACCACCCGTGGGGGGGCGTGCAATGAACAGAGTCGCCGCCCGGCTGCGGGCCATTCGACGTCATTTCGGCTTTTCCACCCGTGCGCAGATGGCGGAAAGGCTGAATTTGCCAGCCTCCACCTATAATGGCTACGAAACCGACCAAGGTCCACCCAAGCTGGAATGGCTGACCGAACTGGCGGCCATGGGGGTGGATATTAACTGGCTGCTCTCAGGAGTAGGGGAGATGATGCACGGCCAGATGCCCAACGACACCGCGCCGGTGGTGATCGATGATATCCTGCTGGCGGCTATGATCCATACGGTGGAGCGACGGGAGCAGGGTGCTGGTAAGCCATTGACAGCGCAGGAGAAAGGCCAGCTGGTTGCCCGGCTTTACACCATGACGCTGCAGCACGCTGCGGCCAGCATTCCGCAGGGGCCGGCGCGTCTGGATGAGTCGGTGGCGGGCGACTGACGCCGAATCCGATTTTCCGCTATATTGGGATGAAAAATCGTCGCACCCATCACGCGCGCCGCGCGCCGCTCATATCCTGGCGTACCTGGGCCACCAGCCAGCGCCGGAATCGGGCCAGCGCCGGCTCGTTCCAGCGGCGGGGGCGGGCGATCAGTACATAGGGCTGCATCACCACGCTGGTAGCGCCCAGTTCCACCAGACCGCCGCTGGCCAGATCGGCGCCGCAGATCAACTCGTTGGCCAGGGCCACGCCCTGGCCCAGCCGGGCAGCCTCCACCGCCAGATGCGCGTGCCATAATTTCGGGCCGCGCAGTTCCTTTGGCGCCGTCAGGCCGGCGGCGGCGAACCAGACCCGCCATTGCTCATGGCTTTCCTCATGGATCAGCGGGGCATTGGCCAGCCCGCCCAGATCATCGGCCAGGGTCGGGTGCTTTTCCAGCCAGAAGGGGCTGGCCACGGGGAAGACGCGCGGCCGCGCCAGCACGGCGACCCGCATATCCCCGGCGGCCGGGGCGCCATAGCCGATCTGGGCATCCAGCGTATCATCGGCCAGATCGGGCTTGATATCCCCTGGCCGCAACGAGAGATCGATTTCCGGGTGCAGGCGCTGAAAATCCGGCAGGCGGGGCGTCATCCAGCGCAGGGCGAAGCCGGGCAGGCAGCCGATGGTCAGGCTGGCCGACCGCTTTTCCTGCGACACATCGCGGGTGGCATCGGCAATATCGGCCAGCGCTGAACGGATTCGGCCGGCATAGTCACTGCCGGCCTGGGTCAGCACCACCCCCTGGCGGGAGGTGCGGACCAGCTGGGCATCCACCAATTCCTGCAGGCTGCGCAGATGGCGGCTGACGACCGTATGGTCCAGGCCCAGCTCTTCGGCGGCCCGGCGGACATTGCCATGCCGGGCCACGGCTTCAAAGGCACGCAGGGCGGGCAGGGGCGGGATTTTCATCTCCCCCCCCGCCCGCCAGCCGCTTCACTCATCCAGACCCAGACAGAGATATTTGGTCTCCAGATACTCATCGATGCCATATTTGCTGCCTTCACGGCCCAGCCCGCTCTGCTTCACCCCGCCGAACGGTGCGGATTCGGTGGAGATCAGCCCTTCATTGACACCGACCATGCCATATTCCAGGGCTTCCGCCACCCGCCAGATGCGGGCCAGCTTGCGGCTGTAGAAATAAGCGGCCAGACCATATTCCGTGTCGTTGGCGCGGGCCACCACATCGCCCTCGTCCTGGAAGCGCTGGATGGCGGCGACGGGGCCGAAAATCTCTTCCCGCGCCAGCCGCATTTCCGGCGTCACATCGACAATGACGGTGGGCTGGAAGAAGCAGCCGCCCAGCGCATGGGGGCTGCCACCGGTCAGCACGCGGGCACCCTTGGCCACCGCATCGGCGATCAGTTCCTGCACCTTGGCGATGGCGGCCGCATTGATCATCGGCCCCTGCTGGATGCCGGGCTGACAGCCATCCCCCACCGTCAATGCCTCCGCCGCCGCCACCAGTCGGTCCACGAAGGCATCATAGATGCCATCCTGCACATAGAAACGGTTGGTGCAGACACAGGTCTGCCCGGCATTGCGGTATTTGGAGGCCATGGCCCCGGCAATGGCGGTATCGAGATTGGCATCATCGAAGACGATGAAGGGGGAATTGCCGCCCAGCTCCAGCGACAGTTTCTTCACCGTGTCGGCGCTCTGCCCCATCAGCAGCTTGCCCACCCGGGTGGACCCGGTGAAGGAGAGCTTGCGCACGATGGGCGAGGCCGTCAGTTCCCGGCCGATGCCCGCCGGATCGCCGGTGACGATATTGATGGTGCCGGCCGGGAAGCCCGCCCGTTCCGCCAGTACCGCCAGGGCCAGGGCCGACAGCGGGGTGGATTCCGCTGGTTTCAGCACCACGGTGCAGCCGGCCGCCAGGGCGGGGGCGATCTTGCGGGTGATCATGGCGTTGGGGAAGTTCCAGGGCGTGATGGCCCCCACCACGCCCACAGCCTCCTTCAGCACCAGCAGGCGGGCACCCGGCTTGTGCGTCGGCACGATATCGCCATAGACGCGCCGGGCTTCCTGCGCGAACCATTCGATAAAGCTCAAGCCATAGCCGATTTCGCCGCGCGCCTCGTCCAGCGGCTTGCCCTGCTCCAGGGTCAGCAGCCGGGCCAGATCCTCCTTGGCGGCCAGGATCAGATCATGCCAGCGCATCATCAGGGCGGCGCGATCCTTGGCGGTGCGCGCCTTCCAGGCGGGCAGGGCGGCGTTGGCCGCCGCGATGGCGCGGGCGGTTTCCGCCCCGCCCATAGCGGGTACCTGACCCAGCACGGCGCCGCTGGCCGGGTTGGCCACATCGAAGCGACCGCCATCATCGGCATCACACCAGACGCCATTGATGAAGGCCTGCCCGCGCAGCAGCGCCGGATCGTTCAGAAAACTGCTCATGTCAATCGTCTCCGGTAGGTGCTGCGGGTCACAGGGTGAGTGCGCGTTCCAGCTTGGCCAGACCTTCCGCCAGCACGGCATCGCCCACCGTCAGCGGCACCAGGATGCGGATGACATTGCCATGCGTGCCGCAGGACAGCAGGATCAACCCTTCGGCCAGCGCCTTGGCGGTCACCCGCGCCGTCGTCTCCTTGTCCGGCGCGCCGCCGGTACGGTCGGTGACGATGTCAAAGCCGATCATCGCGCCCAGGCCACGGATGGCGCTGATCGGCACCAGATCATTGCGGGTGGCGAACGTTTCCAGCCGGGCCTTGATCTGGGCGCCGATGGCATCGGCGCGGGCGCACAGCCCCTCTTCCTCGATCACCGACAGCACGGCCAGGGCTGCGGCGCAGGCCAGCGGGCTGCCGGCATAGGTGCCGCCCAGCCCACCCGGCTCGACCTTGTCCATGATCTCCGCCTTGCCCAGCACGCCGGACAGCGGGAAGCCGCCGGCCAGCGACTTCGCCATGGTGATCAGGTCGGGTTCCACGCCGCTATGTTCGATAGCGAACAGCCGGCCGGTGCGGGCAAAGCCGGACTGCACCTCGTCGGCGATCAGCAGGATGCCGTGACGGTCGCAAATCTCGCGCAGGGCCTTCAGCAGTTCCACCGGGGCCGGGTGGAACCCGCCTTCGCCCTGCACCGGCTCAATGACGATGGCGGCCACCCGGTCGGGGCCGATATCGGCGGCGAACAGGAAATCCAGCGCCTTCAGGCTGTCGGCCACCGTGACGCCATTCTGCGCTACGGGGAAGGGCAGGTGATAGACCTCCGCCGGCATGGAACCGAAGCCGCGCTTATAGGGCAGCACCTTGCCCGTCATCGCCATGGTCATCAGCGTGCGGCCATGGAAGGCGCCGCTGAAGGTGACGATGCCGTTGCGGCCGGTGGCACAGCGGGCGATCTTCACCGCATTTTCCACCGCTTCCGCCCCGGTGGTGAACAGGATGCTCTTGGCCGGACCCTTGAAGGGGGCACGGGCATTCAGCGCCTCTGCCAGCTCGATATAGCTGTCATAGGCAGTCACCTGGAAGGCGGTGTGGGTGAAACGCTCGGCCTGCGCGGCCACGGCCGCCATCACCTTGGGGTGCCGGTGGCCGGTGTTCAGCACGGCAATGCCGCCGGCGAAATCGACGAAGCGGTTGCCTTCCACATCCCACAATTCCGCATTCTCCGCCCGGTCGGCATAGATGGGGAAGGCGGTGGCCACACCGCGCGGCACGGCGGCGCTGCGGCGGCGGAGAAGATCGGCATTGCTGGCGGTGGGCGTGGGCATCGGTCAGGTCCGGCGATGGGTGAAGATGTCCCGATAACACGCCGGATCGGCCGTCGCTTAAAGTGCGTAATGCGTCATCTGTGGTGCATCAGATGCACCACGATTCAGGCCAATGTGCAGCTTTCATCCTTTGCTGCCATCAGCTCCTTTCCGCACTCCGCCATGCCGTCTTCCCCCTGCAACAGGGGGCAGCCCTGGAAAATACCGATGATCCAGTCGATGAAGACGCGCACGCGCGGGGATAATTGCCGGCTCTGCGGATAGGCCACATGCACCGGCACCGGGGCGGGGCGCCAGGGGGCCAGCACTTCCACCAGCGCGCCGCTTTGCAGATGGGGCAGCACCATGAAGCGACCCGGCTGCAGCAACCCGTATCCTTCCAGCCCACAGGCCACATAGGCTTCGCTGTCATTGACGGCGATGGCGCTGCGGATCGGCCGTTCCGCGTTTTCCCCATCGATGGTGAAGTGGAACTCGCTGAGCCGGCTGGACTGGGTGGTGAATTTGCGCACGCCCTTATGCAGGGCCAGATCATCCGGCGAGGCCGGCACGCCATAACGCGCCAGATAGGCCGGGCTGGCACAGGTCAGCCGTGACAGCAGCCCGATCCGCCGCGCTACCAGGGAAGAGGCGGGCAGATCGCCCACCCGCAGCACGCAATCCACCCCTTCCTGGATCAGGTCGATGGGCCGATCACTCATCCCCAGCTTCAATTCGATATCGGGATAGAGCGTATTGAAGGCACAGAGCGAGGGCACCACGATCAACCGCCCGATGGAACTCGGCATATCCACATGCAGTTGTCCGCGCGGCTTGCGTTTTTCATCGAAGAAGGAGCCCTCCACCTCTTCGATGTCGGCCAGGATGCGCTGGGCGCGCTCGTAATAGGCGGCGCCATCCAGTGTCAGGTTCAGCCGCCGGGTGGTGCGCTGCAACAGCCGCACGCCCAGATAGGCTTCCAGATTCTGGATGATGGTGGTGACGGAGGCGCGGGGCAGGCCCAGCGTATCGGCGGCACGGGCGAAGCCATTGGCATCCACCACCCGCACGAAAACCTGCATCGCCTGAAGCCTGTCCATGGCCGCCACCCCTTGCTGAAACCAGGGCAGAAGAGTGGGCATCCCGGCTGCACTTTGCAAGCCGACGCCAGTTTATTGCTGGTCGGTAACTGAATACGTATGCGTCGCATTGCAACAAATCACTGCATACGTATTTTCATGCTCCCGATGGAAGGGGCTTTTTATCTAAACTACCCCCAGATCAAGCCAGTTCCCCCGACATTTGCCGGGGGTGACAAAGAAACAGGAATGGCAAAGGCTGGCCGCAGAAAGCGACCCGTCCTGTTAACCATTCAAGGAAATCTGGGGAGTGTTTGACAATAAGTAAACAGAGGTGGCCGTAATATTTGGTCCTGACCCCTGTTATGTTCAGCAACTTCCAAACAAGACGTGACAATTCGCCGAAGGGGCAGGGCGCTCCCCGGCGGGAATGGTGCCGGTTTGCCTGTGTGTCAGGTGGCCAATCAACGGTTCAACGAAGAACAAGCGGCGTCGCCGACGCTTTGGGGAGTGAGTAGGAATGTCCAAGCACAAGAATCTGCGCCTGGCGCTGGGCGCCACGGTTGCCGCCATTTCGCTGCTGCCGGCCGGTCTGGCGCTGGCCCAGACGGCTCCGGCCGGGGATGCGCTTGATGAGATTGTGGTCTCCGGCTATCGCCAGTCGCTGGAAAATGCCATCGCCCTGAAGCGGGAATCCAGCCAGATCGTTGAGGCCGTCTCGGCCGAGGATATTGGCAAGCTGCCGGATAATTCCATTGCGGAGGCCATTGCCCGCCTGCCGGGTATCGCTGCCCAGCGCGTCGATGGCCGCGCCCAGTCGATCAGCCTGCGCGGCCTGGGGCCGGATTTTACCGCCACCCTGCTGAATGGCCGCGAACAGGTCAGCACCGGTAATAACCGCTCTGTCGAGTTCGACCAGTACCCGTCGGAAGTGATGAGCAGCGTGCTGGTCTATAAATCACCGGAGGCCGGCGTGGTCGGCCAGGGTCTGGCCGGCACGGTGGACCTGCGCACCATGCGCCCGCTGCAGCATGGCAAGCGGGTGATGGCCATGTCAGCCCGCGCCGAACTGGCCGGCAATGGCAAGCTGAATCCTGACAGCGACAAGCTGGGCTATCGCGTCACCGGTGCCTATGTCGACCAGTTCGCCAATGATACGCTGGGCGTAGCCATCAGTGTGGCCCATATCAACCAGCCGACCCAGACCAAATATTCCCGTGCCTGGGGCTATCCGCTCGCCGGCCCGAAGGACACGCCGCCGCGCGTGCTGGGCGGGATCGAGAACCGGGTGAATTCCGAAACGCTGAAGCGCACCGGCGTGACCGCCACGGTGGAATATGAACCCACCGACAATTTCGCCACCACGCTGGATGTCTATTACTCCCATTTCGATGATGACCAGATTCAGCGCGGCGTGGAGATGCCGTTCTACTGGGGTGGTCTGACCCCGGTGGTCGGCTCGGTCGATAATGGTCTGGTGACGGCGGGCAGTTTCAACAATGTGAAGGGTGTCATCCGCAACGATATGCGCACCACCAAGTCCGACCTGTTCTCCGCCGGCTGGAACGGCAAATATACGGTGGATAGCTGGACCCTGGCCTTGGATGCCAGCTACAGCAAGGTGAAGCGCGACAGCGAGCGGCTGGAAACCTATGCCGGCACCGGCCGTGCCGGGGTGGGGGCCACCGACCGGGTGGATTTCACCACTGGCAATGATGGCAACCGCCTGACCAGCCGCCTGAACTATGCCGACCCGTCGCTGATCCTGCTGACCGGGCCGCAGGGCTGGGGTGGGGATGTGGTGCCCGGTGGCCAGGATGGCTATCTCAACAAGCCGCATGTTGATGACAAGCTGTGGGCCGTGCGTGGCGACATCACCAAGGAGTTCGATGACAGCGCGGTGAAATCCGTCAAGCTGGGGGTCAATTATTCCTCCCGCGACAAGAGCTATCGTCAGGATGAATTCTATCTGGCGCTGACCGCCAATGTGAAAGACCCCAAGCACAACACGTCCGTCCCCATTCCCGCCGCCGCCCTGGTCGGTGGGTCGGCCGACCTTTCCTTCATCGGGGTGGGCAATGTCATTGCCTATGATCCCCGCTATCTGCTGGGCAATGGCTTTTACACCCAGATCGCCTGCCCGCGGGTGGATTGCGCCGTCAGCCCCTGGGATCTCAGCGAGGATATCGTCACCGGCTTCATCAAGGCCGATATCGAACAGGATTTGGGCGATGTCACCCTGACCGGGAATGTCGGCCTGCAGGTGGTACATACCGACCAGAGCAGCTATGGCGCTGCCGTGACCGGCCCCGGCCTGTTCGTCATGCGGACCGATGGGCTGAAATATACCGAGCTGCTGCCCTCGGCCAATCTGGTCTTTGCCCTGCCCAACCCGGATCATAAGATCCGCGTTGGCCTCTCCCGGCAGATGGCGCGTGCCCGGCCGGATGAGCTGCGCGCCTCCACCAAGGTCACGTTTGATGAAACCCGCGTCAATAACACCAACCCCGATGTCTCGGCCTGGAAGGCGGAAGGCGGGAATGCCCAGCTGAAGCCCTGGATGGCCAATGCGCTGGATGTCACCTACGAATATTATTTCAGCAAGGCCGGCTATGTTGCCCTGAACGGCTTCTACAAGGATTTGAAGACCTATATCTACAAGCAGGCGACGGTCTTCGACTTTACCGGCTTTGCCTATACCGGCAACCGGGCGCCGGCGACCAATCTGGGTCTCAATACCTACCCCGTCAACGGCGATGGCGGCACGCTGAAGGGCGTGGAACTGGCCTTGTCCCTGCCGTTTGAGGATATTCACCCGGCCCTGGAAGGGTTCGGCCTGACGGCCAATGTCGGTTACACCAAGACCAGCATTGCGCCCGATGGCCCCGGTTCCAGCCAGCCGATCCCCGGCTTCTCCAAATGGACTCCGCAGGGCACCTTCTATTACGATCTGAACGGCATCTCCGCCCGTGTCTCCGTCTCGCACCGCTCCAAGTACCGGGCAGAGGTGAATGGCTTTGGTGAAGGCCGCACCCTGCGCAATGGCAAGGCCGAGACGCTGGTTGATGCCCAGATCGGTTATGAGTTCCAGGAAGGCGATCTGGAAGGGCTGTCCATCGTTCTCCAGGGTTACAACCTCACCGATGAGGCCTTTGTGACCTATGAGAATGACGATACCCGCAACACCATCAATTACGAAAAATATGGCAGCCGCTATCTGCTGGGCGTCTCCTACAAGTTTTGAGGGGGTATCCAGACATAAGCTGTGTTTTTCGAGGCCTGAGCATTTCACCACCGTCATTCCCGCGAAGGCGGGAATCCAAAATCCGCGCTGTCGTATGGATTCCCGCCTACGCGGGAATGACGGTTAAACGGATGGGAAAACGAAGAAATTTCCGCATCGGTTCTGCCTTTTTGCCCTCCCCGCCTCCCACCCCCGCCGGTTTTGCCGGCGGGGTTTCTTTTTTTAACCGGGTTTAATCTTTCCCTGCCAGAGTAGGCCCCAGCCCCGGTCCCAGACAGGTGGGCATCTGCCAGATGGCCCCCAGGGCCAGGGCGGCAGCGTCAGAAGGCGCTAGATCCAAATCCATCCACGAAGGAAATTGATCATGGCTTCTATTCTGACGAACGTCGGCTCGATGGTTGCGCTGCAGACGCTGCGCTCCACCACCGCCAATCTGGAAACCACCCAGAACCGTATTTCCACCGGCATGAAGGTGTCGACCGCCAAGGACAATTCGTCCTACTGGTCGATCGCCACCACCATGAAGTCCGACGTGTCGGCCCTGAAGGTGCTGAACGAGAATATCTCGCTCTCCGCCGCCACGGTCTCCACCGCCCGCGTGGGTGTGGAAAACATCAATGGTCTGATGACCAAGATCAACGATCAGTTGACCCTGGCCACGTCCGCCTCGGTCGATCACGACAAGATCGCCAACGAAATCGACAGCTTGGTCGCCCAGGTGACGTCCACCATCAAGGCTTCCAGCTATAATGGCGAAAACCTGCTGGACAACGTCAAGACCACCACCCTGGTCGTCTCGGTCAAGCGTGACGATACCGGCGTGTCGGCCGTGACCGACAGCATCAAGGCGCAGAACCTGGGTGCCAGCGCCACCCCGGTGGCTCCCACGGTGACGCAGCAGACCACCGATCCGGTGACCGGTGTTACCACCGGTACGGCTGCTTACACCGCGGGTGCTGGTGGGACCGTTACCGACTTCATCTCCGGCATTTCTGCCGCGCTGAAGGCCGGCGGCACCACGGTTGACCGCGCCGCCATGGCCAAGGCCATCCAGGCCGAAATCGACACCCAGATGGATACGGTCACCGCCTATGCCGCCGAGCTGGGTGCTGTCGGTACCCGTCTGGAGTTGCAGCAGGACTTCACCAGCAAGCTGGTGGACAGCCTGAATACCGGTATCGGCGCCCTGGTCGATGCGGATCTGAATGAAGAATCCGCCCGTCTGCAGGCCCTGCAGGTGCAGCAGCAGCTGGGTACCCAGGCGCTGTCTATCGCCAATCAGGCCCCGCAGAACATCCTGTCGCTGTTCCGTTAATAGCAGCCTGTTCTTGCGTCTGGGGCTACCGGAAACGGTGGCCCCATTTTTCCGTTTATTGTGCGTTTTCGAATGATACTAAATTTCCTGACCGTGATTTTAATCCCGGATTAATTCTATACTTTATCGCCATTTAATATGTGCCGCGTAAGGTGATCAGGCCATTTTTTTGAAAACCAGGGACGGTGCGTCCATGAGCATTACGGCCTATCGACAGTCCATGAAGGACACCTCCGCCCCTCGGGAGCTGGAGCGACGGGTTTTCCAGCAGGTCACCCTGCAGTTGGAGTCCGCCGGGCGGGGGGAGGATCGCCAGGCGCGCATCCATGCCGTTTCCCGCAATCGCATGTTATGGAACACGCTGGTCGCTGATCTGGGGGAGGAGGGGAACCTGCTGCCGGTTGAACTGCGGGCCAACCTGATCTCGCTGGGCCTGTGGGTGGATCGCTATAGCGGCCAGGCCCTGCAATCGGATCGGCCGCTGGCACCCCTGGTGGATGTCAACCGGGCGATTATCCAGGGCCTGACCGACCGCCGGCCCGACTGATACCAGCGGCTGAAAATATTGACCGTCAGTCAATATTTTCAGCACCTCAGGCGCCGGCGCCAACATCCGTTGGCTTGGCTTCACGCGGCACGTGCCGCGCGGCGGCAGTCGCCGCCGTACCAACGGTCATGAATTATGACCGTTGGTATGATACAAAAGGCTGCGAATCTTGACCGATGGCCAAGCTTCGCAGTGCCTCAATCGCCGGCGCCAACATCCGTTGGCTTGGCTACGCCGCATGAGCGGCGCGGCGGCAGTCGCCGCCGTACCAGGGGCCACAGATTGTGCCCCCTGGTATGACGCCGATTTCTGGGGGATAGATCATGGGATTGAAGCTGAAGCTGAAACCCTTTGAAAAATTCATCGTCAATGGGGTGGTGATCGAGAACGGGCGCCACCGCAACACGGTCACCGTGGCCAACCATGCCCAGGTGATGACCGGGCGCAGCATCCTGCAGCCGCAGGATGCCGTCACCCCAGTCAAGCGCACCTATTACACCATCCAGGCCATGCTGCTGGACCCGCAACATGCGGCAGAGCAATTGCCGCTTTATGCCACCTTCATCACCCAGCTGCGGCTGGCTATCCGCGATCCGGAGATGACCCATCATCTGGCGGATGCCGACCGGCATGTGCGGGAAGGCGATTTCTACAAGGCACTGGCGGCCCTGCGGCCGGTCATTGCCTATGAGGATATGTTGCTGCCGCCGTCTATGGCGGCTGTCCCGGTCGAACCCCCGTCAGAAGCGGCGGTGGGTGCGTAGGCGCCCGCATTCGAAGGGCTGCAAGGCCGGTCCCGTCGCCGCACGCCAGAGCCTGCGGAAGGAGTGACCATGAGAGAAGCCAAGCCGATCGAACCCGTTTCCGGGTCCGACCCGTCCCGCCTTTACCGGCTGGTGCGGGTGGAGCCGTCGGCGCGTGCGGATGAGGCGCGGGGGACCAGCGCTGCCCAGGAGGAAGCGGCGGCAGCGCCGCCTGAACCGTCCAGCGAGCGCCGCCCCTATCGTGTGGTGCTGGACCCGCAGACCCAGCGCATCTTCACCGAAGTGATCGACCCGCGCACCGGCGATATCCTGCTGCGCATTCCCCCTGGCTATGCCTTGCAGGAAGAGCCGGCGGACAGCCCCAGCCGGGAGATCAAGCTGTGAGCATCACCGGCTATGGCGCTGCAACCATCACGGCCGGTTATGGCTCCACCCTGTCACAATGGCAGGTGCTGAACTCCACCCTTGACCGCCAGATGGGGCTGGTGCGCAATGACCAGCAGAACAAGGCGGATGCCGATTATGCCCGCAAGAAGCTGCCAACCGTGGCGTCCGTCGATGATCTGATGGCGGACCGGCGGCTTTATACCTATGTGATGCGGGCCTTCGGGCTGGAGGATCAGGTCAATTCCCAGGCACTGATCCGCAAGGTGTTGCAAAGCGACCTGTCGGACAGCCGGTCCTATGCCAGCCGGCTGAACGATACCCGTTTCAAGCAATTGGCCGCCGCCTTCAATTTTGGCGGATCGACGGTGAAAAGCTCCTTCGTCAGCCAGATCTCCGACGCCTATGTCACCAAGGCGTTCGAGGCGGATGTGGGTCAGAAGAACGAAGCCCTGGGCATGATGCTGGATTTCACCCGGCGCGTGACGGGCAAGGCGGATTGGGATGCTGTGCTGGCCGATGAAAAGCTGGCCAAGGTGGCCCGCACGGCCTTTGGCCTGCCCGAGCCCTATGGTCCGGCCGATGTGAAGGCCCAGGCGGCCACGCTGGAAAAGGCCATGCCCTTTGGCAAATACAAGGGCAATGATGTTGATCAGGGCCGGCTGCGCGATGCCTTCTTCACCGCCTGGGACACGGCCAAGGGCAATACTGGTGCGCTGTCCAGCGCCAACCAATATACCATGCTGATGCGCAGCTATGATCAGCAGAAGAGGGCCTTTGCCGCCCGCTGGCAGGTGCGCAGCGATGTCAGCTATGTGCAGCAGAAATTGTCGGCCGGTGCCGGGGCGGATGAACTGCTGAAGGATGCCAAGCTGCGCGGCATCGTGCTGGCCGCCTTCGATCTGGGGGATCGTGCGGCGGATACGAAATATCTGCGCCAGGTGCTGGAGAGCAATCCCAGCGACAGCAATTCCTTCGCGGTCAAGGCAGGCGCCAAGGAAACGGCCCTGGCTGTCAGTTTCAGCCTCCATAATACCGGTACCATGCGGCGCGGCAGCCCGCCCTTCATCAAGGATATCGTCAGCCGGTATGAGCGGATGAGCTTTGAAGTCTCCGCCGGCAACACCAACGAGGCGCTGCGCCTGGGGCTTTATTTTGAGCGCAAGGCGGGCAGCATCAGCAACTGGTATTCCGTGCTGGCGGACAAGGCCCTGTCCCAGGTGGTGCGCACCGCCTTTGGCCTGCCGGAGGAGGTGGCGCGCGCCGATATCGACCGGCAGGTGGGAATGCTGGAAAAGCGGCTTGATATCAAGAAGCTGAAAGATCCCACCGAGGTGAAGCGGCTGGTGGAGAAATTCATGATGATGTGGGATGTGCAGGGCAAGGGGGCCGTGGGCACCGGCACATCCCCGGTGCTTCAGCTTTTCTCCGGCCGGTCGATGATCAACGCCGACACGCTGATGGCAGCGGTCACCCTGCCGCGCGGACGGCGATAGGGGGCGGCTGCGCTCCCTGGTCATGGAACGATCCATCTTCCCCTGTCTTCCCCTTGTATCGCTTTGCCGGGACAGGGAGATGGATGATGGTGTGGGATGCACAGATACGCGGGCGCGGCGGTAATCCGCTGACCTTTCTACTGGGGCTGCTGCTGGCTCTGATCGGGCTGGTGCTCACTGGCGGGGGCGGCTGGCTGCTGGCACTAGGCGGTTCGCCCTATTATCTGGCGGCGGGGATTGGGCTGCTGCTGGCCGGTGGCCTGATCGTTACCGGTCGGGCGGCGGGTACCTGGCTCTATATCCCGGTCTTCCTGGGCACGCTGGCCTGGGCCTTCTGGGAGGTGGGGCTGGACAAATGGGCGCTGGTGCCGCGTCTGGCCGGCCCGCTGGTGTTGCTCATCCTGGTGGTGCTGGCACTGCCGGGGCTGGCGCCGGGCCGTTACCGGTTCTCCCATGTGTTCGGCGCTGTCTCAGCCATTCTGCTGCTGACCCTGTTGGGTGGCGCCGGCATCGCCTGGTGGGACAGACCGCTGGCCCCAGCCGCCCTGCCGCCGTCTGGCAGGCAGGCCATGGCCGATCCGGCCCCGCTGCACCCGGGGGCCGATTGGCCCGCCTATGGCGGCAGCTACAGTGCCCGGCGTTATTCCCCGCTGAACCAGATCACGCCTGATAATGTTGGCACGCTGCAGCGTGCCTGGCTCTATCATACGGGCGACTTGCCGCAGAGCGATCTGGCGAAAAACAAGTATGGGGCGGAAACGACGCCGTTGAAGATCGGTGACGCCCTCTATCTCTGCACCGCCAAGAACATCTTGATCCGGCTGGATGCGGCCACCGGTAAGCAGGTCTGGCGGCATGATCCGCGTGTACCGGATGCCGCCATTCCCTATACCGCTGCCTGCCGGGGTGTCGCCTATTATGCGGTACCTCCCGCAACCACGGCAGAAAACACCCCGGCCCCGCTGACACCGGCACAGCCGGGTCTGTGCGCCGAACGCATCATTGAAGGCACCTTGGATGCCCGGTTGATTGCGGTGGATGCGGCCACCGGCCAGCCCTGCACCGGTTTTGGCGCCAACGGTACGGTTGATCTGACCGCAGGCATGGGGGAGGTGGTGCCCGGCATGGTTTCCGTCACCTCACCCCCCACCATCGTGCGTGGCGTGGTGGTGCTGGGCCATCAGGTGCTGGATGGGCAGAAACGGTCGGCCCCGTCTGGTGTCATCCGTGGCTATGATGCGGTGACGGGGGAATTGCGCTGGGCCTGGGACATGGCCCGCCCGGACCTGACCGGCCTGCCGGTGGAAGGCGATCAATATACGCGCGGCACCCCCAATATGTGGACCACCGCCAGCGGGGATGAAGAACTGGGGCTGGTCTATCTGCCGCTGGGCAATTCCGCCGTGGATTACTGGAGCGGGTCGCGCACGGAGGCGGAAAAGCGCTTCTCTACCTCCCTGGTGGCGTTGGATGTGACCAGCGGCCACGTCGCCTGGTCATTCCAGACTGTCCATAATGATGTCTGGGATTATGATCTGGGCTCGCAGGCCACGCTGGTGGATTTTAACACAGCCAATGGGCCTGTGCCGGCCCTGGTGCTGCCCAGCAAGCAGGGCGATATTTATATTCTGGACCGCCGCACCGGCCAGCCGCTGACGCCGGTGGAAGAACGACCGGTTCCCCAGGGCGGGGTGGAACCGGAACAGCGCTCACCGACCCAGCCATTCTCACTATATCACACATTGCGAAAGGCGGATTTGACCGAGCGGGACATGTGGGGCATGTCGCCGATCGACCAAATGATCTGCCGTATCCAGTTCCGCCAAGCCTATTACCAGGGCTTCTATACCCCGCCGACCTCGGGCCGGCATTCCATCGAATATCCGGGCTATAATGGCGGGTCGGATTGGGGTGGGGTGGCGGTGGACCCCGTGCGCGGGCTGATCATCGCCAATTACAACGACATGCCCAACCATAATGAGTTGATCCCCCGCGCGGAGGCAGACCGACTGGGCTGGGCGCCGCGCGGCCAGGAGCGCGGTGGCGATATGGGCAGCGGCGCTGAAGGCGCAGGCGATCCGCAGGCGGGCACACCTTATGCCATCAATGTCAATGCCGGCTGGCGCCTGCCCCTGACCGGTCTGTTGTGCAAGCAGCCCCCCTATGGCGGTATCCGCGCCATTGATCTTGCCAGCGGCAAAACCCTGTGGGACCGGCCCTTCGGCACGGCCCGCCGCAACGGTCCGTTCGGCATCCCCTCCGGTCTGCCATTTGAAATCGGCACGCCCAATAATGGCGGGGCCGTGGTGACCGGGGGCGGCTTGATCTTCATTGCGGCGGCCACGGATAACCTGATCCGCGCCATCGACCTGCGCAGCGGCGAAACCGTCTGGCAGGATACGCTGCCCGCTGGCGGTCAGGCCACCCCGATGACCTATGAGATAGAGGGGCGGCAATTTCTGGTGATCATGGCTGGCGGTCATCATTTCATGGAAACCCCCATCGGCGATGAGCTGATCGCCTATGCCCTGCCGCCGCAGTAAAATACGTCACCCCCGCTTGCCCCTTGGCGCACCCGGCTTGCGCGCTTCCGGTTCCGGCGGTGGTGGTGGGGGTGGGGCGGTGACTTCCGCCACGATCTGGCCCAGCACCTCAAAGCTGGTGGTGCTGGGCGTGCTCTCGCCCTTGCGCTGGCGCAGGAATTCCTGCAGCGACGGGTTGGCCTTGATGGCCTGATCCACCTCCGCATCACTGCCCAGGCGATAGGCGCCCAGGCGGATCATCTCCTCCATCGCCTCATAGCGCGACAGCAGGCTGCGCGCACCATTCATGGTGGCGTTTTCCGCTTCCGAATGGCAGCCGGGCAGGGCGCGGGAGACGCTTTTCAGCACATCGATGGCGGGATAGCGGCCACGCTCGGCGATCTTGCGATCCATCACCACATGGCCATCCAGGATGCCGCGCACGGCATCGGCCACCGGTTCATCATGGTCGCCGCCATCCACCAGCACGGTGAAGACGCCGGTAATATCACCCTGGCCCTCCCGCCCCGACCCGGCGCGTTCCAGCAGGCGGGGCAGCTCGGCGAAGACACTGGGCGGATAGCCCTTGGTGGTCGGCGGCTCCCCCGCCGACAGGCCGATTTCGCGCTGGGCCATGGCAAAGCGGGTGACGCTGTCCATCATGCACAGCACGTCATGCCCTGCGTCGCGGAAGAATTCCGCCACTGCCATGGTCAGATAGGCGGCCTGTCGCCTGGCCAGCGCCGGTTCATCCCCGGTGGCGACGATGATGATGGAGCGGGCCAGCCCATCTTCCCCCAGATCATCCTGGATGAATTCCTGCACCTCCCTCCCGCGTTCGCCGATCAGGCCGATCACATTCACCTGGGCGGCACTGGACCGGGCCAGCATGGCCAGCAGGGTGGATTTACCCACACCCGACCCGGCGAAGATACCCAGGCGCTGGCCCCGGCAGAGCGGCACGAAACTATCCATCACCCGGATGCCGGTTTCCAGCCGTGCACCCATGCGGCGGCGGTCAAAGGCGGGCGGCGGGGCTGCGCGCAGGCTGCGGTTGTCATCCCCGCGCAGCAGGCTGCCCTTGCCGTCCATCGGCTTGCCAAAGGCATCCACCACCCGGCCCAGCCAGCCGGCATGGGGCCGCACCAGCCCCATGGCCGTGCCGGCCTCCACCTTCGATCCCAGGCCGATGCCTTCCAGCGGGGCGAAGGGCAGCAGCACGGCGCGGCCCTGGCGGAACCCCACCACCTCGCACGGGACCGGCTTGCCGTCGCGGGTGAAGGCCCGGCAGCCATCGCCGACGGAAAGCCGGCGTTCCAGCCCCTCCACCTCCAGCGCCAGCCCGGAACAGGTGACGACCTGTCCATGGAAGCGCGGTCCTTCGATCTGCTGGATATCGGCCAAAAGCCCGGCCAGGATGGTCATGGCGGCTGCCTTCTTCGCTGCTGCTGCGTGATGTGCAGCCCATCTTGAAAGCGGGGGTTTAAAGCCGATTAAAGCCCGCACAGGCTTAAACGCCGCTTTAAGCCCGCGCATGGAAACATCCGCCCCGACCGACGCCACACGCAAACGGGGCAGCAGCGGATGGATTTGAATTCGATCGGCCTGTTCAATCTGGCCAGCCATCGCATGGAATATCTCACCGCCCGGCACAAGCTGGTGGCGGAGAATATTGCCAATGCCGACACGCCGGGCGTGAAGGCACGCGACCTGAAACCCTTCGATTTCCAGGCCGTGATGAGCGGCGGCAATGCGGAACAGGCGCGCACCGATGCGCGCCACCTGACCCCGCTGCGCCAGAATGCCGGTTTCAAGGAAGATCGCCGCAGTGCCACCTATGAAATGGCGCCCGACGGCAATGGCGTGGTGCTGGAAGAGCAGATGGTGAAATCGGCGGATATCCGCCAGGCCTATGATCTGGCCACCAACCTGTTCCAGAAACATGCCGGCATGTTGCGCCTCGCCCTCAACACGCGCTGAATAGGATAGGCCATGTCCATCGACAATCTGACCAGCTCCTTCGGCATTGCCGCTGCCGGCATGAAGGCCCAGGCCACCCGTCTGCGCGTGGTGGCAGAGAATATGGCCAATGCCAATTCGACATCCGAGGTGGCGGGCGGCGATCCCTATCGCCGCAAGACCATCGTATTTTCCAGCTTACTGGACCGCGCCCTTTCCGCCGACAAGGTGGAGGTGAAGCGCATTGGCCGGGATGAAAGCGACTTCACCCTGCGCTATGACCCCAGCCACCCGGCAGCGGACGAGAACGGCTATATCAAGACGCCCAACGTCAACAGCCTCGTCGAAGCCATGGATATGCGCGAGGCCGGGCGCTCCTATGACGCCAACCTGAATGTGATGCAGCAGGCCCGCACCATGCTGGGCCGCACCATCGACATGCTGCGCAGCTGAACCATGTCCCGGTGATCGTTACCGATCCCCGACCTCAGTCGCCGGCGCCGACATCCGTCGGCTTGGCTTACGCGCCACGCGGCGCGCGGCGGCAGTCGCCGCCGTACCTGATCTTGATGAGTTCTCCTCATCAAGATCAGGCCTGAAACCGGAACAGGTAGAGCATTATGAGCATCATCGTTCCCACCGCCGGCGTCACCAGCGCCTATGCCGCCGGCAAGCTGGCCGGTATCGCCGGTCCCGCCCAGCCGGTGGCCGGCATCACCCTGCCCAAGCGCGGCAGCTTCCCCGAACTGGTGGGCAATGCCGTCAAGGACGCCATCAACACCGTCCGCCAGGGGGAAAAGACCGCCGCCGCCGGGCTGCAGGGCAAGGCCAGCACCCAGGAGGTGGTGCAGGCCACCATGTCGGCGGAACTGACGGTGCAGGCCGCCGTGGCCGTGCGCGACAAGCTGGTGAATGCGTATCTGGAAATCATGCGGATGCCGGTCTGACCGGCGGAGGGCCTGCTGCCATGTCCGAAGCTGACATCCTGGATCTGCTGCGGTCCGGCATCTGGGCCGTGGTACTGGCGGCAGCCCCGCCGCTGCTGGTGGCCTTGGTGGTCGGCTTCGGTATTTCGCTGCTGCAGGCGCTGACCCAGGTGCAGGAAGCCACCCTGTCCTTCGTGCCCAAGATCGTGTTGATCCTGGTGGCCATCGTGTTGTCGCTGCCCTTCATGTTCCATGTCGTCTCCGGCTTCTGGACGGAGGTGCTGACCCATGTTGTCACCCCCGGTGGGGCATGAGGCGGCTGTTTCTGCCGCTGCTGGTGTGTTTCGGGCTGGCCGTCCCGGTGGCGGCGCAAGACCATGCCCAGGCCTGCTTGCAGGCCATCCGCAAGGCGGAAAAGGAACGGCGAATGCCGGGCCGGCTGCTGATCGCCATCGGGGTGACCGAAAGCGGACGGGAGATCGGCGGGCGCCTGACCGTCTGGCCCTGGACCGTGAATGCCGACGGCCAGGGCCGCTATTTCGCGGACAAACAGGCGGCCATTGCCCATGTCCAGGCCCTGCGCAAGCGCGGCGTGCGCTCCATTGATGTCGGCTGTATGCAGGTGAACCTGCATTGGCACCCCAAGGCCTTCGCGGACCTGGAAACCGCCTTCGATCCAGAAGCCAATGTCGGCTATGCCGCCGACATGCTGAAGGAGTTCCACGGCGATCTGCGCAACTGGACCCGGTCGGTCAAGCATTACCATTCCCGCACGCCCGACAAGGGCGATGCCTATTTCGGCCGGGTCGCCGCCAATTTGCGGCTGGTGCTGCTGCGCCGCAACGATCTGGCCGACGCCCCGCCCCCGCGCCGCCGCCGGGTGATCCGACCGGGGGAGGAGACCTGGCAATTGCCGCCGCAGGTGGCGGAAGCCGGCTGAGGTGGCATAGCCATCTGGAATTCTTCTAAGATGCACCGCAGCATGTCATTTCGATAGGTGACGGCGGCATATCTTTATGCTCATCATGCCGCCCAAGCGATAAAATCGCGGGCGGGAGGCGGTATGCATGTTTTCACCACGGTCGGGCTGCCGACGGCCCGCGCCAAGCTGGATTATTTGAAAGGCGTGATGTCCAGCGTGTTTGCCCCGCTGGATGTGGTGCCGGACGATCCGGACCTTTTCAACAACCATATTGCCAGCACCAGCCTGGGCCGGCTGTCGCTGGCCAATGCCCATTCGCTTCCCGCCCATATCATCCGCCGCCGGCCCCAGGCCGCCGGCACGAACCGGCATTTATTTTTCCTGCACATGCAATTGCAGGGAAGGGTGCTGGCGATGCAGGATGGCCGGGAGGCCCTGCTGGGACCGGGGGATATGGTGCTGTGCGATGCCGCTGCGCCTTATGATCTGGGCCTGATCGGGGAGAACCGCACCCTGATTCTGGGAATTCCGGCGGATGAACTGACCCGCCGTGTGCCCGCCCCCTATGGCTTGCTGGGCCGGCAATTATCCGGCAGTGCCGGGCCGTTGCGCATGGTGCGCGGGCTGCTGGGCGAACTTTGGGAACAGGTGGAAAAGGGCGGGCCGCTGCCGGTGGAGGCGGGGGAGCGGCTGGCCGCCACCCTGCTGGACCTGTTCGCCACCGCCTGCCATCTGAATTTCGGCACCAGCAGTGCAGAGGGCACGCTGGCCGACGGCCACCGCGCCCGCGCCCGTCGCCTGATCGAACAAAGGCTGTTCGATCCTGAATTATCGGTACCGTCCATCGCCCAGGCGTTGGGCCTGTCGGAACGCTATCTGCGCCTGCTGGCAGCGGGGGAGGGGGAGGCGATTTCCGCCTATATCCTGCGCCGCCGTCTGGAGGAATGCGCCCGCCGCCTGCGTGACCCGCTGCACAGCACCCGCACGGTGACGGAACTGGCCTTCGCCTGCGGCTTCAACGATGCCAGCCACTTCTCCCGCGCCTTCAAATCCCGCTATGGCATGGCTCCGCGCGATTACCGGGCGGTGGGGGTGGCGTCTGAGGGAGATTAATATCACGCCACCGTCGTCTGCGCCTTGATGGCCAGCACCTGGCTGATCAACTCGGCCACCGCCAGGTAATGTTCGGGCTGCACCTCTTCCCCGATCTCCACCGATTTGTGCAGCGTGCGGGCCAGCGGCGGGTTTTCCACGATGGGGACATTGTACTTGGTTGCCGTCTCCCGGATTCGCATGGCTACCATATCCTGCCCCTTGGCCACACAGATGGGGGCCGGGGCCTTGGACAGATCATAGCGCAGGGCGACGGCGAAATGGGTGGGGTTGGTGATCACCACCGTGGCGCTGGGCAGTTCGGCAAACATGCGGTTGCGCGCCCGGTCGCGGCGCAACTGTTTGATCTTGGATTTCAGATGCGGGTCGCCTTCGGACTGGCGGAATTCATCCTTCAGTTCCTGCAGGCTCATCCGCTGTTTGCGCCGCCAGGAAATATATTGCCAGATCAGGTCCAAGGCGGCGATCAGCAGGCTGGCCACCAGTACGGCCACCAGCAGCCGCACCGTGACATCGGCCAGCAGCAAGGGCAGGGCCACCGCATCGGTCAGCGCCATCGCTTCGGCCTTGCGCAGTTCCGGCCCCACCACCAGCAGAAAGGCAGTGCTGATCGCCGCCACCTTGGCCAGCCCTTTCAGGAACTCCACCAGATTGCGCAGCGAGACCAGCCGCTTGAACCCGCCCAGCGGTGACAGCCGCTCCAGCTTGGGCTGAATGCGCTCCCCGGCGACCACGATGCTGCCCTGGCCCAACGCGCCCAGGAACCCCGCCGCCAGCAGCAACCCCGCCACCGGCAACAGCACGATGCCCACGCCGCTCAGCACCTCTGCGATCAGGTGGAAGGCATCGGCCGGGCTGGTCAGCAGGATATCGCCAGGGTTCTCCACCAGCGGCAGCAATTGCGTCATCACCCCGCTTCCCAGATGCGGGCCCAGCCCGCCGGCCATGATCACTGCCGCCAGCACCACCAGCATGGCGCCGACATCGCGGCTGACCGGTACGTCGCCGCGCCGCCGTGCCTCATCCAGTTTGCGTTGGGAGGGTTCTTCGGTTTTCTGGCTGTCATCGCTCTCTTCGCTCATCGTGCTCAGCCCCCGAACCGGTGCAGAAAGCTGGCGAAATGGCTGATGAAGCTGGTGGCGATGACAGCCACCGTCATGGCCAGCACCAGCAGCCCACCCAGGATGGCAATCGGCATCCCGATGAAGAAGACGGCAAATTGCGGCATGGCGCGGTTGATCAGCCCCAGCCCGACATTATAGACGAAGCCCAGCACCAGAAACGGGGTGGCGAACTGCACCGCCATGCGAAAGCTGGTGGAAACCGTCTCCGCCGTGGTCTTGGCCAGCCCCGCCAGGGAAGGCAGCGTGGCGGGGGGCATCAGTTTATAGCTCTCCAGCAAGGCCTTGATGATGGACAGATGCTGGTCGGTGACGAACAGCAGCACCAGCCCGCCCATCATCAGATACGACCCCGCCACCGACCCGGATTCAAACCCGGTACCGGGGGAGGTGAAGATGTTGGACAGGTTCATCAACTGGGCAATCATCTGCCCGGCGATCTGCAAGGCGGCGAACAGGATGCGGGCGGAAATGCCGATAAAGGCCCCGGCCGCCAGTTCCCCCGCCACCTGCACCAGCAGGTCGGAAACCGCATCCGGGGCCGGCGGCAGGCCCGGCACCACGGCGGACAGGGCCAGCGCCACCCCCAGTGCCGCCGCCAGCCGGGCCTGCATCGGCACCGCCGTTTCGCCGAAGCCCGGCAACAGGGAGATGGCGGCCCCCACCCGGGCCACCACCAGCAGGAAACCATAGATTTCCGCCGTCAACAGGTCGGTCAGCGCGCTGGTCATGCCGCGTCCGCCCTTAAATCTGGTCGATGGTGGTGACGGGGGCCTTGCGGTGCAGTTCGTTATGGCAAATGACGGGGGTGGAGGGGCTGACCCGTTCCAGCAGCGAGCGGACAAAGGGCCGCGCCGCCGGCGCCACCAGCACGGCGGGCCAGTAATCCGCCGTGGCATGGGCCTGGATGCGGGCACGGGCGGCCAGCAGGAATTCCTGCACCGTGGAAGGCGGCATGACGAATTGCCGATCCTCCCCCTGCTCCACAATATTATCCAGGAAGGCCTGTTCCCATTCCGGGCTGACGACGATGACGGGGATATAGCCTTCCCCGGTCGTCAGTGCCTGACAGATCTGCAGCGACAGGCGGGAACGCACATGTTCGGTCATCATGGTGATGTTGCGGGTCCAGGCGGCGGCCTCTGAAATCCCTTCCAGGATCAAGGGGAGGTTGCGGATGGAAACCCGCTCTGCCAGCAGGGCCTGCAACACCCGCTGCACCACCGACAGGCTGACCTGACCGGGGATCAGGTCGGCCACCAGTTTCTGATGCTCGCGGTCCATCTCATCCAGCAGCCGCTTGGTGGCGGCATAGCTGAGCAGGATGGGCATATGTTCCTTGATCACCTCGGCCAGATGGGTGGTGATCACGCTGTCCGGATCGACGACGGTGAAGCCCTTCAGTTCCGCCTCTTCCGCCAGCATCGGCTCAATCCAGCGGGCGGGCAGGCCGAAGGTGGGTTCGCGCGTGTCGGTGCCGGGCACATCGATACCTTCATTGCGCGGGTCGATGCACAGCATCTTGCGTACCTGAACATCGCCCTTGGCGACCATCACGCCCTGGATGGAGACTTCATAGGCGTTCATCGCCACGCTGGCGCTGTCGCGCAGGCGCACCGAGGGCAGCAGGAAACCATATTCGGTGGCAAAGCGCTTGCGCAGGCGGCGTACCTTGGCCGACAGGCCGGTGGCCGGGTCCAGGATCAGGGAGACAAGGCCGCTGCCCAGTTCCACGCGGATATCATCCACCCGCAGCATGTCGGCCACCGGCTCTTCCGCCGTGGGGGCCTTGGCGGCCATCAGCTCATCATGGCGTTTCTGGTCTTCCTGCTGGGCGGCATAGCGCGGCAGGTACCAGGCCAGACTGCCCGCCAGCCCGGACAGCAGCAGAAAGGGGAACAGCGGCAGGCCGGGCGTGGCCCCCAGCAGCAGCAGCAGGCCGGACGCCACGCCCAGCGCCTTGGGATAGGCGCCCAGCTGGGTCAGCATCGCCTGATCGATGGAGCCCCTGTTGCCGCCCTTGGAGACCAGGATACCGGCGGCCAGACTGACGATCAGGGCAGGGATCTGGGTGACCAGGCCGTCACCGACGCTGAGGATGGTGTAGGTGCGGGCAGCGTCAGCAAAGCTCAAATCATGCTGGGCGACACCGATCAACAGCCCGCCCAGGATATTGATGGCGGTGATGATCAGCCCCGCCACCGCATCGCCGCGCACGAATTTGGAGGCGCCATCCATGGCGCCATAGAACTGGCTTTCCTGTTCCAGCTCGCTGCGGCGCAGGCGCGCCGCCGTCTCGTCAATCAAGCCGGCGGACAGGTCGGCATCGATGGCCATCTGCTTGCCGGGCATGGCATCCAGGGCGAAACGGGCGCCCACCTCCGCAATGCGGCTGGCGCCCTTGGTGATGACGATGAAATTCACCACCACCAGAATGGCAAAGATGATCAGGCCGATGACGAAATTGCCGCCCATGACGAAATCGGCAAAACCCATGATCACATGGCCCGCCGCATCCGTGCCCGTATGGCCCTGTGACAGGATCAGCCGGGTGGAGGCAAGGTTGAGCGACAGGCGCAGCAGGGTGGAAATCAGCAGAATGGTGGGAAAGCTGGAAAAATCCAGCGGCCGCGCGATCCACAGCCCCACCATCAAGATCAGCACGCTGATCGCCATGGAGAGCGCCAGCCCCATGTCCAGCATCCAGCCCGGTACCGGCAGGATCAGGATGGTGAGGATGAAGACCAGACCCAGCGCGAACAGAACATCACGGTGGCGCAGGCCGATGGGCAGGGCGTTGGCAGCGGACATCGGGGCTCTGGTTCTCCAGGGTGGGATCATCCCACCCTAGCGAACCGGGGTAAAAGCCGGGTTCAAGCTTGGTATGTGCCTGTTCCCTCAGCGCCGGGCGCTGCCGCCGGCAGCTTGGCATTACCCACCCACGGCCACCTTGGCAAAGGCCGCCATCTTGGCGATGGCCTGCGGGACGGCCGGTGTCACCCCGCTCATATGAATGAAGGCATGGATCAGGGCGGGGTGATGGTGATGGGCCACCGGCACGCCCGCCCGACGCAGGGCCAGGGCCAGATCGCACCCTTCATCCATCAGCGGATCGTAACCGGCGGTCACCACCAGGGTTGCCGGTGCTTCCATCAGGTCCGGCCGGGCCAGCAGGTTGGCGCGCCGGTTGCCACGGCTTTCCGGATCGGGGAAGGTCATGGCGGTGAAGGCGTCCATGCTGGCGCGGGTCAGCAGATAGCCCTCGCCGCAGCGGCGCAGGCTTTCCGTTTCATGCGTGAACTGCACCACCGGATAGATCGCCAGCAACAGGCGGGGCCGGGGGCCCTGGTCATTGGCCACATCCAGCACGGCGGATGCGGCCAGATTGCCCCCGGCGGAATCGCCACCGACCGCCAGATGGGCGGGATCGATGCTGGGATCGGCCTGCCCCGCCAGCACCTGGCGCAGCACCGCCAGCACATCATCATGCGCCGCCGGGAACGGGTGTTCCGGGGCCAGCCGATAGCTGGCGGACAGCACCCGCAGGCCCGACAGGGCGGCAAACCGGCGGCAGAACCCGTCATGGCTGTCCAGATCGCCGGCGACAAAGCCACCGCCATGGAAGAACAGCAGGCAGGGGCCGACCGGCGGCGCCCCGGCCGGTGTGTAAAGCCGGGCCGGCAGGGGGCCGGAGGCCCCGGTCAGGTTGATATCCCGCCGCACCCGGGCCACCGCATCGGGCGGCCCTTCCATGGCAAGGCAGCTATCATGCAGCACCTGCCGGATGATGGCGGGGGGCAGGCTGCCCATGTCCGGCTGGCCGGACCCGTTCAGTTCGGCCAGCATCCCGGCAATATTGGGGTCCAGGCTCATGGGTTGGGTACCTCCGTACCGGGCATCAGCAGGATCGGCTTGATCACCCGGCCGGCCTCGGACTCTGCCACCGCTTCATTGATGGCGCTGAAGGGGAAGAAGCGCACGAACCGGTCAAAGGGCAGTTTGCCGTCACGATAGAGTGCCACCAGTTGCGGCACGAACTGTTCCGGATCGGCATCCCCTTCCACCACGCCGCGCAGCCGGCGCCCGCCGGACAGCAGATGGCCGCCATCGACCGGGATATCCTGGCCGAAGGTGACGGCGCCGACCACGGCGCATTCCCCGCGCGGGGCCAGCATCATCAGGCCCTGGCGGATCACCTCCGACCGGGCCGAGGTGTCGATGGCGTAATCCACGCCCACCCCGCCGGTCAGGCCCATCACCTTTTCCGCCAGATTGCCGCCGCCGCGCGGATCGATGACATGGGTGGCCCCCAGTTCGGACGCCAGATCCAGCCGGCTGGCCACCGGATCGATGGCGATGATGCGGGCAGCGCCGGCCACCTTGGCGGCCATGATGGCGCTGAGCCCCACCGTGCCCACGCCCATCACCGCTACCGACGATCCCGCCCGCACCTTCAGCGCGTTCAGCACCGTGCCGGCCCCGGTCAACACACCACAGCCCAGCGGCCCCAGCAGGGCCAGCGGCACATCGGCCGGCACCTTCACCACATTGCGCTGATGGCACAGCGCATGGGTGGCGAAGGAGGATTGGCCGAAAATATTGGCGTGGATCATCTCCCCATCGCGGGACAGGCCGCTGCTGCCATCACCGCGCGCGCCGAAGAAATTGCGCGGGAAAAATTCATGGCAATAGGCGGGGGCCGCGTCGCTGCAAGAGGGGCAATGGCCGCAGGAATTGAAGCTCATCACCACGGCATCGCCGGGCTTCACCTTGGTGACGCCAGCCCCGATCGCCAGCACGGTGCCGGCCCCTTCATGCCCCAGCACCACCGGTTGGGGGACCGGTAACAGCCGGTCGCGCATCACCATGTCGGTATGGCAGACCCCGGTGGCCGCCACCTTCACCAGCACCTCGCCCGGCAGCGGCTGTTCGATCTCCAGATGTTCTAGATTGAAGGGGCCACCCGGCTCCCGGATGACGGCAGCGGTAATCTGCATGGTTTTTCCTCCCGACCCTTGTCCGGTGCCGTCTGTTCGCGGCACCGATTATCAGGGGTCAAGGGAACCATGCGCCGGGAAAACCTGCTTGGCCGGGGCGGCAGGCAAACTTGATAAAAACGGCAATCTGTCGCCGGTCTGGCCTCAGCCGCCGCTGAACCGCGCCACCAGATCGAACATGGCGCCGGGAAATAACTGCCGCACGGCGGTGACGGGGGCGGGGCCGGTGGGGGTTTGCCGCCAGGTGCGGCGGTCCAGCAGCAGGCACGCCGCACTCTCCGCCAGCCCCAAAGCCGCCCCATCCGCCCCCGCCTGGATGGCGGCGATGCGGTGTTCGGCCTCTGTCCAGGGCACATGTGACAGCAGCCAGGAACCGGGCGGCACGGTGGAAAAATCCACCCCCTCCGCCTCCGGCACGGCGGCCAGATTGATCAAGCGTTCCTCCAGCGCGAACGGGGCCCCGTCGGCCAGATGGCGGCAGCGCAGCAGCAAGGCCCGCCCGCCGCGCTTCAACACCATACGGTCGGCCGCCACCTCTGCCGCCGGCAGCAGGGCGCGGTGCAGCAGCTCCATGCCATAGGTCATGCCGCGCCCGACGATTTCCGCCTGGATATCGGGGATGGCCAAGGCCGCTATATGGATTTTCGGGCTGGAAACAAAACTGCCCGCCCGCTTGCGCCGTTCGATCAGCCCGGCATCGGCCAGGGCCGACAGGGCCTTGTTCACCGTCATCCGGGCGCAGCCATAGCGCGCCATCAACTCATGCTCCACCGGGATGCGCTCACCGGGGCGCAGGGTGCCGGACAGGATCAGGCCTTCGATATCGGCGCGGATGCGCTGGTGCAGCGGGGCGGGGCCGGTTTCGGCCAGGGTCATGACAGAATCTTCTCAATCGTCCGGCGATAACGGGCGGCGATGGTGTCGCGCGCCTGATGGCGGCCCTGGCTTACCACGCGTCGCCCGCGCCGCCAAACCATGTCCACCATTGACCGCCCGCCGAAAATGAACCCGTCCAGCAGCCCGTCACCGTTGCGGGCCGTCAGGCTGGGATGGGTGGCATCCAGGCTGAACAGATCAGCCGACGCCCCCACCTGCAGCCCCGCCAGCCCCTGGCCCAGCGCCTGGGCGCCACCGGCCAGCGCGCCCTCAAACAGCCGCCGCCCGGTGGAACCGCCACCGCCAGCCAGCATGTTGCGCCCCTGGTGTTTCAGCCGCTGGGCATATTCCAGGCTGCGCAATTCTTCTGCCGCATCGATCAGCACATTGCTGTCCGACCCGATGCCGAACCGCCCGCCGGCGGCCAGATAATCCACGGCATTGACAATGCCGTCGCCCAGATTGGCCTCTGTAATCGGGCAGAGGCCGGCAACGGCACCGCTGCGCGCCAGCCGTTCCGTCTCGCACCCATCCATATGGGTGGCGTGGATCAGGCACCATTGCTTAGTCACCGGCATGTTTTGCAACAGCCAGTTCACTGGGCGTTGGTTGGACCAGGCCCGACAATCCGCCACCTCCCGCATCTGTTCGGCGATATGGATATGGATCGGCCCGCCTTCGGCCTGTGCGACGGCCAGCGACAGGCTGTCCGGCGTGACGGCGCGCAGACTGTGTGGGGCCACGCCCACGACACCATCGGGCAGGAAGCCCACAGCCCGGCGGGAAGCAGAAACCAGCAGGCCGAACAGGTCCGGCCGGTTGATGAAACGGCGCTGGCCCTCCCCCGTTGGCTGCCCGCCAAAGCCGCCACAATGATACAATACCGGCAGCAAGGTCAGCGCCATGCCGGTTTCATCCGCCGCCGCCGCCAGCCGCCCGCCCATCTCCGCCAGATCGGCATAAGCTGTGCCGTCCGGCGCATGGTGGATGTAGTGGAACTCTCCCACACGGATGAAACCGCTTTCCAGCATCTCCACAAAAGCCATGGCGGCGATGGATTGCATGTCGTCCGGCCCGATGCGGTGGGCGAAGCGGTACATCACCTCCCGCCAGGTCCAGAAACTATCCGCTGCCGGCCCCCGTACTTCCGCCAGCCCGGCCATGCCGCGCTGAAAGGCGTGGCTGTGCAGGTTGGGCAGGCCCGGCAGGGCGATGGCGTGGCGCTCATCGGTTGGCTGGGGCGGGGTGTTGGCTTCCGCGCGGGTGATCACGCCTGCCGCCATTTCCAGCCGCACCTGTTCAGCCCAGCCGGTGGGAAGCAGGGCATGGCGGAACCAGAGGGCGTGGGTCACGGGCGGGATTCCTTGGCGTGGGGATTTTTTGGCTAGGGGTGAGGATAATGTATAGACATTAATAATGTATAGACATAAAAGGGAGGGGTGGCTCTTCAATCACCTCGCCATCGAGTTTTTGATCCTATTGCAGTTCTGTTCTGTCATTCCCGCTCTCTCAACCGTCATTCCCGCGAAGGCGGGAATCCAAGCGACGGTGCCTTTTGTTCCGAAATGTCCAGGCTTAACCCTGGTTATGGATTCCCGCCTTCGCGGGAATGACGGAGAGAGGGAGGCGGCGCGCGGATGACGTTGAAGCCTCAAAAAAAATCAGGGAGCAACCAGCGCGCATGACACCGGCTGATCATCTGTGGAAAAACGCCCGTCTGGCTACTATGCGCGCCGACCTGGGCGGGTTGGGGATCGTGGAGGATGGCATCATCGCTGCCCGCGATGGCCGCATCCTTTATGCCGGCCCGGCCAGCGATGCCCCCGCCCTCAACCCCGTTACTGTGACGGATTGCCAGGGGCGTTGGATCACCCCTGGCCTGATCGATTGTCACACCCATCTGGTCCATGCCGGCGACCGCGCGCATGAATTTGAACTACGCCTGAAGGGCGCGACCTACGAGGAAATAGCCCGGGCGGGCGGTGGCATCGTCTCCACCATGCGCGCTACCCGCGCGGCGGATGAGGCGGAATTGATCCGCCAGACAATGCCGCGCCTGGATGCATTGCTGGCCGAAGGGGTGACGACGGTTGAGGTGAAATCCGGCTATGGCCTGTCTCTGGCGGATGAATTGAAAATGCTGCGCGCCGCCCGCGCGCTGGCCGATGCCCGACCGGTCAGCATCGCCACCACCTTCTTAGGTGCCCACGCCGTGCCGCCGGAATTTGCCGACGACCATGATGCCTATATTGATCTGGTCTGCCGCAAGATGATCCCGGCTGTGGCCGAACAGGGCTTGGCCGATGCGGTGGATGGGTTCTGTGAGGGGATTGGCTTTTCGCTGGCGCAGGTGCGCCGCGTCTTCCATGCCGCGAAGAGCAATGGGTTGGCGATCAAGCTGCACGCCGAACAGCTTTCCAATCTGCAGGGGGCGGCCCTGGCGGCTTCCCTGGGGGCGCTCTCCGCCGATCATCTGGAACATGTGGATGAAGCGGCGGTGCGCGCCATGGCGCAGTCGGGCACGGTGGCGGTGATGCTGCCGGGGGCGTTTTACTTCACCCGTGACACCAAACTGCCACCCATCGACCTGTTCCGCCGCCACGGCGTGGCGATGGCGCTGGCCACCGACTGCAATCCCGGCACAGCACCGCTCACTTCCCTGCTGCTGGCGATGAATATGGGGGCGACCCTGTTCCGCCTGTCGGTGGAGGAATGCCTGCTGGGCGTCACACGGCACGCCGCCCGCGCCTTAGGCAGACTGGGCAGTGTGGGCACGCTGGAGGCGGGCAAGGAATGCGACCTTGCCATCTGGGATATCGAACGACCGGCGGAACTGGTCTACCGCATGGGTTTCAACCCGCTGCACAGCCGCATTTTCAGGGGACAATGATGCCTACCACACTGACCCTTACCCCCGGTGCCGTCAGCCTGGACCAGTGGCGGGCGATTTATCAGGGCTCCATTCCGGTGCTGGACCCTGCCTGCCATGCCCAGGTGCAGCGCGGGGCCGACACCATCACCCGCATCATTGCCAAGGGGGAACCCGTCTATGGTGTGAATACCGGCTTCGGCAAGCTGGCCTCTGTCCGCATTGCCGACGCCGATCTGGCAGAATTGCAGCGCAATATCGTGTTGAGCCACGCCGCCGGCGTCGGTGAACCGATGCCGGAAAATGTGCTGCGGCTGATGATGGCGCTCAAGCTGGCCAGCCTGGGCGTCGGTGCCTCTGGTGTGCGGGTGGCGGTGCTGACGCTGCTGGAGGCCATGCTGGCCAAGGGGATATTGCCTGTGGTGCCGGCGCAAGGGTCCGTCGGGGCGTCGGGCGATCTGGCGCCGCTGTCCCACATGGCCGCCGCGATGATCGGCCATGGCGAGGTGACGGTGGAGGGCCTGATCCAGCCGGCCGCCGCAGCGCTGGCCGCGGCCGGCCTGTCGCCGCTGCTGCTGGGGCCGAAGGAAGGCTTGGCACTGCTGAACGGCACGCAATTTTCCACCGCCTATGCGCTGGCCGGGCTGTTTGAGGCGGAAAGGCTGCTGCAAAGCGCCTTGGTGACCGGTGCCTTGTCGACGGAGGCGGCCAAGGGTTCCGACACGCCGTTTGACCCGCGCATCCACACCCTGCGCGGCCATCAGGGGCAGATTGACGTGGCGGAGACGCTGCGCCGCCTGATGGCGAACTCCGCCATCCGCGACAGCCACCGCGACAATGATGTGCGGGTGCAAGACCCCTATTGCCTGCGCTGCCAGCCGCAGGTGATGGGCGCGGCGCTGGACCTGCTGCGGCAGGCGGCGCGCACCTTGTTGATTGAGGCCAATGCCGTTTCCGACAATCCGCTGGTCTTCGCCGAGGATGACAGCGTGCTGTCCGGCGGGAATTTCCATGCCGAACCGGTGGCCTTTGCCGCCGACATGATCGCCATGGCGATCTGTGAGATTGGCAGCCTGTCCGAACGCCGCGTTGCCATGCTGGTGGACCCGGCCTTGTCCGGCCTGCCCGCCTTCCTGACGCCGAAGCCGGGCCTGAATTCCGGCTTCATGATCCCGCAGGTGACGGCGGCGGCCCTGGTTTCAGAGAATAAGCAGCGCGCCTATCCCGCCAGCGTGGACAGCATCCCCACCTCGGCCAATCAGGAAGACCATGTCTCCATGGCGGCGCACGGGGCACGGCGTCTGATGGCGATGGCGGAAAATGGCTTTGCCGTGATTGCGATTGAGTGGCTGGCGGCGGCGCAGGGCTGTGATTTCCATGCGCCGCTGACCAGCAGTGCGGTGCTGGAAGTCGCCCGCGCCCGGCTGCGGGCGGATGTCCCGACCCTGGCGGAAGATCGCTATTTCCACGCGGACATTCAGGCGGCCTTGGGGCTGGTACGCGGTGGGGCGCTGGTGGCGACGGTCAAAGGGTTGCCTTCGGTGGGGTGAGGGGGCTCTGCCCCTCTGAAACCCTTCCCGTTCCCTCCAACCGTCACCCCGGCGAAGGCCGGGGTCCAGGGTCACAAGCGCTTCGCTCTACGAAACTGGACCCCGGCCTTCGCCGGGGTGACGGAATGTAAGGGCGAGAGAACGGCAACTGCCACCAAGGAACCTCCCCATGCCCCACACTCATCCCTGGCTGGACATCACCCGTGGCAACGCGCCGCTGATCCTGTCCATCCCCCATGCCGGCACCGACATTCCCGATGATATCGCGCCGACGCTGGCCGACCCCTGGCTGGCGCGCAAGGATGCGGATTGGCATGTGAGTGCGCTTTACGCCTTCGCCGCCGACCTGGGTGCCACCATCATCCGTACCCGCCTGTCGCGGACGGTGATCGACGTGAACCGTCCGCCCGATGGCGCATCGCTCTATCCCGGACAGGCGACGACCGACCTCTGCCCGCTGACCAGCTTCGACGGCGAACCGCTCTACCGCCCCGGCCAGGAACCGGATGCGGCAGAACTGGCCCGCCGCCGCGCCCTCTACCACACGCCCTATCACGCGGCCCTGGTCACCGAGATCGCGCGGCTGCGCGAACAGCACCCAAGGGTGGTGCTGTATGATTGCCATTCCATCCGCTCCCGCGTGCCGCGCCTGTTCGACGGCGATCTGCCGCATTTCAATATCGGCACCAACAGCGGCGCATCCTGCGCCCCCGCCCTGCAGGCGGCGGTGGAGCGGGCGTGCGACGTCACACAGTTCAGCCGCGTCAGCAATGGCCGCTTCAAGGGCGGCTATATCACCCGCCATTACGGCCAGCCCGCCAATGGCGTGCATGGGGTGCAGATGGAACTGGCCTGCCGGGGCTATCTGGCGGAACCAGCATGGCCGCTGGATGCAACCAACTGGCCACCCGCCTTTGATCCCACCTATGCCGCACCGATGGTGTCGGCCTTGACCCGCATTCTTACCATCTGCCGCGACTGGGCGCTTGAAGGGGACAGGACATGAACCGTATCGACAATTCCCGCCGCATCAAGGCCGCCCATGGCAGCACGCGCAGCGCCAAAAGCTGGCAGACCGAAGCAGCCTTGCGCATGTTGATGAACAACCTGGACCCGGATGTGGCCGAACGGCCCGAGGAACTGGTCGTCTATGGCGGGATCGGCCGGGCGGCGCGCGACTGGCAGAGCTTCGACCGCATTGTCGCGGCGCTGACAAAGCTGGAGGATGACCAGACCCTGCTGGTGCAATCCGGCAAGCCAGTGGGGGTGTTCCGCACCCATGCCGATGCGCCGCGCGTGCTGATCGCCAATTCCAACCTTGTCCCCCATTGGGCCAACTGGGACAAGTTCCACGAGCTGGATGCCAAGGGCCTGATGATGTATGGCCAGATGACGGCGGGAAGCTGGATCTATATCGGCACCCAAGGCATCGTCCAGGGCACCTATGAGACGTTTGTGGAGGTGGGGCGACGCCATTATGGCGGCAGCCTTGCCGGGCGTTGGATTCTCACCGGCGGCTTGGGCGGCATGGGCGGGGCGCAGCCGCTGGCCGCCGTGATGGCGGGGGCCTCGTGCCTGGCGGTGGAATGCCAGCCGTCGCGCATTGATATGCGGCTGCGCACGGGCTATCTGGACCGCGCCACCGACAATCTTGATGAAGCACTTGCCCTCATCGCCCAATCGTGTGCGGAGAAAAAGCCCCTCTCCGTCGGCCTGCTGGGCAATGCGGCCGATGTGTTCCCGGAATTGGTGCGCCGGGGCGTGCGGCCCGATGCGGTGACGGACCAGACATCCGCCCATGATCCGATCAACGGCTATTTGCCGCGCGGCTGGACGCTGGACCAATGGGCTAAGGGCCGCGAAAGCGACCCGAAGGCGGTGGAGCGCGCCGCGCGCGCCAGCATGGCCGAACAGGTGCGCGCCATGCTGGATTTCTGGAAAGCCGGCGTGCCGACGCTGGATTACGGCAATAACATCCGCCAGATGGCGCTGGAGGAGGGCGTGACGGATGCCTTCGCCTTCCCCGGCTTCGTGCCGGCCTATATCCGCCCGCTGTTCTGCCGGGGCATCGGCCCGTTCCGCTGGGCAGCCCTGTCCGGCGACCCGGAGGATATTTACAAGACCGACCAGAAGGTGAAGGAACTGCTGCCCGACAATGCCCATCTGCATCACTGGCTGGACATGGCGCGGGAGAAGATCAAGTTCCAGGGCCTGCCGGCCCGCATCTGCTGGGTCGGCCTGGGCGACCGCCACCGGCTGGGGCTGGCCTTTAATGAGATGGTGGCCAGGGGCGAATTGAAGGCCCCGGTGGTGATCGGCCGCGATCACCTGGACAGCGGCTCTGTGGCATCGCCCAACCGGGAAACCGAAGCGATGCAGGATGGTTCGGATGCCGTCTCCGACTGGCCCTTGCTGAATGCCCTGCTGAACACGGCGTCGGGGGCGACCTGGGTGTCGCTGCACCATGGCGGCGGCGTCGGCATGGGCTTTTCCCAGCATAGCGGCATGGTGATTGTGGCCGATGGCACGCAAGAGGCCGCCAAGCGCCTGGAACGGGTGCTGTGGAATGACCCTGCCACCGGCGTGATGCGCCATGCCGATGCCGGGTATGATATCGCGCTGGAATGCGCGCGCGACAAGGGGCTGGATTTACCGGGGATTCTGGGGTGAGGCCATGCAATGGCTGAAAGCGGCAGATTACCGCCGCACGCCCTGGAAGAATGGTGGCGGGGTGACGGCAGAAATCGCCGTCTTTCCCGCTGCTGCCGGGCTGGATGATTTTGGCTGGCGGCTTTCCATGGCGGCGGTGGCGGCGGATGGTCCCTTTTCCACCTTCCCCAGCATCGACCGTACGCTGACTGTCTTGTCCGGTCGTCTGGCATTGAATGGCCATCCGCTGGGACCGAAAGATCCACCCTTTGCCTTTGATGGCGACATGGCGGTGGATGCCAGCCTGATGGATGGCCCAGTGACAGATCTGAACGTAATGACCCGTCAGGGCCATTTCTGTCACCATGTCGAGCGCCGGACTCTACGGGCAGGGGAGACGATGGCGGCAAAGGGGGGACCACTATTCGCCATAGCGCTGGTAGCGGGAGTGGCCGGTCTGGGCCAGTGGGACACGCTGGCCCTGTCACAAGATGATGTGGTGATCGTCTGCGCCGGTGGCCCGGCGTTGCTGGTTCGGATTTGGGCGACCTGATTATTCCTGTACCTGCCCTCAGCAAGATTATTTTCTGATGACGGGATCGTGGCGAGTTTTCGAAATGGTCCACATTTTAATATTTTCGCTCCAATTTTTTCAAACCACCTATATTCTGTGCAATAAATGCAGTTAACAATAGGGAGATATATCAAATGGGCCGCTACCTTCTTTCCGCCATCCTACTTTCGACCATCATTTCATTTCCTTCATACGCAATCGACCTGCCCGAAGGGCCGGCACTGAAATCAGCCATTGAAAAGGCCGATACGGAATTCTTCGATTTATTCTTCGAAAAATGCGACCCCACGCGGACCGCCGCTATGCTGACCCCCGATTTCGAAATGTATCATGATAAGGGTGGGGAGGTTGCGCGGTCGGCTGCCAAGATGATCGAGCTCTACACAAAACAATGTGAGGCAAAAAAGGCTCCCGACGCTTGGCGGTCACGCCGCGCGTTGGTGGCGGGCAGCATGACCCTGCACCCTATTGCCGGCGTTGGCGTGCTTGAGCAGGGGGAGCATGTCTTCTATGAGCGCCAGGGGAACGGCCCGGAAAAACTGGTGGGCAAGGCCAAGTTCACCCAGTTCTGGCGGTTGGAACCAGATGGCTGGAAGTTGGCCCGCGTCTTTTCCTACGATCACGAGGCGGTGAAATAGTTTCAATCAGATGACGGTCCGCTTGCCCAAGGCGATGCTTATCGTTCACGGTATTCTGGCCCCCTGGTGGGAGCCAGAATAAACCACCTTGGTATTACGCGGCTCGGATCGCTTCGAAGAAGCGGGTAATCTCGTCCTGCAGCATCGTGGCATTGCGGGCGAGGCTGGAGGAGGCAGTGGAAACCTGGCGGGACATGTCGCCGGCTTCCTCCGCGGCACCCGTCATCTGCTCCATCGCGCCTTCAACCTGTATCACGCTGCTGGCGGCGTCCGACACGCTGCCGGCAATCTCCGCTGTCGCGGCGGATTGTTGATCCACCGCATGGGCAATCTCCCCGGCGATATGGCTTTGCCCGGAAATCGCACCGGAAACTTGCTGGATGGCCGTCACCGATTGGCCGGTCACGTTCTGGATTTCGCTGACAAGCTGGGCGATATCGTCCGTCGCCTTCGCCGTCTGGTTGGCCAGCGCCTTGACCTCGCTGGCCACCACGGCGAAGCCCTTACCGGCCTCCCCGGCGCGCGCCGCCTCGATGGTGGCATTCAGTGCCAGCAGGTTGGTCTGGCCGGCAATGTCGGAGATCAGGTTCACCACATCCCCAATGCGCTGGGCCGCGGCGGTCAGCTTGGTCAGCGTGCTGTTTGCCTGTTCGGCCTGCTGCATCGTCTGTTCCGCCGATTGGCTGGACCGGCCGGCCTGCCGCTGGATTTCGGCGATGGACCCGCTCAGTTCCTCCGCCGCGGCGGCCACGGCCTGGATCTTTTCCGCCGCCCGCGCGGTGGAGCCTGTGGCATCCTTTGATTGGCGCAATGTCTCAGTGGAAATACCGGACATTTGCGCAGCGGTGGCCTCCAGCTCCGTAGCGGCAGAGGACATTTCGCGGATGGCGCGGGACGCCGCCTCGTCAAAACCACCGATCAATTGTTCGACGGCCAGGGTGCGCCGGTTACGGTCAGCTTGTTGTTGCGCTTCAGCCGCGCGCAACCGCGCCGCTTCCTGCCCGGCCTCCTTCAAAATCTCCACCGACCGGGCCATGGCCCCCAACTCGTCCTGCCGCTGGCAATGGGGTACGGTGATGGAATAATCCTCGCGGGCAAAGAAACCGATCGCGCGGGACAATTCGCCCATGGGCCGCAGGATTTGCCGGGTAACAATGTAGAAGGCCCCTGCCAGTACCGCGACGCCGACCAGCACCACCAGGATCGAAACAGTCAGGTTCCAACCGCGCGTTGAGCGAAACTGAGCCGATGCGGCTGCGGTCTGTTGTTCCAGGCCATGTCGCGCGGCGATCACCGCATCAATGGCTTTGGTCACCTGCTGAAACCACTCCTGGCTGCTGACGGGGTAGGGTTGGCCAGCGGATGCGGCGGCCAACACGTCTTTCAAGCGAGCATTGACGGTGCTGGTGGCATCGGCGGCGGCCTTGGTGCTGGCCAGGAAGGCTTGTCCCAGGCGTGCGGCACGGGCATCAGCGTTCGCCAGGGAAATGGCAATGGCACCGCCAGCATTGCCGATGGCGGCCAACTGGGTATCACTGGGCGGTTTTTCGCTGGCAATGATGCCGGCCAGCAAACCACGCTGACGACCGAGATGTTCGGAGATGATGGCAAGATCGGTCGTCACGGCGATCCCTTCCATCAATTTTTGCTCCTCTGTCAGCGGCACGTCACTAACAGAGTCGCGTGCCAGAGAAAGCAAACCCTCAATCTGGGCCGTGGTGGTGGCAAACCAGGGGGCGGGTTCCTTCGGCCCGGTGCCACCTAGCCCGGCATCGGCACGGCTCCGGGCCTGTGCGACAGCGGTCTGGATGCCCGACAGGCGACCGGTCGCCTCCCCCGCTTCCTTCTGCACCGCCAAGGCTGCCGTCAGGGTTGCATCCACAGCGGCGCGGGCCTTGGTGATATTGGCGCGCACGGTTTCCGTTACATCTGCACTGGCCAACGCGCCATTGGTCGTGCCGCGTTCAACTGCCAACTTTCCAGCCGCCGCCAACATCGCAGCCGCAACATCATTGCTGTCGGCCGTCTGCCGGGCAACGGTGATGCCGTGCCAGGCGGCGTAGCCCTGAACCAATGACTGCACCAGCGAGAGGGTCGCCAAAACGCCGACAACCCCGATAATCTTCACGGCGATGGAAAGTCGCATGATCTCCCCCATTTCAGATGACCGGGAGAGGATTCACCCGGAGATGCTTAATGCTTCCTTTATATTGATATCCCCGAACATAATTTGACTCATATCAATTTCTTTAGGTCACAGCACCATTTATACTTCTGGGTATTTTCCAAATTTTCATCTAATTGGAAACAAAAGAAAAGAAATATTATTTAAATTTTTTGAATATTAGAAGCCGCCATATCTATACGATATGATAAATCATGAAGAAATTTCAGCATCCGTGTTGAGAAAATACGCGTTGACGGCGTTATCGGTCATGTGAAGCTTTACGACTTATGCGGATGGGGACGAATTTCGCAATTGAAATCGGTTGTAATAACGGCGAGGAATAACAATTCGCCAAGGCATCAGTTGCCATGGTGACAGACGCGCTGCGTCATATCTCCAAACTGGCAACCGCTGCCTTGGTGCAATGCAGAAAAAGTCAGGTCGGATCGTTGGTGCCCACCGGCCCAGCCACGATGTCCCGCACCCGCAGCAGCCCCGTTTCCGCGACAATAATATCGGCTTCTGTCAGCAGGGCGGGATCGCCAATGCCGATTGCCGCCATGCCGGCGGCCTTGATGGCGGTGATGCCGGCCTGGCTATCTTCAATCCCGATACAATCTGTCGGGGCCACACCCAGCGCATCAGCAACAGACAGAAAGATATCCGGGGCGGGCTTGGGATGGGCGATGGCACCCGCATCGGCCACATGGTCCAGCAGGTCCGTGATGCCCAACCTTTCCAGCAGGGAGGGGGCATTGCGGCTGGCTGAGGCAATGCCGATCTTCAGCCCCGCCGCCCGCGCCTGTGCCAGCAGCGGCCGCACGCCATCAAACAGGTCGGCAGGGCTGTAGCCGGCGATGATCGCCTGATAATAGCCGTTCTTGGTGTCGGTCGCCTTTTGCCGTGCTTCCGGTGAAAGGGTCAGGCCCGACCCGTCCAGCAACATGGTCAGCGAGGTGTCGCGGTCGATGCCTTTCATTGCCTCGTTCCGGCTGCGGTCGAAGGGCACGCCCAGATCGTCGGCCAGCCGCTTCCAGGCCCGGTAATGCGCCTCTGCCGTGTCGGTCAGCACCCCATCCAGATCAAAGATCAAGGCGCGGGCCGACCAGGGGAAGGGGGAGAGCGGCAGGCAGTGACTTTCCCCAGCAGTCAGGGACAGAGGCTTGCCATAATGAAGAAGGGTCAGGGGGGCGCCTTCCAGCAGGCTGTAACAGGCACCCGCCGCCGTCACCTGCACCCGCAGCCGCCGCCCCTGCCAGAGGATGCCGAAGCCATAGGCAGCCCAGCCGGCCGGCAGGGTGGGGCGGAACCGGGCGATGCCGCCATGCCAGCGCAGACCACCGAAGCCCCAGGCGATGCCCAGCCAGCTTCCCGCCATGGCGGCCATATGCACACCATGGCTGGCATTGCCATGCAGATCGTCCAGATCCACCCGGGCGGTCTGGTGATAATAGGCCAGGGCTTTTTCTGCCTCCCCCAGTTCGGCGGCAATAATGGCATGGGTGCTGGGGGATAGCGTGCTGTCATGCACGGTGATCGGCTCATAATAGGCGAAATTGCGCCGCTTCAGCCCGCTATCCATGGCCTGTCCGGCCAGCAGCATGGCTTGCACCACATCGGCCTGCTTGCACACCTGGTGGCGGTAAAGGGCCAGCGGATGGAAATGCAGCAGCAGGGGGAATTTATCCAGCGGGGTACCGGCGAAATCCCACAGCGGCTTGTCCAGGAAATCATCATCTTGTGGGGAGATGCCCAGCAGCGGGTCGGTAGGCAGATACATGGCATCTGCCGCCCGCTGCCAGAGATCGGCCTCCGTTCGCGTCAGCCCGATTTGCTCTGCCAGAACCGCCAGCCGGTCGGGCGCTTCCCGTGCCATACGGCGGTAAAGGTCGGCAGCATGGGCCAGATGCGCCTGTGCCATGCTGTTGGTGTAGAAGTTATTGTTTACCAGGGCGGTATATTCATCCGGCCCCGTCACCTCATGAATGGTGAAGGCACCGCCCTTGCGCGGGTTGAAACGGCCGATCTGTGGCCAGATGCGCGCCATCTCGAACAGCATTTCCGCCAGATGGGTGTAAAGGAAGCTGCTGTCGCCGGTCACCTCCTCATAAAAGCGCACGGCGAAGGCGATATCGGCGTTGATATGATATTGCGCCGATCCGCTGGGATAATGGGCTGAACATTCATCCCCGGCGATGGTGCGCCAGGGGTAAAGCGCGCCGGCCGCATGGCCCATGGCCCGCGCATGGGTGCGGGCCCGTTGCAGCCCGCGCACGCGATATTCCAGCATTCGCCGCGCCAGCCCCGGATCGGTCAGGGCCAGGGCCGGCAGCACAAAGGTTTCCGTATCCCAGAAATAATGCCCCTCATAGCCTTCGCCCGTCAGCCCCTTGGCAGCGATTGAACTGGTGCCGGTACGGCCGGTCGATTGGAACAGGTGGAACAGGTTGAAGCGGATCGCCTGCTGCAGGGCGGGATCACCCTCGATCGTCACGTCGGCATCGCCCCAGAACTTGTCCAGTTCCTGGCGCTGACGGCGGGCGATACCGTCCCAGCCCATGGCGCGGGCGGCGGACAGCACGCCGCCCGCTTCCTCAAACAAGGCTTGGGCGATCTCCGGCCCCCCCTGTTCGGCGGTGCCATAGGCGACGAATTTCTCGATGGTCAATTCCTGACCGGGCGTCAATGTACCGCTGAACGGCTCCACCAGGGAATGCAGGGTCTGCCAGACCGGTTCCGCCGCCAGCCCCGGCCCTGGCCGATGGGTTTGGCGGATGACGGCGATGCGGTGGCTGAAGCGGGCCTGCTGCACCAGCCCGGCCGGCACGCCATCCTGTTCCATCGGCTGGCTGTCCACCCCGCCTTGGCCCAGGGCGACGCCGATGCGCGGATCGTCGCCCTGTTTCTCCGCCCGCTTGCCCCATTGAATGCTGGAGAGCAAGGCCACCGGCCCGCTATAATCCAGCGAGCGCACGGTCAGCCGCACCGCCATCAATTGCGGATGGGCGAGGGAGACGAGACGCTGGCCTTCGATCTCCACGCTGGCCCCTTTGGGGCTGGTCCAGCGCAGGATGCGGCCCGCGGTGCCGGCGCGCAGGTCCAGTTCGCATAACAGCCCGTCCAGCAGGCCGTCGCGTATATCGACCGGCTCATCCCCCAGCACGATGCGGATAAATTTGCCATCCGCCACCGGCACACGGGTGTCGGTGGCGGCAGCGAAGCCGGGGAACCGCTCATGGTAATGGATTGGGGCCTGTTCGAAGAAATCAGCCAGGAAGGTGCCGTCAGTCAGGCTGGGCACCTCGTCAATGCCGCCGCGCACGCCCAGGGTGCCATTGGCCAGGGCGAACAGGCTTTCATGCTGTGCCGCCTTTTCCGGATCATACCCGGTGCGCCGGATCACCCATCCGGTATCGTCGGGCAGTTCCGGTACGGCTGTCACGGTCTCCAGCGGCCGGTCCGGTTGCGGACCCATGGCCGGGCGGGTGGGGGGCACCCATTCCTGCACGCAAACCTCCTTTAACAGCGAGGGGCCCCGTCGGGTGTCCGTTGCACTCAGCATCGGGCGATGGGGCCTTGCCCAGGGTATAACCCTGCGCAACGATGGATGTTTCACTGTTTCAGGCGCAATGATGACGTCAATATGACGTTGGCCAAATCCCATGGCACAGATTGGAATGACCAGTTGGCAGAACTGAGTATAAGAGGGGGGTATCGTGGCGATACCACAGAGTAAGCAGGAATTGCTTGAAGCCATTCACAGCAATTATCAGAAGCTGGCGGCCGATCTCGCGACCCTGCCCCCAGAACGCGCCTGTGAGGCCACCCTGGAAGGCCATGCCAAGGGCACATGGATGAGCGTTTGTGATCTGGTCGCCTATCTGATTGGCTGGAATCTTCTTGTGATGAAATGGTGTGACGCCAGGGCGCGCGGTGTCCCGGTGGACTTTCCGGAGACCGGCTATAAGTGGAACGAGCTTGGTCGGCTGGCGCAGAAATTCTATGCTGACCATGGTGGAACACCCTATGCCGATCTGCTGCGGCAGCTCGCGGCGGTACATCATCGCGTCGTGGCGCTGGTTGAACGGGAAACCGATGCGGCGCTCTACGCCGCGCCCTGGTATGAGAAATACAGCAAGGGGCGGATGATCCAGCTCAACACCGCATCACCGTACAACAATGCACGCGTGCGGCTGCGCAGATGGAAGAAGCTTTATGGTCTTGGTTGAAAGGGCTTGGCTGGATGCGAATGTCCCACGCGGCATCAAACGGCTTCCGCTCCACCGAGGATCAGTCCAGGGAGGGTGAGCGAGATTATACCAAGCCGCCTAAAGGTTGACCTTTAGGCGGCTTGGAGGCCGGCGACCGCCGGCCCGCCGCACGTGCGGTGCCAAGCCAAGGGCACGGAAGTGCCCGCCCGGCGCATGAGCGACTGTCTGTCAGGTCAAGCGCAAAGAGGTGTTTTTGTGAGCACCTCGCGCGCTTTTGCATTCAGACGGACGAGCAGTTTGCGGGCGACAGCGATGAGGACGACCTTTTTGGGCTTTCCGGCCTTGGTCAATCGTTCATAGAAGGCTTTGAGTTCCGGGTCATATTTGGCGGTGATACTGGCCACCAGGAACAGGATGTCCCGCACGGACGATCTGCCGCCACGTACCGGTCTTTTCCCTGTACTCTTGCCGCTGTCGCGGGCCATCGGTGCCAGGCCCACCAGCTTGGCGACCGCTTTGCTGGATAAGGTGCCGATTTCCGGCAAGTCGGCCATCAGGCGCGCGACAGTGCGGTCAGCCACGCCCTTGATCGTCCGGAAGGCCACATTGAGTTTGCTCCAGACCGGATCGGCGGTGATAAGGGCCGCAATGCTGGCCTCCAATGCCTTGATTTCGCGGGAAAACAAGGCGATGACCTGGGTGATTGAGGCCAGAACCTGCTCATCCTTGACCAAGCGCCGCCGGTTCATTTCGGCGGCCCGCATCTCGGTGAGCTGGCGCAGGCGCAGCACCTTGGCCGACAGGCAGCGCAGGTTCTCCCCATCCGGGGTCCAGCGG
>NZ_WIDQ01000011.1 GCF_009495745.1 Niveispirillum sp. SYP-B3756
AGATGCGGGCGCTGACCTCTTCGCAGATCGCGGCACTGACGACGACGCAGATCGGTGGTCTGACGACGACGCAGATCGGGGCGCTGACGACGACGCAGGTGCGTGGTCTTGAGACGACGGACATTGAGGCATTGTCGTCCGACCAGGTTCTGGGTCTGACGTCCGGCCAGCTGACGGCGCTGACGACGACGCAGCTTGGGTCGATTGAGACGACGGATCTTGTGGCTCTGACGACGACGCAGCTGCGTGGTCTCACCTCCTCGCAGATCGCCGGTCTGACAACGACCCAGGTCCCCAGTCTGACGGAAACGCAGATTGGTGGCCTGACGACGACGCAGTTGCGTGGTTTTCAGACGACTGATATCGAGCTCCTGACGACGACTCAGATCACTGGTCTGGCTTCCAGTGCTCTCGGTGCCCTGACGACCGCCCAGTTGCAGGCACTGACGACGACAGCCGTGGTTGCGTTGGATACGACCCAATTGGTCGGTTTGACTTCAACCTTGGTGAGCGCGTTGACCACCACTCAGGTTGATGCGTTGACGAGCACTCAGATCGGTGGCCTCACGACCACTCAGATCAGGGGGCTTGAGACCGCAGACCTCGGCGTTCTGACGACGACGCACGTTGCCGGCCTCTCGACGACCCAGATCGCCGCTTTGACGACCACGCAGGTCCGCTCGCTCAACTCGACGGTAATTAGCGGCTTGTCCACGGATCAGTTGCTCGGCTTGACAACCTCGCAAGTTGTTTCGCTTAGCACGACTCAGCTCACCTCGCTGGACACGACGCAGGTTGCGGGCTTGACGACGGCCCAGGCACGGGCGCTGACAACGGTGCAGATTGCCGCCTTCACCACAGACCAGATCGGCGGGTTGGAGACGACGGATATTGCAGCGATGACGGATACCCAGGTTCGGGCCTTCACTTCTGCTCAGGTTGGGGCGATGACTACCGATCAGGTGAATGCATTGTTCGCCTGATTTGGACCTGCCGACCGGCTCACGCTGCCGGTCGGCAGGCCTCAATGATAACTGACGATCTGAACAGTGGAGTGGGAGGTGCGTAAACGCTTCCCACTCCACAAATTTATGTGCACATTGATCTGTGGCATCGCAGATTGACTGTTCGGCGTACCCGGCTCGAATGAGAGCAGCGCCCGATAGTCCCGGTGTGGTTCAATGGCGTAAATGGTGGATAAGTCGGGCCGAAGAGGGGGGCGAAAATGGGCTTTGTGGAAAAACATCTCAGGGCCAGCCTATCGGTGCTGGCGCTGGTAGTTTTGGTCCCGGCGGCACTGGCGTCTACGCCTACCAATAATATGCGCACTGAGCCGGTGTTAAAGGATTGTGCCGGCTTGCCGGGCCCGCGCGTGGATATCCGTGATCATCAGGAAGGCTGGGTGGATGTCCGCTTTACCGTGAAGGCGGATGGATCAATTGCCGATGCTGTGGTGGCCGGTACCCATGCTGCGGCAGGGGAAAGGCTGACGGCCGCTCTTTCCGTTGCCAGCCGTTGCCGGTTCACGCCCGGCACCCTGAAAGGTGCCCCTGCGGATACGCTGAACCAGACCCAGCGGGTCTTTTTCCAGATGGACCCGCCGGACAAGGCTACGGATTACGAGCTGGTCAAGCGCTTTAAGGATGTACGCGATTATCTGGAAAAGGGCGCGTTTGAGAAGGCCGCCGACACGCTTGACCGGATTGAGGGGCAGAGCAGCAATCTCTACGAGATTTCACAGGTATTGAGCCGGCGGGCTGCCCTGGCCGTGCGTCAGGGGCAGCCGGTGTTGGCGCTGATGTATCTGCGGCAGGTCGAACCCAATGCCGATTATATGACCGCGGAAGAGCGTCAGGCCCTGCAACGCCTGCGCCTGCAGCTTGAACTGGACCTGGGGCTGCCTGTGGATGCCGCGCGCACAGCGGCCCTGATTGCTGATCTGGGCCGTCAGAATGGCGACAAACCGCTGCAGGACCGGCTGGCGGCGCTGGAAAAGACGGTGGCCGGCAATGCCGCCTTTGGCGTACAGGGGCGTCTACCTCAGCAATGCCCCGCTGACCTTTGTACTGGTGGCCGGGTGGAATGGGTCTACCATCCATCCAACCGCACCATTTCTCTGGCGAATATCCAGGGCAACCTGGACAAGGTGACAGCCCGTTGTCAGGGCAAAACCTATGAGGCCAGGGCCGAGGCGGGCGTCAGCTGGACTATTCCCGCCAGTTGGGGGGATTGCGCGGTGGCCGTTTCCGGCCAGCCGGGCAGCAGCTTTCAGCTGGTCGACGAAAAGCTGCCGCCGGCATGACAGAAACCCGGCCACCGGGATAGCGATGGCCGGGTTCTGATTAATGGCTTATGGCAGCTTTGCCAGCGCCGCCACGGTGCTGGCGCAGGCCATGGCCGCTTCCTGGCCCTTCTTCACGAAATGGTCGCGGAAGAAGCCAGTATGCACATCATGTTCATGGAAATGATGCGGCGTCAGCACGGCGGAAAATACCGGCACGCCGGTATCCAGCTGTACCCGCATCAAGCCGTCGATCACGGCCGAAGCCACGAAATCATGCCGATAGATGCCGCCATCGACCACGAAACCGGCGGCGACGATGCCGGCATAGCGCCCGCTGCGGGCTAGTTTCAGCGCGTGCAGGGGAATTTCAAAAGCGCCCGGCACCTCGAACAGATCGACATTGCCGGCGGGAATGCCCAGATCGCCGATGCTGGCCAGGAAACTGTCGCGCGCATTATCGACAATATCGCGGTGCCAGCAGGATTGGATGAAGGCGATGCGGGTATCGGGAGAGAAATGAAACTGATTCATGGTCTTCCTTTCTGGACCAGAATCAGGGCATGGCGGCAGCGTCAGGGCCCGACCCGTCTGGGCCGCCCCCTGGCATTGCCTGTCCTCTTTCATCCGGACTATAACCGTCGGCTCCGGAATCTCACCGGATCTGCTGGACCCCGGCCGGGTGGCCGGGCGCTCGCGGGCTGTACCGCCGGTGGGGACTTTCACCCCGCCCTGAGAGACAGCAGCACCCGGATTGGATGCCACTGACGCCGCGATAGCAGGAACAGCACGGCACCGCAATATCCCAATAACACTCCCCTACTGTGGGAATTATGCGGCAACAATGCCGCTGATGGCTGCCACCACCCGATCCAGATCGGCCATCGACATGCCGGCATAGAGCGGCAGCGAGAGGCAGTGTTGATACCAGCCCTCCGCACCCACCAGTTCCAGGGCCCCATAGCGCTGCTGATAATAGGGCTGGCGATGCACGGGGATGTAATGCACCTGTGATCCGATGCCCATGGACCGCAGCCGTGCCATGAAGGCGCTGCGATCCAGCCCCAGGGCGGCGAAATCCAGCCGCACGGGATAGAGATGCCAGCCCGGTTCCGCCCCTGCCACCCGCGCCACCGGCAGCAGGCGAGGGGCCAGGGGGGCGAAGGCGGCATCGTACAGGGCCACCAGCTTGCGCCGTGCGGCCAGGAAATGCGCCAGCTTATCCAGTTGCGAGCGGCCAAGGGCGGCCTGGATATCGGTCATCCGGTAATTGAAACCGATCTCCGGCATTTCATAATACCAGGGGTTGGGCTTGCCATCCGCCCCGGTGGCGGCCGCCCCATCCTGAAAGGCGCTGGCATCGCGCACCATGCCATGGCTGACCAGCCGGCGCAGCCTTGCGGCAAGCGCATCGTCATTGGTGGTCACCATGCCGCCTTCGCCGGTGGCCAGGGTCTTCACCGGGTGGAAGGAAAAACAGGCCATGGCTGCGCGGTCACAGGCCCCCACTTCCACCATGGCCCCGTCCCTGCCGGGCAGCCGGGTACCGATGGCGTGGCAGGCATCTTCCACCAATGCCAGCCCGCGTTCGGCGGCCAGATCGGCCAGCCCCGCCATATCGGCGGGCTGGCCGGCAAGATGCACCGGGATGATGGCGCGCACCCGCCAGCCCTGTGCCTCCGCCCGTGCGATGGCGGCTTCCGCATGGGCGCGGCGCATCAGGCCGGTTTGCGGGTCCACATCGGCAAAGGCCACCTCCGCCCCGACATAGCGGGCGGCATTGGCACTGGCAAGAAAGGTGATGCTGGGCACGACCACCGCATCCCCCGGCCCAATGCCCAGGGCCAACAGGGCCAGATGCAGCGCCGCCGTTCCATTGGCGCAGGCAATAGCATGTTTGGCCCCGACCTTTGCGGCAAAGGCCAGTTCAAACCAGCCGACCTGCGGCCCCTGGGTCAGCCAGTCGCCCCGCAGCACCTGGGTGACGGCCTCGATATCCGCCTCATCCAGATATTGTTTTCCATACGGAATGAAGCCGCCACTCACGCCGGTCGCTCCAGCAGCGGGCGCAACGTCTCTGGCGTCAACCATTCCGGGTTCGTATCGGATCGGTAGGAGAAACCATCCGGCACCGGCACAGCCCCCTGTTTGGTGTAGGGCGCGCGATCCCACCAGTTGAAAGATGGTTCGATCACGTAACGATCCAGCAGTTCCACGGTCTGACGGGCATCATCCTCGGTGATCATGATCTCGTGCAGTTTTTCGCCCGGCCGGATGCCCACAACCTTGTGGGGCAGGGTGGGGGCCATGGTGCGTGCCAGATCGACAATCCGCATGGAGGGGATCTTGGGCACGAAAATTTCCCCGCCCTGCATCATGCCAAAGCAGGAGGCGACGAACGCCACCCCCTTGTCCAGGGTGATCCAGAAGCGGGTCATCCGCTCATCCGTGATGGGCAGATGCGTCGCCCCTTCCTCCACCAGCTTGCGGAAGAAGGGCACCACACTGCCGCGTGAGCCCACCACATTGCCATAGCGCACGGCGCAGAAGCGGGTGCCGACAGAACCGGAGAGGTTGTTCGACGCCACGAAAATCTTGTCCGACGCCAGTTTGGAAGCACCATACAGATTGATCGGGCTGGCCGCCTTGTCGGTGGACAGCGCCACCACCCGCTTCACCTTATTATAAATGGCGGCGTGAACAACATTCTCCGCGCCGTTGATATTGGTGCGGATACATTCCAGCGGATTATATTCCGCCGTCGGCACATGCTTCAGCGCGGCAGCGTGGATAACATAGTCGATTTCCCGCATCGCCATGTCCAGCCGCTGCTGGTCGCGCACATCGCCGATAAAAAAGCGCAGCACATCCCGGTTATCCAGATCGGCGAATTGCTGCTGCATCTCATATTGCTTGAACTCATCCCGCGAGAAAATCACCAGCCTGCGCGGCTGCGCCTGGGTCAGCAGATAGCGGGCGAAGCGCCGGCCGAAGGAGCCGGTTCCCCCGGTGATCATGATGGCGGCACCCTTGAACAGGGCGGCGGGGCTGCTGGCTGTGGCGATCATGCCGGGCGCTTCCATGGGCGTGGCGGGCGGTTTGGTCTTGGAATGGAGTCTAACCAGTTTATCCAGCCGGGTTAAGCATTTCCGGCCAATGCGGGGTTGGTATGGCGCTGAAGGCTGGGCTAGACTGCCGATCCCGCCACGGCCGACACTGAACCGGACCCGGAATGGACCCGAAGAACAATGTGAAAGCCGACTCGCCGGCTGCCCTGCTGGACCGGGCGATCACCCTGCATCAGGGGGGCGATGCGGCCGGGGCTATCCGGCATTACCGGTCCTATCTGGTGCAACGGCCGGGTGACCTGCAGGCCAGCCACTTGCTGGGGCTGGCCTTGTGGCAGGGGGGGGAACAGGCAGAAGGGCTGGCGCTGGTGGCGGCGGCAGCGGACAAGGCGCCCGGCGCGCCCAGTATCCAGAATAATTATGGCGGCCTGTTGAAGGCCTTGGGCCGATACCGGGAGGCGGAACGCGCCTTTCGCCGGGCGCTGGCGGCCAAGGCGGATTTTGCCGATGCCTGGAGCAATCTGGCGGCTGTGCTGATCGATCTGGGCCGCCCGGCCGATGCCGTGGCCGCCGGGCGGCGCGCCATCGCGCTGGCCCCGATGGCGGCGGGGGGCTGGGCCAATCTGGGTGTGGCACTGCTGGAATGCGGCCGGGTGGGGGAGGCGGAGCAGTGCCAGCGTCGCGCCATCGCCCTGGCCCCCACTCTGGCCGTTGCCCATGCCAATCTGGGCACCTTGCTGCGGCTGAATGGTCAGGTTCAGGCGGCGGTGGATTGTTTTGATGCCGCAACAAGGCTTGATCCCGGCCAGCCCGTGGCACGGTTGAATCTGGGGCTGGACCATCTGGCCCATGGCCGGTTGGGGGTCGGCTGGGATTTCTATGCCGACCGGTTCCGTGCCGGCCATCGCCCGCCTGCCGCCGTCTTGCCGCTGCCGGTATGGCAGGGGGAGCCGCTGGCTGGCCGCCGGCTGTTGATCCGCCCCGAACAGGGGTTGGGGGATGAGATCATGTTTGCCAGCGCCGTGCCTGATCCGGCCCGGCTGGGCGGCGTCCTCATCCTGGAACTGGGTGCACGGCTGGTGCCGTTGGCCGCCCGTGCCCGGCCGGATATCCAGGTGGTACCCGCAGGGCAGGCGGTGGCGGCGGATTGTCAGGTGGCGGCGGGCGATCTGGCCGGGCTGCTGTCGCGCGATCTGGGCGGCTTCACCGGTCAGCCCTGGTTGAAAACCGATGCGGGTGCGGTGGCCGTCTGGTGCCAGCGGCTGGCAGCCTTTGCCCCCGGCCAGTTGCGGATTGGTTTCTGCTGGCGCAGCGGGCTGTTGAGCGCCGGCCGGCTGGACATGTATAGCCGGCTGCAGGATTGGGCCCCGTTATTCACACTGCCCGGCATCTGTTGGGTGCCGCTGCAATATGATCTGGCGGAACCGGCCACGGCGGCAGAACTGGCCAGGGCCGGCCAGCGCTTCGCCACGCCCGAGGCGCTGGGCGCGTCGCTGGACCTGCGGCAGGATCAGGATGGGGTGGCGGCCCTGATGGGGGCGCTGGATCTGGTGATCAGCGCCGGCACGGCGGTGGCGGAACTGGCGGGTGCCCTGGGCGTTCCCGTCTGGCGTTTCGGCAGTGCGGACGACTGGACCCGGCTGGGCACCGGCGTGCGCCCCTGGTATGGCACCATGCGCCTGTTCCCCAGCCCGCCGGGCGCCCCGGCCTCTGCCGCCATCCCGGCCCTGGTGCAGGCGCTGGCGGGTCTGCGGAACGGTGTGGAGAAAGCGCAGGCCCCGCCTGCTGCTGCCCCCTCGCTGGAAGAAAGCGTTGCCGCCCACCGGGCGGGTGATCTGGGCCGGGCGGAGGCGGGTTACCGCGCCCTGCTGGCGGTGGAACCGGGGGAGGTTGATGCCGCCCATCTGCTGGCTTTGGTGCTGTTGCAGGCCGGGCGGGCGGCGGAAGCCCTGGTCTTTGTTGATCAGGCCCTGGCCGGCGATCCTGATTTTGCCAATGCCCATAATTCACGCGGCAGCATCCTGAAGACCCTGGGGCGGTTGGGGGAGGCCGCTGCCGCTTTCCGTCAGTCCCTGGCGCTGCGCCCGGATCAGGCGGAGGCCTGGGCCAATCTGGGGGCGACCCTGACGCAACTGCGCCGCCCGGCCGATGCCATCGCGGCACTGCGCCGGGCCTTGGCCCTGCGGGCGGACTATCCGCGGGCTCTGGCCTCCCTGGCCACTGCCTGGCGGGCCATGGGCGAACCGGCGGCTGCGGTGGCGGCCAGCCGGCGGGCGCTGGCCCTGGACCCGACCCTGGCCGATGCCTGGAGCGATCTGGGGTTGGGGCTGGCGGCACTGGGCGAACCAGCGGAGGGGCTGGCCTGTCAGGAACGGGCACTGGCGGCCGATCCCAGCCATGCCGAAGCGGCGATCAATCTCGCCACCCTGTACGCCAGCATCGGGCAGCCGGTGGCAGCAAGGGTGGCGGCGCAGCGCGCGCTGGCCATCCGCCCCGGCGACCCGCGCGCCCGCTACAGTCTGGGCCTGCTGCAACTGGCCGCCGGCGATCCGGCCGCCGGCTGGACTGGTTATGCGGAGCGCTTTGCCTGTGGGGAGGTGCGGGGCACGCCTGACCTGCCCCTGCCGCTGTGGCAGGGGGAGCCGCTGGCTGGGCGCCGCCTGCTGGTGCAGCGCGAACAGGGGCTGGGGGACGAGATCATGTTCGCCAGCCTGTTCGGGCATCTCACAAGGCTGGAGGGGCCGGTGACGGTGGAGGCTGATCCCCGCCTGCTGCCCCTTCTGTCGCGCCGTTGGCCGGGCCTGCGCTTTGTCATCGCGGGGCGGGCCGAGGATCAGGATTTGCGCGTGGCGGCGGGCAGCTTGGCTGGCCTGCTGGCCCCCGATCCCGCCGGTTGGGACGGGGCGGCCTTTCTGGCGCCGCGCCCCGATCTGGCTTCCCGCTGGCGGGACCGGTTGGCGGCCCTGCCACCGGGCCTGCGTGTCGGCCTGTGCTGGCGCAGCCAGCTTCATACCGGTGACCGGGCGGGCGGTTACACAATGCTGACCGACTGGTTGCCCTTGTTCCGGCTGCCCGGCGTGCAGGTGGTGAACCTGCAATATGATGATGCCAGTCAGGAGATCGACCAGCTGGCCCGCCATCATGGGGTGCGCCCGCATGGCTGGGACGATCTGGACATGAAGAATGACCAGGAGGGGGTGGCCGCCCTGATCGCCGGGCTGGATCTTGTGATCACGGCCCCCACGGCGGTGGGGGAAATGGCGGGGGCGCTGGGTGTGCCGGTCTGGCGCCTGTCGGAACGGAGCGACTGGTCACGGCTGGGAACGGGTGTGCGGCCCTGGTTTGCCGCGATGAATATAGCCACCGTACCGCCGCGAACGGCGGTGGCGGCGCAGGTGCCGGCGGTGGTGGCGCGGCTGGCCGCCTTGCTGGCAGGTGCGGCCCCCGATCCGGAACAGTCCCTGCGCGCCGGCATTGCCCGGCAGAGCGGGGGCGACCCGGCCGGTTCCATGGCGCATTACCGCGCCGTGCTGGCCCAGCAGCCGGACCATCCGGTTGCCCTGCACCTGCTGGGGCTGGCCCATCACCAGCAAGGGCAGGGTGAACAGGGCAGGCCGTTGATCGAACGGGCTGTGGCCCTGGCCCCGGATTATGCGGCCGCCTGGGGTAATCTCGGCAACTTGCATCAGGCGCTCAATGACCCGGCCGCGGCCGAGGGGGCTTTGCGTCAGGCCCTGGCACTGCGGCCAGATTCAGCGGAAAGCTGGACCAATCTGGGCAATGCCCTGCGCCAGCAGCATCGGTTGGCAGAGGCCGTGACCGCCCATGATCGGGCGGTGGCGCTGCGGCCGGACTGGCCTGTCGGTTACGCCAACCGCGCCACCGCCTTCAAGGAAATGGAACGGCTGGGCGATGCCGCCCGCGATTTTCAGCGGGCGCTGGCGTTGGGCGGGGATACGGCGTTGAATTTCGCCGGGCTGGCCGATGTGCGACGGCAGGTGGGTAATCTGCCCGAAGCAGCCGCCGCGCTGCGTCAGGCCACCCTTCGGGTTCCGGGGGATTCGGAACTGTGGAACCAGTTGGGTCAGTTGGCACAGGCGATGGATGACCGGCCGGCCTCCATGCAGCATTACGACCGGGCGTTGGCCCTTGATGCGGGCCTGGACAGCGCCCGGCATAATCGCGGGATGCTGGCTTTGCGCCAGGGCGATCTGGCCAAGGGGTGGGACGGTTACGCCGCGCGCTACCGTGCCAACGCCGTCGTGCAGGGCCGGGCCTGCGATATCCCGGCCTGGCAGGGGGAGCCGCTGGCCGGCCGGCGGCTGCTGGTCTGGGGGGAACAGGGGCTGGGCGACCATCTGCTGTTCGCCGCGCTTTATCCGGCTTTGGCGGCCCTGGACGGGCAGGTGATATTGGAATGTGACGCCCGTCTGGTGGGGCTGTTCAGCCGATCCTTCCCCTGGGCGCTGGTGCGGGCGGTACAAGCGGGGCCAATGCAGGCCGATTGCCAGATTGCGGCCGGTGATCTGGCCGGGTTGTTCTGGCAGCATCTGGGGGATCAGCCGTTGCTGCCTTACCTGCGGCCCGAAGCTGCGCGGGTTTCGACGTGGCGGGAGCGGCTGGCGGGGCTGGGGCCGGGCCTGACGGTTGGCCTCTGCTGGCGGTCCAGCCGGCTGACGGCGGCGCGCAGCAGTTCCTATCTCAGCATGGCGCAAATGGCCCCGCTGGCCGCCGTGCCTGGTATCATCCTGGTCAATCTGCAGATGGGGCTGGAGGCGGTAGAGCGGGCGGCCGGGGATCGTGCCGGCGTGCGCCCGCGTTGTTTTGCCGATCTGGATTTAAAGGATGATCTGGAAGGGCAGGCCGCCCTGATCGCCGGTCTGGACCTTGTCATCACCGCCCCCACGGCGGTGGGGGAGATGGCGGGGGCGGTCGGCACGCCGGTCTGGCGGCTGATCGGGCCGGACTGGACCAGCCTGGGCACCGGCGTGCGCCCCTGGTTCAACGCCATGCGCCTGCTGCATCCACAGCCAGCGCGCGCCGTGACCGCCGCCGCCAGCTTGCTGCGCCGCCTGTCGCCGGGGGCTCAGCGCCAGGCGTAATTGAAGCTGATGGAAATGCGTTCGCTTTCCGCCTGGTTCAGCACCACCTCGTGTCGCAGCCAGCTTTCCCACAGCAGCAGCGTGCCGGGGGTGGGCTGCATGGGTACGAAGGGCTGCATGTCGCGCGCGGCCTTGGGCTTGCGCGGCGGGGCGGCCATCATCAACGCCAGACGGGGATCTTCAAAGCGCAGCGCGCTGGCCCCTTCCGGGATTTCCACATAATAGGTGCCGCTGATCACGCTGTTGGGATGGATGTGCGACCCGTGGAACCCGCCGGGGTCCAGCACATTGATCCACAGGCTGTCCAGCTCCAGCTTGCGGTCGCCCAGGCTCCATTCCTGCAACTTGGCATAGGCCTTCACATGCCGGTCCAGCTGGCTTTTCAGCGTCTTCACCGCCGGGAAGCGCCAGGGCAGATCGTCCAGGGAGGAATAGGAAGTATAGCCGGGATAGCCGTTCTTGGCCGACCATTTCTGACCGGCGGCGTCATCCTCCGACGCACTGCGGCAGCAGGCGGCCAGCTCGTCATTCAACGGCAGCATCTCGGCCAGCAGGGCGCGATAGATGCGGGTGGCGAACAGGGTTTCGAGCGCCGGGGCGGCGGCTTGGATCGTATCGTCGGTCATGAGACCAGCATGTACGTCCGCCACCCCGGCGTCGTCAACCGGATCGGGTGATCAGATCAGATCGGACACGGAAGAAACCGTAACGATGCGTCCTTCCGCCTCACCAAAGATCAGGTAATGGTCCAGCGGATTCACCCCGGCCGCCTTCACATCGCCATGGCGGGTGAGATAGTCGGAGGTATCGAAGAAGGCGGACGGGTCACGCCCCTCCCGCCAGCCATAATCCTGGTAATGCTGCCAGGCCGTGATCTGACCCTTGGCAACAGCGTCGGCCACATCCTTGTTGGTGGACAGATAATAGTCCTTGTCGAACAGCAGATGCGGGTCACGGCCTTCAAACCGGCCATATTTGACGAAATGCTCTTCGCCGCTGGCCAGGAAGCCGGCTTTGATGGCCGCATCCACATCGGGATTCTGCTGGCGGTAGAAATTCTCATCGAACAAGCCGCCTTCCACCCGCTTCACATGCGGGGCGTCCAGCACATTGACCCGGCCGTTGACGACCAGGAATTCCACATTGGTCAGCGTGTCGGTGCCTTCCGACGTCGTGGTGACACGGGTGCTGCCCTTGTCGGTGAAGATGGTGGCGGTACCCGTGGTAGAGATCACCACGGCATCAATGCCGCTGCCGCCATCGAACTTGTCATTCCCCTGCCCACCATAAAGGATATCATCACCGCCCAACCCGTTGATCACATCATCGCCGCTGCTGCCGCGCAACTTGTCCGCCAGTGCTGTACCATTGATGGTGTTGGTGGTCGTGGACGGCATCTGCGTCACACCCAGACCATAATAGCCAAAGCTGCCAGGCACATATTCAAAGCCAACGGACAGTTTGTAGATGCCACTGCTGGTCGGTTTGAAGTCGATGATCGTGTCGGAACGGGGGGATTCGGTGATGCCGTAATCGCCACCATCCTTGTAACCCATCAGGTATCCCTGATTGTCGTAGATAGACAGCGTGGTAGTATAATCACTGGATACGGAAATGAAAAGATAAGTCTCCCCCGCTGTCAGATATACATTGATGAAATCAGAAATCTCTGACGTCGTCAAAGTTCCACCAAGGGTGTCAGAAATACTGCCATCCGTCTGGGTATTAAGGGTCAATGACCCATCCGGGAAGCGCCATGACTCCAGTGTCGTGGTTTTGTAAGCGTCAGTTGCGGTCCAATATGGATTACGGCTGGTCATTTACTGCTCTCCCAATGATGATCGCCGCTGCCTTTGGCAGTCTGGGCTTTGCCCATGGCAAGAGAATGGCGGCCGATTGTGGCGAATATAATCTTGAATTATGCCTATTCCGGGAATTGCTACCCCACTTGTACCAGCGGCATGAAATCCTGACCGATGGTCAAGACTTCATGCCCCTCAATCGCCGGCGCCAGCATCCGCTGGCTTGGCTACGCCACACGAGCGGCGCGGCGGCAGTCGCCGCCGTACCAACGGTCATAATTCATGACCGTTGGTATTACGCAGCCATGCCCCCTGGGCTGGGGCCCTGTGTGATTTCTCTGGCTGTTGCCGGCGGCGGTTGGCTGTATGCCGATGCCAGCCAATTTCCATCGGACGGAACGACCTGCCATGTCCTTCACGGCAAAAATCCTGCTTCTGGGCTCCGGCGAGCTGGGCCGCGAATTCGTCATTTCAGCCAAGCGCCTGGGGGCGCAGGTGATCGCCTGCGATGCCTATGACAATGCGCCGGCCATGCAGGTGGCCGATGGGCGGGAAGTGTTCCCCATGCTGGACGGGGAGAAGCTGCGCGCCGCCGTGGAAAAGCACCGGCCCGATTTCATCGTGCCGGAGGTGGAGGCCATCCGCACCGAAATGCTGGCGGAGCTGGAGGTGGAGGGGTTCCGTGTGGTGCCCACCGCGCGCGCCACGCAGATGACCATGAACCGCGACCGTATCCGTGAACTGGCCGCCGTCGATCTGGGCTTGCGCACCAGCCGTTACCGCTATGCCGAAAGCTTTGATGAGGTGCAGGCCGCCATCGCCCATACCGGCCTGCCCTGCGTCATCAAGCCGGTGATGTCCTCCTCCGGCAAGGGGCAGAGCACGGTGAAGGAAGCGGCAGCGCTGGAAGCCGCCTGGAATTACGCGGTTGCCAATATGCGCGGCGACCGCGCCAAGGTGATCGTCGAGGAGTTCATTCCGTTCGAGTATGAAATCACCCTGCTGACGGTGCGCACCAAGGATGGCATCGTCTTCTGCCCGCCCATCGGCCACCGCCAGGAACGCGGTGATTATCAGGAAAGCTGGCAGCCGATAGCCATGCGCGCCGACCTGTTGGAAGCGGCGCAGGAAATGGCGGCCAAGGTGGTGAATGACCTGGGCGGTCACGGCATTTTCGGGGTGGAGTTCTTCGTCACCCAGGATGAGGTGATCTTCTCCGAACTCAGCCCCCGTCCGCATGATACGGGCATGGTGACGCTGGCGACGCAGAACCTGTCTGAATTTGACCTGCACGCCCGCGCCATTCTGGGCCTGCCGATCCTGGGCGTTTCGCTGCGGGGGGCGGGGGCCAGCGCGGTGATTCTGGCCGATCGTAATGCCGATGATTTCGGTTTCACCGGCGTGGTGGCGGCATTGGCCACCGGCCGGCCGGACCAGAATGTCGATCTGCGCCTGTTTGGCAAGCCCGTCACCCGCCCCTATCGTCGCATGGGCGTGGCCCTGGCGCTGGGTAGCGACACGGATGAGGCGCGCGCCACCGCGGCGGAGGCTGCCGGCAAGGTGAAGATCGAGTACCGCTAAGGGGGCGCCCGTGACACAGGGCGAACCGGGGCAGGGGGTGGCCGCCGACGGGCGGATCGCCGTCGGCACCCCCGCTTTCCGGCGCACCAGCCTGGCCATGGCCGGGGCGGGCCTGACCACCTTCGCCCTGCTGTACCATGTGCAGCCGTTGTTGCCTCTGCTGGCCGACACGTTCAAGGTGGGGGCGGCGGAAAGTGCCTTGTCCCTCTCACTCTCCACCGGGGCGCTGTCCATCTGCCTGCTGCTGGCGGGCAGCCTGTCGGAGGTGGTGGGGCGCAAGCCGGTGATGGTCGGCTCCCTGCTGCTCTCCTCCCTGCTCACCATCGCGGTGGCGCTCACCCCTTCCTGGCCCGCGCTGTTGCTGGCGCGCATGTTGACCGGCGTTGCGCTGGCCGGCTTGCCGGCCATCGCCATGGCCTATCTGGGGGAGGAAATGCAGCCCAAGGCCCTGGGGCTGGCCATGGGGCTGTATATTGCCGCCTCTGCCCTGGGCGGCATGGTCGGCCGGCTGGTGACGGGCATTGCCGCCGATCATCTGGACTGGCACTGGATTGTCGCCGGGATCGGGACGCTGGGGTTGATCTCCGGCGCGACGCTCTGGCACCTGCTGCCGCCTTCGCGCCAGTTCCGGCGCCAGTCGCCCGATCCCCGGATTCTGATCGGCAGCCTGCTGGCCCAGTTCCGCGATCCGGGCCTGTGCATCCTGTTCGCCCTGGCCTTTCTGCTGATGGGCAGCTTTGTCGCCATCTATAACTTCATCGGTTTCCATCTGTTACAGCCGCCTTACAACCTGTCGCAAAGCGCCATCGGCCTGATCTTCAGTGCCTATCTGCTGGGCATGGGCGGGTCGGCCTGGATCGGGGCGCTGGCCCTGCGGGTGGGACGGCACCGGGTGTTGCCGGTGGGTATCAGTCTGATGGCGGTCGGCATGGGTTTGACGGCGCTGACCCCACTGCCGGCCATCATTGCCGGCATCGCGCTGATGACCTTCAGCTTCTTCGCCGCCCATTCGGTGGCCAGCAGTTGGGTCAGCGCGCGGGCGACAACCGGCAAGGCGCAGGCATCCTCGCTTTACCTGTTCTTTTATTACATGGGCTCCAGCTTTGTCGGCAGCGGTGCCGGTCTTGCCTGGGAACGGGCGGGCTGGGCAGGGGTGGTGGTGCTGGTGGGGGGGCTGTTGGCGCTGGCGCTGTTGCTGGCCCTGTCCATGCGCCGCCATGCCTGAACAGAGAGCGTCATTGTTTCAAGGTGTTACAATCCCCTGTGCCGCTGCCCCTATCACCTGTGGTGGCGATATTCCACGGGATTATCGGGCGCTGACCTGTCCAGCTAGCCACCCCGGGCAATGCTGTTGATGCATAGCAACAGGACGGTCTTTAACCGAAGGGGTGGTCTGTAAAATAACGTTACATGCCGGAAACCATCCGCCGCTTTCCCTGGGCATATGCCGGTTGTATTGTCCCGATTGGTTGGGGGACGACGGAGCGCTGTGAAAGCTGTTTCCGGCGAAGGGTTCCCCTTATTCGGAAACCCCGCCCGCAGCCGGGGACGATAATATGGTGACACCCATGAGCATTCAGCCGTTGCCCTCCCGCGCCGAGCAGAGCCAGCCACCTTTCGCCCTGCGTCAGCCGCCGGCCCGGCCTGCCCGTGGCAAGTTGAAATGGATCATCGGGGGCTTGGTCCTGGTGGCCTTGATCGGGGCTGGCACCTGGCTGGCACTGAAGCCGCAGGGCAAGACCGGCCCCGCGACCGCCGCCGGTGACCATAAGGGCGGCAGCGTGCTGACCGTCACCACCACCAAGGTGACGGAACAGACGGTTGCCCGCTCCATGCTGGTCACCGGCTCGCTGGCCGCCTGGGATGAACTGCCCATCGGCACCCAGACATCCGGTCTGGCCATTGTCGAGGTGCTGGTGGATGAAGGCGACAGCGTAAAGGCTGGCCAGCTGCTGGCCCGTTTTGATGATAGTGTGCTGCGTGCCGATCTCGCCTCACGCGAGGCATCGCTGCGGGAGGCCGAGGCGCTGGCGGCGGAGGCTGATGCCAATATCCGCCGCGCGGAAGACCTTGCTCGTACCGGCGCCATCTCCACCCGCGATCTGGATTCCCGCCGCTCCACCGCGCTGACCACCAAGGCCCGCGTGCGCGTGGCAGAGGCGGCGCGCGATCAGGCGGCCGTGCGCCTGAAACAGACGGAGGTGCGCAGCCCCACCGATGGCACGGTCTCCCGCCGCAATGCCCGTCTGGGCGCGGTGATGTCGGCGGGTGGTACGGAACTGTTCCGCATCATCCGTGATGATCGGGTGGAACTGGTGGCCGATGTACCGGAAATCGACCTGCGTTCCATGCAGGTGGGCCAGCCGGCCGAACTGTCCATGACCGATGTCCAGGGCAAGCCCTTTGTCGGCACGGTGCGCTTGATCTCCCCCGTGGTGGATGTGAAGACGCGCATCGGAACGGTGAAGATCGCCGTGCCGCATGATCCGCAGCTGCGCCCCGGCATGTTCGTTTCTGCCCGCGTTACTACCGGCAGCCAGCAGGCCCCGGTGGTGCCGGAAGCGGCACTGGTTTACCGCGACGCCCGCACCTATGCCGTCGTCGCTTCCGCAGAGACCGCTGCCAATGGGCACCGCAAGGTGGAAGCACGCGAGCTGGAGGTGGCCAGCCGGGCTGATGGGCGCGCCGCCATCACCAAGGGTCTGAAAGCCGGGGAAGAGGTGGTGCTGACCGGTGCCGCCTATCTCAAGGATGGGGAGGAGGTGAATGTCACCGCCACCCCGACTGGCGGTGATATCAAGCCGCTGCCGGTGCAAGAATAACCACGCCGTCCGCACGCACGCTATTCCCACGCGAAGGAACCCGGTCATGAGCCGTGGCAATATCTCAGCGGTCGCCATCCGCAACCCGGTGCCCACCATCGTTCTGTTCATCATCCTGACGCTGGCGGGCATGATCTCCTTCTGGCGGATGGATATTACCGGTAACCCGGATATCGACTTCCCAGTCGTCAATGTCAATGTCAGCCGCCCCGGTGCCGCTCCGTCGGAACTGGAACAGGAGGTGACGAAGAAGATTGAGGATGCGGTCTCGAACATCACCGGCATCGACCATGTGCAGTCGACGGTGACGGACGGTAATTCCAACACCACCATTGAATTCAAGATCGGCTATGACACCGACCGCGCCGTCAATGACGTGCGCGATGCGGTCAGCCGCATCCGGTCCGATCTGCCGCAGGATATCTATGAACCCCAGGTGCAGCGGCTGGATGTCACCGGGGATAGCATCCTTTATTACACGGTCTCTTCCACCCACCGGTCGGTCGAACAGCTTTCCTGGCTGATCGACAGCGACATCGGCCGCACCCTGAAGCGTGTCGATGGCGTGGGCGAGGTGGAGCGCATCGGCGGCCTGCAGCGCGAAATCCGCGTCAATCTGGACCCGACGCGGATGATGGCGCTGGGCGTCACCGCCGGTGAGGTGAACCAGCAGCTGCAGCAGCTGAATGTCGATATGCCGGGCGGCCGGGGCAGCGTGGGTGCGACGGAACAATCCATCCGCACCCTGGGCCGTGCCCAGTCGGTGGATGATCTGCGCAACCTGGAAATCGCCATCCCCGGCGGGCGCAAGGTGCGTGTGTCGGACATTGCGGAGGTGGTGGACGGCACCTCGGAACTACGCAATGTGTCCCGCCTGAACGGCGTGCCGGCCGTGGGTTTCGCCATCAACCGGTCGCCCAATTCCAGCGAGGTCACCATCTATAATGGGGTGGTGAAGGCGCTGGACGAGTTGAAGGCACAATATCCCGACCTGACCTTCAAGCTGATCATCTCCAACGTGAAATTCACGGTGTCCAGCTATCACGCCTCCATCGAGGCGCTGCTGGTCGGGGCGGTGCTGGCGGTGGGTGTCGTCTGGTGGTTCCTGCGGGACAGCCGTGCGACGCTGATTTCCGCCCTGGCCATGCCTTTGTCCACCATCCCCACCTTCCTGGCGATGGATATGCTGGGCTTCACGCTGAATGGCATCACCATGCTGGCTTTGGCCCTGGTGGTGGGTATTCTGGTGGATGATGCCATCGTGGAGATTGAAAATATCGTCCGCCATATGAACCAGGGTAAACGGCCATACAAGGCGGCCCTGGAGGCGGCGGATGAGATCGGGTTGGCGGTGGTGGCCACCACCATGACCATCGTGGTCGTGTTCGTGCCAGTCTCCTTCATGCCCGGTGTGGCCGGCCAGTATTTCCGCTCCTTCGGGATCACGGTGGCGGTGGCGGTGCTGTTCTCCCTGCTGGTGGCACGTCTGCTGACCCCGCTGATGGCAGCCTATCTGCTGAAGCCGGTGGCCCATCCGGAACCGGAAGCCGGCCGCTGGACCCATCGTTATCTGGCGGCGCTGAACTGGTGCCTGCGTCATCGCAAATCGACCATCGCCGCCGGCTTTCTGTTCTTCGTCGCTTCCATCGGGTTAATGACCACCCTGCCCACCGGCTTCCTGCCCAGCCAGGATATCGGCTTCTCCAACCTGCAGATGGAAATGCCGCCCGGCACGAATTTGCAGCAGATGGATGAGATGGTGCAGCGCGCCGCCCTGATCCTGAATGCTCAGCCGGAGGTGGATGCCACCTGGGCGCGGGCCGGTCGTGGCGGGCAGGTGCGCAAGGGCTCCATCATCGTGATGCTGAAGGATCGGTCGGGACGTGTGCATCAGAAGGATTTCGAAACCCGCGTGCTGCCGGAATTGCAGAAGCTGCCGGGTATCCGCTTCAGCTTCAATTCCACCGGCGGCTTCGGCAACCGCGATGTTTCCATCATGCTGACCAGCGAGAATGGCCCGCTGCTGGATGAACATGCCGCCAAGGTGCTGGCGGAAATGCGCCAGCTGCCGATGTTGAAGAATGTCTCCACCACCGCGCCCTTGCAGCGGCCGGAGATTCAGATCAAGCCGATGTTCGACCGTGCGGCCGAACAGGGGGTCTCCGTTTTCGCCATCGGTCAGGTGGCCAAGGTGGCGACGCTGGGTGAGATCGACACCAATTCCGCCAAGTTCAACCTGGGCGACCGGCTGGTGCCGATCCGGGTGCAGCTGGATCGGGATATGCGCGGCGATCTGGATGTGCTGGCCAATCTGCGGGTCCGCACCAATACCGGCGCCACGGTGCCGCTCAATGCCGTTGCAGATATCACCATGGGGTCGGGTGCGGTACAGATCGACCGCTTTGACCGCGCCCGCCGCGTCTCCATCCAGGCTGACCTGAACGGGGCGGAGCTGGGTGATGCGATGAAGGCGATCAATGCGCTGCCCTCCATGTCGCACATGCCGACAGGTGTCTCCAAGCCGGCCTATGGCGGGTCGGAGCAGATGCAGATCCTGTTCATGGGCTTCCTGGTGGCGCTGGGCACCGCCTTCCTGCTGATCATCGCGGTGCTGGTGCTGCTGTTCCATAATTTCTTCCAGCCGGTCACCATCATGATGGCGCTGCCCTTGTCGCTGGGCGGGGCGGTGATCTTCCTGCTGATCTTCGGCATGTCCATCTCCATGCCGGCGCTGATCGGTATCCTGATGCTGATGGGGATCGTCACCAAGAACTCCATCCTGCTGGTGGAATATGCCATCGTCGCCATGCGCGACCATGGGATGAGCCGGCTGGAAGCGTTGACGGATGCCGGTGCCAAGCGCGCACGCCCCATCATCATGACCACGATCGCCATGATCGCCGGCATGGTGCCGATTGCCGCCGGCTGGGGGGCGGATACGGAGTTCCGCCAGCCGATGGCGGTGGCGGTGATTGGCGGTCTGGTGACCTCCACTCTGCTGTCGCTGGTGTTCGTGCCGACCTTCTTCACCCTGATGGATGATCTTCAGCGCAAGATGAGCCCGCTGTTCAGCCGGCTGGTCACGCCGAAGGAGCCGGAACTGCCGCTGCGTCCGCATGTGGTGGATGGGGAGTGATCCGGGCGATCCCGGAAACGGAAAGGGCGGTCCCACGGGGCCGCCCTTTTTTCTTGGAAAGACTTATGAAGATCAGATCGCAAACCTTTGTTCAAGAATGGAGAAGGTTTGCTTGGCGCCGCTCAGCAACCGGTCGGCAGCTGACCCTTCCGCCGGATGTCGGGCCAGCCGCTCCCGCATCGCCGCCCACATCGGCCCGTTCTGCCGGCCATAGCCCTGGAAATAGGCATAGCCCGCCCCGTTCCGCAGGCCCAGCCGCGTTTCCAGATGCCGGGAAATCAGCTGTCCGCCTAGGGTAGAGCCTTCCAGCACATAGAGCGACCCCAGGGCCGCGCCGGCATCGCTCAGCGGCAAGGGGGCGGCGGCCGGCAAGGGGGTCAGCCCGAAATGGGCCAGATCGGCAGCCAGCAACGGCGTGCGGTCGCGCCCGGCCAGCAGGTCAGGCTCTCCTACCAGCAACCCGTGCGTCGGCGGCTGCCAGCCGCGCCAGAAGGCGTGGAAGCGGCGTAAAATGGCGTGATAGCGCGCCATGTCCAGGGTGGGGGAGAGCAGGTCCAGCGTCTTCTCCAACGCCTCATGCTGCGGTCTTGTCTCCTGCCGCAACCGCTCCAGCAGCAGGCTCATGCCCCATCACCCTGACCCCGCCGCCTTACCACGGCGGCGGTTGGCACGCGCATCCGCACCTGCAATCCATCGGGTTGCCAGTCGATCTCTGCCTTGCCGGCCAGTTGATGCTCCATGTTCTGGCGGATCACCAGCGTGCCAAAGCCCCGGCGCTCCGGCGGCGTCACCGGCGGCCCGTCGCTCTCCTGCCACTCCAGGCTCAAGTGTCGTCCCTGATCGGTAAAGCCCCAGTCGATGGAGAGCCGACCCTCGGGCAGTGACAGCGCCCCATGCTTGGCAGCATTGGTGGCCAGCTCATGCAGCACCATGGCAAAGGCTTGTGCTGCCTCCGGCACCAGCAGCAGCGGCGGACCGCTGATCTGGACATGGCTGGCATAGGGGGCCATTTCCTCCCGCACCAGCTGGCCCAGCTCCGCCCCCTCCCAGCGTGAGCGGGCCAGCAGCGTATGGGCGCGGGCCAGCGCGGCAATGCGGCCTTCGATGGTCTGCACGAAACTGTCGCGCGATGTCATGGGCGTCAGCCGCACCATGGCCAGCACCACCGCCAGCATATTCTTGGCCCGGTGATCCACCTCCTGCATCAGCATGGCCTGGCGTTCCTCTGCCGCGCGCCGTTCCGTGGTATCCAGTGTGATGCCGGCCATCCGCAGGGGCCGGCCCAGCGCATCATAGGTGCCGCGCCCGCGCAGTTGCAGCCAGCAAATGCTGCCATCCGCGCGCGGCACCCGGCATTCCACGGCCAGTTCAGTGCCATTTTCCAGTGCCGCGGTGACGCTTTGCACCACATGGGGCAGGTCATCGGGATGGATGGTGGCACGCACTGCCGCCCTGCTGACCGTCTCCGGCACCTGCTCCCCATCGCCCAGGCCCAGATGCCGGGCGCAGACGTCGGAAATCACCACCCGACTGCTTTCCACATCCAGTTCCCAGCTTCCCAGGTTGCTGGCATTCAGCACGAAGCGCAGCCGCGCCTCGCTGGCCTTCAGTGCTTCTTCCGTTTCCCGGTGCTGCTGGCGGCGGCGGGCCTCTGTCAGCGCTCGCAAAATGGCGGCGGGCAGCCGCTGCAGCCGTTGCTTGCCGACAAAATCAACCGCCCCGCTTTGCAGCGATTCCACCGCCACCTCTTCGCCCAGCACGCCGGAAACGAAGATGAAGGGCACATCCGGTACCGACTGCCGGGCCAGCGCCAGGGCCGCGTTCCCGTCAAAGCTGGGCAGGGCATAGTCGGAAAGGATCAGGTCGAAACCGCCTTCCTCCAGCGCCTGGATGAAGGCGACACGGGTCATCACCCGCGTGATCTCTACCGTCAGGCCGGTTTCGGCGATACGTTCGCGCACCAGTTCCGCATCGGCAGGACTATCCTCTACATGCAGGATGCGCACGGTTTCGGCGGCACCGGGCCGCAAGGCAGGATGGGACAGGCTCATAGGCGGGCGGCCTCACGCGGGGGCGGCTCGTTCAGCACGGCCCAGAACATGCCAAGATCACGGATAGCCATGAAGAAGGCCTGGAAATCCACGGGCTTGACGACGAAGGCATTGACGCCCAGCCGATAGGAGGCCAGCAGGTCGCGTTCCTCCCGCGAGGAGGTCAGCATCACCACCGGCATGGTGCGCAGTTCGGCCGTCCCTTTCAGCACTTCCAGCACCTGCAAGCCGTCTACCTTGGGTAGTTTCAGGTCCAGCAGAACCACCGCAGGGTCTGTGCTGTTGCGCGCAGCATAGCGGCCCCGGCGCAGTAGATAATCCAAAGCCTCCGCCCCGTCGCGCATGACCACCACATCATTGGCAAGGCCGCAGCGTTCCAGCGCCGCCAAGGTCAGCTCGATATCCTTGGGACTGTCTTCCACCAGCAGGATCGGTTTCAACTCCGCCATCTCAATCCGCTCCTTTCCAGACGGGCAAGGTAAAGAAGAAGGCAGCCCCTTCACCCTCCTTGCCCTCCGCCCAGCTGCGCCCGCCATGCCGTTCGACAATGCGGCGCACATTGGCCAGCCCGATGCCGGTGCCTTCGAACTCCTCCACATGGTGCAGGCGTTGGAAGACCCCAAACAGCTTGCCGACATAGGCCATGTCAAAGCCGACACCATTGTCCCGGACCGCGAACGTCACCTCATCCGGTCCTGGTCGTGCTGTGATAACGATTTCGGCTGGATTTCGCTCCCTGGTGAATTTCAGCGCATTGTCCAGCAGGTTCTGCATGACCAGCCGCACCATCATCGGGTCGGCGCGCACCACCCCCAGATCATCCACCTGCCAGCGGATGTCGCGCCCCTGCTGATCGGTGATCAGCCGATGGCGGGCTTCGCGCAGCACCTCATTCATATCGGTGCGTCGCAGGTTCAGCGTGGCGCGCCCCATCTGGGAGAAAGAGAGCAGATTATCCACCAGCGTGCCGGCGGCAAAGGCGGCCTCAATGATGCTGTCAATATAATGCCGGCCGCGCGGGCTGAACCGGTCGCCCTCCCGTTCCCGCAGCAGTTCGGCGAAACCGACAATATGGCGGAAGGGGGCCCGCAGATCGTGGGAGACGGAGTAGGAAAAGGCTTCCAGCTCCTTGTTGGAGCGTTTCAGCTCTGCCGTCAGGGCGGCCAGTTCCTCCGCCTTGCGCAGCACCACCCCGACAATGGCGGAGCGCAGTTCCGTCGCGGCCGACAGGGCCGCGTCGTCCCAGGCGGCGGACGTGTCGCTCACCGTCTCACGCCAGATGTCGAATGACCGGCGCGGGTGCAGGCGGCCATCCTCGACAGACACATGCTTCTCGCCGGGATTGCCGCCCCATTTCACGGTTTGAATGACCTCTGGCCGGAACCAGATCACATAGGCCGGATGGATTTGTGAGATGCCGATAGCCAGCATACCGGCGGCCTGATGCTTGAAGGCGGCGGATGGGGGCCAGAGGCCGGGCAGGTTATCCGTGGCGAAAACCTCCCGCTCCCCGCGTGCCACCAGCCAGGCGGCCAACGCCTCCACCTGTTCTGCGGCGGGGGTGTCGCCCATGCGGATGATATGATCCCCGAACAGGATGGCGACACCGGTCGCATCCACCAGTTGCCGCATGTCGCTTTCACTGCGGCTCAGCGCATCCAGGAAATTGTCCGATTCCGCCATGCGTGCCAGCAGCATCACCTGCAGCGCGCGCAGCTCGTTCCGGCGTTCCGATTGCGCTACCCGGCCCCGGGCCGCCACCTGCAGGGACAGGATCTGGCCCAGATGGTCACAGGCTGTGCGGGCGTGGAAGGGGATGCGGAACGGTTGGGCATGATGGCAGGAGATCAGCCCCCATAGCCGCCCATCGCAGAGGATGGAGACCGACATCGAGGCCAGCGTGCCCATATTGCGCATATATTCCAGATGTACGGGCGAGACACTGCGCAGGGCCGACATAGAGAGGTCCAGGCTGGCCGAGCCTGCGTTGCCACCGTCGGGCGCCAGCCCCAGCAGCGCCACCGGCTGATAATCGACATTGGGGATCATGCGCAGCCGGTTGCGCTGATAAAGGATGCGCGCCTGGGCCGGAATGTCGGAGGCCGGAAACCGCAGGCCCAGATAGGAAGGCAGGGTGCCATTGCCATTCTCGGCAATCACCTGGCCGTGCCATTGCGCATCAAAGCGGTAGATCAGCACCCGGTCGACACCGGTGATGCGGCGCATTTCGCGGGCTGCCAGCGCACACAGGGCCTGTTCGGTTTCAGCCTCATGCACGGTCTCCACAAAGGCGCGGACCAGCGGATAGACATCCTGGAAGGAAGAAGCGCCGCTGCCAGCCTCCTCCTCCATCTCCAGGATCACCAGATCATCGCTGCGATGGGCCAGCACATGCAAAGGGCTGCTGCCGCCCTGGTGTGGTGCCAGGGTGCAGAGATGGTGGGGCGGCCCTGGCTCTGCCATGCGGATGGCGGACAGTGCCGGATCGGGCAGGTCCGGCATGGCGACATCCAGCCGCACCCCCAAGGGTGATTCGCAATCCGGCCCCAGATAGGTGCCGGCATTGGCGCTGGCATAGCGGATGACCAGCGTCTCCGGGTCCAGGGCCAGCAGAAAACCGAAAGGCTGGATAGCGCCCGGTATATGGATCGGCTCCCGGTCACAGATGGAAAAATCCGGGGGAGCGGCGCTTTCGGTCATGCCTTGCCTTCTATGCTCGGGGCCTCCTGAAATCCTATACAGAGTTGGAATCAATCCCGCGACCAGACGCCCTGCCTATCGCTTGGGGTTTCCGCTTTACCCATAAAGTCGTATTCATCTGGAGAGGGCGGTCTGAGAGGGAGCATAGGAACTGATGACTGACGCGATCAGGCAGGTCAGGGCAAGGGCACGCCGCAAGGCGGCCGGGCTTGTGCGTCTGGAATTCTGGGTGCCGGCGGACAGGCGGGATCAGGTGCGCGCGCTGGTGGGGGAACTGCTGGCCCAGGGACCGACTGCGCCGGAACCGATTTTGGTGGAGCCGCCGCCGGAACCTGCACCCACCGCCCTGCCGACGGCAGCTTCTGCCGTGCCGGAGGTGGCGGGGCGCCGCCGTCGGCTGATCACCGATATTGGCGGTTTGCTGGATTGATCCCCGGCCCTTCTGCGGCCTGATCGGCCTGTGCGGCTGTGGCATCGGGGCCCAGCCGCTGCACCATGGCGGCCAGGGCACCATCGTTCCGCAAGGTCTGGAGGGCGCTGTTCACCGCTGCCACCGGGATGGAGCCGGCTGGGGACACCAGACAGGCGCGCGATATGGGCGGAAGGCCCAGCGTTTCCGGCTGTGCCGTTTCGGCCAGGGCCGGGTTTGCCCGCGTTGCCTGCCGCCAGGCCGTGGCAGACAGAACCACGGCATCAAGCCGGCCGCCGGCCAGTTTGCGGAGATTGGCCGTGTCACTGCGGGCATCTTCCCGGATCAGGCTGCTGTTGTTGAACAGGCTTTCCAGCATCGGCGGATAGACAGCGCCCAAGACAGAGCCGACCCGCATTCCCACCAGCCCGGCCAATGTCGGGGGGCCGTTGAAATGACGGGAGAAGACAATAATGTCCTGTTCAATGAAAAGCGGGGTACTGAACGCACTCCCGGCAAAGCCGGGTTCCTGACCGCTGCTGGCCAGGCAATAAAGATCGATATTGCCGCTTACCAGTTCCGGGCCCAGCCGGTTGCGGGGCAAGTGTCGGAACTGGGGGTCGCGGTCCAGTATCTCTGCCAGCGCCAGCCCCAGTTCATGCAGGAAGCCGCCAGCAAGATCGCCGTCATTTATCCAGGCATAGGGAGGTTCATTGAAATCGCCATAGGCCATGATCAGATTGCCCTGGCGGGCGCAGGCGGGCGATCCGCATACCACCGCCATGCCCAGCAACATGGCGCCGATCCACCCTCGCATTCCTTGGCTACCCCATTTCCTTAAAGAGAATTCAACGTAGCGGATGGAAGAATGTGGGGTCAAACAAAGAATTTATAATAAATTTTAGACAACCAACCGTAAATGTACAGATGCAAATATACAATTATCAATCGATGGAAGTATGGAAAAGTTTGATTTTTGCCAATTATTGCGCCTTACCATTTTTCTGCGCGACCGGCGAAAAATAGGCTCAGCTGTTTTACAGGGAGGCGGTGGGGTTGCTTTTGCGGCGAACCATTTTACCGCGGCCGCCCGGCACCTCCGCCATGAAAATCACCAGATTGAGGCTGCCGGCAATCACCTCCACGAACTTGTCGCCCGTGCTGGGCAGCCGCACCTTGCGTTCGATGCAGAAATTCACCAGCGATGCCGCCAGTTCGGCGGCAGACCGTTGGATGGGGGTGCGCTTGCCGTCATTATCTTCAATCACCAGAGTGGCAGAGACTGGCTCTTCAACCAGTTCCAGCGCCACCACCTGACCGACCGGAATGGGCAGCCGCTGTTTGCGCATCAGGTCGATGATGGCCTGGATGGATTCCCGCTCGGTAAAACCCAGGGTGCGCATTTCCTTCATATCCGGTTCTCCTGCCGCTCTTCATCCGCAGGGTGCGATGGCGGCGTGCCGGATGCAAGTCTGTGCGTATTTTTCAGCGCCAGCAGGGTCTGGTGGAACTGCATCAACCGATCCTCATTGGCGCCCAGCAGGGCTGGGCGGTCGGCACTGGCGGTGCCGATCTGCACCTCCGCCGCGATGGCGCGATCTTCCCCCAGCAGGGTTTCGTTCAGCGCGGTCAGGTGGTTTTCCACCGCCGTGCGGGCGGCCCCTTGTTTGCCGCCCAGCGCCAGACAGAGGCGGTAGCGCAGAGTGAAACGGCCGGGGCCGGTCGGCTCATAAGTCTGGACGGAGATCAGGCGGCCGGCAGTGATGCCGATGGCCAGATTGGGGAACAGGTGCAGATGGACATAATGGTCCAGCCCCGGCACGGCCAGCAGCCCCAGCCGCTTGCCCACTCCTTCCCACCAGCGCAGCGCCTCTGCCCGCATCCCGGCATGGCCGATGGAATGCGGGCGCTGATACTCCACCCGCCAGCTGCCATCGACCACACTGCGGAAGCTTTCCGGGTGGACCGCATCGACGTGATAGACCTCCAGCACATTTTCGATACCGATCTTCCAGTCGGCGGCCCAGGGCTGGGCCACCTGGCTGAAGGCGGGGCCGAACCCGTCGGACAGGCGTTGCAGCAATTCCCCATGCGGGGCCACCGCATCGGCCAGCGATGGCCCCTCGGCGGCGATGCGGACAAAGATGAGACGGCCGATCCGGTCCAGCGCGAAACGTTTCAGGGCCAGCCCCTGCTTGGCGGCGCGGTCCAGGCCGAAACAATCCGCGTTGCCGGGAATGCCCAGCGGCACGCCTTCCCGATCATAGGCCCAGCCATGATAGGGGCAGCGCAGCCCGCTATCCTGCCCAGCCTCTGCCACCTTCAGCCGGGCGAATCGATGGGTGCAGACATTGCGGAAGGCGCGCAGATCGCCATCCATATTGATCACCAGCACCGGTTCCCCGGCGATCTGCCGGGTCAGAAAACGGCCGGGCTCCGCCAGTTCCTCCGCAAAGCCGACAAACTGCCAGTGACGGGCAAAGATACCGGCCTGTTCGGCGGCATGAAGGCCCGGGTCCAGGTAATCGGCGGGGTGGAGCAGGGCGGGTTTGGCGATCATGCGCGGGTGGCCCCCGAAAGGCGGCCCAACGGCAACTGCCGGGCCTGTCCCGCCGGGATATCCTGCCCGGATGTGGGGTGCAAGCAACCCTTGCATCGGGCGGCCGCGTTTGCGCACTCTGCAGCTCATGAACGCTGCATCCCCCGCCAATATCCAATCCGTTCTGGACCATCTTGATGCCGGCCGACCCGACCAGGCGGAGGCGGCTTTGGCCGGCCTGCTGGGGGAGGGGGCGCCGGCCCCCCTCTGGGGGTTGGGCGGGGTGGTGGCGGCAGGGTTGGGCCGGTATCGGCTGGCGGCTGACCGCTTCGCCCAGGCCCTGCGGCTGGCCCCAGACCAGCCCAACCACAGCGCCAATCTGGCGGGTGCCCTGGTGAAGCTGGGCCGGCTGGCCGACGCCGAACAGTTGTTGCGCCAACTGCTGGAAAAGCATCCCGGTCATCCGGCAGCGGCGGCGACGCTGGGGGCGGCCCTGCATGGCCAGGGCCGTTTCGCCCAGGCCCGCGCCTTTCTGGAACAATCGCTGGCCCTGCGGCCCGACGATCCGGCCCTGCTGGTCAGTCTGGGCACGGTGGCCAAGGATCTGGGCGACCTGTCAACGGCGATCCACCATCTGCAAAGGGCGGTGACGCTGGCGCCGGGCGATGCCACGGCGCGGTGGAATCTGGCCGTCGCCCTGCTGACCGCCGGCCGCTGGCGGGAGGCGTGGCCGTTGGTGGAAGCGCGCCGCCACCACCCGGATTACGCCCTTGCCAGCCATGCTGGCCCCGCCTGGACTGGCCAGCCCCTGACAGGGCGTACCCTGCTGGTCCATGCCGAACAGGGGCGGGGTGATGTGCTGCAACTGGCCCGGCTGCTGCCGGTGGTGGCGGCCTGGGGCGCGCGGCTGGTGGTGGAATGCCAGCCGGAACTGGCCCGCCTGATGGCGCGGGTGCCCGGCGTGGCCCAGGTGGTGCCGCGCGGCACGCCCGTGCCCGCCTATGATGTGCAATGCGTGATGATGAGCCTGTGTGGCCCGCTGGGGGTGGAGGCGGACAAGGTGCCGGGCCCCGACATCTGGTTGTCAGCGGACCCGGCGGAACAGGCCGCCTGGGCTGAAAGGCTGGAAGGGCCGGGTCTGCGGGTCGGCCTGTGCTGGGCGGGCCAGCCCGCCAACCCGGTGGATGCGCGCCGGTCGCTGGCCCTGGCGGCGCTGCATCCACTGGCGGCGGTGCCGGGGGTGCGCTTTGTCTGCCTGCAACAGGGACCGGCGGCGGCCCAGGCGGCGGACTGGCCGGGCGGGATGGTTCAGGCCGACCTGCCGGATTTTGCCGCCACGGCGGCGCTGGTGGCCAATCTGGATCTGGTGATCAGTGTCGATACCGCCGTGGCCCATCTGGCGGGCGGGCTGGGCCGGCCGGTCTGGTTGCTGAACCGCTTTGATGGCTGCTGGCGCTGGCTGAAGGACAGGCCGGATTGCGGCTGGTATCCCGGCCTGCGCCAGTTCCGCCAGCGCGTGGCGGGGGACTGGTCCTATCCCGTTTCCCTGCTGGCTGCCCGGCTGCGGGCACAGGCCAGCCGATAGCCGTTACCACCCTGAGACGATAGCGCTTTGCCCATGATGACGCCCGTAACCTTCACCCCCCCGCAGCAGCAGACCATCACCCTGCGCCCCGCCGCCCATCCGGGCGATGTGGACCGGGTGGTGCAACTTGGCAACCAGATTCATCAGGATCATCAGGAACATCCGGACGTGTTTCACAGCCGCTTCACCCTGTTCCCGCAGGGGCTTTGGCTGGCGGAACGGGAGGATGGGCGCTTGCTGGGCTATGCCGTTTCCCACCCGCTGGCGCTGAATGCCAGTGTGCCGCTGGATATGGTGCTGACCGGTCCGCTGGCGCGCGATGTGCTGTATATCCACGATGTCGCCACCGACCCCGCCGCGCGCGGCCTGGGGTTGGGGGAAAGGCTGCTGGACCGGCTGATCGCCGTGGCAAAGGCGGAGGGGATTGGCCAACTGGCACTGACGGCGCTGGATGGGCTGGCCCCCTATTGGGGGCGCTTCGGCTTTGTGGAAACGGATGTGCCGGCGCTGCGGGCCAAGCTGGCCTCCTACGGTCCTGGTGCGGCCTATATGTTGCGGGCTTTATACCAATCCACCTAAAGGTTGATCTTTAGGTGGATTGGAGGCCGGCGACTGCCGGCCCGCCGCACATGCGGCGCAAGCCAAGCTGCCGGAGGCAGCGCCCGGCGACTGAGGGAACCTGAAATCTCCCTGGATCGGTCACGATCAAGGGAGATTGATATAAGCGGCGATCCGGTCCAGCAGGGCGCGCGCCACGCGGGGGGCGCCCTGGCCGTCAATGCCGGCGATGCGGCGGGACAGGTCCGCCCGCGCCGGCAGATCAGCCCAGAGCCGCAAGCTGCTTTCCGTCACGGCGGCGGCGGCATCGGCCTTGTCCATCCCCCGCGCATCCAGCACGGCGGCCCAGCCGCGCGCGCTGGCATCGGCGGCGGCGGCGGCCTGATTATCCACCACGGCGACCAGCAGGCAGGGCGTGGCCAGGGCGGCCATTTCCGCCACCGTGCCGCCCCCGGCGGTAATCGCCAGCCCGCAGCCGGCGATCAGCCGGCCCATCTCCCGCGTATCCACATGCAAAGCCACGGCGGGAAAGCGCGCGGCGGCGGCCTGGCAACAGGCCAGCGCCGGATTACTGCCCCCCACCACCACATCCAGCCCCACACCTGGGGGCAGCAGCGGGGCCAGCCGCTTGATCACCGGCACGGTCAGCCCCGCCGGATCGGACCCGCCAAAGGTGACCAGTATTCGGTTTCGTTCCGCCAGGGCCGGCCGGGGGGCGCTGATCCGGTTGCGGATTTCCCGCCGGATCAATACATGCGCATCCCCCAGCAGCAGCCTTGCCCCCGGTGCCAGCCTGTCATAGGGCAGGGTGTGCGCCTGTGGCGACGGATTCCAGACCAGATCGGCGAACAGGGGCCGGTCGGCCAGATCATCCAGCGCCAGTACCGGCCCGCCCGCCTGCCGCATCGCCGCCCGCCAATCCGCATCCAGCCAGTAACTATCCACCACCAGGGCGTGGGCCCCGATGCGATGATACAGCGCCAGCATCGTGGCCACGTCCTGGGCGGGGTCGATCAGGTGATGGGCGATACCGTCTGCGACCAGCCGGTCGCGCAGGGATGGGGTGATGCGGCTGCCGCAAAAGGCCGCATCGGCCCCCAGCTCCCGCAACGCTTCGGCCAGCGCCAGACAGCGCATGACATGGCCGGTGCCGATGTCGGGCGCGGCATCGGCGCGGATCAGCACCAGGGCGGGGGGCGGCGGGGTGGCGGTCATGGACATGGGCCCAGTATGGCCAGCGCCCAAGCCCTTGGAAAGGCTTTGCATCGGGGGTGGGCGCGGGTGCATCCTGTGCCGGTCATGGCCTTCACGATCCGCAACCGCACCCTGGAACAGATCGCCCGCCGCGCGCTGGCGGATTGGCGCAACCTGCCCTATGACCTGCTGCCCTTGTCCGGCGGTCCGGCGCGGCGCTACTGGCTGGCCCGGCTGGCGGCCCTGGCCTGCCCGCGCAGCCCGCAAGCCCCGGATGATCCGCGCGCCCTGGCCCTGCTGGAACAGTTGGAAGATCGCGGCTGGACGGAGCCTTTGGGGCTGGTCAGCCCCGAACAGGCGGCGTTGATGCGCCAGGCCCTGCAGGCCCAGCCCTGCCACGATCCCTATCGCCCGCATCTGGGGGATTTCCCGCCCGATGCGGTGCCCAGCCCGGAAACCAACATGGGCTATTACCGGGTTGACCAGTTGCTGGCCGTGCCGGGCCTGTTGGGGGTTTTCAATCATCCGCTGGTTTTGCGGGTGGCAGAGCTTTATCTGGGCTGCAAGCCCACCATCGATAATATCGGCGGCTGGTGGTCCTTCGCCGGGCGGGATGCGGCCAAGGGCACGCAATGGTTCCACCGCGACTGGGACAATATCCGCGCCATCAAGCTGTTCATCTATCTGACCGATACCGGGCCGGAGGATGGCGCGTTTGAGTTTGTCGAAGCCTCCCACCGCGATGAACGGCTGGTGGAGATCAACCGGATGGACGATGAAAAGGTGGCCCGCACCATGGCGGACCTGCCCCGGCGCCCCATCGCCGGTGCGGCGGGGGCGGTTTTCCTGGCCGATACGTTCGGCGTGCATCGTGGGCGGCTGCCGCGCGCACAATCCCGGCTGATGGTGACGGCGCAATATGGCATCTGGCGCACCCCCTTCACCCCGCAACAGCCGATATTGCCCCGCCAGCCAGGACTGGACCCCTATATCAACCGGGCGGTGATGCGATGAAGGCCGCTGCCGCTGCCCTGGAGGCTGAACTGGCCCGCCGACTGGCCGCCTATCGGGCCGGCCGCGATTGGCGGGCGCTGGAGGAGCCGGCGGCCGCTGCCCTGGACCTGACGGGTCGCCCAGTGGCCCTGTTGGGGGCTGGATCGGTGCTGGCCCAACCGTTTGTGGCGGCGGCCCTGGCGCGGCTGGATGTGCGGCTGCTGGTGGATAATGCCCGCATCGGCCAGACCATGGGCGGCCATGTCATGGCCGGTGATGCCGCCCTGGCGGCCCTGGCTGCTGCGACACCGGGGCTGATCGCCGTCACCTGTGCCGCCGGGGAAGGCGGCATGACGCATTTCACTGGGCTGGCCCACCGGCTGGGGCTGCCGGTGTTGGGCCTGTTCCAGGCGATGCGGCGGCTGGACCTGCACCATATTGCCGGCGATGTGGCCCTGATCGACCATGCCGATCCGGATCGGCTGGTGACGGCCCTGGACCGCATCGCCGTCAAGGGCTGGTTCCAGGATGCGGCCAGCCGGGCCACCCTGGCCGGGCTGGCGCTCTATCGCCTGTCCTGGGATGATCGCTGGCTGGCAGGCTTGCGCGATCCGGGCGGGATATATTTTGGCAGCGATGCCCTGGATATAAGGCCGGATGAGGTGATGGTGGATGGGGGAGCGCATACGGGCGACAGTATCGCCGATCTGGCCCGCCATACCGGTGGGCGCTGGCGTTCCGTCCATGCGTTTGAACCCGATCCCGCCAATGCCGACAAGCTGGCCGCCGCCTGGGGCGGGCGGGCCGACGTGATATTGCACCGGATCGGCCTGTGGCGGCAGAGCGGGGAACTGCGCTTTAACGGGGCCGGCCAGTCCGGCAGCGCGCTGGCCGACGATGGTGACATGCTGGTGCCGGTGCGGGCGCTGGATGATCTGGATATCGGCCCGGTCAGCCTCATCAAGCTGGATGTGGAAGGGGCGGAAGCGGCGGCCTTGCAGGGGGCGGCGGCGACCATCCGCCGCCATCGCCCGAAACTGGCCTTGTCCGCCTATCACCGCGCCGGCGATCTGGCCGATCTGCCGGCTTTGGTGGATGATATCCAGCCGGGTTATCGTTACCGCCTGCGCCACCATGGCGCGGCCTGGTTCGACAGTGTGATCTATGCCACCTGGGAAGGTGGCAGCGGGAAGGGGGACGGGCGATGAAATCGGTCATCAATGGGGTGCGCATCGTCGGCATCCGCGCCGTGGTGCCGCGTGAACGCCATTCCTATGTCGAGGAGCCCGGCATCTTCACGGCGGAGGAGGCGCGCAAACTGCACGCCAGCATCGGCGTCTATGAAAGGCGTGTGCTGCCCCGGCCCTGGTGCGCATCCGACATGTGCCGCGCGGCAGCGGAGGGGCTGTTGGCCCAACTGGGCTGGGATCCCGCCAGCGTGGATGTGCTGATCTTTGTCAGCCAGGACGGGGATTATGTGCTGCCGGTCACGGCGGCGGTGCTGCAGCACCATCTGGGCCTGTCGTCGGGTGCCGCCTGTTTTGATGTGACGCTGGGCTGTTCCGGCTTTGTCTATGGCCTCTGGATGGCGGGGCGGCTGCTGGGCGGGCAGGTGAAGCGGGCGCTGGTGCTGTGCGGCGACAATTCCACCCGCTATCTGCACCCGGAGGACAAGGCCACCCTGCCGCTGTTTGGTGATGCCGGATCGGCCACGGCGCTGGAACTGGATGAAGGGGCAAGCCCGATCCGGGTGGCGCTGGGCACCGATGGGGCGGGGGCCAAGCATATTTTCGTGAAGGCTGGCGGCAAGCGTGACTGCCTGATCCCCAGCGATCCGCCCAAGTCAGAGGCGGAGATGCAGCGGCTTTACCGTGATGCCCGCCTGCAACTGAACGGGGCGGAGGTGTTCGCCTTCACCCTGCGTGCCGTGCCCGGTTTGCTGAAGGACGCATTGGCCGATGGCGGCATCACCACCGATGATCTGGATTTCCTGGTGCCGCATCAGGCCAACAAGATGATGCTGGAACATATCCGCAAGAAGGTTGGTTGTGCGGCGGAGAAATACATCATTGATATGGAGAAATTCGGCAATACCAGCAGCGCCTCCATCCCGCTGGCCATCTGTTCCCGGCTGGGCGGGGAACTGGCGGCGGGGCGGAAAAAGCTGTTGATGGCGGGGTTTGGGGTGGGCTGGTCCTGGGGCACGGTGCTGGCCGATATCGGCCCCATCCCGGCCCCCACCCTGGCCGAACTGCCCGCTGATTATCCGGTGATGGAGGTGGGGTGAGGGCTGCCCCCCGTGCAACTGCCCGCCGAACCCTTTCCCTGGCCGTTCGACGGCCCCGCCTATCGCATGGTGATGGGCTTGCGTACGCTGGCGCCGGCGGACTGGCTGTCGCCGGATGCTGGCTGGCTGGGGCAACTGGCCCGCCGGGCCGGCTTGTTGCGACAACGCAAATGGGATGTGCTGGCCCTGATGCCAGAGGCGAAGGCAGCCGCAGAGGAGTTGCTGGAACTGCTGTTCCAGCAACTGGCGACCCAGCATTCGTCATGGTTCCAGCGCCAGGGGGCAGGGCTGTTTTCCGCCATCGGCGGGGCCGTGATGCAGCCGGCGGATTTTGACCATCCGCTGCATCTGCTGGGCCATCTGCTGCCCGATGATCTCTGTCTGCTGACGCCATCCGCCGGGGGCTGGCGGCTGACGGGTGGGGTGGTGTGCTTTCCATCGCACTGGCTGTTGCCGCACAAGCTGGGCAAGCCGCTGCCCGGCATTCACCGCCCGGTGCCGGGTTATGATGCCACGCTGGCCGTGCCGGTGGACCGGTTTTTTGATAACCTGAACCCTGGCCGCATCGTCTGGCGGGCCAATTGGGGCCTGTCGGATGATGCGGACCTGTTCCAGCCCGGCGGCCCCCGCCCGCCACCAGCCGACGGGCCGGTGACGGGAGAAAATGCCGCCCAGCGCCTGTTTCTGCGGGTGGAAAAACAGACGCTGCGGAAGCTGCCCCGTAGTGGTGCCGTGCTGTTCACCATCCGCACCCACCAGCGGGCCCTGGCGGTGCTGACACCGGAACAGCAGGCCCATTTCGCCGCTATCCTGCGCTCGGTGCCGGATGATGTGGCCCGCTATAAGGGGCTGGATCGTACTGGGCCGCTGGCGCTGGCAGCTTTGGGCTAAGACGGCTTGGCTTCCTGCGTCGCTTCAATCAGGGTGGTGCCGACCGGGGACATGGTCATATTGACGAACTGTTCCTTCTCCAGCGGTGCGGCGCGGCGGCTGATGCGATAGGCACCCCAGACGGCCACCAGCCCCTGTGCCACCACCACCAGCCAGGGCAGGCCATTGCGCCCGATTGCCTCCATCATGGTGCCACCCAGCACCGGTCCCAGCGCCATGCCGGACCCCTGGACGATCAATAACCCACCGGAAGCGGCAATGAATTCCGTGGGATGCACGCTGTCATTCACATGGGCCACGACAATGCCATAGGTGGGCAGCACCACCCCGCCAAAGGCAAAAACCAGGAAGAATACCCAGCCCGGTGCTACGCCCTGGGGTAGGAACAGCATCATGGCCGCCAGCAACAGGGCCGATGTCAGCGCCACGATGATGACCAGCCGCCGCCGGTCCATCCGGTCAGAAAGAAAGCCCAGCGGCCAGGTGGTGGCAAAGGCCCCCAGGATGGCGCAGGCCATGAACAGCGCGATACCCTGGTCATCAAACCCTGCCTGCTGGGCATAAAGCGGCCCCAGCGCATAAAAGGCCCCGGTGGTGATGCCGCAAAGGAACGCAGCGACCAGCCCAAAGGGCGATTGGTGATAAAGACGCCACAGATTGGCACGCGTCTGCACCCCCACTTCTGCCGGGGCCTGTGATTTCGACAGAGCCACCGGCACCAGCGCGACAGAGATGATCAAGGAGACGCAGGCAAACAGCATGAAGCCGCCCGGATCGGCCAGCGGCAGCAGCATCTGGCCACCGACGGCGGCGATCAGCCCGGTCATGGAATAGATGCCCAATATTTGCCCGCGCACGGCTGGGGTGGCGGTTGTGTTCAGCCAACTTTCCACCGACATCAGCAACCCGGCAAAACACAGGCCCGTCACCATGCGGAACCCGATCCAGGCAACGGGGTGGACCAGCATCACATGCAACAGGGCCGAGGCCGAAGCCAGCGCCGCCAAGGCGGCGAAGGTGCGGATATGGCCGACCGACTGGATCAACGTGCCCGCCGTCAACGACCCCAGCACCAACCCGATGGAAAAGCCAGACCCGATCAGGCCAACTTGGGTGGGGCTGAATGCCTCCAGCCCCCCGCGCACCGCCAGCAATGTGCCTTGCAGGTTATTGCCCAATTGCAGCAAGCCAAAGCCCAGCAGCAGTGCCGCCAAGGTTGCCAGCGTTCCCATCAGATTGGACCGCATCATTCTTCTCCGTCATTCATCCCTATCGGATGAACACATGGGGGAGCGATTCCGCACATGCGAAGGGTGGGGTTATTGGGGAAGACAAGTGATCACCCCCCGTTACCAGACCCGTCCATCCATATCCGCCAGCAAGCTGAAACGGTGACGGATGGCGGCCCAGTCTTCGGCCAGCATCTCGAACAGATGCACATCACGCGGCACGCCATTCTTCATCGCGTGGGCGTGCAGCACGCCGACATGGCGATAGCCGAGCATGGTTTGGCCTTTGCGCACCCGGTCATTATCGGCAAAAATCTGGTTTACCAGCTTGCGCAGGCCCAGCGTGTAGAAACAATGGTTCAGCACCGGCGCGAAATTCAGCGCGCCGATGCCGGTACGTCCGCGCCGGTCACCCATGTAGGTGCCGATGCTGCCCACCCCCCAAAGCGGTTGGGTGATGGTGATGCTGGCATAGCCGACATCCACCCCATCCACCTGGATGATGCGGTGGTGATAATCATTGCGGGTATTGCAGCGCTCGATCCAGGCACGCTGCTTGTCCAGATCATCATCAATGTCGGTGAAGCTGTTGGATGTCACCTCCGGCAGACGCCGCCAGGCCAGCAACGTCGCCGCATCATCTTGAACCGGCAGGCGGAAGGAAAGGGCGGCGGGCGTGGCACTCATGCCGTGCGGCCCCCATCCACCACCATGGATGTGCCGGTGATCCAGCGGGCGGCGTCAGACAGCAGAAAACTGATGGCATGCGCTACATCGTCCGGCTGGCCGAAGCCCAATGGCTGTAACTTTTCCAGATACTGGATCTGTTCCGCATTCAGCTTTTCAAAGCCGCGTTCGATCAGTTCCGTCATCACGATGCTGGGCACCACGCAATTGACCCGGATGGCATCGGGCAGCAGTTCCGCCGACAGCCCCTTGGTGGCTGCGATGATGCCCCCCTTGGCGGCGGCATAGACGACATTGGCCGGTGATGCCGCCGTGGCGGCGGTGGAGGAGATATAGACAAGGCTAGCCTTGTCCGCCTTCACCCCCTTCTGCCGCAGCCCCTTGGCCAGGGCCAGGGCGGCACCCAGGTTGGTGCGCATCACTTCTTCAAAGAAATCCGCCTGGAAGATGCGGATGGGGCGCAGGGTCTGGATGCCGGCACAATGGGCGATGCCATCGAACGGCCCCGCCTGTTTCGCCTGTTCCTTCATCCAGCCGGGGATGGCGTCGATGTCCGACAGATCGAAGGCGACGGCCCGGTGGCCGTCGCCGGCCAGGGCCGCCAGCGCCTCCCCCAGTCGGGCTTCATCCCGGCCATTCAGGGTCAGCCGCGCGCCAAGGCGCGACAGCATGATGGCCGTCGCCCGCCCGATCCCCGCCGACGCCCCCGTCACCAGCAGGTGACGGCCACTCATATCCATGGGGTTGATGATGGCGGGCATTGGGGGGCTTTCTGCTATCCTGTCACTATCAATAACTTAGCCCCGCAGCCCCCCGCCTGTCCATTCAGGCCGGCAGTTCTTCCGTATCCACATCGGCTTGTGCTGCATCATTATAGCGGGGGCCGTGGATATTGGCCGGCGCGAACAGGGCGTCAGCGCGGGCAAGCACCTCCGCCGAGACGTCCAGGCCCGACGCGCCGAGATCGTCCGCCAGATGGTCCAGGCTGGTGGTGCCGGGTAGGGCGATGATATGCGGGGCCTTGTGCAGCAACCAGGCCAGCGCCAATTGCGCCATGCTGGCCCCGGCGTCGCGCGCCAGCGCGGCGAAATCGGTCAGCAGGGCCTGATTGGCGCTGAAGTTCGGCTCGACAAAGCGGGGCATGGTACGGCGGATATCCTGCTGGCGCAGCGCCGTGGGGTCGGGCACGCCGCCGGCCAGGAAGCCACGTCCCAGCGGGGAGAAGGCGACAAAGGCGGTGCCCAATTCGCGGCAGGCATCCAGCACTGCCACCTCCGCATTGCGGGTCCAGAGCGAATATTCCGTCTGTACCGCAATGATCGGGTGTTCGGCATGGGCGCGGCGCAGGGTAGCGGCTGACACTTCCGACAGGCCGATACCCCGGATCTTGCCTTCACGGATCAGGTCGGCCATGGCACCGACGCTTTCTTCCACCGGCACCGCACGGTCCCAACGATGCAGATAATAAAGGTCGATCACATCGGTGCGCAGGCTGCGCAGCGCCTGGTCGCAGGTCTGGCGCAGGGTGGCCGGCCGGCCGTCGATCACGCGCTTGCCGTTGATCGCCGTCATGCCGCATTTGCTGGCCAGCATGAAACGCTGGCGATGGGGGCTGAGGACGCGGCCCACCAGCTCCTCATTCAGGCCGCCGCCATAAAGTGCTGCCGTGTCGAAATGATCCACGCCCAGATCGAGCGCGCCCAGCAGCACCCGTTCTGCCTCCGCATCGCTGACGGGCGGGCCATAGGCATGGTTCAGGTTCATGCAGCCCAGGGCGATTTCGCCAATCTGGAAGGGGCCGATGCTGCGCTTCTGCATGGGGCTTTATCCTTGGGAATCCAGCGATAAGGGTTTGTTATGATGTGTAACCGTTGATTGGCGGAATTTCCACCCTCGCCCGTCCTTTATCCTGGAATGGCATAGGTGCCGGTGGCGTGGGCCACCGGCTCGCTATCGCCGTCGGAATGGATCAGCACCTCGCCATAGGCCAGCTTGCGCCCCAGTTTCAACAGCCGCGCCTCCCCCAGCAGGGCGCGCAGCGGCGGTTTGCGCAGGAAATTGATCGTCATATTGCTGGTGACGGCCAGCGGCACCGCACCGATCCGGCTCAGCACCGCACCATACAGCGCCACATCGGCCAGGGCGAACATGGTAGGGCCGGATATGGTGCCACCGGCGCGGCTGGTCTCGGGCCCGGCGGCCACATCCATGGTGCAGCAGCCGTAACCCAGGCTGCGCACGGCGAATCCGCCCTGGCGCACCTGCGGCATATGCTCGTCCAGCAGGGCGATGAATTCCTCCCGGCTGATGGCGGGCTGTGGCTTGTGCATTCCGTTTCCTCCCTGTTTTTCCAGAATGATAGGCGGGGGAGACAAACAGATCAGCCGCGACCTTTGGCCTGATCGATTCCATCTGTGCGCCGCGCCCTGGCGCAGCTATCTTTCCCAGTGACAAAGCGGGAAGCCGGTAAAACCGGACCCATCCACGGGGAACACCAACAGGAAACATCCTATGAGCGATCAATCTTCGCCCGCCCTGGGCTTCGAGACGCGGGCCATCCATGCCGGGGCCGCCCCGGATGAGGCGACCGGCGCCCGCGCCACCCCGATCTATCAGACCAGTTCCTTCGTCTTCGACGATGTGGAAGACGCGGCCGCCCTGTTCAATCTGCAAAAGGCCGGTTTCATCTATTCCCGCCTGACCAACCCGACGGTTTCCGTGCTGGAGGGCCGGTTGGCCGATCTGGAAGGCGGGGCAGGGGCAACCTGCACCGCATCCGGCCATTCGGCGCAGATGCTGGCCTTGTTCCCGCTGCTGACGCCGGGCGATGATTTTGTTGCCTCGCGCAAGCTCTATGGCGGCACGCTGAACCAGTTCGCCAACAGCTTCCCGCGTGCCTTTGGCTGGAAATGCAGCTTCGTCAGTGGTGACAGCCCGGATGATTACCGCCGCGCCATCACCCCCCGCACCAAGGCCATTTTCATCGAAAGCCTGGCCAATCCCGGCGGCATTGTCAGCGACATTGCCGCCATCGCCAAGGTGGCGGATGAAGCGGGCATCCCGCTGATCGTCGATAACACCCTGGCGACCCCCTATCTCTGCCGGCCCATCGAACATGGCGCCACGCTGGTGGTGCATTCCACCACCAAATTCCTGACCGGCAATGGCACCTCGGTCGGTGGTGTGGTGATTGATAGCGGCAAGTTCGACTGGTCGCAGGGTGGGCGTTTCCCGGCACTGACGGAGCCGGAACCCGGCTATCACGGCCTGCGGTTCGCGGAAACCTTCGGGCCGGCGGCCTTCACCGTCTATGGCCACGCGATCGGGCTGCGCGATCTGGGGCCGTCCATGGCGCCCTTGAACGCCTTCCTGGGCATTCTGGGTACGGAAACGCTGGCCCTGCGTATGGAACGGCACTGCGCCAATGCGTTGAAGGTGGCGGAATATCTGGCCGCCCATCCGGCGGTGGCCTGGGTGAACTATGCCGGCCTGCCGGACAGCCCCTATAAGGCGCTGGCGGACCGCTATCTGCCCAACGGGGCGGGGGCGATCTTCACCTTCGGGCTGAAGGGCGGCTATGAGGCCGGGGTGAAGCTGGTGGAATCGGTCAAGCTGTTCAGCCATCTGGCCAATATCGGCGATGCCAAATCGCTGATCATCCACCCGTCCAGCACCACCCACCGGCAATTGACGCCGGAAGGGCAGGTGGCCGCCGGGGCCGGGCCGGATGTCATCCGCCTGTCCATCGGACTGGAGAGTGTGAAGGACATTATCGCGGATCTGGAACAGGCTTTGGCCCAGGTCGGGTAAAATAAAATATGGCGGGGCGTGTCTGGCGCCCCGCCCACCCCCTTACCCCATTGTATGTTCAATCAGTATCTTGGCACCCAGGGCGACAAGCCCGACCCCGCCGATTCCCACCGCCCAGCGGCCGAACAGGGGGCCGACGGCGCGGCCCAGGAACACGCCGGCCGTTGACAGGCCGAAGGTAACAGCACCAATCACCAGGGCGCTGACAAAGACGGGGCTGTCGAACAGGGCCAACGGCACACCGACGGCCAGCGCATCGACGGAGGTGGCGAAACCGGCGACGAACAGGGCGGAGAAGGTCAGCTTCATGCCGGTCTCCTCGCCCTCATCCGCCTTCAACGCCTCCCAGACCATGCGGCCGCCGATCAGCAGCAGCAGGCCGAAGGCGATCCAGTGGTCTACTGCTTCAATGATGTCGGCGAAGGCCAGCCCCAGGGCAAAGCCGATCAGCGGCATTACCATCTGAAAGCCGCCGAAGACGGCGCCCACGGTCAGGGCGGCCCCCCAACTTGGGCGACGCAGGGCGGCACCCTTGCCAAGGGCGGCGGCAAAGGCATCCATGGCGAGGCTGAAGGCCAGCGCGACGGTGGTGGAGGCGATCACGATCAATATCCGGGGGCCTGGGGTGAAGCCGAGGCGCATTGCCACCCCCAGGCCACGTCAGGGGCGGATGCGCCATCGGTCTCGTCGAACGGTTCCGGCCAAGGAACCATCGTCCGCGCCACAGGTTCGGGCTGAATGATCGTGCCGAACCTGAGTCTGTTGACGCGGACACCGCCCGGCGGGGGCCAGGGCGGCGGACTACTCCCCAATTGCGAGCCCGGTATAGGGGCAGCTTGCAGTCAGGGTCAAGCCCTGATCCCGTACCTGCGTCATTGGCGACCGGCAGATGGTCAGTAACCGGCCCGCACCAGCCACTCTATATAAGGGGGGCTGCCGCCGCTGATCGGCAGTTCCAGGATACAGGGCAGTTCATAGGGGTGCAGGGCGCGGACGCGGTCACTGACCTGGACGGTGCGCCCGGCTGGGGCCTTGATCAGCAGCACGCATTCCTCCGCCTGCTCCACAGCCCCCTGCCAGCGATAAAGGCTTTCCATGCCCCCGAGGATATTGACGCAGGCGACCAGACCTTCCTCCACCAGCGCACGCCCGATCCGGCGCGCTGTCTCCCGGTCCGGGGTGGTGACGTAAATGAGGATCGCGTCGGTCATTGGCTGGTTCCGGCAGGGGAGGGGTGGGCAACTATTTTTACCCGAGGCGAGGTGAATTTCGCCGTCGTTGATGGGCGAAAAGCGCCGCCGGGGGTGGTTTGACCGGATAAAATCGAGATAAATGATTTAATATCAATGGCTTAAAAAAATATGCGTTTTTCAGTGATAGAAACGTTGCATCCTGGAAACTCGATGGATATAGTCCGCGCCCGAACGCCGGCTGGTCCAACCGACGGTGTTCGATCGAGAGGTCGGAGCGTGGCGCAGCCTGGTAGCGCACTAGACTGGGGGTCTAGGGGTCGCAGGTTCGAATCCTGTCGCTCCGACCATTCTCTCGCTTCACGGATGCCAGAAGCCCGTGAAGATATGCGAAAAGGCGCTTTCCAATCAGGAAAGCGCCTTTCGTGTTTTATGCCTTGCTGTAATTTTGCCTGCAACTTGGGCTTGACCCAAGGTGGTTGCTTGCACACCATGCCGCCCATTCCAATTCAGGGGATAGGGCACAATGGATGACAGGGATTGCCTGCTGCCGATGGCAGGTTGGACTCGCAATCAGGTTCAGGAAGATCCGGCAGCTCTGAGCAAGCTCGGGCCCCTGTTGAAGCTTCGTTTGCGGGTGGGAAATGCGCCTGATTTTGACGTTCTGGCTGTCCTCAGCACGGCTTCCCCTAACACACGGCTATGCCCGGCGCTGATGCGGCGCATTGTCAGCCAAGATCAGTTCCAGAATCAGTCCACGGGGATCTTGACCTTCCACAACGGGATGCAGGCACGCATCCCCCTTGTCAGTGATCCGACACTTTCCTCCCCGCATGAGGTTTCAATCGGGTTGGATCTGCTGCAGCAGATGCGTCTGGTGCTGGACTTCACCACCGGGAATTGGGAATTTCATATCCCCCGTGCCCGCTGATCAGCTGATCACCAGACGCGCCGCCCGCCCGCAATCAGGGCTTCTTCTTCATTTCATTCACCACGGCCCCAGCGCCGGCGCCGACCACGCCGCCGGCGACAGTGCTGCCGACGCTGCCACCCAGCAGGGCGCCCGCACCAGCGCCAATCAGCGCCCCGCTGGCGGCGCGCTGTTCCATATTATTGCCGCAGGCGGACAGCAGCAGCGAAGCGGTGATGACCGCCGCAGCGCCAAGCGCCATCTGGTTACGCATGGTGATCTCCAGTTCTGTTCAATACCGCGCCCACCTGCATAACGGCGCCGGTGCCTTCGGGTTCCCGCAGCTGGGGGGGTGGTGTCACGGGGCATTCATGCATTGGCAACATGGGTCCAGCAAACTGACGCTGCGTAAAGACGAAGAAAAATATCTATTGAATCAAGGGGTTTGTGGATGAGGTATTATAATACCTCTTCACAGTGCCTTGTCAGAACAGCATTTTTTGCTTGCGTCATGGGGCTATTGCCCGTAAACAACCCTCCGCTTCGGTGCCACCCCGGTGGGTGGCGCCTTCATCCGTATAAGCCCGAGTGCTCTGATGAAGACCTTTAACCTGAAGCCGTCCGAGATCGAGAAGAAGTGGATTCTCATCGATGCGGAAGGCGTAGTCCTGGGTCGTCTCGCCAGCCAGATCGCCATGATCCTGCGCGGCAAGACCAAGCCCACCTATACCCCGTTCCTGGATTGCGGTGACAATGTCATCGTGATCAATGCCGAGAAGGTCGTCCTGACCGGCAACAAGCGCAACGATGCCATGTTCTACTGGCACACTGGCTTCCCGGGCGGCATCAAGGGCCGTTCCGCTGGCCAGATTCTGGACGGCCGCTTCCCCGAGCGCGTCATCCTGAAGGCTGTTGAGCGCATGATCCCGCGCGGCCCGCTGGGTCGTCGCCAGATGACCAACCTGCGCGTCTATGCCGGTGCGGCCCACCCGCACGAGGCACAGTCGCCGGTCGTCCTGGACATCGCTGGCCTGAACGCCAAGAACAAGCGGAGCGCCTAATATTATGGCCACCATCAACAGCCTCGCTGATCTGAAGGCCGGCGCTGCCGCCGCCTCCGACGTTGCTGCCCCGGCCGCTCCGGCCGAGCCGAAGCTGGACGCGTTCGGTCGCGCCTATGCCACCGGCAAGCGCAAGAACGCCGTTGCCCGCGTGTGGGTGAAGCCGGGCACCGGCAAGATCACCGTAAATGGTCGTGAGCTGGCGGTTTATTTCGCCCGCCCCGTGCTGCGCATGATGATCAACCAGCCATTCCAGATCACCAACCGCGTCGAGCAGTTTGACATCGTTGCCACCGTCTCCGGTGGTGGTCTGTCGGGCCAGGCCGGTGCGCTGCGTCATGGCATCTCCAAGGCCCTGACCTATTTCGAGCCGGGCCTGCGTCCGCCGCTGAAGGCTGCTGGTCTGCTGACCCGCGATTCGCGCGTTGTCGAGCGTAAGAAGTACGGTAAGGCCAAGGCCCGCCGCAGCTTCCAGTTCTCCAAGCGCTAATCGCGTTTGGCCCCGGTTCGCCGGGTTTGTACGGAGAAAGGGCGCTCCCCACGTTTGGGGGCGCCCTTTTTTCTTTATCTTCATCCGCGAGGGGGTTTTCTCCACTCCCTGCCTCTTCCGCACAGAATTTGGCAAATGCGGTTCTAACGACCTGTGATTGTCTGCTATTGTCAGTGTCTCGATCAGGGGAGACGCTTGTCATGGCGGAGCATCGGAACGGCAATATCACGATTGTCGCCGGTCTGCCCGAGGCGACGGGCCCGGTGCCCGATACGCGACGGATGAGCCTGTCCAGCAAGCAGATGCTGGCCTTCCGCTTGCGCAAACAAGGCTGGAGCTACCGCCGGATTTCCGATGCCCTGAGCATCAGCTATCAGCAGGTGCTGGATTGGCTGGAGACGGAGGGGGTGCCACCCCCTGTCCCGGTCAGCATGACCCATGCCAGCCTGACTGTCAGGCTGGCCGCGGCCAACCAGCCCCACCCTGACATTCCCCCGCCTGCCATCCCAGCAGCCCCACCCGCGCCGGTGACGGCGGAACTGCTGGAGCGGCTGGACAGCATTGCCGCTGAACAACGCGCCCAGGCCATCGCCATTGCCGGCCTTGAAAGTCGATTGATTGATGTTGTGAAGGCGGAGGCAAAGTCATTGGGAAAGCGGATTGCCGACGCCATAAAAGGCGTGCGCAAGCCGCAGGACCGTGCCTGAGTGTTTGTAACATCTTTGCCTTATTGGCTTTTCCCCCTTGCGCAGTGAACCCATACTTTTGGTCATAGTCATAATCTGTGGCGCAAAGGGATGTGGACGTAGTAGTCTATATGGTGGCAAAATGGTTAACGCATAAATGATAATGTCATTGCTGGGGGGCGTGTGAATCTGTTTACTGACAAAAGACATGGATTTTTGCGCCCGCTATTTTTGGCGGTTCCATGTTTATTGTCAGGCTGTGGTTCTGATCTACCACATATAGAGACGCGTCGGATTGAGGTCAGTGCCGCACCGGAAGCCAATATGGACTCACCGGTCGCGGTTGATCTGGTTTTTGTCATGGATGCGGATGCCCTGCAAGGGGTTGCCAACCTTTCCGCCAGCCAGTGGTTCAAGGACAAGGGACAATTGTTGTTGGCCTATCCCACCGGCCTGCGCGTCCGCTCTTTTGAGCTGGTGCCGCGCCGGTCGCTGGCCTACCCGCTGGCCTCGGCGGATGAGGGGGTGGCGGCGCTGGTCTTCGCCCATTACCCCACGCCCGGCACCCATCGCGCCCGGGTGGATCGTTTGAAAAGCGTCAATGTACGCCTGGGGCGCAATGCCTTCACCATAGAGCCGGGACAATAGGAAGATGGCTGGCGAGAACGGCAAGATCATCGTGGCTCCGCCTGTTCCCGATCCGGTGCAGTGGCATGAGGGGATGCTGCTGCAGCCCCACCATTTCCAGCAATCCTGGCTGCGTCAGGATGCCTTGCTCCAGTTCCATCTGTCCCGAATCGCCCCTTTTGCCCATGGGGTGGTAAGGATGGAGCTGGATCGCGGGGCCTTATCGGCGGGGCGTCTGCGCCTGCTGGTGGTGGAGGCAGTGCTGCCCGATGGGCTGCTGATCCGGCATGATGGTGGCGATGATCGGCTGGAAATGGACTTGCCGCCCTTGAAGGACCGGCTGTCCAGCCCGCAGCGGGTGCATCTGGTGCTGCCGAAATACCAGCCCGGTTCGGCCCGGCCCGATGATGATCTGGCCCGCTGGCGCTCCCGCCCTGGGGAGAGCGCAGTGGATGAAAATACCGGTGGCCATGCCGAACCGATTCCGCGGCTGCGCCCGGCCCTACGCCTGCGGCTGGAGGATGACCTACCCCCTGGCATGGTGTCGCTGCCCCTGCTGGAGATTGAGTTTAAGAATCAGACCTTCCAGCTGACGGATTATGAGGCGCCCAGCGCCGTGCTGTTGCCGACCAGCGCCCTGTTCCGGGAGGGGCGGGCGCTGGTCGGCAAGCTGCGGGAAAAGGCCAGCTATGTGGCGGAAGCCCAGGGCGGGGAGCTGGATCGGGCAGAGGCCCGCCAGACCGTTCTCTGTCTGGTGGCGGGTCTGCCCCTGCTGGAGGGGTTGTTGGGCCTGCCGGCCCTGCACCCGTTTGAGCTGTACAAGGCCCTGCTGAATGTCATGGGCCATGTCTCCATCTTGCGTTCCAGCCTGGTGCCGCCGCTGACCGAACCTTATGACCATCTGGACCCGCGCGGCTGCATCGGCCGGCTGCTGGCGGCGGTCGATCTGGTGCTGGACCATGTCGCCCAGGCCTTTGCCGCCATGACGTTCGAGCCGGTGCAGCATGGTTTCCGTCACCGGATTGAGGAAAGTTGGCTGACCGGCGAGTTGATCGTCGGTCTGCGGCTGAAGCCGGGCCAGAAGGCTGACGATGCCGCCGACTGGATGGAGGCGGCACTGATCGCCACGGAAAAACGGCTGGATGAGCTGGGCGTCTATCGCCTGCGCGGGGCCAGCCGTCGAGGCTTGTCGGCGGAGGAGGCGAGCGCCTTCGCTGCCAGCCGCGATGTCATGCTTTATGCCGTCGCCTGCGATGATTTTGTCGCCGCTGGTGAGCCCCTTTTCATCGTCAATCCGCTGGATCGCGCCGGGCTGCGGCGGCCGGCTGATATTCTGCTGTTCATCCCCAACGGGGCGGGGACACGATGAACCGCATGATGCTGAACCGGACCGAGGAGAGGCGGCCACCCCCGACGGGCGGCCCCACCCTGTTGGACCAGTTCCGCATCTTCCATGCTGAATTGTCTGGTGTGCGCGACGCTCTGGCGCTGAGTGACCGGCTGGCCGGGGAAGGCCAGCCGGGGCCGCCGCCGGCCGATCTGGCGGTGCGCATCAATCGCCGCCTGCATCGGGTGCTGGATGGGCAGGCCGCGGCCGCCCAGCGCGGTGGCGGCGGTTTTGCCGCTATGCATTACCGCGAGGCGCAATATCTGATGGCCGCCCTGGCCGATGAGATCCTGCTGCAGGAGAAAGAGTGGCAGGGGCGGGAATATTGGATGGATAATCTGCTGGAACTGTCCCTGTTCGGCAGCCGCGTGGCGGGCGAACGGGTGTTCCAGAATCTGGATCGCCTGCTGGCCGACCCGATGCCTGATCAGGAGATGCTGGCGCTTTATCTCTGCGTTCTGTCGCTGGGTTTCCGGGGGCGGTATTGGCGCCCGCAAGATAACCAGCAGCTGCGCCATTATCGGGCGGTGCTGTCTGAAAGGCTGGAAGATATGCGGGGGGAGGGGCGCCGGCAGGAACCCGCCACATTGCCCCGGCTCTGCGCCACCGCCTATACGGCCACGGTGGCGCGGGATGTAGCGGTGAAGCTGCCGCATCTGCGCCCCTATATTGTCGGCTTCGCGGTGCTGCTGGCACTTTATACGTTGCTGGCGCATGGCCTGTGGATGGAACGGACGGCCCGGCTGGATGCGCTGACGGTGCCGGAGCCCGTGGCCCAACCGGTCAATGCCCCCCCCGCTCAGGCAGTCTCCCCCAGCCCGACAGCGGGGGCGCACTGATGGCGGACTGGTTGATCGCACATGCGGGCTGGGTGGCGGCGGGCCTGTTGCTGGTGGCCTTGCTGGTGCTGGCACTGATGCTGCTGGTCCTGCAACGCAACCTGCGCGAGGCCCGGCGGCTGGCCCAGCTGCAGCCTTTGCTGGAGCCGGGGGCGGTTGACGGGACGCTGGTCAATGGCGGATCGGCCCAGCCCACCATGCTGGCCTTCCGCACCAGCTTGAAGCGTCTGGCGGATCAGGCGGGGGTGCGCTCCCCCTACACCTTGCCCTGGGTACTGCTGCTGGGGGACCGGGGGGCGGGGAAGACGACGTTGGCTCGTGCTGCCACCTTGCCCCGACTGTTGCCGGAAAGCGATACCCCGGCCGGGGAAGATGCCACGCTGCATTGCTATGAAAATGGCATCCTGATTGATGCGGCCGGCCGCGCAGCCCTCAGCCCCGATGGCCGGCCGGCGGTCAATGATCAATGGCGCCGGCTGATGCGCGCCCTGCAATGGTACCGGCCGCAGCGCGGGCTGGACGGGGTGATCCTGGCCATTTCCGCCACCGACCTGATGGGGGCGCAGGCTCTGGGCACGGAAATGCTGGCCATCAAGGGTGACGCCTTCCAGGCCCAGCTATGGGATCTGCAGCGCCGGGTGGGGCTGCGCCTGCCGGTCTATGTTGTGGTCACCCAGTGCGACCATATTCCGGGTTTCGCCGCCTTTTGGCAGGCGGCACCGGCGGGCGGCAGCGGCACCATGCTGGGCTGGGCCACCCCGCGTGCCACCGACCATATGTTCGATGCCGCCGATGTTGATCAGGCCATCGTCGATGTCTCGGCCGCCCTGTGGAACCATTATGTCGAAGCGGCGGCCGGCCTGGACAATCCCGCCGATCCCGATGGCATGTTCCGGTTCCCCGGAGAGTTCCCGGTTCTGGCCGCCCCGCTGAAGACCTTTCTGTCCCGGGCTCTGCGGGCGGCAGCTTTCCAGGAAACCCATTTCCTGCGGGGCATCTGGTTCACCGGGGCGTCTGAGCCTTTGGAAGCGGGTGACCTGTTGGCGGTGCCGGCGGCAGGGGCCAGCCCGCTTTCTACCGCCTTGACGGCGCTGCGGCCGGGTACGCCCGGTCTGGTCACGACGGGTGGTGGCCATGCTGCCATCGCCAGTGCTGCCCCCCGCCTGCTGTTCGTCACCGATCTGCTGGCTGAAAAGGTATTTGCGGAGAAAGGCTTGGCCCAGCCGGCCCGTACCGGTTTGGTCGCCCGGACCCGCACCAGCCTGATCGCCCAGTCGGCCTTGGTCGGCACAACCCTGGTTCTGGCGGTGGGGCTGTTCATCGCCGACCAGTGGCTGCAACGCACCGTGGCAGAGGTGGAGCCGCCTTTGGCCCTGATCCGCCAGGAACTGGCCCGTCAGGCACATGGGGGTGATAATGGCTTCCGCAGCGATGCCGCACACCGCCTGTTGACCGATTTTGAGGCCATCGGCCGTTCCTGGCTGATCTTCCCCTTCATCCCATCTTCCTGGGATGGCCGCACCGATGCCGCCGTCTCCCGCAGCTTCGGCCAGGGGCTGGACCATCTGGTGCTGAAGGCGCTGCGGGCGGAGCTGGAGCGGCGCTACACCCTGCTGCGTGATGTGCCGCCCATCGCCTCCCTGTCGGAGAATAATAACCACCATCTGGCGGGCGCGCCGGATGTGGAAGCGATGGCGGCCTATCTGCGCAAGGTAGAGGGGCTGGACCGGCTGGCGGCGGAATATGCCACCGCCAACAAAGGGTCGCTGGAAAAGCTGGCCGACCTGTCCAACAGCCTGTTCGGCACCCGGCTGGATGGCAATTTCGCGCATAATGCCGGCCTTTACCTGCGCGGCCTGCATCAGGTGCGTATCCCGCCGCTGTCGCCCGACCATGCCCGGCAGGTGAAATCCACCCTGGGCGTGTTGGCGGAGGGGGTGACCCGCCGCATCGGTTCGGAAGGTGACATTGTTGGGCGCGTGCGCCGGTTGGCCGAGGCGGTGGCCGATATCAGGCAGCCGCGCAAAGGCCAGGATATCGGCCAACGGATGCAGGATCTGGCCGCAAGCCTGGTGGATGTGCGGCGGATGCTGGACGATCCGGGCCTGCTCTGGCTGGCCAGCGACGATATCACCACAACTCCCGCCATTGCCGATCTGATGGCCATGATGGCCACGGCTTCCGTGGGGGCGGAGGGGCGCAGCCAGTTTGCCGCCAGCATCCGGGATGCCCATAAGGCCCTGGTAAGACAGTTGCTGGAATTTTCCGATGGGGATGGCGAACGCATCCTGGTGCGCTCCGGCACTGGGGCCGGCTTCCGCCTCAATGATCATCTCCATGCCCTGTCGGATCATTTCCAGCCTGCCCTGAACCGGCCCTTCATGCGGGAACATCCGCGTGTATCGCTGTCCATGCCGCCGGCGGCCGGGTCGGGACAGGTGATGAGCTGGGATCCGCTGGCCCTGGCGGAGGTGCTGAAGACCTATCGCAGCTATGAGGAGTTTCGCGCCGTCGACCTGCCGCGCATTCCCGCCGATTTCCAGAGTGCGGTGGACCGGATGGGGCGGCAGCGTCTGGAAGACAGTCTGCGCAACCATCTGGTGACTGCCCAGAAGATCGACCGCAGCAGCGACCGGTTCCAGGATTTCGGGGAATCCGCCCTGACGGCGGAGGTGACCGATCTGCGCCAGGTCTCTGAACAGCTGATCGCCATCCTGTCCGTCCTGTCACAAAACCGGCTGGATGATCTGCATGACGAGCTGCGCCGGGTCATGCGCGCCCATGCCGGTGGCCTGCTGACGGAACTGGACGAACTGACCACCATGGAGAGCTTTTACGAGCCGGTGGACGGGTTCGCCAACTGGGATGGGCATGGCAGCGCGGCGGAGGCTGGTTTTTATGCCGCCGACGATGTGGCCATGGCCCAATATCTGGACAATATGCGCGGCCGGCTGGAGCATCTCTGGAACAATCTGGCGGCCCCGCTGGTGGATATGATCAGCCGGAATGAGCTGGGCAGCGGCTGGCAGGACGGGGCGACCCTGTTCTATTGGCAATCCGTCGGCCAGGGGCTGCAGCGTTATGCCGCCAAGGCGCCGGGCAACAGCCTGACAAACCTGGAAAGCCTGCTGCGCGTGGATTTGCCCAGGCTGCGGCTGGACGAATGTGAAGAGAAACTGGCCAGCGGTGGCAGCAGCGGTCCGGGTGACTTCTTCCAGCAGCGGGCTTCCGCGATCCGCGCGGCGCTGCTGGACCGCTGCCGCACCTTGCAGGGGCAGTCGGTGAACACCGATTATGCCGGGCTGGCGGAGATGTTCAACCGCACCCTGGCTGGCCATTACCCCTTTGTCACCGGCAGTGAGCGGCTGGATGATGATCTGCCGGAAGCCGATCCGGACGATGTTGTGCGCTTCCTGCGCGATTACGCCGCCAATGGGGAGCGTCTGCGCAAGGCGATGGCCAACCGGGCGCAGCGCGACCGGCAATTGGCGCCGGTGGTGGAGTTTCTGGCCCAGATGGATCAGGTGCAAGCCTTCCTGGCCCCCCTGGTGCCGACGCTGGAGGGGGCGGGCACCTACAAGGTGGCGGCGGAATTCCGCGTCAACCGCCCGCGGGAGGTGGAGGCCAACCAGATCATTGAATGGGCCCTGCGCATCGGCGTGCAGGAGCTGCAAGCCGGTGACGAGGCCGGCAGCATCGGCTGGCGTCCCGGCGATCCGGTCAGCCTGCGCCTGCGCTGGGCCCGCGATGGATCGGTGCTGCCGCAACCGGCGGGCGACCAGCCCTATGTCGATGGGCTGACGGCGACCTTTGCCTATGAGGGGCGGTGGGCGCTGCTGCGTCTGCTGCAAAGCCACCGGGCCAGTTTCCAGGATTTTGGCCAGGGCGGCGACCGCCAGCCGCATACGTTGCGCTTCGATGTGCCGACGGCACCCATGGTGGTGCGTGATCTGCCGGGCGGGCCGCGACCCGGCCAGCCGACGGGGGAGGCGCGGATATTCGTCCGCGTGGCACTCAGTTCCGATGCGCCGGCAGCGGAACCTGGCAAACCGGCGGTGCGCCGCCGGCAGGTGCTGCCAACCTTTCCGGCCAAGGCGCCGACGCCGGCCGGCATTCAAGGGGGGGATATGTGATGGTCAGCATCCGCGATGCCAACAGCCTGCTGGATATGGATGCGCTGCTGGCCCCCATTCCCGGTGGCGACCCCAGCGGGGAGGATATCCGCTATGGCGGTGAATATGACCTGATCAAGGAAGCCCGGCGGGAGGAGATTGATCTGCCGCAGGGTGTTTGGAAGGCCGACCGCAAGCGGGCCGACTGGGCGGAGGTGATCCGCCTTGCCAGTGCCGTGCTGGCCGACCGTTCCAAGGATCTGCAGGTGGCGGCCTGGCTGTGTGAGGGGCTGCTGGCCCGCCATGGGGTGCCGGGGCTGATCGCCGGCCTGCTGCTGCCGGCCCATCTGCTGAATGGTTTTGGCCTAGATTGCCATCCCCGACCGGATGAGGATGGCGACCTTTCCCGCCGCGCCCTGATTTTTGAGTGGCTGAATGAACGGCTGGTCGTGCTGCTGCTGACCCTGCAGGTGACCAATCCGCCGGCCGACCGGGAGATGGGGCTGACTTTCGGCGATTTCCTCAACAGCCAGCGCCTGCAGACCCTGGCAGGGCGGGAGAGCCGGCCGCCGCCGCGTGGCGGACAACTGCCGGTGACGCTCCAGCTGTTCAACGCTACAGCACGCGCCACGCCCGCCAGCTTTTACCGGGAGCTTTATCAGGGGCTGATGGCGGCGCTGGCAGCATTGGATCAGCTGAAAACCGCCTTGAATGGGGCCTTGGGCGATCAGGCGCCCTCCCTGCATGACCTGTCACAACGGCTGCATGAAATGGCGCAATGGGTGCTGGTCACCCTGCGTGAACGGGGGGAGGAACCGGCCATGCTGGAGGTGCTGGAACCCGATCCGATACCCACGGAGGCGCTGACCATGGAGGATGGGGAGGAACGGGCGGAGCCGGCGGCTGCCACCGCCGCCTTGTCACCGGCCAGGGGCATTGCCAATCGGCGCGATGCCTATCGCCAATTATCGGAGATTGCGGATTTTCTGGCCAAGACAGAGCCGCACAGCCCCACCCCCTATCTGCTGCACCGCATCGTGCAATGGCGCGACCTGCCCCTGCCGGCTCTGCTTCTGGAACTCAGCCGGGGCCGCCGCGATGTCGCCGCCATTTTTGAGCTTCTCGGCCTACCCGAAGAAGGGTAAAGCCGGGCGGAAATGGCATACGATTGCGTACGCCATATGATAATGTAATTTTTGGTTGTTATGGTTCAGTCATCTCCCTGAAAGTCGCGGGCGCGGTGTCAACCCGGCCCCTCAACGGAAGGAGCAAATAAATGGCCGATAGTACACAGCAGAAGCTCAGCCGGGTTCGCCCGCCGCGCGTCCAGATTACCTACGATGTTGAAAATGGCGGTGCGATCGAGAAGAAGGAATTGCCCTTCATTGTCGGCGTTATGGCCGATCTGTCGGGCAAGCCGGCCACGCCGCTGCCGCCGGTAAAGGATCGTAAATTCGTCGAAATCGACCGTGATAACTTCAACGAAGTGCTGTCGGCTGCGACGCCGCGTCTGGCGCTGCGCGTGCCGAACAAGCTGGTGAAGGACAGCGACGAACAGCTGGCGGTGGAGCTGACCTTCTCCCATCTGGATGATTTCTCCCCGGTGGAGGTGATGGGGCAGGTGCCGGCACTGAAGGCGCTGCTGGATGCCCGCAAGCGTCTGCGCGACCTGCTGACCAAGCTGGATGGTAATGATGAGCTGGACAGCCTGCTGAACCAAGTGGTCCGCAACACTGAGGACCAATCCACCTTGAAGAAGCAGCTGGGCAGTGCCGGTTAAGGCTTCCCCAGTCCCCCCCAAAAAAACGCCATAAGGTGCCCGATCCGGCACCCGACCCATTCTCCGTGAGGCTTAAAAATGGCTGAGACTGAGGAAAACGCGGCTGTTGCCGAGACCGCGTCGGTAACCCTGCTCGACAAGATCATCGTGGAAGGCAAGCTGGCCCGCGATGAAAGCCAGCGCGGCTTTGCCCGCGATCTGGTGGCGGAATTCGTTAATTCCGTGCTGGCCGAGGGTGGCAGCGTCGGCAATGATGTCGTTGCCATGATTAATGACAAGATCGCCCAGATCGACGATCTTCTCTCCGATCAGCTGAACGAAATCCTGCATCATGAGGAATTCCAGAAGCTGGAAGCCGCCTGGCGCGGGCTGGGCTATCTGGTGTTCAACACCGAAACCGGTACCAAGCTGAAGCTGCGCCTGCTGAATATCAGCAAGGCCGACCTGCTGAAGGATCTGGAAAAGGCGGTGGAGTTCGACCAGTCCGCCCTGTTCAAGAAGATCTATGAAGAAGAATATGGCACGTTTGGCGGCCAGCCCTATTCCATGCTGGTGGGTGATTATGAATTCGGCCGCCATCCGGCCGATACCAAGCTGCTGGAGCTGATCTCCAACGTGGCGGCGGCGGCCCATGCGCCGTTCATCGCCGGGGCCAGCCCGCGCCTGTTCGATATGGACAGCTTTACCGAGCTGGGGGTGCCGCGCGACCTGTCGAAGATTTTCGAGAGCCTGGAACTGGTGAAGTGGCGGTCCTTCCGCAACAGCGAAGACAGCCGCTATGTCTCCCTGGTGCTGCCGCACATGCTGCTGCGCCTGCCCTATGGCCCCAATACGGTGCCGGTGGAAGGGGTTGATTTTGTGGAGGATACGGACGGCCGCGACCACAAGAAATATCTGTGGGGCAATGCCGCCTACGCCCTGGCCCAGCGCATTACCGATGCCTATGCCAAATATGGCTGGACGGCGGCCATCCGCGGCGTGGAAGGCGGTGGCAAGGTTGATGGCCTGCCGACCCACACGTTCCGCACCGATGAAGGCGATGTTGCGCTGAAATGCCCGACGGAGATCGCCATCACCGACCGGCGGGAGAAGGAGCTGAATGACCTGGGCTTCATCTCCCTGGTCCATTGCAAGGGCACGGATTACGCGGCCTTCTTTGGCGGGCAGACCGCCAACAAGCCGCGCCAGTACAATACCGACAGTGCCAATGCCAACAGCCGCATCTCGGCGATGCTGCCCTATGTGCTGAACGCCTCGCGCTTTGCCCACTATATCAAGGTGATCATGCGCGACAAGATCGGCAGCTTCATGACCAAGGAGGAGGTACAGGGCTTCCTCAATACCTGGATCATGGATTATGTGCTGGGCAAGGATGATGCCGGGCATGAGCTGAAGGCGAAATACCCGCTGCGTGAAGCCCGTGTCGATGTTTACGACGTGCCGGGCAAGCCCGGCTGCTATCGCGCCACCGTGTTCCTGCGCCCGCATTTCCAGCTGGAGGAACTGACCGCTTCCATCCGCCTGGTGGCGGAACTGCCGGCGGCCCCGGCGGCCTGATCCTGGCAATCCCCCGGCCGCCGATCCCGGTGGCCGGGCCTTCGCTTTCCTGATCGCAGAACGATCTTTCCAGACGGAGAATTGCCATGGCCGGCAATATGTTCCTGAAGCTCACCACCCCGGATATCAAGGGTGAGACGACCGACAGCACGCACAAGGAAGAAATCCAGGTTCTGTCCTGGAGCCATTCCTTCAACCAGCCCACCCCGCCGACCCGCAGCAGTGCCGGCGGCGGCACGGTGGAGCAGGCCAACCATTCCGATTTCAGCTTCACCAAATATATCGACGCTTCCAGCGACGATCTCTTGAAAATGTGCTGGAGCGGCAAACACATCGCCAAGGGTGTGTTCTGCGCCTACCGCGCCAATGGTGATAACAAGCCGGTGAAATATCTGGAAATCACCATGGAGAGGATCATTGTCTCCAACATCTCCATCGGCGGCGGCACGGGTGATATCCCCACTGAAACCATCACGCTCAGCTATGCCATCGTCGAATATAAATACATCCCGCAGAAGGAAGATGACGGCACGGGTGAAGGGGCCCAGCCGGTCAAGCATGACCTGATCAAGCAGGAAGTGTCGTAACGCGAAGCAGGCCGGCGGCGGGCGATGTCCGCCCGCTGCCGGCCCCTTCCTGAAGGCCCCGCATGAGTGGACCCAGACTTCTTCCCGGCGCGCCGGTACCCCTGTTCGAACGGCTGGTGGATGGTGTCACCGATGGCGATGGCAGCGCGCCGTCGCTGGACCGTGATGGGCTGATCCTGTCCATCGCGGCGGAGATATCGTCCCTGCTGAACACCCGCCTGCCGCGTGCCCGCGCGGCCATGGGGGGCCGTGCCCGCACGGTGCTGGATTATGGTGTGCCCGACCTATCCGCCTTCCAGCCCTTTGACAATGAACGGGAAGCCGAGCTGGTGGGGGAACTGGCGGTGGCAATTGCCGCGTTTGAGCCACGGCTGATCGCGCCTAAAGTCCGGTTGCACCGGCTGGATGGCGCACGCCGTGCCGCCTTCATGCGCGAATGGTCGGAACGGGCGGCACGGTTGCCCCCCAACCAGCAGCTGCGCCGGCTGGGCGGCTGGTTCAGCGTGCTGCCGGAAAGCCATGATCGCCAGTCGCTGCTGGTGGAAATCAGCGGACAGATCCGGCTCGACGGCCGCATCGAACCGGTGGATTTTCCCGTCATCATCCGTGACGGCATGGGAGGAAGCGATGCCGCGTGAGGAGGCCGATGCCCTGTTTGAGGCCTATGAGCGCGAACTGCTCTATCTGCGCAATGAAGGGGCGGAATTTGCGGCCGCCTATCCCAAGGTGGCGGGCCGGCTGGATTTCAACGGCCATGAAAGCCGCGATCCGCATACCGAACGCTTGCTGGAGAGTTTCGCCTTTCTGACCGCGCGCATCCAGCGCACGCTGGATGCCGATTTTCCCCTGATCCCGGCGGCCCTGCTAGAGGCGACATATCCCCAGCTGGTGGCGCCAGTGCCCAGCATGGCGATTGCCCGGTTTGAGGTGGATGCCGGGCAAGCCCGTGCTGCCCTGGGCTTCCAGCTGCCCGACAATATCGCCCTGTTTGCGCAGAGCACGCAGGAGGGCCTGACCTGCCATTTCCGCAGCTGCTATCCGCTCCGGCTCTGGCCGGTGGAGGTGGCGGGGATGGATTTGCAGATGCCCGAACGGTTCCCCACCCTGGCCCGGTTGGGGGCGACGGCGGGGGTACTGCGGCTGCGGCTGCGGGCCTTGGGTACGCTGACCTTTGCTGATATACGGCCGGACAGGCTGCGCTTCTATCTGGATGCCGATCCGATGCTGGCCGGCATCCTCTATGAATTGCTGCTGAATAATTGCCACAGCGTGGTGCTGAAGGCGCCGGGCGAGGGGGCCGCGATCACCCTGCTGCCGGCCGATGCGATACGGCCGGTAGGGTTCGCGGAGGATGAGGACGTGTTGCCGTTCCCCGGCCATAGCCATCAAGCCTATCGGCTGATTCGGGAATATTTCTGCTTTCCGCAGAAATTCCAGTTCATCGATGTGGCGGGCCTGTCGGGCTGGCCGGCGGGGCAGGAGGCAGAACTGCTGTTCCTGCTGGACCGGGTGCCCGACCGGGCCGAGCGGCTGGACCGCATCCAGGTGCGCACCAATTGCACCCCCATCATCAACCTGTTCCCGAAAACCAGCGAGCCGGTGCGGCTGGACCAGACCCAGGTGGAATATAAGCTGACGCCGGACAGCCGCTGGGAACGGTCTTGCGAGGTGCATTCCATCACCAAACTGTCCAGTGTCAGCAATCCCGGTGATGACAGCCGGCTGGTGCGGCCCTTCTTTTCCTATGACCATCATGCCGCCCGTGCCGGGGCGGATTGTTTCTGGATTGCCCGCCGCCGGCCGGCGGTGCGGGCCGATATGCCGGGCAGCGATATCTGGCTGTCGCTGGTGGATTTGAAACTCGATCCCGGCCAGCCGCCGTCCCAGACGCTCTATGCCCATACGCTTTGCACCAGCCGGGGCATGGCGGAACAGCTGGCACCGGGTACCCTGTTGAATCTGGAGGTGGATGCCCCGGTGGCGCGGGTCAGCTGCCTGAACCGGCCCACCCGTCAGATCGCCGCCCCGCAACAGGGGGAGACTTTATGGCAGCTGGTCTCCTCCCTGTCGCTGAACCAGCTCTCCCTGGGCGATGCGACGGCGCCGGAGGCATCGCTGCGGGCGCTGCGGGAAATCCTGATCCTTTATGGCCATGGTGGCGGGGCAGAGGTGCAGCAGCAGGCGGCGGGGCTTTACAGCCTGTCGGCCCGTTCCCTGGTGCGCCGCATCGGCAGCGAGGCCTGGCGCGGCTTTGTGCGCGGAACGGAGGTGACGTTGACCCTGGATGAAACACAGTTCATCGGCGGCAGCGCCTTTCTGCTGGCCACCGTGCTGGACCGTTTCCTGGCGCTTTATGCCGGGATCAACAGCTTTACCCAGCTGGTGCTGAAAAGCCGCCAGCGTGATGGAGTGTGGAAGACATGGCCGGCCCGGGTTGGCGCGCGAAACGTTCTCTGATCCGCCAGCTGTTGGCGGATTCCGGCCGGTTTGAGGCGCTGCAAGCGGTCCGCATCCTGGAACTGGATGCGGCGCGCAGGGCAGAGCGTGCGCATACGCGCGGCTTCGTTCCCCCGGCCAGCGGCAATGATGCCGGGGCGGAGGCGATCCGTTTCCGGTCATCGCTCGGCGTGGTGCTGCCCGGCGGGCAGGTGCAGGAGATCAAGGAGCAGGCCAGCCCGTCCGGCCGCGTGCGCTATACGCTGCGGCAAAGCCTGCTGGGGCTGGCCGGCTCCTTCGGTCCATTGCCACAGCCAATGGCGGAACTGGTGACGGAGCGGGCGCGGGCGGGCGATTTCGCCATGCGCGATTTCCTGGACCTGTTCAACCATCGGCTGGTTTCCATCCAGATGCGTTCCCGCCGGTCGCACCGGCCAGAACTGGCCGGGCTGGCGCCGTGGGAGACCAATCTGGCTGAATTCGCAGCTGCCCTCTGCGGTATCGGCACGCCGGCCCTGAAAGGCCGGCTGCCGGTGGCGGACCGGGGGCTTTACCGTTTCGTCGGCCTGTTGGGTCACCAGCCGGCCAGCCAGCACGGGCTGGAACGGCTGCTGGCGGGGCATTTCGGATTGCCGGTGCGCATCCATCCCTTGCAGGGCAACTGGATGGCGCTGGAGCCGGAAGATCATACGCGGCTGGGCCGCGCGGCCGACAGCACCCGGCTGGGCCGGGGGGCCGTGCTGGGCACGCGTGTCTGGGATCAGGCGGCCGGCATTCTGGTGGAACTGGGGCCGCTGGGCCTGCGTCATTACCTCTCCTTCATGCCGGGCAAGCCGGCCTTGCGGGAATTGCTGGCCCTGGTCGCCTTCCATGCCGGCCCGCAGTTGGAAGTGACGCTACGCCTGCGCCTGCGGGGGGATCAGGTGCCGAAACTGCACCTGAAACACGCCTCCGGCCGCGCCCTGGGCCGCACCACCCTGCTGGGCGGGCGGTCGCCGGAACGGGAGATGGTGGTGACCATCCGACCGGGGGAGGCAGGGGGACAATGCAAAGATCAATGAGCGCTGATGAGAGAGGGAGGGACGCTTGACGTCCCCGCCCTGTTATGAATGTATCATAATATGCCACTTGTGATGGTGGAGGTTCCATGTCAGGCCAAGTCATTCAAGGACGTTTTCAGGGAAGCGGTCCCCGCTTGCCGGTATTCGGCAAGCCAGTGATGCAGCCCAAGACAGGTGCACCGATCGCAGGCGCGCAGCAATTACCGCCCGGATTCCTTCGATCAACGGCTGGCGGTCGTGCGCTACCGGATGTCGTGCGCACAAAAATGGAGTTTTTTTTCAAAGCTGATTTTTCAGATATTCGCGTGCATGTGGGGCCGGAAGCGCCAAGTATCGGTGCCCTGGCATTTACGACGGGCAGTAATCTTTATTTTGCCCCTGGTCAGTATAACCCCGATACCCCGCAAGGGCAGGCTTTGCTGGGCCACGAACTGACCCATGTGATTCAACAGCGCCAAGGGCGGGTGCGTAATCCCTTTGGGAATGGCATCGCCGTCGTTCAGGACCGAAACCTGGAAGCTGAGGCGGACCGTATGGGCCAGCGGGCAGCCTTGTCGCGTGCACCGGCAACCAATCCTCCCCCGGCTGTGACCCGGCCACCCCTTTTGGCCGCCGGTCAAATGAAGCCCCATCCGCATGAATTGAAAGGATCCTCACGGATAAGCCCCATTCTGACCCATTCCTGCACATCGCCGACCTGCCACCACCCCTTGCCGGCAGCAGGATTCGGGAACTTGCAGAAATCCGTACAGATGGTTGCCAAGAAAAACACAAGAAAAAAACCAAGAATTGTAAAGCATAAAGAATCATGGTTTCGAGATAAATTAAGAGAGAAATTTGTTGATCTGAAAATGATGCGGTTGGCGAAAAAAATTCACCGGTCAAACTTGTATGTCGGTTCTATTGGCGTTCCAGTCGCCGCAAAATCAATGACAAAGGACAGACTTTTTGTCCGCCATTTGTCATCTGCTTTGTTGGAAACAAACAGAGAAATGGTGGAGGTGCAATCTGCGGTAAACAATTCAAGAAAATGTGTTTATGTGGCGTGCAATACAAAAGAATCTCATCTTTTAAAATTTATTGGAGACGCTGAAACGGTTGATGATATTGACTTCTCCAATGTAGTGACGCAACGCTCCAGGGTGACGCGTCATGTCAAAAAATTGCCACAAGATATTAGCGCCTCTTATTCTGGATATAAAATATATGTTGTCCGTGGTCTGGCAGGCCAACACGCTGAAACAAAAATTGTTGGAGCTGGCAAGCAGTTTGATTACATCGGCGGGACAAGAAGACCTTGCTTCGCCTGTACATTATTTTTCAAGCTGCATGGAGTGCATGAGAGTAAATACAATCCACATTATGGCGCGTATTGGGATTCAAATACAGCCTTGAAATCGTATGTCAGAATATCTGAACAAAGCAGAGAAAGATTCAAAAAATTAGTCGAAAGCAATAAGATAAAGCAAATCAAGCATTTTTATAACGAAAATGCAACAGCGCAGGAGGTTTATGATTATGATACAGACAGCGATAATGAAGATGATTACGACGATTGATGGTTCTTTTGTCTCACTTAATGGCTGATTCATGTCCACCCTCGCCACGCTGATCGCCCGCCTGAACCCCTCCACCAAGCGGGCGCTTGAGGGGGCGGCCCAGCTTTGTCTCGCGCAGACGCATTTTGCGGTCGAGGTGGAGCATCTGCTGCTGAAACTGGTGGAGCAGGGGGATGGCGATCTGCCGCCGATCCTGCGCTATTATGAGATCGACACCGGCGCGCTTCAGTCCCAACTGACGGCCACGCTGGACCGGCTGAAGCGCGGCAACAGCCGCACGCCGGCCTTTTCTGACCATATCGTCCGGCTGCTGCAATCGGCCTGGCTCGTCTCCAGCCTGGACCTGTCGGCCCCGCTGGTGCGCTCGGGCGCTATTCTGAAGGCGTTGCTGGAGGATGATGCCCTGCGCGGCTTGTTGCTGGAACCGGTGCCGCTGCTGGCGAAAATACCGCGCGGGCGGCTGGTGGAGGATTTGCCCGAGCTGATCAAGGGATCGGCGGAGGATGTGCCGGGGCTGGGGGTGGCGTTGCCCATCGTACCTGCCAAGGGGGCAAATGGCCCAATCCCATCCAGCACCGCCCAGCCCAGCCCGGCGCTGGATGCCTATACCATTGACCTGACCGCCCAGGCGCGGGCCGGCAAATCCGATCCCGTGGTGGGGCGGGATGGCGAAATCCGCCAGTTGATTGACGTGCTGATGCGGCGGCGCCAGAACAACCCCATCCTGACCGGCGATCCCGGTGTCGGCAAAACGGCGGTGGTGGAGGGGTTGGCCCAGCGTATTGTTGAAGGGTCGGTGCCGCCGCCGCTGAAGCCGGTGCGGCTGCTGTCACTCGACCTTGGCCTGTTGCAGGCGGGTGCCGGCGTGCGGGGGGAGTTTGAGGATCGGTTGAAACGGGTGATCCAGGAGGTAGCGCAGAGCCCGGCACCCATCATCCTGTTCATCGATGAGGCACATAGCTTGATCGGGGCCGGCGGGTCGGCGGGGCAGGGTGATGCCGCCAACCTGTTGAAACCGGCGCTGGCCCGCGGGGAATTGCGCACCATCGCCGCCACCACCTGGGCTGAATATAAGAAATATTTTGAGAAAGACCCCGCACTGGCCCGCCGCTTCCAGGTGGTGAAGGTGGATGAACCGGATGAGGCGACGGCGGTGGCGATGCTGCGCGGGCTGGTGCCGAAGCTGGAGGCGCATCATGGTGTGCGGGTGCTGGATGAGGCGGTGGCCGATGCCGTGCGTCTGTCCCACCGCTATATCACCGGGCGGCAATTGCCGGACAAGGCCATCGGCGTGCTGGATACCGCCTGTGCCCGTGTCGCCATCGCCCAGAATGGGGAGCCGCCGGCGCTGGAGGCAGCCCGGCGGGAGGTGCGGCAACTGACCGATGAAATCGCCCTGCTGGGCCGGGAAAAGGCGCGTGGCCGCGACCATGGGGAGCGGATAGAGGCGCTGGAAGACAGCCGCGAGCAGGCCCAGGACCGGCTGGAACGGCTGCGCCAGCGCTGGGTGCAGGAAGGCGCATTGGCCGCCCGCGTGCGGGAGTTGGAGGAGAAACTGGCCGCCGGCACCTTGCGCGGGGCCGATTTCAGCAAAGCGCTGGATGACCTGGAAGGCTTGCGGCTGGAACTGGAGCAGATCCAGCAGGATGAAACCCTGGTGCCATTGTCGGTCGATCACCGCGCCGTTGCCGCCGTCGTTTCCGGCTGGACCGGCATTCCGGTGGGGCGGATGTTGACCGACAATATCGCCGCCGTGCGCCGCCTGCGCCAGCGCATGGCCGAGCGGGTGGTGGGGCAGGATGATGCGCTGGACGCCGTGGCCCGCCGCATCCAGACCTATTACGCCTCCCTGGCCGAACCGGGAAAACCCACCGGCGTTTTCCTGCTGGTCGGCCCGTCCGGCGTGGGCAAGACGGAAACGGCGCTGGCGCTGGCCGACCTGCTGTTCGGCGGTGAACGGGCCATGGTGACCATCAACATGTCGGAATATCAGGAGGCGCACAGCGTTTCCGGCCTGAAGGGTGCCCCGCCCGGCTATGTCGGCTATGGGCGCGGCGGGGTGCTGACGGAGGCGGTGCGCCGCAACCCCTATGCCGTGGTGCTGCTGGACGAGGTGGAAAAGGCCCATACCGATGTGCTGGAACTGTTCTATCAGGTGTTCGATAAGGGCGTGCTGGAGGATGGCGAGGGCGTTCCGGTTGATTTCAAAAACACGGTGATCCTGCTGACCAGCAATCTGGGGGCCGACATCATCCATGAACGCGCCGCCGCCGGGGCCAAGGCGGACACGTTGGTGGAGGCGATCCGCCCCGCCCTGGTGCGGCATTTCAAGCCGGCCCTGCTGGGCCGCATGGTGGTGGTGCCCTATCTGCCGCTGCCGCCGGCCCGGCTGGGGGAGATTGTGCGCCTGAAACTATCGCGCATCCAGGCGCGCATGGCCGATGCCTATCAGGCCGAACTGACCTATGATGAAGCAGTGGTGGCCCATATCGTTGCCCGCTGCCGGGCGGCCGATGCGGGTGCCCGCGCCATCGACCAGATCCTGACCAATAACCTGCTGCCGCAATTGTCGGGGGAGGTGCTGGAAAGGCTGGCCAATGGTGCCGCGATTGATCTGGTGCATGTCGCCACCGATCCGGCCGGGGCCGGGCTGGTGGTTCGGTTTGGGAAGCAGGGTGCATGAGTGATGCCTGGACGCAGGATGGCCAGTCGCTGTCGCTATCGACATCGCTGGGCAAGGACAAGCTGGTCCTGCGGGAACTGACGGGGCAGGAGGGTGTCTGCTCCCTGTTCAGCTTCGACATTACGGCCACGGCGGAAACGGCCGATACCGACCTGTCCAGCCTGATCGGCCAGTCGCCGACGGTGACGCTGATCGGCCCGGACGGGGCCAAGCGCTATATTAACGGGGTCTGTGTGCGGGCGGTGCAGATGGAAAGCACCTGTCAGCTGCAATTGCGCCCCTGGTTGTGGCAATTATCGCTGACCAGCAGCTGCCGCATCTTCCAGAACAAGACAGCGCCGGAGATCATCAAGGCCGTCTTCAGCGATCTGGGCTTCAGCGATTTCAAGGATAGTTTGACGGCGACATATCAGGCGCGTGAATATTGTGTGCAATATAATGAAACGGCGCTGAATTTCGTCTGCCGGCTGATGGAAGATGAAGGCATCTTCTGGTTCTTCACCCATGCGGATGGCAAACATACGCTGGTGCTGGCCGATGATGCCTCCGCCCATAGCAATATTCCCGGCACGGCGACACTGCCCTATATCCCGCTGCCGGCGGAAAAAGGCTGGGTCGATCTGGACCGGGTTGAAAGTTTCACCATCGAAACAATGATGGTCAGCGGTAAGTATCAGGCCGATGATTTCGCTTTCGATACGCCGTCGACAGAGCTGAAGACCAGCGTGTCCGGTCAGGGAAAATTGCAGGTCTATGAATATCCCGGCCTTTACAGCAAGAAAAGCCAGGGCGACGCCCTGGCCAAGATCCGGCTGGCGGAACTGGAAGTGCCGGCCAGCCGGGCCAGCGGCACCGGGTCGGCGCGGGCCATGGCGGCGGGGCTGAAATTCACCCTGTCTGGCCACCCCAAATCGGCGGCCAACGCCGCCTATGTGCTGCATCAGGTGGAACATCAGGCCCGGTTCGGGATCTATTCCAACAGCTTCGCCGTCCTGCCGGCCAGCGCCACCTTTCGCCCACCGCGCACGGCCCATCGTCCGCGCATCGCCGGTACCCAGACGGCGATTGTCGTGGGCAAGGCGGGGGAGGAGATCTGGACCGACAAGCATGGCCGCATCAAGGTGCAGTTCCATTGGGACCAGGAAGGCAAGAAGGATGAGAATTCATCCTGCTGGGTGCGCGTGGCCCAGGGCTGGGCAGGCAAAAACTGGGGTTCCTTCTTCCTGCCCCGCATCGGGCAGGAGGTGGTGGTCAGCTTCTTGGATGGCGACCCCGACCGCCCCCTGGTGACGGGATCGGTCTATAATGGGGAACAGCCCGTCCCCTATGCCCTGCCGGACAACCAGACCAAAAGCACGGTAAAATCCAACGCTTCCAAGGGCGGCGGCGGCTATAACGAATTCCGCTTCGAAGATAAAAAGGGGGAGGAGGAGGTTTACCTGCAGGCGGAAAAGGACTTTACCCTTTTGGTAAAGAACCAGCGAAAGGCCACGATCAATGAAGCTGACGATCTGTTGACCATCGATAAGGGCAACCGCACGACCAGTATCACCAAGGGCAATGACACGCTGACCATTTCCGAAGGCGACCTGACCACCCAGGTTGCCAAGGGCAAGGAGACCCATTCGGTGAAGGGCACGCGGTCGGTGACGGTGGAAGGCGATGAGACCCATACCAGCAAGGCTGATGTGACCTGGAACGTGACGGGCGATTTCACCTTGAAGGTGAATGGCAACATCACCATCCAGGCCGGCGGTTCCATCACCTTGAAGGGGGGCACCAGCGCGACTGTGCAAGCCGGTACCGAAGCGACGGTGAAGGCCGGCACAGCAGCCACCATGCAGGCCGGTACCGATGCCACGGTGAAGGGGCTGAATGTCACCGCCAAGGCTGACGTCGGCGCCACCTTGCAAGGGGGCGTGTCGGCAGAGGTGAAGGGCAGCGCCAGCGGCACCATTGATGGCGGCGGCATGTTGACCCTGAAGGGCGGCCTGGTGAAGATCAATTGAGGATGATGCTCCATGGCTGAGGCGCAAACCGCCCCCGATGCCGGCGCACCGGCCCTGCATGAGGAATTTGACGCAGCCGGCACGCTGCGCCGCCGTTTCACCCTGCGCGACGGGCTGCTGGATGGGGTGATGGAGATTTTCGACGTCAAGGGGCGGCCGGAAACAAGGCAATCTTTTCGCCTGGGCGTGCTGGATGGGCCGGCCACCATCTGGCAGGCCGGACGGCTGTCCTTGGAAATGACCTATCAGGATGGGTTGCTGGCGGGGGAGGTGCATTCCTTTGACCCCGCCGGGCGCAAGGTGGCCGTCACTCCCTTTCTGGCAGGGCGCAAGCATGGCACGGCCACCATCTTCTATCCCGATGGTCGGCCCATGCGGGTGGAAACCTATCAGGATGATCTGCTGCAAGGCCCGGTGCTGGATTACCATCCAGGTGGACAGTTGCGGCAGAAGGCCAGCTATGTCGATGGTGTGCTGAGCGGCGAATTGATCGTTTATGATACGGCGGGCCAGGTGCTGGAACGCGCCCTCTATGTCGATGGGGTGCGGCAGAACCCGCTGGGTGATCAGGTGGCGGCCAGCAAGCCAGGCCTGATGGATCGGTTGTTTGGTAAAGGGGGGTAAGCGATGGGCCAGGAGGTGGTGGCGGGTGCGTTGCTGCAATGCAGCTTCGGGGCGGCTCCGGCGGCCTTGTCCGTGCTGCCGATCAATCGCACCATGGCGGGCGGGCCCTGTGCCGCCAATATCATGGATTTCGCCCCCGGCTTGAATATTCCGCCCTTTGCCATGTGCAACAGCGTAGCCAATCCGATGGTGGCAGCGGCGACCGCAGCGGCCTTGGGGGCCTTGACCCCCATGCCCTGTATGCCGGTGACGGTGGCCCCCTGGGCACCCGGTGCGCCCACTGTGCTGATTGGTAATATGCCGGCGCTGAATAACAGCTCCAAATGCATGTGCGCCTGGGGTGGGGTCATCTCTATCAATTTTGCCGGACAGGTAACGGTGCAAGTACCTTGATCTCTTTCCCTCAGTGTCTGTCCGGAAAGTTATCGCGTCTTTCGAACCCTTGACCTTTCCCCACCGTCATTCCCGCGAAGGCGGGAATCCATTCAACAGCGCGGATTTTGGATTCCCGCCTTCGCGGGAATGACGGTTAAGCTATTGTAAAAGAAGCGAAAGTTCTCAGACGGACTCTCAGAATCTGCCATGGTTGAAGCGGAATGCTCCCTCCGCTACCATAGGAGAGCAACCCGCAAGGGGTGAAGATGAGCCCGCCCAATCGCCGTTTCGCGCCACAAGGTGCTATCGCCCAGCCGATGAAGACCTTCGATGCCATCCGCACCGCCCAGCATGGCGGCGCGCGGGTGAGTGCAGGGGAGGAACTGGTGCAGGCCGCCCGTGACATGTTCCAACTGCGCCAGCCCGACCGGGGCGTGATGGTGCGGCCCAACGGCACCTATAATTTCGTGCGCGTGGCGGGCCAGACGCGGGCGCAGTCGCAAACCCTGGTCTCGGCCAAGGCGGGTCATGCCGCCATCGCCGCCGGCCGCCCGGTGCTCTATGCCGGCACCATGCGGTTTGACAATGGCGTGCTGGACTGGTGGAGCAATTATTCCGGCACCTATCAGCCCATCGCGGCCTTCCGTGGTCAGGCCAATCTGCCGGAAGACCGTTTCACACCCTGGCAGGGCCTGCAGATGGGCGGCATCGGAATGCAGCGCAACACTTTCCGTGACCAGCGCCGCGCCCAGGAACCAGAGAAGCCGAAGGTGCCGGCGCCGGCCAAACCAGCCGCCGCAGCCCCTGCACCGCTGAAGCCGACGCCGGCGGTGAAGGCCGCACCCAAGGAAAGGGCGCAGAAGCCCGTTGCCCCCTTGCGACAACCGCAGGTGCCCCCGGCCAAGCCGGCGGTTGCAGCTAGCAAACCGGACGTGGCCGCGCCGCCCACCCGCAGCGTTCCCCAGCCGGCACCACAGGCGGCCCAGCCGCCCGCCCCGCCGGGGAGGACGCGGTGACGCAGCGCCTGCATCCCTTATGGATTATCGCCGGGATGGCCCTGTTCGGCCTGTTGACCTTTCTGGCCGGGCTGCTGCTGGGGCTGTCCTTGGCGGATAAGCCAGAGGAGGGGCGTGCACAGGCGGCGCATGGCACAGCGGCGCCGGCCGGGGTGGCGCCGCATCCAAGCGCAACAGCCACCACCACACCGACACCACCGATTGAGGCCACCAGCGTCCCACCAACGCAGATGGCGGCCGTCAGCCCAGACGTCGCGGAAGGTGGCACGATGGTGAAAGGGTTGCGCAGCGGGGCGGTGACGGATCTGCCCGGCACCCCGCTGGGCCCGCTGGCCACCCAGGCGCTGGCGGCGCAGGGACCGGGGGAACTGCCGCTCTCCAGCCGCGTCATATCGGTGGAGGTGGCGCGGTTCCTGCTGGCATCGGCCGCCGCCGATCTGGTGGTGCAGTTGAAAAAACAAGGCTTCACGGCGGAGACGGTGACGGCCAGTTTTCCCGGTATGCCGCCCTGGCACGTGGTGACGCTGGGGCCGCAGCCGGATGAGCAGACAGCCCACCAATTGGCGATTGAGGCTGCGCGGGCGACTGGCTTGGCGGCACGCGTGGTCAGCTGGCCGAAACCGGCCCCGTGAACGGCCGGCTGGATCAGTCCTGTCCCTGCTGATCGGCGCGCTCTGGCGGCTGTGGCGGCAGGGCGGCCAGCGCCGCCAATGTCGCAAAAATCCGCTCCATATCTTCATCCCGCATCCAGGGGGAATTGCCGATCAACAGGCTGGTGCCGGCAAAGCGGCGGGCGCGGGGGTGGCTGGTGGCAGGGACGATGGGGGTCAGATAGGGATAATCATTCAGCGCATGGACAAACAGGCAGGAAACCCCCACCCCGGCCCCCCAGAGCGCTTGCAGGGCCTGATCCCGCCTTTGCCGGTCCGGCAATTGCACCATCAGGGCAGGCCAGTTTCCCCTGGCCCCCGGCGCATCGGTGATCACCTTGATACCGCTGATCGCTTCCAGCTGTTTGCGTAGCCGTTCCCCCCGCTCCCGCCCGGCTTCCAGGAAATCCGCCAGCCGGGCCAGGGCGCTTTCGCCCACGCCCTGGCGCCAGCGTCCCACCGGGTGCAGCGGGATGTCCATGCCGAAATCGTCGCCGGCGGCAGCCACCATATCCCGTTGCTGCAGATGCCGGCGCAGCGACGCCCCATAGACCCAGGGCAGCAGCCGGGGCCGGTAGCAGAGCGCATAGGCGGCCAGTTCCAGGCTGCGCCGCAGTTCCATCAGGGGCGCAGGGCGCAGGATCTCCGCCGCACTGCGCGCCAGCTCCGCCCGCAGGGCCGGATCGCCGGCAGAAATCAGCCCGCCTTCATAGAGCGTCAGCCCCTTGCCGACGGCGAAACTGAAAAAGCCGATATCGCCCAGGGTGCCCACCGGCTGGCCATCTTGAAACGCCCCGAAGGCCTGGGCGGCGTCTTCCACCACAAAGGCGCCGTGCTGGGCGGCCAGCTGGCGCAGCGGGGCCACGGGGACCACGCGGCCGGCCAGATGGGTGGGGACGATGGCCAGGGTCTGCGGCCCGATCAGCCCCCGCAGCATGTCCAGATCCAGGCCGATGCCGGCCGGGGCCAGATCGCAGGTCACCAGCCGCAGCCCGCAATGGGCCACGGCGATGGCCATCAGTGGGCAGGTATAGGCCGGCACGATCACCTCGCGTCGGGGGCTGCGCCGGGCCAATGTCTTCAGGGCGATAACCAGGGCGGCCGTGCCTGAACAGGTCAGCAGCAGCTGGTCTACCCCCAGAAAGCTGGCGGCAGCGCGGGCAAAGCCGCCCTCGCTTGCCGTGAAACCGGCCAGCAGGTCGCGCCAGCCGATGGGCAGCCCCGCCGTGGGCGGTAATTCGCGGAATGGATCAGGCTGGGCCGGCGGCATGGTCTTCATCCAACGCCAGACAGATGATCCCCGCCACGATGATGATGGCCCCCAGCAATTGCGGCAGGCTGACCACCTCCCCGAACAGCACCACGGCGAAGGGCATGACAGCCACCACCTCCAGATGCGATGCGGCAAAGGCCGGGCCGATGGGGGCATGTTTCAGCAGGGACATCCAGGTGAAGAAGGCACCGATATAGCCGGCCACCGCCATATAGGCACCGGGATGCGCCAGCAACCGCAGCAGCCAATCCACATTGGCCGCCACGGGCAGGGCGGCCTCGGCGGCCAGTTTGAAGCCGATCTGGGCCAGCACGTCGAAACCCAGCAGGAAGATAAAGCCGATAATGATCCCGCGCCGCATCACGCCCCTCCACCCATACCCACCAGGGCGACCCCGATGGCGATCAACAGGATGCCGGCAATCCGCATCCGGCTCAGCCGTTCAGCGAACAACAGCCGCCCGGCGATCATGACGATGATGATATTGACCGATCCCAGCAGCACACCCTGTGACAGGGGAACAGTGGACAGGAAGGCCGTCCAGGCCAGGAATTCCCCGCCATAACAAAGGACACCCAGCCAGATCCAGGGCTGGCCCCCCATGGCGCGCCAGCGCGCCAACCCGTCACCGGGGGCGGTTGCGGCTTTCTTGAAGGCCAGCTGCCCGCCGGTATCGAGCACCATGTTTAAAAGCCAGAGAATGATGGCGAGATTTGACATGGAATGTCCGTCAGAAATCATAAACAAGGAACAGGCCGGAACTGAGCTGATCCCGTGATCCGCCCTGACGTACCAGGGGGGAGCGCGCGGCATCCGACAGCATCCGGCCCCAATTGGCAAAGCCTGCCAGCGACCAGCTTTGGTAAAGTCGAAAGGAGCTTTCCAGATCAAGGCCCGCCATCAGCGGGCCCCCCTTGGGATAGAAGGGGCGAAAGCCGCTATCCGCGGCCTGTCCGGCATCGATGCCGAAATAGGTCTGTTGAAAGCCGTCGCTGGCGATTTCCAGATAGGGACCGAAGGAAATCCCTTTGCGTTCCGCGGGATCGCCGAACGGAATGTTGATGGCGCTTTCTATTTCCAGCATCAGCCGCTGGCGCCCGGGCACCGCATCGCGCCAGGCTTCCACATCCAGGGAGAAGGGGCCGATGCTGTAACTGGCGAAACTGCCCAGGGTGATCGCCTCATCCACCCCCTGCAGGGGTCGCAGGTCGGCGGGCATATCGTGGGTGGCGCGGCCGGCACGATAGCCGGCCGCCAACCCTGCCTCCAGCCCCTCCAGCGACAACAGGGTGAGGCGCAACCCGTTCTCGCTGTCAAAGCTGATACTATTGCCGATCTGGCCATCGACATAAGGATAGGGCTGCAGATGGCTGCCCGATGCCCCCGGATAATGCGGGCCCAGCACCATGCCGGGTCCGGCCGAGAGCCGGATATCCGGCATGGTAAAGACGTCCGCCAGTGACCCGGCCTGCGCAGGCAGGGGGGTACAGCCCAGCAGGGCTGCCAGCAAAAGCAGACGCTTCACCATGCCTGTCCTGGTCAACGCGACAGCATGTCGGTCAGTGTTTCACGCGCTGCGGCCAGCGTCTGATCCACATCATCCACCGTGTGCGCGAAGGAGACGAAGAGGTTTTCATAAGCACCGGGATGGAACATGACGCCCCGGTTCAACATGCCTTCCCACCACAGGCGGAAGGCATCATGGTCGGCATGGCGGGCCGCGTCGCGGTAATTGCGGATCGGCTCGCGGGAGAACCAGAGCTGGAAGACCGGGCCCAGGCCGACGACATGGGCCGGTGCGCGCAGATCGTGGATCAGGCTGGACAGCCCTTCCCGCAGCCGGTCGGATACATTGTACAGGTGCTCGTACATGCCGGGCTTGGCCAGTTCATCCAGTGCAGCATTACCGGCGGCGACCGCAATGCCGTTGGCATTATAGGTACCGGCCATGGAAACACGGCCCTGTTCGACCAGGGCCATGATGTCGGCGCGGCCGCCCATGCAGGCGACCGGGAAGCCGCCGCCCAGACCCTTGGCGAAAACGGACAAGTCAGGGGTGATGCCATAATGGGCCTGCGCGCCGCCGAGCGCGATACGGAAGCCGGTGATCACTTCGTCGAAGATCAGCACCACGCCATGGCGCTCGCTCAACGTGCGCATGGCTTCCAGGTAACCATTTTCCGGCAGGATGCAGCCGGTATTACACATGATTGGTTCGGTGATGATGGCAGCGATGTTCGCCCCTTCGCGCTCCAGCGTCTCCCGCAGGGCGTGCACATCATTCCAGGGCAGGATGATCAAGCTGTCGCCGATGCCGTTGGGCATCCCCGGACCCTGCGGCACGGGGCGCGGTGCGCGGTCGGGGCCGGCCGTTTCCGGGTTGGGGTGCTTGCTCCAGTAAATCCCGTCGGAGAAGCCGTGATACATGCCCTCGAACCGGATGATCTTGTTCTTGCCGGTGAAGGCGCGGGCCAGACGAATGGTGTAGAGCACAGCCTCGGTGCCGGTATTGCACAGACGTACCCGTTCCATGCTGGGCACGGCGCGGCGGATTTTCTCCGCCAGGGCCGTCTCGTCAGCCGCGGGCAGGGCGAAGACGGTGCCATGCTGTTCGATCTGGTTGATGACAGCCTGCGTCACAGCCTTCGGGCGGTGGCCCAGCAGCATGGGCCCCAGACCCAGCAGATAATCGATATATTCATTGCCATCGACGTCGGTAACGCGTGAGCCGGTGCCGTGGGAAATGAACAGCGGATGGGGATCCCACCCGGACCAGGTTGCCCGCGCCGTGCTGTTGACCCCGCCGGGGATGATGGCGCGCGCCTTGTCGAACAGGGCGGCACTCTTACGATAACGGTCGGGCTGACAGTAGCTTTGGGTCATGCTGCGACACCTGCAAGAAAGTGGATAGCGCCGGGCCATCGGCCGGGCGGTGACCCCCTACTGCATTGGCCGTGCCAGCCGTCCGCTTATGGCGGAATATCTATGTTTCCACCTGCTTTGCCCCCGCCATTCGACATCGTCCGGTACCTCCAAAGGCGGGGGAAGCTACAAAATTTGTAGCTCCAATTTTGGAGGAAGGGGTAGTACAGGCGGCGTGAAGCGCGGAAATCCGCCAATACTGGCTTTGGCACAGAGTTTGCGGAATGAAAAGAGCGTCCTCACTTCCCGGATGAATAGCCAAATGCGCGCGCTGCCCCAGCTTTATATCGATTTCGATGGCACCATCTCCGCCACCGATACCACGGACCTGATCCTGGAACGGTTCGCCCTGCCGGAATGGCATGATGTGGAAGCGGCCTGGGAACGCGGTGAAATGGGCTCGCGGGAATGCATGGCCCGGCAGGTGGCCCTGTTGCGCGCCACGCCGGCGGCGATGGCTGAAATGGTGCAGCAGATCGCGGTCGATCCCGGCTTCATGGGTTTTGTCGAGCTGTGCCGGCAATGGAACCTGCCCTTCACCATCCTGTCCGATGGGCTGGATGTGGTGGCGCGCGGCGTGCTGCAACGGTTGGGGGTTGACGCCCCGGTCCTGTCCAACCGGATGGAACCGGTGGGCGAGGATGAATGGCGCCTGACCTTCCCCTATTCCAGCGCCGGCTGTGCCACGGCGGCCGGCAATTGCAAATGCGCCTGCATGGAAGCCGGCCAGCGCCGGACGGGCGGTCTGACCATCCTGATCGGCGATGGCCGGTCGGATTTCTGCGGCGCCGGCAGCGCCGATCAGGTTTTTGCCAAGGGCAAGCTGGCCGCGCATTGCCGTGACCATGCCATTCCGCATCAACCCTTTACCGGCTTCGCCGATCTGACGGCGCTGTTCCATGACTGGCTGGTCCGGAACGCATCGCCGGCCGCAGCAGCGGCGGAATAAGGGCAGGGACAATGGGGTTGGGCGTACCGTGCCTGATATTGGACCTGGATGGGTCGCTCACCACGCAACCAGCGCTGGCGCATCAGGTGCAGCAGGGGGAGGCTGTGCTGGTGTCCGCCCGCGATCTGGGGCCGCGTCTGCGTATTGTCGGTGGGCGCCGCCGTCTGGCGGCATTGCGGCAGCGGATTGATGCGGCCTTTTCGCCAAAGGATGGCGCTGCCCCGCTGATCTTCTACGGGTCGGGCGACTTCCACCATCTGGCGGCGTTTTTCCTGCAGACGGTGCGCGAACCGGTCACGGTGCTGCATTTCGACAATCACCCGGACTGGACGGGTTTTCCCGCCACCTGGAACTGCGGCGCCTGGGTGAACCGGGCGCTGGAGAACCCGCTGGTGCAGCGCATCGTCACCATCGGGCCGGCCAGTGATGATTTCGTGCGCCCGGAATGGCAGTTCGCCAATCTGGAGGCAGTCCGTTCGGGTCGGCTGGAGGTGCATCCCTGGCACGCCGAACCCAGCCGCATCTGGGGCCGGCCGGTCGATGGTCCGGGCTGTGGCACGCGTGACGGGGCCATCCACTGGCATAATCTGGACAATGCCGACTGGGACGCGTTCTGCGACGATCTGGACCGCCGGCTGCCTTCGGGTGGCCTGTGGGTATCGCTGGACAAGGACGTGCTGACCCCGGAAGAGGCTGTGACCAACTGGGACCAGGGCGGCATGAATCTGGATGCCGTGCTGGGGCTGGTGCGCCGGTTGGCGCAAAAACGACGTCTTCTGGGCATGGATGTCTGCGGCGATTATTCGCCCCCTGTCTTCCGTGATCCATTCCGCTGGTTCCTGTCGGCCACCGACCGCGATTCCGTACAGCCGCCTGACAATACATCGAGCATCAATGACGGGACCAACCGGCGCATCCTGGCGATGGCCGATGAAATGGCCCGTGAAAGGATTTGGCCACTATGACAACCGATCGCAGCATCCATATGACCGGCAACGGGATCAATGGCGGGCGCCTGGGTCTGCTGCTGGTGCATGGGCTGGGCGGGACGCCGGTGGAAATGAAGCCGCTGGCCCGCAAGGCGCGCGATGGCGGGGCCGATGTGCTGTGCTGCCATCTGGCTGGCCATTGCGGCACGGGGGAGGAACTGGCCGCCACTCCATGGCAGTCCTGGTATGCCTCGGTTGAGGAGGGTCTGGCCCGGTTGGAACAGGATTGCGACCGGATCATTGTCGGCGGCCTGTCGATGGGGGCTCTGCTGGCCGCCCGGCTGGCAGCCTTGCAGCCGGACCGCGTGCATGGGCTGGTGATGCTGGCGCCCACGCTGCGTTATGATGGCTGGTCCATTCCCTGGTATGGTTTCCTGCTGCGTATCCTGATCCACACCCCCATTGGGCCGCGGCTTTCCTTTGTGGAAAAGCCGCCCTATGGCATCAAGGATGAACGTATCCGCGCCGCCGTGGTGCGGGCGATGCACAGTGGCGACAGCTCGGCCGCCGGCCTGCTTTCCACCCCGTCCGGGGCTATTCGGGAGATGTGGCGCCTGACTGATGATGTGAAGCCGCGTCTGGGGCAGGTGCGCCAGCCGACCCTGCTGGTTCATGCCCGCAACGATGATATTGCCAGCCTGTCCAATGCGTTCCACATTCAGCGCCATCTGGCCGGGCGGGTGGAGGCGTTGATTTTGGATGACAGCTATCATCTGGTGACTGTCGACGGGCAGCGCGATCTGGTGGCCGCCCGCGTCAACAGTTTCCTGAGGGGCTTCTCCGGGGTGTGTGCGACCCCGTCCGTGCGCGCCAAGGTGGCCAATGGCGGTTGATACCGGTCTGCGCGCCCTGGTTCTCCCCGGGATCGACCGGTTGCCCCAGGCGGAATGGGATGCCTGTTTCACCGGCGAGGCGGAGGGCTGGGCCTATCTGAAAGCCTGCGGCGGCGAGATTGCCGCCGTTATGGATGCCGATGGCCTGCTGATGGCCGCCCCGCTGTTCGAGATGGAATACAGGCTGGACACGCCCTTCCAGGAAGGCCGGGCCGCGGCGGTGGCCGGTTTCCTGTCCCGCCTGCTGCCGGGCCTGATGGTCTGGCGCCTGCTGGGTGTGGGATCGGCACTGACGGAGCGCTGCCCAGTGGCCTTGCGGCCCGGCCTTTCGCCCGACCAGCGCCTGCGGGCGGTGACCGCCTTTCTGGACCTGCTGGAGCGGGAGGCGGCGCGGCGCAAGGCGCGGCTGCTGGCGTTCAAGGATATGGCAGCACCGGAGGCGGGCTGGCTCTCCCCTCTGCTGGCGGCGGCCGGCTATACCCATATCAACAGCCTGCCCGTTGCCGCCCTGGACCTGGACGGGGTGGCCAGCGAGACCGCCTATCTGGAACGCCTTTCGTCAGGCACCCGCAAGGATATCCGGCGCAAACTCAAGGCGGCCGGCAGCCAGGTGCGTATTGAGCACCGGATGTCGGCTGGTGACCTGTTACCCCGCATCGAGGCGCTTTACGAGAGCACCCGGACCCATTCCAACCTGAGCTATGGCGATTTTGAGGAACTGCCCGCCGGATATTTCCGGAAAATTCCAGAAGCCCTGGGAGACAGGGCGCGTTTCGTGCTCTACTGGGTGGGGGATCGGCTGGCGGCATTCAACCTTTTATTGTTGGGTGACGACCGGGTGATCGACAAGTTTCTGGGGATGGAATATCCCCTGGCGCGGGACCACAATCTCTATGCCGTCAGCTGGATGGAAAATGTGCGGTTCACATTGAAGACGAGGCGCCGCCTGTTCCAGTCCGGCCAGACCGCCTACGCGTCCAAGCTTCGGTTTGGCAGCGGGCTGGTGCCTTCTGCCATCCTGGTGCGCTGCCGTATCGGCCTGTTGAACCGTTTGCTGCGGCGGCTCGCCCCCTGGCTGGCCTTTGATCGTTGGGATCCGGAGTTGAAGGCACGCAACGCCAGCGGGGAAGGGGCATGAAGATCGGCTGGAAGGCGTTTGTCTTGTCATTCCTGCCGGATATGCGGCTGCGCTGGCGGCTGGTCATTGCCTTCGTCCTGGTCAGCGTCGTACCGGTCTTGCTGGCCTGCTATATCGCGGCCGACATTATTTCGGCGTCCTTCGCCTCCAACATGGAGAACTGGCTGGAGGAATCGGCCCGTTTCTTTGCCGAACAATCGGTGAGCGATGAGACGGAGGCGCGACAGGCCGCCAGCATCATGGCGGCGACGCTGGGGAACCGTGGCCTGGATAAGGGGCCGCTTAATTTCAGCGCGCATCTGTTGAATTCGGCCGGCTTCGATGCGGTGGCCGTCTACGATGCCAGTGGCAATCTGCTGTTCTCCAACGGCCCCGTCGGGCGTGGCAGTAGCCTGCCCAAGGGAGAACGCAGCGGCTTTTTTCTGGTCAGCGATGATGAAGGCCGCCCCGTCCTGTTGATGGGGGCCACACGCCGGTTCGAACGGGATGGGCAACGTTATTACGCCCTGGTGGCCGACCGCTGGGACGGCATCATGATCAATATGTCGGACAGCGTCCCCGGCCTGATGATCGAGGTTTTTGCCATTTCCAGTAATGGCACCGTACTGGCGAATGGCGTGACGGCACATCTGCCGCCAGGGGTGCGGGAAAGGTTGGCATCGGGTGCGCGCAGTCTGCTGGCACCCCCGGTGGAAGATGATGGCCATCTGGCTACCGGCTTTGCGCCTTTGCGTGATCTGGATGGGGCGCTGGTGGGCATCGTTTCCAGCCGGCTGGCCAACCAGTTGTCCATGCTGGCCCATGTGCGCACGCTGGAACTGTTTCTCGCCCTGTCCGGTGGTGCGGCGCTGATTTCACTGTTGGTGGCGCTGACGCTGTCCAAACTGATCTCCCGCCCCCTGGCGCTGCTGAACCAGGCCTTGCGCCATGTGCGGGAGGGGGATTTCAAGGCGCGTGTGCCCGTGGCCGGTGGTGGGGAACTGACTGAGCTGTCGGCAGGTTTCAATGCCATGGCGTCCCGGCTGGAGGTGATGCGCGAGCGTGAATCCCTGGTGCGGCGACGCGAACAGCTGGCGACGCTGGGTGAGGCGGCGGCCGTTCTGGCCCATGAAATCCGCAACCCGCTGGGGATTATCAAGACATCCAGCCAGGTGCTGCGGATGAAATCTGCCCTGCCACCGGACAGCGACCGGCTGGTCGGCTTCGTGCTGGAGGAGGTGGGGCGGATCGATCATCTGGTGCAGGAATTGCTGGATTTCGCCCGCCCGCGCGTCCTTTTGCGTCGGCCGGTCGATGTGGCGCTGGAACTGGGCAATACGCTGACCTTCGCTAAGCATGATCTGGAGCAGCGCAGCATTGTGGTGGAAAGCGCCGGCCAGCCCGGTACCTTCATCATCCAGGCCGATGCCGAACAACTCCACCAGGTCTTTCTGAACATCATCCTGAATGCCATGGATGCCATGCCCCAGGGGGGTATCCTGACCACGCGGGTGGAACGGGAGGGGGAGTTGGTGCTGGTCAGTATCACTGACACGGGCAAAGGCATCGATCCGGAGGTGCGGCAGCGCCTGTTCGAACCGTTCGTCACCACCAAGCCGCGCGGCACGGGCCTGGGCCTTGCCCGCGTGCGCCATATTGTCGAACAGCATGGCGGAACCGTCTTTTGTGAAAGTGAATCAGGTGTGGGCACCTGTTTCACCCTGCGGCTGCCTTTAGCACCGCTGGAGGAGGGGAGGTAGGCGTGATCCTGATCGTCGATGACGAGACGCGGCTGGGGGAGGTGACGGCGGCAGGGCTGCAAGCCCGCGGTTTTGAAGCCCATGCCGTGGATAATGTGGCCGCTGCCCTGGCATTTCTGGATGAAAATGATGTTCGCTTGGTGCTGAGCGATCTGCGGATGCCGGGTGCTTCCGGACGGGATCTGCTGAACCAGTTGCAGGTGGCGCGGCCGGAACTGCCCGTCATCATCATGACGGCCTATGCCTCGGTACGCGATGCCGTGGCGCTGATCCGTGAGGGGGCCTTCGACTATGTCGCCAAACCCTTTGAAATGGACGATGTCGTCGCCACCATCAGCCGGGCGCTTAAACTGCGCGATGCGGAGGATGATAATCGTCGTCTGCGCCAGGAGCTGCGCGACAAGTTCGATTTCGGCAGCCTGATCGGCACCAGCGCCCCGTTTCAGCAGGTGCTGAAACAGGTCACCGATGTGTGCGACAGCCGGGCCACGGTGCTGCTGCATGGGGAAAGTGGTACTGGCAAGGAACTGATTGCCCGCGCCATCCATGATAACAGCCAGCGCCGCGACAAGCCGTTCGTTGCCGTCAACTGCGCCGCCATCCCGGAAAACCTGATGGAGAGCGAGCTGTTCGGCCATGTGAAGGGGGCCTTCACCGGTGCCATTGCTGCCCGCGATGGCCGTTTCTCCCTGGCCAATGGCGGCACCCTGTTCCTGGATGAGATTGGTGATATGCCGCTGGCTTTGCAGGCCACGGTGCTGCGGGCTGTGCAGGAACAGACATTTGAGATGGTGGGCGGTACCCGTTCCATCAAGGTGGATGTCCGCTTCATTGCCGCCAGCCACCGTGACCTGCGCAAGGAGGTGGAGAAGGGCAGCTTCCGGGAGGATCTGTATTACCGGCTGAATGTCTTCCCCATCACCGTGCCGGCTCTGCGGGATCGGCCGGGGGATATTCCCGCACTCGCGGCCCATTTTCTTGCCCGTCATGCCCGCTTCATGTCCAAAAAGCTGACCGGCTTTTCCAAGCCGGCGCTGACGGCGATGGAGGCCTATCGCTGGCAGGGCAATATCCGGGAACTGCAGAACTGCATCGAACGGGCAGTTATTGTGGCCCAGGGACCGATGGTGGAGGTGGGCGACCTGCCCCCCTATCTGTTCGAGGATCGGCCGCGACTGGCCAGCGGTGCTGGTGCGGCCCTGCCAGCCAACCTGGATACCGAACTGGCGCGGGTGGAAAAGGAAATCCTCACCCGCGCCTTGCGGGAATGTGGCGGTATTCAGGCCCGTGCGGCGGAGCGGCTGGGCATTACTGAACGCAGCCTCTGGCACCGGGTGAAGAAATTGGGTATCCGCATCACCCGCAGCACTGGGTGATGGGAGGGAAGAGATGCCGCGCCGCAAGGATATCTGGAGATGCGGTATCATCGACCGGCCTGTGGAACAGGTGTTGCGCCAGGGGCTGGCGGATCAGCCGGTCCACTGGCTGCCAGAAGAACCCCGTTTTCATTTCCTGGCCGATCCCTTTCCCTGGCGCCAGGATGGGCAACTGCATCTGTTCGCCGAGGCCTATGATTATAGCAGCCGGCACGGCACCATCGATCTGCTGACGCTTGATGCTGATTTCAGGCTGCTGGAGCGGCGGCCCTGTCTGGCGGAACCCTGGCACCTTTCCTACCCCACCGTGTTCGCGGCTGATGGTGCTGTCTGGATGCTACCGGAGGCGCACCGCTCCGGCCGCCTCTATCTCTACCGGATGCGCGACGGCTTGCATGACTGGGTGCGGGAAGCAGAGATCGGGCTGGACCGGGTGCCGGTGGATGCCACCCCGCTTTACCATGAGGGGCGCTGGTGGCTGTTCTATTCCCCGGCCGACCGGCGGGAAACCCGCATGGGGCATCTGCATGTTGCCTGGGCGGAGCGCATCACCGGCCCCTGGTATCCGCATCCGGGCAACCCGGTGCGCATCGACATGGCCTCATCCCGCCCTGGCGGTACGGCGGTGTTGATCGACGGGCGGATTATGCTGCCGACGCAAGATTGCAGCCACACCTATGGGGGCGCCTTGCGTCCGCTCTGGATCGATCGGTTGGATGAGACGGGGTTTACGGCCACGTCGGGCGCGCCGCTGGTGGTGCCGGCCTCGGCCGGGCGCTACCGGGAGGGGTTCCACACGTTGAGCAGCGGGGCTGGGGTTACCGTGATCGACGTGAAATATATCGACCGTTCGCTGGCCGGCCTCTGGCTGGAACTCAGGCGCCGGTTCCGCTGATCCGCTGCATGATGGCCTGACCGGCTGCGTTGAAGCGGCTGAGGGCGAAGCGGTCGAGGATATGTGCGCGCGCGGCACTGCCCATGGCGTGCAGCCGCCCCGGTTCGGCCAGCATTCTTCCCAGCCGGTCGGCCAGGGCTGGCACATCGCGTGGCGGCACCGTGTGACCGGTAATGCCTTCCTGAACACTGAAGGGGATCTCCCCCACGGCTGATGCCAGCACGGGCAGCCCCGCCACCATGGCTTCATGCGCAGCGATACAGAAACCTTCCGACCGGGAGGGCTGCAGATAGAGATGCAGGCCGGCCAGAAATTGCTGCGGCTGGTCAACATAGCCGGGCAGCACGATATCTGCCACCCCGCCCTGTGCCGCCAGGGCGGCCAGCCTTTCCCGTTCATCGCCTTCGCCGGCCAGGGTCAGGCGGATGGGGCAGGGTGGGGTGAAGCCCTGCTGGCGCAACAGGGCCAGGGCTTCGATCAAGCCTTCATAGCCCTTGACCGGATGCAGCCGGCCGAGGCTGCCCAATTCCAGCGTCTGCCCCGGCTGCCAGGGCGGGGCGACGGGTTGGGCCGGGTCCGCGGCAAAGATCGGCCAGGTCATCAGCCGATCTTCGCCCACTGCCAGCCGCTGCCGCGTCAAGGCGGAGACAGAGGCGGAATCCCCCACCCACAATGTCGCCCGCGATTGCAGCAGCCGCATCAAGCGGCGGTTCCAGGGTTTCAGAAAGGCCGCGTGCTGCCAGCAGATGACGGGCAGGCCCAGATAGGGCCCCAGCAGCAGCCCCAGGATGGTGGCGCGGCTGAGCGAGGTCCAGAGATGGGTGGCGCCCCAAGCCCGCACTTCCCGGTGCAGCCAGCGCAGTGCCTGCCCATGGTCGCCGGTACCGCCCTCGCGCACCAGCGGGTCCAGCCCGGCCGCCTGCATCGGCGGCAAGGCACGGCCGTCGCGGCGGGTCAGGGCGAAGACGCGCACGCTGGCCCCGGCATCACGCATTACCTTTGTAACGGCGGGCACGGGCAGGGCGGCCCCGCCGCCTTCCACGGAATTGATGATATAGGCGATGCGGGGGGCGGTGCTCATGCCTGCGCGCTCCGTTTCCAGGCCAGGATCAGCAGCAAAAGGCTGGCGGTGGCCGCCTGCCCGATGGCCTGGAGGCCGGCCCCGTCCAGCCCCTGCAGCTTCAACAGCAGTGGCAGGATGGGCAAAAACAGCAGGCTGGCCGTCAGATTGGCCGACATAGACCAGCCCGGCCGGCCCAGTGCCGTCAGTGCTGCCGTGGCCGGCGGCCCGGCCAGGGCCAGCGCGCGGGCCAGCACCAGCACCACCATCAACCCCGCCGCCCCGGCAAATTCCGGCCCGGCGATCAGCCGGACGATTTGCGGCGCGAACAGCCAGACCAGGGCAATGATGGGCAGGCTGGCCGCCAGCGCGATACCGGTGACGCGCAGCACCGTGTGGCGCAGGGCACTGCCCCCCTGTCCGCCGGCCACCATGCGGGCCATCTCCGGATAGGCGGTATTGCCCAATATCTGCGCCGGCTGGGCGATCAGCACGGTGGCGCGCTGCGCCACGGAGAACAGGCCCGCCGCCGTCGGCCCCAGCACCCAGCCAACGATCAGCGGGGCCGCCCGCCCGGCCAGCTCGCTCAAGGTGACATCGGCATTGCTGGCCAGCAGGAAGCGCCAGATGCCCGGATTATCGGCCACCGCATTGCCCGGCTCCGGGTGGTGCAGATCGCGCCCCAGATGCTGATGCGCGAACCACAGGCCCAGTGCCCAGAGCACAGCGAATTCCGCCAGTGCCGCCAGCAGCCAGGCCACCAGAAAGCCGGTCAGCCCCCAGCCGGCAAAGGCCGCCAGACCCGCACCCGTCAGCCGCACCAGCGGCTGAACCAGATTATGCAGCCCCAGCAGATCGAACCGGTTGATCAATTGCAGATATCCGGCCGGCGTGGAGCGGACGGAGCCCAGCACGGCCAGACTGTAGGGCAGGGAGAGCACCAGTGCCGTTTCCGGCCAGCCCAGCCGGGGGCCGATCAACGGCGCGCAGATGGCTGCCGTCAGGATGGCGGCCAGCCCGCCCAGCAATTCCACCCGCGCACCAAAGCGCAGCAGCCGGGCCAGCCGGTGTGTGGCTTCATCGCGGCGTGCCTCCGCCCCATAGCGGACAACGGCCTGCCAGGCGGGAAATTCCACAATGCCGCAGACGGTGGTGACATAGCCATGGATCAGCACCAGCACACCATAATCATGCGGGCCGAGGGCGCGGGTGGCGATGACCAGATAGGCCAGACTGATCAGCCCCGCCCCGGCCTTACCCCCCAGCACCAGCCCAAGCCCGCCGAAAATGCGCCGCAGCGTGCCCTGCGGTGCCCCACCCTGGTTCACGTCCAATTCTTCTCTCGCAAAGCGGCGGCAAAGGCGCGGCGGTGTTCCAGTCTCCGCCACAGGAATTCGTAAAAGAACCAATCCATCCGGGACCGGGGCATGAAGCGATAGAGCAAACGTTCGAACCTTGTCCAACTGACACAGCGCCTGTCACCCCGCCGGGGCGACGGGTGACAATAATGGCTGGCATCATAAAGCGAAATGCCCAGCCGGTGAACACGATGGATGACCTCGTGATCCTCCAGCACAAAGGGCCAGCGCTGTGTATCAAAGCCGCCGACTGCCCGCAGCGCGTCGGTACGGAAGGCCTGGGCATAGCCCCCGGCATGGCAGCGGTCACGGTGCAGGCGGGCCTTGCCGAGGATACGGTTCATCCGCCTTTTTGCCGCCGCGCTGTCTGCCGGATCGTAGAGGTCAATCGCCATGACGGCCGTCGCATCGGCGCGGCCGGCAAACAGTTTCAAACAATTGGCGACGTAGCAGGGCGGGTAATGGGTATCGGCATCGCAGATGGCCACATAGGGGGTGGTGACCAGTGACAGGCCGACGGTCAGGGCATTGGTTTTCCCCGGTGTGGCCACCGGCACGATCCTGGACATGCCCGCATCCCAGCCGGCCAGATGCTGCTCCGCCTCCAGCCGCCCGCCGTCGGTGGAGCCATTATCCAATAAAATCAGATGGAAACGCTGATCCTTCTGCGCGATGAGGCTGTCGATGGTCGACCCGATCCAACCTTCTTCATTGAAGAAGGGCAGCAGGATGGTGATCAGCGCGCTCATGCAATAGCGCCAGATGACCCAGGCCGCCCGGATGCCTGGTCCGCCAGTCGCATCAGAGCCTCCGCCGCCCGGTGAGAGGACGGGCGATCATCCAGATCGAAACTGCGGGCGAACATCTGCTGCTGCACGGGCAGATAGTCGCCCGCATGGCTTTCGAACGCCCGCTTCAGCCCGGTCGCCAGTTGCGCCGGGCTGTCAATCACCGGGCCGGCCTGCCAGTGGGTGTAATTGGTGTCTTGCCGCCAATCCACGCCCTGGCTGTTCAAGAACAGGCAGGGGCGTGGCCGCAGCAGGAATTCATAAATCTGGCTGCTGACATCCCCCAGATAAAGATCGGCCATCAATGTGTAACTCATATCCGTGCAAGCACGGCTGCCCAGATCAATATGGATGTTGGGCGACTTCAGATAGCGCTCGTCAATACGGCCCGGCCGATCCAGCCGCAGCTTGTCGATGGTCATCACGAACTTGCGCTCGAACAGCATGACATGGGGGGCGAAGATCAGTTGGTAATCATCATTCCCGACAAAGAAATCCAGCACCTGCCGCCCATGTTTGAACCAGGAGGAGAGATGGGCGGAACAATGCGGATTGTAGAACACCACCGGCTTGTCGTTCTGCACCGGAAAGCGGGTGACGCTGGGATTGAGCGTGTCGAATTTCGGATAACCGACAATGCTGATCCGTTCCGCCGGAACGCCCGCCTCCGCGATCAACCGTTCCTTGATCTTGGGGCCGGAGCACAGCACATGGTCGAAACCGGCACTGGCCTTGTCAAAGCCGATGGCCCGGTCGCCGGCCCCATGGCGGGTATGGACGATTTTCAGATTGGTCAGCCCGTAGTGCTTTTTCAGCACCAGGGAGGTCTTTTCCGCCACCACCATAATGTCCAGGCTGCGGAAGAAATCCAGATTATCGCCATAGATCAAAAGCTTGCGGGACGGTATGGCGAATTCCAGCAGGCGCGACAGGGTCTGGGATTTTCCCTTCAACTCCAGCGCCACATGCTGGATGCTGCGCCCGATCCGGTCGCCGCCCAGGCGCAGAACCTCACGCTTCATCCGTTCTGTGGTGGTGGCAACAATGATCTCACCGGCGAAACCAGCATCGGCCAGCGCAATGGCGATAGGAAGGCTGTGCGCGACCTGATGAATTTGGTCATGGTTGAAAAGAAAGCCGATACGCATCGTGATTCTCTGACCGGGTATTTCAATGTGATTGCGGGCAGTTTATTCTGTCGGAGAAAAAATTCCTAAGAACAGCACCGCCTTCAATATCCATTGCGCCGCCGGACTTTATATCGCGCCCTTCGTAAAAGTCACCCCCTCTTTTGGGGGCGAAAAAATGCCCCAGATTGGAAACAATTCATAATATCGGCAGGAGAAAAGAGGGGCCGGCATGGCGGCCCCTTGTGATCCTTTTTCCGATTATTTCCAGGTCTCTTCTCCCCCCAGTGCCTTGTAGAGGGCGACGGCGTTGACGATATTTTCGGCTTGCAGGGCGAGCAGGGCCTGTTGGGTCATCTGCAGCTGCCGCTGGGCATCCAACAGTTCCAGCCGGCCTTCCAGCCCGGCCTTGTAACGGGCTTCCGCCATGGCCACGCCGCGTTTCACCTCGGCCACGGTGCGCTGCTGGGCATCAATCTGGGCGTCCAGCGTGGCGCTGCCTGCCAGCCCGTCGGCAACCTCGCGGAAGGCGGTCTGGATGGCCTTTTCATATTGGGCGACGGCTTCGTTGCGCCGCACCTTTGCCAGGTCCAGTTCCCCCTCCAGGCGGCCACCATTGAAAATCGGCAGGGCCAGCCGGGGGGCGAAGCTCCAGGTATTGTTGGTGGGGTTGAAAAGCGATCCCAGGGCCGAGGAGGTGAAACCGACAGCGGCTGTCAAGGACAGGCGGGGGAAGAAGGCGGCCCGGGCGGCCGCCACATCGGCATTGCTTGCCTGCAGCACCTGTTCGGCCTGCCGGATATCCGGCCGGTTCAGCAGCAGGTCGGAGGGAAGACCGGCCGGCAGCCGGGTCACCACCGGATTCTGGTCCAGCGCCAGGGCGGGGGGCAGGTCGGCCGGCAAGTCGGCGCCCACCACCAGGCGCAGCGCATTGTCCGCGCGCAGCACGGCCCGTTCGCGCGCGCGTAGATCCGCTTCGGCGGCAGAGACCTGGGCCTGGGCGCGGACAACATCCACCTCGTTCCCAGTGCCGCTGCGCCAGCGCGCGCTGGCCAGTTTCGCCGATTGTTGCCAGTCCGCCAGGGTGCTTTGTGCCAGCGCCTGCTGTTCAACGGCCAGCCTCTGGGCAAAATAGCTATCGGCCACAGCCCCGATCAGCGTGGCCCGTGCCGCCCGGTAGCCTTCCTCGCTAGCCAGATAACGGGCGGCGGCGGCCTCCGTCATGGCCCGGACGCGGCCGAACAGATCAATCTCGAACGCATTCAGGTTAATGCTCAGATTGTTCTGCAGAATCATCTCCGGCTTGCCCTTGCGCTGCACCCGGGTGCGTTCCACGTTGGAGGAGGTCTGGAGGTCGATATCGGGTTGGGTCGCGGCATTCTGGATGTTGTTCTGTGCCCGCGCCGTTTCGACATTCAGCAGGGCTAGTCGCAGGTCACGGTTATTCTCCAGGGCCAGATCGATCACCCGCAGCAGGCGCGGGTCGTGGAACATCTCCTCCCGCGCCAGCCGGTTGCTGCCGGCATTCTCATTGGCTGTCAGCGCCGGGGTGAAGGCGGCGGGAATGGGCGGCTCCGGCTTTTCCAGCGGGGCCACGGTCTTGCAGGCGGAGACGGTCAGCATCAGGGCGACCAGGATGGGCAGGCGCATGGGATCGGTCCTTGGACCAGGGAACGGGGCCACCTGCCGCCCGGTGACCCTGGATTGGGTCCGCCGGGCGGCAGGTCTGAAGGAGCAGGTCATACCAAGTTGCGACGAGCAGAACGCATCGCAACTTGGTACGGCGGCGACCGCCGCCGCGCGGCCCGTGCCGCGTGAAGCCAAGCCAACGGATGTTGGCGCCGGCGTTTGAGGGCCATGATCAGAACCGATCGGTTCTGATCATGGAAACAGAGTATCAGAGCAGACGACGCAGACGCGGCACCAGCCACTCCTCGGCATCACGCACGTAATCGAACAGGACCGGTACAAAGATCAGGCTGAGCGCGGTGGAGGAGATCAGCCCCCCGATCACCGCAATCGCCATGGGCTCGCGGAAAGCCGTATCCAGGCCGATGCCCAGCGCGATGGGCAGCATCCCGGCCAGCATGGCCAGCGAGGTCATGATGATCGGCCGGGCCCGGACGGTGCAGGATTCGATAATGGCCTGCCGCCGGTCGACCCCGTTGCGGATACGCTCCACCATGTAATCCACCAGCAGGATGGAGTTCTTGTCGGCAATGCCCATCAACATCAGGATGCCGATGGCGGCTGACATGTTGAGATCGGTGTCGGTCAGCAACAGGGCCAGAAAGGCCCCCCCGACGGAGAGTGGCAGCGCCGCCATCCGGGTCAGCGGCTGAATCCAGTCCTTGTAGAGCAGAACCTGGATGACATAGACCAGCATCAACCCGGCGACGATGGCTTCCAGAAAACGGTTGAACAGATCGGTCATCTCCTCCCCATCGCCGCCATTGCGGACATCGACGCTGCGGGGAAGATTCTCCATGGCCGGAAGATCATTGATCAGTTCCAGCGCGTCCCCCAGCGACAGGCCGTCCACATTGGCTTCCACCGCGATCTTACGGCGCCGGTCATAGCGTTCGATGCTGGCAGGGCCCGCCCCGAACCGGATGCTGGCGACCTCAGAAAGCGGCACCGACCCGCCGCCGGCCGTGGGAACCCGCAATTCGCGCACCGTCTCCAGCGTCGTCTCCGGTGCTGCCGCCAGCCGGACCCGGACAACCAACTGGCGGCCACTATGGTTGAACTTGGCCAGGTTGGCGTCGGTATCGCCGATGGTGGCGATATTCACGGCATCGCTCAGTGCCTGAACGCTGATGCCCAGTTGGGCTGCCTTGGCGAAATCGGGCGTGATGACGATTTCCGGCTGTGACACCGGAGCGGTGCTGCCCACCGAATTGATGCCGTCAATACCGCGCATACCGCGTTCGACGGCCTTGGCCGTCCGGTCCAGGGCCTGCGTATCCTCGCTGGTCAGGATGATGCTGATATCCTTGCCACCGGAGGAGTTGGAGAAGCGGGCGCGGACGTCCGGCACTTCCGACAGGGCTGGCAGGACGAGCCCTTCAAATTCACGCTGGCTGATATCGCGCTCCTTGGGCGGAACGAGCTTGATCTGCAGGCTGGCAACATTCACCCCCTGCTCAGCCCCGGCATTGGTCAGCACATACAGTACTTCCGGCCGTTCGCGCAGGATGTCGGCCATACGCTGCGCGGTGGCATCCGTCTGGGCCAGGGTGGAACCGCGCGGCAGTTCGATGGTCAGCGTCGACTGAGAATAATCCTCGTAGGGCAGATAGCCGGTCGACAGCAGGGGGATCATGCCGAAGGACAGGGCGACGCTGGCCGCCGCGATCAGCAAGGTCACGGCGCGATGATCCAGCGTCCATTCCACCAGCCGCCGATAGCGGGCACCCCAGCGCCCTTCAACCGGGCCCTGATGGGTGGCCGGTGCGCGCAGCAGATAGGCTGCCAGCATCGGCGTCAGCAGCCGGGCCACCACCAGGGAGAAGAAGGCCGCCACAGCCACCGTCACCCCGAACTGCACGAAGAATTGACCGACCACGCCGCCCATGAAGCTGACCGGCATGAAGACGGCGCAGATCACCGCCGTGGTCGCCACCACGGCCAGCCCGATCTCATCGGCGGCGATCATGGCGGCAGCATAGGGGGTCTTGCTCGGATCATCCGCCATGTGGCGATGGATATTCTCAATCTCCACAATCGCATCATCCACCAGCACGCCGGTGACCAGGGAGATCGCCATCAGGCTGACAAGGTTCAGCGAATAGCCCAGGAAATAAAGCGCCAGGAAGCTGGGGATGATGGAGAGCGGGATGGTGATGGCCGCCAGCGCCGTCGACCGCCCGTCGCGCAGGAACAAAAAGACGGTCAGGATCGTCAGCACCGCCCCTTCGAAAAAGGTGTAGAGGGTGGAACTGAAGCTGGTCTGGGTGAAATCGACCAGGGAAAACAGCTCGGTGAAGGTCACGGCCTTGTTGTTGGCCGCAATATCGGCCAGCGCTTCCTGCACGGCGGCACCCACCGTCAGCTCGCTTGCCCCTTTGGCGCGGAACACCGCGAAGGTGACAGCCGGCTTGCCGTTCAGGGTGGTGATGGAGCGGGGTTCGGCCCCACCATCGGTCACTGTGGCAATCTCCCCCAGCCGGGCACCGCGCCCATTGCCCAGATTGATCCAGGTCTGGCGCAGCGCCTTCACGGACTGGACGCCACCCAGGGTACGCAGGCTGTATTCCGTGCCTTCCTGCACCAGCCGGCCGCCCGGCAGATCGATATTGGTCTGGGCCAGCTGGCGACTGACATCGGCGGCGGATACACCGAAGGCGGCCAGCCGGGCCGGGTCCAGCGTCACCGTCACCTCATGGTTGATGCCGCCATAGCGCTGTACCTTGGCAACGCCGGGTAAGGCCAGCAGCCGGCGATTGACCGTGTCATCGACGAACCAGGACAGTTCCTCCGGCCGCATGGAGGGCGCCTCGACACCGAAGGAGAAGATGGCCCCGCCATCCGCCTCTTCCCGCCGCACCTGCGGTTCCAGGATGGAGCGCGGCAGCTGGTCGCGGATGCTGGCCACGGCGTCGCGCGAATCATTGGTGGCCCGGTCGTAATCCGTGCCCAGATGGAATTCGACATTGGTGATGGACGAACCCTCGGCGATGGTGGAGGTGATGTGCTTCACCCCCGACAGCCCCGCCAGGGCGCCTTCGACGCGTCGGGTGATCTGGATTTCGATTTCGCTGGGGGAGGCCCCGGGTTGGTTGATGATGACGCTGACGACCGGCACCACGGCATTGGGCATATTGGTGACGGGAAGCTGCCGGAACGCGATCAGGCCGGCGACTGTCAGCACCAGAAACAGGACGATGGGCGGAATCGGATTGCGGATGGCCCAGGTAGAGATCGGCATGGACATGGCTCAGCGTGCCTCCACCGTCTTCACGAAATCACCCGCGCGGATCAGCGTTCCCGCGCGTTGCACCACCCGTAGATCGGGTGCGACCCCTTCGACCAGGGCCATACCATCCCGTTGCAGCAGGGGCGTGACGGCATGGCGGACGACATGGTTGCTGGCATCCACCTCCCAGACAAAGGCCCCCTCGCCATCGCGCTGAATGGCCGTGGCCGGTACGGCCAGGGCCGTCACCGGGTTCAGTTCAATATCGCCATGGACGAATCCGCCCACCATCAGCCCCTGGGCGCTGGGGATGGTGACACGCACCGCGGCGGCGCGGTCGGATGCATCAATGCGCGGCGAGACCAGCCGCACCGATCCCAGCAGGGAACCCTGCACGCCAGGGACCGTCAGATGCACATTGCTGGCCGGCTTCACACGGTTGGCCTGGCCTTCGGGAACCCGCAGTTCGCCTTCGATTTCACCGTCGCGCGCAATGCGGAACAGCGGATCGGTTGCGTTGGCGATTCCCCCCACCAAGGCCCGGCGCTCGAACACCACCCCGCCCGTGGGCGCGTGCACGGTGGCGCGCCGGATGGCCAGCTTGGCCTCCTCCACCTTGGCCTTCATCGTGGCCAGGGCGCTGCGCTTTTCCATGATCAGGCTTTCGCTGACAGCGCCGGTATCCTTGATGGAGAGGGTCCGCGTCGCCTCATCGCGGGCCTTGGCATAATCCGCCTCCATCTGCGCCAGCTGCAGGCGCAGGCCCTCGCTATCCAGCACGGCCAGCGGATCGCCCTTCTTGACGTGATCGCCCACCTCGGCCGACACATCCAGAATGCGCACATTGGTAAGCTCGGCCATCACCGTTGTCTCTTCTCGCGGCACCAATGTGCCGGCAACGCCGGTATGGTCGATGATTGTCTGTGTATGGGGACTGGTGACCGTGACGCTCAGAATCTCCTTCTTGGCGACTTCGGCATGGGTTTTCGTCCCCTTGTGCAGGATCAAGAAGCCTACAGCGGCTGCCCCGCCCAACAACAGAGCGGTTATTGCCAATTTACGGTACATATTCTCTGTTTGCCTCGCGATTGATGCGATGACGGCCGACTGGCGCTCGCCGGGAAAGTCTGAGAGGACCGTTGTGTTTTAATCGAGGGTGTGTGGAGAAATGATGGAGATGGCAAAAAAGAATGATGATACTGGATGCGCATGACGATGCGGCGGCACCCGGTCGGGGGCGGCCGGGCGAGGCGCTCATTCTCGTCACCGAGGATGAACCGGAGATTGCCGATATCCTGACCGCCTATCTGGAACGAGCGGGGTTGCGCGTGGTCCGCGCGGAGGATGGCCGGCGGGCCCTGGATCTGCATATGACCTTGCGCCCCGATCTGGTGCTGCTGGATGTGCAGTTGCCGCGGCTGGATGGCTGGCAGGTGCTGGCCGAAATCCGCCATCGCGGCAATACCCCCGTCATCATGTTGACCGCGCTCGACCAGGATATCGACAAGCTGATGGGGCTGCGCATCGGCGCGGATGATTATGTCGTCAAGCCGTTCAACCCGGCGGAAGTGGTGGCGCGCGTTCAAGCCGTGCTGCGGCGCTGTGGCGGGGAGGGGAGCGCCAGTTCCCAGCGTGTCCTGCGCTTCAGCCCCCTGCGCATCGACCTGGACGGCCATCAGGCGCTGATTGAAAGAGCCGATGGCGGCAGCCTGCCCCTGGACCTGACCCTGACCGAATATCGGCTGCTGGTGCATCTGGCCCGGATGCCGAAGCGGGTATTTACCCGCATGGAACTGCTGGAGGCTTGCCTGCCGGAAGGCGAGGCGTTGGAACGCACGGTGGACAGCCATCTGAGCAAGCTGCGCAAAAAACTGGAGGCGCAAGGTGTTGCGGGTGTGCCCGCAAATGTCCGGGGCGTCGGTTACCGGCTGGGTGATGTATGACGCCAACGATCGTGCCTCCAAAGGGCTCCGGTCTGCGGCGTCAGATCATCCTGTCGATGGCGGCCGTCGCAACCAGTGTGGTACTGCTTGTTATCCTGGGTTCTTATGCTTTTTATGCTTATTTTTATACATATTTTCCTTCCAGCATTTCCGATGACATCGTTCCCAACCCGGTGGAAATCATCTGGATGGCGGGCACGTTGCTGGTCGCGCTGATCTTGGCGACAGGTGTTGCGGTGAACCTGGCCCGCCGCATCCTGGCACCGCTGAATTCCGTGGCGGCCAGCCTGCGCCGGGTGGCGGAGGGCGACCTTTCTGCCCGGGCGACAATGGATGGCAGCCCCATTGGGGAAGCCACGCGGCTGGTGCTGGACTTCAATAATCTGGCCGAACAGATGGAAAGCATGGCCCGCGACCGGGCCTTCTGGAACGCCGCAATCGCCCATGAGCTGCGCACACCGGTAACGGTGCTGCGCGGCCGGCTGCAGGGTCTGACCGAAGGGGTCTTTCAGCCCACACCCGCCCTGCTGGCGGGCTTGTTGAGCCAGGTGGAAGGATTGGCCCGGCTGGTGGAAGATCTGCGCGTGCTGGGTCTGGGGGAGAGTGGGCGGCTGGATATCCAGTTGGAACAAGGCGATCTGGCCGCCAGCCTGCGCGATGCGGTGGGAACGCTGGAGCCCAATCTCCGTGCCGCCGGGCTGGTCCCGGTGTTGCAAATGGACGCGGACGAGGTGGTTTGCGACCCGGTGCGCATTCGCCAGGCCCTGATGGCCTTGCTGGACAATGCCATCAATCATGCCGAAGCCGGATCGCTGCATATCCGGTCCTTCCGCCGCAATGGTCTGTACCATTTGCAGGTAGAGGATGCGGGGCCGGGCATTCCGGCTGCGTTTAGGGAAAGCGTGTTTGATGCTTTTCACCGGGGCCAGAAATCCCGGTCCGGGCAGGGCAGCGGGCTGGGGCTGGCCGTAGTGCGTGCCATTGCCCGGGCCCATGGCGGCGATGTGCGCTGCCTGCCATCCGGCCAGGGCGGTACGATCTTTGATTTGACCTTGCCCGATTGACGGCCCGCCCGTGTCTGCCGACGTGCCGCTTAGCCCCTGTCGGCGCAGTGGCGCCGGCAGGGGCTGTCAGCTGGCCGATCAGGATTTCGCCAATGCCTGATTGATCAGGGTGGTGAGCCGGTCCAGCCGGCAGAAATCCCCCGTATCGGCGCAGCCGGGAATGGGCAGGATTTCCGTGAAAGGCGGCTGGGCTACTGAGAGTGGGGCCAAATGGCGGATCTGGTCCGGCGTCTGCGCCAGATAGGCCAGCCGCACCCACACCGCACCGGCCGGATCGCGCCAGCGTTCAAAGCGCAGGCCACCGCCGATGGGCGGATCATCCTGGCCATAGCCATCCACCTGGAAATGCACATCCAGCAGGCTGGACAGGGCGGCGACATTATTGTCATGCCCGATCAGCAGGGTCAGGGCCGGCCCCTTGTCTGCCGACAGGGCGTCCAGCACGCGCGGTGCCATCTTGAAGGCGGTGTGGCGGGCCATATAGTGCGGCCGTGCATAGACCTCGAACAGCAGGGCGTGAAGGCGGGAAATCCGCGCCAGTTCGGCGGCATCCAGCTTACCCCAGGCCACATCCTTCATCGGCATCCCTTCCAGATATTGCAGCAGGAAGACCTGTGCCGTGCCCGAGGTGATGTAGATCGGTCCTAGCAGATCAATGCCCTTGCCATCGGCCGACAAAGACAGGGTGGCCTTGCTGCCGGCAATATCACAGGGCGGGTTGCGGCGGTCGCAGCCCAGCGCCTTTTCCATCAAGGCGATTTCCGCCTTGTAGGGGGCGGTGATGCCCTGCGGGTCGCCCTTTTCCGCCCGGATGGATGCAATGGCTGCCTTCGGGGTGAAGCCCGTCATCTCATTGGGCGGGCTGAACAGCGGGTCGCGGGTGCCGGGTTCCAGATGGGAAACCTTGACCTTGCAGCCGGGGGCCAGACCGTCGGCCAGCGCCTCCCCGGTGCTGATGGTGCGGGCGGCGCTGTTGGTCCAGATATCGACCGTGCCGTCCGCCGGGCAGCCGGCGGTGGGCAGGATCTGGCCATTGGCGGCCCAGCCGCGCAGATAGCTGCCCAGCAACCGGGTGGCCGCCACGCCGTGGGCCGTCAGCAGGCTGGGCGGTTCTTTCCAGGCTGGCAGCGGCTTTTCGTTCAGGCCGGTGATGGCGGCCTCGGTTTCCAGCGGCGTGCGCAGCCCATGGCGCAGCAGCAGCACCGACCGTTCCAGTTTCCAGTCTGGCCCTGGTGCGGGGTCGCTGGCGGCCAGGGCAGGGGCGGCAAGCAGGGTGGCCAGCACGGCCAGGACAAGGCGTTTCAAGACAAGAGTTTCCTTGAGCTAAGGGAAAAATGGGGGGATCAGAATTCCAGCCGCAGCACCAACTGGGCGCTGCGACCGCTGGAAATGGTTTCCGGCACGGCATCGCTCTGCCGGCCGATGGTGGCGCGATAGGCAAGGTCGTTCAGCAGATTGCGGATGGAGAATTCCAGGGTGGCGCTGGGCGATATCTGCCAGTCGCCCTGCAGGTCCAGCCGTTGCGACGGCCGGACCCAGACATCCAAGGCACTGCCATTCATCCGGCTGCCGCTGCCGGAAAGGCCGTGCAGCCCGTATTTCTGGATATAGGCATCCGCCCAGCTGTAACTGACGGACAGGGACCAATCGTCCGCTGCATAGCGCAGGCGGCCATTCACCTGCCAGTCGGGCGCATATTGCAGCCGTTCCACCGGGGCCAGTTCCGGCATGTTCAGGCGCACCCGGCTGTGCTGGCTGTTCAGGCTGGTTTCCAGCACCAGGGCATTGAACGGATCGGGCAGGAATTCCAGTTCCTGCGCCGCCGCCAATTCTGCCCCCCACAGCCGCGCCGTGCCGCCATTGTAGGGTTTGACAAGGGGCAAGCTGGTCTCGCCCCCATCGGCCAGACCATTATAATTGGCCCCGGCATCATAAAGATAATGCCGCAACTGTTTGTGATAGAGCGACAGGCCGGCATGGCCGCCGGCCCAGCGCCATTCCCCGCCCAGATCGATATTCAGCGCCGACACCGCCTTCAGATCGGGATTGCCCTGGATGAGGGTGATGGTGCCGTTGGCGTCGCGGTTGGCCGTGGCGCTGCCGGAAAGCTGGTAAAGCGCGGGGCGCACCTGCCCAGTCCAGATGGCCAGCCGGTACCGCTGATCCTCATCCGGCGTGTAATTGACCAGCAGGCGCGGCAGCCAGGCGCTATAGCGGCTTTCGCCATGGTTCCAGCCATAGGCTATGCCGCCCGCCGGCACCCCCTGGTTCCCCGACAGCCAGTAGCGCGTGCTGATCTCTGCCCGTTCCACCCGCAGGCCGGGCAATAGCTGCCAGGGGCCGCGCTGCAGATCGGCCTGCAGATAGGCGGCGCTGACCTCCTCATGTCCGCTCATGCTGTTGCCGTTATAATCGTCCGGGGTCCAGACGAAGTCACCGACATTGGCGCGAAAGCGTTCCAGCAGCAGCCCTTGATCGATCAAGGGCACCTGATAATCATACAGCCCCTTGGCTACCGTCACCCAGGTGCCATCGGACAGGCCCAGTGCCGTCAGATCGCCCATGCGGGTGCTGGGCGGCAGGGCAGCAGCGCCGCCGCTATTCTGCGGGCGCTGGTTGCGGCGGGTGACGCTGTTGTCACTGCGCACCAGCTTCAGGCCGGCTTGCAGCTTCATGCCGTCTGGCCCTGTCTCCAGGTCCAGCCCGCCGCCATCCTTGCGCTGCCGGCTGGTCAGGCTGGTATATTCACCCAGGTTGGAGGCGGGAATGGCGGCGGCATCCGCCAGCATTGCCTGCATCTTCGGCCCCAGCAGCGGCACCGGATAGCCGCCCTGGTCGACCACCTCCAGCCCCTCATCCACCGTGGTGCCATTGCTGTTCCAAAACGACACTTCGATATGGCGCGGCTTGTCGTTACGGCCCCAACTATGGAACAGATAGGGGCGTAGGGTCAGGGCGCCTGCCTTGATCTCCCCGCCGCCATGCAGGGTCAGCAATTCGGCTTCGTCCGGGTTGGTCTGGAACCAGTAGTGCAACTGGTTCTTGATGCTCTGCGTCCGGTACAGCCCGTTGCCCAGCGGGATGCGGCGGGTGAAGCTGGCATCCCGTCCGCCCTGGAACCCTACCTGATAGACATCCTGTTCGGTGTCGGCGCGGCTCCAGCCGGCGCGCAGGAAGGCGCTGTAGGGCGCATCGGGCCGCCAGTCCAGTGCGGCCGAGGCGCCGCCCCGCTTGGTGCGCCCCCGCACGAATTGCGCGTTCAAGGAGGTGGCCAGCAGGTTTCGGTCCGCATCCATACCGGCCGGATTATGGCCGGCGGCATCGGTGATGGCATAATCGAACTGGCCGCTCTGATAGGTCTGCTGCTGGCTGGCGAAGGGGCGGCTGTCGGCATGGGCGCGCAGCACCAGCCCCAGCGCATTATCCCGCCCGAACAGGCGGGACCATTCCACCTCGCCCCCGCCACCAGCGCCGGAGAGTTGATAATCCCCTGTCCGTGTTGTCCAGTTGCCGCGCAGGCTGATACGGGTGCGCTCTGCCCCCAGATCGAAGGCGCTGGCACTGCGGAAATCAATGATGCCGCCGATGGCATCGCCATCCTTGTCCGCCGTCAGGGCGGTTTCCAGATGTAGCGCGTCCGGTCCGAAGGGGGGCAGCAGGCTCAGTTGCACATCGCGGCTATAGGGCAGGCTCTGAGCGATATTGACGCCATCCATCAGCAACTGGCTATAGGCGCCGCCCAGCCCCCTGATGGCGATGGACTGGCCCTCTGCCCGGGCGGCCCGGTCGATGCCGCCCAGATCGCCTTGCAGGGACGTCATCATCACATTCACACCGGGCAGGCGGCCCAGCAGCTCCGCCATATTACGGTCGGCCGCCCGGTTGAACTCCGCCGCCGGCAGGATATGCACGGGCAGGGGGGAGCGCAGTTCGGCGGCAAACCGGTCCTGCATGCGCTGCCCGGTCACCAGGATTTCCTCTGCCGGTTCCGGCGGTTTGGGCGGTGGCGGCAGGCTGGGGCGGCGGGATGGGACGGGCAGGATGACGATGGTGCCGTCCGGCTGTTCACGATGGACCAGCCCGGTACCGGCCAGCAGCAGATCCAGGGCGGCCAGAAAGCCAGTGCCTTCCGGTATGGCGGGGGCCGGACGCGGGGGCAGGGCGGCACCCTGGAACAGCAGGTTGCGCCCCGATTGCCGAGCCAGGGAGAGCAGCGCATCCGACAGGTTGTTCCGCTGCGGCACTGGTGCGGCAGGGGCCGTACCCGCCGCCAGCAGGGCGGCCCCCAGCGCGATGGCCGCCACCTTGCGGCCCAGGCAGGGATCAGCGCCGGCGCGGCTCAAGCTGATACTCCCCCGGTGCCGTTTGGCGCCAGGATAGCGGGTGCAGCAGGGTCAGGGCGTTCAGGAAGCCACTGATATCGGCGGTATGGAAAACCCCGCTGACCTTCAGCCCGGAAAGGGCGGGATCGGCCAGCCGCATCCGCACACCGGTGCGGGCCTCCACCTCCGCCAGCGCCTCCGTCAGGGGTGTATCTTCAAACACGGCCTGCCGGTCCCGCCAAGCCAGCACCCGGCCCAGATTGGCGGCAGACAGCCGCAACGGCGCGCCTTGGGCCTGGCTTTCCACCTGCTGGCCCGGTTTCAGCACCGTCAGCACGCGGCCATTCTGGGCGTCGCGCACATCGGCCGCCCCTTCCAGCAGCACGACGCGTACCTTGTCCGCCCGGTGGCGGACGGTGAAGCGCGTCCCCAGATCATGCACAACCAGACCGCGGGCCGCGACCGTGAAGGGGCGCATTTTCTCATGCATCACGTCGAATTCGGCTTCCCCCTGATGCAGGGTCACCTGCCGGGACAGGGGATCGATGCGCACATGCAGCCTTGTGCCGGCATCCAGCCGCACCGATGTGCCGTCCGCCAGCATGATACTGTGCCCCTCGCCGGGGCCGCTGGCATAATCGGCCTCCGTCACCGATCCCTGCCAGCCGATCACGGCCAGCAGACAGGCCGCCGCCATGCCGAACCCGGCCAGCAGCGGCCCCCGCCAGGAACGGCCGGTGCTGCTGTTGCGGGCGATGCGGAAATTACGGGCGCGCAGCATGTCCGGGCGCATCCGGCCCCGGTCATTGATGGCGCCAGAGGCGATCCAGGCGCGCGACACGATATCCATCGCCGCCACATGGTCCGGGCTGGCCCGCAGCCATTCCTTCAAGGCGGCCTGCTGATCGGGGCCTAGCTTGCCAGAGGCCGACAGCCGCATCCATTCCGCCGCCTGATCCAAAATTCGTTGTTCCGGGTCGCCCGTTATCACTGTTCCGTCTCCGCCAGATGACGGCCCAGATGCACCAGCGTGCGGTCAACCAGCCTTGTTACTGTCCGCGTATCCATGCCCAGCCGTTCTGCCACGTCACGATGGCGCATCCCATCGACACGCACCAGCAGGAACACATTGCGGGCAATGGGATCAACCTGCTTCAACGCCTCTTCCAGGCGTTCCAGATTCTCACGGCCGATCAGCGCCTGTTCGGGGTTGATTGCCTGATCGTCGATCAACTCGCCGGCTTCTTCCAATTCCTGATGCTGGTCGCGCAGGCGGGCGCGGTCGCGCCGGAAGCGGTCCACCACCAGGCTGGAGGCAACACGCAGCAGAAAGCCACGCCAATTGCCAACGCGTTCGGCCGGGGCCGCACTCAGCACCCGGACAAAGACGTCCTGCACATAATCTTCCACATCGCTGCCGCCACCGATCTGGCGGGTGAAATAGGCCCGCAGCATCGATCGATGCTCGGCATCCGCCAGGGTTCGGGATTTATCCGCCATTCTTCCGCATCCAGCCTGGGCCTTGCGGCCATGCATATTGGCGTGTGTGGTCCTAGCGGATGTGGGTTGCAGTTTGATGACGGTGGCGGACATGGCAGCTCCCCATCGGTGCAGGGCGGATGTGCTATGCACACCACCCTGCACCGGCGCGTGAGACCCGGTGATCGTCTCCGACCACCGGGGTTGGCATCAGTACGTGTATTTGATGGTCAGCAGGCTGGTGGTGCCGCTATCCACCACGTCGGAGATCGCCAGACTGTTCTTGCCCACATGCGACCAATAGGTGTAGTCGCCGAGCAGGTTGGAGACGGAGAGATCGACGCTGAAGCCGCCTTCGAACTGGTAACCGGTATGCAGGTCCAGGCGGGTGGTCGGGCGGACCCAGAGATTGTCCCAGGTGCCCGGCTGGTTCAGGAAGTTGTAAACGGAGACGTAGCTGCCGGTGTAATTATAGATGACGTCGAAGGTGAAGCCTTCATATTCATAGAACAGCTGGGCATTGGCCAGCCATTCCGGGGCGTTCTGGATGCGCTGGTCACGGCCCACCGTATCGTTGCCCAGGTCCACCGAGGTCCATTGGCGGGTGAGATTGCCGCCGATGCCGAAACCATCGAACGGTGCCGGCAGATCCTTGAACTTCTGCCGCAGCGTCAGTTCCAAGCCATAGACATCGCCCTTGCCACCATTTTGCGGGGTCAGGGTCCGGGTACGGCCGCTGCCGCCCAGGGCCGCATTCACGCCGTCAGAGCCGTTCTCGTAGAGATAATCCGACAGGTGCTTGTAATAGCCGCCGAAGGAGGCATAGCCGCCCCAATCGCTGCGCCATTCACCCGACAGGTCGGCGTTCAGCGAACGGATCGGCTTCAGGTCCGGGTTGCCCATGGTGATGGTGGTGACGCCGTCATCCGACAGGTCATAGCGCGCACCACCGGCCAACTGCACAAAGGCCGGACGGGTGTAGGAGGTCCAGACCGCCGCGCGGTAAACGCTGCTGTCATCCGGGCGCCAGTTGGCGTGGATGCTGGGCAGCCATTCATTATAGGTCGTCTCGGTCTTGGCCCAGTTGCCGCCGACCTTGCTGCTGGCCGGCAGTTCCCAATAGGTGTTCTTGATCTCGGTATGTTCAAAGCGCAGGCCGGGGATCAGTTCCAGATCGCCCAACTGCCACTGACCCATCACATAGGCGGAGCTGACCGCCTCGCTGCCCTTCTGGGTGTTGCAGTTCATATTGTCGACATAGGGGCGATCACCGCCGCAGCTGTCAAAGCTGGCGGCATTCTGGTACTTGCGGAACAGTTCCAGCATCCGGTTATGATCGATCTTCGGCACCGACCAACCATATTTGCCGGGGAAAATCTCGTCATAGCTGTCCTTGGCAATGCCCAGGCTGGACCAGGTGGGACGGCCGCCGACCAGATCGGAGAAATAAGCGTTGGTCCAGTCGCGGTTGGTCACCTTGCGCTGGCTATCGATGTACTTGGCGCCGAACTTGACGAATTGCAGGCTGCCTTCATCGAAATCATGCTGCAGGTCGATCTTGCCGCCGCGCTTGTCCTGGCCGCTGGCCTGGGAGGTCAACTGACCAGCGCGGCGGGCATAGAGAGCGGTGCCGGCATTATCCAGCGCATTATACATTTCCGGCGTCAGCAGCGGGATGGGGAAGTTATTCTCATAGCCCATGGAGACGCCGCCGCCATAGTTCCAACGGTCGTTGGAGCTGAACTGGTCGTTACGGGCTGAGGCCTCCAGATGGTCCGGGCGGTTATTGTTGCCCATGCTGTAGAAAAGCTGCGGGGAGATCGTCCAGGCACCGATCTTCTTTTCCGCCCCCAGCTGGAAAGTGGAAAGGTCCGCCTTTTCCGGGTTGGTTTCATACCAGATGGAGGTGCGGAACTTCTGGATATCCAGGCCGTAGAGGCCGCTGGGCTGCTGGATGCGGCCCTTGTTGGTGCTGACAATCTGGCTGAAGGTGCTGTTCTGCACCGTCTTGGCAAAGGCGTAAGAGGCACGGAAATAGGCCTGCAGCGTTTCATCCGGGTGCCAGTCCAGCGACAGGTTGCCGCCGTACCGCGCGGTGCTGCCATTTGACACGCCGAGATTCACACCCGTCTGCACCACATTGGACAGCGGGTCCAGGCCCGGCGCGCTGTTGGAGCCCTTGCCATCGCCGGTCAGCGCATAGGCCCAGCCGCCATCGCTGCGGGCCGCCATGGCACCGGCCATCTGGCTGTTGGCATAGTTGCGCTTGTCATAATAGGCGCTGACATAGACGCCAAACTGGTCATCCTGGCCGAACTTGAAGGCCAGGTCGCCGGCGGTGCCACCGCCCAGGCCGCTATCGCCATAATCACGCGCCCGGCTTTCCATACGGCCGGAGACGGTCATGCTGGCATGGACATCCTGCTTGAAATCATAGGCCGTGGGGGTGCGGAAATCGATGGTGCCACCGATGGCATCGCCATCCATGTCGGGCGTGGAGGTCTTGTTCAGCGCGATGGTGTGCAGGCCCGACGGCGGCAGCAGGCTCAGCTTCACGCCGCGGCTGTAGGGCATCCCCTGGGCCACGGTGATGCCGTTGATCATGTTGACATTATATTCGCTGTTCATGCCGCGCACGGCGGCGAACATGCCTTCACCACGGGCCGCACCATCAATGCCGCCGAAGAAGGACTGGCCGGTATTCACCACCGTCACGCCCGGCAGCAGGCCCAGCGCTTCGGCCACATTGTGCACAGCGGTATGTTCCAGATCCTCGTTGGAGAGGATGGCGACGCTGTTCTTGGACTGCATCTGCGCGTCGCTCGCCTGATAGCGGGTGGCGACGACCAGGATCTCTTCCAGGACAAGGGGTTCATCCGCATGGGCGGCGGCGAAAGGGGCAAGCGCGACGGCGGTGGCCAGCAGCACCGATTTCAGGGCGGGGCGATGCATGATGATCCTCAAAGGCTCCGTACTTGGGTTTGGAGGGATGTCACCACCCCTCATCAGCCAAGACGCATCCCGCACCGCAATAACCGCGTGTCACAGAACTTTCTTAAATCAAATCAAGACGTAACGAAACTGACATCTTCAGGTATGCTGGTTTCTGCAAAGCAATCGTTTATCCCAGAGTGTCTGTCTGGAAAGTTATCGTGCCTTTCGAAACCTTACCCTTTCCCCACCGTCATTCCCGCGAAGGCGAGAATCCAAAACCCGCGCTGTTGTATGGATTCCCGCCTTCGCGGGAATGACGGTGGAAAGATTGGAAAAGCAGAGAAAGTTCTCAGACGGGCTCTGAAACAAGTCCGCCCCCGCACCGACAGTCATCAATCATGACCATTGGTGCGGGGGCGGTGATCAGAGCCGATTACCGGGACGTATTATCCATCAAACCGGACGATAGCCGGTATCAATCACAGCATGGCCGCCGGCGATGCGGGAGACGCAGGCGCACATGCGCTTGCCTTCGTGCTTTTCTTCCTCGCCCAGGAAGACATCCCGGTGGTCGATGGGCTGGTCATGGTCCAGCACCTCCACGGCGCAGAGGCCGCATTCCCCCCGTTTGCAATCATGGATCATCGCCACACCCGCTTCCATCAGCGCATCCAGCAGCGACTGGTCGGGCGGGACGGTGACCGTCAGGTCATAGCCCTTCACGGCCACCTGGAAAGGGGTTTCGGTGAAGCGGCCAGTATCGCCAAACACCTCAAACCGCAGGCGGCTGATCGGGCGGCCGGCGGCGGTCCAGGCCTTCTTCGCCGCTTCCAGCATGGGCAAAGGGCCGCAAATATAAAGCTCGCCATCGAGGGCCAGCCTGGCGATCTCCCCCGCCATATCCACCATGGACCCCTGGTCCTGCGGATGGATCGAGAGATCATCGCCGAGCGCGGCGCGCAGCGGTTCCAGGAAGGGCATCGCCCCCAGGCTCTGTCCACCATAGGCCATGCGCAGCTTGGCCCCGCGTGCCTTCAGCGCCAGCGCCATGCCGTAAATCGGGGTGACGCCGATACCGCCCGCCATCAGCAGATAGTCGGTGGCCCGCCAGGACAGATCAAAGCGGTTTTCCGGCGTGGTGATGCGCACCGCATCACCCGGCTTCAGCGTGAACATGAAGCGGGAGCCGCCCCGGCTGTGGGGATGCAGCTTCACCGCCACCGCAACATGGCCGGGGGCGGCGTCGGGCAGACAGCTATAGGTGCGCAGGGCGTGGCCATTCTCGATCGCCACCCGGATGGCAATGTGTGAGCCGGGATCGAACGCCGCCAGCACGATGGGGGCGGCAAATTCAAAACGGCGGATGCCTTCAGCGATATCGTCAACGCGCGTTACCCGCGCATCCAGCCAGGTGACGTCATTCTTCATTATATTTCCTCCCTGTATTGTTGGTGGGGTGCGGCGTCAGCCGGCGACCAGTGCCAGCGCCGGGAAGCGGCGCAACGCCTCGCTGCCCCCTTGCATCACGGTTTCCAGATTGCGGCGGGCCAGCCGCGCATGTTCTCGCGCCACGGATTCCGCCCGCGCCCCTTCGCGCAGGCTGATCGCCTCCACCATCGCCCGGTGCTGGGCCTGGGCCAGCACCAGCGAATGCGGCACCACCGGTTCCGCCCCCAGCTTTTCCAGAAAGGCGCTGGGGGAGGCGAAGGGCAGGCGGGTGATCCGCTCAATCTCCCCCTCAATAGTGACACTGCCGGACAGGCCGGAGAGCAGGTCGTGGAACTCCTCATTCAAGGCGATATAGCGTTCCATCGACGGGCCGGCCGGGTTCTGGGTAACCACCAGATCAATAGCATCCAGCACCCGGTTGATGGCCAGCATCCGGCGCGGTTCCACACCCCGCTCGGCCGCCAGCCGGGCGGCCGTGCCTTCCAGCACGCCGCGCAGCTCAATGGCGTCAATCGCCTCGTCCAGGGTGAAACGGCGGGGGATATGGCCCCCCGCCGGCACCCGTTCCAGCAGACCCTCCTGTTCCAGCCGGGCAAGGGCGGCGCGAATGGGCGTGCGGGAGATACCCAGCTTTTCCGCCAGCCCCGGTTCGGACAGGCGTTCCCCCGGTTCCACCGCCCCGCGCAAGATCAAATCCCGGATGCCGGCCAGGGCCCGCACCGTCTGCGCCGCGTCCTTGTTGTAGCTCATGAGGGGATCTTACTCGGCTGCCAGTGAGGCGACGGGGCGGTTTTCGTCAGCAATCATCTTGTCGATCAGCCGGCGCGCCCACATGGAGCCGGCATCGATGTTGAGATTGTAGAAGACATGGCCCGGATTATCGTCGATGGCCCGCTGCTGGGCTTCCAGAATGCGTTCATCTTCGCGGAAGATGCCGGAAACGCCTTCACGGATCTTGTGCGTGCGGGCCTGGTTGTGAATGTCGAAATTGCGGGCAAAGGCCCAGAAATAGTGACAGGTCTTGTCGGTTTCCGGCGTCAGGCAGTTGATGACGCGGCCATCCACGCCCTTGCTGCGGTCGCCTTCCGGTGCGCCCGTGCCGGTGGGAGCGACACCCACCTCAATGATGATGGTGGAGGGGGCAGTGAAATTGATGATCTGCCAGCGGTCCACATGTTCCTTCTGGCCAAGATTTTCTGCCCAGAAGGGGGGCGCATCAATATCGATCATCCAGCGGGTGATGGTGGCCGTCTTCTGGCTGTGCGTGGCGGTAAAGGGGGCCTCCGCCACGGCCTGATTGCCGATGGAGCTGCTATGCACAAAGGTTTCGTGCGTCAGATCCATCAGATTGTCGACCACCAGCCGGTAATCGCACTTGGCATGAATCACCTTGCCATCGCCGGCCCAGGCGGGATCGGTGGCCCAATGGATATCGGGGATCAGGTCCGGGTCGGCCAGGGCCGGATCGCCCGGCCAGATCCACAGGAAGCGATAGCGTTCCACCAGCGGATAGCTTTTCACACAAGCCGACGGGTTGATGGTATCTTGCGACGGCATGTATACACATCGCCCGGTATCATCAAATTTCAGCCCGTGATAGCCGCAGACCACCCGGTCTTCCTCCAGCCGGCCCAGCGACAGCGGCAATAAACGGTGCCAGCAGGCATCGGCCAAGGCGACCGGAGTGCCATCCAGCTTGCGATACATCACCACCTGCTTGTTGCAGATGGTGCGCGCCAGCAGGCTGCGCCCCAGTTCTACATCGTAAGCGGCGACATACCAGGCGTTAAGGGGGAAGCCCGTCATCATAACTCTCCCTGGGTGTATGTTATTATTCATAACTGTATACAGCTTTCCGGGGCATGAGTCGAGAGATGATTTTCAGGCTGATATATTCACCCGGCAGAAATCTAAAGGGCGGTGGCCGCGGCGGTCTGAGGGCCTTGATCAGAGCCGACAGGTTCTGATCAAGGCAATTGAGTATTAGCCTCCAGCTCATCCAGCCGTTTGGCCATGGTGCGGATATTGTCGATCAGCAGTTGCACCAGCTGGCGCAGCAGCGGGTCGGCACCATAGAGGCTTTCCCGCAGCACGCTGGCCGGCATCCGCATCAGCACCGACTCCAGCTCGGCCGAGGCATTGGCCATGCGGGGCTTGCGGTCGAAAATCGCCATTTCGCCAAACACACCCTTTTCATCGACCGATCCGATGATGGTGGGATGCTCAATCTCCCCCCGCCAGATGCGCACCCGGCCCTTTTCCACCACATAAAGGCTGTCGCCGGGATCGCCTTCCTTGAAGATCATCTCGCCGGGTGCGAAGGTACGGCGTTCGAACGCGGCGGACATAGGCAAGGCGCTCCCGCAATGATTAACGACTGCGCCATCATTACGCCCGGCACCGGCATTTGGCTATAGGCTGCCATGCCGAGCGTAGGGGATTGACAATAGAACGACCGTTCGTATTATTTTCCTCATGAGCAAAGGGGAACGCACACGCGCCGCCATCCTGGACGAAGCGCTGGCCATGACCAGCACGGACGGGTTGACCGGCCTGACCATCGGCACGCTGGCGGAACGGCTGGGCATGTCGAAAAGCGGGCTGTTCGCGCATTTCGGCAGCAAGGAGATGTTGCAGGCCGCCGTCTTGGAGCGGGCGGCGGAGCTTTATGCCGATACAGTGGTGCGCCCCGCGATGGTTTTACCGCGCGGGTTGCCGCGTGTGCTGGGCCTGTTTGAAAATTGGATTGCCTGGACGCTGGCCCCAGTGTTGCCCGGCGGCTGTCCGATCCAGGCCGCATCGATTGAGTTTGACGACAGGCCCGGCCCCTTGCGCGACATGATCATCCGTCATCAGGAGGATTTGCGCCATCTGGTGACCGGGGCGGTGAAGCGCGCCGTGGATGAAGGCCATCTGCGCGCTGACCTGGATGTGGAACAGTTCGCGTTTGAGGGGATTTCGCTGTGCTTCGGTTTCACCCAGACCTATCGCCTGCTGAAAGATCCAAGGGCTGAGGCTTGGGTACGAACGGCCATCAATCGGTTGATTGAGCGCAGCCGGAGGGGCGGGGCTTAACATCGTAAGCCAAGGGTGCCTTATGCGCCCGCCCGGCGCCTGTGGGAACGCCAATCTCCCTGGATCGGTCACGATCAAGGGAGATTGGTATTATTGTGAAATAATGAGGGGTTTGGGTCACGATCAATAGGATGTGTCAGGATCAGCCCGCGTTGAAGGTGCCTTGGGCCAGATCGTGATAGGCGGGGGTCCAGAGGGCAGCCAACATATTGGCATCGGGCATAGTATCCGGGGCCAGTTGGCCGGCGCGCATCATATCCGCCACCAGTTGCTGCGCCTGTACCAGGTCCGGACGGCAATCCTCAGCCTTGGCTGCCTCTGCCTTCACCAAGGTGGCGGCGATCAGCTCGGCCGGCTGGCCGACATAGCAGGGTTCGGCCAATAGTCGCGCCAGCGCCCCATGGTTGGCCGGGTCATGGCACCAGTTAGCCGCACGCACCATGGCCCGGACCAGGGCAACCGTTCGATCCCGGTGCGGCGTGACCTGGTCCGCCCGCAAGGCCAGAACCTTTTCCACGCCGCCGGGTCGGATATCGGCCTTGGTCGCAACGACAAGGCCGGCACCGCGCGCCACAGCCAGCGCGTTCCACGGTTCCCCGGCGCAATAGCCATCGATCCAGCCGCTGGTCAGGCTTTCCACCATGCGCGGTGGGGCAACAATGCCGATATTAACGTCCGTCCGTGTATCGATCCCGCCGTCGGACAGCCAGCTCAGCAATTCGTAATGATGGCAGGAAAAGGGGAAGACTGTCGCAAAGGACAATGGCACCTGCCCGCGTGCCCGGTCGGCTTCGATAACCAGCTGCAACGCGCGTGCCCGCTTCGCCGGGGGGCCGGCCATGATCGCCGGTGCCACCGCCACCATGCGGGCATGGAGTGTTGCCGACAGGGTGATGGCATTATTGCCCAGGCCCAATGTCACCGGCACCACCAGCGGTACAGCGGGTATTCCGGCGATGCCCTGGTGCATGGCCAGGGCCAGGGGTGCCAGCAGATGCGCGCCATCCACCAGACCAAAGGCCAGCTTGTCACGCAGGGCCGCCCAGGAATTTGAGCGTTCCAGCACAAGATCAATACCTTCCGCTGCCGCGAACCCCCGTTCCGCCGCCACCACGGGAATGGCGCAATCCACCAGCGGCGCGAAGCCCAGCTTGACGATGTCGGGCATCCTCACAACTCCATCTCGAACGCGGTGATTACGCTCTGGGCAATGTCGGCCAGCTTGCGGTTCTGCTTCATGGCCGTGCGCCGCATCAGCGTATAGGCATCCTCTTCCGACAGGCCGCGGTTTTTCATCAACAGGCCCTTGGCGCGTTCCACCAGCTTGCGATCTTGTAATTTGGCCTGCGCCTCGTCCCGTTCCCGTCGCAGCCGGTCAAAGGCGTTGAAGCGGCTGACCGCCGTCTCCACAATCGGCTTGATCCGATCCTGCCGTAGGCCATCCACCACATAGGCGCTCACGCCGGCCTCGATGGCGGCGTGGATCATCTGGCTGTCGCTCTGGTCCACGAACATGGCGATGGGCCGTTGCACCAGCCGGCTGACCTGAAACATCTGTTCCAGCGTGTCACGGTCGGGGTTTTCCAGGTCGATGATAATGACATCCGGGGCCAGCGCCTGGATGCGGGCCAGCAGATTGACCGAAGGCCCGATGGTGGACACACGTACCCAGCCGGCTTCCACCAGCCCACGTTCCACCACTGCCGCCCGGTCGGGGCTGCCATCAATGATCAGGATGGAAAGATCGGCATTGCCCATGGTCGGTTTTTTGGTGCCTGTTTGGTTGGCTGTTTGCGGAGATCGTAGAGTGTTTCGGGTGCAATAAGGTACGGATGATTTGACGGGAAATATTTTGGCTCTTCTACCGTCACCCCGGCGCAGGCCGGGGTCCAGTTCGTAGAGCGAAGTGCTTGGCAATCTGGACCCCGGCCTGCGCCGGGGTGACGGTGACGATGGGCTATCTGTGTATGGGGTGGCACCCGCCGATGCCACCCCATTCCCCTTACTCCGCGGCCACCACCACGCCACCCGGCTGGCGCGATGCCGCATCCCGTTCGGCCAATGCCGCTTCCAGCCGGCGCTTTTCCTCCGCCGCCACCTCGGGCGAGAAGCGGATGGCCAGGGCCGCGAAAGAAGCAACGGTAACGCCGATCCCCAGATAGAACAGGCCCTGCTGATAGGTCAGGCTTTCGGATTTGAACAGGAAGCCGGCCAGCACCGCCCCCATATTGCCGCCCGCCCCAACAATACCCGCCACGGCCCCCAGCGCCTTGCGGTTGATGAAGGGGACGATGCCAAAGGTGGCACCACAGCCCAGTTGCACAAAGATGGAGAACATCATCATTGCGGCCACGGCGGCCACCAGCACACCCATCTGGGAGAACAGGATCAGCGCCAGCCCTTCCAGGAACAACACGGCGAACAGCAGCAGGACCCGGCCCCGCAGGCCCGATTTGGTGGCCAGCCGGTCAGAGATGAAGCCGCCCAGCGTGCGGGCAAACAGGCACATGGCGCCGAACAGGCCGGCGATCATGCCGGCAGTGGCCAGATCCAGCTTGAACTTGTCGAAGAAATAGATCGCCGCAATATTGTGCAGCGTCAGTTCCACGCCAAAGCAGGCACCATAGGCGATGAACAGGGCCCAGACGCGGATATCGCGGGCGGCCACGGCGAAGCTGTGCAGACCGCCCAACCCGTCGCGCCCGGCGGCCAGCGCGCCGCTGGACCTCAGTTCAGCGAAATTGCCCTCCGGGCAATCCTGGGTGAAGTTCCAGTAAAGCCAGGCGGCGACCAGCAGCACCAGCCCCGGCACCACCATGGCCAACCGCCAGCCCATGGTCTGTTCCACGCCGAGCGAAACGATGGCGGCCATGATCAGCGGCATCACCATCTGGGTGATGCCGCCGCCCAGATTGCCCCAGCCCGCCGTGGTGGCGTTGGCCGTACCCACCACATTGGGGGCGAACATCACCGAGGTATGATACTGGGTGATGACGAAAGAGGCACCAATCGCCCCGATGGCCAGCCGGGCCAGCAGGAACGTTTCGTAACTATGGGCCAGACCGATGCACATGACCGGGATGGAGCCCAGCACCAGCAGCCCCGTATAGGTTTTGCGCGGCCCCAACCGGTCGCAAAGCGGCCCGATCACCAGCCGTACCAGCACCGTGATGGCGACCGAGGCAATGATGGTATTGCCGATCTGGGCCTTGGTCAGCCCTAAATCCTCGCGCACCACTGCCATCAAGGGCGCAATGCCAAACCAGCCGAAAAAGCAGAGAAAGAACGCTAACCACGTCAGGTGAAAGGCGCGCATCTGCACTGTCTTCAAGGAGAACAGGTCTATGCGCGTTGCTTTATGCCGGATTTCCATCGTGCGAGCCCCTACGTCCCGGGCCGCTGGCGCTTGATTGTCTGCGCGCGGCCACTTGAGTTCACCCGTCGGGCCATCCGCACCGTCACGATATCCACGATATCATCCTCGCTGCGGGCGGCCATGCGATAAGGCACCTGTCGCCGATCCGGCCGGGGGGCCGTGTGATCGGTTTCAGGCACCATTGCCTGGTCGTCCGCCATTGGACGATGTCGTTTCTCTCCCTGCGTCGGGAGTGCTGCACTCTCAGCAACGGTCATGCCAATTCCGGCGCACTGCGGTAGGGGTTTGATGGATAAGGGTAATCACGCTTTCGGCCCTGGATCGGTGCAAGGGGAGACTGTTCGCCATTGCATAAATTAAAGGCTTTCGTCGGCAGGTGCCTTGATTTTGCGCAATAATCATCAGCGCTCACTGCCCTGCTTTCAGCGTCTTATTTTAAGGATCAAGCCTTATCAAACGGTTAGCGTCTAGCATCCCGGTTGGCATGGCTTTCGCTATAAGCAGGGCAGGTCAGCAACGCTGCTGACCCCCTGCCGCCCTGGAAGGGGTGGCGACATAGGGTGCCCAAGGCCGGGCCCCACCGGATAATGGCGTCCGAACATGTGATTGACCCCAACGGGTCGGCTGCATGGTCGGACGCCTTTTTTATTGCGCATTTTTTGCGCGAGCGAGGATGGACCGACATGACGACCAACCATTCTTCTCCCCCCGACGGCACCCACAAGCCCCGCCTTGTCGTGATCGGCAACGGCATGGCCGGTATCCGCGCCGTGGAAGAATTGCTGGACCGGGCTCCCGGCCTTTATCAGATCAGCGTCTTTGGTGCTGAACCACGGGTCAATTACAACCGCATCATGCTGTCGCCGCTGCTGTCGGGGGAGAAGACCTTCGACCAGATCGTCATCAATGATCGGGACTGGTATACGGCCAATGGCATTACCCTTCACGCCGGCGATGCGGTGGAGACGATTGATCGCCAGCGGCAGGTCGTCATCACCAAATCTGGCTTGGAATGCCCCTATGACCGGTTGCTGATCGCCACCGGCTCCATGCCCATTGTCATTCCCATTCCCGGTGCCCGCCTGCCTGGCGTCGTCACCTTCCGCGATGTGGATGATGTGGATGCCATGCTGATCGCCAGCGCCAAGGGCGGCCATGCCGTGGTGATCGGCGGTGGCTTGCTGGGGCTGGAAGCTGCCGTCGGCCTGAAGGCGCGCGGCATGGATGTGACGGTGCTGCATCTGGCCGGCCATCTGATGGAACGCCAGTTAGATGCCTCTGCCGGCCATCTGCTGGCCAAGGAACTGGAACGGCGCGGCTTGACCGTGCTGACCGGGGCCGACACTGCCGCCATTTTGGGCGACAGCCATGTCACCGGCGTGGCCTTGAAGGATGGCACCGAACTGCCGGCTGATCTGGTGGTGATGGCCGTGGGCATCCGCCCGGATACAAGGCTGGCGGCGGCGGCCGGGCTGGAGGTCGGGCGCGGTATCATGGTGGATGACCATATGGTCACCAGCGACCCCGCCATCATGGCCGTGGGTGAATGCGTGCAGCATCGCGGCTCCTGCTATGGGCTGGTGCAGCCGCTGTTCGACATGGCCAAGGTGCTGGCTGACCATCTGGCTGGGCGCAAGGGGGCTGGCTATGCCGGCTCCGTCACCTCTACCAAGCTGAAAGTCACCGGCGTGGATGTCTTCTCCGCCGGGGATTTCAGCGGCGGGCCGGGGACCGAAGATATCGTGTTCCGCGATGCTGGGCGCGGCATCTATAAGCGGATCGTACTGGAAGAAGGCCGCGTCAAGGGGGCGGTGCTGTATGGCGATACCGGTGATGGTGGCTGGTATTTCCAATTGCTGAAGGCGGGGGAGGATGTCTCCCCGCTGCGTGATACGCTGATCTTCGGCCAGGGGTTCGCCCCGTCGGAAGGCGGTGCGGCAAACCCTACCGCCGCCGTTGCGGCGCTGCCTGATACGGCGGAAATCTGCGGCTGCAACGGCGTCTGCAAGGGCACCATCGTCAAGGCGATCAATGAGAAGGGCCTGACGACCCTGGATGCGGTGAAGGCCTGTACCAAGGCATCGGCATCTTGTGGTTCCTGCACCGGTCTGGTGGAGGGCTTGCTGACCCATACGCTGGGTGGGGATTATCAGGCTGCCGGCGTCAAGCCGATGTGCAAATGCACCGATCACGACCATGACAGCGTGCGCCGCCTGATCCGGGTGCAGGGGTTGAAATCCATCCCCGATGTGATGCAGGCGCTGGAATGGAAGACGCCCGATGGCTGCCATTCCTGCCGCCCGGCGTTGAACTATTATCTGCTGGCCTCCTGGCCCGGTGAGTACGTCGATCACGCCGCCAGCCGCTTCGTGAATGAACGGGTCCACGCCAATATCCAGAAGGATGGCACCTATTCCGTTGTGCCGCGCATGTGGGGCGGGCTGACCAATGCCAACGAGTTGCGCGCCATCGCCGATGTGGTGGAGAAGTTCGACATTCCCACGGTGAAGGTCACGGGCGGCCAGCGTATTGACCTGCTGGGCATCAAGAAAGACGATCTGCCCGCCGTCTGGGCTGATCTGAACGCGGCGGGCATGGTCTCCGGCCATGCCTATGGCAAGTCGCTGCGCACGGTGAAAACCTGTGTCGGGTCTGACTGGTGCCGCTTCGGCACGCAGAAATCCTTGGAGGTCGGCGTCAATCTGGAACGCATGACCTGGGGTTCCTGGACGCCGCACAAGTTCAAGATGGCCGTCTCCGGCTGTCCGCGTAATTGCGCCGAAGCCACCATCAAGGATTTCGGCGTCATCGCCACCGATGGCGGTTTTGACCTGCTGGTCGGCGGTAATGGGGGCATCAAGCTGCGCGGCACCGACCTGCTGGTCAAGGTGACGACGGAAGAGGAGGTGCAGGAATATTGCGCCGCCTTCATGCAGCTCTACCGCGAAGAGGCGCATTACCTGGAACGCACAGCCCCCTGGATTGAACGGGTGGGGCTGGATTTCGTGAAGGCGCGGGTGGTGGATGACGCGGAAAACCGCCGTGCCCTGCATGACCGGTTCCTGGCCAGCCAGCGCCATGCCCAGGTCGACCCCTGGGCCGAACGCGCCCCCGGCACGGCCGCCGCCGCCCGTGACTTCCGCACGCTTGCTACTGTGGAGTGACCATCATGCACCGTCCGCTTGATTGGAAAGATATCGGCCAGCTCTGCGACATTCCGGTGCAGGGCGCGCGACGGGTGGAACACCCGGCTGGCCGCATCGCCGTGTTTCGCACCATCGATGATCAGGTCTTCGCGCTGCGCGATGAATGCCCGCACAAGAAGGGGCCCTTGTCGGAAGGCATTGTCCACGGCCACGCCGTGACCTGCCCGCTGCATAATTGGGTGATCGACCTTGCGACGGGGGAGGCGACCGGCCCGGATGAGGGCTGCACCGGCCATATCCCGGTGCGGGTGGAGGGCGAGCGGGTGTTGCTGGGGTTGGCGGGATAGGGGGGGGGGCTTTCCGTAGCGACAACCTCTTTCCCATTTATTCGCTTTGCTCGTTATCTCAGCTCTCGCCTCAGACGCGAATTTAAGCAGGCTTCCCTTTTCGTCATCATCTACCGTCACCCCGGCGAAGGCCGGGGTCCAGTTCGTAGAGCATGGTGCTTGTGAGCCAGGACCCCGGCCTTCGCCGGGGTGACGGTGGAGAGACGGGAGTGGAGTGAACGGCTTTTGACTGAGTGCCGGGAAAACGAGGCACAAGTGTCCCCTTCCCCCCAACCCGGAGCCCCCCCATGTCCAACCCCGAAATCCGCACCACCTGTCCTTATTGCGGCGTTGGCTGTGGCGTGATCGTCAGTGCCACGCGCGATGGCTGGGCTGTGGGTGGTGATCCCGACCATCCCGCCAACAAGGGCCGGCTCTGCTCCAAGGGGGCGGCCCTTATTGATACCGTCGCGGCGGAAGCCAAAGGCGATGTGCGCCTGACCCAGCCGATGGTGGATGGCAAGCCCGCCCCCTGGGATAGCGCCATCCACGCCGTGGCCGACCGGCTGTCCGCCACCCTGGCCGAACATGGCCCCGACGCCATTGCCTTTTACGTCTCGGGCCAGTTGCTGACAGAGGATTATTATGTCGCCAACAAGCTGATCAAAGGCTTCATCGGCAGCCCGCATATCGACACAAATTCCCGGCTTTGTATGGCCTCTACCGTCGCCGGGCATAAACGCGCCTTCGGGGCCGATGTGGTGCCGGGTTGTTATGAGGATCTGGAACTGGCCGATCTGGTGGTGCTGGTCGGCTCCAACCTCGCCTGGTGCCATCCGGTGCTGGCCCAGCGGCTGCGCGCGGCGCGTCAGCAGCGCGGCACCCGCGTGGTGTTGATCGATCCGCGTGGCACCGCCAGTTCTGACTTAGCCGACCTGCATCTGGCTCTCAAACCCGGCAGCGATGTCGCTTTGTTCAACGGCCTGCTGGCCCATCTGGAACAGGCCGGTGCCATCGACCGGGATTATGCGCTGCGCCATGTACAGGGGCTGGAGGCAGCGCTGGAAGCAGCCCGTGCAGATGCCGCCGATGTGGCGGAGACCTGCGGACTGGACCCGGATGATCTGGCGCGTTTCTATGACTGGTTCACGGCCACGCCGCGCACCGTCACTGTGTTCAGCCAGGGGGTCAACCAGTCCTCACGCGGGACGGACAAGGTGAATGCCATCCTGAATGTGCATCTGGCCACGGGCCGGGTGGGCAAGCCGGGTTCCAGCCCCTTCTCCGTCACCGGCCAGCCCAACGCCATGGGCGGGCGGGAGGTGGGGGGGCTGGCCAACCAGTTGGCCGCCCATATGAACCCTGATGACCCGCTGGATGTGGAACGGCTGCGTCGGTTCTGGAAGGCACCGGCTTTGAAGGGCGGCCAGGGGCTGAAGGCGGTGGACATGTTCCGCGCCATCCGCGACGGGCGGATCAAGGCGCTGTGGATCATGGCCACCAACCCCGCCGTCAGCCTGCCGGAATCCGATCTGGTAAGGGAGGCACTGGCCTTGTGCCCCACGGTCATTGTCTCCGATATCGTCCATGATACCGACAGCCTGCGCCACGCCCATATCCGCCTGCCGGCCTTGGGGTGGGGGGAGAAGGACGGCACCGTCACCAATTCCGAACGCCGCATTTCCCGCCAGCGCACTTTCCGGGCTGGACCGGGGGCGGCGAAACCGGATTGGTGGATCATGACCCAGGTGGCCCAGGCCATGGGCTTCGGTGCGGCCTTTCCCTATCGCGCCGCGGTGGAGGTTTTCCGCGAACATGCCGCCCTGTCGGATTTTGAAAATGATGGGTTGCGTGCCTTTGATATCGGCGCCATGGCGCGGGTACGCGACGGCGAGTACCAGCAGCTGGCCCCCTTCCAATGGCCGCTGCCGGCGGGAGCCAAGCGGGGGACCGACCGGCTTTATGGCGACGGGCGGTTCAGCCATGCCAATGGCAAGGCCCGCATGGTGGCGGTGCGCCAGCAGGCCCCGGTGGAACGCGCCTCTCTGCGCTTCCCCTTGATTGCCAATACCGGGCGTTACCGCGATCAGTGGCACACCATGACCCGCACGGGGCTGGTCGCCCGCCTGTCGGCGCACCGGCCTGAACCGCTGCTGGAGATCAACCCCCTGGATGCGCTGGCGGCCGATCTGATGGAGGGCGATATTGCCCGCGTCACCAGCCTGCAGGGCGCCGTGCTGATGCGGGTTGCCGTCACGGAGGCGCAAGCCCAAGGCCAGATCTTCCTGCCCATGCACTGGAACGATAGTTACGCCAGCCATGGCGGGATCGGGCGGCTGTTCGCCGGCCATGTCGACCCCATTTCCGGCCAGCCGGAAAGCAAGCATGTGTCGGTGCGGGTGGAACGGCTGATCACCCAATGGCAGGCCCTGCTGATGACCAGCCGTGCCCTGGACCTGTCCAACTTTCCCTATTGGGTGCGCCGGGATGCCGGCCCGTGCCAGCATTACCGGCTGGCCGGCGACACCCTGCCGGTGCTGGCAGAGCTGGCCGATTGTGAGCAGTTGGAGTTCACCGATCCGGCCCGCTTTCTGGTCCGCCGGGCCTGGCTGGATCAGGGGCGGCTGGTGGCCTGCCTGTTCGCCGCGCCGGACCTGCCCAGCCTTGCCACCGACTGGCTGACCGGCCTGTTCACCCAGCCAGCCCTGTTACCGATGGATCGCGCCCGGCTGCTGGCCGGACGGCCGCCGGAGGCCGATGCCTGTGCCGCGAAAGGCGCGCTGATCTGCGCCTGCAATAATGTTGGCCGCCATGCCATCGACGCCGCCATCCGCAGCGGGAACGCCTGCTCGGCAGCCGATATCGGCCGTCTGACCGGTGCCGGCACTGGCTGCGGTTCCTGCCTGCCCGAGATCAAGGAGATTTTGCGCCATGTCGCACCTGTCGCCGCTGCCTGACCGGGCCGACCCCATGCCCGGCTTCCCGATCTTCCTGGACCTGCGCGGACGGGCTGTGCTGCTGGCTGGCGGTGGTGCCACTGCCGCCAGCAAGGCGCGGCTGCTGATCCGTGCCGGCGCCGATATCCTGCTGGTGGCGGACACTCTATCGCCTGAGATGGTGGAGTTGGTGGAGCAAGGTGCCATTTCCCGGATCGAACGGCAGTTCCGGCCCTGTCTGCTGGATGGTGCTACTCTCGCCTTCGATGGGGCCGGCGATGCTGAGCTGACGGATCGCCTCCGCGCCGCCGCCTTTTCCCGCAATGTGTTGGTGAATGTCATCGACGTGCCGGACCAGTGCGATTTCACTGTTCCGGCCATTCTGGACCGGTCGCCGATCATCGTCGCAATTTCCACCGGTGGTGGCGCGCCGGCATTGGCGCGGAATATCCGGCAGCGGCTGGAACTGGCCATTCCCGCCTCTTACGCCGGTATCGCCCGCGCTGCGGCGCGGTGTCGCCAGCAGGTGCGGGCAGCCCTGGCGGGGTTCCGCGAGCGGCAGCGCTTTTGGGACCAGATTTTCACCGATGACAGGCTGATGGCCCTGTCGGAGGCCGAGGCGGTGACGGCCATCGCGGCAGCGCTGCAAAGGACCGGTGATGGAATGGCTGCCGGATCGGTCACCCTGGTCGGTGCCGGCCCCGGCGATCCCGGCCTGCTGACCGTAAAGGCGGTGCAGGCCATCGCCACCGCCGATGTCATCCTGCATGATGCGCTGGTGCCCGACAATATCCTGGCGCTGGCCCGCCGGGAGACGCGGCTGATCTCCGTCGGCAAGCGGGCTGGCTGCCGGTCGGTGCCGCAGGAATTCACCAACCGGCTGATGGTGAGTGAGGCAAGGCGTGGCCTGCGTGTTGTGCGCCTGAAAGGGGGCGATCCGTTTATCTTCGGCCGGGCAGGGGAGGAGGCGGGGTTCCTGCGCGAACAGGGTGTGGCGGTGGAGATCATTCCCGGCATCACCGCTGCCATGGGGGCGGCGGCGCAGCTGGGCATCCCCCTTACCCATCGCGGTGTCGCCCGATCGTTGCGCATCGTCACCGCCCATTGCCGGACGGAAGCGGAAACCGCCCTGATCGACTGGACCAGCCTGGCCGATCCATCGACTACCCTGGCGCTCTACATGGGCCGGGACCGGATATCGACCATCGCCGAAAACCTGATCGGGGCCGGGCTTCCTGCCCAGACGCCGGCGGCGCTTGTGGCCAACGCAACGCGGCCGGACATGCAGGTACAGTTCGCCCCCCTTATGGCCCTGGCACGCGGTGCCGTATTGATTGACGGCACCGCCCCCTCTCTCATCCTGATTGGCAATGCCGTGGCGGAAGCGCCGGGATGGGCAGCGGTTGACCCCTGCTGTGTCGCCATGACGACCCGCAGCTCTATGGAATGTCGAAAGCATGAATGGTGCCGGATAGGGGGGAGGTTGGCCGAAACCGCCGATAAAACGGCCGAAGATGAAATGGACAGGCCAGCTTACGGCCGTCACAGTTGCCCGTAATTGTGCCATTATTGCTTGTGCAAGGAGGAAACTGTGATCGGGTCCATCATCACGGCTTGGAAATCGGCCGGTCGCCGGGATGTCGCCGCACTGTCAGCGGTTGATGGAGAGGAACAGGGCCTGACGCGGTCAAACTTCCTGCGCGCCGTGACTGCGGGGGTTCTGTCGGCTGGGGTCGTTGCAAGCGCTGGGCGGGCACTGGCCGCCCGTTCGTCAGCCATCGCCCCGGTAGCTGACCTGGATAAGCTATACGATGTCTGGCAGGCGCGTTTCAATGCGGCCGATCTTGACGGTCTAGTGGATCTCTACGTGTCCGACGTCACCTATGTTAATCCCGACGGTAAAGAGATGGTTGGGCAAGCCCGCGTGCGGGAAGATTTCCAGGGCCTGCTGGCCTTGAAGCCGCAGATTGTGCTGCGTGACCGCCGGCATCTGGTTTACCGGGATACCGCCCTGACAACCAACCACTGGACCTTGACGATGAAGGGTGAGAATGGGACCAGCCAGGAACTGACGGGCGGGGGGATTGAAGTCATGCGCAAGCAGGCGGATGGGGGCTGGCGCTATATCATCGATGATGCTTCCCGTTCAGCCACCTGATTTCCAGCGGCGATGTGAACATGCCCTGGAAAAGTGGAGAGTCAATTTCTCGTTGACGAGTTCAGATTTCAGATTGCCTTCCCGGCGAAGAAGGCTTCTGCATGGGTGACGGAGACTGATGCCAATCTCCCTTGATCGTGACCGATCCAGGGAGATTGGCATGATTGCCAAGCTCACGATGGCAACCTGTCGATCGGCCCGCCTGTATCGATTAAAGGGGCGGCGTCTATCTTTGTCGCGTCCAGCAGAGCGCTCAGCCGCTCCAGCATGGCAACGATCATGGCTTGCTCCCAATCCGGCAGATGCTGGAAACGACCGGAAAACAGATCCTGGAGCATGTCCGGTGCCTTGGCCAGGATTTCCCGTCCCTTGGCCGTGATCCCCACCCAGATCTGCCGCCGGTCCTGGTCACCGCGCCGCCGTTCGACCAGATCAAGCACCTCCAGCCGGTCAACCAGATTGGTGACCGTGGCTTGGCTGAACTGCACGGCCGATGCCAGAGTGCTGGGCGTGGCCTGCCCCCGCCTTGCCACTTCCTGTAACAGCAGCAATTGCGAGGGCGTCAGACCGGTGGCCGTCACCAATTGCCGCTCCGCCTGATCCGCCGCGCGCATGATGCGGCGGATGGCCCGCAGGGCCGCCTCTGTACGGGGTTCAGTCATGCTCGCTAATCACTTCGTGATCCGTAGGAATGCGCCTGCTTTACCGGGTGCTGCGCGGACCAGCAAGGGCGAATATATTTCAATATATAAAGAAATTTTCCAACCAATCACACAGCGGTTCTGTCCGTGATTACGCGTGATATGCGCAAAATGGTTGACTCTTGGGCAGGTTTCGTCAAAATTGGCACCGATCCAGTCGAGATGCGACCCATCAGTCACGTCAAATTAATTCGAAAGATAAAATATCAAGGGGGTGAAGAATGGCTCTGCCAGCCCACCAACCCGCCGCCACAGGCTTTCCCCAGGGGCATGTGGCTTTCTCCTTACGCAAACCACAGGCGGCCGATGGTGCCGTTATCCATCGGTTGATTGCGGCCTGCCCGCCGTTGGACGTCAACTCGCTCTACTGCAACCTTTTGCAGGCCAGCCATTTCGCCGATTGCTGCATCCTGGCCGAGGAGACGGGGCAGGTTGTCGGCTGGGTTTCAGGCTATCGCCTGCCGGCTGATCCCCGCACCCTGTTCGTCTGGCAAGTCGCGGTCGACCCCGCTGTCCGTGGCCGGGGGCTTGGCCGTCATATGCTGACGGCCTTGCTGGCCCGTCCCGACCTGGGTGACATCACAACCATCACCACCACGATCACCCCCTCCAACCGGGCCAGTTGGGCGCTGTTCCAGGGCTTCGCCGACAGCCTGGGGGCCCCATTGCGCCACGACGCGCATTTTGATCGCGACTGCCACCTCGCCGGCACGCAGGAGAGTGAGCGTCTGGTCACCATTGGCCCGCTGCCCGCCATGCGCGCTGTTGCCTGACCGGGCCCTGTGCCCGCCAACAACAAATGGAAACAATCATCATGATGCCGACACCGACGGCGACCCCGCCCGATGTCACCACCTTCGAACGCCTGGAATCACAGGTCCGCAGCTATTCCCGCGCCATGCCCCGCCTGTTTAACCGGGCCCAGGGCGTATGGATGGAGGATGTGCAGGGCGGGCGCTATCTGGACCTGCTGTCCGGCTGTTCCAGCCTGAATTACGGCCACAACCACCCAGTGCTGAAGCAGGCCCTGCTGGACTATATCACTGCCGACGGAGTCGCCCACAGCCTTGACCTGCACACCGCGGCCAAGCAAGCGTTCCTGAACGAACTGGAGCGCACGATCCTGGCTCCGCGCGGCCTGTCCTATCGCGCCATGTTCACCGGCCCCACCGGCACCAATGCGGTGGAGGCTGCCTTGAAACTGGCGCGTAAGGTGACAGGGCGTCAGCATGTTATCGCCTTCACCAACGGCTTCCATGGCATGACCCTGGGCTCCCTTGCCTGCACGGGCAATGCCGGCAAGCGCGACGGGGCCGGCGTGCCATTGAACCATGTCAGCCATGAACCGTTCGACGGCTATTACGGTCCCGACATTGATACGGCCGACCTGCTGGACCAGCGCCTGTCCGACCCGTCCAGCGGGCTGGACCAGCCCGCCGCTATCCTGGTGGAGGCGGTACAGGGCGAAGGCGGCCTTAACGTCGCCTCCGCCGATTGGCTGCGCAAAATCGCCGACATTGCCAAGCGTCATGGTGCCCTGCTGATCCTGGACGAAATCCAGGCCGGGTGCGGGCGCACGGGTGGTTTCTTCAGCTTTGAAGAAGCGGGGATCACGCCCGATATCGTTACCCTGGCAAAGTCGCTGTCCGGCATGGGTTTGCCCTTTGCGTTGGCCCTGCTGCGGCCGGAGCTGGACCAGTGGCGCCCCGGTGAACATAACGGCACCTTCCGCGGCAATTGCCATGCCTTCGTCACCGCCGCCGCCGCCCTGCGCCACTTCTGGCGGGATGATGTTTTTGAGCGGACGGTACGTCAGCGGGGCGATCAACTGAGCCGTCGCCTGCACGCGATTGCCGCCTCCTATGGCGATCATATACGGGTCAAGGGCCGAGGCATGATGCTGGGCATTGATGTCGGGTCGGGTGAGATCGCAACGCGTATCACGGCTGCCGCCTTCGCCCGCGGCGTCATCATCGAAACCAGCGGCGCGCATGACGAGGTGGTGAAGGTGCTGGCACCCCTGACCATCACTGAAGCCGAGCTGTCGCAGGGCCTGGATATCCTGGAACAATGCGTCGCATTGGCCGTAACGCCCCGCTACAGCGCCGCCGCCGAATAACGAGTGAGGATTGTCAACATGATCGTTCGCACCCTAGCGGACGCCCGCGCGTCCGACCGTAATGTCGCGGCCCCCGGCTGGGAGAGTGCCCGTCTGCTGTTGAAGGATGACGGCATGGGCTTCTCCTTCCACATCACCACCATCCATGCCGGGGCCGAATTGCCCATGCATTACAAGAACCATCAGGAATCGGTCTATTGCATCAGCGGCGAGGGCAGCATTGAGGATCTGGCCACGGGACAGGTCCATGATATCCGGCCGGGCACGATGTATGCGCTGAACCTGAACGACCGGCACATCCTGCGCGGCCATACCGAAATGGTCATGGCCTGCGTCTTCAACCCGCCAGTGACCGGCCGTGAAGTGCATGACGAGACCGGTGCCTATCCGGCGGACAGGGCGGCGTGACGATTATGCGTCGCCACCAAAGCCTGGAAATCCATTGCGAGACCATCTCATGACCGATCACTACCCTTCCCGCTGCGCCGACCAGGCGCAGCTGCTGCCGCGCCTCGACCCCGTGCTGCACGGCCCTTGGCATCCGCAATCCCCACTCTCCCAGGCTCAGGCCAGTTTCTTTGAAGAAAACGGCTATCTCGTCCTGGAAAATCTGTTCGAGGCCGAAGAGATCGACACCCTTCGTGCCGAGGCGGCCGGTCTTCTGGGCCATCCCCAAGGGCTGAAGCCGGACACCATCATCACCGAACCCGGCGGCACCGAGGTGCGGTCGATCTTCGAGATCCACCGTCAGAACGCCATGATGGCCTGGCTGGCCGCCGATGCGCGACTGTCGGAGGTGGCGCGGTTCCTGTTGGCGGACGAGGTCTATATCCACCAGTCACGCCTGAACTACAAACCCGGATTCCAGGGGCGGGAGTTCTACTGGCATTCCGATTTCGAAACATGGCACGTGGAAGACGGGATGCCCCGTATGCGGGCCCTGTCCATGTCGGTCCTGCTGGCCCGCAACACCCCGCATAACGGGCCGCTGATGCTGATCCCCGGATCGCACCGGGAATTTCTGACGTGCGTGGGAGAAACGCCGGAGAACCATTACAAATCTTCGCTGAAGAAGCAGGAATATGGCGTCCCGGACGAGGACAGCCTGGCCGATCTGGTCAACCGCCACGGCATCGTCGCCCCCACGGGCGAACCGGGGACGGTGATCATCTTCGATTGCAACATCATGCACGGGTCGAACGGCAATATCACGCCTCTCCCCAGGGCCAATGCCTTTCTGGTCTACAACGCGCTTTCCAACCGGCTGCAAGAGCCGTTCGGCCCGGTGAACCCTCGCCCGGACTTCATCGCCGCGCGGCGCGACATCGCCGCCATTCGCCCGATGCCGGGGCCCCTGACGCGGAGTGCCGCGTGATGACGGGTCACACGATCGAAAAGATCGGCGGCACCTCCATCGCCGCCACGCAGACCGTGTTGGACAATGTGCTGATCGCCGGCCGGCAGGGGCCGGCGCTGTATGGCCGCGCCTTCGTCGTTTCCGCCTATGCCGGTATCACTGACCTGTTGCTGGAACACAAGAAGACGGGCGAACCCGGCGTCTATGCGGCGTTCATCAAGGATGCCAACGGGGATAACTGGACCCGTGCCCTGGATCGGGTGGCCGCTGCCATGGTGGCGCACAACGCCGCCATTTTCGCCGAAGACGGCGACAGCCGGCGCATGGCCGACGCCTTCGTGGCAGAGCGTATCGACGGTGTGCACCAATGCCTGGCCGACCTGCACCGGCTGCGCTCCCACGGGCATTTCCGCCTGGCCGAACCGCTCGCGGCCGCACGGGAGATGCTGGCCGGGTTGGGCGAGGCGCACAGCGCCCACAATACCGCGCTGCTGCTGCGCGACAACGGCGTCAATGCGCGGATGGTTGACCTGACCGGTTGGCGCGACACGGCCCGGCCCGACCTGGACCGGCGCATCGCCGACGGCATGGCCGGTATCGACCTGTCGGACACGCTGCCCATCATCACCGGCTATGCCCAGTGCCAGGGTGGCATGGTGGCCCGTTACGACCGGGGCTATTCGGAGATGACCTTTTCACGCATCGCCGTACTGACCGATGCCGCCGAAGCCATCATCCACAAGGAATTCCATCTGTCGAGCGCCGACCCCAAACTGGTGGGTCCGGGAAATGCCCGCAAGATCGGCCGCACCAACTATGACGTTGCCGATCAGCTGGCCAATTTAGGGATGGAAGCCATCCATCCCCGGGCCGGACGTGGATTGCGGCAGGCCGGCATCCGGCTGCGGGTGAAGAACACCTTCGATCCGGCCGATGACGGCACCTTGATCTGTGGCGATTACATCTCCGATTGCCCAAGAGTGGAGATTGTCACCGGTCTGCGCAACGGCACGGCGCTGGAATTCTTCGAGCAGGACATGGTGGGGGAGAAGGGCTACGACGCCGCCATTCTGGAAGCACTGACCCGCCATCGCGCCTGGATCATCGCCAAATCCAGCAATGCCAATACCATCACCCATTATCTGCGTGCCGACGGCAGCGCCGTCCAGAAGGCGGTTGACGAGCTGGAGGCCCGGTTTCCGACCGCCGGTCTGGCCACCCACGCTATTTCTATTGTCGCCATCATCGGCAGCGATCTGAACCGTCCGGGCCTGCTGGCCGATGCCCTGGCCGCACTGGCCGGGGCCGGCGTAACGGTGATGGGCATCCAGCATCAGATCCGCAATGTCGATGTCCAATTCATCGTGCCCCGGTCGGATTTCGACCGCGCCGTGCAGGCCCTGCATGGCGGGCTGGTTGGAATGGACGGGATGCGTGCGATGGCCGCGATCGCCGCCTGACCTTTTAAGGGGTTTCCCATGATCACCGCCAGTTTCGTGGCCTTCCTGCTGTTCTTCCTGGGCATCGGGCTGGTGTCCGTTTTCCGGGCGCGCCGAACCCGACAGGATTATTACCTGGCCAGCAACAGCGTGGCGCCCTGGCTGGTCGGTCTGTCGGCGGTGGCGACGAACAATTCCGGTTACATGTTCATTGGCGTCATCGGCTACACCTACACGGTTGGTCTGTCATCGGTCTGGCTGATGTTGGGTTGGATCGCCGGCGACCTGCTGGCCTCGCTGTTCATCCATGGCCGGCTGCGCGAGGCCACGGCCCGCACGGGCGAAGCCTCCTTCGGGTCTGTCCTGGCGGGATGGCAGGGCGGTGACATGCGGCTGTGGCGGCGGATAGCCGCCATCATCACCGTGATCTTCCTGGGGGCTTATGCAGCCGCCCAGATCGCGGCGGGTGGCAAGGCCCTGCACGGTGTGCTGGACTGGTCGCCGACCCTAGGCGCCTGGATCGTCGCCGCCATGATCCTGGCCTATTGCCTGGCCGGCGGTATCCGCGCCAGCATCTGGACCGACGCGGCGCAGAGCAGCGTCATGCTGCTGGCCATGGGCCTGCTGTTTCTGGTCGCCGTGGATGGGCGGGGCGGCTGGGACGCCAGCATTGCGCAGATGGGTACCATCGACGGGTTCCTGTCCCTGACCCCGCCTGACTTGCTGCTGCCCGGCCTGTCCGGTCTGTTGCTGTTCATCGTCGGCTGGATGTTCGCGGGTGTCAGCGTCATCGGACAGCCGCACGTCATGGTGCGGTTCATGGCGCTGGACCGGCCAGAGGGCATGGCGCGGGCCCGCGTCTGGTATTATTCCTTCTTCACCCTGTTTTATCTGCTGGCCACCGGTGTCGGTATGTTGTCGCGGCTATACCTGCCGGGTCTAGCCGAACTTGACCCGGAAATGGCCCTGCCGACCATGGCGCTGGAATTGTTGCCGCCGGTACTGGTGGGGGTGGTGCTGGCTGGCATCTTCGCCGCCACCATGTCCACGGCCGACAGCCTGGTCCTGGCCTGTTCGGCTGCCATCACCCATGATCTGGTGCCCGAACGGCTGGAAGCGCCCTGGGCGTTGAAGCTGGCGACGGCGGGGGTCACCGGCTTCGCCCTTCTGATCGCGCTGGCCGGCGCGCAAAGTGTCTTCAGCCTGGTCATCCTGTCATGGTCGACCCTGGCTGTGGCCTTCGGCCCCATGCTGATCCTGCTGGCGCTGGGCCGGGACGTGCCGCAACGCACGGCCATCGCCATGATGCTGGCCGGCGTCGCTGTGGCCTTGGGCTGGCGGCTGCTGGGCTGGCAGAATGATGTCTATGAAGGGATGCCGGGCATGTTGGTCGGGCTGGCATTGGGTTACGTCCTTTCTTCTCCATTACGGGGCGGCACCATGACGGCGCCCATCGCACGATGACCGGCTGGCGTCCCGTCCGGTCGCTGCTGACCGCCATCTTCCTGGCCATGGCTGGCAGCGGCTTCCTGGCCACACTGATCGCCCTGCGCCTGCAAGAGGCTGGAGCATCGCCCGTCACCATTGGCTGGATGGGGACGGCCTATTTCATCGGGCTGGGCTTGGGCTCGCTGCTGGCCTTCACATTGATCGGGCGCGTGGGACATATCCGGGCTTTTGCCACCTTCGTGTCCCTGTTCTCCGCCTCGATGCTGACCTACGCGCTTTATCAACATCCCATATTCTGGGCGGGCCTTCGGTTGCTGGACGGTCTGTGCATGGCCGGCACCTTCGTCTGCCTGGAAAGCTGGCTGAACGACCGCACTCCAGCGACGGGGCGGGGCGGCGTGCTCGCCACCTATATGATCGCGCTTTATGTCGGTCAGGCGGTGGGACAACCGATCCTGATGCTGGCCACGTCGCAGCCGCTTTTGCCACTGGTCGCCGGATCTTTGCTGATGTCGCTGGCGGTACTGCCCATCGCACTGACCCGGATGTCGGCGCCGCCCGTGCCGGAAGGCGGGGCCATGGGGTTGGGCGCCTTATATGCCGCTTCACCGCTGGGGGTAGCCGGCGCGCTGGCGACCGGGGTCATGCTGGGTGCGTTCTATGCCCTGGGCGGGTTGTTCACGGCGGGCATCGGCATGGATCTGTCGCAGACATCCCGGTTCATGGGCATCGCCATCCTGGGCGGGGTGGTGCTGCAATGGCCGCTCGGCCTGCTGTCCGACCGGTTCGATCGCCGCCGGGTGATCATCGGCACGCTGGGGGCTGCCATGGCGCTGGCACTCCTGATCATCCTGGCTGCCTTGGCACTGCCCGCCCTGCTGCTGCCGGTGATCGGGCTGTTCGGCGGCGTGGCTTTCGCGCTCTACCCGCTGTTCGTCGCCCATGCCAATGACCGCCTGAGCGATGGCGCACGCGTCGGGGCCACGGGTGGCCTGGTCCTGGTCTATGCCGGCGGTGCCATCCTGGGACCGCTCAGCGGTGCCGTGACCATGGCGGCCCTGGGGCCCACCGGCCTGTTTGCCTTGATCGCGCTGGTCGCCGCCGCGACGCTGGCCTTCGCCCTGCTGCGCACCCGCCGGACCGCACCGGTCCCGGCCGAACAGCAGATGCCCTACCAGATCCTGCCCCGCACCACTCCTGCCGCCGCCATGGTGCTGGATCGGCCCCCGGACGCGGGATAGGGCCATTCACCAGCGCGCGCACTTGCCGACCCGTTATAGCCTTCCGCGTGGGCCGACAATCGTCGATGCCCTTCAAACCTGCTGCCGCATACTGGTGATTTGAAGTTCATATCAGGGTTCATGTCCCACGACCCTTGGAGGCCAGCGACTGCCGGCCTGTGGGTGCCATGCCGCGCTACCCCTTCCAGAAACAAACCCGCAGATGTCGCAACGCGATCCTGCGTGAACACAGGACGGATATACTCCTTCACTGAACGCAGCGATACCGACCACACACCAAGCGTATCCTCAAGCGAACCTCACCTCCCATGGTCCTCCGAGTCATGGTCACCTATTGATGTCGAGCTTCATAAAATGTGCAAATGTAATACCGGATCGGCGTGCTTCTGCGCGGCTGTATTCAATCTATATTTGCGCCAAGTATTATGTTCGATCTGAATTTATCATAGTTTGCAAGATAATATTTTGATATTAGAAAATGTATAAAATTTACGCTGATAAATAATATACACATTAATATTTTAAAAATATTGTACTATTTCCGCTATGAAAATGAGTGAGTCGTTAATTCGTTAACGAATTCTAAATTTATTCTGAACGTGCGTGCGCTTTGGTGTGGGGGTTGTGGCATGGGATACGTAAATTCTAGTATCACAGGCTGATCGGACGGTGGAATATTCCAAGGTGATGCTGTACGAAGATTATCCAGGCGATCATGGATTGATCCGGCATCTGCGGGCGCAGAGGGAACATCCGGCCGGATACAGGGTGGCAACGACGCGTCCTGGGGTTTGGGGTCTTGGGGTGCAGACGGAAAGGTTGGGGCGATGAACAAGCAGGTCATTTTCGGTGCCGTTAATTGGATGTTCGCAGACCAAGGGGGGAAGGCGGGCGCATCGGACGCTTTGCTCATGGCCCCCGCCGCACTGCAAGCGGCCGATCCGGCATTGGAAGCTGGCCGGAAAGAAGTCGTGTTCATCCTGTCCAACATTGCCGACTGGCAGACGCTGGCCGCCGGCGTATCGCCGGGGGCGGAACTGGTGGTGCTTGACGCCAGCCACGACGGGCTCGCCCAGATGGCCGATTGGGCCCAAACCCATTCCGGCTATGATGCCATTCATATCGTCAGCCACGGCAGTGAAGGCGCACTGCAACTCGGCAGCTTTACGCTGACCGGCGCGGAACTGGCCGACCGTCAGGCCGACCTGACCGCGATCGGCTATGCGCTGACCGTCGATGGTGACATTCTACTCTATGGCTGCAACGTGGCGGCTGGCCACGGGCATGAATTTCTCGACGCGCTTGCCGATATCACCGGTGCCAACATCGCGGCGTCGCGGACGCTGACGGGTGCTGCGGAACTGGGCGGCGACTGGGATCTTGGTTGGACGCGCGGCGCCGTCCATGCCGAGCCCTTGCGGATCGGCGCTTATGGTGGCGTGCTGATGGCCGCACCCGCCTATACCTCCGCGGTCGGTTACATCGGCGAATCGACCTTCACCATCACCTTCGATTCGCCGCTCGATACCAGCAGTACACCCGCGCTGGCCCGCTTCGGGTCGTCCGTCGATGTCAACGGTACAGGGGTTACGGTCACTGCTGCGGCCATCTCCGGCAGCACTGTGACGCTCACGATCCAGGCATCGCTTCTGGCTGGCGATATCATTGATTTTACCTACGCCGACCCCCCTGGTGACGACGCCAGTGGGGTCTTGCAGAGCGCCTCTGGCGGCTTGGACGTCGCCAGTTTTTCGCACTCCATTGTCGTGGCGATCGGCCGCCCGGCACCCGTCTTGCAAAGTGCCGCGGTGGACGGCACGACGCTGGTGCTGACCTATGACGGCCCGCTCCATGCCACCAATATTCCGGCGACGGGTGCTTTTGCCGTCTCAGCCGGCGGAAATCCGGTTTCCGTCACGAATGTCGTTGTCGACAGCACCAACAAGACGGTTACGCTGACACTGGCTCAGGCGGCCCTGCCCGGGCAGACGGTCACCGTCTCCTACACCGATCCGACTGCCGGCGACGACGTCAATGCCATCCAGGGCGCGACAGGGGACGACGCCGCGAGTTTCTCCAATCAGTCGGTCACCAACAACACGGTCAGCAGTAACGCCGCCCCGACGTTGGACCTGAACGGTGCCGGCACGGGTACGGGCAACACGGTGGCACTGGTGACCAGCGGTGTTACCCTGGCGGATGCCACCGCCACTGCTGCCGATGCGGAGGGTAATTGGGATGCCGGCACGCTGACCGTGCGGCGTGTGACCGGTGGCGCCGCCGATGGCAGCGTCAATGACGTCTTCTCGTTCGGTAGCGGGGTCTCCGCTACCGGTTCCATCGCAAGGGGAGCGGATTCCAACGGCACGCTGTCGATCGCGTCGACTCAGTTCGCCACCTGGGCCTATACCAGCGCCAGCGGCACCCTGGTGGTCACCTTCGGCACAGGTACCACATCGGCCCAGGTGCAGACTCTGGTCCAAAATATCGGCTATGCCAACGCCACCCCCTATGGCGACGCTACCATCCGTTTCTCGCTGGCTGATGCGGCAGCAGCATCAACCACCGCCGACGTGTCGGTGACCAGCTCCAGCATTTATGTGGATGCCACTGCGGACGCTTCCAACGGGAATGCCGTCGATGGCTTCTCCCTGCGGGAGGCGTTGGTCCGCGGCGCGGCACAGAGCGGCGGTGACAGCATTTACCTGGACAATATCGCTTCCGGTACGACCCTGACGCTGAGCGGTAGCACGGCCACGATTGGCGATGGCGACGCACTCCAGATATCTGCCGGCGCCAAGACGCTGACCATTGCCGGGACCGGCGGCGGCGGCATCGTGCTGGCCGGTTCTGCGGTCATTAGTGACCTCAACAACCAGTCAATTACCGTCAGCGCCCCGATCTCCGGTACTGGTTCGCTGACCAAGGCGTCCGATGGCGCGCTGACCCTGTCGGGTATCAACACCTACACTGGCGGCACCACGCTCAACGGCGGCACCTTGACCCTGAGTGGCGGCAGCGCGCTGGCCGACAGCGGTGCTGTGAACGTTACGGGCGGCACTTTGGTGCTGGGTGCCAGTGAGACCATTGGCACGCTGGATAGCAGCGGCGGCACCCTGACGCTGGCCGGCAATACGCTGACCGTGTCGGGGGTGACGTTGGACGCCGGCGCCATGGTGCGCAGCAGCAACGATACCGGCCTGCTGACCACCAGCAACGCCACCGGCACGGCCATCACCGGCACCAGCAGCGACGACAGCATCACCGGTTTCACCGGCAGCGACACCCTCACCGGCGGCGACGGTAACGACACCCTCACCGGCGGCGACGGCAATGCCACAGCCGATACGCTGGTCGGTGGCAATGGTGACGACGTCTTTGTCTATACCTCCAGCGCTTTACTGACGGACGGGGGCAACAGCTTCATCGACAGTATCGATGGTGGTGCCGGCACCGACACGCTGCTGTTCACCCCCACCGCCGTCTTCACCTTCGGGTCGAGCCTGGACTGGTCCAGCCGGATCAGTGGCATTGAGCGGGTCGCCTTTGGCGCCACCTCCTCCACCATCAACATGACGTTGAACGCCAACGCCTATGCCGAGGGGTTGCGGGTCATCGATCTGTCGGGTGACACCAATGCCACCGGTACCGGCAATGTCATTCTCAACCGCATCACCGGCGGTGGGATGACGGTCATTGGCAGCGCCGGCACGGACAGCATTGTCGGTGGCAGCGGTGGTGACAGCCTTAGCGGCGGGGCCGGCAATGATACCGTCAACGGTGGCCTTGGAAATGACACAATCAGCGCTGGTGCTGGCACCGACAGCATCACAGGCGGCGTCGGCAACGATCTGTTCGTCGGCAGTGTGTCCGACCTGAATGGCGACACGATTACCGATCTGGCGGCGGGCGACGCTATCCAACTGAGCGGCATCAGCGGGCTGACCGCCGCCAATATCCGTGTGACCGGTACTGGTGCCAACGCAAAGGTCGAAATTGATACCGACGCGACCGACTTCGGTTACGTCGAAGTGACGCTTAACGCTGCCAATCTTGCCAA
>NZ_WIDQ01000012.1 GCF_009495745.1 Niveispirillum sp. SYP-B3756
CCGCCTGCGCATCCCTTCTCTCAATCGATTTACTTGTCCAAGAACCCGGCCCAAAAGCCGACAAACCCTTCGCCCCGACCGGAAAACCAGTCGACACCGGCACCCACAAAAGCAGGAGGTTCATGCCGCGCAGTCCAAAAGCCATCAGCTCAGAGACTGCAAATCCATCGTCGGCAGCGGCGCCGCCGTCGTTGGTGGAGCGCTTTCTAAACACCTCCAACCAACCCGTCAACCGTTTTTTTCACCGTCCTGAACTTTTTTCTCCGCAGCGCAACAGCGCTACAAAAAGTACAGAACCAATCCGGTCAACAGACCATCAAGCAAAATACCCACCAGAACCAAGTCTGGCGAACACCTCACCCAACAGCACGATAGATCATTCCACTTGTCCGAAGGCCGAAGCCTTCAAAGAACCTTGGATGATACTGGCCAAAACCATCACCATCCCGCCCCACAACTGCCAAACCAACCGGCCCGACGTCGTGGGAGGCGCTGTATAGGCGTACACAAAAACAGATGCAATAGGTTTTTTGAGGAAAAATGAACGACCCGTTGCATCCCCGTGACCAAACCAATGTAAGCCCGAAAACCGGGCTTGGGCAGGGGGAGACCACCGCTCCCCCTGCATGGCTGACCGATCAGGCCCCCGGCTTGACGAAGCGTAGGGTCATCCGGTCGCTTTCCCCGATCGCCAGATACTGATCCTTGTCCTTATCCTTCAGGGCCAGGGTCGGCGGCAGGGTCCAGACGCCCTGCGGATGGTCCTTGTCGTCGCGCGGGTTGGAATTGACTTCCGACAGCGCGACCAGTTTGAAGCCCGCATCGGTGGCAAGCTTGATCACATAATCCTGACGGACATAGCCGGTGGGAGCCTTGGGGTCTTGCGGCTGGTCATTACTGGCCCGGTGTTCCACCACGCCCAGCACGCCGCCCGGCTTCAGGGCGGCGAACATGGCCTTGAAAGCCTGTTCGGCCCAGCCGGCCGCCATCCAATTATGCACATTACGGAAGGTCAGCACGCGATCCACGCTGTTGGCCGGAACAATGGCCAGGGCGTTGGGGCCGAAGGCGGCAAGCTGCGTCCCCTTATAAAGATCGGGACGGGCGGCCAGCTTGTCCTTAAAGCGCTGGACCGAGGCTTTCATGCCATCCGACGCCCCGTTGGTATCCGGGGCGGCCGCGATATAGGTGCCATTATCGCGCAGCAAGGGCCCCAGCACCTCTGAATACCAGCCGGCACCCGGCCAGATCTCCACCACGCGCTGGCCCGGCGCCACGCCGAAGAAATCCAGCGTTTCCACCGGATGACGCCAGCCATCGCGGGCGCGATTCGCCTCTGAACGATGGTCACCGGCCAGCACGGGCGCCAAGGCCACCGGCAGGTCTGCAGCCTGGGCAGTAAGCGCCGGGGCCGCCAGCAGGGTTGCCCCCAGCAGCAATGAATGGATCAGGCGGGAAACCATGGGCTTATCCTTCCCTCACGTGTCATGGAAGGAGAGAAGCTACCCTTGGACACGGCTTGCAACAAGCAGGACGGGTGGTTTCAGCCAACCCCATCCAAAATGAAGCGGAGCCGTTCCGCCAACGGACAAAGCAGCTCCACCTTGATCGGTCGGCTATATCACCCGAGGCTCAGGCTTGTCATAAGCCAAGAGGCACCCTCCATGCTCCCCGGGCTCAAGCCACGCGCGCGCTGGCCAGATAGGCTTCATGCGTCGGCATGGCTTCCGCCGCCTGACGGAGGCGGCTGCGCATGGTGCCCATCCGCTCCCGGATGGCTTCCAACGCGTGCAGATCGACCAGCGGATCATAGGCTTCCGGCATGACCCCCTGGCCCAGCAGCACGGACAGCCAGCTCGTGTCACTGAACAGCGCCCGCCCACGGGTACAAATCCGCCCCCGCTGGCGGAACAGGTCGATACGCTGTTGCAGGCTGTCGGGGATCGCCATGGTCCGGCAATCGTCCCAGAGCGGGGAACCCCTGCGCTCCGTCACATGATAGTGCAGGATCAGAAAATCGCGCACCGCCTCGTATTCCGCCTGGGACAGCGCATTATATTCGGCCACTTCTACCGGCTCGATCCGCTTTCCGGGGAAGAAATCAAGCAATCGGGTGATGCCGGTCTGGATCAAGTGGATGGAGGTGGATTCCAGCGGCTCCAGAAAACCCGAGGCCAGCCCTAGTGACAGGCAATTCTTCACCCAGGCCCGCCGCCGCCGGCCAGTAGTGAAACGCAGCAGCTTTGGTGCGGCCAGGGCGGCACCGTCCAGGCTGGACAGCAGAGTCTGGCGGGCAGCCTCCTCCCCCAGATGGTTGCTGCTGAAGACATAGCCATTGCCCACCCGATGGCGCAGCGGGATGCACCATTGCCAACCGGCGTCGCGTGCCGTGGAGCGGGTGAAAGGGACGATGCGGCCATCGCTGGCGGATGGCACCGCCCAGGCACGGTCACAGGGCAGCCAATGGGTCCATTCCTCATAGCCCGCCTTCAGCGCCTTTTCGATCAGCAGCCCGGCAAAGCCGGTGCAATCGATAAAGAAATCAGCGCTCAGCCGTTCCCCGCCCTCCGCAATGACGGCATCGATAAAGCCATCCTCCCCCCGCAGCGCGACGTCAACAATGTTCCGATCCAGCCGCACCACGCCCAGCCGCTCCGCATAAGTTCGCAGATATTGGGCATAAAGCGCGGCATCAAAATGATAGGCGGCCCCCACAACACTGAGCAGATGACGCGGGTCAGCCACCGGCGCCATATAGCGGCCCAGCCGGGCCATCTGGGTGCAAAGCGAATAGTCCGCCAGCTCGCCGCCTTCCCCGTGCTGCCGCAGACGGCGCCAATATTGGTGGGTGTAATTGGCATCCAGCCGATCACCATAGACGCCGAACGGGTGGAAATAGGCATGGCCCGGCCGGCGCCAGTCGCGGAACTCAATCCCCAGCTTGCAGGTTCCCTGGGTATGGGTGAGGAAATCCGCTTCATCCAGGCCCAGCAGGCGGTTGAAATCGCGGATGGCCGGGATGGTTGCCTCCCCTACCCCCACCGTGCCGAGGGTACTGCTTTCCACCAGGCGAACCCGCACCTGCCGTCCGACAGCACGGGCCAGTGCCGCCGCCGCCATCCAGCCGGCCGTCCCCCCGCCCACGACCAGAATCTCTGCCGGCAGATTTCCCGTCATCATACCCCCATCCCCCGCCAGAACCAGAAAGGGCGCCGGGTTTCCCCGGCGCCCATACTTGGCGTTTGTCGTTTAGAGCTTGAACCGTACCCCCGCCATCAGGCGGCGGGAACCCGATCCATAGGAGAAGGGCAGGTTCTTATATTGCAGGTACTGGCTCTGATCCTCCTTGGTCAGGTTGATGCCTTCCAGCGTCACCCCGATCTGCTCGGTGACCTGATAGCCGAGCTGGGCGTCCAGCTGACCATAGGCGCGGTTCCAGATGCCCAGCGTGCGGTTGACCGCACCATCGCCGAAGCCGAAATTGCCGGCGAAGGATTTGGTACGCCAGGTATAGGAAAGGCGCGCTTCCAGCCCTTCATATTCGTAATAGACCTGACCGTTGAAGGCGTGCTTGGAAACGCCGGGGATCGGCAACCCCTTGTCGAAATCATTGAAGATGGGCGATTTGCTGTCCGAATAGGTATAGTTGACATTGAAGCCAACGCCCCAGTCGAAGGCATATTGGGCGCCCAGCTCAAAGCCGCGGACCCGGCCACCTTCGCCATTGATCGGGCGCTGGATGGGCGTGTTGCGCCCGCCGGCCTGATCCATGACGAATTCCGGCTTGGTTTCCGTGCCGATGAAGCTGTCCACTTCCTTCCAGAAGCCGACCAGCGACACCAGACCCTGGCGGCCGAAATAATATTCATAACCCAGGTCGAACTGCGAAGCCCGGAACGGATCCAGATCAGGGTTACCGGAGGAACCGTTGGTGGCTTCGAACAGGTTGGTGGTCGGGTTACGGGTGAAATCCACCCGGAAACCGCGGCCCAGATCGAAGAGGTTCTGACGGGCCACCACGCGGGAAGCAGCAAAGCGCACCTTCTGCCCTTCATCCAGATCGAACACCATGTTCAGGCTGGGCAGAATATCGGTGTAGGAACGTTCGTTGGCGATGGTTTCGCTGTCACGCAGCACCCCGTTCCAGCTATCCGTGCCCAGATAGACTGGATCGGGATCGGTGGCGCGGTTCTGGTAGACGGTCAGCTTGGTATGGATCAGCCGGGCGCCGACATTGATGTGATAGCCGTCCCCGGCATCACCGATATCCGCCATCAGATAGCCGGAATGGGTTTTCTCCTTCACCCGGAAGCTTTCCAGCGGCTCGGCATAGAAGGCGAACGGGGTGGAGGGATAAAGCCCCTGGATCCAGGCCTGGCCATCCTTCATCTGGCTGCGATCCTGCACCAGGATCTTGCCCCCCGCCACATTGCCCGACGAGAAGAAATTATTGATCGTCTCGACCCGGCCACTGCCACCGGTGAAGGTCTGGAACGGTGTGATCAGCGGCGGCGAATTGCCGAAGCGGTTATCGCACTGGGCCGGAATTCCCGGCGTCCCCTTGGGCAATTCGCAGGATTTGAAGCCGATGCCGCCATCCTGGAAATAGCCATAGGGCGTCCATTTCTGGCCGAACTTGGTGCCATCCAGCTCGCCTTTGCCGGAATAATCGGCCAGATAGCGACCGCGGACATAATCCACATCGCGCGAGGCGAAGCGATAGCCGGTGGACAGGTGCACATTGCCGGCAGCAATGAATTCCGGATCATATTCGCCATCCGCACGCAGCGAATAATTCTCCAGATCGGCACGGTCGCCGAACACCCAGTGCGATTTGAAATAGCCATAGGCCGGGTTGGTATAAAGATCCGGTGTGCTGGCCAGGGCGAAGCTGGGCAGCTTGCCGTTCCCATTATCATAGGTGAACAGGTAATTGGCCGGTGCCGCCGGGTTGGCCGCCTGATGGCTGTACCCCGTGGGGCTGGTCGGATCAGCCGTCGGCACGCTGTACTTGGTATAGCGAACATCGTTACTGGCGCTGTCGCTGTGCAGCTCCGCCGTGGCATAGGCTCCGCGCAAGGTGCCACGGAAATTGCCGCCACCATCATATTTCAACTTCATGCCGAAATTATCGGCATCGACACTGGAATTCTGTACATAGGAGATGGCTTCAGCGGAATTGGCAATCAGGGTGCCATTGATCAGCACGCCATTGCTGTCGATCGTATAGGGCTTGGTCGTATCCAGGCCGGGGCTTTCCACTGTGAAGGGGAATTTCAGTGAGGCCTCAGAGGTCAGAATATCGGATTCTGAATGGAACCAGTCGCCCGACAGTTCCAGGCTGTCGTTAAGCACAATGGCCCCGCTCAGCGACCCGCCGATGCGCTCCCGTGTCTGGTCACGATCCGTGGCGTAGCGATATTCCGGGGCGTAATAGTTGGTCTTGACGGTGGCCTTGTCGCCGCGTTCAGCAAAACGCCAGTTGCCGCGATTCTGACCGCCCAGCACATCGCTCTGGGTATTTTGCTTATCGTAGGAGAAGGTGCCGATCAGGGCCGCCTTGTCGCCCCAATTATAGCCGACGGCCACCGCACCCAGCGGCTTCCATCCCCCGTCGGCACCGCCGGACTTGGCCATGCGGACGTTGCCGGCCGCCGTGATGCCCTCATCCAGTGCCAGCGGATTGCGCGTCTTCAGATTGATGATGCCGCCCAGGCCACCTTCCAGCAGCTTGGCATTGGGGGATTTATAGACATCCACCCCACCCAGCAATTCCGATGGCACGCCTTCCAGGCTGTCGGTATTGCGGTTCTGGCCTTCGCCCAGGGTGAAAACCTCCAGGCCGGTCAGGAAAATTTCGTCATTCAGCAGGGTAACATTCTGATCCAGACCACGGATGCGAACCTTGGTGCCCTGGCCATTGTCGCGGTCGATCTGCACGCCTGACAGGCGCTGTAGGCTTTCCGCGATATTCTGGTCGGGGAACTTGCCCATATCCTCCGCAGTGATGGATTCGATGATTTCGTTGGCGTTTCTCTTGGTCTGCAGCGCGCTGGCCAGCGACGCACGGAAACCGGTAACAATGATCTCGTCCATCTGCTGCGTACCGTCGGCCGCCGCCGGGGCGGCCTGGCCCATGGCGGCCGGCGTGGCCAGCAGCGCGATAGCGGCGACGGAATGCAGATAGAGCCCGAGCCTGTTTTTGAAAGGCATCTCTCCCTCCCAGGGATTTATTGCTGTTGGTGTTTGGTCGCAGCTCACCCAAGCCGCGCAGCCCTATTGAGGCGACAGGTGGGGGCTGTCGTCAACGGAAAATGACAGCGCTGTCTATTTTTACGGTTTCAATTTTCGTAATTCATACAACATCATGCGTTGGCTCTCGCATCAGGTCATTTATTATCAATAAGTTAACACAAACCCTCCAGCGATTGGCAATAAATTGGACCGATGCAACTTTGCTGCACTTCTTCGCAGTGCAGCATAATTTGCGCTGCAAAGGCAGGCAGAGTCCGATAATTTTGCCCCGGAATCAGCATTGACAGGGTGGTTTTGTCGCAGGCATAACCTGACAACGCTGTCACGAAGAAGGGCGAAGACAATGACCGCGCGTGCCCCCAGGCCGATGCAGTCTTGATCCATCGCCAAGGGAGGATTACCGGTGAAAAACACCTATGCGAGACGCGCGGCCGCCTTTGGCATGGTCAGCGCTCTGGCCCTGACCGGCATGGTGCCGGGTTTCCGGGCCATGGCCCAGGAAACGGCACCGACAGCCGCCAGCCAGCTGCACCCGGAGAAATGGCCGGCGCCGGCACATCAGCGGCTGATCAACCCAGCCATTGAGGCGCGGGTGGACACGCTGCTGAAGCAGCTGTCCCTGGAAGAGAAGGTGGGTCAGGTCATCCAGGGTGACATTGGCAGCATCACGCCGGAGGATTTGCGTAAATATCCCCTGGGTTCTGTCCTGGCGGGTGGCAATTCCGGCCCTGGCGGCGATGATCGCGCCCCGCCCCAGGCGTGGCTTGATCTGGCGGATCAGTTCTATCGCGTCTCGCTGGAGAAGCGGCCGGGCCACACGCCCATTCCCGTCCTGTTCGGGGTAGATGCCGTGCATGGCCATGGCAATATCGGCGCGGCCACCATTTTCCCGCATAATATCGGGCTGGGGGCCGCCCATGACCCCGATCTGCTGCGCAGGATCGGTACGGTAACGGCTGTGGAAATGGCAGCCACCGGTATCGACTGGACCTTCGCCCCGGCTCTGTCGGTGGTGCGAGACGACCGCTGGGGTCGTTCCTATGAAGGGTTCTCGGAAGACCCCGAGATCGTTGCCGCCTATTCCGCCGCCATTGTCGAGGGCGTGCAGGGCAAGGCTGGCAGCAAGGATTTCATGGCCCCCGGCCGCATTGTCGCCAGCGCCAAGCATTTCCTGGCCGATGGCGGCACGGATAAGGGCCGCGACCAGGGCAATGCCCTGGCCAGCGAAGAGGAGCTGATCCGCATCCATAATGCGGGCTATCCGCCGGCGATTGATGCCGGCGTGCTGACGGTGATGGCCAGTTTCAGCAGCTGGCAGGGCATCAAGCATCATGGCAACAAGGCCCTGCTGACCGACGTGCTGAAGGGGCGGATGGGCTTCAACGGTTTCATCGTCGGCGACTGGAACGCCCATGATCAGGTGCCCGGCTGCACCAAGGTGAATTGCCCCACCGCCATCAATGCCGGGCTGGACATGTTTATGGCCGCCGATGGCTGGAAGCAGCTTTATGAAAATACGCTGGCCCAGGCGAAGGACGGCACCATCCCCATGGCCCGGCTGGATGATGCGGTGCGCCGCGTCCTGCGGGTGAAGCTGCTGTCGGGCCTGTTTGAGAAGCCGGCACCCAAGGATCGGCCCGGCCTGCCGGCGCTCAGCACCCTGGGCAGCCCGGAACATCGCGCCGTGGGGCGGGAGGCGGTCCGTAAGTCGCTGGTGTTGTTGAAGAATGATACGGGCGTACTGCCGCTGTCGCCCAAGGCGCGGGTGCTGGTGGCGGGCGATGGCGCCGATAATATCGGCAAGCAATCCGGCGGCTGGACCATCTCCTGGCAGGGTACCGGCAATCGCAACGATGAATTCCCCGGCGCCACCTCCATCCTGGCCGGCATCAAGGGGGCCGTGACGGCCGCCGGCGGGGCGGTTGATTATGACAAGGCCGGGAATTTCACCAGCAAGCCGGATGTTGCCATCGTCGTCTTTGGCGAGGAACCCTATGCGGAGTTCCAGGGCGATGTGGAAACCCTGGAATATCAGCCGGACGAGAAGACGGATCTGGCCCTGCTGAAGAAATTGCGCGCCCAGGGCATTCCCGTGGTGGCCGTCTTCCTCTCCGGCCGGCCGCTGTGGGTTAACCCGGAACTGAACGCCTCGGACGCGTTCGTTGCCGCCTGGCTGCCGGGGACAGAGGGCGGTGGTATCGCCGATGTGCTGTTCAAAGGCGCTGACGGCAAGGTACGCCATGATTTCAACGGCAAACTCTCCTTCTCCTGGCCGCGCACGGCGGTGCAGACACCGCTGAACCGGGGGGAGAAGGATTACAACCCGCTCTTCGCCTATGGCTATGGCCTGACCTACCACGACAGGACCAAGGTTGGCACCCTGCCGGAGGAATCGGGCGTGCCGGCCGGGGCGCGGCAGAATGCCGGCATTTATTTCCGCGCCGGCCGGGCCGCCGCCCCCTGGTCGCTGGGCTTGCGGGATGCGCAAGGGGAACTGCGCGTCACCACCACCACAGCGGCCAGCCCCGGTTCCGTGCTGTCACTGCGCTCCGTCGATGCGGCGGCCCAGGAAGATGCCAAGCAGGTCGTCTGGTCCGGCAAGGCTGCCGGCAGTCTGGCCATTTCCGGTCGCGCCGTCGATCTCTCCCGCCAGTCAAACGGCGACGTCACCCTGTCCGTCCGCTATCGGGTGGATCAGGCCCCCGGCGGCAAGGTGCAGATGGCGGTGGGCTGTGGTACCGACTGCGCCGGAACGCTGGACGTCACCGACCTGTTGCACAAGGCAAAGGTCGGCAGCTTCTCCACCCTGAAGATCCCCCTGAAGTGCTTCGCCGGGGCCGGCGCCAAGATGGACCGGGTGGAAGCGCCGCTGATCCTGACCAGTTCGTCGACGCTTGGCCTTACCTTCACCGATGTGAAGCTGGAGGCCGACCCGACCAACGCCGTCTGCCCGGCAGGCTGAGCCCGCTGCCGGGAAGACCTGCCGGCCCCGCCTTCCTGTTCTCGGGCGCACCGGCAGTTCAACACCCCAAACTGATAAGGCCATCACCGGGCGCCCGGTGATGGCCTCTTCTTTTGATCGGTCTGATACCAATACGCCGAGGGTTTGACCCTTGGCGTATTGGAGGCCGGCGACTGCCGGCTCAGCACCTCGTGGCGCGCAAGACAAGGGCGCGGATGCGCCTGCCCGGCACCTGAGGGAACGCAAAATCTCCCTGGATCGGTCATGATCAAGGGAGATTGGTATAAATTGCAGCAAAGAAAAACCCCACCGGCCGGCGCCGGTGGGGTTTTCAACGATAGGCGGGGAGCAACGAGGGTGTTACGCCCCCGGCGCCGCCTCGCTGCGACGGTCGGAATAAATGTAGAGCGGCTTGGCGCGGCCCTCCACCACTTCCTTATTGATGACGATCTCTTCCACGCCCTGCAGGCCGGGGAGATCATACATCGGGTCGAGCAGAATGGTTTCCATGATCGAGCGCAGACCACGGGCGCCGGTCTTGCGCTCGATCGCCTTACGGGAAATGGAGCGCAGGGCATCTTCATGCACCGTCAGCTTCACATCCTCCATCTCGAACAGACGCTGATACTGCTTTACCAGCGCGTTCTTCGGCTTGGAGAGGATTTCGATCAGGGCCGATTCGTCCAGATCATGCAGGGTGGCCAACACCGGCAGGCGCCCGACAAATTCGGGGATCAGACCGAATTTCAGCAGATCTTCCGGCTCAACCTCGCGCAGCACGTCGCCCATGCGGCGTTCATCCGGGCCGCGGACATCGGCACCAAAGCCGATGGACGTGCCCTTGCCGCGGGCGGCGATGATCTTTTCCAGACCGGCGAAGGCGCCGCCGCAGATGAACAGGATGTTGGTCGTGTCGACCTGCAGGAATTCCTGCTGCGGATGCTTGCGCCCGCCCTGCGGCGGCACGGAGGCAACCGTGCCTTCCATGATCTTCAGCAAGGCCTGCTGCACGCCTTCGCCCGAAACGTCACGGGTGATCGACGGGTTGTCGGACTTGCGGCTGATCTTATCGACCTCGTCGATATAGACGATGCCGCGCTGCGCCCGCTCGACATTATAGTCAGCGGATTGCAGCAGCTTCAGGATGATGTTCTCCACATCCTCGCCCACATAACCGGCTTCGGTCAGCGTGGTGGCGTCGGCCATGGTGAAGGGCACGTCGATGATGCGAGCCAGAGTCTGCGCCAGCAGCGTCTTACCCGAACCGGTCGGCCCGACCAGCAGGATGTTGGACTTGGCCAGTTCCACATCATTGTGCTTCGCACCGTGTGCCAGCCGTTTGTAATGGTTATGCACCGCCACGGACAGCACACGCTTGGCATGTTCCTGCCCGATGACATAGTCATCCAGCACCGTGCTGATATCGCGCGGGGAGGGGACACCATCGCGGGACTTCACCAGCGTGGTCTTGTTCTCCTCGCGGATGATGTCCATGCACAGCTCGACGCATTCATCGCAGATGAACACGGTGGGGCCGGCAATGAGCTTGCGCACCTCGTGCTGGCTCTTCCCGCAGAAAGAACAGTAGAGGGTATTCTTGCTGTCGCCGCCGGTCGACTTGGTCATATGGGCTCCGTACATCACCGGATGGCGCGTGGTCCCTGGCCCGGCATGGCCCTGGCCCCCGCACCCGGATGCCCGTTGGGGCATCCACTTCAAACCGGGCGGTTACATTGGCGCTGGCATGTCCCCTGAGGGGTCAATACCAGCACCTGCGCGCGCCCTTGAACCGACTGACGGAACCGGGCGCACCGCCCTGCCCGCCTATTCAACAACACGTAAAGCGACAGGATCAATATATACTTCTTCGCTGCCGCCTCCGGTCAGGTGATCAGTTGATCACGCAGCCCGGGAAAAGCCCGTGGGACGATCGGAAATCACCTGATCAATCAGGCCGAAAGCCTTCGCCTCGTCCGGGCTCATAAAATTGTCACGTTCAACGGCCTTTTCAATCACATCCAGCGCTTGGCCGGTATGATTCTGGAAAATCTCATTCAGACGCTGACGCATCCGCAGGATTTCCTGGGCCTGGATTTCAATATCGGCCGCCTGACCCTGGGCCCCGCCCGAAGGCTGGTGGATCATGATTCGGCTGTTGGGCAGGGCGTAACGCTTGCCCTTGGCACCACCCGCCAGCAGCAAGGCGCCCATGCTGGCCGCCTGGCCCATGCAGATGGTCTGCACCGGGCAGCGGATATATTGCATGGTGTCATAGATGGCGAGGCCAGCCGTGACATAGCCGCCGGGGGAATTGATATAGAAGGAGATTTCCTTGTCAGGATTTTCCGCCTCAAGGAACAGCAGCTGGGCGCAGATCAGGCTGGAGACCGCGTCATTGACGCCGCCCACCAGGAAAATGATCCGCTCCTTCAGGAGGCGGGAATAGATGTCGTAGGCGCGTTCACCCCGATTGGTCTGTTCGACCACCATCGGAACCAGCGCGTTCATCTGCGGATCGATCATGATTCCTGCCTTGTTCCTCGCCATGTACCGTGGGAGCCGTATATAGGCCCCCACGGTTTAATTCAAAGGGGGAATGCCGATCAGGCGGCAGCCGCACCCTCTTCCTCATCGTCCGGATCGCGCATCAGGTCGTCAACCGACACGGTCACTTCGTTCACCTTAACGCTTCCGAGGATGAAGTCGACAACCTTGTCTTCATAAATCGGCGCGCGCAGGCTTTCGACAGCCTGGGGGTTCTTGCGGAAGAACTCGAACACCTGCTGTTCCTGGCCCGGATAGCGACGAACCTCGTCGATCATGGCCTTGTTCAGCTCTTCCCGGCTGACGGTCACATTGTTGCGGCGGCCGATTTCCGACAGCAGCAGGCCCAGACGGACACGACGCACCGCGATGTCGCGGTATTCAGCCTTCAGGGCCTCTTCGTCCTTATCCTTGTCCTCAGCCTCGACTTCGCCATCGGCCAGCTCGTCCTGCAGGCGCTTCCAGATCTGCTCGAACTCGATCTCGACCATGCCGGCCGGGACGTCGAAGCTGTGCAGCTCGGCCAGCTTGTCCAGCAGGGTGCGCTTGGCGCGCAGGCGGGACGTGGCGGCATATTCCTCGCCGATGCGCTCGGAAATGGCCGTCCGCAGCCCTTCCAGATCGTCAAAGCCGAAGGTCTTGGCCAGATCGTCATTCAGCTCCGCGTCCTTGGCGGCGCGAATCTCATGCACCTTCACCTCGAACACGGCATCCTTACCGGCCAGTTCGGCAGCATGATATTCGGTCGGGAAGGTCACCGTCACAGTGACATCGCTGCCGGCCTTGGTGCCGACCAACTGGTCCTCGAAACCGGGGATGAAGGAGTTGGAGCCCAGCTCCAGCTCGTGGCCTTCGCCCTTCATGCCGGGGCGCTTCTCGCCATCGACGGAACCGTCGAAATCGATCAGCAGGATGTCGCCGGTCACGGCGGCGCGGTCATCTTCCACCTTCTCGGTGGTGCGGCGGGCCTTGGCCAGACGCTCCAGGCTCTCGGCCACGGCGTCATCGGCCACGGCGGCAACCGGCTTTTCGATCTCAACGCCGGACAGGTCGGCCGGCTCGAATTCCGGCAGCAGCTCGACGGAGACGTCCAGGGTGAAATCCTTGCCCTCGGCGAACGGCTCCACGGCCTTCACGCTCGGCTGCAGGGCCGGGCGCAGGTTGTTATCGGCAACCAGCTTGTCCACCGATTCCTGCACGGCCGCTTCCAGCACCTCGCCCATGACCGACATGCCATAGCGCTGCTTCAGGATCGGCATCGGCACCTTGCCGGGGCGGAAGCCGGGCATCTTCACGGTCTTGCCGACTTGGATCAGCTGGGTCTGCACCCGCGATTCGATGTCCTGGGCCGTGATGACGACCTTAAATTCGCGGCGGAGGCCTTCAGCGCTGGTCTCGGTGATCTGCATGGGACGAAATGCCTGTCTTTGCTGGTCGCCTCGGGCCCGGTGGATCGGACCGAAGCTCCCGCGGATACGCCCATGGATCGGCGCCACCGCGGTGGGTTGCGGGTCAAAACAACAAATTGTGGTGCGGGCGAAGGGACTTGAACCCCCACGTCTTTCGACACCGGAACCTAAATCCGGCGCGTCTACCATTCCGCCACGCCCGCACGCACGGGCAGACCGAAGCCTGCCCGCGGGAGCGCACCGTATAGCAAGGGAAAACAGCCGCGCCAAGCGCGATTCCGCAAAGCCGAGCGGCAAGAGCAATGGGGCAGGCGCAGAGCAGCGCCCCATCTGCTTTCCAAGTCATGCAACGGCATGAAAGCGGCCATACCGGCCCACGCCTTGCTCGCCACAGGGCCGAAAAGCAAAAAGGGGGGCACAGATGCCCCCCTTACATCCTGACCACCCGCAAAGGGATCAGCCGGCCTGCGGCAGACCGTACAGGCGATTGAAACTATCCACCGAGAGGATGCGGATATTCCGGGCCGGATGCCCCCGGTCGGGTCCATCCATCATGTCGTTGCGGGCGATATAGCGGACATGGGGCAAGGGAAACCCCTCCTCAGTCACGGCAACCACCTGGGCCGTTTCCACCGTATTGAAAATCACCCGCCGGTAAACAGCGCCAGGCACCGGTGCCGCCGCCTGTTTCGACCGCCTGAAGAACGACACGCCCATCTTCACGCTCCCCTACTCGCAAGAGGTTGAAGGGTGACCGACCGAGGTAACCTTTTCCCCCGGAGCGCCGCCCAAAGTGGCACCAACCGACCCATCACAAAGGCTAACGCATTAACATTGCCCTCGCAAGAAACCGACCCACCGAAACCCGATTTTATTCCCAGCAATTTAAATTTGATTTTAAAGGCAAAGGGATCGGGGGTGCGGGGCCCGTAATTTCGTCCCAGGGAGGCTAAGTTCTGCGGGTCGGCAGGTCGCGTAACCATTCTGGAACATGAACAGACCATGCGATGCCACAGCGAAGGATGGTCTGTTCATCCCATGGCAGATCCGGTTCAGCCGTTGTGAGCCGACTCGAAGCGATGGCGCAGGGCCGCCAGCACCGGCCGCAGGGCTTCCGGCAGATCATCGGCAATCAGGCCAGGGCCAGCGACCCGGCCCGACTCGCCATGCAGCCAGGCCCCGGCGCAGGCTGCCTCGAAGGCCGGCATCCCCTGGGCCAACAGGCCGGCAATCAGACCCGACAGCACGTCACCGCTGCCGGCGGTGGCCAGATCGGGCGGGGCATTATGGTTGATGGCCGCACGGCCATCGGGAGCGGCGACCACCGTATCGGCCCCCTTCAACAGCACCACCGCCCCGCTGCGACGCGCGGCCTCCTGGGCACGCGCCAGCCGACTGCCGGCAATCGCGCCGAACAAGCGCTGGAACTCCCCCTCATGCGGGGTCAATACCCAATGCTGATCAAGGCCGGCCTGCCGCAAGCTCTGCAGGTCGCCGGCGAAAATGCTGAAAATATCGGCATCCAGCACCCCGGCACGGCCAGCGCCCAGCGCTGCCAGCGTTGCGGGCCGCAGCAATGCCGCTGCCTCCCCCGTTGTTCCCGCCCCGGGCCCCAACAACAGGGCGTTGCGGCGGGGGTCCGCCAGCAGGGTGGTAAAACCGTCCAGCGAGTCCAGGGGGGCAACGATCAAACTGGCCTGCGACAGACTATATATAAGGGCAGCAGATGGATCGCAGGCCAGCGTCAACAGCCCCGCCCCCACCCGCAGCGCAGCGCGGGCAGCCAGACGCGCAGCACCGGTCATCACCGCCCCACCCAGCAGCAACAGATGGCCACGGGCATATTTATGCCCGTCCAGGCGTGGCCAGGGGTATTGTGCCCGCCAGAGCGCCGGATCGTTGGCAAACAGAGTCGGCGCGATCTGCCCCAGCAAGCCGGGCGGAATGCCGATATCCGCCAGTTCGACACGGCCGCATAATTGTCGGCCCGGCAATAACAGGTGGCCCGGTTTGCGGCGGAAAAAGGTCACGGTCACCTGGGCCGGGGCCGCAGCCCCCATCACCTGCCCGGTATCGCCATTCACGCCGCTGGGCACATCCACCGCCACCACCGGCAGGCCACTTGCCGCCAGGGCCTGCACCAGGCCCAGCGCCGCCCCCTCCAGCGGTCGGCGCAGACCGGCGCCGAACAGCGCATCGATGACAATATCGGCGTCCGCCAGCAGGGCCGGAGTCGCGGGCTCCACCGTGCCCGGCCATTGCGTTGCCGCCCAGGCGGCATCCCCCGTCAAGGCTTCGCGTTCCCCCAGCAGGGCAACGCGTACCGGCCAGCCGGCTGCCGCCAGCAGGCCCGCCGCCACGAAACCATCACCGCCATTATTGCCGGGACCACACAGGGCCAGCACGCGCGGTCGCGCGCCCTCTCCCACCAGCCCTTGTACGGCCGACGCCACCGCCGCACCAGCCGACGCCATCAGACGGATGCCGGGAATACCGGCCGCCATGGCCGCCTGATCGGCGGCATACATCTGGCGGATGGTCAGCAGGATGGGGGAGTCCGGTTCCATGATCGAACCTCTGGCACAGGGAAGGCCGGATCATGATGCCCCGGCGGGCCAGAAAACGTAAAGGCGCCTGCGGCTTTCGCCGGGCGCCTTCAACGTGTATCCTCTTCAAGAGAGGACTGGGGCGATGGACGGGACTCGAACCCGCGACCACTCGGACCACAACCGAGAGCTCTACCAACTGAGCTACCACCGCCGCCGGGAGCCGCTATATGCACCAGCTGCCGTTCTGGCGTCAAGCACTGGTTCAAACTTTTTTTGACTTTTTTGGCAGGGGCAAAAACGCCGCTATATCATGCAGCAGATCGGTATTTAGGGGCGATACAACGCCCATATGCACATCATTTGACCTCTAAGGTGAAAAATTAGGCCATATCGAGATTAAAAATGAGGCAATCATCATGGGGTGGCATGGTGAAATCCTCTGATCCCAACGGGATGGGCAACTGGCACAGCATGTGCTTACATGGTCAGACGCGCTGGCCGGCAACCGGAAACGGACTGGTCGGCGCCGAAATTTGGAGCGGTGGGACGCGATGAAGAAAATCGAAGCCATCATCAAGCCCTTCAAGCTGGATGAGGTGAAAGAGGCCCTGCATGATGTTGGCATCAAGGGCATCACCGTCACCGAAGCCAAGGGCTTCGGTCGCCAGAAGGGCCATACGGAGCTGTACCGCGGCGCCGAATATGTTGTGGATTTCCTGCCCAAGGTGAAGATCGAGATCGTGATGGACGACAGCCTTGTCGATCGCGCGATTGAGGCGATCCAGCAGGCCGCCCATACCGGCCGTATCGGCGATGGCAAGATTTTCGTCACCCCGGTGGAAGAGGTGATCCGCATCCGTACCGGTGAGCGCGGTTCCGACGCCATCTGAGGCTTCGTGCCACATTGCCCCGGCAGGCGGTTAGCCCGCCAGATGGCCAAAGCGGCAATTTTCAGGGCCACCCCTGGGAGTCCTTGAAAATTATCTTTCAAACCGGCGGGGGTTGCGGTAACGCCCTTCATCTTGAAGCGGCCTCAACCACCGCCTCGCAGCGACAGCGACAAACCTCAAACCACGGAAGCAGAGGCTATGTCTGATTTGGCCAAGTTCTTCGACCTGATCAAGGAAAACGACGTCAAGTATGTCGATTTCCGCTTCACCGATATGAAGGGGAAGGTCCATCACGTTTCCCAGCACCTGTCCACCGTGGACGAGGATCTGCTGACCGACGGCGTGATGTTCGACGGGTCGTCCATTGCTGGCTGGAAGGCCATCAACGAGTCGGACATGACCCTGATGCCCGACCTGTCCACCGCCGTCATGGACCCGTTCTCGGCCCAGCCGCTGCTGACCGTGCTGTGCGACGTGCTGGAGCCGTCGACCGGCCAGCCCTACAAGCGCGACCCGCGCTCCATCGCCAAGGCCGCCGAAAAGTACATGGCCTCCGCCGGCATCGGCGACGTGGCCTATTTCGGTCCGGAAGCCGAATTCTTCGTGTTCGACGACGTGAAGTTCGAAGTCTCGATGAACAAGGTGTTCTACGAGTTCGACAGCGAAGAAGGCCCCTACACCTCCGGCAAGTCCTATGAGGGTGGCAATATGGGCCACCGTCCGGGCGTCAAGGGTGGTTACTTCCCGGTGGCCCCGATCGACAGCGCCCAGGATCTGCGCGCCGAGATGCTGACCGTTCTGGGCGAGATGGGCGTTGAAGTCGAAAAGCACCACCACGAGGTGGCCGCTTCCCAGCATGAGCTGGGCGTGAAGTTCGGCACCCTGGTCAAGATGGCCGACGGGATGCAGCTCTTTAAGTATGTGGTGCACAATGTTGCGCACCAGTACGGCAAGACCGCGACCTTCATGCCGAAGCCGGTGTTCGGCGACAACGGCTCGGGTATGCATTGCCACCAGTCCATCTGGAAGGACGGCAAGCCGCTGTTCGCCGGCAATGGTTATGCCGACCTGTCGGAAACCGCCCTGTTCTATATCGGCGGTATCATCAAGCACGCCCGTGCGCTGAACGCCTTCACCAACCCGCTGACCAACAGCTACAAGCGTCTGGTTCCGGGCTATGAGGCACCGGTGCTGCTGGCTTACTCCAGCCGCAACCGTTCCGCTTCCTGCCGTATCCCGCACGTGTCCAGCCCGAAGGGCAAGCGCGTCGAGGTCCGCTTCCCCGATCCGGGTGCAAACCCGTACCTGGCCTTCGCCGCCATGCTGATGGCCGGTCTGGATGGTATCCAGAACAAGATCCATCCGGGCGAGGCGATGGACAAGAACCTGTACGATCTGCCGCCGGAAGAACTGAAGGAAATCCCGACCGTCTGCCGCAGCCTGCGCGAAGCGCTGGAAAGCCTGTCGGCCGACCGCGAGTTCCTGAAGAAGGGCGACGTCTTCACCGACGACATGATCGACGCTTTCATCGAGCTGAAGATGGAAGAAGTGCTGGCGTTCGAAACCTCGCCGCACCCGATCGAATACAAGATGTACTACAGCGTCTGATGCGCCACCGGCCCTGGCAACAGGGCCGGCAGCCAGCAGAAAGTGTTTGGGAACCCCCGCCGGTCCGCCGGCGGGGGTTTCTTTTTGGAGAAATTTTCAGCGCCCTGTCGGAAGGGAACAGGCGCCCGCGTCTTTCAGGCACAACCATCCTGAACGGAGACGCCACCGATGAAATTCATGATCCTGCTGAAGGCCACAACCGCCACCGAAGCCGGTGAGATGCCGGACACCGGCCTGCTGGCCGCCATGACTGCCTATAATGAAGAGCTTTTAACGGCCGGTGTGCTGGCGGGCGGCGAAGGGCTGCACCCGACCAGCGCCGGGGCGCGGGTACATTTCGACGGCGCTGACCGCTTGGCGCGACCGGGGCCCTTTGCGGATGATCCCGCCAATCTGATTGCCGGCTTCTGGATTTTCGAGACGAACAGCCTGGAAGAGGCGGTGGAATGGGTAAAGCGCTGCCCCAACCCCACCGGCCAGCAGGCAGAAATCGAAATCCGCCGTATCTTCACAGCAGAGGATTTCGGCCCCACCATGACCCCGGAATTGCAGGCACGGGAAGAGAAGCTGCAAACGGCCTTGAGCGGCTATCTGGGCTGACGGGCTTTCCCGTCAGCGGACAAGGGCATAGGATGGGGCCTGTTCTGCCGCAATCAGGCTTGCCCCATGTTCCGCCCCTTGCACGCACCCATAATCGCCCTGACCCTGCTGGCCAGCCTGCCCACCCCTGCCCTGGCCCAGCAGGCCGAGGCCAAGGCGGCCGCCCTGAACGCCAATTGCAAGCCGGGCAAGGTGGAGGTGTTGAAGCGCGTCAATGGCCGGCTGTCGGAAACACTCTATAAGATCGTCTGTACCGGCCAGAAGACCAGCGACGGCAAGGAAGTTGCCGTCACCGTGCAGTGCCGCGACCGTATCTGCGTGACCTCGCGCTGAAAGCAGCAGCGGGGCCGGGATATCTCCCGGCCCCGCTGCATCACGCACACTCAGAACTTCGCCTTCAGCTCCAGCCCCCAGGTGCGGGGCAGGCCCTTGGTGACGAAGTTGAAGGTGGTGGTGTTGGGCACCACCAGCACCACGCCATCGGCATTATAGCGCTTGTCGAACAGGTTGCGGGCGAACAGGTTGATGCCCCAGGTCTCGTTCTCCACACCCAGGCGGACATTCACCAGATCCAGCGCCGGCCGCTCCGTGCCCGGCGTGTTCAACGTGTCGAAATACATCGGACCGGTGCGGTTATATTCAACGCGGGCCGACAGGTCGAACCCATCGCCAATGGGCTTGCTGTACTGGCTGCCCAGGATGACGTCATATTTGGCGGTGAAGGGGAAACGGTTGCCCACCGTCTGCGGCAGCTCCTTATTCTCCTTGATCTCGCTGTGCAGATAGCCAAAGCCGCCGAACAGGTCCAACCCATCGGCCACCCGCACCACGCCATCCATCTCGAACCCCTTGATGTCGTTGCGATCAACGATGGAGATCACGCGCGACAAGGAGAAGGGGAAGAACTGGAAATAATGGGCATTTTCCACCTTGGTGGTAAAGGCCGCCACGTTAAAGGTGACGCGGCCATCGAACAGGCGGGTCTTCACGCCCGCCTCATAGGATGAAGACGTCTCCTTGTTGAACTGATCCTGCACCGTGGTGTTGGTGACGCCATCGATATTGATGATGTTGAAGCGGCTGCCCAGCGGGTTGAAGCCGCCCGAGCGGAAGCCCTCCCCCCAGGTGGCGTACAGGGAGACCTGTTCCGACGCGTTCCAGCGCAGGGAGATGCGCGGCTGCAGATCGCTGAAACTCTCCTTGCGGACCAGCCCCTGCACATTGGGGATGGGGGAGAAGGCGGCCGGTGTCAGGTTCGTCGTCTCCCGATTCTCCTTGTCGTAGCGGAGCGCGACCGAGGCTTCCACATCCGGGACGATATCATAGGCAAGCTGGCCGAACAGGGCCCAGGCATCATTGGCATTATCGGTCCAGGTGACGGCGACCACCGGGTTTGCCGGCCCGCCCAGCGGTGCCGGCACAATGACGCCCTGGCCCAGATCATTGCCCCGGTTCAAAACGACTTCGCGGTTGAACTTGATGTAATAAGCGCCGGCAATATAGCGCAGCCGGTCTTCACCGGGAGAAGTGAAGCGCAGTTCAAAGGATGTATCATCCTGATTGCGCTCCTGATATTGCGTGCCGTCGCGCAGGGTGGGGCCATAGCCCTCATACAGCGCCGGGTTGGTGAAGAAATCCGATGGCTTGGGCGCATTGGGGAACGGGGCGCCGAACAGGGCCAGATCCACCGCCCCTTCACCGCCCATATTCTCCGTCAGATCATGATAGGCAGCGGTGAAGGTCAGGGTGCCGGCCTCGCTGTTCCAATCCACCTTGCCAGCAAAATCCAGCCGTTCCTGGTGGTTGAAACTGTCGACATTGCCGACATAGGGGATGGAGGTGTCCTTGATATCGACACCCTTGGTGAAGCCCGGCGTGCCCGCCGTCTGGTTGTTGAAATTGAAGGCATAGCCATGGACCTTGGCATAGCCGACCGACAGATCGACCTCGATATCCTCTGTCGCCTTATAGATCAGCCGGCCGCGTACTTGGCCTTCGGAGAAGCTATCCTCCTTCTTATGCAGGGTGATGTTTTCGAAATAGCCCTCGCGGTCCTTGTAGGCGGCGGTGATGCGGGCAAACAGCTTGTTCTCGATGATCGGGCCGCCGACAAAGCCGGTGACCTTGTATTCATTGCCATTGAATTCATAGCCGGCGCGGATTTCGCCTTCCGGCTCGTTCCCCGGCTTCTTGGTGGTGATCAGGATGGCGCCGCCAATGGCGTTGCGGCCATAGATGGAGCCCAGCGGCCCCTTGATCACCTCAATCTGCGCGATATCCACCATATCCTGGTTAAAGGCATTGGGGTTGGGCACCAGCACCCCATCCAGCACATAGGCAAAGGGCGGCTCGCTGTCGCGCGGCTGGATGACCCCGCGGATATGCACCTGGCTTTCGCCGACATTGGTGGTCTGCAGGAAACTGACATTGGGCGTCAGGGAAAGAAAATCGGCCGGGCCGGTAATGCCCGCCTTCTCAATCGTGTCTGCGGTGAAGGCGGCCACCGCCACAGGGGTTTCGCGCGCCGTCTCATTACGCTGACGGGCGATCACGACGATCTCCTCCAGCACAATATCATTATTCGCCGGCGGCGGGGCAGCGTTCTGCGCCGCCGCATCATTGGATACAATTGTCAAGATCGCCAGCGCCGTCCCAGCGCTGAGGCGTGACAGCAGTCCCTTGGCATGTTTCATCGCTATCTCCGCTGTTCTCTTTGATTTATTTGGTGTCGCTTATCGGATTTCCGGTTGTGCGACCCGTTCTGTAGGGCAATAATTCTGTGTCGCGGCCGGATAGGCGACAAGGGGTCAGATACAAACATTGTATACTTTGATTGGAACTGTTGTATGAATGACGCGGTGCCAACGAAAGCCGCCGTCAAGGGGATGCCCCTTGCGGGCTGGTGTCAGGGCACAGGGGCGCTATAACCATCCCAGGCAAGACCGTAACGACGGCGATCAAGGGAGGCCCGGAACATGAGCAATGCGGTGGAGAAGGCCTATGCCGAGATCCGTGATGCCATCATGGTCGGCATTTTCCCGCCCGGCACGCATCTGAAGGAAGATGAACTGGCGAAAAGGATCGGCGTCAGCCGCACCCCGATCCGGGAGGCGCTGCGCCGGCTGAATGCCGAAGGCTCGGTACGATTCCTGCGCAACCATGGCGCCTTTGTCGCCGACTGGACCATGGCGGAAATCCGGGAGATTTTCGATCTGCGCGGGGTACTGGAAGGCTATGCCGCCGAACGCGCGGCGGAACGCTGCCCGCCTGCCGATGTGGCGCGGCTGCGCCGGCTGGCAGAAGAGATGATCGCGCTGGAGGCCGAGGGCGGACCCGATTTCCGCTCCCGCATCGCCGAGGCCAATGGCGAATTTCACCGCATCATCGTGCAGGGGGCCGGCACCCAGCGGCTGGGCAGCATGATGGCCCAGGTGGTGGAGCTACCGCTGGTGCTGCGCACTTTCCATCGCTATGACCGCGAGGCGCTACGCCGCAGCCTGAACCACCATCTGGAGATCGTGGCGGCGATGGAGGTGCGCGACGGCGCCTGGGCCGGTTCGGTCATGCGCAGCCATATTGCTGCCGCCTGGCACGCCATCGACTCCGGCGCCCGGGAAGAAGCAGCCCGTCGGGAAGCGGCAGAATAAAGCCAGCGCCGCCTTTGCCAAGCCTTTGCCGCAATCACCCTCTTCCATGCCGCTGGCCTGTCCGCCATCGGCGTGCATTGACTTCGTTGCCGTCGTCGGGGACAAGCTGAAACCCAGTGATGAGATTCTCCCCGTTGGAACAAGACGGCCCGCCCATGACGCCGACCACCCTTCGCCTCCGCCGCCTGCTGCTCTGCTCCGCCCTGGCCCTTGGTGCGCCGGCGGCCTGGGCGCAGACCAACCCGGTGGGCACGCCCGGTGTCTCCCCCGTCGCCCCTGGTGGCGCGGAGACGGACAAGGGCAAGGGGCAGCCGGTGCTGCTGTCGGCCGACCATCTGGATTATGACGAGGATCTGGGCATCGTCACCGCGCGCGGCCATGTGGAGCTGAGCCAGGGGGCGCGCCTGCTGCTGGCCGATACGGTCAGCTTCTCGGAAAAGACCAACATCGTCACCGCGTCGGGCAATGTCTCCATCCTGGAGCCGACGGGCGAGGTGCTGTTCGCCAATTACACCGAGCTGTCGGACGATCTTTCCCGCGGCTTCGTCGATCAAGTCCGCATCCTAATGTCGGATAATTCCAAGTTCGCCGCTCTGCAGGGCGAACGGCTGGACGGGCGCTATACCCGCATGGAAAAGGGCGTCTATTCCCCTTGCGAGCTGTGCGCCAGCGACCCGACGCGGCCGCCCATCTGGCAGATCCGGGCAGCCCGCATCACCCATGATCAGGAAAAGCACGATATCTATTACCGTGATGCCACGCTGGAGGTGCTGGGCGTTCCGGTCATGTATATGCCCTTCTTCGGCCATCCCGACCCCACAGTGGAACGGCGCAGCGGCTTCTTGCCGCCAGCCGGTGGTATCAGTTCCGATCTGGGCACCTATGCCCGCATCAAATATTTCTTCGATATCGACGAATCGAAGGATTTCACCCTGGAGGCCGTCCCCAGCACGGAGGATGATCTGCTGCTGGGCGGCGAATATCGCCAGCGCTTCGGCAGTGGCAGCCTCAACCTGTCGGGCAGCGCCACCTATGCCGACCGACCCCGCATCATCGGCAATCAGGAAGTGGTGAAAAAGAACTTCCGGGGCCATATCTTCGCCAATGGCCGGTTCGATATCGATCAGAACTGGCGCTGGGGTTTTGACCTGCGGCGCGTTACCGACAATACGCACCTGTTGCGCTATGATTATTCAGCAGAAGACATCCTGAACAGCCGCGCCTTCGTGGAACGGTTCAGCGGCCGGGATTATTTCTCCTTCAACGCCTATAATTTCCAGGATCTCCGCCCCGCCAACCGGGAAGAGGAACCGGTGGTGTTGCCCATGGCCCAGTATAATCTGCTGGGCGAGCCGGGCAGCCTGCTGGGGGGGCGTTGGGAGTTTGATGCCGGCCTGCTGTCGCTGCTGCGCAGTGATGGCAATGATACGCGCCGCCTGTCCAGCGCCCTGGGCTGGCGGCGCAGCGACATCGCCCCCATCGGCCTGGTTTCCACCCTGAACGCCGAAATGCGCACCGACGGCTACTGGGTGTCCGACCTGCGCCGCGCCGATGGCACGGTGGATCGCGGTGACAAGGCGCGGCTGCGCGCCTTCCCGCACGCGGAATGGACCGTCTCCATGCCGCTGGCCCGCCAGATGGGCACGGTGCAGCATATGGTGGAACCGATGGTGATGCTGTCGGCCGCCCCCAATATCTCTGCCAGCTCGGCCATCCCCAACGAGGACAGCCAGGATATCGAGTTCGATTACACCAACCTGTTCAGCGCCTCCCGCTATAATGGCATTGACCGGCTGGAGGGGGGGCAGCGCGTCACCTATGGTGTGAAGAACGGCTTCTACGGCTTTGGCGGCGGCAGCAGCACGCTGTTTGTCGGTCAATCCTACCGGCTGCAGAAAGACACGGACTTTCCGGAAAGCTCAGGCCTGCTCCGCCGTAGCTCCGACGTGGTCGGCAAGCTGGAACTGAGCCCCAGCCCCTGGATGGATGTCAGCTATTCCTTCCGGCTGGACAGCAAGACGCTGGCCCAGCGCCTCCACGATGTTTATGGCACGATTGGCCCCTCGCAGTTCCGGGTCTCAGGCGGCTATGTCTTCATCGACAAGCTGGCCCAGTCCCCCAACAATACCATCACCAGCAGTACCAGCCTGCGCGACCGCGAGGAACTGACCCTGGCGATCAATTCTGCCATCACCGAGCATTGGTCGGTTGGGATCAACCATCGCCGCGATCTGTCCAAGGGCGGCAGCGGTCCGCTGCGCAGCGGCGCCACCATCACCTATCAGGATGAATGCCTGACCTTCCAACTGGTGGGGGAACGCAACTATACCGAACGAACCGGCGTCGATACCGGCGACCGGCTGTTCTTCCGCGTGGTGCTGAAGAATCTGGGCGAGTTCATGAGCCCCGCCATCTCCGGCAAGGTGTTCGGCGAACAGCGCTGAGGAAAGGGGATTGGTATAACCCGTTGGCACTAATTGACCATCGGGCCCTAACCGTGTTTTCCAAGGTATATTCCGGGAAAGCATCCGGGCCCGCACACCCCGACGGGAGAAACCATGCCGCAACAGACCGCCGCCTTCCTTGCCCGTGGCGGGGAGATCGGGGCGCTGATGCAGCGCAAGGACTGGTCGCAATCTCCCCTGGGCGCGCCAGAGGGCTGGCCCGGCGCCTTAAAAACCACGGTCGGCCTGATGCTGGCCGCCAAGGCCCAGATCGTGCTGTTCTGGGGACCGGCCTTCGTTGCGCTGTACAATGATGCCTATGCGCCCACCATCGGCCTGAAACATCCCGATGCGCTGGGGCGGCCGGCGGCTGAATATTGGTCGGAACTGTGGGACGATCTGCATCCGCTTCTGCAATCGGTGCGGGACAGTGGCGAGACCGTCTTCGCCAACGATCGGCCTTTCTATATCGAACGGCATGGCTATCCGGAGACGGTCTATTTCGACATCTCCTATTCCCCTGTCTTCGATGCCGATGGCAGCATCGGCGGCGTACTCTGCATCGTCTCGGAAACGACGGGGCGGGTGCTGGGGGAACGGCGGCTGCGGGAAAGCGAAGCGCGCTTCCGCAATATGGCCGACCATGCCCCGGTGATGATGTGGGTCACCGATCAGGAGGGGCTCTGCACCTATGTCAACCGTTCCTGGTACGAATTTACCGGCCAGGGGCAAGATGAAGGGCAGGGTCTGGGCTGGCTGGAGATGGTGCATCCGGAGGACCGGGCAGAAGCCGAACGCATCTTCGCCGCCGCCGGAGAGCGGGAGGAGCCGTTCCGACTGGAATACCGGCTGCGGCGGGCTGATGGCGTCTATCGCTGGGCCATCGACGCTGCCGCCCCGCGTTTTGCCGAAGATGGCACCTTCCTGGGCTATATCGGCTCCGTCATCGACATTGCCGACCGCTTCGAAGCGGAACAACGGGTCCGGGACAGCGAAGCGCACCTGCAGGCGCTCAGCAATTCCATTGATGATATGGTCTGGTCGGCCCGCGCCGATGGCTATCTCGATTACTATAATGACCGCTGGTACGAATTTACCGGCCTGCCGCGCGGGGCCAGTGATGGCGACGCCTGGGAAAGTGTCATTCATCCGGAGGATCAGGCGCGGACCTGGGAATGCTGGCGCAACTCGCTCGCCACCGGCGCCCCCTATCGCATCGAATACCGGATGCGGCACTGCTCGGGCCGCTATCTCTGGGCCATGGGCCGGGCGCAGCCGGTGCGGGACGGCGATGGCAGGATTGTCCGCTGGTTCGGCACCTGCACCGACATCCAGGCCATCGTGGATGCGCGCGAAGTACTGGCCCGGTCACGCGAGGAGCTGGAGCGCGAAGTGAATGAGCGCACGGCCAAGCTGCTGGAGGCGGAAAGCCGCCTGCGCCAGGCCCAGAAGATGGAGGCGGTGGGCCAGTTGACCGGCGGCATCGCCCATGATTTCAACAATATGCTGGCCGTTATCATCAGCGGCCTGACCCTGATGCAGCGCCGGCTGGCGCGCGGCGACACCAACATCGCCCCCTATATTGACGGCGCCATGGATGGGGCCCATCGGGCGGCGGCCCTGACGGAGCGGCTGCTGGCTTTCGCCCGCCAGCAGCCGCTGGCCCCACAGATCGTCGATGCCAACAGCCTGATCAATGGCATGTCGGAACTGCTGCTGCGGGCGCTCGGCGAACCGATCCGGGTGGAAATGGTGCGCGCTGCCGGCCTGTGGCGCACCCATGTCGACCCCAACCAGCTGGAAAATGCCCTGATCAACCTGGCCGTCAACGCGCGTGACGCCATGCCCGGCGGCGGGCGGCTGACGATTGAGACGGCCAATGCCTTCATCGACGATGCCTATGGCGCCGAACATGAGGTGCAGCCGGGCCAATATGTGCTGATCGCCGTGACCGACACGGGTGACGGCATGACGCCAGAGGTGCTGGCCCGCGCCTTCGACCCGTTCTTCACCACCAAGGGGGTTGGCCGCGGTACCGGGCTGGGCCTGTCACAGGTCTTCGGCTTTGTCCGCCAGTCCGGCGGCCATGTGAAAATCTATTCAGAACCGGGCCACGGCACTTGCGTCAAAGTCTATCTGCCCCGCCATTATGGCGATGCCCTGCCCTATCAGCGCCGCAGCGAGCCCAAGCCGGGACAGGTGGCCCGGCCGGGGGAGGTGGTGCTGGTGGTGGAGGATGAGGAACGGGTCCGCCGCTTCTCCGTCGAAGCCCTGCGGGAACTGGGCTATACGGTGGTGGAGGCCGCCAGCGGGCTGGAGGCGCTGTCGCTGATCGAAGCGGGCTGCCGGCCTTCCCTGATGTTCACCGATGTGGTCATGCCGGAAATGACCGGGCGCCAGCTGGCCGACAAGGCACAGACTCTGCTGCCAGGGCTGAAGGTGCTGTACACCACCGGCTATACCCGCAACGCGGTCGTCCATAATGGCGTGCTGGACCCCGGCACCCATTTTCTGCAGAAACCATTCGGGCTGGATGCGCTGGCTGCCAAAGTGCGGGAAACACTGGACGGCGACGCTTAAGCCCCTAAATAATGGTTAAACCAAGCCGCCGGTGACGGCGCGGGGTTTTGCCAACATGCACAATGCCAACCGATCAGGTGAGATCATGGAACTGGTGAGTCGTTCTTCCACCCGCCGCGCCTTCATGGGGCTTTGCGCCGGGCTGGCCCTGCTGGCGGGCTTTGGTCCCCTGGCCACCCCGGCCAAGGCCGAAAACGCCTATGACTTCACCTTCCAGGCCATCGAGGGTGGGGCGCTGCCCTTGTCCCAGTATAAGGGCAAGGCCGTGCTGGTGGTGAACACCGCCTCCATGTGCGGTTATACCCCGCAATATAAGGGGCTGGAGACCCTGTGGGAAAAGTACCGCGACAAGGGGCTGGTCGTGGTGGGCGTTCCCTCCAATGATTTTGGCGGGCAGGAACCCGGCTCCGACAAGGAGATCAAGGAGTTCTGCAACGTCAATTTCGCCATCGACTTCCCCATGACCACCAAGGAACCGGTGAAGGGTGCCCAGGCCCACCCGTTCTATAAGTGGGTGGCCGCCCAGAAGGGCGAGCCGAAATGGAACTTCCACAAGTATCTGCTGGCGCCCGACGGCACGCTGGTGGCGGCCTTCCCCTCCAAGATCGAGCCCGACAATGCCGAATTCCTGACGGCGGTGGAAAAGGCCCTGCCGAAAGCCAGCTGATCAGCCCCGCATCTCCCCGTCCTGACCGGGGCGGGGAGATGTTTCACGTGAATTGACATGTTTCACGCCGTGATATTCAGCCCCGGAGCTGCAGTCTTTGCCGGTGTCGCCGACACCGCAGCAGCCAAGCCATAGGCGGCCTGCGCCTGCCGGTTCAGTAACGGGGATGCGGGATTGGGCCGTTCCTGGTCAGCATCCCCACCGCCGTCATCCTGCTTCTTATCCCGCAGTTCATTCTGCGCCTCAGCCTTGGTGGCGTCGGCCTGCGAGGCAACAGCCCGGTCCTGCGGCGATGGGTCAGGGGGGGCCAGCGCCGCCCGCTTGACCACCTCCATCTTGGTGATGGTGGCTTCCGGGTTGTTGCGGACGGGGGAGGCGTCAATCGGCACCTCGCCAGCCGTGGCGTAACGGCGCCCATCCGGACCGGTGGTATATTCCAGTTGAATCGCCCCGGCATAGGGGCCACCGGCCGTCTTGTGCGCCTGTTCATGCTGGCGCACCTGCGCGTCGGTCTTCTGCAGCTTCTGAACCTGCTGCTGCTGTTCGTTGGACAGCGCTTTCTGTCCAGACGCGGCTGCCCCACCGCCGCCGACGCGCGGCGACGCAGCACCCAACAGAGTGGACAGGCCAGAGACAGACATATGACACGGCGCAGAGAGAAGAACCTATCGCAGCAAGATAGTTCGCTTTCCGTATTTTGGCCAGACGGGCCCTGGCATGGCGCCCTCGCCGACTGATGCTTGTATGCCATAAACGCGAAATCCCGGCCCCTTGCGGGGCCGGGATCGACACGCCATGCACCTGGGGTAAGGGGCCGGTGCCGCCCGCTGGATCAGCGTTTCAAGTTGATCGTCTCCGTCAGCATTTCGTCGGTGGTGGTGATGACGCGGGTATTGGCCGTATAGGAACGCTGAGCGACGATCAGCTTGGTGAATTCCTGCGCGATATCCACGTTGGAGCCTTCAATGCTGCTGGCCGCGATGGTGCCGGAGCCATTCTGGCCCGTATCGTTGAACCGCGCCCGACCGCTCTCTGCCGATTCCGTGAACACGCCACCGCTTTCCCGGCCCAGGGCATTGGGATTGTTGAACAGGACCAGCGGCACCTGGGCAATGATGCGGCGGCGACCATTGTCGTAATTGGCAACCACATCACCATTTTCCCGCACTTCCACATCCTTGAAGGTACCCTGCGGGCTGCCATCCTGAAGCTGGGAAATGACGTTGATCTGACTGCCGTTAAACTCGGTCAGGCCCGTGGCCTCACCGAAGGTGCCGACATCCAGGGTGATGGTCTGTGGCCCGTTGCCATAATCCACGTCGAAGGAAACCTGTGCCGGTTGCCCGGCCGCCGTCACCGCCGTTACGCGGGCATTACCTTCACCGACATTGGCGGAAGACAGGCTGGACAGCGTACCCGTCTTGACCTGTTCCCCACTGGGCAAGGTGCCGCCGAAGTTCAAGGTGACGTGGGCCGGCGTCGAGCCCAGGGTGGAATTAGGCTCTGCCAGGAAAGCCAGCCCATCTTCATTCCCCGTCATGGTCAAAACGCCGCCAACCGCCGTCGCCCGCACCGGGATGCCGGGCTCCTTATTGACCGCAGCCGCCAGATTGGTGGCGATTTCATCCAGCGAAACCTCCTTCCCGGTCGTGGTGTAGGGGATGGTCTTGCTGAAGCTGGGGAAGGTCTTCTGGGTGCCATCCAGCTTGATGCTGGCATCCTTGGCCGTCAACACAATACCGGTCGTATCGCCATTATCATTGGTGATGGCCGTGGCGCTGACTGGCGATCCGAAATCATTATTCACCTTGGTGATGAGGCCATCCATCACGCTCTTAAGATCGGGGAAATCCCCGATATTCTGTTCCGTGATCTGTGTCGAATAGGTGGTGCCATTCATGGTAACGGCATAGACGTTACCCAGAACCGGCGTTGCCGTGGCGCTGGAGAAATCGAACTTTTGCGATGTCGGATCGGTGACCATCGCGTCGGTATCGGTGACATTGAATGGCTTGTTGGCACCGGTAACGGGATCGACGGCCGCGCCGGTCAGCTGGAGCTTATTGCCCACCACAGCAACGGTGACATCCGTGCTGGTGATCTGGGGCAGGAAGTACGTGTTCAACGCATCCGTCATCGTCGGCGGTTGCGGCAATCCGTCAATCTCAGCTTGCGTCAGGGGGCCATAGGTCGCCAGCGAACCATTGACGGTAAGGCTGAAAATATCCCCCACCGCCGGGGCGCGATCAGGATAGCTAAGTTCCGTCACCTGGGCCTTGGTTGCGGTTGCCTGGACGGTGGTGGTGCCACGCTGCGCCGTCGGTTCGGCCTGGATGGGGCTGGGGCTGCGCAATGTCACGGAATAGACGGCCCCGACATCACCCGGAACGCCCGAGATGGAAATGCGCTGGGTCTGACGCCCCCCGCCGACATTCCCCTGCAGGGAGCTGACGAAGGTTGTATTGTCGGCGGCAGCTGCATTGGTGACCGACGGCTGCATCAGCTTGTCACGCGCCGTGACATTGAAACCGGTACCGGGCGTGGCGGCCGTCAGCACCAGCCGATTACCGGTGACAGTAGCCGTGAAGTTTGAGCTGCTGATGGTGGGGAGCAGGAAAGTCGACAGCGCATCCGACATCGTTGGCGGCTGTGGCAGTGGGCTGGTGGCAGGGTCGAGATCCGTTGCTGTCAACTCGTATGAATAGGTCTGCCCATCAACGGTCAGGCTCAACTTATCGCCCGCCACCGGCGCACGGTCGGGATATGAGAGCTGAGTAACCTGCTGCACGCCGGCATTGTTGGGCGTAATCGTCTCGCCCACCTGATCGCCTACACTGAAACTGTCACCAGCACTGGTGCTGCGCAACGCCAGGGCATTACCCGAAACCGAGGCCACCACTTTTTCGCCAGCCGAATTGGCGTTGATCTGGGAGGCCAGCGCCTGGACGACACCGTTCAGATCCTTCAGCTGGCCGACATTGGCCGCCGTCACTTCCACCTTATAGATCTTGTTGGTCGTGTTATCGACATTGACGGTGAAGACGTCCCCGATATCGATGGAGCTACCGGCGAAGGTTAACACGCTCTGCTGCGGCTGGGTCGCGGTGGCGGCCGTGGTAACGGGGCTGTTCACCGTGTTTGCGGTGGGGGCCCCGTTGGTCACTTTGGTGGCCAGGGTGAAACCGGTACCGGCATTGGCAGCCGTCAGACGCAGGCGACCACCGCTGACAACGGCGTTGACGCCTGCAGGCGGTACGGAGGCGTTAATCTTGTCGGCCAGCGACTGGGCAACACCGGTCAGGTTCGACAGTTGGGAAGCGTTGGTCGGGGTAATCGTTTCGGTAAAATCCGCCCCGTTCACGGTGACTTTGTAGGTATCACCGATCTTGAAAGCGCCATCACCTTTGGGGGAGGTGAACTGCACCTCGTCGATCTGTTGGCGGGCCTCGGCACCCTGCGTCAGGCTGGTGGAGGCGGCATTGACCGGGAAGCCGGTCAGGTTGCCGGACAGGGGCAGCTTACCGGTCGCACCCGGCGTGTCAATGGACAGGCGCCAGGAACCAGCGGACTGGCCGGGGCGCCACCCCAGGGTGATGTCGCGCGGCGTGCCGGTCGCGTCATAGATCTGAATGGTGGTCGGCTGGATCGGCGTGCCGGCCTGGGGTTCTTTCGGCAGGTTGGCCTTCAGCGTGATATTCTTGGTCGGCACCGGGCTGTCGATATCCGCCGTCACCTGAATGGGCGAAGCCGTCGTGGTGAAGGAATTGCTCGCCTCACTATAGATATAACCGTTCAGCGCATAGCCGGAACGATTGACCAGCGTGCGATTATCATTCAGTTCAAAGCTGCCGTCACGGGTATAGAAGCGCTCCTGCGTCGGCGTCGCAACGCCATTGACTTCCGTCAGGCGGCTGACGCTGAAGAAGCCCTGACCACGCACCGCCAGATTGGTGGTGCGATCCACCGTGGAGATGTTGCCGGCCACGCTGTTGGCGTAGGACGGACGCGCGACCACACCACCGGGACTATGGGTGCGCGCATTGGATTGCAGCACCAGATTGGTAAAGGCGGTATCGACCCGCTTGTACCCGGTGGTCTGCGAATTGGCGATATTGTCGGAGATGTGGCCAAGCGAAGCGGCTTGAGCCTGCAAACCGGCAATACCAGTGGTCAAGGAGCCGAAGATGCTCATGGGAGAACTCCCGTTGGAATAATGGCGTGTCGGGAAGACTAAAGCAAATGTGATGCCAACCGACGACGAGAGACAATTGGCTGATTTAAAAGGATTTTCTGTATCACCCCACCCGGCACGCTCTGCCGCTACCCGGTGCCCGGCGGTTTTTGCCGATCGGCTCCGTGCCGGATTTGCCGATCCCTCGGCAAGACCCCAAGCAAAAGGGCCGGTCCCCTTGGGGAACCGGCCCTTTGAAACTCTCCCCCCAACCGGGGGCGCTGCGGCAAGATCAGTTGGGGCGCGGGATGGAGAACATGCCGGAACGGATATCGCTGGCCAGCCCATCCAGGAAGCCGGCCGTGGTTTCCGTGCCATGTTTGGCGAGCAGGCCGTAAATGGCGGCCGTCACCGACATGGTGCCGATCATGTCATAGGGCGCACCTTCGTGGATGGCGTTCAGCCAGAAGGCATTGAACTGATCGAACAGGCGGGTGCGCACCACCTCGTCCTGGGCCGGCATCCCGGCGGCCTCGGGAGCGGAAATGGTGAACTGGGAGGATTCAGTGAAGGCGTTCATGTCGGTTCTCCTTTTGCTTGAAACAGGTTTGAAGGGATGGAACAGGATCAGGACAGGAAATTCACCAGTGACAGGGAGGCGGTGCGCCCGGTCACGGCGTAGGAAGTTTGCTGACGACCAAGGGCCGCTTGCAATTTTACGGCCACTTCATTTTCGTCCACACCCTCGATCTGGGCCATTTCGTTTGTGGCTTTGGCCATGGCGGTGGTGTGGCGGGTCTGGGCATTCTCCATCGTGGTGGCTGCATTGACCACACGAGCAGAGACACCTTTCAGTTCGTTCTGGGCAGCGATGGCCAGATCGCGGCCCTCACTCATGATTTCGCTGTAGCGGCCGGGCTGCGCCACGGCCTGGGTCAGCCGGCGCAGGCTGCTGACCAGTTTCTGGATGGCGGGATCATTGCTGCTGACCCCGTAGGTTACCGGCAGCCCCTCATCCACCGTCATGCGTGCCTGGTCATAGGCAGCGCTGTTATCGGTTTGCTGGGTGAACTCAGTATCATAGAAGGGCAGCTTGGGCGGGGCCGCCAGGTCGGCAAAAACATCCTGGTTGGCCAGCGGCGGAATTTCATTGGTGACCAGCCGCGCACTGTTGCCAGCATTGTTGATGCTGGCCGTGGTCTGGAACTGGCTGTTATTGACCTTGGCTGTCAGGATGATGTTGGTATCGTCCGCCGGATCAATACTGGCCGTTACGGTGGTGGCTGGATCAGCATTGATCTGCGCCGTCAGCTTCTGTGCCACCCAGTTCGACATGGAGCTGGGGGCGGTGAAACCTGCGGGCACCGGCGCATTGCCGTTCAGGATGTCGGTGTCGGCCGGGCTGATGGCATATGAGTATTTTGTCGGGCCGGCAACAATGACCTTCGGCGGTGCATTTTCATTCTGCACAATGGTACGGGCACCGATGGAAACGTTGAACACGTCGCCAACATCAGCCTCGTCACCATGCAGCTTCACATGATCAATCTGCGTCTGGGTTTCACTGGCTGTCTGGATCGTGTAGGGCGCCTGGCCGGGGTCAAGGGCACCTGGCGCCGGCTCTATGGTATTGTTATGGGTACCATTATCATAGACGGCTGAGGACATGGTGAATTTATCAGCAACATCCTTGGCCGTCGCGGTAACAATGCCATTGCTGACCGACAAGGTGACATTGAAGGGCGGTTGCACCGCCTTCATCTGGTCAACAAGGCCGGTGCCATCGCCATTGGTCAGCACCTCATCCAGCGATTTTTCCTTGCCCGTGGTCGTATAGGTGAAGCGCTGACCATTCAGCGTCATCTCAAACACCTCGCCAGGATCTCCGCGAGCACCCACCAGGGTAGTGCTCATGATCTGCTTGGCAGAGATGATGTCACCCACCGGTTTGGTGGAAAGACGCGATCCGGCGAAAATGTACCGGTCACCCACCTTCTCATTCAGCATGGACTGCAGTTCAGTCGTCATGCCCTTGATCAGCGACTTGGTGGAAGCAAGATCAGGCCAGGTGACATCAAAGGTGGAGGTACCGCCGCCGGCCAGTTCCTCGAAATTCAACTTGATCACGGCACCTTCGCCAGGACCGCCATTGATGATGAAGCGGTCGGCATCCACCTGGGGTGGCACCTGTTTCAGGTTGACCGTATTGGTGGATTTGCCGCCCAGCCCGTCGGTGACCGTCACATCGAAGCTGCCGGCGGGACCGGTGCTGCTGGGCACAGCGGAAACCGTATAGGTCGCCTCTGCCTTGAAGCTGGAATTGATCTGGTCGATCGTCACCTTCATGCTTTCGGCATTGGAATTGATGACGGAGCTGACACGCACCGCGCCCGGCCCCTGCGGCAGGCGGCTGACATTGCTCAGTTCCGATGCCATCTTCACCATCCGCTCCATGATGGTGTTGTAGGATTTCACCCGCGTCATCGACTGGTCGATGGTGTTCGTATAGGCCTGACGCTTGGCATAATCGGCGCGCAGGTCCAGCAACCGCTGCGTCTGCGTGCCATAGGCGGACACATCGACCGATTTTTTGAGCGTGTTGAGCTGTGACGACAGGTCATCAATCTGCCGCTGCCCATTGGTGAGTCCCCCCAGCGTCGAGAGGTAGCTGCCATAGCTGCTGATCCGTGTCATCTGACGATGCCCTCGATAGCGTCCAGCATATTGTTAACCGTCTGCATGACGCGGGCGGCGGCGGAGTAATTGCGCTGAAGCACCTGCAACATGGCGATCTCCTCGTCCATGTTGACGCCGGTATTGTTCTTGTACCGGCTGTCCAGCTGCGATTTGAAATCGGTGGCGATTGTCGCCTGTTCATGCGTCACCTTGGCATTGGTGCTCCAGGAACCAATGACGGTGGAAACCATGGAGGAGTAGCTGACGCTGGTGATGCGCAACCCATCGGCGTTAAGGGAACGGCCGGATGCAGACAAGGACTGTGTCACCCCGGTGATGGCGCTCTGCTTGATCTGCTTCTCCCCGGACAATAAAGCCGGATTGAGCTGGATATCGCCCGCCCCATTGCCGACGAAGAAGCGGTTGGCTTGTTCATGGTCCAAGGCGGGGCTGGCCTGATTATAAGCGTCGGCAAAACTGGTGGGTTCCCCCGGCTTGGTGGAACCCAGAAAGGCCTCGCCCAAACCCTGAAGCTGGGAATTCAGCTTGCGGATGATCTCTGCCCCAGGCTGGGTGCTGGCCGGCTGCGGCGGTATAGCGGTGGAACCGTCGGCAGACATTTGCAGCAAGGCACCCAGCTTGCCGTCATTGATCTGGTCATTCAGCGCCCGGTCGCTGCCGGAAGACCGCAGCATCCCATTAGAATAGCTGAACTTCACCGGTGCAGCATCCAGCAGCGAGACACCGGAAGAAGTGAAGATGGAAAGCTTGCCATCCCCCCGCTCCACCGTGCGGACGCTCATCAGGCTGGATACTTCGCGGATAAGCTGGTCGCGCTTATCCTCCAGATTCATCGTCGACTCGCCAGCACCCTTGCTGGCCAGGATATCGTCGTTCAGCTTGTCGATCGTGGTCAGGGCGGTGTTCAGCTGGTCAACGGAGCCTTGGATATCCGTATCGATCTCGCGTTTCAGATCACCGACACCCAGGGTCAGCCGCCGCAGTTCGCGGGCGACGTCATCGCCATAGGTCACGATCTGGCCTTGCGCCACCGTGCTTTCCGGCGTGGCTTCCAGCTCCATCCAGGCCGCCTGGAATTTCTGCATGGAATCCGTCAGCGGCGGCGTACCCGCCGTGGTGCCCAGCAGGTCCGTCACCTTGCGCATATAGCTGGACAGGGTGCTGGCGTTGGACTCCTCTGAAATTGTCTGCTGCAACTGTACCCGCAGCGCCACATCCACCTCACGCCGGTACTGCGCCACCATCGGGTTGCCACTGGCATCGATGGTCCGCTCCAGCACATGGCGGGAACGGTTGGGATCGTCAGCACTGGCCACGTTCTCGGCAACGACCGACAGCTGCCCCTGGATCATGCGCAGGTTGCTGGCGGTGTTGTTGAGAACGCCGAAAAGGCTGGTCATCGTCCCTATCCCTTGATGGCGGCCCGACCGGGCAGCGACAGACCCCGGATGGATCGGTCACCAGCCCTCAATGCAATGAACGGGCCAAGAGCAGGGGGAAACTTAAGTTATTGATTTAAATATTAAAAAAACATACGGAAGAATCCCATCGGCAATTTCTTCCCGGTGGAAAAGCCGGAAACGGCAAGCTTGGCCGGGCCAGCGGATCAGTCGATCAGTCGATCAGGTTATATAAAGAAAAATCCGCCCGGGATGCGGGCGGATGATCACAGTTCTGCCAAGGGGGGGTGTTGACACGCCCCCTGGCAGTTTCTTTTTCCTTCAGATTTCTCGCGGCAGCACCATCATGGCCGACGCGCCCACAGCGGCGGAGCCGCATCGCACCAGGGCGACAGGCCCTTACCGTCAGGCAGTATGAACCGCGGCGGACAGCAATGACAGGCGGCTGCGGACAATTTGTTCGGCCACCAGCCAATGTTCCATATCCTTGCCCTCTGGTCGGCCTTCACCTAGCCAGAGCAGATAGGCCTCGTACGCGACCTGTTCGGTAGTGGGCTGAACAGAAGCCGGATCAGCGGCGGCGGCGACAGGAGCCACCGGCTTCTTCGTCTTGCCGGTCGAGGCTTTTGTAGCCGCTTCCGCCGGTGCCTTGGCCTTCGGCGCTCGCGGCTTCCGGGGCGACGCCGGCTGCGGCATCACCGGGTCGGCGGGGGTGGTTTCGACAAGGGTGGCGACAGTGATTTCGGCATTCTTGGGCTTACGCGGCATAGGTCCAGATCTCCATGCAAAGCGGTACGCGAAGCAACGGGGGGGAACGCGCGAATGATGCGGCAGACAAAAAGTTTGGCGAATTTATTGCACCGCACCACTAGTGGAATTTACCACTGTCCGCCGGCTCTCCATAGAGATGTTTTCAATGGATCGGAAACAGCGCCTGGCGTGACAACCATCGCACCGCACATGCGGTATTGCCAGGTTGCAGATGCAGCAGCAGCAGTTGAAGAATACAACAGGCGGGGAGCGTTTTGCCCGTCAGTGGAATAACGCGCCGGGTCTTTCTGCTGTGTCCAGCCCCTTGCTGGAGGTCGCCTGCTTTACGGCTGCACCGCACCAAGGCTGCACAGCAGCGGCAGCCGGCGCTGGCGGAAACGCTGCCAGCGTTCCTCCAGTTCCACGAGATTCTGTTTGGGTGTTTCCAAAAGGCGTCCATCGCGCAGCAGCCGCTGCCCCACCGCGGCCAGGGCCGCCCAGGCGGCCTCCGGGGGGGAGGCTGCCTGCTGGTGCAGGGCCTGCAGGAAAAGCTGTTCCACCCGATCGACCGCGATGGCGCCGCCGGTGACCGGGCAGGCCAGCGCCTGCAGCCGGTCAAGCTGCAAGGCCTGGTGCAGGATCACCGCGTTGAGCCGTTGCGCCGTCATTGCCCTTGCCGACAGCCCCGCAGGCGGCAAGGCCGGAGTCAGCAAGTCCAGGGCCGTCAGCAGGCCCAGCGCCCCCGGCACTGCCGTGCCGTGGCGGGCCTGCAGCACCGACAGCGGCAGCGGTCCCGCCTGCAGGCTGGCCAGAATGTCATGCGACAATTCCCAATCCGGCTCCACCACGCTGCCACCGGGCAGGGTGGCACGGCGTGGCAGATCCCGTGGATGGCCCAGCGCTGCCCAGCAGGGATCAGGGTCAGGCGTTGCCGCAGTTCCCCCGGCGCGGCGGAACAGGTCGCGGCGGAAAGGCCGGTTGGTCAGATAATCACGCAGCAGCTCCGCAAACACGGGATCATCACCCCCCGGCCCCGCCGCCGCCGCGATGGCGGGTGCCTGCAGCGCCGCCTCCCACCGGTCAGACGCCCGGCGCTGTCCGGCGAAATGCACCCCAATGGCCGCCAGATCGGCAGCAATATCAGCGAAATAGACCGGCTCCCAACTCTCATTGAAATACTCATGCGCCAGATATTGGGCGGGGCGACCCTGCAACTGGGCCAGACGGGGGGAAAGTGTGGGGTTGATACGGAAATATTCCGCCCCCTGCCCTTCCAGCCGCCCGGCCAGATCCAGGGCGGCGGCGATGCGGGCGGGAAGGCTGCCATCCTCCCGCCTTGCCTGCTCCAGCATCAGCCGGCGCAGCGGCAGATATTGTGCCCAGCCCGGCAGCACATTGTAGCCGATATAGACCAGCCCACCCGGCTTCAGCCTGGCATCAATGAAGCGCACCACATCCGCCCGTGCCACTGGCCCCACCCAGGACCAGACGCCATGCAGGGCGATGATGTCGAAGGCAGGTAGATATTCGTGCAGATACTCACGAAACCCCGCCCCACTGACCGTCAGGTTGGTCAACCCCGCCGCGTCGGCCAGTCCCCGGACATGGGCCACATGGTCGGGGTTGAAATCATTGCCCCAGAAGCGGGCCTGCGGATTGGCCGCCGCCATCAGGGCCAGACTGAACCCCTGGCCGAAGCCCAGTTCACAATAATCAAAGGGCTGGTCTGGGCGGATCGGGGCATCGGGCAGGGCCGCCGCCATCTCCCATGGCAACAGTTCCACGTGGAACCCATGAGTGTAGCCGATCTCTGTTACATAACCTTCAGTCCAGCCCTGCATCTCGCCATATCCAGAATCGCATCTTTCACTTTTAATGGCACGCTTTGGCGATCTCGCCTATAGATCGCCGCCTCTGGAAATGCGGGTTCGGAAAGGCTTGGCGGATGCGATACGGGAAGCTGGAGGTGATCTGCGGACCGATGTTCTCCGGCAAATCGACGGAGATATTGAAGCGAGCCATCTGGTACACGCACGGTACCGGCTCCCATATCATGCTGCTGAAGCCGGCCTTTGATGTGCGCTATGGGCAGGACCGGGTGGTGAACCATGATGGCATCGGCTTTGACGCCATGCCCATCACCCGGATGCCACCCGTTCCCGACAATATCGCCGCCGTCTTCATCGATGAAGTGCAGTTCTGCACCGACCCGCATTACCAGGGCGATCTGGTGGAGGATGTGCGCAGCCTGCTGGCGCGCGGCATTGATGTGGCCGTGGCGGGGCTGGATATGGACTGGCGGGGCCGCGCCTTTCCCCTGACCGCAACCCTGGCCGCCATGGCCGACGGCATCCAGAAACTGCGCGCCCGTTGCGCCGTCTGCGGCCATGACGCGCATAAGAGCTTCAAGAAGCACAGCAATGATCGCACCGTCGAACTGGGTCAGGCCGACCTGTACGAGCCTCGCTGCAACCTGCATTGGCACGACCACAGCACCCGGCCGGGAACGGCGTTGAGCTTGGATTTGTGAGGGGCCGTCGGGAAATTCAGCGTGCTGCCCCTGCCGGCAAAAGCCATGGGCATGACCCTTGGCACACCCCGGCAACCGGAAATCCGGGCTTGATCAGAAGGGTTCGGGCCTTCTGCTGTCATTGGGGTGGTTATGTCACTTCGCCCAGCAAACGACTCAGCAGGCCGTAGCCATAACGCTGGACAGTGGCTTCCAGCCGCAACTGTTCCTGTTCAGCATCCCGTCGCAACCCCATGCGGTTCAGGCCACGGATACGGCAGAATTTAGCCAGCGATGCATGGAGGACGGCCCCACGCTCTGCGGCACTGCGCTCCGCCTGATCAATCTCGGCCAGCCCATCAATGCTCCGCCCCAGTTCAATCAAGGCCAGGCCGCGCCTGGCATGGAGCACATCATCCAAAAGCGGTGAGGCGGCAGCGGCGGAGATGGACAGGGCGTCGTTGCAAAGGGCCAGCAACTCAGGATAGCGCCCCTGCCTTTGCAAAATCTCCCCCGCATAGACGCGCACATAGATGCGGTTGAACGGATAGGTTCCGGCATCCGCCAACTGCAACGCCTGTTGCAGCTCCGCTGTCGGATCCTGTCCTTGATGGACCAGACAGCGGGCCCGCATGATGGCGATCAGCATCGCGCCATCCACCATCATGAAACGGCCCGGATGATGGCCCTGCCAGGCATCCGCACGGTCGGCGAAATCCAGCAGGGTCTGCGCCTGTTCCAGATTGCCGGCTTCGATATGGCAGCAGGCCGCCAGGATCTGCACCTCCGGATGGGCGCGGGCAGCCTGTCCGCCGCCTGACAGCAGCAAGGCCCGGTCGGCCAGGACCAGGGCATGGCGCAGCCCCCCATAAACCCATTCGTAGCTGACCTGCTGCACCAGCCCGGCAAGCGCCCGGCCCTCATCCCCGGCCTGATGGGCCAGTTCCACCGCGCGTTCCAATTCCGCCATGGCGCGGTCACGATCCCCCGCCGGCATGGCCGCCCGGGCCAGGATCAGCCGCAGATCAATCCCGGTTCGGGCGGCCTCTACATCCTGTGGCAGTTGGTCATTGGCCCGCACGGCCAGGGCAAACAGCGATACGGCCTCCGCCGCCAGCGAGCGTTGCAATGCCTCCTGCCCGGCCGCCCGGCCGGCCTGCACCGCCACCGGCCAAAGCTTGGCATGGTCGGCATGGCGCGCCTGGGCGGCAAGCCGGCCCGGCAATTGCGCAAAAACGCCGCCATCCAGCAATGCGGCCACCCGCCCATGCAGGCGCTGCCGCTCCCGCCGGGTGATACCTTCATAAACCGCCTCATGCATGAGCGCATGATGGAAACTATATTCCAGGCGCGGCAGCAGGCGTGTTTCATCAATCAGCCCGGCATCAGACAGGCCGGCCAGGGGCAGGCTGGGCACCGTGCATCCGGTGAGGGCGGAGAGCAGACCGACATCAAAGGTGGGGCCGATGACGGCCGCTGCCCGCAGCACATCACGCGCGTCGGGTGCCAGCCGGTCGGTACGGGCGGCCAGCAGGGCCTGCACCGTATTCGGCAGACGGCGCGCCGTGGGTATGCCCGGTTTCATACCACCGACAGGACCAGCCAGCGCATCCTGATCCACCAGAACCCGCACACATTCAATCAGGAAAAAGGGATTGCCCTGAGCCCGGCGCTGCAACTCCTCCTTGATCGGCTCCAGCGCCGGATCACGCCCCATGTAGCTGTCCAGCAATGCCTGGGCATCAGCGGCATTCAGAGGCGCCAGGATATGACCCTGGATCTCCCCCGCCTCCGTCAGCATTTCCGGTGGACGGACATTGCGGCTGCTGCCCAGAACCAGGATTGGTTCCCCGGCACAACGCCGAAGCAGCGCGCTCAGCACCGCCAGCAACTCACTCCCTGCCCAGTGTAAATCCTCTACCACCAGCAAGATGGGGCGTCGGCGCGCCGCCAGCACCGCCAGTTCCGCCACCGCGCGGGCGGCCGTGGATAAACGCTCCGCCGCAGCCGCTGCAGACGCGCCGCCGGACTGGGGGTGCAGCAAAGTGGCCAGCGCCTCCGCCAGCGGGCGCGACACACCGGCCGCCACGATGGTCGCCAGACTGTCCGCCATCTCGGGAGCAACAGGACGATCCAGCAACTCCCCCACCAGTTCCTGCAGCAATTGGGGGGCGCCCACCGGCTCAATGGCGGAAATTGACCATTCGATGACCCGAGCGCCGCGCCACCGCGCCTCCGCCGCCAGCAGCGACAACAGACGGGACTTGCCCAGCCCAGCTTCCCCGCTGACGATATGCATGAGGGGAACGGGTTTGGCTGGCGGCGTCTGGGCACCACCGGACAGCGCCGACAAAGCGATGGACAGGGTACGCCGCAGCCCCTCCCGCCCCACCATGGGCAGTTGCTGGCCACGATGCAGGCGACGGCGGCGCACGCCCAGCAATTCGAAGGTGCCGATCTTGTCCAGGGCCGTCAGCGACAATGTATCGCCCGCCCGCATATCCATCCAGTCGGCGGCCAGGGCGGCCGTGCTGTCGGACAGCCTTACCCTGTTGGGCAGGGCCGCCTGCTGCAATTTGGCAGCAGCATGAACGGCGCGGCCTACAGCGGGCGATCCGTTCTGGTGACGCAGGGCGCTGCCATCCCAGACGATCTCCCCGGAGCAGAGGCCGACACGCACAGCGCAGGCCTGGCTGCGCGCGATCTCCCGTACGATGGCGTCAGCGGCGGCACAGGCCCGTACCGCATGGTTTTCCTGTGCCGCCGGCGCGCCGAACACGGCATAGACGCCATCACCCAGCCGCTGGCAGACCGTGCCGCCATAACGCTGGATGTGCCGCACCATCACATCAATCACCCCTTTCAGAAGATCGCGCGCATCTTCCGGATCGCTGGGGGCAATCCACTGAGTGGAATTGACGATGTCACAGAAAAAAATAGTCGCCGTGCGGCGGTCAACCTCCTCCACCGCGCCAAGATCAGCGCGCTGCGCCACCGGCGCGATGAGGCCGAACTGCAAGCCTGCTGCCGACACGTCGTCCACCTTCACGCATTCAAACCGGCTTCAGCTTAACACTCGCTAATCCGAAGAGCGATCCGTCCGCCTTATTACAAAAGTATAGGTGTGCAGGATAGCACCACCAACAGTCGTTGCAATAGCCGCCTTGACCACCGATCAGGTTGGTTATGACCGCAGTCGCTGCAACATATTATAGGCACTGCGCATAGCATGTTCCAGATTTCCCGCTGGCGCCGGCAGCAATTTCTGGGAAGCAAACCAGGGGCGAACGGCCGTTCCCAGCCGCGACCAGTCACCAATCCCGCCGGTCCGCCAGACCGGCACACCCAGCGCTCCAGCCATTTCACCAATTGCAGTTGGGGCGGTGATCACCAGATCCAGGTTGGCAATCAGCGCCGCCACCCCCTCCAGATCGTCGGTCAAATCCAGCCCGGGAGCCTGGTGCAGGCGCGCACCCGCCTGACATTCCAACAGCCCGATCTCCTCCGGCAGGGCACCATATTGCAGGTTGATCGGTATTACGCCGGGCTCCGCCAGCAGGGGCGCCCACCAGTCGAGGGCGCCATAGCTGGCCAGCCGCCGGTGCGTCATCAGCCGCGACCGCCAGCACAATCCGACCCGTAACCCGGTCCCCAGACTATTCAACCAATCGCGCATCACAGCAGTGCGGCGACGGTCCGGCACCAGATAGGGGCTGCCCTGATAAGCGGAAAGCGCCTCCCCGGCCAACAGGGCGGGCAGCGTGCCGGCCGGGCAGTGCCGTTGCGCCTGGGGCTGTTCCGGCGGACTGCCCGGCGGCGGCAATGGCGGCTCCGGCCGAACTGTCAGCGTGGGGAAACTGCGGGTGAACAAGCCCAGCAGCCGTTTGTCACATTCGATGATCAACTGGCCAACGCGCGCGGCGGCGGCGTGATAAAAGCTGGCGAACATCAACTCGTCCCCCAGCCCCTGCTCCCGCCAAAGCAGCAAGCTGCCCTCCGGCAACGTTTCCCCCTGCCAGGCTGGAACGGTAAAGGTCCGCTGTGGCCGCGCCTCACCAGCCGCAAAACGGCTTTCATAATCTGCGCCGCCTTTTCCCAGGTGCCCCTGCTCCAGCAACAGCAGCGCCCGGCTCATCCTGGCATTGGCCAGATCGGGGTCCAATGCCAGTGCCCGATCCAGATCGGCCATGGCACTTCCCACCTGCCGACGCTGGAGTCGGCACAGGGCCAGATTGCCCCAGGCCTCCGCATGGGAGGCATCCAGGGAAAGGGCACGCGACAGCACCGCTTCGGCTTCATCAAGCTGGCCCAGCACTTCCAGTGCGGTCCCCAGATTGGCCATACCGCCGGCATGGCCGGGGGCCAGGGCCAACCCGGCCCGGTAGGCCCGAACCGCCTCAAGCGGCCGATCCAGCGCCTGCAGGGCCACGCCCTGGGAAATATGGGCTTCTGCGTGCTGCGGATTGGCCGCAACGGCCTGCCGATGACAATCCAGCGCGCCTTCAAGGTCTCCCAGACGAACCAGCATATTGCCCAGATTGGTCAAGGTTTCCCCATGGCCGGGGCGCAAAAGCAGCGATTGCCGATAAGCATTGGCCGCCGCCGTCCATTGTTGCCGGACCGCAAAGATGCCACCCAGATTGTTCCATGCCTGAGCATGGCCGGGGTCAAGGGCCAGCACGGCCCTGAATTCAGCAACAGCCCCCTCCAGATCCCCCACGGCAACACAGCTATTGGCCAGATTGAAATGCGTGCCGACATGGGATGGGCGCCCCAGCAAAGCGCGGCGATATGCCTCAACCGCCTCGCGGTGGGCGCCCAGATCGGCGAGCGCATTGCCCAGATTGAAATGGAATGAAGGCTGATCCGGCTTCAGCGTCAGCGCACGGCGATGGGCCTCGGCGGCGGCCGCCGGCTGACCGGCCGCACGCAGCGCACTGCCCAGGTTATCCGCCATATCGGCCGCTGTCGGGGAAGAGGCCACCGCCTTTTGCAGCAAAGGAACCGCCTGCCCGGCACTCCCCAACTGCAACAAGGCGACACCCAGCAGGTTGAGCAGCGGCCCATGATCCGGCCGCTGGCGCATGAGAGTCTTATACAGGGGCACCGCTGCTGATAAGTCACCAGCCTGATGCAGCCGCAATGCCTCGCGCAGCCGGGCATCAAAGACGGTCTTGTTCATGAAATCTTATCCAATTTCCGACATGATGCACTCGGCATCGGCAGGACGGGCCGGCGCTGAAGACGCACTCTAAGGCATTATTCTTGTCGGACGTACCCCATTGTGGAATAATGCATCTGTCTTATTGGTCCGTTCACAGGACATGGCACCCGTTATGAAGCCAGCGACCGGTTACACAAACCGCCCCGTCTCTGAGGATCCCCGCGATGTGGAGGCTTGGGGTTTGACCGAAGCAGCCCGGCGCCTGATCCATGCGCGTCAGGCGCCGGATAATCCGGAACTGCTGCGTCAGGCTCTCTCGCTCAATCAGCGGCTCTGGACCATCTTCCAGACCTCCATGGTCGATCCGGAATGTCCGCTGCCGCGTGACGTGCGCGATAATATCCTCACCCTGTCCATCATCGTTGATCGGCAGACGTTTGATCGGCTGATCGATCTGGATACGACGAAGCTTGATCGGTTGATTGACATTAATCGGGCAGTGGCGACCGGATTGTCGCAGCGGCCAGCGGCGGGCGACAGTCCTGTTGCGGCCCCGTCCCAGGCCACCGCACCGGTCCCCCCACCGAGGCCGAAGCCCAACCAACCGCCAATGCCAAGCGGCAAACTGAGCATATCGATCTGATCGGTCGCTGACCGGCTCATGTGAGTGTTTGATTGCATTTTATCTAATTCCGGCCTAGACTGGCTGGTAATTCGGTTCTCCTGCCGATCATGGATCTTGGAAAGGATCTGCCATGGTCACGTCCATTCTCTCTTCCAGCAGCACTGACACTGCTGCCAGCCTTGCCGCCGCCAGCCAAGCCATTGCTGAAGGTAAGGTGAAGGCTGCCCAGGCCGTCGCTGATCTGTCGACAATTGGCGACAGTGTTGCCGCGCTGCAGGAAAAGCAGAGGAAGCAGGAAGAACAGTCGCTGGCACAGTCCAAGATCAATGTTCAGACCTTGGAAAAGCAGGTCTACAAATCCGCCTATGCCACCACCAGCTCGGCCACTGATATTGGCAACCTAGTGGCGGACAATACCCGGCTGAATGTCTATAGCGCCCTGAAGAAGGGTGACAAAGGGGATGTTTATCGCTTTACGACGCAGGGAACCGGGTCGATCACCTTGGGCACGGTCAGCGATCCAGGGCTGCGGGTACAGGTGATGACCCGCTATGGCGGGGTTCTGGCCGACAGCAAGGAAGGCACTGGCAAAAGCAACGAAAGTTTCAAGGCCCTGCAGACGGGCGACCTGAAGCTGGACAATGGTGAGTATTTCATCAAAGTCACCCATGATGGCACCACCCCGCTGGACGAGAAGGGGAAACCCATCGAGGACAAGAACTACGCCATCCAGCTTTCCAAGGGCCTGTACAAGACCGACTATGATACCATCGCCAAACAGGCGACGGCAGCCAGCAGCACACCCCAACTTTCTTCCGCACAGCTGGAACTGCAGAATATGCTGCAGACCCAGTCCTATACCCCGACCGGGCAAAGCGGCACAAAGAAGCTGTTGGGCATTCTCGGCGGTTGAAGGAACACAAAATCTTCCTGGATCGCTCTCGATCAAGGGGGATTGGTATATTATCGGATAATGGACATGAAAAAGGGCGGTGAGGCCAAAGCTCACCGCCCTTTTTGCATTTGTACCGCCGCTACTCAGCGATGCTCCCAGCCGCCTTGGCCGATGGGCATTTCAACCCCACCCATGCCCAGAACCGCCACCCCCACCGGGCCTTCCGTCACCCGCCCTATGCGCGTGACGGTGACACCGGCGCTGGCAGCAGCGGCGGCAATATCATCGCCCTTGCCGGCTGGCGCTGTGAAGGCAACCTCATAATCATCACCCCCCGTCAGCACGGCGCTCAGCAGCTCCGGCTGGCGGGTCACCAGACGGGCGGCAGCAGGCGACAACGGCACCGTACGGGCATCCAGCGCGATGCCGACATTGCTGGCGGCCGCCAGATGACGCAGATCCCCCACCAGCCCATCGGAGATGTCCAGGGCCGCCGTGGCAAAAACACGCAAGGAGGCAACAAGCTCCAGCCGGGGTGAGGGGCGGCGCAGGCGTCCCACCAGATAGGCACGGTCGGCATCCGGCACCGGCTGGGCCAAGGTGCCCAAGGCCAGTTTCAAGCCCAGGGCGGCATCGCCGATATTGCCGGTGACGAAAACCGCATCACCCGGTCGGGCGCCCTTGCGCCGGATCATCGTGCCGCGCGGCACGATGCCCAGCGCGTTAATGGTCAGCGACAGGGGGCCCTGGGTGGAAACACTGTCCCCCCCCAGCAGGTTGGTCTTGAAGGCGCGCTGTGCCACGCCCAACCCGGCGGCAAAGGCGGCGACCCATTCATCGCTGGTGCTCCGCGGCAGTGCCATCACCAGACTATAGGCCAGGGGTTCGGCCCCCTTGGCCGCCAGATCCGACATATTGACAGCCAGGATCTTGTGCGCCAGATCCGCCGGATCATCGCCGGGCAGGAAATGCACGCCGGCCACCATGCCATCGCAGGTGGCCACCAACTGCTGATCGGCCGGCACATCCAGCACGGCCGCATCATCCGTCAGATCGAAGGCACCGGGCACCCCCACGGCCAGCGGCCGGAAATAGGCCGCGATCCGGCCGAATTCCCCCAACCCTGCCCCTGCCACGGCCTGTGTCACGAACCGGCCTTCTTGGCGGCCGCCTTGGCTGCCATTTCCTCCGGGCGCAGGGCGCGGGCCAGCTTGTCCAGCACGCCATTCACCATGCCGGGCTCGCGTCCCGCGAAGAAGGCGTGGGTGACGTCGATATAATCATTGATGATGATGTGCGGCGCCACCGGACCATTGGCCAGCAATTCCCAGGCCCCAGCGCGCAGAATGGCCCGCAGCAGCAGTTCCATCCGGTCCAGCGACCATTGCCGGTCCAGCAGACCGCCCAGCAACTCATCCACCTCGGCCAGACGGGCCTGAACACCGCGCACGATGTCGCCGAACAGCACCGTATCCGCCGTCACGAATTCGTCGCCATCCTGCTCCTGCCCGATGCGGTGGCGGACAAATTCCATAATCACCGCATCGCTGGACGCGCCGGCAAGATCGATCTGGTACAGCGCCTGCACCGCTGCCAGACGGGCAGCGCTGCGCCGGGCCTTGGCAGAGCCGGTGGGCTTGATCTTGGGCGGCGGCTCCGGCTTGGGCGGCAGGGCGATCTTCTTGCGCGGCGGCATGGTTCAAAACTCAGCGGGAAAAAAGGCGGAATTGCTGTTTCAGGGCGATCATCTGCAAACAGGCATTTGCAGCGAAGCCGCCCTTGTTCTTCTGGTTGACGGCAGCGCGCACCCAGGCCTGTTCCCGGTTCTCGGTGGTCAGAATGCCATTGCCGATGGCCAGCGTATAACGCAGGGCCAGATCCTGCAGGCCACGGGCACTTTCATTGCACACGTAATCATAATGGGTGGTTTCACCCCGGATCACGCAGCCCAGTGCCACATAGCCATCAAAACGGCGGCGACCGGAATAGAAATCCATCGAGCGGACGGAGAACTGGATGGCCGCCGGCACCTCATAAACGCCGGGCACCTGGAAAATCTCATAGGTGGCACCGGCCTTCTCCAGCTCGGCCACCGCGCCCTTCACCAGTTCATCGGCGAGATCTTCGTAGAAGCGGGCTTCCACGATCATGATATGGGGCGCGTCGGCCATGGCTGATTCTTCCTGTAAAAGACGAAAGCGACGGGTTGCCGGCAACTCAGAAGGCGGTGGGTATGGCGCGCTGGCCAACAATGGTCAACCCATAGCCTTCGAGGCCCACCACCGTCTTTTTGGTATTGCTCAGCAAAACCATCTCCCGCACGCCCAGATCGTTGAGGATCTGCGCGCCGATCCCATAGTCGCGCAATTCGCCCGACAGTTCCAGATTGCCGTCATCGACATTGCGCACACGGTCAGCCAGAGAGAATGGCTGGGCGTCGCGCATCACCACGACCACGCCACGATCCTCCCCGGCGATGGTGCGCAATGCCCCTTCCAGGCCGCCGCGCGGACCATGGCGGGTATCCCCCAACAGATCCTTGACGATATCCAGCGAATGCATCCGCACCGGCACCGGGCCGGGGGCGGCGACATCGCCCTTCACCAGGGCGATATGTTCCGCCCCGCTCATCCGGTTGCGATAGATCACCATTTCGAAGCGGCCGCCGAAATGGCTTTCCAGCGTGGTGCGATAGCTGCGCTCGACAATGGTTTCGGTGCGGCGGCGATAGGCGATCAGGTCAGCGATGGTGCCGATCTTCAGCCCGTGCAGCTGGGCAAACTTCACCAGATCCGGCATCCGGGCCATGGTGCCATCGTCATTCATGATCTCGCAGATCACGCCCGACGGGTTCAGCCCGGCCAGCCGGGCGAAATCGACCGAGGCTTCCGTATGGCCGGCGCGCACCAGCGTGCCGCCATCGCGGGCCAACAGCGGGAAGACATGACCCGGCGTCACGATATCGCGCGGGTCAACATTGCGGTCGATGGCCACCTGAACCGTGCGAGCGCGGTCAGCGGCGGAAATGCCGGTCGTCACCCCTTCCCGCGCCTCAATCGACACGGTGAAGGCGGTCTGGTGGCGGGTACCATTCTGCTGCGCCATCAGCGGCAGGCGCAGCCGTTCGATCTGCTGGCTGTCCATGGTCAGGCAGATCAGGCCGCGGCCATAGCGGGCCATGAAATTGATCGCCTCCGGCGTCGCCATCTGGGCGGGGATGACCAGATCGCCCTCATTCTCCCGGTCCTCATCATCAACCAGGATGAACATGCGGCCCTGGCGGGCCTCTTCGATCAGTTCTTCGGTGCTGCTCAGCACCGCGCGGTCATCCGGCGGCAAACGGGATTCGGGAGCGGACATTTTCAGCCTTCTTTTCCAACCAGACGGGCGACATAACGCGCCAGCATATCGACTTCCAGATTGACCCGCGCCCCGGCCCCGATCTGGCCGAAGGTGGTCTCCTGCGCGGTATGGGGGATGATGTTCACGCCGAACACATCGCCCTCAACCTCGTTCACGGTCAGGGAGACGCCATTCAGCGCCACCGAGCCCTTGGCCGCAATATAACGGGCCAGATTGGCCGGGGCCTGGAAGCGCCAGCGGTGGCTGTCACCATCCGGCGTCACCGACAGCACGGTGACGATGCCATCGACATGGCCATAGACCAGATGGCCCCCCAGCTCATCCCCCAGCTTCAGGGAACGTTCCAGGTTGACGGGCGTGCCCACCACCCAATCGCCCACCGTCGTCTTGGCGATGGTCTCCGCTGACACATCGACGCGGTAAGCGCCGGCCAGCTTCTCAATGACCGTCAGGCAAACACCGTTGGACGCGATGGACGCGCCCATTGCCACCTGCGACAGGTCATAGCGGGTCTCGATCGTCAGGCGAAGATCGCCACGATGCTCGATGTCGGCAATCCGGCCGATGTCGGTGATGATGCCTGTAAACATGCGAATAAATTAGGTCGATAAGGCGCAAGTTGCGAGCGGGATTTCTCTGCGGTTCACGCATGGCCCCGCTGTGCAGACACGCCCTTGTCCCTCAACGGGACCGGGACACGGCACGGCGATAGCGTTCCAGCAGATCATCGCCCAGCGGCAGCACATCCACCCGCCGGAAACGCAACGCATCGGCCAGATCGTCAATGCCGAAACCGGCGGCCGCCCCAAGCCCGTCGCCGCCAATGACCATCGGTGCCCGGAACCATTCCAGCCGATCCACCTCCCCCGCCCGCAGCAGGGAAGCGGCCAGCCGCGATCCACCTTCGGCCAATACCCGTGTCACTCCCCGCGTTGCCAAGGCGCGCAGGGCGGCAGCGATGCCGATTTCGCCGGGGGTTTCCGGTTCAATCTCAATCAGTTGTACGCCGCAATCGATGAAAGCCTGCGCCCGCGCTGCCTCCGCCCCGTGGCGCAGGGTAACGATCCAGGTCGGCACCCTGGTCGCCTGCCGCACCAGCTTGGCTGTCAGCGGCAGACGCAGGCGGGTATCCAGCACCACCCGCACCGGCGAGCGATCTTCCAGCCCCGGCAGGCGGCAGGTCAGTTCCGGATCATCGGCCAGGGCCGTGCCGATCCCCACCATGATGGCATCATGGTTTGCGCGCAGGCGATGCCCCTGCTCGCGCGCCAGAACCCCGGTGATCCATTGGCTGTGACCGCTGCGGGTGGCGATACGGCCATCCAGGCTGGTGGCCATTTTCAGGCTGACCATTGGCTTGGCATAGCGGATGCGGTTGATGAAACCTTCGTTGAGGGTCTCCGCCTCCGCCGCCATCAGGCCGACATCCACCTGAATACCGGCTTCCCGCAGCCGGCGGATGCCACCGCCGCAGACGCGTGGATCGGGGTCTTCGCAGGCCACCACCACCCGCGCCACCCCGGCGGCGATCAGCGCCTCCGAACAGGGTGGGGTCTTGCCATGATGGTTGCAGGGCTCCAGGCTGACATAGGCGGTGGCCCCGCGCGCCGCCGCCCCGGCCTGGGCCAAAGCCTGGGTTTCCCCATGCGGCCGCCCGCCGGATGCGGTAACCGCCTGGCCCAGCACCTGACCATCCTTAACGATAAGGCAGCCCACCGACGGGTTGGGCCATACCCGGCCCAGCCCCGTTTCAGCCAGGGCCAGGGCGGACGCCATATGGGCGTGGTCCGCCGGCGAAAAACCAGGTGCCGGCATCGGCGAAGTTCCACTCACTCAGGGGTAAGCACATCGGTGCGGAGGGTTTCAACGAACTGGTTGAAATCCGTCGCCTCCCGAAAATCTTTATAAACAGAGGCATAGCGGATATAGGCGACCTTATCGAGCGCCTTCAGGCTGTCCATCACCATGGCGCCGATCTGGGTCGCCGGAATTTCCGTCTCCCCGGAACTTTCCAGCTGACGGACTATGGAGTTGACCACCCGGTCGATCCGGTCTGCATCCACCGGGCGCTTGCGCAGGGCGATGCGCATGGAGCGCAGCATCTTTTCCCGATCAAACGGCTCCCGCGCGCCGGAGCTTTTCACCACGGTCAATTCGCGCAGCTGTACCCGCTCGAATGTCGTGAACCGGGCACCACAGGACGAGCAGAAACGCCGCCGCCGAATGGCCGAATTATCCTCGGTCGGTCGGCTGTCCTTCACCTGGGTATCGTCATTCCCGCAGAACGGGCAGCGCATACGAAGCCTCCATTCATCCCTGTATTTTATTTTAATTCATTGGTGCGCAAAACAAAACCGCGCCCTGTATAGCAGGGCGCGGTGTCGTTCACATTACAGGTTCGGATAGATCGGGAACTGGCGGCACAGCGCCTGTACCCGTTCGCGCACCCGGGATTCCGCCGCGCTGTTATCGCCATTGCTGACGGCCAGTGCGTCCAGCACCTCAACGATCATGTCGCCGATCTGCGCGAACTCGGCCGTGCCGAAGCCACGTGTCGTGGCTGCCGGGCTGCCCAGACGCACGCCCGACGTAACGAAGGGCTTTTCCGGATCGAACGGCACGCCGTTCTTGTTGCAGGTCATGCCGGCATTTTCCAGCGCATGTTCCGCCGCTTTGCCGGTCAGCTTCTTCGGGCGCAGGTCCACCAGCACGATATGGCTGTCGGTGCCGCCGGAAACGATATCCAGACCACCGGCCACCAGCCGTTCCGCCAGCACCTTGGCGTTGGCGACAACATTGGCGGCGTAAGTCTTGAACTCCGGCCGCAGTGCCTCACCAAAGGCCACGGCCTTGGCGGCGATGACATGCATCAGCGGACCGCCCTGCAGGCCAGGGAACACGGCAGAGTTGATCTTCTTACCCAAATCCAGATCATTGGACAGGATCATGCCGCCACGCGGACCGCGCAGCGTCTTATGGGTGGTGGTGGTCACCACATGGGCGTGCGGCAGCGGATCGGGATAGACGCCAGCGGCGATCAGACCCGCATAATGGGCCATATCCACCATGAAATAGGCGCCGATCTCGTCGGCGATCTTGCGGAAACGGGCAAAATCAATGGCGCGCGGATAGGCGGAACCGCCAGCGATGATCAGCTTGGGCTTATGTTCGCGCGCCTTAGCCTCCAGATCATCATAATCGATCAGGTGGGTGTCGCGGGTCACCCCGTAGGAGACGACCTTGAACCACTTGCCGGACTGGTTGGCCGGCGCACCATGGGTCAGGTGACCACCGGCGGCCAGATCCATACCCATGAAGGTGTCGCCCGGCTGCAGCAGGGCCATGAACACCGCCTGGTTGGCCTGGGCACCGGAATGCGGCTGCACATTAACATATTCACAACCAAACAGCTTCTTGGCGCGCTCAATAGCAAGCTGTTCGGCGATATCGACATATTCACAACCGCCATAATAGCGCTTGCCCGGATAGCCTTCTGCGTACTTGTTGGTGAGGACGGAGCCCTGGGCTTCCAGCACGGCGGCGGAAACGATGTTCTCCGAGGCGATCAGCTCAATCTGTTCCTGCTGCCGGGCCAGCTCCTTGGCAATGCCCTGATACAGGTCGGGATCGGCGGCGGCCAGCCGGTCGGAAAAGAAGGGGGAACCCTGAATGCTGTCCATGATCGTCTGATCCTCAACAGTAGGAAAGGCCGCCGGGTTCAGCCCAGCATGGCCACGCGGCGGGCATGACGCCCGCCTTCGAATGGGGTGGCAAAGAAGGTGGCGACAATGTCCTTCACCACCTCAATACCGGTGGTGCGGGCACCCAGCACCAACACATTGGCATCATTGTGCAAACGGGTCAGCCGCGCATCCGTCGGGCTGTGGCACAGGGCAGCGCGCACGTGGCGATGGCGGTTGGCGGCAATGGAAATACCGATGCCGGTACCGCAGATCAGCACGCCCTGCACGGCGCGCCCGTCGGCCAGGGCAGCGGCTACCGCATCGGCATAGGTGGGATAATCGACCGAGGCGCTGCCATCGGTACCCAAATCCAGCACCGTATGACCCAGATCGCGCAGCTGGGCGGCAATCTGGGCCTTCAGCTCCGGCCCCGCATGATCGGACGCAATCGCAATCGTCAGCGCGCCTGCCAGGGTGCCAATTGCCTCGCCATTCATGGTGCCACCTTATTCCAGTACCATATCCGCGCCCCAATGCGGGACCAACAGGGTAAAACACCCCAGAGTTTGGGGGTATCTGACGCAGGCGACCCTAGCAGATGGTTTCCCACAGCACCAGAACCGGCGAACGAATGGGAGAGCAAGCCCGCCCTGCCCCCGGCGCTTGCCTGCGAGCGGGCCGACGGCCGCGTTGGGGTGCAAGAAACCCCGAGTCGTAATTAGTTGGGAATTGATATCTATCATGCACCCGCATGACAAATTGCCGAAGGGTCGGACCGCTATAACATAGGATATAGGCCTACTACAGTTGGACCGTGGCGGCAGTAGCAGAAGGTCCAACCTGACTGTTTCACCAAGGTGTTATATAAACTTTGACACAACAACAGCAGCAAGTAATCTAAACAATGATACCGATGTTTCCCGTTGACATAATTTCACCGCCGTGCGAAGCGAAAACATCGCTGGGCGCAATTTGGGAAAAGACACAATGACCGATCAGCTGGGTAATGAGCTGCAGACAGGCGATCTTCTGCGGATGACGGCAGAAATCGTTTCTGCCTATGTCGGCAAGAACACGTTACAGACACAGCAGCTCCCGGAAGTGATCAACGCGGTTTACTCCACGCTTACCGGACTTCAGGGCGCACCTCAGGAAGCGACGGTGGAGCCGGCGCGTCCAGCCGTGCCAATCAAGCGTTCTGTGACGCCTGAATATATCATCTGCCTGGAAGATGGTAAGAAGTTGAAGATGCTGAAGCGGCATCTGCGTTCCACCTACGACATGACACCGGATGAATACCGGATCAAGTGGGGCCTGCCGCCAGACTATCCCATGGTGGCGCCGAACTATGCTGCGCAGCGGTCGGAGTTTGCCAAGAAAATCGGCCTGGGTCGGGGGTCATCGGTGCGTGCTGGCCGTCGTCGCGGCTGACACGGCTATTGCCCCCAGTGGGGAACTGGTTTCCTGATCAGAAACCATCGTCAAGATGATAAGTTCAGTCCTGGCAGTAAAAAGGGCCGCCCTGGAGTTCCAGGGCGGCCCTTTATCATTTACCTGATTGGAAGATCAGGCGGCATCGCCGAAAGCGACACCCTTGTCCTGCAGCAGTTCCTGCAGCTCGCCCGCCTCGTACATTTCGCGGACAATGTCACAGCCGCCAACAAATTCACCCTTCACATAAAGCTGGGGAATCGTCGGCCAGTTGCTGAATTCCTTGATGCCCTGGCGCAGAGCGGGATCGACCAGGATATCGATGCCCTTGAACTTGACACCCAGCTGGCTCAGCACCTGCACAACGGCAGCGGAGAAACCGCACTGCGGGAACACCGGCGTCCCCTTCATATACAGCAAAACGTCGTTATCAGCGATGTCACGCTTGATGCGCTCGGCAACCGTCTGGTCCATCTAGAGAACCCCTTAGCTGGTGATGCTTTTGCAGATCAATAACCAAGACGCAGAATATATGCTACTAGAATCGATAAATACCAAAAATGCATAGCTGAACCGAATTAGCCGCACAATAAAGGCGTACTCCTTGATCACAATTGCTCACATGGGTGGCCCGGGCGGCGTTCAGTGTTTGGCTCTGGCAGCATCCTGGAAACCATAAAATATACTGAAATGTTGGAAATCAGCCATCGCTGAGAACTGAATCAATATCTGATCCGCAGCGCCGCAGAAATTGCCGCCCCCCCGAGACTGATGGGCATTGATCAGAGCCGGCGGCCGGGATCAATGCCGCTCTCACCGATCAAACGTCACATTCTCCGCCTTGTCCTGGCCGTTGAAGGTCAGGGTGCGGATATGGGCCGGGTCGCCATCGGCCATGTCGAAATTCACCTGATTAAGCTGGGTGCGGAAGACATCGCGCAGGATGCCATCCTCCACCGCCAATGCTTTGGGCGGGGCCGGCAGGGCCAGTTCCTGATAGACGAAGATGTGATCGCCCTCCAGCTCGGCCCCCAGCAGCTTCAGGGACAGGGGCTTGCCCCCCAGCGGGGTCAGGCTGAAACGGGCCTCGACATACAGCGCCAGCTTGGCCTGATCCTCCAGCCTGGACAGGTCCGGGGTGGCGATACCCGCCTGCTGGCTCAGCGCCACCTCCGCATCATGGGCGTGCAGCTTATGCTCCACCTCCAGAAGTTTAGCCGCAGCGTTCCAGCGCACCAGCGTCAGGGATGACTTGGCCCGGTGGGCCTGGGCCGGCAAGGCGGCGGCCAGCAGCAGGCCACCGCCCATCAGGGCCAACAGGGACCGGCGCCTCATTTCGCCTCACCCGCCGGGGCCAGCGGCACATCCTTGCCGGGTTCCACCCCCTTGCCCTTCTCCCCTTCCTTGGCCTTCAACTCCACCAGCATGTCGGCCATCAGGTTCTTCTCGTCCCGCTTATCCTTGTAGAGTTCCAGGCGGGAAGCGTGGATGCGGCGGGGGAAGCTGTTATTGGACGTGTCGGCATCGGCAATTTCCTGCCGCGGGTCCAGATCGACGGCGACGATCTGCTTGGGCCGGATCAGCATCTTCGTGACTTGCTTGGCGTTGTAACGCCAGATTTCCGCCGGAATCATCAGGAACTCGGTGCTTTTGTCGGCAAGGGTCAGTTGCAGGGGCAGCGGCATCACCAGCCCGCCCTTATTGACGAAATCCAGGAAATAGACCCAGTCGCCCTCCTTCTCCGCCCTGGCCAGGGCCTCACGCTCCCACGGTTCCAGCCCTTCCAGCATCTCCTGATAGCTGTTGCGGTCCTTGTTGGTGACGGTGAACTTGTCGTTCTCGTTATAGAAATCCTTCAGCGACGGGTCGCGCTCCACCGCCGTCTGCAGGCCCTGTTCCCGGTTATGGATGCTGGCCAGCGGTTCGCGCTGGTCGCGCGCCGCCTCTTCGCGCTGCAGCGGCTTCTCCTTGTCCGGGTTACTGGTGCCGATACGGTATTCCCGCACATTGCTGAGGTCGATATCGACGTGATCGGTGGTATAGAACCAGCCGCGCCAGAACCAGTCCAGATCCACGCCCGACGCATCCTCCATGGTGCGAAAGAAGTCGGACGGGGTTGGGCGCTTGAACTTCCAGCGCCGCGCATATTCGCGGAAGGCGTGGTCGAACAGCTCCCGCCCCATGATCGTTTCACGCAGGATGGTCAGCGCGGTGGCCGGCTTGGTATAGGCATTGGGGCCGAACTGCAAAACGCTGTCCGACTGCGTCATGATCGGCACCTGATTTTCGCTGACCATATAGCTGGTTATCTGTGCCGGCAGGTTGGGGTTGCGGGTCTGGCCGCCGAATCCTTCCTCCCATTCCAGATGGGCGATATTCTGCAGGAAAGTGTTCAGCCCCTCATCCATCCAGCTCCATTGCCGTTCATCGGAATTGACGGTCATGGGGAAATAGATATGGCCGATCTCGTGGATCACCACGCCGATCAGACCGTATTTCGCCTGAGCGGAATAGGTGCGCTTGCCCGTCTTCTTATCCACGCTGGGGCGATATCCGTTGAAGGTGATCATCGGATATTCCATGCCCCCGCCTTCCCACGTATTCACCGACTGGGCCGTGGGATAGGGATAGGCGAAGGAGAATTTGGAATAGGTGCGCAGGGTGTGCACCACCGCCTGGGTGGAATATTTCGACCAGAGCGGCTCCGCCTCCTTCGGGTAGAAGGACATGGCCATCACTTCCGGCTGGGTCTGATCCTCCTGGCGATAGCCCATCGCATCCCAGATAAATTTGTTGGAGCTGGCAAAGGCGAAGTCGCGCACATTCTGGGCGCGGAACACCCAGGTGCGCATCTCCTTGTCCGTCGCCTTCTCATTCTCCGCCGCCTCTTCCGGCGTGACGATGAAGACGGGCTGCTTGGCGGTGCGGGCCTTCTCCAGGCGTTCACGCTGGGTTTCGCTCAGCACGTCGCTGGCATTGCGCAACTCCCCGCTGGCCGAGACGAAATGATCGGCCGGCACGGTCAGGGAGACATCGTAATTGCCAAATTCCAGCGTGAACTCCCCCCGGCCCAGAAAGGCCTTGTGCTGCCAGCCGGCATAGTCGGTATAGGCGGCCATGCGGGGAAACCATTGGGCGATGAAGAACAGGTCGCTGTCGGGCTCCGTGAAATGCTCATACCCGCTGCGGCCGCCGATCCGGTCCTGGTTGATGATATTGAAGGCCCAGTCGATGGAGAAACTGACCGAGGCACCCGGCGCCAGCGGCTGGCGCAGGTCGATGCGCATCATGGTATCGACGATGACATAGGGCAGCGGGCTGCCCCGGTCATCGGTCACCTTAGCGATCTCAAACCCGTATTTGATATCCTTCATCATCTGGGCGCGGGCCAGCGTGTCATAGCTGATCCGGTCCTCCCCGCTGGTGCGGGTCAGCTCAGCAATCGATTTGTCCTTGTAGATATTCTGGTCCAGCTGCAGCCACAGATAGGGCAGGGCGTCGGGCGAGTTGTTGGCGTAGCGGATGGTCTCCGACGCGGTGATGCGCTTGCCCGCCGCATCCAGCTTGGCATTGATGCGGTAATCGGCCCGCTGCTGCCAATATTGGTGGCCGGGGGCCCCCGATGCCGTGCGATAATTGTTGGGGGTGGGCAGGTCCACCTCCAATTGGCGGAACTTGTCCTGCCAATTGCCCTTGGTCTGTTCAATCGCATCCGCCGATACCGGCAGGGATGGCAGAAAACACAATAGCAGCGTGGCCAGCACGGCCGCCGCGCAGCGCTTGAAACCGATCATTCCCCACTCTCCCCCCGCCGAGGCCGTCCAATCGCCCCAACGTTTCAAGCAATGGATAGTGAAGCCATCAGCCAAAAGGTCAATGGGGTTTCTCCGTTTCGTATACGATGGAAAGGTATGAGGCCTTCCCTGTCGGGATTGACTGAATCGCGGGGCGGTCCCCTGTTCAGGTCGGGGCTGTTTTCCTTACCAAATGCTTCGTTCCGCCCTATGATCCGCCGCATCAAAAAGCGGGGGAACAGGATGCGGGACGGAATTGCCATGCGCGGCGATTGGCGGAACGAAACCATTATTGTCAGCCTGTCGGTGGATGGGTTGGGATCGCGCGATCTGGCTTCCCTGCATCAGCTTCTGGATGCTGGCGAACAGGGCCGGGCCGCAAGTTTCCATTTCGACGCCGACCGCCATTCCTACATCGCCGCCCATGGCCTGTTGCGCCTGTTTCTGGGCGCCTGGATGGGCCGGTCGCCGACGCAGCTGGCCTTCAACACCGGCACCTGGGGCAAGCCGGCCCTGGTGCGCGGTGGCGCCCCCTTCAGCATCAGCCACACGCGCGGCATGGTGGCCGTGGCCATCGCCCCGCAGGGGGATGTCGGCGTCGATGTGGAACAGCTCAGCACCCGCCGGGAGCCGGAGCTTGAAATCGCCGACCGCTGGTTCTCCCCCCAGGAAGTGGCACAGATCACCGCTTTGGAGACGGATGCGGAAAAGCGCGAACGTTTCATGCGTATCTGGAACCTGAAGGAAGCCGTCATCAAGGCCACCGGGCGGGGCCTCTCGCAGGAATTGGCCGGCTTCAGCGTTACCCCCGCCACCGATGACAGCAGCAGCCCCAGCCTTGAATGCCATGAAGAATGGTTGCGCCAGGCGGGCCACTGGCAGTTGGAGCAGTGGCAACAGGGCAAGTATCTGCTCTCCGTCGCCGGCATCAACGGCCCCACGACCAAGCCCCGCCATTTGAAGGTCACGGCCGACGGTCTGGCCGCCTTGGCGGACGGCGTTCCGGTAATGGCCTGAGGCCACCGGCGGTGCCCGGTCAACGGCCGGGCACCCATCGCCTGTAGGGCGTAAAACATCCCCTGTTACGAATTGGACCATACCCATTCAGAACCTGGATGGGTCCTGGGGACAACGTTGTCCGTGTGACGGACAGGGTGATTGAATAATTTTGATAAGTTTTGGGACAAAACCCAACAGTTGACGCGTGCGGAGGCCTCAGCCTCCACGCCTCGGCCACAAGCCATGTGAAAAACCAGAACAGGTCGAACGCGGATGCTGCCGGCATCCGTGCGCGGGGGTGCTTTGCGCCCAACAAGAAGCCGGCATCGGGACGCTTTCACGCGAAGATACGAAGGGGAGTTGGGATGAAGGGGGTCTATTTCCGTCACACGCTGGGTGTTTCCACCCTGGCGCTCAGCATCGCTGCGGCCGCACTGCCGGCCCAGGCCCAGAATGCGGAGAAGGAAAAGCCGGCGGCGGACGAATACGCGCTGGACGAAATTGTGGTGACAGCCCGTAAGCGGGCCGAAGATATCCTGAAGACGCCAGTTTCCGTCACCGCCGTAACGTCTGAACAGTTGGAACAGCGTGGCATTGCCACCGTTTCAAATCTGGCGGAACAGACCCCCGGCTTCAACATCAACAATAACAGCTCCGGCCGCGCCGACCGGTCGTTCCAGCAGTTGATCCTGCGCGGCTTCACGCCCGCCACCACCGACAGCACCCCGGTCGCCACCTTTATCGATGGCGTACCCGTTTCTTCCGCCACAGCGGTGATGAGCATTTCCAACCCGGCACGTGTTGAGCTGCTGCGCGGCCCGCAATCGGCCTATTTCGGCCGCAACACCTTTGCCGGTGCCTTGAACGTGGTGAACAAGGAGCCGGGCGACAAGTTTGCCGGCAGCGTCACCGCCTCCATCGCCAGCCGTGACAATTACCGCCTGCAGGGTGAGCTGGAAGCCCCGATCCTGGAAGACAAGCTGTCCTTCCGCATCGCCGGCAGCAAAGATTCCAAGGATGGCAGCTACAAGAACGGCGCCAATCGGGATGAGACGCTGGGCGACCAATCCAACTACAATTTCAATGGATTGGTGGTTATCAAGCCGTCGGAGAACATGACCATCAAAGCCTTCGGCATGGTCTCCCATGATGATGATGGCCCAGCCGGCATGGGCGTGATCGGCGCCGGGCAGGTCACCGATGCCAAGGGCAAGGTGGTGGTTGCCAACCAGTCCAATTGCGGCTTCACCGTCACCAACGCCCTGTTCGGCTTTACCAGCACCAACCGCTTCATCTGCGGCACCGCGCCGAAGCTCAGCGGCCTGTCGCCGGCCTCCAACACGGCGGTGGATAACTATGTCCGCTCACGTCTGGCCATCAAGCAGAACCGTCTGATCGATCCGGAAGATAGTGTTCAGGGTTACGGCTTGATCCGCGACTATCAGCATTACCATCTGGCTGCCGATTACGACATTCCGGATACCGGCTTCACGGTGACAGCCCTGACCGGCATGAACCGCGAACAGTGGGGCTCCCTGTCCGACATCGTCAATTATGACAGCTCGGGCATTGCCAACGCCGCCTATACGCCGACCAATGGCCTGCGCAGCTATTACAGCTCGTCCTATCTGGTGGAAAGCAAGTCCAAGGACTTTTCCCAGGAACTTCGACTTGGCTATGATGATCAGGGCGATCTGCGCTTTGTGACCGGTGCCAATTACCTGAATGCCAGCGCCAAGCGCACGGTTGATATCCTGGATAACATCACCCCGGCCTCTGGCGTCACGCCCTCGGGCAAGACGCGGAACGAGACGCTCAGCGGCTTCTTCGGTATCACCTACGATATCACCGACGCGCTGACCGCCAGCGTCGAAGGCCGCTATCAGATCGATAAGCTCTACGCCTATATCTCGCCGCTGCGCGATCTGGTCGTGACCGATCCCACCTTCACCAAGCCCGGCACCTATGCCGCCGGCTCGTTGCTGGCCAGCAAGAAGTACGAGAACTTCCTGCCCCGCTTCATCGCCCAGTACCAGTGGACGGATGAGGTGATGACCTATGCCTCCGTGGCAAAGGGCGTCAACCCGGCGGCCCTCAATTCCGGCGTGGTGACCTATACCGGTGAATCCGCTGCCTTCGCCAAAAATCTGGGCCTGGATGTCTTCGTGAAGCCGGAAAAGGTCACCACCTATGAACTGGGCCTGAAGGGTTCGGGTGATAGTGGGCGGCTGCGTTACACCTTTGCCGGCTACTTCTCCCAGTGGCGTGACCAGTTGAACCAGGTCATCCAGACCTTTGGCAACACGGTTGGCGGTTTCTCCAGCGTGTTCGGCACCATCAATGCCGGTGGTTCCGACATGAAGGGTATTGAGTTCGAAGGCTCCTACCGTCTGAACCAGTTGATCACCCTGAATGCGGCCGGTTCGATCAATGACAGCAAGGTGAAGAATTACCGGTCGCCGCTGACGACCCAGTTGACCGGCCTCTCCAGCTTCCGCGGCAACGAGTTGCCATCAACATCCAAGTACGGCGCTTCCGTTGGCGTGCTGTTGAATGGGGAACTGGGTCTGTGGCAAGACAGCACCTGGTTCACCCGCGTCGACTACACCTACAAGTCCGGCATGTGGTCGGATGTGGCCAATATTGTAAAAACCCCGTCTTCGCAGGTCGTGAACCTGCGGGCCGGTGTCACGATGGGCGACGTCTCCCTGGATATCTTCGTGAACAATCTGTTCAACGAGGATGCCTATACCTCCATCACCGACAATTTCATCTTCTCCCCCACCACCACCTATGCGGCCTACAACGCCATCAATGTGGGTCTGCGGGAGAAGCGCTCCGTCGGTGCGCAGGTCAAGGTCAAGTTCTAAAGCCACCTGCGTTTAATCGAACGCAGGTGGCTTTAGATGAGTCTGCCTGCGAGCGGATTCACGCCAAAAGGTGATGTCACCTTTTGGCGATCCGCTCTAATCCCGCTTACGGGATCGGCGCGGTGGGGAATGGTCGGTCTTCCCCACCGCGTTTTTTTATCCGCGCGGCCCCCATTCAAAATTCTCCCTTTCAAGGAGCCATCATGCGCAATGTCATGATCGCGGCCAGCGCCGCGCTATGCCTTTCTGCCATTACCCTGCCCGCCCTCGCCGATGTGCAACCGTGTGAAGAGCGCAGCTTCATGCAGCCGCCGCTATTTTATCCCGGTGTGGAGAAACTGGCGGACGGGCGCGTCACCTTCCGGTTCTGTTCCAAATCCGCCAAGGATGTGCGCGTGCTGGCCATGGAAGTGGCCGGCGTGCCCACCGGGCTGGATGGCAAGCCGCCGGGTCTGGCGCTCAGCCTGGGCGATAAGGGCTATTGGTCCGCCACCACCAGCGCGCCTGTGGCACCCGGCGTCTATACCTACGCCTTCAAGGTCGATGGGCTGCGTATCGCCGATCCGCAGGGCACCCGCTTTGCCGAAAGCTTCGGTGGCCCGCAATCGATCTTCGAAATCCAGGGGCCGGAAACCCCCAACCAGTTCTATAAGGCCGAGGTGCCGCACGGCCTGGTCTCCCTGGTCGAATATAATTCCGCCAGCCTGGGCGGCATCAAGCGCCGCGCCCATGTCTATACCCCGCCGGGGTACGAGGCGGGCGGCAAGGAACGCTATCCGGTGCTCTATCTGGTCCATGGTTATAGCGACAGCGACGATGCCTGGGTGCAGAAGGGCAATGCCAACGCGATCCTGGATAACCTGATCGCCGCCGGCACGGTGAAGCCGATGATCGTGGTCATGCCCTATGGCCATACGCCGGAACGGGCGGGCGTGCAGGGCATGGTGAATGTCGATTTCGGTGCCGATCTGCATAAGGAACTGATCCCCTATATCGATACGCATTTCCGCACCGAGGCCGCACCCAAGACCCGCGCCATGGCGGGCCTGTCGATGGGTGGCGCCCATACGCTGCAGTTCGGCCTGCCCCGGCCGGATGTATTCGGCAGCATCGGCGTGTTCAGCATCGGTCTGTTCGGTGATCAGGTCACCGCCTATGCCAGCGCCAATGATGCCGGGCTGAAGGCACGGGCCAAGGAAAAGGGGCCGGTGTTCCTGGCTGTCGGCAAGGAAGATTTCGTCTTCCCCTCCGTGGCACCGGTGCGCAAGATCATGGATGATTACGGCATCAAGCACGAATATGAGGAAAGCGGCGGCGGCCATACCTGGATCAATTGGCGCGCCTATCTGGAAGAATTCCTGCCCAAGCTGTTCCGTTAAGCTCTGGGGAGAGACATGGAAAAAGGGGGGCCACGTGACCCCCCTTTTTATTGCGACGTCGCAACGGCGCTATCGATCAGCCGCCAATCAACCGGTCAATGCGTTCCCGCAGCGCCAGCAGGGAAGCGCGTTCATCCTCCGCCAGCGCACCAGCGCGCTTGGCGATATTGTCCAGGTTGCGGCCCAGGCGGGTGGCCGCCTGCAGCACGGCACTGGCCTTGATCTTGGCCACTGCAGGCTGGGCGCGGGCGGCACGCAGCTCCTTGATGGTGGCGCCAGCCTTGATCCGGGACCAGAGCGCCAGCCGCGCCCCCTCCCCTTCTGTATCGACCAGCAGGAACAGGTGGCTTTTCGTCACCCGGTCCCGCAGGGGCGGATATTCGGTGCGGATCAGCTCCGGCAAGCCCGGCAGAGCCAGCAGGCGGGAGACCTCCGACTTGCTGAGGCCCACAATGGCCGCCAATTGTTCCTGGGCATAATTATGCCGTTCCCCCAGCCGGGCCAGGGCCTGGGCGGTTTCCAGCGCATCCAGATCGCGGCGCTGCAGGTTTTCCACCAGCGCTACTTCTTCGATATCGCCACGGGTGACAACGGCGAAGATGGTGGGCTTGCCCAACAGCCCATGTGCCCGCCAGCGACGCTCCCCGGCGGCGATGACATAACCGCCCTCCGCCCGCTTCTTCACCAGGATCGGCTGCAGCAGGCCGGTATGGCGGATGCTCTCCGCCAGTTCCTGCAGTGCCAGCTCATCGAAATGCCGGCGCGGCTGGTCCGGATTGGCATGAACCTGATCCAGGTCCAGCTCTACCAGTTCCGGGAAATCGGCGGAGGTGCCGAACAACTTGTTCAGGCTGCTGTCGCGCGGCACCAGCGGGGCGGCGGGGGCCAGCGCGGGATTGCTGCGGGCGAGCTTACGCGACATCGGCTTCCTCCGTCTGGTCGGCCTGGATCAAGGACTGCGCCACTTCGCGGAACGGCGCCACCGTGCTGGGGTCGGATGCCACATCCACCGTCGGCTGGGCAGCCGCCACCGATTGCGGGAAAATGGTGGAGCGCGGCACAGCGGAGAAGATGCGCAGGCTGCCGCCGAACCGTTCCGTCAGGTCGGCCAGGGTAGCCCGGTCCTGGGTGTGGCGGGCGGTGAACATGGTGGGCAGGATGCCGATGATCGACAGGTCCGGGTTGCCGCGCCGGCGCACCTTGGCGATGGTGTCCAGCAGCAGCGGCACCCCCATCATGGCCAGCAGTTCCGTCTGCACCGGGATCAGCACACTATTGGCCGCCGCCAGGGCATTCAGCGTCATCATGCCCAGATGCGGCGGGCAATCCAGCAGGATGTAATCATAAGCGCGCGCCACACCGGCCAGCCGCTCACGCAGCACCAGTGTGCCCATCGGTTCCGCCATCAGCTCCGTCTCTGCCGCCGACAGCAGGATGGTGGAGGGCAGCAGGTGGAAGCGCCCGTCACAGACCGGCACCACCGCATTGGCCACCGGCTGATCCTTCAGCATGACATGGAAGGTGGTGCGCCCGGCCTCCGACGCTTCGGCCTGGGAGATGCCCAGATGCACGGTGGCGCTGGCCTGCGGATCGGCATCCACCAGCAGCACGCGCTGACCCAGGGTGGCGAGCGCGGCAGCGATATTCACCGCCGCACTGGTCTTGCCGACGCCGCCCTTCTGGTTGGAAATGGCGATCACCGTGGCGCGGTCGCGCCGGCGCTGCACGGGGGTGCGCAGCAGATCGGCCACGGCCTGGGGGATCTTCTCCGTCCCGCCTTCCCAGCGGGAGATGCGGCCCTTGTCATAGCGGCGGTCCATACAGGCATTCAGCCATTCTGCGAACGCCTGCTGTGTATCCCCACGCGCTTCCCGCGCTGCCCGCAATTCCGGCCCATCCATGGCCCTGCCCCATCGCTTGTGGCTGTCACATGCGCGGGAGCATAGGGATTGGTTGACGGGCCGTCAACGGGGTTGGTTGTGACATGTCAACAGTCAGCCCCGCTAGAAATCTTCCCGGACTTGGTGGTCGGGCTGATCTCGCTGGGGAAAATCTGATCCAGGATGCTCGAAAAACTCATCCCACAGTGCGTCCGCTGGCAACAGAACCCGTTGCTGCCCCTGCTTCAGGATGAATACCTCCTTCACGTCTGGCGCGAAGGCAACATCTTCCGGCAGATGGATAACTTGACCGGCATCCCATCCTCCCCACCATCACTCACAGCAAGGGTGACGCGGGAAGGATGCACCGTCAACCACTCGCCCCCCTACTCCGCCGCCGTCAACTGCTCCCGAATGGCCGCCGCCAACGCCTTCACCCGCTCCAGCCGGTCATTATAGTCCTGGGCGGCGGTGGCGATGTGGGTACCGCAATGGGGGCAATCGGTCTCGTGCGGCCAGACATATTCATGGCAGCCCCGGCAGAGTGCCAGATGCGGCGGGATGCGGCCCCGGTCATAGCCGTCGCGCTCATCCGGGGCGATATAGACCTCCCGCCCATCGGTGGCGGAAAAGGGTGCCAGCAGCGCCGGGGCCACCTGTTCGGCCGCCGGGATCGCCTCTTCAATCAGGGCGAACTCACCCACGGCGAAGCTCTCCGGTCCCGCCTCCTTCACCTTCACCACCTTTTCGCGGATGCCCTTCTTGGCCAGATCGCGCACCCGGTAATGGCAATAGGGGTTGTTGCCCCGCTTGCCCAACAGGGAATGGGAGGTCCAGGTACAGCCAGCCCGGCAGACATCGGCGTAATAGCAGGTACGGCAATAGCCCCAGAGATCCTGGTCGACGGACCGGGTACGGCCAAAGGCCATGGCCTCATTGTTCCGCCAGATATCGGCCAGGGTCAGGTCACGGATATTGCCGGCGGCATAACCGACCGTGGCCAGGGAGGGGCAGCCCTTGATGGTGCCGTCCGCTTCGATCCCAATGACATTCTGGCCGGCGGCACAGCCCGACCAGTGCACCGCCTCGTTCCCGAAACCGCGCCACAGCGATTCATAGGGACCGAAATAGCCGACATTATTGCCCACCACCATGGTCAGGCCGCGCTTGGCCCCTTCGCGGTAGAGCTTGGCCAGCAGGGGCATCAGCTCGATCAGGCGATAGGGCTGCAGCAAAACCTCTGGATTATCCACGGCATTGCCCATGGCCACGGTCAACTGGATTTGCCAATGAGTGGCCCCAACCTCGATGATGCGGTCCATCAGCTCCGGCAGATCGGGCATGGTCTCTGCCCCGATCTGGGTATTGACGGAGATGGACAGCCCCAGCGCCTTGGCCCGGCGCAGGGCCGACATGGCCTGATCATAGGAACCGGGCACACCGCGCACCCGGTCATGCAGCGGTGCCAGCCCGTCGATGGAAACACCGATGCCGCACAGCCCGGCGGCCACCGCCTCTTCCAGGCGCTTATCCGTCAGGTTGCGCCCGCCGGTCTGGATCAGGCAGAGGATGCCATGTTCACGCACCCGGCGCAGAATATCCAGCCAGTCGCGGCGCAGATAAGCCTCACCGCCGATCAGGGTCACTTCCCGCGTACCCAACCGCGCCATCTGGTCCACCAGATCCAGGCATTCCGCCGTGGTCAGTTCGCGGGTGCGGACATGGCCGGCGCGGGAGCCGCAATGCTGGCATTTCAGGTTGCAGGCCAGCGTGATTTCCCACACCACATGGACAGGCACCAGATCCACCACATCGCGCATGGAGCGGGCACGCGGCACCTTGCTTTCCGGCAAGGCGGGAATGTCGGGCATCGGCATCACCCTTGATTGAAGGCATGAAGGGGGCACAAGAAGGTCGGCCGCTGGCAAACCCAGCGGCCGACAGGCGCTGAGGGGGCTCAGCCGCCTTGCTTGGCCTTGGCCAGGGCGGCGCGCGCCACGGCCAGGGCAGAGCGGATATCACCAATCTGGCTGTTCTGCTTCTGCGCCTCAGCCAGGGTCAGTTTCAGCAGGCCGACATCACCGCTGACGATGCTGTTGCGGATGCTGACGGCATACAACGCCACGACAGGCGGCCAGGGCAGGTTACCCTCCGGGGGTGTGGTGACCATGATCGTCTCCTTGAACGTATAGGTTACGGGTACCGATCAGCGTTCGAGCTTGGCGATCTCGGTCTTCAATTGTTCGATCAGGGTCGGCAGGTCGCCGTATTTTTCCAGATAGGCTTCGGCCTGGCAGATCAGGCTGTCCAATTCGGCCGCGTCATTACGGGCCACGGCGCTATGCAGCGTGGCGGCATAGAGCGGGATCGGGTGCGGCTGAGGCGGCACACCATACAGCGCGCGGGAAATAGATTCGCTCATTTCTGGATTCCTTTCAATTTCATGCATGGGGGAACGCTACCGCCGCTCCATCAGGGTGGCGGCGGTTGATCAGCGATGAAGTCAGACGCGTTCAGCGGCAGTCAGGACGCGGCTTTGGACGCAGCCAGTTGGGCACGGGCGGCCGCCAGAGCCGACCGCACATCGCCATCGCGGGCATGAAGTTCCTGGGCCAGCGACAGCGCCACTTTCAGCGCATCCAGATTCCCGCTGGCGATGGCCGTGCGAATGGCCACCCCATAGGGCGTGATGGCGGTGAAATTTTCCAATGAAACCTCCCTCTCGGTTCACGCAAAGGGCGGGCAGGCGCAGACTTAAGGGTGATTGGCTTCTGGAAGTCCGTTCTGGAGCCCTTGCGCCAGCAACCACCTTGGCGACATGATGAAATCACATAGACACGCTTAAGGCGAGTAAATTATATGTGTCCGCTATAATTTTTACGTGTATACAATTTATGAAAGACACCTTTAATCACCGGAACGCAAAAAAGGGCGGCACCGGATCGGCTGCCGCCCCTCTTCCTGGATTGCGTCGCTCAAAGGCCCCGCAGGAAATCCGCGATGGCGGCCGCCCAGGCCTCCGGTTGCTGGTCGACAATATCGATACCGCCGCCCTCCAGGGCCTTAAAGGCGAAATCCGGGCGCAGCCGGTGCGTCGCCAGGGCGGCCTCATAGAGCATGTCCCCGGTATTGGTCAGGATCAGGGTCGGGTGACGCAAAAGCTTCAGCCGCTCCTCCTGATAATAGGCAAAGGCGGCGGCGTGGCCGTACCAATAGGTGCCCTGCGCCAGCGCCTGCATGGCCTGCACCACATAGTCACTGATGCGCGCCGGGCTGACGCTGCCGGCGGCATAGCGTTCCCGGATGCGCGCCACCTCCACCATATGGGCGGCTTCCGGCAGGGCCTGGAACGCCTTTTCCCGCGCGACAATATCGTCGATCAAGGCTTGGCGCACCTGATCAGGGATCAGCATCTGCCCGCCCAGAATGGCCGCCTCCACCCGATCGGGATAGAGCAGCGCCACCTCATTGCTCACCAGGGCGCCGGTATGGTGGCCGCCAACGGCCGCCTTGGCCAGCCCCAGCGCATCCAGCACCGGCGGCACCACGGCGGCGTAATCGGCAATGCTGGGCAAGGATGCCGGTGCATCAGACAGGCCGAAGCCGGGCAGGTCGATGGCGATGGGGCGGATACCCCGTTCCAGCAGCGGTTCGAACACATAATCGAACTGGTTGGCATTCTGGATCGCCTGATGCAGCAGCAGCAGCGGCCGCCCCTCCCGCCCATCCAGATAATGGATCTGGCCATAAGGCCCATCGGCATAGCCACGCCGCACCCGCACCATCACGCGTCCCTCCCCAACGATAAAGGGGAACAGTCTGTCCCAATGCGGCCGATAAGGGGACGTCCGCCGCACCCCCTGTTCACCAGACGGCTACAGCATCCTGCGGCTGGCAAGCAGGTAATCGGCCATGGTGGCGTGCGGGTAGAAATGTTTCTCCAGCAGCGCCCACATGGGCGGGTTGAGATGGCTGGCCTCAAACGCGGCGACGGCGTGCGGCCCGATCTGTTCTTCCATCATCGCCGTTACCTGGGCGATGGCCGCCATCAGCCAGCCGCGCTTTGCATCGGCTGGATGCACCCAGCCGATGGGGAAAAACCAGCGCCCGACCTGCGGCTGATATTCACAAATGATCCAGCCACGCCACGCACCGGCAGCATCATGGATCATCAGGGTAAAATGGGGTTCCGCCGCCGCCAGATGGCCGGAGGGGTCGGCCCAGTCCGGCAGTTCCCCCGCCGCGCGCAGCGCTACAACCGCCTCCCGCACCTGCTGCTGGCCCCCCTGCCCCAGCGTGCCCCAGGGCACCAGGGCCACCCGGTCCCGCTCCAGCCGCCCCAACAGGGCGGCACGGCGCAGGAAAACCCGCTCCGTCCGTTCCACACTGCTCTGCAGGCGCAGGCTGACCCGTTGCGGCGCGGTCCAGCCGGCCTGCAGCAGCAGCCCCGCCAGGGCGCCCGCCCCCGGCAAGCGGCTGGACCATTCCGCCACCAACTCCCCTGCCCCCGCCGCTGTCGCCGCATCCACGGTGGCCGCCAGCAATTGCCGCCCCAAACCCTGGCGGCGATGTGTGGAACTGACCATGATGGAATGAAGCTGGGCACCGGGCTTGCCCAGCAGATTGGGCCCCAGCAGGGCCAGGCCGAGCGGGCGTTCATCCTGCCAGGCCGCCACAGCCGCCACCCGCTTGCCGTCGATCCGGGGCAACAAGTCCCGCAGGGCGCGGAAGGTGAGATGGCCAAGCCGTTCCGCCTCCCCCACCGTGACACCGCGTATCTGCACCGCTGTACCCACCATCATCTGCACCTTTACCGTAAACGGCGGGTACCTTGGCATAGGGTTGCCGGGCCGGACAGCGGGGCAGCGCACTTCCCGCCCGTGTTTGCGCTATGCGGGCGGGTGCTGCCTCAGCCCTTGCGCGGCTTGCTGGCCGGTACCTGAAACTCCACCTCGGTGATGGAGCCGGAGGTCAGCGAGGACAGCACCAGCCGCATCGTCGCCTCATGTCCCCGGCGGGCCGTATCGGCCGTCACGGCGTGGGCGGCGCGCAGCACCAGCTTGCGGGCGCCACGGGCGGTTTCCTCAATCCCCACCGCCTCCAGATCGCGCAGCAGCGGGCCGGGCACATTGCGGGAACCCAGGGCATGGCGGGCGGCGGCCCACAAGGCCTCCGCATCGTCGGCATCCGGCAGGGGCGGCGGCGGCACGGCGGGGGCCGGTGCCTCCAGCTTCTCCACATTACCCAGGCGGCGGGCCTTGCGGCCGGCGGCATGGCGTTCCCGCTCCAGGAAGGTTTCGGCGGCTTCCTCCTCCTCCTTGGCGTGGAAATCCAGCGTCACTTCCTCAATCTTGCGGCCTTTGCGCTTGAACTTCTCCTCCGGCATATCCACCCGGAAGGGGGCCAACTGGTTCACCTCCGCCATGGCGCGATCGATGGTGCGGGTTCGCAGGATACCGAAATCCTTGTAAGCGCCTTCCGGCACATTCATCAGCTTGCGCAGGGTCTCGATATCCAGGGTCAGGGACGGATGGTCCATCTGGTACCGCTGCATCCCGATCTCATAGAGCTTCAGCGCGTAGGTGCTGGTGACCTTCACCATGGCCGGGCCCGACAGCCGGGCCCAGAGCTGGGAGGAGCGCTGCAGCTCCAGGAACGCATCGGTGAACTGGAAATGGATATCAGCGCTGTCGATCTCTACCTCATCTTCCGGCCGGACATAGGAGGAGAGGATACGCAGTTCCGCCCGGCTGCGCCGGCCACGGAAGGGGCCGATCACCACCAGGGAGCTTTCGTAAATCTCCTTCACCGCGTCGAAGATGCGCTCATTGCCCTTATGGTTGCCGCGCACCACCTTCTTGGGCAGGCGATAGAGCTTGTTGGCGAAGTTCTGGCTGCCAGCCAGATGGATCATGAAATTCAGCATCTTCTGCGCCGGCAGCGACAGGCGCGACCCGTTGGCCGGGTAGGAATAGACCGCCTCCGCTGCCTTGATCAGATGCTTGTAGCCATCGCGTTCGAACGTGGCGGCGGCCACGCGCGCCGTGTGGCCGCCAGGGTCCAGGGCCGGCAGATTGTCGGGGCCGGAATTGCCCTCCATGTCGATGACGACGCCGCTATCCCCGAAGGCCGGGCTGTAGGGTATGATCTCTGCGGCGGCCGCACCCTTGGCGCGGCCGGTCGTGGGTTTAGCAATCTGGTCATCCGCGCCACCATCGTCGATGGCGACAGCGGCTTTGCGGCGTGAAGGCGGCATGGAAATCCCCTGGTCAATGCCCCAACCTATGATCTTCCTTACAGGGAGTGCAAGTAAGGAAAGGACCATGGCCCCCTTCCTTACGGCGTGGGGGCAGACACTTACGCCCCGGGGCGTGGGCCAAACGCCCCCGTCAGGTAGGGTTGAGCCCCCCGGTCTGTAAGGATGAGGGCCAAAAACCCAAGGATTCCTGCGGCTCTGCGGTTCCCTGAATCTATACAAGAATCCTGAAAACCAAAAACAGGCGTTTTGCAGTGCGATTGCTGTCCTGTTTGGCGGGCAAATTCCGCTTTTCCACCGGTCATGGCGACTCGGAGAGCAGGATTCCTTACCTCTCGGGGGCGTAAATGTGATTCGTCTCCAAGGAATAGGGGGCCGATTCCCTTACGGCTTGGGGGAGTGTGGCGGGGCGCTGTTGATCCTTACTGTTTGGGGGCTGCAGTGGCGGGTTTTCCCCCGGGGTGTAAGGATGTGGATCGGGTTTTGCCCCCAAACGGTAAGGAAGGACGCGTATCAAACCGTCATGCTTTCGTTTATCCCATATATTTCAATGCGTTACCATCCCCCGAGGCGTAAGGAAGTGATCGACTTCCAGGGGAATGGCGAAGAGTCAAGCCACCCCCTGCCCGTAAGCTTGTCCCGAGTCCCACAGACCAAGCTTACTTCCTGGGGGGATGGCCCTTGGCTGATCCTTACTGTTTGGGGGCGGTTTTCCTGCAGAAACGACAAACGGCGCCGGAATTCCGGCGCCGTTTGCTCTGCGAAACTGAACCCTTACAGGTCGGGGGCAGGCGACTCCTTGGCCAACGGCCGGGAAGCTGCTGGTTTCAGGGCTCCCCCAAACGGTAAGGATGGAAAAAGCTCAGGAAGCGGCGCGCGCCGCTTCCCGCAGACGGATGCTGCTGGCCTGTGGTCCCATCGGCCCGTCCTCGCGCGCCCGCACCACCTCCACCAGCGTGCCGACGCTGAGTGTTTCGAACCGGTCACCCTGCACGGCGCTGCGGCTGAAATAGAGGTCACCGTCCCGCATCTCTACGAATCCGTATTCCTGTTCTGGGAGCAGCCGGACCACCTTGCCGGTGTCGGGGGCCGAGGCGTGATGCTTCACAATCCCCTTATTGATCCGGTTGGCCTGTTCCAGCTGGCGTTCCATCACCTCAAACACACGGTTGATCACCAGGGTGTGATCCTGCTTGGCGTCGTGGCGGGGTTCCTCGTCCCGGGCGACCAGGGTGTTATGGCCGGGAATATTCACTTCCAGGGCGATTTCCAGCGGCAGCTTGCCGCTGGCGGCGGCGCGATGGGGGATGGAAAGCACCGCCCGGCAACTGGTGATGGCCTGATGTACCCGTTTCAGTTTCTCTACCCGGGTACGGATTTGCGCCTCCAGAAAGGCAGAGCTGTCCATGTCCTTGAAAGCGATCTGCAGCGGAATGTCCATTACGTCAGTCCTTTCCCCTTGATGCGGGTTCCGGTTCGGTCGGGACATGGTTTGAAACGGTCCCGACCGCCGGTGTACGGGGGCGATGGCGCTGTCGGCCTCAGCCCCTGTCCGATGGAAATCCGGTTGATGCGTGTTGGAAAACGCTTCTCCTTGGACGGGGTTCCTTATTTGCAGGTGGGGCGGCTTGGCGGGGGCTGCAACCCCGGAGGAAGGAAAAATCATCCTGCAAGATGTATTGCGAATCATTCTTAATAACGATACGGTAACCCCATCTTTCCCCCTGCCATGGTGTTGATGATGCGCAGCCTGCGACTTGTCTGGAGCAACCAAGACGATCCGCCCGCCCCCATCCGGGCGGAGATGCCTTTTGTGGCGCTGACCCCGGCGGCGCGGCTGACACTGTGGGGAATGCGCTATTGGGCCACCTGTGCCCGGCATGGGCGCTGCCCGGCCTTGATGCTGCGCGATGTCTATCGCAGCGCCGGGGTGCCGGATGCGGCGGCCAGCATCGACGCGTTGATGCGGATATTCGCTATGGCTTCCCGCCGCGCGCCGGCCCTGGGCTGTCCGGCCTGCACGCGGCTGACTGATGATGAGGCACAGATCCTTAACGGGGTACGGGCGCTGCAGCGTGATGAGGGGCTGGGGGCCGAAGTGATCCTGGCCGCCTGGCTGCCGGTGCGGGCGGCGGAGCTGGCAGCCCCGGCGATGGAGGGGCTGGCCCGCCTGCTGCGGAACGGTGGCTTTGATCTTGCCTGCGACCGGGCCCCGGTGCTGACCCCGCCGCAGCGGCTGCATTGATCGGTTGCCTTCCGTCCCTGCGACAACAGGGGAATGGACAGGGGCTGCCACGCGTGGCACCCATTAAGCATGAAGGCGATACCGTACCCGGCGCCGCGCGGCGGACAATGGCTCACCATTCTGGTGCTGGCGGCCTTTTGGCTGCGGGCCCTGGTGCCGGCCGGCTATATGCCCGATCCGGCCAGCCTCTCTTCCGGCGGTTGGGCGGGCTTTTCCCTCTGCCGGGCGGGCCTGACGGCCGGCACAGCGGACCAGGATGGTCCCCTCATCCTGCATGGCGGTGACCATTGCCTGTTCGCCGCCATGTCCAGTCTGCCCGCCCTGGCCGGACCGGCTTTGCGCCAGCCCTTGCAATGGGTTCTGTCCATCGTTGCCATGGTGGCGGTCCGCTGCCCCCCCTTCAGCGTTACCCTGTGGGTTCCTCCTGCGCGCGGGCCGCCGGGGCTCTAATACCAATCTCCCTTGATCGGTTACGATCAAGGGAGATTTTGCGTTCCCTCTGGCGCCGGGCGGGCGCATCCGCGCCCTTGGCTTACGCGGGCATGGGCCCGCGGGCCGGCAGTCGCCGGCCTCCAATCCGCCAAGGGTCAAACCCTCGGCGTATTGGTGTAACCCGCCCCACCCCTGCTACGATAAGCCTTAATAAAGAACCCAAGGGTGACATCATGAAGTTTTTTGCCAAGCATCTGGCGCTGGCCTCCCTCTCCATGCTGGCGCTGACCGGCATGGCCGCCGCCGCCACGGTGACGGTGACGGAGCCTTTCTCCCGCGCCACGGCACCCATGGCCAAGGTGGGCGCTGCCTTCCTGACGCTGGCCCTGGACCAGGGGGAGGACAAGCTGCTGTCCGCCAGCAGCCCGGCGGCCGAGAAGGCGGAACTGCATAATCATGTCATGGAAAATGGCGTGGCGCAGATGCGGTCGGTAGCGGCCATTCCCCTGGTGGCCGGCACCCCGGTGCAGTTGCAGCCCGGCGGGCTGCACATCATGCTGATCGGCCTGAAGCAGCAATTGAAGGCAGGCGACGCGGTACCGCTGACGCTGAATTTCGAAAAGGCGGGTGCTGTATCTGTCAGTGTCCCAGTCAAGGGTCCGGGCGCCCGTCCGGCGACCGGGGCCGACCAGGGTGGCCATAACGGCCATCAACATTAAGCCGGGAGGGGCCGATGAAACGCCGTATGTTATGGACCGGCATTGCCATTCTGGGCGCTGTCGGTTTCCTGGGGGCCGCCCTGCTGGTGGCGGATCATCTCCGCCCCTTCTCGCAAGCGGATCAGGGTCAGGGGCGCGCTGATATTGGCGGCCCCTTTGCCCTGACCGACCATACCGGTGCGCCGGTCACCGAGGCGGCGCTGCAGGGCAAGGTCAGCCTGATCTATTTCGGCTATAGCTATTGCCCGGATATCTGCCCCACCGACCTGCAGTCGATCGGGGAGACGCTGGACCTGTTGGGCAATGAACTGCCGGATGCTCAGGCCCTGTTCGTGACGGTTGATCCAGAGCGGGACACGCCGGAACATCTGGCCGGCTATGTCAGCCTGTTTCATCCCAACCTGCGGGGGGTGACCGGCACCCCCGAGCAGATAGAGGCGGTGAAGAAGGAATTCCGTGTCTATTCCAAGAAAGTGTCGGCCGAAGAGGCCGGCACCACCGAATATCTGGTCGACCATTCCGCCTTCATCTATCTGTTCGACCGCCAAGGCCATTTCGTCCGCGTCTTCGGCCATGGGGTGCAGGCCGCTGAAATGGCCGCGGCCATGAAGGCTGTAAAATCTTAACGGCACCCCTCCCCCCAAGCGGTAAGGAAAGCCCCAGCGGTCGACCCGCCGCTGGGGGATAGGCCGCCCCTATCAGGCTGATCGGATCATTCGATTGTACGGAATTCTTTTCCGGGCTTACTGTTTACCCATGCCCAGCGGTTGGCGTTGGGCGGCGATGTCGAACGATGTTGCGACGTCGCAAGCGGGGAACAGGAAGCCATCATGCAGGATCGGGAACCGGCCAAACAAATCGGACCCATGGCGCGGGCGCTTTACCGCCTGGCGGCCAGCTTCTGTCTGATCCTGGGGATCATCGGCATTGTGCTGCCGGTCCTGCCCACCACGATTTTTCTGATACTGGCAGTCATCTGCCTGATCCGCGCCGGCGATCACCGGGCAGAGCGGTTGCTGGCGCATCCGCGTTATGGCGCCCCGATCCGCCTGTTCCTGGATCATGGGGCCATCACCCGCCGGGGCAAGGCCCTGGCCCTGGGTGGTATCAGCCTGGGCATGGCGTTTCTGGTGCCGCTGGCGCTCTCCCTGCCCTGGCTGGGTGTCGGAAGCATGGCGATCCTTGTTACTGCTGCCAGCTACATTATCACGAGGCCGGAACCGCTTGCGGTTCCCGTGCAACAGGGTCGGCAACGCTGATCCTGTTTTCCTTCAGTAAAAACTTAAAAAAGCCCACGGTCGCCAACACGTGGGCTTTCTTTTTTGGTGAGGGTAAACAGAGCTTACTCGCCCGCCTTGCGCCCCAACATGCCGCGCAGCAATTGCGCGCCGGGGGCAATGGCGGCAGACAGGATGATCTGCCCCTCCTCCGTCAGGGAAATTTTCAGCCGCTGCCCCGGCCGCACGCGCAGATGGGCCTGCATCTCTGGCGTCAAGGTCAATGACCCGTCAGCCTCCAGGGTAATTTCACTATGCATGATCAGGGTCCGGTTAAAGCTTCACCCACCGAACCTAGTGCGCCAGGCCGGTCAGCGCAATTGCCGGTTCATCACCATCATGGATAGGTGATTGACAGATTAACTCTGGTGATAAAATATAAAGATATAGCTTTGTATCATTTAACGAGGGCGACATGTTGATCGGCTTGCTGGGGGCGGTGCGTGACCCGTTCCGCCCTGTCGCCCCGGAACTGGTGCCGCTGCTGTCGCCCACCAATGTGCTGCGCCCCTTCCCGTCCCGTGTGCCGGCCTTCCCCTTCACCCCGTTGGAGCAGGCGCTGCAGCAGGTGGGGCATCTGGAAGCGGGGCTTGCGGCGGTAGAGGCCGGCTGTGATGCGCTGGTGATCGACAGTCTGGGGGATTACGGTCTGGCGGCCCTGCGTGCGGCAACCGCGCTGCCCGTCTTCGGGCCAGGGGAAATGGGGATGGCGGCGGCCGCTGCGGGCGGGCGCCGCTTCGGTATTGTCACTGTCTGGCCCCGCTCCATGAACTTCATCCCGGAAGCTCTGTTGCACCTCTATGGTCACGGGACGGCCTGCATCGGCATCGCCAATGTGGGGGCGGAGGCAGAACTGGACCGTCTGGCCGGCCCCGATGGCTATCTGGCCCAGGTGCGGGAGGGGGCGTCGGCGGTGCTGGATGCCATCGCGGTGGCCATTGCCGATATGGCGGATCGGGGGGCGGAAGCGGTGCTGCTGGGCTGCACCTGCATGTCGCCCCTGGCGGCGGCGCTGGTGGCGCGGGCTGCGATCCCGGTAATCAACCCGCTGGCCAGCGCCGTAAGCGCGGCGGCGGGGGCAGGGGTTTGGGCCGGCGGGGAACGGGTGATCGCCCGTCCCGGCCGGCCCGATCTGGTGAAACGCATGGTGGAAGGGGTGGCGGACGAACCGGCAGAGGATTGCCCGGTCTGCGCCGTCGCCAGCAACGTGGGAGAATGAAAATGGGACGCAGCGTCGCCGAAATCACCTTGGCGCATCCGGTGGAGGCGGCCCCGACAGCGGCAGACTTCACCCTGATCCAGCGTGATCTGCCCGACACCCCGCTGCAAGGCATGGTGCATGTGCGGCTGCTATGGCTGGGGCTGGACCCCTATCTGGGGCCGCGCATCCGGGGCCGCCATATGGGCGAACCCCGGCCGGTGCCGGGCGGCCCGCTGCCGGGGGAGGGGGTGTGCCAGGTGCTGGCATCCGCCGCAGACGGCTTTCAGCCCGGTGATTATGTGGTGACGGAAGCGGGCTGGGCGGAAGAGGCGATGGTGCCGGCAGAGACTGTGCGCCGCATCGATCCCAGCCTGGGGCTGACGGCCCATCTGGGCCTGCTGGGGATGCCGGGTGTCACCGCCTGGGCCGGCATCACCCAACTGGCCAAGGTGCAGGCCGGCGATGTGCTGTGCATCAATGCCGCTGCCGGCGTGGTGGCGGGCACGGCCGGGCAGATTGCCAAGGCGGCCGGTGCCCGCGTCATTGGTATTGCCGGCGGGCCGGACAAGTGCCGGCTGGCCCTGGAGCAATATGGTTTTGATGCTTGCGTCGATTATCGGCTGGAGGGCTGGCAGCAGCAATTGGCCGATCTGTCAAAGGAAGCAGGCGGCTTCAGCATCCATTTTGAAAATGTCGGCGCCAGTATGCTGCAGGTGGCGCTGCCGCTGCTGCGTCCCTATGCGCGGGTGGTGCTGTGCGGGTTGGCCGAACATTATGGGGCTGGCACGCCGGCCATGATCAATGCCGGCATGATCATGTTCAAGCGCGCCACCGTGCATGGGCTGATCGTCTATGATTTCATTCCGCGCCGGGCGGAATGGGTGGAGATGGCCCGCCCCCTGATCGCCAGCGGCGCCCTGCGGGAAGCCAATGACGTGGCCGTGGGGCTGCAGGCCGCCCCGGCGCAGCTGGAAAAGGTGGTGCGTGGCCAGTCCAATGGCCGCGCCCTGGTGCGGGTGGCGGGGGTCGCGGTATGAGCGGCCCCGTCCGCATCCGCCGGGGCTTTGCCGATGGCCCGCATGGGCAAATCCATTACCGGCGGGCGGGGCAGGGGGCCCCGATCCTGCTGTTCCACGCTTCCCCAGCCAGTTCCAAACAGCTGGAACCGGTGATGTTGGCCCTGGCCGACCGCTTCGATGTCATTGCCCCGGATACACCCGGCAATGGCGACAGCGACGCGCCCGCTCTGCCCGGCGGGCGTCGCCCGCAGATGGCGGATTATGCCGCCAATGTGCTGGCGCTGATGGATGCGCTGGAAGTTGCGACGTCGCATCTGTACGGTTCCCACACCGGCGCGGCCATCGCGGCGGAAACCGCCATCCTGGCTCCTGATCGCGCGTCAAGCGTGGTGATGGACGGGGTGGCGGCCTTCACGCCGGAGCAGCAGGCGGAATATCTGGCCCGCTATGCCCCGGCCTTTCCCCCAACGCTGGAGGGGGATTACCTGCAGCGTGCCTTCATGTTCTGCCGCGACCAGTATAGCTTCTTCCCTTGGTACAGCCGCGATGCCGCCCATCGTCGCCCCACCGGCCTGCCCAGCCCGCAGCGGCTGCATGAACTGGTGCTGGATGTGCTGAAGGCGCCGGAGACCTATCCCTGGGCCTATCACGCGGCCTTCGTCTATCCGATTTTGGAGCGTATCGGGCTGATCCGCTGCCCGGTGCTGGGGCTGATCGGGGCCAACGATCCGCTGGGCGATGATACACGCCGCGCCCTGGCGCTGGCGCCCCATGGCCAATGCCGGGAAACCCCGGCCTTTGGGGCAGAGGGGTATGGCCCGGCGGTGGCAGCGGTGATCAAAGCGTTTCTGGCCACCAGCAGCCGGTGATCGGTGTGCAGCGTCAGGCGAGGGCGTTGTTCACCGCCTGCCGCTGCTCCGCCGTCATGCCGTCCAGCTGGGCGGTGGTGAAAGCCTTCACCTGCTTTTCCGACATGGATTCGATCTGGCTGGTGGAAAGGGCGGCAATCTGGCTGCTGGGCATCGCGGTCACCTGATCCGTGGTCAGCCCGATAAGCTGTTGGGGCGTCAGCTGGCCGATCTGGCTGGTGGTCAAGGCCGTGAACTGGCTAATACCGACCGCCGCGATCTGCGCCGATGACACCTGGCTGAACTGGCTGCCGGTCAGCGACTGCATCTGGGCGGCAGTGAAATTGGCGAACTGGCTGGGGGCCATGCCACCGATCTGCGTGCCGGTGAGGGCGGCCACCTGATCGCTGCCCAGGGCACGCAACTGCACCCGCAGCAGGCCGGAAAGCTGTTGCCCAGTCAGGCCCGGCATGGCGCTGGTGGACAGGGACTGCAATTGCGTGTTGGACAGCGCCTGCAACTGGTCGCTGGTCAACCCACTGACCTGGGTGGAGGATATGCCGCCCAGCTGGGCCGTGCCGATGGAACCGATGCTGGCGGCGGGAATGGCCCCCAGCGCGGAGGGGGAGAGTGCCTGCACCTGATTGGTCAGCATGTTGCTCACCTGATCCGGTGTCAGCCGGCTGATGAAGCCGGTGGACAGTCCTGCCACCTGCGTGGTGGTGAGATCCTGTAATTGCGTGCCGCTGAAGGCTGCCTGCTGCGTGGCGTTCAGCTGGTTCAGCTGAGCCACGTTCAGCAGGCCGATCTGGCTGGAGGTCAGGGCACCGACCTGGGCGGAGGACAGCGCCCCCACCTGGGCGCTGGACAGGGCGTTCAGCTGTGTGCCGGTCAGGGCTGCGAACTGTACTGTGCCGATGGAGCTGACGAAGCCGGTGGACAATCCGGCCACCTGCGTGGTGGTCAGGGCCTGCATCTGGCTGGCGGAAAGGCCGCCGGCCTGGCTGGCGGTCAACCCGGCCAGTTGGGTGGCGGACAGGCCGGCGATGCCACTGGTGCCCAGCGACTGGATCTGCGCCTGGCTCATCGCGCCAAGCTGGGCCGCCGTCAGGGACGGCAGCTGCTGAGACACAATCACGCCCAGCTTTTCCGTCTGCAGGGAGCCGACCTGGGTCGGGGAGAGGGCACCAACCTGGGAAGCGGTCAACCCGCTGATCTGCGTGCTGCTCAGCGCGTTCAGCAGGCCGGCGGACAGGCTGGCGATAACACTGGTGCCAAGCGCGCTGACCTGTCCGGTGCCTAACAGCCCCAGCTGGGCGGTGCTGAAGCTGTTGACCTGGGCGGCCGTCAGCCCGCTGACCTGACCGGTGCTCAACTGGGCCAGCCGCGTATCGCTGAGTGCTGCCAGCTGGGAGGGTGATACCGCCTTCATCTGGTCTGATGACAGGGTGGCGAACTGGGCGCTGGACAGGGCTTCCAGCTGTTCGCCGCGCAGCCCGGCAGCGGCCGTGCTGCTGATGGCCCCCAGCTGGCCGGTGCTGAGCCAGGGCAGCTGCTCCGCCGTCAGGGCATTGATCTGGTCGGCGGAAAGGCCGGCAATCTGGCGGGTGCCCAGGGCCTGCAGCTGCGTCTGGCTCAACATCGGCAGGCTGACGGCACCGATGGCGCCCAGCTGCGTGGCGGACAGCGCCTGCAGCTGCGGCACAGTCAGCTGGGCCACCTGATCGGGCAGCAATTTGCTCATCTGGTCGGGTGTGAACAGGCCAATTTGCGTCGTCGTCAGTCCCGCCATCTGCTCCGGGCTCAGCGCGGTGATCTGGTCGCCGGTCAACCCGGCGATGGCGGCATTGGGCAGGGCCGCCATCTGCGCCGGGGTCAGCCCGGCCAGCTGCGCCGGGCTGAGTGAACCCAGCTGTGCTGCCGTCAAGCCGGAAATCTGCGTGTTGGTCAGGCTGGCCAGCTGGTCAGGTGACAGCAGGGCGAACTGGTCGGTGGAAAGCCCGGCCAGCTGGGGCGCCGTCATGCCAGCCAGCAATTCCGGGCTCAGATTGGTGATCTGGGTGGTGTTCAGCCCACTGATGGCCGCCGGCGTCAGGGCGGCAAACTTCACCGTGCTCAAACCATTCAGATTATCGATGTTCAAGACAGCGACCTGCTCCGCCTTCAGCCCACCGATCTGGCCCACGCTGAGGCTGGCGAACTGTTCCCCGCCGATGGAGGCCACGCGGGTCTGGCTGAGGCTGCCGATCTGCGTGGCTGTCAGGCCGGAAAGCTGGCTGACGGAGATTTCGGCGAAACGTTCATCACTGAAAGAATTCAGCTGGTCTGCCGTCATGGCACCGAACTGGCTGGCCGTCAGCCCGGCAAACTGGCTGGCGCTGAGGCGACCCATGAATTCGTTGCTGACACCCGCCACCTGGCTGTTGCTCAGCCCCGCCAACTGCTCCGGCGTCAGCGCGCCGATCTGGTTTTCACTCAGGCTGTTCAACTGGGTCACCGTCAGGTTCTTGACCTGGGTCACCGTCATGCCGCCGATCTGGGCGGGGGTCAGCTGTGCCACTTTTTCTGGGTCCAGCCCACCCAGCTGGCCGGCTGCCAGGCCGGCCAGCTGGGTGGCTGACAAGGCGGCCAGCTGTTCCCCGCTGATGGCGTTGATCTGGGTGGAAGTCAGGGCCGACAGCTGGGTGGTCGACAGGGCCGCCATCTGCGTGCCGGACAGCCGGGCAATCTGGTCGGCCGTCAGCGCCTTGATCTGCCCGACATTCAGCAGGGCCATCTGGTTGGCGGTCAGGGCCGCCACGTCCTCACCCTGCAGCGCGCCGATCTGGGTGGCCGACAGCGCCTTCAACTGCACTTCCGACAGGCTGGCCACCTGTTCCCCGGAAAGGGCCGCCACCTGGGCAGTGCTGAGACTGGAGATGCTGGAGGCGGCCAGTCCGCCGATCTGGGTGGTGTTGAGGGCCGTCACCTGCTCGGGCGTCAATCCCCGAATCTGGGGGGTGCTGAGGCTGGCCACCTGTTCGCTGGTCAGGGCGGCCAACTGATCAGGCGTCAGGGCGGCAATGGCAAGGGTGGTCAGGCCCTTGATCTGCTGGTTGGTCAGCCCGGCCAGGGAGCTGCCGGTCAGGCCCGAGATCTGACCATCGCTCAGCGCGCCGATCTGGCCGGCTGTCAAGCCGCCCAGCTGCGTACCTGACAGCCAGGACAGCTGCACATTGCTGAAGCCGGAAAGGGCGCTGTTGTTGAAACCGGCCAGCTGGGCGCGGGACAGGCTTTCCACCTGGGTCTGATTCAGGGCAGCCGTCTGGGTGCTGGACATGCCTTTCAGCTGCACCGCCGTCAGATTGGCCATCACATCGCCGCCGATGCTGCCAATCTGTTCGGCGGTAATGGCCCCAACCTGGGCGGCGCTGAAACTGCGCAGCTGGGTGGCTGACAATGCCGCCAGCTGCTCACCGGTCAGCGCCGTCATCTGGTCGGTGGAGATGGCGGCCATCTGGGCCGGCGTCAAGGCAGACACTTGTGTGGTGGACAGGCCGCCCAGCAGTTCCGGCGCAACCCCCCGCACCTGGCCGGGGTTGAGGGCCGCGACCTGCGTGGAACTCAACGCGGACAGCTGATTGCCGGCCAGCATCCCGATCTGGCCGGTGGTCAGCGCGCGCAACTGCACCGTGGTCAGTCCCGCCAGCTGATCCTGGCTCAGCGCCGTGATCTGCCCGCTGGTCAGGGCACTCACTTGCGGGGCTGTCAGTGCTGAAAGCTGGGTGGTGGACAGGATGGCCACGCGCCCTTCCGGCAGGGCCTTCACCTGCGAGGCCGTCAATGCCGTCAACTGTCCCTTGCCCAGGCTGCCGAACTGATCATCGGTCAGGCTGGCCAGCTGGGTGGTGGTCAGGGCCCGAACCTGACTGGCATTCAGCGCGGTCAGTTGGGTGCCAGTCAGGGCGGCCAGCCTTTCATCATTCAGGTTGGCCAGCTTGACCGGGCCGATCTGCGCGATCTGGGCCGGGCTCAGCACGCCGATCTGGTCGGCGCTGAGATTCTGGAACTGGGTGGTGGTCAGCGCATTGATCTGCGCCCCGTTCAGCCCGGCCACCTGGTCTGGCGACAGGGCCGTCATCTTCTCTGACGGCAGCCATTTCACCTGGGCGACCGACAGTTTGGACAGCTGGCCGGGGCTGAATGAAGCCAGTTGTCCTTCCGTCAGGGAACCCAGCTGGGCCTGGGTCAAGCCCCTCATCTGGGCCGGGGTCATGCTGCCGATCTGTTCCCCCGACAGGCCTTGCACCTGGGTGGTGGTCAATGCCGCCAGCTGGCTGGCGGTAAAGCCTTTGAACTGTGCCTCCGGCAGGCTGGACAGCAGGTTTGTATCCAGCCCTTTCACCTGTCCCGTCGTCAGGGTGCCGATCTGGGCGGGGGTGAAATTCTGCCATTGCGCGGTAGACAGGTTGTTCAGCTGCGTCAATGTCAGACTGCGGACCTGAACAGTGGACAGGCTGGCCAGCTGGGTCGGGCTCAACCGTTCCAGCTGAGTGTCGCTCAATGACGCCATCTGTGCGGCGGTCAGGCCCTTCAGCTGGCTGGTGGACAGCGCCCCCACCTGATCCGCCGTCATTGCATTCAACTGGTCGCCGGACAGGGCCGCGATCTGGCTGCTGCTCAGCGCCCCGATCTGGGTGGCGCTGAAGCTGGCGATCTGGCTGGTAGACATGGCCTTCAATTGCGGCGCCGTCAGTGCGGCCACCTGGGTGGTGGAGAGGGCGGCAATTTTTTCAGGGGTCATTAATGCCACCTCCCGCGGGGTCAACCCGCGGATCTGGCTGACCGTCATGGCGGAGAAGTCGTCGGCCTCGAACGCTTTGAACTGATCATCGCTGAGGGCGGCCAGCTGGGCGGCGGTGAAGCCGATCTGATTGCTGTTCAAAGCCTGAATGTGGCTGGTGGTCAAGCCACTGATTTGCCTAACAGAAATGGCAGCAATCTGGGGCTTTGTCAGGGAACCGATATCTTCCAGATCGAACGATCGGATCTGGGTGGCCGTCAACGTCGCCATTCTCTGCGGCGTCAGGCCGCTGACCGGACCGGTATAGTTCGGCAGAGTGATCGTCGTGGCCATTATCGTTTCTTTCGCCTGAAGAATTTTCCAACCAGGATTTTATAAAGCAAACCACGTGCCAGGGAAGGGCACGCGGCCAACGATCATTTTTGCCGGGTTGGATAGGCGCAAAGTTGTGTAAGGGGATCTATACCCAGCCCCCCAGTTCACGTTCCGTCAGGCGGACCAGCAGGTCGATATGGGCAGGGCTGCTGTTGAGGCACGGAATATAGGTGAAATTCTGCCCCCCAGCGGTAAGGAAGGTCTCCCGGATGCCCTGGTTGACCTCCTCCAGCGTTTCCACACAGTCGCTGACAAAGGCGGGGGCCATGATGGCAAGGTTCTTCACGCCCTGTTCCGGCAGGGCCTTCACCATCGGTTCCAGATAGGGTTGCAGCCATTCGGTGCGGCCAAAGCGGGACTGGAAGGCATGGCGCAGCTTGTCCGCTGTCCAACCCAGCTCTTCGCGCAACAGCCGGGCCGTCTTCAGGCAATAGCAATGATAAGGGTCGCCCTTTTCCAGATAGGCCTTGGGCAGGCCATGGAAGCTGGTGATCAGCAGATCGGGCGTCCAGTCCAGCCCGGCCAGATGATCGCGCACGCTGGTGGCGAGTGCGCTGATATAGGCCGGCTCATCATGATATGTCGGCACAGTGCGCAGCGCCGGCTGGCGGCGCATGGCCATCAGGGCGCGGAAGGCCTGATCGCAGGCCGTGGCCGTGGTGGTGGCGCTATATTGCGGATAGAGCGGGAACAGCAGGATGCGCTCACACCCTGCCGCCGTCAGCCGTTCCAGGGCGGCGGCGGTGGAGGGGTGGCCATAGCGCATCCCCCATTCCACCACCACGCCATCGCCATGCCGGGCCGCCATGGCGGCGGAAAGCAGCAGCGCCTGTTCGCGCGTATGGGTCTTCAGCGGGCTTTCATCCAGTTCCCGGTTCCAGATGCCGGCATAGGCATGGCCGCTTTTCTTCGGCCGGAAGGTCAGGATGATGCCCTGCAGGATCGGCTGCCAGATCAGGCGCGGCACCTCCACCACCCGGCGGTCGGAGAGGAATTCCGACAGATAGCGCCGCATCGACCAGTAATCGGTGCCCTCCGGCGTGCCGAGATTGATCAGCAATACGCCGACACGCGGCGTCTTTACAGGCGGGTGACCGGCGGGCAGGGGGGGGGAGGGGGCTTGCGGCACGATATCCTACGGGGGTTCCGGGCAGGTCAGGCTTTCATGCGCACCATCGCCAGCAATGTGCGCCGATGGCGATGCGCCTGCATCAAGATATCTGCCGGCGCTGAACCTTCAATGATCAGCTGTTCCCCTTTGGCCACAAGGCCGGCCCCATGCTGACGCAGGGCCTGGAAGACTTTTTCAGCGGATTTGCGCTGTTGCATTAGATCTCTCCCGATCACAGGTCTGATTGGCCGTTATTCTGGCCGAACCGCCGGCGATAGGGAAATCGATTGATCTGATCAGGGTGATAGGGACGGGTTATCGCTCCCCGCCTCTTCCAGGGCGGGGAGCGATCAGAACGGCTTCAAGCCCCGCAGCACTTCTTGTATTTTTTGCCCGAACCGCAGGTGCAGGGATCGTTGCGGCCGACCTTCACCACGGTGCGCGGGCGCTGGCCCATGATGCCATCCACATACCACCAGCGGCCATCCTGCTTCTGGAAGCGGCCGGTTTCATGATGGATCAGTTCCTTGCCATCCATGATGAACTTGGCGACGAACTCGACATAAGCTTCATTGGCGTCCTTGCCATCGGCGGTGGAGCGCACTTCCAGCCCGGTCCACTGGCTGTTCTTCGCCCATTCCGTCACCTGTTCGGCGTCGAAATCATCCTGCGTGCCCGGCAGCAGGGTTTCGCCCAGATAGGCGACATTGGCCGTGGCGAAGGCGGAATAACGTGAACGCATCAGCGCTTCCGGCGTCGGCGGCACAGCCGCCCCCGAGAGGTAAGGACCGCAGCATTCATCAAAGGCGCGGCCGGAGCCGCAATGGCAATTCGTCATGTCACGTCTCAAGAACAAAACCGGTTTGGCTGGGCACAGGGGATAGCGCAAAGCCAGCCGCACCGCCAGTGCCGGCTTTGCAGGGGCGGCCCCGGGGTGACGGCCGCCCCGTCGAGTTTCTGGATCGACAGCGGTTTATTGATAGAAATGTTCTATCGCAGCATGGGACAGCTATGTTGAAACGCGTGCAGGGCTCTGTTTCTCTCAACTGAAACGATGTTGAGACGAAAGGCAGCCCCCGATGCCAAGCGCGTCCCATCGCCCCACCTGGGATCCATTCCGGGCGGAAGCGATTATTGCTGACCATGCCCAGATGCCGGGTGCCCTGTTGCCGATCCTGCACGCGCTGCAGGAAGAATTCGGCCATGTGCCCGAACCGGCGGTGCCGCTGCTGGCGGACGCGCTGAACCTGTCACGGGCGGAGGTGCATGGCGTCATCACCTTCTATCATGATTTCCGCCATGATCCCGCCGGCCGCCATGTGGTGAAGCTCTGCCGGGCCGAGGCGTGCCAGTCGATGAAGGGGGAGCATACTGCCAGCCACCTGCTGCGCCGGCTGGGCATTGACTGGGGCGGTACCACGCCGGACGGGTCGGTGACGGTGGAACCGGTCTATTGCCTGGGCCTCTGCGCCACCGCCCCTGCCGCCCTGGTGGATGGGGAGCCGCATGGTCGCCTGACCCCGGAAAGCCTGGCCGGTATTGTTGAGGAGGCGCGGCGCGCATGAATACCGCCCCGATATCGCCGATCCGGCTGTTCATCCCGCAGGACGTAGCAGCATTGGCTGTGGGGGCGGAGCGGGTGGTGAAGGCCATCACCAGCCATGCCGCCGCTGATGGCACCCCGATAACCATCATCCGCACCGGCTCGCGCGGGTTGTTCTGGCTGGAAACGCTGGTGGAGGTGGAAACGCCCGCCGGCCGCATCGCCTATGGCCCGGTCAATCCGCATGATGTGCCGGGCCTGTTCAATGCCGGCTTCCTGCTGGGCGGTGCCCATCCGCTGCGGCTGGGCCGGATGGAGGATCATCCCTGGCTGAAGGGCCAGACGCGGCTGACCTTCGCCCGCTGCGGCATTGTCGATCCGCTGTCGCTGGCGGATTATGAGGCGACGGGCGGTTACAAGGGGCTGCGCCACGCCTTGGCGATTGGCCCGGCGGCCATTGTGGAGACGGTGACAAAATCCGGTCTGCGTGGTCGCGGTGGGGCAGGTTTCCCCACCGGCGTGAAATGGAAGACGGTGGCCGACACCAAGGCCCCGCAGAAATATATCGTCTGCAACGCCGATGAAGGCGACAGCGGCACCTTCGCCGACCGGATGATCATGGAGGGCGATCCCTTCGGCCTGATCGAGGGCATGAGCATTGCCGGCATCGCGGTGGGGGCGACCAAGGGGTACATCTATTCCCGCTCCGAATATCCCCATGCCAACCGCACCATGCGCGCCGCCATTGCGGAAGCCTACCGTACCGGGCGGCTGGGGGCCGATATTCTGGGCAGCGGCGTCACGTTCGATCTGGAATTCCGGGTCGGTGCCGGGGCTTATGTCTGCGGGGAGGAAACCGCCCTGCTGGAAAGCCTGGAGGGCAAACGCGGGCAGGTGCGGGCCAAGCCACCACTGCCGGCGCATAAGGGCCTGTTCGGCCAGCCGACCGTGATCAACAACCTGATTTCGCTCGCCACCGTCCCGGTAATCCTGGCCGAAGGGGCGGCCTATTATGCCGATTTCGGCATGGGCCGGTCACGCGGCACCATGCCAATCCAGATCGCCGGCAATGTCCGCCATGGCGGGCTGTATGAAACGGCGTTCGGCGTGACGCTGGGCGAGATTGTGGAGGGCATCGGCGATGGCACCGCCACCGGCCGCCCGGTCAAGGCGGTGCAGTGTGGCGGCCCGCTGGGGGCTTATTTCCCGCCGATGCTGTTCGACACGCCCTATGATTATGAGGCCTTTGCCCAGCGTGATGGCCTGATTGGCCATGGCGGGGTGGTGGTGTTCGATGACAGCGTGGACATGGCGGCGCAGGCGCGCTTTGCCATGGAATTCTGCGCCATTGAATCCTGTGGCAAATGCACCCCCTGCCGCATCGGCTCTACCCGCGGCGCGGAGGTGGTGGAAAAGATCATGGCGGGTCGGGAGGTGGATGCCAATCTGGTGCTGCTGGAAGATCTCTGCGCCACGATGAAATTCGGCTCGCTCTGCGCGCTGGGCGGCTTCACGCCCTATCCGGTGTTGAGCGCGGTACGTCATTACCCGGAGGATTTCCGCCGGCGTCATGCGGCGGCGGCGGAGTAGGGGCGGTGATGCTTCTTGCACCCTTCCCCAATCCGGCCCACATTATCCGCACTGGTGCGAGAGAGGTCGGATCATGCCGATATTGGACCGGATCACCCAGGAGCCGGGTGTCATGGGTGGCAAGCCCTGTATCCGGGGCAAGCGGGTTACGGTGGGTCTGTTGGTCGGGCTGGTCGCGTCTGGCCAGGAGATCGACAGCATCCTGGCTGATTACCCCTATCTGGAGCGCGATGACGTGCTGCAGGCCCTGCGCTATGCCGCCTGGCGGTCGGAAGAACGCGAAATCACCCTCGCGTCGGCATGAAGCTGCTGATCGATATGAACCTGCCACCCCGGTGGGTGCAGGTTCTGCAGGCCGAGGGGATCGAGGCGCAGCACTGGTCCAGCATTGGGCTGATGGGGGCACCCGACCGGGAGATCATGGCCTATGCGGCCGCCCATGGGCTGGTCGTGCTGACCCACGATCTGGATTTCAGCGCCATGCTGGCCGCGACGGGCGGGGCCAAACCCAGCGTCGTGCAAATCCGCGCCGAGGATGTTCGACCGGAGGCGATTGGCCCGGCTTTGGTGGCGGCCCTGCGCCAGATGGAACCCGATCTGGAGGCCGGTGCGCTGGTGACGGTGGAGCCCAAGCGCGCCCGGCTGCGCCTGTTGCCCTTGCGGGGCTGAAGCCCTCGCTCTCCCCCTCCTGCTACCGTCACCCCGGCGAAGGCCGGGGTCCAGTCTCACAGGCGCATTGCTCTACGAATCTGGATCCCGGCCTGCGCCGGGATGACGGCATTGCTTTGCCTAAGCATCAGCTTTCCCACCCCCGGAGGAACCCATGACCCTGATCCACGAGATCGACTATGGCACGCCCAGGTCCAAGTCGGAGAGCATGGTCAACCTTACCATTGACGGGGTGGAAATCAGCGTGCCGGAAGGCACTTCCGTCATGCGGGCGGCCATGGATGCCGGCATCCAGGTGCCGAAGCTGTGCGCCACCGACATGCTGGATGCCTATGGTTCCTGCCGGCTCTGTCTGGTGGAGATTGAGGGGCGCAACGGCACGCCGGCATCCTGCACCACACCTGTCGCCCCTGGCATGAAGGTGGCAACCCAGACGCCCAAGCTGGCCAAGCTGCGGCGCGGGGTGATGGAGCTTTACATCTCCGACCATCCGCTGGATTGCCTGACCTGTGCCGCCAATGGTGATTGTGAATTGCAGGATATGGCCGGGGCCGTGGGCCTGCGCGAGGTGCGCTATGGCACCGAGGTTGAAACCCATCTGGGCCAGGAAAAAGATACCAGCAACCCCTATTTCACCTTCGATCCCAGCAAATGCATTGTCTGCGCCCGATGCGTGCGGGCGTGTGAGGAGGTGCAGGGTACCTTCGCGCTGTCCATCGCCGACCGGGGCTTTGCGTCCAAGGTGAATGCCGGGGCGGGACAGGATTTCCTGTCGTCGGATTGCGTGTCCTGCGGGGCCTGCGTGCAGGCCTGCCCGACGGCGACACTGATCGAAAAATCGGTCATCGAGATCGGCCAGCCCGAACATTCCGTCGTCACCACCTGCGCCTATTGCGGGGTCGGCTGTTCCTTCAAGGCGGAAATGCGTGGGAATGAGCTGGTGCGCATGGTCCCCTATAAGGATGGCAAGGCCAACCGGGGCCACTCCTGTGTGAAGGGCCGCTTCGCCTGGGGCTATGCCACGCACAAGGAACGTATCCTGAAGCCGATGGTGCGGGCCAAGATCACCGATCCCTGGCAGGAAGTGACCTGGGATCAGGCGATTGCCCATGTGGCATCCGAATTCAAGCGCCTGCAGGGCCAATATGGCCGCAATGCCATTGGCGGCATCACCTCATCGCGCTGCACCAATGAAGAAACCTATCTGGTGCAGAAGCTGATCCGGGGTGGCTTCGGCAATAATAATGTCGATACCTGCGCCCGCGTCTGCCATTCCCCCACCGGCTATGGGTTGAAGACGGCGTTTGGCACCTCTGCCGGTACGCAGGATTTTGACTCGGTGGAACAGGCCGATGTGGTGGTGGTGATCGGGGCCAACCCCACCGATGGCCACCCGGTCTTCGGCTCCCGCCTGAAGAAGCGGCTGCGCCAGGGGGCCAAGCTGATCGTTATTGATCCGCGCCGGATTGATCTGGTGCGCCAGCCGCATGTGGAAGCCTCCTTCCATCTGCCGCTGCGCCCCGGCACCAATGTGGCGGTGCTGACGGCTCTGGCCCATGTCATCGTCACCGAAGGGCTGGTGAACGAGGCGTTCGTGCGCGAACGCTGCGATTGGGATGAATTTACCGACTGGGCGGATTTCGTCTCCGACCCGCGCCACAGCCCGGAGGCGGTGGAACAATATACCGGCGTGCCGGCAGAGCATCTGCGCGGTGCCGCCCGGCTTTACGCCACGGGCGGCAATGGCGCGATCTATTACGGCCTGGGCGTGACCGAGCATAGCCAGGGTTCCACCACCGTGATGGCGATTGCCAATCTGGCCATGGCCACCGGCAATCTGGGCCGGGAAGGGGTGGGGGTGAACCCGCTGCGCGGGCAGAATAATGTGCAGGGTGCCTGTGACATGGGGTCGTTCCCGCATGAAATGTCGGGATATCGCCATGTGGCGGACGATGCGACGCGGGAGATGTTTGAAAATCTCTGGGGCGTGACCCTGGATAATGAACCGGGCCTGCGCATCCCCAACATGCTGGATGCCGCCGTCAGCGGCAGCTTCAAGGGGCTGTATGTGCAAGGGGAGGATATTGTCCAGTCCGACCCCAACACCACCCATGTCGCCGCTGGGCTGGCGGCCATGGAATGCGTGGTGGTGCAGGATCTGTTCCTGAATGAAACGGCGAATTACGCCCATGTCTTCCTGCCCGGCAGCACGTTTTTGGAAAAGGATGGCACCTTCACCAATGCCGAACGCCGCATCAACCGCGTGCGCAAGGTGATGCCGCCGCGCAATGGCGCTGGTGGGCCGGGGCTGGCGGATTGGGAAATCACGGTGGCCATCGCCAATGCCATGGGCTTCCCGATGAATTACAAGCACCCGGCGGAGATCATGGACGAGATCGCCGCCGTCACCCCCAGCTTCAAGGGCGTGTCTTACGCCAAACTGGAAGAACTGGGTTCCGTGCAATGGCCCTGCAACGACAAGGCGCCGGAAGGCACGCCCGTCATGCATATTGGCGGCTTCGCCCGCGGCAAGGGTAAGTTCGTCATCACCGAATATATCCCGACCGACGAGAAGACGGGGCCGCGCTTCCCGCTGCTGCTCACCACCGGGCGCATCCTGTCGCAATATAATGTCGGCGCGCAGACAAGGCGCACCGCCAACACGGTGTGGCATCAGGAGGACCGTCTGGAAATCCACCCGCATGATGCCGAACAGCGCGGCGTGCGCGATGGTGATTGGGTGCGGCTGCAAAGCCGGGCAGGGGAGACCACGCTGCGGGCGCTGATCACCGACCGGGTGGCGCCGGGTGTCGTCTACACCACCTTCCATCACCCGATGACCCAGGCCAATGTCGTCACCACCGATTATTCCGATTGGGCCACCAATTGCCCGGAATATAAGGTGACGGCGGTGCAGGTATCGCCCAGCAATGGCCCCTCTGACTGGCAGGAGCGCTATCAGGCCCATGCCGACCTGTCACGCCGCATTTCCGGCCATGTGAGTGCGGCGGAATGAGCGATCGCCCCCTCCCCCAAGCCGTAAGGATGACCCCCGGTCAGGCGTGGCGGGCGGGGGAAATGCAGCCACATCAACGCCATCTGGCGGAGGAAACCCCGGTTGCCTTCAGCTATGACGGGGCCGCCCATGCGGTGATGATGGCGACCCCGGCAGACCTGGAGGATTTTGCGGTCGGCTTTAGCCTTACCGAAGGCATCATCGACCAGCCCTCCGCCATCCGGGAACTGGAAGTGGTGCCGGTGCCCGATGGGGTTAACCTGCGCCTGTGGCTGGAACCGGCGGCGGCTGAACGGGCGGAGAGGCGTCGCCGGCGCTTGGCCGGCCCTGTCGGCTGCGGCCTGTGCGGAATTGAGAGCTTGGCGGAAGCCAACCGCGCCTTGCCCAAGGTTGCAGCGGAACCCCGTTTCACCCCCGCACAGGTGACGCTTGCGATGGCGCAACTGGCGGCCTTGCAGCCGTTGAACCAGCAAACCCGTGCCGTTCATGCCGCCGCCTTGTGGACGTCCCAGGCCGGCATCGTCGCTGTGCGGGAGGATGTGGGGAGGCATAATGCGCTGGACAAGCTGGCCGGCGCCCTGGCAGGCGCTGGTATCTCCCCGGCTGCCGGCATCCTGCTGCTGACCAGCCGGGTATCGGTGGAAATGGTGCAGAAGGCGGCCAGCATCGGGGCGCCCGTCATTGCCGCCATTTCCGCCCCCACCGCGCTTGCCGTGCGGCTGGCGGAAAAGGCCAACATCACACTGGCCGCCATTGTGCGCGGCCCGGAATTTGAGCTGTTCACCCATTCCCATCGTATCGACGGAAAGGCAAAGGCCGATGTCGCCTGACAAGCTGGTCAGCATGGCCAACCAGATCGGCAAATTCTTCGCCACCCAGCCGGGCGACAAGGCCGCCGCTGGTATCGCCGACCATATTCGCAGCTTCTGGGATCCCCGTATGCGTCAGGCGATTTTCGCGCATCTGGATGCGGGTGGGCAGGGGCTGGACCCGCTGGTGCGCCAGGCATTGGAAAGTCTGCGCATCCAGGCGTGAGGTTTTGGCACCTCGCGCCCCCGGCACGGTGCGCTATAAGCGCCGGCCGTAAGTGACTGAACAGGCAGGAAACTGGACCAGGAGGCGTGACGAGATGAGTGCTGCCAATCCCCCTTATGATATGGACGGTGTGGGTCTGCTGGACAAGCAGCGCATCATCGCCCAGCCGGGCTTCAACCGCTGGCTGGTGCCACCCGCGGCCCTGGCCGTGCATCTGTGCATCGGCATGGCCTATGGTTTCAGCGTGTTCTGGCTGCCGCTCAGCCGGGCTCTGGGTGTCACGGCCCCGGTTGCCTGCACCGACATGAACGTCTTCACGGCCCTGTTCACCACCAGTTGTGACTGGCGGGTGGCGGACCTGTCGATCATGTATACTTTGTTCTTCGTCTTCCTGGGCTGTTCGGCGGCGGTATGGGGAGGCTGGCTGGAAAAGGTTGGCCCGCGCAAGGCCGCCTTTGTCGCGGCACTCTGCTGGTGTGGCGGCATGGTGATCGCCGCCTTCGGCATCATGACCCATCAACTCTGGCTGATGTGGCTGGGCTCGGGCGTCATTGGCGGGATTGGGCTGGGGCTGGGTTACATCTCTCCGGTCTCCACGCTGGTGAAATGGTTCCCCGACCGGCGCGGCATGGCCACCGGCATGGCCATCATGGGCTTTGGCGGTGGGGCCATGATCGGCGCGCCGCTGGCCGATATTCTGATGAATATGTTCCGCAGCCCCACCTCAGTTGGCGTGTGGCAAACCTTCCTGGTGCTGGCCGCCGGCTATTTCGTCTTCATGGTGGCCGGGGCCTTTGGGTATCGCATTCCGCCGGCCGGCTGGCGCCCGGATGGCTGGGCCGCACCGCCCCCAAGCGGTAAGGTTATGATCACCCATGGCCATGTGCATCTGCGCGATGCCCATAAAACCAAGCAGTTCTGGCTGATCTGGGCCGTGCTCTGCCTGAATGTCTCTGCCGGTATCGGCGTGATCGGTATGGCCTCGCCCATGTTGCAGGAAATCTTCGCCGGTTCCCTGATCGGATCGCCCGATGTGGGCTTCAATGCGCTGGATGAAGGTCAGCGCAAGGCGGTGGCGGCCATTGCCGCCGGCTTTACCGGCCTGTTGTCGCTGTTCAATATCGGCGGCCGCTTCTTCTGGGCTTCGCTGTCCGACAAGATCGGTCGCAAGGCCACATATTTCACCTTCTTCGCCCTGGGCATCGTGCTCTATGGGCTGGCGCCCTGGGCGGCCCATGCCGGTTCGGTGGCGCTGTTCGTCGCCTTCTTCTGCATCATCCTGTCCATGTATGGCGGCGGCTTTGCTACCATCCCGGCCTATCTCGCGGATATTTTCGGCACCCAGTTCGTGGGCGCCATCCATGGCCGTCTGCTGACGGCCTGGGCGACGGCCGGCATCATCGGGCCGTTCGTCGTCACCTTCATCCGCGAAGCCCAGATTGATGCCGGGGTGCCGCGCGATCAGGTCTATGATTTTACCATGTATATCCTGGCCGGGATGCTGGTGCTGGGCCTGCTGGCCAATCTGGCTGTGCGACCCTTGGCGGAAAAATGGTTCATGCCTGACAGCGAAGTGGCGGCCCTGCAGGCCTCTGCCCGCGCCGCTGCCGCCCATCAGGTGACCGGTTCGTTCGGCATCGGCAAGGGTGGGCTGGATGGCAGGGCGGCGTTGGCTTGGCTGGCGGTGGGTATCCCCATCCTCTGGGGTGTCTGGGTTACCCTGCAGAAGGCAGCCGTGCTGTTCCATTGAATGGTTGGGGCAGGTGTCGGTGGGAACCCGGCCCCTGCCCCCAAGCGGTAAGGATACGGAAAAGCATCGTCATCTGGCGGAACTGGCGATAGAAAAGGGCACAAAGCCAAATCCTGCCATGAGGGTTCCATGTTCGCGCGTTTTGCCGCTTCGCTGCTGCTGGGGATGGTGCTGGTCGCAGTCCCCGCCCTGGCCCAGGCGCAGACCAGCCCTGCCGCCCCGGCTGGCCAGACCAAGCAGGCCAAGGTGGAGGGTTTCCGCAATGCCCGCTTCGGCATGAATGAGGAAGAGCTGCGCAAGGCGATCGCCAAGGATTTCAACCTGACCGGCGATGCGGTGCAGAAGGTGGAAGACCCATCGGAACGCACCACGGCCCTGCTGATCAAGGTCAAGGATCTGCTGCCGGACAGCGGCGTGGGCGTGGTTGCCTACATCATGGGCTACAAATCCAAAAAGCTGTTCCGCGTCAATGTCATCTGGGGCCGGGAAGCCGGATCGGACACCAAGGCCGAAAATATCGTCGCGGCCGCCAATGCCCTGCGTAACTTCCTTACCGATCAGGGCTATAAGCCTGACACGCTGGTGCTGAACCACCCGCTGGATGGCGACAATGTGCTGGTGTTCCAGGGCAAGGATAACCAGGGCCGCTTGACGGAACTGGTGCTGAGCCTGATCACCGAGAAGGCCGACAAACCCAATGCCCAACCGGTGGTGAAGGGGGCGAATCTGCGGCTTTCCTATGTTGAAAAGCCGACAGCCCCCGACATCTACCGTATCGATGGCGGTTTCTGATCCGGGTCATCCTTACCGCCTGGGGGATATCAAGCATTTGTTTTAAAAGGGAATTGTGCAGCGCGTTAAAAAACAGCAGCCTCTGTGAGCCGGATCACAGAGGCTGTTTGCATTTGAACCCATAAGTGCCGGTATAGAAATGTACCCGTCAGTACAGTATCTTTCCGTCCGGCCTATTGCCATGGTGATAGGGGCGGCGGCGCAAAGAAATCTACCTGTGTTGCCGGATGCATGATACATCCGATATCGGATGTAATTTGACAACCGCGCGTCCGACGCGGGAAACGACCGATCACTGGGGATCACCGCACCATGCCCACCCTCTCCCGCCTCAAAGGGCCGCTCGCGCTCGGTAGCGTCCTGCTGTTACTGACCGCCTGCGGCAATGAACAGCATCCCATGGGCCCGATGGGGCCAGTGGAGGTGGGGGTGGTCACCCTGTCTGCCAAACCCTATACGCTGACCACGGAATTGACCGGCCGCATTACCGCCTTCCAGGTGTCCGAGGTGCGGCCGCAGGTGGGCGGCATCATCAAGAAGCGCCTGTTTGAGGAGGGCAGCACTGTCCAGGCTGGCCAGCCCCTCTATCAGATCGATCCGGCCACCTATAAGGCGGCTGCCGCGGAGGCTGAAGCCAATCTGAAAAGCGCCCAGGCCCAGGCGGTTGCCACCCGCGCCAAGGCGGAGCGTTACCGTGAACTGGTACGTGTGCGCGGCGTCAGTCAGCAGGATTACGATGATGTCGTTGCCACGCTGGGCCAGCAGGAAGCGGCGATTGCCTCTGCCAAGGCAGCGCTGGACACGGCGCGGATCAATCTCGGCTATACCGAGGTAAATGCGCCGATCGCCGGCCGTATCGGCCGCTCGCGCTTTACCGAGGGTGCCCTGGTCACCGCCGGTCAGGCGGACATGCTGACCAACATCACCGACCTGTCCAAGGTCTATGTCGATCTGACCCAGTCGGCGGAAGAGATTTCCGCGCTTCGCCGGCAGATCGCCAATGGCCAACTTTCCATGCCAGAGGGCGGCAAGCTGCGGGTCACCCTGCTGATGCCTGATGGCAGTGAATACGCCGAAGCCGGCACGCTGGATTTCTATGAAGTCACCGTCGATCAGACGACGGGCATGGTGACCCTGCGCGCCACCTTCCCCAATCCGCGCCAGGAACTGCTGCCCGGCATGTTCGTACGTGCCCGTGTGGAACAGGGTGTGATGGCTGATGCCATCCTGGCGCCGCAGGTCGGCATCCAGCGCGTCGCCGGTGGTGCCGCCATCGCCATGGTGGTGGGGGCAGACAACAAGGTGCAAATGCGCCCGGTTGAAACCCGCCAGGCTGTCGGTGACCAGTGGCTGGTGACCAAGGGCCTGGCCGCCAATGAACGGATCATCACCGAAGGGGTGCTGAAGGCGGCTCCCGGTGCGGAAGTGAAGCCCGTACCGGCTGGCCAGAAGCCGGCTGCCCCTGCCGCCGGTGCTGCACCCCAGGGCCAGGCCCACTGATCGGAGCGCCGCATCATGGCAAAATTCTTCATCGACCGCCCGGTCTTCGCCTGGGTGCTCGCGATAATCGTTATGTTGGCCGGCGCGCTTTCCATCATGCGCCTGCCGATCGAACAATATCCGGCCATCGCGCCGGTGACCATTTCGGTTACCACCTCTTACCCCGGTGCTTCGGCGGAGACGTTGGAGCGCACGGTGACCCAGGTTATTGAACAGAACCTGAAGGGCATCGATAATCTGCGCTATATCTCCTCTACCAGCGACAGCTCCGGCGCCGTCTCCATCAACCTGACCTTCAATGCCGGCACCAATGGCGATATCGCCCAGGTGCAGGTGCAGAACAAGGTGCAGCCGGCGCTGGCCAGCTTGCCGGCGGAAGTGCAGCAGCGCGGCGTGGTCGTGGCCAAATCGTCGGCCAGCTTCCTGATGGTGGCGGCTTTCGTTTCCACCGACGGGCGGCTGAACGATGCCGATATCGGTGACTTCGTCGCCTCACGCATTCAAGATCCGATCAGCCGCGTCAACGGTGTTGGCAGCATCCAGGTGTTCGGTGCCTCCTATGCCATGCGTATCTGGCTGGACCCGAACAAGATGGCCAGCTATGGCCTGACTGTGGCGGAGGTTTCGGCTGCCATCAAGGCGCAGAACGCCCAGGTCTCGGCAGGCCAGATCGGTGGCACGCCCTCGCCCAAGGGCCAGCAGCTCAACGCCACTATCACCGCCCAGACCCGCCTGCAGACGCCGGAAGAGTTCGGCGCCATCCTGGTGCGCACCAATACGGACGGCTCCACCGTCCGCCTGCGTGACGTGGCGCATGTGGAATTGGGGGCGGAAACCGCCGATTTCGTGTCGCGTTATAACCGGATGCCAGCCGCCGGTTTTGCCATCAACCTTGCCACCGGCGCCAATGCGCTGGGGACGGCAGAGGCGGTAAAAACGGCAATCGAGGGTTTACGCCCGATCTTCCCGGCCGGGGTGGATGTGGCCTATCCGTTCGAGACGACGCCCTTCGTCAAGCTCTCGATCAAGGAAGTGGTGAAGACCCTGGCGGAAGCCGTGGTGCTGGTCTTCCTGGTAATGTACCTGTTCCTGCAGAGCTTCCGTGCCACCATCATCCCCACCATCGCGGTGCCGGTGGTGTTGCTGGGGACGTTTGGCATCCTGGCGGCGTTCGGCTTCACCATCAACACCCTCACCCTGTTCGGTGTGGTGCTGGCCATCGGCCTGCTGGTGGACGATGCCATCGTCGTGGTGGAAAATGTTGAGCGCGTGATGGCGGAGGAGGGGCTTTCCGCCCGCGAAGCCACCCGCAAATCCATGGAACAGATCACCGGCGCCCTGGTGGGTATCGCCATGGTGCTGTCGGCCGTGTTCGTGCCGATGGCCTTCTTCCCCGGTTCCACCGGGGTGATCTATCGCCAGTTCTCCATCACCATTGTGTCCGCCATGGCGCTGTCGGTGCTGGTGGCTATTGTTCTGACGCCCGCTTTGTGCGCCACCTTGCTGAAAAGCCAGGCGCATCATGAGCGGAAGGGCTTCTTCGGCTGGTTCAACCGCACCTTTGACCGCAGCAACCGCCGCTATGTCTCAGTCACCGACCGGCTGGTAAACCGGCCGCTGCGCTACCTGCTGTTGTTCGTGGCCATTGTGGGGGGCCTTGCCTTCCTGTTTACCCGCCTGCCCAGTTCCTTCCTGCCGGAAGAAGACCAGGGCATCATCTTCGCCCAGGTGATGACACCCTCCGGCTCCACCCAGGAACGCACCCTGGAAGCGGTGAAGAAGGTGGAAGATTACCTGATTGGTCAGGAAGGCAAATATATCAACGGCGTCTTCTCCATCGCTGGTTTCTCCTTCTCCGGTCAGGGGCAGAATACCGCCATGGTGTTCGTGAACCTGAAGGACTGGAAGGAGCGCGGTAACAAGGAAGGCCGGGCCCAAGCCATCGCCATGCGCGCTATGGGGGCCTTCATGATGACCATCAAGGACGCGTTGGCCTTTGCCTTCACGCCGCCGGCCGTGTTGGAATTGGGTAACGCCACTGGCTTCGACCTGCAGCTGATTGATGAGGGGGGCGTCGGCCACGCGAAACTGCTGGAAGCCCGCAACATGTTCCTGGGCATGGCCGCCAAGAATCCCGCGCTGGTCAATGTCCGCCCGAATGGCATGGAAGATGCGGCCCAGTTGAAGGTGGATATCGACAAGGTGAAGGCGGCGGCCCTGGGGCTCAACCTCGCCGATGTCAACAGCACGCTCAGCAACATGTGGGGTTCGGCCTATATCGACGATTTCGTTGATCGCGGCCGTGTGAAACGAGTCTATCTGCAGGCCGAAGCCCAGTTCCGTATGTTGCCGCAGGACATCAATCTGTTGCATGTCCGCAACGCAAAAGGCGAGATGGTGCCCTTCTCCGCCTTCGCCAAGGCTGAATGGATCCATGGGCCGGTGCGTCTGGAACGGTTCCAGGGCAGTTCGGCGATGAATATCCAGGGCGAACCAGCACAGGGCTATTCCTCGGGCGCCGCCATGACGGCGGTGGCGGAGATTGTCGCCAAGCTGCCGCCCGGTATCGGGCTGGCCTGGACGGGCCTGTCCTACGAGGAACGTCTCTCCGGCTCGCAAGCCCCGGCGCTCTACGCCATCTCGATGCTGGTCGTCTTCCTCTGCCTGGCCGCGCTCTATGAAAGCTGGGCCATCCCGGTCTCGGTGATTCTGGTGGTGCCGCTGGGTGTGCTGGGGGCGGTGATTGCCGCTACCCTGACCGGCCTGCCCAATGACATTTATTTCCAGGTCGGTCTGCTCACCACCATCGGTCTGTCGGCGAAGAATGCGATCCTGATCGTGGAATTCGCCAAGGAATATTATGAGAAGGGGATGGACCTGATCCCCGCCACGCTGGAGGCAGCGCGTCAGCGTCTACGGCCGATCCTGATGACCTCGCTGGCCTTCGTGCTGGGCGTGACGCCGCTGGCCATCGCCTCGGGTGCCGGTTCGGGCAGCCAGAACGCCATCGGTATCGGCGTGGTTGGCGGTATGATCTCCGCCACCCTGCTGGCCATCTTCTTCGTGCCTATCTTCTTCGTGGTGGTGGAGAAGCTGGTCCTTCGTTTGAACCGGTCGAAGCGGCAGGAAAACCCCGCCGTCCGGGAGGGCTGATCCGATGAGAACCCATGCCAAACTTGTCCTTGCCCTGCCTTTGACCCTCTGGCTGGCCGGGTGCAGCCTGGCGCCGGAGACGGTGCGGCCGGAAACCGGCGTTGCCAGTGCCTGGCCGGCATCTGCCGGCCCGGTGATGGCGGCCGACCAGAAGGCCGCTGCCATAGCCTGGCAGGAATTCTTCCGCGATCCGGCCCTGAAGGGCCTGATCGAGCGGGCGCTGGCGAACAATGCCAATCTGGAAGAAGCCGTTGCGAATGTGGAACGAGCCCGGGCACAGTACCGCATCAGCCGGTCTGATCTGCTGCCGAAGCTGAATGCCGGTGTTTCGGCCAGCCGGCAGGGTGTGCCGGCTGCCAGCGCCGCCACCGGCCGGTCCATGGTGACCGAACAGTACCAGGCCAATCTGGGTATCACCGCGTTTGAGCTGGATTTCTTCGGCCGGGTGCGCAACCTGTCCGATGCCGCCCTGCAGAGCTTCCTGGCTACCGAGCAGGCGCAGCGTTCCACCCAACTCTCGCTGGTGGCAGAGGTAGCCAATGCCTGGCTGACCCTGCTGTCCGACAAGGCCCTGCTGCGACTGACGGACGATACGCTGAAGGCCCAGCAGGAAAGTTATGACCTGATCAAGATCGGCTTCGACCGGGGCGTGCGCACCCAGTTGGAACTGAGCCAGGCCCGGACGACGCTGGAGACGGCGCGCGCCAACCATGCACTCTATCGCCGGCAGGTCGATCAGGACATCAATGCCCTGGCCGTACTGGTCGGCGGCCCGGTGGATGCCGGGCAGGCCACGCTGGCCGCCGAAGATGGCATCTATATGCTGCCCGACTTGCCGGGCGGGCTGCCATCCGACTTGCTGGTGCATCGTCCAGACGTTTTGCAGGCGGAATATTCCTTGCGTTCCGCCAATGCTAACATTGGCGCGGCGCGGGCAGCCTTCTTCCCCAGCATCTCGCTGACCTCTTCCATCGGTACGGTGTCGGGCAGCCTGTCCAATCTTTTCGATAGCGGAACGAAGGCCTGGAGTGTCGCGCCGTCCGCCACGCTGCCGATTTTCGACTTCGGCGCCAACGAGGCCAATCTGGGCGTGGCCAAGGCCAACCGCGATATCGCCGTGGCCCAGTATCGCCAGACCGTGCGCACGGCTTTCCAGGAAGTGGCCAATGGTCTGGCGGCACGCGGCACCCTGACGGACCAGTTGCGGGCACAGGAAGGGCTGGTGGCGGCAACGCAGAGCAGCTTCGACCTGTCCCGTGCCCGCTATGAACGCGGGGTGGATGATTACCTGACCGTTCTGGACAGCCAGCGGGCACTCTATACCGCCCAGCAGAACCTGATTTCGGTCCGACTGCTGCGCCTGTCCAATCTGGTGACGTTGTATAAGGTGCTGGGGGGCGGCACGCTGGCCGGTGGAACGGCCACGGTCGACTCAATACCTTGAACGGGATAAAACCCGCCATCCCCGCGGCTGGGCGTCGTCCCAGCCGCGGGGAGATGCGGCGGCGCGCGATTCTGAACGCTGCCAGCATCGTCTTTCTGCAGAAGGGCTATGAGAAAGCCAGTCTCAGCGAGATTCTCACCCTCTCAGGCGGATCGCGCGCCACTATCTATCAACTGTTCGGCAGCAAGGACGGGCTGCTGGAGGCTATGCTGGTGGAATGCTGTCAGGCGGTGCTGGCACCGCTTTCGGCTGATGCCGTGCGCTCCCGCCCCCCGGGGGAGGTGCTGCGGGAAATGGCGGTACGGTCGGTGGACGTGCTGCTATCGCCGGCCAATCTGGCGCTGACCCGCGTGGTTCTGGCAGAAGGGCGGAAATTCCCCCATCTAACACAGGTCTTCCATGAACAGGGCTTCGTGGAGGGAAACCGGATGCTGGGCGCCTATCTGGCCGATATTTCCCGCGACGGCGCCTATTATATTCCGGACCCGGAACGATATGCCCGCATCTTTTTCAGCATGGCCTGGGGGGACGCGATGTTCCGGCTTGCGGCTGAAATGCCCGATCCGCCCACGCGGGAAGAGGTGCTGGGCGATGTCGAGGTGGCGGTGCGCATTTTTCTGGAAGGTATTCGCGGCGATGTGGGGCTGCCGGCCGCCGCTCCACGCGAAACCCGGTCCTTTCCCTCGGTATAAGCTGTGGGGAGGGGCGGATTCGCCGGACTGCTAGAGCGGATCGCGGAAAAGCGGAATCGCTTTGGAGCGGCAGGCCGATTTCGTGGGAATCGGCCAGATGCTTCCAATCAGAATCGGACGGGCAAGGGGCTTTTTCGCTGGGCTGCAAACAGCCGATGCTGCACCGCCGCTACGCGCAGGCGGTCTCGGTAATTGAGAAATACGAAAGGCTTATGCCAAGGGGCATAGACAATACCCGCACGGCTTGAGTTTTCTTTACTGTGGGCGGTTCACCTACCGAAATGGGATAGGCTGTTGGAACGGAAGAGAGAGGGAATTGTTCCAACCGGGCAGATGCCTGTCCACGAAGTTGTATTCTTGAAACACTGCTTTTAATGCAGATGAACCTTGAGCTAATGTCTTCACCGGAGGCAGCTGCTTGTGGTAAAGCAACCCTGCTTCGGCACTGCGGAACGAAGGGGCGGACCGCGGATAAACGGTAAAGTCGTTCTCCCGAACGGGGGGCTTGATGACGCTTGAGCAGAAATGCGCGGGCGGAGGAGGGCAATCCGGTCGGTAGGGGACAATTCGTAAACCCGCGCAAAAGGTGGGCAAATTGAATTATGCGATAGCTGTTGTCGTGCAGGTCGCCCTGTCTGCCCTGATCTGCCTGATGGCTCCCCGGATTGGTTCGCTGCTGGGGGTAATGGACAAGCCTGATACGTTCCGAAAATTGCACCGGGGAGCTGTTCCGCTGATTGGCGGTTTGGCTATCCTGCTGCCGGCGGCCGTGATCGGTATTGTCCTGTCCGTGATGGCTGGTGAGTGGTCTCATTGGGTGATTGTGCCGACTGCCACGGTTTTGTTCATCATGGGTATGATGGATGACCGGGCTCATCTCCCCCCTGCGATCCGTCTTTCGGTATCGCTGGTCATGTTTTCGCTGGCGGTGATCTTGTCGCCCCATCTGGCGATTCAGACACTGAATTTTGGCGACAACACGCTGGTCACGATGGCGCCTGTTGTTGGTGCCGTGCTGACAATCGTCAGCCTGGTCGGCTTCCAGTATGCCTTCAACATGAGCGATGGTGCCAACGGCGTGGCCAGTGGCGCTGCCATGATCTGGGCCCTGTTCTTCTTCTTCAGCAGTACCGGGGTGCTGGCCTGGCTGTCGCTGCTGCTGTTCTTTGGCGGCGCCGTCTTCCTGTTCTTCAATATGCGGGGCCGCATCTTTCTGGGCGATAGCGGTGCCTATGGCCTCTCGGCGGTGATCGGGCTTCTTGGGCTGGCTATTGTCAGCCAGCCGGACAGTGGCCTGACCAACATGGCGTTGATGGGGCTGTTCCTGCTGCCGGTGCTGGACTGCCTGCGCCTGATTGTCTCCCGGACCCGGGCCGGTCGCGCGCCCTTTTCCCCGGATCGGGAACATCTGCACCATTATCTGCTGCGCTGGCTGGTTTCGCCGATGCGCACGGCTGTCGTCTATTGGCTGATGGTGGGCGTCCCCAATCTGTTGGGTATGCTGGTTGGTGGTACCGGTGGTTTCATGCTGACCCTGGCCTTGACCCTGATGCTTTACCGTACTGTGATCGCCCGGACCGCTCTGGTGCCGGCGCCCAGGCCGGCTGCTATCAGCGGCGAGGCACGTTGAGCTTGGGCATTGTGTTGGGCAGACGGTCAGCGATCTGCTGATCTTGTCGCAGAATAAAGGGCCGGGGCGTAGATGCTCCGGCCCTTTATCGTTTCCCGTCGGGGCCCAAGGATCACCCCAGCTTGGCTGCGCGTGGCGGCTGGGTCAACAGCGCGGCGACGGCAAGGCCAATGGCCAACAGCAACGGCGGGATGGTCCAGACCGGGCTGGCCCAGACCGCTAGGAAGGCCAACCCGTAAAGGGCGAGAGCCAGCAGCAATTCCGCCATCAGTGTCAGATAATTGCCCTGATAGCGCTTCTGGAATGCCTTGCGCCCGCCCTCCACCGGGGCTTGGCGCATATCCAGCAGCAAGAACAGCAGGATGGCCAGAACTCCCGTCAGCCAGATGCCGACCGCCGCCATGCCATAGGCCGGCAGCAGGTAGAGGCTGACAGCGCTGAGAATGACCAGGGAGGGCAGGCCGGCCGCCAGAAGCTGATCCCCCAGCAGCTGCATCCGTGGCACCGGAGCGGTGCCCAGCAGGTCCGGTGCATCCTCCGCCACCACGGCCAGCCAGACCATCGCGCCGGCCAGCAGGCCCAGGCTGGGGGGAACAACCAGCCATCCCATGTATAACAGCGCATTCCCCGTGGTGGTGATGGTCTTGCCATGCAGGGAAAAGCCCATGGGGACGATCATCAGCCCGATGGAAAGCACCTGAGTCAGCAGGGCCGGGTCACGCCAGATCAGCCGCCATTCCTTCAACAAGACGGACAGGGTACGGCCGCGCACCCGCAACCCCATCGGTCGGCTCTTGTGGCGGCGTGGGCTGGTGTCGGCGGCCCCGGTGCTGGCGGCCAGCCGCAGGAAGGCCGGGCCGCTGAACCAGCAGATGGCGGTGAAGCCACCGATGCCGACCAGCAGCAGGATGGCCAGGGCCCCCGGCGCCCCCGCCATGGCGGCGCCCAGCCAGCGCACAGCCAGCGCAATCGGCGTATCGGCCAGCTTCAACGCTGTCTCCATGCCGGCGCGGGTACGCTCTCCGCTGCCTCCCCCCTTCATGTTCATCAGCTGCCAGGCGAGAGCCCCGCCGATACCGACAATGCCTGCGGTCACCTGGGCCACCGTTCGGGCCCGTCTTGGCCCCAGCACCCGCACCAGGCCCAGCAGCAGCAGGAAAGAGAAGGACAGGGTGATCAGGCTGAGGGTGGGCAGGGTCAGATAGCCCACCAGCCATCGCCAGGAGACAATAAGCGCCCCGCCGTTGATGAAGGGGGCGGTAAAGATCAGAACCCCGGCCGAGAGCGCGATCCAGGTTCCCATTAATCGTACCGGCAGAATGACGCGCGGCGACAGGGGGGAGGAGAGCAACAGATCGTAATCTCCCCGCGTATAGAGCCCGTTCACCAGCAATTGCAGGGCGATGGCGATATTCATCGCCATCGTGAACAGGCCGGCGCCCCCCAGCATCAGATGCAGCGCGGACGTTGGCAGGTCCATCTTGGCGAAGCCGAAGGCGGACATGATACCAATTCCATGCAGCATCAGCAGCAGCACGATGGAGCCGGCGATCATCCAGGGGCCGTTCCGCTTGGTGCGGAACGACAGGCGCAGTTCGTGGCGCAGCAGCCAGGGAAGGGAGCCAGGGCGCAAGGCGGGCAGCATCAGGCGGCCCCCCGCGTGGCGACCAGATCCAGGAATACCTCCTCCAGCGTGCCGCCGCTGCGGCCGGCCTGCTGGCGCAGGGCGTCCAGGGTGCCTTCCGCCACCAGCTGTCCATGCTGGATGATGCCGATGCGGTCCACCAGCCGTTCTGCCACCTCCATGATATGGGTGGTCAGGATGATGGTGCAGCCCGCCCGCGCCCGTTCCAGCAGCAGATCCTTCACCTGCCGGGCGATGGCGGCATCAAGCCCGGTCAAGGGCTCGTCCAGGATCAGCAGGCGCGGATCATGGATCAGCGCGCCGGCCAGGGCGGCCTTCTGCTTCATGCCGCGGGAAAAGCCTTCACAGCGTTCGTCCCGGTGGTCCCACAGTTCCAGCCGGGTCAGCAGCTTTTCCGCCTCTTCCCGGGCGTGGGTGGCATCAATGCCCCAGAGCCCGGCGACGAATTCCAGATATTCCAGCGGGGTCAGCTTGTCATAGAGCATCGGTTCGTCCGGCAGCCAGGCGATCAGGCGCTTGGCCTCCACCCCCCGGCTCTGGGTATCCACCCCGAAGACCGATATGCTGCCGGCATCCGGGCGCAGCAGCCCCACCACCATTTTCAGGGTCGTCGTCTTGCCGGCCCCGTTGGGCCCCAACAGCCCATAGAATTCACCCGGCTGGATGGAAAGGTCGATACCCTTCACCGCCTCCTTCGCGCCATATGATTTGCGCAAGGCGTGGATTTCCAGGGCAGGGCTTGCGGAATGATCAGGCATGACTGCAACCCATGTGGTGTATGACGCCACAGGATGTTAGCCAAATGACCCTCTCGGCGCAGCATAATTAACCAAGCAGCACTTGCGCCCCTTATAGGCAAACGAAAACCGCCGCCGGGTGGGCCGGCGGCGGTTCTGCGCGATCAAACCGTCTGTGTAGGATCAGGCGGCTTCGGCGTCGGCCGCCACCTGCAGCTTGATGATCTGGTCGGGTTCCTTCACCTCGCCATTGCGGCCCTGGCCGCGCTTGATGGCGTCCACATGCTCCATCCCCTCGGTCACCTGGCCCCAGACCGTGTACTGGCCGTCCAGGAAGCGGGCATCGGCGAAGCAGATGAAGAACTGGCTGTCGGCGCTGTTCGGGTTGGCCGCACGGGCCATGGAGCAGGTGCCGCGCACATGCGGCTGCCGGCTGAATTCCTGCGGCAGGTTCTGGCCGGACCCACTGGTGCCGTCACCGCGCGGGCAACCGCCCTGCGCCATGAAGCCTTCGATGACGCGATGGAAATTCAGCCCATCATAGAAGCCTTCGCGCGCCAGCTCCTTGATACGGGCGACATGCTTCGGTGCCAGATCCGGACGCAGCTCGATGGTGACGCGGCCGCCTGCCAGATCGAGATACAGGGTGTTTTCCAAATCCATCGTGTCGGTTCCTTGGTCGGTGTTTTATGGGCCGGCGCGCACAATAGCGATATGCCGGGCGGATGAAAACCGGCGCTTTATGCGATGCCGCCGTCTATTTCTTCTGGGGCTGGGGCGCGGCCGGTGCCGGTTTTCCCTCGCCATCGGCGGCGATCCAGGCGCGGACGATACGGTCAGGGTCGGTCACACGGCCATCCTTTTTCATGTCGCCGGTCTTCAGCCGGTCGACCAGATCCATCCCCTGGGTCACCTTGCCCCAGACGGTGTATTTTCGGTCCAGCTGCGGTTCTGCCCGCATCAGGATGAAGAACTGGCTGTCGGCGCTGTCCTTGTGCATTCCGCGCGCCATGGAGACGGTGCCGCGTTCATGCGGCAGGTCCGATGGCTCCAGCATCAGATAGCGGCCGCTGCCGCCGGCCCCATTGCCGCGCGGATCGCCGGTCTGGACCAGAAAGCCCTTCAGCACCCGGTGAAAGGCCAACCCATCATAAAAGCCGCGCCTTACCAGCTGGCGGATGCGGGCCACATGCAGCGGCGCCGCATCCGGCCGCATCGTGATGGTGATGCGGCCGCTGGCCAGTTGCAGATACAGAATATCCTCTGGCTTGGCCTTATAGGCGGGGGCGGCCCCTGCCGGCAGAGCCAGCGCCAGGGCCAGAGGCAGCAACAGCAGCAGGCGGCGCAGCATCGCCATGGTTTCTCCCTGATCCATTTTCTTTCCCGCCCAGACGATAACGGCCACGGCCTTGCAAGGGAACCCTTGGTGTTTACCAGCGCTGGGTGGATTTTACCTATCCGGGCGATCCGGCAAAGGGTGATGGGGCGGATGGTGCGGCAATATCGGCTTTGGCTGGTGGCAGGGCTGGTCCTTTCGGGCCTGATACTCTTCCTGGTGGGGCGGCAGATGCTGCCGGGGCTGGTGGAACGCGCCCTGACCCAGGCGCTCTGGGCGGAGGGGCTGACCGGTGCCCAGCTGACCTTGACGGAACTGGGCGATGATCAGGCCAGTGGCACCCTGCTGCTGGATACGCGCTGCGCCCCGGCCTGTCATGCCCGCTTCACTGCGGGCTATAGTCTGCCCGGCCTGTGGGGTCGGCGGCTGGATGCGCTGCTGATCAGCGACCTGTCGCTGGCCGGCTGGTCGCCGCCGCCCCTGCCGCCGGCGGGGGCGGCGCGCTGGCAATGGCCCCGTATTCAGCTGCGGGATATTCCCCTGCCGCTGCCGGACAACCCCCTGCTGCCAATATCGGCACAGGTGATGCAGGCCAGCCTGACCCCGCTGCCGGCGGGCGGCTGGCAGGCCGACGGCCAGGGGCAGCTGATGGGCGGCGGGAAGGTGCTGGCCAATCTGGCGCTGCTGGGCAGCCTGCTGCCGGGGCAGCCGCCCGAAATTGCGGTCACGGCCAGCCCGGCCGGCGCTGGCCCGCAGGCCAGAGGGACCATGCGAATCCGCTTACCTGCCGGTGCGCTGCCGGTGGGGGAGGGGCATTTGCAACTGGAGCAGCTGACGTTCTGGGGCCTCTCCCTCCTGCGGTTGGAGCTTTCGGCCCGATCCGGCACCGATGGGGCACTGGCCTTGCAGGGGCTGCTGGTGCTGCCGGACGCGGCCGGCCCCCTGCAGGCGGGCCGGCTCAGCCTGTCCCTGGTGGGCACCCCGACCCGGCTGGAAGGGCAGGTGAGTGCGGAGGGGATCGGCATCCAGGATGGCCCCCGCGACAACCGCGCCAGCCTGCCCCTGTTATTGCGCCGGGGAGCACAGAGCTGGCAGGTGGAAAGCCCGGCCGGCGGCGCGCTGTTCCTGCCCGCGCTGGGCGTGGCGGCCCATGGCCTGACCGTGACCGCCCCGGCGGCGGAGGGCGCCTTGATTCTCTCGGCCGACAGCCTGCATCTGGGCGGGCCGGCCCCGCTGCTGGTGCCGCTGCGCCCGGTGCTGCGCCTGGATCGCGGGCAGCCAGGACAATGGACGGCCAGCCTGTCGGCGACCGACCTTGCCGGGCAGTCGCTGGTACGGGGGGAGGCGGCGTGGCAGCCGGGGGGCGAGGCCCGGCTGATGCTGGAAATCCCGCCCCAGAATCTGGGGCCGGCGGGCCGGTCCCTGGATGCTCTCTCCCCCTGGCTCGCCCGCTGGCTGACGGCGGCGCGGGGGCGTGTCGGGTTGCGCCTGACCTATGCCCAGGACGTCGCCGGTTCCACCAGTGCCGCCCATCTGTTGCTGGATCAGGCGGGATTTTCCTGGAATGGCGGGCAGGTGGAGGGGCTGTCCGGCGTGCTCTGGTTCGATACGCTGTCGCCGCTGGCCATGCCGGCGCAGAATTTGTGGCTGGGCCGGCTGCAGGCGGCCGGCATGGTGCTGGATGGTGGGGCGCTGTCGGTGGAACTGCCGGGGGATGGCCAGCTGTTGGTCGGGCCGGCCCTGGTCAACTGGTCCGGCCTTGCCCTGCAGTTGGCGCCCAGCCGTTTCGCCCTGGGCAAGGCGCTGTCCCCCCTTTCCCTGACCCTTCCCGACCGCGCGGCCGGCACGGTGCTGGCGGCGCTGGGCATGGCGCCGCTGTCGGCGGAAGGGACGATTGCCGGTCGCATCGATCTGCCGCTGGATGGAAAATCCTTACCGTTTGGGGGCTTGCAGGCGGTCGGGCCGGGGCAGATCATCTGGCAGGGGGCGGAGACAGTCCCGCCTTTCCTTGACCCGCAGCAGACCGACAGTCCGGCCCTGGCGGCGGCGGCCTTGCGCCATTACCAATTTCGCCAATTGCGGCTGAGCCCGGGGGCCGACGGCCCGGTGCTGCGGCTGGAAGGCGGCAACCCGGATCTCTATGGCGGCTATGCCATGGGGTTGAGCCTGCATCTGCGCCCGCCTGCAGGTGCAGGGCCGCCCGCCCGTCCCCCGGCGCTGGACGCGGCCGTGGCGGCCTATCTGCGCGGCGGCTGACGGATCAGGGGAAGCGGCAGACCTCGCCGGTGACCTCCACAAAGGAACGGGCGCCGGCGCTGACGGTCAGCTTCACTTCTTTGTCCGAGGCGATCAGAGAGTGCTGCAGGGGCAGCACGCCGGAAATCTCCTGCGCCGGAGCATCGCCATTGCTGATGCGCAGGGTGACTGGCTTGGTCGGGTCGTACCAAGCCTCCGGGCTGCCGCCGGCATTGCGGGCCGGCACGCCTTCGCCGGTTACTACCAGGCTGCCATCGGCGAAGGCGACGCTGGTATTGGCCCCGCGATAAATCGGCGTGGGCAGCACGAAGCGCTTGGTTTCCGGCCGGGCACAGGAGCGCGGGTTGCTGGCCTGTTCCAGAAGAAAGGCGATACGTTCCGGCTTCACCCCTTCGGCCAGCTTGCGCGACAGCAATTCCGACAGCCGGGCCAGTTCCCCGCTGGGTACCTCGCGCTGCAGGCGGATTTCCAGCTCCTTGGTCTTCACCTCCAGCGACTGGGCGATCTGCTGCAACTGCCCGGCACGCCGTTCGGCCTTGTCCTTGGCGGCGGTGGCATTGGCCAGTTCTTCCTGCATGGAGCCCTGGCGCGATTTCAACTGTTCGACCCCGACCAGATAGGAGAAGCCGGCCACCCCGCCCAGGACCAGCAACCAAAGCCCCAGCTTGATAATCCGGGCCCAGAAACGGCGGCGATAGCGCCGATGATGGTCATAAAGGCCGTAGCTCATGTCGTCGCCACAATCCGGCTGGGGTGAAACGATAAGGGTGAACCCGCACGGGAACCTAATCAGCCGCTTGGCGAATTACAAGCGGGGTGCGGTGTGGGGCGGCTGGCCCATTGCGCCCGGCGGCCACACCGGCTAATTTCGCCGCCAGCCCTCCCCGTTCAGGAATGCATCGATCATGAGCTTCGCTGTCATCGGTATTTTCATCGCCGCCAGTGTGCTGGCCGGCATCTGCATTGCCGCCATCAAGGCACCGGAAGGCGATGGCGATCATGGCCATGGCCACCATGGGCATGGCCATCACTGAGATCATGCTGACGGGCCGGCGGTTTCACCCGCCGGCCCGATCCTGACGATACGCCAGAAGGTCAGCCCGGCCGCCGCGCCGATCAGGGCGATGGGTGCCAAGGCTATCATTCCGGCGATGCCCCCCATATCGGGAAACCCTGCAAAGGGCAGCGGCACCAAGAACCCGCCCACCGCAGCGCAGCGGCGGGGGGTGAGGGCAACCCGCCTGATCAACAGCGCGAAGATGGTTGCGCCCAGCATCAGCGTCAGCGGGATGGAAAGCCCGGCGGTGAAAGCATAGAGGCGCAGCAGTGCCAGCGCCTTGTCGGGCTCCCACCACCCGCCTTGCCGGTTAAATACGTCAAAAGATTCGTAGACTCCCATGGCCGGGAACACTGCCGCCGCAGATATCGCGCCGGCGGCGAGAAGGCCCTGAAATATCCGGGAACGCCGATAGGTGTTTTCCGTGATCATGGCGAAACTCCCCGACGGTCACTTCACCAGCCGCAGCAACTCCTTGAATTCCGGCCGATCATAGCGCTCCAGCCATTCGAACACCACCATCTCTGCCGTTACCAGTTCAACCCGGTGATGGCGTAGCCGGTCCAGTGCGGCGGCCTTGTCGGACGGGTGGCGGGAGCCGACGGCATCCACCACCACCGCCACCTTCAAGCCCAAGCCTGTCAGGCCCAGGGCCGTCTGCAGCACGCATATATGCGCTTCCGTCCCACAGAGCAGCACGGTTCCCCCGGCGGCGGCCCAGGCCAGGAAATCGCCCTGGTTGCTGGCGGCGAAATGCACCTTGCCGAAACGCAGCGGCACCAGGGTGGCCAGCCGGGCGGTGGTGGGGCCGATGCCGGCCGGGTTCTGTTCCGTGGCGGCCAGGGGAATACCCAGCCGATGTGCGGCGCGGGCCAGCAATTCGCACCGTGCCACCACCTGTTCAGCCCCATCGATGGCGGCCAGCAGCCGGTCCTGCACGTCAATGATGACCAGCCGGCTGTTCCCGGTCAGCACCAGCGGGGTGGGGGCGGAGCGATCGGCGGGGCCTGACATGGGCATGATCCCTTGCTGCAAGGCCGCCATGCGGCGGCAGGGACGGCGCTGTGAGCCGTGTCACTGAGGGCCGGGGAGCCCTGGATTAGGTTTTCAGCAACCTCACCTCCATCTTAACAGGAACCAGGGCCATGCGCCGCTTATCATTGGCGGGCACGGGATTGCTGTTGCTTCTCGGCGCCTGCACCACCACCCCGAATAGCCTCACCGCCTACGCCCCCCTGCAGGTGGCGGACGAACATCCCGGTTTTGCCGGCTGTGCCGCCGCTGTGCAGGCGTCATATCCTGGCGTGCAGGCGGTTGATGCCCGCGTTACCGCCCTGCAGCAGTGCCTGGCCCGCAATCCAGGTGCTGGCCCGCAGGCTATGCGGTTGAGCTGATAAGCGGATTTCCCCTGCGAAAATAGATATTGACAGGTGAAAGAGTGGCGGAAAACCAAGCATATAAAGGTATTCTGTTCAAGCAAGTTTCAAACGATTGCATGGTAATGACGCATTGAAATAAATCTGAAATTTGTCTGCGCAAATATTGTCACGGTTGGGGCCTATAAGCCGGGTTGTCCCGGCGGCCCTTGATGGCCGTGGGGCTGTTGCCAATCCCACCCCACAGGTTGACCGATGCACCGGACTTTCCTGCTGCGCAGCGCTTCTGCGCTGGCGCTTTGCCTTGCCTGCGTCCCGGCCATGACGGCCTTCGCCGATGTCGCCCCCGCGACGGAGGAGATGGAAGAAATCGTCGTCACCGGCACCTATAGCCGCAGCCTGCAGGCCGCCCGCGATGTGAAGCGCAATGCCGACAAGGTGGTGGATTCGGTCTCCTCCGAAGATATCGGCAAGTTTCCCAACCAGAATGTGGCGGAGGCGCTGCAACTGGTGACCGGCATCACCATGACCCGCAGCCGCAGCGAGGGTCTGGATATTGCCGTGCGCGGTCTGGCCTCCAACTTCCAGACCACCCAGCTGAACGGCCGTTCCGTTGCCGTGAACGAGAATGCAGAGAATGGCGGCGTCAATGGCCGCCAGTTCCGCTTTGACGTGCTGCCGCCGGAACTGGTTTCCCGCATCGATGTGGTGAAGTCCCCCACGGCCGACATGAATGAAGGGGCCATCGGCGGCAATATCGATGTGCGCACCGTGCGCCCGTTCGATCTGGGCACCACCGTCAGCGGCACGGTCCAGGGCAGCTATTCCGACCTGCGGGAAAAGACTGATCCGTCGGCCTCCGGCATTGTCTCCTGGGTGAACGACGACAAGAGCCTGGGACTGCTGCTGGCCGGCTCCTACATGAAGCGCTCCGTTCGCCAGGACCGCGAATACAGCACCGGCTTTGAGATCAAGAAGGGCTGGTCCTCCCTGTTCGGCGGCGATACCTGGACGCCGACCCGCATCCGCCCGACCATCGAGCAGGAAGACCGCAAGCGCTACACCGTCGCCGGCGCCCTGCAATGGCAGCCGGACGCGCGCTGGGAAACCAATGTCGATCTGCTGTTCTCCCGTCTGCGCAACGACTATGACGAATACGGCATCGATATTTACCCCGGCGACAGTGCTGCCAAGCCGCGCCCCGGCAGCTTCACCATCAAGAATGGCACCCTGGTGAAGGGCACCTTTGACAATGTTTTCACCATGGCATCGCGGGAAACCTCGGGCCAGCGCCATGACCTTTACGTGGCGGGCCTGAACCAGAAATTCACCAGCGGTGACGGCTGGATCGTGGATATGGATGTCTCCTACTCCAAGGCGCATTCCATCAGCGAAGACCCGATCTCCCGCACCCGGTTGCAGACCTATCTGCCGCTGACCATGGATTTCAGCCGTGGTTACAAGAATGCTTATGATCTGATCACCAGTACCGATCTGAACAACCCGGCCTCCTATGTCGGCCGCCGGCTGGAATATCGGATGCAGGACAGCAACGATACCGATTGGGGCGGGCGTCTGGATGTGACGCGCGAACTGAATATGGGGCCGCTGGCCAGCATCCAGGTGGGTGGCGAATATCGCAAGCGGGAGCGTGATTATTTCCGCCGCGACATCACCAGCAGCGCCGGTGTTGCCAATGTGCCGGGCGGCAGCTTCTCCAGCGATCTGTTCGACAGCTTCCCCTATAGCGACTTCCTGTCCGACTATAGCGGCAATTTCCCGCGCACCTGGCTGGTGCCGGATGGCAAGGCCTTCTTCGCCAAATACTGGAACAAGGCGCTGGAAAGCACGGCGCTGACGGCGGCTGACAAGGCCAACAGCTTCAATGTGCAGGAAGAAATCTGGGGCGGCTATGCCCGCCTGAATATGGAGACGGAGCTGGGCTCCATCCCCGTCAGTGCCAATCTGGGTGGCCGTCTGGTCAATACCCAGCAGATTTCGGCCGGCCATGCCAGCAATGGCACCAATGCCACCCCGGTGCGGTATGAGAAGGACTATACCAAGTTCCTGCCCAGCCTGAACGTCAAGGCCGACCTGACCGACGATCTGGTGGGCCGGTTCAGCGTGGCCCGCGTGCTGACCCGCCCCAACCTGGGCGATATCGCCCCGCGCCTGACCATTTCCAACGATGCCCCCACCGGCAGCGGTGGCAACCCCAACCTGAACCCCTATCTGGCCACCCAGTATGATGCGACGCTGGAATGGTACTTCGCCAAGGATGCGGCGCTGACCGGCGGTGTCTTCTATAAGAAGCTGGACAGCTATATCACGGCCCGCAACACCCAGATCGACGTGCCGGGCCGTGGCGATATCCGTGTCACCACCCTGACCAATGGCGGCGATGCCGAGGTGCGCGGGTTTGAGCTGGCCTATCAGCAGGTCATGAGCTTCCTGCCGGCCCCGTTCGACGGGCTGGGCGTGCAGGCCAATTACACCCATGCCGATGTGAAGACCGAATTCGTCACCGGTACCCGCACCGTGCGTGACCTGCTGCCGGGCCTGTCCAAGGACAGCTATAATTTGGTCGGCTTCTACGAACTGGGGCCGTTCGGTGCCCGCGCCAGTTACTCCTGGCGTAGCGCTTATATGGCTGGTTTCGGTAACGAGGTCAGTTCCGACACCAATGTGGATGATTTCGGCACCCTGGATGCCAGCCTTTCCTATGCTGTCACCGAGAATATCACGCTGACACTGGAAGGCACCAACCTGACCGGGGCCGCCATCTACAACTATGGCAACGACAAGAACCAGCCGCGCGAGATTTATTACTATGGCCGTCGCTATACGGCCGGCGTGCGGGCGAAGTTCTGATCAGGCGTGACGGCGGGCCGCAGCAGATCGGCCCGCCTTTTATGTCATAAGCCGGCCGGTTCATTACCGGTCGGCTTTTTTGCTGTTGAGGCTTGCACGTTTGTGCATGTTTGTCCTTGCTGTTGACCGCGGTTTGAACGATAGTCCGCCCTGACAATGATTGCGATGCGTCCCCTTCCATGGCCAACCTGCCCATCCTGCCCGAAGAACGACACCGTCTGATCCGTCAGCGCCTGGAGGCGCAGGGGCGGGTGCTGGCGGTCGATCTGGCGCGAGACCTCAATATCTCCGAAGATACGATCCGGCGCGATCTGCGCGAACTGGCGGCGCTGGGCCATTGCCAGCGCGTCTATGGCGGGGCGCTGCGCCTGTCGCCGGCATCGGGTGACCTGCAGACCCGACAGCGCCAGAACCCGGAGGGCAAGGCCCTGGTAGCGCGGCGGGCGGTGGGGTTGGTGCAGCCGGGACAGGTGCTGTTCCTGGATGCCGGCAGCACCAACCGCGCCATTGCCGAGGCTTTGCCCGATCATGCCGATTTGACCGTGATTACCAACGCACCGGATATCGCGCTGGCTCTGGCCTGGCGGCCCGGCTTCACGGTCATCCAGGTGGGGGGACTGCTGAACCCGTCTGTCGGGGGTACGCTGGGCGCCCGCGCGGTGCGGGAAGTGGCGGATTATGCCGCCGATCTCTGCTTTGTGGGTGTCTGTGCGGTCTCTGCCGAGGCGGGCCTGCGCTGTTTCGCCCTGGAAGATGCCGAATTCAAACGCGCCGTGATTGCCGCCAGCCGCGCCGTGGCGGTGGCGGTGACGGCGGAGAAGGTGGGAACCGCTGCCTCTTTCCATGTCGCCGATCTGGCTACCATTGATCATCTGATCGTGGGGGGGGATGTGCCGGATGCGGCGCTGGCCCCGTTGCTGGATGCCGGCCTTGCCATTCTTCAGGCTGCCGCCTGACCCTCGACCTGCTTTGTCTTCAGGACCATCATGACTGCGCTTTCTTCCCCGGTTCCCGCCCCCTCAGCCGCTCAATTCGCCACGCGGCTGGTCTTTCTGGTCGCCGGCTTCGGCACGGCGACATGGGCGCCGCTGGTTCCCTTTGCCAAATCCCGCATCGGCATGGATGCCGGCACGCTGGGGTTGGTGCTGCTGGCGCTGGGCGGCGGGTCGATCCTGATGATGCCGCTGGCGGGGCAGTTGGCGGCACGGTTTGGCTGCCGTGCCACCATCATGGTTTCCGGCCTGATTGCCACGGCGATCCTGCCCCTGCTGGCCGTCGCGCCGGATCTCTGGTGGCTGGTGCCGGGCCTGTTCCTGTTCGGGGCCAGTATCGGCACCATGGATGTGGCCATCAATGTGCAGGCCATCATTGTAGAGCGGGATAGCGGCCGGCCGATGATGTCGGGCTTCCATGCCCTGTTCAGCCTGGGCGGCATTGTCGGGGCGGCCGGGATGGCGGCCATGCTGGGGTTGGGCGCTTCTCCGCTGGTGGCGACGCTGACCATGCTGGCGGCCATGATGGCGCTGCTGTTCCTCTCGCAAGGGGGGCTGCTGCCCTATGGCAGCAGGTCCGATGGTCCGGCCTTTGCCCTGCCGCGCGGCATCGTGCTGTTGCTGGGTATTCTCTGTTTCATCAGCTTTCTGGCTGAGGGTGCCATGCTGGACTGGAGTGCCGTGTTCCTGACCGGCGCGCACCAGATGCCGACGGCCTATGCCGGCCTGGGCTATGCTGCCTTTGCCGGGGCGATGACGGCGGGCCGTTTCCTGGGGGACCGCATCGTGCATCGTTTCGGCCCTGTCACCGTCCTGTCGGCCGGCGGTTTCATCGCGGCGCTGGGCTTCATTGTCGCCACCCTGGCCCCGGTCTGGGAACTGGTGCTGGCCGGTTATGCGCTGGTGGGGATCGGCGCGTCCAACATTGTGCCGATCCTGTTCACCAGCGCCGGCCGCCAGCGCACCATGCCGGTGGGTCTGGCGCTGCCGGCCGTGTCAACCCTTGGCTATGCTGGCATCCTGGCCGGTCCCGCCGCCATCGGCTTCGTCGCCCATCTCAGTAGCCTGTCCACGGCTTTTCTGCTGCTGGCCGTCGGTTTGATCGGCGTCGGCGTTGGCGGTCGCTGGCTGCGCCGGCTGTAATATCCGGGGTCATTGCCTCAATCCCCCAGCTTGGGCGCGATGCGGTGCAGGTGGCGCAGGGGCAGCAGACTGGCCAGCAGGATCAGGCCGGGGATGATGGCGAACAGCCAGGGGATGGCGGTCACTGCTTCGGCCGCCTGCGCCACCCCGCCTTCGACATAGCCGACAAGGCCCAGCATCAGGGCGGCCAGCGCGCCGCCCAGCGCCATGCCCAATTTTTCCCCCGCCACCCAGATGCCGGCAAACAGGCCGGCATGGCGGGCGCCGGCGGCTTTGTCCTCTGCCTCCGTCGCCGCCGGCAGCAATGACAGGGGCAGCAATTGCTGTCCGGCCTGCCCGATTCCGGCGGCCAGGGCTGCCAGACAGGCCAGCACGATATTGCCGGTGACGACGCTGAACAGGGCGGCAGAACCGGCGGCACAGACGATAGAGGCCAGCAGATAGGCCCGCATCGCCCCCGCCCAGGCCCGTATCCGCACCCAGACAGGCATGGTCAGGATGCTGCCCGCCGTCATGGCGACGAACAGCACCGATACCATGCTGGCGGGGGCCTTCATCACATGCTGGACGGCATAGGGCAGCAGGGCGGCGCTGACGGCGATAGAAACCATCTGCACCACATAGGAAATCCACAGCCAGCGATAGGCCCGGTTGCCCAACAGATGGCGCAGCGGATGCTGGGTCCGCGGCGCTGGTGCCGGTTTCACCTGCCGGAAACCACGGGCCGCCAGCCCCGCCGTCAGCATCACCAACCCGCCCAGCAGGGCGATCGCCAGCCCCATATGGGCGAAACCCTGCCGTCCGCCGCCATTGCTTTCCACCAGCAGCGGGGCCAGCCCGCCCGCCGTCAGCACGCCGACACCGACAAAGGCCATGCGCCAGGCCACCACGCGGGTGCGGGTGACCGGATCGTCCGACACCTCCCCCGGCATGGTGACAAAGGGGATGGCGAAGATGGAGTAAGCGCTGGTGCAGAGCAGGAAACTGACCGTCACCCAGGCCAGCGTCAGCCGCCAATCATCCAGCACAGGCGGGGCGAACAGCAGGGCGAAGCTGGGCGGAAACAGGCAGGCCCCCACCAGCAGCCAGGGCCAACGTCGCCCGCTTTTCAGGCGTGCCCGGTCGGACAGCAGGCCGACCGTGGGATCGAAGATGAATTCCCAGGCCTTGGGCAACAGCACCGCCAGCCCCGCCCAGGCCGGAGGGACCGCCAGCGTCTCGGTCAGGAAAAACAGCAGCAGCAATTGCGGCGTGACCACGAAACTGGCCGCAGCAATGGAACCGGCGCCATAGGCGGCGGCACGGGCATGGGTGACCTGGGCCATGGGGGTATCCTTCAGCGGCCGATCAGCAGGCGCAGTAATTTCCGATGCAACCCGTTCAAGGGTGGGCGGATCAGCCGGTCGGTGCGGGGGCCGCCCCGCCGGAAGACCGGCTTCAGATGGCTGAAATTGTCGAACCCGTCCCGCCCGTGATAGCGGCCCATGCCGCTGGGGCCGACGCCGCCAAAGGGCAGGTCGTCCACCGCCACATGGATCAGCGTGTCATTGATGCTGACACCCCCTGCATGGGTGCGGGCCAGCACCCGGTCAATCACCCCGCCATCGCGCCCGAACAGATAGAGCGCCAAGGGCCGGTCCCGCCCATTGATCTGGGCCAGGGCCGTTTCCAGATCATCATAGGGGATGATGGGCAGCAGTGGGGCGAACAGCTCCTCCCGCATCAGGGCGATATCCGCCGGTGGATCGATGATGGCGGATGGCACAAGGTCTGAGCCGGGTGGCGGGGCGCAGAGCGGCTCCACCCGCAGGCCCCGGCTTCGTGCCTCCGCCAGCAGGGTTTGGGCCCGCTCCCGGCCGCGCGCGCCGAAAATCACGCTCATCGCCGACGCGCCATTGCGGGCGGGGAAATAGGTGGCAGCACTTTGCTGGATGGCTGTCAGAAATGGTTCCAGTGCCGGACGGGGCAGCAGCACATAATCCGGTGCCACACAGGTCTGCCCGGCATTGGTCAGCTTGCCATAGGCGATATCGGCGGCGGCGGATGCCACATCGGCATCCGGCAACAGCAGGGCCGGCGATTTGCCGCCCAGTTCCAGCGTCACCGGCGTCAGGTTGGCGGCTGCTGCCTGCATCACCATCCGCCCGACACGGGTGGACCCGGTGAACAGTAGATGGTCCAGCGGCAGCCCGGCAAAGCGCATCCCCAGTTCTGGCCCACCGGAAACGCAGGCGGCGACGGTGCCGGGCAGGGCCTGGGCCAGCAGGTCGGCGATCAGGGCCGTGGTGCGCGGGGTCAGTTCCGATGGTTTCAGCAGCACCCGGTTGCCGGCGGCCAGAATGCTGGCCAGGGGACAGAGCGCCAGTTGCAGCGGATAGTTCCAGGGGGCGATTACCCCCACCACCCCCAGCGGCTGGGGTTCTATCCAGGCGCTGCCCGGTTGCAGGGTCAACGGCACCGACCGTCGCCGTCGCTTCATCCAGCCTTTCAGGTGTTTTTTGGCATGGCGCAGGGCGGCGATGGTGACGAAGATTTCCGCAAACAGGGTTTCATGCGCCAAGCGTCCGCCGAAATCCGCATCGATGGCGGCAACAATCTCATCCTGCCGCTTCGCCAGCCCGTCCGCCAAGGCGGTCAGCCACCCGCGCCGGGTGGCGATATCGGGAAACGGATCGGCCTGGGCCGCCGCGCGCAGCCGGGCGAAGGTGGCATCCAGGGTATCGGTTGTGTCCGGAGGGGGTAGGGGCGGCACGGCAGAATTCCTGGCAGGGGGACTAGGGGGGGGGAGGAACAAAAATCTCCCCGCCATCCCAAATATTGCCGGGATGGCGGGGAAGAGAGGGGGGCGGCGGGAAGCAGCCATCCCCCTCAATAGGTCCAGCGCAGATAGGCGCTGACCCGCCGGGGCCGCCCGTAATTCACGGCATCCAGACCGAAACTGCTGAGATTATTGATATCGACGACATAATCCCTGTCGAACAGGTTGGCGACCGTCACCCCGGCACCCATGCCGCCATCACTGGCGGTCCAGCCCAGGGTCAGGTCGGCCAGCCAATAGCCCTTCTGGCTCAAGCGCTCCAGATTGCGGCTGTCGAAATAGACCTTGGAACGGTAGGAGAGATTGGCCGTCAGCGCCAGTTCCCCCACCCCCTCCACCTGTTGCCGGTGGCTGATCGTTCCCGTCAGCGACCAGCGGGGGGAGGAGGGCAGGCGGTTGCCATCCAGATTTTCCCCCTGGGAGATGAAATTTCGGTACTTGGCATCCAGGAAGGCACCGGACAGGCCCAGTTCCAGCCCTGCCAGCGGCAAGGCCGTCAGTTCGAACTCACTGCCCCAGATATGGGCGCTGGCGGCATTGGTGAAGGTCTGCACCGGCAGACCGCCGCGCTGGATCAACTGGAAGACCTGCAGATCCTGGTAATTATAGAAAAAGCCGGACAGGTTCAGCCGCAGCCGGCGGTTCAGCCATTCCGTCTTGCCGCCAATCTCATAGGCATCCAGCGTTTCATCATCATAGGGGGCCAGATCGGCCGGATCGCGCGTATAGCCGCCGAAGAAGCCGCCGCTCTTATAGCCGCGATTATAGCTGGCATAGGCCATGGCATCGTCGGTCAGCTTCAGGGAGGCCGCCAGCCGGCCGGAAACGCTCTCAAAGCTTTTGGCGGCATCCAGGCTGAACAGGTCGATGACCTGCTCCACCGTGCTGCGATAATGGAAATCCTTCTCGTCGCGGGAATAGCGCAGACCAGCCGTCAGGGTCAGCCGGTCGGTGGCCTGGAAATCCACCTGCCCGAAGCCGGCATAGGAATCCGTCGTCTGGCGATAGGGGAAGCCCACGATGGCGACATTATTTTCAATCGACAGACCGGTGGGGTTGGCCGGGGTGGTGAACATCGGGCGCAGGGCGCGCAGCACATCATACTGGCTGTTTGTATGCAGATAATCATGCAGGTAATAAAGCCCGCCGACCGCCTTCACCCGCTCCCATTCCCCTTCCAGCCGCAGTTCCTGGCTGAAATCGCGCTGGGTGGCCAGATATGTGGCTTCCATCAACTGGTTGGGGCTGGCGTCCGTATCCTCCGCATTATTGCGCTTGGCATGGTCATAGGCGGTGATGGAATAAAGCCGCGCTGAGCCCAGATCCCAGCGCAGGTTCAGCGAGGCCCCATAAAGGTCGATCCGATCCTGGCCCTTCAGGTTGTAATCACCGGCATAGGGATCATTATCCGTATCGGTATAGCCCAGCCCATCGACACAGGCCCCGGCTGCGGCCCCCGGTGCGCAGAGCCCGTCGGGGCCGGCTGCGGCCGTATTGATGGGCACCAGCGCGCGGGACTGGGCATAATGGCTGTCCCCCCGATTCTGCCCGCCATGGATTTGCAAAACCGCTTCAAACCCATCGGTGGGTGTCAGCAGGAAACTGGCGCGGCCGGCCCAGCGCTTGGTTCGGTACACATTGTCACTGGTGACACGGTTATAGGTGCGGCCATCATCGCGCTCATAAATGCCGGCAATGCGCATGGCCAGCCGGTCGGCGATGATGGGGGCGTTGCTGGCCGCCTGCAGGGTGACGGCATTATAGCGGCCATAGGAAATCTGTCCCTCGCCGCTGGCATCGAAATCCGGCCGGCGGGTGGTGATGTTGATGGCGCCACCGGTGCTGTTGCGGCCATAGAGCGTGCCTTGCGGCCCCTTCAGCACCTCCACCTGGGCCAGATCGAAGAATTGCCCTGTCTGTGCCAGGGGGGAGGCGACATAGGCGCCGTCGACATAGATGCCGACGGCGCCCGCTGCAGTGGCGTTGAAATCCGCCAAACCGACACCCCGGACAAAGATTTTCGGGTTGGCGGCGGCATCGGTGGTGGTGATCTGCAGGCCGGGTGTCAGCTTGCCCAGATCCTGCACAGTGGCAACCCCCTGATCCAGCAGCGCGTCGCCGGCAATGGCCGTCACGCTGACCGGCACATCCTGCAAATTCTGCTGCCGTTTCTGGGCGGTGACGACGATTTCCTCCAGCATTGCCTCCTGCGCGGCGGCGGGCAGGGCTGTCAGGGCGACGCCGGACAGCAGCAGCATATGAACCTTCGTGATCCCCTTGATCTTCATCATGACCGATACCCCCTGTTAGCCGGCCATTTGTTGGCCGGGCGGCTTTTTGGCCGCGATTGTCAACCGCGCTGTCGCCCGTACCCGCGGGCAGCAGCACGGGTTTCAGGCCGAAACCGGAAAGACCGGCCAGAAGCCTGTGATCTCCCGCCCGTCGAACCGGGCAAGGGGACCGAATTGCAGGAAAACCGCCTCGCTTTGCCGGGGGCGCAGAAACAGCCACTCCCCTGGCCGCAAGGCCGGTCGGTGCGGTCCCAGCCAGCATTCCTGGTTGCTGGAGGGGCCGAACAGGGCGCTGCGGCGCAATCCTGGTGGTGACACCGGGTTGGCCAGCCAATGGCCGCCATGGATGAATTGTGCCTGTGCCCGCCCCCCCAGCCAGGCGAGTTTCCCCAGCCCCGGTGCCAGCGCCGGCCAGGCGGTTTTCAGCACCGGGGTGGCGATGAAACAGGCCGGTTGGTGATGAGCCAGCGTGTCCAGATCGAAATCCCCCGGCTTCACGAAGGCGGAGCCGATGGCCACCTCATTGGCGATACTGCCCTTGGCGTGCAGGACATAGGTAGGGCTGCCGGCACTGTTCAGGATCAGCGGCCCCGGCCCCAGACGCTGCCGCAGCACCGCCACCATTTGCCGGTAAAGCCGCTGGCTGGCCGCCAGCGCGTGGCGGCGCAGTCCCAGGGCTGTGGGCAATTTGGCGATGTGCGGGTCATAGCCCATCATTCCGGTCACCTGGGTGCCGGGCGCCACCTGATCCAGCAGGGTGGCCAGCGTCGACAGGTCGGCAACGCCGCCGCGATGCAGCCCCACATCAATTTCAATATTGATGCGCAGGTGGATGCCCCGTGCCGCTGCCATCCCCTGATAATCCGCCAGCCGCTGCGGCGTATCGATCAACCAATGGGGGCCGGGATCGTCGGCCCCCACCGTGTCGTAATAGGCCGCCGCCGCCGCCACTGGCAGCGGCTTGCCCAGCAGCAGGTCGGCCCCCGGCTCCAGCCGTCGCATCTCCAGCACCATGGAGCGGTTGAACACCATGTAGCGATCCGTGCCCAACTGCTGCGCGATCAGCCGCAGCAGATCGGCACAGGGCAGCGACTTCACCACCAGCCGCACCGCCGGCCCATCGCCAAGCGTGCTGGACACGGCGGCGATATTGGCCGCCAGCCGCGCCTCATCCAGCACCAGCACCGGCTCCGCCAGCCCGGCCCGGTGCAATGCCGCTGAGAGGGCGGCGAAATAGGCGTCGTGGGCGGGCGCGGTGTCGAGCTGTTCAGCCATGCCCCATGATCCCGCGCAGGTAATCATTGAGGAAACGGCCTTCGGGATCGACCTCTTGTCGCAGGGCGACGGCATCATTGAAGCGGGGGTAGAGGCTGGCGAAATCAGCCCCAGTCAACCGGTTCAGCTTGCCCCAATGCGGCCGTCCCTCATATCGGCGCAGGATCGGTTCAACGATTTCAAAAAGGAAATCATACTGATCCTTGTAATAGGCATGGACAGCGATGGAACCCGTCATCCGCCCCTGGAAGGGGGACAGCCAGGCATCATCCGGCGCTATGACCCGCGCCTCGATGGGGAAGAACACATCGTTGCGCGCACCTTCGATGGCGGTGATCACTTCCCGCAGGGCTTGCGGCTGGGCATCCAGTGGCAGGTGGAATTCCATCTCGTTGAAGCGCACCGGGCGTTCGTTGGATAAAAGCCGCCAGCTTTCATCCACCACCCGCTCCGGCGCCAGCCCGCTCAGCACCTGCCGGGCCAGCCGGCGGCGCAGGCCCGGCGACCAGCCCAGCCAGTCGCGCAGGCGCTTCAGATCCAGCAGCGCCTCATTATCCTGGGCCGGGGGGCGCGGGGTGGCCGGCGCATCCGTCTCATCATGGCTGATGACGGCGCTCATGTCGGTGAAGGGTAGATAATAGAATTCGACATTGCGGTGCTTGGCCCGCAGGGCTGGCCATTCCGCCAGCGTCTGTTCCAGCGGCTGCACCCAGACATTCCGGTCCACCCGGCGCAGCGGGCTGTTGCGCAGTGTCACCTGGGTGACGATGCCAAAGGCACCCAGCCCCACCCGCGCAGCCTGGAACAGTTCGGCATTCTGCGCCGCGTCGCAATCCAGCACTTCCCCCCGGCCGGTGACGATGCGCAGGGCGGTGACATTGCCATGCAGCGCCGGCAGGCTGGCGCCCGTACCATGCGTGCCGGTGGCCAGCGCGCCGCCCAGCGATTGCTTGTTGATATCGGGCAGGTTGGGCATTTCCTGGCCGATCCCGGCCAGGGCCGCCCCCAGATCGGCCAGCCGCGTGCCCGCCCGCACCGTGGCACTCAGGCTAGCTGCATCATGCGCCACCAGCCCGGCCATCCGGTCCAGCGTCACCAGCGTGCCTGGTGTCGGCACCAATGGCATGAAGGAATGGCCGGAACCCACGGCGCGGAGGGGACCGGGTGCATTCCGCACCAAGTCGGCCAATTCCCCTTCATCCGCCGGGGCCGCCCGTTGCTGCGGATAGGCGGACTGGATGCCGGACCAGTTGCGCCATAGCAACCGCCCCTGTGCGTCCTGCCCTGGCGGGATGGGCGGTTCAGGCTGCTGCCCGACGCGGGAAGCGGCCCAGGTGCCACCGCCCAGTGTCGCGGCTCCCGCCATTAGCCAAAAAAGTGAACGCCGTGACAGCATGGATCAGGGCTCCTGTTTCAAGGGGCGGCGGGCGGCTGGCTCATGAAGCGGATCAGCGCCTCATAATCGGCTGTGGTGCAGGCGAAGCATTGGCCGCCCGCCGGCATTCCGTTCAGCCCCTGCACAACATTCTGTAAAAGGGTGGGCATTCCTTTGGCCAGCCGGGGTTGCCACTGGCTGACCATGCCCGTCTGCGGCGCACCGCTGTCGGGCATGGTGTGGCAGGCCATGCAGGCGGTGGCGTAGATCTCCGACAAGTGCGGATTGTCCGGCCGCAGGGCGGCGATGGTGGCGGCATCCGGCACCGGTGCTGTCCTCTCACAACCGCCCAGCAGGATCAGCAAATTCAGGCAAAGCAGGCCCCGCAGCGCCCACACGCTCGATCTTCTCGGCATGGCACCCACGATAGCGATCAGTTTGAAGGATGAACGTTAGCGTCAACTAACTTTACAAGTTAGTGATAGCTAATATGCTGGGCCGATGCAAGCGCCTTTTACCGCCCTTCATCAAAAAGGGCGGTTGGCGTGGCGGGGGATGATCAGCGGGTGTTTACAGGGCGTTGCGCAGGCCGCCGACCCACATCCGGGTCAATCCCCGGCACAGGGCTTCCGGACTTTGATGGGCATCTTCCAGCGCCAGCTCAATGACACTATAGCCCGCCTCCACGGCGATGCGGCTGCGCAGCCGCAATTCTACCGGATCGGCCTGCGGCAGAAGCGGCTGGATGGCTTCCATGATGCGGTCCGTCACCCATTCATGGGAATCCAACCGCACATTGGCCAGCGACGGCACGGCCCGCAGGGCCCGCATGATCCAGACAGCCCCGGGCACCTCTGCGGTCACCCGGATCGAGTCCAACAGGAAATCATAATGGGCTTCGATCAGCTTCTCATATCCACCGCCATGCTGGGCCAGCCAGGTCTCCAGCACCCGATTCTGGCGGATCATCAGATCCTCGCCCAAGGCGGCCAGCAGCTCGTACTTGTCCTTGAAATGGCGGTAGAAGATGGGAGGAGTCACACCGGCGCGCGCTGCCACCAGATTGGTGGAGATACGCTCAATCCCCACCTCGCCCAACAACTCGGCCCCCGCCTGCATCAGGCGAAGCCGCGTCGCCTGGGCGCGCGGCGACAGCCGCTCACTATCCGGCCCGCTGTCATTTGGGGAGGGGAGGGGAGGGAGAACCATACTGCCTGTTCTTTTATAGAGGGGGAGACTGCCGCACCCTGATCGAACGGGAGATAATGTGACCAAGCAGATAATTCAATCCGCCACACTGACCGGAAAAGCCAGCTATGCGAAAGATTGGATCGTCTCCCCCTGCCCAAGCCCGGTTTTCGGGCTTACATTGGTTTGGTCACGGGGATGCAACGGGTCGTTCATTTTTCCTCAAAAAACCCTTGCATCCATTTTAGCATACGACTATACAGCGCCTCCCACGACGTTGGGCCGGTTGGTTTGGCAGTTGTGGGGTTGGGTGGTGGTGGTTTTGGCCAGTATCATCCAAGGTTCTTTGAAGGCTTCGGCCTTCGGACAAGTGGAATGATCTATCGTGCTGTTGGGTGAGGTGTTCGCCAGACTTTGTTCTGGTGGGTGTTTTGCTTGATGGTCCGTTGGCCGGATTGCTTCTGTACTTTTTGTAGCGCTGTTGCGCTGCGGAGAAAAAAGTTCAGGACGGTGAAAAAAACGGTTGACGGGTTGGTTGGAGGTGTTTAGAAAGCGCTCCACCAACGACGGCGGCGCCGCTGCCGAC
>NZ_WIDQ01000013.1 GCF_009495745.1 Niveispirillum sp. SYP-B3756
CGGTGCAAGGACCATTGACGACCTCTGGAGGGCCATTGGAAACATATGCGACCTCTACGACCAAGACGAATGCTGGAACTACTTCAAGGCCGCAGGATATGCGTCCGATTAAAAGCACGTTGCTCTAGCCCGGATTATGCACCGGTGTCGTGTTGAGGGTTGGCGGGTGTAGCACAAGTCATTGATTGGGTTTAGGATTCAGTCGCCAAACACAAATCCGCCCGATCCAAGGACGCTGCACCCGCCATGCGAGAGAATACGCCGCTGCTGCCCGGCCTGTCACCCGTTTCAGGCAAGTCGGTGGAGGCCTGTTTCGATGGAGGCAGCCTGTCGTCCGATGCCGGTGTGCTGGCACTGCGCGAGATCGATATCCGGTTGAATGTGGCGGCGCGGCTAGCCGCCTGTATCGCCGATACACGTCAGCCTGATCGGGTCCGGCACAGTCTGGCCGACATCATCCGTTTTCGCCTGCTGATGATCGCCTGCGGCTATGAGGATGGCATCGACGCCGACAGTCTCCGCGGCGATCCAGCTTTCAAGATGGCGCTCGGCCGGTTGCCCTCGGCGGCGGATCTCTGTTCGCAATCCACCATCTCGCGTCTGGAGAACCGACCGGACACCCGCGCCCTGCTGCGCATGGGCCGGACCGTGGTCGAGCTTTACTGCACCAGTTTCCGCCAGGTGCCGCAGCGCATCGTGCTGGATATCGACGATACGTTCGACGCCACCCATGGCCACCAGCAGTTACGGCTGTTCAACGCCCATTACGATGAGTACGGCTTCCAGCCCATCATCGTGTTCGATGGCGAGGGCCGGTTCGTCGCAGCCTGCTGCGTCCCGCCCGCCGCCCCAGCGGTCGGGAGATAGCTTCCCACCTGCGCCGCCTGATCCGGACGATCCGGGCCCACTGGCCCCGGGTGGAGATCCTGGTTCGGGCCGACAGCCACCATGCAGCGCCGGAGGTGTTCAACCTCTGCCGGGCCAGGGGCGTGGATTTCATCCGCGGGCTGGCCACCAACGCCGCCCTGCGTGCCCATGTCATCCCGCTGGAGGCCAGCACCAGGGCACGGGCGACGGGACCGGACAAGGTCCGCCGCTTCAGCGAATTCCATGATGCCGCCCGCAGCTGGTGTCGGGTCGAGCGTATCATCGCCCGCGTCGAGGCGGGGCCCCAGGGCGTGGACACCCGCTTCATCGTCACCAGCCTGACCGGTGGGCGGGGCAAGTGGCTCTATGAACAGGTCTATTGCCGCCGGGGCGTGGCGGAAAACCATATCAAAAGCTGGAAAACCCATCTGGCCGCCGACCGCACCAGTTGCACCCGCGCCACCGCCAACCAGATGCGCCTGATGCTGCACGCCGGTGCCTATTGGCTGATGTGGGGCCTGCGCTCCCTCATGCCACGTCGATCCCCCTGGCGAACCGCACAGTTCGACACGCTGCGCCTGCGTCTGCTGAAAATCGCCGCCCGCATCGTCGAGATGAAGACCAGGCTGCGCGTCCATCTGCCAACCGCATGCACCGTCCAGCCCGTGCTCGCCATGGTCCTGACAAGGACAACCCGCCTCGTCACCTGAAACGCAGGGCAGCGTGCCCAGCCCAAACCCGTCCCGCCAACCCCAAAACCAGCATCCGGAAACTCGCCAAGCGGCGCGAACAAGGCGCTGTGACCGCACAACCCTGCCCAGAACAAACACTACCACGTGGCGGAACTATCACCTCCTCGGTGCATAATCCGAGTTAGCTTTCGTCAATCTTCGAAAGAAATTGAGCAAATTGGCGAGGAGTTGCGAGAGGGACCTTGCGTGGTCATATATATGGACGGCGAATTAGAGATGGATGCTATTTTGAGATTTGATGAAGGAATCGGACATTGGGTGGGTGTGCCAATTCCTAACACTATAAGATATATGAGAGCTGGTCCCCAATGACCGGACAGTTTTTGTTCGGCGTTAAGCATGGCCCTGTTCAGTTCACGCCGCCAAACACAGTTTGTCCGCCCTTTGCCTGTATGCCTCGTCGGGTGTTTGTCCCCCGAGCGCGGAATGAGGGCGTTGGGTATTGTAGTCATCGATCCAGCGTCCGATCCCGGCCCTGGCCTCGCCGCCGGTCTCGAAAGCGTGGAGATAGACGCGTTCGTATTTCAGTGACCGCCAGAGCCGTTCGATGAACACATTGTCCATCCAGCGGCCCCTCCCATTCATGGAAACCTTGATACTGGCATCGGTCAAGATGCCGGTGAACCTCGGGCTGGTGAATTGGCCGCCCCCTCCACTGAACACCGACACATAAATTTAGAAAGCGTGGAGCGTGCGGAGCTGGGAGGGAATTTGGTAGGGGGGGGGGAGGGGGGAGGGCAGATGGTTCTGGAGACGGGGGGATGAAGAAAAATTTCCCCGAATCGGTAGCCCCACCACATAACCGTAACCCGCCGAAAATGGAGCGCTGCAGTCTGCAAAAATGACCCGCAAAGATGCCAGATCAACAATCACACCAGCCGCCGTAACACCGCCCAGTCCGGAAATCCCCCCCGCAATAACCACCCTAACCCCAACCCCACCCGCAACCCGTACAGCCGCACAGATGTTGCGGCGGGCCGTGCCCGCGAAAAATGCCTTCATCTGATCAACGGAATAAAGCGCATGCATATAGGTTCATCCTGCTCGGCTGCGTCCCGTCGCCCGGCGCGACAGGAGGTGGTTGACAGCTGCGGAGGCCTGGACATGCGCGTGCCCGGTGCCAGAGGCGCCCAACCCCCGGCGCCATAGACCCTCCAGGCCTATGGCCTTTCGACCATATGCAAAAGGATAGGGGCGAATCAACCCCCTTCCTCCATAATTTTCATTGCATATTCCTTCATGCACTCTTCGCCGCAGGGGGGGCCATCAGGTTATGCAAATCTGCCACATTCTTATCATAAGTATTTAATATCATTGCACTTAGCTGCTCCGGCGTCAGCGTCACGCCCATCGACTCAGCCTGTTCCAGATGCACCTCTATCAAAGCCTGCATCAGGTTGCGGTTATAACCCGTCGCCAAACCCGGCAATCCGGCCGAATCTCCCCGCATCGGCCCCACACCCGCAATCAGCCAGTCCAGCGACACACCCGTGATCCGCCGGATCTTCTCCAGCATCTCCAGCGGCGGTTCAGAACGACCACGCTCCCAATTCCCCAATGTCGTCTTCGGCACGCCCAGATGTACGGCAAATTGTTCCCGCTCCATCGGCAGCCGCGCCTCTATCAACCGGGACGAAAACGCAGTTTCTGGTTTCAACGGGCGGGCCATAGCTGAAAACTCCCTTTCAGTGTCGGGGGCATAGTTTCAAAACGGCGCTTATCGCCTTGAAAATACGTATTTTCCGGTCGGTATTCGGCTAGAAAGAGTAAAAAATGCACCTATAACAGTTGAAAGCCTCTTTTCCGGTTGAATATGCGCCAATATGGCATTATTGTTTTTCTCATCCGTAGGAACTTCCACTCCTCCCGTGCCGGCCTGGCAGGACCAGCATCAACCTGAAGGACCAAATGCGATGGCCGCCACCCGGGGCCAGCACAAAGCAGATATCAAAAGCACGCTGGAAAAGCGTGGATTGACCCTGCGATGCCTGGACAGGGCCCATAATCTGCCCCTTGGCACATGCAGTTTCACGTTGCGTGAACCCCATGCGGTGGGTGAGCAGGTTATTGCCGCCGCCCTGGGGGTAAGCCCAGGGGAACTGTGGCCGCACCGTTACCGTACCGATGGCGTCCGCCTGCGACCGCAGCCCGCGGCCAACTATAGGACGCCCCCTCAAAAACCCAAAACGTCTGAAACGCTGCGCCGTTTTAACGCTAATACCATTGAACAGGTGTAAAAATGAAGGAATTGGGCCTTCAGACCATCCCCCTGGACCAGATCGATGATCAGGACCGGCTGCGCCCGGTGGATGCCGGCCAGGTGCGTTTTCTGGCCGAAAATATCCAGCAGACCGGCCAGCTGTTGCAGCCGATCACCCTGCGTTATCTGCGCGATGGCGCCTATAAGCTGATGGCCGGCGGCCACCGGCTGGCCGCCGTGCGGCAGCTGGGCTGGACCGAGATCGCCGCCTTTGTCTTTGAGGCCAATGGCGATGAGGCGCGGCTGGCCGAGATCGACGAAAATCTGGTCCGCCATGAGCTGAACCCGCTGGATCGCGCGGTTTTCCTGGCCGAACGCAAGGCGCTCTATGAAAAAATGCACCCGGAAACCCGCCATGGTGCCCAGGGCGGCCGGGGGGCGAAGCGCAATGAAGACGACACGCTGTCGTTTTCAAAGGAAACCGCCGCCCGCGTCGGCCTGGATGAACGCACCATCCAGCGCGCCGTGATGATTGCCAGCCGGCTGGCCCCCGATGTGCGCAGCCGCATCGCCGGCAGCGCCATCGCCCACACCCAGACGGAATTGCTGGCCCTGGCCCGGCTGCCGCCGGCCGAACAGCGGGCCATTGTGGACGAAATGCTGGCCGACAGCCCGCGTGCCCGCACTGTGGCCGCCGCCCGGCGGCTGGTGACCGGCGGCCAGCCGGAAGAGCTGGACCCGGAATCCAACAAGTTCGCCAAGCTTGTCGCGCTGTGGGGCCGCTGTGGCCCCGTGGCGCGGCGGGATTTTCTGACCCATCTGGCCGCCAGCGGAGACCTGACCCGCTTCGGCCCGATCAAAAGAGGAGGCAAGACCAGCCAGGATGAGGCCGCCTGATGAGCACGATCCCGCATCACCAGAACAGCGACTGGTACAGTGCCGCCGATATGGCCCGCTTGATGGGGATCAGCCATCAACGTTTCAACCAGATCGTCGCTGAACGGGGCTGGCGCAGCCCGGCAAATCTGCGCTGTACCGGCCACCCAACCGGTATATGGCGCCGTGAAAACGGCAAAATCCTCTACCATTATAGCCTTCTGCCAGCCCTGGTGCGCGCCAGGCTGGCAGCAGGCACCCAACTTGCAACCCCAACCGATGACAGAAAGGCGGTGAAGCAGCGATTGGCCCGCGACCAGCTCTGGGCCCTGTATGAAAAAGCCAGTGACAAGACCCGCGACCGCGCCCGCCGCAAGCTTGCCGCCCTGCAAGCCGTGCACACTTGTGTACAAAGCGGTATGGCCAAGGACGCATCGGTACGGATGATCGGCCAGGAACAGGGTTTTTCCGCCGCCTCTTATTATGGCTGGGAAACCCGCGTGGCCGGCATCGACAGGGCCGACTGGCTGCCCTATCTGCTGGACCGCTATACGGGGCGCGTCGCCGACCCGGAAAGCTGTTCGGATGAGGCGTGGGAATTCATCAAGGCCGATTACCTGCGGCCCGAGGCCCGCGCCTTTGAGGTGTGTTACCGCACGCTGGCCCATGTGGCCACGCAGAAGGGCTGGACCATTCCCAGCAGCCGCACCCTGTTGCGGCGGCTGGAACGGGAAATCCCGGTGGTGGTGCGGGTGCTGAAACGCGAGGGGCTGGACGCGCTGAAGCGTCTGTTCCCGGCGCAGGAACGCGACCGGTCCATGTTCCACGCCCTGGAGGCGGTGAATGTGGATGGCCACACCTTTGATGTGTTCGTGGCTTTCCCCGATGGCAGCATCGGCCGGCCCTGTCTGGTCGGGTTTCAGGATCTCTATAGCGGCCTGATCCTGTCCTGGCGGGTGGACCGGTCGGAAACCAAGGAGCTGGTGCGGCTGGCCATCGGCGACATGGTGCGGCGCTGGGGCATTCCCGACCATTGCTGGCTGGATAATGGCCGCGCCTTTGCCAGCAAATGGATCACCGGCGGCATCGCCAACCGCTATCGTTTCAAGGTGAAGGAGGAGGAGCCCTCCGGCCTGCTGACCGATCTGGGTGTGGCGGTCCATTGGACCACACCCTATCACGGCCAAGCCAAGCCGATTGAACGGGCCTGGCGGGATTTCTGCAACAATATCGCCAAAGACCCAAGGCTGGCCGGGGCCTATACCGGCAACAACCCCACGGCCAAGCCGGAGAATTATGCCAGCCGCGCCGTGCCGCTGGATGATTTCCTGAAGGTGGTGGCCTGGGGCATCCATGAGCACAATAACCGGCCAGGGCGGGATACCAAGGTCTGTGGCCGCCGCCTGTCCTTTCAGGCGGCGTTCGAGGCCAGCTATGCCCAGGCCCCCATCCGCAAGGCCACGCCGCAGCAGCATCGCTTATGGCTGCTGGCGGCCGAGGGGGTGAAGGCGCGTGACCGCGACGGTGCCGTGCATATCGAAGGCAACCGGTATTGGGCGGAATTCCTGACCCAGCACCGGGGCACCAAACTGGTCGCCCGTTTCGACCCGCAGGATCTGCACGGGGAGGTGCATCTTTACAGCCTGTCCGGCTCCTATCTGGGGGCGGCACCCTGTGTGGAGGCGGCCGGCTTTGCCGATATCGCCGCCGCCCGCGCCCATGCCGCCAAACGCAATGCCTGGCTGAAAGCCGTGAAACAGACGGCCAAGGCCGAACTGGCCATGTCCATCGAAGAGGTGGCGGCCCTGCTGCCCGAGGCACCGGAGGCCCCGCCGCCGCCCGCCCCCGGCATCATCCGCCCCGTCTTCGGCAATAATGCCTTGAAGCCGGCAGTGCCGGTGCCGGTGGCGGACAGCGATCCGGAGGCCGATGTGCTGGCCAGTTTCAGCCGCGCCGTGGCCCGGATGCGGCTGGTGGAGCGGGAGTAAAGGGGGCGAAGGGGTAAGGCTTCGAAAAGCACCCTGCATTTCCGGACAGAGACAAACCAAAAACAGGAGCAAAATGTGATCGTGCAACAGGATGCCGCCCCCTCCGGTGCGGCGGGGCGCAGCCGTGCGCCCGCCCCCCCGACCAACCGGGCCCCGCAGGCCGGCTTTATCAATACCCCCACCGCCGGCCGGATTATCCCCATCCTGCATTATGCGCAGATGGCGCCGGATTTCGCCGTGGTGGTGGGGGTGCCCGGTGTCGGCAAGACCGAAGCGCTGAAACATTATGCCGCCAGCAACCCCCATGTCTGGCTGGCCAGCATGGAACCGGCCACCACCAAACCCGGCATGATGATGCGGGAAATCGGCCGGGCCATGGGGCTGGATTTGAAATCGCTGGCCGATGCCTCGCTGGAAATCCGCCGCCGGGTGGAGGGCACGCAGGGGCTGATCCTGATCGATGACGGCCAGTTCCTCTCCACCCTGGCGCTGGACCAGCTCCGCACCATCCATGACAAGGCGCAGATCGGCATCGCCATCATCGGCAATGCCGCGCTCTATGCCAATATCAATGGCAGCGGGCGCAAGACCGAACTGGCACAACTGTTCAGCCGGGTGGGGATGCGGGCCAATATCCAGAAACCCAGCGATGGCGATATCACCGCCCTGCTGCGCGCCTGGGATGTTGCCGATGTGGAGGAAACCAAATGGCTGCGGGTGATCGCCCGCAAGCCGGGCGCCCTGCGCAGCCTGACCAAGCTGTTGAAACTGGCCACCCTGCTGGCCGATGGCGAAGACCAGCCCCGCCGCCTGAAACATATGCAAGCCGCCTGGGGCCAACTGGCCGGCGCGGAGATTGAGCCGCAGGCGGCGTGAGGGGGGGCGTTGCCCCCCTCACCGTCATTCCCGCCCCACCCCACCGTCATTCCCGCGAAGGCGGGAATCCAAAATCCGCGCTGTCGTATGGATTCCCGCCTTCGCGGGAATGACGGTGAGGAGAGCAGGCAGCGGGAATGACGGTGGGGACAGCGGGAGAGTCAATGACGGTGGGCCTGCCCGATGACACCCCCAAACACCCCCCCACTCCCCCGGATACCCCCATGACCAAACGCCCCCCCATACCGGCGGAAAGCCAGCGGGCCCGCGCCATCCGGGCCATCCAGAGCCGCCGCCGCCAGATCCCCGCTTTGGCAGAGGACGACACCTGGCGGGATTTCATTGAACGGGCCACCGGGCTGCGCTCCCTGCGCAGTATGCCGGTGCCGTTTCTGGCCCAGGTGCTGGATGCGCTGGCCGCCGCCGGGGCCAGCGCCGGACCGGGCCGCAGCGGTGACCGGCAGCTGGCCAAGCTGCGGGCCGAATGGATCAGCCTGCATGAAGAAGGCGCGACGCTGGATGCGTCCGACGGGGCGCTGCTGGCCTGGGCCGGGCGGCAACTGGCCCGCCCGGTGGATCGGCTGGACGATCTGACCAGCGCCGATAAACGCCGCCTGATCGAAGGGCTGAAATGCTGGGCCCTGCGCCTGGAGCAGGATTAAGCCATGGGCTGGCTGTTGTCTCAACCAGCTCATCACCGACCCTGGATACTGATATCCAGTGCGGCCCAGCCTCGTACCCGGACGCCCGCTGGGCTAGGAGGTTGTTGGTCAGGGCACCAAAATTGGCACGACCTCGCCAATTTTCTTATCCAGGGCGGCGACACCGCTTCGAAGCAGGGTGCTTCTTGTAAGAATTGTAACGACCGAGTTACCTTTTTCGGATTTTACCTGCTCTTCGTCCAAATCCTTCAGTTTCTGCAAGTCTTCCGCCTCTACGCCGATTTCCACCAGCTTATCATATATGGCGGGAAGACATTTTCTGAAGAGGAACTCGTCGCTGACCCCATTAGAGGGGCAGTGGAAATTATTGGCCCAAGCGTCATTAAGGGCTCGTCCAGCCTTCAGAACGCTATTGATGCGATCCATTTGTTCAACTGTGATCGCATTTTCCGGAACAGCCATCCGTGCTTGGGTGTCAATCTCCACCAGCATCTCTTCAAGTTTGGTTCGCGTTATGTCACTGGCGATCTGCGCCTGCAAGCGCACCAAACCTTCGCGTATGGCCGTCCGGCGCGGATTTTCTTGGTTCTGCGGCGGCGCGGGTGGAGTTGCTTCGGCTTCTGCCTTGGTGGGGGCTTCCGCAGCCCCGTCCTTCTTCTGATTGTCAAAACACCCGGTCAGTGCCAGCACCAGGGCCAGGGCGGTGGTAAGCTTCATCAAACGCATGGTTTTTCTCTCCACATACACAAGTGCGGCGCATCATGGCGAGGCAATTTCCGCCTGTCCACGGGAAAGCAACCGTGACGGCGCCGCCCATCGATACGCGCGGCTGGCCGCCGGGGCTGGTGGAGGTTGCCTCCCGGATCGGGGCGGAGGCGGCGTTGAAGCTGGCGCGCGAATATGGCGGCGTGCGGCTTTATGTGCCGCAAACCATGCGGTCCGGCCACCCGATTGCCCGGCTGATCGGCCTGGTGGCGGCACAGGCCCTGTGCGACTGGCGGCCGGGGGAACAGCTGGAACTGCCGACGCTCTATGCCATGCGGGCCAAGAAAGCCATGATCATCAAGGCCGAAGGCAGCAACCGCGCCATCGCGCGCAGCCTGGGTGTCAGCGAGCGCTATGTCCGCCAGGTGCGCAATGCCGGCCGCACCCGCGAGGGGGAGCCGGATTTGTTTGAATAAGTGTTTGCGGGAATGACGGTTAACATCAAATCCCGTTGATGCGAACGCACCGGGATTTGGCCCGGCGGCGACCGCCAGCCCCCCCCCGGAACAAATTCCCCCCGGATGGCGGGGGCCCCCCCTTCTACCATCCGGCCCCTGTACAACGGGGGAAAATCATGTTGCCCATCCATCTTGCACGTTATGTCGTTCAGCCCACCCTGGCCCATATGGGCGAAGGGTTGCGGGGGTTCGAAACGCTGCCGGCGGTCTGGCTGGTGGTGGGGACGGCGGCGGTGGAAAGCGGCTTTCGCGCCATCGATCAGCATAGCGGACCGGGCGACCGGACCTGGGGCCCCGCCTATGGGTTCTGGCAGATCGAACCGGCCACGGCCGAGGATATCCATAATAATTACCTGCATTTCCGCTCCGGCCTGGACCAGCGGCTGCAACGGCTGCTGGCCGCCCGGCCCGACCGCACGGCGCAACTGGCGACCAACCTGTCCTATGCGGCGGCCTTGTGCCGGCTGATCTATTGGCGGCAGGCGGATTGCGTGCTGCCCCAGACGGTGGACCCCGCCCGCTTCGCCGCCCTGTGGAAGCGGTTCTACAACACGCCGGCCGGGGCCGGCACAGAGGCGCAGTTTCTGGAAAGCTGGCAGCGGCTGGTCGCCCCCTGGCTGGAGCCTTTGTGATGGACCCTCGTTTCTGGCGCGCCCTGATCGCGGCCCTGGTGCCGCTGGCCCTGCTGCTGGGCTTTCTGGCCGCCGCCCTGGTGCTGCCGGCCCGCGCCGATGAACCCATCACCCTGCAACTCTCCCCCGCCCTGGCCGGGTTGGGGGAGGCGTTGTTATCCGCGCTGGTGCTGTTGCTGGCCTGGGCGATCCGCCGCCTGACCCGCTATCTATCCAGCCGCCAGGCCACCCGCCTGCGCCGCCTGGCCGAACAGGCCCTGGATGCGCAGTTGGATGCCGCCCTGTCGCCGCCGCCCCCGTCGCGCAAACGCGGGGGCCGGGGGCAGAAATAACGCGGGGGCAGGGGGGCGCTCCCGACACACTACCGTCACCCTTTTTCTCTCCACCGTCACCCTTTCTCTCCACCGTCACCCCGGCGCAGGCCGGGGTCCAGGTTCGTAGAGCAAAGCGCTTGTGGCCCCTGGACCCCGGCCTTCGCCGGGGTGACGGTAAGGAGAGAAAGGGTGACGGTAAGGAGAGAAGGGGTGACGGTAGTGAGAGAGCGGGAGCGGTGGGCGGTGGTGCTCTCCATCGTCATCCCCACTTTCCACCGTCATCCAGGCTGCGGCGCACGCGCAGGGGGCGTATAAGACGGGACGCCTCCCCTCTCTCCCCCGCCCAGCTCCCCCAAAAGAAAGCCGGCCGCGCAACACCCCTTGCGCGGCCGGCTTTTTTTGTCCCCCACCCGCAGGCGGAACTGCTTCCCGCTGTAGGGGGGAGGGCGGCCCCCTTACCTTCCGGCCATCGCGCTGATCACCAGCCAGCAGAACGGGGACCATCCATGGCCAGACAGCTCAGCGGAAACCAAGCTTTTGCCCCGGCGGCGGTGCTGTCATGAGCGGGCTGGTGGCCATCCGGGAGGCCATCGCCACCCGCCTGCTGTCCGTGCCGGAGATCGGCCGGGTGCATGATTGGGAACGGCCTTTTACCACAGCCGCCGGGTTGCAGCAATTTTACGGCTGGCCGGCGGAGACGGCGGAAGCCCCCATCCGGGGCTGGTGCGTTACGCTGCGGCGGTTCTGCGGCAGCCCGGCGCGTACCGGCCGGGGCCGGCGCATCACCTGCCAGTGGCGCATCACCGGTTACCTGTCGCTGCAAGATGCGGCGGCGTCGGAGATCACCCTGACCGGCCTGATCGACAACATCGCCGCCGCCTTTGATGCCGATCCCACCCTGGGCGGCACGGTGTCCCGCTGCGCCAAGGGGGAACCGCCCGACACGCTGGCCGGCATTCAGTTCCGCAAGATCACCGTGCTGCGCCTGCCCGAAACCCCGCCCTGCCACGAGGTGTGGCTGACCCTGCCCACGCAGCATTTCGCCTGAGGTCACCATGGCACCACCCTTCGCGGCGCAGAAGAGCAGGCCGGGAACCGGCCCGGCGGCGACGGCCGCCGCGCGGCACGTGCCGCGTGAAGCCAAGCTGCCGGAGGCAGCGCCCGGCACTTGAGGGAACAAAGAAACACACCCAACCGAGGGGGGCCGCAACAGGGGTGACCGCAACCACGGGCACCCCGGCACCCCTGGCCAGAAGAAGAACAAGAAGACCGGCCAACGGCCTCCCCACCCCCAACACAGCTTTGCTGAAACCAAAAACCCGGCCGCGCCCGCGATGTGCCCGCCGGTAAGGAGACACTCATGCCCATTCTCAGCAGCCCGAAGAATTACCGCGAGCAGATTCTGCTGGCCAAGGCGGAAGCCAGCTATGGCGTGGATGCCGGCCCGACGGGCGCCAATGCGCTGCGCTGCTATGACGTGCAGATCAAGCCGCTGCAGGCCGACAAGAAGACCCGCAGCTACATTCAGCCGCATCTGGGTGCGCGGCCCAGCCTGATGGCGATGCAGCGCAGCGAAATCAGCTTCAAGGTGGAAGCCTGCGGCGCCGGTGTGGCCGGCGAGCTGCCGCCCCACCATGATCTGCTGCGCGCCTGTGCGCTGAATTCCACCCAGGTGGCCGCCACGCCGACATCCACCATCGCCTCCATCGCCACCTATGGCGCTGGCGGCGGCGGCACCGTCACCTATACCCGCACGGCCGCCTATGCCGGCGTGCTGGCCCGCACGGTGACGGCCACCTGCACCACGGCGGGCGCCAGCGGTGCCGCCACGTTCACCATCGCCGCCCCGGCGGTGGGCCATCTGCCGGCCTATAATGTCACCAACGTCACCCTGACCGATGGCACGGCGCTGGCGCTGCCGGGCGGGGCCAGCATCACGCCGACGGTGGGCACTGCCTTTACCGTGGGCAATACGTTCTCCATCGCGCTGACCCCGGCGGAAACCCGCTACGAGCGCACGTCCGACCGCGCCACCCACGGTTCCGTCAGCCTGTACATGATGATCGATGATGAACGTCACAAGATCGTCGGCGCGCGCGGCACGGTGAAGCTGGTGCTGGGCATTGGCGAATTCCCCTATTTCGAATTCTCCATGACCGGTTATTTCGCACCGCCGGAACTGGCCGTGGCCCCGATCGGCGATTTCAGCGACTGGACCGATCCGCTGCATATCGCCGCCGACAGTTCCAGCCTGTGGCTGGCCAACAAGGAACTGGTGGCCAACAATGCCGAACTGGACCTGGCCAACACCTATGCCCTGAAGGAACGTATCGGCCGCCGCGCCGTGCGCATCAACGAATGGGCGACCAAGTTCACCAGCACGGTGGAAGCCCCGGCCCTGGCCGATCTGGACCTGTGGAACGTGTCGCAGAGCCGCACCCGCATCACCGCCCAGGTGCTGCATGGCAAGGTGCCGGGCAATGCGCTGTTCATCGATCTGGCCTCCATGCAGATCGACGCGCCCAGCCCGTCGGAAGATGAATCCGATTACATGCTGGGCATCACCGGCGACGTGCTGCCCGTGCAGGGCGATGACGAGCTGAAGCTCTGTTTCCGTTAAGTTTTTCCGGGTTTCCCGGAAAAATTTAACGGGGTTTTTTCCTGTTCCCTCAGGCGCCGGGCGGGCGCATCCGCGCCCTTGGCTTAACGCCGCACGTGCGGCGCGGCGGCAGTCGCCGCCGGGCTGGTTGCCGGTAAAGGCAACCAGCCCGGGTCGGGCCTGGGGGGCCGTTCTTCGCAATGGCCTCCCCGGGTCGGGCCGCTCTCTTTGGTGCTTTCTACGGTTCCCGCCTTCTCACCACCGTCACCCCACTCACCACCGTCACCCCACTCACCACCGTCACCCCACTCACCACCGTCACCCCACTCACCACCGTCACCCCCACTCACCACCGTCACCCCCACTCACTACCGTCACCCCGGCGAAGGCCGGGGTCCAGGTTCGTAGAGCAATGCGCCTGTGAGTCTGGATCCCGGCCTTCGCCGGGATGACGGTGGAGAGTGGGGATGGCGGTGGAGAGAGCACCACAGCCCACGTGAGCACCACAGCCCACGCGGGTACCACCACCCACGCAGGCACCAACCGCCTTCCCCCTCCACCCACAACCCTTTTTCCTATCTTCCAGGAGTTCCCACCATGGGTTTGAAAGTCGCTTCCGAAGTCACCGTCCGTCGCAAGGCCATCATCCGCGAGCCGCGCAACGACCATTCCTTCTATGACCACAGCGTGAAGATCGACTTCACCATCATGGCCAACAGCGAGGAAGACGAGCTGTACAAGCAGACCTTCGTGGCCCCGCTGCGCTCTGACTTCGTGACCGACGAGGATTACCGCCGCGCCGTGCAGGAACATGAAGCACAGGCCCGTGGCTATGCCCGCAAGCTGTTGACCAAGGTGGTCACCGGCTGGCCGTCGGACAAGAAGGAAAGCGGCCTGGAAGACGCCAATGGCGAGGCGCTGGCCTTCTCGGACGAGGCGTTGGCCCAGCTTCTGGAACTGCCCTACGCCGTCACCGGCCTGGTGAAGGCGTACCGTGAAGCGGTGGAAGGCAAGGGCGGTCAGCGGGGAAACTGATCGGGTTCGCCGAGGCCTGGGCGCGTGGGTTCCGGCCCGCGCGCCTGAGCGAGGCCGAGGCGGGCGATCAGCTGGCGCGGTTGACGGGGCAGGCGGATGCCCCGCCACCACCGCCCTCCGCTCCCCCCGCCCCGGAACGGCGGGAGGATTACCCGGTTCTGGAATGCCTGGTGCCGCTGGCCCTGCTGTTCCTGCGTGCTGCCAGCTCCATGCGCCGCCCCGCCATGGGCGGCCCGCCGCTGGGCATGGATTGGGTGCAGGTACAGGCCCTGGCCAGCATGACCGGTTTTCCCATCACCGCCTGGGACGTGGACACGCTGGACGACATGGCCGCCACCGCCTGCACCATCCTGCACGAACAGGCGGCGCGGCTGAGTGATTAAGCGGGGGGAGACGGCCAGGAACCCGGCGCGCCCTTGTTTTTCAATCCCTTGCCCTTTCTCCCCCCATCATTCCCGTCTTCGCGGGAATGACGGTTTAAGGCGCTGGAAAACATCAGGAAATCTCGCTCGGCGACTGCCGCCGTTTCCGGGAACATTTAACACCAAGGGGCATGTCACATGACCCTTGGAGGCCAGCGACTGCTGGCTCAGCACCTCGTGGCGCGCGAAGCCAAGGCGGCGGAGCCGCCGCCCGGCGCTTGAGGGAACATTTAACAAGGACACCCTGCCATGGCCCTGCGTGTGGAAGCCGAACTGACCCTGAATGATGCCGGTTTCACGGCCGCCATGAAAGAGGCCGCCCGCCAGATGCAGGGCCTGCGCGATGTCGCCATCGAGGCGGGCGCAACCATGAGCAGGATGGCGTCGGCGCAGCAGGAGGCCACGCAGGCCATGGCGGACAGCAACCGCCAGACCCAGGAAATGGCCCGCAGCATGACCGATGCGGTCAACGCCCTGGCCACCGCCAGTGCGGCCATCGCCAAGCTGGGTGCTGACAGCAAAGGCGGCATCGGTGACAGCATCCAGTCGCTGGTCGAATGGACCCAGACCGGCCTGGATGTGGTTGATCTGGTGAAAACCATGACGCCCCATATGGGTAGCCTTGGCGCCGCGATCACGCGCGCGGGTACCCGGATGCTGGCCCTGGCCGCCGCCGGCGCGCCCGTCATCGCGGTGGTGGTCGCCATCGGTGCGGCGATCGGTGCCGCCTACAAGGCCTTTTCCGATTACAATCAATCCGTTCAGGCGGTGGACCGCGCCAACAAGATGGCGGTGGTCTCCATCGGCATGACGCGCGGCGCACTGGAAGAACAGGCCGCCGCCTCTGCCGAACAGGCCGGTATCAGCATCAAGGCGGCCCGCGACCAGCAGGCCGCCTATATCGCTACTGGCAAGATCAGCGGCGAGATCATGGGCAAGATGATCGGCATCAGCCGTGACTATGCCCTGGCCACCGGGCAGGATTCCAAGGAAGCCACGGCCAGCCTTGCCCGCCTGTTCAGCGATCCGGCCAAGGGGGCCGATGAGCTGGCCAATTCCATGGGCCTGCTGGACGCGGCCACCCTGGCCAATATCAAGAACCTGGCCGACATGGGCAAGGAGACCGAGGCCCAGGGTCTGCTGCTGGATGCGCTGGCCAAGCGGGCGAAGGAAGGTGCCGGCGAGATGACGCTGCTGGGCCGCGCCGCAGAGGCCGTCAGCACCTCCCTGGCCAATGTCTGGGACTGGATGGGCAAGAAGGTCGGGCAGCTTCTTGGCGAGCAGGTCAGCCCGGAAGAACAACTGAAAGACGCCCAAAAAGCGCGGGAAGACATAGCCGCCGAACTGAAAGATTGGCAGGACAATCGCCGCACAGAACCCTTTGCTCGCATTAACATTGCTTCGCTGACGAAGAACCTTGCCGAAGCCGAGGCCCTGGTCAGCCAGCATCAGGCCAAGGTGGACAAGATCGCCAAGGAGGCCGCAGACAGGCGCGCCCTGCAGGATGCACAGCAGGGCGGGCGCGAGGCCATGGCCCTGCTGGATCGGCTGGACACCGTCGCCGCCCGCAAGAAGGAATTGGATACCCAGATAAACACCCTGAAGAAGGGGTTGGTGGAAAACGCCAATGTTGGCGATGGCAACGATAAACGCCTGCAAGAGCAGATCGCCCGGCTGGAGGGCGCCAAGAATAGCCTGATGACCGACCAGGAAAAGTCGGCAATGCGGGCCGAGGCCGAGGCGAAGGCCACGACCATGAGTGCCGAAGCGCATGAACAGCTGATGGCCTCTGTCCGGGCGAAGATTGAACTTTCCGGCAAAGCGCTGACCGATGATGAGCGGCAGGTGGAGATCGGCAAGGCTGTGGCCCAGGTCACCAAACGCCAGGCCGACGCCCACCGCGACCAGGCCGAGGCCCTGCGCGACAAGGCCAAAGCCCTGCGTGATCAGCAGACCGAACAGCGCCAGGCCGTGGAGGCGGAAAAACGGCGGGCCGATGCTGCCGGCAAGGGTGAAGCGGCCATGCGCGCGGCCGAGATTGAAAATCAGGTCGCCCCCGTCCGGGAGCGCGACAAGGCCGCCGGCGATGCGTTGGAAAAGAGCCTGAAGGAGAAGGAAGCCGCCCAGGTGCGCGGCATGGCGAACGAAGCCATTGCCGATATGGACAAGCAGATACAGGCCAATAATGATCTGGCGGCGTCACTGGAGGCGGGTGCCGAAGCGGCAACCGAGATGACGGTTGCGCAATTCCGACTGTTCGCTGAGTCCAAATATGGACCCGCTGCCGCCGCAGATGTGAATCGGGCTGTGGAAGCCTATGAGCGGCTGCAGGCCAGCGGGGCGAAGCTTGATGACGTAAGGAAGAAAATCGCCCAGAACGCTGCGGCCGAAAAGGCCAAGGCAGAAGCCGAAGCCGCCGTCGCCAAAACCGCCGGCGAACTGACCGATGCCATCTATAACCAGTTGACCGGCAAGGGCGACAGCATCGTCGGCTGGTTCAAGAACCTGTTCAAGACCATCGCCGCCGAGGCGGTGAAAAGCCGCATCATCCTGCCGATTGCCACCGCCGTGGTGGGATCGATGCCCAGCCTGTTCGGCCTGGGCATCGGTGATGAGAAGGACGAGAACGGCAAGCCCACCGGCAAACCCACCATGTCCGGCTTGCTGGAAATGGCCAATGGCGGCGGCCTGGCCAAGCTGGTCGAGGGCATGGACAAGATGACTGCCAAGCTGGGCGACCTGTTCTCCGGCGGGCTGGATGGGCTGTTCGGCAAGGGCGGGCTGTCCAGTGGCGGGGAAAAGCTGCGCGCTGCCATGTTCGGCGGCGAAGGCACCAGCGGTCTGTTCGGTTCCGGTGGCACCCTGTTCGGGTCCGCCAATGCCGCCATTGGCGTTTCCGGCGCGCTGTCGGGCATCGGCACCGGCATGATGGCCGGGTCGGTCATGGGCATGTTGGGCATCGGCAAGGGCAACAGCACCGGTTCCGCCATTGGCGGTGCCCTGGGGGGGGCCATCGGGTCGTTTGTGCCGGGCGTGGGAACCCTGCTCGGCTCCATCGCCGGCGGGGCGCTGGGCAGCCTGTTCGGCTCCAAGCCTTCCAACAAGGAAGGCAGCGCCATGATCGACCTGAACAGCGGCAACTATCAGATCGGCGGTTTCACCGGCAAGAAATACAGCCAGGAAAACCGCGATACGGCCGGTTCCATCGCCGACAAGGTGCTGTCCATCAAGGATGCGCTGGAAAAGCAGCTGGGCGCGCAGATCAAGGGGTCCATCGCCGTGGGGGCGGGCAGCCGCGACGGGCTGTTTGCCACCTCGCTGAACAGCTCCACCCGCACCAGCTTTGATTCCTCCGAAGCGGGGATGAAGCAGTTGATCAGCTATGTGACGCAGCAATTCGTCACCGGCATCCAGGATCAGTTGGCACCGGAAATCTCCGCCGCCTTGGGCCGGGTCAATTTCTCTGACATGGAAAAGGCGGGCGCTGATATCGACTTCATCACCGGTTTCCGCGACAGCCTGAAATCGCTGAAGGGTGATATGGGGCTGGTTGATCAGGCCACCGCCCAGGCCAGCGCCCAGGTGAAGGAACAGGTCAACGCCATCCGTGCCTTCCACGACACGGCCGCCCGCCTGTTCCCCGATGCCATGGGCGAGGTGGACAGCACCCTGCGTTCCTATGTCGACGGTCTGATCGGCGTGCGCGAGGCCGCCCCGGCCATGACGGAGCTGGAAAGCGCCATGGCGGTGCTGGAAGCGAAGTGGAAAGCCTATATCCCGCTGATGACCGAGGTGGGCTATTCCACCGCCGAGGCGCAGCAATTGATGGCCGACGGGCTGGCCAAGGCCAAGGAAGGCGCCAAGGGCGATTGGGTGGCCGGCATGGACCGCGAGTTCAATTCGCTGACCGGCAATGATTACATCAACAAGGTCCGCGACCTGAAAACCAACCGCGACACCCAGTATCGCAATGCCGATGCGCTGGGGGCCGACCGCAAGCTGGTGGATCGCAATACCAATGCCGCCCTGAAGGGCGTGCTGGAAAACGCCAATCTGCGCCCCGACCAGTTGCAGGAAGCCATCCGCCTGTTCGGCACCGATTTCCCCGAAGCCGCCAGCATCGCCCAGGGCGCCCTGGACAAGCTGACCGGCAGCGTGACCGACACCGGCAAGGCCGCCGCCACCGCCGCCGCCACGAAAGAGGCGCTGGAAGGCCTGAAGGACCGCATGGCCAAGGCCGATGGCAGCGCCGACACCCAGGCCGGCGCGCTGGATATGTTCGACCGCGCCCGCGCCCGGGAGCTGGAAAGCGTGCGCGAACGCATCAAGGCCGGCGAAATCGGGGCCGAAGTGCTGACCCGGACGGAGGAAGTGCTGGGCGCCGAACGCGTCGCCCTGGCCAAATCCTATGCCGACAAGGCCAAGGCCATCGACACCGGCCTGGCCGACCGCGAATTCGCCCTGGCCAATGCCGGCAGCAAAGACGAGCAGATCAACGCCCTCAAGCGCAAGCAGAAGACGGAATATGACGCCGCCGTGGCCGCCGGCTACACCGCCGACCAGCTAGTCCGGCTGGCCAATGTGCTGGATGGCGAACTGAAACAGGCGATCGGCAACGCCACCAAGTCAGCTAATGACAATATTGACGAGCGGCTGTTCAACGCCAGCACCGACAGCAATACGCTGGAAGGGGCTCTGGCCGCTTTTGACCGGAAGACCAAGAAAGAGCGGGAGGAGCTTGTCAAGATCAGCGGTGCCAATCTGGGTGACTTCGACAAGGCCACCCATCTGGAACGCGGCGGGATCCAGAAGCAGTTCGACCTGAAGAACAAGGCCATCAATGATGGCCTGGCCGACCGCAAATTCGCGGTGGACAATGCCGGCAGTGTTGATGAGCAGATCAACGCCCTGAAGCGCAAGCAGAAGGCAGAATATGACGCCGCCGTGGCTGCCGGCTATACCAGTGATCAGTTGACCAATCTGTCCTTGGTGCTGTCCGGTGAACTGGCCCAGGCCATCGATCAGGCCAAGAAGGCCGTCAATGATGGCATCGCCGACCGTCTGTTCAACGCGCGAACCGATACCAACACGCAAGAGGGGGCGCTGGCCGCGTTCGACCGCCAAGCCGCCAAGGATCTGGAGATCGCCGGCAAGAATTCGGGTGCCAACCTGAACGATCTTAAAACCGCCATTGGCCTGGACCGGAATAAGATTGTCGATCAGTTCAAGAAGAAGTCGGACGATATTTTTGCTGGCTTTGCCGACCGTCAGTTCGCGCTGGATAATGCCGGCAGCACGGACGAGCAGATCAACGCCCTGAAGCACAAGCAGGAAGCTGAACTGAAAGCCGCCAAGGCCGCCGGCTATACCGAAGACCAGATGTCCGGGCTGGCCCGTGTGCTGTCCGGTGAGTTGGCCCAGGCCATTGATCAGGCCAAGAAGGCTGTCAATGACAACATCGCCAACCGTCTGTTCAATGCTGAAACCGACACCAGCAAGCTGCCCGGCGCGCTGGCCGCGTTCGACCGCCAAGCCGCCAAGGACCGCAAAGAGGCGGCAAAGACCAGCGGCGCCGATCTGGTGAGCCTGGAAAAGGCCATCGGCCTGGAGCGGGAAAAGATCGTCGATCAGTTCAAGAAGAAGTCGGAAGAGATCAATGCCGGTCTGGCCGACCGTGAATTCGCGCTGGACAATGCCGGCAGCACGGACGAACAGATCACCGCCCTGAAGCGCAAACGGGATATCGAACTGAAGGCCGCCGAGGCGGCTGGCTATAGCCGCGAACAGTTGCAGCGGCTGGCCAATGTGCTGGATCGGGAGGTGGCCCAGGCCGCCAATCAGGCCGCCAAGGCCATCAATGACCGCACTGACGACCGGCTGTTCAATGCGCAAACCGACACCAGCCAGTTGGCTGGTGCGCTGGCCGCCTTCAACCGGCAGGCCGACAAGGACATACTGGAAGCGAAAAAGACCAGCGGCGCCGATATCCTGAAACTGGAACGTGCCATCGGGCTGGAACGCGCCAAGCTGATCAAGCAGTTCGTTGACCGCGATCTGGCGGCCCTGAACCAGGCCGGCGGCACGCTGCGGCAATGGGTGGACAGCGTGCGTGCCGGCAACAGCACGCCTGCCGTCAACCGCGACATGGCCCAGCGCCAGTTCGACCAGCAGATGGTCCTGGCCAAGGGCGGCAATCTGGAAGCCATCCAGGGCCTGCGCGATTACGCCCAGCGGCTGATCGATGCGCAAACCCCCTATACCGCCTCGGGTGCCGATCGCCGCGCCATGGTGGAAGGCATCCTGTCGCAGATCGAGGCGCTGCCCGCCGTCAAAAGCTATGACCAGCAAATCCTGGATGAGCTGAAAGGCCTGAAAGACGGCATCAAGGTCGGCATTGATCTGACCGTCATCCGCACCATCACCGAAGCCCTGAACGCGCTGACCGATGAAGAACGCGGTCAGCTGATCAAGGCCGAGGATGTCATCCGCGCCATTGAAGAAAAGCTGAAGCGCCCGCTGAGCAAGGAGGAGCTGGACGAACTGGTCGAAGGCGGCGTCATCGCGAGCTGGGTCGAACAGACCCTGAAGCGCCCCCTGACCAATGAGGAACGCAGCGCCCTGCTGAAGGCCGGTTCGGTGGAGCAGAAGATCGAACAGACCCTGAAGCGCCCGCTGACCGCCGAAGAAGCCGCCCTGCTGATCCATGGCGGGCTGATCGCCCGCACGGTGGAGCAGGAGGTGAAGGATGCCACGGGCCGCAACCTGCTGCTGGCCGCAGAGGAGATCACACGCACCATCGAACAGGTTGTCGCCAAGGCCAAGCTTGCCGAGGGCGCAGCCTTGCTGGCGACTGAGGCGGTGACACGCACCATCGAACAGGTTGTCGCCAAGGCCAAGCTTGCCGAGGGCGCAGCCTTGCTGGCGACTGAGGCGGTGACACGCACCATCGAACAGGTTGTCGCCAAGGCCAAGCTTGCCGAGGGCGCAGCCTTGCTGGCGACCGAAAAAGTTACCCGCACCATCGAACAGCAGGTGACCCTTCAGGGGGCTTTGCTGGACGCGACGAACGCCAATGCCAAGATCGCCCTGACCGTCGGCGAGGTGGAGTTCAAAGGCCAGTCCATTGCCAACCGCTATCTTGCCGCCATCGCCTGGAACACGGCGAGCCTCATCGGCAAGGATGGGGGGGGGCTGCAGATCACCGCCGGCCCCGGCACATATGGTTACGAACCCCAGAAGAATTATGAGGGCCCTGCCGCAAAGCTGAATGTCGGCACCGCCGCCAACAGCAACAGCGCCTATGACGGCAGCAATGTGGTGACGGCGATCAGCAATCTGCAGACCTGGCAGGATCAGGTCTGGACTGTGCTGCGCGGGTATTTTACGGGCAGCAGCGGCATCTTCCTGGACAAAATACGCCACAACACGGCCGAAACGGTGAAGATGCTGGGCGGAACGCCTGGATACGACACCGGCACCGACAATCACCCCGGCGGCTGGGCCTATGTCCACCAGGATGAGTTTGTCCGCCTGCCGGGCGGATCGCAGGTCTTCACCAAGGCGGAAACGCTGGAACTGGCGCGGCTCAGCGCCCGGCGGCCGCGTCTGGCCGAGGGCAAGGCCGGCAGCGGGGTGGATCACGCCCGGCTGGCAGCCGCCATCGACCGGCAGGCCCAGGCGGTGGAACGCCAGAATGCCCTGCTGGAGAAAATCGCCGCCAACACGGCCGACGGGGCCGATGCCGCCGCCCAGACGGCCGCCATTGTCAGCAAACCGGCCCGCGTCAAGGTCGGCACCATTGCCACGCTGCGGAGGGCTGGTTGATGACCCATTGGCTGATGCGCGCCTATCCCTTTGATCCGGCGCTGGGAACCACCCGTACCGTCTATGCCTCCCTGCGCGGCTGGGTCAGCGAGCCGGACGAGACAGCGGCCGCCCCCAACACCTATTGGGACCGGCGCATCGATGTGCCCATGTCCACCCATGCCAGCCTGTGGAGCGGCGATGCCATCGGGGGCCGGTCCAGCGCCAGCTATGGCGCGGTGCAGGTGGCCAATCAGGATGGCGGGCTGGATCACTGGCTGGACTGGGCCTGGGACGGGCGCCGCATCGAACTGTGGCGCAGCGATGCCGCCCGCCCCCGCCACCTGTCCGATTTCACCTTGATGACCCGGCGCACGGTGGAAGAAATCGTGCCTGGTGACATGATCGAACTGGTGCTGACCGATCTTCAGGCCCGCTTCACCGCCCCGGCCCGGCGCGGCACCTTTGCCGGCACCGGCGGGGCAGAGGGCGGCGACAGCCTGAAGGGCCGCGCCAAGCCCTTTCTGCTGGGCCGGGCCCGGCGCTTTGAACCGCTGCTGATCGATGCCGAATTCAATATCTATATGATCGATCCGGCCGGGTTCCACGCGTTGCTGGCGGCCGATGATGGCGGGGCGCCCTTCACCATCGGCCCCGATGTCGCCGATTATGCCGCGCTGAAGGCGCTCAGCATGGCCAGCCTGGATCTGGCCACCGCCAAGGGGGCCGGCCTGCTGCGCCTGTCGGAAAAGCCGCGTTTCCGCCTGCGGGTGGAAGCCGAAGGCGTGGCACCCGATGGCAGCTGGATCTACAGCGCCGCCCAGCTGGCCCGCCATGCCGCCATGGCCTTTGCCGGGCTGGGGGGCGGCGATATCGACCAGACCAGCATCAACGCCCTGCACGCCTTGCAGCCGGCGGTGCTGGGCCATTGGTCCGATGGCGGCGGGGAGCTGGGCACCGATGCCCTGATCGACCGCATCATGGAAAGCATCGGCGGCCATTGGGGCATTTCCGCCGAAGGGCTGTTCCAGGTCGGGCGTTATGATCTGCCGGCCGCCAATCCGGTGGCCCGCTTCACCCGGCGCGACATGCTGAATATCGTGCCGCAGCAGGCGGCGCGGCGCATCAAAAGCGTGCGGCTCTCCTATCGCCCTGGTCTGGCGCTGTCCGAACAGGAAATCGCCCAGAGCATTCCCGCCGCCGTGCGCGAACTGGCCACCCAGGACCGCGAATGGACCGCTACGGCCAGCAGCCTGGCCGTGACGGGCGAAAGCCTGCTGGCCGAAGCGCTGGAAAAGGAAACCGGTTTTGATGCCCCGGCCGATGCGCTGGCCGAACGGGACCGGCTTCTGGCCCTGCTGGGCGCGCGGCGTCAGCCCTTTGACATCACCTTGCCGCTGAACCCTGGCACCGAGCCGGTGCGCATCGGCGACACGATTGACATTCAGCACCCGCGCTATGGGCTGGCCACTGGCCGCCGCGTGGTGGTGCTGCGGCGGGATGCGGATACCGCCCCCGCCATCCCGACCCTGACCCTGACGGTGCTGTGACATGGCGAACCTGACCATCCTTTACGATCTGGCCAGCGACAAGGGCAGCCTTTCCGGCAGCGGCAGCGGCTGGTCCGGCACGCTGCCGCCGGCCAATCTGCGCAATGACGATCTGGCCGCCGTGGCGCGCTATCTGGATATCAAGAACAGCCCGGCCCGGCTGGTGGCCGGGTTCGACCGGGTGCGCCCGGTCAATGCCTGGGCGCTGATCGGCCATAATGCGTCCAGTCTGGCCACTATGCGGGTGGGGCTGGCCGATGCGCCATCGCTGTCGCCCGTGGTCTATCAATCGCCCACGGCCCCGGTCTGGGAACCCACCATCGTCTGGGGCACTCTGCCCTGGGGGGTGTGGCCCTTTGACGGGGTGGACAAGGAAACATTCCCTGGCGCGCCCATCGCCTTTCACCTGTCGCCGGAAACCCATTACGCCCAATATGCCTTTCTGGACGTCACCGATCCCGGCAATCCCGACGGCTATTTCCAGGCCGGGCGGCTGATGATCGGCCAGGGCTGGGTGGCCCCGGATGTGGAAAACCATGATTATGGCTCCTCCGTCCAGGTCATCGACATGGCGGAAAAGATCCGCACCAAGGGCGGCCGCCGGCTGGTGGGCGAGGCCCCGAAATACCGCCAATGGGAAATCAAGCTGTCCTACCAGAGCGAGGCGACGGCGCTGGGCGTCTATCACGATCTGATGTGGCGGGGGATCAAGGGAGACCTGCTGGTCATCTGGGACAGCGACAAGGAACCCGCCATCCGCAATCGGCTGACCCTTTATGGCGCGCTCGCCGGCACTTCCCCCATCACCATTGTGGAGCATGACGGCTGGGACGTCGTGCTGCAGATCGAGGAGTTGATCTGATGCCCGTTACCTTGAATGGCCGCACCTGGGCCTTGAGCGATTTCGCCCCCTGGGGTTTCCGGCAGAACTGGATGCCGTTCTTTGAAGATCTGGTGGCAGAGCTGTCCGGGTTCCAGGGCGGCACCCTGCGCGACCAGGCCGCCGCCAGTGCCGCCAGTGCCGCCAGCAGTGCCGCCCGCGCCCAGGCCCTGGTGGGCAGCGCCGGCACCGGCACGGCCACCGGTCTGGTCTATGGCGCGGGCCTGAAATCGCTGGTGACGGCCGGGGATGTGGTTTCGGTGTTCGTGTATGACACGCGGCGCGACAGCGATGGCGGGGCCTGGGTGGAAAAATGCCGCTCCACCAGTTGGTATAATGAACCGCTGAATACCGCCACGCGCGGTGCCACGCGGCGTTTTCCGCGTGTGGCATTGATCGTGGCGCGGCGAGTGCAGCTGGATATTTACGATGCGCATGACCTGGATGCAGACGGCAAGCCCCGGTTATGGATGCGCTTTGTTGGCGCGCGTGGTGCTGCTACCGACGGGGAGCACCGGCATGTCACCGCGTGCCAGGGAAGGATTTACCTCTGCGCCCACCTCGGCGTTTTTGTGCTGAATTTCACTGGGGATGGGGTGGTCTGGTACGCAGGTTACGAAGGTGGTTTCGCCAGATGGCCCCATGGTCTGGCGCGACGTAACGAGACATTATTCTACGGTGCCCTGGACTTACAGTACCAGATCGGCCCTCCCGTGCAGGTATCGGCCAGGGTGCTGCCCGGTGCCCCGCTGGATCGCGTCGGGCTGCCCATTCCCACCGTGGCCGTGGCGACCAGCAGCGGCATATCGGTGATCCATCCCTGGGGGGGGGGCGTTAATATAACCCCCTCTGCGGCCACCCAGGTGCTGCTGCAACCGGACGGGCGGCTCTGGGTCAGCTCGTCGGCGGGGATTTTCGCTTACGGGTCGGTGCCGTACAGCGACATGTCCTTCGGTGGCTGGGTGCAAAAACGCTTTGACGTGGCGGGCACTTATCCCCGCCACCCGGCCAACGAGGCCCGGATGGGGATCGTCCATACGGGCGGTCTCATCTATGCCTCGACCGCGCAGGATGACAAGGGCCTGTCGGTTCTCAGCCCTGATGGCGGCAATCCAGCCAACGGCATGGTCGCCTACCTCACCAATCAATATGCCACCGGCTGGCAGCCGGGCGATATTCGCGGCGCCTGGCTGGGGGACAGCGCGACGGGCAGTGTGGCAGGGTCGGGCGAACTGGTGACCAATGGCGATTTTGCCAGCGGCACCACGGGGTGGAGTGCCGGCAGCAATGGCGGCGCGGCGGCCGCCCTGTCCATCGTGTCCGGCAGGCTGCGGGTGACAAACCAGGCCACGACGGATGTCGGCTATGCGGCACAGACGATCTCCACGGTGATCGGCCAGACCTATGTCATCTCTGCCGATGCTGCGCCGGGGGACGGGTATCCTTGTGATATTTCAGTTGTTGATGCCACCGGCATCCTGCTGCTGGATGGGGTGAACGTCCTGGCGGCGCGGGATGGCGCGCAGTCGCAGTTCACCGCAACAACTGCGACCAGCGCGATCCGACTGCGTGTCATCACCGCGAAGAGCGGGGATTATTGCGATTTCGACAATGTCTCGGTCCGCGTCGCCATGCCCGACCGCAGCTATAAGGGCCGCGGCCTGCGGGTCAACGGCATCGTGCAACGCACGGGCCTGCCCTGCGGCCTTTCGGCGATCACTGGTTTCGTTGCGGGAAACTATCTGGAGCAGGCTTACAGCGCCGATCTTGATTTTGGTACGGGGGATTTCGCTGTCATCTGGTGGGCTAAAAGCAGCATCGGCGATGGCTATTACCTGGACCGCGACAGCCCGACCAGCGGGGCGCGCTGGTCGCTGATCTCCAACTGGTCCAAGCTGACCTTTGCGGTGCATGATGGCGGCAGCGGGGCCAACGTGGCCTCGCTGAGTGATATTGTCGGCGATACCTGGCGCCTCTGGTGCGCGGTGCGGCGCGGCGGGCAGCTGGAAATCTGGTGCAATGGCGTGCGGGAGGGCACGGGCAATGCGACCGGCATCGGCAGCCTGTCCAACGGGGCGGCCAAGCTGCGGGTGGGGGAGCGGGTGTCCGGTGCCCCTAGCCCGGCCGCCGGCCTGTCGGCCGCCCTGCTGCGCATCACCGCCTCTGCCCCAACACCGGCGCAAATCCGCCGGATCTACGATGATGAACGCGCGCTGTTCCAGGCTGGCCAGCCGGCCCTGCTGGGCGGCACGTCCAACAATGTTGCCGCCCTTGCCAGCACCCCCGATACCGGATCGCTGCTGGTGGGCACGGGCGATGGTGTTTCCGTCATCTCCGGCCTTTCCCGCACGGCCTATTATGACGGGGCCAATACGGCCGGTGCTCTGGGCTCCGACAATGTGACCAGCCTTTCCGCTGCGGGTCCGTATCTGCTGGTGGGCACGGCGGCCAATGCCGGTGTCATCACTGAGGCACGGATCGGGCGCGACCTGATGGGTGGCGATGCCGCCAGCGCTTCGCCGCCGGCACCATCGGCTGTCACCATTGATGCCACGCCCACCGATATCAGCCCCCGGCTTTATGTTGGTGAGGGGGAAACCCGTGCGGTGCGCAGCCTGATCACCGCCCGTCAGTATGGCGCCAGTGCCACCCAGGCGGCGGCTTATGAGCTGCGCTATCTGGTGCGGCGCGATCTGGGCGGATCGCTGGCCCTGCTGGGGTCGGTCAATGTGACGGTGGTGCACGAGACCGCCGCCGGCATGGATGCCACCGTGTCGGTGGATGCAACGGCACAGACAGTCACCGAACGGGTGACCGGCCTGGCCGCCACGCGGCTGGTCTGGACGGTGGAACGGCAGGTGCTGCCGCTGACGATGGGGGAACACTATGCTGCGTAGTGTGGATGTGGGGTGCGGCGCCTATGGCGGCGGCTGGGTTGCACGCTGGACCCTGGTGGATGGCTGGCCGCGGTGTGTGGAGGCACCGCTTTCCATCGCCGATACCGATCCGGCGGCCCTGGGCGGTCAGGTGGCGGTGAACCGCGCCATCACCGGCCTGCTGGAGCAGGTGGAACGGTACGAAGCGGCGCAGCGGCTGCTGGAAAGCAGCGGTGACCAGCCGCCGCCGGCCTGGATCGACAGTGGCCCCGACGGCGCGGCGGTACCATCACCGGCCAGGGCGGCCTGGCAGGCCGCGCAGGAGGTGGTAGCGGCAGCCGACCCCGGCCTGCTGCACCTGGCCCGCACGCGGGCGGGGACATTGGCGGATGATGAAGCAGCCTTTGTGCTGGCCCTGCCGCTGATGCCGACGATTGCCGATCCGTGCGAGATCGCCGCTGATTTCGTTGCTGGTGCCTGGGTGCTGCGTCCGCTGACGGCGGCAGAGGCGCATCTATGGCCTTTGCAGCGCCGCCCCGCGCTTGGCAAGTTGGCCTTTGCGCGGCTTCTGGCGTCGGTTGTGGGTGAGACGCACGCGACCAGCCTTCTGTCTCCTTTCAGCGGCACATTGAGTCTTGCCGCGGAGATCGGCTTTGCCGACATTTTCGCGGACACGCCATCCGGCCCTGGTTATGCGCAACAGCTTGTCTTGTCAGGTGAAGTGACGTTGGCGGCAGTAGAGGCGTTGAAACAATCCTGGCCCCTGACCCTCCCCCGCCCGCTCCAAAACCAACCGCCGTCTCTCCAGAACTAAATGGAGCGCTTCACTGGGGCGCATCGATGAACGACACCATCATTTCGACCGGCGGTCGAGCTCCGCCATCGCAAAATACACCGACGCCTTGCGCAGAATCGCGTTCGCCTGGCGCAGCCTCGGAGCGGTTCAAACACCATTGTGTGTGGCCACCGTCCCTTCATAAAAGGCCAGTAACTTCTGCAAGAGCTGCTCAGACGGCAGGGCCTCGCCGGTGATCTCCCCCAGTTCGGCCCGCAGTAACTGATGGATCACCTGTTCCGGGCCTTCCCGGGTCAGGTTCTCGCTGGTGATGAAGGCTTCAGCCCCGACCATCAGGTCCGCCGCCAGCGCCCGTTGGCCCAACCGGGTGGCGATCAGCGCGCCGCGATCCAGTGTCCAGCCGATGGAGTAAGTGTATTGATAGCGCAGTTGCAGACGCAGCGCTGTCAGCGCTTCATGCAGAGCGGCTACCATATCCCCCTTGACCACCAGATAGGAGGCGAGATTGGCATGGAGTGTCTGCTTGATTGCTTGAGTGAGTTGTGGTGCCTCCGTCAAGGTTCTCCTTGCCACCGCCACCGCCCGGTCATGGTCGCCAGCTGCAAATTCCATTTCCGCCATGCGCAGTGCCGCCAGGGAGTGATAGAAGCCGATCTCCTCCCCGATGGACAGGGCCAATTCAAAAGACCTGCGCGCCTTTTCGAAATCGCCCTTGTTTGCCGCTGCCCAGCCGATCATCGACAGGGTGCTGGAGCGCGTATAGTCAAACCCGTAAGCGGCACAGATGGCCTCCGCCTCTTCCCAAAGGGCTTGTCCGGCCTGAAAATCGCCATTGTAGCGCAACAACCAACCGGCGCTGACGGCGGAATTGATGAACCAGCGGTGGTGACTGTCAATATGGGCTCGCAAGCCTGCAAGGTTGCGGTCGAATTCATGCTTCAAATACCAGGGGCGCTGCTGATGATGCGGCAATTGCAGCGGCACACCCTCCCCATAAAGCAGCATACCGATGGCGCCTCGCAGGGCAGGATGTGTCGTGTCATCACAGGCCTCCCAGGCGCGGATAAAATAGCGCGCACTTTCCGTATAAAGTCCCTGTAAGTTCCAGATACGCAGCGTGTCGATCACCAGTTCCTGCGCCCGATGGATATCGTGGCCGGCGAAACCCCAATCCAGTATCTCCCTGATATCAGCCATATCAGCCAGCAGTTCCGCCCGTCCCGTCCCCACCCGTTCCGACAGGGTGTGATATTGGTCCAGGGCTACCAGCAGCCAACTCATCAGGGCATGGTTCAGCCCTTCGCGCGCAATCAACCCGGGATCGCGGGCGATCACATACTGGCGAATGGTTTCCAGCAGCCGGAGCCCCGGCGCTTGTCTTTGCAACGGTCCGGCCACCAGGGAACGGGAGACAAGGCCGGCAATCAGCCCCGGCACCATTGCCGGCAGCAAGGGCGGCTGGCCGCAGACCGCCACTGCCGCCGCCACTGGCCAGGAACCGTTGAATACAGCCAGCCGGGACAATAGCAGCCGTTCATCGTCGGACAGCAGGTCGAAGCTCCAATCCAACATGCGGGCCAGACTGTCATGTCGGTAGCGGGCTGTCCCTTCCAGGGGGAGATGCTGCAGCCGCCCTTCCAATGCCGCCGATACATCCACCACCGCGCAATCGCGCAATTGCGCGGCCAGCAGCACCAGGGCCAGCGGCAGGCCATCTAACTGGCGGCAAAGCTGTGCCAGGGCCGGCATCTGGTCATCCGTCAGGGGTGGCCAGCCGGCCTGGGCATGGTTGCGCAACACCAGGGCCACGGCCGGGTATGATCGGATGATGGCGGGTTCCGCCTCCCCCTCCGGCGGACAGGTCAGGGGGCAGAGATTAAACAGCAATTCGCCGCTGATATTCAGGGGTTCCCGGCTGGTCAGCAGCAGATGCAGGTCCGGACAGGTGCACAGCAGGTTTTCCGCAAACTCCCCCACCTCATCCAGCAGATGTTCGGCATTGTCCATCACCAGCAGGGTGGGCTGTGCGGCCAGCGCCTCGCGGATGCTGTCAATGACGTCAACCTTCTGCACCCGGATGGCCAGGGCTGCCGCCGTCACCACCGGCACCAGCCCTGGCTGGCGTACCGGCGCCAGTTCCACATGCGCGACGCGCAACCCTTCGCAGGCGGCAGCCCCGGCCAGGGCCAGACAGGTTTTGCCCACCCCGCCGGGTCCGACGATGCTGACCAGCCGTGACCGGGCCAGCAACTCGCGCAGGCGGTTCAGGTCGCCATCACGCCCGACCAGGGCCGGCACCGGGGGTGCGCCGGCGTCGGTTGACAAGGGGTCCAGCGGCAGGGTCAGGCGATAGCCTGCACCCGGCACATTCTCCACCGCTTCGTCACCCAGCGCCTTGCGCAGGGCCCGCACCTGAACCCGCAGATTGCCGGCGCTGACCGTCAGCCCCGGCCAGACAAGGGCCGTCAATTCATCTGCCGACAGGGCCTTGCCACCAGCACCTGCCAAGGCGAGCAACAGATCGAAGGCGCGGTCGCCCAAGGCAACCACCTCCCCATTGCGTAAAAGCCGCCGTCGGCCGCTATCCAGCAGATAATGATCAGGCTTCACGAAAGGCATACTCACTCTCGGCAGGGCGGTGGGGCCTGTGGTGGGGCGGATTTAGCTTATGTTACATTCCAGCGAGACTGATTTTATGTCTTTTAACACGCCGAAATTCTTTTTCCGCTGAATAGTTCCGCTTGTCGTAGAGGGGGCAGATATCGGGCTTCCCCCGCCGGCAGACAGCAACCAGCACAAAGGCGGAGAATGGCCATGGGTACGATCACCACCGATGATGGCACGCAGCTCTATTACAAGGACTGGGGCAGCGGGCGCCCTGTCGTGTTCAGCCATGGCTGGCCGCTGAATGCGGATAGCTGGGAAGCGCAGATGCTGCATCTGGCCTCCAACGGTCTGCGCACCATCGCTCATGACCGGCGCGGCCATGGGCGGTCCAGCCAGCCCTGGCATGGCCATGACATGGATACCTATGCCGACGATCTGGCCCAGGTGCTGGAGGCGCTGGATGTGCGCGATGCGGTGCTGGTCGGCTTTTCCACCGGCGGCGGCGAGGTCACCCGCTATATTGCCCGCCATGGTCGTGCGCGGGTGTCCAAGGTGGCGCTGGTCGGGGCTGTGCCGCCGCTGATGCTGAAGACGGATGCCAACCCGGCCGGCACCCCGATGGAAGTGTTCGATGGCCTGCGCACCGCCAGCTTGGCCGACCGGTCGCAGCTTTACAAGGATATCGCCAGCGGCCCCTTCTTCGGCTTCAACCGGCCAGGCGCCAAGCCGTCGCAGGGCATGATGGACAGTTTCTGGATGCAGGGCATGATGGCCAGCCACAAGGCGACATATGACTGTATCAAGGCCTTCTCTGAAACCGACTTCACCCAGGATCTGCAAAAGTTCGACGGGCTGCCCACCCTGGTCATCCATGGCGATGCCGATCAGGTGGTGCCCATCGATGCCGCCGGCCGGGCGGTGAAGAAGCTGCTGCCCCATGCCGAACTGAAGGTTTACGAAGGCGGGCCGCACGGCGTAACCGACACGCACAAGGACCGGCTCAGCGCCGACCTGCTGGCCTTCGTTTCCAATTAAGGTTAATCTGCCGGCCCTGTACCGTTGCGCACAGGGCCGGCATCAGGGCAGATGGGGGATGGGATGCTGCCGGAAGCAGGAACCGCGGAAATCGCCATCGGCGCCTTTCAATTCCAGCCGGCAAATGGTCGCCTGACCTGCCGCAACGGCGTGCCCGTGCCCCTGGGCAGGCGCGCCACGGCCATTTTGTCGGTGCTGGCGGAAAATATCGGGCGCGATGTTTCCGCTGCCCATCTGCTGGATCGCATCTGGCCGGGGCAGATTGTCGACCCGGCCAATGTGGCAGTGCAGATTTCCGGACTGCGCGCAGCGCTGGGGGACAGCAATGGCTCGCTGATCCTGACGGTGCATGGGCGCGGTTACCGGCTGGCCATACCGGCGGCCGGCAGCACCCGCCCGGTCGGCAATATTCCGCATATGCTGGGGCCGCTTTCCGGTCGGGAGGTGGAACTGGCCAATGTGTTGAAACTGATGCGCCGTGACCGGTTGCTGTTGATTGCCGGCCTTTCCGGCACCGGCAAGACGCGGCTGGCCTGTGCGGCGGCCCGGCTGCTGGCCGATGATTTTCCCGATGGCCAATGGCTGGTGCCGCTGTCAGGCCAGGGCCTTGCCGATGCGGATATGCTGGCCGCCCATATTGGTGGCCATCTGGGGTTGCTGGGTGGGGCGGTGGGACCGGTTGCCACCCTGCTGGACCGGATCGCCGACCGTGCCTGCCTGTTGCTGCTGGATGGTGCCGAACTGCTGGGTGATGGCGCGCTGGATCTGGTGCGCCGCCTGCTGGACGCCTGCCCCCAGGCGGGGGTGCTGATCACTTCCCACACGGCGCACCGGCGGCTGCGTCCCTTCTGTGTACGTCTGTCGCCTCTGGGGATACCGGTGGCAGGCGCGACACAGCCCAACGCCGCCACCGGCCTGTTTTTGGAGGCGGCAAGCGCTGCCGGGCTGGATTTCCAGGATGAGGTCGGGGCTGCGCCGGCCATCGCCAGCATCTGCCGCCATCTGGGGGGCGTGCCGCTGGGGGTGGAAATCGCCGCCCGTGCCTGTGGCCTGCTGGGCCTGTCCGCCACGGTGGAGGCCAGCCGCGACCCGGTGCGTGCCCTGCCCGGGATGCGGCGCCCCGGCCCGTCGCGGCATTATTCGGTGGGGGCCGCCATGGGCTGGGCTTTCAACCTGTTGAGTGGGGCAGAAAGGCGCGCCTTGCGCGTCCTGTCTGGCCTTGAGGATGAATTCAGCCAGGATATGGCCGATCATGCCCTGTCCGGTGACTGCACCATCCGACTGCCCGGCGGGCTCTCTGCCTTGCAGGAAAAATCCATGCTGGAACGGGCGGGCGACGGGTTCAGCCTGAACCCGCTGGTCCGCGCCTTCGCCCAGGGCCTGCGCGCGCCATCATGAAGAACATAGCGCTGGCCGCCCTGGCACTGGCGCTTGCCCTGGCCGGACCGGCGCTTGGGGCAGAGGTTCTGCGCATCGGCATCGGGCCGGAGCCGGAAACGCTGGACCCGCATCGCGGCCTGACCCTGGGGGCCGGGCGGGTCTTGCAGGAACTGTGCGAAGGGCTGCTGACCCGCGATGCGTCCGGCCATACGGTGCCGGGTGTGGCGGAACGCTGGGAGCGCAGCGCCGATGGGCTGGTCTGGACCTTCCATCTGCGCCAAGAGGCCCGCTGGTGGAATGGTGACCGGCTGGTCGCCGATGATTTCGTGCGCGGCTGGCGCCGGGCGGTGGACCCGGCCACCGCATCGGGCATCGCCGATCTGTTGGACGGCGTGGACAATGCCACCGCCATCCGCCAGGGCCGGCTGCCGCCGGAACAACTGGGCATCCAGGCGCTGGATGCCGACAGGGTGCAGGTACGGCTGGCCCGCCCGCTGGCCGATTTCGACATGGTGCTGGCCCACCGCATCACCTTGCCGATACATGGGCCCACCCTGGCCAGGGCGGCGGACGGGTTTGCAGCCATGGACCAACTGGTCTGCAACGGGCCATACCGGCTGGCCGGGCACCGGTTGCACAGCGCCTATCATTTGGTGCGCAACGATTTTTACCATCGTCCGGCCGCGATGGCAGCGGTGGAACTGGTGGTCAGCGACGGGCCGGAGATGGAACTGAACCTGTTCCGCACCGGTGCCTTGCACGCCACCAGCACCCTGCCCGGTGCCATGGTCGGTTGGGCGCGCCAGGAGATGCCGGAAAACCTGCATATCCACCCCTGGACATTGCTGACCTATCTGCGCGCCAGCCCCAACGGCCCGGTATGGCAGGAAAACCCGGCCTTTCTGGAGGCGTTGGCGCTGGCGCTGGACCGGGAGCAGTTGACCGCCCCCAGCCAAGGCCGTGCCGTCCCCGCCCTGGGGCTGGTACCGCCCGGCCTGTGGCGGGAGGAGGTGGCTGGTATGGTACAGGAAAGTGCCGCCAGCCGTCAGCAGGCTGCTCGTGCTGCCCTTGCCCGCGCCGGCTATGGCCCCAACCGGTCGCCGCCGAAGGTGGAAATCCTCCACGCGACGACCGAACCGGTGCGGCAACGCGTGGTGGCGATTGCCGCGCAGTGGAAGCAGGTGCTGGGGGTGGAAACAGATCTGGTGGGGCAGGAGTCCCGCATTGTCGCCCAGCGTGATTCAAACGGCGATTTCAGCGGCTTCGTGCTGAATGCCTGGGTTTCCTATGCCCCTTCCTACGCCCTGGCCCCCTTCGTGCCGCCCGACATGGCCATGCCGGCGGATGAGGCGGGGTTGCGTGCGCTGGAACGGAAAATCCTGGACAGCCACCGGATCATCCCAATCAGTTTCGGCAGTTCCCAGCGGCTGATTTCCCCCACCCTGCGTGGCTGGCGGGACAATGTCTACGACATCCACCCCGTCAGCCGCCTATCCCTGGCCAGGGATGGATCACGCTGACAGGGTGGGTTGCAGGCCCTGCGATCACCAGACGAAGCTGCCCGCCGCGCGGGGCGGCAGTTGCGTCTTGAAGCGTTTGGTCCCATCGGAGATGACAAACCGGGCCGGCTTGTCCCCATGGTTGTAGGCGACCAGCACCCGGCTGCCGTCCGGGTTTTCAAAGGCGACACTTTCCACGTCACCCACCTCCGCCGTGGCGGCAATGCGCACGGCCCCCGGTTTCACGAAGCGGCTGGCATGGCCGAAGGCGTAATATTCCTGGTTGCGGGTGATGGCACCCGTCTGGCTGTTGATGGTGACGATACCCCGGCAGGTATCGCAGCCGCCGGCATAGGGCCGGTTCTTCTCATCCAGTGCCAGATTCCACATCAGCACGCCCCGCGCGCCATAGCGGGTGGAGCCGATGATCAGCTTGCGCATCATCCAGGCGAAACTGTCGGCATAATCGGGCGCCCATTCCCCGCCGGAACATTCGGTCAGGAAGACCTCCTTCTCCGGTGCGGCTTGCTGCACGATGGCCTGGGCCGCCACCTGGCCATTATAGCAGTGCCAGGCCACGCCGCTGACATAGCTGTTCGCCTTGGCGTTGGCGAATACGGTCAGCGGCTGTTCCGGCTGGTCCCAATTATGATCCCAGTCCAGCAGCTTGGTCTTGATACCCTGCGCCGCCAGTTCCGGCCCCAGATGGTCAGCGAAGAAGCGTGCGCGGTCGACGGCCCGCCAGCGCATCCCCGGATAATCCTTCGGCTCAAAATCCGGTTCGTTCTGGATGGTCAGGTAATCGGTCGGCACGCCCTGGGAGGCGGCCTCTGTGATGTACCGGGCGAAGAAGCGGGCATAGACGGGGTACGCCTCATCCTTCAACTGCCCCTTGATCAGCGAACCGGTAGTTTTCATCCAGGCCGGCGCGCTCCAGGGGGAGGCGACGATTTTCAGGTCGCCATTGATGGACAGCGCCTGCCGTACCGTGGGGAAAACATGTTCGGCGGGCCGCTTCAGGGAGAAATGCTGAAGGTCCGGGTCGGGGGCGCCGCCCGGCGCATCATCCAGGCTGTAATGATCCAGGGAGAAATCGGACGCGCCGATGGTCAGCCGTGTCAGGCTGAACCCCAGCCCGCCCTCCTGCCGCCCGAACAGTTCCGCCAGCAGGGATTGGCGCTGGCTGTCCGTCAGTTTGGTGCGGATCAGCCAGGCCGAACTGTCGGTGATGGCCGCCCCGAACCCCACCATGGTCTGGAAGCGTTGGACCGGATCGACGGCGATAACCGGCAGGCCGGTGGCGGCGCCGGGGTTAACCGGCGCCTGTTCGGTGAGGGAGAAGCGGCGGTCGCCGCTGGTGATCCAGGCCCGCATCGGCTCCGCTGCTGCTGCCAGTTGCGGCAGCGACAGCAGGGCCAGGGCGGCGGCGATGGCGATACGGGTTTTCATGGCTTGCCCTTCCATGCATCCAGCTTGGCTTCCCCGGTCAGGGCCTTGTCGCCGGCATGGCCGCCGACATAAAGCCCATAGCTGCCCTGGGGCAAGCGCCAGCCGCCGGCCTTGACATCATAATCGGCCAGCACGCGCGGATCGACTGTCAGGCTGACGCGGCGCGTCTCTCCGGGGGCAAGGTCCAGCTTCTTGAACCCGGCCAGCCGCAGCATGGGCCGGCGTTCACCGGCCTGCACATAAAGCTGCGGCGTATCGGCCCCGGCCACCTGTCCCTTGTTGGTGACATCGAAGCTGACGGTCAGGCGAACGCCTCCCTCCACCTTCAATTTGCCATATTGGAAGCTGGTATAGGACAGGCCGTAACCGAAGGGGAACAGCGGTTTCTGCCCCTTTTCAGCGTACCAGCGGTAACCCGCGGCAGCCCCTTCGACATAATCCACGGCAAAGGGTTTGATCCTCCCCACCTTCTGGCCATTGCGCCCGGCCTCATCCAGGGTGGCCTGTTCGGCAAAGCCGGGGGCGGACGGGCGGGGGGCCTGGCTTTCAGCGGCAGGGAAGGTCATGGGCAGGCGACCGGACGGGTTTACCTCCCCAAACAGGATGCGGGCAATGGCTTCCCCGCCGCGCTGGCCGGGATACCAGGCGGCCAGCACCGCCTTTACCTTGTCCAGCCAGGGCATCAGCACTGGGCCACCACTTTCCAGCACCACCACCGTTTTCGGGTTGGCCGCCGACACCGCCTCAATCAGCGCATCCTGCCCATCCGGCAGGGCGATGGAGGGCGCATCCTGCGCCTCTGTCTGCCAGTGCCAGGCGAACAGCAGCACGGCATCGGCCCCGGCGGCTGCCTTGGCGGCGGCGGCCGGGTCTTTGCCATCCACATAGGTGACATCCGCCCCCGGCAGCATCGCCTTCACAGCGGCCAGCGGGGAAGAGGCGTGCCAGGTGACGCGCACGAAGGAGGCCGCTTCCCCGCCATTCAGCGGGATTTCCACCGGCGCCCCGCCGACCGAGCGCACCTGCGATGAACCACCGCCCGACAGCACGCCGACATCGGCATGGGCCCCGATCAGCACCACCTTGCGCGCCGATTTGGCCAGCGGCAGCAAGCCATCATTCTTCAGCAGCACGGAACCGCGTTCCGCCACCGCCTGGGCGATCTGGGCATGGGCGGGGTAGTCGATCTTCTGTTCGCTGGCGGGGATGGGGTTTTCCATCAGCCCGGTCTGGATCACGCCATAGAGTACGCGGCGTACCATATCATCCAGCCGGGCCGGCTTCACCTTGCCCTCGGCCACCGCCTTTTTCAGATCCTCGCCGAAGAAGATCTGTGTATCCAGTTCCTGGCCGGATTGCTGGTCCAGCCCGGCATTGGCCGCCTTCACCGTGCTGTGCACGGCACCCCAGTCGGACATGACAAAGCCGGGATAGGCCCAATCCTTCTTCAGCACCCGGTTCAGCAGGAAGTCATTCTCGCAGGCCCAATCACCATTCACCTTGTTGTAGGCGCACATGACAGAGGCCGGCTTGCCGCGTTCAATGGCGATCTGAAAGGCCAGCAGGTCGCTTTCCCTGAGATCGGCTTCACCGATGCGGGCATCCATGACATGGCGGCCGGTTTCCTGCGCATTCAGGGCGAAATGCTTGATGGTGGAGATGATGTTGTTGGATTGCACGCCGCGAATGCTCTCCCCGGCCAGCACACCGCCCAGCAGCGGGTCTTCCCCCAGATATTCAAAATTGCGCCCGGCCCAGGGGTCGCGGGTCAAGTTCACGCCACCGGCCAGCAGCACGTTGAAGGTCTTGGCCCGTGCCTCCGCCCCGATCATGGCACCGGACTTAAAGGCCAGTTCCGGTTCAAACGTGGCGGCCAGCGACAGGCCGGACGGCAGGGCGGTGGCCGTGTCGCCCTTGCGCTGTTCCACCTGATTGGCGACACCAAGGCTGGCATCGCTTTCCCGCAGAGTGGGGATGCCCAGACGCGGCACGCCCGGCACATAGCCGGCGGACGGGATCATGTCTGCCGGCGGGTTCTTGGTCTGCGGCGGGAACAGCCCGTGCAGATAGGTGATCTTCTCCTCCAGCGTCATCTGCCGCACCAGCGCATCGGCGCGTGCCCAGATCGGGTCATGGGCACGCGCGGCCAGCGGCGGGCTGTCAGCGGTGGGCTGGGGATTGCTGGCTTGGGCGAAACCCGCCGGGCTGAAGGCCAGCAGGGCGGCGATGGCGGTCGTCAGGCAAAGCTGGCGCGCGACCAGCGATGGCTGGCGGTAACGGGGCATGGTTCTCTCCCTCGGGGTTTATGGGGTGCCCGCCGGGGCGGGGTGAAAAGGCGGTTGGGGATTGCTGGAGTGGTTTTATTTTTGGTGGGGGCATGGGGCCTTCGCTTCCCGTCCCTTCCACCGTCACCCCGGCGAAGGCCGGGGTCCAGTATCGTAGAGCAAAGCGCCTGTGGCCCCTGGACCCCGGCCTTCGCCGGGGTGACGGTGCAAACAAGTAATGATGGGGAGGAGAGTGTCACCCCACCCCGCAAATCCGTTCCAGATAGGCCGCATGGCCCGGCATCACGGCGACGCATTTGCCGATGACGCCTGTGATATTGCTGAGATATTCCGCAATCTCCGCATCCTCCTGCACCCGCACCAGCGGGTCGGGGGAACGGGGGATGATGCCCTGGCCTAAGAAAACCTGAATCCAGCTTTCCTCGGCAAACAACTCCTCATCCTCACGGAAGATGCGGCCACAGGCGGCGAACAGGTCGATCTTGCGCTGCAGCGTTTCCGGTATGTCCATGTCCCGGCAATAGCGCCAGAACGGCGTGTCATCCCGCGCGGTCGCCTTGTAATGCAGGATGATGAAGTCGCGGATACGCTCATACTCAAAATCGCTCTGGCGGTTGAATTCCGCGATCACCGCCGGATCAAAACGGCCATCGGGCATCAACCGCACCAGCCGGATGGCGGCGGATTGGATCAGGTGCAGGCTGGTGCTTTCCAGCGGTTCCAGAAAACCACTGGCCAGCCCCACCGCCACGCAATTGCGGTTCCAGAGTTGCCGGCGCTTGCCGGTGGTGAACTGTATCCGCAACGGGTCGGCCAGGGCCGGCCCATCCAGGTTGGACAACAGGATACGCTCGGCCTCCGCCTCTTCCATGAAGGGGCTGGCATAGACATGGCCGTTGCCGGTGCGGTGGCGCAGCGGGATACGCCATTGCCAGCCGGCCCCGTGTGCGGTGGCGCTTGTATAAGGCGTCATCTCCCCCGGCTGGCGGGCGCAGGGAACGGCCAGCGCCCGGTCACAGGGCAGCCAGTGGCGCCAATCCTCGTACCCGGTTTTCAGCGCCTGTTCGATGATCAGGCCCCGGAAACCGGAACAATCGATGAAGAAATCGGCCGCCACTTCTCGCCCATCGGCCAGGGTGACCGATTGCACGAAACCATCCTCGGGCCGCAGATGCACCGCCCCGATGCGGCCTTCCAGCCGCTGCACGCCGGCCTTTTCCGCCATCTCCCGCAGATAACGGGCATAGAGCCCGGCATCGAAATGGAAGGCATGGGCGATGTGGGACAAGGGCGAATCCGGCAAATCCGGCCGGGCCCGCATGAATTTGCCGGCCCGCGCGGCAGCCGTATTAATGGCCAGCCCGTCGAAATCCGGAGCCTTACCCTGGGCCTGCTGGTGCAGCCAGTAATGGTGGCAGCGCAGCCAGCCCAGATCCTGGCCGATGGGGCCGAAACCATGGATATAGCTGTCACCCTGCCGGTGCCAGTTTCGAAACTCGATCCCCAGCTTGAAACTGCCCTGGGTGCGGCGCAGGAAATCATCCTCGTCCAGACCCAGCAGCTCATTAAACCGCTTGATGGCGGGGATGGTGGCCTCGCCCACGCCGATGGTGCCGATCTCATCGGATTCCACCAGCGTGATCTCATAAAGCCGTTTGAACAGGCGGGAGAACAGGGCGGCCACCATCCAGCCGGCCGACCCGCCCCCGACGATCAGGATTTTCTTGATCTGTTGCTGCACAGGGCAAACCTTCCAACTGCCAGAGGGAAGGGGGCCGGCATCCCCAATGCGCGGGATGCCGGCCCGATGATGGGGTCAGTAGCGGTAGCTGACGCCGAACAGGAATTCCCGCCCGTACTTCTCATAGGTTTCCGGCAGGCTGGACCCGTCACTGGTCTTGGTCCCGCCGCTATCCAGGCCCACACGGGTGCGATAGGGGCTGTCCGTCAGATTGTTCACCTGGAACAGGAAGCCCAGATTTTCAAACTGGCCTTCCTGGATGGTGTAACCGATCTGCGCATCCACCTGCTTGTCAGACAGGATTTCCGTGAAGCCACGGTTGGCGTAAAGCTGCACCACCTCGCCCTTGAAGGCGGAGCGATAGCGCTGGCTGATCCGCGCCTGGAACCCGTCACGTTCATAATAGGCGGTCAGGTTATAGACCGTCTTGGACAGGCCGGGAATGCGCACGGCCTGGCCCGGATCGTTCTTGTCCGTCGGGTTCAGGCTGGACCAGGTGAGTGACAGGCTGCCCTGCACGCCAAACCCTTCCAGCGGCTCATACAATTGGCCGAAATCCAGGGCACCGGAGAATTCCAGCCCCTTCAGATTGCCGCCATTGCCATTGGCCGGCAGGGTGATCTGGCCCATATTGCTGATCTTGACCCCGGCGGGGATGCTGGATGCCGTGGTGGGCAAGGGCAGGCCGCTGAAATCAAAGGGCTGGGTCTGGTTGTAGATGTAGGTCTTCAGCTTCTTGTAGAAGCCGGCGATCGAAATATAGGTCGTCGGCGCCACATACCATTCATAGGCCAAGTCGGCCGCATCGGCCTTCCAGGGCTTCAGGTTGGGATTGCCACCGCTGGCCGACCAGGGGTTGACCGTACTGCCCGCCGCGCAAGTCTGGCCGTTGCAGATTGTGCCGTTGAAGGAGGGCGTGACATTGGCGCGCATGTCATCCATTCGCGGCCGCGCCATGGTCTTTGACAGACCCAGCCGCAAACGGTGCCCATCGCCCAGATCATAGATGGCGTTCAGGCTTGGCAGCACATCGGTATAGGTTTCCTTGGCGCTGATGGCAGTGGGGACCACTTTGCCACTGGTGCCATTGATAATCACACCGCTGGATGATTGCTGCTGCCGCACCACCTGCACACCGACATTACCGGTCAGGTCGCCAAACCCATAATTGGCGCGGGCAAAGAAGGTGGTGACCTTTTCAGAGATGTCCCAGTTCTTGTCGTAATTGTTGGCATCGACCAGCGGCGTTTGATCAAAATATTTCCGCCAGACATTGCCGATATCCACGCTCAGCACATCGCCCATGCCGGCAAAGCCCAGCGAGGTGGGGGCCACCAGATCGGCGGGATCGACATAGACCTGCTGGTTATTCTTCAAGAACAGATCATATTCCACCACCCGCTTGGTCTTTTCACGGTTGGTGTAATTGACACCGACCGACAGCTTGTTGATGAAGCTGTCAAATTCCTGATCAACCCGGGCCTCGGCGGATTTCACCTCTTCCTTCACGTCCGGATAACGGACGGCGCCATCATGGCCCCAGCCGCCCCAGGGGGCATGGTCACCCAGCGACACCTTGGTCGCATCGGCATAGTTCAGCCCGGTTTTATACTGGGAGAAGCCGTCATCATTGATGTTGAAATCGATCTTGTCGAAGGTGCGACCGACATCAGGGGTGTTGCTGGTCACGCGCCCCACGCCACGGCCATAGCCGGCATAGGTTTCCATGATCTGTTCGCGCCGCTTGTTGCGCGAATAGGAAAGATCGGCGACCAGCTTGGTGCTGTCCGTCAGGTCGAATTCATTATTCAGCCCGATGGAGAACAGCTTATCATTGCGGGTGTTGAAGTCATTGCGCAGTTGCGGCACGCCATTATTCAGCGTGCCGCTGCGGGCGAACTGTGAGCCGCCGACAGTATCCGTCTTCAGGTTGGTGAAGGTGGCACCATCAGCCCAGCCATTGGAGAACCATTGCGCGCCGCGCGTCGTTTCTTCCTGCTCGAACTTGGAATAATAGACGTCCAGCGTGCTGTGGATCGTCTCGTTCGGCTGGAACTCGACAATGCCGATCACGGCATCGCGGGTATTGTTGCGGGAGGTGGCGAACACCTCCTGCCCGTTCAGCATCAGCGCATTCTTGGCGGCGGCATCTTGCACGGCGTCCGGGAAGGCCTCATAGCCATAGGCCTTGTAATGCTTCACCTGGGACGGGCTGTCCATATGGGCATAGCCGATGGCAATGCCCAGCTTGCCATCCAGGAACTGGTCGATATAGGAGGCGCTGGCCCGGTTGCCCCAGGTGCCGACATCGCTGTTCAGCTTGCCGCCGGACAGTTTCTCGCCCCGCACATTCACCGACGCCGCCCGCTTGCCAAACTCCAGCGGCCGCACGGTGCGCAGGTCGGCGGTGCCCGACAGGCCCATGCCGGAAACCTGCGCATCCGGCGTCTTGTAGATGACGACCGACGACAGCAGTTCGGACGGATACTGGTCGAATTCCACCGCGCGGTTGTCGCCAGAACTTGCCTGCTGACGGCCGTTCAGCAAAGTGGTGGTGAAGTCAGGCGCCAGACCACGGATGGAGATCACCTGGGCGCGGCCATTGACGCGCTGGGCCGCCAGACCGGGCAGACGGGCAATGCTTTCCGCGATGGAGATATCAGGCAGCTTGCCGATATCTTCGGCCGAAATCGCCTCCACGATGGAGGTTTCGTTCTTCTTGATATTGATCGAATTCTGGATGCCAGCGCGGATGCCGGTCACGACGATTTCGTCGACCACATCGCTGCTGCCCGCCTGTTGCTGGGCGGCTGCGGCACCGGACAGTGCCAAGCTGAGCGCCAGGCCCGACACGGTGCGGTACAGCACGCCGGACAGCGTCCAGCCTCCGCTGGAAACGCGGTTCGCCATCAACTCCTCCTCCCACACACCCCGGGCCGCAGCTGCGGCGGCCCTGATTTTTGTTGCCGCTGAAATGCCGTTGCGTTGCGGCATTGAAAGCGCTTCCAATCTGCGCGCCGCCCAGGGGCTTGTCAAGCGGCCTGGAACAGGTGACGGTCGTATGTTGGGTTTTTGCAACAGCGGGTAGCGGGGGTGGTAAACGCGCCTGGGTTAGAACGCCTTGGTGGTCTGGCGGCAGACCAGGGCATGGTCCAGTTGCTGGAATTGCGGGCCATCCATTACGGCACCGGTCAGCCGGCCGACCAGCAGTTCAACCGCCCTTTGGCCCAACAGCTTCACCGGCTGATGCACTGTGGTCAGCGGCGGCCAGACGATGGAGGCAACGGGCGCATCGTCGAATCCAGTGATGGCGATATCACCCGGTATATCCAGGCCGCGCGCATGGGCCGCCGCCAGGGCGCCCGCCGCCATATCGTCATTGGCGCAGACCAGCACGCTGGGCGGGTTGGCATCATCCAGCATTTCCGGCGTCAATCTTGTGCCGGATCGGAAGGTGAAATCGCCGCGCCGGATCAGGCAGGCATCATCGCCCAGCCCATGGTCGGCCAGGGCGCGGCGGAACCCGTCCAGCCGGCGTTCGGCGGAAAGATGTGCCTCCAGTCCCGCGATGAAACCGAAGCGGCGATGGCCCAGCCGGATCAGGGCGCAGGTCAGGTCATATCCCGCTGCTTCATCATCCACGCCCACCCCGTCGATCAGGGTGCGGGCGCTGGGGCCGGGGGAAACGGCCGCAACTTTGCAGCCCCGCGCCAGGGCGGTTTCCACCAGGGCCAGATCGTCGCTGAAGGGCGGGCAGAGAATCAGCCCCTCGCAGCGCTGGTCATCGATCAGCTCCAGAATGCGCCGCTGCTGGTCCGGCGCATCCAGCGGGATCTGGTGGATCAGCAGCTGATAGCCCAGCGTGACACAGGCCCGCAGCGCCCCCAGCTCCAGCGCCGCCTCGTAATAGGAATTGGGCTCGCTCTCCGGATCGGAATTGAAGACAAAGCCCAGGGTGCGGCTGGCCCCGCCGGCCAGACTGCGCGCCTGCGGGTTGACCTTGTAATCCAGCGCCTTCACTGCCTCCATCACCTTGGTGCGCACGGCGGGGCGGACATTGGGGCCGCCATTCAACACGCGGGATACGGTGACACGGGCCACGCCGGACAGGCGGGCGACATCGTCAATGGTCGGCTTCTTACCGTTCAACCCCGCCTCTCCCAGGCTTTGGCATTATGATTGCTGTGGCGATGTAGCATAGAAGACGTGGTTTCCCAATGGTGCAGCGGCACCGCTGGAACGATTGCCCCGGTTAAATGTTATAAAGCTGATGCATGGATGCGCGCGGGCAGGGGGTGCCGCAGCATAGGATGAGCAGGGTCCACCCCCGTTGCCATGCCTGCCTGCCCGATGTCCGATCTTGCGTTTGATGATGGTGGCGCCATTGCGCCAAACCCAAGCACCCCGCACCGGGGCGGGCTTGCCCCCTGGCAATTGCGCCGGGTGCTGCGGATGATGGGCAATCTGGCCGGCGATCATGGGCTGGCTGATCTGGCGCGGGAATGTGGTATTTCCGTCGGCCATTTTTCCCGCGCCTTCAAACAAAGTGCCGGGATGTCGCCGCATCAATGGCTGCTGGAGCGGCGGGTGGCGCAGGCGCGGCACCTGCTGGCAACCTCCCCATCCCCCATTGCAGAGATTGCGCAGCAATGCGGTTTTGCTGACCAGAGCCACCTGACCCGCGTTTTCGAACGCATCACCGGCACCACGCCTGGCCGCTGGCGCCGGCAATTACCGGGGGTGGTGCCTGAAAATGAACAACCGCCGGTCGGCTGACCGGCGGTTGTCATGCTGCTTTGCCGCTTGGGTTTATTCAGCGCCGGGAACCGGGGTGCGCCCCAACGCCCGTACATACAGGTGCCAGGTCGCATGGCCCAGCCAGGGCAGGGTGATGATCAGGGCCAGCAGGCCAGCGGCAATGCTGAACCCGATCACCACCGCCACCATGGCACCCCAGGCCAGCATCAGCGGCAGGTTCAGCAGCACCGCCCGCAGGCTGGCCAGGATGGCCGTCACAACATCCACATCCCGATCCAGCAGCATCGGTACGGAGAAAACCGACAATGCGAAGATGGTGGTGGCGATCAGCCCGCCGGCAATGATGCCGGTGGCGGCAAAGCGCAGCCCGGCGAAGCTTCCCGTCACGGCGGCCCAAAGCTGAGCCACCTCCATCGGGGCGGGGCCGAAATACAGCGCATAGATCAAGGTGGCGATCTTCAACCAGGCGATGGTGGCGAATACCAGGAACAGGCCCAGCATCCCGATCTGGCTGCCGCCATGCCGGCGAAACGCGAAGAACACCTTCAGCGGTTCCACCGGCCGGCCCAACTGCCGCCGACGGCTGATTTCGTAAAGGCCCAGGGCCGCGAACGGCCCGAACAGCAGGAAGCCGGTGATGGCCGGAAACATCAGATGCGGCTGATCTGCCATGGTCAGGGCCAGCAGCCCGCCCAGGCCCAACAGGGCATAAATGCCGCCAAAGGCCAGCCCATAGGCGGGGGCGGCCTTGAAATCGGCCCAACCGTCGGCCAGGGCCTCCTGCAAATCATGGTTGGTCAACCGGCGTGCGGTTGGCACCGGAACGTAATCTGCCGGGAGCGGCAATATGCGCTCCCCTTCGTGAAACGCCACCATAACGTCCTCCCTTACCTGTGTCGCACAGGGGGTGCCGATCTCTTCCGGGCGGTCACCCGGAAAAGATGGTGGCGCAAATTGTCGCGGCCCGCCAGTCAAAACGATGGATCGAATGGAGATATTTTTCGGTTGAATTCATGTGGCGCTGCAACCAAAAAATATGTGCATCGCAACAAAAAGAACCCCTGGCGACAGGGGCCAGGGGTGCAAGTGGGGACGGGTCAGGGAGGTCAGGTGTGTCTTAAATACCGCCGCCATCGCTGAAGGCGTAGATATCGTGCGAGGCCAGGGCCCGGCCGATATCGGCAATGGCGCGGTTGGCGGCCGACAGGCGGCCGCCCATGGTGATGAAGCCATGCACCATGTCGGCGTAACTGCGATGGATGACCGGTACACCGGCGGCAGCCAGCCGCCCGGCATAGGCGCGGCCTTCATCCAGCAGCGGATCGAACCCGGCGGTGATGATCACGGTCGGCGGCAACCCGTCGAACCGGGCTGCCCGCAGGGGCGACACGCGCCAATCATGCTCAACATCCTGGCCGGCCAGGTAATTGGCGACATAGGCCAGATATTGCTTGCGCGTCAGCAGATAGCCATCGGCATGGGCGAAATGGGAGGGCAGGCTGGCCGACAGGTCGGTGCAGGGATAGATCAATACCTGCCCCTTTAGGGACGGTCCGCCCTCATCCCGCGCCTTCAGGGCCAGCACGGCGGCGATGTTGCCGCCGGCGCTGTCACCCGCCACGCCGATGGCCAGCGGATCGATGGCCAGCAGCGGGGCGTAATTGGACAGCCAGCGCAGGGCTTCCCAGCCATCCTCAATCGGGGCGGGCCAGGGGTTTTCCGGGGCCAGCCGATAATCCACGGCGACGATGACATGGCCGGTGGCGATGGCCAGCTGGCGGCACAGCGTATCATGGCTGTCCAGATCGCCCACCGTCCAGCCGCCGCCATGGAAGAACAGCAGGGCCGGCAGCGGCCGGAACCCGAAGGACGGCCGGTAGAGCCGCAGGTTCAGCTTGCCCGCCGGTGTATTGATCACCTCCTCCCGGATGGAGGCGATGTCCGGCACTGTTGGCCCCAGCGCCCGGCGCACCTGGGTGAAGATACGGCGGGTTTCAGCCAGATTGCGCCCAGCCGTGGCGCTGCCGGCAATCAGGGTCACGACATCTGCCACCTCCGGCGACAGGCCGGGGCCGACCAGGAAATCCGGCACATCCGGCACCAGACGCAGGGAACTGTCGGCCGGAACGGGTTTGGAGAGCGGCAGCAGATTGGTAGACATGGGTTTTCCTCCGCCAGAAAGAGGAAGGTCGCCAGGGGAACGACGCTTTCTGACAAGGATGGTGTCGTTAATTTCCTATTGAGTCAATGGGAATTATATTTCAGTTTGTTAAATATATTTATAAACAAAATTAATATGTAAAAATGTATTCCTGTCGCAGCCCCGGCGCGGGGGCTAGCCGTGGCGGCAGGGGGCGCTTATCTTCTCCCCATGGGTTCCCCGCCCGCATGATGTGAGGAAAAGCCGATGCTGCTGCGCCATGCCCCGGATCTGGGCGAACGCGATGTGACGCCCCAGGCGCTCTATCTCAGCCGCCGTCATTTGCTGGCGGGGGCGGGTGGGCTGCTGCTGGCCGGCAGTGCCGCCGCCGCCCCGCTGACGGCGGCCAAAAGCAAGCTCTCCACCGACGAGACACTGACGCCGCTGAAGGACGTTACCAGCTACAATAATTATTACGAATTCGGTGTCGACAAGTCGGAGCCAGCGCGCAATGCGCACCGGCTGACCACCAGCCCCTGGACTGTGCAGGTGGATGGCATGGTGGCCAAACCCACCAACTTTGCCCTGGAAGATATCATCAAGCCGGCCAAGCTGGAGGAGCGGATCTACCGGATGCGCTGCGTGGAAGGCTGGTCGATGGTGATCCCCTGGATCGGCTTTCCCCTGGCCGATCTGCTGGCGCGGGTGGAGCCGCTGGGCAGCGCCAAATATGTGGCCTTTGAAACCGCGCTGCGCCCCAATGAGATGACGGGGGTGGGCGGTTTCCTGAAGGTGCTGGACTGGCCCTATCGGGAGGGGCTGCGACTGGATGAGGCGATGCACCCGCTGACCTTGCTGGCCGTGGGGCTGTATGGGGAGACGCTGCCCAACCAGAATGGGGCGCCGCTGCGTCTGGTGGTGCCGTGGAAATATGGTTTCAAGGGCATCAAATCCATCGTCCGCATCACCTTGACGGACAAGCAGCCGCAGACCAGCTGGAACATGCAGGCGCCGCAGGAATATGGCTTCTATTCCAACGTTAATCCGGAGGTCGATCATCCGCGCTGGAGTCAGGCGACGGAGCGGCGGATCGGGGAAGGCGGGCTGTTCGCCAAGCGCCGGCCGACCCTGCCCTTCAACGGCTATGCCGATCAGGTGGCCGGGCTTTATACCGGTATGGATCTGCGGAAATATTATTGATGGCCGCCCTGCCGCGCTGGCTGCGCCAGCCTGCCTTCCCCTCCTGGCCGTTCTATCTGCTGGGGCTGGCGCCGGGTGTCTGGCTTTTTGTCCAGGCGCTGACGGATAATCTGGGGGCCGATCCGGCCAAGGCGCTGGAACGCGGCCTGGGGGAATGGGCGCTGCGGCTGATCATCCTGGGGCTGGCCATCACGCCGCTGCGCCAGTCCTTGGGCATTAACTGGTTGCGCTATCGCCGGGCGGTGGGGTTGCTGGCCTTCTTCTATGTGCTGGCCCACCTGATCACATATATCCTGCTGGATCAGGGGCTGGATTGGGCGGCCATCGGGGCCGATATCCTGAAACGACCCTATATCACCATCGGGATGCTGGGCTTTGTGCTGCTGCTGCCGCTGGCGGTGACGTCCAGCAATGCCATGATCCGTCGGCTGGGGGGCGTGCGCTGGCGCCGGCTGCACCGGCTGGTTTATCCGGCGGCGCTGGCCGGCGCGGTGCATTTCCTGCTGCTGGTCAAGTCCTGGCCGCTGGAGCCCATCATCTATGCCGCCATCGTGGTGACCCTGCTGGGCTGGCGTCTGCTGCCCCGTGGCGGGCGTGAGCGACCCGCCACGGGGAGACTTTAAAAATCAACAGCCCACCACATTGACGGCCAGCCCGCCCAGGCTGGTTTCCTTATATTTTGAGCTCATCTCCACACCTGTCTGGCGCATGGTTTCAATCACCGCGTCCAGGGAGACGACGTGGCTGCCATCGCCGCGCAGGGCCAGATAGGCGGCGTTGATCGCCTTCACCGCCCCCATGGTGTTGCGTTCGATGCAGGGCACCTGCACCAGCCCGCCGATCGGGTCGCAGGTCAGGCCCAGATTATGTTCCATGCCGATCTCGGCGGCATTTTCGATCTGTTGGTTATTGCCGCCCAAGGCTGCGGTCAGCCCGGCGGCGGCCATGGAACAGGCGACACCGACCTCCCCCTGGCAGCCCATTTCGGCCGCCGAGATGGAGGCGCGGATTTTATAGAGAAAGCCGATGGCCGCCGCTGTCATCAACAGGGTGCGGGAACCAGCGCGGTTGGCGCCGGACACAAAGGTCTCATAATATTTCAGCACGGCGGGTAGGATGCCGGCAGCCCCGTTGGTGGGGGCCGTCACCACCCGGCCACCAGCTGCATTCTCCTCATTCACGCTCAGCGCGTAGAGGCTGACCCATTCGAACACGTGGGACGGCTCGATCCGGGGCATACTGGCCATCAAGGTCTGATGCAGGGAACGGGCGCGGCGGCGCACCTTCAGCCCGCCGGGCAGGATGCCATCCTGCCGGCAGCCGCGCTCGATACAATCCAGCATGGCCTGGCGTACCTTGTCGACAAACTCCACCGTCTCGGCCCGGCTGCGGAACGCCTCCTCATTGGCCCAGACGATATCGGCGATGGAAAGGCCCTGCTGTTCCCCGATGGCCAGCAGTTCCGCCCCGGAGTTGAACAGGTGGGGCAGGGTGACATTGGGCCGGTCGCCGGCATGGGCCCCTTCCATGCGGATGGCTCCGCCGCCCACGGAATAAAATATCTGCTCCAACTGCCGCCCATCGGGATAATGCGCGGTAAAGCGCATGGCATTAGCGTGGAAGGGCAGGAATTCCCCCATGCGGAAGCGCAGATGCTCGGCTTCCACAAAATGCACCGGCGTACCCCCGCCCAGCGGCAGTGACTGGTCGCGCGCAATGGCGGCGATCAGATCGGGCACCGCATTGGGGTCGATCCGGTCCGGCAGCCAGCCGGACAGGCCCAGCAGCACGGCATGGTCGGTGGCATGGCCCTTGCCGGTCAGCGCCAGCGAACCATAAAGATCGCAGGTGACCATGTGCGGCTGGCCATGTGCGGTGGCCATGGCGGCAAAGGCGGCCCCCGCCCGCATGGGCCCCACGGTGTGGGAACTGGACGGGCCGATGCCGATGGTGAACAGATCGGTCACCGAAAGGGAAGGGAACAGCGGGGCGGCGGCAATGGTCACGATGGCGGACACTCCTGGCGTGGCGGCTTTTCTGCCGCCCGGTTGTGCCCGCTCTGTCTGTTTGCCTGAGATCGCTATCCCTTCGGCGGGCGCGCGGAGCGCCACTTTCCAGATATTATGTCCGACGGGTCCTTTTGCCTGAGAGTTTCCGGGGCGGTTGCTCCTTCGGCGCTGGCGCAGGGCCAGTCTCTCCCTCGTCGGGTAGCATCCATTCCATTGATGCAGGGCAGCTGTCAAGCCATGCCGTTCGCCCAGCGAACCGCCTGTTCCACCTGATCCCCTTCCAGCACCCGCAACAGGGCGACCAGCCCGCCGCTGCGCCCCGGCTGGCGCTGCACACGGTAAATATGCGTCCACAGCCCGCGGCTGCGATGCAGCACCACGAACAGGGCCCGGTCGCCCTCGGTGGGGCCGACCGGCTGCACCTGATCGCCAGGGGCCGCGATCAGGTCACGCAACCATTCATCACCCGGATAAAAGGGGGCGGGGGCCAAGGGTGCGGTCACAAACATCATGCACTCCACAAAAGGCACCAACAGGGCCAGGGAGGCAGGCGTGACGGGACCAAGCCAAAGGGTGGAGAGGGAATCGCCGCCCGCTTCGTTGCCGGTGAACCGGCCGCATCGCCCCGTCAGAGGCCGCCACCTTGCCCGGGTCGGCAGGTTGGCGCCGGACCCAAGTCCGGCTCTGGATGCTGGAAGAAATCTTCCTGATGCCGCTTTTATACCAGCTGGGTGATGAGTGCAAGGCCATGAAAAAACCCCGCCCGGCTTATACCGGGCGGGGCCACAGAACCTATCCGGTGCGAGCGGAAGGATCATTCGGGGTTGGCAGCATCCCCATCCGTTTCCGGCGTGCCCATCATGGCGCCCGCCACGATGCCGGCATTGGCGCGGATTTTCTGTTCGATACTGTCCGCTACGGCCGGGTTGTTGCGCAGGAAGGTCTTGGCGTTCTCACGCCCTTGCCCAATGCGCTGCCCGTCATAGGAGAACCAGGAGCCGGACTTGTCCACCACGCCGGCCTGGATACCCAGATCCAGCAGCTCACCAACCTTGGAGACGCCTTCGCCATACATGATGTCGAATTCGACCACCCGGAAGGGCGGGGCCATCTTGTTCTTCACCACCTTCACGCGGGTCTGGTTGCCGGTGACGGTCTCCCGATCCTTGATGGCGCCGATGCGGCGGATATCCAGGCGGACAGAAGCATAGAATTTCAGCGCGTTACCGCCGGTCGTCGTTTCCGGATTGCCGAACATGACGCCGATCTTCAGACGAATCTGGTTGATGAAGATCACCAGACAGCGCGACTTGGAGATGGAACTGGTCAGTTTGCGCAGCGCCTGGCTCATCAGGCGGGCGTGCAGGCCGACATGGCTGTCGCCCATTTCGCCTTCCAGTTCGGCGCGCGGCACCAGGGCCGCCACCGAATCCACCACCAACACGTCGATGGCGCCGGAACGCACCAGCGTATCAGCGATTTCCAGCGCCTGTTCGCCGGCATCGGGCTGGGAGATCAGCAGTTCATCGACATCCACGCCCAGCTTGCGGGCATAGGAGGGGTCCAGCGCATGTTCGGCATCCACAAAGGCGCAGACGCCGCCATTCTTCTGCGCCTGGGCGATGGCGTGCAGGGCCAGCGTGGTCTTGCCCGAGCTTTCCGGCCCGTAAATTTCAACGATGCGGCCACGTGGGAGACCGCCGATACCCAGGGCGATATCCAAACCCAGCGAACCGGTGGACACGACTTCCATTTCGGAAATCGCCTCCTTGGCACCGAGCTTCATGATGGAGCCCTTGCCAAAGGCGCGTTCGATCTGGCCGAGTGCTGCGTCCAGAGCTTTTTGCTTGTCCATGGGTGTTTCAACCAGACGAAGTGGAGCTGCCGACATAATTGTCCCCTTCCTTCTCGCACGGATAGGTGTCCGCGTTCAACTGAACCTGTTGTACGTGATTTGTTCTCTATCGCCAAGCGGAAATGTTCTCATTCCGTTCGCTTGCGTTGAATCCCTGTTGCGGCATCCCGAAAGGCGCTAGGATCATCCGTATGATATTGCCCCGTCGCCCCCTGGCATTGCCCGCCCTTGCGCTGCTGACCGCTGTTGCCACAGCAGGGGCGGAGCCATCAGCCGCGCCGGAAAAGGAGGCGTCGCCCCCCGTGGCGGATGAGGTGATCGTTACTGGGCGGCGCAATGGGGAGCCCGGCTTTCAGGAACAGCAGGAATATCACGATCAGGAATATCGCCGCCTGAGACAGATTTACGATCCTGATCCGCCGCCGATTCCGCGCAGCGATCAACTGACGCGGATGCCGGAGGCGGTATCCTCCACCGTGCAGGGCCAGCCCACGCTGATGGAACGGTTCTGATGGCCGCTGGCGTGAAGGATTTGATCGCCGCTGCTGGCCGGGCAGAGGCGCGGGGCGATGGGCCGGGTGCGCTCGCCCTGTGGGAACAGGTGCTGACCCTTGATCCCGATCATGCCATTGCCCTGCTGGCCCTGGGGGACGCGGCGAGGCGGGCCGGCGACAAGGGGCGGGCGGAAAGCCTGCTGCGCCGTGCCCTGGCCGCATCCCCCGCCCTGGTCCCCGCCTGCTGTGCCCTGGCCAACCTGTTGCTGCATGATGGGCGGGAGGTGGAGGCCGGCACGCTGCTGGCCAAGGCGGCGGAGATGGCCCCCGACACGGCCTATGTCTGGCGCGATCTGGGCCTGTTCCACCGGGTGACGGGTGATGCTGAGGCCGCCCTGGCCGCGTTTGAACGCGGCCTGGCCCTGGCACCGGATGATAAACCCTCGGCCCTGGGCCGCGCCCTCTGCCTGTTGCGGCTGGGCCGCTGGGGGGAGGGGTTTGCCGCCTATCATCACCGCTGGTCGGTTTCCGCCCGCCCGCCCCGGCACCTGCATATCCCGTCCTGGCAGGGGGAGGAACTGGCGGGAAAGCACATTCTGGTCTGGGATGAACAGGGGGCCGGTGACACCATCATGTGCGCCCGCCTGATCCGCCAGCTGGAGGCGCTGGGCGCACGGGTGACGTTCGAACTGCCGCCGGCCCTGCTGCCCTTGTTCCTGGATGGGCGGTTCGGCCGCCCCCTGGCGCGGGGCAAGCCCTTGTCGGCGGTGGATTTCCAGGTAGCCCTGCTGGACCTGCCGGGCCGGCTGGGCCTGCTGCCGGAGAGCATTCCCTGGGACGGGGCCTATCTTGCCGCCGATCCGGCCATGGCCGCGCTCTGGGCTGCGCGCCTGCCCAAACGGCCGGGGCGACTGCGCATCGGGTTCAGCTGGGCGGGCAACCCCGCCCATCCCGGCGACCGCTGGCGCAGCCCCGGTCTGGCCGCTTTTGCCCCGCTGCTGCAACAGCAGGCGGTGGATTGGTATGCACTGCAGGTGGCCAGCGGGCGGGAAGAACTGTCCGCGCAGCCGTTGCCCCCCCATGTCACCGACCTGGGCGGGGCCGTCAGCACCTGGATGGACAGTGCCGCCATCCTGTCCCACCTGGACCTGCTGATCACCCCCGACAGCGGGCTGGCCCATCTGGCCGGGGCCATGGGGCGCCCGGTCTGGACCCTGATCGCCACCGATACCGATTGGCGCTGGCTGGCGGGGGAGGGGAAAACCGGCTGGTACCCCACCATGCGCCTGTTCCGGCAGGCGCGTTGCGGCGGTTGGGCGGGGCTGCTGAACCGTTTGTTCCATGCACTTCCTGCGTGAAATGGTTGGACGTTAACAACGTATAAATAAAGCATTTCTTGCGAACCTCGTCGGGACTGGGCAAAATCCACCCGTCTCTTATTCCCCGTTTTTGCCGGAGGGTCGCCATCGTGGCCGCAACCACCCTTTCCGCTGTGCTGGACCTGCTGCCAGATGGCGTGGCGATCTATGATGCGCAGGAACGGCTGGTGCTGACCAATCCCGCCTTGCGGGCGATGTTTCCCATTCTGACCAACTTGATGGAGCCCGGCATTTCGTTCGAGGTGCTGCTGCGCGCCAGCATTGAGGTGGGGGATAATCCCCACGCGCTGGGCCATGACCGGGAGGAGTATGTTGCCCAGCGGTTGCGGGAATTCCGCGACCCTGATCCGGCACCACAGGAAATTCTGCTGGCCGATGGGCGTTGGGTGCGGGTGCAGGATCAGCGCCTGCCCGACGGGGGCATACTTTGCCTGCGAACGGATATTTCCCAGAAGAAGCGGCAGGAACTGCGGTTGCAGGAAAGCGAACAGCGTTATCGCCAGCTGGTGGACCTGACGCCTGACGGCATTGTCGTGCATGACAGCCAGGGCTTGTTCCGCTTCCTCAACAAGGCCGGCCGTACCATCATGGGCATGTCGCCCGATGAAAGCCTGGACGGCCTGCATGTACTGGATCATGCAACGGAAGAATCCCGCCCGCTGGCCGAACTGATGCTGCGCCGGCTTAACAGCGGGGAGGCGTTGCGCCAGTTGCGCCAACCTGTGCAACGCAAGGATGGCACACACCTGCTGCTGGAATTGTCGGCCGTGCCATTTGACAGCGCCGGTGAACGGCTGGTGCTCTGCCTGTTCCGTGACATTACGGCAGAGGCGGCGGCCAGCCTGCGCCTGCGGGAGAGCGAGGCGCGTGCCCGTTCGATCCTGGAAACCGCGCTGGATGCCATCATTACTTTCAATGATGCGGGTCTGGTGATGGAACTCAACCCGGCGGCGGAACGCATTTTCCAGCGCAGCCGGGGGGCGGCGCTGGGCGCGTCCCTCGCCGATATGGTGCGCCTGCCGGAAGGCAGTGAGCTGCCGGAGTGGTTGGAAGGGGTTGGGGCCGGGGGCCAGCGGCTGGTGGTGCAGGGGCTGCGCGCCGATGGGCAGGCCTTCCCGGCGGAACTGGCCGTTACCGCCGTTCCACTGGGGCCAGGCCGGCGCTATACCGCCTATCTGCGGGAGATTGCGGACTGACCGGTTGGGCGTGCAAATAGCGTCCCCCTTTTGTTCCCTTCTGTGCGTCAGCCTGCTATAAACCCGGCTTCCATCATTGCCGCATGATCGAAGAGCCGGTTCCCATGACTGTCATCCCCGCGCCCGATATCGCGCTGAACCTTGGCCATCCGCGCCGGATGCTGCTGTCCGGTGCGCCCGATGGGCAGGATTCCCGTCTGCTGGCGGCGCTGGCGAAAAAGGGGGGCGGGGCCGGGCTGCTGCATGTCGCCACCGATGATGCGCGCGCCGCCCGGCTGGCCGAACAGGTCGCTTTCTTCGATCCAGGCGTAGAGGTGCGGTTGTTCCCGGCCTGGGACTGCCTGCCCTATGACCGCGTGTCCCCCAATGGGGAGATTGTGGCCACCCGCATTTCCACCCTGACCCGGCTGTTGCAGGTGGCAAAGGGTGGGGCGGTACCGGGTGGGTTGCTGGTTGTCACCACGGTGAATGCGCTGGTGCAGAAGGTGCCGCCGCGTCTGGCCTTCCGCAATGCCAGCTTCACCGCCAAGGTGGGCGACCGCATCAATGTGGCAGAGCTTCAGCGTTTCCTGTCGCAGAACGGCTATATCCGCGCCCAGACGGTGCGGGAGCCGGGGGAATTCGCCGTGCGCGGCGGTATCATCGACCTGTTCCCCCCCGGCAGCAATGATGCGCTGCGCCTGGACCTGTTCGGTGACGATCTGGAAGGTGTGCGCAGCTTTGATCCGATGACCCAGCTGACGGTGGAGAAGCGCGATAATTTCGTGCTGACACCCATGTCAGAGGTGTTCCTGGATGAAATGTCGATCCAGCGCTTCCGCACCGGCTACCGGGAACATTTCGGCGCCGTCATGGATGACGATCCGCTCTATGTGGCGGTGAGTGCGGCGCGCAAACATGCCGGCATGGAACATTGGCTGCCCTTGTTCCACAGCGGCATGGAAACCCTGTTTGATTACCTGCCCCATGCCGCCCTGAGCCTTGACCCGAATGTCGAGGAAGCCCGCGATGAGCGACTGGAACAGGTCCAGGATTTCTATCAGGCCCGCCGCACCATGGTGGAGGCGGAAAAGAAATCCGGCAACCCGGCCTATAAGCCGGTGCCACCCTCGCTGATGTTCCTGGATGGCGACACGTTCGACCGGCATCTGGCGACCCGGGCGGTGGCCCAGCTATCGCCCTTCGCCGCCGTGGAAGGGGAGGTGGCCAACAAGGATCTGGTCGATGGCGGCGGGCGCAAGGGCCGCGATTTCGCCGATGCCCGCGTGCAGTCCGGCGTGAATGTGTATGAGGTGCTGCGCGACCATATCAACGCCCTGGCCGAGGAGGGCAGCGTAACGGTCATCGCAGGATATTCCGCCGGCTCCCGCGACCGTCTGCTCTCCGTGTTCAAGGAACATGGGCTGGCGAAGCTGAAGGCGGTGGAAAGCTGGGCCGATGTCACGGCGCTACCGAAGGGCACCACGGCGCTGGCCGTGCTGCCGCTGGACCATGGCTTTACCGCGCCGGGCCTGGCCATCATCACCGAACAGGATATTCTGGGTGACCGGCTGGTGCGCGCCGGCACCCGCAAGAAGCGGCGCAACGCCAATTTCATTGCCGAGGCGGCATCCCTCAACCCCGGTGATTTTGTCGTCCATATCGATCATGGCATCGGCAAATATGATGGGCTGGAAACGCTGGACGTCGGCGGCGCCCCGCATGATTGCCTGCGCCTTATCTATGATGGTGGCGACAAGCTTTATGTCCCGGTGGAGAATATCGAAGTCCTTTCCCGCTATGGCAGCGAGGAGGCGGGGGCGACGCTGGACAAGTTGGGCGGGGCCGGCTGGCAGTCGCGCAAGGCCCGCGTCAAGCGCCGGCTGAAGGATATGGCCGATGCGCTGTTGCGCATCGCGGCCGAACGCGCGTTGCGCCGGGCCGATGCCATTGCCATCCCCGATGGCGCCTGGGATGAATTCTGCGCCCGCTTCCCCTATGCCGAAACCGATGATCAGTTGCGGGCCATCGAGGATGTGATTGAGGATTTGGGTTCCGGCAAGCCGATGGACCGGCTGATCTGCGGCGATGTCGGTTTCGGCAAGACGGAGGTGGCCTTGCGTGCCGCCTTCCTGGCGGTGATGGCGGGCCATCAGGTGGCCGTCGTGGTGCCCACCACCCTGCTGGCCCGCCAGCATTCCCGCACCTTTGAGGCGCGTTTTGCCGGGCTGCCGGTGCGCATCGGCCAATTGTCCCGCATGGTGACGACGAAGGAGGCCAACCAAACCAAGGCCGGGCTGGCCGATGGGACGATTGATATCGTCATCGGCACCCATGCCCTGCTGGGCAAGTCGCTGGAATTCAAGCGCCTGGGCATGGTGATTGTGGATGAGGAACAGCATTTCGGCGTGAAGCAGAAGGAGCGGCTGAAGGAACTGCGCGCCGATCTGCATGTGCTGACCCTGTCGGCCACGCCCATTCCGCGCACGCTGCAACTGGCCTTGTCGGGCGTGCGCGAACTGTCCGTCATCGCCACGCCGCCGGTGGACCGGCTGGCCGTGCGCACCTTTGTGCTGCCATTTGACCCGGTGGTGATCCGCGAAGCGATCATGCGGGAGCATCATCGCGGCGGCCAGACCTTCTATGTCTGCCCGCGCGTGGAGGATTTGGCCAAGGTGCGGGTGCGGCTGGAAGAGCTGGTGCCGGAGGTGAAGCTGATCACCGCCCATGGCCAGATGGCGGCGACCGATCTGGAAGACGTCATGACTGCCTTCGATGATGGCAAATATGATGTGCTGCTAGCCACCAACATCATTGAAAGCGGCCTGGATATCCCCAGCGCCAACACCATGATCGTCCACCGCGCCGACCTGTTCGGCTTGGCCCAGCTTTACCAGATCCGGGGCCGCGTCGGCCGGTCCAAGGTGCGCGGTTACGCCTATCTGACCTATCAGCCCAAGACGGTGCTGTCAGCCACGGCGCAGCAGCGCCTGCATGTGCTGGAAACGCTGGATAATCTGGGGGCGGGCTTCCAGCTTGCCAGCCACGATATGGATATCCGGGGTGCCGGCAATCTGCTGGGCGAGGAACAATCCGGCCAAATCCGCGAGGTGGGGGTGGAGCTTTACCAGCAGATGCTGGAAGAGGCGGTGGAGGCCGCGAGAGGGGGCCGGACAGAGGCGCAACGGGCCGAAGATAGCTGGTCACCGCAGATCGCCCTGGGGATGCCGGTGCTGATCCCGGACAGCTATGTGCCCGATCTGGGCGTGCGGCTGACGCTCTATCGTCGCCTGTCCGATCTGGCCGACAAGGCGGAGGTGGAGGCGTTCGGCGTGGAGCTGATCGACCGCTTCGGCCCCCTGCCGGACGAGGTGGAAAACCTGCTGCGGCTGATGGAAATCAAGCGCCTGTGCAAGGAAGCCGGGGTTGGCAACCTGGATGCCGGGCCCAAGGGGGCGGTTGTCGGCTTCCGCAACAATAACTTCAAGAACCCGGCCAAACTGGTTGAGTTCATTCAAAAACAGGCGGGAACGGCCAAGCTGCGCCCCGACCAGAAACTGGTGCTGCTGCGCCCCTGGGACAGCACCCAGACCCGGATGGACGGCGTGCGCACCCTGATGCGGGCGCTCGCACAGATGGCAGCCGGTGAAAAGGTCACCGTCGAACTCACTCCCCCGCCACCGCCGCCCCCACCACCCCCGCCGCCGAAACCGCTGGTGAAACGCCCGCCGTTCGGGGCGGGGAAAAGGCGGTGGTGAGGGGGGAAAGGAATGTCTGATAAGGGGCCGGAAGCGGACGGGCGGGTTTATGGCGGCAAATCTAGGATTCCGGACATTCCCGCCCGCCCTAACGCCGTCACTTTGCTCCCCCCCTGTATATCTGCGTCGTCTCAATCTTGGTGTGACCTAGCAGGATCTGCACGGCGCGCAGGTTGACGGTCTGTTTGTAAATGAGGGCAGCCTTGGTTCGTCGCAGGGAATGGGTTCCATAGTCCTCGCGGCGCAGGCCGACCCAGATCACCCATCCCTCAAGGAGGCGCGCATACTGGCGGGTGCTGATGGGTTTTGCATGGTCGATCCGGCTGGGGATGACGTAATCAGCAAGCGTCTCGCCCCGACGTTTCAGTCAAGCCTGCAGGCTTTTGCGGGCTGTCTCCAACAGTTCGAACTGTACCCGGTCGACCTGTCTTCTTCTGAACAACCAGCGCGCGGTCACGCACCCGCTGCTGGTGGTTCAACCAGAACCGGATGGCCCACAGACCTGATGTAGCTTCAGGGCCCATTTAGCGCCAATCCGCCGACCTGCATTCCAGGGCAGACGACCTTTGGCCCGTGGGTCGAACTGTGAGCGTCCCGTAGCATCCTCCCTTCGAGCCGGAATTGGCTCAATGGGGAGAATGGGCACCGGTTCTGGTCGGGCACCGACGAAACCATGATCAAGGCGTCAGGCGATCCCCACATCTTGGCATGACAGGCCGACGCTGGTCGATTGCTTGCACCCGGCTGTGTCATGGACATGGGTGCGCACCGTCGTCGCCCCGCCTGCTCCGCCACCACCCGGCCCAGGATGTCCAGCCTGTAGCTGTCACTTCTGTGCTGAGCCAGTAATGACCTGACAGTTATGGCCACACCGGCCCCCGCGGGGGCCGGTGTGGCCATGTCGCCTCTGGTGCGTTTTGGTGGAGTTGCGAGCGACGTCACCCCTGAGATCGGGGCACGTCATGACCACGGCTGGGAAGGCAGCACGACGCAAGCTGAGCCTGCTGCAACTTGCGTCGGAGCTTGGGAATGTCAGCAAAGCCTGCAAGGTAATGGGCTACAGCCGACAGCAATTTTACGAGATCCGCCGGAACTATCAGACCTATGGGGAGAAATGTCTGATCGACCAGCTGCTCGGTGCGCGTGGCCAGCAGCACAATCCGGTTTCTTGGGACGTGTTACTCATTACGTTTGATACCCTATATCGGTCACATTTTTATGCCTAAATATGCGATAAAAAGTGTATTGACTCTTGTTAAAAGTGTAATTAATGAATCCGTTGCCACCGTTTCAGAAAACCACATGCTATCGGTGGTACTTAAAATACTCGCAACATTTGTCAAGAGGGGTAAGATGCCAAGCTTACTAGTGGTAGACCTGGAGTGCGAGGTGTCCATGACGGGAGTGTCAGACGCCGTTGGTGGTTTCCCGTGCGGTGCGATCATCGGCATTATTCTGGCGCTGTCGTGAAGTTCTGAAAAATCATACCGTATATAGAGGTAATCATGCTTATCGAGCCGATCAATCTCGAAGTTGAAATATCTATGACCGGTATGTCTGATGCTGTAAGCGGGATTTACTGCGCGATGGAGATTTTCATCGGATTAATCCTGTCGTAATCATAAACAGAAAGTACTGTTGCCAAGGAAGTCTATATTTAGACCTCCTGCTATCGTAACGCCATGATCAAGTGAAACTTGTTCATCTGAAAGGAAAAGAGAAATGCAGAACAACATCAAGATTGAAATCCAGGACCTGGAAATGGACGTGTCTTTGACCGGCATGAGCGAAGCCGTGGGCGGACTGCCCTGCGGCGCGGTCTGGGCTGTCATTGCCATCTATGCGGCCACCAACTGATATTGCCCTTCAAGGCCCACCCCCACCGGTGAAACGGCGGGGGTGTTTCTCAAATATTTCATTCGGACGAAAGATAATGAAAGAATCTTTGTCAGCAATAATAAATCGCATACAAGATAAGTTAATTCCAGAAATACAAGATTTTATTGAGGAATGCAAGAAACGCATCGACCCAACCTCACCAGATAGTTGCTTTGATTGCATCGATATCGTGCGCGGTATCATCGACAGCGGCGCGCTATCCAGGCAGGTCAATGCGTACCTACTGACGATGATGGATGGAGGAAGCAGGGAGTCGTTCGTCTCCGACGGGACAATGTTGCTCTATTTCCAAGGCGGATTTTCGGTGACGGTCACCAAAATCCAACGTCGTCCGGCCCATATCTATCTGCATCCAACGCATCTGCTTGGATCCTCCATCGGTAGAAACACCATCCGGTTGCATCGGTACAATGTCGATCCGATCCCAGACAACCATGTGTTCTCGCCCGAGCATCGGGTCATCAAGACGCAGTGCGTTGATCTGGAGCGCGGCGACGTATTCATGCGGAATGGGCACCATGAGTGCCTCGACTATGAGGCCGTTGACGGCAAACCGGCCCTGCTGTTTCGCTTGATATCGACAAATGTCGGAGCGCTGGAATGGGCCTTCGACCGGGACAGCGGTCGTCCCTGGAATGTCATGGCCGTCAACCCCGTCAGCAGCAAATTGTGCAGTGTCATGAATGTCCTGGCCGCACTGGGGTCATCGACATCGGTGGAGCCGCTCGACGCCCTCACCAATCATCCTGATCATTTTGTCCGCTGGAAGGCGCTGCAGACCATCGCGGAGATCAGCCCGGAGACCGCCGCGAGCATCATCGGTCGGTTTGAGGACGACCCCCATCCGCATGTGCGGGCGGCGGCACGTAAGACTATTGAAAATATGAAGGTGGCATGAGGGACGACATGGCAAGAACACTCCTAAAGTCCGTCGAAGATTGTGGCGTCATGGAGTTGGATGAATTCGTCGATTATGCTGAAACCCATATAGACAATCGTGACTATGACAGCATCTGCGAGGGAGCCAGGGTGCTGGGTGCCCTCGCCAACAACAGGAAATTCCTGGTCAACGCCTACAATGAAGACCTGGTTCGGTATTCGCGCAGCGAATTGCTGGGCTCCTATACGCCGCAATCCATCCGGCTTTCGGCGACGGAGCGATTCATCATCCGTGCCAACATCTGGATCCCGCTGTCCGGCGACGCCAAACGGCGGCCGCTGGAAGAATCACTTTACTCTTACCAGACGGCCCACGACCACAATTTCGATTTCTTGACGGTCGGCTATCTTGGAAGCGGATATCGCACCCAGATTTACGAGTATGACAGGCAGGGGATCGAAGGCTATCCCGGAGAGGCGGTTGATCTCCGCTTCCTGGAGGATACGAAACTGCCGCATGGGAAAGTCATGGCTTTCGAAGCGGCCAGGGACATACATACTCAGCTACCGCCCGACGAAGTCTCGATTTCCATCAATCTCCTGCCGCTCAATCCAGAGAAGGCGGCGCGCCAGCAATTCTTCTTTGACATTGAGCGCCGATGCATAGAGAAGTTTGCCGACGATATCAATAACAAGAGGGTTAGTCTCGTCACAATGGCTGGACTGCTCCATGACGACAATACAATCGACATATTGACGGACATTGCAGGTCGTCATAGTTGTGCCCGTACCCGGGCAGCGGCCTATGCCGCATTGATGGAGGCGTGTGGAGACGCCGACGGCCAGCTTGCCGACGCTATCGGTCGCGACCCCGACCAGCGGCTTGCCAGCAAGGTGGAAACTCAACGGAAGGAATTTCAATGACCGTCGTAAATATGGGGACGCCGGCGCCGATCGAGTATGTCGTTCCCATGTCGGAACCCCCTGGGCTGGTCCGTGTCATAGCCACTGAGGCCGACCGGCGTTCCGCGCCGGGCGGTCCGCGCATCGACCCCGTTTCCGTGCTGCCGGCCCTGCGCTTCCGCAATGTCAGCAAGACCTTCCGGGAGCATGGCAGGGTGATCCCCGCCCTGTCCGATGTCAGCATCGAGGTTGGACAAGGGGAGATTGTGGCGCTCATTGGCCCCAATGGCGCCGGCAAGACGACGTTGATCAAGATTCTTTGCGGCCTGGTTCTGCCCGACCAGGGATCGGTCCTGCTCGATGGTTGCGACACGGGCACCACCCCCCTGGCGCGGCGGTCGCTCGGCGTCGTCATGGAGGGCGACAGGGATTTCTACGGCATGCTGTCGGTGGCGGAGAACCTGACCTATTTCGCCGGCCTGATGGGCGTGCCGGGTCGGGAGATCGGCGGGCGCGTGGCGGCCGCGCTTGCGCGGTTCGGCTTGGTTGACCTGGCAGGCCGGCAGGGGCGCCGGCTGTCGCGGGGACAGAAGCAACGGCTTTCGCTGGCGCTCGGCATGTTGCACGACCCCCGCTATCTCATTCTGGATGAACCGACGCTGGGCCTGGATCCCCTGGCGCTGGAGGAACTGCTGGCCTTGATGAAAGACCTGCGCGGCGCCGGGGTCGGTATCCTGGTCGCCTCGCACGACCTCGCCGCGCTCGAGAAGGTAGCCGACCGGGCCATCATCCTCAGCGGTGGAACCATACGGCACCAGACGCGCCTGGACGTACCGGAATTGAAGGCCGGGGGCCATGATGGCCTGCTGGACATGTTCAAGCGGCATGTGGGTATGCCGCAGGGGGAGGTGGGGCAATGGTGAGTGGCTTCCAGGCGGAACTTTATCGCGGGTTCCACATCGTCCGGCGCGAACCTCTGCAGTTCCTGGTGGGTACGGCGTTGCTCGTGGTGTTCTTCTTCGCCTATCGCGCCGGATTGCATTTCACGTCGAGCGATATGGAACCCCTGCGGTTCGTCCGGAGCGCCACCACCCTTTATGTGATGTGGATCATTATTTCCAATGGCCTGACCTATGCCGCCGGAGAGATCGAGAAGGATGTCAATGCGGGCGTCATCGAGCGGATATTCATTTCCGGCCGCAGCCTGCACTCAATTATCTTCTTCCGGTCGATACTGGGCATCGCGCATACGGTCCTGACGACCTGCGTGCTCTATCTCGGCCTATGGCTGGTGACGGGGGTGGGAGTCGAGTTCTCGATAGAACTGTTCGTCGGGGCCATCATTACCACCATGGTGGGTGTCGGGCTCGGCTTCCTGGCAGCCGGCCTGGCTTTGCATGTACGGCCGGTCTTCGCTGTCCTGATGCCGTTGCAACTCCTGCTGCTATTCATGCTCTCGGTCCCCCTGATGCTACCCGACGGATCGGTGAAGCAGATCCTGTCCCTGGCCCTGCCGGCGGGGCCGCTGGCGATGGCACCGGGGGGCATCCATGCGGGAACCCTGCCGGCGGCGGTCGCGAACGCCGCTGGCTATCTGGCGATAGGCTGGCTGGCCTTTCACCGTCTGGAACAGCGGGCTCGGCTGTGCGGAAATATGGGTCGGTAAGGACGTCCTGACGGCCGGTTGCGCGTCATGAAGGGCGGCTTCACCGGGCAGCAAAAAAGCCGGGGTTACCCGCGCCTTTTTTGCTGCCGATCCAACCCGGCCAAATCCTCCGCGTTACAAGACGGCGAAGGACACCGGCACGGGCGGGGAGGACACCAGCGGTACCGCTGTCGGGCAAGGCAAACCCGCTTGCGCTTTGGAATCTGTCGGTTAACATCCGCTTTCAGATGCCGCAATTACTCCCGGTACGACCAAACGGGCGCGCAAAGCTGTAGAAGGTATGTACCGCCTCGCAGCCTCGCCACATCCCCCGCAACAAAAGCCCCCGCCGGAGCGTTCCCCGGCGGGGGCTTTGTCATTCCCGGGCCCCGATGGCTGAACGGCCCGGGGATGGCGCGCCTTACTTGGCGGCGATGGTGACGGTGATGGTGTCGGAATAGTCGCCGGCAATGTACTGGTCAGAGGCCGGGACGGTGACCTTCAGGTCGGACTTCTTGTTGAACTGGGCGTTGGCGCGGTCGACCACCATCTGGGAGGTCAGGCCGCCGCCCTGGTTGTCGTAATTGACCTGATAGGTGATCTCGTTATTGCCGGACTTCAGCTTGCCGGCATTGGTCGACGCCAGCGTGATCTTGTAGCCGTTGCCGGAATTGCAGGTCTCGGTAACGTTGCCGACTGTCTTCTGGTTCTCACCATTCTTCAGGGAGAGCGACTGCGACAGGTCGGTGACGGCGATGGTGCAGGACAGGGCGACATTGCTGCGCAACTGGATGGTGCCATTGGCATTCTGCGCCAGGGCCGGGGCGGCGAAGGCAGCGGCGGTGGCAACGGTCAGGGCAAAAGCGCGGGCGAAAGTCTTCAGCATTGTCGGCTCCATCGGTTCGGTTCGTCAGAGGCGTTGTCGCCTTCATACCGAGGAAGGAAAGCACGTACCGTGCCAAGTGGAGGTGATGCTTATAATGAGCTGAAAACAAAGGAATCATCGAATTATCAGCTGGCAAAAGCAGTCACTGCATTATGCAACTCTATAATCATGCAATTGCATATTTCAATTTTTCGCCTTTTGCAACATGAGGAGGCGGCGGAACCGAGCCAAAGGTCAACCTATGCCTGACGCCAAAGAAAAAGGCCGCACCCTTTCGGGTGCGGCCTTGATCATTCCGGCTGGAATGAACCTTAGCGGGAATAGAATTCCACGACCAGGTTCGGTTCCATCTGGGTCGGGTACGGAACGTCTGACAGGCCCGGGGCGCGCAGGAAGGTGCCCTTGAAAGCGCCGGTGTCGACGGTCACGTAATCCGGGAAGTCACGCTCGCCGGACTGGATGGATTCCATGATCAGGGCGAAGTTCTTGGCCTTGGCCCGCACTTCCACCACGTCATTATCCTTGACCTGGTAGGAGGGGATGTTCAGGCGCTTGCCATTCACCAGGATGTGACCATGGTTGATGATCTGGCGAGAGGCGAACGGGGTCGGCGCAAACTTCATGCGGTAGACAACGGCGTCCAGGCGGCGCTCCAGCAACTGGATCAGGTTCTCGCCCGAATCGCCCTTGCGACGAACGGCTTCCTGGTACAGCTTGCGGAACTGCTTCTCACCGATATTGCCGTAGTAGCCCTTCAGCTTCTGCTTGGCCATCAGCTGCAGGCCGTAATCGGACGGCTTCTTGCGGCGCTGACCATGCTGGCCGGGGCCATATTCACGCTTGTTGACCGGGGACTTGGCACGGCCCCACAGGTTCACGCCCAAGCGGCGGTCAATCTTGTACTTGGCTTCTTGACGCTTGCTCATAACAAACTCCACGGCACCGCCATGATCGGCGGCTTGTTGTCCCGGTAGTTCCCCGCCCTTTGTCTTCACCGGTTGGAAAAGACAAAAACGGGGACGGGGCGCCGAACCATCCGGCACCCGCCTTCCCAGGAATTCGGGGGGTATATTGGATCAGGCCGCCCCTGTCAAACCCGGTTTGGGGGCCTGCCTGCAACCCTGATCATCATTCCGCCGTCAGCGGGCTTTCACCTGCTGGCAGCAGCACGCGCCCCAGTTCCACCATGCGGAAATAGCCGGGGCGACCGGGATAGGGGCAGGCGGCGGAGAGATAGCGCACCACCTGTCCGCTGCTCAACATCCGGTCCCAGGCGTAAACGGCGCAGGGGCCATCCGGGCTGTCATGGATGTCGCCGGTTACGAAGGTGGGGTAATTGCCCCGCTGGCTGCCCTTGCCGCCACCCACGGTCAGGGGCAATTGCGGGGCTGCCTTTGCTGGCGGCTGGGCAGGAGGTGCCGACCCGCAGGCAGCCAGCAATAACAGCGCCGGCAGAGCCGGCAGCATCCCCCATCCCCGCATTATCCCCGTTCCCACAATTCAGGTGGTGAAACCAGTCAGTTTTTCCCCCTGAATTGTGGCGGATGCGGGGCGTTGTGGTCAGCGCTTGGTCTTTGCCTTGGCGGCCAGGAAGGCGGCGGCGAAGGCATTGTCTTCCGGTGCCGGCTTCTGCTTCGGCGGGGGGGCGCTGTTGCGCGCGGCCTGCGACGGGGGCGGGCCGCGCCGGTCGTCGCGGCGATCATCACGCCGCTCGGGCCGCTGCGGCTGGCCGGCGGCGGGTTTGGTGGGGGCCGGGCGTTCGTCCAGCTTCATGGTCAGGCCCACGCGCTTGCGCTTCAGGTCCACTTCCATAACCTTGACCTTGACGATATCGCCAGCCTTCACCACCGCATGGGGGTCTTTCACGAAGCTGTGCGACAACTGGCTGATATGAACCAGCCCATCTTGATGCACGCCAACATCGACAAAGGCACCAAAGGCGGTGACGTTGGTGACAACCCCTTCCAGCACCATGCCGGGCTGAAGGTCTTTCAGTTCCTCCACCCCATCCTTGAACTGGGCGGTCTTGAATTCCGGGCGCGGGTCACGGCCGGGCTTCTCCAGCTCTTTCAGGATGTCGGTGACGGTGGGGATGCCGAATTTATCATCGGTGAAATCCGCCGGGTCCAGCGATTGCAGGAAGGCGACATCACCGATCAGCTTGGACAAGGGGCGGCCGGTCTTCTTCAGGATGCGTTCCACCACCGGATAGGCTTCCGGGTGGACTGAGGAGCCGTCCAGCGGGTTTTCCCCATCGCGGATGCGCAGGAAGCCGGCGGCTTGTTCAAACGCCTTCGGCCCCAGGCGCGTCACCTCCAGCAATTGCCGGCGGGAGCGGAAGGCCCCCTTCTCATCCCGGAAGGCGACGACATTCTTGGCGACGGTTTCCGACAGGCCGGAAACGCGGGCCAGCAGCGGCACAGAGGCGGTGTTCAAATCCACGCCGACGCCATTCACGCAATCCTCCACTACCGCATCCAGGGTACGGGAGAGCTTGGCGGGGCTGACATCATGCTGATACTGGCCGACGCCGATGGATTTCGGGTCGATCTTCACCAATTCGGCCAGCGGGTCTTGCAGGCGCCGGGCGATGGAGACGGCCCCACGCAGGGAGACGTCCAGCTTGGGGAATTCCAGCGCCGCCACTTCAGAGGCGGAATAGACGGAGGCGCCGGCCTCCGACACCATCACCTTGGTCAGTTTCACATCGGGCAGGCGGGCGATCAGGTCGGCGGCCAGCTTGTCCGTCTCCCGGCTGGCGGTGCCGTTGCCGATGGCAATCAGGTCCACATCATGGCGTATCACCAGCGCCCCCAGTGCGGCCAGGGAGCCTTCCCAGTCGCGCTTGGGTTCGTGGGGATAGATGACGGCGGTGTCCAGCAGCTTGCCGGTGGCATCCACCACCGCCACCTTCACACCCGTGCGGATGCCGGGGTCCAGGCCCAGGGTGGAACGCTGGCCGGCGGGTGGGGCCAGCAGCAGATCCTTCAGATTGCGGCCAAAGACGTGGATGGCCTCATCCTCCGCCTTCTCCCGCAGCACATTCATCAGGTCCAGTTCGATATGCAGGGCGATCTTGGTGCGCCAGGCCCAGCGGCAGGTATCCAGCAACCAGCGATCCGCCGCGCGGCCCCGATCCATTATAGAATAGGTAGCGGCAATCATCTGTTCGGCTGGGTGCGGGCCACCGGTGGCGGCCTGATCCTCACCGACCACCAGCTTCAAATCCAGCACACCCGCCGCGCGACCCCGGAACAGGGCCAGGGCGCGGTGGGAGGCGATCTTCGACAAGGGCTCGCTGAAGGCGAAATAGTCGGAGAATTTGGCCCCTTCCTCGGCCTTGCCGTCCACCAGGCTGGCGGCCAGCACGCCTTGATTTTGGGCGAACTCGCGCAGGCGGCCAACCAGGGTGGCATCCTCGCCCATGCGTTCCACCAGGATGGACCGTGCCCCGTCAAGTGCCGCCTTCACATCGGCCACACCCTTTTCAGCATCGACAAAGCGGGCCGCCTCCACCTCCGGCGTCAGGGCCGGGTTGGCCAGCAGCGCATCGGTCAGCGGTTCCAGCCCCGCCTCCCGCGCGATCATCGCCTTGGTGCGGCGCTTGGGTCGGTAGGGCAGGTACAGGTCTTCCAGCCGGGTCTTGGTGTCGGCCTCTTCGATCTGCTTTTCCAGATCGGCGGTCATCTTGCCCTGTTCGGTGATGCTGGCCATTATGGTGGCGCGGCGTTCCTCCAACTCCCGCAGGTAACGCAGCCGCTCATCCAGGGTGCGTAACTGCGTATCATCCAGACCGCCGGTCACTTCCTTGCGGTAACGGGCGATGAAGGGGACGGTCGAGCCCTCGTCCAGCAGGGCGATAGCCGCTTCCACCTGCTGCGGGCGGGCGGAGAGTTCCTGGGCGATACGGGCGGAGATACTGATCATGATGTCTCGATTGCGGGGACAGGCCGGAAGTACGCTGCATAGCGCATCCGGTGCAGGGCTGCCAACCGCTGAACGCAGGTTACATATTGGATATATATTGGTCTGTTAACGGATTGTTAGTTTGTGGCCGATATAAAGACACCCGCAACCATGTTGCGTTTCCTCCCTTATTAAACTTTCCATCCCCGCGCCGCATGTCGGTCGCGGGGATTTTTTTGCCTAAAAAGGGGGCCGATGTCTGCTGCTATTAAAGGTGATTGAATTCCTTCAACAGGGACTGGTTGTTCCCCCGTGAAACGGCGCGGAAATAGGCGACCAGGAAAGCCCGGATCGTGGCCGTCAACGATGCATTCTGATGCTGGCGCCGGGATACAACGCTGATCACCTGATGGATGGACATGGCCTCCCGCTCGGCAATCTCATGCAGCGCCTGCCACATGACGGCCTCAAGCCGAACGCTGGTGCGATGGCCCTCAACCCAGACATTATGGCTGATCAGTTGACCATCTACCTCCAGATCATGGGGTTCATAGACGCTGATGTCACTGGTGCCGTGGATGATGTTCATGGGCGGCCTCGCCTGGACTGGATTGCTTACGATCAATTTGTGACGAACGACGCCGTCACCATAGTCGATCGGATGCATACAGTGCTGTGAAGCACTTCACATTTCAAAACGTCCGTTTCGGATTACGGTCTGTGGCGAGGCATGGCTAACATTCCTTGCCCACACTTGTAACCTTACAACTATTTACCTGCACAGGAGATGCACATGTTCATCCGTGGCGCTGATGGTCGTCTGTATCGTGTCGGTCCCAATGGGGCGGAAGTTGTTGCTGGCGCTGCTATTGCAGCGGCACCGGTTCGTGTGGCGGCACCCCGTCTGGCGATGGATGTCGGTGCCAGTGCCGAGTTGCACAGCGCCCGCAGCTGACGGGCTTGCCGGCCCAAACCAACCGGTTTGGGCCGGCCCGGCTTTCGTTCAGGAAGAAAGCGGGTGGAAAAATGCCGGTGGAGGATGCGATGGGACAGGTACGGGTGGCGGAATGGGACGGTATCGCCTCGCCGCAATGGCGGCGGCTGGCCACACCGGAGGAAACGCTGGCGCGCGTGACGCCGCTTTTCGGCCTGTTCGGTATCACCCGGGTGGCAAATGTCACCGGGCTGGACCAGGTTGGCATCCCCGTCGTCATGGTCAACCGGCCCAACTCCCGTTCCCTGGCGGTTTCCCAGGGCAAGGGGCTGACCCTGGCCGCCGCCAAGGCGTCGGCCGTTATGGAAAGCATCGAGTCCTGGCACGCCGAACGTCCGCAACTGTCTTTGCGTCATGGTTCTTATGAGGATCTGCGCTACAGCCTGCCACTGGTCGATCCTGCTCTGCTGCCCTGCCAGATGGACAGCATTTTCACGCCCCATACCCAATTGTTGTGGGCGGAGGGCACCAATCTTGCCGATGGCACGAGCAGCTGGGTGCCTTACGAGATGGTGCATACGAATTACACGCTGCCATTGCCGACCGGCCATGGTTGCTTTCAGGCCACCTCCAACGGGTTGGCCTCGGGCAATCATTGGATTGAGGCGGTGATCCATGGCCTGTCAGAGGTGATTGAGCGCGACGCCCGCACCTTATGGAACCTGCTGCCGGTGGAGGCACAGGAAGACACGCGGCTGGATCTGGAAACGGTGGCCGATCCGGCCTGCCGCAGCCTGCTGGCGCGCTTTGCCCGCGCTGGCGTGGCGGTTGGTGTCTGGGATATGACAGCGGATACCGGTGTCCCCACCTTCATCGCGCGCATCGCCCAGGCCGATGGCGGGGCGGCCCGCCAAATACGCCCTGCTAGTGGCTATGGCACGCATCTGGTGCCGGAGATCGCCCTGGCCCGTGCCTTGACGGAGGCGGCGCAGAGCCGGCTGACCTTCATTTCCGGCGCGCGTGACGACATGCAACGCGAAGAATATGAGCGTTTCCTGACCGAGCAGGAGCAGTGCTTGTGGCTGGACCGCATTCGTCTGGGTGCGCCTGTCCGCGATTTCAACCAGATCGCTGGCTGGCGCGGCACCTCGCTGCGCGCCGATCTGGCGGAACTGCGCCTGCGTCTGGGTCAGGTTGGGGTGGAGGACGTCATCGTCGTCGATCTGTCCCGGCCAGAGATCGGCATTCCCGTGGTGCGGGTCATCGTGCCCGGCCTGGAAGGGGTGGATGGCAGTCCCAACTACTGCCTTGGTCCCCGTGCCCGCTGCGTCGCCGGCCTGTGATTTCTGGCGGCGTCGCCGGGCTGCGGATGTAGCGCCGACGGTTGAGATTCTGAGAATGTCAAGAGCTTAGGGCGTGTTTTCGGTCAGCAGAGTCAGGCTCCAGCAAACATGCTTCATCCGATCAACCCTGATCTGGATGGATGGGTCACAGGAGAAGCCGCATGTCCAATCCCGTCATCGTTTTTCTTGGTCCCACCTTGGCAGTGGCCGCTGCCCGTCGGGTGCTGGCAGCGGATTACCGAGCGCCGGTGGCACAAGGTGACGTGCTGCGCGCGGTGACGGAGCGGCCGGCCGCTATCGCCATTATTGATGGGTATTTCGCCAATGTGCCATCGGTCTGGCACAAGGAAATCCTTTACGCTCTGTCGCAGGGCATTCCCGTTCTGGGGGCGGCCAGCATGGGGGCGCTGCGCGCCGCTGAACTGCACCCGTTCGGGATGCAGGGGGTGGGTGCGATCTTCCAGGCCTATGTTGATGGCCGATTGGAGGATGATGACGAGGTGGCGGTGACCCATGGTCCGGCAGAACTGGGTTATCCGCTCCTGTCCGAAGCAATGGTCAATATCCGCCGCACCCTGTCAGACGCCATGGCGGCCGGGGCGTTGACGCCGCATGACCGCCAGCATCTCCAGCGCATCGCCAAGGAACTGCCCTATCAGGACCGGTCCTATGGCCGCCTGCTGCGTGATGCGGTGGAGGAGGGGCTGGATGCTGCCGCCATGGAGCATTTCCGCTGCTGGCTGGCCCATGGCCGGGCGGACCAGAAGCGGGAAGATGCCCTGGCCTTGCTGACGGATCTGTCGCATGGCCTGCGTGAAGGCAGCCTGAAGGTGCAGCCCGGCTTTGCCTTCGAGCATACTTTCATGTGGGAAAAAGTGGCAGGGCCCTTGTTGTCGATGCGCGCATGACTTGCATTTTTCAACAATAGCATCAATCATTTTGTGGTTGCCTGGTGCTGCTGCCGGGTGTGATGGCGGGAAAAATCTTGTGTCGCTGACCGTTGATCCGGCGTTGCTGCGTCGGAACCAGCTCTTCAGCATTCTCAGTGATGCCGAAATGGAGGCGATACTGGGATTTGCCCGTCCACGGCGGGTGCAGGCCGATGAGCGTATCTTTGCCAAGGGCGATCCGGGCGACAGCCTTTATGTGATTCTGCGTGGACGCGTCGCCGTCCAGACGGAGTCGCGGGAGGCCAAGCTGATGTTGCTGAATATCCTGGATGCCGGCGCTGTGTTCGGGGAGATCGCCATGCTGGATGGCGGGGAACGCACCGCCACCGTCATGGCGCAGGAGCCGGGGGAGTTGCTGCGCATCGACCGGCGCGATTTCATGCCTTTCCTGTTGCAGCACCCCGATCTCTGCATTCGCCTTATGGGTGTGCTGTGCCAGCGGGTGCGCTGGACCAGCGCCATTATCGAGGATACCGTTTTCCTCAATGTCACCCGGCGTCTGGCCAAGCGCATCTTGATACTGGCGCGGGATTTTGGCCGGCGGACGGAGAAGGGCATCCGCATCGCCGCCTTCATGAGCCAGGAGGATCTGGCCAATATGCTGGGCGTCTCCCGCGAGATCGTCAATAAGACGTTGAAAAGCTTTCAGGCATCGGGGGCCATCACCTACCGAAACGGCTATATCGTCGTGCAGGATGAAAGCTTTCTGGAACAGCTGGCGCGTTGAGCCTAGGTTGGTGGCTTCAAGGACGGGCTGTTTTCAGGGGGCGCACGATGCGGGGTTGGACATGCGGGCGGCCGTGGGCGGCGCTTCTGCTGCCAGCGTTGGCCTTTGGCCTCGCGGGCTGTGCCAGCCATGAGGATCAGGTCACGCGGAACTTCATGTTCGTGCCATCCATGCCATCACCACCACCGGAACCCGAGATGCCGGCCGGTGCCGCTGCACCGTCGGCGCCGGTCGCACCAGCGGTGGTACAGGCGCCGCTGCCACCCCCGATATTGAAGCCGCCGCCGGCCCCACCCGCTCCCCTGGTTCCGCCCACCAAGGCGACGGGATCGGCTACCGGTAAGGCAAAGGTCGGATCATGAGTGATCTGAACACAATGCTGGATCAGGCCATCGCCCTGCATCGTGGGGGCGACCCGGCGGCGGCGGAGTTGACGTACCGTCAGGTTCTGGTGGCTGTTCCCAGCCTGGCGGATGTGCATTACCTTTTGGGGATGGCCTGTCTGCAGCAGGGGAAAGCGGCCAAGGCGGTGCGCAGTTTGCGCACCGCCTTGGCGCAGAAGCCGGACAGGCAGGACTGGCGATTCAATCTGGGGGTTGCCCAACGCCAGTCGGGTGATCTGGCCGGGGCTGCGGCCAGTTTTGCCACGGTCACAGCGCAGGAGCCGGCCGGCAGCCCGGCGCAGGCGGCGGCGCTGGCTGAACATGGGGCCGTTTTATTGGCCCTGGGCGATCTGCCGGCAGCGGAAGCAACGTTGCGCCGGGCAGTGGCGGCGGGTGCCGCCGATGCAGCGCGTAATCTGGCGATCTGCCTTTACAATCTGTCCGCAGATCCGGCAGCCCCAGGCAGTCTGGCGCGGCTGGAAGAGGCGGTTATGCTGTTTGCTGAGCGGATTGAAATCCGTGAGCGGTTGGGGTTTGCCCTGCTGCGGGTTGACCGCGCGGCGGAGGCAGCCGAGCAGTTCCGCCTTGTGCTGGCGCGGGGGCCGACGGAACAGGACAGCCGGCTTGGACTTTGCGACGCGCTCTCCACGCTCGGCCGATTTGATGAAGCGGTGTCTGAGGCGCGTACTCTGCTGGCGCAGCAACCCGGCTTGCCGGCGGGGCTGGTGGCGTTGGCCAACGGTCTGCACGGTCAGGGGCAACTGGCGGCGGCGTCCGCCGCGCTGGAACAGGTGCTGGAACAGTCTCCCCAGTCGCTGCCGGCCCTGGTCAATCTTGGAACCGTGAGGCGTGACCAGGGGGATGATGCCGGGGCGGAGGCCTGTTATCAGGCAGCGCTTGCCTTGTCACCCTCTGATCCCATCATCCATTGGCAGCGGGCACAGGCTCGTCTGCTGGCCGGGGATATGGCCGAAGGGTGGCGGGAATATGAATGGCGCTGGCAGGTTCCGGGCTTCCCGCTGAGTGCGGCCCTGGCGGCGCTTCCATTATGGAATGGGGGGGGATTGCCGACTGGCCAGCGTCTGTTGGTCCATGTCGAACAGGGGCACGGCGATACATTGCAATTCGCGCGCTATGTCTGGCCCCTGGTGGCGCGTGGCTTGCCGGTTCTGCTGCAGGTTCAGCCTGCCTTGCGGCGTCTGTGCCGGGAGAGCCTGCCGCCGGTGGTGGAGATCGGTGTTCTGGGGGAGGCGGTGCCCGCCGATATCGCCTGCCGCATCCCCTTGCTCAGCCTGCCACTGCATGTTCAAGGCACACCAGGGGATGAGGTGGCCCAGGTGCCTTATCTGCAGGTGCCGGATGAACGGCGGGACTTCTGGGCACGGCGTCTGGCGGCCCTGCCAGGGGTGAAGGTGGGGCTTGTCTGGGCAGGGGATGCCAGGGCCGGCGATCCAAGGGCCGCGGCCACGGACCGCCGCCGCAGCTTGCCTTTGGCGCAACTGTCTGCGTTGCGCGACCTGCCGGGGATCAGCTTCATCAGCCTGCAGAAGGGCGCGCGGGGCGCTGAAGCCCAGGGGCCGGATGCACCGCTGGATATGGTGGACTGGACCGGCGAACTCTGCGACTTCGCCGATACCGCTGCCCTGGTGGCCGGTCTTGATCTGGTGATCGGCGTGGATACAGCGGTAATCCATCTGGCGGGGGGGCTGGGTGTGCCCGTATGGGTATTGTCAAGATTTGACGGCTGTTGGCGTTGGTTACGCAACCGGAATGATAGTACCTGGTACCCCACCCTTCGGTTGTTTCGCCAATCCGCGTGGGGGAACTGGGAACCTGTGCTGACGGGACTGGCCGAACGGCTGCGCCATTTTATAGACGAAAGGATAGGGTCGTGAGGAATTCCCCTCTATTTCGGGGGTGCCAGTAATATCGACGGCCTTTCCGCAGATACATACAGATATGCCGTTTCCCTTCATGGGGATGATTTGGGTCGAATTTTTGAATTTTTACAATATGTTAAGATTTTGTTTGCGTCACGGTTTTTGTTGTGGCATTATTGAATTACCTAAAAATAGGCCCAGACCATGCTGATTGAGGGGATTCGAAACGTAGCGACATCTTATGTGCCGGCTGCCAGTCCGACAGCCGCCAATAAGGTGGAGTCTACCCCGGCCCCTGTGCCCGCTTCAGCAAATACCGGTACTCCCTATGTCTCCCCCGTCATTCAGTATGACAGCGACGCGGCCATCGCAGTGTTGATGTTCCGTGACGGCGATAGTGGGACTGTGGAAACTCAATATCCTTCCGAGCGGGTGGTGCGGGAATATCGCCTGCGTGGGCGCGAGGGGGGGGAGGCTGCTGTTGCATCTCAATCAGCCGAGTCGAAGGGAAGGTCGGGCGCTCCGGCCTTTTCAACGCCCGGCTATGCAGGTGCTGCTGCTTCCCCAGTGCCTTCTGCCGCATCTGCGCCGGCCGTTGCGGCTGGGTCGGTCGGGGGAAGCGGTGGTTCAGGTGTGAATCTGGTCGCTTGACCAGGGGTTTGTCCCATCCGAATTGCTTTATATCAGGCCAGTGTCCCCCCTCACTCTATCCTGATGGTCTTTGGGATATTGGCCGTTTGGCTTTCCGCGATTTTAGCGTAGTTTATCTGCGTAAATAGCGCCTGGGTCGTGCTGACGTCCCTAACCAGACGAATAGGGTTGGCCCGATGCGGGAACAACCTGCTTGACAGTACGACGGCCCCGGTGTTTGCTGGGGATAGCCCGAAAAATTCGGGTACTCAGGCCTCCAAAGGAGAGATCAAATGTCTTCCAGTGATGTGAACCTTACCTCCAACATGCGTTCCAACCTTCTGCTTTTGCAGAATACGCAGAAGCAGGTATCTTCGATCCAGAACAAGCTGGCCACCGGCAACAAGGTGAACAGCGCCCTTGACGGCCCCAATGCCTTCTTCGCGGCCAAGAGCCTGACGACGCGCGCGGCCGACCTGACCAGCCTGAAGTCCCAAATGGGGCAGGCCATCAGCACGATCCAGGCTGGTGACAAGGGTATCTCCGCCATCGACAAGCTGATTGATCAGGCCAAGGGTCTGACCACGTCCGCCTATTCCAGCCTGGGCAATGACGCTGCTTCGATCGCCACGCGCAAGTCGCTGGCGCAGCAGTTCAATGCCATCAAGGACCAGATCGACAAGGTTGCGGGTGATAGCGGTTACGCTGGTAAGAACCTGCTGTCGGGTAATGGCTTGACCTTGGATACGACAGCGTCCAGCCGCAGCAGCGTCAACAGCATCGCCGGTCTGTCCGCCAGCCGTGTGACCAACGTTGTTTCCTCGGATACTTATTCGGTCAGTGTAAGCGGAACGGGTGCCATTTCGGGGAATCTGGAAGACATTGCCGGCGCCGAAGGCAAGCGCGGCGTCAGCAGCCTGAAGGTTTCCGGCAAGCTTTCCAACACTTCCGGCAATTTCTCCGACATCTCGATCGAGATGCGGGGGGCCCAGGGTAAGGAACGCACCGTCGTGGTGACGGAAGGCAGCGAGAGCCGTACCTTCAAGTTCTTTGATAACAGCCAGTCGGCGTCCGCCAGCACGGGAACTGCCGGTAAGGAGGGGACGGCTCAGGTTTCCAGTGTTGAAATTGGTGGGGCGATTGAAGAAGGTGATACTTTCACCGCAACGGTGAATGGTCAATCGTTCAGCTATACGGCACAGGCTTCTGATCTCTCTGCCAGCGGCACGGATCTCAGCCCGGAGGCCCGTCGCCAGAAGATAGCGGAAGGTTTGCAGGCGGCAGTTGCCGGTGGCATTGACACCAGCCGCTTTACCATTGGTACGGCCACGGCAGATGCCACGAAGGGTACCAGCTCCTTTACGATTACCTCTAATGTCACGACAGGCACCGGCGTCAGCTTTAACGTGGGTGCGACCACGACCAATGCTGAGAGCAAGTCGGTGTCCGTCAGCTTCTCGTCGGGTACAACAGTATCTTTCAGCGTTGACCGTGCTGATCTCAATTCTCTTGGGACGGCCGCCAATGGTAAGTCCACCATTGAGAAGAGCGTCGATATTGAGATTTCGGCGACCAACCTCAATGGTGTCACCACCAGCCGCTCGGCAGGCAATGCCCGCGGTAGCAGCAAGCTGACAGATGGCGAGAATTCGCTCAGCTTCGACAGCGGTACTGTTCGTGTGTCAGTGAACTCTGCGACGATCATGGCTGCTGCCAGTGCGCAGTCGTCGGCCAACCTGACGACGGTGCAACGTTCCGACGCCAACACGGAAAATGATCTGAATGTGCAGCTGAACGAATCCAACACCAACAATATCGGTGTGGCTTCGATCAATGTGAAGACGGACGGTCAGGGCCTGCGTATCGATTATGCGCAGAATGATTTCCTGGATCGTGCGGATATCGACAAGGCTGCCGCCAGCCTGGATGCTGCAAAGAGCACGCTGCGCAGCGCTTCCCAGTCGCTGAGCACCAATCTGAACATCATCCAGAACCGTGAGAGCTTCACCAGCGACTTCTCCAACGTGCTGGTTGACGGCGGTAACAAGCTGACCCAGGCCGACCAGAACGAGGAAGGTGCAAACCTGCTGCTGTTGCAGACGCGTCAGCAGCTGGGCACCATCAGCCTCTCGCTGGCCAACCAGTCTCAGCAGTCGATCCTGCGTCTGTTCTAAGCCGCAGGCCCCAATGGGTAATGGGAACGGCGGGCTTTGGCCCGCCGTTCTTGTTTCCGGGCCAGCAGTCCTAGGCGTGCGGCATAAAAATGTCGCCTATGCGCATATTTTCCCGTGACCTGCGGGGGGCTGGTGGCTTACCTCATAGAGCGGACGCCGAACGATCGCGCTCCAACATTGTGCTGGGATTGATATCGTGCCACTGAAACTTGTCTTGCGTCCGGGTGAGAAGCTGATTGTGAATGGTGCCGTTATCGGTATCGGCGATCATCCTGTTTCGCTATTTTTTTATAACAAGGTAAATTTCCTTCGTGGTCGTGAAATCATGAAGGAAGAAAATTGCGATACAATTGAAAAAAAGCTCTATTTTATTATTCAGCTTATTTATATTTTTCCTGAAGATGCGCAGCTTAATCTGGTAAAGTTTGGTCTTATTCTGGAGGAGTCCCGTTTGGCTCATCCAGGTGAGGCCCAATTGTTTAACGATATTGAAATGTTGGTCCGCGACGGCAATTATTATCGCGCTTTGAAGATTTGCCGTCGGCTTTTCGCGGACGTGCCGGTAAATGCAGGGGCAACGCCGGCGGAAAACCCGCCGCGGCCGCCGGTGATTGTCACCAAGGTCCGGCGCAAACCCACGACAGAACCGGCTGGTTGAGGGTCAATCGACTGTTATGGTGCGGCAGGGGCCTATGACCGGCCCCAGAGTCCAGACCGCCGTGCCCCATGACCAGCCGACACCAAAGCCGCTTAGTAATAAACGCTGTTGCTGCTGTGCCAGCGCGTTGCCCAACCTGTCGCTGATGGCCAGTGGTATGCTGGCTGAGCTGGTATTGCCGCGCTCCCGCAGGGCCAGCACCAGCTGATCGGCGCTGGCGCCGATCTTCTGTCCTAACCGCTTCAGCATCATCTCATTGGCTTGGTGCAACACCACATGGTCGATCTCGGCCATGGTCAGTCCCGTCGCCGTCAGGGTGGCGGTGATGGCCTTGGGTACCTCCCGCAGGGTAAAGGCGAAAACCTGGGTGCCATCCATGAACAGGGGCGGCCCGTCCGGGGAGCGCTGGCCGCCCTGTTGTTTGATCAGATAGGGGGCACCGGCCCCGTCAGTGCCCAAATCCACCGCCAGTGATCCCGCAGCCGGATCATATTCCAGTGCCGTCACCGTGGCGGCATCGCCGAACAGTGGGGCTGTGCTGCGGTCATCAGCATCCAGCGTGCGGCTGGTAATGTCGCCGGCCACCAGCAGGGCGCGGCCCCTCCCCATGCCGGCCAGCAGGCTGGCGGCATTCCACAGCCCATAGATATAGCCGGAACAGCCCAGCCCCATATCAAAGGCGGCACAGTGCCGGCCCAAACCCAGCGCGTTCTGCAACAGGCAGGCCGTGGCGGGCAGCGGATGGTCCGGCGTCTGTGTCACCACGATCAGCAGGTCGATACTGTCCGCTGCCCAGCCGAGCCCGCCCAGCAATTCCCGCGCGGCGGGCAGGGCCAGATCGGACAGGCACTGATCGGGCCTGGCGATGTGACGACGATAGATCCCGGTGGCGCTGGCAATACGCTCTGCCTGTTCTGCCCCGAACCGCCTGGCCAGATCGCTGACATCCTGTATATGGGCGGGCAGGGCGGAGACGATGCCACGCAACGCGATGCCCTGGATGCGCGCCTGCGCCATGATGTGTCCGCCCCTCTATTCAGCAACCGATCCCGCCATCAATGGTCAGCGTCTGGCCGGTGATGAAACCGGCCGCATCGCCCAGCAGGAACAGGATCAGCGGTACCACATCCGCCGCCGTGCCCAGCCTGCCCAGCGGGGTGCGGCGCACGATCTGGTCACGCTGCCCTGCCGACAGGGTACCCGACATTTCGGTGTCCAGATAGCCCGGTGCCACGCTGTTGACGGTGATCTGCCGCCGCCCCACCTCCCGCGCCAGGGCGCGGGTCAAGCCATCCAGCCCGGCCTTGGTGGCGGCATAGGCGGCCAGCCCGGTATAGCCGCGCTGGCCGATGATGGAGGAGATATTAATGATCCGCCCACCCCCGGCCCGGCCCAGCATCTGGCGCAGCACCCCGCGCGCCATCTGGATGGAACCGGTCAGGTTGGTCTGGATCAGCCGATCCACCTCCACCAGCGGCAGGGTGGCCAGAATGCCATCGCGTGCGATGCCGGCATTGTTCACCAGCCCCCAGGGCACGCCCAATCGGGCAACGGCCGCCTGGATGAAGCTATCGGTGCTGTCACTGTCGCCAATATCGGCCTGTTGCCAGAACAGGTCTTCACCGGCCTGTTCCAGCAAGGCGGGCAGGGCATCGCCCTGGTTGCGGCTGCATGTGGAGACGCGATATCCTGCAGCCAGCAGCGCCGTCACGATGGCAAGGCCCAGCCCACGGCTGCCCCCGGTGACGATGACATGGCGCTTCATGCTTCCTCCGCGATGCGTCGCTTCTTGCCTGATGGCAACAAGGCAATGTGATCCACCCGCCGCAGCCGGCGGGGGCGGGCGGGTGGCGGCAGGTCGGCCAGGACGCCCGCCACCGCCGCCCGCCACTCTCCTGCCGCCAGTTCTGGTGATAATAGCAGATCGGCAGCCAGCAATTGCCCGGTGATCGGGCTGGGGATGGCATAGACCACGGCATCACGCACACCGGGCAGGGCCAGCAGGCGGCCCTCCGCCAGTAACGGGTCTACCTTCGTGCCGCCGACATTGATGGCCAGGTCTGCCCGGCCCTGGAACAGCACCCGGTCCCCGACCTGCGCCACGCGGTCGCCAGTATCCACCCCGCCGACATGCAGGGTGCCATCCTGGATGGACAGGGGCGGGCTCTCCAACCACCGGGCGGGGAAGCCCGCCTTGCCATCGGCCACGCTGAACAGGCGGCCCTGTTCGGTGCTGGCATAGATATGCCGGATGCGCGCCTGCGGGAACTGGTTGGCCAGCGCATCCAGCAGCGGCTGGTCGGCGGCTTCCCCGCCCAGGGTGATGGCGGCCAGCGGCGGGCGCTGGCCGCTCAACAGCAGGCCGCGCCAGAAACTGGGGGTGGCGGACAGATGTGTCACCCCTTCCTGCACCGCCAGCCGCGCCAGGGTGGGCAGGTCCGCCCCGGTTGCGGCCACCAGCGTACCGCCGCCGGCCAGCACGGTCAGCAGCACCTGCAGCCCGGCAAAGCCACAGGCATCATAGGTCAACAACCAGCGCCCGCCGCCGCTGTCCCCCGCCTTGCCGATGCCGGCCAGCACCCCCGAAAGCGGCTTGGCAATCCGTTTGGGCGTGCCGGTGGTGCCAGAACTTTCCAGCAGCAGCACCGCACCGGTTTCGCCGGTGGTATCGGGTGCCGCCAGCCCACCGCGCAGCAGGGCCAGCGGACAGGCATTTTGCCAGGCGGCAATCAGGTGGGCCGCTACCGTGCCGATATCATGCCCTTCCACCGCCAGGGGCTTTCCGCCATCCGCTCGGATGGTCCCCGCCAGCGCCAGCAGGTCGGCACTGTCCAGCACCTGCCCATCCTGAATCAGGCGGGCATCGGGGTGCAGCCAGGGCAGGGCGGGGAGAGCGGCCATGTCCTATCCTTTCAGCGCGATCCAGCCCCAGATCACGCCGCCGATGATGCCGATGATGCCAATCACAATCACCAGACCCCAGAGGAATTGCTTGAACTCCCCCTGTTTCCGGGCACTGCGGGCCAGCAGCAGCAGATAAAGCAGGACGGCCCCGCCGACCATTTCACCCGGTCCGGGCATCCAGTCAGGCATCGGCGTAAAGCGCCGCCAGTTCGCCGGCCTTGCTGAACTGGCGGAACCCGCTGCGGAACGGGTCTTTGCCCGTTACCCCTTCCAGCGCCACGATCAGCGTGGCCAGATCCAGCGAATCAAAGGGCAGGGGGCCGTCCAGAAAGGCGGTGTCCGCCGTGATGGCCACCGCCGCTTCCCCCTTTTCCGTCAGGATGCGGTTGGTCTCCTGCGCGATCAGGGCCAGTAATTCCGCGTGACGCTCACTCATGCATGGAAACTCCGAACCAGTTCATTGACGCGGCTGGCCGCTTCCACATGCGGCATATGGCCAGCCCCTGGCAGCAGATACAGCGGGATGCGGGTGGGGATCAGCTCTGCCGCCGGCGGCGGCACGATACGGTCTTCCGCCCCCCAGATCAGTTGTAGGGCGACACCGGGCGGTGCCCAGTCGCGCGCCACCAGCTTTTCACCCAGATCGTCGCGGTTGGCGGCCAGAATGACCCCCACCGCCTGCCTTGCCGCCGCATCCGTCATGCGCAGGGCCAGCGCGCGGGCCAACGGCTCCACCAGCTGATCGGGCTGGGCGAACAGGGCGGCGGCCACGGCGCGGGCCTGTGCAATATCCGCCGCACCGGCCAGCCGGTCCAGGAAACCATAATCCAGATCGCTGCCCAGCCCGGCACAGGCCAGCAAGCTGGCGCGGCGCACCCGGCCGGGCCGGTGGGCCAGATCCAGCGCCACCCGCGCGCCCAGCGAATGACCTACCAGATCAACCCGGCCCAGGCAGCACTGATCCAGCAGATTTTCCACCCAATCCGCCAGATCGCGCACCCGCGCGCCCCCGACATCCAGCGTGGAGGCGCCGTGCCCTGGCAAATCCAGCGCCAGTACCTTGCGTTCGCCCCCGGCGAAGGCGGTGACATTGAACTGCCAGGTCAGCGCGTCACCGCCCAACCCATGCAGCAGCACCAGCGGCACGCCGCCCCCCTGTTCGGTTTCCAGCCAGGAGGCGGGGCCGTCTTCCAGCATCACCTTATGCCGGCGCGGACGCATCCCGCCACGGCTGCGCCCGGTTTCACCGGGGGCGGGCAGGGGCGTATCAGGCGACACCGGCCAGCGCCAGCAGGTCGTTGATGGTCTTGGCCTTGGCCAGATCCTCGCCGGCCACCACCTTGTCGAAATGTTCATCGACGAGCGCGATGAAGCTGATCACGGCAAGGCTGTCCCAGCTATCCAGGCCCTCCAGCGCCTCTTCCCCAGTCAGGGTGCCGGGGTCCAGCTCCAGCATCTCGTCCAGGGCGTTCAGAAAATCGGCACGGTTCATCATTCTTCTCCTTCAGCGGGCAGGGTTTTCTGCACCACATCGCGGTTCAGCGCCACCCATTCCGGATGGGTCCGCATCAGCGCGTCGGCATCCTGCCAGCCGAAATCCGGGCGGGTGGCTGACAGCGTCTCCAGCAAGCGGCATACCAGGGCATAGTCGCTGGCGGTGTCCACACACCAGCGCCATGGCGTCCGCCCGTCGCCCACACTATCGGGGCGGGTCAACAGGCCCAGGCGGAAGCGTTCGGGCCGGCGCCAGAGGAAGGGCATGACATGTTCGCGCTCGACATCGGCCCTGGCCTCTTTCCAGGCGGTTTCCAGCACATCCAGGTGGGTGATTTCCGCATCCAGCCCGCGTGGAAAGCGGGACACATCAATGCCGGCATAATCCAGCGGCTGGCCCTGAAAATAATCGACCAGATCATCCACCAGCGCCGGGTCGATCAGCGGACAGTCGGCGGTGAAGCGCAGCACGATATCCGCCCCCCCGGCAAGGGCTGCCCGGTAGAAACGATCCAGCACATCGGTTTCGCTGCCCCGGAAGACTGGCACGCCCAGCCCGGTGGCATGGTCGGCCAGGGCATCATCGCCGGGCAGGTCGCTGGTGGCCACCATCAGCGCATCCAGCCGCCGGCAGCGCTGCAGCCGCGCCACCTGCCAAGCCAGCAGGGAGCGGCCGGCGGCCGGCAGCAGCACCTTGCCCGGCAGCCGGCTGGAGCCCAGCCGCGCCTGGCTGATGCCGACGATGCGGGGCCGGGCCGCCATCAGCCCTTCGGCCCCAGCATGGCCCAGTCCAACGGTTCACCGCGTGTCAGGTTGCGCGCTGCAACGCGGCCCAGCACATCGGGCAGGTGCTTGGGCGGCAGGCCCAGACCGGGGCGGATGGAACGCACATTGGCCCCCGTCAGCATCTCCCCCGCTGCGATATCGGCGGTGATGTAGAGGGAGCGGCGGAAGCTGCGCCCCCCCGCCTCGCTGGGTTTCAGGGCATAGGAGATGCTGCCCAGGGCGGCGTGGGCGGCGGCGCAGGCATCGGCCATGGCGCGAAATTCCGCCGGTTCCAGGGAGAAAGCGGCATCCGGCCCGCCATCGGTGCGGGCCAGCGTGAAATGTTTCTCGATCACCACTGCCCCCAGCGCCACGGCGGCCACCGGTACGGCGACACCCATGGTGTGGTCCGACAGGCCGGCGGCCACGTCGAAGGCCTGGGCCAGATGCGGGATGGTGCGCAGGTCGCAATCCTCCACCGGGGTGGGATAGCCGGAGACGCAGTGCAACAGACAGATATTATCGTTGCCGGCCACCCGCGCGGCGGCCACCGCCTCTGCCACCTCCCCCAGGGAGGCCATGCCGGTGGACATGATCAGCGGCTTGCCGGTGCGGGCGGCCTTTTCGATCAGGGGCAGGTCGACCAGTTCAAAACTGGCGATCTTGTAGGCGGGTGCACCCAGGCTTTCCAGCAGGTCAATGGCGGTGGGGTCAAACGGGCTGGAGAAGAGGGGGATGCCGATCTCGGCAGCATGGGCGAACAGGGCGGGGTGCCAATCCCACGGTGTATGGGCTTCCTGATACAGCTCATACAGCGTGCGCCCGGCCCATAACCCGCCTTCCAGCCGGAATTCCGGCCGGTCGACATCCAGCGTGATGGTGTCGGCGGTGTAGGTTTGCAGCTTCACCGCATCGGCACCCGCCGCCTTGGCGGCATCGATCATCCGCCGCGCGCGATCGATATCGCCATTATGGTTGCCCGACAGCTCCGCAATCAGGAACGGTTTCTGGCCTGGGGTAAAGCGGGCGGGAAATGCGGTCATGGGCGGATGTCCGACAGGGTTTGTTCTTTAATATCATCCGCATGGGGTCCGGTGGAAGGGAAAGGCCAGGAATAGACCGGATTTGTATTTTGGCCGTCTGCGCCGCCGCCATTGTTTTCGGTCAACTAAAGCGTTGGCAGGCTGTGCCAACCGCTCCAGCAGACATAAAGCCCGACCAGCAGGATCAGCCCGGCGGAGAAATAGGGGGCGCGGCGGGCCAGCGCGTTGAAGCCGGGCCAGCGGCTGGCGGCATGACGCACCGACAAAGCCGCCGCCACCCCCACCAGCACCAGGGTCAGCGCCAGCCCGATGCTGAAACACAGCACCAGCGCCACGCCCAGCGAGAATTCCTTCAATTGCAGGCAGAGCAGCAGCACCGTGATGGCGGCGGGGCAGGGGATAAGCCCGCCGGTCAGGCCGAACAGGATGATCTGCGATGTGGTCACCGCGCGCCCGGCGAAGCGCTGCTCAATCTCCATGGCGTGCTGGCGTTCATGGGCGCCCTGGGGCGCGTCTTCATCATGGTCATGATGGTGGTCATGCCCGTGATGATGCCCGCCATGATCGTGGTGGCCGTGATGATGGTGCTGTCCCTGCGGGTGCAGGTCGCGCCAGGTGCGCCACAGCATCCACAGCGCCACCAGCAGGATGATCACGCCGGAAGCGAGCTGGAACCAGCCCTCATTGGCCTCCACATCCATATTCTGGCCGAAATGCAGGCCGATCAGAGCCACACCCCACACTACCAGCGTATGCGAAAGGGTGGCCGACAGGCCCAGCAGCACCGCCTGGGTGACGGTGCCCCGCACCGCCACGATGAAGGCCGCCATCATGGTTTTGGAATGGCCCGGTTCCAGCCCGTGCAGCGCCCCCAGCAGGACGGCCGTGGGGGCGAACAGCCAGGCATGGGCCGTTCCTTCGCGCAACAGGTCGGCAAAGGGCGTCATGATGCGTAACCTTCAGAGATATTTGGTGATTTCGGCAATGCTGGCCATGCGCTCCCGCGCCTCCTTCGGCAGTGGGCCGGTCACTTCCTCCAGATGATGTTCGATATGGTGCAGCACCAGTTCGGTCTTGGCCTTGTCCAGCGCCTTCAGCACGGCCTGAAGCTGCTGGGCGATGGTCAGCGCGTCGCGCCCTTCCTCCAGCATCCGCAGGGTGGCGCCCAAATGCCCATGGGCACGGCGCAGGCGGTTCATGATTTCGGGGTCTTGTGCATGGCTCATGGGATGGAGCCTAGCACCCGCTGGGACAGTGGGCGAGTCCTATCCCCCTGGAGGGGATATGCAGTTGATAAACTGATGGATTCGATTTGAATTATGCGCTTTTCTTATTGCCGGTTCCGGCCCACCTTTGCCGTCATCCCCCTCACTGGCGGCGGCTGCCGCCCGATTGAAAGGTTCGCCTGTCATGAAAGCCGTTGGTTACCAGAAGGCCGGCCCCGTGGATGGCGCTGGCGCGCTGGCCGATATCGAATTGCCGGTGCCCACCCCTGGCCCGCATGATCTGCTGGTGCAGGTGGCGGCCGTCTCCGTCAACCCGGTCGATACCAAGGTGCGCCGCAACGCGGCGCCTGCGGAAGGCCAGCATAAGGTGCTGGGCTTTGATGCCGCCGGTACCGTCACCGCTGTCGGGTCGGCGGTGACCCTGTTCAAGCCCGGTGATGCGGTGTTCTATGCCGGCGATCTGACGCGGGCCGGCACCAATGCCGAATATCATCTGGTGGATGAACGCATCGTCGGGCCGAAGCCGGCCAGCCTGGATTTCCCGGCCGCTGCCGCCCTGCCGCTGACCGCCATCACCGCCTGGGAAATGCTGTTCCACCGGATGCGCGTGCCCTATGGCGTGAAGAACCAGACGGGCACGCTGCTGGTGATCGCCGGCGCTGGCGGTGTGGGGTCCATCCTGATCCAGCTGGCCCGCCGGCTGACCGGGCTGACGGTGATCGCCACCGCGTCGCGCCCGGAAACGGTGGCATGGGTGCAGAAGATGGGCGCCCACCATGTGATCGATCATCGCCAGCCGCTGGCGGAGGGCCTGCGCGCCATCGGCATCCAGGCGGTGGATTATGTCGCCGCCCTGTCCAACACCGACCAGCATATGCCCTCGATCGTGGAGATGATCGCCCCGCAGGGCCATTTGTCGGTGATCGACGATCCGGCGACGTTTGACGTGCTGCCCTTCAAGCGGCGCAGCGTGACGATTTCCTGGGAATTCATGTTCACCCGCTCAATGTTTGCCACGGCGGACATCATTGAACAGCACCGGCTGTTGGGCGAGGTGTCATCCCTGGTGGATGCGGGCCTGCTGCAAACCACGCTGACCGGGGTGGAAGGCACCATCAATGCCGCCAACCTGACGCGGCTGCACCAGTTGCTGGAAAGCGGCCGCTCCTTCGGCAAGAAGGTGCTGGCTGGGTTCTGAGGGGACGAAACAGTATCGGCCTTCTCCACCGTCACCCCGGCGAAGGCCGGGGTCCGGCATCGTAGAGCAAAGCGCCTGTGGCCCCTGGACCCCGGCCTTCGCTGGGGTGACGGTGGGTGCAGGTTTGAAACGTACCCACCACCGGAGCCCCCCGATGCGTCATCCTGATCTGGAAATCGACCTGTTGCGGGCCTTCGTGGCGGTGGTGGATGCGGGCAGCTTCACCGCCGCCGCCGATCTGGTGGGCCGGTCGCAATCCGCCGTCAGCCAGAAGGTGCTGCGGCTGGAGGAAATCCTGCAACTGCGTCTGTTCGACCGCACCAGCCGCAGCCTGCGCCTGACAGCCCAAGGGGAAAGGCTGCTGGCCTCGGCCCGGCAGATGCTGGAATTCAATGACCGGCTGGTGGCCGACCTGCGTTCCCCCCTGGCGTCGGGCACGTTGCGGCTGGGCATATCGGAAGATTTCATCCCCCAGCAATTGCCCCGCCTGCTGGCCCGGTTCAGCCGGCTGTACCCGGCGGTGCATCTGGAGCTGATGACCGGCCTGTCTTGTGCCCTGCTGGCGGCCTATGATGAGGGGCGGCTGGATGCGGTGATCGCCAAGAAGGATGGCACTGCCCAGCGGGGCCGGGTGATCTGGCGCGAACAACTGGTCTGGATGGCGGCAGCCGACCAGCCGTTGGACCTGTCCGGCCCCTTGCGGCTGGTGATGCTGCCGGCCCCCTGCACCTATCGGGAACTGATGGTGTCTGCCCTGGGGCGCAATGGCCGCAACTGGGTGGCCGCCTGCACCGCCAGCAGCCTGATGGGGGTGCAGGCCGCGGTGGCGGGCGGGCTGGGGGTGACGGTGCTGGGCCGCTGTTTCCTGCGCGATGGGTTGCGGATATTGCCCGAAGGGCCGGATTGGCCGGCGCTGCCCCAGACGGAAATCACCGTGGTGGGGGAGGACCGCGCCGGCGATCTGGTCCGCCCGCTGGTCGGCTTTCTCACCGAAAGCCTGGCCAGCGGTGCAGGGATGCCGGTGGCGGCCTGACCAACCTTATACCAATCCCCCTTGATCGTGACCGATCCAGGGGGATTTCGTGTTCCCTCATGCGCCGGGCGCTGCCTCTGGCAGCTTGGCTTACGCCGCACGTGCGGCGGGCCGGCAGTCGCCGGCCTCCAATCCGCCGAAAGGTCAACCTTTCGGCGGATTGGTATTACTGCGACAGCAGCAGCGGCAATTCCGCCTTGTCCAGCAGCTTGCGCGTGGCCCCGCCGAAGACGAATTCGCTGATCCGGGAGCGGCCAACCGCGCCCATCACCAGCATGTCGGCATGAAGTTCACGGCAGCGTTCCATCAGAATGGCCCCGGCATCATCGCCCGGCCGCTGGTCCAGCACGGCGCGCACGCCATAACGGGCCAGATGGGCGGTGATATCGGCCCCTGGCTCCTGACCATACAGCCGGCGCAGGCGGGCATCGGGGGCCACCACCACATGCACCTCCTCTGCCGCGATCAGGAAGGGCATAGCGGCGGCAATGGCGCGCGTCGCCTCCCGGCTGGCATTCCAGCCCACGACAATCGGGCCGCCGATGCGCGCCGCTGACCAGTGGGCAGGCAGGCAGAGGGTAGGACGCCCGGAAGCAAAGATGACGTCATTGGCCAGCCCCAACAGGCTGGGATTGGCGATATCAGGCTTCAGCGGTGGCCCGACGATGGCCAGCCCGGCATGGCGGGCGTGCAGCATCAACCCTTCGCCCGTTTCATCCTCTGCAACCCGCCATTCCGCCGTGAAGCTGCGGCGCTGGCACAGGGTTTCAAACCGGGCACGGTTGTCCAGCATCGCCGCCTGGGTGCGCAGACGATGCTGGTTCAACATTTCCGTCAGACCGACCCCGATGGCGAAGCCAGCATGGCGGTCCAGATGCAGCGGATTGATGACATAGGTGGCAATCAGATGTGCCTGCCAGCGCTTGGCCAGTGCAGCGGCGTAGTTCAACCTGCCGTCGCTTCCCTCGGTCTCTTCCAGAAAAACGACGATATCCTTGGGTTCCATGGCGTGTGTGCCCCTGACCGATCATGTGTCAACCGGAAGCATCATGCCGTCGGATGCAGGCGGTTTCCTTGATCTTGGTCAAAGGTTTCCCGGCAAGATCATCAAAATACGCCAAACAGGTAAAGCAGGATGATGATCGGGATGGGCACACCAACGGCCCAGAGCAGAATACCACGCATTGCACCCTCCATATTTTGTTTCCAAAGTGAGAACAGTGCGGAGGGCATACGGGTTCCCGCCCGCAAACCCTTTAGCGCCCGGCGCATAGAAGGGCGGGCACGCGCAAATAGGCCGGTCGCGGTAGGTTTTCGGCACACCATCACCACCCACCGGAGGACAACACGATGAGTGCCGAACCCTTCCCGATGCGCAAGGCGCGCGACCACGCCGTGGCATCCATTATCGAACGGGCCGAGGCCGACCCGGAATTCCGCGCCCTGCTGCTGGCCAATCCGCATGAAGGGGTGAAGCGCACCCTGGGCATCGACCCCATCCCCGGCTTCAAGATCAATGTGGTTGAGGAAAAGCCCGGTGAAGTGACCATCGTGCTGCCGGCCGCCCTGGAAGAAAGCGAATTGTCGGACGAGCTGCTGGACCTGGCCTCCGGCGGCACTTCCTTCAGCGCCTTCATCCTCTATGGCCCGCCGTACCCGGACAGGAAGCCGAAGAACCGCTGATCTGTTTTACATCATTCCATCTGCCCAATCAGTCGGGTAGAGACGTTGGTGGCCGCCGGGTACAATACCGGCGGCCATTTTTTGGTATTTTCATGAGTTGTTATTAAAATTATTTAAAATAGTGCACTAATTTTCGTTTAAATTTCCGTTTTACAGAGCTTTTTGAGTATTTTTCATAGAAATTTAGGCAATTTTCTTTCAGCGGTTGCCGATAATAATGCGGCCTATTTGTTACACTCTTTATCAAAGGTGCCAGGATGACCGCTGAAATTTCCCCCCTGAGCAAGGCCCGTGCGCATGTGACCGCCGGCCTTATTGAACGTGCCGAGACCGATCCGACCTTCCGTGCCCTGCTGCTGTTCAACCCGCATGAGGCGGTGAAGAGCCTGCTGGGGGGCGATCCGATCCCTGGTTACAAGATCACTGTGGTGGAAGATCAGCCGGGTGAAGTGACCATCGTGCTGCCCGCCGCCCTGGATGAAAATGAACTGTCCGACGAACTGCTGGATCTGGCGTCCGGGGGGATCAGCTTTAGCGCCTTCGTTGATTGGGAAACCTGGTACGGCACGAAGAACAGCAACCAGAAGTCCAATAAGGACCGTTGATCTGATCTTTGTTCCCGCACAGGGGGCATTGCATCAATCACACAGGCCGCCGTTCCCCATGGACGGCGGCCTATTGTCTTTCATCCGCTTGTCTGGATTGCCCCAGCGTCTTGCGACATGTTGGTTACCATATGATTGGCAGACCAGGATTTGATCTATCGCAAAGCGGGGGCGGGGCAGGGGGCATAGGGTGCCCTCACGGGTGGCTTGCCGCCCGAACTATTTTGATGCCCCAACCCCCGAGAGACCCCCCATGACCGGGCCGAACACATTGCTGGAAAAGGCTGCTGCCGCCGATGCGGCCCAGGCTTCTTTCGAGAATGGCAGCAAGGACAAGCCGGCCCCTGGCGGCCGCAAGCCGCGTCCGAAGGGCAATCCCAGCGATTCCAACTCGCTTTATGCCGACCATGTGAAGGTCTATCCCAAGGCGGTGAAGGGCAAGTATCGCACCATCAAATGGGCGGTGCTGATCTTCTGTCTGGCCTTCTATTATCTGGCGCCCTGGCTGCGCTGGGACCGGGGAGCAGAAGCGCCGAACCAGGCGCTGCTGATCGATATCGGGGCGCCGCGCGCCTATCTGTTCAATATCGAGATCTGGCCGCAGGAGGTCTATTTCATCACCGGCCTGCTGGTGCTGGGGGCCTTGGGCCTGTTTCTGGTCACCTCGCTGTTCGGCCGGCTCTGGTGCGGCTATACCTGCCCGCAGACGGTCTGGACCGACCTGTTCATGCTGGTGGAACGCTGGATCGAGGGTGATCGCGGCGCCCGGATGCGGTTGGACAAGGCGCCGCTGTCTTTCGAGAAGGTCTGGCGTAAAACGGTCAAGCACACTGTCTGGTTTGCCATTGCGCTGGCCACCGGTGGAGCCTGGGCGCTCTATTTCAACGATGCGCCGACCTTCCTGGTGGATTTCTTCACCGGTACCGCGACCTCCATGCAGTATTTCTTTGTCGGCCTGTTCACGGCGACCACCTACGTGCTGGCCGGCTGGGCGCGCGAACAGGTCTGCACCTATATGTGCCCCTGGCCGCGTTTCCAGGCCGCTATGCTGGACGATCAGTCCATGGTGGTGACCTATGAATCCTGGCGGGGGGAAAAGCGCGGGCCGCACAAGGCCGGTACCAGTTGGGAAGGCCGGGGCGATTGTATCGATTGCGGCCAGTGCGTCGCTGTCTGCCCCACCGGCATCGATATCCGCGACGGTATTCAGCTTGAATGTATCGGTTGCGGCCTGTGCATCGATAGCTGCAACGAGATCATGGCCAAGGTTGGCCGTCCGCAGGAACTGATCACCTTCGACACCGAGGCCCGCCAGCGCGCCCGTGCCCAGGGTGGCCGCGCCAAGTGGCAGATCATCCGCCCCCGCGTGCTGATCTATGCCGCCTTGTTGCTGATCGTCAGCGCCATCATGCTTGTGGCCCTGCTGACCCGCACTACGGTTCAGGTCAGTGTGCTGCGCGACCGGGCACCGCTGTTCGTTACCCTGTCCGATGGCGGCGTGCGCAATGGCTATACGCTGAAAATCCTCAATAAGCGGCGGGAGCCGGTGGATTTCCAGCTGTCGCTGGAGGATATGCCGCCCGGTGCCCTGCTGACCGTGCAGGATGTGGGGGAGGTGCGCGATGGCCAGCCGGTGGTGTTGCCCACCAAGGGCGACAAGGTGGCCACCTTCCGCGTCTTCGTCACCCTGCCGCCCGACCGCAAACGTGATGAGAAGACTGAGTTCGAATTCCTGCTGCACAATCCCGTCCGTGGCGAAGGCGATGAATATCACGCCGTCTTCGTCGGCCCCCACCCTGTCCGCCGGTGATGCCATGACCATGATTGAGACACCCCGCAAGAGCTTGTGGATTCCCTGGGTTTTCGTTGGTGCCATGCTGGTGGTCATCGCCGTCAATGGCGTGCTGGTGACCTATGCGCTGAAATCCTTCTCCGGTCTGGCGGTGGAAAAGCCCTATGAACGGGGCGTACAATATAATCATGTGCTGGCCGCGAAGGCCCACCAGGACGCGCTGGGCTGGAAGGTGGAAACCAAGGTCCAGGGCCGGATGCTGGAAATCCACCTGACCGGCCGTGACGGTCTGCCGATGGACCGGGCTACGGTGACGGGCGATCTGGAACGCCCGCTGGGCGGGCTGGCCCCGGTGGCCCTGTCCTTCACCGGTATCGGCAATGGCCGCTATGTCGCCAATCTGGATGCGGTGCCGCAGCATGGGCAGTGGGATGTCAATGCCACGCTGCTGAATGGCGGCGAACGCTATCTGTTGGTGGAAAGGGTGTTCGTCCCGTGACCGACCAAGCCGCCCTGCAGCCCCGGATGCCGGGTGAAACGGTGCTCTGTGCCCATTGTGGCCAGCCGGCCTTGCCGGGCAGCCGCTTTTGCTCCCCCGGCTGCGAGGGCGCGCATGGCCTGATCCATGATCTGGGCCTGGACGCCTATTACGCAAGGCGCGATGTGGCGGCCAAGCCGGTGGGCGACCTTTCAGAGGAAGCGCCGCTGGATCTGGCATCGGCCACGGAGACGCTGCCGGGGGGCGATTGCCAGATGCGGCTGGTGCTGGACGGGCTGACCTGCGGCGCCTGCGTCTGGCTGATTGAAAGCGTGCTGCGGCGGGAAGCAGAGGTTGTGTCCGCCCGCGTCAACCTGACCAGCAGCCGGCTGGCCCTGCGCTGGCATGGCGATGCCGGGCGGGCCGGCCGCTTTGTCGATATCCTGCGCCGGCTGGGCTATCGCCCCGCCGTGCCGGGGGCTGACGGGGCGGATGACCCGCAAAAGCGCGGCGAGCGGGAACTGGTGCGCGCCATGGCGCTGGCGGGCTTTTCCGCCATGAATATCATGCTGTTGTCAGTCTCCATCTGGTCCGGCCATGCCGGCAGCATGGGGGAGGCGACGCGCACCATGATGCATTGGCTCTCAGCATTGATCGCCATTCCCACGGTGGCCTATGCCGGGTGGCCCTTCTTCCGCTCGGCCATCGGGGCGCTGCGGGCGCGGCGGTCCAACATGGATGTGCCGATTTCCATCGGCGTCACCCTGGCCACTCTGACATCGCTGTGGGAAACGCTGCGCCATGGCCAGCACGCCTATTTCGATGGCGCGGTCATGCTGCTGTTCTTCCTGCTGATCGGCCGCTTTCTGGATGCGCGCGCCCGTGGCCGTGCTCGGTCGGCGGCCGAACATCTGCTGGCGCTGGGCCGCGCCCCGGTGATGATGCTGGGGCCGGATGGCAGCGCCGTGCCGACGCCGCCGGCCCAGGTGCCAGTGGGGGCCATAGTGCTGGTGGCGGTGGGTGAAAGGATCGGTGTGGATGGCGCCATCGCCGCCGGCACATCGGATATCGACACCTCTGTCGTTACCGGCGAAAGCAATCCCCAGCCGGCCGGCGTGGGGGACAAGGTATTTGCCGGCATGGTGAACCTGTCGGCCCCGCTGCGCGTCACCGTGACGGCGCGCGGGGAAGATACGCTGCTGGCGGAAATCGTCCGGCTGATGGAATCGGCCGAACAGGGGCGGGCCCGTTTCGTCGCCCTGGCCGAGCGGGTGGCCCGCAATTACACGCCCGTGGTGCATACCGCCGCCATCGCCACTTTCCTGGCCTGGACGCTGGGTGTGGGGCTGGCCTGGCAGCCGGCCTTGTTCATCGCCGTGTCCGTGCTGATCATCACCTGCCCCTGCGCCCTGGCGCTGGCCGTGCCGGCGGTGCAGGTGGTGGCCACGGGCCGGCTGATGCGCCAGGGCGTGCTGCTGAAATCCCCCACCGCGCTGGAACGGCTGGCCAAGGTCGATCTGGTGGTGTTCGACAAGACCGGCACCTTGACCCTGGGTCGCCCGGAATTGCTGGCCGATCCGGCGCGCAGTGCTGCCGATCTGGAACTGGCGGCCAGTCTGGCCCGGTTCAGCCGGCACCCGCTGTCGCGCGCCATCGCCCGGGCCGCCGGGCCGGGGCCGGTGGCGCATGATGTGCGCGAAGTGCCGGGCGCCGGGCTGGAATGGGATGGGCCGAACGGTACCGTTCGGCTGGGCCGTCGCGGCTTTGTTGGCCCGGTGCCGGCCCCCTTGGTGGAAAATGCCGCCGGGCCGGAGCTGTGGCTAGCCCAGCCGGGCCGCGCGCCGCTGCGCTTCAGCTTTATCGACGCGCCGCGCCCGGATGCGGCGGCCACCGTGGCCACCCTGCGCCAGCGCGGCTATGGCGTGGCGCTGTTGTCCGGCGACCGGGAAGGGGCGGTGGCGGCCCTTGCCGATCAGTTGGGCATCCAGGACTGGCGCGCTGGGGTGGACCCGGCCGGCAAAGCCGCTGCCCTGGCTGCCATGCGGGCAGAGGGGCGGCGGGTGCTGATGGTGGGGGATGGCTTGAACGATGCCGCCGCCCTGGCCTCGGCCGATGTCTCCGTCTCCCCCAGCACGGCGGTGGATGTGGCGCAGACGGCGGCGGACAGCATTTTCCAGGGCGATCATCTGGCCCCGGTGGCCGAATTGCTGTGGGTCGCCAAACGGTCGGAACGGCTGGTGACGCAGAATCTGGCTTTTTCCCTGCTTTATAATCTTTGCGCAGTGCCCATTGCCATGCTGGGCCATGCCACGCCGCTGATCGCGGCTTTGGCCATGTCCTCTTCCTCGCTGGTGGTGCTGGTCAATGCGCTGCGCCTTTCCCGCGCTAAACGGAGCCTGCCATGACGGCCCTGTTATTCCTCATCCCCCTTGCACTGCTGCTGGGTCTGGCCGGGTTGGCCGGCTTCATGTGGTCGGTGCGCAGTGGCCAGTTCGACGATCTGGACGGTGCGGCCGTCCGCGTCCTTTACGACGACGGCAAACCCTTGCCGGCCGTCCCTGATCAAACCGCCCCATCCAAGGAGAAGTGACATGGGCAAGTGGATTTTCGGTATTTTCGCGGTGCTGCTGGCCCTGCTGGGCATGATCCTGGCCGCGAATGCCCATGATACCGGCATGTTTGTCGGCGGCATGTTGTTCACCCTGTTCGGCGTGGGGGTGAATTTCTGGCTGATCGGCTATGACGAGGATACCAGCAGCGAAGTGGGGTGAGGCAACGCCCTTCCCCATGAAAAAGGCCACCGGTACCCACGCCGGTGGCCTTTTTCATGGGGCGGTCGCTTCCCGCCGGTGGCGGGCGCGGCGGCGGGCATCTTCCTGCTGGCGGGCCATGCGCTGCACAGCCACCCCCTGGAAATGGCTGATGCCGGCTTGCCGGCCGGCCGACACGGCGTCCGTCCGGGTGCAGCGGGTCAGGATGCAGCGGCTGGGGTCAATACCCGTCAGCCAGCCCATGGCATCCACCACATTGATGAAATGGCCCTGCCCATCGTGCCAGGGGATACGGTACCAGTCGACCGGCGGCAGGGCGCGGTCTTCCGGCGGGGTGGCCGGCACATGGTCCAGGGCGATGGCGATATCCTCCCGCTTGGCGGTCTGCAGCGCCTCATTGAAGGCGCGTCGCGCCGCTTCCCATTCCAGGAAGGGCAGTTCCACCACCAACTGCCCGTGCAGCCGGGCTGGAAAGCGGGCGACGATGCCACGGAATTCCTCGCTGGTCACCGTGGCGGCGTGCAGTTTTACGGCGATGGGCAGGCTGTGCGCCTGCTGGTCGCGCAGCAGGTGATAGAGCATCCGGCTGTCCAGCACATCTGTCACCTTGTCGAACAGCCAGGGGTTCTGGCGCAGGCTGGTGGAAAACAGCCGGTCCAGAACCTCCAGCGCCACGGTGCGCTCCGCCATGACGGGCACCAGCCTTCCATTCGGCTCCATCCGGTAGACAAACTGCTCCCGCAGCAGGGAGGAAATATCCACCGCGTGCAGCGCCCGCTCCAACATCATGAACTGGTCAAGCTGTTCTCCGTCCGGCGGGGCATGGGGGAACAGGTTGCGCCCGGCCTCTGCCGCCAGGGTCTGCACGGCAACCTGAAAGGCTTCCGCCTCTCGGGACAGGTTGAACCAGCGGGCCCCGATGTTGCCGGCATGTTTCTCGCCCAGTACCTGCGCCACCCGGCCCAGCCGGGTGCGCCGGTCGGCCAGTTGCGCCTCCGGGATGATCAGCACGATACGGTCGTGGGGAAGCTGGAAAAGCTGAATGGAAGGGCCGCTGCCGGGTTGCGGCTTTTCCAGCGGCTCGCCCTCACCGGCCAGCCAGCGCACCAGGGAGCGTTTAAACACCGGCTCCTCGATATGCAGCACGCGTGACAGGTCCAGCAGCAGCCCATATTCGGGTGGCCGGTCACGCAGATAGCGCGCCGCCAGTGTGATCAACCGGGATTCATCATTGGCCATATGCCAACCATCCCCCCCACCAGGCCTTCATATGCTCCCCCTTTTTTCGGTAGTTTAAGGGGGATTACCGGTGCTGGGAAGGGCAGGACAGAGGCCCCGCATTTTCATGGTGCTTATACCAAGTTGCGATGAGGTGAACTCATCGCAACTTGGTACGGCGGCGACTGCCGCCGCGCGGCCCGTGCCGCGTGAAGCCAGGCCAACGGATGCGCCCGCCCGGCGCCCGAGGGCCATGATCAGAACCGATAGGTTCTGATCATGGCAAAAGAATATTATCAGGCGACCTTCAGGCTTTCGATCTGGGTCTTGGCACCGCTGACAGCGGCGGCCTTGGCCTCATCCCCCATGGCTACGCCCTCGGCGATGATGAATTCAACATTGGTGATGCCCAGGAAGCCGAAAATGGCCTTCAGATAGGTCTCACCATGTTCAAAATCGGCGGCGGGGCCGCTGGAATAGACACCGCCACGGGCCAGGGCGACGATCACGCGCTTGGCCCCGCACAGACCTTCCGGCCCATTGGCACCGTAGCGGAAGGTCTTGCCGGCCACGCAGATGCGGTCGATCCAGGCTTTCAGCTGGCTGGGGATGGTGAAATTGTAAAGACCGGCACCGATCACCAGCACGTCGGCGGCCAGGAATTCTTCCAGGATGCTGCCGCTCAGCGCCAGATCGGCCTGGGTGGCCGCATCGTTGCTGGCATCATAATTGCCCATGCCGGCGGCCAGCGTCAGCCCCGACAGGTGCGGCACCGGGGTGGCGGCCAGGTCACGGTAGCTGACATCCACGCCGTCGGCGGCGCTCAGCTTCTTGGTGATGTCGGCGCTCAGGTCACGGCTGACGGAATAGGGGCCGAGAACGCTGGAATCGAGGTGCAAAAGCTTCATGGTCTGGGCCTTCTTGCATGGTATAAAATGAATACCGGGACACATAAGGTAACTGCCGATGTCCGCGCAAGGAGGCACATGGATGGAACCCAGTAACAGTAATGTGACTGAACAACCTGGGGAAATGCACGGTGGCGATGATTTCCACGGCCGCTGCGCCATGGTCAACAGCGTGCTGACGCGCATCGGCGACAAGTGGAGCGTGCTGATTGTCGTGCTGCTGGCAGACGGGCCGTGCCGCTTCAACGAGTTGAAGCGGCGCATCGGCGGGATTTCCCAGCGGATGCTGACCCTGACCCTGCGGGGGCTGGAGCGTGATGGGCTGGTCAGCCGCACCATCTATCCCACCATCCCGCCGCGGGTGGATTATCAACTGACCGATCTGGGCCATTCGCTGCGCGAACCGGTGGAGGCGCTGAGCAAATGGGCCTTCAGCAATTCCGACCGGATTTTCCAGTCCCGCTCCGCCTATGACCGCGATTCTGCCAATGCGCAGAACAAGGAGACGCCGGTCGGGATGATGGCGTCGTTGAAATCATAGTGGGGATGGTGCAGCGGGGCCGACGCCCCGCCCTGACCCAGCCAGAGATAGGCGCCCTTGCAGGCCTGCAACATGAAGGCGAAATCTTCTGAGGTGAAGGCCGGCTCCGGCGCGCGCACGGAAGTGCAGACGCCGGCGGCAATGCGCAGCGCCTCTTCCGCCGCCTCGGCATCATTGATGGTGGCCGGGTAATAGCGGTCATAGGTGATGTCGGCTTCTGTCCCGCTGGCCAGGGCCACGCCGGCCGCCACCTGGCGCAGGGCGGCCTCAATCGTGTCCTGCACGGGGGGATCGAAACTGCGCACCGTACCGCCCAGCGTTACAGCCGCCGGCAGCACATTATGGGCGTGGCCGCCCTGGATACGCGTGACCGACAGCACGGCCGACGATGTGGGCGGGATGCGGCGGGAGATGATGCTGTTCAACTGGCCGACCAGATCGCTGGCCGCCAGCACGGCATCGGGGGTGACATGCGGCATGGCGGCGTGGCCGCCTTTGCCGCGCAGGGTGATTTCAAACTTGTCCGCCGCCGCCATGATCGGGCCGGGCCGGGTGGCCACGGTGCCGGCGGGCAGGTCCGGCCAGTTATGCAGGGCGAAGACCCGTTGGCTGGGGAAGCGCTGGAACAGCCCATCCTGCACCATGGCACGTGCCCCGCCCAAGCCTTCCTCGGCCGGCTGGAAGATGAAATGGATGGTGCCGTCAAACCGCCTGGTGCGGGCGAGGTGCCGGGCCGCCCCCAGCAGCATGGTGGAATGCCCGTCATGGCCGCAGCCATGGAACACGCCGGCATGGCAACTGGCATGGGGCAGGCCCGTCTGTTCCTGGATGGGCAGCGCATCCATATCGGCGCGCAGGGCAATGGCCCGACCCGACGATCCGGCCTTCAGCACCCCGACAATGCCGGTGCCGCCGATGCCTTCATGCACCTCCAGCCCCGCCTCGCGCAGGGCGGCGGCGATGCGGGCGGCGGTGCGATGTTCCTTGAACCCCAGTTCCGGATGCGCATGAAGGTCACGGCGGAAATCCACCAGGGACGGCAGAAGGTCAGCAATGCTGTCAGGCATGGGCAGGGGTCCGGTTGGGGGGCTGCATTCACTTACCTTGCCTTCCCCGCGAAAGCGGGGAGCCAGGGGCCGGGAGCACGGAGCTGTGGTTCCCCGTGGCTCCTGGATCCCCGCTTTCGCGGGGAAGGCAGGGGATTACGTTCTACTGAAAGCAATCCCCCTCACTCATGCCGATCGCCGAACAGGGTCTGGATCGGGTAATGGTGTTTGATGAAGGGGGATTTGATCACGACATAGCTGAAATATTTCTCGATGCCGAAATCGCCTTCCAGCATCCCTTCGATGATTGTCTGATAATGCGCCACGCCATGGGTGACGAATTTCAGCAGATAGTCATAGCCGCCGCTGACCAGATGGCATTCCACGATCTCATCGATCTTGCGGATTTTGGTCTCGAAGCGGGAGAAATCGCCGCTGCGATGTTCGGTCAGCGTCACCTGGGTGAAAACGGTGAGGAATTCACCCAGCTTGTTCAGGTTGATATGGGCGCCATAGCCGGTGATGTAGCCCGCCTTTTCCAGCCGCTTCACCCGCGTCAGGCACGGGCTGGGCGACAGGCCCACGGCATCGGCCAGTTCCACATTGGTGATGCGGCCGGCTTGCTGGAGTTGCGCCAGGATCTTCAGGTCGATCCGGTCTAGCTTCGGTCCCGGTAACATCTGCCGAACACCTATCTCGAATATGCCAGGGGCGCAGGGGAAGGCGGGGTGGGCGGTACTGGTCTCAGCGCATGGCGGCCCGGATGTCCGGCTCTTCCAGCAACTGGTCCAGCGTCTGCCGGATACGGTTGAAAATCAACGACATTTCATCGGGGTTGCAGCACAGCGCCGGGGCCAGCCCGATGATACCATCGGCAAAGGCGCGGAAGATCACGCCATTCGCATAGGCCTTGGCGAACAGCCGGTCGGGCAGCTTCAGGTCATTGTCAAACCGGGCCTTGTTTTCCTTGTCGGCGACCAGTTCGATGGCACCCAGCAGGCCCAGGCCGCGCGTATCACCCACCAGCGGATGATCGGCCAAGCTGGCCAGCCCGGCGGCGAAATCGGCCCCTACGGCCTGCCCATTGGCCAGGATGCCGCCCTCCGTATAAAGCCGCATCACCTCCAGCCCCACGGCGGCGCTGACCGGGTGGCCGGAATAGGTGAAGCCATGGCCGATGGGCAGGTCGGGGGCCGCCCCATCGGCGATGCCCTTGAATATCTGTTCGGACATCAGCACCGCCCCCATCGGGGCATAGCCGGCGGTCAGCCCCTTGGCCACGGTCATCAGGTCCGGCTGCACCCCTTCATGTTCGCAGGCGAACATGGGGCCGGTGCGGCCGAAACCGGTGATCACCTCGTCGGCGATGAACAGGATATCCAGTTCCCGGCAAGCCTCGCGCATGGCCTTCAGCCAGCCCTTGGGCGGCACCACCACCCCGCCAGAGCCCTGGATCGGCTCACAGAAGAAGGCGGCGACATTGTCCGCCCCCAGTTCGGCCACCTTGGCGCGCAACTGGGCCACCGACAGGTCGATCACCGCCTGGGCATTGCCGCCGACCGGGCTGCGATAGGGGTAGGGGGAGGGGATATGGTGCTGCCAAGGGCGTGGCACATCGAAGAAGCGATGGAAGTTACCCAGCGCCGTCAGCCCCGACCCGACGGTGGAGGAACCGTGATAGCCCCGCTCCAGCGCGATGAAGTGCTTCTTGGCCGGTTTGCCGATGGCGTTGAAATAATGGATGATGTAGCGCACGGCAGAATCCACCGCGTCCGACCCGCCCAGGGTGAAATAAACCCGCGTCAGATTGGCCGGGCTCAACTCCACCAGCTTTTCCGCCAGCTTCACCGCCGGCTCGCTGCCGAAATGGAAATAGCCGGTGGCATAGGGCAGGCGGCGCATCTGTTCGGCCGCCACTTCCACAATGCTGTCATGGCCATAGCCGACATTCACGCACCACAGGCCGGCAAAGGCATCGATCAGTTCCTTGCCATCCACGTCCGTCAGGAACATGCCCTTGCCGCTTTGCAGCAGGGTGGCCCCGCGCGCCTCGTGCCCGCGGAAGGAGGTGACCGGGTGGATCAGGTGGTCGCGGTCAATATCCAGAAGGGAACGGTTGCGCTTCAGCATTGGGGTCTGCCTTTGGGGGGGGGGATGAACCAAGCCAAAGCATAGGCCCGTCCCGCCGGGGTGTGTCGCCGATCTGGTCCCCGTAAAGCGGGTGGGGGCAGGGATTCGCCCCGGCGGGACGGCAGAATATGCTGCGGTTTGCTTTGGCTCCATTTTGTTGCGTTGCAATATGGACAAGCTGTCGCAGCGACATATCGAAGCAACCTATTTGATCGCTACCCCTTGCGTGCTGCGGCCCTTGGGATTCCGGCACCCTGGCATTCCCGCCATGCTGCAATGCGATGCTGCGACACTTGCGCCGTCGACAAAACGCCGCCCGCCATGGCAGAAGCGTCACCCCATGAATGGTTGCTTGTCTCACAAGCTGGCTGAATGCATGGCTCTGCCAAACATTCAGCCGTGTGAGTCACACCAACCGCAGCCCGCTGGCCTGTCATCCGCCCCTTAAAGGCGGGTGGCGGGCTGTCGTCTTTGTCGCGGGCCCCAGCCGGAGCCTTGCCGGGACGGGTGGGAAAAGCAGTTTGTCCGGCGAGTTTGTTCCAGCCCCTGAAAACGGGACCAGAAGCATGAGCACCGCATCCACCAGCCTGGCCCCGGCCGGGTCCATTCCCGGCCTGAATGAGGCGATTGTCCGCCGCTTCACGCTTGCCACCGTTATCTGGGCGCTGTTCGGCTTTGCCGCCGGCACCTGGGTGGCGACCCTGCTGGCCTTTCCGCACCTGAATATGGGGCTGGAAGGCAGTTTCGGCCGCCTGCGCCCGGTTCACACCACCGGCGTCATTCTGGGCTTCGGCGGCAATGCGCTGATCGCCACCTCGTTCTATGTTGTGCAGCGTACCTGCATGGTCGGGCTGTGGGGCGGCAAGCGTCTGGCCAACCTGTTCTTCTGGGGCTATCAGGCGTTCCTGGTCATCGCCATTTCCGGCTATGTGATGGGTATTACCCAGAGCAAGGAATATGCGGAACCGGAATGGTATGCCGACCTGCTGCTGCTGGTCGTCTGGGTGACGTACTTCGCCATCTTTGCCGGCACCATCGCCCGCCGGCGGGAACCGCATATCTATGTGGCCAACTGGTTCTATCTGGCCTTCATCATCACGGTGGCCGTGCTGCACATCGTCAATAACCTGGCGATGCCGGTGGCGATCACGGGCACCAAGAGCTATTCCGCCTTCTCCGGCGTGCAGGATGCGCTGATCCAGTGGTGGTACGGCCATAACATGGTCGGGTTCTTCCTGACCGCCGGCTTCATCGGCATCATGTATTATTTCGTGCCCAAGCAGGCGGAACGGCCCATCTATTCCTATCGCCTGTCCATCGTGCACTTCTGGGCGCTGATCTTCCTCTATATCTGGGCCGGTCCGCACCATCTGCACTTCACCTCCCTGCCGGACTGGACGCAGACGCTGGGCATGGCCTTCTCCATCATGCTGTGGATGCCATCCTGGGGTGGCATGATCAACGGCATCATGACCCTGTCGGGCGCCTGGGGTAAGCTGCGCACCGATCCGATCCTGCGCTTCCTGGTGGTGGCCGTGGCCTTCTATGGCATGGCCACGTTCGAAGGCCCGCTGATGGCGCTGAAGTCGGTCAATGCCCTGTCGCATTACACCGACTGGACCGTCGGCCATGTGCATTCCGGTGCCTTGGGCTGGGTGGCCTTCGTGGCGTTCGGCGCGCTCTATTACATGGTGCCGCGCCTGTGGCGCCGGCCGCTCTGGTCCATCCGTCTGGTCGAATGGCACTTCTGGATCGCCTCCATCGCCATCGTGCTCTACATCACCGCCATGTGGGTCAGCGGCATCACCCAGGGCCTGATGTGGCGCGCCTATGATGCCATGGGCTTCCTGCAGTACTCGTTCGCCGACAGCGTGGCGATGCTGCACCCCTATTACGTCATCCGTGCGCTGGGCGGGGTTCTCTACCTGACCGGCGGCATCCTGATGACCATCAACTTCGTCATGACCATCCGCCAGCCGGCCAGCCGCGAAGATAAAGCGGCTGTGTCCCCGGCCGTGACGGCCTGATCGGCGGGAGGGAACTAGAGAATGCCCAATCACGCGACTATCGAACGCAGCCTCTCGCTGCTCTCCATGCTGGCCCTGCTGGTGATTTCCATCGGCGGTCTGGTGGAGATCGTGCCGCTGTTCCGCATTGAAACGACGGTGGAAAAGGTGGCCGGGATGCGGCCCTACAGCCCGCTGGAACAGATGGGCCGCAATATCTACACCCGCGAGGGCTGCTATCTCTGCCATAGCCAGCAGATCCGCCCCTTCCGCGATGAGGTTGACCGGTACGGCCATTACTCCATCGCGGCGGAGAGCATGTATGACCACCCGTTCCTCTGGGGGTCCAAGCGCACCGGTCCCGATCTGGCCCGCGTTGGCCTGAAATATTCCAACGCCTGGCATCTGGCCCACCTGGAAGACCCGCGCAGCGTGGTGCCGGTGTCGATCATGCCGGCCTATGCCGAACTGAAGAACCGCGACCTGGACCTGACCAGCATTCCCGACCATCTGACGGCCCTGCGCAAGGTGGGCGTGCCCTATACCGATACGCAGATCAAGACCGCCATCGATGACGCCAAGGCCCAGGCCAGCGGCGTGGATACCGATGGGCTGCTGGCCCGCTATCCCAAGGCCCGCCTGGGTGATTTCGATGGCCAGCCGAACCGCGTCACCGAAATGGATGCGCTGATCGCCTATCTGCAGGTGCTGGGCACGCTGGTTGATTTCCGCGATGCCCGCCTGGATCCGGGGGCCAAATAATGACGGAAGAGGCAATCCTGTCGCTGCTGCGCCAGGCCTGGCTGGTGATGGCCGTGGTGGTCTTCTTCGCCCTGCTGTGGCGGAACCTGCGAACCAGCAACGGCAAGACCATGCGCGATCACGCGCTTATTCCTTTCCAGATCAAGGATGATGATCATGGCGCAGCGTGAGCGCGATGCATTGACCGGCCGTCTGACCACGGGTCACGAGTGGGACGGTATCAAGGAACTCTCCACGCCGATTCCCACCTGGTGGATCACGACCTTCCTGATCTCCATCATGGTGGCGCTGATCTATCTGTGGCTGATGCCCTCCTTCGCCACGACCAAGAGTCTGGAGCCGGGCCTGCTTGGCTGGTCGTCGAGCGGGGAGCTGCGGGAGGACCAAGCCATCGCCGCGGCTGCCCAGGCACCCTGGCGCCAGCGCCTGATGGCCGTGCCGCTGGAGGAAGTGACCAAGGACGAGGAACTGCGCCGTTTCGTGCAGGCCGGCGGCCGCGCGCTCTTCAATGAAAATTGCGCGCCTTGCCATGGTGTGGGTGGTGGCGGCCAGCAGGGCCAGTTCCCGGCGCTGCTGGACGATGACTGGTTGTGGGGCGGCAAGCCCGCCGATATCGTGCAGACGGTGCGCCACGGTATCCGCAACGAGGATGCGGATAGCCGTCAGTCGGCCATGCCGGTGTTTGGCGACAGCCTGTCCAAGGAACAGATCGGCAATGTCGCGGATTATGTGCTGACGCTGGCCGACAAGTCCAAGGCGGACAGCCGCGCCGCCTTGCCGGGTGCCGCCCTGTTCAAGGATAATTGCGCCGGCTGCCATGGGGAGAATGGCGAGGGCGGGCGTGATTTCGGTGCGCCGCGCCTGAACGATGCCATCTGGCTTTATGGTGGCAGCCGCGACGCCATCATCCACCAGATCACCAGCCCGCGCATGGGCTCCATGCCCAGCTTTGCCAGCCGCCTCAATGAGGAATCGCTGCGGATGCTGGCACTCTATGTCCATGGCCTGGGCGGGGGTGAGTGATGAAGGGCGTCCCCGCCACAGCCAGCGGCCGCTATCGCCGCATCAAGACGGGGCTGGCCAGCCTGCTGCTCGGCTGGTTTTTCCTGGTGCCGTTCCTGCGCTGGGACCGGGGGCCTGACCTGCCGGGTCAGGCAATCCTGTTCGACCTGCCGGGCCGGCGGCTGTTCCTGTTCGGCTGGGAATTCTGGCCGCAGGATCTACCGATCGCCGTGGGCCTGCTGGTGGGGGCCGCCTCTCTGTTGTTTTATGCCACAGCGCTGGCAGGCCGCGTCTGGTGCGGCTTTGCCTGCCCGCAAACGGTGTGGACCGACCTGTTCTTCGCGGTGGACCGGTTCTGTGAACATCGCCGCATCCCGCCGGTGCTGGTGAAGATCACCATCGCCCTGCTGACCGGGTTCGGTTTTGCCTGCTGGTTCACCGATGCACCGACGCTGGCTGGCCGCCTGCTGGGCGGGTCGGCCGCCCCCGGTTCCTATGGCGCGGTGCTGATCATTGGCGGCCTGACCTGGCTGCTGGGTGTTTATGCCAAGCAGCGCGTCTGCCTGCATATGTGCCCCTGGCCGCGCTTTCAGGCGGCCTTGCTGGACCGTGACAGCCAGGTGGTCACCTATCAGGCCTGGCGCGGTGAAAGCCGGGGCCGTAAGCGCATTCCCCTGCGGGAGGATCTGGGCGGGGAGCCGGGCGGCACGCGCGGCGACTGTATCGACTGCACCCGCTGCGTCGCCGTCTGCCCCACCCTGATTGATATCCGCGATGGGCTGCAGATGGGCTGCATCGGCTGCGGCCTCTGTGTCGATGCCTGCGATACGGTGATGGAAAAGATCGGCCGCCCCAAGGGCCTGATCCGTTTTGACAGCGAAACGAATGCCAACGCCAAAAGCTGGACCAAGACGCTGCCGCGTCCCCTCGCGGCCAAGCCGATGCTGTTTTTGTCGGTGGCGCTGCTGGCGCTGGGGGCGGCCCTGTTCGCCATGCTGACGCTGAGCCCGTTGCGCGCCGATCTGGACCCGCAGCGCAACCCGCTGTTCGTGCGCCTGTCCGACGGCGGCATCCGCAATGATTTCCTGCTGCATATCCAGGCCCGTGAACCGGGCCTGTCCACCCTGCGCCTGCGTCTGGCGGAAGGGGAGGCGGGTTTGCTGAGACTGGCCAGCAGTGGGGATCATGCCGGTTCCGAAACGGTTGAGGTGACGCTGGATCAGCGCGAGTTGCGCGAACGCCTGCTGATCACCCGCCCGGCGGGGGCCGACGCCAAGGGCCGCTCTCCGTTGCATCTGCTGGTGCAGGATGCGCGGGACGGGCGGTTGCTGGGCACGGTGGAAACCCAGTTCTGGGGGCCGGAATCATGAAGCGGGACCGTTGGATTCCCTTTGCTTTCGTGGGTTTTTTCCTGCTGCTCTTCTCGGTACAGGGCGTCTTCGTATCCATCGCGGTGAAGACCTTCCCCGGTCTGGTGACGGACCAGCCCTATGCCACCGGTATCGGTTATAATGAGGTGCTGAAGGAACAGGCAGCCGAGGCCGCCCTGGGCTGGCAGGTGCAGACCCGGTTTGAACCGACCGGCCCGCTGGCTGGGCGGCTGACCCTGCAGGTGACCGATGCCAACGGGGAGCCTGTGGAAGCACATATCGTTGCGCAGGCGGAACGGATGACCAAGTTCCCGCAGATCGTCGAACTGGCGACGGAAACCACTTCTCGTGGTGAAGCGGTGCTGCCGGTGAAGCTGCCGCTGGCCGGCCGCTGGTTCGTGCGCCTGACGGTGAACCGGGGCAGCGATCATGTGGCCCGCATTGTCGAAATTGAGGTCTGGCCGTGACAGCGCTGGCCGGCACCTTCCCGTCCGATCAGCGGACCCTGCCGGAACAGGGTTCCGTGCTGGGCTTCGTTGACCGCGACGGGGTGGAATGCCGGCTGAATTTGCTGGTGGAGGGGGCGCATTGCGCCGCCTGCATCCAGGCTGTGGAAGGGGCGGTGGCGGCCGAACCGGGGGTGACCGAGGCGCGGTTGAACCTGACACTGCGCCGCCTGAGCCTGCGCTGGCAGGGCGATGCTGCTGAGGCGGACCGGTTGGCCGCGCGGATTGAGGCGGCGGGCTACAAGGTGGTGCCCTTCGATCCGGAATTCCTGGAAAGCAGCGACCAGCAGAGCTGGCGCAACCTGTTGCGCGCCCTGGCCGTGGCCGGCTTTGCCGCCAGCAATGCCATGATGCTGTCCATCCCGGTCTGGGTTGGTTTCGCCACCGATATGACCGACGGAACCCGCCTGTTGCTGCAGGCGATCAGCGGGCTGGTGGCGGTGCCGGCGGTGCTTTATGGCGGGCGGCTGTTCTACCGCTCCGCCTGGAATGCGCTGCGCGCGGCGCGGACCAATATTGATGTGCCGATCACGCTGGGCCTGCTGCTGACGTTGGGCATCTCTGTGGTGGAGCTGCTGCGCGGTGGCCCGCATGTCTATTTCGACAGTGCCGCGTCGCTGCTGTTTGTGCTGCTGCTGGGCCGGGTGCTGGAATTCCGCGTGCGGGCGCGGGCGCGGCAGACGCTGGAACAGTTCCTGCTGATGCAGTCGCGCGGGGCGACACGAGTGATGGAGGATGGCACGCTGGCGCATCTGCGCGCGGCTGACATCCTGCCCGGCATGGTGCTGCTGGTGCGTCCTGGCGAACAGGTGCCGGTGGATGGCACCATCCTGTCCGGCCATAGCGAGATGGACCGCGCTGCCGTGACGGGGGAGCCGGTGCCGCTGTCCGTGGCCCCCGGCGATGTGCTGGTGGCCGGCATGATCAATGGCGGTGGGGCGCTGCATTTGCGCGCCGACCGTGCCATGGCCGACAGCCATCTGGCGGAAATGGCGCGTCTGGTGGAGGCGGCGGAAACGCGCCGGGGCCATCTGGTGGCGCTGGCCGACAAGGTGTCCGCCATCTGGACGCCGATCATCCATGCCTGCGCGGCAGGCACCTTCCTTTACTGGCTGTTCCTGGGCGGGGCGGGTTTTGCCACCTCGCTGCTCTATGCCGTCGCGGTGCTGATCATCGCCTGCCCCTGCGCCATCGGGCTGGCGGTGCCGGCGGTGCAGGTGGTCAGCCGGGGGGCGTTGCTGCGCCGGGGCATTCTGCTGCGCGGCGGCGATGTGCTGGAACGGCTGGCCGTTGTGGACCGGGTGGTGCTGGACAAGACCGGCACCCTGACAGAGGGCCGGCCGCGCCTGCTGCGCGACCCGTCGCGCGATCCGGCGGCGCTGGCCCTGGCGGCGGGGCTGGCCGCGCACAGCCTGCACCCGCTGGCCCGCGCGCTCGCCGCGGCGGTTCCCGCCGGATCGGCGGTGGAACTGACGGGCGATGTGCAGGAGGTGCCGGGCGCCGGCTTGGAATGGCAGGGGCCACAGGGTGCGGTGCGCCTGGGCTCGGCCGGCTTCTGCGGGGTGCCGCCGGGTTTTGGCGCAGGCGAGATGGAGGCGGCATCGACCGTCTGGCTCTCCCGTCCCGGCCTGCCGCCCGTCTGTTTCCGCTTTGCCGATACGGTGCGGGCAGAGGCGGCGGGGCTGGTGGCTGACCTGAAACGCGCCGGCCTTGCCCCCTCCATCCTGTCCGGCGACGCGCAGGGGCCGGTGATGGACCTGGCCAAGCGGCTGGCGGTACCGGCCGTGGCCGCGGCCGACCCGGCCGCCAAGCTGGCAGTGCTGGAGGCGTTGCGCGCCCAGGGTGCCCATGTGCTGATGGTGGGCGACGGGGTGAATGATGCGCCGGCGCTCGCGGGCGCGCATGTTTCCGCCAGCTTCACCCATGGCGCCCCGGTCAGCCAGTGCGCGGCGGATATCGTGCTGCCGGCGGGCCGGCTGACGCTGCTGCCGGAAGCGATGCGGATTTCCCGCCGGGCGCTGGGCCTGATGCGGCAGAACATGATCATTGCGGCCATCTATAATGCCGCCCTGGTGCCGGTGGCGATGACGGGGCATGTCACGCCGCTTGCGGCCGCCATTGCCATGTCGGTCAGTTCCCTGACCGTGACCTTGAACGCGCTGCGCGCGGGGTGGGGCCGATGGACGTGATCCTTTTCCTGATACCACTGGCCCTGGGGCTGGGCGGATTGGGCCTGGTGGGCTTTTTCTGGAGCCTGGATAATGGCCAGTATGATGACCTGGATGGCGCTGCCCAGCGCATTCTGAATGAACCGGACGATAAGGTTGGAGGGGTTGAAAGATGAATGAGTTGCTGCGCGGGGCGATCAATCTGGTCATGGCCGCACTGGCGGGCTATCTGATGGGTGGGCTGATCGGCACGGCAGTGGCGGTGGCCCTGCTGGCCCTGGCCTATGGCGTGTGGCTGGCCATCCGCAGCCTGCCCAAGAATCCCGGTGACAGCGCCCCGGCCAAGCTGGCCGGTGAAGGCCTGGGCCTGCTGGGCAAGGCGCTGGCCATTCCGCTGGGGCTGGTCGGGGCCGCTGTCGTCATGGGCATCGGTGTTGCGCTCAGCATCGCCCAGCCGCTGCTGCGCCCCTTGGCCGCGCTCAGCGTGCTGGCAACGGTGCCCGGCCGGCTGTATCGTTTCGGGGCCAGCCTGTTCAGCGACCAACTGCTGCCCTGGACGCTGGGCAATGTCATCCTGCTGCTGATCGGCGGCGTGGTGGTAATCGGTATCGATGTGGCCTTCTATGCCGCGCTGATCGCCGTACCGCTGCTGATCCTGGCGCTGGCCCTGCTGGCGCTGAAGGGTGGCGAAGACCCGGAGGCGCAGGGGGCGGGGGACCATCACTGACCCCTGCGGTCCCATTCACTTGTTTTAGGTTCCTATGGAAGAAGTCAATTTCATCGGCGGGTTTCTGTTGGGGCTGGCCAGTGCGCTGCACTGTGCCGCCATGTGTGGCGGTATCGCCGGCAGCCTGCTGATGGCATTGACACCGGGGCGGGAGACATCCCGCCCCTTGCTGCCCCTGCTGGGGCTGCAGGCCGGCCGGGTGCTGGCCTATATGCTGGCCGGGGCCGTGGTCGGGGCCTTGGGCTCCAGCTTTTACGGCATGTTCGACCAGCGGGAGGCCTATCGCGTCATGCAATGGGCCGCCGCCGTCACGCTCGGCTGGATCGGCTTTTCGCTGACCGGTCTGGCCCCGCCGCTGTCCATTTTCGACCGGCTGCTGGCCCCCATCGGCAAGGGGCTGGAGATGCTGCGTCGCCATGGCCGGATTGCCGGGCCGCTGGCCGGCATCCTCTGGGGTTTCCTGCCCTGCGGCATGGTCTATGCCGCCCTGTTCTATGCCATGCTGGCCGGCAGCGCCCCGCAGGGAATGCTGGTGATGGCTGGTTTCGGGCTGGGCACGCTGCCCGCCGTCACGCTGGCCGCCATCGGCTATGGCCGCATCGTTGCCTGGGCCCGCCGCCCGGCCCTGCGCCGCGCCATGGGGGTGCTGTTGATTCTGCTGGCCCCCTTGTCGCTGCTGGTGCCGGCCTCGCTGATTGAGGCGATCTGCCGGGTGGTTTGACACCGCGCACCGGCTGAATTCCGTCCCGTCTGAAGCGTCTGTGATGCCAAGGGGCATTGTCCCTATACCCCTTGGCATCACAGGCTCAATCGGCGTCGCCCGTTATCGGCAGCACCGGCGCCACGTTCCAGATCTCTGTCGCATAATCCATGATGGTGCGGTCAGACGAGAACCAGCCCATGCCGGCCGTGTTCAAGATGGCCTTGGCCGTCCATTCGTCCTGGCTGCGATACAGTTCCGCCGCCGTTGCGTGGGTGTTGCAGTAATCCTCGAAATCCGCCGTCACCAGGAAATGGTCGCCATTCAGCAGGCTGTCGACAATGGGCTGGAAACGGCGCGGATCGTCGGGGGAGAAGATGCCAGACCCGATCATGTCCAGCGCCCGTTTCAGGCGCGGATTGGTGGCCACCACCTGGCGCGGGTCAAAGGCGCCACCCTGGCGCAGTTCCTGCACCTCTGCCGCGTTCATGCCGAAGATGAAGATATTCTCCGCCCCCACATGATCGCGCATTTCCACATTGGCCCCGTCCAGGGTGCCGATGGTCAGCGCCCCATTCAGGGCCAGCTTCATGTTACCGGTGCCTGATGCCTCCATCCCCGCCGTGGAAATCTGTTCGGACAGGTCGGCCGCCGGCATGATCAGTTCGGCCTGGGTGACATTGTAATTGGGCAGCATCACCAGCCGCAGCCGCCCCTTCACCACCGGGTCTTGATTGATCACCCGTGCAATGTCATTGGCCAGCTTGATGATCAGCTTGGCCTGGGTATAGGCGGGGGCCGCCTTGCCGGCCAGGATCTTGGTGACAGGCACAAATTCGCGGGTGGGATTGTCGCGGATGTCATTATACAACGCCACCGTCTGCAACAGGTTCAGCAACTGGCGCTTATATTCGTGGATGCGCTTCACCTGCACATCGAACATGCTGTCAATATCGATATCCACCTTCAGGTGCCGGGCGATATAGGCGGCCAGCCGCTTCTTGTTCTGGCGCTTGGCGCGCCGGAATTCTTCCCGGAAGACGGGATCGTCCGCCCGCTCCCGCAGGGCGCCCAACTGTTCCAGATCCATCACCCAGCCGGCACCGATGCGGCTGGTGATCAGGGCCGACAGGGCCGGGTTGGCCTGCAACAACCAGCGGCGCGGGGTGATGCCATTGGTCTTGTTGGTGATGCGGTCGGGGAACTCGCGGTGGAAATCCGCGAACACCGTCTTGCGCATCAGGTCCGTATGCAGGGCCGAGACACCATTGACCTTGTGGCTGCCCAGAAAGGCCAGATTGCCCATGCGCACCCGCCGGTCGCCATTCTCATCAATCAGCGACAGGCGCTGGATGGTGGCCACATCAGCGTGGGCCTTCACCTGATTCAAGAACCGGGCATTGATCTCGTAAATGATCTGCATATGGCGGGGCAGCACCCGTTCCAGCAGCCGCACCGGCCAGGATTCCAGCGCCTCCGGCAACAGGGTGTGATTGGTATAGCTGAAGGTGCGGCGGGTGACATCCCAGGCATGTTCCCATTCCAACCCGTGCTGGTCGATCAGCAGCCGCATCAGCTCGGCAATGCCGATGGCGGGATGGGTGTCGTTCAACTGGATCGCCGCCTTGTCCGGCAAGCTGTCAAAATCGCGGTGATGCTGCAGGTAACGGCGCAGGATGTCCTGGATGCTGGCGCTGGTGAAGAAATATTCCTGCTTCAGCCGTAGCTCCCGCCCCACCTCCGTCGCGTCATTGGGGTAGAGCACGCGGGACAGATTCTCTGACAGAACCTTGCCTTCCACCGCCTTCAGATAATCACCGTCGTTGAAGTCGCTGAAGCTGAAATCATGCGCGGCACGGGCGGACCAGAGGCGCAGCGTGTTGATCGTCTCCCCGCCATAGCCGACCACCGGCGTGTCGAAGGCCATGGCGTGCACCATGTCGGTGCCGGTCCATTGGGCGCGCTCAATCCCGCGCCCATCGCGCACCCGCTCCACATGGCCATAGAAATGCACAGGGTACAGCACTTCCGGTCGGGCGAATTCCCACGGATTGCCAAAGCGCAGCCAGTTGTCCGGCGTTTCCACCTGCCAGCCATGATCGAATTCCTGTTCGAACAGGCCATATTCGTAACGGATGCCATAGCCATAGCCGGGCAGGTTGCGGGTGGCCATGCTGTCCAGGAAACAGGCGGCCAGCCGGCCCAGCCCGCCATTGCCCAGCGCCGGGTCCGGCTCCATCTCCAGCACCTCTTCCAGGCGCAGGCCCAGCCGGTCCAGCGCTTCGCGCGCCTCCTCCACCAGCCCCAGATTGGAGAGGTTGTTATGCAGCAGACGCCCGATCAGGAATTCCATGGAGAAGTAGTAGATACGCTTGGCGTCGGCGGCATAGACGGCGCGGGTGGTGTCCATCCAGCGATCCACCACCCGGTCCCGCACGGCCAGGGCGGCACTGTTGAACCAGTCGCGCCGGGTGGCGGCGCGGGCATCCTTGCCGACGGAATAGACCAGCCATTCAACAAAGGAACGTTTCAGTGCATCGACATCCAGCGCCTTGCGACCGATCTCACGGGATTTGAAACGGGCATCCATAGGTAACTGTCTTTCCCATACCATCCGGCCGGCCGCGCCGGTCACGCTTCCCGACTTGGGGGAGAAGGGCATTTTCTCTGTCTAATATTGATTTTGTGTCAACAATACGCAACGAAACGCTTTGTTACCCCTGTCGCAACCCCGCCGCGCCGGGGAAGTGGATGGCGCTGGCCGCCGCGCTGATATACCATATCCGACCGGGGTACCCCGGCTCAGACAAGGCGGGTAAACGGGCACGGAACATACGGGCCGGGCATATGTTGTTGAACAGGCCGCTGATCGATGTGCAAGGCACGGCCACTGGTGATTGTTTCGTTCCAGATATAGTGATGACATGAAACGGCTGACCATGAGCGATATCAACGCCTATATGGATGGTGCCCTTTCCCAGGCCCAGCGCCGGGAGGTGGAAGCCGCCCTGGCAGCCGACCCGGCCGCCGCCGAGCTGTTGAAGCGCTATCAGCGCAACACGGAAGCCCTGCATCAGCTTTATGACCCTGTGCTGGAGGAGACGGTGCCGGAACAGATGTTGAGCCTGCTGCGCCGGCATAGCGGCCCGCGCGCCCATTGAAAGGGCGGCCGGACGCCACAATATGGCCTTTCCTGCCGGCCATTGTTCCGGCCATGATGCGCCGCCCCATCCCGTCTCCCACGCAACAGCCTTGATGAACCCCACCCCGCCGCGACGGAAACGGCCGCCCCCGCGCCCGCAGGTGATCCTGCTGGGGCCGATCCTGCACGCGCGCGGCAGTGGTGGGGCCACCGGGTCGGCCGCGCGCTGGCGGGTATCGGCCACCTTCCTGCTGGAGGGTGATCAGGAGCCGCCTGATCTGCTGGTGGAGGGCGTGCTGCTGTCCGTGCCGCCGCGCTTCCTTCATGCCTGGGCCGAGATGCCCCCGTTGGGGCCGAACCTGTCCGACGCCCATGCCCAGCCCTGCCCCAGCGGACCAATGCAGCTTTGGCGGTATGATTTCGCCGTGCCACGCGGCTTGCAGGATGGCCATGCCGCCTATGGTTTCCAGGGGGAGGAACGGCGCTGGCGTTTCACCGTGCCCGGCACCGCCATGGCCCCGCGCATCGCCTATAATGCCTGCGGCGGTTGTGAGGATGAAAGCACCATCCAGGCGGAAGGCCTGTCGCGGAATGCCATGTGGGGCCATCTGCTGGGCCGCCACCGGGCCAACCCGTTCCATCTGATGCTGATGGGCGGCGATCAGGTCTATGCTGATGGGTTATGGGAGCAGCTACCCGCCTTGAAGGAGGCCGCATCCCGCCCCCTGATGCGCCGGGTGGATGCCAAGGAGTCGCCGGATCTGGAGCGGGAGCTGGATGCTTGGTATCTGGCGACATACCGTCATGCCTGGAACCAGCCGGAGGCCGCCGCCATGCTGGCCAGCGTGCCGGGCCTGCGCATGTGGGATGATCACGATATCATTGATGGTTGGGGTTCCCACCCCGACTCGCTGCTGCAAAGCCCGGTCTATCAGGCGATTTACCGCGCCGCCCGCCGCGCCTTCCGGCTGTTCCAGATCGGCATGACGGATGATGACCCGATTGAAACCCTGATGGCGCCGGAGCCGCCGGGCTTCACCCAGGGCATCATGGTCAATGGCATCGGCATTCTGGCGCCGGATCTGCGCAGTGAGCGGCGGCCCGATCAGGTCTTTTCCCCGCGCAGCCTGCGGCATCTACCCCGCTGGCTGGAGCATTTTTCCGCCTGCGGGCATCTGCTGGTGATGTCCAGCGTGCCGCTGATCTTCCCCTCCTTCGGGCTGCTGGAACGGGTGCTGAACCTCATCCCCGGCCGGCAGAAGATGGAAGATGACCTGCGCGACCAGTGGCGCAGCCCCGCCCATACGCAGGAATGGCTGCAGGTGGTGGAGGCATTGCTGGATTTCAGTCGCCGGCAGAATTGCGCCGTCACCATCCTGTCGGGGGAGGTGCATCTGGGGGCGAATGGCCGTATCGACAGCGGCGATGTCACCCTGCGCCAATGCGTCAGTTCCGGCATCGTGCATCCGGCCCCGCACGGGCTGGCGGTGGATATGATGGAGCGGATGGCCGCCAAGCCGGAGAAGCTGCGCGGCGGCCTGCGCCTGACCATGGAGCCGATGCCGGGCAAGGAAAAGCGCCTGCTGACGGTGCGCAACTGGCTGTCGCTGACCGGCACCGATGAGGGCGGCCTGCTGGCCGAATGGCATGGCGAAGGTATGGCGGCCCCTATGGCCCTGCCGATTCCCGCGCGGGGCCGGGGCTGATGCCCCTTGGCATGATGCCCGGCCTTGGCGTTGGCTAGCCCCGGGCTTCCAGCAGCGCGCGGATGCGCGACAGGTGCTGGCAGGCGCGGCCTAGCCCGGCCAGGGCCACCCCCAGCAGCAGGCCGACCAGGGCCGGCCCATAGGTCTCGGCCGTTGGTGCCACCAGCATGAACATGGAGACCAGGATGGCCGCCCCGCCTGCGGCATAAAGCACGATGGCGGTGATGGAACGGTGCTTATCCATCGGCATTCTCCGTCACGGCACAGGTTTCCCGCGCCACGGCGTCGGGTCCGAACACTTCCAGGAAGGCCGCCTGCATGGCCATGTCCACCTCGTCCATGGAGACGATGTGCCCCAGATCGGCCAGCGAGGTGACGCCATGTTCCTTGATGCCGCAGGGGACGATGCCGCCAAAATGGTTCAGGTCCGGCTCCACATTTAAGGAGACGCCATGAAAGCTGACGCCGCGCCGGATTCGCACACCAAGGGCGGCGATCTTGGCTTCCTGACCCGGTCTGCCATAGGGCGTCATGTCGATCCACACGCCCACCCGGCCGCAGCGGCGTTCGCCCTTCACAGCGAACTGGGCCAGGGTACGGATCAGCCATTCCTCCAGCCGCCAGACGAAATCATGCAGATCGCCGCCGCGGGCGGACACGTCCAGCATGACATAGCCGATGCGCTGGCCCGGCCCGTGATAGGTATATTGCCCGCCGCGCCCGGCATCATAGACGGGGAACTGCGCCGTCAGCAGGTCAGCGGCCTTGGCCGATGTGCCGGCGGTGTAGAGCGGGGGATGTTCCAGCAGCCAGACGCATTCGCTGGCGCTGCCGGCGCGGATGTCGGCCACCCGCGCCTCCATAAAGGCCAAGGCGTCCGGATATTCCACCGGCTGGTCGCTGATGCGCCATTCCAGCATGTTCGTCACGTCCATCCATCCCCCGGCGGTCAAGGGGTGCCGCCGCTGAAGCCCACGATGCTGGTCCCTATCTAGGCCAAAGAACGCCGCCGACCAATGGCTATGCGCGCATGACCATTGATCCGTCGGCGCGGATTTGCCATGTTCGGCAATGTCATTTCTATTTGGCCTTGTAATATGAACGAAACGAACCGCGTCTATCTCTACGATACCACCCTGCGCGACGGCGCCCAGACCTCGGGCGTTGATTTCACCGTGGCGGACAAGATTGCCATCGCGCAGGAGCTGGACGCGCTGGGCGTTGATTATGTCGAAGGCGGCTGGCCCGGTGCCAACCCCACCGACGATGCCTTTTTTGCCGACCCGCCGAAGCTGGGCCGCGCCACCTTTACGGCGTTCGGCATGACGCGCCGGCCCGGCCGCAGCGCGTCCAACGATCCTGGCCTGTCGGCGCTGCTGGACAGCCCGGCCCAGGCGGTTTGCATTGTTGGTAAAAGCTGGGATTTCCATGTCGATGTCGCGCTGGGCATTCCGCGTGAGGAGAATCTGACCCTGATCGCCGACAGTATCCGGGAGATCAAGGCACGCGGCCGCGAACCTTTGTTCGATGCCGAACATTTCTTCGATGGTTACAAGGCCAATCCCGAATACGCGCTGGCTTGCGCGAAGGCGGCCTATGAGGCGGGTGCCCGCTGGGTGGTGCTGTGCGACACCAATGGTGGCACCCTGCCCGATGAGGTGGAACAGATCGTCGCCCGTGTGGCCAGCGTGATTCCCGGCAGCCATATCGGCATCCACACCCACAATGACACCGAAAATGCCGTGGCCAATTCCCTGGCCGCTGTGCGGGCCGGGGCGCGGATGATCCAGGGCACGCTGAACGGTCTGGGCGAACGCTGCGGTAACGCCAACCTGCTGTCTCTGATCCCGACGCTGACCGTGAAGATGGGGTTCGATACCGGCGTCAGCCGTGATGGTCTGGCCCGGCTGGTCCATGTCAGCCGGATGCTGGATGAACGGCTGAACCGCACCCCCAACCGCCACGCCGCCTATGTCGGTGAAAGCGCTTTTGCCCATAAGGGCGGCCTGCATGTCTCCGCCGTCGAGAAAGACCCCAGCTCCTATGAGCATGTCGACCCGTCACTGGTCGGCAATCGCCGTCATGTGCTGGTCTCCGATCAGGCGGGGCGCTCCAACATCCTGGCCCGCCTGCGGGAGGTGGGGGTGGAGGTTGACCCCAAGGATGAACGGATCGGCCAGTTGGTCGAGCAGGTGAAACGGTTGGAATTCGAAGGCTATGCCTATGATGGGGCGGAGGCGAGCTTTGAACTGCTGGCCCGCCGGGCCTTGGGGCAGGTGCCGGATTATTTCCGCCTTGCCGCTTTCCGCGTGCTGGATGAACGCCGCTGGAATTCCAAGGGCGAGTTGGTAACCCTGTCGGAGGCGACCACCAAGGTGGAAGTGCCGTCCGCCAATGGTGACGGCCAGCCGGTAATGACGGTGGCGGAGGGCAATGGCCCCGTCAACGCGCTGGATCAGGCGCTGCGCAAGGCCTTGATCCCCGTCTATCCCGCGCTGGAGGGTATGCGCCTGGTGGATTACAAGGTGCGCATCCTGTCGGCCCAGGATGGCAGCAAGGCGGTAACGCGGGTGCTGATCGAAACGGCAGACCGTTATGGTCACCGCTGGGTAACGGTGGGTGTGTCCGCCAATGTCATTGATGCCAGCTTCAATGCGCTGTCGGACAGCATTACCTATTGCCTCTACCGGTCCGGTGCCGCTATCGACAAGCCTGTGGCGGCGGCCTGACAGGGGCCGTTGCCTTGACACTTTGGCGTTAAGGTTGCGGGTTCCATGTCCAGCGGTACGAACAAGAAGCTGTTATCCAAGACGCAGGCCGATGGTGAAGGGCCTGCCGTCATCCTCATCCAACCGCAGATGGGGGAGAATATCGGTGCCTGCGCCCGCGCCATGCTGAATTGCGGGCTGACCGACCTGCGTCTGGTCAACCCGCGCGACGGCTGGCCAAATGAAAAGGCGGTGTCGTCCTCTGCCGGTGCCACCCTGGTGCTGGATAATGTGAAGCTGTTCGACAGCACAGAGGCGGCGATTGCCGATCTGCACAAGGTCTATTCCACCGCCGCCCGTGTCCGCGATCTGGTGAAGCCCGTGGTGACGGCGCGCGAAGCGGCGGCGGAAATGCGCGCCCATTGGGATGCCGGGCGCAAAATCGGCCTGATGTTCGGGCCGGAGCGTACCGGGCTGGTGAATGATGATATCACGCTCACCGACACGCTGATTTCCATCCCGCTCAATCCCGGCTTTTCCTCCCTCAATCTGGGGCAGGCGGTCCTGCTGGTGGCCTATGAATGGTGGATCGCCGGGCAGGAAGTGGAAGACCGCTATCTGCATACCGGCGCCAGCCGCCCCGCCACCAAGGCGGAAATGCAGAATCTGTTCGAACATCTGGAAGGCGAACTGGACCTGACCGGTTTCTATACCCATCCGGACAAGCGCCCCTCCATGATCCGCAATGTGCGCAACACCCTGCAGCGCTGCGCCATGACCGAACAGGAAGTCCGCACCTTTCACGGTATCCTGGCTGCCCTTTCCGGGCGCAAGAAACAGCGCAAGCCGGAGCCGGATGCCGGCGACGCGGAGGGCTGATCCGGGGCTGGCCGGGATCAGCTGTTCGTTGCCGGGGCGGTGCTGTCGCTCTGGGTCTGCCGAGCCGGGGGTGCGGCTGCGCTTTCCGGCTGCGCTCCACCCTGGGCCAGGAAGCCCGTCGCCGACAGGGTACTGCGCATTTTCATCAGCTTTTGCAGCAGATCGAACCAGAAGGGTGCCCCCATCTGCAGGGCAAAGCCGGTTAGCAACCAGCCGAGGATCAGGGTCACCCAGCCTTTTTGCCGGCCGATATCCTCAATATTCTGTCCCCAGCCGATGGGTAACGCGCCAACGTCGCGGAAGGCCTGCATGGCAGCTCCCGTTTGGCAGCGGATCGCTGCCGTCACCGCCGCGTCATCCTGCGGCTGTGTCACCGGTGTGCAACCACTGCCGGGGGCGGCGTCTTTGCTGGCCTGGAGGGCCGCACTCAGCGTCACCTGGCGAGCAATATCATCCTGCCACAGCACCTCGGCAATATGGATGGTGTTGGCATTGACCATCACTGCCACCAGGATACCCAGCACCAGGGTGATGCGCTGGATGCGTTTGCGATACCATTCGCTGACGCGCGCCATGCCCTGATCGTACCATTGGGCCAGCGCATCCTCCACGGCCACTGCGCGCCGCTCCGCATCGGCCAGCACCAGCAGCAGGTTGTTCTTCAATGGTCCGTCTGGAAGTTTGGTGATGGTTTGCCGCGCATCTGCAAAGCTGAAACCCGGCTCCGACGGGGCCTTGACGGATTGCGCCATGGCACCGGCGGCATCCTCGGTCTGGTGCAACACATCCAGCAGGGTCAGGGCGAAAATGCGCGGCGGAATGGTGGCGGCGGCCCCGCCGCTGGCGCTGCCATTGATCAGCGGATGGGCCATCACCTTGTCGGCTATGCTACCCAAGGAAGAAGGCGGGGGTGAAGCCGTCGTCGCCGGATCGCCCCTGCTGCCCTGTAACAGCCAGATCACCCCGCGTTCGAGGGTGGAGGCACGCAGTTTCAGCAGCCCAGCAATCGTCTCCGTCATCGCGGTGACGACGACGCTGAGCGACATATAGATCAGGATCAATCCCAGGCCGATATCGATAATACGAAAAAGATCGCTGGACATATCACCCTCTACCAAAGGAAGAGTGAATGGTAATATGCCCAGCGCACTTATTAAAGGGAGTATCTCATACAAATCTCCCTTGATCGTGACCGATCAAGGGAGATTTTTTGTTCCCTCAGTCGCCGGGCGGGCGCATCCGCGCCCTTGGCTTGCGCGCCACGTGGCGCGGGCCGGCGGTCGCCGGCTTCCAACCCGCCTAAAGGTTGGCCTTTAGGCGGGTTGGTATCACTCAGAAATAACCGTTTTAAGGCTTGCGCGGCCGTTCCTGCTGGCTGCCCACCAGCCCTTTGCGGCGCAGATGGTCGGTCGGCCGTGCCTTGGCCCATTCCACGGCCCGCAGCGTCGCCTCGTCACCCTTGGGGCTCACGGCGCGTGCGGACGGGTGGCGGGCGGCGACCAGCCTGGCCTTGTCCGCCTGCCGCCATTCGCTTTCCGCCAGCCGCTCGGGATCGGCGGTCTTCTGCATCTCAGGCTTTTCCATGTGTCGTTCCTCCTGGCTTCATGTCGGAAGCCGGCTTGGGAGCACCAGTTTCCGGTTGGGAAGACGTAACCGCTCATGGGGAAACTTGTCTTCAGCCCCTTCAAACCTCTCGGAAATGCAACGACTCCCTGCTAGGGATGTTCCAACCAGAGGTCACCCGGGGAGGACAAGCGTTGGACATCGCGGAAACGGCGAACCATGCCGCAGAGCCGGCTGCCCATGGCGTGCCCATGATGGATGAAGGGCTGTTGTTCCTTGCCGTGGCGGTTATCTGCATCCTACTCCTTCATCGGCTGCGAATCAGCCCTGTTTTGGGCTATTTGGGGGCGGGGCTGGTGCTGGGGCCGACAGGGTTCGGCGTGGTGCGGGAGGTTGAGCCGATCCGCGCGGTGGCAGAGCTGGGCGTGGTCTTCCTGCTGTTCCTGATCGGGCTGGAATTATCGGTTGATCGTCTGCGGGCCCTGGGGCGCTGGGTGTTCGGCCTGGGCACGGCACAATTTCTCATCACTGGGGGCGTGGTGGCGACGGTGGCGGCCGCCCTGGGCCTGTCACCCTCAACCGCGATTCTGCTGGGGGGTGGTATGGCACTGTCCTCCACGGCGGTGGTGGTGCAGCTGCTGATCGAGCGGGGGGAGGTGGCGTCGCCCACCGGCCGCACGACCTTTGCTGTGCTGCTGTTCCAGGATCTGGCGGTGGTGCCGCTGCTGCTGTTCGCCGCCGTGCTGGCGGGGCCGCCGGATCAGTCGATCCCGCTGGCCATGGCCCTGGCCCTGGGCAAGGCGGCGCTCGCCGTCGTGGTCATCCTGCTGGTGGGCCGTTTCACCATGGGGCGGCTGTTGCGCATGGTGGCCGTGACCCGCAGCACCGAACTTTTCACCGCCACCTCCCTGTTGATCGTGCTGGGCACTGGCTGGGCCACCGGGCTCGGCGGCCTGTCCATGGCGCTGGGGGCGTTTCTGGCAGGGCTGGTGCTGGCGGGGACGGAGTTTCGCCATCAAGCCGAAACCGATATGCAGCCCTTCAAGGGGCTGCTGCTGGGGCTGTTCTTTCTCTCCGTCGGGCTTGGCATTGATGCGGCGGCCATCGCCGACAAGATCGGCTGGATTGTCTTGGGCGTGTTCGGCCTGATCCTCACCAAGGCATTGATCGCCGGCGGTCTCGCCCTGGCCTTCGGTGCCACGCGGGAGGTGGCGATCCGCTCCGGCCTGTTGCTGGGCGAGGTGGGGGAGTTCGCCTTCGTGGTGATCGCCACGGCTGCAGAACAAAAACTGCTGGATGGGGAACTGTCGCAGGCCCTGGTGGCCACGGTCGGTCTCTCCATTGCCGTCACACCCTTCCTGCCGGCGCTGGCTGACCGGCTGGTGCGCTGGGTCTCGCCCAGCGCTGAAGGGCCGGTGCCGGAGGCGTTGGGCGAACCGCATGTGCTGATTGCCGGATTCGGCCGCGTCGGCCAGACGGTGGCAGCCTTGATGGCCCGCCAGCAGGTGCCGGTGGTGGCCCTCGACCTTAATCCCGATCTGGTGCGGGAGAAGCGGCGCGAAGGATTGCCCGTGCATTATGGCGATACGGCGCGTCATGAATTGCTGAAACAAATGGGGGCTGATCATGCGCTGGCCGCCATCATCACCCTGGATGATCCGCTGGCCGCCGCCCGCACCGTGGCGGCTTTTCGGGATCATTGGCCGCATCTGCGGCTGTTTGCCCGCGCGCGTGATCGGGAACATGCCGGCAATCTCCTCGCCATGGGGGTGATCGCCGTGGTGCCGGAAACCTTTGAAAGCAGCCTGACCCTGGCGCGTGGGGCCTTGGAATCACTGGGTGTTCCCAGCGGTGCGGTGGACGAGCTGGTGCAGCTTTATCGGGAAACCGACCGCAGCCCACCCCATCCTTCTGGTCAGCATGATTGAAATATGCAGGCGCAGCAAAAAAAGATTAACCCTTTGGGGCGATAGTGCGATTGTTCGTCGGCCCGGCACCCTGTCGGGCCGACTTCCGGTGTCACGCGCAAGCGTGTCGAGAAAGCGACGGGGGCAGCGTTGAGCCGGTCCATTGAGGGCGTGTCGAACTGGATGCACATGTTCCGTTGGATCGTGAAGTTGATCCGCGATGAATATGGGGTTGATGAGAAAATTCTGACCCGTACGGCTGCGTTGGAGACCGATTGCGGCCTCTCCATTGAGCAGGTGGAAGAGGTGTTGGAGATCATCTCTGAAAGTTTCGAGGTGCGATTCCCCAACGGCACATTGGATGAAGTGCTGAAGCTCGAAGAACTATGTATGCTGGCCGCATGGCTGCGGGGCCTGTTCAAGAAGCCGGAATTCCTGTCGGCAGATTTTGAAGACCGCTGCCGCTCCATGAATGCGCTTGCCGGGGCCTGAGTCCCGCGCCATATCAGCAGCCTGATCGGAACTCATCGGCGGGTGTGCAGCCCGCCTTTCCCAAGGCAGCCTGATTTTATGACTATTCACCTGCTTCGTCTGGCCGTCGGGGCCGACAATCTGCAATCCATGCGCGATTGGCGCCGGGATCATCAGATTCAATGGCAAGGTAGGCCGGTGGTGCCGACCTATACCAAACGTGCGCCGACACGGATGGCAGAGCTGCTGGATGGTGGCTGCATCTATTGGGTGGTGAAGGGCTTCATCCAGTGCCGCCAACGATTCATCGGCTTTGATGAGGTACAAGATGTGGATGGTACGGGCTATTGCCGGATGCTGATGGACCCGGAGCTGGTGGAAACCCTCTCCATGCCCAAACGGCCTTTCCAGGGCTGGCGCTACCTGAAACCGGAAGAGGCACCGGCCGATCTGGCCGGTGGGGAAGGGGGCGACGCGCTGCCTGAACATCTGATGGCTGAATTGCGGGCGCTCGGTTTGGCGTAAATTTCTAAAAAAACCTATTGCATCTGTTTTTGTGTACGCCTATACAGCGCCTCCCACGACGTCGGGCCGGTTGGTTTGGCAGTTGTGGGGTTGGATGGTGGTGGTTTTGGCCAGTATCATCCATGGTTCTTTGAAGGCTTCGGCCTTCGGACAAGTGGAATGATCTATCGTACTGTTGGGTGAGGTGTTCGCCAGACTTGGTTCTGGTGGGTGTTTTGCTTGATGGTCCGTTGGCCGGATTGGTTCTGTACTTTTTGTGGCGCTTCGGCGCTGCGGAGAAAAAAGTTCAGGACGGTGAAAAAAACGGTTGACGGGTTGGTTGGAGGTGTTTAGAAAGCGCTCCACCAACGACGGCGGCGCCGCTGCCGACGATGGATTTGCAGTCTCTGAGCTG
>NZ_WIDQ01000014.1 GCF_009495745.1 Niveispirillum sp. SYP-B3756
CACAGATGATATGGGTCACGCTAACCTGCCTTGTACGTGCGATGGACGATCTGTCGACTGTTCGGTCGTACGTGACAGCGGCGGCGGTCCCTATGCTCATGCCCGGCTGTAACCGGAGGGATGACGGAAGCCGTCCGCCGCGCAAGGGGTCCGGTGGCCACCGGACCCCTTGCATCACCAGTTCGCCACAAAACTGGCGACACCGTCCAGATACAAGGGAACGCAAAATCTCCCTGGATTGATCACGATCAAGGGAGATTGATATTATTCATACGTCTATATGGAAGCCAAGCGGCCGACGCTGCACCGATGACGGCGGAAGACGACGTACTGAAGAGCGTTTCCAGTCAGCGTGGAGTTGCTTCAAGCCATTGGGGCGATGCCATGTTCCATCGCCCAGATGGCCGCCTGGGTCCGATTGCTGGCGTTGATCTTTCGCATGGCATTCTTGAAATGCATTTTCACAGTGGATTCCGTAATCACCAAACGACGGGCGATGGCTTTGTTGGAATGCCCACTGAGAACACAGGCCAGAATTTGCATTTCGCGTGGTGACAGATCGGCATTGCTCCCGGTCCCGCTCTGTTCGTTGGCGGTTACACTGGTGCTTTGTCCCAGAATTTGCGCTGCGGCAGCGGGATAGATCGCCTGTCCCTGCAGGACAAGGCGCACGGCTCGTAACACCGCGTTGAATGATGCGCCTTTGGAGACATGGCCATGCGCGCCCACCGCCAGACTCCGCGCCAACGCTTCCTGGCTCAGATCGGAACTGAGAACCAGCAGCCGGACTTCCGGCAGATGCTCGCGGAGGCGCTGTAAGGCGTGGCTTTCTGCATTCAAGTTGAAGCCAACCGGGTCCGTAATGATCATCGCGGGCTCAAAACCGCCCTCCAGCACTTCCAGTGCGGCTTCGATCGATGGCACAGGCGGTTCCACCTCCAGGCCTTTTTCTTCCAGCAGGGCTGCTAGGGCGGCACTGAACAGCTGGTCATGATCCACCAGCATGATAAGGCTGTTATTCATTGTAATCTCCACAATAATTCTCTTATGGCGAGCTGAAATGAGAATGGTGATCCGTTCTGGGGGTGCGCATGTTATGATCTCTCTCTGATTTCAGCGGCTTGCATTTCAAAAGATTGCATTTTAAGAAAAATTGGATAATAAGTCTGGAAACCTATGTATTTAAGAATAAAAATTACATTGAAATTAGATATATTTTCAAAATTTTATGCATTTTCTAAAAGATGATATCAGATTTTACCGCCGCTGCCATAAGATGGTTGCGATGAGACTTAAACCATATGAATATGTTTGTGCCATATGGTGGTGATCAAAGGGAATTCAAAAGGAGATCCCGATGTCAATGGCCCTACGTCGGGGAATCCCGTTTCGTGTTGTCTTGGGCGAAAACGCTGCAACTGCACAGGCCAGGCCTGTGGAGCGGGAGGTTGCCGAGGCAACGGTGACGTCAGAGATCGCCATCACAGCCAGGCGCCGTCGGGGCTTTCTTGTGGTGGATCCACAGGCGCTGGTGCGCCATGGTTTGGCGCTCACTCTGTCATCCCTTCACGAAGGGGCGCAGACTTGGCAATGTGGCTCCCCAGCGGAAGCCTATCGCCTGCTGGAGCAGGGGAATGTCGCCCCCGATCTGGTATTGCTGGATGCCGATGGGTTTGCGAATGACCGCATGACCGAGGTGGTGGATTTTCTGGCGGCGCTATCCGGGATTCCAGCCATTGTGATGGCGGGGGCGTTCTCGCCGGCAGAGGCACGCACTTTCCTTTCTGCTGGCGCTGTGTGCTGCCTGCTGAAAAGTGATCCCAGCGGCGTGTTGGCGGAGGCTGTTGCGTTGGCCCTCTGTGGAGAGGGCTATGTGCAGCTCCCCTATCCGCTGGTGGCGCAGTCCTCACCGATCCAGCAGCCCGATGGCGGGTTGGATCGGGCGGCCGTGGCGCGGTTGACCAACCGCCAGCGTGACATTTTTCGCCTGCTGCTTCAGGGGTGTTCCAACAAAGAAATCGCGCGGCAATTAGGCGTTCTGGAAGGGACCGTCAAGGTCCATGTCCGCGCTATGATGCAGAAGCTCGGCGCACGCAACCGGACCCAGATCGCCATTCTGGCCGCTCGTTGCGGCATCAGTGCGGATTGACAATTTTTGGTGGGGAGCCTTGATGCCGGTGGCATAAAGGCCCGGTCCCGTTCGGCACCGAGCCTTTTTGATTATAATCTTCTTGTTGGAATTTCCGCTGGCCTTAATCGAACAAGGCGTCGATGTCGGCCTGGGAAACCTTCTCTTTCTCACCCGCCGGACCATGCAGGTCCAGGCCGGCATCCTGGCGCGCCAGATTGGGCGGCAGGGGCAAGGCCTCCAACTCTTTCTGGTTCCAGACAGAGATCATGCCTTCGATGCGCTTCTCGATGAAGGACAGGGCCTGCACCACCTTGGTGATGCGCTGGCCGGTCAAATCCTGAAAGTTACATGCCTCAAAAATCCGCAGGGTCAGATCATTGAGATCCCTCAGACGGCTATTCTGATAGCCTTCCGGCAACTGGGCCCGAACCTCATTGACAATATCTTCAATTTCCTCGGTGGAGGCCATGATCTGGTTGGTGGCCTCCTCCGTGGCGCGCACCACGGCCCCCAGCTGCTCACTGGCTTCCTGGAACTTGTCTTCCTTGGACAGCGGGTGACGCAGGGCCGCCATCTCCACCTTGGTGGCCTGGATGCGCCCGGCAATATCGGCAATCTCGATCTGGATTTTTTCAATCTGGGTATGGTCGACCGACAGGAAACGATCCAGCTTGTTTCCCAGAGCTGAAATGGCGGCCAATACCTCGTCATTGTCCAGTTCGACATTGATGGGCGGCGGCAATGCAGCGGGTTGAGTACCGTTCGACGCTGGCGGCTCGGCCTGGCCGTTGCGCTTGGCACGCTGAATTTCGGCCATAAACGGCCGGTGACGCAACTGCACCATCAAATCCCCCGCTGGAAACGCTGCTACACCCCCCCTCCTGAGAAGAACTCTTTCGGGGATGGCGGCGGCTACTGTGAACGAAGCGTCTTGCCGCCGCAAGGTCGCACGGTAGACCAAAAGGTTCGGTCTCATTCGAAATGGCGTACCACGGGAACCGTTACTATTCGATGTCGTTCCAGAAGCAGGAACCGGGCGCAAACCAGCCCGGCTCCCCTTCATCAAGGATGCGAACCATGTTTCATCACCAATTGCGCGATCATCTTCCACAGTCGAATCTGGGGGCGACGGAACGGATATTGACCGCTCTCGCCGGTGGCCTTCTGCTGACCGCAGCGGTACGCCGCGGCAGCATTCTGACGGGCATCGCCGGTGGTGTGCTGGCAGCACGCGGTCTCACCGGCTATTGCCCCGTTTATGGTTTGCTGGGGGATCGCAAACAGGTGCCGGCAGCCGACGGTGGCAGCCGGGATGCGGATAATGGGGGGGCGGACGAGGTGAACCGCGCGGCCGAGCAATCCTTCCCGGCCAGCGATCCGCCTTCCTTCAATCCGGGCATCGCCTGACGCCCTTGCTCACCGGCCCGGCTGGCCGGTTTCGTCACGAATCCAGTGGCAGGCGGTGCCACCCTGCACTGCCCCCATCCCCTGGTGCAACGCGGGCAGCAATTCCGTCAGCGCCTCCTCCGTCTGCCAGGGGGGATTGACGATGATCAGGCCGGAACCGTTCAGCCGGTCGCTGCGATCATCATCGGCCCAGCTGAGGTTTGCTGCCAGCAGCTTCGGGATGCCGGTATCCTCCAGCATCTGGTGGAAGCGCCACATGGTGGCGCGATCCTTGATCGGGTACCAGAGCAGATAGATGCCGGTTGCCCAGCGGCGATGGGCCAGCGCCAGGGCGGCCACCATCCGTTCATATTCGTCCGGCGCCTCGAATGGCGGGTCGATCACCACCAGTCCGCGCCGCTCCTTGGGCGGCAGATGCGCCTTCAAGGCCAGCCATCCATCCATATGATGGACGGCCACCTGGGTTTCCTGGCGGAAATGGCCCCGCAGGGTTTCGACATCTTCGGCATGGAGCTCTGCCAGCACCAGCCGGTCACCCGGCCGCATCAGACCACGCGCCAGGGCAGGGGAGCCGGGATAAGACCGAATCATGCCATCGGCCGGCAGCGCGCCGCCATTGAGACGGGCCAGCTGTGTCAGATAGGGGGCGGCCGCAGCGGGAAGGGCAGGGGCAGTGGCCAGCAGGCGACGGATACCACGAACTGCCTCGCCCGTGCGCTGGGCAGCCTCTCCGTCCAGATCATAGAGACCGATGCCGGCATGGCTATCCAGCACGAAGAAGGGCGCCGGCTTGCTGCACAGGCGATCCAGCAGATAGGCCAGGACCGCATGTTTCATCACATCGGCCTGATTGCCGGCATGAAAAGCGTGGCGATAATTCATCTTAACCCATCTTGGTCAATAGCTGCGGGGCGGGTGCCGGTGTCTGTCCCAGCCGCGCCTCCCGCACGGTGATATAGATGCCGCTGGCCACCACGATCAGGGCACCCAGCATGACGCGGGAATCCGGCACCTCCCCCCAGATCAGGAAGCCATAGCTGGTGGCCCACAGCATGGCGCTGTAATCAAAAGGTGCAATTACCGCCACTGGCGCCCCGCGATAGGCGGTCGTCAGCAGCAGCTGGGCCACCCCACCGACCAGACCGATGGCGACCAGCACCAGGGCATCATGCCCGGTCGGCAGGCGGAAATCGCCACCGGCCAGCAGGGGGCCGTAGAAGCAGCCTGTCAGCATGAAATAGAACACGATGGTGGAACTGCGTTCGGTGGCCGACAGCCGGCGCACCGAAATCATGGCGCAGGCGGCCAGGGCAGCGCTGGCCAGAGCGAAGGCACAGCCCAGCGCCGTTTCACCCCCGGCGGCAATCTGGCGCAACAGCTCACCATCGGGGCGCACCATGATCAGCACGCCGGTGAAACCCGTGATCAGGGCCAGCGCGCGGCGCCAGCGCACCTTCTCCCCCAGGATCAGCACGCCCAGCGTGGTGGTCCAGAGCGGGGCGGTGAAGGCAAAGGCGGCGGCATTGGCCAGCGGCAGCAGGCTGATGGCCGTGAAGCCGCAGGTCATGGAGACGACGCCGATGATGCTGCGCAGCACATGCCCCCAGGGCCGCTCGGTGCGCAGGGTGGCAAGGCCACCTGCCCGCCAGATCACTGGTAACAGGATCACCATGGCGAACAGCGCGCGGAAAAAGACGATCTCTCCCAGCGGATAATGCCCGGCCAGCGATTTGATCATCGCGTTCATGGTGGAAAACAGGGCAACCGCGCCGATCATCGCCAGGATGGCGCGGCCGGTACTGCCAGCCGGCGGCAGAAGAGAGACAGGCATTTTCACGAAGGCCGTACTGTTACGGAACGCGCCGCAGCCTGCGCCAATCCGCCACGGCGCACCAGCCCGGGGCACACATGGCAGGCATGGGGGCAGGCATGGGGGGAACCCCCGCCGGGATCAGTCGCTGGTCTTCTCCAGCAGCCAATTCATCTTGCTGTCGCCGAAGCGGCAATAGCCCAGCTGTTCCAACCGGCTCAGCACATCCTGCTTCCAGGATGTCTCCGACCGTTCGATGATCATCAGCCGTGGATGCAGGCTGGTCGGCGCGCTGTCAAAGAAGGGGAGCAGGGCCTGGTCCTCCGCCCCCTCAATATCAATCTTCAGCAGATCGATGCTGTGGATGCCCAGTTCGTTCAGCACAGCCAGCAGGGGGCGGACCTGCACCGGGGTGGCGTCCCCGCCATGTTCATGCACCAAGCTGGAACCGCCAAGATTGCTGTCATCCAGATGCAATCCCATCACCCCTTCACAAGCGCCCACGGCGCATTCGACATGGGTGATGGTGGCATCGGTGCGGTTGAGCGACAGGTTCATGCGCAGCCGGCGCACCGCCTCCGGCCCCGGCTCAAAGGCGATGATACGCCCGGCGGGGCCCAGCGTGCGGGCTGCGTTCAGGGTGTAAAGCCCGATATTGGCGCCGATATCCACAAAGGTGCCGTCTCGTGGCAGCCGGCTGGCCAGCAGGGCCATTTCTTCCGGATCGAAGAATTGCGGCATGAACAGGAATTTACGCTCGCCGACATTATCCCCCGGATAAAGCCGGAGATTGATGCCGCGGACAGCGACATCGAACACCGGTCCATGGATCAGCATGGCCAGTCGGCGCAGCCACAGGGCGGCCCGCCGCCCCACCGGGGTGACCGGGCGGGACTGGCAGAATCCGATCAAAGCCCGCACCAGACTGTTGGGGGCATGGAAACCGAACTGTGTTGCTGTCTCGGGCTGCAAGGCCTTGTTGCTCCGCATCAATCGGGATGTTTGCCCCATCATCGGTGCCTTGGCGCGGTTATGCCATAAGCCGATGGTGCGTTGCGATGGGAATAAGGGTGAAACCGTGACGGATAAGGTCGTTTTGCCATGGCATCGCCGTTGACAAGGGGCAGCCCACCATGTGCAATTCCTGCCTCTCGGGGCCTTTCCGGCTCCAGGAACCGGGTGGCCCCGTGGCGCGGGGCCGCTCCCACTTCATTGGGGGTCGTTGATGAAAATGAAGCAGGTGCTGGGCGTCATCGGCATGGTGGCCGCTATCGCCGTGGGCCATACCGCCATGGCCCAGGAAAAGAAGGTCAACGTCTATAACTGGGCCGACTATATCGGTGAAACCACCCTGGACGACTTTACCAAGGCGACCGGGATCAAGACCCAGTATGATGTCTTCACCGACCTGGAAACGCTGGAATCGAAGCTGCTGGTCGGCAAGTCCGGCTATGACGTCATTGTCCCAACGGCGGAACCGACCCTGCGCAAGCTGATCCAGGCAAAGGCAGTGCAGAAGCTGGACAAGTCCAAGATCCCCAATCTGAAGAATCTGGACCCGGCCCTGATGAAGCTGGTGGAAACCACCGATCCGGGCAATGAATATGGCGTGATCTATGAATGGGGCTCCATCGGTATCGGCTATAATGTCGAAAAGCTGAAGGAAATCCTGCCCAACACCCCGGTTGACAGCTGGGATGTTGTCTTCAAGCCGGAAAATGCCAAGAAGCTGGCCGCCTGTGGCATCGTCTTCCTGGACAGCCAGACGGACATTCTGCCCACCGTACTGAAGTCACAGGGGCTGGACCCCAATTCCGATAAGTCGGAAGATTTGAAGAAGGCGGAGGAAGCCATGCTTGCCATCCGCCCCTATATCAAGACCTTCGTGCCCTCGGTGATCGACCCGCTGGCGTCTGGCGATGCCTGTGTGGCGGTCGGCTATTCCGGTGACGTGTTCCAGGCCAAGGCCCGGGCCGAAAAGGCAAAGGCCAAGCACACGATCGACTATGCCATCCCCAAGGAAGGCGCACAGGTCTGGTTCGATATAGCCGCCATTCCGGCCGGTGCCAATATGGAAACCGCCTCGGCCTTCATCAACTTCGTGCTGGAGCCGAAGGTGATGGCCGGCATCAGCGACTATGTCGCCTATGCTAATGCGGTGCCAACCTCCTGGCCGCTGATGAACAAGGAAATCACCAGCAATCCGGTGATCTTCCCGCCGCCGGAGGTGATGGCCAAGTTCTTCACTGTGAAGCAACTGCCGCAGAAGGCTGAGCGCGAACGCACCCGCGCCTGGACCAAGATCAAAACCGGTCGCTGATCTTTCCGATCTGTTTTAAAAAATTAAAGGCACCGGCGGGGAACTGCCGGTGCCTTTTCTGTCTGGGAAGTTGTCGGTACCGATCAGCCGGTCACCGACACCCGTCGAGCAGGGCCGATTATTGCGGATTATCGTAATCGGGAATGTCCGGCATCTGGGTCATGTCGGCCTTGCCGTCACGAATCCAGCCGTCGCGCCGCTGGCGATACAGGGAACGCATGGAAGCGTAATAATCGAAGCTGTTCCGTTTCACATCATCCAGCGCATCAAGATATTCCGACCGCGTGTCCACGGCATACAGGCCGGCGCGCGTATAGCTGATCCAGGTGCGATCCGTGTTGGACGCATAGTTGGAAATGGGGTCAGCGAAGAACTCCCCCGCAGTACCAAAGGCATCGCGCACGCTGGAGGAGCCCAGCACCGGCAAGACCAGATAAGGCCCTTCCGGAACGCCCCAGACGGCAAATGTCTGATCCAGGCTCTCATACTCGTAGGGAATGCCTTTTTCCGCAGCGACATCAATCAGCCCCGCCAGCCCGACGGTGGAATTGATGACGAACCGCTTGATCACATTGGCAGCCCCCGGCACGTCGCCCTGCAGCAGCTGGTTGGCCAGATCAAGCGGGGAGCGCAGGTTGCGCAGTACATTGCGGATGCCGGTCCGGGCGGGGTCGGGCAGGACAGCGCGGTAAACCTTTGCTGTGGGGCGCAGCAATATAGTGTCCACGCCCTCGTTGAACCAGAAAACCCCCCGGTTCATCGGCTCCAGCGGATCATTGGTACTGTCTTCCTGCGCCTGGCGGGCTGATCGATCCTGCGCGCCAGCCCCGGTGGCTGTCACCGTGCAGAGCAGGGCAGCCGCCAGCAGCGCGGCAATGCCGCGGCGGCGTATCGGAGTGGCTGGCAGATGGCGGGCCATGTCTTACCCTATCGAACAATGGGATGAAGTCAGAATGGCGCATAGCGCACCAGCCGGCTTGGATAAAGCACACATTTAGGCCGAGGTGCGTTGCGGCAAAGTGATAATAGTCACAGACGCTGGCGGATGGTGGCGCCCTTTTGGATAGGCTTCACGCATAGGTGGCTTTCACCCTCGCCATATCCATGGCAGGCATGATCGGGTGCGCGGCCATCGCGGGGCTTTTGCCTTCCTGACCGATTGCTCCCGCGCCCTCCCTCTGGTATGAGCGCCCATCACCGTTGGCATCGTGGCCCGCGAAGGCGGTATCCTATGCCTATGGTTCTTTGATTTGACCAACGGGTATCTTTGCACCCGTAAGCATCCGGATCCCTGCGCTATGCTTCGTCCCACGCCATCGTTCCATGCCCTGCCGTCCCGTCTGGCGGAATTCGCCACGGTGGCGGAGGCGATTGCTTATGCGGCGCAGGGTGAAACAGGGCTGAATTTCTATTCCGGCAAGGGGGAGCTGACCGAAGCCTTGCCTTACGCCCAGCTTTATACCCAGGCGCTGGACCTGGCGCGCCGGATGCTGGCGAAGGGTTTGGTGAAGGGGGACCGGGTGGCCATCATCGCTGAAAGCGATGGCGATTTCATGCGGGCCTTTGCGGCCTGTCAGTTCGCTGGTCTGGTGCCGGCACCGCTGCCGCTGCCGGCGGCCTTTGGCGGCAAGGATGCCTATATCGACCATATCCGCCGCATGATCCAGGGGGCGGATGCCGGCGCCGCCCTGTCCCCGGCCAATCTGGAAGAATGGCTGCGCGCCGCCACCGACGGGCTGGGCCTGAAGGTGGTGGGCACATTGGCCCGGTTCGCCGATGTTGATGGCAGCGGCGTCACGCTGCCGACCGTCACCCCGGACGATCTCTGCTATCTGCAATTCTCCAGCGGCAGCACCCGCTTCCCCTTGGGCGTGGCGGTCACCCAGCGCGCCCTGATGGCCAATGCCCAGGCCATCATGGCCCATGGGCTGAAGATCACGGCCAAGGATCGCTGCATTTCCTGGCTGCCGCTCTACCATGATTTGGGGCTGGTCGGTTTTCTGCTGACCCCGCTGGTCTGCCAGATTTCCATCGATTATCTGCCGACACGCGAGTTCGCGCGTCGGCCGCTGCTCTGGCTGCAGCTCATCAGCCGCAATGGCGGCACCCTCTCCTACAGCCCCAGCTTCGGCTATGAGTTGGCGGCCCGGCGGGCAGAGACCGCCTCGACCGAGGGGCTGGACCTGTCCAACTGGCGCGGTGCCGGCATTGGCGGCGACATGGTGCGCCCGCGCGTGATGCGCAAATTTGCTGAGATGTTCGCCCCGCGCGGCTTCCGCGCCCAAGCCTTCGTGCCCTCCTATGGGATGGCGGAAGCGTCGCTGGCCCTGTCCTTCGCGCCGCTGGATACCGGTGTCGTGACCGATCTGGTCGATCTGGACCGGCTGGAGAATGACGCGGTGGCGGTGGCCCCGAATGCGGACAGCGTGCGCACCCGTGAATTCGTGCTCAATGGTCCGCCGCTGCCCCTGCATGAGCTGGAAATCCGCGACCCGAATGGCACCGTGCTGCCGGAAAAGCGGGTGGGCCGGGTCTTCGCCCGCGGCCCGTCGCTGATGCAGGGATATTTCAACCGACCGGAGGAGACGGCAGCTGTGTTCTCCGCCGATGGCTGGCTGGATACCGGCGATCTGGGCTATCTCTGCGACGGACAGATTGTCATCACCGGCCGGGCCAAGGATCTGATCCTGGTCAATGGCCGCAATATCTGGCCGCAGGATTTGGAATGGTCGGCCGAACATGCCGTACCCTCGCTGCGCAGCGGCGATGTGGTTGCCTTCTCCGTCGATAGTGACGCGGGCGAGGTGGTGACGGTGCTGGTGCAGTGCCGCCCCGCCCAGGCGGAAGCCCGTGCCGCCCTGGCGGCAGAGGTAACGGGCGTTCTGCGCTCGGCCCATGGGCTGGAGGTGAAGGTGGTGCTGGTCCCGACCCATTCCCTGCCGCAGACCTCCTCCGGCAAGTTGAGCCGAACCAAGGCCCGACAGATGTATCTGGCTGGAGAGTTTGGGCCGCAGGCCGCCTGATATGGCGGGGGATCGGCCTGTCGTCGCTGTTACCGGGGGGACCGGCTTTCTCGGGCGCCATCTGGTGGCATCCCTCTGGCGGGCCGGATATCAGCCTCGACTGCTGGTGCGGCAAGACCCGGCCCATCCGCTGCTGGAGGGGATACATCCGCAGCTGGTGCCAGGCGATCTGGGGGACGAGAAGGCTCTGACCCGGCTGGTGACAGGGGCGGCGGCGGTCATTCACGCCGGTGGCCTGATCAAGGCCGTCAGTCGGGAAGCTTTCTTCGCTGTCAATGAGGGCGGATCGGCGCGGCTGGGGCGGACATTGGCCCGCCATGCCCCGCAGGCCCGTTTTTTGGTGATTTCCAGCCAGGCCGCGCGGGCACCGACGCTTTCCGATTATGCCGCCAGCAAGCGGGCAGGGGAGGATGCGGCAATTGCCGCCTATGGCGGTGCGGATTGGCTCGTCATTCGTCCTCCGGCAATCTATGGCCCCTGGGACCGGGAAACCCTGTCCCTGTTCAAGGCTGCCGCCGGCCCCGTGGTGCCGGTGCTGGGGGGAAAGGCGGCGCGTATCGCCATGCTGCATGTCAGTGACGCCGCTGCCGCGATCACCGCCCTGGTGCGCCCCGGCGTGAAGGGGCGCTGCTACACCCTGTGCGATGGCCATCATGCGGGCTATGGCTGGGATGAACTGCTGGATTATGCGGCGGCAGCGGTGGGGCACCGGGCATTAAGGCTACGGGTGCCGCCCGGCTTGTTGTCGCTGCTGGGGGGGCTTTCCGGCTTCCAGGCCCGGCTGACTGGCCGGCCCGCCATGTTGACGCAGGGAAAGGTGAGAGAAATCCTTCATCCTGATTGGACAGTGGCCGCAGCAGATATGCCGGATTCGGGCCTGTGGCGTCCCAATATCAGTTTAGCTGAAGGTTTCCATGCCACGGCGGGTTGGTATCGTTCTCGCGGTTGGATATAGTTAACGGGCGGTTTGGCGCGACAAGGTGTTGCGGAATTACCCAGTGCTGTGTCTTCTGTCACTGCAATGGCATTGCGATGATGGTTTGTTCTTGCATCCATGGGCGTTGCATTTACCTTACGGGATCGTGACGCTTTTCTGATTGCGCAGGGGGGCACCTGGGTGGTCAGCTGGCACAACCATGACAGCGCCGCGTCACCGCGATGGCTGTTGTTTTGAGACTCTGGGGCGACTTTTATGACTGCTGATCTCAACGAAATCGTTGAAGAAATAATATCTGCCCTGGGGTCAACCCTACCCACGCCGGTCACCATCACGACGGACACCAACATCACACGCGATCTCGGCCTTGATTCCCTGGCCGTGATGGATTTTGTGATGGTGCTCGAAGATAAGTTCGACGTCTCGATCCCGCTGGAGCGGATTGCCGAGGTCGAAACCATTGGCGACCTGGCCAGGACCATTCAGGATCTCCGGGGGCGCGCCTGAGTCATGACCATTCTCGCCAAATACACCCAACTGCGTGAATCGTATCACAAAATGGCCGCCATCGGCCGGGATCCGTTCTCGGTTCAGTTTGATGGTATCCTGTCCCCGACGGAGGGGATGCTGAACGGTCGCCGCACCATTCTGCTGGGCACCAATAATTACCTGGGCCTGACCTTCGACCAGAGCTGCATCGACAAGGGTGTCGAAGCGCTGGTGGAGCAGGGGACAGGTACCACGGGCTCCCGCATTGCCAACGGTTCCTATACCGGCCATGGCGATCTGGAAAAGGCCCTGGCTGATTTCTATGGACGCCAGCATTGCATGGTGTTCACCACCGGCTATCAGGCCAATCTGGGCATCATCTCCACCCTGGTGGGCAAGGATGATATCCTGGTCATTGATGGCGACAGCCATGCCAGCATCTATGATGCGGCCAAGATGACGACGGGTCAGGTTGTGCGCTTCCGCCACAACGATCCGGATGATCTGTATAAGCGCCTGCGCCGGCTGTCCGATCATCCCGGCAACAAGCTGGTGGTGGTGGAAGGTATCTATTCCATGCTGGGTGACACGGCACCTCTGAAGGAATTCGCCCAGGTGAAGCGGGAGAGCGGTGCTTTCCTGCTGGTGGACGAGGCCCATTCCATGGGCGTGCTGGGGGAGACCGGGCGCGGTCTGGCAGAAGAAGTGGGGGTTGAGGCGGACGTTGATTTCATCGTCGGCACCTTCTCCAAGAGCCTGGGTGCCGTCGGCGGCTTCTGCGTTTCCGACCTGCCGGACTTTGACATTCTGCGGGTGGCCTGCCGCCCCTATATGTTCACCGCTTCGCTGCCGCCCTCGGTCATCGCCACCTCGTTGCAGGCCTTGAAGCGCCTGCGGGAGGAACCGGGCCTGCGTCTGCGGCTGAATTCAAATTCCCGCCGGCTGTATGAAGGTCTGCGCAATCTGGGCTTCCAGGTCGGTCCGGTGGCAAACCCCATCGTCGCCGTGGCCCTGCCGACCAAGGAACTGGCCATCGCCTTCTGGAATGGTCTGCTGGAAGCGGGGCTCTATCTCAATCTGGCGCTGCCGCCGGCCACGCCCAACAGCCTGGCCCTGCTGCGCACCAGCGTCAGTGCGGCGCATACACCGCAGCAGATTGATACGGCGATTGAGCTGTTTGCCCAGGTTGGCCGCCGGCTGGGCGTGTTGCCCAGCATGGTGCAGGCCGCTGAATAACGGCCACATTCTGGTTGGAAAGTAAAAAAGGCGGTGCTACGGGCACCGCCTTTTTTATGGCCGGCTGGCACTGCAGCGCCTCCCGTACTGCTGAAGCGATCAATACCGGCGGGTTGGCGTTGATCGGCACCGGTATCCGCAGCAAAAAAGACCAAGTTCCTCCTGTCGGCATCCGGCATAATCCAGCGTCCTTGGAAGCGACAAGAACGAGGGAGGCTGTGCCGTGCTGTACGCCATTCTTTGCTACGATAATGAGGATGTGGTCGGCTCCTGGAGCAAGGAGGAGGACGATGCCGTCATCGGCAAGCTTTCGGTGGTGACGGAGAAATTGGCCCATGCCGGGCGGCTGGGGCCCGTCTTCCGCCTGTTGCCGACCACGGCGGCTACCACGGTGCGCAAGGGCCGGGAAGCGCTGGTGCTGGATGGCCCGTTCGCGGAGACCAAAGAGCAGTTGCTGGGCGTCTATATTGTCGATTGCGAAGGGCTGGAAGAGGCGGTGGAAACCGCCCAGGAACTGGCCCGCGCCAGCAGCACGAACGGCTGCTATGAGCTGCGGCCGCTGTCGCTGTTCATGCCGGGGGCGGTTGCCGGGCCATGAATGCCGAACCGCCCGATCCCACCTGGATCGACCGCACCCTGGTCTGTGCCCGGCCGCAGGTGGTGGGTGCCTTGCTGCGCTATTTCCGCGACCTGGAAAAGGCGGAGGAAGCCTTTCAGGAAGCGTGCCTGCGGGCTCTGGGGCACTGGCCGCGCAACGGCCCGCCGCGTGACCCGGTGGCCTGGCTGATCATGGTGGGCCGCAATGTCACGCTGGACCATGTGCGCCGCCAGGCCCGCCAACAGCCTTTGCCGGACGAGGCTTTGCTGTCGGAACTGGAGGATGCGGAAACCCCGCTGGCCGACCGGCTGGACAATGCCGATTACCGGGATGATGTGCTGCGCCTGCTGTTCATCTGCTGCCATCCGGACTTGCCGGCCACGCAGCAGATTGCCTTGGCCCTGCGCATTGTCTGCGGCCTCTCGGTCAGCCAGATCGCCCGCGCCTTCCTGGTGACCGACAGCGCCATGGAACAGCGCATCACCCGTGCCAAGGGCCGCATCGGGGGCGGTGATGCGCCATTTGAGACGCCGGGGCCGGTGGAACGGGCGGAACGGCTGGAGAGCGTGGCGGCCATGCTCTATCTGCTGTTCAACGAGGGCTATTCTGCCAGCGGGGAACAGGTGCGCGACCGGGCGCCTCTGTGTGACGAGGCGATCCGGCTGACCCGGCTGCTGCTGCGCCTGTTCCCGGCCGAGCCGGAGATCATGGGGTTGTTGTCGTTGATGCTGCTGCAACATGCCCGCCAGAAGGCGCGGTTCGATGCCGATGGCGGCATCATCCTGTTGGAGGCGCAGGACAGGCGCTTATGGAACCGTACCATGATCACCGAGGGCACGGCCCTGATCGACAAGGCGGTGCGCCATCGCCGGCGCGGTCCCTATCAGTTTCAGGCGGCCATTGCCGCCCTTCATGCCCGCGCATCAAATCCGCAGGATACGGATTGGCGACAGATTGAACTGCTTTACCGCGGTTTGGAACAAATCCAGCCGTCCCCGGTGGTGACGCTGAACCGGGCGGTGGCCTTATCCAAGGTGGCGGGGCCGGCGGCGGCGCTGGAGCTGATCGATCCGCTGGCCGACCGTCTGGACGGATATTTCCATTATCACGGGGTGCGGGGTGCCTTTCTGATGCAGATGGATCGGCGGGGGGAGGCGCGTGTCGCCTTTGACCGCGCCATTGCCCGTGCCCGGACCCCGGCAGAGGCGGCGCAAATCCGCCAATATCTGGACCAACTGGCCAATCCCTGAAAATTATTTATCGCCGCTGTCGGCAGGCCATCCAACCCACCGTCCTTGGGACGAGCCCCCGAGGGCAGGGGGCCGCGACGGAGGAATGATCAATGAGTGAGCAGAATAATCCACCCAAGAACCCGCCGGTACGCGGGGGTGTGATCGCGCATATCGTGACCAGCGATGCCAGTGCGGCGGCCGATTTCTATAAGCGCGCCTTCGCCGCGGAGGAGGTGGCGCGGATGCCTGCACAGGATGGCAAGCGACTGATGCATTGCCATCTGTACATCAATGGCGGCTCTTTGTTGCTGTGCGATGCCTTCCCTGAATTTGGCCATCCGCTACAGCCGCCACAGAGCTTCACGCTGCATATCCATGTCGCTGATGATGTCGATGGCTGGTGGAACCGGGCAGTTGCCGCCGGGGCCGAAGTGGTCATGCCGCTGGAAAATCAGTTCTGGGGCGACCGCTATGGCCAGTTGCGCGACCCGTTCGGTGTCAATTGGTCGGTGGTATCGTCAGGGACATGATACCCGCCGCCAGGGCGGGGCTGGGATGCGGGACCGTTTGGTGGATTGACAGTTTACCGACGGTCCCGCATATCTAATTCACCTATGAATGAAGATTTGCTCGGCTCCGCATATGCGGACCACACCGCCAACGCCCCCGTCGGGTCCGTGGCGGACCATCGGGAAGATATTGGGACCACCACGTCCAAGGTTATTCCCCTAAACCGATATTCTGACTTCGGTTCGCGCTGGCCGGTTCCCGGTCGTGGCGAAGTGCTGGTTGTGCCCCTGGGTGGTTTGGGTCGCATCGGCATGAACTGGACCCTTTATGGCCATGATGGGGCCTGGTTGCTGGTGGATGCCGGCATCAGCTTCCCCGATGAAGGGCATGAGGGCGTGGACGCCATCGTTCCCGACCCCACCTTCCTGGCACCGATCCGCGATCGGCTATTGGGCCTGATCGTCACCCACGCGCATGAAGACCATATCGGCGCTATCGACCGGTTATGGCCCTTCGCGCTGAACGTGCCGATTTGGGCGACGCCCTTTGCCATGGGCATGATCTCCCGCCGGCTGGAAGAGCAGGACAATCTGGATGCCGTGACCCGGCATGTGTTCAATGTCGGTTCCAGCTTCAAGGTTGGCCCCTTCGGCATCGATACGGTGCGGCTGACCCACTCCATCCCCGAACCCGTGGCGCTGGCCATCCATACCGGGGCTGGCACGGTGCTGCATACCGGCGACTGGAAGTTCGATCCAGATCCGATGATCGGCCAGCCGACCGACAAGGAAAAGCTGCGTCGCCTGGGTGATGCCGGCGTGCTGGCCATGCTGTGCGACAGCACCAATGCCCACAAGGACATGCCGATCACGTCGGAGGCGCAGGTCCGCGCCGCCTTTGCCCGGTTGTTTGCCACCCGCAAGGGGCAGATTGCCATCTGCTGCTTTGCCACCAATGTGGCCCGTGTGGCCTCTGCCGCCGTAACCGGTGTGGCCGCTGGCCGCAAGGTGGCGCTGGCCGGGCGGTCCATGCGCAATTCCGAAGCCGTGGCCCGTTCCCTGGGCTTGCTGGATGGCGTGCCGGACTTCCTGGCCGAACCCGCCCATCTGAAGGGGCTGGGCAAGGGCGAGGTGGCGCTGGTCTGCACCGGCGGGCAGGGGGAAGAGCGCGCAGCACTGGCCCGGCTGGCCCGTGGTGACCGTCGTTTCCCCTCCTTTGGTGCGGGCGACACGGTGGTTCTCTCTGCCCGCATCATCCCCGGCAATGAGGAGGCGGTGGAAAAGGTCGTCTCCAAGCTGCGGCACCGCGGGGTGGAAATCCTGATGGGCACGGACCTGCTGAACGGCCTGCCGCTGCATGTCTCCGGCCATCCGGGGGCCAATGAGCTGCGGGAACTGTATGAACTGGTCCGCCCGCGCTTTGCCCTGCCGGTGCATGGTACGGAAATGCATCTGACGGCCCATGCCCGTCTGGCCCGTGGGGCCGGCGTGGAAGCGGCACTGGTGACGGAAGAGGCGGAACTGATCCGCCTGACCCCCGCCGGTGCCCGCGTGCTGGGCCGTGTCGATGCCCCGCTGCTGCATCTGGAAGCGGATGAAAATGGTGACCGGGTGCCGTACAGGCCCCGAATGGCACTGGGTTAAAGAAAAGGGGGCCGATTTTGGCCCCCTTTTTTTACATCAGAACGATGCCTCGATATCGATGACGAAGCGATAGCGCACATCGCTTTTCAGCACGCGTTCATAGGCGTCATTCACATCCTTCATCTCGATCTTCTCAATGTCGGCGGTGATATTATGCGTGCCGCAGAAATCCAGCATCTCCTGCGTCTCCTTGATGGAGCCGATCATCGAGCCGGCGAGGTTGCGGCGTGACGGGATCAGGGAGAAGGCATGGACAGGCACGGCCTTTTCCGGCACGCCCAGCAGGCAGAGGGTGCCATCCACCTTCAGCAGCCGCAGATAGGCGTTCCAGTCAATATCGCTGGAAACCGTGCAGATGATCAGGTCAAAGCTGTTGGCCAGCTTTTCGAACGTTTTCGCATCGCTGGTGGCGTAGTAATGGTCGGCCCCGAAGGCGCGGCCATCAGCTTCCTTCGCCAGGGTCTGGCTCAACACCGTTACCTCTGCCCCCATGGCGTGGGCCAGCTTCACGCCCATATGGCCCAGACCGCCCATGCCGACAATGGCGACCTTCTTGCCCGGTCCCGCCTGCCAGTGGCGCAGCGGTGAATAAAGCGTGATGCCGGCGCAGAGCAGCGGGGCCGTACGATCCAACGGCAAATTATCCGGGATGGACAGCACATAGCCTTCGCGCACGACGATATGGTCGGAATAGCCGCCATAGGTCGGCGTCACGCCGTCGGCTTCCACATCATTATAGGTCTGCACCAGACCGGGCAGATATTGCTCCAGATCTTCGTCGCGCGTCTCACACTGGGTGCAGGAATGCACGAAACAGCCGACGCCGACAGGGTCGCCGACCTTGAACTTCGTCACCTGGGAACCGACGGCGGTGACGATGCCGGCAATTTCATGGCCCGGCACCATGGGATAGCGCGACGCCCCCCATTCATTGCGGGCCTGATGGATGTCGGAATGGCAGATGCCGCTATATTTGATGGCGATGACCACATCATCGGCGCGCGGCTCCCGCCGCTCGACGGTGAAGGGGACCAACGGGGATTGCGCGTCCAGGACGGCATAGGCTTTGGCGAGACTCATGGTTTGCTTCCTTCGCAGCGGCGAAACGGGATGGCCGACTATCCCCCAGGTAACGCTGCAGCCGGTAGACCGATCCTGCAAGCTTCTTGCCTGATCCTGCAAATGCGATCAGGACAGGATGTCCGGCGGCAAGGCGCGTATTATCCTGGCCTTTTGATAAGCGGCAACGCAGGACAAGGGGTTAATGTGATGGCGATCACAGGAAGGCTGCAGGAGCTGTCGGCCCTGTTTGCCCGTTTCACCGAACAGGACCGGGACCGCCCGCTGGATTTCGGCGGGGTGCGGCTTTACCGCCGCGACACGCAGACCTTGCCGCAGCATTATGAATGCGGCCCCGGCTTTTCCCTGGTGATCCAGGGGGCCAAGCGGCTGACAGCGGGGACGGAGCGGTTTGATTATGCCGCCGGCCAATATCTGCTGACCTCCCTGCATCTGCCGGTGGTGACGCAGGTGACAACGGCCAGCCCGGAGGCCCCGCATTTCTGCCTGTTCATCCCCATCGACACCGAGGCGATGGGGGAGTTGCTGGCTCGCATCGGCACACCGCCAGGCCTGGATGCGGACGGGATGCGCAGCGTCGCCGTCAACCCGGCAACGCCGGACCTGCTGGATGCTGCCACCCGGCTGGTACGGCTGGCCGACCGGCCGCAGGATATTCCAGCCCTGGCCCCGCTGTTCCGCCAGGAAATCCTCTACCATTTGTTGACGGGGCCGGACGGGCCGCGCCTGCTGCACCTGGCCCTGTCCGCGGGCCACCATGCCGGGCGTATTCCGCGCGCCATGGCCTGGATGCGGACCCATTTCGCCGAGGCGTTGCGGGTGGAAATGCTGGCCGAGCATGTCGGGATGAGCGTTTCATCCCTGCACCATCATTTCAAGGCGGTGACGGCAATGACGCCGATCCAGTTCCAGAAGCAATTGCGCCTGCATGAGGCGCGACGCCTGATGCTGATGGAAAATCTGGATGCCGGTACGGCGGCCTTGCGCGTCGGCTATCAAAGCCCGTCGCAATTCAGCCGGGATTACAGCCGGCTCTATGGTGCGCCGCCGGCCAGGGATGTGGAACGGGTGCGGCAGGCGGCGGCTTGACGGCGGCTCAGGCCTTCTTTTCCCAGCCACCTTTTTCGTTCTGCTGCCAATAGGTCAGCGCGTGGCCGCCATCCTTGGCGTGGCGCCAGCGCCCGCGCGCGGCGGCCACGGCGTCCGGGTCGTTGCCATCGAACAGATCGCAGACCAGTTCATATTCGCCCAGCAGCGGGCTGGTCGCGCCATCGGTCAGGAACAGCACATGGGCGGCGTTGGCGCGGTCATCCGTTTCGCTGATCAGCACCGGCTGCATCTCTGCATGGCCATCCTTGCGGGTGCCATGGGGCAGGAAGCCGTCCGGCTTGTAGGTCCAGAGATGCTGACACAGCATCTCCGCCCGCTCATCGCTGGCGGTCAGCACCAGGGCCTTCCAGCCACGCTCCAGTGACTTTTCCAGCAGCGCCGGCAAGGTCTGCTCCAGCGTGCGGCGCGTCAGGTGATAGAAGCGGATTTCCGTCATGGCCCCTCTCGCCCGTTGGCCGGATCAACGCAGGGGGAAATGGTCGAAATCCACCTGCTTGGCCAGTTCCACCAGATGTTCATAGGTGCCGTTGCGGGTGGTCAGCATGACAATGCCATCCGTCCCGGCCAGCAACTGCATTGTGTAGAGTGGCGGGGTGGAATTGGGGAAGCGGGCAACGATGGCGTAATGATCGGCGATCACCTCCACCTTGCTGTCAGGTGGCAGGGTCGCTGTGTTCTTCACCGATCCCATCACCGCCTTGTAGAGCGTCGGGCTGCGGGCGGCACCGACCGTCACTTCCACCTTACCCTTTTTATACACCGCCTCCGCCGTGGCGACGGAATACATGGGCAAGGCCCCCCGCGCCGGACGGATTTCCCCCATCTCCCAGCCATCCGGCTCATCCGGCAGGGCCTTGCTCATCGACCGGTTGACCTTGGCCTCCTGCGCCGGGGCCGCCAGGGCCACAGGGGTGGAGAGGGTCAGCGGTGCGGCCAGCAGGCCAAGGACCAGCGGAAGGGAGAAGCGGCGTTGGGCCATGGGCGGGCGAGCTCCGTCAGCGATAAGGGCGGGGCCGGCGGTCGCCCGCCAGCCCCTGCTTATATAGGGTTTCAGCTTACCCTTCGTAATGGGTGGCGACCAGATGGTCCAGCAGGCGCACACCAAAGGCGGTGGCGCCCTTCGGCACCACGCCCTTGTTTTCCTTGCTCCAGGCGGTGCCGGCAATGTCCAGATGCGCCCAGGGCGTGCCATTGACGAAGCGCTGCAGGAACTGGGCGCCCATGATGGAACCGGCATTCATCGGGCGGCCAATGTTCTTCACATCGGCCACATCGCTGTCGATATCCTTGTCATAGGCGGGCGACAGCGGCATACGCCACAGCTTCTCACCCATGGCCAGACCGGATTCGGTCAGCTTGGTGGCCAGTTCGTCATTGTTGGAGAACAGGCCGGCATGTTCATTGCCCAGGCTGACGATGATGGCGCCGGTCAGCGTGGCCAGATTGACCATGAATTGCGGCTTGAACTGATCTTGCGTGTACCAGAGCGCATCGGCCAGCACCAGGCGGCCTTCGGCGTCGGTGTTCAGCACCTCGATCGTCTGGCCGGACATGGTGGTGACGATGTCGCCCGGACGCTGGGCATTGCCGTCGGGCATGTTCTCCGCCAGCGCCACGACGCCGACGACATTCACCTTGGCCTTGCGGCCGGCCAGGGCGGCCATCAGGCCGATGACGGTGCCGGAACCGCCCATGTCCCACTTCATCTCGTCCATGCCGGCCGCCGGCTTGATGGAGATGCCGCCGGTATCGAAGGTGATGCCCTTGCCGACAAAGGCAACCGGGGCATCGCCCTTGTTGCCGCCATTCCACTTCATCACCACCAGACGCGGCGGCTGGGCTGAGCCCTGGCCGACGCCCAGCAGCGCGCCCATGCCCAGCTTCTTCATCTTCTTTTCGTCGAGAACCTCGACTTCCAGGCCCAGCTTCTCCAGCTCCACGCAGCGGTCGGCCAGCGTTTCCGGATAGATCACATTGGGCGGCTCCGACACGACGTCGCGGGTCAGGAAGATGCCGTCGGCGATCTTTTCCAGCCGTTCCCAGGCCTTCTTGGTGCCCTTGGCGGCGGTCTGCACGGTGACCTTCTTCACCGACGGCTTTTTGTCGTCGGCCAGCGTGGTGCGATACTTGTCAAAGCGATAGCTGCGCAGCAGCGCGCCGAAGGCCACTTCGGCGGCAAACGGGCCAGCCTCGATGGCCAGACCGGCATGGTCGTCCACCACCAGGGTCAGCTCAGACTCGCCCGCATATTGCACGGCGGCCAGGGCGGCCGCACCGGCATTGTTGGCGGCCAGAGCGCCGGGCGCCCCACCGATACCCACCAGCACCAGCCGGCCCAGTTCCAGCCCTGCCGGGGCCACCAGAGTCAGCACTTCATCGGCCTTGCCGGTGAAACGGCCCTGTTCCATGGCGCGGGCGATCTGGCCACTGCTGGCCTTGTCCAGGCTGGCGCCGAAGCTGCCCAGCGCGCGGTCGGCGGCAACGGTGATGGCCAGATGACCCGATTTCGGCAGGTCCGGTGCGGAAAAGGCGATCTTCATGGATATGGCTCTCTGGTTGGCTGTCCGGGCAGGATGAACCCTGCTCCACCGGTTCCGGTGGTTGTGTGTATGGCAGAGAGTCGATAAAGAACAGCGGCGTTGTGGTGTCAAGGGCAGTGGCACATTAAACTTGGATGGCAGGCGATAAAGCGGCCTGCCACGATGGCGACGCAATCAGCGGCTATCCTTCGGCATTTGACAGGGGGCTTGCCGCCCCTAAAGGGTAGTTTGGGCGACAGGCCGGCGGGCCCGCCATCGTTTCAGGGCAAGATGAACCAGATCAACCGCTATCTGTTCCGGAATCTTCTGATTGCCACGCTGGTCGTGACCAGTGGGCTGTCGGCCGCCATCTGGCTGACCCAATCCCTGCGGCTGGTGGCGCTGGTGGTGGAGGGCGGGGCCTCCCTGACGGCTTTCTTCCGGCTGGCCATGCTGACCTTTCCAACCTTCCTGGCCCTGGTTCTGCCCTTTGGCCTGCTGGCAGCGGTGTTGTTCACCTATCACCGGCTGACCATCGACAGCGAACTGGTGGTGATGCGCGCCGCCGGGCTGGGGCCGCTGGCCCTGTCCAAGCCGGCCTTGCTGCTGGGCAGTGGCGTGATGGCGGCCTGTTTTGCCCTGACCCTGTTCCTGGGGCCGGCCGCACAGCGCGAACTGGTGGCCCTGCGGCAATCAGTTCGCAGCGACATGTCGGCGGCCCTGCTGCGGGAGGGCACCTTCAATGATTTGGGCGATGGGCTGACCGTCTATGTCCGCGACCGTCTGCCCGATGGCACCCTGATCGATCTGCTGATCCATGATGCCCGCCAACCAGGCATCATCAACACGGTGGTGGCTGAGCGCGGCACCCTGACGGACCTAGAGGGGCAGCCGCGTGTACTGGTGCATGATGGTACGCAGAGCAAATATACAATGGCCACCGGCAAGACCGAATGGCTGGAATTTGAGCGCTATGCTGTGGATTTGCAGTCCCTGCGCAAGGAGCTGACGGATCGCTGGGTCGAACCGCGGGAGCGCACACTGGCCCAACTGCTGCATCCCAACAATTCGCCTGAAGATATCCGTTTTGCCGGCCGCTTGCGGGCGGAGCTGCATAACCGTTTTGCCAGCCCGTTCCTGGCGCTCAGCTTCACCATCATCGCGCTTGCGGCCCTGTTGCCGGGCGAGTTTTCCCGCCGGGGGCGGGGCGGCCGCATCACGACCGCTGCTGTCGGGGCCTTGGTCCTGCAGGCGTCTGTCATGGGTATCGCCAACCTGATCAGCAAATCGCCAGTTCTGACGCCGCTGCTCTATGCCGTGGCCATTCTGCCCATTCCGCTGGGGCTCTGGTACGTGAACCGCAGCCGCATCGGCGGCCGCCGACCGGCCGCCGCGCCGGAAAGGGGGTGAGCCATGCGCCTTTCCGCGACCCTTTCCCATTATATCGGCCGGCAGTTCCTGCTCTGGTTCGTGGCTGGGCTGGCGGCGCTGCTGGCGCTGATCTATCTGCTGGATACGGTGGAGCTGCTGCGCCGCGCCGCCAACCGGCCGGAAGCGACCTTTGACATTGTTGTTTCCATGGGGTTGCTGAAACTGCCGGAGATCGGGCAGGAGGTGTTCCCCTTCGTCATCCTGTTCGCCGGCATGTACACATTCTGGCGGCTGACCCGCACCCAGGAACTGGTGGTGGCGCGGGCCAGCGGCATCAGTGTCTGGCAATTCATGACGCCGGTGCTGGGCTGGGCTGTCATCATCGGGCTGGTGCTGATCATGGTGCTGAACCCGATCTTCGCCGCCATGATGAAACGCTATGAGACGCTGGAGAATCGTTATCTGCGCGGTCAGGTCTCCTCGCTGGATATCGGTTCCTCCGGTCTCTGGCTGCGGCAGGTGAACAAGGATGGCAGCTATCGCATCCATGCTGACAGTCTGGTGCCGGGCCGGATGGAGATGCGGCGGGTGATGGTGCTGATCTCCACCCCCGAACGCAAACTGGCGGCCCGGCTGGATGCTGCCTCTGCCGTGCTGGCCGACGGGTTCTGGGATCTGTCGGAGGTCTGGTATAATCAGCCGGGGGAGCCGGCGCGCTTCCTGCCGCGTTACCGGCTGGCGACCGACCTGACGGAAGAGCGGATTCAGGATAGTTTCTCCTCGCCCGATACGCTTTCCTTCTGGGCCCTGCCGGACTTCATCCACACGCTGGAACTGACCGGGCTGTCACCGCTGCGCCACCGGCTTTACTGGCACACGCTGCTGTCCCAGCCGGTTCTGTTCGCCGCCATGGTGTTGCTGGCGGCCGCCTTCTCCCTGCGGCAGATGCGCGGCGGCGGTACGCTGGCGTTGCTGGGGGCGGGGGTGGTTTCGGCCCTGGTGCTGTTCATCGTCAAGGACGTGATCCAGGCGCTGGGCCTTTCCGGCTCCGTACCGGTGGTGCTGGCGGCCTGGGCCCCGGCGGGGGTGACGGTGATGCTGTCCGTGGCCGCCCTGTTGCATACGGAAGATGGCTGATGGCCTTTGCCGGTACGCTTTGCCTTTGCACCGTTCCTTCTCTATAAGAAGCCCCCATGATGCATTCCTTGACCCGACGGACCATGACCAGCTTCCTGCGCAAAGCCCTTCTGGGTGCCACCGCCTTCGCCCTTGTTGCTGTGACGGTTCCGGCGGGCCGGCTGGCCCATGCACAGCAGGCAGCATCGCTGGGCCGCATTGCCGCCGTTGTTAATGAATCGCCCATCACCCAGGCCGATGTCGAAGGCCGGATGCAGCTGGCCATCGTCTCTTCCGGCCTGCCGGACACGCCGGATACGCGCAAGCGTCTGCTGCCCCAGGTGATCCGCATCCTCACCGATGAGGCGCTGCAGGTGCAGGAAGCGCGGGAACGCAAGCTGTCCGTCACCGAGGATGAGCTGAACAATGCCCTGTCGGACATGGCGGAACGCAACCGCATGACGCGGGAGCAGTTGCAGCAGGCCTTGCAGCAGGCCGGCGTGCCGTGGAGCACGATGCGTCAGCAGATGCTGGCGCAGCTGGCCTGGAGCAAGGTGGTACAGCGCGTCGTGCGCCAGCAGGTAAATATCCCCGACAGCGAAGTGAGCGCCTATATCGAGCGTATCCGCGCCAATGCCGGCAAGCCGGAATATCAGGTGGCGGAGATCTTCCTGGCGGTCGATAACCCAGCCAATGAACAGGAAGTTCAGAATCTGGCCGACCGGCTGGTCGACCAGATTAGCAAGGGGGCGAATTTTGCCGCTGTTGCCCAGCAATTCTCCCAGTCCGCCGGTGCCGCCACCGGTGGTGACCTGGGCTGGATTCAGCAGGGCCAGTTGGAAGAGGCGCTGGACCGCGCCCTGCAGCAACTGCATTCCGGCCAGTTCTCCCGCCCGATCCGGGGGGCCGCCGGCTATCATATCCTCTGGCTGCGCGACCAGCGCACGGTGGCGGCCGGCGATCCGAAAAACATCCAGATCAGCCTGGGTCAGTTCGTGGTACCGCCGCCGACCGATCCCAACCAGCAGGGCGCCCTGTTTGACGCGGTGAAGCAGTTGGGCGAAGGGGTGAAGGGTTGCGAGGCGTTGCAGCAGGCGGCCTCTAAGATCCATGGCGCCCAGGTTTTCACCCAACCGCTGACCAAGCTGGGCGACATCCCCGAGCAGATTGCCGGTCTTGTGGCGGGGCTGGGCGTGGGCAATGCCACCCAGCCGCTGGTGACCGACAAGGGCACCATGCTGCTGATGGTCTGCGACCGGGTGGTGCCGGAAGGCAGCCTGCCGCCGCCCGATCAGGTGCGCTCCGCCCTGTTCCAGGAACGGATGGACCTGCAGCAGCGCCGCTATCTGCGCGACCTGCGCCGCCAGGCCACGATTGAGACGAGGCTGTAAGGCGATGGTGACCGCCCCCCTGGGTTTGACCATGGGTGAACCGGCCGGCATCGGCGGCGACATTGCCCTGATGACCTGGGCGGGAAGGCAAGGGCGGCCGGTGCCGCCCTTTGTCATGCTGGACGATCCGCAGCGGCTTGCCGCCCTGGCGGAACGACTGGGGCTTTCCGTTCCCGTCCGTGTGGTTGCGGAGGGGGAGCTGGGTTCGGTGGCGTCCCTGTTCGCCGATGCCCTGCCGGTGCTGCCGGTGCCCCTGTCGCACCCGGTGCAGTTGGGCCGGCCCGACCCGGCCAATGGGGCTGCTGTCATTGCCAGCATCGACCGGGCGGTTAATCTGTCGCGGCGCGGGTTGCTGGCGGGTGTCGTCACCAACCCGATTCAGAAAAGCGCGCTGTACGCCACCGGCTTCCGCTGGCCCGGCCATACGGAATATCTGGCCCATCTGGCCGGCCTGCCCGATGATGGAACGGTGATGCTGCTGGAAGGTGGGGGGCTGCGGGTGGTGCTGGCCACCATCCATCTGGCGCTGAAGGATGTGGCAGCACACCTGACCGCCGATGCCATCTTGCACGTTGCCCGCGTCACCGATGCCGCCTTGCGGCGCGATTTCGGCATTGCCAGCCCGCGGCTGGCCGTCGCTGCGCTCAATCCCCATGCAGGGGAGGGCGGGGCCATGGGGCGGGAGGAGATGGAGATCATCGCCCCCGCTGTGGCCGCGCTGCAGGCCGAAGGCATCAATGCTAAGGGGCCGTTCCCGGCCGATACCCTGTTCCATGCCGGGGCGCGCGCCGCCTATGATGTTGTGGTCTGCATGTATCATGACCAGGGGCTGATTCCGTTGAAGACCCTGGATTTTGACCAGGGCGTCAATATCACCCTGGGGCTGCCCTTTGTCCGCACCTCCCCCGACCATGGCACGGCCTTGTCGCTGGCGGGCACGGGCAAGGCCAGCCCTACCAGCCTGATCGCCGCCCTTCATGCCGCCCGATCCATTGCCAGCCGCCGTTTAGGGCTTTCCTGTGACTGACGTGAAAAGTAATGACGGGCGTGACCTGTCGCATTTGCCACCCCTGCGGGATGTCATCGCCACCCATGATCTGGCCGCCAAGAAGGCGTTCGGCCAGCATTTCCTGTTGGACCTGAATGTCACCCGCCGCATCGTGCGGGAAGCGGGGGATTTCAACGATCTGCATGTGGTGGAGGTGGGGCCCGGCCCCGGCGGCCTGACCCGCGCGCTGGTGGAAAGTGCCGCTGTGCAGGTGCTGGCGGTCGAACGCGATCCGCGTTTTGCGGCGGCGCTGGGCGATGTGATTGCCGCCTCGGCCGGGCGGTTACAGCTGGTGGAGGCCGATGCGCTGACGGTTGATCCGGTCGATCTGGTGCCCGCACCGCGCGCCGTGGTTTCCAACCTGCCGTACAATGTGGGCACGCCGCTGCTGATCGGCTGGCTGAAGCGGATCAGCGAATATCGTTTCCTGGCCCTGATGTTCCAGAAGGAAGTGGCGGATCGCATCGTCGCCCGGCCCCGCACCTCGGCCTATGGGCGGCTGGCGGTGATGTCGCAATGGCGGGCCGACTGCCGCACCATCATGGATTTGCCGGCCCGCGCCTTCACCCCGCCGCCCAAGATCGACAGCGCCGTTGTGCGGCTGACGCCGCGCGCGAGGCCGGCGGATGATCCCGACTTTGCCACCATGGAAACGCTGGTGGCGGCCGCGTTCGGCCAGCGTCGCAAGATGTTGCGGGCCAGCCTGAAAACCCTGATGCGGGAGCCGGAGCCCGTGCTGCTGTCAGTGGGGATCGCGCCGACCGCGCGGGCGGAGGAAATCGATATTGATGGGTTCGTCGCGCTGGCCAAGGCGTGGCGCGCAGCAGGTTGAAGATGTCTCCCACTGCAACGCTCACATCAGAATGAAAAAAGGCCGGGGCATCACCCCGGCCTTTTCAGCAACCGTTCAACCCGGTTGACCGGCAACCGATCAGTTGCTGGTGCCGCTCTGCGGCGGGGTGGTGGTGGTGCCTTCGGCCGGCGGGGTTGCACCCTCGGCCGGCGGGGTGGTGGTGGTGCTGTCAGCCGGCGGCGTGGTCATGGTGTCGGCCGGGGGCGTGGTCGGAGCCGGGGTGGCCGGCGGCGCGGTGGTACCCGACGGTTCCGGCGGATTTGACGTTGCCGGCGGCGGGGTGGTTTCCGACTGGTTCTTTGCCTTGTCACCGCAAGCGGCCAGCCCCAGCACCATCAAACCAGAGAAAACCCAAGGAAGCACGCGCATGTTCTTCGCTCCTTCATATAAACCGGTGGTCCATTCCCGCAGGTGCGGGTGGATTTTCCACCCATTACCGGCCGTTGCACGGCCGTTTTTCCCCTGTAACAACAGAGTAAAGGTCCAGTCGGATTGGGAAAAGCCAAAAAACACTAAATTTCAGCTTTCCGGCCTTTCAAGACCCGATCTCTGTTTCACGTAACGACACAAATGCGGCAAAGCCGTGATCTCAGCCTGACGTTTCCGTGTTCTGGTGCAAACGTCGGCAGGCGAGATCAAGGGCAGAGCGCAACTGGCTGGCGGCATAGGGTTTCTGCACGAATCCCAGCGGATAGGTCTGGGCCACCCGTGCCATCGTCTGTTCGTCCGCATAGGCGGAGAGATAGACACTGCGGATACCATAATCCGCCCGCAGGCGGCGGGCGGTATCCACCCCGTCCACGGGGCCGCGCAGGCGGATATCCATCAAGGCCAGATCGGGTCTTTCCGCCTGCGCCACGGCGATGGCTTCCGCTTCCGATGCAGCGATACCCACCACCTCATATCCCAGTTCCAGCAGCGTCAGGCGGATGCCCAAAGCCACCAGTGCATCATCCTCAACCACAAGAATCCGGGGGGGTATGGCCGAAAGGGGCGCTGCCTGTGTGTTCCTGTCATCGGAGATACCGGTGTCTGACATCAGGTAAAGCCAATCAGGTTCATTTGCAGCGGGACGCCCGTTTCGTTCGGGCTCAGGAGGCCGCTGCGGAAACCGATTGCCAAGGCCGGTCATCCGCTGTCAGTTGCCCCATAACCACCTGTTACCGCCAAACCCGCATCAAGGGCAAGCCGTCCGCTTGGTCGACCCAGTAGGACTTATGGCAGGGGGGCGTTAACCATGCTACTCATAACGTATAGTGGTGTTCGACAGCTTGTCCGCCCCGAACACACCAGTGTCGGCGGCTTCGTCCTATGATCAGGGCCGCGTTCAGCGGCGGAGAAGCTGCCAGAGCTGCAGCATCGGCTGCCCCTGATACCGGGCCCATTTCGGGTTCACGGCGGCCAGCCTGTCATCGCCGGCCACATCGCGCCGCTCCCGCACCTGAAAACCCGCCTCTATGGCCGCTGCTGCCAATTGTTCGGCTGTGTGCGGATAGCTGGCCAGCGACACTTCTGCGCCGGTTTCGGCATCCTTGAAATGGGCAAAGGTGCCGGCGGCTGTCCGTGCCGGATGAATCTCTGAAATGAAGAAAGGGGCACCCGACCGTAAGCTCCTGGCCACATGGCGGAAGAAGCGGGGCAGATCGGCGATATGTTCCAGAACCAGGGCCGTCAAGGCGGCATCAAAGGCGGCTTCTGCCAGCTCCAGGGCCAGGAAATCGCCTTCCAGCAGCGTAGGAGCCGGTCCGAGTTTGGCCCTGGCGATGGCCAGCATTCCAGGGGATTGATCCACCCCCGTCACCTGTTTACCAGCCGCCAGCAGCCGCGCGGTGTGACGACCGGTGCCGCAGCCGATTTCCAATATGTGTCGGCCTGGAAGCCCTTTCCAGAAGTCAGGAAAGGCCAGTTCATCCATCGCCACGGTTGGGTTGGGATACTGGTCGTAAAAGCCGGCCCACCGGTCATAACCGTCAATATTGGTCTGGCGATGGTCGCGGGAAGCCTGTTCGGTCGTGCGCATGATCCATATCCCTTGTTTTCCGTTCACCTGTACGGAAAGGGGCATGGATGTTTATCCCAGGGTCGGGAGCGGCGCCACCGCAGGCATGAAGATGCCCCAGGATGGCGACCGGGCGCAAGCCCCCATCCTCCGTTGTCGGGAATAGGCTCAGGAATAGGGGAATTGCGGCTTGCGTTTTTCCCGGAATGCATTGCGCCCCTCCGTGAAATCGGCTGATTCCACGGCATCCAGAAAGGCATCCATGCTCTCGCTGTCATCCCGCTGCTGCCCGGCCAGGACGCGGGCCACCATCTTCTTGATGGCCCGGATGGACCATTGGCTGTTGGCACTGATCTGGGCGGCATAATCCAGCACGGTAGACTCAAGGGAAGCCGCCGGCACCACCCGGTTCACCAGCCCGATGGCCAGTGCCCCGGCGGCGTCCAGCAACCGGCCGGTGAACAGCAGATCCTTGGCGTGGGCCGGCCCCACCGCCTCTACCAGCCGTTTTGTGTCGCCCAGCGGATAGACCAGCCCCAACTTGGCCGGGGTGATGCCCAGCTTCGCATCATCGGCGGCAAAGCGCAGATCACATGCCAGCGCCAGCCCCATGCCGCCGCCCACACAGGCCCCCTGGATCATGGCCAGGGTCGGTTTGGTGCAGGCGGCCAGCCCGTCCATGGCAGCGGCAATGTCGCTGGCATAGGCGGCTGTGCTCTGCCGGGTGGCATAGGCGCTCTCGAACTCGGAAATATCGGCACCGGCGGCAAAACAGCCGCCCGCCCCCTGCACCAAAAGCAGTTTTATGGCCGGATCGGCTTCGGCTTCTCTCACGCGAAGGGCCACCTCCCGCCACATTTCCTGGCTCAGCGCGTTGCGCTTTTCCGGCTGATTCAGGATCAGGCGGCCAATGCCCCCTGCTTCGCGGATCAACAATACCTTGTCGGGCATGGGGACGACCTGTCGGGGAACGAAAGTCTCCCCCTATCATCAAGGCCTCCGGCTGTCGATGGCGACCATCCGGTCCCATCCATTGCGCGGATTGAAGGCGGCGGATGATTCAGCCGCGCCGCCGCACGGCGATGGGAACCGGCACCAGTTCCACGCGCCGGGGCCGGCCACGCGGCGGTTCCGCCTCATCATCATAGGGCAGCAGCATGACGGCAAAGCCGATCTGCAGCCCGCCAAAGGTCAACCCGATCAGGAAGCAGAAGGCGCTGAGACCAATCCAGCCGAGCGATGTCGCCTGTGCCAGGCTGCGCAGATGGGCAAAATCGAAGCCAACGGCAATGGCCGCCGACACCGCGCCCAGGATGAAACCGGCCAGGGCATGGCGCAGCATGAAACGGATCAGGAAAGGCATCCCGGCCTCCATCCAGGCGAATCATCACAGAGATTGATGTTACATCGCTCATCACACGGGGGCGACAGCTTTGTTTAGCGGGGGTGGTGCCCGCTCAGCAATTCCACGGCAGTGGCCAGCATCCTGTCTTCCATATCATACAGGGTGGTGGCGCGCCCGTGGACAATATCGCCCGGCCGTAACCGCAGAAGCCGGGCGATGCCGTCATCCGCGACCAGGGTAAGAAAGCCCGCGGGCTGGCTGCGGAAGCTGACGCCGCAGGCAGACAGGATGGCGCCAAAGGGAATGCGCCGCTGCCGCACCGCAAATAATGCCGCCAGCGGCAGCGCCTCCAGATACATCTCAATCAGCCCCAGCTCTGCCGGGGTTCCGCTATCCGCTCCGCTCAGCAGCACATGCCGACGCAGACTTGTTGCCTCTTCGGCCGTATGCAGCACGGTCAGGCGCATCCGCTCGCCCCAGAAGGCCTCCAGCGTGGCAGTCATGCCATGATCATGGGCGAGTAACCGGCGAACGGTTTCCGGGAGGGTATCGGCGCTGATCCAGTAAGGGGTCGGCGGCGCGCCATCCTCGGAATGCAAGCGCAGGAAACCTGTCAACAGGTCAAGCTCAGCGGGGGTGGCGGCAGGGCAGTTCATGTCATCATAAATTGCATGGCGGAGCCGAGGGCTCCCAAGATTGGTGCGGACCATACGGCACCGCTGCTGACCTGCCAAGGCATGGCGACCTTGATTTGGGAACATTATCCGATTGCACCTGTCTGCCGTTCGATGGCCATAGGGGATACCCGGCGTTGGGGAACGGAGCGCCACACGCAAACAGGTCAGAAAAACCAGGGCTGTGCAGGCGCCTCGTCCCCGCCATGCGGTGCTGACGGGTCCGGCGGGCTAAAATCGCGGCTGGCTGGGGTTGCAATGCGCGGCCGCCTGCGCTATTCCACCGCCCATCGTTAATCCCACACGTGGGCTTGCGGTGCGGATACTTGTATCTGTCGGACGGTCCGGCAGTCGGTATCAGCATCGGTCCGGTGTTTGCCTGGCATGGTGCTGGGTAGACGTCGCCCACGGAGGAAGAACCGGAAAAGGACTTTTCCTATGGCTATGCCGACCTTTACCATGCGCCAGCTTCTGGAAGCTGGTGTCCATTTCGGTCACCACACCCGCCGCTGGAATCCGAAGATGGCCCCGTACCTCTTCGGTGTGCGCAATGGCGTGCATATCATCGATCTGGAACAGACCGTCCCGATGCTGCATCGCTCGATGCAGGCCGTTCGTGACGTGGTCGCCGGCGGTGGTCGCGTGCTGTTCGTTGGCACCAAGCGTGCCGCCCAGGAAAAGGTGGCTGAGGCCGCCAAGCGCTGTGGCCAGTATTATGTCAACCATCGTTGGCTCGGCGGTATGCTGACCAACTGGAAGACCATCTCGCAGTCCATCCGTCGCCTGAAGGAAATGGACGAGGCGCTGGTTTCTGGTGAAGGCTCCGGCCGCACCAAGAAGGAACTGCTCAACATGACCCGCGACCGCGATAAGCTGGAACGCGCGCTGGGCGGTATCCGTGACATGGGCGGCCTGCCCGACCTGCTGGTGATCATCGACACCAACAAGGAAAGCTTGGCCATCCAGGAAGCCAACAAGCTGGGCATTCCCGTTGTCGCCATCGTCGACAGCAACAGCAGCCCGGACGGCATCACCTTCCCGGTGCCGGGTAACGACGACGCCCTGCGCGCCATCGAAACCTATTGCGATCTGCTGGCCGGTTCCGTTCTGGATGGTCTGCAGGCTGAAATGTCGGCCGCCGGCATTGATGTCGGCGCCCAGGAAGAAGCCCCGGTCGAAGTGCTGCCCGAGGAAGTGGTGGCTGAGGCCCAGGCCTGAGTTTGAGTGACTGCGGCCGGGCCGTACCCGATTGTCGGGGCGGTCCGGCCGTTGTGCTGTTCAGGGGTTGGCAACCATCGCGGCTCTGGCTGCGGTGGTTGCTCACCTGTTTTTGAAGATGTCCCACCAATCCTAGCGGATAGAGAGGCGAATTATGGCCGAGATCACTGCTGCGCTCGTCAAGGAGCTGCGCGAGAAGACCGGTGCCGGCATGATGGATTGCAAGAAGGCGCTGGCTGAAACCGCTGGTGACACTGAAGCTGCCGTCGACTGGCTGCGCAAGAAGGGCCTCGCCGCCGCCGCCAAGAAGTCTGGCCGTGTCGCTGCCGAAGGCTTGGTTGGCGTTGCTGCCAACGGCGTGGTTGGCGCTGCCATCGAGCTGAACGCCGAAACCGATTTCGTTGCCCGCAACGATGCCTTCCAGGGCGCCGTCATCACGGTGGCCAAGCTGGCCGTTGAGAGCAACGGCGACATCGAGTCGCTGAAGGCCACTGCCTATCCGGGCACCGGCCGCACCGTCGCCGAGGAGCTGACCCATCTGGTTGCCACCATCGGCGAGAACATGAACCTGCGCCGTATCGCCAAGCTGGAAGTGAAGGACGGCATCGTCGCCTCCTATGTTCACTCCGCTCTGGTTCCCGGCCTGGGCAAGATCGGCGTGCTGGTTGCCCTGGAATCCACGGGCGACAAGGCCAAGTTGGCTGATCTGGGCAAGCAGATCGCCATGCATGTTGCCGCCGCCCGTCCGGAAGCCCTGGATGTTGCCGACGTCAGCACCGCCAACCTGGACCGTGAACGCGCCGTTCTGGTCGAGCAGGCCCGTGCGAGCGGCAAGCCGGAGAACATCATCGAGAAGATGGTCGAAGGCCGCATCCGCAAGTATTATGAAGAAGTGGTGCTGCTGGAGCAGCTCTACGTCATCGACGGCGAAACCAAGATCCGCAAGGTCGTGGAAAATGCCGCCAAGGACGTTGGCGCCCCGGTGACGCTGACCGGCTTCGTCCGCTTCCAGCTGGGCGAAGGCATCGAGAAGGAAGCGACGGACTTCGCGGCCGAAGTGGCCTCGATGGCCCGCTGATGCATACCACCTGAATCCCGCCGCAATCGGGATTTAGGAGGCCGGTGCCCGAAGGGGTGCCGGTAGAAGTCTGCCAATCCGGGCGGGGGTTTTCCCGCCCGGTTTTGCCCTGCATTCCCTGATCGAAAGGACCAACCCCGTGCCCGCTGCCGCCCGATACAAGCGCGTTCTGCTGAAGCTCTCTGGCGAAGCCCTGATGGGCGAACGGGAATATGGGCTTGATCCCAACGTCGTCGACCGGATGGCGCGGGAGATCAAGGCGGTCATTGAGATGGGGGTGGAGGTTTGCGCCGTCATTGGCGGCGGCAATATCTTCCGGGGTATTTCTGGTGCCGCATCGGGCATGGAACGCGCCACCGCCGATTATATGGGTATGCTGGCCACGGTGATGAATGCGCTGGCCGTGCAGAACGCCCTGGAAAAGGCGGGCGTGCCGACGCGCGTGCAATCGGCCATTCCGATGGCCAGCGTCTGCGAGCCCTATATCCGCCGCCGGGCGGAACGGCATATGGAAAAGGGCCGGGTGGTGATTTTCGCCGCCGGTACCGGTAATCCCTTCTTCACTACCGATACCGCTGCGGCACTGCGCGCCTCTGAAATGGGCTGTGATGCGCTGCTGAAGGCGACCAAGGTGGATGGCGTCTATAGCGCCGATCCGAAGAAGGTGAAGGATGCGATCCGCTATGATCGCCTCACATATCTCGATGTATTGTCGCGCGATCTGGCCGTGATGGACGCGTCGGCAATCTCGCTTGCCCGCGAGAACAAGATTCCGATCCTGGTATTCTCCATCGTGACCGACGGCGCCTTCGCCGAGGTCATGGGCGGGCAGGGCAAGTTCACCATCATAACCGAAGAGGCATAAGGTGGCCGCTCCCGACCTTAAGGACATGGAACGCCGCATGGCCGGCGCCCTGGAAACCCTTCGCAAGGAATTTGCCGGTCTGCGTACCGGCCGCGCTTCCGCCAACCTGCTGGAGCCGGTGGTGGTCGAAGCCTATGGCGCGACCGTGCCGCTCAATCAGGTGGCCAATGTCAGCGTGCCGGAGCCGCGCCTGATCTCCGTGCAGGTATTTGACCGCAGCACGGTGAAGGCGGTGGAGAAGGCTATTCGTGAAAGCGGTCTGGGTCTGAACCCGCAGACCGAGGGTTCCACGATTCGCGTGCCGATTCCGGAACTGAATTCCGAGCGTCGCAAGGAGCTGACCAAGGTTGCCGCCAAATATGCCGAGCAGACCCGCGTTGCCGTGCGCAACGTGCGTCGTGATGGCATGGATGCCGCCAAGAAGGCCCAGAAGGATGGCGACCTGTCCGAAGATGAGCTGAAGGGCCTGTCGGACAAGATCCAGACCGTGACCGACGCCCATATCAAGAAGATTGATGAAGCGCTGGCCACCAAGGAAAAGGAAATCCTGCAGGTCTGACGGCCGGCAGAGGGGAAGGGATCGGCCCGTCATGCACGGCACCGACAGCCAGGGTTTCGGGCCGCCGCCGGCGCACATTGCCATCATCATGGATGGCAATGGACGTTGGGCGACGGCGCGCGGCTTGCCGCGAACCGCTGGTCACAAGCGGGGGGTGGACGCCGTCCGCAACGCCATTGAGGGCGCCCGCGAGCTGGGGGTGCGCTACCTGACCCTCTACAGTTTCTCCACAGAGAATTGGAGTCGGCCGGAGGATGAGGTTTCAACCCTCATGCAGTTGCTGCGCTTCTATCTCCGCGGGGAGATTGCCAAGCTGCACAAGAATGGCATCCGCCTGCGGGTGATCGGCGACCGGCAACGGTTGTCGGCAGATATTCAAACCCTTATCGAGAATTCCGAGGCGCTGACGGCCGAAAACAGGGACATGACCCTGGTACTGGCGCTGTCCTATGGCGGGCGGCAGGAGCTGGTGGATGCGGCCCGGCGCATGGCTGAATCCGTGGCGCGTGGGGAAATGAGCCCCGGCGATATCACGGCCGAAAGCTTCAGCCAGCATCTGTTCACCGGGTCGGACATCCCCGACCCTGACCTGATGATCCGCACCAGCGGCGAAAAGCGGATCAGCAATTTCCTGCTCTGGCAGCTGGCCTATGCGGAGCTGGTGTTCGTGGACACGCTGTGGCCGGACTTCACCAAGCGTGATCTGGAGGAAGCCATCCGTGAATTCCACCGGCGGGATCGCCGCTTCGGCGCCACGGTGGGCAGCCGTTGAGCGTGCCGCCCCCCAAGAAACGCCCGTCCGATCTCGCCGTGCGGGCCCTGTCGGCCGTGCTGCTGGGGCCGCCGGTACTGGCCGCCGTCTGGTTGGGCGGTGTCGCCTTTGACCTGCTGATTGCCTTGATCGCCGTGTTGGGGCTGCGCGAATGGGTACGGCTGGCTGAACCGGGGCAGCAGCGCCTGCCGTTCAGCATTTCCCTGGTGGCCGTTGCCGCCGTGGTGGCGACCGACTTGTTTTCGGGTGCCCATGCGGCCGTGCTGCTGGCCCTGGCGGCCACCCCTGCACTTTATCTGGCAGCCCATGCCACCCGCATGAAGCACCGGCTGCTGCTGGCGGCGGGGGTGCCCTATATCGCTCTGTCGCTGGTGTCGCTGGATTGGCTGCGCACGGAGAACGGGGCGGCGGGGCTCTCGCTCTTCCTGTTCCTGCTGCTCTCCATTTGGGCCACGGATATCGGGGCCTATGCTGCCGGCCGCACCATTGGTGGGCCGAAACTGGCGCCGCGCATCAGCCCCAAGAAAACCTGGGCCGGTCTGATTGGCGGCATGGTGTCGGCGGCCCTGGCCGGTTTTGGTGTGGCCAGCTGGGCCGGGGCGGAAAAGCCCTGGCTTGCCCTGATCATCGGTGCCCTGCTGGCCGTGGCCGGGCAGGCGGGTGACTTGTTCGAATCGCATATGAAGCGCCGGGTGGATATGAAGGATAGCGGCCGGCTGATCCCCGGTCATGGCGGCATTCTGGACCGTATTGACGGGTTGATCTTTGCCGCCCCGCTATTCGCGCTGATCCATGGTCTGGCCGGGGAATGGTTGCAATGGTGGTGATGTCAACAGCCCCCGCCCGCCGGGTGACGGTGCTGGGCAGCACAGGGTCTGTGGGTTCCAATACGGTGGAATTGCTGGCCGCTTATGCTGACCGTTTCGCGGTAGAGGCGCTGGTCGCCAATACCAATGTCGCCAAGCTGGCGGCACAGGCCAAGCTGCTGCGGGCTAAGCTGGCCGTGGTGGCCGACCCTGCGCAGTATGCGGCGCTGCGTGACGCGCTGGCCGGGACGGGCATTGAGGCGGCGGCCGGGCCGGAGGCGGTGGTGGATGCGGCCCGCCGGCCTGCTGACTGGGTGATGGCGGCCATTGTCGGTGCCGCCGGGCTGGCCCCGACCCTGGCTGCCATTGAACGCGGCGCCACCGTGGCCTTTGCCAACAAGGAAGTGCTGGTCTGCGCCGGCGATCTGGTGATGCAGGCAGTGCGCCGCCATGGCGCCACGCTGCTGCCGGTTGACAGCGAACATAGCGCTATCTTCCAGGTGTTTGATGAGAAGCGGCGCGAAGCGGTATCGCGGCTGGTGCTGACCGCCTCGGGCGGTCCCTTCCGGGAAAAAAGCCTGGAAGAGATGCGGGCCATGAATCCGGCCCAGGCCTGCGCCCATCCCAACTGGTCGATGGGCGCCAAGATTTCCGTCGACAGTGCCAGCATGATGAACAAGGGGCTGGAGCTGATCGAGGCTCACCATCTGTTCGCCATGCCGGAAGACCGCATCGATGTGCTGGTGCATCCGCAATCGGTGGTGCATAGCTTGGTGGAATATATTGATGGCTCCGTGCTGGCCCAACTGGGCACGCCGGATATGCGTACCCCCATTGCCGTGGCGCTGGCCTGGCCGGAGCGGATTGCCACGCCGGGCGACCGGCTGGACCTGATCAAGGCGGGGCGGCTGGATTTCCAGGCGCCTGATCCTGTGCGCTTCCCGGCCCTGACCCTGGCCAGGGAAGCCTTGCGCGCCGGCGGGGTGGCCCCTACAGTGCTGAACGCGGCCAATGAGGTAGCAGTGGCGGCCTTCCTGCAAGGCCGCATCGGCTTCCTGGACATTGTCCGGGTGGTGGAGCGTACCCTGACAGCCTTCGGGCCATCGCCGATCAGCACGCTGGCTAATGTGATGGCGGCAGATGGGGAAGCGCGTCGCCTTGCCTTTGCCGAAATTGCAGGTTAGTCCACCTGCGGACGATACGGAGCCTCGGGGCATTTGATGGAAGTTCTGAGCTTCATCTGGAATTACGGCATCATGTTCCTGGTGGTGCTGACCATTCTCGTCTTTGTGCACGAGATGGGGCACTTCCTGTTGGCCCGGCGCAATGGCGTGCGGGTGGAGGTTTTCTCGGTCGGTTTCGGGCCGGAGATTTTCGGCCGCACCGACCGGCACGGTACCCGCTGGAAATTCAGCGCTGTCCCGCTGGGCGGCTATGTGAAGATGTTCGGCGATGCCGGTGCCGCCAGCACGCCTGGCGATGGGTTGAACCAGATGAGCGCGGCGGACCGCGCCGTCTCCTTCCACCATAAAAGGGTGGGGCAGCGCATGGCCATCGTGGTGGCCGGGCCGATGGCGAATTTCCTGTTCGCCATCGTGGCCTTCGCCTTCATGTTCATGGTCTATGGCCAGCCCTATTCCACGCCCGTGGTGCTGGAAGTGGCCCCGGACGGTGCCGCCAATGAGGCGGGGATGAAGCCGGGTGACCGGATCATCCAGCTGGAAGGGGCCAGCGTGGAGCGGTTTGAGGATGTGCTGGGTGCCGTCATCATCAATCCGGGCAAGCCGCTGCACATGGTGGTGCAGCGCGCCGTTGCCGGGGAGCCGGAAAAATTCGAGACGCATGAGATAGTTCTCACGCCGCGCCACGTGAAAGTGGAAGATCGTTTCGGCAATGTCCACACGATCGGCCGGATGGGCGTGATCCATGGGGGCTATGAATATCGCCGCCACACGCCGCTGAAGGCCGTCTGGGAGGCCGTCAAGGAGACGGTCGGATCGATCGAGAAAACCCTGGGTGTCATCTGGCAGATGATCAAGGGGGAGCGGGAGACGACCGAACTGGGCGGCTTTCTGGGCATTGCCCAGATGACCGGCCAGGTGGTGCAGGAAAATTTCGTGACGGTCCTGTGGTTCATGGCCGGCATGTCGATCAGCCTTGGCCTGATCAACCTGTTCCCCATTCCGATGCTGGACGGGGGACATCTGCTGTATTACGCACTGGAGGCGGTTCGTGGACGGCCTCTGGGGGAGCGGGCCCAGGAATATGGTTTCCGGGTGGGCCTGGCTTTGGTATTGAGCTTGATGCTATTCGCGACATGGAACGATCTTGTCCGTCTGCGTGTCGTCGACTTCGTCAAGAATGTCCTGTCATAGCCTTTTGGGGGAACAGTTGGTCTCGGTTTCCAGGTTCGCGGCACTGTGCCTGCTGCTCGGCGGCACGACCGCAACATCCGTCATCGCGCTCTCATCTGGCGCCATGGCCCAGGAGGCGTTTGATGGTGGCATCATCCGTGATGTCCGTGTCGAAGGCTCCCAACGTATCGAAGGGGCGACGGTTCAGTCCTACCTGACGGTACGGGCTGGTGATCCGTTCGATCCGGCGAAGATCGACCAATCGCTGAAGTCGCTGTTCGCCACCGGCCTGTTTGCCGACGTGGCGCTGCGCCGCGATGGTGGCACGCTGGTGGTAGCGGTGGTGGAAAACCCCATCATCAACCGCATCGCCTTTGAAGGGAACAAGCGGGTTAAGACCGAGGATATCGGCGCGGAAGTGCAGTTGCGCCCCCGCACGGTCTATACCCGTACCCGCGTGCAGAACGATGTGGAGCGTATCCAGGAGATCTATCGCCGTAAGGGCCGCTTTGCCGCCCGGATCGAGCCGAAGATCGTGCAGCTGGAGCAGAACCGCGTCGACCTGATCTTCGAGATCGACGAAGGCCAGATGACGGGCGTGCAGGCTATCAGCTTCGTGAACAATAATGTGTTCGACGACAGCGAACTGCGCGACATCATGATCACCAAGGAATCGCGCTGGTGGCGCTTCCTGTCGTCCAACGACAATTATGATCCCGAGCGCTTGCGCTATGACCAGGAGCAGATTCGCCGGCATTATCTGCGCAATGGCTATGCCGATTTCAAGGTGCTGACGGCGGTGGCGGAGCTGACGCCCGACCGCGAAGATTTCTTCATCACCCTGACGGTGGATGAAGGCAAGCGCTACAAGTTCGGCAAGATAGAGATCACCAGCGACATCCCCGATCTCGATATCGCCCCGCTCTATCAGGCGCTGAACACGGTCAGCGGTGACTGGTATAATGGCGACAAGATCGAGGAATCGATCAAGGCGCTGCAGGACCGGCTGGGCGATCTGCAATATCCGTTTGTCGAAGTCGACCCGCTGCTGGAACGCAACCAGGAAGATCAGACGATCGATCTGCTGTTCGAAATGAAGCAGAGCCCGCGCGTTTTCGTGGAGCGGATCGACGTCAACGGCAATTACCGCACGCTGGACAAGGTGGTCCGGCGCGAAATCCTGCTGGTGGAAGGCGATCCGTTCAGCATTTCCAAGGTGCGCCGGTCCGAACAGCGCATCAAGGATCTGGGCTATTTCCTGGAAGCCACCATCACCCCGAAGGAGGGCAGCTCGCCCGATCAGGCGGTGCTGACGGTTGATGTGCAGGAAGATTCCAGCGGCGAAATTCAGCTGGGTGCCGGTTACTCCACCACCGACGGCGCGTTGCTGGATTTCTCCTTCCGCGAACGCAACCTGATGGGCAAGGGTCAGGATCTCCGCCTGTCCACCACCCTGTCCAAACGCACGTTCGAGGTCGATCTGGGCCTGACGGAGCCTTATTTCCTGGACCGCGATCTGGCGGCGGGTATCGACCTGTTCCGCATCGTGCGTGACGATTCCCGTTACTATTCCTACAGCCTGGAAAGCACGGGCGTGACGTTCCGTCTGGGCTTCCCGTTGTCGGAAAAGCTGCGTCAGCGCCTGTCCTACTCGTTGAGCCAGAACAAGATCGACAATGTCCAGCTCGGCTCGTCCCGCTTCCTGCTGGATCAGCGTGGCTCGACGGTGACCTCGGCGGTGGAAAGCCAGTTGTTGTGGGATGAACGCGACAGCCGGCTGGAGCCGACCTCGGGCTTCTACTTCCTGCTGTCCAACCAGCTGGCTGGCCTGGGTGGTGACACACGTTATCTGCGCAACCGCATTACCGGCGGCACCTATTGGGAGCCGTTCGAAGAGGTGGTGCTGGGCCTGACCACGGAGGCCGGCTATATCTGGGGCATGGGCAAGGATCTGCGCATCAATGACCGCTTCTTCCTGGGTGGCGATACGCTGCGCGGCTTTGAAGTGGGGGGTGTTGGCCCGCGCAACGTGCCCAACATGAACAATAAGGATAACAGCGATTCGCTGGGTGGCACCGTCTTCACCCGTGCCAGCCTGGAACTGACCAGCAAGCTGGGCCTGCCGGACGAACTGGGCGTGAAGGCGCACCTGTTCAGCGATGCCGGTACGCTGTCCTCCTCCAAGGAGACGCCGGGCCAGGGCGACATGTTCTATGACAGCAACAAAATCCGTGCCTCGGTTGGTGTGGGTGTGTCGTGGAAGTCGCCCTTCGGTCCGATTCGCCTCGACTTGGCCTATCCGTTCTCCAAGGAACCCTATGACCGGACCGAGCAGCTGAAATTCAGCTTCGGCACGCGCTTCTGATGATGATGCGGCGGGTGGGTTCCTCCTCCCTGCGCTGGCTGATCGCCGGTTTGGCCCAGGTGGCCGGGCCGGCGATCAGTCTTGCCGCACCGGTGGTAACGCAAGACCCCCCCGCCATGCCGTTGCCAGCCCTGGCCCAGGTTGTAGGTGAGCCGACATCGGTGACAGCGGCGCCCGCCGGCCCAACACGCCGGGGCAGCTTGCCCTATGCGCAGGTGGCGGTGGTGGATGTGCAGCGCATCCTGCAGGATGCTGCCGTCATGCGGTCCATCCAGCAGCAGCTTGACCGGCAGAAGGATCAGTTCCAGCGGGAGGTCGGTGCCCAGCAGGAACAGCTGCGGGTGGCTGAACAGGATCTGGCCAAGTTGCGCCAGTCGGTGGCGGTGGAAGAGTTTGATCGCAAGCGCACCGACTTTGAAAGCCAGGTCTCGGCCATGGGCCGCGCCCTGCAGGAACGTACCCGCCGTCTGGATGTGGCCTTCAATCAGGCTCGCAACAGCGCCATCAACACGCTGGATCAGGTGATCGCCGAGGTGGCCAAGGAGAATGGCGCCACCCTGGTTATTTCCCGCCAGTTCATCGTCTATCAGGCGGGAACGGCGGGCGACATCACTGACGAGGTGATGCAGCGGCTGAATGCACGCCTGCCGGAAATCATCGTCAATCTGCCGGCATCGCCCTAACGGCGGTTTGACCTTCTCTGCCCTTATCTTTTCGTCCAGAGGTCCATCCCATGGCCGATCCCCGCTTCTTTGACCGTGCCGGTCCCTTCACCTTGGCCGCACTGGCCGCGCTGTCTGGGGCGGACGTCGTCCCCGGCGCTGATCCCGATCTGCTGCTGCATGATGTGGCGCCTCTGGATGGAGCCGGGGAGGGACAGCTTTCCTTCCTGGATAACCGCAAATATCTGGACGCGTTCAGCGCCAGCAAGGCGGCCGCTTGTGTCGTGCATCCGGCCCTGGCGGACAAGGCACCGGCCGGCATGGCGCTGCTGCTGTCGAAAAAGCCCTACCGTTCCTATGCGCTCTGCGCCCAGGCCTTCTACCCGCTGCCCCAGGCCAGCGGGGTGATTTCGCCCGCTGCCCATATCGATCCGGCAGCGGTGCTGGGGCAGGGGGTGGAGATTGCGGCCGGGGTGGTGGTGGAGGCGGGTGCCATCGTCGGTGACCGGGTGCGCATCGCCCCCAACGCTGTCATCGGTCGCAATGTGCAGGTCGGCGCCGATACGATCATTGGTGCCTGCGCCTCGCTGTCCCATTGCATCATCGGGGCGCGGGTGATGATCTATCCCGGTGCCCGCATCGGTCAGGATGGCTTCGGCTTCGCCATGGATATTGACCGGCATGTCCGGGTGCCGCAGCTGGGCCGCGTCATCATTGACGATGATGTGGAGGTGGGGGCCAATGTCACCATCGATCGTGGGGCCGGGCCCGATACGCTGATTGGCCGGGGCTGCATGATTGATAATCTGGTGCAGATCGGGCACAACGTCCAGCTCGGGGCCGGCTGCGTCATCGTGGCCCAGTCCGGCATTTCGGGAAGTACCAGGTTTGGCCATCATGCCGTGCTGGCGGCGCAGGCAGGCGTTGCCGGTCATCTGACCATCGGCGCCGGTGCGCGCATCGCGGCACAGAGCGGCGTCATGCGGGACGTGGAGCCCGGCACGGAGGTGTTTGGCACCCCCGCCATGCCGAAGCGCCAATATTTCCGGCAGGTCGCCATGATGGGCCGGCTTGTCAGGGGCAAAAGTGGACAAGGCGATGAACGCGACGGCGGATAATCAGGTTTTGGAGCAGCTCGACATTCTGCGGATCATGCAGATGATCCCGCACCGGTATCCCATGCTGCTGGTGGATAAGGTGCGCGATATTGTGCCGGGCGAAAGCTGCACCGGCATCAAGAATGTCACGGTGAACGAGCCGATCTTTACCGGCCATTTCCCGCAGAAGCCGGTGTTTCCCGGTGTGCTGATCGTGGAAGCCATGGCACAGACCTCTGCCATTCTGGTGATGCATACGCTGGGGCAGGAGGCGGAGGGGCGGCTGGTCTATTTCATGGGCATTGAAGAGGCGAAGTTCCGCCGCCCGATCGTGCCGGGTGACCAGATCCATATCAAGGTGCAGCGCCTGCAGAACCGCCGCAATGTCTGGAAGTTCAAGGCGGGGGCCTTCGTCGACGGCAATCTGCACGCCGAAGCCACATATTCTGCCATGATTGTCATGGATAGTGAGAAGGCGTGAGGTTATGGGCCGGGGGATATTTCTTCCCCGGCCTATGGCATCCCCTTGATCCCTTGCGACGGAACCATCCGCACATGACCAGTTTCATCCATCCTTCCGCCATTGTCGACTCTGCTGCCCAGATCGGGAATGACGTGCATATCGGCCCGTTCTGTGTTGTCGGTCCCGATGTGGTGCTGGGGGATCATGTGCGGCTGGTCAGCCACGTCGCGGTCGATGGCCGGACCCGCATCGGTTCTGGCACTGTGGTCTATCCCTTTGCCAGCCTGGGGCACCCGCCGCAGGATTTGAAGTATAAGGGGGAGCCGTCAGAACTGATCATCGGCTCCAACAACAAGATCCGCGAACAGGTCACCATGAATCCCGGCACCGAGGGTGGCGGCATGGTGACCCGCGTGGGCAGTGGCGGGCTGTTCATGGTCGGTGTCCATATCGGCCATGATTGCATCGTCGGCGACAATGTGATCTTCGCCAACAATGCCACGCTGGGCGGGCATGTGGAGGTTGGCGATTATGCCGTACTGGGCGGCCTGTCGGCCGTGCATCAATGGGTACGCATCGGCGCCCATGCCATGATCGGCGGCATGTCGGGCGTGGAGGCCGACGTTATCCCCTATGGTCTGGTCAAGGGCGAACGCGCCTTTCTGGCTGGGCTCAATCTGGTGGGGCTGGAACGGCGCGGCTTCAACCGGGAGCAGATCGGCGCCCTGCGTAATGGCTTCAAGCGCATCTTCACCGCCGGTGAAGGCACCATGGCGGAACGGATGGAAGCGGCGGCGACGGAATTCGCCGACAGCGATCTGGTCGCCGCCATGCTGGATTTCCTGGCCAAGCGCGGATCGCGTGCGCTGACCCTGCCGCGCTGAGGCGGCGTGATGGCGGCCAAACTGGGTATTCTCGCCGGCGGCGGTGACCTGCCGGTCCGGCTGGTGGAGACATGCCGCCGCGACGGGCGGGAATTTTTCCTGATCGCCCTGGAAGGGCAGGCGGAGCCGGGCTGGCTGTCGCCTGCCATCCCGCACGCCTGGTTCCGCATGGGGGCGGCCGGTGCCATCCTGGATCGGCTGAAGGCCGAACGGGTGGAGGATATCGTGCTGGCCGGCCGGGTGCGCCGGCCGTCGCTGGCGGAATTGCGGCCAGACTGGAAGGCCACCCAGTTCTTCACCCGTATCGGCATGAAGGCGCTGGGGGATGATGGGCTGCTGCGCGGCGTGGCACAGGTGCTGGAGCAGGAGGGGTTCCGCGTCGTCGGGGTGCAGAGCCTGATCGGCGACCTATTGACCCCACCCGGCCCGCTGGGCCGCGTTCACCCAGATGAACAGGCGCTGGCCGATATCGCCCATGGCGTCACGGTGGCGCGGGCCCTGGGGGCGCTGGATATCGGTCAGTCCGTGGTGGTGCAGCAGGGTGTCGTGCTGGGGGTGGAAGCGGTGGAGGGCACCGACGCGCTGATCCAGCGTTGCGGACCCTTGCGCCGGCCCGGTGCCGGCCCGGTGCTGGTGAAATGTGCCAAGCCGCAGCAGGATCGCCGGCTGGATCTGCCGGCCCTGGGGCCCGATACGGTGGCCCATTGTGTGGCGGCGGACTTTGCCGGCATCGCCGCGCAGGCTGGCAATACCCTGTTTCTGGGCCGGGAAGGGGCGGTGGCTGCCGCCGATGCCGCCGGCCTGTTCCTGCTGGGGATTGAGCCATGAGTGCGCCGCTGATTTTCCTGGTCGCGGGGGAGCCATCGGGCGATGTGCTGGGCGCCCGGCTGATGGCCGGGCTGAAGCAGGCCACCGGCGGGCAGGTGCGCTTTGCCGGCATCGGTGGGGAACGCATGATCGCGGAGGGGCTGGACAGTCTGTTCCCGATGGAGGAACTGACCCTGTTCGGTCTGGCCGAACTGCTGCCCAAACTGCCCAACATCCTGCGCCGCATCCGCCAGACGGCCGATACCATTCTGGACCTGAAGCCGGATGCCGTGGTCACCATCGATGCGCCGGATTTCTGTTTCCGGGTGGCGAAGAAGGCGCGGCGGGCCGACCCGTCAATCAAGCTGATCCATTACGTCGCCCCTACCGTCTGGGCCTGGCGGCCGGGGCGGGCCCGGAAGATTGCTGCCTTTCTCGACCATCTGCTGGTGCTGCTGCCGTTTGAGCCGCCTTATTTTCAGAAGGTCGGGCTGCCCGCCACCTTTGTCGGCCATTCCATTGTTGAAGCCGGGGTGGAACAGGGGGATGGGGCGGCCTTCCGCGCCCGCCATGGCATCGCGCCGCAAACCAAGCTGTTGACCGTGCTGCCCGGCAGCCGGCGCAGCGAAATCAAGCTGTTGTTGCCGGATTTCGGCCATGCGCTTTCTATTCTGGCGCAGCGCCATCCCGATTTGCGGGTGGTGGTGCCCACGCTGGGCAAGGTGGCGGGACCGGTGCGGGATGCCGTGGCGGGCTGGCCGCTTGCCCCCATTGTGGTGGAGGGGGATGCGGAGAAATATGACGCCTTTGCCGCCTCCGCCGCCGCGCTCGCCGCTAGCGGCACGGTGGCGCTGGAACTGGCACTGGCGCGGCTGCCGGCCATCATCGCCTATCGTATCCATCCGCTGACCTACCGGCTCTACCGCCGGCTGATCCGGGTGAAATATGCCAATCTGGTCAACATCATGCAGGACCGGATGCTGGTACCGGAATATCTGCAGGGTGATTGCGCGCCCGACCGTCTGGCCGAGGGGGTGGATCGGTTGCTGACCGATCCAGCGGCCCGGCAGGCGCAGATCGATGGCGTGGCGGAAGTGGCCCGCTGGCTGGGCCAGGGGGAAGAAAAGCCCCCCAGCCGCCGCGCGGCGGATGCGGTGCTGGCGGTGATCAAGGGGTGAGTTTCACCCCACCAGCCGGCGGGCGATGGCTTCATCAATATGGCCCTTCAGCACCGGGTCTTTATTGTAGAGCCGGTTGAAATCCCGCTTGTCCAGCAGCAGCAACTGGCAATAGGCGCTGGCCGTCACGTCCGCATTGCGCGGCTGGTCCATGACCAGGGCGATTTCGCCGAAGAAATCACCCGTACCCAGCCGGATCGGCTGTTCCAGCCCCGGCACCTCCACGGTCACCGCACCCGACGAGATGAAATAGACCGTATCGCCGCGTTCCCCGCGCCGCACGATGGGTTCGCCGGGGAAATAAAGGCGCGGGCGCAGCAACCGCTCAATACGCTTCAACCGGTCGGGGGACAGGCCGCTGAACAGGGGCACGCGGGCCACCAGCTCATGCGTCGCCAGCCCCAGATCAAGCTGAGGCGGCTGTTCCACCGTCTGTCGTCGCTCCCGCAGGTCGCGTTCCAGGGTGTTGAGGATTTCGCGGCTGATCAGCGCTTCTTCGAACAGGGCCTGGGTGGCGCGTTCCTCCATCCGCAGTCCGGCCCGGATGAGATATTGCACCTCCACGCTTTCAATATAGGCGGGATATTGTAGGCGGATGATTTCCATCGCCTCGTCAATGCGCTTCATGCGGGCGGCCAGCCGGTCCCGGACGGCGGCGGCCGCCTCCTTGCCCAGCATAGGCTGCAGTCGCTCCGTGGTGAAAAGCTCCAATTCCTGCAGGCAGAAGCGCAGCGCGATCAGCATGGCAAACCGTTCCGACAGGCGGGCAGCCACCGGCCGTTCCACGCCCGTGCGACGATGCAGCCACAGGGCGGCCCGCAGGCCCCGGCCGGGGCGCACCATCTTGCGGGCAATATGGTCGTAACCGGCGGGACCGCCGGTCTTCAAGCCATCCTGCAATTGCCCGGCCCCGGCGGTCAATGTCTCCACCGTCAGGCGGGAAATCAGCCCGTCATGGAAATAGGCCAGATAGCGCTGTTCCTCATAGCGGGCCAGGGTGGACAGCCCGATATAAAGCCGGTCATCCACCGACAGCGCGCCATAGCGCGCATCCAGATCCAACTGCTCCTGCGCCAGTTCCGCCCCGCGTTCCAGCAGCGGGTCAATAGCGCGGCTGGTATCCAGGCCGAACCGCGCCGCCACCTCCTCCAGATCGCGCCGGACATTGCTGAGCGACAGGCCCAGCGCCCGGTTGCGCAGGTTCAGCTCGATCGGCGTCAGCTTGTCGATACCCAGCAGGCCGATCAGCGGGCGCAGGCTGGTGCCCTGCACGAACAGGGTGAACAGCACGAAGCCGGTGGCCACCACGGCCACCGTATCCTGAATGCTGTCGGGCACCCGGCGATTTTCTGTCACCGCCAGCGCCAGGGCCAGGGACACGGCCCCGCGCAGGCCGCCCCAGGTCATCACCGCCCGATAAGGCACGCTGATGCGGTCACTGGCGCCGATCCAGCCCAGGATCGGCAGCAGGCCGAACACCACCAGGGCACGGGCGACCAGTGCGCCCGTCACCAGGGCTGCCAGCAGGGCCAGATGGCTCCATTTCGCATTCAGCAGGGTAGGCGGCACCAGCATGGAGGCGAACAGAAAGATCAGCGAATTGGCCCAGAAGCCCAGCTGCCCCCAGACATGTTCCAGCCCCCGCCAGCTTTCCGGGCTGAGCCGGGTGCGCCCGCGTGACGCCATCACCAGCCCGGCCAGCACCACGGCCACCACACCGGACACATGCAGATAATGTTCAGCCAGAATGAAGGAGAGATAGGCCAGCGCCAGGGTCAGGGTGATCTCCGACTGTGCCTGATTGCGCAGGGGCGTGACGATCAGGGCGGCGGTCCAGCCCATGACCCAGCCAACAGCTGCCCCGCCCAGGAACTTCACCAGGAAATCCAGCCCGGCCGCCGCCAGATCGGGTTCCCCCCCACGGGTCAGCATGGTCAACAGCAGGGTGGAGAGCACAATGGCGGCGGCATCGTTGAACAGGCTTTCCCCCTCCACCAGGATGGAAAGCCGGCGTGGGGCGCCCAGATCGCGGAAAATGCCCACGACGGCGGCGGGATCGGTGGTGGCGATGATGGAGGCCAGCAGCAGACAGACCACCAGGGCCCGCTGGGTGGCCTGACCGTGCCAGATGCCCCAGGCCCACCAGGTGGCCAGCCCCGCCACGGCGGTGCAGACCAGTACGGCAACGATGGCCAGCAGCAGCACTGGCCCCATATCGTCCAGCAGGCGGCGGACATCGATGGCCAGGGCCGTTTCAAACAGCAGCACCGGCAGAAAAATATAAAGAAAGGCGGCGGAGCTCAGTTCCACCTCGCCCAGCGCCTTGATGAAGTCCCCCGCTGGCCCGCCACCCAGCCAGGAACCGCCACCATGGATCAGCAGGCCGATGCCCACCCCTGCGGCGGCCAGCACCACTGTATAGGGAAGGCGCAGTCTTTTGGCCAAAGCCGGCAGCAGGCTGACCAGACCGAGCAGCCCGGAGACGGCCAGCAACGTATAGACCAGGGCGTCCATTCAGGGGTGATGCTTCCATGGCGGGCAAGGTTAACCAGGAGCGCAAGATTGCATGGACGCGCGTTGCCCACCAGCGGCCGGCTGTGGCGGGGGCCTATGCATGGCCCGCAGCCTCGTTGCGGCGGCATCGCGTCCCGATTCTCCGCTCACGCCCTTTGGCTACTTGCAACAGATCTCTGGAAAGGCCATGTTTATTGCGAACGGCTCGCGTTTGGTCGGAAAGGATCGGTACCTTGACGATAAAGGATGAATCGCCATTGGCCGTTCCCTCGGCCCGCCCGACGCCTGTACGCGGCCGCCTGTTCTATCTGGCCCTGGCCTATCTCTGTGTCGGGCTGGGCATGGTGGGGGCTGTTCTACCCTTGCTGCCCACCACGCCCTTCCTGCTGGTCGCCCTCTGGGCTTACTTTCGCTCCCATCCGGAAAAGGCGCAGAAGCTTCTGGAACATCCGCGTTTCGGCCCGGCGCTGCGCGACTGGCGGGAGCAGGGGGCCATTCCCACCCGTGCCAAGATCGCCGCTGTTGGGGTGATGGCGCTGTCTTGGGTGATCGTTTATCTGACCGCCCCCCACCCGGCCGCCCCCATCGTGGTGGGGGTGATTCTCTGCTGCACCGGCACCTTTGTGGCGACCCGCCCATCCCCTAAACCCCGACAGGCGCGGGATCTGGCCGCGCCGGAAGGGCCGGCAGCCTGATCCGGCCCGTGCCTCATTCCCGCGACGCTTACGCGCATCCGGTCAGGGGCGGTTTTTGTTGCCCCCTATGGCGGGGGTAACATGCTATTATCACTTTCGTCTGAAGTGGCGCTGGTGCGCCGCCGGCCCTGATGGCCATGTTTTGGAGCCTGGTTCACACGTGACTGCCCCCAGCGATCTCGACCGCGGCGATACCGCGGCCCAGTCGGACGATATTGTCTACCCCGCCATGATCCCCTTTCTGCTGGTCCATCTCGTCTGCCTGGGCGCGATCTGGACAGGCGTGTATTGGCAGGATGTGGTGTTGGCTCTGGTGCTCTACGGTGCCCGCATGTTCGGTATCACCGGCGGCTATCACCGCTATTTCTCCCACCGCGCTTACAAGACCAGCCGGATCGTGCAGTTCCTGCTGGCCTTCCTGGCGCAAAGCTCGGCGCAGCGCGGCGCGCTCTGGTGGGCGGCCAAACACCGGCACCATCACAAATATTCTGACACCCCGATGGATGTGCATTCGCCCAAGCATAAGGGCTTCCTCTATGCGCATCTGGGCTGGATCTTCACGCCCAAGCATGACACGGCGGATTACCGCACCATCGGCGACCTGACCAAATATCCGGAACTGGTTTGGCTGGACCGGCATTATTATGTGCCGGCCATCGTGATGGGTTTTGCCACCTGGGCCTTGTTCGGCTGGTCGGGCCTGATCGTCGGCTTCTTCTGGAGCACGGTGGCGCTGTATCACGCCACTTTCTGCATCAACTCCCTGGCCCATGTGGTCGGCCGCCGCCGCTACCTGACCGGCGATGACAGCCGCAATAACTGGGCGCTGGCCATCGCCACCATGGGAGAGGGCTGGCACAATAACCACCATGCCTATCAATCGGCCGCCCGCCAGGGCTTCCGCTGGTGGGAAGTAGATACCTCTTACTATATCATCAAGATCATGCAGGGCCTGCGCCTGGTCTGGGACGTGCATGAACCGCCGGCCTCTGTCGTGCGTAACGAACAGCGCCTGGGCACCAAGGTGATCGAAACGGCCGCTGCCCAGCTGGCGGCGAGCTTCCAGATCGAAAAGCTGACGGCGCAGGTGCGGGAGGCCCTGGCGCATACCCCCACCCTGGCGGAGATCGAAGAGAAGATGCGTCAGGCGTCGGAGAATGCGAAGACAAGGGTGGAGGCACTGGTGGCCAACATCCATCTGCCGCACATCCCGACGACGGAGGAAATGCGCCAGCGGGCGGCCAACATGTTCGTCCGCACCCCCAGCATGGACGAGATTGTGGAGCGCGCCCGCCAGATCCTGATTGCCAATGTCTGCACGCGGCTGGCGGCCAATCCGGCTTGACCGGCCGTCACATGCCTTGCCTTGGATGACGTTGAAAGCCCCGGCCCAGTGCCGGGGCTTCTTTATGGCGGCCATCCCTGACCCGCGTGCTTTTGCGCTTTCCCTTCCCGCTGCCGAGCGGTAGCTTGTGCGCCATTGGGGCGACCGTGCTTATCTGTGGAATGTGATGATGATCCGCTTTACCCGTTTTTTGATTATCTCTGCGGCGTTGGTCGCCGTTCCCTCTGCTGCGCTGGCGCAGTCCACCGCGGAGTCGGTTGCCAGCACCCAGGCTTCTCCGGATATGCAGGTGGCCCAGGCTGGCAAGAAGGAGCATAAGGCCACCGGCAGCGCTGCCGGCAACCGGGCTTCGGTGTTCTCGGCTGGTCGGCTGTACCCGGCGCTGGGTGTGGCCGGTGTTGCGGTGGTCGGTGCCTTGGCCGCCACGCTGGGTGGTGGCGATGATGAGGCCGGTCCGCCGACCAGCACCTCGACCTCGACCTCTACGGCGACCAGCACGCGCTAAAACAGGATTTGTCATCCCTGCCCCTTGCGGGCAGGGATTTCATTTTCCATGTCGGAAAGATCAAAACCCGTTTGAGTTGCCGTTTGATCTGCATGGGTACAGGTCCGTCTGTCGCCAATCGACCGGGAGCCTGAAATGTTCGATCAGCGCCTTTTCGCCAAGGCTGGTGATCAGCAGGGCACGTCCCGCCGGGGCCTTGGCCAGCCACTGCATCTCCAGCAGCCGGCTTAGCAGGATGGCACCCAATCGCCCGGCCAGATGTGGGCGTCGTTCGCTCCAATCCAGGCAGGTTCGGCATAACGGGCGCTTGCCCGGCATCGTCGTCTGCCCAATTCCTAAAGCATCGAACAGATGTTGGCCCGAGCGGGTGATCTGACCGGCCCCATCATCCAGGATGATATGACCATCGGCTTGAAGCTGGTCGGTGATGGCGACGGCGAGTCGACCCGCCATATGGTCGTAGCAGGTGCGGGCCAGCCGGAGAGCGACCTCCCGTGGGCCGGTCGGGTGGTGGCGTCGCGGGGCCATCGCCGCCACCGTCATCAGCGCGTGCAGGGCCTGCGCGACCTCTGGTGTTGCCAGACGGGAATAGCGGTGACGGCCCTGCTTTTCAACGGCGACCAGCCCGGCATCCGCCAGCTTGGCCAGATGGCCGCTGGCGGTCTGGGCTGTCACGCCGGCGCTGGCCGCCAGTTCCCCCGCCGTCAACGCCTTTCCCCCCATCAAGGCAAAGAGGATGTTGGCGCGGGCGGTATCCCCGATCAGCGCGGCAATTGTGGCCAGCATATTGGCGGAAATGACAGCGGACATGGATGCAGGGTAGCAATGCCGGGCTGATTGGTCCCAATCAAAAGCTTCGGTCCAGGCCGAAACATGCCATCGGTGCAAAGTGATAGTAGAGCAGACGAATTCATTGCCGATCTGGAGTTGATGGCATCATGATCAAGGAACGCCCGGCTGTCCGGGCTGATTTCGCTCTGCTTGTGCTGCTGGCGGCGCTGTGGGGGGGCTCTTACAGCTTCATCAAGGTTGGCGTGGCCACCATACCGCCCATCACGCTGATCGCCGGACGGACCCTGATCGCCGGCCTGCTGCTGCTGGCTTTACTGGGATGGCGCGGCATCAGCCTGCCAAGTGACGCGGCAACCTGGCGGCGTTTCCTGGTGCAGGCCTGCCTTAACAGCGTGCTGCCCTTCACCTTGATCGCCTGGGCGGAATTGCGGATTGATGCCGGGCTGGCCGTCATCCTGAATGCCACCACACCGATCTTTACCTTTCTGTTGACCCTGGTTGCATCCCGGCACGAGGCGGTAACGGGGCGGAAGGCGATGGGGGTGCTGTGCGGGTTGTTCGGCACCTGCCTGATCGTCGGCATGGAGGCGCTGAACGGGACGGGGGATGCGGTATGGCCGCAGTTGGCGGTCGTGCTGGCCACCGTCTGTTATGCGGCGGCGGCCATCTTCGGCAAACGTTTCGCAGGAATGGACCCGATGTTGCCGGCAGCGGGTTCGTTGATCTGCGGGGCGGCGTTGCTGCTGCCGGTCAGCCTGATGGTGGATCGGCCCTGGAACCTGCAACCCTCCGCCGCATCGCTGGCGGCGTTGCTGGCCCTGTCGATCTTTTCAACGGCGTTGGCCTTCGTGATTTATTTTCGGCTGGTCGCGGTGCTGGGCTCTGTTGGGGTGACAGCCCAGGGATATTTGCGGGTGCCCATCGGGGCGGCGATCGGCGTGCTGCTGCTGGGCGAAACCCTGGCATCCACCGCCTGGGCGGGATTGGCCTGTGTGCTGGCAGGGGTTATCGCCATGACGCTGCCGGCACGTCGCGTCGCAGCGGCTTGAAGGCGGGCGGGCGGAAAGGGAACATTCCGCCACAGCATCATACCTTGATGTTGACGCCCTTCGTCGCCTCTTCCCGTGTTGCCATGTTTCCATCGAGGGTGGTGAAATATTTTGCCGATTTTGCTAATTGATCGGGGTGCAGGCCCATGGCGGTAAGTTCTGCCCACATGGCGGCAGGATTTGCCTGCTGGCGGTATTTATCGGAAATAGTATCAATCGTCTTTTGCTGGTCGGCGCTGACGAAGGGCATGTAACCGCGTTCGTTGGCCGGCAGCGCCATCTGGAAAGCCAAGGGCGGATCGCCTTCCTTCCCGTACGGGCGGCCGTGTGTCTGCTCAAACTCTTGTTGTCGCTTGCGGATTTCATTGTTCCGTTGCGCGTCATAGGCTGCCCGGTCCTTCTTCAGGGACGCCATTTCCTCCCGCTGCTGGTTGGCCGGATCGGTCGTTGCGGTTCCTTTGCCGGTGGTCGGCGCCGGGGTGCTGCTGTTGCTGACCGGGGATTTCACCTGCAACCGCGAAAGGATTGCCGAGGGCGAGAACATAGAGTTGATGTTCATGGAGCACGTCCTCCTGCGTGAGAAATTTTATGTCGGAAGACAAGCAACTTCTGTACCGTCGAAATTCGAACCAACGGCAAGCCGGCAGCAACAGGTCTGCCGGTCCTTCATCGACCGCTTTTGCCTTTGGGCCGCAGAATTGTTGACGCCGTGGCGCCCGCTGCTACCATCCGGCGGAATTTCGTCGGGCTGTGCGGCAGGTTGCCGCCTTTCCGCCGTGTTTGGAGCATAGAAGGCCGGTCATGCGGGCCGGTTGGGAGTTGATTGATGGCGTTTGATGGGGCGGCGGCGGTTCTGCCACGGGCGCGGGTGATGCGGGTGATCGGGATGGTGGCCTTGGTTGCCTTCATCCTTGATCAGGTGTCCAAGCAATGGGTGCTGTCCAATGTGCTGCCGTGCCTTTCGGGCCCGACGGGGCCTGGATGTGCCGTCAATTCGCCGTTTATTGAGCTGACTTCCTTCTTCAACATCGTCATGGTGTGGAACTTCGGTGTCAGCTTCGGCCTGTTTGCCAGTGGCGCGGATCTGATGCCCTATGTGCTGATCGGCGTGTCCCTGCTGATCAGCGGTTTGCTGATTGCCTGGGTCTGGCGGGGGGCCACCCGGTTGGCCGCCCTGGCGGTTGGCATGGTGGTTGGCGGTGCCATGGGGAACGTGATCGACCGGCTGCGTTTCGGGGCGGTTGCCGATTTCCTTGACTTTCACCTCGCGGGCTGGCACTGGCCGGCATTCAATGTTGCGGATGCCTGCATCGTTGTCGGCGTGGGGCTGCTGTTGCTCGACGGGCTGTTGTCGCCGTCGCAGCCGCGTTAATCTACGTTACTTGCGCTTTGAATAAGGTACGGATCGGACCATGGGTGTGTACAAGCAGATGCGTAACGCCGTCCCGGCCCTGGCGCTGATCGCCGTTGCAGGGTCGCTCTCCGGTTGCGGCCTCCTCGGCAATCGCGGTGCGCCGGATGAGTTCCAGGTGGTGTCGCGGGCCCCGCTGGAGGTGCCGCCCGATTTCAACCTGCGTCCGCCGCAGCCGGGCAGCCCTCGCCCGCAGGAACTGGAGCGCGATACCCGCGCCCAGTCTTCCATGTTCGGCGCCAGCAGCGCCGGCACGGGTGCCTTGGTCGATCCGCGCACCAACCCGGCACAGAGCAAGGGCGAAGGCGCCCTGCTGTCGCTGGCCGGTGCCGATCAGGCCAACCGTGATATCCGTGCCATCGTCGACCGGGAGAATCCGGGCGTCGTGGTGGCGGATAAGGGCCTGGTTGACCGGCTGCTGTTCTGGAAGGATGGCGCGCCGAATCCGGAGATCGTGCAGCCCGGCAAGGAGCCGACGATCACCCGCAAGGAAAGCACGGCCAAGTAAGCTTCGCTGCTGAGCCGTTGTTTGAAAGCCGCCGGCCTGTCCGGCGGCTTTTTGTTTTGCATGAAAGCGATTTAATGCGCGTCCAGGCGGGAATCGCTTGGCGCGTCGATCCCCCGGCGGCACACTGCGACCCATTCGTGACCAGGCCATCCTTCCCGGTCACGCCCGTTGCTGGGAGGTTGCAGTATAGTGAGAACCCATCCCGTCATCCCGGCCCGGCGCGGGGCCGGGCGGCGCTTGCGGGCGCTGGCCACCGGTGCAGCGCTCTGCCTGCTGTCGGCTGGTATCGCCGCCCCCGCCATGGCCCGCGTCTTCGATCCGGAGACCTTCACCCTGTCCAATGGGATGCAGGTGGTTGTCATCAACAACCCGCGCGCCCCCGTGGTCAGCCACATGGTGTGGTACAAGGTCGGCTCTGCCGATGAACATGCGGGCAAGTCCGGCATTGCCCATTATCTTGAACATCTGATGTTCAAGGGCACGTCCAAGCTGAAGCCGGGCGAATTCTCCCGCACGGTGGCCCGCAATGGCGGGCGCGACAATGCCTTTACCTCCACCGATTACACGGCCTATTTCGAGAATATCGCGCGTGACCGGCTGGAACTGGTGATGTCGATGGAGGCCGATCGCATGACCGGCCTGAAACTGACCGACGCCATCACCCTGCCGGAACGTGACGTCATCAAGGAGGAACGGCGCCAGCGGACGGATAATAACCCGTCGGCCCGGCTTTATGAACAGTTGGCGCCACTGCTGTTCGTGCATCACCCCTATGGTACGCCGATCATCGGCTGGATGCATGAGATCCAGGGGCTGACCACCCAGGACGCGCTGGATTTCTACAAGATCCATTACGCGCCCAACAATGCCATCCTGGTGGTGGCCGGCGATATCACCGCCGCGCAACTGAAGCCGCTGGCTGAAAAGACCTATGGCAAGCTGAAGCCGGTGAAGGACATGCCGCCGCGCGTGCGGGTGACAGAGCCGCCGACGGAAGGCGCACGCCGCATCAGCCTGACCGACGCCCAGGTGCGCCAGCCCAGCTGGATGCGGCTGTGGAAGGCCCCCAGCTATAATGATGGCGACAAGCAGTATGCCTATGCGCTGCAGGTGCTGGAAACCATCATGAGCGGCGGGGCCACCAGCCGGCTGTACAAGTCGCTGGTGGTAGACCAGGGTGTGGCCACCAGTGCCTCCATGTGGTACGAGCCGACGGCGCTCAACCTGGGTACCATGGGCCTTTCCGCCTCCCCCGTTGCCGGCGGCAAGGTGGAGGTGGTGGAACAGGCGATGGAGGCTGAGGTTGCCAAGCTGCTGAAGGATGGCGTGACGGCGGCGGAGGTGGAGAATGCCAAGACCCGCCTGAAACGCGATGCCATCTTCGCCCGTGACAGTTTGCAAGGCCCTGCCTATGCCTTTGGCCAGGCGCTGACCACCGGCCAGACCGTGGCCGATGTTGAGGCATGGCCCGACAATATCGCTGCGGTGACGGTGGAGCAGGTGAATGCGGCAGCCCGCGCCGTGCTGGCCCAGGATAACCATGTCACCGGCATCCTGCTGCCCGATCCCAATGCCCCCCCGATGCCCGGGGGGGCGGCCCCGGCGCTGGGTAAGCCCAATATGAGCACCGGTTACTACAGCCCGACCAGCCTGATCGGCGACATGCTGGGTCGGGAGGTCACGCCATGAGGATCACCATGCTGTTCCGTCGCACCGCGCTGGCGCTGGCCGGTGCCTGCGCCCTGTTTATCGGGCTGGCACTGCCCGCCGCTGCCATCAATATCGAAAAGGTGGTCAGCCCGTCGGGCGTGGAAGCCTGGCTGGTGCGCGACACCAAGAACCCGATCATTGCCATCCAGTTTTCATTCGAGGGTGGCACGGAACTGGACCCGGCCAACAAGCTGGGCCTGGCGATGCTGACCGCCGGCACCCTGGATGAGGGGGCGGGCGATCTGGATTCCCAGGCTTTCCAGGGCAAGCTGGAGGATAACTCCATCTCGCTGGGCTTCAGTGCCGGGCGGGACGAGTTCGAAGGGTCGGTCACCACCCTGCGGGAGACGAAGGACACCGCCTTCGACCTGTTGCGGCAGGCTCTGACCAAGCCACGCTTCGATAAGGAAGCGGTGGAGCGGGTGCGCGGCCAGATGATTGCGGGCTTGCGCCGGTCGCAGGCCGACCCCAGCTATTGGGCGCAGCTGGCTCTGTCGGAGAGCCTGTTCCCCAACCATCCCTATGGGCGACCCCAGCGCGGTACGCTGGAGACCCTGCCGGCCATCACCCGTGACGATCTGCTGGCCTTTACCCGCACCCGGCTGGTGCGGGACGGGCTGAAGGTGGCGGTTTCCGGCGACATCACCGCCGCCGAACTGGCCCCGGTGCTGGACCAGATTTTCGCCAGCCTGCCGGCCAAGGGCGAACGCGCCCCAGTGGCGGATATCAGCCCGGCCAATGGCGGCCGCACCATCGCCGTGCCCCGCCCGATTCCCCAGACCATCATGGTGATGGCCCAGGAAGGTTTGCGCCGCAATGACCCGGACTGGTACGCCGCCACGGTGCTGAACTATGCGCTGGGCGGCGGCGGCTTTTCCTCCCGCCTGATGGACGAGGTGCGGGAAAAGCGCGGTCTGACCTATGGCGTGGGTTCCGGCCTGGCACCCTATGACCATGCGGCGTTGATCAGCGTCAGCGGCTCCACCATGAATGAGAAGGCGGGGCAGGCCATCGACCTGATCAAGCAGATTTGGGGCGAGGTGGGCAAGAACGGCATTACCGAGGCCGAACTGAACGACGCCAAAACCTATCTGACCGGCAGCTTCCCGCTGCAATTCACCAATAACGGGGCCATTGCCGGCCTGTTGCTGTCGGTGCAGCAGGAGGATTTGGGCATTGATTACCTGAACAAGCGCAATGACTTGATCAATGCGGTGACGCTGGCTGACGTGAAGCGGGTTGCCGCCCGCCTGCTGGACCCGGCCAAACTGACCACCGTGGTGGTGGGCCAGCCTGCCGGCGTGAAGCCCGATCAGCAGCTTTACGCCACCCCGGTGAAAGGCTGAGGGGAGCGCGGCCCCGGTGTGGATGCCGGGGCCGTTTCACCAGACGTGAACGTTTAAATTTTGGGACTGGTTGCTCCATCCCTGCCAATAGGGCGGGCCAGGATATTGGCCGTGACCGGCCCGCGCCAGATGGCTTGCCGAGCCAAGGGCGTGGATGGCCCGCCCGGCGCATGAGGGAAAACAAAACCTCCCTGGATCGGTCACGATCAAGGGAGGTTGATATAATTCGGATCGCCCCGATACTGAAAACAACATTGGGCGATCCGATGGGGTTCCCATTCTTCATTCAGGCAGCGCCTGAAATCACATCGTCGTCTTGGTATCCAGCGCGTAGCCGGCGGAACGGACAGTGCGGATTACATCCTGATCATCCGTCTCATTCAGCGCCTTGCGCAGCCGGCGGATATGCACATCCACCGTCCGCAACTCGACATAAACATCATGCCCCCAGACGATATCCAGCAATTGCTCGCGGGAGAAGACGCGGCCAGGATGTTGCATGAAATGGCGCAGCAGGGCGAATTCCTTCGGCCCCAGATGGATATCTCGGCCGCTGCGCCGTACCCGGTGGGCTGCCAGATCCATGGAGATGTCGGAGAAGCGCAGCATCTCTTCCGCCAGGGCCGGTGCGGCCCGGCGCAGCACGGCGCGGATGCGGGCCACCAGCTCGGTCGGGCTGAAGGGCTTGGACAGATAGTCATCGGCACCGCTGTTCAGGCCGCGCACCTTATCCGCCTCCTCACCCCGCGCCGTCAGCATGATGACAGGGATGTCGCGGGTTTTGGGGTTGCGGCGGAGCTGGCGGCAAACCTCCAGCCCGCTCATCAATGGCAGCATCCAGTCCAGCAGCACCAGATGCGGCGTCCTCTCATCAGCCAGCAACAGGGCCTCTTCCCCATCATTGGCGGTTATGACGCGGAAACCCTCGCGCTCCAGGTTGTAGCTCAGCAGGGTGACGAGATCGACCTCGTCCTCCACAACCAAAATCAACGGCTTCAAGGCGGAGTTCATAGCGATTCCAGTCAAACGTCGAAGGGACGCACAATCAAAGAGGATTAAAGCTGCTCAGGGGAACCGACAACAACGTCGGTATCCAGTACGGTGAAGCTGGAACGATCGCCCTTCGGCCGTTCGGCATTCAAGGGCTGTCCTTTTACCAGATAATGGATGTTCTCCGCGATGTTGGTCGCGTGGTCGCCGGCACGTTCCAGGTTCTTGGCGATGAACAGCAGGTGCGTGCAGGGGGTGATGTTGCGCGGGTCTTCCATCATATAGGTCAGAACTTCGCGGAACAGGCTGGTATAAAGATCGTCCAGCTCAGCATCCCGGTGCCAGGCGGCGATCGCCTTTTCGACATCGCGGTCGATATAGGCGTCCAGCACTTCTTTTAGCATTTCCTGCACCAGCCGGCCCATGCGCGGGATGGCGGTAGCCGGCCGCATCACCGGCAACTGGGCCAGCGCGATGGAGCGCTTGGCGATATTGGCCGCATAATCGCCCGTACGCTCCAGATCGGCCGAAATTTTCAGCGCCACCAGCACTTCACGCAGGTCCACACCCACGGGCGCGCGCAGCGCCAGCATCCGAATGGCATCATGCTCGATCTGGCGCTCAAACTCATCCAGGCGGGCATCGCCCTGCATGACTTTGGTGGCACCCTCGACATCGCGGCGCCCAACGGCCTGCACGGCCGCCTCCACCTGCGCTTCGACCACGCCACCCATCTGGGCGATCTGGTTGGAGAGACGCAGAAGCTCCTGCTCGAAGGATTTGACGGTATGTTCGGTGCCCATGATCGGCCCCTCTGCTGGTGTGCAGGCATCTGCCCTTTCTCAGACCGCAACGGCGGGCTGGCGGGCAGGACCAGGGATCGGCGGCGCCGACCCAGAAATCGTGCATATCGGCCCCGGCATACCGGGGCCGATATCAACCCGGGTCAGCCGTAACGGCCGGTAATATAACCCTGGGTGCGCTCATCACGCGGATTGGTGAAGATTTCCTCCGTATTACCCACTTCCACCAGATCGCCCAGGTGGAAGAAGGCAGTACGCTGGGACACGCGGGCCGCCTGCTGCATGTTGTGGGTCACGATGGCAATCGTGAAGCTTTCACGCAGCTCGTCGATCAGTTCCTCGATATGCGCCGTGGCAATCGGGTCCAGGGCCGAGCAGGGCTCGTCCATCAGGATGACTTCCGGGCTGACGGCAACGGCGCGGGCAATGCACAGGCGCTGCTGCTGACCGCCGGACAGGCCGGTTCCCGGTTCCTGCAAGCGGTCCTTCACCTCGTTCCACAGGCCGGCCCGCTTCAGCGAACGTTCGACGATCTCATCAAACTCATCCTTGCGGGTGGCCAGGCCATGCAGCTTGGGACCGTAGGTGATGTTGTCATAGATCGATTTCGGGAACGGATTCGGCTTCTGGAACACCATGCCGACACGGGCGCGCAACTGCACCACGTCCAGCTTGGGATCGTAGATATCCTCACCATCCAGCAGGATCTTGCCTTCCACGCGGCAGATGTCGATCGTGTCGTTCATCCGGTTCAGCGTGCGCAGAAAGGTGGACTTGCCGCAGCCCGAGGGACCGATCAGGGCCAGAACCTCGTTCTGGTAGACATCGACATTGACGCCGTGCAGGGCACGCTTGGCGCCATAGAACACCTTCACGTCGCGGGCGCAGACCTTCACCGGCTGCGTGGAGACGGCTTCCATATTCTTGGTCAGGGTCGTCGTATCCATTTTCTTACCACCGCCGTTCGAACTTCTTGCGCAACCAGATGGCCGCACCGTTCATCGTGATCAGGAAGGCCAACAACACCAGGATCGCGGCCGAGGTCAGTTCAACAAAGCCGCGCTCCGGTTTGTCCGCCCAGATGAAAATCTGCACCGGCAGAACCGAGGAGCTGTCAAACAGCGAGGTGGGCGCCTGGGTGACGAAGGCATTCATGCCGATCATCAACAACGGCGCGGTTTCACCCACGGCATGGGCCATGCCGATGATGGTACCGGTCATGATGCCGGGCATGGCCAGCGGCAGCACATGATGGGTGATCGCCTGCAAACGCGACGCGCCCATGCCCAGTGCCGCCTCCCGGATGGACGGCGGAACCCCCTTCAGCGCTGCACGGCTGGCGATGATGATGGTGGGCATCACCAGCAGACCCAGCACCAGGCCACCGACCAGCGGGGCCGAACGCGGCATCCCGAAGAAATTGAGGAACACCGCCAGACCCAGCAGACCGAACACGATGGATGGGACGGCCGCCAGGTTGTTGATATTCACCTCAATCAGGTCAGTGAGCTTGTTCTTGGGCGCGAACTCTTCCAGATAAACCGCCGCCGCCACACCGACCGGCAGGGAGACCAGCAGCGTTACCGACATGGTCAGCAATGTGCCGATCGCTGCACCAAACAACCCCGCCAATTCCGGGTAGTTACTATCGGAAGAGGTGAAGAAGGTGCTGTTGAAGGCGGTCTTCAGATGGCCACTGGCTTCCATCTTGTCGACCCAAGCCAACTGCTTGTCACTGATCGGGCGCTGAGCTTCCGGCAGGGTACGGTCGATGCCGCCCTTCAGGATCTGGTTCACCCCATCGGAGGTGGGGATCCAGACCTGTACCGTCTGCCCCACCAGAGAAGGATCCTTGTCCAGGATCTTGCTGATGAAGACGCCGGCCACGGGGCTGATCAGACCGCGCAGGTCGCGCTTTTCCACACGCCCCTCAACCTCAGGGAATTCTTTGTAGATGGCGTTGTTGGCCAGCGTCTGGAGGGCACCACGATCCCAATCCGCCGGATTGCCCGTGCCCTGGGGGTCAATGATGGCGGCATCCAGCGTGACTTCCAGCCGCATCTCCGTCTGCCAGAAGGCGCTGACACCGCCCTTCAGCAGGGTAAACAGCAGGATGACCAGCATGATACAGGCGAAGGAGATCGCCAGGATACCGTAGATCTTGAAGCGCCGCTCCGCTGCATAACGCGAGCGGAGACGCTTCATGGCGGCGTTGCCAGTGTGGAAGGAAGCGGACACGGGAGCGGCTGCCTGCATCGGCTCTGCGATCTCAGTCATATTTTTCCCGGTATTTCTGGACGATCCGAAGGGCGACGACATTCAGAACCAGGGTGACAATGAACAACATCAGCCCCAGAGCGAACACCGACAGGGTCTTGGCGCTGTCGAACTCCTGGTCACCGACCAGGATGGACTTGATCTGCACCGTCACCGTGGTGACGCTTTCCAGCGGGTTCAACGTCAGGTACGCCTGCAGACCGGCGGCCATCACCACGATCATGGTTTCGCCGATGGCGCGGCTGACGGCCAGCAGCAGGGCGCCGACAATGCCGGGCAGGGCCGCCGGTATGACGACTTGCTTGATGGTTTCCGACTTGGTGGCACCCAGTCCCAGCGAGCCGTCACGCAGCGATTGCGGAACCGCATTGATCACATCGTCGGCCAGCGAAGAGACGAAGGGAACGATCATCACCCCCATCACCACACCGGCAGCCAGCGCGCTCTGGGAGGAAATGGGAATTCCAAACACCGCCCCGAGATCGCGGATGAAGGGCGCCACCGTCAGGATAGCAAAGAAGCCATAGACAACGGTCGGCACGCCGGCCAGGATTTCCAGCACCGGCTTTACCAGCGACCGCACCCGCCTGGGCGCATATTCAGACAGGTAGATGGCCGACATCAGACCGACCGGGGCCGCCACCACCATGGCGATGAAGGCGATCAGCAACGTACCGGTAAACAGCGGGATGGCACCGAAGGAACCGGAAGAACCGACCTGATCGGCCCGGATTGCCGTCTGCGGGCTCCAATGCAGCCCGAACAGGAATTCCGTCAACGGCACCTTGGTGAAGAAGCGGATGCTCTCGAACAGCAGCGACAGCACGATGCCGATGGTGGTGAAAACGGCGATGGTGGAACACAGGATCAGCAGCCAGGTGACAACCCGCTCCACATTATTACGGGCGCGGAAGGTCGGGCTGATACGTGCCCAGCAGAAAGCCAGCGCACCACCCGAGATGGCGGCGACAGCACCGAACAACGTCCAGTCGGACAGGTTGCGCAGGTTGCGCAGGTGATCAGCCGCCGGCTGGATGGACTCCACCACAGCGGGGTTCACATAAAGCGCTTGGCCGCCAGCCAGATTCTTGATGTTGATCAACAGCAACTGGCGGTGTGTTTCCGTCAGGGCCGCCGTCTCATCAGCGATATTGGACAGCAGATTTTGCAGATCGTTCGGCGGCAGCATCACCTGTGCCCAGCCTTGGATCTGCTGCTGGGACAGGCCATCCAGCACCAGCCAGTCCATGACCGGCCCGCGCAGCGCCATCCAGAACAGCATCAGCACCAGGGCCGGCAGCCCCGCCCACAGCGCAACATAGCTGCCGTAATAGTTGGGAACAGAATGAAGGGTGGCGATGCTGCCGCCGGCGACGGTGACGGCCCGGCTGCGCCCCATCACATAACCGACAAGGGAAAGCAGCAGCAAAAGGCCGACGGTGAACGTGGCTGACATGAAGGATACCCGTCCGCAGTCGAAGGGAGATCATCGTCACCTAGGTACGGGAAACCCGCGGCAACCGGAAGGTGCCGCGGGAACCCAATACCGGATGACAGCCTTGCCTTACGAGGCCGGCTTGGCCATCGGGGTCAGTTTCAGCGTGGCCTGCTCGGAAGCCTTGCGCTTGGCGTCCGGCAGCGGGATCAGGCCCTTATCGACCAGATAGCCTTCGGAGCCCATGGCGCGCTCAGAAGCATATTCGGCGATGAATTCCTTCAGGCCCGGAATCACGCCCATGTGCTGGTTCTTGAAATAGACGAACAGCGGACGGGAGATCGGGTATTCCTGGGCGGAGATGGTCTGATAGGTCGGCAGCACGCCATTGACGGCCACGCCCTTCAGCTTGTCCTGATTCTGCTCCAGATAGCTGTAACCGAAAATGCCATAGGCCTTCGGGTTGGCTTCCAGACGCTGAACGATCACGTTGTCGTTCTCGCCAGCTTCGACATAAGCGCCATCCTCACGGACGGTCTTGCAGACAGCTTCGTGACGGGCCTTGTCCAGCGCCTTGATGGCCGGGAATTCCTTGCAGCCGGATTCCATTACCAGCTCAACCCAAGCGTCGCGGGTGCCGGAGGTCGGCGGCGGGCCCAGGATTTCGATGTCGTCGCCCGGCAGGGACTTGTCGATATCGGACCACTTCTTATAGGGGTTCGAGACGATCTGGCCGTTGACTTCCACTTCCTTGGCAACAGCCTGGAACAGCTGGGCCTTGGTCAGCTTGATGTCCGCGCCTTTCTTGGAGTGGACGAAGCCGATACCGTCATAGCCGATGACCAGCTCGGTGATCTGCTCAACGCCATTCTTCTGGCAGGTGTCGAACTCGGAAGCCTTCATGGCGCGGGAAGCGCCGGTGGCATCCGGGAAATCCGCGCCGACGCCGGAGCAGAACAGCTTCATACCGCCGCCGGTGCCGGTGGATTCCAGGATCGGGGCGCCGAACTTCGTGGTCTGGCCGAAACGCTCGACCACGGTCGAGGTGAACGGGAACACGGTGGAGGAACCGACGATGCGGATCTGATCACGGGCAGCGGCCGCACCGGCCAAGCCGACGGCGGAAACAGCGCCGAGAACGGCGGCGAGAATGAGCTTCTTGGTGGTCACAGCAATGGCCTCCGGTTTATTGGGCAGCACCCTGGAATGGAGACATCCATCCAGGTCAATGTCCCTGCTGGGTGCCGGGACCATAGCGGCGCTGCGCGAAGCAAATACTACAACAATGTTACGGTTTGATGACCAGCCCCGCCGGTGGTCGCAGGGCCGCCCCGTCTGCCGATCAACCAGATCATTCCGAAGAGGGGATCGGGGCAAAGTGATATCGACAATATTATGATTTTAAACAGAAAAGCCACCTTCAACCCTGAAGGTGGCTTTAGCGTGAGCAAACCGGACATGCCCTTTGCAGGAAAAGTCTGCAGGGGCCATGCGACAATTGCATTGCACCCCGCCCAACGTGTCTCCGATGACGGAATTATGACGGGATCGTGCGGCGCCTCAAACCGGCTGGTTCAGTTTGCGCCGTACATCATAATCATGCGTCTTCGCCCATTTCTCGATGAAGCCCGCCAACTCCGCATCCGGCTTTTCCGGCAGCATCACCACCAGCTTCACATAGAAATCGCCTGTCACCTTGCGCTCGGCATTGACGATTCCCTTGCCTTTCAGGCGCAGCACCGTGCCACTGTTGGCCGCTTGCGGTACCTTCACGGCAACCTGACCATCCAGAGTCGGCACTTTGATGGCCGCGCCCAGCACGGCCTCCTGCAGTGTCACCGGCACATCCAGATGGATATCATCATCCTTGCGGGTGAAGAACGGATGGCCATCGACATGGATTTCGACAATCGCATCCCCGGCCCCGGCACCGCCCAGCCCCGGCAGCCCCTGACCTTTCAAACGTAGTTTCGTCTGATCCCTGGTTCCCGCCGGCACATTGATATCAATGGTCTTGCCTGTGGACAGGGTCAGGCGCCGCTTGGTGCCCAGACACGCCTCAATGAAGGGGACGGTAACCGAATAGCTGACATCGGCGCCCTTGGCCTTCACGCCGGAACCGGCCCCGGCGGAGTAGCGCTTGCGGGCACCGTTGAAGAAATCAGCAAACGGATCATCATCGCCAAACGGATCGGCCCCGGCCCGGCTGCCGGACTCGCGCCCCGCCCCGGCACCGGCATAGGCGCGGCGGAAGCTGCGGTCCGGCCGTTCGGCCCCGCTGGCATCAATCTCGCCCCGGTCGAAGCGCGCCCGCTTATCCGGGTCGGACAGCAGGCTATAGGCGCCATTGACCTCTTTGAACTTCAGTTCAATGTCCGGCCGACCGGGATTGACATCCGGATGGTATTGCTTGGCTAGGCGACGGAAAGCCTGCTTGATGTCGTCGGCGGAAGCCGTCCGAGTCACACCAAGGACTGCATAAGGATCGCGCATGGTCACCACAAGCAATAGGACGTTTCAAACCATGCATCCTACCGCGCGCTCCGCTTTGGTCAAGTAAACCACGCGCAACACTCCGGTCCATGCGTATATACGGTGGTGGGCGGTGACGAGGCCGGCGGAAAACCGGCTGGCACCGCCCGGCCGGCAGATCAGCTGACGATCTTCCAGCTGCCATCCGGCTGCTGGCAGGCGCGGCCGAAAGCCTGCTCGCTGCGACCGCCGACGATGATCGTCTGCTGATATTCGCGGCAATAGGCCCCGGTACCCTGCTGGCGGCCTTCCGCCGTCGGGGTGACGATAACCCGGTTGGAATTGTTGGGGTTATCCCAGACAATCGGCTGGTTCAGCGGCGCATTGAAGGACTGGTAGGTGTTGCGCTCAAGCGCCGCACGATCGGCCCTGTCCAGCGACGAGCCGATTTCCGACCCCAGCAGCGCGCCCAGCACGGCACCGGCACCGGTTGCCCACAGCTTGCCCGAGCCGCCACCGATCTGGCTGCCGGCCAGACCACCGATCAGACCGCCCAGCACGGCACCGCCGGTCTGCTTCTGACCGGCATTGCTGTTCTGACACCCCGCCAGCATGGCCACCATGGCAGTGGCGATCACGACCTTCTTCAGCATTTTTAACCTCATCTTATATGCCCCCCCTGGGGAAGGGTCCGCCTGCTTACACGCGGCGGGGCCGGCCGACAGGCGGCTCCACGCGGAAAGTGGCGAACACAGCCATGCGGGGGGAGGCATGGACATTCGTTCAACAGGGCTTATCCTCCACCGGAATTCAGGCGCAACTATGACAAAGATCACCACGATGTCCCTTGCAGACGCCACCGATCCCTTTGTCCAATTCCAGACCTGGTTTGCCGAGGCGGAAGCCACCGAGGTAAACGACGCCAATGCCATGTCGGTTGCAACGGTGGGGGCAAATGGCCGCCCTTCGCTGCGTATTTTGTTGCTGAAGGGGTTCGACCAGCGCGGTTTCGCCTTCTTCACCAATATGCAGAGCCGTAAGGGTGACCAGTTGGCCGCAAATGCGGTCGCCGCCTTGACCTTCCATTGGAAGTCGATGCGCCGGCAGGTGCGGATCGAAGGGCTGGTGGAGCCGGTCACCCCGCAGGAAGCGGATGAATATTTCGCCTCCCGCCCGCGCGGCAGCCAGATCGGCGCCTGGGCCAGCCAGCAATCCCGCCCGCTGGACAAGCGGGAGACTCTGGAAGCGGCGATCCGCGATGTCGAGGCCCGCTATGAGGGCCAGCCGGTGCCGCGTCCGCCGCACTGGTCGGGCTATCGCGTCGTGCCGGACTATATTGAGTTCTGGCAGGATCGGGAATTCCGCCTGCATGATCGCATCGTCTTCACCCGCACCGACGGGGAATGGGCGAAGCAGCGCTTCTATCCGTAAGTTCCGGCAGGGGTGAGATGGTCGAGACTGATACCGGCGCACTGGACAAGTGGCGCCGCCGCGCCACCTATGCCAGCGTCGCCGTGGCGATGATGCTGATCCTGGCCAAGCTCACCACCTATATGGCGACGGATGCCGTCTCCATCCTGTCATCCTTGATCGACAGTTCCGTGGATTTGCTGGCCTCCGTCGTCACCCTGTTGGGTGTGGCGCGCGCCCTTCGCCCACCCGACCATACCCACCGTTTCGGCCATGGCAAGGCCGAGCCGCTGGCTGCCCTGGCCCAGGCTGCCTTCGTTGCCGGGTCGGGTGTGTTTCTGGGCTATGAAGGGGTGGGAAGGCTGGTTGATCCGCGCCCGGTGGGGGAAACCTGGCTGGGCATCGGGGTGATGCTGTTCGCCATCGCCATGACGGCGCTGCTGCTGGGGTTTCAGCGCTTTGTCATCCGGCGCACCGGCTCCATGGCCATCAATGCCGACAGCCTGCATTACAGCGGCGATCTGTTCATGAATGCCGCCGTCATTGTCGCGCTGGGCCTGACCGCCTGGACTGGCTGGCCCTATTGGGATCCGCTGTTCGCTCTGGGCATTGCCGGCTTCCTGGTCTGGGGGGCGAGCCGTATCGTCACCACCGCCCTGGATGTGCTGATGGACCGGGAACTGCCGGACGAGGATCGGGAGAAGGTCAAACAGTTGGTCATTGCTCATCGACAGGCACGCGGCCTGCATGATCTGCGCACCCGCTCTACCGGCCTGGGCCAACATATCGAGTTCCATCTGGAACTGGACCCTGATCTGACGCTTGCCCAGGCACACGATATTACCGACGAGATCGAGCGTGAACTGAAGGCCGCCTTTCCCATCGCCGAATTCGCCATCCATCAAGAACCGGCGGGCCTGGATGATGAGCGACTGGATCATCGCATCACACATTGATACCGATCTCCCTTGATCGTGACCGATCCAGGGAGATTTCGCGTTCCCTTAAGTACCAGGCGGGCGCATTCGCGCCCTTGGCTTATTACGCGCCTATGGGGGTGCTGAGCCGGCGGTCGCCGGCCTCCAACCCGCCTAAAGGTCAACCTTCAGGCGGCTTGGTATGATCCCTGGATTACCTTGCCACCAGCCGAGGGTGGCCCGGACCATGTCCCTGGTGGATATGAACTTGGGGGCGCCGTTGTTTCCACTACGACAGTGGCGGCAGCTTATCTCGCGGCGCGGTGGATGGGGCAGGAAGGGAAGGGGCTTAGCCCGCCTTCTTCACATCGCCCTCGGCCGAGACCTTGACCGCTGGCAGCAGCACGGTGAAGGTGCTGCCTTTGCCAACCTCGCTGTCGATGATCAGGCGGCCGCGATGGCGGTTAACGATATGTTTGACGATGGCCAATCCCAGCCCCGTCCCACCCAGGGCGCGGGAACGGGCAGGATCGACGCGGTAGAAGCGTTCGGTCAGGCGCGGCAGGTGAGTGCGGGCAATGCCCTCGCCCCGGTCGGTCACCGCCACGCAGATGGCCGGCCCCCGGGTGATGCGTCCGGCCAGGGCGGCATTGCTGCCCATACCGGTGCCGGCATTGTTGGGGTCATTGATCGACAGGTTGACGGTCACCTCCGTCTGTTCCTTGCCATACTTGATGGCATTATCGATCAAGTTCTGGAACACCTGGGACAGCTGATCCTCATCCCCGATCACCGGAGGCAGGGCCGGAGGCCCTTCGATCCGCAGCTTCACCTTGCGCGCGGCCGCCCGCAATTCCAGCGTGGCGGTCAGATTGCGCACGATCTTGGCCACGTCGACTTCCGTTGTCGGCGGGGTATGCTCGTCCATCTCAATCCGGGAGAGGGAGAGCAGGTCATTGACCAGCCGCGACATGCGGTTGGACTGGTCGAACATGATGCCCAGGAACCGTTCATGTGCATCCCTGTCATCCTTGGCCGGTCCCCGCAGGGTTTCGATGAAGCCGATCAAGGCAGCGAGCGGGGTGCGCAATTCGTGGCTGGCATTGGCCACGAAATCGGCCCGCATCTGCTCTGACCGTTTCAGCAGCGTGATGTCATGCAGGGTCAGCAGCACCTGACGCGGGCCATTGCTTCCCAGGGGCTGGAACGGTTTCACCCGCGCCTGCAGGGTGCGTTCCACCGGCACCGGCAGCAGGATTTCCACGGTGCGGGAAGCCCCGCCACCCAGCACAGCGTCCACCGCCTCCAGCAGGGTGGGGTTGCGCACGCTGCCGGCCAGATCGCGCCCCACCATCCGTTCGCCGAACAGGGCGCGGGCGGCCTGGTTGGCGCGCAGCACATCACGTTCGCCGGACAGCAGGATCAACGGGTCATGCAGGGTTTCCAGCACAGCTTCGGCCGCTGCCGCGCGGCCGGCATCGGCGCCATCCCGGTCCAGCCATTGCTGGTGTGAACGGGCGAGCGCCCCGGCAATGGCAATGGCGGAGATGGAATCAAATAAAGGGGTGGCAACGGGCTTTTTCGCCTCACCCAACGCATCAGCATAATGCACCAGACGGTTGGTGTCGCGGTAGATCAGCCGCAGGATGACCAGGGCAGCGGCCGTGACAAACAGTATGATGCCAGCGCCGGCCAATGAGGGCAGACCGCCCACAAAGATCAAGGCGATGGCCGCGATGACGGTTGGGGCGGCCAGCAAGAGGCCGATGATTGTGAACCGCACAGGACGGACCAGTTGCCAACCCTTCACCACATCAAACCGCCCGTTCAGACCCGCTGTTTCTTTTTCACCCACTGACGGGTGGGATCGGAGGACATAGCATCCTCCGCCCCAGCCCGTCTGCGGGATCACAGAAACTTAATATGGGGCCACGCTTTACCGCACCAGCGCATCATGCGCTGCCATCACGGCGGCGGTGGTCAGGTCGCTGGCATTGGCACCCATCTGCACTACCTGTACCGGCTTATCCATGCCGATCAGCAGCGGCCCGATCAACGTGCCGCCACCGAACTTATGCAGCAGCTTGGCGCCGATATTGGCGGCGTGCAGGGCCGGCATGATCAGCACATTGGCCGGACCTGACAGGCGGCAGAATGGGTAAAGCCGCTTCATCAGGTCATAATCCAGCGCCACATCGGCCGACATTTCACCATCATATTCGAAATCGACGCTGCGCCCATCCATCAGGGCCACGGCTTCCCGCACATGGGCGGCGCGCGCCCGCATCGGTTGGCCGAAATTGCTGAAGGAGAGGAAGGCGACGCGCGGTTCATGCCCCATCTGCCGGGCCATGCGGGCCGACTGAATGGCTATATCAGCCAACTGCTCCGGTGTCGGCCGTTCATGCACCGTGGTGTCGGAGATGAAGACGGTACGCTGACGCGTGGCCAGCACCGAGAGGCCGAAGACGATATGATCGGGTTCCGGATCGATCACCCGTTCAATATCCTCAAAACTGACGGAGAAGCTGCGGGTCAGACCGGTGACCATGGCATCCGCTTCGCCGGTCGCCACCATGCAGGCGGCGAAGACATTGCGGTTCTGGTTGACCATGCGCTGCACGTCGCGGTGCAGATGGCCGCGCCGCTGCAGACGGCGATAGAGGAATTCCGTGTAACGCTCGTTGGTTGGCTGACCGAAGCTGGAATTCTGGATTTCCAGCGGCTCGATCCCCACCATCCCCAGGCTCACCAGCTTTTCCTGGATCACATGTTCGCGCCCCACCAAGATGGGTGTGCCATAGCGCCCCGACCGGAAGGCGATGGCGGCACGGATGGTGCGCTCCTCTTCCCCTTCGGCGAAAACGACGCGCTTGGGATTGTTGCGCACCCGCTCGGAGATGATCTGCAGACTGTCGGCCGTGGGGTCCAGGCGCAGGCGCAGGGTGCGGCGATATTCATCCATATCGACGATCGGTTTGCGCGCCACCCCCGTATCCATTGCCGCCTGGGCAACAGCGGCAGGAATGGTGACGATCAGGCGCGGATCGAACGGCACCGGGATGATATATTCCGGGCCATAGCGCAGACGGCGACCGGCATAGGCGGCATCCACCTCATCCGGCACATCTTCGCGCGCCAGGGCTGCCAGCGCCTTTGCGGCGGCGACCTTCATCGCATCATTGATGGTGCTGGCCCGCACATCCAGCGCGCCGCGGAAGATGTAGGGGAAGCCCAGGACATTATTGACCTGGTTGGGATAATCCGAACGGCCGGTGGCGACGATGGCATCATCGCGCACGGAGGCCACCTCTTCCGGGGTGATTTCCGGATCGGGGTTGGCCAGCGCGAAGATGATCGGGTTGGGGGCCATGGATTTCACCATGGCGGGCGTCACGGCACCCTTGGCCGAGAGGCCGACGAACACGTCGGCGCCCTGCAGCGCATCGGCCAGGGTACGGGCGTCCGTCACCACGGCGTGGGCCGATTTCCATTGGTTCATGCCCTCGGTGCGGCCCTTCCAGATCACGCCCTTGGTATCGCAGAGCGTGACATTGCCGGGCGGCAGGCCCATGGCCTTGAACAGCTCCGCACAGGCAATGGCGGCGGCACCGGCGCCATTGATCACCAGCCTGGTATCCTCGATCCGGCGGCCGGTCATTTCCACGGCGTTGAACAGGCCGGCGGCGGCGATGATGGCGGTGCCATGCTGATCATCATGGAAGACGGGAATATCCATCAGCTCCCGCAGGCGCTGTTCAATGATGAAACAATCCGGCGCCTTGATATCTTCCAGATTGATGCCGCCAAAGCTGGGGCCGAGATAGCGCACCGCATTGATGAACTGGTCCACGTCGCGGGTATCGACCTCCAGGTCGATGCCATCCACATCGGCGAAGCGCTTGAACAGGACGGCCTTGCCTTCCATCACCGGCTTGGAGGCCAGCGCCCCCAGGTCGCCCAAGCCCAGAACGGCGGTGCCGTTGGAGATGACGGCCACCAGATTGCCCTTGGCCGTGTAATCATAGGCCAGGCTGGGATCTTCATGGATTCGCAGGCAGGGCGTGGCCACACCGGGGGAATAAGCCAGCGAAAGATCGCGCTGCGTTGCCATCGGCTTGGTCGGCGTCACCTCCAGCTTGCCGGGCCTGCCGCTGCTATGCAGCAACAGGGCCTCTTCCTCGGTGATGCGCTTCTCGATACCGGCCATTACGTCACTCTCCTCATTATGCTCGCATCCCATTGGGCGGGAAGGATTGCGGGCATGGTAGCGACCGAAAGCTGCGCGCACCAGGGGTGAAGATGCGAGAAAATTGCGCAGGTGCTGGCCGTCAGGTGGTTAACGGCACCCTAGAGAGGGCCTGTTGTGTGAAGCGATAAAAACTGCGATCATCACCGAATGGCTGAACCGAAATCGATCTTCGACTGGGTGGATGAGGAGCGCTTTGCAAGCGCCATCGCCGAAGCGCGCGCCGATTTTGACGCCGGACGCACCGTACCGCATGAGGTGGTGGCGGCGTGGCTGGAGCGTATGGCGAAAGGGGAGCGGCCGCCACCGCCCTTTTCCCACACGCTGCGCGAGAAAGCCCCCAAGCAAGGGTGACCAGGCACATGGTGTCGTGGAGTGATCAGGCGATCAGCGATCTTTACCACCATGTTGCCTATATCGATCAATTCAACCCAATTGCCGGGGATGAAATGGCGGCCCGGTTGCTTGCCGCCGGTAACAGCCTTGCCACGTTCCCCCGTCGGGGGCGGGCGCGGCCCGATGGGTTGCGGGAACTGACCGTCGTTCCGCCCTATGTGCTGGTCTATGAATTGACCGGCGATGCCGTTCGCATCCTGCGTATCTGGCACGGCGCGCAGGAGCGGTGAGCGGCGGCGCGCACCACTGCTCTTGACAAGCCCCGCCCCCTTGCTGGCACGATGCGAACGAGCGTGCTAAAATGCCGCCCCGCCGATAAGCCAATAAGGGAGAGCCCGCCAATGTCGATGCCCAGCCTGTTCAAGGGGAAGCTGTCGCTGCCCGTCATCGCCTCGCCGATGTTCATCGTCAGCTATCCGGAGCTGGTGCTGGCGGAGTGCAAGGCCGGCATTGTCGGCACCTTCCCCAGCCTGAATGCCCGCCAGCCGGGGCAGCTGGATGAATGGCTGGGCCGCATCACGGCGGATTTGGCCGATCACGCGGCGGCCAATCCCGGCCAGCCGGTGGCGCCGTTTGGGGTGAACCTGATCGTCCACAAGTCCAACACCCGGTTGCGGGAAGATGTGGAACTGATGGTCAAGCATAAGGTGCCGCTGATCATCACCTCTGTCGGCGCGCCGACCGGGATTGTGGAGGCGGTGCATTCCTATGGCGGGCTGGTCTTCCATGATGTCACCAATATCCGCCACGCCAAGAAGGCGCTGGAGGTGGGTGTTGATGGCCTGATCCTGGTGGCCGCCGGGGCCGGCGGCCATGCCGGCACCCTGTCGCCCTTCGCCTTGTTGAGCGAGGTGCGGGAATTCTTTGACGGGCCGGTGGTGCTGGCCGGGGCCATGTCATCCGGTGCCTCGGTGCGGGCGGCAGAGGTGATGGGGGCGGATTTTGCGTATATCGGCACCCGTTTCATCGCCACCGCGGAGGCCAATGCCTCTGACGGCTACAAGCAGATGCTGATCGACAGTTCGGCGGCGGACATCATCTATACGCCGATGTTCAGCGGCATTCCCGGCAATTATCTGGGGCCCAGCATCGCCGCCAACGGCCTGGACCCGAAGGCGATCAGCGGCGGGCAGGCCGACCCCAACCTGTCGATTGAGGATTGGTCGAAGAAGAAGGCCTGGAAGGATATCTGGTCTGCCGGCCAGGGTATCGGCACCATCCATGACGCGCCCAGCGTCGCGGAACTGGTGGCACGGATGCTGGCGGAATATCGCGCTGCTGCTGCCAAGGGCAGTGATTTCATCTGAACAATTGACCGGTGGCGGGGCGTTGTCCCCGCCACCGGTGATTGATTACCCCTGCTTCAGCAGCCGGGCGGCATCCACCGCGCCATAGGTCAGCACCGCGTCACAGCCGGCGCGTTTGAAGCCCAGCAGGGTCTCCAGCAAGGCCGCATCATAATTCAGCCAGCCATTCAGGCTGGCGGCCTTCAGCATCGCGTATTCACCGCTGACATGATAGGCGAAGGTCGGCACGCCGAATTCGCTCTTCACCCGGCGGATGATGTCCAGATAGGGCATACCGGGTTTCACCATCACCATATCGGCCCCTTCGGCGATATCCATGCCGACTTCGCGCAGCGCCTCGTCGCTGTTGGCCGGGTCCATCTGATAGGTTTTCTTGTCGCCCTTCAGCAGCCCGCCGGTCTGCAGCGCCTCCCGGAACGGGCCATAGAAGGCGGAGGCATATTTGGCGGCATAGGCGCAGATGCGGGTCAGGCTGTGGCCCCGCGCTTCCAGCGCGTCGCGGATGGCGCCGATGCGGCCATCCATCATGTCCGACGGGGCGACAATGTCGCAGCCGGCATCGGCCTGCACCAGGGACTGGCGGACCAGCACCTCCACCGTCTCGTCATTCAGCACATAGCCATCGCGGACGATGCCGTCATGCCCATGGCTGGTATAGGGGTCCAGCGCCACATCGCCCAGGATGCCGATGCCCGGCACCTGTTCCTTGATGGCGCGCATGGCGCGGCACATCAGGTTGTCGGGGTTGGCTGCTTCGCTGCCGTTGGGATCCTTGCGTTCCAGCGGCACCACCGGGAACAGGGCAACACAGGGCACACCCAGATCGCGCGCCTCTGCCACCGCTGGCAACAGCAGGTCCAGCGACAGCCGATCCACGCCGGGCATGGAGGTGATGGGCTGGCGCTGATTCTCCCCCTCCACCACAAAGACCGGCCAGATCAGATCGGCACTGGTCAGCGTGTTTTCCGCCACCAGCCGGCGGGTCCAGCCATCGGCGCGGTTGCGGCGCAGGCGGGTGCGGGGAAAATTCATGTGGGGCAGGCTGGTCATGGGCGGCGATCCGCTGCTGAAAGAAGGATGGCGGCGATGCTACGCCCCAGCCCTGCCGGCATCAACCCGCGCGCTGACTTGCCGCACCTTCCCGCACGGTCTCCGCCCCGACCGGGTGCCAAACCCGCAACTGCCCTGGCTCGATCCGGAAACGCAGGGGCGTGCGGCGGCGCTCCAGCTCGCCATCAATGGCCACCCGCAGATGCCGGTGGCGGGAATGCACGGTGGCGGCGGTGACGTGATGCACCTCCAGTTCCGGGTCATTCTTCCATTTTGACAGCAGCGCGCGCAGGAACAGCTGCACCAGCCCCCAGCGGGTGCGATGTTTGCCGATATAGAGGGACAGGCGGCCATCATCCAGCCGTTCCCGGTGCGGCACCGGGCCATAGCCCTCCTCATAGGCATTGTTGGCGATGGCGACCATATGGGTATCCACCCGCTTTGTGGTGCCGTCGGCCAGCGCCAGAGTGACGGTCAGACGCGGGTTGCTGGCGATGGTTTTTACCAGGGCCCAGCCCATGGCCGGCCATTTGCGCCAGCCCCGGCGCTGGCGCAGCTTTTCTCGCTCATGCACCATGCGGGCATAGAGCCCGATCACCGCATTGTTGAGGAAGGGCGTGTCGTTGATATAGGCAACATCAATCGGCCTCACCACACCCTGCGCCAGGGCCGCCATGGCGCCTTCCAGCTCAAGCGGGATGCACAGGTCGCGGGCCAGCAGGTTCATGGTGCCCAGCGGCAGCAGTCCGAAGGCGATGCCATGGCGCAGGGCGATTTCCGCCCCGGTCTTGATGGTGCCATCGCCACCACCCACCACTAGTATATCCGCCCCCGAGCTTGCTGCCTTCTCCATCGCGGCGCCGACCGCCGCACTGGGTACGCAGATGCAATCAACCTGATGCCCGGCGGCGGTGAAGGCCTTTGTCACCTGATCGATCACCTCCGCCGGTTCCCGCTGCAACAGGGAACCAGCCTGGCTGTTCATGACAATGGCAAGCCGCATGGATAATCCGTTTCGCGTTACCCCGGGGGGAGGGCAGAAAGGTAACGCCCAGGGCTGATCAGGGGTTCCAGTATCAGCCGAACAGCCAATGAACGGCAAACAGGATGCTTTTCAAAACGATGGCGACCGAGCCGGCCGCAATGGCCGTGGCAATGACGGACATGATGTAGCCGGCAATCATGGTGGCGCCATCGCGTTCCATCTGGGCGAGCGCCATCAGCCCGATGGCGATGGATGGAAAGATGTTCCCCAGTGGAATCGGCAGGATCAGCACAACGGAAAGGAAAAAGATCACGAAGCCAGCGATTCGTTCCAGCCCGCCCTCTGTCAGATGGATCATCCGCGGGCGGGAGAATTTTTCAATCCAGCGCAGATAGGGCTCTGCCTTTTCCAGCACCGTCAGCAGATCGCTGCGCAGAAAGCTGCGGCGGCGCAGAAAGCCGGGCATCCAGGGATGCGGGCTGCCCAGGATCATCTGCACGGAAAACAGCAGAATCGGCAGGCCGGTGATGGCTGACAGGCCCGGCGGGGCCGGCAGGATTGTCGGCAGGGCGAACAGCAACAGCAGAATGCCGAAGGCCCGCTCACCCAAGCCATCCACCAGTTCGCCGATGCTGATCCGCTCATGGGTGCCGTTTCGCACGGCATCGAACAGGATATCGGTGGTGCGGCGGGGTTTTTCCGCGTCGCCCGGCACAAGGGCGGGCAGGCTGACATGATCGGGGGGAAGCTGTGTATCCACGTTCGGCCCTGTGTTCCCGGCCGCCATGCGACCGCTTCCCCCCGACATTAACGATCCCCGGTTACCGGTTTATGATCGGTCCTGTCGGCACCGATCACCTGATAACGCCTATATGGGGATCATCATCCCAGATTGAAGCGGGTAATCGCGCTGGCAATATCATCCTGGAAGCTGGGACCCAGATGCACCACGGCCGTGTTGGGCGGCACGCCACGCAGCTGATCGGCCCCCATGCTGGTCATCAGGGCGACCGGCACATGTTCGGTCACCGACATGGCGCGCAGGCCGCGCAGCAGATCAATACCGCCCAGCCCATCCATCACGGCCGAGGCGATTACCATATCCGGCGGCATCCGCACGGCGATGGAAATGGCCTCGATCGGGTCGGAGACGATGTTGACGCGGAAGCCGCAGGCCGCCAGCTCATTCGCCGCCCGGCGCGCCACCAGCTTGTTGGGCGTCACCAGCATGATTTCGACGTCCTGCACCTCAACATCGGTGATGTCGAATTCAAAGCGAGTCGGCAGCTTGCGGATGATCTGGTTGGTGGTGGCCAGATCGGGCTGTTCAGGCAGTTCCGCCATTTCCGCGATGCGGTCGGCGAAAATCTGGATATGGTCGATCTGCTTTTCGTCCAGATCCTTCAGATCGGCAATATAGGTTTCCAGACGCTGGGCGATCAGGCTGACAATCGGATAGCCGAAGGTGGAGCCGGCCCCCTTCAGGGAATGGGTTTCACGCCGCAGTTCCCGCAAGGTTTCATTGGCGGTCACCAGCCCTTGTTTCAGGACTTCCAGGCAGCCATAGATCGTCTGCAGCCGGTCATGGATGTAATCCTGGAACTCTGACTCCAACTGGGCAACCAGTTCATCCATATCGGCTTCGGCCATCGCAGCACACCTCTTCGCGTATCCATTTCCCTGTACTCCGGACAGGGTAGCCCTTCAAGGCCCCACATATGCACGGAAGGTGAGGCGCAAATGAACAGGGCTGGGTGACTTTGCCACCCAGCCCTTCAGAAATCGTTTACAAATTCGTGATTTTTTATGCGGCCCGCTGCAATTCCAGGTTCCGCCAGACGCTCAGCAGGGCATCGACCAGCTGATCCATCTTGCGATCATCATGATAGGGGGTCGGCGTCAGGCGCAGCCGTTCCATGCCGCGTGGCACAGTCGGGTAATTGATCGGCTGCACATAGATATTGTGGATGTTCAGCAGATCATCGCTGGCCTGCTTGCACAGCACCGGATCGCCCACCAGCAGCGGCACGATATGGCTGACTGACGGCATCACCGGCAGGCCCGCCTGGATCAGCCGGCGCTTCAGCGTGGCGGCGCGTTCCTGGTGGCGGATGCGGATTTCATTATGCTCCTTCAGGAACATGACGGAGGCCAATGCACCAGCCGCCAGCACCGGGGCCAGCGAGGTGGTGAAGATGAAGGAGGGGGAGAAGCTGCGCACGCAATCCACCAACGCGGTGGAACCGGTGATATAGCCGCCCATCACGCCAAAGGCCTTGCCCAGCGTGCCTTCAATCACGGTCAGCCGGTCCATCACGCCTTCGCGTTCGGCCACACCGGCACCGTGCTGGCCGTACATGCCAACGGCATGCACCTCGTCCAGATAGGTCATGGCGCCGTGCTTGTCGGCCACGTCGCACAATTCCTTGATGGGGGCGATATCGCCATCCATCGAATAGACGCTTTCGAACGCCACCAGCTTGGGTTGTTCCTTGGGCAGGCGCGACAGCAGCGTATCCAGATGTTCCACATCATTATGGCGGAAAATATGCCTTTCCGCGCCGGAGTGGCGGATACCCACAATCATGGAATTATGGTTCAACGCGTCGGAGAAGACGACGCAGTTGGGCAACAGGCGGGGCAGGGTGGACAGCGTCGCCTCGTTGCTGATATAGCCCGAGGTGAACAGCAAGGCCGCTTCCTTGCCATGCAGGTCGGCCAGCTCCTTCTCCAGCAGCACATGGTAATGGTTGGTGCCGGAGATGTTGCGGGTGCCGCCAGCGCCAGCGCCGCATTTATGCAGGCTGTCGACCATGGAGCCAATCACCACCGGGTGCTGGCCCATGCCCAGATAATCGTTGGAGCACCAGACGGTCACATCCTTGGGCGGCCCCTCTTCCGGATGGAAGGAGGCGACGGGAAATTCACCGACGCGGCGTTCAAGATCGGCGAAGACGCGGTAACGCCCTTCGCGCTTGAGGCCGGCAATCTGGCTCTTGAAGAAGCTCTCGTAATCCATGGGCCGTTTGTCCCGTCTTGGCCGTTCCAGCGTCAGTCTTGTTCCGGCCGTCCCGAATGTCTACCCCTCTTTATTACTGCAAAGGAAGAGGTTCAGAAACCCCTTAGCGACGGCTTGTCGCGCCGGGGCCGGACAATCAGGACGTTCTGACCGATGCATGGTCAGGGATATTTCCCGACCGCGCTTTGATTTCGGTCAATTCATCGTTCTGTCCAAGAGGTGTCGGCGCATAACAAACATGTTGGGCCATGCGCCGACATCGCATTCAGAGCAGCTTTTCGATGGTGGCCCGCAGATCTTCCGGCTTGGTGGTGGGGGCCGCGCGGTCCACCACATGGCCGGTGCGATCGACCAGGAATTTGGTGAAATTCCATTTGATCGCCTCTGTTCCCAGCAGGCCCGGCTTCTGCGCCTTCAGCCATTGGAACAGCGGATGGGCATTGTCCCCGTTCACATCCACCTTGGCGAACATGGGGAAGGAGACGTCGTAGGTGAGTGAGCAGAAATTGGCGATTTCCGCCTCGTCCCCCGGTTCCTGATGGCCGAACTGGTTGCAGGGGAAGCCCAGTATCACCAGCCCACGCGGCCCAAGGTCGCGGTAAAGGGTCTCAAGACCCTGATATTGCGGGGTAAAGCCGCATTTGCTGGCCGTGTTGACGATCAGCAGCACCTTGCCGCGCCACTGGTCCAGCGTCACCTCGCTGCCATCCAGCAGGGTGGCAGAAAAATCATAGATGCTCATGATGGTTCTTCCCTCACTTGGTCTGGGCAAAATCATGGGTACCCTGTCGGCAAAGGGCAATGGCCTTGCCCGCCGCTTTCTTCACGGGACGTAAATATCTGGTCATGCCATTCGATCTTTACCTGGGTATCGACTGGACGGGGGCACAGCCGGCCCGTTCGGTTGCCATGGCCGCCTGTGATGCCGCCGGGCTGGTCCGCCCCGTCCAGCCGCAGGGCCGGTTCTGGGAACGGCTGGAGGTGGCGCACTGGATCGCCGATCAGGCGGCGGGGGGAAAGCGCATCCTGGCCGGGTTCGATTTCGCCTTTGCCATGCCCTGGGTGACGGGCCAGGGCTATCTGGATGGGCGGGTGCCGGATGTCGCTGACATGCCGGCCCTGTGGGATCTGGTGGAGGAAGCGTCGGCGGGCGGGGCCGATGCCTTTGCCGGTGCCGCCGTGCTGGACCCGCGCCTGTTCCCCAGTTTCTGGATCAGCGGGCCGACGCCGGCCCATTGGGGTGATGGGTCCACCAAGCGCCGGCGTGTGGAGATGGTGGCGGCCGACACCGGTGCTGGCACGCCGGTTTCGGTGTTCAAGCTGGCGGCGGCAGCCAAGCAGGTGGGCAAGGCATCGCTGGCTGGGATGCGCACGCTGCGCCATCTGCGGGCCCTGATGGGCGATGGGCTTTGTGTCTGGCCGCTGGACATGCCGGGGTCGGGGCAGAGTGTGGTGATGGAGATTTATCCCACCCTGTTCCGCAAACAGGCGCTGGGCGGTAATCGCAAGGTGGTGGAGCGGAAGGTTCTGGAGCCGGGCCTTGCTTTCTATGGCTGCCATGCCGATGCGTCGCTGCCGGATCGGTTTGACGATCACATTGGTGATGCCATGATCAGCGCCGCCGGGCTGCGCCATCTCTCCCGCCTGCCGTCCGCCTGGGCGCCGGCTGGGATGGATGCGGAAAATGCCCGGCGTGAAGGTTGGATTTTTGGGGTCGGCGCATGAAGATGGTCCTCTATGTCGCATTCGGTGGTGCGCTCGGCTCCGTGGCGCGCTATCTCACCGCCCAGGGTATGGGGCGATGGCTGGGGGCGGATTTTCCCTGGGCGACGCTGACGGTGAATATCGTCGGTTCCACCATTATGGGTTTGCTGGTTGGTATGATGGCGCATTTCTGGTCGCCGCCGCCCGAACTGCGGGCTTTTCTGACGGTGGGCATCCTGGGTGGCTTTACCACCTTTTCCACCTTCTCGCTGGATGTGGCGACGCTGTTGGAACGGGGTGATCTGGGCGGGGCCGCCTTCTATCTGCTGGCCTCTTTGATTGTGGCGATCGGCGGCCTGTTCGCCGGTCTTTATCTAGTACGGATGGTGACGGCATGAGCGATGCCGATGAAGCACGCGGCCCCGCCAAGGTGGTCGAAACAAGGCTGGTGACGGAGGACGAGGCGGATATCCGCCTCGACCGCTGGTTCAAGCGGCATTACCCCCAGATCGGCCATGGCGCGCTGCAAAAGCTGTTGCGCACGGGACAGGTGCGGGTGGATGGCAAGCGGGCGGATGCCAATACAAGGCTTGCCCCCGGCCAGAGCTTGCGCATTCCGCCGCTGCCCGATGCGCCGGTGGTGGAGGAGGGGACACCGGAAGAGGCAGTGACCCGCCAACCCGCCTTCAGCGAAAAGGAAATCGCCGCCCTGCGTGGCCGGGTGCTTTTCCGTGATGCCGACGTCATCGTGCTGGACAAGGTCGCCGGTCTGGCGGTGCAGGGGGGGACGGGCCAGACCAAGCATCTGGACGCCATGCTGGACCTGCTGAAATTCGATGCCAAGGAACGGCCTAAGCTGGTCCACCGGCTGGACAAGGATACCAGCGGCTGTCTGGTGCTGGCCCGCAACGCCTTTGCCGCGACCCGGCTGGCGGAGAGTTTCCGCAGCCGTGATGCCCGCAAGATCTATTGGGCCATCACCGTGGGCGTGCCCGACCCGCACCAGGGCCGCATCGACCTGTCGCTGTCCAAGGAACCGGGGGCCGGTGGCGAGCGCATGATGGTCGATCCCAAGAACGGCCAGCGGGCGCAGACCTATTACACCGTGCTGGAACATGCCCACCGCAAGGCGGCCTTTGTGGCGCTGTGGCCGCGCACCGGTCGTACCCACCAGTTGCGCGTGCATATGAACGCCATCGGCACGCCCTTGCTGGGCGATGGCAAATATGCCGGCCAGGGGGCCTTTCTGGAAGGCAGCGCCAATGTGAAGCGCCAGCTTCACCTGCACGCCCGCCGTATCATCATCCCGCATCCGCGTGGCGGCATGATCGATGTGACGGCACCTCTACCAGAGCATATGCGTCCGGCCTGGGATTATTTCGGCTTCAGTGCCAACCTGAAGGAAGACCCGTTCGCCGCACTGGACTGACCGACAAGATGTTGAAACTTGCCCTTTTTGATTGTGACGGTACGCTGGTTGACAGCCAGCACGCCATCGTTGCCGCCATGGCGGCGGGGTTCCAGGCCGTCGGCCTGACCCCGCCGCCCTCCCTGGCCACCCGCCGCGTGGTCGGTCTGCCGCTGGTGGATGCGGTGGCGCGGCTGGCGCCCGATGGGTCGGATGCCAGCCTGCATCAGACGATTGCCGAGGCCTATAAGCAGGCCTTTTATCGCAATCGTCTGGCCGGCACCCATCCGGAGCCGTTGTTCGATGGGCTGCTGGAGGCGCTGGACCGGCTGGAGGCGGCGGGCTTCCTGCTGGGCATCGCCACCGGCAAGAGCCGACGGGGCCTGGATGCCACGCTGACCCATCACAATCTGGCCCATCGCTTCGTCACGCTGCAGACCAGCGACCGGGTAAACGGCAAGCCCCATCCGGACATGGTGTATGAGGCGCTGGCCGAAAGCGGGGCCGATGCGGCGGGAACGGTGGTGATCGGCGATACCACGTTCGACATCATGATGGCACGCAATGCCCGCGTGGCCTCGGTCGGGGTGGCCTGGGGCTATCACGACCTGTCGGAACTGCGGGCGGCCGGGGCTGACCGGCTGGTGGATGATTATGCCCAGGTGCCCGATGCCCTGGCCGATATTCTGGCAAACAAGGTGCCGCAATGAAGCGTTTTTACAAGCAGGTGACGGTGCAGGCGTTGGAAGGCGGCTGGGGCATCGCCCTGGATGGCCGCCCGGTGCGCACGCCTGCCAAATACCTGCTGACCCTTCCCACACAGGCCCTGGCGGAGGCGATTGCCAATGAATGGCAGGGCCAGGGGGAAGAGGTGAAGCCGCAGACCATGCCGCTGACCCAGTTGGCCAGCACCTGCATTGACGGGGTGGTGGGCCGGATGCCGGACGTGGCGGTGGCATCGGCCGACTATGGCGGCTCCGAACTGCTCTGCTACCGGGCGGAGGAGCCGCCGGAACTGGTGGCCCGCCAGGCCGCACTCTGGCAACCGCTGCTGGATTGGGCGGCCTGGCGCTATGATGCGCATCTGCGGCTGGCCAGCGGCATTATCCACGTTGCACAGCCGCCCCAGGCGCTGAACGCCCTGCGCACGGGGATCGATGCGCTGGACGCCTGGCGGCTGACGGCGCTGCAGAATGTCATCGGCATTACCGGATCGCTGGTGTTATCGCTGGCCTTTGTCGATGGCAGGCTGACGCCAGAAGAGACATTCGATCTGGCCCAACTGGACGAGAATTTTCAGATCGAGAAATGGGGCGAGGATTGGGAGGCGGCCGATCGCCGTGCCAACCAGCGTGCCGATCTGGCGGTGACCAAGCGCTTCCTGGACATGCTGCCGCATGAGCGCTGACAGGGGAGGGTTCCAGTCAGCGCATCCTTATAATACTCAAGACCGCGTGGGGAAATTTTCAGGCCTTCCGCATATATTTTAGGCGTAATACACTTGCGATGAAATGCTGTCGCAAAATTGATGAAAAACAATGGCGGTTGGAATGGGTGGAAAGTTTGGTTTCAAAACGGTTAACTCGCCAAATTTCATTTGGGGGGATGCTGCGGAGAGTTTAAGCAGGGCTTTGCTTCCGGCATCCAGCATTGGGCAGGAAAGGGCTGTGTTTCAGCAATCCCTGACGCAAGTGCTGCAGGGGGATGCTTCGGCGGCGCAGCTGGCGAACCTGGCCGGGCGGTACCGGGCATTGGGTGGCAGCATTGATCTGGCTATCCGCGCCTTTATCGGTTTTCAGGCCGACCTCGCCACCCTTCTGATTCAGCAGCATCGTTGGCACCCCGGCCGGGCCATCGGGGAGATCGCCGCATTGTCGGAACGGATCGCCCCGATTCTGACTGCGTTAATCTCACCCGAGCAGGTTCGGAATGATGAAGGGAGGACGGCTTTCGTCACCGGCCTGATGGATCGCACGGTTGACGTGGCGACCGCCATTAACGATGCCTCCATTGCCAACGCTGAAATGGTCGGTCAGTTGCGGGCGGTGGACCAAGAGGCGCAGGCCATTGCCGCGGCCACCGAAGAAACGGTCGCCGGTGTGCATGAGATCTCCGACCGTAGCCGGGATGTCGCCCGCTTGGCGGCGGAAGCGCATGAGGTGGCCCAGGTTGGCCGTCGCGCTGTAAGTGAGGCGGTGCAGGGCATGGATGCCATCGCCGCCGCTGTGGATGACAGCGCGCGCCGGGTGGCCGAACTGTCGGAAGCCTCGGATCGCATCCAAGATATTCTGGCCAGTATTGAGGCCATCGCCGCGCAGACAAATCTGCTGGCCCTCAACGCCACCATCGAAGCGGCGCGGGCGGGGGAGGCCGGCAAGGGCTTCGCCGTGGTGGCGTCGGAGGTAAAGAATCTGGCCGGGCAGACGGGCAAGGCGACGGAAGATATCCGATTGCGGTTGAGCGATCTGCGTATGGAGATGCAGGCCATTGTTTCTTCCATGCAGGCGGGCACCGATGCGGTGGCGCAGGGCCAGCAGCGTATGCATGAGGTGACGGGGCGCATTGATGATGTGACCAGCCGTGTCGATACGACGACCGAACGCATGGCGGAGATTGCCGCCATCCTGACCCAGCAGACGGCGGCGGCGCAGGAAGTGGCGCGCGGCGTGACGGGTATCGCCAGCCGCGCCAAGCAGAACAGCGCCGCCATCATGCGCAATGTCGGTGCGACCCAGGGCGTGGAAAAGCTGCTGGGCCAGCAACTGGCCGATCTGATGCAGCAGGATATTCCCAACAAGATCGTCAAGATCGCCAAGATCGACCACATCATGTGGAAGAAGCGGCTGGCCGATATGGTGGTGGGGTTGCAGTCGCTGAAAGCGGAAGAACTGTCCCGCCATGATGCCTGCCGTCTGGGCAAATGGTACTCCGGCCCGAGTTCCATGCCCTTGCGGGGCCATCCGTCCTTTGCCGCCTTGGAGATGCCGCACAAGGCGGTGCATGAACATGGCATTCGCGCGGTGGAGCTGTTCAACCAGGGTGATCAGGAAGGCGCTCTGGTTGAAATCGCCGAGCTGGAAAAGGCCTCTGCCGAGGTGGTGCGTCACCTGGATTTGTTGCAGTACGCCCCGGCGGCGATGGCTCAACAGGCCGGTTTCTGACCTGTCATGGGGCTGTTGCGGCAGGCGGCGGCGGGCGCCAGGGTTGCACCTCCGCCGCCTGTTCCTGATCCAGCTTGCCGGCGCAGATGGTGTTTTTCGCCCCCTGGGTGAAGTTTTCCGCCTCCGGTACGCGCAGGGTCACTTCTAGCAGCACCATTTCCACCAGCATGTCCCCGAACAGCTCGGGTCGGCCGCTGCGTGTATCAGCACCGAACAGGCGCTGTAAATACCAGGGCGGCCCCGACAGGCCGCCCGGTGCCCCGGCCAGCAGGTGTTCCCGCAGCAACCCATAGATTTCCTGGCATTGTTGCAGATTGCGGGCCTTGCCGGCCACGGGCAGGGAGACATAGGCCACCACCCGCCGGTCAAAGGGCCGGAACAGGGTGCCCGTCTTCACCTTGGCCGTACCATTGCGCCCCCCATCCAGGGACAAGGCCGTCACGGCCGCCTGCATATCCCGGCCCAGCCGCAGCATCCCCCATTCCAGCAGGGTGACCGGTGTTTCCGCCAGATATTGATAGAGCTGCGGATCCACGGCGGCTGGCTGCTGGGCCCAGGCGGGGCAGGGGGCCAGCGCCAGTACCAGACCCAGCGCCATCCATCGCTGCCATCCCGCCATCCGCCTTATCCTCCCGCCTGAATGCCGGAGAACAGGCTACAGCGGTCATGTGACGCTTTTGCTACGCGAATAGACGTTGCAGGAACAGCCGCAGACATTGATCGGACCAGACGCCGCCCGGCCCGTGGAACCCGACATGCCCGCCGCCGGGGCTGAGCAGCGGAGTCAGCAGCGGCAAGGCCGCCCAATCCACCGCCTGATAGGCATCACCGGGAATCCAGGGATCATCCAGCGCATGGATCAGCAGGGTGGGAACCTTGATGGCGGGCAGGAAGCGCTGGGCGGAATTTACCGCATAATATTCCGCCGCCCCAGACCAACCATTCCAGGGGCCAACCAGCCGGTTGTCGAAATCCCACAGGCTGGCCGCACGGGCGGCGGCATCCCGCCAGCGTGGTTCCACCAGATCGGCCGCCAGCGCCATTTCCGCCTTCATCTTGCCCAGCAGCCAGCGGTGATAGAAACGGTTGGCCGGGGCCATCATGTGCCGGCAGGAGGCGGCAAGGTCGATGGGGGCGGAAATGCTGGCCCCGCCCCGCACCGGCAGGGGGAAATCCGCTTCGCCCAGCAGTTTCAGCGTGGCATTGCCGCCCAGGGAATAGCCGATGATCACCACGCCATTGCTGGCAATCGCCGCCGGCAATTGTGCCAACACGGCGCTGACATCGCTGGTGCGTCCGGCGTGATAGCGCTGGCGGCAATGGCCGGCCGTGGGCCCGGCACCGCGCAGGTTCAGCCGCAGCACCGGGAAGCCATCGGCCAGCAGCATCGCCGCCGTGGCCCGCATGTAATAGCTGTCCTCGCTGCCCGTCAGCCCGTGCAGCAGCAGGCAGAGCGGCTTATCCAAGCGAGGGACCGGCTGGTTCAGCCGGCCCTGCAACCGATCGCCGCTGCCATCTTCCAACGGGAAATGCATCACATCCCCCGCCGGCAGCCGGGTGGCCGGGCGCAGTAGCGTATTGCGGATGGTTTGCAGATGCGGGCCGAGCCAGGGTGCCCGCGCCTGGAAAGGCGGGAACATCCCGGCCGGCCCGCCGCTTATCTCAGTCATGCCGGGACAGGAAATCCCGGATCACCTCGATCTGGTCCGGTGCCATCAGGGCCGGCGCATGACCGGCATCGGGAACGGTGTAGAGCTGGGCCTTGGGGCCCTCCGCCGTCATCCGCTCTGCCGTCTCCGCCAGCAGCAGGTCGGACAACGCCCCCCGGATCACCAAGGTCGGCTGGCGGATCGCCTGCCAAAGACCCCAGAGATCAACATCGCCGACGGGGGCGACCTTGAAGATGCGGGCAATGCCGGGATCATAGGCCAGCCGATAGAGGCCATCTTCCTGCCGGTCGGTGCTGTGCTGCGCCATGTGCAGCCATTGTTCGGCCGTTAACTGGCCGAATCCGGCATAATGGTCGCGGAAATATTGTTCTGCGGCGGCCAGATCAGCGAAGACCGGGTCTTGGCCGACATAATCGCCGATCCGTTGCAGCGCTGCCTTGGGTACGAAGGGGCCGATATCATTGACCACCAGCCGCCGGATCGGGCTGTTGGGCTGGCCCGCCAGCATCATGCCGATCAGCCCGCCCATGGAGGTGCCGATCCAATCGACATGCTCTACCTCCAGCCGGGCGATCAGGGCGGCCATATCGGCCAGATATTGCGGATAGCCGTAATGGTCGGGATTGGCCAGCCGGCCACTCTGCCCCCGTCCCACCACATCGGGGCAGATCACCCGCGCCTTAAGGGTATCGGCCAGATCGGCGGCCAGCCGGTCAAAATCCCGCCCATTGCGGGTCAGCCCATGGACACAGACGATGGTGCGCGGACCCGCCCCCCATTCCCGATAGGCGATCTTGTGAAAGCCGGTCGCCGAAAGCCCGAGCAGGGTTTTATCGTGGTAATAGGTCATGCGTCGCGTCTCCGGCGTCGGTTGCGTGCTCGTCAGGCGCCTGCCAAGGCGGCGTAAGCGCCACGGAAATAAAGTAAGGGGGCACCGGCTCGGCTGGCCAGCCGCAGCACCCGTCCCACCAGAATATGGTGATCGCCGCCATCATGCACGCCATGAAGCTGGCAATCCATCGCCGCCAGACCGTTTTCCAGCACGGGCGCACCGCTTTCCCATACGCTGTGCTCCACCCCCAGCCAGCGGCTGGCCTGATCGGCCACGGCGAAGCGGGTGGAAAGATCCTGATGGTCGGCATCCAGCACGGCCAGGGCAAAGCCCGGTGCGCTGAGGAAAACGGGCGCACTTTCCGCCCGCTTGTCGATGCAGAACAGCACCAGCGGCGGGTCCAGCGAGACGGAGGTGAAGGAATTGACGGTGATGCCGACCGGCTGACCCTGCGGATCGACGGTGGAGGCGATGCAGATGCCTGTGGCAAAACAGCCCATGGCGTCGCGGAAGGCGCGCTTGTCGATCGTCATCGGTGAACCCCGGTCAGGAAATTGCGATCTTTAACGGTTGCAGAGGTAAACGAGCTGTAGCGATGGCGCAATATTGCAAGCCTTCCTCTCACTTGTTCATTTTCTGTCAGGACGTTGCTTGGTAGAGTGACGCTCCTTGCCCATGAATGAACGGATCGCTGACGTGGCCGCTGGCGGCGAAGAAAAAGCACCCATCATCATCAAGAGGATCAACAAGGGTGGCGAAGGGCACCATGGCGGTGCCTGGAAGGTGGCCTATGCTGACTTCGTGACGGCGATGATGGCCTTCTTCCTGCTGCTCTGGCTGCTGAATGTGACAACGGCCGAGCAGAAGATGGGCATCGCCGATTATTTCAGCCCGGCCAGTGCATCGAAACAGACCAGCGGTGCGGGTGGCGTGTTGGGGGGCACCACGGTGACCGTCTCCGGCTCGCTGGCCAATAGCAGCAGTCCCGCCGGGCTGACCGTGCCGGTACCCACGCTGCAAGGGGCGGCCAATTCGGAAGAGCAGACGGAAGACATGCAGGAAAGCTCCAGCGGCAAGCCGACGGAGCAGGATGTCACCGGCAAGGGTGCTGGCGAAAAGGAAGGCGGCTGGACGGCGGTTGACACGGTGAACGGGCTGGCCAAGCTGGCAGCAGCTGGGGAGACCGCCAGTGCGGATAAGAACCGCGACGGCAAGGTGGATGAAAAGGAGCTGCGCGAGGCGCTGGCCAAACACGAACAGGCGCAGTTCGCCAAGGCGGAGGCGGAGCTGCGTCAGGCCATCCAGCAGATCCCGGAGCTGCGCGATCTGGCGAAAAATCTGGTGATTGAGAATACACCGGAGGGGCTGCGCATCCAGCTGATCGACCAGGAAGGCTATTCCATGTTCCCGTCGGCCAGCGCCAAGATGCTGCCGCAGACCGCCCAGCTTTTGTCCCAGGTGGCGCAGGTTGTGGCCAAGCTGCCCAATAAATTGTCAATCAGCGGCCATACGGACAGCACGCCTTTCAGCGCCGGCTCGTCCTATGGCAACTGGGAATTGTCCACCGACCGCGCCAATGCCAGCCGGCGGGCGCTGGAGGCTTTTGGTGTGGCCAGTGATCGTTTTGAATCTGTGGTGGGACGGGCCGACCGCGACCATCTGTTCAAGGATGATCCCAACTCCCCGCGCAACCGCCGCATTTCCATTGTGCTGTTGCGGGAAAACCCGGTGCGCGGGGCGGCACCGGCCGGTGGCCCGCCAGGGGCGACGGGTCAGGGGGCTGCGGGTGCTGCACCGGCCAGCTTGGCCCCAGCCGCCGACTCGGCTCCCACACACTCTGGCGTGGCCCCTGCACCCTCTGCCGTTGGCACCTCCCGCTAGGCTGGCCAAAGGGGGTTGTCACTTTCGGGACACAGCGCCACCGTGGATGGTGGTGAAATGTGTGTGGCGCATAACAGACCCCTGTTCAAACGCATCCGTTCTGATAGTCTCCTTTGTGCGAATGCGAAACGAACCCGCCATCGGCATCGCCCTCGGTGGCGGGCAGCATGGCACGAAGGGCGTGGGGGGCTCTGTTGAGCGGGTCTGGAAACGGTGTCGACCATCTGCTGTCGACTTATAATGCCAACGGCTTTTATGACGAGCTGTTCGGGAACGCGGCAAAGCCTGCCAGCCACTCGCTGTCGGTCCAGGAAAGGCTGCGACAGCTTGATTTCGACGACCTGCGACGACGGGCCTCGGATGCGGAGCGGGAGCTTTACAATCTCGGCATCACCTTCCTGGTCTACAGTGATGCCAAGGCGGTGGACCGCATCCTGCCCTTCGATGTGATCCCGCGCATCATTTCTGCCAAGGAATGGGCGCACCTGGAGGCCGGGGTGCAGCAGCGTATCGCAGCGCTGAACCTGTTCCTGCACGATGTCTATCACGACCAGAAGATATTGAAGGACGGGATCATCCCGGCCGAACTGGTGCTGGGCAATGCCAATTACCGCGAACAGATGCGCGGCATCGATCTGCCTTTCAATACCTATATCCATATCATGGGCGTGGACCTTGTCCGCGACCATGACGGCACCTTCCGCGTGCTGGAAGATAATGGGCGCGTGCCGTCGGGTGTCTCCTATGTGGTGGAAAACCGCCATATGATGCAGCGCGCCTTCCCCGACCTGATGGGGGATATTGGCCTGCGCAGCGTGGATAATTATGGCGTGAAGCTGCTGGAAGCGATGTGCGAGATTGCACCGCCCCGGCCCGAAGGGGTGGATGGCGACCCGCAGGTGGTGCTGCTCTCGCCCGGTGCCTATAACTCCGCCTATTTTGAACATATCTTCCTGGCCCGCGAAATGGGCGTGCCGCTGGTGGAAGGCCGCGACCTGATCGTAGAGAACGACAAGGTTTATATGAAGACGACCGGCGGGCTGCGTCGGGTGGATTCGATCTATCGCCGCATCGGCGATGATTTCCTGGACCCGCTGGCCTTCAACCCGGACAGTATGCTGGGTGTGCCCGGCATCTTCGAGGCCTACCGCAAGGGCAATGTGGCGCTCGCCAATGCCATCGGCACCGGTGTGGCGGATGATAAGGCCGTCTATGCCTATGTGCCGCGCATGATCAAATATTACCTGGGTGAGGATGCGATCATCCCCAATGTAGAGACGCATATCTGCCGGGAACCCGACGCCCTGAAATTTACCCTGGATAATCTGGACAAGCTGGTCGTCAAGCCGGTGGGGGAGGCGGGAGGCTATGGCATCACCATCGGCCCGCGCGCCAGCAAGGCGGAGCTGGAGGAATGCCGCGCCAAGCTGCTGGAAGACCCGGCCAATTATATCAGCCAGCCGATGGTGCCGCTTTCCGTTTGCCCGACGCTGACGGAGGACGGGATTGAGCCACGCCATGTGGATTTGCGTCCCTTCGCCATTACGGCGCGCAATACCTGGGTGCTGCCCGGCGGGTTGACGCGCGTAGCCTTGAAGAAAGGCACGCTGATCGTGAATTCCAGCCAGGGTGGCGGATCAAAGGATACTTGGGTGCTGACGGAGGGGCCGACGGAAGAGCCGGCGCTGGAGTCAGCATTGGTCGATCCGTTCCAATCCCAGTCGCAAAGCCAGTAAGGGGGATCGGGAAATGGCTGCTCTTCTCGCCCGTTATGCCGAATGCATCTTCTGGCTCGCCCGCTATATGGAGCGGGCCGAGAACCTAGCTCGCATTCTGGATGTGAATGAAACCTTTGCCCGTGACAGCTATGGCGCCACCAACTGGGTGACGATCGTGCGGCTGAACGCGGATGAAAAGCGCTTCTTTGAGCTGTACCCCACGGCCAGCGCCAAGAATGTGCTGAATTTCTACATCCTGGACCAGCAGAACCCCACCTCCATCATCGCCGCCGTCAGTTCGGCGCGGGAGAATGCGCGTCAGCTCCGCCCGCTTATCAGCACGGAAATGTGGGCCCAGATCAACGTGTTCTACAATAAGCTGCTGGCCTGGGGACCGAACGACATCGCGCCCCAGAATATCCAGCGGCAATGCGCCTTCATCAAGGAAGCCTGCCAGACCCATACGGGGATTACAGAGGGCACCTTCTTCCGCGATCAGGGCTGGTATTTCTATAATCTGGGCCGCAACCTGGAACGGGCGGACCAGACCACCCGCGTGCTGGACATCAAGTACCACACATTACTGCCCAGCCCGCGCGATGTCGGCACACCTGTTGATATCAGCCAGTGGAACAGCTTGCTGCGGTCGGCTGCCGGGTATCATGCTTTCCGGCGTGTCTATCCGCGCGGTCTCACCCCGGCGGCGGTGGCGGGCTTCCTGCTGTTCAACGATAATTTCCCGCGTTCCGTCATGGTCTGTATGCGGGAAGTGGATAGTTTGCTGAACCGCTTGAATTCCAAATACCGGCTGCGTCGTGGTACGCTGCCGCTGGAACGTTCCGATGAGCTGTTGGGCAGCTTGGCCAGCCAGACCATTGAAGCGGTGATTGCCGGCGGTCTGCATGAATATCTGGATAGGTTGCAGCTCAGCTTCTCCAGCCTGACCAGCGATATCGCCCAGGCATTCTTCCACGCGGATCAACCTGCCACCATGACGGCCTGACCGGATAATCCCCAGCAATGAGCGTCATCCCGCCCCTGCATCGGCCCCTGCAACAGTTCTTTCGGTCCGGGCCGATGCCATGTCCCTATCTGACGGGGCGGGTTGAACGCAAACTCTTCACCCGGCTGGTCGGCACGGATAATGGCGAGATCAATTCGCAATTGTCCCGTGTCGGCTTCCGGCGCAGCCATGACATTCTTTATCGGCCCGTCTGTCCGGGCTGTTCGGCCTGTGTGCCGGTGCGGGTGCCGGTGGCGGCCTTTCAGCCCGGCCGCACCATGCGGCGTATCCAGCGCGTCAATCAGGATCTGTCCTTCCGGCTTATCCCGGCGGAAGCGACGATGGAACAGTTCCGCCTGTTCGCCGCCTATCAGGATGCGCGCCATAATGACAGCGACATGAACCGCATGACCCCTGGCGATTATGCCGCCATGGTGGATGAGGGGCAGGCGGATACGATGCTGCTGGAAGCACGGGATGAGGCCGGCCGCCTGCGCGGGGCTATGCTGGTGGATCGGCTGGATGACGGCTATTCCGCTGTCTACAGCTTCTATGATCCCGATCAGCCGCGCCGCTCGCTGGGCACCCAGCTTGTGCTGGCACTGATTGAACAATCCAGCTTGCAGGGCCGGCCCTATATCTACCTGGGCTATTGGATTGAGGGCAGCCGGAAGATGGAATATAAGGCCAAGTTCCAGCCGCTGGAGGCGCTGGGCCGCGACGGCTGGGCCCCGCTGGTGCTGGCGCCGGCGATTGGGGGGCACGAAAGCGTGACCATCGGTCATGATTTCGTGCCGCTGGTATAATGCCAGCCCGCCTAAAGGTTGACCTTTAGGGTGCCGGCTCGTTCTCAGGGATCTCTTCCGTCGGTGTCGGGCGCAGGTCCAGCACATAGGCCAAGGTCACGCCCATCCGGCGCACGCGCAGGATTTGCTTGCCCTCTGGTGCGTTGGGGCAGGTGCCACGGGTGAAGGCGATGTAGAAATCCGCCGGTCCCTTGCCGTCCGGCGGGGCCACCCAGCGCGGCGGCAGGAAATAGAGGGCCGATTCCGGCGGGCCACAAACCCGGATACGATAAGGATGGGCCAGCGCCCAGGCACCTTCCCGCGCCACCAGATGGTCGCGCAGCCGGCTGGCCGCCTCTGACAGTGCGGTGCCGCCGACATCCAGCTCGAATCGGCCTTCCGCCCCCGTCACCCCGCCGGCAAGCGCATTGTACCAGATGGCTTCATAGGGATGCAGACGGCCAATATTAACCACTTGCCAGACCAGCCAGAGGCCCATGATACCCACCACCACACGGGTTTCCCGCAGGGGGCGTGCCGCCAGCAGCCCCGCCAGCCCGTCAAGCCCCAGCCCGGCCAGGGCATAGAGCGGTGGCATCAGGAACAGCAGGTGCCGGATGCCATCATAAAGCACGGCGTGGCTGACGATTACGGCAGCCAGCGGCAACAGAACCATGCTGGTCAGCGCCAACCAGTTGGGTGTCAGTGCTGCCCAACCCTGCCGCCGCAGGGTGAGAATGCCGGCGATACAGGCCCCCAGCAGACCGAGTAGCGCCGGTTCCGGCAGCTTCACCGCGAAGGCGACAGGCACATACCAAAGCGGCAGGGCCGTGGTTTCCACCTGCTGCCCGGCGAAGGGGAAGTGGAAGCTGAGCGGGAAATGAGAAAAGGCAGCCAAGGCCTCCAGCGGGCGCAGCCATCCCGTCTGCGCCCAGGGCCAGAAGGCCACCATCATAACCCAGGAGAGCAGCAGTGAGGCCGCCAGTGGCCCCGCCAGGCGCGCCATCAGCCGGACGGCGCTGGCAGGGCCGTCGCGCAGTGCCTGGCGCAACACCATAACCCCAAGCCCGATCAGCAATGGCGCCAGCAGAATCACCCCGCCCACGCGGATGCCCAGGGCACAGCCCAGCGTCACGCCATGCAGCAGCCAGGGACCGCGTCCCGGTTGCCCCTGCAACAGACGGATTTGCGCCACGGCCACCCAGGCGGCGGCCGTGGCGAAAGGGATATCCTTGGGATTGGGGAAGGACTGGCCGATCCATTCCGGCGTCAGCAGCAGCAACAGCACGGCCAGCGCCCCCGCGCGCGGCCCCCCCAGATCACGGGCCAGCAGACGGACCCCCGCCAGCCCCAGCACGCCAACCAGCCCGCCCAGCAGGCGGCGGGTCTCATACCCGTCAAAGGGCAGGACCAGACTGACCGTGGCACAGATCGTGTCGTAAAGCGCGCCATAGAGATAAAGGTTCTGAAAGGCGAGGACCGAGCGATCCGCCCCCAGCGACCGATACCAGTTCAGTGCCCGCCAGCCATTTTCCACATGCAGCGGTTCATCCCAGCTGATGCCGAACTGTTTGAAGCTGGCGGCCACGAACAGCAGGGCGGCCATCAGCCCCAACTGCGCCAATCCGTCCCAGAAACGGTCCTGTGGGGAGGGGATCTGCATAATGGGGGTCAGTTGGCACCGCTGCGACGTTCGGTCATGGCGGCAGGGCGTTCCTGACGCTGTTCATCGGGGGAGAAGCCGGCACTGTCGGACAGCACATAGAGCGGTCGCCGTTTCACCTCGCTGAAGACCCGGCCCAGATAGTCCCCCAGAACACCCAGACAGATCAGCTGTACGCCGCCCAGGAACAAGGTCGCTACCATCAAGGAGGCATAGCCCGGCACATCCACGCCATAGAGCAGGGTCATCACCAGGATGAACGCCCCATAGAATACAGCCACGGCCGCGACCAGCAGGCCCAGCCAGGACCAGACACGCAAGGGCAGGGTGGAGAAGGAGACGATGCCATCCAGCGCGAAGCGAAACAGCTTCAGTTTGCTGAAGGTGGATGTCCCGGCATGGCGGGCGGCGGTTTCAAAGGGCACGGCCACCTGACGGAAGCCAACCCAGCTGTAGAGCCCCTTCATAAAGCGGGTGCGCTCATCCATCTGGTTCAGCGTTTCCACCACGATCCGGTCCATCAGGCGGAAATCGCCGGCATCCCGGGGCAGGGGCACTTCCGACATGCTGTCGAGCAGACGGTAGAAGCAGCGCGTCAACCAGCGTCGCAGTGGCGGATCGGTATCCCGGCTCTGCCGGACGCCATAGACAACCTGCGCACCCGCCTGCCATTGGGCATAGAATTGTTCGATCAGTTCTGGCGGGTGCTGCAGGTCGCTGTCCATCAGCACCACGGCCCGGCCATGAGCATGGCGTAACCCCGCCGTCATCGCCATTTCCTTGCCGAAGTTGCGGCTGAAGCGCAGCAGACGGATGCGCGGGTTTATTTGCCGGGCCAGCAGCAGCTGGGACCAGCTGTCGTCACGCGACCCATCATCCACACAGATAACTTCGTAAGGCACGCCCAGCTTTTCCAGCGTCGGGATCAACCGCGCGAAAAGAGGCTGCACATTCTCCGCCTCGTTATGCATCGGCAGCACGACAGAAAGCACCGGTGCTTCCGTCTGTGGCCGCAGCGTAAGGGGCCGGGATGCATCATGCGGGGGCGGGTACATGCAGCAGTTCCTTAAAAGCCGGATATGCCTTCCGGTAAGCAGGGTTATTGGCTGTCCGATGCGGGCTTGCAAGGAAAGTTTGGCCGTAACATTGCGCATTACGCCTTTGTAATTTTGCCACTGCCCTGGTTCCCCTTGCCTGACTTTCACCAGCCTAATGCCATACCGGTGAAGGACCGGTTACCAACCAACCGGACAGGCGGTGCTGGTACGCTGCCGACAAGACATAGGCCCGGCTATGCTTCTCCCTATTACTAATGGATCATCCTTAAGAAAATCCTAATTTGAGATTATTGGTCACAATCATGACAATAATGGCAGCAATAGTCTGTGTCAGGTGCAGATTGTATGAGGAGGGGCATCGGCAGGAGATTTATTTGATATTGCGGATGTCTGGTCATATCCCAATCAGTCCCTATGGCTGATCGGTCGATACGACGAAGGATTGGCAGTGTCTTACCATTTCATCCCTCGCCACCCTGCCTATTCTCTTTATACTTTGCTGACGTATCCACGAGATATCAAAGGGAGAAACAGAGATGTCTCGCCAGATCGAAGCGACACAGGCCAATAACCCGGTTACCCACGGTCTTCTCAGCCCGGCAGATGTTGATGTCGTGCGGCCGGAACGCACGGAGGCCGAAAAGGCGACCCTGATCGCGCAGATCGAACAGGAAATTCCCCGCCTGCGGCGCTTTGCCCGTGGCATGGTGCGGGATGCCGCCATGGCAGATGACCTTGTCCAGGAATGTCTGGAACGGGCACTGACCCGACTGCATCTTTGGCAGCAGGGGACAAATCTGCGGGCCTGGCTGTTCACCATTCTGCGCAACCTGCATATCAACGGGGTGCGCCGTAAACAGACTTTTGTGGATATTGATGGGGAGGCACAGGCGGGCCTGGGCAGCGCCCATGGCTCCCAGGTTTCCCGTCTGGAATTGCGCGACCTGAAGCGCGCCCTGACAATGCTGCCCAAGGAGCAGCGGGAAGTGGTGCTGCTGATCGGACTGGAAGGCATGTCCTATGCTGATGCGGCCAATATCGTGAAAGTATCGATCGGGACGGTGAAGTCTCGCCTGTCGCGTGGTCGCCGTGCCCTGCGCTGCCTGATGGAGGGCGGTTTGCCGGACGATGGTGACGAGGTGCGCGGCGTGGCCTGATGTTTCTCCTCCGGTGGGGCGTAGGCCCGCCAGCCTGGAGGTGGCCTTTTCCACAAAGGCCACCTCTTTTTTCCCGGCATTACCGCCCGAAAATGAAACAGGCGCCGGCCAACCAGCCGGCGCCTGTTTCATTTTTGCCCGTAAAAGCGCGTTCGGTCAGCGTCGCCGCATGGCGCCCATGATCAGCGACACAATGAAGATCACCAGGAAGATGAAGAAAAGCACTTGGGCAATACCAGCCGACGCCGACGCGATACCGCCGAAACCCAACACACCTGCGACCAGGGCAACAATAAAGAAAATCAGAGCCCAATACAGCATCTGTCCCTCCCGATAGTGTGAAGCGCGGGCGGAGCTGACCGCGCTATCCTATGGGCAACAGAGCAGATACGATGATGTTCCCGAAACCAACCGGGTCAGGATTTACGGGGCCGGCCCACGCGTCCCGGCATCTTCTTCGCCGGTACCGGGGTGGCGGTGACCGGTTGTGTACAACGTGTCAACCCCCGGAAAGCCTGCTGGATAACGCCGGGCAGCGCATCCGCCGGCACCGTATGGGTGCGGGCGTAGGAAATGGCGATCTTGGCAGCCAGAGCATAAAGGGCTGGTGAGGAAACGTCACTCATCACCATCTCTCCACAATAACAGGTTCCCTTAATGTCAACCGCCTGCCTGGCAATGTCCATCAATCCTGCAAGGGGATATTGCTGAAATTCGACCTATGACATTCGTTGGTACAAAGGCGGAAAGCGGAACCACTGCATCCGGAGGCGTGTTTTCAGGGCTGTAAAGGCGAAGACGCCGGCCATGAAGGAGGATTACCGTCATGAAGACCAGTTACGCCCTGTTGACCGCCGGTCTGCTGCTGGGCACCAACCTGGGGGGCACCGCCCTGGCCCAGTCCAGCATGGGGACGGATGGCACCGCCGGGGTGACCAGCCCCAGTACCGGCGTTGGCCCGGAGGTGCCCCCGACACCGCTGCCTTCCACCGATTCCATGGCGACTCCTGCTCCGGATACAGCCGCCACCGGCAACCAGATGTCAGCGGACGGCATGTCCGCGCAGCAGGGGCCGCGCGTGTTGGCGGAGATTGATCCGGACAGTATTTCGGGCAGCGGCCGGCAGAAGAATGCCCAGCTGACAACCCAGTTACTGAACCGGTTCAACACGCTGGGCTTTGCTGAGGTGAAGGAATTCACCCGCGATTCCGGCGTCTATAAGACCGAGGCCAAGACCAGCGAAGGTCAATGGGTAACGGTGATGATCAATCCGGAGGAAGGGACGATCACGCAGCAATAAGAAAGCGTCACCCCGCAAAAAGGCCGCCACCCGCAGGGGAGGCGGCCTTTTCATCAGGGTAGGCGAACAGTCGGCCCGATCAGAACTGATCTTCTGACAGCGCCATCACGCTGCGATGCCCAGCCAGGATCGGCTGTAACAGGCCGGCGGTGGTGGGCAGGATCTGGTCGGCATAGAAACGGCCGGTGATCATCTTGGCATCCAGGAAGGCGGCGTCGGCACCCGGCTGCATCAACTGTTCCTGGGCCGCCAGCATTGCCTTGGCGGTCAGGAAACCGCCGATGGTGACACCGAACAGGCGCAGATAATTGACGGCGCCCGACGCAACGGCCGTCGGATCGGCCTTGCCGGTTTCCACCACCCAGGCGGTCGCCTGTTCCAGCGCCTGAATGGCGGCCGACAGGTTGGCGCCCATGGTGGCCAGATCGTCGCCGGCCCCGCCGCTGGCGGCCGCCGCCATCGCCTTCATCTCCGCAATCAATTCCTGTGCGGCGGCCCCGCCATCGCGCAGCACCTTGCGGAAGACCAGATCATTGGCCTGGATGCCATTGGTGCCTTCATAGATGGGGGCGATGCGGGCATCACGATAATGCTGGGCCGCCCCCGTCTCTTCAATGAAGCCCATGCCGCCATGGATTTGCACGCCCAGGCTGGTCAGTTCCACGCCCAGATCGGTGGACCAGGCCTTGGTGATCGGGGTCAGCAGGTCGTTCAGGGCGGCTGCCTTGCGACGCGCATCGGCATCATCGTGACGATGCGCATTATCCAGGGCGGCGGCCGTGTAATAGACCAGGGCCCGGGCCGCCTCGATCTGCGATTTCATCGCCAGCAGCATCCGGCGCACATCCGGATGCTTGATGATGGCCACCGGGTTGGGGTCTTTGCCGGTCAGCGCCCGGCTCTGGATACGGCCCTTGGCATAGTCCAGGGCCTGCTGATAGGCGCGTTCGGCAATGGCGACACCCTGAAGCCCAACACCCAGACGGGCATTGTTCATCATGGTGAACATATATTCGATGCCGCGATTTTCCTCGCCCACCAGATAGCCGATGGCCCCGCCATGATCGCCGTAGGCCATCACGGCGGTGGGGCTGGCATGGATGCCCATCTTATGTTCCAGCCCGGCACAGCGCAGATCATTGCGCGCCCCCAGCGAGCCATCCTCATTCACCAGGAATTTCGGCACCACAAACAGGCTGATCCCTTTGACGCCGGCGGGGGCGGTGGGGGTGCGGGCCAGCACCAGATGCACGATATTCTCGGTGAAATCATGCTCACCATAGGTGATGAAAATCTTCTGGCCAGTGATCAGCCAGGTGCCATCCTCGCCCGGCACCGCCTTGGTGCGCACAGCACCGACATCGGAACCAGCCTGCGGTTCCGTCAGGTTCATGGTGCCGGCCCATTCACCGCTGATCAGCTTCTCCAGATAGGTCTGCTTCTGCTCTACCGAGCCATGGGCCTGCAGCAACTCCACCGCCCCCTGGTTCAGCATGGGGCAGAGGGCAAAGGACATGTTGGCCGAGGTCCACATTTCCTGGATCGGCAGGGCCAGCGTCCAGGGCAGGCCCTGGCCGCCAAATGCCGGGTCGAACGGCACGGCGTTCCAGCCGCCATCGACATATTTCCAGTAAGCATCCTTGAAGCCGGTGGCGGTGCGCACCGCGCCATTTTCCAGCGTGGCGCCTTCCTGGTCACCCACCCAGTTCAGGGGCGCCAATACATCGCGCGCCAGCTTGCCCGCCTCCTCCAGCACGGTATCGGCAAGGTCAGGCGTCACCTCTTCGAAACCGGGCAGGCTGGCCACCTGGGGCAGGCCGACAACATGGTTGAGGGTGAAACGCATATCCCGGATCGGGGCGTTGTAAGCGGTCATCAGGCCTGTTCCTTCCCAGCGCATTGGCATTGGCGGCGGTTCCAGCGTCCGTCCGCCGCCACAACATGGCGCGAACTTCCCAGCCCGGCAAGCCTTGCCGTGTGGAAATCAATGAGGCTCCTGATTATGGGCCTATGTTTTTCGGTAAAACAGGCCAAAATTCTTATAAAAATGGGACGGATTGCCCGTTTTGTGAGGGCGTTGCGGACTTACGCAACGGAATGATGTGATTAAAAGTCTATCACCATGCTTGGCACGCTGATTGCTTAAGGAGGGGCAGACCTATTTTTGGGAGATTGGCCGTGACCGCCTTCTTCAATGCCCTGAACCGCAGCAACGCCACCGAATCTCTCGGTGCGACGCGTAACGCCCCGGCCCAGGTGATCAAGGCGGTGCAGCAGGCCAGTAACGCCACGGGTGTGGATTTCTCCTACCTGATGGACAAGGCCAATGTGGAGAGCGGATACCGAACCGACGTGAAGGCCAAGACCAGCAGCGCCACCGGCCTGTTCCAGTTCACCGAGGGCACCTGGCTCAACATGGTGCAGCAGCATGGCGCCGAACATGGTTTGGGCAAATATGCCAGCCAGATCACCACCGGGGCCAATGGCAAGGCGCAGGTATCCGACCCGGCCATGCGCAAGGAAATCCTGAACCTGCGCAAGGACCCGCGCTATTCCGCCCTTTTCGCAGCTGAACTGGCCAGTGATAACAAGGAGCATCTGGAAGGGAAGCTGGGCCATTCGGTCGGCAAGACCGAAATGTATATGGCCCATTTCCTGGGCGCCGGGGGTGCCACCAAATTCCTGAAGGCGATGGAGAAGAACCCCAACCAGATCGCTGCCAACCTGCTGCCGGATGCCGCCAAGGCCAATCTCAATGTCTTTTATGATGGCACCCGACCGCTGACCGTGGGCCAGATTTTCGATCGCTTCTCCGCCAAGTTCGACGATGCCCCGGCACAATTTGCCGACAGTTCCAACCTGGGCACCCAGCAGGCGATGGACGAAAGTGCCCAGCCCTGGCTGACCGGCTATCGCTCCGGCGCATCGGCGCGGGAGCCGATTTCGACCTTCACCATCATGATGCTGGATAGTTTGGCCCCGCCCAGTGCTGATGAGGAGGAGAAGAAGCGGGCCACCGGTGGCGGCACCCGGGGTGAGAAGCAGGAAAAAGAACAGGGCCCCGTCGGTGCCGCATCCGGCCAGAGCGCCACCCCGTCCGTGATCCCGGGCATGTTGGCGGCTTAAGTTTTTATATTCTTGTACAGTCTGGTAATTTTGTCCCCGATACAGCAATCTCGACCGACCGGGATGGCGCTGTAGCGCCGTTATTTGTGATTCGGGGGAGCCCTCATGCTTGAGGAATTCAAGAAATTCATCAGCCGCGGCAACGTTATCGACCTGGCGGTCGGTATCATTGTCGGGTCTGCCTTTACCGCTATTGTCACCTCACTGGTGAATGATGTGTTGATGCCGCCTATGGGCTATGTGATGGGGGGGATCGACTTTTCCGACTACTTCATCAGCTTGTCGGGGGGGGACTATGCTTCGCTGGCCGCTGCCAAGGATGCCGGGGCTGCGACCATCAATTATGGTCTGTTCATCAATGCGGTGATCAAATTCTTCATCGTGGCCTGGGCCGTGTTCATCCTGGTCAAGCAGGTGAACCGGCTGCACAAGAAGGATGCCGCCACCCCGGTGGCACCCACCAAGGACCAACTGCTGCTGACGGAAATCCGCGACCTGTTGAAACAGGATCGCCAGCCCTGATAATGACAATCTCCCTGAAGCTTGGTCTTCAGGGAGATTGAGGTCAGCGACTGCCGACCCGGCGCTCGTGCGCCGCAAGCCAAGCCGCCGGATGGCGGCGCCCGGCGCCTGAGGGAGAGCGGAATAAGCGCTGACGGCGCCCGGATTGACCGGGCGCCGTCCTTCAATTCACAAGGTTTTCAGATAGGCGATCAGGTCCGCCCGATCCTTGGGCTCCGGTGTCTTCAGCACCATGCTGGTGCCCTTCATTGTGTGGGGCGGGTCGTAAAGATAATTATCCAGCGTATAGGCATCCCAGACCAGGGCACTCTGCCGCATGGTTTTGGAGTAACGGAAGCCCTTTTGTGTGCCGGCGGTACGGCCGAAAATACCCTGCATATGCGGCCCTTTCTTTTTCGCGCGGCCGGGTTCCAGGGCGTGGCAGGTGGCGCAACGGGCCTCGAAAGTTTTTTGGCCGGCATCGGCATTGCCGATGACTGGTTGGGCCGGTGCCACGCCGGGTAGCACCAATGCCCCGAAAATCAAGCCCGACAGGATCAGCCTGCTTATTGTCATCATTGTCCCCTGTGACCACCGGGGCTCAAACCCCGGTCCTTGTTGGAAGCCCTGGTGACAATGATGGGGCGCTGCCGGGAAACCATTCCAGCGCCCGGCAGCATTACCCCTTTCGCGCCGGACCAATCTCCCTGGATCGTGACCGATCCAGGGAGATTTTGCGTCCTCTCAGGCGCCGGGCGGGCGCATCCGCGCCCTTGGCTTACGCGGGCATGGGTCCGCGGGCAGGCGGGTCGGTATCAAACAATGCCCGCCTTGCTGAAGGGCAGGTCATAGAGGCGCTTGCCGCCGGCCGCTGCAATGGCATTGGCCACAGCGGGGGCGGCACCGGGCACGCCCGGTTCGCCCACGCCGGTCGGGCGTTCGGCGCTGTCAACGATATGCACCTCCAACGCCGGCATGTCAGAATAGCGCAGCGGTTCAAACGTGTCGAAATTGGCCTGATCGACGATGCCGTCGGTCAGGGTGATGGCATCGCGCAGGGCGTGGCCGATGCCCCAGCCGGTGCCGCCTTCGATCTGCGCCTTGATGACGTTGGGATTGACGGCAATGCCGCAATCCACCGCCACCACCACGCGATCCACCTTCACCTTGCCATCGGCATTGATGGTCACCTCAGCGACATGGGCGACATAGGAGCTGAAGCTTTCATGCACGGCCACGCCACGGCCCCGCTTGCTGCCGGCCGGACCGGCGGCAAGCGGCTTGCCCCAGCCGGCCTTTTCCGCCGCCAGTTTCAGCACGCCCCGCAGGCGCGGATGTTCTTCCAGCAGGCCCAGGCGATAGGCCACGGCATCCTTGCCGGCTGCCGCCGCCAGCTCGTCAATGAAGGCTTCCTTGGCATAGGCCGTGTGGGTATGCCCCACCGACCGCCACCACAGCGTCGTCACCGGTGACTTGGTGATATGCATGTCAACGGAGAGGTTGGCGACCTTGTAGGCAAGATCGGCCGCCCCTTCGGTGGCACTGCTATCCACCCCGTTCTTGATCGCAAAGGCCTCAAAAACCGTGCCGGTCATGAAGGATTGGGTGACGATGCGCTGTTCCCAGCCGACAATATTGCCCTTGGCATCCAGCCCGGCCCGCAACTTATGCAGGACCAGCGGGCGGTAACGGCCGCCCTTGATATCATCTTCCCGCGTCCAGACCAGATGCACGGGGGCCTTCTTGCCCTTCGCCGCCAGTGCCTTGGCGATGATCACCGTTTCGGCCATGTAATCAGCGGTCGGGGTGGCGCGGCGGCCGAAGCTGCCGCCGGCCCAGACCGTGTTGATCTTGATCTTGTCCGGGGTGGTGCCCAGGATGCCAGCGGCAACCCGCTGTTCCACACCCTGGAACTGGGAGCCGGCCCAGAATTCTGCCCCGCCATCCTCGGTCAGTTCCACCACAGCGTTCAGCGGTTCCATCGGCGCATGGGCCAGATAGGGGAAGCTGTATTCCGCCTCGATCACCTTGGCGGCGCCCTTGATGGCGGCGGCGGTGTCACCCTTGGCGGTTGCCACGGCGCCGGGCTTCTTGGCCAGTTCGCGGTAATCGGCCAGGATCTGGTCGGTGCCGCGCTTTTCCGCCTGGCTGTCATCCCAGGTGATTTTCAGCGCCTCGCGGCCCTTGATGGCGATCCAGCTATTCTTGGCCACCACGGCCACGCCGATGGGCAGGCTCAGCACCTCCAACACGCCGGGAATGGCGCGGGCGGCCTTGTCATCCACGCTCTTCACGGTCGCACCAAAGCGCGGGGCGCGAGCCAGCACCGCCGTCACCTGACCGGGACGGCGGATATCCATGGCGAAGATCGCGGAGCCATCGGTCTTGGAGATGTGATCCAGACGGTGCAGCGTCTCATTCCCGATCAGGGTATATTGGGCCTTGTCCTTCAGCTTCACACTGGCCGGCACCGGCAGCTTGGATGCTGCCGTGGCAAACGGGCCGAACGGCCCGCTCTTGCCGGATTTCTGATGGCTGATGACGCCCTTGGCGACGCTGATTTCGCCGGCCGGCACCTTCCATTCGGCTGCTGCTGCCTCCACCAGCATGGCGCGTGCGGCGGCACCCGCCATGCGCAGCTCATCCCAGCTGTTGAAGATGGCGGTGGAACCGCCGGTACCCTGCATCCCGAAGGCGTGGTTGGCGTAAAGCTTGCTGTCGGCAGGGGCGAATTCCCCGCGCATCTGCGCCCAGTCGGCGTCCAGCTCCTCCGCCACGATGGTGGTCAGGCCGGTCATGATGCCCTGGCCCTTGTCCAGATGCTTTACCAGCACGGTGACACTGCTGTCCGGGGCCACGCGGACAAACACGTTCGGGCGCGGATCGGGCGGGCCCATCAGGGCCGGGGTGGGGCGGGCGGCCATGGCGCCCAGCGGCACCACGGCACCAATCACCAGCGCCCCACCGGCCCCGGCGGCACCCTTCAGAAAGGAACGGCGGGAGGGGGCGGCCTCCACCACATCGGCAGCGGCGGCGCGCAGGATCTGCGGCAGGTTTTTCATGGCGTCACGTCCTCGCCAGCGTGGCGGCCTGCTTCACGGCCGCCTTGATCCGCACATAGGTGGCGCAGCGGCAGACATTGCCGTCCATCGCCGCTTCAATATCCGCATCCGTCGGGTTCGGGTTCTCGGCGATCAGCGCCGTGGCGGCCATGATCTGGCCGGACTGGCAGTAACCGCACTGCACCACATCCAGATCGGCCCAGGCCTTCTGCACGGCCTGGGCGGCCTTGCCCTGAATGCCTTCGATGGTGGTGATCTTGGCATCAGCGGCGGCAGAGGCCGCCAATTGGCAGGACCGGGTGGCCACGCCATCGACATGCACGGTGCAGGCCCCGCACAAGGCCTGACCACAGCCGAACTTGGTGCCGGTCATGTTCAGTTCGTCACGCAGCACCCACAGCAGGGGCATGTCTGCCGGCACGTCCACGTCACGGACCTGCCCATTGATGTTGAGGCGGATCATCTCTTCAGTCCCAATCGAAAGGCGTTCGGGGGTCGGCATTCCCCGCTGCCATCCCTGACGGGTAGGGCGGTTGGATGCCGGGGCCTTTTTCAAATGCCATCATGAAGGGGTGGAACCATTCCCGTCTTGCAGAAAATGACCCTTTTGATCGATGGCGCCTATCAGGTGCATCGAAGAGAATTCACCTGAATATCCCGGCTGTTGTGCTACCTATAAAGGGTAACAGCCGGGGGTGGGGCGTGGCGGCGCGTGTAGGAACGGTGGCCTTCCAGGGCATTGAGGTGCTGGATATCGATGTGCAGGTGCAAATGACCGGCGGGCCGCTGGCCTTTACCGTGGTGGGCCTGCCGGACAAGGCCGTGGGGGAAAGCCGGGAACGGGTGCGCGGTGCCCTGCACGCGCTAGGTATCGCCCTGCCGCCGCAGCGGCTGACCGTCAATCTGGCCCCCGCCGATGTGCTGAAAGAAGGCAGCCATTTCGATTTGCCCATCGCCCTGGCCCTGCTGGTGATGATGGGCATTCTGCCCGGCGATGCCATGGCGGATTATCAGGCGCTGGGCGAACTGGGGCTGGATGGTTCCATCTCGCCCGTCGCCGGGGTGCTGCCGGCCGCCATCAATGCCTCGGCCAATGGCAAGGGGCTGATCTGCCCGGCGGCCTGCGGCGGGGAGGCGGCCTGGGCCGGCGATGGGCTGGATATTCTGGCCCCGTCCTCGCTGCTGGCCCTGATCAACCATTTCAAGGGCACCCAGGTGCTGACCCGACCGGAGCCGAAGCTGGCCGGGCTGGAGGAGGCGGGCAGCCACAAGGATCTGCGCGATGTGAAAGGCCAGGAAACGGCCAAGCGCGTGCTGGAGGTGGCGGCCAGCGGCGGCCATAACATGCTGATGCTGGGACCGCCAGGATCGGGCAAATCCATGCTGGCCGCCCGGCTGCCGGGCCTGTTGCCGCCGCTGGATGCGGCGGAGGCGCTGGAAGTCTCCATGATCCATTCTATCGCCGGATCGCTGGAGGGCGGCAAGCTGATCCGCACCCGGCCGTTTAGAGAAGTCCATCATTCCGCCACCCTGGCGGCCATGGTGGGCGGGGGAAGTCGGGCCCGACCGGGCGAGATCAGCCTGTCACACCAAGGTGTGCTGTTCCTGGACGAGCTGCCGGAATTTGCCCGTGGCGCGCTGGAGGCGCTGCGCCAGCCGCTGGAAACGGGGCGCGCCACTGTCAGCCGTGCCAACCATCATGTGACGTATCCCGCCCGCTTCCAACTGGTGGCGGCGATGAATCCCTGCCGCTGCGGCCATCTGGATGATCCGTCGCTCGCCTGCGGGCGGGCGCCGAAATGCGCGGCGGATTACCAGTCAAAGATCAGCGGCCCGCTGTTCGACCGTATCGACCTGCATATCGACGTACCGGCCGTTTCAGCCGCTGACCTGTCGCTGCCGCCGCCGCGGGAGGGCACGGCGGAGGTGGCGGCCCGCGTGGCCCAGGCACGCGATATCCAGCGGGAACGCTATGCCGCCTTGGTGCCGCGCGGCCAGCCCGCCATCCGCACCAATGCGGAAGCGGATGGGGAGGTGCTGGAAAAGGTTGCCGCCCCCGAGGCGCAGGGCCGCGCTTTGCTGACGGAGGCGGCGGAAAGGCTGAAACTGTCGGCCCGTGGTTATCACCGCGTGCTGCGCGTGGCCCGCACCCTGGCGGATATGGAGGGGGCGGACGGGGTACGCCGGCTGCATGTGGCCGAAGCCCTGTCTTACCGGCGGGTGGCGCCGGGGCGGTGATTGCCCCCGGCGGGCGGGGGGTATATAGGGGGGCGTTCGTGGGGTCATGCCCCGGTTTTCGTTCGCCCAATTGGTCCTTGATCTCCCGTGAAACCCGCCCTTTACCAGACCCGGCCCGGCGTTTACGCTCTGGCCACCCTCTGCTGTGCCCTATGGGGCAGCTCCTATCCGGCCATCAAGAATGGCTATGCGCTGCTACATATTGTCCCCGCCGATCTGGCCGGACAGATGCTGTTCGCCGGCTGGCGCTTCACCCTGGCGGGGTTGATCCTGCTGCTGGCCGCACTGGGCCTGCGCAAGCGGCTGTTGCCGGTCAGCCGGCGGCAGGCGGGGCAGGTGGTTTTGCTGGGGCTGGTGCAGACGGCCCTGCAATATGTGTTTTTCTATATCGGTGTCGCCCATGCCAGTGGCATCAAATCATCCATCATGAATGCCACCGGCGTGTTTTTCAGCGTCGTGCTGGCCCATTTCATCTATGCCAGCGACCGGCTGAACGGGGTGCGCGCGCTGGGCTGCCTGATCGGATTTGCCGGCGTGGTGGTGGTCAATCTGGGAAAGGGCGGGGCAGGGGCGTTGGCCTTTGATTTCACCCTGACGGGCGAAGGATTCGTCGCCTTTTCCGCCTTCATCCTGGCGGCGGCGGCCATCTATGGCAAAGGCCTGTCACGCGGCATGGATGCGATGGTGATGACCGGTTGGCAGCTTTTGATCGGTGGGCTGGTGCTGACCGGAATCGGGATGGTTGGTGGTGGCCATCTGGAAGCGATGGGGATTCAGGCGGGTGCCCTGCTGGCCTATCTGGCCTTGCTCTCCGCTGTGGCCTTCTCGGTCTGGAGCCTGCTGTTGAAGCATAATCCGGTGGGCATGGTCGCCCCCTTCAACTTCCTGATCCCGGTCTTCGGCGTTTCGCTCTCCGCCATTTTCCTGGGCGAATCGCTGCTGCGCTGGAGCTATCTCAGCGCCTTGATCCTGGTTTGCGCCGGCATCTGGCTGGTGACGCGGATGCCGGCGCGGCGGGAGTAAAGCGACCTTACCAGTCGCACCCATCCACCAGCAGGGTGGCCAGCGTCTCGATCCCCGCCTGATCGGCCGGATCGAACCGGTTCGGCAGGGGACTGTCCAGATCGATCACGCCCAGCAGTCGGCCATCCTGGATCAGCGGCACCACCAGTTCAGAACGGGAGGCCGCGTCGCAGGCAATATGGCCGGGAAAGGCATGGACATCGGGCACCAGCACCGACCGCATCTGTTGCCCCGCCGTGCCGCAGACACCGCGCCCCAGCGGGATGCGCACGCAGGCCGGCTTGCCCTGGAACGGCCCCAGCACCAGTTCCGCCCCCTGCAGCAGATAGAAACCGGCCCAGTTCAGGTCCGGCAAGGTGTTGAACATCAGGGCGGCGATATTGGCGCAATTGGCGATGCGGTCGCGTTCCCCCGTCAGGATGCCGGCGGCCATGCTGGCAAGATCGGCATAGAGCGTCGGCTTGTCACTGTCGGCGGCCGGCTTGGTGATGTCGAACATCTGGTCCTCTTTGGCTTTCGGTTCGTGCCGAAAGGCTGGATTGCTGGCGGGATTCGCTATATCCATATAAACATAACGTTCATTGGGGAGCGATCACACCATGCTGGTACGCCATCTCTCCTATTTTGTCGCCCTTGCGCGTGAGCAGCATTTCGCCCGCGCCGCCGATGCTTGTGTGATCAGCCAGCCCACCCTGTCTGCTGCCATCGCCCGGCTGGAATCCGACCTTTCCGCCCCCCTGGTCCGCCGCGGCCGCCGGTTTGAGGGGCTGACGCCGGAGGGCGAGCGCCTGTTGGAATGGGCGCGCGGCGTGGTGGCGGATTATGAACGGCTGTGCGGTGACCTGGCGGGGATGAGCGGGCGGGCGTGAAAGTCAGGGCTGACCTCGTATCAACTGCGGCCCCTGACCTGGAACAACGGCCACACTCTTCCCTGGCCTTTCACAGGCCCCCTGCAAAACTTTCCCCCCTATGACGGCGACAAATCGGCTATTGAAACCGCTTGATCCGTGCCCAGCCGTCAGAAGTGTCCCCATGCCCGCCAATATCCTTGAAGAAGAAGTCGCCAAGCGCCGTACCTTTGCCATCATCGCCCACCCCGACGCGGGTAAGACGACCTTGACGGAAAAGCTGCTGCTGTTCGGTGGCGCCATCCAGATGGCGGGTGCCGTGAAGGCGCGCGGGGAGCAGCGGCGCGCCCGGTCTGACTGGATGAAGGTGGAGCGGGAGCGCGGCATCTCCGTCACCGCGTCGGTGATGAATTTTGATTATGCCGGCCGCACCTTTAATTTGGTGGATACACCAGGCCACGAGGATTTCTCCGAAGATACCTATCGCACGCTGACCGCCGTGGACAGCGCCGTCATGGTGATCGACGCCGCCAAGGGTATCGAGGCACAGACGCGCAAGCTGTTCGAAGTGTGCCGGATGCGCGATGTGCCCATCATCACCTTCGTCAACAAGATGGACCGCGAGGCGCGCGACCCGTTCGAGCTGATGGATGAGGTGGAGCGTGATCTGCAGCTGGAGGTGACGCCGGCCTCCTGGCCCATCGGTTCCGGTTCTGACTTCCGGGGATGCTATGATCTGATCCGCGACCGGCTGATCCTGATGGACCGCCGGTCCGGCGATGTGGCGACCGAGGGCGTCGAATGCCACGGCATCGACGATCCCAAGATCGATCAGCTGATCCCCGCTGATCAGGCAGCCAAGCTGCGCGAGGATGTGATGATGGTGCGGGAGCTTTGCCCGCCCTTCAATATGGAGACCTACCGCGAAGGCCACCAGACGCCGGTCTTCTTCGGCTCCGCCATCAATAATTTCGGCGTGCGCGAATTGCTGCTGGGGCTGGCCGAATATGCCCCGCCGCCGCGCCCACAGAAGGCCGATGGGCGTGCTGTGGAACCCGATGAAGGCAAGGTCACCGGCTTTGTGTTCAAGGTCCAGGCCAATATGGACCCCAACCACCGTGACCGTATCGCGTTTTTCCGCCTCTGTTCCGGCCATTTCAAGCGTGGTACCAAGCTGAAGCATATGCGGTCGGGCAAGCTGCTGGCGGTCAATAATGCCGTGCTGTTCCTGGCGCGCGACCGGGAACTGGCGGAAGATGCCTGGCCGGGCGATATTATCGGCATCCCCAACCATGGCACCCTGCGCATCGGTGACACGCTGACGGAAGGTGAGGATCTGCGCTTCACCGGCGTGCCCAGCTTCGCGCCGGAACTGTTGCAGCGCGTGCGCCTGGATGACCCGATGAAGGTGAAGCATCTGCGCAAGGCGCTGGAACATTTCGCGGAGGAAGGCGCTTCCCAGGTGTTCAAGCCCATCGTCGGTGCCGACTGGGTGGTCGGCGTCGTCGGTCAGCTGCAGTTTGAGGTGCTGGCATCGCGCATCGAGGCCGAATATGGCATGAAGGCCCGGTTCGAGACGGCAGGGTACGATGCCGCCCGTTGGGTGGAATGCGACGATCCGGTGAAGTTGAAAGCCTTCATCGACAGCCGCCGCGCCGATATGGCGGAAGACCATGATGGCGCGCTGGTCTATCTGGCCCGCAATGGCTGGCAATTGAACCGCGCACAGGAAGATTTCCCGGAAATCCGCCTGTTGAAGACGCGCGAGCAGAACAAGCAGGTGACGACGGCGGCGGCCTGATCGGGGTTCCGCGTCGCGGGTAAAACAAAGGCCGCCGGGGCGATCCGGCGGCCTTTGTTGTCAAAGGGCAGCGATGGTGACGATGATGGTGTCGCTGTAATCACCCGCTGTGGCCTGCGGGCGGGCGGGCACCGTGACCTGCAAATCCTTGTTATTGTCGCCCACGCTGGGCCAGAAACGCAGCCACATCCATTCCCCGCTCAGCGACAGCAGGCCCGACCCGTCATATTGTACCTGATAGGGGATGCGGTTGCCCCGCTGATCCACCAGCGCACCGCGATTGGCGGAACTGATACCGACAACAAAGCCGAACTGATTGCATTGTTCATTCACCGTGCCGACGGTGACAGAGGATTCACCTTTGCCCAGGTTCAGGCCGCGTGCCAGATCGTTGATCTTCAGCTCACATACCGTTTCCATCTTGCCGCGCAGCTTCAGGTTGTGGCCAGAGGCTGCGCCGACGAAGCTGAACAGAATGGGCAACAGGATGGCGATGAAGGCGATGGCCTTCGCGGTAACAAAGCGGGTCACGGGCACTACCTCGGTTCCTGGTGGCCTTTTCGGCCTTGTCCGGTCTCTAAGCCGGTATCAGGAGCAAAGCAAACGCCGTGCCATCGTTTTTGGGTGGTGATGTCGCCTGGAAAGGCAAGGTAATCAGCATAAGAGAACGGATTACCTCGCTGCTAATTGCAAAATGCAATTGTCTTGGGGCTTCATTTTCTTTGCTGAAGGCATTGCATTATGCATTAGGCCGTAGACTCATAACGACTGACACCATAGCCTGACGGCGACGAGCTTTACGGCAGCTAGGAAGTTCTCGGGTTGTTTGTCGTATCGGGTGGCGATACCTCTGAACTGTTTGATCTTGTTGAAG
>NZ_WIDQ01000015.1 GCF_009495745.1 Niveispirillum sp. SYP-B3756
GGTGCAAGGACCATTGACGACCTCTGGAGGGCCATTGGAAACATATGCGACCTCTACGACCAAGACGAATGCTGGAACTACTTCAAGGCCGCAGGATATGCGTCCGATTAAAAGCACGTTGCTCTAGAGTGCGCTCTAAGTCAAGCGCGTTTTCGATTGGTGGAAAATGGTGGCGTTGCCCTCTGGAGCCGCGCTCCTGGCGGCGCCGGAACCACGTCTGAGGTGTGTTTCCGCCATCCGGCTTCGATCGCTAACGCAGAACGGCAGCGGGGCGCATGGAAGCCCTGCATTCGACCAATGCGCGGTGATGTATTGCGTCAGTCGGTAGAGCGGCCGGACTTGGTCGTTGCGGTCTCGCAGCTTGGCCGCCACCCGGAACATCGGATCGTTCCAGGGCAAGTCCATGTTGGCGCCAGCGTTTGAATGCCTTGATCAGAATCTACAGGTTCTGATCAAGGCAAATGAGGATCAGCCATTGCAGCGTGATGCCGTGGAAACATCGCGCCTTCACGACAGCGGCCCCAACGGGTTGGGTCGGATTTTCCATTCCGGTGAGGAAGGGGTTTGAATACCCTGACCGTGAAGTCTGACCGCCAGGATGGGAATGACGCCCCAGGCCTGGAGCCGTGTTTTCGGTCAGCGGAAATACGCGCTGAACATCACACCGGCGCGTCGGGCTTCGGCGGCTTCGGTGCTTTGGCGGGCTTTGGCGGCTGGGTCAGGGAGGCGACGCGGGAGGCGTATTTCTCCGGCTCCCCCTTCACCAGGGTGGCCAGTTCGCCGGTCAGCGCATCCAGCAGCTTGGCCAGCCAGGGCTCGTCGGCCTTGGCGAAATTGCCCAGCACCCAGCCATGCACCCGGTCCTTGTCGCCGGGATGGCCGATGCCGATGCGCACGCGCCAGTAATCCTTGCCGATGTGATCATCGATGGAGCGCAGGCCGTTATGGCCGCCATGGCCACCACCCTGCTTCACCCGGATCTTGGCCGGGGCGACATCCAATTCGTCATGAAAGACGATAACCTGATCAGGGATCAGCTTATAGAAGCGCATGGCTTCCCCGACCGACTGGCCGGAAAGATTCATGAAGGTCTGTGGCTTCAGCAGGAAGCATTTCTCGCCCCCCACCAGACCTTCAGCGACGAACCCCTGGAAGCGTTTCTTCCAGGGGCCGAAGCCGTAATGGCGGTGGATATCATCCACCGCCATAAACCCGACATTATGCCGGTGCCGTTCATATTCCGAGCCGGGATTGCCCAGGCCGACCAGCAACCGCATCGTTCGAGTCTCTTGATATTATCAAGCGGCGTCGCTGCCGCCCGACGGGGCGACGAGGGTCGCGATGGTGAAATCGCGGTCATCGATGGTCGGACGCACGCCTTCCGGCAGCTTCACGGCAGAGATGTGGATGGAGGCACCCACGTCAATACCGGCCAGATCAACGATGATCTTCTCCGGGATCGCAGCGGCGCGGGCATACACTTCGATATCGTGACGAACGACATTCAGCATACCGCCGCGCTTAATGGCCGGGCAGGTTTCAACATTCACGAACTCCACCGGCACCTTCAGGGTGATTTCGGTGGTGTCGCTGACGCGCAGGAAGTCCACATGCAGCGGGCGGTCATAGACCGGGTCCAACTGAACGTCACGGGGCAGAACGCGGTGCTTCACGCCATCCAGTTCGATATCGAACAGGTGGGTGAAGAAGCCCGGACGGTGCAGTTCACGGGTGAACTTCGTGTTGTCCAGGGCGATCATCACTGGCTTTTCCTTGTTGCCATAGATGACAGCCGGAATGCGACCATCACGGCGCGTAGCACGGGCGGTCCCCTTTCCGGCCCGGTCGCGGGCCGTGGCGGCGAGCGCGATAATCTGGGTCATGGTACTCTCCTGACATGCAAAAAAGACCCTTACCCGGTGGAATCCGTTCCCACCGGTCCGGGTCGGTATGGCGCCAGCCTCCAGGGGTGCTGTACGCCGTGAAAAAATGTGGGGCGCTTGTAGGCGAAAATGGCTGGAAAGTAAAGGGATGCTGCGCTGTCCGGCCGCAGATGGGTGCCTTGCGGCATCCTCACCCGGCCAGGGCCGCGACATAATCCTCTCGCCAGCGAGTGATATCATATTCCCGCAGGTGCCGCAGCATGGCCGCGTGCCGTTCCTTGCGCTCGGCCAGCGGCATATGCAGGGCACGCTGAAGACATTCCGCCACCTCGCCCGTATCATAGGGGTTGACCAGCAGCGCTTCCCCCATCTCCCGCGCAGCCCCGGCGAAGCGGGACAGGACCAGCACACCGGGGTTGTCTGGGTCCTGGGCTGCGACATATTCCTTGGCGACAAGATTCATCCCGTCGCGCAGTGGTGTTACCAACCCTACCTGGGCGGCGCGGTAGAACCCGGCCAGGGTACGCCGCCCGAAACTGCGGTTGAGATAGCGAATGGGTACCCAGTCGAAATCGGCGAGGCGGCCATTAATATGACTAGCCATGGTTTCCAGTTCTCGCCTGATCTGCTGATATTCAGCCACGTCACTGCGCGAGGGCGGGGCGATCTGCAGAAAACTGACGGCGGAGAGGTTTTGCGGGTAGCGGTCCAGCAATTCCTGAAAGGCGGCGAAACGCTGGGGCAGGCCCTTTGAATAGTCCAGCCGATCTACGCCGATGATCAGCGCGCGGCCCACCAGGCTGTCACGCAGCCGTTGTGTCGCCTCGCTATGGGCGGCTTGTGCCGCCAGCTTTTCCAGGTTGGCCGTATCAATGCTGATGGGGAAGACCCTGGCTTCAATGCAACGACCATCGGCGGCGGTGATGCGGGCCGAAGCGCCGTCTTCCGCCATCTCTATGGTGCCGGCACCGCTCGTCGCCACGCACTGCGTGAAACAGCCCAGATCGTCGCGCGTATGGAACCCGATGAGGTCATAGGCGCAGAGCGCCTCCACCAGTTCCACCATGGCCGGTAAGGCCGACAGGATTTCCGGTGAGGGCCAGGGTGTGTGCAGGAAGAAGCCCATCCGTTGGCCGTGGCCGCGCCGGCGCAATTCCTGCCCCAACGGCATCAGATGATAATCATGCACCCAGACCAGATCCTGGTCGCGCAGCAGGGGTGTCACCTTCTCGGCAAACAGCATATTGACCCGGCGATAGCCTTCATAGGTGGCCGCATCGAAGCTGGCCAGATCCAGCCGGTAATGCAGCAGAGGCCACAGGGTCGCATTGGCGTAGCCATTGTAATATTCGTCATGGTCACGCCGGTTGAGCGGCATGGTGGCATAGGTGATGTTGCCGGCCTGTTTCAGAATCGGTTCGGTGGCCTCTGCGCTCTCTTCAATGTCTCCGTTCCAGCCGAACCAGATGCCGCCCTGGCGTTTCAGGGCTTCCAGGATGGCGACGGCCAGGCCACCAGCCTGGCCTTTTCCCTCGGTCACCGGTGCAACCCGGTTGGAGATGATAACGAGACGGTTCACCTGCCTTGTCCTCTGAGTGGTTGCGCGTAATGTCCTGCGGTTGGATCGGGCCCGGACGTCGGCGGTAACGCCGTGACATGCCGAATGGGTCCAATGGGGGAAGGGGGGGCAGCCATGTGTGGGCGCCGCCCGGAGCGGTTCAGAGACGTTTAGCCCGCGGGATGTGGCTATTGTGCAGCACTATGTTGCGGCGCGAAGGTGGCCTGTATCTTGAGGGAGCGGCAAGCCTTTGGCAACAGTTAGAACAAGGATGCATCCCGGGTTTCTGATTTTGCACTTGCACAATGGGAGCGAGGCGAGCATAGTCTGTCTTGCGACACGGCCCTATGCCCTCTGTCGTAACGCACTTCTTGGGCGTTTCCTCCCTAAACTCAGGCCGTGGCAATGCCACGGCCTTTTTTCTTGCTCGAAGGGCGGGAAAGAGACGGCTCGGTAGTGAAATTACCGATTTCAGTTCGTCATCAGAATGGTTTAATTAACGGCCGTGATGCTTAGGCCGTTGTTCTGGAATATTTCACACGGCGCCCGTAGTGACGGCTGCTGGCGGTTCGCTCGGGGTGACGACATCACTGACCAGCCGAGTCCCCTCACTACAGCTATGGCAGCCCCACCGGAGCGAATCATGCGATGCAAGAACTCCGTTCAGTTCCGCGCGATACTCGCCTCAATAAGCTGACGGCCTGTTTTCCGAACGCCATTTCAGTTCGGCTGGCGTGCCGGGATGATGAGGTTTCAGAGGGCGCTTTGTTGCGTACAAAACAAGAACATTTTTGGCGACAAGCTTGCATCGTTGGGGTAGGTTACGGCGTCTTCTCTGGAAAAGCAGGAATTGGCGCCATGTCCGGCTATTGCGATATTGCCCCCGGCCACGAATGGCACGGCCCCTATCACGACCATGAATATGGCCAGCCTCTGACCGGGGAGGCCGATCTTTTCGAGCGATTGATTCTGGAGATCAATCAGGCCGGCCTGTCCTGGCTGACCATTCTGAAAAAGCGGGAGAGCTTCCGCGCCGCCTATGACCAATTTGAGGTCGACAAGGTGGCTGCCTATGGGGAGGCGGATGTTGTCCGTCTGCTGGCCGATCCCGGCATCATCCGTAACCGGCTGAAGGTGCAGGCGGCCATCCACAATGCCCAGGTGATCCAGCGGTTGCGTGAAAGCCATGGCGGCTTCCATGGCTGGATTGCCGCCCATCATCCCCGCGCCAAGGCGGATTGGGTGAAGCTGTTCGCCAAGACCTTCCGCTTCACCGGTGGGGAGATCGTGGGCGAGTTCCTGATGAGCATCGGCTATCTGCCCGGTGCCCACCGGCTGGATTGCCCGGCGCATCTGCGCCTGTCGAATCAAGAAATTCCCTGGGTGACGGCGCTGCGGGCAGGTTTCACAGGATATGCCGCTTAATTAAGCGGCATATTTTTGCCCCGACTTATGCATCTGCCACGCATTTGTGCAAAGCGAGCAAAAAATGCACAAACAAAAAGGCAAGCCGAATTTTCGGCTTGCCTTTGAGCAGTAAAAAGAAAAAACTAATTCTTGTCGAGCGGGGTTGGATCCCTTCTTGACACGCCTGGTGGCGATTCCTCCCTAAACTCAGGCCGCGCTGCCTTTCGGCGCGGTCTTTCTTTTTGTGGGGCGGAGTATAGAGGCGCTCTTCCTGCCCGTCCATCCCCAAAATCATATTTTGTCAAAAAAACGCACAAAAAAGATGCGGCACCCTGATCGTGTAAGCACCACCGACAGGGGTATGCCGTATCAGGGGCACCGCAACCGATTTCAGCCCAGCAGGACGAATTTCGCTAGAAAAAGAGCCGCTAAGCCGATCACCACCGGCCCTGCCTTCCGCCACTTCCCCGCGAGGATCTTGATGCCGGCATAGGCAATAAAGCCAAAGCCTATTCCGTGTGCAATTGAGTAAGTAAGGGGCATTGTTAGCGCTGACACGACGGCAGGTGCATATTCTGTAACCTCTTCCCAGTCGATTTCCGTCAAGCCGCGGGCCATGACGCAGGCAATATAGAGCAGGGCAGGGGCGGTGGCATAGGTCGGGATGTTTGCGGCCAGTGGGGCCAGGAACAGGCTGGCCAGGAACAGCAGGGCCACGGTGACCGCCGTCAGGCCGGTGCGGCCGCCGACATTGGTGCCGGCCGCGCTTTCAATATATGAGGTGACGGTGGAGGTACCAAGGGCGGCCCCCACGGTAGTGGCGGCGGCATCGGCGAACAAGGCGCGCTTCAGCCGGGGCAGGCGGCCCTGTTCATCCAGCAGGCCGGCCCGGTGGGCCACGCCCACCAGCGTGCCAGCCGTATCAAACAGATCAACGAAGAAGAAGGCGAACACCACGGTGATCAGGCCGATATTCAAGGCCCCCTTGATATCCATGGCCAGCAGGGTCGGCGTCGGGTCTGGTGGCAGGGAGAAAACCTGCCCGCTGAAGGGCGTCACCCCCAGCGCCATGCCCAGGCCTGCCACCGTTAGAATGGTGATGATCACCGCCCCCGTCACCCGCCGCGCCACCAGAGCGCAGAGCAGCAGAAACCCAACAGCGGCCAGAATAGCCGGCGGCTTGGACATGTCGCCCAAGGTGACCAGCGTGACCGGGTGCGCCTTGATGATGCCGGCATTTTCCAGCGCGATGATGGCCAGGAATAAGCCGATCCCGGCGGAGATGGCCAGCTTCAGGCTTTTGGGGATGGCGTTCACCACAGCCTCCCGCACCGGCAGGACGGAGAGGATGATGAACAGGATGCCGGAAATGAACACGGCCCCCAACGCCACCTGCCAACTGTACCCCATCTGCCCGACAACGGTGAAAGCGAAATAGGCGTTCAGCCCCATGCCGGGCGCCTGGGCGATGGGGTAGTTGGCATAAAGCCCCATGATGGCCGACCCGATGGCGGCAGCCACGCAGGTGGCGACGAACACGGCCCCATGATCCATGCCCGCCGCCGAGAGAACCTGTGGGTTCACGAAGATGATGTAGGCCATGGTTAAAAATGTGGTGAATCCGGCCAGCAGCTCGGTGCGGACATCGCTGCCCAACGCCTTCAGTTTGAAGTAGGATTCCAGCAAGGTTTCGGCTCCCCAGGGAAGACGGGAAAAGGCGGGATGGAGATGCCAGTATTTAACGGAAAAGCATGGGGCGCTATAGGTTTGCTGCTGTGCAGCGCGCTGGTGGCCACAGCTTTGGCTCAGACCCTCCAGCAACCAGCAGCGGGGCGCGAACCCACCATCCGCATTGATCCCGCTGCCTGCCAATGGGTGACGCGCCATCACCCATCCGCCGATGTGGAGTACAAGCCAGGGGTGGATGTGAATGGCAATGCGGTGGCCCCGGCTGATCTGCCGGGCAGCGGGGGCATTGATCTGTCCGGCGACATTAATATCGCCATCACCCTGAACACGGCCAAGCGCCTGGGTATCCCCGCCAATGATCTTTACAAGGGCGAGCTGCAGGTGGGCATGGTCACGGTGCGTGGCAATCAGGTGCTGTTCAACGGCAAACCCATCCAGCCCGAGGCCGAGCAGGAACTGCTGATCTTGTGCCGGGAGAAGGGGAAGTAACACCGGCTTGTTGCGCCGCATTGCCGGTTCGGCGCAGGATAGGGGATGTTATCGCCCGTACCCGCCGGAGTAGGCTTCATGGACCGCGCCACCGCCAAGACCATCCTGAAACAGCGTATTGATCAGGCCATGGGCCGGTCACGCGCCGATCTGGTGATCAAGAATGTGCGGCTGCTGAATGTGGCGACGGGCACGATTGCCGAAACCGATATCGCCATCTGCGGCGATACCATCGTTGGCACCTATGACCGCTATGACGGCTTGGTGGAGATCGATGGCAAGGGCCGCTTCGCCGTACCCGGCTTTATCGATACCCATGTGCATTGTGAAAGCACGCTGGTGGCCCCCAGCGAATTTGACCGCTGCGTCCTGCCGCGCGGCACCACCACGGCTATTTGCGACCCGCATGAAATCTGCAATGTGCTGGGGGAGACGGGGCTTAAATATTTCCTCGACAGCTCCCTGTCGACGGCGATGGATTTGCGGGTGCAGCTATCGTCTTGCGTGCCGGCCACGCATCTGGAAACGGCGGGCGCGCGGCTGAGTGCCGACGATCTGGCCCGCCATCGCCACCATCCCAAGGTGATCGGGCTGGCCGAGTTCATGAACTTCCCCGGCGTGCTGTGGAAGGATGAGGAGACGCTGGACAAGCTGGCCGAATTCTATGGTGCCCATATTGACGGCCATTCCCCGCTGGTGACGGGCAAGGAACTGAACGCCTATCTCTCCTGTGGCATCCGTAATTGCCATGAATGCACCAGTCAGGCGGAGGCGCGGGAGAAGATCGCCAAGGGGATGCAGGTGCTGATCCGCGATGGCTCCGTCTCCAAGGATGTGGATTCGCTGGCCGGGCTGATCGACCCGCTGACCAGCCCCTTCCTGGCCTTCTGCACGGATGACCGCAACCCGCTGGATATTGCCGAAGAAGGCCACCTGGATCACCTGATCCGCCGCGCCATCGCCCAGGGGGCCGATATCGCCGCCACCTACCGCACGGCCACCTGGTCGGCGGCGCGCGGCTTCGGCCTGAAGGATCGCGGGTTGGTGGCACCGGGCTATCTGGCGGATATCGTGCTGCTGGACGATCTGGCGCAATGTACCGTTTCCCAGGTGATTCGCGCCGGCAAGCCGGTGAATTCTGAGAGTTTCGCCGGCCGTCGTTCGCCCTCGCCGGTGGGGCTGGGGTCGATCAAGCGGGCGCGGATTGTGGCCGAGGATCTGGCCATCCCCGCCAGTGGCCCCGGCACGCCGGTGATCGGCGTGCTGCCCAATAAGATCATTACGGAGGCGTTGCAGGCGTCGGTGCCTTATCGCAATGGCCGCCGCCATGCCGACCCGGAGAATGACATTCTGAAGATCGTGGTGGTGGAACGCCACGGCATCACCTGCAATATCGGCAAGGGCTTTGTGAAGGGCTTTGGCATCCGGTCCGGGGCGCTGGCCAGCTCGGTCGGCCATGACAGCCATAATATCTGTGCCGTGGGGGCCAGTGACGCCGACATGGTGGTGGCGATCAACCGTCTGATCGAAATCGGTGGCGGCTTTGTGGCGGTGAAGGATGGGGCCGTGGTGGGTGAACTGTCCCTGCCGGTGGCGGGGCTGATGAGCCTGAAACCGTTCGAGAATGTGGAACATGAGTTGGAAGCGTTGCGCGCCTCGGTCAAGGCGCTGGGCTGCCCGCTGGCGGAACCCTTCCTGCAACTGGCCTTCCTGCCCCTGCCGGTGATCCCGCACCTGAAGATCACCGATATGGGACTGGTGGATGTGGATAAGTTTGAACTGGTGGCGGCATGAGACTATATTCGGGTGGTGTACTGTCTTTGATGGTGTGAGGTAGGCAATGACACGGAATAGCCGGCACGTCGTTCCCAGTCCCAATGGAGGGTGGAGTGTCCGCGCTGCGGGTGCGACGCGCGCCTCCCGGCATTTTGACACTCAGGACGAAGCGATTGAATATGGACGTGATCTCGCTAAGAGAAATAACGCCGAGTTTTATGTTCATGACCGTAATGGTATGATCCGCGAGAAGAGGAGCTACGGGAATGATCCATTCCCGCCCCGTGACAAACGGTGACGGAAATCCATGAGCTTTGAGAAGAGTGTTTTCATAAATTGCCCTTTTGATGATGAATACAAGGGGATGCTTAGGCCGATTTTATTCCTTATCATCGATATGGGTTTTGAACCTCGGATCGCTCTGGAGAGTTTTAATTCTGGAGAGGCTAGAATCGAGAAGATCATTAGCATTATCCAAGAGTGTAAATTCGCTCTTCATGACTTATCCAGAATTAAGTCAACGAAAGTCGGGGAATTTTATCGAATGAATATGCCCTTTGAACTTGGCCTAGATATAGGATGCCAACGTTTCAAAGGCGACAAATGGTCGACAAAAAAGTGTTTGATCTTGGAGGCGGAGCGATACCGTTATCAAGCTGCCCTGTCTGATTTATCAAATTCTGACATTGCTGTTCACAATAATGACCCCGCTGATGCTGTCAGAGAAATACGTAATTGGCTTTGCACGCAAATACAGATAAAAGTGCCAGGATCAACCCGTATTTTCGGACGATTTACTGATTTCATAACAGATCATTTTAACGAACTTGAATCCCAAGGGCATTCAAAAAAGGATATTGAAAATTATCCCGTTGCTCCTCTGATGGATGATATTAAAAAATGGACATTAAGCAACCCTTGGCACCTGTAGGGTCATAATGTGTCACATTATTTCTCCAAACAGTAAAAACTAGACTCCTTAATTTTCAATCATCCGCATCAGCTACCCTATCCAGCCAATCCGCCATTTCCCGTTCCTGCGGATCATCGCACAGGGACAGCGATTGTCGGCGGCATTCATCGGCTGTGATGGACTTGCTCATCCTGACCACCCTCCTGTTACATGTAACATGGACCTGCGCGGGTGCCCTTGCAAGCCGGCCATCCGGTGCGTCCCCACTCTCCCGCCTTGCCGCCGGCTTGCGCAGCCCCTAAAGTCGCGGCCAGTTTCACCGTCATCGAGCTTGCGAGTTTTCCCCCATGCGCATGTCCACCTATTTCCTGCCCACGCTGAAGGAAACGCCGTCTGAGGCGCAGATTGTCAGCCATCGTCTGATGCTGCGCGCCGGCATGATCCGGCAGACCTCTGCCGGTATCTATGCCTGGCTGCCGCTGGGCTGGAAGGTTTTGCAGAAGGTGGCGCAGATCGTGCGGGAGGAGCAGGACCGCGCCGGTGCCCAGGAACTGTTGATGCCGACCATCCAGTCGGCCGACCTGTGGCGTCAGTCGGGCCGGTATGAGGCCTATGGCAAGGAGATGCTGCGCATCACCGACCGGCATGACCGCGAAATGCTGTTCGGCCCCACGAATGAGGAGATGATCACCGATATCGTCAAGACCTTCGTGAAGTCTTACAAGGATCTGCCGAAGAACCTGTACCATATCCAGTGGAAGTTCCGCGACGAGGTGCGTCCCCGGTTCGGCGTCATGCGCGGCCGTGAATTCCTGATGAAGGACAATTACTCCTTCGATCTGGATGCGGAGGGTGCGCGTCTTTCCTATCGCCGGATGTTCCTGGCCTACCTGCGCACCTTCGCCCGCATGGGCATCAAGGCCATTCCGATGCGCGCCGATACCGGCCCCATCGGCGGTGACCTGTCCCATGAATTCATCATCCTGGCGGAAACCGGCGAGAGCCAGGTCTTCTGTGACAAGAAGTGGCTGGAACTGGATGTGCTGGCCGATAACCCGGACGCCAATGGCGATCTGAAGGATTTCTTCGCCAAATACACCTCCGTCTATGCCGCGACGGAAGAGATGCACGACGCCGCCAACTGCCCAGTTCCGGCCGAGGAACTGGAAACCGCGCGCGGGATCGAGGTGGGGCACATCTTCTATTTCGGCACCAAATATTCCGCCCCCATGGGTGCCGTGGTCACCGGGCCGGATGGCCAGCCGGTGACGGTGGAAATGGGCTCCTACGGCATCGGCGTGAGCCGCGTCGTCGCGGCCCTGATCGAGGCCAGCCATGACGATGCCGGCATTATCTGGCCGGACCAAGTGGCCCCGTTCAAGGTGGCGCTGATCAACCTGAAGGCCGATGACGAGGCCTGCCGCAGCACCTGCGACGAGGTTTATGCAAAGCTGAACGCGGCGGGCGTTGAGGTCATCTATGATGACCGTAACGAGCGTCCGGGTGCCAAGTTCGCCGATATGGACCTGATCGGCATTCCCTGGCAGTTGACCATCGGCCCGCGCGGCCTGAAGGCCGGTACGGTGGAGCTGAAGCGCCGCGCGACGGGTGAGAAGCTGGAGCTGCCGCTGGATGAGGCGCTGGCCAAGGTGATGGGCTGAGTGTGACGGTTACCGGTGGGGTGCCCGTCCGGCACCCCACCGAATTTCTGCGGGCTTTGCCCGTCCGATATTGTTGAGTGCTTTTGCATGTTTTGTGTTGGGCATGGTGATGGCTACATCGCCTTTGCCAAGCAGGCGGATATCTTGACCGTCCGTCTGTGCTTGGACGCGTCATCCCATCATATTGTGATTGGCTTCAAAATCGCCCAACAACTTGGGTGGTTATCGCCTGATAACGCTCTGGTTATCGATCTACGCCGCTTTATTGGGTCCGTCGATTGGGCATGTGTGCGGGAACTACGGGAATTGGCACCATGGATTGATCAACCAAACAGCCATACCGGCTGCGCCTATCTTCTGGAAGTGGGAGATATGCGCCGGTATCTGATCAATGTCGTCTCCGCCCTGTACCCGGCAGTTTGTCATCGCAGCTTCACGGAAGAGGCGGCAGCCCTGGATTGGCTGGCAGATTTGGCGGTGGCTGGTGACCGGCGGCCATGCCTGCGGCGGGCCTGATTTTCAAAACCATGATCCGCAACGGGTCGTCGGAGGGCTGATCAGACCACAACAAGGCTGGCGATGGGGCGTCACAGCGGCTAAAACCGCAGGCGCTCATATCTTATTGCTGGATTGCCCCCATGGCCCTGATCACCCCCCGCACCCCGCCCGGCACGATGGAACTGCTGCCACGCCGGCAGATCACCTTCCAGCGGATGCTGGATACCATCCGCCGTACCTATGAGCGGTTCGGCTTCCTGCCGCTGGAAACCCCGGTGTTCGAAGTGGCGGACGTGCTGCTCTCCAAATCCGGCGGGGAGACGGAAAAGCAGGTCTATTTCGTGCAGTCCACCGGGGCCATCGAACAGGGGCACAAGCCTGATCTGGCGCTGCGCTTCGACCTGACGGTGCCGACCGCCCGCTATGTTGCCCAGCATGAGCGGGAACTGGCCTTTCCCTTCCGCCGCTATCAGATGCAGCGCGTCTATCGCGGTGAACGGGCGCAAAAGGGGCGGTATCGGGAATTTTATCAGTGCGATATCGATGTGATCGGCAAGGACAGCCTGTCGGTTGTCTATGATGCGGAAATGCCGGCGGTGATCTATGCCGTGTTCACCGAGCTGGCGGTCGGGCCGTTCCAGATCAATTTCAACAACCGCAAGATCCTGCTGGGCATGTTCGAGGCGCTGGGCATCACCGATCCCGGCGTGCGCGTGCTGGTGCTGCGGCAGGTGGACAAGCTGGACAAGCTGTCGCGCGAGGACGTGCTGGCCCTGCTGCAGGGTGACGGGATTGGCCTGTCGGCGGATAATGCTGCCCGCGTGCTGGACATGATCGGCTTCTCCGGCCCGGCGGCCGACACGCTGGCGCATCTGGACCGGCTGGGGCTGGACAATGCCACCTTCCTGGAGGGGGTCGCCGAACTGCGCCAGGTGGTTGGCGCGCTGACGGCGTTTGGCGTGCCGGAGACGCATTGGCGTGTCAATCTCGCCATCGCCCGTGGCCTGGATTACTATACGGGTACGGTGTACGAAACGTTCCTGACCGATCATCCCGGCTTCGGCTCCGTCTGTTCCGGCGGGCGGTATGAGAATCTGGCCGGGCTCTATACCAAGTCCAAGCTGCCGGGCGTGGGCATCTCCATCGGGCTGACGCGCCTGTTCTATGCGCTGGAACAGGCGGGCATCGTGGCCGATGGTCCCTCCACCGTGCAGGCGCTGGTGACGCAGTTTGATGCCGACCTGCTGCCCGATTATCTGGCCATCGGGGCGGAATTGCGGGCCGCCGGCATCAATACCGAAATCCAGTTGGAACCGGCCAAGCCCAAGAAGCAGTTCACCTACGCCGACAAGGCCGGCATCCGCTATGCCATCATCATGGGGTCGGATGAAAAGGCCAAGGGTGAGGTGCTGGTGAAGGACATGGTATCCGGCGAACAGGCCAGCGTGCCGCGCGCCGATCTGGCCGGCTGGTTGAAGCGGGCCGTCTGAGCCCGGCCGGCGGGGCTTGGTTTCTGATGGGGCGGCCGATGGCAGGGCCGCCCCAGCCTGCCGTTCACGAAAAAATCCCTGCTCCTCACCCTTCTGAAGAAGTCCCCGGTACTGTATTATTATGATACAGTACTGTTATGCCGCCATGGCGACCTTGGCCGGTAAAGGGCGATAATGTCCTGATCACCCTCCTGGGACGGGCCGACCATCGGCACGGGCATCAAAAATGCTGCCCGATAAAGAAAACAAAGTACAGGGGAGGGTGAGATGCAGGAGATGTTGCTGAATATCTATGCGTGCCCGTCAGCTCCAGACCGCTGGAGCGTGGTGCTGGATCAGGTTTGCGATTTCATGTCGGTGCGTAGTGCTGTGATCCAGGTGCTGGATTACAAGGGCGGGCGCTTCAACCCGGTTTGGGATGTGCGGGATTCCTATTCCCAGGCGCATCGGCAGGAACATGATCGGGTGCTGAATAATGGCGATAATCCCCGTCTGCGCATTTGCCCCAGTGAAAGGGTTGCCCGCCAGCCGGTGGTGACGCGGGATGAGGATGTATTCCCGCCCGGATCGCCGGAGCTGCTGGAGCTTAAGCAGCGGCGCCTGATGTTGCAGCTGGGCTGCAATCTCTGTGGCCTCACGGAATTGTCGCCCGGTCGCTTCCTGGTTCTGGTGCTGCACCGATCGGTCATGATGGATCAGCCCTTCGGGCGGGCTGAAGAAGACCTGACCATGCAATTGCTGCCGCATCTGCGGCAAGCAATCGATCTGGGTGAGCAGTTGCAATCCACCCGTCTGCAGGCCGATTTGCTGTCGGAGGCGGGGGATGTGCTGGGGGCCGCCCTTGTGCTGTGTGACACGGCCGGTCGGATCATCTGGATGAACAGCCCCGCGCGCAGCCTCCTGCATCGGTCCCCGGCAATCCGCGAGATGGGGGGGCATATCCGGGCGGTACAGCCAGCCGACACCGGACCGTTGCGAACCCTGCTGTCCCAGGCCGGGGCCGGTGGGCCGGCGCAAGCCACCCAACTGACCCTGGGCCGGATGGATGGGGAAGGGGCGGTGCAGGTCATGGCCACCGGCCTGCACGCAGCCCCGATGCTGTGGGGGCGGGAAAGCTCGCGCACCGTAGCCCTGCTGCTGCGGGAGCCGGGTCGCCCGATGAATATCTCACCGGCGGCCGTGGCGACCCTTTTCGGCATGTCAGCGGCAGAGGCGCGGCTGACGGTCGGGCTTTGTGACGGGTTGTCGTTGCGGGATTATGCCCAGCAGCGCGGTATTACGGAAGGAACCGCCCGCATCCAGTTGAAGCGTGCCCTGGCCAAGACCGGCTGTCCCCGTCAGGCAGAACTGGTCCGGCGCGTCTGCACCTCCCTGGCGGTCAGCATGATGCAATAGGTGGGCGGCCATACAGAACGGCCACCGCCAATTTTCCGGAATATCACTGCAACAGTATCCCATATGGGAGCCGCGGCCGGTCCGTAACACCCCCAACAATGCAGGTACCGAAACAGAGCGGGCGCGCTGAAAGCGCCGGCTCTGGCTTCCATCAAACCTGTTGCCGCCAATCAAGGGGGAGTTATGAGAGCTGGTCGAATTCTGCGTCGGGGCGCGTTGGCGCTGGCTGTGGCCTGTGTGCCTTACATGGCCCTGGCCTATCCCGCACCGGCCCCGGACCCGTCGCTGCCGCCCTCCACCGTGCCCAGCGCCGTGCAGGATCTGCGGCGCAAGATGAATGATGCGGATGTCAACGCCCTGACCTTCCATTCCATGGACCAGCTGTTCACCACCCGCACGGTGGCGCGGTCGGGTGCGGTCTGGGAACTGCCCAAGGCCGATCATCCGCTGGATCTCAGCTATTCCTACAAGGGCCAGCAATATACGGCGGAACAGTTCCTGGATCGGACCTACACCAACGCGCTGCTGGTGATGAAGGATGGGCGCATCGTCTCTGAAATCTACCGCAACAATACCAATCAGCAGACGCGCTTCATGGCCTGGTCGGTGACCAAATCCATCACGGCGATCCTGATCGGCTGTGCAGTGCAGGAAGGGCGCATCAAGTCGCTGGATGACCGCATCACCACCTATCTGCCTGAATTGAAGGGCGGGGGCTATGATGGCGTCACCGTCCGGCAGATTTTGCAGATGCGTTCCGGCGTGGATTACGAGGAACGCTACGATTTCGCCAATCCGGGCGTTGCTGCCCGCAACCATGAACAGGCATTGGTGCGCAATGTCGTCCGCTTCGCCGACGCGGCCCGCACCATCAAGCGCCAGCACAAGCCGGGCGAGGTCTGGGCATATAAGACCCTGGATACGGCGGTGCTGGGCTGGCTGCTGGAACGGGTCAGCGGCGGCAGTACTGTTGCCGCCTATGCCGCCCAGCGTCTGTGGGAGCCGCTGGGCGCCGAACGCGACGGGTTCTTCATCATGGATGGCCAGCCCGGTGTGGGGCGGGAGTTCAATGGCGCCGGCTTCAATGCCACGGCCCGCGATTTCGCCCGCATCGGCCAAATGATGCTGCAGGACGGGCAGGCGAACGGGCATCAGATCGTCTCTCCTGAATGGGTGCGGGAGGCTACCAAGGCCACGGGCGGGCCGGGGCCGGGCTATGGCTATCAATGGTGGATCCCTAACGATCACGCCTTCCAGGCGCTCGGCCTGCAGGGTCAGTACATCTTTGTCGACCGGGCGACCCGCACCGTTGTCGTGAAGCTCAGCTATTTCCCGCCTGAGAACATGGAAGCGCATGACGAGACAGGTGCCTTTCTGGAGGCCGTGTCGGCCTGGACACCGCGCTAAGCGCAAAGAATGATGGTCGGGGCGGCCCACTGGAAAGGCCGCCCCGAACCGGGCAGCAAGCCCAAATAAAATCAAGATAAAATCAAGAAGACAGGGAGTACGGGACCATGAAATCGATCAATGGAAGGGTTCTTGTTCTGGGTTTGCTGGCCACGACGGCCATCAATACCGGGGCGCTGGCCCAGACGGCGGCGCCTGCCAGCGCCGAACCGGAAGCGTTCGCGTTGGAAGAAATTGTGGTGACCGCGCAGCGGCGGTCGGAAAACCTGCAAAAGGTGGCCATCGCCATCACGGCGCTGGACCCCCAGCAGCTGGAAGCCAAGGCCGTTGTGCAGCTGGCCGATCTGCAAAGCGCCTCACCTTCCTTGTCCATCACCAATGCCGGGCAAACCCAGTCGGTGAATATCCGTGGCATCGGGCTGGCCAGCAATTCCCCCAATGCCACGGCCGGCGTTGCCACCTATGTCGACGGGCTGTTCCAGCCGCCCATCGTGCAGTTCAACAGCTTCTACGATCTGGCGGGGGTGGAGGTGCTGCGCGGGCCGCAGGGCACGCTGGTCGGGTCCAACTCCACCGGTGGGGCCATCTTCCTCACCTCCCGCAGCCCGGAACTGGGCGGCCAGAGCGGCTATGCCACCGCCTCCTATGGCACCGATAACAGCTATGGGGTGGAGGCGGCAACGGGCGCGCCGATCAGCGACACCATGGCGCTGCGCGTCGCCGGCTTCATGCGGGGGCACGACAGCTATTACAAGGATACCGGCCCCTTCCATAACAAGGCCGGCAAGCTGGATGAAAAGGGCGGGCGTGTCGGGCTGCTGCACCAGACCGATGATTTCCAGGCCCTGCTGAAGGTGCAGTTCAATGATATGCAGACGGGCGGCTATGCCTATCAGCCCATCCCTGGTACCTATTTCGCCTCCTATGCGCCGCGCGATCGGGAGACGTTAAGCTTTGATACTCCGACCTCTCACCGCGAGCGGGCCTTCATCACCAGCCTGGAACTGAAGAAGACTTTCGCCAACGATATCCTGCTGCGCTCCGTTTCTGGCTATCAGAGCAAGACCGTTAACAGCCTGGATGATATTGACGGTTCGCAGGCACCGGCCCGTCTTGGGGGCGAAATCGTCTGGGATTATTATGCCAATGAAAAGCAATATAGCCAGGAGTTGAACCTGATCTCCCCGGAGGAGGATCGGTTCAACTGGATCCTGGGCGGGTACTTCCAGCGCAACGATATTGATGTCCGTATCCATGAGACATCGGGCGGTTTTCCCACCCACATCACGCCGCAGAACAAGCGCACCACCACCGGTCTGTTCGCCCAGGGCAATTATCGCCTGACGGAGAAGGTGGAGCTGCAACTGGGCGGGCGCTATTCCCACTATAAGACGGACGGCAAGGGCGACGTTGTCATTGGCGCCGGCATCCCCGGCTTTCCACCCGGCGGCCTGCCGGTGACCGACCTGTCGGGCTCCTATAAGGAGACGGTCTATACCGGCAAGGCCAATGTGAATTTCTATCTGGATGACGATAATCTGCTCTATGTCTTCGCCGCCCGTGGCTACAAGCCCGGCGGCTTCAATTCGAAGGAATCGACCTTCAGCCCGGAAACCGTGTGGGACTATGAGGCGGGCTGGAAGTCCACCCTGTTCGCCGGGCATATCCGCACCCAGTTGGCCGCCTTCTATAATGATTATTCGAACTTCCAGTTCGATATCCTGAATACGGCCACCGGCCAAGCCGGCATCAAGAACATCACCGACGCCACCATCAAGGGGTTCGAAGCCCAGTTGGAGGGACAGTTCGGTGATTTCAAGTTCGATGGCGGGCTCTCCTTTGTCGATTCCGCACTCAAAGGCGGGGTCGGCTATGTCAATACACGACCCTTACCGCCCGGCACGCTGGGCGCGCAATGCCCACCGGGTGCCCCCTCCGCCCCGCCGGTCTGTTTCAATTACACGCCCTTCCAGGCTGTCACCAAGGCGGGCCCCAACCTCTATTCCCCGCGCTGGAGCGGTAATATCGGGGCGCAATATACGTTCAAGCTGGATGAACGGACCACCCTGGTGCCACGCCTGAACTATGCCTATCTCGGTTCGCGCTACAGCTATATCGGCTATTCACCGATCTCCGACCGTCTGTCGGCCTATGGTCTATTGTCTGGCCGCATCACGCTCAACCGGGATAGCTGGCGGGTGGAACTCTATGCCACCAACCTGACCGACAAATCCTATGTCTCGGGCATGGCGTCAGCTTCCAGCAACCAGTTCTATGGCCCCCCCCGGGAAGTTGGCATCCGCGTCGGGGTGGAGTTCTGAAGCATCACCGGCCGGGGCGCCCGCCTCAGGTGTCCCGGCCGGTGATGTGGGCTACGGTGCGGGTGGTGCTGAAACCTTCCTTCAGGTTGGCCAGCAGCACCTGCCCGCCCAATCCCTGGACGAAATCGGCCCCCACCACCTGATCGATGCGGTAATCCGCCCCCTTCACCAGCACATCCGGCCGCACCAGTTGGATCAGTTCCAGCGGCGTGTCCTCACCAAAGGGCACCACCAGATCGACCAGTTGCAGGCTGGCCAGCACGGCGGCGCGGGCATCTTGATTCTGAATCGGGCGACTTTCCCCCTTCAACCGGCGGACAGAGGCATCGTCATTCATGCCGACGATCAGCCGGTCACAGGCCGCCCGTGCCTGGCGCAGCAGCGACAGATGGCCGGGATGCAGCAGGTCGAAGCAGCCATTGGTGAAACCGACACGCAGGCCGCGTTCGCGCCACTGCGTGGCGATGGCTGCCGCTTCATTGCCACTGGCGATCTTCGCATCAATGTCGCCGGCGTCCTGCTGACGCAGGGCCAGCGCCACCTCTCCCGGTGTCACCTGGGCCGTGCCCAGTTTGCCCACCACAATTCCCGCCGCCGCATTGGCCAGCCGGGCCGCATCGGGCAGGGAGGCGCCACGGGCCAGGGCACAGGCCAGCATGGCGGCAACCGTGTCACCAGCACCGGAAACGTCGAACACTTCCCGCGCCATCGTGGGCAGATGGGTGACGTCATCGGCGGTCACCACCGACATGCCCTGTTCGCTGCGGGTGACGATGATGGCACCGATCTCATGCCGGGTCAGCAGGCCGCGGGCGGCATCCACTACGCCGGTATCATCTTCACAGTCGGCACCGCTGGCCAGCCGCAGTTCGGTCAGATTGGGGGTGACCAGATCGGCCCCGCGATAGCGGCCGAAATCCCGCCCCTTGGGATCGACGATCACCCGTTTCCCGGCCCCCTTGGTGGCGGCGATGATCCTTTGTGGCAGGTCGCCGGTCAGCACGCCCTTGGCGTAATCGGATAACAAAATCACATCGCTGTCAGGCAGGGCTCCTTCCAGGGCTGCCAGCAGGCCGGCAGCCTCCGCCGCTGTCGCCGGTCCCACCTTTTCTTCATCCAACCGCAGCATCTGCTGCTGGCGGGCGATCATGCGGGTTTTCACCGTGGTTGGCCCGTCTGCCCGCGTCAGCAGCCGGGCTGCCGGCCCGGCCAGCCGCCGCACCGTGGCACCTGCCCCATCGTCGCCCACCAGCCCGATCAGCACCACGCCGGCCCCCAAAGCCTGGGCGTTGGCCGCCACATTGCCAGCACCGCCCAGCATTTCCCGCGCATGGTCGTATTTCAGCACCGGCACCGGGGCCTCGGGCGAAATCCGCGCAATATCGCCATAGATGAACCGGTCCAGCATCACATCGCCCATGATGGTGACGCGCGCACCGGCCAGGGAAGCCAGGATTTCGGCCAGGGATAGGGTCATCGGGCGAGGCGGCCTTTGGCTGCGGGGCGGGACTTCAACCTGTCTTTTATCCCGATAAAGGCTTGCCCGCCAAGCGTGCCACAGCAAAGTGCCGTCCGATATATCATTCCGCGCTGCGGCAACCGGGCACATTCCAGGCGAACCGTTCCTCCTCCACATATTTCAGAAATTTCTGAAAGTTGAGGAAATCATGAACCTGCCACCGGTCATCCAGGCCTTTGTGCTGCATTTCGGGGAGATGGGCAGCCGATGGGGCATCAACCGCACGGTGGGGCAGATCTATGCCCTGCTCTATGTTTCCCCGGAACCGCTCTGCGCCGATGACATGGTGGACCGGCTGGGCATGTCGCGCTCCAACGTCTCTATGGGGTTGAAGGAGCTGCAATCCTGGAACCTCGTGCGGCTGATGCACAAGCCGGACGACCGCAAGGATTACTTCACCACACTCGGCGATATCTGGCAGATCGTCCGCACCCTGGTGGAAGAGCGCAAGAAGCGGGAGGTCGACCCTACCTTGTCGGTCTTGCGCGAACTGCTGATGCAAAACCCCGCCATGGCCGACGAACAGCACGCGCAGGACAAGATGCGCGAGATGTACGAGATGATCGAGATGCTGTGCGGCTGGTACGACGATGTGCGCCGGCTGGAGACGGAACGGCTGATGCAACTGCTCAGCCTGGGCGCCAAGGTGCAGAAAATCCTGGAGGTGAAGGACCGGCTGTTCGCCCTGCCGGGCGGCCGCTCCAAGGAACCAGCGGGAAAGGAGGGCTGAACCATGGATGCTCTGATCCTGGCCCGCATTCAGTTCGCGGCCAATATCTCCTTCCATATCCTGTTTCCCACCGTCACCATCGCGTTGGGCTGGGTGCTGTTGTTCTTCAAGCTGCGCTTCAATGCCACCGGCGACCAGAAATGGATGGATGCCTATTTCCAGTGGGTGAAGGTGTTCGCGCTCACCTTCGCCATGGGGGTGGTTTCCGGCATCACCATGAGCTTCCAGTTCGGCACTAACTGGCCGGGCTACATGAAGGTGGTGGGCAATATTGCTGGTCCGCTGCTGGCTTACGAGGTGCTGACGGCCTTCTTCATGGAAGCCACCTTCATATCGGTGATGCTGTTCGGCTTCCGCCGGGTGCCCAACTGGCTGCACACCACGGCGACATTCCTGGTCGCCTTTGGCACCACCGTATCCGCCTTCTGGATCATCGCGCTGAACAGCTGGATGCATACCCCGGTCGGGTATGAGATGCGCGATGGCGTGGCCCATGCCACCGACTGGCTGGCGATCGTCTTCAACCCCTCCATGCCCTATCGGCTGGTGCATATGCTGCTGGCCTCCGGTCTGACGGCGACGTTCCTGGTGGCGGGCGTGTCGGCCTGGCGTTGGCTGAAGGGCGACCGGGCGCCCGCCGTGCTGGCAGCATTGCGCACCGGGATCTATGCCGCCGCCGCCCTGATCCCTTTGCAGATCCTGGCCGGCGACATGCACGGGCTGAACACGCTGGAACATCAGCCGGCCAAGGTGGCCGCCATGGAAGGCCATTGGGAGACGGGGGGCCATGTGCCGCTGCTGCTGTTTGCAGTGCCGGATGAAAAGGCGCGCGCCAACCATTTTGAACTGGCGATTCCGTCCGCTGCCAGCCTGATCCTGCGGCATGATCCGGCCGGCGTGATCCAGGGGCTGAATGATTTTGGGGGCAAGCACCCGCCGGTGGCCCCGGTCTTCTTCTCCTTCCGCATCATGGTCGGCATCGGCATGGCTATGCTGGCCATCTCCTGGGCCACGGTCTGGATGCTGCGTCGGCGCGGCCAGCCCTCTGTCTGGCTGGCGCGTGCCCTGGTGGCCATGACCTTTTCCGGCTGGGTGGCCACGCTGGCCGGCTGGTATGTGACGGAGATCGGGCGTCAGCCCTGGCTGGTGACCGGTGTGCTGCGCGCCGCCGATGCGGTGGGGCCTGTGCCCGCCAACTCCATCGGCCTGTCGCTGGCGCTTTATCTGACGCTCTATGCCGGGCTGCTGATCGCCTACATCACCGTGATTTTCAAGCTGGCCGGCAAGGCCGTGAAGGCCGGCAAGCAGGCGGGGCTGAACGGCCCGGCCCTGCCGCAGGCCGCCGGTTGAGCGGGAAGGGGAGTGGAGACATGACGGACCTGATCATGGCCAATGCGGCCCACTGGTTGCCCATCGCCTTTGCCGCCCTGATGGGCATTGCCATCCTGGCCTATGTCATCCTGGATGGCTACGATCTGGGCGTGGGCATCCTGATGGCCGATGCCGATGACGCCGAACGTGACCGGATGATTGCCAGCATCGGCCCCTTCTGGGATGCCAATGAAACCTGGCTGGTGCTGGCGGTGGGGCTGCTGCTGGTGGCCTTTCCGCTGGCCCATGGCATGATCCTCAGCGCGCTGTACCTGCCGGTATTGGCCCTGCTGCTGGGCTTGATCATGCGCGGCGTCAGCTTTGAATTCCGCGCCAAGACGGACGGGTTGCACCGGGTCTGGTGGAACCGGGCCTTTGTCGCCGGGTCGCTGCTGGCCGCCTTGTCACAGGGCTATATGCTGGGTGTCTATATTCTGGGGCTGCAGACCGGATGGGCCGCCATGGCCTTTGGTCTGTTGACGGGGGTTTGCCTGACGGCGGCCTATGGTTTCATCGGGGCTGCCTGGCTGGTGCTGAAAACCGATGGGGCCCTGCAGGCCAAGGCGGCGGCGCGCTGTCGTAACCTGCTCTGGCTGGCAGCACTCGGTATGCTGGCCGTGTCCGTCGTCACCCCGCTGGTCAGCGACCGCATCGCCGCCAAATGGTTCGACCTGCCGCAATTCTTCCTGCTGGCCCCCATTCCGCTGGTGGCGGTGGGGCTGTTCGTCGCCGTCTGGCTGGCCTTGCGCCACTTGCCGGCGGCGGATGATCGCTGGTGCTGGGTGCCGTTCGCCGGGGCCATCGGCATCTTCACCCTGGGTTTCCACGGGTTGGCCTATAGTTTCTATCCGTTCGTGGTGCCGGAGAAGCTGACGGTATGGGAGGCAGCAGCGGCCCCGGAAAGCCTGATGGTGATTTTCATCGGGGCCTGCGTCGTGCTGCCGGTCATTCTGGGCTACACCGTGTTCGCCTATCGGGTGTTCCGGGGCAAGGCGGGGGAATTGCGGTACGATTAAGGCCTTAAACTTAGCCCCGGTGGGAAGAACCTACCGGGGCTTGCTGTCACCCCGCCGGATGGCGGGGTGTCGGCCGCCAGTCCGGCGGGGCCAGTTCGAACTGGCTGAACTCAAAGGCCGGGGCCACGGTGCAGCCCACCAGGGTCCAGGCCCCCAGGCTGACCGCCGTTTGCCATTGGTTGGCCGGCACCACGATCTGCGGGCGCTGGCCGGCCAGCAGGTCGCTGCCCAGATGATAGGCCGCCGCATCATGCCCGTTGGGGGAGATGGTCAGCACCAAGGGCGCCCCGGCATAATAATGCCAGACCTCATCCGCATCCTTCACCCGGTGCCAATGGGAATAATCCCCGGCCGCCAGCAGGAAATAGATGGCGGTATGGGCGCCACGCCCGCCATCGGGCGGCTGGTGGCGCCAGGTTTCCACATAATGGCCACCTTCCGGATGGGGACGCATCCCCAGCCGGTCGATGATCTGTTGGGCGCTCAGCGTCGGGTCCATGTTCACTCCGTCGGCGGTTCGGTGGCCAGGAAGCTGGGCCGCTTGGCCGCCGCCTCAAACCAGCGGGCCAGGGTCGGGTGGCCGGGGCGCCAGGGCTCATGGCCGAAACGGAAATCCAGATAGGCCATGGCCGACAGCACGGCCAGCCCACCAATGGTGGGCGCATCAGGTGGTGGCAGGTCGCCCGCCTCCTCCTCCAGCCGGTCGAAGGCGCGCACCATGGCAGCGCGCTGGCGGCTGTCCCAGTCGGCGGAGCGCAACGTTTCCGGACGCAGCGATTCCATGCGGCGCAACACGGCGGCATCACAAATGCCATCGCCCAGCGCCTGTTGACGCAGGGCGATCCAGCGATCCTTCCCCGCCCCCGGCGGCAGCAGCTTGCGGCCCCCATGCAGGCTGTCCAGATATTCGGCGATCACCGGGCTGTCGAACAGCACCATGCCATCCTCGGTCAGCAGGGTCGGGATCTTGGCCAGCGGATTTTCCCGCACGATGGGATTGTCCGGCCCCCAGACATTGACGGGGCACAGTTCAATACGGTCGGCCAGTCCGGTCTCATGCGCCACCATCAATACCTTGCGGACATAGGGAGAGGTCTGGCTGTAACGCAGTTTCATCACGATGATGCATCCCGGTCGGGGTGGGGGAGAGAGAGGAGGGGGAAAGGCAATGGATCAGCCGCGGAAATGGTCCTTCCGCTGGCGGATCTCGGCGAAGACGGCAACGGGGTCGGCCCCGGCCAGCCCGATGGCGGCGGCCAGGGCCGCATCGTCGGCGCGCAGGAACGGGTTTGCCGCCTTTTCCAGACCCAGGCGTGACGGCACGGTGGGCCGGTTGGCGGCGCGCGCGCGCGCCACCTGATCGGCCATCAGGGCCAGTGACGGGTTATCCGGATCGATGGACAGGGCAAAGCGCAGGTTGCTGGATGTGTATTCATGGCCGCAATGGACCATGGTGTCATCCGGCAGGGCGCGCAGCTTCAACAGGCTGTGCCACATCTGCGCCGGTGTGCCCTCAAACAGCCGGCCACAGCCGAGGGAGAACAGCGTATCGCCGCTGAACAGCAGGCCGGCCGGTTCCAGGTAAAAGGCGACATGGCCGCGCGTATGGCCCGGTGTGTCGAACACAGTGACGGTCTGGCTGCCCAGGGTGAAGCGGTCGCCCTCACTATAGGTTTCGGCCATGTCGGGGATACGGTCGATCTCCGCCCGTGGCCCGATCAGGGTGGCGTGCGACCAGGCCATCAGCCCGGCATTGCCGCCAATATGGTCACCATGGTGATGGGTGTTCAGGATATGGGTCAGGTGCCAGCCGCGTTCTTCCAGAAAGGCCTGTACCGGCCCGGCCTCACCGGGATCAACAATGGCGGTCACCCCGGCGGCCGCATCGTGCCACAGATGGACGTAATTATCGTTCAATACCGGGATGACGTGGATTTCAACCATCGGCCCCATTCCCCTACCAGCGTGGATAGTGGGAAGGATGCCGTGTTCCGTCACCAGCGGCAAACAGACAATCCTGGGCTGCGGTGTTTGATTGGAACGGGTTGCGGCTTGCCGTAAACCGTTCCCGGCGGCGACGGCGCTTGAGGAACAAGAATCAAGGCTTTTCGTCGCGTTTGGTTAGGCGGCGGATGGTGTCCACGGCGGCGCTTGCTGCATGAAGCGTGATGGCGAAGAAGCGGTTCAGCACCGCAATCTCACCGCTGTAAATCTGCCCCAAGGCGGGCCGCAGCGACACCACCGTACCGGCCGCCAGCCCGTGAAAGCGCTTGGCGGCGTCCAGCCAGAGCGGGCTGGCCAGCCAGGACAGCGCAATCACCGTCACGGCCAACTGATAGCCCTGCGGATCAATGGCAGCGATGGACAGGCCGGCGGCGGCCAGCACGAAGCTGAATTCCCCCAGCGATCCCATGATCACCCCGGCGGGGAAGGCTCGCTCCCAGGGTTCGCCCAAGAAATGCAGGGTGCCGACATTGATGGCTGTCTTCACCAGCGTCACCACGAACAGCAGCAGCAGCACTTCCCCCAGATGGTCCCAGACATAGCGCAGGTCGATCAGCAGTCCGATGGACAGGAAGAACACCACCACCAGCACCGACTGAATCGGGTGGGTGGCGCGCAGGGCCAGGGTGCGCCCGTCGGAATTGCCCAGGGCAAAGCCGGCCATGAAGGCCCCGAACGCGGTGGACAGGCCCAGCAGGCCGGTCAGCGCCGCCATGGTGAAGCAGAGCGCCAGGGCTGCCAGTGGCACCACATCATGGTTGCGGCGGAACCAGGCGCCATAGGGCACGATCAGCCGTTCCCGCCGCGACAGGAACCAGACCAACCCACCCAGGGCCGCCACGGCGGCCCCCAGTTTCAGGAAGATGGCGATATCCAGCCCGGCCCCGCTGCCCATGCCATTGGTGATCAGCAGCAGCGGCACGAAGGCCAGATCCTGGGCGATCAGCACACCCACGGTGACGCGGCCCGTCTCCGTTTTCAGCTCGCCAATATCGTCCAGCATCTTGATGGCGACCGCCGTGCCGGACAGGGCGACGATGAAGCCGAAGACGATGGACCGTTCCATCGGCCAGCCCAGGATCAACCCGGCGAGCGCCGTGACGGCCAGCGACAGGCCCACCTGACCCGCCACGGCCAGCAAAGCCACCCGCCAGACGGCCTGGAACGCCTTGACCGACAATTCCATGCCGACCAGGAACAGCAGCATCAGCACGCCCAGTTCTGCCAGGGTACGGATACTGTCCGACTGGCTGACCAGCCCGAACCCGCCCGGCCCCAGCACGATGCCGGCCACGATATAACCGACGATGGAGGGCTGTTTCAGCCGAGACAGCACCAGCCCGCACAACAGGGCCACAGAGGTGACGATGGCGATGCCGGTGATATCGACGTGATGTTCCAAGCGCGCGGTCCGGGCTGGGGGAGGGGGGCCTCTACCGCAATACCGGCGAAGGCGCGGACTGGTTGGCTAAGCCAACGAATGAGCATCTTGTTGCCTCCCCCGCGAAAGCGGGGGTCCAGGGGCCAAGGCACCGACGCATTATCCCTGTGGCCCTGGACCCCCGCTTTCGCGGGGGAGGCACGTTTGGACAGGGGGGGCAGCTTAATGTCTGATATCAATCGGCTTCATGAAGGCGGCAGGCTGCAAATACCCCCCCCCTCACAAACTGAACCGTTCACCCAGATAAACCCGGCGCACATCCTTGTGGGCGACGATCTCTGACGGCTTGCCTTCCATCAGCACCACGCCATCATGCAGGATATAGGCGCGGTCGACGATATCCAGCGTTTCGCGCACATTATGGTCGGTGATCAGCACGCCGATGCCGCGTTCGCGCAGGTGGCTGACCAGTTCGCGGATATCATTCACGGCAATCGGGTCCACGCCGGCAAACGGCTCGTCCAGCAGGATGAAATGCGGGTTGCTGGCCAGGGCGCGGGCGATTTCGGCGCGGCGACGTTCGCCACCCGACAGGGCCAGCGCCGGGGTGCGGCGCAGATGGGTGATGGAGAATTCGGCCAGCAGCTCATCCAGCCGCTGTTCGCGCGCATCGCGGTCGGGCTCCACCACCTCCAGCACGGCGCGGATATTGGCTTCCACCGACAGGCCACGGAAAATGCTGGCTTCCTGCGGCAGATAGCCGATGCCCATGCGGGCGCGGCGATACATGGGCAGGTCGGTCATGCCCAACCCATCCAGGGTGATGCTGCCGTAATCGGGCAGGATCAGACCGGTGATGATGTAAAAGCAGGTGGTCTTGCCGGCACCGTTGGGCCCCAGCAGGCCCACGGCCTCCCCGCGCTGCACCGACAGGCTGATATCGCGCAGCACCGGCCGGCCCTTGTAGGACTTGCCGATATTGCTGGCCACCAGACCGGCATTATCCGCCACCAGATGCGGGCCCTTGGGGGCGTCCCCATTGGGCGTGGTCGTCTGGGTCTGCTTGCTCGCACGGCTCATGGCTTCTTGCTCCCTTGGCCGGGTTGCGTCTGCTGCCCGCCTGGCGGCGGGGTGGCGGGTTGCTGCGGTTGACCGCCCCGGCCCTGGCTGTCCGGAATGAAAAGACCCCGGACGCGGCCATCGCCGGTCGGCTGCTGCGTACTGCCTTGTACGGGTGCCGCGCCCGGAACCTGCGACAACATCCGGCTGACGCCGGATTTCAGGTCCACCTGGGCGGCCGGGCCGTTCAACTGGTTCTGGCCGCGTGTGACCTTCACATTGCCGGTCAGCAGCGCCATTTCCGTATCCAGGTCATAGGTGCCCTTGTCGCCGCGCGCCACCTCCTGCGGGGTGGTGATGACGACATTGCCGGTGGCATCCACCCGGCTCAGGCTCTGTTTGTCCTGCTTGTCCGTGGTCAGCAGCCCGACCAGACGGTCGGCGCGGACCCGGTTATTCTCCCGGATGGCCACGGCATTGCCGCGCGCCACCGTCAGATTCTCTGACCGCCAATATTCCAGGGAATCGGTGGCGGTGACGGTATCCTGCTCGGTGACCAGCCGCAGCCCTTCGCCCGTCAGCACGGCGACGGACCGGTCCAGATCATAGATGCCGCGCGTGCCATAGGCGCTCTGGCTCTGCCCATGCAGTTCCACATTTCCTTCGGCAAGCAGGCGGTAAATCTCGTTCGTGCCCTGGGCATTCTTGCGGAAATAGGCGGCCAGGGTCTGGGCCTTCAAGGTCATGTCGCCCTGGGTGGCGGTGGCACCGCCGCGCGCGATGGCGACATTTTCCTTCTCATGGAATTCAAACCCGCCGGGGGCCACCACATCGATCGGCTTTTCCCCACCCATTTCCAGCGATGGGCTCTGTGCCGGCACGGGACGGCCGATCACCAGGGCCAGACCGATGGCGGTAATGGCAAGCGGGCGGCGCCAGCGGCGGAAAGGGTCGTTCATCATGCTCATGGCGCCGTTCCTTCCGGCTTGTTCTTGTCACCACCCGCCGCCATGGCACGCAGGCGCGCGGCCCCGGTGAAGACCAGCACATCACCATCCTGCAGCACGCGGAAGCCGCCGGCCTCCACCATGCCCAGCGGGCCTTGGCCTTCCACCGGCTTGTTGCCCCAGGCGAGCCCCTTGTCCACATCCAGGGCCGCCTCGCTGGTACGGAATTCGTACCCGGCACCATGGAAGATGGAGACCTTGCCCTGCAGGGTCAGCACATTCTTGTCCTGATCATAATGGCCGCTGTCGGCGGCCAGGGACAGCCAGTCGCCACCCTTCAGGGTGATGTCGGCTTCCGGTGCGCTGAGGTCGACCTCCGAACCGGTATCGCCCAACTGCGTCACTCGGTCGGCGCGGATTTCGAAGGGGCGGTCGGTGGTGTCCGTGCCCAGATAGCGGGCCTTGGTCATTTCCAGATCACCCTGATCCGGACCTGCCTTGCTGCCATCACCCGAACCGCCGAACAGCGGCCAGATCACGATCAGCAGCAATACCAGCCCCGCCACCACCGGCAACGCCACCCGGGCGGTACGCACCACGCGGGTATGGGCGAAGGGATCGCGCGTGCCATTGCCGCCCCGGCCGGGGCCCGGCTGGGCTTCGCGCGGCCGGATCGCGCCGGCTTGGCTGGGGGGAGGGGTGGCCATGGGTGTCAGGAATACTCGATATTGATGAAAGAACGACGGGCACAGCAAAACGGATCGGGCGTCGTCTCAGGAATAAACCGACACCCGATCCAGGTCTTGCCCGTTCTTGACGGCAATTCTGTGACGGGACGCACAGGTCAGACCTGCCATCCCATCTGTTGGGCAAAATCAATGGGCGAAAATATCCGGCTCGTCCCAGCCCAGCAGATCCAGCTGGCCACGGGCGGGCAGGAAATCAAAGCAGGCCTGCGCCAACTCGCGCCGGCCTTCGCGTGCCAGCAGCGCATCCAGTTTTTCCTTGATGGCGTGCAGGTACAGTACGTCGGAGGCCGCGTATTTCAACTGCTCCTCGTTCAGTTCATCCGCACCCCAGTCGCTGGATTGCTGTTGCTTGGACAGGTCCACCCCGGTCAGTTCCTTGCACAGATCCTTCAGCCCATGCCGGTCGGTGGAGGTGCGGACCAGCTTGGAGACGATCTTGGTGCAATAGATCGGCTGGCAGACAATGCCCAGCCCATGGCGCAGCACCGCCACATCGAAACGGGCAAAATGGAACAGCTTCAGCGTGTTGGTATCCGACAGCAGCCGGGCCAGATTGGGGGCGCTTTTCTGGCCCCGGCGGATCTGCACCAGATGGGCATTGCCGTCGCCGCCCGACAATTGCACCAGGCAGAGCCGGTCGCGGATCGGGTTCAGGCCCATGGTTTCAGTATCGACGGCCACCACCGGGCCCAGATCCAGACCGGCGGGCAAATCACCATCATAAAGATCGATCGACATCGGACCCTTGTTCCTGAGCCATGAATTGAATGCGGAAATGCGGATCATTTATCCGCTGTGCCGTGCCCCGCCACAAGGGCCGATGCCGCAAGGGTCGGATGAGCAACAGGCGGGCGTGAAAGCCAGGCCCGGAAACGCAACAGGCCGCCGGAAGAACCGGCGGCCTGTTGAGCGTTACATGCGGATGGTGCCCAGAAGAAGACTCGAACTTCCACACCTTGCGGTACAGGTACCTGAAACCTGCGCGTCTACCAATTCCGCCATCTGGGCGTTTCCCGCTGCGTCGTCTGCCGGATGAGCCGGCCGCCGTCGCGTCGTGGAGGGGGCTTTTAATGGTCAACGCTGTGGGCGTCAACAGCTATTTTCAGGGGGTGATGTTTTTTCCCGGAAGGCGTCGGGCAGGGCCCGGAAACGCAACAGGCCGCCGGAAGAACCGGCGGCCTGTTGAGCGTTACATGCGGATGGTGCCCAGAAGAAGACTCGAACTTCCACACCTTGCGGTACAGGTACCTGAAACCTGCGCGTCTACCAATTCCGCCATCTGGGCGTTTCCCGCTGCGCCGCCTGCCGGATGAACCGGCCGCCGTCGCGTCGTGGAGGGGGCTTTTAATGGTCGGCGCCGTGGGCGTCAACAACTATTTTCAGGGGGTGATGATTTTTCCCGATGGCGTCGGGCAGGGCCCGGAAACGCAACAGGCCGCCGGAAGAACCGGCGGCCTGTTGAGCGTTACCTGCGGATGGTGCCCAGAAGAAGACTCGAACTTCCACACCTTGCGGTACAGGTACCTGAAACCTGCGCGTCTACCAATTCCGCCATCTGGGCGTTTTCCGCTGCGCCGTCTGCCGTTTATCGCGGCCGCCGTCGCATCGTGGAGGGGGCTTTTAGAGAGGTCGCTGCCCCCTGTCAACAGGCATTTTCATTTTTTATCGCCGGCCTTTGCGTGCAGTGCGGCAGGGCGCTGCTGCGGCTACGCTTTCACACTCGACTGCCCTTGCGCTATAACCAGCAGGTGAGCGCGCGGGGTATCCCAATAGATCCCCGTCGTACCCCCCTTATTTGGCCTTCTTGGCCGCGTTTCCTAAATGTTGGAGAATGTGTGATGGGCAATCGGTACAGCAACGCCGTGGTGTTTGGTGGCTCGGGCTTCATCGGCCGCTACATCGTCCGCCGCCTTGCCAAGACCGGCGCCCGTGTGGTGGTGCCGTCGCGCCATCCGGGGCAGGCGGCATATCTGCGTTCCGCAGGTGATGTCGGTCAGGTGCTGCCGATCGCCATCGACATCAATGATGACCAGTCGGTGGCCACGGCGGTGGCCGGTGCCGATCTGGTGGTGAACCTGATCGGCATTCTGGCCCCCAGCGGCCGCAACAGCTTTGATGCCGTGCAGCATCAGGCCGCCGCCCGCATTGCCCGCGCTGCCAAGGCCGCCGGGGCCAAGCGCTTCGTCCAGGTCTCCGCCCTGGGGGCCGATGCCGGCTCCAACTCCAGCTATGCCCGCAGCAAGGCCGAAGGGGAAAAGGCCGTGCTGGCCGCCTTCCCGGAGGCCACCATTCTGCGCCCGTCGGTGGTGTTCGGGCCGGATGACCAGTTCTTCAACCGCTTCGCCGCCATGGGCGCCGGCCTGCCCTGCCTGCCGCTGATTGGTGGTGGCCGCACCCTGATGCAGCCGGTCTATGTCGGTGATGTGGCCGACGCCGTGCTGGCGGCGGTGGAAGGGGAGGGGGCCCAGGGCCGCACCTATGAACTGGCTGGCCCCCGCCGCTACAGCTTCAAGGAACTGATGCAGTTCACGGTCAACCAGATCGGCCGTCCGGGCAAGTGCATGATCTCGCTGGGCTTCGGCCTATCCAGCCTGCTGGGCAGCTTCCTGCAGCTTCTGCCGGGCAAGCCGCTGACGGCCGATCAGGTGGAACTGCTGAAGGTGGATAATGTGGCCGGCGGCACGCTGCCCGGTCTGGCCGATCTGGGGATTGAGGCCAAGGCGATTGAGGTGATTGTGCCGACATATCTGGACAAGTTCCGCATCGGCGGCCGTTTCTCTCAGCCCAGCGATAAAGCCGCATCCTGATGATCAGGGCCGGGGGGTGACTTCCGGCCCTGATCGTGTCGATTACCCATTGATCGGCGCGGGTACCCTCCCAATATATTGACACGTATGTCCAACATCCCGTGTCGAGGACACTTCAATGGTAAACGGACCCTATAATCCGTATGCGTCCACTGGGCGCGCGATGGACCAGGCGCAGTTTGATGCTGGTCTGCGCACGCACATGCTGCGCGTCTATAACTACATGTGCTTGGCGTTGGCGATCACGGGTGTGACCGCTTTTGTGGGCTCCCAGATTCCAGCCCTGGTACAGTTGATCTATGGCACGCCGCTGAAATGGGTGGTGATGCTGGCCCCGCTGGGCTTCATCTTCTTCGGCTTCCGGCCGGATCGGATGTCGGCTTCAGCCCTGCGTACCTCGCTCATGGTCTTCAGCGTGCTGATGGGCCTGTCGATGATGAGCGTCTTCCTGGTCTTTACCGGGCAGAGCATCGCGCGGGTCTTCTTTATCACGGCTGCCATGTTCGCCGGCACCAGCCTGTGGGGTTACACCACCAAGGCTGACCTGTCGAAGATGGGCAGCTTCATGATGATGGGCCTGATCGGTATCGTCATTGCCGGTCTGGTGAATATCTTCGTCGGTTCCTCGGCGTTGCAGTTCGCCATCTCCATCATCGGTGTCATCGTCTTCACTGGCCTGACCGCCTGGGATACCCAGGCCATCAAGGAAGGCTATGCCTCCTCCTATGGTGATGAGGCCAATAGCCGGATGGCGGTGATGGGTGCGCTGTCGCTCTATCTTAACTTCATCAACCTGTTTCAGATGCTGCTGTCCCTGATGGGTCAGCGCAACGACTAAGGGTTCTGAGGCCGTTACGGCCTCTGCTGATGAAGTGTTCGAGCCGCCCGGAACAGAAACCTGTTCCGGGCGGTTTCGTTTTGGGCACCTATTTTGGACAGGAGCGAGCGTGCCGCAGAATACCGAACAGGACCGGCTGGACCGCTGCTTTTCAAGGGTCGAGCGGGGTTTGCCGGGCTGGGTCGCCCGTCCCTTGGCGTGGCTGCGCCGTCCGGGCGGGCGCTGGCGTCGCATCCCCATGGCGCTGCTGTTGATTGCCGGCGGCTGCCTGTGGTTTCTGCCGGTGCTGGGGCTGTGGATGCTGCCGCTGGGGATTGCCCTGCTGGCATTTGAAATCCCGCCCTTGCAAAGGCCCGTTTGCCGCCTGATCATCTGGGGGGAGCGGAAATGGCGGCGCTGCCAGCGCCGGCGGGCGCAGGACTGACCGGGATGGGTTACGGGCGCCGTTTTGCCTTCACCCCGTCCAGAATCGACCGCAACATGGTTTCCCTGGATGAGATTTCATTGAAACGGGCCTTGGCTTTCAACCGCTGCCCCTCCCGCCATGCCGGGTCATCGGCCCAGCGGCGGGCCAGGGGGATAAAATCGCTGTAATCGGACAGATGGAAATCCGGGCCGATCACCGTGGCCACATCGCCCGTGGGCAGGCCATGGGCCGGCACCGCGCAGGATAGCGCAAAGGCCGCCGAACTGCCCCCGCCCAGGCGCGGGGGATTGAGATAGAGGTCGGCCAGCGGCAGGATGGACATCACATCCTCGTCATAGCCATGCAGGCGCGACCGTGCCGCCAGGGACGGGAAGCGGACAGCCCAATCGTCATCCGCCAGCGGACCGACGAACAGGAAGAACAGGCGCGGTTCCTGCTGGATGGCCTGATCCAGGGCTTCGGCGAAGGCCGGTGTCACCTCCTGCGCCAGCCGCAGACCGATGATCAGGGTCAGGATGGCATCCGCCGGAACGCCCAGATCCGCCCGGCAGCGCGTCTGCTGTGTTGGCGGCGGGGCATAGCTGTACTGGATGGGAATCACCTTGTCCGGCGTCAGCCCGCCCAAGGTCAGCGCCGGCCCGTCGGCCGGTGTCAGGGGCCGGGGCAGGGCCAGAAAGCCCGGCTCGGCCAGGGGCATGTAACTGCCAAACGGGATGGCGACGACATCCAGCAGATCACGGCAGAGATCGGCCACTGGGTTCATGGTGCCGAAGGCCAGCACCATATCCGGGCGCAGGGCGCGGATATGGGCCAGGGTTGCGGCGGCCTGCGTGGGGCTGGTGAAGCCGGGCGGCAGATGCAGGAAGGGCACGGGCAGCCGGTTCACTGACAGACTGTCCTGGCCCTGCAATGCCGCGTCCGCCGAACCGACCATGCCGCCCAGGAAGGGCAAATGGGTGCTGACCGGCCCGTCCGCCGTGTTGATCAGGGCCACCCGACGGCCCAGCCGCAGCACCAGCGTTGACAGGAAATCCAGGATATCCAGCGAGGGCTGGTGCATCCCCTGCATGAACTGACCGGTAATGACCAGCACCAGATCGCGTTCCCGTTCCGCACGGGGCAGGGGCGGCGGCACGGGCGTTTCCGCCCGGTAGCGGGCCATGATCGCCCGCCAGAGCCGCCGCAGCGCCATGTCATGCGCGGCCGGATCGGCCACGGGCAACCGGTTGGACCAGCAGCCGAAAACCACGGCGCGCAGCAGATAATCCGCTTGCGCCAGGCTGTGCTGCGGGCTGGCGCTGGCCAGATCGGCGGCGGCGCAGTCCAGCGCCTGTGTCGTGGCGGCCCCGTCCTGCAACAGGTTGGCGCGCAGCAGCAGCGCCAGGGTCTGCGCCCGACGATTCTCCGGCGGGGGCAATGCCGCCAGCATCTGGGTCACCGGGGCTGGGTCGGCCCCCGCAGCCAGCGCATCCCGCATCTGTTCCAGCGATTGCTCGCATTGCCGCCACAGGGCGGCGTCGTAAAGCGGCTCTTCCACGCCCGCCGCCAGCGCCTGCCCTAAGTCGGTGGCTTGATGGGCCAGCTTCTGATCCTGTTCGCGCATCGGGCCGCTCCTGATCTGATGCGGACAGGGGTTAACCCACGGCCAGCGGTTGTTTCACCTGCGCCAGCCGGCGGCGGGCCAGCACGCCATAGCGCGGGGCGAACAGGATGGCGACGGCCAGGATCAGGCCGGAAAGCGTGGCAATGCTGCCCGCCGCCCCCACCGAATGGTCAAACCCGACCAAAGCCGGCCCGAAAGCCCCCAGCGCATAGCCGCCAATGGCGGCCATGGCCCCTGCCACCAATGACAGGGCAATCTGCGCCGGCATCCGGTCGCAGAGCAGGCGCGCGGTGGCGGCTGGGCAGATCAGCATGGCGATGACCAGGATCGACCCCACCGCCTCAAACGCCGCAATCGCACACAGGGCTGCCAGCGCCACGATGCCATGCTGCACCAGGGCAGAGCGCAGGCCCAGCGTGTCGGCCAGCGCCGGGTCGAAACTCACCAGCGTCAGTTCCTTCAGGAAAATCAGCACGATGGCCAGACAGAGGGCAAAGACGGCCGCCAGTTGCACCACCTGTCGCGGCAGGCTGGCCCAGGTGCCGGGGTCCAGCAGGCTGGACCAGCCGGCAGGCCCGAACCAGAGGATGCCTTCCAACTGGCCGTACAGCACACAATCGGCATCCAGATCGACCTGCCGCGCCGGCCCCTGTTCGATCAGGATGACGCCCAGCGCGAACAGGCTGGTGAAGACCACGCCCATGGCGGCCCCTGCCTCCACCTTGCCCAGGCGGCGCACCAGCTCGATCAACAGGCCGGCGGTGACGGCGGCCACCAGGGCGCCGGTCAGCATGGGCAGCGTGTCGCGCGTGCCAGCCACCAGAAAGCCGGCGACGATGCCGGGCAGCACGGCATGGCTGATCGCATCGCCCATCAGGCTTTGCCGCCGCAGCACCAGGAAATTGCCCACCAGCGCACAGGAAAGACAGGCGAACAGGGCCGCCAGCAGGGCCGGCAGGTCGACCGACAGAAAGGTTTGGCTATCCGGCAGGGTCAAAGCGCCGCCCCCAGGGAGGCGCGCAGCCGGGCGCGGCGCAGCGTGCGGGCCAGCAACCCGCGCGCCGGGGCGAAAAACAGGCTGGCCATGAAGAAGCAGGAGGCGACCAGCACGATGATGGCCCCCGCCGGCAGGTTCTGGAACCGGGCGGAGAGCAGGGCGCCGATGCCGCCGGACAGCCCGCCGATCAGCCCGGCCACCAGCAGCATCAGACCTAGCCGGTCGGTCCAGAACCTTGCGGCGGCGGCGGGCGTGATCAACAGGGCGATGATCAGCACCAGCCCCACCGTCTGCAACCCGGCCACCGTCACCAGCGTGACCAGTGCCATCAAGCCGAGGTCGAACCGGCCGGTCGGCCAGCCGGCGGCGCGGGCAAAGCCTTCATCAAAGGCCAGCAGGCGCAATTCCTTGAAAAACAGGGCAACGCCAGCCAGCGCCACCAGGGCCAGCACGGCCAGCGTCGCCGCTTCCCCGCTGCGCATGGCGGCGGTCTGGCCGAAGATGAAGCCCTTCAGCCCCGCCGCATTGGCGGCCGGCAGAGCCTGCACCACCGACAGCAGCACCACCCCCAGCCCGAAGAAACAGGACAGCACCGCCCCGATGGCGGCATCTTCCGGCAGGCGGGTCCAGCGGGTGATGGCCTGGATGCAAGCCACGGCCAGCGCGCCGCTGAGTGCGGCCCCCAGCAGCAGCAGGGGCAGCGACCGCCCCTCCACCCCCAGCGCCAGCCCGACCAGAAAGGCGATGACGATGCCGGGCAGGGTGGCGTGGCTCAAGGCATCGCTGACCAGGGCGCGGCGGCGCAGCACCATGAAACAGCCCACCGTGCCGGCGGCGATGCCCAGCGCCGTGGTGCCCGCCAGCACCATGGCGGTGTTATGGCCCATGCCGGCGGTGGGCAATGCTTCCATCATGACAGCAGCGACAGGCCGGATGCCCGCTGGCCATAGGCCAGGCGCAGGTTGGCATCCGTCAGGGTGTCCGCCACCGGCCCGGTGGCGACAAGGGTGCGGTTCAGCATCAGCACATGGTCGAAGGTGGCGGCCACCGTCTGCAGATCATGATGCACACAGATGACCGTGCGTCCCTCCGCCTCCAACTCCCGCAGCACAGCCAGGATGGTCTGTTCGGTGGCGGCGTCCACGCCGGCCAGCGGTTCATCCATGAAATAAAGCCGCGCTTCCTGGGCCAGCGCGCGGGCCAGGAACACGCGCTGCTGCTGGCCGCCGGAAAGCTGGCCGATCTGCCGGCGGGCATAATCGGCCATACCTACCCGGTCCAAGGCTTCCATCCCGGCGCGCTTATGCGCCCCGGTGATGCGCCGGCCCCAGCCGATCATGCCGTAGCGGCCCATGGTCACCACATCCAGCGCATTGACGGGGAAATCCCAATCCACGCTTTCCCGCTGCGGCACATAGCCGATCAACCCGCGCTGCTGCGCCAGGGGGCGGCCATAGACCTCCACAGTGCCGGCAAGCGGCGTTACCAGCCCCAGCACCGCCTTCAGAAACGTGGATTTGCCGGCCCCGTTGGGGCCGACCACCGCCACCAGCCCGCCGGTGGGGGCGGTCCAGTTGACATCATGCAGGGCCAGTTGTCGGTGATAGGCGACGGAAAGCCCGCTGACGGACAGCGGGCTGACGCCGGCATCGGCGGGGGGGATGAAATTGCGGGTGCGCAGCCGTTGCAGCATGGCCCTCACCGTTCCGGTTGTGCCAAGGCCAGCCGGCCCTGGAAGCCGCCTGCCGGCGGCGACCCGCCCAGGGCGCGGGCCATCAGCGTGACATTATGGTCGATCATGCCGATATAGGTGCCTTCATAGCTGCCGGCAGGCCCCATGGCATCGGAATAAAGCTGACCGCCAATGACCACCTTGTGCCCCTTGGCGGCCGCCCCCTGCACCAGGGCCTGGACATTGCGGTCCGAGACGCTGCTTTCCACGAATACCGCCGGGATTCTCCGTGATGCCAGCATGGTCACCACGGACTCGATGCGCTGCAGCCCGGCCTCTGACTCGGTGCTGATGCCCTGGATGCCCACCACCGTCAGCCCGTAGGCACGGCCGAGATAGGAGAAGGCGTCATGCGCCGTCACCAGCACCCGCCGTTCAGCGGGCACGGTGGCCAGCACATCGCGCGCATAGGCGTGCAGCCGATCATATTCTGCCGCCGCAAGGGCGGTACGGCTGCGATAGGTTTCGGTATTGGCAGGGTAGAGGCTGATCAGCTTGTCACGCACCCCTTCCAGCGCCCGTTTCCACAGCGACACATCCATCCAGACATGCGGATCGGGATGGCCCTCCGCCCCTTCCGGGTGCAGCAGCAGGCTGGCGGGCAATGCGCTGGCAGCGGGGTGGACGGGCTTGCCGCCCGCCGCCAGCTTGTCCAGCGTCTCCGTCATCTTGCCTTCCAGGAACAGCCCGCTTGGGAATACGGCATCGGCGCGCATCATCGCCACGGTGTCGCTGCGCGTCAGCTTATAGGAATGCGGGTCGATGCCTTCGCCCATCAGGCTGGAGATATCCGCCGTATCGCCCGCCACGGCGCGCAGCAATTCCGCCACTTGCCCCGTGGTGGCCAGCAGACCGGGCTTGCCGCCCGCCGCCCTTGCCGAGGTCGGCAACAGGCCGGCGGCCCCGGCAAGGGCCAGCAGATGGCGGCGAGACAGGGGGGCGCTGCGGCGGTTCACGGTCAGGCTTCGTCCTTGGAATGATTCCAGATTATCATATAAACCGCCCGTTGGCGGGTGCAAGCCGTGGTTTATAACAGTTCCATGGCTGAAACGGTCGCGGGATGCCTGCGGCTATTCGGCATCGTCGGTTCCGGGTTTCGGCTTTCCGCGCCTTCCCACCGTCGGCACGATGGTCGGATGTTGCATCAGCGCCAGGAAGGGCAGGTCGGAGGGGCGGTTGCCATAGCCATAGGTGGTGGTGAAGGGGCCGTCGCTTTCCAGCAATTCCGCCACCCGGCGGGCCTTTTCATCGCGCACGCAATTGCCGCCCTGCATATGGCCGGTCAGCACCCCATCGACCGATTCCATCTCCGTCGCCATCAGCCCATCCACCGGCAGATCGGCCAGCAGGCGCGGCATGTAGAGCGCCAGCGCCCCGGTGGCGACAATCACCCGGTGGCCCTTGTCGGCATGGCGGCGCAGGGCGTTCAGCGTCGGCGGGTGCCAGCGCAGCCAGCCGGCCAGATCGTCGGCGGCTTGCTGGGCCTTTTCCGCCGGCACGCCCTTCAGGGTGCGGGCCAGCAGGCCGGCCTTCACCTGGGTGCGGATATCCCCGCCTTTGCCCCGGCTGGCCCGCATCACGGCGGCGCGCAGCGACCGCACCATGGCAAAGCGCGCCTTGCGCTTGCCCACCACCCGTTCCAGGAAGGGCAGCAGGCTGTCGCCGGCAATCAGCGTGCCGTCGAAATCGAATATGGCGATGGCCTTGCTCATGATGCCTGGAACCTGTGAAGCGGATTCAAAGGGGCAGGCGGCGGCGGATCGCCGCCCCCACCCATGCCCCAACGATAACGCAGAGTGGTGACCACCAGACCGAATCCGGGGTCTCAAAAATTTCACCCATCACCCCGGTGAAGGCCAGCAGCGTCAGCACGCCCAGAAACACCGAACTGGCGGTTGATTCTGGGGTCGACAGGCGCAGCCGCAGCCGTTTCAGCGTCAGCCGCAGGCCGGCATGGGCCAGGAAGGCGGCCAGTGCGCTCATCAGGAACGGCACCAGCGCGCCATCCACCAGATCGGGCACACCATCCCCCCAGGCAACACTCATCAAGGCGCCGGCCTTCAGCATCAACAGCCAGACCAGCGCATAGAAGATGGCATAGAGCAGGACGCCATTGGCCAGATGGCTGAAAATACGCGCGAGCAGTGTCGCCTCCCCCCGGATAACCCGGCGCATCAAAGCCGGTTGGCGCTTTTCTCTCAAGCCCTTTCCGGGTAAAGGCTGGCATCTGTATCGTTCCTGCTGGAAGGACCAAGAATCATGGCGCGCGAAAAGATCATCATTGATACCGATCCCGGCCAGGATGATGCCGTGGCCATGCTGCTGGCCTTCGGCTCCCCGGAAGAGATTGAGGTGTTGGGCATCACCGCTGTGGCCGGCAATGCGCCGCTGCACCTGACAGAGGTGAATGCCCGCAAGATTTGCGAGCTGGCACGCCGCACCGATGTGAAGGTGTTTGCCGGCTGCGACCGCCCGCTGTTCCTGGACCTGCACACCGCCCCAGAAGTGCATGGGGAAACCGGGCTGGACGGCCCGCATCTGCCCATGCCCACCATGCCCTTGCAGGAACAGCACGCGGTGGATTTCATCATTGAAACGCTGCGCAGCCATGATGCCGGCACGGTGACCCTGTGCCCGGTGGGGCCGCTGACCAACATCGCCACCGCGCTGACCCGCGCGCCGGATATCGCGCCGCGCATCAAGCAGATTGTGCTGATGGGCGGCGCACAGACGGAGGGCGGCAACAGCAGCCCGGTGGCGGAATTCAATATTTTCGTTGATCCGCACGCGGCCGATATCGTCCTGCGCTGTGGCGCGCCCATCGTGATGTTCCCGCTGGATGTGACGCATCAGGTGCTGACCTCCCAGCGGCAGATGGCGCGGGTGAAGGCCATTCCCGGCCCGATCGGGCAGGTGACCTATGAGATGCTGGATTTCTATCGCCGCTATGATGAGGCGAAATACGGCACCGATGGCGGTCCGCTGCACGATCCCTGCACCATCGCCTGGCTGCTGAAGCCGGATCTGTTTACCGGCAAGCTGTGCAATGTGGCGGTGGAGACGGCCAGCCCGCTGACCATCGGCCAGACGGTGGTGGACAAATATATGAAGACCGGCCGCCCAGCCAATGTGCAGTACATGATGCAGGCCGATGCCGATGGCTTCTTCGACCTGCTGATCGAACGGTTGCTGCGGCTGGTCTGATACCAAGGGGCACGTGCCCGCGCAAGCCAAGCTGCCGGAGGCAGCGCCCGGCGATTGAGGGAAATTGGTCATATCAAGAGCCATGATCCATGGCTCTTGATATGATGACACCCCGACGGGATGGCGGTCAGTCTTCCGCCATCCCCTCAGGCAGCACGCAGTTGCGTACGCTGGCGCCCTTGAACAGGCCGTCGGGCACCGCTGTCTTGGTGAAATCCACCCATTCCACCGTGGCATCGCGCAGGCGCAGCGGCAGGCTGCCGCCGCCGCGCAGTTCCAGCGGAGTCAGGTCGGCGGCCTCCAGCAGCGCATGGCGCAGCGTCGCCCCCTCAAAGCCGGCACCGCGCAGATCGGCGCTGGACAGATCGGCATAAGGCAAGTTGGCGCCGTTGAAATCAGCGGCGGCCAGCTTGGCATGGGAGAGCAGGGCGCCCGACAGGTCGGCGCCCCGGAAGGAGATCGCAGACAGTTCGCGGCCGCGCAGATCAACGCCCTTCATCTTGCGGCCGGTGAAATCCGCCCGCGCGCCGCTGCGCCCGCCGCTATCCACCCATTCTTCATGCGCGGCCACCAGCCGGTCGATCTCCGCCAGATTGTTCAGATGTTCGGTAAAGGCCGACAGGCCCTGGAACATGCGCCGCGTCGCGTCATTGACCGTGAAGGTGGCATCCTTGATATCGGCATTGTAAAAATTGGCGCCATCCATATTGGCACCCAGCAGCACCACGCCTTGCAGGTCGGCCTCGCTGAAATCGGCCTTGGTGAGATTGGCATTGCGCAGATTGACCCCGCGCAGCTTCACCTTGCGCATCACCGCGTCCTCAAGCGAGGCTTCCTCCATATTGCAGAAGGATAGGTCGGTGACATATTCGCGGCTGATGACGTCGCGCTCCCCCTCGCTGTTGCGGCGATGCATGGTCAGGTTGCCCATGCGCATGTCGCTGCCATCCAGCTTGGCCTGGGCCAGATCGGTCTTGTAGAGCCTGGCCCCGCGCAGGTTGGCGCGGGTGAAGTCGCAATGTTTCAGGTTCGCGCCGATGAACAGGCTGTTGGAAAGATCAGCCTCCCGAAAACCGCACCCTTCCATATCGCATTGCGACAGGTTGCAGGCCAGCAGGATACTCTGGGAGAGATCAAAACCACGCAGCTTGGTGCGTTCCAGATTGGCCAGCCGCAATTCCAGCCGTTTCCCGTTGCGCTTTTTCAGGAAAAGCGAATGTTGGGCCAGCAGCAATGTCAGGTTTTGCTTGGAACGGGTGGATGATCCGGAAAGGTCGGTCATGATAGCGGTCAGTCAGCCAGCAGAGCATAAAAGCCAGCGCGCAAACTGAACTCGTATGTGTGCGGTGGCTGGTTAACGCTATCCTGCCGTCTTTTTATAAAAATACAAATAATTAACTTATTAATAGATTTTGGCGTCTTATCATTCACCTGTGGTCAGGCGTCCACCTCCGCGAAGCTGCATTCCCGCAGCACGGCACCGGCCATCTGCTCCGGCGTGATGTTGCACAGGCTGAAGCTGGTCCATTCCACGCTGGCCCCGGCAAAGCGGGTGGCCAGCTTGCCGCCGCCGCGCAAATCCAGATCGCCGAAATCGGCCGCATCTACATTGGTATGCAGCAGGCGGGCATTTTCCAGGCTGGCCCCGCGCAGATCGGCGCTGGCCAGTTCGGCATAGGCCAGGGTGGCGCCATTGAAATCGGCGGCGGCCAACCGTGCATGGGCCAGCTTCGCCCCCGTCAGGTCTGCCCCCCGGAAGGAGACGGCCGACAGTTCGCGGCCGCGCAGATCAACCCCGCGCAGGGCCTTGCCGGCAAAATCCGCCCGCTGGCCGGCGCGCCCGCCGGAATTCACCCATTCCTCATGCGAGGCGACGGTGCGGTCGGTCTCCCGCAGGTTGGAGAGATGTTCCTCAAAGGCGGGATTGCCGGAGAACAGGCGCCGGGTTTCATCATTCACCGTGAAGACGGCGTTCTTGATATTGGCCCCGGTAAAGATCGCCCGGTCCATCGTGGTGCCCAGCAGCACCACGCCCTGCAGATCAGCGCCCGAGAGATCAGCGCCAGCGAGATCGGCATTGCGCATGTTGACGCCGCGCAGCCGCACCTTATGCAGCACGGCATCGCGCAGCGTCGCCTCTTCCATGTTGCAGTAGGAGAGATCGGTGGTGAATTCCCGCTGCGTCGGCACCCCCCCGCTATTCAGGGTGATGGAGCCGATGCGCATGTCGCTGCCGGTCATATTGGCCTGCTGCAGGTCCGATTTATAGAACCGGGTACCGCGCAGGTCGGCGCGGGTGAAATCGCAATGGCGCAGATTGGCGCCGATGAACAGGCTGTTGGACAGGTTAGCTGCCTGGAAATGGCAGCCTTCCAGATCCGTATGTGACAGGTTGCAGGCCAGCAGCAGGCATTGGGACAGGTCGAAATTATGCAGCCGCATCCCGGAAAGGTTCTGCAGACGCATCTCCAGCCGCTTGCCGGCATGGCCGCGGGCGAACAATGTGTGCTGGGCCAGCATGACCTGCATGTCATGCGAAGGCAGGGAGTGGGCGCCGCGGGCGGTATTCATCAAGGTTTCTGTATCTGTTCTCTGCCGTGAATGCCGATCATGCCATACAATGAAGCCCCGGTAAGCCACCAAGCACACACCCAGCACCGACCAAAAGGATTATGTCCTTTGGCGGCACCTCAACCCCAGACGGCACTGATCGGCGGATAGGCCAGGGCCCCCTCGTAGCGCAGGCCCGGTTCCCGGTCGCGGGCCAGCAGCAGCGGCCCGTCCAGATCGACATAATCGGCGCCCTGGGCCAGCAGCAGGGCAGGGGCCATGGACAGGGACGTGGCCACCATGCAGCCGATCATGGTGCGCAGGCCCAGCACCTCCGCCCGTGCCTTCAGCATCAGCGCTTCGGTCAGCCCGCCGGTTTTGTCCAGCTTGATATTGATGACGTCATAGCGGCGGGCCAGTTCCTCCAGCCCGTCCAGCCCATGCGCGCTTTCGTCGGCGCCAATGGGCAAGGGGCGGTCGATATCGGCCAGGGCGGCATCCTGACCGGCGGGCAGGGGCTGTTCGATCATCTCCACCCCCAGATCGGCGAACTGTCGGGGCAGGCGGGCCAGATCGTCCAGGCTCCAGCCTTCATTGGCGTCCACGATCAGCCGCACGGTCGGGGTGGCGGCCCGCACGGCGGCCACGCGGGCCAGATCGGCCCCATCGCCGGCCAGTTTCAGTTTCAGCAGCGGCCTTGTGCCCGCCAGCGCGCGTGCGGCTTCCGCCATGGCCTCGGGCGTGTCGATGGACAGGGTGAAGGCGGTGGTCACCGGCAGCGGCTCCGCCAGCCCGGCCAGCCGCCAGGCCGGTTGGCCGGTTCGCTTGGCGGCCAGATCCCACAGTGCGCAATCCAGCGCATTGCGGGCGGCCCCTGGCGGCAGCGCCTGTTGCAGCGTGCCCCGATCCAGCCGCCCGGACGCAAGCGCAGGGGCCAGCGCCTGGATCGCGGCCATCACCCCTTCCACGCTTTCGCCATAGCGGGCATAGGGCACACATTCCCCCCGGCCGATGCTGCCATCATCGGCCGTCAATGTGGCCGTCACGACCCGCGCTTCGGTCTTGGCCCCCCGGGCGATGCGGAAACTGCCCCGGATGGGGAAGGCGGTGCTTTCCACCGCCAGGGTAAGGGAAGGGGCATTTTCTGTCATGGCCCGGCCGGTTTCTCGTCTGGCAAAAAAACTGGGCTGTTACCTTAAACCTGTTGCGGCGACTTTCCCACTTCTGCGGTGATGCGACAGTTTACAGCCGCGCTGTCATGGTGGTCGCGCGACGGGCTTCCCATATGATAGACCGTTTGCGCCCGACGCCGAAGGGCGGCCTGATGGAATGGGGAAAAGATGGATTTCCGCGTTGCCTGGCGTGAATCGCTGGCGGTCTACCTGCTGTTGCTGGCCGATCCCGGTCGTGTCATCCGTTTTGCCGGTGCGCCGGCCCTGGTGCTGACCGTGCTGGGCGTGGCCCAGATGACGGGGCTGCAGGGCAGTACCGGCAATCTGCTGCTGCTACTATCGCTACTGGGCACGATCTGGAGCGTGGGGGTGTGGACGGTGCGCTGGGCGCGCTTCCTGCTGCTGGGGGAAGATCAGGTCCAGTTCTGGGACATGCCGTTTGAGGGGCGTGTCTGGCGCACCGGCGGCATTGTGCTGGCCTTAATTCTGGGCTCTTTGCTGGCGGCCATCATTCCCGCCTCCCTGGTCATGGCGGTGCTGACCGGGCTGGTCGGCGGCTTGCCCAAGGGCGGGCCGGCGGTGGACGCCCCAGCCCTTGCCGCCATGCTGCCGGACTGGTTTCATCTGCTGGCGATTCTGGTCTGTCTGCTGATGATGCTGTGGCCGGTGGCGCGGCTGGCGCCCGGTATCGGGGCCGTGGTGCAGGACCAGCCGATGGCGCTGGGCGGCAGTTGGAAGGCCACCGCGCGGCTGGGCGGCCTGCCAGCCTGCCTGGCCCTGCTGCTGGTCAGCGTGCCTATGCAGATCCCCTCTTTCCTGCTGGTGCTGGGGTCGCTGGCCAGCAACAATGTGCTGCTGTTTCTGATCACTAATCTGGTGCTGGCCCTAACTCAGCCGTTGGTGGTGGCCGCCTCTGCCGTGCTCTGGGCCCGCATCTATGGTGTGGCCATCGGCCCCTATATCAAGCCGCGTCCCGTGCGCACGGATGATGGTGAGGCGGAGTGACACCAAGGGTCATGGGACATGACCCTTGGAGGCCGGCGACTGCCGGCCCGCGCCCCCATGGGTGCGTAAGCCAAGCTGCCGGAGGCAGCGCCCGGCATCTGAGGGAGCATGTAAAAACCAGGGTCAGTCCCACGACCCTGGTTCAGGGATGGCGGATAGTCAGCGTCTGGCAGCTTTGCGGCCGATCCAGACGCAGGCTGGTCCCGTCAGGCCAGATGATTTCCACCTGATCCACCTGATGGGTCGCCCCCAACCCGAAATGGGCCACCGGCTCCATCTGGCAGAGATAGCCTGAACCGGCGCAGATGGACCGCATCTGCTGTCGTCCGCCGGACCACAGCCGCACCAGCGCCCCCCGCGCCGGGGCGCCGGCCTGGGTCAGCGGCCGCACCCGTAGCCAATGATGGCCGCGCGGCTCCGCGATGAACAGGGACAGCGGCTGGGCCGCCTGTTCGCCATGGGCCACCAGCAGTTCCAACTGTCCGTCGCCATCCAGATCGGCGACGGCGGCCCCGGTGCCCAAACCCTGGGGCAAGGTGGCGTCGCCGGCATCCAGCAAGACCCAGCGCTGGTCCCGCCAGCCGAACAGCCGGTTAGGCTGGCCCAGATTGTTGAAGAAAATTTCCTCGTACCCATCATTATCGAAATCGGCGACGATGACGGTGCGGGTGCGCGATGTCTGCGCCATTTCCGGCGGGGCGACATCGGCGAATCCACCGCCGCCGCCTTGCTGGTACAGGCGGTGGCGACCTTGCCAATTGGCCAGCACCAGATCGAACCGCCCATCCTCCCCATCCAGCAGAGCCACACCGCGCGCTGCCTGGGCCGGATCGGCCAGCCCCAGCGCCTCCGCCATCTCCAGGAAATGCCCGCTGCCATCATTGCGGAACAGCAGGTTAGCCCCCGCTTCCATGCCGATGAAAATATCCGGCCGGCCGCCCAGCAGCGGTGCCGCCAGCAGGGAACGGCCGGCCCCCGGCCCATCCAACCCGCAATCATCGGCCATATCCTGCAGCCGCCCCCGCGCGCCCATCTCATAAAGCCGCAGCGGCCCGCCATGGTTGGCGACGATGAAGCCATAGCGCCCGCTGCCCATGCGGTCGATGACGCCGACACTGCGGCCGGCGAAACGGTTGGCAGCGGCGAAATTCTCCGGCAGGGCAAGCAGGTCGATCCAGCGCTGGCCGAAGCAGGCAAACAGCCGGTCGCTGACCTGCTTGGGCCCCGAATGGTTGTCATTATTGAGGATATACAGTTCTTCCCGCCCATCGCCATCCAGGTCGCCGCAGGCCAACCCCACGGCGCGGCGACCCTGATCGGCGATCAGCGGGTCGGTGATATCGACCAGCCGGTGGCCATCCCATTTCAGCAGACGATTCGGGCCGCCATAGCCGGCCACGATAATCTCATCCTGCCCATCGCCATCCAGATCGGCCACCGCCACACCATAATGCAGTGCCGGAACGTTGCCGGAAATCAGGTTGGAGCATTCGATGAACATCACCGTCCCCTGCCAGATGGACCCGTTGGGTATGCCCCTGTTGATACGCCCATTGGCGCGGCTGCGGCAAGCGACCCCTCCGGGTCAAGTGCGCAGTAACGCATGGCCGGACCGCATCAGCCAAAAGCCCTGGAACACCGCCAGTCAACCCTATTCTTGGGAGATAGGCCGGCAAAAAGCACTTGTGGTGGGGGCGGGATTTGGTACGATCCGACCCCTCAGCAAACAAGATATTGTGTCCACTGCAAGTTATCCACAGCGTCTGCACTGGGGAAAACGGGGATAGGTCATGCGCGACGGCGAAGTGAATGAATGGGTTCCGCAGGGTAGCGATGTGTTCGGTCAGGTGCAGATGGTGAAACATCCCGCCGTGGTCGTCGATCGCACCCGTGATGAACTGTTGACCGCCTTCGGCAAGGCCACGCTGAACGATCGCTATCTGATGCCGGGCGAATCCTATCAGGATTTGTTTGCCCGCGTTGCCAGCTATTATGCGGATGATCAGGCCCATGCCCAGCGCCTGTATGATTATATTTCCCGCCTCTGGTTCATGCCGGCCACGCCGGTGCTGTCCAATGGTGGCACCAGCCGTGGCCTGCCGATTTCCTGCTTCCTGAATGAGGCCAGCGACAGCCTGGAAGGCATTGTCGGCCTGTGGAACGAGAATGTCTGGCTGGCGGCCAAGGGCGGCGGCATCGGCTCCTATTGGGGCAATCTGCGCTCCATCGGCGAACAGGTGAAGGATAGCGGCAAGACCAGCGGCGTCATCCCCTTCATCCGGGTGATGGACAGCCTGACGCTGGCCATTTCCCAGGGCTCGCTCCGCCGGGGTTCGGCCGCCTGCTATCTGCCGATCACCCATCCGGAGGTGGAGGAATTCATCGAGATGCGCCGCCCCACCGGCGGCGACCCGAACCGCAAGGCGCTGAACCTGCATCATGGCATCGCCATCACCGACGCCTTCATGCGCGCGGTGGAGAATGATGAGGAATGGGGCCTGACCAGCCCGAAGGATGGCCGCATCCTGCGCCGGGTGAAGGCCCGCGACCTGTGGATCCGCATCCTGACGGCGCGGGTGGAGACGGGTGAACCGTACCTGCTGTTCATCGACCATGTGAACCGCGCCATCCCGCAGCATCACAAGCTGGCCGGGTTGAATGTGAAGATGTCCAACCTGTGCAGTGAGATCACGCTGCCGACGGGTCTGGACCCCTGGGGCAAGCAGCGCACCGCCGTCTGCTGCCTCTCCTCCGTGAACCTGGAATATTTCCTGGAATGGCAGGATCACCCGACCTTTATCGAGGATACGCTGCGCTTCCTGGACAATGTCATGACGGACTTCATCCAGAAGGCCCCGTCGGACATGGAACGCGCCAAATATTCCGCCATGCGCGAACGCTCCGTCGGGCTGGGCGTCATGGGCTTCCACAGCTTCCTGCAAAGCCAGATGATCCCGCTGGAAGGGGTGATGGCCAAGGTGTGGAACAAGCGCATGTTCGCGCTGATCAAGCGCCAGGCCGATGCCGCGTCGGTGAAGCTGGCGCATGAGCGGGGTCCGTGCCCGGATGCCGCCGAATATGGCATCATGGAACGCTTCTCCAACAAGATCGCCATTGCGCCGACGGCGTCCATCTCCATCATCACCGGCGGGGCGTCGCCGGGGATTGAGCCGAACGCCGCCAATGCCTTCACCCATAAGACCCTGTCGGGCAGCCATTCGGTGCGCAACCCGTACCTGGAAAAGCTGCTGGAGGAGAAGGGCCGCAATGATGAGGATACCTGGTCCGACATCACGCTGACCGGTGGCTCCGTCCAGCATCTGGACTTCCTGACCCAGGATGAGAAGGACGTGTTCAAGACGGCGTTCGAACTGGATCAGCGCTGGCTGATCGAACATGCCGCCGACCGCACGCCCTATGTCTGCCAGAGCCAGTCGCTGAATGTTTTCCTGCCGGCCGATGTGCATAAGCGCGACCTGCACCAGATCCATATGCTGGCCTGGAAGCGGGGCGTGAAGAGCCTCTACTATCTGCGCTCCCTGTCGGTGCAGCGGGCGGAAAGTAACATGACCAAGACCATCGGGGCCGACAAGCCGGTGCCCGTGGCCCCAGTGGAAGCAAACAAGTATGAGGAATGCCTCGCCTGCCAGTGAGTTATTCGGAAAAATCAAACCTGATTAAAGTTGAACCCCGCCGCTGTCTGACCAGCGGTGGGGTTTTTGTTTGGCCAGTGCTGCTGGGGCAAGATGATGCGGGCCAGCTAAGCGCGGGACTTAGCCCTCGCTAAGGTTGAGCGGGCGTTGTGCCCCAGGATTTGTCTAGGGTTTTTGCAGCCGCGACTATGTGGAAGCGCTGGAAGCCGCGGGGGAACGGATTGGCGATGTCGTCGCCCTGATCCAGGATGTGGCCGGCAAGGGCTTTGCCGTGGTGGCCAGCGAGGTCAAGCCACTGGCCAACCAAACCGCCCGCGCCACCGACGATATCCGCAGCCAGGTGGAGCGCTTGAACCGGGTCGTGGCCAGTGTCGCCAGTGCGGCCGAACAGCAGGCCGCCGCCACGGCTGAGATCGGCCGCAATGCCTCGGAAGCCGCCCGTGGCACGCAGGAGGTCTCCAGCACCATCCATCAGGTGCGAGAGGCAGCCGGCATCACGGCATCTGCGGCGGGGCAGGTTTTGGCTTCCGCCGGGGAGTTGGCGCATAAGACGGTGGATATGCGCCAGGGTATCAGCCGTTTCATCGATGGGGTGCGCGCTGCCTGATCCCGCCTTTCCACTGCCGAATGGCCCGACAGGCCAATGCCTCCGCCCCGTGAAAGGCGGGGGCATAGCCATGGAATGGAACGATGCGGCATCTCTGGTTCACCTGTTCGGCGCTGGCGCTTCTTCTGGTGCTGGCCGGCTGTTCATCGCGTCCCGATGCCCCCTCCGGCCATGGCGGCGGGTTTGCCGGGATGCGGGGCGGACGGGTGGCGGTCAGCCCGGCGGGCGAGCCGCTGGGCCTGCCCGCCCATGACGAGGCCGCCTATGTCGCCGCCGTCACCCAATGGTTCCAGGTGGCCGATCTGGACAAGGATGGCGCGCTGTCGCGGGCGGAGATGCAGGCGGATACGGCCCGCTTCTTCCAGGCCATGGACAAGGATGGCGACCATGCCATCAATACCCGCGAACTGGCGGAATATCGCCAGGCCCGGCTGGTGGCGCTGCGTCCGCCCCGGCCCGATGAAGGGGAAGGGGGCCGCCTGCCACGCCGGCAGGGGCCGCCGCCCGACCTGCCCCTGCTGGCCGGTGGTGTCGGCGGCGGCGATGTTGTCATGGCGGCCGATACCAACCTGGATTTCCGCGTCACGCTGGAGGAATTGACCCACAAGGCGCTGGAACGGCTGGCTGCCATGGATAGCGATCACGATGGTCGGGTCACCCTGGCGGAGGTGCAGACCTGGGCAGAACAAGCCTATGATGAGAAGCCCACCCGTGGGCGTAGCGGCGGTGGTCACCGCCGGTCTTCCGGCAGGATGTGACCAGAACCAGAACCGGAACGGCCTTTGTGCTTTCGGCTTTGCCTGTCATCCGTTAAGCCTTTGATCGCGGTGTGGCCGCTATAGCGGTTCTGTTCTGGTGTAAAGGCGGGGGTTTCTTGTGGCTGGTGTCTTATCACGGGCTTTGCTGTTGCTCCCCCTGGCGCTTTCCCTGACGGCTTGCGGTGGCGGCAGGGACAAGCTGCCCAACATCCGCTACGCGGCGGTCAGCCCGGCGGGTGAGTTGCTGGCCGCCCCCACCATGGATGCCGATGCCTATCGCGCCGCCATGCTGGGCTGGTTCGACCGGGCCGACGCCAACCATGATGGCCGGCTGGACGCAGCGGAGATGCGCGCCGATGCCGAACGCGCCTTTAAACTCTATGACCAGAATGGCGATGGCTTCGTCACCTCGGCGGAGATGACGGCCTATCGCGTCAATTCGCCCTATCGCACCACGCCGGTACAGGGCGGTGGGCGCATCCGCCCCGGCCGTCTCAATCTGACGGCGGATGAGGCGGATACGGCCAGCCGTGATTCGCAGGGGCGGCCGCAATATCGCATGGGCATTGATCCGGTGATGTCGGCCGATGCCAATGCCGATTTCCGGGTGACATTGGCGGAATTCCTGGCTCAGATGGCCATCCGCCTTGGCCAGATGGACCGCAATGGCGATGGCGTCGTCTCCCGCGAAGAGTTCCTGGCCTTCGCCGACGGCCCAATGCGGGCTTGGCGTGAAGAGTAAGGAAATCCGGGCATTCCTGGCCCTTTGCCGGCCCCCTTGCCGGGATGCCCCCTTTTCTCTACATCAATCCCCATCGAAGGCGCTTTCCTGATCCGGCTATTGTGTTAGGTTGGCGTCGTCACCACAAAATATAGCGTTGCACCGCCATGGCTTCTCCCTTGTTGACACCGAATCCGGTCTACAAGCCCTTCCGTTATCCCTGGGCCTATGAAGCCTGGCTGACCCAGCAGCGCCTGCATTGGCTGCCGGAAGAAGTGCCACTGGCCGATGATGTGAAGGATTGGCGCAACAATCTGACGGCGTCGGAACAGAACCTCGTCACCCAGATTTTCCGCTTCTTCACCCAGGCGGATGTCGAGGTGAATAACTGCTATATGCGCCATTACAGCCGCGTCTTCACGCCGACCGAGGTGTGCATGATGCTGGCCGCCTTCTCCTCCATGGAGACGGTGCATATCGCCGCCTACAGCCACCTGCTCGACACGATCGGGATGCCGGAAGCGGAATACTCGGCCTTCCTCCACTACAAGGAGATGAAGGACAAGTATGATTATATGCAGGAATTCAATGTCGACAGCCTGACCGACATTGCCAAGACCCTGGCCGTGTTCGGTGCCTTCACCGAAGGGCTGCAGCTGTTCGCCAGCTTCGCCATCCTGATGAATTTCCCCCGGCATAACAAGCTGAAGGGGATGGGCCAGATCGTCACCTGGTCGGTGCGCGATGAGACGCTGCACACCCAATCCATCATCCGCCTGTTCAAGACCTTCATCGCCGAAAATCCGGAGGTCTGGACCGAACAATTGCAGCAGGATCTGTACAAGGCCTGCCAGACGATTGTGGAGCATGAGGATGCCTTCATCGATCTGGCCTTTGAAATGGGGCCGATTGACGGGCTGACGGCAGAGGATGTGAAGCGCTATATCCGCTATATCGCCGACCGCCGGCTGGAACAGCTGGGGCTGAACAATGTCTACCATGTCGGCAAGAACCCGCTGCCCTGGATGGATGCCATCCTGAACGGGATTGAGCACACCAACTTCTTCGAAAATCGCGCCACCGAATATTCCCGTGCTGCCACCAAGGGCAGCTGGGAAGAGGCGTTTGCCGATTGATTAGACATTGGTGGCGGGTCTCGTCACCGGTCTTTGGATGTTGTTGAGGGTTGGCAAAGGGGCCGGTCGGCAGAGAGCTGACCGGCCCCTTTGTGCTTTGTCATGGTAGCGATGAACGCCGCCAGACTCTCCCGATAATGGCATTTTTCCCGCCCGGTTTTGCCGCCGTTCTGCCACAAGCCAATGGGATTAATACCAGCATAGAAGAACACGGGCGAAACCGCCCCAATAAGGATGCCCAATCATGCGAATGGCAGTGATCCCGCTTGGTGCCGTTCTGTTGCTGTCGGCTTGCGCGTCTGATCCATTCCTGGAAGAGGGCAGGCTGCGCAACCAGGAAATCAGTGAAAGGGTGGTGCGGCTGGCGGAGTTGCGGGCCATCTGCGCCGGCACGCCGCAGGTTCCGGGGCGGGCGCTGACCCCTGATGAGGCGCTGGAGCAGACGAGCAACATCCTGCGCCTGAAGTCGCTCGCCCCGGATATCTGGCCGCAGGTGCCCCTGTTCCACCCCCGTGTGGAGGCGATGCGGGTCGTCTGTGCTGGCGATCCGGCGCGCAATCTCCCCGGCCGCGCCATGAGCCCGGCTGAATGGCAGGAGGTTCTCGCCATTCTTTATCCGCCCAACCCGGAAGGCAGCTATACAACTGGTTCGGTCACCACCAAGCCGAGCTATGGGCGGGTGATCTGGGAAGAGGAATATTGGAGCGAGCCGGCCTGGCGCCGTGATCGCTATTGGGAATATGAGCGCGATCGCCGTTATCGTGACCGCTACTACGATGATCGTGACTATTATCGTCGGGATAAGGACAAACGCTGGCTGCCGCCCCCACGCGATGAACGGGCCGACCGGGAACGTGAGTTTCAGCGCCAGCGGGAGCAGTTTGAGGCGCAGCGGCGGGCCGAAGAGCGGGCGGCGGCTGAACGGGCGGCGCGGAGCCTGGGCGGCTCATCTAGCTCGTCCGTAATGGATGCGGTGCGGGAGCGTGAGGAGCGTGCCCGCCGTGATGCGGTCGAAGCCCGACGCCGCGTGGAGGAGGAGGGACGCCGTCAGGCCCAACAGCAGGAAGCGCGAGAGCGCGAGGACCGTGCTCGGCGTGATGCGGATGAGGCCCGCCGCCGCGTGGAAGAGGGGCGCCGTCAAGCTCAACAGCAGGAAGCGCGGGAGCGTGAAGACCGTGCCCGGCGTGATGCGGATGAGGCCCGCCGCCGCGTGGAGGAGGAGGGGCGCCGTCAAGCTCAACAGCAGGAAGCGCGGGATCGTGAGGACCGCGCCCGCCGGGAGGCCGATGAGGCCCGCCGCCGTGCAGAGGAGGAAGGCCGTCGTCAGGCCCAGCAGGAGGCCCGTGAACGGGAAGAGCGTGCCCGCCGTGATGCTGATGAAGCCCGTCAGCGGGCAGAAGAAGACCGCCGCCGTGCTGCCCAGCAGGAGGCACAGGAACAGGCACGCCGGCAGGCCGAGGAAGCCCGCCGGTCCTTGGTGGACGGTCCCAATGCTCCCCGGGTTCGGCCAGACTGATCCCTGGCCGATACCCCGCCGTCAGCTCAGCCGCGGGCCCGTACGCCCAGCATGTGACAGATCGCAACCGTCAAATCGGCCCGGTTCATGGTGTAGAAGTGGAACTGCTTCACACCATGCCGTGCCAGATAACGGCATTGTTCAATGGCCACGGTGGCGGCGACGAGGTGACGGGTTTCCGGTGCCTCGTCCAGCCCTTCAAACAGATCGCGCATCCAGCCGGGGATGGCGGTATTGCACTTCTCCCCCATCTCCACCGCCTTCTTGAAATTCAGGATCGGCAGGATGCCGGGCACCATCGGCACGTCGATGCCGGCGGCGGCCGTCTTGTCACGGAAGCGCAGGAAGGCGTCGGCATCGAAGAAGAACTGGCTGATGGCCCGGTTGGCCCCGGCATCCACCTTGCGCTTCAGATTGTCCAGATCCACCTGGGCGCTGGGTGCCTCCGGATGCACTTCCGGGAAGCAGGCAACGGAAATGTCGAAATCGCCGATGCGCTTCAACCCGGCCACCAGATCGGCGGCATAGGCATAGCCGCCCGGATGCGGTTCATAGCCGCGCCCGCCCAGGCCGCCGGTGCCATCGGCCCGCGGCGGCGGATCGCCGCGCAGGGCCACGATATGGCGGATGCCGGCATCCCAATAGGCGCGCGCGATCTCGTCAATCTCTTCCTTGGTCGCCGCCACACAGGTCAGGTGGGCGGCGGCGGGAATGCCGGTCTGGTCCTGAATGGCCGTCACCGTGGCATGGGTGCGTTCGCGGGTGGAACCGCCCGCGCCATAGGTAACGGACATGAAGGCCGGTTTCAGCGGGGCCAGTCGGTGGATGGCCGCCCAGAGATTTTCATGCATCTTCTCCGTCTTGGGCGGGAAGAATTCGAAACTGACCGTCAGGTCGCCGGGGGCTGTGATCAGGGGGGCCGAAAGATCGGTGGCGGGCAGGCTCATGACGCGGCTCCAGACAGGGCGGCTTGGCGGTTGGACAAAGAAGGGGTTTCAGCCCGGCGCACGGCGCGCCAGATGCAGACAGTCAGCGGATCGCCCGGCAATTGGGTGACGGGTGCGGGGTCCAGCCCCGCCCGTTTCAGCCAGCCGCGCATTTCCGCATCGGTGAAGCCCAGACGGCGGTGGGCATGATCGGTACGCAGGGATTCCTGTTCATGCCGGTCGAAATCCACCACCAGCATGGTGCCGGCGGGGCGCAGCAGGCGTGCCGCCTCTGCCAGGGCCTCGGCCGGGGTTTCGGCGAAATGCAGCACCTGATGGAAGATCACCGCATCCTGGCTCTGGCCCGGCAGGGCCAGCTGGTACATATCGCCCAGCCGCACCTGGCAATGGCGCAGCCCGGCCTTTTCCAGGTTCACCCGCGCCACCGCCAGCATTTCGCGCGAACTGTCGATGCCCAGCCCATGGCTGATGCGGGGCCCGAACAGTTCCAGCATCCGGCCGGTGCCGGTGCCGACATCCAGCAGATCATGCACGCCCTCAGCCGGCAGCAGCGACAGCAGCGCCTGCTCCACCTCCCGTTCCGGGACATGCAGGCTGCGAATCTGGTGCCAGCGGGCGGCATTCTCACTGAAATAAAGCTGGGCGGCGGCGCGGCGGCTTTCCTTGATCGTCTCCAGCCGCTCCAGATCCAGCGACAGGCCAGCATCATCCGCAGGGATGGCATCGACCAGGGTCCGGGCCAGTTCCGCCACATTGCCGCGCTCCGCCAGCCGGTAATAGGCCCAGATGCCTTCGCGGAACCGTTCCAGCAACCCCGCCTCGCAGAGCAATTTCAGATGGCGGGAAACACGCGGCTGGCTCTGCCCCAGAATCTGGGTAAGCTCAGTCACGGACAATTCGCCATGGGCGCACAGGGACAGCATCCGCAGCCTTGTCGGCTCCGCCGCTGCCTTCAGCGCATTCAACAGGAAATCCATGGCACCTGACCTTTCATTCTCTGCATCAATATATAAAGATATCTTTATGCGATGTAAATGGCTGCCGTGCATCCATCCAGTAGATGGGGCGACGATCCGATCGCTGTGCAAAAGCGTTAAGGGCTGATCCGCCCCTCTTGCCGGGGCGCCCTGATGGGAGATGGCGAAGCCGATGCAGCAAACGAAGCCGATGATCAGTCGTGCCCGGGGCTGGCTGGCCCTGCCTTTCCTTGCCCTCGCCATGACCGCCTGTGGCACCGGTACCGACCGGGCGAACCATCCCGGCATGGCTGGTAATTTTTATGCCGGCCCCGGCGGTACAATGCCCGTGGGCGGTGACCCGGCGACCACGGCCCTTCAGGGCAATGCGCCGGGGCAGGGGGCCACACCCCGGCCGGCATCGGATAATGATCCACTGGAAGGTTTCAACCGGGCCGTCTTCTGGTTCAATGACGGGGTGGATACGGTGCTGATCCGCCCGCTTGCCGTGGCCTATAAGGCGGTGGTGCCGGCACCGGCCCGCACCGGCGTGCGTAATGTCATGCGCAACCTGCGCAGCCCGCTGGACTTCGCCAACCAGCTTTTGCAGGGCGATGTCGGTGGTGCCGGCACCGTGCTGGGGCGTTTTGTGATCAACACCACCGTTGGTTTGGGTGGCTTGATCGACGTCGCGGCGGAGAATGGGCTGAACTATGAATATGAAAGCCTGGACCAGACATTGGCGGTCTGGGGCGTACCGGAAGGGCCTTATCTGGTCTTGCCGCTGCTGGGGCCGTCTTCCGTGCGTGACGCTGTGGGCCTGACCGGGGAGGCCTATGCCGACCCGGTGACGAACTGGGCACAGAACACAGACCGCGACTGGATCATCTATACCCGTGCCGGGCTGGTCGGGCTCGACACGCGCGCCGAGCTTTTGGAACCTTTGGATGATCTGAAACGTAATAGTCTCGATTACTATGCCGCAATGCGTTCGCTTTATCGCCAGCGGCGTAATGGTCTGATCCGCGATGGCGCCCCAGATCCGTCCCAATTGCCAGCTATACCGGACTATGGGGATGCCAAATGACGGGAACCGGCCTATCAGCATTCCCCGTGACGTCCATCACTGTTTGCCTTGCGGTAAAGAACGATGTTGACGCCAGAAACAAGGACTGAACCCCGTGATGACCATGACCAATAATCGCCGTTCGCTTCTCTCTGGTGCCGCTTTCATGCTGATGGCCGGCTTTGGTGCCGCGATCATGCCTGTTGTGGCGACACAGCCGGCGCAGGCCCAGGCGGACCAGGGGGCGAAGGCAGCCGCCGATTTCGTGCAGTCGCTGGGTGACAAGGCCATCGCCACGCTGGCGGATTCCAAAGTCTCCAAGGAACAGACAAAGGAGATCTTCCGCCAGCTGCTGAATGATAATTTCGATGTCGCCACCATCGGCCGCTTCGTGCTGGGCCGGTACTGGAACACCGCGACGGAGCCGCAGCGCAAGGAATATATGGACCTGTTCGAGCGGATGATCGTGGAGGTCTATGCCGAGCGTTTCAGCCAATATGCCGGTGAAAGCTTCAAGGTCAGCGGTGCCCAGCCGGCCGGCCAGCGTGACGCGGTGGTGGTCAGCCAGGTGCTGCGTCCCAATGGTCCACCGGTCAATGTGGCTTGGCGCGTGCGTGCCAAGGATGGCGGCTACAAGATCGTCGATGTGGTGGTGGAGAATGTCTCCATGAGCCAGACGCAGCGTTCGGAATTCGCCTCCGTGATTGAGAATAATGGCGGCAAGTTCGACGCCCTGCTGGAGGCGCTGCGCCAGCGCATCAGCCATCCTGCGACAGCCACCCCTTAAGCCCTTGGGGCGCGTCTCCCCGTTTTTCGTGGCCCGCCGGCATCTGTCCGGCGGGCCATTTCCATGTCCGGTGGATGGTCCCATGCTGCGTGAATGGCTGATCAGCCTCAGAACCCGCTGTCCCAAGGGGCTGGTGGCGCTGGGCTATCGTTACGCGGCGGTGGCCTGCCTCAGCCGGGCGGAACGCTGTGCCGCCGCCTGGGCCCCGCATCAGCGCCGGACCCGCGCGGCCATCATCAGTGCCATGGCCGATGTGCCGCCGGATCGGGATACGGCTCTGATTTTGGGCGCTGGCCCCTGCCTGGATCTGCCCATGGCGGAGTTGTTGGCCCGCTTCGCCCGGCTGTTGCTGGTGGATGTGGCCCATCCGCCGCCAGCCCGCCGTCTGGCGGCGCGCCATGCGGGGATCGAACTGGTGACGCAGGAACTGACGGGCATGGCTGACGTCTGGAAAGCGGCAGAGGGGGGCACAAAGGCGGCGCCCCCGATCACCGCCTTTTGGGATGATCCGCGTATCGGCCTTGTCGTGTCCGCCAATCTGGTCTCGCAATTGCCGCTGGTGCCCTTGCGCCAGACCTTGCGCCACCGGCCGGAAACCAATTCGGTGGCCCTGGGCCGGGCCATTGTGGAAGCCCATCTGGCGCATCTGCGCGGTTTTGCCTGCCCCACCCTGCTGATTGGCGACATAGCGCGCCATGTGCTGAATGATCAGGGCGTGGTGGTGGAGGTGGAAGACCCGCTGTTCGGTGCCAGCCTGCCCGCCGGTTCTGAATGGGACTGGACCGTGGCCCCGGTGGGGGAAATTGCCGACCGCTGGTCAATCATCAACCGGGTGCGGGCGGTCCGGTTGGACGGAAGACGCTTCAGTTGATGGTCGGATCGTCCGACAGGGTCGGATAGCGGGCAAGGATCGCCGCATAGGTGCCATCGGCCCTGATCCGCTGCAGCCCCTCATTGAAGCGGGCAGCCTGGGCCGGGTCGCGGAAACCGGCACTGTAGGGGCTGGGGGCGAACAGCCGGTGTTCTGTCACCGGTGTCGGCCCGAGATGGTGGCGCAGGATGCGGGAATCGGCGATCAGCACATCATAGCGCTGATAAAGCAGGCCCGCCGCCTGCAGCGCCTGCTTGGGTTCCTCCCGGTAAAAGGGACAGCCGGCGACGGCGGCAGCGAATTCCGGTCCCAGGGTCTGGGTGGCACGCTGGAAGGCCAACACCCGGTAACGGCCAAGATCGCTGACCCGCTCCAGCTTTATCCGTCGCTCCCGCAGGCTCATCGCCACATTATGATAGGTCAGATAGCTGTCAGTGAGGGTGACGCCCTCTGGTGGCGGGCCGACCACTGGGGCGAATGCCTCAACCGCCTTGCCATCGGCGGCCATGGCCAGCCGGGCGTTGGAGCCGAGATAGGGCAGCAGTTCCATGCCCGCCGCCTGCATGGCGGCCTGGACGATGTCATATTCCAGTCCGGACAGGCGACCATCGGGCTGCATCAACACCATCGGTGCCGCTTCCCGCAGGCCGAACCGTACAACTTCCCCCCGCACATCGGCGGGAAGACCGGGCAGCACTAGAATAAGCATCAGGACCAATGGCCAGAAGCGGGCCATGCACTTGCCTTTCCATGATGATTGCAACACCCCGGTGGTAGGAATTCACGCCGTGGCACTGCACTCATCATGCAACAATGCTATCCGCCCGTCGCGCCCCCCACGGCGATCAAACGGATAGGAATTTGGCCGGATGCAGGTCCAGTGGGTTGTCCACCCAGCCTTTCAGGGCTGGATTGACCAGCCGGCGGCTGGATTGCCGCATGATCGGGATCATCGGCATATCGGCCATGGCGATGTTTTCCGCAGCGGCCAGGGCCGCCCGAAACCCCTCCAGGCTCAGGCTGGCATCCACCGCCTCCATCGCCTGATCGAAAACCGGGTTGCGATAGCCCGGCCCCAGCGCCTCCGCACGGGAGCGCAGCAGGTTGAGATATTCGGTCACCAGCCCCACCGCCCAGGAGATGCGGGCGAAATCCGGATAGGAATGTTCCTTCATCCGGCTGACCACCACCTTGAATTCCTGGTTGGACAGGGTGGTCTTCACCCCCAGCACCTGCTGCCACATGGCGGCCACCGCCACGGCGACCTGCCGGTTCAGCTCGTTGGTGTTGTACAGCAATTCGATGGGCGGCAGGGTCTGGCTGCCGGGGCCGTACCCGGCCTCTGCGAACAGGCGGCGGGCCAGGGCCACCCGGTCAGCATCGCCCAGCTTTGCCCAGTCCGGCTCCGGCGGCTGATAGCCGACCAGCCCCGGCGGCGTCATGCTGTAGGCTGGCGGCTCATTCCCCCGGGCGATCTTCTCCACAATGGTCTTGCGGTCGATGGCAATCGCCAGGGCTTGGCGCAGCTTGGCATTCTCCTTCCAAGGCGCACGGGTCAGGTTGGGCACCAGGAAGAAGGTGGAGGCGCGGGGCGCCAGCCGCAGACTGTCGGCCAGGTTGCTGCGCGCCCAGTCCAGCTGGGTGGGCGGCACCTCCTTGGTGGCCACCAGTTCCCCGCTGCGGAAACGCTTCATCTCCGTCTGCAGATCTTCGGTGACATGGTAATTCACAGCACTGGCGGCGATGCTGGCCGCGCCATGGTAATGCGGGTTGCGCTTCAGGGCATAATGGCTCTGCGGGATGGCGGCATCCAGGATGAAGGGGCCATTGCCCACCAGCTTGCCCGGCTGCGGGAAACTGTCGCCATGCTTTTCCACCGAGGCGCGGTGCAGCGGGCTCAGCACCCAATAGGCGGTATAGACGGTCAGATCCGGCTTGGGATGTTCCAGCAGCACTTCCAGCTGATAGGGGCCGATGGCCCGCACGCCCAGTTCAGCCGGCGGCTTTTCCCCCCGCATGATTGGCATGGCGTTGCGGATGGGGGCGATCCATTCCGGCAGGCCCAGCCGGGTGGCAGGCGTCACGGCGCGGCGCCAGGCGAACACAAAATCATCGGCCGTCACCGGGCTGCCATCGGACCATTTGGCATCCTGGCGCAGGGTGAAATTCCAGCGCAGCCCGTCGGCGCTGGTTTCCCAAGATGTGGCGACACCGGGCACCACAGTGCCGGCGGCATCGAAGCTGGTCAGCCCTTCCCACAATTCCACGAACAGGCCGCCGGCCACGATGGTGGTGGAACGGTGCGGGTCGGCCGTGTCGATATCGGGACCGAGGCCGATATTCAGGATCGTTGGTGTTGCTGCCAGACTGGCCGTCCCTGGCAGGCCAAGGGCCAGCCCCAGGGACAGGCCGCCGCCCATAATGCTGCGCCGTGTGATGTTGGTCATGAGGGTTGCACTATCTCCCGGTCTGCGCAATCGGCAGCACAGACTGTCTGGTCATGTGCCCTCTGTCCATCTTCAATCCACAACGAAATTGTGCCGCGCCTGTGCCCTTGCTGCGCCATAAAGCCACGCGACAGTGATGATCTGTCCGGCGATGGCCGGAAGACAGCAGGACGGGAGGGGGGCTGGCGGCCCATGGTGGGTGGGTTGGCCCCTTGGACAGAAGATGAAGAAGATCGTTGCGATCACCCTTGGGTTGGCAAGCATGGCTTGGTCGGGGGCGGCCCTGGCCGGGGCGGTGACGCTTTATGCCGAACCGGACTTCCGTGGGGATCGCATCACCATCCGCGATGATGTCGATTCGCTGGCCAAGATTCCGCCCTGGAATGACCGGGCCCGCTCCGTCATCGTGCATTCGGGTGTCTGGGAGATCTGCAAGGACAAGCGCTACGATCATTGCCAGACCTTCGCCGGCGGCGCCCGTATCGCCAATACGGCGGAGGTGAAGAATCTGCGCGGTGGCATCAGCTCCCTGCGGGAGGTGCAGGATAACTGGCGCGACGGGCGCGACCGCGATTGGGATGACCGGCGCTGGGATAACCGGCGGTGGGAGGATGATCGCCGGCCGGGCTGGGGCCAGCGCGACCCGTGGGAGGATAATCGCCGGCCGGATCGGCGCGCCGATGACGATGGGATCATCTGGGATAATCGCGGCAACAAGGATCGGGGCGACCAGTGGGATGCCAATCCCAACCCCAGCAACAGCTGCCAGCGGGAGGTGCAGAAAGCCTTCATCCAGCGCTATGGCTTGAGCGGCAGTTCGCGCTTCACCGGCAATGAGTATGAGGGCAACATCTGGTGGGAAGGCCAGCGCTGGAACTATCGCTGCAGCGGCGGCCAGATCAATATCTGGCAGTAATTCCTCGATATCTGTCCAGAAAGTTATCTCGCCTTTCGAAGCCTTGCCCTTTCTCTACCGTCATTCCCGCCTTCGCGGGAATGACGGTTAAGATATTGGAAAATAATTAAGAGTTCCTGGCCCGACTCTCAGACGCCGGGCGGCGGCATCCGCCGCCTTGGCCTCCACGCGGCGTGTACTCTATGCCCCTTGGTATATCCCCATCCGCCCCACCGCCCCTTCATAGCCGCTTTGCTTTGCATCCCCGTGGCGGCGGGGCGGGGGGCGGCCTATATTTGCGCCCATGAACAGCCTTGGTCTCGATAAGTCGCCCGCCGACACCCGCGTCGTCGTCGCCATGTCTGGCGGCGTTGACAGTTCCGTTGCAGCCGCCATGTTGAAGCGGGAGGGCTATGATGTCGTCGGCATCACCCTGCAGCTTTATGATTACGGCATGACGGTGGGCAAGAAGGGGGCCTGCTGTGCGGGCCAAGATATCTATGATGCCCGCCGCGTGGCCGACCAGATCGAGATCCCGCATTATGTGCTGGATTACGAAAGCCGGTTTCGCAATTCGGTGATGGATGATTTCGTCGATACCTATCTGAAGGGCGAAACCCCCATCCCCTGCGTGCGCTGCAACCAGACGGTCAAGTTCAAGGATCTGCTGGATCAGGCGCGCGAGCTGGGGGCGGAATGCATGGCCACCGGCCATTATGCCCGCCGCCTCGTCGGTGCTGATGGCAAGGCGCAGATGCTGCGCGGGGCCGATCACAGCCGCGATCAGTCCTATTTCCTGTTTGCCACCACCCAGGAACAGCTGGATTTCCTGCGCTTCCCCCTGGGCATGAAGCCGAAGACGGAAACCCGCGCCATCGCCGATGAGCTGGGCCTGGCCGTGGCGGACAAGCCGGACAGCCAGGATATCTGCTTCGTCCCCACCGGCGGTTACGCCAAGGTGGTGGAGAAGCTGCGCCCCGGTGCCGTGCGGCCCGGGGAGATTGTGCATGTCGATGGCACTTTGATGGGCCGGCATGACGGGGTGATCAATTATACGGTCGGCCAACGCCGGGGTCTGGGTATCGGTGGCCGTAAGGGGGAGGGCGGGGACGAGGCTGATCCGCTCTACGTCGTGCGTGTCGACCCCGTGGCCAATCAGGTGATTGTCGGTCCCCGCGCGGCACTCGCCCGCGATCGGGTGCAGGTGCGGGAGGTCAACTGGCTGGGTAACCCGGCCGCCGGTGTGCCGATGCCGGTGATGGTGAAGCTGCGCTCCGCCCAGAACCCGGCGCCGGCCGTGCTGCTGCTGCATGGCGACGGCAATGCCACTTTGGATCTGGAGGAGGCGCAGCATGGCATCTCCCCCGGTCAGGCAGCCGTTTTCTATGATGGGGAACGGATGCTGGGCGGTGGCTGGATCAGCGGAACGGCCCAGCGGCGCGCTGCCGCCTGATCCAGATCAGGCGGATGATGATCCAGGGCGTGACCAGAATCGCCACCTGGGTCAGATAGCTGACCAGATTGAACAAGGGCTGCTGCGTTGCCCCCCTGATATAGCCCCACCAGAATTGGGTGACGGGGGTACGAAGGGGGGCGACCAGCCCGTCCCAGACGCTGCGCACGCCATCTGGCAGAAAATCGAAGGGCAGGCCGGGCACAATCACGAAGATAAAGGCCAGCAGAATGGCGGGGATCAGGTAAAGCGACGGGCGGCGGTTGCGGGCCATGGGGACACTCCCTGGGGAAGGCTTTGGCGCCTCCGATGCCCGCCATGGTAGGGGCGATGATCCGCCAGTTCAATCGTGACAGGGCAGGCCCAGCGTCAGTTCAGACACCAGGGCCGGGTAATGCACCGCCCGGTTCTTGCCGCGTTTCTTGGCTTCATAAAGTGCTGCATCGGCATGTTTCAGCAGCGTTTCGGCATCGTCCCCGTCCAGCGGCCAGACGGCGATGCCGATACTGCAGCCCACGTTCACCGTCACGCCTCCATCCTGGATGCTGACCGGCTGTGCCACGGCGGCCAACAGGCGGGCGGCCACCGCCGCCCCCTCCGCATGGCCGTCTGCCCCGTCGCAGGGCAGCAAGGCGGCGAACTCGTCGCCGCCAATGCGGGCGATCAGGTCATTCTGGCGCAGCACGGTGGAAAACCGCGCTCCCACCTGCCACAGCACGGCATCGCCGGCATCATGACCATATTGGTCATTCACCGGCTTGAAACCGTCCAGATCAATATAAAGGGCGACCAGCTGTTCGTCCGTGGCCTGGGCGCGGGCCAGTGCCAGCCCCAGATAATGCTCGAAGAAATGCCGGTTGGGCAGGGCGGTCACCTTGTCCTGATAGGCGATATCCTCCATCTGGGCCAGCGCCTTTTCCGAAGCGATCAGGGCGCCGTTGCTGGTCACCAGATTATTGATCAGATCGCCCAGGGTCTGCGACAGGATGCGGGTTTCGCGGGCCCCGCCCACCATGGGGATGGCTGCATCCTTGTCGCCCTGGCGGATGCGTTCCGCTGCCTTGGTGATGGCACGCAGGGGGCGGGTGATGATGCCGGCAGTCAGCCAGCCAATGCCACCCAGCAAGGCTGCCAGCAGCATTCCCACCAGATAGACCCGGTTCCGCATATGCTGGACAGCCTGCATGGCCTTGTCCATGGGCTGGCGGACAATAACCGTCCAGCCCAGATCCTTGACCATTGCCCCATCCACCCCGGTGGAATAGCCGGTGAGATAGGCATGATCATCCGGCCAGCGCCTTTCCTCCCACCCCCGTTGACCCGGGCGAGGGGCGAAGGCCAGCGGATGGCCGATCATCGCCGTTGGTCCCAGCAGCACAGTTCCCTCACGGGCGACGACAATCACCTCCATCCCCTCATGGTTGGAGACCGGCCGCAGCAGGTTGCGGGCCAGATCGCGCACCCAGGTCCAGCTGTAATGCATGGCCAGCACACCGACGACAGCGCCGTTCGGCCCCTGGATGGGGGCGGCGACATCGACGAATTTCACCGGCTCCCCTGTCGGGTTCGGCAGCAGGGAGGCCAGCAGGACGGCATCATGCACATCGCCGAGAAACAGGCCCTTGCTCCCTTCCGTGAAGACCGGCCGGCTGGCGATGCTCTTGCCGGTCAGGACGCCCCGGCTGCCGGCAATCACATTGCCCTGGGCATCGGTGACGCCGATCCAGGAGGCGGTCGGGTCCAGGGACACGATCTCATCCACCGTGCGCTGGGCATGGACCGGATCGGTCAGCCCACCGAACTGGGTTAGCAGCAGGGCCTGGCTGGCCCGGTGGCGCATGTCACCATTGATCTTGTCGGCCATGCCATCGGCGATGCTGGCCAACATGCTGCCCACCTCCCGCCGCAGGGTGGTCTGGGCTTCGCCCTCCATATAGGCGCCGCAAAGGGTCGTCGTGGTGGCTGTCAGGATCAGGAAAGACAGGCCGATGATGCTGCGCAGGCTGAGCATGGGCGATGCTCCGGGGGCGGTACCAGGGGACGAAGCGCCACCGCCGGGATTGCGGGCCGCTACACAGGGGAAGGTTTACTCGTAATTAACCGAGCTTCCCGCAGGCGCAAACGGCGTTCCCTCTATCCATTCGGTGAGGAAACCGTTGAAAAATGGGTTGGGAGGGGGGAGGCCAAAACAAAACGCCCCGCCGGGCGCTGGGGCCGGCGGGGCGAATGAATGGTGGCACTGGCGTGATTTGAACACGCGACCAAGGGCTTATGAGTCCCCTGCTCTACCGCTGAGCTACAGTGCCGAAACCCGGGCCCACAGGGCCGAATGCCGTGATGTAGAAATACGGGCGCATATCCTGTCGTCGGGAGGGGATGGTGGCACTGGCGTGATTTGAACACGCGACCAAGGGCTTATGAGTCCCCTGCTCTACCGCTGAGCTACAGTGCCATCGACCGCCATTCCGATCGGGAGCCGCTGTGTAGATAAAACAGCTGCTTTCGTCAAGCCTCTTTTTCAGTTTTCATCCGTGCCCTTGATCGTCTGTTCCAGCCAGGCGCGGTAGCGGCCCAACCTTGTGCCGTCATGGCCTGGCCAGCCGGCGCGGCTGGCATAGATTTCCGCTTCCCGCCGGCTGGCGGCCCAGCAATTCACCTCTGTCCACTGGCCCGCCTCATCGCGCCAGCGGAACACGAATGGGGCGGGGGAAGGCATGGACATGGTGGGGGCACCGGGCGCGGCTGTCATACGGGACAGAATGCCGCGTAAAGCCCGTGTCTGTCCACCTGACACCGGTTGCGTTATGTGCAGGAAATTGGCCGCTGGCAAAGCAAACTGGCATGGGTCTGTTCGCAATTCAGCAAAGCGGCCGGTGTTCCGGCCCACTGCCTGTCGATTTTCCCGATGGGTGCAATTGCATAGGGTGTTCATGAAGTTGGTGTGGCATACACGAAAGCGCGCTAGATAATGAACAGGACGGCTTTTGCCAGAAGCGCCATGAACGTCTCTGAAAGTACCATTAACGATCTGGTTGCCCGTCTGCCGACGGAAGAGGCCGACCGGCTGTTCGAGGAACTGGAACGGCTGGAGGGGGATACCGCACGCCGGCAGGCGGTGCGCCGTGCCCTGGTGGCCAAGCTGAACGCCCTGCGCCAGCAGCACGCCCGCCGCCTGTTCACCGAGCTGTTTCAGCGCTACATGACCCGTGATTCCGCCCTGCTGCGGCCGGAATTTGCCAGCCCGGGCACCCTGCATCCACTGGATGTGGGGGCCTTGTGGATCAGGCTGGTCGACAAATCCATCGGGCCGTTCGCCCGGCAGGCAGATGCCATGCTGGCTGAACGCGCCCAGTCCCGCCCGCTGCGCGCCGTGTTCGGCCTGCCGGAGGTGGTGGCCCTGCAGGTGGACCTGGCCAAGCGCGCGGCAGAGGTGCTGACAGCCACCCTGGGCACGGCCGGCGCCGTTCGCCCCTTTCTGGAGGAGACCAACCGCTGGCGCGGGCTGGAGGCCAGGCGGATTCGCCTGGGGTTTGACCCAAGGCCGTTGACCATTGAGGATTTGCGCCTGATGCAGGGGGTGCTGGCGCAGGGGCGGGCGATGGCAGAGCTGCATGAACAGTTGCGCCGGGCCGCCCGTGACCCGGATGCCCTGGCCGCCATGGTGGGTAACCCGGCGCAGGGGCTGGATGGGCGGGTGGCGGCCCTGGTCCCGGGTGTCGGAGTGCTGGCCCCCCTGGCCCTGCTGCATGTGGATCGGAACTATATTGCCGGCCGGATGATCCTGCTGCACGGGCCGCAGCCCTGGCAGGAACCGACGGTGATGGCGCTGACCCGCCATCTGGGGCGTACCTGCTTTGCCCTGACGGAAGAAATCCTGGGTGCCATGGGGGTGGGGCAACTGGTGCGGCCCGGCCTGTCGCTGCCGCTGGCGCGGCGCGACCTGCTGGACCGGGAACTGGGTAATCTGGATGTAATCCTCTCCCTGTTTGAGGATTTGGACCTGATCAACCATATGCGCTATGGCAGCCTGGCACGCGATTTCCTGGACCGCATGGTTCGCCGGGTGGAAGCAGAGCTTTATCCCATGCTGGAGGAGCGCTGCCTGATGGAAGGGCGCAGCGCCAGCCGCCCGATTCCTGATTTTGAGGCGCTGGACTGGACCCTGGCCTTTTGCAGCCGCTGGCGCGCGGTGTTGAAGCGCAGCCTGTTCTGGGGCACCGGCTTTTCCTCCTTCCATGATAATGTTGTGGCCGGGCTGCGGGATGCCTATCGCGGCTGCTTCTCCCGCAACGGTTACGCCTCGGCCTCGCAGCGGCTGGCCCATGCCATCCGGCTGGCGCAGCTGGGCAACCGGCTGGGGGCGGAGGCCGGCAGCTGGATGGGGCTGATGGACCCCGGCCTGACTCGCACCGTCGCCCAGCGGTTGAAGGAGCCGGAGCCGCTGTCCGGCGGGGAGGCGGCGCTGGCCCGCTCCGTGCTGGAACTGGCTATGGAGGAATTGCGCCGGACCAAACATTGGCGCGACCCTGCCTTGCAGCAATTTGCCGAGATGGCCGAGGCGCGGCTGGCCACGGAATGAGGGCCGGACCCATGGCTTTGACAGCGGCGGATATGCGCGCCCGCGTGCTTTACCGTGATGATCATGTGCTGGTGATCGACAAGCCCTATGGGCTGCCGGTTCATTACGGGACCAAAACCACCGACCATCTGGAACTCTATCTGCCGCATCTGACCGATGAGCGGGAGGAGCCGCCGCGTCTGGCCCACCGGCTGGACAAGGATACGGCAGGCTGTCTGGTGCTGGCCCGCGATGCTGCCGCTGCCGCCCGCATCGGCGACCTGTTCCTGGCCGGCAAGGTGGCAAAAACCTATTGGGCGGTGGTGGAGGGGCGACCGAAGGGCGATGCCGGCAGCATCGATATGCCCCTGTTGAAAGTGCGCATCCCCGGTACGTCAAAGGTGGTGGTCGACCTTGCCGGCAAGCCGGCCTTGACCGATTGGCGGCTGCTGGCCAGCGATGACCGGCTGTCCTGGCTGGAACTGCACCCGCGCACCGGCCGGATGCACCAGATTCGCGCCCATTGCGCCTATATGGGAATGCCGCTGCTGGGCGACCCGATCTATGGGGCGCAGATGCCGCCGCAAACCGGGCTGCATCTGATGGCCCGGGGCGTTCATTTCGCCTTTTCTGCTGAAATCCATGTATCGGCGGTGGCGGAGCCGCCCCCGCATATGGCACAGACATTGGAGAAGATTGTTAATGGATAGCCGCCGCTGGTTGCGCCAGCGGCAGGCACCTTCCGATAAGCAAGGAAGATAACCCCCCTTATGATCGAAGACATCCTGCTGTTCATGGCCGTCGGGTTCGCTGCACAGATGGTGGATGGGGCCATCGGCATGGCCTATGGCGTTACTGCCAGCAGCGTGATGATGTCCCTGGGCATTCCGCCTGCCACGGCCAGCGCCAGCGTGCATGTGGCGGAGATGTTCACCACCGGTGCGTCGGGCTTTGCCCATTGGCGCCGCCGCAATATCCGCCCGGAACTGGTCTGGCGTCTGGCGATTCCGGGTATGGTTGGCGGGGGGCTGGGGGCCTATGTTCTATCCGGCGTGTCGGGGGAACTGATCCGTCCCATCGTGTCCATCTATCTGGTGGCCATGGGCGGGGTGATCCTGTGGAAGGCCCTGCACCCGCCGCCGGCAACAGAGCTGTCACCCAACAAGGTGCGCGCGCTGGGTGTGGGGGGTGGTTTTCTGGATGCCGTGGGGGGCGGGGGCTGGGGGCCGATGGTGGCCAGCACCCTGATCGGGGCCGGCACCACGCCGCGCTATGCCATCGGCTCCACCAATCTGGCTGAGTTTTTTGTCACCACGGTGATTTCCTGCACCTTCATTCTGACCATTGGTCTGGATCTCTGGCCGGCCATTCTGGGCCTGATCCTGGGCGGCGTCATCGCTGCCCCCTTTGCCGCCATGGTGACGCAGAAGCTGCCCGATAAGCCGATGATGATCCTGGTGGCGATCATCATCATGCTGCTGAGCCTGCGCAATCTGGTGGAGGCGATCCACGTGCTGCTGGGCAGCTGAGCATTGCGCTCCCAACAAAAAGGGCCCCGCCATCGGCTGATGGCGGGGCCCTTTTTGTTGGGCATAAGCGACCCGGTTTTCGTTGGTTCCCCCGGCAGGAAATGCCGATCTAGGCAGAAAAGTCCCATCGGGCCGGGGGCCTGGAACTGGGACTCATTTTCCTCCTCTCCCCCGTCTGGGGATGGCTTCGGGCCGAAACCCCATCCGAAACTACGGAAATCCGCGCTTTTCGGCACTTGGCACGCTTCCTGCTTTGATGAGGGCGAACCCTTCGTGTCCACCAAAGCATAGGAAGAGCCGTAACTCTGGACAATGGCGTCGAGCGGACAGCGGTGCAGGAACAGCCTCCAGGCGCAATGCCTGTGCCAAGCCTGATTGCCGCGATCAGCACGACGGATAGCCCGATCCGCACCCGAAACTGCCGGTCCTGCATCGCACCCGGCGTCTTCCACGGTAACGGCTCTCACCCTGCGCCCAACGGTGTCCACGAGAATCGATTAGGGGCCTAAACGGTCCCTCGGTAGCGCTCAAAAGGAGATGACCATGTCGAGCAGTGATGTCCAGCTGACCGCAGGTATGCGCAATAACCTGCTGCTGTTGCAGAAGACCAACAAGGGCGTTCAGGAAATCCAGACCCGGTTGTCCACCGGCAACAAGATCAACAGCGCCCTGGACGGCCCCACCAACTTCTTTGCCGCCAAGAGCCTGAGCACCCGTGCGGGCGACCTGACCAAGCTTAAGGAAAGCATGGGACAGTCGATCAGCACCATTCAGGCGGGTGACAAGGGCATCACTGCCATCGAAAAGCTGGTCGAGCAGGCCAAGGGCCTGACCACTTCGGCCTATAACAGCCTGGGTACCGATCCGCAGTCGATCGCCACCCGCAAGTCGCTGGCCACGCAGTTCAATACCATCAAGGACCAGATCGACAAGATCGCCCGCGACAGTGGTTATGCCGGTAAGAACCTGCTGGTCGGCAATGGTCGTACGCTGGACAGCACGGCTGAAAGCCGTCAGCAGGTGAACACCATCTCCGGCTTGGCTTCCAGCCGCGTCACCAATGTGGTTTCCGCCGATACCTACTCCGTGCGCGTCAGCGGTACTGGCAATATCAGTGCCGATCTGGCCGATATTTCGACAGCAGAAGACAAGCGCGGCATCAGCTCCCTGAAAGTGTCCGGCAAATTGTCGGCAACGGCTGGTAACTTCGCGGACGTTTCCATCGAAATGCGCGGCAAGGCGGGACGTGAACGTACCGTCGTGGTGACGGAAGGTTCTGAAAGCCGCACCATCCGCTTCTTTGATAATAGCCAGTCGGCAGCAGCGAGCACGGTGACCGCTGGCGCAGAGGGCACCGGACAGGTGTCGAAGATCAAGATCGATGGTGCGATTGAGGAGGGTGATACCTTCACTGCGGCGGTGAATGGCCAGACCTTCACCTATAAGGCGACCGCCGCCGACGTGGTGGACAGCAGCACCGGCTTGGATTACAGCCCGGATCAGCGGCGGGAATTCGTAGCGGACAAGCTGGCCACCGCCGTTCAGGCCGGTCTAGATTCCGCACGCTTCTCGGTCGACTCCTCGGCAACCGACGGAACCTTTACGATCACCGGGCTGGTCACCACTGGTACGGCAGTTAGCTTCCAGGTTGGTGCTTCCACCACCAACGCGGCAGATAAGGCCATCTCCGTCAGCTTCACCTCTGGCACGGTCGTTTCTTTCAATGTCAATCGGGCCGATCTGGACAAGCTGGAAACGGCCGCCAACGGTACCTCTGTCGTTCAGAAGAATGTCGATATCGAAGTGTCGGCGACCAACCTCAATGGTGTCACGGTCAGCCGTTCAGGCAGCAATTCCAGGGGTAACGCCAAGCTGTCGGAAGGGGAAAATGCGCTGAGCTTCTCCTCCGGTACGGTGCGCTTCAATGTTGACCCGTCCACATTGATGCAGGCGGCATCAGCCCAGAACTCCGCCAACATCACCACGGTACAGCGGACCGACGCCAATACCGAGAATGACCTGAACGTTCAGTTGAACGAGTCCAACACCAACAATATCTCTGTTCAGTCGGTGAACGTGCAGACCGATGGTCAGGGCCTGCGTCTGGACTATGCCCAGAACAACTTCCTGGACCGGTCGGATATCGACAAGGCAGTCGAAAGCCTGACCTATGCTACGGCGACCCTGCGGTCGGCCTCGCAGGGCCTCAGCACCAACCTGAACATCATCCAGAACCGCGAGAATTTCACCAGCGAGTTCTCCAACGTTCTGACCGAAGGTGGGAACAAGCTGGTCCAGGCCGACCAGAACGAGGAGGGTGCAAACCTGCTGCTGTTGCAGACGCGTCAGCAGCTGGGCACCATCAGCCTCTCGCTGGCCAATCAGTCGCAGCAGGCCATCCTGCGTCTGTTCTAAGAATAGCAGGACGTTTTCTGAAAGACGGGGGAGGCGGCGGCCGCAAGGTCGCCGCCTTTTTCTTTTTGCAAAATAATACCAATCTCCCTTGATCGTGACCGATCCAGGGAGATTTTGTGCTCCCTCACGCGCCGGGCGCTGCCTCCGGCAGCTTGGCTTACGTGCCCATGGGGGCGCGGGCCGGCAGTCGCCGGCCTCCAATCCGTCAAGGGTCAAACCCTCGGCGGATTGGTATAATTCGCATTGTAGATTACAGTAAAATTCGATCTATTTCGGAAGGGGTGATCCCGCCGCGCTGTTGCGGTCTATCGGCCCATGGGGTACAGCCAAGGCATGAGACTGATCGTCAATATCCTGATCTGGTCCCTGCTGGTGGGGCTGTTGCTGGCGTGGCTGCGGATCGATCCCTACGACCTGCTGCGCGGTGCGCTGCATTCTGTTGCTGCCCTGCCAGAGATGCTGGCTGATCTGTTCGGCTGGGCCTGGCCCTATGTGGCAACAGGGGCGGTCATCGTGGTGCCGATTGCGCTGATCAGCTTGCTGCCCCGGCTATGGCGGCGGGGGCCTTCCGGCGGCGGACGGGATTGATACGGGGTATCGGCCGCGTCGGGGGGGGGCGTCAGTGCGGCAGGCTGTCGGCCCGTTCTTCCACCATGCTGACCAGCCGCGCGCTCTTGTTGAAATTCATCGTCATCATCAAGGTGGCGCGCCCCCGGATCAGGTAGACGCTTTTATCGGCCTCCGCCGGCAGCGGCACTTTTTTCGTCATGCAATAAGCCAACAAGGACGCCTGAAGCTCTGCTTCCGGGATGGTCAGGCTGTGCTTGCCACCATCGACTAACAAGGTGCAGCGGGTACCCTGGTTCATTTCCAGGCGCAGCCCGGTCACCTGCCCGTCGGGCAGCGCCTCGTTCAGCTTGCGGCGGCGGTCCAGGATTGCCGCCAGCACCTCCAGATCGGTGAACAGGATGCAGCGCAGCTCTTTCATCGGACTTCAGAACCCGGACATGTTCGTAACGGAAACAGCATAAGGGTTCGGCCCTGCCGCCGCCAGCTGGCAGGGCCGGGCCATCCCGACCCTATCCTTTTGCACTGATCAGAAGCCGCTGCCGCCTTGGTTGGCGCCATAGAGCGCGTTGGGGTCCATCAGCACAGGGGCGATAGTCTCCGGCCCCGTCGCGCGTGCTTCGATGTAGAAGCAGGAGCGCCGACCGGTATGGCAGGCGACACCCAGCTGGTCGACCAGCAGCAGCAGCGTGTCGCCGTCGCAATCCACCCGCAGCGCCACCAGGTTCTGCACCTGGCCGGAGGTGTCGCCCTTGCGCCAGAAGGACTGGCGGGAGCGGGACCAGTAACACGCCCGCCCGCTGCGCAGGGTTTCGCGGATGGTCTCCGCATTCATCCAGGCCATCATCAGCACCTCGCCACTGTCATGCTGCTGCGCGACGGCAGGCACCAGCCCCTCGGCGGTGAAGCGCACCTGGGTCAGCACGGCATCAATGGCGGAGTCGGGCAGGGGGGTGAAGGGAGTGGTCATTGTCACAGGGCCTTGCGCAGGCGGTTGAAACCATCATCCAGATCGGCGATCAGGTCGGCCGGATCTTCCAGCCCGGCATGGAGGCGGATTAATTGGCCGCCCTGCCAGCGGGTGGCGGTGCGGATGCGGCTGGGGTCGCAGGGCAGGATCAGGCTTTCAAAGCCACCCCAGCTATAGCCCATGCCGAACAGCCGCATCCCGTCCACCATGGCGGCGAGCGCCGCCTTCGGCACCGGATTCATTTCAAAGGCGAACAGGCCGCAGGCGCCGTTGAAATCCCTTTGCCAGATTTCATGGCCGGGGCAGCCGGGCAGGGCGGGGTGACGCAGCCGCGTCACCTCCGGCTGTTCGGCCAGCCAATTGGCCAGAATCAGGCCGGTTTCATGGTGCTGGCGCATCCGGGTGGGCAGGGTGCGCAGGCCGCGCAGCCCCATGAACAGATCGTCCGGCCCCGCCACGGCCCCCAGCTCCACCGATGCCTTTTTCAGCTTCAGCCAATGGGCCTCGCTGGCGGTGACGGTGACACCCAGGCTGGCATCGGCATGGCCGCCAATATATTTGGTGGCCGACTGGATGGTGATATCCACCCCATGGGCCAGCGGCTGGAACAGGATGCCAGCGGCCCAGGTATTGTCGATCATGCTGACAATGCCGGCGTCGCGCGCCACGGCGGCCAGGGCCGGCACATCCTGCAGCTCAAACGTTTGGGAACCCGGCGATTCCATGAACAGCACGCTGGTATTGGGCCGCAGCAGTGCTTTCAGGTCCGCGGCACTGATGCAGGGATCGTAATATTCCGTCTCCACCCCGGCCCGCTTCAGGATGCCGTCGCAGAAGCTGCGGCTTGGACCATAGGCCGTATCCACCATCAGAATATGATCATCGGCCTTGGTGAAGGCCAGCAGGGCGGAGGTGATGGCCTGCACGCCCGAGCCATAGGCGACGGCGCCATGGCCGCCTTCCAGCACCGTCACCGCCTCTTCAAAGGCGTGGCTGCTGGGGCTGCCGGTGCGGCCATAGCGGATGGAGCGGTAATAGGGATCGTAATCCTCCAACGCCGCCAGCGTGGGGAACAGGATGGTGGAGGCGCGAAACGGCGGCACATTCACCGCCCCGGCATGGCGTTCGGGATGACGCCCGGCATGGATCAGGCGGGTATTCTGCTTGGCGCTGTTATCGGTGCTCATCGGGGACGCTCTCAGCCTTCGGGCGGCAGGATCAGGGGAACATGGGGGGCGGCATGGCGGGGGATCAGGCCTGTGACGCGGGGGTCATCCTCTTCCTTTTCCATCTGGCCCACGGGGTGAAAACCGGCCTTTTGATAGGTCATCAGGGCATGGGGATGGTCCAGCGTGCAGGTATTCACCAGCAGTTTTTTCATGCCGGCTGCATTCCAGGCCGCCTCAATCGCCCAGTCCAGCAACCAGCGGCCAATGCCATGGCCGATGAAATCCGGCAGCAGACCCAGGTAATTGATCTCACACTGGCCCGGTGTGCGGCGGTCCAGCTCCACATAGCCGGCGGGCACACCGCAGACATAGGGCACATAGATTTCCACCGCCGGGTCTTTGATGATGGCATCCAGCGTGGCGTCATCCATGGCCCGGCGTGCCCACCAGAGCCAGTCCTGCCCGACATTGTCATAAAGATAGCGGTAGAAGGAGAGCGTGCAGTTCTCCGCCCGCATCAAGGCCAGCTTTTCATGCGGATGCGGGCGTTGACGGCGAGCCGGCTTTACCGTCATTTCCAGATAGGTGACGGTGGTGCGCATCCGGCCCGGTGGGACCGGGCCGTCCAGGGGGGCAGCGTTGCTCATGCGGCATTCCCCGTTTCCAGCGGCAGATCTTCGCGCCCACCCCATTCGGTCCAGGAACCATCATAGAGCGCCACGTCACTGACGCCCAGCCGGTGCAGCCCCAGCGCCAGCACAGCCGCGGTGACGCCGCTGCCGCAGGAGGTGACGACGGGCCGCGACAGGTCGATCCCTGCGGCCATATAGCGGGCGCGCAGGGCCTCCCCTTCCAGCATCTGCTGAGTCTCACTGGCCAGAAGCTCGTTGAAGGGCAGGTTGCGGGCGCCGGGTATATGGCCGCTGCGCAGGCCGGCGCGCGGTTCCGGCACTGATCCGGTGAAGCGCGCGGCGGCCCTGGCATCCAGCACCTGTTCCGCGCCGGTTTCCAGGTTGGTTTTCAGGTCGTCGGCGCTGCGCACCATGTCCGCCCGGTACTGGGCGCGGAAGGCAGCGCGGGCGGGGGCTTCGGGCGTCCCGCTGGCCAGTTCGCCGCCGGCGGCAATCCAGCCGGGCAGCCCGCCATCCAGCACATAGACGTCATCATGGCCGAAGACGCGGAACATCCACCAGGCGCGCGCCGCACTGAACAAACCGGTGCTGTCATAGACAACCACAGCATCCGCCGACCCGATGCCCAGGGCCGAGACGGCCGCCGCGAAGCCCTGCGGGCTGGGCAGCATATGTGGCAGGTCGGTATCGGGATCGGAAATCCCGTCAATATCGAAGAACACGGCACCGGGAATGCGCTTGGCCGCAAATTCGGCCTTGGCGTCGCGCTTGGCCGCTGGCATGTGCCAGGAGGCATCCACCAGCTTCACATCGGGCCGGCCCAGCATCGCCCGCAGCCAGAGGGGGGACACCAGCGGATCGGTCAGCGCGGGGACGGCCATGTTCGTTCCTATCGGGACAGAGGGAGGAAACGTAATATCCATCTGTCCTTTATAGGCGATTGGAACGCAAACTGTCCCTTAATCCCGGAAGCCCAGCACCACGCGGCGGTTCTGCTTGCCCTTATTTTCGATCTTTACGATGCTGATCGGGCCAATCTCCCCCGTATGCCCCACATGGGTGCCGCCGCAAGGCTGCAAATCCACCATCGCGTCATCGGTACCGATCTGCAGCAGCCGCACCGAGCCGCTGCCCATGGGTGGTTTGACCGACATGGTACGCACCAGTTCTGGCCGTTCCGCCATTTCCTGATCGGTGATGGTGCGTTCACGTACCGGGTGGTCGGCGCGGATCAGCTCGTTCAGCTTCTCCTCCAGCGCGTCCTTGTCCAGGCTGGCCGAGGGCACATCGAAATCCAGCCGGGATTTCTCTGCCCCGACCTGCCCGCCGGTCACGGCGCCCGGCACCACAGCGCAGAGCAGATGCATGGCGGTGTGCATCCGCATATGCCGGTGACGGCGTTCCCAATCCAGATACAGGGTCACGCGGGTACCGGGCGGGGGCAGGGGGGATTCGGCGGGCACGATGTGCAGGATATCGGGACCGTTCTCCACCAGCGGCACTGCCTTGCGCGTATCGGTCACCGCCACACTGCCGCCATCCCAGTCGATCCGCCCGGTATCGCCGGGCTGCCCGCCGCCATTGGGATAGAACAGCGTGGCGTCCAGGCGGATGCCGTCCGCCCCGCTTTCAACCACCGTGGCCTCTGCCTGTTTCAGGTAGGGATCGTCACGGAACAACAGCGTCATGGGCGGACCTCCATCAAGGAACTGTATCAGGACAGCCAGTCGGGAACCGGCAATCCTTTTTCGCGCAGGAAGCTGGGATTGAACAGCTTGGATTGGTAACGGGTTCCGCAATCGCACAGGATGGTGACGATGGTATGGCCCGGACCCAGCAGGCGGGCCACCTTCATGGCGGCAACGATATTGATGCCGCTGGAACCGCCCAGCACCAGCCCTTCATTCTTCAACAGGTCGAAGACGACGGGCAACGCTTCCTCATCCGTCACCTGCACGGCATCGTCGATCGGCGCATCGGCCAGATTGGCCGTTACCCGGCCCTGGCCGATGCCTTCAGTGATGGAATTGCCTTCGGCCTTCAATTCGCCCGTCTTCTTCCAGGCGTAAAGCGCGGACCCCATCGGGTCGGCCAGCACGATCCTGGTTTCCGGCTTGCGCTCCTTCAGTGCCAGGGCGATGCCGGCCAGCGTGCCGCCGGTGCCGGTGGCGCAGGTGAAGGCGTCGATCTTGCCATCCGTCTGCTGCCAGATTTCCGGGCCGGTGGTGCGGCGGTGGCCTTCCCGGTTGGCCAGATTGTCGAACTGGTTGGCCCAGATGGCACCGTTGGGTTCCGTCTGCGCCAGTTCTTCCGCGATGCGCCGGGAGACATGCACATAATTACCGGGATCTTTGAAGGGCACGGCGGGCACCAGCCGCAGGTCGGCGCCGCACAAGCGCAGCATGTCCTTCTTTTCCTGGCTCTGCGTTTCCGGCATCACGATGACCGTACGGAAGCCCATGGCATTGCCCACCAGGGCCAGACCGATACCGGTATTGCCCGCCGTCCCTTCCACAATGGTGCCGCCGGGGCGCAACTGGCCGCGTTCAATCGCGTCCTGCACGATGGCGAGCGCCGCCCGGTCCTTCACCGACCCACCGGGATTGAGGAATTCCGCCTTGCCCAGAATGGTGCAGCCCGTCGCCTCCGATGGGCCCTTCAGGCGGATCAGCGGGGTGCGGCCGATGCTGTCGATGAAGCCGTTGCGTATATCCACGGCGTTGTGCCCTTGTTCATGTGTAGAATGCTGGCACCCCATATGGGGTGAGGTTGTTAAAAACCTAACCCCCGCCGCATCAGCCCTGCAACGCATTCTCCGCAAGGCCCGCCTTCAGTGCCGCATGGTGGCGGGCGAACCAGGCCAGGCCCAGCAGGGTCAGGCCGCTGGTGATGCGGTTGGCATCCATCTGGGCGATGGCGAGGTCTGCCGGCACCAGATGCACGCGGATATCCTCCACCTCCTCTTCCAACCCGTGCAACCCGCCCAGCCCCTGGCTGTCGACATAGCCAAAGAACAGCTCGACGATCTCCGTACAGCCGCCGGGGCTGGGCATCATGGTGAAGATCAGGCGCACGTCCAACGGGGTACAGCCCGCCTCTTCCTCAGCTTCACGGGCGGCAACCTCGGCGGCGGACTCCCCCGGCTTCACCATGCCGGCAACGAATTCCAGCAGCCATGGATCAATACCCGCAGCATGGGCGCCGGCCCGGAACTGTTCGATCATCACCAGCATGTCGCGCGCCCGATCATAGAGGATGATCGCCACGGCATAACTGCGATGGCAGACTTCCCGCTCAATCTCGGGGGTCATTCCACCATCAAACCGCTCATGCCGCAGGGTTTGCCGGGAAAAATCCATAAATCCTTTGTGGATGATCTCATTTTTCACAGTGTCCACCCGCGTCGGGCTGGTGATATCGGGCAGAACGGGGAACGGGCGGGCGAAGGTTTTGTTGGTCATGATCATCCGGTGTGACGGGAAAATGCGAAGGGGGTTGCGCAGGGCAGGGCAGGCGGGCCAGCTTTGCAGCCAACGGACCCGTGAGCGGGTTGCAGGATGAAACGCTGGTGAGGGCACGATGGCGCGCGTGACGCAGGAATTCAACTTTCCGGGATCAACGGGGGCCACACTGGCGGGCCGGCTGGACCTGCCGGAAGGCCGGCCCATCGCCACAGCGATCTTTGCCCATTGCTTCACCTGTTCCAAGGATTACCACGCCTCTGCCCGGATCAGCCGGGGCCTGGCGGATCGGGGATTCGCGGTGCTGCGATTTGATTTCACCGGTTTGGGCAATAGCGGTGGCGCCTTTGACGAAACCACCTTCTCCACCAATGTGGCCGATCTGCTGGCTGCCGCAGCGGCGCTGACACAGGAGTTGGAAGCACCGCGCCTGTTGATGGGCCATTCCCTGGGCGGGGCGGCCATGCTCCGTGTTGCAGGTGACTTGCCCAGCGTGGGTGCCGTGGTGACGCTGAACAGCCCCTCCGGCCCGCATACGCTGCTGGGCAAGATCGCCGGGCGCGACGCGGAGATGGCGCGCGACGGGCGAGTGCCGCTGAATGTCGGTGACCGGGAAATGCCGATCACCCGTGAGTTTGTGGCCGACGTGGCCACGCATGATATGGAATCGGCCATCGCCGCTTTGGGCCGGCCGCTGCTGGTGCTGCATGATCCGCGTGACCCGGTGGTGCCTATTGCCGAGGCGGACCGGATTCTCTCGTTCGCCAAGCACCCGAAAAGCTTCATCGCCCTGGACGGGGCGGGCCATCTGGCCGCTGATCAGCGTACCACCAACTTTGTCGCCGAAACCGTGGCGGCCTGGGCCAAGCGCAGCCTGAAGCTGGACCTGCCCTCGGCCCGCCCGGCCGGCGTGGAACATGCCGGCCCCGTCACCGTGTCGGAGACGGGGGAGGGTGCCTTCGTCAATCTGGTGCAGGCCGCCGGTATCCGATTCCATGCCGATGAGCCCACCGCCGATGGCGGCACCGGCACGGGCCCCAATCCCTATGAGCTGTTGCAGGCGGCCCTGGGTGCCTGCACCTCCATGACGCTGCGCATGTATGCCAACCGCAAGGGCTGGCCGCTTTCCCGTGTGTCGGTGCAGGTGGACCATGCCAAGCGCGACGCCCTGCCGGGGGAGGAGACGGAGAATGCCGGCGGCAAGGTCGACCAGTTCACCCGCCACATCACCATTGAGGGTGGGCTGGATGAGGGCCAGCGCAAGCGGCTGCTGGAGATCGCCAATAGCTGCCCGGTTCACCGGACCCTGCGCAGCCGTTCCGCCATCGATACGCTGCTGGCCTGATGGAACCGCCGTACCCTGTCTGTGGTTCCTGATGGACAACCACAGACCGGAGCCGGACTGATGCCGATCAGGACAGAACAGGAACTGGAACAGGCGGTGCAGGAATTCCAGCGGCTGGGCGGGGGGAATATCTCCCCCGCCGATGCCGACCGCCGCGATAATCTGAATGCCGATATTCAGGCCTATTACACCGAACATGCCGAGGGGCTGCGCAAGGCCAAGCCCGAACGACAACCGGATATGGAACGGAAAAGTCCCAAAAGCCCATCCGACACCGAGTCATGATAGGATGGGTTTGTTTTCGATGGATGGAGTGAGCCAACGTGCGTCGCGGTGATAATTGCTATACCTGCCGGTTCTGGCTGGGCCATGGGGTGCGGGAACGCGGGCCCAAGGGCAATTGCCGCCGTTTCCCGCCCGTGGTGACCGACCGGTCGCCCGCCGGTTCCTTCCCCATCACCAATTTCACGGATTGGTGCGGGGAATGGCAGCGCCATGGCGGCCTGCGCGATTCGGCCGATGCGGTGGAAGAAGCCACGCTTTACGACCAGCTGTGAGGCGGCAGCGCGGCCCGAAGCGGAAAAAGAGAAAGGACCGAAGCATCGCTGCTTCGGCCCTTCATCATTGGCTCCCAGGGAGGGATTCGAACCCCCGACCGGGCGGTTAACAGCCGCCTGCTCTACCACTGAGCTACCTGGGATCAGTGCGCTCCGATGCGTGATCCTACAGCAAAACATGTCCTTACCAAGGGTGGAACCGAGATTTTCATCTCGATTCCTGCCAATTGGCTCCCAGGGAGGGATTCGAACCCCCGACCGGGCGGTTAACAGCCGCCTGCTCTACCACTGAGCTACCTGGGATCAGACGCTTACTGCTGCGCCGTCGTCGACGCCGCATCGTGCGGTGGGCGGGCTTATAGCCAACCCCTGACGCCTTTGTAAACCCCTGTTTCGTACTTTTTTGATTTTTCTGCGAAGCTGTTGGCGAATGGCGCCCGGTGTGGCGCATAATCGCTTCGTTTCCAACAGCTTTTCACGGAAAGCCGCTGCCGGTGTCCCATCACGATAATCCCTGGAAAACCCTGTCCCGTACCCAGGTCTATGAGAATCCCTGGGTGAAAGTGGAACATCATGATGTGCTGCAGCCTGACGGTGCCCCCGGCATCTATGGCGTTGTCCGCTTCGCCAACCACGCGGTGGGTGTGCTGCCAGTCGCCGATGATGGCAGCACCTGGCTGGTCGGCCAGTTTCGTTATTCCCTGAACGCCTATAGCTGGGAAATTCCGGAAGGGGGCTGCCCGCTGGGCACCAGCCCTGCCGATACCGCCCATCGGGAACTGCGGGAGGAGACGGGGCTGCGGGCGACACATCTGCTGCCGATCCACAAGGTGGCGCTTTCCAACAGTGTCTGTGATGAACAGGGCACCGTATTCGTGGCCTGGGGGCTGACGGAAGGGGAGGCGGAGCCAGAAGGTACGGAAAAGCTGGCCCTGCGCCGTCTGCCCCTGCGCGAAGCGCTGGATATGGTGCTGCGGGGCGACATCACCGATTCCATGTCGCTGATCGCCCTGCTGCGGGCGCCGATGCTGCTGACCCAGCCGGATGTGCCGGAAGATTTGCGCCAGGCGCTGCGCCGAGGACTGGCATAGCCAAAGCGGAAAACAGAAAAGCCCGCCGGTTAGGGCGGGCTTTTCAATGGCTTATGGCCAAAACTTGGAGGCACGGCCGGGAATCGAACCCGGATTCACGGATTTGCAGTCCGTTGCATCACCATTCTGCCACCGCGCCAACGGTGCCGCACGTCAGGATCGTCGAAACCCGTCCGGCGTGGGGCCGGTATATAGACGGGCTTTACCGATGCGGTCAAGCACCAGAAACAAGGAATTGCGCATGACATGATGTTTTGGGTGCGCCCGCAACATTGTGTTCCGGGCATGGGGCGGATATATAGCGTCGGGGTTCGGCTTGCCGGTGCCCTCTCATCCTTCCTTTTCCCCACGCGCGAACGACCCCCATGATCGCCACCACGGAATACAGCGCTGCCCGCTACAACATGGTCGAAAGCCAGCTCCGGCCGAACAAGGTTACTGACCAGCGGCTGGTCGATGCCTTCCTGGCCGTGCCGCGCGACCAGTTCGTGCCCCCGGCGCTGCGCGGCGTCGCTTATGTGGACAAGGCCATTCCGGTCGGCAATGGCCGCTTCCTGCTGGAGCCGATGGTGCTGGGTCGCCTGCTCCAGGAAGCGCGCATTGCCGCCACCGATCTGGTGCTGGATGTCGGTACCGCCACCGGCTATTCCGCTGCCATCATCGGCAGCGTTGCCGCGACAGTGGTTGCCGTGGAATCGGATGCCGCCCTGGCAGCGCAGGCCAATCAGGCCATGCAGACGCTGGGCGTGGACAATGCCGCCATCGTTCAGGGCGATCTGTCCGCCGGCTGGGCGAGGCAGGGTCCGTACGATGTCATTGTCGTCGAAGGTGCTGTTGCCGCTGTGCCGCAGGCGCTGCTGGACCAGTTGTCCGATGGCGGCCGTCTGGTAACGGTGGTGGCGCTGGAGAGCGGTGTGGCTGTCGCCCGCCTCTATCAGAAGATCGGTGGCTTGATTTCCAGCCGGACGTTGTTCGACGCCTCCGCCGCCCTGCTGCCGGGGATGGAGCCGAAGGCGGCTTTTTCTTTCTGATCGACCACGGGGTGAGGTCGGCTGTGCGTGATGTCACTGACTTTGAGCTTCTGGTGGACGATTTGGCGGAACGTCTCCGCCGCGGTGACGCCGTCGTGCTGGATGTAAGAGAAAACTGGGAAGTGGAGCTTTGCGCCATTCCCGGCAGCCTTCACATTCCGCTGGGGCAGTTACCCGGTGCGATTGGTGATTTGCCGCAGGATCGTGATATTGCGGTACTTTGCCATCATGGAATGCGTAGTGCGCACGCTACCGCGTGGTTGCGTGCGCACGGATTCGACCGGGCCATCAATATTGCGGGCGGGATCGACGCTTGGGCCCGGCGGATCGACCCCTCGATGAAGGTGTATTGACAATGAGAGCCTCTCGTCTGAAGCCGATCCTGCGCCGTCTGGCGCGCACTGCACTGCCGCTGGCCACTCTGTCTGTCGGGCTGGGCTTCAGCCCGGCTCAGGCGCAGGCGCTGAATGACGCGTTGGCGCTTGCTTATCAGGCTAACCCTACCCTGGAAGCGGCTCGCGCCGAATTGCGGGCTGTGGATGAACTGGTGCCGCAGGCCCGTTCCGGGTTCCTGCCTCAGGTCTCGGCTTCCGGTGATATCGGGCGTTACAAGCAGGAGACCGGTAGCGCAAAATCCGAGGTTCTTTGGAACCAGAAGTCGGTCAGCGCCCAGGTCGTACAGCCCATCTATCGCGGTGGCCGCACCATTGCGACCCTGAATCGCGCTGAAGCGCTGGTGCAGGCGCAGCGTGCTTCTCTGATGGCGACCGAACAGTCGGTGCTGTTGTCCGCTGCCGCTTCTTACTGCGACGTGGTGCGTGATCAGGCTGTGCTGGAGCTGAACATCAACAATGAGCAGGTGCTGCGCCGCCAGTTGGAGGCGTCGCGTGACCGCTTCCGGGTCGGTGAAATCACCCGTACGGATGTCAGCCAGTCCGAATCGCGTCTGGCGCTCTCCAAATCCAACCGTATTGCTGCTGAAGGCCAACTGAGTGCCAGCCGCGCTGTGTTTGCGCGCCTGATGGGGCAGTCACCGGAGAAGCTGAGCCAGCCGGCCCCGACGGTGGACCTGCCGAAATCGCTCGAAGCCACGGTGGCCATGGCGGAACAGAATAATCCGTCCGTTTTGGCGGCCAAATATTCTGAACGCGCCGCTGATGCCGCGGTCAGTGCGACGGCTGGTGAGCTGTTGCCCTCGGTTTCCATCGTCGGCTCCTACAGTCGGACCTGGGACCAGCCCGGCACCATGGGCCAGCTGGATAACGGTTCCATCGTTGCCCGCGTCAGCGTGCCGATTTATTCCGCCGGGGAGCCAAACGCCCGTGTGCGTCAGGCCAAGCAGACCGCCCAGCAGCGCCGAATCGAGATCGACGAAGCGGTGCGCCAGGCCCGGGAGACCGGGATTCGCGCCTGGGAGGCTCTGGTGACGTCCCGCGCCTCCATCCTGTCCCGCAAGGAGCAGGTGCGTGCAGCCAATATCGCCCTGGAAGGCGTGCGCCAGGAAGCCACCGTGGGTTCGCGCACGGTGCTGGATACGCTGGATGCCGAGCAGGAATATCTGAACGCCCAGGTCAATCTGGTGCAGGCCGAGCGTGATGAGGTCGTGGCGATCTTCCAGGTGCTGTCCGCCACCGGTCAATTGACCGCCGGGCGCCTGGGCCTGCCGGTCAAGACCTATGATTACGAAGCGCATTACAACAACACGCGCGACAAGCTCTGGAGCCTGTCGGCCGACTGATCCGACAATATTTCAGGGAATCTGCGTAAATGGGGGGCAAACTGCCCCCCATTTTTCATCAAGCTCATGGAAATTTGTCCGTTTCTGCCCTAGGCTGACGGCCAATTCGTTGAATTCGGGTTATAGGCGAGATGGTCGATAAAGGCGCGTCACAAGAACCGTCGATGGAAGAGATTCTAGCTTCCATCCGCAGGATCATTTCCGAAGACAGCGACGCACCCCCGGCGGAGGCGGAGGCCCCCCCGCCGCCGCCTCCCCCGCCGCCGCCGCCCCCTCCACCACCGCCTCCTCCTCCCCCACCCCCGCCTCCGCTTCCCCCTCCACCGCCGCCGCCTCCGCTTCCCGTTTTTGAGGAGCCGGAGCCGTTTATGATGACGGAGCCGGAGGAGGAGCCGCCGCTGGAACTGACGGAGCCGTTCGAGGAACCACCCTCCTTCTTCGAGCCACCATCCCCGCCGCCGCCACCGCGTCGGCCGCTGCCCATGGATGACGGTCTGATTTCCGATCAGGCCGCCGATGCGGCCAGCCGCGCCTTTGCCTCCGGTCTGGCTGGGTTCCGCCGTGGCGGGCCTTCCATCCATGGTGAAGGGCCGGTTGGCCGGTCTGACACCACGGTCGAACAGATCGTCTATGATCTGGTGCGACCGATGATTCGTGAATGGCTGGACGATAACCTGCCAACCATGGTGGAGCGGCTGGTCAAGCGCGAGATTGAGCGGGTCGTACGGCGCGGACTCGACTGACGCGCCGACCCGCATTGCACGAAAGTTTGGGGGCGGCGCCTGGACGGTGCCGCCCCTTTCCATTTATCAACTGTGCCAACCCTGTCACCTGAAGGCCCGGTCATGCTGGAAAAGACCTTTTCCCCCGCCGATGTGGAATCGAATCACTACCAACGCTGGGAGAAGGACGGCGCCTTCGCCGCCCATGTAGACAGCAATCAGGTGCCCTACACCATCATGATGCCGCCGCCCAACGTGACGGGCAGCCTGCATATGGGGCACGCGCTGACCTTCACCCTGCAGGACATCTTGATTCGCTATCAGCGGATGCGCGGCAAGGATGCCCTGTGGCAGCCCGGCACCGACCATGCCGGCATTGCCACCCAGATGGTGGTGGAGCGCAATCTGGGCAAGGAAGGCATCACCCGCCAGCAGTTGGGGCGCGAGAAGTTCTTGGAGAAGGTGTGGGAATGGAAGGCCGAATCCGGCGGCACCATCACCAACCAGCTTCGCCGCCTGGGCGCTTCCACCGATTGGAGCCGTGAGCGCTTCACCATGGATGAGGGCCTGAACAAGGCCGTGCGTAAGGTGTTCGTGGAACTGCACCGCCAGGGCCTGATCTACCGCGACAAGCGGCTGGTCAATTGGGATCCCAAGCTGCACACAGCCATTTCCGACCTGGAGGTGGAGCAGAAGGAGGTTGCCGGCAATCTCTGGCACTTCCGCTACCCGATCGAGGGGGAGCCGGGCCGCTACATCGTGGTCGCCACCACCCGGCCCGAAACCATGCTGGCCGATACCGCCGTGGCTGTGCATCCCGAGGATGAACGCTACAAGGACATTATCGGCAAGTTCGTGCGCCTGCCGCTGGTTGGCCGCCTGATCCCCATCGTCGGCGACGAATATGCCGACCCGGAGACGGGTTCCGGTGCGGTGAAGATCACCCCCGCCCACGATTTCAACGATTTTGAGGTGGGTCGCCGGCATGACTTGCCGCTGATCAACCTGCTCGACCGCGATGCCCGCATTGTGGAGTCGTTCGAGGGCTATAAGCCCGGTGCCAATGGCCGCCTGGAAGCCTTCAGCGAGCCGGTGCCAGAAGCCTATCGCGGGCTGGACCGGTTCGCGGCGCGCAAGCAGGTGGTCGCCGATCTGGAAGCGCTGGAACTGCTGGAACAGATCGTCCCGCACAAGATGACGGTGCCGCATGGCGACCGCTCCGGCGTGGTGATCGAGCCCTGGCTGACCGACCAGTGGTATTGCGATGCCGCCACCCTGGCCAAGCCCGCCATCGAGGCTGTGGAGACGGGCAAGACCGTCTTCGTGCCGCGCCAGTGGGAGAACACCTATTTCGAATGGATGCGCAACATCCAGCCCTGGTGCATTTCCCGTCAGCTCTGGTGGGGGCACCAGATCCCGGCTTGGTATGATGCCGAGGGCAATGTCTTCGTTGCCGAGACGGAAGAGGATGCCCAGGCCCAGGCAGGGGCCGGTGTGGTGCTGACCCGCGACAGTGACGTGCTGGATACGTGGTTCTCCTCCGCGCTGTGGCCGTTCAGCACGCTGGGCTGGCCGGAACAGACGCCGGAACTGGGCCGCTATTATCCCGGTGACGTGCTGGTGACGGGCTTTGATATCATCTTCTTCTGGGTGGCCCGGATGATGATGATGGGCATCCATTTCATGGGCGATGTGCCGTTCAAGACTGTCTACATCCATGCCCTGGTCCGTGACGAGAAGGGCCAGAAGATGTCGAAGTCGAAAGGCAACGTCATCGACCCGCTGAATGTGATCGACCAATATGGCTGTGACGCGCTGCGCTTCACCCTAACCGCCATGGCTGCCCAGGGGCGCGATATCAAGCTGGCGGTCAACCGGGTGGAAGGTTACCGCAACTTCGCCACCAAGCTGTGGAACGCCGCGCGTTATGCGGAGATGAATCAGGTCGCCCCGGTGGCTGGGTTCGATCCGGCTAAGGTGGGGCTGACGGTCAATAAATGGATCATCGCTGCCTTCCAGCAGGCGTCGGCCCGTGTGACGGAAGCGCTGGACGCCTATAAGTTCAACGAGGCAGCGGCTGGTATCTACCAGTTCGCCTGGAACAGCTTCTGCGACTGGTATCTGGAATTCACCAAGCCGATTCTGAATGGCGAGGATGAGGCCGCCAAGGCCGAAACCCGCGCCACCACCGCCTGGGTGTTCGACCGGATTCTGCATCTGCTGCACCCGGTGATGCCCTTCATCACCGAAGAGCTGAACGAGAAGACCGGCGGCCTGACCAAGACCCTGATCAGCGCGGAGTGGCCGCTGGCCGATGAGGCGCTGATCGATGCCGCCGCGTCCGCCGAAATGGAATGGGTGGTGAAGCTGATTTCCACCATCCGCACCGTGCGGTCGGAAATGAATGTGCCGCCCTCGGCCCAACTGCCGCTGCTGCTGAAGGGCGCCAATGCGGAGACGGAACGGCGTCTGACCACCCATCGTGACCTGATCCTGCGTCTGGCCCGCTTGTCCGGCGTGGAGGCAACGGACGCGGAGGCACCCAAGGGTTCCGCCCAGGCCGTGCTGGACGAGGCGACCCTGGTGCTGCCGCTGGCCGACTTCATCGATATCGAGAAGGAGAAGGCCCGTCTGGCGAAGGAAATTGGCAAGCTAGAGCAGGAGATTGGCAAGATCGACGCCAAGCTGGCCAACAAGAACTTCGTCGACAAGGCCCCGGAAGAGGTGATCGAGGAACAGCGGGAGCGCCGGGCCGAGGCCGATGCCGTGCGGGCCAAGCTGGCCGCTGCCCTGGGCCAGTTGGGCTGAGGGAGCGTTGCGGGTGGGGATGGAACGACCGTCCCCACCCGATTTCCTGGCTGTCAATTAATAATGATTTGCAATTCCCTGCGGTGATCCCTACCTAATCAGTCCGTTCTGTTCCGGTGTTCCGCGCCGTACCCCGCGCCAAGAGAGAGCCTTGTCCGGTATGGATTTGAATCTGACCGACATCACCCACGCCACCAACCGGCACCCGGTCGCCCTGGATGCGGCGGCCTCGGCTGCCACCGTGGCGTCGCATCGGCTAGCGGCCCTGTCCCTGTCCGATGTCAGCCATGATTACCGCAACAAGCGGGCGGTGGATCATGTCAGCCTGTCCATCGGACCGGGGGAGATTGTCTGTCTGGTGGGGCCGTCCGGCTGTGGCAAATCCACCTTGCTACGCCTCTCGGCCGGGCTGGAGACGCTGCAGCAGGGGGAAGTGTCGGTCAATGGGCAGGTGATCGCCCGGCCCGGCCGTTCCGTGCCGCCGGAAAAGCGCGGTATCGGGCTGGTTTTCCAGGATTATGCCCTGTTCCCGCATCTGCGGGTGCTGGACAATGTGCGCTTCGGCCTGAATCGTCTGCCGGTGGCGGAGCAAAAGGAACGGGCGCTGGCGGCACTGCGGCAGGTCGGCATGGAAGCCTATGCCAATGCCTTCCCCGATGCCCTGTCAGGCGGCCAGCAGCAGCGCGTGGCCCTTGCCCGCGCCATGGCCCCCAAGCCCGCCGTTCTGCTGCTGGACGAGCCATTCTCCGGCCTGGATACAAGGCTGCGGGAGACGGTGCGCGATGAGACCCTGCATGTGCTGAAACAGAGCGGGGCGGCGACGATGATCGTCACCCATGATCCGGAAGAGGCCATGTTCCTGGCCGACCGCATCGCCCTGATGCGGGATGGCAAGCTGGTGCAACTGGGTTCCCCCACGGCGCTTTACACCAAGCCGGTGGATGAATTTGCCGCCAGCTTCTTCGGGGAGGTGAACCGGCTGACCGGCACGGTACGCGGCGGCCGTGTCGATACGCCGATCGGCTGCCTCAGCGCCCCCGGTCATGCGGAAGGGGCGGCGGTGGCCATCCTGATCCGGCCGGAGGGGCTGCGCCTGTCGGCGGTGGAGCAGGGGCTGGGTAGTGACGGGGTGCCCAATCTGGCGCGGGTGGAGGCATCCCGCCTGCTGGGCCGCGCCAGTCTGGTGCATCTGCGGGTACTGGATGCCGAGGGCAGGCCGCACCATATGCACGCCCGTATGCCGGGCCATTTTCTACCGGCGGATGATACCCATGTCTCCGTCGCTTTGGACCGGCAACAGGCCTTCATTTTCCCGCGATAGGGTGCCGGCACTGAAACATGAATGTTTTCCGGCCTTGATTGCGGGGAGGGGGGCTTTCTGCCATCATCCCGCGCCGCCGCAGGCCTTGCGTGCGCCTTGCCCGAGGAAACCGTCATGAGTTTGAGTGTTTGGGAAATCCTTCTCATTCTGGTGATTGTCGGCGTCATTTTCGGGGCCGGCAAATTGCCTAAAGTGATGGGTGATTTCGGTGAGGGCATTCGTCGCTTCAAGGATGGACTGAAGGATCCCAAATCCACTGTCGCTGACACTTGGGCGGATGCGACGTCGGCGCACACGGCTGTTGTCGACAATAAGGTTGCCACGGCCCCCGCCAGCCCGGTAACCAAGGACGAACCGGCTGCACGGAGCTGATCCGGGGCACGCCGCCATCCCGTTCACCCGCCACGGGGAAGTTTGATCCATCATGTTTGATATCGGCTGGTCCGAAATCGCTGTCATCGCCGTTGTGGCGCTTGTCGTCATCGGGCCCAAGGATTTGCCAAAGGCCCTGCATACGGTGGGTAAGTGGGTTGCCAAGGCCCGCTCGCTGGCCCGCGAATTCCAGAACAATGTCGACGACATGGTGCGTCAGGCTGAACTGGATGAACTGCGCAAGCAGGTGGAACAGGCCCGCAGCTTCAATCTGAACCAGGAACTGGAGAAGGCCATCGACCCCGATGGCAAATTGCGGGAGCCCTTGGGCGGCCCGCAGGAGGGCACGGCCAAGCCGGCCACACCCGTGACCCCCGATCCGGAGGAAGATGCCGATCTGGCGGCCGTCGCCCTGCCACCGCCCGGCGCGCCCCCGGTGACCCCGCTGGAACCCACCCCGGTGGCATCGCCCGCCACTGCGGTGCAGATGGAGCCGGTGAACCCCATTTCGGACCCGCCGCCGCAGCCCCCCGTGGAGCCGGCAGCGCCGGCGCCCGTTACCGTCGCGGATGCGGATAAGCCAGTGGAAGCCCCCAAGACCCAAGGTGAGCGGCCGTGACCGATCCCCAAACGCCAGATGAACTTGAAGCCGGCCGGATGCCGCTGCTGGAACATTTGATCGAGCTGCGGAACCGGCTGATGTGGAGCCTGGGCGCGCTGATCGTTGCCTTCCTGCTCTGCTTCACCGTTGCCGATCATATCTATCAGCTACTGATGCACCCGCTGGTGCAGGCGCTGGGGGAGAAGGCGCATGAACGGCGCATGATCTTCACGGCACCGCAGGAATTCTTCCTGACCCAGGTGAAGGTGGCCTTCTGGGCCGGTGCCATGCTGGCCTTCCCCATCATCGCCACGCAGATTTACAAGTTCGTCGCCCCGGGCCTGTACAAGCATGAACGCCGCGCCTTTGCCCCCTTCCTGGTGGCAACCCCGGTGCTGTTCGGCCTGGGCGCGGCTCTGGTTTATTTCTTCATCATGCCGCTGGCCCTGAAATTCTTTTTCTCTTTTGAAGTGGAAGCGACGGCCACGACCTTGGCGGTGCAGGCGGAAACCCGTGTGGCGGATTATCTGTCGCTGATCATGGCGATGATTTTCGCCTTCGGTCTGGCCTTCCAGTTACCGGTTGTTCTGACCCTGCTGGCCCGCGCTGGGCTGGTATCAGCGGCGGGGCTGGCGTCCAAACGCCGTTACGCCATCGTCGGCGTCTTCGTGGCCGCAGCGGTTCTGACCCCGCCGGATGTGATCAGCCAGGTCGGTCTCGCTGTGCCCATGCTGCTGCTGTACGAGGTGTCCGTCTTCATGGCGCGCCGGATTGAAAAGCAGCGCGCTGCCAGGGATGCGGAACTGGATGCAGAACTGAACAGCTGATCAACGGTGCGGGTGCCGCGATCAAAAGGGAAGGGCGGGGGTGCCATGGCACCCCCGCCCTTTTTTATTCCACCACCCGGGTTTTGACGTAGGAACCGGGGGCTGCCTCAAGGGCGTTCAGCTTGCCCTCGCCAGGGATGCGGGCCGGTACCTTGGCCCCGGCATATTTCTGCACCCATTTGGCATATTCCGGCCACCAGCTGCCCGGCACCTCCTTGGCGCTGGTCATCCACTGCTCAGGGTCTTTGGGCAGTTTGGTATTGGTGAAGTGGGAATATTTGTTGGCAGCCGGCGGGTTGACCACGCCGGCAATATGGCCGGATGCCGCCAGCACGAACTTTACCGGCCCGCCATAAAGCTGGGTGGCGGCATAGGTGGATTTCCACGGGGTGATGTGATCCTCCCGCGTCGACAGCATGAAGGTGGGCACCTTGATCTGGCTGAGATCGATTGGCACGCCCTTCAGCGTCAGGCCGCCCGGCTGCACCAGCAGGTTCCGCTGATACATGTTGCGCAGATAGAAACTGTGCATCGCCGCCGGCATCCGCGTGGCGTCGGAATTCCAATACAGCAGATCGAAGGGGAAGGGGTCTTTGCCCAACAGGTAGTTATTGACGACGAAGGACCAGATCAGGTCATTGGCCCGCAGCATGTTGAAGGTGGTCGCCATGGACTGGCCATTCAGATAGCCCTGGCTGTTCATCTTCTCTTCCAGGGCGGCCAGCTGTTCTTCATCGATGAAGACAGACAGTTCCCCCGGCTCGGTAAAGTCGGTCAACGTCACCAGATAGAGGATGCTCTTGATCCGCTCATCGCCTTTGGCGGCCATATAGGCCAGCGTGGACGACATCAGCGTGCCGCCGATGCAATAGCCGACGGCATTGATCTCCGTCTCGCCGGTGGCCTGTTCGATGGCATCCAGGGCCGAGAGTGGCCCGAGATTCATGTAATCTTCCCAGGTCTTGTCGGCCAGCTTCTCATCCGGGTTGACCCAGGAGACGATGAAGACCGTATGGCCCTGGTCGCACAGCCATTTCACCAGCGAATTGCTGGGCCGCAGGTCCAGGATATAGAATTTGTTGATCCAGGGCGGCACGATCAGCAGCGGGCGTTTGAACTGCTGCTCCGTCGTCGGCTCATACTGGATGAGTTGCATCAGCTCGTTCTGATAAACAACCTTGCCCGGCGTGGCGGCGATATTTTCGCCCACCTTGAACTTGGAATAATCGGTCATGGAAATGGCCAATTGGCCCTTGCCACGTTCCAGATCGCCCAGCAGGTTTTCCAGCCCCTTGACCAGATTTTCCCCACCCGATTCCAGCGTCTTGCGCAGCACCTCTGGGTTGGTCAGCACGAAATTGCTGGGGGCCATGGCATCGACGAACTGGCGGGTATAGAAATCCACCTTCTTGGCCGTCTTGTCGTCCATGCCCTCCACCTCCCGCACGGTGGATTGCAGCCAGCGGGCGGTCAGCAGGTAGGATTGCTTGATATAGTCGAACAGCGTGTTCTCATCCCAGGCGCTGTCCTTGAACCGCTTGTCCTCCTTGGCGGGGGCGGCCACCGGCGATGCGGCCTCCTGGCCCAGCATACGCTGGGTGGTGCGCTGCCACAGCGCCATGTAATCCTGCCAGAGCGACCATTGCGCCTGCATCAGCTTGGCCGGATCGGCCATCATCCGGGCTGTCATTTCCAGAAAGGCGGCGCCGATATGCATGGCATCCTGGGCGCCGTTGCCGCCCTCGCCCTGCCGTTTCAGGAATTCCGCCACCAGCCGCTGGCTCTGTTCCGCGATCGTCGCCATGTGACGCGACATCTCCACGGGATCGGGGATCTTGATTTCGGACCCTTGCGGTTCGGCCATTCGCGCTTTCCTCAAAACTGGTTGGAACAGAACCCCAACTCTTTCCTGACATAATTTATTGGCCTGATTATCGGCAGGCGCGTTCAGGCAATGCGGCTTTCCTTGCCTCTTGCCCCAGGATAGGGCTTAAGGTTGCCGACACGGGCATTTTCATACACGATCTGGCCATGATTTTCACCGACCCATCATCCCCTATCCGTAAGAATATTTCGTTGCAGCTGGGGGGGCTGGCCCTGGCGGCCGCCTTGGGCTTAGGCGGATGCGCCCGTGTGCCTTTGCCCGACATCGTCTTTGATGACGGGCCGGCGCCGGCCACCAAGGAAGCCATCAGCGACAGCGACCCCACCCGCGTACTGACCGGGTCGCGGCCGATTCGCCGCGCCGATCCACGAGCAGATGGAACGGCCAATCTCGCCGCCGTGCCCGCCCGGCCGGAGGCGTTCTCCTCCCCCATTGAGCGGCAGGCCATGATGGATCGGCTGACCCAGGATCGGGAGCAGGGGACCAGCGTGGGGGACGCGCTGCGCGCCACTGGAACCGAGCCCCAGGCGCCGACGGTGGATATCCCCACCCTGCCGGAAGCCCCGCCGCCGGTTCCCAGCGCCCTGCCGTCCACCAGCGGTACGGCCGGGGCTGCTGCCGGAAAGAAGGAAAAGTGATTTTTCTGCCGCCATCCCTTCCATTCATGGCAGCAAATCGGTCAAACCTGTAAAATCATGTCGCGGCGGCGAAAGCCGGTGCGCTACATATTTCGCCCCTTCCTCTTCTAACCGGTGCCAGGTCCATGAGCGACGCTGAATTCCACCGCATCAAGCGGCTTCCGCCCTATGTGTTCGCAGAAGTGAACGCGATGAAGGCGCGAGCTAGGGCCGCCGCGGAGGACATCATCGATCTGGGCATGGGCAATCCCGACCAGCCGACCCCGCCGCATATCGTGGCGAAGCTGGTGGAAGCGGTGCAGAACCCCAAGACCCACCGCTATAGCCAGAGCCGCGGCATCCCCGGCCTGCGCAGGGCGATCAGCGCCTATTACAAGCGCCGCTTCGATGTCGATATCGACCCGGAGACGGAAGCCATCGTCACCATCGGCTCCAAAGAAGGTCTGGCCAATCTGGCCCAGGCCATCACCAGCCCCGGTGACGTGATTCTGGTGCCGAATCCCAGCTACCCGATCCATCCGTTCGGTTTCATGCTGGCCGGTGCGGCGCTGCGCCATATCCCGGTGAGTAACGGGCTGGATGATTTTGTGCCGGCACTGGAACGTGCCATCAAACATTCGGTGCCCAAGCCGACAGCCCTGATCGTCAGCTTCCCCGCCAACCCGACCGGGCAGACGGTGACGCTGGATTTCTATCGGCCCATCGTCGATCTGTGCCTGAAGCACGGCATCTATATCCTGTCCGATATCGCCTATGCGGAGATCTATTTCGACGGTAACCCGCCGCCGTCGGTGCTGCAGATCCCGGAAGCGCGCGACATCACCGTGGAATTCAACAGCCTGTCCAAGACCTACAACATGCCGGGCTGGCGTGTCGGTTTTGGCGTGGGGTCGAAGAAGCTGGTCGGCGCGCTGGCCAAGTTCAAATCCTATGTCGATTACGGTGCCTTCACGCCCATCCAGGTGGCGGCCACCGCCGCCTTGAATGGCCCGCAGGATTGCGTGCTGGAAATCCGGGAAATGTACAAGCAGCGCCGCGATGTGCTGGTGGAAGGGTTGCAGCAGGCTGGCTGGCCGGTTGTGTCGCCCAATGCCTCCATGTTCGTCTGGGCTGAAATCCCCGAACCGTTCAAGCATCTGGGTAGCCTGGAATTTGCCAAGCTGCTGATGCAGGAAGCCAAGGTGGCGGTCAGCCCCGGCATCGGCTTTGGTGAATATGGCGATACGCATGTGCGCTTCGGTCTGGTGGAAAATACCCAACGCATCCGTCAGGCCACCCGGAGCATCAAGCTGTTCCTGGACCGGGTGCGCAAAGCCAATGCCCCCGTTTCCCCTGTCTCCGTTTCCGCTGACTGAGGACGTCACAGCATGAGTGTTGCCAAACCCCTGCGTATCGGTATCGCCGGCCTTGGAACGGTCGGCGGTGGTGTGTTGAAGCTGCTGGCCAGCCATGGCGAGTTGCTCACCCAACGCACCGGCCGGACTTTGCAGGTGACCGCCGTGTCAGCCCGCGATGCTTCGCGGGACCGTGGCGTCGACCTGTCGTCCGTCCGCTGGTACCAGGATGCGGCAGCGCTCGCCGTTGATCCCGAGATCGACGTGTTTGTTGAGCTGATTGGCGGTTCCGACGGGATCGCCAAGCGCGCCGTCGAAGCCGCCATCGCGGCTGGCAAGCATGTGGTGACGGCCAACAAGGCCTTGCTGGCCCATCACGGTTCGGCCCTTGCCACGGCTGCCGAGTCTGCCGGCCTGACCCTGGCGTTCGAGGCGGCGGTGGCCGGCGGTATCCCCGCCATCAAGGGGCTGCGCGAAGGGCTGGCCGGCAACAATATCCGTGAGGTGCATGGCATCCTCAACGGTACCTGCAATTATATCCTGACGGAGATGCGGACGACCGGCCGCGACTTTGCCGATGTGCTGGCCGATGCCCAGCGTCTGGGCTATGCGGAGGCCGATCCTTCCTTCGATATCGATGGGGTGGATGCCGCGCACAAGCTGGCCGTGCTGACGGCGGTGGCCTTTGGCACCAAGGTGGATTTCGCCTCGGTGCATGTGGAAGGTATCCGCCACATCTCTGCGCTGGATATCAATTACGCCCAGGAGCTGGGCTATCGCATCCGCCTGCTAGGTATTGCCCGCCGCACGGATGCCGGCATCGAACAGCGGGTGCATCCCTGCATGGTGCCCACCAACAGCCCGATCGGGGCCACGGATGGCGTGTTCAACGCCGTGGTGGCCGATGGCGATTTCGTGGACAAGGTGGTGCTGGTCGGCCGTGGTGCCGGTGCCGGTCCCACGGCGTCCGCCGTGGTCGCCGATCTGGTGGATATCGCCCGTGGCCGTTCCACCCCCACCTTCGGTGTGCCGGCGGAACAGTTGGCATCACTGGTGCCTTCTCCGATCAGCCGTCGCCAGGGCCGCTATTATGTCCGCTTGATGGTGGTGGACCGTCCGGGCGTGATCGCCGATATTGCCGCCACCTTGCGCGACCAGCATGTGTCGATGGAAGCGTTCCTGCAGCGTGGCCGCTCGCCCGGTGAGGCGGTGCCCGTGGTGTGGACGACGCACGAAACCGATGAAGCGGCGATGCAGAGCGCCTTGGCCGCCATCGGGGCGCTCGACGCTGTGCTGGAGCCGCCGCGCATGATCCGTATTGAGGATTTCTGACGTCGACCGGCCCTTACAAGCACAATGCCGGCGGCGTTTTCCTGGAGGGGAACCAACAATGAGCAGCAATCCGAAGGGTGATATTTCCCTGGTGATGGACCGGAACCTGGCGCTGGAAGTGGTCCGCGTCACGGAGGCCGCCGCGTTGAGTGCGTCGCTGCTGATGGGCCGTGGCGATGAGAAGGCCGCCGACCAGGCTGCCGTGGACGCCATGCGCAAGGCGTTGAATGCGCTGTCCATCGAAGGCACCGTCGTCATCGGTGAGGGTGAACGCGACGAAGCCCCGATGCTCTATATCGGGGAGAAGGTCGGCACCGGCAATGGTCCGAAGATCGACATCGCGCTGGACCCGCTGGAAGGCACCACCATCTGCGCCAAGGGCGGCCCCAACGCCCTGGCCGTTATCGCCATGGCGGAAGCCGGCGGCTTCCTGAACGCACCCGACGTCTATATGGACAAGATCGCCGTTGGCGGCGGTCTGCCCGAGGGTGTGGTCGATCTGGATGAGACGGTCGAGAACAACCTGAAGAATCTGGCCAAGGCCAAGGGCGCCGACGTGTCGGAACTCGTCGTCTGTATCCTGGACCGTCCGCGCCATTCCGAACTGATCGCCAAGGTGCGTGAAGCCGGTGCCCGCATCATGCTGATCGGCGATGGTGACGTGTCGGGCGTGATCGCCACGGCTCAGCCGGCCGCCGGTATCGACCTGTATATGGGTTCCGGTGGCGCGCCGGAAGGCGTGCTGGCGGCTGCCGCGTTGCGCTGCATCGGTGGCCAGTTCCAGGGCCGCCTGATTTTCCGCAACGATGCCGAGCGGGAGCGTGCCAAGCGCTGGGGCGTCACCGATCTGGACAAGAAGTACGGGCTGCATGATCTGGCCAAGGGCGACGTGATGTTCTGCGCCACCGGCGTGACCACCGGCCCGATGCTGGGTGGCGTGCGCCGCTTCGCTGGCGGGGCCATCACCCATTCGGTGGTGATGCGCTCCAAGTCCGGCACGGTGCGCTATGTTGAGGCACATCATAATTTCCGCACCAAGACCAGCATGATCCCGGAAGCCAAGCGCTGATACCGGCTGATCTGTTGTTTGTTGTATAATGCAGATCCCTCTCCCGCTGCTGCGGGGGAGGGATTTTCCATTCCTGAAGCCTGTTGATTGTTGCCATGACCGAACCTGCCTTCCTGGGTGTTGAAAGCTCCATCACCGGCCGCCGCTGGAAGGCGCGTGGCACGGACGACCGTATGGCGCTGGCCCTGTCACAGAGCTTCGGCCTGCCCGAACTGGTGGGAAGGCTGCTGGCGGCGCGCGGGGTGGGGCTGGAGGAGGCGGAACAGTTCCTGTCGCCCACCTTGCGCGCCTTCCTGCCCAATCCGTCGGTGTTGAAGGATATGGACAAGGCAGCCGACCGGCTGGCCCGTGCCATCCGCGATGGGGAGAAGGTGGCCGTCTTCGGCGATTATGACGTTGACGGTGCCACCTCCACTGCCTTGCTGCACCGCTTCTTCCGCGCGCTGGGGCGGCACTTGCGCGTCTATATTCCCGACCGGATCGAGGAAGGCTATGGCCCCAACCTGCCGGCCCTGCTGCGGCTGAAGGGGGAGGGGGTGAAGCTGGTGGTGACGGTGGATTGTGGTGTCACCAGTTTCGACCCGCTGAACGGGGCCGTGGCGGCAGGGCTGGAGGTGATTGTTGTCGATCACCATAAGGCAGAGCCGCGTTTGCCCGACGTCACCGCCGTGGTCAACCCCAACCGGCTGGATGAACCGGCGGCCGGGCCGCTGTCCACCCTGGCGGCGGTGGGGGTGACCTTTCTGCTGATCGTCGCGGTGAACCGCGCCCTGCGGGGGACGGGGTTTTACGCCAATGGCGTGGCGGAACCCGACCTCATGGGCTGGCTGGATATTGTGGCGCTGGGTACGGTCTGTGACGTGGTGCCGCTGGTGGGGCTGAACCGTGCCTATGTGGCCCAGGGACTGCGGGTGATGGGCAAACGCGGCAATGCTGGCATTTCCGCCCTCGCCGATGTGGCCAGCGTCAAGGATGCGCTGGATGCCTATTGCTCCGGCTACATCATTGGGCCGCGCGTCAATGCCGGCGGTCGCGTCGGCCGTGCTGATCTCGGCACCCGCATCCTGTCCACCGAAGACCCTGCGGAGGCGGCGCAACTGGCCCGTGAGCTGCACGAATTCAACGCCGAACGCCGCGCCATCGAAGCCGTCGTGCTGGAAGAAGCCATGGCCCAGGTGGAAGCGGCGGATGGTTCGCCCGAGCTGGTACTGGCGGCGGGGGAGGGCTGGCATCCAGGCGTCATCGGCATTGTCGCCTCCCGCCTGAAGGAAAAATTTAACCGGCCAGCCTGTGTGGTGGCGCTGGACGGGATGCTGGGCAAGGCGTCCGGTCGGTCGGTGCGCGGCGTTGATCTGGGGTCGGCCGTCATTGCAGCGCGTCAGGCGGGGCTGCTGGTGGCCGGTGGCGGCCATGCCATGGCGGCGGGCTTCACGGTGGAACGGGAGAAGCTGGAGGAGCTGCGCTGCTTCCTGCGCGAGCGCATCGCGGCCCAGCTTTCCGATCTGGGGCCGCTGGTGCCCAGCCTGAACCTGGATGGCGCCCTGTCTGTTCGCGGTGCCAATACGGAATTAATGCGCCACCTAGAGAAACTGGCGCCCTATGGCACCGGGAATTCTGAACCGCGCTTCGCCATTACCGATGCGCGTATTGTGAAGGCCGATGTGGTGGGGGCCAACCATGTGCGCTGCATCCTGACCGGCAATGACGGTAGCCGGTTGAAATCCATTGCTTTCCGTGCCTTGGATGGTGATCTGGGCGTAGCCTTGCTGCAGTCTGGCGGTATGCCCATGCATCTGGCCGGTACGCTGCGGCCTGATCGCTGGAATGGCAATGATGGTGTCCAGCTGTTGATCGATGATGCCGCCCCGACTGGTCACAATCTTTAACGGAAACGCCATCGGAACTTCATTGTCACAAGGTGAACCCAGCCGCGCGTCTGTCATAGTCTTGACGCAGTTCGATACAGACAAAATGACCGTGAGCCCCTATACTTTGGGATAAGCGCTGCCGATGGCGTTTGATCCGAAATCGGATCGGGGCAGGCCGGGCGGATCGCCCGGTTGAACGGTCGGCGCGGGTGGGGGACTTGGCTGGTCATGACGATGAAGTCGGCCGATGCGCCGCTGGATCGTGAGCGTTCGGAAAAGCCGGCCGAGGCAGAGGCCGGGCAGGCCCTGTCGCGGCTGCGGGCGCATTTCGAAGGGTTGGATGAAACCGCCCTTCTGCGCGTCGCAAGGGCGGTGGAAACGGCGCGCGCGGTTGAGCATGGTAACGTCGCCGACGAGCAGATATTGGACAGTTTGCGGCCCCGCCTGCGGGAATTGAAGCCGCCCCGTCTTTCCACCTTTCAGCGCGCCGTCTGTGCGCCCATTCAGATTTACCTGTTCGATGGTCCGCCACCGGAGCAGAAGCGCAAGGCCGCCATTCCGCGTCAGTTGCTGAACCCCTGGTGGCGGGTGCTGACCAATTCCCCCCATCGTACGGAGCTGCTGGCGGTCGATGCGGAATATGCCAAGGCGGTGAATGAACAGCGCTGGGATGATCTGCCGGCCATCGTTGACCGCGGGGTGCTGACCGCCGGGGATGTGACACTCACCATCCTTGGCGAAGCGGAACGCTCCTATGGCCGGCGCGGCGAACTGGCGTCCATGCTGGGCGGGGAGCGCGCCCTGGCCGACATGCGGGAGATCGGGCTGTTGATGCGCCTTCATGCGCATCTTTCCCCCGCCATGGCCCGCATCCAGCGGGCCGCCGGTGTGGCGACACCCGCCCGTATCCTGGATTTTACCCCGGCGGCGGTGATCGCGGCGCGCACCGCCTATCTGAACCTGCATAATCTTGGCGCCGAGCTGGTGGAGTATTTTTTCTTCGGCCTGATCGCGCTGTTGAACCAGCCCTTCCAGGCGCTGCGGCTGGTGCGCCTGCTGTCCCAGGACATGTCGAACACTGGCAGCGACAACCCGGCCCGCCTGATCCCCGCCCGACTCTTCTCTGATCTGACCCATACCTTGTCGGAAATCGGGCGCCAGGGTGGGGGCCATGCGGCCATGGGACGGCGGGTCTGGCTGCTGACCAGCGCCCGCCTGCTGTCTGACGCGGGCCTGATGATCCGGGGCCTGGCGGAGGAAACGCGCGACGGGGCCGATCCCGAATGGCAGCGGCTGCTGTCGGAGGCCCGCGCGCGGGTGATGAACGCCATCAATGCCTTTGCTGACGCCGCCCTGCATGATTGCCTGAGCGTGCTGCCGACGCGGGCAACCAAGGAGCGCCCCGGTGCGGAGCTGCGGGTGGAACCCGACATGGCGCATATCCCTACAGAGGAAGAACAGGGCGTGGCCATGGCCGCCGCTCTGCTGTTGACCACCCTGCGCAAATTGCTGGAGCAGGAGGGGCAGGAACGGCTGCTGCGCGCGCGGGAGGCGGATCTGGCGCAGGGGCTGGAGATTGCCATCAAGTTCCGCGTGGAATATCTGCGCGCTCGCCCGCGCCACGCCGTGGTGCTGGCCCAGCTGGCAGCCATCCATCGCGTGTTGAAGGGGTTGCCCTCCATCAACATCATCCGCGACCTGGAACATCGTGTCGGCTGGACGCTGGAAAGGTATAGCGATTGAACCTTTGGGAGGTGGTGAAGCCTTCCGCCATGTAGAAAGCATGGGCGTTATGCGCGAAATATAAAAAAACTGCTTGATCTGCTCAGCTGCCCCGGCTAATTAACCGCCCACCGACGACGTCCCCATCGTCTAGAGGCCTAGGACACCAGCCTTTCACGTTGGTAACACGGGTTCGAATCCCGTTGGGGACGCCAATCCCTTCCAAGTGATATCTTGGAAGACTTGGCAGTGCCAGATGGTTTACTTGATGGCCATTTGGTCGGACGGAAAAAAGCCCCGTGCCCTCTGGCCGGGGCTTTTTCGTTTCCTCCAGACGAGCTTTGAAGAATAAGGAATGTCACCATGCGTGCGATGGATGGACAGCGCAGCGATAATAAGCCCCTGAAGCGTAACGATGTGGAAAAACGCAAGGCGCTGCTGCAGCTTGAAGCCGCCTTGGCCGCCCTTGGCCCGAAGCCGACGCCCGGTCTGCGCGATACGATGGAAAAGCGCATCCGCGAACTGAAGACTGAATTGGCGGAAGGTAGCAAACCCCGCGCCCGTTAGAGCTGCTGTCGGTTGACCGGAAACAGCTCCGGCAGCCACTGCGAGCCTCGTGCTTGAACTGCCGATGCAACGTCGGCGACGGAGGAGCGCAAAAATCCCAAGAAGCATGACGCATGGCTCTTGGGAAATGGTGGTCAAGGCAGATTGGTATCTGATGAAAAAAGGGCCCTGGATCAGCATGATCCAGGGCCCTTTTTGTGTTCGCCATCAGCCGCGCGGCGCCTGCGGCGGCGGTTGGTGCCGTCGGTAGGATGGAATGGGGACCGGGCGCTGCTCTTCCTTGCGGCTGGCAGAAACCTCAATTTCCATGCGGGCGATCACTTTACGCAATTCATGGATAGAATCGCCCAGAGACTGCACGTCACCTTCGCCAGATTTCCACATACGATAGGCTTCAGCACAGGCTTTGGCCGCTATATCCATCCGCTCATCTGCCGGCACCGTCGGCGTTTCCTGGGCTTCAAGGCGGGCAGGATTGCGCTGCTGCTGACGATAGGGATAAACCACGTCGCTTGGCTGATCGCTGATATTCGCGTCAACCGGAAGCGGACGCTCTTGACCGCGATCAAAATCGCGCGGGGGACGCGTATCACGGCTTCCTTCCTGGCGATCACGACCGGAAAAACGCTGACCACCCTGCGGGAAACGGGGAACGCCCTGTTGAGGGCGGCGCCCTTCCTGTGGTGGGGTACGACCCTCGTTTCGGTCGCCGCGATTGCCATTCTCAGCAAAACGGGGCTCACGAGGTTCCCGCCCTTCACGATCACGGTTATCGCGTTCACGATTATCCCGGTCACGCGGCGGGCGACCTTCACGGCTTTCAAAACGCCGCCCGGCCTCGCGCTGCTCGTGCCGACCGCTATCATGCTGGAACAGCTCACCGACGCCACCTTCCCGGCCAGCGGGGATGGCCTGCTCGTCCGGTGCGGATTGCTGTACGGTATCCGACTCCGACGCGGTAACGGGCGCGGTGGTGGCGACCGGCATGGCCTCCGCCACGGGTTCGGCAGGAGGCGGCACTGCTGCGGGAGCCTGCCCCAAAGGCTCCGCCTGTGTTTTCACACGGCGTGGGGGGCGTAATGCTTCCGGCGGCGTTGCCTCCTCAGCAGCGGGAATCGGCAAGGAGACCTGTTCCTCCACCGGTCCCGCATCGGCAGTAAGGCCAGCAGCCTCCGCCTTGCGGACGATGTAGGAAATGGCACTGGGCGTGCAGTCAAACTCCCGCGCGATTGCGGAAAGGGTGACGCCCGCCCGGTGGCGTTCCAGGATTCGAGGCCAAGCAGATTGCGGAATACGACCCCGACGCTTCGGGGACTCCGCATCACCTTCGGTTTCGGCGTTCAAGATATCACTCGGTTGCCAGAGAGGCTCATGCGTCATTAAGCGGATTCACAAATCTCGGCGTGTCCGGCGGTTGAGCCTGCCCAATAAATTCGAACCCGAAGGGTCGTTGGGGAGGTGCCGCGCACGGGGGTGCCAGGAGTTATAATGCAGATATGGGCGAAAAGGTCAGAAATTAAAAGAGGAAGTGCACATTGGGGGCAAAAAAAATCCCCTCTGCCGCGTGGTGACATGTTCTCATGCCCTAACGCCGATGCGTGCGCCTGGGGACATTTTGCGCGCGAGTCCCTGTGCGGGATCGTTGATCGTTGTCCGCATCATCCGGAATTGCGGTCGGCGCCCCATAGCGGCCTCTTGCGGTGCTCCCCCGGCTTGGGGCACAGTCGCTCTTCGGAAATAGGTGCGGATGCCCGCGCTCAGCCCCGATTTTAACGGCTTTTGGACCTAAAACCATGCTGCGTAAACGTCTTGTTGCGATGACGGCCTTGTTTGCGATGTTCGCTGCGCCTGTTCAGGCAAAGTCGCCTTGCTATACGCCGGACGAGTTTGAGGCGGAACAGGGCATCCGGTTGCATACTGAATTGATGGTTGTGGGGCTTACCTGCCAGGAAATGAGCGTCAAGGGCCAGCCCAGCCTCTTCGCTCAGTACAAGATGTTTACGCTGAAGAATCAGAAGCAGATTCAGACGTGGGAAAATAACCTTATCGCCTATTACAAACGTACGGTTAAGGGGAATGCCAATCGGGCCTTTGACACGTTCCGTACCCGATTGGCGAATGAGACCTCTCAACGCGCCATCGCGCTGACCAATCCGGTTTTCTGTGCCGACCATGTGGCGGCGGTCGCAAAGGCGATGACGACAGATATTGGTGTCATCCGAGCCAGCCTGCGTCCGGACGCGCCAGGTTTCCGTCTTGTACAGGAACCCCGCTGCGACAAGCCGATGCAGGGGGCCTTGGTGGCCGAGGCTGCCACTACTCCCGCAGCCCGTTCCAGCCCGTCTGCCTCGCCGTCCAAGAAGGTAGCGGCCAAGAAGGCGGCGGCGGTGAAGAATACCGGCAAGGCTGGCTGAGCCAGCGCTTAAACCATATGCCAAAGTGCGGTTTGCTGCCCTGGCTCCTCGCCTGCAGCAGGCGTGCGCCGACGGATAAAGGGTTTTATTTTGCCCAATGTCACGCAACCATGATGACAAGCGTCATGGTTGCGTTGCTAGAAGCCGTGCCAGGTGGAGGCAGGGACCGCTAAACGGCCCTGCGAGCAAATAGGTGGCACGATGGAGCGGCTCAAGGATTACATCATCGAGATCGAAGAGGAGCCACTGGGGTTGGCGATGGCGGAGGAGCACGGTGTCGTGTTCCATGCGGTCCATCCTGCCGTGCAACAAATGCATGGCCAAACCTTCGCTGATGCGCTGGAAGCCCGCCGGGTCGCGCTGAATGTCTTTCGCGCTGCGGCATAGATGAAAAGCAAGAACGATGAGGGGGAGGCCTAGCCGTTAGGGCTAGTATCTTTAGCCAGAGCCGTGCCTCCTTGAGTTGCCCCTTCATTTTCTGTTAAGCCTATGGGCTCTGGGCCGTAAGAAGGCGGCTGCGCCATCTTTTTGCCCAAGACAGAACAAGCTGCCTCCGGTTCAAGCGTGCAAGGGCAGCAATCCAAGGGCCTTCTAGGAGTATACAGAGATGAAACTGCGCCACATGCTGTTGGGGACGGCTATTGCCTTGGCCCTCCCTGGTGCCGCTTTTGCACAGAAATCCGTCGAGGGCCCCTATTTCGGTGCCCAGATCGGTGTTAACTGGCTGCAGGACAGCGACTTCAAGTCCACCAGCACCACCAACGAAGTGTCCACCAAAGATGCTTTGTCCTCTGTTGTCGAACTGGGATACCAGTTTGGTGAGGGCCTGCGTTTGGGTCTGGAAGGTGGTTACACCGTCCATGAAGTGAGCGGGATCACCGGGGGCCCGGCCAGCCGCAGCGGCAACCCGATCGGCGATTTGAAGGCCTTCACCGTGATGGGTGTGGTGCAGAAGGAGTTCGATATCGGCTCCCCGCTGCGTCCCTATGTTGGCGCTGGTGCCGGTTGGGGCTGGTTGAAGACCGACACCGTCGGTCCGCTGTTGGCGCCGAACAATTATAATCACGGCAATACCGACAGTTTTGCCTATCAGTTGAATGCCGGTGTCGCTTATGCGATCGCTGACAATCTGGATCTGACCCTCGGCTACCGTTATCTGGCCATGGACTCGCTCAAGTTCAAGAATGAGCGCCCGGCCTTTGATGCCGATTATAAGTCCCACTCCGTGCTGATCGGTGTCCGTACCGTGTTCGGTGCGGCCCCGGCTCCGGCGCCGGTGGCGACCACGGTGGTGGCTCCCCCGCCGCCGCCGCCGCCCCCCCCGCCGCCGCCCCCGCCGCCCCCGGCACCGTCGATCACCCGTAACTTCACGGTGTTCTTCGATTTCGACAAGTCCACCTTGTCGACCGACGCACAGCAGGTTCTGCAGAACGTTGCCCGTGACGCCAAGGCTGGTAAGATCGTCCGTATCGTCGTGTCTGGCCATGCCGATACGTCTGGTTCGTTCGAGTATAACGAGAAGCTGTCGATGCGCCGTGCAGAAGCCGTACGGGAATATCTGGCCTCGCAGGGTCTGACGGCCAAAGAAATCGCCGTGGAAGCCAAGGGCGAGACGGACCTGCTGGTTCCGACCGCCGACGGCGTGCGCGAGCCGTCGAACCGTCGCGCTGTCATCGTGTTCCCGTAATCTACCGCCGGAGTATCCCCTGTGCCCTTTTAGGGTACAGGGGCATCCTCAGGAAGATGCTGGAAACGCTGTAGAGCAAAGAGAAGGAGCTGCCAGTAAATGGCGGCTCCTTTTTATTATACCAACCCGCCTAAAGGTTGACCTTTAGGCGGGTTGGAGGCCGGCGACCGCCGGTCCGCCGCACGTGCGGCGCCAAGCCAAGGGCACGGAAGTGCCCGCCCCGGCGCATGAGCGACTGTCTGTCAGGTCAAGCGCAAAGAGGTGTTTTTGTGAGCACCTCGCGCGCTTTTGCATTCAGACGGACGAGCAGTTTGCGGGCGACAGCGATGAGGACGACCTTTTTGGG
>NZ_WIDQ01000016.1 GCF_009495745.1 Niveispirillum sp. SYP-B3756
CAAAATCCGCAGCGCATCTCGCTTGAATTCCGCCGTGATCTTGACCTGCTTTACTCGAACCATCAAAACCTCCATCAAACCCAAATTTTAGGATGATGGCTCTCCACTTTGCCAGGGCAAGTCCAGATACCCTCAACAGCGACCTGATGACCTACAGGCTGACGGCGCTACGGGAATGGCTCATCCCGCAGTTGGCCGAGGCTGATGCAGCCTCCTATCTGCCCGGCGGATAGGCCTCCGGCAAGGGCGGGGAATTTTCGAAGATTGCATTTGAGGGATGGGCGTTCTAGCTTCCATACGATGGAAGCGCACGGGGTCTCGCGATGGCGACGGGTGTCGATCCCGACACGTCCTCAATAATGGAATCGGCCTGGATGGACGTCCTTCAGAAGATGGACGAGACCTATGCCGACCTGCTCGCCTATCAGGTGGAACTGGAGAAGAAGAACGCCGATCTTGAATCCATGCGCCAATTCATGGATTCCGTTCTGGGTGCGATGACCGACATTTTGATTGTCTGCGATCAGACCGGCCGTATCCTGCAGATCAACCGGGCCTTGGAACTCCTGCTTGGTCGTGAGCAGGTCGGGCTGGAGGGAGAACCCATCCAGACCATCTTCATCCCTGAAAGTGCCACCGCGTTGCAGGAAATCCTGAGACTTGCAGCGGGGTGCAAACCGATGGGCGCGCGGGAGCTGTCATTGGCCGGCCGGCATGGAGAGGTGCCGATCGAGGTGCATGCCGCACCGCGGCTTAACGCACGGGGCCGCGTGATGGGGGTTGTGCTGATCGGCCGGCCTGTCGGCGAGGTGAAACGCGCCTATGCCAGCCTCAATACGGCGCACGAACAACTGAAGGCGGCCCAGGCCCAGCTTGTCCATGCGGAAAAGATGGCATCGCTTGGCCGGCTGGTATCGGGTGTGGCCCATGAGCTGAACAATCCGATCAGTTTTGTTTATGGCAATGCCCATGCGCTGGAACGCTATGTCGGACGGTTGGAGACCTATTTCCAGAAGGTCTGGTCAGGTGCGCCGCGCGAAGAACTGATCGCCCTGCGCGAGGATCTGAATGTCGACCGGGCTGTCAGCCGCCTGCGCGAGGCGATTTCCGGTGCGCTGGAGGGGGCGGAGCGGGTCCGCGACATCGTGGAATCACTGCGGCGCTTTTCTGCCGATGGTCGTGGCCAGAGCGAGCGGTTCGACCTTGTGGCGGCGGTGCAGACCGCGATTGGCTGGGTCGTCAAGGGGCGGGACCGGCATTTCACGCTGAGCTACGACGTTCCCGACCGGCTGGAGATCGTGGGACGCAGCGGGCATATCCAGCAGGTGGTGATGAATATCGTCCAGAATGCCTGCGACAGCATCGAAAGCCAGACTGAACAACATGTGTCGGTCGCCATCCGCAGGGAACGGGACGAGGCCGTCATCACCATCGCCGACAATGGTCCCGGCATTTCGGCGGAGGCACGGACCAAACTGTTCGAACCCTTCTTCACGACGAAGCCCGTGGGCAAGGGAACCGGCCTCGGCCTGTCCATCAGCTACAAGATCATCGAGGAACATGGCGGTCAGTTGGGGGCGGAGAATGTCCCCGACGGTGGTGCCGTCTTTTCCATCCGATTGCCGATTGCCGGAAATCAAGATAGCGGGCCAGACGGGGCGCGATCCAGATGACCCGACGCAAGACGACCCTTCTGTGGTTGCAATCGGCGGGGTGTGGTGGCTGCACCATGTCCATGATGTGCGCGGAAGCACCCGGCCTGTTCGACACGTTCAACAATTTCGGCATCGACCTGCTGTGGCATCCGACCTTGAGCGAGGCCAGTGCCGATGAGGTGACGGGCCTGCTGGCGGACATCGTGGAAGGGCGGCGGAGCCTGGATATCCTGTGCTTTGAAGGTTCCGTCGTCCGGGGACCCAATGGCAGCGGGCGTTACCATATGCTGGCCGGCACGGGCCGGCCCATGCTGGACTGGGTCCGGCTTCTGGCGTCCAGGGCCCGCCATACTGTTGCCATCGGGACCTGTGCGGCCTATGGCGGCATCACGTCTGCCGGCAGCAATCCGGCCGACGCCTGCGGCCTGCAATATGATGGCGACCTTGAAGGCGGCGCGCTGGGCGCCAGCTTCCGCAGCAATGCCGGCCTGCCCGTGATCAATGTCGCCGGTTGTCCGACCCATCCCGGCTGGGTGCTGGAAACGCTGATGATGCTGGCGGAAGACGGGTTGGGGCCGGCCGATCTGGACAGGTTCGGGCGGCCGCGCTTCTTTGCCGACCATCTGGTCCATCATGGGTGTTCCCGCAATGAATTCTATGAATTCAAGGCCAGCGCGGAACAGCTTTCGGAGCTTGGCTGCATGATGGAGCATCTGGGCTGCCTTGGCACGCAGGCCCATGCCGATTGCAACACCCGGCCCTGGAATGGCAGCGGTTCCTGCACCAGCGGCGGCTATCCCTGCATCAATTGCACGGCCCCTGAATTCGAGGAACCGGGTCGCAGCTTCACCGAGACGCCCAAGTTTGGCGGGGTGCCGATTGGCTTGCCGACCGACATGCCCAAGGCCTGGTTCATCGCCCTGGCGTCCCTGTCCAAGGCCGCGACGCCGAACCGGCTGCGCGTCAATGCCCGTGCGGACCGTATCGTGCAACCGCCCGCGGTAAAGGACACGACGCGGCGATGAATGGAGAGAGCAGACGCATCATTGCCGGTCCGTTCAACCGGGTCGAAGGCGATCTTGAAATCCGCCTGGATATTGATGGCGGCAAGGTCACGCGGGCAGAGGCGAATTCGCCACTGTTCCGCGGGTTCGAGCGCATTCTGGAAGGCAAGGACCCGCGCGATGCCATGACCATCGTTCCGCGCATCTGTGGCATCTGTTCGGTGTCGCAGTCGGTTGCCGTCGCCCGGACCCTGGCCGCCGCATCGGGTGTGCGCCCGCCGCCCAACGGCGAACTGGCGCAGGCTGTCATCCATGCGGCGGAAAACATCGCGGACCATCTGACGCATTTCCACGTCTTCTTCATGGCCGACTTCGCGCGGCCCGTTTATGAGGGCCGGATCTGGCACGAGGCTGCGGTCCGCCATTTCAAGGCGGAGCGGGGCGAGGCGGTCAAGGCGGCGATCCAGGCCCGTGCGGAACTGCTGCACATCATGGGCCTGCTGGCCGGGAAATGGCCGCATACGCTGTCCGTGCAGCCCGGCGGCACCACCCGCGCGCCCGACGCCCGTGACCGCATCCGGCTGCTGGCCATCGTCCGGCGGTTCCGCCAATGGCTGGAGCAGAACCTGTTCGGCGACAGCTTGGACAATGTCGCCGCCCTGGGCAGCCTTGGCGATCTTGATGTCTGGCATCGTGCCGGCGATGCGGGCTTCCTGCGGCTGTTCCTGACCATTGCTGACGATCTTGGCCTGGCGGAGATGGGCAAGGGGCCGCCGCGCTTCATGTCCTTTGGTGCCTATCCGCGCGACGGCGCGCATCTGCTGGCGCCGGGCATCGTGGAGGAAGGGCGGCGGCGTCCCCTGGATACGGCAGCCATCACCGAAGACCTGTCCCATAGCTGGATGCTGGGGGACACGGCGCATCCGTCGCGTGGCCTGACCGTGCCGGATGAGGAGATGGCGGCGGGCTATAGCTGGTGCAAGGCCCCGCGCCTGTCCGGCCAGACCATGGAGGTCGGCGCGCTTGCCCGGCTGGTGGTGGAAGGGCGGCCGCTGGCGCCGGCGCTGCTGATGGGGGGCCGTGGGAATGTGCGGGCGCGTGTCGTGGCAAGGCTGGTCGAGATCGCCATCAGCACGCTGGCGCTGGAGGAGTGGATAAGGGCGATGGTTCCGGGCGAACCCTTCATCACCCCATTCGAACTGCCCGATACCGTGGAGGCGGAGGGACTGACGGAAGCGGCGCGCGGATCGCTGGGCCATTGGCTGCGTATCGAAAAGGGGCGCATCGCCTCCTACCAGATCATTGCACCGACTACCTGGAACTTCTCCCCCCGCGACCAGTCTGGCCAGCCGGGACCGGTGGAGGAGGCGCTGATGGGCGCGCCGGTTCTGCCCGGCGAAACGACGCCCGTTTCGGTTCAGCATGTGGTGCGTTCCTTTGATCCGTGCATGGTTTGCACGGTGCATTGATGGATGACGCGGCGGAGATCCGCGTGCGCGGGCTTGTCCAGGGGGTCGGCTTCCGTCCCTTCATCTGGCAGATCGCCGCTCGTTTCGACATTCGCGGAGAGGTGTTGAACGATGGTGAGGGCGTCCTGATCAGGGCGACCGGCCACGATCTTGACGCGTTCTGTGCGGCGATCCGTGCAGAGGCGCCCCCGCTGGCCCGCATCCGTTCTGTCGAGCGCCGGCCATTCGTTTTCGCGGCCCCGCCCGCCGGGTTTTCGATTGTCGAGACGCAGGGTGGAACCAAAAAGACCGGCGTGACGCCCGATGCCGTCCTCTGTGCCGCCTGCCGTGCGGAAATCATGGACAGGCGGGAGCGTCGGCATGGTTACGCCTTCACCAACTGCACGCATTGCGGGCCGCGCTTCTCCATCGTTGACGCCATTCCCTATGACCGGTCGGCCACCCGTATGCGGCATTTCGCGATGTGTCCGGTCTGCCGCAGCGAATATGAGAATCCCGCCGACCGGCGCTTTCACGCGCAGCCTATTGCCTGTCCCGATTGCGGGCCGCAGCTGACGTTCCGCGACAGGCAAGGGCACCTCATTGCGGGCGATCCCCTGGCGCTGGCGGTTGAGACAATCCGTGCCGGCGGCGTCCTGGCTCTGAAGGGGCTGGGTGGATTTCATCTTGCCTGCGATGCGACCGACGAGAGGGCGGTGATGGCACTGCGCCAGCGCAAGCGGCGTCCCGACAAGCCCTTTGCCCTGATGGGCCTTGATGCCGCGATGATCGGACGTCATTGCCGGCTGACGCCGGGTCATCTGGCCCTGCTGTCGGAGCCGGCGGGGCCGGTCGTGTTGCTGGACCGGCTGGGGGGAGAGACCGGGTTGGCCCCCGCCGTGGCACCGCGTCTCAGCATTCTGGGTTGGATGCTGCCGACGACGCCCCTGCATCAGCTTCTCTGTCTGGCGCTGAACCGGCCCCTGGTAATGACCAGTGGCAACCTGAGCGGTGAACCGCAGGTCATCGGCAATGAGGAGGCGCTGGAGAAGCTGGCTGCCTTCGCCGATGGCTTCCTGCTGCATGACCGCGATATCGCCCGGCGGCTGGATGATTCCGTGGCGACCATTGTCGGCGGTGACCGCCGCGTCCTGCGCCGGGCGCGGGGATATGCGCCGGCGCCGTTGGAAATGCCGCCGGGCTTCGCCGGTGCCCCGCCCATCCTGGCCCTGGGGGGCGAGCTGAAATCGGCGATCTGTCAGCTTGCCGATGGCGAAGCGCTGTTGTCCCATCATATCGGCGATCTTGAGGATGCGCTGTCCTATGCCGAGTTCGAAAAGGCGATTGACGATTATGCGACCCTGTTCGACCACCGTCCGTCGCTGATCGCCTGTGACCAGCATCCCGGTTACCGATCGACCCTGAAGGCGCAGGAACTGACGGAGGCGAAGGGCCTTCCGCTGATCCAGGTGCAGCATCACCACGCGCACATCGCGTCTGCCATGGCGGAAAACGGCTGGCCGCGGGATGGGGGGGCGGTGCTTGGCATCGCGTTCGACGGCACCGGCCACGGGCCGGACGGCACCGTCTGGGGAGGGGAGTTTCTGCTGGCGAATTATGCGGACTTCACCCGTGTGGGCAGCCTGACGCCGTTTCCGCTTCCGGGTGGGGCGGCGGCCGTGCGGGAGCCATGGCGCAATCTTCTGGCCCAGACGGTTTCCGCCTTCTCGACCCCCGACGCGGCCCTGGCGGCGCTGGAACGGGCGGGCCTTGGCCCGGTCCTGGCGGCAAAGCCCGTGACCGCCATTCTCAGCATGATGGAAAGGGGCATCAACACGCCGCTGACCTCCTCTGTGGGTCGGTTGTTCGACGCGGTGGGTGCCGCGCTGGGCTGCGCCTTCACGCGGGTCAGCTTCGAAGGGCAATCGGCCATGGAATTGGAAAGTCTGGCCCGGACATTTCCCGCTCTGGCCGGCAGGGGCGACGAGGATGGATATGCCTTTGCCATCCGGATGGAAGGGGACTTGGCGCGGCTTGATCCGGCGCCGATGTGGCGGCTCTTGTTGGAAGATCTGGCCGGTGGTGTTTCACCGGCCCTGGTGGCGCGCCGTTTTCATTGTGGCTTTGCGACTGCCAGCGCCGACCTCGCGGTCGTGCTGGTCCGCCGCCATCAGGCCCGCGCCATCGCGCTGTCGGGCGGCGTGATGCAGAATGCCTTGTTGATGGAACTGCTGCTGGCCCGGCTGGCCGATTGCGGGCTGCCGGTACTGACCCAGCGCCAGGTGCCGGCCAATGATGGCGGTCTTGCCTATGGACAGGCCGCCATCGCGGCGGCGCAGGCGATGGCGGGGACCTGACCTGCACCTGCCACCTGTTTGCCGTACTGGCGACGTTCCTGGAAAGCACCTTTCCAAACCGGCCCGGCAGGCGAAAAGCGGTAATACCGGAGCACTATCGGCAGGCCCATCTAACCATTTGTAAAATAAAGACATCTCTCCCCTGGCACAGGCATTGCTGTGGCAGCCGTCAAACCTGGGGTGGCGGCCCCGGGTCAATAACCGGTGCGGGAGGAGGCATTCCATGCAGCCCACGGAAACATTTTACGACGTCATGCGACGCCAGGGCATTACGCGACGCTCATTCCTGAAATTCTGTTCATTGACGGCGACGGCGCTCGGCCTCGGGCCGGCATTCACCTCCACTATCGCCAACGCCATGGAAACGAAGCCCCGCACCCCGGTGCTGTGGCTGCACGGTCTGGAATGCACCTGCTGTTCAGAAAGCTTCATCCGTTCGGCCCACCCCCTGGTGAAGGATGTCGTCCTGTCGATGATCTCTCTCGACTATGACGACACGCTGATGGCGGCGGCCGGGCACCAGGCCGAAGCGGCCCTGGAAGACACGATCGAACGCTACAAAGGCCAGTATATCCTGGCCGTGGAGGGCAACCCGCCGCTGAACGAAGATGGCATGTTCTGCATCGTCGGCGGCAAGCCCTTTGTCGATCAGTTGCGCCACGCCGCCAAGCACGCCAAGGCCATCATTTCCTGGGGGTCCTGCGCCAGCCATGGCTGTGTCCAGGCGGCCCGGCCTAATCCCACGCGGGCGACGCCGGTCCATCAGGTCATCACCGACAAGCCGATCATCAAGGTGCCGGGCTGCCCGCCGATCGCGGAGGTGATGACGGGTGTCATCACCTATATGCTGACCTTCGACCGCATCCCGGAACTGGATCGGACCGGGCGGCCGAAAATGTTCTATTCCCAGCGTATTCACGACAAATGCTACCGCCGGCCCCATTTCGATGCCGGCCAGTTCGTCGAATCCTTCGATGATGAAGGGGCGCGGCGCGGTTACTGCCTGTACAAGGTCGGGTGCAAGGGACCGACGACCTATAATGCCTGCTCCACGGTGCGCTGGAACGAGGGCACCAGCTTCCCCATCCAGGCCGGCCATGGCTGTATCGGCTGTTCGGAAGACGGCTTCTGGGACAAGGGTTCCTGGTACGCCCGGTTGCAGGACATCCACCAGTTCGGGATTGAGGCCAATGCCGACAAGATCGGCGGCACGGTCGCAGCCGGTGTCGGCGGTGCCGTGGCGCTTCACGCCGCGGTCAGCGCCCTGAAGCGCGCGCAGGTCAAGAACGGCAATGGCGCAGGCGGCCATGGCGTCGCCAAGGATAAGGAATCCGTCTGATGACCATACAGACAGCCAACGGCTTCTCCCTGGACACTTCTGGCAAGCGCATTGTCGTGGACCCGGTCACCCGCATCGAAGGCCATATGCGGTGCGAGGTGAATGTCGACAGCAATAATGTCATCCGCAACGCCGTGTCGACCGGCACGATGTGGCGCGGGCTGGAAGTCATCCTGAAAGGCCGCGATCCGCGCGACGCCTGGGCCTTTGTCGAGCGCATCTGCGGTGTGTGTACGGGCTGCCACGCCCTGACCTCTGTCCGCGCGGTTGAAAACGCCCTGGACATCAAGATCCCGCTGAACGCCTATCTGATCCGCGAGATCATGGCGAAGACGCTGCAATGGCACGACCATGTCGTCCATTTCTACCATCTGCACGCGCTGGACTGGGTGAACCCGGTCAATGCGCTGAAGGCCGATCCCAAGGCGACGTCTGAATTGCAGCAGATGGTGTCGCCCTCCCATCCGATGTCGTCGCCGGGCTATTTCCGGGATATCCAGAACCGGCTGAAGAAGTTCATTGAATCCGGTCAGCTCGGCATTTTCAAAAACGGCTATTGGGACAACCCCGCCTATAAGCTGCCGCCCGAGGGCGATCTGATGGCGGTGGCGCATTATCTGGAGGCGCTCGACTTCCAGAAGGAGATCGTCAAGGTCCACACCATTTTCGGCGGGAAGAATCCGCACCCGAATTACATGGTCGGCGGCGTGCCCTGCGCCATCAACCTGGATGGTGACCTGGCGGCCGGCGCGCCATTGAACATGGAACGGCTGAATTTCGTGCATCGGCGCCTCAAGGAGGCGTACGAGTTCTCCAAGAATGTCTACCTGCCCGATGTCATCGCCATCGCCAGCTTCTACAAGAACTGGCTGCATGGCGGTGGTCTGGCCGCGACCAATGTCATGGATTACGGCGATTACGCCCGCACCCCCTATGACAAGTCCACCGACCAACTGCCGGGCGGCGTCATCCTGGGCGGCAATTGGGATGAGGTGCATCCCGTCGACCCCACCGATCCGGCGCAGGTCCAGGAATTTGTGCAGCATTCCTGGTACAAATATCCGGACGAGGCCAAGGGCCTGCACCCCTGGGACGGCATCACGGAGCCCAACTTTGTACTCGGCCCCAACTTCAAGGGCACGAAGACCGCCATCCAGGAACTGGATGAGAGCGGGAAATATTCCTGGATCAAGTCGCCGCGCTGGCGCGGTCATGCGGTCGAAGTGGGCCCGCTGGCCCGCTATATCCTGGCCTATGCCCAGGGTGTGCCGTTCGTGAAGGATCAGGTCGACAGCTCCCTGGCCGCCTTCAACCAGTTGGCCGGCACCAAGCTGACGGCCAAGCAGGCTCTGCCCTCCACCATCGGCCGCACGCTGGCCCGCGCACTGGAGGCGCATTATTGCGCCGCCATGATGCTGGAGGACTTCGACCGGCTGATCGCCAATATCAAGGCCGGCGACAGGTCCACGGCCAATGTGGCGAAGTGGGACCCGGCGACCTGGCCGAAGGAGGCCAAGGGCGTGGGCACCGTTGCTGCCCCGCGCGGCGCGCTGGGTCACTGGATCAAGATCAAGGATGGCAAGATCGAGAATTACCAGTGTGTCGTGCCGACCACCTGGAACGGCTCGCCCCGCGATCCGGCCGGCAATATCGGCGCCTTTGAGGCATCCTTGCTGAACACACCCATGGAGCGGCCGGAAGAGCCGGTGGAAATTCTGCGCACGCTGCATTCGTTCGATCCCTGTCTGGCTTGCTCCACCCATGTGATGAGCGAAGATGGACAGGATCTGGCGACCGTCACGGTCCGTTGAGGGAGGATAAAACCATGAAGTTTCTCAAGATCGCCGGCCTGTCGACCGTCGCTGCTCTGATGGCAAGCCCGGCCTTCGCCCATCCGGGCCATGATGTCACCGCCGGCTTCCCCGCCGGCTTTGCCCACCCGTTCCTGGGCGCCGACCATTTACTGGCCATGGTCGCGGTCGGTCTGTGGGCCGCGCAATATGGCGGACGCAAGGGACTGGCCCTGCCCATGGGCTTTGTCGGCGGCATGCTGGCCGGCGCCGTGCTGGGCTTCAGCGGCACGGGCCTGCCGGGGGCGGAAAGCCTGATCGCCCTCAGCCTGGTGCTGTTCGGCGGGGCGCTGGCGCTGAAGGCGCGGCTGCCGCTGCTGCTGGCCGGTACCCTGACCTTCGCCGCCGGCCTGTTCCACGGCCATGCCCACGCGGTGGAAGCCAATGGTTCGGCCCTGGCCTATGTCGGCGGCTTCGTGCTGGCGACGGCGCTGCTGCATGCGGCGGGCGGCTTTGCTGGCTGGCGGCTGGCGGCTGTCCGTCATGCCGTGCCGCTGGCCGGGGGTGCTGTGGCACTGGCCGGTATCGCCATGCTTGCCGGCTGAGGGAGGCTATCATGAGTGTCCAAGAGCCTTTCCCAGCCCCTGTCATCGCGTCGGATTTCGACGAGACGGACAAGTCGGTCACCGCACGGACCACCTCCGTCTATGTCTATGAGGCGCCGGTGCGGCTGTGGCACTGGATCAACGCCTTTGCCATCGCCACCTTGGCCCTGACCGGCTATTTCATCGGCACGCCGCTGCCGACCATGTCGGGGGAGGCCAGTGCCAATTTCCTGATGGGCTACATCCGCTTCGCCCATTTCGCGGCGGCTTATATCTTCGCCATCGGCTTCGTCTTCCGGCTTTACTGGGCGTTTGTCGGCAATCACCATGCACGGCAATTGTTCGCGCCCACCGTCTGGAAGGCGTCCTGGTGGTTGGAAGTGCTGACGGAAATCCGCTGGTACCTGTTCCTGGAGAAGCAGCCGAAGAAATATATCGGGCACAATCCGCTGGCGCAGATGGCGATGTTCGTCTTCATCACGCTGGGGTCGATCTTCATGATCGTCACGGGCTTTGCCCTGTATGGCGAAGGCAGCCAGCCCGGAAGCTGGGCCAATCGTCTGTTCGGCTGGGTCATCCCACTGGCCGGTCAGAGCATGGATGTCCACACGCTGCATCATCTGGGCATGTGGTTCATCCTGATCTTCGTGATCATCCATGTCTATGTCGCCATCCGCGAGGACATCATGTCCCGCCAGAGCATCGTGTCGACGATGGTTTCCGGTCACCGGACCTTCAAGGATGATGATCCGGACTGATGCCGGACTTTCCCTCGTGTCATCACGGCGGGCCGGCAGCGCTGTTTTCAACCGTTCCTTCCTGAGCAACTTGGCGGCCGCTGGCCGCCATTTTTCTTTCCGGATTGGCTGTAGAAGTGGATAGAAACTTTTCACACCTGCCAATGCCTGCACATGGAATAATTTCCCTAACGCATTGATCGGACAGGGCCGAGCGCATGGGGCTGCAATTGGCACGCGATTTGATAAGTAGGTGACAGGCAACTGAAAAGAAAATTGCCACTTTGGTACCTGGGGAGGGACCGGTTGGACAGTGCAAACCAGATTCTCGTTCTGGGGATCGGCAATCTGCTATGGGCCGACGAGGGCTTCGGCGTGCGTGCCGTCGAGGAGTTCGACCGTCGCTACGCGTGCGGCGACGGGGTGACCGTCATGGATGGCGGAACGCAGGGCATGTATCTGCTGCCGCATATCCAGGACTGCCGGGCCCTGATCATCTTCGATGCCATCGACTATGGCCTGGACCCCGGCACGGTGCGTCTGATCGAGGACAAGGACGTCCCGGCTTTCATGAGCGCCAAGAAGATGTCACTGCACCAAACCGGCTTCCAGGAGGTGCTGGCGAGCGCCCTGCTGCTGGGCTGGGAGCCGGAACGGGTCGTCCTGATCGGTGTGCAGCCGGAGGAGATCGAGGATTATGGCGGTTCCCTGCGCCCGGTGGTGGCCGCAACCCTGGACCGGGTCATCGCCATCGCGGTGGCGGAACTGACGCGGCTGGGGGTGAAGGTGGCCCCGCGTGACGGGGGTGCGCCGGTGACGCCCGGTCTCGGACCCGATCCACTGCATCGCCAAGCCTATGAGGAGGGGCGGCCCAGCGAGACGGAAGCCTATCGCAAGGGCGATATCCGTGTGCTGGCCCTGCGGGGGGCCGAATAATGTGCATCGGGGAGCCGATGGAAATCCTGGAGGTTCGTGGCGAGAATGGCTGGTGCGCGGGGCGCGACGGCCGGCTGGAGGTGGATTTGCGCCTGGTGCCCGACGCCGCCGTCGGTGACCATGTGCTGGTCTTCCTGGGGGCCGCCCGCCGGTTGGTGCCGGAAGCCGAGGCGGCGGAAATGCGCGATGCGCTGGCCGCACTGGAAGCCGTGGCCGCCGGCCGGTCGCTGGACGGATTCTTCGCCGACCTGGCCGACCGCGAACCCAGCCTCCCGCCGCATCTGGAAGCCGCCCGCCGCCAGGGTCTTGAAACAGCATAAGGGAGGATAAGGGCATGGAAAGCCCCCTGATCGACCGGCTGGTCGATGAACTGCATTATCCGCGTGTCGATGCCAGCAACCTGAACGACATCCTGGCCGAAGCCGGTGAACGGGTGCTGTTCCTGACGGGCGATCCGGTCAAGAATTTGGAAACGAACGATCTGGCGGTGATCCTGCCGGAATTGCAGCGGGCCTTTGCCGGCCGCCTTAATCCCGCCGTCGTCGACCGTTCCATCGAACAATCGTTGAAAGAGCGCTTCGATATCTGGCCCGTGCCGTCACTGATCTTCCTGAAGGATGGGGAGATGCGGGGCGCCATCGCCAAGGTCCGGGACTGGGCCGATTATCTGTCCGAAATCGCCACGATCCTGGATCGTCCGGCCGCCCCGCGCGCCCTGCATTGACCGCTGTACCGGATCGGGTGCGGGCGGCGAACCGGGCCCCGGTTCCGCCCCTGCCTTTGCGCCGGCCCCCACCGACTGGGAGTTCCATAATGGCCGCCAATTTCATGTTTCCGCCGGTGGGTTTCGGTCCGGGCAGCCAGCCCGGCCCCGAAGAAGGCGAGGACCTTGCCTATCTAGCCATGCCGTCGGGCATGCGGGTCTTTGAACCGCATTTCCCCATGGTGGACGATCCGTTGAAGGCTTCCGCTGCCTGCCGGATGCTGACCACGCTGGCGCAGGATGCCGGTGACTGGACCCAAGCCGGCGGGGTGATCCGCCGCGATATCGCCTCCCTTGATGCCGGTGCCCGGTCCATTCTGGCCGATGCGATGGGGGAGGGGGAGGTTGCCATCGCCATCCGGGGGGCCAGGAAGATCGATATCCAGGAGTCGGTTTTTGCCGGGATATGGCGGGTGGCGGAGAATGGCCGCGAGCATATCGAGATCGGGGCCATCCCGGCTGCGGTGCTGGACAGCCCCCCCATTGCCGTGCCGGAGCCACCCATGCCGGACCTGGGGGTGGTCAATGCGCCGGCCATCCTGACCGAACTGCTGGACCACGCGGCGCAGCACCGGGCCGGCGGCTCCCCCCATGCCATCAACCTGACCTTGCTGCCGCACACGCCGGAGGATCTCGACTATCTGGATCGGGTGCTGGGGCGCGGTCCCGTCACCATCCTGTCGCGCGGATACGGTAATTGCCGTATCGAACAGACGGCCCGGCCCAATATCTGGCGGGTCCGCTATTACAACTCCCAGGACGCGCTGATCCTGGATTCCATCGAGGTAACGTCGGTGCCGGAGGTGGCGCTGGCTGCACCGGAGGATATCGCCGACAGTGCCGAGCGTCTGGCCGAGGTGGCGGAGGCCCTGGTATGAGCGCCCGGTTCGAGGGCTCCTATCTGGGCGACGCCGGCAAGATCGCGCCCGACGCCGTCCTTGAATGCAAGATCTGCTGGCATGTCTATGACCCCGCCATCGGGGACGACACCCGGCAGATCAAGGCCGGCACCCCCTTTTCGGCCCTGCCGGACGATTGGCGCTGCCCGCAATGCGATGGGGAGCGGGACCAGTTCATGGTGGTCCATGCCGGCACCGCCCCTGTCCCCGCGGCGCCGACCCTGGCCATGCTGGCCATCGAAAAGGCCCGGCAACTGACGGACGCCTTTCGCGACATCCATGACAACAAGATGCGCGACACGCCCTTCACCAACCGGTCCTTGGCGGTGGAGGCGATCGGTTTCCGTCCCTGGGACGGGCATATTCTGGGCGTGCTGGTCGTGCCCTGGTTCATGAATCTGGTGCTGATGCCGGGGCCGGAGGACGATTGGGGCCATTTCAAGACGGGGGAAAAGCATATCTTCACCTTCCCCTCGGGCGATTATGAGTTCGTCTTCAACCAGCGCCCGTCGACGGGGCCCTATTTCGCCTGCTCCCTGTTCTCGCCCATGGAGGATTTTTCCAGCCAGTTGCAGGCGACCGACACGGCCCGCATGGTCATGGCCGCCCTGTTCGACCCGGCCAGCCGGGCGGCTGAGGATGACCGCGCCGGCGAGATCCGGGCCTTGCGGGAGGCCGATCTGGCTGCTGAGGCCGACCGCACGAAAGCTGTCGAAGAGACGGCGGCCGCCCCGGTCGCGGTGGTGGAGTCGGTGCCGTCGCGCCGCGCCCTGTTGACCTTGGGCCAAAACAAGCCCGGCGAGGATGCGGCGTGATGGGGGAACCGCGCCTGACGATCCATGTGCAGGGGGACAAGGTCCGGATCGGCCATTGGCCGGGTACGGGGCGGGAACGGTTGCTTGTGGGCCGGACCCCCGATGAAGCGTTGCGTCTGGTGATCCTGTTGCACAATCTCTGCCCCTCGGCCCACCGGCTGGCGGCCCTGCTGGCGCTGGGGCGGCAGCCGCGGCCGGATGATGAAAGGCTGCTGGCCCAGGAGATCCTGGGCGAACATGCACTGGTCATGTTGCGCGACTGGCCGGTGGCGCTGGGCCTGTCCCCGGACGGTGCGGCCCTGCGCGGCCTGGGCGCCCTGACACCCGATCGTCTGCTGCGGCTGGAACGGGACCTGTTCGGGATGCCGGCCGCGCAATTCCTGCTGATCGATGATATCGGGCCCCATGCTGCTCCCGCCGGGCCCATCGCCATGTTCCGGCTGGTCGCGGACTGGCCGGTTCCGCCCGGCCCGGGCCCGGTCGCGGCCGACCCCACCTACTTCGCCCGCTGTACCGACGATCCGCTGATCGCGTCGGAACAGGCGCGGGGGGGCGTCACCCTGGCCCTGCGTATGCTGGCCCGGCTGCGCGAGGCGGCGCGGCTGATCGTCGAGCTGACGACGGGTCATCACGCCCCCCGTTTCCGGGCGGGGGTGGACGGTGTCGGGGTGGTGGAGGCTGCACGCGGCCGGCTGATCCACCGGGTGCGCGTGGAAGGCGGGATCATCCAGGCCTACACCATCGAGACGCCGACCGGCGCGATGGGCGGGCCCGACGGGTTTTTGCAGCACCTGCTGACCGCCGCCCTGGCAGCACCGGCGGGATTGCGCGAAAAGGTGCTTGCGATCGCCCTGTCCGCGGCGGACCCTTGCCTGCCAGTCCAGGTCGAACGGGAGGCCGCCTGACATGCACGAACTGTCCATCTGTGAGAGCATCGTCTCCGCGCTGGAGGCCAGTGCTCGGCGGGAGGGGTTTTCGCGCGTCACCAAGGTCAGGCTGGAGATCGGCTGTTTCGGTGGGGTGGAGGTGGAGGCCCTGCGTTTCGGGTTCGACGTGACGACACGCGGCACGCTGGCCGAAGGGGCAGCGCTTGAAATCCTGGAGCGCGAGGGTAAGGCTTGGTGCTTTAATTGTTCGAATTCCTTCCCGGTGACGCGCAGGGATATTGATTGTCCCGGATGCGGCGGCGCCAGGGTCACGGTTACCGGCGGGGACGAACTCCGCATCAAGGATCTGGAGGTCATGTGATGTGTACGGTTTGCGGCTGTGCCGGTGAGGGCGCGAAGATCGAGGACGGGAAGGGGGGCGAGCACGGGCACCACCACCACGGTCATGGTCACCATCATCACCACGACCACCAACATGGTCATGACCATGACCATGACCACCACGACCATCATCATCATGGCGATGACCATCACCATCACGATCATGGTCCTTCCCCTGCATCTGTGGCGGTGCAAGCGGACAGCCAGTCTGGCGACCTGCATTACGGCACGGGTCCTGCCCGTGCCCATGCGCCGGGCCTGTCGCAGGCACGGATGATCGAGATCGAGCAGAATATCATGGCCAAGAATGACGGCTATGCCGCGCGGAACCGGCAGCGGCTGCAGGGGACGGGCACGCTGGCGCTGAACCTGGTTTCCAGCCCCGGGTCGGGCAAGACCAGCCTGCTGGTCGCCACCATCCGCGCCCTGGCGGGCCGCCTGCCGGTCGCCGTCATTGAGGGGGACCAGCAGACCAGCAACGATGCCGATCGCATCCGGGCCACCGGCGTGCCGGCCATCCAGGTCAATACGGGCAAAGGCTGCCATCTGGATGCGCATATGGTGGGTCATGCCATCGATCATCTGGGCCTGACTGACAATGGCATCCTGTTCATCGAGAATGTCGGCAACCTGGTCTGCCCTGCGGCCTTCGATCTGGGGGAGGAGGCCAAGGTCGCCATCCTGTCGGTCACCGAAGGCGAGGACAAACCGCTGAAATATCCCGACATGTTCGCGGCCAGCAGCCTGATGATCCTGAACAAGACCGATCTTCTGCCGCATCTGGATTTCGATATGGCCGCCTGTGCCGCCAATGCGCGGCGGATCAACCCGACGATCGACATCCTGCACGTCTCCGCCCGGACCGGCGAAGGCTTGGCTGATTGGGTCGAGTGGCTGGACAATCGCCGCAAGGCGGTTCTGGCCCGGTCCATCGCTGTGGCGGAGGCCCAGGTCGCGCGGTTGCGTCTTGCCGCCGGGGAGTGAGGGATGGCCAGATCCAGCCTGCCTGCCATTCTGATCGTCGATGACGAGCCGCGCTCGGTGGAGGCGATCGAGCGCATCCTGGAAGACGAATTCCAGGTGTTCTGTGCCGTGACCGCGGACCGGGCGCTGGAAATCCTGGAGAATGAGTGGATACAGGTTGTCTTCTGCGACCAGCGGATGCCCGGCATGTCGGGGGTCGAACTGCTGTCGGAGGTGCGGCGGCGCTGGCCGGAGGTCATGCGGATCATCATCACCGGCTACACCGATGTCGGTGACATCATCCGCTCGGTGAACGAGGCCGGCATCTATCAGTTCATCGCCAAGCCCTGGCATCCCGACGAACTGACCATCGCCGCGCGCAACGGTGTACGCCTCTATCAGTTGCAGCGGGACCATGACCGGCTGTCGCTGGAAATGAAACTCCTGCAAACCTCGGTGGAACAGCGGCTGACGGCGAAAAAGGCAGAAGTGCTGCGGGCGTACAATTTCGACATCATCGTCCGCACCCCGATATCGCCCATGAACGATGTCTGCAAACTGGCCGAGCGGATCGCCCGGTTCGACATTCCGGCCCTGATCCTGGGGGAGAGCGGCACGGGCAAGGAACTGATCGCGCGGGCCATCCATTATGCCAGCCGCCGGTCGGACCGGCCCTTCTATGCCGTCAATTGCGGTGCAATCCCGGATGAGTTGCTGGAGAGCGAGCTTTTCGGCCATCGCAGGGGAGCGTTTACCGGTGCCCATTCCACACGTGTCGGTCTGCTGGAACAGGCCGATGGCGGGACCATCCTGCTGGACGAGATTGGTGACACCACCCCGGCCTTCCAGTTGAAACTGCTGCGGTTCCTGCAGGAGGGCGAGATCCGGCCGGTGGGTGCCAACGAGACGCGGCGCGTGGATGTCCGCGTCATCGCCGCGACCAACCGTGACCTTCTGGCGGAGGCACGGTCCGGCCGCTTCCGCGAGGATCTCTATTTCCGTCTGGCCGTGTCGCCGATCCGGGTGCCGTCGCTGGCCGAACGGCGGGTCGATATCAAGGCCATCGCCTTTGCCCTGCTGTCGCGGGCGTCCCGCCGCCATGGCAAGCCGGTAGAGGGCTTTTCGCGGGAGGCGCTGGAGGCATTGGCCCGCTATCGCTGGCCTGGCAATATCCGTGAGTTGGAGAACCAGATCACGCGTATGCTGATGCTGGCCGAGAGCCCTGTGCTGGGCGCCGATCTGATCGAGCGCCACGTCCTGCTGGCCGCCGGCCCCAGCGAGCATGGTGACGACAATGTCGAGCGGCTGATTGGCGGCAATGGCGATCTGAAGGACCGGGTGGAACGGATGGAGGCCCGCATCCTGCGGGAGACACTGGCCCGCCACCGCTGGAACAAGTCGCGCGCCGCGGAGGAATTGGGCCTGTCCAGGGTCGGGCTGCGGTCAAAGCTGGACCGCTATGGCATTCTGGAGCCGGAGGGGGCCGTGCCCATCCTGCTATCCGACCATGATGATTTGATGGGCGGGCCCATCAACTGATGCCGGCGGCCGCAAGTCAGGGCGGCCGCCCAGGCCCGGCCGCGGGGCCGCAAAGAAAAAGGCGCCAATGGGCGCAGGAGGAAACCATGTGTCTTGGAATTCCCGGCCGGGTGATCGCCATCACCGATCCGGAACGCCTGATGGGGCTGGTCGATGTGTCCGGGGTGCGGCGTGAGGTCAACCTGACCTGCGTGGTGACGGGCCGGCCCGACGCGGTGGTGGGCTGCTGGGTGCTCGTGCATGTCGGCTTTGCCATGGGCATCATCGATGCGGAGGAGGCGCGCCTGACCCTGGCCGCCCTGGCCCAACTGGGCGAGGCGGAGGAGGAGATCGCGGCCATGCGCCATTCCGCCCGGACGCTGGAGACGGCATCATGAAATATGTCGACGAATTCCGCGATCCCATCCTGGCCCGCCACCTGATCGCCCACATTGAAAAACTGGTGCCGCTCGCCGGCGGGACGGAGGAAAAGCCCATCGCCATCATGGAAATCTGTGGCGGCCACACCCATGCGATCTTCCGCTACGGCCTGGACCGGCTGCTGCCGGCGGGCCTGGAATTCCTGCATGGGCCCGGCTGCCCGGTCTGTGTGCTGCCGATGAGCCGGGTGGATGATTGTATCGAGATCGCGGAACGGAAAGAGGTGATCTTCACTACTTTCGGCGATGCGATGCGCGTGCCGGGAACCCGCAAAAGCCTGATGCAGGCCAAGGCCGACGGGGCCGACATCCGCATGGTTTATTCCCCCCTGGATGCTTTGGCCCTGGCGCGCAAATTTCCCGACCGGCAGGTCGTGTTCTTCGGCCTGGGCTTCGAGACGACGATGCCGGCGACGGCCCTGACCGTGCTGACCGCTGCGCGCGACGGGGTCAGCAATTTCTTTCTGTTCTGCAACCATATCCTGGTGCCGCCACCGCTGCGCGCGTTGTTGCAGGACCCGCAGATGCGCATCGACGGGTTCATCGGCCCCGGTCACGTTTCTATGATCACCGGTGCCAAACCCTATCGCTTCATTGCCGGGGAGTTCGGCAAGCCGCTGGTGATCGCCGGCTTTGAGCCGCTGGACCTGCTGCAATCCATCAGCATGGTGCTGGAACAACTGGCCGAGGGCCGCGCCGAGATCGAAAACCAGTATGCCCGTCTGGTGCTGGAGGATGGCAATCCCCAGGCCATGGCCGCGATCGACACGGTCTTTGAGCCGCGTGACAGTTTCGATTGGCGCGGGCTGGGGGAGATCGATCATTCCGGGGTCAAGATCCGGCCCGCCTATGCCGCCTATGATGCGGAACAGAAGTTCGGGGTCGGCTATGGCGCCGGCAAGACCGCCGGACGGGAGCCGGACGGCTGTCGCTGCGGCGATGTCATCAAGGGCTTGGCCAAGCCGACCGCTTGTCCGAAATTCGGGACCGAGTGTCTGCCCGAACAACCGCTTGGCGCCTTGATGGTGTCATCCGAAGGGGCGTGTGCCGCCTATTACCAATATGGCGGCGTCCGCCAGGAGGCGGCGGAATGAAGGACGGAACCAGGCCCACTTTCCACCGGACGAAGGCCACGCGGGTGACGCTGGCCCATGGCGGCGGTGGTAAGGCGATGCGCGATCTGGTGGAGGATGTGTTCATCTCCACCTTCTACAATGCGCAGACGGGCACGATGGAGGATCAGGCCCGGCTGATGCCACCGCCTGAGCTTTTGGATGGCGGCCGGCTGGCCTTCACCACGGATGGCTTCGTCGTTGATCCCCTGAGCTTTCCGGGTGGGGACATCGGCAAGCTGGCGGTCTATGGGACGGTGAATGACCTCGCTGTCGGCGGGGCGGTGCCGAAATGGCTCTCGGCCTCTTTCATCATCGAGGAGGGCTGCGACGTGGACATCCTCCGCGGCGTGGCCGCGTCGATGCGGGATGCAGCCGACCGCGCTGGCGTCGCCATCGTCACAGGCGACACCAAGGTCGTCGCCAAGGGGGCGGCCGACAAGCTTTTCGTCACGACATCGGGGATCGGGATCATTCCCAGGGGGCGGGATATCGGTGCCCATCGGGTCCGGCCCGACGATGTCGTCATCGTCAACGGCTTTCTTGGCCATCATGGCGCGGCTATCCTCGCGGCACGCGGCGATCTGGCGCTTGAAACCGATATTGTCAGCGACTGCGCGCCGCTGAACGGGCTGATGGAGGCGGCGCTGACGGCTGCACCCAACCTGCGCGCCGCACGTGACGCCACGCGTGGCGGATTGGCGGCCGCGCTGAACGAGATCGCGGCGTCGTCCGCAACGCGCATCGTTCTGGAGGAAACGGCACTGCCGTTGCGGCCGGAGATCAGGGGCTTTTGTGAGATCCTCGGTTTCGACCCGCTATACCTTGCCAATGAAGGCACGCTGGTCCTGTTCGTCCCGCCGGAGGAGGCGGACGCGGCCTTGTCAGCGATGCGCGCGGTGCCGGAGGGCAAGGATGCGGTGGCCATCGGCAAGGTCAGCCAGGGGCCGGCGGGACGGGTGGAGATGAGAACATTGTTCGGTGGCAGCCGCATCGTCGATATGCTGGTCGGCGAACAACTGCCGCGCATCTGCTGACACGGTCATCGGCGGCTTTTCTCCTGCGGGATCCGTCTGCTCCAGAACGCGTTGGCCTGGCCTGGAGGAACCCGACACTGTCGTTCCGAAACATCCGCGAACCGATCTCTGTCGCCATAGGCCAGCCGGCGGACCTTGCCGTCGGCGTGTTCGGTTGCGCCGTGGTCGATCTGCCTTCGTCGCAACGAGCCGCTGTGGAAATGCGCCCGCTCGGGCTTGGCAACCATTTCAGGCGATGCCGTGGCCGGTGCCGCCACTGTCGTCGGCCTCCGGCCTTCCTCGGGGGCGGCTCCGGCCACTGCGGAGGATGGGGATGGATTGGTTCGCATAACCGCGTGAGCATTCTCCTATACCCAAAAGGGTAATCTTTCAGTGAGGGAAAGTCTCAGCATCATTGGCACGGTGGGTGCTGTTATATTGTTATATGGACATCCTCCAATGAGGCTTGAGGCCGATCCAGCCGGACCCCGCTGTTGACACCATCACTCTGGAGGACAGCCGACCCGCCCGCTACTAGCTGGCGTAAGCCCAGTACGGCATCTAATGCGGGGCGGCCGCCTGTTGCGGCATGGTCCAGATCGGTACGCCCGTCATGTCGGGTAGCCGGTGGGCGATGCCCTTGTGGCAGTCGATGCACGTGGCCTGGCCGGTGAACAGGAAGCGCTGATGGGCTTCGGCACCGCGCACGCCCTGGCGGGTGATGTCCATGCTATCGGCGCTGTGGCAGTTGCGGCATTCCAGGGAATTATTGGCCTTCAACCGCGCCCACTCATGGCTGGCCAGTTCCTTGCGCTTGGCCTCGAACTTCTCCGGTGTGTTGATCGTGCCGAAGATCTTGCCCCAGACCTCCTTCGAGGCCTGCATCTTGCGGGCGATCTTGTCCGTCCATTTATGCGGCACATGGCAATCCGGGCAGGTGGCCCGTACGCCCGACCGGTTGGAATAATGGATGGTCTGTTTCAGATCGGCATAGGGATTGTCCCGCATCTCATGGCAGCCGATGCAGAACGCTTCCTTGTTGGTCATTTCCAGGGCGGTGTTGAAGCCACCCCACCACAGCACGCCGGCGACAAAGCCGCCGATGGTGAGGAAACCGAGGGAGAGATGGCCGGCGGGGCGGTTGAAGGCCCGCCAAGCCACCATGGCCAGATCCAGCGCGCGGCGGATGATGCCCATCATTCGCCCCCTTTGGCGGCGGCATCCTTTTCGCGGATGACACTATCGACATCGCGGAAGCTGTTGGGCACACGCGGCTGTACGTCCGTCTGTGGCACATGGCATTGCAGGCAGAAATACCGGCGCGCCGACACAGCGCCCAGCACCTGCCCGTCACGATCCTGGAAATGGGTGACAGAGATCATCGGCGCCTGACTGTCGCCGGTAAATTCCCGGGCGTGACAGGTCAGGCACTTATTGGCGCGCAGGTCCAACTGATAGCCGACGATCTGGTGCGGGATCACCGGCGGCTGTTCGGGGTAATTGCGCTGGCGGCGGCGGTCGTCGGTGGCATCCTTGGGGATGGGTGGGGCTTCCTGCACGGTCAGCCCCTCAGCCCCGGTAAAGGCCGGGCGACCGCTGGCGGTAACGTCGCGGGCTGTGACAGCGGGGGTGGGGTCGGTGGCAAAGGCCTTCTGTGCCACCGGCACACCCAGCACGGGCAAGGCCGCCAGCAGGGAAAGGATCAGGGCGGTGCGGAGGTTTTTCATGGATCATGCCCCCTGGACCGGCGTGATGCGCACGGCGCATTTCTTGAAGTCGGTCTGTTTGGAGATCGGGTCGGTGGCATCCAGCGTGACGCGGTTGATCAGCACATCGGCATCAAACCAGGGCACGAAGACCAGCCCGCGCGGCGGCTTGTTGCGGCCGCGCGTTTCCACCCGCGCCCGCACCTGACCCCGGCGGGAGGCCACCAGCACTTCCTGTCCACGCCGCACATTCATGGCTTGCGCATCATCGGGATGCATGTAGCAGAGCGCCTGCGGCACGGCGCGGTGCAGTTCCGGTACGCGCCTGGTCATGGAACCGGAATGCCAATGTTCCAGCACCCGGCCGGTGGACAGCCAGAACGGATAATCCGTGTCCGGGCTTTCGGCCGGCGGTTCGTAGGGCAGGGCGAAGATGCGGGCCTTGCCATCCTTATGGCCATAAAAGCGCATCCCTTCGCCCGCTGGCACATAGGGGTCGCTGCCTTCGCGGAAGCGCCAGCGCGTTTCCTGCCCGTTCACCACTGGCCAGCGCAACCCGCGTTCTTCGTGATAGCGTTCATAGGGGGCCAGATCATGGCCGTGGCCACGGCCAAAGCTGGCATATTCCTCAAACAGCCCCTTTTGCAGATAGAAGCCCAGTTCCTTGGACTCGCGGTTCTCATAGGCCGGGTCACACTCGCTGACCGGGAACTTATCCACCTGCCCGTTGCGATAGAGGATATCGAACAGGGTCTTGCCGCGGAATTCCGGGGCCTTGGCCAGCAATTCCTCCGGCCAGACTTCTTCCACCTTGAAGCGTTTGGAGAATTCCACCAATTGCCACAGGTCCGACCGCGCCTCGCCGGGCGCGTTCACCAATTGGTGCCAGACCTGGGTGCGGCGTTCGGCATTGCCGTAAGCGCCTTCCTTTTCCACCCACATGGCGGCTGGCAGCACCAGATCGGCCGCCATGGTGGTGACGGTGGGATAGGCATCGGAGACGACGATGAAATTGTCCGGGTTGCGATAGCCGGGCCAGGTCTCGTTGGCGGTATTCGGGGCCGCCTGCATGTTGTTGTTCACCTGCACCCAGTAGCAGTTCAGCTTGCCATCCTTAAGCATCCGGTCCTGCTGCACGGCATGGAAGCCGGGCTTGGCCGGGATGGTGCCTTCCGGCAGCTTCCACAGATGTTCGGCGTGGGCGCGGTGTTCGGCATTCGTCACCACCATGTCGGCGGGCAGCCGGTGGGAGAAGGTGCCAACCTCCCGCGCCGTGCCGCAGGCGCTGGGCTGGCCGGTGAGGGAGAAGGGGCTGTTGCCCGGCTGGGCGATCTTGCCCGTCAGCAGATGGATGTTATAGGCAAGGTTATTGGCCCAGACGCCGCGCGTATGCTGGTTGAAACCCATGGTCCAGAAGCTGGTGACCTTGATCTTCGGGTCGGCATACAGCTCCGCCAGCGCCTTCAGCCTTGCCGCCGGCACGCCGGATTGGGCGGCCACCTTTTCCAGCGTGTAGGGGGCGACGAAGGCGGCATATTCCTCAAAACTGATCGGGTCGGACTCATTGGCCTTGGCGGCGTTTTGGGCTGCCTTTTCCAGCGGATTATCGGGCCGCAGCCCATAGCCGATATCGGTGCGGCCCTTCACGAACGTCGTGTGCTTGTTGACGAAATCCTTGTTCACCCGCCCGGTCTGGATGATGTGGTTGGCGATATAGTTCAGGATGGCCAGATCGGTCTGCGGCGTGAACACCATGGGGATGTCCGCCAGCTCGAACGACCGATGTTCGAAGGTGGACAGCACCGCCACCTTCACATCCGGGTTGGACAGGCGGCGGTCGGTGACGCGGGTCCACAGGACGGGGTGCATCTCCGCCATGTTGCTGCCCCACAGCACAAAGGCGTCGGCGGCTTCGATATCATCGTAACAGCCCATCGGCTCATCAATGCCGAAGGTGCGCATGAAGCCGGCCACGGCGGATGCCATGCAATGGCGGGCGTTGGGGTCGATGTTGTTGGAACGGAATCCTGCCTTCATCAGTTTGACGGCGGCATAACCTTCATGCACCGTCCATTGCCCGGACCCGAACATGCCGATGGCTTCCGGCCCCTTGGCCTTCAGCGTGGCCTTCCATTTCTCGGCCATGATGTCAAAGGCCTGATCCCAGGTGATGGGGGTGAAATCCCCATCCTTGGCGTACTGCCCGTTCTTCATGCGCAGCATGGGCGTGGTCAGCCGGTCCTGGCCATAGATGATCTTGGACAGGAAATAGCCCTTCACACAGTTCAGGCCCCGGTTCACCTCGGCCTTCTGGTCGCCATGGGTGGCGACGATGCGGCCTTCCTTCACCCCCACCATGACGCCGCAGCCGGTGCCGCAGAAGCGGCAGGCGGCCTTGGACCATTTCACCTTGGCATCCATGCCGGTGGGCAATTGCGCAGCGCCGGCCTGCAGGGTGACGCCGGCGGTGGCGGCCGCCGTGGCGGCGGCCTGGGCCTTCAGATAATCGCGGCGGGTCAGTGTCATGGCATGGGCTCCGCAAGGGACAAGGCAGGTTCGGCGTGGTGATAGACGGGAAGGGCGCTGTAGACGCCCGCAATGGCATTGATGGCGTCCAGCATGTCGGCGGTCGCGCGGGCGCTGGGCTGTTCGATCAGCACGATCAGCCGGCTGGCATCGCCGTCGGTGGGCACGATCTCGCCCCCCAGAGCCTGGATGCGGGCGGCGATCGCGGCCAACGCATCGGGGCAGGCATGGACGATCAGGCTGGAAATGTGGATTTCATCGCTCATGCGCTGTCTCCATCGCGGGGGGCAAGCTGGATGGCACCGACGGGGCAGGGGGCCAGACAATCACCGCAGCCGGTGCAGCGGTCCCCATCGACATCCGCCCGCGCCCGCCCGCGTGGCTGCAACAGGAAGCGGATGGCCCCTTCCGGGCAGGCATCACCGCAGGTCCGGCAATAGGCACCGGTTTCCGCCAGGCAATGGGCGGCAATAACGGCCAGAGGCGGACCGGCGGCAGGCGGGACGGTGGGGTCTGGTCCACGCCCGAACAGGGCGCGGCGGGAAAGCCTTGTTTCCATGGCGTTTGTCCCCCGTCACATGCCCGGCGGGCCCGCGAATATCTGATATATCCAGACAGCGAAGCCATAGCCGGCCACCACCCCGATCGACAGAACCGGGAAGAAAACGAAGGCCAGAAAGACGAACTTAAGCAGTTCGGCTTTTCTGGAGTCCGGAGCGGGGGTTGCATCCATGACATCCTGCCAAAATCTATTATTTTCTGACAAAACCATACCCCCAAGTGTAGGGGCAAACATTGATCAGAATCAATCTTGAGTAACGTCAACAGTAATAATCTTGTGCCGCTACGCACAGTGATTTGTTAAAAATTGATAATAGTCCAATCATGAATTGATAATAGTCAATTTAAACCCGCGTGATTTTCATCATCATTTATGGTGTCGCACTTGTGCGGAATTTGCCAAGTCGCAAGGACTGCGGTGTTCGGGCCTGCTTGGATGGCTTGCATCCCCACAGTGAAGGTTCTTGATAGATGAAGACGCAATTCATCCAGTTCCGACGCGATGCCGCACATCTCCTGTTGTTGCAGCAGGATGCCGTGCTCGGCGCACAGGCCGATGGATCGATTATCTGTGCCATTGACGATTGTCCCGAGGCACTTCCGTCCGATCCGTCCGAACGGCTGCTGCAACGGTTGCAGGGGCTGTTCCCGACACCGGGCACGGCCCGGATCAGCTTTACCGATTTACCCGAACGCGATAGTGGCTGCTGCGGTGGCCGCTGTGGCGGTTGACAAGGCCCGAGGAATGACATGACATCCCTGACACAACCCGTATCGCTGTTGGCTGCCACCATTCCAGGCGCCACCGCCGTCTTTCGGCGCCATGGCATCGACTTTTGCGGGAACTGATGAGCCCGCCGGATGGTGAGGGTGCGGCCCCTGCCAGTGTGTCCACCCCGGCACTGATCAGTTTGATCCTGAGCCGCTTCCATGAAGGTCACCGGCGACAGTGGGAGGAATTGCTCTACCTGTCGTGGAAGGTGGGGAGCGTCCATGGCCAACACCCGGACTGTCCCAAGGGCCTTCATACCCTGTTGGTCCAGGTGGCGGCTGAGTTGGAGGAACATATGCAGAAGGAGGAACAAGTGCTGTTCCCGGCCATGCTGTCCGGCGGTTCCCTGTTCCTTGCCGGCCCCATCGCCTGCATGATGGAGGAACATGACGTATTCGGCGATCAGTTGCACCAGATGGCGGCGCTGACGCGCAACTTCACGTCCCCGGCCCGCGCTTGCGCCACCTGGCGGGCACTCTATAGCAGCCTGCACCATTTCGTGCAGGAGGCCGGGGAGCATGTGCACCTGGAGAACAATGTCCTGTTTGCGCGTTTTAATAGATCGATCTGAGCAGTGATATTGACGCGGGAGCGCCACATATCCTACCTAGCCACGGGCCATCAGATGACCTCGCCTCACAGATAATGACAATGAAGCCCGACGACCTGAGCTTGGTGCGCAGCCTTCCGATGTTTCGCAAGCTGGCCGACGGGCAATTGTCGGCCCTGGCGGCATGTGGATCGCTGCAGCGCTATCCGCGTTCCACCCTGCTGTTCAACGAGGGGGAACAAGCCGATTTCCTGATGGTGCTGCTTGAAGGTGCGGTTGAACTGTTTGCCCGCGACCAGGATGAGAAGGAGGCGGTGGTAGACATCCTGTTCCCCGTTGATAGTTTCATCCTGGCTGCGGCGTTGACCGGAGCCCCCTATCTGATGTCGGCCCGAACCCTCATGCCATCACGCATTTTTCTATTGGAAACTGGGGCCTTCCGTCGGGCTGTGGCGGCTGATCCTGATCTTTCTATCCCCGTGATGGAGGAGCTTGCCCAGCATTTCCGCAGGCTGGTCCGCCAGATCAAAGATCTGAAGCTGCGAACAGGAGCCCAGCGCCTGGGTTGCTATGTGCTGTCCTTGGCGGGGGAAACGGATGAGGCGATATTGCCTTTTGACAAGCGAACTTTCGCTTCACGCCTGGGCATGACGGCGGAAAACCTCTCGCGTGCCTTTGCAACATTGCGAGACCATGGATTGTCTGTAGAGGGAAGCCGGATGGTGATCCGGGATCGGGTTCGGCTGACCGCCTTCTCCCGTCCGGCGGCCCTTATTGATCAGGCTGATAAGCCGCTTTCAATCATTTAGTGCGGCTTTCCTTTGACTGGACGCCGGTCCGGCGGCGGCCGTTGCCGCACCGGCGATTGAGGAAAGCTGGAGCCTGGAGCTTGTTTTTGGTCAGTGGAAACACGCTCCAGGGATTGATCCTGGAAAGGGGGGCAAGACATGCCAACGCCCCGGCCGATCGGTTCTGGTCATCCCGGTCGGCCATCGGCGCGGCGGGAAACCAGAATCGGTGCATAGATGATGAGGAACAGGATGAAGGCCGCCTCCCATGCTGTCCCGGCAATCCTGTAGGCGATCATCATGTCGGGCAACAACGGGGCAAGAACCCGGACCAGCGCGCCCAGGGTCAACAGCAAGTACGCGGCGACCGTTGCCTTGGCGGCAACAATCTCCCGCCTGGTATGGCCCAGCGCCGCACGGCTCATCACGGCCATGATCATGGTGGCGAAGGCGCCGGCCGTCAACGCATGGACCCAGCTCTGGCCGACATTGAGTCCCGCCAGCAGCCATCCCGCCTTCAGGATCAGGCCGACGGGGATCCAGCCATAAGCCACATGCAGGATAAATCGGCAATGGTGGTTTTCACCGGCTTGCCGCGGATGGCACCCCGCAGGCCCTTCTCCCGCATCAGCCGCGCGGCCATGCGGCGTCTTGACCCATTCGTTCGTGCCGTATGCGCCGAACAGCCGATCTTCGACGCCACAGACGACACCGCCGTCCATCACGACGGGTGATCCTTCTCGTGGTCCAGAACCAGCCGAACGGCCCGCTCCCGGACCTCAGCTGAAAATTTGTTCGTTGTCTTGCTCAGCGTAGCTCCATCTTTTCAGGAGTTGGAGCCGCCGACAATCCCGGTGCGGTTCAGGGGGCCACCGACCTGTCCGTCTTCAGGTGCCCGATCATTCTGGCGGAGAGGCTGCGACATTGGGATGGATATCGGACATCACGGTCCAGGCATTGCTGATTTTCGGCTATTGATAACAGCTACGCAGGTTTCCCGGCGAAGATCCAGTGCCTGTTCGACGGCGATCGCAATGCCATGCGCACGGTCGTCGATACCAGTCCAGACGGCACCACGCATCCGTGGGTCAACCTCCAGAAGCTTGACACCTGCCGGCGCTTCCGTGCCGTCGCGCACGACGCCGCGCAGAATGCCGTCGAACGGCGCCTGAATGGGAGTGTTGCCCAGATATCCGACGATATAGTTCCGGAATACGCGGGATCCGATGTCGATCGCCGTGTGCCAGCGGCCAGGCATGGTCGAATAGACAAAGCGCTCACCCCCGCGGTCCGCCAGCAGGCGGAACGTGCCGTCGGCAGGTTCCGTCGAGCCGTGGCGAAGGATGGTGCCTGCCTTGCCGGGCATTGTCTCAATGGCGAAATCGCAGTTCCGGTCCACGTGGAAGCCCGGACCTAGCCCGATGGTGAAGTCCGCCAGATGGCGCAGGTCCGGCCTCATCTGGTGCTTCTGCATCCTGGCATCGATCAACAGGTCGAGTTTGCGCACCACGATCAGGTCCAGCAGACCCAGTTCCGTAATGGCCACGGCCGTCCTTGCGGACAGGAAGGCCGGTAAATCAGCGCCGCTGTCGATCCGTTCCGCCGCCACGCCGGCCAATGTGACGGGATCATCGAACAGCGCGTCATGGAAGGCCATCTTGCGACGGATGACGGGGGGCAGCGGATCGTGGGACATGGTGACACCATAGCCCCGCTTATGCAGCCGCACGGCGACTGCCGATGCGATCTCGTTGGTCCCGAGAATGACGGCATAGGGGGCGCGGTTGCCGTTTTCACCGGGATGGATGATCGCGGATAGGGGCCTGTTAATCATTGTGCCGTCGTCCTTCAGGACTGGAGATGGAGAGCCCGGTTGCCGGTTGAGCGTTCGTCACAGCAAGATCATGAGGTGCCGGCCCGCGCGCCGATGCCGGCAATACCCAGTTGGATCAACGGTGCAGCCCCACCCCGGCCCAGCACCGTGTCCACCTTGCGCCGAACGGTTTCCAGTGTCAGCGGCTTGACCAATGCCCCATGCGCACCTGCTGCCAGGGCCTTGAGCGCCGTCGCCTCTTCGCTTGGCGAACAGGTGATCAGCAGCCGGACACCGGGAAAGGTGCGTTGGAAATCCCCCACCAGGCCCGGTCCCCGTTCCGCGATGAAGGATACGCCCAGCAGCACCAGATCCGGGCGGAGCCAATCGACACCCTTGGCATAGGCCTCTTCCGGGCTGGCCAATTCGTGGGTCTCGATCTCGTCATGCAGCATGAACTGCAAGGCCGCCCTGGTGATCTCATCCGCGTCCACGACAAAGACCCGACGCGGGTCCACGGCTTTGGCTGTCTCCACACCAATCTGCATCGCCTTGTCCTCCGTTTCCGACATAGGAAGTGCCGGAAGCCAAAGCAAAATCCGTTCCGTACACATAGTGCGGCTGGGAGCCTTGGTTTGCCCCGGCGACGGGTGGAGGCGGCTTGTTCCATTTACGACAGGCTGACATTGGGTGTCGGGTTCGACACATCTTTGTCGCTTGGATGTTACTGTAGAAATAACAAATAAAATCAATAACTTGATGATAATTCTTCGGTTGGCACGCCAGTTGCTCCAATCCGAACCGGCTAGTGAGGGCTGAGTACACGCCTACGCGCTGTCGAGCGATGTGCTCCTTCCCGACATCCGCTGAGCCAACTTCTGTGAACGAGGATCGTTCCGGCGCGTGCCGGGGCGGCATTGGCAATCGGCTTAACTATCGGTTCAAGGAGAACTCTCAATGTCGGCTCTGCGACAGATCGCTTTCTACGGCAAGGGTGGCATCGGCAAGTCCACCACCTCCCAGAATACCCTGGCGGCCCTGGCCGAGATGGGGCACCGCATCCTGATCGTCGGCTGCGACCCCAAGGCGGACAGCACGCGTCTGATCCTGCACGCCAAGGCCCAGGACACCATCCTCTCCCTCGCCGCCGCCGCCGGCAGCGTCGAGGACCTGGAGATCGAGGACGTGATGAAGGTCGGTTACCAGGATATCCGCTGCGTGGAATCCGGTGGTCCGGAGCCGGGTGTCGGCTGCGCCGGCCGCGGCGTCATCACCTCCATCAACTTCCTGGAGGAGAACGGCGCCTACGAGGATATCGACTATGTCTCCTATGACGTGCTGGGCGACGTGGTGTGCGGCGGTTTCGCCATGCCCATCCGCGAGAACAAGGCGCAGGAGATCTATATCGTCATGTCCGGCGAGATGATGGCCATGTACGCGGCCAACAATATCTCCAAGGGCATCCTGAAATATGCCATGTCCGGCGGCGTGCGCCTGGGCGGCCTGATCTGCAACGAGCGCCAGACCGACAAGGAGCTGGAGCTGGCGGAAAACCTGGCCAAGAAGCTGGGCACGCAGCTGATCTATTTCGTGCCGCGCGACAATATCGTGCAGCATGCCGAGCTGCGCCGCATGACGGTGCTGGAATATGCGCCGGAATCCGATCAGGCCAACCATTACCGGGAACTGGCCCGGCGCATCCACAACAATGCCGGTAATGGCGTCATCCCCACCCCCATCACCATGGACGAGCTTGAGGACATGCTGATGGAGCATGGGGTGATCAAGACCATCGACGAGAGCCAGGTCGGCAAGAGTGCCGCCCAGCTTGAACTGGCCTGATCGGCGGAACCCGGGTCCGGCTGGCATGTCCCGCCGGACCCTCCCTTCCCGGGTAACATGAGGGCAGTCACATGAGCATGTCGGAAACGCAGAATGTTGCGGAGATCAAGGCCCGCAACAAGGAGCTGATCAACGAGGTCTTGCAGGTTTACCCGGAGAAGACCGCGAAGCGCCGCGCCAAGCACCTGAACGTGCATGAGGCCGGCAAGTCCGATTGCGGCGTCAAATCGAACCTGAAATCCATCCCCGGCGTCATGACCATCCGTGGCTGCGCCTATGCCGGCTCCAAGGGCGTGGTCTGGGGACCGATCAAGGACATGATCCATATCAGCCATGGCCCCGTCGGCTGCGGCCAATATTCCTGGGCGGCACGTCGCAATTACTACATTGGTACGACAGGTATCGACACGTTCGTGACCATGCAGTTCACGTCCGACTTCCAGGAAAAGGACATCGTCTTCGGCGGCGACAAGAAGCTGGCCAAGATCATCGACGAGATCCAGGACCTGTTCCCGCTGAATAACGGCATATCCATCCAGTCGGAATGCCCGATCGGCCTGATCGGCGACGATATCGAGGCCGTGTCCAAGGTGAAGTCCAAGGAATATGAGGGCAAGACCATCGTGCCCGTGCGCTGTGAGGGTTTCCGCGGCGTTTCCCAGTCGCTGGGCCACCATATCGCCAACGACGCCATTCGCGACTGGGTGTTCGACAAGGCCCAGGGCAAGGATGCGCCGGCCGGGTTCGAGGCCACGCCCTATGACGTCGCCATCATCGGCGATTACAATATCGGCGGCGACGCCTGGTCGTCGCGCATCCTTCTAGAAGAGATGGGCCTGCGCGTCATCGCGCAATGGTCGGGCGACGGCACGCTGGCCGAGCTGGAAGCCACGCCCAAGGCCAAGCTGAACGTGCTGCACTGCTACCGGTCGATGAACTATATCTCCCGCCATATGGAGGAGAAATACGGCATCCCCTGGTGTGAATATAATTTCTTCGGCCCCAGCAAGATCGCGGAATCGCTGCGCAAGATCGCCAGCTATTTCGACGACAAGATCAAGGAAGGGGCCGAGCGCGTCATCGCCAAGTACCAGGCCCTGGTCGATGATGTCATCGCCAAGTATCGCCCCCGCCTGGAAGGCAAGACGGTGATGCTGTTCGTGGGCGGTCTGCGCCCCCGCCACGTCATCGGCGCCTATGAGGATCTGGGCATGGAGGTGGTCGGCACCGGCTATGAGTTCGGCCATAACGACGATTATCAGCGCACGGCCCAGCATTATGTGAAGGACGGCACGCTGATCTATGACGACGTGACCGGATACGAGTTCGAGAAATTCGTCGAGAAGGTCCAGCCCGATCTGGTCGGGTCCGGCATCAAGGAGAAGTACGTCTTCCAGAAGATGGGCGTACCGTTCCGCCAGATGCACTCCTGGGACTATTCCGGCCCCTATCACGGCTATGACGGCTTCGCCATCTTCGCCCGCGACATGGACATGGCCATCAACGCCCCGGTCTGGAAGATGGCCGAGACGCCCTGGAAGGCCAAGCCGAAACCCCACCTGATGGCCGCCGAGTAAGCGGCTTCCGCCCTGTCCCTGCGCCCCTGTCCGGGGTGGGGGGACAGCCTCGGATAATCCCTTGGAAGGGTACAAGATCATGACGCAGAGTGCTGACAATGTGCTCGACCATTTCGAGCTGTTCCGGGGTCCGGAATATCAGAACATGCTGGCCGCCAAGCGCGAGCTGTTTGAAAACCGGCGCGATCCCGCCGAGGTAGAGCGGGTGCGGGAATGGGCCAAGACGGCCGAATACCAGGAAAAGAACTTCGCCCGTGAGGCGCTGACCATCAATCCGGCCAAGGCCTGCCAGCCGCTGGGTGCCGTGTTCGCGGCGGTCGGGTTCGAGGGCACGCTGCCCTTCGTCCATGGCTCCCAGGGTTGCGTTGCCTATTACCGCAGCCATTTCTCCCGTCATTTCAAGGAACCGACCTCCTGCGTTTCCTCCTCCATGACCGAGGATGCGGCGGTGTTCGGTGGCCTGAACAACATGATCGACGGGCTGGCCAATACCTATTCCATGTACAAGCCCAAGATGATCGCCGTTTCCACCACCTGCATGGCGGAAGTGATCGGCGATGACCTGAACGCCTTCATCAAGACGGCCAAGGAAAAGGGCTCCGTGCCCGAGGCCTTCGATGTGCCGTTTGCCCATACGCCGGCCTTCGTCGGCAGCCATGTCACGGGCTATGACAATGCGCTGAAGGGCATCCTGGAACATTTCTGGGACGGCAAGGCCGGCACGGCCCCGAAGGTGGAACGCCAGCCCAATGGCAAGATCAACTTCATCGGCGGTTTCGACGGCTACACGGTCGGCAATATCCGCGAGATCAAGCGCATCTTCGACCTGATGGGCGTGGAATACACCATCCTGGGCGACAACAGCGATGTCTGGGACACGCCCACCGATGGCGAGTTCCGCATGTATGATGGTGGCACGACACTGGAAGAGGCGGCGGCGGCCGTCCATGCCAAGGCCACCCTCTCCATGCAGGAATATTGCACGGAAAAGACGCTGCCCTTCATCGCCGGCCATGGGCATGAGACGGTTGCCTTCAACCACCCGGTCGGGGTGGCGGGCACCGACCGTTTCCTGATGGAAGTGGCCCGCCTGACCGGTAAGGAAATCCCCGACGCGCTGGCGCGGGAGCGTGGCCGACTGGTCGATGCCATCGCGGACAGCAGCTCGCACATCCATGGCAAGAAGTTCGCGCTCTATGGCGATCCCGACCTTTGCCTGGGTCTGGCGGGGTTCCTGCTGGAACTGGGCGCGGAGCCGACACATGTGCTGGCCACCAATGGCAGCAAGGGTTGGGCGGCGAAGATGCAGGAACTGTTCGACAGTTCGCCGTTCGGGAAGAACTGCAAGGCCTATCCGGGCCGCGACCTGTGGCACATGCGGTCGCTGCTGTTCACCGAGCCGGTGGATTATCTGATCGGCAATACCTATGGCAAATATCTGGAACGCGATACGGGCACGCCGCTGATCCGCATCGGCTTCCCGATCTTCGACCGGCACCATCATCACCGCTACCCCGTCTGGGGCTATCAGGGCGGCATGAATGTGCTGGTGCGTATCCTGGACAAGATCTTTGATACGTTCGATGCCAACACCAACATCCCGTCGAAGAGCGATTACAGCTTCGACATCATCCGCTGATCCCGTCTCCCGCGCGTTGCGGCGTCCCGTTCAAGGGGGCGCCGCACCCCACCCAAGCGACCGCCCAGGAGAACCGGCATGACCACCTTGTCCGCTACCATCCAGGAAGTGTTCAACGAACCGGCCTGCGCCAAGAACGCGGCCAAGTCGGAGAAGGAACGCAAGAAGGGCTGCACCAAGCAGTTGCAGCCCGGTGGGGCGGCGGGCGGCTGCGCCTTCGACGGTGCCAAGATCGCCCTGCAGCCGCTGACCGATGTTGCCCATCTGGTGCATGGGCCCATCGCGTGCGAGGGCAATTCCTGGGACAATCGCGGGGCCAAATCCTCCGGCCCCAGCCTGTGGCGCACCGGCTTCACCACCGACATCAACGAAACCGACATCGTCTTCGGCGGGGAAAAGCGGCTGTTCAAGGCCATCCGCGAGATCATCGGGAAATACGACCCGCCGGCCGTCTTCGTCTATCAGACCTGTATCCCGGCCATGACCGGCGACGATATCAATGCCGTGGCCAAGGCCGCGTCGGCGAAGTTCGGCAAGCCCGTCATCCCCATCAACGCCCCCGGCTTTGTCGGGCCGAAGAATTTGGGCAACAAGCTGGCCGGCGAGGCGCTGCTGGACCATGTGATCGGCACGGTGGAGCCTGAATACACCACGCCCTATGACATCAACATCATTGGCGAATATAACCTGTCCGGCGAGCTGTGGCAGGTGAAGCCGCTGCTGGATGCGCTGGGCATCCGCGTCCTGTCCTGCATTTCCGGCGACGGGCGCTACAGGGAAGTGGCGCAGTCGCATCGGGCGAAGGCGGCGATGATGGTCTGTTCCAAGGCCATGATCAATGTCGCCCGCAAGATGGAGGAACGCTACGGCATCCCCTTCTTTGAAGGTTCCTTCTACGGTATCGGCGATACCAGCGACAGCCTGCGCGAGATCGCGCGGCTGCTGGTGTCGCGCGGCGCGCCGGCCGACCTGCTGGACCGTACCGAGGCGCTGATCGCGCGGGAGGAGGCCAAGGCCTGGGCCAGCATCGCCCCCTTCAAGCCGCTGTTTGCCGGCAAGCGCGTGCTGCTGATCACCGGGGGTGTGAAATCCTGGTCGGTGGTGGCGGCGCTGCAGGAGGCGGGGCTGGAGATCGCCGGCACCAGCGTCAAGAAATCCACCAAGGAAGACAAGGAACGCATCAAGGAACTGATGGGCGAAGACGCCCACATGATTGAGGACATGACCCCGCGCGAGATGTATCGCATGCTGAAGGACGCCAAGGCCGACATCATGCTGTCGGGCGGGCGGTCGCAGTTCGTGGCGCTGAAGGCGGCCATGCCCTGGCTGGACATCAACCAGGAACGCCACCACGCCTATATGGGCTATGTCGGCATGGTCGACCTGCTGCGGGAGATCGCCAAGACCCTGTTCAACCCCGTCTGGGAACAGGTGCGCCGCCCCGCCCCCTGGGACGACCCGGCCGACAACTGGCAGGCCCGCGCCCTGGCGGAAATCGTCGCCCCCCAATTGGCGGCGGAGTAGGGACCATGGCCAAGGTCACCCATGTCAAGAAGGCCTGCACGGTCAACCCGCTGAAGATGAGCCAGCCCATCGGGGCGGCACTGGCCTTCATGGGCCTGCGCGGTGCCATGCCGCTGCTGCACGGATCGCAAGGCTGCACATCGTTCGGGCTGGTGCTGTTCGTCCGCCATTTCAAGGAGGCCATCCCGTTGCAGACCACGGCCATGAGCGAAGTGGCCACGGTGCTGGGCGGCTATGAGAATGTCGAGCAGGCCATCCTCAACATCCACAAGCGCACCAAGCCGGAAATCATCGGCATCTGTTCGACCGGCGTCACCGAGACCAAGGGCGATGATGTCGAAGGCTATATCCAGCTGGTCCGGGAGCGTCACCCGGAGCTGGCCAGCCTGCCGCTGGTCTATGTCTCCACGCCCGATTTCAAGGACGCGTTCCAGGATGGCTGGACCAAGGCGGTGACGCGCATGGTGGACGTGCTGGTGCGGGTGCCGGAACCCGGTGCCGTCCGCGATGCGGGTCGCATCGCCGTGCTGCCGGGCTGTCACCTGACGCCGGGTGATCTGGAGGAACTGCGCACCATCATTGAGGATTTTGGCCTGCGGCCCAGCTTCCTGCCCGACCTGTCCGGGTCGCTGGACGGCCATATCCCGGAGGATTTCACGCCCACCACCATCGGCGGCATCGGGGTGGATGAGGTGGCGAGCCTGGGCGAGGCTGCCTGGGCTGTGGCCATCGGGGAGCAGATGCGACCGGCGGCGGAAGCGCTGCGCACGCGCGCAGGCGTGCCGTTCCGCCTGTTCCCGCGCCTGTGCGGGCTGGCGGCGATGGATGAATTCATCATGTTCCTGTCGGCCGCCAGCGGCCGGCCCGTGCCCGCGAAATACCGGCGTCAGCGGGGCCAGCTGGTCGATGCCATGCTGGACGGGCATTTCCACATCGGCGGGCGCAAGCTGGCCATTGCCGCCGAACCCGACCTGCTGGCCGATGTCGCCGGCATGTTGCGCGAGATGGGGGCGGAAATCAGCGTGGCGGTGACCACGGCCCATTCCCCCATCCTGTCCGGGATCGACACGGAAGAGGTGCTGATCGGCGATCTGGAGGATCTGGAGCGGCTGGCCGGTGAACGCGGCTGCGACCTGCTGGTCACCCATTCCCATGGCCGCCAAGCGGCAGCAAGGCTGGGCATTCCCTTCTTCCGCGTCGGCATTCCCATGTTCGACCGACTGGGGGCCGGACACCTGTTGACGGTCGGGTATCGCGGTGTCCGCGACCTGATCTTCGCCATCAGCAACCTCGTCATCGCCGATGCCGAGCAGAACCATCAGCCCACGCCCGACAGTTGGCGGCTGACGGAAGAGGACGGCGCCACCGATGGCGCACAGCAGAAAGGGCAAGCCGCATGAAAGTCGCCTTCGCCACACAGGACCTGAAACGGGTGGATGCCCATTTCGGCTGGGCCCGCAACATCGCCATCTACGACCTGCAACCCGAGGGGCACCGCTTCCTGGAGGCGGTGGAGTTCGCTGGCGACCTGCAGGAGGATGGCAACGAGGACAAGCTGGCGCCCAAGATCGAGGCGATCAAGGATTGCGCCATCCTTTATGTCGCCGCCATCGGCGGGTCGGGTGCCGCGCGTGTCGTGGCCAACAATATCCACCCGATGAAGGTCAACCAGCCCGAGCCGATCGATGATCTGCTGGAGAAGCTGCGCGACGTGCTGAACGGCACGCCGCCGCCCTGGCTGCGCAAGGCCATGGGCAAGGGTGCCGCCCGGACACTGGATTTCGAGGATTGAGGATCGCCATGACCGAGATAATGGAACTATCGCCTGACCAAGCGGCCGCGCAATCGCCCTTCGTCCGGCAGTTGGTGAAGATCTGGCGCGCCCAGGATACGCACGGCACCTGGGACGGCAAGTCCGACCTGGACCTGCTGGAACCCTATATCATCGACAAGGCCAAGCGTCGCCTGCTGCCGATCATGGGCGATCCCGATCCGGAGACGATCTGGCGGCTGGAGCTGTTCTTCAATGCCATCGCCCTGTCGATCGAGCTGGAAACCGGCGTCATGGTCTCGCCCATGCTGAAGATGAGCCATGAGGGCTTCGGCCGCATGGTGCTGATCGGCGGGCGGCTGATCGTGGTGAACAAGCAGTTGCGCGACGTTCACCGTTTCGGCTTCGACAGCCTGGCCAAGCTGGCCGAGGAAGGGACCAAATATGTCCAGCAGGGGGTGGAGATGATCGGGCGCTTCCCCGATGTCGCCCGCTACTGACCCGCTGCCGGAGGATTGGCCATGAGCGACATGGACACATTGAAGACCGAGATCAAGAAGCTGTCGGCCAAGGCCATGCAGGCCAAGATGGACCTGCATGACCTGTCTGAGGAACTGCCCGTCAACTGGACCTCCATCCTGGAGGTGGCGCAGCGCACCCACAGCGCCTTCGCCGAACTGGAGGCCAAACGCGCCAGCCTGAAGGCCCTGGAAAGCGCTTGAGATACAGCAGAACCTGAAAGGAACCCCCGATGTCCGCCCCCTTCACCCGCGACGGCCGGTCCTGGCAGCCGGATTTCCTGATCGCCATCGACGCCAAGCGCTGCATCGGCTGCGGGCGCTGCTTCAAGGTCTGCGGCCGCGGCGTCATGGAGCTGAAGGGGCTGAACGAGGAGGGGGAGCTGGTCTCGCTCGACGATGACGAGGATGAGGAAATCGAGAAGAAGGTGATGGTGATGGCCGATGCCGGCGCCTGCATCGGCTGCCGGGCTTGCGCCCGCGTCTGCCCGGCCAATTGCCAGGTTCATTCACCCGTGGCGGCGTGAGGCGGCGATGCGCGCAGGCGACGCCTATCCCTGGCTGATGGCGCGCGGCGGCGCGGGCGACCCGTTCGACCTGCATGTCGTCGCCTGCATCCTGTCGCTGGCCTGGGCGGAGGCCGTGGCCGATGGTGGCGGCCTGCCGGAAGGGCTGGGCCTGGACGGCGATGCGGCGGCCGGAATGATCACGCGGCTGTTCCCCGATGCCTTTCCCGCCCTGGCGCCGCTGCTGCCGGGGCCGGCTGTGCTGGGCGATGACGAGATGGCGGTGCGCGACCTGCTATGGATGTATGCCGATGGCGGCACCGCGTTGCAGCGCTGCCTGTCGGCGATGATCGCCCGGCGCTGCACCCGGCCCAACCATCTCTGGCAGGATCTGGGCCTGCGCAACCGGGGGGAACTGTCGCTGCTGATGTCGCGGCATTTCGGCCTGCTGGCGGCGCGCAACAGCCAGGACATGAAATGGAAGAAATATCTCTACCGCACCATCTGCCGGTCGGAAGGGTTCAGCCTGTGCACGGCCCCTGTCTGCAGCGATTGTGAGGATTTCGACAATTGCTTCGGCGCGGAGGAGGGGGAGGCGGTGCTGGCCCATATCCGTTCCGACCGACCGCATCGCCATCCTTAAAGGGAGGCCCACCCCATGACCCAGCCGCAGAACCCGCCGGACATCGCCTATGCGCTGTGCCGGCTTGACGACATTCCCAGCCGCAAGGCACGCGGCTTCCACCTGCTGCGGCTGGAGGCGGACGGGGGGACCCGGCCCTGGACCATCATCGTCGTGCGCTGGGGCCGGCAGGTGGTCGGCTATGTCAATCGCTGCCCCCATGACGGGGTGCATCTGGATTGGGAGCGCAACCAGTTCCTGGACCCTGACGGTACGCGGCTGATGTGCGGCAAACATGGGGCCCTGTTCGATCTGGGCACCGGTGCCTGCGTCGACGGTCCCTGTCGGGGGCAATCCCTGACGCCGGTCGCGCTGACTGTGCTGGATGGCGATATCTGCGTCACGGGCGTGGTGCTGGCCGAAGAGGACGAACCGGAATTGCCCTGCGAGGCCGAAGGGGTGTGAGGGGCTTTCCCCTCGCACCCCGTTTCCATCAAACCGGTCGGTTGGCGTTGCGGTTCTTCACGGGTTCCATGCGCGCCACCCCTTCGGCGAAGCTGATGAAGGGGGAGGTCGCGTCGAACCGGGCGGCCACGTCCAGCACTACATCCAGCTTGGCCCCCGTATCCAGCTTCTTGATGTCGTTCTTGTCGACACCCATCAGGTCCATCATCTCCTTCCAGACGGTGGATTCGTCGCAGGGCAGGATCATGTAGGTAATGTTGTCGATCACCACCCGATAGCTGGTCAGCAGGTCGATGTTATTGCAAAAGATGAAGTAGCGACCGTCGGGCCGCAGCAGGCCCCCCAGCACCTCGGCCACCGTTTCCAGATAGGCGAAGGAATGGATGTAGCCGGCCAGCACAGGCAGGGTGGCCTCTCCCTCCTGTGCGGCGGTCAAGACCTGTTCCATCGAGAAATCCGGGGGGCGCTTCTCGTCGGCGATCTGCGGCTGGAATTTCAGCGCGATGTCGCCACGGAAGCCGAAGCGGCCCGGATGGCTGGTCGGACCCTTCAGCACGGCGTTGAACAGGCGCCCGTCCTGGTCCAGGCGGGCAAGGGCGGTCTTGTCGATGGTGGTCATGGGCGCAACGCTCCTGTTTGACAGCAAGGGACAGCCCACGGGAAAGGGGCGTCATTTCCGCCCTTGCAAACCCTCTGCCGGTTTTGCAAGGGCGGGGGCATCTGCCGCCAACATGCGGATTTGTCTGCATTTGCCTGTCGGATTGCGTTGGTTTCCCCCTGTCGGGTTTGCGACAGAAGCGCGACAAACACGACAGGGGTGAAGGGAAAGACCAAGGCTTTTCAACGAACTGTGCGGTGGCACGTCCTTTGCTGTGGTGAAGCCATCTTCCGCACAATGGCAACAGAGGGCTGTTCCCATGATCACCTTGACCCCGAGCGCCTTAAACGCCGTCCGCAGCGCCATCGCCGGTGCCGCCAACCCCGCCGGCGGGTTGCGCATCGCCGTCGATGCCGGTGGCTGCGCCGGCTACAAATACATGATGGGTCTGGCGGGCGAGGCCGCGCCGGAAGACAAGGTCATCGACCAGGATGGCGTGAAGGTCTTCGTCGACACCAACAGCCATGCGCTGCTGGACGGCACCACCATCGATTTCGTCGTGGCCCTGGAAGGGTCCGGTTTCACCTTCGACAACCCGAACGCCAAGTCGAGCTGCGGCTGCGGCAAGTCGTTCGGCTGATCACCGTCATCCCTTCTGACAGGAGCCACCCCATGCTTGCTCCCGACATTGCGCTCGACACGGCCCCGCCGTCTGGCACTGAGACGGCGGACCCCCGTTTGCAAATCGTCCGCGCCGCCATCGAAGAAATCCGCCCCGGCCTGCGCCGGGATGGCGGAGACTGTGAATTGCTGGGCATGGAGGGCGACACCGTCAAGGTCCGGCTGACGGGCGCCTGTGTCATGTGCCGGCTGTCCAGCGCCACGCTGGACGGTATCCAGGCCCGCGTCGTTGAACGCCTGGGCACCTTCGTACGGCTGGTTCCGGTGATGGGACGGACACCGGGGGCGCACTGACCTGCCCGTACTGCCCCCGTCCCTGACAGAAAGGGGAAGCACCATGCAGCCCGTCTATCTGGACAATAACGCCACGACACGCACGGACCCGGAAGTGGTCAGCACCATGCTGCCTTATTTCGACGTGCATTTCGGCAATGCCTCTTCCAGCCACGGGTTCGGATCGGCGGCGGCGGACGGGATGCGGCTGGCACGGCGGCAGGTTCAGGCCCTGCTGGGGGCCGCGCAGGAGCAGGAGATCATTTTCACTTCCGGCGGGACGGAGGCGAACAACATGGCCCTGCTGTCGGCGCTGGAGACCCAGCCCGACCGCGACGAGATCGTTGTCACCGCCGTTGAACATCCGGCCATCCTGTCACTGGCGACGCATCTGGCGAAAACGCGCGGCGTGACCCTGCGGGTGGTGGAGGTGGACAGCAGCGGTCGGCTGGACCTTGATCAGTTCGACGAATATGTGGGCTCGCGTACCGCCCTGGTCTCGGTCATGTGGGCCAATAACGAGACGGGCACCCTGTTTCCCATCACCCACCTGGCCGAGCGCGCCCATGCCTTTGGCGCGCTGTTCCACACCGATGCTGTCCAGGCGGCCGGCAGGGTACCCATCGATCTGAAATCGGTGCCGGTGGACATGCTGTCGCTGTCTTCCCACAAGCTGCATGGTCCCAAGGGAGTCGGCGCCCTTTATGTGCGCAAGGGTGTCGCGGTGCGCCCCTTGCTGCGCGGCGGACGGCAGGAGCGGGGACGCCGGGCGGGGACGGAGAATGTGCCCGGCATTGTCGGGCTCGGTGCCGCCGCCGCCCTGGCCACCCGGTATCTGGAGGTTGAGCAGGGCTGGGTCGGCGCGCTGCGCGACCAGTTGGAACAGGGGTTGATGCAGCGCATCGGCCAGGCCCGCGTGCTGGGCGATGTTCAGCACCGGCTGCCCAATACAAGCTGCATCGCCTTTGATTATGTGGATGGTGACGCGCTGCTGCTGCTGCTGGACCGGGTCGGCATCGCCGTTTCCTCCGGCGCGGCCTGCGCGTCGGGCGCCATGGAACCGTCGCATGTACTGCGCGCCATGCGCGTTCCCGCCAATGCGGCGCGTGGCGCCCTTCGCTTCTCGCTGTCGCGTGACACAACGACCCCGGATATCCACCGGGTGCTGGAGGAATTGCCCCCGATCGTCGCCCGTCTGCGCGCGAGTTCGCCCCTGTGGCGGGACCACGCGCCCGTCCCCGCATGAGGAGAGGCATAGAATGCTGAACGCACCCCCCATCATCATCAATGACAGCACGCTGCGCGATGGCGAGCAGGCGCCCGGCGTGGCCTTCACGGCGGCGGAAAAGCTGGCCATCGCGCTGAAGCTGGAAGCCGCTGGCGTGGATGAGATCGAAGCCGGCATCCCCGCCATGGGGGATGAGGAAATCGAGGCGATGGCGACGGTCGGGGCGGCGCTGACCCGCTCTGCCGCCATCGCCTGGTGCCGGATGACGGAGGCCGATGTCGACGCGGCCCTGCGCACCGGCCTGAAGCGGGTGAACCTGTCGGTGCCCGTTTCCGACCTGCAGATCCGGGTGAAGTTCAACGGCACGCGGCAGGACATCATCACCCGCATCCGTCGCGTCGTTGCCTATGCCCGCGATCATGGGCTGGAAGTGGCGGTGGGTGGAGAGGATAGCAGCCGCGCCGATATCGATTTCCTGCTGCGCGTCATCGCGGCGGCGGAGGAGGCGGGTGCCCACCGGTTCCGCTTCGCCGATACGGTGGGCATCCTGGACCCGTTCCGCACCCATGAGATTTTCCGCCAGCTTTGCGCGGAGACCGACCTGGAGCTGGAATTCCACGGGCACGACGATCTTGGCCTAGCCACCGCCAATACCCTGGCTGCCGTGCGCGGCGGGGCCAGCCATGCCAGCGTCTGCGTGCTGGGCCTGGGCGAGCGGGCCGGCAATGCGGCGCTGGAAGAGATCGTGGCCGCCCTTGGCCCCATCGCCGGCCGCCGGTCGGGCGTCGATCTGAAGCAATTGACTGATCTCGCCGAACTGGTGGCCGCCGCCGCCGGCCGGCCGATCCCGGCGGCCAAATCCATCGTCGGCCCCTCCGTCTTCGCCCATGAATCCGGCATCCATGTTTCCGGCCTGCTGCGGGACCCGGAAACCTATGAGGCACTGAATCCCGCCTGGTTCGGGCGGGTGCGGTCCATCGTGCTGGGCAAGCATTCCGGCATGGCCGCGATCATCAATGCGCTGAACGCCCTGGGTGTGTCCCCGGAAGAGAGCCGGGCCCGGCTGGTGCTGGAACAGGTGCGCAACAGCGCCATCGTCTGGAAGCGCCCCGTCAGCGACGGGCAGCTGCTGGATTTCTATCAGGCGGTCGGCGATTGAACCAAGGGAGGGCACCATGGCGGGAAAGGATCGCCCACCCGGCCTGATGGCCATGGTGCGGGAGGATATCGGCTGTGTGAAGGCGCGCGATCCCGCCGCCCGCAATATGGCCGAGATCATCCTGACCTATCCCGGCCTGCATGCTGTCATCCATCATCGTGTGGCCCATCGGCTGTGGTGCCGGGGCCTGCGCTTTCCGGCGCGGTTTTTGTCCTGGTTCGCGCGGCTGGTGACCAATGTCGACATCCATCCCGGCGCCCGCATCGGGCGGCGCTTCTTCATCGACCATGGCGCCGGCGTCGTGGTGGGGGAAACGGCGGAGATCGGCAACGATGTCACGCTGTATCACGGGGTGACGCTGGGCGGGACCAGTTGGTCGCCGGGTAAGCGCCATCCCACCATCGGCAATGGGGTTCTGATCGGTGCTGGCGCCAAGATCCTGGGGCCCATCCATGTCGGTGCGGCGTCGCGCGTCGGGGCCAATTCGGTGGTGGTGGAGGATGTGCCGCCCGACATGACCGTGGTGGGCATTCCCGGCCGCATCGTGCGCGATCCGCGCTGCCGCAAGGCGGTGGCGGGGCGTATCGACCTGGAACGTCACCTGATCCCCGATCCGGTCGGGGAGGCGCTGACCCTGATGCTGGACCGCATCACCTTTCTGGAAACGCGGCTGGCCCATATGCAGGGCCGGACCCCGCCGCCGCCGTCCCCGGTCGGGGCCGGCGGCAATGATTTTCGTGCCAAACACAAGCAGGGGACCGGCCATGGGCATCCTTGATGAACTATCCCGCCTTTCCTCGGCGGAAGATTTCTTTGTGCATCTTGACGTGCCTTACGATCCCGCCGTGGTGCGGGTCGCCCGGCTGCACATCATGCGGCGCATGGGCCAGTATCTGCGCGGTTCGGATGTCGATGGCGAATTGCTGACGGGGGAAGAGGCCGACCTGCGGGCCCTGTGCCGGTCACATCTGGAACAGGCCTACCAGGATTTCGTCGCCTCCAGCCCCATCGCGGAACGGCTGTTCAAGGTGCATCGCGACGCTGTGGCACCCAAGGCGCCCGAGGCAAAACCCTTTGTCCCGCTGGCGGCACTGGGCGAGGTGAAGGGGCCCTGACGCATCGCCGACACAGACCCGACAGACCTGTCGGGTCTGCGACAAAGCCCGTCTGGCCCCCCGTGACGGGTGATGGGTGGAAAATCAAGTGGTTAGGTCAAAACCAAGGGTTGGCACGCCGCTTGCCTTTGGGATGTAAGGACATCAGTGGCAAGGGATGGGAGACTTGAAGATGCATATCGTGGTCTGCCTCAAACAGGTTCCCGACAGCGCCCAGATCCGGGTTCACCCCGTGACCAACACGATCATGCGCCAGGGCGTGCCCACCATCATCAATCCCTATGACCTGTTCGCGCTGGAAGAGGCCTTGCGCCTGCGCGACCGGCTGGGCGGGGAGGTGACGGTGCTGACCATGGGGCCGCCCATGGCGGAGGACGCGCTGCGCAAGGCGCTGACTTTCGGTGCCGACCGGGCCGTGCTGCTGACCGACCGATCCTTTGCCGGATCGGACACGCTGGCCACCAGCTATGCGCTGTCCATGGCCCTGGCGAAGATCGGTGAGGTATTCGGGCCGACGCCCATTGTCTTCACCGGCAAGCAGACCATCGATGGCGACACGGCCCAGGTCGGCCCCGGCATCGCCAAGCGCCTGGGCCTGAACCAGCTGACCTATGTCGCCCGCATCTGCGACCTGGACCCGGCAGCGGGGACCATCAGCGTGGAACGCCGGGCGGAAGGCGGGGTCCAGGTGCTGGAAACCCGGATGCCGGTGCTGATCACCATGCTGGAGGGCACGAACGAGATGCGCCGCGGCTCGCTGGACGATGCCTATCGGGCCGCGCGGTCGCAGATCGTGAAATGGAGTGCCGCCGATGCCGGCATCACCGAACTGGCCAAATGCGGCCTGAAAGGGTCGCCCACCATCGTGAAGAAGGTGTTCGCCCCCCAGGCCCGTGCCGAGAAGGTGCAGCAGATCCCCACCAGCGACCTGTCCACCGATGCGCTTGCGGCCAGTGTCATGGCCGCGATCTTCCAGAAGCAGCCGGCGCTTGAGGGCGATCTGCTGCGCTTCGCCGCCGGGCAGTGACCGGGCGGCCAGAGAGGAACCAGACCATGACCGACGCACCGAAGGCCGATGCCCCCAAGCCCGCCGCCGGCCGGGCCGGCACCAAGCGTGAACTGCCCGAGCATTTCAAGGCTTACCGCCATGTCTGGGTGGTGATCGAATGTGAGCATGGCATCGTCCACCCGGTGTCGCTGGAACTGCTGGGTGAGGGCCGGAAGCTGGCCGACAAGCGCGGGGTGGAACTGGCCGGCGTGGTGCTGGCGGGGGACCCGCTGACGGCGGCACAGGTGGCCGCCGCCGCCTTTGAACATGGTGCCGACCTGGCCTATGTCGTCACCGACCCGATCCTGGCCCATTACCGCAACGAGTCCTATACGCGGGCCATGACCGATCTGGTCAACACCTACAAGCCGGAAATCCTGCTGCTGGGGGCCACCAATCTGGGCCGCGACCTGGCGGGATCGGTGGCCACCACGCTGCTGACCGGATTGACGGCGGATTGTACGGAGCTGGCCATCGATGATGAAGGATCGCTGGCGGCGACGCGGCCGACCTTTGGCGGCTCCCTGCTCTGCACCATCATGACACTTAATTACCGGCCGCAGATGGCGACGGTGCGGCCGCGCGTGATGTCGCTGCCGGAACGCACGCCCGGTCGCTGGGGCCGCATTGTCGAACATCCCCTGAACCTGACCGAGGCCGACATCATCACCAAGGTCCTGCGCTTCGTGGCCGACAGGGAGAGCGACAAGGCCCAGCTGGCCTATGCCGACATCGTCGTGGCCGGCGGGCTGGGCCTGCGCTCGGCCGAGAATTTCCAGCTGGTGCGGTCGCTGGCCGAAGTGCTGGGGGCCGAATATGGCGGGTCCCGGCCGCTGGTGCAGAAGGGCTGGATCAGTGCCGACCGGCAGATCGGCCAGACCGGCAAGACCATCCGGCCCAAGCTCTATATCGCCGCCGGCATCTCCGGCGCCATCCAGCACCGGGTTGGGGTGGAAGGGGCGGACACCATCGTTGCCATCAATACCGACCCCAAGGCCCCTATTTTCGAATTCGCCCATCTGGGCGTGGTGGCGGATGCCATCGAGCTGCTGCCGGCCCTGACCCGGGCCTTCAGGGCGCATCTGTCGGTCAACCGCCTTGCCGGCTGAAGGAGGCTTCCCATGATCGAGGAACGGTTTGATGCCATCGTCGTCGGTGCCGGCCCGTCGGGCAATGCCGCCGCCTACACGATGGCCAAGGAAGGGCTGAAGGTCCTGCAACTGGAGCGCGGGGAATATCCCGGCTCCAAGAATGTGCAGGGCGCCATTCTCTATGCCGACGCGCTGGAGAAGATCATCCCGGATTTCCGGGAGGATGCGCCCCTGGAACGCCATGTCATCGAACAGCGGCTGTGGACCATGGATAATGGTTCCCATGTCGGCATGCATTACCGTTCCGACGATTTCAACGAGGAACGCCCCAACCGCTACACCATCATCCGCGCCCAGTTCGACCGATGGTTCAGCGGCAAGGTACGGGAGGCGGGGGCCGTGCTGCTGTGCGAGACGACGGTGACCGAACTGCTGCGCGACACGGCGGGCCGCGTCATCGGCGTGCGCACCGACCGCGGGGGCGGCACGGCCTTCGCCGATATCGTGATCCTGGGCGAGGGGGTCAATGGCCTGGTGGGCCAGCGCGCCGGCCTGCGCCCGGAACTGAAGCCCGACACCGTGGCGCTGGCCGTGAAGGAAATGCATTTCCTGCCGCGCGAGACCATCGAGGCGCGCTTCAACCTGAAGGGCAATGAAGGCGTGGTGATCGAGGCCATGGGCACCATCACCGACGGGATGACCGGAACGGGCTTCCTCTATACCAACCAGGAATCCATCTCCATCGGCATCGGCTGCATCGTGTCGGATTTCACCGAGAGCAACCGCACGCCCTACGGATTGCTGGAAGCCTTCAAGCGCCATCCGTCCGTGCAGCCGCTGCTGGAAGGATCGGAATGCAAGGAATATGTCGCCCACCTGATCCCGGAGGGCGGCTATAACGCCATGCCGCAGCTCTATGGTGACGGCTGGATCGTGGTCGGCGATGCCGGCCAGTTCGTCAATGCCGTCCATCGCGAAGGCTCCAACCTGGCCATGACCACCGGGCGGATTGCCGCCGAAACGGTGGTGTGGCTGAAGCGTCGGCGCGAGGAACTGAGCAAGGGCAACTTGGCCGAATATCAGCGGCGCCTGGAAGAGACCTTTGTGATGAAGGACATGAAGAAGTACCGGAAGATCCCGGACTTTCTTCATCACAACAAGCATTTCTTCAATCTTTATCCCAAGCTGCTGAGCGGTGCCGCCCAGACCTGGTTCCGGGTCGATGGCGTCGACAAGCGCACCAAGGAAAAGCAGATTTTCCAGTCGTTCCGCGCCGGCCGGAAGCTTACCGGCCTGATCGGCGATGCCTTCAAACTGGCGAGGTCATGGCGATGATGAATATCGGAGAAGCGGGCGGCACCGCCCCGGTCAAGGTCGAGGAACGGCTGTTCCAGAACCGCTACATGGTGGATGCGGGCCGACCCCATATCCGCATCCGGCCGCATGAAACGCCGTCCAAGGCGCTGCTGGCCATGACGCGGCTGTGCCCGGCCGGCTGCTACAGCGTGAATGACCGGGGGCAGGTGGAGGCCGTGGTGGATGGCTGCGTCGAATGCGGCACCTGCCGCGTCGTCACGGCCCAGACCGGGGAGCTGGAATGGAACTATCCCCGTGGCGGCTTCGGTGTGCTGTTCAAGTTCGGCTGATGACGATGGCGGGTCCTTCCGGCGGCGACCCCTGGGCGGTTTCCGACGCGGCGATCGAGCGGTTGCTGGAAGAGGATCTTCGTTTCGGCGATCTGACCACGCGGGCCCTGGGGATCGGGCCCACGCCAGGGCGCATGCTGTTCCAGGCCCGTATGCCCCTGGTGCTGGCGGGCGTGGAGGAAGCGGCGCGGATGCTGGTCCGGCTGGGGATTACGGTCGGGGATGCTGCGCCGCCGGGCAGCCGCTGTGATCCCGGCCGCCTGCTGCTGACGGCGACGGGGCCGGCCGCGGCGCTGCATGCCGGTTGGAAGGCGGCCCAGACCCTGATGGAATGGTCATCGGGCATTGCCACGGCGACCCGTGGCATCGTTGACGCCGCCCAGGCCGTCAATCCGCACATTGCCGTGCTGTGCACGCGCAAATCCGCGCCCTTCACCCGGCAACTGGCCCTGAAGGCCATCCAGGCTGGCGGGGGCGACGCCCATCGTCTGGGGCTGTCCGACACGATCCTGCTGTTCCCCGAACACCGGGTCTTCCTGGACCCGCCCGACGATCTGGGATCGGCGGTCGCGCGGTTGCGCTGGGCGGCACCGGGCCGGTCGGTCATGGTCGAGGTCACCAGCGAGGCCGAGGCCCTGGCCGCTGCCGACGCCCTGGTGGATGTCATCCAGCTTGAAAAATTCCCCCCCGAGCGGGTCGACCGTCTGGCCAGACGCTTGCTGCGGCGCAGTGATGGTCGCCCCCTGCTGGCCGCCGCCGGTGGCATCAATGCTGCCAATGCGGGTGCATATGCGAAGGCGGGTGCCGACATCATCGTGACCTCGGCACCGTACAATGCGATGCCAACGGATATTCAGGTGACCCTGAATGTATTGTGAATCATATATTTATATTAAAATAATTTGTTCGGCGAATATTGAATCTATTTTGGATGAGCTTTATGAATCCGCTTGCGAGTCCCTTTTGCACCTGCGAAACTGTTTGACGGGTGCTTGGTTTGACGAGCGTCATCCCCGTTGCAAAGCATCCATATCGGTAGGCCTCGAGACACGAAAGGATTCGTGCGATGCCACTGGTTAGTTCCGCTTCGCAGTCCCCAGCCGTTTCCCCGCCGCCCGCCGTTGGCGCTGATCGGCATCGTGGTTCCGGGTTCTCATCCCGTGCTGAAATTGCCTTGCACGGGGTGTATGAGATTTCCAAAATCCTGGCGGTCCCGAACCGTCTGGAAACGACCCTGTCCAACGTGCTGGCATTGCTGTCCAGTTTTCTGGAAATGCATCACGGCATCATCGCGCTGTTCAGCGAGGATGGGACGCCGCAGATGGTGGTGGGGCTGGGCTGGACAGAAAAGAACGCCAAGAGCTATTTCGACCGGCTGCCAGAAAGGGCGATCGGCCAGATCGTCACCACCAAGATGCCGGTGGTGGTGGGCAATGTCGCGGACAATCCGCTGTTTGAGGATTGGGCTCCGGCGGAATGGGGGGAAGCGTCGCGCGTTTCCTTCGTTGGGGTGCCCATCAAGGATCGGGAAAGGGTTATCGGCACCCTGACCCTGGACCGCACTTGGGATGCGCAGGCGAACTTCCGGCTGGATGAGGATGTGCGTTTCCTGGTGATGATCGCCAATCTGGTGGGGCAGACAGTGCGGCTGCATGAACTGATCGCCCGCGACCGAGAACGGTTGATGAGCGCGCAGCGCATGTTGGAAAAAGAACTGTCACAGACCGTGCGCCCGGAACGTGATCCTGGACCTGCGGGCATTGTCGGTGACAGCCAGGCGATCCGTTCCGTGATCGACAAGATCAAGATTGTTGCCCGCAGCAATTCAACCGTGCTGTTGCGCGGGGAGTCTGGTACCGGCAAGGAACTGTTCGCCCGGGCCACCCATGACCTTTCCTCCCGTCGTTCTGGTCCCTTCATTAAACTGAACTGTGCCGCCTTGCCGGAAAGCATGCTTGAGTCCGAGCTTTTCGGACATGAGAAAGGTGCCTTTACCGGTGCCTTGGCGCAGCGGAAGGGTCGGTTTGAACTGGCCCACGGCGGCACCCTGTTCCTGGACGAGATCGGGGAGATCTCTGCGTCATTCCAGGCGAAGCTGCTGCGCGTGCTGCAGGAGGGGGAATTTGAACGGGTTGGCGGGACGCGAACGTTGAAGGTCGATGTGCGTCTGGTCTGCGCCACCAACCGGAACCTGGAAGAGGCAGTTGCCCGTAGTGAATTCCGGGCCGATCTCTACTACCGGATCAATGTCGTTTCGATCTTTCTGCCGGCCCTGCGTGATCGGCGGCAGGATATCATGCCCCTGGCGGGGGAGTTTCTGCGCCGATTCAATGATGAACATGGCACGGCCAAGACGCTGAGCGCTTCGGCGCGGGCCGTACTGGAAAGCTGTTTCTTCCCCGGCAATGTCCGGGAACTGGAAAATTGCGTTCGGCGGACCGCCACCTTGTCGCGTGACGCGGGCATCGGTGCGGACGACTTCGCCTGCAGGCATGATGAATGCCTCTCTGCGACCCTGTGGCAGGGCGTGATCGGACCGGGAAATGCCCTGAAAATCGTTTCCCGTCCATCGGCACCTCTTCCGATGCCGCCGCCACTATCCCCCCCAACGCCGACCTCCGATGGCGAGGAAGCATTGGATACGGGATTGGGCATGCCGGGCGCCTGTCCGCAGGCAGCCACCTGTACGGCGGCGCAGGGTGACCGCATGTCGGAGCGGGAACGGCTGCTGCAGGCCATGGAGATGGCCGGCTGGGTTCAGGCAAAGGCAGCCCGGCTGCTGAACCTGACCCCGCGTCAGGTCGGTTACGCCCTGGTCAAGCATAATATCCCGGTCAAGAAATTCTGACATTGGTTCCCGGCAATTCGCCCCTTAGGAGTGGAGTTTCCCCATGAAGCTGAGCGCACGGAACGTCATCGCGGGACGGGTTATTGCCGTCACCAAGGGGATGACGACAGCCAATGTGAAGATCGACATCGGAAATGGCTGTGTGATCACATCCGCCATCACCAACGAGGCGGTGGCGGACATGGACATCAAGGTTGGTGATGAGGTTTCGGCAATCGTAAAATCCTCAGACGTGATCATCGGCAAGGATTGATTGTTTCCGGTTCAAACACACGCGGCATCAATGCCGCGTGTGCATCCACGTTGCACGGCGGCTGGTTTCTTCCCACCAGTCCGCGATCACATTGGGTTCGCACAGCATGGTCGTGCCGTACCCGCCGGTGAAATCGCACCAGGCATCATAGAAGCGCCAGGGCACAGCGGTCAGCACAGGTAGCCCGGCTTCCACCGCCATGGCCATTTCACCGCGCAGGCCGCGCCCCTCGGCTTCCGTTTTGCCGAACTTGTTGATGACGACCAGTTCCACCCCCTCTGCAATGGCATGTTGCACGGCCAAAGCAGCGTCGGCCAAGCCGCCCGTATCCAGGCGACAGGATACGGCACCCGGTCCCAGATTCTGGCAGATGGGAATGATCTGGCCGGTGGTCAGATCCATGATCTCCATCAGCTTTACGGGCCCGCAATCGCCCTTGCGATTGCGCTGGACGATGCCGCCGACACGGCGGCCCAGATTCTGCAATCCGGTGGCGAAGCCAGCCAACAGACTGTCGACGTCATCTTCCGGTCGATAGACGACTGCCGCCAGATTCAACAGGTTCTCTGTATAGGCGAAACCATCTGGCATGTTGCTCTCCCGCCGCTGAATGTCGTCCGGCCATATGCCGGATAGTGTGGGGCTTGCAGTCTCCATGCCACCCCCCGGTCAGACGGCCTTTGGCCATTTTACGCCTCCAAACACGGTCGGGGATGCGACATGCTTGTCGACTTCCCGACGTTCATGGGGTGGGGTCGCCGCGATATACCCAGCGGAAATGGCCGGCTTAACCGATCATGGCCCCCTGGCATGGCCTTTGCTTTTCCCCTGCTGGCCCAGACCATCAGTGGAAGGACCGTCCCTATGAAAGTCATGATCCGCCGTTCGCCTGAAACCGGCTTGTCCATCTATGTCCCGAAAAAGGATCTGGAGGAACCGGTGGTGGAGACGGAGCACGAAACCCTGTGGGGTGGTTGGATCCGCATCGCCAATGGCTGGGTACTGGACCTGCCGGAGATGGCCGCCGACACGCGGCTGCCGGTGACGGTCAATGCCCGCAAGCGCGGGGAGGAGGATTGACATGGCCGTGCTGGAAATATCTGCGGAGCGCTTGGTAAGCCGACCGGCGGAAGCAGAGGCGCTGGTCGCGGATTTGGCCCGACAGTTGGTTGAAGGCGCACTTGTGCCCTATCTGGGACCGGGTTTACTGGATACGGGCGCGAGCGCTGTTCCAGCGACGCCGGAGGATCTGGCCACCTTCTTTGCCCTTAAGGTGGCGCTGCCCCGCCGCGCCAAGGGCAATGCCTGGGCCTCAGCCCAACATATTGAGAGTACGCGGCACCGGTCGACCCTTTCCGCCCTGATGGCGGAGGCATTTTCCCAGCCGGTGGCACCGACGGACCTACATCTTCATCTGGCGGCCCTTCCGCTGCCCCTGATCGTCGACAGTTGGTATGATGGCGCGATGCGCGCCGCATTGTCGGCGCGGCGTCCCGCCGGCGAATGGGGAGAGGTGCAAGGCATCACCCGTGCTGGCATCGGTGAAGATCGCTGGTATCGCTTCTATGACGCCAATGGCGTGGAGGTAGGGCGCGATCAGGTCACCGCGTGGGCGACCTTGCTTTACAAGCCCCATGGCGGTGTGTCGCCCGCGCGCAATTTTCTGATCTCGGACGCCGACTATGTCGAAGTGCTGACAGAGATCGACATTCAGACCCCCATTCCCGAGGCGGTGAAGGAACGGCGGCGCTCGCATGGCTTCCTCTATATCGGCTGCCGCTTCCACGACCAGCTTCTGCGCACCTATGCACGCCAGATTTCCAAACGGTCCGGCGACCGGCATTTCGCCCTGGTGGAACCGGAGATACTGACCCGCAATGAAATCCGGTTCTTGGCTGAGCAGGGGATCACGCCCATCGCCATGCCCTTGACGCGCGCCGTGAAAATCCTCTGTGGCGCGACATGATATGTCGCAAAGACCACAGGCCTGTCGTTAATCAGACGAACCATCCAACAAGTAAATATCTGTAATAAAAAGAAATTTTATCTCAGTGCCTTTGGCCCGCCCTTTGCTTTTGGGTCATCAGGCGTCCCCCATGGACAAAAGCGCTTCACCCCCAATCGGCCTGCCGGCCCTGCCAGCGGCCTAATGCTAAGGAGCGGACATGCACGCATCGACACAGCAGGGTGGCAGTACCGGCCATCTGGTGAATATCGACGCCGTGATGCAGCAGGTGGCCGAACATAAGGGCTGCGGCACCACGGGCGGCAGCGGCAAGGCCAGTTGCGGATCATCCGCCGGCCAGAACGACCTGCCACCGGAGATCTGGGAGAAGGTGAAGAACCATCCCTGCTACAGCGAGGAGGCGCATCACCATTATGCCCGCATGCATGTGGCCGTGGCGCCCGCCTGCAACATCCAGTGCAATTACTGCAATCGCAAATATGATTGCGCCAATGAATCCCGCCCCGGTGTGGTCAGCGAGCGGCTGAGCCCGGAACAGGCGGCCAAAAAGGTGCTGGCCGTTGCCTCCACCATTCCGCAGATGACGGTACTGGGCATTGCCGGTCCTGGCGACCCGCTGGCCAACCCGGCCAAGACCTTCAAGACCTTCGAACTGATCGCGCAGACAGCACCCGACATCAAGCTGTGCCTGTCCACCAACGGGCTGGCCTTGCCGGACTATGTCGACGAGATCGCGCGTTACAATATCGACCATGTCACCATCACCATCAACATGGTGGACCCGGAAATCGGGGCGAAGATCTATCCCTGGGTGTTTTGGGAGCATAAGCGCTACACGGGCGTGGAGGCGGCACGGCTGCTGACGGAACGTCAGTTGCGCGGGCTGGAGATGCTGACCGAGCGGGGTATCCTGTGCAAGGTCAACTCCGTGATGATCCCCGGCGTCAATGACCAGCATCTGGTGGAGGTCAACCGGGCCGTGAAGTCGCGCGGCGCCTTCCTGCACAACATCATGCCCCTGATCTCGGCGCCCGAACATGGCACCGTCTTCGGCCTGACCGGCCAGCGCGGGCCGACGGCGCAGGAATTGAAGGCCCTGCAGGATGCCTGCGAGGGCGAAATGAACATGATGCGCCATTGCCGGCAGTGCCGCGCCGATGCGGTTGGTCTGCTGGGCGAGGATCGCAGCGCTGAATTCACCACCGAAAAGATCATGGAGATGGAGGTCGATTATGACCTGGAAGGCCGCAAGGCCTATCAGGCCCTGGTTGAGGAAGAGCGGGTGGCGAAGGTGGCGGCCAAGGCCGAGGAACTGGCCGGACTGGAAGGGGCCGATGCCGACATCTCCCTGCTGGTCGCCGTCGCCACGAAGGGGTCGGGCCTGATCAACGAGCATTTCGGCCATGCCAAGGAATTCCAGGTCTACGAACTGTCGGCCAAGGGGGCCAAGTTCGTCGGTCACCGACGTGTCGATCTTTATTGCCAGGGCGGTTATGGGGATGAGGACAGTCTGGCCACGGTGATCCGTGCCATCAATGACTGCCACGCGGTCTTCGTAGCCAAGATCGGCGGCTGCCCCAAGGCGGACCTGACGGCGGCCGGCATCGAGCCGGTGGAACAGTATGCCCACGAGTTCATCGAGAAATCGGCGATCGCCTGGTTCAAGGACTACCTGGCCAAGGTGGCATCGGGTGCCGTCACCCATGCCCCGCGCGGCGATGCCGCCATCCGCCAGGGCGCCCTGATCGTCGCCGCCTGAGTTCCAGCCGCCGGGCGCTGTCCGGTTTCAACGGGAGTAATCGACCATGGCCTTCAAGATCGTCGCCTCGCAATGCACGAGCTGTTCCGCGTGTGAGGCGGAATGCCCGAACGTCGCGATTTCGGAAAAGGGGGGCACCTTCGTCATCAATCCGAAGAAATGCACCGAATGCATCGGCTATTTCGACGTGCCGCAATGCGTGGCCGTCTGTCCGGTGGATAATACCTGTGTCATCGACACCTCCTATCCGCGCTATCAGGCCGCACGCTGAGGGGGACGCGGAGATGAACTTTACCCTGACCCCCGCGGCCAGCCGCTTCATCCGCCTGATGCTGCGCAGCGATGGCGGGCCCACCAGTGGCTTTCGTCTGTTGTTGAGCCCCGGTGGCTGCTCTGGCCTGTCGGCTGATATCAGCGTCAAGGCCGCCCCGGAGCCGGGGGACGCCATTGTTGAACGCGATGGTGTCCGCCTGTTCCTGCCGGCACAGAGCCGGCTGCTGCTGGACGGCGTCACCATCGATTTCGCGGACAATGCCGCCCAAACCGGCTTGGTCTTCCGTGAAGCGCGCGCTGTTTCGTGCGGCACCCTGGCACCGGTTGATCTGGTCCAGCTTCAATAGGGGTGAAGGGACGATGTCGCTCCGTCAGGTCGCCGCCAAAATGCTCGAAGCGCCCCCGTTGCCGGACGCCCTGCTAGGCGGTGGACTGCCATCCGCTGCTTATCATCATCTTTGTGCAGCGGGTGCAGCTTATCACCTGGATGCGGAAGCCGAGCGACATCTATCCCTGGCACAGGCGGCAGCCCCTGGTCACGCCGCCGTGCTGATCGCCTATTATCGCTATTATTTCTACAAGGGGCGTCTGGCGGAGGCGCTGCACATCGCCCGGCTTTGCCTGGCGAAGGCCGCCGCAGAAAACAACCTGCCGTCGGATTGGCGGCTGGTCGCCGCTGGCGATGCCGCCTTCGGTCATTATGAGGCGGTACTGCCGCGTTTCTTTCTCTTTGTGCTGAAGGGCTATGCCTATCTCCAGATGCGGCTGGGCAATCTGGAGGAGGGGGAGGCGGCGGTGCGCAAGCTGCTGGAACTGGACCCCGGTGACAAGATCGGGGCCAAGGTCCTGCTGGCTGTCATCCAGCGCCGGGGGGAGGCCGACGATGACTGAGATCGACGAGGCCATCGACTGGCAGGGGTGTGCCGTCTCCTGCGGCGGCTGCGATCACGAGAAGCTTCAGGCTGGCGGGGGATGCCGTCTGCTGCATGCCTGTGTGCGGGATCGCTATGCCCGCCGCATCGACCGCTTCTTCACCTGGAACCAGGGGCTGGCATCGACCTATCTGAACCATCCGCATTTCGAGGTGCGGGCGATTGCCGCCAAATTCGCCGATATCTTCCTGCTGCCGCCGCTTCTGGATGACCCGGACGAGACCGTGCGCTGGAACGCCGTGCGTCGCCTGCCAAAACGCTATGCCCTGCGCCTGCGCAAGGACCCCCATAGGGAGGTGCGCATCCGCGTCGCCACCCTGCTGGAAGAGGCGGACCTGATCCCCATGATCCATGACCCGGATTATTATGTCCGCCTGGTCCTGGCGCGGCGGGTCGGTCCGGGTCTGCTGGCCCGTCTGGTGGCCGATCCGGAGCCAGAGGTGCGCCGGGCCGTGGCGCGGCGGGCCCCGGTGGAATGGCTGGTCGGCATGGCCCGCGACAGTGATGCCGACGTCCGTTATGAAGCTGCCCTGCGGCTGCGCGAAGACCTGCTGGCGATCCTGAAATATGACCAGGACTGGCGCATCCGGTTTGAAGTGGCCAGTCGCCTGCCATTGCCCGCTGTCGCCGACATGGCGCGGGATGAAGACATGCTGGTGCGGGAGATGGTGGCCGCCCGGCTGTCGATCCCGGCGCTGCCGCATACCGGTCGGCCCCTGCTTCTGGAGACAAGCCCATGAGCAACATTGTCCGCGACAGCGACGTGGTGGAGATCGTTGATCCCCCCTTCTTCACCTACGGGGACAAGGTGCGGTCGCGCCGCACCATCCGCAATGACGGTACCTATGCCGGCAAGGAGATCGGCGACATCCTGGCCCGCAAGGGCGAGGAGGGCTATGTGGTCAGCATCGGGACCTTCCTTCAGCAATTCTACATCTATGGCGTGGAATTCCTGGGCAGCGGCAATCGTGTCGGCATGAAACGCAAGGAGCTGGAATCAGCCCAGGCGTTGGCGGACGAGGATGATCTGCCCCTGCCCACGGGATTGCCATTGCCGGGAGCGCGGGCATGATCGAACCCAGACAACCGAAATATCAATGGGGCCAGCGTGTGCGCACGCTGGAGGATCTGATCAATGACGGGTCCTTCCCCGATGCCGCTCCCGATCTGGTGCTGGCACCCGCCGGGGCCGTCGGGGAGATCGTGCAGGTCGGCATGCATGTCGAGGCGAACCTGCCCGTCTATCTTGTCGAATTTCCCGACCGGCGCGTCATCGGCTGCCGGGAGGAAGAGATTACAGCTCTTTGACAGGGTAAGGAGGCCGGCAGCGATGGGTGAGCGGGCTGTTCAGATCGATGCGCTGGCCCCGATGCGTGCCCCGCATCCCAATGAACTGGATCGGCGGCGCATTGAGCGGGCCCTGAAGGGACGCCAGCGCTATCTCTATGTCGAACCGTCCGTGGTGCCGGTGGCCGGCGGCTATCGCGTGGAAAGCCCCTGCTGTTCACGCAATGTCGACCCGGATGGTGGCATCGTCGATGTGGCGCTGATCCAGTTCCGCGAGGGCGACTGGCGGCTGTTCCGCAAGGATCACGGCGGTGGGACCTGGGCCTTCCACAGCAATTTCCCCCGGCTGGGCGACTTGCTGGCGCTTTTGAATGTCGATGCCGACCGGCTGTTCTGGCAGTGAAGGAGGGCGCGGACCATGGCTGTGAGCAGCAATGAGCTGGAATTGATCGAGGGGATGCTGCGCATTCCGGGGGGCGCTGATCCGTTCCCCAGTTTGCGGCAGCGCTTTGCCCACCTTGTCTGGACGCGCTGTGACGCCGCCGACGTGCTGGAGGAACCGTTCCGGTCCATCGGCCCCTTCGACCTGCATCTGCTGGACGGCAGTGACCATTGCCTGCGGCTGACGCCGGAACCGGACAGGGCCACGGGTGTCCTGCTGGCGCGGCGGGGAGGGGTGTCATGACGGCATCCCCCCTGTCCCTGGTGCCGCCGATGGTGGAAGAGGAACTGATCCCCCTCAGCGATCCGGATATCACGCCCGTGGAAATGGCGGCGGTTGAGCGGGTGCTGCGCTCCGCCCATCTGGCGTCGGGGGAGGTGACGGCCGCCTTCGAAGATGCGTTCGCCCGCTATCTGGGGCGCAAATATGCCGTTGGCGTGGCCAGTGGCACGCTGGGCCTGCTGATGGCCTTGCAGGCCCATGGCATCGGTCCGGGTGACGAGGTCATCGCCTCCCCATACGGTTTCCGCGAGACCCAGCATGCGATCGCACTCTGCGGTGCGCGGCCAGTTTTCGCCGATATCGACTATTGGGCCGGCACGCTGGTGCCGGAAAAGGCCGCAGCCCGCATCACGCCGGCCACGCGGGCCATCATCGCCGCCAACAATAATGGCCACCCCGCCGCCTGGGCGGGGCTGCGCGCGCTGGCCGACGCCCATGGGCTGGTCCTGATCGAGGATTCCAGCGAGGCCATCGGTTCGCGCTATCAGGGCAAGCTGGTGGGCAGTTTCGGCGATACCGCCGTGTTCGATTTCTCCCAGCCGCTGGCCTTGAGCTGCGGGGAGGGCGGCATGGTGGTGACGGATGATGTCGACATTGCCATGGCCCTGCGGCGGCAATGCCGGCGCCGGCTGGATGAACGGACATCGGTGGTGGTGGGGGCGACCGCCCCCTATCAGGCGCCGCTGAGCGATCTGGCTGCCGCCTTGGGCTGGGCGCAGTTGAGCCGGCTGGAGGAGATCCTGGAGAAGCGCCGGCAGGTCCAGCATTTCTATTTCCGGCATATCCAGTCGTTCGAGGGCATCAAGGACCCCTATATCGGGCCGGACGTTACAGAGGTGCACTGGTTCCTCTACCTCGTGCATCTGGGCACGCGCTTTTCAAGGTCCAGCCGCGACGCCATCGTCGAGGATCTGCGCCAGGCCGATGTGGAGGCCGCCGCCTATTGCCAGCCCCTGCATCTGCAGCGGCGCTATTTCGACCTTGGCTACCGTCGCGGCGATTATTTCGTTACCGAAAAGGTGGCGGACCGGGCCGTGGCGCTGCCGTTCCACAGTCACCTTACCGAAGACCAGATCGCCTTCATCGTCACCACCATGAAGGATGCCTCCATCAATGTGGGTGCCGGGGCGGCGATCTACTGATCCAGCATTAGAAGGAGCTTTGCGATGTCCCTCGTCACCATCATGCCTTCCGGCAAGACCATCGACGCCACGGAGGGCATGACCCTGCTGGCCGCGATCCTGGCCGCCGACGAAACCCTGACCCACAAATGCAACGGCAATGCCTCCTGCGGCACCTGTCACGTCTTTGTACATGAGGGCCGCAAGGGCCTGACGCGCGTCGCGCGGGAAGAGAATGAGAAGCTGGACAGCATTGTCGGCGTCGGATCGAAATCGCGGCTGGCCTGTCAGGCCAAGGTGCTGGGGACCGAGCCGATCAAGGTGGAACTGCTGGGCTTCGCGTCCGGCTTCTGAGCAACCCAAGACAGGAGGATAAGGCGATGGAACAGGAAAGTTTGATGATCCATGTCCGTTTCGCGCCCGATGGCAGCGTGACGGAAATCGGTGAACGTCCGCCAGGCCTGCCGGCGCAGGCCTGGTTCAATCTGCTGAGCGACAAGGCGATGGGCCGTTATCAGGCCTATGCCGGTGGGCGCGGCCTGTTTCGGCTGCCGCGTGAACTGGTTCAGGAACTGAAGGCGGCGGCTTGACGAGAGGCCGCCCCGGTTTCCGATAATCGATACGGCTACAAAATGACCGCAACAGGCCGGGGGGTGTTCACCCCTCCGGCCTGTTGCGCATCCAGTCGGCCAAGGGGGTCAGGGCCTGCATGATGGCGTCGCGCGCCTGGGCGCTGGGCACCGTGTCCTCCAGGGCCAGACGCATGCAGTGCAGCCAGGCATCCCGCTCCGCGATACCGACCGGGAAGCCCATATGCCGGGACTTCAGGCGCGGATGGCCGCGCTCGGCGGAATAATCGCCGGGTCCGCCCATCCATTGCGCCAGATAAAGCCGCAGCACCCGCTTGGTCTCCGTCAGGTCGGGTGCATGGATCGCGCGCAGTTCCCGCGCTTCGGGAAGGCTGTCCATCAGATCATAGAACCGGTCCACCAGCCGGGCGATGGTGGGGGCACCACCGATCACTTCATAGATCACCGCTTGCTGGGTTGTTTGCGTCATCATGGCTCGCTCAATTCTGCCGATCGGGTTGCGGACAGACGGGCTGCATAAAACATGCCGGGGGAGAGGGTCGGGTAACGGCTGGTGGGGCGGGGATTTCGTCTCAAATCCCCCTGTCGGGATTGCGACAAAGTCGGATTGCCGACGTGGTCTGTTTGTCGAAAAACCGCACAAACAGGGCGGATCGGCTGCTGGCACGGTGGTTGCTGTAGGGATGGGGAGCCATTCGCATCGCCACGACCGGGATATCGATCGCCATGTCCGATGCCACCATCGCTGAACGCGCCACCGCCGCTCCCGAAAACATTCTGGACAGCCTTGTCCAGGCAGAAGAGGGCTACAAATACGGGTTCTTCACCGAGATCGAGGCGGAGGAAGCGCCGCCGGGCCTGAACGAGGATATCGTCCGGTTCATTTCGGCCAAGAAGGGTGAACCCGCCTGGCTGCTGGAATGGCGGCTGAGGGCCTTCCGCCGCTGGCAGACGATGGACCCGCCGGACTGGGCCAAGCTGAACATCGCCCCCATCGATTATCAGGCGGCCAGCTATTATTCTGCGCCCAAATCCCTGAAGGACGCACCCAAAAGCCTGGACGAGGTCGATCCCGAGCTGCTGAAGACCTATGAGAAGCTGGGCATTCCGCTCGGCGAACGGGCGGCCCTGGCCGGTGTGGCGGTGGATGCCGTGTTCGACAGCGTGTCGGTCGCCACCACCTACAAGGACAAGCTGGGGGAACTGGGCATCATCTTCTGTTCCTTCGGGGAGGCGGTGCGCGAGCATCCCGACCTGGTGCGCCGTTATCTGGGCTCCGTCGTGCCGGTGGCCGATAATTTCTTCGCCGCATTGAATTCGGCTGTGTTCAGCGATGGTTCCTTTGTCTATGTGCCGCCCGGCGTGCGCTGCCCGATGGAACTGTCGACTTATTTCCGCATCAATGCGGCCAAGACCGGTCAGTTCGAGCGCACGCTGCTGATCGCCGACAAGGGTGCCTATGTCAGCTATCTGGAGGGCTGCACGGCCCCGCAGCGCGACGAGAACCAGTTGCATGCCGCCGTGGTGGAACTGATCGCCCTGGAGGATGCCGAGATCAAATATGCCACGGTCCAGAACTGGTATCCCGGCGACGCGGAAGGCCGGGGCGGCATCTATAATTTCGTCACCAAGCGCGGCGCCTGTCGTGGTGCCCGCGCCAAGATCTCCTGGGCGCAGGTGGAGACGGGTTCGGCCATCACCTGGAAATATCCCAGTTGCCTGTTAGAGGGCGACCATTCGGTTGGCGCCTTCTATTCGGTGGCCATTACCAATAACCGCCAGCAGGCCGATACCGGCACCAAGATGATCCATATCGGGCGCAATACCAGCTCGACCGTCATCTCCAAGGGCATATCGGCGGGGCGCGGCCAGAACACCTATCGCGGGCAGGTCAAGGTTCTGTCCGCCGCCGACGGCGCCCGCAACTATACCCAGTGCGACAGCCTGCTGATCGGCAAGTCCTGCGGCGCCCATACCGTGCCCTATATCGACGTGCGCCACCCCGGCGCCAAGGTGGAGCACGAGGCGACGACGTCGAAGATCAGCGACGAGCAGATGTTCTATTGCCAGCAGCGCGGCCTGACGGCCGAGGATGCCCTGTCGCTGATCGTCAACGGCTTCTGCAAGGAAGTGCTGAACGAGCTGCCGATGGAATTCGCGGTCGAGGCACAGAAGCTGCTGGCCGTCAGTCTGGAAGGCAGCGTGGGCTGATCGCGGCCCCGTTCCCCCGTTTTCATGTTCGACGGTCTCCCCGCCCTGGAACGAAAGGATTTTCCCCATGGTCAATATTCTGGAAGTCCGCGACCTGCGAGCCCGCATCACGGGTGGACGGGAGGTGCTGAAAGGCATCGATCTGACTGTCGCACCGGGGGAGGTGCATGCCATCATGGGGCCCAATGGTGCGGGTAAAAGCACGCTGTCCAGCGTGCTGGCGGGTAAGCCCGGCTATGAGGTGACGGCGGGATCGGTGCTCTACAAGGGCGTGGACCTGCTTTCGATGCCGCCGGATGAGCGGGCGCGGGAAGGCGTGTTCCTGGCCTTCCAGTATCCGGTGGAGATCCCCGGTGTGAACAATATGTATTTCCTGCGCGCCGCCCTGAATGCCGGCCGCCGGCAGCGCGGCCAGCCGGAACTGGACGCACAGCAGTTCTTGAAGGCCGTGAAGGAGAAGCTGAAGCTGCTGGATATCGGCGACGATCTGCTGCGCCGCGCCGTCAATGTCGGCTTCTCCGGCGGGGAGAAGAAGCGCAACGAGATTTTCCAGATGGCCATGCTGGAGCCAAATCTTGCGCTGCTGGACGAAACCGACAGCGGCCTGGACATCGATGCGTTGCGCACCGTGTCGGACGGGGTGAACCGGCTGCGCGATCCGGGCCGGGCCATTGTCTTGGTCACCCATTACCAGCGGCTGCTGGACTATGTCGTGCCCGACCATGTGCATGTGCTGGCCGATGGCCGCATCGTGGCGTCGGGCGACAAGCATTTCGCGGCGGAGCTGGAACGCACCGGCTATGCCCATCTCTGCGATGCCGCCTGAGGGGGGGAGCCGCCATGCTGATCACCGATGACAGTGCCCCCTTCCAGGAAGCCTACCGCCATCTGCTGGCCGGGACGGACCAGCCGGACTGGCTGCGGTCGCAGCGGCAGGCGGGAATGGAGAGGTTCACCGATCTGGGCTTTCCCACCCGCCGGCAGGAGGCCTGGCGCTTCACTGACCTGGAACAATTGACGGCGCAGCCGCGCCTGCCCAGCCTGGATGGCGCCCCGCCGCTGCCGGCGGACCTGCTGGAACCCTGGCGTCTGGCGGGTAAAACCCATCGGCTGGTGCTGGTCAATGGCCGCTTCGAACCGGCCCTGTCCACCATCGGCACCCTGCCGGACGGGGTGTGGCTGGCCCCCCTGGCGGAGACGGTGCTGCGGCGTCCCGACGTGGCGGCCATGGCGTTCGGTGCCGATGGCAATGCCTTTGCCTTCCTGAACGCCGCCCTGTTCACCGACGGGGCCGTGCTGGTGCTGGCACCGGGAACGGTGCTGGAAATGCCGGTGGAGATCATCCATTACAGCACGGGCGACACCCAGGTGTCGGCGCATCCCCGGCTGCGGGTCATGCTGGGCGACGGGGCTCGCGCCACGCTGGTGGAAACCGCCGCCGGCGACGGCAATGGCTGGACCAATGCCGTCATCGACGTGACCCTGGGGGCGGATGCGGAACTGACCCATGTGCATGTGCAAGGCGAGGGCGCGGATGCGGCCCATACCAGCCTGCTGACAGCCGAACTGGGCAGCCGGGCCCGGTACCGGACCTTTGCCTTGATCACGGGGGCCAGCCTTTCCCGGCGTGACATGCAGGTCACGCTGTCCGGGCCCGGTGCCGTCTTCACCCTGCACGGGGCCTATCTGCTGGATGGCGGACAGGAAGCGACGCTGGCCGTGCGGGCCGACCACAAGGTACCTGACTGCCGCACGGAAGAGGTGGTGAAGGGCGTGCTGCAAGGGGCCGCGCACGGCGTGTTCCTGGGTACGGTCGCGGTGCGGCCGGGGGCCGACGGCACCGATGCAAGGCAGTTGAACCGCAACCTGCTGCTGAGCCCGTCAACCCGCGTCGATACCAAGCCGGAATTGGAGATTTTCGCCGACGACGTCAAATGCAGCCATGGTGCCACCGTGGGCAGCCTGGACGAGGCGGCTTTGTTCTATCTCCAGGCCCGTGGCATCGATCCGGTGACGGCCCGGTCCATGCTGGTGGCGGCGTTTGCCGCCGAAGTGATCGATGCCGCCGGACTGGAGGGAGAGGTGGAAGCGCTGCTGCGCCGGCATCTTGCCCGCTGGCTGGGCGGGGAAGGGGGGCTGGGATGAACCTGCTGCTGAAGGAACGCGCCACGCCGGCGGCGGCACCGGCGTTCGATCCGGAGGAACTGCGCCAGCAATTCCCCATCTTCGCCCGCAACCCCGGTCTGGTCTTCCTGGACACGGCCGCCAGCGCGCAGAAGCCGGTCGCCGTCATTGACGGGCTGGCCGAATTTTATCGCGGCGACTATGCCAATGTGCATCGCGGCGTCTATCGCCTGAGCGCGCGGTCCACGCAGCGGTACGAGGCCGCGCGGGAAACCGTGGCCCGGTTCCTGAACGCTGCCGCGTCGGAAATCGTCTTCGTGCGCGGTGCCACGGAAGGGATCAATCTGGTGGCCCAGAGCTGGGGACCGGCCTTCCTGAAGCCGGGCGATCAGGTGCTGGTGTCGGAACTGGAACATCATTCCAACATCGTGCCCTGGCAGATGCTGCGCCAGCGCCTGGGTATCGAGCTTGTCGTGGTGCCCATCGACGCCACGGGCGGGCTGGACATGGTGGCCTTTGCCCGCCTGCTGGGGCCGCGCACCAGACTGGTGGCCGTTACCCACGTCGCCAATGTCAGCGGTTGTGTCGTGCCGGTGGTTGACATCGTGCGGCTGGCCCATGAGGCCGGCGCCAGGGTGCTGCTGGACGGGTGTCAGGCGGTGCCGCGCCTGCCCGTGGATGTGCGGGCACTGGGCTGCGACTTCTATGTCTTCTCCGGCCATAAATGCTATGGCCCCACGGGGATCGGTGCGCTTTATGCCCGCGAGGGGCTGCTGGACGCGATGCCGCCCTGGCAGGGCGGCGGGGACATGATCCGCACCGTCTGCTTTGAGGAGACCACCTATCAGGATGGGCCGCAGCGGTTCGAGGCGGGGACGCCCGACATTTCCGGCGCCATCGGTCTGGCCCTGGCGCTGGACTTCATGACCGGGCTGGGCGGTGATGCCATCCGCGACCATGAAGCGGACCTGACCCGCTATGCGGAGGCGATGCTGGGCGATGTGCCCGGCGTCAGTCTGGTCGGCGCCGGGGACGAACGGCTGGGGGCCGTGTCGTTCCTGGTCGATGGCATCCATCCCCACGATCTGGCCACCATCTTTGACCAGTATGACGTGGCCGTGCGCGCCGGGCATCATTGCGCCCAGCCGCTGATGGACCGGCTGGGCCTGCCGGCCACCACCCGCGCCTCCTTCGGGGTTTACAGCACCAGGGCCGATGTCGATGCGCTGGTGGCGGCGGTGCGCGCCGCGCAGAAACTGTTCGGCTGTTGAAGGGGGAGAAAGATGGACCTGCGCGATCTTTATCAGGACATTGTCCTGGATCACGGGCGGCATCCCCGGAACTTCCGCGTGCTGACCGATGCCAATCATCTGGCCCATGGCCACAACCCGCTGTGCGGCGACAAGGTCACCGTGTTCCTGCGGTTGGACGGCGACCGGATCGCCGATGTCAGCTTTGAAGGCAAGGGCTGCGCCATTTCCACCGCGTCGGCCTCGCTGATGACGGAGATTGTCCTGGGCAAGACCCTGGCGGAGGCATCGACCCTGTTCGGCCATTTCCATGACACGGTGACCAAGGGCGATGGTGCCGAACTGCCGCCCGATCTGGCAGAGGATGGCGAGCGGCTGCAGCCGCTCGCCGGGGTCAAGGCCTATCCCGCCCGGGTCAAATGCGCGACGTTGGCCTGGCACACGCTGGACGCGGCGGTGAAGGGCGGCGGCCTGTCTGCCCCGGTCAAGACGGAATAGGAGGGGACGATGGATATCGCCGGCCCGCAATACGACATCGACCAGGATATGCCCGTCCGGCGCGTCTTCGACACAGCGGCGCTGAAGGCCGATGTGATGGAAGCGATCTGCACCATTCGTGACCCGGAACTTCCCGTCAATCTGGTCGATCTGGGTCTGATCTATGACGTGCAGATGCGTGAGAACGGCATGGTCCATATCGAGATGACCCTGACGACGCCCGCCTGTCCCGTCGCCTCCGCCCTGCCGGCGGAAGTACAGCACCTAGTCTCCCTGGTGCCGGGCGTCACGCTGGTGACGGTGGATCTGGTCTGGGATCCGCCCTGGTCGCAGGACCGCATGTCGGAAAGCGCCCGGCTGGAACTGGGGTTGATCTAACAGGCTTTCGATTCCGTTGAGTTTTTGTGGGGGAGGGGGACGTTGTGCGGGAGCGACGTTCGCAGTGACAGCCTGTTTTTGTATGTGAGCGGCGAGGCGCGTGTTCCGGCGGCGCATCCGTTGCGTCCGATCCGGGCGATGGACTTGCCCTGGAAAAAAGTGGAGAGCCATCGTCCTAAAATTAGGGTCTGATGGAGGTAGAACTGTTCCCCCGTGAGCGGACAGTTTTTGTTCGGTCAAGATGCCGGTGAACCTCGGGCTGGTGAATTGTCCGCCCTGGACGGTGTTGAAGATTTCGGGCTTGCCGTGGCCGGCCATGGCCTCCTGCAGGGCCTCCAGGCAGAAATCGATGTCCATGCTGTTGGATAGCTTCCAGGCCAGCACCCTACGCGATGCCCAGTCCATCACGGCGATCAGGTACAGGAAGCCCCGCCGCATGGGAATGTAGGTGATGTCCGTACACCTGACATGGTCCGGCCGGTCAATGGTCAGATCCCGCAGCAGGTAGGGCCAGATCTTGTGCTCGGGATGGGGAACGCTGGTCTTCGGCCGTTGGTAGATGGCTGCCAACCCCATCCGGCCCATCAAGCCGGCGCACCCGTTTACGATTGACGACGTGACCCTGGCGCCGCAGATGGCGGGTCATCTGCCGGCTGCCATACCAGGGCGTCTCCAGGAACTGGGCATCGATCAAGCGCATCAGCGCCAGGTTCTCAGCACTCTCGCCCCGTACCGGCCCGTAATAATACGACCGGCTGATCGACAGCAGCGCGCATTGCCGGACAACCGACAAGCCGGGATGGGATCGATCCACCATCTCCCGCCTCCGACCGGCGCTCATCGACCGGAGGCCTTGCGCAAAAAGCTTGTCCCGGACCCGATCCGGGATCCCGTTCCACCACCAACTGACCGATCTTGGCGTGCAGCCGGTCGATCTCGACCGCATCAACAACTGGAGTGGCCTCGGCTTTGCCGGAAAACGACGCGGCCATCCCCTCGATCGCCTGCTTGCGCCAAGCGCTGATCATCGTCTGGTGAACACCGTGCTGCGACACAAGCTGCGCCATCGTCAACTCGCCCCGGATCGCATCAAGTGCCACCTTCGCCTTGAAATCAGCCGAATATCGCTTCCTCTGTCCCGTCATGTCGGTCGTCCTTCAATAAGGCCGAACCAAGCTTAGCAAACTGTCCGCTCACGGGGGACCAGCTCTGGCGTCCTCGGATAACGTTACAGGGTCCAATCGGAACGTTTCCGGGCGGTTTCATCGTCCCGGACGCGTCTTGGCCTGGGTAGCCACCAGGGCTGCCACTAGGTAGCCGTGGCATTGTTAAGCCATCAATTACGCAAAAATGGCGCAAGGCGAACAGTAATGCCCCCGGCAGGCGGTATGCCTGCGGTCACGGAGATTGCCAGCTGCTCCCCCCGCGGCTGCCTTAACGCGGTGTCCCGGAACTGCACTTGGGGCGCTGCACTACGCGTACGGGCGTCGCCAGACAACGTTACAGGGTCCAATCGGAACGTTTCCGGGCAGTTTCGAGCGTCCCGGTCGCGTCTTAGCCTCGGTAGCCACCAGGGTGGCCAGCGGGTAACCATGGCATCGTTATGGCAATAGTTACGCAAAAAATGACGCAACTGTTGCTATTTTGAAACAATGGCGGTGTCGAGGCTCGGGACCACGACAAGCGCCGGCCAGGAGCGGTGGCGCTTGTTAACTAATAATTATATTTCAAAACAGGAGGCGAGACGTCATGAGAGTCCCAAAAAGCCGGATTATTTGGGAGTTCGGAGCTAAGAGTCCAAATGAACGAGAAAATTCCGTATCCTTGCGCATGATGCTTCTCGCCTGTTCCGTCTTATCCGCGCCCACAAGCGTGGCTTATGCACAAGAGCAGGCCCTGAGGCAGAATGATGGTAGCGCTGGACTCGATGAGCTCGTCGAGATCGTCGTGTCGGCCAGGCGGAAGGATGAAAAGGCATTGGATGTTCCGGCCTCCATCACCGCTTACTCGTCCGATTATCTAAAGACGCAGAATATTCAGAATTTTGTCGATTATGCCACCCGCGTTCCCAACCTGACCTTCCAGTATGGTCAGGGAGCGGATCTGTTGTGGAGCGGCAGCCGCCAGACGACCATCCGCGGCGTCGCCGGCAGTGAGACAACATCCTACTATATAAATGACACGCCGGTGCCCTCGTCGGTCAGTCCGCTGACACTGGACCTCGATCGCATCGAAGTGCTCAAGGGCCCTCAGGGAACCCTGTTCGGTGCCAGTTCCATGGGTGGCAACGTTCGTTTCATCACCCGGAAGCCTTCTTTGACCGAGAATTCGGGCGAAGTGCAGGTGCAGGGCGGCAGAACCGAAGGCGGTGGTCTCGATTATGAGGGCAATGCCGTGGCGAATATCGTGCTTGCTCCTGGTCGGCTCGGCCTCGATGTCGCCATTGCCAATACGCGTGATTCCGGCTTCATCACGCGCCGATTTCCCGATGCGTCGGGTAATCTCGTCTCCAAGGATGGGCAGGGTCGCAACGACACCTATGCGGCTTCGCTCACGCTGCGGGCCGAGCTGTCGGATGAGGTGGAGGCGACCATCAGTGCCATGGGCCAGGCAAGCAATTTGCACGGCTTTCCGGCCGCCTACGTGCCTTATCCCGATTATAAACCCTTGTCCTACAAGGTGGATCGCGCCCAGGACGTGCAGGAATATTCCCGGGACCGTTGGGGTATCGGGTCGTTTGTCCTGAACTATGCCGGAGACGGTTTCTCCGCAGCTTCTTCCACCAGCTATTTCGCACGCCGGATCAACGAGCGGGAAGACGACACCGAGGGGAGCAACCTGTACCTTACCCAGGCCACGGGGATCAACTTTGGCAATACACCCATTTACCAGGACAGCCACCATAACCAGACGCGGTTCACGCACGAAAGTCGCATTTTCGTCGATGACGGCACGCTATTGCCGCATCTTTCCGGCGTTGCCGGGGTGTTCTACCAACATCGGAACTTCCGAGACAAAGTGCCGGTTACTCCGATTCCGGCGCTGGCCGCAGCGGGCTTTGATCCGTCCAATCTCGCCGCCAGTACCCAGCTCAGGCACAGCAACGACACGGCGCTTTTCGGCGAATTATATTATGAGATCATCCCGAAGCTGACCGTCACGGCAGGCTTGCGGCAATATTGGATGAATCAGAAGACCGACGAATCCACCGACTACGGATTCGTCTTCCTACCCGAGGGGTCATCCTATCAGCCGGCTAAGGCGAACAGCGAGTCGGGGCTCATTCCCAAAGCCGTGGCCTCCTATAAGCTGGGCAAGCAGGGCAATATCTATGCCTCGGTGTCCAAGGGCTTCAGGGTCGGAGGCGCGCAGCAATCCCTTCCGGCGGATCTTTGTTCGGCCGACGTCGCGCGTTTGGGCCTGAATAGCGATGCGTTGCGGCAATATCGATCCGACACGCTGTGGAGCTATGAGGCCGGAATCAAGAGCCTGCTGGCAGAGGGCCGGCTCTCCGCGTCGGCGGCGGTCTTTCAAGTTGACTGGTCCGACATCCAGCAATCGGTTTACTTGCCCACTTGCACCCTGTCCGTCACGACGAATGCGGGTAAGGCGCGCATCCGGGGCGGCGAAATGGAGGTCTCTGGCCGTCCCTTCGCCGGAGTACCTTTCTCGATCATGGTCGGGCTCGGCTATACCGATGGGGTTCTGCTGGAACCCGGCGTGCTGCCGCAACCCGCGAACAGTCCCCTTTCCCAGGTTCCGCAATGGAGCGGGACCATATCTGGACTTTACCAGGTGGATCTCAGTCACGACCGTCAGCTCTTTATTGCGGCTGACTACAGCTATACCGGCTCCGTCGATGTTCCGACTGGCAGCGGCGGCTTTGTGACGCGGCAGGCGTTTAATATGGTCAACGGCAATATCGGCGTGAGTTTCGGACAGTCCCAGATCTTATTCTATGTCAAGAATCTGCTTGATGAGCGCCTGAACTTTGGCGACCAGCCTGCCGCCGGTTTTGAGCGTCAGAAGCTTCTTGGTGACGGAAACTATGAACGCTACCCCCGTGGCGTGGTCAGCCGCCCACGCCAGTTCGGTGTGCAATTCCAGCAGAGTTTCTGAGGATCAGGCTTGGCGGCGTCTTGAATTCCGAGGTCGCCGGCTTGACTGTCTGGGGCAAGCGGTCAGGGGAGGCTGCTTGCCCCACTGGAAAGACCTTCCGATTTTCGCAGGGCGACGAACGCCTTGATTGCGGAGTGATCTTGTATGCCACAAAGACGCGATTTCCTGGTACGGGGCCTGGCAATGGGCATGGCAGCGCAGATGCTGCCCAGCGCGGGAGCATGGGCAGCATTCCGCCCTTCGCAGGGCGTTTCGGCTACCGTCCGGTCCCTGCGGCGGCGAGATGAAACGATATTGAGGCTGCCCAGTCTCGGGGATGGCTACAAGATGAGTTGGGGAGCAGACGACCGGCAGTTTGTGGTCGTCAATGACGGATCAGGCTGGCTCGATCCTCCCACGAGAGTCTTTAAGAGATCCCTGTGGAGCATTGGCGGCGACCCGACCAACGCCCAAGTGAGTTTGGTCGCGGCTTATCCGAATGTCGATGAGGCTAGCGAGGCGGAGGACGCTCCTCATTATCACGGCCATGGCCTGCTGGCCGTACGCGGCCATGTATACCAGTTTCTGAGTGCGCTGGATCGGGCGGAGGAGCGGCCCCGCCGCTGGATGGCGGCCAAGCTCATTCAATCCGATGACAGCGGGCGGTCATGGCGCAATCAGGATGGTATCTCTCCTGTCAGATGGGAGGGATGGAAAGAACAATCACATAAACGGCTAGTCTTTTTCAACGAGCTGAACGGATGTTTCTCGCTGCTTTCCGTTCTCCAGATGGGCCGGGATTACCGCGCGAACCGCGACGGGTATATTTACGTGTATGGCCCCAACGGCAATATCGACGGCTTGATGAACGAACTGGTGATGTTCCGGGTGCCCATCGGCCGGATACTGGACCGCAGCGCTTATGAATTCTTCGGGGGGATCAGGAACAATGGCTCGGCGCGGTGGGTGGCGGACATTGCTGGGCGAAGACCGGTCCATGTGTTTCCGCGTGGCTGGGTCAACCACTCCAATCTTTTCCCCGGCGATATCGTCGTTGAAACGTGGTTGCCGAGCGTGGTCTATAACGAGCCCCTGGATTTGTACATGATGGCCAGCGCCGGAACAGGCTGCGCACCCGATGGCACTGAATTCGCCAAGCCCAGCTATTTGGGCTTCTGGATTTCCGCGACACCCTGGGGGCCGTGGCGTCAGGTGCATGAGGAGGCCGCCTGGACGCCGGGTGGCGACCCCGCCGCACGGGCATATTCACCCCAGATCGCGCCCAAATGGATCGCGCCAGACGGTAAATCTTTCTGGCTTGTCTGGGCCGATCTAAAGGGAATCCGCGAATTCAGCGGAGATATGGACCGTGCCGGCAATGCGCCCCCAAGAACCCCCGAGGAAGCCGCCATTATCTCATCCGGCCTTACGCGGAAAGCCATGCCAGGCTATTCATTCAACGCCCAGCGTGTCGACCTTGATGTAGGGTGACAGAACAAATCTAGGCTATGCCCGGTGTCGCTTGACGATAGACCCCTGTTGCACCAGCCTTATTGCAGTGATGGCCAAACTATTTGAACAAGGGGGGCGGATTGGTACTCTGGATGGGGAGGGGTAGGACTGTCCCGCCGGTAGTCGCGGCGCGTACAAGCCTTTCCGCGACACCTGATCCGTCTGAGGATGAGGACGGTGCGCTGATGGCTGCCGAGGTTTCTCAGTTCCGGGCGATGCTGCTGGGCCAACGTCGCACGGGGACCCTGATGCAGTTGTTCGACTATCTCCTGGAGCATTCGGCTGATGATCGGGCGCCCAAAGAAATCGAAATCGCCATGGCCGTGTTCGGCAAAAGCGCGGACCTCGATACCTCGCAGGATTCGACGGTTCGAGCGAATGCGTCCCGGCTCCGCGCGCGGCTGGACCAATTCAATACGGGAAAAAGCGGGCCTCGCTTGCAGATCCCCAAAGGGGAATATCGCCTGATCTTGACCCCTGGGTCTGAGGATGCGCGGGAAGAAGCCGTACCTCCTCCCGACCCGCCACCTGTCCGAAGTGCGGCTTGGCGTACCCTTGCGATCATATTCGCGGTGAACGTGCTGGCGTGGATCGCGCTTTTCATTTTCGGACAACTGAGCCACGGCCCATCGGCCCTCTCGCAGACAGCCTTTTGGAGGCAGATCGCTGCGCACAAGCGGCTTCCTGTGATCGCGGTTGGCGACTTCTACATGGTTGTGGAAAACGGACCCGATGGCAAGCCACGGCGCCTTATCATGAATCGTTTGATCCAGTCGGGACGGGATCTCGACAATTATCTGACGATGCATCCCGACGACTTCAGCAAGCTGCACGATCGCGACATTCGCCGGGTGCCGGCGCGCGTTGCCACCGGAGCGGCGGCGATCTTGTCGTTGGTCTCGGCCCTGCGTGCCGATCGTGGTATTCCGACAATCACCCCGGTGTCGCAGCTTTCGCAGGACGTGATTGATTCGAACGACATAATATTTATCGACTATTTCGCACAGGTGGAGACGTTATGGTCCCCTATTCTCCAAATGTCCGGCTTCACCCCTGGAAAGAGTTTCGATGAGCTGAAGGACATACCTTCGGGCAAGGTATTTACGGCACAGTCCGCACAGAGCCTGGACGCTACGCATCCGATTGAGCAGTCCTACGGTCGTGATTATGGTTATGTCGCCAGCTACCCCGGGCCGTCGGGCAACCGGATACTTGTCATCTCCGGCGTCGAAGATGTCGGACTGTCTCAGATGATCAAGCTTGTATCAGACAAGCGTGAACTTGACCTGTTGGCCCGGCAGACGCATGACGCGGCGGCGTTCGAGGCGCTCTATCTTATCCGCACCACCGGGGGCTTGATATTTGACACGAGCCTTTTGATCGCGCGACCGCTAAAAACGCCGAAGACCGCTGCTCACTAGGGCCTGTTGATATTTGATCTTCTGTCCGAGGCGAGGGCGTGATTCGAGCTGTGGAAATCGGCTCGTCATGGTCGCTGTCTGTCGTGCCGACGAGAAGCGCTGCCGGTGCCGGGCTTGCAGGTCATGCTCCAGCCGTTCCAGCGCGGCGATCCGGCCTTCGTATTCCGCCAGCATGTTCGACGCCTCAACCTCCTCGTCGAATTCGCCTGCTTTCGCCTTTGGGCGATCCGATCGCGGGCAGACAAATACCAATCTCCCTTGATCGTGACCGATCCGGGGAGATTTTGCGTTTCCTCATGCGCCGGGCGCTGCCATCTGGCAGCTTGGTATCAGATTGCGGCAGATGCCATGCCGTTTCGCCCAAGCCGTGAACTCGGTGCTTCGCCACGGCCCTACTCCCGCAAGGGCCGATATCACCGTTAATCTCTTATACCCGCCGTGCTCCACCCCCCAAGGGGCGCACTCCGTTCCAAGGCGAAGCTGTAGGAAAAATGCGACGCACGCGATGTTACACGACACGTGAGGAGCCGTTTCACAACCGATTCTCGATTTTCTGGCCTTTCGCCGCCGCTATTTTTGATTGGCCACGAATGGATCGGATGGACAGCCAGCGCTGCCGCAACGCCGCGATCGGGCACCACGCCGCTTCAGAACGGCGCCTTGTATCGCTAGACAGGAGTAGTTCTCAGATGTATGGAATAGGAAAGTTTGCTCTGGCGTTGGGCATCTGCGTTGCCGCCATCAGCGAGCCTGCCATGGCGCATCATTCCTTCGCTATGTTTGACCAGAATAAATTGTCCGAACTCAAGAACGTGACGGTGGTTCAATACACCTGGGCAAATCCACACGTTTTTGTCATCGTCCGAAATGACACGACGACCTACATGCTGGAATGCGGCAGCATCTCCAACATGGGAGGATTGGGCTGGAAGTTCAATACGCTCAAGGGGGGTGACAAAATCGACGTCGTGTTTTTTCCGCTACGCAATGGTGACCCGGGCGGGGCGCTTAAAGCCGCGACCCTGTCTGACGGCCAGAAGTTGACAGCGTGGTGACCGATGCTTGCAACCCCGTGTCAGAATAAAAAAGGACAAGGGAGGATACTAAATTGAGCTTCAAGGATATAGCGAGACTTGCTCTTGCGTTTACCATTTGTCTGTTGTGGATCGTCGACACTGCTATGGCGGATACGACCCCGGCTGGTACAATCCAGGAACCCAATATCACCGGCGTCTGGGAGCGTTATCCCAGCCCCTTTCCGGAAGGGGACACAGGCTTCGAGGATCTTCAACCACCCGGTAACGGGCCTGACCTGAAAGACCCCTATGCAAGCCAGTGGAAGGCTCAAGCGGCCAAACGCCAAGCGGCGTTGGATGCCGGAACGCCGCTCGTAGACAACAGTACACGCTGTCTGCCCGAAGGTATGCCGACCATCATGCAGGCGGTCTATCCCATCCAGATCCTCCAGACTCCGGGACAGATCACAGTGCTGGCCGAGATTTTCATGCAAACGCGCCGCATCTATATCGATCAGCCATTCCCGGCGCCCGATGACCTTGCACCCTCCTATTACGGCTTCTCCTCCGCCCATTGGGATGGCAACACGCTCGTCGTGAAGACCCGCGGCGTGAAGACGGACGTCAGGTTCTTCGAAATTCCCCATAGCGATGCGATGACCATTACCGAGCACTACACCTTGACCAAGCCGGATATGCTGAAATTGGACATCTCGATCGAGGATCCAAGCTATCTCAAGACGCCGTATCGTTTCACCTACGAGTACAAGCGCAATGACAAATACCGCATCGGTGAATATGTTTGCGATGCCAGCCTTACGGTGTTTAACCCCGACGGTACCGTGTCCGTTAAGGTGAATTGAGCCGCAACGATCTTGGGGCGTTTCATAGTCTCGCGGCGCTCCATCCCCCACGCTGGTGTGCCGCGCCACTAACAACCAGGGTGCCGCCGGAGCCAGACCGAAAAGGCGAATGATGACCATCAGCAACTCGGCTCCCGATACAACTGCGCACGCCCTTGCCGATGAGGCGCGCGAAGTGCGGGGTTTCATCGCCTCCAATCGATCCGAGATCCTTCTGCGTCTTTTCGATTTTCTCCTTCAGCAGTCGATCGAGGGGCGGCGACCCAAGGAAACGGAGATCGCCATTGAGGTTTTTCCGGGGAGTTTCGCCGCCTCGGGCATCCAGGGGTCGCAGGTACGCGTCGGCATTTATCGCCTCCGCAAAAAACTAGATCTCTATTATGCGGACAAGCCCGGGAAACGCCTCGTCATTCCGCAGGGCGAGTACGGATTCATTCTCAAATCACCAGATGCTCCAATCCATGATGCAGAGGCACCAGCCGAAGACAGACGCTTAGGATCGCGCCATGGCCGAACCATTTCGGTGGCCGCCTCCATCCTGCTTTTAGCGAATATTGCCTTGGTCTGGCTTCTTTTCAGAGACACCGTCAGCTTCGGGGGCCCCGCTGACCAACCGACACTCTGGCAGTCGCTTGAGGAGAAAAAAATCCTCATCGTCATCGGCGACTATTTCTTGTTTGTCAGGGAGCCGAATGACAAAGGGGTCGAGGAAGTCATCCGGGATCCAACCATCGATTCCGTCGATGATTTCTATGAATATGTCGCCAAAACGGCGAGCGAAAGGGGCAGCCTCAGAAACGAGGATCTCTATGCGGTGAGTTCGGACATTGTGGGTTCGATCAGCACGCTATGGTCCTATCTCAAGGATTATCAGCCCGTTGCCGTGACAGCGTCGGCGCTCGACCCCGATATGTTAAAAGCCCCGAATATCGTCTATGTCGGTGCCCTCGACGCACTTAATCCGTTGCTGAAAAACCCGCTTTTCCATGCTTCGCAATTCGACTGCGGGGCCACTTGTTACGAGCTAGTCGATAAGCCGTCCGGCCGGCAGTTCCTGTCCGACAGTCCCTATCTATTGGCCGACCGGATCATCCCTCGGCGCGACTATGGCTATATAGCCAGCATTCCGGGGCCTTCGGGCAATCAGATCCTGATCATTTCCGGCACGGGCGATGCTGGTGTCAACCAAATGGTCGGCATCGTTACCAACCCCAGCACGATCGAGGAACTTAGGCAGCGGGTAGGGGGAAGTCTAAGATCGTTTGAAGCCCTGTATCAGGTGCGCACGATGTTCAGTCAGAGCTATGGAAATTTGCTTTTAATCGCCCGACCGATCAATTCCCTCCAGATTTGGGAAACATCGGTAAACAATAGTTCCCAGAACTCAGGTCCCGTTGACAATGGCTTGAAACCATAGTTTGGCGGCTATGATGTTAAGGGAAGCCAGAAATGACTTTACTATTTTGTCACGATGCACGTGACCTGCTTGAGGTGATTTGACCTGCTCCCCAAAAACATCACCGTTTATAAGCAGAGTCCTCTGGTTTGGTATTGGGGTTGATTGACGTTCAGGACCGGGGGCATGCCCCCGGTCCTGAACGTTGCGAACTGGGCGGGGGACATCCCGCCCAGGGTGGAATGGGGTCGAACATTGTTGTAGTCATCCCGCCAGTCGGCGAGCACCTGTCGGGTGTGACGCAGGCCGTGGAACAGGGTTTCATTCAGGCATTCATCGCGCAAGCGTCCGTTGAAACTTTCCACGAATGCATTCTGGGTGGGCTTGCCGGGCTGGATGTAATGCCATTCGACCCGGTTGGTCTGCGTCCAAGCCAGGATCGCCCTGGAAATGGACTCGCTACCATTGTCGCTGACAATCATCAGCGGTTTGCCGCGTGTGGCGATGAGGGTATCCAACTCCCGCGCCACCCGCTTGCCGGACAGCGAGGTGTCGGCCACCAGGGCCAGGCATTCGCGCGAGAAATCATCCACCACGGCCAGGATGTGGAACCGCCTTCCGTCGCTGAACGCATCCGACACGAAATCCGGGCTCCAGCGCTGGTTGGGGCCCTGGGGCACATTCATCGGCGCCCGTGTGCCCAGTGCCCGTTTACGGCCCCGTCGCCGGCGCACCGCCAGCCCTTCCTCCCGGTAAATCCGCAGCAGCTTCTTATGGTTCACCGCCATCCCCTCCCGGGCCAGCAGACATCCCAGACGCCGGTAGCCAAACCGCCGCCGCTCCGATGCCAGGTCCCGCAGCCTTTGCCGCAAGACACCGTCATCAGGGCGACGCGACCGGTAACGTATCGTCCGGCGATGCACCTTCAGAACACAGCGCAGGCCCGCCGCTCGCTGACCCCGAACGTCGCCCGCAGATGGGCAACCGTCCGGCGCTGCGCGGTGGGCCTTACCACTTTTTTCCCGCCACCTCGCGCAGCATCGCGTTGTCCAGCATCGCCTCGGCCAGCAGCTTCTTCAGGCGGCTGTTCTCATCCTCCAAGCCCTTCAAGCGCTTGGCCTCCGACACCTCCAGCCCGCCATATTTCGATTTCCAGGCGTAAAATGTCGCCTCCGATATCCCATGTCGCCGGCAGATATCCGCCGTCTTCTGACCAGCATCCTGCTCCCGCAGAATCCCGATAATCTGCTCCTCGCTGAAACGGCTCTTCTTCATCAAATAGCCCTCCTCGGTCGGAGGGACTCTACTTTACGACGGAGACATTTCCAGGGAGCAGGTCGGCCTCGGCCCTGCCGGAAAACAACGCCGCCATCCCCTCGATCGCCTGCTTGCGCCAAGCGCTGATCATCGTCTGGTGAACACCGTGCTGCGACACAAGCTGCGCCATCGTCAACTCGCCCCGGATCGCCTCCAGTGCCACCTTCGCCTTGAAATCAGCTGAATATCGCTTCCTCTGTCCCGTCATGTCGGTCGTCCTTCAAAAAAGGGCAAAACAAGCTTAGCAAACTGTCCGCTCACGGGGGACCAGCTCTATATTCATTATAATCAATAAGTTATTTTTGCGGGTTCAAATCGTGTTGCCAGCCCCGCCGGCCAACTCAGCAGGCGATCCGCAGGATATGCTTCATCCCATCCAGCGGAACGCGGATACCGTCGGCTGTTCCGGTGATCGCCGCGCCGTCAAGGCTGGTGCCGTCCCCCCTTTCCACCTGGATATCGCATCGGGTGCCCGCCACGATGACGGTGGCGGTGAAGCCCGGCCAGGCGGCGGGGAGGCAGGGGGCGATGAGCAGATATTCTCCCTCTCGACGGATGCCAAGGATGCCTTCGATCCCGGCGCGGTACATCCATCCGGCCGAGCCGGTGTACCAGGTCCAGCCGCCACGTCCGGCATGGGGGGCCACCGAATAGATGTCAGCCGCCACGACATAGGGCTCCACCTTGTAGCGGTCGGCGGCCTGGGGCGTGAGGGCATGGTTGATCGGGTTCAGCAGGGCGAAGAGATCGGCGGCCTTGTCCCCTTGGCCTAGCTTGGCGAAGGCCAGCACCGCCCACATGGCGGCGTGGCTGTATTGTCCGCCATTCTCGCGCAGGCCCGGCGGATAGCCTTTGATATAGCCGGGATCGTGCGGCGTCTGGTCGAAGGGCGGCGTGAACAGCAGGGCCAGCCCCTCGTCCCGGTGGATCAGTTCGCTGTCCAGCGATGCCATGGCTGTTGCTGCCCGCGCCGGGTCGGCCGCCCCTGACAACACCGCCCAGGACTGGGCGATGCTGTCGATCCGGCATTCCGCGCTGTCGCTGGAGCCGAGCCAGGTGCCGTCATCATAGGTGGCGCGGCGGTACCATGCGCCGTCCCAGCCCTCCCGTTGCACAGCGTCGCGCAGCCGGTCGGCATGCGCCCGCCAGCGTTCCGCCCGACCCGGATCACGGATATCAGCCAGGGGGGCGAACAGGGCGATGGTGCGCAGCAGCAGCCAGCCCAGCCAGACGCTCTCGCCCCGGCCCTCCTGCCCGACGCGGTTCATGCCGTCATTCCAGTCGCCAGTGCCGATCAGCGGCAATCCGTGCGCGCCCGTCAGGTCCAGGCACTGGTCCAGGCCACGGGCGCAATGCTCGAACAGAGACCCCGTCTCGTCGGCCGCCATCGGCTGGAAAAAGGCGTCATGTTCGCCGGGTGCCAGGGGCGGCCCGTCCAGGAAGGGCACGATCTCATCCAGCACGGCATGGTCGCCGGAACCGGTGACATACTGGGCGGTGGCATAGGCCAGCCAGACGCGGTCGTCAGAAATCCGCGTCCGCACGCCCTGTCCGGAATGGGGCAGCCACCAATGCTGGACATCGCCCTGGATGAATTGCCGGCCGGCGGCGCGCAGCAGGTGGCGCCGCGTCTCCTCCGGCTGCGCCAGGCTGAGCGCCATACCATCCTGAAGCTGGTCGCGGAAGCCGTAGGCGCCGCTGGCCTGGTAGAAGGCGGAGCGCGCCCAGACCCGGCAGGCGATGGTCTGGTACAGCAGCCAGCCGTTCAGCATGATGTCCATGGCCCGGTCGGGCGTGGTGACCTGGACGGCGCCCAACAGTCGCGTCCATTGCGCCGTCACCCCGGCCAGCACGGCGTCCAGGTCGGCGGCGCGGTATTTCAGGACCAGCGCCCGCGCCTCCGCCGCCGAGCCACCCTGGCCCAGCAGCCAGACGATCTCCACCGTCTCGCCGATGCCCAGTTCTACCACGCCCTGCAGGGCGGCACAGGGATCGAGGCCGCCGCCGACGCGACCGGACAGGGCATTGCGGCCCAACAGCGCCGCTGGTGCCGCCATGCTGCCGTCACGGCCCAGGAACCCGGTCCGGTCGCCCGTCCATGCTGTCTGCCGTCCACCCAGGTCGGCAAAGGCGACGCGGCCGGAATACGACGTGCTCCACGGGTTAAGGGCCAGCAACGCACCGGTGGCCGCATCGATTTCCGTGGTGATGAAGGGGCCCGATGCCCCGCGCGACGTGCCCAGCACCCACTCCGTATAAGCGGTGACCGACAATTTGCGGGGCGTGCCGGAGAGGTTGCGCAGGCTGAGGCGTGAGATGCGGACGGGATCGTCCGTCGGCACATAATGCAGCAGATCCAGCGCGATGCCGTTGGCCTGATGTTCGAACCGGCTATAGCCGAAGCCGTGGCGGGCAATATAGGTGCCGCCGTCGCGGATCGGCTGGGCCGTGGCGGACCACAGGTCTCCCGTCACCTCATCACGGATATAGATCGCGTCGCCGGCCGGATCGGCCACGGGATCGTTGGACCATGGGGTCAGCTGGTTTTCCCGGCTGTTCCCGGCCCAGCAATAGCCGCTGCCATCGGCCGACACCTGGAAGCCGAAGCCCGGATTGGCGATGACGTTGATCCAGGGGGCCGGGGTCGTCCGTACCCCGTCCAGAGTGACGACATATTCCCGCCCATCCTTGTCGAAACCGCCCAGCCCATTGAAGAATTCCAACCCCGACGGGGCTGGTGCTGGCGTCGCTGGCGTTTGGCAATGAGGAGGCAGCGGCACGCGGGCCGGCAGGGCCGGCAGATGGTCGAACTGTCCGGCCAAGGGGCCGCGCCTTGCCACCAGCACGACACGGGCCACGGCCGACAGCAGGGCTCGGGCCTCCACGCTCAACAGGTCCGCGCGCAGCGTGTAGGCGGCACCCTGGGCCAATTCCGTGCCATGGCGGGGACGCGACTGGCTGCGGCGCACCGCCGTCTCGATGGCGATCTGCAGATCCTGGATGTAGGAGGAGGCGCGTTCATTGATGATGACCAGATCGATGGCCAGCCGCTTCATGCGCCAATATTCATGCGCCCGCAGCAATTGGCGAACCTGGTCCATATCCTCCACATCGTCGATCCGCAGCAGGACGATGGGCAGGTCGCCGGAGATGCCGTGCGGCCATAGGCCCGATTGCGGGCCGATGCCGCGCAGGATCGCATCGGAAGGGGCCCGGAAACGCGGATCGGCATAGAGGATGGGGGCGGCCAGCCGCTGGAAATCGGCGGCCTCGGCGGCATCGACGCCCAGATGGCGCAGCTGCACCTGGGCTTGCGTCCAGGCCAGGGTCCGCGCCCGGTCGAAGGCGTTGCGGTCGTGATGCTGGTCGATCAGGTCAAGAAGCTCGGCGCGCGTGGCGGCGACCAGGGTCCAGAACGATATTTTGACGACCCCGCCCGGTGGCACCAGCACGCATTGGCGCAGCGCGAAGACCGGGTCCAGCACCGTGCCGACGCTATTGGACAGATGATGCCCATCCTGAAGCGCCATGGCCGAGCCGATGGCCCGGCTGCGGCCCAGGAACCGTGCCCGGTCGGTCTCATATTGCGGTTCGGCCGCCGGTTCGCCCTCCACCACGGCGAAATGGGCGGCCCAGACCTGGGGCTCGTCAGGCGCGCGCGGCCGGCGGGTGGCGACCAATGCGCCGAATTCGGCCAGATGCTCGGTCTGCACAAACAGCTTGGCGAAGGCGGGATGGGCGATGTCGGCCGCCTGGCCGGTCAGCACCAGTTCGGCATAGGAGGTCAGGTCGATGCGGCGTGGGCGTCGGCCGCTGTTGGTCAGCGACACGCGGCGCACCTCGCCATCCACCTCGCTGGAGACCAGCACGGTCATCTGTGTGGTCAGGCCGCCGTCGCGGCGGATGAAATCGGCATGGTCCTCGCTGAACAGCACCTCCTGCTCGTCCGCCGTCGGACCCAGCGGCTGCGCGCCGACCGACCACAGCCCGCCGCCATAGCAATCGCGCAGGAAGATGAAGCTGCCATGGCTGTCACGGGTGGCATCCTCGCGCCAGCGGGTGATGGCGATGTCGCGCCAGCGGCTGTAGCCGCCGCCCGTGGCGGTCAGCATGACGCCATAGCGCCCGTTCGACAGCAGGTGCGTCACCGGGCCGCCGGGCGACAGGGGCGCCACGCGGCGGGCCACCGGTGCGGCACCGCCGGCCTCGCTTGCCGTGGCCTTTACCTCCTCGGCACGGGGCGGGGCGATGGGCACGTCACGCGGCATGCGCTCCTGCAACAGCAACGCGCAGGCCTGGATCATCGGCTCGCGGTGGAAGCGGGCGCGCATCCGCCCGTCCTGCACGGTATTGGCGATGGCGACGATGGTCATGCCCTGGTGATGGGCCATGTAGTTGCGCACGATGGCCAGATCCGTGCCCTCGGGCAGGCGGGTGCGGGTGAAATCCACCGCCTCGTAGAATCCGTAGCGGCCATTGGCGCCCAGGGCGGCCAGCCTATCGTAATTGCGCCGCGCAGCATGGGCATCGACCATGCTGGCCAGACCCGTGGCATAGGGGGCGATCACCAGGTTTTCCGCTAAGCCGCGCTTCAACCCCAGGCCGGGCACGCCGAAATTGGAATATTGATAGGTGAATTCCAGATCCCGCGCGTTATAGGCGGATTCAGAGATGCCCCACGGAATGCCCAGGGCCTGCGCATAGGAGCGCTGCCAGTCGACGACCAGGCGGTTGGTTTGTTCCAGCAGGCTGCCCAGGGGTGCGCGCATCACCAGGGACGGCATCAGATACTCGAACATCGATCCCGACCAAGAGATCAGGGCCGAGCCGCTGCCGATGGGGGCGGCTGTCCGGCCCAGCCGGAACCAATGCCTGGTTGGCGCGTCACCCTTGGCCACGGCGAACAGGCTGGCCAGCCGCGCTTCAGAGGCCAGCAGGTCATAGCAGCTCGGGTCCAGGCGGTTGTCAGGCAGGGAATAGCCGATAGACAGCAGCTTGCGTTCCGGGTCGAGCAGGAAGGCGAAATCCATGCCCAGCGCCAGGGCGCGGGCCATTTCCGCCAGCCGCAGCAGGCGGTCGCGCAACGGGATGGCCCCCGTTTCGCCTGAAACCCGGTCGCGGGCTTGCTCCGCCAGGGTTTTGCCCAGCGCCTCCACCCAGAACAGCAGGTCGGCGGCAGCGTCATCCCCGCTCGCGGGCAGCAGGTCGCGCGCCTGCCTTGCCGCCTTGTCACCCAGGCGTTTCAGGGCGGGCGCCAGGATATCAAGCGAGAGCGAACCGGCCAGCAAGGTACCGATCTCCGTCAGGCCGCCGGCCAGCAGGCTTCCGCGATCACCGCCGGCGGCGGGCAGGGTGGCCAGGGCCTGCCTGGCCAGTGACAGATTGTCCGCCAGGCCCTGGCGGGAAATGGCTGCCGGAATGGGCGTATCGGTCCATTCCGTGCAGGCATTGGCCAGCACGATCAGATGGCCGGCCAGATTGCCGCTATCCACCGAGGAGATATAGGCCGGGTCGAGGGGGCGCAGATCCTGCGTGTCATACCAGTTGAAGAAATGGCCCCTGAATCGGGCCAGCCCCTGCATCGTGGCCAGGGTCGTCTCCAGCCGTTCGATGGTTTCCAGTGCGCCGGTCCAACCGAAATCGCGGGCGGCGACGGTGGACAGCAGGTAGAGGCCCATGTTGGTCGGCGAGGTGCGATGGGCCACGACGGGCCGGGGCGTTTCCTGGAAATTATCCGGCGGCAGCATATTGTCGGGCGGCGTCACGAAGCTTTCAAAAAACCGCCAGGTGCGCCGGGCGATCAGGCGCAGAGTATCGCCATCGTCGCCCGTAAGCGCCTGTTCCGGCGTCAAAACGGCCGGCCGGCTGACATGCAGCGCGATGGTGGGTGCCACCAGCCAGAGCAGGGCGAAGCACATGGCCAGCGGCCAACTGGCCGGTGCCAGCAGGATGGAAGCCGCCGGCATCGCCAGTCCTAGCGCCACACCCCCGGCCATCTGCCTGTAGAACCCGCGCAGGTCCAGGCGCGGGCTGCCCGTCGACTGTGCGGCGGTCGTCCATTCAAGCAGGTGGCGACGGCTGACGAACAGCCGGGTCAGGGTGCGGATGATGGCATCCGCGTTCCGCCAGGTCTGGTCGGCCAGGAAAGCGACCGACAGCAGGCCCTGCAATGCCGCCAGCCGCAGGTCGGCGCTCAGCCCCTCCATGTGGGCGCGCAGCCGGATGCCGCGGCGCCGGGGCAGCAGGGCAAAGGCGGCGGGCAGGAAGCCGGGGGCGGCCAGTGCTGCCAGCAGCAGCAGTGTTCCCGCCGTCGCGGCCGGCGGGGGCAGCCGCCAGCACAGGAACAGGGTGGCGATGCCAGCCGGCGCCAGCAGCGACCGGCGCAGATTGTCCAGCATCTTCCAGCGCCCGGTGGCGGGCATGGCATGGGGGCCCGTCCGCCGCCCGAAGATCCAGGGCAGCAATTGCCAGTCGCCCCGGACCCAGCGATGCTGGCGTTTGCCGGCGACGTCGTAGCGGGACGGGAATTCCTCCACCACCTCGACATCCGATGCCAGCCCGGCGCGGGCGAAGCTGCCCTCGAACAGATCATGGCTCAGCAGGCTGTTTTCCGGAACCCGGCCAGCCAGCGCCGCCTCGAACGCATCCAGGTCATAGATGCCCTTGCCGGTGTAAGACCCCTCGCCGAACAGGTCCTGGTAGACGTCGGACACAGTGGCGGCATAGGGGTCCATGCCGCCGGGGCCGGAGAATACCCGCTGATAGGCCGATCCCTCGCGCCCCAGCGGCAGCGACGGCGTGACGCGCGGCTGCAGGATGGCATAGCCGCCGCTGACGCGCTGGTCGGCTTCGTCGAACAATGGCCGGTTCAGCGGATGAGCCATCTTGCCGACCAGACGCAGGGCCGCGTCACGAGGCAGGCGTGTATCGGCATCTAGGGTTATAACATAACGCACATCGGTGGGCACAGAAGGCGACCGACCGTCCACATCCATGAAGCTGGTATCGGTGGCGCCGCGCAGCAGCCGGTTCAACTCATGCAGCTTGCCGCGCTTGCGTTCCCATCCCATCCAGCAGCCTTCGGACGGGTTGAACCGGCGGTGGCGATGCAGCAGCAGGAAACGCTTGCCGGCGGGCCCCGGCCCATGGCGGCTGTTCAGGTGGGCGATGGAGGCTGCGGCCAGTGCCAGCAGGGCGGCGTCACCGTCCAGCACCTCGCGGTCGCTATCAACCCCGTCGGTCAGCAGGGCGAAGGTCAGGTCACCACGCCCGCCGGCCAGATGATGCACCTCCAGCCGCTCAATCTGCTCGCGCAGGTCGGCCTCGCCGGTCAGCAGGGTCGGCACGGCGACCAGGGTGCGCAGGGATGCCGGTATCCCACCGGCCAGGTCCATGCCTGGCAGGGTCACGGCCCCGAAGCTCCAGGTAACCGCCCGGTTGACCAGGGTCGTCGCCAGTTCGGTCGCCGGCAGAAGGGCGGCCAGGACCAGCAGCAGCGGCAGGATGATACCTGCATCGGGCGGCAGCGTCACCCAGAGTGCTGCCGCCAGCAGCGTGCCGGTGACGAACAGGATGGAGCCGACATAGCCCGCCATGCCCAGCCGGACATTGAACCGGCTGATCCACAGCCGGGGCGGGGGGCGGAAGCCGATACGGCGTTCAAGTGCCGGCCGGCCACCAGCAATCAGATGGTACCCGGGATCGGACCGTCGTTCCGCTTCGCCGCCACCGGTAGCCGATGCCATCGCGGCAGCCATCAGCGCCGCCCCGGCAACATCCAGTTCGCTGTGGGGCGAACCATGGGCCAATTGCTCTATGGCGCTGCGATACAGATTGCGCGTCGGGAAATCCATGGCCGCGAACGGGCTTTCAGCACGAAGCCGCGCATCCACCAGGCTCACGCTCTCCACCAGTTCGGCCCAGTCCATGGCAGAGATCAGCCGCATGCTGGTGATGACATTGCGCACGGTGACGTTGGAGGCGCCCTGGCGCTGCTGGGCATGTTGCACCACCTCCTCCATGCTGGTGCCCTGCCGCGCCAACCGTTCCTCCAGCCAGCCCAGGGCCGGGGTGGTTCGGGGATCCTGATCGCGCAACCGCTTGGCAAGCTGGGCCGCGAACCGTTCGGAAAGCGGGCCCAGATTGATATCGGGGATGGGGCCGGTGAAGTCCGCGGCCAGCAAGCGGTCGGCCAATGTTCCGGCCTCGGCTCGGTCCTGGCGACCGGTGGTGATCTGGTCTGCCAACCGGCGCAGGTTTTCGATCAGCACGATGCGCAGGGTGATGGCAACCGCCCAAAGCTCGCCGATGGTCAGCGGCTGGACCCGCTGGTAGGCGGCGATGAAGCGGCGCAGGCTGTCGGGATCGACATGGCTGTCGGTATGGGCGACGAAGGCCCAGGCGACCTCGAACACCCTTGGATATCCGGCGAACGGGCCGCCGGCCAGTTTGGGCAACTGGCGGTAATATCCCGGCGGCAGGTCATCGCGGATTTCGCGGATCTGCTCTTCCACCAGATGGTAATTGTCCAACAGCCATTCGGCGGCGGGCACCACGCCCCGGCCCGCCTCCAGTTCCAAGGCACCGGCACGATAGGCCGCCAGCAACACGCGGGCATTGTCGTCCAGCCTGGCATGGAGGGACAGGACGGCAGGTGGGCTGTTGGTCACGGCCTGGGCGGTGGCCAGGGTGCCGGCATGCTGTTCAAGCCGCTCGATGCCGAACAGTTCCTCGCGGACGGGCCGTGGGTCCGTCCAGGGCGGGGCCGGCGGCCGCGGCCCCAGAATACGGCGAAGGGTGGGCATCATCGGTACTTCTCCCGCCCGGGGCGCCCTGATGTCAGGGCGGCAGGCCTCGGGTTGGAAACGACACAAGCGCATGCCGTGCCGGCGAGTGATCAGTGGCGCCAATCCGACGGGACTGGCAGGTCGCCGCCGACATCGACATGGACAGCATCGTCAGGCGGCCGCTGGCGCTTGTCGGAGAATCGCAGGCTAAGGCATCGTCCGTCAGCCGTTCGCAGGCACAGGTCCCGGCGTCCGAATACCTCCCGCAGGGTTTCCGGCGCCAGCCGGATTTCACCGGCACAGACCACCTGCCCGGAAAGTTCGAGAAAGCCTTCGAAATCATACTCGACCGGGGCGATCAGCTCGTCGCCGCAGATCAGGGTGCCCGCCCCGCTAAGGCCGCCAAGATATTGCATGATAAGTGTCATTCTCCGGCAGGAAGAATTATGGGTGCGCAATCGGCCTTGAGCACTGCCTCCAATTCTCTTGTATCAATGGGAAGAACTTGGCGAATGGAACTGAGAACGCCGATGGCAGGCGTATGGAGCCTTGCCGACGTGCGCCGGTAGGCGGAAAAGGACAGGCTGCTGATCTCTTCCTCATCGATTTCCAGAAGGTACATCCCGACCGGCAGCAGCCTGTCGAACGAGGCGAGGGCAAAGGGACGTTCGAACGTAACCGTCATTTCCGTCGTACGGATGGGCATTGGCTGATCCTTCCATTTTGAAGACGGGTGGTGGTGCATACCGGCGGTTGTTTCGCACCTACGCTGCCTTATCCATGGCCTGCCGAATGGCCCGGGCAAGATGTGTGGCGCGGAACGGCTTGCGGATCACGACCGCATCCGGTGGCAGAAAAGACCGGGGCAGCGGAATGCCGTCATTGAACAGGCGCGGAACCAACAGTGCTCGCAGGATCGGTGCCGTGCCGATGAATGCCGGGATACAGGGCAGATGGGCGTCCATGATGATCAGATCCGGATGCAAACGATGCGCGGCCGTGATGGCCTGGCCGGTGGTCTGAACGATGGCGCAGATTTCATGTCCCATCGCGTGCAGTTGGGTGGACAGTTGCAGCGCGATCCGGGGTTCATCCTCCGCGATCACAATGCGCAGGCTCCTGGCCGTGTCCATCGCCTTGGGGATGGCGCCGCCTTCATTATCCCATCGGGCCAGGGGATCGGGAGGCAACGGGTCCGGGCTCTGTCGGTCGGCCATCGTCAAGACGGCATCGCATGGGCTTCGACCAGCCACAGCTGCCGGCCCATGTTTCTCGATATTTCAGTGAACAGGTTGGCGGTATCCGGATCGCCATGGGAGATGGAGAGATCGACGGCCTCCCGCGCTGATCGGCCGAAGGCGGTTATCGCCCTGGACAAGGCGATGACATGATGGCGGACATCCGACAAACCCAGGGGATAGGGTGCCAGGAAGGACTGTTCCACGGCCGCCTGCACCTTGCCCTGTGCGGTGCCGCCTAAGGCGCCGGCCCGTTCTGCGATCAAGTCGGTATAGACTTCGATCTTGACGGAGGTGCTGTCGAACAGCCTATGCCCCACATTGAAGGCAGGGCCTCTGACATTCCAATGCGCCTGCTTGACCTGGGCGTGCAAATCGATGGCGGCCGCCAAGTGACGGTTCAGCAGTTCGACGGATCGAACCCGAACAGCTTCGGATAGGGTGTTGTTCGTTTGATGCATGGTCATCACTCCTGCCGTCGATCCTGATCATAAATGATGGATAGAATTGGTAGGGAGGGTCGGAAAATACCCAGACCCAAAAGTGTTAATCTTTATACATTTTTTCGTATTATGCAGATTCTTGAAACATGTTAAAATGCGCATCACGCCGGTAAACGCTCCGGCGAATATTTAAAGGTTATTTTATCATGACAACTCAGGGTCCAGGTCCACCGGGCGACGCACCGGCCGGGACGGCGTTTCCCGTTGTGGCCATCGGCGCGTCGGCTGGCGGATTGGATGCGGCCACCCGGTTCGTGGCGGCGCTGGGGGATGGCGGGGGTGCAGCCTTCATCCTGGTTCAGCATCTCGACCCCAACCATGACAGCCTGCTGACCGACCTGCTGGCGGGCCATACCGCGCTTCCCGTCCGGGATGTCACCGATGGCATGGAGGTCCGCCCCGGTCATATCCATGTCATCCCGCCTGGAACATACCTGTCGGTTGCCGATGGATGCTTGCGCCTGATGTCGCCGCAGGCGCGGCATGGCGCGCGCCTGCCGTTCGATTTCCTGCTGACGGCACTGGCGCGGGATTATGGTCCGCGGGCGGTCTGCGTGGTGCTGTCGGGCTCCGGTGCGGATGGCAGCCTGGGATTGAGAGCGGTGCATGCGGCCGGTGGTCTGGTCATCGTCCAGGACCCGATGGAGGCCGGATATAACGGCATGCCGCGCAGCGCCATCGCCACGGGCCTGGTCGACCATGTGCTGTCGGTGGCCGCCATGCCGGCGATGATCCGGGACCGTTCAGGAGCTGGTGGCGCCAAGCCGCAGGCCGGCGCCCTGGACGGACTGCCGGCGGTCATCGACCTGCTGCGTACCCATACGCCCCATGATTTCTCGCTGTACAAGCAAGGCACGCTGCGCCGCCGCATCGACAGGCGCATGGCCATGGCCGACATCGCGGCGGACGGGATGGAGGCCTATCTGGACCTGCTGCGCCGTGATCCGGTGGAACGCGACCATCTGGCCAAGGATCTGCTGATCAACGTCACCGCCTTCTTCCGCGACCCGGTGGTCTTCGACCTGCTGGCGGCCACCGTCATCCCCGACCTGATCCGGGGGCGGGGGCCGGACGATCACCTGCGCCTGTGGGTGGCCGGGTGCAGCACGGGTGAGGAGACCTATTCGCTGGCCATGCTGCTTCTGGAGCAGATCTCCCTGCTGGGCCCGGCGATCAAGCTACAGCTCTTCGCTTCCGACGTGGATCCCGACGCGGTGGCGAAGGCCCGCGAGGGGCTGTATCCCGCCGGCATCGTCGAGGCGGTGTCGCCCGAGCGGCTGGCCCGGTTCTTCATCCATGAAGACGGGGGCTACCGGGTCACCCAGGAACTGCGCAGCCTGGTGGTGTTCACGGTCCAGGACGTGCTGGCAGACCCGCCTTTCTCCCGGCTGGACTTCATCTCCTGCCGCAACCTGCTGATCTATCTGCTGCCCGAAGCGCAGGCGCGGGTGCTGGCCCTGTTCCATTTCGCGCTTCGCGACGGCGGCTTCCTGCTGTTGGGCGGGTCGGAGACGGTGGCGCCGGCCGGTGCCGACCGGTTCGAGGTGGTGTCGAAGTCCGCCCGGCTCTACCGGCATGTCGGGCGGAGCCGGCCGGGCGATTTCAGCTTCCTGATGAGCGCCGGCGACGGCGTCCGCACCCCGGTCCGGGTGGGTGTCGGCCCCGCGCCGTCGCGGCAGGCGGCGCTGGCCGAGCTGTGCCAGCGGCTGGTGACGCAGGATTATGCCCCGGCAGCAGTGCTGATCAACCGCCGGCACGATTGCCTCTATTCCCTGGGGCCGACGGAACGCTATCTGCGGGTGCCGCCGGGTCATCCGACCCATGACCTGTTGTCCATGGTGCTTCCCGGCCTGTCAGTGAAGCTGCGCGGTGCCATCCAGCGGGCGCGGCAGGACCAGATGAGGATCGTGGTCGCGGGCGGCCGGTCCCGCCGTGACGGCGACAATCAAGCCTTCAGCATCGCCGTGCAGCCTGTCCGCCATGACGGGGAAGACCTGATGCTGGTCTGCTTCATGGACCAGGCCCAGGTCGACACGCATGTCGACCCTTCGGCCGCTCGCTCCGGCGAAGCCCCCGTCCGCGCGCTTGAACGCGAGCTGGACTATACGCGGACGGAACTGGAAGCGGCCATCCGCAACCTGGAACTGGCCGGGGTGGAACAGAAGGCCATCGCCCAGGAAGCGTTGTCGATCAACGAGGAGTACCAGTCCGCCAATGAGGAACTGCTGACCTCCAAGGAGGAGTTGCAGTCGCTGAACGAGGAACTGACCGCCCTGAACAGCCAGCTGCAGGAAACCCTGGAACGGCAGCGCACCACCGCCAATGATCTGCAGAACGTGCTGTACAGCACCGATGTGGCCACAATCTTCCTGGACCCTCGGCTGGCCATCCGGTTCTTCACGCCGGCGACGCGATCGCTGTTCAGCATCCTGCCCGGTGATGTCGGTCGGCCCCTGGCCGATCTCAGCTCGCTGGCCGCCGATGGCGCCCTGATTGCCGATGCGCAGTCGGTGCTGCGCAGCTGCGTGCCGATGGAACGGGAGATCGAGGCACGGACGGGAGCCTGGTACCTGCGCCGCGTGCTGCCCTACCGCACCCAGGATGACCGGGTGGAAGGCGTGGTGATCACCTTCACCGACATCACCGAGCGCCGGCATGTGGCCAACGCCCTGAACGCGGCCAAGCGCGAGGCCGACGTGGCCAACCGGGGCAAATCGCGCTTCTTGGCCGCCGCCAGCCACGACCTGCGCCAGCCCTTGCAGACCCTGACCCTGCTGCAGGGCGTGCTGGCCAACAGGGCCACGGGCGGTCAGCGGGAACTGCTGGACCGGATGGGGGAGACGGTTGGGGCCATGTCCGGCATGCTGAACGCCCTGCTGGACATCAACCAGATCGAGGCCGGCATCGTCACCACGACCGTCACCCGCTTTTCCCTCAACGACCTGCTGGTCCGGATGCGCGACGAGTTCAGCTATCATGCCCAGGCCCGCCGTCTGGTCCTGCGCACGGTCTCCTGCAGCGCCATGGTGTTCAGCGACCGCCACCTGTTGGAACAGATGATCCGCAACCTTTTGTCCAACGCGCTGAAATATACCAGGACGGGCAAGGTGCTGATGGGGTGCCGGCGCCGGGCAGGCGGCATCGTCAGCATCGAGATCTGGGATACCGGTGTCGGCATCCCGGAGACCGAACAGCAGATGATCTTCGAGGAGCATCACCAGATCCTGGAGGCCGGGGAGCGCCCCGGCAACGGATTGGGCCTGGGCCTGTCCATCGTGCGGCGGCTGAGCGAGTTGCTTGGCCATCCCGTGCGGGTCCGTTCCACACCGGGCAAGGGATCGATGTTCGCGGTGGACATCCTACCCGACCCCGGCGCGGTGCTGCTGCCGGAACCATCGGTGGTGTCGGCGCCGGAGCCGATGGTTACCGTGTCGGCTACCGTCCTGGTGGTGGAGGATGACCCGGAAGTGCGCGACCTGCTGGGCATGGTATTGGCGGAGGCCGGGCATCGGCCGATATTGGCGGTTGATGGACCGTCCGCGCTGCGCCAGATGGCGACGGGGGATTTCCGCCCGGACCTGCTGCTGGTGGATTTCAACCTGCCGGGTGGCATGAACGGCCTGGATCTGCTGGGGGCGTTGCGCCGCGCCCTGCACCGCCAAGTGCCGGGCCTGTTGCTGACGGCCGACATTTCCACGGAGACGCTGCGCGCCATCGCGCTGCACAACGAGGTGCAACTGCACAAGCCGGTGAACCCGGCCGCCCTGCTGCGCGCCATTCAGCGATTACTGTCCGCTCCGCCGCTGACGGCACGGATGCCGACTGGAACTGCCGATGCCGATACCAGCGCCACCACCATCCATGTCATTGACGACGATGCGCTGCTGCGCGACAGCCTCCGCCAGGCGTTGGATGGGGAGGGGCGGCGCGTGGTCGAATATGCCAATGCCGAGGATTTTCTGGCCGGATTCCGGCCGGCCGGGCCTGCCTGCCTGCTGATCGACGCCTATCTGCCGGGAATAAGCGGGATGGACCTTCTGCACCGTTTGCGTCAGTCCGGGGATACGACGCCCGCCATCATCATCACCGGCAGCAGCGATGTTCCGGTGGCGGTGGCGGCGATCCAGGCTGGCGCCGCCGACTTCATCGAGAAGCCGTTCCGCCGCGCCGACCTGCTGTCCAGCATCGGTCAGGCACTGGAACGGGCACAGGATGGTGGAAAGTTGCTGGCGTGGCAGCAGCAGGCGGCTACCCATGTCGCGGGACTGACGGCGCGGCAAAGGCAGATCATGGACATGGTGCTGGCCGGTCATCCCAGTAAGAATATCGCTGCCGACCTCGGCATCAGTCAGCGCACGGTGGAAAAGCACCGCGCGGCGGTGATGCAAAAGACAGGTTCGCGTTCCTTGCCGGCCTTGGCGCGCCTGGTGCTGGCTGCGGACTGGGACGGATCGGGGAATAGTGGGGGATAAGCGCAGGCTCGTACCCTTCCGAATTGTTATCTGCACGCCGGGAGAAATTTAAGAAATGATCCCGGAAACAATATAGGTGTCTTTAAAACAAATATTGGATAAAATCATTTACTGGTGAGTTTTATTTGATGCTTTAGCTCTTTATCATAAACAAAAAAATCACTTTTAACGCACATGGGTATTTTCCGATAATTTATTATTTTACTATAAATACTCATAATCGTAGTGAAATGAATTCAGACTTTTCTGGATTTCGAATGCAGGAATATCCTCATGTTGAGAATCACCATGATGCACGCTCTGCCCATCGGCTTACTTCTGCTGGCGGGCTGCACGGGACACAATGTGACGGCAAGTTCACCGGGCTATGTCGCCCTGAAGGCCGGGGATTACGCGGAATCCACCCGCCTTCTCGAAGCGTCGAACATCAAGTGGCCGAACAGTCCGATTGACGAGTTGAACCTGGGCGCTTCCTACCAGTCACAGGGCCGTATGGACCTGGCCGAGCCGTTCCTGCGCCGGGCGATAACCCATGGCCATGGGCTGATGCCCACGCAAACCACCCGGGATTGGGCCAAGGGAATGACCGTGGAGGAAGTGGCTTGCCAGAACCTGGCGATCGGCTTGGCGCCGGCAACCATCGAGGGCACGGCCACACCCTGTCAGACGACCCTGGTCGTGGCGGTCATCGCCGCGCCGGGGCCGGTGGCTTCCGTCTACCGCCAGACCTCTTACAATACCTATTTCGATTTCGACAAGGCGACCCTTACCCAGGATGGGGAAGCCATCCTGCGCGATGCCGCCGGGGAGATCCTCAGCAACCCCGACCGGCGTGTCGCCCTGGTGGGCAAGGCGTCGAGGGCGGGCACCGACTATTACAACATGGACCTGTCACGCCAGCGCGTGGAAACCGTGCGCAACACGCTGATCGCTGCCGGCGTGCCGGCGTCACGCATCGATGTGCGCTGGGTCGGCGAGCGTGAACTGCCGGTGCCGCAGCGCGACGGGGCGCAGCAGCCGCTCAACCGCGTGGTGGAAGGCGTCGTCAAGTAACCGACAGATATTCAGCCATGCAACGCCCTTCGACCGGGTGCAACACCTGCAACCGGTCGAAGGGCGCATACCCAATTGGAAAGCACGGATCATGATCATCGAGAATACCGACCTCGAACGGCGCGTCCTGGCGCACGAACGCATCCTCCAGATATTGATCGCCCATATGACGGAGGCGGAGCCGAAGTTTCTGGAACGGCTGCAGGTGAAATTCTCCAAGCCTCATGGCATAGGAGACAATGAGCATGATTTCATCGATACCGACCAGTATGCGCGGGATTTCATTCGCATGGTGGTGAATATCGGTGAGGACGGGAGGTGAGGAGGCGCCGGCCTGTCCGGCTCTTTCCCGGCTCACCCATCGGCGTCAGGAGAAGGATCCCAGAATGACGGCGACGATGGCCGCCATGCCGAGGACGATGGGAATGACCATCGGCGGGGTGAACATGCCGAACCAATCCCGTTTGCTACGGGTGCGTATATCGTCCAGGGGGACGGGTGGGGCCGGCACGGCTTCGTCCGCGGTGATAATCGCATCCAGAACTTCAGGTTCCATGCGGAGTGCGAAGCCATAACCTCTGGCGATTTCGCTCAAATGCAGGGTTGTTGCCACCCGCCGCCAAGCCGGAAAGGATAGTCCGTCCATTGTTTCCTCCTCGGTTTCGACCTCATACTGGCCGGCGGGCAGCAGGCCATCGACACCCAGCAAACCGAATGGGCGGTGGAACCGCACAGCTTGGCGGATTGTACGGGTTGTCATTGGGGAGACTTTCTGTAGGTCGAAATATACGATACCCGTGATTTCGGCATCTGGGAGGTGACGGAAAATCACTCGGCCCATCATGAAAATTTATCATTGATGAATTTTAAGTAATAAGCAACATTATTATTCATTTTTCTTTCAATATTGAACATTGTCACATGGGTATTTTCCGATCCTATCATTATTAGCAATATGTTTTATGTTTTAGGCATGTTTGATGGCCTGCTCCTCTTGGGCAGCGATTGAATTGTCAGGGTCGCTGGCGCGATTTTCTCAGCACACGCGATGCGACCGGACCTCTGCCCCCTTCCTGGGGGCAGCAGCAGGAAAGATATCGATATGGAAAAGTCTGGCACCAAGCCCGCGATCAAGCCCACGGTCGCGCCGACCAACACCGGTAAGGGCAAGCCCGCCCTGGCGCCGGCCCATGCTCCGGCCGCTCATGCTGACAAGCATGACAAGGACACCAACGCCAAGCACGCGCAGAAGAAATAGCCCTTTGCTTGGCTGTGCCGGCGTCGGGCGCCCCTCCGACGCCGGCACTCTTTCCATATCCAGTCCACAGGTGGAGGAAGCAATCATGAAGCGTTTCAACATTCTTCTGGCCGGGGTTGCCCTTGCCACACTGTCTGCCGGCTCCCCGGCCTTCGCGCAGGGCACCCCGCAGACCATCGCGTTGACGCAGGTGGACCCGACCACGCTGGCCACGGGCTATCGTACCTCAAAGGTTGTAGGCAGCACGGTCTACAACGCCATGGGCGAGACGGTGGGCACCATCGACGATCTGATCGTAACACCCAACGACAAGGTGCCCTTCGCCGTGCTGTCGGTCGGCGGCTTTCTCGGCGTGGGATCGAAATATGTCGTCGTCTCCTACGCGGCGCTCAACGTGTCGGACAAGAAGTTCATCCTCCGTGACGCTACCAAGGCATCGTTGAAGAGCCTGCCGGAATATAAATACGCTCCCTGACCGGTTTCGCCCCCAATGGCCGGTACTGGCTAGAGCCGGGCGCGTTTAACCGGAAACGCGCTCGGCTCTAAGCCCTTATTCAGCGAGCGGAATCACGCTCCAAAGCGATTCCGCTTTCCGCAGTCTGCTAGAGCATCGCGCGAGAAAGCGGAATCGAAGGATTCCCTTTTTGGTCTGGATGTGATTCATCTTTATCGGAGGTGGATCATGGGCAAGGCGTATTCAGAAGATCTTCGGGAACGCGTTGAAGCGCGG
>NZ_WIDQ01000017.1 GCF_009495745.1 Niveispirillum sp. SYP-B3756
CATGCCACGCAGTCCAAAAGCCATCAGCTCAGAGACTGCAAATCCATCGTCGGCAGCGGCGCCGCCGTCGTTGGTGGAGCGCTTTCTAAACACCTCCAACCAACCCGTCAACCGTTTTTTTCACCGTTCTGAACTTTTTTCTCCGCAGCGCCCAAGCGCTACAAAAAGTACAGAACCAATCCGGCCAACGGACCATCAAGCAAAATACCCACCAGAACAAAGTCTGGCGAACACCTCACCCAACAGCACGATAGATCATTCCACTTGTCCGAAGGCCGAAGCCTTCAAAGAACCATGGATGATACTGGCCAAAACCACCACCACCCAACCTCACAACTGCCAAACCAACCGGCCCGACGTCGTGGGAGGCGCTGTATAGGCGTACACAAAATCAGATGCAATAGGTTTTTTGAGGAAAAATGCAGCAGCATTGCTGCCCGTATTTTCCTGCATCGAGCGACGCGGCGGGAAGCGGAAAGCTGCCGCGGCGCTGTCGGTGATATAAGAAGGTGAAGCCCCCATCAAGAAGGAACCCCTCAATGAAAATCCTGATTGCCCCGGATTCCTTCAAGGAAAGCCTGGCCGCACAGGCCGTGGCGGAGCAGATCGCGGCCGGCATCCGCGATGCCCTTCCCAGCGCCGACTGCCGGATCGCCCCCATGGCCGATGGGGGTGAAGGGACAGTGGCAGCCATGGTGGCGGCCATGGATGGGCAGATCCGCCAGATCAGTGTCACCGGCCCACTGGGGGAACCGGTCATGGCCTGTTATGGGCTGAGCGGCCAGACGGCCATCGTCGAAATGGCTGCCGCCGCCGGCTTGGCGCTGGTGCCACCGGCCCGGCGCGATCCTTCCCAGACCACCAGCTTTGGCGTCGGCCAGATGATCCGCGATGCACTGGACCAGGGAGCCCGGCACCTGATCATCGGGATCGGCGGCAGCGCCACCAATGATGGGGGCGCCGGTCTGGCGCAGGCACTGGGGATCAGGCTGCTGGATGCCGATGACAGGGATTTGCCGTTTGGCGGCGGTGCGCTGGCGCGACTGGTACGGATTGATATGGCGGGGCTGGATGCACGGCTGCAGGCGTGCCGGGTAGAGGTGGCCTGCGATGTGGATAATCCGTTGATCGGGCCACAAGGGGCATCGGCCATTTTCGCACCGCAGAAAGGGGCGGATGCCGCCATGGTGCGGCGGCTGGATAAGGCGCTGTCCCATCTGGCCGAGATTCTCCGGCGGCAGATGAGGCTGGATGTGGCGAATTTGCCCGGCGGTGGGGCCGCCGGCGGGCTGGGTGCGGGGCTGCACGCCTTCCTGGGCGCGACACTGCGGCCAGGGGTGGATATTATCAGCCAGGCCATCGGCCTGCCGGACCGGATCGCCTGGGCCGATCTGGTCATCACCGGCGAGGGAAGGCTGGACGGGCAAAGCCTGCATGGCAAGGTGCCCGTGGGCGTGGCCCGGCTGGCGGTGGCACAGGGCAAGCCGGTGATCGCCATCGCCGGCAGCCTGGGGGATGGGGCCGAGCGGCTGCGGGAAGCCGGCATCGGCGCCATGGTCAGTTGTGTGCCCGGCCCCTGCAGCCTGGAAAGTGCCTTGGACGGTGCGGCGGCCAATATCCGCCGCACCGCCCGCACCCTGGCCGAGCTGTTGCGCCTGGGGGCGAAGATCAAGCCGTGAGGCCCCTCACCGCTCAACCCAACGCTTCGGCGGGGCCGAAGAACTCGAAATGGCGGCGCTCCGCCGGCACGCCAATCGTGGCCAAAGCCTTGTTCACCAGGGCCATGAAGGGTTTCGGCCCCAGGAAATAGGCATCCGCCGTTGCCGGCACCCAGTTGCACAACTGCTCCAGGGTCGGCCGGCCAGCCGGGGCACCGGGGTTGCCCCCTTCCTCATGCACCAGATGGGCGGTGAAACGGCCATGGTCCCGCGCCCAGGTGGCCAGCAAGGGACCGAAGGCCTGAACGGCCGGATTGCGGGCATAATGGATGAACAACACATCCCGCCCACCGGCTGCCAGCGCCGCCTCTGCCATGGCCAGGGTAGGAGTGATGCCGACACCACCGCTGATCAGCACCAGCGGATCGCTTCCCGGCTGCAAGGTGAAGGCCCCGGCCGGCGGGAAGACATCCAGCACATCCCCCACCCCCAGCACCTGATGCAGATGGGTGGAGACGAGCCCGCCCGCTTCACGCTTCACGCTGATGCGCAGGTCACGCCCAGTGGCCGCCTGGGACAGGGAGTAATTGCGCCGCACCTCCTGCCCATCAATCACCAGCCGCAGGCCGAGATATTGGCCCGGCTGGTGGGCCAGCACCGGGCCGCCATCCACCGGCTCCAGGTAAAAGGAGGTGATCTCGGCACTTTCCGGCTGCTTACGGGCGATGCGGAAGGGCCGCGCCCCGCGCCAGCCGCCGGCCGCCTGGGCCAGCTTGTCATATTCGCCGGCCTCCGCGCCAATCAGCAGATCGGCCAATTGTCCATAGGCCGCCGCCCAGGCATCAATCACCGCGTCGGTGGCAATCTCTGCCCCCAGCACCTCCCGGATGGCGCGCAGCAGGCAGGAACCGACGATCGGGTAATGTTCGGCCTGGATCTGCAGCGCCACATGTTTCTGGATGATCTGGGCCGGCAACGCGCCCAGCGCGCCCAGATTGTCGATATGCCGGGCATATTGCAGCACCGCATTGGCCAGGGCGCGCGGCTGGGTGCCGCTGGCCTGATGCGCCTGGTTGAACAGCGGCCGCACCGCCGGATGTTCAGCCAGCATGATCTTATAGAAATGCGTGGTCAGCGCCTCCCCGCCGCTTTCCAGCAGCGGGACGGTGGCCTTGATAATGACGGTCTGTTCGGGGGTGAGCATGGGGGTCATCCTTGGATTACGGGCGCAAAAAGCCCGTTCCCGCCGGCGCAAGGCCGAGGGAATGAATGAAGCCAGGAAAAGCAGAAATGCCCGATCAGGGCGGATCGCGGCGGGCTGGTGGCGCGCCAATCATGACCGCCCGCTTCATCCACATTCCAAATCATGCATCTGGGATGCTATATATCAGGGAGCGGTATAAGATGCAATATAGATGCATGTTTAGGAGCGGCCGTGCGCCTGACCCGATTTTCCGATTACGCCGTGCGCGTCATGCTGTTTCTGGCGGCCCATCCCGACCGGCTCTGTTCCATCGGGGAGATCGCCAGCGCCTATGAGATTTCGCAGAACCACCTGATGAAGGTGGTGAGTGATCTGGCCGCCCATGGCTATATCCTGTCATCGCGCGGGCGCAGCGGCGGCATCCGGCTGGGAATGCCGGCCGGGGAGATCAATATCGGCAAGCTGATCCGCCATACCGAAGGCCAGATTGATCTGGTGGGCTGTGCGGAATGCAAACTGGCGGGGGCCTGCCGCCTGCCAGGGCCGCTGGATCTGGCGCTGGATGCGTTCTTCGCGGTGCTGGAACGCTATTCCCTGGCCGATGTGCTGGGGGATGATGCCGGGTCGCGGCTGCTGGGCCGGTTGGGGCCGCCGCATGATTAAGGGGAGGCCACCCCTTAAAAAGTACCGCCGCCTTCCACATGGCTGCGGGCAAAGCGCCGGGCCTCCGTCACCAGGGCGGCGGTCAGCGGCGTCATCGGTTCCCGGTTGGGCACGACCAGCCCGATCGTGTGCACGGCATCCGGCTCCACAATGGGGATAGCGCGAATCGGGTCGGTCAGGCCCAGAGTGCTGGCCAGCACCTCCGGCATCACGCTGGCCCATTTGCCGGTGCGCACATGGGAAAACAGCACGATCATCGAATTGCTTTCCAGCGTCGGTGCCGGGCGGGCCCCGGCGCCCAGCAGCAATCGGTCGATGATGCGGCGGTTTTGCATGTCCGGCGTCAGCAGGCAGAGCGGGATATGCCCCACCTCCGCCCAGGTGACCTGATCACGGTCGCCCAGCGGGCTGTCGCGGGAGGTGAGCAGGCGGTAATGTTCGCGGTAAAGCGGGATGGAACGCACCCGGCCCAGCGGTTCATTATCCAGATAGGTCAGGCCGGCATCGATCTCCAGATTCTCCAACATGCCCAGCACCTCCTGCGAGGTGCGCGACAGGATGGAGAAATGCACCCCCGGATGGCGTTCCCGGTAAGGCGTGGTCAGGGCGGACACCATGGCCAGCGCCGTGGGGATGGCGGCCAGCCGCAAATGCCCCATCAGACCATGGCGCAGGGCATGAACCTCCTGCCGCATGGCGCGGGTATCGCTGACGATGCGCCGCGCCCAATCCAGCACGCGGTCACCCTCCGGCGTCAGCCCCATGAAGCGGGCACCGCGATTGACCAGCAGCACGCCCAGCGTGTCTTCCAATTGCTTAATGCCGGCGGACAGGGTGGGCTGAGTGATGCCGCACACCTCTGCCGCCTTGCCGAAATGCTGTTCGCGGGCCAGCGCGATGAAGAATTCCAGCTTGTCGATCACCGCAAAACGGCTCCGGTCAGGGGCAGTTTGTCAGCGTGACATCGTTGGGGGGAGCGGGGCAAGCCTTGTAATACCAAGCCGCCTAAAGGTTGACCTTTAGGCGGCTTGGAGGCCGGCGACCGCCGGTCCGCCGCTTGGTAGCGGCGTCAAGCCAAGCCCGCGGATGCGGGCGCCCGACGCCTGAGGGAAATTGGTATAAGGGAATGCGGGGTGAAAACACCCATGGGCCAGCAGTCGCCGACCTCCAAGAGCCATGTTCCATGGCTCCGGGTATAAGATGGTGCGGGCGGTCGGAATCGAACCGACACTCCTTTCGGAACCGGATTTTGAGTCCGGCGCGTCTACCAGTTCCACCACGCCCGCGCGGCAACCCTTGTAGCCGAAGTGATTTGAAACCGAAAGATAAAAATCGACCTTCAATCTGAGTCTTCGGTCACCGCCTTTTGCATCGCTTCATGCTGGCGCTCATCTCCTTCAATATGCGGCCATCCGCCACCGATCCCACCGCAAGGGAAGTCTTTTCGGGAAGCGGTTCCGCCAGCTATATAAATAATATGATGCAGAATGACTCCACCGCCACCGCCACCGGCCTGCTGGGCCACCGCCACCTGCCGATGCTGGGGCTGATCGCCGCCAGCATGACGGCCCTGACCATTGCCTTCGGCTCACAATATCTGGGCGGGCTGGCCCCGTGCGAGATGTGCTGGTGGCAGCGATGGGCCTATTTCGCCGCCATCGCCCTGTTGCTGCCGGGCCTGGTGCCGGGCACGCCGGCACGGGCGCGGCGGCTGGTGTTGAATCTCGGCGGCACAGCCTTGCTCTGCGGGGCCGGGGTGGCCCTGTTCCATGCCGGGGTGGAACAGCATTGGTGGCAGGGCTTCACCGCCTGCACCGCCCCGATGGGCGGCAGCGGCGGGTTGGAGGATTTGCGCGCCGCCATCCTGACCGCCCCCGTCACCCGCTGCGACCAAATCCCCTGGTCGCTGTTCGGCATTTCCATCGCCGGTTTCAACGCCATCTTCAGTGGGGCGCTGGCCCTGTTCGCCTTTATCGCCGCCGGCGCGCAGAAGGGGGCATGATGAGCGATCCGCAGCAAAAGCCAACGCATGTACCGGCCGCATCCCTGTTGACGCCGCGCCCGCTGGGGCAAGGGACGGCAACGGCGGTGACAAGCACCCGCCCCCGCCGGCTGCCCGGCGACCCGGCCCCCACGCTGGACCGCATCATCCGGGTGGACCATGCCGGGGAATATGGCGCGGTGCGCATCTATCAGGGCCAGTTGGCCGTGCTGGGCAAAGGGCCGAAGGGCGACCTGATCCGCCATATGACGGAACAGGAGCAGGTGCATAAGCAGACCTTCGACCGGCTGATCGCCGAACAGCAGGTGCGACCGACCGGCTTGCAGCCCTTCTGGCATGTGGCCGGCTGGGTGCTGGGGGCCGGAACGGCCCTGCTGGGGGAACGGGCAGCCATGGCCTGCACCGTGGCGGTGGAAACCGTGATCGACCAGCATTATGCCGCCCAGGCCGAGGAGTTGGGGCCGGATCAGGCCCCGCTGAAGCAGACCATCGAACAGTTCCGCGCCGAGGAGCTGGAGCACCGCGATATCGGGCTGGCGCATGAGGCGGAGCTGGCGGCCGGCTATCCCGTGCTGTCCGGCCTGATCAAGGCCGGCGCACGCGCCGCCATCTGGCTGTCGGAACGGTTCTGAGGGGGCAAGCCGGCCCCCCTCCCCTACCCTTGGGCGTAAGCCGCAACGATGGGCAGGCGGGCCGCGCGCAGGGCGGGGAAGAAGCCGCCGATCAACCCCACCGCCAGCGCCAGCACCACCCCCTGCACCATCAGGGCCGGGGTCAGTGACAGGCTGAAAACAATCTGGGTGAAGCCCTGGCCCAGGGTGGAGGTGGTGAAACCATCGAACAGCAGCCAGACCACCAGCGTACCCAGCAGCCCGCCGATCAGGGAAAGCGCCAGGCTCTCCACCAGGGTGCCGACAAAGGCCGGAAACCCGCCAAAGCCCAGGCAGCGCAAGGTGGCAATCTCCCGCGAGCGCGAGGCGACCGAGCTATACATGGTGTTGAGCGCACCGGCCAGGGCCCCCACAGCCATGGCGATGGAAAGCGGCCAGCCGGCATATTGGATCAGCTTCACCGTGCCCGATGACTGGCCCGCGAAATATTCCTTTTCCGAGAAGGCCTTCAGCTTCAATCGGGGTTCATCGTCGCTATAGCGCTGCAGCCCGGCCAGCGCGTCCGCCCCGGTCAGGCGCAGCCGCACCGTCTGGGTGATGGAACCCCGACGGAACAGGCCCTGCACCACCGGCAGATCGGCCCATAGTTCCGATTCGAAGACCGATCCCTGCATGGCGAAGACGCCCACCACCTTCCAGGTGACGCCACCGATACGGGGTTCCTGGCCCAGATCGAAGCCGGCAAATTCCTTGGTCAAGGCCTGGCCAACAATGATTTCATTGCTGCCGGGCTGCAGCATCCGGCCCGCCACCAGAGTGAAACCATCGCGCAGGGCCGGCGCATCCTGCCCCACCCCACGCAGGGGGATGTTGGATTTCATCCCGCTGGCGCGCTTCACCGCATCGACAATGACATAAAGCTCCGCCGACATCAGGGCGCTGCCATCCGGCTTGCGCACAAGGCCCGGGGCCTCCGCAATCAGGCGGGTCTGTTCCAGGGTGATGGTGCTGTTCACTTCCTGCTGCGAGCCGTCGCGCAGCAGCAGGGCGACATTGGCCGAGCCGGTGCCGTTCAGCGTCTGCTGGAAACCGGCGGCCATGGCCAGAAAGGCCAGCAGCACCCCCACCACCAGCGCCACCGCCATCACGGTGGAGAGCGACAACCAGAAGCGTTGCGGCAGGCTTTTCAGGTTGATGGTGCAAACGGCGATGATCTGATTGAGGATTCGCATCCGCCCCTTCCCCCTATTGCCGGCCAAGCGCGGTGACGATATTGAGCCGCAGGGCCTTCCAGGCCGGGATCAGCCCGGTGATCAGGCCCAGCGCCAGCATGAACAGAAGGCCCAGCGCCAGATAGGGCGGAGAAAGTTCCAGCCCCGGCAGGGCGACAAGCTGGCGGATCATCCCCAGCATCACGGCTGCCAGCCCCAGCGCCGGCAATCCGCCCAACAGGGCCAGCAACAGCGATTCGCCCAGTACCAGCCGGAAGATGCGCCCATCGCGGAAGCCCAGCGTCTTCATCACCCCGATTTCCCGCGTGCGTTCGCGTACCGCCATCACCATGGTGTTGCCGACGATCATCAGGATGGTGAAGAAGGCCGAGCCCACCACCAGCAATATGATCAGGGTGATATTGCCCAACTGGCTGGCAAAGGCCTTGTTGAAGGCCTTTTCGGTATCGGTGGCGGTTTCGGCCGGGGAATTGGCGAACATGGCATCAATCTTTTCCGCCACCGCCGCATTGACCGATTTATCCACCGTGCGCAGCAGCGCATAGCCGGCCGTGTTCTGCCCGAAGGTCACCGATTCATTGAAGTATTTATGGTGGAACAGCACGAAATTCGGGTTCGCCTCTTCCTTCGCCGGTTCCAGCAACCCGACCAGGGTGAAGTCCCAGACGCGCTTGCCGGTGGATTTGTTGGTGAAGATGTTGGAATTCAGCGGGATCTTGTCCCCCACCTTCCAGCCATTCTTTTCCGCCAGCGTGGCCCCGGCCACCATGGCGGTGCGGTCGGCCAGAAAGGCGGCCTCTGCCGCCGGTGTCAGGGCAAAATCGCTGCGATAGATGTCGAGATAGGTTTCCGGCTCCACCGCAAAGGTCACCAGCACATTGCGCGGTTCCTGATAGAAGCCGCCGAACCAGTTGGCATAGGTGACCTTCTCCACCCCCTCCACCGCGCGGATGCGGTCAATATAGGAAATGGGCAGCGGCTGGGTGAAATTGATCTTGTTGGTGGTGACCAGCCGGTTGTCGGCCCCGCTATTGCCAATATTGTCCCAGCCATTCTGCACCCCGGCCAGCACACCGAAGATCAGGAAGGCGAAGAAGATGGCCACCAGCATCAAACTGGTGCGCAGCTTGGCCCGGAACAGGTTGGCCAGCACGATGGAAAAATCGTTCATGCCATGGCCCCCTGCTCAATGAAGCGGCCCTTGTCCAGATGCAGCACCCGGCTGGCATAGCGGGCCGCTTCCGGATCATGCGTCACCATGATGATGGTCTTGCCCATCTCCCGGTTCAGCAATTGCAGCATGGAGAGGATTTCATCGGCCGTCTTGCGGTCCAGGTCGCCCGTCGGCTCATCGCAGAGCAGCATCTTCGGGTCGGCGACGATGGCGCGGGCGATGGCCACGCGCTGCTGCTGCCCGCCAGACATTTCGCGCGGGAAATGTTTGGCTCGGTCACCCAGGCCAACAATTTCCAGGGCCGCCTGCACCCGGCGGGCCCGGTCGCCCTTGCCCAGCCGGGTCAACAGCAGGGGCAGTTCCACATTGCGGGCCGCGTTCAACATCGGCATCAGATTGTAGAACTGGAAGATGAAACCGACATTGGCCGCCCGCCAGCCGGAAAGCTTGCCTTCGGTCAACTGGTCCAGCCGGACGCCGCCAAAGCTGATCTCCCCCTCCGTCGCCCGGTCGATGCCGCCCAGCAGGTTCAGCAAGGTGGTCTTGCCCGATCCGCTGGGGCCCATGATGGCAACGAAATCGCCTTCATTGATCACCAGATCCAGCTTGTCGAAAATGGTGATGGTCTCGCGGCCCTTGACGAAGCGCTTGGAGGCCCGCCGGATGTCGATCAATGCGCCCATGAACTTCTCCCCCAACCCCAAATTCGTCCCCGGCCCGCCCGCATGGGCGGCGTCAGCTTTCGATAAATGTCACCTTCGCCCCCATTTCGGGCAGCACGCGCGGATCTTTCTCCGCCAGCCCGATCCGCACCTTGATGGTGGCCTTGTCGCGGTTGGCGGTGGGAATGATGGCGATGACGCTGGCCTTGATCTTCCAGTCGGGATAGGCGTCCAGCACGGCTTCCACCGGCTGGCCGGGACGGACGCGGCCGATATTGGCCTCGTTCACATCCACCTCCACCTCCAGGCTGTTCATATCCACCAGGGTACAGACGCCGGTACGGGTGAAGCCGCCCGAGGACATAGGCGAGATGATTTCCCCCGGCTGGGCATTCTTGTCGATCACCACCCCGTCAAAGGGCGCGCGGATAATATGGCGGTCCAGCGTTTCCGCCTGACGATCAACAGAGATGCGCACCACCTCCAGATCGGCCTTGGCACCCCGGATCTGTGCCCGCAGGGTTTCCGCCCGAGCCTGGGACCGTGTCAGGTCCGCCTCTGAGGCGTTAGCGGCACGGGAAAGGGAGGAGGTTCGCTGGACAATGCGTTCGGCATCTTTCAGATCGGCGTTCAAGGCATCAATCTGCGCGGCGGCAGAGGCCACCCGTGCCTTGGCCAGATCCAAATCGATGCGGGCCAGCCGGTCATCCAGGCGCGCCACCTCCTGCCCCTGGCGCACCACCATGCCGTCATCCACCAGCACATCCTGCACCCGGCCGGTGATTTCCGCCGAAACCGTGGCCGTCCGCCGGGCCACCACATAGCCCGAGGCGATCAGTCCGGAGGCGCGGGTTACCACCGGTGCGGATGGGGCGGACGCCGGAGCACCAGTGGTGGGGGACGATGGCCGGCTGGCCAGAGGGGCCGCCGGCTCCGGCGCAGAGGCCCGGCCCAGCATATAGGCACCCCCGCCCACCAGCAGCAACAGCAGCACGGAAACCAGCGTCAGCGGGCGGCGGCGGGGTGGTGCCGATGCTTCATCGCGGCGCTGGTCCGGTTCGATCCGCAAGGACCGCAGCAATTCCCGTTTATCGTTCATCATCCACCGTTCAGACCGTGGAGCGGCCAAACCCCGCAGCACCCAAGGAGAAAACCGGCTGAGAGTGTAGTGCGGAATGGATAAGCGGAAAGGGCCGGTCGGAAACAGGGCGGGACGTCCACTGGGAAACGTCCCAACTTACCATGGACCATAGCAGGGTGCGGCCCTTTTCAACCGATATCGTCAGCCGACATCGATGGCCGCTGTGGCCAGGGTACCGCGCTGCCGGTCCAGACGCAGCGTATAGCGGACCAGGGCGTCCGGTCCCCCGGTCAGCTGGTCATAAAGGGCGCGGGCCGGCTCGTTGTTGATGCGGGTCATCCAGTAAAGCCGGCTGAGCCCCATTTCCCGCACATGCTGAATCAACCGCAGCAACAGCGCCCGCGCCACACCCTGGCGGCGGGCCTCGGGTGCCACGAACATATCCTCCAGGTACAGCACGGGTTCGATGGTCCAGGTGATTTCATGCTGGATGGTGTGGCAAAACCCAATGCCCCGGCCATTCGCATCGCGGGCAATCAGCCCCTTGGTCGGGGAGAGCGGGTCCAGCAGCCGGCGCCAGACCATATCCGTCGTCGCCGGTGCCACCTCAACATCATAACGGGTCAGATAAAGGGCCCAGTTCTGCCGCCAGCCAGCTTCGTCTGAGGGAACCGGTGCTGAAATCGTGAAATCCGCCACGGCTGCGTATCCTCTGCTGCCGACAACGCCCCCCTGCAGGGCCCCCGATAGGATACGTCTTTTACGTGCAGATAGACAATAACGATACTCTCTACCAGATAGGGTTCGGCGGCCTGCGGGTTCAATTCCCTGTCGGCCGCACATCCGTGGCCAGTGTCAGCCCATCACGCCGGTGGGGAAAATCCAGGCTGGCGCGCATTGCCCATACACGCCCGGTATGGACCAGCGGAATCAGCGGCACATCGGCCTGCTCCAAAATGGAGACCCGGTGATAGATTTCTGCCAGGGCCGGGTCATCATCAGCCAGTTTCATGGCATCGGTCACCAACCCATCCATGACCGCACTATCATAGCCACCATAATTCAGCATGGCATAGCCGGCCCCCAGACGGACAGAGCCCAGCAGGGACCGCATCAAGCCGGTATAGTCGGTCGACAACATATTGACGGACACCAGCAGAAGCTGAAACGCCCCCGACTGCGCCCGATCATGATTGGCGGTCAGATTATTGACCCGGATGTCGGTGCGGATACCCAACTGGGAAAGCGACCGGGCCAGCACCTGGCCCAGCTTTTCCGCCATTTCCGGTACATCCAAGGTTATGGACAGGCCGGCCTGCAACCCGGCCTGACGCATCAGGGTCTGCGCGGCCGGCAAGTCGATATCCAGCCGGGGCAAATCGTGCTGAAAGTCGCTATGCCCGGACGGAACCAACTGCCAGGCTGGCTCCGCGCCGGGCATCATCAACCGTTCCGCCAGCATCGGCCGGTCGATCGCCAGCATGATCGCGCGGCGCACCCGAACATCGGCCAGCGGGTTGGCCTTGGCATCCGGGAAGGCACCCGGCCGCTGGTTCAGCAGCAGCAGCCAGCTGCGCTGCAACGGCCCATGGACCAGCTTGATATCGGACCGGTCGGCGAAATGGGCCAGACTTTGCGGCATCACCGCATTGACCAGATCAACCTCACCCGACAGCAGCGCCCGGTTACGGTCGGTTGGATCATCCATCCGCAGCAGTTCCACCTGCTGCCAATCCGGCTTTCTACCCCAATAGCCGTCGAAACGGCGCAAGGTCGCCCGCCTACCCGGACTGAAGGAGGTGAGGATATAGGGACCGGTGCCATTGGCGATGGTGAGATCATCGACCATGCCTGCCTTATCGGTCACCGGCTGATCACAGCTGCTGTCACGGTAATGACCGGCCCACCCGGTCGGGGCATCCAGGATGAAGATGGTTGACAGATTTTCCGCCAGCGCCGGGTCCGGCAGGGACAGCTGCAGCAGCAGGCTGTCCGCCGCCTCCACCTCCACCTCACGGACCCGCCCCACCAGCGGCACCCGCGCGGTGCCAATGGTGCTGAGCCGGCAGAAACTGTAGGCAACATCCCAGGCATCGAAACGGCCGCCACGATGGAATGTCACATCATGGCGCAGACGGAAGCGCCAGAGCGTGTCCGACAGTTTTTCCCACCCCGTCGCCAGGGCTGGCAGCGGCCGGTCTTCCGGGTCCAGTACCGTCAACGCTTCGAAAATATGGGCGGAAAGGGTGCGGCTGGTCAGGGTGAAAATGCGATGTGGATCGGCCGTGTCGGGAAGCGCCTCCAACCCGATCCGCAAGATGCCGGCAGGGGTACCGGCCCGCGCTTCCATTGCACCGGGCAGCAGGGTCAACAGGCAAAGCAGCAGCGGCAGCAGGCGGCGGCAATAAACCAGACACGCCATCATCGGTCCGCAGGCGTGACGCAATAGCGCACGAAACGGTCACGGCCGCCGGTCACCTTGTCATAAAGCCGGCGGGCGGTGCTGTTCCCCTCCTCCGTGTGCCAATAGACACGGCGCCAGCCGCCAGCTGCTGCCAGATCGCAGAGATGGTCGATCAGGGCCCGGCCGACCCCGGCCCCGCGCCGATCCTGCCGTGTGTAGAGGTCTTCCAGGTAACAGAGCAGATCCGGCGACCAGGTATGGGGGTGCAGCACATAATGGCAGATGCCGACAATCTCCCCGGCGGCATCGATGGCCACCAGCCCCTTGACAGGGCTGTTGGGATCGCCCAGGCGGCCCCATAGCAGATCGGAGGTGCTGGCCGGCACGTCAGTCTTGTAAAAAGCGCAATAGTTCGCCCACAAAACTTGCCAGTCAGCACGATCCACCGGCTGGACTTGCCGCACCACCACCTTGCCCGTCATCACCATCTATCCCGAATAGCGGGTGCCGCTTCTCCACCCTGCGGTTAGCATATCGCATTCTTTACCCGCGCTGTCCATGCGACCGCCGGTCCCGGCCGGGGCACTGCCGATGGGGTAGAAGGGTAGCTTTGCCTTGTCAGCGCCGGCTGGCCTGTGGCACAGCTTTGTATGATCCGCCGGGCCAGTTCCGGCGGTAGCGGAGCGTTTTCACGGATGCGGACACTTTTCCACCACCCGATTTCCCCCTTTGCCCGCAAGATCCGGCTGGCATTGGCGGAAAAGCGCCTGGATTTCGCGCTGGCGCTGGAGAAGCCCTGGGAGCGGCGGGAGGAATTCCTGGCCCTGAACCCCGCCGGCGAGGTGCCGGTGCTGGTGGAGGAAGATGGCGCCATCGTCGCCGATCAGGCCGCCATCACCGAATATCTGGAAGACGCCTATCCCTCCGTCCCGCTGCTGGGCCGCGACGTGTTGACACGGGCGGAGGTGCGCCGTCTGGTCGCCTGGTTCGACGTGAAATTCACCCGCGAGGTGACGGACCTGCTGGTGGGGGAAAAGCTGATCAAACGCTTTTCCGGTCAGGGCACACCGCACGCCCAGTCCATCCGCGCCGGCCATGCCAATATCCATTACCATCTGGATTATATCGGCTGGCTGACGGAACGGCGAACCTGGCTGGCCGGCGACGCCTTCTCCATGGCGGATATCGCAGCGGCAACCCAGCTCTCCTCGCTGGATTATCTGGGCGACGTGCCTTGGGACGATCATCCAGACGCCAAGGACTATTACGCCCGTATCAAAAGCCGGCCTACCTTCCGCGCGCTGCTGAGTGACCATCTGCCCGGGATGCCCCCACCCAAACATTACGCCGATCTGGATTTCTGACGCGGCCCCAGCCCCTCACCCCAGCCAGCCATTCAGGGCGAACAGCACACCGCCGATCATGGCCCCCAAAATGGTGCCGTTGATGCGGATGAATTGCAGGTCACGCCCGACACGGGTTTCCAGCCGGCGGGTAAATTCCCCCACATCCTGCGCCTTCAGCGTGCCGGTGATGAAACGGTGAATGCCCCGCCGCCAGCGGGGAATGGCTGCCTGGAAGGCCTGTTCGACACTATGGTTGACGCGCCCGCGTATCGTCGGGTCCGCCAGCTGCTGGCCCAGCGAGCCGACAAAACCCTGGACCAGTTCGCGGATGCGGCCATCATCGCGGGCCATGTCACTGAGAATGGCTTGCCGCAGCCCGCCCAGCAGATCGCCGATCAGCGGCCCGATACTGTCCGGCCCCAGCAGGCGGCGGGCGGCGGCGATCAACCGGTCGGCCAAGGGGCTGCCCTGCTCGATCTCCGCCGGCAAGGCCTCCAGCCAGCGGCGCAGATCCTGCCCGGCCGGGCTGTGCGGGCTGCGCAGATCATAAAGATGGCCCAGCAGTGCCTCTGTCATGGTGTTGGCCAGGGATTTATCCACCGATGATGGCATCCACCAGCGGGTGCGCCCGGCCACCACCTCCTCCAGCCAGCCGCGCCTTGTATGAACAAAATCAATCAGCCGGTCGGCCAGTTCGGTCAGCAGCGGTTCCAGATTGTCGCTGCGCAGCAGGGCACGCAGGGCCTGGGCCAGCACCGGCCGCAGGTCGGCCAGTTCCATACCGCGCGCCATGGCCGTCAGCAGCGTGTTGCGCACCGCCGCCTCATGGTCCGGGCGCAGCAGCCCCGGCAGGGCACCGATCAGCAGGGCCGTCAGCCGTTCGCGGGTCTGCGGATCATCCAGCAGGCGGCCGATGCGGGCAGCCGGGTCCATGCGGCGCACCTGTTCCACCAGCATGGTGGGTTCCAGAAATTCCCGGTCAATATAGGTGGCGATGCCGTCGGCGATGCGGTCGCGGTTGCGCGGCACCAGGGCCGTATGCGGGATGGGCAGGCCCAGCGGCCGGCGGAACAGGGCGGTGACGGCGAACCAGTCGGCCAGCCCGCCGACCATCCCCGCCTCCGCCACCGCCCGCAGGCCCGCCGCCACGCCGGGCGACAGCAGGCCGGCATGGCTCACCCCCCAGCCCGCCGCCGCCATGGCCAGACAGCCGCCGGCCACCCAGCGATAATGGCGCAGTTCCGCCACCAGGGCGGCATTGCCATCATCGGGCGGCAGCGTTACGGGAGCGGCAGGTTCGGCCATGGCGCATCGGCTCCGTTTGTTGGTCCTTCCATAACAGGTTAAGCGCCGATATGGGGGCGGCGGGCCGGATTTACCCGCCGGTTACATGATTTTTTCCGGGAAAGGGTGACGCCTTTCCCGGAAAGATGAGGCAAGACTCAATAAAATAGCGCATATCAGGCCACCTGAAGCCGATTTACTCACTCAAGCCTTGACCCAAGACTCAACCTGCTCGGCCAGCACATCCAGCGGCAGCCGGCCATGGCGCAGCACAATATCGTGGAAGCCCTTGATATTGAACCGGCTGCCCATCCGCTGCTTCGCCGCCTGTCGCAGCTCCAGAATCTTCATCATGCCGATCTTGTAGGTGGTGGCCTGTCCCGGCCAGCCGATATAGCGGTCAATTTCCCGCGTGGCCCCGTCCACATCCATCGGGGTGTTTCCCGTGAAATAATCGATGGCCTGCTGGCGATCCCATTTCTTGGCATGGATGCCGGTATCCACCACCAGCCGCACGGCACGCCACAGCTCCGCCACCAGCCGCCCATAATCGCTGTAGGGGTCTTGGAATCCGCCCATCTCCTTGGCCAGTTGCTCGGTATAAAGCGCCCAGCCCTCGCCATAGGCGGAATAGCCGCCGCCGAATTTCTGAAAATCCGGCACGCCCTCCAGCTCCTGGGAAATGGCGACCTGCATATGGTGGCCGGGAATGCCCTCGTGATAGGTCAGCGTCTCCAGCCCGAAGATCGGCCGGGCCCGCATGTTGGACAGGTTGGCATAGAAGATGCCGGGCCGTTTGCCATCGGGCGACGGGCCATTATAGAAGGCGCTGGGGGCTGACTTCTCCCGGAACGGCTCCACCGCCCGCACCTCCATCGGGGCCTTGGGCTGCAGGCCGAACCAGCCATCCAGCCGGGCGCGGATGAAGTCTGTATAGGCCTGCGCCTGTTTCAGATAGGCGGCCTTGCCCTCTGCCGTATCGGGAAAATAGAAACGGTCATCCTCGCGGGTATAGGTGAAAAAGGCCGTCAGATCACCCTGGAAGCCGACATTGGCCATGATGGCGCGGATTTCGCCCTGCACGCGGGCCACCTCCGCCAGCCCGATGCGGTGCACCGCCTCGGCGGTGAGCGGTAGCGATGTCCAGCGTTTCAGACAGGCGGCGTAATAGGCTTGGCCATCCGGCAGGCGCCAGACACCATGATCCGGGTTGGCGCGCGGGGCCGCCCCCTGCAGCCATTTGATCAGCGATTGATAGGCGGGCGCCACCGATCCGGTCAGTGCTGCCTCTGCTGCGGCCAGCAGGGCCGGGCGTTCGCCATCCGGCAGTTTGGCCAGCTTGGCCTTCAGGTCGGCATAAAGCGGGGCATCCACCGGGGACGAGGGTTCGAAGGGACGCCCGTCAATCTGGTTACGGCAGGCGCTGATCAGGTCGGGGAAGAAATAGCGCGGCGGCAGCACGCCCGCCTGATCGGCCAGCCGCAACCGTTCCTCCACCTGCCCGAAATAGCGGGGGAACTGGCTCAACCGGCTGAGATAGGCCTGGAAATCGGCCACGCTCTCCACCTTATGCTGGTTGATCAGTTGCACGGGCAGGTTGGTATGCGGCCCGCTGACCAGCGTCAGGGCATAATCATGGTGGCGCCAGGGGTAATCGGCACGCGCCTGTTCCAACCGCAAGCGCAGCAGCCGCGCATAGAGCCGTGCCTGGGGCGACAGGTCGGGCGTGGTCAGCCGGGCCAGTGCGGCCAGATCGGCCACGTCGCGTTCATGATCGGCGGCGCGCCGGGCGGCGCTGATATCATCCAGCTGGTCATAGCCGGTCTTGCGGCCCAGCTGCAGCGCCCGCAGCGGGCTGGCAGCGACGTCGCGTTCAAAGCTGGTCTGGAAGAAATCATAAAGATCCTTGTCCGCCGAACCGGGTGCGGCCTGGGCCAGGACGGCCAGCGGTAGGGCGGCAAGGCAGGCGCTGGCGGCGACAGCGCCACCAGCGGCCAGAAAATCACGGCGATGCAGCATTTTTTTTATCCCTGTCCGACGGTTTGTGCCGGCAAGGGTGCTGGAAAAGGGCCGGAAGCGTCAACCACCGGCAGTGCTACCCTTTTCCAGCCGGCAACGCTTATCCAGCGCGGATGCGCTGGATGAAGCCATCCACTTCACGCCGCAGCGTTTCCGCTTCCCGCGACAAGGTGCCGGCGGCATCCAGCACATTGCCGGCCGACTGGCTGGTGCTCTGCGCGGTTTCTTGAACCCCGCTGATATTGCTGCTGATTTCCTGGGTGCCCACGGCAGCCTGCTGCACATTGCGGGCAATCTCGCGGGTCGCCGCATCCTGTTCTTCCACCGCCGCCGCGATGGTGGTGGCGATCTCGTTGATCTCCGCGATGGTGCGGGTGATTTCCAGGGTGGCACTGACGGCGCTGTTGGTGGCCTGCTGGATGCTGTTGATACGGGCGGAGATATCCTCCGTCGCCTTGGCCGTCTGGCTGGCCAGGCTCTTCACTTCCGAGGCCACCACGGCGAAACCCTTGCCGGCATCGCCGGCGCGCGCCGCCTCAATCGTGGCATTCAGGGCCAGCAGGTTGGTCTGGCTGGCAATCTCGGCAATCAGCTTCACCACGGCGCCGATGGCATCGGCCTCCGTAGCCAGGTTCTGGATGGTCTGGTTGGTGCCCTGGGCCCGTTCGGCGGCCGTCCGGGCGATGCTGGCCGAGGTGCCGACCTGGCGGGTGATCTCCCCGATGGAGCTGGTCATCTCTTCTGCCGAGGCGGCAACTGTCTGCACATTGGCGGAGGTCTGTTCGGTGGCGGCAGAGACGATGCTGGTCTGGCTGCGGGCCTGCTCGGCCCCGGCGGCCAGCGATTGGGCATTGGCGTTCAGCTCGGTCGCGGCAGAGGCCACCAGCGACACCACCCCCATCACACTGGATTCGAAATTATCGGCCATCTGCAACATGGTGCGGCGGCGTTCTTCCGCCGCCCGTTCTTCGGCCCGCTGGGCCTCCGCCTCCAGTTCCCGCGTGCGGATGGCATTGGCCTTGAAGGTTTCCAGCGCCGCCGCCAGCCGGCCAATCTCATCCCCCCGGCCCAGGCCAGGCACGGTGATGGTCAGGTTGCCGCCGGCCACCCCGGTCATGGCATCCGTCAGCTTGCCGATGGGGCCGGAAATGGTGAAGCGGGCGATATAGAGCGCGATGCCGCCGCAGAGCAACAGCCCGACCAAAGTCACGCCATAGACAAGGTTGCGCGTATCCACCGCCATGCCTGACAACCGCTTAGATTGGGCAAACATGGCATCCCGGATGCCATCCGCCACCTGCCGGCTGTTGTCACGCAGCGTATCAAGCTGGGGGTCGAACTGGCTGATGATCAGGGGCAATGCCTCTGCATCCTTATCGGCCAGCAGCAAGGGGGCGATGGCGCGATATGTCTCCACCACCTGATCAAATTCCCCCTCCAGCTTGCTGATCTGGGCGGTGAATTGCGGTGCCACCTCCCGGGTGCGGCGAAAGGCTTCGCGCTGGTTGGTGATGTTCTGTTCCGCCCGGTCCGCGATCTGTTTGATGGCATCGGCATCAGTGCGGGCCATCATGCGGTAAACCTGCCGCCCCAGCCCGGTCACCTCCCGGTTGCCGCGCGCCAGTTCGACAGCTGCCGATGCCTCCTCACGGGTCAGACCGGAATATTCAGCATCTGCCTGAATCAACCGCATGTTGGCAAAGATACAGATCGCCAATACCAGCACGCCCAAAAGCGCGATGATCGAAAGTATCCTGACGGAAATGCTGAAGTCTGAGAGTTTCATCGCCCCGCTCCTTAAGCAAGATGCGCGTTAAACTGGGCTTGTTTCTTGTTTGGAAAACAAACATCAGTTAAACCCTACCGAATTAGCCTATTCTATGTTCCGAACCGAAAAATAGAAATAGTGTGGTAGTTCCAATAATTAAAGTTATAGATAGACTGATCCATTAACCCGTTTGTCCTATGCCGGTCGACATTGTGGGGCCCCTATCCATAGCTGAACAGGTAGGACACCCCATGCTCTGGCGACGTGTGCAGTCATGAAGAGCCGCCGCCCCCTGTATCGCCGGCGCCATGGGCCGTGACTGATAAAGCAGCAGGCAATTCTTTCGTGGGCGCTGTGCTATCTTTTCAGCTCAAAGGGGGCCGGCACAGCCCTTCTTGAGCCCCTGCCAGCCGAATGGAGTTGAAAAGCAGTACAACCGCCCTTCCCACCTTCCAAAGGAAAGGGAGGCATCCCCATTTAATGCTGGGCAGCATACATCAATGCTGCCCGACAGAAAGCGGACCTAAACACGTGGCCAGCGGCCCCTGCATTAGGACGGCGGAGAGGTTTTTGCGTCTTCAGGGTTCCATGGGGAAATGTCCAGAAATGCTGACGAAGCTAGAGATGCATCAAAAATTATTCGATTTCAACCATAAAAATTTCCAAAAAGCATCGAAAATTGGACTATCCAAAACTGGAATTTTCCAAAATCCCCCCCCCGGTCCTTCCGGAAAAAATGGCTTATATGACGGATTTTACTACATAAATAAAATATCTCATCGCCATGTGGCGCCGGGGAGGGGAACGATATGACCGTCTCCAATCGTTTCCGTTCATTGCGCGAAAAATGGTGCCTTAGCCAAACAGATATGGCTAGTCGGGTTGGGGTGACGCGCAACAGCTGGCAGCGTTACGAGAAGGGGGAACTGCCGAATGGGGAGACCTTGCTGCGGCTGGCGGAACTGGGCGGCAATGTGCAATGGCTGTTGACCGGCCAGGGGCCGATGCTGGTGGAAACTGTTGCCCCCCCGGATGTGGCTGGTATCCCCGAAAATGGGGATGCCAGAGCTGTGCTGTCCTATCTGCAGACGGAGAATGCGCGCCTGATTGTCGCCCTGTCACAGGCACAGGGCGCCCTGCTGGCGGAACGGACCCGACGACAGCAAGGGCTGGCGGAGATGCGCCCCCTGCTGGTGGCCTGCGTGACGGCGGTGGATCAGCTGAAACAGCAGCCGCATGTGCAGATGAATGCGCAGCAGACGGCCGATCTGATATTGATAATGCTCAAACAGATGCAGCTGACACCCGGCGATACGCCGGTGGGCCCGGATGCCCCGCTGGCCACCCTATAAATAAAGCCCGGCCGGCATTGGGGGTGCCACCCAATGCCGGCCGGGCCGGAGCAGATTGTTGCCCCCTTCCCGACAGGAAAGGGGGCGATCTTGTGATCAGGCGGCGCGAACGCGCTGGATGAAGTTCACCACCTGCGCCCGCAGGGTTTCTGCTTCGCGTGACAGGCTGCCAGCAGCACCCAGCACGCTGCCGGCCGACTGGCTGGTTTCGTGCGATGTCTGCTGCACGCCGGTGATGTTGTTGGCGATTTCCTGGGTACCCACGGCGGCCTGCTGCACATTGCGGGCAATCTCGCGGGTCGCCGCATCCTGTTCTTCCACCGCTGCCGCGATGGCGGTGGCAATCTGGTTGATTTCCGCGATGGTGCGGGTGATTTCCAGCGTCGCGGTCACGGCATTGTTGGTGGCCTGCTGGATGCTGTTGATACGGGCCGAGATATCCTCCGTCGCCTTGGCCGTCTGGCTGGCCAGGCTCTTCACTTCCGAGGCCACCACGGCGAAACCCTTGCCGGCATCGCCGGCGCGCGCCGCCTCGATCGTGGCATTCAGGGCCAGCAGGTTGGTCTGGCTGGCAATCTCGGCAATCAGCTTCACCACGGCCCCGATGGCATCGGCCTCCGTAGCCAGGTTCTGGATGGTCTGGTTGGTGCCCTGGGCCCGTTCGGCCGCCGTCCGGGCGATGCTGGCCGAGGTGCCGACCTGGCGGGTGATCTCCCCGATGGAGCTGGTCATTTCTTCGGCTGAGGCGGCAACCGTCTGCACATTGGCGGAGGTCTGTTCGGTGGCGGCAGAGACGATGTTGGTCTGGCTACGGGCCTGTTCAGCCCCGGCAGCCAGCGACTGGGCATTGGCGTTCAGTTCGGTGGCGGCAGAGGCCACCAGAGAGACGACGCCCATCACGCTGGATTCGAAATTATCGGCCAGGGTCATCATGGCGCTGCGGCGCTCCTCTGCCGCTCGCAGCTCGGCCCGCTTGGCCTCTTCTTCCAGTTCCTGGGCACGAACGGCATTCGCCTTAAAGGTTTCCAGACCCGCAGCCAGCTTACCAATCTCGTCCCCCCGGTTCAGGCCGGGAACGGTGACAACCAAGTTGCCGCCTGCCACCTCTGCCACCGCCGCTGTCAACTGACCAATCGGGCCAGCGATGGTGAAGCGGGCAATGTAGAAGGCCAGACCACCGAACAGAACCAGGCCCAGGCCGGAAAGCGACAGGATAAGGTTGCGGGAAAAAACGGAGTCGGCGGTGAGATCATCGGAAATATCATCCATGTTCTTGCGAACCATGTCGGTCAGCTTGACATTGTCATCGCGCAAGTCGTCCAGCTTCGGATCGAACTTCTCATTCAGAATGGCCAGGGCCTCTTCATTTCTGTTGGCCAGTGCCAGGGGCTTAATCTGATCGTAATCCTGCATCAGATTTTCAAACCGGCTCCGCAACTGGGTAATGTCCTGGGCATGTTCAGGCACTGATTTGGAGACACTATCATAGGCGGCCAGCACGGCGTCGCGGTTGCGACCGACATTCTCGACTGCCGCCTGCATCCGGGTGGCATCTGTCTGCGCAATGAGCTTGTAGGTCTGACGACCGACGGCGGCGATGGCCCGGTTGGCGCGGGCTAGTTCAACCGTGGCCGACACGTCGCTGGACAGCAGATCGCTATACGCATCGTTCACCTTCATCAGGCGCTGGCTGGCAAAGATCGACACGAATATTGTCAGCAGTCCCAGCAGGACGATGACGCCGAGAATGCGGGCAGCAATACTGAACCGCGAGAGATCCATGGTGACACCTTAGGGAGAAGTGAATTGACCTGCCACCAATCTAAACATCTTAGAAAATTAGTCATGAACGAAACAGGTTACATATACATTCGAATAGGTTAAGATGAATTGTTAGCGTAAACAAAATCTATATTACCAAAATAAACATACATTCCGGCAATGATAAGAAGAGAAAACCTTATTTTATTTCCTCTGACGTAAAATTTCGTATAAGGGCTGCCGTGAAACTATCCCCGTTTAAGCCCGTGTTCCCCATCACATCCGGAGCAGGCAACCGGACCTATGCTGAAAGGCTCTTGCTGAGTCGGAACACCGCCGCCATGAATGCCATCCCCTTTTCCGTGCTGGACCTGTCGCCCGTGCCGCGCGGGGCCGATATCGCCCAGGCGCTGCGCAACAGCGCCGATCTGGCCCGCCATGCCGAGGCGCTGGGGTACCGGCGCTATTGGCTGGCGGAGCATCACGCCATGCCCGGCATCGCCAGTGCCGCCACCGCTGTGGTGATTGGCCATGTCGCCGCCGCCACCAGCCGTATCCGCGTGGGCGCAGGCGGCATCATGCTGCCCAACCATGCACCGCTGCAGGTGGCTGAACAGTTTGGCACGCTGGAAGCGCTGTTCCCCGACCGGATCGATCTGGGGCTGGGCCGCGCCCCGGGCACCGATGGGGCGACGGCGGCCGCCCTGCGCCGCACCCTGGCCGGGTCGGGTGACAGTTTCCCGCGCGATGTGGTGGAACTGTTGGGATATTTCGGCCCGGTGGATGCGCTGGCGCGGGTGCGCGCCGTGCCGGGGGAAGGGATGGACATTCCGGTCTGGATTCTGGGATCGTCCCTGTTCGGGGCGGAACTGGCGGCGGAACTCGGGCTGCCCTATGGTTTCGCCTCCCATTTCGCGCCGGATTATGTGGTGGAGGCGCTGGAACTGTACCGGTCACGCTTCCGCCCCTCGGCCCGGCTGGCCAAGCCCTATGCCATGGTGGGCTTGAATGTTTATGCCGCCGATGATGATGAAACGGCCCGGCTGCTGTTCACCTCCATCCAGCAGCAGTTCCTGGCCCTGCGCCGGGGCAACCCCGGCCTGCTGCCCCCACCCGACGCCAATGTGGAAGCCGGCATGGCCCCGCATGAGCTGGCAGGCATCCGCCGTGCCCTGGGCTTTGGCGCGGTGGGCGGGCCGGAAACGGTGCGCGACCGGCTGACGGGCCTGCTGGCCCTGACCCGACCGGATGAGGTCATCGTCGCCGCCCAGATTTACGACCATCAGGCTCGCATCCGGTCTTATGAAATCCTGGCCGGGGTGCTGCGCGACAGCGGGTTGGGGCGGTTGGAGGCGTAACCCTTTAAACCGGCTCGAAATCAAGGCCGATATCGAAATTCTTCACCGAATGGGTCAACCAGCCCAACGAGATCAGGGTAACGCCGGTCTCCGCAATGGCGCGGATACTATCCGGCGTCACCCCCCCCGATGCCTCGGTGATCATGCGGCCGGCCACCATGGCAACCGCCCGTTTCAGGGTGGGCACATCCATATTGTCCAGCAGCACGGCATCGACCTTCAACTCGATCAGCTCGGCCAGCTGGTCCAGATTATCCACCTCCACCTCGATCTTCACCATATGGCCAACGCGCGCGCGCGCGCGTTCCACCGCCGCGCGCAGGCCGCCGGCGGCCACCAGATGGTTATCCTTGATCAGCACGGCATCATGGAGCGCGAAGCGGTGGTTGCCGCCACCGCCCACCCGCACCGCGTATTTTTCCAGCGCACGCAGGCCGGGGGTGGTTTTGCGGGTGCAGACGATCTGCGCGCCGGTCCCCTCCACCTTGTCCACCAGCCGCCGGGTCTCGCTGGCAATGCCGCAGAGCCGGCCCAGCAGGTTCAGCGCCACCCGTTCCGCCGACAGGATGGGCCGCGCCGCCCCTTCCACCACCGCCAGCACCGTGCCGGGGCCGATGCGCTGGCCATCCGCCGCGTGGCGGGTGATGCGCAGGGCCGGGTCCAGCACGGTGAAGGCGTGCAGGGCTGCATCCAGCCCCGCCACCACCCCATCATGCCGGGCGCGGAACAGGGCCTTGGCCTGCGCCTCGGCGGGGACACAGGCATCCGTCGTCAGGTCGCCCGCCAGCCCCAGATCCTCCGTCAGCGCGTTGCGGATCAGGGCGTCATACATCAGCGGGTAAAGCGGCAGGCTCATCACAACACCGGTTGTCAGGGAAATTCAGGGATGGGGCAGGTGGCTGTTCTGGTTCTGCCGGCCCGGCTTGGCGGCATCATCCAGCAATCCTGCCAGGGTCTGGCGCAGGCGGCGGCGCCAGTCGGCCCGCGTCTCGGGCCAGTCGGCCCGCTGGTGCGCGCCCCGGCTTTCCTGCCGGGCCACGGCACCGCGCAGCACCAGCCGCGACACCAGCAACTGGTTGCGCAAGGCACCGGCCAGCATAACCGTGTCATGCCCCGTGCTGGCGATGGGGATGGCGGCGATGCGGGCTTCCAGCGCATCCAGCCCTTGCTGGGTGCGGGCAAGGCCGGCCGCATCACGCAACAGCCCCACCCCTTCCGCCATCAGGCTGGCCGCATCGGCCATGGCTTCCTGTGCGGCGGCGGGGCCGGGGGCGATGGCGGGCACATCCGGCAGGGCCACCGGCAAGGCCGGGCTGGCGGGGCTGGCCAAAATCGCCTCCGCCGCGCGTTCGGCGAAAACCAGCGCCTCCAGCAGGGAGTTGCTGGCCAGCCGGTTGGCCCCATGCACCCCGGTGCAGGCCACCTCACCCGCCGCATAAAGGCCGGGGATGCTGGTGCGGCCATCCGCATCGGTCAGCACGCCGCCCATATGGTAATGCGCCGCCGGGGCCACCGGGACGGGGGTGGTGGCCGGATCGATCCCGGCCGCCGCACAGATGCCGGCCACGGTGGGGAACTGCACCGCCCCGCCGCGCGCCCAGATGGCCCGCAGGTCCAGGAACACGCGTTCCCCGGCGGCAATGCGTCGGCCGATGGCCTTGGCCACCACATCACGCGGCGCCAGTTCGGCCCCCACATGCTCATCGCGCATGAAGCGGCGGCCCGCCCCATCCAGCAGATGGGCCCCGGCACCGCGCAGCGCCTCTGTCAGCAATGGCACCTGACCGGCCGTGCCGGCGGCCAGCGCCGTGGGGTGGAACTGCACGAATTCCATATCGGCCAACACCGCCCCGGCGCGGGCCGCCATGGCCTGGCCGTCGCCCGTCGCTTCCACCGGGTTGGTGGTGTGGCGGTAAAGCTGGCCGATGCCGCCGCTGGCCAGCAGCAGGGCGGGCGCGCGATGGAACACCCAGCCAGCATCGCCATGATGGGCCAGCACGCCCGCCAGCGCCCCCTTGCGATCCAGCACCAGATCCCAGGCGAAGGCATCCACCTGCACATCAATATGCGCCGCCCCCCGCACGCGGGCCGCCAGATCGGCCACCAGGGTGCGGCCGGTGGCATCGCCGCCGGCGTGCAGCACACGGGCCACGCCATGCGCCGCCTCCCGCCCCAAACAGAGCTTGCCGGCCGGGGTACGGTCAAACGGCATCCCCTCGGCGATCCAGCGGCTTAACCGGCTTGCCCCTTCCCGGGCCAGCAGATCGGCCATATCGGCATCGGTCAGCCCGGCCCCGGCCACCACCGTGTCGGCCGCATGGTCGGTGGGGTTATCGGCGGGATCAACCGCCGCCGCCACCCCACCCTGCGCCCAATGGCTGGACCCACCCGGCAGATCGCCTGTCTTGGTCAACAGCGTCACCCGGCGTGGCGCCAGACGCAGCGCCGCCACCAGCCCGGCCATCCCGGACCCGATGACAATCACATCGCTCTGCCGCATCTCCATGATGGTACTGTTCCTTATGAATGGGTGCCGGGTGGCGCCTTTTTGTTGGTTTCCCCCAAAACGGAGGGGGACCACCTTCTGCCCCCATACCGTCACCCCGGCGTAGGCCGGGGTCCAGGGGCCACAGGCGCTTTGCTATACGATACTGGACCCCGGCCTGCGCCGGGGTGACGGGAGAGAGGGTTTATCAAGGGTAGCGCCGCCCCCCTTACTTCTTCCCCACCGCCAGCATCCGTTCCACCGCCAGCCGGGCGCGGCCGGCGATGGCGGGGTCGACATGCACCTGGGGCTGCATGGTCTGCAGGCTCTCCAGAATGTTGGACAGGGTAATCCGGCGCATGTGCGGGCACAGGTTGCAGGGGCGGACAAATTCCACCGCCGGATTGGTGGCCGCCAGATTGTCGGCCATCGAACATTCGGTGATCAGCAGCACGCGCTTGGGCTGCTGGCCTTCCACATAATCCTGCATCTTGGCGGTGGAGCCGACGAAATCCGCCTCCGCCAGCACATCTGGCGGACATTCCGGGTGCGCAATGATGGTGATATCGCCCTTGAACTGGGTGCGATAGGCCTTCAACTGGTCGCCGCTGAAGCGTTCATGCACCTCGCAATGGCCCTTCCAGGCGATCACTTTTTTGGTCGTCTGGGTCGCCACCCACTTGGCCAGATATTCATCGGGGATGCACAGCACCTCGTCACCGGGCAGGGAGTTGATCACCTCCACCGCATTGCCGGACGTGATGCAAACATCGCTTTCCGCCTTCACCGCCGCCGAGGTGTTGACATATGTCGCAATCGGAACACCTGGGTAACGTTCGCGCAGCAGCCGCACGTCGGCGGCCGTGATGCTGTCGGCCAGCGAACAGCCGGCATCCATGGCCGGCATCAGCACCACCTTTTCAGGCGAGAGAATCTTGGCCGTTTCGGCCATGAAATGAACGCCGGCCAGCACGATGACATCGGCGTCCGTCTCCGCGGCCTTGCGGGCCAGCAGCAAACTGTCGCCCACAATATCCGCCACGGTGTGGAAGATTTCCGGTGCCTGGTAATTATGCGCCAGCACCACGGCGTTGCGTTCCCGCTTCAGCTTGTTGATGGCGTGGACCAGGGGGGCATGGAAGGGCCATTCCACAGCCGGAATGACATCGCGCACCCGATCATAGATCGGCCGCGTCGCCTCGGCGATCTCAGGTGTATAGGCCAGATCGGCAGCAGCGTGCATCAACCCAACTCCAACGGGCCATCCCGGTAAAGCGGTCGGGAAGGCGCTTTGTGACGAACCGGACGCTCGCCGCGAACATGCAGGGTGCCTGTCAGTACCCCTTATGCTCGAATTGAGCATTACTCCCCCTTATGCTCGCGCAGAGTATAAGGGGTGTCAAGCCCCAGCACCCACCCTGTCACGCGCCTGTCACAGTGCGGTCAGAACCCAATCGCATATGTGCAGCGCAACATTATTGCGGATTTCGCTTTACGCAATCATCAGGCGCTGCCGTCAAACTGCCAGATTGACCTGTACAGGGGGTGCTGAGCCGGCCGTCAGCCGGCAACCCCATACCGCCGTTTCGCCTCAATCGTCAGGCCCAGGCCGACGGCACCGAACTTGTCGCCTTCCACGATGCGGGCACCCGGCATGGCCCCGATGATGGCACCGCGCACGGCGGGCAGCAGGGTGGAACCGCCGGTCAGGAACACGGCACCCACCTGATCGGCCCGCAACCCCGCCTGGGTCAGGCAGTCGCGCGTCTGGGTGGCCAGCCGCTGCACCGGGTCGGCAACGGCCACGGCCAGCCGGTCGCGCGTGGTGGGGGCGGTCAGGCCGGCTTCCACCAGCGCCAGATCAATCTCCACCCGTTCATGGTCGGACAGGGCAATCTTGCCCTCCTCCACCCGCATGGCCAGGGCGTGGCCCAGATGCTGTTCCAGCACAATGGCCAGCCGTTCCAGCAGATCCGGCTGGCGGGCCTCCCGCATCAACCGGCGCACATCGGCCAGCACGCCCGGCGTATAGAGGAAGTTGATCTTGGCCCAGGTGGCCAGATCGACGAACAGATGGTTGGGCGTCAGCAGCCCGTTGCGCAGCAGAGGGGAACGATAGCCCAGATGCGGCATCACCGCTTCCAGTGACAGCAGCCGGTCGAAATCCGTCCCGCCGATGCGCAAGCCCTCGTTGGCCAGGATATCCCCGGCCCGATCGGGCTTGGCGGCGTGATCGGGGCCGATGCGGACGATGGAAAAGTCCGAGGTACCGCCGCCAATATCGGCGATCAGGGCGATTTCCTCCCGCGCCACCTGCGCTTCATAGGCAAGCGCGGCGGCGATGGGTTCATACTGAAAACTGACCTCCGCAAAGCCGCTGGCCCGTGCGATATCGGCCAACGCGTCTTCGGCGCGCGCATCGGCGGCGTCATCACCATCCACGAAATGCACCGGGCGGCCATGCACCACGCGGGTCAGTTCCACGCCCGTCGCAGCCTCTGCCGTGGTCTTTATGTGCCTAATCACCAGGCCGATCACCTCCCGGAAGCCGACGCGGCGGCGGCCCAGCAGGGTCTCCTCATCAATCAGGCTGGTGCCCAGCACCGATTTGATCGACCGCATCAACCGCCCCTCGCCGCCAGCCACATAGGCATTGATGGCGGCACGGCCGAAGGCGGGGTGATGCGTCTCAAAATCAAAGAAAATGGCGCTGGGCAGCGTCTCATGCCGGCCCTCCAGCGCAATCATCCGCGCCCCCTGCGCCCCGGCAATGCCAAGGGTGGAATTGGACGTGCCGAAATCAAGACCGCAGGCCGTCATCTTCATCACCTTCGAAGGGGGCCAACCGAGCGGCCGGAAAAAAAGGGGGCGGGGTGTTTAAGCGATATGCAGGGTATGCGTCAAGATGCCGACATCGCCGGCAACGCGCATGAGGCCACGATCCTGCGCCCCGGAACCGTTTCACCCTGGCCCCACCAGCCTGATCCAGACAGCCGCCACCTTGACAGGCGGCGGCTGAGGGGCTTTAAAAGTGGGACGTGGTGATTTGTGACCGGATTGCAGGCCACGTTGAAAAGAAACTGCTAAAAGGTCGAAGCCATTGCCGCCGGATTCCCCGGCCTAAAGGGCCTCGATCGGTCGGTCGGGGCCTGTTTCATTTCAGGCCCGTGCTTGCATGAAGGGCCCTGGAAACGATGGCACATGATCCGTCTGACAATCTGAACCCCGCCACCCTGCTGGTGCATGGCGGCACCCGCCGCAGCCAGTTTGAGGAGACGAGCGAGGCGATCTTCATGACCTCCGGCTATGTCTATGACAGTGCCGAGGCTGCGGAGGCCGCCTTCATCAATGACGGTTCGCGCTTCGTCTATAGCCGCTTCCGCAACCCCACCGTGGCGATGTTTGAGGATCGGCTGGCCCTGTACGAAGGGTTCCCGCGCTGCTTTGGCACCGGGTCTGGCATGGCCGCCGTTCATGCCGCCGTGTTCAGCCTGCTGAAGGCGGGCGACCGGCTGGTGGCCAGCCGCGCCCTGTTCGGCTCCTGCCTTTATATCGTGAATGATCTAGCCCGGCGCTTCGGCATTGAAAGCGTAATCATCGACGGCACCAAGCCGGAGGAATGGGAAAAGGCCCTGTCCGTTCCCACCAACCTGGTGTTCCTGGAAACCCCCAGCAACCCGTGCCTGGAGGTAGTGGACCTGTCCCATGTGGTGCCGCTGGCGCACAAGGCCGGGGCCAAGGTGGTGGTGGATAATGTGTTCGCCACGCCAGTGCTGCAAAAGCCGCGTGATTTCGGCGTGGATGTCGTCGTCTATTCCGCCACCAAGCATATTGATGGCCAGGGCCGCTGCCTGGGCGGTGCCATCCTGTGCGATGATGAGGTGGCGGCCCTGCTGGCCCCCTATCTGCGCCATACCGGCCCGGCGCTGAGCCCCTTCAATGCCTGGCTGCTGCTGAAGGGTCTGGAAACGCTGGAACTGCGCGTGCGCGCCCAGTCCGCCAGCGCCCTGAAGGTGGCGCAGTTCCTGGAAAGCCACCCGGCGGTGGAGCGGGTGCTTTATGCCGGGCTGGACAGCCACCCGCAGCGGGAATTGCTGAAGCGGCAGATGGATGGCGGCAGCAACCTGATCTGCTTCCATCTGAAACCGTTCCAGGGCGATGCCAAGGCCGCCGCCTTCACCACCCTGAACAATCTGCGCGTCATCAAGATTTCCAACAATCTGGGCGACAGCAAGAGCCTGGCCACCCACCCTTTCACCACCACGCATCAGCGTTTGACGGTGGAAGAAAAGGCGACGCTGGGCATTGGTGCCGGCACCATCCGCCTGTCGGTGGGGCTGGAAAATGCCGATGACCTGATCACCGACCTGAAGCGCGGGCTTGATCAATTGGTGTGACGATGAATACCTGGAGCCATCTCCCATGGCTCCAGGTATTTTCATAGGCCCTCAATAGCCGGGTGGCGGATCGCGGTGCCCCGCGAAGGCAGGGGCCCCAACGCTTATCGCACCAGCCGCAGCGGGGGCACGGGCTGCCCCTGCGCAGCCCCAGGGGCACGGGCACGCAGGGGCAGCAGCAAGCCCCCCATCGCAAAGATGATCGCCACCGCACGCAAGGTTGTAATCAGTTCCAGCCGCATTCCCGGCGTGGCCAGCCGGGCCAGCAACAGGTCACCTACCACCAGCCGGGGCCGCTGCAGCCCCGCCACCAGGGTCAGCAGGGCCCGTTCATCCTGGCTCAACGTGGTGATGCAGCCATTGCCGATTTCCGGCCGGCTGCTGGGATAGTGGTGCAGCTGTTCCAGCGCATCCTCCCATCCCAAAATAGCATCGGCCCAGCCGCCCGGCAGCAGCCGTTTGAACTCCGCTTCCACCTGATCCCAGCGGAAACGGCCATGGCGCCAGCGCCGCGCCGACCAGAGCAGCAATTGTTCCGGCCGGGAAAGCGAGAAGACGGTGGTGCCGTCGATCCGGTCGGCCAGATGGCGGACGCGCCGCACATGGCTTTCCGTACCGTCACCACCCTCCGTTGTCGCACCGAGCCCCGCTGCCGGGCCGACCGCGACAAGATCCGGCCACCATGCCACCTGCTCGTTCATCGCCTGCCTCCTTCGGATTGGCTGGAGATAATCTATTGCGAATCATTCTTAGTTACAATGGAGGAATTCAGGGCAGCGGCGACAAAAGACGGATAAGGCTGTTTCTGCTTGCAGCAGGATACCAGCACCTGCCCGCTATCAGGCGCTTTTCGGCAACAGGTCCGGCTCTTCTGCTTGCTGGTCGGGAACGCGCAGGTTGCGCACCTTCAACAGTTTGATGCGGCGGGGGTCGGCCTCGACAATCTCAAACACCAGACCAGATTCATGCTGGAAGGTTTCCCCCGGCAAGGGCACACGACCCGCCATGGAGAAGACCAGCCCGCCCAGCGTGTCGACATCCACCAGCTCATCAGCATCGAAGAAGCGGCCCAGCTGTTCTTCGAACGTTTCCACCGGGATGCGGGCATCCACCAGCAGGGTGCCGTCGGGGCGGGGCACCAGGCGATTCTGTTCCGCCTCGTCATGTTCGTCCTCAATCTCCCCGACGATCTCTTCCACCAGATCCTCGATGGAGATCAGCCCGTCAATGCCGCCAAACTCATCCACCACCAGGGCCAGATGCTGGCGGGCCAGGCGCATTTTCAGCAGCAGGTCCAGCACCGGCATGTTGGGGGTGACGATCAGCACGTCGCGGGTGATGGCCTGCAGCTCGAACGGCTTGCCGACGGCGACACAGGCCAGCACATCCTTGATATGGACCATGCCGACCACATCGTCCAATTCCTCCCGAAAAACCGGCATCCGGCTATGGGCTTCATCGGAAAAGCGCCGGATCAGATCGGGCAGGGAAATATCCAGCGGCACGCCGACAATGTCGGCGCGTGGCACCATGGCATCCATCACCTTGCGGTGCCGCAGTTTCAGGATATTGGCAAGCAGGGCGCGTTCACCGTCAGCCATGGAAGGCTCGGTGTCGCCCGTCTCCTCGATCAGCTCCTCAATGGTGCCGCGCAGCGTATCGCCGCCGCGTACACCCAGGATGGAGCGCAGCCAGCCGCGCAGCTGCTGGCTGAAGGAGGGTTGTTCTTCGGCCCCGTCCTCGCGGGGCGATCGACTGTCGCTAAGGTCGGCCATCTTCTTTATCAGTGGGTTGCTGGGGTGGTCCCGGCATCGCCAGGATCATCATCATCCGGGGCGTGACCGCCGTCGGCATAGGGATCGGCGATGCCGAACCCTGAAAGTATCTGCGTTTCCAGCCGTTCCATCTGCTCGGCCTCACCATCCTCAATATGGTCGTAGCCCAGCAGATGCAGCACGCCATGGGTGACGAGGTGGGTCAGATGGTCGGCAAACGCCTTGTTCTGCTCCCGCGCCTCGCGTTCCACGGTTTCGAACGCCAGGATCACATCGCCCAACAATACAGGAACCGCCGGGCCGGGCGACAGGAAATCATCATCATCCGCATCTTCCGGGGCATCTTCCTCCCCGTCAGGCTCATCTTCATATTCATCATCGGCGAAGTCATCGTCGCCGTCGCTGCCATCTTCGCCATCGGCGTGCAGCGCGAAGGACAGCACATTGGTCGGCTTGTCCTTGCCGCGATAGGTGCGGTTCAGTTCATGCACCGTGTCATCATCGGCCAGCACCAGCGACATTTCCGCCGGCCCTTCGGGCAGCAGGCCGGGTTCGACGGCGAGTGCTGCGGCCAGGGCGGCATGGGCCGCCCGCTGACACAAAGCCTCGATATCACCGATCCGGTCTTCCCAGCGCGGCTCCTCGATGCTGATCAGAATTTCCACGCGGTCGGCGCTGGCATCGGGGGACGGGGGGGAAGCGATGGTCATTGCGGGTTGTCCGGTTTGCTGGCGCGGGCCGCGGCATCATAGGCGCGTACAATACGGCCAACCATCGGGTGGCGCACGACATCCTGGTCGCCGAATTCCACGAACGAAACACCTTCCACCCCCTTCAGGATGGTCAACGCCTCCTTCATGCCGGATTTGGTGCCCGATGGCAGGTCGATCTGGGTAACGTCGCCCGTCACCACCATGCGGCTGCCTTCCCCCATGCGGGTCAGGAACATTTTCATCTGCATGGGCGTGGTGTTCTGCGCCTCGTCCAGAATGACAAAAGCGTGTGCAAGTGTGCGCCCGCGCATGAAGGCGAGCGGTGCCACCTCAATCACGCCGGTTTCGATACGCTTGGCCACCTGATCGGGCGGCAGCATGTCGTTCAGCGCGTCATAGAGCGGGCGTAGGTACGGATCGACCTTGTCCTTCATGTCACCGGGCAGGAAGCCCAGCCGTTCGCCGGCCTCCACCGCCGGGCGGGACAGCACGATGCGGTCCACCTTGCCCTGCAGCAGCAGGCTGACCGCCTGGGCGACGGCCAGATAGGTCTTGCCGGTGCCGGCGGGGCCCAGGCCGAACACCAGCTCATTCTCGTTCAGCGCCTCCAGATACCGGGCCTGGGTGGCGCTGCGCGGGGTGATGACACGGCGCTTGGTGCGGATGGCGCCATTGGGGTCGGACAGCTGCGCCAGCCCCTGGCCGGCCGACGGCAGATCGGCGCTGATCGCCATGCGGGCGGCGGCATCCACCTCCGCCGGGCCGACGGGCAGGCCGGCGCGCAACCGCTCCCACAGGGCCAGAAAGACGGTGCGCGCCGCATCCATGCCCTGCTGATTGCCAGCAATGGTCAGCACATTGCCGCGCGTCACCAGCTTAACAGCCAGCTGGCGTTCCACGCGGGCCAGATATTGCTCATGCTCCCCAAACAGCAGGGGCAGCAGACGGTTATCGCCAAAGGCCAGTTCGATACGGCCATCGCCATGCCCGGTCACCACCGGGGCGGGATTCTGGGCGCTCAAGCCACCGCCTCCGCCGCAACGGGGGCGGCGTGTTGCAAGATCGGGTTGGCCAGATCGCCGGCCAGGCTGTTGGCATGGGCACCATGGAGGCGCACATCGACGATGCGTCCCATCAGATGGGCCGGTGCGAAGGCATGGACCGACTGCATGAAGGGGCTGCGGCCCAGCAACTGGCCCTCCAGCTTGCCCACCCGGTCGAACAGCACCCCGATGGTGCGACCGACCAGCGACTGGTTGAAGGCCACCTGCTGCGCGTTCAGCAATTGCTGAACCGCCTGCAGCCGGTCATCCTTTACCATCTCTTCCACCTGCCGATCCCCCATGGAGGCGGCGGGCGTGCCGGGGCGGGCGGAATATTTGAAGCTATAGGCCTGGGCGAAACCAACATCGTTGATCAGGCGCAGCGTGTCGGCGAAATCCTGGTCCGTCTCACCGGGGAAACCGGTGATGAAATCCGACGACAGGGCCAGATCGGGCTGGCGGCTGCGCAGCCGGTCAATCAGGCGGCGATAATCATCGGATGTGTGCTTGCGGTTCATCGCCGCCAAAATGCGGTCGCTGCCCGATTGCACCGGCAGGTGCAGGAAAGGCATCAATTGCGGCACGCTGCCATGGGCGTCGATCAGATCGTCATCCATGTCGCGCGGGTGGCTGGTGGTGTAGCGGATGCGGGCCAGCCCGTCGATTTCCGCCAGCGCCCGGATCAGCCGACCCAGACCCCAGACCTTGCCATCCGGCCCCTCGCCATGGAAGGCGTTGACGTTCTGGCCCAGCAGGGTGATTTCCACCGTGCCGCCGGCCACCATGCGCCGCGCTTCGGCCAGCACCTGGGCGACCGGGCGGCTATATTCTGATCCGCGCGTATAGGGCACGACACAGAAGGTGCAGAACTTGTCACAGCCTTCCTGCACCGACAGGAAGGCGGCGGCCCCGTGCTGGCGCGCGCCTTCTTCCGGCAACAGGTCGAATTTGCTTTCAACCGGGAAGTCGGTATTCACCACCCCGCCGGCCCCGCGCACGGCGCGCGTCACCATTTCCGGCAGTTGGTGATAGGTCTGCGGCCCGAACACCATATCCACATGCGGGGCCCGCATGATGATCTCAGCGCCCTCGGCCTGGGCGACACAGCCGGCCACGGCCAGCACCATGCGCCCACCCTCGGCGGCCTTGTCATTCTGCATCAGGCGCAGGCGGCCCAGCTCGGAATAAACCTTTTCCGATGCCTTTTCGCGGATATGGCAGGTGTTGAGGATGACCATGTCAGCGCCTTCCGGCGTGTCGGTCGGCTCATACCCCAGGGGTGCCAGGACATCGACCATGCGGTCGCTGTCATAGACGTTCATCTGGCAGCCATAGGTCTTGATGAACAGCTTCTTCTTCAACAACGCCCCCCGCCCTTGCCGACGGGGCCTTCCGGCAAAAGATGCACCATGGGTCCGGATACACTACCCGCCCCTTAACCCGCCCAAAATAGGCAAGCTGCTGCCTTAGTCAATAAGGCAGCTTCTGTGCAGAGGGGGTGGGTGGGATGCGCCTAGCCCAGAAGGGGGATCAGGCCGACGATAAAGCCCGCGATACCGACCAGCGTACCGATGGCACCGACGATCAGGCCGATGCGGGCTTCGCGTTCCGCCTTGGCGGCCCGCGCCTCCATATCCTGATAGAGCTTCAGGCGTTTGGACGAACCGGTCTGCAAGCGGTCCTTGGCCTCATCCAGTTCGGTGGCCAGATTGACCAGCTCTTCCAGATGATCGCGGATGATGATCTGATAGGTTTCATCGCGCGCTTCCCGGTTCTCGCGTGAGCTGACGATCAGTTCATCGATCATCCGCTTGCGCTGGAAATAGCCCCGCAGGCTGGGACAGCTTTCATTCAACAAATCCCGATCATAAAGCCGATCATATTCCTTGGTGATCTGGTGGACATAGAGGGCGATGGCATCCACGCAATCATGTTCCGCCCGCATACAGAAAAGATGGGCCTCCTTCAGAAACGTCCGGGCTTGCTCCTCTCCCACCGCACCGGCAGCCTCATCGCTCATGATGGCCAGCGCGTCGGCGATGCGGCGACCGGCGTAGCGCAGCTCATTAATGGCCGGAAGGTTGACCTCACCCCTGAGCCGCTCACTTATTTTCAGCAACCCTTCACACCGGTTCCATCGGTGGGTGATATCAACCAGTAAAATTCTCATCGGCAATTCCGGCCAAAATAAAACCCGGTCCAGGGGACCGGGCTGTTCTGGAAATCCAAGGATCAGGACAGCTGCATATCCCGACGCAACTGTTCGCGTTCCTGTTCCAGCCTGCTGGCGGTCAGGATACGCCCATGTTGGGCAGCGACATTGCCACGCGCAAAACGGCGGGCAACCGCAAGGGCGGCCCGTTCAATAATCGCGGCATTGTCGGCAGCAAGCGGGGATGCCAGAGAAGCATCGACAGCCGACGCGGCATCGTCCCGCCGCCAGGGCCGGATCAGGGACAACATTTGACAACTCCATGAACGCAGATCACTGCCTGTTTCATCATCATATAGGAACAGGCGAGGTGCGAATCATCCTCCACCCACGCTGCACGGGAATGCAGGTAGTTTTTTCGACACTGACGGATCGTTATAATCCTGTCAAGCGGACCCCTACCGCCCTTCCGGCACCCCGCAAGCGGCGTTGATGGCCTGATAGGCGGCGGTGGCGCCGGCCAGGCTGAACGTGTCGGTGACACGGCTGCCGCGTGCGCTGGTGCCGCGCGCCGTCATCAGGGTCCCATTGCGCAAGGCCTGGCTGATGCTGTGGTCCAAGGCGGCATCGCGGGCCCAGGCGCCCTCCCCCTCCACGAACAATTTATAGCTTTTGCCGGCGATCTGCAGCAGCGCCTCGCTGCGTTCTTCAAACGGATATCCTGCGATGTAATTCACCACATCCAGGCTGTTTTCCGCCGGGCGATGGATGATCAGCAAGAAGACGTCACCGCGCTTGGTGAAATCCCCCTCCTGCCGCTTGGGTCGGCTGACCATCCAACAGACGGGGCCGGCGGCCTCCTGCAGCATGAAGGCGTTCCAGTCACGGAAACTGCCCAGCAGGCGCGGTTCCGCCGCCTGGACGGCGCCTGCCGCCAGCAGGGCCAGGATGGACAGGGTGAGCCATTTCTTCCAGCGTGCCGCGCGCATCGGACCTTTCTGCCTGGGTGACGGATCGGGAAGCCCTTCCGGTGTAACGGAAATCTGCGTCCAAACGAAGGCGTAAAAATAAATCCGTCTGTGGGTGATCCAACGGATAGGTCCATCCGTATCAACGTTGTGATGAAACAAAGCGGCCATTATAGTCCGTGGCCACGCGGACCGCTGGACCGGAACACCGACAAGGTTGTTCCGCATCGGCGCATGGACAGGATGACCGCCCCCGACATGGCCCAAAGCGCAGAAATTGACCGGACCAACGGCCTTTTGCTGCGCGTCGCGCGGGAACATGACCGCCAGGCCTTTGTCGACCTGTTTCATCATTTCGCCCCCCGGCTGAAATCCTTCCTGTTAAAGGGTGGGGCCGATGCCGGATTGGCGGAGGAGATTGTCCAGGATGTCATGGTGACGGTCTGGCGCCGGGCCGGCAGTTTCGACCCCGCCCTTTCTGCCGCCGGCACCTGGATTTTCACCATCGCCCGCAACCGCCGCATCGACCGGCTGCGCCAGGAAAGGCGGCCGGAGATTGATCCGGACGATCCGGCCCTGGTGCCGGCCCCGGTGAATGCGGCGGATGAAGGGATGATGATTGAGGAACAGTCGGTCAGGCTGCACCGGGCAATCCGGGAACTGCCGGCCGAACAGGCGGAATTATTGAAGATGGCCTATTTCCAGGATAAGGCGCACAGCGCCATCGCGCAGGAAAGCAACCTGCCGCTGGGGACGGTGAAGTCCCGGCTGCGGCTGGCGCTGGCCCGCCTGCGCAAGGCGCTGGACCCGGCGGAACTGGGCGGGGGTGCATGATGGAACCGTTGGATCATTTCCTCCAGGCCGCCACGATGGCCCCTTCCCATCACCCGACAGAGGATCTGCTGCTGGCTTATGCCGCCGGCGGGCTGGATGAGGCCATGTCGCTGGTGGTCGCCACCCATCTGGCGCTCTGCCCCCGCTGCCGGGCGGAGGTGACGCGGCTGGAAGCGGTGGGCGGTGCCCTGATCGACGATCTGGCCCCGGCAGCCCTGGGGGCCGGCACGCTGGAGGCCGTGCTGGCCCGGCTGGATGAACCCAGCCACGACCCGATCCCCCTGCCCGTGGCACGGCGTCGCCCGGCCGGGCCGGCCCCGGTGCTGCCGGAACCACTGCGATCCTATGTTGGCGGCGATATTGACCGTATCGGCTGGTCGCGCACCATTCCCGGCCTGGAAGAGGCGGATATCGTCTGTGGCGATCGTCGCCGCAGCCGGGTGCGGATGATGCGTATCCGCGGCGGCATGGGGATGCCGCGCCATACCCATCATGGTAATGAGCTGACCCTGGTGCTGGCCGGCGGTTTCGCCGATGAGACGGGGCATTTCCTGCGCGGCGATCTGGCCGTCACCGACCCCAGCATCGACCATCGCCCGGTGGCCGATGATGATGGCGACTGCATCTGTCTGGCGGTGACGGATGCGCCGCTGCGCCTGACCGGGCGGTTCCTGCGGCTGCTGAACCCGTTTCTGCGCCTGTGATGGCGGTCGCCGTACCGGCTGAAAATAAAGGTTAAAAGACCGGCCTTCTTGCCCCTATGGTGGGGCAATTTCATTCGTGCAGGGAATTGGCCGATGGATCATCGCACGCTGGGCCGCACCGATCTGCGGGTGCCGTCAATCTGCCTGGGCACCATGACCTGGGGCCGCCAGAACACAGAGGCTGAAGGCTTCGCCCAGATGGATCTGGCACTGGATCATGGGCTGACATTCTGGGATACGGCGGAAATGTATTCCGCCCCGCCATCGCCGGAAACCTATGGCCGGACGGAAGAAATCATCGGCAATTGGTTTGCCCGCACCGGCCGGCGCAAGGATGTGGTGCTGGCCAGCAAGGTGGTGGGCAATACCGACGGCGGCTTCCCCTATCTGCGCGGCGGCAAGGCGCGTGCTGACCGCGCCAACATCAATGCCGCCATCGAGGCCAGCCTGAAGCGGCTGCGCACCGATTATCTGGACCTGTACCAGCTGCATTGGCCCGACCGGAAGGCCGACAGGTTCGGCCGCATCGTTGAACATCCAGCAGCCGAACCGGGTGAGGTGCCGATTGAGGAGACGCTGGCCGCCCTGTCCGATCTGGTGCGCCAGGGCAAGGTGCGCCATATCGGCCTGTCGAATGAGACGCCCTGGGGCGTAATGCGCTTCATCATGGCGGCCGAACGGCTGGGGCTGGAACGCGTCGTCTCCATCCAGAACCCCTATAGCCTGCTGAACCGCAGTTTCGAATCGGGCCTCAGCGAAGTGGCCTTGCGAGAGGATGTGGGGCTGCTGGCCTATTCGCCTCTGGCCGGTGGCACGCTGACGGGCAAATATGTGAATGGTGCCATCCCGCCCGGTTCCCGCCGCTCCATCGATAATCGCGGCTCCCGCTATGATAATCCGCGTGGGGAGGCAGCGACGCTGGCCTATCTGGATATTGCCCGCCGCCATGGGCTGGACCCGGCGCAGATGGCCATTGCCTTCACCCTGACCAAGCGGTTCGTCACCAGCAGCATCATCGGCGCCACCAGCATCGACCAGTTGCGCATCGCCATCGGGGCAGGCGACATCACCCTGTCGGCGGAACTGCTGGCGGAGCTGGATCAGGTCCAGGCCGCCAACCCCAACCCCTGTCTGTAATCGTCCGGGCCGGGGGCATTCACATGCTGCGCCTGTTTGTCGGCATTGCGATGCCGGAAACCATCTGTGACGGGTTGGCCCGGCGGGCCGCCGGGCTGCCCGGTGCGCGCTGGGTAGCGCCGGAGAATTATCACCTCACCCTGCGCTATATCGGGGAGGTGGATGAAGGTACGGCGCAGGATGTGGATGCCGCTCTTGATCTGGTGGTGGCCCCGGATTTCAGCCTGACGCTGGGTGGTGTCGGCAGTTTCGGCCAGGGCCACCGCCAGCACGCGCTCTGGGCCGGGGTGGCCCCCTGCGACCCGCTGCTGCACCTGCAGGCCAAGGTGGAATCCGCCCTGGTCCGCGCCGGGCTGCCGCCGGAAGAGCGCAAGTTCAGCCCCCATGTCACCCTGGCCTATCTGAAGGAAACCCCGGCCACCCGGCTGGGGCTTTACATGGAAACCCATGGGCTGTTGCGGGAAGGGCCGTTCCCGGTGGACCGCTTCACGCTCTATGAAAGTGTGCGGGGTTCATCGGGGGTGGCATATCACCCGTTACAGGATTACCCGCTGGGCGGTTGGCGGCCTTGAGAGGGCGTTCCGGAAATTTTCCTTTATTTCCAGCGCTATAACCGTCATTCCCGCGAAGGCGGGAATGACGGTACTGGAACGCCCAGGCGTCGAAAGAAAAAAGGCGTTCCGAACTGGCGTTTGCGCCTGACCAGTTCTTCAAGCGCCCGCACCAGGGCGCGGCAAGGGCAGGTTGGTGGAATGCTTCACCACATCCAGCACGAAGCTGGATTTCACCTCCTTCACCCCCTTGATCGACAGAAGCTTGCGCATGGAGAGATCGGCGAACGCGTCCAGATCCTCCACCACCACCTGCAGCAGGTAATCCATCGTCCCCGTCATCACGAAGCAGGACACCACCTCCGGCAGCAGCAGAATGCCGCGCCGGAAATCGGCGTCGCCTTCGGCATTCTGGTCGATCTTCACCTCGACAAAGGCCACCACCCCCATGCCCAGCTTCCGCCGGTCCAGGATGGCGGTATAGCCCTGGATGAAGCCTTTCTCCTCCAGATCGCGCACCCGGCGCAGGCAAGGGCTGGGTGACAGGCCCACCTGTTCGGCCAGATCAACATTGGAAAGCCGGCCATTGCGCTGCAACGCAAAAAGTATGCGGATATCTGCCGCGTCCAATCCACTTTCCTTCATCTTCCACCCCATTTGAAAGTTTTTGCGCAATTTGTCACCGCAGAATGCGCCTTTCCGCCCACACTTCGCAAGGACATGCCCCGCGACTTATCGTATCATCTGAAACAATTCCAGGAGCAAACCAGATAGCGGGAGGCGGCGATGGTGGATGGCGGCATGAGTGCGCGGGTGGAGAACGGTAAGCTGGTGGGTAACCTGTGGGACAACCCCATGGGCACCGACGGGTTTGAGTTTGTTGAATATACCGCCCCCGATGTGGCGGCGCTGGAAGCGCTGTTCGTCACGCTGGGCTTCACCAAGGTGGCCACCCACCGGTCCAAGAAGGTCAGCCTGTTCCGCCAGGGCGATATTAACTTCATCGTCAATGGGGAGCCGGAAAGCCTGGCCCAGCAATTCGCCCGCGCCCATGGGCCCAGCGCCTGTGCCATGGCTTTCCGGGTCAAGGATGCCGCCTTCGCCCATCGCCGCGCCCTGGAACTGGGGGCGCAGGATGTGAAGGGCACCGTCGGCCCGATGGAACTGAACATCCCTGCCATCGAAGGGATCGGCGGCAGCCTGATCTATCTGGTGGATCGCACGCAAAGCCCGGCATCGATCTATGATATCGACTTCGTGCCGGTGGAAGGGGCCGAACAGCACCCCACCGGTTGCGGCCTGACGCTGGTGGACCATCTGACCCACAATGTCCATCGCGGCCGCATGGACCATTGGTTCGATTTCTACAACAAGCTCTTCAATTTCCAGCAGATTCGCTATTTCGACATTGAAGGCAAGCTGACCGGCCTGAAGAGCCGGGCGCTGACCGCACCCTGCGGCAAGATCCGCATCCCGATCAACGAAAGTGCCGGCGTCGAAGGCCGCGTCGACCAGATCGAGGAATATTTGCGCGAGTACAAGGGCGAAGGCATCCAGCATATCGCGCTGGCCACCGACGATATCATCAAGACCTATGATGCGCTGAAGGCAAACGGCATCACATTCATGACCCCGCCGCCGGCCGCCTACTACGACATGCTGGCAGAACGGCTGCCCGGCCATGGCCAGCCGACGGAAGAATTGCGCCAGCGCGGCATCCTGCTGGATGGCGCGCCGGGCGGCGGGCTGCTGCTGCAGATCTTCACCGCCACGGTGATCGGCCCGATCTTCTTTGAGATCATCCAGCGCAAGGGGGATGATGGCTTTGGTGAGGGCAATTTCCGCGCCCTGTTCGAGAGCATCGAACGCGACCAGTTGGAACGCGGCGTGCTGAAGGCGGAATAAAAAGCGGCAGAGGGCGTCAACAGGGACACATTATGCCCGCCCGGCAATTGAGGTTTCGTGGAACCATTGGCCAATGGCCATTGGTTCCACGACATGTGCCAAACCCTGTTAAAGCGCCTCCCCCCGCACCAGCCGGGGCAATTCGCCGACAATGCCCATGGCGTGGCGCATGAGCAGCTTTTTCATCGGCTGCAGCGGCGGCAGCCGGTCAATCGCCGCCATGCCCAGCCGGCGGGCATGGGCCAGCGGGGCGATATCATTGCTGAACAGGCGGGTCAGCGTGTCGGTGGTGGCCAGCAGCGACACGGTGTCGAACCGCCGCCAGCGCTGATAGCGTTCCAGCACATCCGCTGCACCGGGGTCCAGCCCGACGCGGATGGCATCCACCACCACTTCGGCCAGGGCCGCCACATCGCGGATGCCGACATTCAGCCCCTGGCCGGCGATCGGGTGCATCCCATGCGCGCTCTCACTCACCAGCGCCAGCCGCGTGTCGGTATAGCGTTCGGCATGGGACAGGCCCAGCGGCCAGGACCAGCGGCCGGGCACCGGCGTCACCCGGCCCAGCCAGTCGCCGACGCGGGCCTGCAGCTCCGCCTGGAAGCGGGGTTCGGGCAGGTTCATGTAGAAATCCACCATCCGCGACCGTTCGGTCCAGACGATGCTGGTATGGTGCCCGCCGGCCAGCGGCAGCATGGCAAAGGGGCCGGCCGGCAGGAACAGCTCCACCGCCACCCCGCCATGATCAATCTCATGCTGCAACGTGCAGACAATGGCGTGCTGCTGATAGGACCAGCCGATCTGGCGGATGCCGGCATGGTCGCGGCAGAAGCTTTTTTTGCCATCCGCCCCCACCACCAGCCGGCCGGCCACGCGCCGCCCATCGGCCAGCGTGACCAAAACACCGCCGCCATCGCGCACCATGCCGGTCACCGCCATCGGGGCCAGATGGGTGACGGTACCCGCCAGCTCCGTCAGCCGGCGGAACAGGGCGCGGCGCATATGCCGATTCTCAATGATCCAGCCGAAGGGCTGGTCCCCCACCTCCCGGTGGTCATAATGCAGGAACAGCGGCGAATTCTGGTCCGTCACCCGGATATCCAGCATCGGCCCGACCTGGCCCTCCAGATGCTGCCAGATGCCCGCCCCTTCCAGCACCATGCCCGATCCATAGGCGATGGCCGTGGTGCGCCCGTCAAAATCAGGCAGCAACTGGTCATCCGGTGCGTCCTTGTCGATGACAATACAGGGCACGCCCGCCGTGCCCAGGGCACAAGCCAGCGTCAACCCGGCCAGACCACCGCCGACAATGATGATGTCAGCCTGCAGGTCGGCCCCGGTCGCCAGGGCCGGGGACGGGCGGTGACCGGCGGTGCCGCTGGCGGGGGCGTCGGTCGGGCGGGATGTGTCATGCGTCGTCATAAGGCGCAGAATTAGGCACTTGTCGCAGCTTGTCCAGGCCGCCATCGGTCACATCTGACAAACAGCACTGACATGCCCAAATTTTAGCCATGTCAGTGCGACATCTGCGCCCATTAAGGGCAGTGTCCCGTTATTTTTGCCCGTCTATGGCGGAAAATGGCTGCGGCACGTTTCTTGTAAGTTATCATCGGTACGCGCCGGGGCCACAGCAAGGGCCAGCGCCGGGAACCAGTGGTTGATACCTGTTCACGCCAGAGGAAGGGAGAGCGCAATGAAGCTCGTCATGGCCATCATCAAGCCGTTCAAGCTGGACGAGGTGCGCGAGGCCCTGACGGCGCTCGGCATCCAGGGCCTCACCGTGTCGGAGGTCAAGGGCTTTGGCCGTCAGAAAGGGCAGACCGAGATTTACCGTGGTGCGGAATATTCCGTCAGCTTCCTGCCCAAAGTGAAGGTGGAAGTGGCCGTCACGGATGAGCTGGTGGACAGCGTCGTCGAGGCCATTCAGAAGGCCGCCAATACCGGCCGCATCGGCGACGGCAAGATCTTCGTGCTGGACGTGGTGCAGACCGTGCGTATCCGCACCGGCGAGCAGAACGCCGACGCGTTGTAAAAGTCTGCCCGGAAAATTATGGTGCGCTTTGAAAGCGCACCATTTCAGCACCGTCATTTCCGCGCAGGCGGGAATCCAAAATCCGTGCTGTCGTATGGATTCCCGCCTGCGCGGGAATGACGGTTAAATGGCCGGAAAAGCGTAAGAAGTTTGTAGACGGACTCTAATACCAACCCGCCTAAAGGTTGACCTTTAGGCGGGTCGGAGGCCGGCGACCGCCGGCCCGCCGCACGTGCGGCGCAAGCCAAGGGCGCGGATGCGCCCGCCCGGCGCCTGAGGGAACAAAAATCTCCCTGGATCGGTCACGATCAAGGGAGATTGGTATAAGATCATATCCAACGGGCCGCGCCAAGCGGTCCGCTGGGTGCCTAAACCGGCCGGGCGATCCCATCGCCCGGCCGTCTCCATTTCAGCATCCCACCATTAACCTGTTCAAACTTCCCCTTCCATACCAAGGGGATAAGCTGTGGATAACCCTGTTCGCGGAAGGTTCCATGAACGGTTTTTCCTGATTCGTTCACCAAAATTTCCGAATCAGATCAATGGTTTAGAAAAGTTTTCAACGTTTTTCTCAGTTTTTATCCACAAGCCTTTGGAATCACGGGACTCTCCACCCCTTTTGGTGGGGTGGCACCCGGCTTGTGCCGCGCAAGGCCGGCGGGTTACAATCAGCGCGGCCAGATGCCGGTGGTAAACCGGCATCACGAAGCGGTTCCAGATCCATAGGCATGTGATGCGTGAAGCGGACACGGGTGCTGTGATGCCCGCCCTCAATGACAGGCTGGGTGGGCTCAGCGAATATCCTTTCCCCCGGCTGGCGGCTTTGCTGGCCGATGTAAAGCCGCGCGCCAATACGCCCCCCACCATCCTGACGATTGGGGAGCCGCAGAACCAGCCGCCCGCCCTGATGCTGGAAGCGATGGCGGCGGCGTCCACCCTGTGGGGCAAATATCCACCCGTGGCCGGCACACCGGAATTCCGCGCCGCCGTCTCCACCTGGCTGAACCGGCGTTACCAACTGCCCCCCGGCATGGTGGAAGCCGACAGTGCCATCCTGCCGGTCAGCGGCACGCGTGAAGCGCTCTATCTGCTGGCCCAGATGGTGGTGCCGGCGGAAAAGGCCGGCAAGAAGCCGGTGGTGCTGATCCCCAACCCGTTCTACGCCGTCTATCAGGGGGCGGCCGTGATGGCGGGGGCCGAACCGGTCTTCCTGAATGGCACACGCGAAACCGGCTTCCTGCCCGATCTGGATGCAGTGCCGGAAGAAACCTGGGCCCGCACCAGCCTGTTCTATCTCTGCACCCCCGCCAACCCGCAAGGGGCCGTGGCCAGCCTGGATTATCTGAAGCGCGCCATCACCCTGGCGCGGACCTTCGGATTCGTGCTGGCCATCGATGAATGCTATGCGGAGCTGTGGGACAAGGCGCCGCCGCCGGGCGGGCTGGAAGCGGCCCTGGCCCTGGGGGCGGGGCTTTCCAACCTGCTGGTTTTCCATTCGCTGTCGAAACGGTCCAGTGCGGCTGGGCTTCGTTCCGGTTTCGTGGCAGGTGACCCGGCTTTAATCCGCACATTTACCCGCTTGCGTAACTATTCCCTACCGGGGGTGCCGCTGCCGTCCATGGCGGCGGCCACCGCTCTTTGGCAGGATGAAACGCATGTGGAACTGAACCGGCGGCTTTACCGTGCCAATATTGATGCGGCAGAAGCCGCCCTGGCCGGCCGGCTGGGCTTTTACCGCCCCGATGGCGGCTTCTTCCTCTGGCTGGATGTCGGCGATGCCTGCGGCAGCGGGGAGGAAGCGGCCCGGCGTCTGTGGCAGGAAGGGGCGATCCGGGTGCTGCCCGGCGCCTATCTGACCCAGCCGGACGCCACCGGCTATAATCACGGGCACCGCTATATCCGTGTTGCCCTGGTGCATGATACCGAAACCATGGCCCGGTCGCTGGACCAGTTGGGCCGCATCCTGGCCTGACCCATCCGGTTTGGAAGCAGCAAGAGAGCATGATGTCGAGCCGCCCCGCCCCCCGTTCCCCCCAGACCGGCCGTCCCACCGGGCCACGCGGTGCGGCCCCCGGTCCGGCTGCCGCCCCCGCACCGGCACGCGGCGTTTCCAAGGGGCGGCTGCTGCCGGAAGGCACCCTGGTGTTTTTGAAGCGCCGGCTGCGGGAAGCCGGGGGGCTTGGCATTCTCGGGCTCGCCCTGGCCCTGTCGGCCGCCCTGGCCAGCTATAACTCACGCGACCCCTCCTTCAGCACGGCGGTGCCCAACGAGGCGGCGCTGGTGCGCAACATGCTGGGCCTGCCCGGTGCCTATACGGCTGATCTGTTGTGGCAGACGCTGGGGTTTGCCGCTTTCAGCATCGTTTTCATTGCCGGGGGCTGGGGCCTGTCGCTGTTGCGGCACCGGTCAATCCGGCAATGGCCATTGCGGATTCTGGCCGCCATGCTGGCAGTGCTGCTGTCGGCCATGCTGCTGATCGCCATCACCGGGGCGCCGGCAGCCGGGGGCAGCGCCGGGCTGATGCTGATCAACCCGCTGGCCCGGCTGGCGGGCGATCTGCTGGGGGTGCTAGCCCTGCCCGTGCTGGCGCTGACGCTGCTGCTGCCCTTTATGCTGGCGCTGCTGGCCGCCCTGGGCATCCGCCTGTCCACCGCACGGGAATCGCTGGGCGATCTGCGCCGCTGGTGGAAGGCGCGCAAGGCGGCGGCTTCGGCGGCCCCCATCCCCACCACCCGCTGGACCGATGCCCCGGCCGACGATCATCCCGCCGAAGCGCCGGCCGGCCTGCTGGCCCGAGGGCTGGCCGGATTGAAGGCCCGCCTGCCCGGTCGGCGTGCATCCCCCCCGGCAGCGGCACCCATCGCCAGCGGCACCCGTGCCGTCCCCAGCTTTGGCAATACCCCACCCGCCCCCACCGATGAACTGCCGCTGGCAGCCCCCCCGCCGCCGCCGGCTCCGACCGCCCCCGCCCCGAGCGGGGCGGAGGAACGCCGCCGTCCGGCCCCGGTGGTGGAACGCGGGCCCAAGCCCATCCTGCCGGACGTGGCCCGCAAGATGGAGAAGGCCCGCCAGCCCGGCCTGCCGATGGAAACGGAAATCCGCGGCGATCATGAATTGCCGCCCGTCGATATCATGCAATTGCCGCCCCCCGGCATCGGCCCCGCCATGGATGAAGCGGCGATCCAGCGCAATGCGGAGATGCTGGAGACGGTACTGGATGATTTCGGCGTGCGCGGGCAGATCGTCAAGGTCAGCCCCGGCCCGGTGGTGACCTTGTATGAGCTGGAACCGGCCCCCGGCGTGAAATCCGCCCGCGTCATCGGCCTGGCCGATGATATTGCCCGGTCGATGAGTGCCGTTTCCGTGCGTGTGGCCGTGGTGCCGGGCCGCAATGTCATCGGCATTGAAATGCCCAACCAGCGGCGTGAGACGGTGTACCTGCGCGAATTGCTGATGTCGGACGCCTATGAGAAGAGCCAGCAGAAACTGGCCCTGATCCTGGGCAAGGATATTGGCGGCGGGCCGATCATCGCCGATCTGGCCCGGATGCCGCACCTGCTGGTGGCCGGTACCACCGGTTCGGGCAAGTCGGTGGCCATCAACACCATGATCCTGTCGCTGCTCTACCGGCTGCCGCCGGACAAGTGCCGCTTCATCATGGTCGATCCCAAGATGCTGGAACTGTCCATCTATGAAGGCATTCCGCACCTGCTGGCCCCCGTCGTCACCGATCCGAAAAAGGCGGTGGTGGCGCTGAAATGGGCGGTGCGGGAGATGGAGGACCGTTACCGCAACATGTCCAAGCTGCAGGTGCGCAATATTGATGGCTATAATGCCCGCCTGCGCGAAGCCCGGCAGAATGGCGAAATTCTCACGCGCCGGGTGCAGACCGGCTTTGACCCCGATACCGGCAAGCCGATTTTCGAGGAACATCCGCTCGACCTGACGGAACTGCCCTATATCGTTGTCATTGTCGACGAAATGGCCGACCTGATGCTGGTGGCCGGCAAGGATATTGAGGCCGCCATCCAGCGTCTAGCCCAGATGGCGCGCGCCGCCGGCATCCACCTGATCATGGCCACCCAGCGCCCGTCGGTGGATGTGATCACCGGCACCATCAAGGCCAATTTCCCCACCCGCATCAGCTTCCAGGTGACGTCAAAAATCGACAGCCGCACCATCCTGGGCGAACAGGGGGCCGAACAATTGCTGGGCCAGGGCGACATGCTCTATATGGCCGGCGGCGGCCGCATCACCCGCGTGCATGGTCCCTTCGTCCGGGATGAGGAGGTGGAACAGGTGGTGCGCTTCCTGAAGGCCCAGGGTGAGCCCGCCTATGTCGATGCCGTCACCGAGGAAGAGGATGAGGAAGCCGGCGGCGGGGACGATGGCGGCAGTGGCAGCGGCAATGCCATGGCATCCGGCGATGATCTCTATGATCAGGCCGTGGCGGTGGTGACGAAGGAGGGCAAGGCCTCCACCAGCTTCATCCAGCGCCATCTGCGCATCGGCTATAACTCCGCCGCCCGCCTGATTGAACGGATGGAGAAGGAAGGCGTGATCAGCAAGGCCAACCATGCCGGCAAGCGCGAAGTGCTGGCCCGCAATATCGATGATAATGAACGGGTGAATTGAGGCTGGGGCCTGGGGCGGTGTGCCACATAGGGGCCCCTCCCCCCGGCTGCTATGCAACCTTCCCCCATCCAGCCGATGACCGGAATACAGGCATGAGCAGCGAGACCGAAGGCGCCGTCAGCATTTTTGACCATATTGGCGGGCAGCCGGTGGTCGACCGGCTGGTCGATTGTTTTTACGACCTGATGGACACGCTGCCGGAGGCGCGGGAGCTGCGCGCCATCCATGCCGCCGATCTGACGGAGACGCGGCGGGTGCTGAAGCTTTATCTGGCGCAATGGATGGGCGGACCGGGGGATTATTCGGCCGAACGCGGCCATCCCAGGCTGCGCGCCCGCCATATGGGCTTCCGGGTCAACCTGTCCGACCGCGATGCCTGGCTTTTATGCATGAAGCGCGCGCTGGACCAGACGGTGCCGGACGAGAAGGCCCGGCTGGTCATCCTGCGCGCGCTGGCCCCGCTGGCCGACTGGATGCGCAATGTGGAGGAATAATACCAAGCCGCCTAAAGCTTGACCTTTAGGCGGCTTGGAGGCCGGCGACCGCCGGCCCGCCGCTTGGTAGCGGCGCAAGCCAAGGGCGCGGAAGCGCCCGCCCGGCGCCTGAGGGAACAAAAAATCTCCCTTGATCGGTCACGATCAAGGGAGATTGGAATAGGATCAGGCAACCTTACGGTGCCGCCTTCGCCTGCGGGCAATTATTTCCATAGGCTGTGGCATAGGGTGCATCAAAGCAGCGGATCAACCCATCGAGAATATTGAGATTGGCCGGCCATTTAATGGAAGGGGCTTCCTTGAACTCCTCCTTGAACCAGTCAGGTTCCGGCAGAGCCGCCAGCCGTTGCCGCGCCGCCCGCAATCCCGCCAGATCGCGGTTCAGAAAGGCGATGGTTCCCTGGGCATATTCGTGAAAGCCCATTTCCTGGGTTCTTTGGGTGGGGGCCACGCCGGCCATCATCAGCGGGATCGCCAGCCGATAATCCCCCGCTCGCGCTTCCATCTGCCCGGCGTGCCAATACATGAGATGAATAAGTCCCTGCGGAATCCGCCCCCAATTCCGTTCAATGTAGCTATTGATCAGGTTGGCGCTGGCCTTCTCGCAGCCTGGGCGGGCGGCAAGGGGACGCCAACCGTCTTCCGTATCCTGATCGAACGCCTCCGGCGCCAATTGCATCATCTTTTCGGTATCGACAGCACAGGCGGCGGCCCCACCCGATCCGCCCCCTGGCTGGGCAACGGCAGCGGTCACGGCCATGAGCGTCACAGCAGCGGAGAGCAGAAAGCGCATGAGCAATCCCTTCAGATAAAGCGTGGATGGCAGTCCGGCAGAAGAGTGATCGCGTTTAAATATGAATGCAATAGCACCAAGAAAGCGAACCCCTGGAAAAAAACCGGCGGCCCGGCCCGGCGCTTCCCCCTCCCCTCACCGCCCCCGCGCCGGGGTGAAGGGGCTGACCGGGGCACGGCCGATCAGGGCGGTCAGCAGAATGGCCACCAGCGCCACCCAGAAGCAGAGCCAGAACCCGTCAATGTAAGACAGCACCGTCGCCTCCCGCTGCACAAAGCCGGACAGGGTGGAAAGCGCCTTGGCCCCAGCATCCCCGGCACTGCCGGCGAAACGGTGGGTCAATTGGCTTAACAGGGCGGTCACGCCGGGATCGCCCTGTTCCACATGCAGGCCGATCAGGTTGGAATGCACCTGTTCGGACTGGCGCAGCCAAGTGCTGGTCAAGGCACCGGCCAGCGCCACCCCATCCACCCGCAGCACCTGGATATAGGCGGAAATGGCCGTGGCGCGGGCCGGGTTGACATTGGCCAACGACAGCAACACCACCGGCAGGAAGGTGAAGCAATGGCCCAGCGACTGGATCAGCACCATGCCGGTGAAATCCCCCGGCCCCCAATCATGGGTCAGCCGCGTCCCCATCCAGGCGGCCAGGGCAAAGGCCGCCAGCCCGATGGTGATCATCAGCCGCCCATCAATGCGGCCCAGCAGCCAGACGGAAAGCGGCATCACCACGAACAGCGGCAGGGCCCCGTAATGCAGCAGCAGCGGCCCCGTCTGTTCGGGCCGCAGATGCGCCACGCTGGTCAGGAAATTGGGGATCAGGGTGGAATTGGAGATGGAAGTGACGGTGTAGAGCGTGGCCACCAGCAGCAACAGCCCGATATTGCGCGACAGCACCACGCTGGCGCTGGCCCAAGGCTGTGGCACCAGCGCCTCATTCACGCAGAACAGCAGCAGCAACAACACGCCACCGGCCAGCAGCCCCACCACCAGACCCGATGACAACCAGTCCAGCCGATTGCCCTGATCCAGCCCGATATAGAGCATGGCCAGCCCGGCCCCGAACAGCAACATGCCGCCCCAATCGGCCTCTGCCAGCAATTCCCGGTTGGCCGGTTCGCGCGGCGCACCATAATAAGCGCAGAGCGCCAGCAGCGGGGCCAGCACGACATCCTGCCAATAGAGCCATTGCCAGCCCCATTGCCCGACATAGAGCCCCACCAGCTCCACGCCCGAATTGATGGCAAAGGCCTGACGGAACACATAGATGGCAATGGCCGGCGCCCACCATTTCATCGGCAGGTTCCGCAGAATGATGCTGATGGTGGCCGGCACGAACAGGCCCAGCAGCAGGCCCTGCAGCACATGCAGCACCAGCACCATGCCGGGGTCGCGCAGCAAAGGGATCGCCAGGCAGAGCAAGGCATAGAGAAAGGCCGGCACCACCAACACCCGGCGTACGCCAAACACCACCACCAGCCAGGCGACACAAGGCGCGATGAAAATCTGCGGCGCCATGGCGACACTGTTCAGCCACGATCCTTCATCCATGCCCAGGCCAAAGGCACCGCGCAGATCGGCCAGCCCGGTGGAAAACAGCCTTGAGTGGAAATTGGTCATGTAAGCGCCCAGCAGCACCGCCACCACCGCCAGCAGCGGATGGTGGGAGCGGCGGCCGACGGAAATCGGCCCGGCGCTGATCGGCTGGCTGGTCATGATGCGCGCTCTGCCACCTGGGCCGCCTTGTCATCCAATGGCAGGGGCGTGCTGTCCGTATGGATGCGGGTTTCCACCGACATGCCGGGGCGCAGGCGCTCCAGAAGCTTTTGTCCGGGTTCCAGTTCGATCCGCACGGAAATGCGCTGCACCACCTTGGTGAAATTGCCCGTGGCATTATCCGGCGGCAGCAGGGCAAAGGTGGCACCGCTGGCCGGCGACAGAAGGGCGACATGGCCGCGCAGCACCTGACCGGGGAACATGTCCACCGCCACTTCCACCGCCTGACCGGGGGCGACGCGGGTCAGCTGGGTTTCCTTGTAATTGGCCACCACATGCACATCGGGCAGCGGCACCAGGCTGATCAGGCTGCTGCCGGCGCTGACATAATCGCCTTCATGCACCTGCGCTTCCCCCACCACCCCATCCACAGGCGCGGTGACGCGGGTATAGGCCAGTTTCAGCCGGGCGGCCTGCAGGGTTGCCTCTGCCGCGCGCAGTTCCGCCGTGCGTTGCGTCTGCTGGCCGGCCAGCACATCCAGTTGGCGGCGCTGCGCCTGGGCGCTGGCCTCTGCCGCGCGGGCATTGGCGGCCGCCTTGTCATGGTCGGCGCTGGCCTGTTCCACCTTCTGCCGCGTGCCGGCCAGCCCCCGGTGCAGCAGATCATCCTGGCGGGTGGATTCCAGCCCGGCCTGCCGCTGCGTGGCCCGTGCGGCCTGCCACTGGGCCTCTGCCTGGGCGATGGTCGCCTGTTGCAGGGCGATCTGGTTGGCCAGATTGTCCAGCGTCGCCTGGGCCGAGGCGACGCCCGCCTCCGCCTTGGCCAGATCGGCCTGATAATCGGCCGGGTCGATTTCCAGCAGCAGGTCGCCTTTGTGAACCCGTTGGTAATCCGTCACCGCGACATGGCGCACGGCACCGGCCACCCGCGCGCCCAGCCGGGTGACATCGGCGCGGATGCTGGCATTGTCCGTCACCTGCACATCCGCCCCGCCGACCCAGCCATCCCAGCGGGCCGACACCACCAGCACCAGCGCCATCACGGTGGCCACCGCGAACAATGGCACGGCCAGCCGCCCCACCGCCCCGGTCAGGGCCGAGCGCATATGCGCGCCCAGCGCCCCCGATTTGGGTTCATGGCGGGAAGGGTGCGGGGAAAAGGGCGGGAGGGACGGATTGTCGCTGGACATGGGGCTTCACCTTCGGCCAAAGCAGGGCCACTTATTTTCTGTGTACTGATATTCAGTGTGCTGAATAATGGTGGCCATGATATGATTCGGGGAAAAGCGCGCTTCATGCATGGCGGGGTTCCCACGCCCGCAGGCGCGGCCGCCCATGGGGAGTTAAAGTGATGATGAAGCCCGACCCGACGCTGGAGGAGATGCCTGGATATCTGATCCGGCGCCTGGGGCAGATCTCCACCGCCCTGTTCCTGGAGGAAACGCAGGGGCTGGACCTGACGCCGCCGCAATTCGGCATGTTGCTGCTGATCGTGGAAAATCCGGGCCGGGATCAGACCTGGCTGGGCTGCCGTTCCGCCCTGGACCGCACGACGGTGACCGGCGTGCTGGACCGGCTGGAAGGGCGTGACCTGATCCGGCGGGAGGTTGATCCCGGCAACCGGCGCGCCCGCCTGCTCTATCCCAGTGCCGCGGGGGAGGCCCTGCTGACCCAGGCACAGCGGCCGGTGGCACAAGCCCATGAAAAGTTGCTAGAACCGTTACCACCCGCAGAAAGGACAGTGTTTCTGTCCTTGTTGCTGCGGCTGGTCAATGCCAATAATTCGCAGAGCCGCGCGCCACTGCGTCACCCCTGACGGATAACAGGCGGCTGCCGATCCCTTTCCGGATGTGCCTGATGAATTCCCACACGCTGGGCCTGTTCCTGTTCACCTGTTTCTTCCTGTCCGCCACACCAGGGCCGAACATGCTGTCGGCGCTGGCCATGGGGGTGCGTCATGGGCTGGCCGGCGCCGCCTGGGGTGGGCTTGGCATGTGCCTGTCGCTGGGGCTGATGGCGGCCCTGTCAGCCCTGGGGTTGGGCGTGCTGCTGAAGGCATCGCCGCTGGCCTTCATGATCTTCAAATGGGTGGGCGTTGCCTATCTGGTCTGGCTGGGGGTGCAGGCGATCCGGGCGCCGGTGCCGGACACCGATACACAGGGCGATCTGCCGGCAGATGCGGCCACCGGTCGCAGCAACCGCCCGCTGGGCCTGTTGCTGCAGGGCGGGCTGATCACCGCCAGCAACCCCAAGGCGTTGATCTTCATGGCCGCCTTCTTCCCGCAATTCATCGATATGACCAGCCCGCTGGGCCCGCAACTGGGCATTCTGGTGGGCACCATGCTGGTGATCGAGTTCGGCTGGATCATGACCTATGCGGCCGGCGGGCGCAGCCTGGCCCGCCGGCTGTCCGGTCCGCGTGCCACCTTGTGGCTGAACCGGGGCACCGGCCTGCTGCTGATCGCAGCGGGGGGCCTGTTGGCACTGGCTTCGCTGTAACTATTCTGTCACCGACCCCTGCATTGACGTAGGGGGAAACCATACAGGTGCGGTCTGGACAAGAACCGCCTGTCCTGCGCATGGTGCGGTGCCATAAGGATATCGAACGGTCACAGGGGTGAGCGCATGTTGAAGGATCTGATCGACGGTTTCCGGGAATTCCGCCGCACCAATTTCCGTCAACAGCGCGGCCTGTTCCGCACCCTGGCCTGGGCCGGACAGAAGCCGAAGGCGGCCTTGATCACCTGCTGCGACAGCCGGGTCGATCCCACCCTGATCTTCGCCACCCAGCCGGGCGACCTGTTCGTCATCCGCAACGTGGCCAATCTGGTGCCCCCCTACCGGCCCAGCGAGGATTATCACGGCACCTCCGCCGCGCTGGAATTCGCCGTGCGCGAGTTGGGGGTGGAATCGGTGGTGGTGATGGGCCATTCGCTCTGCGGCGGTGTCGCCGCGCTGACCCATGATCGCAGCCAGTCCAAGGCCGACTTCATCAGCCAGTGGGTCTCCATCGCCGATCCGGCGCTGGCCACCGTACGCCAGGGGCTGGAACCCGGCCAATCCGTGGACCTGCCCCTGCTGGAACGCGCCGTGGTGAAATTGTCGCTGGAAAATCTCCGCACCTTCCCCTGGATCGCCGAGCTGGAACGCGCGGGCAAGCTGGAGCTGGAAGGGCTGCTGTTCGACGTGGGCGGGGCCGAGCTGCAGGTGCTGGACAAGGTGACGGGCAATTTCAACCCGGTGCCGCAAATCCGCCCCCGGCTGCGCCCGCGCGGCGGCCTGGCGGCCGCCGCCGCTGCCCTGGTGGATGCCGGGCGGGACTGACCCCGCAAGCCCCCTCCCTAAATCCGCCATGATCGGCGTCTATCAAGGCTTTCATGCGCAAAATCCTTCTGGCCCTGCTGGCCGCCGCCCCGCTGTTTTCCCTGCCCGTTGCCCTGCCGGCCCCGGTGCAGGCCGCCACCGCCGTCGCCACGGCGGATCAGCCTGCCCTGCTGGCCAAGGCGGAAACCTATCTGAATGGCATCACCAGCCTGAAATCGGATTTCATCCAGACCGCCGATAATGGGCAGAGCGCGCGCGGCACCTTCACCCTGCTGCGGCCGGGCCGGATGCGCATCAGTTACGCCCCCCCGGTGGAGAACTTCATCGTTGCCGATGGCAAGTTCGTCTATTTCTGGGATGCCGAGGTGAAGGAGCAGCAAAATGCCCCCATCGGCAGCACGCTGGCGGATTTCCTGCTGCGCGACAAGATCACCCTGTCGGGCGATGTCAAGATCACCCAGGTGGCGCGTGATGACGGGTTGCTGGAAATCACCCTGGTGCAGGCAAAAGATCCCGGCCTGGGCAGCCTGACCCTGGTGTTTGAAGAAGCGCCCTTTGGCCTGCGCAAATGGCGCGTGCTGGATGCCCAGGGCAAACTGACCGAGGTGGCCCTGCAGAACCCGGAATTCGGCGTGAAGCTGGACCGCGACCAGTTCTATTTCCGCAATCCCACGCGCGGGCGGGAGCGGGATTGACGGATGCTGCCGGGCGGGTACCATCCTGAATGACCGCCACCACCGGAAGCCCCGCATCATGACCATTGCCACCACCCCCGTCCATCGCCCCCTGGTCGGCCTTTCCTGCGATGCGCGGGAACTGGGACAACACCCGTTCCATGTGGTGGGTGACAAATATATCCGGGGTGTCAGCCACGGTGCCGGCTGCCAGCCCGTGCTGATCCCGGCCCTGGGTGACTGGTGGGATGTGGAGGGGTTGCTGGACCGGCTGGACGGGTTGCTGCTGACCGGCAGCCCCAGCAACCTGCACCCCTCCCATTACGGCCTGCCGGATGAGATGGTGACCCCGCCGCTGGACCCGCACCGCGACGCCACCACCCTGCCGTTGCTGAAAGGTGCGCTGGCGCGGGGACTGCCCGTTTTCGCCATTTGCCGGGGCTTTCAGGAACTGAATGTCGCCCTGGGCGGCACCCTGCACCCGCGCGTGCAGGAAGTGCCGGGCCTGATGGATCACCGCGACCCCGAACATGAACCGGTGGAGGTGCAATATGCCCCGATCCACAAGGTGGCACTGACCCCGGACGGGGCCTTTGCCCGCATCACCGGTCAGACGGAAATCATGGTCAATTCCCTGCACCAGCAGGGCATCAACCGGCTGGCCCCCGGGCTGGCGGTGGAAGCGACGGCCCCGGACGGGCTGATCGAGGGGGTGCGGGTGGAAGGGGCCGGCTTTGCCATCGGCGTGCAATGGCACCCGGAATGGCGTTTCTGGGAGAACCCGCCCTATGCCGCCCTGCTGGCTGCCTTTGGCGATGCCGTGCGGGATTATGCCGCCCGGCGGTGAACGCCCCCCTTTTTTCGCCGGCACCAACATGCCAACGGCTTGGCTTCACGTTGATATTACCCGCCCCGCCCTTCGCGTCGCCAGGCCGCCAGCAGCAGGCCCAGCACGCCGGCCAGCACCAGCAGGCCGGGCAGCAGCGGCACCTGGGTGACACCCGTCACCGTGTAATCCCCATTGGCGCGCAGGCCCAGCCAGCCCGAGCCGGCCTGATCCCGGTCAGGCCGGGTGCGGCGCACGCTGGGGATCTCCCCCGCCCCACCATCGGGCGCCAGCCAGAAGAAACCGCCGCCCGTGGCCTTGGCCACCGGGGCCAGTTTCTCCGTGGTGGCGCGCATATCCGCCAGTTCGGGCGGGTTGAGGGTGCCGACCACGGCCAGCGCCGTGCGCTCCCCATCCGTTACCCGCCAGATGCCGGGTTCCGTGGCGGCCAGGCTGGCACTGGCCAGCCCATCGCCCGCCTCCCGCATCGCCACCTCACGTTCCACATCGGAAGGCGAGGTGACGCGCACCGGCCGCGTATCCGGTTCCAGCGAACGGCGGCTGATGGTGATGCGGCTGCCATCCACGGCGGTGCGCAGGTCGTTTTCCTCCAGCTCCGGCTCTTTCATCAGCCAATGGGCCAGCCGGCGCAGCAGTTCGGCCTGGGGCCCGCCACCTTCATAACCGCGTGACCAGAGCCAGATCTGATCCGACGCCAGTTGCGCCACCCGCCCCTGTCCCACCCGGTTCAGGATCAGCAGCGGGCGGCCATCGGCACCGGCCATCACCGTCGCCCCCCGGTCGGCGGTCACGTCGATCTGGCGGAACCAGCGGCCCCACTGCCCCACCCCGTCCGCCGCATCGGTCAAACCAGCCGTCACCGGATGGCGGCGGCCCAGGTCGGTGACGCTGGGCGTGAAGGGCTTTTCAATCACCTGCCCCGTCGGTTCCCCCGGCAGCACGGTGCCCAGCGGCGAACGATAGAGCGACAATGGTGTCGCAAAGGTCGGGCCGCTGGCTTCCAGGAAGGCCCCGCCCTTTTCCACATATTCGGCGATATTCGCCAGATACATGTTGTTGATCACACCGCGCTTTTTATAGCGATCGAAGATGATCAGGTCGAATTCCGACAGCTTCATCTCAAACAGCTCGCGGATCGGGAAGGCGATCAGCGACAATTCGCGGATGGGGGTGCCATCATTCTTTTCCGGCGGGCGCAGAATGGTGAAATGCACCAGATCGACCGAGGGATCGGCCTTCAGCAGGTTGCGCCAGGTGCGCTCCCCGGCATGGGGCTCACCGGAGACCAGCAGCACCCGCAGCCGGTCGCGCACCCCGTTCACCACGATGGCCGCCTTGTTATTGGCCAGGGTCAGTTCCTGCGGCCCCGCCGCCACGGTCAGTTCAAAGACATTCACCCCGCCATGCGACAGCGGCAGGGTCAGCGACACCTCCTGCCCCACCGGCACGGTCAGTTCCTCTGTCGGCTGCCCATCGCGGCGCAACTGCACGGCGGCGGCCCCGTCACCGCCGCCCGGCAGATCGTCCACCCGGATGGTGACGGAGACATCCTTGCCGACAATGCCGAAGCTGGGGGCCTGCACGATGGTCAGGCGGCGGTCGCCCTCATCCTTCTGCCCCGTCAGCAGCGTATGCACCGGGCCGAAACCGGCCAGCCCCGGCAGGGATGTGGCCACATCATGCACCTGCCCGTCGGTGATCAGCACGGCCCCGGCGATGCGGCGGCGCGGCACATCGGCCACGGCGCGGGTCATCGCCTCCATCAACCTTGTTTCATCGACAGTGGCCCCGTCCGGCCCATCGGCGGACTGGCTGCGCACCACGCGCACATCCAGATCGGTATAGCGTTCCAGGCGCTGCTGTAAGTCGGCCAGGGCCTTTTCCCCGCGCGCCATACGGTCGCCGATCTTCTGGCTTGGCGACTGGTCCAGCACGATGACGGCGACATCCTTGATCGGTTCGCGCTTTTCTTCCACCCAGGCGGGGTTCAGCAGGGCCAGCAGGATGACGGTGAAACCGCCCAGCCGCAACCAGGCCCCGCGCGCGCGCCGCCACAGCGCATAGGCGGACAGGATCAGGGCGATGGCGGCCAGCCCCAGCAGCAGGCCCAGCGGGATCAGCGGATCAAGCGCGATGGCGGCCCCGTTCATTGCCCCAGCCTTTCCAGGATCGCCGGCACATGCACCTGATCAGCCTTGTAATTGCCGGTCATGGCATACATCACGAAATTGATGCCGGTACGGATGGCCATTTCCCGCTGCCGTTCGGACCCCGATGCCATGGCGTTCAGCGGTCGCCCGGCTTCATCCACCGCCCAGGCCGACGCCCAGTCATTGGCCCCGATGATGATGCCGGAAACCCCGTCATTCATCTGGTCTTCCTGCGCCTCCGCCCAGAGTTCCCCACCGGCATAGCGGCCCGGAAAATCATTCAGCAGATAGAAGGCGCGGGTCAAAACATGCTCCGGCCCCACCGGGGCCAGTGGCGGTATATCCAGCCCCTTCAGCAGCGCTTCCAGCGCCGTACCACCGGGGCCGGTGCCATTGCTACCGTTGCCGGCGCGGGTATCCACCAGCACCATGCCGCCCTGGCGCATATAGCGGTTCAGCTTTTCCCGCACATGGTCGGACAGGCTGGTCTGCCCGTCGGTCAACGGCCAATAGATCAGGGTGTAGAAGGCCAGCTCATCCGTTTCCAGGTCGAGCGGCATGGCCCCCGCCACCTCAATCGCGGTGCGCTCATCCAGGGCGCGGCCCAGCCCTTCCAGCCCGGCCCGGCTGGTATTATCCACCAGATTGTCACCGGTGTGGACATAGGCCAGCCAATTGGCATTGGCCGCCTGCACCGCCTTTTCATCCGGCGGGCTGGCGGGCTGGGCGGATGGCTGGGCATCCGCCGGCGGCACCGGCAGGGCCAGCGACACGCCCAGCAGCAGCAGGGCCAGCGGGGCCACCCGGCGCAGGCCGGACGCACGCGGCAACAGCCCGCGCAACCACAGGCCGGCCAGCAGGTCGATCAGGCCCAGGATCAGCGCCAGGGTCAGCAGGGTCGGCATCAAATCTCTCTCACCCCCGCCCGCGTAGAGCGTGCGCGGCAGCCCCGCCAGCAACGGGTCGATGGCGGTCAGCGCGGGCACGGCGGGCGACAGGTTCAGCACCTGCCTTGTATCGGCGGTGCCATAAAAACCGGGCGGATGCGACGGGCCGGGCAGCCCGCCCGCCGGGGCCGCCGCCAGCGCCTTGGCGGCAATGGGGAAAGCGGTGGCGGGCGGCGGGGTCAGATGGCCGAAACCATCCAGAATTTGTTGCGGCGGCAAGGTGCCCACCTGTTCGCCGCCGGCCACCCCGGCGGACAGCGCCACCAGCCGGCGCAGCATATCGACATAAAGACCGGACAGCGCCAGATTGGACCATTCCGGCCCGGCACTGGTATGCACCAGCACCAGCGCGCCCCGGCCCTTGCGTTCCCCTGTCACCAGCGGCGTGCCATCGGCCAGCCGGGCCCAGGTGCGCCCGGCCAGATCGACCGAGGGTTCAGCCAGAACCTGCCGCTTCACCGTCACATCATCGGGCACGGGCAGGCCGGCAAAGGGGCTGTCTTCGGCAAAGGGGGCCAGCCGCGCCGGCTCCTCCCACGACAAAGCCCCGCCCAGCGCGCGGTCACCGGCGCGCAGGAAAACGGGCACCAGCCGGTCGGCATTCTGGGCCAGACGCGGGCCGGCAAAGCGCAGCAATACGCCGCCCTGTTGCATCCAGGCCTCCAGCCGGGCCGATTCGGATTCCGACAGGTTGCCGACATCGGCCAGGATCAGCACCGCCAGATCGCGGTCCAGCAGCTTGGCAATATCGCCGCGCCGCACCTCGGCAAAGGGCGACAGCGCCTTGTCCAGATAATAGAGATCAGACAGCAGCGGCGTTTCCCCCGCCGCATTGCCGGACACCAGCCCCACCGGGCGGCGGCGCCAGCGTTCATCCAGCAGCACCACGGCCCCCGCCGTTTCCTGGCCTTCCAGGCGCAGGCTGGAAAGCTGGTTGCGCAGTTCGGTGGGCAGGTCCAGCTTCACCTGCTTGCGCTGTTCGCCGGCGGCAAACAGGATATCCACGCTGTTGAGCAGCCGCCCATCCTCGCCCAGCGCGCGCAGCAAAACCGGCTGCGGCAGGTCCGCCTGGGAGCGTTCAACCGTCACCACCAGCCCGGTGCCATCATCCTGCGGCGGGCGCAGCAGCAGGGCCGGGCGTTCGGCCCCATCCGCCAGCACCGCCATGCTGCCAAACTGGCGTAGCCGAGCCAGCAGCCCCGCCGTGGCCGCATCATTGCCCGATGCGACAATGCCATCGCTGAGATAGGCGATATAGGGCGAACCATCGGGGCGGAATGCATCCAGCGCCTTGGTGGCGGCCGCGCGGTCGGTGGCCCAGGGGCTGGGCCGCAGCGACTGGGCCAGCGCGCGCGCATCGCCCACCGCCAGCGGCCCGCGCAGGACGGGCGCATCGCCATTGGCGGCTTGGGCGGTCGTCAGGATCGCCACGCTGCGGCCCTGGCGGTCGGCCTGGGCCAGCAACCGTTCCATGCCCTGCTGCCGCGCCGGCCAGTCGCGCGCTGCCGCCCAGCCATCATCCACCACCAGCAATAGTGGCCCGCCGCCCGGCAGGTCGGCGGCGGGGTTCAGCAGCGGGCGGGCCAGCGCCAAAATCACCAGCGCCGCCAGCAGCAGCCGCAGGATCAACAGCCAGAGCGGCGTGCGCGATGGCGTCTCCTCCCGCGCGGACAGGTCCAGCAGCAGGCGCAGGGCCGGGAAGCTGACCGAACGCGGGTTGGGCGGGGTGACACGCAGCAGCCAGTACAGCAGCGGTAAGCCCGCCAGCAGAACCAGCAGCCAGGGGGCGGCAAAGGCGAGGGTTCCGAAACTCAGCATCGCATCAATCCAGCCCCGTCGCCGCCGACAGCGACGACCAGAGCGACAACAGGGCCGTCTGCGGCGGCTTGTCGGTACGGTGCAGGGTCAGCGTCCAGCCGGCGGCCCGCGCAATGGCGGCCAGTCCGTCGCGCTGGGCCGCCAGCTTTTCCCGATAGGCTTTGCGCACCGCCTGCACATTGGGCACCAGCAGGCGGCCTTCGCCTTCCAGGCCGCGGAATTCCACCCGCCCGTCAAAAGGCAGGGTTTCTTCCGCCGGGTCCAGCACCTGCACCAGATGGCCACGCACACCCCGCCCGGCCAGCCGCGACACAGAGGCGCGCACCTGTTCCAGCGGGGACAAGAGATCGCCAATCAGCACGGCCCGGGCATGGCGCGGCAAAGGTTCATCGGGCGGCAGGCCACTGCCCTGGTGGTATGCGCTCTGCCCCGTCAGCCACAGGGCCAGCCGGGGCATGATGCTGCGCGCGGCAGAGGCCGGCACATCGCTGCCGGCCAGCGCCACCCGTTCCCCGCCGCGCACCAGCAGCACCGACAGGGCCAAGGCCAGCAGGTCGGCCCGTTCCCGCTTGGTGGGCAGCGCTTTACTGGAACGCCAATGCATGGACGGGCTGTCATCGCGCCACAGCCAGACGGTCTGCGCCGCCTCCCACTCATTCTCCCGCACGAAAATATGGGCGGTCTTGGCAGATTGCCGCCAATCCACCCGTGTCAGCGCGTCACCGGGCTGATAGCGGCGGAACTGCCAGAAGGTCTCGCCCGTACCCACCCGGCGGCGGCCATGCGCCCCCTGGGCCACGCTGGCCGCCACCCGTTCGGCAGCCAGCAGCAGCGGCGGCAGGGCCAGCGCCAGATCCTCGGCCCGGTGTTGCGCGCGCAGCGCCTGGGCGCCGAGATCATAGGGCAGGCGGGGGGCCATGGGCAAACCGCCGTCAGCGCAGCGGCGCGCAGAGCTGGTCGATCACATCGTCCAGCGTCACCCCGTCGGCGCGGGCGGAGAAATTCAGCGCCATGCGGTGGCGCAGCACCGGCCCCGCCAGTTCCACCACATCATCCAGCGAGGGCGTCAGCCGCCCATCCAGCAGGGCACGGGCGCGGGCCGCCAGCATCAGCGCCTGAGAGGCACGCGGGCCAGGCCCCCACGCCACATGCTGGCGCACGGCGGCCAGACTGCTGTCACCGGGACGGGCATTGCGCACCATGTCCAGAATGCCATCGACCACGCTGTCCCCCACCGGGATGCGGCGGACCAGGGCCTGCGCGGCCATCAAATCCACCGGGGTCAGCACCGTGGGTGCCGTTGCGGCATCGGCGCCGGTGGTGGCGATCATCATGCGGCGTTCGGCATCACGGTCCGGGTAATCCACATCCACCTGAATCAGGAACCGGTCCAGCTGCGCCTCTGGCAGCGGGTATGTCCCTTCCTGTTCCAGCGGGTTCTGGGTGGCCAGCACATGGAAGGGGCGGGGCAGCGGGTGGTAATGCCCAGCGACGGAGACGCGCCCTTCCTGCATCGCCTGCAGCAGGGCCGACTGGGTGCGCGGGCTGGCGCGGTTGATTTCATCGGCCATCAGCAACTGGCTGAAGACCGGGCCGGGGATGAAGCGGAAGGAACGCCGGCCATCCTGGCCTTCCTCCAGCACTTCGGAGCCCAGAATATCGGCCGGCATCAGGTCGGGCGTGCATTGGATGCGGCGTTCATCCAGCCCCATCACCGTGCCTAGCGTTTCCACCAGCCGCGTCTTGGCCAGCCCCGGCACGCCGATCAGCAGCAGATGCCCACCAGCCAGCAGCGTGACCAATGACAGGTCGATCGCCTGCTGCTGACCATAGATCACCCGGCCGATGGCGTCGCGCGCCGCCGCCAGCTTCACGCCCAGCGCCTCCACCTCCCGCAGCAGGGCCTGGGGGTCGGTCGAACGGCTGAAATCCAGGGTGTCTACCATCATCTTCCCTTGAAACCGGAAATGGGGCGGCAGGCCGGCGGCCCTTTATCCACTTAAGTGCAGTGGGTACCAGAACCAAGCCGTCACGACTATGTTATCAATAGGGCAGTGCAGTCGCCTGCCCATCCTCTACCACATGGTTTGATGCCGCCATGCCGGAAAGCAAGCAGAATAAGGCCCCCGTCTCCCTTTCCGCCGATCAGGCCGCCGGCCTGCTGGCCGGTGCCCGCAAGGGGCCAAGCGCGGAAGATGAGGCCTATGATATCCGCATCGCCCGCGACGGTACCTGGTACTATCACGGCAGCCCCATCGGCCGCCCAGCGATGGTGAAACTGTTTTCCACCGTGCTGCGCCGGGATGAGGCGGGTGATTTCTGGCTGATCACCCCGGCCGAACGCGGGCGCATTGTGGTGGAGGATGCGCCCTTTGTCGCAGTGGCAGTGGAAGCGACCGGTCAGGGCCGTGATCAGTCCCTGGTTTTCCGCACCAATCTGGATGAACAGGTGACTGCCGGAAAGGATCATCCCATCCGGGTATCAACGGACCCCGCGACAGGGGAGCCGAACCCCTATATCCTGATCCGTGGGCCGCAGGCGACCCCGTTGGAAGCACGCATCAACCGTGCGGTTTTCTACGAGCTGGTCGAACGGGCCGAAACGGTTGAGACGGAGCGCGGGGTCGAGATCGGGTTATGGAGCGAGGGGGAATTTTTTCCACTGGGGCCGATGCCGGAAGGCTGAGTATCGGCGAAAATGATATCCGCTCGGTTTTTCAGCGCCGTCGGCACCAGCCCTCGCGCCTGATTGATGTGCGCGGCGATGGGGATGGCAATCCCGACCTGTTGATTCCGGGGGAACTGCGCGAAGCCGCCGTGCTGGTGCCGCTGGTCGACCGGCCGGAAGGTTTTACCATCCTGTTCACCCAGCGCACCGCCCATCTGGCCAGCCATGCCGGCCAGATCAGCTTTCCCGGCGGCGGGGTGGAGCCGGAGGATGAAGATCCCCAGGCCACCGCCCTGCGGGAGACGGAGGAGGAGGTGGGCCTGCCCCGCCACCATATTGAGCTGCTGGGCAATCTGGACACCTATATCACCCGCACCGGCTATCGCGTGGTGCCGGTGGTGGGGCTGGTGCGTCCCCCCTTCATCCTGAACCCCGATCCCTATGAGGTGGATACGGTGTTCGAGGTGCCGCTTTCCTTCATCCTGAACCCCGCCAACCGCAAACGGGAAGGCCGCGAATTCAAAGGGGCCATCCGGCATTTCTGGGCCTTCCCCTATGGTGATCGCTATATCTGGGGTGCCACGGCGGGAATGCTGGTGAATCTGTGCGAGGTGCTGGCCGAGGTGATGGAGGGGTAACCGGGTTGGTGACGGGAAACCTCCCCCTACCCCCAAAATCCATTGCGACCCGTTCGCAAGAATGGGACAAGAAGGGCATGAGCGACCATTCCATGCCCCACCCCACCCCCGCCCGTCTGCCAATGCTGCGCCTGCCATCCGGCTGGGCCGTCACACTGAGCCTGATCGCCCTGCTGGTGGCGCTGCCGGTGTTGATTGTCGGCAGCCGCATCTTCCTGCCCAGCAATGGCGTATGGGAACATCTGGCCGGCACAGTGCTGGGCACATATCTGGTCAACACGCTGACCCTGGCGCTGGGCACGGCCGGCGGGGTGCTGGTGATCGGGGTGGGCACGGCCTGGCTGGTCACCATGTGCCGTTTTCCCGGCCAGCGCTGGCTTGAATGGGCGCTGCTGCTACCCATGGCCATGCCGGCCTATGTGATGGCCTATGTCTATACCGATCTGCTGCAATTTATCGGCCCGGTGCAGACGGCCCTGCGCGACACGTTCGGCTGGACCCGGCACGATTACTGGTTCCCCAATATCCGCTCCCTGGGCGGGGCGGTGGCGGTGCTGTCCTTCGTGCTGTACCCCTATGTCTATCTGCTGGCCCGCGCCGCCTTTCTGGAACAGTCGGTCTGTGTGCTGGAGGTGGCGCGCACGCTGGGGGCGGGGCCGTGGCGCAGCTTTGCCCGCGTGGCGCTGCCGCTGGCCCGCCCCGCCATCGCTGCTGGCCTTGCTTTGTCGATGATGGAAGTACTGGCCGATTTCGGCACCGTGCAATATTTCGCCGTCGATACCTTCACCACCGGCATCTATCGCACCTGGTTCGCCCTGGGGGAGCCGGTGGCCGCCGCGCAATTGGCCTCTGTGCTGATGCTGTTCGTCATGGCGCTGGTGGTGATGGAACGCTACAGCCGGGGCCGGGCGCGTTATTTCCATTCGACCGGGCGATACCGCGCCCTGCCCAGTTACCGGCTGCGCGGCTTGCGCGGGGGCCTGGCGCTGCTGGCCTGCCTGTTGCCGCTGGCGCTGGGTTTCATCATTCCGCTGGGTGTGCTGGCCCGGATGGCGGTGGCGGAGGGGGATTCCCTGTTCGGCCCCACCTTCATGAAACTGGCCGGCAATTCCTTTACGCTGGCCGGTATCACCGCCCTGCTGGCCGTGGGGCTGGCCAGCCTGATGGCCTATGGGCTGCGGCTGCAGCCCACGCCCTGGCTGAAGGGGGCGGCACGGGTGGCCGCCATGGGCTATGCCGTACCCGGATCGGTGATTGCCGTCGGCATCCTGATCCCGGCGGCACGGCTGGATAATGCCCTGGATGGTTTCATGCGGGCGCAGTTCGGCCTGTCCACCGGGCTTCTGCTGTCCGGCACGGTGACGGCGCTGATCTATGCCTATCTGGTGCGCTTCCTGGCCGTGTCCTTCAACACGGTGGAAGCCAGCCTGGGCAAGATCCGCCCCAGCCTGGATCAGGCGGCCCGTGTGCTGGGCCGCACGCCGGGTGCCACGCTGGCCCGCGTGCATATGCCCATCATGAAGGGCAGCCTGCTGACGGCGGGGCTGCTGGTCTTTGTCGATGTGATGAAGGAATTGCCGGCCACCATGATCGTACGGCCGTTCAATTTCGACACGCTGGCCGTGCGGGTCTATACGCTGGCCAGCGATGAGCGGCTGGGGGAGGCCAGCACCGCCGCCCTGATCATCGTGCTGGTGGGCATCATCCCGGTGGTGCTGCTGTCGCGCGCCATCACCAAAAGCCGGCCGGGTTCCAGCAGCGAGCAGGGTTTATAGCAAGGGTCATGGGCAATGACCGATGGAGGCAGCCCCGCCCCGCGTGCTAGAGCTGTCTTCGGTCTGCCTGCGAGCGGATTCACGCCAGGAGGTGATTTCACCTTTTGGCGATCCGCCCTGGACGAAAATGCTCCCCCTGCCAACCCCGCCGGATGATGATGACCGAGGAAGAATTGCTGGCCCGCCTGCTCTACCGCGACGGGTTGATGCTGGTGCTGGACAAGCCCGCCGGCATTCCCGTCCATGCCGGGCCAGGGGGTGGGGATAATCTGGAAAGCCATTTCGATGGCCTGCGCTTCGGCTTTCCCAACCCGCCTTCCCTGGCCCACCGGCTGGACCGGGATACCGCCGGCTGTCTGGTGCTGGGCCGCCACCCCAAGGCGCTGCGCCGGCTGGGTATCCTGTTCCAGGAAGGGCGGGTGGCCAAGACCTATTGGGCGGTGGTGGCCGGCCAGCCGGCGGATAATAGCGGCAAGATTGATCTGCCCCTGCACAAGATCAGCGATGCCAGGCGTGGTTGGCGCATGGTGGTCGACCGCGACAACGGCCAGCCCAGCGTCACCCTCTGGCGGGTGCGCGGGCGCGGCGAATTGCCGGGGATCGGCCCCATCGCCTGGCTGGAACTGAACCCGAAGACCGGCCGCACGCACCAGATCCGCGTGCATACCCAGTCGCTGGGTTGCCCGGTGCTGGGTGACCCGATCTATGGCGGGCAGCCCGACGGGACGGGCTTGCCGTTGCACCTATTGTCACGCGCCATCACCGTGCCCATCCAGGCCACCAAAGACCCGGTGACAGTGACGGCCCCGGTCCCACCGCATATGCGCGCCGCCCTGCTGGCCTGCGGCTGGGGCGATGAAGACCCAAGCACACTGAACCCGCCACCCCCGCCCCGACCGGAACCAGTCAGTCCCGTAGCAGGGGCTGCGTCACCAGCCGGCGCACCGCAATCCGCCCGGCCTGCTGCTGGCCCTCCAGCCAGATCCGGAAAGCCTGGAAATGCGCCGTCCCGTGGTGGTGGGCGAAGGCGCCCTCACCCCTGAATTCCTCCCACAGATAGAACACGGCCTGGTCATCTGGTCCCGCTTCCTCTTCCGGGCTGCGGGCCAGGCCGAAGGTGATGTTCTGCGGTTCCTGGCGGCTGCCCGCGACATTGGCGGAGACCCGTTCCAGGAATTCCGCCACCAGATCGGGCGCCACGGCCAGCCGTACCAGCCTGCCTTCGAAAGCCATCCTGCCATCCCTTCCATATCCACAACGGAAATTCCAGCCAGCATAAGCTCAGGACAGCCTCGAAGCCAATTTTCATGGTTGCATCGTCAACCTGAACACTTATTCACCTTCCATCTTCACGCCTTCGCCCGTACCCTGGCGGGCAATCAGGAAAGCCATGGGGGGATGCGATGCTGAAGCGGATTTTGCTGGGGTTGCTGGCACTGGTTCTGCTGGTGCTGGGCGGGTTTGTTGACTGGCTTTATACGCCCGACCGGTCACGCGGGGCGGCAGAGGCGCGGTTCAGCCGGGGGCCGCAGGATTTTGTCACCGTTGGCGATCTGCGCTTCCATGTCCGCCAGGAAGGGCCGGCGGGCGCGCCGGTGCTGGTGATGATCCATGGCAATGCCTCGCAACTGCAAAGCTGGGACGGCTGGGCCGCCGACCTGTCGCGCGATTACCGGGTCATCCGCTATGATCTGGCCGGCCATGGGCTGACCGGGCCAGACCCCGCCGGCACCTATGGGCCGGAACGCGATGCTGCCCAGTTGCTGGCCCTGCTGGATACGCTGGGCGTGCAGCGGGCCAGCCTGATCGGCAATTCGCTGGGCGGCCAGATCGCCTGGATTTTCGCCGCCGCCCATCCGGACCGGGTGGAAAAGCTGGTGCTGGTGGCACCCGGCGGCTATCCGCTGCCCGGCATCGGTTTCGGCCAGACAGTGGAGCCACCCGCCGCCGCCAAGCTGCGCCCCTATATCCTGAACAAGCAGACGGTGCGGCTGACCCTGTCGCCGCTTTACGGCGATCCCGCCCGCTTCGGGCCGGAAGCGGTGGACCGTTACTATGAAAGCTGGCTTTCGCCCGGCGTCCGCAAGGCCGGGCTGGACCGTCTCCGCGCCTATCGCATCGAAGATCCGACCGACCGGCTGCGCAGCATCCAGGCGCCGACCCTGCTGGTCTGGGGCGAAAAGGACTGGCTGGTCGCCTTCGCCACCACGCCGGCCAAGTTCCAGGCCGCCCTGCCCAACAGCCGGCTGGTCAGCTTCCCCGGCCTGGGCCACATGCCACAAGAGGAAGACCCGGCCACCACCGTGCCGGCGGTACGGGCCTTCCTGGCGGAATAGTTACCCCCCAACCGTGGTGGTCAGCGTCTGGTCACCGCGCCGGACGCTGATGGTCCAGCGGCGGGCTTGGCCATTCACCGCACCGGTCAGGTCACGCACGCTGTTGATGTCCTGATCATTGACCCGCAGCAGCAGGTCACCCGGCCGCAGGCCCAGCCCGGCGGCGGACGAACCGCGCGCCACATCCAGCACCACCACCCCATCGGATGCGCCTTCGAAGCGGATTTCCTCCACCAGGGCGGGGTTCAGGTTGGCAACCTTGGCACCGGCCAGCGGGTTGCGGCCGGTCACCACCGTTTCATCCCGCGCCGGGGTTTCCGGCGGGCCGATCAAGCGCAGGCTGAGGCTTTGTTCCTTACCCTGGCGCAGCACGGTCAGGCTGGTATTGCCGCCCACCGCCAGGGTGGCGACGCGATAGCGCATGGAATCCGGGTCATCCACGGCGCGGCCATTCACCGCCGTCACCACATCGCCCACCTTCAACCCGGACTGGTCGGCCGGGCCGCCCTTGCGCACCTGATTGATCAGCACGCCGGCCGGGCGGGAAAGCCCCAGGCTGGCGGCGATATCGCTGGTGACGGCCTGCCCGCCGGCCCCGATCCAGGGCCGCACCAGCTTGCCGCCGCCGCGTACGGCATCCACCACCGTGCGCACCATATTGGCGGGAATGGCAAAGCCGATGCCGATGGAACCGCCCGACCGGCTGTAGATGGCGGAATTGATGCCGACCAGCTTGCCATCCATGGAGATCAGCGCCCCGCCGGAATTGCCGGGATTGATGGCCGCATCGGTCTGGATGAAGAAATTATAGTCGGAGATGCCCACGGCCGTGCGCGCCACGGCTGAGACGATGCCGCTGGTCACCGTCTGGCCGACGCCGAACGGGTTGCCGATGGCCAGCACCAGATCGCCCACCTCCAGATCGTCGCTGTCATGCATGGCCAGCACGGGCAGCTTTTCCTTGCCCGGATCAATGCGCAGCACGGCCAGATCAACCTTTTCGTCTGAGGCCACGATCTTGGCCGGGAATTCCCGGCGATCAGCCAGCACCACGGTGATCTCATCGCTGCCCTGGATGACATGGGCATTGGTGACGATCAACCCGTCGGATTCCAGAATGACGCCCGACCCTAGCGAGCTTTCCACCCGTTCCCGCGGGATGCCGCGAAACGCCTCCCCGAAGAAGCGCTGGAACAGCGGGTCTTGCAGCAGGGGCGATACCTGCGTCTGCACCCGACGCTTGGTGTAAATATTCACCACGGCCGGGCTGGCCTGTTTTACCAGCGGGGCAAAGGACAGGGTGATTTCCGACCGGCTGGCGGGCGGGGTGCGATCCTGTGCCCAAGCCTGGGCCGGCAGGGACAAGGACAGGGCCAGCAGCGGCAGGGCGGCCAGACGAAGGGCTTTATGGGTCATGATGCGCGTCGAATTCCCAAAGATCCGCACCCGTGGCGACGGGGGTTAAGGGGCCGGGACAATCCCGCTCAGCAACGGGCGAGGCACCCCTGCAGCTCCGCGCTGCAGGTAGCCCCCATGCCGAAATCCGTCTTCCGGCTCTGGGCCGATTGCTGATCCATGCAGACATTGTTATCGCGGTTGCATTGCGCAATACAGGCGCGGCGCGGATCGAGGCCGTTGGAGACCTCCCGCTTGGCGGGGGCGGCCATGCAGCCGGCCAGCAGCGACAGGGCGGCCAACGCGACAACGGACTTCAGCAACGCATTCATCTTTGTTTTCCCGTCAGGAAAGAAGGCCTCTATCCTAGGCCCGCTTGCGCATCGCCGCCAAGCGACATGCAGCACCGGGCCCTGCGAGGGACGGGGACCACCCAGGGCATTCAGGAGCAACCAAGCCCACACTCATGCAGAGAATGACTGTGGGCTTGGGTTTGAGCACCGTTTGACCGCCCGCATCAGCAGGCGGCCGGGACTATCTTCACGCATTGCCCTGGGTCTGCGGCATTCCCTGGCCCAGCACCTGACGGCGGTACAGGTCGACAAAATCCAGCGGCTGCAGCAGCAGCGGCGGGAAGCCACCCTGGGAGGTCATGTCGGCGATGATCTGGCGGGCGAACGGGAACAGCAGGCGCGGCCCTTCGATCAGCAGCACGGCGCGCTGCTGGTCCTGCGGCAGCGGCGGCAGGGTGAAGACGCCGCAATAAACCAGCTCGGCGATGAAGGCGGTCATCTCGCCCATCGTCGCTTCCACACGCAGGCGCAACTGCACCTCCGCCACATTCTCACCCAGGGCCTGGCCCTGCAGATCGACCTGCAGGTCGATCTTCGGCTGCTCGGTGGCGGCCATCAGGCTGCGCGGGGCGTTGGGATTCTCGAAGGAAAGATCCTTGACATACTGCACATTGACGACGAGCGGCATGATCGGCGCGCTGTTGTCCTCGGCGGTATCGATGCCGTTGGCGTTCGTCTCGTCGGTCATGAAAAGGCCTGCTCCGGTTTGAAGGCGTGAACGTTAGGGATTGCCGGCGGGACTAGCACGGATAGGGTTTTCCGGCAATGGCGGCATCGTCCGCCACGTGCCGGAAGAGAGGTTTTGGCACGAGCCTGCACTTGCGTTAAGGTTGTGTAACCATCGGGGTGAGGATTGTCACTATATGTTATCCGGCGAATATTTCGATGAGATCGTGACCTTCTTGCGGCACATTGGCCTGCCCCTGGAAGTGGGGCCGTTCGGCGCGGAGGGGTTTCTGCCCGGTATCACCATTATCGACGGCGTGCTGCGGGTGGACCCGGCGCATCTTTATGTGTCCGGCGATCTGCTGCATGAGGCGGGGCATATGGCCATTGTGCCGGCACGGCTTCGCGGCAAGTTGGGCACCAACCTGGAAGAAAGCCTGCGCGATCTGATCACAGGCGATGATGACCCGCTGGCTGCCCTGGCCCTGCGGCACACGGAAACCATGGCGATTGCCTGGTCCTATGCGGGCTTGCGGGCCCTGAACCTGCCACCCTCGGTGATTTTCTTCGCCGGTGGCTATCGAATGGAGCCGGAACGACAACAGCGTTTCGTCAGCCTGCTGGACAGTGGCAATTTTTTCGGCATCGGTCACCTGGCCGCCATCGGATTGACCGGTCCATGCGGCATCATGGCGATCATGCAGCAGAACGGACTGGCCCCTTATCCGCAGATGACGAAATGGCTGCAGGATTGACGCACGCGCGCTATCTGTCGGGTGTGACCGTTCCTGCATTCCCAGCAAGGCCCCATGACCCCGTTTGGTGACCGAATCCGCAGCCTGCGCACCCGCAAAGGCGTCAGCCTGAAAGAGATGGCGGCGGAACTGGAAATCAGTTCCGCCTATCTGTCGGCTCTGGAACATGGGCGCAAGGGTCTGCCCTCGCCCATGCTGCTGCGCCAGATCTGCACCTATTTTGGCCTGATCTGGGACGAGGCGGAGGAGATGGAGCGGCTGGCCGCCATCAGCGATCCGCGTGTGGTGGTGGATACCGGCGGCCTGTCACCCGACCATACGCTGGCGGCCAACCTGATGGCCCGCCATATCAACCTGCTGACCCCGCATGAACTGGCCAGCCTGCTGGCCATCCTGCGCCGGCATGAGAAGAAGGGGTAAGGGGGCGCACCCTTAGCATTCGTCCATAAGTTTCTTAAGAATTTACAATCACTTAACCGGCATTCCCGCGAAGGCGGGAATCCAAAATCCGCGCTGTTGTATCGATTCCCGCCTTCGCGGGAATGACGGTGGAGAGGTGGCAAGACTCCGGAAAACTCAATAACGTTCCGGACAGACACTTAAACCCGCATCTGCAGGGTCAAGGCACCCGTCCAGCCCTTGGCGCTGACCCCGAAGCCGGGCAGCCGGTCGGCGTCATAGCGCACCAGATCGAAGCCCAGCGAGGTCTGTTTGTAGAAGCGCCAGGACAGGCCCATGCCATAGGCGGTGTAATCCTCCACCTGCCCGCGCTCGCTGGCCTGTCGCCAGATGGACAGCGCATAGGGCCCGTTCTCATAGCCGCCAGTCAGCGTATAGCCCCGGCTGGAGGCGATACCGACGGGCTGGCCGCTCTTGCCATCATCGGTCCAGACGAGCCCGGCGGAGAAGCCGCCATAGAGCAGCAGGCCGGCCAGCTTCAGGCTTTCCGTATCATGGATGCCGGCGGCCCCGGCATCGCCGCGCACATAGCCAGCCGCCAGCTCATAGGAGAAGGCCTGCCAGTCGCCCTGGTAATTCAGGCCGAATTCCCACATGTCGCGCTCGGGCGCGATGGCGGAGGGCTTCTTGATATCCTCCACCAGGCTCTGGCGCTTCCAGGCATAGGAGACGCCGGCCCGCAGGCCCATCACCCGTGGCGTCTCATACAGCACCTTGGTGGCATCGTCGCTGTCGCGGCCCAGATGGCTCCAATAGGGGGCGGCACCCGCCGTATGGTTCCAGAATCCATCCACCTGCCCGCCAGGCAGCAGGGGCAGCAGGTCCACCGCCCGCTTGGCGGCCCCATCCTCATCCCCCAGGCGCAGGCGGCCCCAGGCAGACGTGACATGCAGATAGGCTTCGTTGACCGTCAGGTCGGCATTATTGCCCACCCGGTCCTGGCTTTTCTCGTAATCGCCGGAACCGATGGTGGCGGACAGCCCATAGGACAGGCCGCTGTCGGTGGTGACAGTGCCGTTGCCGGTCAGGGCATAACCGCCATAGGCGTTCCAGCCATCACCGCTGCCGCGCGGGGCGTTGCTGGCCCGCACCCCCGTCACCTCTGCCACGCCATGCCAGTCGAACTGGATGCCATCGGCGGCAGCGGCCGGCAAACAACCCCCGATCAGGGCGGCGGCGAGCAGTGCAAGGCGGGCGGCACGGCGGGGCGTCGTCTGGGTCAAGGTTCTGCTTCCGGTGATTTTGACGGGCTTGGTTGTAACGGACTAGGTGGCCGATCCGGCAGGAATATGGCAGAGGTGGCGTATCCGGGCCGGATTGGCAACCCCGCAAGGCGGGGGGCCGGCCGTACCCGCCCCATCCGGCACCAGCAGGTTTCAGCAGATGAGCCAGAATTCCGCCCTCCCCGACATGCAGCAGGATATCGCCGCCAACCTGTCTGCCATCCGCAGCGCCATTGCTGCCCAGGCGGAAAGCGTCGGCCGCCGGCCGGATGCCGTCACCCTGATCGCCGTCTCCAAGGTGCAACCGCTGGAAAGGCTGGAAGCAGCCCTGGCGGCCAGCCAGCGCGTCTTCGGCGAAAACCGGGTGCAGGAGGCCAAGGCCAAGTTCCCTTCCCTGCGGGAACGTTATGCGGATATCGAACTGCACCTGATCGGCCCGCTGCAGACCAACAAGGTGAAGGAAGCCGTCGCCCTGTTCGACGTGATCCAGACCCTGGACCGACCCAAGCTGGCGGCGGCCCTGGCCGAGGAGGGCCGCCGCCAGGGCCGCCTGCCGCGCCTGTTTGTGGAGGTGAATACGGGGGAGGAACCGCAGAAGGCCGGGGTCACCCCGGCGGAACTGCCCGCCTTCCTGGCCGAATGCCGCGATCAGCATGGGTTGACCATATCCGGCCTGATGTGCATCCCGCCGGTGGAGGAGGAAGCATCGCTGCATTTCGCCCTGCTGGCGGAACTGGCCCGGCGCAACAATATCCCGGAAATCTCCATGGGGATGAGCGGGGATTACGAGTTGGCGACCCGGCTGGGCGCCACCTATGTCCGTGTCGGCACCGCCATTTTTGGCGAGCGGGTGAAACCGCACCGCGACTCTGAAGAGGCGCATGGCTGACGCCGCCCTGCCCGATTTCCGCCGGCTGGATTATCTGGCCCAGGGCAGCGAAGACCAGCGCCGCGCCCGTGCGGTGCTGGTTCGCCATGATCTGTTGGGCCGGCTGGCCCCGCTGGATGCGGCGCTGGCCGGTACCGTGCCGCTGGATATCCAGGGGCCGGGCTCTGATCTGGATATCCTGGTTACCGCCCCCGCCGAGCCTGCGGCCCTGATCCCCCGGCTGGACGCGATGTTCGGCACCCTGCCGGATTATCGCCGCCGGCTGGCTGATTTCATTGACGGCCCCGCCCTGGTGGCGGGTTTCACCCTGGAAGGCGGACCGGTGGAAATCTTCGCCCAGGCCCTGCCGGTGGAACGCCAGATGGCTTGGCGGCATATGCGGGTGGAGGCGCGTTTGCTGGCCCTGTTCCCGGCGGCGAAGGCGGCGATCCGCAGCTTAAAGGCCGCCGGCCTGAAGACCGAACCCGCCTTCGCCGCCCTGTTCAACCTGCCCGGCGACCCATATCAGGCGCTGCTGGGGCTGGAAAACCGCTTGGAAGTGGAGCTTAAAGCGTTGGAATTAAACGATATACAGAAATTTTTCTGATTTTCGCAACAGAATGCTTGCGTGGGGGGGCGGAGATCAGTATGTTCCGCGCCGCTCCAGTGCGGAGGGGTGGCCGAGTGGTTGAAGGCGCTCGCCTGGAAAGCGGGTATACGTCAAAAGCGTATCGTGAGTTCGAATCTCATCCCCTCCGCCATTTTCCCCAACGGGGCCTTGATAAATCATCACATTTCCTCCGTTTGTGACTAACCGGCTGAACCGGTTAGTCAATCGGTGTTCACTCTTTGCCCCCGATGGATGCTATTGCCACCTCGGCAAGCTGCTCTCGGTTCGCTTCCTGCGTGTAGCGTTCGACCTCTTTCATAGTTTTGTGCCCGGTGACGGCGGCAATCTGGTGCGTCGTGCATCCGGCTTCCGCCAAACGCCGGGCAACCGCCTTGCGCAGTCCATGGGCACTCAAACCATCGGGCAAGCCGGCTTCCTTGCAGGTGCTACGGAACCAGTTGCCCATGCTCTCAGCGGTGAAGGGCTTCCCGTATTTGGTTGTCAGGAACGCCAACTGTTCACGAGGTGTCACTGAACTGCGCCGAGTTTGCCGGAGGCTCCAACTCCTGAGTAGGATGGAGCATCATGAGCAAGACGACGAACAAGTTTTCCCCTGAGGTGCGCGAACGCGCGGTGCGGCTGGTTCTGAACAATGAGGGCCAGCATGGCTCGCGTTGGCAGGCGATCCTGTCGATTGCGGCCAAGATCGGCTGTTCTGCGCCGACCCTGAACGATTGGGTCAAGAAGGCCGAGGTGGACAGCGGCCGGCGTGCTGGCATTCCGACGGAGATGGCTGAGCGGATGAAGGCGCTGGAGCGGGAGAACCGTGAGCTGCGCCAGGCGAACGAGATTCTGCGTAAGGCGTCAGCATATTTTGCGATGGCGGAGCTCGACCGCCGGTCGAAATGATGGTGTCGTTCATCGATGCGCATCGCGATGCGCACGGGGTCGAGCCGATCTTGCCGAGGTGCTGCCAATCGCCCCATCCACATACTACAATCATCCTGCCGGACGGTCCGATCCAGAAAAACTATCGGACCGGGCGCGCCGGGACGCGGCGTTGCGACCGGAGATCCGCCGTGTCTACAAGGAGAACTGGCGGGTCTATGGCGTACGGAAGGTCTGGCGGCAACTGGGGCGCGAGGGGTTCGATGTCGCCCGCTGCACGGTCGCCCGGCTGATGAAGGGCATGGGTATCCAGGGCATCATCCGTGGCAAGCCGCACAGGACGACGATCCCCGACAAGAAAGCACCGTGCCTGTTGGACAAGGTGAACCGGCCGTTCCGGGCACCCGCGCCTAACAGGCTGCGGGTGTCGGATTTCACCTATGTCGCCACCTGGAAAGGGTTCGTCTATGTGGCTTTCGTCATCGATGCCTATGCCCGCAAAATCGTGGGCTGGCGCGTCAGCACCTCGGCGCAGGCTGGGTTCGTGCTCGACGCCTTGGAACAGGCCGTCCATGACCGCTGCCCCGCCAAAGCCATGGGCCTGGTTCATCAGAGCGACCGCGGGTCTCAATATCTGTCCATCCGCTACACCGAGCGACTGGCGGAAGCCGGCATCGAACCCTCGGTTGGCAGCGTAGGAGACAGCTACGACAGTGCCCTGGCGGAAACGATCAACGGGCTATTCAAGGCAGAGGTCATACATCGTCGCGGCCCCTGGCGCAGCGCCGAGGCCGTGGAATATGCCACCCTGGAATGGGTCGACTGGTTCAACAACCGACGCCGGCTCAAGCCAATCGGAAACATTCCGCCCGCAGAAGCCGAAGCCAACTTCTACGCAGCTCTGGAAACTAAAGCCATGGTCGCATAACTATTGAATTCAAGCCTCCGGCAAACTCGGACCGGTTCAGTCGGCCCGTCCACCTGAAACCGCGCATGCTGATCGCGGTGTTGCCACACAACTGGTGGCGGCCAAGGCCATGACGATGCCCCGCTCGGCTGCGCGGGGCATTATCAGAAACACCCTTGACTTAGAGTGCGCTCTAACTCGTATCTGTTTCTGCGTCGTGACGAGAACAGGTGCTCATGAAGATTGGCGAACTGGCGAAGCGTTCGGGATTGTCGGCCCATACCATCCGTTATTACGAGCGGATCGGGCTGCTTCCCTACGCGGACAGGGACCGATCGAGCCAACGGGACTACGACGCATCAATCCTGATCTGGATCGAATTTCTTGGGCGTCTGCGAACGACCGGGATGCCGATCCGGGACATGCTGCGTTATGCAGCTTTACGGGAGCGCGGCGTCGGCACGGAGACGGAGCGACGCGAGATGCTGGAACAGCATCGCGAGCGCGTCCGCTTCCACGCAACCGAACTGCAAGCCTCTCTTCTCGTCCTCGACACCAAGATCGCCGGCTACGCCGGCCAGGAACAGAGGATGAAGGACTATGACGCAACACCACCAGAGCGTCAGCGAAAGCCGGCTGGAACGCGGGCGGCGCGCGCTCGCTGAGATCGACGGCCAGGCCGGAGAGAAGGTCGTCGCCGCGCTGGCGGATATCGCGCCGGACTTTGCCACCTATCTGATCGAGTTTCCGTTCGGCGACATCTACAGCCGCCCCGGCCTTGATCTGCGCGCCCGCGAGATCGCCACCATTGCCGCGCTGACGGCCATGGGCAACGCGGCCCCGCAATTGAAGGTCCATATCGAGGCCGGTCTGAATGTCGGGCTGTCGCGGGACGAAATCACCGAGATCATCATGCAGATGGCCGTCTATGCCGGTTTCCCGGCCGCGCTCAACGGGCTGTTCGCCGCCAAGGAGGTGTTCGCGCATCCTGCTCGAACAAAATGACGAATGGGCGGTCCGGCGCGCCCGATACATGACACCGGAAACCATCGACCAGATGAGCGATGATCCCACCGTCAGCCTGCTGGCAATGGCCGCCCGATCAATCCGGCTAATGCCGGAGATCGCCGGATCGTACCGGCGAAGCTACCCCGCTCAGTGGGACATGATCGACAATTGCGGGACACCGGCAAAGGCTCGCATCGACCCGATTCCAGTCGTTTATATTCTTCGTTGAGAATGGCGGTTTTGAAATTGCCGGTCACGCCCGATTGCGCGAAGGTCTGTCCGCCCCTCATTCGACGGAAGAAAGAACATGGAAGCAAACCGACTGCACCGTGGACGCTTGATCGATCATATCCAGCTTGTAGTGCGCGACCTTGACGCGAGCGAAATCTTCTACAAGGCGGTCATGTCTGTGTTGGATATACCGGTGCTCAGCACGGACAACGGCTACTTGTTAGCCGATGAACTCATTATATCCTCGACAAACAGCCCCACAGCAGCAGGCGAATTGACCGGGCGGCATCACCTGGCGTTCCAGGCGAAAGATCGCGCGATTGTCGATGCCTTCTATAGCGCGGCCTTGGCCAACGGAGGGCGCGACAACGGCGCACCCGGAGTGCGAGCCTATCATCCGGGATACTATGCCGCTTTCGTCCTTGATCCCGATGGGAATAACATCGAGGCCGTTTACCAAGGCGAGGCGAAGCGCAACGCGCCGTCGGTCATAATCGAGTTTTAGCGTCCCTGCCCGAAGGACCGGCTCGCCTGCATGGCTGGACACACTTAGACCGGTGGTCTAAGTGTGGGTAAGCGACCATGATTGCTATTGTGGGCTACACCGTGGATCAGCGACTTCAGGCACGTTTGCGACTGCGGCAACTTCCCGATCAACAGCGTGCCGCCTGGCTCGATGTGGCAGAAGAGGAATTCAGGGCGTTCGGGTTCGAGGGCGCATCGCTGAACCGAATTCTAACGCGCGCCTCGCTCAGCAAGGGGCAAGCCTATTATTATTTCGCGGACAAGGGCAAACTTTATCGCGCCGTGATTGAGCACGCCATCACTGAACTTGCCTGCTTGATCGACGCAAAACCGGTCCAGCCAGAGTCCGTTGCTGACTACTGGCGACAGACTGCCGCGCTCTTTGGTCATGTGACGGCGGTCCTCAAGCGGAATGACCGCTTGGCTGAATTGGGACGTGGCATCTACCAGGACGCGGCGGCGCAGGCCGCCATCGCGGATCTGCTCGAAGCGCTTCACGCCCGGTTCGAGCGGCTGATCGAAGCCGGACAGCAGTCGGCAGATGACCCGCCATCTGCGGCGCCAGGGTCACGTCGTCAATCGTAAACGGGTGCGCCGGCTTGATGGGCCGGATGGGGCTTGCAGCCATCTACCAACGGCCAAAGACCAGCGTTCCCCATCCGGAACACAAGATCTGGCCCTACCTGCTGCGGGATCTGACCATTGACCGGCCGGACCATGTCTGGTGTACGGACATCACCTACATTCCCATGCGGTGGGGTTTCCTGTACCTGATCGCCGTGATGGACTGGGCATCGCGTAAGAGCCTGCCCCGGACTTGATCCGGGGTGCTGGCCTGGAAACTGTCCAATTGCATGGATATCGATTTCTGCCTGGAGGCCCTTGCCAAGATGCCATGGCTCGCCACGATAAGCCCGAAATCTTCAACACCGACCAGGGCGGCCAATTCACCAGCCCGAGGTTCACCGGCATCTTGACCGATGCCGGTATCAAGGTTTCCATGGATGGAAGGGGCCGCTAGATGGACAATGTGTTCATCGAACGGCTCTGGCGGTCGCTGAAATATGAATGCGTCTATCTCCACGCCTTCGAAACCGGTAGCGAGGCCAGGGCCGGGATCGGACGCTGGGTCGATTACGACAATAACCAGCGCCCTCATTCCGCGCTCGGGGGACAAACACCCGACGAGGCATACAGGCAAAGGGCGGACAGACTGTGTTTGGCGGCGTGAACTGATCAGAACCAAGCTTAACGCCGAACAAAAACTGTCCGCTCATGGGGGACCAGCTCTGGGTGGCAGGGGCGATCAGGCAGCCCGGATGCCGGACAGGAAGCCTTCCACCTGATGCTTCATCCGATCGGCTTGCCGACCCAACTCGCGGGCCGCCCCCAGCACCTGGGTCGCTGCCTTGCCGGTTTCGCCTGCCGCCTCGGTCACATGCACGATATTGGCCGAGACCTCACGCGTCCCCAGGGCCGCCTGCTGCACATTGCGGCTGATTTCCAGCGTGGTGGCATTCTGCTGTTCCACCGCTGCGGCGATCATGGCCATGGCTTCATTGATGTCGCTGATGGTGCCGGTGATGGTGCGAATGGTCCCCACGGCATCGCCGGTGACATTCTGAATGGCTTGAATCTGCTTGCCGATCTCCTCCGTAGCTCTGGCGGTCTGGGTGGCCAGGCTTTTCACTTCTGATGCCACCACGGCAAAGCCCTTGCCGGCATCGCCGGCCCTGGCGGCTTCGATGGTGGCATTCAGGGCCAGCAGGTTGGTCTGGCCGGCAATATCGGCAATCAATTGCACCACGGTGCCGATGCGCTGGGCCGCTTCCGCCAACCCCTGCACTGTCTCATTGGTGCGTGCCGCCTCGGCGGCGGCCTGGTCGCTCACCTGGCTGGAATGGGTGATCTGGCGGGAAATCTCCTGGATGGAACCGGCCATCTCCTCCGCGGCGGCTGCTACGGTCTGTACATTGCCGGCGGTCTGTTCGGCTGCACCCGCCGTGGCGGTGGCCTGGGATCGGGCTTCCTCCGCAATGCCGGACATGCCCTGGGCCGTGCTGTCCAGCTGGCCGGTGGCGCTGCCGATGGTGTTGAGTACCTCGGCGATATTGCTGTCAAAATCGGCGATCAGGGTTTCAATGGTGGCGGTGCGCTTGGCCTTGGCCGCGTGTTCGGCGGCCTGTTCGGCGGCCAGCCGGTCTGCTTCGATGGTGTTCTGGCGGAACACCTCCAGCGCCTGGGCCATGCCCCCCACCTCGTCCCTGCGCTCCAGCCCCTCGATGCGGATGGCTGTGTCGCCGCCGGCCAGACGGCGCATCAGGCCGGTCATGGCATTGATGGGTTTGGCGATGCTGCCCACCAGCCCCCAGCCGGCGATCAGGGCGATCAGCAGTGACAGCAGCACGCCGCCGATGGTGACCCCGGCGGCGGTGCTTAAGGCGTGTTCCAGATCATCACTGCGCCGGGTCAGCAGGCTGCGCTCCACATTCTGCACCTCGTCCACCTCGTCCCGGATAAGGTCCATCTGGCGGCGGCCATCGGTGGCGGTGAAGGCGGCCAGGGCGGCGGCCCGGCTCTCTTCCTTCTGCATCCCCGCCAGCAGCGGTTCAGCGACGGTCCGGTTCCATTCCCCGGACGCCGCGGCGATCTGATCCAGGCGCGTCAGCTGTGCCGGGTTATCTTGGACCAGATCGCGCAAGTCCTTCAGCCGGTCTGCAAATTGCTGCTGCCCGGCGGTGTAGGGTTGCAGGTAGCTGGGATTGGCTGTCAGGGCATAGCCGCGCAGGCCGGTTTCCTGGTCCACCTTCGCCGTCAGGAGGGTTCGCAGATTGCGGATGACCTCATAGGTGTGAATGGTCATCTCATTCCCGCTGCGGATTGCAGCAAGCTGAGCCCGATTCACCCCACCAACGATCAGAACGGTGAGGATTAAGGCAGCAAAGGCGATGAACAGCTTTCTGCCGATGGAAAGGTCACGGATTTTGGCGATCATCGACTATTCTCCGGGGTTAGAGTTGGTCTCGATCAGCGAGGTCAGAAAAACAATTTGGTTTCGAAAAATACATAAATTCGTAATACAATTATTAAAATTGTATATTTCACGGATTTTCAAATTTTTCACGAAGCTGATATAACTATTTCGACCAAAACCAGCGATCGCAAGTCGACTATTCGTCCTATAACGGACTATATCTCTGTTAGTGGTAACTCGAACGGGTGCGTTCATTTGTGTGCAGCGCAGCATATAAATGGCGCATTTCTGCGGGCTGAACACTGACGGGGTCTCAGACGAAAGTCATAAGCCATAGTCTGGGCGGGACCGGAAAAACAAACAGGCCGTCCGGTTGCCCGGACGGCCTGTTCATTACGTCGCACCAGCAAGCTGGATCAGTGGGGTCTCAGCGCGGGGCCAGAACCATGATCATCTGCTTGCCTTCCAGCTTCGGCATCTGTTCGACCTTGCCCAGGTCTTCCAGCGTGTCACGAACCTTTACCAGCACATTCATGCCGATATCCTGGTGGGCCATTTCACGGCCACGGAAGCGCATGGTGACCTTCACCTTGTCGCCTTCTTCCAGGAAGCGGCGCATGGCCTTCATCTTGATGTCGTAATCATGCTCGTCGATATTCGGACGCAGCTTGATTTCCTTGACCTCGATGATCTTCTGCTTCTTGCGGGCCTCGTTGGCCTTCTTCTGCGCCTCGTACTTGTATTTGCCATAGTCGAGGATTTTGCAGACGGGCGGCTCAGCGTTCGGGCTCACCTCGACCAGATCGAGGCCAGCTTCCTCCGCGGCGAAGAGCGCGTCACGCAGGCTGACAACGCCAACCATCTCGCCTTCGGCATCGACGAGGCGCACGGAACGAACATTGATTTCGCGGTTGATGCGGGGACCGTCGCGTTGCGGTTCGCGGTCCTGAGAGGTAGGCCTGGCTATGGAAACTTCTCCTATTCACAAAGGGTGGCCCTTGCGGCGTTGGGATCAGCAAGCCCGTTCCCCATCAGAAAACCCCTGACAGGGAACGGTGCCGGACGGCAAGGGCGCACCTTGTTGGTACGCTTGGGTGGCAGATTATATCAAAACGCGGATTCGGTCGAGTCGCTGCTGGCAGGCGGCAGCGCCTCTGCCAGAAGTGTAGCAATTGCCTCGTCAAGGGCAAGGAATTCCTGCGCATTGGAGCCAAGACGACGCACGGCAACGGTGCCCTGCTCCGCCTCACGCGCACCCACAACGAACATGACCGGCACCTTCTGGAGCGAATGTTCGCGGACCTTCAGGTTGATCTTTTCGTTGCGGGTATCCAGTTCCACCCGGATTCCGGCCTTCTTCAGCCGTGCTGCCACCTTTTCGGCATAGGCATCGGCATCCGAGATGATGGTGGCCACGGTCACCTGGGTGGGGGCCAGCCAGAGCGGGAACTTGCCGGCATAATGTTCGATCATCATGCCGATAAACCGTTCCAGGCTGCCCAGGATGGCCCGGTGCAGCATGACCGGCCGGTGCTTGGCCCCATCCTGGCCGATATAGCTGGCATCCAGCCGTTCCGGCAGCTGGAAATCCAGCTGCAAGGTGCCGCACTGCCAGGAACGGCCGATGGCGTCGGTCAGGTGGAATTCCACCTTCGGGCCATAGAAAGCACCTTCGCCCGGCAATTCCTCGAATTCCAGCCCATTGGCGCGCAGCGCCACGCGCAGGCTTTCTTCGGCCTTGTCCCAGGTATCGTCGGTGCCCAGACGCACATCGGGGCGCAGTGCCAACTTCACCGCGATCTTGTCGAAGCCCAGATCCTTGTAGACGCCCAGCTGCAGGGCGAAATATTCCTTCGCCTCGTCGCCGACCTGATCTTCGGTGCAGAAGATATGCGCGTCATCCTGGGTGAAATTGCGCACGCGCAGGATACCGTGCAGGGCGCCCGACGGCTCATTGCGGTGGCAATTGCCGAACTCGGCCATGCGCAGCGGCAGGTCGCGGTAGCTCTTCAGCCCCTGGCGGAAAATCTGCACATGGGCCGGGCAGTTCATCGGCTTCACGCCTAAGAACTTCTCCGTGCCGTCTTCTGCCACCGACTCGCGGATCTTGAACATGTTGTCGCCATACATGTCCCAGTGGCCCGACGCCTTGAACAGGCTGCTGTCATAGAGCTGCGGGGTGCGCACCTCCACATAGCCGGCCACCTTCAGCTTGGCACGAATATATTCCTCCAGCGCCCGATAGAGCGCCCAGCCCTTCGGGTGCCAGAAGACGGAGCCTGTCGCCTCTTCCTGCACATGGAACAGGTCCATCTCGCGGCCCAGCTTGCGATGGTCGCGCTTTTCGGCCTCTTCAATCTGGTGCAGATGTTCGGCCAGTTCCTTTTCGGTCCGCCATGCGGTGCCATAGATACGCTGCAGCATGGCGTTCTTGGCATCGCCGCGCCAATAGGCGCCGGCCACCTTCATCAGCTTGAAGGCATGGCCAACCCGGCCCGTGGCGGGCAGGTGCGGGCCACGGCACAGGTCGTACCACTTGCCCTGGCGATAGATGGTGATCGTCTCGGACGTCGGCAGATCTTCAATGATCTGGGCCTTGTACTTTTCCCCGATCGACTTGAAATGCTCAATCGCCTCGGCCCGGTCCCATTCTTCACGCGTGAAGGGGCGGTTCTCGTCCACGATCTCGTGCATCCGCTTTTCGATCTTCACCAGATCGTCGGGCGTGAACGGTATGTCGCGGGCGAAATCGTAATAGAAGCCGGTGGCGATGGCGGGGCCGATCGTCACCTGCGTGCCGGGATAAAGCTCCTGCACGGCTTCCGCCATGATGTGGGCGCAGTCATGCCGGATCAGGTCCAGCATGTCGGCCTCGTTCTTGTCCGTCACGATTTCGAGACGGCAATCCCCCGTCAGTGGCGTCGCCAAATCCTTCACCTCGCCATTGATCTTGACCGCAACGGCGGCCTTGGCGAGCGACTTGGCGATGGAGGCGGCCACATCGGCCCCGGTAGTTGTGCCCTGCGCATAGGTCCGCACACTGCCATCGGGCAGCGTAATGGCAACCTGGGCGCTGGAAACGGGCACTTCAGCCGAAGACATGGCTTTCCCCTAGCTTGTAAGGAGTTGCAAAAGTTGGTGAGGCGACTTTTCACCCGTCGGCCCCCGCCGGTCAAGCGCGGGAGATGGGCGAATTTCACATGGAAGCACAGGCTCCAGAGCGGATCGCCAAAAGGTGCAATCACCTTTTGGCGTGAATCTGCTCGCCGGCAGACTCATCTGGAGCCACCTGCGTTCGACTTAACGCAGGTGGCTCCAGGGCGGGGACGGGATCAAGGACAGGGGCACTGTCGGCCGCTACAACAAATCCCGCAGCAGCGGCACCAGCGGGATATCGGCCGGCGGCATCGGGTAATCCCCCATGCGGGCCGGCTTCACCCAGGCCAGTTGCTGGCCTTCCAGCGGGGTGGGCGTGCCTTTCCAGACCCGCGCGGCGAAGACCGGCATCAGCAGGTGGAAATCCGGATAGGAATGGCTGGCAAAGGCGATGGGGGAGAGACAGCTTTCCGCCGTCTCAATCCCCAGTTCTTCCCGCAATTCCCGCACCAGGGCTGCTTCGGGTGTTTCGCCTGCATCGACCTTGCCGCCGGGAAATTCCCACAGGCCCGCCATGGATTTGCCCGGCGGGCGCTGCGCCAGCAGCACCCGCCCGTCCACATCCACCAGGGCCACCGCCGCCACCAGCACGATGCGGCTGGGACGGTGGGAAGGCGGTTCCTGCCAACAGGGCGTGTCGTTCTGGCTCACGAGCGGTAGCTGCCATTAATGTCGATATAGCCGTGGGTCAGGTCGCAGGTCCACACCGTGGCGCTGCCGGAACCCAGACCGATATCCACCTCGATCAGGATTTCCTGGCCCTTCATATGGGCGGCTACCGGGGCTTCATCATAGCCCGGCACTTCCATCCCATTGGCGCAGATCTGCACGCCACCGACGGAGATCACCAGCAGGTCGCGGTCGGCCCGCTCTCCCGACCGGCCCACGGCGGCGACGATACGGCCCCAATTGGCATCTTCCCCGGCCACGGCGGTCTTCACCAGCGGGGAATTCGCCACCGTCATGGCGATGCGCTTGGCGGCTTCGTCGCTGTCGGCCCCCTTGACGCGGAGTTCGACGAACTTGGTTGCTCCCTCGCCATCGCGGATGATCTGCTGGGCCAGATCCAGGCAGACGGCATCCAAGGCGGCCTGGAAGGCGGCAAAGCGCGGATCATCGGCGCTTTCAATGGCCCCATGCGCCGCCTTGCGGGTGGCGCACAGCACCAGCGTGTCGGAGGTGGAGGTGTCGCCATCCACGGTGATGGAATTGAAGCTGCGGTCGGTGGTGGCAGACAGCGCCGCCTGCAGCGGCGCGTGGGCGATATTGGCGTCGGTGAAGACATAGGCCAGCATGGTGGCCATGTCGGGGGCGATCATGCCGCTGCCCTTGGCAAAGCCGGCCACGGTGACGGTGACACCATCAATGGTGGCCGTGGCCGCAGCGCCCTTGGGGAAGGTGTCGGTGGTCATGATGGCGCGGGCGGCCACTTCCCAGGCCTCCCCCTCGGCCGGTGCCAGCTTGGTGAAGGCTTCCGGCAATGATTTGGCAATCAGGTCGGCCGGCATGGGCTGGCCGATCACGCCGGTGGAGGCGGGGAAGATTTCGCTGGTCTTACAGCCGGCCAGTGCGGCGGCGGCGTCCAGCGTGGCATCCACGAACGCTTCCCCGGCCTTGCCGGTAAAGGCGTTGGAATTGCCGGCATTCACCACCAGCGCCCGCACAACCCCACCCTTCAGATGGTCGCGGCAGCGATGCACCGGGGCGCTGGCGGTCAGCGAGCGGGTCAGCACGGCGGCAACGCTGGAGCCTTCATCCAGCACCGCCACCATCACATCATTGCGCGGCGTCTTGTATCGGATGCCGGCACGGTGCCCGGCCAGACGCAGGCCGGCGATGGGCGGCAGCGACGGGAAGGAAGCGGGGGCAAGCGGAGACACGGCCATGGCGATACTCGCGGGCTGGGCGGTTGAGACAGTCCGCGCATCAAGCCGATGTGGGGCCGGATGGTCAAGTGTGGCTTGTGTGACAGGCGCGCGCGGAGTGGCCGGGCTGTCGGCCTACCGTTCGTCCTTGGGATCGGTGGTCAGCGTCGTCCGCCGATAGATACCCTCAAAAGTGGCAACGCCAACGCAATAGGATGTGGTTTCCGCCAAAATCAAGCCATTGATTAAACGAAGGGTGACAATGCATTGCCCGCCAAAACTTCTATCAATAACTTGATTTCCCTTGATGGATTTATCGAATTCAAATTTTGACAGCCCAAACTCTGATGAGTTTATAGCCACCCCTTCGAAGTGAAGTTTTCCGTCTTTCCTCTCATCAATCACAATCGAATTCTCGGCAAGCTCCCAGCGCCCTGTCCAATCCTGCTTCCGGGTCGTTGCTGGCGGATTATCGATTTTCAGGGCCGCTCGCGGCAACCAGCCGAAAGTACCCCGCTTGGGGCCTTGGAAATAGACACAGAGCCACGCCTTTCCCGTATCGTCCAGCACCACCTTGTCGCCCGGCACCAGATAGGCCTTGGCTTTGCAGGTATCGCCACCGGGGCAGCCATCCGCCACCCGCTGGAAATACAGGCGCGGACCCTGATCGGCCTTTACGGTCCCCGCTTTCGGCGTGCTGGTGGTGGAAAGGCTGAAGTCGTCGCATTTTTCCGCCATGGCTTCAGACGGAAGCGATATTGCCCCCAGGATGAACAATATAGCCCTGGCGAGATGCAATGAGCAGCGCATTCAATGTTCATCCATGGGATCAGTCGTCAGGGCGGTACGCCGATAGACGCCAATAAAAGAGTTACCAAGAACTGCACAATCTATGGTGTTATTCACCAGCAATAATTCAGCGATCCAGTAAATCGTCACCACGCATCTACCGCCACCACTTTTATCAATAACCTTGTTGCTGTTAGGGGATTTGTTGAATTCAAACTTTGTTAAGGAGAATGTGGCCATACGACTTGCCCATCCCTCGAAGTGCAGCTTTGGCCCTTGCGTATCGTCAATCAGAATTAAGTTCTCACCGACGCGCCAGCGGCCCACCCAATCCTGTTTCTTGGGTACCGGCGGCTTGTCCTCTATTGTCAAGGCGGTGCGGGGCAACCAACCGAAGGTGCCCCGCTTTGGTCCCTGGAAATAGGCGCAAATCCAGGCCTCGCCGGTGTCATCCAGGATCACCTTGTCCCCCGGAACCAGATAGGCTTTGGCCTTGCAGGTGTCGCCACCGGGGCACCCAGCCTCCACCCGCTGGAAATGCAGACGCGGCCCTTGGTCAGCTTTGACAGTTCCGGCTTTGGGAGCCTTGGACCAAGAAAGGCTATAGTCGTCACACACAGCGGCGGCGGCAGCGAACGGAAACAGCCCTGCGATCAGGATGACCAAGGCTGCCCTGGCGGGAGGGGATGAACAGCGCATTCAATGTTCATCCTCGGGATCAGTCGTCAGGGCGGTGCGGTGATATACGCCGATAAAAGAGTTGGCAGCACCCATGCAGTCTTGAGTGCTATTGACCAGTAAGAACCCGGCCAACCAGTAAATCGTCACCACGCATCTACCACCTCCGCTTTTATCGACAACCTTATTACCGTTCGGTGATTTGGTGAATTCAAAATTCGATAGGGAGAAGGTGGCCATATGCCTTGCCCATCCTTCGAACTGCAGCTTTGCTCCTTGTGTGTCATCAATCAGAATTGTGTTTTCACGGACCTGCCAGCGGCCCACCCAATCCTGCTTCTTGGGCACGGGCGGCTTGTCCTCTATCGCCAGGGCGGTGCGGGGCAACTAGCCGAGGGTGCCCCGCTTTGGTCCCTGGAAATGGGCACAAATCCAGGCCTCGCCAGTGTCATCCAGGATCACTTTGTCACCCGGCACCAGATAGGCTTTGGCTTTACAGGTGTCGCTGCCAGGGCAGCCAGCCTCCACCCGCTGGAAATAAAGGCGAGGCCCTTGCTCAGGCTTCACCATGCCCGCCTTGGGAGCCTTGGACCAAGCAAGGCTGTAGCTGTCGCACTCAGCGGCGGTGGCGGCGAACGGAAATAGCCCTGCGATCAGGATGACCAAGGCTGCCCTGGCGGGAGGGGATGAACAGCGCATTCAATGTTCATCCTTGGGATCAGTCGTCAGGGCGGTACGCCGATAGACGCCATCAAACGAGTTGGCAGCCCCCACGCAATATTGCGTGCTATTTACCAGCAGTAATGTGGCAACCCATCGGATGGTAACGACGCACTCCCCTCCAGCACTTTTATCGACCACTTTATTGCCCTTTGGCAGGGTAAAGAATTCGAAATCTGATAGCGAAAAGGTGGCCATGTGCCTGGCCCAACCCTTAAAGCGCAGATTTTCCCGATTCCGATCATCAATAAGTACTGTGTTCTCGCCCACGCGCCAGCGCCCCACCCAGTCCTGTTTCTTTGGTGCTGGCGGCTTATTATCAATTTCCAAGGCGGTGCGGGGCAACCAACCGAAGGTGCCCCGCTTTGGTCCCTGGAAATAGGCACAAATCCAAGCTTCTCCAGTATCATCCAGTACTACTGTGTCGCCCGGTACCAGATAAGCTTTAGCCGTGCAGGTATCGCCACCGGGGCAGCCATCCTCCACCCGCTGGAAATGCAGACGTGGCCCTTGGTCGGCTTTGACGGTTCCCGCTTTGGGGGTCTTGGACCAAGAAAGGCTGTGGTCGTCACAGCTTGCGGCAGAAGCTAAGGAAGGGGCAGTTAAAAGCGCCAGAACAGCATATCTAAACCTGTCTAACCGCATTACTGCGTGAAATTTTTTTTGAAACATCATTTATGGCCCTCAGACGAATTAACCACCCTTTTTCAAATACCTTCTGATCTGGATTTTCTTTAATATCTTCATCCACATAATTTACTCTCTGTGAGTGATTTTCATCAAGCAAGGATTCGATCTTACTTAAAGGAATTTCATTTATTGCTTGAATGGTTTTAGAACCACCATTTCCATCTTCTAATAGGTTTTTCTCATTGTCAACCGCATTGACAGATTTTTGGAACAACCTCCAACCACGCTTTGGGCCGTGCATGACAAAGGAGTCGATTAACGAAGAGGCTACTCCCAAGTTAGAAATTTCATTCAAACGTTGTCCATAGAAGAATTCATTTCGGTATATTTCCTTAGCTTGATCCCGCGTAATTTCTTCAGGTTTCAAAAATATACCATCCTTTCCCATGCCGCCGTGAATTTTTTGATAGTTTTCAAGTGTATATTGAGTAACTCCATAGTTCGTTTTGCCACCACGATCATTCTCATGATCCGAATATCCACCCTCTTTCTCAAAAATATTCTTCACCAGTTCTTCAAACATGGCTTCGCTCTTCCAATCGGGTTCCTTGAACAGCCGGCGGCCGGGGGCGAGTTTTACCGGGGGCGGCTGGTCGGGGCGGGACGGGTCGCTGCTGGTCGGGGCGGTTGTGCCGCCAGAAGCGGCGGGTGGGGTGGGGGCCTTGTTTGCCGGTTGTACCGTGGCCGCCTCCTGCCCGGCACTGGCGGGTGCCGGCTTCGGCTTCTGCGCCAGAAGTTTTTCCAGGGCCTGGATCGTCTCCCCGCCGGGGGAGAGTTTGCCGTCGACGCGCAGCTTGTTGTCCCGCTGGAACCGGCGGACATCCTGGTCCAGCTTGGTGCTGTGATAGCCGCTGGGGCCATCTTCCGGTATCACATCATGGTATCCGGCCTTGTTCAGCAGCACCTGAACCTTAGCCACATCGGGACGCCAATTATCGCCGCCATTGCCGGCGACCTTGGCCTTCAGGCCGAACGGATTGTCGCCCAGCAAGTCTTCCACCGGCTTGCCTTCTCGCCAGGCCTGCTGAAAGGCCGGGAAGCGGGGATCGTCCGCTTCCTCCACCAGGGTGGGATGGCGCACCACATATTGTGTGCCGGCAAGCGGGGAGCCATAGACCGGCACCTTCTCCGGCTCGTCATTGAACAGGCTGCGGTAATCGACGGGCGGCGGGGCCGGATCGGCCGTAGGCGGGGCGGCAGCCTCCTCATCATCATCAAACAGACCGCCTATATTGCGATCGACAAAATCCTTCACGTCGTGGAGCGTGGAGGAAAAGCGATTGAAAAGGTTGAATGATTCGGACATCGGCTCGCTCCATAGGGGCGTGCGCCGTCGCCGGGTCGGCTGATCCGTCGGCGCCACGCAGCGGGTTGTGAAAAAGAAAAAGCCCGGTCCGCAGGGAGCGGCCGGGCGTGGTTTTGGTATTTATTCCTATATACTGGCGACTTATCCTGTCGCCGTCAACCCCTGATGCGGTGACGCGCGGGGACAGGGCGGGCCGGCGGTCGCCGGCCTCCAATCCGCCTAAAGGTCAGCCTTTAAGCGGGGTGGTGTCAGACATGCGCCCCCTGCTGATAGGCGTTGCGGGCCACCAGGGCCGGTACCAGCCGTTCGGGTCGATGCAACCCATGATAGGCCGCGATATCCAGCACCCAATCCAGATACATCTCAATCATGCCAGATACATGGAAGGCGGGGCAGCCGGTGTAAAGCCGGTCATGGCCGGTGCTGAAGGGCTTGATCGGCCGGCTGTCCAGCCGCAACCGCACGCCTTCCGCCCCCTGCTCCAGCCGGAAGGCGCAGGCATCGCCGCTGGTTGGGTTCACCGCACTTTCGCCCTCGGGCTCCAGGTGGGAGGCGTGCAGGAAGGTGACGATCATGCCCAGGCTGCCGGCGGCCAGGGTCTTCAATTCCTTGCGGCTGCGCCACAGGGCGGCGCGCCATTCATTGGCCGGCAGGTCCAGCCCCAGATGCAGTGCTGCTTCCACCAGGCTGAAACACATGTGCAAGGCGGTGTTGCTGCCCGTCTTGGAGATGCTGACCATGTCATGGTCAGCCCGGGCGTACAGCGCAGATCCCTTGAAGAAGCCCTTGGCAAAACGGGCCATGCGGGCAAAGGGGCAGGCAGGGGCGGAGCGGCTGCCAAGATCGGTGGCCCAGGCCTCCAGCACCTGGTTCAGGCTGACACAGCTTTGCGCCCGCAACCGGTTCAGTTTCTGCGCCTGGGGCAGGCCCGGCGGCAGCGGGGCAAAGGGGCCGGTGCCGGCACGTTTGGCCGCCTGCATATGGGCATCCAGCTTGTGTCGCAGATCATGGAACAGGAAGGCCAGGAAGACATTGCCCTTCACCCGGTCCAGATTGTCACCGCTGACGGGCTGGCCTTGGCTGATCAGGCTGTCGATGCCGCTGGAATCACCGCCGCGCCCGGTCAGCCAATCCAGCAGGGCCGCGACGGGCAGCCGGGACAGGCCCGCCTTGGCGTGGGCCTGACGATAAAGCTGGGCGAAGCTGCCCTCTGCTTCCATCGTATTTTCGCTGGCCGGGCTGAACCGGAAATGCGTACCGCCATCCATCTTATGTCTCCGGGTCGATGATCCGAAGGAACCAAAGCAAGCAGCTTGCCAACAAAAATCCGTTTTATTTCAATGAAATGAATCAAGATACCCGCTGCACGCCCCGTCTGTCGGCAGTTCTTGCCGGGTCGAGCCTGCCGGGCCCCCCAGCCCCGCCATCATTTCGTATCAGCGTTCAGCAACCCGCGATATTTACAAAGTTTACAACATCACAGAATTCAACGTTACAAGAGTTTACAGCAACACTATTTTACGAAACGCGCCGTATTGAACATTTTCTTTCGCGTTGTCATTCTCTCCTCATGAACGTTGCACCGCACAAGCAGACAGGTGCAGCGCCCACAAACAGAAGCTCCAAGGCTTCGATCTTGAGGAGTGACACCATGGCCCCGCTGGATAATCCTTCTTCCCCCATCGACCTGAGCGCCATCCATGCCAAGCGTTTCGAAGGTATCAAGCGCGACTTTACGGCGGAAGATGTGCGGCGTCTGGCCGGTTCGGTGAAGATCGAATACACGCTGGCCGAAATGGGCGCCCGCCGCCTGTGGGAATTGCTGCACACCCGCCCCTATGTCCATACGCTGGGTGCCTTCACCGGCAATCAGGCCCTCCAGCACGTCAAGGCCGGCCTGGAAGCGATTTACCTGTCCGGCTGGCAGGTGGCGGCCGATGCCAATCTGGCCGGCCAGATGTACCCGGATCAGTCGCTCTATCCCGCCAATTCCGTGCCCGCTGTGGTGAAGCGCATCAACAATGCCTTCCAGCGCGCCGACCAGATCCAGACGGCGGAAGGCAAGGGCGACACCTATTGGTTCGCGCCGATCATCGCCGATGCCGAAGCCGGTTTCGGCGGCCCGTTGAACGCCTTTGAACTGATGAAGGGCATGATCGAGGCCGGTGCGGCCGCCGTGCATTTCGAAGATCAGCTGGCATCGGAGAAGAAGTGCGGCCATCTGGGTGGCAAGGTGCTGATCCCGATCCAGCAATTCATCCGTACCCTGAATGCCGGCCGTCTGGCCGCCGATGTCTGCGGCACCAGCACCCTGGTGGTGGCCCGCACCGATGCGGAAAGCGCCCAGCTGATCACGTCCGATGTGGATGAACGCGACCATCCCTTCATCGACCGCAATGACCGCACGCCGGAAGGCTTCTTCCGCATCAAGAAGGGGGTGGGCGTGGATTACTGCATCGCCCGTGCCCTGGAATATGCCCCCTATTCCGACCTGATGTGGTGGGAAACCAGCAAGCCGAACCTGGACGATGCCCGCCGCTTCGCCGAGGCCGTGCACAAGAAATTCCCCGGCAAGATGCTGGCCTATAATTGCTCGCCCTCCTTCAACTGGAAGGCCAACCTGGACGATGCCACCATCGCCAAGTACCAGGCCGAACTGGGGGCCATGGGCTACAAGTACCAGTTCGTCACGCTGGCCGGCTTCCACAGCCTCAACCTCGCTACCTTCGAACTGGCCAAGGGCTACAAGGAACGCGGCATGGCGGCCTATTCGGAGATGCAGCAGCGTGAATTCGCTGCCGTCGAACAGGGCTTCACGGCGGTGAAGCACCAGCGCGAAGTCGGCACCGGCTATTTTGATGCGGTGGCCGTGGCCATCTCTGGCGGTACCTCTTCCACCACCGCCATGAAGGACAGCACGGAAACCGATCAGTTCCACTGATCGGGACCGACCAGAACCTGATCGGCGTCCGCACCGGCTGAACGGGCGGACGCCCCCGGGAGGGGGGAGGCTGCATTCCCCCATCCCCTGGCCCCCTGTCGGGACCAATCCTACCCCCTTCGCGCTGGATGGGAGGGGGGCAGGATACCGGATGGCCGGCGCGATGGATCGCCGATATCACCGGACCTGATTTGGGGCTCCTTTCCTGCTTTCGACAGCTTCTCTGCTTTCTCCGTGAAAATGCTGATGGCGCCACCCCGTTGCGACAGGGGGTGGCGCCTTTTTTCTTTCAGGGACTGCAGGTGCCGCATTTTTTTATATCGGCCCGACCCAATTTCGCGGCAACTTGGGAAACTGTGCTAATGTCCAGATACGGCCCGTGCCAACGGCCGTTACGGCCAGAGTCCCTGGAATGAATACCTTTCCCTTCATTGCAATAGGAACAGCTTCCGCGATGAAGGCGTACCCGATCATGCGTCCAGTTTTCATAAATGTAGAAATTCATTTAATTTCCCCCTTATGGCCTGGGTCAAGCCTTCAACGCAGAAGGGTAGGGAGAACAACCAAGGCGTGCAAGAATTTCTGAATGAGCCCTCTCTGGCCTTCGACTCCTGGACGCAATCCATGGGTCAATTGCTGGATGGACCATCCTCGGTCTTCTGGTGGCCGGGCCTGCTGATCGCGGGGCTGGCAGCCCTGTTCTTTTGGCCACATGGGCGGGTGCCGGGAACGTGGCTGGATTATCTGCGGCAATTGCCGCTGGATGCCGGCTGCTTTCTCGCCAACTCCACCCTGCCGTTTCTGCTGGCCCCCTTCTTTTTCTGGCTGAGCGTCAAGGGTAGCCATCTTGGCATCGCGCTGACCGCCGGTATCCATGGCGGATGGGATACGGTGCCCGGCTGGCCAGCCCTGGCCGGCTGCGCCGCCTTCGCCTTCGTGGCGGGGGATTTCGCGCTTTACTGGACGCACCGGGCCTTCCACCATTTCCCGCCGCTCTGGCGGGCGCACCGGCTGCACCATGCCCCGCCGGTGCTGACGCCGCTGACGGCCTTCCGTTTCTGGCCATGGGAACAGGCGTTGCATATGTCCGCCAACATACTGGCCCAGGGGGTGGGGCTGGGGCTGGCAGTGGGAGTGTTTGGCGGGGCGGTGACGCCACTCACCGTGCTGGGCGTCAATATCTTCTCCCTGGCCTGGGGTCTGGGGTTCGCCCATCTGCGGCACAGCCCGGTGCCGCTGCGCTATCCGCGCTGGCTGTCTTTCCTGCTGGTGTCGCCGCATATGCACCAGTTGCACCATTCCGACGCAGAAGAACACCGAGACCGCAACTTCGCCACGGTGTTTGCCCTGTGGGACTGGATATTTGGCACACTGACCCTGACAGAGCAGGGCCAACGCTTCCGGTTCGGGCTGATGCGGGAATAGGGCGATGTCGAGGGTGCGACACCGGCTGCGGGTACCGTGCCCGCGTAAGCCAAGCTGCCGGAGGCAGCGCCCGGCACTTGAGGGAACAGGCACATACCCAGAGCCATGATCCATGGCGCTGGGTATTAGGCCGTAGACTCATAACGACTGACACCATAGCCTGACGGCGACGAGCTTTACGGCAGCTAGGAAGTTCTCGGGTTGTTTGTCGTATCGGGTGGCGATACCTCTGAACTGTTTGATCTTGTTGA
>NZ_WIDQ01000018.1 GCF_009495745.1 Niveispirillum sp. SYP-B3756
CAGCTCAGAGACTGCAAATCCATCGTCGGCAGCGGCGCCGCCGTCGTTGGTGGAGCGCTTTCTAAACACCTCCAACCAACCCGTCAACCGTTTTTTTCACCGTTCTGAACTTTTTTCTCCGCAGCGCAACTGCGCTACAAAAAGTACAGAACCAATCCGGTCAACGGACCATCAAGCAAAATACCCACCAGAACAAAGTCTGGCGAACACCTCACCCAACAGCACGATAGATCATTCCACTTGTCTGGGCCGAAACCCAAGAACCATTTGGAGTTGGGCTTTCAGGCTATCTCCATCCCCACCATCGTCTAAACCATTCGGCTCGTTCGAGGTGGGAGTGGGTATATAGGCGCCAGCAGTAGCCCATGCAAGGGCTATTTTCACAAAAATGCAAAAAAGCCCCGACCGGGTGATCGGGGCTTTTGCCTGAGGCTGATCTTACTTCGTCGCTTCGAAGAAATCGTTGCCCTTATCGTCGGTGATGATGAAGGCGGGGAAATCCTCCACCTCGATACGCCAGATGGCTTCCATCCCCAGTTCGGGAAAGGCAATGCATTCAACTTTCTTGATGCAGTCCTGGGCTAGGCGAGCGGCAGCGCCACCAATGGAGCCCAGATAGAAGCCGCCATGCTTCTGGCAGGCATTCTTCACCGCCGGCGAGCGGTTGCCTTTGGCCAACATGACGAAGGAGCCGCCAGCTTCCTGGAATTGGTCGACAAAGCTGTCCATGCGGCCAGCCGTCGTTGGGCCGAAGGAGCCCGAGGCGTAACCTTCCGGCGTCTTGGCCGGGCCGGCATAATAGATCGGGTGGTTCTTGAAATAGTCCGGCAGTGGCTGGCCCGCATCCAGGGCCGCGCGCAGCTTGGCATGGGCGCTGTCGCGCGCCACGATCAGCGGGCCGGTCAGCGAGACGCGGGTGCGGATCGGGTACTGGGTCAGTGTCGCCCTGATCTCCGCCATCGGCTTGGTCAGATCGATCTTCACCACCTCGTCAGAGAGGGAGGAGGCATCCACTTCCGGCAGGAAGCGGGCGGGATCGGTTTCCAACTGTTCCAGATAGATACCGTCCTTGGTGATCTTGCCCAAGGCCTGACGGTCGGCCGAGCAGGACACGCCAATACCGATCGGCAGCGAGGCACCATGGCGCGGCAGGCGGATCACCCGCACATCATGGCAGAAATATTTGCCACCAAACTGCGCGCCGATACCCAGCTTCTGGGAGGCGGCGAACAAAGCCTGCTCCATCTCCAGATCGCGATAAGCGTGGCCGCTTTCCGACCCTTGCGTCGGCAGACCATCATAATAGCGGGCCGAGGCCAGCTTCACCGTCTTCAGGTTCAGTTCCGCCGACAGGCCGCCGATCACCACCGACAGATGGTAGGGCGGACAGGCCGAGGTGCCCAGCGAGGCCATCTTCTCTTCAATGAAGGGGATCAGCCGGTCGGGCGCCAGCACGGACGGCGTGGCCTGGAACAGGAAAGTCTTGTTGGCGGAACCGCCCCCCTTGGCCATGAAGAAGAACTTATAGGCATCCTCTCCCTCGGCATAGATCTCGATCTGGCCGGGCAGGTTGGTGCGGGTGTTCTTCTCCTCATACATGGAGAGCGGGGCCACCTGGCTGTAACGCAGGTTCCGCTTCAGATAAGCATCGCGGATGCCATCGGCCAGCGCCAGATCGTCGGCACCCTTGGTCCAGACACGGCGACCCTTTTTGCCCATGACTATGGCGGTGCCAGTATCCTGGCACATGGGCAGCACGCCACCGGCGGCGATGGAGGCATTCTTCAGCAGGTCGAGCGCCACGAAACGGTCGTTGGCCGAGGCCTCCTTGTCATCCAGGATCTTGGCCAACTGGGCCAGATGGCCGGGACGCAGCAGGTGGTTGATGTCGATGAAGGCCTGCTCGGCCAACAGGCGCATCCCCTCCGGCTCCACCTTGAGGATGCTTTCGCCCTCAAACTCGCTAACCGAGACATAATCGGCGGTCAGCTTGCGATAGGGGGTCTTGTCCTCGCCAAGCGGGAACAGGCTGAAGCTCTGGGGCGAAAGATCATCAGGCATGGTTGCTCACCAATCCGGGGCTTTTGGGGGTGGCGGGCCGGGCCGCCATGATATGGCGCATCACATAGCGCGTCGGCCCCGCCACCGCCAGTGCGGCGAGAGGGGCGGGGCCGAAAGTGGGGGGTGATGACTCACCCCCTCACGCAGCCGGGGGCCGGGATCAGCCCTGGGCCGCGACGCAGACGATTTCCACCAGATAGCCGGGGGCGGCCAGGCGGGCCTCCACCGTGGCGCGGGCCGGCGGGTTGGACTGGTCAACCCAGGCGTCCCACACCTCGTTCATGGCGGCGAAATTGCCGATGCTGGACAGGTAGATGGTGGTGGAAAGGATGCGCGACTTGGAGCTGCCGGCGGCGGCCAGCAGGGCATCGATCTGGGCCAGCACCTGGGCGGTCTGGCCCTTGATGTCGGCACTATTGTCGGCGGCGACCTGACCGGCCAGATAAACGGTGCCGTTATGGATGGCTGCTTCGCTCATGCGGCGGCCGGGCTGAAGACGGACGATGCTCACGGTCGTGGAATCCTCTTGATACCGGTGCCGCCGCCCGAATGGCGGCGGGCTGCCCTTGGCAATAAGGCGCAGATGCCCCGCCCGCAAGCAGCGGACAGGGCAAAACAGGGGATGCCAGACATGCAATCCTTACCGGTTATTGCCCAAACACACCCGCCACCGGCAGGATGATTACTCCATCACTGCCGGATGATCATCCCCGGCCGCTGCGCGCCGGGCGGGTTTCCGAAGCAGCAGCAATAGGGGGGCAATGCCCAGCGTCACCAACATCATCAGCTTGAAATCATTGAGATAGGCAATCATCGCCGCCTGCTGGTTGACCATGGCATCAACCATCGCCAGCCCCTTTGCGGGCGAGATTGTCCCAAGCAGGGCCAGATAGGGATCAAGCTGTACGCGGAACGGGTTGATGAAGGCGCCCAGTTCGGCATGGTTGATCTGGGTATTTTGGGCCAGCAGGCTGGTAACAGCCGAAACCCCGACACTGCTGCCCAGATTGCGCAGCAGGCTGAACAGGCTGGCGGCATCCGTGCGATCCTGCGGGGCCAAGGTGGCAAAGGCCAGGGTGGAAAGCGGAACGAAGATCAAACCCAGCCCCAGCCCCTGAATGATGCCGCTGGTGATGATCGGCCCCATGCCCATGACAATGGTATATTCCGTCATCAGATGCAGCGACCAAGCGGTCAACGCCAACCCGGCCAGGATCATCAGCCGTGCATCAACACGCTGCACCAGACGGCCGACGGCAATCATGCTGACCATCACCCCCACCCCACGTGGCGCGATGACCAGACCGGTGGTGATGGTGGGATAGCCCATCAATCGTTGCAGCAAGGGCGGCAATAATGCCATGGCCGCCAGCACGATCACGCCCACCACGAAGATCAGCACCAGCCCCACCGCCAGATTCCGATCCCGCAAGATACGTGGTTCGATAAAGGGCTTTTCCGCCGTCAGGATATGGATGACGAAAGCCCAGAAGGCGCTGAGTGCCAAGGCCGCTTCCAGCCAGATTTCGGTGGAAGCGAACCAGTCCAACTGTTCGCCACGGTCCAGCATCATCTGCAGACCGCCCACGGCGAGACTGAGCAGGGCGAAGCCAAGGAAATCGAAGCCACGGGGCCGGGTGGTCGAACGGGGCAGCCAGATCAGCATCCCGACGAAGGCCACAATACCGATCGGCAGGTTGATGTAGAAAACCCACCGCCAGTCCAGCATCTCCGTCAGGTAACCGCCCAGCGTCGGCCCGATGATGGGGCCGACCATGATGCCAGTCCCCCAAAGGGCCATCGCCTGACCATGGCGTTCCTTGGGGTTGATGTTCAACAGCACCGTCTGGGACAGCGGCACCAGCGGAGCGCCGAACACACCCTGCAGCAGGCGAAAAGCCACCATCTCTTCCAGGCTGGTGGCAATGCCACACAGCATGGAGAACAGGACGAAACCACCGACAGAGGTGATGAACAGGGTCTTCAGCCCCACCCGGTCGGCCAGCCAGCCGGTCACCGGCGTCATGATGGCAGCCGCGACGATATAGGAGGTCAGCACCCAGGTGATGCTGTCCTGTGCCGCGCCCAAGCTACCCTGCATGGACGGCAAAGCGACATTGGCGATGGTGGTATCCAGCACCTGCATGACAGTGGCGAGCATGATCGACAGGGTGATCAGCCCGCGATGCTTCACCTCAACCGATTGTTTCGAAGCCGACATGATGGCTTCTCCATTTCATTACGGAAAAGAAATGATTACCGGTCCGCCAGGATTCACTTTCCCGCCGCCCGTGCGGTGGCCAGACCGGGCAGGCCACGGCTGTAGCCGGTATCGACAGCCACATTGACCGAAAGGCCGGCGCGCAGGGGCACATCCGCCGCCTTGTCCAGCACCAGCCGCACCGGCACGCGCTGCACCACTTTCACCCAGTTGCCGGTCGCGTTCTGCGCCGGGATCAGGGAGAATTCCGAACCGGTCCCTGCCCCGATGCTTTCCACCCGCGCCGTCAGCGTACGGTCGGGATAGGCATCCAGCCGCACCGTTGCCGTCTGGCCGGGGATCATGTGGGTCAGGTCAGTTTCCTTGTAATTGGCCTCAATATAGGTGCGGCCGGTCTCCACCAGGCTGAGGGCGGACAGGCCCAGCGGCATGAACTGGCCGACATGCAGCCGGTCGGTCTGGCTGACGACCCCATCGGCCGGGGCCATGACGCTGGTGCGTGACAGGTCCAGGGCCGCCCGTTCCCGCGCGGCCAGGGCCAGCATCACCGAGGGGTGCTTGTCCGTTTCGATCGCCGGGTCACCGCCCAGCGCTGCCAGGGCAGCGGCCACACCCTGCCGGGTCTTGGCGACCCCCTGTTCGGCCATCCGCAGATCGTTGCGCACCTCATCCAGCCGGGACTGGGCTGCATAGCCGCTGGTGGCCAGCTTGGACTGACGGTCAAATTCCCGCCGGCGGTAATCCAGCGTCTGTTCCGCCTCCTGCAAGGCTGCCTTTTCCTGCGAATAGGCGGCACGCATTTGTTCCACCTGCAGGCGGGAAGCGGCGATCGTGGCATCGGCCTGGGCCAAAGCGATGCGATAGGGTTCCGGGTCAATACGGAACAGCAGATCGCCGCGCTTCACATGCGCATTCTCCGCCACCTTCACCTCGGCAATGCGGCCGGAGACTTCCGCCGCGACGGAAATCATATCCTGCTGCACATAGGCATTGTCGGTGTCGATATAACGCCCGCCGGTGGCCCAGACATACAGCCCCCCCGCCCCCAGCAGCAGCGGCAGGGAGAGCATCAGACCCAAGCGGCGCGCGCGACCCATGCGGGAAACCTTGGTGCTGTCATCACTCATTTCTTGCCTTCCTCGACCGGGGAACCCGGCACTGTATTGGATAGATTGCCGCGAACCCGTATCAGCAGCGCCAGCAACGTCTCCCGCTCCGCCGGGCTGAAGCCTGTCAGCGCCTCATCGAAGATCGCGTTGGCGATAAGGCGCATCTGCGCTACCGCATCACGCGCCTTATTGGTGAGGAACAGCAGCCGGGCACGCCGGTCGCCCGGGTCCGCCCGGCGCTCCACCCACCCCCCTTCGACCATGCGATCGATGGTGCGGGTCAGGGTGATCGGCTCAATCTCCAACAACTCGGCCAGTTCTGCCTGCTTCAGACCTTCCCCTTGGGCGATCTTGAACATGGCGAACCATTGCGCCCGGGTGGAGCCGGCGGCACGGGCATGTTGGTCGAAACGACGCCACATCAGGCGCGTCGTCTCCCCCAACAGGGAGCCCAGGGAGAGGGGTATGGGTTCGTTTGTCATGGCTTACATATTATAAGCCTGCTTATTATCAGCAAGCTCGGTATAATAACGGCACCCATGCGGCGAATGCAGGACGCCACCGGCCGGCATCGCGGGCCGCACCCCGGTATCTGCCTTGCCACGCGCCGATACTGGGCGTAATGCTGCACGCTGGTTTCATGGCAGGATGATGGCAGTGCGGGCTCCCCTTTCCCATTGGCGATATTGGCTGGCGGCGGCACTGCTGCTGCTGGCGGGCGCCATGGGCGGGGCGGCGGCGGCACGCCAACCGGCGGAGAATGCCGGCAATGTCTGTCACCATGGGGATCGTACCGGCTGTGCCGCCATCCTCACCGCCCCGGCACAGCCCACCATTCTGCAGGCGCTGAGCCGGCTGGATGGCAAGGCACTGGCCCAGGCGGACGGCCATGCTGCCGGCCTGATACCGGATGGCTGGGGCCTGCTGACCATCAGCGGAACGGCGCGACGCGCCCAGATGCCGGAAAGCCAGGCGCATCGTCGGCGGATGGCCGGGGGCAGCCGCCCACGCGCCCCACCGGCCCTCACCTGAATTCCCTGATCACTCCCCCAAGCGATCACCGCAAGGGACCGGACCACCGGTTCGGCCCCCTATGCGGTATCGCGGCAATCCCCCCTTTGTCGGGATAAAAGCCGATGTTGAATTTCTCCAAGCTCCGAACGGCATTGATCCTCGGGATCTGCCTTCTGGGCGTTCTGCTTTCTGTTCCCAGCCTGATCGGGCCGGGAAATATACCTTCTTGGCTGCCGGTGCGGCATTTCAACCTGGGTCTTGATCTGCAGGGCGGCTCCTATCTGCTGCTGGAGGTCGATGCCGAGGCGGTGAAGCGCGAACGGCTGGAAAGTGCCACTGATGAGGCGCGCGGCCTGCTGCGCACCGGCGACCTGCGGATTGGCGGCGTGGCTGTGGATGGCGATGGCATCCTGGTGCGGCTGGTTGATGCCAATGATGCCGCCCGCGCTGCCGACCTGCTGAAGCCGATGACCATCGGCACCCTGCCGGGCGAACAGGGTGATTTCACCATCACCCAGGAAACCGGGCGGGTCCGCCTCACCTTTGGCCAGCAGGCCCTGGCCAAGCGGGTCAGCAAGGCGGTGGAACAGTCGCTGGAAATCGTCCGCCGTCGTATCGATGAAACCGGCGTGAACGAGCCGATCGTGGCCCGCCAGGGTGCAGCCCGCGTGCTGGTGCAGTTGCCGGGTGTGACCGATCCGGGCCGCATCAAGCGCCTGCTGGGCCAGACCGCCAAGATGACCTTCCATCTGGTGGGTGATGGCACGGTGGCGCCGGGTTCCGCCGCCCCGCCCGGCTATGACTGGCTGCCCAACAGCGACCGTGCCGCCGGCGAGGGCCGGATGCTGGTGCGCAAGAAGGTGGAGGTGGATGGTTCCACCCTGACCGACGCCCAGCCCTCCCCCGATCCCAAGACCGGCCAGTGGGTGGTCTCTTTCGCCTTTGATCAGGTGGGGGCCCGCCGCTTCGCCGATACTACCCGCAACAATGTGAACAAGCCGTTCGCCATCGTGCTGGATGGCAAAGTGATCTCCGCCCCGGTGATCCGGGAGCCGATCGTCGGTGGCCGTGGCCAGATCAGCGGCAATTTCAACGCCCAGTCGGCCACCGAACTGGCCGTGCTGCTGCGCGCTGGCGCCCTGCCCGCCCCGCTGACCGTGGTGGAGGAACGCTCCATCGGGCCCGAACTGGGGGCGGACAGCATCAAGGCCGGCCTGATCTCCTGCATCGTCGGGGTGGTGCTGGTGGTCGGCTATATGTGGCTGACCTATGGCATGTTCGGCATTTTTGCCAATATCGCCTTGATCTTTAACCTGTTCCTGACGCTGGCCTGCCTGGCCATGCTGCAGGCGACACTGACCCTGCCAGGCATTGCCGGTATCGTGCTGACGCTTGGCATGTCGGTGGATGCCAACATCCTGATCAATGAGCGTATCAAGGAAGAGCTGCGCAAGGGCAAGACGCCGCTGTCGGCGCTGGAGGCGGGCTACACCAAGGCCTTTGCCACCATCACCGACAGTAACCTGACCACGCTGATCAAGATGGTGCTGCTCTATATTGTGGGCACCGGTGCGGTGAAGGGTTTTGCCGTCACCACCTCGCTGGGCATCATCACCTCCATGTTCACCGCCACCCTGGTGGCGCGCCTGCTGACGGCCATCTGGTACAAGCGCCGCCGGCCCAAGAGCATCCCGGTTTTCGGTCTGATCAAGCTGAAGACGGTCGGGCTCAACATCTCCTTCATGAAGGGCCGCCATGTCGGTCTGGCGACGTCGGTGGTGCTGTCCACCCTGTCCATCTTCATGTTCTTCAAGCCCGGCCTGAATTACGGCATCGATTTTGCCGGCGGTATCGTGATGGAAATCCGCACCGAACAGCCGGCTGATTTCGCCAAGCTGCGTGAGGTGATGGAGGGCGTGAATGTCGGGCCGGTGGCCCTGCAATCCTTCGGCACCGACCGCGATGTCATCCTGCGCCTGGAACGCCAGGAAGGCGCCGAAGCCAACCAGCAGGCCGCCATCAAGGCCGTGACGGACGCGCTGAACCAGCATGTGCCGGGTACCGAGGTGCGCCGCGTGGAAGCCGTGGGCGCCTCTGTCTCCGGTGAGCTGTTCCATGACGGGATGCTGGCCCTGGGGCTGGCCGCCCTGGCCATGCTGTTCTACATCACCATCCGCTTCGAATGGCAGTTCGGCGTCGGTGCCGTGGTGACCATGATGCTGGACGTGACCAAGACCATCGGCTTCTACGCCCTGACGGGGATGCAGTTCAACCTGACGGCCATCGCCGCCATGCTGGCCATCATGGGCTTCTCCATCAATGACAAGGTCGTGGTCTATGACCGTGTGCGTGAGAATCTGCGGCTTTATCGCAAGATGCCGCTGCGGGAGTTGATCGACCGGTCCATCAATGAAACGATGAGCCGCACGATCAACACCAATATCGCCCTGTTCCTGTCGATCCTACCGCTGGCCCTGTTCGGCGGTGAGGCCTTGCGGGAATTTGCCTGGGCACTGCTGTTCGGCGTGCTGCTGGCAACCTCGTCCTCCATCTTCATCGCAGCCCCGATCCTGCTCTATCTGGGCGAACATCGGCTGCGCAAGACGATGACGGATGGCGAGCCGCCCGCCGTTGAAGCGCCGGCCGAACCCGGCAAGGCGTAAAATCGCTGTCGTTGAAAACCCCCGGCATCACCCAGATGCCGGGGGTTTTTTCATTCCGCCAGGAGCAACGGCAAGCCGCGCTTCTGATGGGGCTAAAGCCCCGTCACCCGCAACGGGGCCGCCGCCAGGGTGGCCGGGTCGGAGAAGGATTCCGATCCATCCTCCAGATGGCCGGCCATGCGCCAGGATTGGCCCGCGGCAGAGAGCAGCAGATCGTACCAGCCATGGCTGCCGGCGAAATCCAGCGGCAGGCTGGTCTCCCCACCCGCCGGCACTTTCACCTGCCGCTGACCCTGGCCATAGGCAAGGTCGGCCAGGGTCAGCGTCAGCCCGGCCGCACCCGGGTTCCTCACCCGCAGCAGCGCCTGACGGCCGCGCCCCTGTTCAAAGGCCGCCCCGAAAACCCCATTCCAGCCGGTCAAGCGCCGGTGGAAGCCATTGGGGCCGACAATGAACAGGTCGCGCCCTGGCTCCAGCACCGCCTCCAGCGCTGCCCCCGCCCCTACGGTGTAACGGGCGGGCGCCTGATCCAACTGGCCCAGCCTATAGAGATGGAAAACGGCCGCCCGCGCCTGCCCTTCATTCAGGAACCGCAGCCCCGTCCCCAGCGCCACATCCAGGCGATAGGGGGTGGCGCGGCGGCGGCGGGGGCCGGTTTCCTGGCTGGGGGCGATCAGTGCCGCGGGCAGCGGTGGGTCCACCTCTTTCAACCCGGCCGCCCGGTCCGACAGGGCGCGGGTGGGCGGCAGCTTGGCCGGGAAGGGCCGGCTGTCCCGGCGGGCGAAATCGAAGCAGGAGGTGAGATCGCCGCAGACAGCCCGCCGCCAGGCACTGATATTCGGCTCCATCACGCCGAACCGCGTCTCCAGAAAGCGGATGACGCTGGTATGGTCGAACACCTCCGGTGCCACATAGCCGCCGGTGCTCCAGGGCGAGACGACATACATCGGCACGCGCGGTCCCAGCCCATAGGGCCTGTGGAGATAGGGCGCGTCCTTCTCCCCCTGCGAATGGCGGTGATATTCATCCCCCACCTCCACCGTGGAACCACCCAGCAGCCGGGCCGGGTCAGCCGGATCGCGGGCCGGCGGGGCGGGCGGCGGCACATGGTCGAACAGCCCGTCATTCTCATCAAAATTGATCAGCAGCACGGTACGTGACCAGACATCCGGGTTGGCGGTCAGCGCATCCAGCACGCGGGCAGTATATTCGGCCCCCTGCAAGGGCGTGGAAACGCTGGGATGTTCGGAATAGACGGCGGGTGCCACAACCCAGGAAACCTGGGGCAGTTTGCCCGACAGCACATCCTGGCGCAAATCATCCAGGGTGCGGCTGGTCAGCGTGCGGCGGGCCAGTTCTGCCGCCGGCCCCACCGTCGCGCCGCGTGCCGCGCGATAGGCCTTGAAGCCGACCAGCGGATTGTCGCTGAAATTATCCGACATGTCCTGATAGATCTGGAAGCTGACCCCAGCCGCCAGCAACCGCTCCGGATAGGTGGTCCAGGCATAGCCGCCATGGCCACGCGGATCCTCAAACCCGTCATAGCCATTATCGATGGCCGGCCCATTGGCCTTGGCCTGCGGATCATGCGTGCCGGTCCAGATATAAAGCCGGTTGGGATTGGTGCTGAGATGCAGGGCACAATGATAGGCGTCGCACAGGGTGAACGCCTCGGCCAGCGCATATTGAAACGGAATGTCGGCACGGGTGAAATGGGCCAGCGCGTGGTTATGCTTGTAACGCGGCCAGTCCGCCATGCGGCCATTATCCCAGGCGGCCTGGCTGTCGGGGAAGCCGTGCGGCGTGCCCAGTGGGCGGATCAGGCGGAAATCCTGTTGGGTATCCAGCCGGAACGGGGCCAGCAGGCGGGGACCGGGCTTGTCCTGTTCCGCCGGCTGCACAAAGACGGTGCGGTCGGGCGCCTCGGGCAACGGCGGGGCCGGAATGGCGAAACGGTCGCCAAAGCCCTGCACCCCGTTCATCGACCCGAAATAATGGTCAAAGGCGCGGTTTTCCTGCGTCAGGATGACAACATGCTGCACATCGCGGATGCTGCCGCTACGCCGGTCCGGCCCAATGGAAGCGGCCCGCACGATGGAAGGCATCAGGGTGCTGGCCGCACCGCCGCTGGCCATCAGGCCCCGAAGGAAGCTGCGCCGATCATGCAGGGTCGCCATCACTCTCACCTTTATTGGGATCACACATAAAAACGGGGCGGCGGCACCCCGCCGCCCCGCAACAGGATCAGAAATCCAGGCTGACGCCTGCAAACACTGTAGTCCCGCTCTGCGTCACATTATGCAGGCGGTGATAGATGCTGTTGTACTGCACTTCCTTTTCATTGGTGATGTTGATGGCATCCAGCGTCAGCCGGATGCTGGGCGTCAGGGCGACGAAGGCAGCAGCATCCATATAGACGCTGCCGTCAAAACCATCCTCGCTGGCCGGGTTGGACCCGTCATAGCGGCTGCGCAGATAAGAGGAACGGTAATTGGCGGAAACGCGCACCCCCCATTCCTCCGTTTCGTAATAGAGCGTGCCATTGGCGTTGGTCTTCGACAGGCCGGTGATCGGGCCCTTCAGGCCCTTGATCTTGCTGTTGCTGTCGATCAGCGTCAGGTTGGCCAGAACGCCCAGCTTGTCGAACGGTGCCGGCAGGAAGGCGAAATCGGTCTGGGCCGCCACTTCCAGCCCGGTGATGCGGGCATCATCCAGGTTCACCGGGCGAGAATATTCGGCCACCACCGTGTTGGGGGTGACGCCGGCCATCAGCGTGGCCGGCAGGCCGGTGGCACTGTAGGGCACGTTATACAGCGTCTCCGTGGAGATCAGGTTCTTGATATCCTTGTTAAAGACGCCCAGCGACACCATGCCAATGGTGCTGAAATACCATTCGCCGGCCAGATCGAAAGACGTGTCCTTATAGGGCTTCAGGTTGGGATTGCCGACACTGACCGTGTAACGGCCATCCGTCTGGGTCAGCGTACCGGCCGCCGACATGGAAGAGATGGAAGGGCGGTTGATATTCTGGGTGGCGGCGAACCGCACCAGGAAGTCCGGCGTCACCTCCAGCGCCATGTTCAGCGCCGGCAGCACACCGGAATAATCGGACTTGTTCTTGTTGCTGCCCAGCGGCGTGTCGCTGCTGTTATTGATATTGCCGGTGCTGTTGGTATCGGTGAAATAGCCGCGTACACCGATATTACCGCGCAGACGCATATCCCCCAGCGGCTGATCCCAATCCAACTGGCCATAGCCAGCCTTGGTTTCTTCCGTCACGCGGTAGGTGTTCTCGATATCCGTGGCACCCTGGACCGTATGGAAGGCGTTATATTGGGCAAAGGCCTTGTCATAATCGCCGGCGATCCAGGACTGCTTGTTATTGCCGTCATAGACATCGCCATAGGATGTGACCGGCGTGCCGGAATATTGCCGGAACTTCCCGTCATTATAGGTTTCCGACCCGGATGAGGTGTAGCGGTGATAGGCCAGACCGCCACGCAGGGTCAGCCCGTCGGTCAGCGTATAGCGGCCGTTCAGCACGCCTTCCTTCAGGCTGGTCTCATTCCAGAATTCCCGGAAATAGAATTCCTTGAAGCTGTAGCGGGACATGTCCGTCGTGTTCCAATTATAAAAATTGGTCGCACCGGTCCCGTCGGCATCATAGCGGGTGCGCATCCCGCCCTTGGCCTGCAGATACAGCTTGTCGTCATAAGGCGTGGTGTAGCTGGATTTCTCATAGCCGACATGGCCATCCAGCTTGAAACGGTCATTGGGTTCCCATTCGCCGGTCAGGGCGATCTGGTTGAATTCGTTCTCGTTGCGGGAGCGGCGATGCTCGCTGGCATAGGTCAGGTTTTCGACATCAATATCATTGACGAAATTGCTGCTGTCCCAACTGATCGCCTTGATCTTGGAGCCGACATCGAACGCCACCGAGCCGGAGGTGGAGGCGGGGCGGGTCGCCAGATGATATTCATCGCGGCGGGTGGTGAACTCACCATGCAGCCCATCCAGCGTGAACAGAAGCTCGTCGCTGGGGCGCCATTGCGCGGCAGCCGTCAGGCCCAGCCGCTCCTGCTTTGCATCCCACACCGACAGACGGTTGCCGGAGGCAAAGACCAGCTCGCCGGAAAGGAATTTCTGCTGCTGCGCCGCACTGAGGGTGGAAATATCCAGCCCCTTGGCGACATAGCCCTTCAACTGGCTGGCCGAAAGCTGGCTGGGCGAATAGGTATTGTAGCCCTGTTCCTGGGTCGTGCGCTCCGAATAGGCGGCGGACAGCAGCACCCCGAACCGGTCGCCCCAATTCTGGCTGATCATCGCCGCCACGCGGGGCTGCGTATCCTCGGTATAGGAGTTGGTGCCGATCTTGGCCGTCACCGCACCGGTGGCGCCATCCTTGTAATCAAAGGGCTTGCCGGTAAACAGGCCGACGGTGCCGGCCATGCCGCCTTCATTCTGCGCCGCCTGGAAGGTCTTCTCCACTTCCACCTTGGAGAAGAGTTCGGAGGCGAAGATATTGAAGTCAAAGGCCCGGTCGCGCGAACGCTGGCCCCGGCTATCCATGGCCGAATCCACATTGCCCAGCACTTCCATGCCGTTCAACTGCACGCGGGTGAAATCCGGCCCCAGGCCGCGCAGGGTGATGCGGCGCCCCTCCCCCGCCTCGCGGTTGATGGCGACGCCCGGCAGGCGCTGCAGGCTTTCCGCCAGATTCAGCTCCGGGAACTTGGCCATATCCTCAGCCACGATGACATCTTTGACGATATTGGCCTTGCGCTTCTCTTCCCGCGCCTTGGACAGCGACTGGACGAAGCCGTAAACGACAATCTCTTCCAGGGTTTCAGAACCATTATTTTCCTGCGCCATGGCCATCAACGGCATCAGGGCGGTGGTGACTGCCAGAAATGACAGCAGGGCCGTTTTGCTCCGTAACATCGTTCTATTCCCTTTCCCCCAAGATCGCAGTGCTGCAACTGCGAGACGGCGCGAACACTAACCGTGCCTGATGACAGCTGTGTGACAGATTGTGAGATTCGTGTGGTTATTTGTGAGATTTTGTGACTTTATCGCCCGGATCAATGTGGGTATCATGTGCCAATGACTGAGATCGACACGCTGGACAGCAAGAGCGGCGCGCGGCCCATCCAGGTCGCGCGGCTCACCTCCCTGATGAAACTGCTGGAGGAACGGGGCCATTGCTCCGTTGCCGAACTGGCGGTGCATTTCGACGTGTCGGAGGAGACGATCCGGCGCGACATCCGCCAGTTGGAGCGGACGGGACGGGTGCAGAAGACCCATGGCGGTGTCTCCATCCCCAGCAGCGAGCTGGAAGCCCCCTATCGCATCCGCCTGCGCGAACAATCAGACGCCAAACAGCGTATCGCCCAGCACGCCGCCCGCATGGTGACGGAGGGGATGACCCTTCTGCTGGATTCCGGCACCACCTGCCTCTGGCTGGCGCGGGCACTGGCCGGTTTCCGCGACCTGACCATCATCACCAACAGTATGGAAGTGGCGCATGAGGTGCTGGGCCGGCCCGGCCAGCGCCTGTTTGTGGCCGGAGGCCCGATCAAGCCGGATTACCATGCCGCCTTCGGGCCGGAAGCCATCGCCTTTTGCCGGCGCTTCGTGCCGGATATCACCGTCCTGTCGATGGGGGCGATTGATGCGGCCTGCGGCTTTCTGGATTTCGATTCCGACGAAGCAACGTTCAAGCGCGCCATCCTGGACCGCTCCCGCCGGGTCGTCGTGCTGGCTGATTCGACGAAATTCACCAAGCCTGGCTTCATCCAGGTGGCGGACTTCGCTGAGGTGAAGGCGCTCTATACCGACACCCAGCCCCCCGCCGCCATCCGTGATGCCGCCCAGGCACACGGAATGGCGATTGAGGTCGCGGTCTGAGCGCTGCCGCCCTCAGACCTGCAGGGAAAACCAGACATTCACCCCGTCATGCATGGCAGCCACCGGCACAGGGTCGCCCACCTCCACGGCAAAGGGGGCGGGCGGCAGGAAGAAGCCCGGCTGCCAGCCGCTGGCCGGGCTGTCGCGGAAGGGGCTGTTCTCAAACGTGATGCCCTGGCCGAAATCCAGCCAGATCCACTGCACCAGGGCGGCACAGCGGCCGGCAGTGCCGGCCGTCAGGTCAAACTGCACCCGCCCCTGCATGGGCAGCGTGTCGGCTGTGAAATCAAACCGGAACGGATCGAGGCTTTCCGACAATGCCTCCGGCTGCACCAGCCTTGCATCATACCGCGCCGCGCGCGGGAACAGCCGGTTGAAACCACTGAGATCGAACCCGTTGGTGACCCCGGTATAAAGATGCTTTTCCAGCAACGCCCCACCGGCCAGCGCCACCCGCACCCCGCCCTGCTGTGGCAGGATGCGGGCATCGGGCTGCAACAGCCGCGCCTTGGCATCGATCACCGCCGGGATGACCCGTTCGGACAGGAAGTCGCTGGCAATGATTTCCGATAACAGCACATCGGCCGGCCGCGGCAGATCAACCCCCACCTGCAGGGCGGTGGACAGCTTGTTCACCACGGTGATGCGGTCGGACAGACCGTTCTGGGCGATAATGCGGCGGGCGGCATCGGCGATCCACGGTACCGCCTCGCAGGTGATGACCTGAGCCCCGGCACGCGCCGCCATCATGGCCAGCAGGCCGGAGCCGGTGCCGATCTCCAGCACCAGATCGCCCGGCCGCACCTGGGCCTTGATCGCCGCCTCATAGGCATCGTTGCGCGGCGCATCATTCACCATCGGCACATGCCAGAGTGACAACATGCGGGTGCGCAGCTTGGTGCGCAGCAATTCGGCATCCAGGAAATCAGGCTTCAGTTCCAGGGCGCGTTCCACCTGGAGTACCGCTTCCTCGAACCGTTCCAGATCACGACAGGCGGCGGCCAGGTTGAAGCGGCCCACCGGGTCTTCCGGTTCCGCCTCTACCGCGCGGGCGAAGCTGGCCGCCGCCGCCTCCATCTTGCCCAGTTTTTGCTGGCACAAGCCGATATTGAAATGCAGGCCACGATATTTCGGGTCAGCCTTGCCAGTGCGCTGAAAGGCATCCAGCGCGTCGGCCCAGCGGCCTTGCGCCTTCAGCACAACACCCAGATTCCAGCAGACAGGGGCCAGCCCCGGCTGCTTCTTGTCGATCTTGCGATAAAGCGCCTCCGCCCCGGGCCAGTCACCCTGGTTCTGCCGCGCCACGGCATCGGCGAAAATCGCGTTCAGATCCATCATCAAACCCCGGTGACCATCCGCTGGAACTTTTCCTTTCTAGCCCCGGCGGGCGATCCGGTACAAGCAATGGCAATGGAAAGAATGATGATGGAGGGATTGATGCACCCGGACCCGCAGGCCAATGCGGCGGATGCCCAGCGCAGCCGCCAGCGGCGCAGTGCCCTGATCAACCATATACTGGCCTATATGGCCACGGCCGTGGTGCTGGTGCCGGTCAATTTCCTGCTGACGCCGGAAACGGTCTGGTTCTACATCCCGCTGGTGGCCTGGATGGCACCGCTGGCCCTGCATGTGGCCTATGCCATGGGAATGTTCGACAACAAGCAACCCTGACCCGCCTGCACTGTCCCAAGGGAGCGACCGCCATGACCACCCCTGTTTCCCGCTTCTATTTCGCCAACCGGCTGCGGTTGCATTATGTGGAATGGGGCCGGCCCGACCGGCCGACGCTGCTGCTGGTGCATGGCGGGCGTGACCATTGCCGCAGTTGGGATTGGGCCGCACAGGAGCTGGCCGCCGATTACCACGTCCTGGCGCCCGACCTGCGCGGCCATGGCGACAGCGCCTGGGCACCCGGCTGCGGTTATACGCTCAGCGATGTGGTGGCCGATCTGGTGCAGTTGCTGCGCCAGCGCACCCGCCCCAAGGTGCATGTCGTCGGCCATTCCTTCGGCGGTGCCGCCAGCCTGTTGCTGGCCGGCCTCTATCCGGAACTGGTGGAAAAGCTGGTGGTGGTGGAAGGCACCTGGCAATGGCAGTCCTTGCAGGGGCCCTCCAGCTATGCCAGTCGGATGCGGGATTATGTGGACACGGTCCATAAGTTGGCGGCCCGCCCGCCGCGCAAATATGCCAGTCTGGCAGAGGCGACAGCCCGGATGCAGGCGGAAAATACCCGCCTGACCCCGGCCCAGGCCGAACATCTGACCATCCATGGTGCACACCAGAACGAGGATGGCAGCTTCAGCTGGAAGTTCGACAATTATGTCCGCGCCGCCTATCCGGCCCGTATCGGGCTGGATGATCTGCGCGACGTCTGGTCGGCGGTGGCCTGTCCCACGCAACTGATCCGGGGCAGCGACAGTTGGCTGGAGGATCCGACGCAAAATGGCGTGCTGGATCTGTTCCAAACGGCCAGCAATATCACCATCCCCGATGCCGGCCACTGGCCCCATCATGATCAGCTGGACCTGTTCTTGAACCATGTACGCGGGTTTCTGACGGCAGGGTGATAATCCACTGTCAGCGGCCTGCTTTCAGCGGAAAATGCTGTTACCGCCCGCCGCTTCCCGGCGCAGATGCGCCTGCTTGGGGTAAGCTCTCATACCCCGTTGCGATGAGGTGACCTCATCGCAACGGGGTGCCGCGTGAAGCCAAGCCAACAGATGTTGGCGCCGGCGGGAAGTTCCAATCCCGCCCGAGATGAAACCCAAGCAGCAGGATCGGGACATGAAAAAACGGATGCGCAGCGCCCTGACATTGGCCGCCCTGGCGGGATTTGCCGCCACCATTCCCGCCGACGCCCATGGCATCTGGTTCGCCCAGCGCGCCAAGCAGACGGCATTGATCTATGGTATCGGTGCCGATGATCTGGACATGGTGAAGCGGCTACCCCTGATCAAAGCCGCCAGCGGCTATGATGCCAGCTGGCAGCCGGTGGACACCGCCCTGCGCGCCGCCGGCCCCATTGTGCTGGCGGAAGCCAAGGGGTCGACGGTGGCCCTGGCCGCTGTGATGGATAATGGCAACTGGACCAAGGCGCCCGACGGCAAATGGCACAATGCCGGGCGGGACAAGGTGCCGGACGCCGTGCGGGCCGAACATACCTATAAATATGCCGTGCATCTGACCGGCCAGCCCACCAAGCCGATGCCGGCCCTGCCCGGCCACACGCTGCAACTGGTGCCGCTGGAAGCCATCCCCACGGAGATGGGCAAGCCCCTGAAGCTACGCGTGCTGTTCCAGGGCAAACCGCAGGCCGGTGTGTCGGTGCAGCGCGATCTGGTCACCGATCCCGATCAGGAACCGCAGAAGACTGATGCCGATGGCGTGGTAACGGTGACCATCCGCAACCAAGGCCTGAACGTCATAGCCGCCACCTATACCGCCAGCCCGGCAGAGCCCAAGCTGGTGGACCATGATGAACATCTGGCCACCCTCTCCTTCGTGCTACCGCACGCGGAGGAATAATACCGGCGCTTATTCAATGTGCCTGGGGAATCAGGCCTTCAGGATCAATCCCCTGCGGTCCATTCCCCAGGCCACCGCCCAGCAGACCATCGTATAGGCGAAGGCGCAGAGCAGCGATCCCACCGGCCCCGGCACCAGGGGCTGGAACAGGGTGACGCCGATCCAGTGATAAATGCCGCCTTGCGGGCCGATGCGCACCATCTCCAGCACAATCACGAACAGTTCGGAAAACAGATAGACCGCCAGCGGGTTACGCCCCAGGATGGTGAAAAAGGACGTACCACGCTGGCGGCCCGCCAGTTCCACCAGGGCGATCAGCCCCGCCAGCAGGATCAGGTCCAGCCCCGTCGTCAGCAGCACGAAGGAACCGGTCCACAACTTCTTGGCAATCGGGAACCAAGGTGCCCAAGCCAGCCCGGCCAGCACCAGCCCTACCCCGGCCACCGCCATCAGCCGAACCGTGCGGGCCAGCGATGCGCCGCGCAGGATGGCCATACCGGCCAGATAGCCGGCCAGCACATTCACCGTCGCCGGCAGGGTGCCCAGCAGCCCTTCCGGATCGAAGCCATTATCCTTCTTGTAAAGATGCGCCGGCCCGATCAGCCAGAGATCGATCTTGGTACCGATATTGGCGTATTTATCATAGGCCAGACCCGGCTCGCTGAAGGCCAGCAGAATCCCCCAATAGCCCAGCAGCAGCACGATACAGGCCAGCACGATCTGCCGCACGCCCAGCCAGCGCACCAGCAATCCCGCCAGCAGATAGCAAAGCGCCAGCCGCTGCAGCACCCCCGGTATCCGGGTGTGATCAAAGGGCAGGAAGGCCCATCCCGCCTCCCCGTGCGCCACAAACGGGAACCAGTACATCAGGAAGCCAAGCAGGAAGATGATGGCCGCCCGCCGGCACAGGCCCTTTACATAAGCGCCGGTCGGCAGCGGCTTGCGCAGCGCGAAACTCATCGCGTTGCCCATGGCGAACAGGAAGGTGGGGAAAACCAGATCGGCCAGGGTGAAGCCGATCCATTTCGCATGGACCAGCTGCGCAAAGGGCGGGGCCCCGGCCCCGGCCGTATTCACCAGGATCATCAGAAAGATGGTGGCGCCGCGAAACACATCCAGGGCGATGAAACGCTTGGGCGCGGCTGTGCTGATCACGCTCATGGCCGGTCCACCTCTGCCAGCAGCGTGCGCAGGGCGGCCAGGGGCGATGCCGGCCGCTGGCGCGGCCATAGGTTCTCATCGCTGAGCCAGCCTTGCTCCCAGGCCTTGATATCGGCCTTCACCGCCGCTTCATCCAACGGCTTGCCCGCCACGGCCGCCTGTCGGGCGGCGTTCAGGAAGCGCTGCCAGCGCGGCAGGTAATAGCCGGCATAAAGCCCCTGCCAGGCGCGCGAGGCATAGTCCGACAGGTTCCCCGTGCCGCCCCACAGGGTGACAATGGCCTTGGCATCCTGGGCAAAATGCTGCTTCTCCGCCGGCGTGTCGCCATAGGCGCGGGCGTCTTCGATCCAGCTTCCCAGTGTTTCCTGCTGGTTGCCCAGCAGGCCGTCAATCTGGCGGGCCAGCGCCTCCACCCGTGCGGCAGCGCGATCACCGGCCGCCAGATCGCCGGCCTTATAGGCGGCGATGGCCTGCTTCAACGCCTCGTCCAGCTTCAAGCTGGCATAATGGCCGGTCAGATCGATCAGGTCATAGAGGTAAAGCGGCTCCGCCCCCAGCCCGGACGCCTGGGCCAGCAGCGCATCGATCCCGGCGCGCAATTGGGCGGCATCGCCCGGCGGGGCCGGATAATCAGACCCGGCCAGGGTCGGCCGTTTGAAGAACAGATAGGCCCCGGCGCGCTTTTCCCACCAGCGCGGCGTCCAGTACCGCGTGCTGAAGGCCCCGGCAATCACCTTGTTCCAGCCATCCAGCAAGGCCGGCGTCACCGTGCCATAGCGGGCGCGCAACCGGTCGGACAGCCAGCTTTCCACCGGCGGCGCGCCGGTTTTGCCCGCCAACTCTCCCCAGGCCAGATCATAGGCGTAATCATAGACGATGCCGTTATTATGCAGCCCTTCCGGGAACATGCCAAAGCCGGCCAGCGACCCGCGCCCCGGATGGCGCAGCACCGCTTCCATATCGGTGCGGTAGAAGGACAGGTCGCCATAGACCGGGTTGCTGCCGCCATAATTATGGACATAGCCATAGATCCAGTGCTTGCCGTCAAAGGCGTTGCTGGATTGCCAGATGCCGGGATAGCGATCATTGCCGATATCCAGGATCAGCATCCTTTCATCCGGCACCTTGGACAGGAAGGCGGCGATGGCATCGGGCGTCCAGAAATGCTTGTCGGCCCCGAACAGCCAGCCCTGCATCACCCAGGTGGCACCGGGTGCGGCCTCCGTCACCGAGCGGTAAAGCCGCTCCCCATAGGCGGCCAGCCGGGCACTGCGCACCTCTGCCGGCAGGGCAGCAGCACGCGTGGCGGGGGTGTTGGCGGTGGAATCGCCATAGGTGGCCTGGCGGGCGTCGCTGCCATCCTCCGCGATGGGGGGCACCATCTCATTGAAGGCATCCAGCAGGTAATATTGCCCCGGCCCATAGGTTTCATTGTAAAGCGCAATGAACCGCTTGGCGATGCGGGCGAACAGCGGATCGGACGGGTCCAGCCAATAGGTGCCGGGGAAACCTTCCCATTCCCGCATCTGATAGATCCGGGCCTCCGGGTGGCGCTCGGCAAAGGCCTTGGGCACATAGCCGGCAAAGGCGGGCAGGATCGGCTTCATACCCAGGGCGCGCATCCGTTCCAGGATGCGCTTTTGCAGGGTGTGCTTCTTGTCGATCCAGCCGGTGGACAGGGGCGCGCGGTAGCCGGCGATATTGCCCATGCGCTGCCAGGGCAGGAAGGGGGCGGCGGAGAAGCCATCAGCAATCGCCGTATCGCTCAGCCCCTCTTCCCGCCACAGGGCGCGCCAGACATATTCCTGCCCCTCCATGGCCAGCGGCGTATCAATGCCATGGGCGGCCATCCAGTCAATTTCCTGCTCCCAGCGGGCCCAATCCCACCAGACGCTGGTGTAACCAAAGGTGCAGGGATTGAGATAGGTGCGCAGGCCGAACGGGGATGTGACGTCCCCGCTGTCATAGCCGGGCGCGAAGGCCACCGTCTGGCGACGATTGCCTTCCCAACTGACCGCCAGCGCCCCCTGGCGCCCCAGATAGCGGACGGCCCCATGCACCAGCGCCACAGCGGAATCGCCTTCCACCGAGAGATGCCCCTTATCGGTGCGCACGCGGAAATAGGGCTTGTCCAGCTTCTTCAAGGACAGGTCGATCAGGCTTGTATCGACACCCAGCCGCCCCAGCACGGCCTGCGCCTCTGCTGTTGCCTCAGCCGGTATGGCGGTTTTCTGCGTCGGTTTCGCGGCCACCGGTGCCGGCAGACCGCCGCTGGTGATCAGCCAAAGCGCGGCCGACATCAGGCAGAAGGAGCGGGTGGAAAGGTTGGCCAATGCTGAAATCGCCAATGTCTGTCATCCATCCGTTGAAGTGCTGAGCCCGCAACCGCGGATGCCGCAGCGCTTGCGGCAATCAAAAGCTGGCAGCATCCCAATGGGCTTGGCACACCGGGATGCTGCCAATGGCGATTACATCTTCCAGGTCGCCGCCGCGTAGAAGCTGCGGCCATAGAAGCTGCTTTCCTGCCAGACGGAAGGATCGTTGTAGTAGGCCTCTTCGCTGCTTTCGTTCAGGTTGATGACACCCACGCTGAAGCTGAGATGATCATCGAACGTATAGCCGGCACTGAGATCCACCTGGGTGCGGGCCTTCACCGTATGGCCTTCGCGGGCGAAGAAGCTGTCGGCGCTGTTCTGGTCATAGCCGCTGCGGTGGTTGATGGCCACGCGCACGCTGAAACTGTCATTTTCCCAATAGGGCGTGACATTCCAGGAGGTCTTGGACAGGTTGCGCACGGTATAGCCGGTACCAATCTTCACCTTCTGCGGATAGACCTTGGTGAAGTTGCCGATGATGCCAAACCCATCCACCGGCAGGTAATCGTCGAACGACTGGTTCCAGCTCACCTCAAAGCCTTTCAGCTTGATGGTGGAGGGGTCGTTCAACGTCTGCGTGATGTCGTAGATATTACCGGCGGCATCCACGCAATCATTGCCATTGTTGGTCAGCGGCGTGCCGGCAAAGGAACCCGGGCAGACCAGCGCCGAATAGGTGCCGTTCTTGATCCATTTCTGGAAACCGTTGATGGAGAAGGCACCGGTGCGGCTGTAATACCACTCCACCCCCAGATCAATCTGGTTGGCCGTCAGCGGCTTCAGGCCGGCCTGCCCCAGATTGACCGTCACAATATCGGTCTTGGTGTTCTGGGAATTGGTGGTGCGCGAGGTGGTCTGCGCCAGGGAGCTGTTGGAATCCAGGATCGGACGGACCAGCACCTTGGCGGCGGCGAAGCGCACCATCAGCTTATCCACCGGCTCCACAGACAGGTTGAAGCTGGGCAGCCAGTTATCGTAATGCTGCGACTGGATATAGTCGCCAATATCCTGCTGAACCTCCTCGTAACCATCGGTCCGCGGGCCGGTGACATTACCCTTCACCTTCTGGCGGGTATATTCATAGCGCAGGCCAAGATTGCCCGTCACCTTCATGTCGGCCAGCATGGTGTCGATGCTGGCCATCGCATAGGCGGACGGCATATAGCGGTCCACCTTGTAGCTGGATTCCGGGGCGAAGATTTCCGGAACCACAATGCCGGCCGCCGCCAGCGCCTTGTCATAGGCGGACGGGCTGGGACCGACCCAGCCATGCGGAATGTCGAACCGCCCATCCAGGAAATCGCCGACCGAATAATAATTGCCGGGCATGGACGGGAAAATGTTGCTGCCGGGCGCCGGGGCGTTGGACAGCGCGATCATGTCATGACGCGTGATGTACCGATCAAAAGTTTCGTGCCGGTTCTTGGCACCGACGCTCAGCTTGCTGATCGGACCGAACGTCACTTCCTTGGACAGATCGACCTGTTCAGACAGCTCGCTGGACTTCATCCGGCGGGTGGCGCCGTTGGGATATTCGTTGCGGTTCAGCAGGTTGGGGGCATATAGCCCAGCATTGGCCAAATCGGTGCTGACCGTGTAGCCAATGGCATCCGGATCGGCAATATCGATGGTGGCACTGGGGATATTGATGCCCAGAATGGCCGCCGCTTCACGCAGATAGGCCTTGCCCTGGGTATAGTTCACCGCCGTCTTGGCGACCCAGCCATCATCACCGGTCCATGTGCCCGACAGGGTATAGCCCTGGCTGGTCAGATTGCGTTCTTCCTCCTGACGGTTATTTTCCATCGTGAAGTTGGTCGCGGTGGTGTTGACCGCCGTGCCGTTGGCCACCTTGTTGACCTTCAGGCGCGCCGTATTGAACAGGAAAACCTGCTGGTTGACGTCGTAATCCGTATTGTCGCGCGCGAAAATGGCCGAGGCATTGATCTCGATAGAATCGGTGGGGCGCCATTGCAGTCCGCCGCTGGCCTGCTTGCGTTCCGTCTCGCGGTCGATGCGGCGATAGCGCGGCCGGCGCGGCACCGTGACCGTCGACCCGTCGATCGACTGGGTGGTCCAGCGATCCATCCAGAAATAATCGGCGCGGTCGTCCAGCTTCTGATAGCCGACATTCAGGTAAACGCCGAGCGTATCGTTCAACAGCTGATCGACATAGCTGACACCGACCTTCGGCGTGATCTTGCCGCCGGCAAATTCGGAATTCTGACCTTTGACGGAAGCGACAAATTCCGGCGCCTTGTAATCCAGCGGCTTGGTCGTATCAATATTCACCGTGCCGGACAGGCCGCCGGCATCCATGTCCGCCGTCGGCGATTTGATGACCTGGATGGAGCTGGCCAGCTCGGTCTGAATAATATCGTAACGGAAGCCGTCGGTGAAATCGGCACTCTTGAAGACCTGTCCATTGATGGTGGTCAACGCATATTGCGGACCCAAACCACGAATGCTGATCGTCGCCCCACGTCCATTGACGTTAGACATCTGCACGCCGGAAATGCGCTGGATCGCTTCCGTGATATTCTCGCTGGGGAACTTGCCCAGATCTTCCGCCGAGATACCGTCGGTAACGCGGGAGTCCAGGCGCTTGGACTCCATGGCCGCGTAAATCGATCCACGGAAACCGGTTACCACGATCTCGTCAAGCGAGCCCGCTTCCTCTGTTGGAGAGGATTGCGCCAATGCCGGGGCGGCAAGGGCCACCAGGCCGATGCAGGTGCCGCACAGCAAGGACAGCTTCTTGCGGCGAAGCGCCGCGACATTCCCACGAACTGAGTTGCTCATCCCGTAACCCCTGCCTGTTAAGTATGATGCTGAGGTGATGTTCGACGGCTGGTGACTTATTTTCGTTTCTCGTCGTCCATTCCTTCATGTCAGCAATTGGTATGGTTCGTCAAGCCCACTATATAACATTTCAAAACGTCGAATTCTTAATTCAAATTAATTAAATGAAAACCCAGGATGAATCTCCGCCCCGTGAAGACTGCCGATACCGAAATGCACAATCATCAAGCATCATTCTTTAATGCAAAACAAAATCATGAATAATTTGCTCATTAAAAATGCATTATGAGTTTTTATTGAGATAAAATTGCACATTTCAAGAAATTTTTATAAATTATATTCGGCTATTTTAAATAATTAATCGGGGGAGATTTTAATATAATTTAATCGCCGCATATTACAGTATACAGAGAGTATTTCTTGAAATATTTTCAAAAAAAACACTAAACTCTCGACGATTTTCGTAATATAATGCGATCGTCAGCCTACCAGGAAGTCCATTCTGGACAAAAAGGCGGAAATGACGAATGTTCTTACCGTCAAATAATAATACCAATTTATGCCAAACCCTCCCCGCGATCATCCGGCGTTCTGCCAGAAGCAGCAGCTCCGCCTGCGCCATTATCAGATGGACACCTCCGGGAATTCTGCGTGCGGAATTCAGGCTGCTCGGTGCCACCCTGGCTTTTTTTTGGCGCACCGGGATACGCCAGGTCGGCTCTATTGGGCGGATCTACAGCCACCTGCGTTCGACTAAACGCAGGTGGCTGTAGCATCGTGCGAGCGCAATTCTCCCGTTGAGCCAAACCCATTTTCCGACGGTGTCCAACTGGTCAGGCAGGCCACATTTATGCCGGGCTCAGCGGAGTGCACGGCGTGGATTGTGCAACGGGCAGAGACGGAAAGGATGGTATGCCAACAGCGGGTCAGCTCAAGGTCAGGCTGGTGACAGGGCCATCAATGCCAACAAGCAAGGATTCTTCATTCCTTCAGGTTCTCCCTGCGCCCATGGCCACGCTTCACGGAGCCAGTCCTTTCAAAGGTGTGGCCGCATCCGCCAACTGGTCCGCTGTCAGCCTGGCCCCGGCGGTCACCAAGGCCTTGCCTTGCACGAAGTCGCGCATGAGATTGACACAATCCAGCGCAATCACTTGGCCTTGGCGCAGATAAACAACCGAGAAGCTGCGGGTCGCGGGATCCCCGCGCAGAACCGCCTGATCATAGCCAATCGACAGGCCCACGGTCTGCAGACGAAGATCATACTGGTTCGACCAGAATGTCGGCACGCCAGCCACCCCGGCCTCGCCGCCGGTCAGATGACGGGCAACAATGTTGGCCTGATCCATAGCGTTCTGCACAGATTCGATGCGCACCCGCGCCCCGGCAGCATAGGCACTGACCTGTGCGGCACAGTCACCGATGGCATAGATATCAGGCAGGCTGGTCCGGCATTGCCCATCGACATCCACACCATTGCCGCCGACTGCCCCCGCCGCCACCAAGGGGCCTACCGCCGGCACGATGCCGATACCGGCGATGACCAGATCGGCTGGCACAAGGGTGCCATCGGCCAACGTCACCCCTGTCACCCGGCCATCCTGCCCGCTAAGCCCTGCCACAACCACGCCCAGACGAATATCGACACCCTGTGTCCGATGTTCCTGCTCATAAAAGCGGGAAAGCGGCGCCCCTGCAACCCGGGCCAGAACCCTGTCCTGCGCCTCCAGCAGCGTCACCTGCTTCCCGGCTTTCCGCAGAACGGCAGCGGCCTCCAGGCCGATATAGCCGCCCCCGACCACCACAACCCGTTGGACATCGGGCAATTCCGCCCTCAATTGATCGACATCGCCGCGGGTACGGATGGTATGAAGACCCGCCAGTTCACTGCCTGGACATGTCAGGCGCCGGGCGGGGCCACCGGCCGCCCAGACCAGGGAGCCATAGCGATGCTCTACCCCAGCATCTGTGGTGACAACATGCCGGGCCGGATCAACAGAAATGACCCGGTGGCCAAGCTGGAAGTCAATCGCGCGCTCTGCCCAGAAAGTGGCAGGGCGCAGAAGCATACGGTCAAATGCCTTGTCGCCCGCCAGATAATCCTTCGACAGTGGCGGCCTTTCGTAGGGAAGATCGGCTTCTTCGCCGATGATCGTTATGGAACCGGCAAATTGCTGCTGGCGCAACGCCTGCGCCAGCTGTGCACCCGCATGTCCGGCCCCAACGATCGCCACATCACTTGACTGCATCACCCGCACCCCTTCCCCCCATATCGCCCGGCAACGTCCAGGTTCAATCGTCCGGCGCGATGATTATCCGTAGCCTTTCCAGCCCGGCATTTACCGTCAACTGGCAGGATAAGCGCGACATAGCAGTCCGATAATCGGCGCTGTCAAGAAGATCGTTCTCGCTGACGGGGGGGGGCAGCTTGTCGGCAAATAACGGATCGGCCTGCACATGACAAGTCGCGCAGGAACAGCAGTCACCACACAAGGCCAGCAAGATGCCCGCACCATACCGGGCTTCGCCGCCACCCTGCAACCATCCTGCTACCACAGCATCAATCAGAATTCCTCAAGCAGGCGACCGAAGCCATATACCTTGTCCTGAATGCCGTTGGCGCGCAGCGCGTGCCAGTATGTCGCTGTATTGATGGCGATGACCGGTTTGCCCAGCCAGGTCTCGGCAGCCGCCGCCAGCTTTACCATCGACAGGTTGGTCCCAACCTGCAGAATGGCATCCACATCGTCGCCATCCAGTTGGCTAAGCACGTCGCGTAGCCGGTTCGTGCCGACACGGGCGACGGAAGTCCAGGACGCGCACTGCAGCGGCACATCGCGTACCGTCTCATACCCATAATCGGAGAGGAAGTGACGGACCTGCTCGTTGGCCACGGGATAATAGGGCGACACGAAGGCTACCTTCTTCACCCCGCCATAGGCAGCGATGGCGGCTGCCAGGGATTCCGAGCCGGTGGAGAGATAGAGCCCGCTGATCTCCCGGATCTGCCGGCGGAACTTTGCTGCCCCTTCCGCTCCTCCATAGAAGGTGATGGCGGACATACCCATGATCAGATAATCGGGATCGCACGTCATCACCGACTTAACGGCATCAACAGTGTTGTCGGCGATCTCCTGCGTACCGGCCAGAAACGTCTCGTCACTGATCGCCTGGGCGTTCGACACAATGATCCGGCTATAGTGATTGGTCACGCCGGGAGGGCGCATATCGTCGAAATCGGGCTGCACAATGGTGTTCGTGCTAGGCCCCAGCACCCCGAACACCTTGCGCCAGCCACGACTGTCCTTGCCTTCACCCTGCATTTCATATCCCTTGTTCTGGATGGGTGGTCACGTCATGACAGCGGTGTCAGTCTGGCGCTTCTTCCGCGTGAAGGCGTCGCTTTCCTTCATGATTTCCATGGTTTGACTGGTCTGTGCCTGCACAAAACAGCGCGCCGCACCGCGTGTTTATTTGGGCGCAGACCACCCAGCGCGTCGATGCAACCGTCCCCGGCCGGCCACAGGGTGGACAAGTTCGGCAGTTTCCTGCGTATCGCAACCCCTGGGGTTCCTGGAAACAGGTAGCCAATGCAGCGGCCAGCAGGGGAAAGGGCGCCCGGCTGCGCGAAATGAAGCAGTCGATGGAACTGGACCCGCAAGCCGGGTGAGCATGTCCTAGCGCTGGTTCTGCATTGCCGCCTGGGTCAGCTCTGCGCTGATCGTCTCGGCCGTACCCTTCAGGTCGTCCAAGTAACGATCCAGCGCCGTCTCCACCTTCATCGCGGAGGCGAAAAAGATCATCGTCATCGCCGCCTTGAAATTCTCGCCCAGAAAGATGGGCACAGCAACGGAGGAGGTCTTGCCGGGGGTCAGGTTATGATGGTTGCGCCCCTGCACGGCGTAGCCCTGCGAGCGGATTCGTTCAACATTCAGCGCGGCACGAGCGGCCTTCAGATATTCGGGGTCCACCTCCCGCGATACCTTCATCCAACGCAACAGCGTCTCGCGCTCCTCATCCTGGGTAAAAGCCATCGACAGCTTGCCTGACGCGCTGTCCAGTATCGGCAGGGTGAAGCCCGGATAATACCGTTCGAAGGTCAGCGCCGTGTTGGCGTGGGTGCTGTCGCGCAACATCATGTTGCGCCCGACGCGGGAGGCAATGGAGATGGGCCAGCCGATACGGCGCGTCAGCGACACGATAAGCGGCCGTGCGATCTCCACCAGCCGGTCATCATCCTGAAAACCATAGGCCAGCGACTGGACCATCGCTGTGGGTCTGTACCGCTTACGATCGGGCTCCTGCTCCACCAGCCCTTCATAGACCAGGGTCTGAACCAGACGGCAGGCCGTCGGATAGGGCACCTCCGCCGACCGGGCAATTTCCATCATGGTCAGCGACCCTTGCCGGTTAATGGCCTTCAAAGCCGCGATGGCCCGGCTGATCGCACGGATTGGCACACCCTTTTCCATACCCCCCTCCACCTGTCGAATATCATGGGCGGCATGATGCCAATATTCGGCAGCGTCCGGGGCAGAAACCGTGATTTTGTATCCACCTGATGGATAGACTATGCTTTGAAGGTTCCAATCGACCGCATACGCCGATACGGCGCAACGCCGTGAGCCGCTGGCGGGAGATTGCGGAGCAGACCGGTCCGTGCGGCAGCCATCGTAAAGCCGCCGCCCCTTCTGCTTTCCAGCCCTGTCAGTGACGACCAAATCGGCCATAGAGAGCCGCCGCAAGCAGATTGAATAGACCGGGGAACACCCCGAAAGCCAACATGACGCCGGTCAGGGCGCGGGGTTCCTGCGGCAGCCCCGCCATGGACCGGGCAACATCGAAACCGAAGCCCGACAATACCAGGCCCACCAGCAGCGTGCCGCCCAGGGCGAAGCCGATCTTGTCCACCGCCACCCAGGCGGCGGAATAGAGCCCGGCATTGGCCCGATCCTCACCCGCAATATCGGACATCATGGAAAAGCTGAGCAGGGCCCAGCCGGAATTGAACAGAGCGGCCACGACGCAAAACACATAAGCGACAAAGATGCCGGACTGGGCATTCTGCGACCAGGCGATATAGCTGACGCCATAACCGATGGCGGACAGCACATAGACCGGCTTCTTGCCCACGCGCTTGGCCAGGGCCACCCACATGGGCTGGGCCACGATGATTCCGGCGCAGACGGCGACGATCAGGCCGCCGATCAGCTGCAGCGCGCCGGCCCCCTGCCCCATATTGTAGGTCAGGAAATAAAGCATGGAGGCGTACGCCATGCCCGACCCGATCAATTGCAGAAGATTGGACATCAGCAACACCGAGAAGCGCGGCGCGGCCAGTACGGAGATTGCGGCGCCAAAGGTCATGCGGGAGCCGGTGGCAGGGGCTGGCGACCGGCCCGCCTGCCGCGCCGCACGCCCGGCCCCGAAAAAGGCGATCAGCAGGGAGATGGGGCAGATAATTGCCAGAACACGGGACATGCCCTCATATCCCGGCTGCCCACCGCCCAGATGCTGAACCACCCCAGGTGCCACCGCCCCGCCGATCAACACGCCGGCGGCGGTGAAGACCAGCCGCCAGGCCATCAGCACCGTCCGCTGGTGCGGATCGTCCGACAATTCGCCGGCAATGGCCAGATAGGGAACGGAAAAGCTGGCAAAAACCGCCATGTACAGGCTGAAGGCGGCCGCCACATAGACGATACGGCCATTCATGGACAGGTCAGCCGGCACATGAAACAGCAGCAGAAAGGCCATGGGCGAACCCACAACCCCGGCCAGCAGCCACCAGCGGCGATGGAACCGGTGCTTCCAGCGGTCAGACAGCACGCCGACCAGCATGTCGCACCCAACACCCCAGACCAGTTTCGGCACAAAGATCGCCACACCGGCCAGCGCCGGTTCAATCCCCAGCACCGTCGTCATGAAAAACAGCAGCAGCAGCGACGGCACATCGCGGAACACCTGGCCTGCCACCTGTCCGGCACCATAGCCGACCTGCGAGACAAGGCCCAGGCGGCCGGCTTGTTGGGAGGGGGCTTCGGTCACGGCGGTGGTCATTGGCGATCCTTGAAAAGGTCACGGTACATCAGAAACGAAAAGGGCGGGCGGGCACCATCGCCCGCCCGCCCTGCACCGACTTATACCACCCCACCTAAAGGTTGACCTTTAGGTGGATTGGAGGCCGGCGACCGCCGGCCCGCGCCCCCATGGGCGCGTAAGCCAAGCTGCCGGAGGCAGCGCCCGGCGCGTGAGGGGACACGAAATCTCCCTGGATCGGTCACGATCAAGGGAATTTGGTATTACTTTGGCGGCAACGTCCGCGGCGGCGGCGGTTGCGGCGGTGTCCACCCGGCCGGCACAGGCGCCGGCTTCTGTTCGCGCGCATAGTTTTCCAGGCTGGACAGTGACGGACCGTAATCTTCCGTCGGAGCGGCCAGCCATTTGGGGTCCATGGCGCGTGCGGTCTCCCGGATATCGGCCGGGATGTCGTTCACGCTGTCATAGGCGCCGAAAGAGCAGAAATAGGAGATATGGCCCGGCGCCTGACCCATCAGCATCCAGGGCAGCCACGGGGTAATGCGCGACCACTGGCCCACAGCCTTCACGTGGGTCAGCTTGGGATTCTCCAGATCCTTGCGCTTGATCACATAGGTGAACATCTCCGACACGCGGTTGAACGCGCCCGACGATTCGCGCACCCACTTATCGGGCTGCAACGCATTCTGATAGAGCATGTGGATGTCAGTGGTGACGATCACCGTATCGTCCGGACCATAGCGCCAATCCAGCAGGAACGGCTCCGGCGGCGGCTTGTCCTTGTTCATTCCGCCATAGGACGGGGGCTGGGGACGGAATTCGCTGATCGTGAAATTGAACGGATCGTTGGCAATGGGCACGACCCGCACATCCTCGTTGGTATACGGGTTGTGCCAGGTCTTGAGGATCTCACCGGTCTTGATGTCCCGGTAGAAACCAACCTCACGCAGCATACGGCGGTACGAGCCATCCTCAAGACGCTTGGTGCGGACGAAGCTGAAGCCATCAATGATGAACAGAGGCCGCACCGGCTCATTGTCGCGCACGCCATAGACGTTGCCACGGAACCAGCCGATTTTTTCCTTCGTGGGATCGATATCCGCATCCAGCCGGGCATAGCTGTCACGGTTCCATTTCGGGTCTTTGAAGTCGATCTTCGTCTGGAAGGGCGGCGCGCTTCCCGCCGCCGCCGCTGAAGCACCGATACCCACCGCGCCGACAGTGGCCGCCATGGCCGCCAGGCCCAGGCTTTGACGACGCGTCAATTCAGGTCCGCTCATTGTCCCGGAACTCCCTTGTTCTGGATAGGAGGCGCTGTACCGCCTTCCTTGCCGGGTTCAAATCTCGCGCGGATGAATTCGCCCTGGAAACGATGAAGCGCCATCATATCCACCAGGTAGATATTTTCACCCCGATATTTGGGCCGGAATGTCCGGGGCCTTTCAATCGGTAGCAACAGGCAAGCATCACCGATCCGGGGGAGTTGGTCCCCGGTGAACGGACAGTTTGATACGTTTGGCCCGCCCTTGTTGCAGGACGACCGACAGGACAGAGAAAGCAATATTCAGTGGGTTGCAAGGCGACGGAAGCAGGCGCCTTGCAAACACGAAATCTCCCTTGCACGTGACCGCGCAAGGGAGATTTTGTGTTTTCTCAATCGCCGGGCGAGAGGACCCTCGCCCGGCGGCGGCAGATGCCGCCTTGGTTTAAACGCACCGAGGTGCGTTTGGCATCAGGCCGCGAAATGCGCCAGCTTCACCGGTGCCTTCGGTGCCGGCAGGCCGGTTTCGGCCAGGCTGTTGGCGCGCAGCGTGTCGATGTCGGGACCGAAATTGAACACTTCCGTCACCGGACCGCGTTCCGCCCGCATCTTGGCCCGCAGCGCTTCCGTCGCGGCTTCATCGACCTTGCCGTCCACCAGCACGACGCCATAACGCTTGGCGCCTTCCGCCGTAACCAGGCCGCGCTCCAGCTCGACCTCCAGCAGCTTCGGCTCGCGCAGCAGCGGGTCGCCCCAGCCACCACCACCCCAGGTGATGAAGTGCAGGATGTCGCCTTCTTCCACCGTCAGGTTTTCCAGCTTGTTGCCGACAACGGTTTGGGTGCCGTCGGGCTTCTCCAGGATCTTGCGGGCGCGCGCACCGGGTTCGCCGCCATTCACACCCCAGGGCGGGGTGAACCAGCGGTCATCATGGATGGCGATAGTACCGGCGGCCAGGAAGCGATAGGACATGATGATGCCGTTGCCGCCGCGATGCAGCCCGGCCCCGCCGCTGTCGGCCACCGTCTCGTACCGTTCGATGACCAGCGGGAAATACCGCTCCAGGAACTCGTTGGGCACGTTGGTGAAGCCGGGGAACAGCGAATGCCCGTCCGGCCCGTCACCCAGCGGACGGCCGGGGATGCCGCCGAAGCCGATCTGGAACAGCTGGAACCAGCGGCCCTTGGCGTCATAACCCGAATAGAACAGATGCGGGGAGGAGGAGAAGCCGGCCGCGTTGAGGAATTCCGGCGTCTTCTGGCCCAGCAACCCGCCCATAATGTCGAACAGGCGGCCCAGCGCGTGGGTACGGCCCGAGAGGGCTGCCGGGAATTTCGGCTTCAGCAGGGAGCCTTCGGGAATTTTCACCCGGATCAGGTCGTAATAGCCGTCATTGAACAGCACCTGCGGGTCGAAGACCATGATCATGTAAATGCCGAAGAACATCTTCAGCATGTTTTCATTCAGGAAGAAATTGATCGAGGCCTGGCTCTGCGGGTCGGTGCCGTCAAAATCCAGCACCACGATTTCGCCTTCGCGGTGCATGGTGCAGCGGATCTTGTAGGGGCCATAGCCCATACCGTCATCGCAGATATAATCCTCGAAGCTGACCTTCTCCTCGCTGATGGAGCTGGCGATCAGCTGCTTCATGGCGCGGTAATTGCGGGCCAGCAGCTCGTCGGTGGCGGCGGCGAAGACATCGTCGCCAAACCGCTCGCACATCTCCACCACGCGGCGGGCGGCCACGCGGCACGATGCGATCAGGGCGTTCAGATCAGCTGTGCACCAGTCCGGCTTGCGGGTCTGGGCCATGATCAGCTTGATCACGTCGGCATTATAGACGCCCTTGGAATAGATCTTCACGGGCGGGATGCGCACCCCTTCCTCGAAGATCGAGGTGGCGTCGATGGGCATGGAGCCGACGACCTTACCGCCAATGTCGGACTGGTGCCCGAACATGGAGGTATAGGCGATCAGGCGGCCATCCTTGAACACGGGCAACAGCACCAGCCAGTCATTCAGATGGCTGATGGCGCCGCCGACCGAATAGGGGTCGGACAGCAGGATCATGTCGCCTTCTTCAACCGTGCCGTCGAACCCGTCCAGGAAGGGCCCGATATAGGAGCCGAACTGCCCCACCACCATCTGGCCCGTGCGGTCGGCGATCAGGGGGAAGGCGTCGCCCTGTTCGCGGATGCCGGGCGACATGGCCGTGCGCACCAGCGTCGCGTCCATTTCGATGCGGGCATTGCGCAGAGCGTTTTCGATGACTTCCAGCGTCACCGGGTCGATGCTGACCTTGTTGAAGGGAGCGTCATTGGTCTGGATGATCTTTGCGGCCATGGATCACACTCCCCTTCAGCGCGGGTTGATCAGGATATTGCCGACGCGGTCGACCAAGCCGTCACAGCCGGCCTCGATCAGCGTCGTGCTGTCCATTTCGATGACGATGGCCGGACCCGGGATCAGGTCGCCGGCCTTCAGACGGGATCGGTCATAGATGACGGCCGGCACCATCTTGCCATCCATCCACAATTCATGGTCGCGGATCTTGGCCGCCACCGGGTCGCCATTGCCCTTCGGCAATTCGGCGGCCGGCAGGTCCAGCACGGGGCCCTGGGCCACGGCGCGCAGGTTCACCAGCTCATGCGGGGACGGCATGTTGAAGGTGAACAGGCGTTGATGTTCATCATCGAAGCGGCGGGTAACCCCGGCCAGACCGTCGCGGCGCAGGGTTTCCGGATCGATGGACAGCGGCACCTCGAAGGCTTGGCCTTCATAGCGCACGTCGATTTCGAACAGGCTAGTAATGTCTGAGTCCTTGATGCCTTCGGCCTTCAGCTCGTCGCGGGTCTGGGCTGCCATGGATTCCAGCAGCGCAATCACCTCCGCCTCGTCCGTCTCGTCAAAGCGGCGGGAGAAGGACCGGGCCGTTTCCGTGCGCATCCGCGTCGTGGCATCGCCAAGCGCGCACAGCACGCCAGGGGACACCGGCGAGACGGCGGGCCAGGAGCCCATCAGCCGGGCCACGGCATTGACATGCAGCGGGCCGGCACCGCCAAAGCCCATGACGGCGAAGTCACGCGGATCATAGCCCTGCTGGACGGAGATCATGCGCAGCGCGCCGAACATGTTCTCGTTCACGATATCGATAATGCCGCGGGCGGCGGCATACAGGTCGATACCCAGCGTGTCGGCGATGGTCTGCACCGCCTTCTTGGCCCCTTCGCGGTCCAGCTTGAAGGTGCCGCCCAGCAGCGCCTCCGGCAGATAACCCAGCACGACATTGGCGTCGGTCACGGTCGGCAGGGTGCCGCCCTTGCCATAGGCCACGGGGCCCGGCACAGCACCGGCCGATTGCGGGCCGACGCGCAGCGCCTTGGTCAGTTCCGGCACATAGGCAATGGAACCGCCGCCGGCACCCACCGTCTTCACATCCAGCGAAGAAGCGCGGACGGCCAGATGGCCCACTTCGGTGGTGCGCACGCGGCGCGGGTCCAGATTTTCAATCAGGGCCACGTCGGTCGACGTACCGCCCACATCCAGGGTCAGGATGTTGCGGATGCCGGAATTGGCGCCCACCCACAGGGCGCCCGTCACGCCGCCAGCCGGACCCGACATCAGCAGGGAGACCGGATGTTCTTCCGACTTTTCCGACGACATCAGGCCGCCATCGGAACGCAGCAGCGACAGCGAACCGGCAAAGCCGCTCGATTTCAGCTTTTCACGCAGGTTGCGGACATAACGGCCGACGATGGGACGGACCGACGCGTTGGCCACGGTGGTCAGCGTGCGCTCATATTCCTGCATTTCCGGCAGGACTTCGTGAGACAGCGACACTGGCACGCCGGGCAGAATCTCCGCCGCCAGCTCACCCACGCGCTTTTCATGCGCGCCATTCAGATAGGCGTTGATCAGGGAGACGGTGACCGCCTCCACGCCCTTTTCCTTCAGCTTCAGCAGGGCGGCGCGGATATTGTCGTCATCGACCGGGCGCAGTTCGCTGCCCTGGGCGTTCATGCGGCCCTTGATCTCAAACGTGTTTTCCAGCCGGGCCAGCGGTTCCGGCTTTGGCCAGACGATCCAACCGGCCAGACCGCCGGGCACGAAGGAGCGCGCGATCTGCATGATCTGGCGATAGCCTTCGGTGACGATCAGGCCGACCTTGGCGCCCTTGCCTTCCAGCACGGCATTGGTGGCGACCGTGGTGCCGTGCAGGAAGAATTCCACATCGGCCGGCGTGATCCCCGCCTTCTCACAAATGGCGGTGACGCCATTCAGGATACCGACGGAACTGTCGGCCGGGGTGGACGGGGTTTTGTGCCGCCAGAAGGCGCCCGTCGCATCATTAAACAGCAGCAGGTCGGTGAAGGTACCCCCCACATCGACGCCCAAGCGATAACCCATCGCATCCCCCTTGTTCTGGAAGCGGTCAAATATTGATCCCAGCAGTACCGGAATGACGGACGGCGACCATCGTCCGCTTCCCCATTTGACCGCTGTGTGGATGTCGATCTTCGGGGCGGTTCCTGCAGGCAGGGAAGAACGGTCACAGCCCGCGTTACGGGCAGGCCGTGTCCTCAGTTCAGGTAGAATTTATCCAGGGTGGTTTCCTCACCCTCTCCAGCCTTCCGGCTTGCGAGGGTGAGGATCAAACGCGAGAAGGCCAGCGATCCCTTCTCGCGCTTCAAAATGGTGATTACGGTGCCGACCAAAGAGCGGCTGGAAGGTGCCGAATGAACATCAGATCTTTTCCAGGATCTCCATGGCGGCGGCTTCACCCGTTTCCATGGCGCTTTCCATGCCATGTTCCAGGCGGCGCAGATGCTCGCCGGCGAAATGGATGCGGCCGGCTGGCTTGCCCATGTCGGCGGCGAAACGCTTGACCTGACCGGGCGCGAAATAATGCTTGTTGCCGCCCACAAACGGATTGCGGCCCCAGCTATAGCCGAACTTGTATTCCAGAGCGCCGGCAATGGATGGACGCAGGCGGGCCAGATCTCCCAGCACCAGTTCCACCTGCTTGTTGGTGTCGCGGTCGTCCCAGCGGGTGGCACCGTCGCCATTCACCCAGACGATCAGGCTGTCGATGACGCCGGTCTTGGCGTTCCTCATCGCAAAGGCGCGTTCGAAGGCGCTGTTGGACCAGATCGACGGCGGCAGCCCGTCCTTCTCCCAGAAGGGCTTCTTGATGGTGAAGTGGAACTGCGTCGTGGCGGAATAGCGGGCACCGGCGATGGCATCGGCCTGATTGTCCGGCAGGCCCGGCGTGAAGCGGATGCGGGATACGGCGCTGAACGGGGCCGCCATCACCAGGAAGCGGGAGGTCAGGACATCGCCATTCGACAGCAGCACCTTCACCTTGTCATCGGTCTGATCGACGGCAACGACGGGGCTGTTCAGGCGCACAGGCGTTTTCAGTGCGGCGGCCATGGCCTTTGGCAGCATATCGGACCCGCCCATGATATAGGCGCGGTCGGCGGCACTGGTCGGGCCGCCATATTGCGGCTTGTTGGGGTCCTTGAAGCCTTCGATCTGGGCGCGGGCCATGTCGCGGAAAATGGACAGGGACGACACACTTTCCAGGCTGGCGCCGTTCAGGTCGATATCAGCCAGCCGGATCGCCGCTTCCGACACACCCTTGGACCGCATCAGTTCGGCCGCGGAGATGTCATAGACCATGTTCTCGGGCTGCAGCCAGGCATTGGTCTGCTTGAAGGGCAGCCAGTCGAACATCAACCGGTTCTGCAGGATGAAGGGGGGGAACTCGCGCTCCCGCCCCCTTGTCTTGTTGACCGGGGACTTAGTCCATTCAGACGGCAACACGGTGCTGCCATCGACATTGATCATGAAATCGGTGCCCTTGAGGCCATCGGTGGTCAGGCCGACATTCAGGCGCCCGCAGGCATCGCGCACGCGACCATAAAGCAGGCCAACCTCGCTGGCCCCGACCTCGGCCTGATAGCCTTCCGTGCGCAAGGTGCGCAGACGGCCGCCAACACGGTCGGATGCCTCAACAACCTGTACAGTCAGCCCCTGGCCTTCCAGGATGGAGGCGGCGTTCAGGCCGGAAAGACCCCCGCCCACGACAACGACATCGACCTCAGACGGACCGGCGGCCCAGCCGCGGGAGGCGACGACAAGCGGAGCGGCGGCCACAAGGCCCCTCACCACGGCGCGACGGGACAGGAGCGGGGAAGCGAATTTACTGGTCATGGCGCCCGATCTTCCAATGTTGGCCAAAAGGAATTCCCCCCGGCGATGGTGCCGAGGGGAACATTCACGCATCCAATCAGAACTTGGCGGACGCCGTTACGCCGAAGCGGCGGCCTTCACCATGATAAACTTCCATAATGCGCTGCGTGCTGACGGAATAGTTACGCGGCTGCTGGATGATGTTGGCGTTGTAATCCTCGTTGGTCAGATTGGTGACCCAGGCGGCGATGGAATAGGTATCGCTTTCCAAGGCCAGACGCAGATTGGTCAGCGTGCGTTCGCCGAAGGAGGTGACGTTCAGGCTGTTGGTATAGGTCGGGCCTGTGTAGTTCACATCCACGCGGCCGGACAGGGTCCAGTCGGCAGAGACAGGAACATTGGCACTGGCGTGCAGGTTATACTGCAACTTCACCGAACGGGCCGGGCGGTTGCCCTCGATCGAGGCCTGGATGCCACGGCCGGGGATCGTGACCATGGTGCAGACCGTGGACGGGTTGCCGCACTGGGACGAATAGGCCGGATCATAGGTGCCCGAACCATATTTCGGATCGGAATAGGTGACCGAACCGCCGAAGGAGATGATGTCGGTGGCCTTGACCTCCGTCTGCACTTCCACGCCGTTCGTCTTCAGATTGCCGGCATTCATGATGATGGCCTGGGCAACCGACGCGTTGGGCGAGAAGGTGGAAAGCTGCAGGTTCTTCCAGTCCACATGGAAGACAGAGGCGTTCAGCATGACGCGGCGGTCCAGCAGCCACGACTTCACGCCCGCTTCATAGGTCCAGTTCTCTTCTTCGTCGAAGGTCTTCTCTGCATCGGTCAGCCCGGCCAGCGAGTTGAAACCACCCGAACGCACGCCCTTGGCGGCCGACGCGAACAGGAAGATGTCATCCGTGGCCTTGTAATCAACCGTGAAGCGCGGGGTGAAGCTCTTGAACTCGCCCCGGAACGGCTGGCCGGCCACGCAGGGACCGAAGGCGTTGAAATAGGTCATGACGCAACGGTCGGTCTTGTTGTCGATATTGTAGCGACCTTCGGCCGCCACGCGCAGACCGTCGATGACCTCATAGCCCAGCGAGCCGAACACCGACCGGGTGATGTTCTGCTTGTAGTTCATGTTGGCCAGACGCTGGACCACGGACGGGTCGTAGACCAGACCGGGATTGGCCAGCGCTGCCATGGGCCCCGTACCGACGGGGTTGCCCGGCAGAATCTGGACCAGACGTTCGTTGGTGGCCAGACCCGGCGCGCTGGTGCCGGCATAGGTCTTGCTGTCCACATTGGACTGGAAGAAGAACAGGCCGCCCAGCCATTGCAGGCGGTTGCTGTCCGGCGACTGGATGCGCAGTTCCTGGCTCTTGGTCACCACCTGATCGGTGCTGTTGATCATGGAGTTAGCCAGCACCGTGCGGGTATAGGTGCCAGCGGCGGCACCGCAGGTGCTGCCGACAGTGCAGACGCCATAGAGCGCGCCATTGCCATAGACATCGGCATCATTGACGCCGGACACTTCCGAAGCGGAGATGCCGGTCACGCTGACGATCGAGAAATCCTCGAACTTATATTCCAGTTCCAGCGCACCCTGGCGGGCCTTGGAATAGCTTTCCGGCAGGCTGCTGGTGACGTCGATCGGCAGGTTGGTCGGAATGCTGCCGCAATACAGCATATAGGCCTGGGTCGGCGCGTTGAAGGCGCCGCAATTGTGGCTGGACAGCGGGTTCAGCGAGAAGCCCGGCATCTCCGAAGTCGTCTTCATGGCGAAACCGGTGAAGGTGGCCGTGAAATTCTCGGTCGGCGTGAACAGCAGCGAGCCGGAGACGCCCCGCTTCTCATAGCCGCCCAGCTTGTCCTGCGGGTTGAAGGCGTTGTCGAACTCGCCGTCATAGGTCTGATAGGCAGCAGAGATGGAGGCCGCCAGCTTATCCTCGATGATCGGCTTGGACAGCGAGACCTTGCCGCGATAATCGCCGTTCTTGCCGACGGTGACGCTGACCTTGCCTTCGGCCACGTCGCTCGGGCGGGCTGTAGTGAAACCGACGGCACCGGCAAAGGTGGAACGGCCATAAAGCGCGCTCTGCGGACCCTTCACGACATCAACCTGCGCGACATCCACAACCGACAGAATGTCGGCGGCATTGCGGCTGGTCTGATAGATGCCGTCAATGAACAAGCCAACATTGGCCTCCACGTTCAGATCGGTGGAGGAATTGGCCGGCGCCAGGCCACGCACGTAGATATTGGTGAAGGTGCCACCGGTGATGTTGCTCACCGTGATGCCGGGGGTCGTGTTGCCCAGATCGGTCAGGGTGGTGATGTTCTTGGCAGCCAGTTCGTCGGCTGACAGCGCCTGGATGGAGATCGGTACCGTCTGGATGTCTTCCTTGCGCTTACGCGCGGTGACGATGATCTCATCCAGCGTCAGTTCCCCTTCGGCTGCGTGGACAAGCATGGGAATGGCAGCGGAGAGAGCGAGGGAACCAACCACCGCTGAGGTGGTCAGCGCAATAACCTTGGAACGGTACATGAAGCCCCCTTGAATTTTTCCATCGTTTCGAATGGCTTACTTTCCGGTACCAATTTCCCGTCTATTGGCGGCTAGCCGTTATTTGGTCTAGCGAGATCACACACTTTCCCGATCTGAGAAAATGCTCGCTTAAAGCCTGTGAACCGGACGTTTGCCTGTGGGAAAGCTAATTCCTTGGATGAACTTTCTTCAATTAACACCGGTCATAATGGCCACCTGTCGGATAGGCAGGGTCCGCCGGTATGGACGTCACGGAGGGATGCCGACACAGCATCACCATCGACCGAGGCACCGAGTTTGTAAGGGCCTGGCGGTCATTGCCCATGTCCGTCTGGTTTTGCAATCCACGGCAGATGGTGAGCGGATGACATTGCCCAGCACAATGCCGGCCATACCGCCAATTGGCGGCGGCAGCCTCCACAGGGGACATGATTTTCCAGCGTGGCCCATACCGCTCGGCAATTTTTGCCGATCGGCTTTCATTTCCTGGGTAAATTTTTCCGCTATGCCATGCCATAGCCGGCAGCTGGAAAAGACGGCGCGAATGGTATTGGCCATCCGCGCCGTATCAAGGTGGTGCTTTCACCCTGAACCGAAAAATGGGCCCGGCAGCACAGAAGCCGGCTTCCTGGGTATGAACTGGCAGGAATGGAGCGTCCACGCCAGCGGGCAATCCTCGGAGAGGAGATTGCCTCCAGGGGCACAAGCAATTTCCGCGCCAGCCCTGCGTGCCACCGTTTCCAGATCGGGCAGTCGGCGCGTATTCGCTGCATTTTGCAGAACACTGTCGCAGGTTGCAATATTGCCATTGCCATCCGCATGGAAAGCAGCGACAATATCAGCGATGAATAACAGCAGCCTTCATCTTCTTGTTATCGAACCTGCCCCTTCCCTGGCATTGGCTTATGTTAATGCCCTGAAGCGGGATGGTCATAACATCTCCGTTGTGGATACGGCTGCCGCTGCCAAGCGGGCCCTGGCGGTCACCGGGGCTGACCTGGTACTCGTCAATCTTCAGTTACCGGACCAGTCGGGGACGGATCTGTTGCACGACCTGCTGGCCGCTGGCAGCGCCGCGCGGGCCATTGCACTGACAGCACAGGGTTCTGTGCAAGTGGCGGTGGAGGCGATGCGGGCCGGTGCCAGCGATGTGCTGCTGTTGCCGGTGGGCACTGAGCGATTGCGCAGCGCCGTGACCGCAGCCCTGGCAACCCGCCCGGCAGATGAAAAGCCAGGCCCGGCCAGGCGCCCGACCAAGGCAGCGAAAGCCGACAGCAAACCGGAAGTGCCGGATGGCAGTGCCTTTATGGGCTTCATCGGCACGTCTCCCCCCATGCAGGCGGCTTATCGGCTGATCGACGCGGCGGCCCCCTCCAAGGCCACCGTTTTCATCACCGGGGAAAGTGGAACCGGCAAGGAAGTCTGTGCGGAGGCCATTCACCGGCGCAGTCCGCGTGCGGGGAGCCCCTTTATTGCCATCAACTGCGCCGCGATCCCGAAAGATCTGATGGAATCGGAGATTTTCGGCCATGTGAAAGGGGCCTTTACCGGGGCCACGACCGATCATTCCGGCGCTACTCTGCAGGCCGATGGCGGCACCCTGTTCCTGGACGAAATCGGCGAAATGGACCTGTCGCTGCAGGCCAAGCTGTTGCGCTTCCTGCAGACGGGCATGGTGAAGAAGGTTGGCTCGGAGAAGTTGGAACCGGTGGATGTGCGCATCGTCTGCGCCACCAACCGAGATCCCTATGCCGAGGTGCAGGCTGGCCGCTTCCGGGAGGATTTATTCTATCGCCTGCAGGTGATTTCCATCGAATTGCCCCCCCTGCGGGAGCGGGGGGACGATGCCCTGCTGATCGCCCGGCATTTCCTGACCAAGTTTGGCCGGGAGGAGCGGAAAGATTTCAAAGGCTTCAGTCCAGAGGCGGAACAGATCATCCGCAATTATGCCTGGCCCGGCAATGTACGTCAGCTGTTAAACGTGGTGCGCAATGTCGTGGTGCTGAATGATGGCGACATCATTCAGCCCTTCATGTTCCCGCCCCCGCTGAACAAGCCAACCATGATCGTGCCGCCCTTGTTGCAAGACCCGCGCTGGGCGGCGATGATGGGGCCACTGGCACAGTCGTCGGGCACGGTCGCCGCCGGCGCCAATCCTTTTGGCAGCCTGGGCATTCCGGGCCTGTCGTTGCCGCCGACAGCCACACTGGTCGGGGTGCCCACCGCCCCGGTGGCCGCCCCTCCCCCCCCGGCACCGCCGGTTGGGGAAATGTCAGAACGGCATATTCGTCCGCTCTGGATGGTGGAGGAAGAGGCCATTGATGCGGCAATCCAGGCCTGTGGTGGTAATATAACCCGCGCTGCGGCTTTGTTGGAAATCAACCCCTGCACGATTTACCGTCGTCGGCAGAAAAAGAAGACGGGCTGAGGCGCCGGAGGCAGAGAGCCATGATCACCGAAATCCGTCACATCATTTTCTCTAACGATGAGCTGAAGCTGGTCTTCCAGACCGTGCCGCTGGAGGGGTTTGATCCCAGCCGCCGCATCACGCGCGTGCAGGTGGTGGAAGGGCCCCCGCCCTCTGTCCGCCTTCAGAGCGACGGCGTCAGCGGTCCGCGCGGGGAGTTGGAGGTTGAAAGCTATCAGCTGGCACGGCTGATCGTCGCCTACTGCCGGGAAAAGCGCATCCCCCTGCCCAAGGATGCGCTGAAAACCATTCACGCGCAGGGCGATGCGCTATGTTTTTCCATCATGAGCACGTTGGGATGAAGTCCCCTGGCGCCCGGACCCGGATCAGCCTATAATCTGTCCAGAACCATAAAGGATTACTGCGATGGAAGTCGGCTCCTCTGCCGGGTATGCCTCGGCCGTCAATGTATTGCAGACCCGCAGCCAGCTGCAGACCGGCCAGCTGAAGCAGAATGCCGATCAGGAACAGCAGGCCGCCCAGGTGCTGCAAACCGGCACCACCGCCGCAACGGGAAGTGGTGGCGGTGCCGACGGGCGCGGTGCTTTGGTCGATATCAAGGCCTGAACCACAGCAAAGGCTGTTCAGCCCCCGCGTAACCCGTTATCCTGCCTCGCATTTGGCAGATCGTACCACCCCGGCCCAGACCGCGCCGGTGGTGGTAGAGCGGGGGACGAGATAGATGAGCGATAGCGCCAGCGGCAGCCCGGTGGAGTTGGGGCGTAATGCCCTGGATAGTGGCCGGTTCGCCGATGCCGTTCCCCTGCTCCGCGAAGCCGTTCTGGATGATCCTGGTGATGCGACCATCCGGGCCGATCTGGGGATTGCCCTGGAAAATCTGGAGGATTATCCCGCCGCCGCCCAGGCCTATGCGGCGGCGGCGGCGCTGGACCCGCAAAATCCGGTCTATCATTTCAATCAGGGTGCCGTCGCCCAGGCACAGGGGCGGGCGCATGAGGCCGCCGGCCATTATGTCGATGCGCTGGAACGCGAGCCTTTGTTCGCCGAGGCCTATTTCAATCTCGGTACGCTGTTTTTCGAATCCGGCCATCTGGATATCGCGGTGCAGCATTATGGCAATGCACTGAAGGCGCGTCCGGATTATGCCGAGGCCGCCTCCAACCTGGGGCTGACGCTGCGGCGGCTGGGCAAACCGGTGGAAGCGGTGGAGCAGTTCCGGCTGGCCCTGGCTCTGCGGCCGGATATGGGGCAGACCCATGCCAATCTGGGCATCGCCCTGATGGAGACCGGGGAGTTTGACGAGGCGATCGCCTGTTATGGACGGGCCATGTCGTTTGACCCCACCAACCCCAATATACATGTCAACCTTTCCCTGGCTTGGCGGGGACGCGGGCGCACCGATCTGGCGGCGGAATCGGCCCTGCGCGCCCTGGTGCTGGCACCGGAATCCACCCAATCCCAGGTAGAACTGGGCTCTGTCTGCGCTGCCCTGTTCAACGAGGGCAAAGCGGAAGCATTGGTCGATCTGCTGGCCCGCTGGGAGAAAGTGGCAGGACAAACGGCCATTCTGAAACATACCCGCGCGGCGCTTGGGCTGGAGCCGGTGCCAGAGCGGGCATCGGATGCCTATCTGTCCCAGACCTTCGACGCCTCGTCCAAGCGGTTCGACGAGATGATCCTGAGCCTGGGCTACCAAGTGCCAGTGCTGATTGCCGAGGCGCTGCAGCGCCATCTGGGCGATCCTGCCGGCACGCTGGAGATTCTGGATGCCGGTTGTGGCACCGGTCTCACCGGTCTGTCCCTGCGCGACTATGCGCAAAATCTCACCGGCGTTGATATCTCTCTGGGGATGCTGCAGCAGGCGGCGCGTCGGGGCATCTATAACCGGTTGGATCAGGCCGAACTGACCGCCTATCTGATCGCCCAGCCGAACAGCTTCGATCTGATCGGCTTTGGCGAATTGTTCAACTATTTCGGTGATCTGCTGCCGCCCTTGCAGGCGGCGGCCGGCAGTGTCAAATCCGGCGGGTTGATTGTGGCGACGGTGGAGGCACTGACCGGCGAAGCGCCTTATGTGCTGGGCCCGGCCGGCCGCTACGCCCACCATGCCAATTATGTGCGGGAGACGCTGTCGACCGCCGGCTTCGCCCCGCTGGAGATTACCCCCATCACCCTGCGTCATGAGGCCGGGCAGCCGGTACCCGGCCTGCTGTTCGTCGGCCGACGGAACTGACCGCCCCTGCACCTGCGGGCCGGCAGGGCGTCATCCGGGGTTGGTCCTGCCTTCAAGGGTCATTGCCATGACCCTTGGGTAAAAACGGCTGCCTCCAACGCCGCCCTTGTCGATACCGTCAGGGGCTGCGGCAGCGCATCCAGGGCGAACCAACCCCAATCGGCGAGCGCGTCCGGCTCCATCACCTGCGGCTCCCCGGCAACAATCCGGGCCCGGTGGACAGGGTTGATCCAGTGGCTTGGCGCCTCCCGGTCAATCTGGTCGACGACGCAGAGCAACCCGGTCAGCGCGATCTCAACCCCCAGTTCCTCGGCGATTTCCCGCACCACCGTATCGGAAACCTTTTCCAGGAAATCCACCTTGCCGCCCGGCAGGCCCCAATGGTCGGCCTCCGGGTTACGGCGGCGCTTGACCAGCAGCAACCGGCCCGCATCATCCTGAATGAAGGCGCCACAGCCGACACGTGGGTTCATTCTGCACCTCTGATTTTCCGAAAGGGAACCATTTCCTCACAGTTTCCATACCGCGGATTAGGCTTGCAACATGTGTCTGTCAAACATACACCTATAAATTGCCAGCGATACACACTGGAAACTCTATCCGGGAAAGTGAAAACCATGGAATCCTATCTGGGGCAAATCAGCTATTTCGCTTACACGCGGCCGATCCAGGGATGGTTACCGTGCAATGGCCAGCTTCTGAGTGTCCAGCAATATGCCCCCCTCTTCTCTCTGTTGGGGACCACCTATGGCGGTGACGGAAGGACCACATTTGCTCTGCCAAACCTGCAGGGTCATCTCGTTGTCGGTGCCGCCCCTAATCAGCCGGTGCAGGGTGGCCAAAGCAATATGACCGTCCCAGCGTCAACCAATGTGGTGGAGGCCGCTGCCCCCGTGGAAGGCGGGGAAAAGGTGACGGCGCAGATCCCGGCAGCACAAACCGTCCCGCTCCCCTTGCCGCCCTATGTCGGCCTGGGTGCTTACATCTGCGTGGAAGGCCTCTATCCGGCTTATCCTCAAGATTATTGATGTCCGATTCGGCACCATGACTTGTCCCCCACTTTTGCCGGCATAATATGCCTGAAAGTGGGGGGCGGCCATGGGCAGGGAAGCGATCACGCACGCCAATGTGGGCCGGGAAAGCGGGGAGGTGAAAGCCCTGCTGGAAAGCACGGAACTGATCCTGCGCGGTGCCATCAAACGGCGCTTTGCCAAATCTGCAATCACAGATGTGCGCGTCACTGACAAGGGCCTTGCCTTCGTTTGCGCTGGCGAGGGGACGACATTGGCGCTGGGGGTAGCAACCGCAACCCTCTGGGCCAAAGCGCTGGCCAAGGAGCCGCCCAGCCTGAAGGCGAAATTGGGTCTGACCGATGGGGTATTGGCTTTGGTGCTGGGCCAATGGAACGACGACGCCCTTTCCACCGCGCTGGCGGGGGCTCGCACCGATGATCCCGCAGCGGCCGCCATGGTGATTGCCTGTGTGAGCTGCGCCGACGATCTGGCGATGGCGCGGCAGGTGACGACGGGCCGTCCGATCTGGACTCTCTACCCCAAGGGCGGTGCCACGCCCTTCGGCGATGCGGCGATCCGAAACGATATGCGGGCTCATGGCTTCAGGGACACAAAATCCTGCGCCGTCTCCACCTTGTTGACGGCGACGCGGTACAACCCGGTCGCGTCGCCACAATAACCTCTCCTACCGGATCGGCACGGTGGTCCGTTTGGCCACCGTGCGCAGGGTGAAGCTGGAGCGTACACGCGCCACCCCCGGCAGGCGGGTCAGCGTCTGGGTATGCAGCCGTTCATAGTCGCTGCCATCGGCCACCATCACGCGCAGCATGTAATCGCTGTCGCCGGCCATCAGGTAACATTCCATCACCTCCGGGCATTCCATCACTTTGGCCTCAAACGCCCGCAGATCCTGATCTTGCTGCCGGTCCAGGGTGATCTGCACAAAAACCGAGGTGCCGCGCCCCAGGGCGGCCGGGCTGACCAGCCCGACATAACCCTCGATCACCCCGTCATCCTCCAGCCGTTTCAGCCGCCGGTGACAGGCCGATGGCGACAGGCCGACCTTGTCGGCAAGGTCGGCGACACTGATCCGTCCATCGACCTGAACATGGGTGAGAATCTTAACATCAATGGCATCGAGATCGATTGGTCGCATATTCCACCGCGAATGAATGATTTCATGCACGAAACGTCGAAATGAGGCCATGACGCAAGCCCTCTTTGCAAGGACATTCACCGGCATTCCGGCGTATCGTTTCAGCACATCCAAACAGGGAGAATAAATATGCTCATCGGTGTGCCGAAAGAGATCAAGAATCACGAATATCGCGTCGGCCTGATCCCCGGCAATGTGCGCCAACTGGTGGTGCACGGCCATCAGGTGATCGTGCAGAAAGATGCCGGTACGGCCATCGGCCTGACCGACGATCTGTATGTCGCCGCCGGTGCCACCATCATCGATACGGCCGAGGAAATTTTCGCCCGCGCCGACATGATCGTGAAGGTGAAGGAACCGCAGCCGGTGGAATGCAAGCTGCTGCGCCCCGGTCAGGTGCTGTTCACCTATCTGCATCTGGCCCCCGATCCGGAGCAGACCAAGCTGTTGCAGGAATCGGGCGCTATCTGCATTGCCTATGAAACCGTGACCGACCGCAATGGCGGCCTGCCCCTGCTGGCGCCGATGTCGGAAGTGGCCGGGCGCATGTCCATCCAGGCCGGTGCCCATTGTCTGGAAAAATCCTATGGTGGCATCGGCATTCTGCTGGGCGGCGTGCCCGGTACGCCGCCGGCCAAGGTCGCCATCATCGGTGGCGGCGTGGTGGGCACCAATGCCGCCCGCATGGCCATGGGCCTGGAAGCCCATGTCACCGTGCTGGACAAGTCGCTGGACCGGCTGCGCCAGTTGGATCAGCAGTTTGGCCGTCGCCTGAACACTGTCTATGCCAATGTGGAAACGATCGAACAGGCCGTGCTGGAAGCCGATCTGGTGATCGGCGCCGTACTGGTGCCGGGTGCCGAGGCGCCGAAGGTGGTCAACCGCGAGCTGGTCAGCCGGATGAAGAAGGGTGCCGTGCTGGTGGACGTCGCCATCGACCAGGGCGGTTGCTTTGAGACCAGCCACGCCACCACCCATGCCGATCCCACCTATGTGGTGGATGGCGTGATCCATTATTGCGTTGCCAACATGCCGGGTGCGGTTGCCCGCACCTCCACCTTCGCGCTGAACAATGCCACCGCACCCTTCGTGCTGGCCTTGGCCGACAAGGGCTGGGTGCAGGCCCTGAAGGATGATGTGCATCTGCGCAACGGCCTGAACGTCGCCAAGGGTGAGTTGACGCACCCGGCGATCGCCCATCTGGGCAAGGTTGTCAGCCCCGACGCTCTGCTGGGCTGATTGAGTGGGGGGGTGGTACCTTTCACCGCCCCCCCATTTTACCATGAGCCGTTTGCGGCCAGCCGAAAGCCGCTTTCAGCTGGCAAGCAAAAAAAGTAAAACGCGGGACCGTGATGGCCCCGCGTTTTATTTTGCCCTTCCGCCCGGTAAGGCGGTTTACTTCTCCACAAACGCCTTTTCGATCACGTAATCGCCAGGCGTGTGGGCGGCCCCTTCCTTGAAGCCGCGCTCCCGCAGCAGCTCCACCGTCTCCGCCAGCACGGCCGGTCCGCCGCAAATCATCACCCGGTCGGTTTCCGGGTTCAGCGGGGCGGCCTTGATATCCTCAAACAGCTTGTGATTACGGATCAGGTCGGTGATGCGGCCCTGGTTGCGGAAGGCTTCACGGGTGACCGTGGGGTAATAGGTCAGCTTTTCCTTCAGCTGCTCACCAAAGAACTCGTTATTCGGCAGCTCGTTGGTGATCAGGTCGTGATAGGCCAGTTCCCCCACCTCGCGGCAAGTGTGAGTCAGGATCAGCCGGTCATATTGTTCATACAGTTCCGGGTCGCGGATCAGGCTCATGAACGGGGCCAGCCCGGTGCCGGTGGAGAACATGTACAGGTTCTTGCCCGGACGCAGGCTGCTGGTCACCAGCGTGCCGACCGACTTGCGGCCATGGATCACCGTGTCGCCCACCTGGATATGCTGCAGGCGGCTGGTCAGCGGGCCGTTGGGCACCTTGATCGACAGGAACTCCAGATGTTCCTCGTAATTCGGGCTGACGATGGAATAGGCGCGGGTCAACGGCTTGCCGTCCACCATCAGCCCGATCATCACGAAATGCCCGTTTTCGAAGCGGAAGGCGGGGTCGCGCGTGCAGGTGAAGCTGAACAGCGTGTCGGTCCAATGGTGGACGGACAGCACCTTGCTTTCGATGAACGCGCTCATACTCGACTTCCTTCAATCCGACGGGGGAGACACTGGCTGGTAACAGAGTCCCGGCACCCTGATGCGATGCACTATCAGCTAAAATACAAAGGCGTCGCGTTCAACCGCCTATTTCACATCAAAATGTGCATGATGCGCATGGCTGCTGTGACGCCCAACAGCAGCATTAACGTAGATGATAATCATTATCAATGAATTTTCGTTGATATTCCTTACTTTTTTACCTTCTTGGTAAACTCTATATTTAACGTAGAGATATTGGAGAAATAATATTTCACCTCGACAAGCGGCCCTGACAACCCCAAACCATTGGCTATGCCGCGACTGCGGTAAGCAAGGGATGAGCTGCAATGGCTTTACGTGGTTTTCCGGTGACATTGCCCCTGGAGGGGCAGCCGGTATTGGTGGTGGGGGGAGGTGAACTGGCGCTGCGCAAGGCGCGGCTGGTCGCCAAATCCGCTTGCCGCCTGACCATCGTGGCCCGTAACCCCTTGCCCGCCTTGGTCGCACTGGCAGCGGAAATCCGTGAACGGGATTTCACACTGGCTGATCTGGAAAATCACCGGCTGGTCTTCGCCGCCACGGATGATGAGGCGGTGGATATTTCGGTGGCCGAAGCAGCGCATAAGGCCGGTGTGCTGGTCAATGTGCCGGACAGGCCGCGACTCTGCAGCTTCATCATGCCGGCCATCATTGACCGGGAACCGATCAGCATCGCCATCACCAGCGGCGGGGCCAGCCCGGTACTGGTGCGCCGCCTGCGCGAACGACTGGAAGCCGCACTGGAGCCGGGGCTGGGCAAGTTCGCCCGCTTTCTGGACGGGTTCCGCAGTGCGGTGAAGGCCACCCGCGATGATGAAACCGCCCGCCGCCGCTTCTGGGAAGCGGTGATTGACGGGCCCGTGGCCAAATCCTTCCTGGCGGGGGACGAAAAGGCCGCCCATGAAAAGCTGATGCTGGCGCTGAACGATGCCCAGTTCGGCCAGCAGGCCGGCGGACGCGTGGCGCTGGTGGGGGCCGGCCCCGGCGACCCGGACCTGTTGACCCTGCGCGCGCTCCGCGTGCTGCAGGATGCCGACGTGGTGGTGCATGACAAGCTGGTGGATGAGCGGATCATGGATTATGTCCGCCGTGATGCCCGCCGCCATTATGTCGGCAAGTCCAAATCCCACCATACGATGAGCCAGGATGCCATCAACCAGTTGCTGGTGGCCGAGGCCAAGGCCGGCCACCGCGTCGTGCGGCTGAAGGGGGGCGACCCCTTCATGTTCGGGCGCGGCGGGGAAGAGCTGGAGGTGCTGCGCGCCGAGAGCATTCCGGTGGAAATCGTGCCCGGCATCACGGCGGCACTGGGCTGCGGGGCGTCGACCACCATTCCCGTCACCCACCGCGACCATGCGCCGGGCGTCACCTTTGTGACCGGTCATGGCAAGGATGGCGAACCGGACCTGGATTGGCAGGCTTTGGCCCGGTTGCGCCATACGCTGGTGATTTATATGGGGCTGACGGCGGCAGATGCCATTGCCCGCCGGCTGGTGGAGGCCGGCATGTCCGGCGATACCCCGGCGGCCCTGGTGGAAAAGGGCACGCGCCCGGATCAGAAGCTGGTGGTCGGTACGCTGGCCGCCTTGCCCGAACTGGCGGCGGCCCACGGGCTGACGGGGCCGGCCATCATCATTGTCGGTTCCGTTGTCACGCTGGCCGACCCCGCCCGCATTACCGAGCTTGTCCCGGCGCATCTGCGCCAAGCCGTCTGACGAAAGCAGCAGGAAGGTCGATCCCCAAATGTTGGTCAAAGCCAAGGGTGCCCAGCAATCCATCACCGCCAACCGTCTGATCGACGGCGTGGCCGTCTGGCTGGGTGCCGGCAATCAATGGGTGGAGCATGTGGCCGATGCCGCCATTTTCGAAGGCGAGGCCATTGCCCAAGCGCTGGATACCGCCAAGGCGGACGAAAAGCGGCAGATCGTTGTCGATGTCTATCCGCTGGATGTGGAAGCCACGCCTGAGGGCACCCGCCCGCTGCATATCCGCGAACGCATGAAGGCCATCGGCCCCAGCGTGCGCCGTGACCTGGGCAAGCAGGTCACCGGCCCCACGCCCGCCCTTTGATCCATGACCGGTAACCTAGGCTTATACCCCCATGCCTGACACGACCGTGACCAACCCCCGCAGCAATCAGCCGGCAGACGCGCACGCCGCCGTCTATCGCTATGATGAGTTCGATAAGACCTTCATCTTTGAGCGGGTGGAGCAGTTCCGCGCCCAGGTGGAACGCCGCCTGAAGGGCGAGATCACGGAGGAAGAGTTCAAGCCGATCCGGCTGATGAACGGGCTCTACCTTCAGCTTCACGCCTATATGCTGCGGGTTGCAGTGCCCTATGGCATGTTGGACAGCACCAAGCTGCGCCGGCTGGCCCGCATTGCGCGCGTCTATGACAAGGGCTATGGCCACCTGACCACCCGGCAGAACATCCAGTTCAACTGGCCGGAACTGAAGGACATTCCCGCCATTTTGCATGAGCTGGCGGAAGTGGACATGCACGCCATCCAGACCAGCGGCAACTGCATCCGCAATGTCACCACCGACCAGTTCTGCGGGGCGGCGGCGGATGAGCTGGTGGACCCGCGCGTCTATGCCGAAATTCTGCGGCAATGGTCCACGCTGCACCCGGAATTCACCTTCCTGCCGCGCAAGTTCAAGATCGCCATTTCCGGCGCGCCGAACGACCGCGCCGCCGTACAGATCCACGATGTCGGCCTGATCGCCAGGAAGAACGAGGCCGGCGAGATCGGCTTCACCGTCTATGTCGGCGGCGGGCTGGGCCGCACGCCCTATCTGGGCACCAAGGCGCGGGACTTCGTGCCGGTGCCGGAAATCCTGGGCTATCTGGAAGCGGTGCTGCGCACCTATAACCAGTTGGGCCGGCGCGATAATATCTATAAGGCGCGCATCAAGATCACCGTCAATGAGATGGGGCCGGACAAGTTCATCGGCCTGATCGAAGAGGAATATGCCCGCCTGCCCCGGCAGAAATACGATCTCGACCCCGCCATTGTAGAGGCGATTGAGCAGCATTTCACCTCTCCCCCTTGGGAGAACCTGCCGGCGGTTTCAGAGAAGTTCGAAGCGGCCAAGGCAGCCGATCCGGCTTTCGCCCGCTGGACGCGCAGCAACCTGAGCGCCCACCGGGCACCCGGTTACGCCATTGCCACCATCAGCGTGAAGCCCATCGGCGGCATCCCCGGCGATATTGAGGCCGAGCAGATGGAAGCGGTGGCCGATCTGGCCGAACGCTACAGCTTTGGGGAGTTGCGCGTCAGCCACGAGCAGAATCTGGTGCTGGCCCATGTCAAACAAGATGACCTGTATGATCTGTGGCTGGGGCTGGACAAGGTGGGGCTGGGCACGGCCAATGCCGGCCTGATCTCCGACATCATCGCCTGCCCCGGCCTGGATTATTGCGCCCTGGCCAATACGCGCTCCATCCCCATCGCGCAGGAAATTTCCGAACGCTTTGCCGATCTGGACCGCCAGCATGATCTGGGTGAGCTGAAGATCAAGATCAGCGGCTGCATCAATGCCTGCGGCCATCACCATGTCGGCCATATCGGCATTCTGGGTGTGGACAAGAAGGGCGAGGAATTCTTCCAGATCCTGCTGGGTGGCGATGCCACCAACACGGCAGCCCTGGCGGAGATTGTCGGCCCCGGCTTCTCCTATGACGAGATCGTCAATGCGGTGGAAACCGTGGTGTCCACCTTTGTCGGCCTGCGTCAGCAGGGCGAACGCTTCATCGATACCTTGGCCCGTACCGGCCACGCCCCGTTCAAGGAGGCCCTCTATGCCCGTGCTTGATCATGGTCGTGAGATCGAAGACCGCTGGACCGATCTGGCCGATGATGCGGCCTTGCCCGCCGAAGGTGGGGTGATCGTCTCTCTGGAGCGCTGGCGGGCGGAGCGTGATGCGCTGATCGCCCGTGGCCAGCCGGTGGGCGTGCGGCTGAAATCCAATCAGTTGGCCACGGAACTGGCGGATGATCTGGCGCATCTGGGTGTGGTGGCGCTGGAATTCCCCAAATTCCGCGATGGCCGCGCCTTTTCCGCCGCCCGCGAGCTGCGGGAGCGGTTTGGCTATAAGGGCGAAATCCGCGCCTTCGGCCATATCATCCCCGACCAGTATCAGTTCCTGACCCGGTTGGGCGTGAATACGGTGGTGGTGCCGGCCGATCGCCTCGGCCCCGCCTGGGCCCATGCGCTGACCGAGATTTCCATCGCCTATCAGCCGGCCTTGCAGGATCACGGCACCGTGTCGCTGCTGCGCCGGCATCTGAAACCAGAGGTGCAGGGATGAGCATGAAAGCGCTGGCCGCGAAGGCGCGCGATTTGACCGCCGCCTATGGCCATCTGGAAGGCGAGGCGCTGCTGCGCCCGCTGATCGAAGAGGTTTTTAAGGGCAAGCTGGCGCTGGTGTCGTCCTTCGGGACGGAATCGGCGGTGCTGCTGCACCAGATCGCGCAGATCGACCCGTCGCTGCCGGTGCTGTTCGTCAATACCCGCAAGCTGTTCGGGGAAACGCTGCGTTACCGCCGCACCCTGGAACAGCGCTTGGGCCTGACCGGTATCCGCGAACTGTCACCGACCCCGGAAGCGGAGACGGAGCATGACAGGGATGGGATGCTCTGGCGTACCAACAATCTGGCCTGCTGTGACTTCCGCAAGGTGAAGGTGCTAGATGCCGGGCTGGCCCCATTTGATGCCTGGATCACCGGTCGCAAGCGCTATCAGGCGACCACCCGCGTCGAACTGCCCTTGTTCGAGGCGGCGGACGGCCGGATCAAAGTGAACCCACTGGCCGGCTGGGACCGGACGGATGTGGAAACCTATCTGGACCGGTACGACCTGCCCCGGCATCCGCTGGAGGAGGATGGTTACCTCTCCATCGGCTGTATGCCCTGTACCGACCGGGTCGCCCCCGGTGAAGACATTCGAGCCGGCCGCTGGCGCGGTCAAGAAAAGACGGAATGCGGAATCCACCTGCCGCTTTCGCCGATTAACAGCTAAGGGGTGGGAGCCTCCAAATGAGCAGCCTCGACCAACAGCATCTCGACCATCTCGACCAACTGGAAGCCCAGAGCATCTTCATCCTGCGCGAGGCGCGCGTGCGCCTGAAGCGGCTGGGTCTGCTCTGGTCGCTGGGCAAGGACAGCAATGTCCTGATCTGGCTGTGCCGCAAGGCCTTTTTGGGCGAGCTTCCCTTCCCGGTGGCGCATCTGGATACCGGTCTGGAATTCCCGGAATCCTATGAGTTCCGCGACCGGTACAGCCAGGAATGGGGCCTGAACCTGATCAAGGATGAGTGCCCGCCGATTGAGATGACGGACCCGACCCTGCCGCCCGGCACCCGTATCGCTGCGCGCAAGTCGCTGGGTCTGGCGGCCGCATTGGAAAAATACCAGTTTGACGGGCTGATCACCGGTATCCGCCGCGACGAACAGGCTACCCGCGCCAAGGAACGTATTTTCAGCCCGCGCGGGCTGGACGGTTCCTGGCAGGCGGCCAACCAGCCGCCGGAGTTCTGGGACCAGTTCACCATTGAACGCGCGCCGGGCACCCATATGCGCGTGCATCCGCTGCTGGCCTGGACCGAACTGGATGTCTGGCGCTACATCCAGCGGGAGGAAATCCCCCTGGTGCCGCTCTATTTCGCCAAGGATGGCAAGCGCTTCCGCTCGCTGGGCGAAATCGGCATCACCTTCCCGGTGGATAGCCATGCCAGCACCATCGAGGAAATCATCGAGGAGCTGGAGAATACCCGCACGCCTGAACGCGCCGGCCGGTCCATGGACCATGAGGCCGAAGACGCGTTTGAGCGCCTGCGCACCACCGGTTACCTGTAAGCCTTAGCGGAAAAGAGCAAGATCATGGCACCCGCCGCTACCTTGGCCGCCCCGCGCGCCGAAGCCCCGGTCCTGGCCCCCCGCAAGGCCCAGGCCCCCTATCCGATCGTGATCGTCGGCCATGTCGACCATGGCAAATCCACCCTGATCGGCCGTTTGCTGCATGATACGGACAGCCTGCCGGAAGGCCGTCTGGCCGAATTGCAGAAGGTTTCCAGCCAGCGCGGGCTGGAACTGGAATGGTCCTTCCTGCTGGACGCCTTGCAGATCGAACGAGACCAGGGCATCACCCTGGACACCACCCGCATCTGGTTCAAGACCGCCAAGCGCCCCTATGTGATCATCGATGCGCCGGGCCACCGCGAATTCCTGCGCAACATGGTGACCGGTGCATCCGGAGCCGATGCCGCCGTGCTGGTGACGGATGCCGAACGCGGCGTGTCGGAACAGACCCGCCGCCATGCCTATCTGCTGTCGCTGCTGGGCGTCACCAAGGTCATCATCGCCGTCAACAAGATGGACCTGATGGGCCATGCGGAGGCGGCCTGGCAGGCGGTGAAGGACGAGGTGTCCGCCTATCTCGCCAAGCTGGGGATGCAGCCGCTGTACGTCATCCCGCTGTCGGCGCGCCATGGCGACAATATCGCCACGCGCAGCCAGCAGATGGGCTGGTACCAGGGGCCGACCCTGCTGGAAGCGCTGGATTTGCTGACCCCGCCGGCAGGCCGGGCCGATGCCACCTTCCGGATGCCGATCCAGGACGTGTATCGCCGCGGCGACCGCCGCATGGCGGTTGGCCGGATCGAGACGGGCCGTATCCGCCTGGGTGACAAGGTGGAAATTGCGCCCACCGGCCAGCCAGCCACGGTGGCCAGCATCGATACCGGTCGCGGTGACGGTGAGCAGTTCGCCCGCGCCGGCCAGTCCGCCGCCATCTCCTTCATTGAAGATGCGGCCCTGGCGCGTGGCCAGATCATCGCCCCTGCCGGCCATATGCCGCATCTGGCCCTGGCGCTCCGCGTGCGGGCCTTCTGGCTGGATAGCGAGCCGCTGGTCGTCGGTTCCCGCCTGACCCTGCGCCTGACCACGGCTGAACATGCCGTGGTGGTGGAGAAGTTCGAACGCATCGTCGATGTGGAAAACCTCAACGATGCCGACAGCCAGGAGTTGGGCCAGGGTGGCATCGCGGAGATCGTGCTGCGCAGTGCGGCCCCCATCGCCTTTGACCCCCATACCGATCTGCCGATCACCGGCCGCGCCGGTCTCGCCCGTGGCACCCGCATCGTCGGCGGGGCCGTGGTGCTGGGGGCGGCGGAGAATGCCGGCAGCGTCAAGGGCCCGGTGACGGCGGTTGACAGCTCCGTTGACCGTGTGGCGTTCGAAGCGCGCAACGGCCATCGCGGTGGCGTGCTGTGGCTGTCCGGCCTGTCGGGTGCCGGCAAGTCCACCGTGGCCATGGGGGCCCAACGCCGCCTGTTTGATGATGGCTGGCGCGTGCTGGTGCTGGATGGCGACAATCTGCGCAAGGGGCTGAACAAGGATCTCGGCTTCAGCCCCGCCGAACGGCTGGAAAATGTCCGCCGCGTGGCCGAAGTGGCCAAGCTGATGGCGGAAAATGGCAGCGTCGTGCTGGTCAGCCTGATCTCCCCCACCGCCGAACTGCGCGAGCTGGCGCGGTCCATCGTCGGGGACGGGTTCCATGAAGTATGGGTGAAGGCCGACGTCAATACCTGCGCCCAGCGTGACCCCAAGGGCCTGTATGCCGCCGCCCGCGACGGCAAGATCGCCCAGTTCACCGGCGTGTCGGCCCCGTTCGAAGCCCCCGCCAGCCCCGATCTGGTGCTGGATACGGCGGAATTCGACATACCCACCACCACCGAACTGCTGATCGCCCATATCCGCCGCAACCTGGCGCTTGATCAGGCCGACGGTCACGCGGTGGGTATTTAAATGTGACAGGGGCGGCCGGCACGGGCCGCCCCTTTTTTATGCTGACGCCGCCGCAGCAGTGGCCGCATCATCGGCGACCACCACCCGGTCGCGCCCCTGCTGCTTGGCAACATAAAGCGCGGCATCAGCCCGGCTCAGCAGGTGGGCAACGTCCCCATCGGCGGCCTGGAAACTGGCCACCCCCAGGCTGGCCGTCAGCCGCACGGCCAGCCCTTCATGGCTGATCGGCAGATCACTGATCACCCGCCGCAGCCGTTCCGCCAGTTCCCGCGCCACCTCTACCGGGGTTTCCGGCAGCAGTACGGCCACTTCCTCCCCGCCATAGCGCGCCACCCGATCGGTGGAGCGCACCGCCTTCAGCAGACGGCGCGCTGCTTCCTGCAAGGCGACATCGCCCATGGCATGGCCATGCGTATCATTGATGCGCTTGAAATGGTCCAGATCAATCAGCAGCAGGCTGAGCGGACGGGCATAGCGGGAAGCGCGGTCAATCTCCGCCTGGGCCAGTTCATCGAACCGCCGCCGGTTCAGCAGACCGGTCAGCGGGTCGGTGCTGGCCAGCCGCTGCAGCTCGGCATTGGCCTCCATCAGGTCGCGGGTGCGTTCCGCCACCACCGATTCCAGGCGCCGGCGCTGGTGGCGCAAGGCCGCCGTGCGGGCCTGCACCAGCAGGGCCACCAGCCCCAGCCCCAACAGGAGGGCTGCCGCCCTTGCCCACAGGGTCTGATACCAGGCCGGCAGCACCTTCACCGCCAGGGAACGGATGCTGGCCCCCCATTGCCCATCCTTATTGGTGGCCCGCAGCCGCAGCACATAATCACCGGGTGGCAGGTTGGTATAGGTGGCCGTCCGGCTCAAGGCATCCGCCTGGACCCAGCCTTCATCAAAGCCGCTGAGATGATAGGCATAATGCACCGAGTCCGGTCCGGCAAAATCCAACGCCGCAAAGGACAGGGCCAGCGTGCGGCTGTGCGGCGGCAGCGTCACCTGGGTCGGGCTGGTAGGCGGGCGCCCGTTGACTGCACTGACGGCATTATTCAGGGCCCCGGACGGCACCGGGCGATTGTCGATCCGCATATCCGTCACCACCAGCGGCGGCTGATAGGTCCAGTCGCGCAGCCAGGCCGGCCGCACGATGCTGAGCCCCTCCCGCCCGCCGAACAGCAGGGCGCCATCCGGCAGGGCGACGGCGACGGCCATGCTGGCCCCATGCACCCCAACCCCATCATCCAGATCAAAGGCCCGCACGCTGAGGGTTTCCGGATCGATGCGGGCCAGCCCGCCTTCCGTATTGGCCCAGATGCGGCCATCGGCGTCCTGCACCAGGGCATGGACACTGTCGCCGGGCAGGCCGGTGCGGCTGTTGACCTGATGGAAACGGAAATGCCCTGCACCGGCGTTTTTATCCTGAACGCTGATGCCGCCGCCCAGCGTACCCACCCAGAGCTGTCCGTTCCGATCATAAAGCAGGGCGGTGATAAAATTATGCGCCAGCGACCGCAGATCCCATGACCGGTTCTGCACCCGCCGCAGCCGGCCCTCGCTGGTATCCAGCAGGTGCAGGCCATTATGGGTGCCCACCCAGATGGCCCCGCCGGGAGCCGCCGCCAGCACGCGTACCCGATCATCCGACAGGCTGCCTTCATCATCGGGATCATGACGAAAGCGGGTGACGGCGCCGCTGGCCGGTTCGTAGCGGATCAAGCCATCGCTGGCCAGCCACAGGGCACCCTCCACCGGCAGGATGGCATAAACCGGCAGCAGGTCCAGGCCGGCCGGCAGGGGCACCCGCTCCACCCGCCCAGCCTGGCGGTTATAGCGGACCAACCCCAGCAGGGTGCCGATCCAGACATCGCCGGCCGCATCCTGCGCCAGGGAAAGCACCGTGGCACGTGGCAGTGCGGCAGCGTTGCCGGTGCCCGGCAGCAACAAGGCATTGCGACCGCTGGCCGGGTCCAGCCGTTCAATGCCCTGCCCTTCCAACCCCAGCCAGACTTCCCCCTCGCGGGTGGTTAAGGCGGAGCGCACCAGCGCCTGCCGGGGGACGCCGGACGGCCCTGGTAGATAGAAGACCGAGAGAATGCCGGTATTGGCAGGATTATGCACATTCAACCCGCTACCCCAGGTGGCAACCCAGATCAGCCCGGCCCGATCGCGCAGCATCATATGAACCGCATCACCGCTAAGGCTGGTGCCCAGCGCCGGATCGTGGCGGATGGGCCGCACCATGCCCGTCGCCTCCTCCAGTTCCAGCAGACCGCCAGGGCTGGTCGCCATCCAGATGCGTCGGCGGGAATCGCCCCCCGCGACGGGTGGCAAATCCTGGAGCGCCTGGATCACATGGTGGTCTGCCATCTGATCCGTTGCCAGCCGGACATCATAAAGGCGCACCGTCTGGTGCAGCAGATCATGGCAGAGCACAAAACCCGATCGGGTGGCCACCCATAACCGGCCCTGGCCATCGCTGAACAGGGCAGAGATGGCGGCATCCTCGGGAAGCCCCGCCTGTCGCAACAGGGCCCCGGCATCTTGAAACACAGGATCAGCGGGCGTCCGCCGCCGCAGGCCACGGCTGGTACCAATCCACAGCACACCATCATGATCAACCTGAAGGGCCGTTACATCGATGCCCGCCCCGGCCGTCACGGGCACTGGCCCGTCCAGGGGAACGGTTTGCAGCACGCCGCTGTCAGGGTTCATCCGAACCAGGCCGGCACGCGTGGCCAGCCATAAATCCCCCTGGAAATCCTCTGCGATGCGCTCCACCGGCACCTCGCCCCGGCCACCGGCATGGACGGCGTAGCGCGCGAAGCCGCCCGTATCCGGCACATAGCGGACAAGGCCGCCCGTATTCGTGGCCACCCACAGCCGCCCCACCCTGTCCACATGCAGGGCGTTGACATAGCCATCGGGCAGGGAGGCCGGGTCACGCGGATCGGGCTGGAACAGGGTGAAACGATAGCCATCATAACGGGCCAGCCCCACGGGCGTACCCACCCAGATGAATCCCGCCCCATCCTGGGCAATGGCGGTAACGATATCGCCGGGCAGGCCGCGGTCCCGCCCCAGGCGCTGGAACATCACGGCCGACTGATCTTCCCAATAGCGCTCAGACGCCGGTGCCGCCATTGATCCGCCCGCCAGCAGCAGGCAAGCCGACAGCACCAGCCAGGCCCGGTATCCTAACCAGCGCCTGAACCCTGCCAGAACGTTAAAGATCAATGCCTTGGTTTTTCTTTTCATCTCTTGCGCATACCGCCCCCGCGCACAGGCAGCCATGAATGAAGGATCGTCCTGTACGTTGCTGATAGCTGATGGCGTGACCGGATTTTTTTGGAACATACAAAGAAAATCATACTGAGTTATTAAAGAAGCCGTCCAAAGCGGCCTATGGTGGCATGTGGCGACGCTGCAAAATTCCAGCACCCGTGTTATGCTAAACCGTGATGGACAGAACTCATCGCGGTTTGGTATGGCGGCGACCGCTACCGCGCGGCACGTGCCGCGTGAAGCCAAGCCGCCGGATGGCGGCGCTGGCGATTGAGGGCCTTGATCCAAACCAGTAGGTTCTGATCAAGGCAACGAAATATGGTCCAGTTGCCGTTTTGGAATAAAGGCCGCCCGTTGCCGGCGGGTGGATCAAACGATGCGCACGATATATTTCCTCGATGATGGCCCGTGCCTCGGGGATAGCCTGATCGATTTCCTACAACTCTACGGATATGCGGTCCAGTTTTTTGACAATCCTGCGCAGCTGGCCGCCGGGATGGCAGAGGCTGTGCCGGATGCGGTCATTCTGGGCGCCAGCCAGCAGCCGCTGGCCGAGCATATGCCGGCTCTGGCGGATCTGGTGCCCCGTGATGCAGCGGGGCGGACGCGCTGCCCGCTGATCGTTACGGCCGACCAGCAGGATTTTGCTGCCCGGCTGGCGGCCGTGAGGGCCGGGGCGGCGGCGTTCCTGGGCCAGCCGGTTGACCCGCAGACATTGCTGGAACGGCTGGATGAGCTGACGGAGATGCAGCCGCCGCAGCCTTTCCGCATTCTGCTGGTCGAAGATGATCCGGTGATGGGGCAGATTTATCTGGCCGCCCTGGTCCGGGCGGGAATGGAGGTGCGCAGCATCGCCGATCCGACCCTGGTGATCGAGGCGATCCATGACAGCGATCCCGACCTGCTGATCACCGATCTGAACATGCCGCAATGTTCCGGCCTGGAACTGGCCGCCGTCATCCGCAGCCATGCGGATTTGACCGCCTTGCCCATCGTGTTCCTGACCGGGGATGCCGGGCAGGACAGCCGGCGCAGCGCCGTCAACCTGGGCAGCGACGCCTTTCTGACCAAGCCGGTGCAGCTGGGCGATCTGGTAGAAACGGCGCGGGCGCGCGCCCGGCGGGCACGGGCGCTGCGTGCCCTGATGGTGCGCGACAGCCTGACCGGCACCCTGAACCATGGCAGCATCAAGGAGATGCTGGTCAGTGAGTTGGGTCGGGTCCGGCGGGAGGGAGACGGGCTCTGCCTCGCCATGATCGATATCGACCATTTCAAGCAGGTCAATGACAGCCGCGGCCATGCCAGCGGCGACCGGGTGATCAAATCCCTGGCCCGGCTGCTGCGCCAGAACCTGCGCCGCAGCGACCATATCGGCCGCTATGGCGGGGAGGAATTCGCCATCATCCTGCCACGCACCCCCCTGGCTGATGCCCAACGCCGCCTGGACGCGTTACGGGTGCAGTTTGCCCAATTGGTGCAGCCGCACAGAATGGGTGATTTCCGCGTCACCTTCAGCGCTGGCATCGTGCAGGATGACGGGCAGGCCGAGGCTGGCACCCTGATCGAGGCGGCCGACGCCGCCCTCTATGCCGCCAAACGGGCCGGGCGCAACCGGGTGGTGGTGGGTTGATGCGGCTATGGGCCATCGCCGACCTGCATCTGGCGGCTGCGGAAAATCGCGCCGCCCTGGCCAGTCTGCCGGACCATGGCGATGACTGGCTGATCCTGGCCGGGGACGTGGCCGAACGGCCGGACCATCTGGACGACGCTTTCAGCCTGTTGGCCCAGCGTTTCGCCCGGCTGATCTGGGTGCCGGGCAATCATGAGCTATGGACCCTGCCCGGCCCCGATGGCCCCCTGCGCGGGCAGGCAAAATATCAGGCCATGCTGGATGTCGCCCGCCGCCACGGTGTGCTGACCCCGGAAGACCCCTACCCGGTCTGGACCGGCCCTGATGGGCCGGTGCTGATCGTGCCGCTGTTCCTGCTCTATGATTACAGCTTCCGCCCGGCGACGGTGGCGGCTGCCGATGTACTGGCCTGGGCCTGGGAACATCGGCTGCGCAGCGCTGATGAGGTGCGGTTGTCACCCGCCCCCTATGACAGCCGCGCCGCCTGGTGTGCCGCACGGGTGGCCACCACGGCTGAGCGGCTGACGGCGGAACGGCCGGCCGGGATGCCCACCATCCTGGTAAACCATTTCCCGCTGCGGGCCGATCTGGTGACATTGCGCCGCATCCCCCGGTTCAGCCCCTGGTGCGGCACGGTGCTGACGCAGGACTGGCACCAGCAGTTCGGCGCTGTGGTCTGCGTGCATGGGCACCTGCATGTACCGGCCACCCATTGGCGTGACGGGGTGCGGTTTGAAGAGGTCTCCCTGGGCTATCCCAAGCAATGGCAACCGCACGGGCGGGGGCCGGAACAGGCGCTGCGGCTGATCTGGCCCCCACCGGTGACAGAGATGGCGACAGCGTTGGTATGAAACCACCCCGCCTGAAGGTTGTGCCTCAGGCGGGGTGAAGGCCGGCGACCGCCGGCCCGCCGCTTATGCGGTGTGAGCCAAGCCCGCGGAAGCGGGTGCCCGGCGATTGAGGGAAATTTGTGTGATAGGATAGCCCCCTCACCCGCAGTGAAAGCTTTGCCCATGCGCGCCGCCCTCCTGCTGATCCTGGTCGCCGGCCTTTTGCTGGGCCTGCTGGCCTATGCCGCCTTTCACCTGACCATGGGGCTGGAACCGCTGCCGCTGGCGGCACGCGGGGCCATGGCCGCGGCCATTATCGGGGCGCTTGGCCTGTTCATCCTGTTCACCACACTGCAGCGCCGCCAGCGCCGGCGGGATCGGGAAGAGGGGCGGGATTAAGCCCCGCTGTCTCCCGCCTCCCCTGCCGGGGCCAGCTGAATGATACGGCAAAACATGTCGATGGCCCGTTCGATATGGGCGGCCAGTTCCGCCGGCTCCGGCTGCGGCCTCACGCCGGTGACGACGCGATAGTAAAGATCGCCATGCACCAACATGCAGAACGACTTGGCCGTGAACAACGGTTCAGGCACGCGGGCGTAGCCGGCCTGATCCAGACCATGAAGATATTCCGCCAGCTTTGCATGAAGCCGGTCCGGCCCGCAGGAGAAGAAAATCTGCGGCAGGCGGGGGAATTTGATCCCCTCCGCCATCACCATGCGCCACAGCGCCAGGGCATCGGGCGCCAACAGCACGCGCATGAAGGCATGGCCGATGGCCAATAACACGGCCCGCGCGCCCCGGGCGGACAGGTCAGGGGATGACAGCTCCTCCATGATGCAGGCGCAGCGCTCGACGATCATGGCTTCGAATAGCCCTTCCTTGCTGCCGAACAGCTGATACAATGTGCTGAGCGAGCCGCCGGAGCGGCGCACAATGGCTGCCAGACTGGCCCTTTCATAGCCAACCTCGAAGATGACGGCCGCCGCAGCATCCAGCATCGCCTGCCGCCGGGCTGCCATCTTCGCCGACTGTTCCCCTTCCGCCACACCGCTTTCCTTCGTCTGTTCTGTGACACGCGTCACTTGAAGAACTGTAATGTACGTTACATTATCTTCTGCCACGCTGTCGCGCGGTTTCTCCTGCCCTTTGCGCCGTACCCCTTCCGAAGGAATAGATCATGGTTTGGCCGCTCACCCGGTCCGCATTGCTGCTTGTGCCTCTGCTGATCCTGTCGGGATGCGGCGCCAAGGAGGAGGTGAAGGCCCCCGTCCGGGCGGTGCGGGTGGCGGAGGTGGCGCTCAGCAAGGCCGACTCCGTCATGCGCTATACCGGCACCGTGGTGGCGCGCACCGAAACGGTGGCCGCCTTCCGCGTTGGGGGGCGCATCACCCAGCGTCTGGTGGAGGTGGGCAATCGGGTGGAGGCAGGGCAGAAGCTGGCCCAACTGGACCCGGCCGATCTGAAACTATCACTGCGTCAGGCCGAAGCGCGGCTGGCCCAGGCAGAGGCCGGTGCCACGCAGGCCGCCGCCGATCTGCGGCGCTATACGCCGCTGCTGAAATCCGGCCATGTCTCCCAGGCGCAGTTTGATCAGGTGAAGGCAGCCTCGCAGGCGGCCGATGCCCAACTGGCGCAGGCCAAATCCGGGCTGTCGCTGGCCCGCAATGAACTCTCCTATGCCGATCTGACCCTGACCCAGGCCGGCACGGTGACGGCACTGGATGCCGATGTCGGCCAGGTGGTGGCCGCCGGACAGGCCGTGATGCGCGTCGCCACCGATCTGGGCCGCGAAGTGGCCATTGATGTGGCGGAAAGCCAGGTGACCCGGCTGAAGGTGGGCACACCGGCCAACCTTTCGCTGTGGGCCGACCGTGAATTGACCTTGACCGGCACGGTGCGGGAGATCACCCCCATTGCCGATACCGCCAGCCGCACCTTCCGCGTACGGGTGGCCCTGCCGGAGGATCAGGCCGACAAGGTGCGGCTGGGCATGACCGCCACCGTGCTGTTCGACCGTGAACAGGCGCAGGAGGTGGTGGTGCTGCCCACCACCGCCCTGTACCAGCAGGGGGACAAGCCGGCGGTCTGGGTGATGAATGACAAGAAGGACCGTGTGGTCCTGCGCCCCGTCACCATCGCGCGCTACCGGCCCAACGCCATCGTCGTGGCGGATGGTCTGCGCCCCGGGGAGCTGGTGGTGACGGCCGGTGTCCACCGGCTGGACGCCAACCTGCCCGTCCGCGTCTGGGACGGGGGCCTGCCGTGAGCCAATTCAATCTCTCCGCCTGGGCCATCCGGCACCAGGCGCTGGTGCTGTTCTCCATCATCCTGTCGCTGGTGATGGGGGTCTATGCCTATTTCCATCTGGGCCGGGCAGAAGACCCGCAATTCACCATCCGCACCATGGTGGTGACGGCGCAATGGCCCGGTTCCACCGCCAAGGAGATGCAGGAACAGGTCACCGACCGCATCGAACAGGCGCTGCAGCAGATCCCCAATTTCTACCATACCAAGACCTATGCCCGCCCCGGCGAGACGGTGATCTTCGTCAATCTGATGGATTATACCCGGTCCAATGTGGTGCCGGATATCTGGTATCAGGTGCGCAAGAAGGTGGGCGACATTGCCGACAAGCTGCCCGCCGGCGTGATCGGCCCGCAATTCAATGACGAGTTCGGCGACACGTTCGGCAATGTCTATGCCTTCACCGGTGAGGGCTTCAGCGATACCGAGATGCATCAGGTGTTGCTGGCCGCCCGCCAGCGGCTGCTGCGCATCCCCTCGGTCGCCAAGGTGGATTTGCTGGGTCTGCTGGATGAACGCATCTATGTGGAGTTCGACAGCGGCCGGCTGGCCCAATATGGCGTGACGGTACAGCAGATCGGCCAGGCCCTGGCCGCCCAGAATGCGGTGAATGCCAGCGGCATTGTGGAAACGGGGCAGGAACGGGTGCGGGTGCGCATCACCGGTGCCCTGTCCACCGAAGATCAGGTCCGCGCCGTCCCCATCCAGGCCAATGGACGGCAGATGCGGCTGGGCGATATCGCCACGGTGCGCCGCGGCCTGCAAGACCCGCCGGAAACCCTGATGCGCCATAATGGGGAACGTGTGACCGGGCTTGCCGTGTCCATGGCGGCCGGTGGCGACATCCTGAAGCTGGGGGACGCGCTGGATGCCGAAATGGCCACCATCCAGTCCACCCTGCCGCTGGGTGTCGAGATTGAGAAGATCGCCGACCAGCCGACTGTGGTGAAGGACAGTATCAACGAATTCATCAAGGCCCTGGCTGAGGCACTGGGCATCGTCCTGGTCGTCACCTTCATCAGCCTGGGGGTGCGCACCGGTGTGGTGGTGGCCCTGTCGGTGCCCCTGGTGCTGGCGGTGACCTTCGCCGTCATGATGGCGGCGGGGATCGACCTGCACAAAATTTCCGTCGGCGCGCTGATCATCGCGCTCGGCCTGCTGGTGGATGATGCCATCATCGCGGTGGAAATGATGATGGTGAAGCTGGAACAGGGCTGGGACCGGGCACGCGCCGCCGCCTTTGCCTGGACCAGCACGGCCTTCCCCATGCTGACCGGCACGGTAGTGACGGCGGCGGGTTTTGTGCCGGTGGGCTTTGCCCATTCGGCGGCCGGTGAATATACCGGCGCCATTTTCTGGGTGGTGGCCACCGCCCTGCTGGTTTCCTGGTTCGTGGCGGTGATCTTCACCCCCTATCTGGGCTTCAAGATGCTGCCCGCCCCGCATGATGGGCAACAGGGGCACGACCCGGAAAACAGCCATGATGCGGCCTATGACAAGCCAATCTATCGCCGGCTGCGCCGCAGCCTGATCTGGACGGTGAACCATCGCTGGATCGTCATCATCCTGACGGTGGGGGCCTTTGGCCTCTCGGTCTTCGGCTTTGGCTTTGTGCAGCAGCAATTCTTCCCCAATTCGGCCCGGCTGGAACTGGTGGTGGATATGGAATTGCCCGAAGGCACCGCCATCGCCGCCACCACGGCCAAGGTGAAGGAGATGGAAGCCTTCTTCGCCAAGGAAAAGGCCATCACCCGGCAGAGCGCCTTCATCGGCAGCGGGTCGCCCCGCTTCTACATGCCGTTGAACCAGGAACTGAAGCGGCCGAATTTCGCCCAGTTCATCTTGATGACCACCTCGCTGGCGGATACGACCCGGCTGGCCAAGAGCTTGCAGCCGGCCCTGGAAAACCAGTTCCCCGAATTCCGCATCCGCGTGGCGCGGCTGGAAAATGGGCCGCCCGTGGGCTATCCGGTGCAGTTCCGCGTGATGGGGCGCAATGCCGATGTGATCCGCCAGATCGCTGGTGAGGTGCGGGAGATCATGCGGGCCAACCCGCATACCGCTGACGTGAATTTCGACTGGAACGAAAAGATCAAGTCAGTGCGGTTGGTGGTGGATCAGGAACGCGCCCGGGCGCTGGGCATCAGCAGCCAGGAACTGGCACAGGCGATGCAGACGGTGCTGACCGGCTATACCGCCACCCAGTTCCGGGAAGGGATCGAGCTGATCAATGTGGTGCTGCGCGCCAATGAGGATGAGCGCCGCGCCGTCGACCGGCTGGGGGAAATCCGTCTGCGCGGCGCCAATGGCGTGACCCTGCCGCTGAGCCAGATCGCCCGCATCGAATATGGGCAGGAGGAAGGCATCCTCTGGACCCGTTCGCGCGATCTGGCCATGACGGTGCGCGCCGACATCGTTGGCAATGTGCAGGCACCGACCGTCACGGGGCAGATTGAAAAGGCCCTGGTTGATCTGAAATCCCGCCTGCCCACCGGCTATCGTATTGAACTGGGCGGCGCGGTGGAGGAAAGCGCCAAGGGTCAGGCATCCATCATGGCGGTGATGCCGACCATGATGATGATCATGCTGGTGGCGCTGATGATACAATTGCAGAGCTTCCAGCGCGTGGTGCTGGTGTTCCTGACCGCCCCGCTGGGGCTGATCGGGGTCACCATCGCCCTGCTGGCCTTCAACCAGCCCTTCGGCTTCGTGGCCCAGTTGGGCGTGATCGCGCTGGCCGGCATGATCATGCGCAATTCCGTCATCCTGGTCGATCAGATCGAACAGGATATTGCCGCCGGTCACGGGCGTTTCGATGCGGTGGTGGATGCCACGGTCCGCCGCGCCCGCCCGATCATGCTGACGGCGGCGGCGGCGGTGCTGGCCATGATCCCGCTGTCGCGCTCCACCTTCTGGGGGCCGATGGCGATTGCCATCATGGGCGGGCTGCTGGTGGCCACGCTGCTGACCATCTACAGCTTGCCGGCCATGTATGCCGCCTGGTTCCGCGTACGCGCGGATGAAAAGGGGCCCACCGCCCCTGGTGGCTTCGGGGCGGAGTAAAACAGGGAAGGGCCTTGGGTCGACCATGACCCAAGGCCCCCTTTTTCCCTTATCGTCTTTAGTCAGCGCAGGCAGGCATGGCGCAGCGGCTGAATTGCGGGCGGCGACGTTCCACAAAGGCGGTGATGCCCTCGGCAAATTCCGCGCTGTCGATGGCGGCCAGGAAGGTCTCTCGTTCCGCCGCCAGCTGCTGCTGGAAATTATGTTCCAGCGACAGATAGAGCAGCCGCTTGGTCCGCCCCGACGCCGTGGCCGCCCCAAAGGCCAGCTGGCGGGCGGTGCAGCGGGTTTCCTCCGCCAGACGCGAGGCCGGGCAGACACGGTTGACCATGCCCAGCTCCAGTGCCTCCGCCGCTGTCAGGCGGCGATCCAGCAGGGCCAGTTCAGCCGCGCGGCGGGAACCGACCAGACGGGGCAGCGAATGGGTGGCCCCGCCATCGGGCGTAGTGCCCAAGGGACCATAGGCCATCTGGAAGACCGCCCGGTCGGACGCCACCACCAGATCGCAGGCCAGCACAATGCCCAGGCCCGGCCCGGCCGCCGTGCCATGCACCCCAGCAATCACCGGCTTTTCCATGCGGCGCAGGGCGGTGACGGCCTGATGGGTGAAATCCATCAGCTTGGTGAAATAATCACGCCGCTCAGTTGCGGGCGCCGACAGCATCTTGTGGAAGGCCGGGATATCCCCACCCGACATGAAGCTGGTGCCACGGCCGGTCAGCACCAGCACCCGCACCGCCGGGTCATTGGCCGCCTCCGTTGCCATGCCGGCCAGCGTGGCCGCCATTTCTACATTCATGGCATTCAGCACGGCGGGCCGATTGAAAATGATCTCCGCCACACCTTCCGTGGCATGGCGGGTATAGATCAGGCAATCCGATCCCATGTTGCACCTCCCAACGCGATAGACAGGATGTAACGGTCTCTCTGCCCTTACCGGCACTGCCGCTTGTTTCCTGATATAACAACATTGCCCCATCAATAGGCCAATGGGGAATATTCTTTGGCACGCCAGCTTGAAGGTTAGATCGAATCGATAGTCCGGGTCAGGGGGAGGGGACGAAGGGTGCGGGCTGGCCCGCGCTGCGATGGACCAGACCGCGCCGCATGACGAAGGCCACCTGCTGCAAGGCGGTGATATCGGCCAGCGGGTCGCGCGCCACGGCAATGATATCGGCATCCAGACCGGTGCGGATGGCCCCAATTCTGTTTTGCTTTTCAAGGATTTCGGCTGCTGTTACGGTGGCGGAACGGATGGCATCGGCTGGTGCCATGCCGGCATCCACCATCAGCTCGAATTCCTGCGCATTCAGCCCATGGTGGCTGACACCGCTGTCGGTGCCGAAACCCACCTTGACCCCCGCCTTGACCGCCCCGCCGAAGGCGGCCTGCATCTTCGGTCCCACCTCCAAGGCCTTTTCCTTCTGTGCCGGGGTCAGGGTGGCGCTGTTGCGCGCCAGCTCCGTCACCGTATGGCCGGCCAGCAGGGTGGGCACCAGAGAGGCCCCGGTCTGGCGGAACAGTTTGATGGACTCGGCATCCAGGTAGCTGCCATGTTCCACCGTATCCACACCGGCCCGGAGCGCGGCGTTGATGCCGGCGGCGGCATGGGCGTGGGAGGCGACGCGCTTGCCCATCAGATGGGCGGTATCGATGATGGCCTTGATCTCATCATCGAACATCTGCTGCCCGGTGCCGGCGGCGATGTTGGACAGCACACCGCCGGTGGTGGCCAGCTTGATGACATCGGCCCCCATGCGGATCTGTTCGCGCACGGCGCGGCGGCAATCATCCGGGCCATTGCACACGCTTTCCGGCCGCAGCGCATGGGTCACCGCCTCGTTGAAGCCATTAGCGTCGCCATGGCCGGCGGTGATGGAGATCATGTGCCCGGCGGCATAGATGGTCGGCCCCTCCACCGCCCCCCGGTTGATGGCATCGCGGAGCGCAAAGCCAGTGCGGGCCGGCGACCCCAGTTCCCGCACCGTGGTGAAGCCCGCCTGCAGGGTGCGCCCGGCATAGACGACACCTTTCAGCACGGTGGCTTCCGGGTCTTCCTGCACCTCTTCCAACAGGTTGTTGGAGCCCAGTTCGCCACTGAAATGCACATGCAGGTCAATCAGGCCGGGCAGCACCCAGGCATCCTTCAGGTCGATCAGCGTCGCCCGGGCCACCCCAGCCGCCGCCGCGCCCAGATAGCCGGGGCGCACATCCTTGATGCGCCCGTCGGTAACGATGATGCTCTGCTTTTCCAGCACCTTTTCACCCGGCACGGCCAGCAGATGGCCGGCATGGATGATGCTGGTCTCCGCCATGGCCGGCAGGCAGGCGGCCGACAGCAGCAGCAGCAGCCCGGCCAGCAACGTGGCAATCTTTCCCCGTTTCATGATCCTGTCCGATTTCTTGTCATTGGTTGCGGGATAGTCTGGATGCGGCAGAAACGGGGGCTGATCAAGCCCCCGCATCGGTGCTGAACCGATAAAGAATCTGGTGGCGGTAGGTCTGACCGGGGTCCAGCCGACAGGGGGGGAAATCGGGCCGGTTGGGCGTGTCCGGAAAAGCCTGCGGTTCCAGGCACAGGCCCCCGCGCCGTCCATAGGCGGCACCGCCCTTGCCGGACAATCCGTCAGGCAGGAAATTACCGGTATAGAATTGCAGGCCGGGTTCGGTTGTCCAGACCTCCATCACCCGGCCGCTTTCCGGCTCCGACAGGCGGGCGGCGAAGGCGGGTTCCGGCTGGCGACCGGCGCGCAGCACAAAATCATGGTCATAGCCATGACCCAGCGCCAGTTGCTCGTCACCGCCGCCCTGTTCCAGCCCCTCCCCCACCCGTCGGGTTTGCGTGAAATCGAACCAGCCGCCGGCCACCGACCGGGCCGGGCCGCTGGGGATGGCGCTGGCATCCACCGGCAGAAAGCTGTCGGCGGCGATTTCCAGATGATGGCCGCTGATGTCCCGCCCCGCCGCCTGACCGGCCAGATTGAAATAGGCATGGCCGGTCAGGTTGACGATGGTGGGGGCGTTGCTGACCGCCTCCAGCACCAGTTCCAGCCGGTCTTCATGCAGGCGATAGGTGGCGCTGGCGCGCAACTGACCGGGGAAACCCTGGTCGCCATCCGGGCTGTCCAGGCAAAGGGTTACCTGCGGCACCGGATCGGCCGTCAGCCCCGCCACCTGCCAGATCCGTTGATGTAAGCCGCCGGTCCCGCCATGCAGGCTGTTGGGACCGTTATTGACATCCACCTGCCGCATCACCCCATCCAGGCTGAAACGGCCGCCGGCAATGCGGTTGGCATAGCGGCCGACGACGCTGCCCAGATAGCAGGCATGATCCAGATAGGCCTGCGGATCGTCATGCCCCAGAACAATATCGGCCGGCTTCCCCGCCCGGTCCGGCACCACCAGTCCCTGCAGGGTGGCGCCCAGGGTCAGGATGGTGGCCGACAGTGCCCCATTACGCAGGGTAATGCAATCAACGCTGCCCCCCCGGTTCAATTGGCCGAAGGGCCTGCATTCCGCCATTCTTGTTTCCATCCCGATCTTTCCCGTCTGCTGGGGGGCCGATGTTTATGGTTGGTGTTGCCGAACTAATCATATAAATGATGCCAATGAAACGGCCGCCTTGCCCCGGCCGCACCGCCGGGGCAGTGACAGGCCGAACAGGAAGGATTGGAAACCGCCCATGGCTGCTATCAAGCTCGGGCTGGTCGGTGTTGGCAAGATCGCCCGCGACCAGCATTTCCCCGCCATTCATGCCAACCCGGATTTCGATCTGGTGGCCGTGGCCAGCCGCCACGCCACGGTCGATGGGTTGCCCAGCTATCATGATGTGGCGGAAATGCTGGCCGCCCACCCGGAGATTGAAGCCGTCTCCATCTGCACCCCCCCGCAGAGCCGGCATGAGATTGCCCGTTTCGTGCTGGAAAGCGGGCGGCATGTGATGATGGAAAAGCCGCCCGGCGCCACGGTGACAGAGGTGCATGATCTGATCGATCTGGCTTGCCGGCGCGATCTGGCGCTGATGGCCACCTGGCATTCCCGTTACGCCCCGGCAGTCATTCCGGCCAAGGAATGGATCGCCCAGCGCCGGTTGCGCCGCGTGCATGTCACTTGGCGCGAAGATGTGCGCCATTGGCACCCCGGCCAGGATTGGGTGTGGGAAGCCGGCGGGCTGGGTGTATTCGACCCCGGCATCAATGCCCTGTCGATCATCACCGCCATCCTGCCCAACCCGCTGATCATGCAGGAAGCGACGCTGGATTTCCCCGCCAACCGCCATTCGCCGGTCACGGCGACATTGTCGATGAAAGATGTGGCGGGACTGCCGGTGACGGCCGATTTCCATTGGCTGCAGACCGGCCCGCAGACCTGGGATATCCAGGTGGAGGCCGAAGACGGCGTGTTGACCCTGTCGCGCGGCGGGGCTGCCATGTCCATTGATGGCGTGGCGCAACTGGAACAGAAGGAACAGGAGTATCCCGGCCTGTACCGCCGTTTCGCCCAACTGGTGCCCAAGGCCGGCATCGACGCCGATATGGCACCGCTGCATCTGGTCGCCGACGCCTTCCTGCGCGGCGAACGCCGCACGGTCGACGCCTTCCACTGGTAAGCGGAACGGGGCGGCGGGTTACTCCCTGCCGCCCCTTTGGGTTATTTTGCGTAACGCGCCGCCACCGGCGCGTACCAGTCCCAGACCCGGCGGTCATGCAGCGACCGCAGCAGTTTCACATATTCCGCATGGCTCCAGGCCAGGGGCGTGGCGGAATTGGTGCCCTGGCCCAGGCTATAGCCGGGCGGGGCAACGCCCACCCCATCCCAGACCTGTTCCGGGATCATCAGCCCTTCATTGGCGAATTTCTCCATGCCGCGCGCATAGGTGCGGCGGATGGCGTCGATATCCGCCGGCGTCGCCCCGCCGGGTTTCAGGCTGGCGGCGGCCAGTTCATAATGCCCGCGTTCGCCGGTGAAGATGGGCCAGACGCGGCCGCGCTGGCCGGCCCCCATGCCGCCTTCCAGCTCCCCGGTGCCGTAATTGGCGCCATTGCGCACATCTTCCCCATAACCGTCATTGCCATAGCGGCGCCAGCCGGGATAGGTGCCGTCATCGCCGGGGAATTTGAACAGGTATTTCACCCGCACCTCATCGGGCAGGCCCGTATCATCCAGTTCCGGCAGACTGTCCAGGATGGCGGGCGCATCGGCCCGGCGCACGCCATAACGCACCAGTTCCAGGAAACCGGCATCCAGATAGATATCCTCTGTCAGCGCCGGTTTGCCGTTGCGGGCGGTCAGCGGCCCCTTGTCATTGGGATTGTCATTCCGGGTGATGCGCAGGAAATAGCGGCCATTGCCGCCGCGTTCTTTATAGGGGCCGTTGGTGGTGAACATCGTCGCCTCGATCCGGGCATTGATGGCATCGGCCTTTTCCCGGTAACGGACGGCGGAAGCCTTATCGCCGACCCCCTCGGCAATCTCCGCCGCCGCCACCAGACCGGCCACCACGGCCGCCGTGGTGGAGGGGGAATAGCCGCCCTGTTCCTCCCAGCGTTCCTGCTGGGTGGCGGGCGGGGTGACGGTGTCCTTATTGTTCCAGTCGATACCGGGCTTGCCGCCCGTGACCAGGAAATCGGCGGCAGGCTTCAGCATATCCGCCCACATCGCGTTCAGCGTGGCCTTGTCCAGCACGCCGGCCTGGGCCAGCTTCCAGCCCAGCATGATGGGCATGGCCGTCTGGTCCAGTTGCACCGCCACCCATTCGCGCGTGCCATCCACATGGGTCTTTTGCAGGAACCAGCCGGTCACCCCCTTGTTGCCCTTGGTATCCGGGCGGACCTGAATGGTTTTCAGATAATTGAAGGCGGCCAGCGGGGTCTGCTTGTCGCCCAGCGCCAGCAACGCCATGGCGCATTGATAGAAATCGCGCGGCCAGACGGCCTTGTAACCGGTGGCGAATGTCTCCGCCGACACCGTGTCGCCCCAGGGCGTGGAGAGGGAGGCGATCAGCGCCCCGGCATGAGTCTTATCCTCCTGCGCCTTCAGCACCATGGCGCTGACATAGGCAAGCTTGCCGCCATCGGTGGCCGTGGCGGCCAGATCGGGCAGCGGGGCGAGGCTGACCAGGTAATCCTCCCAGCCCACAGCGTCGCCTTCGCCATTATAGGCAGCCAGCACGGCGCTGTAGCCGCGGCGCAGGCTGGCATCCGCCGCAGCAGCGGCCGCCGCCTTGTCAGCCCCGAAACCGATGACGATATCCTGCACCCGCTCCGTCCCCTTCGCCACCTTGGGCAGTTCCCCCGCCAGGGCGACATTGCCGGTGCGGGTGCCGCTGGTCTGATAGGCGGGCAGCACGCCATCCCGTCGCAGGGCCGTCAGCCCGTCCGACGCCCCGACAAAGCCCACGGATGTACGGATAAAACCGGTAGCGGAACGAATGGACAGGGCATTGGCCCCTTCCCAGGCATTCAGGGTGCCGCCGCCGCTGTCCGCCCGGTCACCGCCACCGGTCCCCGCCATCTGCGGATCGGCCAGCAGCACCGGGGTGATATCGGCCGTAAGCGCCCGGAAAATGGTCCGGATGAACAGCACATCGCGGTCGGGGTCGGTGAAAATATGCTTTTCCACCTCATACCGGCCCTGGCGGTCGCGGTTGATGATGCGATAGGCCAGCGACAGCGGCCGGCCCTGCGCATCCTGGTGCAGATAATCGATATGGCTGTCCATATCGCCCGCTTCCAGATGCAGGAAACCGTCGCCCTTGATGGCAAATTGCAGTTCGCGCAACTGCGCCTCATGGATCTGGCCGCGCATCGTCTCCGTAACGATGCCATGGGCCAGGGAGAACCAGACGCGGGAGATCGGGCCGGTGGCCCCGCCATCCTGATAGCGCCCATTCTGATAGGATTCGTAGGATGTGCCGATGCCGGTCTTGCCGGAATAGGCCCAGGTGGCCGGCGCACCGGGCGCGCCAGGGGCCACCTGTGGCGCGGTGGCCGCCAGACTGGTGCCCGCCAGCAGCAGGGCGGCGAAGCTGCCAAACATACGGCGCGCCATCATCTTCCTGTTCATCTCACTCCCCATTTCAACGCTTGTTGCCGGCCCCGGCATCCTGCGCCGCCGCCTTGGCTATCCCATTGATGACCCAAGCCGGCCGGCCGGCGCGGCCTGAATACGTATGTGCTGCGGCGCACCCTTCTGGCGAATACGTATGCGCCTGCTGGAGGTGCCGGAAGCCGCCCCCTATGATCGGATCAGATAAATTGGGGGAAACCGTCGGCGGTGGGTAACAGCACCAACGACAGCAGGAACAAACCCCGAGTGCAACCCGACCTGGAAGCGGAACTCGGATATCCATCATGGTTGATCAGCAACAGCAGGCCGGCCCGGCTGGGCCCGGCCATCCCTGGTGGCAGGGCGGCGTCATCTATCACGTCTATCTGCGCAGTTTCGCCGACAGCAATGGCGATGGCATCGGCGATCTGCCGGGCCTGCTGGGCCGGCTGGATTATATTGCCGCCCTGGGCGTGGACAGTGTCTGGATCTCGCCTTTCTTCAAGTCTCCCATGGATGATTTCGGCTACGATATATCCGATCATTGCGATATCGATCCGATTTTCGGCACCATGGCGGATTGGGACGCCGTGGTGGAACGCGCCCATGCGTTGGGCCTGCGGCTGGTGATCGATCAGGTCTATTCCCACACGGCGGCCGATCATCCCTGGTTCCAGGCCAGCCGGCAGGACCGGCGCAATGATTACGCCGACTGGTATGTCTGGCAGGATGCCAAGCCCGATGGCAGCCCGCCCAACAATTGGCAATCCATCTTCGGCGGACCGGCCTGGACCTGGGATGCCCGCCGCCGCCAGTACTACATGCATAATTTCCTGTCCTCCCAGCCGGACCTGAATGTCCATCATCCGGCCGTGCAGGAAGCGATCAAGACTATCGCCCGTTTCTGGCTGGACCGGGGGGCGGACGGGTTGCGGCTGGATGCCGCCAATTTCTTCACCCATGATCGGCAGTTGCGCGACAACCCGCCCAACAAGGCGGCCACCGCCCCGAAACGGCCGGTGGAGTTCCAGCAGGCGCTGCACAATATCTCCCAGCCCGAAACGCTGGATTTCATTGAGGAATTGCGCCGGCTGGTGGATGGGTATGGCGACCGCTTCATGGTGGCGGAACTGGGGGAAGCCCCCTTCTCCCTGGTGGCGGACTATACACAGCCCGGCAAGCGCTGCCACACGGCCTATAATTTCGCCTTCCTCTATCGCTGGGCGCTGGATGCCGCCCTGCCCCGGCAGGTGATTGAGGGCTGGCAACAGGCATCGGGTGGGGCCTGGCCGTCCTGGACCTTCTCCAACCATGACGCCCCCCGCGCGCTCAGCCGCTGGGCCATGGGGGCAGCAAGCCCGGCACAGGCCAAGCTGCTGAATGCCCTGCTGCTCTGCCTGCCCGGCACCCTGTTCCTTTATTACGGGGAGGAATTGGGGCTGCCGCAGGCGGAGGTGGCGTTTGACGATCTGGTGGACCCCGAAGCCATCGCCAACTGGCCCCACACGTTGGGCCGCGATGGTGCGCGCACGCCGATGCCCTGGCTGGCCGAGGCGCCGCAGGGCGGGTTCAGCCGGGCCAGGCCCTGGCTGCCGCTTGACCCGCGCCACCGCCCCCTGGCGGTGGATCGGCAGGAGGCCGACCCAGACAGCACTTTGCATGTCACCCGCCGGCTGCTGGCCCTGCGGCGGGAAGACCCGGCGCTGCGCTGGGGGGAAACCCGTTTTTGCGATCTGCCCCCGCCCCTGCTCGGCATGGAACGGACCTATGGCAATCGCCGGCTGCTCTGCCTGTTCAACCTGTCGGCGGAATCGGTTCCCTTGCGGCTGCCCGATATGTCCGCTTGGCAGACGTTGCAGGCGATCAATGGCGCGCGATTGACCGAAACGGAATTACCGGCCTTTGCCGCCCTTATTCTAGAGGCTATTTAGCAGTTGCAGCATGTTGTCTACCGGTTACCACAAAGAAACCAAGACGAACACTGGACGCACCCGCAAGAAAAACATGCTGCAACGCAGCAAAATAACCAAACCCTATGCAATTTTTGTTGCTTAATTACAAAAAGCGAGAAAAATGCTGACCGTTCGGCGGAATTCTGTCGACAGCGTTGTCATGCTTTGCCACATGGTACGGTCAATCAAACCGGCAATAATCCGTTAGGGAGGTCGCCTTGGCGCAGTCCGTTTCCTCAGCCGCCACGGGGGGTTCGTCCACCTTCCCGGTGGCGACCAAAATGTTGCCCTTCACCTTCATGCTGTTCTTCATTGTCGGCTTTGTCACCGTGCTGGTCGATCCGCTGGTGGCAAAGTTCAAGGGCGCGTTCGAGCTTAGCTATACCGAGGCGATGCTCACCCAGTTCTGCTATTTCATGGCCTATTTCCTGATCTCCCTGCCGGCCAGCCGCGTGCTGGACCGTCTGGGCTATCTGCGCGGGGCCATTGTCGGTTTCAGCACGGTGGGCATCGGCATCCTGCTGTTCATTCCCGCCATTGAAATCGCCAAATTCTGGGTCTTCCTGGCGGCCCTGTTCGTCATCGCCACCGGCGTGACGATGATCCAGGTGGTGATGAACCCGCTGGCATCCGGCCTGGGCCCGGCAGCCACGGCACCGCAGCGCCTGACCCTGGCGCAGGCCTTCAATTCGGTGGCGACCACAGTTGGCCCGATGATAGCCGGCTATATCATTTTCGATACGGCGACGGAGGGGGCGAATCTGGCCACAGCCGGCGACGCTACTGCTGCCCTGCGCGTGCTGGAAACGCCCTGCATAGTGCTGGCAATCGTGATGTTTGTCATCGCATTTGCCTTCTGGGCTCTGCGCGGGAATGAAAAGGTCGAGCGCCGGGAGACCAGCCATTGGCACATGCCGTCTCTGTCGGAAAACCCGCGTCTGGCCTTCGGCGCATTCTGCATCTTCACCTATGTCGGTGCGGAAGTGGCCATCGGCAGCCTGATGATCAACTATCTGGGGCTGGAAAGCACGCTGGCCCTGCCGGAACACACCGCCGCGCATTATTTGAGCTACTACTGGGGTGGGGCGATGGTCGGCCGCATCCTCGGCTTCCTGCTGATGTCGAAGATCGCACCAACCCGGCTGTTGAGCTTATGCGCCATAGTGGCAGCGGCACTCGCCACCGTCTCGGCCCTGACCACGGGGGCGATCTCCGCCTATGCCGTCATGGCCATCGGCCTGTTCAACTCCATCATGTTCCCCACCATCTTCTCGCTCTCGGTGAAGGACATGGATGACCAGACGCCGGCCGCCTCCGGCCTGCTCTGCCTGGCCATTGTCGGTGGCGCAATCTTGCCGGTCATCACCGGCAAGATTGCCGACATGACCAATCTGCATGTTGCCCTGTTCGTGCCGGTGCTGTGCTATCTCTCCATCATTGTCTTCGCCATGCTTTGCGCCCGTTCGGTGCTGGAAAACCGCGTCGGCCGTCAGGCCAAGGCGGGTGTGGCGCTGGCCAAGTAAAAGTGCCGGAGGGCGTTGCCGGCGGCCTGTCCCGCCGGCAACGCGCCCCCTAATGAAAGCGCCCCTGTCGGAGAGATGCATGGCCCCGCCCCGCACCCGCAAACCCACCATCAATGATGTGGCCGATCTGGCCGGCGTGTCGATCAAGACCGTATCGCGGGTGATGAACAAGGAGCCGAACGTCCGCGACGCGGTGCGGGAAAAGGTGATGGCGGCTGTCACCCAACTTGGCTATCAGCCCAGCATGTCGGCCCGCTCCCTGGCCGGCGAACGCTCCTTCCTGATCGGCCTGTTCTATGGCGATACCGGCGGCCAATATACCCACGATATCCAGTTGGGCATGTTGAACCGCTGCCGGCTGGCCGGATACCATCTGCTGGTCGAGGAAATCGACTATAAGGCCCAGGACGTGGCCGACCGGGCGGGGATGCTGGTCAATCAGGTCCGTATGGCCGGCGTGGTGCTGCTGCCGCCGGTAACGGACAATCCGATCATCCTGAATGTGCTGCAGCGCGCCGCCGTGCCCTATGTGCGCATCGCGCCCGACCGGGATATCGATACGTCCCCGATTGTGCGCATTGATGAATGGCAGGCCACGCGCGATCTGGCGGACCATCTGCTGGCACTGGGCCATCGCCGCATCGGCTTCATCAAGGGTAAGCAGGCCCACGCCGCCACCCGCCTGCGCTATGCCGGTTTCTGCGAGGCGCTGGCCGATCGGGGGCTGGCCCCGGTGCCTGATCTGGTGGAACAGGGCGAATTTTCCTTTGAAACCGGTATGGAATGCGCCCTGCGCATGTTGAGCCGGCCCGACCGCCCCACCGCCATTCTGGCCAGCAATGATGAAATGGCGGCCGGTGCCATTGCCGCCGCCCGCCAGCTTTCCATCGCTGTGCCGGAACAGCTTTCCATCGTCGGTTTCGACGATATGCCCATCGCCGCGCAGGTCTGGCCGCAACTGACCACCATTCATCAGCCGGTGACGGCGATGGCGGAAGCGGCGGCCGACATGCTGGTGGAACTGATCCGCCGCAAGGATGCCGGCGTGTGGGACAATCCCCTGCCCCACCGTCACCTTGACCATAAGCTGATCATCCGGGCGTCTACCGCCCCAGTCCCAAGCTGAACCTTTACCCTCAGATGCCGGGCGCTCAACGCGCCAGCCCCGTCAACCGCCCCAGCCCTGCCAGGAAGCCAGATATGACCGACGGCACCGCGACCAACCAGGCCCCCTTCCTGATCGCCGATATCGGCGGCACCAATGCCCGTTTCGCCCTGGTGGGCGAAAATGGCGCGCCTTACGCCGAACAGGTGCTGCGCTGCGCCGATTACCCGACGCTGACCGATGCGGCCCGTTTCTATCTGCTGGAACAGAAACTGCCGGTGGCGCCCAAGGTGGCAGCCTTCGCCGTCGCCTCCCCCATCCTGGGCGACCTGATCCGCATGACCAATCTGGCCTGGGAATTCTCCATCAAGGGCGTACAGCACGATCTGGGGCTGAGCCATCTGGATGTGATTAATGATTTCACCGCCGTAGCCCTGGCCATCCCCGAACTGGGGGAGGAAGACAAGGTGCAAGTGGGCGACGGCGCGCCCGTGGCGGGCCATCCCATCGCCGTGCTGGGGCCCGGCAGCGGGTTAGGCGTTTCCGCCTTGGTGCCCGGCCACAATGGCCATTGGACGGCGTTGGCGACCGAGGGCGGCCATGTCACCATGCCCGCCATCACCGACCGCGAAAGTGCTGTGCTGGCGCAGTTACGCAAACAATATGAGCATGTCTCTGCCGAGCGCGTCGTCTGCGGTCCCGGTCTGGTGAACCTCTATGAGACGCTGGCCTTCCTGGAAGGGGTGGAGCCGAAGAAGCTGACAGCGGCGGAAATTTCCGACCGTGCCGTGGCTGGCCGCGATCAGGTTTGTGTCGAGGCGCTGGACATGTTCTGCGCCATGCTGGGTTCCGTGGCCGGCAATCTCACCTTGTCGGTGGGGGCACGCGGCGGGGTTTATATTGCCGGCGGCATCATCCCCCGTTTCCTGGGCTGGTTCAGCCACAGCCGCTTCCGCAAGCGCTTCGTGGAAAAGGGCCGGATGCGCGCCTTCCTGGGGCCGGTGCCCACCTATGTCGTCACCCACCCCTATCCGGCGTTTCTGGGCCTTGCCGCCAAGGTGCGCCGCGCGGCGCATGGGGGGTGAGGCTTTCCCCAGCGGCGGGCCCGTGTCACCGGCCTGCCGCTGGGGGTTTCAGGAACGGGGGGTAAAGGACAAGTGCAGGTTCAGTGCCTTGGCCACCGCCATCAAGGTGGACAGGGTGGGATTGCCCTCCTCCCCCAATGCCTTGTAAAGGCCCTCGCGGGAAACACCTGTATCGCGGGACAATTGCATCATGCCATGGGCACGGGCAGCAACCCCCAGCGCCCGCACCATGAAAGCCGGATCATCCTCTTCCGCCGCCGCATCCAGAAAGGCGGCTATGTCCTCGGCAGTTTGAAGATGCTCCGCCGGATCGAAAAGAGCGGTTTGGGTAAATTGGTCAGCCATTGGGTTTCTCCGTCAGCTCATCGGGCAGATCGGCAGCCAATCTGCGTGCTTTCGCAATGTCCCTGTCTTGGGTCGTCTTGTCCCCACCCGCCAGCAATATGACAAGAACGCCGCCCCGCTGGGTAAGATAGACCCGATAGCCGGGGCCATAATCAATCCGCAATTCGGCGATGCCGCCCCCAACGGATTTGACATCGCCAGCATTACCTTCTGCCAGTCGGGCCAGACGGACAAGGATTCTGGCTCTCGCCTGCCTGTCACGTAAACCATCAAGCCAGTCCGTGAATGCCAAGGTTTTGCGAACCGTGACCATGATCATTTTGTAAACTATAGTTCACAAAAAAGCAAGTTCACCTATGCCCTTCACCCCAACACCCCCATCGACAGGATGAACAGCAAAAACAGCGTGCTGGTGATAGCGGTGATGAGCAACAGGGCGAAGGTGCGCCACAAAGCGCTGCCCACCCCCAGGGCATAGGTGCCCTTCAGGTGGAAGAACATATGCACGGGCGGGGCCAGCAGCAGAATATTCGTCAGGCTGGAGGCCCAACCGCTGTTGCTTTTCAACAATAGCGACAGCACAATGAACAGCAGTGACATGAAGGACAGTGAATAAAGCGCGAAGATGGCATGGTCATACATGACCACATCGCGGCGCCAGAAGAACAACAGCCAAAGAAATGGCAGCGAGATCGGGATCAGTATCCAGGAGAATTTATAGGCCGTATTCTGCAGCTTGTAGAGCAGCAGGTCCGGATTCTCCAGCTTGTGCTTGATCTTGGCTTCAAGCGCCGGGTTGCCGATATTCAGATTGGCATTCTTGCTCAAGACCTGGCCCAGCTGCGTGTTCCGGTCCACTGCCTCGGCGTCCTGCGCGGCTGGGCCAGCCGTCGCCGATACCGTCTGTTTTACCGCATCCAGGGCCGTCTGGGCGTCAGCCACATCCGCCTGTGCCTTGTCCTGGGCCTGCTTTGCCGATGCCACATCGCCACCGGCAGCTTCCACCTCTGCCAGTTTCACGGTGGCGGCGTCCAGCTTAGCCCTGGCATCGACTAATTCCTCTTCCAGGCTGGCCAGGGCAGTGGCGACACCCTTGTTATCCGCCGCCACCCCGCCTTCCGGCAGCTTGGCAACGCCGGCCAGTGAAAACACCATGAACATCATGAAGACGGTGAACAGGAACAGGGCCAGCGGGGAGACATAGCGGACCCGGTGGCCCATGATGTAATCCCGCGTCAGCCGGCCCGGCCATAGGATCAGGGCGGGCAGCGTGTGCCAGACCTTGCCGTCGAAATGCAGGATGCCGTGGAAAAATTCCTCCACAATATGCAGCATGGAGCGGTGGACATGCCCCACCTGCCCGCAGGCATGACAGAAGCTGCCGACCAGGGCAGTGCCGCAATTGGCACAGGCACCATGGCCATGCCCCTTACCATGGGCCTGATCAGGCTCCAGCACTGACGCCGCCAGCCCGGCGGTCGCCATGGCGCCCACCGCTTCCAGTTCCTCACTCATGCTATCCCCCGATAACCCCTACAACGGAAGGTGCCAGTGCGGCCGCCCCGCTTTCAAGCGCTTCCTTGGGAGAAGCGCGGCGCTTGCGCAATTTTCCCCAGGAAGGGCGATGGTTTGCGATGGGGACAGGGCTGTTTCCCGGCGATATCGCAGGGAAATTGCCGCCCGATGGGGCTATGATTCCGCTCCCTGCTCCCCAAACGGATGGCTTTGCGAACCATGTCCTTCTTCGCCCCGCTGCGTCCGCAGCCCGCCGATGCGCTGCTCGCCCTGATCGGGCTCTATCGTGACGATCCGCGCCCGCAGAAGCTGGATCTGGGGGTTGGCGTCTATCGTGACGATGACGGTCGTACCCCCGTCATGCGATCGGTAAAGGAAGCAGAACGCCGCCTGCTGGAAAGCCAGGACAGCAAATCCTATCTGGGACCGGAGGGCAATGTCGCCTTCACCCGCCACATGGCCAGGCTTGCCTTTGGCACGGCGGTGGATGGTGCCCGGCTGACCGGCGTGCAGACGCCGGGCGGCACCGGCGCGTTGCGGCTGGCGGCGGAGCTGATCGCCGCATCCCGCCCCGGTGCCCGCGTCTTTGTTGGCACGCCCACCTGGCCCAACCATCCGCCGGTCATGGGGGCCGCCGGGTTGAAGGTGGAGACGTTCCGCCATTTCGACGTGGCCAGCCAGCGCCTGTGCTTTGATGAGATGATGGCGGCTCTGGACAAGGCGGCGGCCGGCGATGTGGTGCTGCTGCATGGTTGCTGCCACAACCCCACCGGGGCCGACCTGAACCTGGAGCAATGGGCGGCGGTGGCCGAGCTGATGCAGGCGCGCGGCCTGTTCCCCCTGCTGGATCTGGCCTATCAGGGGCTGGGCCAGGGGATGGAAGAGGATGCGGCCGGTGTGCGGCTGGTGCTGCAGCGCTGCCCGGAGGCGCTGGTCGCCTATTCCTGCGACAAGAATTTCGGCGTCTACCGGGAACGGGTGGGTGCCCTGTTCGCCCAGGTAGCCGATGCCGCCGATGCCGAGCGGGTGAATTCCAACATGCTGCTGCTGGCCCGCGCCAACTGGTCCATGCCGCCCGACCATGGCGCCGCCGCCATCGCCCTGTTGCTGGACGATCCGGCCCTGACCGCCGACTGGAAGGTGGAGCTGGACCAGATGCGCGACCGGCTGCGCGCCGTGCGCCGGGCGCTGGCCGGCCATGGCGGGGCGCTGGCCCATGTCAATGAACAGCACGGCATGTTCAGCCTGCTGCCCTTGTCGCCGCCGGTGGTGGCCCGGCTGCGCACCGAACATGCCGTCTATATGGCCGGTTCGGGTCGCATCAACATTGCCGGGCTGACGGTGGAAACCGCCAGCCGCTTTGCCCAGGCCGTGGCGGCCTGCGTCTGAGCTTTAACAGGGGGCCGCCGAATTGCGGCCCCCTTCTTTCTGATCGTTACGGCGCAAAGCCGGCACGGGGATCATGCCCACCCGGCTGCACCGGCAGCGGTACGGGGAAAGCGCTGACCACATCCGCCCAGGAGACGAACTTGAAATTGGTGGAGGCGGGTTTGCCGCTCATCCCGTTCAGATCGTCATTATAGCCATCCTGCACCATCAGCAGACCCTGCGGATATCCCGGCAGCACGAAAGAGACGATCTCCGCCCCGTCGCATTCCTGCACCCCATCCACGCCATTGGCGGCCTTGATGCGGAAGGAACCAAGATAGCGGTTATCCCCACCGCGTTCGAACACGGCGAACGTGTCATCCAGCCCGGCCCCATCCGGCTTGGGATGATCGCCATGGGCACTGCCCTGGCTGGAGACCACCAGATAGCCCTGACCATTGGCCCCGCGATACAGCGCCAGCCCTTCCACATCCCGCACCACCCGGCTGTCGGGATTGTTGAACGGGCTGTCGGTCGCCCCGCGGGTTTCATAGAAGGGCTTGTCGTCCGCCACACCGGTGGCAAGGTTCACCCGCCACAGGCCCACATCCTCCTGCCCGGCGAACAGGATCGACCGTTCCTCATCCACCACCAGCCCTTCGAATTGCGGCGACCATTCCTTGGCCGTCAGATCCTGGCCCTTGTGGCTATAGGGGAAATCCCAGGCGCGCACCCGTTCATGGCCGACGGTGCCGTCTTGTTTCACCACCAGCCGCTGCTGCACCAGCCGGCCTTCCTTGCGCTGGGCGACGATGGCATTGACCGTGTCGGTGGCCTTGTCATGCCAGAGCGTCAGGCCATAGGCGCTGTGCTGATCGGTAACAGGGTTTTCCACCTCCCCCGAACTGTCCGGCGCGCGGCGGGTGGGGAAGACCTGGCCCTGGGACAGGTCGGTGATATCGACCAGCGGGCCGCCTGGGGCCGCCGGATCGATGCGCCAGACGATCAGCCGGTCGCCGCCCCGGTCGCTGGCCACGGCGATATCGATGCGGCTGCCGTCCGGGCGCTTCAGCCCATAGGCGACGTCGACATTGTTGTAACGGCCATCGGCAATTGGATCGAGGCGCTGCACCAGCTTGCCCGACAGGTCATAGACGCGCAGGCCAGCATTCTTCACCGCGCCGATCACCAGGCTTTTGGCCGGATCAGCCGGGTTCAGCCAGAAGGCCGGGTCATCCGCATCGCCCTTATGTGCGTCATCGGGCTGACCGGGGGCCACCTCCAGCACCGGCGCCACCTCTGCCACCGCCACCAGTCCGGCCTGCGCTGTACTGGCGGACGGTGCCGGGGGCGCCTCCGCTTTCTTTTCCGGTGAACAGGCGGACAGCAACAGCAGCGCCGTCAACAGGGCGGCGGAGGGGGCCTTCATCGTCAACTCCTTGGTCTCATGCGATTCTGGATGGCGGGCATCCTGGCGGGACCAGCCTGAACGCGGCCTGAACGGCAAAGCCAAGAGCTATCACAGGGATCAAGACAGTTTCGTGAACACAAAACCCCCGTGGCTTATGCCACGGGGGTTTTGCGGGGCAGCAAGACTGGATCAGACCAGCTTGGTGGCCACATTGATATTGCCACGGGTGGCGTGGCTGTAGGGGCAAACCTTGTGGGCGCGGGTCACCAGATCCTCCGCCGCAGCGGCATCCAGGCCCGGCAGGCTGACATTCAGCGTCACATCCAGGCCGAACCCTTCGCCATCATCACGCGGGCCGATGCCGACATTGGCGGTGACGGAGACATCGGCCGGCACGGCGATCTTGTCACGCCCGCCAACAAATTTCAGCGCGCCGATGAAACAGGCCGAATAACCGGCGGCGAACAACTGTTCCGGATTGGTGGCACCACCGGCCCCGCCGAGCGCCTTGGGGGCGGCCAGCGCCACATCCAGCAGGCCGTCGTCCGAGGTGGCGCGGCCATCACGGCCACCGGTTGCCTTGGCCGTTGCGGTATAAAGGATCTTCATGATGACATCTCCTGGTCTGTCTTGTTTCGGTTAAGGGTGGGACCGCCGCAGCGCGCCCCGTTTGATGGGATATAGATCGCACGATAATTGATCGCTCGCAAGGATTTTGATCGGACGCAAATAGATCGCTTGCTATGCGTTTTTGATGCTGGTGCCGCTTTGCCGGCAGGCGTGTTATGGTCGGCTTGACCAGACGAGCCTTGAAACGACCCATCCCATGGAAAACGACGCCCGCGACCCTTTGTTGCTGTCGGAGCAGCTTTGCTTCTCGCTCTATTCGGCGTCCCACGCCATGACGCGGGCCTATCGCCCCCGGCTTGATGCGCTGGGCCTGACCTATCCGCAATATCTGGTGATGCTGGTACTGTGGGAGGGGGACGGGCTGCCGGTGCGGGCATTGGGGGAGCGGCTGGGGCTGGACAGCGCCACCCTGACCCCCTTGCTGAAGCGGCTGGAGGCACAGGGCATCGTCACCCGCCGGCGGGACACCGCCGATGAACGGGTGGTGCGCATCGACCTGACCGAAGAAGGCCGCACCATGCGGGAAAAGGCCCGCCGCATCCCGCTGGAAATCGGCCATGCCACCGGCATGGACCTGCCCGATATTGTGGAACTGCGCAGCACGTTGAAGCGGCTGGCGGCGGCGTTGGAGCAATCCAGCGCGGGCAAGGGGTAAGGCCAAGGGGCGTGCCCCTTGGCGGCCGGCGACTGCCGGCCCGCGTCCGCGTGGACGGGCAAGCCAAGCCGCCGGATGACGGCGCCCGGCGATTAAGGGAACCGGAAAACACCTACCGCCGTTCCACACATGCCAGCGGGCCGGAAAGCCCGCTTGTGTTGGGGGCGCCATGGCCTGCATACAGCGAGGATGGGCACCGGCGGCCCCGAAGAAGCCGGGCGGCCGCGACATGCGCGGCCGGCAGAGCTTACAAGGATTTTCAGTTCTCCATGGATGATTTCTCGACGCTGGGCCTGACGGCTCCCCTTAATGCTGGTCTGGTTGCCGCCGGTTATTCCAAGCCCACCCCCATCCAGGCCGCCGCCCTGCCGGCAGCCTTGGCCGGGCGCGACGTGCTGGGGTTGGCCCAGACGGGCACCGGCAAGACCGCCGCCTTCGCCCTGCCCGTGCTGCAGGCACTGGCCAACAGCGGTGGCCGGGCACGCCCCGGTGCGCCGCGCGCCCTGGTGGTGGTGCCGACCCGCGAACTGGGCATCCAGGTCAGCACTGTTTTCGACCTGCTGGGCATCCAGTTGGACAAGAATATCGCCGTCGTGCATGGCGGCGTTTCCATCAATCCGCAAATCCGCCAGCTCTCCGCCGGGATCGATATCCTGGTGGCCACGCCCGGCCGCCTGATCGACCTGATGGCCCAGGGCAAATGCCGGCTGGATGCGGTGGAATATTTCGTGCTGGACGAAGCCGACCGGATGCTGGACATGGGCTTCCTGCCAGCGGTGAAGAAGATCGTCGCCGCCCTGCCGAAGAAGCGGCAGACCATGTTCTTCTCCGCCACCATGCCCGATCAGGTTTCCACCCTGGCCGCCGGCCTGCTGCGCGAACATGTCCGGGTGGAGGTGACGCCGCCATCCACCACGGTGGAACGGATCGCCCAGTCCGTCATCATGCTGGAACCGACGCAGAAGGCCCCCACCCTGGTGGCGCTGCTGCGCGATCCGGCGGTGAAGGGGGCGATCATCTTCACCCGCACCAAGCATGGCGCCAACCGGCTGGCCGCCCAACTGGCCGGCGCCGGGATCGAGGCGGCCGCCTATCACGCCAACAAGTCGCAAAATGCCCGCGAACGGGCGCTGAACGCCTTCCGCGATGGCGAAACCCGCGCCCTGGTCGCCACCGACATTGCCGCGCGCGGCATTGATGTGGATGGCGTCACCCATGTGTTCAATTTCGACCTGCCGGAAGTGGCCGAAGCCTATGTGCACCGCATCGGCCGCACCGGCCGTGCGGGTCGGGAAGGCCGCGCCGTCTCCCTGGTCACCCCCGGTGAGCGGCCGCTGCTGCGCGCCATTGAAAAGCTGACGCGCCAGACCATCGCGGCGGATGCCATGCTGCCGGCCGCCGCTGCGGCCCTGCCGATGCCCAAGCCCGACCGGCCTGCCCAGCCGCAGCGCCCGCGCCGTCCCCGGCCGGAGGGGGCCCGCCCGGCCCAGGCCAAGCCGACCGGCAGCCGGGGCGACACCCCCCGCGCCGCCCGGCCAGCCCCGCGCGCCACAGAAGAGGCCGGCGGGGAGAAGCAGGGCGACCCCGCCCGCCGCCGTCGCCGGCACCGGGGCAATGGGGTTGGCGCCGCCGGCTCCGGCACTGGCCATGCCCAGCGCGGGCCACGGGGCCCGCGCCCCACGGCGGGGTAATCACCCCCGATAGCGCACCCCCTGAAACGTTACATCCCTTTCTGGCACCAAATCTGGTAACGGGGTTACATTTTTTACCCCGTCCCGCATGTTGGGGGATCAAATCCGCCCGGATCGGTGCTAGAAAGGGATAACGAGCGGCTGCACCCGTCGGCCGCCAATCCGTTTCAGGAAGGAAGCACCGTCCCCATGCGTCGCCATCGTCACGCCAAGATCGTCGCCACCGTCGGCCCGGCCAGCAATACGCCGGAAAAGCTGCGCGAACTGTTCCTGGCCGGGGCCGATGTGTTCCGGCTGAATTTCAGCCATGGCACGCATGAGGACCATGCCAAGGTCCATGCCGCCATCCGCGCCCTGGAAAAGGAAGTCGGCCGCCCCATCGGCATCCTGCAGGATCTGCAGGGCCCGAAGATCCGCATCGGCACCCTGATCAATGGCAAGGAAGAGCTGGTGAAGGGCGAGCGGGTGCGCTTCGTTCTGGGCAAGGAGCCGGGGACCAAGCAGAATATCCCCCTGCCGCACCCGGAAATCTTCGCCGCTATCATGCCGGGCCAGGATTTGCTGATCGATGATGGCCGGGTGCGCGTCACCGTGCGTGGCGTCACCGACAATGCCATTGACGCCGACGTGATGGTGGATGGCGTCATTTCCAACCGCAAGGGCGTCAACCTGCCGGGCACGGCGCTGGACCTGTCGCCGCTGACGGAAAAGGACCGGGCCGACCTGGCATTCGGCCTGTCGCTGGGCGTGGATTGGGTGGCGCTGTCCTTCGTGCAGCGCCCGTCCGACGTGATGGAGGCCAAGAGCCTGATCGGCGACCGCGCCGGGCTGATTGCCAAGATCGAAAAGCCGCAGGCCCTGGAAAAGATCGATGATATCATCCGCCTGTCGGATGCCATCATGGTGGCGCGCGGCGATCTGGGCGTGGAAATCCCGCCCGAACAGGTGCCCGGCCGGCAGAAGGAGCTGGTGCGCGCCGCGCGTCTGGCCGCCAAGCCGGTGATCGTCGCCACCCAGATGCTGGACAGCATGGTCAGCGCCCCCACCCCCACCCGTGCCGAGGCATCCGACGTCGCCACCGCCGTCTATGATGGCGCCGATGCGGTGATGCTGTCGGCGGAAAGCGCGTCGGGCCAGTACCCGGTTGAATCGGTGGAAATGATGAGCCGGATCATCACCTCCACTGAAAAGCACAGCGCCTATCGCCCCATCGTCACCGCGCTGGAGCCGGAGCTGGACAGCACCCCGTCCCATGCTGTGGCCGGGGCGGCTGCCGATCTGGCCGACACCATCAAGGCCGCCGCCATTTTCGCCTTCACCGCCAGCGGCAATACCGTGGCCCGTATCGCCCGCAACCGGCCCGACGTGGCCGTGCTGGCCGCCACCCCCAATGCCGATGTCGCCCGCCGTCTGGCCCTGGTCTGGGGCGCGCACGCCATCCAGACCGGCGATGTCGGCAATTACGAGGAAATGGTGACCCGCGCCAAGGAACTGGCCGTGACATCCGACTTCGCGCAGAGCGGCCAGCGCATCGTCATCGTGGCCGGCATTCCCTTCGGCCAGTCCGGCAGCACCAACAATCTGCGCGTCGCCAAGATCTGATGATCGGGACGGCCGGGGCGGGGGCGCCCCGGCCTTGGCATTTGCCAATGATGCCGCCACTGCAAGATTATGGGGCATCCTGCTGATCAATGGCTGACTTTCCTACCCTTTCGAGGTAGGCATAGGGGCAGGTCCGACATTTGTATGATTGGGCTGTTGTTTGCGCGCGGGAGCCTTGATTGCCAGCCAGCCTTAATCTGGCACCACTGTTCCTGAACATGATGGCTGTGGCGCTGGCCACCGCCGTCATGTTGGTTTTTTTTCGGCTTGGCAATCCGCATCTGCGGGGGGTAGGCACCTGGGCGTTGGCACGCTTGGCGCTGGCCGCTGGTGCTGCCGTGCATCTGGTCGGCATCGAGCCGGAGTTACGTCTGCTGTTCCTGCCGGGCTTCCTGCTGATATATCTGGCGTTTCTGCTGGATTATGTCGGCCATTGCCGGTTCCTGGGTCGCTCCACAGGGGCTTGGCCCGGCCTGCTGGTGGGAACTGTCACCATCATCATGTTGATGGTCATCGCCACCGCCTATGGTCCGTTGATCGGGATCATTCTCAGCCTGTCCATGCTGGCGCAGATCCTGCTGATCACCCCGACGCTGCTCCTGTTGTTGCGCCATCGTGATCCGGCCCTGCGCGGGCCGACCCTGGCGGTTGCCCTGCCCTATCTGGCCTGGGTCATCATGCCGGTGGCACGGCTGATCCTGTTCAGCGCCAACCAGTTCCAGCTTGGTATCGATAATGGGGCCGTCGGCCCTGCCCTGGTGTTAGGAACAACCGGCCTGATTTTGCAGGCCATCGGCATGGGCTGGATGATATGGACCCGCACCCGCCAGAAACGCGCGGCGGCGTCAACATCCCTGTCGACCTAGAGCATCGCGCGAGAAAGCGGAATCGAAGGATTCCCTTTTTGGTCTGGATGTGATTCATCTTTATCGGAGGTGGATCATGGGCAAGGCGTATTCAGAAGATCTTCGGGAACGCGTTGAAGCGCG
>NZ_WIDQ01000019.1 GCF_009495745.1 Niveispirillum sp. SYP-B3756
GGTCTGTGGCGCACAAAGGCACAGCGGCGTCAATTTCACCGCCCGCGCCTTCGGCGGCAATGCCTGGGTGAGTTGGTACAGATTGATGGGAGCGAGCATCGCTGGTTTGAGGACCGCGGGCCGCCCTACACCTTGCTGGTGTTTGTGGATGACGCGACGGGCCGGCTGATGGCGCTGCGGTTTGTGGTCTCGGAGAGTACCTTCAGCTATTTCGAGATTTTGGCGGCCTATTTGCGCGACCATGGGCGGCCATTGGCTTTTTATTCGGACAAGCACACCGTTTTCCGGGTGGCCCGGAAGGATGCCAAGGGTGGCCAGGGGATGACGCAGTTTGGCCGGGCGCTGGCGGAACTGGGGATTGAGATTCTGTGTGCGAACTCAAGCCAGGCCAAGGGCCGGGTCGAGCGAGCGAACCGGACTTTGCAGGACCGGCTGGTCAAGGAACTGCGCCTGGCGGGGATAGACAGCCTGGAGGCTGGCAATGCGTTTCTGCCGGGTTTCATGGCTCAGTTCAACGAACGGTTCGCGGTGGCCCCTGCCAGCGCCGATAACATGCACCGGCCCTTGACGATAGACGATGGGCGGTTACAGGACATTCTGTGTGTTCGCGAGCGTCGATATGTCGGTCGGCAACTGACATTGTCGTATGAACGCCAGCGGGTGATGCTGGTGGAGAATGAGGTTACGCGGGGCTTGGTAGGGCAATACGTCGATAGCTACGACTTTGCTGATGGCCGGTTGGAGTTTCGCTGGCAGGGTTGTGCCCTGCCCTACACGATTTTTGACAAGAACCAGCGCGTGACGCAGGCCGAGATCGTGGAGAACAAGCGGTTGTCGGAGGTCCTGGCTTATGTGAAGCAGATGCAGGACGCGATGCCGGCACCGACGGTCAAGAGCATCAGCGAACGCAACCACTACGAAAAGCGCGCAGGCAAGCGGCGCGGTCGGCCCGGAGCTGCGGACAAACATGCTTCGGCCAAGGCAAAACCGGCAAATGTTGGGGTGGGCCGGTCCACTGCGCCCACGGCTCCGTTACCCGGTCCACCCCAACACTGACATTTCTACTTTGCTCAGAATACTGACATTTCAATTCTGTTGAAACAATGCATGTAGGCGGTGGATTCTATCCTCAGCGGCTTTTCCGCCCGCCTTCAAAACCGTGCGCGGCCGGTGTATGGCTTTGCATCGGCATTGATTTGGGGCCGGCAGCCGGCCGGCCCGCTTGAAAGGATCACCCATGTCTCGCCCCGGATTGAAAGGCACCTACGCGGCTCCCGCCCTGGAAAAGGCCTTTGAAATCCTGGAACTGCTGGCAGATCGGCCCGGCGGAATGCAGATCAGTGAGATGTCGGCGATCCTGGGCCGCTCCGTCGGAGAGCTGTTCCGTATTGTCATCGTCATGGAGATGCAAGGCTATCTCCAGAAATCAGAGACGACGGATCGCTATACGGTGGCTTACAAGCTGCTGGATGTGGCGCTGCGCGCCACCCCGTCGCAAAATCTGATCGCCGCCGCCCTGATGCCGATGGAACGGCTGGCGGCAACGGTGGGGCAATCCTGTCATCTGGTGGTTGCCAATGGCGGCCAGGGCCTGGTGATCGCCCGGCAGGAGAATCCGGGCACACGCGGCTTTGCCCTGAAGGTCGGTGCCGCCGTCAACCTGCTGCACAGTTGTTCCGGCCATGTGCTGCTGGCCTTCGCCCCGCCGGCCCGCACCGCCCACCTGATCGAACGGGCGGAGGCGACCCAGGGCGTCGGCTGTGACCGCGCCGCCCTGGCGCAGACCCTGGCCAATGTGCGCGAACAGGGGTTCGACAGCCGCAAAAGCCCCGTTGCCTTTGGCGTGACGGATATCAGCCTGCCGATCTTCGGCTTCAACGGCGACATCATGGCCGCCCTGACCATCCCCTTCATGGAGATGCTGGACGGGTCGCAGAAGGTGGGGCTGGCGGCGGCGCGGCAGGAATTGGGCGATACCGCCAAACAGATTTCCGCCGCCCTGGGCCATCAGGCTTGAGCGGCTTCTATTTTCTTATTTGAGATTATAATTTCATAAGCGATAATCCCTGCCATCAGGGAGGTAAACGCGCATGGAAAAATTGCGTGATGGGGGTGGGCAATGACCCGCCGGCTGGTTTTAGCGCTCGACCTTGTGGCCGATGCGGCATTGATCGCAGAGTATGAGCGGATGCATGAACCCGGCAGTGTCTGGCCGGAGGTGCTATCTCATATCCGCGCCACCGGGTTTGAGGAGATGCAAATCTGGCGGGTGGATGACCGCATGGTCATGGTGGCAGAGGTCGCCGATGATTATCCCCGCCCCACCCCGCCCGCCCTGGATGAAGGGGCGGCGCGCTGGGAAGCCCTGATGTGGCGCTTTCAAAAACCGCTGCCCCAGGCGAGGGCGGGGGAGAAATGGCGGCCGATGCGCCCGATCTTCGACCTCTCCCAGCATCCTGACCGTGCGGGAGAGGTCTGATGGCGCCCATCACCCGCCCCATCGGCCGCACCCGCCTGCGTGTCCCGGAAATCGGCTTTGGCGCTGCTCCGCTGGGCAATCTTTATCGCCCGGTGGCCGAGGCACAGGCCAGCGCCACCCTGGCCGCGGCGCTGGATGCCGGGCTGACCCATATTGACACCGCCCCCTATTACGGTTTCGGCCTGTCGGAACGGCGGGTGGGCGATGCGGTGCGGGGGCGCCAGGATATTGTGCTGTCCACCAAGGTCGGCCGCCTGTTGGCGCCGGATGGCAGCGTGCAGGATGATGCGGAACGGCATGGCTTCCGCTCCGCCCTGCCCTTCCGCCCCGTCTATGATTACAGCCATGATGGCATCCTGCGCTCGTGGGAGGCGTCGTTGCAGCGCCTGGGGCTGGCGCGGATCGATATTCTCTATGTCCATGATATTGGCCGCCAGACCCATGGTGACGCCCATGAAGCGATGCTGGGGCAACTGACCCAAGGCGGCGGTTTCCGTGCCCTGGAACGGCTGCGCGCGGAAGGCGCGATCAGCGCCTTTGGCATCGGGGTGAATGAGCTGCAGGCCTGTCTGGATTGCCTGTCCCTGGCCGATCTGGATGTGATCCTGCTGGCCGGCCGCTATACGCTGCTGGAACAGGGGGCGCTGGACCGGCTGATGCCGGTCTGCGCCGAACGCGGTATCACCCTGACGCTGGGCGGGGTTTTCAATTCCGGCATCCTGGCCACCGGCACGCGCGGGCCCTTTATCGGCCATTATAATTACGCGCCGGCAGCGGCGGAGATTGTGGAACGTGTGCGTCGGATAGAGGATATCTGCGCCCGCCACACCGTGCCGCTGCCCGCGGCTGCCCTGCAATTCGCCTTGGCCCATCCGCAGGTTTCCAGCGTCATTCCCGGCCTGGATTGTCCCGAAAGGGTGCAGGCCATCGCGGCGCTGCGGCAGACGCCGATCCCACCCGACCTCTGGGTGGAATTGCGGGCATCCGGCCTGCTGCGCGCCGACGCGCCCGTGCCGACGGGGGCGTCCTGCCCATGAGCATCATCGACGCGCACCAGCATTTCTGGGATCCGGCGCGTGGGGATTATGGCTGGCTGACCCCGGCCCTGACCGGCCTCTACCACCCCTTTCTGCCCGCCGACCTGCGGCCCCTGCTGGATGCGGCCGGCATCGCCGGCACCATCCTGATCCAGGCGGCCCCCACGGCGGGGGAGACGGATTATATGCTGGGGCTGGCCGCCGCCACGCCCTGGATCAAGGGCGTCGTCGGCTGGATCGATCTGGACGCGCCGGATGCCGCTGACCAGATCAAACGACGGCGGGGCTTGGCGAAATTTGTCGGCATCCGCCCGATGCTGCAGGATCTGGATGATCCGGCCTGGATTCTGGCGCCTGGCCGTGCGCCCGCCCTGGCAGCACTGGAAGCCGCTGGCTTGGCCTTTGATGCGCTGGTGACGCCGGCGCAACTGGCTTGTGTGCCGGAACTGGCACGCCGCTATCCCGATCTGCGCATCATCATCAACCATGGGGCCAAGGCCCCGATCGGGGCCGGCCCGTTGCCGGACTGGCACACCGACATGGTGGCCGCCGCCGGCTTTGCGAATGTCAGTTGCAAACTGTCGGGCCTGCTGACGGAAATTGTGCCGGGGGCCGATGATGCGGCCGTGCTGGACCGGATGGGCACCCTGCTGGACCTGTTCGGCCCCAGGCGGCTGATCTGGGGCAGTGACTGGCCGGTGCTGGAACTGGCGGCCCCCTATGACCACTGGCACAAACTGACACGAACATTCCTGGCCCGGCTGTCCCCGGAAGCGAGGGCCGCGATCATGGGCGGCAATGCCATGAGAATTTACAGGTTGGAGGGGGCATGATGGCACCGGCGGTGATCCTGCTGCATGGTGATGACAATGTGGTTGTCTGCTGCCGCACGGTGGAAGCAGGCGACCCTATCCAGGTCGATGGCGTCGATATCGTGGCGGCCCAGCGCGTGGCCCTGGGCCACAAGCTGGCCCGGCAAGACCTGTCGGCGGGGACCAAAGTGATCAAATATGGCGCCGCCATCGGCTCCATGACGGCACCGGTGAAGGCCGGCGACTGGGTTCATATGCACAATATGAAAAGCGATTATATCAGCGCGCATCTGCGCGATGCGGCCAAGGGCTAAGGGGGCGTCATGAACGCGCAAGGCTATCTGCGGCCCGATGGGCGCAAGGGCATCCGTGATGTGCTGATTGTGGCCTATCTGGTGGAATGCGCCCATCACACGGCCCGCCGCATCGTCGATCTGACCGACGATCCGCAGGTGCATCTGGTGGGGTTCCCCGGCTGTTACCCCAATGATTATGCCAAGCGCATGATGAAGGCGCTGGTCGCCCATCCCAATGTCGGCGGCGTGCTGCTGTTGTCGCTGGGGTGCGAAAGCTTTGACCGGGAAGGGCTGGCCGCCCATGCAGCGGCCAATGGCCGCCCGGTGGAAACGGTGGTGATCCAGCAGGCCGGCGGCACCCGCGCCGCCATTGCGGACGGGCGTGCCGCCGTTACCCGGATCAAGGCGCAGATGGCGGAAAATCAGGTGCGCGTGCCCTTGGCCCTGTCCGATCTGGTGGTGGGCACCATCTGCGGCGGATCGGATGGGACCAGCGGCATTACCGCCAACCCCGCCGTGGGCCGCGCCTTCGACCTGCTGGTCGATGCCGGTGCCACCTGCATCTTTGAGGAGACGGGGGAGATGATCGGCTGCGAAGGCCCCATGGCCCACCGCGCCGCCAATCCCGATGTGGCCGATGCCATCGTCGCGTCCATCGCCAAGGCCGAAACCTATTACCGCACCATGGGCTTTGGCAGTTTCGCCCCCGGCAATGCCGAAGGCGGCCTGTCCTCGCAGGAAGAGAAATCGGCCGGGGCCTATGTGAAATCCGGCAGCCGGCCCATTGTTGGCGTGATCAAGCCGCCGGAACAGCCCACCGCCCCCGGCCTCTATCTGATGGATGTCGTACCCGATGGCGAGCCACGCTTCGGCTTTCCCAACATTTCCGACAATGCGGAGATTGTGGAGATGATCGCCAGCGGCGCCCACCTGACCCTGTTCACCACCGGGCGCGGCTCGGTGGTGGGTTCCGCCATAGCACCCGTGATCAAAGTTACTGGTAACCCGGAAACCTGGCAGCGGATGGGGGAGGATATGGACATCAATGCCGGTGCCATTTTCGACGGATCGGCCACGCTGGACAGTGTGGGAGCGGAGATCGTCACCCTGGTGGAGGCGGTGGCCGCTGGTGCCGAAACCAAATCGGAGGCCATGGGCCACCGCGAATTCATCCTGACCTATAAGAGCTTTGAGCCTTCCGGGCCCGGCTGCTTTCCCCGCTGAACCGCAACGATGTGACCGACGATGAGCCATAAGGGAAGACTGGCGGGAAAGACCGCCCTGATCACCGCCGCCGGCCAGGGCATCGGCCGGGCCACGGCGGAAATGTTCGCCGCCGAAGGGGCCATTGTCTGGGCCACCGACATCAATGAAACCGCCCTGGCAAGCCTGACCGGCTGCCGGACGCGGCGGCTGGATGTGCGCGACCCGGCCGATATTACCGCCGCCCTGAAGGAGATCGGTGGCATCGACGTGCTGTTCAACTGCGCCGGCGTGGTGACGGGTGGCAATATTCTGGAATGCACGGACGAGGAATGGGATCTGTCGTTCGACGTCAATGTCACGGCCATGTTCCGCATGATCCGCAGCTTCCTGCCCGGCATGATTGAGCGCGGCGGCGGTTCCATCATCAACATGTCGTCGGTGGCCAGCTCCATCAAGGGCGTGCCCAACCGCTTCATCTATGGTGCCTCCAAGGCCGCCGTGCTGGGCCTGACCAAGGCGGTGGCGGCCGATTTCGTCACCAAGGGCATCCGCGTCAACGCCATCTGCCCCGGCACGGTCGATACGCCGTCCCTGCATGAACGGCTGCGCGCCACGGGTGACTATGAAGCCGCCTGGGCCAGCTTCACCGCGCGCCAGCCGATGGGCCGCGTCGGCGACCCGAAGGAGATCGCCGCCCTGGCGCTCTATCTGGCCTCGGACGAGAGCAGCTTTACCACCGGTCATGCCCATGTCATCGATGGCGGCTGGACCAATTGACCCCAAGAGTCATGGGGCATGACTCTTGGGATTTACGCTTTCCCTCAAGTGCCGGGCGGGCGCATCCGCGCCCTTGGCTCACGGCGCACGGGCGCCGGGCTGGCGGTCGCCAGCCTCCAAACTGTCGAAGGTTTGACCTTCGACAGTTTGGTCGCATCACAACAATCCCCCAGGGAACCATCATGAAACTGCTTCGCTATGGCGCTGTCGGCGCTGAAAAGCCGGGCCTGCTGGCCGCAGACGGCAGCATCCGCGACCTGTCGGGCGTAGTGCCTGATATTGACGGTTCCACCGTCACCCCTGCCGCCCTCGCCCGCATTGCCGCCATCGACCCGGCCAGCCTGCCGCTGGTGGAGAAGGTGGAGCGCTATGGCGCTTGTGTGGCGCGGCCGGGCAAGTTCCTGTGCATCGGCCTGAACTATGCCGACCACGCGGCGGAAAGCGGCCAGCCGGTGCCGGCGGAGCCGGTGATCTTCATGAAGGCCGCCAGCGCCCTGTCCGGCCCCAATGATCCGGTGATCCAGCCGCGCCATTCCACCAAGCTGGATTGGGAGGTGGAGCTGGCCTTCGTCATCGGCAGCGAATGCCGCTATGTCGATGAAGCGGCCGGGGCGGCTGCCATTGCCGGTTACTTCGTCTGCAACGACGTGTCGGAACGCGCCTTCCAGTTGGAGCGGGGCGGCACCTGGGACAAGGGCAAGGGCTGCGACAGCTTCGGCCCCATCGGCCCCTGGCTGGTGACGGCGGACGAGGTGGGCGATCCCGGCGACCTGTCCATGTGGCTGGAGGTCAATGGCCAGCGCTATCAGGATGGCTCCACCCGGACGATGATCTTCAAGCCGGGCTTCATCGTCTCCTATCTCAGCCAGTTCATGAGCCTGCAGCCCGGTGACATTGTCACCACCGGCACCCCGCCCGGTGTCGGCCTGGGCCAGAAGCCGCCGAAATACCTGTCCCCCGGTGACCGTATCCGCCTGGGCATTCAGGGGCTGGGCGAACAGGAACAGGTCGTCATCGCCCCGGTCTGATCAGGCTGGCAAGGTTGATGAAGGAAGGGCCAGACCGGCGGCGGTCGGGGTCACGACATAGAAAGAGCGAAAAACCACGCCAAGGGGACAAATCAAGAATGGCTCTCCCCTGTCCAGCAAACCTCGGTTTGATGGACAGGGCGTGATGAAAGGCGGATTCCAGGTTTGGTGAGGGGTTTCGGGCGCGGGACGCTTACGAAACCCCTCACCTTGCCAAGGCGGCGTTTCCCCCGTCACGGGGCGCGAGGGGACCGCTGAACCGGTTGCAGACAGGCACCAGGCCATGCAGTAAAGCCGGACACGGGTTAGACTCAGCCAACGGAGGCGAGTTGGAAGTAACCGTTGGTCTCCACAATGCCGATCTGTTGTACGACGTCGGCATTTGTCAGCCCGGTCAGGGTGACGCTGGCATCAATGCTGCCATCGCCATTCAGGTCCATGTGCCAGGTGGCACCTTTAAAGCCGTCGGCACCGCCATTAGGGTCCGTCACCAGTACCCGACTGGTGCCAGCAACCCAGCCCCATACTGTCACATTCTCGGTGGCCGCTTTGGAGAAATCGGTGATGGTGCTCCAGACGCTGGTGCCGGCCGCACCCGACGCGCCGCGTCCATCAACGAAGAACCGGTCACCACCGCTATTGCCGCTGAGGAAGTTCGACCCGCGACCGCCATCAATGATATCGGCACCATCGCCGGCTTGGACGGCATCATTGCCCTCCAAGGAATTGATCAGGTCATTACCTGATGTCCCGATGATGACGTCGCCGGCACCCGTGCCCGCCAGTGACCATTGCAGGCCGAACCCGCCGGTGGCCGGCGTCGGATCGACGGCGTTGCCGTTCAGCAGCATTTGCCGCGCCTGATCGCGCGTCACGGCCACCGCAACCGCCTGATCCAGGAATTGCAGCTTCTCCACCCCGGTCAGGATGTCGGTACCATCGGTACCGCGGTTGTTATGCACGACCGTGGTCCGTGTTCCTTCCGTGGTGACCGTGTATTCGCTATATGCCCCGCTGAAGAAGGCAATGTCAGTGCCGCTGCCGCCGAATATCGTGTCGCTGCCGGCCCCGCCGGTCAACTGGTCGTCACCGGCGTCGCCATACAGCACGTCTGTATCTGCACCACCTTTCAATGTATCGCCCAAAAGCGATCCGAACAGGTAATCGATATTTGCGTCACCACTGGAATTGGTGGCGTTCGCCGTTGTCGCAAAAATGAAGTTTGTCGATTGCAATTGCTCCAACCGCACCGTCGGCAATACGATCTGGTGCTGATCGTCATCAAGGATATAAGTGAGCGTGATACCCAGATTGTCAGATGTGCTTGCCGCGATTACCTTCAAGGCGTCGAAACTGCTGATACCCCAGGCCGAAACATCAATACGATCCTCTGACACATTGAAATCAATCAGGGTGTCAATGGCCGTCGTCCTCAAAAAGTTGGACGAGCTGGCATAATAGCCGGCAACGATAGTGTCGGCACCGGCACCACCATAGATCGTGTTCGCGCCACTTCCCCCACTCAGCCGGTCATTCCCAGAATCACCGAAGAGTTGATCATCGTCCCCGCCACCATTGATCTGGTCGGCATACAGGGTGCCAAACAAGTAGTCGCTATTGTTACCACCACTGATTGTAAGCCCAGCGGGGTCGTTGTCGAATATAAAATTCGCAGATGTGATGTTATTTGGTTGTGTGTTTGTTAAAATAATGTATTGCGCATCGCTATCGCTAATGAATTTTAAAGATGATCCTTGATTGTTGACTGTCGCTGTCATTATATATTTTAGTGCTTCGAAGCTGCTGATACCCCACGCTGATACATCTATGCGATCTTGTTTTACATCGAAGTCCATTACCGTGTCGACAGCCGTTGTTTTTAGAAAGCTGGACGACGTTATATAATTTCCGGCCACGACAATGTCAGCGCCAGAACCAGTATAAAGTGTATTGTCGCCGAAACCACCAATCAGGCGGTCAGCACCGTCGGCACCTGTCAGCGTGTCGTTGCCGTCTGCCCCGCGCAGTGTGTCGTTTGCCGAACCGCCGATAAGCTGATCATCGTTCGTGGTCCCGGTTACATCCACGCCAACGCCCGTCATTCCGGAGGCGGAGACTTGGTTCAGCGTGGTGCTGCTTCCGTTTATGGTCACCGGCAGTCCGCTTTCGGTGACGCTGGTACGTCCAGATTGGCTGTTCAGGATAACAATGACAGGTCCTGTCGCATTGCCGGTGAGCAGTAGGCTGTTTCCGCCAGCGGTAGCAATGGTGCTCATTATAGACCCTTTCGCTTGCTAAGCTATGGTTAAAAATACTAAAATAACACTAACTTAATTGCAATTGAATCAAAATGGCTATTTTGTGACGCATTATGCAAGAATTTTACCGAATTCCCGGGTGATGGCCCATCGTTCAGATCATATCTTATTGATAAAAATCAAAATATTGGCGCAGGCTTCCGTCATCAAACCGGAATTCTGGAAGAGCCAAGTTATTTAAACGGATATTTTTATTGATACTTCGACAAAAATTCTGCTCATCACGCTCCGTGAGCTATCGACGCCATATGCCGAAATCCCCCGTCCAGAAAACGGTCCTTTGACGATCACTGTCCAAGTTGCCCGTATATGCCAAGAGCCATGGAACATGGCTCTTGGTCTTATTCCTGGTTTGCCCCCTTAGCGTGGTTTTTCGCCCCTTTTATGTCGTGACCCCAGTCTGGCCCTTTTGCTTTTTACGGACGCCTGAAAGCGTACAGCGCGACAATGGCAAAACAGAGCAGCGGCAGCAGGAAGGCCATCTGCATGGTGCCCGCCGCCACCGCCACCCAGCCCATCAACGGCGGGCAGATAGCCCCGCCAATGATGGCCATGATGATGAAGGAAGAGCCCAACGGCACCAGCGGCCCCAGCTTGTCGATACCGAGTGCGAAAATGGTGGGGAACATCACCGACATGAAAAAGCTGGTCAGCATCAGCGCGCCGACAGCCACCGGACCGGGGGCAAAGGAGGCCACCGCGCACAGCAGCGCGTTGATCACGGCATAAACGCCAAGCAGTTTGGCCGGTGCCACCTTGGTCATTAACCCGGTGCCGACAAAGCGGCCGATCATGAACATCACCAGACTGGCCGACAGCATGAAGGCGGCCTGTTTTTCCGGCACTGAAGGCAGGGCATCCTTCACGAAATCAACGAAGTAGCTCCAGATGCCCACCTGGGCGGCGACATAGAAGAACTGGGCCACCACCGCCATGACCAGGCTGCGCTGGGACAACAGGCGGCGCACCTGCTGGCCGAACGGCTCCCCCGCCCCCTGTTCAATATCGCCCTTGGGCAGCCGGGTCAGGATCACCGCCAAAGCGATGAAACCCGCCACCCCGGCCAGCAGCGTATAGGGCAGCCGCACCGTCGCCGCCTCCATGGCACGATAGGCCGCCAGATCGGCCGGTGCCATGGCGGCCAGTGCCTCTGGTGTGTGTTCCACACCGGAGAAGATCAGCACGCCGCCGATGATGGGGGCGATGAAGGCACCGAACCCGTTGAAGGATTGCGCCAGATTAAGCCGCTGCGGGGCCCGGCTGGGGTCACCAAAGGCGGCGATATAGGGGTTGGCGGCCGTTTCCAGAAAGGCCGCACCGGCCGCAATAACGAACAAGGCCGTCAGGAACAGGCCATAGGTCTGAACATAAGAAGCGGGCAGGAACAGCAGGGCACCCGCTGCATAAAAGCTCAAGCCGGTGATGATAGCCGCCTTATAGCCAAACCGCCGCATCACCAGCCCCGCCGGCAAGGCCATGACGAAATAGCCGATATAGAAAACGAACTGGATGAAACCCGCCTGCATCCTGTCCAGACCCAGTGCTTTCTGGAAATGGCGGATCAGAATATCGTTAAAGTTGTTGGCAAGTGCCCACAGAAAAAACAGGCTGACCACCAGGGCAAAGCCCCAGCGATAGCCGCTGGTAATGAAGGGTGCCGGGCCATGCCCCGCAATCCCGGACTTTTCCTCTCCTGACATAACGGCCGTCTCCTGGCTCTTTTTTGCATGGGGAAAATCAACAATGGCGATGATTTTCAATACATGGGCCGCCTCCCCGTTCAGACGGGTGGGCCGCAGCGGCAGCGCCGCCGGTTCATGCCCTCTGGTTCCTGGTGTTATCCTGCGACAAATTTTCAGCCTGTTCGCAGATAATCACCTTCATCACGGGCTCCGCTTATTGCTGGTCACCCGATATATCATATATGGAAATAACTTCTCACATACAAAATTTAGAACAAGCCGTCCCCTTGTCAGGGCGGGCTATCAAGCATAGCGCCGTTCCCCAACGCGCCTGCCGCTGCCTCCGGCAGCTTGGAGGCCGGCGACCGCCGGCTCAGCACCCCCATGGGCGCGTAAGCCAAGGGTGCCTGAGGGAACGCAAAATCTCCTCCGCCTGCCATGGCGCAATCCGGCAAGGCAGCGGCGATGGCCGGCGGCAACCCGTTGGATTGCAAAGGTTAGGCTTGGGGAGCCCGTCGGGTGGATGCGTCTCTGTCAGGTTGTGGGGGCTGCGCTCAGGTCACGAACACCGAAATCGGACGAAAGCGGGGCATCTGTTCCCCGCCGGTGACCATTGTTCCCTGGCACAGGCTCCAGGCGTGGGCGGTAAGGTTGCCGCTCCCATCCTTTGCCACGCCTAAATGCACCTGGACCCCATGGCCACGGCGACGCAGCATGAGGGCCGCTGCGAAAGCCTGTTGCAGGCAAACGGCCCGAAATGGAGCAACCGAGGCGGCGCGGCGCACAGCATCCCTGACAAGGAGTACCGACGGAATTGCCACTGCACCCCCGTCCTCTTCCTGCAGCACGCCCCCCCGATCCAGCCGCAGCCCCAGCCGCTGCGTGGCGCGCTGGAAGGGCAGCAGGACCAGCACAACCCGGACGAACGCCAGAAGGGCAAAGGCTTCAACAGCCAGCCGCCGCTCGGCCGCTGTCAGGGTCAGTGCCCGACGGAATTTGCGTACTATCATGGCGTGCCTTCCCACAATACCGGCGCATAACGGTTGACGGCGGGATAGAGACGGCCCCCGCCGATGAAACCCTGACAGGTCTCTTCACCCAGTCGATAAGCCTCCTTTATCCCGTGGGCAAGCGTCTGCTGCATCCGGATGCGGCCGATGGGCAGCCATGGTTCAAGCGCGATAAGGGATCATACCAGGCGCCAGCGGGGGCAGCATCCGGCACCGGTCCCGGCGGCAAGTCACCCGACCTGAGGGCCCCTGTCACCAGGGCCCGGCGCCTATACAGGCCGGAAAATGGTGGTTCTCCCGGTTTTCTCGCCCCTGCCCCTTCAGCGTTTCGCCAGCTTGGTTTCCACCTGGGCCAGCACCGCCTTGATTTCCTCCCGCCGGCCGGCATCGGCGACTTCACGGCCCGGACGGGGGGCCGCCGCCAGCGCATGGTTCAACACGTCGCGGGCCTTGGCATAATCCCCCTGGCGGAACAGGAAATCGCCGTAGAAATAGTTGGGGTCAATCCCGTCGGGATTTTGCGCCAGCGCCTTTTCCAGATAGGCCTTTGCCTTCTTGTCGCTGCCAAAGCCGATGGGGAAACCCGGCACCTGATAATAGAGGCTGCCGAGCGAGGTATTGACGGAGCCATCCAGCACGGTGGCGTCAATTTTCTCCGCACTTTCCAGTCTGGTCCGGGCTTCCTTGACCAGCGAAAGCGCCCCCATGCCGCCCTTGATGCCGGCCTCCGACGACAGGATGATGGCTTCCCAGACCAGCGGTTCGGCCTTGCCGGGATAGCTGGTGACCAGCGTTTTCGCCTGCGCGGCCAGCGCCTCCATGCCGGAAAGCTGCGCCTCCTCGCCCTTGACCTCATATTTCACATGGGCCCAGCCGCTTTGCAGCTCGGCGATCCGGGCATCCAGGGCCGGATCGGCCGACGCAGCGGCGGAGCCGGCCAGCAGCAGGGACAGGGTGGCCAGGATCAGTTTCTTGTCAACGCGCATGGTTTTCCTCCCGGATCGGGGTAGTGGTGGCGACACTGGGTGTCGGATGGGTGAACAGGCCGGCGGCCTTGGCGTCATTGCCGGCCAGCGCCCGGTCAACCAGACCGGGGAACAGGGCATTCAGGCGGGTGAAAAAGGCTTCCGGCCAGCCGATGATTGTTTCGGCCTTGCCCGTCTGGGCGGCCGACAGAATGCGGCGGGCAACATGGATCGGGTCATCCAATGTCATGCCGGTCAATTCCGCAAAGCGCTGCACCAGCGGCCCGTTAAAGCCGGTGCGCACGGCGCGGGGTGCCACATGGCAAACTGTGATGCCGGTTCCCCGCACCTCCCGCCGCAGGGCCTGGCTGAACCCTTTCAGCCCGGCCTTGGCGCTGGAATAGCCGGCGAAATGCGCGAAATTGATCGAACCGAAGACGGAGCCGACATTGACGATATGGCCATGGCCCCGCTGTTTCATCATCGGCAGCACGGCCTGCGCCAGGGTCACCGGCGCCACCAGATTGACCAGATAATCGGCCGCCAGATCGGCGGGGTGCTGGCCCTCCAGCGGGCCGAAATATTGCCGGCCGGCGATGTTGAACAGCATTTGCGGGGCCAGCAGCCGGGCCTGTTCGGCGGCCAGCGCGATGCCGGCCGGGGTCGACAGGTCGGCACGGATATGCCGGCCCGGCATTTCCCCCCGGCCCAGCGTGGTGACCTGGGCGCCCCGGTTGCGCAGCAGGCTGACCAGGGGCGACCCGATGCCACCGGCCCCGCCGGTGACCAGGACGGTTCGCCCTTCCAGGCTTTCCTCATGCGACATGGCGCACCTCTTGCGACGGGCGGCTGTGGGGGATGGCGCGGAACAGGTCTGCGAACAGACCGAAGACGCAGTTCGCCATGGTGATGATCGCCTGCTGGTCGCGCGGATCGATCACCTGATTCATCAGCGTGCGGAAGAATTCCATATGCTGGATATCCAGCGACCCATGGCTGGTCAGATAGGTGAAGCAGCTTTTCGGCAGGTTCAGGGATTTGCGCACCGCCTCCGCCCCATGGGTGGCGATGGCGGTGCTAGTGCCTTCCAGCACATAGACCATGCCGAAGAAGCCGGCCGCATTCTCTTCCCGGATGAAGCGATAGGCTGTGTCCACCATGGCCTGGGTGGCCGCGCGCGGCGTGCCATGACGCACGGCCTCTGCATCACCGCCGGCATGGCGGATATCATTGAGGATCCATTCCTCGTGCCCTTCCTCCTCCTCGATATATTCATCAAGCGCGGGGATCAGCCATGTCTGGTCAGGACGCAGCGCGACGCGGGCGGCGCGCATCAGCGGCACGGTGTGTTTCACATGGTGATAGGCCTCTGTCAGATAGGCGATATAGGTGTCCAGGCTGATCCGCCCGGTCAGGCCATCTTGGATCTGCGGTACGGACAGCAGGGCCAGACGCGCCGGCTCCGTCTCCGTCACCAGACGGTCGAAGAAGGGTTGGGGCATGGGGGCTTCATCCTCATCCGGGGAAAGCAGGGCGGCATGGGCGGCGGCGATGACATCGCGGCGCGGCCGGCCATTAGCGGTCAGTTGCCCGTTCAGGGGCGTGAAGGCGGCCACCGCCTGCCAGCGGGCGACCCTGGCATAGGGCGGTAAGGCCCCATTGGCCCGCGCCACGGCCAGGGACAGGGCTGCCGCATCCTGGCCGAACCGGCTGGGCACGATCAGCGCCGTCAGATCCGCCCGCCCATCGCCGAACAGCGCCGCCTGCAGGATTTCCGGCTGAGCGGTCAGTTCGGATTCCACCCATTCCGGGGCGATATTGCGGCCGAAACTATTGATGATGACATTGCGCGACCGGCCCTGGATGGACAGGAAACCGTCACCATCCAGGCTGCCCAGATCGGCGGTGGCGATGCGGGCGGGGGCGGCCGCGCCGCCGACATAACCCAGAAAGGCATGGTTGTTGAGGCTGACCTCCCCCGTGGCCGGGTCAATCTCCAGGTGCAGATGCGGCAGCACGCGGCCAACACTGCCGACCCGGTTGGCCGCAGGCGTGTTCAGCGCCACCACCGACCCGCATTCCGACAGGCCATAACCCTGATAGACGGGCAGGCCCAACATGCCGGCCTGGGCCAGCAGGGACGGTGCCACCCGCGCCCCACCCACGGCCACCAGCCGCAGATCGGGCAGGAAGCGCCCGCCCTGGGCTATCGCCGCCATCAGGCCACGCAGCAGTTCCGGCACCAGGATGATACTGTTGGCCCGCAGGATGGAAAGGGCAGCAAGAAGCCGGGCGAAATCCGGCTGGAACGGCTGTTCCAGCCCCAGCGTGGTGGGGGACACGGCCAGATAATGACCGCCGGCCAGCAGCGTGCAGTAAAGCCCCGCCACATTTTCCAGCAGCACCGGCAAAGGCAGGATGGCGACATGCCGGCCGGCATAATCGGCCCCTATCACCTGCACCAGGGAGGTGGCCACCTGCTCCAGCCCGGCGGCGGACAGGCAGACACCCTTGGGTGCCCCCGTCGTGCCCGAGGTATAGGTGATGTTGGCCGTACCGGCCGGCAAGGCGACCGGCGCATGACCCAGGCGCTGGAGATAGAGCATCTCCTCACCCACTGGCAGGGTCACTGCACCCGGCACCGCCTTGTCCGTCACCAGCCAGCCGGCCCCGGCATCGCCCAACGCATGGCGGCGCTGGTCCGCGGTGAAGAAACCCGGCAGCGGCAGCGACGGTGCGCCCAGTTGCAGCAGGGCCAGATCCAACAGCGCCCAGGCGGCAGAATTACTGGCCTCCACCGCCACGGGCTGCTGCCCATCACCGATGATGCCGTGCAGATCGGCGGCCAACTGGTCCACGGCCCCGGCCAGTGCCCCATAGGTCCAGTCATTGATGGCGGGTTGATCCGGGGCATGGGTCCGGAGGGCGGAAAGAACGCGGCTCATGCAGTCACCTCTGTCGCCGGGACGGCGGGATGCAGACGGGGAAAGGTGGGACGGGCCGGCAGCGCCTCGCGCGCATCGCCGGCCAGGAAGCGGTCCAGACAATCGGCGCCAAAGGCGACATTGCCGCAGACGACACGCGGGTCATTGGCGTAATAGCTGCCCCAGGCAGCGGCGGCCGGGCCGATCCGCTCCGGCCGGGCCCGGCCCAGTTCCAGCGCATCAAAGCCGATATGGCGGAACAGCCGGCGCAGGGGGCGGGTGGCGGTGACCACCGCCTTTTCAAAGCCCTGCCCGTGCAGATAGGCGGCCAGCGCCATGAACAGCAGATAGGAGGCACCGGGTTCCGCTGCGGCCAGATTGCCGATCTCCACAATGGCAGGCCGTTGCGGCCCACCGGGGATCAGGGCTTCCACCGGATGGTCAAGATAGGTTTCCAGGAACAGCGGCCCGGTGCTGGCCGGGCGGAAACCGACCCCGGCCAGTATCCGGTCATTGGCATCACGCAGGCTCATCAACATCGGGTGGGTGACGGCAATGTCACCGCCATAAATCTGCGCATAGGTCTGGCGGATCATCGCCTCCACCCGCCGCCGCTCCGGGGCGAAATGGTGGGTGATGGCCACGACCGCCGGGCGGCAGCGGGTCAGGCTGCCCAGCCGTTCGGCATCGAACCGCAGGTGGCCGCGCACCCCATCCTCATCGCGCATCAACATTTCAATCACAGGCGTCGCTCCGCCGGTTGGGTTGGCCGGATCAACCGGCCTTCAAGGGGATGACGGCACCGCCCGCAGCGGACCGCAGGTGCGAAGGCAAAATTTTTCTGCACTGTGTCGGATATGACCTGCCGCATTGATCGGGCGGGATGCGGGGGCTATATCGGAAGTCAGTTTTCGCCCAACTCAGGTTGACGCCATTTCCCCGCCCCCGCCCCTGATCGCTGCCTATCTGGAACACCGTGCCTTTCTGCTGCGGCTGCTGACGGCGCGCACGGGCCGTGCGGCGGAGGCGGAAGACATCGTGCAGGAAATGTATGAAAGGCTGGCCGCCCTGCCCGCCGGGGGGGAGGCAGTGGAGAATGTGCCGGCCTTCCTGAACCGCATGGCGCTTAATCTGGCCTTTGACCGGCAGCGCAGCGGATCGCGCGCCGCCGCCCGCGATGGGGAATGGCTGTCCGCCAATGCCCTGGTCGATGGCCCCGAACCGATTGCCGAGGCCCCGACGGCGGAACAGGTGGCATCCGGCCGGCAGGAACTGCGCCTGCTGCGCGATGCCATCGACGCACTGCCGCCGCAGGGCAAGCGCGTGTTTGAAATGCACAAGCTGCAGGGACGCCCCCATGCGGAGGTCGCCGCCAGCCTGGGCATTTCGCGCAGCGCGGTGGAAAAACACATGGCGGCGGCGATGAAGAACCTGTTGAAACGGCTGGGCCGCCGGCTTGAATGAAAAATATTTCATCCAGACGGGTGGGGTACCGCCCCTTCCGTGACGTCAACAGGACAAAGCCCGAACCAGAAGCCGCCCCATGGTGAACCGCCCGACCGATACGCCCCTTGATCCCCGCCTGGAACAGGCGGCGGACTGGCACGCCCGCCTGCAGGGCGATGCCGATCAGGCGGTCTGGCTGGCCTTCACCGAATGGCTGGAGGCTGATCCCAGCCACCGCCGCGCCTATGATCAAGTGGAAAGCCTGTGGCGGCAGGTGGAGGCACTGCCGGCAGAAGCACCGGCCAGCATCATCAATCTGGCCAGCCGGCGAAAGGCTGAGCCCGCCGCCCCGGCCAACCGCTCCCGCCGCTGGTTCCTGGGCGGTGCGGCGGCCGCCGCTGCCGCTTTGGCCCTGACGCTGACCGGTCGCCACACGCCAACCCCGCCCCCGGAAATGTTTGAGACCGCGCCGGGCCAGCGCCGCACGGTGACACTGGCCGATGGGTCCAGCATCATCCTGAACAGCGGCACCCGGTTAAGCGTCGCCCTGTCCGCCGATCACCGCGCCGTGGTGCTGGAACAGGGGGAGGCGCTGTTTGACGTGGCCAAGGATGCCGCCCGCCCCTTCACCGTGGCGGCCGGTGAACGGCTGGTCACCGTGGTCGGTACGGCCTTCAATGTCCGCCACCTGGACCGGTCGGTGACGGTCACCGTCACGCGCGGGCTGGTGGATGTCGGTGACCAGACAGGCGGGGCCAAGGTCCGCCTGACGCCGGGGCAGCAGATCAGCGCGGCGCAAGGCCAGCCCCCCGGCCCCGTCACCACCGTGGATGCCCAGGCCGCCACCGCCTGGACGCAAGGCCGCCTGTCCTTTGACAATGCGCCGCTGCCGCAGGTGCTGGCCGAGCTGTCCCGCCATTATCCGCTGCCCATGCGGGCGGAAGGGGCGGCGGCGGCGCTGCATTTTTCCGGTGTGCTGCGGCTGGATGCGGATCAGGCGGTGCTGCTGGGCACCCTGCAGGGGTTGCTGCCTATTGTGGTGGTGCGCCAGGGTGATAGCTTCGTGCTCTCCAAACATCCCTGATGGCCCACCGCTTTGCGTCTTCCACCGGTTTTCGCCCTTGCCCTGCTGCTGACCGTCCCGCCGGCCCTGGCGGCCGAGGGGGGGATTGCCGTGCCTGCCGGTCCCTTAGGCGGCGCGCTGGCTGACCTGTCCCGACAGGCCGGCATCTCCATCGGTGGTGACCAGCCGCTGGCCGGAAGGCACAGCCCCGGTGCCAGCGGACCGCTGACGCCCGAACAGGCGCTGACCCGGATGTTGGCCGGAACGGGGCTGGGCTTCCGCAAGGTCGGCCCCGGTGCCTATCGGCTGGAAGCCTTGCCGTCGCCACATACATTGCCAGCGGCGGGCCGGCATATCGCAGAGCCGGTGGAACCCATCATCGTCACGGCGACCAAGCGCGGGGCCGATCCGGCCAGCCTGCCCGTTTCTGTGGGCTGGCTGACGGCGGCTGATCTGGCCCGGCTTGGCACGTCTGATCCGGATGCCGCCCTGCCCCTGCTGGGCGGGGTGGGCAGCACGCATCTGGGGCCGGGGCGGAACAAGCTGGCGATCCGCGGCCTGTCCGACAGCGCCTTCACCGGCCAGACCCAGGCGACGGTGGGCCTGTATCTGGACAATGCCAAGGTCAATTACAATGCGCCCGACCCGCATCTGCACCTGATCGATGTGGACCGGGTGGAGGTGCTGCGCGGCCCCCAGGGCACGCTTTATGGCGGTGGCTCCATCGGTGGCATCCTGCGCATCGTGCCGGCCGCCCCCGACCTGTCGGAACAATCGGCCCAGGCCCGGCTTTATGGCAGCCTGACCCGCAGCGGTGCCCCCGGCGGCGGGGTGGAGGCGGTGTTGAACCAGCCGCTGCTGACCGACCGGCTGGGGATGCGGCTGGCGCTTTATGCGGAACGGGAAGGCGGGGTGATCGATACGGCGGGCCGGCATAATATCGACCGCACCGACATGCAGGGCGGCCGCGCCCTGTTCACCCTGATCCCGGCCGAGGATTGGCGGCTGGAGCTGGGCGGCACCTATCAACTGATCGACACCGATGACAGCCATTATATTCAGGGGCGGCGCGGTTGCTGCACCCGCGCCGCGCAATTGGCAGAGCCGCATGACAATGATTTCGACGAGGCGCATGTCACCCTGACCGGCAGCCTGCCCTTTGCCCAACTGCACAGCACCACCGCCTTTGTGCGGCACGAGATTGACAGTTTCTATGATGCCAGCACGGCCGTGCCGGCCCTGGCCGGGCTGCCCGCCCAGCCCGCCCTGTTTCATGAGGCGCAATTATCCCGGCTTTGGACCCATGAGACCCGGCTGAGCAGTGAGAATGATGAGGATGCTGCCATCCGCTGGCTGGGCGGGCTGCACCTGTCGCAGCAGACGGCGCAATCCAGCCGCCGCCTGACCAAGGCGGCCACCCTTGGCAGTGACCTGTGGCGGCGCGACCGCGATGATACGGTGAAGGAAGCCGCCCTGTTCGGGGAGCTATCCTGGCGCTTTCTCCCCCACTGGACCCTGACGACCGGCGGCCGCCTGTTCCATGTGGCGCAGGAGGTGGAGGCCAAGGCCCTGGCCCCCGCCGCATCGGTGGCCGAGACGGAAGGTTACGCCAAGGAAACGGATTACACACCCAAACTGGCCGTGACCTGGCACCCTCGGGAGGGTACCAGCTTTTATGCCCAGATGACGGAGGGCTATCGCCCCGGCGGTCTTAATATCGAGGAGGCGGCGACAACATCCGGGGAGGATTATCGGGCGGCCCATTTCCGAACCGATGAGCTGTGGAATTATGAACTGGGCACCAAATTGTCGCTCTGGCAGGGGCGTCTGGCGCTGGATGCCGCCATTTTCCATGCGCGCTGGCGCAACATCCAGACCGATCAGTTGCGCGCCGACGGGCTGACCGTCACCACCAATGCCGGGGATGGCAGCAATACCGGGATTGAGATCGCCCCCCGCCTGCATCTGGGCCCCTGGCGGCTGGATGCGACCGTGATCCTGAACGACCCGGAACTGACCCGCGTTGCCCCCACCTTTGCCGGCCGGGCGGAAGGCGGCCTTCCCGGTGCCGCCCATCTCAGCGGCAGTGCCAGCCTTTCCTGGAAAGGATGGGTCGCCGCTGATGCCCAACTGCTGGCCGCCCTGGATTACACCCATACCGGGCGCACCCACCTGACCTTCAGCAACGCCATCCGCCAGGGCCCGGTCAATCAGGTGAACGGACGGATGAAACTGGATTGGTCCGACGGCTGGTCGCTGGGTTTGGCGGTGGATAATATTTTGGACAGCGACGCCAACCAGTTCGCCTATGGCAATCCCTTCACCCTGTCCGCCGGGCCCCAGACCACCCCGCTGCGCCCGCGCACCTTCAGGCTGAGCGTCGGCTGGCAGCAATAATACTATATCAATTTGCCTCAAGTGCCGGGCGGCGGGCTGGCGGTCGTCAGCCTCCAATCTGCCCTCAGCGGCTGTTTCCGAACAACCGAAAACAGCTCTGGCGTTGTGACCATATCACCCGGTCGTGTATGGTCCCCCGGCAGAAACGGGGAGGAAAGCCATGTCCAGCAGAGATGAGGGGCTGAAAGGGATCAGCAGCATGGGTTATCGCGCCTATGTCGGCGGCGATGGTCCTTTCTGGGATCTGATTGGTCAAAAACAGTTGGATTATCTGGTCCAGGCCGGCCTGCAGCCCGGCCATGTGCTGCTGGATTTTGCTTGCGGCTCCCTGCGCGCCGGCCGGCTGCTGATCGATTATCTGGATGAGGGCAATTACCTGGGCCTGGACAAGGAAATCGGGCTGATCATCCTGGGCGTGGCAGAAGAGCTGGGCACAGAGAAATATTTGCGCCGGCGGCCGGAATTCGTCGTCTCTGACCGGTTTGAGTTTGAGCGTTTTTCCAAACAGCCGGATTATATCATTGCCCAGTCGCTTTATACGCACCTGACCCTGGCCGATATTGAGCGATCATTGAAAAGCCTGCGGGCCTGGATCAGCGGTGATGTGCGTTTCTTCGCCACCTTCTTTGAAGCGGAGAACGCCCACGCCAATCCCGCCACCTCCCATTCCCATGCCCATTTCCGCCATAGCCAGGCCGATCTTGCGGCGGTGGCGGATCGCACAGGCTGGGTGATGACCTATCATGGCGACTGGAACCACCCGCGCAACCAGATGATGGTGGAGTTCCGGCCGGCCCGCTGATCACAATAGCGGCCCTGCCAAAACCAAGACGAACAGGGCCAGACAGAGGGCGGGGCCGAAGGCGATAATATCGCCAGCCTCCTCCCCCTCGGCCCCACCCCAGCGGCGGGCCGCCAGCAGATGGCAGATACCGGCCCCCCCGGACAGGATCAGGAAAGGGGGCAGGCCGGCCAGTCCCAGCCAGAGCCCGGCCACCGCCATCAGCTTTACATCGCCCAGCCCCAGCGCCTCCCGCCCCTTCCAGCGGCTGACCAACAGGCGCAGGGCCAGGGCCAGCCCGCCATAAAGCCCGACCGCCGTTAGATGGTCGGCCCACAGCGAAGGCGCATCCTGCCAGCCAAGCCAGAGCAGCCCGGCCAGCCCCGCCAGCGCCACACCCGCATCGGGCAGATAGTGCCATTGCGCATCCACCAGGGCCAGGAACAGCAGCGCCGTGCCCAGCCATGCCCGCAACAACGCCTCCACCGGATCGACAGACCAGAGCGCGCAGGCGAGCCAGAGCAGCGCCGTTGCCGCCTCCACCAGCGGGTAAAGTGCGGCCACCCGCCCGCCGCAATGCCGGCAGCGCCCGCGTGACAGCAGGAATGACAGCACGGGCAACAGGTCCGCCACGCCCAGCACATGGCCGCAGGCGGGGCAGGCCGAACGCCCCCACACCGTCACCCCGCGCGGCAGCCGCCAGGCCATGGCGGCGATGAAGCTGCCAAAACAGGCCCCCAGCAAGGTGAAGAAGGCGATCTCCAGCCCGGTCATGGGGCGGGCGGGATGGCGATATCCGCGTCCGCCCCGCTGCCACCTTGCTTGCCATCGGCGCCAAGACTGATAACACGGGCGACACGCCCGCCCGCATCCACCTCATAAAGATAGGGGCGGTCCCAGGGGTCGTTGGGTACCGCCCCTTCCAGATAGGGGCCCATCCAGCGCCGCGCCGCCGCCGCATCACGCGGCTGGGTGGCCAGCAGGGCCAGCCCCTCCGCCTTGGTCGGGAAACGGCCCAGATCCAGATACAGCGTGTCGAGCGCGGTTTTCAGCACGCGGGCCTGGGCCGTGGCCGCCGTCACCTTGCCGCGATCGACGTTGGACAGCAGCCGCAGCCCCACCAGCCCCAGCAGCAGGCCGATGATCACCAGCACCACCAGCATTTCCAGCAGCGTGAAGCCGGCCTGCCGGCGGCGAAGGGGGCGAAGCGCTGTGGGCAGCGTGCGCATGGTCATGATCAGGTTTCCTTACTTACGGTGAATGTGGCAGCACAGCGCCCACGGGCAGCCGGATTTCAGCACCTTCGGCCCCGGCCAGCCGCACGCCCCCCGGCTCCACCGCCAGCAGGCGCCAGCCGGCCTGTTCCTGCCCCGGCAGCCAGGGCCGGGCCACGCCATCCCGCAGCAGCAGGGCGCGGCCCCCGCCTTTGCGGCCCACCACCGCGCCGACCAGCCGCAGCTCCCCCGATGGGGCGGGGCTGGCGGGGGCGGCCGTCGCCTCCCCCCGGCGCGATGGCGTGAACAAAGGCCGTTCCACCAGGGCCGACAGGCTGGCCGGCGGCGGCAGGTGATATTCCGCATCCGCCAGCGGATCAGCGGCGGGGGCCGGCAGCGGCGCGGACAGCAACAACCCCAAAAGCAAAACCCGTTTCATCATTCCGCACCCCCCGGCACCGGCTTGCGCAGACCGCTCACAGTCAGCGTCAGCGACAGGGGAGCACCGGCCTCCCCACCCGCTGCCAGCCGCATCCCCACCACGATCAACCGTGGCTGCCCGCCTTCCAGCCCCAGCAGCAGGTCACGCAACTGGGCATGGCTGAGGGCGGCATCCAGCCGGGCGGTGATACGCTGATCGCCGCCGGCGCCTTCCGGCAGGTCGGCCGGTTCCACCAGCCCGGTGCCGATCAGCCGCCCGCCCACAGCGGCTAGCCGCTGGCCCAGCAGGGCCTGAAGGTTGGCGGCGGCCAGATCGGGGCTGTCACCGGGCAGGTAATCCGCCGGCAAGCCATCCAGGGTGGCCAGCGCCGCCTGTTCGGCCAGCAGCTTTTCCACCCGCCCGGCCAGGGTGCCCTGGGCCTGGCGCTGCAGCTCAGCGGCCTGGATGGCGGCCCGCTGTTCCAGCAGCAGGTCGGCCAGCGGCCAGACCAGCAGCAGCAGGAACAACAGCCCCAGCCCGGCGCTGATACCCAGATAGAGCCGGCGGGCGGCGACCGGATCGGCCAGCCTCCGTTCAAGCGGGTTCATCGGCGCTCACCATCAAGGAAAGGTGGAAACGGTCGCGCCCGGCATCGGCCCGCAGCAAGGCGGCTTCAAACCGCACATCCTGCAGGCCGGGGGCGGTGGCCAGCAGGGCCGGCAATGCCGCCCCATCACCGCTATAGCCCAGCAGATGCACCCGCCCGCCTTCCAGACGCAGTTCCGTCAGATAGCTGTTGTCGGGCAGCAGCCGGCTCAACCGGTCCAGCAGCAGCACCATGCTGGGGGTGGCCCGGCGGGCGCTGACGGCGGCCAGGGTTTCCGTCCGCAGCCGGGCCAGCCGGATGCCCAGGCTGCGGGCCTGTGCCGCCTCCATCTCGCCGGCCGCCAATTCGGTGCGCAACTGCGACAGGCGGCCCTCCTGCAGCACGGCCAGCGACAAAGGCGGGGCCAATAATAACAAAGCCAGCAGCAGCAGACGCGGCGGTACCCTGGCACCCTTCGGTTCGCCAAAGGGCAGAAGGCTGCCATCGGCCAGCATCACGCCCTCGGGCAGCGGCAGGCCCTGGGCCGCTGCTGCCGTCAGGGCCGGGGCCAACCGGCTGCGGGCCAGCAGGGAGACCCGCACCCGCAACTGGCCGGCATCCGCCGCCGGCCCCGCCACCTGCGCATCATAAAGGGCGGCATCGGCGGATAGCGGCGTCCAATGGCCCAACTGCATCCCCACCACCCGGCGCAGATGGGCGGCCGCCCCTGCCGGCAATTCGCGTTCCAGCACCAGGGGACGCACATCGCCCAGCAGCAGCCGCCAGGGCCGCTTATGCCGGGGGGTGCCCCCGGCGGGCGGGGTCAGTATTGTGCCATCCCACTGCCAGCGGGCCGGTTCCGGCCCATCGGCCACCAGCCAGGCCGGCAGGGCCTGTTTGGTGCGCTGCCACCACCAGCCGGCCAGCCGCCGCAGCATGTCGCCCGCGCTGTTCATGATGCCTCTTCCATCAAACGGATCTCCGGTGCCGGCTCGCGCCATTCCAGAATGCGGAAAGCCTGGGTGCCCTGAATGGTGATCCAGACCACGGCTTCCGCCGTGGCCAGCGCGCCATCCGGGGTACGGGCGGCCACGCGCAGGGTGAACAGGCTGCTGGGCGGCCCGCCTTGCATCAGACCCAGGGCGGCCAGGGACGCCGCGTCGGTATCCCGCAGCCCGGCCAGCCCCGGCCAGCGGGCGCGCAGGCCCGGTGCCATGGCGGACAGGCGCAGCTTGCCATCCGCCATGGCCGGCCCATGCACGGTCAGACAGGGATAAAGCCGGGCGAAGCCATCGGGTGACAGGGCCGACCCCAATTCCAGCACGCTGTGCCAGGGTTCCCCCGTCTGGCGGCGGCGCTGCAGCGCCTGGGTCAGCGCCGACAAGTCAGCCGCCGGCAGCAGGGCCCCGGCCACCGCCAGGAGGCGCGCCGATGGGGTGCGGTTCAAATCCAACCGCCCCGCCTCGTCCCACAAACGCAGGGTCAACGTGCCTTCCGGTTCTGTCACCGTCAGCGGGGTGCCATTGGCGGGCAGGCGGCGGGCAGGGTCGGGATGCACGGCCAGCATCACGCCATGGCTGAGGCCGGTTTCCAGCAGCGCGCGGGCGACGGCGATCTGGTCGGCCCCGATCTGCCGGTTGATGGCGCGTTCTGCCGTAGTGGCGATGCCGGCGGCCAGCAGGGCCAGCCCCATCGCCACCCACAGCGCCATCGGCAAGGCGATGCCACGCTGGCGGGAACGTTGTTGGTCAACCCTGGCGGTCACGGCACCAGCCCTCCCCCAGTGTCAGCACACAGCCCCGGTCGGTATCGGCCCGCACCGGCACCACCAGGGCCGGCATCTCCCGCCCGCCCGCTTCCACCGACAGGCGCACCAGCCGGGGCCAGTGCTTGGCATCGGCCCAATCCGACACCCAGCCCTGACGCGGATCGTCCCCGCGATAGGAGAGGCGGAAGCGGTAATCGCCTTCCGCCAGCACGGTCTGATAAGGCGGCTGGCCGGGCCGGGTCTGGCGATAAAGCAGCCGCCCTTTCTCCACCAGAATGGCGGCAAAGGCCAGCCCGCCCCGGCCCGGCAGCGGCGCATCGACCAGCGGGAATTCCAGCCTTTCAGCCCTGGCCACCAGCCAGTACCGTTCACCGCCGGGGGCCAGCTCGGTCAAGGGCAGGGCGCGGCTGATCTGCCGGCGCAGCACATCGCGCAGCAGGAACATATCCTCCGCCCGGTCGGCCTGCGCCATCACCCGGCCGCGTGCCCGGCCCATGGTGCCGAGTGCTGTGGCCGCCACCGCCAGCACCAGCCCCAGCACGATCAGGGCCACCATGGCTTCCAGCAGGGTGAAACCCGCCTGCTTCTTGCGCAACGGCCGCCTCATGGTGCCGCCACCAGCTTGGTGGTGGCCAGTGACAGCACCGGCCCCGCCGCATCAGCCACACTGATTTCCACCCGATATGCTGCCATGCCGCGCGCGGCGGCGGCATCAAAGGGCGGGTCCAGGCGCGGGGTCACGCGCAGGGTCCAGCGCCAGTCCCCGCTATGGCCCGGATAATCGCCGGGTGTCAGGCGCTGTTCCACGCCCAGGGCGGCGAACTGCGCCTCGGCAATGCTTTGGGCCAGCGCGCGCCGTTCCACCGACCGCGCCGCCCGCCCGCCGCCGGACATCAGGCTATAGGCCGGGCCCAGCACCAGGGCCAGCAGCAGCAGGGCCAGCATCGCCTCAAGCAGGGTAAAGCCCGCCTGTCCGCGTCGGTCAGCGCGCATCATGCACCACCCGGCCGGTCAGCCAGTCCACAGCGATGGCGCGTTCGCCCCCGTGCGGGCCCCGCAGCCGGATTTCCGCCCCGCTGGCGCTGCCATCGGGCAGGAAGCGCAGCCGGGCCAGCCCATCCGCCCCCCGCTCCACCTCCCCCGCCACGGTCAGGCTGGTGCCTTGGGAAAGCCCGCGCGCATCCAGGCTGATCTCCACCGCGCGGCCCTGGCGCACGGCCTGATCGCGGGCGGCGGCCAGCCGGCTGGCAAGAAGGCGCGTATCGCCATCCAGCCTGGCCCCACCGGATGCCAGACGTGGCGCCACCAAAGCCGTCGCCACGCCCAGCAGCAGCAGCACGACCAGCATTTCCAGCAAGGTGAAGCCCGCCTGCCGGTGGCGGGGCCGCTCAGAAAGGCAGGTCATTGATCGATACCAGGGCCAACAGGATGGAAACGACGATGCCGCCGACAAACAGCGCCAGCAGCAGGATCAGGGCCGGTTCCAGCAAAGCCAGGAAACGCTTGATGGCGGTTTCCAGCTTGTCCTCATACATCTCCGCCAATTGTTCCAGCACCTCGGCCAGCCGGGCGCTCTGCTCACCCACGCCGATCAGGGTGACGGCCAGATCGGGCAGCGGGTGGCCGGGCGGCAGGGCGGCGGTCAACCCGCGCCCGTCGCGCACCCCGTCGCGCATGGAAAGCAGGGTGGCGGACAGCACGCGGTTGCCCGCCATGTCGGCTGCCAGTTCCAGGGCGCGCGGCAGGGCCACGCCGGCCCGCAGCAGCACCGACAGGCCGCGCGCCAGCCGGGCCAGCCCGGCCATCAGCGCCATGCCGCCGACCAGCGGCAGCCGCAGCAAGGTGCGGTCGCGCCAGGGGGCCAGCCCCGGCCGCCGCCAGACCAGCCAGCCCAACAGCCCCAGGGCCAGCAGCCCCACCATGGCCAGATCGCCCCAGGCCAGCATGAAGCCGGACAGGGCCAGCACCAGCTCTGTCGCCGGTGGCAGGGCCTTGTGGGCATTGGCGAACAAGGGCGCGAATTGCGGCACCACATGCAGCAGCAACAGCAGCAGGGAGCCGACGGCGACGAAACACAACACCGCCGGATAGATCAGGGCCGACGTGACGGCGCGCGTCACCCGCCGCTGCCGCTCCAGCAATAAACAGAGTTGCTCCAATACCATATCCAGGGCACCGGCCCCTTCGCCGGCCCGCACCATGGCGGCGTAAAGCGGCGGGAAACCGCCGGCCCGCGCCAGCGCCTCCCCCAGCCCTGCCCCGCCGCGCAGCCGTTCCAGCGCCTCCCGCAGGCCGGCGCGCAAGGGGGGCGGGGCCAGCCCATCGGCCAGCAGGGCCAATGCGCGTTCCAGCGGCAGTCCGGCCTTCAGCAACAGGCGCAGTTCCCGGCTGAACAGCAGCAGATCGCCCACCCCCGGCCCCGCCGGCAGGATCAGCCGCCGCCCCACCGGGGCCACCTTTACCGGCAACCAGCCCTGGCCGCGCAGCCAGTCCAGCAGGGCGGCGGCATCGCTGGCCTGCCGCCGGCCGCTGCGCTGCTGCCCGCCGCCATCCAGCGCGGTATAGTGGAATTCCGGCATGGGGGGTCAGTCCGCCATCTCGGTCACGCGCGCCACCTCGGCAAAGCTGGTCAGCCCGGCCAGCACGCGGGAAAGCCCATGCTGGCGCATGGAGCGCATCCCCGCCGCGCGCGCCGCCGCCTCCAACGCGCCGGTGGAGGCGCGGTCCACGACCAGCCGGCGCAGGGTTTCATCCAGGCGGACCATCTCAAAAATGCCAATGCGGCCGGCATAGCCGGTGCCGCCACAATGCGGGCAGCCGACCGGGCCCAGCAGCAGCGGGGCCGCAGCCCCCGCTGCCAGCAACCCGGCCTCGCGCAGGGCGGAAAGGGCCGCCGCGTCCGCCGGTTCCGGCGCCTTGCAGCGGGGGCAGAGCAGGCGGACCAGCCGCTGCCCCACCACCCCGCGCAGGGTGGAGGCGATCAGGAATGGCTCCACCCCCATTTCCAGCAGCCGCGTCACCGCCCCGGCAGCGGAATTGGTGTGCAGCGTCGTCAGCACCAGATGCCCGGTCAGGGCCGCCTGCACAGCGATGTCGGCCGTTTCCGTGTCGCGGGTTTCCCCCACCAGGATGACATCCGGGTTCTGCCGCAGCATGGAGCGCAGCACCGTGGCAAAGCCCAGCCCGATGGCGGGATGCACCTGCACCTGATTGACCCGTGCCATCTGATATTCGACCGGGTCTTCCACCGTCAGCACCTTGCGGGTGGCGGCATCGATCAGGCGCAGGGCGGCATAGAGCGTGGTGGTCTTGCCGCTGCCGGTGGGGCCGGTGACCAGCACCAGCCCGTGCGGGCTGGCCATCATCCGGCGCAACGCCGCCTCATCCACCGCATCCAGCCCCAGGCCGGACAGTTCCATGGCCCCGACAGAACCATCCAGCACGCGGATCACCACGCTTTCACCATGCACGGTGGGCAAGGTGGAAACACGCAAATCCACCAGCCGCCCGCCCATGCGATGGCGCACCCGTCCATCCTGCGGCAAGCGGCGTTCGGCAATATCCAGCCCGGCCAGGATCTTGATCCGGCTGACCAGGGCGCGGGTCAGGCTGGGCGGTGGCGGCGGGCGGTTATGCAACACCCCATCGATGCGGTAGCGCAGCACCAGCGCATCGGCAAAAGGTTCGATATGAATGTCGGAGGCGCGGGCCTTCACCGCCTCATCAATCAGATGAGCGACCAGCCGCACCACCGGGGCCTCGCTGGCCTGATCCTTCAGCCGGTCCAGCGCCGCCTCTTCCAGCGCCTGATCGGCGGCGGCATCATCCAGGATACGGTCCAGGGCGCTGCCCCCCCCGCCATGGCGGGCCTGGAACGCTGCCTCCCATTCCGGCAGCGGCATGAAACAGAGCCGGGGCTGCTGCCCCAGCGCCAGTTCCACCACCTCCAGCACATCGGCCGCCACCGGATCGACGGCGGCCAGCAGCAGGCCGTTATCATCCTGTCCCACCGGCAGCAGCCGGTGGGACAGCAGCCAATGCGGCGACAGGCCGGCACTGTCGGGCAGATCATCGGCCAGATCGTCGCCGCGCAACAGTGGCACCGCATAATGGCGGGCCAGGGCGGCGGCCCGCTCCAGCGGCGTGACCAGCCCAAGGTCCAGCAGCACCTGATCCGGCGGCCGCCCATCGGCCGCCGACAGGGCCAGCACCCGCTGACGCTCGCCATCATCCAGGCGGCGCTCCGCCAACAGGATATCCAATATTGTCATCGGCTCTGAATCAGAGTTGGCGGCGGATTTGCCGCATTCACCTTCCATATGACTTATTTCTGCAATGGTTTCGCGTCGTGTATTTGACAAAAATATTACAGACGACGCTTTGATTACAGATTAATGACGGGCGTGAATAATCCTTGTCTTGATGCGGCCCCCGGCGGCACTTTCCGGCGCCACCAGATGCCGGGATGATGATGCGCACCATTTCTTCTCTACGGGCCGGGTTGCGGGCCGGTGCCAGCACCATGGCCCTTGTTCTGCTGCTGTCCGCCTGCGCCAGCCGCCAGGGGGACGCGCCGCCGCCACTGACGCTGGATCACCTGTCGCTGGCGGCCCCCAAGGGCGGGGCGGAGGGGACCGCGCCCAAACCGGTGACCAGCCACAGCAGCCCCGCCCCGGTGATCGTCAAGGGCAGCCGCCCGCCGGTCCCGGTGGGGGCCGATGAACTGGCCGTACCGCCGGGGCCGGCGCTGCATCTGCGCTTCACTGATGCGCCGCTGGCCCTTGTGGTGGATACGGTGCTGGGCGACATGCTGGGGATGGCGCACAGCATCTCCCCCGCCCTGCTTGGCACGGTCAGCATTGACAGCGGGCGGGAACTCTCCCCGCGGGAAGCTTTGCGCCTGCTGGAAAATGTGCTGGCCGGTCAGGGGGCCGTGCTGGTGCGCGGCGGGGATGGCACGCTTGCCGTGCTGCCGCAGGCCGAAGCGGCGGGCAATGCCCGCACGCTGGGGCTGGCCAGCCCCAGCGCCCCGGGTCTGGCCGTTTCCGTGCTGCCCCTGCGCCATATCGCCCCGGATGTGGCGCAGGGGCTGGTGGCGCCGCTGGTGAAGAATGGTACTGTCACCGCCGACCCGCGCCTGGGTCTGCTGCTGGTCAGCGGGCCGGCGCCGGAGCGGCAGGCGGCGGCCGATCTGCTGCGCGGTTTTGATGTGGATTGGATGGCCGGCCGTTCCGCTGGCCTGTTCCCGCTGACGCAGGCCAGCCCCGCCCCGCTGGTGCGGGAGCTGGAGGCGATTCTGGGCGCCCAGGGCGATGCCGACCCCAGCCTGCGCCTGCTGCCGGTGGAGCGGCTGAATGCGGTGCTGGTGATTGCCAGCGATGCCGCCCGGCTGGAAACGGCCGCCGGCTGGGTGCGCCGGCTGGATGGCGGGGACATGGATACGGCCCGGCTGCGGATTTTCAGCCTGACCCATGCCGATGCCACCCGTGTGGCCAAGCTGTTGAACAGGCTGTTCACCGGTGCGGCGACGGATGCCACCGCGCCCACCATGAAGGCCATGCCGCTGCCATCGGTCAACAGCAGCAGCGGGACGGGCACCAGCAGTACCGCCAGCGGCAACAGCACCGCCATGGCCGACAATGCCGCCCGGCTGTCAGCCATCAGCGCCGATGCCGGCGGGGCGGCCCCACCGGAGCCGACGCCGGGCAGCGGCGACGATACCCCGCGTATCATCCCCGACCCGGCCAATAACAGCATCCTGGTCCATGCCAAGCCCCGGCAGGCGGAGATTATCGGGGAGGCGGTGGCCAAGCTGGATGTCGCCCCCTCCCAGGTGCTGATTGAGGCAACGATTGCCGAGGTCACGCTGAATGACCAGCTGCGCTATGGGGTGCAGAGCTATTTCCGGGGGGATGGCGGCGATGTGCAGGGCGGCTTCACCCTGAACAGTACCAGCAGCAGCCTGCGCCCGATCAGCAAGGTGCCGGGCTTCAATCTGGTGCTGTCCAGCAATGGCGATCCGCGCGTCGTGCTGTCGGCCCTGGATCAGGTTACCGATGTGCGCGTCATTTCCTCCCCCCAGGTGGTGGTGCTGGACAGCCAGGTGGCGCAGTTGCTGGTGGGCGACCGGGTGCCGGTGCTGACCCGCACCACCCAGTCGGTGGATAATGCCAATTCGCCCATCGTCAGCTCGGTCGATTATGTCAATACCGGCGTCATCCTGCGCGTGGTGCCCCGCATCAGCCAGAGTGGCAAGGTGACGATGGAGGTCTATCAGGAAATCTCCAACGTTTCCGGCACGCGCAACAGCGGCAACCTGACGCCCACGATCTCGCAGCGCCAGATCACCTCCAACGTGGCGGTGGACAGCGGACAGACGGTGGTGCTGGGCGGCCTGATCTCTGAAACCCAGGAAAGCGGGCGCGACGGCATCCCGCTGCTCTCCTCCCTGCCGGGCGTCGGCGCGTTGTTTGGGGAAAAGCGCTCCACCAAGACCCGCACCGAACTGATCGTCTTCATCACCCCGCGCGTTATCCGCGATGAGCATGAGGCCGAGGCGGTGACGGCGGAACTGATGACACGGCTGAAGGGGATTCAGCCGCTGCGCTGACCTCGCGGATACCCGCAAAAAAAGGCCCCGGCGGTTGGGCTTCGCCGGGGCCTTTCCTTTCGTTCCCTGGTCTCAAGGCCAATCTTCCTTGATCATGACCGATCCGGGGAGGTTTTGCGTTCCCTCAGCGCCGGGCGCTGCCGTCCGGCAGTTTGGCTTACGTGCCCATGGGGGTGCTGAGCCAGCGGTCGCCGGCCTCCAAGCCACCTAAGGGCAACATTCAGGAGGCTTGGTATCAGGCCGGTTTGCGGCAATCGTCCCAGGTCAGGTCAAACCGGGCCAGATATTTGCGCAGACGGTCGGCGTCATTGACGCTTTTCCGGCTGACGCGGGAGGCCCCGAACAGCACGCGCCCCGCCTCGCTCAATGACCGGCTGTCACGGCAGACCCTGACAACGGTGGCGAGTTGGCAACGATCGAACAGGTCGAGGTTAGCCAGCCCCGCTTCCCCCAGCAGCGCCACCAGCCCGTCGTCACCCTGAGCGGATGCCGACCCGCGCCAGCGTCGGCGCAGGCCGGCAATCTCATCCGCCACGATGTCGGCATTGATGCGCCCGCCAGGCGCCAGTGTGGCCATGCGGGTGATGCTGGCCGACAGGTCACGGAAATTGCCGGTCCAGGGCGTGGCGGCATCGGTGGCAAAGGCCAGGTAGAGACGCCGCGCCTCCGCGTTGAAGGTGGCGCGGGTGCTTTCGCGGGCGGCGAAACGGTCCAGTTCAAATTCCAGATTGGGTTCAATATCCTCCCGCCGCTCCGCCAGTCCCGGCAGCTCGAAGGTCCACAGGTTCAGGCGGGCGAACAAGTCTTCCCGGAAGCGGCCCGCCGCTGCCTCGGCCCCCAGATCGCGGTTAGTGCCGGCGATCAGCTGGAAATCACTTTCGACCTCCCTGTCCGATCCCACGGGCAGAAAGCGTCTGTCCTCCACCGCGCGCAGGATCATAGCCTGCTCATCCGGGCCCAGCTCCCCGATCTCGTCCAGGAACAGCATTCCCTTGTCGGCGGTGCGCAACAGTCCGGGCCGGTCGCTGGCCGCACCGGTAAAGGCACCTTTGCGATGACCGAACAGGGCCGACATGGCCCCGTCGCCGCGCAGGGTGGCGCAGTTCACTTCCACAAACGGTCCGGCGATCTGGTGCTGCTGGCGTTTCAGGTCATAGATGCGGCGGGCCAGCTGTGATTTGCCGGCCCCGGTTGGCCCCTGCAGCAGGATGGGCGCGCGGGACCGGATCGCCACCTGTTCAATCCGGTCGATCATGCGGTTGAAGGCGGCGTTGCGTGTCGAAATGCCGGATTTCAGAAAGGATGTCGCTTCAAGTACCTGTGCCTGGAACCGGGTGGCGATGCTGTCATAGCGCGACAGATCCAGGTCAATGGTACTGACCCGACCCGCCGCCGCGGCCTTGCTGGCCTTGTCCGGACTGGATTGCAGCAGCCGGCCCGGCAGAAACCGCGCCTCCGTCAGCAGGAACAGGCAGATCTGCACCACATGGGTGCCGGTGGTGATGTGGATCAGGTAATCCTCTGCCTCCGTGTCGAACGGATAGGCACGGGCGAAATCCAGAAGCTTTCCATATACTTCCTCGAAATCCCATGGATTGCGCAGCGCCATGATGTGCGGCCGTACCGCCGTCGCCGGCGACACCGCACCGATATCTTCACCGATCTGCCGGGCCAGCCCCTGGCTGTGCGTGTCGTGCAGCAGTTCGAACCGGTCGATCCGCAGATCATCCTGCATACAGACGCTGACGGTCGGGCGCCAGCGGCTCCACCGGTCCTTGCCCCTGCCCACAAAGTCCAGGACCGTGCCCAGGACGCCGATCACGACCGTGCGCTTCATCTTCTTATCCAAATTTATAAATACGATATCAGAATATCATCTGATTGACGATGCCGGAACCCGGCAATAAAGAAAAAATCCCAGTGTTTCCGCCATTTTTGGAAATTTTCCGTCCCCTTCCAGCCGTTGGCACACCCCTTGCGATTAGAGAGGCCATGCAGGCGGCAAAGACCGCGGCGATGACTGAAGGAAGGAGGGGGAACATGGCGAATAACGGATTGTTCGCGTCGGTCATGGGGCGGCTGATGCCCGCCACCGATACGCGCAATCAGGCGGGTGCCCCGGCCTATGCCTTCGGCCCGCGCCATCACCTGGCCCAACTGGCGGTCACGGGCTGCCTGAACCACAATTTTTATACCAGCGATGCGGACCAGCTGGCCCGGGTTCTGGCGCTGTCCGGCAAGGTGCCGCCAGCGTTTCTGGCCAAGCTGGCCGTCTATGCCCGCGAACGAGGCGGGATGAAGGATATGCCGGCCCTGCTGCTGGCCCGTCTGACGGTGCAGGAACCTGACCTGGTGCCCCGCATCTTTGGCCGTGTCATCGATAATGGCCGGATGCTGCGCACTGTCGTGCAGATCCTGCGGTCGGGCACGGTGGGGCGCAAATCGCTGGGGACGCGGCCAAAGCGGCTGGTACGGGAATGGCTGGAAAAAGCCGATACCCGCACCCTGTTGCGCGCCGCCACGGGCAGCAGCCCGTCGCTGGCCGATATTATCCGCATGGTGCATCCGCGTCCGGCGACGCCGGAGCGTGAGGCCTTTTACGGCTGGTTGATCGGCAAACCGTATCAGGAGGCGCTGCTGCCCGAACCGGTACGAGCGTTCGAGGCGTGGAAACGTGACCGTACCCTGGATTTACCCGACGTGCCGTTCGAGTGGCTGACGGCACTGCCGCTGACGCGGGAGGATTGGGCCCTGCTTGCCAGCCGCATGGGCTGGCAGGCGCTGCGCATCAACCTGAACAGCCTGGCCCGCCATGGCGCCTTCACCGTGCCCGGCACGGCGGAAAAGGTGGCGGCCCGGCTGTCCGATGCACAGGCCGTCGCGGCAACCGGGGTGCAGCCGTTCCAGATCATGATGGCCCGCGGTCAGGTGACGAAGGATGTGCCGGAGATCGTGCAGGCGGCCCTGGAGGTGGCCTTACAACATTCCCTGCGCCATGTGCCGGCCCTTGCCGGGCGCGTGGTCGTCTGTCCCGACGTGTCGGGATCGATGGGCAGCGCCCTGACGGGACAGCGCAAGGGGGCAACCAGCAGCGTCCGCTGCATCGATGTCGCGGCCCTGACCGCTGCGGCGCTGATGCAGGTCAATGCCGGCACGCGCATCCTGCCGTTCGACTTCAGGGTCGTTCCGGTCGAACTGGGGGCGGATCTGCCGGTGGCGGAAAATGCCAGACGGCTGGCCGCCATCGGCGGCGGGGGCACCGACTGCGCGGCCCCGCTGGCGCTGTTGAACGCGGAGAGGGCGCGGCCCGATCTGGTGATCCTGGTGTCGGATTATGAAAGCTGGCGGCAGCAGCGGGCTAACGGCACGCCCATGCTGGCCGAGTGGCGAAAGCTGAAGGCCCGCCACCCAGCGGCAAGGCTGGTCTGCCTGGATATCCAGCCCTATGGCACCACCCAGGCGCCGGACGGCGAGGATATCCTGAATATCGGTGGCTTCACCGACGCCGTGTTCGACAGCATCAACCGCTTTGCCCAGGGCAAGGGACATCCCGACCTCTGGGTGGCGGAAATCGACAGCGTGGTGATCTGAACAGGCCCGGCTGGACCGGGCGGCGAATGAAGATGGGACTACATCTCCAAACCTGGAGGGATTGATACCCCTCACACTGGAATTTCGCCGGTGTCCCGTCCCATCACCTTCTTGTCGCCGCCCAACCGGCCGGGCCGGGGCGCAGCCCCGGCGGATGCCGGCAGGACTCCATGGTAAGAGCACCCGCCGTAGGGCGGGAGGTCGGTGGTTCAACGCCACCCGGGGGGCAATCCCGCGTAGCTCAGTATTGTCCTGCCAATCCCTTGCCGCCGGGACTGTCGCGGCGGGGGCGAATGCCGGTGGAACTCCATCGTATTTCCCTGTCGGGGGTTCGAATCCCTCCGGCACCGCTGCAAGGCGGTACCGTAGCTCAAGCCCGGTAGAGCAGGAAATGTTCCACCAATCCTTGTCGCCCCCGCCCGCCTTTTCATGCAAAGAACAATATGGCTTCAATGAGCCCGATCATGAGTGAACGCCATTATGATGTGATGCCGGTAGAAGGCGGCGTACCGGTGAAGATGTGGACGCGTGGCGTGCTGGTGGAGGAAACGGCAAGGGAGCAGTTGCGCGCCACCGCCCGTATGCCCTTCATCTTCGGCCATGTCGCGGCCATGCCCGACGTCCATAGCGGCATCGGCGCCACCGTCGGATCGGTGATCCCGACCCGGGGCGCCATCATCCCGGCCGCTGTGGGCGTCGATATCGGTTGCGGCATGTGCGCGGCGCAGACGACGTTGACCGCATCCGACCTGCCCGACAGCCTGGAAGGCATCCGCAGCGCCATCGAACGCGCGGTCCCGCATGGCCGGACCGTGGGCCGTGGCAACCGCGACAAGGGCTCCTGAGGCGAGCCACCGGCCGAGGTGGTCGCCGCCTGGCAGACCCTGGCGGAACGGTTCGGCCGCCTGACGGCGAATTATCCAGCGCTGGCCAAGGCTAACCATGTCACGCATCTGGGCACGCTGGGGACTGGCAACCATTTCGTGGAACTGTGCCTGGATGAGGCGGACCGGGTCTGGGTGATGCTGCATTCCGGCTCACGCGGGGTCGGCAATGTCATCGGCACCCATTTCATCGAGCTGGCAAAGAAGGACATGCGCCGCTGGTTCATCAACCTGCCGGATGAGGATCTGGCCTATTTCCCGGAAGGGACCGACCATTTCAACGACTATGTCGAGGCTGTGGGCTGGGCCCAGGAATTCGCGGCGCTGAACCGGCGGATGATGATGGTCCACACCATGTCAGCATTGGCCCGGGTCATCACCAAACCCTTCGGGGCCGAGGTGCAGGCCATCAACTGCCACCACAATTATGTGCAGCGGGAGCAGCATTTCGGCCAGAACCTCATCGTCACCCGCAAGGGTGCTGTGCGCGCCGGCGCAGGCGAGATGGGCATCATCCCCGGCAGCATGGGTACGCGCTCCTATATCGTGCGCGGCCGGGGCAACCCCGACAGCTTTGAAAGCTGCTCCCACGGGGCGGGCCGCGCCATGTCGCGGCACGAGGCGCGGCGGCGCTTCACGGTGGAGGAGCATGTCCGGGCCACCGAGGGTGTGGAATGCCGCAAGGACGCCGACGTCATCGACGAAACGCCCATGGCCTACAAGCCGATCGAGGCGGTGATGGCAGCCCAGGCCGATCTGGTGGAAATCGTACACACGCTGAAACAGATCGTGTGCGTCAAAGGGTAGGGAAAAGATGATTTTCGATGGTGGTGGGGTTCGGGGAACGGCAGGTACTAGAGGCCCGTCTAGCCCTGAATGCGGCCCCGCCAGCTGCGCGGCTGATGGAAAGCGGGGCCGCAACCGGACCCAATCTGGCGGACCAGTTGCTGCTGCCCCTGGCACTGGCCGGCAGCAGATGCTTCACCTCAGTTTGGCCGTCGCGCCACGCCCTGGCAAATGTCGGCATTATCACCTGCTTCCTGCCGGTACCCATCTGGATCGACCCGCAAGCAGACGGATGCCATCGGGCCAGGGCCGGCATCCGTCGCAGCCTCGACAACATGCAAATCCAGGCCTACCTCGCCGCCGCCGTAGTCAACCTCAAGCGTCTGGCAGACCATCTGCTGCTGATCTTGTACTGGTGGTTCCAGACGGACCGCGCTCTCAAAATAACCACCGTGCGACCGGTCTCCAAGTTCTTGCATCAGCAATCGAATTTTCAACAAACCCGGCGGATTGGAGGCCAGCGACCGCTGGCCCGGCGCGGAGGGAACGCGAAATCTCCCTTGATCGGTCACGATCAAGGGAGATTGGTATCAGTCCTTGAAAGTGATCAGCGGGTCGGCCGCAGCGGCGGCGGCCGGGTCCAGCCGCAGCGGATGCTGGCGGCCATCATCACGGCCGGTTTCCAGGCCGGTATCCACCACCAGCACATCCAGCCGCTGGCGTTCCACCAGGGCACCCAGACCATAGACCGGGCGGCCGGCGAACAGATAGGTGCCGGTGCGGCTGCCCGCCACCTGCACCAGATCGGCAGCGTCAGGCCCGCTGATGCCGGCAATGCTGCCATTGGCGCTGAACAGGCCGCTGCCGCGATAGGTCAGGGCTCCTACCTCCACGGTTCCCGCATTGGCCCGGCCATTGGTCACCAGCTCCAGCGTCCGGCTCAGGCGCAACGGGCCAAAGGCGGTAAAATCGGTACCGGCCGTCAGCGTGGCATTCTGCGCATTGATGCCGGCCAGGGCGAGCGACCTTCCCGCCGAGAGTGCCAGATTGCTGCCCGTTACGGTGCCCAGGGTGATGTTGCTTGTCCCCGTGACAGTGACATCCTGCACCGCAGTCACCGCCCCGGCTGTCAGGCTGTCACCAGCGGTCAGCGTGACATTACGGCCGGTAATGTCGGACAGGGTAGCCCCCTTTCCGGCATTGATGCTGATATCCTGGCTGGCGCCCATCAGCAAGGCACTCAGCGCTTCCGTGCCCGTCAAGGTAATCGTATTGGCCGACAGGGTGAGCGTGCTCAGCCGCGCGGCATTGGCCACCAGCGCGCCGGTCACCTCCACCGGCCCGCCCAGGCTCACCATCGCCCCCGCCACATCCAGGCCGGAGAGGCCGAGGACCGACCGACCCACAATCGTATCGCCCTTGCCGCTGCGGAGGGTCAGTTGATAAGGGCCGGTGATGCCACCGGCCAGACGGATATTGTCACTGGCCGCCCCCGCACTGCTGATGCGGCTGTCAGCGGTCAGGGTGAGCAGGCCGCTAAGACCGACGCTGCCGCCCGTTGTGCTGACCAGATTACCGCCCAGACGCATGGTACCGGCATAATCCTGCTGACCCGTTGTGGTGACATTGCCAACCGTGACGGTCGTGCCGCCAGCCGAGAGCAGCTTCAGCGCCGTCGCGCCGCCAACGGCACCGCCGAAGCTGACAGCACCCTTGCCGGCATCGGTCACCAGCGCGTAACCGCCATCCACCGTGCCGGTGAAGCGGATATCGTCACCCGCCGCACCAGCGCTGACAACCGCACTGTCGCCCGTCAAGGTCACCGGGCCACCGAGGCGGATGGTGCCGCCCGTCATGCTGACCAAGTTACCGGCCAGCCGCACTGCACCCGCGTAATCCTGCTGACCCGTCGTGGTGACATCAGCCACCGTGACGGTCGAACCGCCGGCCGAGAGGAACTTCAGCGCCGCCATGTTGCCAACGGCACCGCCAAAGCTGACGGCGCCCTTGCCGGCATCGGTCACCAGCGCGTAAGCACCGTTCACCGTGCCGGTGAAGCGGATATCGTCACCCGCCGCACCGGCGCTGACGACGGCGCTGTCGCCCGTCAGCGTCACCGGGCCACCGAGGCGGATGGTGCCGCCTTTCGTGCTGACCAAGTTACCGGCCAGCCGCATGGCACCGGCATAATCCTGCTGGCCCGTCGTGGTGACATCGGCCACCGTGACGGTCGCACCGCCAGCCGAGAGGAACTTCAGCGCCGCCATGTTGCCAACGGCACCGCCAAAGCTGACGGCGCCCTTGCCGGCATCGGTCACCAGCGCGTAAGCACCGTTCACCGTGCCGGTGAAGCGGATATCGTCACCCGCCGCACCGGCGCTGACAACCGCACTGTCACCCGTCAGCGTCACCGGGCCGCCGAGGCGGATGGTGCCGCCTTTCGTGCTGACCAAGTTACCGGCCAGCCGAACAGCACCCGCATAATCCTGCTGACCCGACGTGGTGACATCAGCCACCGTGACAGTGTCGCCACCAGCGGAGAGGAACTTCAGCGCCGCCATGTTGCCAACGGCACCGCCAAAGCTGACAGCACCCTTGCCGGCATCGGTCACCAGCGCGTAAGCGCCGTTCACCGTGCCGGTGAAGCGGATATCGTCACCCGCCGCACCGGCGCTGACAACCGCACTGTCGCCCGTCAGCGTCACCGGGCCACCGAGGCGGATGGTGCCGCCTTTCGTGCTGACCAAGTTACCGGCCAGCCGCACAGCACCCGCGTAATCCTGCTGACCCGACGTGGTGACATCAGCCACCGTGACAGTGTCGCCACCAGCGGAGAGGAACTTCAGCGCCGCCATGTTGCCAACGGCACCGCCAAAGCTGACAGCACCCTTGCCGGCATCGGTCACCAGCGCGTAACCGCCATTCACCGTGCCGGTGAAGCGGATATCGTCACCCGCCGCACCGGCACTGACGATGGCGCTATCGCCCGTCAGGATCAGCGACCCGCCGAGGCGGATGGTGCCGCCTTTCGTGCTGACCAAGTTACCGGCCAGCCGAACAGCACCAGCATAATCCTGCTGACCCGACGTGGTGACATCAGCCACCGTGACAGTGTCGCCACCAGCGGAGAGGAACTTCAGCGCCGCCATGTTGCCAACGGCACCGCCAAAGCTGACAGCACCCTTGCCGGCATCGGTCACCAGCGCGTAAGCACCGTTCACCGTGGAGGTAAAGCGGATATCGTCACCCGCTGCCCCCGCGCTGACAACCGCACTGTCACCCGTCAGCGTCACCGGGCCGCCGAGGCGGATGGTGCCGCCTTTCGTGCTGACCAAGTTACCGGCCAGCCGAACAGCACCAGCATAATCCTGCTGACCCGACGTGGTGACATCAGCCACCGTGACAGTGTCGCCACCAGCGGAGAGGAACTTCAGCGCCGCCATGTTGCCAACGGCACCGCCAAAGCTGACAGCACCCTTGCCGGCATCGGTCACCAGCGCGTAAGCGCCATTCACCGTGGAGGTAAAGCGGATATCGTCACCCGCCGCACCGGCACTGACGATAGCGCTGTCTCCCGTCAGCGTCACCGGGCCGCCAAGACGGATGGGGCCGCCCATCGTGCTGACCAAGTTACCAGCCAAGCGGACAGCGCCAGCATAGTCCTGCTGACCCGTCGTGGTGACATCGGCCACCGTGACGGTCGAACCGCCGGCCGAGAGGAACTTCAGCGCCGCCATGTTGCCAACGGCACCGCCAAAGCTGACGGCGCCCTTGCCGGCATCGGTCACCAGCGCGTAAGCACCGTTCACCGTGGAGGTAAAGCGGATATCGTCACCCGCTGCCCCCGCGCTGACGATGGCGCTGTCGCCCGTCAGCGTCACCGGGCCACCGAGGCGGATGGTGCCGCCTTTCGTGCTGACCAAGTTACCGGCCAGCCGCATGGCACCGGCATAATCCTGCTGACCCGACGTGGTGACATCAGCCACCGTGACAGTGTCGCCACCAGCGGAGAGGAACTTCAGCGCCGCCATGTTGCCAACGGCACCGCCAAAGCTGACAGCACCCTTGCCGGCATCGGTCACCAGCGCGTAACCGCCATTCACCGTGCCGGTGAAGCGGATATCGTCACCCGCCGCACCGGCGCTGACGACGGCGCTGTCGCCCGTCAGCGTCACCGGGCCACCGAGGCGGATGGTGCCGCCTTTCGTGCTGACCAAGTTACCGGCCAGCCGCATGGCACCGGCATAATCCTGCTGGCCCGTCGTGGTGACATCGGCCACCGTGACGGTTGCACCGCCGGCCGAGAGGAACTTCAACGCCGTCGCGCCGCCAACGGCACCGCCAAAGCTGACGGCGCCCTTGCCGGCATCGGTCACCAGCGCGTAGCCGCCATTCACGGTGGAGGTGAAGCGGATATCGTCGCCCGCCGCACCGGCGCTGACGATGGCGCTATCGCCCGTCAGGATCAGCGACCCGCCGAGGCGGATGGAACCACCCGTTGTGCTGACCAGATTGCCGGCCAGCCGCATGGCACCGGCATAATCCTGCTGACCCGTCGTGGTGACATCGGCCACCGTGACGGTCGCACCGCCGGCGGAGAGGAACTTCAGCGCCGCCATGTTGCCAACGGCACCGCCAAAGCTGACGGCGCCCTTGCCGGCATCGGTCACCAGGGCATAGGGACCGTTCACCGTGCTGGTAAAGCGGATATCGTCACCCGCCGCACCGGCGCTGACGATGGCGCTGTCGCCCGTCAAGGTCACCGGGCCACCGAGGCGGATGGTGCCGCCCGTTGTGCTCACCAGATTGCCGGCCAGCCGTACAGCGCCAGCATAATCCTGCCGCCCCGTGGTGGTGACATCACCGACAATCACGCTGCCGCCCTTCAGCGACAGGCCGGAAAGGGCCTGCGCAGCGCCAACGGTGCCGAGCGAAACGCTGCCAGCACCAGCATCCACCAGCAGGAAGCCGGGGCCGTTGGTGCCGTTGCTCACCGTGACATTGTCGGCCGCACCGCCGGCGGTGACGATGCCGGCCAAACCGCCGACCGACAGGGCGCCGGTAATGCCGATGGCCCCGCTGCCGCTGCCAACCAGATTACCGGCCAGACTGAGGTCACCCTGATAGGATTGTGCGCCGCTGGTGGTGACCGTCACGCCACTGGCCACACTGATGGAACCGGTGCCGGGGTCGCGCTGTGCGGCGAGTGCTGCGGGATCGTTGGCCAGCACCGACAGGCCGCCCTTCAGCGTCACATCGGCATTCAGCGCCACCGAGCGCCCGGCCCGCAGCGTCAGGTCACCGGCCCCGGCATTGGCCGAGGCATTCACCGCCGCATTGACGCTGATATCGTTATTGGCCTGCAGCACCAGATTGGCACCATTCAGCGCCGCCACCACGGCGGCGGCGCTCAGCGTGGCGTCAGACCCGGCATTCTCCCCAAAGCCATCATTGCCGGCCACATCGCTGCTGCCCGTGGCGGCCACGATGATGTTCTTGGGGTCCAGCAGCAGGGTGCCCTTGACGCCACTCTCTGCCGTCAGATCGGTGCGCCCCTGATAGGAAAGGCGGCCGGCAGAGGAAACCTCCGCATTGCCGCCCTGCCCTGCCCCGGCCCCCTTGGCGCTGATGCTGCCGGCAAAGCGCGTCTGTTCCGCCGACATCAAGGTGACATGGCCGCCGCTGCCATTCTCTGTGGCATCGGCGCGCATGGCGGCGGTGGCGGTCACATCCAGCCGGCTGGTCTGGGCGCTGCCCACCTGGATATTGCCGCCGCCGACCGGCCCGCTGGCATCCAGCGTGCCGGAAACGGCAATGGCGCCCGCACCGCCATCCAGCACAATGTCGCCGCCGTCACGATAGGCGCCGCGCGCTTCCACCACGCCGGTCATGTCGATGACATTATCCACCACCCGCGCCGCCGTGGCGGCGGAGAGCAGTACGGTGGCGCCGCTGACGCGGCCGGCCTGTTCCAGCTTCGCCCCATCGACGGCACTGCCGGCATCAAAGCTGATCAGCCCGTCGCCCGCCAGATCCAGCGTGAAGCGCTGTGCAGCACCCAGGGAGACGGTGCCCAGTTCGGCTGTGATAGTACCGCTGTTGCGTACATGCGGTGCGACCAGCGCGGCCATGCCGGCGTTGATGCGGCCTTCATTGACCACTGCGGCCCCGGCCAGCGGGGAGGCGATATCGAACCGGTAATCACCGGAAAGGAATTTCTGATTGTCGATATTGGCGGTGGTGGCCACCAGCCCGGCCACATCCACCTGGGCCCCGGCACCGAACAGGATGCCATTGGGATTGATCAGGAAAATCTGCCCATTGGCCGTCAATTGACCATTCAGCACGGAAGCCTGATCGCCGGTGACCCGGTTCAGCGCAATGGCGCCGCTGCCGGGCTGGATGAAGCGCGTCACCTCACCATTGGCGATGGCGAAGCTGCGCCAATCGATGATGGCCTTGTCGCTGCCCTGCGTCACCTCCAGCACCGGGCCGCTGCCGGCGAAGCCCACCGTGCCATGCACAATGGTGGGGTCGCTGGGGTTGGCGCCGGCGGGCATCGCCAGGGCCAACACGCCGGTAAGGGCGGAACCGGCCAGCAGATGGCGGCGGCTGGAGAGCATGTCACGGACCATGGGATGTTCCCCCTGAAAAAGGCGCCGACGGATCAGAAGCGGGCGGTAAAGGCGGCAAAGAAGCGGGCGGCACGGTCGCCCTTGGTCGCCACATCGCGGCGCAGGGGCTTGGCCACCTGCAGGTCGGCGGACAGATTGTCCGTCAGGTTGGCGCGCAGGCCGCCACCGACAGAGGCCAGTTCCACCCCATCCAGCAGCGTCACCGGATCATCGTTCCAGACCTTGCCATGATCATAGAAGCCATAAAGCTGCAGGGTCGGCCCGGCGCGGAGCGGCACGGCGTAGCGCAGCTCCAGCGAGCCGGCGACGCCCTCATCGCCAGACAATTCGCCATCATCAAAGCCGCGCCCGAAGGTGGCCCCGCCCAGCTTGAACTCCTCCGACGCCAGCAAGGCCTTGTCGGCGATCTGCGCCGACAAGGCGATACGGGCGGTGAAGGGGCCGGATATCACCTGCACCCGTTCGGCATCCAGCGCCATGCGGGTAAATTCGGCTGAACCGGCGGCGCGGGACTTGTTGGGGGCCGTATCGCTGGTGGCGTTGAAAACATCCAGCCCCCGCACCACCCGCAGCGCCAGATGGTTGCTGCCGCCCAACCGGTCGATTGAGCGGAAATCAGCACCGACCGAAAGCGTGCGCACCGTATCGGCGGCAAAACGCTGGCCGAAGAAGTTGGTCCGCGTCTCATAGGCGCTGAATTCGCCATCCAGCACCAGGGTCTCGGCCCGGCTGCGCAGCAGCGGATGGGCAGCGCGCAGGCTGAGGCTGTTGGCGCGGGTCGACACGTCCAGCGGGGCCAGCGTATAGCCGGGATTGCCGCGCTGCACCCCGGCCCGGATGCCCAGCAGGGTGCCGTCGCTGCCGACCAACTGGTCGAAACCCAGCGTCAGGCCTTGCTGTTCGTCCGTATCGCTGAGCGCTGTGACGCCGCTGATCAGGAAGCGGCCGCCATCGCTGGCACCGTTGAAGACGGCACCGGCCAGCAGGCGCCAGGGGCCAGTATATTCCGAGCCGCGATTATCGATGCTGGCATAGGCCTGCACCGGATCATGTTCCAGCTTCACCGTCAGCACCGACCCGCCCGTCTGGCCGGGGGCCGGCGACAGCACGGCGCGGGCGCGCACGCCCGGCAGGTCATTGGCCAGCAGAAGCTGGCGTTCCAGATCATGGATATTCACCGGCTGTTTGGCAGCGGTCAGCCGGTCCAGATAGGCCTGGATCCGGTCCTTATGCGGGCCGGCATCACCTTCCACCACGGTGCGGGCGATGAAGCCTTCAACGATGCGGATGGTGGCGGTGCCATCGCTGATCCGCTGGGCCGGCACCACGGCACGGGTCAGCACCCAGCCGGCCTCCCGATAGCGCGCGGTGATGGCATCGGCGGCTGTGAACAGATCGGCCAGGGTGATGGGGCGGCCGGTGATGCCCCGGGTCAGATCGTCAAAGGCACCGGGGCCGAACACGCCTGCCCCTTCAATCACCACGCGGTTCAGCGTCAGCGGCATGGTGGCAGCCCCGGCAATGGGGGCACTGCCGGGGGCCGGTGCAATCTCGATCCCGCCCTGGCTGGGGGCAGCGGGCGGCAGCGTCGGCGCCAGGTCCGGCCGGCGGGGCTCCGCCGCCGAGGGCAGGCTCTGCTGCGCCAGGGCCGGCCCGGCCAGGGCCAGCAGCACCAGCATGGCCGTGCCGGCCGTCAGCCGATGAACCGCGTTCCGGGAACGCTGCGAAGAGATCGTGATGCCCATGGTGGCCGCCAACCTTCCCTGGTTTTGCAATGACCGGTGCCCCGTTTTGGCAGGGGAACCAGCCGCTTATGTCACCGGAATATGCAAAAGAATGTTCAACCAGCACCGGAACCGGGCCGGAGATGAGGAAACAGTCATCGCTTCTAACCATCTTTTGTTACGGATTGATGTGAGAGAAACCGCAATGGCTTGAAAGGCAAAAAATGATATTAATAATCATTCCTAATACTTTCACTAAGACACAATCAGTCAACTCAACAGAATTGACATATAATATTCACACATTCCCAAAATTATCGTCGTCTTGATTGGTGTAGTTGATGCCGTCCCCGCGACATCGCGTCAGCCGGCCTTTCCAACAGACCAGGGAGCACAGTCCGTGAGCCAGATCGATACCCCCGAAATCGACCGCGACAATCTTGAAGAACGTGGCATTGGCGCGGACCAGACCTTTGACAAGGTGTTGGAAGCCAGCATCGGCCGTCGCAACTTTCTGCGCAGCGGCGCTGTTGCCGGTGCGGCCCTGTCCGCCTCCGGCATCTTCCTGACCGGCGACGAGGCCAAGGCCGCCACCGCCGCCCCGACCTTCACCTCCATCGGTGAATCCAAGGCCGACATGGTGGTGGTGCCCACCGGTTACGAGGCCCATACCCTGATCCGCTGGGGCGACCCGCTGTTTGCCGGGATGCCGGCCTTTGATCCGAACAACCAGACTCCGGCCGATCAGGCCAAGCGTTTCGGCTTCAACTGCGACATGGTCGCCATGTTCCCGGAACGGTTCGGCGCCCCGGCCAAGATCGGCCGTCTGCCCTATCCTTCCTACATCATGTGCGTGAACCACGAATATACGTCGGGCACCAATATGTTCCCGACCTATACCGGCAGCGAGAATCAGGTGCTGGTCGAGATCGAGGCGCATGGCGTCAGCGTCGTCAATGTCCGGGTGTTGAACAATAACTGGAGCTACGACGTCACCTCCCCCTATAACCGCCGCGTCACCGGCACCACGCCGATCCAGATCACCGGCCCGGCCGCCGGGCATGACAAGCTGAAGACCCCGGCCGATCCGACCGGCACCCTGGTGCTGGGCACCTTCAATAACTGCGCCGGTGGCTTCACCCCGTGGGGCACCTATCTGGCGGCGGAAGAGAATTTCGACCAGTATTTCGCCAACCGTTCCAAGATCACCGACGCCAAGGTGGCCCTGGACCATACCGACTATACGATCACCTCGGGTGCCAGCGGCCGCAAGTGGGAGAATTTCGTCACCCGCTTCGATTGCAGCAAGCCCGAAGGCGTGAACGAGCCCTATCGTTTCGGCTGGATGGTTGAGATCGACCCCTACGATCCCACCTCCACCCCGAAGAAGCGCACCGCCATGGGTCGCTTCAAGCATGAAGCCGCCACCATCGCGCTAACGCGCGGTACCAACACGGTGACGGCCTATTCCGGCTGCGACACCACCTTTGAGTATGTCTACAAGTTCGTGTCGGCCGGCACTTATACGCCGGGCAACCGCGCCGCCAACATGAACCTGCTGGAAAACGGCAAGCTGTACGCCGCCCGCTTCAATGCCGACGGCACCGGTGTCTGGCTGCCGCTGGACCTGAGCGACGCCGTCTCCGGGCCGAAGCTGGCCGCCTCCACCTATCCCGATGGCAGCCGCCGCTTCCAGACCCAGGCCGATGTGCTGATCAACAGCCGCCGCGCCGGTGACGCCGTGGGCGCCACCCCGATGGACCGGCCGGAAGACCTGCAGGCCCCCGTGGATGATGATTTCTACGGCAATGGCAAGATGTATATCGTGCTGACCAACAACAGCAGCCGTCAGGCCGCCAGCAGCACCGCCAACTATACCAGCAGCGCCCGCTCCGGTGCTGGCCGTGCCGTCCCGGCCAAGGCCGATGCGGTCAATCCGCGTGGCCCCAACCGCACCGGCCACATTGTCGAAATCACTGAGGCCAATGGCGACCATGCCGCCACCAGCTTCACCTGGCGCATCTTCCTGCTGGCCGGCGACCCGGCGGCCGGTGCGACGGCCGTCGACAATGTCTCGCTGAAGGGCATCTCCACCTTCACCGGTGACCGTTTCGGCTCCCCGGACAACATCACCTTCGACAATAGCGGCAATATCTGGATCGCCACCGACGGTACGCCCAACAGCTATCCGTTCAATGACGGTCTCTATGCCGCCCCGCTGACCGTGCCGGCGGGTCAGCCGGTGCCGGTCAAGCGCTTCCTGGCGGTGCCGGCCGGTGCAGAATGCTGCGGCCCGCTGCTGTCGCCGGACAACAGCTCCCTGTTTGTTGCGGTGCAGCATCCGGGCGAAGATGCCAAAGGCCTGTTCGACAATAGCCAGTCCAAATGGCCGGATGGCGACTATCCCCGCCCGTCCGTGGTGTGGGTGCGCCGCACCGATGGCGGCCGCATCGGCTCGTAACCCCCCTCGCCTCCCCCCATGGCCTGTCAATCAGGTTATGGGGGGGGGAGCAGGGCGGATATCTGCAAGGCGCCAGGGGGATGACCCTGGCGCCTTTTTTATCAGTCCGGCCCGGCGCCGGCCGGATCGGCTGCGGCAGCCCCGGCGTCCCCCTTGGCACCGCGCCCCGCCACCGGCGCACGCACGCGCAAATGTTCCTCATCCACCACAATCTCGGCCAGGGCCGGCACCCATTTGCGCAGATTGTCCTTGGCCGTGGCGGCGGGCGGCAGGGTCATGCCCAGTTCTTCGGCGCGCTTGGCCCATTCCATCCGCTTGCCCAGTTCCGCCCCTTCCAGAAAGCGCAGGGCGGCATCCACACGGGCGGCGAACGCCCCTTCTTCCTTCTGCGCGGCGCGTTCACCCCGGCGCTGCGCCTTGGGCTTGGCGATTTCGCGCACCGCCTGTTCAGCCTCCTGTTTGCTTTTGCGCTGGATGCGGAACACACAGCCCACCACGCGGCCACCACCGCGCCCGCCGCCCTGGCGGATTTCATGCAAGGTCGCCTCAAAATCCCCCAGCCGGGCAATTTCCGCCAAGGCGGGGTCCAGCGCATATTTGCGCAGATCCTTCCAATCCTTCAGCTTGTCGACACAGCCCAGGATGGCCCGCAACTCCTCCACCTTGGTTTGCCAATAGGGTTCGGCGGCATTGCGGTCGGCGTAACGCTTCAACACCTCATACAGGGTCAGCGCATATTTGCTCTCAAACTCATAGATGATGCGCAGCGAGAGATAGGAATAAAGCGCCGGTTCCTTCAGCCGTTCCGACACCCAGGAATGGAACGTATAGGTCAATACCCCGCCTTCAATCCGGCACGGCCCCAGCAACTGCGCGCTTTCCCAGCCCGCCGTGCCGTCAGAGCGCAGATAGTTGAACTGGCACAAAACCTTTTGCAGGGTTTCAATGCTGGCCTTCAGGCGGGTATTGTTCACATCCGCCGTGCCGTCCCGCACCTCTGCGGCGAAACGGCGGATGGAGGCAAGCTCAATCGCGTGGCTTTCCACCGTGCCCAGGCTTTCATAGGCATGGGCCAGCAGATGGTTGAACAGCCGCCGATCCGCCAGGGTCAGATCGGCATCGGCCTTGATCTCCACCGCACCCGTGGCTTTCACCAGGGTGAGCGGGGTCTTGCGGGCCGTGGCGGCACTGGTGGGGAGCTTCGGGGCCATGGCCGGATTGTAAGTCGGAGCCGGTGGGCAGGCAACTCCGAATGAAAGGGGGCGATCCTGGCGAAAACTCCCGTTCGGGTCTGGCGAAACCTCCCCTTCACCCCTGGCAAAAACTCCCGAATGGGCTGGCGAAACCTCCGGGAAAGGGGGTGTAAGGGGTTGGAATGATTGGGCGATTCCGGCCCTAGGAATCTTAGTAGGAATCAAAGGAACTTCAGGAAAGGCTGGAATTTCAATGGTTTCGGAGATTTTGCCAGGGGCTGGCACGGGGAGATGCCGCGAAAAAGGGGCAAGGCATTCGGAGTTTTGGCCAGGATTTTGCCCCCGATCCCGGTGATGGCGTGGCCAAACCGGCGCACGACGCCCCCCATTGGCCACGAATCGGAGCAAAGAGGCCAGCCGCCATTCGGAGATTTTGCCAGGGTTTGCCGGGGATATGGCGACTCCGGCCTTTTGCGCTGTCGATGGGTTATCCATTTTCCTGATCCTGCCCCCTGCCCTTTCGGAGTTTTGGCCAGCCCGGCCCGAAGCGTTTGATTTACAAGGCGTTCAGCGGCCCCGATTCGGAGTTGCGGACAGGGGGGCCAAAACGGTCGGAGTTTTTGCCAGGGGTGGGGTTTCGGAGTTTTCGCCAGGGTTTGCCCGATCCTGCGCAACACTACGCAACAGGAATTTTGTGGATGTTGCGTTGGGGGGTGGGATGAAAAACATGCTGTCGCTCCGCGATTGGGGAAATAAATCCTATTACAGAGCGTGGGGGACAGGCAAGGGGGGAGTTTGCTGCTGCGGGGGAGCATGGCTGCATGTATCTGGCGGGGGGGTAGCAATCCTGGTTAGTATGACCCCACCCGCCTACAAGCAAAACAGGCCCGCCCCGGACGATGCGTAACCACGGTAATGATATGGAAGAGGTTCTCCGCCGTATTCGGGCGGAGGCGGAGGCGCAGACCGGGGCGCTGGACCTGCAGGGGTTAAGCCTGGAGGGGCTGCCGGATGAGCTTTTTAAGCTGACTTGGCTGCGGGAATTGCGGTTGGGGCAGAAGGTTGGGGAACATCGGTTCGGCTTACATTTCAAGGTCAACAATGATGCCGCTAAACTGGCGCGGCTGCGGGAATTGCGTATTCTGGAATTAGGGCATAGCGATCTGCAGAACGTGAACTTCGTGAGGGGGTTGTCCAAACTGCAGGAATTGAACTTACAGTGGGTGCAGGTGAGAGATCTGAGCCCACTTTCCGCTCTCACCTACCTGCAGGTACTTGACTGTAGTCGGATGGGTGTCAGCGATTTAAGACCACTTTCTGGCCTCACCCAGTTGCAAGTACTCGACTGCCGGTACACGAATGTGAGTAATCTGAAACCACTTTCTGGCCTCACCCAGCTGCAAGTACTGAATTGCAGTTTAACGGATGTTCGTGATCTGAGCCCCCTTCGCGCGCTCACACAACTGCAAGTGCTGGGTTGCATAGAGACAAGTGTGAGTGATTTGAGTCCCCTTATCGGGCTCACCCAGCTGCAATATCTTGATTTCAACGTCACGGAGGTGAGTGATCTTAGTGCGCTGGCAGGGCTTACCCAACTGCAACATCTTGGTTGCAGCCACACGAAGGTGAGTGATCTTAGTGCGCTGGCCGAGCTTACCCAACTGCAATATCTTGATTGCAGCAGCACGGATGTTAGTGATCTGCGTATTTTGGTGCAATTGCCTGCGCTGAAAGAGCTTTACGCAGAAGGCGTAACCATCCCCGGCATTCCGGCCAGCGGTGTGCTTTCCGCCAAATATGATGACAATTGCCTGCCCCGCCTGCGTGCCCATTATGCCGATCTTGCGGCGGGGGCGGTACAGGACAGCCGGGTGAAGCTGTTGATTTTGGGCAATGGCGGGGCTGGGAAGACGCAGATTGCCGGGTCGCTCTGCCGGGCGGATTTCATCTTGAATCCCGCATGGGATTCCACCCATGGCATTCAGGTGGAGATGGCCGATCTGCCGGATGGGTTGAAACTGTCCGTCTGGGATTTTGGCGGGCAGGATATTTATCATGGGGCCCATGCGCTGTTTTTGAACAGCCCTTCCCTGATGCTGCTGGTCTGGGCTGCCGATACGGAGGCGCGCAGCGGCGTGCGGGAGGGGGCGGAATGGTTCCGGGATTATCCCCTGCCCTATTGGGTGGCGCTGGCGCGGCAACAGGGCCATGCGGCTAGCGCGATCACCCTGGTGCAGAATAAATGCGACCAGCCGGCGGCGGAGGTGCGGCCCTTCCCCGTGCCAGCGACGGCGCTGGAGGATTTGGCCTTTCCGGCGGCCAGCCTGCATATCAGTGTGAAGAACCGTCGTGGGCTGGCGGGGTTGCGGGAAAGGCTGGGGGAGGCGGCGCAATGGCTGCGCGACCCGGCGCGGATGGGCGTGCCGCTGATTGGGGCCGGGCGGGACCGGTTGCGCCAGCGGCTAGAGGGGATGCAGGCGGAGAATAAGCAAGTGCCGGCGGAACAGCGGCGGCGCCTGCTCTCCAGGACGGAATTTCACGCTCTTTGTGCGGAAGCCGGGGGGATTACCGAGCCTGAGCATGTGTTGACCTGGCTGGATGCCGAAGGGGTGGTGTTGTACCGGCCCGGCCTGTTTGATGATCAGGTGGTGCTGGACCAGGGCTGGGCGCTGGAGGCGATTTACGCGATTTTTGACCGGAAGAGCCAGGCGCTGACGGCGATCCGCCGGCAGGATGGGCGGTTTGACCGGGATTTGCTGGGCCGGTTGGTCTGGCAGGGTTTTGATGGAGACGAACAGAAGCTGTTCCTCAGCATGATGCAATCCTGCGGGATTTGTTTCGTTCACCGGCGGTGGTGGGGGGCGGGGGGATGGTACGAGGAATTTATCGCGCCGGACTTGTTGCCGGACCGGCAGGCCATGGCGGCGCGGTTGGAGGCGCGTTGGGATGGGGAGGCGGCGGCGGCGGAATGGCGGATGGATTATCCGCTGCTGCATGGCGGGTTGATCCGCACCATCCTGTGCATGATCGGAGAATTGGCCGGGCCGGATGCGGTTTATTGGCAGGGCGGGGTTTGTGGGTATGACACGAATTATCAAAGCCGGTTCTGGATTGAACAGGTGATCCCAGCCGGGGGCTGGGCCGGCCATATCCACCTGCGCACCCAGCGCGGCGATGCGGAGGGGTTGTTGGCCCGGTTGGGGGAATTGGTGGAGGTGGCGCAGGCCAAGGTGGGCCTACGCGGGGACGCCGGGCCAAAAGTGCCCCGGCAGAGAGAGGGGACGCGGATGGGCGAGGTGGCATTGCAACCGGGGCCGGAGCCGGCGACGGGGGAGACATGGTATGTCTCCTACGCCTGGGCAGATAAGGACACACCGCAGCGGGAACAGGATGTGGACCGGCTGTGCGAGGCGGCAAAGGCGCAGGGGCGGACGATTCTGCGGGACAAGAATGTGCTGCGTCCAGGGGATAGTATTTCCGATTTTATGCGCCGGCTGGGCAAGGGCGACCGGGTATTTGTGATGCTGAGCGACAAATATCTGAAATCGCCCAATTGTATGTTTGAACTTTTCATGCTTTGGCAGAATTGCCAACGCGATGGTGATTTTAAGGACCGGGTGGAATTGTGGGTATTAAAAGGGTTTGAGATTGGGCAGGTGGAAGATTGGATGGACCGTGCCGAATATTGGCTGGAACGTGTCGAGAAGCTGAATGCACGCGTGCAAAACCGTAGCGCGACCGTTCTGGGGGAGGCTGGACAGCGGCAATTAATCCTGATGGAGCAGTTTTCCCGGCATGTTGTAGATATCCTGGCCCTTTTTGCCGACCGTGTTCGCGAAACCACCTGGGATGAATGGCTGAAGCACGTGCTTCAGCCATAAATGTCCGCCCAAAAAGTTATCCTACTTTCTGAAACCTCGCCGTGTCACTATCGTCATTCCCGCGAAGGCGGGAATCCATACGACAGCGCGGATTTTGGATTCCCGCCTCCGCGGGAATGACGGTTAATAATTCGCGGGAATGATGGTTAGTAAGTGGAAAGGGCTTAGTAAATTTACGGACGGGTTTTAAGAATTTAGTCCTTTCAGGACGTAAGGCGGGGCCGGTGCTGGGGGATTACTCCCCCAGCACGGCGTTTAGATGGTCACGCAACTCGCGCAGGCGGGCGCGTTGGGGCTCTGACAGGGCGGCGCGCACGGGGGCGACGGGCGGCAGGGCCAGGCTGGTGCGGGTCAATGCCCGCAGATAGTCGCGCGCTTGATCCAGTTGCTCCGGGGGGGCTGGCGATTTCTCCGAATTGGCTTTGGCGGGGCGCGCGGCGCGCAGGGCCTTCTCCCCTGCCCCGCTGATCGCCTGTTGATACAGGGTGCGTTGGCGGGCGGGGTCTTCCTCCCGCGCGATTTGCAGCAGCAGGGTGCGCGGCAGGCCCCTGCCCTCTCCCTCCATCGCATTCAACAGGTCGGCGGGCAGGGAGAGGATGCGCAGGGTTTCATTCACCCGCACGCGGCTGCGGCCCAGAATATCGGCCACCTGGCTTTGGCTGTAATCATGCGCCTGCATCAGCGATTGGATGGCGCGCGCCTCTTCCAACGCGGTCAGGTCGACACGCTGGATATTCTCAATCAGGGCGATTTCCGCCGGGTCGCCATCCACCACCAGGGCGCGGATACGGTCGCGCCCGGCCAGCCGGCTGGCGCGCCAGCGGCGTTCCCCGGCGATCAGCTCATAATGGCCGTCCTCGTCCCCTTCCCTTTTCCGCACCAGGATCGGTTGCAGCACGCCGCGCGCGGCGATGGAGGAGGCAAGTGCCTGCAACTCCCCTTCATCGAAATGGCGGCGCGGCTGGTCGGGGCGGGGATGCACCCGGTCCAGATCGACCTCAAACATCTGGCGGAAATCGGCGCTGCGCTGGAAATGCGCGCTGGCCCCCTGGGGGGCGGCAGCGGTGCCGGCGGAGGCCTTCACCGCCTGGGACAGCGGGCTTTTCGGATTGGCCTTAAGCTTCATGGGAAATCTCCTCCGCCAGACGCAGATATCCAACCACGACCGGGTTATCCTTGGGCAGCGCCCGCACGGCGATGACGCCGTTATAAACGGCCTGATCCATCGCCGTGGTTTTGCGGATCGGCTCGAACACGCGCACGCTATCGGCATATGTCGCCAGCAATTGCTGCAGCGTGGCCTGTTGCACCGACGTATTCGCCTCAAACCGGTTGGGCAGGATGCCCAGCACATTCAGTTCCGGGTTCTCATAAATGCGGATCTGTTCAATGGTGCGCAGCAGCAGCGGCACCCCCGGCACATCCAGCGGGGCCGGCACCACCGGGATCAGGATATCCGTGGCGGCGACCAGGGCATTGCGGGTCAACACGCCCAGATGCGGCGGCGTGTCGATAATGATCTCATCATAATCCTGTCTGACGTCAGACAGGGCGCGGGCCAGACGTTTTTCCGGGCCGGGTTTGGAGAGGACGGAAACCTCGAACTCGGCCAGGGTGATGTCGGTGGGGGCGACATCGATGCCGTTCACGCTGACGATGATCTCCCGCAGGGTTTTCTTTTCATCCAGCACGGCACCCAGCACATTGCCATTGGCCATGCAGCTTTCCAGATCCACCCCGGCGGCCAGCGTGACGGAGGCCTGGGGATCGGCATCCACCAGCAGCACCCGCTTGCCCATCATGGCGAAGGCATGGGCGAGGTTGAGTGCCGTGGAGCTTTTCGTCTGCCCGCCCTTCTGGTTGGCGGTGGCGATGATGCGAGCGCGGGTGCGCGTACCCCGGCGCATGAAATCAGCCACCGGGTCGGGCACCGGTTCCTTGGCGTTTTCCCAGCGGCTGACCTTGGCCTTGTCATAGGCGCGGTCCAGCTTCGCGTTCAGCATCTCGGCAAAGCCTTCCTGTGACAGGCCACGCTTGCGCCGATAGGCCTTGAGCAATTCGCCGTCCATGTGGGTATTCCCCCTGAAATTCGCTGCATCAGGGGTGACGCAGGGCAGGGGGCTTGTCAATCGTAAACAGGGGGTATGTTGATGGTTTTTCATCAACATGAGGGGAGGGGCTTCGGTGTCTGACGTCAGACAGGCATGAAGGCGGGCCGCGCGATAATCTCCCCCATCCAACGGTAAGCCCGGTTCAGGGCCTCCGCCATCGGGGTCTGCGGGGTCCAGCCCAGTTCCCGCTGGATCCGGGTGATATCCAGAATATTGACCGGGACATCAATCGCGCGGCTGGGCAGATGCTGGCGGGTGATGGGCCGGTTCGACAGGGATTCCACCAGCCCGACCAGATCCATGATGCTGTGGCCCCGCCCGCTGGCCACGTTGAAGACGCGCTCCCCGCCGCGATAATGGCCCAGCATGACAAGCGCATCCACGGCATCGCCGATATAGATATAGTCGCGCGTCACCGAACCATCGCCGACGATGCGGAACGTATCCCCCGTCAAGGCGCAGCGCAGAATGGTGGCAATCACCCCCTGACCCTTCCGGGTCACCTGGAACTCCCCAAACGGGTTGGAGAGCCGGGCGATGCGATAATCCAGCCCCTGAAGATGGCCATACAGGTTCAGATAGCGTTCAAGCGCCAGCTTGGTCACCCCATAGGAGGAGATCGGCCATTGTGGCGCATCCTCTGCAATCGGCATGTTTTGCTGGATACCATAGATGGTCCCCCCCGATGACAGGAAGACCAGCCGCCCAAACGCACCGCGGGCACCCATATCCAGCAGGTGCAGGGAATTCTCCACATTATCGCGCAGGTCGAACAGCTTGTCGTTTTCCGCCGTCACCGGGTTGGTTGACCCGATCAGATGATAAACGAGATCGCAGCCGTCAACAGCCGCTTGAAGCGCTGGTATGTCGGCGAATTCACCCTGGTAATGGACAGCGCCCGACACGGCATCCGCATAAGGCGACGGCCGGCCGAAAATGCGCACATGCACGCCGTCGGCGACCAGCCGTTGCGCGATATTTGTGCCGATGAAGCCCCCGCCTCCAAGAATGCAGCACTTCATGCTTTGGCAAAGCTCCCTCAGGCCAAACTGCCGGCAACGATCTGCCCGATCGTGCGGCCCCCCTATTTTAAGGGTACACGCTTGCCTGTTTTATACCAAACCTGCGTTGATCGTAACCAATCAACGCAGGTTTCTTCATTCTTTAGTAGCAGGTGGCGGTCTCGGCCACGGTGGCTTTACAGGCCTCGCCGGTACTGGCCCGGGGTGAGGCCGACGAAGCGGCGGAAATTCTTTTCAAAATGGCTGAGGTCGGAGAAGCCGACCTGCAGCGCCACCTCCGTCACCGGCAGGCGGGGCAGGTTGCGCAACACCTCCTGCGCCTTCTGGATACGGATCCGGTTCAACAGGGTGCGCGTGGACAGGCCCAGTTCGGTGCGAAACAGGAAGCTGAGATGAGAGGCGCTGGCATGGGCCTGGGAGGCGAGCTCCGCCAGGCTGATCGGCTCTGCATAGGCCCGCCCCAGGAAGGTCAGGGCACGGCGCAGGCTGGGATGCAGGCGCTGCAGCAGGGCCGGGTCGGGATTGATCGCCATGGCCACCCAATGATCGGCCGGGGCGGCACCAATGCTGTCAGCCAGTGCCGGTTCGTGGATGCTGGGGCCGGGCCTGTCCACCAGCGCCGCCTTGGCGCGGATCGTCGCGGGTGGGGCAGGGAAGGTCGGCGGGCCGGCGGGGGGCGGGGTGGTATCGGCCTCCCATGGTGTGGTCACGGGGGCACCCGTGACCGGATCGGCGGGGCGGTCCGCCGTGGGCAGCACCCAGGCGGCGTGCTGGCGTATATCGGCCTGCCCGATGACCGGCCCCGCCGCCATCACCGACAACCGGGCGACGAACCGTTCCAGTTCCCGCCAGTTATCCGGCCAGTCATGGCCGCCGGCCAGCGTCACCAGTTCCTCTCCCAGCCGTTCTGCCGGGTTCTGACCGTGCCGCTCCAGCGCGGATTCCAACAAGGCCCGGATATCCGCCAGCCGCTGGCGCAGCGGCGGTATCGTGGTGGTCAGGTAATCCAGCTCTGCCAGCAAGGCACGGGAGAGGGCGCCCTCTGCCACCAGATGGCGCGGTTCCCCGGTGATGGAGGCGATCAGCCGGGCCGGCGGACAGGCCGTGCTGTCGGCGGGGTTTGCCGATGCCAGCGTCGCCAGTTGCTGCGCCAACCGTTCCTGGGCCTGGAGCGGCAGCTTCTCCACATCCATCAAGAACAGGGTGCCGCCCGCCGCTTCCATCAGCCAGGGGCGGGGATCATTGTCGCCGCCGGTACATTGCACCCGCAGGAAGGGGGCGGCATGGCCCGTTCCGCAGGCATGGATGGCGGCGGCGACCAGCGGCGTTTCGGTGCCGAACTCCCCGCGCAGCAGCACAGGCAGCCTGCTGCCGGCGGCCCGTTGGATGAAGCCATCCAGCAGGCGCATCCCCTCGCTCCCCCCCGCCAGCATCCAGGGATATCCCCAGCGCTCCAGCGTCCACAGCCGGGTAGCATGGCGCTGGAGCAGAAAGGCCGACTGTTCTGCCAGCAGCCGGGCCTGTTCAGCGGTTTCGTTGTTGGAGACCGGCCCCGGTAGCCGCAGCCAGATCCGGCCTGCCGGCTGGCCCGCCAGCGCGAAGCTGGATTCTGCCCTGCTGGCGCTTCCAGCGCCGGCGATCAGGCCGTCAAAACCTTCTTCCCCTTCGTCTCCCCAATGGCTGGACAGCTGGCCAGCGCGCCATTCCATCCGCAGCAGAGCGGGCCGCACCAAAGGGAACGCAGCGGCACCCTGTAACAAAATGGCGCCGCCGCCGGCGCGGTGCTGTTTCAGCACGAGACGGAGCATATCTTCCAGTGCTGAGCGCAAGCCGGGGGCGCTGCCGTGCAGCCGGGCGAAGTCGGTTTCCTGCATGGGGACAACCTGGATGATCCCCCGGAAGGGGAAGTCTGAAAGGGGAGGGGAGGGCAAGCGAAGGTCAGAGCCGGTTCAGCAAGGCGTTGGCGGCCCGCTGTCCGGAATAGTAGGCGCCATGAATGGTGCCATAAGCCTCCGTCCAATCCGCCTCTCCGGCGAAGAAAATGTTTTGATGTGTTGTTTGCAAAAGATCGCGTGCCTGTAAGGGGAAGGGATCATCTGCCGGCCCCCCATCGGCGATGGTGTAGGAATAGGCCCCGCCGATCCGCGGTTCGTTCGCCCAGTTGGTGACGGCCCAATCCGTGATATTCAGGGTGACATCGCCATATCGACTTTTGATCACGGCCGTAAACCGATCGCGCACCTGTTCCTTGTCCATTGTCTCAAGGGTGCGGGCGAAGTTGCCGCTGGCAACGCCGATCAGAAGATTCTTAAAATGGGGATTGCGGAAATATTGCCAGCATGATTGACCATCGAGATCAATCGTATAATATTCTGTATTCATTTTGATAGATTCTGGTATATTATCCGCATAGATGCCAATTTTTTTGTAATTTCCCAGGCCGATATATTTCAATGCCTTTATTTTTTCCGCCGGCAAGGGTGGGGTGAAGGCGATATTTGCCAGAGCATAGGGAGATATGGTGACAATACAAAAATCGAAGCCGTAGAAACTTCCATTTTCAGTGTCGATTTTTATTTGATTACTCCCCTGCTGAATTGACAGGACTTTTGTTTTTAGATTTCCGGTGATGGCACAGCTGGAACCTTCGGCTGGATTGGTCAGGACATTCATGTAAAGGCCGACCACATCGCCGATACCGGGGGCGACATAGATGTTGGGCTGTTCCCCCGCCGGCGCAACCTGGCGGTCGCTGTCGGCGGCGATATATTGCCAGGTCTCCACCGATTCCGCGATGGGGCCATAGCCGTTCGATCCCAATGCCAGATGGACCGTGCCGGCGAACGGTCCCCCCGATTGATAGGTAACTGACGCTGGCAGGTTTGGTTTCGTGGCGGCGAACTGAAAATCGGTATCAATGGTGTTGTTGACCTGATTGATATCGTTGGTGGTAAAGACATCCTGCCAGCCACCCGCGCCATCGGGAACCCGGTAATAGGTGGTCGGATCAATCTGCAGGCAGGTGAAGTTACTGAGATTGGCTGTATTCAGCTTCTTGATGATCTTCAGCCAGGGATTTGCGGTTTCCGGCAAATCCGTCCCCTTCAAGGTGGGGTCAGCGTCGGAGATGGTGACGCCCGGATCCTGCACGAATTGCGGTCCCATGTCGAAATAGGCTTCGTCTACCTTTCTTGTCCAGGCCCGCCCGCCCCAGTGGGAGGCGGCTTCGAAAACGACAATTTCCTGTATTTTGGGGTTGGCACCCAGGATTTCCAGCGCGCCTGCGGCGGCGCAGCCTCCTCCGATGATGGCGACGCGCATGGTCTTTTCCTTGGCTTGAGGACGACAGTTTCTCGACAGCAGCAGAAGCCGCCTGTGGCGCTTGATCATGGAAGGGGGTTCCCTTCAAGGGGGGGCTGGCCAGGCCTTCAGCCGGCGGCCGGGGTCCAGTCGCGCCAATTGTCCCACCAGCAGGGGGAGGGGTTGGTACTGAGGAACCAGTTGGCCCGATTCAGCCAGCCCTGGCGGAACTGGGCGTCCGGTGTACCGGGCTGGCTGATCGACAGGTAATAATCCACCCGTCGGGCGGTGTAATTGTCGCAAGCCGCAGCGATACCGGTGCGGGCGATATAGTGGTTAACCAGATTGGCGCTGGCTGGCCCTGGCACGCCATCGGCCGTGGCCCCCACCAGGGTCTGCAGGGTCTTGATGGCGCGGGACGGGCCGGCGGTCCAGCCGAAATCCATGGTGATGGCGATCAGCGGGCTCCAGCTCAGCTTGTCCAGGCCGGGCTGCTGATAATAATCCTTCACCGCAATCTGGGCGGCCACTGGCAGCGTTACATCCTGCTGCATCTGCTGGGCGGTCAGTGCACAGGGGTCGATCTGAATCCAGGCAGCATAGACATCGGGCGTCACCCCCCGCATGGTGCCGATCAGCTTGGTGCCGCCGGCCTTGCAGTGGGCGTAGTTGCCGGTGTCCGACGGGTTGGCTTCCCACAACCCTTCCCATTGGGCGATGGCGATCTGGAAGGCCTGTTCGGGGTTGGGGAAGCTCATTTGTCTCTCGTCTGCTGCGGTCGGGGGCTGTCAGGCCGGGGGGCTGGTGGCGGCAGTAGCATTGTCAACGGCCTGCTGGGCGGCGGCCATGGCTTGCTGCACGGCCTGTTCTGCTGCCTGCATCGCGTTGGCGGCGGCGCTGTCACCGGCCCCCATCGCCGCCGCGACGGCGGCATCCGCCTGATGCTGAGCGGTTGCCAGGGCGGCATCGGCCTGCCCGGTCGGATCACTGGCAGCGACGGCTGCCTTTGCCTGCTCCACCCCCTGCTGGGCAGCCGCGATAGCCTGCTGCACGGCATTTTCGGCCGCCTGCATCGCCTGACGGATCAGGTCGGTTGCAGCCTCAATCGAGGGTGCGGCCGGGATGGGAGGGGTATCGGGTATATCGCTGCTGGTTGTCATCGGATCGGCCTTTACTGCGGGTTGTCAGGAACGGGACTGGTGCCGGTTTCATGGGCCTGCTGGCGCCGGAACAGTACCGTGGTGATATTCCCATTGGTGTTCAGCATCAGCTCGCCAACCAGACCATTGCCCTCCAGCGGGAAGCGGCAGGTGGCACCATCCTGTTCCATCAGGCCCCGCCGGGGCGGGTTGGTCTGCAGGAAAGCCTGCCAGGTGCCCAGATATTCCTGGATCGTCTGCTGCGCCTGTTGGCTGTTGCCGCCAGCATAGCTGGAATGGATCATGATATTGGCGCAGGCTTCTGACAGGCGGGCAAAGCCGACCAGATTGCCGCGCCGCAGCCAATCCTGCACCGCCGCTGCCACTTCCCCCGGCGCGGCCAGCGGGCCGACCGAGGGGCAGTCCAGCGCGCCGAACAGCAGGGGCAGCAGGGTCTGCGTGGCGGCGGTGGCCATCTGTGTCTGTTTTTCCGCCGACTCACCGCGCAGCGACAGGCGTGTGATATACCCCAGGAAGGCGGTATAATAATCCGCGAATTCCGCCGGGCTGCGGGCCTGAGTCACCGCAAAGGAAGCCGCCGCCTGATTGACTGGATCGTTGCTGGCGGCATCGGGGAAGGCCATCATGCTATGCAGGATGGTCAGGCTTTGCAGATCCAGCACCTGAAACAGCGGATTGTCGGCCACATTCAGGCTTGTCAGCAGCGCCCGCACCGCCTGAAAGCCGGTGGCGGTGACCAGCCGGTGATTGGAGAGCAGAGTTTGCAGCTGGCTCTGCAGCACCGGGTTGGATGGGTCAGTCTCCGCCCGCAGCAATGTGCGCAGATCGGCGGGGCCAAGCGTCATCAGCTTCACCGGCCCGACCAACAATTGCAGGTTGGGCAGCAATGTGCAGGGGGCGCCGTGCAGCCCGCGCTGCACCCCGTCCAGCAGCCGGCTTTCATCGTCGAAAGCATAGGGGCCGGGCGCTTGCACGGCCCATTGCACCCATTCAATGCCGCCATCCACCGTGGCCAGCGCCAGCCTGGCGACGTCGGAAAGGCTGGCTTGCCCGTTGATGGCCCTGTTGGCGATGATCAGCGTCATGATCGTTCCTGTCCGCTTGTTCAGCCTGCCGGGAAGCTCTTCAGCACTGTGGAGGCCGCTGTACCGATGTTACTGAAATCCGTTGTCGCGGACTTGGTCATTTCCTGCGCCAGGGTCAACGCTTCCTTATAGCGCGAATCCCCGGTAGCAAGAAATTGCGCCATTGCAACCCCGGCCGCCGTGCTGGCGATGGTGGTGGCGTTGCGCAGGGCATCGGCGGCATCCTGCACAGCGATCGCCGCCGCCTGGGCCACCGACTGATAGGCTTTACCGGCACCGCTGGTCAGCACCACCTGGGGTGCCATGGTTGCCTGCTGCACCTGGTTGATGACGTCGATGACCTGCGGATTGACCTTGCTGATATCGCCCATGACGGAGCCTCATTTCTGGGATAGATGGATCGGCCGACGCTGGTACCGGGGATCAGGGGTCAGTTGCTGCCACCGGCGACGGTGTCATTCCCGGCATCGTCGGTGCCTGCCTTGCTGTCTGTGTCCGACGGCTTTGCATCATCGCTCTGATTGACCAGACCCGTGTTGGATAAAGGCACCCCGCCGGCCTGTTTGATCAGGTCAGCCAGCGCCGTGCTGGCCTTTTCCGCATCGCCGCCGGACTGTTTGGCCAGATGCCGCAGGGTTGCGATGGCGGCCTGCGCCTGGGCCATGGCGGCCGCTTCGGCCATTGCCGTGGTCATATAGGGCGGGGCCGGGGGCGGCAGATCATGCACCGCCGGCGGCGGCGGGGGCGGTGGTGAAGGCGGCATCGGGATAGGGATGGGTGTCTGCAACATGCGCGCACACGCGGCCGTCACGGCGGCATTGCCGGTCATCCCGGCATTCTGCTGACGGTTGACGGCGTTGTACATCGCCATACCCAGCGTTTCCACCATCACCGTATCCAACATGCCAAAGGCGTTAGATGGTGCCTGTCCGGTCAGCAATGTCGCCGTACCGGTCACTGAATCCACGATTTGATCATTGACCATCACATCCTCGGCCATTCTTCTGTCCGTCCAGGGCATTTGTCAGAGGGGGCATTCAGGGACTGGCAGCACTTTGCAGGATCATGGTGACCACCCGGCCCAGCACGGCCTCGCCAATCGCCTGGCCGCGCTGCTGGTTTGCCGTGGCATTGGCCATGGCCAGCCCCAGCGCCTGGGCGGTACTGGTGTAAACCATGCCCATGGCGATTGACGGTGCCATCGCCACATTGATGACGGTGACATCATCCACCGCCGTCACGGCCGGCACGCTGCTGCCATCGGCCATCTTGCCCCCATGTCAGCTTGGCCGGGCGGGCGGTGAAAGCCGGCCGCCCGGCCTGCCGCGATCAGACCAGACCCAGCACCTGCGCCGTGGCGGCACCGGTGGTGGCGGTGTCCAGCGTCAGCAGGGTGGAGACCGCCTGCGTGGTCGCCGTCTGCATGGTCACATAGGACTGGTTCTGGTTGTTGGTGGCATTGTGCGCCGCGTTGGACAGGGCCTGGCTGGTGGCGACCATCAGGTTGCCCATGGCGACGGCAGGCGCGTCACCCAGCACCTTGGTGTTGACCTGGGTGATGCTGTCGGTGATCTGGCTGTTGATCGCGGTGGGGAAAGCCATTGTAAATGCTCCTTCATATCAGTGATGGAATGACCATCAGCGCAGGATCTTGATTGTCGCTGCGGCTGTGGTGCCGGTGTTGAGGGAATAAAGCAGTGCCACCCCAGCCGTTGTCGCGGCCTGGGCCGCCACATACATCTGCTGCTGGGCCATGGTGGCATTGTGCGCCGCATTCGCCAGCGCCTGGGCGGTGGCCTGATACAGGCTGCCCATGGCGACCGCTGGCGCGATGCCAAGGACCTGCAGATTGCTCTGGGTTACCGAATCCGTGATTTGACTATTGACGGCAGTCGGGAAAGCCATGGCGGCCACATCCTGGGCTTATGGGTTCAGCGGGGTGATGGGCGGCCATCCGATCGGATAAGGCCGCGCCTCACCGGTCAGGAGGACAGGATGTCCTTGGTGGCGACACCCGTGGTGGCCGTATCCAGCGAATAAAGCGTGGCCACGCCCATGGTGGTGGCGGCCTGGGCCGTCACATAGCTCTGCTGCTGGGCATTGGTGGCATTGTGCGCCGCGTTCGCCAGCGCCTGGGCGGTGGCCTGGAACAGGTTGCCCATGGCAATGGCGGGGGCGTCGCCCAGCACCTTGGTATTGGCCTGGGTGACGCTGTCGGTGATCTGGTTGTTCACGGCGGTGGGAAAAGCCATCTCATCTCTCCTTCAAGGGTAAGGTTGTCAGGTCGCATCAGCCGCCCCGGCCAGGGCGGCCGACGGGGGATCAGCCCAGACCCTTCACGCCGGTTTTCAGGATATCCGCAGTGGCGACACCGGTTGACGCCGTATCCAGCGAATACAGCGTGGCCACACCCATGGTGGTGGCGGACTGGGCCGTCACATAGCTCTGCTGCTGGGCGTTGGTGGCATTGTGCGCCGCGTTCGCCAGCGCCTGGGCGGTGGCCTGATACAGGTTGCCCATGGCAATGGCAGGGGCGTCGCCCAGCACCTTGGTATTTACCTGGGTAACGCTGTCGGTGATCTGGTCATTGACCGCAGTAGGGAAAGCCATGTCTAGCCTCTTCGTTGGCCGGCGAGCGGCGCTGCCGGGTCTGTCGTGGAAAGAACAAGAGGAAACTGTGTGGCAAACCCTATGTTATGACGCGAAAAACTGATTGGACAAATTTACCAAAAGTAGTTTCTGAAACGCGGGTCATTTTTGCCAATTTGGGGCAGATTATCGTCGATTCATCCGATTTTGATAGAATAAATCCATTGGCATATTGTTGTATTTCATGGCTTTATGAATGTATTAACCATTATGTACTGAAAAAACAAATGTTATTCATTTTGTTGAAAAGTGATAAATCCTGAGTGAACGCAGGGGATATCACATAGTCGATTGTTTTATCTTCAGAAAAAGCAACTCAGTGCCGGATTGGGCCTTTCCAGGCCGCGTGAAAAGACAAAAGCCGTTTCCGGTTGCCCAGAAACGGCTTTGCTCAAAAGTGCCGATCAGCGCCGGCGGAGAAGAAGGAAGGCTGGATTATACCGGCTGGCGTACGCCGTCCACCCGGCGGGTGATCTTCCACGGGTTGGCGGCTTGCAGGGCCGGCGGCAGCATCGTGTCCGGCAGGTTCTGATAGCAGACCGGGCGGACATAGCGGTTGATGGCCAGCGCCCCGACAGAGGTGGTGCGGGCATCGCTGGTGGCGGGGAAGGGGCCGCCATGCACCATGGCGTGGCAAACCTCCACCCCCGTCGGCCAGCCATTGGCCAGCACACGACCGGCGCGCTCGGCCAGCAGGGGCAGGAATTCGGCCGCCAGCGGCTGATCGTCGGCATCCATCAGGATGGTGGCGGTCAACTGGCCTTCCAGCCCGGCCAGCACCTGGGCCAACTCGCCCTTATCACGGCAGACAATGACCAGCGAGGAGGAGCCGAACACTTCCGCCCCCAGCGCCTCATCAGAGAGGAAATGCTGGGCATCGGTGCGGAACAGGGCGGCCTGACCCCGGTTGACACCTTCGCCCGCCAGCCCGCGCGCCACCAGGGTGACGGCCTCATGGCTTTCCAGCTTGTCCACGCCCGCGCAATAATGCTGCCAGATCCCGCCCGACAGCATCACCTGGGCGGCGGCCTTGCTGAGATGCTCACCGGCGGCGGCGATGAAGGTCTCCGTCTCCGGCCCGGCGAGTGCCAGCACCAGACCGGGATTGGTGCAGAACTGGCCCGACCCCATGGTCAGCGAGCCGATGAAGGCGGCGGCCAGATCGGCCCCGCGCGACGCGGCGGCGTGCGGCAGCAGCAGCACCGGGTTGATCGAACTCATCTCCGCATAGACGGGAATGGGGTCCGGGCGCTTGGCGGCAATGGCGGCCAGCGCCAGCCCGCCGGCGCGCGAGCCGGTGAAGCCCACGGCCTTGATACGCGGATGCGCCACCAGCGACCCACCCAGCACCTGGGTGGTGCCCGGCAGATAGGAGAAGACACCTTCCGGCAGGCCAGCGGCGGCCACGGCGGCGGCAATGGCGCGGGCCACCAGTTCGCCCGTACCGGGATGGGCCGGATGGCCCTTCACCACCACCGGGCAGCCGGCAGCCAGCGCCGAGGCGGTGTCACCACCGGCAACGGAGAAGGCCAGCGGGAAATTGCTGGCCCCGAACACGGCGACCGGGCCGATGGCCTGATTGACCCGGGCCAGGAACGGACGGGGCAGGGGCACGCGGTCGGGCAGGGCCGGATCAATGGTGGCATCCAGCCAATCGCCCTGGCGCACCACGGCGGCGAACAGGCGCAACTGGCCGACGGTGCGGCCGCGTTCACCTTCCAACCGGGCGCGCGGCAGGCCGGATTCCGCCATGGCGCGGACGATCAGATCATCGCCAATATCCAGGATGCGGGCGGCCACATCTTCCAGAAACGCCGCGCGTGCTTCCAGCGACAGGGTGGAGAAGCTGGGGAAGGCCGCCGCCGCCAGGGCGCAGGCCTCCGCCACATGGCCGGAATCGGCCTCGGAGAAATCGGGGCCGATCACCTCGCCCGTGGCGGGGTTCAGGCCCTGGAACCGGGCCTGGGCCTGAACCTGCTTGGCACCGATCAGGATGCTGCCGTCGATCACACTCATCTTCAACTCACCTCCGCTCCGGCGGGTACCATACCCGCATGGGCATCATAACAAGGGCCTGTTACCGTTCAGGCGGTTGGGGGGGAGTTAGGCCATAAACTGTCTCTGCTTTTCCAGCCTCTTAACCGTCATTCCCGCGAAGGCGGGAATCCATAAAACAGCGCGGATTTTGGATTCCCGCCTTCGCGGGAATGACGGTGGTGAAGTGGCAAGGTAGTGAATAGCGAAACAAACTCCCCCTTCGCCTCCCCCCGACGACCGGGGGGCCTATCTCAAACTACCCTCAATCCAGCCGATGGCCGCTTGCAATGGCGGCTGTCGGCTTGGCGCCCCACAGGGCATAGAACAACACATATAGCTCACACGCCGCCGTCAGCAGGAAAGAGGTCTGCAGCCCATAGGCATCGGCCAGCATCCCCTGGAAGTAAACCAGCGCGCCGCCACCAATCGCCATGATCAGCAGCCCCGCCCCCTCTTCCGTCAGCGGGCCCAGGCCGCGAATGCCAAGGGTAAAGATGGTGGGGAACATGATGGAATGGAACAGGCCAACGCTGATCAGCGCCCACATGGCCACCGGTCCATCCAGCAGCACCGCGGCCATCATCACCAGGAACGCCCCGATGGAGGCGACCGCCAGCAGGTTTTCCGCCTTGATCCAGCGCATCAGATAACCGCCACCGACGCGACCCACCATCATGCCGCCCCAGAGCAGGAACAGATAGTTGGACGCCTGTTCATGGGTGACAGCGGCGATATCCGGCTGGCTGATGAAATTGATGAACAGGTTGGCAACGCCGATTTCGGCAATCAGATAGATGAAGATCGCCGGCACGCCGAACACCAGATTGCGGTGCTTCCACAGCGAATGCTTCTTGCGTTCTTCGGCGTCGGCCCGGCGCGCCGTGGCGCTGATATCGGGCAGGCGGGAACGGGCGATGACAAAGGCCAGCACCAGCAGCACTGCCGCCACGATCAGATAGGGCAGTTGCACCGACTGGGCATCGGCCAGCCGTTCGGCTGCCGTCAGCGTGGCCCCGGCTTCCGCCGTGCCGCCGGTCGACCGGCCCAGGATCAGATAACCGCCGAACAAGGGCGCCAGCGTGGTGCCGGCGGAATTGCACGCCTGCACCAGATTAAGCCGTGAAGACGCCGTTTCCGGCGGGCCGACCACGGCAACATAGGGGTTGGCCGCCACCTGCAGCAGCGCGATACCCGCCGCCACGATGAACAAAGCCACCAGCGTCACTTCATATGAGGGGATGCGCGCCGCTGGAACCATCATCAGCGACCCGACCGCCATGGTCAGCAGCCCCGCCACCATGGCGCGGCGATAACCGATCCGTTCAATCAGCTTGGCCGAGGGGACCGAGGCCACCAGATAGGCGATGAACCAAACCGACTCGATCAAGGTCGTCTGGGCATAGGTCAGGTCAAAAACACTGCGTAAATGCGGCAGCAGCGTGTTGTTGATAACGGTGATGAAGCCCCAGATGAAGAACAAGCTGGCCAGCAGAGCCAGCACGGGGCGATAATTGTTGACCACAGCGGATACGGCCGGATGGCCGGTGCCGGGCTGGGAAATCGGTGCTGGAGGCATCTTGGGGTGTTTCCTCTCGGGACGGCTTCCATTCTATTTTGTATGAGTATATAGCTGGCAGAAAGCGAGCCGGTCAACGGCGCATCGTTTCAAAAGAGAGGAACCCCGATCTTGTCCAATAAGCACTCCCGTGCGGCCCTGGCCTTCGCCCTTTGCGCCAGCACCCTGTTGGCTTCCTCCGCAGCGCTCGCCGCCAGTGCCAGCCGCGCGCCGTTCGGCGAACTGCCCGACGGCACCAAGGTGGAGGCGATCACCCTTATCAATAATAAGGGTGTGAGCGCTACCATTTTGACTTATGGTGCGACCCTGCAGGCGCTGAAAGCGCCGGACCGGACGGGACTGGTGGCGGATATCGTGTTGGGCCATGACACGCTGAAACCCTATGTGGAGACGCCGAACTATTTCGGCATCACGGTGGGCCGCTATGCCAACCGCATTGCCGACGGGCGCTTCACCCTGGATGGCAAGACCTATCAACTGACCCAGAACGACAAGCAGAATTCGCTGCATGGCGGGGTGAAGGGCTTCGACAAGCATAACTGGCAGGTGGCCGATATCCGCCAGGGTGAGACGGCATCGGTTACCCTGACCCTGACCAGCCCGGATGGTGACCAGGGCTATCCCGGCACCCTGTCGGTGAAAACAACCTATGCGCTGGACGAGAATAACGTTCTGTCCATGACCTATGACGCGGCGACCGACAAGCCGACCATCGTCAATATGACCAACCATGCCATCTTCAATCTGGCTGGCGAAGGCAGCCCGCTGGGTATTCTGCGGCACAAGCTGACGCTGCCCGCTTCCCACTATACCCCGGTTAATGCCGCCCTGATCCCCACGGGGGAGTTGAAGCCGGTGGAGGGTACGGTGTTTGACTTCCGCAAGGGTCGGGTGCTGAGCGATGGTTTGCGCGACGGCACCGACCCGCAGATCGTCGCCGGTCGCGGCTATGACCATAATTTCGCCATCGATAGCGGCCTGACGCCCAAGCAGAAATTGACCGCCCGCCTGGAAGACCCGGATAGCGGTCGCGTGCTGGAGGTTTACTCAACCCAGCCCGGTATCCAGGTCTATACCGGCAATTTCCTGGATGGCACGCTGGTGGGCAAGCAGGGGCATCTGTACCGGATGAGCGATGGCATCGCCCTGGAACCGCAGAAATTCCCCGATGCGCCCAACCAGCCCAGCTTCACCACTGCCCGTGTCGATCCGGGGAAACCCTATCGGCATGACATGAGTTTCCGTTTGTCCGTTGCCCAGTAAGAATGAAGGACCGTTGGTGATGACCCCCGCGCCCACCGAACCGAAGAAGCTGCGTTCACGAGCCTGGTTCGATAATCCGGCCAATATCGACATGACGGCGCTGTATCTGGAGCGCTATCTGAATTTCGGCCTGTCGCTGGAGGAGCTTCGCTCCGGCAAGCCGATCATCGGTATCGCCCAGACCGGTTCCGATCTCAGCCCCTGCAACCGCCACCATCTGGTGCTGGCGGAGCGGGTGCGCGACGGTATTCGGGAGGCGGGGGGCATTCCGCTGGAATTCCCCGTTCACCCGATCCAGGAAACCGGCAAGCGCCCGACGGCGGGGCTGGACCGCAACCTGGCCTATCTGGCCCTGGTGGAGGTGCTGTACGGCTATCCGCTGGATGGCGTGGTGCTGACCATCGGTTGTGACAAGACCACGCCCGCCTGCCTGATGGCGGCGGCGACGGTGAATATCCCTGCCATTGCCCTGTCGGTCGGCCCGATGCTGAATGGCTGGCACAAGGGTGAACGCACCGGTTCCGGCACCATCGTCTGGAAGGCCCGCCAGATGCTGGCGGCTGGTGAGATCGATAATGACGGTTTCATCAAGCTGGTGGCGTCGTCGGCCCCGTCCACGGGTTATTGCAACACCATGGGCACCGCCACCACGATGAACAGCCTGGCCGAGGCGCTGGGGATGCAGTTGCCCGGCGGTGCCGCCATCCCGGCCCCCTATCGTGACCGCCAGGAAGTGGCCTGGCGCACCGGCCTGCGCGCCGTGCAGATGGTGCATGAAGATCTGAAGCCGTCGGACATTCTGACGCGCGAAGCCTTCCTGAACGCCATTGCGGTGAATTCCGCCATTGGCGGTTCCACCAACGCGCCGATCCATCTGGCCGCCATCGCCCGGCATATGGGTGTGGAACTGGACCTGCAGGATTGGCAGAGCCACGGCCATGATATTCCGCTGCTGGTGAATTTGCAGCCCGCCGGCGAATATCTGGGCGAGGATTATTACCGCGCCGGCGGCGTGCCCGCCGTGGTGTCGCAATTGATGCAGCAGGGCCGCATCATCGAAAACGCGCTGACCGTCAATGGCAAGAGCATTGGCGATAATTGCCGGGGCGTGGAGATTGAGGATGAGAAGGTCATCCGCCCCTATGGCCAGCCGCTGAAGGAAAAGGCCGGTTTCATCGTGCTGCGCGGCAATCTGTTTGATGCCGCCATCATGAAGACGAGCGTGATCAGCCCGGAATTCCGCGACCGCTACCTCTCCAACCCCAACGACCCGGAGGCCTTTGAAGGCCCCGCCGTGGTGTTTGACGGGCCGGAGGATTACCATCACCGCATCGACGATCCGTCGCTGGGCATCACGTCGGAAACGTTGATGTTCATGCGCGGTGCCGGCCCGGTGGGTTATCCGGGGGCGGCCGAAGTGGTGAATATGCGCCCGCCGGCCTATCTGATCCGCGAAGGCATCTCCGCCCTGCCCTGCGTCGGCGATGGCCGCCAGTCGGGCACGTCCGGTTCGCCCTCCATCCTTAATGCTTCTCCGGAAGCGGCGGCGGATGGGGCGCTGGCCCTGTTGCGCACCGGCGACCGGGTTCGCATCGACCTGAAGACCTGCACCGTCAATGTGCTGGTCTCCGATGAGGAACTGGCCAAGCGCCGGGCCGACTTGAAGGCGGCTGGCGGTTACGCCTATCCGGCTTCTCAGACGCCTTGGCAGGAAATCCAGCGCGCCACCGTCGGCCAGATGAACACGGGTGCCATTCTGGAAGGGGCGGAAAAATACCAGCGCATCGCCCAGACCAAGGGCCTGCCGCGGGATAATCATTGAGCGGTTGAAGGGGGGGGTGGTTTTCGCCCTGTTCGAGCGGAAACCGGCCCTTTTTGAAAACCCCACCCGGCATTGCCCCGCCGGGTGGGTTTTTTTTTAAGATACGGGGCGCATATTTTCTGCTTGCCGATCGGGGATCGGGCACCGGCTGGCGGCGGGTGACGATGATCGGGCCGGGCGATTGAATATCACGCTGTTTCCCGTTGGACGGAAACTGTTATCACTTGTGTTGATATTGGAAATGCGCATGGATAATTGTATGAAATAGCATGTTTTCGGACCATGGCGGGCAGGGTGGGGCTCTTTGGTTCCGATAATTTGATAGACGGATCAAGGGTGAACCCATGTGCTTCCTGTGCGGCAATCAGCAAAACCAGTGCCTGTTTTCCGTGGAGGCGCTCGGGACGGTATCGGCATTGCCGGCGGCCAGCGTGGGAACCACCCAGGCCGCATCCGACATCTATTACGTGCCCTACTTCATCCAGGCACTGGTCGCCAGCTATCGGGGGGTGACACCCCATGTCGGATCGTCCCCCGTTATTACCTACGGCTGGCAACAGGATCTGTCGACGGGGCTTTATGGCGGTGCCACCAACCCGCGCAGCTTGAATAGCATGGAGAAGGAGCAGGCCCGCGCCGCCTTTGCCCAATGGGCGGCGGTTGCCGATATCAGCTTTGTGGAAGCCCCCGCCGGAACCGTGCCCGATGTGCAGTTTGCCGCCGCGCAGATGCAGGCGGGTGGCTATGCAGTCCTGACGAAATCTGGCAGCAGTATCTGGATCAATGCCACCGAATCCCCCTCTCTGACCTATCTGCACGAGATCGGGCATGTGTTGGGGTTGAAACATCCTGGCGATTATGATGCCTTTTCCGGTAATGGAGAGCGGCCATTTCTCCCACCTTATGAAGATACGCTTATCAATACCGTGATGTCCTATAACGGTGATGATGTATCTACATTGGGAATTTATGATATTGCGGCCATTCAATATCTCTTTGGCCCCAATAAAACTTTCCGCGCCGGGGACGATCCTTATTTCGTCAATGTGGCGGATGCGACCCGCTATATCTGGGATGGCGGTGGCAATGACACGGTTTCGGCCGAAGGGTCGGGCCGGCGTGTCAGGATCGATCTGGCCGAAGGTGCCTTCAGCACATTCGCAGACGACATTGACTATTTCCCTCAGGGTCGGCTGCTGGGCGGCACCGGTCAGTTCATGATCGGCTATGGCACCGTCATTGAAAACGCCGTGGGGGGCTATGGCAATGACGTGCTGATCGGCAATGCCGCCGATAACCGCCTGACCGGCGGCCCCGGCAATGATACGCTGGGCGGCGGGGCGGGGCAGGATACGGCAGTTTTTGCCGGAAAATTTGCCGAATACACCATTTTTCCCGGCTATTACGACCTGACCATCACCCGAAATAATGGGGAGACGGATCAGATATCAGGGATTGAATGGCTGGAATTCGCCGATATGACCATCGCCACCCCGCCGCTGGCGATCCCGGGGCCGCCAACCCCCGCCGACCCTATCCTGACGGCCAAGGGCGGCTGGGTGGTGGAAGGGGATGCCGGTGGTGTCAGCCAGCTGGTCTATAGCATGAAACTGACCGACGCGACGGGCTGGACCACGACATCCGACAAGCCGGTCAGTTTCTTCGTGATGACCGGCAGCAACGGCACCGCCAAAGCCGGCACCGATTATGTTGCCCTGAAGCAATGGGTGACCATCGCCCCGGGGCAGAGCGGCGTGACGGTTGCCATCGATGTGCTGGGTGACAAAATCTATGAGGGGAACAAGACCATCGAACTGGTTATCAGTGACCTTCAGGGTACCAGCCTGGCGTGGCAGCAGAAAAGCACCTCTCTCTATGGGCTTGTGGTGGATAATGACATCCCGCCGCAATTTTCCATCGCCGCCTATCGGGCGCTGAACCCGGATGTGGCGGCGGCTTATGGCAATGATGCCACGGCCATGGCCTGGCATTATCTCAATTACGGCCGGGCAGAGGGGCGGGCGGCCAGTGGGTTCAATCCGGAGGCCTATGCCGCGCTGAACCCCGACCTGTTCGCCGCCTTCGGGCTGGATGAAAACGCCCTGATCAACCATTACCAGCAATATGGCCGGGCGGAAGGGCGCGCGACCTATGGCTTTGATGCCATTTCCTATTCGGCGCTTAATCCTGATCTGCACAATGCCTTTTGGGAGAATCGTACGGCCCTGGTGCAGCATTATATTGATTATGGCAGAGCGGAAGGCCGGGCTACGCTTGGCTATGACAAGGAGGCCGCTGCCGCGTTCAATCCAGCGCAGCAGGAAAGGCCCTACGGTCCGCCATTGGAAGGCCTGGGTAACCTCATCGACGGGCTGAGCCGGGACGGGGGGGGCACAAACGGTTTTGATGCCGAAACCTATGCCATCCTCAATCCCGATCTGCTGGGGGCCTTCGGCATGAACCATGAGGCCTTGATTCAGCACTATCGGACGATCGGCCGATCAGAACATCGCGCGATCTTTCTGGCCCCCGACGGCGGCAACCTGAGCGCCATAGGCGTGGCCGGTATTGTGGATGATGGATTGATGTGATGTTGTAAGCCAATCCCCCATGACCTGAATCGCATTGGAAAGTCCCTGCAGGCATCGTATCATTTCCGGAATTCCAGGATTGTCAGTGCCATCATGGAAACAAAACGGAAATAATTCAGCTTTGATTGACAGGGGTTGGTCATGTGCATTGCTTGCGGCAATCTTCAGAATATCTTGATGTTGCCCTTCCTGGGCGGCACACCGACTGCTGATCTTCCCGCGCCGGCAGATCAGTCGGCCGCCGCCCCCATGGCCGTCCCTGCGGATGAAGGGCTGGCCAGCCCCCTGGCCGCCCCGCAGACCATCACCGGTACCAGCGGCAATGACCGCCTGACCGGCGGGGCCGATGCCGACACAATCACCGGCCTGGCCGGCAATGACACGCTGCAGGGCCTGGCCGGTAATGACAGCCTTGATGGTGGTGATGGCAGTGATGTCATCTACGGTAATGAAGCCGGTAATGACACGTTGATCGGTGGGGCCGGGCGGGATTCGCTTTATGGCGGTATCGGGAATGACCTGCTGGATGGCGGGGCCGATAATGATTACCTGTCAGCCTATGGCATGACCGGCAATCATACCCTGCGCGGCGGCACCGGCAATGACATGCTCTATGGCGCCGATGGCAATGACAGCCTGGATGGCGGCGACGGGGATGACGGTGCCTATGGATATGCCGGCAATGACACCCTGACCGGTGGAGCCGGCAACGATACGCTGGATGGCGGCACCGGCAATGACAGTCTGACCGGCGGGGCCGGCAATGACACGCTTTATGGCGGCGGTGGCAATGACAGCCTGGATGGTGGGGACGGGGATGATTATCTGTCCACCTATGGCACTGCTTCCAACGCCATCCTGATCGGTGGCGCCGGCAATGATACGCTGTACGGGAGTGATGGTGACGACACCCTGACCGGCGGGGCCGGTACCGACTCACTGAATGGCGGCGACGGCAATGACACTTATTATATTGACGATCTGAAAGATACGATCTGGGATACAGGCGGGGCCAGCGACACGGCGATCGTGTCGGTTCGAGGCTATGTTGCCGACAGTTCAATTGAAAATATCCGCTATGTCGGCGACGGCTCGGCAGCCCCTTATTTTATCCAGTCCGTTGTCGCCAATTACTCCCATATGGCGCGGGAAAACACGGATAAGGCCCTTGTCACCTTTGGCTGGCGGACGGATCTGTCGGTGCAGCTGTTTTATGGCGGCACTGATCCGCGTGTGTTCAATGCAGCGGAAAAGGAATTGGCCCGGGACGCCTTTGCCCTATGGGCGGCGGTGGCGAATGTCCGTTTTGTTGAAACCGCCACTGCGCCGGACATTCAATTCGCCGCTGCCAGCCTGACATCGGCTGCCGGCTATGCCGATCTCGGCACGGCGGCGGGCAGCGTCTGGATGGATTCCGATGGCGTGCCGCTCAGCACCTATATTCATGAAATCGGCCATACGCTGGGGTTCAAGCATCCGGGCAACTATAATGCCGGGGGTGGTGGCGCTTCCCCGCCCTATCTGCCGACAGCAGAGGATAGCCGCAGCAACACCGTGATGTCCTATAATGGCAGTAACAGCGGCAATCTGGGTGTTTATGACATTGCCGCCATCCAGTACATCTATGGTCCCAACAAGGATATTCGCAACGGGGCCGATAGCTATACCCTGTCGTCAACCGAGGTTGGCCGCTATATCTGGGATGGTGGCGGCAATGATACCGTATCGGCCAGCGGCGCCACCCAGGCGGTGACCATTGATCTGCGTGATGGTGGCTGGGGCTGGTTCGGTGCGAAAAGTGACCTGTTCCTGACAGCCGGTCAGTTCTTCATCGGTTACGGCACCGTCATTGAAAATGCCATCGGCGGCAATGGCAACGACCTGTTGACCGGCAATGCCACGGATAACAGCCTGACCGGCGGGGCCGGGAATGACACGCTGGTGGGCGGGGCAGGGACGGATACCGCCATTTTTGCCGGCACCTATGCCAGCTACAGCATCGGTCTGCAGGGAAGCGATATCCGCGTCACCAGCGGCAACGGGGAGGTGGATACGCTGAGCGGTATCGAATGGTTGAAATTCGCTGATCGCACCGTCGCCGCCCCGACCGTCACCCCCGGCACGCCCTATCTCTCGGTCAGCGCCAAGCCGGTCCTGGAAGGGGCGACAGGCAAGGTGGCGCAACTGGTCTATACGGTCAGCCTGTCGGAAGCGGCCAGCAATGCTGTCAGTTTCACCGTGCGCACCAGCGGTGGCACGGCCACGGCGGGAACCGATTATACGGCCATCGACCGTACGGTGACCATCGCCGCCAAGGCGACGACGGCCAGCGTCACCGTGGATGTGCGGGGCGACGGGCTGGTGGAAAAGGATGAAACCGTCCAACTGGTGATCAGCAATCTGCAAGGTGCCCGGCTGCTGGATGGCAGCAGCAGCCTGACCGTCACCGGCACCATTTTGAATGATGATCTGGCGACCAATCCGGTCTTCTCCCTTTCCGCCTATCGTGCGCTCAACCCCGATCTGGTGGCGGTATTCGGCAATAATGCTGTGAGCCTCACCTGGCATTATGTGAATTACGGCAAGGCCGAGGGGCGGGTGGCCACGGGCTTTGATACGCAAACCTATGCCGCCCTGAATCCCGACCTGTTCAGCGCCTTCGGGTTGAACGAAGCGGCACTGACCAACCATTATCTGCGCTTCGGCAAGGCGGAGGGACGGGCGACCAGCGGATTTGATGTCGATGCCTATGCAGCCTTGAACCCGGACCTGTTCAACGCTTTTGGCACCGACCATGCCGCCCTGATCCGCCATTACATCAATAGTGGCAAGACGGAGGGGCGGACGATCATCGGCTTCGATGTGGAGGCCTATGCGGCGCTGAATCCGGATCTCTACCGGGCCTTTGGCCTGAATGAGGCTGCCCTGATCCGTCATTATGTTAATTTTGGCAAGGCAGAGGGGCGGCAGACGACAGGGTTCGACGCGGAAAGCTATGCCGTGCTGAACCCTGACCTGCTGAGTGTCTTTGGCCTCGACCATGCCGCCTTGATCAACCATTACCAATATGCCGGCCGGGCGGAAGGCCGCGCCGCCTATCTGCCGGCGGATAGCGGTGGGCTGGGTCTGCTGGCCATGGGGTCGGATATGCCGGGGGATGCGCTGATCTGAGCAACACCCCCATAAATTACATAGACAAATAGATAATCCTGACGCTGGCCCTCCTTGGGAGGGGCCAGCGTTTTTGTTTCATCCTCTTCCGTGCGCATCCATCATTGCCAATCCAGCCCACCTGTAATATGTCAGAGTTATTGGCAAGCCGGTTCCCCGGCTGGAAATGAACAGTGCGCCCGAAGCGGCGTGACGGGAGAGGAAAGATGGCACTTCGTCTGTTGCAGCATCGCGCCGCCGATGGCGCGCGTTCGGTGATCTTCGCGCAAGGGGAAGCGGCCTGTTTCCTGTCCGGCGTCACTTCCGTGCGCGAACTGGCCTTGCGCGCCATTGCCGCCGGCCACTCCCTGGCTGAGGAAGCGGCGGCCTGTGGCCAGGGGGCGGCCGTGGATATCGCCGCCGAACTGGCGGCCGGGCGTCTGCTGGCCCCCATTGATCATGAAGACCCGGCGCATCTGGTGCTGGCGGGCACCGGGCTGACGCATCTGGGGTCGGCGGAAGGCCGCGACAAGATGCATAAGGCCGCCCAGCAGGGTGCTGTCACCGATTCCATGCGCATGTTCCTGGAAGGGCTGGAGGGCGGCAAGCCCGCCCCCGGACAGGTGGGCCAGCAGCCGGAATGGTTCTATAAGGGCGATGGTTCCCAACTGGTCGACCCGGAACAGCCGCTGACCATGCCGTCCTTCGCCAAGGATGGCGGGGAGGAGCCGGAACTGGCCGGCATCTATCTGATCGGCCCCGATGGCTCGCCCTACCGCCTGGGTCTGGCGCTGGCCAACGAGTTTTCCGACCATGTGACGGAGCGGCATAATTACCTGTGGCTGGCCCATAGCAAGCTGCGCCAGGCGTCGCTGGGGCCGGAACTGCTGATCGGTGATGTGCCCGCCCATGTGGAAGGCAGCAGCCGGATTGTCCGCGACGGCGCGGTGATCTGGGAGAAGCCCTTCCTGTCCGGTGAGGACAACATGTCCCACACGCTGGCCAATCTGGAACATCATCATTTTAAATATGATCTGTTCCGCCGCGCCGGCGATGTGCATGTGCATTTCTTCGGTACCGCTACGCTCTCCTTCAGCGACGGGGTGCGCACGCAGGAAGGCGATGTGTTCGAAATCGCCGCCGCCCCCTTCACCCTGCCGGCCCGCAACCGGCTGAAACGCGCGGCGGCGGTGGATGTGGCGGTAAAGTCGCTGTGACGGTGGCCGGGCGGTTGCAGGGGTAACCGCACCGCCCGACCTTGCCGATGAAAATCAAAAAAATTAAACGGAGGAAACCCATGATCGCGTCCCTGCGCCGGATCACGGCCGTTCTGCTGTCCGTCAGCGCCCTGGTGTCGGCCGCCCTGGGCCAGACGGCTGGCAAGCCCACCAGCGCCACCATCCAGGCCGACCGGCCCGGCCCCACCTATGATCGCCGCATCTTCACCCAGTTTGCCGAACATCTGGGCCATGGCATCTATGGCGGGCTGTGGGTCGGCAATGACAAGAATATCCCCAACCGCAATGGCTTTCGCACTGATGTGGTCGAGGCGTTGCGCCGGCTGAAAGTGCCGGTGGTGCGCTGGCCGGGCGGCTGCTTTGCCGATGAATATCATTGGCGCGACGGGGTGGGGCCGCAGAACAAGCGGCCGGTGAAGGTGAACACCCATTGGGGTGGCGTGACCGAACCCAACAGTGTCGGCACCCATGAATTCATGGAGCTGGTGAAGCAGCTGGGGGCGGAACCCTATGTGGCCGGCAATGTCGGCAATGGCACGCCGCAGGAAATGGCCGATTGGGTGGAATATATGACCGCCCCCGCCGGCAGCCTGGCCGAGGAGCGGGCGAGGAACGGCCAGAAACAGCCCTGGCAAGTGCCCTATTTCGGCGTCGGCAATGAGCTGTGGGGCTGTGGCGGCAATATGCGCGCCGAATATGCCGCCGATGTCACCCGCCGCTATGCCACCTTCATCAAGGTGCCGGCCGGTTCCAAGATCATCAAGATCGCCGCCGGCGCCAATGTGGATGATGTTGACTGGACGGAGACGATGATGCGCGTCGCCGCCAAACAGCTGGATGCGCTGTCGCTGCATTATTACACCGTTCCCGGCGCCTGGCCGCCCAAGGCATCCGCCACCCAGTTCGATGAGGCCGGCTGGGCCGAGACCCTGGCCGAGGCCCGGCGGATGGATGATCTGATCACCCGGCACAGCGCCATCATGGATAAATATGATCCGCAGAAGCGGGTCTGGCTGGCGGTGGATGAGTGGGGCACGTGGTATGCCGGCGATCCCGGCACCAATCCGGGCTTCCTGCGTCAGCAGAATACGCTGCGTGATGCGCTGGTTGCCTCCACCACCCTGGATATCTTTGCCCGCCATGCCGACCGCGTGCGGATGAGCGCCATTGCCCAGATGGTGAATGTGCTGCAGGCCATGGTGCTGACGGATGGGCCCAAGATGGTGCTGACGCCCACCTACCATGTGTTTGAGATGTATCAGCCCTGGCAGGATGCCACCGTGCTGCCCATCAGCATCGACACGCCCAGCTACACCAAGGATAAATGGACGATGCCGGCCGTCAGCGGCTCGGCGGTGCGGGCCAAGGATGGCCGGCTGCATGTCGGCCTGTCCAACCTGGACCCCAATAACGCCAACAAGGTGACGGTGAAGCTGGAGGGGGTGAGCGCCAGCGCCGTCAGCGGCCGGGTGCTGACGGCATCTGCCATCAACGCCCATAATGATTTCAACGCACCGGATGTGGTGAAGCCCGCCGCCTTCAGCGATGCACGCATCGAAGGCGGGGTACTGACGGTGACGCTGCCGGCCAAATCGGTGGTGGTGCTGGACCTGCGCTGAGGCGGCCGGCAGAAGCCTTGCTCTAAAAGTGTCCGTCCGGAAAGTTGCTGTGCTTTGTGAACCCTCACGATCTCACCGCCGTCATTCCCGCGCAGGCGGGAATCCAAAATCCGTTCTGTCGTATGGATTCCCGCCTTCGCGGGAATGACGGTTAAGTGTTTGGAGAAATGTAAGAAGTTTATGGACGGACCCTAAGCGGCAAAGCAGCCGAAAAGCGCTGCCCCTGTACCCAGAAAGAAATCAGGAGGAAACCATGGCGTTGCAGAAAACCCTGGCCACGACCGCCCTTTCCCTGTTGCTGCTGGCGGCGCCGGCCCTGGCGCAGCAGGTGGGGGAAAAGGTTGGCGGTACGTTGAATGCCCAACTGACCGGCGATCTGGCCCCCACCCATGATCCGGTGATCATCCGGGAAGGTGAGACCTATTACGTGTTCGGTACCGGGGTGCCAGGCAATAAGGGTCGCTATATCCTCTCCCGCACCTCCACGGACCTGAAGCACTGGACAGCCACCGGCCCGCTTTTCACCCAGATCCCGGACTGGGCGCAAAAGGCCGTGCCCGGCACGAAGGAGATGTGGGCGCCCGATGTCTCCTTCGTGAATGGGGAATATCGGCTGTACTATGCCGTCTCCACCTTCGGGTCCAACCGCTCTGCCATCGGCCTGTTCACCAGCCCGACGCTGGACCCCAAGGCCGCCGGTTACGGCTGGAAGGATCAGGGCATGGTCCTGATGTCGACGGAGAAGGATGATTTCAACGCCATCGACCCCAATTTCATCGTGGATGCGCAGGGCCGCCACTGGCTGGCCCTGGGCAGCTTCTGGACCGGGCTGAAACTGTTCCCGCTGGATGCCAAGACCGGTAAGCCGGCACCCGATGCCAAACCCTATTCCATCGCCCGCCGTCCGGCACCGGCCGGCGCGCCCGCCCCGGTGGAAGCCCCCTTCATCATTCCCCATGGCGGCTATTACTGGCTGCTCGCCTCCTATGATTATTGCTGCAAGGGGGTAAACAGCACCTATTACACCGTGGCGGGGCGGTCGCAGGAGATTACCGGCCCCTATCTGGGCCGCGATGGCAGCCCGATGATGCAGGGTGGCGGCAGCATCTTCCTGCGCGCCGACCTGCCTGAACAGCAGCGCTTCCGCGGCCCCGGTCATCCCGGCGCGTTTCAGGACAAGGACGGCACCTGGTATGTCGTCTATCACGCCTATGATCGGCAGAATAACGGCGCTTCCACCCTGCGTATCGCCCCCATCCGCTGGGATGCGGAAGGCTGGCCGGTGGCGGATTATTGAGGGGACGGACCATGATGCACAGCGCCCTTTCCCGCCGCCTGTTCCTGGCCGGGGCCGCCAGCCTGCCGGCCAGCGGCAGCCTGTTCAACGGTGCCGCCCGCGCAGCGGCCGGTCCGGCCCCGGCAGCGGCACCGCTGAACCCGCTGGTGCGCCAGCGCGCCGATGCGCAGGTGTTCCGCCATACGGATGGGCATTATTACCTGACCGGTTCCGTCCCGGAATATGACCGGCTGATCATCCGCCGCAGCCCCACCCTGGCCGGGCTGGCGGCGGATGACAGCGAAGCCGTGGTTTGGCGCCGCCCGGCGACGGGCAAGCTGGGCGGCTATATCTGGGCGCCGGAACTGCATTGGTTCGACGGGGCCTGGCACCTCTATTTCGCCGCTGGCGATAGCGGGGAGCCGTTCCATATCCGCACCTATGTGCTGAGCTGCCGCGATGCCGATCCGCTGACCGGTACCTGGACCCTGACCGGCCAGCTGCAGACACCGTGGGACAGTTTCACCCTGGATTCCACCATCTTCAGCCATCGCGGCGTGCGCTATATCTGCTGGGCGCAGAAGGAGCCGGGGATCGAGACGAACTCCAACCTCTATCTGGCACCGCTGGCCAGCCCCACCACCCTGGCCCGGCCGCCGGCCCGGCTGACCGTGCCGACCCTGGACTGGGAAATCCGGGGCTATAAGGTGGCCGAAGCGCCGGCCCTGCTGGCCCGCAATGGCCGGCTGTTCCTGACCTATTCCGCCAGCGCCACCGATGCCCGCTATTGCCTGGGCTTGCTGACGGCCCCCGATGATGCCGACATCATGGACCCGGCCGTCTGGCAGAAATCGCCGCAGCCGGTGTTTGTTTCCTGTACCGAAACCAGTGTCTATGGCCCCGGCCATAACAGCTTCACCGTGGATGAACAGGGCCGCGACATTCTAGTCTATCATGGGCGCGATTACCGGGACATCAAGGGTGATTCCCTGTTCGACCCCAACCGCCATACCCGCATCCAGCGGCTTTACTACCAGCCCGACGGCACCCCCGATTTCGGTGTGCCGGTGGGCAACGGGGCTTTGCCGGAACGGTTCAGCCCGGCGGGGCATCCGGGGCGCTTCCTGGCGCAGGCGGGGGAGGGGCTGCGGATCGGCAGTGGCGCGCTGCCGGCGACACAGTTCCGGGCTGTTCCGGTTAATCCGGGGGCTGACAGCTTCCTGCTCTCCCCCATCCTGCGGCCGGATCTGGCGGTGACTTTGGGGCAGGGGGCGGCGGTCACCCTGGCCCCCCGCGCCCAGGCCACCGCCTTTGCCCGCCAGGATGCCGGCGGCGGTGCCGTGCGGCTGGTCCTGGCGGGGGCGCCCGGCCGGGCGCTGGCGGCGGCCGGGGAACGGCTAACCATCGGCACCGCTGCGGGGCAGGCGGCGCGGTGGCTGGTGGATTAGGGGGATTTGTCTGATAAATAGGATGTGCAAGGGGGGGAATCCGTTCCGAAACTTCCCCTGCCATTTCTAGCCGCTCAGCCACCATTCCCCGCCGGTGCGGGGAATGGCGCGGCGCAAGGGCAAGGCTTTGAAAAGCCCCCCTGTGCCCAAACCGCCACATCCACATCGCCACCCCCTTTCATGACAGAAATACTGCTTGCGCCTTATTTGTCTGAGCATTAAATAGTCTGAGTAATTTAAAAAGGCGCACCAATGCGCCGCGACCTCTGGGGGAGGATATCCATGGCCATCACGCCACGCGGACTCTGTTCCGCATCCATGCTCGTTCTCACACTGACCAGTGCTGCCCAGGCGCAGCAGGCTGATCAACTGGAAGAAATCATCGTCACCGGCGTGCGCGCCTCGGTGGTGGGTGCCATCAATGTGCGCCGGGAATCCACGCAGATCGTTGATTCCATCGTGGCCGAGGATGTCGGCAAATTGCCCGACAATAATGTGGTGGAGGCGCTGCAGCGCCTGACCGGCATCCAGGTCACCGACCGGGGCGGCGGGGAGGTGGCGACCGTCACCATCCGGGGTCTGACCGACCCGCTGACCACACTGAATGGCCGCAATATCTTCACCGCCGCCGGCCAGTCCTTTGCCCTGCAGGATGTCTCGGCCAATCTGGTGAAGAAGGTGGATGTCTATAAGACGCGCGCCGCTGACCAGATGGAAACCGGCCTGGCCGGCCAGATCAATGTGGAAACCCGCCGGCCGTTCGATTTCGACGGCTTCACCATCTCCGGTCTGGCGCGCGGCACCTATAATGAGGAAGCCGACACCTATAACCCCAACGTCGCCATGCTGGTCAGCGACCGCTGGGAGACGGGGGCCGGGGAGTTCGGCCTGCTGGTCAATGGCAGCTATAACCGCTCCAAATACCGCAACATGTCCACCACGGCGGGCGCCATGGTGCCGTTCGCCACCGAAACCCCGCCCACCGCAGCCGGCCTGAAGCCGCTGGAACGCATCTTCCCCGGTGACAAGAATGTCAACTGGACGCCCGGCCTGGATTACGGCCTGCCCACGGCCCCCGGTTCGGCGCTGACCATCAATGGCGCCAAGGTGCCCTATTACCTGTCCCGCGATGCCGTGTTCAGCAGTGACCTGTATGGCAAGCGGGAACGGCCCTCGGTCAATGCCGCCGCACAATGGTCCCCCAACGACAATTCCACCTATACGGCGGAATTCTTTTATTCCGGTTTCCGGGGCACCACCTTCAACAGCCTGCAGTTCAGCTTTGTCGATTGGTGGGGCAATCCCGGCCCGGTGCAGCTTTATGACGGAACCAACATCGTCAAGGCCCGGACGGTGGATGATGTCTATGGCTTCAACAGCGGCGATTTCACCAAGTCGAAGACGGACAGCTTCGTCTATGCGCTGAATGGTGACTGGGCCATCGGCGACAATGCCAAGATTGTTGCCGATGCCGCCTATCAGACCAGCAAGAACAAGTCCGAGTTCCTGGCCATGCGCACCGACCGGGTGGCCAAGCAGATCAAGACGGATTTCAATGCCGGTGGCGGCATCCCCTCCTATCATTTCGACGATGATGCGAAGCTGGCCGATCCCAGTGACTGGAACGTGGCGCAGCTTTACGATAATGCCAATGCCGCCGATGGCAGCGCCTTCACCGCCACGCTTGATGGGCAGTATAATTGGGATGATGGGTTCCTGCGTCAGGTGAAGGCGGGTTTCCGCTATGATGACCGCAAGGCGTCCACTTCCATCCGCACGCAGGACGCCGCCAATCTGGGCGCCAAGCTTTCCACCCTGCCCAGTGAGGCCTGGTTCACCAACAAGGATTTCTTCGACGGCCGGGCCGATGTGCCGACAAGCTGGGTACTGCCCAGCGGCTACTGGCTCTATGACAATGCCGATACGGTGCGCGGCCTTTACAAGGTGAAGACATCTGACCAGCTCTCCCTGGCCAAGGTGTTTGATATCAATGAGGAAACCCTATCGGCCTATGTCCAGGCCGATGCCGAGATCGATATTTTCAACCGGCCTTTGAAGCTGCAAGGTGGTGCCCGCTATGTGCATGTCGGTACCGATTATGACTTCTTCGACCGCTATAAGAACGGCGCGCTGACGCAGGTATCACAGAGTTCCGCCCGCTGGCTGCCCAGCTTCACGGCGCGCTATGATGTGACGTCCGATGTGCGCTTGCGCTTCAATTATGGGGAGACACTGCGCCGGCCGAATTTCGGGGATATCAACCCCAACTATTCGCTGACGGGCGACCTGACCAATGTGGGCTATGGCAGCGGCAGTGCCGGCACCGCCGACCTGAAGCCCACCCATTCGAAGAATATCGATCTGGCGGTCGAATGGTATTTCGACCGGGACAGTGCCCTCTATCTTACCGGCTTCCGCCGGGAGATTGACGGGCTGGTGGTGCCGCTGACGGTGCGCGAATATATCCCCAATAATGGCATTGTCGCCGGCAAGACGGATTATTTCGCCATCACCCGCCCGGTCAATGCCTCTGACGGGGTGTTGAAGGGGCTGGAACTGGGGGCCACCTATTTCCCACATTATCTGCCGGAAATGCTGGATGGTCTGGGGGTGGTCGGCAGCCTGACCCTGCTGGATTCCAAACAGAATATCCCGCTATCGGATGCCGCCGGGAATATTGTCGGCCAGACCAGCTCACAATTCTTCGGTGTCTCCAAGCTCTCCTACAATGCCACCCTGGTTTATGATCATGGCCCGGTGGGGGCACGCCTGTCCTATGTCTGGCGCAAGGGCTTCTTGCATAATAACGAGGCGCGGCTGTTCGCCAACCCGATCGGCGTCTGGTTCAAGCCGGAGGAAAGCCTGGATTTCCAGCTTTCCTGGAATGTCACCGATCAGGTGGGGCTGACCTTTGATGCGGTCAACCTGACCCGGTCGAAGCAGCAGAACTATTACAAGTTCGACAATGCCGGCAATGCCGAACAGTACAATCTCGGCACCCTGCTGCTGGCCCGCACCTTCTCTCTCGGTGTGCGCTACACGTTTAATTGACACCAACCCGCCTGAAGGCTGCCCTTTAGGCGGGTCGGAGGCCAGCGACTGCCGGCATGAAGGGAGTTCTCCTTCCCTTCAGGCCGGCCTTTGCCCTCACCCCAGATCTTCCACCATGCCCAGCAGGCCCAGGCTGTGCTCGGCCATCATGCCGCTGGCGGTGCTAAGGGCGAAGGCCGGGCGCCCTTCTGCCCGGCCGGCATATTGGTAATGGGCGATCAGGGCCGTTGGATTGTAGCCGAGAACATCCATCAGATCGGGGTTCAGGGCGGCATAGGTCTCTACGTCGAAACCAGTGGTCTCCCGCTTCTCCGCCCGGCCGAAATTGATGTAATGATTGATCAGTGCAGCACTGTTCAGGCCGAAAGCATTGAACAGGTCGGGGTTCATGGCCGCATAGGATTCAACGTCAAACCCCAGGATTGGGCGGCCTTCTGCCTGACCGTTGGTTACATAGTGACGGATCAGCGCGGCCTTATCCAGGCCGAACGCATTGAACAGGTCGGGGTTCAAGGCCGCATAAGCTTCGGCATCAAAACCAATGGAAGGCCGCTGTTCCGTCCGGCCGAAGCGTTGGTAATGGTTGCTCAGCGCGGCACTGTCAAATCCGAAGGCGTTGAACAGGTCCGGGTTCAGGGCCGCATAGGATTCCAGGTCGAACCCGTCGCTGGGCCGACCCTCTGCCCGGCCATAGTTAATGTAATGCCGGATGGTGGCGGCATCGTCATTACCAAAGGCCGCCGCCACATCCGGGTTCAGGATGCGATATGCTTCCAGCGTGAAGACCGGATCAATGGCATCATCATCGATAATCGTGCCCGTGGTGGTCAGGGTGCTGGCACCACCGGGCAGTTGGGCACCCTTCAGGTCGCTGATCAGCAACTGTACGGTCTCGTTGCCTTCCAGGATGCGGTCGCCCAGGATATTCAGCGTCACCGTGGTGCTTTTCGTTCCCGGTGCCATGGTGATCGTCTGATCCACCACCATGTAATCCTGGCCCGCTGTCGCGGTGCCACCGTCGGTGCGGACAGTGAAAGTGACCGCCGAGGTGGAAGCGATAGACAGGTTGATCGTAAAGACCATCTTGCTGACGCCGCCACTATCCACTTCCAGCACCGGGCGCGGGGCGCTGGCGGTCAGGACCGGGAGAACGGGGGCGGCAACGGTCCGGTCATTGAATTTCAGCATTTCAATACCGGTCAGCGTATCCACTTCCCCGGTATTGCTGATGACCAGGACGGCTGACCCTTCGGTGGTGACGGTATAGTTGGCGTAATTGCTTAAGAAGACGGCTGTATCCGTTCCGTCACCGCCCACCAGCGTGTCATTGCCGGTGCCGCCGATCAGCGTGCTGTTGCCGGAAAAGCCCGCCGTGGACAGGAAATCATCATCGGCACCGCCATCAATACTATCGTTGCCGCCACCGCCATAGAGCGAATCCCTGCCGGCACCGCCATCCAGCTTGTCATCGCCAGCACCGCCATCCAGGTAATCATCGCCCAGATCACCGATCAGCGTATCGTTACCCGCATTGCCGGACAGCCTGTCATTCCCGTCCCCGCCATTCAGGCTGTCATTCCCGTCCCCCGCCTGGAGCGTGTCATTGCCGGTGCCGCCGATCAGTATGGTCTTGCCGGTAAAGCCGCTGGTGGAGAGAAAATCATCGTCGGCGGCGCCATCCAGACTGTCGTTGCCGCCACCGCCATAGAGCGAATCCCGGCCGGCACCGCCGTCCAGCTTGTCATCGCCATCCCCCCCGTCCAGGAAGTCATTTCCCAGATCGCCGGTCAGCGTGTCGTTACCCGCATAGCCACGCAAGCTATCGTTGCCATCCCCGCCGGACAGGGTGTCAGCCCCATCCCCCGCCAGCAGCGTGTCATTGCCAGCACCGCCGATCAGCGTGGTTTTGCCGCTATAATAATATGTGGACAGGAAATCATCTTCGGTGCCGCCATCCAGACTGTCGTTGCCGCCACCGCCAAAGAGCGAATCTTTGCCGACGCCACCGTCCAGCTTGTCATCGCCGGCGCCGCCATCCAGGTAATCATCGCCCTGTTCGCCGGTCAGCGTGTCATTGCCGGCAGCACCGTAAAGCTTATCCTGGCCGTCCCCGCCGTTCAGGCTGTCAGCCCCGTCCCCGGCATAAAGCGTGTCATTGCCGGTGCCACCAATCAGCGTGGTTTTGCCGAGAGAGCCGGACGTGGACAAGTAATCATCATCGTCACCGCCATCCAGACTGTCATTGCCCAGGCCGCCATAGAGCGAATCCTTGCCAGCGCCGCCGTCCAGCCTGTCATCGCCGGCACCGCCATCCAGGTAATCGTTGCCCAGATCACCGATCAGCGTGTCGTTCCCCGCATTGCCATACAGCGTATCCTGACCTTCCCCGCCGTTCAGGCTGTCAGCCCCGTCCCCGGCATAAAGCCCATCATTGCCCAGGCCGCCGATCAGTGTGGTCTTGCCTGTATAGCCATAGGTCGACAGGTAATCATCGTCGTCACCGCCATCCAGCAGATCGTCGCCATCGCCGCCATACAGGGAATCCGCGCCGGCCCCGCCTCTCAGCGTATCATTGCCAGAGGTCTTGCCGTCACCATACAGCACATCAGCGCCGTCCTCGCCGTCGAGGCTGTCATTGCCACCGCCACCGGTCAGCGTGTCGTTCCCCGTACCCCCGGTTATCACATCGGCATCGGCCCCGCCTGTCAGGCGGTCATCGCCTTCACCACCGGTCAGGGTCTGCGGGGCGGCGGGGGGAATGTTATTCATGATCGCACCAAGCTTTCCGATTACCATGGCAGCCGGCGGGGTTTGCGCCGGATTTCCGATTGCTAAGGTATAAGGTAAGCATGTCCCGATCAACAAACGGGGTATTGTGACTCTCTTTCTTTAAGGGTAGGGGGAAGTCAGGACAGCGCGGATGGTGGCGCAGCGGCACACCCTGCCTATAGCGACAGTTCCGTATCTTCCTGCGCCAGCCGCACCAGATCCACCATGGCGGCCCGTGCCGCCACCGGATCGCTGTTGCCGATGGCTTCATAAAGAACGCGGTGGTCGGCCACCGGGTCGCGCGGCAGCTTGCGCTTGCGCTGTTTGAAAATGGTGGTCCAGCTGACAGCGGCGGAGATGGTGCTGGACAGGGTCATCAGTGGTGCGTTGCGCGAGGCTTCCAGAATGGCGTGGTGGAATAGCTGGTCCGCCTCCCGCCCCGCCTCCGTGGCCAGCCCGTGGCGTGCCATTTCCTCCAGCGCGTGGCCCATGCGGGCCAGATCGGCGCCGCTGCGGCGGACGGCGGCCAGCTCGGCGGCCGAGGGTTCGATGATCATGCGCAGTTCAAACAGGCCGCGGATGAATTCCACACTCGGCTCACCCTCAAACATCCAGGCCAGCACGTCGGGGTCCAGCAGGTTCCAGCGTTCCTTTTCCGTCACCCGCGTGCCGGTGCGCGGCCGGCTTTCCACCAGCCCCTTGGCGGACAGGATGCGCACCGCCTCCCGATAGGCGGTGCGTGAGACGTCCAGCTGTTCGGAAAACTCAATCTCCCCCGGCAGCGTGTCGCCCGGCTTGTAAATGCCGGTGACAATATCCACGCCCAGATCATGGGCGATGGAACCATGGATCCGCTTCATGGATGTGGTATTCAAGCCGGTGGTCCGGGGACCGGTCTGTTCCTTGCGCTGACGCATCTTCACCCTGCGGGTTTCCCTTTGCCCGGCAGAGGTGCCGGGCTGGCCATTATAGCCCGGTTTTCCAGCTTTTGGGATAGTCATCCTCAGGCTGATCGGCAAAATTGCACGATTTGTCAGAGAAATAGCGGGGCTGGGCTTTCCCCCGGCAGGGGCGGGAATGGCTGGCTCTACCCGTCATTGACAGGGCCATCCCCGTGCCTATCCTACCCCGCTGGTATAAATAATCATACTTTTGCCGGCGATTGAGGGGCCGGATCAAGTCATGCCCCTCAATCGCCGGCGCCAGCATCCGCTGGCTTGGCTACGCCGCACGTGCGGCGCGGCGGCAGTCGCAGCATTACCAACGGTCATGAATGATGACCGGGCCTGTTGAAGAAGTCCTGATATTTTGATTCGATGGCGATGTCACGGGAGGCATCGCCATGTTGGGTCAAAAGGATCGTCGTCAGCCTGAGCTGTTTGTGGCGTGCTCGCTGCGGGAGCTGCT
>NZ_WIDQ01000002.1 GCF_009495745.1 Niveispirillum sp. SYP-B3756
AGCAGCTCCCGCAGCGAGCACGCCACAAACAGCTCAGGCTGACGACGATCCTTTTGACCCAACATGGCGATGCCTCCCGTGACATCGCCATCGAATCAAAATATCAGGACTTCTTCAACAGGCCCGGGAGATTGGTATTACGCGGCTTTGACATCCGCCAGGAAGGTGCTGACCACATCCGTCAGCTGGTTGGATTGCTGCTGTACATTGGATGCCACGCCCAGCACCTGGATGGCCGCCGTCCCCGTCTCCCCCGCCGCGGAGCGGACGCAGACGATGGTAGAAGACACATCATGGGTACCAAGGGCCGCCTGCTGCACATTGCGGGCAATCTCCTGCGTGGCGGCCCCCTGCTCCTCAATCGCAGCGGCGATGGCGGCCGAGATTTCATTCACCTTGGCAATGGTGCCGGTAATGGACTGGATGGCCACCACGGCCTGCTGCGTGGCATCCTGCACCTGCTGCACCTGCCCGCTGATCTCCTCCGTCGCCTTGGCAGTCTGGTTGGCCAGGCTTTTCACCTCACTGGCCACCACGGCAAAGCCTTTGCCAGCCTCCCCGGCACGCGCCGCCTCAATCGTGGCATTCAGGGCCAGCAGGTTGGTCTGGCCGGCAATATCCTGGATCAGTTGCACCACGGTGCCGATCCGGCCGGCCGCTTCCGACAGGGTGGCAACGGTTTCGTTGGTATGTTCCGCCTTTTCATAGGCTTCGCGGGTGACCTGAGCGCTTTCGGCTACGCGTCGGGTGATTTCCTCCAGCGAGGCGGAAAGTTCCTCCGTCGCCGATGCCACCGCCTGCACGTTTGCGGATGCCTGCTCCGCCGCGCCGGCCACCGTAACAGACTGGTTGCTGGTCTGCTCCGACAAGGCCGACATGGATTGGGCAGAGGCGCGCATTTGCGTGCTGGCAGCCCCCAACTGTCCGACCAGGGACTGGACCTGGCTGTCAAAGCCACGCATCAGCGCCTCCAGTCGCTGGGCGCGCTTCTCCCGCGCTTCCCGCTGGGCGACCTGTTCCGCCTCCAGGCGCTGGCGTTCCAGACCATTGGTCTTGAAGACCTCCACAGCGCGCGCCATATCCCCCATCTCGTCACGATAATGGGTGAAGGGCACGTCGACCGTCAGGTCAGCATTGGCCAGCCGCCCCATGGTGCCGGTCAAGGCCGACACCGGGCTGGTAATGGAACGGGCTACAATCCAGGAAACCGCGGCCCCCAGCAGCACCGCCACAATCCCCAGCATAATACTGGTGTTGCGGGACATCTCAATCCCGCCCACGACTTGCGGCCCCAACTGATTCTGGCTCGCCGTTTGCGAGCTGCGCATCCGCCCGGTCAGTTCGATGAAACGGTCGCCGCTCGGCACCAGCCGGTCCTGCGTCAGCCGGGTCTGCAACAGCAGCAATTCATTATTCCGCTTTGCCCCGGCCATATAGGCGTCGATGCCGGCGACAATGTCGGTAACCACAGCGCGGCGCGCTGGGATCTGCACCAGTTCGCCGAAATTTTTTTTGGATACCGCCAGAGTTGCCAGACGTTCATCCAAGGTGGCGGCTGTCTTGTCATCCCGTCGGTTCAGCAGACGCTGCATATCCAGCCGCACCAGCAGATAATCCTGCATCAGCTGGGCGGAACGGCCACCCGTGCGCGAGTCATTCTCGGCGGCAGCCGCGTCAATCAAGGCGTCCAGTTTCATCCGGGTTTCCGGGCCGATCTTGTCCAGCACATCGGTCGTCAGATGGTCCATCTCCTGGTCCAACTTGGTGATCTGCACGAAGAGGGCTTCATAATCAGCAAGAATCCCCTCCACCTCACCCAGCATCTTGCGGCGCTCCGGGTTGGTCACCGACTGCTCGGCCTGCGTAAGCAGTTGTTCCAATTCACGCAGCAACTTGCCGGCGCGGGTACTGTGCTGTTCCTCCCCAGCCAGCAGGAAGTCCTTGACCGCCATGCGAACATCAGCTGCCTTGGCGTCAACCTCCCCCAAATGGTTGGAATTGCGGGCGATCCGCCGATATTCGGTGAAATTGCTGCTGATGCCGGACAAGGACCAGATGGATAGCGTTACCATAGCCAGCAGAATGACCAGAAGCAGTGCCTGCCCACCGACAATGCGCTGCGAAACCTTAAAACGATCAAGTTTCATGAAATTTCCCCGCCCTATTTGCCACACTGGGGCCGTTGCGCCACGATTAGCGGACATAGAGGGCCAGTACAACCCCTGCATGGGTATAAAAATAGACCATTACATGTAGGGGTATACTGACCAGAAGGTTAGGGTGTACTTAAGGATAGTTTAACTTGTTCATACAAATGTGCTTTTGTTGATGAACAATTGAATATCAGATAAATTATACCGCCTAAAATTTCGGCGCGATTTTCTTTAATATCGCCCCCACCCATTCCCTGTCTTATCAGGCCGCAACCGGTCGGAATACATATCCCACCCCATAGACAACGCTGATCGGCAGCTCCATCCCACAGAATTGCGCAACCTTGCGGCGCAGACGACTGATCAACCCGTCAAGATTACGTTCGTTATAGCGCATGGAAGGACGGGCCAGGGCAGCGATCAGATCCTGCCGGGGAATGGCGCTGCCGCGCGCTTTCATCAACTTGGCAATACAGGCAAATTCCGTCGCCGTCAGTTGTACCTGGGCGCCATGGGGGCTGGTCAGGCACCAGCTGGTGTCCTCCAGCCGCCAATCCGTGGTAGGGCGGGTAAGGGTGGGCTTGGGTGCCCCCGACACCGTCTCTGACAGGCGGCGCAGCAGGCTGCGCACATTGGCCTCCACCTCCCGCAGGCTGACATGTTTGACAAGATAGATATCGGCACCGCTGGCCAGCCCTTCCACCTTGTCTTCCACCGTCCCCAGCCCGGTCAGCATAATAATGCCGCAGGAAAGACCGTACCGGTCACGGATTTCTCGCGCCAGATCAAAGCCATGGCAATCCGGCAGCCCCACATCCAGGATGACCAGATCAAAGGTCCGCTGCGCCAGCAGGGAACGGGCCGCCGCCCCATTGGCGGCCCCGCAGGCGCCATATTGTTTCAGGCAGAGATAGTCGATCAGGTCATTGCGCGGACCGTCGGCATCTTCGACCACCAGGATCTCAGGCATGGGCTAGCTCCCGTTCCGGTTGGGGGGCCGTCCGCACCGGCGGGTGCGGCGGCAGACGCAGGGTGACCAAGGTGCCGCAATTGTCCGGACCGGGATCGTGGCGCATCTCGCCCCCCATCTCGGTCAAAAAGCGGCGAACGATGAAAAGCCCCAATCCCGTTCCGACCTGCCGGTTGGTGTTGGAGGCACGATAGAAGCGCTGGCCGATGGAAGCCCGTTCCAGCGGCGGGATGCCGATGCCGCGATCCGTGATGGTCAGCAGCAGACCATTACCGTCGCGGGCCAGGGTGACCTGCACAGGGCTGTCAGAGGAGGAATATTTCAGGGCATTTTCCAGCAGATTGCGCAATATGGCGCTGAGCAAGGCCGGATCGACCATCAGAGGCAAGCAGGCCGCGGCGCCGGACAGCTGAACCCGGGTGGCTGCCCCCATATGGGCCAGCCCCTGCAGCACATTAGCCAGCAGGCCCGACACGTCCAGCATCTCCGGCCGGGGACGGACATGACCCGCCCGTTCCTCATCCATCACCCGTTCAACCAGGCCCCCCACCCGGCGCACCCCGTCACGAATATCTGCCAGCCGGCGTTGACCGGTGGCCGGGAGTTCCTGGCAGGTGAGCTGCAGCATCTCCGTCGCCCGGTCGATCCCAGCCAAAGGGGTGCGTATCTCATGGGCAACAATGTGCAGCAACTGGCGATGCTCGGCGTGCAGCTGTCGTTCTGCCGCCAGGGTGGCTGCCAGTTGCTGTTCCAGATGACGCCTATGCTCAACCTCCTGCGCCAGTTCGACATTGCGTTGTCGCAGACTGGATTGCAGCCGAGCGCCCAGCATTGTCAGAAAGCAGATAAACCAGAGATGGTGAGCAATGGCTGACTCGACCACCGTCCAGGGAAAGAACATGCGCGGGTCGATCACACCGTCGAGCCGCAGACTGACACGGTATACCGACCAGCCGATATGGATGGCCAAATGGATCAGGACGGCTGGCAACAACGTGTAGCGTAACCAGCCGCAATCCCCCTTCAAGCGCCAGAGGACCGGCACCGCCGTACCAAAGGAAATCACCCCCAATGTACTTGCACCGATGGAGCGCAGCGATCCGTCGGCCGGATTGATCAGCAAGGCCAACGGCCAGTAAATCATCGTGAAAATCACACTGAACGGCAATAACCAGCGCTTCGGTGTAACGCCCAGAAACACCATCACCCCATTCACACACAAGGGCACCGACGCGGCTATCAGCACAGCGGGAGGGAACCCTGTCATACCCGCCCGCAAACCGGGGGCAGGATTATAGAAAATCCCAACAACAGCCGCCAAAGCCCCAACGATAAAGCCTCCGGCGATCAGGGGTACCCCGGCCAAATGTCGATAGGTTGCCCAGATCGCTGCCGATACGGCAGCGTTCAGCATGGTCATGATGAACAGCAGGATCAGCAGGGTGTTCATGGCATATAAGATTATGACATTTCTAGTGGATGATTTGATATATATAACACCTATTTATATATTGAAGAATATGATTTGCAATTTTCTCTGAATTTTACCCTACTCGCCACATAACTCTCAGACAAAAACAAGATATTAATACGTTTAAAGGGTGACTATTAATATATATAATAAAAAATAATCAGAATTAATGAAATAAAAATTCACGATCATCTAAGAAAATATGCAACCATATGGGGATTTATCCGTAAATTCGGAAAAATATCTATTCTGATAGGCGAGATAAAAAATGCCCTGCCTGGCCTTTACGCCATTATTTTCTTATCCCAATCCCTATCCAGAAAAATATACCATCGCCAAACGGAGAGTATGGTCGCAATCGGAGCTGATTAACGACGGATACCAGGGGTATGGCGCGCATGGCTCATGGCGTGAATGCCGCCGCCAAGCACAACACGGATCGCTTGATCCTTTGATCAGACTCTCATCCATAGGGCCGCCATGACCCCACGTTCGTTCCCATCATTATGACCGGCAATGGCCTGGTTGACACCGATCTGCAACGACACATCCTCCGTTAACTCATAAACGGCGGAAACCTGCAGCTTGTGGCGACGGAATTCACCATAGCCGGGACCGGAATCACCGGTACTGACGGTATTGAAGGATTGCAGCAGCACCTGCAGATCTGTATCGGCGCGCACGCCCAGGGTCAGGTCCAGACTGACCTCATTGGCGGGTGGGCCGGTGCGCTCCCGCCACGCCACCTGCCCGTCAAAGAAGGCCGGCAAGCCTGCCACTGACAGGTTGGTACCGTACATTGCTCGCATTTCCAGATCGAGATGACCGGACCCCAGCGCTGGGTTTCGATCCGGATTATAGAAAAAGGGCAGACGCGCCATTGGCTGCAGGGAAATGACGCTCTCAGCGTCCCGCCATACAGCGAATGTCCCACCAATCTCCGTATCGGTCACACCAACTGTGTGATCGGTCACGCCGCCGCTGCGGTCGGCCGACAGGCGCTGCAAGCTGGGCTTGACGAACAGGCTGCTATCCTGCCCCACCCCCCAACTGGCAAGTGCAGAAAATTCCCATTTGTTAAATTCCAGGCTGCGGTCGTTGTTGCGGCCATCAAACCCGGTATCAGAGGTGGAGGTGGCCAGGCTGGTGATGAGTTGGCCAGTTCCTTCTGCCTGGGGCCAGGCACCCGCCAGCCCCTGTTGCGGGAACAGGATGATGCCCAGGAGCAGCACCGACAGAAGGATAAGACGCTTCATCACACCAGTCACCCACATATCCTCACTTCTTTCCTGCCGGCGGAACATCGTCCGCCACAGCGCGGTTCCCGCCATCCAGCTTGGCCTGCTCCCGCGCCGCCTCGGCGCGCGCCTCCAGCCCTTCTCCACGGGCGCAGCCGATGCTGAGCGTGATGCAGGGCCAACTGGAGGAACGCGGATGCGGAATCGTGGCATCATAGACGGTGCGGCAAAGCAGATCGGCCAGCAGCAACGCCTCCTTGGCGGTCGGCCGGCGGGCCAGCAGGAAGAATGCCCCGTCGGGAAGCACCAGCATCTGGTCCCCCACCCGCCCGGGTACCGCGCCCAGCAGTGTCAATACCTGACGCTTGACCAGAGTCGCCTCCAGCTCCCCTGCCGCCACGGACAAATTGGTCCAGCCATCAATTTCCCCGCTGAACAGCCAGAGATCGGCGGCCAGTCGCCCGGAGAGCAGGGCCGGCAAGGCGGATAGGTCGGGCAAACCCGTGCCGGGATCAATCCCGGTCAGCCTTGGCTTGTCGCGGCGCAGGGCGGCATTGGCTTCCGCCAGCGCCGCTTCTCGCTCCCGACGGCGTTCCGATTCCAGGGCCAGCCGCAGCGCCCCGCGCACGCGGGTCAGCAGTTGCACCTGGGTCACCGGCTTGGTGACATAATCAATGGCACCGGCCATGAAAGCGTTGACCAGGCACGCCTCATCTTCCCGGCCGGAAACGACGATGACGGGAATTTCGGCCAGGCGCGGGTTGGATTTAATCAGGCAGATCGCCTCAATCCCGTCCTGACCCGGCAGTTCCACATCCATCAGGATGGCGCTGACCAAGGGAGGGGGACCATTACGGCGCTCCACATCCAGAATGCGGTAGGCTTCTTCGGCCGACGCTGCCTCCAGTACCGACAGGTTGCCGGCGCGCAGCATATGGCCCAGCAGCATCCGCACCTCGGGCACATCGTCGATGATCAAAATCATGGCCCCTGCCCCCCCCTGCTTTCGCCGTTTCTGACGGCTTTTGATTGATCCGGCATCCGCCACAGACGCCACGCCCCACGGCTGGCGACCAGGGTGCCACCAACCGGCCCGTCACGCCACAGCGTGGAAAAGGCTTGGCTGATCCGGTCGCGTTCCCCCCGCGGGCTACCCGGATCCTGTAGCGCCACATATTCGGTGGAAATATGTCCGACAACCATGTCCGCTTTAAGCCGGTCGGTGCTGGTCAGCACCAACCCATCCGCCTCACCCCGCCCCGGTACCAGCATACCGGAAGCATCCGCGTCGAGCGCAATATCCCCAGTATTGCGCAACAGACGGCCAAAGGCGGCATCATCCAGCGTCTGCATCTGCGCCACATTCTGCCCTGCCATAGCCTGACGCCAGTTGTCGGCAACCGGTGCCGGTTCATAGCCCTGAACCAGCCATCCGCCAGCCAGGCTGACAAGTGCCAGCAGCAGCGCCAACGACACTGGCAGCCGGGCCGGCCCCGCCGCCACCAGCGCCACCACGCCAAGCGGCAGCAGATAGACCAGCAGGCGCGATGGATGATCCAGATAGCGGGTCAGGGAGCCGATGGCGATAGCGGCCAGCACCGCCAGCGCCAACATCAGCAGGGTGAAACGGGCTTGCCGGTCCATCACCCGCCCCAGCGCCACCGGGAGCAGCGGCAAGCTAAGCAGCGCCATCACAGCGCCAGCCAGCAGTGAACCCGGCACCGTATGCCCCCACCCCAGCAGCCATGGATGCGCCCCGATATTGGCCGCCGCTCCCCGGATCACCGCATCCACCCCAGCTGCGAAAGCAAAGGCAGAGCCGCCGAAAATCCAGTTGATATAGAGATAGCCTGCCAGCGTGAAACAGCCGGGAAACAGCAGCACCAACAGCACACCGAGCGGCGACCGGGAGACCATGCCCGAAGGGGCCAGCACCACCATGAATGGCAGCAGTGCCAACATCATGTAGACCCCTGAAGCGGCGGAAAACATCATCAGCGCCAGCGCCACCCCCACCATGGCCATGGCATTGACATCTCCGCTATGGCGCATCCGGATGGCCGCCGGCACCAGCAGACTGAAGGCCAGCACGCCCAGGATGCCGCCACTGCCCGAGGCAACCACCTGCTGCAGCGGCGGTTGCGCCAGCAGCGCCAGCGCGATCAGCCCCGCGGGAAGCCGGCCATAACCCGCCCCTTGCAGCAACCCGGCCCATAAGGCCGCAGCGGTCGCCCCCGCCAGCACATTCACCAGCAAAGGCAAAGGCACGCCCGCCGTTCCCGGCAACAGGCCGACCAGAAGATCGGCCGACAGGGCCAGCGGCGGGAAGCTGACGGCGAACAGCTCCCGAAAGGCACTGGCATCGGCGGCGGCAACCAGAGCGGTGCGCCAGCGGTCGATACCAATGTCGGCCATATACCCTTGATCCAGAACCCGCATCGTCAACAGGCCACACAGCAGCAGCCCGGCCACGAACCAGATGAGATAGAAGAAGAGCGGCGAGGTGACTGGGTTGCGTACCATGGCCGTCACTGATTCATGCTGGCCATCGCCTTGGCCACCTCCTGCTTGGTCACAGCGGAGAGGCCGTGGTGGGTCTTTTCCCAGTAGAAGGGATTGCGCACCAGCTGCCACAGCGCCTTATAGGCCGCCACCGACATCAGCGCCCAATAGCCGGCCACCGTCAGCCCCCAGGGCGCCAGATTCATCCAACCGCGCTTCACCGGGGCGATGATCGACAAATAGGTGAACAAGCCATTGCCGGCCAGCAGGTTGAACAGCGACAGATACAGCAGCGCCGTCGGGAACAGCTGATCCAGGAAGGAACCGCCAATCAGCAGCCAGAACAGGTAGAAGCCCCAGAAGATCGGGTTAAGAATGCCCGACAGCATGGTGCCGCCGACGAAGAACTGGAAACCCCAGAATCCCCCCGCCCCCACCGAGCGGTAAAGATGCCAGGGATGGCGCATATGCACCAGATAGGTCTGCATATAGCCCTTGATCCAGCGGGAGCGCTGCCGAATCCAGTTGGGAATGGAGACGTTGGCTTCCTCAAACGTGGTGGAGTTGCAGACCGCCACCCGATAGCCCTTCTGCGTCAGCCGCACGCCCAGATCGGCATCCTCCGTTACATTGAACGGATCCCAGGAATGGAGCTTGCGCAGCACATCCATACGGAAATGGTTGGAGGTACCGCCCAGTGGAATGGGAATACGCAGCCGTTCCAGCCCCGGTAGCATGTAATCAAACCAGAGAGAGTAATCGAGCGTGAACATCCGGGTCAGCCAATTCTCCTCCGCATTGAAGTAATTCAGGCGGCACTGGATGCAGGCGACCTGCGGTCCGGCCTTTTCAAAGGCGATGACCACCTTCTTCAGCTGATCCGGCTCCGGCTGATCTTCGGCATCGAAGATCACCAGATATTCACCCCGGGCGAAGTTGAGGGCATAATTGCAGGCCTTGGGCTTGGTCTGCGGCTTGGACGCCGGCACACGGATAATCTCGAAGGAGCCTTCCAGACCCAGGGCCTTGGCCGCATCAATGGTTTCACGGTCGCCCGCTTCCAGCACCAGCTTGATATCCAGCTTGGCCATCGGATAATCCAGCCGCCGCAGGGCGGCGGCCAGGATGGGCAACACCTCCGGTTCCTTGTACATCGGCACCAGCACGGTGAAGACCGGCAGATCATCATCCTTCAGCGCCTTCACCTCCGCATCCGTCACCTTGCGGTCCACGACGCGGGCATTGGCGCCGAAGGCCACCAGCACCGCCTTCAGCACGAAATTGCCCAGATAAAAGACCGCCATCACCAGATTGAAGGCGATCAGCGTGCCCACGGGTGCGAAGGCAAAACCGGCCAGCAGTACGGTGAGGCAGAGATACAAAAACAGCCCCTGCTGCGGCGTCACCACCTGTTTGGCCGAGCTTTCAGGGTCCATATCGGACAGCCCGAACACAGCCTTGTGGCTATATTCCTGGTCGAAGGTGCGTTGCAGGGTCCAGAGAATGTCGAATTTGGAGGTGACCACCATCCAGACGTCCGGCCCAAAATGCCGGCGCGCGAACAACAGCGCCTGCGGCCCAGGATCGGCGGTGGCGACAATCACCTGCCCGCCCTGCCGCCGCCAGGGCAGCAGCAGCAGGCGGGCATAATCATCCATATGCTCCGCCCGCGCCAGGGTCGGGTCGGGTCGCGCCTCCATCAGATCCATAAAGGCCAACCCGAACCGGTCTGCCAGGGTACGATAGAAATCGCGCGGCTTCACCATGCCCTGGGAGATGACGATATCACCGAAGCGCACATTCCATTTCCGCTGCAACTCCAGCGCGCGCTCCAGTTGATCAAGCCGAAGCAGGCCATTGGCGATCAACAATTCGCCGATGGGGGGAGAGAGGCTGTTCATGGTACCATGCGCCTCCGGTCAGACTTTGGGCTTGGAACGGCTGCGGTACCAGCGGGCGGCTACACCGGCCAAGGCGGCGGTCAGCGCCACCCAGACCCCGGCCACCAGCAGGATGCGGAAACGATCCACCCAATCAGCCCAGGCTGAAGCCTCGCCCACTTCCACCCGCACAGCACGTTCACGCAGCGTATCCAGGCTCATCAACAAGCCGGTGGCATCGGCGAAAGCGACATTACCCCTGTCCAGCGCCAGGGCGGCTGGTACCGGGATCGGCCCGCTGCCACCTGATTGCAGGATAAGACCCGGCTGGTCCCCGACCGTCGCCAGTTGGGCAACCAGCAGGCCGGGCGTGCCTGAGACATCCAGCAGCAATCGCTTCTGCCGGTCCACCACCTTCACGGAACCTTCCTCCATCGCCACCGGAAGCGAGATGCCGGCCGGCAGCTTGGCGCCCGGCAGCAGCAGGAAAGGCCGGGTCGGCACCTTGCCATCATCCAGAACCACCTGCAGCCCCTGGCTGTTGTGCGACAGGCCGCTCAGCGCCTTCGCGGCCAGGGCCAGGGAGGCGGCGGGATCGGCCAGGGCCGCTGGGGGCACGACAACCGTCACCCCATCGGCAAAGGCAGAGCCCAGAGCGAAGAAATCAGCCGGCTCACTCTTGTCGGCCACCAGTTCCACCGCGCTGCCCGGCAGCAACTGCGCCGGGGAGGCCAACGGCGCGTCCTTGCAGTTCCCGGCAGCCGGCTGGCGCTGCAACACCACGCGGACAGCATTGCTGCGGCCCAGCAGCCCGTCGGGCAGAGGCACCTTCAGGGTGCGGGCCTGCGCGCCCCCCTCCAACGTGACCGAGCGCAGCAGCAGGTCATTGACGAAAATATGGGCCAGCTGCGGCTGGCTGGTCATAGCGGCACCGGGCGCCAGCTCGATGCGCAGGGCTGCCGGCCGCATGTCCTTGGGCACCATGGCATAGTCCAGCCGCAGCTGCCACTCGCCGCGATCCACCACTTCCTGCACGCCCTGTCCCAAGCCCAACCGGGCAAAGGCGATGGCGTCGGAATCAGTCTGCATGACGGGTCGGCTGGCACGCGGCGTGACTGCCGGCCCACCCGCAAGCGCCTGCCAGTCAGAAGACAGGTAAAGGGCTGTCTGCGCATTGGCCCCATCGGTCAGCGCCACAAGGGGGAAACGACCATTACGCAACAGTCGGGCCGTGCCCTGCCCGTCCCCCTTCAAAGCCGCCAGTTCGGCGGCGGGCGCGATGACGATCTCCGCCAGGGCCTGCTCCGGCTCCACCGGCACAGTCGCCGGCAGGCGCAGGAAGCTGACCTTGTGGCCCTGACGGCCAAGCTCAGCCGCCAGCACCAGGGCTGCTTCATAATGGTCCCGGCTCAGCGGTGCCGCCGACAGGGCGATGCGGACATGGCGTGGCAACACCGCCATGGCGGTGCGCAGGCTGGTGATGGCTGCCGGATCGTAGCTGTAAAGCAGGGCTGTTTCCGGCGCCAGGGTAACATAGCCGCCGGGCAAGCGTTGATCGGCGCAACGATCATCGGTCCAGGCCGCCCCATAACGGAACCCAACCCGGACATAATCCTGTGTCTGATCCCCGCGCGCCACCTCCAGTGCCACCGGCACGACCGCAGTACCCAGCACACCGCTCCAACGCGGTCGGTTGTCGATGGCGATCTGGGCTGACGCGCGGATCGGGTCAGGAATGGCGCTGTCCAGCACCCCGCTCAGCCGCAGGCTGCTGACCGGCACACCGGCCGGCACGGGGAAGAACAGGTCGCGCTGCCCGGAAAAGCCATTGAAGCTCAACCCGTCGGCAAAGCCCAGTTCCGCCAGCGTCACCTCCCGTTCGAGCAGGCGGGGCTGCTTTGTCGACAGAGTGGAAGCCGCCACCGGGGCGGCAGGAGGCGCTTCAGGCTTGGACTTGGCAGCCGTTGCCGCTGGCTTTCTGGCCGGCGCCGCATTGCCAGCCAGCGGGAAAGCCATGGCGACAGTAGTCAGAAGGACAGTCTGCAACATGGTCTTCATGGAAGAGTTCCTGTAAAGGGCGGAGACGGTCTGCATGATCGGACAAAAGGAGAAGGGTTGATGATGTTCCGGCGGCATTTCCTGGCCATGCCCCTGCTGGCGCCATTGCTGGGCTGTTCGCCGGCGGGTGCCGCCCGGCAGCACGGACCCTGGCGCGGCGCCAATCTGACGCGCACGCCGGAAGCCCCGCTGGGCAGCGACGCCTGTGGCCGGTCGCTGGCGGCATTGAAGGCGTTGGGAGCTGACGCCGTGGCCCTGGTCTGTTTTTTCTGGCAGGCCACGCCGAAAAGTGCGGACATCACGTTGGGCAGTGACATCCCGATGGAGGAGCTGCGCGCCGGCATTCGCCAGGCGCGCAAGCTGGGACTGAAAGTACTGCTGAAGCCGCATGTCTGGGTGCCGCAGACCTGGGCCGGCGCCGTCGATCCCACTGGCGACGGCGCCTGGGAGCGTTGGTTTGCCGGCTATGGCACCGGGCTGGAGACATTGGCGCAACTGGCCGCAGCCGAAGGGGCGGAGGGTTTTGCCATCGGAACCGAACTGCGCGGCACCACCCACCGGCCAGAATGGCGGGAGATGATCGCCCGAGTCCGCCAGACCTATCAGGGACTGCTGACCTATGTCGCCCATTGGGATGGGGAGGTGACACGCGTTCCCTTCTGGGATCTGCTGGATGTGGCCGCCGTCAGCCTTTACTCCCCCTTGGGAGAAAATATGGCGGACATTAGTACCGCCGTGACCGGTAGCGCTGATGAATTGGTCAAATGGCGTGACCGGATCGGTAAACCACTCTGGATTGCCGAACTTGGCCTGCGTTCCGCCAACGGCGCCCAGGCCAAGCCCTGGGAGAGTGCGGAGGAGCGGGAAACCCAGCCGAATGAGCTGGTGCAAGCCGAGGTGCTGGCGCAATGGCTGGCAGCATTGGACCAGCGCGGCTTCCAGGACGTGCTGATCTGGCGTTGGTTCAGCACCCCCGATATCGGGGGGCCTAAAGACACCGATTTCACCATCCAGGGCAAACGTGCGGCCACGGTTCTGCATGACTGGCTCAGCAGCTCCAACAAGACGCGATAGGGGGAAGCCGGTCAGTCACGGCCATAATCATCCTCCAGCCGGACAATATCATCCTCACCCAGGTAAGAACCGGAGGCGACCTCGATCAGGTTCAGCGGGATGCAGCCGGGATTTTCCAGCCGGTGGACCGACCCCATGGGCAGATAGACGGATTCATTCTCCCGCACCATGAACTGCTCACCATCACGCGTGACCAGTGCGGTGCCATTGACGACGATCCAGTGTTCGGACCGATGGAAATGGCGCTGGAGCGACAGTTTTTCGCCCGGTTTCACCATCAGCCGCTTCACCTGGAAGCGGTGACCAGACTGCAGGGGCTGGAAATAGCCCCAGGGCCGGTACTGGCGCGGCCGGCTTTCCGCTTCCGCGCGGCCCGCCTTCTTCAGTCGCTGCACCACCGTTTTGACATTCTGCACTTCCGATCTGTCTGCCACCAGTATGGCATCAGAAGTAGCCACCACCACCAGATCGCGGGCGCCCAGCACAGCTGTCAGCACACCATCGGTACGGACATAACAGCCTTCGGACCGCTCGACCACCACATCACCGATGGCGGCATTGCCATGATCATCGCGTTCAACAATGTCGTACAGCGCGGCCCAGGAACCAATATCGTTCCAGCCAATGGAACAGGGCATCACCCCGGCCAGACCGGTACAGGCAAAGACGGCATCATCAATAGAAATAGAACGCGCGGCCCCGAACGGCTCTGCCGCCAGCCGCACAAAATCACTCTCTGTGCGGCGCCCGGCCACGGCCGCCCGGACATGGGCCACCAGCTCCGGCTCGAACCGCTCCATCTCCGCCACCAGTTGGGATGGCTTGAACAGGAACATGCCACTATTCCAGACATGCCGCCCCCCCGCCAGCATGGCCTCGGCCACCCCGCGTGCCGGCTTTTCAACAAATTCGGCAATGTGGAAGGCACCGGGCAATCCCCCCAGCGGTTCTCCTTGCGCGATCCATCCGAACCCCGTTTCGGCCCGTTCCGGCCGGATGCCGAACGTCATCAGCAGGCCGTCGGCAGCGGCCGGCATAGCCGCCCGCACCGCCTCTGCCCAGGCATCGCCATCGGCAATGACATGGTCAGCCGGCAGAACCAGCATCAACCGCTCAGGGTCGGTTTCCATCAACAGCAAGGCCGCCGCGCAGATGGCAGGTCCGGTATTGCGGGCCGCCGGTTCGAGCAACAGGCTCCGGGGTTCCACGCCCTGTTCAAGCAGCTGTTCGGCGACAACAAAACGATGCCCCTCGCTGGCCACCAATATCGGAGGGGCGAAACCGGCCGTCTGGCAACGCGCAACCGTTTCCTGCAACAAGGAACGGTCGGACATCAGGCGCAGAAATTGTTTGGGGTAGTTCTCCCGCGAGAGCGGCCACAGCCGGGTGCCTGACCCACCGGACAAGATCACTGGCACCAGCCGCCCGCCCCAGCCTTCCGAAAACTCCTTCACCAAACCACCCCTATCGAGACGAGGAAAAAATGTCTGAATACAACCTAATGTATTACCCCACACCCACTATCTGACATCAAACACGGTTCAGGTCCATGGATACAATGGCGGAAACCTATACCGGGGGATAGGGGTAGCTATGCCAATATTATCAATAAGTTAACGGAATAATAATGAGTACTGGCTCGTCAACGTCTCCAACAACAGAGAAACAAGATTTTTCGTCTTTATCCCAAGGAGATAGAGGAACATGGGCGCGACTAAGAAATGTTGCTCCCCGAAGCGTTTTTCACCGTATCTACAGTCAACAGATTGTAAACAAAAACGCCGCTCCCAAAAGGAGCGGCGTTTTCAAAAGCGGAACCAGCCAAATAATAGGGTCAGGCGGCGTCCTGACTATGGCCCAGGCGGCGGAATCGGGTGGCATCCAGCACCACCTCCAATGCCAGCGACAGCCGGTCACTCGACCGGCCCTCCACCAGAAACTCGACATGAACCGGGCGCGTAGCATGTTGATGGACCGCATGAACCAGAAGACGCCGACGCGGCACCTTCAGTTCCTCCAGCCATTCGCCCGGTTTCGGGGGGTCGGCGACCCGCCTGGACAATACCATCGCACTCTCCTCACCAAACCGCCCCGATCAAAAGGGGAATATAACCGGCACAAACGGGGGTACCGCCGTGCAACCGGACTTCCCCACTGTTCTAGAGCCCATGATAGCCGAAAATTCTCCTAAAGGAATAGAGCTTCAAAAGGTCAGTGTGATCGTTGGCGACAATGGGGGGCTAATCCCACCCTTTTCCGCCATGGCTTTGACATCATCGGGCCTGAGGCGGCGTTTACCCATGACAGGCAGGCGGGCTTGGGTTACAGCACGGCACGCCTGCGCACCAACGCGTCGGCACACGATAAATCAGGATGGCAGCAGGATCATGTTCGAACAGTTGTTGGGTCTGGTGGAGCAGATGGGATATTGGGGCCTGCTTGCCCTGATGTTCCTGGAAAACCTGTTTCCCCCTATCCCCTCGGAACTGATCATGCCGCTGGGCGGCTTTCTGGCCGCACAGGGCAAGATGGATCCGGTACTGGCCGTGTTGTTCGGCACCACCGGGTCAGTTCTGGGAGCCTTGCCCTGGTACTGGCTGGGACACGCCTTTGGCCGCGACCGCTTGTTCCGCCTGGCCGACCGATTCGGCTTCATCATGACCATGGACCCGCCGGAAGTGCTGCAGGCGTTCAACTGGTTCGACCGTCACGGACGCAAAGCCGTACTCTATGGCCGGCTGATCCCGGCCATCCGCACGCTGATTTCCGTGCCGGCCGGTCTGGCCAGCATGTCGCTGCCGGGTTTCCTGGCCCTGACCACCCTGGGTTCCCTGGTGTGGACCAGCGTACTGACGGCCGCCGGCTACCTGCTGGAAAGCCAGTATGAGCAGGTGCAGGATTATGTCGATCCCGTTTCCAAGATCGTCGTTTTCGCGGTTATCGCTATTTACCTGTGGCGGCTGGGGCGGCGTCTCATCATCCGCCGCCGCAACTAAAGCCGCTCCCCGCGCGGGTACCCCAGCCGGGAGAATGATTAGATACCCCCCCTAGCGCAGGCGGCGGAAGCGATTGACATCCGACAGAGCGAAGATGGACAGGCTGAGCCTGTCCACCACATTGCCGGCAATCGCCAGTTCCACATTGGCCGCCTTGATGCCCGGGCGGGCGTGGATAGCCATAACCTGTAAACGTCGACGCGGGGGTTGCAGCTCCTCAACCCATTCACCTGGGGCGAAATCAGCAAAGTCACGAGCCATGATGGGAGCGCACCGGAAAAGCTTGTTGTTGATCAGCCCGCGGGGCGGACTGTCCCATATTACGCCAGCTTGACGGCTGATTGCACCAATGATTGCAGGACGATTAAAGAAAATCGTCCACACGGATCAATCGTGGTCACCCGATTACACACCAGGCTCCCGGCGACGGATCATCCCGACGGAAATGTTGGTCATCACCACCTCATCCTTCTGGTTCAGCACCTCCGTGCGCTGACGCACGGTGCCCATTTCCGGTCGGGAGCGGGATACACGCACCTCCAGCACCTCCAGCCGGACGCGCAGACGGTCGCCCGGTCGCACCGGGCGCAACCAGCGCAGTTCATCCAGGCCGGGGGAACCCAGCGAGGTTTCCGGACACAGGTAATTATCCACCATCAACCGCATCATGATTGCGCAGGTCTGCCAGCCACTCGCCACCAGCCCGCCAAAATGCGTCTTCCGTCCCGCCGCCTCATCCAGATGAAAAGGTTGGGGATCATAGTCGCGGGCAAAGGCGACAATTTCCTCCGCCGTGATCAGCCGATCACCAAACTCGACCACCAGACCGGGGCTCAAATCCTCAAAATACCGTAACTGTCGCGCCATTCCCGCTTCCTTTCCCTCATTTATTCTCCAACCATCATCGACGTTGGAGCTGCAAACAGAGTAACCCGTGCCGACGATAACGACAATCATCAGCATTATTGAAATATTGATATACAGAAATCGCTAATGAAACCAGTTATCAACTACGCCCCATTCAATTGCAAGACGTTATCACGCGACAAATCGTGCAGCTTGTGCCAGTATTGTCGAGACATGATTGTTCGGCTGCATCAACGGCCATTCAGACCACCCCAAATGAACGAAGGTTCCCATGAAGGGCGATCCCACCGTCATCCGTCACCTCAACACGATCCTCATGAACGAGTTGACGGCCATTAATCAGTATTTCCTGCACGCGCGCATCATCAAAAACTGGGGTTTCCTGCGACTGGCCAAGAAGGTCTATGAGGAATCCATCGGGGAGATGAAGCACGCCGATCAGTTGATCGAACGGATCCTGTTCCTGGAGGGGCTGCCCAACCTGCAGGATCTGCATAAGCTGATGATCGGCGAGGAAGTGCCGGAATGCTTCCGCGGTGACTTGGCGATTGAAACCCGCAACCGCACCGACCTGGTCGAGGCGATGCAGTATTGCGAAGGCATCCGCGATTACCAGTCCAAGGAAATCTTCCGCCGCATCCTGGAAGATACCGAGGAACATATCGACTGGCTGGAAACCCAGCTGGGCTTGATTGACCGGGTCGGCATCCAGAATTATCTGCAAGAGCAGATGGGGGCGGAATCGTAATTCCCCCCTGCCGGCAGTATCCACGGGCGATCCCACTGGGGTCGCCCGTCACTTTTTTATACTGAAACGCAGCCGGATCAGGCTGTCTTGCTGGCGGCCATTTCCTCGTAGCGGGCATAGAGAATTGCTTCCTCCTTATGCAGGCGGGATTGCAGCTGTGCGCTGATCCGGCCGAAATCGATAGCGAAGGCCATGCCCTCGCCCCCATCCTTGTATTTATCGAAGAAGGCGAGGATTGCGGCCCCCATCTGGCGCATCTCCTCAGCAAACTGATCTGCCGTGGCCGCCCGCAACGGGTCGCGCCGGGCCAGACGACGATAGTCAGGATAAAAGACTTCATCCTCCCGCTGGATATGGCGGATGAACCGATCGCGCGCGGCAAGAAGCGTTTGCCGCCCGGCAGCGGTGCCGATTCCCAGGCGACGCACCTCCTCCAGAATATGCTTCAATTCAAGATGATCATGCTTCAGTTCAGGAACGATCCTGGTCATTGGCCTTCTCTTTAATATGCATTCTATATGCATATTAAATCCAAATTGCCGTCTCGCCGATGCGGCAACCGGTCGCATCATCCGGAGAACGGCACCAGGATTGGATCAATCCAGCTTGTAGAAAGCCCGATACCAGGCGATGAAGCGTTCAACCCCCTCGGCCATGCTGGTGCGGGGCACATAGCCCAGGTCCGCCGTGCTGGCGCTGATATCGGCATAGGTTGCGGGCACATCGCCGGGCTGCATCGGCTCCATGATCTTCTCCGCCTTACGCCCCAAGGCCGTCTCAATGGCGGCAATGAAATCCAGCAGCCGCTCCGGACGGTTATTGCCCAGATTGTAAAGGCGATGGGGCACCAGATCGCCGCCCGGCAGCTCCGGTGCCGGACGGGCCGGACGATCCAGCGCGGCAATCACGCCGGCGACGATATCGTCGATATAGGTGAAGTCGCGCCACATCTGCCCATGATTGAAAACGCGGATCGGCCGCCCTGCCGCCACGGCACCGGCAAACAGGAAGGGCGCCATGTCCGGCCGCCCCCACGGACCGTAAACGGTAAAGAAACGTAAACCCGTCGCCGGCAAGCCATATAGATGGCTGTAGGTGCGGGTCATCAGCTCGTCGGCGCGCTTGGTCGCGGCATAGAGCGACACCGGCCTTTCCACCGCATCACCCACGGTAAAAGGCTGCTTCTCGTTGGCCCCATAAACAGATGACGAGCTGGCATAAACGAAATGGCGCAGGCCCGTCAGATGGCGCGCCCCCTCCAGCATCACCACTTGTCCCATCAGGTTGGACTGGACATAGGCATAGGGATTTTCCAGCGAATAGCGAACACCTGCCTGGGCGGCCAGATGCACGATGCCCGTAATGTCCGGGTGGCCGGCGAAGAAATCCTCCATGCCGACACGATCAGCAATATCAAGCCGGTGCAGGCTGAAATCCGGCTGCCCGGTCAGCAATGCCAGCCGCGCCTCCTTCAACCGAACATCATAGTAATCATTGACATTATCCAGACCGACCACCCGATCGCCACGCGCCAGCAGCGCCCGCGCCACATGCGAACCGATAAAACCAGCCACACCTGTGACAAGGATGGTCATGACAAAACCTCACCCGCTCTCTTCACGAACATATGCGTTATAGGCCGGAAGAAAGAAGCAGGTAAGCCTGTCACACAGCCAAATAACGATTTTACAGGCTGCCTTGGAACTGGCTACAAACGGGGCAATGGCCTCCGCCTTCCGTATAGGTGAAGGGGAGGTATCTCTTAACGTGAAGCGGGTTCAGATGGCAGCGGTTGATGCAATCCTGGTAACCGGTGGTGCTGGCTATGTCGGCAGCCATGCGGTGGAGGCCCTGTGCCGCGCCGGCTATGCGGTCACGGTGGTGGATGATCTGAGCCAGGGCCACCGGGCCGCCGTACCGCCGGCGGCGGATCTGGTGGTGGGCGATGCGGGGGATCGCCCGCTGCTTGACCGGCTGATGGCAACCCGTCCCTATCACGCCGTCATGCATTTTGCCGCCCGTTCCCTGGTGGGCGAATCCATGCGCGACCCAGCCCCCTATCTGGCGGGCAATGTCCGCGTGGCCCAGGCGGTGATTGACGCTGCGGTGGCACACAAGGTTGGCAAGCTGGTGCTCTCCTCCACTGCCAATATCTTTGCGTCCAGCGACGGCCGCCCCATCACGGAGGAAAGCCCCATCGATCCGGGCAGCCCCTATGGGGAAGGCAAATATATGGTGGAACGGCTGCTGCACTGGGCGGATCGCTGCCACGGGCTGCGGTCGGCGGCACTGCGCTACTTCAACGCCGCCGGCGCCCATCCCGACGGGCATCTGGGGGAAGACCACCGGCCCGAGACGCACCTGATTCCTATCGTCCTGGAAGTGGCTCTTGGCAAACGGCCGCATCTGGATATTTTCGGCGACGATTATGAGACGCCCGACGGTACTTGCATCCGCGATTATGTCCATGTCTGCGATATCGCCGAAGCCCATATAAAGGTGCTGGACGTGCTGGATGAACGGTCGGCCCGCTATAATGTCGGCACCGGCAGCGGCTACTCGGTCCGCCAAGTCGTGGAGGCGGCGGAAAGGGTGATCGGCCGGCGCATCACGGTGCGCATGGCCCCGCGCCGGCCAGGTGACCCGCCCGTTCTGGTCGCCAATGGCAGCCGGCTGCGACGGGAAACCGGTTGGGCACCGAAGCTGCCCGACCTGGACAGCATGATCGCCACCGCCTGGGAATGGCGACGTCGTCACCCGGACGGCTATGTCGGCTAAGGCGGCAGGGCGTACCCTGCCATGGCGCAAAGCTGGCCAGCCCGCCCTTGCAATCCCCCCGTGACCGACGGTAACAGTAAACCGGCCCCGCGTTCGCCGCGCAGGGTGGAATTTCCGAGGGGTAAAGATGAATTTCGACGGTTTTGACCTGATTGTGGTGGGTAGCGGCTTCTTCGGCGCCACCATCGCCGAACGCGCTGCCCGCGAACTGGGCCTGACCGTTGCCGTGCTGGACAAGCGCACCCATTTCGGCGGCAACTCCTATTCGGAGATCAATACCGAAACCGGGATCGAGGTGCACCCCTATGGCACCCATATCTTCCACACCAATTCGGAAGAGGTGTGGACCTATATCAACCGCTTCACGCAATTCTCCGAATATCGGCACCGGGTGTTAACGGTGCATGGAAACCGGGTGTTCTCCATGCCCATCAATCTGGGCACCATCTGTTCCTTCTTCGGCCGCCATTTCACGCCTGACGAGGCCCGTGCCCTGGTCGCCCAGGAAATGGCCGCAGAGGCCATCGGCGAACCGACCAATCTGGAAGAAAAGGCGGTCAAATCCATCGGCCGTTCCCTTTATAACGCCTTCATCCGTGGCTATACGATGAAGCAGTGGCAGACCGATCCACGCCAGTTGCCCGCCTCCATCATCGGCCGGCTGCCGGTTCGTTTCACCTTTGATGACCGCTATTTCGCCGACCGGTTCGAAGGGATGCCGCTGGGCGGCTATGGCGCGATCTTCCGCACCATGCTGAATCAGCCGAAGATCCAGATGTGTCTGGGGGTGGATTTCTTCGATATCCGTGACCAGATCCCGGCCGGCAAACCCATCATCTATACCGGCGCCATCGACCGTTATTATGATTATCAGTTTGGCGAACTGGGCTGGCGCACGGTCGATCTGGAATGGGAAGTGGCACAGACACCCGATTTCCAGGGCACCTCGGTGATGAACTATGCCGATATGGACGTGCCCTTCACCCGTATCCACGAATTCCGGCATCTGCACCCCGAACGGCCATTCGACGGTGACAAGACGATCATTGCGCGGGAGTTCTCCCGGTTTGCCGGCAAGGGGGATGAGCCCTATTACCCGATCGCCACACCGGCGGACCGTGATCTGTATGAACGATATGTCGCCTTGACCGAGCGTGAGCCGAATGTGATCTTCGGCGGCCGTCTTGGCACTTATCGTTATCTCGACATGCATCAGGCCATTGGCGCGGCCCTGAAATGTTACGATACCCAGGTGGTGCCGCTGGTTACGGCCGGCAAACCGCTGCGGGTCTGACCCGGTTTTCTCGTTTTTCAGGCAAGGCGCCAAATGGCTGCGAATTCGCTGCGTGTGAACATTGTCGTCCCTCCCCTGCATCGGGAGAAGTTCACCGGCGGCATACTCTGTATCCTGGAACATGCCCACCAGCTCCACAAGCGCGGGCACCAGGTGACGATCATCCCCACCCGCCCCTGCGATGCACCGGCCTGGTTCAAGAAGGAATTTGGCACGCTGCTGCACTGGGCGCCGCAATCGACCGGTGGCGCCCTGGGCCGGCTGATCGGCACCGTTGCCGGCTGGCTGCCCCGGCGGGATGAGGCCGGCAAAGCCGATATCCGGCGCGATTTCATGACCCTGTTGCGCAATCTGCCCCAGCTTTGGACACCAGAGATCGAACAGGCCGTGCAGCACCATGAGCTGCGCCACCTGATCCCGCCGGCCGACATTACCATTGCCACCCAGTACAGCACCGCCCTGCCCGTCTATCTGTTCGGTACCGGCAAGCTGGGCTATTTCATGCAACATTATGAGGTCATCTTCGCCAATGACACCCCCGATCCGGCGCTGACCCACAAGGTCGCCGCCATGTCCTATCGGTTGGGGCTGGAGATGATGGCCAATTCCCCCTGGCTCTATGATCAGGTCGACAAGGCGGTCCCCGGTGCTTCCCTGCGCCTGTCACCCAATGCCCTGGACCATAATATCTTCAACGGGGCACCCAAGCCGCTGGCAGGCCCGGATGATCGCAAGGTGACGCTGATCTCCTATGGTGGCCGCCATGTCGCCTGGAAAGGCTTCAAGGAGATGGCAGAGGCAACCGCGATTGTGCGCCGTCGCCTGCCGCAATACCAGATCGACTGGCATGTCTATGGCGGGGCGGCCCTGCCACCGGATAATCCCATCGCGCCTTACAAGGATCTTGGCTTCCTGCAGCCGCTGGCCCTGGCAGAGGCCTATCGTCAGGCTGACATCCTGCTTTCTGCTTCCTGGTATGAAAGCTTCCCGCTGTTCCCGGCAGAGGCCATGGCCTGTGGCCTGGCGACCGTGACCACCCAACCGGGGACGGAGCAATATGCCATCCCCAATCAGACGGCCGAGGTGGTGGAGGCGCAATGCCCGGAATCCGTGGCGGCCGGTCTGGAACGGCTGATCGCCGACCATGCCCACCGTCAGCGCATCGCCCAATCCGGCTGGGAAATGGCCCGCACCCTGACCTGGGAGGCGGCGGGCGATGCCATGGAGGCCAATATCCGGTCGATTGTCGCAGGTCAGGCCCCCTGAGGGGCTGTTGCACCATGATCGACCGCAAGATTCTTCACAATATCTCCTATCTCGGCCTCACCAACGTTGCCAACCTGATCATCCCGTTGGTGGTGCTGCCCTTTATCACCCGGGTGCTCGGGCCGACACAGTTCGGGCAATATGCCTGGGCTGTATCGGCCGGCACCTTGCTGGGTCTGGTGTGCGATTTCGGCTTTAACTGGAGTGCGGCGCGCGAAGTGGCCATCCATAAGGAGGATCGCCGCCGCACCGCCGCCATCGTTGCCGAAGCCTATGCAGTACGCGCCCTGCTGTTCACCCTGACCGGTCTGGTGATTTTCACCATCTGGACCCAGTTGCCCCATGAGGGTGGCGTGGGTGCGGTGTTGTCTTTCGTACCATTGATCGCTTTTTGCAATCTGCTGACTCCGCCCTGGCTTTTCCAGGGGCTGGAGCAGTTTCGCATCGTCGTCTTCTCCTCCATGTTCGGACGCCTGATCGGGGTGATTGGCATCTTCGCCTTGGTGCGCGGGCCGGCGGATGCAGGTTTGGCAATCATGCTGACGGCGGCAGGGGCCGTGCTGCCGGGGTTGGTCACCTTCCGCTTCCTGGCGCGCCATTATGGCGATGTGCTCCACCTGCCCACACGGGCGGCGGTCGGAGCGCGGTTGCAATCCGCCTGGCGTATTTTCACGGCAGATCTGGTGATCCAGGTCTATACCATGGCGCAGACTTTCCTGGTCGGGCTGCTGGGCGGACCGGTGGCTGCCGCCCAGTACAATATCGGCGACCGTTGCCTGAATGCTGGCAAGGGTTTCCTGGCCGCGATCACGCAGGCCGCCATGCCACGGGTGGCCAATCTGGCCGTCACCGATCCGACGGCTGGTATGCGGTTGATCCGCAAGGTGATGCTGATGGTGGGTTGCGTCGGCTTGGCTGGCGGGCTGGTCATGGGCTTTGCTGCCGACCTGCTGGTGATGGTTGCCTTTGGGCCGGACTTCATGGAGTCGGCGCGGGTGCTGCGTATCCTGGCACCCGTCCCCATCCTGGTCGGGGTGGGCTCCTGCTTCTCCTCCCTCTATATGTTCAACTATGGGGAGGGAAAGTTATGGTCCGTGATGCTGAAAGTGGCAGCTGCCATCAATTTTGGTACCATGCTTGGCCTGCACCTGTTGGGGGTCGATATGCATATAGCGGCCCCCATAGCTGTGGTTGCAGCCGAATCATTCGTCTTCTGCCTTGCCGGGTATCGCTTCCTGCTGGCCGTGCGCCTGGGAAAATGAGCCAATAGTGGCAATTTCATGGCAACCCCTGCCGGTACTGCCCAACTTTCATGCGGCGAACTGTGGCTTCTGCGCCGCCCGGCTTAAGTTTTTTGGTCCATAGGTGGATGCAGGCAATAAGTGAAGTGGTATTCTGTTATAAAGTCGCTTATGTTGGGGTCTAAGGAATCGATCTCAAGGATGTCGCATGTACACCCACCCCCAACATGGTGGCGGTGAAGAGGTCAAGGAGTTGCGCCGACGCGCAGGCTCCTGGCTGAAGAACCGCCGCACGGAAGTCGGGCTGACACAGCGCGCTTTGGCAGAAGCTGTCGGCCTTGAATATTACACGATGGTTTCGATGATTGAGGCCGGTCGTGGCCGTATTCCGCCGGACAGCTATCTTGCCTGGGCAGCCGCTCTGCAAATGGTCCCGGCAGAGTTTGTACGCACTCTGATGCAGTTTTATGATCCTATCACCCACGCCATCCTGTTTGGGGAGGTTGGTGACATCGGCGGTACGATGACCGGGAGCGAGACGCCGTCTGCAAAGGCGACAAAGTTCCGGGTCGTCTAGGAAGGTTGGCGATGGGCGAGATCATTCCCCTGCGTTCCGATCCTTTGGAAGCGCCGCGTAGCGACACGCAAGAGCTCTTCCAGCGTGACCGGATCAACCAGGCGCGGGAAAGACGCGCCGCATGGGGGCGCGCCATCCGCCTGCAACGACTGACCACCGGTCTGACCACACGCGGTCTTGCCAGCCACATCGGTTTGGCCAGCCCTGGTATCATCAGTGCGGTGGAAGCCGGGCGTGGGCGGATACCGGAGGGTAGTTTGCTGGGGTGGGCGGAGGCTTTGGGAATGGAACCGACCTTGTTCGCTGCAAGCTATCTGGCCGCCTTTGAACCGGATGCCGCGGCCCTGTTGCTGATCAATAGCCGGGAGGATGGCGCTAAAGGAGAGGCGTCATGAGCGTCTCAGCCGATATATTCACCTTCCCCGGCCGTAATGGCGGGGGGAATAGCGGGACCTGGGGCAACCAGGATTTGGCCGATATCTATCGCTGTATCGACCTCTTCGCCCGGCATGGCGTTGTTCTTGAGGCTGCATCTGGTTTGACGGACGAGGGGGATCCCTGGTTTGCCCTTGAGGATGTGGCCACCGCCGAAACCTTGGTCCATATCGCCAGGATCGATGGATTCTTCATTGTTCATGTCATGGACGGGGAAACCTGGCAGGCCGACACCCTGCGGGCCGCCCTGGCCAACCTGGATTTGAGCGCATTGGCTCTTGTTGATTCCCATGTGCCCGCTGACCATGGTCACGATGGCACGGATAACAAGACCGACCCGGATGGGTCACATGCGTTCTTGCGTATCGTCAGTGCCGTCATTGCGGTGCTGACGGCGGATGTGATCGCCAGCACAGTGGCGCATGACGCGATGGCGTCGCCCCTGCCGGACGTCAGCGAACCTGTCGCTGGCGATCACGCCTTCGATACTAACAGCCATACGCTTGCATTGCCAGAATTGCATGAGGCGGTGAAAGCCAAACTTCACCCTTCCGCGGAGGCGACAACCGATGGCGCCGGGTTAGAGGCGACGTCTATGCCGTCGCCGCCCCCTGTTCCCGGGAACGGGGAGAAGACTGCCGTCTTGTTGCTGGCAGAAGAAGCGCCGGCTATCCAACATGGCACGCCACCACAGCTTGCTGTCGCTGACCTGCTCATGCTCGCAGAGGCCAGCGCGCCGATCAAGATTGAAGCGGCAGCACAGCCGCTGCTCGTCATGGCGGCCGGTGTTCAGGGACAGACATCGGAGCAACCGGCCGTTCTGCATTTCTTCAGCAGCGACAACGTCGTTCTCTCGGGAACGGAGAAGAAGGATTTGTTCCTCGTCTCGCTGACACCAGACCATGAACGCCTGCAAATCACCGCAGACAATTTCCAGTCCGACCATGACAGCCTTGTGGTTGAGACATCGGAGCATGACAGCACAACAAGCGGCGTTATTCTTGACCTGTCACAGGTGGCCGTGCAGGCAGGGGGATTGACGATGATCGGCCAGTCGACAACCGGCGATTTGCCGCTTTCAGGAGGTTGAGGAAATGTCTTTTGCCGCTCAAACGCTTCTGATGGCGGGCAGCAACGTCATGACAATCGACGAGCTGAGCCTTTATCATGCAATCAATGATCAGCGGGTTGCCCAGGGGCTTTCCGCCCTGCGCCCGGTAGTGGATCTGACAACCCTTGCGGGGCAGCACGCTGCCGATTTCAGCAGTAATGTTGGCTATGCTAACTGGTCTGCCGCACCCTCGGTCACCGCCCGTCCCGTCCCCACTCTGCATCATTGGAGCGATGGCAGTTCCTTCCTTGATGGCGTGTTAAGCGTCGCCACCGGGCTCCGCCTCACGCTGCCGACCGGCTTGGCAGAAAATGCGGAGGGCACGTTGGTCGGGCAGACCAACGACACCTTGCTGCACAATTGGCTGGGCAATCCCGCCACCAGCTCAAATCTGCTTTTTGCCGGCTGGGACACGATGGGGGTCGGCATTTCCGGCGACATGACCTATGTCGTATTCGGGAATTATGACGATACCGTACAAACCACGACACCTGTGATCCTTGGTACTGACAAGAGCGATAATATCCGCACCACCCCCTGGGCTGATGTCATCCTGGGCGGAGCTGGAAACGACATATTCACAGCAGCCTCCTACGGTGATCGACTGGACGGCGGCAGCGGGGCGGACCGGTTGGTCCTTGATGGTCCCGCCAAAGCCTACCAGATCAAGTTTGTTGAGGAGAATGGCGAGCACTGGGCGCTGATCAATGACGACAACGGGCTGGAGTTGCGTATCCGCAATATTGAATATATCGCTTTTAAAGACCGGGTTGTCGATAGCAGCAGTTGGGGAGAACGTGTCAGTGCCGTCCATTTCGATGCAGACTATTATCTCGCTTCCAATCCCGACGTCGCAGCGGTCCTGAAGGTGGCGTATCCCACGGCAAGCAAAGAGATGCTTGCCGCCGCCGCCGCCGATCATTATTGGAGCTATGGGCAGAAGGAAGGGCGTGATCCGGCCGCCTTCTTTGATACCAGCTACTATCTGGCACATTATCCTGACGTGGCGGTGGCTGTGGAGGCTGGTTCTTTCACGGCTTTCTCGCATTACATGCTGATCGGTCAGTTTGAAAACCGGAACCCCAACGCCAAGTTTGACGCCATTGATTATCTGGCCTTGAACCCGGATATCAACGCGGCCATCAAGACGGGAGAGGTCAACTCTGCCATCGACCATTACGTTCTCTATGGTCAAAAGGAGAAGCGAGAGGCGATGTTCGATGAGGACTATTATCTCTCAGCCTACCCGGACGTAGCTGCGGCCATCAATGCGGGGGCCTTCACCAATGCCTTGTCTCATTTTATACTTTACGGTGCCGCTGAAGGGCGCCACGGCTATGCGGATTTGATCTGATAGTTTCCCCGCTGGCGCTTTGGCCGTTACGGGAGCCCTGTGCATTTGCATGGCTAACACCAGGGGCCATGGATCATGCCTCTTGGTTCAGATAAGTTCGCTCAATCACCGGACGCTGCTTCCGGCAGCCAACGGTCGCTGGCTGCCATTGTGCACGACCGTGCCACCAGTATGAAAACCTATCGACAGTGCCAGCCCCAACATCAATCGCGGGAAAGGCGCTGATACCAATCTCCCTTGATCCTGACCGATTCAGGGAGATTTTGTGTTCCCTCATGTGCCGGGTGGGCGCTTAAGGTACCCTTGGCACGCTCCGTAATGCCGAGCCAAGGGTACCGACCTCCAGACCGCCTAAAGGTCAACCTTTAGGCGGTCTGGTATGAGCCGGCTCAATCAAACGACCAAGAAAATACTCAAGCCGGTGGCATAAATCATCCACCTGCTCTGCAGCAAGCCGGTCAAAGCGCCGCAACATGTTTATTGTCGTGTCATCCAACCGGGGGTAAGCCAGAAGCAGCCCTTCTGACTCCCCGGCAGCAGACCGTACAAATAACCTGAATGCATGACCATTCATGACAAAATAGGCCAGCAGGGCAACAAAACCCACCTTGTCCTGCAGGAAGAAGGTAGGGCACTCAACATAGGCGCTATCTGGAACCAGATCGGTCAAAACCGCATCTGGCACCACCAAACTGTTGGGGGAGAGTCCGCAACAGGCGACGCCACGTGCCAACTCCCGAGGGGCCGCCTGCAAGCGCCAGACCGGCCCCTTCTCGCGTATGGTCAGCATGGCATCACCAGTGTCGGTCAAACCTCCTTGAACGCACGGAAGAAGCTGTCCGTCAGCGGCTTCATCAGATACTCAACCAGCGTCCGCTCGCCAGCCCTGACCAGCACTTCCGTCGGCATACCCGGGACGATCTTCTGACCACCCAGCTTTGACAATTGATCCTCCGGCACTTCTACACGCGACAAATAATAGCGGTTACCCCGCTGGTCGGTTGTTACGTCAGCATCGACCTGTATCACCGTTCCCAACAAAATCGGGATCTGGCGACTGGACAAGGCTGAGAAACGAACCTCCGCTTCCTGTCCTACAGCCACATTGTCAATATCGTTGGGGCTGACCATTGCCTCAACGATGAGCCTCTCGTTGTTGGGGACGAGCTCCATGATGGTTTCACCGCCACGCACGACCCCGCCCAGTGTATGGACGCGCAGACCAACAATGATACCATCACCCGGGGCCTTCACTTCGCGTCGCTGCAAAACATCATCGGCGTTGGTCAATCGGTCTTCCAGATCAAAAATCTGCTGCTGGGCCTCACGCAGCTTATCAGCAACGTCTTCCTCAAATGCCTTACGAACCTGCAGGATCTGCAACCGGGCTTCGCCAATCTGCATTCTGGCGCGGGCGATCTCGCCTTCATAATTACCGCGCTCGCCATCAAGCTCAGCGCGGTTACGCTGGAGCTGAAGCAACCGCGTCTTTGAGGCATAGCCCTTATCGTAAAGCTGCTTCAAACCATCCAGCTCATCGTCAATAAGACGGATCTGCTCTGTATTTGCCAGAACCTGGGCCTCAAAACCCTTTATCTGCTCATCAAGCTGCTTGACGCGTTGCTCATAGATGGAAAGCTGGCCAGCCAATGTCAGCCGACGGCTTTCAAACAGCTGCTGTTCATTATTACGGATACTGAGCTTACGACCATTTTCGTCCGCTCCCTTCATCAGTTCGTCCGACCAGTTGATCCGCTTGCTCTCATCCCGCTCTGCGAGCAAACGTGCCTCTTTGGCCTTGGCCGACAGGAACTGGCCGTACAAGACGTCGCGCTGCGCCTGAGACGATACCTCGTCCAAACGCATCAGAACCTGGCCAGCCTTCACCGCATCACCATCCCGCACCAGGATTTCCGATACGATACCCCCTTCCAGATGCTGGATGCTCTTGCGGTTGCTGTCCACCACAAGCGTACCGGGGGCCACAATCCCCTTTGCAAGCGGGGCAAAGACAGACCACGCCAGAAGACCGCCAAAAGCAATCAGGATCAACGTCAAGCCGAGACGTATAATCGGCATTTCGTCGGTGGGAACCTGCGGTGCCGGTCCCTTCTCAAGGCCAGGTACCGGCAGCGGGGGGGTGTTGCTCGTGACAAGGTCGGTCATGCTTGCGCACTTTCACAAAGGTCAGCACCAGCATGGTGCCTAAAGCAAATGTCGTTAAAGGGGGTGATGCAGGGCAACATCACGCACCCGACGCGCCGGAAACCTGACCCTGCGGGGGTGCCCCCTGCGGAGGAACCGCAGGCTGATTTGCCACCGGGCGGGTGAGCCGGGCAATCACTTCCTGTTTCGGCCCGAACATCTCCACCATTCCTTCACGCAACAACAGCACCTTATCCACATGGTTCAGAATGCTGGGACGGTGTGAAATCAGGATCACCGTCGCGTTCATCTGCTTCAACCGCTGAAGGCCATTCACCAGGGCCACTTCGCCATCGGAATCGAGGTTGGAATTGGGCTCATCCAGAACGACGAAGGTAGGATTGCCATAAACGGCCCGCGCCAAGCCCAAGCGCTGGCGCTGACCGCCGGACAGAGCAATCCCGCCCGGGCCGATTAATGTATCATAGCCAGACGGCAACCGCAAAATCAGGTCATGCACGCCGGCCAACTGTGCGGCCTCTACCACCTTTACGGCGTCAACCGTGCCGAAGCGGGCGATATTTTCCTTGATGGTACCGTCAAAAATTTCGACATCCTGCGGAAGATAGCCGATATGCGGACCGAGTTGTTCATGATCCCAAGACGACACATCCGCACCGTCGAGCCGCACCGAACCGGAATGCGGCGCCCAAACGCCAACCAGCAGCCGCGCGAGCGTGGACTTGCCGGCGGCGCTGGGACCAATGATCGCCAGGGACTCCCCTGCCGCCAATGCAAAACTGACCCCTTTGATCGTCGGCGCGTTGGCCCCCGGCGGCATCGCAACCACCCGATCGACCGCCACATTCCCCACCGGCGCCGGCAGTTCCATTGTGTCCGCGTTGGGAGTGAAGGCGCGCAGCAGATCGTCCAGGCGGCTATAGGCACCGCGGGCGGAAACGAACGACTTCCAGGAACCGATCGCCTGTTCCACCGGTGCCAGACCACGTCCCATGATGATCGACGCGGCGATCATCACACCCGGGGTAATCTGCCCTTCCAATGCCAGATAGGCACCGAAACCCAGCATTGAGGATTGGAGCAGCAGGCGGATAAATTTAGTCAGCGCACTGATGCTGCCGGCACCGTCGCTAGCCTGTGCTTGCAATATCAGTGCCTTTTCCTGATTGACACGCCAGCGGCGGCGGATACCGGGCAACATACCTAAAGCCGCCAGCACCTCGCTGTTCTTCAAACTGGCTTCAGCGAAAGATGCCGCCTTGATGGCATGTAAATTCGCCTCGTTCAGCGGCTTCTTGGTCGTCACCTCGGTAACGTAGGCCAATGCGAAGAGGATCAGCGCGCCAACGGTGGCAATCAGCCCCAGCAACGGGTGCATCATGAAAACGATGCCGATAAAGATCGGCGCCCAGGGCGCGTCAAACAGCGCGAACGGCCCCTGTGAGGTGATGAATTGCCGCAGCGTATCTAGATCGCGCAGCGACTGGGCGCGATTGGCAGCGGGACTGCGGAGATTAAGAGCGAAAATGGCGTCAAATACCTTTCCGCTCAAGGTCTGATCCATCTTGCCGCTGACGCGCACCAGCACACGGGACCGAACCATTTCCAACAAGGCCATCAACAGCATCATCCCGGCAATGATGAGGCTGAGATACAGCAAGGTGGATTCGCTGCGGGCAGTCAATACACGGTCATAAACCTGCAACATATAGATAGGCGAGGTCAGCATCAGCAAATTAATGAAGAAGCTGAATATCGCCACAAAGAAGAACGCCCGACCGGAGCTCTTCAACGCCTGGCGTAATTGTGACGGGGCGCCTGCCTGGCGGTTGACGGGAACAATCTTCATCGGGTTCGCCTGCTTCCAGATGCTGGTCACAAAAACAGCCAACCACGTCCGGGTGGCTGGCTCTCCATTTTAACGTTTAAGCCGCCCTGTCTGCAACAGCACGAAACGGGTAGCTGATGCAACCATTCCTCCCGGCACAGGCGGAATGCAACAACAAGATTGCGGTGTTTCAGCGGCGCATGGCATCCAAGGACGTTATGACGCAGGAACCGAACGGACGCGACAATGCCGGGAAGGTCCACCCTAACCGGGTCCGCCAGTGCCCGGCCAAGCCATTCAGCAGGGACGCGTCCCCTCGGGAAGCACAATCTGACCGCGGCGGTCAACCCAGGCCAGTTCATCCAGATTCCAGCCCGCTTCCTGGCATTTCTTCAACAGCATATTGACGAACTGATGCACCAGTTCTCTAGGCAGGCTCAGCCAAGCCTGCTCCCCCGCCTCGACCAGGAAAGACAGGCGGACCATCCCGCGCGTGATTGTCACATCGATGCGGTCCAGTAACCGGGGCGTCTGGGCCTGAAGCTGCGCTGCCAGCGCTGGCGCCACAGTAGATGGCGACACATTGCAGGCGGTGACGCGGTTTACCGCGTCCATATGCTCGAACAGCAAAACATCCCCCCGATGATCCGGACCACTGCGCGCCACCAGATCACTCGTTCGCATCAGCAAGTCCAGCAGACCAGACAACAGCGCCCTTGTCAGACGCCGTGTCAGGTACATGTCCATTCCCGTTGCCACCGTGCGGGCGGTCAACACGAGCCGATCCTGGTGCAGATCATAGCGCAAATCCAGGCTGCTGGCCGCCACTGAGGTCATCATGCTGCTACCTATGCAATGCCGAGCCGCCGCAACAGCGGCAGTGTATCCACCTGGAAAACTCTGTACTTCCCGCGTAATTCGGTCAAATTATCTGCATCATCCGTCAACGGTTTGCCATCACGAAACATTCGTTGATTATTGCGTGACAGGGCCCGCCAGACAAAAGCGCTTGGATCGGCCTCTCCTTCCGTTAAGGCCAGCAGGAACAACTGTGACACCTGGTCCTGCATCACCGCCCCGCCGAATACAGGGGATGCCAGATATTGAAGCTCGGATGACCAGCGTGCCCGCCGCATGACCGCTTCATTAAACGCGCGACAACGCTGGTGACGCTCCTCCGCGCCGACGTCAGACAGAACGGGCTGCACATAGCCAACGCCTACCAACACCATCAGTGCCTGCTGAACACGCTGTGGGTTCATGGCAACCAGAGCCGGATCCGTCAGCAGTTCAGTAAAGCTAGGGCACCCCCGCTCTAAAGCGTCCAGCAGGGGAACATAAACTTCCTCCTGCAGCACGGCTTCCCCCATAGCGCCCTTCACCTTCATGCTGACCTTGGTGCGTTCAACGGACAAGGTGAAACGCTGGCGCGCCCACAGACTGTGCGACTCACCCGTCAATAATCTTACAGCCCCCTTGACGAAAATATCGCGCCGGAATTGCTGGTTGACCATAAAATCGCGCAGGGTCTCGCGCCGAGAGACATCATCAATCTGATTCAGCACTTGTTGCTGTTCAGGGCTCAGATTGATGGCATCCAGACGGTCCAGCAGAAATGCTGACGTAATCCAACTCAGCTTGGCTGCGGCCAACTCCGCCGCAACATCCCCGTGGTAGAAGGGCGTCCAATGTTCATTAAAAAATTCGTGAGCCAGATAAGCCCGCGACTGACCCTTAATACGATTCAGCCGGTCGGCAACACCGGGATTATGGGCAAAGTAGCGGCCATTCACCCCAGATACCGTCTCCGCCAGACGCAATGCCTCTTCGATGCGTGCGAACACGGATTTACCCGCTGCCCCGGCGGCACCCTCAACCAGAAGCCGGCGTAATGGCATCGCCGCCGCCCAGCCTGGCAAAGTATTATAGGAGATGTAAACCAACCCGCCGGGACGCAAGCGTCGCCGGATGAATTCAACAATCTCCCCCCGGTGTTTATCACTGATCCAGCTATAGATACCGTGCAGAGCGATGATATCGAAATCGGGTAAATCGGTACGTGCTACAAACTCTCCGAAACTATCCTCATAAAAAGTGATGTTGGTACTGTCGGCTGCAGCGGCCAGATCGCGCGCGCCGACGACCTGTGTCGGATTGAAATCCGTCGCGTGGAACTGAATATGCGGATTGGCTGCCGCCAGCAGATTGCTGGAATAACCCTGCCCGCAGCCCAGCTCGCAATAAGCAAGCGTCTGGGGAGCGCGATGGCCAGACAGTAACGCCGCAAACTCAAGCAGAGAGGGGGTAAGCTCACGGTAAAAACCATGGGTATATGAGACTTCAGCCATATAACCAGCGGACCAATCTGTTGTCATCGCCTGCTGCCTTTGGTTAGTTATAGAGCGCGAGCCATTAATGATGGAAATCAGCGACCTGTCAGTCAATCAACTCAACATGAAAGCAAAGCTGGCCGGAAAATCTTAATTCGCGTGCCCCATCTTCGCAACACGATCAATCAGGGCTTGCTGACGCGGTAGGCAGACACGTGCGAGGTCATAGCGATCCACCACGGTCTGCCGGGCCGATTGGCGCATCCCCTGGTATCGCTGGCCATGTTCCAACACCTCGCCCACCGCATGGGCAAGCCCTTCGTAATCGAAGAAATCGACCAGCAGCCCATTATGCCCGTGCTCAATCACCTCCTGTACCGGCGGCGTCGCACTGCCGATAATGGGCGCGCCACATGCCATAGCCTCCAACATCGACCAGGACAGCACAAACGGGTAGGTCAGATAAACATGTGCCGCCGAAACCTGCATCAAGGCCGCGAATGTAGGATACGGAATATGCCCCACAAACGCGACGCGCGTAAGATCAATCCGATCTGAGACCTCGTTGAGGAATATCTCCTTCCAGGTTTTTCCCTCCGGCGCCTTGGAGCCATAGGAGACGCCGTCGCGCCCGACCACCACGAAAAAGGCATCCGGGGCCAACTGCTGCATCAAAGGCAGGGCCCGCATGAAGCTGTGATAGCCGCGATAGGGCTCCAGATTGCGGTTAATGAAGGTCACCACCTTCATGCCTGGCCGCAAAACAAGGTTACGACCGGCCAGCGTGACAGAGGCGTCGGGGTTGGGTCGCAATTGATCTGTATTGATCCCGTCATGCACCACCTCCACCTTCGGACGGGCAAAAGCGGGATAAGATGCGCGCTGCCATTCGGTTGGGCTGTATCCGGCATCCATCTGTTCCAGCGAAATTAACCCGCCGGAATTTTTTGTTCGAACCCGGGCACCATTTTGCCACTGCGCCTGGGCAAATTCCGGATCGAAATTCACATCGCTGCCCTGGGCGGCGTAATAAAACTCAAGAAAATGCAACTGTGGCGCGCTTGGCCAGATATCGCGCAGAAACAGCATCTCTCCCCATCCAGGGTGCCCCACGATGATATCCGGCTGATAGCCGGCGGCCTTTAAGTCCGCCGCAGCCGTCGCACAGGCCTCACCGCGCAGTACTTTAGTTTCAAAATCGCTGACCCAAGGGTGAATGTTGGGAGAGGTTCCGCGATGCGGTCGATAGCGGATGAACCGGGGACCAAGTATCTCCGTACCTTCGATCGCCAACGCCGTCACCTCATGGCCAGCCGCGATTAATGCCGGCACCAGCGATTTGAACTGACCTGGAAAATTCTGATGAATGAACAGGATCTTCATTGAAATTGTCTAACCAAAAAAGAAGCCCCGCCGCTCGCACGGCGGGGCTGAATGCCCTGGAAGGGGAGACCAATCGGTCTCCCCGATAGAGGGTAAGATTAGAAGCTGAAGTCGTTGAAGCGGAAGTTGTCCAGCCAAGAAGCAGCCGTACCACCACCGTTCGTAACGCCGACCAGATCGATCACCATGTCGTCAGCCTGGTTGAAGTCACCATCGCCATTCACGTCGATGAAGACGCGGAGGTTAGTGGTGCCCTGTTCCAGCTGAACAGCGACGCGACGATCAACACCGCCATCGTCAAACAGGTCGGTCAGGGTAGAAGCGTTATCCACCGAAACCGGGTTGGAGTACTTAATAGCGGCCGTACCGGTGCCGGTGAAGCCGAAGGAGGACAGATCAATAACGTCAGTGTTGCCATCGAAGTTGGTGATCTCGTCACGGGTACCCAGGGTCGACTGGTCACGAGCGGTGTAAACCAGCTCGTAGCTGCCGACGCTGCCGCCAGCGTTGGACAGGGTCTGGGCATCCGCACCGCTCGTCTGAAGAACGCGGAACACCACGTCACCAGCGACAACAGTACCGATGTCTTCCAAGTCGATGGACACGTCCGCCGCAGCGCCAACACCACCAACGGCGTTGTCGGAACCCAGATCCACCACGATCGTTGCGTCGTTGGCGTCGCCATCGGTGTCGTTGTTACCGTTGGTGAGGCCGAGAGCGGCGTTCAGCACGTTAGAGGTATCGGCCACCGAGATCACGATCTTGTCGACAGTGGTCGTGAAGCCGGTGACGATATCAGCCGTGCCGGTGGTCGCCTGGTTGAAACCGGACGATTCCGTCGCTGCCGATGCGCTGTAGATGATGCGGTCAACAACGCTGGCACCTTCGGTCAGGACAATGCTGTCCGCGCCGGCGCCACCAACGATGATGTCCTTGCCTTCGCCGCCGGTCAGCGTGTCAGCACCGCCACCGCCAGAGATGGAGTCGTTACCGGCGCCACCGTTCAGACCATTGGCCGAGCTGCTGCCCGTAATGAAGTCAGCGATGGAAGAGCCAGTCACGTTCTCGAAGTTGCTCACGTTGACGGCGTTGACAACGGACGGGCTCGCACCCGTGCCGTATTCCTGCACCAGACCGCTTTCCAGATTAACAACGTTTTTGGCGCCGTTGGTCAGGGCAGAGACGTCGATGGTGTCGGAGGTATTGCCGCTCGAAGCAACCAGGGTCAACGAATTGGCGCTGCTCGACACCGTATCGCCGTTGAAGGTGTGCGTCGCAGTACCCAGCGTCAGCGCACCCACGGTGAAGTTGGTAGCGGTGGTGACCGCACCAGCGTCAACCTTGTTCGCACCAGCGCCCAGGTTGAAGGTATGAGCAGCAGCCGTCTCCGCATCGGTGACGATGACGGTTTCGGCATTGGCGCTACCGGCAACCACGGTGAAGCTTGCACCGCCGACCACGTTCATGAAGCGGGCGAAGACCTGGCTGGCATCCGCCGTGCTGGCCACCGAGGTACCGCGCAGAACATTGGTAGCGCCAGAAGCGGTACCGTTCGGATCAGCAAACTCGTTGGTCGGGTTGTTATTGGAAGCCTCGGCAGAGAAGTTGATCGTCGTGTTCAGCGTCACCGCCGACAGATCAATCGTGTTCACACCGGTGCCACCGAAGTAACGCTCAACATTGGTGGCCTGATCGACGCGATCCTGCGTGCTGTTGTTCAGGTTGTTGTCGCTGTTGCCATCGACGATCACCAGATCAGCACCGGTACCGGAGTTCACCACCACATTGACGCGGCCCGTTTCAGCCCGATAGTCCAGGATGTCGTCGCCGGCACCCAGATCAAACTTGAACAGGTTGACGTTGACCGACGTGGTCGTCGCCGCACCGTAAGCGGAAGCCAAGCCAATGGCAGTAGCCGTAGCAGAGGCGCGGGTGTTGGACATCGCATTGTCGAGGATGACGCGGTCAGAGCCGGTCGAACCATTGACCTTCTCAACCTCGGTCAGGCCGGTAACGGTCAGACGCTCGGTGCCAACACCGTTGCCGGTGACAGCGATGCCGCCAGCATTCAGCGTGCCACCGCCCAGGGTAGCGAGAACCGTAACCGCACCACCGTAGTTAACGGTAGCACCAGCAATGGCAGACACATCCAGCGTATCGTCAGCGGTGCCGGTAGCAGCATTAGAGATGTTGAGCTGCTCGACGCTCACCAGACGATCGGTGCCGCCGCCAGCCAGAGCGACCGTATCGGTGTCAGCCGCAGCTTCCACAGAGATGGTCATGGCCGGACGACCAGCAGCCGCCAGAGCGGAGTGGTCATAAGAGACCGTATCAGCACCATTGGTACCCTGGCTGCCCAGGTTAATGGTGTTGAAGGAAGCATACTGGCTGGCATCCAGGTTGACGGTGTCATTGGCGTTGCCACCAATCACATTCTCAACACCGGTGACATTGAGAACCGCGTAGTTGCTTTCGTTGGCGTCAGCAACGTCGCCGTCATTGTTCAGATCAACCGTACGGGTAACAGCGTTACCGGTGCTCGTCAGATTGACGGTCACGCCTTCGCTGGCCAGCATCGCGGTGTTCGGCGAAGCCGTGGTCACCACGTTGATACGGTTGGACAGCGCCGAGACATCCAGCGTATCGGTCACGGTCTGCGAGGCGTTACCGATGGTACGAACCTGTTCAATACCGCTGAACTGGGTCGTGCCAACAGTCGTGGTGCCATCGACAGACGTAACAGTACCCTTGCCCTTGCCCAGCAGATCATCGCCCGCATCCACGGCAACCGTGAAGGCAGTGGTGGCGGTGAACAGGTCGCGCTTGAACAGCAGGGTGTCTTCGAAGGTGGTGCCGGTCAGGTCGCCGCCACCAACAATGGTGTCAGTACCCTTGGAACCATAGAAATCGTCGTCACCGGTACCGCCCGACAGGCTGTCATTACCGTTGCCGCCGATCAACAGATCGTCACCATGCAGACCGTTCGCCTGAGCGTCCTTGCCCGTCAGCGTGCTGCCGGCATTGCTGGCGGTCAGCAGCACAGACTTGCTGTCAGCCGAGGTGAAGGTGTTGACGGTCGCCGGCTCACCAACGAACAGCACGTTGTCAGCGGTGAAACCGCCGTTACGGGCATCGTAGTTCAACAGCGTGATCTGGTTGCTCGAAGAAGCAGCGTTGCTGACCGTTGCGCCGTTCACCAGCAAGGTCGCCGTCGGGGCCGAACCACCGGAGCCGTTCACCAGGGTGAAGGTCGGGGCCATCATGAAGACGTCTTCGTCACCGGAAATCAGCAGCGTGTTGACGACGTTGCCGTCGACAGTGGCCGTGTCCAGCGAAGCCGTCAGCTTACCAGCGGAACCGCCGGCATCACCGTTATTGATGGCGTCGCGGATTTCCTGCAGGCGGGCGGTTTCGCTACCACCAGCCAGCTTCACCGTGAAGGACTGACCATTCACCGTGACGGTGACGGTATCGTCAACGTTCAGATCCGTGAAGCGAGCTTCGTAAACCTGGCCATTGACCAGACCGGTGCTGACATTGCCAGCAGCGTCGGTGGTGAAACCAACGGCCAGCTTCTCACCTTCGAGGGTCAGAGCCGTGTTGGTGGTGTTCACGCCCGTGTTGGTCGCACGGTCGGCATAGGTCTGGAAGACCAGACGGTCCTGCTCGTCCGTGGTCACCGCGGCGGTGCCCTGGGTGATCGGACCGAGGGTAACCGGCAGAGCCGTACCGGAAACCGAGGTCACGCCCGGAGCGGTCGCCACGCGGCCGACAGAGTCGGTGAAGCGGATGGTGGTCGCATCCACGGCGGTAACCGTCACACCCGCCGGCAGCGCGCCGGAGAGGATGGAGACGATACCGGCCAGATCGGTTGCCGCAGCCACATTGACATTGATCGTGCCAACGCCCGCCAACTGGAAGGACACCGCACCAACATCATCAACACGGGTCAGATCCGTGAAGGTGAAGTTGATGGTGGTCGGCGAACCGGGGATCGTGGTGCCCTTAACAGCGAAATCCTGCGTGAACAGGCCAGCACCAGAGGCGTCGGTGTCCCAGATGCCGTCATTGTTGGCATCAAGCTGACGATGAACGACGTCCACGCCGTCGCCAGCCTGGAACACGAACGTATCGTTGCCACGACCGCCCGACAGGCTGTCAGCACCACCGCGACCTTCGATCACGTCGTTGCCGGTGTTGGCATACAGAACGTTGGAAACATCCGTGCCGCGCAGAGCCAAGTTGGCATTGATGCCAGCGAAATTCTGCTGCGACTTGACGTTGATGTCGTTCTTGTTGGAACCATCAACATCATAATCCAGCGAGCCCAGGCCCGTGGCGATCACATTCTCGGTATTGAGAATGACAGAGCTGGAAGCACCGGTCTTGTAGTTGGTCTGATCAGCAGTGCCGGCCTTGTTGGAGCCGCCATAGCCGCGGAACTCAGCCGTCGTGGCCGAAGTACCAACGCCCAGATCAATACGGACGGTATTGTCGGTGGTCTGCGCCGTCAGAGCGGCCGTTTCACCGGCATTGTCCTTTTCACCCGCCCAGGTCGCACCGGCCAGACGCCCGGCAGTGAAATTGGTCAGGAACAGGCTGTCGGTACCAGCACCGCCGTCAATGGAACCACCGTCCATTTCAAAAACGATGCTGTCGTCGCCGGCGCCGCCAAGCAGGGTATCACGGCCATCATTCACCACGTTGGTGGTGGCGTTGACATTGAGATTGAGACCACCCGTGGCGTTCAGCAGGTTGGCATTGTTCTGCTGACGCAGCAGGTAACCAAGGTTACCGCCGAACAGCACGTCGTTACCCGCACCGCCGTCGACCGAGTCATTGTCGTAACCGGCAACGATGATGTTGTTTTCGGCGCTGCCATTGACAATCAGCTGAGCCGTGGTGCCAATACCAAAATTCTTATCGGCATCAGCGTCACGGGTGAAGCCATCCACGCGGCTGTCGGTCGCACGGCCACCAATCTTGGTGTCGATCTGATCGATCGCCTGATACAGGTTACCCGAGGCGTCGAGGTTTTCGACATCCTTCAGCGCAGCCAGCTGCACGCCGGAACGGGTGGTGACATTACCGTTATCGGTGTTACCACCAACCTGCAGGTTAACCGTGGTTGCTTCGTCATCATCCGACGCTTCCAGCAACAGCCAGTCGGAGTCCTGCGAGGCCTTGTCGTCGTAGGTATTGCCACCGTCAATGGAGAGGGTGCCATTGCCGTCGGTCGAGTCCAGCTTGGACATTTCAGCAAAGAACAGGTCAGCGTTACGGCCGCCATAGAGCTGGTCGCTTCCACCACCACGCGCCTGCGCAACGCCACCGCCAACGAGGAAGTCGTTACCGATACCGCCGAAAATGGTGTCGGCACCCAGGCCGCCCAGCACGATCGAACCGTTGGTCGTGACGCCGTCGCCGGCATAACCCGTACCATCATAGGCGATGTCGCCCAGGAAGTTCTTGGTGGTGTCGGTCTGGTTCAGCGGATTGCGGGAGTATGCATCCACAACTTCGAAGTTCTTCGCGGTGAAGATCTTGGAAGCGGAGACATTGTTCTCTACGCCGTTGGCATCGATCTTGCCGTTGCCATTCAGGTCGATACCACGAACCTGGTTCGCGGAATTGGTCAGGTCGATACGCAGGTCGGTGTTACCCGTCAGACGCAGCGTGTCAAAGCCAGCACCACCGTCAGCGGTGACATTGGCACCGGTCACGCCACCACCGACATCGGTCATGTTGACCGTAACCTTGTCAGCATTGGCCGTCGCAGCGCCAGACACGGTGATGGCAGCAGCAGCAGCCACACCGTCGTTCAGGCGCACCGGGGTGCCGGTCGCCAGCACGGCGCCGGTATCACCCAGCAGCGACACCTTGAAGCCTTCAACACCTTCGCTGACGCCATCAGCCTTCGGGGTCAGCGTGATCGTACCGGTGGTCTCACCGGCCTTGATCGTGACCGTGCCCGTCATGGCGCTGAAGTCGTTCTGGTCGACCTTCGAAACCAGACCACCCATGTCGTCAGCAGAAATCAGGTAGCTGATGGTGGTGTCGGTCGTGGCCGGCAGCTTCAGGGTAACGGTGAAGCTGACCTCCGAGCCTTCCGTAGCGGCGGCCGGCGAGCTGATGGAATAGCCCTGCGTACCGGTCGGGAACGCGCGGCCTTCGTAGATACCGTTGTTGTAATAATGGAAGCGGGCAGCTTCCACACCGGTATAGCCACCAAAGGTATTGCCGGCAGCCAGATAGTCCGCCAGATCCTTGTTCGCGGCCAAGTACGCGGCACCGTCAAACGCAGAGGCGACGCGGTTTTCGGTCACGCCATAGGTGGTGAAGTGCTGGTACAGAGCCACCGGGTCGGTGACGCCATTGGCAGCGAGATCAGGGTTGCTAGCGGCATAGATGGCAGCGTTGAACTGCGCCGCCGTGAAAATGGAACGGCCTTCGAAAATACCGAACTGCACATAGTGCAGGGTCAGCTGCGCCGGCGTGGTCAGACCAGCTTCGGCCAGGTCAGGATTGTTGGCAGCGTAAACCGCGGGATTGAAAGCTTCCGAGAAGGCACGGCCTTCGTGCACACCGTACTGCTCCCAGTGCGCCAGCCCAGAGGACAACACACCAGCCTTAACGGCTTCGGCGACGTCCGGGTTCTGGGACAGGTAGTACGCCTCATTAAAGAGGGAGCTCAACGTGACAGCCATCTAGATTCTCCGTAGGTTGGCTAACTTGCCTGACCGAAATGCTGAAAAACGGGTGGAGTTGAGCAAGCCAAAGGGCAATTTACAACCGAAATTCCGGCTGCATATGACGAGAGAAGATACTCAGCGGCCGGCTGACCGACCGCGAAATGCGGGGGCAACGACCAGAGGAAGGCATTTTGCTCACTGAAAACACGCCCGTTAGACCCTTATTCGTTCAAGCGTAGTAGGTTCTTTAAGCGAGGCTGCTCTTATACGCAAGAGCCAAATGAGCGCGGGAATCCGCGAAAACCCGACTTTGTTAAGCAACTCGCTAACATGAGGTCGCTGTTCAGGGGGCATGTGGGCGCTCTTTATGCCATCACATTGTTAATAAAGGATTTTTCTGGTGGGAGCGCTACAATGCAAAATTGCCACAGGCCGGCGCGAAAAAAGCAGGCTTGAGGATCAATTCACCGCGGCATCCGCTTTAAGCCCACGAGAATCCACCTGATGGTCGCGGGGGCAGACGGGAGAGCCCCTGCTCAAGCCCGCAAGTAGAAGCCAATTGTCCGAATCACGCCTGACAGACGAAAGCCGTGGCGAATCATTCGCAAACGGCGCGCCAGGAAGCCCTGGTGTGGCAGGAAACGGAAGGCGGCGAGGGTATTGGCACGAGCGCGAGGTAATTCTGCTCCATGCAGCCGATGCAACGCATCCGCCTGAGCATAAAGCCGATCCATCCACGCCAGGAAACGCTGCTGGTTGGCGCGAAACCGACCGCTGCGAATCTTGTCCCGAATAGCAGAAGCCGCCGACCATGGCTTCGCGCCAACCGCGTTATTTCCATGCTGGCGGTAGTCAATCAGACATTCCGGCATCGTTATGATTCTGCCACGGGCTGCACAAACCAACGCCAGCCACCAATCATGCATCAGCGATTCCGTCGGGACATTACAACCGATTCGACAGGCGGCCCGATTGATCCCCATGGCGCAACCCGTGACGACATTCTCCGTCAGCAGACGATGGAAGGCGGCCCCGGCCTTTGCATCCATCCCCTGGAACCGTCGGAAACTGGGATTGATCACCATGCCGTCGGCATCCACCACCGCCAGATCACAGAAGGCAAGCAAGGGCGTTTCGGCGCTGGTTTCCGCTTCCGCCCTGATCAGCGCGGCCACCGTTGTACCGACCTTTTCGGGATGCCAGAGATCGTCCTGGTCGGCGAACAGAATATAGGGCGCATCCGCTGCGGTCATCAGTCGGGTGAAATTAGCCGCGGCCCCACCCGCCGGCTGATCCATTTCCAATATCGACACACGGTCGGGATCACGCGCCTTCCACGCTTCAACCAAGGCCAGGGTACCATCACTGGAACCATCATCCCGCACCAGGACGCGGTAATCCCGATCCAACTGCGCCTCAATCGACGCGATCAACGCGGGCAGGTAGGTCTCACCATTGTAGGTCGCCAGGAGGATGTCGGTGCGGGCCATGATCTTCAGTCAGAAACGGAAAAGGAAAATGTGGACAGACCACAATGCTGGACTGTGGCGTGAAACAGGGGCAGGGCGGAAGCCCTACTTGCAGACGGCTTTCGAATGCCTGCCCTCCGCTCCACCCTATCCCCAGCTAGACGTGCGGGAGACCTGCGGTACCCCGACGCGCGATTGACCAATGCTCCCCCCGCGCCTAGACAAGGCAAACAGCCGAAGCCCTGGAGATAGAGTCGCAAATGACAGGATCATCCGAAGAAGGCGCAGCCGACGCCGCGCTTTGCTGGATCGTGCTGCTGAACTGGAACGGTCACGCGGATACCATCGCCTGTATCGACAGCGTGATGGCGCTGCGAAATGTCCGTTGGCGCCTCGCCGTCTGCGACAATGCCTCCTCCGACGGCTCGGCCCCCATACTCTGGCAGGCCATGCGTCAACGCTTCGGCGCCCGGTTTCAGGTACTGGGTGAGGCCGATTCCGCAACAGCGCCGCTGTCCCCGGAAACAGATGCGTTCCTGATCCAGAATTCTGCCAACCATGGCTATGCGGGCGGCAATAATGTCGGCCTGCGTCTGGCACTGCGTGATCCGGCCATGGCAGCCGTCTGGATCTTGAACAATGACACAGAGGTCGATCCCGACGCCCTGGCTGCATTGTGGCACCATGCGGAAAGACATCCTCGCCAGGGCATCATTGGCTCCACCCTACTGTATCATGACCGGCGGGATATCATTCAGGCCGCCGGCGGTGGCACCTATCACCGCTGGACAGGCCTGTGCGATCATCACGGCTATGGCGAGCATCGCCAGGCGGCGCAGCGCCATGCCAGCCGCCCTCTGGATTATGTGTTTGGGGCTGCCATGTTCATTCGTCGCCCCTGGCTGGAACAAGTCGGGCTGATGGATGAGAGCCTGTTCTTGTATTTCGAGGAGATTGATTATTGCCGCACCGGACGTGATCGGTTCGATATCGGCTATTGCCCACAGGCCATCGTCTTCCATAAGGAAGGAGGCAGCACCGGGGGCAAGCGCGAAGCCGTCAGTCTGTTGGCCGATTTTTACAATCTTCGTAACCGGTTACGTATCACCTGGCGCCATTTTCCCTATGCGCTGCCCACCGTCTGGGCCGGCTTACTGGTGACCATGCTGAACCGGTGGCGGCGGGGGCAAAGCGACAGGGTCGCCATGGTATGGCGCATCGCCATCGGCTTTCGCCATATCGAGTTCAGGGATCTGCAGCGATAGCTTGAATGATGCTTCGGGCCGTCCGCCCAAGCGCGGAAGAGTGCCCGCTATTTGGCGGGTTGCCGAGTGGTTACGGCTGAGGCATAAACGCGGCGGGGCGATATCATACATTTGGGGCCGGCGCCCATGCCTGCCCTCATAATGGAATCAAACATGGACGTCAGAGAATTCGCGATCGCCGGGCCAAAGCTGCTGGTGCCTGCCCGCCATGGCGATCATCGCGGTTATTTCAGCGAGACTTTCAATCGCCGTCGCTTTGCCGAAGCCACCGGCGTCGATCCCGACTTCGTGCAGGATAATCATTCCCTTTCGGGCGATGTCGGTACATTGCGGGGCCTGCATTTTCAGCGTCATCCAACCGCCCAAGGTAAGTTGGTTCGCGTTGTACGCGGTGCCGTCCTGGATGTGATCGTCGATATCCGCACCGGTTCCCCCACATTCGGTCAACATATCAAGGTTGAACTGTCAGCGGAGAACGGCGCTCAACTCTGGGTGCCGGTCGGCTTCGCCCATGGTTTTTGCACCCTGCTGCCGGATACTGAATTTCTTTACAAGGTCACCAACTACTACAGCCCGGCGGATGATGGCGGTATCCTGTGGAATGACCCCGATCTGGGCATTGACTGGCCGTTCGGCCCAGAGGCGGTCAAACTGTCGCCCAAGGATACCAAGCTGCCGCTGCTCAAAGACCTTCCAGCCCTTTTCCACTGGTGAGACATGACGATCCGTAACCCCAAACTGGTGCTGGTCACCGGCGGCGCCGGCTTTATTGGTTCGGCCCTGGTACGCCACCTGATCCTGGATCGCGGTATCACGGTGGTGAATGTCGATTGTCTCACCTATGCCGCCAATCCGGATAACCTGAAGCCGGTGGCCAACAGCCCGCTCTACCGGTTTGAGAAGGTGGATATCCGCGATCGGGCGGAAATCGACCGGGTGCTGGCGGCCCATAAGCCGGATACCATCATCCATCTGGCCGCCGAGTCCCATGTCGATCGTTCGATCGACGGGCCGGATGCCTTCATTCAGACCAACATCGTTGGTACCTCGGTATTGCTGGCCGCCGCCCGCGCCTATTGGTCGGCCCTGGATGTGGACGCTGCCCGCCATTTCCGCTTCCACCATGTCTCCACCGACGAGGTATTCGGCAGTCTGGGGGCGGAAGGCTTTTTCACCGAAGAAACCGGCTACGCCCCACGTTCCCCCTATTCAGCCTCAAAGGCGGCGTCCGATCACCTAGTTGATGCGTGGCATCATACCTACGGGTTGCCGGTGGTGCTGACCAATTGTTCCAATAATTATGGCCCCTATCACTTCCCTGAGAAGCTGATTCCGCTGATCATCCTCAACGCGTTGGAATGGAAGAACCTGCCGGTTTATGGCGATGGGCAGAATGTGCGCGACTGGCTTCATGTGGAAGACCATGCCCGCGCGCTGGCTGAGGTTATGATCAAAGCAGAAAATGGCGGCCGCTATAATATCGGCGGCAATAATGAGAAGACCAACCTGGAGGTCGTGGAGCGAATCTGCGATCTGGTGGACAAGTACCGGCCGGAACCCGGTCGGTCGAGACGCGAACTGATCAGCTTTGTTACCGATCGGCCAGGCCACGACCACCGTTATGCCATCGATGCCACGAAGATCCGGCGTGACCTTGGCTGGTCACCGCAGGAAACTTTCGACAGCGGCATCGAAAAGACCGTTCAATGGTATCTGGAAAATGAATGGTGGTGGGGCCGGCTGCGGGCCGTTGCCGGCCAACGTTTGGGAAAGGTGTAAGGGCCATGAAGAAGCGTAAGGGCATTATTCTGGCTGGCGGTTCCGGCACCCGGCTTTATCCCATTACCCGCGGCGTCTCCAAGCAGTTGCTTCCGGTCTATGACAAGCCGATGATCTATTATCCGTTGTCTGTGCTGTTGATGGCCGGCATCACGGATATTCTGATCATCGCCACCCCCAAAGACATGCCGCAGTTCCAGGAATTGCTGGGTGATGGCAGCCAGTGGGGTGTCTCCTTCATTTATGCCGTGCAGCCCAGCCCGGACGGGCTGGCCCAGGCCTTCATCATTGGGCGCGGGTTTGTCGGCAACGATGACAGCGCCCTGATCCTGGGCGATAATATTTTCTATGGCCATGGCATGGACAGGCTGTTGGCCAATGCCGATCAGCGGCAGGACGGGGCCAGCGTTTTCGCCTATCATGTGAATGATCCGGAACGGTATGGCGTGGTCAGCTTCGACGCCGATGGTCGGGCGCTGACGATTGAAGAAAAACCCAAACAGCCCAAGTCCAACTATGCCGTCACGGGCCTGTATTTCTACGATAACGACGTTCTGGACATTGCCGCGAACATCAAACCCAGCCCCCGCGGGGAGCTGGAAATTACCGATGTCAATAATGTCTATCTCCAGCAGGGCCGCCTGAATGTGGAACGGATGGGCCGGGGCTATGCCTGGCTGGATACCGGCACCCATGACAGTCTGGTGGATGCCACCCATTTCGTGCAGACGGTGGAACGCCGTCAGGGCCTGAAGGTCGCCTGCCCGGAAGAGATCGCCTATCGGAAGCGCCTGATTGACGATGCCCAACTGGAGGCGCTGGCCCAGCCGCTGATGAAGAATGACTACGGCCATTATCTGCTGAAGGTTCTGAACGAAGGGCGCGAATGAGATGACGGTTCTGGTCTTCGGCCGGAATGGCCAGCTTGCCAACGCCCTCATTCGCCATCCCTGGTCGCCCAACGCGGATGGCAGCCCCCGCAAGGTGGTGGCCTTGGGCTCGGCAGAGGCGGATATCCGTGACGCGGTGGCGGTGACGAACGCCATTACCACCCACCAGCCGACGCTGGTGGTCAATGCCGCCGCCTATACGGCGGTGGATAAGGCAGAAAGCGAGCCGGAAGCCGCCTATGCGGTGAATGAGACTGGATCAGGCGCCATTGCCCACGCCGCTGCGGCGGCCGGCATCCCGTTGATCCATGTCTCGACCGACTATGTGTTTGACGGCACCGGCACCAGCCCCTACCGCGAGGATCAGCCGACGGCCCCACTCGGCGTCTATGGTGCGTCGAAGCTGGCTGGCGAGAAAGCCGTGGCCGCCGCCGGTGGCCGCACGGTCAGCCTGCGCACCTCCTGGGTGTTCAGTGCCGACGGAAACAATTTTGTGAAGACAATGCTGCGGTTGGGCGCTGATCGTCCTGCCCTGCGGGTGGTGGCCGATCAGGTTGGCCGCCCCACAGCCGCCGCCGATATTGCCGCGGCCATCGCCTTCCTGGAACCATTCGTGGCAGATGGGCGCGCGTCTGGTGTCCTGCATTTCGCCGGGGCTGAAGCGATCAGTTGGCACGGCTTCGCCGAGGCCATTTTTGACGAGGCCGCGGCCTTGGGCCGCCCCCGCCCCAGCGTGGCCCCGATCACCACCGCCGACTATCCCACCCCGGCCAAGCGGCCGGCTTATTCGGTGTTGGCCTGCGACCGGTTCCTGGCCCTGCCAGGGGCCAGCCTGCCGGACTGGCGGGTGGCCCTGCGGCAAGTGGTGACCGATCTTGTAGGGTGAGGGTCTTGCAGCGCCCGGCGTGCGAGGGAGCATAAAATCTCCCTGGATCGGTCACGATCAAGGGAGATTTGTATAAAAGGCCGCCAGCATCACGGGCTGGCGGCTTTTTGTATGCTCCGGGTACCGCCCAGCAATATGCGTCGGGGTAATAGAAGTAACGAGCAGAACAACCAGAATATCGCCGCCTGGGTTGGCTGGTAAACCAGACCGTTGGCAAACGGCAGATTGACGAAATAACAGATATAAACAACTAGTAAGGCAATAAAGAGACGACGCGGCTCTTCTAAGTGCTGGCGCCAGCTTTCATTGATCAAAGATAGCAGCCGCCATGCCACAAGCCCCAAAATTGCTAGAAAATTGAGCAGGAAGAAAACACCACCCAAGGCCCAGAATTCGATGAACTGATTATGGGCCATGGTAGATAATTCATCCTCCTGCGGTACCAGGGCGGTAGAGGACATGCCAAAGCCAGCCCCTGTAAGCAACCCGAACGGCCCGTTCGTCTTATCCAGATTGCTGAACATGATGGTTGGGTGAAAAAGCAATCGCTCCTGAAACGACTTGCCGATGGCAACATCATCGGTGCGTGTCTCGGCGGAGGCAACGCCAAAGCTGGCCAGGCTGACCAGGATACGCCCCTGCACAGCCGGCACTGACAGGGCGATACCGATCACGGCAGCTACCATGACAAAAAAGCCGATCACAGCGCCCACCGGCACGCGACGCACAATGCGAAAGCGCGGCAGCACCGACAGGGCGGTGATCAGTACAACCGGGATGGCGACGTTGAAAATCGCCGCCTTGGACAGGCTGGCGATGGCAGAGACAGCAATGGCCAGACAGATCAGCAGCTTCCACAATCCACGCCGCATCACCAACAGAATGATGGCGAAATAGAAGCCGGCGGAAATACCAATGGCGGTCACATTTCCCAGAATGCTGGCATAGCGATCAAAGCCCCCACGCTTGTAATCAGATCCCAGCCATTCCAGCTTGCCGAACGCCATCTGCCAGGGCACCGACAGGTTGCCCACGGCCACAACGATGGCGATCCCCACCAAGGCCAGACGCAGGGTCGAGAAGTCCCGCACATAGAGCATCAGGGCCAATAGCAGCGGGATCGCAAACAGGAACCGCCCCATGCCCATCACGGCCCCTACCATGGAAATGTTGCTGGCCGAATTCACCAGGGCGATGAAGACAAAGGTCAGATAGCCCAGCAGCAAAGCCAGACCGGCCAGATTCTCCCGCTCCAGACGCATGGGACGGCGAAACAGGTCCAACAGCAGGATCGCCATGGCCGGCGCCAACAGGGCCAGATAGAGGGCGGACGAGAGCTTGCTGACGGCATTCAGGGCGACGGCGGCGAAGATGAAGACGATCTTCGCCGCGTCCCAGTTGACGGGCCGTGGCGGGGACATCCGCACGGCACCCAAGGCCAGTTCACTCATACGCCCCTCCCCAGCGACGGCACGGACCGGTCACGGCCGAACAAACCGCAACTGAAGGCCCGCAACCGCCTGAAACCCGTGCCGCGCGACCGTGTGCCGGCCAGCATCACCAAGCTTTTCAAGACGAACAGCAGCGCGCGCAGCAGAAAATAGCCAAAACCCGCCAATCCACCGACAGGATGCATCAGATACTGGCCGACAAGATAGCCCTGGCCAAAACTATATCGCGCCACCTTTTCCGCCAGATCATCGCGCGGCAGCCGGGCCACCGGCAGCCCGCTCAGGAAAGGCAGAGATCGCAGACCCTGGCCCCTGACAATGGCATATAATAAGCGGGAATCCTCCCCCGCCTGGTGATGCGATGGGGTGCCGGGACCGATATCAGCCAAAAACCGCAGATCGCCAATCGCATCCAGCCGGATCAGGCTGGACCAGATGAACCCGCGATAAACAAGGAAAGCGGCAGAGACACGCGACGGCGCAGCCCCGCCCTCTGGGCTTTCGGCGGCAAAGACGACCGGCGCCGAAACCAGCGGGGCGTCGTCCAGCAGCACCAGGGCTGCCCGCAAAAAGGCGGCGGAGGGTCGCACCGCGACATCGACAAACATCACCGCATCCACACGCCCCCGCAGATGGTCCAACGCGCTATTCCGGGCACGGGAAACACCGGCCTGGGCTTGTGGCAGCCATTCCACGCCCGGTTCCACCACCGGGGCCAATACAGCGCCACCAGACGGTTGCGGCACCACCACCACGACCAGATCTGCCTCCCCGGTTAACGCGGCTCTGATCCGCGCGATATTGGCCAGACAGTCGCACAGCAGGGCTGCTTCACTGGCCAGAACAGGGACGATCAGACCAACGCGGCGCAGGACCGGCTCTGACCGAGCGGCCATCAGGCCGCACCCATGTTCCGGCGCAGGATGCGGATGAAGCCCAGCACCGCCAGCAGCAGCACGCTGCCCACGACAGCCAGAATGAAGCTGATGATAATAGCGAACAGCGGCCGGGGCGTGACCGGTTGCGGGTTGACACTCAACGGATCGAGAACCCGGAAGGCAAAGAACTCCGCACTTTCCGCTTCGACGATCTTGTTCTCATTCTCCGATATCCAGCGCAGCATATAATCCCGCACGCTGCTATTTTGCTCCACATTGAAGCGCGCACGCAGCGCCTCATTTTCCTGGCCGATCTGGGCCAGTTTCTGGGTGCGCAGGATCGTGTCCAGTTCACGCACAACCCGGCCAAGGAAGAGCTTTGCGAAGGCCGGATCGGTATGCTGATAGGAAAGACGGGAGGCACGGCTGTCGGTCACCTTGGCCACCTTGACAGCGCCCTTGACATAGTCGCGCATTTCAAACGCCGTCGGGGACGTCCAGGGTTCCAGCCCAAACAGGCTGCGCAGGCCACGGCCCACCATCGAACGCATCCCCCCCGCCGGCTTCCACTGCTTTTTCTCCGCATCCCAGCGGTCAGCAAAGACCCGCGCCGCGATGGCTGGATCGGCCAGCAGTTTCTCACCCAGTTGCACAGAACCTAAAGAGGTGAGGAAATTGCCGAAATCCGGGCTGTTGCCACTGTCCCCCATCAAGGCCTGGGCCAACCCGCCGGCGACACTCTGGCTTTGCTGCCGCGTGTCAGGTGGCAACACATCCATACCGGCCTCATACTGCTTGGCAGACGTGAGGAACAGGAAGAATGCAACGATGAAGATCGTCACGAACGCCGCAAGCAGCAACCGCACATGTCCGGCATAGAACCGGATAATGTCGAAGATGGTGAATTCCATCCCCGCTTTTTCCTGGAAATCCGCTTCCTGAACCATCTTATGCTCCCCGGCCCCTCAGCCACGGCCGCCCGGGGGGCGGCCGTCATCTCACAAAATCAGGCACCTGCCCGAACCCCAGGTCGATGCCTTAATCCAACAAGGTGTTCCAGTCCCGCCGCAACCGCGACCCGTCGGCCGCATCCACCTGCCCGATCAGGGCCCGGCGATTGGCCAGCATCTGACCACCATCGCGGGTCAGCGGACGCCACAGCCAACCCAGCGACCCGCGACTGGACTTGACATAGACATTGTCGAGCGGAATGACGAAATAAATGCCCTTATCGAAGCGACCCTCACCGAACTGCTCTGCCGATACGTCCGTGAAGGTGGCAAAAACCCCCACGGTTATGCCGCTGTCAAAGGTACGCGACATTTCAAAGGTGGCCCCCTTGTCACCGGCCAAGTAACGGCCGACGCGGACACGGGTGTCAACGCCCAACGGTTCGTAATGATAGTAACCGGTCAGGTGACCGGTCACGACGTCATAGTTGCGGAAGCCGAACCACTGCTGGAAATCACGCTGTTTTGCCCAAGCAACATCCAGACCGATGGCCCAGTCCTGACCAAAGGGCTTGTAGAGCACTTCGCCACCGGCACCGCCGAACATCTCCTCCAGATAGCCGCCATAGAGCCGGCCATAGGTGTCCTTTGCCAGCTTGAACGAATAGTCGGCCTGCAGGTGCGTCATCGACGTCGTCCCCTGCTGCAGGTAGTTCTTGATATCCGAACGCACATGGGGAAGCTTGCTGTCCGACGGAATTCGCATCCGGTCGAAGTTATTATAGATGTCAAAGCCGATACCGCCGGCGATATTGACACCGGGTGCCACGGACACAGAGCCGGAAACGCGCATCAGCGCCTGCCAGAGGATGAAGGCCTCTGGTCGGCCCAGGGTCTGGCGCAGTGCCGGGCGCAGCGACCAACCGAACCCCGGATAAGGGTCTGGTTGCGGCGCATTGGCATCCGACAGCTTCATTTCCGGCCGTTCCATGCGGGTGCGCATCCACACCTCTTCCATGGAGCCGCCCGTGGCGGACAAGGAACGCTCCAGATCCGCCCGGTACATGGTGGCGGAGAGCATCTCCATACCATTTTCCATGAAGACCAGTTGGATCTCCCCATATTCCGGGGGCAGCACGGCGGCAGCACTGCGCACCGCGCGGCCAATGGCGCGCGGCACCTGCCGGTAGCGACCATTGGAAATGAACAGTGTGGCCCGACCGGGTTTGTAATCCGCACCGAACAAGAAGAAGCCCTGCTTGCCCAGCACCTCCTGCAACTGCTTGCGGATCGGTTCCGGCGGCGGCTCCCCCTTCAGTTCCATCTTCCTTGATGGCGTGACCGGTGACGGCTGGGGCAACTTCATCTCGTCGCGCAACAGCTTGGTGTCGAAATCCATCACCAGCCAGGGGAGGCTGTTCTCAACCTGCAGAATGCGGATCTTGCCCTGGAAATCTGTTGCCAGCTCGATAACCCGGTGCGCCAGGGCATAGGCAACCGTGACCCCGTCACGATTGGGTGATCCGGTTACGGTGACATGGATTTCCTTGCCCATACGGGCAAAGGCCTCCAGATGCAACCCGTCCAGGGCAGCCTGCCGCCCCAGGCCGGTCCGCATCTCCTCCATCCCCGCCGGAACGACCGGCGTGGAAGCGACCGGTGCCACGGCCGGCCCCGCAGCCGACTGGCCAGCCGGCGTGGTGGGAATCAGCGGCGGGAGGGGGGCGTCCAGCTTGGGCGGCCCCTTGGCCTTGTGGAAGTTGGTGGTGGTGACAAACCGCAGCATCGCGCGGTTACCCCGCTCCAGCGCCACGCCCAACTGCAACCAATCCCATGGCTTGTAATCGATTCCGATATTAATCGGCAGGCTCTGTTTCAGCGGATTGTTGAGCGGTTCCGATTTATAGTCGTTGGGATCATATTCCAGCTTCAGATTGAGCCCTTCGATAAAGGGCGGGCGCCAGTTGATACCGCCAAACAGCGAAACCCGCCGGCCCTGGAAGAAATCAGTCGAAATGGCGCCGCCACCGCTGGCAAAGGTGGAATTGCGGGTGTCGAACCGCTTGGAAATCAGCGAGAACGGGTTCCGCAGCGTGCCCTGGGTACCCATATTGCCCCAGCCCATGCCCAGCGAGAGGTCGAAATCCCCAAAGCTTTGATCTGCCACGATATATTCAGAACCGAACAGGCCGGTTCCGGCAATATCGCGCAGCCCCACCGACAAATTGGGCCAGTCACCATTCCCCTTCACCAGGCGGACCTTCACATCGATACCGCGATCCTTGTAACTCTGGTCGCCGGAGAAATCCTGCGGCCCGTAAAAACGGTTGGCGACGCTGGTATAGCGCAGGGTCGCTTCCATCCAGGGCAAGCCTTGGACCGTGATGAAATAGCGCGAATAGGGCCAGACATAGGAGAAGCCGGCATAGGCCTGTCCATCCTCTGCCATGCGCGCCATCGGGGTCTGGATCAAACCGACCCCGCCATAATCATTCACCGTGTCCGGCTGCCGCCAGGGCAGGAACGGGTTTTCCAGTTCCTGCCCCAGGGCGACCCCGCCATTGGAAAGGGCCAGCAGGGCGACGATGGCCGTTGCCATCCGGCGAAGGCGCGACATGATCACCAGAATATCCACCCGTCGGTCAGTTTCTGGAGATCACGGCCAGCGAGGCCGCCGACAGGGCCAGGCTGCTGATCAACGACATCACCGTTCGGGTGGTGGTCAGGAAGTTGAACGGCTCAGGATCGCGTGGCACCACGATGGTGGAGCCCGGCGGGATGGGAGTATTGCCGCTGCTGAAGCGGCCAACGCCCAGCGGTTCGGATTCCCCGTTGGGATAAATGACGAAGGCATTTGAAATCTCTGCCGCCGCCGTGGCCCCGCCCGCCTTATTAATGTAGTCGCGCGCGCTGGCGCCACTGGTGAACATAACGGAACTCGGGTTCAGCACTTCGCCCGTCACCGTCACGTGCGATGGCCGTTTGGGAATCAGCAGCTTGTCACCCGGCTCCAGTACAAAATCCAGCTCAGGTCTGGACGCCAGCACGGTGGGGTCGGCCTCGATCACCACGCGACCGACAGCCTCGGTGCTCTTCAGGCTATAGATCAGACCCTGCAGGAAAGGCAGCGCGTTTTGTGCCGCCTGGGCATTATCCGTATTGCTGGAAAGTGCCGCCGGCAGGGACAATTCCAGTTCACGCGCGGCCCGGCGATAGCCCTCCTCCTCGGCGATACGGACCTGATCGCGCTGGAAAACGGCACCGTAGGGATAGGCTTCCGGTGTCAGACCATCGACACGGCGCAGCAGCTCGGAAAGCCGCTCGCCGCGGCGGATATCGTACCGACCGGGGCGCAAGACTTCGCCCGCCACCTCCACCATACCGGCTTCGCGCTGTTGTACACGGCCGCTGATCCGGATGACATCGCCGGGATTGACGACCATCTGGTTCAATTCCGCCACGGTCAGGCCGGTGCGACGCCCACCGCCGCTGCTGGTCATTTCAATGGCCTTGGTATCTGCATCCAGGGTAAGCCCGCCCACCGCTGTCAGCAGCGTCTGCGAACTGGTGCCAGGCACGACCGGATAGACACCGGGGAACCGTACCTCCCCCTCCAGGGCCGTCGCATATTCCAACAGGAAAGGCAGCAGATCGGGATGCCGGTCATAAAGCTTGGGACAGGCGCGGATATCCACCAGCCCGACGGGAATGGCGTTCCTGCCCCCGGCGGCGTTGCCCTTCCCCGTGGTGCTATCGCTCACCCCCGATGCACCAACGCGACGGGCGACGCTGAAGCGCTGCTGCAGTCCCTCGGAGACGATGGCCGCCAGGGATTGCAGTCCTGCACAGGTGACATCGCTCTCAACAAGCCGCACCGTATCCCGATCACCATCTTTGAAGGCCCCGATCAAGCGGCCGCGATCCAGCTCGCCATTGTCATCCGCATTGGCGTCGGTCTCGCCTTGGCGATAGCGGTCAGAACGGTCGACCGGATCATCCTCACGCGGCGGGGCCAGCATATCGTCACGACGTTTGGCACCTTGCAGATTGGACCGGTTACCCCGCTCAGGCTGGTTTGCGCCAACACCCGCCAGATTCTGCCGTTCCTGCGCCATCTTCGTATCGACCGAGAGACGGAGGCTGGGGGGCGGTTCCTTACGCAAAATGGCCTGCACATCGGCTGAACCAAGATAGCGGATATCATCACGGGTCAGGATGATCACCCGGTCACGCTCCCGCAGCGTGACGTTCATCCCCCCCTCCAGCACGCGCTGCAAATCCACCGGCACATAGCGCCGCTGACGCGTTACCGGATCCTCGGTATCGATCACCGCCATCGGCAGATAGGGATTGGAACGCAGCACATAGGGGTCGCGCAACAGATCGCGCAGGGTCTTTGCCTGCATCAGGCCACGATCACCAGGCTGCTCCGCCCCACCCTCCAAGGCAATCGCCTCCCGGGGCAGTTGCACGGAAATGATGTCGCCCGGCAAGATCACAGTGGTGCCGGCCGCACTCCGGATCACCTGATTGCGACCGGCCCCATCAAGACGCAGAATGTCCAGCCGGTTACCCCGGGCGCGCTGCGCACCACCCGCCAGTTCCAGCACCGCATTCAGCGCCGGCTTGCCGCCGCCCGGGCGCATTTCGTAGATACCTGGGCGCACAACGTCACCGGTCACGGCGATCGTTTCGCCAATCGCGGGAACAATGATCTGATCGCCATCGCGCAGGCGCAGATCATTGACGGAACGGCGCCCCAGCAGCACGTCGTAAAGATCAACAGACAAAGTCTCGCCGCCGCGCATGATCGTCAGATTACGCAGGCTGCCCGTCTTGTCGATGCCATCGGCCATGACCAGCGCATCGATCAGGCTGGAGAAGCTGGTAACGGTAAAGCGGCCGGGCGACCGCACCTCACCCGTGACCAGAACTCCGATGGACCGAACCGACCCAACAGAAACATAGATACTGGTTTGCAGGAAGGTCGCCTGGGCCTGCGCCGCCAGATCGTCACGGAACTCACCAAAATGGCGCCCGGCCGCCGCGACGGGCGGCATGTTGGGCAATACAACGCGGCCCTCCCGATCAACGCGCACCTGGCTGGTACTGTTGACCTGGCCGCGTAGCGTAATGACCAGTTCATCCCCGATTCCCAGGACATAATCGTCCGGCACCGAGCCGGAGAGCAGACCCGTGGTCGGCGTGGTGACATTGCCCAGGCGCAGGTCATAGCCGAACTGCTTCAGTTCCCGACCGGCCCGCTTGCTGTACTGTGATTCCAGCGCGGTTGGCCGCGCCTGTTCCAATGTTCCGTACCCGGCTTCCGCCGCCCGGCTGTCAAAACGGTCGGTACCGACATTGCTACGATCACCGGGGCTGACCTGCTGGCGGGCCCGGTCCAGCGCGCTGGGCACCTGCCCCCCCTGCTGGCCCTGTCCATATTGTTGCTGCAGGTCGCGCAGGTTAACACTGCCGTTGGGCAACTCGATCATCTGTGCCGAAGCGGGCATGGCGGCACTGACAAGCAGCCCGACCCATGCTAGACCGGATCGCAGGTACCGCCCCGGGACGGCAGCCTTGAACACATCACGCATCGAGTTCTCCATGATTCATCCCAAACGCGATCCCAACGCGACCACGGTCATCCTCAGCCGGCGCCGCTGTCTGGGCCTGCTGGCAGCCAGCGCCCTGCCGGCGACCATCTTGCCGGGATGTGCCCTGGTTAGCACTGAATCTCCATATTGGGCAACAGTGGCCGCGGTGGCTGGGGTCACACATCCGGCACCGGTGACCCGCCAACAGGCGGATGACCTGCCCTATGCCTCCATCCTGGCCTGGTATGATGACGCGTCGGTGGCCTTCATGGTGCTGGGCGAAATCAGCCCGCAGCGGGAGCTGGTTTATTACAGCCAGAGCCGGCAGGTACTGGTCACCCGGGGAGCCTTCATCGTGCGCAGCGTTGGTATGGCCGGGGATCTGACGCGCACCGTATTTTCCCCCGAATGGCCGATGGCGGAAAACGGGGAACCCGCCGATCTGCGCGGATTGTCGGGCCGCACGCTGGTGCGACGCATCGATATCCAGTCGGCAGCCCTGTTCGATATCCCCCTGCGCAGCAGCTTCGTCCTGGAAGGTGCTGCCAGAATCGAAATACTGGGACGTCCGCTTGAAACAGTCCTGCTGCGTGAAGACGTGCGGATGCCAGGCGAGAAGCCTTATTCGAACCGGTACTGGCTGGATGCCAAAACGGGATTCTGCTGGAAATCCTCTCAACATATCCACGCCCGCAGCGAGGCGATCAATATTGAGATAACCAAGCCCGCCGGCTGAACTGACGGCGACAGGGGGAAAGACGGCGGCGGCTCCATAGCCGTGCGCCCATCCCTGTCAGCAAGCCGAAAATAAAAGGGCCCCGCGAGGGGGCCCTTCCGAGAACAGTCCACATCCTTCGGGTGCGAACAGCGCCCGTTCTCAGCGCGCCGTGCTGGTCGCCGTGCTGGTCGACGTGCTGGTCGGCGTGGTCGTCGGCGGAGTCGGCGTAACACCGCCATTATCCGGCGCATCATCATTACCGCCAGAAGCCGCAACAGCCACAATACCGGCAACAGCAACGGCACCGACAACAGCAACCGAGGTCAGCGAGCCAACGGCCACACCGCTGGCACCAGCACCCGCAGCGCTGCCAGCGCCAGTCGGAGCGGCGGCGGGTTTGGCGTCCTGAGCGTTGGCAACGGCAGGCATCAGCCCAAGTGCGACAGCGACCGCGGCAGCCAGAATATCCTTTTTCATTTGGACTAATTCCCCAGAGGTTGGACCGATGTGCCTTATACCACTTCTTTTTCGCGTTGCGAGAGCTCTTCTGTCCCGGGCAGGCTAAAAATACCGCATAGCGGTGGCGTGTGGCCCCGCTGCCGCAGATGAAGGCAGACGGGCATGGGGACCAGATCCCGGTTTCCTCCGCCGGGTGCCACAACAGCCTGCCGACTTTCCATCGGGGCGATAGCGTTTTTGGTTGCGCCGTCTCTGGCGATTCGGAATATGACTTAAGGAGGGGAAACGGGAAAGAGACCATGAAAGGCGACCCGACAGCCCAGGCGCGCATAGAGCATCAGTTAAGCCTGCTGCACGAAGATCTCGCGCGGCTGGAGGAACACTGCGCCGCGCTGTCTTCCCCATCGGACGTGACCACGGCGTTGCGCCAGTTCAAGGAAATGACCCCCTTGTTCGAAACTGTCGACTCCTTTGTCACCGTTGCCGGTTCCTATGCGCAACGGCTGGAGACGGATAAGCTGCTTCAAGTGGACCAGCAACTGACAAGGTTGCGAATCCTCCTCTGGCAGCTGCGGCTGAACGCGGTTGAACCGATCCTGGAGCGGCTGACCCAGGATATGCGGCAGATGCCCCTGGGCAGCCGCTTCATGATGGAGCGCTGGCAGGACAGGCTGAGCGATCTGCGCCAACAGCCCACCATACAGTTGGGCCTGCCGCCGGCCCTGCTCGCCCGTATCGAAGCACTGACACAGACCCTGATCGGCAGCGCCCCCGATCTGGCCGTCTTCGATTGAAGGCAACGAAAACACTGCATCACGCTGGTCAATCGCCTCCCCTGCTGTATTATCCTGCGCCCGAACTCGTTTGCCATGCAGGGATCAGAAAAGCGGATGAACAAGATTCTTGAGATCCTCAAACCCTATGGTCGCCCCACCCCCAAGGAAGAAGCGATACTGGATGCCGTGCTTGAACGGGTCGGGCGCAAGCTGCTGACCCCCGAAGATGCCATTGACGAGATCATTGAGCGGCTGGACTGGCCGCTGGAAAGGGCAGCGGCGGAAGTGGACGGCTATCTGGAATAATCTGCGGCGGCGCTGAATTGGCGTGAGAACCTAGACTTCTGGATAGGATCATCTCAGGAGTATGGCGACAGGCATACGAATGGTTCATCGTCGTGATCATACTGGCGGTGGCACAGGCGATCGCATGTAAACTTGACGTTGAAGGTCGATGCGGCTCCGCTATTTCATCACGGTCCTGATCCTGGCACTCGCCGTTGGCTTTCTGGCCATGGCGGGTGTGGACATCTTCCAGAGCTGGCGTGAAAAGCGGAACGCGGAAGATTTCATCCACTCCGACGCCGCCCGGGGCACGTTGTTGTACGCGTCGGCAGACTGGGCACTGGAGCGGGGCCTGGGTTATATGCTTCTTTTCAGCCAAGCCCCGGTGCCGCTGGAAAAGCGACAAGAGTTGGCTGCTATCGCCGGACGGGCGGACGGCTATTGGCGTCAGGCCTTTGCAGCCCTGAGCGCACCAGAGAAGCGGCCGCAGATCTCCTTGCACACATTGCAGGAGATGAATCAGGTAATCGCAGCGGCGAATGAGACGCGGGCCATGGTCATACAGGCTCTCAGCCAACCTCGTTCTCAGCGCCCCATCGATTTACATGAACGCTGGTTCACTGCCATGACCGGCGTCATCGACCAAAGCGGGGTATTGCGTTTCCAGGTACTTGCCTCCATCCCCATCGACGATACGCGCATCGACACCCAGTCTTGGCTGAAACAATATTCCTGGGTCGCGGCGGAATATGCCGGGCGTGAACGCGCCCTGATCGCCGGAGCGCTGGCGGGCGGGCCGACGCTGGCCGCCGTGCAGACCGCGCTGATTGATGCGAACGCCCGCCATGCCTGGGCCTGGGGCAGCATCGAAAACATGGCCCGCGCCGGGATCGGCAATGTGGACAGTCTGGTCGCGGAAGCGCGCCAGGTGATGAACACGGTGGTTGCCCCCGCCCGCCACAACGCAATGCAACGGCTGAGCAGTAGCGATTATCGCCCCGATATGGCGGAAGCGGAGAAATGGTTCGCGGCCGCGACACGCGGCATTGACAGTCTGCTGGATATCCAGCGCGCCGCCACCGTCGCTTCCGCCAACCGTGCGGCGGACCTTTCGCGTCTGGCCAGACGCGACCTGCTGGCCAGCATCCTGCTGCTGCTGTTTGGCGTGGTCCTGACGATGGCGGCCCTGCTGCTGGCCCATTACCGCCTGCTGCGCCCCCTGGCCGAACTGACCGACCTGTTCGAGAAGATCGCCCGCGGCCGCACCGATCTGACCGTGCCGGACACACGACGCCATGACGAGGTAGGGGAACTGGCGCGCGCAGCGGCTGCCTTCCGGGAGACCCATCTGGAAGGACGGCGCATGGCGGAGGAACTGCGCCGCCGCGAGCATCTGCTGGGCCTGTTCATCAGCCATGCCCCCACCGCCATCGCCATGCTGGACCGCGATATGCGCTATCTGGCGGTCAGCCGGCGCTGGCTGTCGGAATATGGCCTGGAAGGCCGCAATGTCAGCGGCCTGTCTTATTATGATCTGTTTCCGGAAACCGATGAACGCTGGCGTGCCATCCATCGCGCCTGCCTGGAGGGTGAGACCGCCGCTTCCCAGGAAGACAGGCTGGTCGGCACGGATGGCACGGTCAACTGGCTGCGCTGGGAGATTCATCCCTGGCACGACATTGATGGCCATGTCGGCGGGATCATCATTTTCACCGAATTCATCACCGAGCGCAAAGAGGCGGAAAGCGAAATCCGCCATCTGGCCACCCACCTTCAGGTGATGCTGGACAGCGCTGACGCCGCCTTCATCTCTACCGACGCCGACGGCACGATCCAGATCTTCAACCGGGGCGCAGAACGGATGCTGGGCTATGGTGCGCATGAGCTGATCGGCCGCCAGACCCCGGTTCTGTTCCATGATCCGGCGGAACTGGCCGGCGTCCTCAATGGGTTGCGGCAGGAAGGCATCCCTATCAACAGCCCCTTCGACGCGCTGGTGCATGACGCCCGCCAGGGCCGGCCCTGCCAGCGCGAATGGACGATGGTGGACCGCGATGGCCACCGGTTCCCGGCCTTGCTGTCCGTCAATGCGCTACGCACCGCTGATGGCCATATCCAGGGTTTCCTCGGCATCGCCAACAATATCTCGCAATTGCGCGAGGCTGACCGGCTGAAGGCGGAATTCATCTCTACCGTCAGCCACGAGTTGCGCACACCGCTGACGGCCATCCGCGCTTCCCTGGGCATGGTCAATAGCGGCCTGTTCGGCGACGTGCCGGAAGAGGCACAGCAGTTGACCGACATTGCCCAGCAGAGCACAGAGCGGCTGATTCGCCTGATCAATGATCTGCTGGATATCGAGAAGATCGCGTCGGGCAAGATGCGGTTTGAGATGAAGCCGCACCAGCTAAGCGCCCTGCTGCGGCAGACGATGCAGGATAACGAGGCACTGGCCGGACGCGCCGGTGTGACGTTACAGCTGGCTGATGGGGAACAGGTCGCCACCGTGCGGGGTGATGCTGACCGTCTGGTGCAGACCTTCACCAATCTGGTCAGCAACGCGGTGAAATTCTCCCCCGCCGGCAGCACCGTCCAGATCAGCGTCATCACCCTGAAACCCAATTGGGTCCGTGTCAGCATCATCGACCAGGGCTGCGGCATCCCGGAAGATTTCCGCCCCCGCATCTTCCAGCGCTTCGCCCAGGCGGACGGTTCTGACAGCCGGGCCAAAGGCGGTACCGGTCTCGGGCTGGCCATCACGCGCGAGATCGTCGAACGCCATGGCGGGGAAATCTCCTTCGAGACAAGGGTGGGCAGCGGCACGCAATTCCATGTCGACCTGCCTGTGCTGGATGATCTGCCGGTCACCGCCCTGCTGGCAGATGACGGTGGGGAGGCGGGGACTGAGAAGCCCACCGCCCATGTGCTGGTCTGTGAGGATAACCCGGATATTGCCCGCCTGCTGGGGCTGATGCTGACACAGGCGGGCTTTGACCCGGTTCTGGCCCCGGATGGGGAAGAGGCGCTGCGCCAGCTGCGGGAGCGGCGGTTCGATGCCATGACGCTGGACCTGCTGCTGCCCGACATGTCCGGACTGACGTTGTTCGACAAGATCCGTGCCCTGCCCGCCGGCCGCGATCTGCCGATCATCATTGTCTCCGCCATCGCCGATCAGGGGCGGGAAACGCTGGATGGGGAGGCGGTGGGCATCATTGACTGGCTGCCCAAGCCCATTGACCCGGACCGGCTGATCCGCGCCATCGGCCGGGCCATCGCCCGTCCCGGCAGCCAGCGACCGCTGCTGCTGCATGTGGAGGATGATCCCGACATGCGGCTGGTGGTGCAGCGTGTTCTCTCGCGGCTGGCCGAAATCGTGCCGGCCTCATCCATGGCAGAGGCCCGAAAGGCCGCGGAGGAACAGTATTTTGATCTCGCCATCATTGACATCGACATGCCCGGCGGATCAGGGCTGGACGTGATCCCGCTGCTGCGCGACCGCGCCGGCGGGCCTGTACCGGTGGTGGTGTTCACCGGCGCCGACATCGACCTGGCCGCCCTGCGCCAGGTGGCGGCCACCCTGGTCAAGTCACGCGCGCGCAGCGACGATCTGGTCGAAACCATTCAAGGGCTGATACAAAGGCTGCGTCACGCTGGACATGGGCCGGCCGACGTGATCAGCCATACCTCCTCTTTACCCGAACCGCCCCGTCATCTGGAGCCCTCATCATGACCACGGACCTCAACCGTATCCTCTATGTTGAGGATGAGGAGATGCTGCGCACAGTCACCAACCTGGCGCTGACCCGAATTGGCAAATTCACCGTGGAACTATGTGACAGCGGCACCCGGGCGGTGGCCACCGCTAAGACGTTCAAGCCTGACCTGATTTTGCTGGATGTGATGATGCCGGGCATGGATGGGCCGGCCACGCTGCGTGCCCTGCAGGCGGACCCGGAGACGGCGGCCATCCCGGTGATCTTCATCACCGCCAAGGTGCAGCCGCGCGAGGTAGAGGCTTTCCTGGCCCTGGGCGTCATTGATGTGGTGCCCAAGCCGTTCGAGCCGATGACGCTGGCACGCGACATCCGTGCCATCTGGGACCGCCACCACGGCGGTTGACCCCTGTCTGCCTATGCCTTCCGCCCATGCCAGGGGCGGTTGTGCCTAGACGGACAGTCCAATGGGCCAAGACCTTTTGCGGGCGGGACTTTTCCCGCCCGTTGCCGTTCAATCCCCCTGTCGGCATCGGCCTGCCGGCCACCGAACCTTGGGGGATGAGACATGCACGTTCTGATCGTGGAAGATGAACCCTTGATCGCCGCCAGCGTGGAAGACGCGTTGGGCGGGGCCGGCATCAGTACCCGTTCAGCCGCCAATGCCGCCGAGGCTCTGGCCCTGGCTGAACGCACGCGTTTCGATCTGGCCCTGCTGGATGTCCGGCTGGGCTATGGCGAGAGCGGGTTGATGCTGGCGGAAATGCTGCTGGAAAGCCACGCCGTGCCCACCTTGCTGTTGACCGGGCTCAGCGAGTTGCCCGAGCATATCGGTGCCTTCGTCCTGGGTGTGCTGCACAAACCCTTCAGCGGGCAGGATGTGGTGTCGGCCGTTCAGGCTGTACGCCAGGTGGTCGCCGGGCAGACCGTCGAACATCTCCCACGCAACCTCACCTTCTATGGCGGGCACCGTCGCAATCAGCAGGATATGCCGGCCTTCATGGCGATGGCGTAATTGCCAGCAGCCCAACCAGCAGAATCCGGGGGCGTGAGTGCCATGTTCACGAACCCTCTGGGAATAGGCGGCGGCTTATCGCATATTGTGCACTTGCTAAATCGTTCTCATTGCCCGGTGCCCAATGGAAGTGTCGTCCCCGGAACAGGCTGTTCTGGACCCGGATCTGGTTTTCTCTGTCGCCCGCCATCACCCTGAAATCACCACTGCCGGCCGGCTGGGGCTGGATCGGGTGGAGCAGGCGCTGGCCTATGGCATGGTGCCGCTGGGCCTCCCCTTGCCGGAGGGCAAGCGCGATCTGGTGGTGATGGAGGACCGGCGCGAGGCCGTGGCGCTGGAGATTGAGGGCCAGGTGGCCCGGCTGATCCGCCGGCGCGAATTGCTGGAACAGGGCCGCCGCGCGCTGGACGGTGCCCCCGTCGCGCTCGTGGCGGCGGAGGCGAAGACACGGGTACGTGCCCGCACATCCGATGAGCTGAACTTCCCCGACCTGCCCGGCCCGATCAAGCTGGAGGTCAGCCGGACGCTGGATATTGACGAGCTGACCGGGTTGGAGGATGCGGAGCTGCGGGAGCGGCTGGTCAATGATCCGCAACTGGCCCAGGCGTTGGAACAGGCGCTGACCGATGTGGCCCAGCGCCTGTGGCAGCTGCGCGAGCTGGTGGGTGAGGCAGACGACAGCTGGACCTTCGAGAATCTGGGGGAGCGGCTTTACCGCATCTGCCGCAGCAATCATCAGCCCAACGATATTCTGCGCCGCTGGGAAGAGGTGGCGGACACCTGGCTGCGCGAACGCGCCGTGGCGCGCGGCCGCAACTTTGTGAACAGCGAGTTCGATTTCGCCAAGTTCGAGCGACTGTTCCCGCGCGCCCGCACCATGGGGCGCAAGCTGGTGCTGGTGATCGGCCCGACCAATTCCGGCAAGACACACCGGGCCATGACGGCGCTGCGGCAGGCCGAAACCGGATTCTATCTGGCCCCCCTGCGTCTGCTGGCGCTTGAGGTGATGGACCGGCTGAACCGCGACGGCACCCCCACCACCCTGCTGACGGGGGAGGAGGAAATCCGTGTGCCGGACGCCCGGCACACGGCATCGACCATCGAGATGCTGGACCCGGAAATCCCCGTCGATGTGGCAGTGATCGATGAAATCCAGATGCTGTCCGACAAAGATCGCGGCTGGGCCTGGACGGCGGCCCTGATGGGCGTGGCGGCGCGTACCGTTTATCTGCTGGGCGCGCCGGAGGTGCTGCCGCTGATCAAACGGATGGCACACCATCTGAACGAGCCGCTGGAGGTCGTGTCGCTGGAGCGCAAATCGCCCCTGCACATGATCGAACAGCGGCTGGAATATGAGGATGTGCGCAAGGGCGATGCGCTGATCGCCTTCTCCCGCCGCAACGTGCATCTGGTACGCGACATGGTGCAGGCCAAGGGCCTGACCGCCGCCGTGATCTATGGCGCGCTGGCACCAGAGGTGCGGCGGCGCGAAGCCGAACGCTTCACCAGTGGCGAGGCACAGGTGGTGGTGGCAACCGACGCCATCGGTATGGGCCTGAACCTGCCCATCCGCCGCGTGCTGTTCACAACGCTGGAAAAGTTCGACGGGGTGGAGCAGCGGGAGCTGCTGCCGACAGAGTTGAAGCAGATTGCTGGCCGCGCCGGCCGCTATGGCCATCACGAGGCTGGCGAGTTCGGCATTGTCGGCAAGGGTACGGCGGCACGGCTGCAGGCGCTGTGGAACCGGCCCGACAATGCCTTCGGGCCGAAAACCATGCTGACGGTGCGGCCGACCCGCGCCATGGTGGCCCGGCTGGCCGGGCGCATCGGCACCCACAACATGCAGCTGCTGGTGGACTGCTTTGCCGCCGCCAAGACGGCCGGCAGCCCCTACCGCGTCTCCGACCTGTCTTCCCTGCGCCGGTTGGCGCAGGAGCTGGATGAGCGGGATATCGGCTTTGAGGAGAAGCTGTCCCTGCTGTTCATGCCCTGCGATCTGGAAAAGGAAGTGGATGCCCGCTTCTTCCACCAGATGCTGCGCGCCGTGGAAAGCGGGGAGCCGGTGCCGCTTGGGCTGGTGGTGCCGCTGCGCATGGACCGGCTGGATGACTACGCGCTGGAGGAGCTGTCCCGTTCCTGCGACCTGTATTATTGGGCCAGCCGCAAATTCGCCCGCCTGTTCCCGGATCGTAAAGCCGTGGAGGAACGCCGGGGCCAGGTGGCCGGGCGTCTGTCGGAGCTGCTGGCCAGCACAGCGCGGCGACGCCAGGGCAAGCCGCATGGCGGCCCGCGTCCTGGCGGGCCCGGCCCCAATGGCGGACCGGGCGGCAAACCCGCCCCCGGCTTCCGCGGGGCACCGCGCAAACGCTATGGCCCCAAGCGGGGATAAGTTTAATGGATTTTTAATGCCCACAGGTGTGTCCGTCACCAAACCGTCATCGGCCTGTCACCACTCATCGCCATGATCGCGCGACCGTGGAAACAGGGCTGTTGGGGTCGATCATGACGGACAAACGGTTCAAGGTGCTGTTCATCTGCCGCAAGAATGCGGCGCGCAGCCTGATGGCGGAAGCCTTGCTCCGTCGCTGGGGCATGGGCCGGTTCGAGGTCTATTCCGCCGGGCCGGAGCCGCTGGATCAGCCCAATCCGCAGGCGATGGAATTGCTGCGCAAGGTCGGGATTGAGACTGACACGCTGCACCCGAAAAGCTGGGATCTGTTTGCCGGGACCGATGCACCGGTGATGGACTTCATCTTCTATGCCTGCGAAGACACCGCCAAGCTGCACCCGCCGCACTGGCCCGGCCAGCCCATGGTGGCGCAGTGGAACTTCCCCGACCCGCTGAGCCTGCAGGGGTCGGATATTGAGCGTCATGCGCTGTTGAATCTGGTGTTCGGCATGATTGAGCGCCGGGTGAAAATCTTCTGCGCCCTGCCCGACCACCGGCTGGCCAAGCTGACAGCCGCCGACATGTCGGACATTGCCACGGGCGAACACGCCGCCTGACACCAATCTCCCTTGATCGTGACCGATCCAGGGAGATTTCGCGTTCCCTCACACGCCGGGCGCTGCCGTCCGGCAGCTTGACTTGACGGCGCACGAGCGCCGGGCCGGCAGTCGCCGGCCTCCAATCCGCCAAGGGTCAAACCCTCGGCGGATTGGTAGACACCCTGTTGCCTTTATCAGAACCGATCGCTCTGCCATCTTGGCCCCATCCCGCTGCCGCGCTAAACAGGTGCGGCAGTGATGGGAAGGGACGGTGATGAGCAAAGCCTGGGTGAATGAAAATGCGCGGGATGCGGCGGCCGATGATGACGGCGCCGATGATCCCCGCCCCCTGCCACCCGGTACAAAGAACCACATCACGCCGGCCGGTTTCGACCGGATGCAGCGGGAGCTGCAGCAATTGCTGCGGGTGGAACGGCCCAAGGTGGTTGAAATTGTGCATTGGGCGGCCGGCAATGGGGACCGGTCGGAAAATGGTGATTATATCTATGGCAAAAAGCGCTTGCGGGAGATCGACCGCCGGATGCGCTTCCTTTCCAAGCGACTGGAAATCGCCAATGTTGTCGATCCCGCCCAGCAGAAGCAGAAGGACCGGGTGTTCTTCGGTGCCACTGTCACCTATGTCCGCGAGGATGACAGCGAGAATACCGTCACCATCGTCGGGGTGGATGAAACCGACATGGGGCCTGGGCTGATCAGCTGGGTCTCCCCTATCGCCCGCGCGTTGCTGAAGGCGCAGGTGGGCGATCTGGTGGCCGTACGCACCCCCGCAGGGCTGGAGGAAATCGAGGTATTGTCCATCCATTACCCCACGGCCAGCACCTGAAGCTCCGTTGCCTCCATCGCCCGCGGCAATCTTGGCTACGCCGCATGTGTGACCCTATGGCAATCGCCGCCATACCAAATTGCGGACACAGCGGGTAACGATGCTCTCCCCTGCACCTCGGAAGGGAAATATGCTATCCACAGCGCTGTGATGCAGGGGTGGCCCGATGACAAGGCTGATAACAGCCGGCCGTCCCCTTGAAAGGGGGATGATGCAGGGCGCTTCGGGTAAATCACTGCTGGCTTTGTTTGCAGCGCTGGCCCTCTTATGGGGGGCGATCATCGGCTTCCTGCATCTGGAGCGCGGCACCCTGCTGCGGGCTGCGGAGCGGGATGTCACCAACCTGTCGCTGGCCTTTGAAGAACAGTCCTTCTGGCTGCTCTCCACCGTGGATCAGCTGCTGCGCGCCGTGAAGGCCGATCTGGAAGCGGATGCCGGTCATTTCGATCTGGCACGGGTGATCCGGCGGCAGAATTCGCCGGCCGGGGCCAGTGTGGAGGTCTCGGTCATTGACGCGGCCGGGTATCTGCTGGCCTCCACCCGGGGGCTGGGACCAGATGCGCGCATCACCAACTATCTGGACCGCGCCCATGTGCTGGCCCATCTGGACCGGGACAGCGGCGGCATTTTCATTGGCCCCCCCATAATCGGCCGGCTGTCCGGTCGCCACTCCGTGCCCGTTTCGCTGCGCATCAACCGGCCCGATGGCAGTTTCGGCGGTGTGGCGGTGGCCGCCATCAACCCCGCCGATCTGGCCAATTATTACCGCCGGCTGGACCTGGGCAAAAGCGGCGTCGTCTCCATCGTCGGGATGGATGGCATGGTGCGCGCCCGTTCCGGGGAGGAGGATGGCGATAAGACGGGCAAGGCCGTGGGACAGCAAAGCATGTTGTCCACCCCGCTAATGTCCCGCTTCCGCCAGGCGCCATCCGGCAGTTTCACCACCGTCAGCGCCATTGACGGGGTCGAGCGGATCGTCGCCTACCGGGCCATCCGTGATTATCCGCTGATTGCCACTGTCGGCCTGTCGCTGGCAGAAGTGCTGGCCCCCTGGCACACGCTATTGGCCTGGACAGTGGCGGCCGGCATTCTAGCCAGCTTGGCCTTCTACGGCTTTTTCCATATGTTGCTGGTGGAAGAAAAGCGCCGCCAGCGCCAGGCCCGCGATACGGAAGAGGCCAACCGCCTGCTGCGGCTGGCCGAACAAGTGGCCATGGTGGGCCATTGGCAGATCGAACTGGCCAGCGGTCGGGTCATCTGGTCGGACGAGGTCTATCGCATTCACGGGCTGGACCAGAACAGCTTTCAGCCCAGCGTGGAAGCAGCGCGAAGCCTGCTTGAGCCGGAAGACCGCGACCTGTTATCCGCCCTGGTGCAGGAGGCGATCGACGGCGCGGGGAATTTCGAAACCCGGATGCGCATCCGCCGACCCGACGGAACCCTGCGCCATGTCGTGGTGCGCGGAATTGTCGTGCGTGACGAGGCTGGCGAAGCGCAGTCCCTGTTCGGCGCCATGAGCGACGTCACCGACCGCACCCGCCAGGAAGAGGCCCTGCGCGAAGCCCGCCGGGAGGCGGAGGAAGCCGCCAAGGCCAAGGCCGACTTCCTGGCCACGGTCAGCCATGAACTGCGCACGCCGCTGAATGCCGTGATCGGTTTTGCCGATCTGCTGTTGACCGCCAATCCACCGGAAGCAGAGCGCCGCCACTATATCCGCCTGCAGGCAGAGGCCGGTCGCACCCTGCTGGCCGTTATCAACGACGTGCTGGATTTCTCCAAGATTGATGCTGGCCGGCTGGAACTGGAGGAGATGGCCTCGGAAACGGTGGGGCTGCTGCAAACCTGCGTCGATCTGGTGCGCCCGATGGCGGAGGAAAAGGGGCTGCGGGTCATTCTGGATATCGCGCCCGATCTGCCGCCCTGGCTGATGCTGGACCCGACCCGGGTGCGCCAGATCGTGCTGAACCTGCTGAACAATGCGGTGAAATTCACCCAGGCCGGCCATGTCGGGCTGCGTGCACGGGTGGTGGTGGTGGAAAGCCAGCCCTTCCTGCGGTTGGCGGTGGAGGATACCGGGATCGGCATTCCCCCCGCCCGCCAGGGCAAGCTGTTCGAGCCATTCCACCAGGCCGATGCCTCCACCGCACGCCGCTATGGTGGCACCGGCCTTGGGCTGGCCATCTGCAAGCGGCTAGTCAGCCTGATGGAGGGAAGAATCGGCGTCAGCTCCGATGCCGGCCGGGGCAGCACCTTCTGGCTGGAGGTACCGTTACGGCCCACGGAGGCGCCAAACCACGCCCCAGCATTGCCCACCCCCGGCGCCACCGGGGCGGGGGCGGTGCCGGCCCGGCCGCTGCGGATTCTGGTGGCGGAAGATTTGCCGGTCAACCAGCTGCTGATCCGCGCCATCCTGGAACGGGCCGGCCATCAGGTGGAAATGGTGGCCGACGGCGCAGCAGCGGTGGAGGCGGTGCAGCACCATAATGTCGATCTGGTGCTGATGGATGTGCAGATGCCCGGTATGGACGGGCTGGAAGCAACCCGCGCCATCCGCTCCCTGCCCAGCGTGGCGGGGCGTATCCCCATTGTGGCTTTGACCGCCAATGCCCTGCCGGCGGAGGTGGAACGCTGCCGTCGGGCCGGCATGAATGACCATCTGGCCAAGCCGATTGAGGCCGAACATCTGGTGGCGGCCCTGGCGCGCTGGTCGCAGCGTATCGGTCCAGTTCAGCCCCCCCCGCCGGCGGAACTAACACCGTCCGCAGAAGCCCAGGTTGTCCCGGCAGCGCAAGAACAGGAGCCGGTGCTGCTGGAGGACATGCTGAGCCAGCTGGAAACTCTGATGGGGGCGGCCACGCTGCACAGCATGTTGTCGGAGGTCAATAACACGCTGCGCAACCGGCTTTCCATCCTGCAGGCCGAAGACACCCCCCGCGACACGGTGCGCACCAATGCCCATGCGATGATCTCGCTCGCCGGCAATTTCGGCCTGATGGAAATGTCGGCCAGCGCCCGCCAACTTGAACATCTGTGCGAGGATGCCAAGGCTGGCCCTGCGGAACTGGCGGCAGGCATCACGGCCCTGGCCCTGGCTGCCGAACGCGCGCAGGCCGCCCTGGCGGAACGCCTGCCGCAACTGGCCGCCGCCGAGGGGTAATTGCCAAGGTCGATCATTGTCCAGCAGCACGCCGGCAACGCCATCCAGAAAAACCAATCCCCTGGCTCTGGTTACCCTTGATATCCGGCAGCTTAAGCCCCAAGAAAGATACCGTTCCGTCCTGGAGAAGCCGTTTCACAATGTTGACTCAGCGGGCGAAATACGCCCTTCGTGCCTGCATCCATCTCGCCGATCAATATGGGGATGCCACCACCGTCCAGATCGCGGAGATCGCGGCGGCGGAGAATATTCCAGGCAAGTTCCTGGAGGCGATTCTGCTGGACCTGCGTAAGGCCGGGCTGCTGCACAGCCAGCGCGGCCGTAACGGTGGCTATCGTCTGGCGCGGGCACCGGAAAATCTCTCGGTCGGTGATATTATCCGCGTCATTGATGGCACGCTCGCCCCCATCCGCTGCGCCAGCCGGCTGAAGTTCGAGCCCTGTGCCGATTGTGAGGATGCGGCCACCTGCGTCATCCGCTGGGCCATGCTGAAGGCGCGCGACGCCATGGCGACGGTGCTGGACCGCTGCACCCTGGCAGAGGCGTCGCGCCGCCGCGCCTCCACCAACCAGCCGCTTGATTTCGTGATCTGATGCCGACCTTGGGGGGACGTACGCGATGGACAAGAAGCCGGTCGCCAAGGTTCCTTCCCATCTGGAGGCCCCGCGCACCAACCTGCTGATGCGCTCGGGGCGCTGGGTCAATCTTTATGATCCTTCTCCGGCTGATATCGTGCTGGAGGATTGGGTGACCGGTGCCTCCCGCGTGGCGCGCTGGGGCGGACAGACACAGGGGGATATCGCCTATAATGTGCTGCAGCATTCGGTGTTGCTGGAACAGGTGCTGGTGACATTGCTGGCACCCGATGCCAGCCCGACATTACGGCTGGCAGCATTGATGCATGATCTGCATGAAGGGGGTGGCCTGGGAGATGTCGTCACTCCCTATGGCAAGCTGTTCGCCACCGCCGGGCTGAAGGAAGTGAAGGCCCGGCTGGATCGGGCCCTGTTCCTGGCCACCGGCCTGCCCTGGCCCCTGCCCGCCCCGAAGGTGGACCTGATCAAGAAGGCCGATCGGGTCACAGCCATATCAGAGGCGGTGCAACTGATGGGCTGGCCGGAGAAATTGGCCCGCCGGGATATCGGCGGCAATTACCGGGGCCGGCTGTGGCTGGAACCGATCCAGGTCGTGGATGAGGCGACGGCACGAGGTGCCTGGTGGGAAAGATATCACGCGCTCGCGGCCTGATCTGTCATCTCTGCCACGGCTGCCTTTCATGCCAGTGCCGGGCGATATCCACCCGGCGGCAGACCCATACCTTGTCATGCGCCATGATATGGTCCAGCAGCCGTTCCAGGGCGCGGATGCGGCCGGGGCGGCCGATCAGCCGGGTATGCAGACCGATGGACATCATTTTGGGCGCGGTCGCGCCTTCCGCATAGAGCACATCAAAGGCATCGCGGGCATAGGTGAAGAAATCATCGCCCTGGTTGAAGCCCTGGGCGGTGCCGAACTTCATGTCATTGACGTCCAGCGTATAGGGAATGACCAGATGCGCCCGTTCCTGCCCCGGATAATGGCCGGGCGGCAGCCAATAGGGCAGATCGTCATCATAGGCGTCCGCGTCATAAAGGAAACCACCTTCCGCCACCACCAGCCGCCTGGTATTCGGCCCCAGCCGGCCGGTGTACCAGCCCAGCGGGCGCTCCCCCGTCAGATCGGTGAGCGTCTCTATGGCGCGCTGCAGATGCTCCCGCTCCACCTCTTCCGGTACATTCTGGTAATCGATCCAGCGCCAGCCATGGGACGCCACCTCATGCCCCGCCGCCACCAAGGCGCGGGCCGCATCGGGGTGGCGGGCCAGCGCCATGGCCACTGCGTAACAGGTGATTTTGATACCGTAACGGTCGAACAGCCGCATCAGCCGCCAGAAGCCGGCCCGGCTGCCATATTCATAGACCGACTCCACCGACAGGCCGCGCTGGCCGATCAGGGGGGATGTGCCCACCACCTCGTGCAGATAGGTTTCCGAATGGCTGTCGCCATGCAGGATGCTGCATTCGCCCCCCTCCTCGTAATTCATCACGATCTGCACGGCGATACGCGCCCCCCCCGGCCACTGCGGATGCGGCGGGTGGGCGCCATAGCCAATCAGGTCACGGGGATAGGGCGGTGATGACAGCATCGATCCCTCCGGCAAAAGGGTGGATGGGATAAGGATAGGCACAATATCGTTTCGCTTGCGCACAAAAAAATCCATGCCACAGTTGACGCATGATCGATGCTCTCCCCGCCCCTGTGCTGGATCGCCTGAACGCCGCCGATTGCGCGGGTTTTACCCATGCGCTGGGGGCGGTTTTCGAGGATAGCCCCTGGGTGGCAACGGCGGCCTGGGCGGCCCGGCCCTTCCCCGATATTGCTGCACTGCATCAGGCCATGGTGGCCGTGGTGGATGCGGCGGGGAAGGAACGCCAGTTGGCCCTGCTGCGCGCCCATCCCGATCTGGCCGGCCGGCTGGCGCGGGCCGGCGGGTTGACCGCCCATTCCAGCGCTGAACAGGCCGGGCTCGGGCTGGACCGGCTGTCGGCGGAAGAGTTTGACTTTTTCGACCGGCATAACCGCAGCTATCGGGAAAAATTCGGCTTTCCCTTCATCATTGCGGTGAAGGCGCAGACAAAGGCCTCCATCAAGGCGGCGATGGTAAAAAGGCTGGCCAATGATGCCGGCACGGAGCGCCGGACGGCGCTGGGGGAGGTCGCCATGATCGCCAAGTTCCGGCTGGAGGCCATGACAGACCCATGACCAACGAACGGCTCGCCGCTTTGGAAGCCCAGGTCGCCCGCGACCTGACCTATCTGGATTATCCCGCCCGCCCCTGGGTGCCGCCGCGATCCCATCCCGACGGCCCGGTGCGGGATGTGGTGATTGTCGGCGGCGGGCAGGCCGGCCTTGCCATCGCCTTTGGCCTGATGCGGGAGAAGCTGGGCAATATCCTGGTGATCGATCGCAACCCGGCGGGCCAGGAAGGGCCGTGGGTGACATTCGCCCGGATGATCACCCTGCGCACGCCCAAGCACTTGACCGGCCCCGATCTGGGCGTCCCCTCCCTCACCCCCCGCGCCTGGTTTGAGGCGACATATGGGGAGGCCGCCTGGGCCGACCTGGGCAAGCTACCCAAGGAAATCTGGCAGGATTACCTGATCTGGTATCGCCGGGTGCTGAACATCCCCCTGCGCAATGGGGTGGAGCTGACACAGGTGGTACCCGATGGCGATCTGCTGCGCCTGCGGGTGGAAACCGCTGCGGGGGAAGAGACGCTGTTGACCCGCAAGCTGGTGCTGGCCACCGGCATTGATGGCGCCGGGCGCTGGCATGTGCCGGATTTCATCCGTCAGGCGGTGCCGGAAGGGCTGTATAACCACACCTCTGAATTCATCGACTTCACCGGTCTGAAGGGCAAGCGCGTCGGCGTGCTGGGCGCCGGGGCCTCCGCCTTTGACAATGCCGGCACAGCGCTGGAGGCCGGGGTCGCCTCGGTCGATCTCTGCCTGCGCCGGGCGGATATTCCGCGCGTCAATCCCTATCGCTGGATGGAGTTCAGCGGCTTTCTCGGTCATTTCGCCGATATGCCGGATCTGGATCGCTGGCGTTTCATGCGCCACATCTTCGATCTCAACCAGCCGCCGCCGCAGGACACGTTTCATCGCTGCGCCATGCACCCGCATTTCACCTTCCATACGTCCTGCCCCTGGGAATGGGTGCGGATGGAGGGGGAGGAGATTCATGTCGGCACGCCGAAGGGTGTGATGATCTTCGATCATCTGGTGGTTGGCACTGGCTTCATCGTAGAAGCTGCCTTTCGACCGGAGGTGGCGGCCTTTGCCAAGGATATCGCCGTCTGGGCCGACCGTTTCACCCCGCCACGGGGGGAAGGCAACCCGCTGCTGGCCCGTTATCCCTATCTGGGGGACGCTTTCCAGTTCACGGAACGGAAACCGGGGGCCGCCCCGCATCTGGCCCATATTCACAACTTTACCTTCGGGGCCACCCTGTCCATGGGCCTGTCCGGAGCCTCGATCAGCGGGATGAAATACGGGGTAGCGCGGCTGGTGCGCGGGCTGATCCGCGATCTCTGGCTGGCAGACCGCCAGCATTTCCTGGATGATCTGAAAGCCTATGACCAAGCCGAACTTGTGAGCACAACATGGCCCGCCTGACCACCCATATCCTGGATACAGCACAAGGCCGCCCGGCCGCCAATGTGCGCATTCAACTGTTCCGCCTGCTGGCGGATGGCGGCCGGATGCTGCTGGCCGATCTGCACAGCAACCAGGATGGCCGCACCGACGAACCGCTGCTGGACGGTGACGCCATCGCGGTTGGGCCGTATGAGCTGCTGTTCCATATGGGGGATTATTTCACCCTGCATTATGTCGGCCTGGCCGACCCGTCCTTTCTGGACCAGGTGCCCGTCCGATTCGCCATCGCGGAAACAGGCGGCCATTACCATGTGCCCCTACTGGCCAGCCCTTGGGCCTATTCAACCTATCGGGGCAGTTGAGCGCCGATCCCGTTTAGCCTGACCCAGGGACCGTTCGGCAACAGGAGACATGCTGCTTTGGTATCAGAAGCCCCGTCTCTTGCGCTGGATCAAGGCAGCCGCATGGCACGCTCTCTATGGTTCGCTTGCCTGTTTGCTAAACGGAAAGGACAGAGCCACCATGTTGCCGCAGAAGATGAAGGCCGCCATCGTCCATGCCTATGGCAAGCCCCTGTCGCTGGAGGAGGTGGCCGTACCCCGCCCCGGCCGGGGGCAGATTCTGGTGAAGATCGCCGCCTCAGGCGTTTGCCACACCGACCTGCACGCCGCCGATGGTGACTGGCCGGTAAAACCGCCCCTTCCCTTCATCCCCGGACATGAGGGCGTGGGCACCGTGGTTGCTTTGGGCGATGGCGTCACCCAGGTGCGCGAAGGCGACCGGGTGGGTGTGCCCTGGCTCTATACCGCCTGCGGCCATTGCGAACATTGCATGACCGGTTGGGAAACCCTGTGCGAATCGCAGCAGAATACTGGCTATTCCGTCAATGGTGGTTACGCTGAATATGTGCTGGCCGACCCAAACTATGTGGGCCATCTGCCGAAGGATGTTTCCTTCACCGATATCGCCCCTATCCTGTGTGCCGGCGTCACCGTCTACAAAGGACTGAAGGAAACAGAGGCCCGACCCGGCCAATGGATGGCGATCACCGGTATTGGCGGGCTGGGCCATGTGGCCGTGCAATATGCCAAAGCCATGGGGTTGCATGTCGCCGCCATTGATGTGGCCGACAGCAAGCTGGCCCTGGCCCGCAGCCTGGGCGCCGATCTGACCATCAATGCCACCCAGGTGAATCCGGTAGAGGAAATCCGCCGCACCATCGGCGGTGCCCATGGCGTACTGGTCACGGCGGTCAGCCAATCGGCCTTCGGGCAGGCTATCGGCATGGCACGGCGCCATGGAACGGTTGCCCTGGTCGGCCTGCCGCCCGGCAATTTCCCCGTGCCGATTTTCGATGTGGTGTTGAACCGCATCACCATCCGCGGTTCCATCGTCGGCACCCGCGCCGATCTGGCCGAAGCGCTGATGTTCGCCGGTGAGGGCAAGGTAAAGGCCACCGTGTCGGTGGAAGCCATGGATGATATCAATGGCGTGCTGGGCCGCCTGCGCGACGGCCAGATTGACGGGCGCGTGGTGGTGACGCCGTAAGATCAGACAGAAAAGGCCATCCGGTTTCTCCATGGCACCCATGGCAAACCGGATGGCCACTGCAACCTCTCGACCGACATGCCTGATTGGCTGAGCTGGCAGGGTTTATGCCAATGGGCATGTCCCATGCCCATTGGCATAATACCAACGGTCATAATTCATGACCGTTGGTACGGCGGCGACTGCCGCCGCGCGGCACGTGCCGCGTGAAGCCAAGCCAACGGATGTTGGCGCCGGCGCCTGAGGTGCTGAAAATATTGACTGACGGTCAATATTTTCAGCCGCTGGTATAAGTCGACCGACGGCGGTACCCACACGGAGGGCTCTGATCCCGACAACAGGCTAGATCAGGGCCGCCGGGCATCAGACTTCGCCCGTGTTCTTCACCTGCGGGTCGGGGCTGGTGATGAAGTGAGAACCCACAACGGTACGAGCGAGGAGTTGGAAGGAGATGCCAACCGGCTTCGCCGTTTTGCTGTTGTTGGCGAAACAGATCGTCGCAGTGCTGGTAGAGGGCGAAGGGAGAACGTCTTCTGTTACATCCGGCAAAGGACCCGGAATGGCATCAACTTCGAGAAGCTGATCAAAGTCGCACATACCCGTGGCCTGCGCAGGGTTTGTGTTGATCAGCACACTGAAAAGCTGGAACTGCGCAGAGCTCAACGAGTAGGTGATTTTCCAACTCCCGCTCTGCGTGGGGACCGTTACAACGCCCGCGGGGGTGACGCTGACACCCTCTGGAAGGGGAATGGCACCAGGAGAATAGGTCCATGCGTAACCGCCTGGGATCGCAGTAATATCGACGTTAACAGTGAACTGGTTATCGACTTCAATCATGACTTTTTTCCCTTCGTTTGAAGCTGGAAACATAGCGAATAAATCCTTGGCGTTTATAACCGATACTCTCCATCCACGCCAAAGCGTCAGAAACAGATTCGGTTTCATCAAGGCATATATGCGCTCTCACCCAAACATCTTGTACAGAGAATCTCTTTGCGTCAATCGCAATTAATGGATGTAGCAAATTTATAATTTCCCGACAGATTCTATTAGATTCCTGCGTGTTTCTCAGGGCTCTCTCTGCCTCCGATAGGAAAATCATCCCAATAGCAACATGGGAAACGAACGTGGAGTCACTCCCCATACTCCTGTCAACAGAAGCCAGCACCTTCTTTAAGTGATCACGCGCCTGTACAGCCCGCCCCATGCGCAGCAGGGTTTCCCCCAAATAGATATTATTCGCTATATCTGCTTGGCGTACGGCAAAGTTTGTCGGGTTTTCGTGCGACAAGGCAGCCAGTTTTTTTGCTGTCGCCTGCTGCATTTCCAGAACTGTTTCCAGGGGCCGACGGTGCACCCACATGCTGCCAGCCACCAGATTGATGCGAAGCTGGGCATTTTGCCAGATTCGGTTGCTGGGATCATGCTGTACCAGTAACTGACCGAGAATCTGACCCTCCGTGATCGCCGCGTCGGCTTCCGCGTCACGCCCCATAGCGTCAAGCAGCCGGGCATATCGGTGCAGGGCAGTCACAGTGTCATAGGTCCAGCTATATTCTGAAGGAGCAGTTGCTCTGAGCGCCCGTAATTCAACCTGTTCCTGCTCATACAGCGAAAGCGCCTGACGCAACTCGCCTTGCGCCTCCCGAACGCTGCCCAACCAGGACAGAGTATCGGCAAGTTCAGCCCGCAATCCCCGGTCGTTGGGCCGCCGGATCAAGGCGCGGCGTTTCAGCGACAGAGACCGTTCAAAATAGGTGGCGGCAACGTCGCTGGCACCGCGCGTCCGGTAAATCGAACCAAGACTGTTGGCTGCATAGGAAAGTTCAATCCATGCATCCACGTCATCCGGGCTTATTTCATTCATGCGAATGCTATATTGTTCATATTGGGTAAAAAAACGTTCAGCCTCATCGACCGCGTTTGCGTCCAGCGCAATCTGCCCCAGCCAGAAGGCGTCTGCGCCCAGATCCTTCAACAGGTCCAACGTCTCGATCCCCTGAGCCAGATTGGCGTCCAGCAGTTTCTTAGCCAACAGCAGGGCGCTGCGGGCCGCATCCGGATCGGCCCGTGCCCGGGCCACCTCGGCAATGGTCTGCAGGGCGCGAGCCTGCTGCATCCGCGCCTCGGGCGACAGATCGTTTATATTGCTGTTGCCAAAATAGCTGAGCGCCTTGCCGCCAATGTCCGACAGCAGGTCCAGCCGGCCCAGCGGGCGCAGTTTCTCGGCGAAGTCGCCCACCATGAAATTCATCAGGTCTTCGGCCTGCCGGCGACGATGCTCGGCCATATCCTCTGCCTGGTTGGCGCGCAGGCCCAGCAGCAAGGCCACCAGCGCCACCAGCCCGAAACCCAGCGAAATCACGAAGCGGCGTTGATCTGCCTGCCGTTCCCGCCGTGCAGAGGCGGCGATGAAGGAACGAACATCACCGCTGAGCGGTATCTGCATCTGTCGGGTCAGTTCCCGCGCCTCTTCCAACTGCTTGCCGCGTGGCAGCAGCAGGTCCACCCGACGCCCTTCTTCCGTCCAGCGTCGGGCCGATTCCTCCAGCCGGCTGCGCGCGTTCAGAGCCTGTCGGTGCTGGGCGATCCAGCCCGTAACGCGCGGCCATTGGCGCAGCATGGCTTCGTGCGCCACCCCAAAGACCGGCACCCCGTCATAGACCAGACTGACGAACAGGCGCTGTTGCACGAAGGTGCGTACCAGAATACGTTCCATCTCACTGCTCAGGGAGGACCAGGGCATACGCCGGCTGCGCGCGGCACCATCGGCGCCGATGCTGCCCCCCATGGTGACGATCAGGGACAAAACCTTTGGCAGGCAGAGACGGGACGCCTCTGGCAGCTGGTTCAGGGTGGTTTCGGCGCGTTTGCCGATGGCGCCGCCGATGCCGCCCAGGGCGCGATAGGCCGCGACGGTCAGTTCGCGGCTGGTACTCCGCTGCAGGTAAAGTTCGTGCAAAGTATATTGCAGAAGGGGCAGTGCATCGGGATTGTCCGCCGTACCATCACACAGGATATCATCAAGCTGAGCCTTGCTTTCATCATCCACCCCAAAGCTCAACCCGGCGGCCAGGGCGGGCATCCGGATCATCTGCATGATTTCCGCCCGGGTGGGCGGGGCCAGATCAAAATGCGCCCCGGCGGCCTTGGCCGCCATCAGTACCGGCTCGCACGCCACATCTGGATAGAAATCATTCCGGCAGGCGGCCAGCACCAGAACAGCACCGGTACGGGCCAACCGGTCCAGCCCGGCGAAAAAGCCCCGCCGCTGCGCCTCATCGACAGCCGGATTATTGAAGATCGCCTCCAGCCGATCAACGAACAGCAACACGCGGGTTTCCGCCGGCATCCTGGCAAACAGCGCGGCGACCGCGTCCGGCCGCGCATCATCCAGGGCGGCTGCCACGCTTTCGGCACTATGCCCCTCCAGCAGCGGTTCGCCCGCCGCCTCAAGATCCAGCAGGGCGCCGCCAACGGCCATGCCCAAGGGCATTCCGCTGATGTCGCCCATATCCAGCATCGTGCTGTCCAACAGGCGGAACGGCTGATCTGGGCGCCGCAGTGCCGGCAGCAAGCCGGCGCGGATCAGGGACGTCTTGCCGCTGCCGCTGGCGCCCAGCACAAGCACCAACCCACCATCCGGCGTCTGGGCATGGCGTAAGATGGTCTCCCGCAGGGCAGTGATGGCCGCATCCCGGCCAAAAAACACGGCCGAGCGTGATTCATCGAATGCCTCCAGCCCCACAAAGGGAGAATTTTCAGACCAATCGGAAGGGGAGGAGGTTACCGTAAGGTCAGAGACAATCGTCACGGGGGCGACCGTCCTGTATCCACGCTTACGTATGTTCTCTATGTAACGCACCTGCCCCGGATCATCGCCCAGAAGTCTGCGCAACTGGGCAATGGCCTTGTGCACCTGATTGTCGCCGACAGCCAGGCCATCCCAGCAGGAACGCAGCAAATCTTCCGCGCTGAGGATCTCTCCTGCCTGGCTGCACAGCGCCACCAGCACATCCATGGCCCGTGGCTCCACCTTCACCGGCTGCTGGCGCTGGTGGTGGGTCAAGGTGCAACTGGAGGCATCGACCTGCCATTCACCGAAATGGAAAAATCTTATCCGCAATGTCGCCCCACCTGACCGATATACCCGTGCCGGCCCTCGCTGCGGTGGAGTCTCTCCCGCCAGCGGGGATACGCCGCCGCTCGAATCGCGCTGCCATTCTGGTCCCAGCCAGCCGCCGGCTTACGCCAGTTTCTGATTACCCCCAGGCCGTTTCCAGACTGTCCACACCCCACCCCACAGCCCTTCCGATGATAGGCAAGTCGAAGGTTATAGTCCAATCCGATGAGCCCAATCAAACCCACCAAAGATTATGTAAATCGACTTTGATACGACATATGCGTGCAGGTGCGATCCTTCCAGCAAGGTTCCCCTGCCCACCGCATATGCCTTCTCCCCTGCTTCCCAGGGGAAAAAACGCGTGCCAAGCGCTGGGATCAGCACCTCGATGTTTCCTGAATTATTATTTTAAAACAAATCACTAAGCACCGGAAGATTTTCAGAAGCACCCGGTTCGGGAAAGCTGACCTAAACTTGGGTCCATAGCAAGCCCCCGGGGTCGACCCGACCAAGCCGGGGGCGGCTGGTCCGAATAGAACGCCCAAGCAATTGGCCTTATCCCGGAAGAGGGTCGTGACATGGATTTCCACATTCCGTCGCTCATGAAGATGAACGAAGCCTTCGCTTTCGGTCGCCTCGGTGCCGTCCATGGTGGAACCTATTTCCCGCGGGGTGAGCGCCCCTCCCGTCGTGACCGGTCACATTCTGCGGTTGCAAGCATGGCGCAACATGCCATTGCCAAGCCGGTAAGCCCGCCGCAGCCATCCCTTCCTCCCCAGACGACACCGACACGCTGCATTACCCCGCAGACCCCGCGCCTGAACGATCTCTGGACGACCGCGGAAACGGGCCGGCTCGACGGGCGCGATTTTTGGGTGATCGACAATTGTCAGTCCAAGGAGGAGGACAGTGCCATGGCCTTCTTCTCCTTCAATTTGGAACAGCCGTGCGACATCGGCCTGACCCTGTCGATGCGGGCCGCCGACCCCGGCCCGTCTGCATTTGAAATTATCGTAACCGGTCACGTTATCAGCCGGCATTACACGGTGGTTGACCGTTTCATCTCCCGGACCTTCACCATTCCGGCCTCCGTGCTGAGCAACGGGCGTAATGCATTGTCCATCAGCACCATTCCGGGTTATCATGGTATCTGGATCGAATCGGCAGGCGTCAGCCCGCTGGGATGAGTCCGCAATGGTGAGTTTGTCCGGTTGAAAAGCCCGGTGACAGGGACTGCCATCCCCGTCGCCGGGCTTTTCATTGGCGGCAGTCGTTGTCATGGTCACTGGCTGCGGGCCAACATGGCGCGGAATTGCGGCAGGGCGACCGCTAGAAAGCCCGCCCCCAGCCCCGCCAGCACCAGCAGTTGCGGCCAGATGATGGCCAGCCCGGCCCCGCGATAGAGGATGGCCTGGGCCAGTTGCACGAAATGCATCGTGGGCGAGACCTGCACCAGCCATTGCAGCACCGTCGGCATACTTTCCAGCGGCGAGGTGGCCCCGGACAGCATGTTCAGCACCAGGAAAACCGGGATACCGACCAGGGAGAATTGCGGCATGGAACGGGTGACCGTGGCCAGCAGGATGCCCAGCGACATGGTGGCGAACAGATAAAGCGCCACACAGGTGAGAAAGAGCGGGACAGAGCCTTCAATCGGCACGCCCAGCCACAACCGCACCACGAATTGCAGCGACAAGCCGGTGGCCACCAGAATCACCAGCCCATTGGCCCAGATCTTGGCCGCCGCGATTTCCGACGCCCCCAGCGGCATGACCAGCAGATGTTCGATGGTGCCATGCTCCCGCTCCCGGATCACGGCGGCCCCCACCAGCAGGATGGACATGATGGTGATATATTGGATCACCGCCATCACCGCCTGAAACCACATGCCTTCCAGATTGGGGTTGAAATAGGTGCGGGTGACCAGGGAAACCGGCGCCCGGTTGGGGGCATCCGGCGACAGCGCCGCGGCCACCTCCTGATTGATGATGGTCTGGATATAGGCACTGCCCAACCCGGCCATGGTCATGGCCGTGGCATCGATATTCAACTGGATGGTCGGCTGATGGCCCTCGCGCAGATCGGCTTCCAGCCGGGGTGGCAGGTCCAGCACGAAGGCATATTTCCCTTCATCCATGGCCCGGTCCACCTGCGACCGGTCGATCAACTCCGGCGTCTTGAATTGCGGGGGCAGCAGGGCATCGCGGAGGCGACGGGACAGGGCGGAGCCGTCACCATCCACCACCGCCACCCGCGCGCCCGCCACATCCGTTTTCACGCCCGTGGCCACCGTATAAACACTGACCGAGAAGCAGTAGATGATGAAGGCCAGCAACACCTTGTCGGCCAGCACGGAAGAGAGTTCCTTGACGCCCAGATGATAGACGGTGATGAACCAGCGCAGAATCCCGCCCATCTCACGCCTCCTGCTTGCGCAGCAGCAGCGATGCCGCCGTCATGAAAACCAGGGCGAACAGGCCCAGCATGACAAATTCCAGATGCAGTGCTCCGAAATCCCGCGCCTTGGCAAAGGCGCCCAAGCTGATGGTCTGAAACCAGAGGGAGGGGAAGGCCCTGCCGATCAGCGCCGCCCCGCCTTCCAGGGTGGAGGCGGGGTAGAGGAAACCGGAGAAATTGATCGCCGGCACCACGCTGATGATGGCGGTCACCAGGATGGCGGCCACCTGGGTGCGCACGAAGGTGGAGACCAGCAGCCCCAGCCCGGTGGCCGCCATGATATAGAGCCCACCGCCCAGCAGCAGCCCGGCCAGTGACCCATTCACCGGTACATCGAACAGCAGCACCGTGGTGGTGACCAGAATCAACAGGGCAGCAAAGCCAATCGCCACATAGGGCATCTGCTTGCCCAGCAAGAATTCCGGTACCGAGGCGGGGGAGGCGTAGAGATTGGCAATCGACCCAATCTCCCGCTCCCGCACCACGCCGATGGCTGTCAACATGCCGGGGATCATGATCATCACCACCATGATGATGCCAGGCAGGATGGCATTGGCGCTGCGGAAGGACTGGTTATAGCGGAAACGCGGCTGGATGATCGGCCCGCTGGCCGCTGCCGTGGCGGTCGTGGAGCGGCTGACCAACTCCTGGGCGTAACGTTGGGCAATGCCTTGCACATAACCCCGCGCCGTTTCCGCCCGGAACGGCATGGCCCCATCCAGATAGACCGCTAACTCCGGCTGGTGGCCATTCAGCAGGTCACGCCCGAAGGAGGGCGGGATCGCTACCACCAGCCGCAATTCACCAGAGCGCAGCCGCCGTTCAATCTCCAGATCGCTGAACACCGGTGCCCGTTCCTGAAAATAGCGGGAGCCGGAAAGATTCTCCACCAACTGTCGGCTTTCCAGTGACTGGTCACGATCAAATACCGCATAAGGCAGGTTTTCAACGTCAAAGGTAATGCCATAACCGAAGGTCAATAACAGGATCAGCGGTCCGATCAGGGCGAAGGCAAGCCGTATCCGGTCACGCAGTACCTCGGTCATCTCACGGCGGGCAAAGGCCCAGATGCGGCCGAAGGATGCCATCAGCTCCCCCTTGCCCCCCAGGGTCACCGGTTCGGCCGGCGCGTCCGGTTCGATCACAGGCGGTGGCTGGCTGGGGGCGGCTTCCTCCAGATAGGCGATGAAAGCTTCTTCCAGTGAGAGCCCCCCCTTGGCCGCACGCAGTTCCGCCGGCGTGCCGACCGCCAGCACCCGACCGGAATGCATCAGGGAGATACGGTCACAGCGCTCTGCCTCATTCATGAAATGGGTGGACACAAAGATGGTCACCCCGTCGCGGCGGGACAGATCGGCCAGATGCCGCCAGAACAGATCACGCGCCGCCGGGTCGACACCCGATGTCGGTTCATCCAGGATCAACACATCAGGCTTGTGCAGGCAGGCGGCTGCCAGTTGCAACCGCTGCCGGATGCCCAGTGGCAAGGAAGCCGGCAATTCATCCGCCACCTCTGCCAGCCCGAAGGTCTGCAACGCCTCATCCGTGCGGGCCTGCACGGCCGCCGCATCCATGCGGTACAGGCGGGCGTGCAGCAGCAGGTTGGCGCGGACGCTCAATTCCTCATAAAGCGAGAAGCTCTGCGACATATAGCCGACGCGCAGCCGCGTTTGCATGTCCGCCGCGCCGATGGGCCGGCCCAGCAGGCTGGCCGTGCCCTCGGTCGCCGGCAACAGGCCGGTCAGCATCTTCATCGTGGTGGTCTTGCCGCAGCCGTTGGAGCCGAGGAAGCCGAAAATCTCCCCCTTGCCGATACGGAAGCTGACATGATCGACCGCCGTGAAGGCCCCGAACCGCCTTGTCAGCCCGTCGGCGACAATGGCATCCGGCCCGTCATGCAGCACGCGCGGCGGCATCACCAGGGCGGCCCCCGCCCCGCCCCCGGCGGCCAGATTGGCGAAGGCCTGTTCGGGATTATCGGCACCGGCCTGTTGCAGCACCGCCTGCATCGGCCCCGCCGCCAGCACCCGGCCTTCATCCACCACCACCAGATGCTGGAAACGCGCCGCCTCTTCCATATAGGCCGTCGCCACGATCACGGTCATGCCCGGCCGTTCGGCGCGGATATTGTCGATCAGGCTCCAGAACTGGCGGCGTGACAACGGGTCCACACCCGTGGTCGGCTCATCCAGAATCAGCAGGTCGGGATCATGGATCAGGGAGCAGCAGAGCGAGAGTTTCTGCTTCATCCCGCCCGACAGCTTGCCCGCCGGCCGATCGGGGAACGGGTCCAGCCCGGTGGCGCGCAGCAACCGGTCGATGCGCTGCCGCCGCTCCGCTGCCGACTGGCCGAACAGCCGGCCGAAAAAGTCGATATTTTCCGCCACCGACAGGGTGGGATAGAGGTTGCGCCCCAGCCCCTGGGGCATATAGGCGATACGCGGGGCGACAAGATCGCGGTGTTTGGCATCGGCCATATCACCACCCAGCACCCGCACCTGCCCCGTCTGCAGGGTCCGCACCCCGGCGATCAGGCCCAGCAGGGTGGATTTGCCCACCCCGTCCGGCCCGATCACCGCCACGGTGGCGCCGGCTGGCACCTCCAGGCTGACGGCATCCAGGGCCGCCTTGTCGCCATAGCGGTGGGAAACGGCGGAAAGAAGGATGGCGGTTTCAGACATGGGCTGACCCCTGGGCGGCAGCGGGAAGGAACGGGTCAGCGGGCCGGCTTGGGCGGCAGTTTCACCGCCAGATCGGCCGGCCATTTGGCCCCCAGCTCCGTCAGCACATAGCCCTGGCCGGTCAGCCCGGCGCGCACATAATCCCGATAGGTTTCCAGCAATTGCGGGTCGACCGACAGCTTCACCCGGTACATCAGCTTTTCCCGCTCATCGCTGGTTTCCACCGTCTTGGGCGTGAACTGCGCCTCCGCCGCCACGAAGGAGACGCGGGCCGGGATGACATAGCTGGGGGCGGCATCCAGCACGATCCGCGCCTCCGACCCATGCGCCACCCGGCCAGCCTGGGAGGTGGGCAGGAAGACGGTCATATAGACATCGCTCAGATCCAGCAGGGTGGCCACCCGCCCGCCCGCCGCCAGCACCTCTCCCGGATGGGCCAGCTTATATTCGATGCGGCCGGCAACGGGGGCGGCCAGCACCATGTCGGCAATGGTGCTGTCAATCTGTGCCACCTGGGCGCGAGCCTGTTCCACGGCGGCCTTGGCATCGGCGACCGTCGCCTCCGCCGCCTGGATATTGGCGTAGTTCACCTCATGCTGGGACTTGCGGCGATCCACCTCCGACGCAGGCGTGGCCGATGTCTTCAGCAGCTCCTGCACCCGGCGCAGTTCCACGCCCGACAGCTTATACTCCGCCTGCCGGATGGCCACCATGGCCTCGGCCTGGGTCACCCCGGTTTCCGCCCGGCGCAAAGCTGCCTGGGATGCGGCCAGCTCGGCCTTCAACGTTGTGGTGTCCAGATTGGCCACAACGCCGCCGCGCGGCACGGCGTCGCCTTCCCGCACGGTGATTTCCGCCAGCTTGCCGGCATATTTGGTGGCGATGTCGACCCGCTCCACCTCCATCCGACCATTGGCGGTGGCAAGCCCGGCCGGCAATTGCCCCGCCCGGCTTTGCTGCCAATAGAAAAAACCACCGGCCCCCAAGGCAGCCACGGCGACAATGATCAGCAATGGTGCGGCACGCATACTGAATTCCCCCTGGGGCTTACCGTTCACATTGGAAAGGCTCTAAACCTCATTGCCCGTTGCCGCATTGCGGAAGATCAATCCGTCACCGAAGTGTTTCCATTTCCGCCCGCTTCCGCCAGCAGCCAATCGCGGAAAGCCACCAGCGGGGCATAGCGCTCCTTCTCCGCTGGATAGACGAGGTGATAACCACCGCCATCCTGCCCGGCCAGGCCGGGCAGGCGGCAGAGGCTGCCATCGGCCAGCTCATCCGCCACCAGGATACCGGGCACCAGGGCGCAGCCCAGACCGGCCACGGCGGCGCGGATGACCAGCAGGAACTGTTCGAACACCAGCACCGGCTGATGCGGGTCCGCCGCCAGCCCCTGGGCGGCAAACCAATGGCCCCAGGCGGTGGGCCTGGTTTCCTGCTGCAATAGGGTGGCGCGGGCCAGATCGGCCGGCTGATGCAGACCCAGCCTTGCCACCAGGGCGGGGGCAGCCACGGGCACCAGCTCTTCCCCGAAGAAACGATGGCAGATCAGACCGGTGCTACCAGGATCAACGCTCATGATCGCCGCATCGATCCCTTCCGCCCGCAAATTAAAAGGGCGCACCCGGGTGGAAAAATTGACACTGATATCCCGATGCCGGGTAAAAAAACCGCCCATACGTGGGATCAGCCAGCGGGCACCAAAGGTGGGCAGGATGGCCAGATCCAGCGTACCGCCCCCGCCGGCAAAGGCGATGGTCTGTGCCGCCGCCTGGGCGATGCGGCCCAACGCATCGCGCGCCTGTTCGGCCAGGAAGCGCCCCGCCGGGGTCAGCACCACGCGCTGGCGCACCCGTTCGAACAGCACCACGCCCAACTGCCCTTCCAGTTGGGCCACCTGCCGGCTGATCGCGCCCTGGGTCTGGTTCAGCTCCAGCGCCGCCGCCCGGAAGCCACCCAGCCGGGCCGCCGCTTCAAAGGCAATCAGGGCGGCGGTGCTGGGGATCAGGCGGCGGGAGAACATGGGTGCGGATCAGCCGGAAGGTGATGAGGGTTCATGGCAAGCTACCACGCATTTGCTGTGAACATGACGCCAACTTGATGCTGATCACGCATCAAGTTGGTGAGCAAACATGGTTTGCCGGCCGGGCCGGGCAGGCGTAAGCCAGAAGCCACAACAGCCCTTCCAACCCAGAGGACAGATGATGGCCGGCGATCTTGGCAGCTTTCAGTGGGATGACGCCTTTCTGCTGGATGACCAGTTGGACGAGACGGAACGGCTGGTCCGCGACAGCGCCCGCGCCTATGCCCAGGAAAAGCTGGCCCCCCGTGTGCGGGAGGCCTTTGCCCGCGAACATACCGACCCGGCCATTTTCAAGGAGATGGGCGATCTGGGTCTGCTGGGCGTCACCATCCCGGCCGAATATGGCGGGGCCGGCCTGGGCTATGTCGCCTATGGGCTGGTGGCGCGGGAGGTGGAGCGGGTGGATAGCGGCTATCGCTCCATGATGAGTGTGCAATCCTCGCTGGTGATGCACCCGATCCATGCCTATGGCAGCGAAGAACAGCGGCAGAAATATCTGCCCAAACTGGCATCCGGCGAATGGATCGGCTGTTTCGGCCTGACGGAACCGGATGCCGGTTCCGACCCGGCGGGGATGCGCACAAGGGCGGAAAAGATCGAGGGCGGTTATCGCCTGACCGGCGCGAAGATGTGGATCACCAATGCCCCCATCGCCGATGTCTTCGTCGTCTGGGCCAAGTCCGACGCGCATGGCGGTGCCATTCGGGGTTTCGTGCTGGAAAAGGGCATGAAGGGCCTCTCGGCCCCCAAGATCGAAGGGAAAATGTCGCTGCGCGCCTCGGTGACGGGTGAAATTGTCATGGATGGGGTGGCGGTGCCGGAAGATGCCCTGCTGCCCAACGTCTCCGGCCTGAAAGGCCCGTTCGGCTGCCTGAACCGGGCGCGCTATGGCATTTCCTGGGGGGCAATGGGGGCGGCGGAGGCCTGTTTCCACGCCGCCCGGCTCTATACGCTGGACCGCAAACAGTTCAACCGACCGCTGGCCCAGACCCAGTTGGTGCAGAAGAAACTGGCCGACATGTTGACGGAGATCAGCCTGGGGCTTCAAGCTTCATTGCGGGTGGGACGGCTGTTTGAGGCGGGCAAGCTGGCGCCGGAAATGATTTCCCTGGTCAAGCGCAACAATTGCGGCAAGGCGCTGGATATTGCGCGGGCCGCCCGCGACATGCATGGCGGCAACGGCATTTCCGATGAATATCCTGTGATGCGCCATATGGTGAACCTGGAAACGGTGAACACCTATGAAGGCACCCATGATGTCCATGCCCTGATCCTGGGCCGCGCCATCACCGGGCTGCAGGCGTTTTTCTGAAGGCGGCAGGGCCTGACAGACCGCACAACATGGTGGCTGCACGGCTCAGCACCTTTGCTGCCCGGCAACCACCCATTCAACCGTCACCCCGGCGAAGGCCGGGGTCCAGGGGCCAGAGGCGCTTGCTCTACGATGCTGGACCCCGGCCTGCGCCGGGGTGACGGTGATGTGAGATGTCGGCGGCCTGGAACCACAATCCGGAAGGGTTTTTCTATGGCAGCACTGGCGGGCATCCGCGTCCTCGACCTCAGCCGGATTTTGGCGGGGCCATGGGCAACCCAGATGCTGGGTGATTTCGGGGCGGAGATCATCAAGGTGGAACGCCCTGGCGAGGGGGATGATACCCGCCGCTGGGGTCCACCCTATGTGGAAGGCGACGGGCCATCCGCCTATTTTCTGACAGCCAACCGCAATAAGCGCTCCGTCGCTATCGATTTCACCGGCGCGGCGGGTCAGCGGCTGATCCGCGATCTGGCCGCCCGTTCCGACGTGCTGGTGGAAAATTACAAGGTCGGGGGGCTGGCCAAATATGGGCTGGATTATGAGAGCCTGCGGCAGGTCAATCCCCGCCTGATCTATTGCTCCATCACCGGATTCGGCCAGGATGGCCCCTATGCCCAGCGCCTGGGCTATGATTTCCTGATTCAGGGGATGAGCGGGCTGATGAGCGTGACCGGTCTCGCTGACAGTGGGCCACATAAGGCCGGTGTGGCGCTGGCCGATATCATCACCGGGCTTTATGCCGGCAACGCCATCCTGGCCGCCCTGCACCATCGGGAACGCACCGGGGAAGGCCAGCATCTGGATCTGGCCCTGCTGGACTGCATGGTCGCCGCCATGGCCAATCAGGCGCTGAACCGGCTGGTCAGCGGGCGCGATCCGGGGCGGCTGGGCAATGGCCATCCCTCCATCGTGCCCTATGACACGTTCCCGGTGGCCGATGGGCATATCAATCTGGCCGTCGGCAATGATCGGCAGTTCCAGCGCCTGTGCGCCGTGCTGGACCTGCCGGAACTGGCCGGCGATGACCGCTTTGCCAGCAACAGCGCACGGGTGGCCAACCGGGTGGCCCTGACCGGCCTGTTGAATGAGCAGCTGCGCCGCCGCAGCGGGGCGGAATGGCTGACCGCTCTGGAGGCGGCAGAGGTGCCGGCCGGGCCAATCAACGGTCTGGGGGCGCTGTTCGACGATCCGCAGGTGCGCCATCGCGGGCTGGCCCTCGCCATGCCGCATGAGAAAGCCGGCACGGTGCCGGGGGTTGCCAGCCCGGTGAAATTCTCCGCCTCTCCCGTGGTGGAAAGCAAGGCTCCGCCGGAACTGGGGGCCGATACCGAACAGGTGCTGGCCGACCTGCTGGGGCTGGACGCGGCGGGGCTGGCGGCCCTGCGGGCGGCCGGGGTGGTGGGGTAATCGGCCCTACCAGCCCTTGTCCGCCACATCCTCCACATAGACCAGCGCCCGGCCCTGGGCCAGCATCTGGCCGTCCAGTTCGCAAACCGTCTCCAAATCCACCAGATGCTTATCCGGGCGCAGGCGGGTGATGGTGACGCAGGCCAGAAGCGCACGCCCCAGCGGGATGGGGGCCAGGAACTGCGTCTGCTGTTTCAGGTAATTGGTGCCCGGCCCCGGCAGCTTCACCCCCAGCAGATAGGAGAACAGGGCCCCGACCAGCGGTTCGGCCGCTTCCCCCTCCGGCATCGGGGCGCCGCCCAGCGCCACATAATCCGCCATGTCGGCAGCGGTGAAGATGCGGGTGATGCTGGCGCTGTCGCCAAGCTTCAGCATGTCCATGTCCCCGCCATTTCAAACGTGCCGTCACAGGTGACCACCCCATCGGCGCGGCGGGTGACGCTGACCGCGATCTGCTGACCGGTCAGGGTGGCGCTGAACCGCATCGGCTCCCCTGCATAGGTGGGGGCAGGAAAGCGGATATCCTGGCCCAGCAGCACCGCCCCCGGCAGCAGCCGGCCCGCCAGCCCGCGCAGGATGGTGCAGAGCAACAGCCCATGCGCCACCGTGCGCCCGAAACGGGTGCGGGCGGAAAAGCCGGGATCGACATGAATCGGGTTGTCATCGCCCGACAGGCGGGCGAACAGGTCGAAATCCGCCTGGGTCAGGGTGCGGTCGATCACCAGGGTAGGGGCGGTCATAGTATCACCTGCTGTCGGTCCAGCTTATGTTTCTGCACCTTGCCGGCGGCGGTGCGCGGGAACTCCGGCACCATCAGGAACTGTCTGGGCACCTTGAAACCGGCCAGCCGGTCACGGCAGAACCGGGCCAGTTCTTCGGCCTGCGGTGCGGGATGGCCCGGTTTCAGCCGCACGAAGGCGCGGCCCACCTCCCCCCATTGCGGGTCAGGCACGCCGATCACGGCGGCCTCCAGCACCGCCTCATGCTGGGTCAGCACATTTTCCACCTCCGCCGGATAGACATTCTCCCCACCGGAAATGAACATCTCCTTCAACCGGCCGACAATGTAGTAATAGCCATCCGCGTCGCAGCGGGCGATATCGCCGGAGCGCAGCCAGCCATCCTCCGTAAAGGCGGCCTGATTGGCCGCCGGCTGGCGCCAATAGCCGGGGGTGACCCCCAGCCCGCCAAACAGCAGTTCGCCCGCCTGCCCCGGAGGCACGTCGCGGCCCAGCGGATCGACGATGCGCACCCCCACCATGATCTGCGGCTTGCCAACGGAGCCGATCTTTTCCAATGCATGGTCAGGATCGCCCAGAAAGGCGGTCGGCCCCGTCTCCGTCATGCCCATACCGTTGCAGACGCGGGCCCCGCGTTCAGCGTAACGGCGTACCAGCACATCGGGCAAGGGCGCGCCGCCGCACCCCCAATGGCGCAGCCGCGACAAATCCACCTGATCAAAGCGCGGATGCTGGGAAAGCTGCAGATAGACGGCAGGCACACCGAAGAAATGATCCAGCCGCCCTTCCGCCAACAGGCCAATCATCACATCGGCATCGAACCCCGGCAGCACCAGCACCTGCCCGCCCGCCATCAGCGTGGGCAGCGTGTGCAGGTTGATGCCGGCCGTATGGAACAAGGGCAGGAAATTCAGCGTGCGGTCCCGGCCCGACAGGCCGATGGGCTGGCTGATATTGACGTAATTCACGAACGCCATGGCATAGGTATAGATCACCGCCTTGGGCGTGCCGGTGGTGCCTGAGGTATAGAGCAGATACCAGATATCATCCGCCGGCCAACCGCCCCGGCCCGGATGCGGGCTGGCCGCATCACGCCGCCCGGCATAATCACCATCAAGATCGACCATGGCCAGACCGGGCTGAAACAGCTCCCGCGCCACACCGGCATCTTCCACCCCATGCAGCAGCAGGCAGGGCGCGCAATCGGCCAGCAGGGGGCGCAGTTCGGCCGCCGGCATCCGCCAGTTCAGCGGCACCAGAATCGCCCCCAGCTTGGCGCAGGCGAACAGGATTTCAAAAAACTCGATCCGGTTGCGGCAGAGAATGGCCACCCGGTCGCCCATCCGCACCCCCGCATCCGCCAGCAGGCTGGCAGCGCGGGCGGCGCGATCCTCCAACCCGCGATAGGTGACGCGCTGGCCGCCCACCAGTTCCTCCATCGCCAGATTGTCCGGCGACAGCAGGGCCCGCCTGGCGGTGATGTCGGCGATCTCCCGGCTCATGACATCCCCTTCCCCCTTTGCGGCGAAAGACCAAAGGTAATCAACTCGGCAGCGGCGGCGGCAATCTCCGCCGCTGGGCGGTCGTCACTCCACACCGCATAGCGCAGGCCCAGAAACACGCTCATCCCGATCAAGGCCCAGGCGCGTTCCTCCTCATGGCCGGGGCTGATCTCCCCCTTGGCAGAGGCATGGACCAGATTGCGGCGATAGGCTTCAGCGAAAACCCGGTAATAATTGCGATAGGCATCCTCGGCGACGAACTGCGCCTCCATGACGATACGATATAAATCCTTGTGCCCGCGCACAAAATCGATAAAGGCCTCCAGGCCCAGCCGTTCCGCCGTCAGCCGGTCGCTGGTGCCGGTCACCCTTTCGGCAATATGCTGGCGGGTCAGCCGGCCCATATCATCCACCAACGCCCGGAACACCTGCTCCTTGCTGTCGAAATAGGTGTAGAAGGTGCCCAGCGCCGCCCCGGCCCGCTGGGTGATGCCGCTGATCGAGGCTTCGTGATAGCCGCGCTCGCCAAATTCCGCCGCCGCTGCATCCAGCAGCTTGCGCAGGGTGCGCTTGCCCCGTTCCGTGCGCGGCGCCTTGGAAATAGCGGTATCCGCCGCCGGCACATCGGCCAGTTCCACACTTGCCGCCTTCGCGGTCATTCTCATCCCTCCCTAGCGCCTTCTATCCGGCGAAAGGCCCATCCTACAGGCTTTGCCGACGACGGACATCGTCGGCTTTTCTTCTGAAGTTGAATATTGACTCAGGTTTCGGTTTGGCGCAAGCATGGGGACGTTCAGCCGGTACTCGGGCCCCGCCATAGGGGCCATACCAAACCATAGAAAAGCCGGCGGACAGGGAAGCGGAACCAACCAGGGGGCGGACGGCCTATGCCGGAACTGCGTCTCAGCGATGGCGCCTTGATCGCCTATGAGGATGTGGGCAATGGCCGGCCGCTGCTGCTGGTCCATGGCTGGGGCACGCGCGCCAGTTTCTTTGCCCCACAACTGGATGGGTTGGCCGACGGGTTCCGCCTGATCGCCCCCGATCTGCGCGGCCATGGCCAATCGCGTGCCCCGGGGACCGGGGCCGATATCCCCCGGCTGGCCGCCGACATCACCGAACTGGCCGAGGCGCTGGACCTGCGCGGGATCTTGGCCATCGGCTGGTCCATGGGGGCCATGGTGCTGTGGCAGGCGCTGCTGGAAGGGAATTTGCGCCAACGCACCGCCGGGCTGGTCAGCATCGACATGGCGCCCAAGGTGCTGAACGGGCCGGACTGGGCCTGCGGGCTGCGCGGCAGCCACCCGGCCAAGGCCGGCAGCCAGGCGCTGGACCTGATGATGAACGGCTGGGCCGCCGTGGCACCGCGCATTGCCGCCCGCATCTTCGCCCAGGGGCACGAGGCGGAACGCGCCGTGCTGCGCCGCTGGGCAGCCATGGAAATAGCCGGGGCCGATCCGGTGGCCATGGCCAGCCTCTGGGCCTCGCTCACCGCGCTTGATTTCCGCGACCGGCTGCCGGGCCTGGATTTGCCGGCGCTGGTCAGTTTCGGCCAGCTCTCCCGGCTTTATCCGGCGGAGACGGCCCCCATCCTGGCCGGGCTGCTGCCCCGGTCCAACCTGCTGGGCTTCCCCCGCTCCGGCCATGCGCCGCAGCTGGAGGAACCCTTATCCTTCAACCAAGCCATCCGTGACTTCGCCGCCCACCTGCCGACATCGACCGATAATGATAAATGAGGGGAGTGAAACCATGAAAACGACAGCAAAGCCCATCGCCCGCCTGCTCTATGCCGGCACCGCCCTGTTCACCCTGCCGGTGCTGACGACACCCGCCGCCCTGGCCCAGCAACAGACCGCCGCCAGCGCGCCGATGATGGACGAGATCGTCGTCACCGCGCGCCGGCGGGAGGAATCGCTGCAGGATGTGCCCGTCTCCATCACCGCGCTGACGGCGGAAACGCTGGAGATGCAGGGTTCCCCCGACATTACCAGCCTGACCAAGATGACGCCGAACCTGACCATGCAGCCGGCGCGCGGGTCCAATTCCACCCTGATCGCCTTCATCCGTGGCGTGGGCCAGCAAGACCCGCTCTGGGGGTTCGAGCCGGGTGTGGGGCTTTACCTGGATGATGTCTATCTGGCCCGCCCACAGGGTGCCGTGCTGGATATTTTCGACATCGAACGGGTGGAGGTGCTGCGCGGGCCGCAAGGCACGCTTTATGGCCGCAACACCATCGGTGGGGCCGTGAAATATGTCACAAAGCGCATCAGCGACACGCCGGAAGGCAAGATCAAGGCGCAGATCGGCTCCTATGACCAGACCGACCTGATCCTCTCCGGCTCCACGCCGGTGGGTGACAAGGTGGGGGTCAGCGGGGCCATCGCCATGTACCGCCGGGGCGGTTACGGCAGCAATATCACCACCGGCCAGGACCATTACGACAAGGACGTCAATGCCGGCCGGCTGGCGGTGGAGTTCAAACCGACGGACACCCTGTTCATCCGGGTGGCCGCCGACAAGACGGTGGATAATTCCAGCCCCCGCCATGGTTATCGGCTGGTGGCCACCCCTACCGTGCCCAAGCTCACCTCCGTCTATGACACCCAGGCGGGGCTGACGGGGAAGAACAAGGTGAAGACAGAGGGCGTGTCGCTGACGGCGGAATATGAGGCGTCCGACACCATCACCTTGAAATCCATCACCGCCTATCGTGACGGGCGCAGCGACACGGTGATCGATTTCGATAATCTGCCGGCCAAGATTCTGGACATCCCCGCCTATTACAAGGATGACCAGCTGAGCCAGGAGTTCCAGTTCCTCTATCAGGGCGAACGGTTCCAGGGCGTGGCCGGGCTTTATTACATGGATGGTCATGCCGAAGGGGCGTTCGACACCATTGTCGGGCTGGCCAACCTGACCACGCTGACGTCCGGCAGCGTGGATACCAAGAGCTATGCCGCCTTCGCCGACTTCACCTATGACATTACCGATCAGTTCAAGATCTCGCTGGGTGGCCGCTACACGATCGACAAGAAGGAAGGCACCGTCTACCGCGTCAATTATGCCGGGCTGACCAGCCCGTTCTTCGGCGGTACAGCGCGCAACCCCACGCTGATCCGCAGCAATTACACCAACGAACGCACCTTCAAGGAATTCACCCCGCGCGTCAGCCTGACCTATGAACCGACCGACGATGTGACGCTCTATACCTCCTATGGTAAGGGCTTCAAATCCGGCGGCTTTGACATGCGCGGCGACGTGATCCTGACGCCGGACACGGTGAAGGGCTATGACCCGGAAATTGTCGATACCTATGAGGTCGGGTCCAAGCTGCGCTTCTGGGATAACCGGGCCCGGCTGAACTTGGCGGCCTTCTATTCCGATTATGATGGCCAGCAGGTCACCACCCAGGTGCCCGCCGGCACCACCATCGCCAGCTTTGTCGATAATGTCGGCTCCTCCAAGATCAAGGGCTGGGAAGCCGAAGGCCAGTTCCTGCTGACCGAAGCGCTGATGGCCAGCTTTGCCGTTGGCTATATCGATGCGGAATTCAAGGAATTCCTGCGGTATGACCTGACGACCAAGCAATATGTGAATATTGCCGATACGGCGGTGTTCCAGAACACGCCGAAATGGACGACCAACTTCACCCTCTCCTATACCCATGACATGGGTGATGCGGGAACGGCCACCATCACCGGCTCGGCCTCCCACCGCAGTAAATTCTCCCTGTTCGAATTCCCCAACCCGACGCTGGACCAGAAAGGCTATACGCTGCTGGATGCCAGCCTGGTCTGGACCACGGCAGATGATCGCTGGCGGGTGGGGCTGCACGGGTTGAACCTGACCGACAAGCGCTATCGGGTGGGTGGGTATAACTTCCCCGGTGCCCTGTTCGGTGACAGCATCATCGGCTTCTATGGCGCGCCGCGCACGGTGACGGCGACGGTGGAATATCGCTTCTGATGGATGGCCGGCGGGAATGGCGCGCCCCTTGCCGTTCCCGCCGGCCATCCCTATTGCTTGTCCTGCCGCGCCCCAAAAGGAACAAAACCGATGCCCGCAGCCGTGACCCAGCCACAGGGCCAGCGCCGCTATTATCGCTATTACGTGCTGCTGATTCTGATCCTGGTCTATATCTTCAATTTCATCGACCGGCAGATTCTGGGCATTCTGGCCTCTTCCATCAAAACGGAACTGGGCTTAAGCGATCAGCAATTGGGGCTGATGGGCGGCATGGCCTTTGCTTTGTTCTACACGGCACTCGGCATCCCCATCGCCCTGGTCGCCGACCGGAAAAGCCGCACCTGGATCATGACCGGGGCGCTGACCATCTGGAGCGGTTTCACCGCCTTGTGCGGCTTTGCCACCGGTTTCTGGCAATTGTTCCTCTGCCGGCTGGGCGTGGGCGTGGGGGAAGCGGGCGGCGTGGCGCCCGCCTACTCATTAATTTCCGATTATTTCCCCCCGCGGGAGCGGGCGCGGGCGCTGGCCGCCTACAGCTTCGGCATCCCTATCGGCATGGCGGCAGGCGTGCTGTTCGGCGGGGTGATCGCCCACCAGATCGGCTGGCGCTGGGCCTTCATCATCTGCGGGCTGGTCGGGCTGCTGCTGGCACCCTTGTTCAAGCTGACAGTGCAGGAACCGGTGCGCGGCGGGTTTGACGCCAAGCCGCCCCAACCGATCAGGGCTGATCATTCAACCCAGGCGGAACCGGCCCGCACCCGGACGTGGAACCGGTTTGGCATTCACCTGGCAAGCGCAGCAGGGGCGCTGCTGGGCGGGTTGATTGCCTACCTGACCGACTGGCCCTGGGCCATCATCGTCAGCGGGTTGGCGGGGTTGCTGCTGGCATCGCTGCTCAGGTTGGTGATGCGGAAGCCGAAAAGCAGCGGGTTTGATAGAAACCCTACCGTCAATATAACAACCCCCGGCCTGGGGGATGCGCTCTCCCTGCTGTTCCAGAAGCCCTCCTTCTGGCTGCTGGCGCTGGGGGCTTCCTGCTCCTCCATCCTGGGCTATGGGCTGGCCTTCTGGCTGCCCTCCTTCTTTGAACGCAGCCACGGGCTGGCTTTGGTGGACCGCTCCATCTTTTATGCCGGCATCCTGTTCTTTGGCGGCATGGTCGGGGTCTGGCTGGGTGGGTCGCTGGGCGACCGGTTCGGGGCCAATGACAAGGGTAATTATGCCCGCGTGCCGGCGGTGGCCTTTCTGGTGTCGCTGCCCTTCTTCATCGGCGGCATCATGTCGCCGTCGCTGCCGCTGGTATTCTTCCTGTTCGTGGTGCCGCAGGCCCTGTCGCTGATGTGGCTGGGGCCGACCCTGTCGGCCGTGCAGCATCTGGTGCCGGCCACCATGCGCACCACGGCGTCGGCCATCTTCCTGTTCGTCAATAACCTGATCGGGATCGGCTTCGGCACCTGGTTCCTGGGCGTGCTGTCGGACTATCTGGTGCCGCGCTATGGCGCGGACAGCCTGCGCTATTCCATCCTTTATGGCATGGGCTTCTATCTGCTGGCTTCCGCCCTGTTCTTCCTGGCCGCCCGCCGGCTGAACCGGGACTGGCACCGGGAGTAGAGTCAGTATCTGTCCGGAAAGTTCTTCTGTTTTTTCGAAGCTCTGCCGCTTCACCGCCGTCATTCCCGCCTTCGCGGGAATGACGGTTAAGCTGAGAAACAATATGAAGTTCACGGACGGACTCTCAGGCCGCCGGTTTGTCCTGAAGCGGCAGCAGGGCGGTCAGGGTGCTGACCAGATTTTCCACCCGGATCGGCTTGGTCAGGAAGGCCTGAATGCCGATATCGCGGCAGAGCTGGCGGATTTCCGGGGTGATCAGGCCGCTATTCAAGGCCACAATGGGCACATTGCCGGCCGGCAGCGGCAGGTTGCGGATATGGCGGGCGGTTTCCAGCCCCTCCAGCACCGGGGTGGAAAGATCGATCAGGATGATATCGATGCGGCGCTGGGCCAGCAGGGCCAGCGCCTCCCCCCCATCGGCGGCCTGCACCACATCGGCCCCGCGCCCGACCAGCAGTTCGGTGGCAACCACCCGGTTTACCTCATCCCCTTCCAACAGCATCACCGCCGGACCACCCAGGGGGCCATATGGTAGCAATGGGGCGATGTGGCGCGGGCCCCCTTCCGCCTGGGAGCCGGGCTGCACCAGGGTCAGCGGCAGGGTGACGGTGAAGCGGCTGCCCTGGCCGGGCACACTGTCAACCCCGATGGAACCGCCCATCATTTCCGCCAGTTGCTTGGCGATGGAAAGGCCCAAACCCGCCCCGCCAAAGCGGCGGGTCAAGGTGTTGTCACCCTGGGAGAAGGACAGGAAGATGCTGTCCAGCTTGTCCGCCGGCACGCCGATGCCGGTATCCATCACCTCAAACCGCACCCAGACAGGGGGCTGGCCATTTTCCAAGGCCGGCTCCATAGCAGTGCCGGGCGGGGCGGTAACCGGCTCCACCGTCAGGCTGACATGGCCCTTCTCGGTGAATTTCACCGCATTGCCCACCAGATTGAGCAGTATCTGACGCAGACGCCGGCCATCGGCCAGCACCGCCGCCGGCAGGCCAGGGGCCGGGCGCAGGCTGAGCGTCAGACCCTTATGGTCGGCCTTGGGCGTCATCAGCACTGTCACCTCGCGCAGCAGGGCCCCCAGATCGGTGACACCAGGGTCCAGTGTCACCCGCCCGGCCTCCATGCGCGCCATGTCCAGTACATCTTCGATCAAGGCCAGCAGATTGGCACTGGAGCTGCTCATCACCTCCGCCAGACGCGCCTGGGAGGGGTTCAGCCCATGGGCACCGAGAATTTGCAGGCAGCCCTGGATGGCATTGATCGGGGTGCGGATTTCATGGCTGATGGTGGCCAGGAATTCCGATTTGGCGCGGTCGGCGGCACGGGCTTGTTCGGCCGCCTGCTCAGCGGCAAGGCGCTGCGCCTCCCGCTCCGCCACCAGCCGCTGCGACATGGTGATAACCCCGCCCATGCCGATGGTCATGACGATAAAGGGCTGAGCCATCAGCAATATCTTCATCGTCTCCGTATCCGGCAGGGGGCGGGGCGGATAGGAATTGAACAGCAGATCAATCATATGGACGGCATTGGCACCGAGCAGGAAGCCGAACCCGCCCAGCAGCAGCCATTCCCCCGCCCCCGTCGGCAGCCCCCAGCGCCGCGACCCATCGGCCGGGCGCAGCATGTCGATGGTGGCGGAAATCACCGCCGCCTGGATGAAGCCGGAATGCAGCAGCCGGTGCAGCCCCTGATCCCCCCGGATCAGGGTGATGGTGGAAATAGCGACGATAACCGCGCCGGCAAACAGCCAGCGCCGCCAATGCATCCGGCGGCCCCGGTAACGGGCCATTCCATCAGCCAGAAAGAACAAGCCGGCATCACGGCAGATAGACCCCAGCAGCGCCAGGAAGATGCCCACCAGGCCACTATGGGGTGACAACCCCAGCAGCAGCGGCAGGCCCGGCAGGGCCACCAGCAGCGCCAACGCCCAGGAGAGCGCGTACCGCTCCGTCCGCCCCTGCCACCAAATGGTGCCCAGCGTCACCGCCGCCCCCAGAAGGGTGGCCGAATTAACCAGCAGGATGGAGAGTAGCAAGCTCATCAGCGGGCGGTTCGGAGGTGACGGGGCATGGGCGGCGCAGGTTGAAACTGTGATGTAGGAGCCGTGTTGATACACGCGAATCATCGGCTTTTCCATAGTTGTTTCGCAAACAATCACCTCCCGCGATCTCAATGAATAAAAAGCAATAACTTATCTTATATTTGCATCTGATGCGTATATATAGAGAGAAAGTTAATATATTAACACGGCATTTTAAATATTAACTTTCCAGCATTTCCTCAAGTCATTCACGTTTGTCATCGGACCCGTCCGCCCCCAACAGCCTGGAAAAAAGACAGCCAATGTGATTCAACAGATGGCATTGTCCCCTATACCACCATAGTACAGGTCGCTACGACCTTGCAGCATCCCCTGGCGTCTGGAACTGAGATCAAAAGGAATCGGGCTCATGAAAAAGTATCTCCTGCGGTTGGGGATCCTGCTGCTGCCCCTGCTGGGCCTGACGGTGCCGGCATCCGCCTTCCGCCTGATTCCCATCGAAATGAATTTCGAACCCTCCGGCCGGGGCGCCACGCAGATATTCCGGTTGGAGAATGATGCCCAAACACCGGTAGCGGTGGAAATCAGCATTGTCGGTCGCGGCCAGGATGAGAATGGCGAAGATGTGCTGAACGGGGGCGGCGATGATTGGGTTATCTTCCCCGAACAGCTGATTCTGGAGCCGGGGCAGAACCAATCCGTCCGGGTGCAGTGGATCGGCAATGCCGCTCCCCCGAAGGAGCTGCCCTTCCGGCTGGTGGCTGAACAGCTGCCCATTGATGTCGGGCAGGCGCCCGCCCAGGGGGCACAGGTGCGGCTGCTGGTGCAATATAAGGCCTCGCTCTATGTCGTGCCACCGGGAGTGGCACCGAAACTGACGGTATTGTCGGCCAGCCCCACCACCCTGCCCGATGGCGGCACGGTGCTGGACCTGCGGGTGCAGAACAGCGGCACCGCCCACCAGATCCTGCGTGACCCGACCCTGACCCTGGCCGCCGGCAATGCCAAGGTCAGCATCAAGGCGGACAAGCTGGGGGGGCTGGCCGGAGAAAACCTGCTGCCGGGGGTGACACGCCGCTTCTTGCTGCCTTGGCCCAAGGAGCTGCCGGTCGGCCCGCTGACAGCCACGATCGCCCTGCCCTGATCACGCTGGCCCGGCACCTTGCCTCCTTCCCGCTCCTGCCGCCTGTTGCTGCTGCATCGTCCCCGGATGGTGCGGCCCCTGGCTGTCTGCGCCCTGGCGCTGCTGGCAACGGGCATAGGGCGGGCAGCGGAGGAAAAACCGGCCGGCAAGCCCGCCGCCTCAGCCGAAGAGCTGTATAAGAAAGTGTTCGGGGCCAAACGTCAGGCCGCGCGCACCCAGAAGGCCGACCTGCCCGTCTATTTCGACGGGGCAGAGATTGGCCAGATACCCGGCATGGTGGGGTTGGACCCGGCCGATACCGGCTTTGATCTGACAGCGCTGGCAAGCCTGCTGACGCCGCTGGTGCAGCCGGGGGCCTTGACGGAATTCAAGGCCCAAGCCGATCCTGGCGGCTGGACCAAGCCGACCCAGCTGTCCCGCCAGGGCATCCAGGTGGCCTATGAACCGACTGCCCAGGTGCTGCAGGTGACCGTGCCCGCCATCGCCCGGCAGCGGCGGGAACTGTCGGTGATGGAACGGGGGGCAGCGGCACGATCCTATGTCGTGGTGCCGCAGGCCGATTTCAGCGCCCAGATGAACATGCGCGCCGCCGCCGATTATCTCTCCGTTCCCGATGGCTTGGGCGAAAGCGGGCTGGGGCCGCTTTCCGTCGTCTATGAGTCGGCGGTAAACTGGAAAGGCTGGGTGGCAGAAGGCAATGCCTATTACCGGGAGGATGGCAAGAAACGCTGGGCGCGTGGCCCAGTGAAACTGCTGCATGATTTCCAGGCCAGCGGCATCCGGGCGCAGCTGGGCGATCTCAGCACGCCGGTGACGGGCAGCCAGGTCGGCAAATCCGTGCTGGGTCTCTCGGTGGCGCGAGAATTCTCCATCCGCCCCTATGATCTGGTGCAGCCGGCCGGCAGCCGGGATTTTGTGCTGGAAAACCCGTCGGTGGTGGAGGTGCTGGTCAATGGAAGGCCCAGCCGATCCTTCCGCCTGCAACCCGGCCCCTATAATCTCAATAGCTTTCCGGGTGCATCTGGCACCAACGATGTGCAAATCCGCATCACCGACGGATTCGGCCGCGAACAGGTCATTGATTTCCCCTTCTTTTTCGACAGCCAGCTGCTGGGCACCGGGGTACAGGAATTTGGCTATACACTGGGGCTGCCCTCCAGCATCCGCGATGATGTCTATACCTATGACACGGCCGACCCGATATTGACCGCCTATCAGCGGGTCGGCCTGACCGATCAGCTGACCGTCGGGCTGGGCACCCAGATTGACCGCACGGAAACCAACGTGACGGGAGAGGTGCTGTTCTCCACCGGCCTGGGCACTTTCGGGGTAGAGCCGGCGGCCTATCTGCGGCGCAAACCCAACAAGGATGCCGACCCGACGGATAAGGGGCGCAAGGCCGGGCTGGCCGGCACCCTGCGCTACCGCTCATATGATAATGGCGCGGATAGCTGGGCCAATGGCTCCGTGACGGCGCAACTGAGCTGGTATCAGAAGGATTACCGGAATTTCGGCTCTAATTTCGATAGCGATACGAAACTGGATATGGCGGCCCGCGTCACCCGACCGCTGCTGGAAAGCCTGACCCTGTCACTGGGGGGCCGTTATCGTGAAGTACGCGGCACGGACAGCCGCGATAATTACAGTATCGACTTGTCACTGCGTCAGCGGCTGTGGCGCACCGGCAGCCTGGATGTCACCTTCTCCCACGGGCGGGACAGTCTGGGGGAACGGGATACCGGCGTCTATGTCACCTCCCGTTTCTTCCTGGATGGCGGGCGACAGAGCGTGGGGGCCAGCATCGATACCATTGCCGGGCAGCAGCGGCTGGACTGGCGCTATCAATCCATGCATCCGGTGGATGCCTTGAGCGCCCGGCTGGAACTGACCAACCAATATGGCTCCGCTGGGGACCAGATTCAGGGCGGGCTGAGCTATGTGAACCAGCGGTTCGAAACATCGGTGCAGCATAACCTTATCCGGCGCAGCCTGGATGCGCGCAGCGAACTGGAAAACCGCACCCAGATGACGGCGGCAACGGCCCTGGCCTTTGCCGATGGCCATGGCGCTGTCACCCGCCCCATCAGCAACAGCTTTGCCATCATCGTGCCGCACCCGCGCCTGAAGGGGCAGGATGTCGGGGTTGATCCGGTGGATGATCATTATCTGGCGGAAACCGACTGGCTGGGCGTGCCGGTGGTTCCCAATATTTCCGCCTATCTGGTGCGACCACTGCTGCTGGACGTGCCCGATGCGCCGGCCAATTACGATCTGGGGGATGACCGGCCGGCAGTGCAGCCGGGATACCGCGCTGGCACCATCGTCACCATCGGCACCGATGCCGTCGCCTCCCTGACCGGTCAGCTGCTGACGGCGGACGGCACGCCCGCCGCCCTGCTGTCGGGCGTGCTGCGGCCGTTGGAAAGCAGCAAGGGGGCCAAGGATTTGCCCTTCTTCACCAATCGCAAAGGACAGTTCCGGGTGGAAAGCGTGCGGCCCGGCCGCTGGGCGCTCAGCATTTTCGGCGTCAGCATGGTGGCAGAGACGGTCACCGTGCCGGCCGATGCAGATGGGGAGATCAAGCTGCCCCCGATCCACCTGCCGGCCCCGTAACCGCCGGTGCCAGCAGGGCCGCCACGTCCGGCCGCCGCTGGTGCCAGTCGGTGGCCTGCTGATAGGCGTTGGCGATGCCCAGCACCAGCCCTTCCCGCCAGGGCAGGCCCAGCACCTGCAGGGAAATCGGCAGGCCGGCCCGGTCAAAGCCGCAGGGCAGGGCCGCTGCCGGCAGGTCCAGCCAGTTGGCCGCCCGCACGAACCGGCTGAAGGGCAAGGCGCCCTCATCTGCCGCCGCCAGTGCGGGGGCGGTCAGCGCCAGGGTGGGAGTCAGCAAACCATCCACCTCTTCCAGCCAGGCATGGAAGCGCTGCTGATCGGCCCGGCGGCTGTTGCGCAGGGTTGTTAATTCCGTATCCGAAACGTCTGCCCCCATTTTTAACCGGCCGCAGGTACCGGGGTCCATTTCGGATTCGTAACGTTCCAGCCGTCCCCGCCACAGCCGCCAGGCAACGCCCGCCATCAACAGGCCGGACGGTTCGATCGCCGCCGGCAGCGGCAGGGGTGGGCGCACCTCCACCAGACGGGCGCCCGCCCGCTCCATCACGCGGCAAGCCTCCAGATAGGCATCACCCACGGCATTGCTCACCCCATCCAACCCCTGATCGGCCAGCACGCCCAAGCGCCGGCCGCGCATGGACAGGGCCAGCGCGCGGGCGGGATCAAAGGGGCCGGGTTTCGGCCCCTTGGGTTCCAGCAGGGTGGGCGGATCGGCGGAGTCGGGGCCGGCCATGGCGGCCAGCATCCAGGCCAGTTCCGCCACGCTGCGGGCCATCGGCCCCACCGTATCCAGATCCGGGCAGAGCGGCAGGCAGCCGCCGCGGCTGACCCGACCCAGGGTCGGCTTCAGCCCGGCGATGCCGTTGAGGGCGGCTGGAATGCGGATGGAGCCGCCGGTATCGCTGCCCAGCGCCAGATCGGCCAGCCCGGCCGCCACCGCGACGGCCGACCCGCTGCTGGACCCGCCCGGCACCCGCTCGACCGCAGCATCCCAGGGGTTGCGCGGCGTCGCCGTGGCGCGGTTGATGCCCCAGGTACCAAAGGCCAGTTCGACCGTGTGGGTTTTGCCCAGCGGCAGCATTCCCGCCGCCGCCAGCCGGGCAACGGCCACGGCGTCACTGTCCGAGTCGGCCTTGTGCGGTTGGTGGGAACCGCCACCAGTGGGCAAACCACGCAGGTCCAGCAGATCCTTCACCGCCAGCGTCAGCCCCCGCAACGGCCCGGCGGGGAAGCTCTGCCGGGCCATCGCCCAGGCCCGTTCCCGCAGCCATTCCGGTTCAAACCCGGCAAAGGCGCGCAGATGCGGGTCCAGCCGGGTGATGGCGCTGATGGCATGTTCAGCGCGCTGGACGAAATGGGTCGGCGGAGTGGCAGTCATGGCGTTGGTCTCCCATGGCAGGCGGGGCGGCGCATGATAGTCGCCATCCACCCCAGGTCCAGCCCTGGCGATGATGGCAACCAGTTCAGGATGCAACAGGTCGTATGCCAATCTCCCCAAAGGTTAAGCTTTGCGGAGATTGGACGCCGGCGACTGCCGGCCTGGCGCATGAGGGAACACGAAATCCCCCTGGATCGGTCACGATCGAGGGAGGGGGGGGTATTAGAGCGAATGGCCGACAGGTCATACCACCCAAGAACCCTGGTATTTGCAGATGAAACAGGTAATGATTAACAACCCTTTCTGTTGAGCCTCCTTGATCCCCGTCCATAGCCAGGACGGGGATTTTCTTTTGTCCCATCCCAGGCTGGCAGCCGGCGGGGCGAACTGGCATCCTGTCGGATGGGCATCCGCGCCGGATACCCGTACCGATGCCATGTGATGCGATGCCGATGCCTTCTTCCCCCTGCCGCCGCCGGCTTGCCGCCGCCTTCCTGCTGCTAGCGGCGGCATTGCCAGCCCATGGCACTGATCGCTGCGAGGTGGAGGTCGACCATATCGACCGTATCGAACCCGATGATGATTATGATCCGTTCCGGGGGGCCAATCTCAGCTATCACCGGCTGGAGATTGAGCATGATGACGGCCCCGCCTGCAGCGTGCTGATCGGCATTGACGATGGCCGCAACGGCACCCGCATCATGGAAGGTGGGCACGGCCGGCTGGTCTATGAGCTTTATAAGGACAGCGCCAGATCCCAGCGGTTGAACGATATTGATGGATCGCAAAGCGGCCTGTTCCAGGCCACGCTAACCAAAAAGAACGAAAAGCAGAGCCTGACCTTCTATTCCTATATCGAGCCCGGACAGGTGGTGAAGAAGGGCACCTATAGCGACCGCGTCACCGTGAATATCTATGAGCTGCGAGACGGGGTTCCCGTCGGCCCCATTGACAGCCGGTCGGTGCAGGTGCGCGCCAAGGTGCGGGAAGTGGTGGGCGCCAGCGTCACCGTCAATGGCGTTTCCCGCCCCCTGTCGGGCAGTTCGGGGGTGCTGGATATGGGGGAGCTGTCGCGCACCGGTGGCGGCTCTTTTGAAATCAAGGTCATGGGCAACAGTGACTATGACCTGTCGCTATCCTCTGATAATGCGGGAAGGCTGGTCTCCGCCGATAATCCCGACGGCATCGGCTACAGCGTTTCTGTCGCTGGGCGCAGCGCCCGGCTGACACGCGGCAGCAACTTCAGCCTGGGGGGAGAGGGCACCTATCGCATCGATGTGCAGGTGGATGATGTCAGCCGGGCATTGGCCGGCACTTATGCTGATAACTTGATCCTAATCATTTCGGCGCGATAAGCTTCTATCGGATAACCGTCACGACGCGGGACCGATCCGTCGTGGTGCCCAAAATGGGCAGAAATGGGGTGCATGATGCGCAGAATATCGCAGATTGCCGCTGTCATGGCGGTCGCACTGCTGGCCCTGGCCGATCCGACGGGTCCGGCACGGGGGCAGGCCAGCCAGGCCACCCTGACCATTCGTGGCAGCGTCACGGCCGAATGTTCCATCGGCATTTCCAACAATACCGCCACGGTGAACCTGACCGCCGGTCAGGCCACCGTCCCCGTCGCCACGGTGGAGGAACGCTGCAATGCCGCCAATGGCTATGTGGTGACAGTCGCCTCGCAGAATGGCGGCAGCCTCAGCTCCGGAACGGCATCCGTGGCCTATGGGCTGCAATATGGCGATGTCGCCGCCCAGAATGGCAGTGTCGCCACCACCCGCACCGCCAGCGGACAGGCCCGAAGCACCACGGTATCCGTCTCCGTCCCCGCCTCGCCCTCCCTGCCGGCGGGTGAGTACGCCGACACGGTGATCATCAGCATCACGGCCAAGTGAAGCCCACCCTGTCACCCGCCCTGTTCTTTCAGCGCGGGTGACAGGGTTTTTTCATATTTTGCTTGAGAACAAATCAGGAACATTGTAGCGTCTCTCTATCAGGCCCCGCCATTAGGGAGAACCGCCATGAAGCCCGCCATCTGTCACAGTGCCCTGCCCGGCAGCATCGGTTGCGCCAATTTCCAGGGACATGATTTCGCCATGCATTGCGTCTGCTGCGCGGAAGAATGCACGTGGCGCAGCGATCTGCTGCTGCGCCAGCATGGGCATGATTATCCGGTGGCGGAGTTCAGCCGGCATTTCGTCTGCCAGGGTTGCGGCGGGGTCGGCACCTCCGTCCTGCGGCGGGTGGAAAGGCCGCAGGAACAGCAGGCCAGCCGGTTCCGCCGCATGGCACCACGTGTGGTGACGGCACCGGAAAGCCCGCGCCACTCCCGCCCTGTCTGGGGAATGCGGGCGGCCGATGACGGGCTGGCGGCGCTATAGGCCGGCCAGCACCGGCCAGACCGCCCGGCACCGCTCCGAAAAGACACGTAGATGGCCGATGCTGGCAACCCCTGCCGCCGCTGGTTCGATCAGGTGGTTTTCCACCTGGGCCGCCGGATAGAACCCGGCCAGATCGCGCACCACCGGCGGCGGCAGCATCGGATCATCGGCGATGGCCACCAGCCGCAGCCGGCCCTTCATGCGCGACAGGTCGGGTTGCGGCAGGCGGCGGCCCCAATCCCGGCGGTAAAAGCCAGGGGTGATGCACCAGCGCCGCCATTCCCAATAGGCACCGGCCGGCAGATGCGCCCCCTGCCCCAGCACCCAGCCCGGCATGTAGCCCAGCAAGCTGGTCAGCAACGGTCCCGCCAGATACCAGAAGGCCAGCGCCTTGGGTACGAATCCGAGCGGGTGGCGGGACCAATGGGCCGGACCGCTGGCCACGGCCACCATGCGCACCACGCGGTCGCCACGGTCATGAAAAGGCAGGCCCAGCCCGCCCAGCGAATGGCCAATCACCTCCAGCGGCAACTCAGGAAAGCGCTGGTGCAGCAGTTCCAGCGCCGCCGCCTGATCGCGCACGGCCCAATCGGCCATGGTGGCGCGGGCCTGTTTCACCGGCACCTGGGCGGAATGGCCGCAATCGCGGTAATCATAGATCAACACCGCCGCCTGGCGCGCCTCTGCCACCCAGGCGGCAAAACGCGCATAGTAGTCCCGTGGCACACCGGTGGCGCCATGCAGCACGATGGCCGTCTGCGGCTCCCCCGCCGGCTGGAACATGAGCCCGGCCAGACTCACCCCCGCCACACCTGGAATATTGACAGAAGCTGGGACTGCTGCTGTTGCCATGATGCCACCCGTTCGTTCCTGGCCCACCTCAAATATACGAACGTTCGTGCGAAAATCCAGCGCCTTCCGCCAAGCTGCGCAGGTGCGACCGATTGTACGGGGAGGGTCAAGTAAAAACCAGTGTCTATACCTGTGACAGCGTGATATTTGTTGAAAACAGAACCACGCACATAGAAAGCACGGGCAAAGTAATCTGCCGCAGAAGCAGAGATAATGGTTAATTCTGGTGAAATCCGGTTGACGATGTAAACACGTTAATGGATTTCTTAAAACTGGTGAGTGTGAATGCTGCTGCACGGCAAGTATCGGCGATTGATGGGACGGCTTGACATACGGTCGAAGTCGCCCAGTGCTATTGCTATGTGCGCACGCTCCCAAATTGCCGGCGGGCTGACCCAGGTGACCGTCGCCAGTGCCCTGATATTGGCATTGGCGCAGTCGCTGCACCTGATCGCCCTGCTTTCCTGGGCGGCGGCGATCTGGCTGGTCTCCCTGTACCGGATCGTCACGGCACGGGGATTGTTGCCACAAACGACGGATCGCGCGGCGGTGGGCTGCTGGCAGCGGAGTAATCTGTGGAATTTCCTGCTGACCGGCCTCCTGTGGGGCGTCCTGCCCTGGCTGCCCCGGGATGGAGCCAGTGTGATGGTGGTCAGCCTGATTTATCTGGTGCCCACCGGCATTTCGGCCGCTGCCTCACATAATCTGGGCGCCATGCCGATGGCGCTTTTGGCGCTGGTGGGGCCGATCGCCACCAGCCACGCCCTGTTCGCGCTGAGCATTTTCGACGGGCCGACTGCCGCCGTCATGGCCTTCTTCTCCCTGCTTTACATATTGGTCATGTGGGTGGGCGTGTTGATGGTGAACAACACGCTGCTGTCGGAATGGCGGTTGGTACGGCGAAACCGGGGGATTGCCCGGCGCAGCAAGGCCCAAGCCGCCGCCTTGACGCAGACGCGGGCGGAACTGCTGGCCGCCAATGAAAGGCTGTCGCGCCTGGCCGCCCTCGACCCGCTGACCGGGCTGGCCAACCGGCGGCAGTTCCAGGAAAGGCTGCGCCAGGATCTGGCCCAGCATCGCCGTTATGGTGCGGCAGGTGTCCTGGTGGTGCTGGACCTGGATTATTTCAAACAGGTCAATGACACCTATGGCCATGCGACCGGCGATCTGGTGCTGATGGAGGCGGCGGAACGGATGGCCACGTCGCTACGCCCCAGCGATCTGGCCGCCCGCGTCGGTGGGGAGGAATTTGCCGTGCTGCTGCCGGACAGCGATATCGGCACGGGCGTCACCGTGGCGGAACGGCTGCGCGCCACCCTGGCAGATCTGGTGGTCTTCGCCCCGGATGGGCGCCCTGTGCGCATCACCGCCAGCATCGGCGTGGCCGCCTGGCAGCATGATGACCGGGACGAGCGCGACTTGCTGGAACGGGCCGATCAGGCGCTCTACGCCGCCAAACATGCCGGCCGCGACAATATCCGCATCGCCGTGCCCGGCCTGTCGGTGGTGCGCGGCTGAGCCACTGCATACGAATTCTTCTTGGGTACCGGGGCAAAGCCCTGTCAGATGGCAGCAAGGGTGGCATCTGACAAGCCGCCGGTAATGAAGGTCCAAGGGGGAGAGGATGCCGCCCATCAACGGTCTGGCAACGCTGGATTATGCCGTCATCGCCGCCTATCTGACCGCCATCATCGCGTTCGGCCTGCTGCTGACACGGCGGCGGGCGACGACGGAGGATTTCTTCCTCGCCTCTCGCGGCTGCACCTGGCCGGTGATCGGCTTGGCGCTGCTGGCCTCCAACATTTCCTCCACCACCCTGATCGGGCTGGCGGGTGCCGCCTATGGCGCCGGCATTTCCGTCTATAATTATGAATGGATGGCGGCGGTGGTGCTGGTGTTTTTCAGCATCTTCTTCCTGCCCTTCCTGCTGCGCTCCCGCGTCTATACGCTGCCGGAATATCTGGAGCGGCGGTATAATGGCACGGCCCGGCTCTATTTCTCCGGCCTGACCCTGTTCCTCAATATCGTTGTCGATACGTCCAGCGCGCTTTATGGCGGGGCCTTGCTGTTCAAGCTGCTGCTGCCCGATGTGCCCTTGTGGCAGATCGTCATCGGGCTGGCCCTGTCGGCGGGTATCTACACCATCGCCGGCGGCCTGCGGGCGGTGATCTATACAGAGGTGATCCAGGCGCTGCTGCTGCTGGGGGCCGCCATGATCATCGCGCTGAAGACCTTTGCCGCCGCCGGCGGCTGGGACCGGGTGATGGCGGCGGTCGATCCGGCCAAGCTGTCGCTGATCCGCCCGCTGGATGATCCCACCCTGCCCTGGCTGGGCCTGTTGACCGGGGTGCCACTGCTGGGCTTTTACTTCTGGTGTACCAACCAGTTCATGGTGCAGCGGGTGCTGACCGCCAAGGATGAAAATCATGGCCGCTGGGGCAGCCTGTTCGCCGGTTTGCTGAAACTGCCGGTGCTGTTCTTGATGGTGCTGCCGGGCACGGCAGCCATCCTGCTCTATCCCAGCCTGGAAAGCCCGGACATGGTGTATCCGACCCTGCTGCTGAACCTGTTGCCGGCGGGGCTGGCCGGCATTGCGGTGGCGGGGTTCATGGCGGCGCTGATGTCCTCCATCGCGTCCACCTATAATTCCGCCTCAACCCTGTTCACCATGGATTTCGTGCTGCGCCGCTGGCCCACCCTGTCCAACCGGGCGCTGGTGCGCATCGGGCGGGTGGTGACGCTGGCGATGGCTCTGGCTTCGGTACTGTGGGCGCCGCAGATCGAACGGTTCGGCTCGCTCTGGCAATATCTGCAGATCATCATCGCCTATGCCGTACCGCCGGTGATGGCGCTCTATCTGGTGGGGTTGTTCTGGCGCCGGGCCAATGCCGCCGGCGCCATTGCCTGCATCGCCACCGGTGTGGTGGCCGGCATCGCCCTGTTCCTGGCCGTGCCGGTAAAGGGGCTGTTCACGATCCATTTCCTTTATATCGCGCCCCTGCTGTTCCTGGCCTGCGCGCTGGCCCTGGTGGTGGGCAGTCTGGCGACCGCCCCGGACCTCGTCACCAAGAGCGAGGGCATGATCTGGACGCCCGCCTTTTATCGGGAGGAGAGCGCCCGGCTGGCCGCCGAACCCTTCTGGCGCAATTACCGGGTGCTGGCGGCGGCCCTGCTGGCCCTGACGGCGGTGATTGTCTGGAATTTCCGCTGATGGATCGCGCATGGGGAGAATTGCCAGCCTGGGCACCCGTCCGCTATCCTGCCGCCGGTCAGCAACCCAGCGCCGGAAGCACAATGCGGGCAAAACGGCCAACATCATTTGATATTGCCGAACTGGCGGGGGTGTCCCAGTCCACCGTCTCCCGCGCGCTGCGCCATGACAGCATGGTCAGCGAGGATACCAGGCTGAAGGTGGAGCGCGCGGCAAGACAGTTGAATTACAAGGTCGATGTGAATGCGCGCAACCTGCGTTCACAGAAGACCAACACGCTGGCGCTGCTGATCTATGAAGATCCCGGCACGTCCGACAGCCTGATCAACCCGTTCTTCCTGGCCATGCTGTCCAGCGTCACCCGTGCCGCCGCACGCCATGGCTATGATCTGCTGGTTTCCTTCCAGCAGCAGAGCGGGGAGGGCAATGCCGATTATGCCGCCTCCAAACGCGCCGACGGCATCATCTTTCTGGGCTATGGCGATTACCCCAGCTATATCGCCCGCATCGCCCGGCTGGACGAGGCGGGGATACCGCATATCACCTGGGGCCCGGTACTGCCGGGACAGCCGGGCCATTTCATCGGGTCGGACAATGTGCAGGGCGCACGGGAGGCGGTGGCCCACCTGATCGCCGCCGGCAGGCGGCATATCGGCTTCATCGGGGATATTTCAGAGAATTGCCCGGAATTCCGCGACCGGCACCGGGGCTATCTGCTGGCGCTGGAACAGGCGGGCCTGAGCGCCGACCCTGCCCTGCACCTGGATGCGGAGGCATCGGAACAGGACGGCCACCGCGCCGCCCTGGCGCTGCTGGACCGGGGCCGCCCGCTGGATGCGATTTTCGCCGCCTGCGACCTGCTGGCCATCGGCGCCCTGCATGGCGCCCGTGACCGGGGCCTGACGGTACCGGGTGACCTGTCCATCGTCGGTTTCGACGATATCCAGGCCGCCCTTTACACCAACCCACCCTTAACCACCGTCCGGCAGGATACCGAGGCCGCCGGCCGGCTGCTGGTGGAAAACCTGCTGCGCCTGATGGAAGACCGCCCCATCGACCAGACCATCATCCCGACGCGGCTGGTGGTGCGGGGGTCGTGCCGGCGGGTGGGGTGACCTTACCCTGCCGTCTCCTCATCGGCTTCCGCCAGCATGGCAACATCCTCATTGGGGCTGATCTCGCGGGATTTGATGGCGGTGACGGCCAGCATCTGGCTCATCATATCTTCCAACTGGCTGTTGGAGGCGCGCAGGTTGCGGGCCAGGATGCGGACAATGGAGGCAACAAACGGGTCAGCATCGGCCAGCCGGGCCCGCACCTTCTCCCCGGAAATGATGATCAGCACCGTATCCTCAATCGCCGTGGCCGAGGCGGACCGGGTGCCGTCGTCGATCAGGGCCATCTCACCGAACAGGCAGTTCGGCCCCACCTCCGCCAATACCACCGGATGTTCCGGTTCCCCCCGCCAGAGGCGAACGCGGCCCGACTGCACCAGATACATATGTTCGCCCCGGTCACCCGTGGCGAAGATCTGCTTGCCCGTGGCCACGAACTTACGATTCAAAATCCCGCCCGACATCGCATCAACCCTTTCCCGATCCCATGCGGGGATCATCCCATCCTCGGCCCGTCAATTGGCACGCCATCCCCGTGTCAGCAAGATCAACCCTTCAACAGGGCGTGCGCCTGCCGGTCGCAGCCCCGTGCCAGCAGCCAGCCGCCCACCATCTTCCTTGCCGTCACAGCATCAGGCAGATGGTGGAAGGTGATGGCCGCCGCATTGCCATCCAGCTCCAGCAGGAAGGTGGCGCCTTCCTGCACCGGCAGGTCGGGCAGGGCCAGCCGCTGCTCCCCTGCCGGCCAGGTGGCATTGGCGGTCCAGCTGCGGTCAGCCGGCATCAGGGTCAGCTTCTGCCGCTTCTGTGCGGCCGCCCGCCACAGAACCAGGGTGTGACCCGGCCGCAGACAGCCGGAACCGGAAGCACCGGCATCAATCAGCCAGGGTTCCGGCAGAGGGGGCGGCTGGCCGGCATCCCGCGCGGCACCCAGCGCACTGGTATCGGTGGCCCGCGCGCCCATCAGGTCCGCCAGGGCCTGGACTGTTCCGCCCTGGCTGCCGGCTTCCTTGGCGGGAATGCCGGAGAAGGGTCCGCGCAGGGTGATCTGGCTACCATCTTCGGCAATCAGCACCATCTGCGCACCGTCGGGCAGGGTGAGGGGCTTGTCATCCGGCACCTGGGTGCCGGGTGCCATGGCCACCCCGCGCGCTTCCACCAGCACCAGCGAACCCGCCAGGGCGGCGGGCACCAGCAGCAGGGCGGCAAGGGCGGCGGAAAGACGGTGCAGCATCATCATTCTCCGGCAGCTTGGGCGGGACCGGCGGCCCCCACCAGGGTGAAGGCCGCCCAGTTGAACGGGTGGGCGCTGGCCGGCTGGGCCGCCATGGCGCGTTGGGCGGCGGCCAGGGCGCCGGCCAAATCCCCCTGCGCCGCCGCCCGGTCAAACAGACCCGTCATCAGCCGCACGGTGGGCAGGGAAGGCACCTGCCAGTGCGTGACCAGCAGCGACCGGGCCCCGGCAAAGAAGAAGGATTCCGCCAGACCGGACAGGGCCTCGCCGCCCAATCTGGCATCGCCGCCCGCCGTGTTGCAGGCCGACAGCACCACAAGATCGGCCTTCAGGCGCAGCAAGGCAATATCGGATGCTGTCAGCAAGCCATCATCGGCGGCACTGGCCGGGCGGCTGGCCGGCGGGGCCAGGGCCAGACCCGGCTGGGTCTGGCAGCGCAGTTCGCCGGGCAACAGCCCGTGGGTGGCGAAGTAAATCACCCGATAATCGCCCAATCCGCGTTCGCGCACCGCCGCCTTGGTGACGGCGGCCCCGGTCAGGATATCGGCCGGGACTGCCCCGAGTTTAGTCCCCACTTGCCGCACCTCATCCGCCGTTTCCGGCAAGGGGGCGAGCGCGCGCAGCAGGGCCGGGTCCATCACCGCATCGGTGCGGCAGCTCTGGGCCAGGGCGGCCATGCCATTGCCCCCCTTGGTCCCCTGGAAGGGCGGGGCGGCGAAACCGATAAAGGGCTTGGGGGCTGCCGGACGCGCCGCCAGCCGTTCCAGCGCCACCAGGGCCGGGATGGAAGGCACCACGGAGACCGACCGGTCCCGGATCAGCCAGGCTGCCCCGGCATAATCCCCTGCATCACCCGGTGCCGACACCAGCAAAGCCGGCGGCAGGCTGAGCAGGGCCGCAGTGGGCACGAAGACCAGTGATTGGGCCCCCTGCAAGACCGCTTCCGCCGGCCCCAACAAGCGACGATAAAGATCATGGGCCAGCGCCAGATCAAACGGCGGCAGCGCCCCGGCCCGCGGGGTCAGGCCCCGGCGCAGGCTGGCCACCCGTTCTTCCAGCGCCGAACGGGAGAGGGAAACCGGAAAGGCCGTCACCCCGTCCCGTCGCACCACGAAGCCGAATCCGCCCTCGCTGCCGAACACGTGATAGATCACCGCCTCATCCGCCCGCAGCAGGGCGGACAAATCAGCCGGGGCCACCGGTGCCGCACGCGACAGGCGGGCATAATTGGGGAAGGCCGCCTGCAGCTGGCGTTCCAGCGCCTGGGCCGATGTTGCTGCCGCTTCCAACTGCTTCAACAGGGTTGCTTCGCGTGCCCGGTCACGCTGACTATCCGGCTTGGCGGTTTCCGCCGCCGCCTCAATCCGCAACCGGTCACGATCGCGCACGGCATCCTGCTGCTGGCGCACCAGATCGGCCACGGCGGGATCAGTGGTGGCAAAGCGGGTGGCTGCACGGGTAATGGTCTGCCCCACCACCCCTTCACGCACCTGCTGCACAGCCAGGAACATCTCTGCATTCAGGGTCGGGCGGGCGGCGGGGTCCGCCGCTGCCAGCCGGTCCAGCACCGCCAGATAGGGCATGATGCGATCCAGCGGCAGCGGCGCGCCGCCGGGCAGATCGCTCAGCATGGCCAGCCCCTCGCGGTAGATGCTGGCCGCCGCTGCGTCCTGGCCCGCCTGGGCATAGACCCGGCCCAGTTCCAGCATGGCCGAGGCCACGGGCCAACCCTGGCCGAACAATTGCCGGTTCGACGCCACCGCCTTGGACAGCAGCGCCGCCCCGCCCGCCACATCGCCACGCCCGGCCAGGGCCAGACCATGGATGCCCAGGATGCGGGCGTTCCACCAGGGCGGCAGGCCGCGCGTGCGCTGATATAGCCGGTCAGCCTCTGCCGTGGCCGCCTCCGCCAGCCCATATTGTTTCAGCCGCAGGGAGACGGTGGCCTCCAGCAGCAGCGAATGGATCAGGTCACCACGCGCGGCGGCCAGACTGCCCAGTACGGCGCGGTTCGCCCCACCACCGGCGGCATCTTCCAGATCATCCACCAGGGCGCGGCGGGTGGCGCTGGCATCACGGCTGAGGCTGAGTGCGCGCTTTTCCTCCCCGTTATTGGCAGCATGGAAAGCCATATAGCTGGCCAGCCGGGCGCGGGCGGCCTTGTCGAAGGATTGCTGTAACAGCCGGTCGGCGCGGCGGAACAGGCCGTCGGCCTCCTCCCCCCTTCCCTGGTTGCTGACCTCCAGCGCCAGCGCCATCAGCGTGTCGCCGGCACCGGGGCTGTCATCGCCCAAGGCACGGGTCTGGATGGCGAGCGCGCGGCGATAGGCTTCCTCGGCGGCGGCATAATCCTCCACACTGTTGGAAAGCCGGCCCAACTCGCTCAACCGCTCGAAATCATTCAGATCGCCACGCCCGAAGCGCAGCGCATCATCGCCCAGGGCTGCCCGCAGGGCCGCCTGGATATCCTGCATCCGGGCAGTCGGGGCTTCGCCCCCCTTGCCTTCCAGCCGGTCGGCCATGCCCAGCAGCAGATCGGCCACGGCAGGGATACCATCAGCCTGATAAAGCTGTTTGCCGCGCGCCAGGGTGATGCCCACCCAGGGCCAGCCGCCTTCGCGCAACTGGCAATTGGCCAGCAGGGCGCTGCTGCCATCGGCCAGGGCGATGGGCTGGGCCGGCTGGCAATTGGCGCGTTGGGCCAGCGACCCGGCCCAGCCGGTGCGCCCGCCCTCCACCGCCAGTTGGCGCAGCCGGGCGGATGGTTCGTCAGGCAACGGATCGTAAAGGCCGGTGACGGCAATGGAACCGCTGGCCTGTTCCCAGGCCCCGCAGAACAGGCTGAACGGGCGGGTTCCACCATCGGCGGCGGCCGGGATGGCGCGGCACTCCTCCCCGATGGTATTGGTGCCAAACGGCAAGGGCACGCCGGTCCTGGCCGTAACATCAGCAGCATCCGGTTTACCCACCTGCCCGCCACAGCCGCCCAGCGCCAGCAGGGCCAGGGCCGCGATCCCTGCCTTCCAGACGCTCACCATACCCTCCCCAGGTTGGGGAATTGCTGTTCCAGGCCGGGGGTGCCCTCCGGTGCCTCCGAGGGCAGGCGGCGCTGCTGGCCCAACAGACCGGGGATCATCTCCTCCGTCTTGGAATCCTCATCCGCCGTAGAACCAGAAGCCGACTGGACCACCTGGGTTGTGGCCGCCAGGGCGGCATCGGCGCTGATGCTGGCGGCAGGCGGATTGCCACCGCTGCCGCTGCCCGCATTGCCGGCGACACCGGTATTGGTGGTTGTGACGGTGCCGGTTGTCCCCGCCACGGGGGCCACCACGCTGGCCAAGGCGGCAGTGGCGCTGGCCACACTGGGCGTCTGCGGCAGTTGGGTGATGGTGGTGACGGGTGCCACATTGGCGACCGCCGCCGGCAGACTGCCGGCCCCCGTCACGGTCAATACGCCATCAACATAGGTAATGTCGTAATTGCCACCCTGGATACCACCGGCCTTGATGGCATAGGTGCCAGCGGGGGAATCCACCGTGGCGCTGGTGGTAAAGACCAGCCCTGTCAGGCTGGCCACACCATCACCATTCACCAACCCCTGATATCGGGCAGTGAAGAGGGGATTGGCGGCACCGGCTGCCCGGCTCACATTGTCCACCGCCACCGTCAACGGGGCCGGCGTCACGGTCAGCGCCGCCCCCTGGTACCGGATGGTATAATTGGCGTTGGAGGTCAGGCCGCCTTGGGTAATGGCATAGGTACCGGCATTGCTACCCGCCATGCGCGTCAAGGTGCCAGACAGAACCGCTGTGGCGCTGTCGCCGCGCTTCAGGCCGGAAACGCTGTAAGTCAGGGCCGGATCGGCATCGCCGTAAACCCGGCTGACGGCGTTGGCCGTCACATTCAGCGCCGCCGGCGTGATGCGCAGCGTCGCGCCCGTCACGCTCAGTGTGTAATTGGCGTTGGACGCGAGGCTGCCCTGGCCGATGGCGTAGAAGCCGACATTCTCCCCCGCCGCACGATCCAGGGCACCGGTGAGCACCGCTGCCGCACTATCGCCGCGCTTCAGGCCGGAGACGCTGTAGGTCAAGGCCGGGTCGGCATCGCCGTAAACCCGGCTGATGGCGTTGGCCGTCACATTCAGCGCCGCCGGCGTAATGCGCAGACTCGCACCGCTGACGCTCAGCGTGTAATTGGCGTTGGCCGTCAGGCTGCCCTGGCCGATGGCGTAGAAGCCGACATTCTCCCCCGCCGCACGGTCCAGGGCACCAGTGAGCACCGCTGCGGCGCTGTCACCCCGCTTCAAGCCGGCGACGCTGTAGGTCAAAGCCGGATCGGCATCGCCGTAAACCCGGCTGGCGGCATCCGCCGTCACATTCAGCACCGCCGGCGTGATGCGCAGGCTCGCACCGCTGACACTCAGCGTGTAATTGGCATTGGCCGTCAGGCTGCCCTGGCCAATGGCGTAGAGGCCAACATTCTCCCCCGCGGCACGATCCAAAGCGCCGGTGAGAACCGCCGCCGCACTGTCGCCACGCTTCAGGCCGGAGACGCTGTAGATCAAAGCCGGATCGGCGTCGCCATAAACCCGGCTGGCGCCGGTGGCTGTGACGGTCAGCACCGCCGGGGTAATGCGCAGGCTCGCACCGCTGACACTCAGCGTATAATTGGCATTGGCCGTCAGGCTGCCTTGGCTGATGGCGTAATTGCCAACATTCTCCCCCGCCGCACGGTCCAGCGCGCCGGAGAGCACGGCCGCCGCACTGTCGCCGCGCTTCAGGCCGGAGGCGCTGTAGCTCAAGGCCGGATCGGCATCGCCGTAAACCCGGCTGATGGCATTGGCCGTCACCGTCAGCGCCGCCGGCGTGATGCTCAGCGTCGCGCCCGTCACGCTCAGCGTGTAATTGGCATTGGCCGTCAAGCTGCCCTGGCCGATGGCGTAGCGGCCGACATTCTCCCCCGCCGCCCGGTCAAGGGCACCGGAGAGGACCGCCGCCGCACTGTCGCCGCGCTTCAGGCCGGAGGCGCTGTAGCTCAAGGTTGGGTCGGCATCGCCGTAAACCCGACTGACGGCATTGGCCGTCACACTCAGCGCCGCCGGCGTGATGCTGAGCGTCGAGCCCGTCACACTCAGCGTGTAATTGCCGTTGGACGCCAGGCTGCCCTGGTCGATGGCGTAGAGGCCAACATTCTCCCCCGCCGCGCGATCCAAAGCGCCGGTGAGCACCGCCGCCGCACTGTCACCCCGCTTCAAGCCAGAGACGCGATAGGTCAAGGTCGGGTCGGCATCGCCGTAAACCCGGCTGGCGGCATTGGCCGTCACATTCAGCGCCGCCGGCGTTATGGTCAGGGTCGCACCATCCACACTCAGCGTATAATTGGCGTTGGCGGCAAGGCTACCCTGGCTGATGGCGTAGCTGCCGGCATTCTCCCCCGCTGCCCGCACCAGCGCACCGGACAGCACAGCCGCCGCACTGTCACCGCGCTTCAAGCCGGCAACACCATAGGTCAAGGCCGGATCAGCATCGCCGTAAACCCGGCTGACGGCATCCGCCGTCACCGTCAGCGCGGCCGGCGTGATGGTCAATGTCGAGCCGCTGACACTCAGCGTATAATTGGCGTCGGAGGTCAGGCTGCCCTGGTTGATGGCGTAATTGCCAACATTCTCCCCCGCCGCGCGATCCAAAGCGCCGGAAAGCACGGCCGCCGCACTGTCACCGCGCTTCAAGCCGGCAACACCATAGGTCAAGGCCGGATCAGCATCGCCATAAACCCGGCTGACGGCATCCGCCGTCACCGCCAGCGCGGCCGGCGTAATGCTGAGCGTCGCACCGCTGACGCTCAGGGTATAATTGGCATTGGCGGCAAGGCTACCCTGGCTGATGGCGTAGAGGCCGACATTCTCCCCCGTCGCCCGGTCCAGCGCGCCGGAGAGCACAGCCGCCGTACCGTCACCGCGCTTCAGGCCGGACACGCTGTAGGTCAGCGCCGGATCAGCATCGCCATAAACGCGGGTGGCGGCATTGGCGGTCACCGTCAGTGCTGCTGGCGTGATGGTCAGGGTCGCACCGGTAAAGTTGATCGTATAATTGGTGTTGGCTGCAAGGCTGCCCTGGGTGATGGCATGGGTGCCCGCATCCTCCCCCACATGGGTCAAACGGCCAGACAACACGCTGCCCGTAACATCCCCCCGCTTCAACCCGCTGACCCCATAGGCAAAGACCGGTGTATCATCACCGTAAACCTTGGTTGTGGCGAGGGCCGTGACGGTTAATGGGGCCGGGGTGATGGCAAGCGCCGCCCCGGTATAGGTGATCGTGTAATTGGCATTGGCCGTCAGCCCGCCCTGGCGGATGGTGTAACGGCCGACATCCTCCCCCGCCACACGGGAAAGCCGGCCCGTCAGCACGCTGCCGGTCGTATCGTCGCGCTTCAATCCGCTGACCCGATAGGTCAGCGTGGGATCGGCCTCGCCATATTCCTTGGTTCGCGCACTGGCGGTGATGGTCAACGTGGCGGGGGTAATGGCAAGCTCCGCGCCTGTATAGGTGATGGCGTAATTGCCCCCCGCCGTCACGCTACCCTGGCTGATGGCATAGCGGCCGGTATTCTCCCCGCCCGCCCTGATCAGGCTGCCGGTGATACTGTCCCCTTCCAGCAGGCCACTGCTGGTATAGGTCAGGCTGGGATCGGCATCGCCATAGACCTTGCTGGCGGTATTGGCGGTGATGGTCAGCGCTGCCTGGTTGATGGTCAGCAGGCCATAGGCATTGCCGCTGTCGGCAATCCGGTAATTGGCAGCATCTGTCCCTGTCAGGGACCGCACCATCTGATCATAGGTGCCGACCGGAAGCCGCCCGCTCAAACTGCCATCGACCATACCTACCGTGCCGGTGACAACATCACCATCCAGCACACCGGTCAGCGTGGCGGCCCCATAGGCGATGGCCTGACCATAGGTGGCGCTGGCCGCCGCCACGCTGTAGGTCAGCGGTTTGGCAGCGATCACCAGATTGCCGGCGCTGTTGCCGCTGGCGGCGATGCTGTAATTACCGGCATCCACCCCGGTCAGCCCGGTGACGGTCTGGGCATAGGTGCCGACCCCCAGCCGGGCGGACAGGCTGGCATTGCTGAGCGCCACCGTGCCGGACACGGCGTCGCTGCCCACCAGCCCGGACAGGCTGGCCGTGCCCAGGCTGGCCAGCGTGCCATAGGTGCCGCTGGCCGCACTGATGGAATAGGTCAGGGCCTTGGGCGCGATGGTCAGGGTGCCGCTGCTGTTGCCACTGAGCGCCAGCGTATAATTGCCGGCAGCAGCCCCGGTCAGCCCGGTGACGGATTGGGTATAGCTGCCGGCGCGCGTGGTAGCAGACAGGGTGATGGCGCCATTACTGTCCCGCGTGCCCAACGTACCCGTGACGGCATCCTCCCCCACCAACCCGGTCAGGCTCACCGCGCCATTGCCGGCCAGGGTGCCATAGGTGCCGCTGGCATTGGTCACCGCCCAGGTCAGGGCCTTGGGATTAATGGTCAGCGTGCCGGTGCTGGGGAAGCGGAACTGATAGCCCAGGTCGGAGGCCAAGGTACCCAGTGCTGCGCTGATGGTATAGGTGCCGGCATTGGCATTGCCGCCGGAAAGGCTGGCGGCACCGCTGACCGCCTGGGCCAACGTGTCATTTCCCACCAGCCCGCTGATCATGTAGGTCAGGGTGGGGATGGCTGCGCTGTAAGTGTGGCTGAAACTGTCCGGCGTGACGGTCAGCGTCGGCGCATAACTGTAAACAAAGCGACTGCCGCTGTTGGCAATGGTCGCATGGCTGCGCCCGCTGAAATCATAGAGGCGGTTATACAGCGGCAGGGCATCCACCCCACCCGTATCCCCGCTGAGCGGGCTGGTGGAGAAGACCAGGAAGCGCCCACCGCCGCCGACAGACAGGGCCGTCGCCCCACCATTGTTGCTGAAGCTGCCATTGGCCGCCAGCACCAGGGCGTCACCGGCCCCGCTGGCCGAAACGCTGGCCCCGCTGGCGATGGTCAGATTGCCGCCAGCCGTCAGCTTCACCGTGCCGCTGGCACTGATCCCGGCCGTCCCATTGACGGTGCCGATGGTCAATGCCCCGGCATGGGCGAAATCCAGGCTGCCCACGCTGCCGGCCAGGATGGTTATATTGTTGCCGCTGGCCGCCAGAATGAAATCCCCGCCACCCAGCAACCGCAGGGAACCACCCGTGATCGCCTGGCTCTGCGTCACCGTGCCGGCACTGGTCAACAGCACGGCCCCACTGCCGGCATTCAGCCCGTTGATGCCCTTAACCGTGCCGATGGCGAAACCGCCATCATCGCGCAGGCTGACATCGTGGCCGCTGGCGCTGACGGCCACGGTGCCCAGGGCATTGTCGGCATGGCCCAGCGTCACCGCCCCGCCAGCGGTGACAGCCAGATTGGCCATGGTCAGCCCCGCCGCCTGACTGACCCCACCGCCGGCCAGCAGATAAAGCGTGCTGCTGTTGGCCGGGCCGACGGCAGCACTGATACCGATAGTACCGCTGCCGGAGGTTTCCACCCGCAGCAGACTGGCCGTCACCCGGTCCAGTGCCGCGTCGGACAATTGCAGGGCCGTGCCGGTGCCGGCGGCCCCCAGATCGATATCCCGGCCCGTACTGGTCGTGGTCAGCGTCACCGTACCGCTGGCCGACACCGGCCCCGAGAGGTCCATCGTATCGGCACTGAGCGTGACATTGCCCGCCACCACATTGACCGCCCCCGTACCAGCGATGGTCAGGGCGCTGGCGCGTAATGTCAGGCTGCCGCTGTCGCCGCCCATACCGGTGGACAGGGTGCCGGTGACCTGGATGGTGCTGCCGGTGCTGATGCTGGCATCATCGCGCAGGGACAGTGTGCCGACCTGAACGGCTGCCGTGCCGGCGGTGGAACCGATATTGATACTGGTGAAGCCCGCCTGTAACAGCGCCAGTTCCGCATTTGTCAGGTTCAGCGTACCAGCCCCGCCGCCCAGCCCGATGCTGGTGGCATTATCCAGCGGGCGGATGGACAGTTGCCCCGTGCCGCTGATGCTGGCCGTGCCGCTGCCGGCGGACAGGTCCATCTTGTCAGCCAGCAGGTTGATCGTGCCCGCCCCGCCATTGATGCGGGTCGCGGTGGTGCCATCGCTGATGAAAAGCAGCCCCTCCCCCGTCCCCTGGTGCCGGGCCGTAAGGGTGATGCCGCCGGCATTGCTGAGGCTGGAGCCATTGCCGATCCGCAGCCCGGCCGACAGGCTGTTGCCGGCCCCGCCCTGCCCGTCCAGGCTGATCGTGCCGCTGCCGCTGGTGGTCAGGCTGGCGGCGTTGAGATCAATGCCGATGCCCGTCCCGGCATGGGTGGTGGCTGCCGCCCCCTGGCCCCGGATGGCGATATTGCCGCCACCGGCATTCAAGGTGGCATTGGCAATGGCAACGCCGATGCCGGTGGCGGCATTGCCCAGCGCCGCCGCACTTGCAGGGTCACCACCACCGCCCAGGATGATCGCCCCACCCCGGCTGGACAGGCTGGCATTGCTGATGCGGATGGCACCGGCCCCCGCATTGCCGCTGTCGGCATTCAGGGTGATGGCCAGGGCACCCAAGCCGCTGGCGCTGATATTGGCCGTCACCGCCAGATCGGCGCTGCTGTTCAGCCGCAGGCTGCCGCTGGCCGATCCGGTATAGGCGATGGCCTGTCCCACGGTCAGGCTGGCAGCGCTGAGGGTGAGGTTGCCGCTGGCCGTCAGCCCCGCGACACCCCCCACCGTGCCAATGGTCAGCGCCTGATCGCTGACCAGACTGGCACTGCCCAGATTGCCGGCCAGGGTGGCAATGCTGTTGGCGCTGTTGGTCAGGGTGAAGCTGCCACTGCCCAGCAGGGACAGGCTGGCAATATCCAGCGCGGTGGATTGGGTGACGCTGCCGGCACTGGCCAGTTCCAGCACCGACAGGGTGCCCGTCACGGGGTTGTCCACCAGGGTGATATTGCCACCGCTGGTCGAACCCAGCCGCAGGATACCGGCGGAGACATTCCCCAATTCCGTCCGGGTCAGGTGCAGGCTGCTGCCATCATCCGTACCGTCGGAGACGGTGAGCGCCTGACCATTGCTGCGCGGGGCCAGCGTCACCCGGCCGCTGCTGCGCAGGGAGAGTTTACTCAGGTCGATCCTGTCGGCGGCAAGGCTGATGGCACCGGTCTGGTTGGCATCCCCCACCTGCGCGTCCGGGGTGGCGGTGCGGCTATTGCCGATGCCGCTGCCCCCAACCCCACCGGTACCGGTGATGCTGATGCTGCCCGCGCCGGCGGTTACCCGATAACCGCTATGGATCATCACACCGATATTCTCGGCATGGCTGGTGCTGCCGCCCGAGGAGCCGGTCAGGCTGACAGAGCCGCCATTGGTGGTGATGGCGAAGCTGGTGCCGGACTGACCGTGCAGTTCAACCCCGATGGTATTGGTGCTGCCGGACTGGGCCGATCCTGCAAGGCTGATCGTACCGCTGCCGGTGGCACTCAGGCTGCCATCCAACACCCGGATGCCGGTATTGAAGCTGCCGGCCGCCCCAGCCCGTACCGTGCCGGTGATGCTGATGGCACCATTGGCGGTGCTGATATTCGTGCCGCTGCCCGACAGGTCCACCCCATAATGCCGCTGGGCAGCACCGCTGCCGGAGGTGCCGGTGATGGTGATATTGCCGCTGTTGGTGGCGAGGCTGGTACCACCAGTCAGCGCCACGCCGCTGGTACTGATCGCACTGGTGCCCACTGGCCCGGAGCCGGTGATGCTGATGGAACCGCTGCCGGTGCTGATCTGCACCCCGCTCAGCTGCACACCGTAAAGGTCGCTGCTGCTGGCCGTCCCGGACAGGGAAAGCGAGCCGCCATTGCTGCTGATGGACAGGCCGGAAGCCAGCACCAGCATCCCGCCCGAAGCTGTCAGTGAGACATGCCGGCCAGCGGCCAGCGGGGTCTGCAGGGCCGCCGCATCAGTCACGCTCAAGCCACCGCTGGCCGAGACCGCGATGCTGCCGGCGGTGATGCGGCCGATTTCCGCCGCACTCAAAGCCAGACCGGTGCTGCCATTACCCAGCTCGACGGAACGGTTGCTGCTGCGGGTGGTTAGGCTGGTGGTATAGAGGCCGGTATTGATGGTGCCAGCAATATCCATCACGTCCGACCGCAGGGTCAGGCCGCCGCCCGTCAGGCTCAAGGCCCCGGTCAGCGACAGGTCGCCGCCCTGGATCTGGGTGTCGCCCCGGATGCTGGCGGTGCCGATGGTCACCGCCCCCGTGCCATCGCTGCGCCCGATAGTCACCTGATCAAAGCCGGACTGGATGGTCGCCAGTTCGGCCGCCGTCAGGTTCAACGTACCGGCCCCGCCGCCAAGGCCGATGCTGGTGCTGGTGCTGGCTGGCCGGATGGTCAGGCTGCCGCCGCTGCTGGACAGGCTGGCCGTGCTGGCAATGTCCAGGCTGTCGCTGACCAGGGTGACGGCATTGCCCCGGCCATTCAGGCTGGCCCCCGACGCGATGCTGAGGAAGCCGGCCGTCAGGCTGGCACCGCCGCTGAAGCTGCCGACACTCAAGGCCCCGCTGGTGACCAGCGACAGGCCATAGGCGCTGCCCGAAACGGCGGCGATGCTGTTGGCGCTGTTGGTCAGGCTGGCATAGCCATTCTGCAACACCAGCGAACTGGCGGTGATCGCGGCCGATTGGCTGATATTGCCCGTGCTGGACAGGGACAATTGCCCCGCCGTCACCGCCCCCGTCAGCGCGATGGACGATCCGGACAGGCTGATGCTGCCGCCATTGCTGGCCATGCTGCCCAGAATAGTGACGCTACCGCCGCTGCTGGCGAAATCCAACCCCAACTGGCCAGCGCTGGCACTGATATTGGCCCCGTTGGCCAGCGTGATGTTGCCCCCGGCCCGCAGGGTCAGCGTGGCATTGCCGCCGGCTGATTTGGCGATCCCGGTATTCATGGAAATGGCATTGTCGGCCGCCAGCGTCACGCTGGTGCCGGCATTCAGCAGGTTCTGCAGCGCACCGGCCGTGATGGTGCTGTTGGCCTGGGGGAAATTGCCGGCGCTGTTCAGATCGCCGGCGCCCGTCAGATCATCCCCGGTGACCCCATCGCCGTTAATATTGGCCGGGCCCGTGGAAATGGTGATGTTGGCCGGGTCCAGCAGCAGCGTGCCGGCCAGCCCCGCCGGGGCCGAGAGGTCGACCATGCCGGCGAAATCCAGCCGGTCCTTCCCCGAGACCTCGGCAAAGCCGCCATCGCCCTGGCCCGCCCCTTTGGCGGAAAGGCTGCCCTGGAAATCCGTCCGGCCATCCGCCCACAGGATCACCCGGCCGCCAGCCCCATCCTGTGTTGCATCGGCGCGGATGCGGCTGGCCGCATCGACGCTTGTATTCTCCGCCCGCGCCAGATCGCCCTTGCCCTGATAGTCACCGCCGATGCGGATGGACCCGCCGCCCGTCGCCCCGCTGGCATCCAGGGTGGCACCTTGCAGGGTGACACTTTCCCCCGTCACGCTGATGGCGCCACCGGTCCCGCTGGCCGCACTGGCATCCAGCTGGCCGGTAAGGCTGACATCCGCTCCGTCCCCACCGATGAAGATACGGCCGTCGCGCGCCTCCGCCCGTGTCGCCTGCACCAGCCCACCGACATTGATGGCGGCCACCGCCCCCGCTGCCGCCCGCGCCGTCACCAGCACCGAACCGCCCTGCGCCGACAGGGTGCCGCTGTTGGCCACCTGGGCCGCCATCTCCGCCGGCAATTCATAGCGCAGCAGCCCGTCGCCCTGCAGGTCCAGCGTGAAACTTTCCGTACCGGCCAGCACGATCCGGCCCATCTTGGCTTGCACCACACCCTTATTATCCACCGCAGCGGCGGCCAACGCCACATAGCCGCCATCGGCAACCCGGATGGTGCCTTCATTCACCACAGCCGCCCCGGCAGCCCCCGGCTGCCCGAAGACCAGCCGCCCGGCGGCGAAATCAGCGTTGCTGATATTGGCTGTGGTGGCGATGAAGGCACCGGCATCGATGCGGGCATTGCGCCCGATGATGATGCCCGCCTGATCGATGATCACCACCTGCCCATTGGCCGTCAGCGAACCATCGATGCGGGTGCCGCTGCCGGCCCCCACCCGGTTGACCAGCAGCGAGCTTGCGCCCGGTTGGCTAACGCTCACCTGTTCCCCGGCACCAACCGTGAAGGAGCGCCAGTCAATCAGCGCCCGGTCACTCTGCTGCTGGATCAGGGTCTGGCTGCCGCTGCTGCTGATGCTGGCCTGACCGACGGCAACCGACCCGCCCTCCGGCCCCGCCAGGGCTGGCAGGGCCGGCAGGGTGAAAACGCTGGCCAGCGCCAGCGCCCGCAATCCGCGTTGCCGTGCCATAGCCACCCTCATAGCTGCACCGTCAGATCGACGAACAGGCGGGTACGTTCCCGCGTGGCACCGGGGATGGGCAAACGGCGCAGCGTGCGCGCCCCTTCCAGCAGCAGGCTGGCCTTGCCGGCCAGACCGATGCGCAGCCCGCCACCGGCCGACACCAGATGGGTGTCGGCGGCCACACTGTCCCAGACCCGCCCGCTGTCGATGAAGGCATAGGGGGTGACGCCATCCACATAGGCAATACCGGGATCGAAGCGGCGGCGCAGTTCCAGCCCGCCGCCAATGCCGGACGGGCCGGAAAGATCGCCGCCATTATAGCCGCGTCCGAAACGGCTGCCGCCCAGCGCGAACTCCTCCCCCGCCGGCAAGGTGTCGGGGCTGTACTGGCCGGCGATGGTCAGGCTGGCGCTGACGCCCGCCCCGATCAGGGTGGCATAGCCCAGTTCGCCACTGAACTTGGTAAAGTCCGGCTCCACCTTGGGGCGGGAGGCTTTCAGCGATCCCTTCTCCGTCGCCCCCAGAATGCCCAGCCCGCGCGTCACCCCGCCCATGGCCAGCACATCCCCGCCCAGCAGGTGCTGGGCGGTGAAAAGGACGCGGATATCCACACTGCGCCAATCATCCCGGCTGAAGGGCGCGTTCAGGATGCGCACCGTGGCCCGCTGGGCATTCCAGCCGCCTTCCAGCGACAGGTTGCGGGCGCGGCTGCGGATCAGCGGCCAGGACAGGCGTTGGCCGAAACCATAGCTCTCCGTCGCCACGGCAAAGGGTTTCAGCGCCGCACCGGGCCGGCCCCGGCTGTAATTGCCATTGCTGGTCAGGGTCAGGCCGGCGCCGGACAGGGGCTGCAACCAGCGCAGATTGGCGGAACGCTGTTCCCTGATCTCCGGCGTGGCGGACAGGGTGGCACCCAACTGTTCCCCCAGCCCCAGCACATCATTGGTTGCCAGATCAACAAAGCCGGACCAGGGGCCGGCAAAATCCGACCCGCGATTGCCGATGCCGGCCACCAGCCCCCAGGGCGCACGTTCCACCCCCACCAGCAATTCCGCCGCCCCGAAGGCATCGCCCGGCCGGATCAGCCCGGTCACCGTCACCCCCGGCAGATCGTCCACCAGCAGCAGCCCGCGTTCGATCAGCGGCACCTGGGCGGGGCGGGCTGCCAGGGCGGGGGCCAGCCGGGCCTCTACCCGCGCCCGGTCGTCGGCAGTGCCGCCCTCCACCCGCACCTTTTCCAGATGTCCCTCAATCACCTTGATGGTGATGGTGCCATCCTTGATTTCCTGCGCCGGCACGAAGACGCGGGTCAGCCCGTAACCGGCCGCCAGATAGCGAGCCTGGATCGCCTCCGCCACGCCGGAGACATCGGCCAGGGTCACCGGGCGGGCCAGCAGGGCGGCCAGCGGTTGGGCAAATTCCTGCTGCACCGGGATGGTCTGGGCACCATCAATCAGCACGCGCGACAGGGTGAAACGCAGATCGGCCGCCGCCCCGGCAGGCGCGCCCTTGCGCTGGGCGGGGATGGAAAATTGCAGCTGCGCCTTGGGAACGCGGCTTTCCTCTGCCAACGGGGCCGGCAGGGTTGGCCGCCCCGGCTCCACACTGCCCGGCAGCTGCACAGGGGTTTGCTGCGCCACGGCAGAGCCGGCAGCCAGCACAAACAGGGCCATGGCAGGGAAAGCTGCGCGCATCCTGGGAACGAAGAAAGAAATTGACATCAAAAGATGTAGGCTGCGGAAGCCGATAAAATCCAGGATTTTATCTATTCTGTATATAAAGATCAGCCTTGACCGGCGGCACGTGGGGCCAGCCGGCATAAGCGCCACTATGTTGCATCAAGAATATTTGCAACCTAGGATTACTATCGACCTATTTTGATCAAGATGCCACATGCTGGCGGCCGTTTGGTTCTGCCCGAATGCCGCAGCGCCGCAACGGGCTTGCCGACAATGATCCTACCAACGTATTTTCAGGCCGGCGTCTTGAAACGGCGCCCCGGATGAAAGAGGATTCTGCGTTGGAAGAGATCGAGGTCGGCCCCGGCAAGCTGTTGGTCAAGGAAGGCGACCGATCCGGGGCGGCTTTCCTGATCGCGGCCGGTCGGGTGGAGGTTTTCCGGGCTGTCAACGGCAGTAAACACCGGCTGGCCGTGCTGGGTGCGGGGGAAATTGCCGGGGAAATGGGGCTGCTGGATAATGCTCCCCGATCGGCCTGTATCGCCACCATGGAGCCGACACGGCTGGTAATGATCTCCCCCGATCTGGTGACCCGGCAGATGCGGGCCAGCCCGCCGCTGGTGCGATTCGTGCTGCGGTCACTGATCCGCACCCTGCGTAATATCAACGGCATCCCCACCCCCGCCAGCGACCCGATGCTGGATGGTGATCCCATCGTGTCGGAGCGGACCTATAAATTGCTGCGGCGGGAGACCTACCCGGCCGGTCGGGTGATCTTCCGGCGCGGCGATGAAGGCCATTATGCCTATCTGGTGCAAAGCGGCCTGGTGGAGGTCTGGAAGGAAACCGCAGAAGACGAGGTTCAGGTGTTGGCCCAGGTGGGGCCGGGCGGCGTGTTCGGCGAGATGGCCCTGCTGCGCAACGCCAACCGTGCCGCCAGTGTTACCGCCATCGAACATTCTGTGTGCGAGGTGATCCCCCGCCACCGCTTCGATGAGCTGTTGCGCATGGCGCCGACGCTGATCCGCCAGCTGGTTCCGACCTATATCCGCCGCATCGAAACCGGGCTTTAGGCTCACAAACCTTTACCTATTGGCATCGTCCAGTTTTCCCAGTAACCTGAGATATGACAGCGCTGTCAAGTTCTGTCCAAATCAGGACCGGGAGGAAATCAGGAATGCGTTACCAGGCATGGCGGCCCTTGCTGGCCGCCCTCAGCTTTCTGCTGACCATGTCCGGCCCTGCGGCAGAGGTGGAAAAGATCGACGCCGCCCAGGCCGCCGCGATTGCCGGCGATCCGGCCTTCACCTATCGCCCGCAACGGCTGGTGGATATCCCCGCCCCCACCGGCCCCGCCATCAACCTGTTCAACGGCCGTAACCTGGAAGGCTGGGACAGCTGGCTGGGCTATGCCGACCCGTCCCACACGTTCAAGCCCGATCCAGCGCCGACCTACGGCCTGAACCAGGACCGGTTCGGCATTTTCAATGTGGTGATGGAAGATGGAGCGCCCGCTCTCTTCATCACCGGTAAAATCTGGGGCGGCATCGTCCACCAGGGCCTCTATGGTGATTACCATCTGCGGCTGGAATATAAATGGGGGCGGGAGCGCCACGCCCCGCGCGCCGACAAGCCGCAGAATAACGGCTTGCTTTACCATTCCCACGGGGCGCCGGGGGCTGTCTTTGGCAGTTGGATGGCAGCGGTGGAGTTCGAGATCATGCTGGGCTCCGTCGGCATGGTGGTGCCCGTGGGCACCCATGTCGGCATCCAGACCAAGGCAGGGCATGATCCTTCCATCATCTATCCGCAGCGTCGCTATATGCCGGGTGGCAAGGAAGTTTCGGTCGCCCAGCCTGCCTGGAACGTGGAAGCCGCCATGGATGCCGAGAAGCCAGCCGGCCAGTGGAACGTGCTGGATCTTTACGTGCTGGGCGACCGGGCCATCCATGTGGTGAACGGCGTGCCCGTGATGGAAGTCTGGGGCCTGTCCCGCCGCGATACGGCGGACGGCAAGCCCGTGCCCCTGACACAGGGCCATATCCAGTTGCAATCGGAAGGGGCGGATACCTATTTTCGCAACATCACCCTGGAACCGATCCGCAGCCTGCCGCGGCTGGTGGCCCCCTAAAGAGAGAAGAACAGCGATGGGTGTGAAACAATATGTCGCCGCCGCCTTGGTCCTGGCCGGCAGCCTTGCGCTGCCCTCCCAGGCCGCCCCGCGCATTGCCCCGGAGAAGCTGGGCCTGCAGCTCTACAGCCTGCATGGCCAGTTGAAAGCCGATCTGGAGGGTACCTTGGCAAAGGTCCATGCCATGGGGCTGAGGCAGATGGAGCTTTACCCGATGCCGGGCCTGACGGCAGAAGGCTGGAGCCGGGCGCTGGACAAGGCGGGGCTGCGCGCCATCGGCAGCCATGTGCAGCTTTCCGACCTGAAAACGGACCTTCCCGGCATCATCGACCGGGCCAAGGCGCTGAAATTGTCTTATGTCGGGGTCGCCTGGGTGAAACCGGGACTGGCGCCTTTGACGGAGTCCGTCATGGATCAGGTGGCTGCCACCTACAATGCCGCCTGTCCGGCCCTGACGGCCGCCGGCATCGGGCTGATGTACCATATCCATGGCTATGAACTGGCGGGGGTCGACAAAGGCGACAGCCTGTTCGACCGGTTGATGGCCGCCACCGACCCGGCCTGTGTGATGGTGGAAATGGATGTGTTCTGGGTGGTCCGGGCCGGGGCTGACCCGGTAGCCCTGCTGCATCGATACCCTGAGCGTATCCGGATGCTGCATGTGAAGGATATCCGGCCGGGGGCCGGCACCAGCAGCGATGGACGGGCGGACAAAGCCGATTTCGTCCCCGTCGGCCAGGGTTCGATCGACTGGCCGGCCTTGCTCGCCGCCGCCAGCAAGGTGGATTGGTTCGTGCTGGAAGATGAAAGCGCCAACCCGGAGGCCGGGCTGACGCAGTCGCTGGATTATCTGGGTGTGCGGTAGACAGGGGGCATCAAGCAAGCGGCCGCATACAGACCAGATAATCCAGCCCTGGCACGGTGACACGGATGGCACTGGGGGCGCTGCCCTCCATCGGACAGGCACCACGCACCCCTTGCCAGCGCGCCATTGATGCCTCAACCGGCACACCCAGTGTGCGCGGGGTGTTATCCATGTTCACCAGCACCAGATATTCACGTCCACCCACCCGGTCGATGCGGGAAAAGGCCAGCAGGCCCCCTTTTTCCTCCACGTGGCGGATCACCATCTCCCCGCGGCGCAGGCCTGGATGATCACGGCGGACGGCCGCCAGTTCAGCCGTTGCCCGGTAAAGCGGATGGGCTGGATTGAAACTGTCACCCCCGGCCGCCGGGTGGGGGCCCAGACGGGGTTCGGTGTTGAATTGCTGTGACGCCGTGGCAAACATGGGCTGGCGAGCCTGTTTATCATCACCCAGCCCGATGAAACCCTGTTCATCACCATAATAAAGCACCGGAACCCCGCGCCCCAGGAACATCAAGGCATGGCCCAGCATCACCCGTGCCTGCACCTCATCCGCGGGCATCTGCGGGTGGGTGCGGCGGATGAAATAGGCCAGCCGGCCATTATCATGATTGGAAATGAAGGTGGGCAGCGTGGCCCGGTTCAGCGTGTCGGGATAAAGGATATCGGCGCGGAGCCAGTTCTCCCAAACATAACTGCCTTGGCCATCGGCCAGCGTGTCGATGGCTGCTTGAAAGAAACCGAAATCCAGTACCGAGGGCAACCGTGTCAGATGCGTCTGGGCCGCCAGATCGGCGATGTTGCGATCCGCCACCTCCCCGAAAATGGTGAAATCAGCAATCCCCTGTTCCTGGGCGAAGGCGGTGATCTCGGGGACGAAACGGTGCCAGAAATCCGGATTGACATGCTTGGCCGTATCCAGCCGCAGACCATCGATCCGGTACGTGCCGATCCAGTGTTTGTAAATCCTGATCAACCCCTCAGCAACAAACGGGTCCTCTGTACGCAGATCATCCAGGCGGGCGAAATCCCCCAGCAGGCTGGATTCCCCCTTGAAGCTGCTATCACCACGATTGTGGTAATGGCGCACATCGTTCAACCAGGCCGGGTTCTTCACCCCCTGCTGGCCCGCTGGCAGCACAGGTGTATAGGCAGCGCCTGGATAATCCCCTTGGGACCGATAGGGGCAGGCATCGCCCGCCCCCCGACATTCCTGATACTGGATGATATCGGCCGTGTGATTGACGACGATATCCATGATCACTTTCAGGCCCTGCGCATGGGCCGCATCCACAAAGGCACGGAAATCCGCATTGCTGCCCAAATGCGGATCGACATTCAGAAAGTCGGTAGCCCAATAGCCGTGATAGCCGGCGGACATGCCGCCTTCATACTGCTGCACCACCTTGTTGACGACAGGCGGGGTAATCCAGATCGCCGTCGCCCCCAGCCCGGCGATATAGTCCAGGCGCGCCGTCAGCCCCTTGAGGTCGCCCCCCTGGAACATGCCGATATCAGCCGGGTCGAACCCATGCTGCGCCGGTCCGCCAATGATGCCGCCCCGGTCATTGGCCGGGTCGCCATTGGCAAAGCGGTCCGTCACCAGAAAATAGACCACATCATCGGCAAAAGGGCGCTGTGGGTTATCCGCCGCCCCGGCGGCGGCCGCAGACAGGATCAGCAGAGGCAACAGCAATAGGCCGGCAAGGCGGTGGCGCATGGATGGAACCCCAGGGCAATCGGTGGGCGGATGAAATCACCATCCACCATCACCCGCCACATTGCCACCCCCCGACCCACGTGGGGATATCCTGCCTACGCCTTACGTTTGCGTCTCCAGCACCGCCCGCACCTTGGCCAGCAGCGCTGCACGCTGCTTGTCATCCCGCATCTTGCGTACATTGTCCGCCAGCGCCAGCACCGTGGCGGCATAGTCATTGTGCCAATCGGGTCTGGCGACCGCTGCCTTGTCAATGCGGGGCGGATGGGTGGGTGTCAGGGGCTTGGCGCCGCGCGGGGTCAGGCTCCAAACCTCATCCAGGCCCGGCAGGTGGATCTTGTTGCCGTCCAGCCCGGCCTCGATCAGGCTGGCGCGCAGGGCCACCCGTTCCTGATCCTCCCCATGCACCAGGAAGATGCCGCCGGCAACCGGCAGGCGGGCCAATATCCACTGCATCAGGGCAGCGCGGTCGGCATGGCCGGAATAGGCATCGATGGTGCGGATGGTGGCGCGAACCTCCACCTCTTCCCCATGGATGCGCACGCGGGACACGCCATCCTGCAACAGCCGGCCCAGCGTGGCCGGCGCCTGATAGCCCACCAGCAGCACCGTGGCACTGTTGCGCCACAGGTGGTTTTTCAGATGGTGGCGGATGCGCCCCGCCTCGCACATGCCCGAGGCGGCGATGATGATGGCATTGCCGGTCAGCCGGTTCAGCCGCTTCGATGCCTCCACCTCCTCAATCAGATGCAGGTTGCGGCGGCTGAAAGGGGCGGGCGTGCCGGGCTGGTTCACATCCGGCAGATGCTTGTCGAAAATACGGGTGACATTGACGGCCAGCGGGCTGTCCAGAAACACCTCCACCGCCGGCAGTTCCTTGCTGTCGAACAGCAGGTCCAGGTCGTACAGCAGTTCCTGGGTGCGTTCCACGGCGAAGGCAGGGATCACCACTGGCCCGCCGCGTTTCAGGGCCGCGCGCAATTCCTCCGCCAGGATCAGCCGGCGGCTGGCGGCATCAATCACCGGGCGTTCCCGCCCGCCATATGTCGATTCCACCACCAGCCAGTCAGGCCGGGTGGGGCCGTTCGGGTCCGGGTGGAACGGCTTGTCACCCGGACCCAGATCGCCGGAGAATACCATGCGCACCGGCCCATCGGCCCCCGGCAGTTCCAGTTCCACCGAGGCGGAGCCCAGAATATGCCCCGCATCCCAGAAACGCGCCCGCACACCGGACGCCACATCCACCCAGACATCACGGTCCACCGCGCGGATATGCGACAGGCAGCGTTCGGCATCCATACGGGTATAGATCGGCTCCACCTCCCGGCGGCCGCGCTGGCGGTTGCGCTGGTTCAGGTAGCGCACCTCCGTTTCCTGGATATGGCCGCTGTCCGGCAGCATGAAGGTCAATAAATCCGCCGTGCCATGGGTGGTGACGACCGGTCCCTGGAAACCATGGCGGTAAAGCTTGGGGATCAGCCCGCTATGATCAATATGGGCATGGGTCAGCACCAGGGCCGCCGGCTCCGTGACATCAAAGGCGAAGTCGCGGTAATTCAGCTCCTGCTCCGTCTTCGGGCCCTGGAACAGGCCGCAATCCAGCAGCAGGCTGCCCATGGCATGGCGGATCAGGAAGCAGGAGCCGGTGACACCACCCGCCGCCCCATGGAAGCTGATGGTCGGATCGCTGGGATGGGTATCATTCATCAGGCGGCCTCTCCGGCTTTCGGGGTGACGCCCAGGGTAAAGCCGCTGTTCTCAGCCGCCATTCCGCAGGCGAAACGAAAATCTGTTTCGGTATCGGAATAAATTCGATAAAGCGGCTCGCCCGCCTGGGCGAAGCTGCCGGCCTTCTTCAGCAGGTCGATGCCGGCCCCGGCATCAAAGGGCGCACCGGCCAGCCGGGCGATGCGCGCGATGCGGTAGCAGTCGATGGCCACCACGGTGCCATCATGCTCAGCCACAATCTCCCGCGACAGGTGGCCCAGCCTAGCTTCCCGCGGGGGCTTGCCCTGCAAAGCCGTGATCTTGTGCATGGTGGTCAGCGCCGCACCAGAGGCCAGCAGCTCGCGTGCCCGCGCCATGCCGGCCCCGCCGCGCAGGGCCGGATCAAATTCCAGAATACGCCCAGCCAGTGCCAGGGCCCGTTCCCGTAAATCCACCGGCGCTTCCGGCCGGTTCTCCAACACGGCCATCACATCGCGCGCCTCCAGCACCGGGCCGATGCCATTGCCCACCGGCTGGCTGCCATCGGTCATGGTGACGCGCAGGTTCAGCCCGATGGCATCGCCGACATATTCGAACAGCTTGCGCAGACGCAGCGCATCATTCTGGGTGCGCACCTTGGCCGAGGGGCCGATGGGCACATCGATCACCAGATGGGTGGAGCCGGCCGCCAGTTTCTTGGACAGGATGGAGGCGACCATCTGTTCGCGCGTGTCGATATTCAGCGGCCGTTCCACCGAAATCAGCACATCATCGGCGGGCGACAGGCGGACATGGCCGCCCCAGACCAGACAGCCCTTCACCTCCCGCACAATCTCCCGCATCTGCTCCAGCCCGACCTCTACATTGGCCAGCACCTCCATCGTGTCCGCCGTGCCAGCGGGGGAGGTGATGGCGCGGGAAGAGGTTTTGGGGATGGGCAGACCATGGGCCGCGACAATCGGCACCACAATCATGGAGGTGCGGTTGCCCGGAATGCCGCCGATACAATGCTTGTCCACCACCAGCCCGCCGGCCGCCACGCCATTGCCCCAGGACAGCCGGTCACCGGCCGCCACCATGGCACGGGTCAGGTGCAGGGTTTCCGCCGTGGTCATGAAACCACCGCAGGCGACGATGAAGGCCGCCACCTCCACCCGGGAATAGCGGTGATGGGCGATATCATCGATAATGGCAGCGAACTGGTCCGACCCCAGTTCACTGCCCTGAATCTTGGCGTGCAGCGCGTCGCGGCTGCGGGCGGGTGTCGCATATTTCAGGCGGACCGCCGTATCCTCCGGCATTCCGAAATGGTTGAAGGCGGTGGTCGACAGGCCCAGCGCATCCGCCCCCAGCAGGGCCGGATCATCCACCATCACCAGATCGGCGATGATCCGATGGCCATTGGCCGCCACTTCCACCTTTTCCAAACCGGCAAACTCCGCCGCGCGATAGATGGTGCAGTGCCGGGACAGGAAGGCCACATTCTCCTGCCGCGTATCGACACCCACCCGCTTCAGTTTCAGCATTTTTCCACCCATTTACCGGCGGAATGGTTTCATCCTCCACCGTGTTTCCACGATAGACCCGGAAAAGGAACCACCGCCTTGATATGGGTCAAGGCCCGGTGAGGCGGGTTGGCGCACAGTGAATATCGGATCGATCTATAACGATCCGAGGGAGGTGTGTCATGGAAGGCAAACATCCGGCCATGGTGCTGAAACAACCGGGCCAGCCGCTGGTGCTGGAATGGCATCAGGCGCCTGCCCCTGGACCCGGCCAGCTGCTGATCCGCGTCTGTGCCTGCGGTGTCTGCCGCACCGACCTGCATCTGGTGGATGGCGAACTGCCCCACCCTGCCCTGCCTGTGGTGCCGGGGCATGAGGTGGTGGGCAGGGTGGCCGCCATCGGCAGCGGCGTGGGTGGGTTCCATCTGGACCAGCGGGTGGGCGTGCCCTGGCTAGGCTGGGCCTGCGGCAATTGCGATGCCTGCCACGAAGGCCGGGAGAATCTGTGCACGGAGGCGCGCTTCACCGGCTATACGCTGGCCGGCGGCTATGCCAGCCATATCCTGGCCGATGCCCGCTTCTGCTTCGCCATCCCGGATGGGTACAGCGATGCGGCCGCCGCCCCGCTGCTTTGCGCCGGGCTGATCGGCTATCGCGCGCTGCGGATGGCGGGCGAGGGGAAGCGGCTGGGGCTTTATGGTTTTGGAGCGGCCGCCCATATCATCGCCCAGGTGGCCAAGGCGCAGGGACGGCGGGTCTATGCCTTTGTGCGGCCGGGCGATGCGGCGGCGATGGATTTCGCCCGGCGGATGGGGGCGGACTGGGCCGGCCCCTCGGACGCGCCAGGACCGGAACCGCTGGATGCCGCCATCCTGTTCGCCCCGGATGGCACCCTGGTGCCGGCAGCCCTGGCGGCGGTCAAACCCGGCGGGCGTGTCGTCTGCGCCGGCATCCATATGAGCGATATCCCCGCCATGCCCTATCACCTGTTATGGCAGGAACGGCAATTGCTGTCGGTCGCCAACCTGACGCGGCAGGATGCACTGGAATTCCTGGAACTGGCAGGACGTATCCCCCTCCATACGGAAATCCACGCCTATCCGCTGATCCGCGCCAATGAGGCACTGGCCGACCTGCGGGCCGGTGCCTTTACCGGTGCTGCGGTGCTGCTGCCGTAACGGCTTCTTCTGGCTCAGGAATTACCGGCAGCGGGGGCGTGGGCGGTGCGCAGGAAGGTCAAGACCTCCACCACCAGCCGGCCCCAGATTTCCAGGCTGGCCAGGATCTGATCACCACTGATGCCCACGGCCAGCACATCCATTTCCAGCACCAGGAAATCATCACGCTGGAACAGGCGACCAAAGCGCTTTTGTCGGTTCCATTCATTCAGGATATTGCCATCCACCGGCTTTTCGGTCTGAACCATCAGGTTGAAGCTGAAATCGCCATGGCGCTGCCCGTCTTCCGACGCCATCAGCCCGCCGGGACGCACATTGAAGGCCAGCCCACCAATGGCAGAGCGCAGCACCGGCGTGCCATTGGGCAGCGTTTCCAGCGTCGCCGCCAGGCCCAGCCGTTCCATCGCGGTTTCAAGATCGGCGATGGCAACACCGCGCAGCAACTTGTCCAACATCACGAAAAACCTTTTACCCATTCAAAGCGGGCCGTCCCACCGGAACGGCCCATCCATGGATCAGGGTAGAGCCCCCGTGGCGGGCGGGGAACCCCCTTTATGACGCGGAGCGCTTCAGGCTGGGCAGGAAGCAGCAGGCCAACAGGGCCAGCACACACAGGGCAAAGATCAGCAGGAAGGCATCCTGAAAGGCCAGGGCCAGCGCATCCGCCTGGCCTGCGGCCCGGTGCGCCACTTCCCGCAGGGAGATCATGCTGTTCAGGCCAGCAATGGCCACCGCCCCGCCCAGCATACGCACCAGATTATAGATACCGCTGGCATCGGGCACCAGCCGGGGGGCGATGCGGGCAAAGGTGATCAGGCTGACCGGCGGGAAGATGAAGGAAATGGCGATGGCGCGCAGCACCTGCGGGCCGATGAAATCGCCCTGCCCCCAGCCCGGCCCCACACCGGCCAGCCACCAGGCCGCCGCCACGAAGCAGGCCAGCGCCAGCCCCAGCAGCAGGCGCGGCTCCACCCGGTCGCTGGCCCAGCCGACCAGCGGGGTCAAGAAGAACTGGGCCAGCCCGGATATGCCCATGACGACGCCGATTGTAACGGGGTCGAAATGAAGCACCATATCCATGAACAACACCTGCAAGAACACGGTGCCGAACAGGCCGATGCCGATCAAAACCGAATAGGCGCTGCCAATGATGAAAAGCGGCTGACGGAATGGGGCCATATCCACCACCGGATAGCGGGCATAACGCAGCCGGAAGGCCAGCAGCAGGGAGGCCACCAGGGCAACAGCGCTGGAAATGGTTATTGTTACGCTGCCGAACCAACCATGGCGATGGCCTTCTTCCAGCACATAGATGCCGCCACCCAAGGCCAGGGTCAGCAGCACGGTGCCGGTCAGGTCGATATGGCGGGCCAGCGACCAGTCGGGCTTGTCCCAATCAATGGTGCGCCAGCCGATCAGCATGATCAGGGGCGCGGGAAAGACATTGATCAGGAACAGCCAATGCCAGGACAGGGCCGCCGTGACCAGCCCGCCCAGCGTCGGCCCAAAGGTGGGGGCCAAGGTGCCCAGCACGGTGACCGCCGCCATGGCCGCCCCGCGCCTGCCATCGGGGAACAGGCGGAACACGGCCACGAAGATGGCCGGCACCATGGACCCGCCCATGAAACCCTGGATGGCGCGGGCTGCCACCATGGCTTCCATGCTGCTGGCCAAGGCGCAGCCAATGCTGGACAGGGCAAAGCCACCGGCGGACAGCACGAACAGGTATCGGCTGGACAGGATGCGCGTCAGCATCCCGGTCAGCGGGATCATCAGCACCTCACCAATCAGATAGCTGGTCTGGACCCAACTGATCTGATCGGCGCTGGCCTTCAACCCATCACGGATGGGGCCAAGAGAGGCGGCAACGATCTGGACATTCAAGATGGCCAGAAACATGCCCAGCCCCAAGGCACCGAAGCCCAGCATCTGGCGACGGCTGGGCATCTGGCCAGCGGCTGGGGCCGCGTCATTACTCACTTTTCATTCGGCGGATAGGGGGCGCCAGCCACGAAGCCCTTGGGCAGGCCGGCATCCGGCGTGAAGCCGTACAGTTCCGTTTCCGGCAGGGCCTGCTTCACGATATCACGCACGGCCAGCAGCTTTTCCAGGTCGATGCCGGTGTCAAAGCCCATGGCCGCCAGCATGAAGACCAGATCTTCGGTGACGATATTGCCGGACGCACCCGGCGCGAAGGGGCAACCGCCGATGCCGCCCAGAGAGGCATCCAGGGTGGTGATCCCCTCTTCCAGCGCCACCAGCGCATTGGCCAGCCCCAGCCCGCGCGTATTGTGCAGATGCACACCGCTGCAGGCATGGTCGCCCACCACGCCACGCACGGCGCGGATCATCGAACGCAACTGGGCCGGGTTGGCGTAACCGGTGGTGTCGGACAGGCCCACCTCGTCACAGCCGGCCTTCATCAGGGCCTCGGCGATTTCCAGCACCTTTTTCTGCGGCACCACCCCTTCCAGGGTGCAGCCAAAGGCGGTGGACAGACCGCCTTCAAACTTGGGCCGGCTTTTCGCCGGCAGCGCCTTGATGCGCTCGGCAATGGCCGCCGTTTCTTCCAGCATCTGCGCATGGGTGCGGCGGACATTACGCAGGGAATGGGTTTCCGACACCGACAGCGGGATGGTGATCTTATGCGCACCCGCCGCAATGGCCGCTTCCGCACCCTTAAGATTTGGCACAAGAACGGCAACGGTCAGGCCCGGAATGGTGCGGGCATAGGCCACGATTTCCGCCGTATCGGCCAGTTGCGGCAATACCTTGGCCGGCACGAAGGAACCAACCTCAATCTCCCGCACGCCGGCTGCTGCCTCTGCGGCGATCCAGGCTTTCTTGGCCGCCGTCGGCATGATCGGGCTGATGCTCTGCAGCCCGTCGCGGGGGCCGACCTCGGAAATCTCGATAAAGGTTCCGGCCATGGCTCAACCCTCCGCCTGGGCGATCAGGCCGCGCGCCAGCAGGTCATCGATGCGGGTGGTGTCATAGCCCAGTTCGGCCAGCACCGATTTGCTGTGCGCGCCCGGCTTGGCCAGATCATGGATGATGGTCGGGCGCTTGCCGTCAATTTCCACCGGCAGAGCCGGAAGGCGGATGGAACGCTGATCATCGGGCAGATGCAGTTCCAGCAGGCCGCCGGATTCCACCAGATGCGGGTCTTCGAACAGATCTTCCGGCCGGTTGATCGGGGCAAAGGGCAGGCCGATTTCTTCCAGCTTTTGCAGCAGTTCGGCCTTGGTGAAGGTCTGGAACAGTTCCTGGACACGCGGGATCACCCGGTCACGCGCCTGCACGCGGCCATTATTCCGGGCCAGCGTTTCATCAGCAGCAAAATCGTCCAGGCCGAACGCCTTGCAGAAGCTGACCCACTGGCCATCCGTCACCACACCGACAAAGACGATCTCATCTTCCTTGGTGCGGAACTGGTCATAGATGGCCCAGGCGGAAATACGCACCGGCATCGGACGCGCGGCGTTACCGGTCACGGCGTACTGGGCCATATGCTGACCGACCATGAAGACGCAATTTTCAAACAGGGCCGATTTCACCGTCTGACCCCGGCCCAGCGTGCCGCGCTGGATCAGGGCGGCCAGCACGCCGATCACCCCGAACAGCCCGCCCATCACATCGATCACCGACGAACCGGCGCGTAAGGGGCGGCCCGGCGGGCCGGTCATATAGGCAAGGCCACCCATCATCTGTGCCACCTCATCCAGGGCGGCGCGATGTTCATAGGGGCCAGACAGGAAGCCCTTGGCCGAGCAATAGACCAGATTGGGGTTGCGGGCGGCCAGCGCCTTCTCCCCGAAGCCCAGCGCCTCCATGGCGCCGGGGCGGAAATTTTCGATCAGCACATCGGCCTTGTCGATCAGGTCGAAGGCAATCTGCTTGCCCTCCTCGGACTTCAGGTCCACGGAAAGGCTGCGCTTGTTGCGGCCATACATGGGGAAATAGCCAGAGCCAGCCCCCAGCAGGCGGCGGGTATTGTCGCCGCCGATCGGTTCCACCTTGATGACATCGGCACCTAAGTCGCCCAACACCATGCCGACCGCCGGCCCCATCACCATATGGGTGAATTCCACCACTTTCAGCCCGGCCAGCGGCAGGGGGGCGGTGCTGTTATCGTTCGGCATTTCAATCCCTCAAAAAAAGGAAAATCAGGCAAACATCCAGGGATGGCGGGTGCGGTAGGCACCCTCGAATTCCGCAATGGCGGGCAGCCGCTTCAGGGTGACACCGATGGCATCCAGCCCTTCCAGCAACATCTCCCGATCCGCCGGGGCAATGCTGAAGGAAAGCGTGCGCCCGTCTGCGCTGTGGACAGTCTGGCCATCCAGATCGATGGCCAGTGGGGCGGGACCGGCGGCTTCCACCAAGGCCGCCACCTCCGGTTCCGGCAGCACCAGCGGCAGGATGCCGTTGCGCACGCAATTGCCCTGGAAAATCGCCCCGAAGCTGGGGGCGATGACACAGCGCACCCCATAATCCTTCAAGGCCCAGACGGCATGTTCGCGCGAGGAACCGCAGCCGAAATTGGCCCCGGCCAGCAGGATCGGGGCCTGGCGGAAGGGCGCGCGGTTCAGCACGAAATCCGGGTTTTCCACCCGGTTCGCCACGTCGCTGTAACGCCAGTCGGCGAACATGCCCTCCCCCAACCCTTCCTTGGAGACGCGCTTCATTTCGCGGGACGGGATGATGGCGTCCGTATCCACGTTGGCGCGGAACAGCGGGGCGGCGATGCCGGTGAGGCGGATGAATTTTTCCATGGGATCAAGCCTCCACCGGCTGGGCGACCAGCGCGCGGGCATCGGCAATGCGACCGGCAATGGCCGATGCCGCCACCGTGACCGGGCTGGCCAGGTGCGAGCGCGTACCCGGCCCCTGGCGGTTTTCAAAATTGCGGTTGGTGGAGGTCACCACCCGCTCCCCCTTGCCGAAACTCTCGCCCCCGGCGAAGAAGCACATGGAACAGCCGCTTTCGCGCCATTCAAACCCGGCATCCAGGAAGATCTGATGCAGGCCCTCGGCCTCCGCCGCTGCCTTCACCAGACCGGAACCGGGCACGCAGATGGCGCGCACGCCCGGTGCCACATGCCGGCCCTTCAGGATGGCGGCTGCGGCCCGCAGGTCCGACAGGCGGCTGTTGGTGCAACTGCCGATGAAGGCGCCATCGATGGGCAGCCCCGCCAGCGCCTGCCCCGGCTCCAGCCCCATATAGGTCAGCGCCCGCCGCTGGGCCTCGGCCGCGTTGGCATCGGCAGCATGGGCGGGATCAGGCACCAAACCCGTGACCGGTAACGCGTGTTGCGGGCTGGTGCCCCAGGTGATGGTGGGGGCGATGCTGGCGCAATCCACCACGATTTCCTTGTCGAAGATCGCACCGGCGTCGGTCACCAGATCGGCCCAATCGGCCAGCGCCTGCGCCCAAGCCATCCCCTTGGGCGCGAAGGGCCGCCCCTCCACCCAGGCGATGGTCTTGGCATCGGGCGCACACAGGCCGGTCCAGGCCGCGAATTCGACGGCCATGTTGCACAGGGTCATGCGCGCTTCCACCGACAAGGCGGAAACGGCGGACCCGGCAAATTCAATGGCATAGCCAGACCCGCCGCCGGCCCCATGGGCCGCAATCAGGTGCAGGATCATGTCCTTGGCGCCGACGCCGGGCGGCAATTCGCCTTCAAACCACACCCGCATCTGGCGCGGGCGGCGCACCACCAGCGTCTGGGTGGCCAGCGCGTGCGCCGCCTCCGACGAGCCGATGCCCCAGGCCAAGGCACCCAGCCCGCCCTGGGTGCAAGTATGGCTGTCCGGGCAGACCAGGGTCAGCCCCGGCAGGGCGATGCCCTGTTCAGGCGACACCACATGCACAATGCCCTGACGGTTATCACCAATATCGAAGATGCGGATGCCGGCGGCATTGGCCGCCGCGCGGGTTTCGCGGATAAAGGCTTCGCCGCCCGGCATCAGGGTTTCATCCCCCCGGCCCGGCCGCGTATCGACAATATGGTCCATACAGACAAAGGCGCGGTCCGGGTGGCGCACGGCACGCCCCTGTTCAGCCAGCCCCTTCAGCGCGATGGAGCCGGTGCGCTCATGCAGCAGCACCCGGTCGATGTAAAGCAGGTCCGTCCCATCGCCCAGATCGGCGACGCAATGCCGTGACCATAACTTTTCCACCAACGTTTTCGCCATGAGAGACTGCCCCAACCCCAAAAGCCTTGCCCGCTGAAGCGGAACATTAAATGGTATATTGATATACCCTTATCAGCACTAAGGCTGCTTGTCACCCGCGATAATGGCTTTGACCGTACCGTGGCGCCCCTATCGGCCCAGCATAGGGGGACGGGCATGGAACCCATGTGCGGTGCGGGGTTGGTGCGGCGGGGAATTGGGGCTTTAAGTCAAGGCAAGGCGAAGATGATGATGTAGGCCTGCGACCATGTTCCGTTTCCTGCGCACGGTGATCGACCCGTTCCTGCTGGCCCTGTTGACAACGGTGGGGCTGGCCGCCCTGTTTCCCGCAAGCGGGGTGCTGGTGGGGTGGGTGGATGTGGCGGCCGATATCGCTATCGCGCTGTTGTTCTTCTTCCACGGTGCCAAGCTGTCGCGCGAGGCCATTCTAGCCGGCATCGGGCATTGGCGGCTGCATTTGACGGTGCTGGCCACCACCTTTGTGCTGTTCCCCCTGTTGGGGCTGGGCATGGGGTTGCTGCCGGCATGGCTGTTGTCGCCGGGCATCGCCGGGGGCCTGCTTTACCTCTGCCTGCTGCCCTCCACGGTGCAAAGCTCCATCGCCTTTACCTCCATGGCCGGCGGCAATGTGCCGGCGGCCATCTGCTCTGCCTCGGCTTCCAACCTGCTGGGCATCTTTATCACGCCGGTGCTGGTCGGCCTGCTGATGCAGACCAACGGGGAGGCGGGGATTTCGCTGCACGCCATCGAATCGATCCTGCTGCAATTGCTGGTGCCGTTTGTCGGCGGCCATTTGCTGCGCCCGCTGATCGGTGCGTTCGTGGCGCGGCATAAGCAACTGATCGGCTATAGCGACCGGGGATCCATCCTGCTGGTGGTCTATTCCGCCTTCAGCGCCGCCGTGGCCGAAGGGCTGTGGCACAAGGTGGCGCCGATCGATCTGGTCACCATTCTGGTGGCCAGCACCGTGCTGCTGGCGCTGGCGCTGGTGCTGTCAGCCCTGGCCGGACGGTTGCTGGGCTTCAACCGGGCGGACCGCATTACCCTGATTTTCTGCGGATCGAAGAAAAGCCTCGTCTCCGGCGTGCCGATGGCCGGCGTGCTGTTTTCTGCCGGTCAGGTGGGGCTGCTGATCCTGCCGCTGATGATCTTCCATCAGATCCAGCTGATCGTCTGCACCTGGCTGGCTGGCCGCTTCCGGGCCGGTGGCCAGCCAGACTGACCGATCCCGTCAATCCAGCGGCGGCACCGGGCGGGGGCGGCCCTCCCCATCGATGGCAACGAAGGTGAACAAAGCCTCCGTCACCTTGAAACGCTCCTCCCCCTCCCGGCTGCGGCGCCAGGCTTCCACATGGACTTTCATGGAGCTGCGGCCGACATGGGTGATGTCGGCATAAAGGCTCACCTCATCCCCCACCAGCACGGGCCGGATGAACACCATGGCATCCACGGCGATGGTGGCACAGCGGCCGCGCGCCCGGCGAGCGGCCGCATTGCCGGCGGCCAGATCCATCTGCGCCATCAGCCAGCCGCCGAAAATATCGCCGGCCGGGTTGGTATCCCCCGGCATGGCGATGGTGCGCACCGCCGGTTCCACCGGGCAGCCATTGGGGGTTGTTTTCTCAATATCCGGCATCATCCAATCCTGGCACGGGTCTTGTTGCCAACCATGTCAGCCGGGGGGATTGGACGCAAGAAAGCTTGCAGGCATCTCATACATTTCGATTTTAAATCTATTATCGAATCTTTATCATAGAGCGCGGCAATACTATCAAAGGTGCTATAGGACGAAAAGTTGCTACAACCGCACACGACGCCCAGGCTTTACCATAATTGCCAGGGCTTCATGGTGGCCCTGGTCACGCAATCGCATAAATAACCGGAACCGGCCGACAGGATGGGCAGCGCCGGACAGATGGAAAACCAAAATGGTGATGGGTGGGAATAAGGGCGATACAGTCGCCAACCTGGATGCGGCCGCCATCTGGATGATTGAACAAGCCGTCACCCTGCTGGAGCAGCCACCGGCGGGCCTGGATGGGTTGTCTGTGCTGCCGGAAACATTGGCGGCACAATGGGGCGTGGTGCTGACGGCGCAGCCGGCCCTGAACAATGAGCGCTATCTGGCCCTGTTCCAGATCGGCCGCGATGGCATCACCCACCGGATTCAAACGCTGCACCGCGCCTGGGATGACGGGGTGCTGTATGAGTTATGGCAGGTGACGGCGGGGGAGAATGGCCCGACCCCGCAGGCCCTGTTCATCACCACGCGCTGTGACGATCTGGAAGCGGTGCGCCAGGTGCGGCGGGCCAGCCGGCATTTCCCCGGCGCCATCACCAGCGATGCGGGCAAGCAACTGCCCCTGCCCCTGGGCAATCGCCGGCTGCTGGACGATATGCGCCCCTGGCTGTTCCCCGACAGTTTCCCTGCCAGCGCCATTGCGGATGGCAGTGGCGACCCGGCGTGAGCCCTGTAACACCCGGCACCCCGCCGGGCGCGTGGCAACCATGCCGGGCGGCAGGGTGTTTCCCGCTTGCACCAAGCGTCGCCGGTGATCAAATAACCGGCAAAGCCATTCTTCATGGAAAGCAGGGGGGCTGATCCCATGTCTGCACGCGCAACCGCCCAGAACACCGACCTTGTGCCCCAGTTGGACCCGATCTGGGCCGCCCTGCGCGCAGAGGCGCAGCAGGCCGTGGTGGCGGAACCCTTGATGGCCAGCCTGTTCTATGGCGCCATCCTGAATCAGCCCAATCTGGAATCGGCCGTCATCCACCGCATCGCCAACCGGCTGCACCATACCGACATGCCGGCCGAACTGCTGGTGCAGGCGCTGCAGACGGCGGTGGAGGCAGAGCCGGAACTGGGCCAGGTGTTCCGCGCCGATATCGCCGCCGTGCTGGACCGTGACCCGGCCTGCGGCCGCCATATCGAACCGGTGCTGTATTTCAAGGGCTTCCAGGCCTTGGAGACGCACCGGCTGGCCCATCGGCTGTGGCATATGGGACGGCGCGACGTCGCCTATTACCTACAGAGCCGTTCCTCCGTCGTCTTTGGCGTCGATATCCACCCGGCTGCCCGTTTCGGGCGCGGGGTGATGATTGACCATGCCACCGGCGTGGTGGTGGGGGAAACCGCCGTGGTCGGCGACAATGTTTCCATGCTGCACGGGGTCAATCTGGGCGGCAATGGCAAGGAACATGGCGACCGCCATCCCAAGATCGGCTCCGGCGTGCTGCTGGGCGCCAATGCCAAGGTGCTGGGTAATATCCGCATCGGTGATTGCGCCCGCGTGGCCGCCGGTTCGGTGGTGCTGCGCGATGTGCCGCCCTGCGTCACCGTGGCCGGTGTCCCCGCCAAGGTGGTGGGGGAGGCCGGCTGCGCCAACCCGGCCCGCGTGATGGACCATGTGTTCGGCGATTATGTGGATGCAGGGGCCGATATCTGACCCCCGCCTTCCGTTCTATCTCCACTGCATGGGGGAAATCTGTGACGGATATCCTTGCAGTGCCGCGGATAGACGATAATCTAGGACTGGGTAAATGTGCAGGCGCCGCCGCCCCGCTGGGTGCGGCCCGTCTATGACGTTTGGATATAATGCGTGTGGATGCAAATCCGGCGGGATGATCCAAAGGGGATGACGGATGGCGGCGGGCGAAGAGGGATTTGGCAAGATGATCAGATTGACCCGGATTGGTGACCGGTCACTCGACGGCACCGAACGTTCGGTGGAGAACCGGGGTGTAGAGGCTCGCCAGCCCGATGGCCGCACCGGGGATACCTCGCCTGCCAGCACTGTGGCCCTTTATCGGGATATTGCCCGTGTCATCGATCATATGCAGCGCCGGCTGCATGACGTGGTGCGGGTGGAGTTGGGCCGGATCGGCGTGGATGATATCAGCCCGATGCAGGTGCTGATGCTGTTGAATATCGGCGATGATGAGCTGTCCGTCCGCGACCTGATGGAGCGCGGCTATTATCTGGGCTCCAACGCCAGCTATAATCTGAAGCATCTGGTCGAACAGGGCTATGTTGACCGGGCCGCTTCCCAGCGCGACCGCCGCGCCGCCCGGCTGCGTCTGTCGGAAAAGGGCGAATGGCTGTGTGCGGAGATCGGCAAGCTGGAAAACCGGCAGGCCACCCAGCTGCTGCGCAACCCCGCCGATGGTACCGATCTGGAAACGACCTATCGGATGCTGCGCCGGCTGGAGCGTATGTGGGGTGATATCGTCCGCTATGACGGCCGCGGCCAGGACTGAGGCATGGGCATCGTTCCCCGCCTGCAAGAAGGGGATCTGGCCGCCCCGCCCCGGCCCATTATCCGTGCCCGGCTGACCAGCCGGGATGTTGATCGGCTGTTGCGCCAGCCCGGTGCGGAATCCCGCATCGAAACCATGGCCAAGCTGGTCACGGAGATGGAGGAAGGCAGCCTGACCGAAACGGAAAAGCGGTTGGCGCTGGATATTCTGCGCGCCTTTGCCGCCGATGCCGAAACGGAGGTACGGGCCGCGGTCGCCTGGCAGATCCATAACAGCCCCATCCTGACCAGTGATCTGGCCGAACGGCTGGTGCGTGACGTGGCGCAGGTGGCCGTGCCCATCCTGAAATATGTGGACGGGCTGCCGGAGGCGCTGCTGCTGGAGGTGGTGGCCGAACGGGATGCGCAGAAGCAACTGGCCATTGCCGGCCGCCGCAGTGTCTCGGCCGCCGTGTCGGCTGCCCTGGTGGAAACCGGCAATGTGCTGACCGTGGTGCATCTGTTGCGCAATCGTGGAGCCGCCGTGAAGGAAACCACGCTGGAACGCGCGGCCGAGCGGTTCGGCCAGTTCCGGCTGGTGGCCGACAGCGTGGCGGCCCGGCCGGAAATCACCCTGGCCATGGTCGAACGCATGATCGCCCTGGTGTCGGAAGATGTGCGCCAGCAACTGATCCAGGATCACCAAATCGAACCATCCCTGGCCAAAAGGCTGGCCGAGGGCGGGCGGGAGGCGGCGACGCTGCGCCTGCTGCAGCCGCTGCTGCTGTCGCCGGATGATGCGGAAATGGTGGCCCGCCACCTGTTCCGCCAGGGCCGTTTGACGCCGCAGGTGCTGTTCCGCGCGCTGTGCGCCGGCGATCTGGAACTGTTCGTCGCCGGCATGGCGGCGCGGGCCAATATTGCCAGCCAGGCCGCCAGCATCCTGGCCTGGGATGATGGCGTGCTGGGCCTGCATTGCCTGCTGGATGCCGCCGCCGTGCCCCCTGCCCTGACCGGACCGTTCCGCACCGCCCAGCAGGTGGCGCTGGACAGCGACTATGTCAGCGGTCATTGCCCGCGGGAAAAGTTCCAGGCCCTGGTGGTGGAAACCCTGTTCGACCGCTATGCCGATACGGCAGAGCGGGAGGTGGATGAACTGCTGATGCAGATATCCGATCAGCCCGGCTTGGATATTGGGGCGGAGCTGATGCCACAGCGGGTGTAACCGATCACACCAGAATGGCATTGGAAAGGCGAGGCATGAAGCTGACCTGCTACGCGCTCTATGATCCGCCGCCGCTGCTGCGCCCGGCACCGGCGACGCGGGACTGGATGGATGCCACGCCGGACGGCTATGCCTATCGCTGCCTGCCGCTGAATATTGCCAATGCGCATGGCTGGGAAATCCTCTGCCCCATCGGGTTCAGTGCCATCTGGGATGGCGGCACCAGCCCAACAGCGATGCGGGTGACACTGGATGCCGGCGACCGACCGCCGGCCATTTCGCATTTCGGGTCCGGCATCCTGACCTTCCATGTCGAGGCACTGTTCCGCACCGAACCGGGCTGGAACCTGTATGTGCAGGGGCCGGCCAATGCGCCCAAGGATGCTATCGCGCCCTTGACCGGGGTGGTGGAAACCGACTGGGCACCCTACAGCTTCACCATGAACTGGAAATTCACCCGTCCCGGCCAGACGGTGCGGTTTGAGGCGGGGGAGCCGTTTTGCGGCCTGTTCCCGGTGCGGCGCGACCTGATCGGACAGGTGGAACCGGAAATCCGCCGCCTGTCCGATGCACCCGACCTGCTGGCCGAATATCATTCATGGTCAGAGGGGCGCACCCGCTTCAACGCCGAGTTGGCTCAGCCGGAATCCGCAGCACGGTCGGCAAAATGGCAGAAAAGCTATTATCTGGGTAACCGCCCGAATGGTAGCAGCGCCAATGCCGACCATATCATCAAACTGCGCCCTGCCGCCTTCGCCGATCGGCGGGAGGGAGAATAGGGACGAATTTACAACTTGATACCGACGGACATGTCGCACTCCTCTTTGGATATCAAGGGCTTGTGGACACCGCCTGCAGGCGCCGCTTCGCCCCGTCCGCGATCATCTCCGCCAGATGCTCGTAATTTCCATCGAAATGGTGGCCGCCTTCGGTGGTGATGGTCTCCACCCCCATTTTCTGCAGCGTCGGACAGAGGCTTTCCTCATCCTCCTTGCCATTGAAGCACTGGATCAGCCCCAGCGGGATGCGCTTCAATTCCGGCAGAATGGGTTCAGCCTTGTCATTGCCGTTGTTCAGGAACTCATCCAGCGAAATCTCAAAATTCGCCTTGTCGGACACACCCAGCAGGGAAAGCTGGTGCACCGCCGCCTTATCCTCATCCGGCAACTGGTTATAGATGGCGGGCAGCACATCGGCCCCGAAGGAATAGCCCACCAACACCACCCGTGCCTCCGGCCATTTCGCGTGGTAGAAGCGAATCATGCGTGACAGGTCACGCGCAGCCTCGACGGGTTTCTTGTAAGACCAGAAATAACGCAGCATATCCAGGCCGATGGTGGGGATGCCCTCCGCCACCAGCCGTTCGGCGACATCCTTGTCCAGGTCACGCCAGCCGCCATCACCGGAATAGACGAAGGCGATCACGCCGTGGGTTGGTTTGGTCGGCATTTCCACCAGGGGCAGACTGTCCAGCGTATTGTCATCCGTTGGTGCCAGGGTGGCGATGCGGGCCATTACCGCCTCGGCCAGGGCATCGGCGGCGGAGGCCGGGCTGCGGATCGGCTCCGGCGCGCGCATGGTGGCTGCTTCCGCAGTCGCCCGCGCCAGATCGCCGTCACCGGTCACGACTATCTTGGCGAAAACAGCCGAGCGATCGCTATTAATATCGTCATTGGGGCAAATCGGTCGCTTCGATTCCCCACCGGGGGCGGGGTCAATGGCCACCACGCCACCGGTGGTGGCGCGGGATGTTTCCGCCCCGATGCGCAGGGCCAGGGTGGCACCGGGGCCGATGCCGGCCAGCACAGGCAGGTGATAGGTGCCGCTGCGCAGATAGCGCTGGGTATTGCGGCTGATATCCTCCACCACCCATTTCGGTTCCAGGCAGTCCACCTTTTCCCGTTCCATGGCGGCCAGGGTCTGATCCAGGCTGGCACCGATGACCAGGATGCCTTGATCGGCCAGACGCTCGGCCAGTTCCTGCTCGGCCGCGCCCCAGCCCTTGCCCTGGGAGAACAGGATCACCGCGCCGGTATTGTCACCGACGGGCTGGTACAGATGCAGCCGGCCCAGCAGCCCGCCGGGCATGGTGGGGGGCAGATAGCCCTGATGGGCCACATCACGCCAGGTGCGCCAGCCGAAAAATGTCAGCAATGACAAGGTGATGACCCAGATCAGGGCCAGCTTTGCACTTTTACTCATTTACCCACCACACCTCGCAAACCGCCGCTGATCAGCACGGTGACATCGGCCAGGGCCAGCATCGGGTTGATGCCGCCGGAAACCGCCATGTACCGCGCCTCCCACCGGGGCTGGAACTTTGACTTGAAGGCCCGCAGGCCGCTGAAATTATAGAAACGGTCGCCATGGTCATAGACGGCGCGGCCCACCCGGTGCCACATGCTGGCGGCATCGCTGTCCGACAGGCCGGCCAGCGGCGCCATGCCCAGGTTGAAACGCTGATAGCCCTGTTCCTTGCACAGCAGAATCAGACGCAGCAGCAGATATTCCATCGCCCCCGGCGGTGCCGCGCGGGAGAAGCGCATTAGATCAATGCTGATCTCCTCCTTCAGGTCCGTGCTCATCAGGTTGGCGAAGGCGACGATGGCGCCGTCACGCCGCAGCACGGCCACCGGCCGCAGCGCCAGGTAATCGGGCTCGAAGGCGCCTAAGGAGAAACGTTTCTCCCGCACCTCATGCGCCTCCAGCCAATCATCGGAAACGGCCTGTAGTTCCGCCATGGCCGCCGGCACGGCCTCTGCCGGGATGATGTCAAACACCAGCCCGTCGCGCTCCCCCCGGTTCAGGGCATTGCGCTGGTTGGCGCGTTTGGCCCCTTTCAGGTCGAACGGGGGCAGGTCAAGGAAGGCATCTTCGCCCAGCTTGAAGGCGGCCAGCCCGGCATCGGCATAAAGCGCCAGATTTTCTGGCGCCACCTCATAGAACACCGCCCGGCCGCCGGCGGCGCGCGCCATTTCCACAAAGCGCCAGACCAGTTGCGGCCAGGCATCACGCGGGCCGACCGGATCGAACAGGGCGATCCAGGATCGGCCCTGGCAGCCATACATGATGAAGGCCCGGCCATCGTCGGAGAACAGCAGGCTCTTGTCGCCCAGCAGGGCCAGCAGGGCACCGGTGCGCGGCTGGGCATCGACGATGGCGCGGGCGCGGGTCAGTTCCGCCGGCCCGGCGGGGCCGCTGCGCACCCGGCTATGGCCCAGCAGGGAGAGTGCTGCGGCCACGCCAGCCACCAGACCCACCCCCAGCATGGCGCGCAGGGAACGCGGCGCCTCCTCGGAAAACTCGAACTGCCACCACAGGCCATGGGCGTATTCCACATCCTTATAGACGAAGAACAGGATGGTCAGCGCCGTCAGCAGCAGCACCCCCACCGCCAGCAACCAGCGGGTGGTCAGGGTCTGGTGCAGCAGGGAACTGCGCCGGTCGAACCGGCGCCGGCTGAACAGCAGCAGCAGCAGCAGGCTGCCCAGCAGGCACGCCTCCGTCAGGGCCAGCCCCTTGGCCAGCGACAGCAGGATGGCAACGGGCAGCATCGCCACAGCCGCCCACCAGGCACCATCCAGGCGATAGACCAGCCCGCGCGCCACGATGAACAGGCCCAGCCCCAGGATGGAGGAGAGAAAATGCGCCCCTTCCAGCAGGGGCAGCGGCAACAGGTTCGACAGCAGTTCCAGATCGCGGTCGGCTGCCGGGGTGACGCCGGAAAAGATCAGCATGGCCGACAGCACCAGCGCCAGCGTGCCCAGCACCGGCGGCGCCATGCGCCCGCCCACCTTGCCCAGGCGCGATCCCGCCACGGCCAGTGCGGCACGCCGGGTTTCCAGCACGCTGACCACCAGCCCGGCCAGCAGCAGCGGCACCACATGATAGATGACGCGATACAGCAACAAGGCGCCCAGCACCTGTTCGGTATCCACCCGGCTGCCCAAGGCGGCCAGGATCACCGTTTCAAACACGCCCAGCCCGGCGGGCACATGGCTCAGCACGCCCAGCCCCACGGCCACGGCATAGACGGCAATGAAACCGGTCCAGCCGATCTCCAGGCCGGGCAGCAACAGCCACAACGCGCTGCCGGCGGCGGCGATATCGACAATGGCGGCGGCCATCTGGCCCAGCATCAGCCGGGGTTTGGGCAGGATCAGCCGGGTTTTGCCCAGTTGCACGCTGCCCTGGTGGCCGGCCAGCCAGATCAGCAGGCCCAGCCCGGCCAGGATGGTGATGCCCAGCAGGCGTGGTACGCTGCCGGGCAGGCCCAGGCCCGCGACATCGCCGGCAATCAGCAGCCCCAATCCGGTGGTGGCCGCCAGCCCCAGCCCGAAGGTGGCAGTGACAAAGGCGATGATGCGCGCCACCTCCTCCGGCTCCAGCCCATGCGGGGTATAGAAACGATAGCGGATGGCCCCCGCCGTCAGCGGGCCGAACCCGGCCGTATTGCCCACCGCATAGGCGCAGAAAGAGGCCAGCATGATGGTTGGCGACGGCATGGGCCGGCCGATCCAGGCCAGGGCGGCGCGATCATAGAAGGTCAGGGCCAGGAAGCTGGCGGCTGTCATGCCCAAGGCCGCACCGATGGCCCAGAGCGGGGTGGCCCGCAGCGCCTCCATCACCTCGTCATAGGAAATCTCATTGGCCAGCCGGGTGGCGGCGAACCATCCCGCCGCTGCCACCGCCAGCACAGCCAGGGCCGTGAGCGCGGTGCGCAGATGGGGCCGCCTTGTGGCGGGCTCCGGGCCAAGCTCCTGATCGTCACGCATTCCGACGGGGTCCAACTGCCTTTTTCGGCGGCGATCATGCCGCAACCTTTGTCATAGAGCCACGCGCGCGCAAAGCATAGGGGGCGCAACAGTTTGGCAGGGGTTGACACGGAAATTTCGCTTGAAACCAACCTTGCCGAGCCAGGGTGGAAAGCGCCATGCTGGTCGGAAGCTTCCATCCTTGCCGGAGATCAAGAGTGCCCGACCCGCAGACGCGCCCCAATAATCTGGATGCCTTCTGGATGCCGTTCACGGCCAACCGGCAGTTCAAGCAGGCGCCACGGCTGTTGGTTTCCGCCAACGGCATGTATTACCGCAGCGAGGATGGACGGCAGATTCTCGACGGCACTGCCGGTCTCTGGTGTGTCAATGCCGGCCATTGCCGGGCGGAAATCACCGCCGCCATTCAGAAACAGGCGGCGGAAATGGATTTCGCCCCCACCTTCCAGATGGGCCATCCGGTGGCGTTTGAGTTCGCTTCCCAGCTGGTGCAGTTGCTGCCGCCGGGGCTAGACCATGTGTTCTTCACCAATTCCGGCTCCGAATCGGTGGATACGGCGCTGAAAGTGGCGCTGGCCTATCACCGGTCACGCGGGGAGGGCCAACGAACCCGGTTCATCGGGCGGGAGCGCGGCTATCACGGGGTTGGTTTCGGCGGCATCTCCGTCGGCGGAATCGTCACCAACCGCAAGGCGTTTGGCGCGCAATTGCCAGGTGTGGACCATCTGCCCCACACCTATGACCGCACCCATCAGGCCTTCAGCCGGGGCCAGCCGGAATGGGGCGCCCATCTGGCGGATGAGCTGGAACGCATTGTTGCCCTGCATGATGCCAGCACCATCGCCGCCGTGATTGTGGAGCCGGTGGCCTGCTCCACCGGCGTGCTGGTGCCGCCCAAGGGCTATCTGGAAAAGCTGCGGGCCATCTGTGACAAGCACGGGCTGTTGTTGATTTTTGATGAGGTCATCACCGGTTTCGGCCGGCTGGGCACGCCCTTTGCCACCGATTATTTCGGCGTGATGCCGGATATCATCACCTCGGCCAAGGGCTTGACCAATGCCACCGTGCCGATGGGTGCCGTCTTCTTCCAGAAGAAGATCTATGATGCCTTCATGACCGGGCCAGAAAACGCCATTGAGCTGTTCCATGGCTACACCTATTCCGGCCATCCGCTGGCCGCCGCCGCCGGTCTGGCGACGCTGGATCTCTATCGCAATGAGGGGCTGTTGACCCGGGCGGCGGAACTGGCCGGTTACTGGGAAGTGGCCATGCATTCGCTGCGCGATGCGGCCCATGTGGTGGATATCCGCAATCTGGGCCTGATCGGCGCCATTGAGCTGGAGCCGATTGCCGGCCAGCCGACCAAACGAGCCTTCAGCGCCTTCCTGAAATGTTTTGAAAAGGGCCTGCTGATCCGCACCACCGGCGACACCATCGCCCTGTCCCCGCCGCTGATCGTGGAGAAGGGGCAGATCGACCAGATCGTCGATACGATCCGCACCGTATTGACAGAGGTGGAATGAGCATAGAGGGCGGAACCGGTCACGGTTCCATCCTATTCCTGTTAGCGATATGACGAAATTCTTTCTGTTTCCCTCAACCCTCTAACCGTCATTCCCGCGAAGACGGGAATCCAAAATCCGGGCTGTTGTATGGATTCCCGCCTTCGCGGGAATGACAAGGGAAAGTCGAAATACGTCATAAACTTACGGGCGCCAGCTCACGTCACCGCCTCCACCTGCTGGAACCGGGCTTCCTGCCAGCGCCCGCTTGCCATGATCTCCGCCAGCACGGCCACCGCGTCCCACACATCCACATAGCGCAGATAGAGCGGGGAGAAGCCGAAGCGCAGCGTATCCGGCGCCCGGAAATCACCAATCACCCCCGCCTCGATCAGCGCCTTCATGATCGGATAGCCCTGCGGATGCGACAGGGCGACATGGCCGCCGCGTTCGGCTGCCAGCCGTGGGCTTTCCAGGCTGAATCCGTACCCGGTCACGCGGATTTCCAGCAATTCAATGAACATATCCCCCAGCGCGCTGGATTTGGCGCGGGCCCGGGCCGCATCTGCCCGGCAGGCCAGATCGATCCCGGCTTCCGCCCCGGCCAGTGACAGGATGGGCTGGGTGCCGGTCAGCATCCGGGCAATGCCCTCGGCCGGCTGGAAATCCCGGTCAAAGGCAAAGGGGGCCGCATGGCTCCACCAGCCCGACAGGGGCTGGCGCATGGAGGCATGGTGGCGGCGGGCGGCGAAGATGAAGGCGGGGCTGCCCGGCCCGCCATTGAGATATTTATAGCTGCAGCCAACGGCAAAATCCGCCCCGGCCCCGTTCAGATCGATCGGCACCGCCCCGGCGCTGTGGCACAAATCCCAGACCGTCAGGGCACCCGCCACATGGGCGGCCGCCGTGATCCCGGCCATATCCAGCAGATGCGCGGTCTTGTAATGCACATGGGTCAGCGCCACCACCGCCACATCCGGGCCGATAGCATCGAGAATGTCGTCTTTCTCGACAAAGCGAATTGTGTGGCCGCGATCCAGAAACCGCGCCAACCCCTGGACGATGTAATTATTGGTGGGGAAATTGCTCCCCTCCATCACAATCACTTTGCGGTCGGGCCGCAAGTCCAATGCTGCGGCCACGGCCTTGAACAGGTTCAGGCCGGTGGCATCCGTCACCACCATTTCCCCCGATTCGGCACCCAGCAGCCCGGCCAGCTTGTCGCCCAGCCGGCGGGGGGCGCTGTACCAGCCGGCGCTGTTCCAACTGCGGATCAGCCCTTCGCCCCATTCATTGGCCGCCACCTCCGCCACCCGCGCCGCAGCACGGGCAGGCAGGGGGCCCAGCGAATTGCCGTTGAGATAGATGATCCCTTCCGGCAGGGCGAATTCCGCCCGGAAAGTGGCCAGCGGATCGGCCCGATCCAGCACCGCCGCCTGTTCACGATTCATCATCGGGTTTATCCCTGTTCTGTCCGTACCCCTGGCACATCATGATGGCGTGGCCGCGTCAAGCGGCTTGGTTCCCGCCCCGGCCTTGTGTTTATCTGCGCCCATCCTTCCCCCCAGACCGGGACCGCCCTGATGAGCCATTTTGCCTTTGATCCGCCGCCGATTGCCGCCCTGCCGGTGCTGGGTAGTGACAGCCTGTTTCCTGTCGGCCGCATCTTCTGTGTCGGGCGGAATTACGATTCCCATGCGCGGGAGATGGGGCAGGCCAACCGGGAACCGCCGTTCTTCTTCACCAAGCAGCCCAATGCCCTGGTGGCGGGCGGCGGTGCCGTTCCCTACCCGCCGCTGACCGCCGACCTGCATCACGAGGTGGAACTGGTGGTGGCCATCGGCCCCGGCGGGTCGATTTTCGGCTATGGCGTGGGGCTGGATTTCACCCGGCGCGATCTGCAGGCGGAAATGAAAAAGGGCGGCAAGCCCTGGGACATGACCAAGAGCTTTGACGCCGCCGCCCCGGTTTCCGCCCTGCGCCCGGCAGTAGAAGTGCCCCAGGTGGCGACCGGCCGCATCACCTTGACGGTGAATGGTCTGCCCCGGCAGGAAGGCGATCTGTCGGAAATGATCTGGACCGTACCGGAAATCATCGCCGAACTGGCGCGCTACCAGCCCCTGGCTGCCGGCGACCTGATCTTCACCGGCACGCCTGCCGGGGTGGGGGCCGTGCTGCCCGGCGACCGGCTGGAAGGCAGCGTGGCAGGGGTCGGCTCCCTGGTGGTGGAAATCACCGTCGCCGGCTGACCCGCCGGCATATTGACCGGATTGTATGGGGTGCTTGGGGTGGATAGTCGCAGTTCATGCGGCCCCTCTGGCCCAGCCCCTCGAAACTGTTAGAAGAATGTCTGACAAAAATACCTACATTCTTCTAACAGAACATCCATACAGTGAGGTCGATCATGGAACCGCGTCGCTTGTCCGATTTCGCCGGCACCCCGATGGGGCTGGGGGTGCGCGGCCTCTGCCCGGCCTGCGGCAAGGGGCATATTTTCAAGGGTTACCTGTCGCTGGCCAAGCAATGCAATGTCTGCGGGCTGGATTACAGTTTCGCTGACCCGGCCGATGGTCCCGCCTTTTTCACCATGTCGATTGTCAGTTTCCCGCTGGTCGGTTTCGCCGTCTGGCTGGAGCTGGCTTTCCAGGCCCCCTATTGGGTGCATCTGGTCACCACGTTACCGCTGGCCGTGTTTTCCTGTCTGGCCTTGCTGCGCCCGCTGAAAGGCTGGCTGGTCTGTTCGCAATATATGAACAAGGCAGAACAGGCCCGGCTGGACGCGGAAGAGGATTGACATGCACCTTCCTCCCGCTCCCCCGACAATCCAGACAATGTCCCCGGCAGCGGGCTGGAACCCGCATGGCCGCATCGGGGCCGGCCCGCTTTATCGCGCCATTGCCGAGGTGATTGCCAGCGACATTGCCAATGGCCAGTTGCGGCCCGGCGACCGGCTGCCCACCCATCGCGCCCTGGCGGCGGCCCTGGGCATCGACCTGACCACCGTCACCCGCGCCTATGGGGAGGCACGGGCGCGGGGGCTGGTGGATACGGCCGTGGGGCGCGGCACCTTTGTGCGTGACCGGGTGGTGATCCCGCCGGCCGTGCGGGCGGTGGAACTGGACCTGTCGATGAATATCCCGCCGCGTCCGCAAGGGCTGGACCTGCAGGCAGCCCTTTCCCGCACCATGGCGGCGGTGACCCGGCGGGCCGATCTGCTGCGCCTGCTCTCCTATCAACCGGCCGGCGGTGCCCTGGCCGACCGGGCGGCGGGGGCAGCCTGGCTGGCCCCGGTTCTGCCGGATCTGCCAGCGGAGCGGGTGCTGATCACCGGCGGGGCCCAGGCGGCCCTGGCCGCCCTGCTCAGCGCCCTGATACGGCCGGGGCGGGTCGTGCTGTCCAGCTGCCACACCTATCCGGGCTTCCGAGCGGCGGCGGCGGCACTGGGGCTGGCGGTGCGTGGCGTGGCGATGGATGCCGACGGGCTGTGCCCCGAGGCGCTGGCAGCCGCTTGTGTGGCGGGCGATGTCGATGTGCTTTACCTGACGCCCACCCTGCACAACCCCACCACCGCCACCCTGCCGCTGGAGCGGCGGCAGGCCATTGTGGAGGTCGCCCGCCGTCACGGCTTCTGTATTATTGAAGATGATGCTTATGGAGTGTTACCAGTCACTCCGCTCCCGCCTTTGGCCGCGCTTGCACCGGAATTGGTATGGCATGTGGCGACCCTGGCCAAAGTGCTGACGCCCGGTCTGCGGCTGGCCTATATCGTGGCCCCGGATGTTGCCAGCGCCGCCCAAGGCCGGGCGGCCCTGCGGGCCATCGCCCAGATGCCCCCACCGCTGTCGGTGGCCACCGCCTCGGCCTGGATCGCCGATGGCACGGCGGCGGCCATTCTGCAGGGCGTGCGGGCAGAGGCGCAGGCCCGCCAGCATTTGGCTGCCCGTCTGTTGCCCCCTGCCCTGGTTTCCGCCCGCGCGGAGGGCCATCACCTCTGGCTGACCCTGCCAGCCGGCTGGACGGAGGCGGATTTCGTCGCGGCCGCCCGCCGGGCGGGTGCAGCCCTGGTGCCGGGCAGCGCCTTTGCGGTGGGGGAGGTTGTTGGTTGCCATGTGCGGGTGGCGCTGGGGGCGGCACCCGACCATACCGGCCTGGCGCTGGCCTTGGAGAATATTGCCGAACTGCTGGCCGACGGTCCGCCGCAATCCCTGGAAATCGTGTGACTGGTTACGCCTTGTTGCCATGATCAGCACCGGCGGTCCTGATCATGGCCCTCAATCGCCGGCGCCAACGTCCGTTGGCTTGGCTTACGCGCCCATGGGGGCGCGGGCTGGCAGTCGCCAGCCTCCAATCCGCCAAGGGTCAAACCCTCGGCGGATTGGTATTACGCCACCTTCAGCGGTTTGAAACGGCTTGTGATGATCATCATCACCAGCACACCAACGGCCATGGCGGCCCAGGCCCAGGTCAGATCAGCGAACCGGTCACGCAGCCAGCCGGCCAGCAGCGGCATAAGGCTGGCGATCAGATAGCCACCGCCCTGCACGATGGAGAGCAGGGCCCCGGCATCGGCGGGGTTTTCCGACTGGTCCATGGCCAGGATCATGGAGAGTGGGAACAGGGACCCGATCCCCAACCCCACCAGGATGCAGGCTGGCAGGGCCAGTACCGCCGGGGCCAGCATCAGGCAGAGTAAGCCGCCAACCAGCAGGCTCAACACCAGAAAGACCGGCCCGCGCCGGTCATGGAAGCGGCCGATGACGGCCGACACCGTCAGCCCGGCCACCACCTCCGTCATGGTGACACCGGCCATCAGATATCCCGCCGCCGCCCGGTCCCAGCCCAACTGGGTGTAAAAGGGCGGCAACCAGGCCAGCACCAGGGTGAAGGCGCCGGTACCGATGCCGAAAAAGGCCAGCAGCAGCCAGGTCCGCCGCCGGCCCCACCAATTGACCGGACCGGTGGCGCTGCTTGCCACACGCCCGCTGGCGCCCGGGACATCGCCACTGCTGACCAGCCAGAGCACAAGGGCCAGGGCCGCCGGCACGGCCCAGAAGGACAGTGCCCCGTTCCAGCCCAGCCAGTCCGACAGGCCGGCGGCCGAGGCGGCAGCGATGGAAGCCCCGCCCATGATGGAAGTGGTGTAAAGCCCCATCATCCGCCCCACCTGATCCGGGTGGCGGCGCTTAATGGTGGCGGGCAACAGGGCCTGGACCAGGGCGATGCCGATGCCGGCCAGCAGGGCCGTGCCCAGCATGGCCAGCCCACCCAGGGGGGCCGCCCGCAGCAGGCAGGCCAGCGCCACCAGGGCCGCCCCCAGCGTGATGCCACCCCGCTCCCCCAGCAGGCGGCGCAACATCCCGCCCGCCATGGAGAAAACCCCCATGGCCACAATGGGCAGCACGGTCAGCAGGCTGGCGCCCGTGCTGGATAATCCGGTGTCGGGCTGGATCAGATCCAGCAGGGGGCCGATGGCGGCCAGGGCCGGGCGCAGGTTCAGGCCCAACAGCAACATCCCGGCAATGGCCAGGGCGGTGCCGGTCCGCCGGGGCGCCCCGGCGGCGGTGGTACAAATCGTCATGGTGACTCTATCCCTCTGGCTTTGTTGCGATCCGCCGGGTTCACCCCGATTGCCGCACTGCCTTTGCCTGCTATAATGTCTTATCAAAAGATATCTTACCGCTAAGATATATAGGGGGCAGCCATGCGGGATCGGGCCGGCGAAGCAGCGGCGCAATGGGCGCGGGAGCGGCCGGAGCTGGACGCACAGCCCATGGTGGTGATTGGCCGTTTGCTGGAGGCGGCACAACTGATCCAGCGGGACGGGCTGGCCCCGTTCCTGGCCGCCCACGGCCTGCAGCATGGCGAATTTGACGTGCTGATGACCTTGCGCCGGGCCGGCGCCCCCTTCCGGCTGACGCCGACCGCACTCTATGAAGCGGCGATGATCTCCTCTGGCGGGATGACGTGCCGGCTGGACCGGCTGGAAAAGGCCGGGCTGGTGGCACGTCACGCCAATCCGGCCGACCGGCGCGGCCTGCTGGTGGGGCTGACCGACCAGGGTCTGTCCCTGATCGACGGCATCCTGGAACCCCATATCGCCAATGAAGATCGCCTGCTGGCCGGGCTGGACCCGGTGGAACGTCAGGCGCTGGATGGGTTGCTGGCCAAATTGCTGGCGGGCCTGCCCCCGCCGCGGGGATAACGCCCCTTTCGGTGATCATACCGACGCCCGGTTGCAGGTGTGTTGTCTGCAGGTACATAATACCCCATCCGACCGGGGACGGGGTGTCACATGCTGCTGGATGGTGAGGGCTGGGCCGTTGATCCGAAAGTGACGAAACAGCCCTATTTCAATCTACGCCAGGGGGAGATGACGGCGATCAACGGCATCGTCGTGCATCAAACTGCCTCTCCTACCCTGCAGTCTACCTTGAACAGCTATCAGTCTGCCAACCCGAATGGGGCGCATTTTCTGATCGACAAGGATGGTACGCTGTATCAGACAGCCTCTATCCGTTGGCTGCTCTGGCATGTGGGTAAGTTGCGATCCCGCTGTCTGGTGCGCAAAGTCTGCACGCCCAAGGAGTTGAAGGCGCTTAATCCCGGCACCTGGAACCCGAGTGGTGTCCACAAGATTGAAAGCCGTAAGAAGTTCCCAGACCGCTTTCCGATGAATGCCGACTCCATCGGCATCGAAATTGTCGGCAATGTGATTGATGAATCCAAAGATGCAGTCTTTGAAACGGTGACAGTGGCGCAAAACCGCTCGCTGCAATGGTTGGTAGCCGAACTGTGCCGACTGCTGTCGATCCCGGCGGCGGAAATCTATCGGCACCCGGAAATCAGCTACAAAAAACCTCATGAGGCGGAGACGGCACAATGGTAAAGGCCAGCTATGGCCTGGGTGTCTGGCCGGTCCTGCTGCTGGCCGCCTGTACCAGTGCCGCGAATGGTACTTTGCCCGTACAAAATCTGACAGTGCTGGAAACGGGTCTGTATCGGGCAGGCGAACTCAACATGCCTGCCGATCTCTGCCCCAAATTCCGCCCAACGGAGCGACAGGTGACGAACTGGCTGCGCCACGCGCGGGAAGTCGATAAAATGATCTATTATGCCGATGGCATCTTCTCCGGCTGTCGGGCTTCAGGAGAGTTGACCCTGCAAGATGGCAGCCGCCATCGCTGGTATCTGGATGCCGGGGGCGTCGCCATGATTGAGAAACAGGGCGGGGATTTGCGCTATTTCACGGGGGAGACGTTCACCCTGTGATCCGGGCTATTGGTGTGCGGGCGGCTTTCCTGCTAGAGCAGCGCATTCACGCCCACCGGACCACCTGCCATGACCGATCATCCCTCTCCCCGTGAAGCCCAGGCTGCCGAATTGCTCGCCGGGGGCCGCTACCGGGCGGCGCGGCGCCTGCTGCTGCAAGGGCAGGGGCCAACGGGGGCGGGGGAACTGGCGCTGCTGGGCCGCGCCCTGATCGGGCTGCATGAACATGGCAGTGCGCGGGCGGCATTGGAACAGGCGCTGGCCCTGGCGCCGGATGATCCCACCATTCGTTTTGATCTGGCCCGGGCGCTGAACGGGCTGGGACTGATGCATCTGGCCGTGCCGATGCTGGAGGCGCTGCAGGCCGCCCGGCCGGATGATCCGGCCCTGGCCGATGCGCTGGTCACGGCGCTCCGCCGCGATGCGCGGTACGAGGATACGATTTCTATCGCCGAAAGCCTGGAAAAATCCGGACTGGTCACGGAAGAACTGCTTTATCAGCGCGCGCTGTCCGCCCATGCCCTGGGTGATGCGGTGGGGGCGCTGGCCGTGTTTGACCGGCTGCTGACGCTTCGTGCCGGCCATGCCGCTGGCCTTTTCGCCTCCCATGCCTGCCTGCTGGCGCTGCAGGGGCTGCCGGCGGCCCTGGCGCGTCTGGAACAGGCGGCCGATTGTCCGGGTGCCAACCGCAAGTACCGTGCCTTTCTGGATGCCTATCACAGCCTGATGGGCGATCCGGTCACTGATTCTAGTGGTGTCGGTGGTAATCAGGCCATTCTGGAAGGGGCCTTGGCCCTGCGTCCGCATCTGGCCCCCGATTGCCGCCTGTTCGGCCTGTCGGCCGATCTGCTGCGCCATGGGTTGGATCAGACGCAGGTACCGGGGCTGGTGCTGGAATTCGGCGTGCGGCGCGGCACCTCCCTGCGCCATATCGCGGCGGTGGCGGGCCAGCCTGTGCATGGGTTTGACAGTTTCGAAGGACTGCCGGAAAGCTGGGGGAACGAGCCGGCGGGCACCTTCAGCACCAGCACCGACCTGCCCGCCATGCCGGGGAATGTCACCCTACATCCCGGCTGGTTCGACCAGACGCTGCCCGGCTTTCTGGCGGCTCATCCGGGGCCGGTGCGTTTCGTCAATGTCGATTGCGATATTTACAGTTCCAGCGTCACCGTGCTGACCGCGCTGGCCCCCCGGCTGGTGCCGGGATCAGTGCTGGTATTTGATGAATTCATCGGCAACCGCAGCTGGGCCGACCATGAATTCAAGGCTTTCCAGGAATATGCCGCCGCCTTCGGCGTGCGTTTCCACTATATCGCCGTCAGCCCGTTTACGGGGCAGGTGGCGATCCGTCTTTTGTCTGTTGCGGGATGATACCCCGAGATCCCCCCAAGATGCGAAAAGGCCGCCCCCCAATCCGGGAAGCGGCCCTTCCAGCCGGGTCAAAGGCCGTGGTCAGTACCTTTTACTGACCACCACCCAATGCGTGCACATATGTCGCCAGCACCTTCACCGTGGCCGGGTCGAGACGTTCGATCCAGGCCGGCATGGAGCCGCGGCGGGCATAGGTGATGGTCTCGATCACCGTCTTGCGGTCACCGCCATAGAGCCAGATGCCATCCGACAGGCGGGGTGCGCCCATCTCATGCATCCCCTCCCCCTTCTCGCCATGGCAGGCGGCGCAGTTCTCGGCAAAAACCGTGGCGCCGCGGGCCAGAACGGCCGGGTCGGCCGCCGTGCCAGACAAGGACAGCACATAATCCGCCACATCGCCGATCTGTTCCTTGGTCAGCAGACCATCGGCACCGAAGCGCGGCATGTCGGAGATACGGCTGTTCTCGTTGGCATTGCGGATGCCATAGGTGATGGTCTGCAGGATGTCTTCCGGCTTGCCACCCCAGATCCAGTCATCATCGGCCAGGGTGGGGAAGCCGACGGCCCCCGCACCACCGGCACCATGGCAACCGGCGCAATTATCGGCAAAGGCCACGCGGCCAGCCGCCTGGACATAGCCCATCAGGGCCGGATCCTTGCGGATTTCCTCAATCGGAGTGGCCACGATCTTGGCGCGGGTGTCGGCTTGCGCTGCCTTCTGCGCCGTCAGCGTTTCCGCCAGCTCGGCACGCCGTGTCCACCCCGACGTGCCACCGAAATGGCTGCTCAAGGTCGGCCAGGAGGGGTACAGCACCGTATAGGCGATGCCCCAGACGATGCAGAAATAGAAGGTATAGAGCCACCATTTCGGCAGCGGCGTATTCAGTTCTTTGATGCCGTCCCACTCATGGCCGGTCGTATCCTGGCCGGTGGTGGCATCCTTTTCGATCTTGGTCGGCATGATGGATCACCTTTAACGGCGGGTCGGGTGGGGGGCATGGCCCCCCAGGTCACTATCGTCCAGCGGAATGCGGGCCTGGGCCTCGAAACGGGCCTTGGAGCCCGGCCGGAACGCCCAGAAACAGATGCCAAGGAACAGCACAAAGAACCAGACCAGCCAGAGCTGTTTCAGCAGGGGGAGGAGTTCAAGCATGGCGCCCTCTCCTTACTGCTTCAGATCTTCGGGATTGATGCGGGTGAAATCGACCAGGGTGCCCAGCATCTGCAGATAGGCCACCAGGGCGTCCATCTCCGTCACTTCTTCCGGCTTGCCGTCAAAGTCACCCAGATGGGCCTTGGGATAGCGGGCCAGCAGGCCGGCCGTATCCGCATCCGGCAGGGCACCGGCCTGGAGACGCACATCCTTCACCGCCTCTGCCACCATCTCGTCCGTGTAGGGGACACCGGCGATGCGCAGGGCCTTCAGGTGATCGGCATAATCCTCGTACTTCAGCGGCCGGTTCAGGAACTGGTAGGTGGGCATGATCGATTCCGGCACCAGGGCGCGCGGATCGTTCAGGTGGGCCACATGCCAGGCGTTGGAGTACTTGCCACCAACGCGGGCCAGATCCGGACCCGTGCGCTTGGAGCCCCACTGGAACGGGTGGTCATACATGCTCTCAGCCGCCAGGCTGTAATGGCCATACCGCTCCACCTCATCCTTGAAGGTGCGGATCTGCTGGCTATGGCAGAGATAGCAGCCTTCGCGGATATAGATGTTCCGCCCCGCCAGTTCCAGCGGGCTGTAGGGGCGAACCCCGTCAACCCGCTCGATCGTGCTTTCGATGGTGAACAGTGGCACGATCTGCACCAGACCGCCGATGGACACGGTGAGCAAGGACAGCACCGCCAGCAGCAGGACGTTCTTTTCAATGATCGCGTGGGAGAACTTCATGATGGGCCCCCTCCTTACTCGGCGGCCACGGCGGCAACAGCCGACTGCGGCTCATTGCTTTCGGCGCTGCGGATGGTGCGGAACAGGTTATAGGCCATGAACAGGGCACCGGTCAGGAACAGCAGCCCACCCGTGCCACGGATGACATAGTAGGGGTGCATGGCCGCAACCGTTTCCACGAACGAGTATTGCAGGAAGCCATACTCATCATAGGCGCGCCACATCAGGCCCTGCATGATGCCGCTGACCCACATGGCGGTGATGTAGAAGACGATGCCAACCGTGGCCGTCCAGAAGTGCCATTCCACCAAAGCCTTGGAATAGAGCCCCTTCTTATTCCACAGCACGGGAACGATGTAATACATCATGCCGAAGCAGATGAAGGCGACCCAGCCCAGCGCACCGGAATGCACATGGCCGATGGTCCAGTCGGTATAGTGCGACAGGCCGTTGACTGCCTTGACCGACATGACCGGGCCTTCAAAGGTGCTCATGCCATAGAAGCCGACGGCGGTGACGGAGAAGCGCAGACCCGGATCGGTGCGCAGCTTATCCCAGGCACCCGACAAGGTCATGATCCCGTTGATCATGCCGCCCCAACTCGGCATCCACAACACGACCGACATCACCATGCCCAGCGTCTGCGTCCAGTCCGGCAGGGCCGTATAGTGCAGATGGTGCGGGCCGGCCCAGATATAGAGGAAGATCAGGGCCCAGAAGTGCACGATGGACAGGCGATAGCTGTAAACCGGCCGCTGCGCCGCCTTGGGGATGAAATAGTACATCATGCCCAGGAAGCCGGCGGTCAGGAAGAAGCCCACCGCATTGTGGCCATACCACCACTGGATCATCGCATCCTGCACACCGGCCCAGGCGATATAGCTCTTGGTGCCGGTGAAGCTGACCGGGATGGTCACATTGTTCACGATATGCAGCATGGCAATCGTGATGATGAAGGCCAGATAGAACCAGTTGGCCACATAGATATGCGGCTCACGGCGTTTGAACAGCGTCCCGGCAAAGGCGATCAGATAGGCGACCCAGACAATGGTCAGCCACAGATCGACATACCATTCCGGCTCGGCATATTCCTTGCCCTGGGTGATGCCCAGCAGATAGCCGGTGGCGGCCATCACGATGAACAGCTGATAGCCTAAGAAGACAAACCAGCCCAGATAGGCGCCGCCGAACAGCGGTGCACGGCAGGTGCGCTGCACGACATACAGCGACGACCCCACCAGCGCACTGCCGCCGAAAGCGAAGATGGCGGCCGATGTGTGCAGCGGTCGCAGACGGCCGAAGGTGGTCCATTCCAGGCCCAGATTCAGCGACGGAAAAGCCAATTGAAAGGCGATATAGACACCGGCGGCGAAAGCCGCGATGCCCCAGAACATGGCGGCGACCATGAAGGCCCGGACCACATCCTCGTGATAGGATTCTGTGACCACGGGCCTCACGCCCACCATCCCCTGCGCCCCGATGGCGCTTGCTACACCCATGACGACCCCCGGTATCGACGTAATGATTGCTCGGGCGCGGACGTTTACAGCGCCCGCAATATCGCCTTGATGCGCTGTTCCGGGCCAATCCGCATTGACATGCATCAAGGTGCCGTCTGGCGCTTTCTGGGGTGGTCATCAGCCGCTTCCTGTGCCAGATATCCAGGGGCTCGATGGCCGCTATTGTTCGGATAATCCGAATTGTCTTATCATAAAACTCCTCTTTATTCACCGGCTTTGCCGACCCATGTTGCAGCGCACAGTGCCGGGAAGTGGGTTCCCGGCGCTGCTTTTAGCCTTTGATGGGGGAGAATCGCCGAGTTTCGCGTCGAATCGCAGGGTTTTGCTGAAAAATCGTTCCTCCTGCGACGGCCATCACAGCGCCATAACGGCAATGCGGAATAAGGTGATGGTGGCGCGGTCCACAAAACCCCGGACCGCTCCCCCCCAAACAGCTTGGCCCAAGGTGGATTCGGCAGATGAAGGCCGGTCCGTCAGCCGGTCCGGCTGCCCAAATGACTGATCATCTTTCAATTCCGTCGCGGAACCGTGGCGGAAACCGCCCTCGTGCGGCCTATCGCAGGAGCCATGACATGACGCGCAAGCGCAACAAGCTGGCCTATCTTCTGGCAGCGGGCGCCACTTTCACCGTTCTTGGTGGAGTCGCCGTCTTCCAGGGTGGACCCCATATGCCCAAAGCCCAGGCCGCCAGTGCCGCCGCCGCCCCGGCAGCGGTGGAGGTGGATGTCGCCCCCGTGGTGGCCCGCAAGGTGGTGGATTGGCAGAGCTATTCCGGCCGGCTGGAAGCGGTTGAACGGGTGGATATCCGCCCCCGCGTAGCCGGCACCATCACCCAGGTGCATTTCAGGAATGGTGCCCTGGTATCCCAGGGCGACGTGTTGTTCACCATCGACCCGGAACCTTTCAAGGCCGATCTGGCACGGGCCGAAGCACAATTGGCTGCCGCCCAGGCCCGGCAGCGCTATGCCGATGCTGAAATGGCCCGTGCGGCCAAGCTGGTGGCCGACAGCACCATCACCCGCCGCACCCTGGATGAGCGGGACAATAACGCCCGGGAAGCCGCCGCGTCCGTCCGTGCGGCGGAGGCCGATGTTCGTACGGCACGCCTGAACCTCTCCTACACCCAGGTGACGGCCCCGATTTCCGGCCGCGTTTCCCGGGCGGAAATTACCGCCGGCAATGTGGTCGCTGCCGGCGCCGGTGGCGTGGCGCTGACCAGCATCGTGTCGGTTTCCCCCATCTATGCCGCCTTTGATGTGGATGAGCAGACCTATCTGCGCCACATCGCCTCGGTAAAGGATGACAGGGGCGTGCCGGTGCGGCTGGGGCTGGCCAATGAGAGCGATTATTCCCGCGACGGCGTGATCGAACATGTCGATAACCGGCTGGATGCCGTCTCCGGCACCATCCGGGTGCGGGCTTCCTTTGACAATAAGGATGGCGTGCTGGTGCCTGGCCTGTTCGCCCGCATCCAGGTCGGCGGATCAGAGCCGGAACCGGCGGTGATGGTGGATGAACGCGCCATCGGCACCGACCAGGATAAGAAATTCGTGCTGGTGGTAAGGGCCGACAACAAGGTGGAATACCGCGCCATCAGCCTGGGCAGCCGCCAGGAAGGCCTGCGCATCATCACCAAGGGCCTGGCACCGGGCGAGCGTATTGTCGTCAACGGCATCCAGCGCGCCCGTCCGGGCGATCTGGTGCAGCCCAACATGGTGGCGATGGAAAAACCCGCAACGCAGGCCGCCGATGCCGGGAAGGTAGAGGCGGGCAAGCGGGGGGATTTGTGAGGAGGGGAGCCCTTTTCATGTCGGTGACAAGCCAGAGAGACGACGCCAACCATTTTGGGATCGATAAGCGCTTCTTCCACCGTCACCCCGGCGAAGGCCGGGGTCCAGAGGCCACAAGCGCTTTGCTCTACGAACCTGGACCCCGGCCTTCGCCGGGGTGACGGTAAGTGAGAGAGGCCTCTTCCCACAAAAGACGACCAATCACCCGCCCGCCCTGCCGAGGCTATTTCCCATGAATATTTCCCGATTCTTCATCGACCGCCCGATCTTCGCGGGCGTGTTGTCGGTGGTGGTTTTCCTGGCGGGGTTCATTGCCCTGTTCCGGTTACCCATCGCCGAATATCCCGAGGTGGTACCGCCCTCTGTCGTGGTGCGCGCGCAGTACCCCGGTGCCAACCCCAAGGTCATCGCCGAGACCGTTGCCTCCCCGCTGGAGGAACAGATCAACGGTGTGGAAAACATGCTCTATATGCAGTCGCAGGCGAACAGCGACGGCAATATGGCGCTGACCGTCACCTTCAAGCTGGGCACTGACCCCGATCAGGCCACCCAGTTGGTGCAGAACCGGGTTTCCCAGGCGCTGCCCCGGCTGCCGCAGGATGTGCAGCGGCTGGGCGTGACGACGGTGAAATCCTCGCCCACCCTGACCATGGTGGTGCATCTGCACTCCCCCAATGACCGGTATGACATCACGTACTTGCGCAATTACGCGGTGCTGAATATCCGCGACCGGTTGGCCCGCATCCAGGGCGTGGGCGAGGTGCTGTTATGGGGTGCGGGCGATTACGCCATGCGCGTCTGGCTGGACCCCAACAAGGTGGCCGAACGCGGCCTGACCGCCAGCGATGTGGTGGCCGCCATCCGTGACCAGAATGTGCAGGTGGCCGCCGGCGTCATCGGCGCCAGCCCATCGGTGCCGGATGCGCCTTTGCAGCTATCCGTGAATGCCCAGGGCCGGCTGAAAACCGTGGAGGAGTTTCAGGATATCGTCCTGAAGACCTCTGACGGAGCCGTGACATATCTGCGCGATGTGGCGCGGGTGGAACTGGCCGCCGCTCAGTATGGCCTGCGCTCCCTGCTGGATAACAAGCCGGCCATCGCCATGGCCATCAATCAGGCCCCCGGTGCCAATGCCCTGGCCATTTCCGAGCAGGTGCGCACGGTGATGGCTGAGTTGAAGCAGGACATGCCCGATGGCGTCGATTACGCCATCGAATATGACCCCACCCGCTTCGTGCAGGCCAGCATCGATGCGGTGATCCACACGCTGCTGGAAGCCATCGCCCTGGTGGTGCTGGTGGTGATCATCTTCCTGCAGACCTGGCGTGCCTCCATCATCCCGCTGCTGGCGGTGCCCATCTCCATCGTCGGCACCTTCTCCCTGATGCTGGCCTTCGGTTTCTCCATCAATGCCCTGTCGCTGTTCGGCATGGTGCTGGCCATCGGCATCGTGGTGGATGATGCCATCGTGGTGGTGGAGAATGTGGAGCGCAACATCGCCGAGGGCCTGTCACCCAAACAGGCCACCTATAAGGCGATGCAGGAGGTGAGCGGCCCGATCATCGCCATTGCCCTGACCCTGGTGGCCGTGTTCGTGCCGCTGGCCGCCATGTCCGGCCTGACGGGGGAGTTCTATAAGCAGTTTGCGATGACCATCGCAATTTCGACGGTCATTTCCGCCTTCAACTCCCTGACCCTCTCCCCTGCCCTGTCGGCCCTGCTGCTGAAGGGGCATCATGACAAGCCGGATTGGCTGACGCGCGGCATGAACAAGGTGCTGGGCGGCTTCTTCCGCCTGTTCAACCGCACCTTCCAACGCGGGTCGGAAGCCTATGGGGCCGGCGTTTCCGGCGTCATCCGCCGCAAGGGCACGATGATGGCCATCTATGGCGCGTTACTGGGGCTGACCTTCCTGCTGGGCAACGCGGTGCCGGGCGGCTTCGTGCCGGCGCAGGACAAGGAATATCTGATCGGCTTTGCCCAGCTTCCCACCGGTGCCTCGCTGGACCGCACCGAAGATGTCATCCGCACCATGAGCGACATTGCCCTGAAACAGCCGGGCGTGAAGGCCGCCATCGCCTTTCCCGGCCTGTCGGTCAATGGTTTCACCAATTCCTCTTCCGCCGGCATCGTCTTTGCCACCCTGGAACCTTATGAGGAACGGGCCAAGCAGGGCCTGTCGGCAGCCATCATCACCCAGCAGCTTCAGCAGAAATATGCCGGGCTGAAGGAAGCCTTCGTCGCCGTCTTCCCGCCGCCGCCGGTGATGGGGCTGGGCACGCTCGGCGGTTTCAAGCTGCAGGTGGAAGATCGCGGCGCGCTGGGGTATGAGGCGCTGGCCAAGGCCGCCAATGATTTCGTCGCCAAGGCGCGGCAGACCCCGGAACTGGGGCCGACCTTCAGCTCTTACGAAATCAACGTGCCGCAGTTGGATGTGCAGTTGGACCGGGTGAAGGCCCGCCAGTTGGGCGTGCCGGTGACAGAGGTCTTCTCCACCATGCAGGCCTATCTCGGCTCGCTCTATGTCAATGATTTCAATCTGTTCGGTCGCGTTTACCAAGTCCATGTGCAGGCCGATGCGCCGTTCCGCGCCCATGCCGATGATATCGGCCTGCTGAAGACCCGCAATGATCAGGGAATGATGGTGCCGCTGTCATCCCTGGTACAGGTGGTGCAGAGCTACGGCCCGGAAATGGTGGTGCGTTATAACGGCTACACCGCCGCCGATATCAATGGCGGACCGGCGCCGGGCTTCTCCTCCGGCCAAGCGCAGGCGGCGGCGGAGCGGATCGCGGCAGAAGTGCTGCCGCGTGGGATGCGCTTTGAATGGACGGATCTGACCTATCAGCAGATCCTGGTCGGCAATGCGGCGCTGTGGGTCTTCCCCATCTCCGTGCTGCTGGTCTTCCTGGTGCTGGCCGCCCAGTATGAAAGCCTGACCCTGCCGCTGGCCATCCTGCTGATCGTCCCGATGAGCCTGATGTCCGCCCTGGCCGGTGTCTGGCTGACCGGCGGGGATAACAACATCTTCACCCAGATCGGCTTCATGGTGCTGGTCGGGCTATCGGCGAAGAACGCCATCCTGATCGTGGAATTTGCCCGCGAGTTGGAGGCCCATGGAAGAACCGTGGTTCAGGCGGCGATTGAGGCCAGCCGGCTGCGGCTGCGCCCCATCCTGATGACCTCCATCGCCTTCATCATGGGCGTGGTGCCGCTAATCACCAGCAGCGGGGCCGGGGCGGAAATGCGCCAAGCCATGGGTGTTGCCGTGTTCGCCGGGATGCTGGGCGTCACCCTGTTCGGCCTGCTGCTGACCCCGGTCTTCTATGTGCTGCTGCGGTACATGGCGGGGGCCAAGCGGCATGAGGCCGGGCACATCACCCCGGAAGGCATGATGGCGGCGACCGGGGACTGATTTCCGGCCACCGCCACCATTGGACCGCCGCAGGCTTCCGGGGCTGCGGCGGTTTTCTTTTAACAACCTGTACACATCCCGATGATCGTCACCGATCATCGGGCTTCAGTCGCCAGCGCCTGCATCCGCAGGCTCGGCTACGCCGCACGTGCGGCGCGGCGGCAGTCGCCGCCGTACCGGTTGCTGATGAGCCATGCTCATCAGCAACCGGTATTAACCCTGAACCTCAAACGTCAGGGTGACGCTATAGCTTTTCACCGCCACCGCCCCTTCTGGGGCTTCCACACGGTAGCGGGCCAACAGCAGATGGGGCCCGTGTTCCTTCAGGGCGAAGCTGGCCTTGCCGTCCTTATCGGTCACGGCCTTGGCGGCAGCCTCGTGCTTGTCCTCACCCTTTTCGTCATGTTCATGCTCCCCGCCGCCGCCTTGCAGGGTGATATCCACCCCGGCCAGTGGCTTGCCCTGGAAAAGAAGCTGGACCGGAAAGCTGCCGCCCTCATCCAGCTTGGACGGATGGGCGAGCGGCAGGATTTCCAGGCCGCTGCCGGTCGGCTTCAGGGCCGCGTCGCTGGCGGGGCCCTTGCTGACATAGACGTCCGCGCGGGTGACGCTCTGCGCGTCGGCCACGCGGGCACCGGCGGGTGCCTCCTTCGGGTCGCGCAGCGCCTCCCACTTGCCATTGACCAGCGCCATCTTGCGCGTGGCACCGGGACGCTCGCCGGTGGAGAAGCGGTAGGTGCCGTTTTCCGGCAAAGCAGCCTCAAACACCGCCAAGTCTTTTAAATAGATGATATTTTCGATCTTCTGCTTCACGCCCGCCGGGGTGATGACATGGTAATCATCCGCCTTCATGGCGATATCGGGTGTGAATAATTCCTCGGTAAAGGAACCCTCAACGGTCACATGGTCGCGCTGCGGCGTGGTGAAGACATTCGGCTTCAGATATTGCGTATGCGCCACCGCCGGCAGGGCGGCCAACAGGGCCAGGGCAGCCACAGCGGTTCTGATCGTTCCACGCTTCATGGTGATGTTCCCAACGGTGATTTTATCGTTGAGAGAATAAGTAATGCGAATTGGTCTTAATTGCAAATCATTGTTGGTGATGCAAAGGGGCTGTTCCCCGTCATCCCGCAATAGCCGGGATGACGGGGACAGATATGGGCGTAGAAGTGTCCCCTACTCCATCCCACGTTCCTTGGCGTCTTCGCGCATTTCAAACCACATTGCATTCAGTACCGCGAAGGCCGCCGCCAGGGGCAAGCCCAGCATCCAGGCGAAATACCACATGGTCGGTTTCTCCTTTCAAACTCAATAGAAATGCCCGGCCTCTCGCCGCAGCGCCGCCTCATCCACCTTGCCCCACAGGATGCGGTAGACCCAGGCGGTATAGGCCAGCACCACAGGCAGGATCAGCACCGTCACCACCAGCATGATGAACAGGGTCTGGTGGGAAGAAGAACTGTCCCACACGGTCAGGCTGGAACGTGGGTCGCTGGAACTGGGCAGGATGAAGGGGAACATGGAAACCCCCACCGTGCCGATGACACCGAAGATCGAGGTGCCAGAGGCCAACAATGCGATCCCTTCCCAACGGCCGCGCAACCCGACAAAGGCCAGCCCCGCCCCCAGCAGCCCCAGCAGCGGGGCCAGCAGCAGCAGCGGATAGGCCCGATAATTATCGAACCAGGCACCGGCATGGGTTGCCACCTGCTTGTAAAGCGGGTTGGACGGCCCGGCCACATCCTGCGTACCCAGCACGCGATAACCATCCACCCACAGATAAAGCGCGATGCCGGCCAGTACGAACAGGGCAATGGTCAGCAATGCCGCCACCGAGCCCACAACCCGCGCCCGTGCCGCCACGGCGCCTTCGGTCTTCAGCACCAGCCAGCCGGCCCCGTGCATGGCCAGCATCGATACCGACAGCAGCCCGCACAGCAGCGCAAACGGGTTCAACAGGCCGAAGAAGCTGCCGGTATAGAAGGAGCGCAGATCATCATCCAGATGGAAGGGCACGCCCTGCAGCACATTCCCCACAGCCACGCCGAATATCAGCGCCGGCACAAAGCCACCAATGAACAAGGCCCAGTCCCACACGGCCCGCCAGCGCGGTTCCTCCCGCTTGGAGCGGTATTTGAACGCCACCGGTCGCAGGATCAAGGCCGCCAGCACCACGAACATGGCGAGATAAAAGCCGGAGAAGGAGACGGCATAGAGTGGCGGCCAGGCCGCGAAGATCGCGCCGCCGCCCAGGATGAACCAGACCTGATTACCCTCCCAGACCGGTCCGATGCTGTTGATCATCACCCGCCGTTCCACATCATCCCGACCCAGGAAGGGCAGCAACATGCCCACCCCCATATCGAACCCATCCGTGGCGGCAAAGCCAATCAGCAGCACGCCCAGCAGCACCCACCAGATCAGGCGCAGCGTTTCGTAATCGATCAATTCATGCAGGATCATGATCGTCACTCCGCAGCGATGGTGTGATGGGCCGGGCCGGCCACCGGCCCGTGCTCAGGTTGCGGCCCTTTGCGAATGGCGCGCACCATCAAGGAAACCTCCACCACGAACAAGGTGCTGTAGAACAGCACGAAGCCCGCCAGCGTGATCAACAGGTCGGTCACGCCCAGGCTGGAGACGGCCACCGCCGTGGGCAACACCCCTTCGATGATCCAGGGCTGACGGCCATATTCGGCCACCAGCCAGCCCAGTTCAGCCGCGATCCAGGGCAGCGGAATGGACCAGACCGCCACCCAGAGCAACCAGCGCGGCTGACCCAACCTCTGCCGCGCCGATTGCCAGAAGAAGGCCGCCATCAGCGCGATGAAGAAGAAGCCCAGCCCCACCATCAAGCGAAAGGACCAGAAAAGCGGCGCGACATGCGGCACCAGATCCCAGGCCGCCGCCTGGATCTGTGCCGGCGTGGCATCGGCGGGATCATCGACATAGCGTTTCAGCAGATAGGCATAGCCAAGATTGCCGCCATGCGCCTCGAAAAGCTCCCGCGCTTGGGCCGGGGCCTTTTCCAGACTGCGGGCCTTGCGAATTTCCGCCAGCGCGCCATAGGCGACAATGCCGCTTTCAATCCGCTGCCGCCCACGCTCCACCAGCTCATTGATGCCGGGTACTTCCGTATCCAACGAACGGGTGGAGATCAGGCCAAGCGCCCAGGGAATGGTCAGCACATGATGAGTCGTACGCGCTTCCTGATCGGGGAAGCCGATAGCGGTGAAGCTGGCCGGGGCCGGCTCGGTCTCCCACATGCCCTCAATGGCGGCCAGCTTCATCTTTTGATGTTCGGTCGCCAGATAGCCGCTTTCATCCCCCAGCACGACAACGGAGAGCGATGAAAGCAGACCGAAGGAGCAGGCCACCGCCATGGAGCGTTTGGCCAGTTGCAGATGCCGCCCCTTCAGCATGTACCAGGCCGATACGCCCAGCACGAAGACCGAGGCCGTGACATAGCCGGCGGACACCGTATGCACAAACTTGGCCTGGGCCACGGTGTTGAACAGCACGGCCCCGAAATCCTCAATCTCCATCCGCATGGTGGCGGGGTTGAAGACGGAACCGACCGGGTTCTGCATCCAGCCATTGGCGATCAGGATCCACAGGGCCGACAGGTTGGAGCCGATGGCCACCGCCCAGGTGGCGGCCAGATGCTGCACCCTGGTCATCCTGTCCCAGCCGAAGAAGAACAGGCCGACGAAAGTGGCCTCCAGGAAGAAGGCCATCAGCCCTTCGATGGCCAGCGGGGCCCCGAAAATGTCGCCGACATAATGGCTGTAATAGGACCAGTTCATGCCGAACTGGAATTCCATGGTGAGGCCGGTGGCCACCCCCAGCACGAAATTGATGCCGAACAGGGAACCCCAGAACTTGGTCATCTGCCGCCAGATGTCCCGCCCCGTCATCACATAGACCGTCTCCATGATGGCCAGAATGATGGACAGGCCGAGCGTCAGCGGCACAAACAGAAAGTGATAGAGCGCTGTCATGGCGAATTGCAGCCGTGACAGTTCAACGATGTCGAGTTCCATACCTGCCTGCCGGTGAACCGGCCCCCCGGAATGGTCGGCAGCCACCAGGATGGGGCCACCTGCTTTACTGGTGTGGAACGGAGCCGGACCGCAATCGTTCAAACTGGCATTCGGATCAACTGCTTATCTGCCAGCCCCATCCCACACCGGGATATGGGACCGGATGATGCACCCACCGTCCAAAGGCTGCTTTGCGGATTGTCAAAGGCGTTGAACGGGCGGGGGTCCGGATTTCCTTTCAACAAGCACAGGGCAACAGCTTGGCGCAAAAGCCGGGGTCGGACCAGACCAATGCACTGGTTGCGACAAATATTCACCCAGCCAACAACACCCGGATCATGGCCGCTTGCCCGCCCCGACCGGATCAGCCTATTGATGGGGAGGCATTCGGGAGGGTTGGTGTGAAAGCGGCACGGATCATTGCGGCACGGCAAGGGCTGGCTGCCTGCCAGCATTGCGGCATTCGCCATCTGGCTTTGTTCGCCGATCTGCGCGACAGCGATTTCGACCTGATCCACCAGCCCATCGAGGAAATCCATGCTGAGCCGATGGAGCAGATCTATCATCTGGACCAGGAGGCGACGGCCATCTTCACCCTGCGCTCCGGCCTGGTGAAGCTCGTGCATATCCAGCCGGATGGATCGCAGCGCATCGTCCGGCTGATCCGTCCCGGTGGGGTGGTGGGGCTGGAGGCGCTGGTGAAGCCGCGTTACGAGCATCTGGCCGTGGCACTGCTGCCGGTGGAGCTTTGCCGCATTCCCGTCAGTGTGGTGAGCCAGCTGCAAACCAACACGCCCCGCCTGCATCAGAAGCTGATGGAGAAATGGCACGAGGCGTTGAGCGTGGCTGATGATTTCCTGACCGGGCTGTCCACCGGCAGTGCCCGACAGCGGTTGGCCCGGCTGTTACTGACCCTATCGGAGGAAGCACCGGATCAGCCGGTGCGCCTGTTCACGCGGGAGGATTTCGGGGCCATCCTGGCCGTCACCCTGGAAACCGCCAGCCGCACCGTAACCGACCTGAAGCGCAGCGGCGCCATCCGAGAGATCGCGCATAATCAGGTGATCTGCGAAAGAGGGGCGCTGCTGGCGGCGGCGGAAGGGGTTTAGAGCCACCCCATTTTCCGTCACCGCAGCGAAGGCCGATGGTTATTGCTGCCTCCCCCGCGAAAGCGGGGGTCCAGGGCCACAAGAACAACGCTAGGCGCTTACCGCCCCTGGACCCCCGCTTTCGCGGGGGAGGCACGTTGTTTGCACAAAGCCGTCCTTGCAGCCAGAGACCAAATCCCCCTTACAATCTCTCCACATGCCAGCGCAGGTGATCTTCCATGAAGCTGGAAATGAAGTAATAGGAATGGTCATACCCTTCCTGCATCCGCAGGGTCAGGGCGATGCCGGCCTTCCGGCAAGCAGCTTCCAGCAGATCGGGGCGCAACTGACCGTCCAGGAAGCCATCCGCCGTCCCCTGGTCCACCAGGATTTCCGGCACCAGTGCACCATGTTCAATCAGCGCCACCGCATCATGGCTCAGCCATGCCGCCTTGTCCGATCCCAGATAGGCGGGGAATGCCTTCTGTCCCCAGGGCACCTGGGTGGGGGCCACAATGGGCGCGAAGGCGGAAACGGATTTAAACCGCCCGGGATGGCGCAGCGCCACGGTCAGCGCACCATGGCCGCCCATCGAATGGCCGGTAATGCCCTGGCGGTCCATATCCACCGGGAAATACCGCATCACCAGATCCGGCAATTCTTCCGCCACATAGGTCCACATGCGGAAATGCGGTGCCCAGGGTGCCTCTGTGGCGTCGACATAGAAGCCGGCCCCCTGCCCCAGATCCCAACCGGCATCATCGGCCACGCCTTCGCCGCGCGGGCTGGTATCCGGGCAGACGATGACCAGTCCCAGTTCCGCCGCCAGCCGCCGGAACTCCCCCTTCTCCGTCACATTGGCATGGGTGCAGGTCAGGCCGGATAGATACCACAGCACCGGCAGCTTGCGCCCATTCACCGCCTGGGGCGGGGTGAAGACACTGAACACCATGGGCGTGCCGGTGGCGCTGGATTGGTGGCGATAGACACCCTGAATGCCGCCATGGCTGCGGATGGTGGATATGGTCTCAATGCTCATCATCAATCCCAGCGTTGATGTGTGACGTCACACAGTAGGGGGAGGTCACATGACCTCCCTACCCCACCCCTTAAAACACCACGACGCTGCGGATGCTCTCACCCGAATGCATCAGATCGAAGGCCTTGTTGATCTCCTCCAGGCTCAGCACATGGGTGATCATCGGGTCGATCTCAATCTTGCCCTGCATGTACCAGTCGACGATCTTCGGCACATCGGTACGGCCACGCGCACCGCCGAAGGCGGAGCCCTTCCACACCCGGCCGGTCACCAGTTGGAAGGGACGGGTGGAGATTTCCTTGCCGGCTTCGGCCACGCCGATGACGACGGAAACACCCCAGCCGCGATGGCAGGCTTCCAGCGCCTGGCGCATCACATTGGTGTTGCCGGTGCAGTCGAAGGTATAATCGGCCCCGCCTTCTGTCAGGGCCACCAGATGCTGGACGATATCGCCGTCGATCTTGCTGGGGTTGACGAAATGGGTCATGCCGAAGCGGCGGCCCCATTCTTCCTTGCGGTCATTGATATCGACACCGATGATCTTGTCGGCCCCCACCATGCGGGCGGCCTGGATGACATTCAGGCCGATGCCGCCCAGGCCGAAGATCACCACATTGGAACCCGGCTCCACCTTGGCGGTATTGATCACCGCCCCCACGCCGGTGGTGACACCGCAGCCGATATAGCAGGTGGACTGGAACGGCGCGTCTTCCCGGATTTTCGCTACGGCGATTTCCGGCAGAACGGTGAAGTTGGAGAAGGTGGAGCAGCCCATATAGTGATAGATCGGCTGGCCCTTATAGCTGAAGCGGCTGGTGCCATCGGGCATCAAGCCCTTGCCCTGGGTGGCGCGGATAGAAGTGCAGAGGTTGGTCTTGCGCGACAGGCAGCTTTTGCACTGGCGGCATTCCGGGGTGTAGAGCGGGATGACATGATCGCCCGGCTTCAAGCTGGTGACGCCCGGCCCCACTTCGCGTACGATGCCGGCCCCTTCATGGCCCAGGATGGACGGGAAGATGCCTTCACTGTCAAACCCGTCCAGCGTATAGGCATCGGTATGGCAGATGCCGGTGGCCATGATCTCAATCAGCACCTCGCCCAGCTTCGGGCCTTCCAGATCGACTTCAACGATTTCCAGGGGCTTCTTGGCTTCAAAGGCGACGGCGGCGCGGGTCTTCATGGGGGCTTCTTCCGGCTTGTGGACATGGGAAAATCCCGCTGGCCGGTTCGGTCAGCGGGCGTTGCGTGACTATAGCCGGGGCCTTCCCCGGCAACAATCCCGGCTTTGAGGCAAAAAATTATTGCTGTATAGCAATAATCAAGAATGCACCGGTCCCCGGCAAAGGTCAGGAAACCGCCCCCATGCAGCCCTGGGATGGGATTGAGGAGTTTATTGCCACGGCGGAGACGGAGAGCTTTTCCCGCGCCGCCACCCGGCTGGGGGTTTCCACTTCCCATATCAGCCGGGAGGTGGCGCGGCTGGAAGACCGGCTTTCCGTCCGCCTGCTCTACCGCACCACCCGCCGGGTCAGCCTGACCGATGCCGGGCGGCTGTTCCTGGAACGCTGCCGCCGGTTGGTAGAGGAGCGGGAGGAGATGTTCGCCGCCGTCAGCGAACAGGATGGCGCGGCGCGTGGGCATCTGCGGCTGACCTGTTCCATTGCCTATGGCGAACGTTTCATCGTGCCGCTGGTCAACCGCTTCCTGGCCGATCACCCGCAGATGAGTGTCTCCATCGACCTGACCAATCGGGTGGTCGATCTGGTGGGGGAGGGGTTTGACCTGGCGGTGCGCATCGGTGCCAGCCTTGGCGACAGCCGGCTGATCGCCGTGCGGCTGGCACAGCGGGAACGCTATCTCTGCGCCGCCCCGGCCTATCTGGCGGCCCATGGCGTGCCCGCCGGGCTGGACGATCTGGCCCGCCATGCCTGCCTGCTGGGCACGGCGGAATTCTGGCAGTTCCAGGCCGGCGGGCGGCTGGTGGAATTCAAGCCGCGCGGTTCCTGGCGCTGCAACAGCGGCTTTGCCGTGCTGGATGCGGCCCGCCAGGGGCTGGGGCTCTGCCAATTGCCGGATTTCTATGTGGAACCCGATCTGGCCAGCGGGGCCCTGGTCAGCCTGCTGGAACCCCACCGCCCGCCAGCAGAGGGTATCTGGGCCGTTTATCCCCATCGCCGCCACCTGTCGCCCAAGGTGGCGCGGCTGGTGGATTATCTGAAGGCCCATGTCGGCCAGGCCTGATCGGGTCGGGTACCGGGGGCGAAAGGGAGCCTTGCATAGCCCCACCCGCCCCCTTTTGCGACATGAAATGAGGATCATCGGGTTAGATAGATACGCATCGAATTTTCATGGAAAATGCCGTTGAAAGCACGCGACCTTGCATTGCAATCCGTGCAAACATTCAACGTTAGCGTTTTTTCAGGCCCGGATGGCATTCACCCATCCGGGCCTGCCCCGCGGAGATCACCGATGCGCGTCAAGACCCTGTTCACCCTTTGCATTTCCGGTGCCGGCGTGATTGCGGTGGGGGTTGCCATGATGCTGGTGGCCCAACAGGTCAGTTCCTTGTGGAGCATCAACCAGACCGCGCGCTATCTGCGGACCTTCCAGGCCGTTTCCCGGATTGTTGAGCAATTGCCGCTGGAACGCTCGGCCTTCAACACCGCGCTGCAGGCGGACAGCGTACTGGATCAGGCGGGGCGGGACCGGATCGCCGCCGCGACCGGCAAGACGGATGAGGCCCTGAGCCAAAGCCTGAACGCCGCCGAGCATGAAATTGGCGACCCCGCCATCAAGGCAGTGCTGAGCAGCCTGAAAACCCATATCCAGGAGCTGCGCAGCCGCGCCCTGGAGGAGGCTGCAAAGCCCCTGTCCGCCCGCGATGCCAGCTTCCTGAAAGGCTACCCCGCCGCCGTCAACCGCACCATGGAAGAGGCCACGCGGCCGTTGCAGACCATGGAAGTGGTGGCATCGCGCCTGAATACCGGTGTATCCGATTTCATCGCGATGGCCCGCCTGACCAATGATTTCCGCTCGGCCGCCGGGGCCCGCTCCTCGCATCTCGGCCTCTATCTCTCCAATCCGGAGACGCGCACCCAGACGAATAACGAGAAGCATGGCGAGATAATGGCCCGGATCGAGGAGCGGTGGGCCCAGATCCAGGCACAGTTCAAACTGGCCGGGGAACCGCCGAAGGTGGCAGACGCCCTGGCCACGGTGGAGAAGCAATATTTCAAGGAAGGGGGCGACTATTACAACCGCATCGTCACCGCCGTGCGGAGCAATGCTGATCCGGGGATAACCCCGCTGGAATTCCGCACCGTTCAGGCCAATTTCGTCAAGCCGATCATGTCCATCCGCGATGCCGCCCTGACCACCGGGGCGGATTATCTGGATGACCGTGCCCGCACGGCCATGATCGGGCTGATCCTGGAAGGGGTGCTGACCCTGGGCATTGCCATTGCCATCGTCGCCCTGGGCTATGTTTTCAATCGCCGCGTCATCACGCCGTTGAACGGGCTGACCCAGGTGATCGGCCGGATGGCCGATGGGGAGCTGCAAACCACCATTGCCGGTGAAGCGCGCCCGGACGAGGTGGGCGATATTGCCCGCGGCCTGGTTGTCTTCAACCGTAATGCCCAGGAGCGGCAGCGGTTGGAGCAGATGGCCGCGACCGAGCGCCAGGCGCGCGAGGAACGGGTGAAGCGGGTGGAAACCCTGATCCACCAGTTCGAGGGGGCGATTGCCGAGGTGCTGCACGCCGTCGCCGCGTCGGCCACCGAGTTGGAGGGGACGGCCCATTCCATGAGCGGCATCGCCCAGGAGACCACTACCCAGGTCACCAACTGCGCCACCGTCTCCGAGCAGACATCCAGCAATGTGCAGACGGTGGCCGCCGCCAGCGAGGAGTTGGCCTCATCCAGCCTGGAAATCGGCCGTCAGGTCTCGGAATCCGCCACCATCGCCCTGTCCGCCGTCAATCAGGCGACGGAAACCGACCGCATCATGCGCGGGCTGGCCGATGCGGCGGAGAAGATCGGCAATGTCGTGCAGATGATCCAGGACATCGCCGCCCAGACCAACCTGCTGGCCCTGAATGCCACCATCGAAGCGGCGCGGGCGGGGGAGGCGGGCAAGGGCTTTGCCGTCGTTGCCAGCGAGGTGAAAAGCCTCGCCACCCAGACCGCCCGCGCCACCGAGGAGATTTCCGCCCAGATCGCCAGTATGCAATCGGCCACCAGCAGTTCGGTGGAAGCGATCAGCGGCATCGGCCAGACCATCCGCCGGGTCAGCGAGATTGCCGCCGCCATCGCCGCCGCGGTGGAGGAACAGGGGGCCGCCACGGCGGAAATCGCCCGCAATGTGCAACAGGCCGCCCGTGGCTCCCAGGAAGTGTCCACCAATCTGGGCCGGGTGGCCGAAGCCGCCGACCAGACGGGCGAAGCCTCCGGCGAGGTGCTGGCCGCCGCTGGTGAACTGGCCCAACAGTCGGAAGTCCTGCGCCGGGATATTGAAAGCTTCCTGGCCAATATCCGCACCGCCTGAGTTTTTCGTCGCAGAGCCCTTGACCTTGACATGGTGGCAAGCCCCACATGATGGGGCAGCCATTGTTGCCAAGGGAACCAGGCCATGGATGGAAGCGGAATAAGGGGGGCCGAAGCCGGCACCCAGATCGCCGAATATGACCTGTCATTGACGGGAATACGCTGTGCGGGCTGCGTCTCGCGGGTGGAGAAGGCGCTGCGGCAGGTGCCGGGCGTGGTGACGGCGGATATCAATCTGGCCAGCAAACGCGCGCATGTGCGCGCCATTGGCAGCGAGGCCGCCGCCCTTACCGATGCCGTGGCCGGTGCCGGTTATGGGGCCAGCCTGATTGTGGATGATGATCAGGTTGGACAGGGGGCCGACAACCCGCACGCCCACCATAAGCATAATCACGCAAGCGGCCATGACCATGCCGCCCATGCGGCAGACGCTGAGAATGCCGGCTGGCGCGTGGCGCTGGCCGGCATTCTCAGCTTGCCACTGCTGGCCCCCATGCTAGGGATCGTGCCCAACCTGCCGGGCTGGCTGCAATTCGGCCTCGCCACGCCGGTGATCTTCTGGCTGGGATGGCAGTTCCACAAAGGTGCCTTCCGGGCTGCCCGTGCCCTTCACGGCAGCATGGATAGCCTGGTGTCCCTGGGTACGCTGGCCGCCTGGGGCCTGTCCGTCTATCTGTGGCTGACCGCCCACGGCGACCACGCCCCGCATTTATATTTCGAGGCGGCAGCGGTGGTCATCACCCTGCTGCTGCTGGGCCGCTGGCTGGAAGCCCGCGCCATGGGCCGCACCATGGAAGCCATCCAGGCGCTGATGGCGCTGCGGCCCAGGCTGGCGCGGTTGCGGCTGCCATCCGGTGATGTGGAAGTGCCGGTGGCGCAATTGCGCGTCGGCGATCTGGTGGTGGTGCTGCCGGGCTCCACCGTACCCGTGGATGGCGCGGTGGTGGAGGGCGCATCCGATCTGGATGAATCCATGATCACCGGCGAATCCCTGCCGGTGGCCAAACAGAAGGACAGCCCCGTCACGGGCGGGTCGCTGAACGGGCCTGGCACCCTGCTGGTGCGCACAAGCGCCGTGGGGCGGGATACGATGCTGGCCCGCATCATCGCCATGGTGGAAGGCGCACAGGCCGCCAAGGCCCCCATCCAGCGGCTGGCCGATCGGGTGAGTGCCGTTTTCGTGCCGATCGTCCTGGTGATTGCACTTGCCACCCTTGCCGGCTGGACTCTCGCTGGGGTTGGGGTGGAAACGGCGCTAATCAATGCGGTTTCCGTGCTGGTCATCGCCTGCCCCTGCGCCCTGGGACTGGCCACGCCCACGGCGCTGATGGCCGGCACCGGCGTGGCGGCGCGCAGCGGCATCCTGATCAAGGATGCCGGGGCCCTGGAACGCGCCCATGCCGCCACCATTATCGTTTTCGACAAGACCGGTACGTTGACCGAAGGCAAGCCGGTGCTGACCGGCCTGACGCCCGCCCTTGGCGTAGACGCCACCGAGGCGCTGCGGCTGGCCGCCGGCCTGCAGGCGGGCAGTGAGCATCCGCTGGCCCGCGCCGTGCTGGATGCCGCCCGCGCCCAATCCCTGACGCCACCGGCTGCCAGCAACAGCCGCGCCCTGCCCGGCCAGGGCATGGCGGGCAGCGTGGAGGGGCGGGAACTGCGCCTGGGCCATGAAGGGCTGATGGCGGAACTGGGCGTGGATATCACCCCGCTGGCCGATGCCGCCGCCACGGCCCGCCAACAGGGGCACAGCCAATCCTGGCTGGCCGTGCAGGAAGGGGAGGGGACACAATGGCACCTGCTGGCCCTGTTGAGCTTTGCCGACGAACCCAAACCCAGCGCCGCCGCCGCCATCGCGGCATTGAAGGCGCAGGGGCTGCGCTGTGTGATGCTGACCGGCGATCATGAAGCCGCCGCCCGCGCCGTGGGCGACAGGCTGGGTCTGGATGAGGTGGTAGCCCGCCTGCTGCCCGACCAGAAGGCCGCCGCCGTGGCCCGGCTGCGCGGGGAGGGTGGCATCGTCGCCATGGTGGGCGACGGCATCAATGATGCGCCGGCCCTGGCCGCCGCCGATATCGGCTTTGCCATGGCGACGGGCACCAATGTGGCGATGGAAACGGCGGGCATCACCCTGATGCGGGGCGACCCGCTGCTGGTGGCCGACAGCATCGCCATTTCCCGGCGCACCTGGACCAAGATCCGCCAGAACCTGTTCTGGGCCTTCGCCTATAATGTCGTGGGCATTCCGTTGGCAGCCCTTGGCCTGTTGAACCCGATGATCGCCGGGGCCGCCATGGCCTTTTCCAGCGTCAGCGTGGTCAGCAACGCCCTGTTGCTGCGCCGCTGGCGGCCCCGCGCGGGGGGTGAGCGATGAATATCGGGCAAGCGGCCAAAGCGGCGGGTGTCACACCCAAAATGATCCGCCATTACGAGGCGACGGGCCTGTTGCCGGCGGCAGACCGCTCCGCCGCCGGCTACCGCCTCTATGGGGAGGCGGATATCCGCACCCTGCGTTTCATCCGTCAGGCCCGCGCCCTGGGCTTTCCGCTGGCCGATCTGGGTGGGCTGCTGCGCCTGTGGCATGACCGCGACCGCGCCAGCGCCGATGTGAAGGCGCTGGCCCTGTCCCATATCGCGCACCTGCAGGAACGGATCGACGAATTGCAGGTGATGAAACAGACGCTGGAGACGCTAGCCCGCCATTGCCAGGGCGATGCCAGCCCCCATTGCGCCATTCTGGATGGGCTGGACCAGGGGGGCGGGACATAAAGTTTCACGGGAAACATTTCCCGTAAAACAGCTCAATCGTGCGGCAGCTCACGGAAAACCGGCAAAGCCTCTGCCCGCGCCGACAGGGCGGCCAGCCGGGGGAAACGGCTGTTCCAATCCACATCATCGCCCCGCATGGCGCGGCTGAAATAGAAGGCCACCGCCGCCGTCACATCGGCTTGCATCGGGCGGTCGGCCAGCAGCCAGCCGGCCCCATCGCAGATGTCGGCTTCCAGCAGATCGAAAGCGGCCAGCATCTGCGCCCCGGTACGCTCCATCCAGGGCTGATGGCGCTTTTCCGCCGGGCGCAGCATTTCCTCATAAACCCGCTGCACCGCCTTTTCCGTGCCGGCCAAGGCCAGCCCGATCAGGCGCAGGCCCCGCATGTGGGCCGCCAGATCCGCCGGCATCAATCGCTGTTCCGGCGCGGCAAGCCGTTCGGCATGGTCCAGGATCAGGCTGGAATCCATCAGCACCACGCCATCCGACGTCACCAGGGTGGGGGCCTTGACCACCGGATTGATGGCGGCAAACTGGTCATAGGTGCGGAAAACCGATAGCGGCTCGTGGGTGAAGGGCAGGCCCATCAAGCGCAGCGAAATAGCCACCCGCCGGACATAGGGTGAATCCAACATCCCGATCAGCCGCATCGCCCTCTCTCCCCTTATGTCATGCCAAACCCGCCGCCGATGATCATGCCTGCCGGTCGCCGGGGCAACGGCCCACCACGCGGCCCACCCTTGTCCCATTGACAAGGCCGTCGCCCCTCCCGTTTAATTCTATTCCATCAGTAGGAAATTTTCAGCCGCACCCATCATGACAGGAGCCCGCCTATGCTGCCCTTCTGCCTGTGGATGACCCTTTGAGCCGGCCCACCGTCGCCATCATCGGTGCCGGGGCCAGCGGGGCGCTGACGGCCCTGCATATCCTCTCCAACCCCAATGGTCCGCGCATTTTCCTGATTGAAAAGCGGCAGGGCTTTGGCGTCGGCGTGGCCTACAGCACCGGCAATGCCAACCATCTGCTGAATGTGCGCGCCGGGAATATGAGCGCCTTTCCCGACCAGCCGGCCCATTTCACCGACTGGCTGCGTGACCGCGACCCGGACCTGCTGGCGGCGGGCTTCGTGCCCCGGCAAACCTACGGTGCCTATCTGTCCGGCCTGTTGCGCGCGGCGGCGATGAGCGACCGGGCTGCCGGTCGGCTAATGCTGGTGAATGATGAGGCGACCAGCCTGATCACCGGCGAAGGCCGCCCCCGGCTGCAGCTGGCGGTGGGGCGGGAATTGCTGATTGATGCGCTGGTGCTGGCCACCGGCAATGGCGCGCCGGAGCCACCCTATGTGCCCGATGGCGGGCTGGGGGGCTCCCCGCGCTATATCGGCGACCCGTGGGCCGCCGATGCCTTTCGCCATGTCGCCCCGAAAGACCCGGTGCTGCTGCTGGGCACCGGGTTGACCATGGTGGATGTGGCATTGACCCTGAAAAGCATCGGGCATGAAGGGCAGAAGATCGCCATGTCGCGGCGCGGGCTGCTGCCGCGCCGCCATGCCGCCCCGGTGGCGGTCCCGCCCGACCCGCTGCCCCCCTTACCGCCGGTTCTTTCGGCTGCACTGCGCATCGTGCGGAGCCATGTGAAACGCTATCACGCCGCCCAGGGGGATGGCGCAGACTGGCGGGCGGTGATCGATGCGCTGCGCCCGGTCACGCGCGGCTTCTGGCTGGCACTGGATACGCCCACGCGGCGGCGCTTCCTGCGCCATTTGCGGCCCTGGTGGGACGTGCATCGCCACCGGCTGGCCCCTATGGTGGCCGACCGGCTGGCGGCGATGCTGGAGAGCGGGGAGATCGCCCTCAAGGCCGGTCGGCTGCGTTCCTTCGCCCTGGAAGGGACCGGTGCCCGCCAGCAGGTGGCCGTGCAATGGCGGCCCCGGCGGGAGATGGCGGACGCGGTGCTGCACGTCGCCCATGTGGTGAATTGCACCGGGCCGGGGGGTGACCTGTCACGCAATGGGCCGCCGATCATCCGTTCCCTGCTGGCCGCCGGGCTGGCGCGGCCCGATGCGCTGGGGCTGGGGCTTGATCTGGATGGTGACGGGCGGCTGATCGCCGCCGATGGCTGTGCCGGACGTTTCTATGCCCTGGGCCCCGCGTCGCGCGGGGCATTTTGGGAGGTGACCGCCATCCCCGATATCCGGGTGCAGGCCCAGCAGGTGGCCGCCGCCATCTGCCGCGATCTGGGGTGACGGCGCGCACTGCGCCTGCCCCTTGAACCGGCTATCAAAAGGGCAGGCGGATCGCCCATCCCAGGAGACAAAGATGAACGCGCAAAACGGCAAGGTGGCCCTGGTCACCGGTGCATCCCGTGGCATTGGTGCGGCCATTGCCCAACGGCTGGCCCATGATGGCTTTGCCATCATCGTGAATTATGCCGGCAATCATGCCGCCGCCGAAACGGTGGTGAACGCCATCCAGGCCAAAGGCGGTCAGGCGCTGGCCGTACAGGGGGATGTGGCCGCCACCGCCGCCGTGCGCGCCCTGTTCGATGCGGCAGAGGCGCGGTTCGGCGGGGTGGATGTGCTGGTCAATAATGCCGGCATCTTCAAGCCCGCCCCCATCGCCAGCAGCGACGATGCGCTGTTTGACAGCCACATCGCCATCAACATCAAGGGCAGCTTCAACACCATGCGTGAAGCCGCCAACCGCCTGCGCCACGGGGGCCGGGTGATCAATTTCTCCACCAGCGTTGTCGGGCTGAAACTGGAGAACTACGCCATCTATGCCGCCACCAAGGCAGCGGTGGAAACCATGGGGGCCATCATGGCCAAGGAAATGCGCGGACGCGGTATCACCGTGAATGCCGTCGCCCCCGGCCCCACTGCCACCGACCTGTTTCTGGATGGCAAATCACCGGAACTGATCGACCGGCTGGCCAAGCTGAGCCCGATGGAACGGCTGGCCACGCCGGACGATATCGCCGCCGTCGTTGCCTTCCTGGCCGGGCCTGACGGTGCCTGGATCAATGGTCAGGTGCTGCGCGCCAATGGCGGCATGGTATAATCAGCCGCGATGCATCGCCCGCACATCGTCACCATTGGCCAACCGCCGCCCCGTCAAGGCCACGGCCTGGGCGGCGGTGGCGACCAGGGCGGCATTACCGGGGGCCAGGCTGCCGTCGGGCAGGTGCAGGTTATTTTCAAACCCCACCCGCGCGTGCCCGCCCAGCGACAGGGCCGCCTGGGCGCAGGCCGCCTCCTGCGCGCCAAAGGCACAGACGGCCCAGGGCGGCAGATTATCCAGCCCCTCCAGGAAGGGCAGCAGGTCGGCTGCCCGGCTTTGCTGGCCCGCACTGTAGCGACCCAGCACGAACAGCAGGAAATCCACCCCCTCCCCCAGCACGCCGCGCGCCTTCAGATCGTGGTAACGGGCCAGATCGTCGGGGGAATAAAGGATGATCTGCAGCATGATCTCCCGCTGGCGCATCCAGGCGAAGAATCCCGATGCCTCCACCTCATGCGCCGCATCGGGGACCAGTTCGCGGATGGCCAGCGACACCGCCTCCGGCGCCACCTCGCGCACCACCCGCATCTGTTCGGGCGGCTGATAGAGGCCGGCGGCTTCCGTGGTGATCTGCACCACCATACCCGGCCCCACCTGCCGACGAATGGCGTCGGTCGCCTGTCGATAGGCATCACCATCCAGCAGATGCCGCCCATCGGGCCGGCGCACATGGGCATGGATCATCGCCGCCCCCGCCGCCTGACAGGCGGCCGCATCGCTGGCAAGTTCGTCAGCCGTCAGCGGGATGGCGGGGTGATCCACCTTCACCCGCCGCGCCCCATTGGGGGCAACGGTCAGGATGGCGAGGGGAAGGGTAGGGGACATGGGATGGGGTTCCTGTGGGGGTGAAGGGGGTGAGTGAAGGCACAACATCGCCCGCTCTCTTCACCGTCATTCCCGCGAAGGCGGGAATCCAGCAGACGTTTCAGCAGCGGGCCGTTGATCAAATTGCACCGTCGTTTGGATTCCCGCCTTCGCGGGAATGACGGTAAAAGGGAATTGAATGAGAGGGAGGTGAGGCTGGCCCATATCACCCATCCCCCGCCAGCCCCAGCCGTTTCATCTTGTCGTACAGCGTCTTGCGGGCCACACCCAGCGCGGTGGCGGCCCCCGTGACCTGCCCGCCGCTGCCGCGCAGCGCCTCTTGAATCAACTGGCGTTCCACCTGATCCAGCAGGTCGGGCAGGGATAAGGGGGCGGTACTGGCCTCCGTCAGGTCCGGCCCGCCCATGCCCAGCACGAAACGGTCGGCGGCATTGCGCAATTCCCGCACATTGCCGGGCCAGTCCCGCAGCATCAATTGGCGCACCAGGGCGGGCGGCACGTCGGGAACGGAGCGCTGGTAACGCCCCGCCGCCTGCAACACGAAATGTTCGAAAAGCTGGGGGATGTCATCCCGCCGTTCCCGCAGCGGCGGCAGCGGAACGGTGACGACATTCAGCCGGTAATAAAGATCCAGCCGGAAGCGCCCGGCATCGGCCAGTTGCTTCAGGTCCACCTTGGTGGCGGCCACCACACGGCAACGCACCGGCACGGCGGCATTGCCGCCCAGCCGTTCCAGCGTGCGATCCTGCAACACCCGCAGCAGCTTCACCTGCAGGGCCAGCGGCATACTCTCCACCTCATCCAGGAACAAGGTGCCGGCCCCGGCATGTTCAATCTTGCCGATACGGCGTTTGGCAGCCCCGGTGAAGGCCCCCGCCTCATGCCCGAACATCTCGCTTTCGAACATGCTGTCCGGGATGGCGCCGCAATTGATGGCAACGAAGGGGCGGGCGGCCCGGTTTCCCCCCTCGTGCAGGGCGCGGGCCACCTGTTCCTTGCCGGCCCCGGTTTCGCCCAGGATCAGCACATCCACATCCGTATCGGCCAGATTGGCCACGGCATCGCGCACGCGGCCAATGCCGGCACTCTGCCCCAGCAGATAGCGGGCGATGGAGCCTTCGCCATCCAACGCCCGGCGCAGGCGGCGATTTTCCCGCACCAGGGCACGTTTGGCCAAGGCCCGCTGCACCACGGCCAGGAAATGGTCATTCAGGAAGGGTTTCTCGATGAAATCCCAGGCCCCTTCGCGGATGGCGCGCACGGCCATGGCCACGTCGCCATGGCCGGTGATCAGCACCACCGGCAGTTCCGGGTCCAGCGTGCGGCAGCGGGCCAGCAGCTCCATCCCGTCCATTTCCGGCAGGCGCACATCGGTGACGATGATGCCGGGGAAATCCGGCCCCAGTTCCGCCAGCGCCGCCTCCGCCCCGGCAAAGGTACGCACCTTGATGCCAGCCAGTTCCAGGGTCTGGCGGCAGGTGCGGCGGATCATCTCCTCATCGTCGATGAACAGCACCTGCAGGTCAGGCGGGGGCATGGTTCTTCTCCTCCCCGGTGGGGGATCGTTCTGTCAATGGCGGGAAGGTCAGGGTGAAACAGGCGCCCCCCTCCGGCCCGGAACCGGCGGAAAGCTGGGCACCATATTCCCGGGCAATCGCCTGACTGATCGCCAGCCCCAGGCCCAGCCCTTCACCGGCCGGCTTGGTGGTGAAAAAGGGCTCGAACAGCCGGGGCATCACCTCAAAACCGATACCTGGACCGTTATCGGTTACACTCAATGATATTGTCTTATCCATATTTACGTGACCGGTCACGCGGATTCGAGGGTTGGGCCGGTCACGCAGGGCATCGGCGGCATTGCGCAGCAGATTGACCAGCACCTGTTGCAGACGCACCGGTTCGAACCCCACCACCAGCCCGCCCGACGGCAGGCCCAGATCAACGGCGATCCCCTGGTCGGCCAGCCGTCGTTCCACCAGGGCCAGAGCATCCCGCACGGCCCTGGCCAGGGGAACCGGTTCGGGCGGACCGTCGCTGCGGCGGGAAAAGCCGCGCAACTGGCTGGTGATCTTGGCCATGCGGTCCACCAGATCGGCCATGAAGGCCAGATTGTCCCGGACATCCTCCTCGCGGCCCCGGTCCAGCAGGGCGCGGCAATTCTCCGCCAGCCCGCGCAGGGCCGTCAGCGGCTGGTTCAGCTCATGCGTCACCCCGGCGGCCATCTGGCCCAGGGCGGCCAGCTTGGCGGCCTGTACCAGCTCGTTCTGGGCGGCGCGCAGTTCCTGTTCGGTGTGGCGGCGCTGTTCCACCTCCCGTTCCAGCTTGGCATTGGCGGTGGACAGGTCGGCGGTGCGCTCCACCACCTTGCGTTCCAGATCCAGCCGCGCCTGTTCCAGCGCCGCGCGGGAGCGTTCGCGTTCCTGCAGGCGGCGGAAGCGCTGGCGCCAGGCCAGCCCGCCGGCCAGCGCCAGGGCCAGCAGCAGGGCCATGGCCGCCGCCGCCAGGCTCTGCGCCCGGCGCACCGGGGCAGCATCCTGCAACACCAGCAGGGACCAGCCATCGCGCTCCAGCGCCCTGCCATACAGCAGATACCGCCCGTCGACCGTTTGAACCGGCGTTCCCAGGCGATGAGGCATGGTGAAGGGCAGGGGTGGATAGCTGTCGCGGCCATATTGACGCGTATCGGCCAATTCATCCAAGGCCAGGGCATCCAGTTCGCGCGTGGTGCGCAACTTCCAGTCCGGCAGACTGGACAGGAAGGCGATGCCATGGCGGTCGGTCAGCAACACCAGATCGCCGGCATCGCGCCAAACCGTCTCCATCGCATCCAGCAGTACCTTCACCACCACAGTGCCGACGATGCGTCCGCCATCCGCCAGCGGGGCCCGCACCGGGGCGGCGATAAAATATCCGGGAATGCCGGTCAGGGTGCCGGTGCCATAAAAATGCCCGTCCCGCCCCTCCATCGCCTGTTGGAAATAGGGGCGGTAGCCGAAATTGATGCCGACATAGGAATTGGGTTGATCCCAATTGCTGGCGGCCAGCGTCGTGCCGTCGGTGCCGATCAGATACAGCACCGCCGCCCCGGTGCGCCGGCTGACCGTGCGCAGATAGTCATTCACCGGTGCCACCAGGGCGGGGTCATGGCTTTGCGCCAGCCGCACCAGGGTGGGGTCCAGGGCCGCCGTGGCGGGCAGATGGTCAAACCGCCCCAGCATGGCATCCAGGCTCTGGCCATAGACCTCCAACCGGCCATGCAGGGTTGCCATCAGCCCGTCGCGGGCAAAACGTCCAGCCTGCCACCCCGCCCCCAGCACCAGGGCAATGGCAAGCAGCAGCAAACAAAGGCTCGACAACAGGCGTTGGGGGCCGGGCATGGCTTCGGGCTCGTCATCAAAGGGCGCGCGCGACCGCACTATAGCGGAACGGCCCCCGGCCCGTATCGCTATCATGGTCGCACTTGCCATTGACGAGCCCAGCCCGATCATCAATCCGTCGTCAGCCCGGCGCGCTCCGCCGCCTCGTGACGTTGCTGTTCCTCCATCACCAGCCGGCCCAACTCCCGCTTCAGGTCGTTGAAGGCGGCGCTGCCGCTGTCGCGCGGGCGCGGCATGTCGACATGGATATCCCGCTTCACCGTGCCGGGCCGATAGGTCAGCACGACGATGCGGTCGGCCAGATAGATCGATTCCTCAATGGAATGGGTGACGAAGATCACCGTCTTGCCCAGTTCCTGCCAGATGCGCAGCAGCTCATCCTGCAAGGAACGGCGGGTCAGCGCGTCCAGCGCGCCGAACGGCTCATCCATCAGCAACACGGGGCTGTCCAGCGCCAGCACGCGGGCAATGGCCACGCGCTGGCGCATCCCGCCGGACAGATCCTTGGGAAACCGCCCCCGGAACTCCGTCATGCCCAGCATGGACAGCAGCTTTTCCACCGTGGCGTCGATCTGGGCGCGGGGTGCCCCCTTGATCTCCAGCCCGAAGGCAATGTTCTGCGCCACCGTCATCCAGGGGAACAGGGCATATTCCTGAAACACCATGCCCCGGTCTGGGCCGGGGGCGGTGACGATATTGGCCCCCACAGTGATGTTGCCGCTGCTGGGCGGGGCAAAGCCCGCCACCGCGTTCAACAGGGTGGATTTCCCGCAACCGGACGGCCCCAGCAGGCAAACAAATTCGCCCTGGTTGATGGTCAGGTTAATATCCTGCAAGGCCACCACTTGGCCGCCCGGCACGGGAAACACCTTGTTGACGCCATTGACCTCGATCAGTGCGTTCATGGCTCCGGTCTCCCCTGCATCAATGCTCAAGGCCGCGGTGCCACCGCAGCAGGTGATTATTCAGCCGGCTGACGCCGACATCGATGGCCAGACCCCAGAGACCGATGGTCAGCATCCCGGCGATGATCTTGTCGGACCAGAAATATTCCCGCGCTTCCAGAATGCGGAAACCCAGCCCGTTGGAGACGGCAATCATCTCCGCCACGATCACCACGATGAAGGCGGTACCGATGCCGATGCGCACGCCGGACAGGATATAGGGCGTGGCCGCTGGCAGGATGACCCGACGGAAAATCGTGCTCTGGCTGGCCCCCAGGTTGCGTGCCGCGCGCAGATAGATGCCATCCACATGGCGCACCCCGGCAATGGTGTTCACCAGCACGGGGAAGAAGGCGCCGATGGCGATCAGGAAGATGGCCGGCGGATTGCCAAGGCCAAACCACAGGATCGACAGCGGGATATAGGCGATGGGCGGGATGGGGCGCAGCACCTGGATCATCGGGTCGAACCAGCGATAGACGGCGGGCTTGGCCCCCATCAGCAGGCCCAGCGGCAGGGCCAGCACGCCCCCCACCAGAAAGCCCATCAGCACGCGGTAAAGGCTGCCGATACTGTCGATGATCAACTCCCCCGACACGGCCCAGGCCAGCCAGGAACCGGAAGCTGGATCATAGGGTTCCAGCGGGGCCAGATATTGCCACCAGCGCACGGCGACAGCACCGGGGGAGGGCAGGACATGTTCATTGACCCAGCCCATGGAACAGACAAATTGCCACAGGGCCAGCAGCAGCACGGGCACGGCGGCCCCTTCTGCCACGGCCTTCAGTTTCGGCTTCTTCATGTAGGTTTTTCCCGGATTGCAGACGGGTTGTCGGGGATAAGGCGGGGGATCATCCCCCGCCTTGGCAGAGCCTCACTTCACCTGCTGCATCGCCAGATCGAGGAGTTCGGTGCGCACGAATTCCTTGGCCACCGGCGGCTTGGACATTTTGCCGATGCCATGGGCCTTCATCGTGTCGGTGGTGGCCTGGATATGCTCGGCCGTGATGCCCAGCGTATAGGGGGCATTGCCGATAGCGGCATCGAAATCGGCTTCCTTCAGCTGGCCGCCGAACAGGGTTTCCCGCACGAATTTCGACGCGGTGGCCGGGCTGTCCATGAAGGTCTTGGTCGCCTTCACGAAGCAGGCCAGGTATTTCTGTGCCAGTTCCGGCTTTTCCTTCATGAACTTCTCGCTCATCACCATGGTGCGGACCGGGGAGCCGATGGGCGTGTCATAGGGCTTGATCACTTCCGTCCCGAAACCGGCCCCGATGGCCTGGGAGCTTTGCGGCTCGGTCTGCATGATGGCATCCAGCTGCTTCAGCAGCAGGGCCTGGTTCAGGTCCGGATAGCCCAGATAGGTGATGGTGACATCCTTGTCGCCCCGGTCGGACGAGCTGAGGCCCGCCTTGTCCAGTTCTGCCGCCAGCAGCACTTCCTGGATGCTGCCACGGGTGACGCCGACCTTCTTGCCCTTCAGATCGGCCACGCTCTTGATGCCGGAATCAGCGGCGGCCACCAGACGCGCGCCGCCCTTGGCAAACCCGGCGACGATGTAGATCGGCGCGCCATTGGCGCGGCCGGAAATGGCGGCTTCCGAGGCCGTAGCGCCGACATCCAGCTCACCGGCCAGGATGGCCTGCATCACGTCCGGGCCCTTGGCGAAAATCTTGGTTTCCACCTTGATGCCACAGGAGGGGGCAATTTCCTGCACATAGGAGACGGCACCGAAATGCGCCAGCTTCAGGTTACCGACGCGAATCACATCATCGGCGGCCATGGCGGCGGGGGCCAACGCACAGAGGGCGACGGTAGCGGCACACAGGGAAAGCAGCTTGGCGGGTTTCATCGGTGGCGATCCTCAGGCTTCGGGTTGGTTGTTCCGCCCGGCTTCATGCCGATGTCCGGGCTGGGCTTCCCAAAGCAGGGGACGTGCCAATATCGCGCTGCAATACGAAAAATCTGCGCCCTATGATCCTTGCTGATCAAGCACTTGTGCATTGCGGCGGGGAGCGGGCAAGGCGGCGGAAAACCGCCATCCACCCCGCCCGCCTGTCACTTTTTCCGCCGGGGGATTGCGTGTTCCCTCAGGCGCCGGGCGGCGGCATCCGCCGCCTTGGCTTGCGGCACCACGTGGTGCCGGGCCAGCGGTCGCTGGCCTTACTCCGGCAGGGGGATGAATTCCGTTTCACCCGGCACGGCCGGGAAGCGCCCGGCCTTCCAGTCGGCCTTGGCATCCTCAATGCGTTCCTTGGAGCTGGAAACAAAGTTCCACCAGATATAGCGCGGGCCATCCATCGGCTCCCCGCCGAACAGCAGCACCCGTGCCGCCGTCACCCCGGTGACGACAATCTCATCCCCCTCGCGCAGCACCAGCAGCACACCGCCGCCATCCTCGCCCACCGCATGGCGGTCGCCGGCGATTTCCACCGCCCCGCTGGAAACATACAGCGCCCGCTCGGCATGGGCCGGCGGGATGGCGATGCGCGCTCCCGGCGTCAGCAGGATTTCAGCGTAGATGGTTTCAGAGAGCGTGCGGATGGGGGAGCATTCGCCGAACAGCTCCCCGGCGATCAGCCGCATCCACACGCCCTGATCTTCGATCACCGGCATGGCATCGGCGCTGTAATGCACGAAATCCGGTGTGATTTCCTCGTACCGTTCCGGCAGGGCCACCCAGCTCTGAATGCCGGACAGGGCATTGCCATGGCTGCGCTGGCTGGCCTCTGTGCGTTCGGAATGGGCGATGCCGCTGCCGGCGGTCATCCAGTTGATCTCACCGGGGCGGATCGGCTGTACCGAACCTAAACTGTCCCGGTGCATGATCTCCCCTTCGAACAGATAGGTGACGGTCGACAGGCCGATATGGGGATGCGGGCGCACATCCAGCCCGGTGCCGGCTGGCAGGAAGCCCGGGCCCATCTGATCCCAGAAGATGAAGGGGCCGACCATGCGACGCTTGGCCGTGGGCAACGCGCGCCGCACCTCAAACCCGCCGACATCATGACTGCGGGGCACGACAATCAAGCTGATGGGGCCGTCATTTTCTGGCGTCGGGACACTCATGCTGGGACACTCCATCAGGGGCTTGGAGGTGGCAGAATCAGGCGCTGCCTGATGCCCGTCAATCTTTGTCCGGCGCCGCGCAGGCTTTTCGGTCAGCTTTGTACCAAGCGGATCGGGTGACTAGGGGGCTGGTGGGTTTCTGTCCGCCTGTCTGCGGGTTCCTGCCTTTGCCCCTTTTGTCTCAAGCTATCCTCAACCTTTCTGTTCTTTTAAGATTCCTTTGATTCCCTGTTCTTAGTTCAGGGAGAAAAATCGGTTGTTTTTCAGATAGTTGAACCCTGTCTCTGTGCCGCGACACCCGGCTCTGTGTGCCAGATCTTCTGAGTCACGGTGCCGGATTGCCCGGCTTTTTGTGCCCCAGCCCACGGCTTCATATGCCTTACTTCACGGGGGAGGGGGCTTGCTGTGCCGGATTGTCCGGGTGGGGTTTGAGGGGAAATCACAACATTCTATAAAATCAATCTGTTAGCTCCATTCCTTGTGCCGGATTGCACGGGATTCTGGGCCCCTTATCGGCCCTTCCTGTGCCGGATTGCACGGGTAGCACTCTCCATTCTGTGCCAGAACGCACGGTCAGCCCCCCGATTCACCGCCGATTCCGCTGCATTTTCCGGCTGATTCCCCGGCACAGCCTGGGGCTGGCGCGTGTCTGTGCCTGATCTCACGGGACGAATCCGGGGGCGCTGCCCTTGCTGTGCCGGATGTCACGGCTGTGACAGGCATTTGACGCTGTCACTGTGCCATCTCGCACGGGTTTGATGATTCTCGCTTGATCCTGTGCCTGTGCTGGTGATGCTGTGTCACAGTGACATCGCGTGTCGGGGAGCGGAATTTAATGGCGGCCAGTGCTGCAATGCCCAAGCCGGAGATGGTGCGGCCGCGCATCAGCGGCAATGTGTTGGATCTATCGACCGATCCGACGCTGCCGAAGCCGCGCACCCAGATTGAGGTGATGGAGACCGGCAACGGGCTCACCTTGGCCGACCGCAAGCTGTTCAATGTACTGCTGGCCTATAGCTGGGACAAGCTGGCCGATCCGAACGCGATTCTGCCGCCCTTCCGCGCGTCGACCGCCGATCTGCGCCGCGCCATCGGCGATGATACGGAAAGCAATAATGTGCGTCTGCGCCAGTCATTCGACCGGCTGATGCAGACGCTGGTGCGTTTCCCTTATTGGAGCGAAGCGGATCAGCAGTTGAAGGAAGGTGGTTCCCCCCTGCTGGCCTTCCGCGCCCTGCCACGGGGTGCTGGCTATGCGGAATGGGAGTTTCCGCCCAAGTTGCGCCCGCTGCTGGCCAAGCCGGGTGCCTGGGCGCGCATCCATCTGGCCATCTGCGCCCAATTCTCCTCCAAATATTCCCTGGCGCTTTATGAGCTGTTGAGCCTGCGCGTCAACTTGCGGGAACCGCGCTGGGAAGTGACGATTGATGATCTGCGTGAAAGCCTGGGCTGTGGCGACAAGATGCCCAATTATGCGCATTTCCAGCGCCGGGTTCTGGACCCAGGTATCAAGGAAATCAATGAGTTAAGTGGTTTGCTGATCGCCTATGAGGAAATCCGCTCGCATGGGCGAGGCCGCAAGGTGGAAAAGCTGATCTTCGATGTGAAGAAGAAATCGAACAGCGATCTGGTGGCCACCGCCCGCATCACGGAATTTGCCAAGGCCCCGGTAGGCAAAACCGCCCATGCCAACGCGCGCGATCAGGATACGCCTGATCTGGAAGATGGGCGCACCGACCGGGAACGCGGCCCGGCCGGTGTGCTGGGCCTGATTCAGCGCGTTTCGCTGGAGGTGGTGGAAGAGCTGGTGAGCCAATATCCCGACGTGGATATGCAAACGGCGATTTTCAGTTGGGCGGAATGGGCGCTGCGCCAGAAGGAGCCCTGCCGCAACCCCTCTGCCGCCTTCCGGGCCTGGCTGGAAAAGCTGCATCCGACGGCATCGGGGCCGGTACAGATCACCCCGCCAGGGTCGGAACCCTCGGCGGCGGCGGTGCGGGCGGCGCAATTCCTGTCCGGGGAGCCCTATACCGTGCGCGCCCGCTGGTATCGCCGGGCCAAGGAATTGGGGGCCAAGGAAATGCGCGCCGCAACGGCACCGGAAAATCTGCCCCGCTGGGTGGGGCTGGTAGCGGAAGAGGTGGTGGCCGGGCTGCGTGCATAAAAAAACGGGGCTCGCCGGCCCCGTTTTTCAGGAAAAACAAGCCGGGGATCAGCCCTCCCGGCCCACGCTTTCCAACAGATCGGCATATTCCAGCAAGCGGCTGCGGAAGGCTTCCAGCCGCTGCCGGTCGGCCTTGGAGAGTTTGACCCCCTCATTCTGCAGGGCCTGGACACCCTGTTCCAGACCCTTTTCCAGCTTTCCCAAGCCGGCGATGAAGCGCTTGGGCGTCATCGCCTTGGGTTCGCTCACGGGTTTTGCGACTTCGGGTTTCAACCGCGCGTCACGGGCTTCGCGCACGGTCAAGGCCCCCTGTCGAGCCCTTTCCCACAAGGTGAGTTGTTGCGGATACTCCATACGCGCGACTTCCAGAAGAACAGCCTTGGGAATATCGCTGTGTGACGTCACACAGTCACGCTGAATATCAGGGTGTAGTTTCAACAAGGTCAGGGTTGTATTGACTTCGGTGCGTGAACGACCCAACAGGTCGCCGACTTCTTCTTGATTATATTCATGCGCTTCGATCAGGCGGCGGATGCCCTCGGCCTCTTCCACGGGGCTGAGATCGACGCGCTGCAGGTTTTCGATCAGCGCGATCTGCTCGGTATTGGTTTCCACCGGCAGAATATGGGCCATGATCCGGCTCATCCCGGCCATGGTGGCGGCCCGCCAGCGCCGTTCGCCGGCGACCAGCATGAAATGCTTGGGCTCCGTCGGGTGCGGCGTCACCAGCACAGGCGATAATTGCCCCACTTCCCGCATGGAGGAGGCGAGGCCCTGCAGTTCTGTCTCATCAAAATGGCGGCGCGGCTGATGCGGGTTGGCCACCACGTCGGACAGGCGCAGCATCACCGTGTCGCGCAAGCCATCCGTATCGCCGAACAGCAAATCCGCGCCCGGCCGTTCCAGGCTTTCACCGATGCTTTTGACCACCGGTTGCTGTGCGCCGGCCTTACGCCAATTCTTAACCATTGACGATCTCCTGCGCGATGGTGCGGTAAATATTGATTGGGTGTGATTTCGGCAGAGCCTTCAAGGGCAATTGCCCGGCATATGTCGCCTGATCGATCTCGGTGGAGCGGGGGACGGGCGCGAAAATGCGGGTTTTCGACCCGACCGTCTCCTGCAAATCGGCCAGAACTTGCTGTTCAACCGCGAAATTGCGGTTGAACATAGTGGGCAGGATGCCCAGCACGGTCAGGCTGGGGTTCTGGCGACGCTGGATTTTCTGCACCGTGTCGAAAATCAGCGGAATACCGCGCACATCATAGCGGCTGGCCTTGGTCGGGATCAGCAGCGCATCGGCGGCGATCAGGGCGCTGATGGTGATCAGGGCCAGTTCCGGCGGGCAATCGATGACGATGTAATCATAATCGCGCTGAATTTCCGACAAACGTTCCCGCAGGACATAGCGGCCATCATCGGGATCCAGCAGGATTTTGATCTGCGCTTCGGCGAGCGCGATGGTACAGGGCAGCATGTCGAACCCGTCCAGCGCGACAATGGCGTCGCGGATGGCGGTTTCGCCGAACAGCACATCTTCCAGCCCGCGCTTTTCATCCTGCACGGTCAGCGGGTCCAGCCCCGCCCCTTCCGTGGCGGTGGCCTGCTGGTCGGCATCGACGATCAGCACCCTTTTGCCCAATTCCCCCAGCGCATAGCCCAGATTCAGCGATGTGGTGGTTTTTCCCACCCCGCCTTTCTGGTTGGCCACGGCAATGATCTTGGCAACGCGCTGGCTGGCGGCGGCCAGGAACTCCGCCACCCGCACCGGCAGCCGTTCGGCCCCGGATTCCCAGCGGCTGATCGTGGCATTATCATATTTGCGGCCCAGTTTGGTGTTTACCCAGGCGGCGAAGGCGGCTTGGCTTTCGCCGCGGCGCTCGCGGAACTGGCGCAGTTCGTCGGGGGTCATTGCAGGCCCATCATCGCGTTACGGGATTGGGAACGGTTTGTATTGATTGAGACTTGTCTCAACCCGGCGGGAAAGTCAATCACCACCCTCATACCCGTGCAATCCGGCACAGAAAGCCATATCCGGGACGCGGAATTAAGCCATTGTAATTAAACGAAAATTTATACGTCTTCGTTGTCTCCCCTGTTGCTGTGCCAAATTGCACGGGGGGCATTTTCTGTTTCATGTGCCGGATTGCACGGGTTCTGTGTGACGTCGCACAGCGGCGCGGGCCGGGGCTTACTGTGCCGGATTGTCCGGGGCCGAAACGGCTGCCACCGCGCTGCCCGGCACCCGTTTCCTGTCGCCGCTGCCCGCCTGTTCAGCCGTTTCGGCTGCCCAGCTTTGTCATGCTGATGGGAAGCAACGTCGCGCAGCGGCGATACAGGAAATGCCAAGGGAGGACAGGCCATGGATATTCATGCCTCGATCAGCGCCGATGCCATCAGCCTGGAGGATCGCTGGTGCGCCCATAATTACAAGCCATTGCCGGTGGTGATTGCCCGTGCCGAAGGGGCCTGGATGTGGGATGACCAGGGGCGGCGCTATCTGGACATGATGAGCGCTTATTCGGCGGTCAATCTGGGCCATGGCCATCCGCGCATCCTGCGGACCCTGATCGAACAGGCGAGCCGGGTTTCCGTTGTCTCCCGCGCCTTTCACACCGACCGCTTGGGCCCGTTCCTGGCCCGGCTTTGCGCGCTCAGCGGGCTGGATGGGGCCGTGCCGATGAATACCGGGGCCGAAGCGGTGGAAACCGCCATCAAGGCTGCCCGGCGCTGGGGTCACACGGTGAAGGGCATCCCCGCCAACCATGCGCAGATCCTGGTGGCGGAGGGCAATTTCCATGGCCGCACCACCACCATTGTCGGCTTCTCCAGCGAGCCCGCCTATCGGGACGGGTTCGGCCCCTTCGCCCCTGGCTTCCGCAGCGTGCCCTATGGTGATGCGGCGGCGATGGAGGCGGCTATCTGCCCCAACACCGCCGCCATTCTGGTGGAACCGATTCAGGGGGAGGCCGGCATTGTGGTGCCGCCGGATGGTTATCTGCGCCGGCTGCGCGAAATCTGCGACCGCCACAATGTGCTGCTGATCCTGGACGAGATTCAATCCGGTCTGGGCCGCACCGGCCAATGGTTCGCCTTTCAGCATGAAGCCATCCGCCCGGACGGGCTGTGCCTGGGCAAGGCGCTGGGCGGCGGGGTGTTGCCGGTTTCCGCCTTTGTCGCCCGGCGCGATGTCATCGACATGTTCGTGCCCGGCAACCATGGCAGCACCTTTGGCGGCAACCCGCTGGCCGCCGCCGTGGGGCTGACGGCGCTGGAGGTGCTGGAAGAGGAAGGGCTGGTGCAACGCTCGGCCGAACTGGGCCAGCATATGAGGGATCGGCTGACGGCGCTCACCCATCCCGCCATCCGCGCCGTGCGGGGCCGCGGCCTGTGGCTGGGGGTGGAGATTGATCCCGGCTTTGCCAGCGCGCGGGCGGTGTGTGAGGCGCTGATGGGGCACGGCGTGCTGTCCAAGGAAACGCATGAGACGGTGATCCGCTTTGCCCCGCCTTTGGTGATTGACCGGGCCGATCTGGATTGGGCCATCGACCGTTTTGCCGAAACCCTGGAAGCCCTGCGGGCTTAAGGGCAGGGGAGGCGGAACATGCAGATGATGACAGGACGCCGAACCGGCTGGTTCGGCCTGATCGGTGCGCCCAGCGATGTCGGCCATACGGATTGCGGGGCGGCCCAGGGGCCGGCGGCTTTGCGTGAAGCCGGGCTATTGCAGCGATTGGCAGGGGCAGCACTGGTGGCCGATATGGGCGATGTGACCGGTCCCGCCTATGAAGGTGCTGCCGGGCCGGATGGCAGCCGCAATCTGGCCCAGACGGCCGCCTGGTGTGCGGCGGTGCGCGACCGGGTGGCCCGGGTGCTGGCCACCGGCGGCACGCCGCTGTTGCTGGGCGGCGATCACGCCATGGCGCTGGGCTCGGTCGCGGCCAGTGCCGCTTATGCCGCCCGGCTGGGGCGGCCGCTGCATCTGCTGTGGGTGGATGCGCATCCGGATTTCAACACGCCGGAAACCTCCCCCTCCGGCAATACCCATGGCTTGCCGGCGGCCAGCATCTGCGGGCTGGGGGCGCCGGAATTGCTGGCGGTTGGTGCCTTCACCCCCCTGGTGCCGCCGGGCCGGCTGACCCAGATCGGCGTGCGCGACATTGATCCGGGGGAGGCGGCCAATCTGGCCCGCGCCGGGGTCTGTCTGCACCCGATGAAGGCGGTGCGCCAACAGGGGATGCCGGCTTTGCTGATCGATCTGCTGGAACGTGTGCGGGCAGAAAACGCCCTGCTGCATGTCAGTTTCGATCTGGATGTGCTCGACCCGGCCCTGGCCCCTGGCGTGGGCAGCCCGGTGCCGGACGGGCTGGACCGGGAAAGCGCCCTGGCCGCGCTGCGCCTGTTGGGGGATAGCGGGTTGGTCATGGCCCTGGATCTGGTGGAACTGGCGCCCCGCCATGACCGGGACGGACAGACAGCCGAACTGGCTATGGCGCTGCTGACCGGCTTTCTGGCAGGGGAGCGGGGGGCGCTGGCTCCGGCGCGTGTGGCGGCATAGGCGAGGCTGCGACGTTGCCCCGCCTATGCCGCTTCTTGTTGTCAGGCGGCTGAGAGGATGGCATCACGCGCCACACTGACACCGTTGGAAAGGTCAAACCGTGTCTCCCCTTCCGCGCGGCGCACCCGGGTGACGGTGGCGTCATAGGTGACGCTGGTGCCGGCAACGGCCTTGCCGGCCTCGTCCCTGGCATCGACGAAGATCGTGTAGGCCCCATCGGGCAGCCTTACCCCGTCGCTGGTCGTGCCATCCCAGGCAAGATCATAGGTGCCAGCACTGCTGTTGCCGTCGAAGCTGCGCACCACGGTTCCATCGGCATCCACGATATGGACGCCGACGCTGGTCGCCCCCTTGGGCACGCTATAGCGGGCCGCCAGCTTGCCTTCCTTCAGGCCGACTTCCGCCCCCTCCACCTCCACCTTGCGGCCGATATAGCCAAGATCGATCCGTTCGGAGGTGGATTTCAGCTCCGTCAGCACATCGCCCAGCTTGCCGTTGGACTGCACCTGCTGTTCCACTGTGGAGAACTGGGCCAGTTGCGCCACCCACTGGGTGCTGTCCATCGGCTTGGTTGGATCCTGATTGCGGACCTGCGCCACCATCAGCTTCAGGAATGCATTGATGTCGGCGGTCAACTGGGTCTGGGCGGTCTTCGTGGTGGTCTGGGCGCCGTCACTGCCGCTGATGCCAGAAACGCTCATGGCCATCTTCCTTTTCAGATCTGGATATCGACAAGGCTGTCGGAGGTGTAAGGGGCCGGGGACAGGGGATCGGCGGCCGGTTCGGCCGCCGCCATGCCATAGGCCAGCCCGCCACGCCGGTTACCGGCCTGGGCTTCGGCCCATTGGCCGGCCCCTTCCCGCAGGGAAAATTGCAGGCCGCCGCCAGATAGCTGCAGGCCGCCTTGTTCCACCGCGCGTTCCAGCAGGCGGGAATCACGCTGCAGCAGGTCCAGCGTGGCCGGGCGTTCGGCGGCGATGCTGGCCGTCACCCGGCCATCCTGCATCTCCAGCCTGACTTCAACCCGACCCAGCGCCTCTGGGTCCAGCCGCACCGTCAGGGTGGTGCGTCCCTCTGAAACCGCCTGTTCGATGCGGCCGGTCAATTGCGCTGCCGGTGACAGATGGCTGGTCGCAGAGCGACGGGGGGCCAGCGGGCTGGCAACGCCCGCTGCTTCCCGCACCGCCGTCCCAGCGGCGGAGGACGCCGGATTGACGGGGGCAGCGGCAGTTTCAGGCGGTGGATCGGGAGGGACGGCAGCAATGGTCGCTGACAGCGGTGCCGGCCTTTCCACTGCGCCACGCGGGGAAGAAGGAACTTGGGCAGCCGGATCGTCCCCGTCTTTCCTGTCCATCGGCTGGACGGTGCCGGCAACGCGTATGGCCGTTTCGGGCGCCGGTGCTGAGATTTCTGCGGGTGGCCCGTCTGCCTTGATCAAAATGGCAACGGCGGCTTTGCCGGGCATGGTGCGCGGCCTTTCCGGCGCAAATGCTCCCGGGGCAGCGATAACCGCTGCCATCGGTGGGGCAAATGCCGGCTCGCTGATGCTGACAATATCGGCGGAAACGGGGGCTGTCAGTACGGGATCGACCGGTGGGGAAAGGGGGGATGCCGTTGCGCCGGGGTCAATCGCCTCTTCCACCTCCCCCATCAATCTTTGGGGCGGAACTGGTACCTGCAAGGGATGACCGGGTGAGCTATCAGAGGAAGGTTGAATTCCGCTGGCTTCCATTGATGCTGTGGATGGTGGTGCTGCCGGTATCGGCAACCCATCGCCCGGCAGCATTGCCCCATCCGTGAGGGTCAGCATGGGCTGCCCTGTCGGAGGGGGCGGGGACTGCGACGGAACGGCGGCAGGATCGGTGGATATTGGCGTCAAGACTGCCTGCGGCGCCGATTCCGCAGGCAACTGACCGGCGGGCAACGTGCTGCCCAACGGAACCGGAAGCGGCAGGATCGCCCCCACCGGTTCCGTCTCTACAGGTGCTTGATCTGTCACCGGACGTAGCCCGGCGACATGCAGCAAGGCCGCCACCAGAGAGGCGCTGTCCGCTGTCTGATCGGGTCGGGCCAAGGGCAGGGGGCTGTCTTTATCAGACGGTGTGGTGATACCCTCCATCGCCGGCGCTGCCCCCCCTTCCGTCGCGCCCAGCAGGGTCGCGATCAGGGCATCGAAACCAGAGCCAGCCATCGGTCCGGCCGCGTTTTGGGCAACGCGGCCGGTGGCGTTCGTTCCCCCTTCCGTCGGCGCGGCGGGAACCAGCATGGCGATCAGCGGCTGCATTGCCCGCCTCCCCCAGAAGAACAGAGGAGGCGATTGAACCATGGGGGGATTAAGCCCGGTTTTAAGCCGGGCTTATCCACCGGGATGCGCGATCAGAAGCGATAGCGCACACCCGCGCCATAGGTGGCCGGTTCCCCCACCAGCCGGGCCGCCCCGTTCATTTCCGGGAAATAGACCTTATCGGTGATGTTGCGGCCATAGAGATAGACGGCCCAGTCCCCGGGCGCCGTCAGTTCCAGGCGGGCATTCAGCAACGTATAGGCCTTGGCCGTGTTGTTGGGCAGGGCGTTCAGCCGGTTGCTTTCCTTGCCATGGTGGGACAGGTCGATCCGGCTGCCCAGCACCCAGCCATCCGACAGGTCGAGATTGTGGATCAGCGCCACATTGGCGGTGATGTCCGGGGCGCCGGGCAGCGGGTCGCCCACCGTGGCCAGCACATCGGCGATGCGCTTGGAGGTGAATTGGGTGATCTTGGTATCCAGATAGGCGGCCGATGCCTTCAGGTCCAAACTCTGCCCTTCCAGCCGCAGCAGCCCCGCCTGTACCGAGGCCTCCACCCCGCGCGACCAGGCACGGCCGACATTGGTGCGGCCGTTGGTATCGTTGGAAAGCCGCGTCGTGGCCTGCAGATCCTTGAACCAATAGCCGAACCCGTCCAGCGACACCCGGATGCGATCGCGCGTCCAGCGCACCCCGCCTTCCACCGATTGCACGGTTTCCGACTTGAACGGCAGCGTCTCTTCATAGGTGAAGATGGAGGTGCCGTCGAACCCGCCGCCGCGATAGCCGGTGCCATAGGAGGCGAACAGGTTCAACTCCTCATTGGCGAACCATTGCAGGGTGACGCGGCCGGACAGATTGTCATCATCAAAGGCGCGGTCCCAGCGAAACGGGCTGCTGGTGCCGAAACTTTTGGCGAAGGTGGAGATGCCCCAGGGGTTGAGGTCGATATTGCTGCCCTGAAAATCGGCATTGTCGCGCGTATAGCGCAGGCCCAGCGACAGGCGCAGGCTGTCGGAGATGTTCCAGTCACCCTGGCCGAACAGGGCCATGCTGTCACGCGTCTGCGAATAGGGGGACTGGTAGACCGACAGCACGGTGAAGCTGGTCCACAGACTGTCGAAATCCACATCATCGCTGACATAGAAGGCGCCCAGCAGCCAGTCGAACGCCCCGCCCCGGTCATCGCTGATCCGCGCCTCGAAAGAGACCTGGCTCAACCGGTCATCGAACTGGAACTGATAGCCCGGATAGGGCGTGCCGTCGCCATTGCCGCCGCCCTTGCGGGTGCTGTCCTGCCAGCCGGCCAGCACGGTCAGGTTCAGGTTATCGGCCAGCCGATGTTCCAGCGTGCCGGACAGGCCCTTCATGTCGATATGGTGCCGGTAATATTGCGCCGTATAAAAGCGATAGGGATCGGCATCTTCCCCCGCATTCATCAGCGTATTGTCCTGGGCCAGGGCCAACCGGTCATATTGGCGGGTATCACCGCGGTCGCGGCTGCCGAAGGCCTTGAGCGTCAGGCTGGTTTCCTCGGCCAATTGCAGGGCGATGGTGCCGCGCGCGGCGAACAGATCCTTGTCGCCGAACCCGTCACGATGGCCGGGGTCGCTGATGGCCGGCACCTGGGTCTGCAGCTTGCCACCGACAGTGGGGCGATATCCAGCCAGCCGGCCCGCCCCCATGCCCTCCATGAAACCGCCGCCCTGTTCACCGAAAACCGCCAGCCGGATGCCTACCTTGTCGGAGACGGGGCCGCCGACAGCGGCTTCAAAGCCGGTATAATCATGGCTGCCGGCCTTCAGATCGACATAGCCTTCCAGCCTGTCGCCCGGCCCCTTGGTGATGGCATTGATCACGCCCGCCGTGGTGTTGCGGCCGTAAAGCGTGCCCTGCGGGCCCTTCAACACCTCGATCCGCTCCAGATCGAACAGGGGCGTGCCCAGATAGGCGTTGGAGGTCTGGTAGATGCCATCGACATGCAACGCCACCGAGGGGTTGCCATTGGGCTTGTAATCATCGGCCCCGCCAATGCCCCGGATGGACAACAGCCCGTAATTGGCCCCGCCAAATGCGTAATTGATGGACAGGCCCGGCACTTCATCCACCAGCCGGGTGAAATCAGTCACGCCGCGCCGGGCCGCCTCTTCCCCATCCATCACGGCCAGGGCGGCGGGCACAAATTCAATCGGTTCAGCGCGCTTCTGCGCCGTCACCAGAATTTCTTCCAGTACCAGCGGTTCCGCTGCGGTCGGCACCACCTGGGCACGGCGGGCCGGGGCGGCTGGTTGGGCCTTGGGCGCTGCTGGTGCGGGTGTCGCCGCCAGGGTGACGGAGCCATCGGCCTCCACCACGGCGCGCAAGCCCGACCCGGCCAGCATGATATCGATGGCGGTGGTGAAATCGGCCACCTTGTCGATGGCGACGGAGCGGCGGCCCTGCACCATTTCCGGCGTGAACAGCACATTGCGGCCAGACTGGCGGGCCAGTGCCATCAGGGCGGCGGAGAGATCCTGTGCCGGCACGCTATAGCCGGGCTGCACCCCCGGCGCCACTTGTGCCATGGCGGGTAGCACCAGACTGCCGGAAAGAATGGTGCCCGCCAGCAGGCAATGGTTCAGCATACGCGAAAACATCTATTCCCCCGTCATCACTCTATCCGGTCTCGCCCGGTGACAAACAGAGACGCAGAGGACACAAAGATTCCGGGATTACTTAAAACTTTCACATTTTAGGAAATGGGTGGTGCCGGAAAAGCGGGGATTACTGTTGTTGATGCCTCAACCCACCGGCTCTACCACCAGCCGCCCAGGGCTGGCTTGATGCCAGCGGACTTTGTACAGCCGGCTGACGGCATTCAAAAAGGCGATCAGGTCGCTGTTGCGATAAACCCCGCTGACCTTCAGGTCAGCAGCACCCGGCAGCACCTGCACATCGACATGGGTATAGCGCGCAAATTCAGCCAGGGCTGCTGATAATGGCGTGGCGTCGAACGCCACCTGACCATGCCGCCAGGCAAATTCACGGGTGGCGTCGCTGTTGGCCAGCAGCAATTTTCCGTTCGCCGCCACATCGGCGCGCTGACCGGGCGTCAGATGCGCCAGCAGCCTGTCATCGGACAGCCGGCGCAGATCAACCCCGCCTTCGGCCAGGAAAATCCGTGTGCCCCGGGCGGTATCGCGCACGCTGAACAGGGTGCCGGTGGCCCGGATGGCGGTATCCCCATCCCGCACGGTGAAGGGGCGGAAATCGCCATGGGCAACGGTGAATTCCGCCTCCCCGCGCTCCAGCCGCACATCGCGGCCCAGCCAGCCATACTCCACCGTCAACAGCGTATCGGTGTTCAGCCGCAGCAGGCTGCCATCGGGCAGCGACACTTCCACCACCTGCCCCATGGCGGACCGGTAGGTCTGCCGGGTGGCGTAATTGGCGGGGGGAAAGACGCTGATCACGGCCAGGGCGACAAGCGCCAAAGCCCCCGCCCCCATCAGGGCCATGGACCAGGGGCGCACCGGTGCCGCCGGAGGCTTGGTTGCAGGGCCAGCCAGCCGCAGGCCGCGCGCACGCCGCCGTTCCGCCCGGATGGTCGGGTCATCAGCCAGTTCAGCACTGCTGCGCCAGCCGCTTTCCACCAAATGCATGGCCGCGCCATGGCGCGGATCGGCATAAAGCCAGCCGGTAAATTCATCCCATTCGGCATCGCTGGCGTCACCGCCGGTCAGGCGCGCCAGCCACGCCGCGGCATCGGCCAGCGTGCCTTCGTCAAAATCCCGATAATTGCTTCCCGAACCGACTGTCATGCCTGATCGGCCACCCGCCGGGCCAAATGGATCATGGCGCGTTCAATATGCCGCCCCACCGCCACGGTTGGGATGCCAAGGTGCGCCGCAATTTCCTTATGCGACATACCTTCGTAACGGGCAAGCACGAAGGATTGCCGGCACACCGGTTCCAGTTCCAACAGGGCGGCGCGCACGGCTGCCAGCTTCTGGCGACCGGCCGCCGCCGCTTCCGGCGAGGTAGCACCGCCGTCGCTGACCTCGATCGCCTCGTCAAAGGCGACATGGCGGTCACGCACGCGGGCCTTGTCACGCCGGAACCGGTCAATCCAGACGCTGGAGGCCACCCGCATCAGCATGTCACGCCAATTGGTCACCCGCTGCCCATCCACCCGCGCCGCCAGCACCCGGCAATAGACATCCTGCACATGGTCCTCCACCTCGTCCGCCATATCCAGGCGGCGGGTGAAATAGGCGCGCAGGGCGGCGCGATGGTCGGCGTGGTCCAGCGCCTGCGTGCCAGGGCGCGGTGGAAGCAGGCGGTTTTTCGCGGGGGGCATGGCCGTCTCCGTTGCCGGTCGGGTTGACCCAAGGGTTCGGGACCGCCCCTATAGCACCGGTTCCGCGACAGTTTCGTGTCAGACAGGTGACGGCCCGTGACCCAAGATGGCGTCAGTAAACGTCGCGGCAATATCGGCGGTCGGCGGCCATGTCGGCCAATGCATCGGCCCCCAGCACCTGTTCCAGCACCGCGTGCACCCCGCCGGCCATGCCGTCCAGGCTGCCGCAGACATAGAGGGCCGCCCCCTGCGCCACCCAGGCCCGCAGCTCATCCGCTGCTGCGGCCAGCCGGTCTTGGACATAGCCGCCGCCATCGCGGGAAAAGGCCAGATCCAGGCGGGAGAGATGGCCCGCCGCCTGCCAGGCGGCCAGTTCATCGCCAAACAGGCTGTCATGCGCGCGGGTGCGTTCACCGAACAGCAGCCAGTTGCGGCCATGCCCGGCCGCCGCCCGGGCCTTCAACTGCGCCCGCAGCCCGGCAATACCGGTGCCATTGCCGATCAGGATCAGCGGCCTGTCATCGGCGGGCGGGTGGAAAGCACTGTTGCGGCGAAGGCGCAGGCGGATGGTGGCCCCCATCGCCGCGTGCTGCGTCAGCCAGCCAGAGCCCAGGCCCAGCCGCCCATCGGGACCGACCACCTGCCGCACCACCAGTTCCAGCGCCCCATCGGCGGGCAGGGAGGCGATGGAATATTCCCGGTGCGGCAGTGGCTCCAGCCGTTCGCGGATCGCCGCCGGCGACAGGCCGCGCCAGCTTTCCGGCCTTTCCGGCAGGCGGGCGAAGGCCAGATCAGCTTCCATATCCGCCGGCAGCCCCAGCGCTGCCAGCAGGGCCGCCACCTGTGCCGGATCGTTCCCCGGCCCCACCTCTGCCACATCACCCGCCTGCCAATCTGCCGCGATACCGGCCGGCGGGGTCAGGCGCAGATGATGGATCGGGCCGCCGGGGCTGCCGGGATTCAGGTGGCGGCGGGTTTCCAGCCGCCAGGACTGATAGGCCACAGGCGCCCAGTCCGCCGCCACCGCACCACCGGCCAGATGCGCCAACTGCCCCTGCCATTGGCGCAGGGCGGCGCCGTCGCCATTATCCACCTCCACCCGGTCGAACAAAGGCACCGCCCCGCCATGGCGCAGCCAGCCATCCAGCGCGTGGCCAAAGGCGCAATAGTGCCGATAGGATCGGTCGCCCAACGCCAGCAGGCCATAATTCAGCCCCTGCAGGGCCGCCGGTCTGGCCATCACCTGGGCAACAAAGCGGGCGGCATTGTCCGGCGCATCGCCTTCCCCGGTCGTGCTGACGATGAACAGCACCTGCCCCGCCCCCGCCAGGGCCGCCGCATCCAGCCCGCCCAGCGGGGTGGCCCAGGCGGCGCGCCCGGCCCCCTGCAGGGCGGCAACCGCGCGTTCGGCCAGCATTTCGGCAAAGCCGGTCTGGCTGGCATAGGCCACCAGCACCCCGCCCGCCGGCCCGGTTGCCGCGCGCCGGCGCCGGCGGTGCCGCCACCATGTCCAGCCGCAGAAACCGGCATAGGCCAGCACCAGCGCGCCGGCCGCCAGCGGGCGCGCTGTGGCGGGGGATAGCAGCAACAGCGCCTCAGACATCATCCTCATCCAGCATGGCGGCCAGGGCCGGGCTGAACCGCTCCACAATCCCGCCGCCGTCGCGCAGCAGGAACAAGGCGGCCAGCCCCTGCCGGGTGGCCAGTTCCATCCCCTCTTCCTGCCCCAGCACGCCCAGGGCCGTGGCCCAGACATCGGCCAGCATACATTCCGGATGCAAAACGGTCACCGCCGCCAGCCGGTCCGGTACCGGGTGACCGCTGCGCGGGTCGATGGTGTGGGACAGGCGCTGTCCATCATGGCTGATGAACCGCCGGCTGTCGCCGCTGGTGGCGATGGAAAGCCCGTGCAACGCCACCTTGGTTTCCACGCCCCCCATCACGCCATCCAGCGTGCAGGCCCGTTCCAGCCCCACCCACCAGGGGGTGGCATCGGGTTTGATGCCCCAGCCGCGCAACTCCCCGCCAATATCCACCAGAAAACTGCGGATACCGCGCGCCGTCAGGGCTGCTGCCACCTTATCCACGGCAAAGCCCTTGGCGATGGCCGACAAATCCAGATGCAACCCACCGGGCTGGTAGAGCCGGCTTTCATTCCGGTTCAGCAATAATCCTTGCCAGCCACAGCGTTCCCGCGCACGGGCGATGGCGGCGGCATCGGGAATTGCGGCAGGCCCGGCCGGGCCGAAGCCCCAGAGATCGACCAAGGGGCCGATGGTGGGGTCATAGGCGCCGCCGCTGGCCGCCGCCACATCCAGCGCGCAGCCGATCACCTGGGCCATATCGGCCGGCAGATCGTGCCAAGTGCGCGGTTCTGCTTGATTGTACCGGGTTAGCAACGAATCCTTTTCCCAGTTGCTCATCTGCTGGATGACCCCATCCAGGATGGCCACCACCTGCCCGCGCAGGGCCACCGGGTCGGGGGCGGCGGGCTGGATCAGGCGCAGCGCCCAATAGGTGCCCATGGTCTGCCCCTGCAGGGCAATCGTGGGCGTACCGGGCGGCGGCAAGGCCGCCTCCGGCGCATCAAGCGGAAGGATCAGGCGCAGCATCGGAACCGGACAAGCGGGACAAGGGAGGAAAAACGGGGGCGCCAGGGCATGGCGCCCCCTGGCCGTTACTGGGCCAGCACTTCCAGCGTGGTGTTATAGCTGGCGCGGCGCTTGGCCGCCTGCTTGACGGAGGTTTTGTTATCTTCCAGATCAGCCTCCATCCAATACATTCCGGGGGCAGGCCATTTTACTGTCACCTTGCCCTCCTTGTCGGTCTTCAGCTTCATCTCGCCCAGCTCATTGCGATAACGAATGCCGCCAGGAATGATGGAGACTTCCAGGTCCGGGGCCGGCTTGCCATCCAGCACGAACTGGAAGGTGGCATTCTCACCGGCGAACAGGTCGTTCGGGTGGGTCACCGGCACCAGTTCCAGCCCCTTGCCCGTCGGCTTCAGCGCCGTATCGGTCGGCTTGCCGGCAGTGGCGAAGATTTCCATGCGGCGGAAATTCTCCGTCACCTGCAGTTTTTCGGCATTGGCCGGCACTTCCTTGGCGAAGTTCTCGGCCGTACCGCGCCAGCGCTTGCGCTGACCGCCCTCTTCCCAGGAGGCCATCAGGCCGCCACCAGCCATCGCCACCTTATAGGTGCCGGGCTTGTCCAGATGCACATCGAAGGTGGAGCGGTATTTGCCGGTGGCCTGGTTCTCCGCCTTGCCCTCCCTGCCATCGGGGGTGATGACCTGCAGCCCGTCCAGGCGCAGCGGCACATGTTCGAAATAGAACAGATCGTTGGAAACGGCGGCATCCACCGTGATCCACGGGTCTTGGCCCGACAGCACGGTGGCCGATGGCAACATCCAGGTGCGGTGAGCGGCGGCGGGCAGGGCCATGCCGGCAATCAGGGCGATGGTCAGGCCAGTACGGGCGAGCAGCGATTTCATGTCTTGTAACCCTTTCCAGAGGAGGAAAAATCAGGGCTTGATGGCCAGCGCGACGGTGCCCAACTCACTGCTGCCCTTTACCGATTGCGAAACCGCCACCTTGGCGGGCCATTCGAAGGGAATGCGCAGCAATTCGCGGCCGCCCACTTCGCGCGCCGCCTCCACCACCAGCGCATAGGCACCGGGCTTGAGTGCCGCCAGCGGGCCCTTGGCCGTATCAAAGCTCAGCGTATGTTCGCCCACCGGCAGGGTGGGGCCAGAGACACCATCGATGGGGAAACTCTGGTCGCGGCCCGACCGGCGCCACCATTGGCGCATGTCCTTCAGCCATTTCGTGCCTTCATTGTCTCGCTTCTGCACGTCATAGCGGACGGTCAGATTGGCGATGGCCTGATCATTCTGTTCCACCCAAACGGCCAGATAGGGGCGGTGATATTCGGCCACATCCAGCCGGGGGATTTCCACCGTCACCGCCATTTCCCCTGCCATGGCGGGGGTGGCGGCCAGACCGGTCAGGGTGACGCTCAACAGCTTGCGCATCGGTTTCCTCGTCAATAACTGAATAGATAAGTAACTCAATGGATCAGCAGGATCATCAGCAACAGCGGCGCCACCAGCCCCAGCCCCACCAAAGGCCAGGTGGTGGGGCGGTTGCGGGCGTGCATCTGCAACAGGAACAGACCGGTCAGACAGAAGACCAGACAGGCACCGGCGGCGATATCGATGAACCAGGCCCAGGCCGGCCCGGTATTGCGGCCCTTATGCAGATCGTTGAAGTAAGAGACCCAGCCGCGATCGGTCACCTCGTGCAGCACAGCACCGCTTTCCCGGTCGATGGACAGCCAGGCATCCCCGCCGGGGCGCGGCAGGGAGATGTAAATCTCCTCCGCTGACCATTCCACCGGCCGGCCGGCCACCGTCACACCCAGCGTGTCGGCAATCCAGTCCGCCACGGCGGCCGGCACTGGGGGAGCGGGCCTGGCCGTATCATCCACCGCCGCCAGGGCGGGGCGCAGGGCTTCGGGCAGGCTGGTGCGCTGTTCGGTCACCACCGGTTTGGCCTCAATGGCGCCGGCATGGTTCAAGGTGATACCGGTAATGGCGAATCCCAGCATGGCGATCAGGCACAGGGCCGAACTGACCCAGTGCCATTGATGCAGATGTTTCAGCCAGAAAGCCCGACGCGACTGCGCCGCCACATCGCCGGCCACTTTCCCTACCGCCCCCGCCATCGCCATCCACTAGCAGTAACCCATCATCGGTGCAAATATGAAGCATGGATGCGAATAAGTCGCAATGAAATTAACACAGGGGCGATGGTGGTTTTGGGTAACGTTCCGCAGCGGTTTGCCTCGGATTTCCAGGGCAACCCTGGCCGGCCTCTTGTCGCGTAAGTTGCCTAACCCTCAGCATAGAAAGCCAGGAGCCGCACGATGGCCTATCATCCTGTCAGAATGTGTTGGCCGGAAAGTTTCTTTTGGCAACACCCTCATCTCATTGTTTACGGGAAACACAGGTCTTGCTGAACCCTTGGTATCAAATCCAGGACGAAGGGTCCGTCCGGGCGGCGCAATCGGTCGCCTTTGTTCAGCAATTGCCGATGATCATTGCGGGCAACCTGTTCGGTGCCTGGATCGGTGCCCTGCTGCTGGCCGATCAGTTCTCAGTATGGGAGTTGGCGCCGCTGACCCTGGGTGTACCCCTGCTGTTGAGCCCGGCGATGATCAGTGTAATCCGGGCTAGGCGGCGGACAGCGCCGCTGACCGTCTCTCGCCAGCGGATCGGGCGGATCATCCGGTCCTCTTCCATGCTGGGGTTGGTGTGGTGCGGGCTGATGTTCTATTACCTGCCCCGCACCACGCCCGATATCCGCTTTCTGCTGATGGGGGGCTGCACCTTCCTGGCGGTGGGGGCCAATGCCGCACTCTCCACCGTGCCACAGGCCTGTCTGGCCTATGCCATGCCGATGAATCTGGCGGCCATCATGGTGGCCATCCTCGTTCCCCATCCCGATCGGGTGGGGGTGGTGCTCCTGATGGGACTGATGACGGCGGGTCAGCTGGCTTTCCTGCGCGGCAACTGGCAGGGTTTCCTGGCGTTGCGTCATCATGAAAGGCGATTGGCGACAGCACAGAAGGTGGCGCAGCTGGGCTGGTGGGTCAGCGACCCCAATAACGGCCATCACGAATTCTCCAGCAATCTGCCTGCCCTGATCGGCCTGCCGGCCAATACGCCGTTGACGCGGGATGCCCTGTTGCCAACGCTGCGGGCGCTGACCCCGGTGGCGACGACAGAGGGTGCGGATTCCAGCAGCAGCCACCCGGTGCAGCGGCCCGACGGCACGCTGGCCTGGATCAGGCGGGACACTGCCCTGCTGGCCGGACCGCAGGGCGGGGGCGACTGGGTGATGACCACCTTCCAGGACGTGACCAGCCTGGAAGAGGCCCGTGGCATGGCCCAGGCGCGGGAGGCCATGCTGGGCACCGTGCTGGAAACGGTCGATCAGGGCATCATCGCCGTGGATAGCGACCTGAAGGTTCTGGCCTTCAATCGCAGCCTGGAGGGAATTCTGGGACTGCCACCGGGCCTCTGCAGCATCGGCACATCCATGGCCGAGCTGATCCGCTGGAACGTCACGAACGGCGAATATGGCCCCGTGGACAATGTGGACGCGATGGTGGCCCAGCGGATCGGCCGCATCAAGCCGGGCGAACCGCACAAGTTCGAGCGCACCCGCCCCAATGGCCGGGTGCTGGAGGTGCATGGCAATCCGATGCCGGGCGGCGGCTTCGTCACCACCTATACTGACATCACGGCGTCCCGCCAGCGGGAGGCGGAGCTGACGCGGCTGGCCCAGGCGCTGACCGACGCCAAGACGGCGGCAGAGGCGGCCAGCCGCGCCAAATCCGAATTCCTGGCCAATATGAGCCACGAAATCCGCACGCCGATGAATGCGGTGATCGGCATGAGCTATCTGGCTCTGCGCACTGACCTACCGCCCAAGGCGCGCGATTACCTGCGCAAGATCGAGGCGTCGGGCAAAGCGTTGCTGGGCATCATCAACAGTGTGCTGGATCTGTCGAAGATCGAGGCCGGCAAGGTCACCATCGAACAGGTGGAATTCCCACTGGAGGAGATGCTGGATGGTATCGCCGCCATCCATGCCGAAGATGCACGGCGCAAGGGCCTGCGCTTTCAGCTGCGCGCCGCACCGGAACAGCCGCGCGTGCTGATCGGCGATCCGCTGCGCCTGACCCAGGTGGTGAATAATCTGGTCGCCAACGCCATCAAATTTACCACCACCGGCCATGTCAGCGTCAATACCCATACGGAAATGGTGGAAACCGACCGGCTGACCCTGGTGATTGAGGTTTCCGACAGCGGCATCGGCATGACCGACGAACAGATATCTCGCCTGTTCGTCAGTTTCAGCCAGGCCGACAGTTCCACCACCCGCAAATATGGCGGCACCGGGCTGGGTCTGGCCATCAGCCGGCAATTGCTGGACCTGATGGGCGGAAAGGTGGAGGTGCGCAGCACCCCCGGCCTGGGCAGCCTGTTCCGGCTGCGCATCCCGCTGCGCTGGCGCCCGGCCAAGCCGGGCGACACGGCACGCGGCATGGTGGACCTTTTCGGCCGCCGCGCCTTGATTGTGGATGACAGCGCCGTGGCGGTGGAAGTGCTGGCCGACATGCTGGAACAGCACGGTATCCAGGTGACCGGCGTGCGGTCGGGGGATGAGGCGCTGTCGCTGCTGGCCCGGGCGCGGGAAGAGGGACAGCCCTTCGATCTGGTGCTGATCGACTGGCGGATGCCCGGCATGGACGGGCTGACCCTGTGCCAACGCATCCATGACTTGCCGGGCGGGGAGCCGGAACCGATTCTGATGGTCACCGCCTATGATGTGGATGAGCTGGCCGGACAATTGGCGCAACTGCCCATCTGCCGGGTGCTGGCCAAGCCGGTGACCCCGGCCGATATGCGCGATGCCCTGCATCAGGCCTTCGCCACCAGCATCCAGATACCGGACGGAACCGATCCGGGCGACAGTCTGGCCGATGTGCGCGGGGCGGATATCCTGCTGGTGGAAGATAATCCGCTGAACCAGCAGGTGGCGATGGATTTGCTGGCCCGCTGGGACATGCGGGTCAGTCTGGCGGAGGATGGGGCCCAGGCCGTGGCCATGGTGGCCCGCCATCGCTTCGATCTGGTGCTGATGGATGTGCAGATGCCGGGGATGGATGGCTATGCCGCGACCCGCGCCATCCGCGCCAACCCGGCCAATGCCCATCTGCCCATCCTGGCCATGACGGCCCATGCGCTGGACAGCGACCGGCAGCGTTGCCGCGATGCCGGTATGAATGACCATGTCACCAAGCCGGTGATCCTGGAAGATCTGGCGGCGGCTCTGCGGCGCTGGTTGCCACAGCGCGCCACCGCGCAATTTGGGGAACGGGCTGCAACAGCGACCGTGACAGCGGATATGCAGCGGTTGGATGCCTTGCGTGGCCTGCTGGATATTGAGGATGCGCTGGCGCGGGCCGGTGATGATGCCACCCTGCTGGCCAACCTGATCACCAGTTTTACCCGCCAGCTGGACAGTCTTATCCCCGGTCTGCACGACGCCCTGGCGCTGCCGGACAGTGGGGCGGTTGGTCGCCTGCTGCATATGTTGGCTGGTACGGCCGCTACCATCGGTGCCGCCGATCTGGGCCGCCGCGCCGCTGCCGCCAATCAGGCCCTGCGGGAAGAAAAGCCGATCTGGCAGGCCATGGCAGCAGAGATCAGTGAAAGGCTGGGCGGGCTGCAGCTATCCCTGAAGGGCTGGACCGATCCACCGGCCCCGCCACCACCGCCACCCGCAGCCCCCCCCTGCCCCGTGGCCAAGGGGACACCCCGGCATCTGCTGGTGGTGGATGACAGCGAGCTGAATCTAGCCTTGATCGCCAGTCTGCTGCGCCGCCAGGGTTTCCATGTCACCACCGCTGCGTCAGGGGAGGCCGCCCTGGAAGCGGTGGCGGGTGCCCCCTTCGATGCCGTGCTGATGGATGTGCAGATGCCGGGTATGGACGGGCTGGAAACCACACGCCGGATCAGGGCACTGGCCGGTCCGGCCGCACGCGTGCGCGTTATCGCCGTGACGGCCCAGCAGAAGGAACAGGTCTGGCCCGATCTGGTGGCTGCCGGCATGGATGGCTTCATCCCCAAGCCCTTCACGCCCGACAGCCTGCGCGAAGCGGTGGAAGCCGCCTTGGCGCCGGAACAGCCGGGCTGAACTACGGACCGGCATTCCCCAACCGCTCCCGGCTGCCCAAAAGAAAAAGCCCGTCGGATGATACCGGCGGGCCTTTAGTTTTCAGGACAGAGAGGGTCGGGGGAAACAGAGCCCTCCCCCATGGGCATCCGGACAGGGGCAAAGCCCCGAAGACGAGAGAGACAAGCCCGAACCGATCATCCGGTCTTGATGATGTAAGAATAGGCGTGTCCGGCTGTTGACGCTTTGCGCTAGATCAAGAAGATGAAGGATTTCCGGCCTTGGAAGCGCTTTTCGCCGGGCCGGGGGGGGGGGCTGCCATGCGGGCTCGCTTCTCGCGCCCAGCGGCGGGCGGCGGCGATCGCCGCCGTATCAACGGCCATCATGGATGAGCGGTGATATTAATCTTCCTGTCCAAACAGGGGGATGGGGGCCATATCGCGCACCGGGCGCAGCACGATATTGCTGGTAACCCGTACCACCCCCAGCTCACTGTCATCGATCCAGCTTTGCGTCAATTCCTGATAGGCGTCGATATCCGGACAGATCAGCTTGGCGACATAGTCAAAGGCACCACTGACCTCGAAACATTCCACCACCTCTGGCGTATTGGCCAGCCTGCGTTCGAAGAGCTGGCGGCTTTCCCGGCCGTGCCGTTCCATGGCGATCTGGGCCAACACGGTGATGCAGGATTGCAGCCGCCTTATATCCAGCACCGCCTGATAGCGGCGGATCAACCCTTCCCGTTCCAGCCGCCGCACCCGTTCCAGGCAGGGGCGGGGAGACAGCCCCACCTTTTCCGACAGGGCCTGGTTGGTGATGCGACCATCCTGCTGCAGCGCCATCAGAATACGCTGGTCGATCTGGTCCAGGCGACGTCGGGAAGGACTCATGGCAAACGGCCTTTGCGGGGGCGGATGGAGCGCACGCACGCGTGTGTGTGCGTATGCCAAGCGGCATGATGGCGACGCCCACTGCCAAAGGCAAAATACTTATGCCAATCTCTCTTGATCGTGACCGATCCAGAGAGATTTCATGTTCCCTCAGTCGCGGGGCGACTGAGGGCGGACAAAAAAATCAAGAGCCATGGGGCATGGCTCTTGATATAGGCAGGCCGGTCGACCTTGGGGGATTCTTGCTCAGTACTTATATTTCAACGTCGCGTACCACTGGGCCGGGGCGTTGTAGCTGCCGAAAGTGACGCCGGCGGCATCATTCTGGTTGCCGGTGGTCAGGTAGCGTTCATCGGTGATGTTGGTGCCGCCCACCGTGGCCGACCAGCGCCCGTCGGGTGCCGTGTAGGTGACGGAGAGATTGACCATGTCGATTGACGGGCGGCGCAGCAGTTCCGTGTTGGCACTGTCATTATACATGGCCCCTGTGTGGGTATAGTCCACACCGAAGCGCAGGGTGGCATCATTGGGCAGGTCGGCGGTGTAAGACGGGCTGAGGCTGAATTTCAGCGTCGGCGTCTTGGGCAGGCGGCTGTCCAGCGTCACACCCAGAGCGCCGGGGGCCACCTGCTGATAGCGGGCGTGCAGGTAACCCAGCGTACCGTCCAGGGTGAAGCCATTGCCCAGCAGGGCCTGGAACTCGGCCTCGCCACCCCAGATGCGCGCCTCGCCGGCATTGCGCAGGGTGGGCGAAACACCTTCCTGGAAATTAAGCTGGATGCCCCGGTAATCGGTGCGGAAACCGGCCACATTCAGGCGCAGGCGGCGGTCCAGCAGCTCCGACTTCACGCCCAGCTCATAGGTTTCGGCCTTTTCCGGGCCGAAACCGGGGGCGGTGGAGAGCGGGTTGGACAGGCGTGTCGTCCAGCTGCCGGACTTGAAACCCTTGGTCCAGGAACCATAGCCCATCACATCATCGGTGATGTGATACTCCGCCCCCAGGCGGGGGGTGAAGATGTAATAGGTCTTCTTGTTTTCCCCTGCCGGATAGTAACGCAGCGGCTGGCCCGGCACGGGGAAGCCCAGGGCCACGCGGCAGGCCTCCGACACCGGATAGCAGCCGGACAGCTTGTAATTCAGCGCGTTCAGGTCGGACTGGCCGCCCTCGAACGTCTTATGCTCCCAGGTATAGCGGGCACCCACGGTCAGACCGATCTTATCGGTCAGTTCATAATTCAGGTGGGTATAGGCGGCGGCCGAACTGGTTTCCAGCGTGTTGGGCCCGTCCAGCTGCAGCAGACCTTCGTTGAAGGTCACGTAATCATGCAGGCTGCCGCCTTCGTTAAAGTAATAAAGCCCATAGACATAATGCAGCTTGTCGCTGAACGCCTTGCCGGTGAGCTGGAGTTCCTGGCTGACCTGATATTGCTTCATGGTGAAGGACAGGTCGGCCATGTTCAGCGGTGACCCATCGGCATCCAGCCCCGCCGACCAGAGCAGGCGGCGATAAGAGGTGATGGATTTCAGCCCCATATCATCGTCAATGTCCCAATCCAGCGTGTTGGTGAACCCGAAGGTCTGCAGGCGGGAGAAGCTGAGATTGCTGCCGTAGGTCTTGTCGATGTCCTTGCTGAGGAACTTATTGTCAAAGGTCAGCCGCGTGCCGGCGCCGGTCAGCGGCGTGCCCACCACGCCGCGCGGCAATACGCAGGCATTGGTGAAATTGGGGTTGCCGGGGGCGGCACTGATGGCGGCAATCACCGGGGCCGGGTTGCTGACGCAGAGATTATAGATGGCCAGCAGGCCGCCAGTGGGGTTGGTGGCCAGCAGGTTGTTGGTGGTGGTGGAACGGTCGCGGGTATAATCAAAGCTCAGCGTGTTGGTGACGCTGCCATTGCCCTTCCAGAACAGCTTGCCGCGGGCTGTGTGGCTGTCAATATTGCCCTGCCGGTCAGACGTGCCGGACCCGGCGCGGCTCAGCGGCGTCTGGTCGGTGACGGTGCCGGACAGGCCGGGGAACTTCTCCACCTTCAGATAGCCGTCGCGTTTCTTCGATGAAAAGGCCCAGGAGCTGAACAGCGTGTCGGTCAGCGGCACATCGGCGGCCACCCCCACATCGAACCGGTTCAGGCTGCCGCCGGTGACGGATGCGGTGGCGCCGAACTGTTCGGCCGGCTGGCGGGTGACGATGCTGATGGCACCACCGATGGTGTTACGCCCGAACAGCGTCCCTTGTGGACCCTTCAACACTTCGATATGGCCGACATCCATCAGGTCGGCATTGGCGCCGGTGGTGCGCGCCAGATAGACACCATCAACATAGACGCCGACACCGGGGTCCAGGTTGAAGGCGAAATCATCCTGACCGATACCGCGGATGGAGGCGGACAGCACCGAAGGCGAGCCGGAGAAGGGCGAACCGGCATCCAGATTGATGTTGGGGGCGATGGCGGCGATGTTCTGCACATCGACGATGCCCTTGGTCTCCAGCGCTTCGGCGGAAAAGGCGCTGACGGCGATCGGCACATCCTGCACATTTTCCGCCCGCTTCTGCGCGGTGACGATGATTTCTTCAATCTGTTCCTGCGCGGTGGCCGGCAAGGCCAGCAGCGCCAACAGGGTGCCGGCCGTGGCCAGGGCAAGGCTTTGGGTCCGGGTGTTGCGCCCTCGTGTCATTCCTGATCCTCCCTTGGGGTCCGGGCTTTGTGGCTGGCCCGGTTATTGATGATCGGAATGTCGGGGAAAAAACGTCTGCCGTCTTATCCCGTTTTGGCACGAAGCTATAACCAAACCCGATAGAACGGGCGGCTGGGCGATGCCTATCAACAAAGGTTATAGCTTCGTGCGGAAACGCGATAAGACGGGCGGGGGCTTTCGGGGGAAAGTCGGATCAACGGTCAGCTCATGGACCGGATCGCAAACGTCAAGGTGTACGACGTGGCTGCCCCCCGCTCCGTCATTTATCTGCTGCCCGGTCTGCTGTGTGACGGGATCGTCTGGAAACATCAGGCCGAGGCGCTGACCGCCGACGGGCATGAGGTCCGTATCCCCGATTTTCGCTTCTTCGACAGCCTGAATGCCATGGCACAGGCGGTGCTGGCCGAGGCACCCGCCCGCTTTGCCCTGGCCGGCCATTCCATGGGCGGGCGGGTGGCGCTGGAAATCATCCGCCAGCGGCCCGACCGGGTGGACCGGCTGGGCCTGCTGGATACCGGCACCCATGGCCCGCAGCCGGGCGAGCCGGAAAAGCGTCAGGTGCTGATCGATCTGGCCAAGGCAGAAGGGATGACGGCTTTGGCCGCCCGCTGGCTGCCGCCGATGGTGCATCCCGACCGGCTGCAAGACCCGGATTTCATGGGCGTGCTGACCGACATGGTGGAGCGCATGTCGCCGGAAATTTATGAAGGGCAGGTGCGGGCGCTGTTGAACCGGCCCGATGCCGGGCCCGGCCTGTCGCGCATCGGCTGCCCGGTGATGCTGGGCGTGGGCCGCCAGGATGGCTGGAGCCCGCCGGCCCAGCATCAGGCCATGGCCGACGCCATTCCCCAGGCGAAGCTGGAGATTTTCGAACAAAGCGGCCACATGGCCCCGATGGAGGCCCCCGTTGCCGTCACCCAGGCCCTGCGCCGCTGGCTGGCGGTGGATTAAAGGGGGCCGGGGATGGAACGCGCGCTGCTGGACGAACTGCTGGCGGAACGGGCCATCACCCGGCTGATCCATCAGTTTATCCGCCTGAATGATTCTGGGGATTACGAGGCGTTGGCCAGCCTGTTCACGCCCGACGGGCGCTTTGCGCGGCCGACAACGCCGGACCAGCCGATCATCGGGCGGGTGGCCATTCTGGCTTCTTTCAAGGCGCGGCCGCCGCGCCTGACCCGGCATCTGGCCGCCAATATTGAGATTGATCTACTGCCCGACGGGCAGGCCGCCCAGGCACGCAGCCAGATCATCCTGTTCACCAGCCCCGTGGCCGGTGGGCCGGTCAGCCTGCTGGTCGGCGGGTTTGACGATGAACTGGTGCGCCAGGGCGAGGACTGGCTTTTCCGGTCCCGACAGGGATCGTTGCTGATGAAGGGCGGCTTGCAGGACGCACCCTGAACAAGCCGCCCCACCCAAAAATATAAGGACGGAGGAAACGGTGACGGACAAGGCGACTGAGACTTTCCTGGCCCCCCGGCGCTGGATGGGCAAACTGTTCCTGGGCGGCTGGAACGCCGGCACGGCGGGCACGCTGACAGTGACCGAACCGGCGACCGGTGAGACCCTGGGCCAGTTGGGTGCCGCCACGCCCGCCGATGTGGCGGTGGCCGCACAGCGGGCGCATGAGGCGCAGAAGCGCTGGCAGACCACACCGGAGCGCACGAAGATCGCCATCATGCTGCGGGTGGCCACCCTGCTGGGGGAACAGGCCGAGGAGATTATCGGCTGGATCATCCGGGAAACCGGTTCCATCCGGCCCAAGGCGGAACTGGAAATCAACGAGACGATCGCCATCTTCCATCAGGCGGCGGGGATGCTGGGGGAAAATCGCGGCCTGCTGCTGCCCTCCATCACCGGTCGGCAAAGCTATGCCAAGCGGGTGCCGCATGGGGTGGTGGGCGTGATTTCCCCCTTCAATGTGCCGCTGATCCTGGCCGCCCGCGCCGTGGCCCCGGCGCTGGCCACCGGCAATGCCGTGATCCTGAAGCCCGATCCGCGCACCTCTGTTTCCGGCGGCGTCGTGCTGGCCCGGCTGTTTGAGGAGGCGGGCCTGCCTGCCGATGTTTTCCACCTGCTGCCCGGTGGGGTGGATGTGGGCGAGGCCTTGGTGGAACATCCGCTGGTGCGGATGATCAGCTTCACCGGTTCCACCCGCGCCGGGCGTGCCATCGGGGAGGCCTGTGGCCGGCTGCTGAAGCGCGCCTCGCTGGAACTGGGCGGCAAGAGCCCGCTGATCGTGCTGGAGGATGCGGATGTCGATCAAGCCGCCTCCAATGCCGCCATGGGGGCTTTCCTGCATCAGGGGCAGATCTGCATGGCGTCCGGCCGCATCCTGGTGCAGGAGCGCATTGCCGATGCCTTTGCCGCCCGGCTGGCGGAAAAGGCCAGTCACCTGCCGGTGGGCAATCCTGCCACCGATAATGTCGCCCTGGGCCCGCTGATCAGCGCCAGCCAGCGCGACCGGGTGCATGACATTGTACAGGATGCCGTGGCCAAGGGGGCCAAGCTGGCCGCCGGCGGCAGTTTTGAGGGCCTGTTCTACCGCCCCACCGTGCTGTACGGCGTGAAGCCGGGGATGCGCGCCTATGGGGAGGAAGTGTTCGGCCCGGTGGCCAACATCATCCCGTTCGGCAGTGACGAGGAGGCGGTGAACATCGCCAACGATACCGAATATGGCCTGTCATCCGCCGTCTTCTCCCCCAATCTGGCCCGTGCCTTGGCCATTGGCGACAAGATCAACTCCGGCATCCTGCATATCAATGACCAGACGGTCAGCGATGAGATTTTCAATCCGTTCGGCGGGCGCGGTGCCTCTGGCAATGGCGGCAATACGGGCGGCCCGGCCAACTGGGATCTGTTCACCCAATGGCGCTGGGTGACGGTGGAGGACAAGCCCTCGCCCAAGCCGTTCTGAGGGCGGTGCCGCCCCCTCGCATCGAAACAATAAAGCCCGCCCCGACAACACAAAAAGGGGCGGGCATCTGAGGAGAGTGAACGGAAATGGCAAGCTACGAGAATCGCTGGCAGACGGTGCGGGTGGATCTGGACGATCAGGGGATCGGCTGGCTCTATTTCAACCGCCCGGAAAAGCGCAACGCCATGAGCCCGACCCTGAACCGGGAAATGCTGGAAGCGCTGAACGATCTGGAACTGGATGAACAGGTCAAGGTGGTGGTGCTGACGGGCGAGGGTACGGCCTGGTCCGCCGGCATGGATTTGAAGGAATATTTCCGCGAAACCGACGGCAAGTCGGATGTGGTGCAGGAACGGGTACGGCGCGATGCCTCCAACTGGCAATGGCGGGTGCTGCGCTTCTATGGCAAGCCCACCATCGCCATGGTCAATGGCTGGTGCTTCGGCGGCGCCTTCTCCCCCCTGGTGGCGTGTGATCTGGCGGTGGCGGCGGAAGATGCCGTGTTCGGCCTGTCGGAGATAAACTGGGGCATCCCGCCCGGCAATCTGGTCAGCAAGGCGCTGGCCGACACGGTGGGCCATCGCAAGGCTTTGGAATATGTGATGACCGGCGACACATTCACCGGCCGGCAGGCCGCTGAAATGGGGCTGGTGAATTACGCCGTGCCGGCGGCGGAGCTGAAGGCGCGCACGGTGGAACTGGCGGCCAAGCTGCTGGACAAGAACCCGGTGATCCTGCGCGCCGCCAAGCATGGTTTCAAGCGCTGCCGCGAACTGACCTGGGAACAGAACGAGGATTATTTGTACGCCAAGGTGGACCAGTCCATCGGGCGCGACAAGGAAAAGGGCCGGGAAAAGGGCATGAGCCAGTTCCTGGATGAGAAATCGATCAAGCCGGGGCTGCAGTCCTATCGGCGGTAACGGGGGCGGACGCGCCTTTGCCGTTGGCCCTGCTCCCAACGTCAAAGCCTCATCTTCCACCGTCACCCCGGCGAAGGCCGGGGTCCAGTTTGTAGAGCAATGTGCCCTTTGATTCTGGACCCCGGCCTTCGCCGGGGTGACGGTGGAGGGGGCCTTGGCCGGTGTGCAATCCGTCAAACATGCACGTCCCTGGCTGCCAGCCAAGTTGTGCGCCGGTTCACTCTCCCCCAACACACCAAAAAAACCGGGCGAACGCCCCTTGTTCTTTGGAGGAACCCAGGCATGAACCCGTCACCTGCCTTTTCCGTGCAGCGGCTGCTGCGCCCCCGCTCCGTCGCCATTGTCGGGGTCTCGCCCAATCCGGGGGCGCTGGGCTCTGCGGTGCTGCGCAATCTGGAGCGCGCCGGCTTTGACGGCGCCATCCATCTGGTCAATCCCAAGCACGCGCAGATCAGCGGGCGCGCCTGTGTCGCCAGCGTGGATGATCTGCCCCAGGGTGTGGATTGCGTGGTGCTGGCCATTCCGCGCGCTGCCGTGCTGGAGGTGCTGGAAGCCTGCGGCAAGCGCGGTGTCGGCGGCGTCATCATCTTTTCCGCCGGCTTTGCCGAGGCGGGTGAACAGGGCCGCGCCGATCAGGCGCGCATCCGCGATATTGCCCGCGCCTATGGCATGGTGGTGGAAGGGCCGAACTGCCTGGGGCTGGTGAATTATCTGGATGGGGCCTTCCTCACCTTCACCGACGTGCCGGCCATCCGGCTGGGCGACCGCAAGGGGGTGGCCATCGTCTCCCAGAGCGGGGCGATGGCGGCGGTGCTGTCGGTCGGGCTGCTGGCCCGCGATGTCGGGCTTTCCTACTACGTCTCCACCGGGAACGAGGCGGCCAGCGGGGTTGAGGATTATATCGACTATCTGCTGGATGACCCGCACGCCGACACCATCGCCCTGATCGTGGAACAGTTCCGCCAGCCCCGGCGCTTCCTGGATCTGGCCCGGCAGGCCCGCGCCAAGGGTAAGCGGCTGGTGCTGCTGCATCCCGGCCGGTCGGCGGCGGCGCGCGCCTCTGCCGAAACCCATACCGGGGCCATGGCCGGCGATTATGCCGTGATGTGCACCAAGGTGGCCCATGAAGGGGTGGTGATTGCCGATCGGCTGGAAAGCCTGCTGGATATCACCGAACTGCTGTATCGCTGCCCGCAACCGCCGGCCGGTGGCGTGATGGTGATGACCGAATCCGGGGCCTTCAAGGCCCTGACCCTGGATCTGTGCGAGGCGGAGGGGCTGGCCCTGCCCGCCCTGTCGGAAAAGACGGATAGCGGGCTGCGCCAAGTGCTGCCGGATTTCATTCCGCCCAGCAACCCGCTGGATTTGACAGCCCAGGCCCTGGTCGATCCCGGCCTTTATGACCGCACCCTGACCGTGCTGCTGGAGGATGAGCGGTATGATGCCATCGTTTTCGGCATCATCCTGACCGACCCCGGCACCTGCCACCTGAAATTCCCGCCCATCCTGGCCGCCTTGGAGCGGTTGAAACCATCCAAGCCGGTGATCTTTGCCGGGCTGGATGAAGGGGCGGATGTGCCGATGGAGTATATCGCGGCGCTGCGCCGGCTGGGCGTGCCCTTCTTCCCCACCGCCGAGCGCGCCCTGGTGGCGCTGGCCCGGCTGACGGCATCGGTGACGCAGGATCGGCGGGGCCGGGTGGTGCCGGACAAGGCCAGCGACAGTTTCGTCTTTGATACCGGCACCTTGCCGGAATACCGGTCCAAGGCGGTGCTGTCGGCGCTGGGCGTGCCGGTGCCCGATGGCATCATGGCGACATCGCTGGCCGAGGCGCAGCAGGCGGCGGAACGCATCGGCTATCCGGTGGTGCTGAAGGCCCAGGCGGCGGCCCTGTCGCACAAAAGCGATGTCGGCGGCGTGGTGCTGAACCTGGACGGGCCGCAGGCGCTGGCCGCCGGTTGGGCCCGGCTGACCGGTGCCCTGGCCCAGGCCCGGCCGGGCCTGGTGCTGGATGGGGTGCTGGTGGAAAAGATGGGGCCGCGCGGCACCGAACTGATCGTCGGGGCCCATAATGATCCCGAATGGGGGCCGGTGCTGCTGGTCGGGCTGGGCGGCGTGATGGCGGAGGCGCTGCACGATGTCCGCCTGCTGCCGCCTGACCTGTCACGCGACGCCATTGAGGCGGAATTGCTGCGGCTGAAAGGTGCAGCATTGCTGCGCGGCTTCCGGGGGGCGCCGCCGGTCGATCTGCCGGCGGTGGCGGATATTGTCACCAAGCTGGGGGCGCTGATGCTGGCCCATCCGGATGTGGCCGCGGTGGATATCAACCCCGTCGTCGCCTATCCGCAGGGCCAGGGGGCGCTCGCCCTGGACGCGCTGATCGTGGTGCGGTGAGGGGGCGTTTGCGCCCTCACCTCCCTATTCTCCCCCGTCACCCCGGCGCAGGCCGGGGTCCAGTCTCGTAGAGCAAAGTGCCTGTGGCCCCTGGACCCCGGCCTGCGCCGGGGTGACGGGGGAGAGAGACTGAGGCTGGAGCCGAAAGCTCCACTTCCTTTCACCCCTCCTCACGCCTCCACAATCGCCAGTTCGCGCAGTTCGGCCAGTTGGTTGCGCAGGATGGGCAGGATCAGGCGGGCGGGGCCGGATTGCGGAGGATCGCGGGAAATGATGCCGCCGGAACGCCGTGTCCCCTGGACCGGAATGGCAAGGGGGCAGAACAGGCCCCGGCGGATTTCATCGGCCACCAGCATGGCCGGCACCGCCACCACGAAATCGGTGGTGCTGGCCAGTTCCCGCGCCAGGCTCATCGAACTGATGCGCAACTGCCGGGCGGGGTTCAGTCGGGCGGCCTGGATGGCGGATTGCACATCCTGTTCAATCCGCTGCGTCAGCGTCGGCAGTACCAGCCCATAACGGGAAATGCCCTCCGGCGACAGGTCACTGTCCGTCAGCAACGGATGCCCTTTGCGCACGATGAAGGAGACGGCTTCATGATAGAGCACCGTGCGGATCAGCCCATCGGGCAGATCGGGCGGATAGAGCCGGCCGATGATCAGATCAATATCACCGGCCCACAGCCGGGGCAGCAGCTCTTCCGTCCGGCCCTGCAGCACATTGACATTCAGGTCCGGTGCCCGGTCGCACAATTCGCGCAGCACGGCGGGCAGCAGACCGGCCGCCGCCACCGGCAGGGCACCAACGGTGATCGACGCACTGCGCGTATCGGCCAGCCGGCTCATATCATTCTGCAACCGCCGGATCTGGCCCAGCACGCCGCGCGCGGTTTCGCACAGCATGGATCCCATCGCCGTGGCTTGCACCCCGCGGGCATGGCGGGTGAACAGCTCCCCGCCCATCAGGCTTTCCACCTCATGCAGGGTGCGGGTCAAGGACGGCTGGCTGACATGCAGCGACCGGGCGGCACCCAGCAGGCTGCCATGCCGGTCAATGGCGTCGATGGCGCGCAAGTGCCTGATCTTCAAGCGTTGTTCCAGATAGTTCGGCGTGGGGCCGCCACTGCCGCTTACCGGGGCCAGCATCATGATGCACCTCCGGGGCAGGCATGGCCGAAACCCTTGGCAAAACCCGTCACCAGCACAGGCGAGATACCGATGCCATTGAGACCTGACGTCACCATCGCCTCCCGTAAGCGCATATTGTTATTTCTCAGAACTATATGGCTTTGGATCCAAACAGGTCAATACGTCCCGTTCATATCGCTGAAAAATGCTGCTCTGGATCCAGTATGGATCCCGGATTCCGGTTTGCCGGGTTTTGTGAAGGGCGATATGATGCAACCGTTCAGCATCCGCCGGCCGGTCAGTGCCGGCGGTTTGCGTTTTTCCGGGGTAGTTGCATGACCAGCCTGACCGTTCCGCCCGTGCCGGCCGGCCCCGCCACCTCGGCCAAGCAGTTGGCCACCGTGGTGTTGCGCATCCGGGAAATGATCCTGCGCGGAGAACTGGCCCCCGGCGAACGGGTGCGGGAGACGGAGATTGCCGACCGTCTCAACCTGTCGCGCACGCCGGTGCGTCAGGCGCTGCCGGCCCTGGCCCAGGAAGGGCTGCTGGTGGCATCGGGCCGGCGCGGCTATGCCGTGCGCACCTTTACCGCGCAGGAAACGGTGGAGGCGATAGAGCTGCGCGCGGTGATGGAGGGGCTGGCCGCCCGCACCCTGGCCGAACGCGGCGCGCCGGAACTGTTGCTCTCAGCCCTGCGCACCTGTCTGGCCCAGGGCGATGCCATCTTCGCCAAGCGCATGATCGAGGAAGAGGACGAGGCGCGCTATGGCGTGATGAATGACCGGTTCCACCGGCTGATCCTGGAAGGGGCGGGGCGGCCGCTGCTGGTCAGCTTTGCTCAGCGCTGCAATATCGTGCCCTTCGTTTCCCCGCTCAGCCTGGCCTTCCAGCAGCGCGGCGGGGAGGGCATGTATAATATCCTGTTTTATGCCCACCAGCAGCATCATGCCATTGTCGACGCCATTGCCAGCCGCGATGGCGCCCGCGCGGAATTCCTGTTCCGCGAACATGCGCTGACCCAGAAGAACAGCATCGATCTGGACCTGACCTGGGCGGATTGGCGGCCAGCCTGAACGGGGTTGGTGGATAACCCAAGCTCAGGCGCGGCGGTTTTCCTGATGGACCAGTCGCACCAGTTCCACGCCGGTGACCTTGGGCCCTGCCACCTCCTGCGCCAGCCGCAGCAGATCGGCCTTGAAGCGGGCGGGTTGGATGCCGCTGGGGGCCAGTTGGCCCTTGGCGCCCTGTTCATAAAGGCTGCTCAACAGCCGGTCGCGCACGGGGGGCAGGATGGTGTCCGGGCTGTTGCCGGGGGCCAGTTCCAGGCGTAGTTCCGTCGCCAGGAAAGCCACCACCTTGCCATGCTGCCAGATCGGCACGATCAACGTGCCCAGATCGCCCATGGCCGGTTTGGCATCGGCATCGGCAACCGTCACGGCGACCTTCTCCGACGGGGCGGTGAGATAGCCGCCAGCAGCCCCGGCAACAAACAGGGACAGCCCGGCCAGGGCGGGAAGGGCAAGCTTTGGCAGGGGCATGGTTTGGCCTGTGGATGGGGGGTGTTGACGATAAGCCTTTAACCGTCATTCCCGCGAAGGCGGGAATCCAAAACCCGCGCTGTCGTATGGATTCCCGCCTTCGCGGGAATGACGGTGGTAAATTGCAGGGAATATCGGTGCGGAAGGGGCCAGGCTTCGGAAGCCGCTCAACCGTAAAACGACCCTAAAACGGCAGCACCGCGTCCAGCACCTGCTGGCCGATGCGCGGCTGCTGCAGGTCGGTCAGCTGGCCGCGACCGCCATAGGCGATGCGGGCTTCGGCGATCTTTTCGTAACTGACGGTGTTGGTGGTGGTGATGTCCTGTGGGCGGATCACCCCGGCGATGCGTAGTTCGCGCAGTTCGTAATTCACCCGCATTTCCTGCCGCCCGGCAATCACCAGATTGCCGTTGGGCAGCACGTTGGTGACAACGGCCGCCACCTGCAACGAGATATTTTCCTGCCGGTTCACCGCACCGGAGCCGCTGGAACTGCCGCTGGAATTCAGGTTCACCAGATTCTGCGGGTCCACCGCGTCGGGCAGCACCGATTTCAGCTTGCTTTCCAGGCCCAGGAAATTGGGCACGCCGGTCTTCTCGCTGCCGGCGCGCGACCGGGTGGTCTGGTTGCTGATCTTGGCCTGCTCGGCCATGTTCACCACCACGGTGACGATATCGCCCACCTTGGTGGCACGCAGGTCGCGCAGGAAGCCGCGCGCATCCGCCTCCCACAAGGAGGCCGGCTGCCGTAATTGGGTGGAGCGTTGCGGCATCGGCATACTGACGCCGGTGGCTTCGGCCTGTTGGCCTGGATTTTCGATCGGCGTCATGCTGGGGGCCTTGCCCAGATGGTCCAGCCGATCGGCACAGCCGGCCAGCAGCAGCGGACCCAGCAGCAGGATGGCCGCCTTTGTCTTCACGTCATGCATCGACTTGCTCCTCAATCCCCTGCGCTGACCGTGCCAGGACCGGTGACGGTGGCGGTGACGGTGCGGTTGCTGTCCAGATTCTGCACCCGCACCAGATCGCCCAAGCCGGCATTGGCCAGGGCGCGGCCACGGGCCGTTACGAGCAGCGGACCCTGGCGGAATTCCACCGTCACCGGCTTGTTGCGCTGGATGATCACCGGCTGGCTGATCGAACTGGCCTGCACCGGTCGGCCGGGGGAGAGCAGGCGCTTGGCCTCCATCCCCACCATGGACTGGGCGCTGGTCAGGGTGCGGCCGCTCACCTGATCGTTGCGCATGGGGATCAGGGTCAGGTCGCCGGCCGCAATCACCTCACCGGCGCTGATGCGGCGGGTCGGAACGGGCACCTGGATTTCCGTCCAGACCTCCCCATCCACGCGGAACCGAACCTCCTGTTCGCCCATTTTGCTGCGCAGCATGGCTGCAAAACGGCGGGTGGCGGGATCGAAATTCATCTGCTCCACCCCGCTGACGGGGCGGGTCACCGGGTCTTTCAGACGCAGGCGCAATTCCCCTTCCCCCAGCGCCTCGCCATAGCGGGCCTGGATTTCCGCCAGCAACAGGCGGGTGGCGCTGTCGGCCTGTTCGGTGCCGGTGGCGGGCTGGGCCAGCACCGGGGCGATGGGGGCCGACAGCAGCAGAAGGGCCAGCAGGGCGGGGGCGATGCGCTTCATCCGGCCCATCCTCAGCGCATCTGGGTCAGGGTGGTCAGCATCTGGTCGCCGGCTTCCACCGTGCGGCTGTTCATCTCATAGGCGCGCTGGGCCGAAATCAGATTGGTGATTTCCGAGACGATGTTGACGTTGGAGGATTCGATATAGCCCTGGCGGATATTGGCAAAACCCTGCTGGCCCGGAATGCCCAGGATCGGCACGCCCGAGGCCGGGGTTTCCAGATAGAGATTATTGCCGATCGTTTCCAGCCCCGCCTCGTTGACGAACATGGCGACCTCAAACTGGCCGACATTCTCCGGATCCTTCTGTCCGTCAATATAGGCCAGCACTTCGCCATTCTTGTTGATGGTCACGCTTTTGGTGTTTTCCGGCACGGTGATGCCGGGGTTCACCTGATTGCCATCCATGGTGACGATGCTGCCTTCGGCGGAAAGTTGGAAATTCCCGGCGCGGGTATAGGCCGTCTCCCCCGACGGCAGGGTGACCAGGAAGAAACCGCGCCCGTCCAGCGCCACGTCATAGGTGTTTTCCGTCTGGCTCAACGTGCCCTGGGCGTGCAGGCGGGACACGGCGGCCGGCTTCACCCCCAGCCCCAGCTGGATGCCCGCCGGCACGATCTGCCCCTGGTCCGACGCGCTGGAACCGGCGCGCAGTTGGGACTGGTACATCAGATCCTGGAATTCGGCGCGGGAGCGTTTGAAGCCGACGGTATTGATGTTGGCGATGTTGTTGGAGATTACCTCCACATTCATCTGCTGGGCCATCATGCCGCTGGCGGCGATATCGAGCGTGCGCATGGGTCGCTATCCTTTATGGGAAGGGGCGGGGGTGGCCGGTCAGGAGGTGGCCGTCCCGCCCAGCTTGTCGATGGCGTTGCTCTGCCGCCGGTTTTCAGAGTCGGTCATGTTGCTGGCCAGGGCATAGGCGCGGTTGATATCGATCAGCCGGACCATTTCCATGATCGGCTGCACGTTCGATCCTTCCAGCGCACCCTGCACGATGCTGGCGCCGACGGCGGGCAACGCCTCGCCTTCGGCCTTCACCAGACCATTGCCATCGCGCTGCAGGCCGGCCGGGTTGGGCAGGGTGAACAGGCCGATGCGGCCCAGCTCCACCGACTGGATCTGTTCCCCCTGGCCACCAACCATATAGGAGAGGGTGCCGTCGGCCCCGATGCTGATCGGGCCGACATCTTCCGGCACCTCCACCGTATTGCCATCGGCATCCAGCACATTATGGCCATCCACCGTCACCAGCATCCCCTCTTGCGAGCGCTGCAGGCGGCCATCGCGGGTGTAGCGGATGCCGCCCGGTGTTTCCACCTGCAGCCAGGCATCGCCCCGGATGGCAATATCCAGCGGGTTGCCGGTCACCGATACCGTGCCTTCGCGCAGGTCGGTATAGGTGGCGCGATCCACCACAAAGGCGGTGGGATCGCCCTGGCTGACACGGGTGACGTAATCGTCAAAGACCGGGCGTTCGGCGCGGTAGGCCGTGGTGTTCATGTTGGCGATATTGTTCGCCGTCACATCCAGCATCCGGCGCAGCGCCATCTGTTGCGACAGCGCGACATAGAGCGCGTTTTCCACGGGCGGACCAGCCTCCGGCAAGGGCCCGCCGGGCCGGTTTCTCCGGCAGGCGGGATGGGCGGTGCGGGATGTGCGGCTTCGGCGCATCCCGGTTTTGAACGGGCTTTAATGTGCAGCGGCTAGGTTAAAGCCACGTTCAAGATGGCTTTGGGGCCTGTCCGATGAAAAAACGCACCGCCTGCCTGCTGGCCTGTCTGCCTGCGGTCGCCCTGCTGGCCCCCGTCGCATGGGCGGCAGTGCCGGTGGCATTGCGGGAAACGGCGGCCGGTACCGAATTGCTGATTGCCAGCGGCGACCGCCGCCCCGTCCGCTTCCAGCGCGGCCAATGCCATGTGGTGCTGGGCTTCGCGCTGGAGGAGGAGATGGAGCTGGGCGCGGTGGCGCGCGGGGCGGGCCATATCAAGGGGGTGGGCCTGCTGGACCCGCACACATTGACCGTGGCAACCGAATGCGGCAGCCGCATCTTGTATCGCCGCGAGGGCGATCACAGCATCCTGACCATCGCCGCCCCGCTGCTGCCGGGACAGAAGCCGACCCCGCCGGAGAAACCCGAGAAGCAGCAGGCCAGGGCGGAGAAAGCAGAGAAGAAAGCGGCGGCCGTCACGCCGGCACCCGCACTGGAAAGCGCGTCCCCCCCGGCCCCGCCACAGCCTTTGGCCCCCCCTAATGCCGCCCGGGATGCGGAATTCGCCCGCAGCGCCATTGCCGAAGGCTTGAAGGAAGCCGCCAAACCGCCGGCGCCCGATCCGGCGGAAAAGGCGGCGGCGCTGATGGCCCCGCGTCCCAGCCAGACCGAATGGGGCACCGAAGGCCCGCTGCTGGACCTGGCCGCCTGGCGCCGCCAGCCCTTCCGCGCCGAACGCGACCGGCTGCGCCAGGCCGAGGCGGCGGGGGAGGCCGTTGCCCCCACGGCGCGGCGGGACATGCTGCGCTTCCTGCTGGCCTGGGGGCTGGCATCAGAGGTGCGGGCCGCCATCAATCCGCAAGGGATGACGGACGACGAACAGCCCTTGCTGGCCGTGGCTGCCGTGCTGGCCGATCCGCGCGATCCGGTGGCTGACTTTCTGTTGACGCCGGCGGCCTTGCGCGCCGCCGATGGCCCGCTCTGGGCTGCCACCCTGCTGCGCCGGCGGGGGGAGATGGCGGATGCGCTGCACTATCTGCCGCTGGCCAACCGCGCCCTGCCGGCGCTGCCCGCCGATCTGGCCCGCCCGGTGGGGCTGGACCTGCTGTCGCTGGCGACGGGCCGGGGGCTGGATGGCATGGCGCGGGAAATCGCCCGCACGGTGGAGGCGACCAAACCGCAAGGGGCCGATCTGGCCCGGCTTTATTATGAGATCGGGCGGCTGCACGCCGCCAACAAACGTGCCGCCCTGGCGCTGACCCAGTGGGACAAGGCGGCCGATCTGCCCGGTCCCCATGCCGCCCTGGCGGCCATGGCCGCCACGGAGCTGCGGCTGGGCAATGGCGCCAGCGATGCGGCCAGCCTGGAACAGGTGCTGAAACGCGCTGTCCGCGACTGGCCGGGGACAGAGGTGGAGATGCAGGCGCTGCGCCGGCTGGCCACGCTGGCGGGTGAGGCCGGGCGGGTGGCGGAGGGGCTGGAATGGCTGCGCCTGCTGCGGCTGCGCTTCCCCGACCGCACGCCGGCTGAACGCGTGGCCGATGATGATCTGGCGGGTCGGCTGCTGCTGGCGCTGACCGGGCCGGATTTCGCCAGCCAGCCGCTGCCGGAGCGGGTGGCGCTTTATGAACGCAACCGCGATCTGATCCCCGATGGCCCCGCCGGCTGGGCGGTACGCCGCCACCATGCCGGCAATCTGGCCGATGCCGGCATGACCACCGGGGCGGAACAGGAATTGTCGGCCTTGCTGGCCCTGGTGCCGGCAGAAGAGAAACTGGCGATCCGGCTGGATATGGCCCGGCTGCAGCTTGCCGGCGGCGATGCCGGTGCCACCCTGGTCACGCTGGACGAGTTGGGTGACAAGCTGGGCAAGCAGGCCCCGCAGGCCGCCTTGCTGCGCGCCCAGGCCCTGTTGCTGACCGGCGATCTGAATGGCGCGCTGGAACAGGTGGCCGATCAGGGCGATGCGGCCAGCCTGCGGGCGCGGGCCAGTGCGCTCTGGCGTCAACAGCGCTGGGCCGACGTGGCCCGCACCCTGCAGGCCCTGGAAAAGCGCGACAGCCTGAGCGGGGAGGAGGCTACCAAGCTGGCCCTGTCCGGCATCCTGTCCGGTGACCGCGATCTGGCCAGCCGCACCCTGGAGCGCCATGGCGCGCAGCTGGGCAAGCGCCCCTGGCTGGCCGGGCTGGGCACGCTGGCCAAACCGGTACCGGGGGAAGAGGCCGGCGATGCCGACCTGCGTGCCCTGGTGGAGGATGCCAGGGTGCTGGGCGGCATCGTCCGGCGCTGAATGTCTGTCCGGAATTTGATGGCGAATTTCGAAACCTTACCCCTTCAACCCCGTCATTCCCGCGCAGGCGGGAATCCATACAACAGCGCGGGTTTTGGATTCCCGCCTGCGCGGGAATGACGGGTAAATGGCTGAAAAAGCGTAAACCTTACCGACGGGCACTCCCCGCACCCGGTATTCTGTTCCTCAATCGCCGGCACCGTTCCCGGTGATCCGGAAACAGCGCGACCCCCCGCAATCGAAAAGCTGGTTTAACCCGAAGCGGGCAGGATGGGCGCAGTCAGGCCCCGCGGCCGAAGCCCGGAGATTCTCGGATGAACTTACTGATCGGCGCTGTCATCGTCTTTGCTTCCGTCCTGGGCGGCTTCATGGCCCTGGGCGGCCATCTGACTGTCCTGTGGCAACCGTTCGAGGCCATCATCATCTGCGGTGCCGCCTTCGGCGCCTTCGTCATCGCCAACCCGTGGGAGGTGATCAAGGATACCGGCGGTTCCGTCGTCGCCATTTTCAAGGGCACACGGCATAAGCGGTCCGATTATCTCGACCTGCTGTCCCTGCTCTACGCAATCCTGCGCACGGCCCGCACCAAGGGCCTGCTGGGGCTGGAAAAGGATATCGAACGTCCCCAGGACAGTGCCCTGTTCCAGCAATTTCCCAAGGTGTTGGACCATAAACGGGCGCTGCGTTTCATCACCGATTATCTGCGCCTGATGTCGCTGGGCGGCGACAAGGCGATGGAACTGGAAGTGCTGATGGACGAGGAACTGCACACCATGTCCAAGGAATTTGGCCGCGCGCCCCGCGCCCTGCACACCATGGCAGAGGCGATGCCGGCGCTGGGCATCGTGGCGGCCGTGCTGGGCATGATCAAGGCCATGGGCGCCATTTCCGAACCGCCGGAATATCTGGGCAAGCTGATCGGCGGGGCCATGGTGGGCACCTTTCTGGGTGTGCTGCTCTCCTATGGGCTGGTCGGGCCGCTGGCCGCAGCCCTGAACCGGATGCGGGAAGATGAGCTGCGCTATTTCCACTGCATCAAGGCGGCGCTGGTGGCCCATGTCGGCGGCTCCGCCCCGGCGGTGGCCATCGAACATGCCCGCAAGATGCTGCATAGCGAAGTGCAGCCGACCTTCCACGAGGTGGAGGAAGTGACCAGCAACGCCACCCAGCGCCTGGGTGGCGAGCGCAAGGCGGCCTGATCATGGCAAGCCCCGGCAAGCGCGGAAGCGGCAATCATCACCCTGTCATTGTGCGCCGTAAATTCATGCATAGCGATTATGAGCCGCATAATGGCGGCTGGAAAATCGCCTATGCCGACTATGCCACCATGCTGATGGCCTTCTTCATGATGATGTGGCTGGTGAATATCACCACCGAATCCCAGCGGGAGGGCATCGCCGATTATTTCAGCCCGATCAATGTCTCGGACAGCAATTCCGGCGCCGATGGCCAGCTTTCCGGCCGCAGCGTCTCGGAAAAGGGCAACCTGACCAGCTCGGTCGCCAGCGCCTGGGAAACCATCCCGGCCGCCCGCGTGCCCGCCCTGTCGCCCCCCGGCCCCTCGCCGCAGATTGTGGAAGAAGGGGTGGGGGATGAAAAGGTGCGCAAGCCCGGTCTGGCCGGTGCCACCGGCGACATGACTTTGGGCGAAATCCCCGCCGGCAGCATCCCGGAAGGGGAGGTGATGGACCCGCTGCTGCGCGAACAGCTGGCCAATGTGGCGGCCGAACAGGCCGCCTTTCAGCGGATTGAAGCGGAGGTGCGCACCGCCATGGCGGCGGCCGGCGATCTGGCCGGGCTGTCGGATAATCTGCTGTTCGAAATGACACCGGAGGGCCTGCGCATCCAGATCACCGATCAGCCGCATTTCGCCATGTTCGAGGTGGGGTCGACCCGCCTGAATGACCGGGCGGACGCGCTGCTGCGCGTGGTGGCGGCGGCGCTGGTGCCCGTCCCCAACCGGATTGCCGTTTCCGGCCATACCGATGGTCGTGGCTTTTCCACCACGGCGCGCTATGGCAATTGGGAATTGTCCTCCGATCGGGCCAATGCCGCCCGGCGTATCCTGTTCGCCGGCGGCATCCCCTCTACCCGCATGGCGCGGGTGGAAGGAATGGCCGACACGCTGCACCTGATCCCGGACAATCCCGGTGATCCCCGTAACCGTCGTATCAGCATCACTGTGCTGCGCCGCGTGCCGCTGCCGATGGGCATGAAGCCCGGCGCGGTGCCGGCCTCCCCATAATACCCACCCATCACCGCTCCGGGCAGAAGTCTGGTTGAACGGGGCTCTCCCCGTGGCGCGTCTCCGGCTCCGGCCGATCCATCGCCGCCATCATCCGCAATACAGGCCGCTTCAACCGTATCCACGCAGACTGGAGAAGAAAGATGACCATTTACAGCGCCATGAATTCCGGTGTGTCCGGTCTGGCGGCACAGAGCACCAAGTTCAGCACCATTTCCGACAATATCTCCAACTCCTCCACGATCGGCTACAAGCGCACGGATGTGCAGTTCTCCACCATGGTGACGGGGGCGTCGATCCCCGGATCTTACTCCGCAGGTGGCCTGCAGAGCGATGTGCGTTCGGAAACGACCATCCAGGGCACGGTGCAGAGCACGGCGACATCCACCGACCTGGCCATTTCCGGCAGTGGCTTCTTTGTTGTCAGCGACACTGTTGCGCGCGACGCTGTCAAGTCGCCGGACATGCTGCTGACGCGTGCCGGCTCGTTCCGGGTGGATGACGAAGGAAATCTGGTCAATGCCGCCGGCTATTATCTCCAGGGCTGGCCGTTGAATAATGACGGGACGGTTGCGGGTGGTGAACCGTCGCGGACCAGCTTCACCAACCTGCAGACCGTCACCCTCACCAGCATCACCGGCATGGCCCAGGCCACCACACAGATTGATCTGGCCGCCAACCTTCCAGCCAGCAAGACGGGGGAAATTCCGGCCACGGCGTTCTCCACATCGGTGGATTATTTCACGCCGCTGGGGTTCACCAGCAAACTGGAGCTGGAATGGGTGCCAACGGCACCGGCGGCACCGCCGGCGGGGGGCACTGCGACACCCACCAACAATTGGACGCTGAATATCAAGGACAATGGCGTTGTCCGGCAAAGCGTCAGCATCAAATTCAATGATGGTATCACCGCCTTGCCGGCGGGCAGGATCGCCAGCATTACCCCAGCGACAGACGGGGTCATCTCCTTGACCACCTCCTCCGGCCAGCCGCTGAAGATCAATATCGGGCAGGGCGGCAACGGCCTGACCCAGTTCGGCAGTCAGTATGTGCCGTCGAAAATATCGAAAGATGGTGCCGCCTATGCCGCCCTTGATCGGATTGAGGTGGGGAAGGATGGCATTGTTACCGCCATCTATGGCAATGGCCTGCGTCAGTCCATTTACAAATTGCCGCTGGCGACCGTCATCAATGCCGATGGTCTGACCGGGGTGGGTGGTAATGCCTATCAGTTGAGCCGCGACTCTGGCGATGTGTATTTGTGGGATGCTGGTGCCGGCTCCACGGGAACGATCAGTGGTGGTGCCCTGGAAGCATCCAATGTGGATATCGCCAAGGAACTGACCAGCATTATTGAGACACAGCGCGCCTATTCTTCCTGCGCCAAGATCATCCAGACGGCGGACGAGATGATGACCGAGATCAGCAACCTGATGCGCTGATCTTGCGTAGCCTTGCTCCATCACCGCCGGACTTTACAGGGGAGCCATCATCATGACGATCAGCGTGGCCTTGCAGAACGCGCTCAGCGGTATGCAGGCGAACCAGTCCAGATCCGCCGTCATCGCCCGCAATATCGCCAATGCCAGCACCGAGGGCTATACGCGCAAGCAGGCGGTATTGACTTCGCTCACCATCGCCGGCGAAGGGCGTGGTGTGACGGTGGCCAGCGTGGAGCGTCAGCTCAACGCGTCGCTGGTGCGTGAAACGCGGGTCCAGTCCTCTGCCTATCAGGCGCAGTCCGCCAAGGCGGATATGCTGACCCTCTATACGGACAGCATCGGCCAGCCAGCCGATGCGCGCAGCATCAGCAGCAAACTGTCCAAGCTGGAACAGGCGCTGGTCGGGCTGGAGGAGTTGCCCGACAGCGCCACCCAGCAACGCGCTGTGGTGGATGCCGCCGTTACGCTGGCCAATGGCCTGAACAGCACCAGCGCGACCATTGCCGATGTGCGCCAGCAGGCCGATTCTGGCATCAATGATGCTGTCAATCAGGTCAATACCGCCCTGAAGCAGATGGAGGATCTGAATCGCCAGATCGCTGTGCGCACCGGCACCGGCCAGGATACCAGCGAGATGGAGGACCAGCGTGACCGGCTGCTGGACCAGATGGCCTCCCTGATCGACATCCAGTATTTTACCCGCAGCGGCAACGAGGTCGTGGTGATGACCGGCAATGGCATCACTTTGCTGGACGATCAGGCACGCACGCTGGAATTCGTGCCCACCGCTGTTATCGGGCCGCAGGCTGCCTATCCGGGCAGCCTGTCGGGTTTGACGGTGGAAGGGGTGGATATCGCACCCGGCGGCAATTCTGCCCAGCCCATCAGCGGCGGGCGCATCGCCGGCCTGTTCGCCGCCCGCGACCAATCCATGCCGGAGGCGCAGCGCCAGATGGACGAGGTCGCCCGTGCGCTGGTCAGCCTGTTCCAGTCGGCCGATGCCTCTGTCACCGGCACCGGCACCAGTACCACTGGCCTGTTCACGTTGGCCAGTGGCGGTTCGCCCCCCGGTGCGGCTGTCGGCATGGCGGATCGCATCCGGGTGAATGACCGCGTATTGCTGTCGGCCGGCGGCGATCCTGCGCGCGTGGTGACGGGGATCCACGCCAGCGGCGGGGATGTCGGTGACACTAAGCAGATCGCGGCCTTCATCGGCATCTTCAGCACCAAGGTCAGCTTTTCCGCCGCCGCCGGGCTGAGCACCAGCAACACCATCAAGAATTTCACCAATGCCGCCATCAGCCAGCAGCATACGGACCGCGCTGCCGCAAAAAACAGTGCCACCACGCTGAATGTGAAGCTGGAAACGGTGAAGGCCAGCCGGGAGGCGGCCGAGGGCGTGAATATTGAAGAAGAGCTGCAGGACTTGATGCTGCTGGAACGCAGCTTCGCCGCCAACGCCCAGATCATGCAGGCCGCCGGTCGCATGTTGGACAAGCTGCTGGAGATCTGACCCATGACCATGATCCGTGTTTCTACCCTCTCCATGGCCCGCCAGACGCGCAATAATGTGGCGCAGATGCAGGGCGAAATGATGAAGCTGCAGCAGGAGCAGGCTTCTGGAACCAAGATGGACGTGGCCGGGGAGAATGGCAGCCGCACCGCCACCCTGATCAGTCTGCGCAACACGATCGACGAGATTAATCAGTTCGACACCAACATGACCGGACAGGCGGCCCGCTTGTCCACCATGCAGGAGGCCCTGACCCAGGCGCGCGCATCGGCACAGACAATTCGTGACCTGGCGCTGGCCGCGTCGGGCAGCCAGTCGCAGACCAGCAATGCCACCATCAAGGGGGCGGCAACTGACGCGATCAAGGCGATTACCAATATGCTGAACAGCAGCCAGTCTGGCCGTTTTCTGTTTGGTGGTACCCGCTTTGACCAGCAGCCCTTGCAGCAGCCCGATGCGGTTGCGGCGTCGGGTCTGTCGCCCAACGCCGCTGTCACCCAGGTGATCAACGCCTTTGGCGGCACCGCCGCACTGACCAGCCCCGCCCAGGTGGATGCGTTGATCGATGGTCCCAACGGTATTGGCGCCCTGTTCAATGATACGCGCGTGCCGGCGGCCGGCAATTATGCCAACACCTTCTTCAATGGCTCCACCGCGCCCGTGGTGGGTCGGGTGGAAGGCAGTGTCACCATCACCTATAACGCCACAGCCGGCGACCAGAGCGTGCGTGACATGATGCAGGGTCTGTACATGCTCTCCGCTGTCCGGGCTGAGGATGTGCCGGACGAGGCCTACCAGCAGCTGGCCGGGCGGGCCATGAAGCTGATCAATTCCGGGCTGGAGAAGCTGACCCAGACGCAGAGCCTGCTGGGCCTGAACGAACAGACCGTGTCGACGACCCAGGAAAATCTGCGGGTTCAGAAGGGGCTGGTGAATAACCAGATCGTCAAGCTGGAGGAAGCAGACCCTTATGAGTCCTCTCTGCGACTGACCGTCTTGAAGACGCAGCTGGAAGCCACCTTCTCCGTCACGGCCAGCCTGGGCAAGCTGTCGCTGATGAATTATCTGTAAGTGTCGGTCTGGAAGGTTATCGCGTCTTTCGAACCCTTGACCTTTCTCCGCCGTCATTCCCGCGAAGGCGGGAATCCAAAATCCGCGCTGTCGTATGGATTCCCGCCTTCGCGGGAATGACGGTTAAGAGATTGGAAAAGAAGTGAAAGTTCTTGGACGGACTCTAAGGGGCCGCAACGCCCCGGCTTTTCATCAGTGACGTAAAAAGGCCGCCCCCGGCAATCGCGGGGGCGGCGGCGCATATAGCAAGGGCCTTGAACCTGCCAACAGGCGGGGAGAGGTGCTGCCGGCCCGTCAGGCCGCCGCACCCCCCATCAGGGCCATGGGAAAATCCTTGGCGGAGGCGGGCGTCAGCTCGCGTTCCTCATCGACCGGGGCTTCGAACTTGTAACCGCGACCATAGACGGTCTCGATATACTTGTCGCCGCCGGTCGCCTCGGCGATCTTCTTGCGCAACTTGCAAATATAAACGTCGATCACCTTGTCCAGCGGATCGGAGCCAGACAGGGTATAGACCGATTCGTAAATCTTCTCCTTGGAAACGACGCGGCCGACATTCAGCGCCAATACACTGAAAATGGCATGTTCGCGGTGGGAGAGGCGCAGGCGCTGGCCATCGACGCAAGGATCGCGCCCGTCCAGATAGACGGTCAGGCGTCCCACGGTCAGTTCCGGTGAACTATGGCCATGGGTGCGGCGGCGCACGGCGTGCAGCCGGGCCTCAATCTCCTGTGGGTTGATCGGTTTCACCAGCACATCGTCGGCCCCCGCCCGCAGATGCTGGATAGTGGAATTGACGCAGCGATGGTCCAGCAGGCTGACGATGATCACTTGGCCCACCAGGGCCCGCAGCCGGGCGATGAAGCCATCCGCATCGCCGATGCCCCCGACCAGGATGGCATCATGGTTTTCCATACTGCCATCGCGTTCGGCCAGGAAACCCTCTGCCTCCGCCTGGGTCTGATGTTCGCAACGGACCCCAACCCGCCCGATGGCCCGGGAGATAGCTCCCGCGATGGTTCGATCGTTCTCGATCAACAAGACGCGCATTACCCCACTCCTGCTTTCAAGTCCAAGCCCAAGGGAAGACTCAGTAGATTCTATTCGAGGAAAATTTATTATGATTTTTGTAGCGTTTTTGATTTGCTCTACACTCAGAAACTCACCTGAAAGAGCAATGACTACCCACAAGGTCGTAGTCAAGTCGGGAATCAAAAATGTCTTAAAGCACCATTAACGCGAAGCCGACCTGAAAACCCGCTTTAACCCTGCGGGCCTATGGTTGGCATCCGATCGGGAATTTGCAGGGGAAGGCCATGGCAGAGCGCCATTACGTCCGCCGTTTCATGGCCATGGCGGCCTGTCTGTGGGCGCTGGCCCTGCCCATGGCGGCATCGGCCCAGATGCGCATCAAGGATCTGGTGGAGGTGGAAGGGGTGCGCGGCAACCAGCTGCTGGGCTATGGCCTGGTGGTGGGGCTGAACGGCACTGGCGATCGGTTGCAGAACTCCCCCTTCACCCAGCAGAGCCTGGAAGGCATGTTGGAACGGCTGGGCGTGAATATCACGGGACTGAACGTGAAGACGCGCAATGTCGCCGCCGTGATGGTGACGGCGACATTGCCGCCCTTCCCCCGCCAAGGCACACGGCTGGATGTGTCGATCTCCACCATGGGGGACGCCAAAAGCCTGTCGGGTGGCAACCTGATTGCCACACCGCTGATGGGGGCCGATGGCAAGATCTATGCGGTGGCGCAGGGGCCGGTGGCCACGGCGGGCTATGCGGTGGAGGGGGCGGCGGCCAGCGTCACCAAGGGGGTGCCAACCTCCGGCCGCATCGCCAATGGCGCCATCGTGGAACGGGAAGTGGATTTCGATCTGGACAGTCTCAGCCGGGTACGGCTGACTCTGCGCAACCCCGATTTCTCCACCGCCAACCGCATCGCGGCGGCGGTGAACCAGACGCTGGGCGGCGGGACGGCGCGTTCCACCGATCCGGCCACCGTGGATATAACTGTGCCCGACAATTATCAGGGCAATGTCGCCGGGCTGATGACCCGCATCGAAACCCTGCCCATCAAGCCCGATCAAGTGGCCCGCGTGGTGATCGACGAACAGTCGGGCACCATTGTGATGGGTGAGAATGTGCGGATCAGTACGGTGGCCATCGCCCAGGGCAATCTGACGGTACGGGTGGAGGAAACGCCGCAGGTTTCCCAGCCGGCACCCTTTGCCACCCAGGGCCAGACAACCGTGGTGCCGCGTACCCAGATCCAGGTGGATGAAGGCCAGGGCCAGCGGGTGAATGTGCTGGAAGGCGGGGCGTCGTTACGCGATCTGGTCAATGGTCTCAACAAGCTGGGTGCCACGCCGCGCGACATCATCACCATGTTGCAGGCCATCAAGGCGGCGGGCGCCCTTCATGCGGAACTGGAGGTGATGTGATGCTGGATGCCGTAACCACCACCGCCTTGCCGCCGGCGACCCCGCCAGTCCCCCCGACCGGGGCGGCGGGGGCCGACAAGGTGGACAGCGTTGCCCGCGAATTCGAGGCGATGATGCTGAATCAGGCGCTGCAATCCATGTTCGAAGGCGTGTCCACCGAGGGTGCCTTCGGTGGCGGTTATGCCGAAGAGGTTTATCGCGGGATGATGCTGGACGCCGTGGCCCGCTCCATCGCCGATGGGGGCGGGCTGGGCATTGCCCCCCAGGTGGCCGCCCAGATCGAGGCCTATAACAAAGCCAAGGAGTCCTGAGCCATGCGCGCTGAGGAGATGTCGCCCGATCTGCGCCTGCATCTGCTGGAGGCGCTAGAGCTGCTGTCTCAGGTGCTGGAGGAGGAGACGGAGAAGGTCGCCCGAAGCCAGACCGATGGGCTGGACCTCTATCTGGCGGCCAAGCGCCAGTTGTTCGAACGGCTGGGCCTGCTGCTGCGGCAGGCTCACCGGCCGGCACCGGCGGCTTCTATGTCAGCAGACGCGGATGGGGAAGATGAAGCGGCCGACGATCCGGCCCCGCCGGCGGCGCTGCGCGCGGCGGGTGACCGGCTGCGTGCGGCCATCGCCGCCAACCTGCGCACCCTGACGGCGGCGCAGGAGGCGGTGGCGGCGATCACGGGTCACATGGCCCGCATCGCTGCCCGCCAGCAGGCCGATGGTGTCTATGGCCGTCGCGGCGACGAGACCCGCCGCGCGCTTCCCGGCTATGGACGGGTGGAGCACCAGTTGTGATGCTCCCGGTCAAAATCATCCTTGCTGGATGGGGAAAGGGTCGTTCCGTGTCAGTCCGGTAAAACCGTTCCGGCGATCAGCGCTTCACATCCAGCCCGCCGCCCGCCATCACCGCCTGTACGTCGGCGATGGAGACCAGATTGGCGTCACCCGGCACGGAATGTTTCAGCACGGCGGCGCAGACGGCGAAATCCAGCGCCGTGGCATCCTCCATGCCGCTGGTGATGCCATGCAGCAGGCCGGCGGCAAAGGCGTCGCCGCCGCCGATCCGGTCCACAATGCCGGACATGCCGCGCACCGGTGTGCGCACCAAGGTGCCGCCGCGGCTGATCATCTGGCCGGCCAGATCCTGGCAATCGACCGAATCATGGGACCGGATGGTGCAGGCCAGCCGTTGCAGCCGGGGGAAGGCCTGGAAGGCGGTTTCGGCGGCGGCCAGGAACTTCTCTTCCGTGCTGGGCTGGTTGAAGCTGGTTTGCAGCATCAAGGCGATATCCCGATGATTGCCCAGCAGCAGATCGGCATGACCCGCCAGTTCCAGCAGGGTGGCGCGGCCATCGGTGCCGCGCGCTTCCCACAGCTTCTGCCGATAATTACAGTCGAAGGAGACCTTCACCCCCGCCTCCACGGCGGCCTTGGCGGCGGCCAGGGCGGCGCGCCCCGCCGTCTCGCTCACCGCCGGGGTGACACCGGACAGGTGCAGCCTGTCGGCCCCCTGCACCAGGGCGGCCCAGTCATAATGGTCGGCATCGGCCAGGGCAAAGGCCGTATCCACCCGATCATAGATGATTTCCGATGGGCGGGACAAAGCCCCGGTGGCCAGGAAATACAGCCCCATCCGCCCCGGCACCCGGCGCACCGCCCGCGTTTCCACGCCCTGGCGGCGCAATTCGCCAATGGCCGCCTCGCCCAGCGCATGGTCAGGCACGGTGCCCACCATGGCGCATTCATGCCCGAAGCGGGACAGCGAAACGGCGACATTGGCCTCTGCCCCGCCGACATTCACCTCAAAGCCGGGGGTTTGCAGAAACATCTGCCGGCCCGGTGCGGACAGGCGCAACAGCAATTCACCGAAAAACACAAAGCGTGCGGCCATATCCTGTTTCCTTACCCTTTGCTTTTGCTGGTTTTTCCCCCTATTCAGGGGGCTGGGTCCGGCGGGGGTGTCAAGCTTCCCGCTACCCTGTTTCTACTCTGCTTAATCGTCACTGTTACCGGTGTCAATTGAGGGTTTCCGCCATTCACGGCGCTCCATACCCCCCGTCCCGGCGGCTTTATCCTGTATCTTTCTCCCCTCCCACCGGCATGGCATTATTTTGTTCCATAAATTGGGAGAATATACCATATTGTGGCGGAATTTAAGGGGGTGGTTGCGATCGCACCCCAGCCCCGCGCCGCATTGGGAGAGTATCTTATGTTTGAGAAGACGTTCCACGCCACGCATCCGGACAGCCTGGAAGCGGCGAATACGGGTGACCTGCGTAACCGTTATCTGGTGACCGGCATTTTCCAGCCGGGCCGGGTGGTGCTGAACTATTCCCATAATGAGCGGTTTGTCATCGGCGGGGCCGCCCCAGTGGATGGCGCGTTGGAGCTGCCCACCCAGACCGAACCCGCCGCTGCTGTCGGCCGCCCCTTCCTGGAGCGGCGTGAACTGGGCATCGTCAATGTCGGCGGGCCTGGCCGGATTGTGGTGGATGGCCAGAGCTTCACCATGGGGCCGCGCGACGGGCTTTATGTGCCGATGGGCTCCGTCTCGGTCAGCTTTGCCTCCGACGATGCCGCCAACCCGGCTTTGTTCTATCTGGCCTCCACGCCGGCCCATGCCGCCCTGCCGATCCAGCATCTGCCGATCGAAAAGGCCAACCCGCTGCAGCGCGGTGCGCTGGAAACCTCCAACGAGCGCACGATCTATCAATATATCGTGCCGGGTGTCTGTGCCTCGGCCCAGTTGCTGCTGGGCGTGACGATCCTGAAGGAAGGTTCGGTGTGGAATACCATGCCACCGCATCTGCATGAACGCCGCTCGGAGATTTACTTCTATTTCGACCTGCCAGAGCAGGACCGTGTGTTCCATTACATGGGCCATCCGGATGCCATGCGCCATATTGTGGTGAAGAACCATGAGGCGGTGATCTCCCCGCCCTGGTCCATCCATATGGGATCGGGCACCCGCGCCTATGGCTTCATCTGGGCCATGGGCGGTGAGAACCTGGATTATACCGACATGAAGGTGCTGGATATCTGCCAGTTGGCGTAAGGGGCAGGGGGCTGCATGGGCCCCCGCCGTCCATCCTGCGGCCTATCTTCCAGAGGAACAAGCCGATGAACCCGTTTGATTTGACCGGCCGGGTGGCGATGGTGACGGGGGCCAATACCGGCCTGGGCCAGTCACTCGCCATCGCGCTGGCCCGCGCTGGTGCCGATATTGTCACCGTGGCCCGCCGCGATGCCGGCGAAACGGCGGCGGCGGTGGAGGCCGCTGGCCGGCGCTGCCTGCAACTGACCGCTGACCTGTCGAAGATGGATGGGCTGCCGGGGTTGGTGGCCGACACGCTGGCCCATTTCGGCCAGTTGGACATTCTGGTCAATAATGCCGGCATCATCCGCCGGGCCGACGCGGTGGATTTCACCGAGGCCGATTGGGATGATGTGATCGATACCAACCTGAAAAGCGTCTTCTTCCTGTCGCAGGCGGCGGCCAGGCACATGCTGGAACGCCGCAGCGGCAAGATCATCAACATCGCCTCGATGTTGAGCTTTCAGGGGGGCATCCGGGTGCCCAGCTATACGGCGTCCAAGTCCGGTGTGGCTGGGTTGACCAAGCTGCTGGCCAATGAATGGGCCGGCAAGGGCATCAATGTGAATGCCATCGCACCCGGCTATTTCGCCACCAACAATACCGAGGCCCTGCGCGCGGATGAAAACCGCAACCGTGACATCCTGGCCCGCATCCCCGCCGGCCGTTGGGGTGAGCCGGACGATCTGGGCGGGGCCGCCGTGTTCCTGGCCAGCCGTGCTGCCGACTATGTCCAGGGCCATATCCTGGCGGTCGATGGCGGCTGGCTGGCGCGTTGATCGATAGACCGGCGGGGGGCGGTGCCCCCCGCCACCGCTTTACGCCGCTGATGCGCGCCGAAAAGTTTGATCGCTCAGGACATAAAACATGATCGCTGAAACCTGTATCGGCGAACCCCCATAAAACCCCCTTCGAAGCCCCTTCAAACGGGGTTCGAAGGGGCCGTGGTTCGGGGCGTTTCAGCCTCAAGGCTGAAGGTTAATCCCTCACTCTTCCCGAGTGAATGTTCCACCTTGGTGATGCTCCACTCCCCATCCGCCGCCGCATCGCATCCGGCCAGCACCACGCGGCCTTCTGCAAACAGGTCCAGCCGGCCCGGCCCTGTCAGTGACAGGGTGGCCGTCCCCCTGGTCAGGGCCGCCAGCTTTCCGGCCGCCGCAGCCCTTGCGGCGGCTTCATTCGGGAAGCTGTTGGGCAGGGTCATTGAGGGCTCTTCCCCACCCGCAATTACCACTTTGCGTTCACCCGCCCCCTGGTCATGCCAGTGCGCCTTCACCGCGCCATACCGCCCCCGGTCTGCGATGGTGGTGCGCCAGCTGCTGATATCCCCAGCCGCATAGGACATGGACACCGTGGCCATCTGCCTGCCGCTGGCCGCCTTGGCCTGCCCGCGCGGAACGAAGATCAGCTTCCCATAGGCGGGCTTGGCTACAGCGTCATATTGCCGGGCAATCCGGGACAGGAAGGCCATATCGCTTTCCCCCGTCTGATCCATATGCGGGATCTGCACCCCGGCCAGTTCGGGCGCGACCACAGGGGCAAGGCCATGTGCGGCCCCGATAGTGGCCACAATGGCCCCAATTGTGGTGTCGTGCCATGACGTGGTTTTCTGCGCCTTGAACGACCGCCGCATATCGGCTGCGTTGGCCGAAATCACCATCGTGCGCGGCATCCCCGATGTGCGGATTTCGTCCACCACATACAGGCCCATATCCACCAGCGCGCCGCCCCGCCACCCCAGAAACACCTGCAGTTCGGCCCCGGTGCGTGGCAGGGCAAGCGCCCCATCCCGGTTATCCAGTTCAATCTCGGCCGTATCGCTTTCGATCCCGGCTTCATCGCTGACGCGCAACCGCAACAGGCGATCCCGCATCTTTGCCGTGGCGTCCACGCCATCGGCCACGATCCGCCAATCCGGGTTCTTCACCGTCACCATTTTCAATCCCACAGCCGGACGGTTGCCGCCGCAACCACTGCCGGCGCAGCCGGCAGCATAACCAACAGCCCGGCCGGCAGCACCGCGCCCACGGCCGCTAAACCCTTATTGGCCGCCAGCACGGCCAGCACCATGTCGTTGCGCCCGTAATGGCGCAAACACACATCGTCCAGCACATCCCCCGCCTTGGTCCGGTACGATGCAGCCATTACGCATCCTCCCCATAGGCCGCCAGTTCGACCTGAAATTCGATGCGCAGCGGCGCGCCATTGCCCATCAAATTACTGTCGCGCTCCCGTACCGAGCGGATCACCCAGACCCCCCAGACGCGCCCCCAGCCATCCACCAAATCCAGCGGCTGACCCTTGGCAGCCTCTGCCCGCATGGCGTCCACCTGCCCCAGGCCACCCCTGTAATGCGGGTAAATCACCCCGGCCAGGGTAATGGTATCGGCCCCCAAACCCACGAACTGATAGGCCGGCCCGCGCCCCAACCGATCCTGTTCAGCCCAACGAAATTCGGTGGACCGTTCCAGGGTCTGATAGGCCGCAGTCCCCAGGCTGAACCGAAAGCCCCCCAGGGCCATCATCACTTCCATCGCGCACCCTTAGTCGTTCAACGCGCGCCGCTGGCGCCGCTGCAGTTCGGCCAGCACCATGTCCGCCAGTTGGCGCGGGTCGGTCACAGTCGCGCCATGGATATGGATATGGATTTCTTCCCTGTGTTCGATCCGGCTCGCTGCCTGCTGGCGCCGTTCTGCCACCGGCTGGCCGGTCGGCACAGACTGCCCGGCTGGCGCCGTCACGTTCACGCGCGGGGCCGGAACTGGTACCACCGTCGCCCCAACCGGGGCTGGGGCTGCCGGCACATTCACCACGGGCGACGGTGCTGCCGGGGCGGGCTGCCCGGCCGGGGCCGTCACGCTCACGCGCGGGGCCGGCAGGGGCACCACCGTTGCCCCAACCGGGGCCGGGGCCGGCGACACATTCACCACGGGCGGAACTGCCGGGATCAACTGCCCGGCCGGGGCTGCCACGCTCACGCGCGGAGCCGGCAGGGGTACCACCGTTGCCCCAACCGGGGCCGGGGCCGGCGACACATTCACCACGGGCGGAACTGCCGGGATCAACTGCCCGGCCGGGGCTGCCACGCTCACGCGCGGTGCCGGCAGGGGCGCCACCGTTGCCCCAACCGGGGCCTGGGCCGGCGGCACATTCACCACGGGCGGGACCGCCGGGATCAGCTGCCCGGCCGGGGCCGCCACGTTCACGCGCGGAGCCGGCAGAGGCACCACCGTTGCCCCAACCGGGGCCGGTGCCGGCGGCACATTCACCACAGGCGGAACGGCCGGGATCAGCTGCCCGGCCGGGGCCGTCACGCTCACGCGCGGGGCCGGCAGGGGCAGAACCGTTGCCCCAAACGGGGTCGGAGCCGGCGGCACATTCACCACAGGCGGAACGGCCGGGATCAGCTGCCCGGCCGGGGCCGTCACGTTCACGCGCGGGGCCGGCATAGGCAGAACCGTTGCCCCAACCGGGGCCTGGGCCGGCGGCACATTCACCACGGGCGGAACGGCCGGGATCAGCTGCCCGGCCGGGGCCGTCACGCTCACACGCGGTGCCGGCATAGGCAGAACCGTCGCCCCAACCGGGGCTGGGGCCGGCGGCACATTCACCACAGGCGGAACCGTCGGGATCAGCTGCCCGGCCGGTGCCGTCACGTTCACGCGCGGGGCCGGCAGGGGTAGAACCGTTCTCCCAACCGGGGCCGGCACTGGTACCGCCGTCGCCCCAACCGGGGCCGGCTGGCCGGCGACGGGTGCGGCACCATTTTCATTCGCGGCCACAGGTACCGGCGCGGGACTGGCGCCGCCGGTCACCCACCGCCATGCATCACCGATCCAGGCCAGCTTGCCAGCCATCCAATCGATGACGCCGCTGATCTTCGCCTTGATCCCGTCCCACAGGTTGCCGATCCATGTTGCGACGGGCTCCCAGGCACGGATTACCAAGCCCAGCGGGGTCCAGCCGGCCAGCGTCTTCAGGCCATCCCAAACCCACGCGGCCCCCCGGCCGATGCCATCCCACAGCCCGGAAAAGAACGGCCCCACCTTGTCCCAATTGCTGATCAGTAGCCCGGCTGCCAGGGCGATGCCGCCCACGACCAAACCAACCGGGTTGGTCATCACCGCCACCGTCAGGGCGCGTATGCCGCCGATCACCATGGGGATGGCCACCCGCGCCATGGACATCAGGGCACTCCCCACGCTGGTGATGCCGCTCAACAAGGCGCCTCCCACCATCGGGGCCTGGGCGGCGACCATGCTGGTCCCCAATCGCATCCAACCGAACGATGTAACAGCCAGGGAACGGGCCTGCGTCCATAAGCCGGCAATTGTGGCGGGGATGGCCACCCGCGCCATGGATAGCAGGGCGCCCCCCACACTGGTGATGCCACTCAACAAGGCGCCCCCAACCATCGGGGCCTGGGCGGCGGCCATGCTGATCCCCAGCCGGACCCAGCCAAACGATGCGGCGGCGGCGGCACGGGCCTGCGCCCATAGGCCGACGCTGGCGGCGGTATTGGCGGCACCACTGGCGGTGGCCGCTGCTGTCATCCCCGTCAAGCGAGCAATCACCGCCGGGATGCCACCCGCAAAGAAGGTGCTGGCATAGCTGGCCACAGTGGCACCCGTGCGAAAGGCGGTCCACCCGACCACCCCCAGAGTTAATGCCTGCACAAGTCCCGGCATTTCGGCGGCAACCCAGGCCACGCCATCAGCAACCTTGGCAACGACTGCACCCACGACATCCAACATGGGTAGCAGCGCTTCACCGATCTTTTCGGCAGCGGCGAACACGCTGTTATTCATCAGCGTGATGCCATTCCCCGTCGTCCCGGCCTTGGCATCAAATTCCTTTTGCATGGAACCGGCATATTTGGCCTTGTCGCCAACCAACCCCAGCGACTTTTCATAGGTGCCCAGGCTCCCCACCAGCTTGGCCATGTCGTCGGCATATTCGGCACCGAACAACTCGGCCAAAACGGTCATCTTGTCGTCGGCCCCTTCCACCGCCTTCAGGAAGGTCATCAGCGCGCCTTGCGCGTCCCGGCCAATCGCGGCCTTCAAATCCGTTGCATCCAGGCCGATGCCGCGCAGCGCCTTCTGAAATTCCTTTGGCTGGGTGGTGGCCGTGGCCAGCTTGCCAAGCAATGCATTGATGCCAGTCGCCGCCACTTCCGGCGGGGTCTTCAACGCCAGAAAGCTGGCACCCAGCGCCGCAACCTGTTCCCCCGTCAGGCCGAACAGCTTGCCCATGCTGCCGACGCGGTTTTCGATGTTCAGGATATCGGCGGCCCGCGCATCCATATTGTTGGAAATATGGTTGATCGCATCACCCAACCCGGTAACGCCATCCTGGGTCAGGCCGAAAATGGTCCGCAGGCCCGTCATCGCCGCACCGGCCTCCTTGCCGGTCAGGTCGAACGCCACGCCCATTTTCGCCGCGTCTTCGGTGAACCGCAGCAACTCCTTGCGCGCGATGCCTGCCTGCCCCGCCGCCGCCGTGATATCGGCCAGCCCCGTGGCCGCCATCGGGATACGGCGCGACAGGTTCAGGATATCGTCGCCCATCTGGCGGAATTCGGCGGGGCTTTCGAAATCGATCACCTTTTTGACGTCCGCCATGGCGCTTTCAAAGGCGATGGCGGGCTTCGTTGCCATGGAAATGGCGGCGGCGGTCGCACCAATCTGCACCGCTTGGCGCTGCAAGGTGGCACCAATTTCCATCCGCTTGCCGGCCCGCTCCGCAGCCGTCCCCAACTGGTCCAGTTCTGCCTGTGCGCGGTCGGCCTGTTGGGCGGTCTGCTGCAATTCGCTGGCCAGCGTCCGCTGTTGGCGGGCAAGGTTGGCCGTATCCACGCCAGCCGCTTGCAGGGCTGTACGCAGTTCCACCACCCGCTGCCGCTTGCGGTCGGCCTCTGCCGCCGCCCGTGCGGTGGCAGCCCGTGCCTGTTCCAGGGCGGCGGCCTGTTCACTGCTGCGCGCGGTGCCGGCGGCAACGGCGGCGGCCAGTTCGCTTTCCCGCGCCTTCAGGGCAGCCAAGGCGCTGGCGGCATCTCGCGCTTCTGCCCCGGCCTGATCCAGCGCCGCACTTTGTTCGGCCAGCCGCTGGCGCGATTGTGCCAGGGTCGCTGCTACCTGCTGTTCAGCGGTGCGCTTCTTTTCCAGCGCCTCGGTCGCCCGTGCCAGGGCGGCCCGCGTCTGGTCAAGGTCGCGTCGCTGTTCGCGCGATGGCGGGGCACCCGCCGCAACGGCAGCCGATGCCTGCTGTTCAGCGGTGCGCTTCTTTTCCAGGGCGTCGGCTGCCTTCCGGGCGGCGTCTGCCGCTTCTGCCAAGGCGGTGGCGGCTTGGTTCTGGGGGATGCGTCCGGCAGCAACGGCATCAGCAACCTTGCGCTCTGCGGCTTGCCGCCTTTCCAGTGAGGCGGCGGCACGGGCCGTGGCGGTGCGTGCCCGTTCCAGTGCTGCAACCTGTTGCGCCGTGGCCGGTCCCCCGGCCGCCACGACACTGGCCAAGGCCCGTTCCCGTTCCGCCAACGCAGCAACCTGCGTTTCGGCGGCTTGCCGGGCACTGGCGGCACCACGCAGGGCCGCTTCACCCGCTTGCACTTCCGCCGTGGTGCGGGCCTGTGCAGCGGCCAAGGTACGTTCCGCCGCTGCTGCTTCCTTGGCCACATTGGCGGCCCCTGTCAGGGCTGTACGGGTCTGTTGCAGCGCTTGGGCCTGCTGCCCAACGCTGGCGCGTGTGGCCTCAACCTGCCGGGCAAGGGTGCCCACCTGTTCAGATGCGGCCCGATATGCCCGCCCGGCGGCCAGCGCATCCTGTCCGGCCCGGCGGTACGTGTCGATTTGCCCCATCTGCTGTTGCAGGCTGGCCGTGCGGGAAATCGCCTCTTGGCTTTCGCGTTGCGCGCGTTTTGTGGCTTCCCCGATGCGCCCGACCTGCGATACGGTTCGCCCTACGGCGGCGGCCATTGTTCCGGCGACGGTCGCGCCGATAATGAGCGAAAGCGAAAGGCTACGGTCCATGTCTGTTCTTTCCGCTGGAGCGCCAGCGAAGAAGCGCCCCCATAAATTCGTTCTCGGGCTGACCGCGTTCTTGACGATTGTGATTGCTTTCGCCGTTCCCGGTATTCCCTGGTGGTACTACCCGTTTTTGGGCCTTCTGGCGGGTACGGCGACAATGATCGTTGTTGTCATCCTGCTATGGATGTTTGGTGTGGGTGGCTTTCTTGTATTTGCCACCACCATCATAGGGGCCATCTGCTGGGTAACGCTCGGCCCCGTGGCCACCATCGCGTTGACAGCAGGGGCGGGTTATCTGCTGTGGCGTTTCCGCTTCGATATCGCCAAGCGGTTTGGCGTTCAGCCCGCTGCGGCCAGTTCCGCCGATACTTCTTCCGCCGCCGCATCCAGCCAGGACAGCAATTCCGGCACTTCCATCTGACCTATTTCGGCCCATCCCCAGCCGGTGAGACGGGCGAACCGGACACATAAGCGCCGCAGCTCGCCCGCTGCAATCATGCCGCCGCGCCCTTGGCCGGCGGCGCCATAAAATCCAGATACGCCCGGTTCAGCCGCGCATAATCCGCCAGGTCAATGGCGGCGATAACCTCCGGCGGCTGTCCGGAGAGGAAGCTATACAGACGCAGCTCAAATTCCGCCGGGTTGTTGGTACCTTCCTGGGCGGCCACCTGATCGCGGACCTTGGGCCGACGCATGGTCAGCTTTTCCACGGTACCCATGGGGCCTTCGACCGGGTAATCCAGCGTGATTTCGACCGTCATTTTTCAGTTTCCTTGTCTTTGGCTTGTGTTAGGCGGGTGTTGAAACTCAGTAACCCAGTGCGGACCGCAAACCGGCCATCTGATCCACCCCGCCGATGATCCGGGTGCCGGCTTCAATATCCACGTTCCACACCTCCCGGCCGCCGATGCTCAGCTTGAAGGCACGCACCACCCCCGCCAGCTTGATGGCGGTCTGGCCGCCGCGCTTGAAGGCGTCGGTTTCCAGCTCATTCAGGGGGCCGCGCATCTGGTACACCACCGCCTCGAAATTGCCGCCCTCCCCCTGGGCCGCCCGCAGGCTGTAGAGCAGGTTGGGCTTGCCCAGAACCGTGTGCAGTTCCGGGGTGAACTCAGCCACCGTGGCGCTGAATTCCAGCTTTTCCAGGTACCCCATATCCAGGGTGACCGTGCCGGACAGGCCGCCGGCCTCCAAATCCTCGGTCTTGATTTTCAGGGCCGGCGGCTTGGCTTCCACCACCTTTCCGGCATAGCCAATGCCATCAACAAACAAGGAAAAGCCGGCAAAGCTCTTGGGCAGTTGCAGCGACATGCTCGTCTCCTCATGCCGCCATATCGGCGACAAGCTCCTGGTAATAGCCGTTATTGCGATGCGCCCGGATTTTCAGGCTTTCCAGCGGGGCTGGCGGCTCCAGGTCCAGATCGACCGTCAGTTTGCCCGCCATCAACTCAACCCCGCTGTTCAGGCTGGGGTCAATCCAGACCTTGCCGCCCAACAGGGCGCCGCGCGTCACCAGGGTGTTGATGTAGGTCTGCACCGTCTCCTGCACATCCAGCAGCAGTTGGCGGCTGAAGGGGCGTGCCATCGCCCACAGCATGGCGGCTTCGAGGCTTTCGTAGACCATGTCGGCGGTGCGGCGGACCGGCAGGAAGGACCATTGCGCGTCCGCGCTGGTGGTGCGGTTACCCCACAGCCGCCAGCCCTCGCGGCGAACAATGACCGCTACCCGCTTTTCGTTCAGCAGATTGGCGGCATTGTTGGGGTTGGACAGGTTGAATTCGATGGGCCGGTCGGTGCCGACGATGCCGTTGATGATATGGTTGCTGGGGCTGTACCAGAAGCCATTTTCCCCATCAACACGGGCCATCAGCCCCGCCACGCGGGGGCTTGCCGGGCGCGGCACATTGGTGGCAGTGGCCTGATCAAATACCAGCACATGCGGATCAACCACGAACAGGCGGGCACTGCCCCAATCACCGGCATAGGTGATGGCAGCGGCATCCGTTGTATTGGGGGCATCAATGACCGCGACGGCCCGCAGCTTGGCAGCCACCCCCTGCAAGGCGGCGGCGGCGGGGTTGGCGGTCCCGCCAGCCCGCGCGCTGGTAAAGCCGGGGGCGATCAGGATACGCGGCACCACCCCGGTCACAGACCCGGCCAGGGGCAGGGCATGGATACCCGTACCGGCGACTTCGCTGCCGATGATATTGGCCAGCGTCGCCGCCGTATCAGCCCCTTCTGCCACGCGGATCACCACCACAAAGGCACCCGCCTGGGAAAAGATACCCTCCACGGCATCCGGCAGCGTGCCGGTGGTGCCCAGGTCGGCCGCCAAGCGGGGATGGCCCGGCAGCAGCACGGGGGTATCCAGGGGGAATGATGCGGCGCTGGCGCCAGGGGCGGTCCCTACCACCCCGATGACAGCCGACCGCACCGTCTCCACCGGCCGGATACCGTCGCTGACTTCTGTGATTTCAATGCCATGGAAGAAAGCCATCTAACACCTCCTCACAGAATAAAGGCCGGGCGAAAGCCGAAGCCGGTGCCTGTGCGACCATTGTTGAAATTCAACGCAAAAAGCCCAGCGCTTCCACCGCTGGACCAATCCCCACCACGGATGGGCAGCCGCTCGCCGTGATTACGGGCCTGGAAAATGTCACCGCCCAGCCCGCTGGTGGCCGCAGGGAACAGCCCCAGCGTTTTCAGGATGGCAGGGGGATTTTGGACCCGCGCGGTGTCGGTGGTCACGGCCTCGAACCCGGTGCTGGTAAAGCCGCCGGCAGTTGCGTCCCCGCTGGCGTTGGAGTTGCCGACGACGGTGCTCAACACGGGTACGCCGACCATGCCCTGCCCGCCCGGTGCGGAGCTGTCATATTTCAGCGTATTGCTGCTGGCGGGGGGCACCAGCGCGCCGTCGATACTGATCGCCCGCCACAGGGCAGACGTTGCCGACTGGTCTTTCCCGCCGTCAGCGCCATCATTGTCGGGCAAGACCTGGAGCTCGCCTGCCACTGTGCGCAAGCCGCCCACCCACTCCCACAGATTGCCGACAAGATCGGATATGCCTGCCGAAGAGTTGTCATGGCACCACGCAGTTGGGCCGGAGCCGGTGAGGGTGCGGCCGGCGCCGCTGGTGATGCCGGGACTGCCGCCATCCGCCCGCCGCCCCGTTTCGTACGGCATGTCAGACGACTTGCCCCAGGAGGTGTTGCCCCTCGGCAAAAAGCCGTTGCGCCAACACCAAAGGGCGACGGCGGACCATGTGGCATTGGTCATCAGATGCCAGCCAACGCCTTTGGTTGTGCACGCCCCCCGGGCCTGATCAAAGGTCAGGCTGTATGACGGGTCATGGGAGGGCAGAGACACAGCGGCACCATCATGGACCACCGCCGGGAACTTCCCGACAAAAATTTCGCTTTTGGCGATGCCGTTGACCGTGAAGGCCGGGTGAAATCCGGCCCCCAATTTGGGGTCGATATCGGTGAGATTGAAACGCGGCACCACCACCATGATGCTGGGGTACCCCTTTTGGTCGTATAAAACCGTGTTCCGGCCGCCCGTCGCGGCCTCAACCGACTGGCGCAAGGCGTCGGGTATCGAGATGGTAATCGGCACGATCAGACCTCATTTAACGTTCACAGAGTGTCAGGCAGGGCCCATAATTGAAGGCTTACGGCGTCGATGTTGAGCGGCTGCGCCACCATACGGGGGCCATCCTCACCCCATTCTTCGGTGTACCGTCGGGGCGGGACCTGGATGACGGCAGCATAGGCACCACCCCTCGCCAGCGAGAGGCGACCCCGGGCGACAAACACCGAAATGACCGTTTCCGTGTCCCGCTCAGCCTCGCCCAGATCGATCGATAGCTGGTGACCTCCACCAGTGCTCAGGGTCAGAACGGCCCCGTCCAGCGCGTGCAGCGGGGGAACGCCAACGGTCATAGGAACGACGTGCATCGTCTCCTCCTCACTGATAGGACGGGTTGATGATGGTCCAGCGAATACTGATATTGTCAGCACTGCCGGTTGCGGCGATTTTGAAGCCGTTCGGCGCCTTGTCATAGGCGGTGATCAGACCGACCGCCGCCCGGCCCATGGTGCCTTCCACCTCCAGCTCCACCCCGTAATCTGCTGCCGGCAGCGCCTCCTTCAGGGCGACGACCGCATAAGGGACGAAATTGGATAACCAGCCATTGTCGGGCTGGATCAGTCGCAGGTCTACCAGGGCGACACCCGTCAAATTATTGGCCGTGTGGCCAGCGGGAACGTCCAGACGATAAAGCGCCAGTGCGTCATCAGGCACTTCGCCATCAGCAATTTCAAGGCCGTGCCCCACCGACTGCCGCCGCAGCACCGCATAATAGGTGCGGGCCACGGGGGTGTCGTTGGTCGGCACGGACAGCGCGTAATCGTCGTCGGGCAGGGACACGGTCAGCCCATCCAGCCGCGCACGCGATACCCCGCTGCCGACGGTACCCGTCGCAGACAAGTGCAACGCTCTGATATCGGACTTGGTGAGCGCATAGCCAGACAGGACGAATTTATTCTTTATCAACACCCGGCCCTGCGCCAGCACCCGACGGCGTATCGCGTCGATGTCGCGTGCATTCGCCCCGGCCATATGCAGGGCAGAAAATACGCCCGCCGCCAACGCGCTCTGCTGGTCCGGTGAAAAGGCGTCATACTGTGCCAGCCGCTCCGCCAGGGTCGCCTTGCCACCTCGCGCGGCCGCCACTTCATCGGCGGTGCCTTTCAGGAAGGCCGTCCGGTTCGCCAGCTGCCTGCCTTGAATATTGCTGATCCCGTCCAACCCACCAACGACCGGGTCGGTCATTTCAATCTGGTACACGCCGTCTTCCCAGCGCGCGATTTCCGGTAGATTTGCCATGCTCACCCCTTGTGTCAAAAGATGATGGTCCAGGAACCATCCAGGCTGATGTCGTCAGCCTTTTCGATGGCCGCCGCCCGCACCTTGCGGGCGAACAGCAGGCCGTCGCTGGTCACCAACCCGAATTCTCGGATAGCCATCCCGTTGGCCTCACCGGTTGAAAGCGCCCACTCGAACCGCACTTGGCCGCGAGCTGGATAGGTGTGGCCGGACAGGGTCTTGGTGTAAGGACTGGTGAGGCTCTGGTCCGCTGGCGTGGGGGGCACCCCGCCGATGCCGAAGCCGATGGCTGTCACCGCCTTGCCGGCACCATCACCGGCGATCAGCCGGGACAGTGCATCTTTGGCAACATCCATGATCATGTTCGGTTCTTTTTGCTCTTCCACCAGTACCCCACCCCGGCGGATACGCAGGATCAACGCACCTTGTATTGTTGTGTCGTCTTTAAAAAACATCGCACGCCTCACAGCAGTTGTTCATCGATACCGGTCGCGGCGTACGTGACGCCGACGAAATAAGTGCGGGCACGGTCATGGCTGCGGCTGCCGTCGTAGCGATCCCCGCCATGGCGTTGCCGCCCGCCATAGGTGCGGTGCCGTGTGACGCGCAGCGTGGTGAGCGGCTCGACCGCCATCACGCCACTGACGCCATATTGGGCGCCTGAATAGGTCAGATGACCGTCATGGCGCGGCGCCAGACGAACCAAGTCACTATCCTGAAGACACAGGGTAAGCGATGCAGGGTCGGCCCCGGCGTCATAGGGCAGGCCGGGTACGTCCCGGCCGTCATATGGCACCTGCCCACCGTGCGTGATGGTGCCATCATGCCGGCGCCAGTCTTTGCGACCCAGCACCCACCCTTGATGCGATACACGGCCATCATGTTGCCTTCGACCGCTATAAGTGCCGCGCATCGCCTGATCATGGGTGATGGCACCATCATGCCGGCGCAGCAGCCATGGCAGCCGGTCACCCAGCATCGTCCGCACGGCCAGGCCCTGGTGTCCGTCCGCCGCAGGCGCTGTATCGGACAGGCCGATACCCGCGCGCACCGCGCCGTTTGCGACCATCCCCCGGCCATACCAAGTCCCAGCGTAGGACTGCCGTCCATCGTGGCGGGTGGACAGGGTGGCGCGCAGGTGGTGCGGGTCCGCGGCGCAACCATGCTCGCCATAGCGGCCGCTGCCATCATGGGCCATCTGCCCATCTGCCAGCATCCGCGCCAGCTGCGCATCGGCCAGTGCAGGCCGCACGGCCAGGGCCGCCGGGTCTTCCTGTCCATCATACCGCGCACCAGTTTTGGGCAGGCTCCACCCGGCATGAGGCAGCGATCCATCATGCGCCGACGCACCATCATGGCGGTGCCGCACAACCCCACCATGGGCCATCCCGCCATCATACCGATGCCCCCAGCGGCGCTGATCAATGACACCGAAATGGGCGGCGGCGGCGAAATGCTGGCCAGTGGCGATATCATCCTGATCTGTTGCTCGCCACGCCATATGACGCAGGTGGGCGCGTGCTGGCGCGGCCGTCACGATGGCCCGGGTCAGCATGGCCTGGATCTGCGGGGTCAACCCCCGCTCCCCCAAATGCAAGATCGCGTCGAACACGGCCCACCGCCCGCCATGTTCTTCCCGCCCATCGGCGTGCAGGGCACCATCGTACAGTGCTGCGGTGGCTCCATCGCGGAGGTCAACGCCATAGCCCAGTGCCGCCACGGCCCGCTTTACCGCCCCTGCCGTCCCCCTCAGGCGGTAGGTGGGAATGGCGGCCAGGACCACTGCCCGCTGCCGCTCTTCCGGCCAGGAAGCGTCCCATTGATCAACAGACAATGCCCAGGCCAGATAGCCCAACAGCGGTGCCGGACAGGTCGTCGCCGACCACAGGCGGTCGATGGGGACCGGCACATCCAGGGCTGCGCCCGCCACCTCCGCCAGCGCCCGTTCCAGCGCCGTGGCATTGGCGGGCAACAACTCGGCGGTCATGGCGTGACTACCGACAGCCGCAGCGACTGGCACCAAGCGGCCTGATCAGCCCGACAGACAATATCACTGGCGGGTGCGGCCAGAAACACGCGGCGCACGCCCGCCACGTGAAGCGCTGCGATAATGCCGCTGACGGCAACCACTTCGCCCAATGCGTGACGGGTGGCCACATAGTCCCGGGCGGCGGCCTCCGCGGTCGCCACAACCGGCACCGAATCAGGCCCGTCATAAAGCTCCAGCCGCGCCACCACGTCATACCGGGTGATCTCTGCCGGCACCACCAGCACCCGGTCCGTCAGCGGACACACATCATCATGCGTCAACAGCGCCGTCACCGCGTCCAGTACGGGGGCGGGGGCGGTGCCATCGCCCGTGGCCGCCAGGATAATGACACGCACCAGCCCCGGACTGGGGCTGTCCACTCCGGCCTGTCGCACCTCCGGATGTGCGCGCATGGCATGGTACCGGTACGCAGCGGCAGGGCCGGCGGTGCTGAACCCTTGCGGGGCTTGCTGTATGCGGGCGCGCAGCGCTGTATCGCTTTCACCCGCCCGCCGCTCCACACCCAGCAACGCGCCCAAATGTTCCAGGGTGCCTTTCTCGGCATAGGCCAGCATCACGTCCCTGGCCGCGTCATTCACGCGGGTGCGATGCAGCAGCGACAGGTACGCCACCAGCTCAATCAGCTTGATGACCGGTTCACTTTCCGTCACCGCGCCAAAATCCGGCCATCGGCGGGTGAAATCGGCGATCAGGGCGGCGCGGATGCTATCGTATTCGGGCTGATCCACTACCTGCGGCGGCGGCAGCCGGGACAGGTCGATACTCATGCGATCACCAGCCCGTCCAGGGTGATTTCCCGCCCATCCGGGCGATACACGCCCACCAGGTCCAAACTCAACTGGCCCGGCCCCAGAACTGCCAGCCGCACGCGGGTCAGACGGAAACGCGGTTCCCATTTGCGCAGCGCCAGGGCACAGGCCGCCGCCACTTCAATCAACAGTTCCGGCCCCACCGGTGCCCCGATCAAGTCCGGCAGGGCGGAACCATAATCACGGCGCATGACGCGGCTGCCCAGGGGGGTGCCCAGGATGTCCAGCACGGATTGGCGCATATGTGCCAATCCGTCCATGGCCTTGCCCGTCTCCCGGTTCATCCCGCGCATCACGCCTCCCTTTCAGGCCCCCATCTGGCCTGTCCGGTCACGGTAGGCGGCGACGCCTCCCCGTTCCATCGGTACCGGTTTCGGCGTCCGGGGCCGGTTCTGGCGGCCCCGCCCCGCCAGGGTCGGCACTGGCAGGTGGCATGTCAGGTGGTTCGGTGCGCACGGGCGCCACCGCCTGCGTCAACAGCAGGAATTGGGCTTGGGTGTCGCTCAGGGCTATGGTCTCGCCAGCGGCACCATAGCCGCGCTTATCCGCCATCAGCACATATTGCTTCATCTTTATCCTCTCAGTGTTTGTGGTGGTTGCTGTTTCCGCCGGCATCCATGACGGTGCCGCTCGCGTTGACATTACCGGTAACGTCCAGGTTACCGGCCTGCGAGAGGTCGCCTTTCACCTTCAGGGTGCCCTCTATGGTGACTGTGGGGGCCTTGATGGTGATGCCGGATGCACTTTCGACATCGATGACACCGTCCGCCTTCACGGTGACGGTCCCCGTTGCGGTCAAGCTCACGTCGCCGGGGATGTTAGCCGTCAACTGGTGGGCTTCCCGGTCATAGGAGATTTCTGCGCCGTCAGGGTAGCGGGTCAGATGTATCGTCGGGCGGTCTGCCGGGGCTGGCTGTGCCGTGGAATAGATGGCCATCAACACCACGGCCTGGGCCGGGTCGCCGTCCGGGCACAGGATCAGCACCTGTTCACCCACTTCCGGCGGCCACCAAGTCACGTCCTTGCCGGCCCGCGTGGTCAACCAGGGAAGCCATCCGGTATGCAGGTCACCCGCCTTCACCCGGACCTTGGGGCCGCCATAATCCGCATCCGACACAGTGCCGATGCGGATCATATTGGCCAGACAGCGCGCCAATTCAGTGATGGCGACGGCATCACCGATCATGGCGCAGATCCACGGCAGTTTCGACGAACCGCCCGTCGTCGTACCGGGCGTCAGCCACGGGCGGGAAATTGATGGCGGGCTCTGCCCACATATCGGCCCCCATCCGCACCGTTTGCCGCCATGTCACGGCCCACAGCGCCACCCCCTTGGCCAGCAGGTCAGCGGTGGAAAGCGTCTCAGCCCGGATCGTGTCATCTTCCACGGGATGCACATCCCCCAGGCCCCATGTGGCGCGCGGCAACAAGCCCAGGATGCCGCCCACCATGGCCAGCGTATCCCCCACATCCAGGCTGCGGGTCGGTTTCGTCACCAGATACACCGCGAATTGGAAGGTGAAGTCGGTCTGGCCGTTCCCTACCGCTTCCGCCGCCACCACGCCGATCGGGGCAACACGGGCGGCGGGGGCGGTGGAAATCAACCGGCCCAACGTCTCCTTATCCAGGGGGCCGGGAATGGCTTCCACGTTCCGGCAGGTCGGCTTTACACCCGCAACGATGGCGTTCAAAACAGCTTCGAAGCTCATTCAAAGCCCCCTCAACCGGTGCCGGCTGAACATCCGCCCGGCGCTGACCAGCCGGGCACCGCCGCTGACCTGCACAGGCGCGCCGCCCGTATCCAGCCCCAAATCAACCTTCCCGGCGGCCAATTCACGCAGCCAGGTCAAAGCCTGATCCCGCTGCTGCTGCACCTGTTCTGTCACCATGTTGCGCTCGCCCTGGTGCAGCCGGTACAGCGCCAGGTCACAGGTGACAGAGACCAGCCGGGCCGGCACGGTGGGCAAAGGCAGCTGGTGCCGGGGCAGCAGATAGCTGTCGATTTCCGCCACCGCATCGGCAATGGCGTTTTCCACCGCCACCGCATCAACAGTATCACCCGTCTCACTGATCAGTTCAGCAAGTCGGCGGGTGCCGAACCGCTTGGTCATGTCGTCCAGGGTTGCGTACATCTCAGCCCCCCTTGCGGCGGCGTTGCACCGTCTCGGCCGGCAGTTGCTGTTCACTGACTTCATCATTGACGGGGACAATCCGCAGATGCGGGTCGGCGGCCAATGTCAGCTGCTGCGCCTCTGTAAGGTCGGCCGCGTCATGGATGCGTCCGCCTTTGGTGTGCCGCAGGCCAGCACGGACATAACCATCGGAAGGGGCGGTGATTTTGATTTTCATGGGGCAACCCCTGGATAGCCCGCCGCCCTTGGCGACGGGGATGGATCAGCCGAACCAGTGCGACAGCATCAGTTCCGCCGTCCCTTTCCAGGGATTGCTTGCCCCGTTCGCGTCGCGTTCATTGATCAGGATTTTCTTGGCCGCCCCTTCGTCGGACGGCGCCACCACCAGCAGGTCGGGCTGCACCCCCAACGGCTGCCCGTGGTCGCCCTTCATGCTCAACAGGGCCGCCCGTGCCGCTTCATAGGCTTCCGGTGTCAGCGGCTGGCGGGAGCCATAGGCAAGCTGCCAGAAGCCATAACCGACATTCGAACGGCCTTTGGTGCCGTAGATATATTCATCGCGGTTGAAGACGTTCTCGTCGGTGGCGGCGTCCAGGCGCACGAAATCGAACTTCTTACGATCCTGGAAAATGATCGGCTTGATGGCGCGGGTTGTGTCCAACAAACACCAGAACCGCCCGGTGCCCCCGCCATAATTGCTCACCAGAACAGGCTTTTCGACTTCCTCGCCCGTCTTTTCATCCGTGACCAGCTCCACGCCGGGATGTTCAGTGTCAAAGAAGTTCTGGCCGTCATAGCACAGATTGCGGTGGCCATTGCGCAGTGCTGGCCAGACCAATTGGTCGGGGAAGATGGCGGTCGTGCGGCCCATTTCGGTGAAGAGCGGGCTGAAGACGCCGTAAGTGTCGTCTTCGATGTCGTCCACCGGCACACCAAGGGTAAATTCCCACTTCTTGTTGGTGATGCTGTAGCTGTGCAGCGCCAGACTGTTGACCACGCGGTCGCCGACCCATTCGCGGATATTGGGCATGGTGCCCAGCCAGCCATATTGTTCGGTCTTGGTGGTGCTGGGGGCGGTCATCGCCACCCGCTTATAGGTGGGCTTCACACCGTCGAAGCCGCCCTGGAAGGCAGTCTTGAAGCCGACATAAAGCCCGGTCAGGTTGGTGGTATTGCGGATCATCGGGGATACTCCTTAACCGATGCGGACCCAGACGCCGCTGGCGTCCACGTCCCAGATGAGGCCGGCGGGGGAACGGGTACCGGCGCCATCGGTGCGCGCGACGGTATGATCGTCCACGATGTAAGCCACCTTGCCGATATCGGCGGCGGTGATGGCATCGGCAGCGGGGGCGGTGGCGCTGTCAAAGCGGAAGGTGCCGGCCTTGACCTTCACCCGGCGGTCACCATCGGCCCCGCCGCTATTGTCAACCCGGCTTTCCGCCCGGCCAGCGGCCACCAGCCCGGTCCCGGTAAAGCCCGGCCGGACCCATCCATCCTTCAGCACCGCCAAGGCGCCAGCATGGATCACAGCGCCACCGGCCAGCCCAAAATCACGGATCGTCGGAGCGCGGCGTTCCACCGTATCCCGGTCGTTGGTCAGCGCCATGGCTTAACCCTCCTTCTTCGTGGCCGCGAAGGTTTCGGGCGCCAAACCCATGGTTTGGCAGATTTCAATCTCCTGCACCGTCAGGCCATGGGCGCCCTTAGCGGGCGGCGGCGGGTTTGCCGGGTCACTGCCGACGATGGCCGGCACCGTTTCCACATATTTGCGGAAGGCAGCCGGGTCCGACTTGTGCAGTGCAATCCCCCATTCCTTCAGGGCCGGGGGCAGCTTGCCTGCCGTGACGGCTTCATTGATTTCGCGGTCGCGCTTTTCCGCCATCAGTTCCTGAACCTGTGCATTCAGGGCGACCACTTGGGTTGCAGGAATGAACTTCGCCGGGTCCGGGGTCTTGGCCGCGTGCAGGGCCACGATGATGGCGTCGGCGCTGGCATCGGCCTTCAGGCCCAATGCATCGGCCACCTTGGACATGGGGTTGGTGGCACCGTCCTTCAGCGCCTTGATGGCTGCCAGGATGGCCGCAATATCGGCATCCGCGCCCAATCCCAATACTTCACGTAGTTGGGCAAGCTGGGTTTCGTCCATTTCCGCTCCGTTCATATGCAGGGCCTTCAGCCCATGCAGGTTGGGATTGTTGGTCAGGGCCGCGCGCAACACGGCGGTGATGGGGCCGCCGCCTTTTTGCGGCGTGACCAGGGCGGGGGACAAAAAGCGGTATTCACCCGCCTCCACCGCCGCCGCCCCTGCGGGCGTCCATTTCACGCGCCCCCAGATGCCGTCCGGCCTGGATTGCAGCTCTTCAATCCAGGCCGCAGCCGGGGCCTTGCCCCCGTTTGGGGCGGCCAGATCAATGGCATGATCGTAATCAATGGGCAGCACGCCCCCCGCCACAGCGGCCAGTGACGTGGCAATCACCTTGTCGGGGGCCGCCAGGGTGAACGGGCCGCGCCCGTCAGCACCGCGAAAGGTGCCGGCAGGCACCAGATGCACCCATTCCGGGGCCGGCTGGCCGGCTTCCAGCGCGATAGCGAGAATACTGATATGTTGGGCGCTGTGCGCCATCCTGCCCCCCATCGTTTGACGATGGTAGAAGACAGGGGATTGCCGTTCCGCATCATCGGAACCGGTATCGCCGCGAAGGGCTATCGGGGGTGGCGCAACACTGCCGGGGGCGGGCCATTTCGTCCAGCCCCAAAATCCGCCCGCCTGATCCGATCAACAGTTGGGGGCTATGGACGGGCGCGGCGCGGCTTCAAATGCGTTCTGAATGCGTTTGAAAGAAATTCACGGGGCATTGGTGCGGGCAGGGTGTTCAAGGCGCTGACGCGCCGTGAACACTGCCTGAAGGTCAGCCCACCCAGCCTTGGCGGCGACAATAGGCTTCGCCCGCTCTTTTTCCTGCTTCCTGACTTTCGTATCGTCCCGGAAGCACCTGCTTTTCACCACGAAAATGAACCGTCACGGACTTCGTGCTTTCGTCGTATTGAACACTCATATTTTCTTCGTATGGCATCAAATCCTCCGCATCACCCCGCCACCGCCCGCCCCACATGGTCGGCGACCACATCCAGTATATCCGCCCTGTCATCATCGGATAGGCCCAGAAAGGGGCGGGCCGGTAGCGTATCGCTGCCAAACTGGTGATGGGCAGCGTAAACCTTGTTGGTGCCGATCTCCACCCCACTGGCATTGGCGCGATAGGTCAGGCTGCCAAACAGGCCGCCAGCCTGTCCCATTTCCCGCAAGATGCCGGGGCCGCGCTTAGTGGCGGCATAATCGGGGTCCAGGGATTTCCAGGGGCTGCCATCCGGGGCCTGCTCTTTGCGGAACCGTTCTTGCGCGCCTTGCACCACCGCCAGCCCGATATTCTTCATGATCGGCGCCATGGTGCCCGGCAGACGGGCAACGCGGTCCAGCAACTGCTGCAGGTCGCTATCATCAATCTTTATCGTCACACCGGCCATGGACTTCCCCCTCTATCAGTCTTACATATAGACTATCTGATCAGTACCGAGCCGTCGGCGGCCTCGTAGGTGCTGGTTGGCAAAGGCGGGGCTGCCGATGGCCCCGCCTTTTTCAATTCGGTCGGCGATAGATCAGGGCGCCCGTGCGCTGGCCTTCCAGGTAATTGGTGTTGGCAGCGGGGAAACCAGTTACACCGGACCAACCAACGCCGGACCATTCAAACACACTCAGCAATGGGGCTTCACCGTCAGTGCCGCTAATCACGCGGATGTAACGCCGCCGCAGGATCACGTCGCCGCTTTTGGCCTGGAACCAGTCCAGCCATATTTCGTCCGGGTCACGGATGGCATCGGCCAACAGCAAAAGACCAGTTGCCCGCCCGCGCTTGCTGGCCTTCAGGGTTCCATCGCGCATCCGAAACAGATCATCACTAATCACAACCCTTGTCCCGCTGGCATCCCGAAACACCACGGGCAACCCGATAGCCCCGCCAAACTGATCCAAAAAGGCAGTCACATAGGCTTCATCGGGCTGGCCGGCCGGCAGGGTGCGGTCCTCCGGTACGGCATGGGGCGGCGGCAATGGGGGCAGGTTGTCAGGTCGTACACCCGCCGATGCCGGCAGGGGCTTTGCCAACTCTTTCGGCATCGTGCCATGCAACCAGCTTTGACCGGGATTATAGGCCCAACCGGGGCCGATGCCGGGCGGCACCAGCCATTTCTCCCCCGTTACCTTGTCTTGCCACGTCACGGGCGGGCCATCGTCGGGGGCCTTATCCGGCCCCGTCATTCCCATCCGCTCCAACTGGCGCTGTGACAGGGCAGTGACATAACACCCACAACCCCAATCGTTGGGCGGATAGTGGGTTGCCCACCAAGGGTTCGTGGCGTCCAGTACCTTGCCATCCCAACTCAGATGCAGCCGGCGGGGGTGCAGCGCGTCGGAATGGTTATACCGCCAGAAGGGCCGATGTTTCAGCACATCCTTGTCCGTCATCTGGGCATAGCGCCCAGCGGAATAGGCGGTCGAAAGGTTGGTCTGATAGATTACGCGGCTGCGCCAATTGCGCCCTCCATTATATTCCCAGCCGTGGGCTTCAACGATCTTATCGAAGTCCTTGCGAAAGGCGGCCAGCGTTGTGCCGTCTTCAAAGGCGGGTGTCAGTGCTGCCTGAAAATCGGCCAGCAGATCGTCCACCATCGCACCCGCGACACTGAACCCGCGCACATGCGCGCCGTGCTGAAGGTCATTCCAACGGGCGGTGGGAAGGCGGACCTTCTGCTGCCAATAGTCGATGGCTTCATCAAAGGGCAGTGACGCCCACTCAGGTTCAGGCGTCGCCATCTTCTTTCCCTTCCTCAACCACGGCATAGCGGCCGGCCAGATGTGCCACCGCGAATGCATCGCCCATGATGGGGGCAAGGGTGCCGATATGCTGTTCCAGCGCAGGGCGCAGTTTGGCCAGCCTTGCATGGAAATCGGCCGCACTGCCGGCGGCCATGAATTCCTGTTTCACCGCCGCCACCATGGCCGAAACCGCCCGATCCGCCTCCTTCCCCAGCCGCTCGGCCATCGGCGCGGTGGTGGCCGTAACCGCTTCCGGCGCAGCGGCCGCGTGCAAGCCGGGTGCGGGCTGCACTTCTGGGGCCTTCAGCAGCATCGCCCCATCGGCCGGCGCCCGCAGCCCGATGATATCGCGGACTTCGCCCATATCGACTTGCAGCCCCATGGGCACCAGCTGGGTGACGGCATCCAGCATCAGCCGCGCATCAACCGCTTCCGGCCGGCCGATGCGGATGCGCGGATAGGCGGTCTGCGGGCCGAAATTCAGGTCGATAATCCACCTGACCAGCGTGTCATTCAGCGTCGCCGCCAGCTGCTTGGCGTCGCCGCGTTCAATATCTTCCTGTACCTGCCGATGTTCCTGCGCCACCGCATGGCCACCAGACACCGCGTCGGTGGTTGTCGTCTGGCCCAAAACCGCCTTGGAAACCTGCCGGTCCCACCAGTCGGCTGCCTCTTGAAACATCGCCGCGTTTGATTGCTGACCTTCCGCCTTGATGAATTCAATTTCCATCGACTTGGGAATTATGGCCCCGCAATCACTGGCGATGTTCATCACCGCGTCAAACAGAACGTCGCGGTCTTCCGGCTTGGCCTCCGGCCCATAGCGGCCAATGCGCAGGGGCTGGCCATAGACCTCCAGGAACACCACCCAATCCTTGACGGTGAACGATTTGAACATCCAGGCCCAGGCCACGGCGCGGGCCAAGCCCCCCCGAATGGGAAGTCCCGATTTGGCCTTATGTTCATGCACAATCCATTTATGGGGCGCCAGATCATCGGCCCCGCCACGATCATTGCGCAGCCGCAGGGTGCGCATGTCGGCTTGGTCCAGTTCGAACCAGCGCGGGTCGGTCCACCGCAGTTCACGCGGCAACCAAAGGCCGCCCGTGGTATCCCACAGCACTTGCGTTACGCTGAAACCCTTGCCGATGGCGTCCAGCATGTCGAACAATTCGGCCTGCATCACGTCGCGGTCCAGCCATTTGGCAACCAGATCGGCATGGGCTTTGTGTGCAGGATCATTCGTACTGGCGGCCTTCACCGATAGGTCAAGCTGGCTGACAGACCGTCGCCGCGTCCCCAGCACGCCCACATAATGCAGGTCGCGCTCCTCCATATCCTCGGCAAGTTCCAGATAGGCGAGCATGTCGCCTTCTTCCGCCGCCCGCAGGATGGATGCCAGCCGCTCAGGCGTGATGTTGGCAGCCGGGTGCCCGGACTGGGTATTGCGCACCCCCGTCAGGCCCGGTTTGGCCTGATCCGTCACCAGCCCCGCCGCCCGCCGCAGCCCGTTGGAAGCCGACACCAAAAGTCGCTGTACCGGGTTCATCTTCTGCGCCCTCTGCCACGCCGCCCACGGCGGTCATCTCTGTCATCTTCATCAAGGGCATTGCGCCGCGCCTTGGCCCCGCCCTTGATGCCGCGATATTCGTATTCAGCCGCTTCGGTCTGCGATGCGTAATGGAACAGGCAGGTGGCAACGGCACTGTCACCATGCCGGGGCTTGCCATCTGTGCCCTTCGTTCTGGCATTGGTTGGCACCTTGGCCACCCCGTCCACCAACTCGATCAAGCCGAAATCCGCGATGATATCCGGGTCTTTCGGCAGCAGCAGCGAATGGCCTTCCAATGCCAGCTTGATCGGCGGCATGTTCACCCGATACCACTCGGTTGACAGTTTCAGTTCTTCAACCCGTTCAGGCCCGTACCGCTGGCGCGCGAATTGCGCCAGGGCCGCGCCATTGCCGCCCGCGTCCAGCACCGCCTTTGAAAGGCGCGGCAAGCGATCAAGAATAAAGAACAGGATTTGCCGCTGCTGATCCACCGGGCATTGCCGCAATTCCACCACGCTGGCGGGCCGTCGAACCAAGTCCCGGCCAACCTGTCCCGGCACGATGGCGGTAAGGTCGGCCTCCATGGCGAAGTCCAGCCCAAGCGCGCTTGTCAGGGCCGGGTCCAGCTTTTCCAGGATGGGGGACAGTTTCGCTTGGCACCATTCCCCAATGGTGTTTCGGCGGGTGTCTTCGGGCAAATCCACAAAGCCTTCAGGGGCAGCCCAGCGCAGTACCGGGATTTCCGCCTGACAGGCTTCAAGCACGGATCGTGCAACCCACCGCCCGCCGCTGGCGCGGGGGATGCAGTTCAGTTCCTCGTTGGCCGCATCGCCATAGGCACCAAAGATTTTCCGCAACCAAGCCTGTTCAGCGGCCGGGGACCATTCTTCCCCCGTCACCATGCAGATACGGCGGTAAAGACCGTCCTTCAGCGCATCTTCCAGCGTTACCCGGACAACGCCGCCATCCCTTTTCCCGGACCGGATATCGCCAATCAACTGGTTGAAGGGGTTCTTGTCGCCGTTATGGGTGGAAATCACGATGACTTTGCCGCCCCACATCAACAGGGCCAGCGCCGCCTTCAGCACCTCGTCCAAATCGTCATGGAATGCGGCCTCATCAATGATCACCAGACCTTGCCGCCCGCGCAGGGAGCGCGGCTTGCTGGTCAGGGCCATGATTTCCTTGCCGCTGGCAAAGGAAATACGGAAAGCCTTGATGGCCTTGTCAGGGTTGTCGCCATCGTCAAACAGCTCGCACGGCTGCACCTCTGTGCAGGTGCCAATGGCGTCTTTGAACAACAGCGCCCATTGCGCGCAGGTGTCGATAAATTCGCGCGCCATGTCCAGCGATGGGCCAAGGTACAGAACGTCCATGCCACCGGCTTCTTTGGTGGCACCCGCCGTCAGCACGGCCAGTGCGGCGGCGGCCCAGGTGTACCCAATGCGGCGCGACTTCTCGATGGCCAGCAGGGCAAATTCTGACACGCTGTTGAAAAGATCGGCCTGATAATTCAGCAGCAGGTCGATATCCGCGTGCTTGGCCAGCCCGGCCGGGCCGGCTTCCGGCATCTTGTGCGCCGCAGGCGTGTGCAGCTTGTGGGTGGACTTGGCCGCTTTCATGCCGCCAGCTTCCCGGCCCAGGCGGCGGGGTCACGCTGCACCAGCGCCAGCCGGTCACACGCCGCGTTGAAATAGCGGGTTTCGCATTCCACCCCGACGTAAGGGTGGTCCATCAGCACGGCAGCGGCCCCGGCTGTGCCCACGCCCATGTACGGGTCCAGGATCACAGCACCCGGTTTCAGGCGCATCATGCGGATGCACCACGCCATCAGTTGCACCGGCTTTTCCGTGGGGTGTTCCCGCCGGCTGCCATGCTGGCCGCAGCGCCAGAAATCGCCACGGCGCACCATGCCGCTCCACATCTGCCGATGCAGCCGGACGGTGTTGCCGGGCACGTTGGTCCAAGCCAGTTCCATGTCGGACTGGCAATTGGGCTTCAGTCCTTCCCGCTTATCCCAGCCCAGCCAACGGCCAGCCGGCAACCGATGGGCGAAGTAGTTCGCACCCCAGAACAGGGTCGGACGCTCGGATAGCCAGGGGTTTGGATCAAAGGGCCGATCATCACCCTTGATGGGGCGATAGCCCTTCTGACGGCGGGTGAAATCACCGGCAAAGGCCGCCCGGCGGATATCGCCTGCGCCGATATCTGTTGCCACGGCGATCCCATAGGGCGGATCACACAACAGGGCATCATGGGCCGGCAGCAGATGGCGCAGGGCTTCGCTGTCACCCAGGTACAGGGTGGCATTGCCGATGCGCTCCACACGACACCAGTTCATGCCTTCACCCCAAGCCATTTGACCTTCAGCGCGCCGATCAATTCGCTGTTCATGCCGGCACTGGTGCCAGCGCTGGCGGCTTCCACATCGGCCAGATGTTGGGCGGCCAGTTCCTTCTTCAGCGCCGCGCGCAGATCCGCGTCGGACTTGGCGGCACTGGTCAGGCTTTGGATGGCTTTCATCACCATCATGACTTCCTGCGGGTCCAGGAAGGTCAGTTCGCCATCGGTGAACATCAGCTTTTGCAGCAGCACATGGCCGATTTCGATATTCAGGCGGGCAACCGAACCGGCCCCGCTGTCACCCAATTGGGCGGCCAGCGCTTCGGCGGCTTGCCGGGACTTCGCCAACTCCTGGCCAAGCGCGTCATATTCCTGGATGTGCCGCCCCAACGTGGACCGGGCAATGGTCACGTCAGGCTGCAATTCCCGCAGCTTGGCAAGGATTTGGTCGATGGTGCAGCCACTTTCCCGCAGGTCGCCGATCAACTCGCGGACCTTGGGTGGCAGCTTGTCGATGGTGGACTTGCGGGCCATTAACGGGCACTCGGCTCGGCGATACCGTGAATGCGGGCCAAACCAGCCGCCACTTCGGCCCCGCGCTCTGTCAGGTCGGCCACAACCAGGCCGCCGATAGTCTCCTGTCGGACGGTGCCCTGGCTTTCCAGCCAATGCAGTTCCGTCCGCACTTGGTCGCGCGTCGCCTTGATCCCCAGCCGATGGGCCGAGTTCGTAATCAGGCTGTCGTTTAGTTGGCGGCCCGGCGCTTCCCGCAACAGGCGCAGGATGGAAAGCCGCAGATGTTCGCGCCACACATCGGCGATGGATGACAAGCTAACCATGGAATGCCCCTCAATGGCCGCGCGCAGCGGCGGTGGCGATGATGTTTTCGTGGCGACGGACGATGTTCAGGATTTCGCCCTGCATGTTGTTATGGCCTTCCATGGCCCCGGCCAGCCGTTCCAGCTTCAAGCCAAGGTCATGCAGGGCGGCGGTGGTCGGCACCTGTTCCAACGCCACTTCGATCTTGACCAGCCGGTCAGACAAGGCGCGCATGTCAGCGGCTACCGGTGCGTGTTCCAGGTCATGTTCGATGCCGGCCAGCCGCTTATCGGCGTCCTGCGTGACTTTCTTAAGCTCATCCAAGTCGGACTTGCTGGCAAAGCCGGCAGCATCGACCTGTTTCGCCAGCTTGCGAACGTAAAGGACCAGCGGGATCAGAACAGCGCTGGTGAAGGTCAGGGCGGGGCTGATCCAGGGGGGCAAGGTGAAATCCATCACCGGCCCCGACTCAGACGTCCCAACAGGGTGCCGGTGGCAATAAAAAGCATCACCGCACCCCCGCCAGCACGGGGGAAATCAGGCGATGCCAGCAGTCCAGGAAGTGCGTAACGGTGCCCTTGCCTGCAACCGTGTTGTAATGCTGCTTCCAGTACGCAGCATAACCCTGCACATCACCCTGACGGGGCAAGGGTGCGGGCGCCCGCCACAGCACCAGACGCGCCACCGCCGCCGCATAGGCGTCATTGGTGGCAATCTGCATGTCGCGGGGCATGGCCGGCACTAGCAGCGCGTCCAGGGCCGCCTTCAGGTCGGGCCGTAGATTGACGAAGTTGCGCAACACATCGTCATGCGTGGCCGGCTCAATCTGGAAATATCCCAGCCCAGGGCCGCCACCGGTCTGGCGCTTGTGGCGCAATTCGCTTTCCGCAGCGGCTATGCCCAGCAGGATTTCTTCAGCGGCGGGGGAATGCAGCCGCTCATAGCCGGGCACTTCGGCCAGATGCATCAGGGCGGGCCGGATGGCGGCCTGCATGAGAAGAACAGCATTAGACATGAAATGACCACCATCAAGGGATTGATGGTGGTCATTCTCGCTTAATCACAGGGTTACTTCCGCCGATACGGGTTTCCCCGTCAGAACAGGGAACGCTGTTTGTCTTCAAACAGGTGGCGGCGCAGCCGTCTCACATAGGCTTCTGTGACGCGGTACTTCATGGCAATGGCGCGATTGCTGCCGATCGCCCGCACGATAGCGGCTTTTTTGGCCCTGGCATAGTACAGCGTGGGCACTTCAATATGCTCGCCCCCACGCGCCCGGCACAGCGTAACCGCCTTATCCCAACCCAATTCGCGCACCAACAGATGGGAACGCGCCAACTCCCGTTCGGTCGGAACGTATAGGCTGATACCCGCAAATTTCTCAACCAGCAACAGGGCCGATGCAGCCCCGATTTCTTCCGCCACATCTAGCAGGCGGGCCGGCCAGCCGGTCGTGTCGATCTCCTGTTCAACATCCTGTTCAGTCGGGGGCGCTTGGTCAGACATGGGCGGCCTCCTTTCCCGTGGCCTTGCGCAGCCAGCCAGCCAGCAGCTTGGCGGCGTCGCGGGCTTGCCCCTGATCCAGCCATAGGAACGCGGAGACGCCAAAGCCCTGCCGCTTCAACCATGTGCCAGGGTCTGCCAGAATGCCGGCTTCCAGCGCACCGCTATGCGCCAGTGCATTCCACAACCCATCGCACAATTTCACAAAATCAGTCCGGCCATCCGGGCCGCGCGCGGCCAGCCGCAGCGGTGCCACCGGGTCGGCCGGCAAGCGCCGCAGCCAGTCTTTCAGCGCCTCAATCATGATGCGCTTTTGCATTGGCCGCGCGAAAGCCAGCGCATCAACCTTGCTGATCCGCTTGGCCCAGGCGGCAAGGGCCGCTTCCCCGGCATCGTCGGTGCCGCCCGCCGTCCAAAGCTGGTGCCACAGGTCACGGATCACCCCATCCTGATCCTTGGTGGGGGTTGGCCGGGCAACCCTTGCCTTTGGTGATGCCGGGGCACCCGCCTGGTGCAGGGCGTCCAGTACCTTGCCCAGCGCCGTGACGTTCATATCCTTGGTGCTGCGATGGCCGCCATGCAGGGCCAGAAAATCACGCCATGCATCATCATCCGACAGGCTGGCCACATGGCGGCGGCAAGCATGTACAGCCTTCTGCATGGCGGGGTAGGGATTGTACATGTCAAGCCCTCCCATGGCTGGCATAGGTGGCCAAGCCTGCGGACTGGCGGCGGCAACCCGACCGATGCAGGCAGCCCCCTTCATCTTCCAACAGGTCGCGCAGATCCGGCTCACTGGCACCGTGCGCCGCCAGAACCGCCGCCGCATCCAAGAACAGCCGGGCCGCCTGTTCACGCCCCATGGGAACCGCATCGCTGGCACCGCGCATATGGGCCACCAACAGGCGGCGGCATTCCGCTATGTCATTCTGGCTTGGATGGCCACGCAGCTTGGTCAGGATCAAGGCAAGGTCCATCATGTCACGCCCCCGGCAGCAAGGCAGGGGCACGCGGGCCAGTCGCAGCCGCCGGGTTGATGCTGACGGTCTGGCCAGCGGCGGAACCGGCTGCCCGGAAATCGCGGGCACGCCGCGACAGGCCTGCCCCCTTGATGGGCCGTGATGATTGCAGGCGGTAACGGCGGCCCATTTCTGCATGGGCGGCCAGGGTGGCGGCCTTGTTCAAAGGGCCAAGATGACGGCGGGCATAATCCAGCACCTTGGCCGCCAGTCGGTCCACCAGACCTTCCGTGAACGAACGCCGCGCCTTGGCGCGGGTGTGCGGCTTGCGCAGCCGCCGATATTCCAACCCGGCACGAAAGCCCGCCGACGCCCGTTCCACCACCCCAAAGCAGACTTGGTGCAGATAGGTCGCCACTTCCGGCCAGGGTGCCCGCCCCAGATAGATCACCTGACGGGGGCCGACGCCGTGGCGGAAGACGGCGCTGCATTGGCAGACATGGGCAATCATCAACCACAGGTCATCTTGCGGGCCGCTGCGCCCCTGGGTGGGTGCGCATTCTTCCTGCCATTCGGGCGCATCGATGGCGGCCTGATCCAGGCCATATTCAGCCATCAACGCCATGACCTTGGCAGCAGCGGCCATGGCTTCTGCTTCCGTGCAGCCATTTTCCGTGGTCAGCGCACGAAGGGCGCGGATGCGGCGGCGGATCGAATCAAGATCGTGTGTCAAAGGACACCTCCAAGCACGGCGATTACAGCCGTGACGACGATGTGAAGGGGGAGAAAGGCCAGGGCGTACAGCACGATCCGCCACCCCAACCCAAGCCGCACCGAAACCGGTTGCGGCGTCTCAGCCGGCGGCAAGGGCCGGCGCTGGCGGGGCAGCCCGGAACCGTGACGGCGCGAAATCGCAGACCGTGCTTTCCGGCTTCATGTCCTGGATCAGGGCACTGCACCGACGCCAATGGACGCATTGACCGCAGGAACGGCCAGCGGGAAGCGCGGGATCAGCGTTGGCGACCACGGCCACCTGCGCGGCCTCAATCACCAGATGGTTGCAGCGTTGCAATTGGCCCAGCGCCGTGGGCGATTTCTGGTATTCCGCAAACGCCCTGTCCGCCGCCCGCATCAACCAGGGTGACACGGTGGCAGTACAGGCGGGGCACAGCAGTGCCCCAACCGAACGGGGCTGACAGCAACCGGGAACGGGACAGGTCAGCATGGCCGTCCCCTATGCCGCATCGGCGGGCTGAAGGCGCGCCGGGTCCGTTACCGTGCTGGTTGTCACGGCCTGTTCAGACGCCACGTCCAGGGGCTTCACATAAAAGGTTTCCACCTGTGCCACCCCAATCCCGGCCAGCCCCTGAATGGTGCCCGGCTCCCGCAGGATGGCTTCCTTGTCGATATTCACCTCACGCCGCAGCAGCCTCCCCAAACCCAGCCGTTCAAACGTGGCAACCACGGCGTCATCCTGCCCCTTGGCGATTTTCACCGTGGGGTTGCCCAGCCGGAAGCCGATGGTGCCCTGTGACAGCGATACGCTCTTGCGCCCGGCGGGGATGATGGTTTCCCGGTTGGCGGTGGCAAAGGCCATCAGGGCCGCGACCTTGGCCTTCACCTGATCCGCCAGCGGCTTGGCATCGTCACCGGCCTGTTTCTTCAGGGCGGCAACCGCTTCGGACAGGTCCAGGTCGATCCGGTCAATCTGGCGCTGAAGGGTGCCGATCTCGCCCACCAGGGCATTCGCCGCTTCCAGATCGGCAGGTACGCCAGCCATGGCAGCGGTGACGCGGGTACGCTTCTTGGTCATGGGTCTTTCCTCAGGATTTGAAGAATGTTCGAAGGGGTTTCAAAGGGCGTTCGAACGCACGCCCTGGGCGATGCCGTGGCAAAGGCCGGTGGCAGCTTGCAGCCCAACCTTCCACCGGCCATCCGGCAGGGGGCTGTAAACAACGACGGTGCCGGTAATGGGCTGGCCATCTTCACGGGGAAGCGTCACCTTCTCCCCCAGGCGGTAAGGGCAGGTGTCAGCAGGATGGGGCATCACAGTTCCCCATCCCGCTGAAGGTCAGCGAACGCGGCGCGGATATGCTCAACCGTGGGCCGGCACGGCGGCACTTCCCCGGCGGCCATCAGCCATGCCTGTTTCAGCGTCTGTTCCAGCAACCCCAGCGCACCAGGGCGCCGCGCGATTTCGCGGGCGATATCCAGTTCGTCCCGCCCATCCAGCTTGAAGGCGGCGGCAATGGCCTGGATATCCGCGTCGGTCGGGCCGTCCAAGCGCACATATTTGCCTATACGGCGCGTGACCTGGGCGAAATCATAGGTGCGCTTTTGGCCGCGAACGCGGGTGTAAAGGACGGTGTTGCCGACAAGCGCCATCCCAACACCCGCGTCGTCATCGTCCAGATCGTCATTCACTGCATCATGGATGGAACGCACGGCTTCAAGGGCACCGTCCGAGAGATGCTGTGCTTCATCCACGATCAGCAGCCCGCCGGTTCCCGCCAGTTTGGCGATAATGGCCTTGCTCAGGCTGGCCGGATCACGGCGACCATCAACAATGCCAAGGGCGGTGGCGATGGCATCCAACAGCGGGTTGGTTTTGGAACGCATCGGGCTTGCCGTCACCACCCACACATTGCTGTGCTTCTTACGGTAATGGCGGATGGTGCGCGTCTTCCCCACCCCGGCAGCACCATAAACCATGGTGATATTGCGGGCGGATTGGGCATAGGCCAGCCCGGCCACGATGCGGCGGGACGTGGGCGTATCCACAAAGGACGGCAGCACCGGCAGCAGTTCCGTAACTTCCGCCGTGACCGTCTGGGTATCCAACCACCGGTTCAGGGCCACCTCTACCGCCGCCACATCACCCGGATAGCGGTCGTTCAGATACTGCGACAGGGTAGACGCCGGGATGCCGGCTTGGCGGGCCACTTCAGCCTGGGAGAGTTTGCCACCCGTGGCGGCCATGGTCTGGCGCACGCGGGCGCGCAGGTCGGAACCAGTCACGGCGGGCATCACATCAACATCGCGGGGCATGGATAGGCTCCTTCAAAGGACGGGTTGGGGATCAGGCCAGCAGCTTCCGGCGCATCTTGGCTTCGTGCTGGTCAGCAAGGCGGGTGATGCTCGCGTTGACGCGCGCATCGATATCTTCCTGGTTGATGGTCGGCTTCTGGCCGCGCCCAAACTTGGGCCGAACCACCTTGGCCGCCGGGGCATCGCTCGGGGCTGGCGCACCCGGCAGCATCGCGGCCACGGTCAAGGCATCAATCCGGGTCAAGGCGTCGGCCTGGGTGCGGACGGCAGCCTTGAAGCGCTTCTTCTCACGCGCCAGTTCCTTGGCGGCGCTGGTGTCATTAAACGCCACCCGGTTAATCAGGCTGGCATCACAGATGAACCGCCCGTCCATCGTGTACAGCGCAGCCCCGGCAGACAGGTTTTCCGGGTCAAACCGAATGGTCAGCTTCTGACGGCGATATTCCGTCAGCGTTTCATGCCAGTAACGCGCGCCATAGATGCTGACGGCACCGTCCATCGCATCCGCCGTCACCCGTTCCGACGCCAGCCAGAACAGACGGCGTTGTTCATCGGTCAAGCGGCGGGGCATCGCCGCCGCATAGCTGGCGGCAAAGGTCTCGGCAAAGCTGCGGCCCCCACAGGTGGCAGACCGGCGGCCTTGGCGGTCATTATGGGCGGCGATCTCCACCGCCACGATTTCCCGCACCAGCGCCATGGGGATGGCGCGGGAACCGTAATTTTCCGGCTTCGCATCCGGTCGGTTGCCCGTATAGGCACCCGCAAAGGCGGGATGCTTGGCGATATATTCGCACAGGTCGCGGAATGCGCGCTCAATGGGCTTCACCTGCCCACGATAGGGCGTTGCCCAATGGATGCGGCAACCGGCGGCGACAAGGCAGCCCGTGGGTTCTTCCGGCTTCACCTTGAACCGGAAGCGCGACACGGTGCCGCCGGTAATCCACTTGGCCGCAAATCCGCGCCCATTATCCAGGTACACGTCGTCCGCCGGCCCAAATCTGCCGAACGCATCGCCAAAGGCCAGCCGCACCGTTTCGGCATTCTCCGCATCGGCCAGCCGATAGCCAACGATCATGCCGCTGAACAGGTCTTGAATGGCCAGGATCAGCGGGCGGAAGGGATGCTTGCCTTCCACATCGTCGTCCGCCTTGGCGAAGATATCCAGCTTGTGGCCGTCTGCGTTCACCGCCTCCATGGCGCGGAACACGGCGCGGTCACGTTCCTGGTGCGGGAACAGGCGGTCCAGGGCTTCGCGGCCTTCCCGCTTCAACACCCGCACCGCTTCCGGCACGTCCCTTTCAACGCGGCGCAGGAACGTCTTGCACGAAGGCAGCGGCCCCCCCCATTCCTTCGTCTTGGCGATGCGGCACAACCGTTCGTAACAGGCGGTCGCCGTGGGTTCTTCCAGCCGCAGATAATCGGCAAGGAAGATATCCCATGCTTCCGCTGGAATGTCCTTTGGGGTGCGGCCCTGAACGCTGTAGCGGGGGGCAAGGATGGCCATCCAATCCGCCCGCGCCTTGCCCTTCACGGCGGCACGCCAGCGGCGCAGGGTGACAGGCGTGCAACCATATGCCGCCGCCGTGCGCGCTTCCGCCTTGCTGGCACCGATGGATGCCGCCAGCGCTTCGCATTCCAGAACCGCCTTCAGGCGGCTGGCCGCTTCGTCCTTATGCTGCTGCGGCAAGCGCTCGAAATGCGCCCACAGCACCGCGCTTTCAACGGTGGCCGGCTCCTGTTTGGGTTCGGCTTGACGGCGCAGCCATGTCTGGGCAGGGGCCGGAAGGCTGTCAATGTGGTACTCTTTGCCGCCGCCGCGCAACGAAGATGTGCGCGCCTTCCAGCCCTCAGAAATGGCGCGGTCACGGCATCGCCGCTCACTGGTAGGTAATCCCGGTAGCTTCAATGCCGCTAAGGCGCTGGCGCTAAACCATTCCTTGTCCGTCATGACCGCCCCCCGAACATCGGCAGGGGGGGCAAATTATCGGCCAAGGCGCGCATCTGCTCCTGGGCCATCACCGTAATCAGCGCATATTGCCCCATCCGGGCAAGCCGGGCCTGTTGGGTATCCATCACCAGGGCACCCATAACAGCGGCCATCTGTTGCAGCAGATGTGCGTTGCCCACGGCCACGCAGAACGCGGGAACCAGTTCCGCCGGCATCCTGTTGGTGCGGCTTTCGCCGGTCCATGTATCGATCATGGGCTTGGTGATGGCGCGCCCGGTCAGGTCGGACATGATTTCGGCAATCTGCGGACGGCTGAACACAGACTGTTCAATGGCTTCGTTGGTCCACCGCCGGATACGGCTGGTCAGGTCCAGGGAGGCGGGTTGACGCGACGGTTCGGCGGGCACCGGAACTTGTTCAGCCGCTTCCACCATCTTGAACAGGTCGCCCTGGGTGTTATCGGCGGCGCTTGCGCGCCTATACCTTTTGCCGCGTTGGCTTGGCATGATCGAACACCTACAATCGTATCTGATTGAACCCCGCATTTCTTCGGCATCTGCCGAAGATGGGTGTTCACGCGGCCATCATGTTTTGAAGCGGATCAGCGGCATTAACGGTGTTAATGTGCTGCCCATGAAGACGACGGGGGGGATGTAAGGACAAACCGGAAGCGTCATAACGCGACGGCCAAATTTGCTCGGGGCGTACTTTCAGTACCTTGGCAATGGCGGCCTGCGCGTCATGGTACGGAAGGCGCAGGGCGTGGCGGCACGCATGATTGGGTAGGCCGCTTTCGCGGGCTAGGCCGACCAGCGAATATCCAGCCTTCGCCAACGCCGCCTTGATATCCGCCGGGTGCCAGTCTGCGGCTTTGTGTCGTTTAGCCATTGGCTCCACTTTCCAGCCGGCTCTGCCAAGCCGGCTTTCTTTGAGGGTTCGTATCTACGAATGAAACTACGATTGGAACTACGTTAGGAGGGAGAATGCCGCAGATTTGCAGCATCGATCAAGCAGAAACTTGGTGTCCGGCAAAAATAATGCCGCATTTATGCAAATTTGAGCAGATTTGCGTTATCCATCAGGGGGTTATATGAAGTCGGACAGCACAAATGTGGCCGGACGTGAGCGTCCGGGTAAAGACCTGGAAGTCGGACGACGCATATCAGCGGCATTGCGTCTCTATGACAGCAAAAATGCAGCGGCCAAAATTGCGGGCGTCTCCCCTGATCAGTTGACCCGCTATGAGCGCGGGGCAAGCACTCCGCCCTTTGATGTGGTTATACGGTTGGCAGCCGGGGTCGGTGTGTCTCTTCAGTGGCTAGCCACTGGGGAAGGTGAGATGCAACCTCACAAAGGGGATACAGCACAAGCCGGATCGTCGGAACCTGTACCGTTGGAAGCCAAGCCGACAGAGATTGATCCTCGGCTTCTGGCGATCTGTACCCAAGCGGCGGACAATGCCTTGACGGAACTTCGCGTGCACGCAGACAGGGAACAGCACGCTCAATTAGTGGCGCAGCTTTACAATCAATACCTAAAGGCGACGCCTGAGGAAATTAAGCGCGATGCTGACATTGAAAGAAAGCGCTTAATAAATAAAAGAGCAATGGAAGATAAAAAATCTAATAAAAATCTACTCGCATCATAGAACCTTATTGGGTTGCATACTTACGCATGTCGCAACCTGTTGGTTGACTTGCCATATTCTTTAGGATAGGTGTGTCAAGCCTGCGGCGCTCCAATGCCGGGGGCCGCGCCTTTGGACGGCGCGACACGAGGACGCCTATCCTCGCAAGTCAACCGATATAAGGTTGCTTCCCCGACGCCGCTTTGCGGCTGGTGGAGGCATGTTGAGGCACGCCAATGACATTGCAATACTATGGCGCGGAAACTTGTCTTGCCATCGGCACTTGGGCTTATCGCGCAATTATCTTAAACGTATTAACATCCAGTAAAGAGACGTTGCCGCCTTCAAACGATAATTCGAACGCTCAACCGGTAACCGTTCAAAACCAGGGGGAAAAATCAAACCCTTTGTCCTTCGGCGCGCTTTACCCGGTTTCGATCAAACCCAAAGCGCGCCCGCCCCTGACACGGTTTAAGCAGCCCCGATGCCTTGCAACCCCGCCAAATCCCTCGCTTTCATCCCGCCACATCCCGCGCCGTCTCACCCAATCCCACTTCGATCATCCCCTATGTCTCCCTTCAGCCGCCATGGCCCGGTCCAGCATCGCCGGGCTGATGGGGCCATAATCCACCACCTGGCCATGTTCCAACACGGCCACCTTGTTGCACAGCCGCTGGATCAGGTCGCGGCTGTGGCTGGCGATCACCATCAGGCTGGACCGGTCGATCAGCTTGTTGACCCGCACCTCCGCCCGTTCCATGAAATTGGCGTCGCCGGCGGTGATCCATTCATCCAGCAGCAGGATTTCCGGCGACACGGCGGTGGCGACGGAAAACATCAGCCGCAGCAACATGCCCGAGGAATAGGTCTTTACCGGCAGCTCCAGATATTCGCCCAGGCCGGAAAACTCCCCGATCTCGGCGGCATATTCCTCGATCTCCGCCGCCGTCATGCCCAGTAGCAGGCCGCGCAGGCGCAAATTTTCGTTCCCCGTCGCATCATGATCGATGCCCAGCATCAGATCGAACATAGGGGAGACGCGGCCGCTGACCCGGATGCGCCCGCCCGTCGGCTCATAGATGCCGGCCATGGTGCGCAGGATGGTGCTTTTCCCGGCCCCATTATGGCCGATCAGCCCCACCCGATCACCTTCCCGCAGGTCGAGATTGACATTGCGCAGCGCGTCGATATGCACCCGGCCCGACGCGCCGGAACCGATGCGCCCGCCGGTGGTGAGGCTGAGCGCCGTCTTCTTCAATGACCGCCCGTGCAGGCCGAAGATCTGAAAGCGGACGGAAACGTCCTCTAAGGTGATGTGAACGGACATGATCGCTTCAGATCCAGAAAGTGACGCGGGGGCGGGAAACGCGGAAGACCAGCAGGCCCAGCACCAGACCGGCAATGGCGATCCAGCCGACAACAATCCAGTGCATGGCGTCCACCGTACCGGTGGTCAGCGGCTGGCGCACGATCTCCACCAGATAATGAAACGGGTTGAAGCGCAGGGCCGGATGGCTGGGGTCCAGGAAATTGCCCTTCCACAGCACCGGGGTGATGAAGAAGGCACCGGTCAGGATGGTCTGGACGATCTGCGCCACATCGCGGAACCGCATACAGACACAGGCCAGCATCAGGCCCCAGCCATAGCCGCAGACCAGCAGCAACAGCACGGCGGCAATGGCCAGCCCGACGCCTGCCAGGGTCACGCCCGTCTCATAGAGCAGGCTGACGCCCACCACAATCAGTACATGATGCAGCAATATTAAGGCATTACGGGCGATGACCCGGTTGACGAACACCGTCAGCGGCAGCCGCACCTGCTTCAGATAGCCCTCCGCCCCCACCAGGGCCGTACAGCTCTCACTGATCAGGCCGGTGATCAGGGTCCATGTCACCATGCCGATGGCGACATGGGGCAGATATGCTGGCACATCAATCTTGAAGATGGCCGCATAGACAATGGCGATGCCGGCGGTGAAGGCCGCCATGCTGAGCGTCACCCACAGCGGCCCCAGGATGGAGCCACGATATTTCTGCCGGATATCGGTCCAGGCCAGGGTGAACCAGATCCGCCAGGAGGCCAGTCCCACCGCCATATCGGCGAAGGCCGCCGCCAGTGTGGCCCGTCCATCGGACGAAAAGCCCCTATACCAGCCACCGACAGCCGATGACGGTTGTTGCTGCGACATTGTTACTTCTACTCCCACTTTCCTGGCACCGGGTGCTAGTCCCTTGTTTGGCCATAACCTGCAAACATCACTCAGGTGCTGTGCTGTGTCTCAATACAACTAACATGTAGAAATTTCGACCATATCAGGGCAAGTTCACCACTGATCCCACCGGATGGGTGTCCATATCAGGTCATGCGTGCCATGTCCCCACATTCTCCCATGACCGGTTTCAGCCATCTGGACTGGCTGGAAGCCGAGAGCATCCACATAATGCGGGAGGTCGCGGCGCAGTTCCAGGCCCCGGTGATGCTCTATTCCATCGGCAAGGACAGTGCGGTCATGCTGCATCTGGCCTTGAAGGCGTTTTATCCGGCCAAGCTGCCCTTTCCGCTGCTGCATGTGGATACGACCTGGAAATTCCGGGAGATGATCGCGTTCCGCGATACGCGTGTCCGGGAGTTGGGGCTGGACCTGCTGGTCCATATCAATCCGGATGGGGTGGCCCAGGGGGTGGGGCCCTTCACCCATGGCTCGGCCGTGCATACGGATGTGATGAAGACCCAGGCCCTGAAGCAGGCCTTGAACCGTTACGGTTTTGATGCTGCCTTCGGTGGCGCGCGCCGGGACGAGGAACGGTCGCGCGCCAAGGAACGCATCTTCTCCTTCCGCAATCAGGCCCATGGCTGGGACCCCAAGAATCAACGGCCTGAATTGTGGAACCTGTATAATGGCCGCATCGCCAAGGGGGAGAGCATCCGCGTCTTCCCCCTGTCCAATTGGACCGAACGGGATGTCTGGGCTTATATCAAGCGGGAGAATATCCCCATCGTCCCGCTCTATTTCGCCAAACTCCGCCCGGTGGTGGAGCGTGATGGCGCGTTGATCATGGTGGATGATGCGCGGATGCCCTTGGCACCGGGGGAGCAGCCGGAAATGCGCTGGGTGCGGTTTCGCACGCTGGGCTGTTACCCGCTGACCGGTGCAGTGGAAAGCCGGGCGGACAGTCTGGATGCCATCATCGACGAACTGGCCGACAGCAGCCAGTCGGAGCGCCAGGGCCGGATCATCGATGCCGATGGTGCCGCCTCCATGGAGCGCAAGAAGCAGGAAGGCTACTTCTGATGGATGCGATGTTGGAAGAACGCGCCGGCCTTCCCCTGCGTTTCATCACCTGCGGGTCGGTCGATGATGGCAAGTCAACCCTGATCGGCCGGTTGCTGCATGATTGCGGTGCGGTGCCGGCGGATCAGCTGGAACAGCTGCGCCGGGACAGTGCTGCCCATGGCACCACCGGGGAAGGCACGCTGGATTTTGCCCTGCTGGTGGATGGGCTGGCGGCAGAGCGGGAGCAGGGCATCACCATTGACGTCGCCTACCGCTATTTCAGCACGGTCCGGCGCAAGTTCATTATCGCCGACACGCCGGGGCATGAACAATATACCCGCAATATGGCCACCGCCGCCTCTACGGCGGATCTGGCCGTGTTGCTGGTGGATGCGCGTAAAGGTTTGCTGCCGCAGACGCGGCGCCATGCCGGCATTGCCGCCCTGATGGGGATCCGCCGGATTGTACTGGCGGTTAACAAGATGGATGCCATTGGCTGGAATCAGCTGGCCTTCCAGGTGATTGAGGCGGATTTCCGCGCCTTTGCCGCCGCCCTTGATTTCCAATCCATCAGTGCCGTGCCGTTGTCGGCCCGAAGCGGCGACAATGTCACCCGCCGATCGGCGGCGCTGGGATGGTATGGCGGGCCGACCCTGCTGGACCTGCTGGAAAGCTGCCCGGCCACAACGGGTGACCAGGACGGGCCGTTGCGCCTGCCGGTGCAATGGGTCAACCGTCCACATCAGGATTTCCGGGGCTTTGCCGGCACCATCGCGGCGGGGCGCGTGCTGCCCGGCGATCCGGTGATGGTGCTGCCCTCCCGCCGGCAGAGCCGGGTGGCCCGCATCGTCAGCATGGATGGCGATCTTCCCAGTGCCCGGGCCGGCCAGGCGGTGACCCTGGTGCTGGCCGACGAGGTGGATGTCAGCCGGGGTGACCTGATCGCCGCCGCCGCCGCCCCGCCGCCGGTGGCCGATCAGATTTCCGCCCACCTGATCTGGATGCAGGACCGGCCATTGGTGCCGCACCGCTCCTATCTGCTGCGTCTGGGTGCGGCCTCGGTCGGGGCCCAGGTGACGGAACTGGTCCATCGATTGAATGTGGATGACTGGCAGCCCCAGTTGGGTGGCCAGCTGGGGCTGAACGATGTCGGCTATTGCCATCTGACGCTGGATCGCCCCATCGGCCTGTTGCCCTATCGCCAGTCGCGCGCCCTGGGTGGTTTCATTCTCATTGATCGGATCAGCAATGCCACCGTCGCGGCGGGCATGGTTGATGCGCCCCTGCGCCGGTCAGGCGATGTGCCCTGGCAGAATATGAAGGTGGACAAGGCCGCGCGGGTGGCCAGCCGGCCGCATCGGCCCTGTGTGCTGTGGTTTACCGGCCTGTCCGGGGCGGGCAAATCCACCATTGCGGATCTGGTGGAACAGGAACTGCACCGGCGCGGCTGCCAGACCATGGTGCTGGACGGCGACAATCTGCGCAACGGCCTCTGCCGCGACCTTGGATTCGGTGATGCCCACCGGGCGGAGAATATCCGCCGGGTGGCGGAGGTGGCGCGGCTGATGACGGATGCCGGGTTGATCGTGCTGGTCAGCCTGATCTCCCCCTTCCGGGAAGACCGGGAACGGGCTCGCGCCATCCTTCCGGCCGGCGAGATGGTGGAGATATTTGTGGATACCCCTTTGGTTGAGTGCGAACGGCGCGACGTCAAAGGCCATTACCGCCGCGCACGGGCGGGGGAGATTGCCCATTTTACGGGTGTCGACAGTCCTTATGAAGCGCCGGATAATCCCGACCTGCACCTGCGTTTTGGCGATGGTACCCCCGCCGAACAGGCGCTGCGCGTGGTGGATTGGCTGCGAGGGCGGGGATTGGTGGAATGACGCGTCGCAGCGAATTGGTTTGATCCATCCCGCAACTTTGAGGTAGTCATACGCGCTCTCTGCCGAAATGCATGGCGGGGAGAATGATTGGCGTATGCGAAGGACAGACATGTCTCAGGCGGAGCGAGCCCCTGATAGCGAGGGGATTTCCCCAGCCGACCCAGCCGTTTCGCACACGATGCTGGAGGCTTTGCGCTTCATTGCGCGCCATCATGGGCTACATCTTTCCCGTGAACAATTGTTACGCGCCTACGCGTCTGGTCCTGAAGAGGTTCGTCCGTCCATCGTTGTTGCTGCGGCTGAACAACATGGGCTGAAGGCGCGGGTGGCGCGGATGCGGTTTGACCAGCTGTTGCGGCTCGGTCGGGCGGTGCCAGCATTGATCCGCCTGCGCGATGGAACGGCGCGCGTGGTCATTTCCGTCAATCCCGGCACCTCGCCGCCGCTGGTGGTGCTTCGCCATCCCGGCGATGGCGCAACACCCGCCCCCTTTGATGCGATCGGCATGGCCGAAATCTGGGATGGAGAGGTGATTCTCTTCAAGCCACGGGGCGCGACCGACAGCCTGAATGAAACCTTCAATGCGGGCTGGCTGCTGCGTCAGGTGATGGCTGAAAAGCGGATCTTCCGCGATGTGGGCATCTCGGCGCTGATCCTCTCCATTTTTGCGCTGGTCCCGCCACTGCTTTACTTCGTTGTGATTGACCGCGTGCTGGTCCACCAGCGGATGTCGACCCTGTTTGTTCTGACGGTTGGTGTATTCTTTATCGTCGTTTTCGACACGATATTCGGCTATCTGCGGCGTTGGCTGGTGGCGGAGGGGGCGGCGCGTATTGATGCGCGTATCAGCACCTATGTGTTTGAAAAACTGATTGGGTTGCCGATTGACGTATTCGAGAGTCAGCCTACGGGTGCAATTTCCCATAAGGTCCATGAAATTTCCCGAATCCGCACCTTCATGACCGGTCAGCTCTTTTCGGTCTGTTTGGATAGTTTGACCTTGTTGGTCCTTTTGCCGGCAATGTTCTATCTGGACGTTTCGTTGACGTTTTTTGTGCTGGGCATCGCCGTCCTGATGTTCCTCATTGTCCTTTTCTACATGCCTATCGTTGGGCGTGCCTATGGCAGGGTGGTGCGGGCGGAACAGAGCCGCGGCTCGTTCCTGGTTGAAACCATTCACGGGATGCGCACCATCAAGTCTCTGGCGCTGGAAGGTGGCAAGCGGCAGGAATGGGACCGCTACTCATCGGAAGCGGTGCGAGCGCACCGGGATATGGGGTTCATCAGCAATCAGCCGCAGACCATTCTGCAACCCCTGGAAAAGCTGATCTATGCTGGCAGTCTGCTGCTGGGCTGTTATCTGGCCCTGACATCGGACGGCGCCGCGGTACTGATGGGTGGGCTGATCGCCTTTGTCATGCTGGCCGGCCGTGCCATCCAGCCGATCGTTCAGATTGCCGGCCTGCTCCAGCAGGTGCAGGAAATGCGGGGTGCCATGAATCTGGTGGCCTCCCTGGTCAATATTCCGGCGGAGGATACCCGCTCCACCCATGGGCTGCGCCCGCGTTTCCAGGGTGGCGTTGTGTTTGACGAGGTTCGCTTCCGCTATCCGGGTGCCAGCACCTATGCCCTGGACAGGGTGAGTTTCGAGATCGCCCCCGGCAGTGTCGTGGGCATCATGGGCCGCTCAGGTTCCGGCAAGACGACCATCACCCGCCTGTTGCAGGCGCTGCATCAGGACTATGATGGGCTGATCAAACTGGAAGGCAATGATCTGAAGCAGATGGATATCCACCATCTGCGCGCCAATCTCGGGGTTGTGCTGCAGGATAATTTCCTGTTCAGCGGTACCATCCGTCAGAATATCGCTGCGGCCAAGCCCGATGCCACCTTTGACGAGGTGATTGAGGCGGCCCGTCTGGCCGGGGCGGAGGAGTTCATTGAACGACAGCCCGCTGGCTATGACACCTTCCTCTCCGAGGGGGCATCCAACCTGTCCGGTGGCCAGCGCCAGCGTCTGGCCATCGCCCGTGCGCTGCTGGTTGACCCCACCATCCTGATCCTGGATGAGGCGACCAGCGCGCTGGACCCGGACAGTGAAGCGATCGTTAACAATAATTTGCGCCATATTGCCGCTGGCCGGACCATGCTGATCATCTCTCACCGGCTGGCGTCGCTGGTCGAATGTGATCAGATCATCGTGATGGAGCGGGGCCGGGTCTACGATATCGGCACGCATGAGGAATTGCTGGAGCGATGCAGCATCTACCGTCACCTCTGGTTCCAGCAGAACCGTCACCAATCCCCGACAGGAGCGAGCAATGAGCGGTCGATCGCTGGTCCTGCGTCCTGACAGCCGGGCTGCCGCCAGTGCCGATCAGGCCATCAATGATTTCCAGTCTGAAATAGCGGAGATCATTGGTGCTCCTTATCCAAATCGCGTGCGGCTGACTGTCCATATCCTGGCGGGAATGGTTCTGTTGGCGATTATCCTCGCCAATATCTTGACGCTGGATATCGTTGTGTCCTCCCGAGGGCGTATTATTTCGCGTACACCGACGATCACGATTCAGCCGCTGGAATCGTCGGTGATCCGGGAGGTTCTGGTCCGCCCAGGCCAGTTGGTGAAGAAGGGGGATGTGCTGGTGACCTTGGATCCGACCCTGACCGGGGCGGATGTGTCACAGTTGCAGTCCCGTGCAGAGACTCTGCAGGCACAGGTGGCGCGGCTGGAAGCCGAGCAGGCCGACACGCCTTTTGTGCCGCAGGACAAGACCAGCACGTCTTGGATGACCCAGCTTGATATCTGGCGTTCCCGTCAGGCGGAGCGCGAATCGCGTTTGGCTGTCTATGACCAGAAGCTCAAGTCCACCCAGGGGACGATCCAGAGCAGTACGCGAGATGCCGAATATTACCGGTCTCGTCTGGCTGTTAACAGCGAGATTGAGAAGATGCGCTCCGAGCTGGCGCGTAAGGAAGTGGGCAGTCGTCTGAACGTGCTGGTGGCGCAGGATAACAAGGCTGAAATCGCCCGTAACCTGTCGAATAGTGAACAGCAGGTCATTACAGCGAAACATGAGCTGCAATCGGTGGTGGCTGAGCGGGATGCCTATCTTCAGGAGTGGAGTTCCAAGGTTGCACAGGAACTGGTGACCCGTCGCACGGAGCTTCAGCAGGTCGCAGATGACCTGTCGAAGGCGGAGTATCGCCGCAACCTGATTGAGCTGCGCGCGGTCAGCGACGCCACCGTCGTCAAGGTGGCCGATATCGGCAACGGGGCTGTTGTTCCTTCTGGGGAGGTCATTGTTTCCCTGGTGCCAGCCAATGCTCAGTTGGAAGTGGAGGCTGATATTGCCGGTGCGGACCAGGGGTTCGTGAAGCCGGGTGATGAAACGGTGATCAAGCTGGACGCCTATCGGTTTACAGAATATGGCACCGTCGCCGGGCGCGTCCGCTCCATCAGCGCCGACAGTTTCAATCGTCTGGATGATGGTACGCCCAGCGGAATGCGCTTCTACAAGTCGCGGATTGAGATCACGCAAATGAAGCTGCGCAATGTTCCGGCGGATGTCGTCCTGTTACCGGGTATGCCGCTTCAGGCTGACATTGTGGTCGGCGATCGCACGATCATGCAGTATCTGCTGGGCAATGTGGTGAAGAACATGTCCGAGGGGCTGCGGGAGCCGTCCTGACAGAGCAGGAACCATCATGCTCTTAGGCCCGCGCCACCAGGGGACATGACCCCTGTCCCCTGGTGAGACGGAGGGGAGGGGGAGATATATCCCCCATTGCGTCCTGAAAACGCGCAGTTTCAGCGTACGATGCCGCTGAAACTGCGCGCTTCAAAATATGCCACCAGTTGTTCTGCCTGCGGATCGCCCAGATCAATGGCAGCGCGGGCCATTTCAATCGCGGCGGGGGCGTCGCGGTCAATATTCCATTTCATTTCCGCCAGAACGGTCATGGCGATGGCCATGCCATGGCTGGCGGCTTCCTGCAGGCGGGTGCGCCAGCGCTCCAGCTCCTCCAGCGGTGCCTGCCGGCTGGTCAACATGCGGACAAGATTGACCTGTGCGGGTACGTGCCCCTGTTCAGCGGCCAGGGTGAACCAATAGAGCGCTTTTTCCGGGTCGGCGGGCAGCAGTTCCTGGCCGGTTGCCAGCGCATGGGCCAACCGGAACTGGCCGGAGGGGCTGCCGAGTTCGGCGGAACGGGCATAATAGCCCATGGCCTTTTCCTGATCCCTGGCGACGCCATGTCCATGGAAATACAGCACGCCCAGGTTATAAGTGGCATTGGGATGCCCCTGTTCCGCTGCCTTCGCCAGCAGTTGGGCTGCCTTGCCATAATCTACCGGAATACCGCGCCCTTCCAGGTGGCTGATGCCAAGATGGAAGGCGGCTTCGACATGGCCGGCCTGGGTGGCCTTTTCCAGGAAATGAATGGCCCGCAGCGGGTCCAGCGGGACAAATTTGCCCGTCTGGTGGGCCAGGCCCAGGGCAGCCAGGGCCCCGGCATGTCCCAGCTCGCTGGCAGCGGTGTACCAGACGATGGCCTCCCCCGGATTGGGCACCGCGGCCTGCCGGCCCATATGCATGTCCGCCAGCAGTGCCATGCATTCTGAATCACCTTTAACCGCCCCGCGCCGCAGCCAGGTTTCGGCAATGGTGAAATTGATCGGTGCGCCGCGCCCACGGCGATGGATAATGCCCAAGGTGCGGCAGGCGGCGACAATGCCGGCTTCTGCCGCCTTGAGCAACCATTCCAGCGCCGCCGGCTGATCCGCCGCCGTGCCGATGCCCTCCAGCAGATAAAGGCCGGTATAATATTGCGCGGTGGGATCCCCCAGTCGGGCGGCCTGCTCGTAAAGGGTGAATGCCTCTGCCGGGCCCTGGCCGGTCACGCTGCCGGCAGCAATCAGGTTGGCCAAGCCCACCATGCCCTTGATGCTGCCCTGGTCGATGGTGCGTTGATACCACATGATAGATTGGGTGATATCCAGCGGCGCCTCCGGCCCGCCATCCCGGGCGTAGAGCCAGCCCAGCAGCACCTGTGCTTCGACCATCCCCTGCTCAGCCGCCAGGGATGCCCAGCGCCGTGCCTGTGCGTCGTTTTTCTCCAGCACAAAAACGTCAGGCTGGCGCTTTGCTGAGGCATCGCCAATACCATTGGCATAATGGCTGGCGAGAAAGGCCTGTGCGCGGGCCACCCCATTTTCTGCCGCAGCCTGATACCAGCGGAAGGCACTGCGTGGATTGGGCAACACCCCCCGCCCGGACTCCAAAGCCTCGGCCAGGGCCATCTGGCATTGCGGGTCGTTCTGCTTTGCCCCTTCCTGCCAGGCGGCGGCGGCATCGGCCAGCTTGCCCTTGGCTGCAAGGCGTACTCCGCGCTCATAGGACGTGCCGCGTAAACCCTTGGCCACGCTTTTTATCAGCGAGGTTAACCTGCTCTCGGTCACGATCACGTCCCTCGAATCCTGTCGGTTAAGGCGTCACCTCTAACGCAGCCGGGCCGGCGGCGAAAGGGGCAAGCATCCCCCCGGTCATACCGGGGCTTGAAAACGGTCGCGCAGCAGCCGCAGCCAAGCCGGCAGGGCGACCCAATGCAGATCATAGCGCTCCACCACGGTCTGCCGGGCGGCACGTCGCATGGCAAGGCGCTGTGTGTCAGGCATTGCCAGTGCCGCCAGCACGCCCTCTGCGATGGCCAGCGGATCGGCGAAAGGCACCAGCAGGCCGCTATGCCCATCTTCCACCACCTCCTGTACCGGTGGGGTGGCGGAGGCGACAAGGCTGACACCGGCCGCCATCGCCTCCAGCATCGACCAGCTGAGCACGAACGGATAGGTGAGATAGAGATGGGCGCGTGACAGCCGCATCAGATTGATGAACTCCTGATGCACCAGTTTGCCGGGGAAATGGACCCGGTCCATCGGCAGCTGGCCTTCCAGTTCCGCCAGCATATGGTTGCGCCAGGTACCTCCATCGGGTGGCGGATTGCCATAAGAGATGCCATCTCCGCCGACAAACACCATATGGGCATCCGGACGCCGGCGTAATATTTCCACCGCCGCCCGCATGGCGGGGCGGAAGCCGCGATAGGGCTCGAGATCGCGCGCGACGTAAGTGACGAGGGGAATGTCCGGCCCCAGGCGACGCCCGTCGGACAGAACCAGCGGGCGGGCGGGGCCAGGGCAGGCCCGCTCCGTATCAATGCCGTCATGGATCTGTACCAGCTTGTTTTGATATTCCAGCGGATAGAGTTGTTTCTGCCAGGCTGTCGGACTGACCCCCAGATCGACGGCTTCCAGCCCGAGCAGATTGATCGCATTCATGGCGCGCACGCGGGCCTGATCATCCAGAGAGCAGCGTTCCTCCGGATCAAATCCGATATCGGCCCCCTGACCGCGATAATAGAACTCAAAATAGCCAATCAGGCCTGCCTGCGGCCATAAATCCTTCAGGAACAGGATCTCGCCCCAGCCATTATGGCCAATGATCAGGTCTGGTCGATAGCCGCCTTGGGCCAGCTCCACGCAATGGGCCAGCACCGCCTGACCCCGCCAGATGGACCGGTTGGGCTCTAACAGATAGGGATGGCTGCCGCCGCCACCCCGGTTGACGAAATGATAGCTATGCTGTTCTACCCCCGCCAGCTGGGCCTGGAAATCGCTGGCCAACGCTCTGACATGCACGCCTGGAATCGTGGCCAGTTTCCTGGCGTGATGCATGAACTGGGCCGGAAATAACTTGTGCAGGAATAATATATTGTACATACCGCACTCCGGTTGGGCGAAAGGCCAAGGTGTATCGGCTGGGGATTAATCCGCAAGATATTTGGGTTTGTTTCGATCGGGCAGGTACCCATATGGTCATCTCGCCGGGGCGCCCGGATGGCGGCATGGCGTTAAGAGATAACGGGGGTTGATGTGGAATTCGTTTGGCAGTCCGACGATAGTGCACCGCTTTCTGCCATCTGCCCTGTCTGTGCCGATCCCGGCCCCCATCGCCCCATTGTGGTGATCCCCCATAGCGGACCCAAGCAGGCCGACTGGACCATTGTCCAATGCCCGTCCTGTGCTTCGCGTTTCTCCACCGATCGGGAAGGGGCGGATTACACGCCCGGTGCCTTGCCCGGCGGGGCCCTGCTCGAATTCTATGTGGAGCAGGGGGCCGGCCTGCGCCCGATGCTGGAACCGCTGGGCTGGGCAGATGTCTCGCCGGGGCGCCGGATGCTGGAAATCGGCGGCGGCTTCGGCTTTACCAGCGACTTTGTGCAAGTGGCGCTGGGCTGGAAGGCAAGAGGTTATGACCCGTCGGGGCTTGCCGCCCTGGGCCGCGACTATCTCGGCCTCGACATCGTGCTGGATTACTGGACAGACGATACGCCTCTGGCCGAACCTTACGACGTCGCCTACGCGTCGGAGGTAGTGGAGCATATCCCGGAGCCGGCTGGTTTTCTGGTGTCCATCCGCCGTGCCGTCGGCACGGCAGGGGTGGTGGTGCTGACGACTCCCAACGGGGCCGCCCTTCATCCCAGTACCAGCCCGGCACTGCTGGCCCCCATCGCTAGCCCCGGTCAGCACCTGACCCTTTTCAGTGCACAAGGGCTGGAGCAGGCCCTGCGCGCTGCCGGATTCCAGCAGGTCCGGGTGGAGGAGCGGGGAGCCACCCTGCACGCCTTTGCCAGTGACGGCAATCTGCCGGCACCCCGGCCGCTGAGTGATGCGCTTTACCGGGATTATCTCCATCGCCGCATTGCCACCCCTGGCCTGGCGCCGGCCCTGCTGTCCGGTTTGCGTTACCGGCTTTACAAGGAGATGGTCAATGCGGGGCAGGCGGCCGATGCGCTGGCGCTGTTCGCGTCCCTGGCAGAGGATGTCGCCACCCGGTTCGGTATCGACATTACCGACCCCACCGCGCTGCGCCCGCCAGTGCCGTCCGACGATGTGCAGCAATGGCTGGCCCGATATCCCGGCAATCTGACCGGTCTGCTCTATTACCGGGCGATTCTTGCCAATAACAGCGAGGGGGATCCGGGGGCGGCGGCGCTTTATACGGCGGTTGCGGCCCTGGCGGGGGCACATATGCGCCGCGTTCTGCAGAATGTGGGGATGGAGGATGGCGAAACCGAAGTGCTGACCAGCGCCGCCGTCCATCTGCACCTTCTTGCCCTGGTCTGTGCCGGGGCTGATTCTGCCCCCTTGCTGTCCGCGGTGACGCAGGGCACACCGGAGCGGGGCTTGATGATCCCCGTTTCTGATCGCCGACATATGCGTCGGGGGTTGCGCCGTGACCTGCGGGCGATGGATCATCCCGATTCCCTTTGGCGCACAGCCAGGGTGGATGTGCAGGGTGACGAATTGGACCTGCTCGCGGCTATTCTGGGGCAGCGTCCGGCCGCAGTAAGAATCGAAGCTTGGGACAGAATATCCGAAGCGCCCGACTCCGCTGCGACGATGGAGGCATTCCGGGCTATCTGGACCCTGCCCGATGCCGACCAGGCACCGACGTCCCTGCGCCATGCGCGCAAGCTGACCCTGATTCGACTGGTCCTGCTGGGGGCCTTCCACGATGCGGACGCTCTGTTCGATGCATGGGATCAAGCAGAGCTGGCAGCTGATTCCTGCGTCGAAACGGCCTTGGGCATCCTGGCCGGTGCCGACCTGCGTTAAGATTCTGTCCTCATTCCAACAGGAGTATATCCTAAAGATGAGGACAGGTGAATCGGCGCTGACCCTTCCGCAGGGGGGCGGCGCCAGATGAATACGGACCGAAGCCCCTCATCGAGAGGTGATGGTCAGGTGTTTGTTTTTGAAAGTATTTTTTGGAAAAGGGTACATCGGCGTTCCTTTCCCGTTCTTCCATTCCGCTGCGGGGTTGGGTGCTATAGCGCACTGCAATATTCGATTGCATGTGAGGGGTTCCGCTGTTATTTTCGCTGCGGTAGTAGGATTGGCGGGGCGAGTTGGTTAACACCCTCCTGGTGGGCCGCGCTCCTCACTTAATCGATTTTGGGGGTAAAAAGATGGCAACTCTGCCTGGCGGTACTACGACGAGCGGCTCCGGTCTGACGACCGCGCAGCTCACCACTGTTTCTAATCTCCTGACTCAGCAGGTTAATACTGGCGCGACTGTTAACAACACCACGCTGGGTGGCGGTACGCCGGTTGTGACTGCCCCGCTGACCACCACGGTCACCATGGGCAACCTGAGCACCAACAGCGTGCGTACGGCCGTCATTACCACTCCGACTGGCAGCAATACGCCTGCCGTGGCGGTGGTGAATACGGGTACAAGCGGCTCAACTGGCGTTCTGACCAACGTATCCGTCGCCGGTCAGGTGAACAGCATTGTCGTTGAAGGTACGGGCAATAACAACGTTGCTGCGGTGATTTTCGGCTCCAGCAGCGCGGGCAAGACGGTTGTCGGCAGCGGTAACAACGAATTCGTGGTGCTGAGCGATACCTCGGGCAGCAACACCGTGGTCGCGGGTTCTGGTAGCGACAGCGTCATCGGCGGCTCTGGTTCCGACTTCGTCTCCACCAATGGTACCGCCATCATCAATGGTGGCGGTGGTGATGACAGCATCACCGGTGGTGAGACTGGCGTGAATACGCTGGGCGGCGGCGCTGGCAACGACACCATTGTGGCTGGCGGTGGCGGCGCCTTCATCATCGGTGAATCTGGCAACGACTCGCTGGTGGCCGGTGCAGGTAAGGATGTGTTCATTTTCAGCCCGGGCGCTGGCAACGACACCATTTCGGGCTTCAACCCGACTGCTGATACGCTTGGCTTCGCGACCACCAACTATGGCAGCAGCAGCCTGAATCTGGCTTCGCTGATCTCCAACGCGCAGGTCAGCGGTGGCAACACCGTCCTGACCTTGCCCGATGGTTCCACCATCACCGTGGTGGGTCAGACCGGTATCAATGTTAACTGGTTTACTTCCAAGTAAGCCTGATTAGCATAGACGTTTGGGAAATGGCGGGCTTTGGCTCGCCATTTCTTTTTCTCGATTCTTGAATGATTTTTAGTATCAGAACTGGTTCTGCCTCTTTCCATTGTCGTTAAGTTATTTTGTTCATTTTTGCGCGTAAATATCGGATATCTTCACCATCACACGGCACCTTTGATAAGTGATGGCGATGACGACCACGACTGGTATGTTGGCAACGGCGGAACCGGAACCCACAGCGGACCGCCTGCGCAGTTCGGCTCAAGTCATTGTTCTCCCAGAGGGAACCTATATCGCGGCGGTACGGCCATCGGCGCAGCGCCCCCGTGTCATCAATGGGGTGGCATTCCCGGCCGCACAGCTCAGCTCCGTTCCGCAGCCGGGCACCTCGCCGATCCGCTTCCTGCAGAAGGGCGCTTTGGAGTCGGTGGCCTGGGTTGCTGCGGCCGATGAGGTGGTGATCTCGGTCCCTCCGGGCCCCGCGCCGCTCTTGATCACCAACTATATATTTGGCCAGGATATTCAATCCTGCGTCGATCTGGAGATACGGCCGCTGTCGCCGGCCGCACAGGCTCCGCCGGTCGGTTTGCGCCTGTTTGCCACCATCCAGCAGGTCGGTGAACAGGCCTTTGCCGCCGGCGAATGGGCAGCCGCGGAGGATGCACCCTTCTGGATTGAGGGAATCCGGGTTGAAACCAGCCCCGCCGTGGGACAGTTGCTGCAGTATCGGGTTCCAGGCTCCACCGCGACCGACGCCAATTGGACCCCGGCGCCGGGCAGCCTGGGGCTGGGTGGGGGACGGCCGCTCTCGGGTGTTGCTTTCCGTCTGATGCCGCCGCTGGCAAACAGCCACCGGGTGATCTATGCCGCGCGCTTCCTGCGCCATGGGGAGATTGAAGCGGCGGATGGAGAGCCGTGCCGTTCCCCGCAACCACAGGATCCGCTGATCGCCTTGCGGGTGGCCGTCGTTCCGCGATGAGCCGAGGCGATCTGTCTTCCGCAACCGGTGTGGGGGGAGTGTCCACACCGGTTGCGTCATCGCGTGAGATGGCCCGGTCGCACATTCTGGCAGCGCTCTCTGCCGGAGAGACCGCACAATTGGCGCTGCTGGCTCAGCGTCTATCCCGATTCGATCCACCCCATGCCGATGATCTTCTGATGGCGGCAGTTGCGCGCCTGTGGTTGCAGGATCGGGGTGGTGGTGCTGATCTGTTGCGACGCGCGTTGGTGCTGGCCCCCCGACATGTCCTGGCAGCCAAGGCCCTGGCCCGGATCGGCGGATGGACAGAGACGGTGCTGGAGGCCCTGGCCTGGCACGCCGAAACGGATGCGGAGGCGGTGGAGTTCCTGCGCCTTCACGCCCAGGGCACGGGCCGGGCTGTTGCTTTCATTGCGAATCGTGCGGTGCAATGTGCCGTCCCGCCGGGCGGGGGCCATGTGGCCCTGGAATGGGCAGGTCATGTGTTGGTGCAGCGACAGGTGCCGCCCGCTGCCGACGCCAGCTTTATTGAGTTGCCATTGCCCGATGCGCTACGCGGCGCTGTCGATCCGGAAGTTTATCTGGATGGATGCCCCGTTCTGGCCTCTGCTGTCCGGGGCGCATGGTTGCAGCCCCCCCGCCTGACGGCTGTCGTGGCGCAGGCGACGGGAGGGGAACTGCTTGTCCGGGCCATGGATCTGGCCTGTCCTGACCGTCCGGTGGCGATCATTCTCTTGGACGGTGATCAGGTTCGGGCGCAATTGAGCGTTACGCCACCACCCGGCAGTGACCTGGAAGATCTGCCGCAGCAGACGCCACAGGAACTGTCCCTTGCCGGTATAAATAATCCCCGCTTGCTGTTCGCCCTGACCGGGGAGCCGCTGGACCTGCCCCAGCCCATCCGCCGTTTGTCAGGGCCGGAACCGGTGGTGGATGTGATTGTTCCGGTTTATGGCGATATCGACGCCACACGGGTTTGTTTTGACCGGTTGCTGAATTGCGATCCGGGCCTGCCCATGCGGGTGATCGCCATTGATGACCGGGGGCCGGAGCCGGCGATTGCCCCTTTGCTGGACCGGCTGGCGGCGGCGGGGCACATTCTGCTGCGGCGCAATCCGACCAATCTGGGGTTTGTCCGCAGTGTCAATATCGGCATGGCCATCTCCGCCGGGGCCCGGGATGTGGTGCTGTTGAACGCCGATACGGCCGTGGCTACGGGCTGGCTGAAGCGGTTGCATGATGCGGCCGGCCGGGCGGCCGATATTGGCACGGTGACCCCCTGGTCCAACGATGCCACCATCTGTTCCTACCCGCGCGCCAATGAGGAGACGGCGCTGGCCGAGGTGGATGTTCCGGCCTTGAACGCCCTGGTTGGGACGGTGCTGGATGGTCAGGCCATCGATATCCCCACGGCTGTCGGCTTCTGCATGTATATCCGCCGTGATTGTCTGGCGCAGACCGGCTGGTTCGATGCCGTCACGTTTGGTACCGGCTATGGGGAAGAGAACGATTTCTGCCTGCGGGCCGGCCAGTTGGGCTGGCGGCATGTGATGGCGCTGGATGCCTATGTCGGCCATGTTGGCGGCGGCTCTTTTGGTCCGTCCAAGCAGGGCCGGGTGGATCGGGCGCTGCGGCGGCTGGCACGGCTCTATCCCGGCTATGAGCCGTCTGTTCATGCTTTCATCGACACGGATCCGTTGGCGGTTTATCGCCGGGCGCTGGATCGTGCCCGCCTTTTCAGGGATGGTGGGCAACGCCCCTTGATGATCGTCTGCGCCAGGCTGGGCGGCGGGACCGAGCGTTTCGTCCAGGAAGGGCTGGCTCGCCGTCCCGGGGGTGGGCGGGATGCGGTGCTGCTGCGACCGGAAAAGCGGGAGGGCAAGCCCCACCGCCTGAACCTGGAGCTGACCGACCGGCCGGACCTGGGCAATCTGTGCTATGACCCGGCGACAGAGCTGGATTTGCTCTGGTCCGATCTGGCTCGGCTTGGGGTGATGGAGATGGAGCTGCACCATCCGTTCCATCTGACGCCCGATACGCTGGCCGGTCTGGCAAACCGCTTCACCTACCGGATGCATCTGCATGATTATAGCTGGATTTGTCCGCGCATCACCCTGACCGATGGCACCGACCGCTATTGCGGGGAACCGGATGTCGCGGCCTGTGAGTCCTGTGTGGCGACACATGGCGATCTGTTGCAGACCGGCCTGGGGGTCGCTGATTGGCGAATGCTGACCCGCGCTGTACTGGAAAAGGCGCAGCGCCTTGATTGTGCGACACAGGAGGCGGCGCAACGGTTGCGGCGCTATGCACCTGCGGCCCGGTTGCATCTGATGCCACCGCAGGGACTGCCACCATCCCCGACCAGCGCCGTGCCGCCGCGTCAGCCTGGGGAGGTTTTACGCATCGTGGTGCCGGGGGCCATCGGTCCCCCGAAAGGCTTTCATATCCTGCTGGATTGCGCGCGCGACGCTGTTGCCCGTCAGTTGCCGCTGCGTTTCATCGTCCTTGGTTACACGCTCGATGATGATTTGCTGGTCAGTACGGGGGGGGCCATGGTGATCGGTCGCTATGAAGACACGGAATTTGGCAGTCTGCTGGCCGATATCCGCCCCCATGGTGCTTTTGTACCCTCCGTCTGGCCAGAGACATGGTGCTATGCGCTGAGCCATGTGCTGGCGGCGGGCTTGCCCACGGCTGTCTTTAACATCGGTGCCCAAGCGGAACGTCTGCGCGCCCATGGACGGGGCTTGCTGCTGCCACCAGGGCTGCCGGCTGCTGCCATCAATGATGCCTTGCTGGCCTTATCCGCGCCCTGTTGACCGGGAGGGGAGACGAAAAATCAGCATCAGTAAACGCGGTTGCGCATCGTTGCCTGTAGATGGCGGACAATCATTTCGGAATCATAATTGGATACTTCGCCGATCAGTTGCTGCCAATTGATCAAATAGGGGATTTCCATTGGGTTATGCTGTAACAGATCCCGCTTGATGAAGGGGCAGCGGTTGACGCTGATCAATTGATCCCAGAAAAAATGCGTCTGGTTCAGCGGTACGCCTCCGCGCAGGCTTTTGGCTATTCTTTCCGCATAAAGGCGCCGCTCCGCATCGCTGCCGCCCGAAGTGCTGGCCAAAAATGCATCGACCTTCGGCGCCATCGCGCCGATTAGTTGCCGATAGGGAAACATCGCTTTGCACCGCAATCCCTCTGACAGGAAAAACGGCGTCAGCCCGATTTCCCCATAGCGAACGACCCAGCGTTTGCGCCGGAAATAACGCAACCTGTTCCAGAACTTGGCAAAAGCCTGGCTGCGAATCGCGGCAGGATGGAACAGCAGGAAATAGCTTTGCAGATGGAAACGCCCATCCCAGCTGTCGGTGATGCCCCACACATCCGCCTCTTTGGGACTGGCACGCCCGATCACCTGGGCGAAATCCTGAAGCGGGCCGTACATGCTGTCATTCGTGATCAACAGCATATCCAGGGTCAGCAGGTCCGGTATCTCCGCGATACCATCTTTGAAGGCGCCGAAATCATAGCCGACATTACGGCGCCACAGAATAACCGATACCAGAGGTTTAAGCTTCTCCAGGCTGCGGTCGGGAAAACGGGGAGAGTTGCTGGTAAATATAATCGAAAAGCCTTGCCGCCGTAACTCACGCAAATAATACTCTACATATTCATGTACAATACCGCGTGTATCAAAATGATTGAAGACCACAACACGTTTGGCGCCCTGGAGGCTTACATCGCCCACCCACCGACGGCGGATGTAACGTGGCCTGATAATTGACGTGATATGGGTTCGCACATAGTCGAAAATATCGACCGTTTCAGTCAACTTCTTAATCAAAAAACGATGCAGCCGCATGGGAATGGTCAATCTGTAAATTGTCTTTGGCTAAGGCTTGTTTAAACTAAACGGTTCCTCCGTCAAAGGTAAAGGGGCCTTTTCCCGTGGAGTACCACCGTCGTTGACCTGATGTTAAGAGAGCGGCTGCCTGCCCTGCCTTGCCAGGGCAGGCAGCCGGTGGAATTTCGGCGTCGGGCAGGCGATATCAATCCCGTAAATTGCCCCGGCGCGGACGAATCCACGGGCCATGGGCGCATTCTCTTACCAACCCGCCGGCGCCAACATGCCAATGGTTTGGCTTCGCGCCGCCAGTCCGCTCAGGGCCGACATGCGTCCCGTCCTGCTTGCGCGGGCTGGATCAATCGGGCATCCAGCCCCACATCAGACCGTGGCCCGATCAAGGGCCGGTGATCGACAGGCGCGGCACTTGCTGCGGGATGACGCTGGTGGTGCCCGGCAGGTATCGGGGCCCAGAATCGGGAAGGACATGATGGCGCAAGCCCCCCATCTGATCGGCCGTACGGCCATCGCTAAGGAAATCGATGGTTTGCGGCTGTTGCAGAACAGTCTGGCTGAGCCGTTTGACCGGGTGGTGGAGACCATCCTGTCCCGCCAGGGTCGGGTCTTCGTGGCGGGTATCGGCAAGAGCGGCCATGTCGCCCGCAAGATCGCCGCCACCCTGTCTTCCACCGGAACCCAGGCCCATTTCATCCATCCGGCGGAGGCCAGCCACGGCGATCTTGGCATGATTGGCCCTGGTGATCTGGTGATGGCGCTGTCAAATTCCGGCGAAACGCAGGAATTGTCGGACCTGCTGCTTTATTGCGGCCGCTGGAGCATTCCGCTGGTCGGCATCACCAGCCGGGCCGAGTCCGTGCTGGCGCGGGCAGCCACCCTGCCGCTGGTGATGCCACAGGCGCCAGAGGCCTGCCTGGTCGGCATGGCACCCACCACCTCCACCACCATGATGATGGCGCTTGGCGATGCCATTGCCGTGGCGCTGATGACGGCGCGCGGCTTTACCGCCGGGGACTTCCGCAATTTCCACCCCGGCGGACGGCTGGGCCAGACGCTGATGCGGGTGGAGAAGATCATGCGCCGGGATGAGGCCTTGCCCCTGGTGGCGCTGAGCGCGCCCATGTCGGATGTGCTGCTGACCATCACCTCCAGAAGCCTGGGCTGCGCCGGCGTGGTGGACGGGGAAGGGCGGTTGGTCGGGGTTATTACTGACGGCGATCTGCGTCGCCATATGGACCCCCGCCTGTTGTCCCGCCGCGCCGACGAAATCATGAGCAACAGGCCCCGTGTCACAAGGCCGGACGCTTTGGTGGGCGAAAGCCTGGCCCGGATGAACCATGAAGGCATCACCTGCCTGTTCGTCACGGCGGACGAGAAGCCGGTGGGTGTCATCACCCTGCATGATTGCCTGCGCGCCGGCTTCAGCTGAGCTGCTGCCGGGTTTTCTTTCCCGGCAGGGCGTGGCGGATCAGCTTTTCCACCTCCAGCACCAGCAGCAGGGCGAGGCCGGTGCCGGCGGCCACGGCGAGTTCGCCCAGGCTCAGCGGCCGGGTGCCGAACAGTTTGTGGCACAGCGGCAGATAGGTGAAGGCAAGCTGTAGCAATACCGTGCCCGCCACGCCGATCAGCACGGCCGGGGTGCCCAGCACCCCGGTCCAGGTCAGCGAAGTCATGTGCAGGTAGCGGACGGAGAAGAGATAAAAAATCTCCATGGCCACCAGCGCATTGACCACCAGGGTCCGCGCTTCCTCCACGCTGGTTCCCCGGCCTAGCATCCAGTGCAGGGTGAATTTCACCCCGATCAGCATCAAGATGGAGGTCAACGCGATCCGCCAGACCAGGAATCGGTCCAACACCCCCTTACCCTTGCCCCCCGGGGGACGGGCCATGGCACCGGGTTCCATCGGCTCAAACGCCAGGGTCAGGCCCAGCAGCACGGCGGTGACCATATTGATCCAGAGGATTTGCACCGCCGTCATGGGCAGCAAGGTACCCATCACCAGGGCGGTGATCATGCACAGCGCTTCCCCGCCATTGGTGGGCAGAGTCCAGGCGATGACCTTGCGCACATTGTCGCCCACGGTACGGCCTTCCCGTACGGCGGCGACGATGGAGGCGAAATTATCGTCGGTCAGCACCATTTCGGCGGCTTCCTTGGCGGCTTCCGTTCCCCGCTGACCCATGGCGATACCGACATCAGCCGTTTTCAGGGCGGGGGCGTCATTTACCCCGTCGCCCGTCATGGCGACGATGCGGCCGCCGGCTTGCAAGGCCTGCACCAGCCGCAGCTTGTCCTCCGGCGTGGTGCGGGCGAACACATCCGTCACCCGCACGCAATGGGCCAGGGCGGCGTCATCCAGGGCGGCCAGATCGCGCCCCGTCACCACGCCGTCGGTCTGTTTCAGCCCCAGCGCGCGGGCGATGGCGGCGGCGGTCAGCGCATGGTCGCCGGTGATCATTTTCACCGATATGCCGGCGCGATGGCATTCGGCGATGGCCGCCATCGCCTCTGCCCGGGGGGGATCGATCAGGCCGACCAGACCCAGCAGCACCAGATCCCCCCTTTCCACGGTGGCAAAGGACAGCGTCTCTGTGCCGAAAGATGCTGTCTGTGCGGCGAAGGCCAGCACGCGCTGGCCCTGGGCGGCGAATGTTTCCACCGCCTGTCGCCAATGCGCCGCATCCAGCGGCACCGGCCCTTCCGGCCCCTGTTGCCGTTGACACATATCGATCAGCCGTTCCGGTGCCCCTTTGACCAGAATCAGCGCCCGGTCGCGCCGGTTATCGTGCAGGGTAGCCATGAAGCGATGGCCCGCATCGAAGGGGATGGCATCCCGCCGGGGCCAGGTCGCCGCTTCCACCGCCGGGTCCAGCCCGGCCTTCATGGCAAAAGCCAGCAACGCCCCCTCCATCGGGTCGCCGGCGACGCACCAGATACCGTTTTTCTGAGCCAGTTCGGCATCGTTGCACAGCAGGGCGGCCTGGGCCAGCCCGGCCAGCAGCGGATCGCCCGCCGCATCGGTCGGCCCCTGCGGGCCGGTGATATCCCCGGTCGGTCCATAGCCGGTCCCGCCTATCTGCCAGGCCCGGCCCGGCGCCAGCGCCCCATCGACAATCATTTCATTGCGGGTCAGCGTGCCGGTCTTGTCCGAACAGATGACATCGACCGCGCCCAGCGTTTCAACCGCTGCCAGCCGGCGGATGATGGCGTGTCGCCCGGCCATGCGCTGCACGCCGATGGCCAGGGTGATGGTCAGCACCGCCGGCAACCCCTCCGGGATGGCGGCCACGGCGATGCCGATCACCACCAGGAAGGCATCATCCAGCGCCATCTGGTGCTTCAGCAGACCGAAGGCCAGCAGCAGGGCCGAGAAGGCGATGATGACGAAGGAAAGCTGGCGGGCAAAGCGGTCCATCTGCACCAGCAGCGGGCTCCGCATGGCCCCCACCGACTGGATCAGGCTGCTGATACGGCCCAGCTCGCTGGCAAGGCCGGTCGCCACGACCAGCCCCTGGCCCTGGCCGGCCGTCACCAGTGTGCCGGAATAGGCCATGCAGGCCCGGTCCGCCAGAGCTGCGCTTTCCGCGACGGGCATCACCTGTTTTTCCACCGGTGCGGATTCCCCGGTCAGCGGTGCCTCATCGATTTTCAGCCCATGGGCACGGAGCAGGCGCAGGTCCGCCGGCACACGGTCGCCGGCCTCCAGCAGCACGATGTCGCCCGGCACCAGGGCGGCGGCTTCCATCTGCTGGCGATGGCCATTGCGCAGCACGATGGCCAGGGGCTGCAACATGTTGCGGATGGCGGACATGGCCCTTTCCGCCTTGCCTTCCTGGATAAAGCCCACAATGGCGTTGATCACCACCACACCGATAATGACGCCGGCATCCACCCAATGGCCCAGCAGCGCCGCCACCACCGCCGAAGCCAGCAGCAGCAGGATCAGCAGATTGTTGAACTGCTCGATAAAGCGTCGCAAGGCCCCCCGCGTCTTGGCATCCGGCAGGCTGTTGGCGCCATGGATGGCCAGCCGCCGCGCACCTTCCGCCGTCGACAGGCCGGCCGTACCCGTCTGCTGTGCGGCCAAGGCCGCGGCAGTTTCCAAGGTGTGCCAGTATATGCGCCCGGGCCCATCCGGTTGGGGGCCGGCCGGCTGTGCAGGGCGGGCAGGCATTGGCTTCTCTCTCCGCATGTTGATCATGGCCGAGACTGCCAGCTTCATGGGGCAGAAGCCTTGACACAGGTCATATGTGTCGGTTGGTGAATGAATCCGATCCGGATGCCGTTACGGAAACGGTACCCTTGATGCAAATCAAGGCTGCTTGGGGTCTTTGGTGCCAGTCTGCTGTCATCTTTGGAAACCATGCCCGAACAGGGAGGCAGGACCATGCCTGCAGGGACGACCAGCACCGTCAGCGCGATCACCCGGGTGAAGACAGCCCTGCCCGTCCCGCCTGCCCCGTCCTCTTGTGCACCAGCAGCGCTGGAGGAGGCGGCCCCGGCGGCGGCCACGCTTTCCATCCTGGACCGGATGACCCATGCCTGGATGGGGCGCTTCACCGCATCCGTTTCGCCGGCGGCACTGACCCTGGCCTGGGCGGATTGGGCCATCCATCTGGCCTCCTCCCCCGGCAAGCAGATTGAGCTGTGGCAGAAGGGCGTGCGCAAGACGGCCCGGTTGGCCCATTATGCGGCGACCTGTGGCGCGCAGGAGGGGGCGCCGCGCTGCATCGACCCGCTGCCGCAGGACCGGCGGTTTGAGCATCCCGGCTGGATGAAGCCGCCTTTCAACCTGATCCATCAGGCGTTTTTGCTGCAGCAGCAATGGTGGCACAATGCCACCACCGGCATCCGGGGCGTGGCGGAAGGCCATGAAAAGGGCGTGACCTTCACGGCCCGCCAGTTGCTGGACATGATCTCCCCCACCAACTTCCCGCTGACCAACCCGGAGGTGCTGGAAGCCACCGTGAACCAGATGGGCGTCAATCTGGCCCGTGGTTATCGCAACTGGACCGATGATGTCCGCCGGCAATTATCGGGCAAGGGCCCGGCGGGGGTGGAGGATTTCCGGGTGGGTGGCAATCTGGCCGTCACACCCGGCCGGGTGGTATTCCGTAACCGCCTGATGGAACTGATCCAGTACAGCCCCAGCACCGGAGAGGTGCGGCCGGAACCGATATTGATCGTGCCGGCCTGGATCATGAAATATTATATCCTGGACCTGTCACCGCAGAATTCCCTGATCAGCTATCTGGTGTCACGTGGCTATACGGTCTTCTGCGTCAGCTGGAAGAATCCGGGGCCGGAGGATCGTGACCTCGGCATGGAGGATTATCAGCGCCTGGGTATTCTGGACGCGCTGCGGGTGATCAATATGGTGGTGCCGGGGATGCCGGTCCATGCCATGGGCTATTGCCTGGGCGGCACGCTGCTCTCCATCGTGGCGGCGGCACTGGCCCGTGATGGTGACCAGCGGCTGGCCAGCATGACCCTGCTGGCTGCCCAGACCGATTTCACCGAAGCGGGCGAACTGACCCTGTTCATCGATGAAAGCCAGCTTTCCTTCCTGGAAGATGGCATGTGGAGTCAGGGCTATCTGGACACCACGCAGATGGCCGGCGCCTTCCAGTTGCTGCGCTCCAACGACCTGATCTGGTCGAAGATGGTGCGGGAATATCTGCTGGGTGAGCGGGAGCCGATGATCGACCTGATGGCCTGGAACGCCGACAGCACCCGGATGCCCTATCGGATGCATTCGGAGTATCTGCGCCGGTTGTTCCTGGAGAATGAGCTGGCCGGCGGCCGCTACCGGGTGGATGGCCGCCCGGTGGCCCTGGGCGATATACGCTGCCCCGTCTTTGCCGTGGGCACAGAGACGGACCATGTGGCCCCCTGGCATTCCGTCTATCGCGCCCGGCTGCTGCTGGATACGGAACTGACCTTCTGCCTGACCAATGGCGGGCACAATGCCGGCATCGTCTCGGAACCCGGCCGCCCGCGCCGCCGTCACCGGCTGGAAACCATCCAGCCTGATCAACCCTATATGGATGCCGATACCTGGATGGCAGCCACGCAGCCGCGCGAGGGTTCCTGGTGGCCGTCCTGGGTGGATTGGCTGGACGAACGCTCCGGTGCTCCGGTGCCACCGCCCCCCATGGGCTGCAAGGAGGCTGGATTGCCGCCGTTGGAGGCGGCACCGGGGACGTATGTACATATGCGGTGAGGGGGGCGTATCCTGTCTCTACGCGCATGTTGATTTCATTACCTTGATGTCTCTCCAGCACTTCTTCTCCCGTCACCCCGGTGCAGGCCGGGGGCCAGTTCGTAGCGTGATGCGCCCTTTGATTCTGGACACCGGCCTGCGCCGGGGTGACAGTTAAGGAGAGGGCGCTCCCCAGGAACCTGTGTGAATGAATGAACTGACGTTGCTGAGCCGGTTGGCGGTGGCCCTGGCGATCGGCCTGCTGGTGGGGCTGGAGCGCGGCTGGAAAACCCGTGAGGTCGGCGACGGTCAGCGGGCCGCTGGCCTGCGCACCTTCGCGCTGTCCGGCCTGCTGGGCGGGGTGGCGGGGGCCTTGTCGCAGATCACCAGTTCCTGGGTGCTGGCGGCGGCCTTGCTGGGCCATGCCGGCACCTTCGCCGCCTTCCGCCTGCTGGAGGCGCGCGACGACCGTGATGTCAGCGCCACCGGCACGGTGGCGGCCATCCTGACCTTCATGCTGGGGGCCTTCGCCGTGCTGGGCGAAGTGCGGGTCGCAGTGGCCGCTGCGGTGGCCATGACCCTGCTGCTGGCGCTGCGTGATCCGCTGCACCGATGGCTGCGTGGCCTGCGGTGGGAGGAAATCCGCGCCATCCTGGTGCTGCTGTCCATGTCCTTCCTGCTGCTGCCGGTCTTGCCCAACCGCACCATTGACCCCTGGGGGGCGGTAAACCCGGCGGAAATCTGGTTCCTGGCTATTCTGATCGCCGCCATTTCCTTTGGCGGGTATGTGGCCATTCGCCTGTTCGGGGACCGTTTGGGCGTATTGATGGCGGCACTGGCCGGCGGGCTGGCCAGTTCCACGGCCACCACGCTGACCCTGTCGCGCTTTGCCCGCAGCACGCCGGGGCTGGAAAATACCCTGTCCGCCGGCATTCTGCTGGCTGGCGCGGTGATGGCGGTGCGGGTCTGCGTCATTGTTGGCCTGTTGAACCAGGGGTTGGCATTGGAACTGGTATTGCCGCTGGCCGCCATGCTGGCGGTGATGGGGTTGGGCATTCTGGTGCTGCTGTTCAGCCGTCGTCACACGATGAGCGGCAATCAGGCGGCCCTGGCCACCAGCAACCCGCTGGAGCTGGCCACTGCCCTGAAACTCTCTGCCTTCATTGCCATCGTGCTGCTGGCCGCCGGGGCCGCCAAGGCCTATATCGGCGACAGTGCCGTGCTGGCCGTGGCGGCGGTGTCCGGCATCGCCGATGTCGATGCCGTCACCATTTCAATGGCCCGGCTGGGAGGCCAATCCATCGGGTCGGAAACGGCCCTGATCGCCATCGCCATTGCCATCGCCGTCAATACCCTGACCAAATCGGTGATGGCTGCCTTTATCGGGGGGCGTGGCGTGGGGGTGCCGGTGATGGTGATCAACCTGTTAGCCCTGGCGGCGGGAACATTGCTGCTGCTGCTGCTGCCCTGAGCCCGTTATTGTGCCATCATTTCTGCTGCAGGGGGCTGCTGGAAAGAACATTTCCTGGAATGTGCCCTGACTTGTTAGAACAGTCGGGTGGCACTACCTGGGGGTGGCATGAGTGTGGTGACCCTGTTGCTGGTTAATATGCTTTTGCATTTGACAGCCGGCGTCTGTCTGTTTGTGGCGGGGCGATCATTACGGGCGGGGGCGGCATTGTCCCTGTGGGGGCTGTCGAACTTGGTCTATGCGGCTGGGTTCATTATCCTGCTCCAGCGCTTCCCGCGCAGTCTGGACGCCTATATCAGCCTGGGCGGCAATCTGCTGATTGATCTTGGGGCGGCCATCGCCTTTCTCAGTTTGCATCAGTTTCTGAGCGGTTCCAGGCGTGATCTCTGGCCGTTGCTGCCCGCCGGTCTGCTGTCGCTGGCCAAGATCGCCATCACGCTGGCGCTGGAATATAATCTCTCCCTCAATGTCGTGCTGGGCTGCCTGTCGCGGGCCTTGTTGGCCGCGATGGGCAGCTGGCTGCTGCTGCGCCGGGCGGAACCCTGGCTGCGGCCGGCCTCCTGGACGGTGGCAGGGTTCCAGTTGCTCTGGGTATTGCTGCTGCTGATTCGGGGGGGCTGGGAATTTGCCTGGATGCTGGAACCGGATGCCGCGATGATGGGGTTGTTGCGCGATCCGACCTCGGCCATTTCCCTGCTGCTGCGCTCCGCCATCACGTTCATCATGACGGTGGGTTTTCTCTGGATGATGGGTCGCCGGTTGGAGGCGACGCTGGTGCGGCAGGCGACGGAGGATCCGCTGACCGGGGTGGCCAACCGCCGCGCCCTGTGGGAAAAGGCGGAACGGCTGGTCGGCCGCGCCGTCCCGCGTGGCGCACCGCTGGCTGTGCTGATGGTGGATATCGACCATTTCAAAAGCGTCAACGACCGCTGGGGCCACGGCATGGGCGACCGGCTGCTAAAGGCGGTGGCGCGGACTTTGGCGGACGGGGTGCGGGCCGATGATATGGTGGCCCGCGTGGGGGGCGAGGAATTCGCCGTCCTGCTGCCCGATGCCGATGCGGCCATGGCGGCGGCCGTGGCAGAACGGGTGCGGGCGGCGGTGGCGCTGTTGCAGGTGGAAGGTGACGATGGCGCGTTGTCCTGCACCGTCAGCATCGGCCATGCCTCCCTTGCCCCCGGCCTGTCCTGGGAAGGGCTGGTGAAGGCGGCGGATGAGGCGCTCTACCGCGCCAAACGCGGCGGCCGCAACCGGGTGGAGGCGGCGGCCGCCCCTGTCGCCTGATCCCCCTTACCCCCGCGAGATGGACACCCCGCCATCCACCAGCAGGCTGGTGCCGGTGACGAAGCTGGCCCCATCGGACGCCAGATAGAGAGCGGCCTGGGCGATCTCCATCGGCTCGGCCAGCCGTTTCAGCGCGTGCAAGCCCTCCACATACTGCCGTGCCTCCGGCGTGGCGGCCGCAGCCCTGCCCATGGGCGTGTCGGTGCCGCCGGGCAACAGGGCATTGGCGCGGATATTATGCGGCCCATATTCCGCCGCGATCACCTGCACCAGCCCGCCCAGCCCCGCCTTGGACGCCGCATAGGCGGCCATGCCGGGAAAGCCCACCGTATGGCCGACAAAGCTGGAGGTGAAGATCAGCGACCCGCCGCCGCGTTCCAGCATGGCCTGAACCTGATAGCGCGCGGCCAGGAAGGCGCTGGTCAGGTTGACATCCAGCACATAGCGCCAATTCTCCACACTCAGGCCCGTCAGCGGTGCGCTCTCCCCCATGGTGCCGGCATTGTTGAAGGCGATATCCAGCCCGCCGAACCGTTCCACCGCCATTTTCACCGCCGCCGCGGCCGTTGCCTCTTCGGCCACATCGCCGGGGACCAGTGCGGCCTCGCTGCCCGCCGCGCTGATTTCCGCTGCCAGTTCGGCCAGGGCGGCCTCTCGCCGGGCGACAAGCACCAGTCGGGCGCCTTGCCGGGCGAACAGCCGTGCTGCCGCCTGGCCGATACCGGAACTGGCACCGGTGATGATGGCGACCTTGCCTGCAAGCTGTGTCATGTTTGCTGATCCCTTGTTGGTTTATGGCCAATGAAGACGCGACCATGGCGGCAGGGACAGCCCCACCGCGCTCCGTTTTTTGCCCTGGAACTGCGGCGGGGGATTTGAGAGCAAGCGGCGGAGTGGGGGGCGGGCAGGGGCCTGCTATGACAGCGGCCATGACAACCCGAAGGAATGCCAGCAATGACCGACCAGCCCGCCCGCATCGAACAAGACCCCCGCTGGGCGCAGCTGCTGGCCCGCGACCCGGCGGCAGAGGGGCAGTTCTTCTATGGGGTGAAGACCACCGGCGTCTATTGCCGCCCCACCTGCCCCTCCCGCCTGCCCAAGCCGGGTAATGTCAGCTTCCATGAAAGCTGTGCGGCGGCAGAGGCGGCGGGCCTGCGCCCCTGTCGGCGCTGCAACCCGCGCGGTCCGTCGCTGGCCGCCGCCAATGCCGCCATCGTGGCAGAGGCCTGCCGCCGGATCGAGGCGGCGGAAACCCCGCCCCGGCTGGACGATCTGGCGACCCAGATGGGCTGGAGCCCGTTTTACTTTCACCGCCAGTTCAAGGCCGTCACCGGCCTGACGCCCAAACAATATGCCACGGCGCAGCAGGCCCGCCGGGTGCGGGCCGAGCTGGCCGAAGCCGGGGGCAGCGTCACCCGCGCCATTTATGAGGCCGGCTTCAATGCCAACAGCCGGTTTTATGAGAAATCCGACCAGCTGCTGGGCATGACCCCCACCCGGTTCAAGCGTGGCGGCCAGGATGTCTCCATCCGCTTTGCGCTGGCCCAGTGCGCGCTGGGCGCCCTGCTGGTGGCCTGTTCGGACAAGGGCATCTGCGCCATCACGCTGGGTGATGATCCCGATACGCTGCTGCGCGACCTGCAGGACCGTTTCCCCCGCGCCCATCTGGTTGGCGGGGACGGGGAATTTGAACGGCTGGTCGCCCGCGTGGTGGGTTTTGTTGAGGCACCGCGTCTGGGCCTGGACCTGCCGCTGGATGTGCAGGGCACGGCCTTTCAGCAGCGGGTCTGGCAGGCCTTGCGGGAAATCCCGGTGGGCCAGACAGCCAGCTATGCCGACATCGCCGCCCGCATCGGGGAGCCCAAGGCCGTACGCGCCGTGGCCCAGGCCTGTGCTGCCAACAAGATCGCCGTGGCCATCCCCTGCCACCGCGTGGTGCGCCATGATGGCAATCTGTCGGGATATCGCTGGGGCGTGGACCGCAAACGCGCCCTGCTGGCGGCAGAGGCGGAGGGGTGAGGTTTCTATCTCTCAACATCTCCGACACCCTGGTCGCACGATGGGTGACGGGGGCTGGAAAGCGCGTCAGGGTTTCGCCCCCTATACCCGCCGTTCCATTACCGGCTGCGCGCCACCCGGCATCAGGTCCGGCACCAGGGGCGGGTGGCCCCAATGCAGGCGCACATGGCTGCCGGGCTCGACCCTTGCCAGGGCGGTTTGCAGCCGTTCGGCAAAGGCGTCCCGGTCGGGCGGTTCGGGCAGGGCGGCAATGGTGATCTCCAGCGACAGGCGACCGGGCAGGCAGAGACCCTGCACCTGCACTGCCCCCAATTCGCTGAGATGGACGCCCAGGGTGAAGGCGCTGGCCGGCAGGGTCGGCGGGCCTTCCTCTCCCGTCTCCCACTCCGGCTGGTCCTGGCCCGGCCGGTCGCGTTCCACCGGCACCACCAGCCCGCCCAGTGTGGCCAGCAGAAACACCGATGGCTTGTCACCATCCATGAAGGGCACCAGCAGGCTGGTCCAGCCCTGGCCATCACCGGCCAGCCGCGTCACCGGCACCATGGCCTGATCCAGTTCCGCCAGCGCCGCCGCCTCCCCCTTGGTGACATGCTGAAGCTGGTCATCGCCCAGCCAGGCCCGCACCCCGCCATTGCGGGCGCCGAACAGATAGAGCATCAGGGCCAGCCCGCCCAGCCGGTCCGGGCGCGGCATGAAGGCGGCCATGCGCGCCATCATGCCCGGCTGGGCCAGGGCCGCTGCCAGGGCCTGATCGGCACGGGGCGCTGCTGGCGCGCTGTCGGCCTTGCCCCTGTCCACCACCAGATCGTCTGCCAGCGGCGCGGCCATTCCCGGCGGCAGTGCCGCCTTGCCGCCGCCGGCCAGGGGGGCCTGCGGGGTGGCATGGCGCAGCAGATCCTGGGTGGCTGGCCCGCTGTCGGGGGCGACCTGGGCCACGGCCTGCGGCGTCTGTGCCAGGCTGGCCGGGGGCGCCTGGATGGCAGCGGCCAGCGGGCGCGGCTGGTTGCTGCCGGCGCTGGAGAGCAGGGCGCCGCTGGCCGCCGACAGGCTGGCCGTCTGCGGGGCGGTGGGCATGGGCTGTCCCGCCGTGCCGGCCGCCAGCACCGCCGCTGGGCTGGCCCGCAAACCGGGGATGACCGGCTGCTGCGGGGAGGTGCCATTGGCCCCGGCCAGCAACCCGCGCAGCACGGCGGCATTATCCAGCGGCTTGGTGCTGGTGACGGGGGGATTGACCGCATGGCCATCGGCCCCGGTGGCCGCAGCGGCGGCGGGCGGCCGCCCCGTCACCTCCAGATTGCCGGCCCGCGCCCCCGGCCCCAGGGTGATGTTGACGCTGCTGCCCGGCGCCAGATCGGCCGGCCAGGCCCCCGGCAGGGGGCGCAGCAGCACCGTGCCCAGGCTGGTGGCCAGCGGCACTTCCCCATCCGACAGGGCCGCACCGATGGTGCCGGCAAGCTGGGTGATCCCCACCGAAGGCAGGTCCGGCGGGCGGGACAGGATGGTGGCCTGCACCGGCAGGGTGGGCAGCGGCCGCACCAGCGGGCCGGCAACACCCCCCACCCCGGCACTGCCCGCGATGGGCCCGACCGGCTGCGGCCCGGTAAAGGCATCCCCGGCAGCCATGGTCAGTAGACCAGTTGGCTGGTGCTGTCATTGTTGGTGATGATGATCTCCCCGGCATCGGCCAGTTGCTTGGCGGTTTTCAGAATGCCCAGCCGCGCCTCTTCCACATCGCGGGCGCGCACCGCCCCCATCATTTCGATCTCGTCGCGCACCATATTGGCGGCGCGTTCGGACATGTTGGACAGGAAGCGGTTCTGCATCCCCTCATCCAGCCCCTTCAGCGCATAGGCCAACTGGTCGCCTTCGCAATTGCGGATCAGCACCTGGATGGCCTGCGGGTCCAGCCGTGCCAGATCCTCGAAGGTGAACATCAGTTGCTTGATGCGGGTGGCACTTTCCGGCATCCGGCGTTCCAGCGGGTCCATGATCATGTCGAACACGCCCCGGTCGGTGCGGTTGAGGATTTCCGCCATGATGGCGTGGCTGTCATGGCCCAGCGTGCGCACATAATTGGCCATGAACTCGCTGCGCAGGGTCTTTTCCACATCTTCCAGCACGTCGCGCGGCACGGCTTCCATCTTGATGATGCGGGCCACCACCATCTGCACCAGATTGGCGGGCAGCAGGCCCAACACCTTGGCCGCATGTTCGGGCCTGATCTTGGTCAGCACCACGGCGATGGTCTGGGGATGTTCGTTGCGCAGATATGTGGCCAGCACCTGCTCGTTCACATTGCTCATCTTCTCCCACATGGTCCGGCCGGCGGGACCACGCAGGTCGGCCATGATTTCCTGCACCCGTTCCCCGTTCATGAATTTGGACAGGAAACGTTCGGTGGTATCGAAGGTGCCGGCCAGTTCGCCTGTACCGGCGAACCGTTCGGTGAAATCGCGGATCAGCCGTTCGACAATCTTGCCCGACACGGTGCCCAGGCCCGCCATGGCATAGGAGACTTCGCGGATTTCATCATCCTCCAGCCGTTCCATCAGGCGGGAACCGCGTTCCTCCCCCAATGCCAGCAGAATGACGGCGGCCTTCTCGATCCCGTTCAGGCTTTTATAATCGCTGCGTACCTTCAACATGGGCGGAACCTCCGGCGGATCAAACGCGGTCGGGAAGGGAAGGAGGCGGGGCGGCATCGGCGCCCAGCCAGTTATTCAGGCGGTAGAGGTGGCTCAGCACTTCGGCCACGGCCATCATCGCCTCGATGGGGATGTTGTTGCCCGGCTCCACACTGGCCAGCAGGGCGGCAAGGTCGCTGTCCTCCCGCACCGGCACGCCATGGGCAAAGGCCAGATCGACGATGCGTTCAGCCACCGCGCCCCGGCCAGAGGCGACGACGCGCGGCAGGGCATCGTCACCCCGGCGGTATTGCAATGCGGCGGCGCGGGCGGAGCCGCGCGGCGTGGCCGGGCGGCAGGCGGGATCATCCCCCATCATCCACCCCCGCCATAGGAACGCACCAGGCTCTGTGCCACCAGCAGCCAGCCATCCACCAGCACAAAGAAGATGATCTTGAACGGCAGGGAGATGACGACCGGCGGCAGCATCATCATGCCCATGGCCATCAGCACGGCGGCCACAATCATGTCGATGACCAGGAAGGGCAGGAACAGCAGAAAGCCGATTTCAAACGCCCGGCGCAGTTCGGAAATCACAAAGGCCGCCACCAGGGTGCGCAGGCCCGGTTCCGCCTTGGCGGCCTCCGGGCCTTTGGGCACCCCGGCGGGGGTGGGCGATCCGGCCAACTGGCTGAAGGCCTGAAAGGCATCCAGATCCTTGGGCCGGACATGGGTTTTCATGAACTGGCGGAACGGGTCCACCGTGCGTTCCAGCGCCTGTTCCTCGGTAATCTGGCCATCCACCAGCGGCTGCACGCCGTCAGTCCAGGCGCGGTCCATGGTGGGGCCCATGATATAGGCGGTCAGCAGCAGACCCAGCCCCACCAGCACCATGTTGGGGGGCGTCTGCTGCAGGCCAAGGGCAGAGCGCAGCAGCGACAGCACCACAACGATGCGGGTGAAGCTGGTCACCATCACCAGCAGGCCCGGTGCCACCGACAGCACCGTGACCAGCGCCATGATCTGCACCAGCCGGCCGGAGAAGGAAGCACCCCCCGTGCCGGCATCCAGCGTGATTGATTGGGCATCCGCCGGCCCCGCCAGCAACAGCAGGGCCAGACCGGCGGCCAGGGCGAACGCCCCGATCCAGCCAAAGCCGCCATCGGCCGGGGGCGTTTTCAGGGGCCGTCCTTCTGAACGGTGGGGCGCGCGCATCAGATCAGCCCAAGCTCGGCCTTGACGATTTCCGTCATGGTGACGCCCAGATTGCCCTCATCGACAATCACCACCTCACCGCGCGCAATCAGCCGGTCATTGACATAAACATCCACGGCCTCCCCCACCTTGCGGTTCAGTTCCACCACCGCACCCCGGCCCAGTTTCAGCAACTGGCTGACCGGCATGGTGGTGCTGCCCAGCACCACCTGCACATTGACCGGGACGTTGAAGATGGCCTTCAACTCGTCCCGGTCCTGCGGGGCGACCGTTTCTTCGTCACCGGCGGGGGGGAAATTCGCCTGCTGTGCGACCATGGTTTGATCCTTTGTCAATGCCGGTTGGCTGTCGTCGGTTCGGGATATGTCGTCGTCCCGCCCCTCAGGGGCGGGCGATGGTCAGGCGGCTGATGGCGATGGCGACCGCATCGCCCAACTGGCGCTCCAGGCTGCGCGGGCTGTGTTCGGCCCCGCCGCTGCCCCAGTCGGCGCGCGCGGCACCGGCCGGTTGCGTTGCATCGGCGATGATGTTGATCTTGCCCCGGAATCCGGCCTTGGCGGCCAGATCGTCGATCTGCGGGCGCAGCCGTTCGGCGGCTGGCGGGGCCAGCCGCAGATCCAGCACCGGCTGGCCCACGGCGGCGGCCAGCACTTCGGCCAGCAGATTGTCCAACTCCGCCTCGGCCACCGCATCCAGCAGCGGCGGGGCCAGCCGGCCGACCAGGGCCGTCACCACCCGCACCGTATCCTGTTCCAGTTTGGTGCACAGGGCATCCAGCCGGCTGCCGGCGCTGTTAAGGGCTGCTTCCACGGCGGCCAGCGCCTGGGTCTGCTGGGCCTCCACCGACTGGCGCAGGGCCTGCTGGCCGCGTTCGAACCCGTCGCGGGCGCCCACTTCCAGCCCCTGCTTGAAGGCGCGGTCGCGCACCGCTTCCAGGTCTTCTTCGGTGAAGCCACCCATATGGAAGGCGGGCGGCTGTTCCGGCGGGCTGGCCGGATCATTGCCGATGCTGTCGGCCGGGAACTGCATATTGAACAGGAAAGGCCGCATGATCAGGAATTCCCTTCATAGATCCAGCCGCGCAGCACGTTCACGCTGTCTTCGGGATGGGTGTCGACCATGGCGGCCAGCCGGCGCAGGGCAGCGGCGCTGACCCCGCCTTCCACCGACCGCAGGTCGATCAGGCTGTCCATCTCGTCTTCCAGCGACATGCCACTGCCATTCTCATCTTCCTCGTCCCCGGCGGCAGTGGCAGCCACGGCATTATTGGGCGGCGGGGCGATCTGCGGGGCGGCGGCGGGCGCCTCGCTGGTCAGTTGCGGTGCAGCCTCACCCGCCATGTCGGACGGCACGCCGGCCAGGGCCGGCGTCGGGGCCAGTCCACGACCCAGCAAGGGGCGCAGCGCCATGACCACCAGCAGGGTGACGGCCAGGGCGGCGATGCCCCAGGGCAGATAACGCTTCCAGCCCTCATCCGCCGCTGCCACGGCGGCGGCCACCTCTGCCGGCACCGGCTCTTCCAGGAATTGCAGGTTCTCCACCGTTACCTGATCGCCCCGGTCTTCGGAAAAGCCGATGGCCGTGCGCACGACATTTTCCACCTGCCGCAACTCGGCCTCGCTGCGCGGCTGATAGGTGCTGGCCCCGTTGCCGCCGGCCAGATAGGTGCCGTTCACTACCACGGCCACCGCCAGCCGGCGGATATCGCCGGCATCCTGCACCCGCTCGCGCAGCTTGGAGCTGACCTCGTAATTGGTCGTCTCTTCCTCCCGCGCGGTGTCGGAGCGCGACCCGGTGGCCGGCGCATCATTCACATTTTCCAGCGGCAGATTCTGTTCCACCGTCGTGGCCTTTTCCGTCTGCCGGTCGCTGGAATTTTCCCGCTCATTCACCGTCTGCACCGAGCGTTCGACCCTGCCATTGGGGTCATAGGTCTGTTCGCGCAGGGTTTCGCGGCCCAGATCCAGTTCGGCCGCCACCCGCACCCGCACATTGCCGGGGCCGAATTTCGGCACCAGAATTTCCTCAATCGCGCGGGCCAGCCGCTGTTCGGTGCTGGCGCGCAGTTCTTCGGCCCGTACCAGGGCCATGCCGTCGGCGGCCCCATCCTCGGCGGCCAGCACCACGCCCGACCCGTCCATCACCGTGACATTGCCCGGCCGCAGCCCCGGCACGGCAGCCGATACCAGATGGCGCACGGCCAGCGCCTGCGACCGTTCCAGCCCCGCCCCCGCCGTGCGCACCACCACGGAGGCCGATGGCGGGGCGGTCTGTGCCTGGAATGTCTCATTATCCGGCAGGGAGAGATGCACGCGGGCCGAGCGCACGCCGTTCAGCGTCTGGATGGTGCGGGCAAGTTCGCCTTCCATCGCGCGCAGCCGGTTCATCTTCTGCATGAAGGAGGTCATGCCCAGCGCACCCTGGCTGTCGAACAGCTCATAGCCCACACCGCCGGCGCTGGGCAGGCCCTGCTGGGCCAGTTCCATGCGGATGCGGGCGATCTGTTCCACCGGCACGCGGATCACACCGGCCCCGGTGCCCACCTCGTGCGTCACATTCATGGTCTGCAACTGCGCCAGGATGCGCCCGGCCTCCGCATCGTCCAGCCCGGCATAGAGTACGCCCATGGTGGGACGGGTCACGGTGAAGGCAACCAGCCCCACCGCCAGCAGCACCAGGGCCGCTGTCACGCCCATCAGGGCCAGCCGCTTCGGTCCCAACGCCGTCAGGTTCTGAAGGAGTTTCGCCACGCTGGTGCCTCGGCTCTTTAACGTTTCTGGAAACCGGCCGCGGCTATGTTCAGCCCGTGACCTGGACGCAACCTTAGCCGAGGCACTTTTAACGGGCGTAAAAACGGCGACGGAAAAAGTTCAGACAAATTCACGAAAATACTTCGGAATTGCCCTGTATCTTCTGCGGCGGGATCGACGATGACTGACAGTACATTTGATCGACTTGAAAAGCGTCTGCCCCCGCCGGCCAAGGCGGCCACGCCGGACCGGCGGCGCCTGATGGTGATCGTGGGTGTCGGGCTGGCGGGCGGCGTGCTGGGGCTGGCGGCCGGGCGGCTGACGGCGCTGGAAGATAACAAACAGGCCGCCGATCAGGCCGCACGGGCGGCCACGGCCGCCCAGTTCGTCACCCTGCCGGAAATGCTGGTCAATCTGCGCGGCACGGCCAGCGTGCGGCTGATGAAGATCGGCGTCACCCTGCAGGTGGCCCCGGACAATAACGCCAAGCTGGCTGCCATGGCGCCGGTGCTGGTGGATGGGTTGCAATCCTATCTGCGTGGCCTGGATGAACATGATCTGGAAGGAAGGCTGGGCGTGGAAACGCTGCGCACGGAAATCCTGCGCCGGGTGCGCCTGCTGGCCGATCCGCTGCCGGTGGAAGGCGTGCTGCTGCGCACCTTGATCCTGCAATGACACGAGCGGTCGTGTCCGGCGGCGACGGCCGCCGCACCGCTCGTGATGTTGGCGGCGGCGATTGAGGGGCGGGAATAATGGAGGGAGATCGGCGATGAGCGATACCGAGATGCCGGGCATGGAAGAGGGTGGCGACGGTGGCGATGATGCCCTGGCCTGGGAATCCATGCTGGGCAGCGAAGGCGACAAGATGTTGAGCCAGAAGGAGATCGACCGCCTTTTGCAGTTCGACGATATTGCTGGTGCCGCGCCCCGCAGCGTCATTGACCAGATCGTCAATTCCAGTTTCGTCAATTACGACCGGCTGCCGATGCTGGACGTGATTTTCGACCGGCTGGTCCGCCTGCTCTCCTCCTCCTTCCGCAACATGACCACGGGCAATGTGGAAGTGACGGCGGAGGCCCCGGACTCGGTGCGCTTTGGCGATTTCCTTTCCGGGGTGCCGCTGCCCTCCCTGATCACCGTGGTGAAGGCGGAGGAATGGGACAGCACCCTGCTGCTGACCGTGGATAGCGAGCTGATCTATTCCATCGTCGATATCCTGCTGGGCGGGCGGCGCAGCGAACCGGCCCCCATCGATGGTCGCCCCTATACGGTGATTGAACGCGCCCTGGCCGAACGCGCCATCAAGATGGCGCTGCGCGACCTGTCGGCGGCCTTCGCCCCCCTGACCGTCGTGCAGTTCGCGCCGGAACGGATCGAGACGAACCCGCAGTTCGCCACCATCACCCGGGCCAATAATGCCGCCGTCGCCGTCACCTTCCGCATCATGCTGGATGGGCGGTCAGGGGGCATGAGCCTGCTGATCCCCTATGCCTCGCTGGAGCCGGTGCGCAATGTGCTGTTGCAGCAATTCATGGGCGAAAAGTTCGGCCGTGATGCGATGTGGGAAACCCATCTGAAATCGGAACTGCGCCGCACCAATGTGGACCTGTCCGCCGTGCTGGGCCAGGCCACGGTCAATCTGGCCGATATCCTGAACTGGAAGCCCGGCACCCAGTTGAAACTGGATGCACGGCCGGAAACCCGCGCCACGCTGACCTGTGGCCATGTGCAGATGTTCGCCGGCGAGATGGGCCAGCGCAATGGCCGCATCGCCATCCGCATCGAAACCGACCTGGGCGGCCAGGATGAGGTGATCCATGGTCTTCTCAAGCGTTGAGGCGCTGTCCCCCTTTCTCAATCTGGCCATGGCGGCGCTGTTTCTCGGCACCCTGTTCTATCTGGTGCGGCTGAATGAGAAGGTGACGGCGATGCGTGGGGCGCAGTCGGAACTGCGCACCCTGTTGCGTGCCTGTTCCGATCAGGTGGATGGGGCGGAAAAGGCCATCACCACCATGCGCGGCGTGGCCCAGCAACTGGCGGGCGATCTCGGCCGCTCCCTGGAAGAGGCGGACCGGATGAAGACCGCCATCGATGCCACCACCGCCGAGATTGCCGCCATGCTGGCCCGGTTGGACGCGGGGGCGGCGGCGGTGACGGCACAGCCGAACCCGGCGTCCCCGCAAGGGGCCAAGCGCGGCAAACCGGGCAAGCAAGTCCCGCCGCAGCAGCGCGGCCCCGTCCGCCCGGCCGGCCCCACCGACCAAGGCGACCGTGCCGCCGCCCTGCGCCTGTTCCGGGAGACATTCCGTGCGCTTTGATGCCAAGAAGCTGGGCCAGGGTCTGGCAAAGGGCTGGCCGGCCAAGCTGCCGCGCCCGCGCCTGCTGCCGGTGATGATCACCATCTGCGGTCTGGCCGCCCCGCTTTATGCCGCGTCGGTGGCCGCGTTCGGCGATGATCCGGTAGCGGAAAAGCCCCAGGCCGCCGCCACCCCGGCACCGGCCAATGCCCAGGCTTCGGCCGCTGCCTCCGCCAACAGCAGCGCAGATGCCGGGGTGACCGACCTGCTGGCCCACCCGCCTGCCACCGGCAATGCCAATCTTGCCAGCCTATCGGCCTGTGAACCGGGGCTGGCCGACATGCTGACGGCGGAGCGCAAGGCCCTGGCCGAACGCCGGGCGGAATTGGAGGTGCGGGCGCAGATGCTGGCCGCCGCAGAGGCCAAGGCCCGCGAACAATTGGCCCGGCTGGAGGCTGCCGGCAAGGAAGTGACCGGCCTGCTGGACCGCCGCGCCAGCATGGCCAAGGCCGATCTGCAACGGCTGGTGGCCATCTATGAAAGCATGAAGCCCAAGGATGCCGCCCGGCTGCTGAATGAAACCGACGCGGAAATCCTGGTCGATCTGATGGATCTGATGCAGGAACGCCGTTCCGCCCCCATTCTGGCGGAAATGGATGCCGCCAAGGTCAACAGCTTGACCCGCACCATGGCCCAGCGCCGCCTGCTGCCGGCCGACCGCAACGGCTCCGGCAGCAAAAGCCGCGCCCGCAGCACGACACAGACGGCGGAACGGCCGTAAAGCGCCAAAGGGGCTGCTCCTGCGTGATACGGGAACAGCCCCTATGGTGTGGTGCGATTTCATAAAGGCCGCTGAGGGTGCCAGCGCTCTTTTTCCGTTTTCTAACCCGCTACCCCGGCTTTCTCTACCGTCACCCCGGCGAAGGCCGGGGTCCAGGTTCGTAGAGCGAGGCGCCTGTGGCCCCTGGACCCCGGCCTTCGCCGGGGTGACGGTGAAGAAGCGGGATGATGGGTGAGAAAAACGACCGACCCCAGAGAAAGCGGGAGCAGCAGAAACCGCCCCCACCGCCCCCTTACGAGGCCAACTCGTCCGCGATATTCTCGCTGGTGTCATCGGTGGCGTTGATGGCCTCGGCTTCCTGCTGCACCACGCGCAGGATGCGGGTCAGGAATTCCTGCTGCCACAGGCCACGCTCAGCGGCTTCGGCCTTGGTGGGGGTGAAAGTTTCCACCTCATCGCGGGCAACCACGCCCTTGGCGGCCAGCAGGCGCTCCAAGGTATCCAGGCGCTGGCGGGTCACCGACAGTTCGGTGGCCAGCGCCATGGTGATGGTCAACAGCCGTTCGGTTTCCCAATTTTCCAGGAAACGCGGACGCTTGCCGGTGGGCTTGGCGGAGGCGGCGTACAGGGCGAACGGAACCGACATCACTTCACCTCCTTGCGGGCACCAACCACGTGCCAGGCGGCCTTGCGGCCATAATCCTCACCGTCATCCTCGGCGGCGTCGGGGAACACGCTCTTATCGACCACGGCGGTGACGCCGCCATGGATCAGGCTGTCAGCCGGGAAGCCGGCGGCAACCAGCCAGGCATCCAGATCGACCTCATGCATCTTGGTCCAGAACGGTTCGGCGTTATAGAACGCGTCCCAATCGCGCATGGCCTGTTCGAACAGCGGCATGGTGGCGGCATATTGCGGCTGTTCGACATGGGCGACGATGCCGCCCGGTGCCAGCAGGCGATAGCTTTCCTTGAAGATGCGCTGCATGGACGCGTAGCTGGTTTCATGCAGGAACATGGTGGACTGCACCCAGTCAAAGCTGCCATCGGCAAACTGGGGCAGGCTTTCCACATTGGCCTGCACGAAGGTGACATTCTTCACCCCCAGGCTCTGCGCCCGGGCCAGACCATAGCGCAGCATCGGCGCGCCGACATCCACGGCCACCACCTCGGCATCCGGATAGGCCTGGGCGATGGGCAGCACATTGTGGCCCAGGCCGCAGCCGATATCCAGAATGCGCTTGGGCTTGAAGTCCGGCAGGTTCTTTTTCACCCAGCGGGCAACGGCCTGACCACCGCCATCATTGAAGCGGCCCAACATGCCGCCGGTGGTGGCGAACAGGCCGCAATCATAATTGGCGGCATTGGCCACATCACCCGGACCATATTCGGTGTGATAGCTGCCAGGCATACAATGATGGTCGATGGCTTCCACATAGCGCGGCAGCTTCAAATCCGGGTCCAGCACCAGCCGGTCGCTATCGGCCCCGATCAGGGCGGCGGCGCGTTCCACCAGTTCTTCGCGCTGGCGCAGGGTGACCCAGCGGCCGGCCTGCTGGCGGGTTTCCATGGTGGAACGGCGCAGCGCCGACCAGAGCTGCCAATAGGGATCCTTGGCCAGGGCCTTGCGCACCTCGTGCCGATCCTTGAAATCGCGGCTGTGCTCCGCCTTGAAGGTGGGGGCGACGCGCTTGTCGAAGGCGGTCTTCACGCCCGGCATCACCTTGCCGGCCAGAAAGCGGTTCATCTGGGCCAGGAAATTGAACCGCTCAATCTCGTCATGGGTCAGCGTGGGATAGATGCCATGCTGACCGACCACGCGGTAATCCGGCGGGCCGTCATAGGCGGCCAACGCCGCCTGGGCGCGTGCATCGGTAATGTTACCCGAACCATCCATGCTTGAAGCCTCCTTATTCGCGGCCCCGGCCGTCGAGGGCCGGGGCTGATCGCTGGGATGGATAAAGCCTAGGGTCGGATGGTACCGATTGCCTCACACCCAATTGTCAAAAGCTACAAATTTTGTTTGTGACTTCGAATATGTTCGGTCAATTCACAACCCGGTTTTGTGCCGATTTTCCCGCGTGTGATTGGACAGCACACCTAAGAGTTCAGAATATGTCAGGACAAATGGGGTCGCCCGTCAGTGTCTGTCTGGAGAAGTCCTCTTCGCTTTCAACTTCACCGTTACCCCGGCCTTCGCCGGGGTAACGGGGGAACAAAGAAAAATCTCTCAGACAGACCCTGAAAGGGGGCGGCAAGCCCCATGAGCGTTCAACAGGAACAGGATCGGGTCATGGAACTGCTGGGTATGTATTTGGATGAACATCTGGTGCTGCGTTGGCTGCACATCATCGCCATGGCCTATTGGCTGGGCGGGGAATGGGGCGTGTTCAACGCGGCGCGCAATATCGCGCGGCCCGATCTGCCGCTGGATGAGCGGCTGCGCCATATGGAAACCGCCTATCGCATCGATATTCTGGCCCGCACCGGCATCATCCTGCTGCTGCCGCTGGGGCTGCATATGGGCAATAATCTGGGTGTGCAGCCGCTGGGCGGCCCCTGGCTGGTGGGCATGTGGATTTTCGTCGCCGGCTGGCTGTCGCTGACGCTCACCGCCTTTTTCCAGCGCGGCAGCGATCTGGGCATCCTGCTGACCAAGCTGGATGAGGCGATCCGGTATTTCGTCATCCCGGCCTTGTTCATCACCGGTGTCTATAGTCTGGTGACCGGCGGCCCCTTCACGGCGCATTGGTACGCCGCCAAGGCGACCCTGTTCTCCGGCCTGCTGATCATCGGGCTGATCCTGCGCTTTGTGATGCGGGACTGGGTGACCGATTTCCGCAAGCTGGTGTCGGGCGGCCCTAATGCCGCCATTGAACAGAAGATGGCCTCGGCCATGGCGTTTTCCCGCAAGCTTGCCTATTTCTACTGGGCCGGCATCATCACCATGGCCTTCCTGGGCACGGTGAAGCCGATCTGACCTTGCAGGCACAGGCCCGATGGAACTGCGCGATCTGGAATATTTCCTCACCGTGGTGGAGACGGGCAGCCTGACCCTGGCAGCCCGTCAACGGGGCCTGAGCCAGCAGGCTTTATCGAAAAGCCTCGCCCGGCTGGAGGGGGAGCTGGGTGTCGCCCTGCTGGAACGCACGCCCAAGGGCATCATGCTGACCCGCATGGGCGAGGCCTTGTTGAGCCGCGCCCAGAATGTGCTGGCGGAGGTGGCGCATTTCCGCCGCGATGTGGATGTGGCGCTGGGGCGCAGCACCACGCAATTTGCCATCGGTCTCAGCCCCATTGCCGCCTCCGGCATCGGGCGGCACGCGGTCAGCGCCCTGTTGCGGCGCTTCCCGCGCCTGGTGCTGAAGGTGGAGCCGGGGACGGCCCCGCATTTCGTCCGGCTGCTGCTGGCGGGGGAGATCGATCTGGCCGTCACCACCGGCATCCCCGGCATCGACCCGCAGATCATGGCCACCAGCTTAGGTGATGAGCGCTGGCTGGTGGTGGGGCGGGTGGGCAACCCGAAGCTGGCGGCGGCACGCTCCATCGCCGATCTGGCCGATGCCGACTGGATTTTCGGCAAGCTGCCGGACGGGCTGGATGAACGGGTGGACCAGCATTTCATTGATGCCGGCATTCCCCCCATCCAGCCGCGCATTTCCACCAGCACCAGCGATTTCGGGATGCAGATGCTGGGCAGCAGCGACATGCTGGCCATTCTGCCGCATTCCATGGTGGAAGGGGTGCCGGGTCTGATGGGGCGCGATCTGGCGGATGGGCGCTGGACCACGCCGCTGGTGCTGCTGCGCCGCCGCCGCGCCACCCTGACCCCCGTAGAGACGGAGATGATCGACCTGCTGCGCCAGGAGGCGGGGCGGTTGCGGGAGATGGCGGGGGGTGGGTGATCAGAAAATTATTTTTCCTTCCAGCGACGTGCCGTCTCACCACCGTCATTCCTGCCTGCGCGGGAATGACGGTTAGAGTTCTGAAAATAAATAGAAATTTTGTGGCCACCCTCTGAGCGAAAAAAGGAACACCCCATGCCCAGCGGTGCCGCCCCCCGGTATCAGCAGATTGCCCAGATGCTGCGGGCCCAGATCGGCAATGGCACCTATAAGGTGGGCGATACGCTGCCGACCGAGCATGAGCTGTGTGCACTTTATGATATTTCCCGGCACACGGTGCGCGATGCCCTGCGCCTGCTGACCGACGAAGGGTTGGTCAGCCGCAAGCGACGGGCCGGCACGGTGGTGACGGCTCCGCCGGAACCGGCCATGTTCGTGCAGCCGCTGGGCGGCTTTCAGGATCTGCTGCAATATGTGCGCAGCGCCCGGCTGGGCGTGATCTATTACGGTCCCGCCCCGGCTGACGGTCTGGCTGCCACCATCCAGGTGGACCCGGCGCAATGGCGCGAACTGCGTGGCCGGCGCGGCAATGGCGCCAAGACGGTGGGCCTGACGCGCATGTTGATCCGGGGCGATTGTGCGCCTGATCCGGGGGAGATTGTCGGGGCGGCCACCGTGGCCGATGCCATTGAAGCCCGGTTCGGTGTGGCCGCCAGCCGCATTGACCAGCAGATCAGCGCTATCGTGCTGGATAGCCTGCTGGCCCAGTTGCTGGGCACGGCCACGGGCAGTGCGGCGCTGCTGACCCGGCGGCTCTATCTCGATGCCCAGGGACATCTGTTCCTGGCCAGCGAAACCGTCCACCCAGCCGACCGCTTTGTTTATTCGATGAGCTACGCCCGGGAACGGGGGGAGCATTGAGGTTCCGTTTGAAGAATTTTCCTGATTTCCAGCTTGCTCCTATGGTCACTCCGGTCACCTTGGCTGTCGCCTTGCTGGAAAGCGTTCAGCCCCTGTTCCCAAATATGAATCAAATTTAACCCAATTTTATTCAAGCACTGGCCGGGCTTTTAAAGCGGCTTTAACCCGGTTCGTATCAAATTTTAGAAAAATAAGCTGTGGCGAGACGAACCACACCGACCATTGACCGAAACCGAAGGAGTGTAGAATGCCATTGGCCGATTCCCTCCAGTCCGAACTCCACATGTTGCTGGACAGGGCCGCCTCTTTCAGCGACGAGCGGGCGCTGGCCCGGCTGCACCAGATGCTCACCTGTCTGGCCGAAGGGGCCGAACTGGTGGATTACAGCCTGGATGTGCCCGATGGTCTGGGCCATATCCCGGCCTTGCAGCGGGCGATCCTGACCCAGAGCCTGTTGAAAGTGGAAGCAGCCGGCTGCTGCTGACCATAAAAAACGATGCCCTGAAGGGTGTGCTGACAACCCGTCCTTCCCGGCACAAGTCGGGAACCGGCGGTCAGCCCTTTGCGGCGGGCGGGGTTTTCAGGCGGCTTTCCGCCGCTTCCAGATCCGACCAGAATTCCTTGAACAGTTCCACCCGAAGCCCATAGCTGCCGTCGCGCTTGGCCGTATCGGGGTGGAATTTGCGGGCAAAGGCCGCTTTCAGCGCCGAGATTTCCCGCAAGGCGCTCACCGCCTCTTCCCGTACCGGGGCCGGCATGGCCACAGGCTTGGGCTTTTCCGTTGCCGGTGTGGCCGTCGGGGGGATTGTCTGCACGCTGTCGGCGATGAAACGGGCCTGGGCCGTCGGCTGGAAATAGGCCTGAATCCGCCGGGCCACCGGCACATCCAGACAGACATAGCTGACCGCCATCTGACCCCGGTCAGGATGGCTGCGCACCACGCGCAATTCCGCCGGAAAGACGAAATGCTGCGGCCCGGCCATCAGGTCAATCTCGGCCGACAGGCGGCTGCCCCGCTCCGGCAAGGGCCCGTCTGCTGCCAGCAGCAGGCCGTTCTGGCTCCAGTTCAGCAGGCCGAACGAACGGCCCCCGATCAGCGCCTGCCCGTCGGTCACCGGCTCCCGCAACTGGCGGCGTCTTTCAAAGAATTGACTGCGCATGGGACAGGTCCACCCGAGAAGGGCCTGTGGAGGGAGGCGGATACCGGCACAGTAAATCGCCGTTTGGTTAGGGCAAGATTAAGGTTGGGCACTCCCCCGCACAATCCATCCGAACGGATGGGGCATACCGGGCCATATTCGTTTCATATAAGGGAATTTGTTATAGAATGCGTCCACATGGGCAACAGGCGATGCGGATGCTGACCGGGACCGAAGGGTTATTGCAGCTATTGGCGGAAGGGCAGGCGACGGGCACGGCGGTGCTGATCGATCTGCGGGCCGTGCCCCATGCGGAGAACCCGCTGTTCCGGCAATCCATCGTCGCCTTGGTGGACCGGTTCGCCGCTCAGTTCCGGCCGGAAATTGTCGATATCGGGCGTTTCGCCCAGGTCTATCTGTTTCAGGACCGTTCGGCCGATCCCTTCATCGCCAAGCTGAATGCCGTGGCGGCCGATTTCGCCGACCAGCATATGGCGGCCCCGCGCGTCGGCGTGTTCCGCCTGCCGACGGAGGGGGCCAAGCTGGCGGCGCAATTGCGCAAGGCCGCCCCGCCGGCGGAAAAGCAGGTCGTCAGCGCCCCGCCGGCCCTGACGGCGGCGGAGGCGCAGCAGCTGGCAGCCATCCATAAGCTGGCAACCTATGAACAGGTGCTGGCGGGGGCCGATGTGTCGGCGCTGATCCGCGAATCACCGGTCTGGCGGCTGGAAGACGGGTTCTGGAACCTGCATTTCAGTGAGGTGACGGTCGCCATCGATAATCTGGAGCGCGCCGTCGGCACGCCGCTGCGCCGCGACCCCTGGCTGTTGCAGCAGATTTCCCCCATTCTGGACCGCCGGGTGATCCGGCATTTTCAGCATGAACATGTCCGCCTGTTCCGCGCCCATTCCATCAATCTGAAATGCGTCACCGTGGTGGATGCGGTGTTTCATGAATTCGTGCGCGAACTGACCTATGACCAGCGGCGCAACCTGATCGTGGAACTGTCGGTGCTGGACAGCGACCTGACAGAGGACACGATCAATGAGGCGGTGGATGTGCTGCGCCTGTGGGATTGCCGGGTCGCCATCGACCAGCTTTCGCCGCGCAATACCGATGCCGGCTTCCTGCCGCTGAAATCGGTGGACCTGCTGAAGCTGGATATCACCCGGCTGCATGTGGATGCGGCGGGCCGGCTGCCGCCCCTGCCGGACTGGATGGTGAAGTTCGGCGTCGACCGCATCGTCGCCGTGCATCCCCATGATGATCAGGTGATCGCCGCCTGCCTGGCGCTGGGCCTGCGCATGATCGAACGGCGCGACCGTCCCTCCATACCCGCCGACCGGCGGATGCTGCCGGGGCGGTAACACCCGCTTCCTCCCTTGCGCGGCCGGCCGTACCGGAACTTCCGCTCGGAATGCCCGGCACCCCCGGTTCGTCGCCACCACCAGGGGGATAGCATCAATATTGCGAATAATTTCCATTTCCATTAAGCATGGCCAGCGATAGCGGGCGCAGATATGGGGATGGGAGTGGCGGAGGGCGCGGCGGCGACGGTGATCGGCCAACTCTATGCCAGCCATGCCCATTGGCTGCAGGGTTGGCTGCGGTCGCGCACGCACTGTGCCAGCCGGGCGGCCGATCTGACGCAGGATACGTTCTGCCGGCTGCTGGAACAGCCCCGACTGCCGCCGCTGGCCAGCCCGCGCGGTTATCTGGCCACCATCGCCCGCCGTCTGCTGATCGATGATATTCGGCGGCGGGAGATTGAGCGGGCCATTGCCGATATTTGTGCGCTGCAGTCCGGTGAAGCCAACCTGCTGACGCCCGAGCGTATCGCGGAGGCAACGCAGTTTCTGGATATGGTGGCACGCCTGCTGGATACCCTGCCTGAACAGGCCCGCATCGCCTTCCTGCTCCGTCGTGTCGAGGGGTTGAGCCAGCAGGAGGTGGCGGCGGCGCTGGGCGTTTCGCTCGCCACCGTCAAGCGCTACATCGCCCTGTCCTATGCAAGCTGCCTGTCCATCATGGAGGCGGCTTGACATGCTGGGGGCGGGTGGCACCCCGGTGGAGGTCATTCAGCACGCGGCCCAGTGGGCCGCCCTGCTGGATGCCGGCGATATGGGGGAGGCTGACATGGCAGCCTGCCGGGCCTGGTGTGCGGCTGATCCGCTGCATCAGGCCACACTGGACCGTATGATGGGCTTCACCGGCCGGATGGCGACGGCAGCACCGTTCGAACAGGCGGCCTTGCGCCGGCTGCTGCGCAAGCGGTCGCGCCGGCCCCTGCTGTCCGGCGCAGCGGCGTTGGTCGTGCTGGTCTCCGGCATCTGGGCGGCCTGGCCTTTGTTGCCGCTGCTGAGATTGTTCCCCGATTACCGCACCGCTCCCGGTGAACAGCAGGTTGTCGATCTGGTTGATGGCAGCCGCCTGACCCTGGATACGGATGGGGCACTGGATGTGAAACTGGGGCAGGAACGGCGGCTGGTCCGTCTGCTGCGGGGGCAAGTCCTGGCGGAAGTGACGCCCGCCCGCGACCGTCCTTTCGTTGTGGAAACGCCGGAGGGCACCGCCACCGCCCTGGGCACCGCCTTTGTCGTGCGGCGGGAGGCGGGGGGCACGCTGGTCACGGTGGTGGAATCGCATGTCCGGGTCTGCGCCGCAGCGCCGTCCGCCCAGACGCCGCCTTGCCGCGATCTCGGCCCGGGGGAAAGCGTGCATCTGTCTGCCCGGATGGTGGCAGTACCCCACCCGGCTGATCCGGCCCGCGCCACCTTATGGACCAAAGGCTGGCTGGAGGTTGATGACCGGGAGGTGGCGGATGTGCTGGCAGAGTTGAACCGTTACCGCAACCGGCCCATTCGTTTCGATCCGGCTGCCCTGCGCGGCCTGCGGGTGACCGGCAGCTTCCCATTGACTGACATTGATCAGGCGCTGCTGGGGCTGGCCCGGACGGCGCGTCTGCATATCGACCGCGATGCCGCTGGCCCTGTCGCCGTTCGGCCGGCGGGTGCTGGCCAAAAAAACTGAGCCGTTTTTCCGCTTCGTCCGTCCCCCTGATGAGAGGGTCAGTTTCAAGGACGATACCGATGTTCAGTTTTCGCAAAACCACCCTGCGCGGGGCCGTTGCCCTGATCGCCCTGGCCGGGGCCCTGTCGCCCGCTGCGGGGGCCGATGGGGTGGTGGCCGGGCCGGTGACGGAATTCGATATTCCCGCCGGCTCTCTGGGAGCGGCCATTGCCCGCCTGGGCCGACAGGCAGGCTTGATGGTGACGGTCGATCCCGCCCTGGTACGCAACCTGCAAACCGAGGGCTTGCGCGGCCGCTACAGCCCGGCAGACGCCCTGGGCCGGCTGCTGGCCGGCAGCGACCGGCAGGCCAGGGCGGATGGGGCTGGCGGTTTCATCATTACGGCGCGGGGAAATGTCGCCAGCGCTGCCCCGGAGGGCGATATCGAGATCGTGGTGATCGGCACACCGGAATCCCGCTATGTCAGCCGCAAACCACAGGCTGGCAGCCGCATTGAAAAGGATATTCTGGATACCCCCCGCTCAGTTGATGCCATCCCGGAACAGGTGCTGCGTGATCAGCATATCCGCGAATTGAGCGAGATTTACCGTTATTCCGCCAACGTGGTGAATAATGACGGATATGGCGGCACGCGGGAGGATTACATTATCCGGGGCTTCCGCCGCCGCGATGACGTCTACCGCGACGGGGTTCGGCTGAAGACCAACAGCATCGTCGATCCCAGCACCGTCGCCAGCGTGGAATTTCTGAAAGGCCCCACCGCCGATATCGGTCAGATGACACCGGGCGGGCTGGTCAATATCATCACCAAGAAGCCGCAGCTTCAGGATTATCGCCGGATCGAGCTGAATACCGGCAACCAGGGCGAACGGCAGGCCTATGCCGATATCACCGGCGGCTTTGCCGCTGACCGCTTCGCCTATCGCCTGACCGGCAGTTACGAGAACGGCCATACGTTCCGCAATGAGTCCAAGACCAAGCGCCGTTTTGCCAATGGCAGCCTGAGCTGGTTCGGGGAAAGCGGTGCCACCGCCAATCTCACCTATGAGCATGGCAATGACGAGCGGCCATTGGATCGCGGTTTTATCACCCTGCCGGTAAGTGGCAGCAGCACCCTGCGTCAGGTGCCCGCCCTGCCGCGCTCCTCCCGCCTGGATGCCCCCTTTGCCCGGCGCTCCTCCCGCTATGATCTGGCCTCTGCCGATCTGGCAATACCGGTGACGCCGGATTGGCAGTTGGAAGCTAAACTGCTCTCCAACACCGAAAATACGGACGAAGTGCATACCGAGGTTCGTTCCATCGCGGCCAATGGCCGGTTGGTGCGGCGGGTGGAAGGCAATGATGATCGTGATCTGGAAACCCGCTTCGGGCGTTTGCAGATGCGTGGTCAGGGGGATCTGTGGCTGCCTTATAAGCTGGTGTTTGGTGTGGAATATCGTCGCCAGACGGAAAGCTGGATCAATTATGTCGGTGCCAACCAGAGTTTCGGCACCGCCTTTGATCCACAGTCGGAAATGCTGCGGAATGACGGGGCCAAACCGGTGCAGCGCACCCGACGGTCGGTGCAGCAGGAAGATTGGGGGCCCTATGCCCAGGCCGATATTCAGCTGGCCGATCCCCTGACGTTAACCCTTGGTGCCCGGCGGGAAGCCTATAAGGGGGGCTTTGCCAACCAGGTCATCATTGGCAGCGGCGGCCGGTCGGCCTTCTCCTATCCCACCAGCTACAAATTCACCAAATCCGGTGCCATCACCTATAAGCCGGAGGAAAGCTGGACGCTTTATGCCAACTATTCCGACACGTTCCAGCCGCAGAATTTCTATGAAAACAGCACCCAGATCTTTCCCGCCCAGGAAGGCCGCATGTATGAAGCGGGTGCCAAAAAGGCGCTGTTCGGCAACCGGCTGCTGTTGACTGCCGCCTATTTCGACATCAAGCAGAGCAATCTGGTGGAAGTCTCCAACGGTGTGCCCTTCCTGTCCGGCGGGCAGGTGTCACGCGGGGTGGAACTGGCCGTCATCGGCTCCCCCCTGCGGGGATTGAATGTCCGGGCCGGCTTTGGCCATGCCGATGCAGAGGTGGTCAGCCGGGATGCGGCGACCAATGGCATGTTGCCGACCAATGTGCCGCGCTATAACGCCAACGCCTATGTCAGCTATGAAATCAAGGATGAGGACAGCCCCCTGCGCGGCCTGGGCCTGGGGGTCGGGGCCGTCTATGTCTCCAACCGCTATGGTGATATCCAGCACAGCTTCTCCATCGGTGATTATGTCGTCGCCGATGCCACGGCCTGGTATTTTCTGCCGTTGGGAACGGGCCGCCAGATCCGCCTGACGGGCGGGGTGAAAAACCTGGGGGATGCGCGTTACTACACCGCATCCGGCGGCACCTATCGCATCGCGGTGGGGGCACCGCGCACCATCTTCGCCGGCCTGGCGGCGGAGTTCTGAGCCATGATGGCGCACGATCCGCAGCGAGCCTGGGCCCTGCTGGCCCTGTTCGAGCTGGCGGCCGGCGGCGCGGCCATCGCGCTGCTGGGCACCGGTCCGGGTATCATCATGGCACTGTTCCTGCTGGGCATCGGTGGCACGGTGCTCAGCTGGCTTTATCGCGGGAAGCGACGCTGATGCGTACGCTGCTTGTCACCCTGCTTACCCTGGTGGTGGGGTTGCCCGCCTGCCTGGCGCTCGCCGTCCTGCTGTTGCGGGCGGCGGGGCTGCGGGGGGATGCGCTGGGCTTTGCCGTGCTGATCACCGGCAATCTGGGCTGGATTTTGCTGCTGTTCGCCGCCCTGTGGCAAACGGTGAAGGAAAAGGACTGATGACCGCCAAGGAAATCGCCAAGCGGCTGCTGGCCATGCATGGGGCTGTCAGTCTGGTTTTTCTGTTGTTGATCTCCTGGTCGATCTGGACGGGCATCCTGTCGCTTTATGCCGATCTGGCGCGGCCGTGGCTGCGGGCCGATGTGGCCGCAGCCTTCGACAGTCCCGCCCTGTCCCCCATGGCGGTGCTGGATTTCACCCTGCAGGGCGGGGATGTGGGGGATAACTGGAATCTGCTGGCCCCCACGCCCCTGCGGCCCTTTCATGTCTATGCCGGTCCTGTTCCCGGCAGCGGGGCCCCACAGGTATTGATGGTCAACCCGGCGACCGGATTGCGGGCACCCTGGAACAATCTTGCCGCTGACGGGCTGTTCCGTCGCATCCACACCGATCTGCTGCTGCCCAAGCCCTGGGGGCGGCTGGCCATGGGGCTGACCGGGGCGCTGATCACCATTCTGGCGGGCACCGGCCTGTTCATCCATGGCAAGCAGATCCGCGATGCCTGGCGCTGGCGGCGCAGTTCGGCGCTGCTGGATCTCAGTGAAAGCCACAAGCGTATTGGCCTCTGGCTGACGCCGTTTCTGCTGCTGATGGCACTGACCGGTGCCATTCTCGGGCTGAAGATTGCAACAGCCCCCCTTTCGCAAGCGCTGGGCGTGATGGGGGAAAAGCCGGAGAAGCCAGACGCCACCCGGTCGCTCGAACTGGGACGGCTGGATCGCTGCGTTACGGACGCGCTGGCGGCCGCACCGGAGACGCGCTTTGCCGGGATCAACCGGAACGGTGACCGTGTGGAGGTTCGACTTTTGCGCCTGCGCAGCCTGCAATGGTGGGGCGAAGGCGGGGGAAGTGTGCGTGCCCTCTGCGACCTTGCCGGCGGTCCCGTCCGGCTGGTGCAGACGGCCCCGGCTGGCGGCATCTGGGGCGCGCTGGAAAGCGCGCTCCGCCCCATCCATTATGCCCGCTTCGGCAGCACCGTGGTGCTGGTCGTCTATATCCTGCTCAGCCTGCTGTGCCTGTGGGTAATCGACAGCGGCATGAAACTGCTGTGGCTGCGCAAGGCGGGAGATGGGGCCAGCAGCCTGTCCTGCCGTCTTTATCGGGCCAATAACCAGCTTTATGCCGTTCTGCCCCTGCTGTTGCTGGCGGCGAACCTGTTTGCCGGCCAGACGCCCTGGCTCCTGCTGGGGCTTACCGCCCTGGTCGTTGTAACGCTCAATCTGACCCGCTGGGCAGGGTGGCTGTATCATCCGGTCTTCGCCTGGGGGCTGGCGACGGCCTACTTGCTGTTGATTGCAGGGCGGCATTGGCTGCTGCCATGGACCGGGGGGGCGGTGATCCCTGTGCTGCTCACCGATCTCAGCCTGCTGGGCATGGCTCTCTGGCTGGTTCGCCCGGTCTGGCTTTCCTCAAGCGTCGGCACCAACAACCAGGGCATGGGCAATGCCCCTGGGTAATCCGTGCTGAACATTTGGGGGCCAAGTGACGGAATTGCTTCACGCGGGTGGGAAAAGGCCGGCGAGATCAAGCCACAGCCGGTGGTCACTCAGCGGGGTTCCTGGTGGCAGGTCCGGGTTGTTCAGCCGCAACACCCGTACCCCCAGAAAGCGGTTGGGCCGGAAAACGCCAGCGGTGGCCGGGTGGTGCTCCATGAAGCGGCGAAGGCCGCCATCCGCGACCAGCCCTTCCAGGCCCGCCTGCAGCCGCTCGGCCAATTTTACATTGTTGCGGGAGACAAACAGATACATCGGCATGGGATAGGCGATGATCAGCCGGTCATAAACCACCAGATCGTCGCCGCCGAGCGTCGCCACCTCCCCATCAATCTCATTCACCGCGCGGGGCAGGTAATCGCATTCGTGCGTGCGCATGGCCGGATAGGCCAGGTCGATCCAGTCATATTCGACCACGCGCAGGCCGCCGGCACGCAGAATGTCATTATCCGGCCAATAGGCACCCTGGCAGGCCTTGAATCGTCGCAAATCATCCAGATCGCGGATGGCATCAAAGCGGGCCACATCCTGCTTGCGGATCACCAGCGCCCGCTGGCCGGTCAATCCCATATCCAGTGGAATGCGGATGGCCAGAGCCTGGCTTTCGCGCTGCCGGCTGGTGGCGGTCCACAGTACATCCAACTGGCCATGTTCCAGCATGGCCAGCAGCCGCCCCTGCGGGCTGGAGCCCGGCACATCCACAAGGCGCGCCGGGCCGAAGCGGGCTTGGGTGCGCGCCAGCACCAGTTCGATCAGGTCACGGTAATAGGAGCGGACATTCTGCCCGGCGGCAGAGCCATTATATTCGATCCGGTATTCCACCGGGGCCTGCGCGCTGGCTGCCCCCGCCAGCAGCGCTATCAGCCAGACCCCTGCCAGAAGCCGGTTAAAGGCCGCCCGCATCGCGGACCCTCCGCTTTTGCTTGTTTTCATCATCCTAGCCAATGGGGCGGAAAATTGCAGCCTCCAACAATATCAAATTGATAGGGCCTATGCTTTTGTATGGGGTGGCCGCCCGGTGCGCCTTATCGCCACCCCACCCTTGGCAGGGGAAAAATTATCATATAAATGAGAGATAATACGACGACCGGGCAAGGGCGGATGCGCTGGGATGGGAATGGCGAGATGACAAGGCTTTACATTGCCGGTGACTGGGGGACCAGCAACCTGCGCCTTTACCTGAATGGCCCCGGTGGTGTGCAGGCGCGGGTGGATGGGCCCGGCATTGCCACAGCGGGCGGCAAGGCGGGGGAATTGCTGGACGAATTGACCCGTCCCTGGGTGGCCCAGCATGGCAGCCTGCCGGTGCTGCTGGCCGGCATGGTCGGTTCCTCCATCGGCTGGGTACAGACCCCCTATCTGGATTGCCCGGCGGGGGCGGAGGCGCTGGGATCGGCCTTGCTGGAGGTGCGGCCCGGTGTGCGCATCGTGCCAGGGCTGGCCTGTGTCAACCCGACCGGTGCCCCCGATGTGATGCGGGGGGAGGAAACCCAGCTGATCGGCCTGCTGGCGCTGCACCCGGAATTGCGCCGTGGCCGCCACCTGATCTGCTTGCCCGGCACTCATGCCAAATGGGCCCTGGTGCATGACGGCGTGGTGGAGACCTTTCAGACGGCCCTGTCCGGGGAACTGTTCGCCCTGCTGAATGGCGGGTCGGTGCTGGTGCCGCCGCCGCACCGCAAGGCCCCCACCGATGCCGCCACCTTCCGCCAGGGGGCGGAACGCGGTGTGGCGTCGGGTGGGGCCATCCTGCACCGGCTGTTTGAAACCCGCGCCCGCCAGATGCGTGGCCAGTTGGACCCGGCCCTGGCCGGCAGCTTCCTGTCCGGCCTGATCATCGGCGCCGATGTGGCCCAGGCGATCAGCCTGTTCCCGGCCACCGCCGGGGAGCGCGCCGCCACCGTCGTGCTGGTGGGCGAACCGGCCCTGACGGGGCTTTATGCCGAGGCTTTGTCGCTGCTGGCTGTGCCCAGCCGCCGGCTGGATGGTGGGGATTGCGTATTGGCGGGACTGGCCGCCGTGATGGAACGGACCCAATGGTGAGGATGATGGAAAAGAAAGCTGCCGACCTGCTGAACAAATATCTGTCCGCCGTGCCGCTGGTAGCCATCCTGCGCGGGGTGACGCCGGACGAGGTGCTGGACGTTTCCCGCGTGCTGATCGGCCATGGCATCCGGGTGATCGAGGTGCCGCTGAACTCCCCCGACCCGTTTGAAAGCATCCGCCGTCTTGGGGAAGCTTTGGGCGACCAGTGTCTGCATGGCGCCGGCACGGTGCTGACCCCGGCGGATGTCGACCGGGTGGCCGATGCCAGCGGCCGGCTGATCGTTACCCCCAACAGTGATGTTTCGGTGATCCGCCGCGCGGTGGAACGGGGGCTGGTGCCTTTCCCCGGCTTCATGACCCCGACGGAGGCTTTCGCCGCCATCGGTGCCGGTGCCCGCCATATCAAGCTGTTCCCCGCCGCCACGGTGGGGACGGGCCATCTGAAGGCCATCAAGGCTGTGTTGCCGCGTGAGGTCGGTGTCTATGCCGTGGGTGGCGTGGGTGCGGCGGAGATGGAGTCTTGGCGTCAGGCCGGTGCCGTCGGCTTCGGCATCGGGTCGGAGATTTACCAGCCCGGCCGCGATCTGGCCGAAATCGACCGCCGCACCGCCGCCTTGGTGGCGGCTTGCGCGAAAGGGTGAGCGGGGGCTGGTCCTGTTCCGTTTGTTCAGGGCTGAAGATCTGATCAGCTACTTCTGTTCTCTCTACCGTCACCCCGGCGAAGGCCGGGGTCCAGTTTCATAGAGCAATGCGCCTTTGGCCCCTGGACCCCGGCCGCAGCATGGGTGACGGTTAGGGAACTGCGGTGACGATGCGGGACAGGTAGACTTTTCTCAGTCTCATTGCACCACCCGCCCACATCCATCCCGGTGCCGCTCTCAAGCAAATACTGAATAAGGGGGGAAACCATGACTATCGAACCGATCGAGATTGTCGCTACCCGTGACGGGCTGGGCGAGGGCGTGCTGTGGGATGACCGTAAGGGTGTGGCCTGGTGGACCGATATTGTCGGCCGCCGGATGCATCGCTGGACGCCCGGCGGCATTCTGGAAACCTTCGCCACGCCGCAGCGCCTCGGCTCCTTCGGGCTGGTGGAGGGGATGGATGCGCTGGTCTGCGCCTTTGAGCAGGGGTTCGCCCTGTTCGATCCGCCCAGCGGCCGGCTGCTCTGGATCGACCAGTTGCTGGAAAGCGGCTGCGGCATCCGCTTCAACGATGGCCGTGTCGGACCCAACGGCCTGTTCTGGGCTGGCACCATGGTGGAGGACGCCGCCAAGGCCGGTGCTGCTAACCTGGGCAGCCAGTTCACCCTGGCCGGTGATGGCACGGTGACCCGGCATGAAGGCGGCTTCCACATCTCCAACGGCACCTGCTGGAGCCCGGATGGCACCACCATGTATTTTGCCGACAGCATTCCCGGCGAAATGTACGCCTATGATGTGGACGCCGCGACGGGGCTGCCGGCCAACCGCCGCCCCTTTGCCCGCACGCCTGATGGGGCCTCGCCCGATGGGGCGACGGTGGATGCCGACGGTTATCTCTGGAGTGCGCAATGGGGTGCTTCCCGCATTGTGCGCTTCCGCCCGGATGGGGAAATTGATCTGATCCTGCCGGTGCCGGCGTCACAGCCCACCTGTGTCGCCTTTGGTGGCAAGGATCTGGACCTGCTGCTGGTGACGACGGCTTCTGTCGATCTGTCAGAGGAGGCATTGGTCGCCCAGCCGCAGGCCGGCAATCTGCTGGCCTATCGCACCGGCCATCGCGGCCGGCCGGAACGCCGCTTCACCCCGAAGCCCGGCTTCCCCAGCCTGCCCGCCTGATAGGGAATCTGTTGGATAGACGGTTTGGCAATTCGCCGGCCAAACCGTCTATCCGCCGATACTTATCCGTCTTTCCGTCACTTCGCCGGCTTCCCGCCGGTCGCCCCAGCCCTGACCATGGATGAAAATAATCCAGGAAGGTGAGGGCGTTATGAAGAACATTCTGTTGCTGGGTGCCGGCAAGATCGGCCTTGCCATCACGCTGCTGCTGCGCCGCAGCGGCGATTACAAGGTGACGGTGGCCGACCATAGTGCCGCCGCCCTGAAACGCTTCACCGATCTGGGTGTGGAGACGCTGGAACTGGATATCCAAGATGGTCCGGCCCTACGCCGCGCCATGGCGGGGCGCTATGCAGTGCTGAACGCCCTGCCGTTCCATGCCACCTCCACCATTGCCTATGGCGCCTTTGATGCCGGCATCCATTATTTCGACCTGACCGAAGATGTCGCCTCCACCCGCGTGGTGAAGGAAGTCGCGGCCAAGGCCAACAGCGCCTTTGTGCCGCAATGCGGGCTGGCACCCGGCTTTGTCTCCATCGCCGCGCATGGGCTGGCGGAAGGGTTCGACAGTTTGCGCGATGTGCAGCTGCGCGTCGGCGCGCTGCCGCGCTATCCCACCAATGCCTTGAAATATAATCTCACTTGGTCCACCGATGGGCTGATCAACGAATATCTGAACCCGTGCGAGGCGGTGCAGGACGGCCATAAGGTGGAGCTGCCGCCGCTGGAAGACCTGGAGGAATTCGCCCTGGAAGGGGTGACCTATGAGGCGTTCAACACCTCGGGCGGGCTGGGATCGCTGGTGGAGACGCTGGCGGGCCGGGTGGAGAACCTGACCTATAAATCCATCCGTTATCCGGGCCATTGCGCCCTGATCAAGCTGCTGGTGGAAGATTTGCGGCTGGCCCGCCGGCGCGACCTGTTGAAGGAAGTGCTGGAAGAAGCTCTGCCCATCACCATGCAGGATGTGGTGTTGGTCTTCTGCACCGTGTCCGGCAAGCGCCATGGCCGGCTGGAACAGGAAAGCATCGTCCGCCATATCCATGGCGAAGAGGTGGATGGCCATTTCCTGTCGGCCATCCAGATGAGCACGGCGGCCGGCATCTGCGCCATGCTGGATCTGCAGGCGCAAGGCCACCTGCCGGCCAAGGGCTTCGTCCGGCAGGAGGAGATGAAGCTGGACCGCTTCCTGGCTAACCGGTTCGGCAAGGTTTATGCGTGAGGATTAGAGGAACTGGCTGCTGCCCTCTCCCACCGTCATTCCCGCGAAGGCGGGAATCCAGCAGACGCATCAATTAGAAGTTGCTTTGGTAATGGCACCGTTGTCTGGATTCCCGCCTTCGCGGGAATGACGGTAAAATGGTGCGTACCCTGTATTGAATAACACCAAAGCCCAAAAAACCGCCCATCCATATACATACCGGAGGCCTGCCCCATGTCCGACCTTTCCGCCCTGCTGCACCGGCTTGGCCTTACCGGCCTTGTCACCGATGGCGACATCCTCTCCCGCTCCCCCATTGATGGCGCCGTTATCGGGGCGGTTCAGGCCCACAGCCCCCAACAGGTGGAAGCCGCCATTGCCCGTTCTGCTGCCGCCTTCAAGGTCTGGCGCACCGTTCCCGCCCCAAGGCGCGGGGAACTGGTGCGCCTGTTTGGTGAGGTGCTGCGGGAGCATAAGGCCGATCTGGGGGCGCTGGTGACGCTGGAGGCCGGCAAGATCGTCCAGGAAGGGCTGGGCGAGGTGCAGGAGATGATTGATATCTGCGACTTCGCCGTCGGCCTGTCGCGCCAGTTGCACGGGCTGACCATCGCCTCTGAACGGCCGCGCCACCGGATGGTGGAAACCTGGCAGCCGCTGGGGCCGGTCGCCATCATCACCGCCTTCAATTTTCCCGTCGCCGTCTGGGCCTGGAACGCCGCGCTGGCCCTGGTTTGCGGCGATCCGGTGATCTGGAAGCCGTCGGAAAAGACTCCGCTGACGGCGCTGGCCACGCAGAAGTTGTTTGAAAAGGCGCTGGCCCGGTTTGGTGATGCGCCGGCAGGCCTGTCGGAACTGCTGTTCGGGCTGAAGGATGTGGGGGAAAAGCTCGCTGCCGATCCGCGTATCCCGCTGGTCAGCGCCACCGGTTCCACCCGCATGGGCCGCGACGTCGCCCCGGTGGTGGCCGGGCGCTTTGGCCGGTCGATCCTGGAACTGGGCGGCAACAATGCCATGATCGTCACCCCCTCGGCTGACCTGAAGCTGGCGGTACGGGCCATCCTGTTCGCTGCCGTCGGCACGGCGGGCCAGCGCTGCACCAGCCTGCGCCGATTGATCGTGCATGAAGATTGCTATGACAAGGTGGTGGCAGCGGTGAAAACCGCCTTTGCCGCCATCCAGCCGGGCGACCCGCGCGACGCTGGCACCCTGATGGGGCCGCTGATCGACAAACCCGCCTTTGACGCGGTGGAGGCGGCGCTCACCCAGGCGAAGGCGCAGGGTGGCGTGGTGCATGGCGGCGGGCGGGCGCTGGCCGAAACGTTCCCAGATGCGTATTACGCCTATCTCGCATTGGTGGAGATGCCGGACCAGACGGCGATCGTGAAGCACGAAACGTTTGGCCCCATCCTCTATGTGCTGCGCTACAGCGATTTCGAGGAAGCGGTGGCGTTGCAGAATGACGTGCCGCAGGGCCTGTCCTCCTCCATCATCACCCGCGACCTGCTGGAGGCCGAGCGCTTCCTGGCCCCCGATGGGTCTGACTGCGGCATCGCCAATGTCAATATGGGCCCCAGTGGGGCGGAAATCGGCGGGGCCTTCGGGGGCGAGAAGGAAACTGGCGGCGGGCGCGAAAGCGGGTCTGACGCCTGGAAACAATATATGCGCCGCCAGACCTCCGCCATCAATTACGGCACCTCGCTGCCCCTGGCACAGGGGATTGAGTTTCCGGAGATGGGGTGAGGGGGGGGAACGACCTCCAAAATAGCGCACCATGACTCCCCCTCTCTACCGTCACCCCGGCACAGGCCGGGGTCCAGTTTCGTAGAGCGAGGCGCTTTTGGCCCCTGGACCCCGGCCTGCGCCGGGGTGACGGTAAAGGGGGCGCCAAGCTGATCTCCCCCCAACCAGAAAGGCCCCCAACCATGAGCCACCTGTCCATCCTGACCAGCGCCACCCTGGGTGAAGCCGACAGCGGGCGGTTGTTGGGGCTGCTGGATATCCGCCCCGACCTGCGGACCAGCGAGGGGCCAGACGTGCCGCGCGCCGTGCTCTCCATGGCCCTGTCCATGGTGTTGTTCCAGCGCCTGCTGGAGGAGGTGCCGGAGGGCACGCGCTATGTTGCCGAACAATCGCAGCGCGCCCGGCTGGTGTTCGACCATGGCGCCCTGCGCACGGTGGATATGGCAACGGGCGACCTGCCCGGCGGCACCGCCGCCTTCGGTCGGATTCTGGAACCGCTGGGTTATGCCGTGGCCGGGATTTATCCGCTGGATAAATTGCGCATGACCGGCCGGGCCTATGCCCACCGCGATTTCCCCGAAGATATCGCGCAATATTTCGTCAGCGAAATCCACCCCGACCGCTTCCCCGAACCGGTGCAACAGGCGGCATCGCGCATCTTCGGCAATTCCCGCGATCCGCTGACATCCTGGGCCAAGCAAGCGCTAGACCGGCTGGCCAGCCGCCGCTTCCTGCCCCTGGCCGATGCGGTGGAACTGTTGCCCACCCTGGCCGGCTGCTTCGACCGCCAGCACCCGGTGCCGGCGCTGGCGGATTATGAAACCGTCCTGGCCGCCTCGGCGGAAATGGGCTGGATCGCCACGGAAGGCAACCGTTTCAACCATGCCACCGACCGGGTACCCGACGTGCTGGCCCATGCCGAAGAGTTGAAGCTGCGCCAGTTCCCGATGAAGGAGAAGGTGGAAATCTCCGCCCAGGGCAGCGTGCGGCAGACGGCCATCCGGGCGGCCCAGGTGGAACGGCCCTTCCTGGCCGCCGATGGCAGCACCGTTACCCGCACGGTGCCCGGTTCCTTCTATGAGTTCATCTCCCGCGACGTGGTGGCCCCGCCGGGGCCGCGTAGCAGCGGCCTGGATTTGCGGTTTGACAGTTCCAACGCGCAGGGCATCTTCAAGATGACGGCAGCACAGAAAGCCGGACCCGCTGCGGAGTGTTGAGCCTTATGGATCTGGGTGCCTTCATCACCAGCCTGGCCGCCATCGTCGGCCCGCGTCACGTGTTGAGCGAGGCGGGCGATCTGGCCCCCTATCAGACCGCCGCACGCTATGGCGGCGGGCGGGCACTGGCGGTGGTGCGGCCGGACAGCGCCGAACAGGTGGCCGCCATCCTGCGCCTGTGCCACCTGCACAAGGTGCGGCTGGTGCCGCAGGGGGCCAATACCGGGCTGGTCGGGGCGTCGGTGCCCGATGGGTCGGGCGAACAGTTGGTGCTGTCGCTGTCGCGCCTGACCGGGCTGTTTGATCTGGATATGGCCAACCGCGCCGTCACCGTGGGGGCCGGCTGGGATCTGGACCGGCTGAATGAGAAGCTGGCCCCACACGGCCTGTGGTTTCCCATTGATATTTCCGCCAGCCCCAGCGTCGGCGGCATGATCTCCACCAATGCCGGCGGGTCGCGGGTGCTGCGCTATGGCGATGCGCGGCGCAATGTGCTGTCATTGCAGGTGGTGCTGCCCGATGGCCGCATCGCCGGCGACCTGAAGGGCCTGCGCAAGAACAGCACGGGCCTGGATTTCAAACAGCTTTTCATCGGCACGGGCGGCAGCTTCGGCATCGTCACCGCCGCCGTACTGGACCTGCTGCCGCTGCCGAAACAGACAGTCACCGCCCTGGTGGTGCCGCGCGATTTGGACGCCATCGGCCCGATCCAGGCCCTGCTGGATGGGCAGGCGGGGGAGTTCCTTTCTGCCTTTGAAAGCATGAGCGGGCCGGCCCTGAAGGCGGCCCTGCACCACCGGCCCCAGTTGCGCAACCCGTTCGGCGGCCCGCCGCCGGATGAAACCTTGCTGGTGGAACTGATGTCCACCACCGGGGCTGATCAGTTGGACCTGGAGGCGCTGCTGCTGGCGGTGCTGGAACAGGGCTATGAGAGTGGCCTGATCGCCGATGCCATTCCCGGCCCCCCGGCGGAACTGTGGGCGCTGCGCCACGCCATTTCAGAGGGGTTGCGGGGCCTGGGCCGGGTGATCGGGCTGGATATCTCGCTCGCGCGCGGCAAGATGAGCGCGTTCCGGGCAGAGGCGACGGCTTGGGTGCGGGCCAACCATCCGGGCCTGCTGATCTGTGGTTTCGGCCATCGCGGTGATGGCGGCGACCATTTCAATCTGGTGATCCCCAAGGAATTGGATGCTGATTACCCGCCTGACCGGGTGGATGGCGTGCGCCGTGGCATCTATGACCTGCTGGTGGGCCGCTATGATGGCAGCTATAGCGGGGAACATGGGGTCGGCCCGGTCAATCTGGCCCACCACCAGATCCATGCCGACCCGGCCCAGCAGGCGCTGGCCCGGCTGCTGCAGAACCATCTGGATGCGGATGGGCTGCTGGGGCGGGTGCGCTGGTGACGGAAACGGGGGAGCAGGACGGCACCGATCTGGCGCTGCTGCAATTGCTGCGCGCCAATGCGCGCGAACCCACGGCATCGCTGGCCCGCAAGCTGGGGCTGGCGCGGTCCAGCGTGCAGGCGCGGATTGCCCGGCTGGAACGGCTGGGCATCATCCAGGGCTATACGCTGCGCAGCGATTACGCCACCGCCCGGCTGATCCGCGCCTATGTATTGCTCTCCACCAACCCGAAAATGATTGCCCGCATCGTCGGCGATGTGAAGCGCATCCCGGAGGTGGAATCGCTGAGCGCCATTTCCGGCAGTTACGACATGATGGCCGTGGTCGCCGCCCCGACCGTGCAGGATATCGACCGGGTGCTGGACCAGTTGGGTCTGGTGACGGGGGTAGAGCGCACCATGTCGTCGCTGGTGCTGTCGGACAAGTTCCGGCGCTGACACCAAACCGGCCTTCCGCGCCAGGTCGCTGCCGTCGCTGCGTTTTTTGTTGGAGTTGACGTATCGCTGCGCGCGGGTGACCTTGGCATCGGACCGCTCACCGGTGGCCCGGGCGTGTTTGTGGGGAGACAGTTGGAACAAGGCGGTGAACCGTTCGGCAGCGTGGTGGCGCGCGGCCCCCGATCTGAGAAGGGCGAGGAAACGCGGGAGCGGATACTGGACGCGGCGGAGAAGCTGTTTGCCCGGCATGGCTTCTACGGCGTCACCGTGCGCCAGATCACCCGCGAGGCCGGGGTGGATGTGGCGCTTGCCCATTATTATTTCGGTACCAAAATGGGCCTGTTCGATGCGGTGTTCCTGCGCCGGGCGGACATTCTGAACCGGGCGCGCATCGCCTCCCTCAACCGCTATCAGGCCGATCCGGGGCCGGAGGGGTTGACGGTTGAAGGGGTGATTGAGGCCTTTGTCGGCCCAATGCTGGATATCTGGGCGGCGGGCGGGCGCGGCTGGTCGGATTATTTTGCCCTGCTGGCGCAGGTGAACAACACGCCCGACTGGGGCGGGCAGACCATGGCCCGTTATTTTGATCCCGTCATTCATCGCCTGTTGGATGTGCTGCGCCCCATCCTGCCGGGGGCGACAGAAGAGGATCTGCTCTGGAGCTATCAGTTCCTCTCCGGCGCCATGTTGCTGGCCTTCGCCCAGACCGGCCGGATCGAGCGACTCTCCGGCGGTGCTTTGGCGTCAAACGATGTTGCGGCGGTGCGGGCCCGGATGCCGCGCTATATCGCCGCCGGTTTCCGCGCGATCTGTGGCGACAAAACCGCTCCCCCCGGCGATAAAGCCATGCCTTGAGTGACGGGCTGGGCTGCGCTGCTGCCCGACCAATAAAAAAATATATTTATTTCAATATGTTATGTGAAAACGGTGTGCTGGCGCGGGTATCCCGTACCCGATGCGACAGCATTGTTAATGTGAATTGTTCGCAATATCGTGCGCGCAGCCAAATATTCTTCAGGCCTTGCGGCTGTGAAGGCATGGCAGCGGAATGACCAGGACTGTCCGGTCCTGATTTTTCGTATGCGAATAACATTGATAATGAATTGCTCACCGAAACAAACGGTGAAGGGAAGGGTCTCTGAAATGGAAGAGAAGTCGGGTTCGAATCTGGTGCGTGGCCGTATGGCCCTGATGGCGGCGCTTTCTGCGGGTGTGGTGTCGGCGGTGGCCGCCCCCGCCCTGGCGCAACCGGCCCAGCAGGGCAATGCCAGCGGTGGTACCATGATGCTGCCGACGCTGAGCGTCGAAGGCCAGGGCGTGGCCAATGAGAAGAAGCCGCCGGAGCGGGTGGCTTCCCCGAAATATGTCGCCCCGCTGCGCGACACGCCGCAGACCATCACGGTCATTCCCAAGGCGGTGATGGAGGAGCAGAACCTGATTTCGCTGACCGACATCCTGTCCACCGTGCCGGGTATTACCTTTGGCGCGGGTGAGGGAGGGGCCGGTGGTTCCGACAGTGTCAATCTGCGCGGTTATTCCGCCAACAGCGACATCACCATCGATGGCGTGCGCGACAGCGGTGCCTATGTGCGCAGCGACAGCTTCAATGTGCAGCAGGTCGAGGTGACGAACGGCGCCAACTCCGTGTTCAACGGCTCTGGCTCCGTCGGCGGCACCATCAATATGGTCAGCAAGGTGGCGCAGGATGATAGCTTCACCAAGGCAACCGCCGGCATCGGTACGGATAATTATTACCGCGCCACGGTCGACACCAACCAGTTGCTGGATGAGAATACGGCCATCCGCCTGAACGGCATGTGGCACCGCAATGATGTGCCCAAGCGCGATGTGGAGGATGCCAAGCGCTGGGGCATCGCGCCGTCGATCACCCTGGGCCTGAATACCGATACCCAGGTTTCCATCAGCTATCTCCATCAGCAGGATGACAATATCCCGCTGTATGGCGTGCCCTATGGGTTGAACGCCGTGTCACACGGGCCGCTGGCCGGTATTGATCGTGAGGCCTATTACGGCTACAGCAATATCGACACGCAGGAGAGTACGTTGAACATGGCCACCTTGAAGGTGGATCATCGCTTCAACGACACGCTGTCGATCAGCAACCTGACCCGCTGGCAGCAGGTGGACAGCTTGGTCACCACTTCCTATCTGCAGGGTACCTGGTGTCTGGCCAATGGCATTAATGCCTATACCGGGGCGCGCTGTACCCCGGCGGGCATCTTCACGCCCAGCACCAATCGCGGCATCACCCGCGATGCCGATACCAGCATCTTCTATAACCAGACCGATCTGAAGGCCTCGCTGCAGACGGGCAGCATCAAGCATGATATCGTGCTGGGTGCTGCGATCTCGTCGGAGAAGTTCGACCAGAAGTCGGGTAATCGCCTGCGCAATCCCAACGGCACGGTGCCGACGGCCAGCTTTGTGCCGATCTCCATCGCCAATCCCAACAGCGTCTGGACTGGGCCGGATAATTTCACCGTCACCAGCGATGTCGATTCCACGCTGAACAACCAGGCGGTTTATCTGTTCGACCGCACCCAGCTTTCCGAGCAGTTTGAGCTGAATGGCGGGATGCGCTGGGAGCGCACCGATGGTGACTATCACAGCACCAGCTACGCCTATACGGCCACCGGCAAGACCACCACGGTCAATCCGACGGCCAGCAACAAGGAGCATCTGTTCTCCTGGCGCGTCGGGGCGGTCTATAAGCCGCTGCCCTTTGGCTCGATCTATATCGGCTATGGCAATTCCAAGACGCCGTCACAAAGTGCCGTCAATGGTGCCTGCTCCACTTCCGCCACCAACCCGACCTGCAATGTGAAGCCGGAAACGGCGGAAAACATTGAACTGGGCACCAAGTGGGATGTGCTGGATGAGCAACTGTCGCTGACCGCCGCCATCTTCCGCAACGACCGCACCAACTACAAGGTGGCGTCCAACGAACCGGGCGTGCCGGATCAGCAGTTGGATGGCAAGTCGCGGGTGGATGGTGTCGCCCTGGGCGCTGCCGGTCACGTCACGCCGGAATGGGGTATCTTCGCCAACTACACCTTCCTGGACAGCGAGGTCTTGCAGGGTGTTTCCGATTACTGCCTTGCCAACCCGACCCAGGCCAGTTGCGCCAGCGCGCTGGCTGGGGCAAATGGTGGTCAAGGCGCGGTGCTGACGGCCACGCCGCGCCATGCCTTCAGCATCTGGACCACCTATGACCTGCCGGTCGGGGTGCAGTTGGGTTATGGTGTGACCTATCAGGGCAAGATGCTGCCCAATAATTCCAACGCCCTGGCCATGTACAAGGTGCCGGGCTATTGGGTCCACCGCGCCGCTGTCTCTTATCAGCTGAACGATCAGGTGAAGCTGCAGCTCAATGTCACGAACCTGTTTGACGAGACCTATTACACCAAGATCCGCAGCAACCCGACCAATGGCTGGGCCAACCCCGGCACGGGGCGCAATGCCACGCTGACGGTCGGCTACACGTTCTGATCTGACGCTGAAGAGCGCTACAAGGGGGAAGGGGAGCGGCCGCACAGCCGCTCCCCTTTTTCATGGGGGTATTGATGCAAATCAGAGTAGCTCTCAGGTGCATTCGCTATAAGCTGGCTCCCTTGCCGTTTTCACCAGGATATGCGCCATGTTGATCGCCATCCCCAATGTGCTGACCCCTGAACAGGTGGGGCAGGCCCGCGCGACCCTGGATGCGGCCGATTGGGTGGATGGGAAGGGGACCGCCGGTTTCCAATCCGCCAAGGTGAAGGATAATGCCCAACTGCCGGAGAATCACCCGGTGGCGCAGGAACTGGGGCAGATGATCCTGCAGGCGCTGTCGCGCAACCTGCTCTTCATGTCGGCGGCCTTGCCGTCCCGCATCCTGCCGCCGATGTTCAACCGTTATGCGGGGGGGCAGCATTTCGGCGCCCATGTCGATAATGCCATCCGACTGGTGGCGGGCACCGGCCAGCGCCTCCGCACCGACCTGTCCTGCACCTTGTTCTTCGCCGAGCCCGACGAATATGATGGCGGGGAGTTGGTGATCGAGGATCTGTTCGGCACCCAGCAGGTGAAGCTGCCGGCCGGTCACATGGTGCTTTATCCCAGCAGCAGCCTGCACCATGTCCGGCCGGTGACGCGGGGCGCGCGCGTGTCTTCCTTCTTCTGGGTGCAAAGCATGATCCGCGATGATGCGCAGCGCCGCATCCTGTTCGATATGGATATGGCCATTGTGCGGCTGAACCAGGATGTGCCCGACCATCCGGGTGTGCTGTCGCTGACCAACAGCTATCATAACCTGCTGCGGCTCTGGGCGGATGTGTGATGGGTGGTCGGTGTGGTCGCTGAATATTTTTGTCCGGCAGGGCTTGTGCCATGCGGCATGGCTTCTTACATCAGGTCAGTCTCGGGTCCGGGCCCCTCTGACGTGGTTTAACGCCACGTGATGTCGGACTCCTTGGACGAAGCTGTCGCTTGGTCGTGAAGGAGCCTGTTATGACCTATCAATTGCCCTACATTATCCGCTTCGCCCAGGTTGCCACCGCGCTGCGTCGTGCGCGGGCAGGCCGGCGGTCGGGATTGTTCCGGCTGTCCTGGCCGCGTCGGCAGCGGCTGGGGGCTTGGTGGTTGGCCGCGATCTGACGCGCAAAGGCCGCCCCGAATGTCCCCGCGTTTGCGCTCCTATGCCCCGGTTCTGGCAACCGGCGCTGGCTTTTCCGATCGTCACTGGCGTGTGCGGCGACGGTTGGAGCGTGTTTCCGGTCTGTTGGACAATGCCTTCCGCCTGCCCTTGCTCGGCTGGCGCTTCGGGCTGGACCCGCTGCTGAACCTGATCCCCGGTCTGGGGACGCTGGCCAGCGGCAGCATTTCCGCCTGGCTGATCCTGGAGGCGGCCCGGCTGCGGGTGCCGCGTGCCCTGCTGGTCCGCATGGCTGGGAATGTGGCGCTGGATACCGTGCTGGGGGCCATCCCCCTGGTCGGCTGGGCGGCTGATTTCGTCTTCAAGGCCAATGACCGCAATATGAGGCTGCTGCGCCGTCATCTGGATGGCGCGCATCCTTTCCGTGATCCCCGGGGTGGGCCGCTGATTGATGGCACGGCCGCCGCCCTTTGAGGGATGTTTACCAAACATATAACTTGGCAGGATGTGATTCCATGAGCTTGTTCAGTATGTTCAAGAGCGACAAGGGCGAGCAGATGACGCCGCACAAGGCGTTCACCATCGCCCTGATCTACACCATGGCCGCCGATGGCGAGATGGACCCCGAAGAGGTGGGCCATCTGCTGGCGGTGATCGGCGGTGACAGCAAGGGCGGCGTTATTGGCGTTGGTGCTAATAACCAGGCCTTGCTGGACTCTGCCTTCAAATATGTCCGCAGCCACAGCCATGAACAGTTCCTGGCCGAGGCCACACCGGTGCTGACCACGGCACAGCGCCTCTGCATCCTGATGAATCTGGTGGATAGCGCGCTGGCCGACGGCGAGGCGGAGCCGGAGGAACGGGTCTTCTTCGACAAAACCCAGCAGGCTTTCGGCATCACGGATGAGGAGTTCCGGCCGTATTTTGAGGTCATCATGATGAAGAGTGACCGCTCGGTGTTCCGAGACCAGAACCACCCGATGAACCAGCCCGGTTTCAAGGTTGGCCTGTCTGGCCAGCACTGAACCGTGCATAAAGGGGGTGGCGACAGCAGGTCGCCACCCCTCCCTTTTCCGAAGTCTTTAAGCCGCGCGGGCATTCGCCAAGAACTGCGCCACTTGGCGCGACAGCCGGCTGGCCCCGCCGGAAAGCTCGCCGGCGGCGGTGCTCACCTGCTGCGCGGCGTCGCCGGTTTCGCTGGTGGATTGGTTCAGGCCGGTGATGTTCTGCGTCACCTCCTGCGTGCCAGCCGCAGCCTGGGTGATATTGCTGGCAATTTCCCGTGTTGCGGCCTGTTGCTCTTCCACCGCCGCGGCGATGGCTGCCGCTGTGGAATGCACATCGCGCACCGATTGGGTGATCCCCCGCAGGGCGCTGCCCACCCGATCACTGGCGCCCTGGATTTCGGCGATCTTGTCGCGGATACGGTCGGTGGCGGTTGCCGTCTGGTTGGCCAGACCCTTCACCTCACTGGCGACCACGGCAAAGCCCTTGCCGGCCTCGCCCGCCCTTGCGGCCTCAATGGTGGCGTTCAGGGCCAGCAGGTTGGTCTGGGCGGCAATGGCATTGATCAGATCGACAACTTCCCCCACCTCGCGCGCCGCATCGGCCAGTTGCGCCACCAACGTGTCGGCATGGCCGGCATCTTCCACCGCCTTGCTGGTCCGGCCATTGGCGGCTTCCGCCTGACGACCGATTTCCTGGATGGAGGCGGCCAGTTCTTCGGTGGCGCAGGCCACCGTGGCGACATTGGTGCTGGCCTGCAGCGCGGCAGCGGCCACGGCAGCGGATTGGTCGTGGGCCCGCTCAGCCGTCTGGCTCAAGCTCACGGCGGCATTCGCCATTTCCTCGGCCGCCTGGCTGACCAGATCGACGACGCCCTTCACATTAGCCTCGAAATCGTCCGTCTGCTTCACCTGCTGGGTGATCAGTGACCAGGTCAGCATTGGGGCAACATAATTGCCGGCCGTGTCGCGGATGGCGCTGACGCGCAGATCCATCACCTCGCCGCCGACGCGGATCTTGGCATTGTGCGGCAGGTTGGCCGGGTTGGCCAGGATGCGCCGCTGATGTTCGGGATGCTTGTGCAGGATGTCGATGGACTTGCCCACCATCTCATCCACCTTGCAGGGCAGCAGGTTCTCAATGGTCTTCAGCACCTTCTGGCTCTGCTTGTTCATATAGGTGATGCGAAAATCATTGGCCGGGTCACAGGTCATCACCCCCAGCGGCAATTCAGCGATCATCTGCGCCTGGGCGAAACATTGGGTCACCGTTTCCCCCAACGCATCGGTGGCGTTGGCGATACGGCCGATTTCATCACGACGCTCCCAGCGCAAGGGGGCCACTGGTTCATTCCGGCTCAGCTTCGCCAGGATTTCCGCCACCTTGTGCAATGGTGCCGCCACCAGCCGGGACAGCAGCAGCGCCAGCAGCATGGCAAAGATGGCCACAAGGATGGCGCCGCCCCAGATGGCGACCATCGCGTGCTGCTTTTCTACTTCCGCTGCTTCGACAATTTGGGCCAGGCGACGCTGCTCCGCGGTTAGCGCGGCAATGACAGTATCGTGCAGTTTTGCCTGCAGGGCACGGCCCGTGGGGCCGTTGGCAATTTCTTTGGCTTTGGCTACGCCATCCGGCTGCGCCATCAAGGCGATTTCCTGATCCCCCACCTTCTGCCGCCAATCTGCCGCCACGCGCGATAGATCCTGAAGCCGCTGCTGTTGTTCGGCCTCTGTTGCCAGTTGCTGCGCTTTCTGCATCGCATGTTCGAAATCACCGCCGGCTTTGCGGTACTGCTCAACAAAACTGGCATTTCCCGTGGCCATATAACCGCGCACGGAGGATTCCTGCCGCGTGCTGGCCAACTCTGCTTCTGCCAGGATCTGCAGCATTTCCTGGGACTGGCTGTTGCGCTGCAGCGCCTCATCCAACTGGTTCAGCCCGTCGGTGGTGACCATGCCAGCCCCCAGAACGACAGCGATCACCGCCCCGAAGGACACGCCCAATTTTGAAAGGATCGAGAGATCGATCAAGCGCATGTTTTTCCTCATATACGGACGGTGATCGGTAGAAGATTCTATTATAGGAAAAACGTTAAACGCCTGTTTGTGGCAAATGAAGGCCGAATCCTTACTTCGACGGTATAGCCTATACTTTAGTAGATGGTAATAATGGTTAATAAAATCTTTAAAAGAATTTCAATGAAATAGGTTCGGTGTCGTAATGAAAAATGCTCTGCTTAATATAGTATTTGGCACGGATCGTGCTGAAAGGCCCGATCCGTGCGTTGGTGGATGAGCAAAAGCCCAAGGTGGTTCACGCCTGTCCCGAAAACTCGGCTCTCAATATCCTCAGTGCGCGTGGCCGCCCAGTTCGAACCGGGCCTGACCTGATTTGCCGTCCTTGGTCCGCAGGCTGATCATTGCATCTGCTCCTTCCGGTGCTGTGCCATTGGCTATCAGATGGTCACCCGCCGGGGCCAGCACCAGCGTACCCTTGCGGGTGCTGCCCTGGGTGAACAGCAGGCTGGCCTGTATGCCCTCAACCGACACGGGCTTGTCGGTGGCCACATCCAGCAGATAAAGCTGAACCGTGCCATCCGCCAACACCAGTTCCGCCTCAAACCCGGCCAGCCTTTGCACGATACCGCCATGCGGGCCTTTGGCATCTGCGGCATGGGAATGATCATGGCCATGTCCGTGGGCATGATTTTCGGCCGCCAGGGCGCTGCCGGCGGTGAACAGCAGGCTGGTGGCCAGCAGGAAAATTTTCAGCATGATGAACTCCTTGTTTGATGAAAGGGAGGGGGAACCCGGCGGCGGGACCGCCGGGTGGGCAATGGTTCAATGAGGGGAAGCCGGCAGGGCCGGGGCATCCCCTTCCGCCTCTTCGCCCTCGCCGGCCAGCGGCCCGGCGAAGCGACGGTAGAGTGCTGGCAGTACCAGCAGGGTCAGCAAGGTGGCGGTGATCAGCCCGCCAATGACCACGGTGGCGATGGGGCGCTGCACCTCCGCCCCCGGGCTGGTGGACAGGGCCATCGGCACAAAGCCCAGGCTGGCCACCAGCGCCGTCATCAGCACCGGGCGCAGTCGGGTCTGCGCCCCCTCCCGCACCGCCTGTTCCAGTGTCCTGCCCTTGATCCGCAACTGGCGGATATAGGAAAGCATGACCAGACCGTTCAGCACGGCGATACCCGAAAGCGCGATCATGCCGACGGCGGCGGAGATGGAAAACGGCATCCCGCGCAGGAACAGGGCCAGGATGCCGCCCGTCAACGCCAGCGGCACCCCGCTGAACACCAGGGCGGCATCACGACCGGAGCCTAAGGCGCTGTAAAGCAGCAGGAAGATCAGGGCGAAACAGGCCGGCACCACCACCATCAACCGCTCACGCGCGGCGATCAGGTTTTCAAACTGGCCGCCCCAGTTGATCCAGTAACCGGCGGGCACGGTCACTTGGGTGGCGATACGGGCCTGTGCGTCGGCCACGAAGGAACCGATATCCCGACCGCGCACATTGGCCTGTACCACGATGCGGCGTTTACCGTTTTCGCGGCTGATCTGGTTGGGGCCTTCGGCGATGTTGAAACTTGCCACCTCTCCCAATGGCACGGTGCGCACGGCGGCTTCCCCCCGGCCAGCCACCGTTTCAGCGGGCAACGGGATAGGTAACGCGGCCAGGGCGGCAGGGTCGTTGCGCAGGGCGTCCGGCAGGCGGGTGACGATATCAAACCGCCGGTCGCCCTGGTACAGCAATCCGGCTTCCAAGCCGCCCACGGCCATGGCCAGCACTTCCTGCACATCCGCGACGGACAGGCCGTAACGGGCGGCCTTGGCCCGGTCGACTTCCATATTCAGGTATGTCGCACCGGATACCTGTTCCACCCGAACATCGGCGGCACCCGGCACGGCTTGTACGACGGCGGAGATCTGGTTGGCGGTGGCCAACAGCGTGTCGAAATCATCACCGAACAGTTTGATGGCGACATCGCCCCGCACGCCGGCCAGCAATTCGTTGAAGCGAAGCTGGATCGGCTGACTGACCTCGTAGACCTGCCCCGGCAGGGCTCCCACGGCCTTTTCCAGCCGCTTGACCAGTTCTGCCTTGGACAGCGACGGGTCCGGCCACTGGTCGCGCGGCTTCAGCATCACGAACATGTGGGAGATGCCGGGCGGCATCACGTCGGTGCCGATTTCCGCCGTCCCGGTTTTGGAGAAGGCGAAGGCCACCTCCGGGAAGGCGGTAATGGTCTTTTCGATCTCCAACTGCTGACCGGTCGCCTGATCCAGCCCGGTGCTGGGGATACGGAAGGCATTCAAGGCCAGATCACCTTCATCCAGTTGCGGGATGAATTCTTGGCCCAGTTGGTTGAAGAACAGCAGGCTGCCGCCGAAAAGCAGGGCGGCCAATGCCGCCATCCGCAACGGTGCCTTCAACGCCTTATCCAGCAGCGGCAGATAGGCGGCGTTGGCCTTGCGGATGATGATGTTTTCCTTCTCCTCCACCTTGCCGGAAACGAAGATGGCGATCAGGGCGGGCACGAGGGTCAGCGACAGGATGAAGGCCGCCACCAGGGCGATGATGACCGTCAGGGCCATCGGCTCGAACATCTTGCCTTCGACATCGGTAAAGGTGAGCAGCGGCAGATAAACGGTAATGATGATGGCCTGACCATAGACGGAGGGCTGAATCATCTCCTTGGCGGCGATGGTCACCTCGCTCAACCGTTCCCGCAAGCTCAGTACCCGACCGACATGGTGCTGGCGTTCGCCCAGGCGGCGCAGACAATTTTCCGCGATGATGACGGCCCCATCGACGATCAGGCCGAAATCCAACGCGCCCAGACTCATCAGGTTGGCGCTGACACCGGCCTTAAGCATACCGGTGGCCGTCAGCAGCATGGTCACCGGGATGACCAGGGCGGTGATCAGCGCCGCCCGGATATTGCCCAGCAGCAGGAACAGCACGGCAATGACCAGCAATGCCCCTTCTGTCAGGTTCTTGGCCACGGTCTTCACCGTGGCATTCACCAGATCGGTGCGGTCCAGCACCGTCTTGGCCATGATGCCGGCGGGCAGGGAGCGGCGGATATCCTCCAGCCTGGCATCCACGGCAGCGGCCACGGTGCGGCTGTTCTGGCCAACCAGCATCAGGGCCGTGCCCACCACGACTTCACGCCCATTTTCCGACGCGCTGCCGGTGCGCACCTCCTGCCCCGGCTGGATGGCGGCCACATCGCCCAGCCGCACCGGCACCCCCTCCCGCGTTGCCACCACCACCTGGGCGATCTGGTCGGGCGTGGCGATGCGCCCGTCCGAGCGCACGATGAACAGCTCGCCATTGCGCTCCAGTTGCCCGGCCCCCAGGCTCTGGTTGGCGCGTTCCAGCGCCCGGCCCAGCTCCGCAAAGGTCAGGTTGAAGGCGATCAGCCGGGCCGGGTCGGGCATGACATGGAACTGGCGGACATAGCCGCCGATCGTGTCCACACCGGCTACCCCCTTCACCCCCTTCATCTGGGGGGCGACGATCCAATCCTGCACCGTGCGCAGATATGTGGCCCGCTCCACCTCGCTGGTCAGGCTTTCGCCTTCCGGGGTCAGGAAGCTGCCATCGGGTTGCCAGCCGGGTTTGCCGGCCTCCGCCTTCACCGTATCGAACGGCGCATATTCCACCGTCCACATATAGACCTCGCCCAACCCGGTGGAGATCGGGCCCATGGTAGGGGCAAGGCCGGGGGGAAGCTGTTCCTTGGCCTCCGTCAGCCGCTCGCTCACCTGCTGGCGGGCGAAATAGATATCCACCTTCTCCCCGAAAATGGCCGTCACCTGCGACAAGCCGTTGACGGAGATGGAGCGGGTGCTTTCCAGCCCGGCAATGCCGGCCAGGGCGGTTTCCACCGGATATGTCACCTGCTGTTCGATTTCGAACGGCGACAGGGCCGGGGCCAGCGTGGTGATCTGGATCTGGTTGTTGGTGATATCTGGAACCGCATCGATGGGCAGTTGCCGCAGCGACTGCACCCCAAAGGCGGCGGCGACCGCCACCAGCAGCACCACCAGAAAGCGGCGCTGGATGGCGAAGGTGAGGATACGTTCGATCATGCCAACGTTCCTCAATGTGAATGCGAATGGGCGGCTGCCCCGCGCGATGCCTCGGCCTTCAACAGGAAGGTATTGCCGGTGGCCACCTGATCGCCGGGGAACAGGCCGAACAGCACCTCCGCCACGCTGCTGTTACGGCGGCCGATTTCCACCACGCGCGGTTCAAACCCCTCTGGATTGCGCACAAACACCACGGTTTCGCCCTTCAGCATTTGCAGGGCAGAGGCGGGCACGGTGAGATCCGCCGGTTCCCCGCCACCGGTTTCAATGGCACCGCTGGTGAAATCACCGGGGCGCCAGTGGCCTTCGGCATTATCCACCTGCGCCACCACGCGGGCGGCACCCGTGGCCGGGTCGATGGTGGGGGCGACGAAGATCACCTTTCCGTCGCCCTGCTGGCCATGATGGCCCTTCAATACCAGCCGCTGGCCCTCCCGCACCTGGGGCAGGTCGGCGGCATAGACGGGCAGTTCCACCCAGACCTGTGACAGGTCGGCAATGGCAAAGGCCTCCTTCTCCGCCGCCACCAGCTCCCCGCGCTGCAGGTTGCGGGCGGTGATGCGCCCCGCGATGGGGGCCCGCAATTCCAGCCGGGCCAGGCTGGCGGGGTTCTGGCTGGGCAAAGCCTTGATATCGCTGGCACTCAGGCCCAGTGCGCCCAGCCGCTGGCGGGCGGCATCCAGGCTGATCCGGGCGGTTTCGGCATTGGTGCGGGCGTCCAGATAATCCTGCTCGGCCGAGATTTTCTTGCGCCAGAGGTCTTCCTCGCGTTTCAGGGTGCCGGCGGCCAGCCCCTCCTGACGCTGGGCGGAAAGATAGGCGGCCTTGGCGTCGGCCATCTCGGTACTGTCCAGCACGGCCAGCACCTCGCCCGCCGCCACCCTGTCGCCCAGCCGCTTGGGCAGATCCACCACCACGCCGGGAAGGCGGGTGGTAACGCTGCTCATCCGGTCGGCATCGGCGGTGATGCTGCCCATCACCCGCACCTCGCCGGTGACGGCGGCGGGGCCGGCGGCGACAAGGTTGATCTTGGCCTTGGCAATCTGCTCTGTCGTCAGATGCACATTGCCGTCGCTTTCCTCCTCCTCGCCATGCGCATGGCCGCCTTCGGCAGCGTGGTTGTGGCCATCGCCCTCGGCGTGTTTTTCGTCCTTGGGCGCGTGGTCGCCGGGACCGGCGAAGGCATGGGGTGCGCCGCTGGTGGCCAGGGCTGCCAGACAGACACCGATCAGCAGGAAATTCTTGGTCATCGTGCCCCCTCTGCGCCGGTCACGGCGGCGGTTGCGGTCAGCCGGTCCAGCTCAGCCCGCGCGTTATGAAAGCCCTGGAGTGTGTTGATCAGGTCGCGCCGCGCCTCAAACAGGGTGCGCTGCGCCTCCAACACCTCCAGGTAGGCGAACTTGCCCTGGCGATAGCCTTCCTGGGCGGCGGCGAAGGCCGTTTCCGCCGTGGGAATGATTTGTTCTTTCAGGGCGGTGGCACCATCGCGGGCGGCATCCAGATTGGCCTGGGCGGCAGCCAGCCGCCGGTCGCGGTCAATCCGCTCGGCCGCCAGATCGGCCTCTGCCGCCGTCAGTTCTGCGCGCGCGCGGGCAATCGCCCCCCGATTCTGGTCAAACACGGGAATCGGCACGCTGACGCCAACCAGGAAGGCATTATTGTTCCCCTCCCGGAACTGGCGGAAGCCGGCAGAGACCGTCACGTCGGGAATGGCTTTGGCCCGTTCCACCGCCAGATCGGCGCGGCCCTGACGCACGGCGGTCTGCTGGCGCAGCAGGTCCGCCGTTTCCCCCGTTTGGGCGGCTGGGGCGCTGTCCAGCCGGGTGAACCAATCATCCACCAAGCGTAGGCCCGGCTGCTGGATGCCGGTCAGCCCGGCCAGCATCTGCCGGGCCAGGTTGGCGCGGCGTTTGGCCTGATCCAGTACCATCTGAGCCTGCCGTCGGGCGATTTCTGCCCGGCTTAACTGGATCGGGGCTTCCCGCCCGGCATCCAGCCGGGCCTGGATCGCCCTTTCAACCTCTCCGGCCAGACGGACCTGATCTTCAGCCAGGGCCATATCGGCCTCGGTGGCCAGGGCCTCGGCAAAGGCCAGCCGCACATCGCGCGTCAGGTCCAGCCGGCTGATCTCCAGATCATAGGTAGCGCGGGAAAGACCGGCGCGGGCGGCATCCACCCGCGCGCCCCGCTTGCCGCCCAGTTCCAGCCTCTGGGACAGGCTGTAGGTGCGCTCGGAACTGCGGAAATCCCGATAGGGACCGGAGCCCTGGAAATTCTCCATCTCCACGGAGAGTTCAGGATTGGGGGCGACATCGGCCTGATCGACACCGGCGGCCGCCGCCTGCCGGCGGGCCTGGGCGGCGGCGGTGCGTGGCCCCGTCTCCAGGGCCTGGGCGATGGCGGCCTCTATGGTCAGGCTGGCCGGCACCTGTTGCGCCATCGCCAGCGGCACCCCGGCGATAACCATCGCCAGGGCAGTAACAAGATGAATGCGCATGGAAACTCCCACATGCGGACAAGCAGATAGCGGGAACGCCACGGGGGGCGGTCACCCGGCTTCAGGTCGGCTTGTCAGGCGCGTGGGGGTTCTTCGGGCTGGTGCGGCTCGGCACTGGCCGGCGGCGTTTCGTTATCGGCGCGGTACAGGGTCGGTTCCCAGAAGGCGGGTTCCGACACATGTGTCAGGCGGACATGATCGGCCACATGGATATGGCTGCAGCAATGATGCGCATCCATCCCGTGCGGGGTGTCCGGCGCGGGGGAAGCATCTTCGCAATCCGGCGTGCCGGTATCCGCCGCGCCATGCACATGGTCCGGCATCACGTCCCGGGCATGGATGCCGGGCGCGTTGAACAGGAATGCCACGAGCAACAGAAGGGCGGCGAAGCAGCGCATGGGGAACAAGATAGGGTGATTGCGGATGGTTCGCAAGGGAGGTGAGGGCTGTAAGTGTCTGTTTGGAAAATTGTCGTATTTTCCGACGCTTTGTCATTTCACCACCGTCATTCCCGCGAAGGCGGGAATCCATACGACAGGGCGGGTTTTGGATTCCCGCCTTCGCGGGAATGACGGTTATGTGGTTGGAACGACAGCAGAAACCTACGAGGAGACTCCTGAGTTTCAGTCACACCTGACCGTCGCTCTGGTCCACACATCAGCGCTGACAAAAAGAAAACCCCGGCACCATCGGCACCGGGGTTCCCCATCTCAACGAAACCTGTACGGTTTCGCCCATCGCCTTACTTGGCGCGGGCGGCCTGCAGGTTTTCGTCCAGCTTGGCCAGGAAGTCCTGGGTGGTCAGCCACTTCTGTTCCGGCCCGATCAGGGTGGCCAGATCCTTGGTCATGTAGCCATCTTCCACCGTGGCCACGCAGACCTTTTCCAGGGTCTTGGCGAACTCGACCACGTCGGGCGTGTTGTCGAACTTGCCGCGATATGTGAGACCCTGGGTCCAGGCAAAGATGCTGGCGATCGGGTTGGTGGAGGTGGGCTTGCCCTTCTGGTGGTCACGGAAGTGACGGGTCACGGTGCCGTGGGCGGCTTCCGCTTCCACCGTCTTGCCATCGGGGGTCATCAGAACGGAGGTCATCAGGCCCAGAGAGCCGAAGCCCTGCGCCACCAGATCGGACTGCACGTCGCCATCATAGTTCTTGGCAGCCCACAGGAAGTTACCCGACCATTTCAGGGCGGATGCCACCATGTCATCGATCAGACGATGTTCATAGGTGATGCCGGCGGCCTGGAACTTGTCGGCGAATTCTGCCTCGTACACTTCCTGGAACAGATCCTTGAAGCGACCATCATAGGCCTTCAGAATCGTGTTCTTGGTGGACAGGTACACCGGGTAGCCGCGCATCAGGCCATAATTCATGCAGGCGCGGGCAAAGCCACGGATCGATTCATCGACATTGTACATGCCCATGGCAACGCCCGGCCCGTCGAAATCGAATACGGTGTGGCGGATGTTGCTGGTGCCATCGGCGCTGGTGAAGGTGATGGACAGGCGGCCGGCGCCGGGGATGATGAAATCCGTGGCCTTGTACTGGTCACCAAAGGCGTGGCGACCGATGACGATCGGCTGGGTCCAGCCGGGCACCAGACGCGGCACATTCTTGCAGATGATCGGCTCGCGGAAGACGGTGCCGCCCAGGATGTTGCGGATGGTGCCGTTGGGCGACTTCCACATCTGCTTCAGATTGAATTCCTTCACCCGCGCTTCGTCGGGGGTGATGGTGGCGCACTTCACGCCCACGCCGTAATGCTTGATGGCCTCGGCGGATTCGACGGTGATCTTGTCATCCGTCTTGTCGCGGGCTTCCACGCCCAGATCGTAGTACTTCAGATCGACGTCAAGATACGGCAGAATCAGGCGGTCCTTGATGAACTGCCAGATCACGCGGGTCATTTCGTCGCCGTCGAGTTCCACGATCGGATTGGCGACTTTGATCTTCGACATGGAAGCGCTCTCCCAGGGTTCAAGAGGGCGGACCTGTTTACCGATCCGCCCGGCGGGGCCAATAAAGCCTATTTGCAATAACGTCGCAACAGCCCCGCAACCGGTAACTTTCGTTCTAACGGCGGGGCTGGGCTGCGGTAATACCATCGGTCAAATTCTTGACCGATGGTTCGGCGGCGACTGCCGCCGCGCCGCTCGTGCGGCGTAGCCAAGCCCACGGATGTGGGCGCTGGCGATTGAAGGGCCTGACAGAGTGACCGATGGTCACTCTGTCAGGCCGCTGGTATCGGATCAAATCCGCGCCGTCTGCGCCTCGCGCATCGGGGTCGGCTGCACCGACAATAGCGGCAGGATCGATTCCACGTCATTGACGATCTGAAACAACTGGCTGCTGGCGCCCGGCAGGTTGGGCTTGCGCATGAAGCCGGTGGCCTGCATATGGTCCATCAGGGCCAGCAGCGGATCCCAGAAGCCGTTGATATTGACGATGATCACCGGCTTGGCGTGCAATTGCAGCTGCCGCCAGGTGATGATCTCGAACATCTCATCCAGGGTGCCGATGCCGCCCGGCAGCACGATGAAGGCGTCGGAACGCTCCACCATCATGCGCTTGCGGGTATGCATACTGTCGACCACATGCAGCTCGGTCAGGCCGGTATGGTCCACCTCGAACTTCTGGATATGGTCGGGGATGATGCCGATGACGCGGCCGCCGGCGGCCAGGGCGGCATCGGCGGTGATTCCCATCAGGCCGACATTGCCGCCGCCATAAACAAGGTCCAGCCCGGCCGCGGCCAGCAGATGGCCGGTTTGTTTCGCCGCCTGCTTATAGGCCTCATCCACATAATTTGATGAACCGCAGTAAACACAGACGGAACGGATATTCGACATGATCAACGCATTTCCCTGACGACGGATACCGGTGATGGGCCCGTAAAAGCTGGTGTTGACGGCAGATGCCGGAATGGGTGCTGGCGGCACTCTGTCACGCCATAAGGGACGGGTAAACCCGCAGCTTGTTCTCAATGTGGCTTTCTTGCCTCTTGCGGATATGGGGCGGTACCAACAAATTGCGGGGGCGGATGTGCTGCGGTGCATCCACTGACCCCCATCCGGGACGCCGCCTTTCGATTGGCGCCGGCCCGGCGCCAGGATGACAGGAGAATCGAATGAAGCGTATTCAGGGCTTGCTGATCGCCGGTTTTGTGGCTGCCGGTGTGCTGTCGGCCGGCGTCGCCGTCGCTGCACAGGACCCGCTGGCCGTGGTCGATGCGCGCAAGACCGAACTGAAGAAGGCTGGCGGCGCCATGAAGGCCATCGGTGCCTTCCTGAAAGAGGGCAAGGGCACCGTCGCCGATGTGCAGGCCGCTGCCGCCACCATCGAGGGCGTTTCCAAGGCCTTCCCCGGCTGGTGGCCGACCGGTACCGCCATTGGTGTCGGCGAGAGCGAGGCCAAGCCCGGCATCTGGGAGAATATGGACGATTTCAAGGCCAAGACCATGGCGTTCCAGGCCGCTTCCGCTGACCTGGTGGCGGCCGCGGCCACCGGTGACAAGGCCGCCATCGGTGGGGTTCTGGGCAAGTTGGGCGGCACCTGCAAGGGTTGCCACGAAACCTACCGCAAGTAAGTCTGCGCCGTCCCCTCGCCAGGGCTTCGGCGGGGGAACGGCATAGTGGCGCGGGCGGCGGTGCCTCACGGCTTCCGCCGCCTTTCATCCGGATTTTCCAGTGGGATAAGGCCATGGGCCGGAACAAGGACAAGACCGCTGTTACCCGCAGGGTCGTGGTATGGGATCTGCCGGTGCGCCTGTTCCATTGGTCGCTGGTGTTCTGCATTGTCGCGGCCTGGTGGTCGGGCGAAAATGATGCCATGGATTGGCACATGCGCTTTGGCTATGCCGTGCTGGCGCTGCTGCTGTTCCGGCTGATCTGGGGCCTGGTGGGCAGCCAGACGGCACGGTTCAGCCAGTTTGTCCGCGGGCCAGCGGCCATTCTGGCCCATCTGCGGGAACTGGCGGCACCCGGCCGCATGGCGGCCCATGCCGGGCATAATCCGCTGGGTGCGCTGGCGGTGATCGGGCTGCTGAGCGTGGTGACTGTGCAGGCCGTGACCGGCCTGTTCACCAGCGATGGTATCATGGTGGACGGGCCCTTGGCGGGGAAGGTCAGCGGGGCGACGTCCGCCCTGATGCGTACGATCCACAAGGGCAATTTCAATGTGCTGCTGGCCATTGTCGGCCTGCATATCGCCGCCATCCTCCTCTATGCCGGGTTGAAGCGGCTGGATCTGGTGCGGCCGATGGTGACGGGACGGGCGGCCTTGCCAGCGTCGGAGCCGGCGCCACGGATCGTTTCGCTTTTTCGGGCGTTTATGGTAGCAGCCATAGCGACCGCCGCCATCTGGGCCCTGATCAGCTTCGCCTGATCTGGGGCGTTCCGCATGATTGCGAGAAAGGTTCCACTGCCCGTGAATCGCAAACAGCTTCTGATCCCCGCCGCCATTGTCGCCGTTGCCGCCATCGGCGCGGGGGCCTTCTATCTTCAGGGCCAGGGGGGCGACAAGGCCGGCCCCGGTACGGCCAGACCGGCGGCAAGCGCCCCGGCGACGCTGCCTGCCGGCCCCACCTTTGATGTGGTTCGGGTGGAACCGGCGGGCAATGCCGTCATCGCCGGCCGTGCCATACCAGGGCAGAATGTGCGCATCCTGGATGGCGACAAGCTGTTGGGCAGTGTCATGGCCGATGCCCGGGGCGAATGGGTGTTCCTGCCCACCGAACCCCTGCCGCCCGGTGCGCGCGAATTACGGCTGGAGGCGGTGGGGCCGGATGGCACGGTGACCGCCGGCCTGGGTACGGTGGTGCTGGCGGTGCCGGAGAGCAACCGCGATCTGGCCGGGCGCCGCCAGGATGGCACGGGCGACGCGCTGGCCGTGCTGACTGGCCCGCAGGGCGACAGCCGCGTCTTGCAGAAGCCGCGCGCTGCCGGTGGCGAAGGCGCGCCCCGTCCGGCGGGGGAGGTGACGATCGACACCATCGATTATGACCGTGGCGGCCGCGTCACCGTTGGCGGCCAGGCCAAGGCCGGGTCGGAGGTGATGCTCTATGTGGAAAATAATCTGATCGGCCGGATACAGGCCGATGATGCCGGGCGCTGGTCGCTGACACCGGATCGCGGGCTGGAAAATGGCCGCTACAATCTGCGTGCCGATCAGGTTCAGAATGGTGCCAAGGTTGCCAGCCGGGCAGAGGTGGAGTTCGACAAGAAACCCTTGCCGGAAAGTATGGCTGGTAACCGCGCCGTGGTGGTGGTGCCGGGCAATAATCTCTGGACCATCGCCCGCCGCTCCTATGGCGAAGGGCCGCGCTATACGATGATCTTCGAGGCTAACCAGGGCCAGATCCGCGATCCGGACCTGATCTATCCTGGTCAGATTTTCATGATGCCGGACGAGAAATAGCCCGTTTCCAAAAAGAGAAAATCCCCCTGGTCATGCGCGTTGTCCTGCCTTATCGTCCGCTGTGCGACCATTGACGTAAGGGGGAGGGGCGCTTGCGGCATTTCTGGTTTGGTCTCGGCCTTGTCTTGTGCCTGCTGGGGTTGTTCATGCCCCTGCTGGAACTGTTGAACCTGATGCCCGACCGGCTCTCTCCCGCGACCGTCCGCTTGGAACAGGAGGACCGTCAGGTCGCTGCTGTGGTCCGCTATATCCAGACGGGGGAGGATGCGGCCCTGCGCGGTTTGGCACCGCCCGCCCTCTGGGAGCAATTATCCGCCGTCCTGCCCGCTCTGCGGGACGCGCTGCCGACCGCCCCTGTGGAACAGCGGTTGCTCTCCGTCCATTGGGGGCAAAACCTCGCCGTAACCTATGAACTGAAGGGGGCTGACGGACGGTATGCCCTGCTGAATATCGTTCTGGAGCGGGGGGAGACGGCCCGTCTTCTGGGGATTCAGGTCAATCCGCTCAAAGCGCCCCTGGCAGAATTGAACCGTTTCCATCTGAACGGCCTCAGCGGGGAGCATTATGTCCTGTTGGCACTGATGCTGGTGATTGTTGCGATTAAGGTGCTGGCATTGACGCTGATGTGGCGATGCAGGGTTTTGCGGTTTCGCTGGCTCTGGACCCTTTTTGTCTCTGCCGGGCTGGGGCTGGTGACGATGGATTGGGCGGGCAACCTCAATCTGCATCTGCTGATGGCCGGCATCATGACGGAGGGCTTTCAAAAGCCGGTCCTGTATCTGCCCTGGTCGCTGAAATTCGCCCTGCCGGTGGGGGCGGCCATATTCCTGATCCTGCGGCTGATCTGGCGGGAAGATCAGGCGTTGGCGCAGCCCCTGGCACCGGTAAACACCCCGCTGAGCACGTAAGGAGGGGCGCCCTTTACTGCTACAGACACTCCCCCAGCACGCGCAGATAGGGGCGGGCTTCCTGCAGGAACTGCACGGTTTCATACATCAGGTCGGCCAGGGTCATGGCCCCCTCAACCTCCACCTGCCCCAGCACCAGAATCTTCTGCTTCTCATCCACGATGAATTTGGCGCGGTCCAGCCCATTGGTGGCCCGCAGCACCGTCATCAGCCGCGCCCGCTTTTGCGGTGATTCGATGGAATAGGGCAGATAACCCACCTCTGCCCAGATCTGGAAGACCGTATGGTCATGCCGGGGCATCAGGCTGACATGAAACATCAGCCCGTCCAGGAAGAAGTGATGGCGTGAGCTGACGCTTTCCCGATTGACGGTGACACCACCATCATCATCCATGCGCAGTGTACCGGGGGCGATGGGCAGGCCCCTCTCCACCTCATGTACCAGCTTGGCAACCGTCTCAAGCGCCTGTGACAAGGGGACTCTCCCTCTGCCGCCCCCAATTTGGGGGGAACCTGTCCATGGGTGAATTCGATATAGGGGACAAGCCCCCCGGTCCAGTGAATTATCATAACGATAAAGCCCTGGTTTAAAAAGACGAAGCGCAGGCTTCGCCTTCTCCTCATGCGCTGGCATAGTGGCAGAGAATAATTAACCAACCGTTGCATCAGGGCGCAAAGACGAGGGGCCATGGTCACCTACCCCGATCTTACCGATCTGCCGGAGGAGGTGGCGGCGGCTGTCGTGCGGCTGGTGCGGTTGGTCACCCAGATGCGCCATCGCTATCCGGACCTGGACCGTTTCGCCTTGTCTGTAGAAAATGAGGTCGATCTGCGGGCGGCTGTCATTGTCAGCCGGCATATCGAGAAACATTGCCGGGATTTTGAGCTGCTGCTTTCGCCCTGGGACGGCAACCGGCTGATGGAGACGATACAGGCGCAGGGGCAGATGGGGGAGCCATCGCCCCTGCGCCGGCGCAAGGAACCGGACTGAACCTTGCCGGGCCGCCCTTACTGATCGTCGCCGCCACTGCGGTCATTGGCGATATCGTCGGCCAGTTCCGCCGCCATTTCGGCGAACAGGTCGGCATCGGCCTGCACGCCATTGGCTTCGCAGATGCGCATGAAGACGCGATAGCCGTGCAGAATCGCCACATCCATGGCCGCCTGATCGCCTTCTTCGCTGTAGCGATCCTTGATGCCCTGTTCTTCCAGCGTGCCGAGCACATCCATCTCGGCGGCTTTCAGGACGGCTTCCATCGCCTGCTTGTGAAGACTGGACATGATATTCCCCGTGAACCAATAGAAACGCGGCCGCGCCCCGTCCCCGGAGCATCGGCCGCCAGCAGATAATCAATAGCAGTTTTGTGACCGTATGACCGCTGAAGGCTTTTCAGTGCAGCTAGGCACTGCCTTCAACGGTTGCCCGGTCAGTGGCGGCGCGGGCCACCCGGACGGCGCGGCGGGCCACCGGCGGGCGGCGGGCCGCCGGCGCGTTCATCCTTGTGACGGAAGGTAATGCGCCCCTTATTGAGGTCGTAGGGGGTCATTTCCACCGTCACCCGGTCACCCGCCAGGGTGCGGATGCGGCTTTTACGCATTTTGCCGGCCGTATAGGCGATGATCTCGTGGCCATTTTCCAGCGTCACGCGGAAACGGCCATCCGGCAGGGCTTCCTGAACAGTGCCCTCAAACTCAATGAACTCTTCTTTGGCCATCTGGCCTCTCCTTGCAACGGCGGTGGCGGTACTGAACGGGCCGCTGCCGCCTGTCTGATCCATGTACAAAGCCAATCAGGGCGCGCAGGCTCCCCGCCTGTGCACCCTTTGCGAAGGGCTTCCATTACGTTGTCCTGGCGCCGGCCCGGGGCCGGACCGCATCAGTTACGCAGGTTGAGCGCCACCGTCTTGCCGGTGCGCCGGTCCTTCTCCACGTCGAACTGCAGCCACTGGCCTTCCTTCAAGGTCGCCAGACCGATGCGCTGAACGGACGAGATATGGACGAAAATATCAGGGCTGCCATCTTCCGGCGTGATGAAGCCATAACCCTTGATGCTGTTGAACCATTTGACCGTGCCCGCGGGCATTTTTGGCAATCTCCCCTTGAGGTTCCCGACTGTCGGCTACAGCGGGAACGGGGCCGGTTGCCATGCCGGCCGGTCCAGAAGCAGGAACGACGGCGGCAAGATGGCGCTTTGGCCGGCCGAATGCAAGCGGTCGGCCTGTCATGGCACCCATCGGCAGCGCCATTCTCCCCTTCAACGCATGCGGGCCGGCGTTGCCACCAGCGGCATCACATTGGCGGCAAGGGTCAGCCCGTCCGGCTGGTCCAGATATCCCAGATCGGCATTCATTGCCCAGGAACGGGCGATGTGCAGCAAGGGGATGGTCGGCAGTTCCCGCATCACCAGGGTGCTGATCTGGCGCGTCAGGGCGGCGCGCTCCGTCTTGTCTTCCGTCGCCATCGCCCGTTCCACCAGCCCATCCAGCTCGGCGTTGGAATAGCCCTGGAAATTCCCGGCCCCTGCCCCCCGTGCCGAATCACGGGTCACCAGCGTATCGCGCGTCTGCTGAGCCAGATCGCCATCGAACATGACACGTCCGATCATCATCATGTCGAAATCGCCCGATTCCAGCAGCCCGGGCAGCGCTTCAGACGGAACATCGCGGATATCAACCTGGACCCCGGCCAGCCGCAGGTAGCGGGCCACCCCGTCCGCCACCCGGCGGAAGGTGGGGGGCGTGGTGATTTCCAGTTTTTGCGGCAGGCGGGTGCCCGGCGGTGGGGTGGGCAGCTCCTCCCGCAAGCCAGGATAGGCCGGGTCATCCGGTGGCAGGGGCTGGAACGCTGGCAAGGCCAGCCCGCCCATCAGCCGGTCCGCCAGCCCGCGTCGGTCAATGGCGGCGGAAATCGCCTGGCGGACGGCGGCACTGTCCAGGCTGACAGCACCCGTGCGTTTGCGCGTGTTGGGCAGTAGGAACAGAGTACGGCTGATACCGCCGGTGACGATCCTGGTATGGGGATGCTGGTCGAAGAAGCTGGTGCTTTCCAGCGGCGGGCGGTTGATGATGTCCACCTTGCGGCTGATCACCGCCCGGGCCCGCTCCGCCCCCTCAGGAATGGCGGTCATTTCCACGCGATCCCAGTCGGGCGGTTCCCCCCAATATCCCGGATAGCGTTGCAGAAGGGCCGAAACGCCCGCCTTGAACCCGGTCAGGCGATAGGGGCCGCTGCCCGGAACACGCCCAGCGTTGAAATCCGCTGGCTTGTATTGGTCCGTCGGCGGGCAGCTTTCCGCTGCATAATCCCCCCGCCAGCCCGGCGGCGCGCCGATGATGGCCAGACGCGACAGCTGGCGGGGCAGGTTGGACATGGGGCTGCGCGTGTCGATCTGCACCCGGTTCTGTCCCGGCGCCTCTGTTCTCACGATATTATAGATCAGCCCCTGCAACTGGCCCTCCAGACGGGCCAGCCGGCAGAAGGTGAAGGCCAGATCCGCCGGTCCCAGTGGATGGCCATCATGGAAGCGCACATCGCTGCGCAGCGTAAAGCTCCAGCGGGTCGGTCCTTCGCGTCGCCATTCCTGCGCCAGGACGGGTTTGATCCGGTCGCCGCCGTCCCACATCACCAGCGATTCGAAGATGTGGAAGGCCAGCGCATGGCTGGAGGGGGCGGCGATGGCTTGTGGATCGGCGCTGGCCGCAACGAAATCCAAACCGATGCGTAGAGATGTCGCTGCGCTGGTGCCAAAGGCGGGCAATGCTGCCAAAAGGCTGATGAAGACCAGCAGAAGCTGGTCTATACGGCTGGTCTTTCCTGGCATGGCCGGATATTGCATCCTCCCCATTTACGATCATGACTTGTATTGGGGTGCTGTGCCAGTGACGTAAACGTTAACCGTTGGTGCCAAACAGGTCCGGCCCATTTTCCGCGGCTGCCATCATGTCGGCCGGGTCGGGTGCATGGGGATCGCCGGCGGCCGTCTGGCAGCCCAGATGTGGCAGGGCGATGGCCCGCATTCCGCCCAGCAGCGTCCGCTGCACAATGACGCCGCGCTGTTCCATATAAGAGAGCAGGCGCCGCGCCCGGCCGGGGGAGCGGCTGCCGCAGGCCCGCGCCACCTCTGCATCAGACGGGCAGGGCGCCTTGGCAATGGCGGCGCGGGCCAGCAGCAGGAAGACCCCCTGCATATCCTCGGGCAGGCCGGAGGCTGCTTCCTCCGCCTGGGCCCATTCCGGCTGGTCGGTGCCGCCGGCATCCACCCCGGCGCGGATCACCGACAGGCGACGGCGAAAGCCCGGCATATCCAGGGCTTCCCCGCGCAGTCGGTGAATGCGGCAGCGGACCAGGAAATCCTGATACAGCACGGCATCGGTGCGGAAGGCGGCCTCTGGGTCGGCCAGCACCTCGCGCAGCACCTCATCCAGCCGCTGCTCCATCTCCTCCGCCGAAAGGGCGGGCGGTTCCGGGTTGGCGGCGGCATTGGCGGCGATTTCCGCCTGGCGCTGCCCGGCCAGCCGCAGGGCGGCGTTGATGTCGGGGGCGGCCTGCGGCGGCGGGCGCTTGGCCACGGGCATGGGCGTCGGGGCGAACAGCTCATCCGCCGTCGGGGTCAGGATCAGGTCGCGGGCGTCGGCGGGCGGCTGATCGGGCAGGGGCATCAGCTTGGGGCTGCCGCCCCGCCCGGCCGTTTCCACCACCCCGATTCGTACCGGCAGCGGCCGGCGCGACAGGGCCGGGCCCAGGGCCACGAAATGGCCGCGCTGCAAGTCGCGGAACATTTCCGCCTGCCGGCGTTCCATGCCCAGCAGGTCGGCGGCGCGCGCCATGTCGATATCCAGGAAGGTGCGGCCCATCAGGAAGTTGCTGGCCTCCGCCGCCACATTCTTGGCCAGCTTGGCCAGGCGCTGGGTGGCGATGATGCCGGCCAGTCCGCGCTTGCGGCCCCGGCACATCAGGTTGGTCATGGCGCCCAGGCTGATCTTGCGCGCCTCGTCCGATACTTCACCAGCGGCGGCAGGCGCGAAGAGCTGGGCCTCGTCCACCACCACCAGCATCGGATACCAGTAATCGCGCTCTGCATCGAACAGCCCACCCAGGAAGGCGGCGGCCAGACGCATCTGCGCCTCGATATCCGCCCCCTCCAGGCTCAGCACCACGGAGACACGGTGCTGGCGCACGCGGGCGGCCACCCGTTGCAAGGAGACCTCCGTATGGTCGGCGGCCTCCACCACCACATGGCCGTATTTCTCGGCCAGGGTGACGAAATCCCCTTCCGGGTCGATGACGCATTGCTGCACCCAAGGCGCGCTCTGTTCCAGCAGGCGGCGCAGCAGGTGCGACTTGCCGGAACCGGAGTTGCCCTGCACCAGCAGGCGGGTGGCCAGCAATTCCTCCAGGTCGAGCAGTGCCGGGCGGTTTTCCGCCGTCAAACCCATGTCGATGCCGACCTGCATCCGCCCATCACTCCGTCAGTTCCGTTCGAAGCGGCCTATCTGGAGCCGGCTTTCGTTAAGCTGAAAATAGAGCCGGCTCCAGATCGAGTCTGTCCGCGAGCGGCTTCACGCCTGAAGGCGACCCGCTCTATAGCGCAGGAAGGCCGCCGACGGGGAGGGGGCGTTGGGGGAGGGGGGCGGGGGGCAGGGTTGTGCCGGCCATGGGGCGGACGATCTTCTACCCGAAGCTCTGCACCAGACTGCCCACCACCAGATACCAGCCATCGATCAACACGAAGAAGATCAGCTTGAAAGGCAGGGCGATCATGGCCGGCGGCAACATCATCATGCCCATCGACATCAGCACCGATGAGACCACCATATCGATGATCAGGAAGGGCACGAAGATCAGAAAGCCGATCTCGAAGGAGCGCTTCAGCTCTGTCAGCATGAAGGCGGGGATCAGCACATGGATGGGCACATCCTTTGGCGCCGCCACCGGCGGGGTCTTGGATATATCCATGAAAAGCTGCAAATCGCGCTCCCGCACATGGCTGGTCATGAAGGCATGGAACGGTTCAACGGCGCGCTTGAACGCCGTCATCTCGTCCACCTCCTCATTCATCAGCGGCACGATGCCGTTCTGATAGGAGGCCTGCAGGGTCGGCGCCATGATGAAGAAGGTCAGGAACATGGCCAGACTGACCAGCACCTGATTGGGTGGCACCTGCATCGTGCCCATGGCGGAGCGCAGGAAGCTCAGCACAATGGTGATGCGCACGAAACAGGTCATCATGATCAGGATGCTGGGCGCCAGTGACAGCACCGTCAGCAGGGCGACAAACTGGATGATGCGGCCGGTGCTGCTGGGCCCGTCGCCCATATCCAGCGAGAAGCTTTGTGCGGCCGCCGGCAGGACCGCCAGCAGCAAAGCGGGCAGGGCCAGGGCTAGCCCGCGCAGCAGGCGCGGCATCGTTGAGAAAAGGCTCATGCGCCTTCCCCCGGACCACGTTTCAGCAGGGAGAGGAAACTGGGTGTCGGGGCGGGGGCGGCTGTCTCAGCCACAGCAGGTGGAATGATACCCGTTTCCACCACCCGGTCATCCCCCATGCCCAGCAACAGCAGATGCTCCACCCCGTCGCGCTTCACCAGCACCAGCCGGCGGCGCGCATCCAGCGGCAGTACCTCCACCAGGCCCAGCCGGCGGGCTGCACCCCGGCGCTGCACCGGCAGGCCGGCATTGGGGCCGAAGCGCCGCAGCAGAAAGCCGAACAGCCCGATCAGGGCCAGCACGAAGACCAGGGCCGCGACAAAGCGGATGTAACTATCCCCGTCCATGCTCAGCCTTCCTCGCTGCGGCGATAGGCGGCGGCGGCACGGATACGGGTGGAGTGGGTTTCCGTACCCCCCAGCTTGTCGCCATGTACCTCCTTCAGGGCCATGGCCAGCCCCTCCAGACCCAGCATCACCTTTTCCAGTTGTGGCAACAGGGCGCGGGCCTGATCGGGTGGCAGGCCCAGGGCGGCATCCAAGATCGGCTTTACCTCTCGCTCCAGTCCCGCCAGTTCCACCATGTCGCCGCTGCGCACATTGGCGGCACTGGCGGTCAACAAGGCATCCAGGCTGGCCAGCGTGTCGGCGATATCGGCGGCGGCAGGGGGCAGGGGTATGGTCATGCTGGCGGTCTTACAGGATCATCGGGGCCGGTGGAAGGGCCGGCCGCAGCCGGCCCGCCATTGGCGCGGTAAACATAGGCAAGAATTTCCGCCACGGCGGCAATCGCCTCAATAGGGATTTCGCTTTCCACATCCACGGCGGCAAGAATTTCCGCCAGATCGGCATCGGTGCGCACCTTCACCCCATGGGCGAAAGCCAGTTCCAGGATCTGTTCCGCCACCGCGCCATGCCCGCTGGCCACAATGCGCGGCAGGGCCGGATCGCCAGCCTGATGGCGCAGGGCGACGGCGACCTGTCGTTTCTGCCTGGGTTCTTCGGTATCGGCCAACGGCAAGCTTCCCGGCAAGGGAGGACAAAAAGGATACAGAGGCAACAGGATAACAGAATGGCCGGCCCCGCGACAGGCCGGCCAGCGGCATTTGCGCTTTATTAACCGTGGGGTTGGAGTATGGTGATGAGGTGAGGTGTGAAGGGTGCCAACCCCTTGCCCCCATCGGCCGGCATATGAAGATGCGGCCAGCCTGCCAGAATGGCGCGTTTTTTGCTTCTTGTTCTGTCAGGCATGTGATGTCCGGCCCGGTGGGTCGACGAATGGGGATTGGATCATGGATCTGGGCGATACCGGCTTGTTCCGCATGATGAACGACAAGATGGCCTGGCATAACCAGCGCCAGGAAGTCTTGTCGCAAAACGTGGCCAATGCCGACACGCCGCATTTCCAGGCCAGCGATCTGACCGCTTTCGACTTCAAGAAGCAACTGCGTGCGCATCAGCAAATGGGTCTGGCTGGCAGCAAGCAGGGGCATCTGGCCAGCACATTGCCGCAGCAGGGGCCGTTCCAGGCCGATAAGGAGCGAACCCCTTATGAAACGGCGCCCGACGGCAATGGCGTGGTGCTGGAAGAGCAGATGTTGAAGATCGGCCAGAATGCGCTGGAATACCAGACGGTGACCAATCTGTACCGCAAGCAGGTGGGGATGCTGCGCACCGCCATGACGGCGCCGCGCTGATCGGCCTGACGCGATAGGGGAGGGATAAGATGGACCTGATGAATTCCATGGCCTTGTCGGCCGCCGGCATGAAGGTGCAGGGCACGCGCCTGCGCATCATTTCCGAAAATCTGGCCAATGCCAATTCCACCGCCCCCTCGCCGGGCGATCTGCCTTATCGCCGCAAGGTGGTGCTGTTCCAGAATGCGCTGGACAAGGAAATCGGCGTTGAAAAGGTCAAGGTGAAGAAGATCGATGTGGATCGCAGCGATTTTCCCCGTCGCTATGATCCGGGCCACCCCTCCGCCGATGCCGATGGTTATGTGCTGACGCCCAACGTCAATTCGCTGATCGAAGCATCGGACATGCGGGAGGCCCAGCGCTCCTATGAGGCCAATCTCAATACCATCGACGCCACGCGCCAGATGATCATGCGCACCGTCGATCTGCTGCGTGCCAACTGAGTTCCCCCTGTCCTGAGAGGCCGGGCGGCCGCAACGCTGTCCGTACCCGTGAGAAAGCCGGATTACCGCCATGGCCATTCCCTTCTCCAGCGCCGCTTCTGCTTATGCCAATGCCGCCCAGCGCGGGCTGACCGCCCCTGGTGGTTCCGCCAAGGCCGGCAATGCGGAGGGGGCCTCCTTCGGGGATGCCTTGAAGGAGGCGGTGGAGACCTCCATCAGCACCATGCACAAGGGCGAGGACATGACCGCCAAGGGCGTGGTGGGCAAGGCCGACCTTGCCGATGTGGTCAGCGCCGTGACCAACGCCGAAATGACGTTGCAGGCGGTGGTCAATGTGCGCGACAAGGTGATCTCCGCCTATCAGGAAATCCTGCGTATGCCGATGTGACGGCGGGCCTGTGGCCGGCGGGCCGGTATAATACCAACCTGCCTAGAGGTTGAGCTTTAGGCAGGTTGGAGGCTGGCGACCGCCAGCCCGGCACCGCGTGGTGCTGTCAGGCCAAGGCGGCGGATGCCGCCGCCCGGCGCTTGGGGGAACATGAAATCTCTCTGGATCGGTCACGATCAAGGGGGATTGGTACAAGGGGAAGGAACCGCCGGCATGACCGAGGCGGAAGCCATTGATATTGTACGCGATGCGCTGTTCGTCACCATCATCATCAGCCTGCCGCTGATGGCGATTGCCTTGGTGGTGGGCTTGGCCATTTCGCTGTTCCAGGCGCTGACCCAGTTGCAGGAACAGACGCTGACCTTCGTGCCGAAGATCCTGATCATGTTTGTGGCCATGGTCTTTCTGCTGCCCTTCATGCATGGGCATCTGAAGGTGTTCACCGAAGGGCTGATGGACAAGATCATCGCCGTTGGCACGGCCCGCGATGGGGATGATGGCTGATGCAGCTGGACCAGCTGATCGCCGGCTCGCTGTTCGCTTTCCTGATGGTGTTCATGCGCGTCGGTGCCGCCATGCTGGTGATGCCGGGCTTTGGGGAGCCGTTCGTCTCCGCCCGCATCCGGCTGCTGTTCGCGCTCGGCGTCTCCTATCTGCTGATGCCGGTGCTGCTTTCCAGTATGCCGCCGCGTCCCGCCACGGTGGGCGGGATGCTGACCCTGATCCTGGCGGAAACGCTGACCGGGCTGTTTTTGGGCACCATTGCCCGCCTGTTGATGTCATCGCTGGAAACGGCGGGGATGCTGATCGCCAATCAGGTGGGCCTGTCGGCGGCGCAGAGCTTCAACCCGGCCCAGGCTACGTCCGGCAATGCGCTTTCTTCGCTGCTGTCCATGCTGGCGCTGGTGCTGATCTTCGCCACCGACCTGCACCATATGCTGCTGCTGGCCGTGGTGGACAGCTATTCGCTGTTTGCGCCCGGCGTCTGGTTGCCGGTGGATGATGCCGCCCAGCATCTGACCCGGGTGATGGCGGATAGTTTTCTGATCGGGATGCAATTGGCAGCCCCCTTCACGGTGATCGGCCTGCTATTCTATCTCGGGTTGGGGCTGATCGCCCGTCTGGTGCCACAGATCCAGGTCTTCTTCGTGGGGATGCCCTTGCAGATCATTTTCGGCATGTTGTTGCTGGGGCTCAGCCTCAGCGGCCTGATGGTGTTCTGGCTGGCCCGGTTTGAGGGCCACCTGATCAACATCCTGCAGCCGTGAGCTGAGGAGGGGCGCCATGGCCGAGGATCAGGACGATGACAGCAAAACCGAAGAACCAAGCAGTAAGCGCCTGGCCGATGCGCGTGAAAAAGGCCAGGTGCCGAAATCCCAGGAATTCAGCCATCTGTTCGTGCTGGGGGCCAGCCTGGGCCTGATCCTGCTGATTCTGCCCTGGTCGTTCCGGCGGATCGACGCCTCGCTGCTGCCCTTCATCGAACAACCCCACGCGATCCCCATGGATGGCGGTACGTTGGAACTGATCCTGCGCGATCTGGCGATGAGTGTGGTGGGTGCCCTGGCGGTGCCGCTGCTGCTGTTGCTGGTCGCGGGCGTCCTGGCGTCGGTGGTGCAGGTCGGCTTTCTGGTCACTACGGAAAAATTTCTGAAGTTTGATTTCAGCCGCCTCAACCCGCTGACGGCGCTGGGGCAGAAATTCTCCATGAAGAATCTGGTGGAATTTCTCAAGGCCCTGGCGAAACTGGTGATTGTCGGCATCGTCGTCTTTGTGATGCTCCGCCCCCTCTGGCATTCGGTCGATCATTTCATCGCCATGTCGATGATCGATATTGTGCGGGAGACCCAATCGCTGGCTGCCCGCATCATCTTTGCCGTGCTGCTGGTGCTGCTGGTGCTGGGCGGGGCCGATTATCTGTACCAGCGCTATACGTTCATGCAGCAGATGCGCATGACCAAGCAGGAAGTGAAGGACGAGTTCAAACAGGCGGAAGGCGATCCGCTGATCAAGGGCAAGATCCGCCAGTTGCGCATGGAACGCGCCCGCAACCGGATGATGGGCAATATTCCCACTGCCGACGTGGTGGTCACCAACCCTACCCATTATGCCGTCGCCCTGAAATATGACCCCGCTGCCATGGGGGCACCGACGGTGGTGGCCAAGGGGGTGGATCATCTGGCCATGCGAATCCGCGAGCTGGCGGAGGAGCATGGCGTGCCATTGATCGCCAATCCGGCCCTGGCCCGCGCGCTCTACGCCACGGCAGAGGTGAATGAGGAGATCCCCGCCGACCATTACAAGGCGGTAGCGCAGATCATCTCCTACGTGTTCAAAATGAAGCGCAAACCCCTGCCGGGCTGACACACAGTTGCGATGCGTTCGCCTCATCGCAACTGTGTACGGCGGCAACTGCCGCCGCGCGGCCCGTGCCGCGTGAAGCCAAGCCGACGGATGTCGGCGCCGGCGCTTGAGGGTATTGCTTAGAACCTATAGGTTCTAAGCAATACAAATGAGTTAAGCCTTGGCACCCTTGTCAGGAAGATCGCAGACGTGAGCAGGCGTGCCAGAAAATTCGCCCTCCCCACCGATATGCCCCCGGCGCGGCTGGTGGGCGGTGGCTTGACGCTGCTGGTGCTGGCTGGGGTGGCGGGGCTGTTGCTGATGGGCCGGGTGGAAGGCCCGCCGCCGGCGGAATGGCCGGGGGGACTGAGGGCCGGGCTGCTGATCTGGGCCTTCTCCGCCCTGTTGGTATTTGGTGGGCTGGTGCTGGGGCGGATGCTGCTGGCCGGCATTGCGACGATGCAGGCGCAGCGGCGCTTATTTTCCCGTACGCTGGAGGCCGGCCCGCTGCCGCAGCTGTTGATGGGGCCGGACGAACGGGCTGTGGCCTATAACCCGGCTTTCCGTGATCTGGCCCGGCCGGGTAAGACACCGCCGCTGACGGCACTCGCCAGCCGCAGCCCCAGCCCAACCGCGGGGGTGGAGCTGACCCGGCTGGCCGCGGCTGCCGCGCGCGGGATGGCGGGGGAGGTGACGCTGACCTTTCCGGATGCCGCGTCGGGGCAGCTGGTGCCACATCGGGTTTGCGCACGGCCGGTGGAGGGGTTTGCCGGTCATATCCTTTGGCTGGTCCATCCCGCGCCGTTGCCACTGGCAGAGCCGACCCCGGTATTGCCTGCGCCCCCGGCCATCGATCCCGCCCTGGCACAGCTGGAACGCCGGTTTCAGCGCCTGTTCGATTATGCTCCCATCGGCATCGTGCTGCTGGACGCGGAATTGCGGGTGACGGAGTGCAATGACACGGTGCTGGCCCTGGCCGGCATCCCGATGGCGGAGGTGGCGGGCCGGTCCGTCGGCCTGCTGTTCCAGCGGGAAAAGCGCGCCGAGGCCCAGGCCCGCCTGCTGGCCCTGCGCGATGGGCGGGAGGGTGAGGTGCCGTTCGAAGCCCAGTTGCGCGGCGCCCCGGGCCCGGTGGTGCAGGTCTATGCCCGTCCGGTGGAGGGGGAGGCAGCAGGCGATTGCGGGCTGGTGCTGCATATTGTCGACATGACCCGGCAGAAAAGCCTGGAGGCGCAGTTCGTCCAGTCGCAGAAAATGCAGGCCATCGGCCAGCTGGCCGGTGGGGTGGCGCATGATTTCAATAATCTGCTGACCGCAATGATCGGCTTCTGTGACCTGCTGCTGCTGCGGCACAAGCCGGGCGACACCTCCTTCACCGACATCATGCAGATCAAGCAGAATGCCAACCGGGCCGCCAATCTGGTGCGCCAGCTGCTGGCCTTCTCCCGCCAGCAGACGTTGCAACCGCGCGTGCTGTCGGTCACCGATGTGCTGGCGGAACTGTCCAACCTGCTGCGCCGACTAATTGGCGAAAATATCGAATTACGGATGCTGCATGGCCGTGACCTGGGGCTGGTCAAAGTGGATCAGGGCCAGCTGGAACAGGTGATCATCAATCTTTGCGTCAATGCCCGCGACGCCATGCAGGCGGTGGGCGGTGGCAAACTGACCATTGTTACATCCAATCTGGCGATGGTTGAGCCTGTGAGACGGGCAGCCGATCTGGTACCGGCCGGCGATTATGTGGTGATAGAGGTGCTGGATACCGGTATCGGGATTCCGCCTGAAAATCTGGAGCGGATTTTCGAGCCCTTCTTCTCCACCAAGGAGGTCGGGTCCGGCACGGGGCTGGGCTTGTCGACGGTCTATGGCATTGTCCGCCAAACGGGCGGTTTCGTCTTTGTCGACAGTGCGCCGGGGGACGGCGCGAAGTTCAGCATCTATCTGCCCCGTTTCAACGAGGGCGATGCGACGGTCAGTGCCGAAAAGCAGGAGCGCGGCAGCTCCGACCTGACCGGCATGGGCTCCATCCTGCTGGTGGAGGATGAAGATGCCGTGCGCATTTTCGCGGCCCGCGCCCTGCGCAACAAGGGCTATCACGTCATTGAAGCGAAATGCGGTGAGGCCGCATTAGAGCTGTTATCAGCGGACAATCCCCCGGCGGTGGATCTGATCGTAACGGATGTGGTGATGCCGCAAATGGACGGTCCGACCATGATCCGGGCCGTGCGGGAAACCATGCCTGACGTAAAGGTGATCTTTATTTCCGGTTACGCCGAGGAACGGTTCCGCAGCACTTTGGGCAATGATGAAAAGGCGGAATTCCTGCCCAAGCCCTTCAGCCTGAAACAACTGGCGGCCAAGGTGAAGGAGGTTATGGAGGCGGGGTAAGGGAAAGATCTGGAAACATTATGGCTCTTGCCTATTTTTTTGTGGGAATCAATCCAGAATTGAGTGAGTTGATTTTTTGTTCATAATTATGCGTATAATTGTCTTGAAATAAAAACCATGCACGCTGGTCACGGTACGTGAAAATGCCGGTAATCCAGAAGAATCTCATGCTGCGGAGCTGCTGGGAGCATGTCTATGCATTCCTTCACGGGAAGAGGGCGTGCGCCGTGTGCGTCACAGTGTAATTAATAAAATAACAAAAAATCATATTAAATAGTAATTTTATTTCCAATTATGCGATTTTACGCAACAAAATTATATCAAGGCGAAATTATTGCAACAATGCAACAGGTCAAAACCACTTTTACGAATTGGTTACACACTTCTTGTCGTTATTTTCTTTCCTTGGTTAACTGCCATGACCTGACTGCATGATTGGTGGATCGGGAACCACCATGCTGCGGACGGGAACCAAAAATAACGGGGTAGATAATCATGGCGATCCAGTACATTCCGACGGCACGGCGTTTCCGTTCCGTCCTGCTTGCCGGTGTGGCGGCGGGTTTGGTTACAGCACTGCCGGCACAGGCGCAGCAAAGCGCGTCTGCTGGTGCGTCGACGCTTCAGATTGAAGAAATTGTGGTGACGGGTTCGCGCATCCGCCGCCCGAATGTGGATTCGGCTGTACCGGTGACCTCTGTTGCCGCAGAGGCTTTCTCTGAAACCGGTACCGTGTCTGTCGGTGATGTGCTGAACGATCTGCCGGCCCTGCGCTCCACTTACAGCACCGGCAACTCCACCCGTTTCATCGGCACCGCTGGCTTGAACATGCTTGACCTGCGTGGCCTGGGTACCAGCCGCACGCTGGTGCTGCAGAATGGCCGCCGTCATATCGGGGCCGTTGAAGGTGGCAACGAAGTCGACGTCAACATGATCCCGACCGATCTGATCGAGCGGGTGGATGTGGTGACGGGCGGCAGCTCCGCCATCTACGGTTCTGACGCCATCGCCGGCGTGGTGAACTTTGTTCTGAAGGATGATTTCGAAGGGGCGAAGGTTCGCGCCCAATATGGCTCGCCGGAAGATCCGGGTGGGGACAGCTATTTCGTCAGCGCTACGCTGGGCACCAATTTCGACAATGACAAGGGCAACATTGCCCTTTCTGTTGAACAGGCCAAGCAGAAGCAGATCAAGATGAAGGACCGCGATTGGACGCGGTCTCGTCAGCTTTTTGCGATCAATGAAAGCCCCGCCAATGAGCCGGGCGGTACGGACGGCATTCCAGATCGCATCTTCGTGCGTGACGTTCGCAACGTATTATTGAGCGAAGGCGGCTCCGTTGTTCCGGGCTGTCCTGCTTCCCTGACCGGCACCGCCCGTGACCTGCGTTGCAAGCCGGGTTCGAACATTGCCCGTGTCTATCGCTTCCGCCCGGATGGTACGCTGGCTGAGGCCGACTATGGCTCGCGGGATTTTCGTCCCAATCAGAACTACACCGATGGTGGCGACGGCACGACGCTGCGCCGCTATGGCCAGTTGCAGCCGGAAATCCGGCGTATGGCCGTCAATGCGGTCGGCCATTACACGGTCTCTGACGCCTTCGTGCCGTTCTTCGAAGCGAAGTTCGTGCGCAATCAGGTCACGCAGGAATCCAGCCCCAGCTTCGACCAGGGCACGCTGATCGTTGGCTTGGACAATCCCTATCTCAGCACCCAGGCTCGCACGTTGCTGAACAGCATTGTGCCCGGCACCTCGCCGTCGCGGACCTTCTCGGTAAACCGGAACAATCTTGATCTCGGCAGCCGTGTTGAGGATATCACCCGTGAAACCTATCGCGGGGTTGTGGGTGTCTGTGGTGATTTTAATGACGACTGGAACTACGAATTCTCGCTGAATTACGGTCATCAGAAGAAGACGTTGCTGTCCGGCGGCAACCGTGTGGAGCAGCGCTTCGCCTTCGCCACCGATGCCGTCCGCGATGCCAGCGGCAAGATCGTCTGCCGGGTGACGGTTGATCCGTCGGCGCGTGAAGCGCTGGCGCCGGAACTGCAAAAATATCTGGCGGACGATGTGGCAAACTGCGTTCCGCTGAATCCGTTCGGCGAAGGCGCTATGTCCGATGCCGCACGCAATTATGTGATGACCCAGTCCCAGGCGAACGGCAAACAGACGCAGTTCGTGGCGGGCGGCTTCATCAGCGGTGACAGTTCTGACCTGTTCGAACTGCCCGCCGGCCCGGTCGGCTTTGCGGTGGGTGGCGAATATCGTCGCCAGACCGCCTATGAGCAATATGACGAGCTGGTTCGCGCTGGTGGTACCTTCCTGAACGCCATCCCGACTTTCGATCCGGCGGTGTTCGAGGTTAAGGAAGTTTATGGTGAGTTGAATGTACCGCTGCTGAAGGATCTGCCTTTCGCGGAAGAACTGACGGCGCAGGGTGCTGTGCGTTACTCCGACTATAAGGGAGCCACGGGCACGACGCTGGCATGGAATGCGGGCGCTACTTGGTCCCCGCATTCCTGGATCCGCTTCCGGGGCAATTACTCTGTGTCAGTTCGCGCACCGGACCAGTCCGAGCTTTATTCCGCTCCCACGCAGAACTTTGCCTCGATCAACGATCCCTGCGATGCGAACTATATCAGCTCGGGTACGTCGACACGCGCCTCCAACTGTGCGGCGGCTGGTATCCCGACCGGCTTCGTGAACGAGCTGGCGCGCTTGCAGACGGCGGAAATCCGCTCCGGTGGTAACCCCAATCTGACGGAAGAAAAGTCGAAGGCCACAACCTTGGGCTTCGTGCTGACGCCAGAGATCATTCCGGGCTTTACCTTCGCCGCCGACTTCTTCGATATCAAGGTCAATGACGTTATTTCCTACGTTGATGCCCAGGATATCGTTGATCTTTGCTATGATGCCGCTTCGCTCAACAATGCGTTCTGCCAGTTGATCCAGCGCCAGCCGGCCGGCAGCATTGATCCGCGCACTGGCCAGAGCAACGCCTTCTATTTCGTTCCCGGTGGTATTCTGGAATCGTCGCTGAACTACGCCAAGCGGACGTCGCGTGGTATCGATTTCGATACCAGCTACAATACCGATATTGGCGATTTTGGTACATTGGATCTGCAGGTCATCGCAACCTATACGATGATGCGCAACAATTTCCCCAATGTGCTTGCTCCCAAGTTCAAGGACCAGATCCTGATGGAACTGGGTGACCCGAAGTGGAGCGGCCAGCTGTCCGCCAAGTTCAAGACCCACGGCTTCACCGTCGGTTACCAGATGCAGTATATCGGCAAGATGTCGATTTCTCCGAACATCGAAGCCATCAAGTCGGTGCAGGGTCGTCCGCCGCAGGATGCCGACTATGCGACCGATCGCTGGTATCCGAGCGTGTTCTATCATGATGTTCGCCTCGGCTATGACATCAATGAAGGGCTGAATGTCTATGCCGGTGTGGATAATGTGTTCGACAAGGAGCCGCCGTTTGGCCTGACCGGCACGGGTGAAGGCTCCGGTATCTATCAGAACCGTGGCCGCTTCTTCTACGCGGGTGTGGTCTACAACTTCTGATCCCATTCTCGTCGATCCGGCCTTTACGAGAGGCCGGATCGACGGGTTCGATAAGAAAGCCGTCCCTGTCGGGGCGGCTTTTTTCTTGGGCGCCGCAACGGCAAAGAAAAACCCCGCCGGTCGCCCGGCGGGGTATCAGTCAGAGGGCAGCGATGGTCATGCCGTCGCTGCCCCTATTATTTCACTGATCAGAAGCTCTTGCTCAGGTTGATAAAGACGCGACGGCCGACATAGTCGTAACCGCTGTAAAGCGGGGAATTGCCGACGCGGCTGTAGGAGGCGTAGGTACCGGCCAGACCCGCAGAAATCTTCGGCGGATCACGGTCGAAGATGTTGCGCACGCCAGCGGTGACGCTCCAATCCTCGCCCTTATACTGCATCGACAGGTGATGCAGGTCATAGTCGCTGACCTTGGCAATCCGCGGATCCGTAGCCGGGTTCAGATCCAGCAGGTCATAGCTGTCGGTGCCGGAGATCCATTCAAAGCCGTAACGGAAGCTCCATTCCTCGATCTTATAGGTCAGATCAGCATTCAGCGAATATTTCGGGCGGTTCAGGGTGCCATTATATTCGGTGAAAGGCTGATCGCTGAAGGTCTTTTCCTTCTGATCGATGAAGTAGGTCAGCGTCCCGTTCAACCCGAGATCGCCGGGGCCTGCTTCAATATTGTAGCGCGCCGTGAAGTCCAGACCACGGGTCAGGGAGGAGGCGATGTTGGTGTAGCTGTCGGAAACGGTCAGCGCATTGGTGCCGGCCGCGCGGGTGGAGACCAGACGGCACAGGTTGCTGCCACGGCGGAAATCCGCCGATTCATAGCAGCGGCCCAGGATTTCCGTACCGCCGATACGCTCCACGCTGTTGTCGATCTTGATATCGAAATAATCGACAGCAAAGGAGAAGCGGCCGAACTCACCCGGCAGTTCCGGCTGCAGGATCAAACCGGCGGTGAAGTTCTTGGAGGTTTCGGCTTCCAGACCGCTTCCCGAACCACCGCCAGAATTGACCTGCACGCTGTTGGTGGCCTGATAGTCCGGGCCAATCCCTTCGGCCGCGCAATTGGCCCGCAGGGTCGCCGTCTTGCCGGCGGCACCGTAATTGTTGCAGGGGTCGTTCTGCGACGACAGGAAGGCCGTTGTCGTCCCCAGGAACTGTTCGAACAGCGCCGGGGCGCGGAACGAGGTGCCGTAGGAGGAGCGTAGCGACATCCAGCTGGTCGGCGCATACACACCGCCCACCTTGTAGGTCCAGTCCGAACCGTAGGAATCATACTTGGTGTAACGGCCCGAACCGGTCACCGTCAGCTCTTCCACCAACGGCAGATTGGCCAGAACCGGCACTTCCACTTCGCCAAACAGCTCATACACCTTGTCCGTGCCGCGGGTCGGGGCCGACGAGGTCAGGTTATAGAGGTTGGAGGTCTGGCTGTTGATGTCCGGCGTATCGTCGATCTTGGCTTCACGATATTCGGCACCGAAGGCACCCTGCACCGTACCGGCCGGCACGGTGAACAGCGGGCCGTCCAGGCCCAGCGAAGCGACCTTCTCGTCATACTTCGTGTGGCCGGTTACGGTCTGGAACACCTGGTTGGACCAGTCCTGCGGCAGCTTGCCGCCGATGGTCGCCGTGTTCAGCACCGGGGCCGGGATGCAGCCCAGCGACGGGTTGGCGATATTGGCGGCACAGGTGACCAGCCCGCCATTGGCACCCGGACGCACCAGTGCTGCATTGAAGCCGGCCGGGGCGGCAACCACGTTCAGGCTCTGCGCCAGACGATCGGTCAGGAAGGACTGCTGACGATAGGTGGCGTCAGACTTGGAATAGCTGAAGGACAGGTCATAGCGCCAGCCATCCAGCGGGGTGAAATCGCCCCGGACGCCGGTGGTGGACTTGTAGAAATCGACATCCTGCTCGCTGCGGTCATTGCCGAAGCCGATGAAGGCGCGGACGCCGACGGGGGCGTTGTTGGTCAGCGCGTTCGCCACGGAGGAGAAGGTCGAACCCTGCAGCCCGGTCGGGATCAGCAGGCTGCCCTTGGCATAATCCAGGGCAAGCTGGCGGTAGCCGGTCTGGGTGGATTCGCGGCGGCTATACAGCGCCTCGGTATAGATTTCGGCGTTGCCCAGGGCTTCCAGCTCATAGGAGGCCTGACCGAAACCGGTATAGGTCTTCGCTGGGGAGATCAGCGACCGGTTCAGCATTTCCGGCGCGAAGGTGTCGCGGACATTCAGGTTGTTGGCACCACCGCCCACACCTTCGAAGCCGACCAGCCCGGTGGAGATGGCACCGTTCGGACGCCAGCGGTTGAAGCTGCTGCCCACCGAACCGGGGGCGCCGACACCGGCCAGATTGTTGGTGCCGATGCTGTTGATGGCAGAGCCGTTCGAACCGGTGCCGGAGATCGGATAGCACTTGGGCTGGCCAGTCATCGGGTCGACGAAATCCAGGCGCGCACCCGTGGTCGGGTTGAACTGGTAATCGGTGTTGCAGCGGGTCCAGTCACGATCCGCCAGGGTCAGGTTGCCACGCTCGTAATATTCGAACGATCCGGCCACCTTCCAGCGATCACCGCTGGTGCCACCGACGATGGAGGCGCGGGCTTCCTCGCCGCCCTCATGCACCGGACGGGTGTAACTGCCATCTACCGTCACGCCTTCGACATTGCTCAGGGTGACGACATTGATCACGCCGGCGATGGCGTCGGAACCATAGATCGAGGAGGCACCGTCACGCAGCACTTCCACGCGCTCGATCATGGCGTTGGGCAGCACGTTCAGATCGGCGGAGCCGATGGAACCACGCGTACCGGCCGGGGCCACGCGGCGGCCATTGATCAGCACCAGCGTGCGGCCGGCACCCAGGCCGCGCAGACCCACGGTGTTGGCACCGGGGCCACCATTGGTGACAAAACCACCATAGGCATTGTTGATCTGGCCGGAGCCGCTGGTGATGCCGGCATTCTGCAGCATTTCAGCGGTGGAGCTCATGCCGGCCAGAACGCTGTCTTCCTTGGTCAGCACCTGGATGGGCGAGGGGGAATTAAACGTATCGCGGCGGATACGCGAACCCACCACGACGATTTCCGACATGGCTTCTTCGGTATTGCTGCTCTGGGCCAGGGCCGGTGCCCCCAGCGTGCCGATGCTGCCCACGGCAACACCCAACAGCAGCAGGCCCCGCAGCGTGCGGGTACGATTGCTCATCATCATTTTTCAACTTTCTTTTGTCGTCTGCCGCAGCCCGTCCGATGGACTGTTCATTTTTGGCTTGCGGATTGAGCCACCCTCGTCATGGCGATTCAACCTTATCATCAGAAAACTGAAAAACTCTGTGCATCATGTGTCGAAACAGCCACATTCAATTGTATTTTTGTTATAAAAGTTCCTTTTTTCAAAAAAATAAAATGTTTTATGTCGGGTTAATTTTGTTTCACTTGCAATAATTTTACTTCCATACAGATACATCAACATTTGTACATTTATAGAGTTTCATTTTTTTCATAACTTTTGAAATTATAAACTTTGTATGGAATGTGTGGAGGAAAGGTTTATCTGGCAGCGGTCTTCCCGACCTGCCCGCTGTTGCTACCGATGCGGGTATGAAAAAACCCGGCCTGCGGGTGCGGGCCGGGTTCTCACGATCAGTCGACTTTCGGGTGGGGAGCAATCAGCCTTCGGCCTGACGCTTCATCCAGCCTTCCATCCACTTGATATCGTAATCACCATTGATGAAATCCTGCTCGGCGATGATGCGCTGATGCAGGGGGATGGAGGTATCCACCCCGGTGATAACGAATTCTTCCAAGGCACGGCGCAGCCGCATCAGGCATTCGTTACGCGTGTTGCCGTGTACGATCAGCTTGGCGATCATGCTGTCATAATGCGGCGGCACGCGATAGCCGTCATACAGCGCGCTGTCCACGCGCACGCCCAGGCCACCCGGCGCATGGTACTGGGTGATTTGGCCGGGTGAGGGCATGAAGGTGACGGCATTTTCCGCATTGATGCGGCATTCGATGGAATGGCCGTGGAAGCGGATATCCTGCTGCGTATAGCCCAGCGGCGCCCCGGTGGCGACGCGGATCTGCTCACGCACCAGATCGACACCGGTGATCATCTCGGTGATCGTGTGTTCGATCTGCAGGCGGGTGTTCATTTCAATGAAATAGAACTGCCCGTCCTCGTACAGGAACTCCATGGTGCCGACGCCGCGATAGCCCAGCAGCTTGGCGGTACGGGCGGCCAGCGAGCCCACCTTTTCCCGCTCCTCGGCATTCAGGGCCGGCGACGGCGCCTCTTCCACCACCTTCTGGTGACGGCGCTGGATGGAGCAGTCACGCTCCCCGAAATGCACCACATTGCCATGGTGGTCGCCCAGCAGCTGCACCTCGATATGGCGCGGGTTGGCGAGGTACTTTTCCAGGTAAACCTCGTCATTGCCGAAGGCGGCGCGGGCTTCACCCCGGGCCAGCTGATAGGCTTCCTTCAGCTCGTCCCGGCTGAAGGCCACTTTCATGCCCTTGCCACCGCCACCGGCGGCGGCCTTGATCAGCACCGGATAGCCGATCTGGTCGGCCACGCTGGCTGCCGTCTCGAAACTGTCCACCGGACCGTCGGAGCCGGGCACGCAGGGCAGGCCCAGCGAGATTACGGTCTTCTTGGCCGTGACCTTATCGCCCATGATGCGGATATGGTCGGGTGTCGGCCCGATCCAGGCGAAGCCATGCTCAATCACCATATCGGCGAACTGGGCATTCTCCGCCATGAAGCCGATGCCGGGATGGATGGCATCGGCCCCGGTGATGGCGGCGGCCGACAGGATCGCCGGGATGTTCAGATAGCTTTCCTTGGCGGACGGCGGACCGATACAGACGCTTTCATCCGCCAGACGCACATGCATGGCGTCGGCATCGGCGGTGGAATGCACCGCCACCGTCTTGATCCCCATCTCGCGGCAGGCGCGGTGGATGCGCAAAGCGATCTCGCCGCGATTGGCGATCAGCACCTTGTCGAACAGCCCTTGCTGGGTATTCGCGCTCATCGTGCGATCACTCAATGATCAGCAGCGGCTGGCCGAATTCGACCGGCTGCGCGTCGGAGATCAGGATCTCTGTCACGGTGCCACCCTTGGCGGCCTTGATCGGGTTCATCACCTTCATGGCCTCAATGATCAGCACGGTCTGGCCGGCCTTCACCACATCGCCCAGCTTCACGAACGGCGTGCCGCCGGGTTCAGACGCGGCATAGGCGGTGCCGACCATCGGCGATTTCAGGGCGTTCGGGTTCTGGGCAGGGGCGACGGCCGGGGTGGCGACGGGTGCTACTGCGGCAGCCGGGGCAGCTGCGACGGGACCGGGCGGCACGGCATAAGCGGCCGGGTAGGCGGCCGCAGGGGAAATGCGGCTGAGCCGGATGCGGCGTTCGCCTTCCGAATATTCCATCTCCGTCAGGCCCGACTCCTCCAGGAGTTTGGCCATGGTCCGCACGAACTCGGCATCCAGATCGAAGCTCGACATGGTGTTCTCAACCTTATCCAATGGCTTGCCTCAGGCGCCCGGCCGGTTCGCGGCATCAATCAGCCGGCAGGCGGCCTGAAGTGCCAGAACGTAACCGTGCGAGCCGAGGCCGCATATGACCCCGCGCGCGACCATCGACACATAGGAATGGTGTCTGAACGGCTCGCGGCGGAAGATGTTACTCAGATGAACCTCGATGACCGGCAGGTCAACCGCCGACAGCGCATCCATGATGGCCACCGACGTGTGGGTATAGGCGCCAGCATTCAGCACGATGGCATCATGCTCGCCCCTTGCCTCCTGGATCCAGGTCACCAGTTCTCCCTCATGGTTGGACTGGCGGAAATCCATGTCCACACCTAAGCGGGCTGCCTCTGTCTGGCACAAGGTTTCGACATCGTCCAGCGTTTCCGCCCCATAGATCTGGGGCTCTCGGGTGCCGAGCATGTTAAGGTTCGGCCCATTCAGGACAAGAATCGAAGGTTGGATCGCCAAAGTTCAGTCGCCTGCTATTGTTACCACAAGGAAGCGGGGCGGTTATATCACGGCCATGGATTGGGGCAATGGCCGCGATAAAGCACCCGGTTTCACGGGCTTACCTATAGGTCAGCCCGCCTTGTCGGCCTTCTTGGCCGCACGGGCAGCCGCGAAGTAGCTGGTGAATTGTTCGGTCTGAATGGCGCCCGGCACCAGCGTGTCGCCGATGACGAAACCGGGGGTGCCGCGAATACCCAGTTCGCGGGCCAGCGCGATATTGGCGTCGATTTCCGCCTGGATGGCCGCGTCGCCCATATCGGCTTCCAACTTCTTGATATCCAAGCCAACATCGCGGGCCGTGGCACGGATGGCATCGCTGTCCAGCCGGCCTTCATGCTTCATCAAGGCTGTATGGAACGCCTCATACTTGCCCTGACGGTTGGCGGCCAGGGCAGCCTTGGCCGCCTCTATGGAAGAGGGGGCAAGGATGGGGAATTCCTTATAGACGACGCGGACCTTGCCATCCTTCTTCACCGCTTCCACCCTTTCCGGATGGGTGCGCTTGCAATAGCCACAATTGTAATCAAAGAACTCCACCAGGGTGACATCGCCCTTGGGGTTGCCGCCGACCGGCCCCTTATTCTCCAGAGCGGCGCGATTCGCCGTCAGTGCTGTCTTCTGCGCCTGTTCCGACTGGGCCTGTTCCTTGGTCTCCAGCGCGTGCATCGCCTCCACCAACACTTCCGGATTGGCGATCAGATAATCGCGTACGATCTGTTCCACCGCCTGCCGGTCCAGCGGCTTGTCGGCGGCCATGCCGGGTGCCGCGCCGACCAGTGCCAGCAGGGCCACCAGGGGCAGGGTGCAGCCGGCACGCTTCAAAGAGCGGAGACGGGGAAGGGCGAATGGCTTCATCATGGTGGGTCCGTTTCGATTCTGGTCGGGTAAGGCATGTGAGGTGCCTGCTCCAGCGCTGCAACAGCAATACATCTTTTTGCGGTTGTTTTATGGTGCTTGCGTAACATGTCGGCCTATGCGGGAATAGGTTGGATCATCCGTTCCCGACGGATATAACTTTGGAACAGGTGTCGGGACGGGCGAATTTTAACAGGCGCTCTCCCTCTTGGGGGATTTGGGACGGATATGGGCATGAATGACGACGCCTTCCTGTTTCGGGAAGAAACGCCGGACAATTCCGTCGTGCCAGCGCCCCTGCCCCCGTGGCTGATCCTGATCGTCGATGACGATCCAGAGGTCCACGCCATGACCCGGCTGGTGATGAAGAAATTCGCCTATCGGGGCCGGCCGGTGCAGTTCCTCTCCGCCTATTCCGCCGAGGAGGCGTTGCGGGTGTTGAGCAACGATCCCGGCATCGCCGTCATCCTGCTGGATGTGGTGATGGAAACCGATGATGCAGGTTTGCGTCTGGTGCCGCGCATCCGCAAGGAACTGGGCAATGATCTGGTCCGTATCATCCTGCGCACCGGCCAGCCCGGCCAGGCGCCGGAGGATGATGTCATCCATGGCTATGATATCAATGATTACAAGGCCAAGACGGAACTGACGGCCCAGAAGCTGGGCACGGCCACGGTCGCGGCTTTGCGTTCCTACGAGCATATTCTGGAACTGACCCGTTCCCGCAAGGGGATGGAGCGCATCATTGAGGCATCGGGCAACCTGTTCGCCCTGCGCGCCATTGATAGTTTCGCTGAGGCGGTGCTGCGGGAGCTGGCGCGGGTGCTGGACCTGCCTTGTGATGGGCTGGTCTGCGTTGTGCGGGGCAGCACGGCGGCCGATGCACAGATATTGGCTGCGGCCGGGCGTCACCATGGTCTGGTTGGTCTGCCCATGGGGCGCAGCGTCGATCCGCTGCTGGCGGCGCGAATCGCTGAGGTTCTGCGCACCCGGACCCATCATTATGATGATGGCGATGTCATTATCTGGCTGCGCACGGCGGACGGCCGCGATGCGGCGGCCTGTGTTCATGCCGGCCGCCCGCTGGATGGGCTGGAGCGCAAGCTGGCGGAGGTACTGGGCTCCAAGATCACCATCGGTTTTGATAATCTCCACCTCTATGAACAGGTGAAGCGGGCTCACAAGGCCGCTGTCATCGCCCTGGCCGGGCTGGCGGAATATAAGGATCCGGAGGGCGGCGGCGACCATGTGCTGCGCCTGTCACGGCTGGTGACGGAGATTGCCTTCATTCTGCGCGCCGACCCTGCCTATGCCAGGGTGATTGATGATGATTTCCTGGACCAGATCGCCATGGGAGCCATGCTGTATGATATTGGCATGGTGGGCGTGCCCGACCGGGTGATCACCAAGCGGGAACCGCTGGATGCGGACGAACGCCAGTTGATGGAACAGCATTGCGAGCGTGGGGCCGCGCTTTTGGAGAAGGCTTCGCGCATGGTGGAGGGGAGCAGCTATTTCTCCTTCGGGGCGACGATTGCCCGCTGCCACCAGGAACGCTGGGATGGCAGCGGCTATCCCGCCGGGCTGCGGGGGGAGGCCATTCCCTTGGCCGCCCGGATCGTCGCGGTGGCCGATGTCTATGATGCGCTGACGCATAAGCGCAGCTGGCGGGAAGCGAAGCCTCTGGCGGAAACGTTGCGCATGATCGAACAGGGATCGGGCACTCTGTTCGATCCGGCCGTGGTGACGGCTTTCTTCCAGGCCATGAAGTCACGCGGACGTCGGCGTTAACAGGTTCCTGTCCGTCAGCGGTCCAGCGGTCCGGGGACGCCGTTATAGCGATCCTGCTCCAGGCGATAGGGATCGTAGCCGCCATCATAATGGTCGCGGTGGCGGCGTTTCAGCTCCATATCCGACTGGGAGACGGCAACGGACATGCTGAAATTGGTATCCGGGCAGGGGGTGGGCATATAGCCACCCGCCATGGCGCGGTCGTCTTTGCCATAGGCCAGTTCGGCACCAACATATTTACCGCTGACCCCGCCCATGGCCACCCCGGCTTCCACCGTTTTGCGGACCCGGCATTTGGCTTTCTGATCCGCCGCCGCCTCCCCGGCCAGCGGCACCATGGGCAATTGCTGGGCGGCCGTGGGGGGAACTGCCGCTGTGCCGGCATTCTCCCCCGGCCGATCCAGCCGGACCCAGCCATTGACGGGCTTGCCGGGGGTAACAGTGGCATTCTGTCCCCCGACCACGGCATCACCATCCGCCGCCAGGGCTGGCAGTGCCGGCGCCAGGGTCAGAAAGCAGCAGAATATCAGGGGCAGGGGGCGCATGGCGGTTCCCGGGCGGAAGGGTTCAGTGCAGGTTACACGGACGCATCGCCCCTGTCCCGTCGGTCTTCCGGGGTAGGCGGCGATGCGGGGGATCATCCCGCATCGCCGTAAAGGGTCAGAATGGCTCGCTTACTTTGGTCGCCTTGGCAGCCGTCTTGCGTGGGGCGGCCGGCTTTTTCGGTGCTGCCGCCGCATCGCCTTTCGCCGCGCTGGCCCGTTTGGGGGCCGCTGCCTTTGCCGTCGCGGTTTTGGTGGTCGCGGCCTTGGCGGTGGTCGCCTTTTTGGCCGGGGCCTTTTTCGGCTTCTCCTCTGCGGTGGCGTCCGCGTCCGCCGGGGCGGCACCCTTCTTGGCGCCGTCCTTCGCGGCCTTGGCCGCCAGCAGTTCAACCGCCTGTTCCAGCGTCAGCTCGTCGGGCGACATGGCTTTGGGAATGCTGGCGAACAGCTTGTTATGTTTCACATAGGGGCCGAAGCGACCGGAACCGATGCTGATCGGCTTGCCATCCTTGGGATGGTTGCCCAACTCCCGGCCCGCCACCGCCTTCTTGGCCAGATTATCACCCAGCAATATGACGGCCCGGTTCAGCCCGATGGTCAGCACATCATCATCTGCCGGCACGTTCTTATAGGCGTCGCCATGTTTCAGATAGGGCCCGTAACGCCCGATGCCGGCCTGGATTTCGATCCCGGTGGAAGGGTGCATCCCGACGCTGCGCGGCAGGGAGAGCAGGGCCAGCGCCTTTTCCAGATCGACATCCTGCGGGTTCATGCCCCGCGGCAGCGATACGCGCTTGGGCTTCACCTCCTTGGAGGATTCAGTGCCCAACTGCACATAGACGCCATAGGGGCCGCGCTTCATCACCACCGTCAGCCCGGTTTCGGGATCGGGGCCCAATTCGCGGTCGGCATCGGCCTCCCCCTCTTCCCCGGCCACGGCCAGGGGGCGGGTATAGCGGCATTCCGGGTAGTTGGAGCAGCCGATGAAGGCGCCGGTCTTGCCCAGCTTCAGCGACAGCCGGCCGCTGCCGCAGGTGGGGCAGGTGCGCACATCGATCGGCTGCCCGTCGGCCCCGACGCGGGCGGGGAAGAAATGCGGCCCCAGCGCTTCATCCAGGGCATCCAGCACCTGGGTGATGGTCAGATCCTTGGTGCCATCAATAGCCCCGCGGAAATGCTGCCAGAAATCGCGCAGCACATCTTTCCAATAGACGCGGCCGCCGGAAATATCGTCCAGCTTCTCTTCCAGGGCCGCCGTGAAATCATACTGCACATAGCGGTTGAAGAAGCTTTCCAGGAAGGTGGTGACCAGCCGGCCGCGGTCTTCCGGTTCGAACCGTCGCTTTTCCAGCCGCACATAGTTGCGCTCCTGCAAGACCTGCAGGGTGGAAGCATAGGTAGATGGCCGGCCGATACCCAGCTCTTCCATCTTCTTCACCAGGCTCGCCTCCGTATAGCGGGGCGGGGGCTGGGTGAAATGCTGGTCAGATTTCAGGTTACCACGCGTCAGGTCGTCGCCATCCTTCATTGGCGGCAGGCGGCGATTTTCCTCTTCCTCCCCATCATCATCCTTATCTTCCTGATAGACCTTCAGGAAGCCATCGAAACGGATGATGGAGCCGGTGGCGCGGAACACGGCTTCCGCGCCCTTGCTCATGATATCGACTGTCACCTGATCCAGCACGGCGCTGGCCATCTGGCTGGCCATGGTGCGCTTCCAGATCAGTTCGTAAAGCCGCAACTCGTCCTTATCGAGATAGCGGCTCATCTGGTCCGGGCGGCGGAACAGGTCGGTGGGGCGGATCGCCTCGTGCGCCTCCTGGGCGTTCTTGGCGGCGGTTTTGTAAATGCGCGGTTTTTCCGGGACGTAAGCCGCCCCCCAGGTCTGGTCGATCAGCCGGCGGGAACCGTCAATAGCCTCCTGGCTCAGCGACACGCCGTCGGTTCGCATATAGGTGATCAGGCCGACCGTCTCACCGCCAATATCCACGCCCTCATAAAGCTTCTGGGCCGTGCGCATCGTCTTGACGGCACCGAAGCCGAGCTTGCGGCTGGCTTCCTGCTGCAAGGTGGAGGTGGTGAAGGGCGCAGAGGGGTTGCGCTTCACCTCGCGCCGTTCCACCCGGCCGACCTTGAACAGCATCGGGCGGATGCGGGCCAGGGCGGCCTCCGCCTGCTCCTTGTTGGTCAGGCTGAACTTTTCCAGCCGCTTGCCATCCAGCTGGGTCAGGCGGGCGGTGAAGGTGGCGCCATCGTGGGTTTTGAATTCCGCCTCGATGGTCCAATATTCCTGCGGGCGGAAGGCCTCGATCTCGGCTTCCCGCTCACAGATCAGACGCAGCGCCACCGACTGCACGCGCCCTGCCGATTTCGACCCCGGCAGCTTGCGCCACAGTACCGGCGACAGGGTGAAGCCCACCAGATAATCCAGCGCGCGACGGGCCAGATAGGCCTGAACCAGCTCCTGGTCCACGTCGCGTGGCTTGGAAATGGCCTCCAGCACCGCGCTCTTGGTGATCTCATTGAAGGTGATGCGGCGGATTTCCCGACCGGCCAGCCGCTTTTCCTTCAGTAGTTCCTGGACGTGCCAGGCAATCGCCTCCCCCTCTCTGTCAGGGTCAGTGGCGAGGAAAACGCGGGTAGCGCCCTTTACGGCGCGGGCGATTTCATCCACATGGCGTTTGGAGCGGTCGCCCAACTCCCAATCCATCTCGAAATCCTCGTCAGGACGGACGGAGCCATCCTTCGGCGGCAGATCGCGGACATGGCCAAAGCTGGCCAGAACCGTGTAATCCTGCCCGAGATATTTGTTGATGGTCTTGGCCTTGGCCGGGGACTCGACGATGACGACACTGCCAGCCACTGAACGACCCGCCTTTCGAGGGATACAGTAACGATACGGATAACGGGGGTCAGATCAGGCTGACACGCCCGCCAGGATGACGCTGCAACCGTCCCGCCAGTTCCAACTCCAGCAGGATTGTCAGTACCACCCCGGCAGACAATTGGCAGCCGCGAACCAGTTCGTCAATCAGAACCGGGGTGGGGGACAGGCTCTCCACCACGATGGCACGGGCTTTATCCACCATTTTTTCATCCGGTGCGGCGCCGGGGCCACCCCGGAAGAGGCCGCCGGGCGGTTCCGACAGGGGAGAGAGGCTGGCATTGCGCAGGGCCAGAATCACATCTTCGGCCGTCTCTACCAGCCCGGCGCCCTCTTTGATCAGCCGGTTGCAGCCCTGGGCGCGCGGGTCCAGCGGTGATCCCGGCACGGCGAAAACGTCGCGCCCCTGTTCGGCGGCAAAGCGGGCGGTGATCAGGGAGCCGGACTTCAACGCCGCCTCCACCACCACCACACCCAGCGACAGGCCGGAGATCAGCCGGTTGCGGCGGGGGAAGTGGCGGGCTTGCGGTTCGGTGCCGAGCGGTGATTCGGCGATGATGGCGCCGCGCTGCGCCAATTCCCGATAAAGCGCTTCATTTTCCGGGGGATAGATGATGTCGATCCCGCCAGCCACCACGGCGGCGGTGCCTTTGGCCAGGGAACCTTCATGCGCCGCCGTATCAATGCCGCGTGCCAGTCCGGACACGACGGTGAAGCCGGCCTCGGCCAGATCATGGGCCAGCTTCTCCGCCATCTTGCGCCCGACAATGCTGGCATTGCGGGCCCCGACAATGCCCACACAAGGCCGTGCCAGCAGGGCGGGGAAGCCCAGCACGGTCAACACGGGCGGGGCATCATCCACATTGGCCAGGGGCCTGGGATATTCCGCCTCCCCCTTGCAGATCAGCCGGGCGCCGCGTTTTTCCAGCGCCGCCAGTTCCCGCTCAATCTCGGCCTTGGGCGGTATGCGCAGCGGCTGTTGCCGCCCACCCTTGCGGGCCAGATCAGGCAGGGCTGCCAGGGCGGCAGCGGCCGTGCCAAACCGTTCCAGCAGCCGGGCAAAGGTGATGGGGCCGACATTCTCCGTGCGAATCAGGCGCAGCCAGTCCATACGATCCTGGCGGGTAAACTGGCTTTGCGGTGCGTGCATCGGGGTGGGACCACATGAAATTCAAGAAGATCATCTAGTAATCTATTCTCGCATTTCGATGCGATCAAAACAAGAACAAATCCACCATGAAAAAGGCCGCCACCTGGCTCCCCCAGAAGGGGGGCAGGGGCGGCCTTCACTGCTGCCGCGAAGCCCGATCTTACTTGCCCTTGGCCGGGGCGATGTTCGGCAGGTCTTCGGACAGGATGGACATGTTGAAGGCGTAGGAGACGTCGCCATCTTCCTCGTCCCGGTACAGCGTGCCGATGAACTCGCCATCCAACGTCACTTCGACGGGCTGGCCCTTCTTGGCCGGGGGGTTCACGGTGATCTTATCGTTGCCGAAATTACGGCGGAGATAGGCCTGCAGGCGGGCGATCTCGTTGGGGGTCATGTCTTTCTCGTCGGTTGCTTGAAACGTCAAGGGCGCCGTCCGCGACACGGACGGCGCCCAACCGTTACGACAGCGGAACAAAATCGTTCCGCTGCCGAAATCAGTGGGTCAATCAGCCAGCCTTGGCCATGGCGATGACAGTATCGCCCATGCGGTTGGAGAAGCCCCATTCATTGTCGTACCAGGTCAGGATGCGCACGAAATTGCCTTCCATGACCTTGGTCTCGCTCAGCGCGAAGATCGAGCTGTGGGCATCATGGTTGAAGTCGCTGGACACCAGCGGCTCCGCATAGGCACCCAGGATGCCCTTCAGCGGGCCGTTGGCGGCCTCGGTGATGAGCTGGTTGACTTCTTCGACACTGGTGTTGCGCTTGGCAACGAACTTGAAATCCACCACGGAGACATTCGGGGTCGGGACGCGCAGCGAGGTGCCGTCCAGCTTGCCCTTCAGTTCCGGCAGCACCTTGCCCACGGCCTTGGCGGCACCGGTGGAGGTGGGGATGATGTTCAGCGCGGCGGCGCGGGCGCGGTGCAGATCCTTGTGGAACGTGTCCACGGTGTTCTGGTCGCCGGTATAGCTGTGGATGGTGGTCATGAAGCCATGGTCAATGCCGATGCCGTTATTCAGCACGAAGGCGACCGGGGCCAGGCAGTTGGTGGTGCACGACGCGTTGGAGACGATCTTGTGTTCGGCCGTCAGCTTGTGATGGTTCACACCATAAACGACGGTCAGATCTTCATCCGTGGCCGGGGCGGAGATCAGCACCTTCTTGGCGCCGGCGGTCAGGTGCTTGGAAGCAGCTTCGCGGCTGGTGAAGATGCCGGAGCATTCCAGGGCGATATCAACGCCCAGTTCACCCCAGGGAAGCTGGGCCGGGTCGCGCTGCTGCACGGAACGGATGGTGTGGCCATTGACGACCAGATTGCCGTCCACGACCTCCACGGTGCCGGGGAAACGGCCATGCACGCTGTCATATTTCAGCAGATGGGCATTGGACTTGGCGTCGGCCAGATCGTTGATGGCGACGACCTGGATATCGGTCCGACCGCTTTCAAAGAGCGCGCGCAGCACCAGACGGCCAATACGCCCGAACCCGTTGATCGCAACTTTAACAGCCATGCTTTCCTCCGATTGAACGACGCCCCGGCCCAGCGGCCGGCCCATCGATGGCCTACAGCGTCCCACGCCTTTGGTAAACCCGGATTAGCCCGCCTTGTGCCCTGGGACAAGGCGCTTCCGCCTGAATCCGCCATGCATCATGCGCACGGCATTTCGGCTTGGGGGGGGGGGAGAAGCGGTGGACAGGTGTGACGGGCGCGCCATGCACTTGCGAAGGCGTTTCCGGTTTTTGGCGAGTTTACCGTCACCCCGGCGAAGGCCGGGGTCCAGACTTCCAAGCGCGACTCTTTACGAACTGGACCCCGGCCTTCGCCGGGGTGACGGAGATGGGAGGGAAAAGCTGACGAAGAAGTAACCTTCAAGGCCCTCCATCACACATCCAAATCCTGCGCAAACTTCGCATTCTCGGTGATGAACTTGAACCGCAATTCCGGCTTGCGGCCCATCAGGCTTTCCACCAGGGATTTGGTGGATTCCACATCATCCTTCTGGTCCGGGTCGCGCAGGTCGGGCACCACCACGCGCAGCAACATGCGCTTTTGCGGGTCCATGGTGGTTTCCTTCAACTGGGCCGGCGGCATTTCGCCCAGGCCCTTGAAGCGGCTGATTTCGATTTTGCCCTTCACATTCTTGAAGGTGGTGCGCATCAACTCGTCCTTATGCGCGTCGTCGCGCGCATAGTGCACCTTGCCGCCCCCGGCGATGCGATAGAGCGGGGGCAGGGCCAGATACAGGTGCCCTTGCTGGATCAGGGCCGGCATTTCCCGATAGAAGAAGGTCATCAGCAGCGAGGCGATGTGCGCCCCATCCACGTCGGCGTCGGTCATGATGATGACGCGCTCATAACGCAACTTGTCGAGGCTGAAATCCTTGCCGGTGCCACAGCCCAGCGCCTGCGCCAGATCGGCCAGCTCCTGATTGCCGCGCAGCTTGTCCACACTGGCCGATGCCACGTTCAGGATTTTGCCGCGCAGGGGCAGAATGGCCTGGGTGTCGCGCCGGCGGGCCTGTTTGGCTGAACCGCCGGCCGAATCACCCTCAACGATGAAAATCTCGGTATCTTCGGCACTCTGGCGCGAACAATCGGCCAGCTTGCCGGGCAGGCGCAGGCGGCGGGTTGGCGTTTTGCGCGCCATCTCCTTCTGCGCCTTTCGCCGTGCCCGCTCATCCGCCTTTTCGATCAGCCGTTCGATCAAGGCCTTGGCAGCATCGGGGGAGCCGGAAAGCCAATGGTCGAAATGATCCTTGATGGCGGCGTCGGTCAGCTTCTGCGCCTCCGCATTCACCAACCGTTCCTTGGTCTGGCCCTGGAAATGCGGGTCGCGGATGAAGACGGAGAGCAGCACCATGGCGCCTTCCATCACATCATCGGCGGTGATGGTGGCGGCGCGCTTGTTGCCCAGCAGGTCACCATAGCCCTTGATGGCGCGGATCAGCGCCCCGCGCAGGCCCTGTTCATGGGTGCCGCCCAAGGGCGTGGGGATGGTGTTGCAATAGGTGTGGCTGAAACCTTCATCATCTTCCGGCCAAGCCACCGCCCATTCCACCCGCCCGGCATCACCGGGGAAATCCGCCTGACCGGCGAAGGGGTTGGGTGTAACGGTGGCGCGGCCTTTCAGGCTGCTAGTCAGATAATCCAGCAGGCCATTGGGGAAATGCAGTACTTCAGCCGCCGGCACCTCACTGCCCGGCGGCAACAGGCTGGCATCACAGCTCCAGCGGATTTCCACGCCACGGTAAAGATACGCCTTGGAGCGGCAGAGCCGGTAAAGCCGTTCCGGCTTGAACTGCGCGTCGGCGCCGAAAATCTCTGGATCGGGGTGGAAGCTGACCGTGGTGCCGCGCCGATTCTGCACCGCACCCGCACTGGCCAGCGGCCCCAGCGGTACCCCGCGGGAGAAGCTCTGCACCCAAAGCTGACGGTCGCGCGCCACCTCCACATGCAGCCGGTCGGAGAGCGCGTTGACGACGGCGGAGCCGACGCCATGCAGACCGCCGGAGGTGGCATAGACCTTGCCGGAGAATTTGCCGCCGGAATGCAGGGTGGTGAAAATCACCTCCAGCGCGGACTTGCCGGGATATTTGGGATGTTCATCGGTGGGGATGCCGCGCCCATTGTCGCGCACCGTCACCGTGCCATCGGCGGCCAAGTCCAGTTCGATGCGGTTGGCATGGCCTGCCACCGCCTCGTCCATGGCGTTGTCCAGCACCTCCGCCACCAGATGGTGCAGGGCGCGTTCATCGGTGCCGCCAATATACATGCCGGGACGGCGGCGCACGGGTTCCAGCCCCTCCAGAACTTCGATGTCCTGGGCGGAATAGCTGTCCTGCTTGACGGCGGTATTCTGAAAAAGGTCGCTCATGCCCCATTATAGGGAGGGGGAACGCCAAGGTTCAAGGAGATGCAGTATCTCCGAACGATATATGCCACCATATTTTGTAGCTTGCCCTGGGAGGGCAGAGATGTCTGAGCGAGTTCCCGATTTCGACCGCGACGCCCCCGCCTCGCGCACCTTCGCCATGCCGAAGGATTTGAACGGCAATGGCGATGTTTTCGGCGGCTGGGTGATGTCGCAGATGGATTTGGCAGGGGCCGCCCCCGCCGTTCGGCTGGCCCGCGGCCCGGTGGCCACGGTTGGCGTGGAAGCGATGAAGTTCCACCGCCCGGTCAGCGTGGGCGACGAGGTGAATTGCTATACGGAGGTGGAGCGGGTGGGCCGCACCTCCATCCGCGTGCGCATCGATGTCTGGGTCCGCAAGGTGGATGGTACCGCCTACAAGGTGACGGAGGGCGTGTTCACCTATGTCGCCATCGACAAGGATGGCCGCCCGCGTCCGGTGATTAAGGCGACAACGGCGTGATCAGGGGAACTGGCGGACACGGCCACCAGTTCCGCCTGTACAGCGTCAGGCCAAAATGCGGGATGCTGCTGACGCTCAATCCCTGACCAATGTCACCAGTTTCGCCCCGATTTCCGTCGGGTTCAGCACGTGGCTGGCGCCACCCATGTCGATGGCGACGCCGGGCATTCCGTGGACCACGGAACTGGCCTTGTCCTGGGCGATGGTGGTGGCCCCCAGCGCGTGCAGGTGGGTCAGTTCGGCGGAGCCGTCGGCGCCCATGCCCGACAGCAGAACCCCTACCGCATCGGCCCCCACCTGGTCCGCCACGCTGCGGAACAGGTGGGAAACGGCGGGGCGCAGGCCGCTTTCCGGGGCGGCGTCGGACAGGCGGATCACCCCGTTGCGGTCAATGCCCAGATGCCGGTCATCCGGCGCCAGATAGACATGGCCCGGCAGGGTAGCCGTGAAATCGCGGGCCACCTGCACCTCCAGCCCGCTGGAAAGCCGCAGCCATTCGGCAAAGCCTTCGACAAAGCCATTGGCAATATGCTGCACCACCAGGATGGGCAGGGGGAAATTCGCCGGCAGGCTGGACAGGATGGTCTGCAACGCCATCGGCCCGCCGGTGGAGGCACCGATGGCCACCAGCCGGGGCCGGCGGCGCCCGCCTGCCGCCTCCCCTGCGCCTGTCCCGGCGCGGCTGCTGCTGCCCAGCGGTGGGGGGCGGCGCCAGCGGCGCACCACCTTCACCTCCGACATCAGCCGCACCGTCATCACCAGTTCGGCCGCCTCAGCATCATGATCCACATGGCCGATGCCGGCCGGCCGGCGCACAAAGGCCAGCGCGCCGGCCTCCACCGCGCGGAAGGTGGCGGCGACCTGATCGGTCATCATGCCGGAAACAATGACGATGGGCACCGGCAGCGTTTCCATGATGCGGCGGGTGGCGGTGAAACCATCCATGCCGGGCATATGGATATCCATGGTCACCACGTCGGGCTTCAGATCCTGCACGGCCGCCACCGCTTCCTCGCCGTTGGCAACGGCACCCACCACCCGCATGTCGGGCTGGGTTTCCAGGATACTGACCAGGAAAGCCCGTATTGTGGGGGAATCTTCGGCGACCAGAACCTTAATCACAACGCACGTCCTTAAAGCAGGCGACCGATCATATCCAGCAGGTCGCTTTGGTCGAAACTTTTCTTGACGATATAGGCACTGGCACCAACATCAACCCCACGTTCCCTATCCTCCCGCGTTTCCAGCGAGGTAATCAGGATCACCGGCAGATCGGCCGTGCGGGGATCGTGGCGGATTTTGCCGGTCAGTTCAAACCCGCTCATCCGCGGCATTTCCACGTCCGAGACGATCAGGTCGAAGCTTTCCTCCGCCAGCAGGCCCCAGGCTTCCAGCCCATCCACGGCGGTGCGCACCCGGTATCCGGCGGCTTCCAGCACATGCTTGAACAGGGTGCGGGCGGTGATGCTGTCTTCGGCGATCAGGATGGATGGGCGCGCCGGGGCCGCCATGCTGGTCAGGCTGCGGGCCGGGCGCGTGGGGAAATCCTGGCGCAGCGCGCTGCGCAGCAGCTCATGCACATTCAGCACAAAGCCCAGCCCGCCCGACGGCAGCATGATGGCCCCGGCGACGCAGGCCACCTGCGCCAGGGGCCAGCCCAGGCTTTTCATCAGGATTTCGGTTTCGCCAATAATCTGGTCCACCTCGATGGCGATACGCTGGCCGGCGGCGGCCACCACCAGATAATGCCGGAATTCCCCTTCCGGTTCCGCTCCCCCCGACAGGCGCAGCAGATCGGCCAGCCGTACCAGCCCAACGGCCTTGCCATCCACCCGTACCACCTCCCGCTGGTCCACCAGCTCCACCGCCCGCCAGGGGATGCGCGCCACCCGCTCCACCCGGTTGGTGGGCAGGGCCAGACATTGCGTGCCCACCCGCGTCATCACCACGCGGAAGGCCGCCATGGTCACCGGCAGCAGCAGGCGGAAGCTGGTGCCGGCACCGGGGGCGGTTTCCACCGCGATGGTGCCGCCCAGCCGTTCCACCTTTTCCTGCACAATGGCCAGCCCCAGCCCCCGGCCGGACAGGTCGGTCAGCCCATTGCTGGTGGACAGGCCGGACTGGAAGGCCAGCGCCAGGATCTGGCCTTGGTCCAGGGCTGCCGCCTCTTCTGCCTCCACCACGCCCTGGGCGATGGCCTCCGCCACCAGCCGGGCACCATCCATACCGCGCCCGTCATCGCTGATGGTGATCTCTGCCCGGCCGCCATCGCGGGGGGCCAGACTGATCGACAGGGTGCCCTGGCCGGGCTTGCCCTGGGCCAGCCGCTCGGCCGGCGTCTCCAGCCCATGGCCGATGGCATTGCGGATCAGGTGCAGCAGGGCGTCGCGCAGTTCATCCTGCACCCGCCGGTCCAGCTCCAGCCCTTCCCCGGCGACGACAAGCTGGATATCCTTGCCCTGTTCACGCGACAGTTCGCTTACATTCTGCGCCACCAGATCCAGCAGGTTGGCGGCGGGCTGCATCAGCACCTGCTTGGTGCCGCTCAACAGCCCATCCACGCTTTTGGCCAGCCCGCGCGCCTCCTGATCGGCCTCCATGGCCAGCTTGCTGAGGCGTGATCCCAGCCAGGCCAGCGTCTGCGCATCATGGTCGGCCTGGGCGGCCCGGCCCAGCCGGCCCCGGCTGCGCGTGCGTTCCCCCAGCTCTCGCCCCAGCCCGCGCAGCATGGCCGCCCGTTCCGCGCCGGACAGCTTGGCCCCGATCAGCTCTTCCGCCTGATGCAGCAGCCGGTCCAGCTGGGCGATGGGCACCCGCACCGTCTGCTTCACCGGTCGGTGGACCACCGTCTGCTCGGGCACAGGCGGCACGGCAGCGGGGATTTCCGCCACGGTTGCCACCGGTGGGGCAGGGGCCGGAATGGGCGGCGGCAGGGGCGGGGGCGGCGGGCTGGCCATGCCCGGTGCCCCCGCCTTCTGGTTGATATCGCCAACCAGCCGGTCCAGCCCCGGCGGATCGGCCGGGCTGGGGCCATTGCCCCCGCCGGGGATCATCACCCGGATGGCCCCCAGGCTGCGATGCAGCAGCTCCCGCAGGTCGCCATCCAGCGCCATGCTGCCCTGCTTCACCAGGGCCAGCAGGGATTCCAGCGCATGGCAGAGCGCGACCAGGGAGCCCAGATTGACTGTGCGCGCCGCGCCCTTCAGCGTATGCACCTGCCGGAAGATCTGCTCCACCAGTTCGCGCCGCCGCTCGTCGGCCACGCCGCGATCCAGTTCCAGCAGGGCCGCACCCAGGGCGGTGGCATGTTCCTCCGCCTCCACGGTGAACATGGCCAGCAGCCGTTGCAGAAGCTGTTCATTCCTGCTGTTCATGGACCGTCCCCGTCGCCGCCCGTCAGGCGCGATACTGGCTGACCAGCGATTTCAGCTTGTGCCCCAGCGCATTCAGATTATGCGCCGCCGTTTCCGCCTGTTTGGTGGCCACGGTATTCTGGGTGCTGGCCTGCCGGATGCTGTCCATGGCCAGCGCCACCTGATCGATGCCCACCTGCTGCTGCTGGTTCGACGCGACGATCTGGGTGCTGGCCTGGGTGGCGATGGCGATATTCTGGGCCAGGTTCTCAATGGCCTGTCCCGCTTCCAGCGACTGGCGCACCCCGGCATCCACCGCCTTGGAGCCCTGTTCGGCGGCCAGCACGGCGGTGGCCGTGGCCTTCTGGATATCGGTCAGGATGGCGCGCACCTGGGCCGTCGCCTCCTTGGACTGTTCGGCCAGACTTTTCACCTCCGTGGCCACCACCACGAACCCTTTGCCCTGTTCGCCCGCCCGCGCCGCCTCGATGGCGGCATTGACGGCCAGCAGGTTGGATTGTTCGGCCAGATCATTGACGGAAGCCACGATGGTGCCGATGGCCTGGCTCTGTTCGGACAGTTTGATCACCGCCTCGGCGATGGCGCCGATCTGGTCGCGCACCAGATTGATGCCGGCAATGCTTTGTTCCACCGCCCGCTTGCCGGTGGCAGAAATCTGCGCCGTCGCCTGGGCCGTGTCGGCGACATGCCGGGCCTTTTCGGTGGAAAGCTGGGAGGTTTTGCGCACCTCCTCCATGGTGGAGGAGGTCTCCGCCAGGGCTGTGGCCGTCTCCGCCGCCGATGCGGCTACCTGGGCGGTGGTGCTGACAATCTGGCTGCCGGCTGCGCCCAGCACATTGATGCCCTCCGCCAGTTCCTGCATCAGCTGGCGCAGGCTGCGCGTCATGCGCATGAACGTGTCGGAGAGGGTACCCACCTCATCCGCTCGCGTGGAGGGGGTGAGGGTGACGGTCAGGTCGCCGCTGCCGATCCGCTCTGCGATGCGGGTGATCTCCTGCAGCGGGGTGGCGATATTGCGGCTGAGATAAAGGCCGGAGGCCAGCACCAGCAGGCCGGCGATCAGCGCCCCGCCAATGACGCTGGCCCGCGCCATTTCTGTCGTCTCCTTCAGTTCCGCTTCCCGCTGGCGCAGCAGGGTATCTTCCACCGCGTGCATCTGGGCAATGACGCCGCGGAAATCATCCATCGCCTTCTGGCCCCGCAGGGTCATCACCGCCGCCTGGCTTTCCTGGAAACCCTGGTTGCGGCGGATATCCACGTTCATGCGCATGGATTCGGCCTTCACCGCGATGAATTCTTCCGCCCGGTCCATATTGCGCATCTGATCCGGATTATCCGTGATCAGGTTGCGCAAACTGCGGATACCCGGCTGCAGCCGGCCCAGGGCACTTTCATAGGGTTCCAGGAATTTCGGGTCGCCTGTGATCAGGAAGCCGCGCTGCCCCGTCTCCACATCCTGCATGATGGACAGCAGCTCGGTGATGGCGCCCTGCACCTGATAGGTGTGGCTGCGCCAGGCGGCGTCGGCGGTCAGCCGATCGGTCACCCGCAGGGAGACGCCGCCGACCACCAGCAGAACCAGCAGCACCATGCACAGGCTGCCCCAGATTTTCGTGCCCACGGTGACGCGCATGATCATTGTCCCCTTGTCGCCGGTCCCGGCAGGCCCGCCTGTGCGAAGCCATTTTCATCATCATTGAACAGTACGGGCCCATCCAGCAGGATGGTTCCCGTCCGTGAAATACCATGGAAAAAACGCCGGCCCTGCTGAACGGTTGCCGGCAGGCTGTCGAGCTGGTCGCGGGCGATGGCGGTAATGCCGATCACCCGTTCCGCCAGCAGGCCCAGCATCCGCTCCCCCTGTTCCAGCACGATGATGGCATCGGCTTCCGGCGTCGGCGGCAGACCGCAGAGCAGGCCGAAATCGATGGCCGAGACCATCTGTCCGCGCAGATAGAAGATGCCAGCCAGGAAGGATGGGGTGTAGGGCACCGGCGTGGGGCGCAGTTCCGTCGCCACCTCCCGCACCAGATGGCCTTCCACGGCAAAGGGCCGACCCTGGACCTGGAATTCCAGCAGGGTGAGCTGTGCGGCCGCATCCACCGGCGCTGCCGGTTTGCGGGCCAGTTGCCGGGCGCGTTCCCGCAGGCGGCGGCTTGTTTCTGCCTCCCCCGGCTCGAACCCGCGCGCCAGCCCTTCGCGGGCGGCGGCCAGGCGCAGATGCATCGCGGTCCAGTCGATCCTGCTCTCACTCATAACCCAACCTCGGCGCTGGCAACGCGGATGATCTCCGTCAGGCGACCGACGGTCAGCCCGTCGGATTCAGGCAATGTGTCCTCCGGCGCGTGGCGGCGCAACAAATCCAGCGTATTGCGATAATGCCGTCGGGCATCGGTCACCCGGCCTTCCCCCAGGGCCAGCCGCGCCAGGGCGAAATGGGCCAGCACAAAGTCGGGGTCCAGAAACAGGGCACGGCGCAGCGCTTCTGCCGCCTGTTTCGACTCCCCCCGCTCCTGGCTGATCATGGCCAGCAGGTAATGGCGCTCCGGGGCGGTCCGGTCCAGGCTCAGCGCCCGCTGGCAGCAAAGCGCCGCCTCTTCCAGGCGGCCTTCATTGGCGTGCAGCCGGGCCAGCATGGCCAGGGCGACGCCATCCGCTTCCAGCCGCACCGGATCGGCCCGCAGCAGGGCGATGGCTTCCCGATAACGCCCCTGCTGGTACAGCGGCTGTACCTTGCCCAGCAGATCATCCGGACCCTGGGGGACTGGCGGCGGCGGGGCAGGGGCGGCGGGGGGCGGGGCTGGCGGTGCGGGCTCTGCCATTGCCGGGGCTGGTGTCCATGGCACGGCGGCGGCACTTGCCGTCTTGCGATAGAAGGTGGCCCCCGGCAATTGGGCATTGACGAAGGGCTGGAACAGCTCGGTTGAGCCTTCGACCGAGCTGGCCACCAGCCACCCGCCTTCCACCAGGGAATTATGCAGGTTGGCCGCTACCTGCCGCGCCCGGTCAAAGCTGAAATACATCAGCACATTGCGGCAGAAGATGACGTCGATCGCATTGGTGTTGCTGGTGACGGACGGGTAAAGATCCTCTGCCAGATTGTGATAGGCAAAGCTGACCATGCGGCGGATGCGGGGAATGATCGCCTGCCTTCCGTCCTGAGACTCAAAATATTTCTGCCGGACGGCCGGATCAACGCCCCGGAAGGACCATTCCCCATAGCGTCCCTCCGTCGCGCGGCGCAGGGAGCGGGGATTGATATCGGTTGCCAGGATACTGATGTTCCACTGGGCAATATCCGGGATCAACCCGTCCAGCAGCATGGCCACCGAATAGGCTTCCTCGCCCGTGCTGCAGGCGGCACTCCAAAACCGCAGATGCCGGGTGCCCGCCTGTCGCCGCGCGGCGATCAGCGGCGGCAGCACGGTCTCAGCCAGGGCTTGGAAGCTTTGCGGTTCACGGAAGAAATAGGTTTCGCCGATGGTCAGATGGCTGGCCAGGATTTCAATCTGTTCCCGCGTCGGCTCCGTCGCCAGGAAATGCTGCATACAGGCGGCCGCATCCGGGAAGCCCAGTTCCTTGGCCATGATGGCCACCGCCCGGCCCAGCTCCGCCCGCCGTTCGGGGGCGTAATGCAGGCCGGTGCGCGTTTCCAGGAACTGGCTGAACGCCGTCAGCACGCCGCCATCGCCGTTGATGCTCATGCATCGCCCCGCTGGCGGCCAAGGCTGTCATCCAGGGCGGCTGCCTCCGTCAGCGACAGGAACCGGTCCACATCATGGATGAAGACGGGCCCATCGGGCAGCCGGGTGACACTGTCAAAATAGCGTGTACCGGGGACCACCCCCTCCACCGGCACCAGCGATGCCGCCGGCAGCTGGATGGTGCCTGTCACATGGTCCACCAGCAGGGCGACCAGGCGCTGGCCGGTGCGGACCATGACCAGCGCATCCTCCAGCCGTTGCCGGCGTGGCGGCAGATCGAAACGCTGGCGGATATCCAGCACGGGCAGAATGTCGCCGGCGACATCAATCACCCCCAGCACGATGGCGGGGGCGGCCGGCAGCGGTGTGATATCCACCAGCGGGGCGACACGCGCCACCCGTTCCAGCCGCAGCGCATAGCTGCGATCATCCAGCGTGAATAGCAGCAGATCGACCATGGCGGTCGATGGGATGCCGTCCTGGAAATCACCCATGCCGATTGCTGACCCTTACTATCCATGCGCGTGAGCCAAGCCGCCGGATGGCGGCGTCAGACGCCAGAAGGAACATGCATATACCGAACACGATGATCAATGGTTCAGAGTAGGGAATGGATTATGACTCTTGGTATTTACCTGTTCCCTCATATGTCGGGCGCTGCCTCCGGCAGCTTGGCTTACGCAGGCCGGCGGTCGCCGGCCTTCAAGGGTAAAGGCCCATGACCCTTGATATCAGCCGATGATCACCGTGGGGCAGCCCTGGATGATCACCCCGCCATGGGCGGTCCGGTCCCCCTGGCGGGCAGCGGCCCGGCCACCGATCCGGACAGTGGCAGACCCGCTGCTGATCTGGTCGACGGGGCCGATACAAAGGCAGGAATTGCCGGTCACCGCAGCGGGACTGAAGCCGATCTGCACAGAGGGCACGCCTGCCGGCAGGATCGGGCCCCCAACATGGGGCACTTGTCCGGTGGTTCGGGGGCAGAGATGCATGTCGGTGACGCGGGCTGCGGGCGGCATGGGCTCAGGCTCCTGTCAGGCTGATAAGGGAATGATGTAGTATCCCGTTGTTCCAACAGAACAACTCCGCCTCTCCCGCCTGTGGTGCTTCGGTCCAGATCTGCTGCACTGGGCCGAACAGGCGATCAAGCTGTGCGGGGTCACAGGTGGGCAGGATCAGGCGCATCACCCTAGGATCGTAGAAGCGAAAAAGCACCATGTCGCCCGATGGCATCCGGGCGAAGGTCAGTTTGCGCAGATGCAGGCGCAGCGTCGTGAAATCGACGTCGCCTTGCAGCACGATCAGGCAGGATCGGCCCCATTGCTGACGCAGGAAGCGCCAGGCTGGCCCCTCACCCCCGGCTTCCAGCGCCATAAGATAGGGTGCGACTTCCGCCAGATCATGCGCACTGTCCCCTTTATAGAGACATTCCAGATGAAGGTCGTCCTGATGTTCCAGCAGATAGTCGAAGATGGCGGGATCGCGGGCTGCATCGATCACCAGATAAAGCGGTGTCGTCCCCTCCGGCATTGGATGGTCGTGGGCGTTCAGAAGATCAGCCGGGCCGGGCGCCACCATTTCAGGTCGTTTCCGCCTTGAGCAGTTGCACGCGGGAGCTTTGCGGGTTCAGCTCCGGCATGAAGAGGCTGATGGCCCCCTCGGCCTCCACATAACGCCATTCGTTTTCCTGGGGGTCGATCTGGAAAAAGACAAAACGGGCGGAACGCTGGGGCAGGTCTTCCGGCGGGCGCGGCAGATGGGTCGGTTTCAAGCCGCGCGTGGCGACGTGATGCAACATTTCCGGCAGGCCCCGTGCGCTCAATTTCGCCCGGGTCCGCATCAGGTTGGCCAGGACCGCCTCTTCCAGGTCGCATTCAATCCGCAGGTAATAGCGGTTCTGGTGGCCCTGGAAGAAATGCGGCGGGATATCCGCCTCGTAGCAATTACCGTTAAACTCCAGCGTGATGGCGGCTTCCGGTCCCGCCGTCAGCCGTTTGGCCATGGTTCTGATCAGCCCCATCGCTTGGCGAAGTCCCCCCATGATGTCATGATGATCATAGGCTGGCAGGCCCCGGTGGGGTGTCTCCGTCTCAAGGGCGCCCTCCAGATCATATTCCTCGGTGAAGCTGGACAGCTCGGCCACGATGATGGACAGCAGGTGGTGCGCGTCTGCCGGGTGTGTGGCATCGGCCCGTGCCAGCAGTGCCCGCAGTTGGGCAACCTGCCGGTTCAGCATGGTCAAAATCAATGTCCGCAAGACATCCTGCGGCGTGCCATTGCCGGCGCGGATGCCCCGATCGCGCTTCAGTTCGGCGAAGCTCAGCGCCCGGTGGTGCAGCAGGGCCGTTACATCAAGCAGAAGCTCCCCCATTAACGGGTCGGCGGCCAGGTTCAGGCTGGGCGGCACATGCTCCTGGGATAATTGCAGCTTCCCATCCAGTGCATAAAGCGTCGCCAGCCGCAGCAGGCTGTGTCCCGATTGTAATATCTGGAAGGCCGGTTCCACATCCAGCACCAGTTCCAACTGATAGGTCAGGTGGGTTACCGGGACCGTATCATTGGCGTCGAACCGGTTGCGTTGGTTCCCGGCCTCAGGGCGCTGTCGGCGTCTTGCCCCCTGTGTCCCGTCGGGCGACGGCTGGCCCAGCCCGTCGCCTTCGACTGGCAGGGCGGCATAGAGGCCGATGGCCCCGCGATGGTCGGCCGGAACAGCGACGCGTGCCCGTGACGGCAGAATGGCATTGGGTCTGTCCGCCGTGCCGGCGCGGATCAGGCTGCCATCGGGCATGATGGCTTCCAGCGCCGTCACCGCGATGTCGCCATTCTCCAGGCCACCCTGCCGCAACGCCCAGCGGGCAACGCCCCAGCCATCGCGCCCGCCCAGCAGACGCCAATGGGCCTGGATCAGTGCTTCCGGCCGCGCCTCCAGCAGTTGAAAATGCTGGGGGGTCAGGAAAAGCCCCTGGGTCCAGTAAAGCCCCCTCAGATCATCGGCGCTCATGGCGTTCCCCTTACCGCCGGATCACTGCCGCCGGCCGGCGCTTCGCTGGTGAAGAAAAGATGGGTGACAATCGGCAAGGCCCCCTCGGCCCGTTGGGCCTCCAGGGCCTGCCGCAGGGCCAGTAGCAGCGTTTCCGGCGGCTCCCTCAGGGGGCGTGGGCTGGAAAACAGCGGCTTTGGCGTATGGATCAGGAAGCTCATTTCCGTGCCAGCCGGCGCATAGAGTGTCAGCTCCTTGTGCGGCGGCAGCAGGCTTTCCATCGTGGGGGCCCCTGACGCTGGCTGCTGGCTGACTTCCCGGGCGTTGTTCGGATAGAGATTCAACACGTCGCCGCGCCCATTGACATAGACCAGCGTCAGATAGCCCGATACCGGGGGCAGGGCGATCTGGAACGCCACCTTCTGGCCCAGGAACAATCTGGTGGCCCCATTCGCCAATGTCAGCCGCATGGGAAGGCGGGTGGAAGCCTTTTCATAAGGGGCAAGCAGTTCCAGGAAGTTGCAGAAGGGGCGGGGATGGATTTCCACCGCATCGCGCACCGTGCCGACGCCCTGAACCAGTGCGATGGCCTGCATCAGCCTGTCACGATCCTCGGCGCTGCCCAGGTAACCCCGCAGCGTCAGCCCGGGCCTGTCCCCCTCGCTCCAGTCCATATCCAGGGCGGCACAGGGTACGTTCTGCATCAGCAGGGCGACGCGGGCACGGGGATCATCCCGCAAGGTCAAACCGGGCAGGGCGTTGCTGCTTGGCACCCAGAGTGCCGGTAGCGGTGCCAGCAGGGCCAGGGCTGCCACCAGCGCCAGCCAGGGCCGCCTGACCGGGATCGGGGCGGCCACTGGCGCCGGCTGTTCATAGGGTTGCGGGGTGCGGCGGGGTTCTGCGGCCAGCAGGCGCGGGTCCAGTGGCGGTGTCTTCAGGGCCGCGCGCTGGTTCCGGCGAATATCCTGCAACTCTTCCAGATTGCTGCGGGGGCGTTCATAGAAGCCGATATATCCCAGGGCCAGCAGCAGGTAATGCAGGTCACGCAGGTCGTCATCATCCCCCAGCTTCTTGATCTGATGAAAAAAATCGTCCCCCGCCTCGTGCAATCCGCGTTCGCTGTATTCCAGGGTGACACCCCGGGCCATACGGATGTCGCAGGCCAGCAGCCGCGCGTCTGCCCAGCCGATCACGGCGACCGTGGCTGCCGCGATGCGGTCGGGTCCGTGGCCATCCTTGGCGGCTTCGGCCTTTGCCTGTTCCAGCAATCGCAGCAGCAGGGCGTGGATGGTGGCTGCTTCAGGGGTTCCGCTGCTTTGGCGCGCGGCGCGTTCGATCGCCAGAACTTCGGTGATGAAATGGCGGTAATGGTGCCGCAGATACATGGGGTGCCCTTTCATCACAGCAACGGTTGCATGATGCTGGCCGGCAGGTCATCCGGGCCGCCGCCTGCCGGGTCGAAACCGTTGATAAGCTGAATGGCGGCGTCCACGGATACGATGGGGCTGATCTCTCCGCCGGAGAGGGTCTGCTGGGCCTCCGCTGTCAGGCTGTGGTCGAAATCAGCGAGCTTCAAGCGGATGCGACCGCCTTTCAGGAACGCAGCCGCGTCCAACAGCATGTTGGCACCACGCCATTCCCGGACCAGCAGGCTGGCGCCACTGGGGTCCACGGCGGCGGGGACGGAAATGGTCAGCTTCAAGGACGTGCAAGTGGCCGCATCCCAGTAAAGCGGTGCCCGCCGTTCCGCTAGGCTACCCCCGGACCGGACAGCCGCTGGCTGCCGGGGACAATCCGCCGCCAACTGGGTACCTTGCGGCCCCTCGGCCATGTTGCCGATCTGGCTGATATTGTTGATGACCAGTTGCCCCGCCAGATTGCCACTTTCCCGGGCACCCGGCTGGCGCAGCCGGTTGGCCAGATCGGTGAACTCGGCGGACAAAGGCAGTTTCAGATCGAACAGGCTTGCCGGTGCCAGGCTGCCACTTTCGCGGAAGGGGGCCAGGACGCTGTCGCTGAACATGGCGACCGCCCCATTGCTGCCCGCCAGAAACTGCTGACGCTGGCTCCGCGGCAGTTGCAGGGCCTGGCTGCGGACCTGCCGCCCCCATTCCTGGTCGATATGGCGGCCGGCATCGGCCAGGGCCAGCAGCAGCACTGTGCGGGGGCCGACCCGCAGCAATTCCATGGCCGCCTTGTCTTCGGTGGTGTCGTCGCCGACCGGAAGTTCGCGCCGCGCCTTGGCCAGGATCTCCTCTGCCTGCAACAGGGCTGCGGCACTGCGCGCACCGGCGCTGCCCCTGGTCTGCATCGCCTCACCGGCCAGCTTGTAGCCGGTCAAGCCTGTCGGATCGGCAGCGAGCTGTTCTGTTGCCTCTCGCAGCAGGCTCATTGCCTTGTGCCAGTCTCCCTTCAGGAAGGGCTGCAAGGTGGAGGCCCAGGGGCGTAGTTCCGCCTGAGGTGTCGTCGCCAGGACAGAGGCTTCCAGTTCCCGGACCAGCCGGTCGAACGGGTTTTCATCCTTGGTGGCCAGCAGGGCCTTGACCGCCTGCGGCTCACCCGCCCGCAATGTGATACCACTGCCGAACTGGGCAATGAAGCGGCTCCAGCCGGTCTGACGCTGCGCCATGAAGCTACGCCGTAAGGTCTCCACCTCTTCGGCCGGGGCATTGCCGTGCGCGACAAGGATGGTCAATACGGGCTGAAGTTCCTTTACCCAGCCGGCGGCGGTATAGGCGCCCTCCAATGTCTGGCTGGGCATCGTGCCGGCGGCGCCCCAGAACTGGCTCAGGCTGAGCGGGGATACCCGGTCATTCAACCAAGCCAGCATGTCCGTCACATTGGGTGGATTTGATCGCCACAGCCGCCGGCTGAGCTGAGAGAATTCCTCCCGGTCCTGTGTGCGCCGCTCATTATCCAGCCAGGCGATATGGGCGCCATGCAGCCGCAACAATTGCTTTGGCGTGCCAAGGGAGGACAGGCGCTGGCCCAGGTTGCGTTGCTCTTCGGCCAAGTGCGCGCAGGCTTGTCCCTGCTGGTCGCACATGTCCAGCAGCGCTGCCCCCTGCGCCAGACTGACCGCCAGTCCGAAGCGCCGGCTGTCGCGCCGGTCCAGTTCCTGTTCCAGGCCGCCCAGCAGATTGCGGCCGACCGAATCTGCCCAGGCCGCCGCCCAGGATTGGCGCAGGTCACGCAGCCCCATCACAGGCCGGTACCAGCCGATCCAACCGGCACCCGCCACGGCACGGTCGAAGTCAAGCAATGCTTCGCCACAGGCGGTCAGGCTGCGCACGGCCCCCTGGTGATCCTGGTCGTTGCAGATATGCACGACGTCATCTGCGGCGCGGTCCAGTTTGGGACTGCTGTAAAGAAGCCAGAACAGGGTGGCAGCGGAGAGCAGCACCAGGGCTGCGGTTCCGGCCAGGGCCAGTCGCTGGCGCCCCCGCCGTACCGGCGTCAGCGCCCGTCCCAAGGCCCCGTCACGCGGGATCAGCCGGGCCAGCGCATCCTGGCTGAAACTGGCCGGATGATTGCCGCCAACCAGGTAAAGACTGCGCAACCGTACCGGATGCTGCAGGGCAGCCGGTGCCACAAGATCAAGCAGGAAGCTGGTAAGGGCGGGCTGGAACTGCGTTACCGTCTCCCCGAACAGGAAGGCCGCTTCACGTTCCAATGCGGCCTGCGGGGGAGCATCCAGTATTTCCAGCCGCCCCAGCCGGAGTTGATGAAAGAACCTTTCCAATGTCGTACTGAACCGGGCGGTCTCCGCCGTCAGGTCATTGCCTTCGGCGTCGGTGTAGACATGGCCAAGCGCCTGTGAACAGGCTTCCTGGGGCATGTGCTTCAGTAGATCGGCCGCCCCTGGCAGTTCGTCAAAACCTGTCAGTAGCACATGCAGGGGCAGGGCGGCGCCCAACCCCTGTTGCAGCCCGTGGATCAAACCGCGCAGCCGCTGCTGATAGGCTTGGCGGGCCGAGGCCCCGGCGGGGTCCATCAGCAACCGTATCGGCAGGATGACGATGATGCCGTTGGCGGCCAGGCCCGGCCGCAATGCGCGGCCCATGGTCAGCATCTCCCGCCAGGCATGGCGGGTGAGGGCATCGTCTGGAGAGGCGGCTTCGGTCAGTTGCACCACAACGCTGTCGCGTAGAAACCAGAAATGCCAGGGCGTATCGGGCTGTGCCGCCGGATCGGGTGGTGGCAGCGGCGCCGTTGCCGCTGCCGATCGCAGCAGGTTAAGCGCGAGCGGTGTGTCGCCCACCAGATAGAACCAGGGCAGGGCCAGGGCCTCCTTGCCGCCATCATGCCCGCTTTGCAACCTCTGCCGGGCTTCTGCCAGGCTTTGCCGCTGCCCCTGCTGCACGGCCGCCATCCGGCCATTATCGTTGGTTCCGGCATTATTTGTCTGGGGCGCGGCCGCCCGCCGCTGCCGCCAATAGGCGATAGCCGGACCGGCGGCACCTGCCAGCAGCAGCAGGATGACCAGTCCCCAGAGAACCGGTACCGGCAGATGTCCGCGTGCCAACGCGAACAGGCCGACCGCTCCGCCACAACCGAGCAAGGGCAGGGCCACGCGATAGGAGGGCAGGCGGAAGGAAAAGGGCAGGCGAGGCTGTGGGTTCTGCAGTGTCATATGGAGCATCTTCCGGCCAGTTTGGGTCGGTACATTAAAAGAGTATGATCTGGTTGCTTTGGATTTAATTCTGAATTTAACTCAATTAAGGCAGGATAAAAATTCAATGTCTAATAGTTTGTAAAATATTTATCTAGTATTCATTTTCCTATTCTATTTTACATTCTCCATACCTAACTGTCTTCTGGCTTGCTGTGGGTCGGCGAACGCAATTGGGTGTTTGCGTGTGAGGCAAACCCCCGGTTGGCTGGTTGGATCGGCCAGGAATTGTGCCACGATATGCGTGGTGCAGCCGGGTGCCTGCAAAACATCATGGCCGGCCTCATCCACGGGCCGCACAACAGCGCCGGGCAGGTTTTCGGAGATTTCCGCCGCATCGAACGGGGTCAGCGCATCGCGCCGGCCGGCCAGTATCAGAATCGGCAGGGTTGCCGGGGGCAGGATGGCGGCGGGCGGCGGTGCTGCAACCCCCTGGGTCCACGCCGCGCAGGCCGAGCGATACTGGCTCAGAAAGGCCTCTGCGCCCTGATCCTTTGGCAGGTCTTCGGCGCAGATGACAGCCAGATGATGCCCGACGCTGGTGTTCCGCGATGGCCGTGCCAGAATGGCCATCACCTTGTCCATGGCGGGCGCTTCCGCACCCTGCCAGCGACTGGCGATGAACGGGACCAGCGGGCGGGTCAGGCCGCGGCTCATCAGGCCCACCAGCAGCAGGCGGCGTTCGCTGGCCACATATTCTTCTTCTGCGTTATTGGCGGGCGTTCCTGGTGACAGCAAATCCCGCAATGTGGCATCCAGATCCGGATAATCCCGGGCGCAAGCCGGCTGCGCCTGACATTCCGCTGCCAGTTGCTGCGCCACCGCCAGCCGCTGCGCCGCCAGTCGGCTGCTGTAGAAGGGCCGCCAGGATGGTCGCAGACTGTCCAGCACCAGGGCTGCTGTTCCATCGGGGTCAAGCGCCCCGGCGGTCAGCGCCACCCGCGTGCCATGGGAAATGCCGTAAAGCACCCAGCGCCTGATTCCCAACGCCTGCCGTAGCGCGATGATATCGGCGGCAAGGGTGCGGCTGTCCAACAGCGCCGGCGCGTCACCGCGCCGGTCCAGGCGTCTGCGGCAGGCGGCAACTTTCTCCGGCTGCAGCATTTTGTCGGCCGTCTGCTCCGGGCAGGTCATATCGGGTCCGGACAGGCCGGTGCCGCGCAAATCCAGCAGGATCACCGGCCGGGCGCGGCGCCAGATGGCCAGACGGTTCAGCCAGCCTTCACCATCACCGCTGGGGGCAACACCGGGGCCGCCCGGCACCAGCACCATCGGCACACCATCACCGCCAGACAGCCGGGCGAAAAACAACCGGCCCCCGGCCAGGGGAAGATGCCCGCATTCCACCCCGGCGGCGCCCTGCATACCAAGGGGGCAGGTGGCAGGAATGGTATCCGCCACCGCCACCGCCGCCGTCATCGCCCATAGAGAACTGATGAGCAGTGCGCGCAGCTTGACACCCATTGCCTCAATCCAGAACCCGAACCTCGACCCGGCGGTTCTTGGCGGCTGTGGGATCGCTCTTGTTCAACAGCTTGTCGAAGCCATAGCCGATTACGGAGAAATTATCCGTCGGCAGATTATTTCGTTCCATATACTGGCGGACTGCCTCTGCACGACGTTGCGACAGGGCGCGGTTATAGGTGACACCACCGGTCTGGCTGGTATGGCCGGAAATTTCCAGGCGACGCCCCTTCGCCTCCGGGCTTTTGAGTGCGATCAGCAGGTTTGCCAGCACATCCCTTGCATCTGCGGAAAGCTCGGCACTCATATTGGGAAACTCCAGGTAAAGCGTGGTCGTCCCAGCCCTGGCATCGGTCAGATCGCCCAGACGAGAGGGGCTGACCTCATCCGGCGGGAGGGGCGTGCCGAACAGCTCATTGCGGAACTGTGCCGGCGTTTTGCTTTCGGCCATGGCGGGTAGGACGCAAAGGATGGCCAAGGCCACCCCCAGCGAGCTGCACTTGGCAAACAGGTTCATAATCTGTCTCCTTGTTGTCAGAAGAACATCCACTTGGCGGGAAAATTGAATGGGACATTCTCTATTTCCGCGACGGAAAGCAGATCGATATCGCCCAGGGGGGGCGTGCGCAGGTCGCCCGCGACCGCATATTCCGCCTGCGTGATGATCGGTGCGTCCTTCCAGGTCAGGGCACCATTAGTGATGGCGAAATTGTCCGGATTGTATCGACCCGCCATCTGCACCAGGATTTCCGCCATGCCGGCAGCCTGCCCGATATGGATGAAGGCACTGTCGGCTTTCAGTTCGATCCCGACCTGCCCCTGCGTCAGGGCGGTGGTGCCAGGGACAAAAGTGATAATCCCGCTCAGTTCCAACTGGTCGATGGCCAAGATGTCGCCAACCCCGAAGTCGGTGATGGTATCGCTGCGGGTGGCATGGCTGTCACTGGCCTGCGTCAGGCGGAACAGATCGCTCCCCGCCCCACCGGTCAGGGTGTCAGCCCCGCTTCCCCCGATCAAAGTGTCATTCCCATCCCCGCCCAGCAGCAGGTCATTGCCGCGCCCGCCGATCAGACTGTCATTACCGCTGCCGCCATCCAGCGTATCGGTTCCATCGACGATGCCGGTGCCGGGAATGGTCAGGATGGTGGTGGCGCTGCCGCCCAGCCGGGCACTGTTCACCGTCACTTCCACCCGGTTGAGGTCGCCAGGATCGGCCGACAGGCCCGTCAATGGCTGATCGAAGCGGATTTCGCCATTAACGACGGTAAACTGATCGATCACCACCGTCTCGCCACCATTGATCCGCAGCGTCACGCTGCTGATATCGCTGACAGCCAGATCGCGGGTGATAGAGGTCTGGATCACCTTCTGGATTTGCGTGGCGTCCAGTGTCTGCACTGGACTGTTGCTGTCGAAGCTCAATGAGGTTGTTTTGACGCGGCTGCCGATGGCAAATGCTTCCACTGTCGCCAAAGAACGCACCAGATTAATTATACTCGGCGTCGGTGTTGCTGCGCTGCCATCCGGGTCACCATCGGTTAGGAAGATGATCAGGTTCTCCGAAGCGCCGTTGCCGGTGCTCGGCATACTCTGCAATAATTGCGCACTGGATGTGAGGCCGGCGTTGAAATTCGTTCCCGTGGATTCCCGCAAGGTGGCCAGGGCGGCGTCCAGGGTTGCCTTATCACTGGCGGTACCAAAGGAGGCCTGTCCCACCGGTACGATCCGCGCGTCAGACGTGAAGGCGACAAGGCCGACATTGACGGCACCCAACCCTTCGGCGTTCAGGAAGCCGATCGTGTCGCTGACGGCCTTCAACTCATAGTCAATAATTGTATCCGACTTGTTGTTGTTATTGAAATCAAGGCCAGTCGGGGGGCTGCCGGTCGGCAGGGCGGAATTCGTCGTGCTGCCCGAAATATCAATAACGAACACGATATTCTTCAGAGGACTGCTGGTCTGCAGCACGGTGCCGGTCACGCTGCCGGAAAGGGTCAGCGTGCCGGCGCTGTTGCCGACGCTGCTGGCATAGGTCAGGCTGCTGGTCAAGGTCACAGGGTTGCCATCGGCCGCAACAGCCTGCACACGGGTGGTGCTCACAGGCCCATCTGTTCCCGACAGCAATGTCTCGCTGCCGCCGATCAGCACATCGTCGCCGGCACCACCGGCTAAATTGTCGCTGCCCATGCCGCCGGTGATGCTGTCATGTGCAGCACTGCCCGTGACGGTCAGGTTGCCGGTGGCACCACCGCCATCCACAATGATCATATCCGCTGCCTGGCGGAAGCCCGACCCGATATTGAGGCCCGACAAATCCAGAGCCCCGCTGCTCAGCACAGTGCGGATAAGCTGGGCACCATCGTCCGCCCCATCAAAGGTCAGGCTGGCGCGGTGCAGTCCGGCGGCTTCCATATCCAGTGTGACCGTTGATCCGGCCACCGCAGGTGTCAGCGCTATCTGTTCGATCCCGGTCAACTGGGTGGCCGACAGGGTCCACGGGCCATTATTGTCTGCAACCAGGGCCAGCGTGTCGATGCCATCGCCACCATTCACCGACAGGCCGGTCAGATGGCTGGCGCTGACCACGCGGATCAGGTCATTGCCCGCATCGCCTCGCAGGCTGTCGGTTCCACCGCTGGTGATGATGATATCATCACCAGCACCACCGGCGATGATGTCAGCCCCGCTGCCGCCGGTGATGCTGTCATGTGCAGCACTGCCCGTGACGGTCAGGTTGCCGGTGGCGCCACTGCCATCCACAATGAACTTGTCGGCCGCCTGACGGAAACCCGACCCAATATTGAGGCTCGACAAATCCAGAGCGCCGCTGCTCAGCACAGTGCGGATAAGCTGGGCACCATCGTCCACCCCATCAAAGGTCAGGTTGGCGCGGTGCAGTCCGGCAGCTTCCATATTCAGTGTGACGGTTGATCCGGCCACCGCAGGTGTCAGCGCTATCTGTTCGATCCCGGTCAACTGGGTGGCCGACAGGGTCCATGGGCCATTATTGTCTGCGACCAGGGCCAGCGTGTCGATGCCATCGCCCCCATCCACCGACAGGCCGGTCAGATGGCTGGCGCTGACCACGCGGATCAGGTCATTGCCCGCATCACCCCGCAGGCTGTCGGTCCCGCCGCTGGTGATGATGACATCATCTCCAGCGCCACCGGCGATGATGTCAGCCCCGCTGCCGCCGGAAATGCTGTCCGCGCCAGCGAAGATGGCGCGATCCATGGCCAGCGGATCGCCAGAGCCCGAGAGGGCAAGGGCCTGTTCGAAGGAAAGGTTGATATTGGCGATATTATATAGCTGTGCGCCACCGCTGTTGGTGACGGTCAGGCCGGTAATGCTGCCGGTCGGCAAGCCGGTATTGGTGAAATCGAAGGTTCCGGTAAAGCGATAGGTCGTGCCATCGGGCAGGCGTGTGACCAGCAAACCGGCCGCGAAGGAGACGAACTCCGCCACCTGCTGTCGGACGGTGACCATATCAATGCTGGCACCGGGGGAAACGGTGATGACGGGCATGGGGCTGCTCCCGAGTGAGGATCAGAGGCTGATACGGGTGGCGATCAGCAAGGTCTGGCTATCGAGCTTTTTGCGGGCGAAGACCCGGTTATATTCAGCGGTCAACTGGGCGCGTGGCGTCAGGCCGACAGAGAAGCCAACCCCGCCCAGCAGGCTGGACCGGTCCTTCGGCCGCCGGGTCTCGTTCAGTTCGGTGTCGTTGTTCTGCACGAAGTCCAGTTGATAAGTCAGGCTGGCCAAGGGGACAAAGCCGGGTGTCCCATCGCTGCCGGGGGTGGCTTTTCCATCTGCACGCAGGCCGGCCGTCCAGCGTCCCAACCGGTTCACCCCGCCACCAATGGCGCGGCCGCTGCTGTCTTTGGAACCTGCCTGACTTTCCACCGCCCAGGACAGACCGGTTCGTGCCGACAGCCCGACCACGCCGCCGGTCCAGCTTGCCGGCGCATAGGCGGTCAGGTTGCTGAACAAGAGCAGCCGGTCGGCGTTGAAGCTGCGCTGACTGGCCCGGCTGTTGTTCCGGTTATCCTGGCGGTGATAGCGCAGGCTGCTATAGTTGATACCGCCGTCGAGAATCAGATCATTTGTCAGCCGCGTCCCGATATAGGGCAGGATGGAAACGCCATCTGCCGTCAATTTGCCATTGTTGAATTTGGTCGAAAGGTCGATCCGTTCATAACCAAGCGCCATACCCAGGACGGTCGCCCCCTGGACCCTGTCAAGCCCAAGGACGGGGGTATGGATGCGCCCGCTCATCGCTGTGTCGGTGAAATTGTCATCCAGCCAGGACGTGCTCATCCGGCCCCAGCCATCCAGGCGTGCGCCACTGGTCCCCCCCACTGCCGGTGCGGTCAGTTCAATACCGGACTGCCCCCAGGCGAAGGCTGTCTGCTGGGCGCCGAAATCGCCGGAATCAAAAGACCGCAAGGCATCGCTGACGCGGTCGCTGACGGCACCGGTGAAAACCTGCGTGTTGGTTTGCAGGTTCTCCTCCGTGACCACCTGATCGGTGACTGTGGTTCGGGGGATTTGCGGCAGATTGGGGATCAACTGTGCAGAAGCGGGTGCCACCCCCACCAGCAGGGAGCCGAGTGGGAACACCCAAAGACGCGAAAAGAAATTCATATTCTATTCCTCGGAGAAGGGCGCGGCCCATTGTTCCATTCTGCTGATGCGTAATGCAATTTTTACTATAGAAAAGTTATATTACCTTTAGATGAGGAGTCAAACGTCTCAACCCCCTGATCGTGCGTTTTTGTCCCCTGCGCTGATCACGCCCGCCGCGCGTCCAAGATTGAAATCCTCACCTGTGGTGAAGAAGGTCGGCGTGCTGGGCTTCAGCTTCAGCAATCTGGGGATGATGGGTGACGTATCCCCTTTGGTGCGGCGCCAGTAGTCGGCATCCTCCAGTGCCCCTTTACGAATCAGGAGGGGGGTCTGTTGCTCGGTGTATTTCAGCAGTTCCTTTGCCCGGACGGCGTCACTGCCGGTTTGCGATGGCTGGCGCATCCCTTCCAGAAGGGCGGTGGTGAAGGCGCCATGACCCAGGGACTGGAACTCGAATGCCTCTTCACCCGGGCTGGTGGCGGCCAGCACATGAACCCCGGCCTGACGACCGATCCTGGCCATGGCGCGCAACTCGCTGCCCTGATTCAGCCTGGCGCTGACGGTGCCGGAATGGCAGGAATCGATGGCGACAAGAATGCGCCCGGCCGGTATGGCCTGAATGAGCTGGATGAGCCGGGAAGCGCTGATGGCGCGCTGGTCCAGCAGAAAACTTGATTGATCCCGAACCGGGTCCAGCGGCGTATCACCCGTCAGGAAGTACCAATGTTCGCCGATGGATATGCCGTGGCCCGCCAGAAAAATGACGACCACATCTTCCGGCTTTGTCTTTCGTAACAGCTCCAGTGCGGCCAGGATGGCCTCCTGCGTCACCTCTTCCGTGCGATACAGAAGCCGGGGAGATACTTTGGTAAAAAGCGATGCACCGCTGAGGGAGAGTTGTTCTGCGATGCTCTGCGCATCAACGTTGGGGAAGCGCAGCAGTTTGTCGGCGCGGATGGCGGTGATTTCCTTCACGTCATTCACACCGACGGCCAGGATATGCAGCGTGGGTTCCGGCACATGGCCGCTGAGGCTGGCTGTCAGTTCTGCGCTGATGCCATGGATGTCCCGGCGGCCGGCGCCGCTGGCCAGCAGCCGGTTCACCCCGGGCAGCGCCTCTACCTGCCAAGTTTCCACCAGCTTGCCGGGGCTGGGGCGCTGGCTGTCGATCCGGGCTGTCTCCGGCACTGGCTTCTGGTTGAACTGAAGGCTGATCGCCTCCAGCCCGCCGCCCTGGTCTTCCGCTGTGATCCGCACCACCAGCGTCGCCGGCAGCAGGGCGGGGGGAGGGCTGGTGAATTCCATGCTGACTTTGGGCGGGCCATCAATCCCCTGTTCAATCGATGCCGGCTGGGCGGTCAGCATTTCCGGTGCCGCCTGCAGGCTCTTGCCCAGCAGTTCCGGCTCATAATTGCTTTCCTGCAGGCGCTGTACCGGCAGCCGGCCGTCTTGCGTCTGCCATCCGGCCTGCCAGGTGGTCAGTCCCGTGCCGTCATAGCGACCGGCCGCATCCACGGCCATCCAGCCATCTTCGGCCGGTATCAGGCGCAGGATGCGGGCTTCCCGTTCCGCGGCCCAGACGCCGATCTCCTCGTTGTCGGCCAGCAGCAGCCGCCCCGAGGGGTGCAGGGCAGCGGCCTGGGCCGGTCGCGGGCTGGTCATCGACCAACGGCGCTTACCGCTGGTCAGGTCCAGGGCGCGGATTTCCCGTCCGCTCACCAGCACCAGCAGGTTCTGGCCGGGCGCCACCGCCAGGGCGGCCGGCCGGCTGCGCAGTCGGTCCAGCCGGCGTGGGCGCTCTACTCCTGGTTCCCAGATGAACAGTCCCCCCGCCTCATCCAGCACGATCACGCCGTCGCCGGCCCCCAGCAGCAGACGCGCTGGTGCTGCCAGTTTCAGGCTACCCTGCTGGGTTCCATCTGTTACGGCCAGCCGGTGCAGCATTCCGTCGCCGGTACCGGCCAGCAGGTCGCCGCCGATCCAGGCCAAAGCGGTGACGTCGGCAAGGCTGCCAAGCGGGCGCGGGCTGTCTTGCCCCTTTTCCAGCAGGTAAAGGCTGCCATCGCGGCCGGCCAGGGCCAGACGGCCGTCACGGGCGGCCAGGGCGATCACCGGGACGGGCAATGCCAGTGGCTGCGCTGCACCGCCGCCCGGTTGCCAGAGCCGCACGGTGCCATCGTCGGACCGGGCTGCCAGCGTCACGGCCTCGTCCCCCAGGGGCAGCAGTTCCGCTGCGGCCGAGCCGGCATCCGGCCAGAAGCCGATTTCGGCACCCGTTTCCAGATGCCAGGCCCGAACCTGCCCATTGGCCAGCCGCGCTGCCATCACCTGCCCATCCGGTGTCAGGGTCAGGGTATTGGTGCCCCCGGGGATGCGGCTGGGAATATCCAGGGTTCCGCGCAGGACATTGTTGACCATTTCGCTGGCTGCCCGCGGAATCTGGTCCAGCGCATTGTCCAAGGGTGCCTGCGCCCATGCCCTTGCGCCGGCCAGCGGCAGCAGCATGGCCAGCAACAGGGCAAGGGTTCGACCGGATGATGTCATGATTGCTCCTCCGTCATGAACGGCCGATCTGCCGGCCAGTGGAACAGCGTGTCCGACAGGCTCTGCGGCCCCGGCGGCAGGCCCAGCCAGCCGGTGATGCCCAGACGGTCCGCCCCGCCCAGCCGGGGGCCTTCCAGGGTAGGTTCATCCAGCAGAAAGCGGACCAGGATGTCGAAACCATCCCCCAGGTAAAGCCGGGTCAGACGCTCTGCCTTGGCCAGCGGGCTGTCTGAGCCGGCGGCGGTCAGCTGGTGCAGGCTTGTCAGGTTCACCGGACCGACGCAGATGCCCAGACGGGATTGCACCTCCCAGCGACGCCGGCCAACGGGGGGCAGGTTGCCCAGTCCCTGTCCCATGCCGATGCGCAGCCGGGCAACCGGCGGTATATCCACCCAACCGCCCAGAAACTGTTCAACCGTCACCGGTTGGTTGAAATGCCCCATCAGCAGCCGCTCCAGCCCTTCTGCCGGTCGGGTGGCCAGCCCCAGCAGGGCGGCGTGGCGGGCCAGCCCATCCTGTGACAGCCCGGCGTCACCGGCGGCAATTCTGGCGGCCATACCGCTGGTGGCCAGCCCGGCCACGGCCAGCAGGGGCAGGTGTGCTGCCGGGTCACCCGCTTCATGTGACAAGGCCGGCTGGGACCGCCGCCAGCCGGTATGCAGCAACTGCCCCAGACGCACCGTCAGCATGTCGAGGAATTCATGCAGGGCCTGTTTGCCCGCCCGCCCTTCATCCAGCAGCCGACCGGTCAGATGCCAGGGCATGGTGCCCGCCGGCCCGACCAGCCCGAAGCTGGACAAAACCAGTTCCGGCTTTCCGTCCGGGCCGTCGCGGATCGCGGCAACCTCTCCCGACGGATGGCCGAGGCGTAATTCTGTGCGCAGGCGGGGGAGATCCTGCCCGGCCAGCCGGGCCAGCCGCATCAACTGGTCAAACTCGAAACTGCTGAGGTCCGTGGTCCCGACCAGCCGTGTCAGATCAACGGCCGCAGACCCGCTCTGGGTGCCCATGAGGCAATCCTTTCCTGACGCTGGCGGGAATGGGCGGTCACCCTGACAAAGCTGTTCGCCGTGACATGCAGGGCCAGAAACCGTTCCAGCACCAGGGCGAACAGATATTTACTGCCGCTGGCATCTCCCTCCTCGAAAGTCAGATCCACCTGGCTTCCCTGGCACCAGGCGGTATGTCCGGTCGGTCCCAGCGCGTGCCAGTCCGGGGCGGTCTTCAGGTCCACCAGCGTATCGATGCGCTGGGCAATTTCCCGATACAGGCCAGCATCACGATCCGGATGGGCGAAATTATAGATGTTCAGCAGGCCGCGCAGCGCCGCCACCCCGTTGCCGGAGAGGCTGAGGCGATTGAAGGCCAGATGCGAAACCAAGCGCCAATGGGCATTGTCGCCTCTGCCCGGCCGCAGGCAACGCAGGGGCCGGCGAAGAAACCGGGCCGTGGCCAGCGAGGGATTGACGGCCAGTTCCACTGGACCTGCCGACAGCCGGGCCGGCAGGTCACGATTGCCACAGGCTGCGGTCACCGCCAGGACGGCTTCTTCCGGCGACCAGCTGCTTCCCCTTGGGTCGCAGAGGCTGAGCGAGAGTTCATTGCCACCGTCCGGTGCCTGATCGGCCGTCACATGCCAGCGAAGCCCGTCATCATCGGCATCGAACGTCGGGTGCGGGGCGAAAAGCGGCGGCAAATCCTGCCCGACCGCCCGTCCACCGCGAACAACCAGCCGCACTTTCGTGACGGCGTGAACCTCAAACGCCTGGGGCCGCCAATTATCGGCGGCCAGCGGGTAATGTGTCACCTGCGGGCTCAGCCTTACCGGCTCCAGCGCCTGGCTGAACTGGTTGATCACGGGTACGCAGCCCAGGCGCAGGCTGTCGCGGGCATTATCTGCCAGCAATGCCAGGGGGAGTTCGGGAAGGTCGCCGGGGTCCAGGATGAAGCAAAGCTCGCATTGGTCTCCGCTCAGGGCACCCTTCAGGCCGGTGGCGGCGATGAACATGAACTTGTCGGGAAAGTTCAGATATTCCAGCAGATAACGGCTGGCCAGGGGGACGCGGCTGTCATAATCCAGCATTCCCTCCGTCGGGGCGAATCCCACCGGCTCGCAGGTGGCGCCGGGCAGGGGGCGGTAACGCCCCCCTTCCCCGACCGCCATGCCGCGCAGCCGGTTCAGCAACATCTCCAGTAGGGCGTTGCGGACGTCCGGCGGGCCATCCAGATGGAAGACCAGCCGATCGAGCGGCAGTTCTGCCAGGTTTTCCACCCCCGGTATCGCCGCCAACCGGCAGATCAGGGCCTGCGCACCACGCAGGCCCAGGGAACGCAGGGGTGTCGCCGCGACCGGTTCAAAGCGGATATCCTCGATCCGTAAAGGCCACAGCGTCACGTCGCTTGTGGTGGAGAAGCGACAGGCGACCGTCCCGCCAGGACCGGTCTGCTGCGGCGGTGCCAGCAACTCCGTCCCCCGGGCCAGATGTACGGGCCCCGCGATATCCCGGCCGCAGGTCAGTTGTACGATGCCGCGACACGGTACAGGCTGCAGCAGATGGGGATATGTAGCCGCCAGCAGGGCGTTGGTGATCTCCGGCACGCCGTCATCGATCCGCGCCTGGACGCGGGCGGCCAGCATGGCCGATGCCTCGATCAGCCTTTCGACATGGGGGTCGGGGCAGATATCCGCCGTCAGGTGCAGCCGGCTGGCAATTTCCGGGTGGCGCTGGGCAAAGGCGGCCCCGGCCTGCCGCAGGGCCGCCAGTTCCCGCTGATAGCCGGCAAGCAACGTCTCATTCATCGCGCAAGCCCCCGTTTGCGACGTTCAAACCGACGGCTGGCAATATCCAGAACGGTATCTCGGGAAATATCGATCACCCCATCGGGCAGACGGATGCGCGCACGGATGTGAAAGACCGGTCGATGATTACCATCCGGCGTCTGCCCATCTTCCACCTGCACCCCCTCAATCCGGGGTTCGAATGCGGTGATGGCGCGGGCAATCATCTGGCGCAGGCGAAAACGGTCGCTGACGCTGTGCGTCGCCAGCGGACCCTGATCAGGCATCCCCCAGCCCAGCACGGTGCAGTCCAGCGGGGAGGGCAACTCACCGCTGGACCAGACGCTGCGCGTGTTCAGCAGTAACAACAGGTGTGCGAAGATCAATTCCTGCATGTCATCCGCCGTTTCCGGCATCATGAAATGGTCGTCGAAACGATCCAGCAGGGGCGGGTCGGGTGGCAGGAAATAGGCGTACGACATGGATTATCCGCCCCTGTTGCTGCTGGCGTCCCAGAAATGGGAGATGTTGCGCATCTGCCCGCCCTTGCCGTTGATGGTGTAGATCCAGGCGATGCGGCCATAGCGCAACCCGACCTCTTCCCAGGCTGCCGGGGTTCCGTCCGATCCCTGGCAGGCGGGAAGCTGGGGCCGCACGCTGCGCACCAGCACATCGGTCAAGGTAATTTCCATGAATTTCAACTGGTTGTAGCTGGCATCCCATAGTTCCAGCGACACTTCCGGCACCAACCGTCCCGAACAGCAATACAGCGCCAGGACGGGGCTGCTGTCATCGATCAGCTTGTCGATCACCAGGTCGCCATGCCGCACGCGGGCGGGGGCCGCGTCTCCGCCGCCACCGGCACTGCCGCCACCCGGTTGTTCGATCATATGGCGGAAAGCGAGCAGGCGGATCCAGCCAGGGCGCAGGGAATCGGGATTGCTGGTCTCTATTCCGGAGAAGCGGACATAGGCTTCATGAGCCATTGATATTCTCCCTGCTCGTGCTGTCCTGCGACACGGGGCCCCCCCGATCCAGGATGGCGGTCAGGCTGATATCGCAATCCATTTCGTCGAACTGGAAATGGGGCTGCAGCCTGACCTGCATTTCCAACTGGTCTGCCCGCTGCGGGTGCGGGTTCACAAAGACCTCGCCCCGGCGCAGCGGTTGTCGGGCGCGGATTTCCGGCGCTGCATCATCCTGGTGGGCGATATAGCGCGACAGCCATTGGTTCAGCTTATGCTCTACGGCGGATTCCTTGCCGCTCTGGCCGATTGTCTGTTGTCCCAGGGCGCGCAGGTAATGGGTGATATGGCAGGCGGCCAGGACCAGGGGCAGGCGTGCCTGCATCCGCGCCAGTATGTCACCGGGCTCTCCGCTGGGGTGATGCAGCGTATTGGCCCGGAAAAAGGCGGCGAAGGCTCGGCCGCGACAGGCCGTCAGCGGCAGCAGCCCCGTCTCTGCCAGGGCATCCTCCATCTCCTCCGTCGGCACAAATTCCGTGGCGGGAAGGGTCTGGGCCTCTGTCTCGCCCGGTGAAGGCCCAGGATTCAGCACGCGCCCTGCGGTCAAACCGGTCAGGTCGGTGACCCAGCCATCACGCAGGAAGGCCTTTCCGGCAACCTCTGCCAGGGCATAAGCCGGGTTTTGCCACAAGGGGCGCGGCGGCGGCATGTCGGCAGCCGTAAAGGGGAGCGGCTGCCGATCCGCCTGCCGACCAGCAGGGCGGGCCAGGATGCGCGGCAGCAAAAGGGATAGAAAGCGGCTGACCGGCCGCCGGCGCAGTTCCTGCCAGTGGCGTTCCTGGCGCAGCCGCATCAGGCTGGAAAGAAGATCAGACCCGGTGGCGATCTGGCCGAAATCACGCAGGTTCAGCAATTGCGGGGCTGCGGCGGCGACAAGCGGCGAACTGACCATTTCCCCCAGCCGGGCCAGCTTGTGCATCAGGTGGGTCTCGCCCCTGTCTTCCCCCAAGGCCATGTCCAGGCAGATCAGACCGAAGGGCTGCCCACCGTAATAGTCGCCGGGGCTGATCCGTTTATAGAAGCGCGTGGCGGCCAATCCCCTGTCATCCGTGGGGGGAACCCCTTCCAGGTCGGCCAGCAGGGCCGATTTCGCCCAGGGCAGCAGGGCCAGTTCGACCTCGCTGCCGGCAAAGCATTTTGCCAGCCTGTCCACCCCGCGCCAGGCGGCCTCCAGGGATTGCAGGGCCGGATGGTCGCGCAGGTCGGCGACCATCCGGCCCAATCGCCGGTCCAGGCGGGCCAGCCACAAGGCCAGGCTGTCATCATCAAGACCGTCGGCCAGTCGTTCCGCCAGCACCTGCTGGCGCTGGGGCAGCAGGGAACGCAGGTGCGCCGGCAGCGCCTTGGCCGTCTCCGCCGCGATGCGGGTCAGTTGCCGGTGATCCACCGCGCCCGCCTGGCGCAAGGCGGCCAGCAACATCCGGTCAAGCAGATCATTCTGCAAGGTAAGCGATCGTGGTTCGGCTGGTCCGGCCGGATCGTCGGGAACGCGGGCCCCCAATGCCAGGGCCGCCGGTTCGAAATCACTCATGCGCCGGAACTTCAGCATCACCTGTTCGGGTGATTGCCCCGGCGCATCGGGATCGGTCAGGTTAAGGACCAGGGCTGGTTTAAGGGCCGCAAAGGCCATCGTGACATCATGATCTGTCAGCGGTGTGAAGACCGGCAGATCTGCTTCCCCATCAATCCCGCGCGTTTTGGCACCGGGGGCAAAGTCGCCCACCAGACCAATAATGAACTGCAGAACCTTATCCGGCCCGTCCGGATGCTCCCGATAGCTGAGCCGGACGCGGCGTCCGTCGCCCTGTCTCTGCCTGCTGGCCTCGCCATAGCGCATCAGCCACCTCCACAAAGGGCGGCGAAGGGGACGCCGTTGGTCGCTGCGGTGACCATCGTCTGGATCTGGGCGATACGCTCCAGATTGCCGCTGGGGCGCACCAGACGGCGGCCCGGCGGGACGATATCGCGGCCGCCTTCGGCTGTGGGCGGGGTTTGCGGTCTCTCTGGTCGTTCCGGATCGGCTGTCACGCCCGCGGGGCTGCCGCCGCTGTTGATCCGCACCATCGGGCCGGATACGGCGATTCCGGCCGGCCCGATGGTGATGAAACTGCCGCCTGATTTCAGTGTCAGGCCGCTGCCGGCATGGAGCACCAGTTGCTGCCCTGCCTTTACCGCCATGACGGTGTTGGCACGGATATGGATATCGCTGCCGGCGTCCAGCGACCAATCTTCGCCAGTCCGTATCCGGATATCGCGCTTGGCTTCCTGGCTGTCATTGCCCTGCACCAGGGCGCGGCGGTCACCCCCGACGCTGAGATGATCGCCGCCGCCGATCAGGGCCCGCCGCCGCGCCCGGACACGCAGATCAAGATCGCGTTGGGCCTGGATGAAAACCTGCTCCGCGCCTGCCTTGTCCTCCAGCCTGATTTCATTGAAACCGCTGGCATTGGGAGAGGACCGGCTTTTCAGCACCAGCCGCGTCTTGTTGGCGGGCAGGGGGTAGGGCGGCATATTATCCGCGTTATAGACGCAACCGGTGACAATCGGCCGATCAGGATTGCCATCCAGGAAGGAGACGACGACTTCCATGCCCACGCGCGGCACCGCCATGCCGCCCCATCGCCCCCCCGCCAGGGGTTGGGCAACCCGGATCCAACAGGACGATCCTTCATCCCCCTTGGAGCGTCGATCCCAGTGGAAGCTGACGCGGATTCGTCCATAAGCGTCGGTATGGATTTCCTGGCCGGCAGGGCCGACCACAGTGGCCGTCTGCGGCCCTTCCACCACCGGACGCGGATGATATCGTTGGGGGCGATAGGGGATGGCGGTGGGCAGGGCGATGAAACTGTTGTTATAATGGCCACCCCCGCCCGCCATGTCGTTGCTGGCGCTGTGATGAACAGAAAGCAGCAGATAGCTGCCGTCATAATCCGCCAGTTCGTGGCCGGACAGCAGCACGCGGTTGCCGCAGGCCAGCCGGGGCTCGTTGCTGTTGCCGTCGAACTGTCGCCGCGCTGTTTCCCATCTTTCCTGGGCCAGGCGTGCCAGGCGATCGGCATCCGCCAGATCCTGATGGCCAGCCGGATGATCGAACTGTTCCAGGGCAGTGGAATGGCCGGCCGGACTGGCCTCACTGCGCATGGCCAGCAGATCACGGCGGGGCGTTTCGAAATTATGATCACCGACAGCATAACGGCCGGGCACCACCTGCCGCCGCTCCAGCAGCTTGGTGACGCCGGCCTGCGCATCGGCCATGTCGCCGCGCTTGACCTGTAACGCCCCGGTACCGGCGAATGGCTGGTGCGCGGACGGACCATCGGCCAGCACCAGCACATGGCGGTCGGCCTCGTGCCGGAAAAAATAATGGATGCCGTCTTCTTCCCAAAGCCGGCTGAGAAAATCCAGATCGCTTTCCCGGTACTGCACGCAATAAGGACGGACAGGCGGTTGGCTTTCCAGTGTCACTTCTACATCGCTGAAACCCAGCTCGCGGAAAATCTCCTGGGCGATCTCAATTGCGTTCCGGCCCTGAAAAATACGGCTGTCGCTGCGGCGTGACAGGAACCAGAGCCATGGCACCATGTCCAACTCGTAATGGAACTGGTCGGCAGCAAAATCACGTCCACGATAGCAGGCATTGGCGACATAGCCATGGAAGTGCCGGTCATAATCGCCGGCACCGCTGCGCACACTGACCACGACCGGCCGGCCAACCAGCCCGGCAAGATCAACCGGGCTGCCGATGCTGAACGCTTCCAGACGGAAATGGAAAGGCGTAGACAGCCCTTCCTCTCCGCTCAAAGCAGCGATGATCAACCTGTCCTGCCCCAGCAGGGTATGCAGGCGGAGGAGACGGTTCTCCTGATCCATCAGGCGCTCCCGCTTCCCGACGGCACGCAGCACGTCCGGAACCGCTGCGATGATGCCATCTCACTCAATATAACGATGAATTTCAGGGTGAGCATACTCTAATCCATAGGGATTGCTCATATTTATAAAGACTATATGCATTCCATATTATCATTCCATGGAAAAATATAACCTTGGTTCGCAATTATAATTGTATTCACTGACTTTTTGGAGGGTCATATTATTCATTTTGTTTGTGCTCTCTTGTCGATTGGATATGCTGTGTCGGAATTTTCCCTGATGAGATTTCTGGGCTCGCCAGATGCAGCAGTTGTCATTGGACGTGGGAGGGAACGTTGGAAGCTGATAAGGACTTTCTGGTTTCCCGTCTCAACCCGTCAGCCCGTCGCGCGCTGGCCCTGGCGGCCAGATCGGCGCAGGGCTGGGGGCATAGAACCTTGCGCCTGGAACATCTGCTGCTGGTCCTGCTGGATGATCCGGAAGACGATGTGCCTTTGCTGCTGCGCCAATATGATGTGGCACCGGCCCGGCTGGCGACGGCCCTGACCCAGACCCTGGAGGCTTTGCCCCGTCGGGGAGAGGGGGCGCTCAGCTATTGCCAGGATCTGCTGGATTGCCTCAGCAGCGCCTGGTTGCTGGCTTCTGGCGGTCAGGGGACGGATGATATCCGGTCCGGCCAGTTGTTGCTGGCGGTGGTGGGGCGGGTTGCTGAATGGGCGGCGGGGCCGGAATGGGCGGCTTTGCTGGCCCCCTTACAAGCCGACCTGCCCTTGCTGCGCCGCGACCTGCTGCTGCGGCTGGCGCGGCCCGGCGAATCGTCGCCCGCTGATACGGCCGCCGACGGCGTGCCGGCTGATGATATCCTGTCACGGTACACGATTGATTTTACCGCCCAGGCGGCGGCCGGGCGGATTGATCCGGTCTTCTGCCGTGACCGGGAAATCGGCCAGATGATTGATGTGCTGGGGCGGCGGCGCAAAAACAACCCGATGTGTGTGGGCGAGCCAGGTGTCGGCAAAACGGCTGTGGTGGAGGGACTGGCCCTGCGCATTACCGCCGGTGAGGTGCCGGATTTCCTGGCCGATGTCCGGCTGCTGGGGCTGGATCTGGGCCTGTTGCAGGCCGGTGCCGGTATGCGGGGGGAGTTTGAGAAGCGGTTGCGGGCGGTGATCGACGCGGTGAAGGCCTCCCTGCGCCCCATCATCCTGTTCATCGATGAGGCGCATACGCTGATCGGTGCCGGCGGGCCGGCGGGGGGTGGGGACGCCGCCAACCTGCTGAAGCCGGCGCTGGCGCGGGGGGAACTGCGCACCATCGCCGCCACCACCTGGGGAGAATATAAGCGCTATTTTGAAAAGGATGCCGCGCTGGCCCGCCGATTCGAACTGGTGAAGCTGGATGAACCGTCGCCGGATGACGCGGTGACCATCCTGCGTGGCCTGCGCCCCGTCTATGAGCAGGCGCATGGTGTCATCATCCGTGATGAAGCCGTTGTGGCCGCCGCCCGGCTCTCCGCCCGTTATCTCAGCGGGCGGCAATTGCCGGACAAGGCCGTTGATCTGCTGGATACCGCGGCTGCGCGCGCACGGTTGAGCACGGTCGCCCGTCCCCCTTCACTGGAGGCGGCACAGAATGCGGCGGCCGTGTTGCGGCGGGAACGGGATGCTTTGGCCCGCGATCTGGTGGCCGCGCATCCCCGCCTGTCGGCGCTGGATGACGCCATCGCCACGGCCGATCAGGAAGCCAACGCCCTGGCCGACCGCTGGCAGGCGGAGCGGGAACTGGTGGAGCGTCTGCGCCTTGCCGCGGAGCCGGAGCGGGCGGGGCTGATCGGGGAGCTGCACGAACTGCGCGGCGACACCATCCTGGTCCATCACGAGGTGACCGCCGATCTGGTGGGGCGTGTCCTGTCCGACTGGACCGGGATTCCCATCGGCACCATGGTGCGCGACGAAGCCGCCATGGTGCTCGGGCTGGAGGCGGCGCTGCAGCGCCGGGTCATCGGTCAGGATGCCGCATTGGCGGCTATCGCCCGTTCCATCCGCACCGCCAAGGCGGGAATCGGCAATCCACAGGCCCCGCTGGGGGTCTTCCTGCTGGTCGGCCCCAGCGGGGTGGGCAAGACGGAGACGGCCACGGCCCTGGCCGATCTTCTATTCGGCGGGGAGCGCTTCATGTGCACCATCGCCATGTCGGAATTCCAGGAAAAGCACAGTGTCTCCCGCCTCATCGGCTCCCCGCCCGGCTATGTCGGCTATGGGGAAGGGGGCGTTCTGACCGAAGCCGTGCGCCAGCGCCCCTATTCGGTGGTGCTGCTGGATGAGGTGGAGAAGGCCGATCTGGAGGTGATGAACCTGTTCTATCAGGTCTTCGACAAGGGCACCTTGTCGGACGGGGAAGGGCGTACGGTCGATTTCCGCAATACGATCATCTTGTTGACCAGCAATCTGGCCACCGATCTGTTAACCGATATCGGCCAGGCGATTGATGAGGATGGCGGCGCGATACCGGCGACAGAGGAACTGGCGGATCGGATCCGGCCCGTCCTCTCCCGCCATTTCAAGCCAGCCCTGTTGGCGCGGATGCAGATCGTTCCCTATCTGCCGCTGCTGGGTGCGCCCCTGACCGCCATTGTGAAGCTGAAGCTGGCGGCGGTGGCGCGGCGTCTGCGCGACAGCCATGCCATTGATCTGGCCTTCGCCGAAGGGGTCGATACGGCCATCGCCCGCCGCTGCGCCACGGTGGAGGCTGGTGCACGCAATATCGACCATATCTTGAATGGCAGTCTTCTACCGAAAATCGCAGAACTGGTGCTGAGTCGGCTGGGAGGTGGGCTGCCGGATCGAATCATCGTATCTATAGATGAAAGTGGAGGATTTTCCGTTTCTGAATAAACTGAACAGAATTATATTCAGATGATAATTAATAGAGTATCTCGGTTATTAGATTAATATATAGTTAGACATTAAATTTATAATTGACTATTGTTCGTATTTTTAAGATTTATAGTAATCCATTCAAGCGAAACGGTACGCATAATGCCGGCCTCTTCATTCAAGATCGATGAAGATCATTTATCCTTGCTTCTGGAACCGTTCGACGATGGTCCAGATGATGCTGGCTTCAATCCGTTTGAAGAGGATCGTTTTCAGGAAGTCGTGGAAGAGACGCGGCGGCTGTTCAGCGAAGGCCCGGCAGCCGTGCGATGGCAGGCCTGGGTGATCAATCCGGCCGAGGAGCTGTTGCGGGAGCGGGGCAAGGATCTGCGCCTGGCCGTGTATATCGCCCTGGGCTGGACCCATCTCAGCAAGGAGCCGATGGAGGGGTTGGCGGCCGGCCTTGATTTCCTGAACCGGTTGCTCAACGCGTTCCCGCAAACGATCCACCCGCTGCGACAGGATTACCGGCTGAGCGCGCTGGCCTTCCTTGCCGAGCGTGCCAAAGCCTGGCTGAGCCGGCTGGAGGCCAATGATGATCGCCTGCCGGCCTTCAAGCGGCTGATGAGCGTACTGGGTGACTTCAGGAAAGACCAGTCGGAACAGCTTTATGAACCCCTTGTTCCCCTGGATCGGTATTTGAAAGAGTTGGGGGAAAGGCTGCCGCAAGACCAGCCGCCGCCCCCGCCGCCGGTCGAGCCGGCCCCCGCATCCCCCCCCGCAGGCGACGCGCCAGCCGCCAAAGTGGCGGATGAGGGCAAGCCATCGCCCCCGCCCCCGCCGGCACCCGCCCTGGCATCGGCGTCACAGATCACGAATGTGACATTCGAGGAATGGGCCATTGCCGAGGCCGCGGCTCTGCGACTGGCAAAGCCGCTGGATGGCAGCGCTTATGCCCTTCTGCGGGCGGGATTATGGACGGGGTTGCGCCACGTCAAGGGGGCAAAGGGCACGATCAGCGCCCACGGAACAGCCCCTGCGGCCGAACGTCAGGCGGTCGCACAGTTGCTGGCGGCGAAGAGCTGGTCGGATCTGCTGGCGAGGGTGGAAAGCCTGTTGCCGCAGCGCCGGTACTGGCTGGATCTCAACCGTTATGCGGACCTGGCCCTGGAAGGCCTGGAAGAGCCGTTGACCTCTCCGGCCAGGCGCGCCGTGCGCGGGGCTGTCGCGGGTCTGCTGATCCGGGTGCCTGATCTGCCGCAGATGCGCGACAACAATAATAACCCGCTGGCCGAGGAAGAGACCCAGATCTGGTGCGCTGGTTTGACGGCTGGACAGCCGGTGGCAAGCGATCCGGTTGATTCTGTGCTGGCCGCCTGCCGCGCCCGCCGCAAGACAGAGAAGCCACGCGAACTGATGACGTCGTTCGCCGACCCGCCCCCGGCCATCTTGCGCAGTGGGCGCGAGCAGTTCCGCTGGAAGCTGGCTCAGGCGCAGATTGCAAGCGAGATCAATCTGTTACCGCACGCGCTGGCGCTGTCTGACGAACTGGTGGCGGATGCTGAGCGGATGGGACTGGATCAGTGGGAACCGGCCCTGGCCCTGGCGTTGCACCGGCTGCGGACCCGCTGCCTGGCCCATGGCGACATCGCCAAGCTGCGGCCGGAGGCCGATCGCCGGATGGCGCAGGCCCGCAGCCTGGCCATCATTTTCCGCCTGGACCCGGTCGCGGCACTGGATGGGCTTGGATGAAACGAGGCTGCCGCCGGCAGCCTGTTGAAAGGGGGCGTTGATGAGTTCGGATGTTTCGGTGACGCCGAAGGAGCGGATCAATATCACCTATGCCGCCGCCATCGAGGGGGGCGAGGAACAGCGGGAACTGCCCCTGCGGTTGCTGTTGCTGGGTGATTATCGCCAGGATGCCGATCCGGTGGCCAATATTGGCGAGCGCAAATCCTACGATGTGGACAAGGAAACGCTGGATAGCGCGATGGCGCTGATGAAGCTGTCCTTGAACCTGACGGTGCCCAACAAGCTGGATGATGCGGATAGCAGCGAGAAGCTGAATGTCGCGCTGCGGGTCCGCAAGCTGAAGGATCTGGAGCCTGACAGCATCGCGCGGCAGGTGCCCGCCTTGCAGGAACTGATCCGGGTGCGGCAGGCACTCCTTTCATTGAAAGGGCCGCTGGCCGATATGCCCGCCGCAGGCAAGCAGCTGCTGGAAAGCGTGAAGACAAATGCGATCAGCGATGAGGCGATGCGCTCCCGCATCCGCGCGCTGCTGGATCAGATTCAGACCAATGAGAAGAATCTCCGCAACGGCAATCAGGGGAATGCCCGATGAGCACGCTTGATCAAGATGCGCTGCGGGACAGCGCCAGCGCCGCCGTGGCGGATGATCTGGATATCGATGCCATCCTGTCCCAGGTCTCCGCCCCGTTGGAGAAGAACTTCGAAAAGGGTCTGGAAGACCGGGCGAAGCTGGGCGTTGCCTGGCTGATGCGGTCGCTGCGGGCGGAAGATAAGCTGGACATAGCACAGCTTGACGGGCGTCTGATTGACCAGCTGGTTCAGCAGATTGATGAAAAGCTGACCGACCAGGTCAACGCCATCATGCATCATGATGACTTCCGTAAGATGGAGTCTGCCTGGCGCAGCGTACAGTTCCTGGTCGAGCGCACGGATTTCCGCCAGAATATCAAGCTGACCGTGCTGAATGTGACCAAGGAGGAGTTGGCGACCGATATGGCGTCGTCCAACGGCGACCCCAGCACCACCAAGCTTTACCAGCATCTTTACTCCCCCAACCTTGGCACCTATGGCGGGTCTCCCTTCGGTGCCATGATCGGGAATTACGATTTTGGTCCCGCTTCGGGCGATGTGGCAACCTTGCGGGGTGTGGCCGCCGTTGCCGCCATGGCCCATGCCCCCTTCATCGCGGCGGCAAACCCGAAGATGTTGAGTCTCAACAACTTCAAGAGCCTGCATCAGCGCGGTGATATCAAAGGGCTGATGGAGGGGGACCAGTTCACCAAATGGAACTCCCTGCGCCAGACCGAAGATGCGCGCTATATCGGTTTGACCCTGCCACGCTTTGTGTTGCGGCTACCTTACGGGCCGGACAATCCGGTACGGGCGACCAGCTTCAGCTTCAAGGAACCGGCAGCGGCGGAGGATGATGCCTATCTCTGGGGGAATTCGGCCTTCGCCTTCGCCTCCCGCTTGACAGCCAGCTTTGCTGAAAGCGGCTGGTGCTCCAACATCATCGGCCCCCGTGCGGGGGGGCGCGTCGCGGATCTGCCCGTTCATATCTATGAGCAGAAGCTCCATGATGACGATCAGGATGATGATTTTGATGATGAAAATGGGGCCGTGCCGAAAACCCGCCTCGTCTCTCGTCCGCCATTGGAAATTGATCTGACGAACCGGCGCGATACCGAGCTGCAGGAGGCGGGCTTCATTCCGCTGGTGATGCATCAGGGCAAGGATGAGGCCGTTTTCTTCTCCGCCCAATCCATCCAGAAGCCGAAATTCTTCGGTACGCGCAAGGAGGACAAGGAGGCGGAGTTCAATTATCGGCTCTCCACCCAACTGCCCTACATGTTCATCATCAGCCGGCTCGCCCATTACGTGAAGGCGATCCAGACCGAGGATATTGGTAGTTCGCTGACCCGGCAGCAATTGGAAACAAAGCTGCAGAACTGGGTCGCACAATATGTTGCCGCTCATGACAATCCCGGTGCCGATATCCTGCGTAAACGACCGCTGCGGGCCGCCAATATCGAGGTTTCCGACATAGAAGGGGAACCCGGCTGGTACCGGGTCGGCATCACGGTAACCCCCCATTACAAATACCAGGGGGCGTATTTCACGCTCTCCCTCTCCGGCCGCATGGAAAAGAAATTAAAAAAGTAATCTTCTCCAGAGACCGCCTGATCAACGCAGCAAGCCCCAAGAACATCTGCAACATTTCAGGAGTATTCAAACATGCCCGTACCCGCCTATCTGACGATCAATGGCGCCAAGCAGGGTTTCATCTCTCAGGGTGCTTATACGGCTGAAAGTGTCGGCAATGGCTGGCAAGAAGGCCACGAAGATCAGGTTCTGATCCAGGCCTTCGATATGGGGGTGATGCAGCCGCGCGACCCCAATCATGGCCAGCCCAATGGCCGGCGCCGCCACCACCCTGCCAGCTTCACCAAGATCATGGACAAGGCTTCCCCGCTATTGTGGAAGGCGCTTTGTTCGGGTGAAGTTCTGCAGCTGGAGATGAAGTTCTATCGCACCTCCATGGAAGGGGAGCAGGAACATTACTTCACGGTGCAATGGACGGATGCCATTCTGGTGGATGGCAAGGGCTATATCCCCAACTGCCTGGATGCGAAGAACGACAATTATTCCCATATGGAAGATTGGCAGTTCATTTATCGCAAGGTGGTCTGGACGCATGAACGGGCCAGCGTTTCGCAGTCCGATGACTGGCGGGATGGTGCCACCTCCTGAAAGGGGAATGGGGCGGCGTCAGCCGCCCCACCACCGGCACCGGTGCCCAGACAACAGGCTCAGCCTCTGGTACGGTTGGCACCCTTCACCACTGAACCGTCGCTGCCACCGCCGGCACCAGATGTTCCGGCCCCTGTTTCCGTCGGGCAGGGTAAGGCCTGGTGGCGGCGCTTCTGGCTCTGGCTGCGCCGTCTGTTGGGATCAAGCTGATACCAAGGGGCATGTTCCATGCCCCTTGGAGGCCAGCGACTGCTGGCCCGCGGGCTCGTGCCCGCGTGAGCCAAGGCGGCGGATGCCGCCGCCCGGCACTTGAGGGAACTGGGAAATACCAAGAGCCATGATCCATGGCTCTTGGTATGAGATCGTTCAGTCCCGATAGCCCAGCAGACGGCCGACCAGCCCTTCCAGGATGGCGGTTGCCGCCACCAACTCGTCCAGTGGCACGAATTCATTGGCCCGGTGGCCCTGCCAGCCGGCACCGGGGCCGAAATTGACGATTTCGATCCCGTCATCGGCGAAATAGCGCCCGTCGCTGGCCCCGGTATCCTTCAAAAAGCGGGCGGGCGCACCCGTAACGTCCGCAATGGAGGCGGTCAGCGCGCTGACCAGCGGTCCGTCATGGGGGGCTCGGAAGCCGTTGGTGCCAGTCAGCAACCGGCAGGACAGATATTCGGCTTCCGGGTGGGCCTTCACCAGACCTTCAATCTCGGCAAAGGCATCGGCCAGCTTCTCCTCCGGCAGCAGGCGGCGGTCGATTTCCAGCCGGGCGAAATTAGGCACGACATTGGTATTCTCACCACCCCGGAATATGCCGATATTCATGGTGGATTGCTGCTCTCCTACCTTGCGGTCAGCCAGCCGGCGGGTCATTTCGGCATCGATATAGGCAGCCAACCGGAACAGCCGCAAGATGGCATTATCCCCCGCTGCCGGGTTGCCGGCATGGGCGGATTTACCATGTGCCGCCAGTTCCACCCACATCACGCCGCGTTCGGCGGTGATCAGCTGGTTTTCCGTCTGGGTGCCGACCACCAGCATATCGGGCTTCACCGCCCCGATTTCCCGCAGGAAGAAGGCGCCGTCGGGCCCCAGATTTTCCTCATCCCCGCAGAAGGTGAAGACAATCTCCCCCTTTGCCGGTCCGCCACGGCTTGCCACCTGTTCAGCCAGCCAGAGCTGGGCCGCCATGGAGCCTTTGCAATTGCCCGCCCCCAGCCCATGCACACGGCCATCGATCAGGGTGGCGACCAGCGGGTCGGTTTCCCACAGGCTGTGTTCGCCGATGCCCACCGTATCGGCATGGGCGTTGAAGACCAGGGAGGGCGCGCCATCGCCGAGTTTGGCCACCACATTGGCAATTTCCGGCCGGTCGCGGTCCAGCACCCGCACCTCATACCCCGCTGCCCGCAGCCGGTGGGCGGCATAGGCGGCGATGGCGCTGGTATCGCCCGGCGGGAAGGTGCTGGGGATGGCGATCAGGTCGGACAGGATGTCCAGCACGGGGTGGTCTTGGGTGTTCATGGACTTCCTGTCTGTTTCTTACGCCCCGGCCAGCCGCACCAGCGTTTCCGCCAGCACCGCCGCCCCGGCGTGGCAATCCGCCGGGCTGGCATATTCGACCTCATTATGGCTGATCCCATCTTTGCAGGGGATGAAGATCATGCCGGTGGGGCAGCGCGGGGCCATGAATTTGGCGTCGTGATTGGCACCGGACGGCATGTCGCGGTGGGGATAGCCCAGCAGGGCGGCGGCGTCGCGCACCGCCTCCACCACGGCGGGCGCGAAATCCACCGGGGCCGTGGTCGATGTCTCCCGCACCATCACCGCGCAGGGGGCCGCCAGCGATTGCAGCAGGGGCGTGATGGCATCGCCCTTCTCCTCCTTCACCACGCCGGCATCCGGGTGGCGGAAATCGATGGTGAAGATCACCTTGCCCGGCACGGTATTGGGCGATCCCGGCAGCACCTCAAACCGGCCAAAGGTGCAGCGGATAATATCGTCCGGATCATGCATCAACTCGTTCAGGGCGGTCACCATGCGCAGGGCCGCCTGAAAGGCATCCTTGCGCGCCCCGTGCGGGGTGGTGCCGGCATGGGCCTCCTGGCCCGTCACCTCTACCTGGAACCAGCGGCTGCCCTGGATGCCTTGCACCACGCCGATAGTCTTGCCCTCCGCTTCCAGCCGTGGGCCCTGTTCAATATGGGCCTCAACATAGGCGGCAGCGGCCCCACCAAAGGGGCGCACCGGCATCGGTGGGGCCAGGGCCAGGGTTTCGGCCAGCGCGTCTTTCACGCGGATGCCTTTCGGGTCGGTGCAGGCCAGCACCATCTCCAGGTCCATCTTGCCGGCGAACAGGGCGGAACCCATGCAATAGGGCTGGAAGCGGGAGCCTTCCTCATTGGTCCAGGCCACCAGTTCCACCGGATGGCGGGTGGCGATGCCGGCATCTTCCAGCGCCTCCAGCACCTCAAACCCGGCCAGCACGCCATAGACGCCATCATAACGCCCGCCGGTGGGCTGGCTGTCCAGATGGCTGCCGGTCATCACCGGGGCGGCGCTGGGGTCGGTGCCGGGTCGGCGGACATACAGGTTGCCGATGCCATCGGTTTCCACCGAAAAGCCGCGCGCCAGCGCCCACCCGGTCAACAAGGCCCGCGCCTTGCCATCTTCCACCGACAGGGCGGGCCGGTTCACCCCGCCCTTTTCCGTCGCCCCGATTGTGGCCATGTCGGCCAGCCGCTGCGCCAGCCTGTCCGGACGGACGAAACGGGCGATGGTACCGGGGGCGGGGGAAGGGGCCATGCGGTGCATCCTGCTGGTGGTTGCTCACAAACAAAAATGTTGCACCGCATAAAAGTTCTGTAAAGCGCCTTGACAGTGATCCTTTCCTGTTTTGCCATACTGTCTTCAGGAAATGATTGGACCCAGATGGCCGAAACGATCCGCTTCCTGCACCGGGGACAGGTGCGCCACCTTGCTGGTTTTTCGCCCACGCGCACCGTGCTGGACTTCCTGCGGGAAGATGAACGGCGCTGCGGCAGCAAGGAGGGCTGCAATGAGGGGGATTGCGGCGCCTGCACCATCGTGCTGGGGGCGGAGGAGGACGGAAGGCTGGTTTATCGTGCCGTCAATGCCTGTATCCTGTTCATCGGTGCTCTGGATGGCAAGGAACTGCTGACGGTGGAGGATCTGGCCGGGCCTGATGGTGCGCTGCACAAGGTGCAGCATTCCATGGTGGATTGCCATGGCAGCCAGTGTGGTTTCTGCACCCCTGGCATCGTCATGTCGCTCTACGCCCTTCATGTCGGGGGCGCGGTGCCGGACCGGCAGCGGATCGATACGGCCCTGGCCGGCAATCTCTGCCGCTGCACCGGCTACCGCCCCATCATCCAGGCGGCCCAGGCCATGGGGGTGGCGGTGCCGGATGCGGCAGAAATGGCGGAAAAGCTGGAATTGCTGCGCAGCATGAAGGGTGACGACAGCGCGCTGCTGCCCGGCTCCGCCGACGCGTTGGCGGACCTGCTGCTGCATTATCCCGATGCCACCCTGGTGGCGGGCGGCACCGATGTCGGGCTGTGGGTGACGAAACAATGCCGCGATCTGGGGCGCATCATCCATCTGGGCCAGGTGGCGGATTTGCAGCAGATCGAACGGGCGGATGGCTGGCTGCGCATCGGCGCGGCTGTTACGGTCGCACGGGCTGCCGATATGCTGGGCGGGCTTTACCCCGATCTGGCCGTGCTGTTCCGCCTCTATGGTTCCGAGCAGGTGCGCAATTCGGCCACGCTGGGCGGCAATATCGCCAACGGGTCGCCCATTGGCGATTCCATGCCAGCCTTGATCGCGCTGGGCGCACGGCTGGTGCTGCGGCGCGGGGCCGTGCGGCGGGAACTGGCGCTGGAAGATTTCTTTCTGGCCTATCGCCAGACGGCCTTGCGGCCGGGGGAATTCCTGGAAACCATTCTGGTGCCGGAACCGCCGCCCGATCTGGCCTTTGCCTGCTATAAAATCTCCAAACGCTTTGATCAGGATATCTCCGCCGTGATGGCCGGCTTCGGGCTGATGCTGGAAGCCGGTGTCGTGCGGGCGGCCCGGCTGGCCTATGGCGGCATGGCCGGCACGCCGAAACGGGCGGCGGCGGCAGAGGCGGTGCTGATCGGCCGCCCCTTCGATGCGGCGGCGGCCCGCGATGCAGCGGCGGCACTGGCGCGGGATTTTCAGCCCTTGAGCGATATGCGCGCCAGTGCCGATTATCGCCTGCTGGTGGCGGGCAATCTGATCGTGAAATTTCAGGCTGAATGGGTGGGGGCCGCCCTGGCCACCACCCGCGTGCCAGCCTTTAAGGCGGGGGGTGTGGCATGAGCACCCAGCGACCCGCCCGCGCCCCGGCCCCGGTGCCGTTCCCCGCCGTGCATCATGATATCCGGCATGAAAGTGCCCATGCCCATGTTGCGGGTACGGCGCGCTATGTTGATGATATGCCGGAACCCGCCGGGCTGCTGCACGCCGCCTTGGGGCAAAGCCGCATCGCCCATGGCCGCATCCTGTCCATGGACCTGTCGGCAGTGCGTGCATATCCCGGCGTTGTCGCGGTGCTGACGGCGGCGGATGTGCCGGGGGTGAATGATGTCGGCCCGGTGGTGGCCGACGATCCGATCTTCGCCGATGGGCTGGTGGAATATGTCGGGCAAAGCCTGTTTGCTGTGGCCGCCACCAGCCGGCAGGCCGCCCGCGCCGCCGCAAGGCTGGCGAAGGTGGAATATGAAGAGCGTCCCGCCATCGTGACCATCGCCCAGGCCCGCGCGGCGGACAGCCATTTATTGCCGCCCAGGCGGGTGCAGCGGGGCGATCCGGAAAGCGTGATCGCGGCGGCGCCGCACCGGCTTTCCGGCCATATTGTCATTGGCGGGCAGGATCATTTCTATCTGGAAGGCCAGATATCGCTGGCCACACCGGGGGAGGATGGCGACATGCATATCCTCTGTTCCACCCAGCACCCGTCGGAGGTGCAGCATCTGGTGGCCCGCGCGCTGGGAAGGCCCGACAATGCGGTGGTGGTGGAGGTGCGGCGCATGGGCGGTGCCTTCGGTGGCAAGGAGACACAGGCCAGCCTGTTTGCCGCCGCATCCGCCCTGTTGGCCGACCGCACAGGCCGCCCGGTGAAGCTGCGCCTGGACCGCGACGATGATATGGTGATGACCGGCAAGCGCCATGATTTCGAAACCCGCTACAGCGTGGGTTTCGATGATCAGGGGCACATTCTGGGGCTGGATATCACCCTGGAATCGCGTTGCGGCATGTCCACCGACCTGTCGGGCGCCATCAATGACCGGGCTTTGTTCCATTGCGATAATTGCTATTTCCTGCCCGATATCCGCATCACCTCTTACCGTTACAAGACGCATACCGTCTCCAACACCGCCTTCCGGGGCTTTGGTGGGCCCCAGGGCATGGTGGGGATCGAACAGGTGATCGATGACATTGCCCGCCATCGGGGATTGGACCCGCTGGATGTGCGGCTGGCCAACCTCTATGGCGGGCCAGGGCGGGACATCACGCCCTATGGGATGCGGGTGGAGGATAATGTCGCCCCGCAGATCATCCAGCGGCTGGCGGACAGTGCTCAGTACCGGGAACGGCGGGCGGCTTTGGCGGATTTCAACCGGACCTCCCCCATTCTGAAACGCGGGCTGGCCCTGACCCCGGTGAAGTTTGGCATTTCTTTCACCACCTCCTTCCTGAACCAGGGCGGGGCGCTGGTGCATCTTTATGCCGACGGGTCGGTGATGCTGAACCATGGCGGCACGGAGATGGGGCAGGGGCTCTATACCAAGGTGGCCCAGGTGGTGGCCGATGCGTTCGGCATCGGGCTGGACCGGGTGCGGGTGACATCCACCCGCACGGACAAGGTGCCCAATACCTCCGCCACCGCAGCGTCCGCCGGCACAGACTTGAACGGCATGGCGGCCTATAACGCCGCCATCATCATCCGCGACCGGCTGGCCGGAATGCTGGCGGAGCGATGGGGCGTGGATGTTGCCGATATCCGTTTCGCCGACGGCAAGGCGACGGGCGGCGGGCAGGAGATCGCCTTTGACGATCTGGCCCGCCAGGCCTATCTGGCGCGGCTGTCGCTGTCGGCCACCGGCTTTTATGCCACGCCCAAGATTGATGTGGATAAACAGACGCTGATCGGTCGCCCCTTCTATTATTTCGCCTATGGCGCTGCCTTGTCGGAAGTGGTGATCGACACGCTGACCGGGGAAAATAAGCTGCTGGCGGTGGATATCCTGCATGATTGTGGCAAGTCGCTGAACCCGGTGCTGGACCGGGGCCAGATTGAAGGCGGCTTCATCCAGGGCATGGGCTGGCTGACCATGGAGGAACTGGTGTTCGATGCGGCGGGCCGCCTGCGCACCCATGCGCCCTCCACCTATAAAATCCCCGGCTGCGGCGATGTGCCGGACCATTTCAATGTCACACTCTGCGACTGGCCCAATGGGGAGGACACCATCCACCGGTCCAAGGCGGTGGGGGAACCGCCGCTGATGCTGGCCATTTCCGTGCTGCACGCGCTGAAGGATGCGGTGGCCGCCTGTGGCGGCAGCGGGCCGGTGCTGCTGGACGCACCCGCCACCCCGGAACGAATTTTGCTGGCCGTCACCGCCCGCCAGCGGCAGGGGAGGGGACAGGCATGAGCGGGGGCGACTGGATCCAGGCGCTGGCCGCCTTCGACCGGCGGGGGGAGGCCTGCGTGTTGGTCACGGTGACCGCGGCAGCCGGCTCCACCCCGCGCGCCGCCGGAACGAAGATGCTGGTGGGGGCGGACAGTTTGCATGGCACCATCGGCGGCGGTGCCTTGGAATTCGCCGCGGTTGAAACCGCCCGCGCCATGCTGGACCGGGGGGAGGCTACCCTGCGCAGTGAGGCGCTGCCGTTGGGGCCGAAGCTGGGGCAATGCTGCGGCGGCCATGTCACCCTGCTGCTGGAACCGATCCTACCACCCCGCCTGCGGGTGCTGCTGTTTGGTGCCGGGCATGTGGCCAAGGCGCTGGTGACGGTGCTGGGGACATTACCCTGCCGCATCGTCTGGGTGGATAGCCGGGCAGCGGAGTTCCCCGCCAGCCTGCCGGATAATGTAACCGCCCTCTGTAGCGACCAGCCGCTGGAGCAGATCGCCCGCCATCAAGGCTTCACCCATCTATTGATCATGACGCATGACCACGCACTGGATTACCAACTGACAAGGGCTGGACTGCAGGCCGGAGGGTTTGCTTATGTCGGGCTGATCGGCTCGGCCACCAAGCGCGCCCGCTTCCTGTCGCGCCTTGCCCGCGATGGGGTGGTAACCGGTGGACTGACCTGTCCAATTGGGTTGCCTTCCATCAGTGGTAAGCATCCTGGCGAGATCGCTGTCGCAGTTGCAGCAGAAATTTTGGCGAGCAGTGAAACCATCCGGATCGGCAAAAATTCAGGTAGTATCGTTACAAACGATATGGAGTGTTCTAGCTGTTTTGCGGTTTGTGAAGCTATGCGCCCACCACATGATCGGTAGTATGATTAGCGGGGCCTTTATAGGGTAAACGCCCTTTTCGCTGCGGTGCGATATATCTATAGTGCAAAGCACAACAAGGGTACGCATCTAAGACAGACCCACATTTCAGGGAGCGAACGTACAGGGCCCGAAACGTCGGTGGCATCCGCCCCCGTTCAACCTTGTGAGTATCGCTATGAAGACGATCTACACCGCTCTTTTCGTTTCCGCCGTTGCCCTGCTGGCCGTTGGTCAGTCCAATGCCGCCCCGACCGCCATCAAGCGCGTTTGTGGCGAGGCCCCGGCCGCGCCGGCCGTGATCGAGGGCAAGTCCGCCACCGAACAGGCCATGCGCCAGACCGCCGTTGCCGTGCGTGGCTATGCCGACAAGGCCGTCAACTATCTCAGCTGCGTTGACAATGCCGACATCTCCACGGCTTACCTGTCCCAGCCGGCCTATCGCGCCGCCATCGCCGCCCACCGCGATCAGGTGGTCGACCGTCTGGAAATGACCGTTGGCAGCTTCAACAGCGAACTGCGCGCCTTCAAGGACCAGCAGTCGCAGGTTGCCTCCAAGTAATATATCGTCACGGTGATCCGTTCCGATCACCGTGACGATAGACCCATCCGCCGGAAGAGTGATCTTCGGGCGGATGGGTGGCCGGTGACGCCGGCCCGGCGCACGAGGGAGATGGGCACCAGACGTCGCTCTCTGACGCTTGCAAGGTTTCGACAAGGGATGCGGGTGCCGTCGGTGCCTGCATCCCTTGTCGTTTTACCCCTCATGCGATTCCCCTCCGGTTTACCGGTGCGCTGACCGGCGGAGGCCGAAATTCCCTTCCGCAAGAAGCCCTCGACCAATGTCGGGAGAGGGGGGCCTCTCTCCACGCGCCCAGCGTGCGGGATAATTGTTGCGGTGCGATATGGGTTTCGTATTGGAAACCACCATCAGGCCCCTGCTTATTGCCTAGCGGATTTGCGTATGTCGCATGGCGGAACTGTCCGCCTATCTCTTTGATATAAGGGTCTTTTAGCCCGCGTTTTCCGTGGTTCGGTCGCCCAACGATGATTTGCCGAAGCGGCGTCCCGGTATCTCCGCCTGCTGCGTCGCATCAAAAATCCCTGTATTGTCAAAGCTCTGTAACATTAACCTTCCCGACCAAGGTCGGGGCTGCCCGCTGCCCGGCTGTGTCACATCGTAGCAGCATCGATCGGCATGGACGGCGATCAGACGCCGCCAACGGCGCTTCATAAGACGCCGAGCGATGAACGTCCGAGACACGTCGCGACTTCTGGGAGGGCATATGGCAAATGTAACAGCAGGTGGTGCGGTAACCCCCGCCCCCATGACCAAGGAAGAGAAGAAGGTGATTTTCGCCTCTTCGCTCGGCACCGTTTTCGAATGGTACGATTTCTACCTCTATGGTTCGCTGGCGGCGGTGATCGCCAAACAGTTCTTCTCCGGTGTGAATGAGACGGCGGCCTATATCTTCGCCCTGCTGGCCTTTGCCGCCGGTTTTGCCGTGCGCCCCTTCGGTGCCCTGGTGTTCGGTCGCCTTGGCGACATGATCGGCCGTAAATATACCTTCCTTGTCACCATCCTGATCATGGGTGCCTCGACCTTCATCGTTGGTATCCTGCCCAACTATGCGTCCATCGGCATTGCGGCGCCGGTGATCCTGATTTCCCTGCGTATGCTGCAAGGTCTGGCGCTGGGCGGTGAATATGGCGGTGCCGCCACCTATGTGGCTGAACATGCCCCGCATGGTCGCCGCGGTAACTATACGGCCTGGATTCAGACCACCGCGACCTTGGGCCTGTTCCTGTCGCTGCTGGTAATCCTGGGCTGCCGCATGTCGATGCCCACGGAGGCTTTCGACGCCTGGGGCTGGCGCATTCCCTTCCTGGTTTCCATCCTGCTGCTGGGCGTGTCGGTCTGGATCCGCCTGATGCTGAATGAAAGCCCGGCCTTCAAAAAGATGAAGGAAGAGGGCAAGCATTCCAAGGCGCCGCTGACCGATGCATTCGGCAACTGGAAGAACCTGAAGATCGTGCTGCTGGCTCTGTTCGGTCTGGTCGCCGGTCAGGCGGTGGTCTGGTACACGGGTCAGTTCTACGCCCTGTTCTTCCTGACCCAGACGCTGAAGGTGGACGCCGCTGCCGCCAACCTGATGATTGCGGCTGCCCTATTGATCGGCACCCCCTTCTTCATCATCTTCGGCAGCCTGTCCGACCGTATCGGCCGCAAGCCGATCATCCTGGCGGGCCTTGCCATCGCCGTCATCACCTATTTCCCGCTGTTCAAGGGCATCACCCACTTCGCCAATCCGGCGCTGGAACAGGCGGTTGCCACCTCCCCCATCGTGGTGGTGGCTGATCCGACCCAATGTTCCGTGCAGTTCAACCCGGTCGGCACCTCCAAATTCACCAGCTCCTGCGATATCGCCAAGGCGGCCTTGGTGAAGAAGGGCGTACCCTACAGCAACGAGGTGGCCCCTGCTGGCACCCTGGCTCAGATCCGTGTCGGTACGACCGTGATCGACAGCTATGATGCTACCGGCGTTGCTGGCAAGACCGAGGTATCGCTGGGCCATGGCCCCAGCAGCACCGCCGCCCCGGCCGATCCGAAGGCTGCCGGTGCCAGCTTTGAAAAGGCGGTGGCCGATGCGCTGAAGGCTGCCGGTTATCCGCCCAAGGCTGACCCGGCCCAGATCAACTATGTCATGGTGGTGGTGCTGCTGACCGTCCTGGTCATCTATGTCACCATGGTGTACGGGCCGATCGCCGCCATGCTGGTGGAAATGTTCCCCACCCGCATCCGCTATACCTCCATGTCGCTGCCCTACCATATCGGCAATGGCTGGTTCGGCGGCTTCCTGCCCACCACCTCCTTCGCCATCGTGGCGGCCACTGGCAATATCTATGACGGCCTGTGGTACCCGATCGTCATCGCGGCGGTGACCTTCGTCATCGGTGCGCTGTTTGTGAAGGAAACCAAGGACGTCGACATCTACGCCGACGATTGATCTTCCCATTCCCCTGATGCTCCAGCCTGGGCGGGCCGTGATTGCGGCCCGCCTTTCCTTGTGTCCGCCTGGAGAGGGGGCGTTCTTTACCGCTATGCAATATTTCACTTCTGAATTTTCTACCAAAATTGCGGCGTTTGCGTCAAAATAGGCACATTATGCGTATGCCAGAGAGCCCTTGTGAGCGGCGGCTGCATCCCCGCACCGTGACGCTGCCAATGTTCCTGATGGTCGCCGGTTACCCGGCGCGCCTGTTGGATTGGTCATTCGGGGGCCTGCGGGTCCGGCTGGAACTGCCGGCCTCAGATTTGGTGATCGGTATGGCGGTGGATATCACCGTGCTGCGGGCTGATGGCGGCAGCTGGTCGCATTTGCCGGCAACGATTCGCCACCTGGGTGACTGCAAGGATGGCTCGATCGGGCTGGAATTGCTGGATCGGCCCCATGCTTTTCCCATCTTGCTGGAACTGCTGAATGACAGCATCGATCCGTTGCCGTCAGCGTCTTTCTGATCCCGGCGGCTTGGAGGCCGGCAACCACTGGCCCGGCGCAAGAGGGAACGCAAAATCTCCCTGGATCGGTCACGATCAAGGGAGATTGGGATAAGCATCAGGCGGCCGGCCGCCGCCGTTCCGCTGTCATCTGGGTCAGCAGTGCGCGCAAGGCACCGGGGCGCACCGGTTTGTAGATGATGCGTGCGCCAGCCGCCGTCACCGCCTCCCGCACAGCATCGCTGCGGTCAGCGGTGACCACGGCAGCCGGCAGCGCGTCGCCAAACCGGGCGCGTACCAGCGCCAGGGCCTCCAGCCCGCTGGCACCATGATCCAGATGGAAATCGGTCAGCAGCAGGTCGGGTTTGGCATCGCCCAGGGCGACCAGGGCGGCTTCCCCTGTATTGCCCCAGACCACCTGGCAATCCCAGCCGGTCAGCAGGGCGCGGGTAGCCTCCGCGATGGCGGGCTCGTTTTCCACACACAGCACCAGCGTGCCCTGCAGCCCCGTTACCTGCACAGCACTGGTGGGGCGGCGTGGCTCCGCCGGGGTTGCGGCCAGCGGTACCTCCACGGAAAAACAACTGCCCTTGCCGACGGTGGAGCGCAGGCCGATCCGGTGGCCCAGGATGGCGGCAAAGCGCTCCACAATGGAAAGCCCCAGGCCCAACCCCTTGTCCCGGTCGCCGGGGCCGGTATCCAGTTGGCGGAACTCCTGAAAAATCTCCCGCTGGCGTTCGGGCGGGATGCCGGGGCCGGTATCCCACACGTCGATCCGCAGATGGTCGCCCACCCGCCGGCAACCCAGCAGGATACGGCCCTTGGGCGTGTAGCGCAGGGCGTTGGCCAGGAAATTCTGCAGGATGCGGCGCAGCAGCACCGCATCGGTATCCACACTGGCCCGGCACGGCACGCGGCGCAGGCGCAGGCCGTGCCGGTCGGCCACCATGCCCAGTTCCTCTGCCAGCGGGCGCAGGATATCGTCCACCATCACGGCGGTGCGGTTGGGTTTCACCACCCCGGTATCCAGCTTGGTGACATCCAGCAGATCGCCCAGCAACTGTTCCACCGACCGCAGGGCCGCATCCGCCTGGGTCACCAGCGGGTCTTGCCCGCGTTCCAGCGCGGCGGAGATGAACAGGCGGGCGGCGTGCAGCGGCTGCAGCAGATCATGGCTGACGGCGGCCAGCAGGCGGGTTTTGGCCTGGTTGGCACGGTCAGCCTCCTGCTTGGCGGCGGCCAGGTCGGTGGTGCGCTCGGCAATGCCGCGCTCCAGCCCCTCATTGGCCGCCCTTAACGCTTCTGCCGCCCGATGCTTGTCGGTGATGTCATTATAGACGGCGACGAAGCCGCCATCGGGCATGGGGTTGGAACTGATTTCCAGCACCGTGCCATCGGGTCTTGTGCGGTGGAACACGTCATCCTGATCGCGGCGTTTCGGGTCCAGCCGGCGCATGAACAGGCTTTCCACCTCGCCCTCGCGCCCGAATTCCCCCCGGCTTTGCAGATAGGAGACGAGCTGCCCCAACGGTGTGCCAACCGTGATCAACCCCTCTGGCACATCCAGCAGCTCCAGGAACCGGTAATTCCACAGCAGCAGGCGGAAATCCTTGTCTACCGCGCAGATGCCCTTGCCGACATTCTCCAGGGTGGAGCGCAGCAACATATGCTGGTCCAGAATGGCCCGCGACGCTTCGTCGATGATCGACCGTGCGTCGGAGCGGGAGAGCCGCCGGTCAGACAGCAGGCTGGCCACCACCACGCGGGCCGAGGCGCTGCCGATGGCACCGGCCAGCAACCATTCGGTGGCCTGGATGGCTTCGTCATCGATGCGGGCTTCCAGCGCCACCTTGAACTGGTCGGAACGCGGGTTGGACAGTTGCGTCAGGTCCAGAAAGACGGCATCCGCCCGTTTGGTGCCGACATAGCGGGCGGCCAGTTCATGCAGGTCGGCCAGGATGGCGCCGCGCGGTGCCTGCCGCCCGTCCCGCGCATCGGAGCGCTGGGAGACGAAGCGCCGCGCCTGCTGCCGCTCCAGCTCCGACTGACGGGTGACGGCGGAGACCAGTACCAGGGCCAGCAGGTTCAGCCCCAGGCTGATCAGCGCGCCATGGGCCAGCGTATCCAGATCATGGATGCCCCCCAGCCCGGCCGGCGTCAGCCAATGGATGCCGAACAGCCCCTCATCCATCAGCGAGCCGGGGATCAGCCCGGCCACGGCGAAGCTGGGCACCAGCACCGTATAGGCCCAGGTGATGAAGCCGGCACCCAGCCCGGCAATGGCGCCGGCCTTGGTGACACGCCGGAAGAACAGGCCCAGCAGCAGGGGCGGGGCAAACTGCGCCACCCCGGCAAAGGAGACGGTGCCGATGGTGGCCAGCGGAAAGGTGCTGCCGATGAACAGGTAATAGAAATAGGCCATGGTCAGCAGGGCCAGCACGGTCAACCGCCGCACGGTCAGCAGCATGGGCTTGGGATCATCCTGCCAGCGCTTCATGGCCGGGCGATAGGCCATCAGCACCGGCACGATGATATCGTTGCAGACCATGGTGGAAAGCGCCACGGTGCCGACAATGATCATGCTGGTGGCGGCCGACAGGCCGCCGATGAAGGCCAGCAGCGCCATGCCGGGATGCCCCAGTTCCAGCGGAATGGTGACCAGGAACGTATCGGCATTGACGCTGCCATCGGGGAACATCAGCAGCCCGGCCAGCGCCACCGGCATGACGAACAGGTTGATCCCCACCAAATAGGCCGGGAACAGCCAGGAAGCGGTGCGGATATCCCCGACATGGGTATTTTCCACCACCGCCACATGAAACTGGCGTGGCAGGCAGATGATGGCCAATGCTGCCAGCAGCGTCATGGTCCACCAGCCGCCATCCAGATGCGGGATCAGCATTTCCCGCAATTCCGGCCGGGCCAGCGCCTGATTGAAAATCTCCCAAGGGCCGCCGGCCACGGTGAAAACGATACCGCCGCCCACCACCAGGGCCGCCAGCAGCTTTACCAGGCTTTCCGCTGCAATGGCGGTCATCAGCCCGCGATGATGTTCATTGGCGTGGATGTTGCGCACCCCGAACAGGATGGCAAACAGGGCCATGGTACAGGTGATGATGAAGGTGTTCTGGCCCGGCTTGTCCAGCAGGCGACCGCCGAACATATTGCCGGAAATCGCCTCCAGACTGATGGTGATGGCCTTCAGCTGCAAGGCGAAATAGGGCAGCACCGTCAGCACGGCGATGAAGGTGACAAAGGCCGCCAGCACCCGGCTTTTGCCATAGCGGGCGGAAATGAAGTCGGAGATGGAGACGGTATTTTCTGCCTTCGCCACCCGCACCATCTTGGCCAGGATGGGCCAGCCCAGCCCGATCATCAGGCTGGGGCCGACATAGATGGACAGGAAGTCAAACCCGCCATTGGCGGCCCGCCCCACCGCGCCATAAAAGGTCCAGGAGGTGCAATAGACGGCCAGCGACAGGGCATAGAGCAGGGGCGCACGCCCTCCCTTTGCAGCACCCGGATGCTTGTCCGCCAGCCGGTCGCCCTGCCAGGCGACGCCAAACAGGGCGGCCAGATAGACCAGCGACAGGGTAAGGACCAGCCAGCTCTGCATCTTGTTCCAGGGGGCGACGGCGACAGGCGATCAGCTTACACCCTGGCGTGGGGGCGGCGTAGCGGGACTTTGGCCTTGTGTCGTCTCACCCTGCCGCGAAGGCGTAACTGCGCCCCGCCCGTTTCGCGCCGGTTTTCACCTCAATCAGCTTTGCCTCGGCGGCGGGGGCGCAGGTGGCGGGGCGCATCCAGCCGGGCAATCCCGGCAACGTGCCATTCGGGTCCGGTGGCACGAAGGACCATTCCCCGCCGCCGCGCAGCTGTACCCGGTGGTCATTGGTGGCGTTCCGTCCGTCGATCACCAGCAGCCAGATGGTTTCATCCCCCGGCAGGGGGCGGTTGGTCAGCATGGCGGCGGCGCGCTGGCCGGGTTCCCCATTCTCCGCGCTGGCCAGATCGCTGGCCTTGCTGTTGCCACTGGCGATGCAGACATGCCCGCCATTCAGCGCCAGTGCGGGGCCCAGCGCGATGCCGCCACCAGCGCTGAGTGCCGGTGCGATATCCAGGCTGGTATCCCCATCGCAAGCCGCCAGCGGCAGCAGGGCCAGCAGGGGCAACAACAGATATGTGCGGCGCATTGCTTCCATCCACGAATGATATAGCCCCGGTATCGACCGTCCCTTGGGTGCTGGCAAGGTCGTAAGTTGCCGCTCCCCCTTCATATGGGTGCGTCGGATATTTCGGAAAACCACCCGTCCGACATTCCGGATTTTCAGAAAATGCCGCATTGCGGCCTTTTCTTGCTGCATCTGCGAAGTCGTTTTGTTTCAAACGATTATCGGGATGGCCTCCCAACCCGGCCTGTTGGCACGCCGCGTGCCTATAAGGCTCCCAAGCCGCCCTTTCCTGTCCGGGGTGGTCATGGTTCAAACGGGAGGCAAAGAATGGCCCAGGAAATGACCGGTGGTGCCGTGGCAGCACCAAAGCCCAAGAAGTTCTATCAGAGCCTCTATGTCCAGGTGCTGACGGCGATCGCCATCGGCGTGGCGCTGGGGCATTTCTATCCCGAGCTTGGCACCGCCATGAAGCCGCTGGGCGATGCCTTCATCAAGCTGATCAAGATGCTGATCGCGCCGATCATCTTCTTCACTGTCGTCCACGGCATTGCCGGGATGGAGGATATGAAGAAGGTGGGCCGTGTCGGCATGAAGGCGCTGATCTATTTTGAGGTGCTGACGACGCTGGCCCTGATCATCGGTTTGCTGGTGGTCAATATCTGGAAGCCCGGTGCCGGCATGAACGTGGATATCGCCACGTTGGACACCAAGGCCATCGCCACCTATGCCGCCAAGGCGCAGGAGCAGGGCACGGTCGAATTCCTGATGCACATCATCCCGAAGACCGTCGTCGGTGCCTTTGCCGAGGGCGAGATCCTGCAGGTGCTGTTCATTGCCATCCTGTTTGCTTTTGGCCTGCATTCCATGGGTGAGCGCGGTCGCCCGCTGCTGCACATGATCGACAGCGCCGCCGGCGTGTTCTTCAAGATTGTCGGCATCGTGATGAAGGTGGCCCCCATCGGTGCCTTCGGTGCGATGGCGTTCACCATCGGCAAATATGGCGTGGGCACGCTGGTGTCGCTGGGTGAGCTGATGGCCGCCTTCTACCTGACCTGCCTGCTGTTCGTCTTCGGCGTGCTGGGTGTGGTTGCCCGCCTCACCGGCTTCTCCGTCTGGCGCTTCATCAAGTACATCAAGGAAGAGCTGCTGATCGTGCTCGGTACCTCCTCCTCTGAAAGCGCGCTGCCGCGTTTGATGTCCAAGCTGCACAAGCTGGGGGCGGAAAAGTCCGTCGTCGGTCTGGTGGTGCCCACCGGTTATTCCTTTAACCTGGATGGCACCTGCATCTATCTGACCATGGCCGCCATCTTCCTGGCCCAGGCCACCAATACCGACCTGACCATCTGGCAGGAACTGTCCATCCTGGCCGTGCTGCTGCTTACCTCCAAGGGCGCGGCGGGTGTTACCGGTTCCGGCTTCATCGTGCTGGCGGCCACGCTGGCCACGGTGGGCCATATCCCGGTCGCCTCCATCGCGCTGATCCTGGGTGTTGACCGCTTCATGTCCGAAGCCCGCGCCCTGACCAATCTGGTCGGCAATGGCGTTGCCACCCTGGTCGTTGCCAAGTGGGAAGGCGCGCTGGACCAGGAGAAGCTGACCCGTGAGCTGGCCAACCCGTCCCCGGACGTGGAGATCGCCCCGAACACCCGTTTGGCCCCGGCGGAATAAGCCCCAGGGTCTCCCGGCCAGGGCCGGCGGTGTGGAACAGTGATGGGGTGCTAAGCGAGACCCCCCATCGCCTGTTCCGTACCGCCGGCCCTTTGTTTATGGTGACGAGCGGTCCCCCAACCCCAAAACGAGGCCCATCCTGAAACCCCATTGGCGTCGTGCCCTGTTCTGGTTGATCCCCGCCTTGATCGCGGTGCTGGCTGCCGGCGGGGCGGGGCTGTTGGCGGAGCGGCTGGCCATTGCCCAGTTGCTGGAACAGGCGGGCCCCCGCCGCGACATCTATGTGGAAGGTTTGCGCAGCGAGCTGGGGCGGTATGAGACCCTGCCGTCGGTCATGACCTATTCCACCACCCTGCGCCAGATGCTGTCCGCCCCCGGTAATGAACCGTTGAGCCAGCGGGCCAGCACCTATCTGGAACAGGTGGCCACCGTGTCGGGCGCCGCTGCCATCTATGCCATCGACACAGAGGGCACGACGCGCGCCGCCAGCAATTGGCAGGGGCCGGCCAGCTTTGTCGGCATGAATTTCTCCTATCGTCCCTATTTCCGCGATGCCATGGCCAAGGGCTATGGCCGCTTCTATGGCATCGGCACCACCAGCGGGGAGGCGGGATATTACTTTGCCCGCTCCATCCCCGGTCCCGAGGGGGTGCTGGGCGTGGTGGTGGTGAAGGTGACCCTGACCGGCATGGAACGCACCTGGGGCCAGGCCGCCGACCGGGTGCTGGTGAAGGATGGGCATGGCGTGACCATCCTGTCATCCGTGCCGGGCTGGACCTTCCGCACCCTGGAACCGCTGTCCGACGGTTTGCGCGAGCGTTTGGCGGCCACCCGCCAATATGACCGGGTGGAACTGCGCGTGCTGGCGGTGAAACAACTGGCCGATCTGGGGGGCGGGGCCTCTGTCCTGCGTATCGGCGGGCCGGGCACACCGCCCTTGCTGGCCATGGCCCGCAATGTGCCGGGCACGGATTGGCAATTGCTGTTATTGACCGATATGGCGCCGGTGGCCAATGCCCAGCGCATCGCCTGGGCGGCGGGGGCGGCGTTTGTGTTGCTGCTGACCCTGGCGGCCATGCTTGTACGCCAGCGCCGCCGCACGCGCGCGGCCGAACGCGCCACCCGTGCCGCCCTGGAACGTTCCGCCCAGGCGTTGGAACGGGAGGTGGCGGCCCGCACAGCCGAACTGGTGGCCGCCAATGATGATCTGCGCCGTGCCCAGGATGGGTTGGTGCAGGCGGCCAAGCTGGCGGCACTGGGCCAGTTGGCCGCCGGCATCACGCATGAGCTGAACCAGCCGCTGGCGGCCTTGCGCACCCTGTCGGACAATGCCGCCGCCTTCCTGGCGCGCGGCAAGGCCGACCGGGTGACGGAGAATCTGACCATGATCGGCCAGTTGACCGAGCGGATGGCCCGCATCACCGGCCAGTTGCGCGGCTTTGCCCGCAAGTCGGAAAACCGGCCGGAACCGGTGCGGCTGGCCGTGGCTGCTGGCAACAGTCTGGCCCTGCTGGCGGAAAAAAGCCGGCGGCTGGATGCGAATGTTGAAACCGCCATCGACCCCGACCTGTGGGTGCGGTTTGACCCCATCCGGCTGGAACAGGTGCTGGTCAACCTGCTGGGCAATGCCCTGGACGCGGTGGCCGGCGGCCCGGTACGACAGGTGCGGCTGGAGGCGGTGCGCGACGGTGGCCGCGCCCTGGTGCGGGTGCTGGATAGCGGGTCCGGCATTGCGCCGGAAAGCCTGCCGCACCTGTTCGAGCCCTTCTTCACCACCAAGCCGCCGGGCCAGGGGCTTGGATTGGGGCTGGTGATTTCCGCCGGGATGGTGCAGGACCATGGGGGAAGCATCCATGCCGCCAACCGCCCGGAAGGAGGGGCAATGTTCACCATCGACCTGCCCGCCCATGGCTGAGAGACCCCCGCGCATCCTGCTGGTGGAGGATGAGGACGCCGTGCGCCTGGGCATTGAACAGGCGCTGGAACTGGCGGACCTGCCGGTCACCGCCTTTGCCGCCGCAGAGCCGGCGCTGGCGGCGCTGAAGGCCGGGCCGGCGGATCTGCTGATCACCGATGTGCGCCTGCCCGGCATGGACGGGATGGACCTGCTGCGCGCCGCCCAGGGGCTGGACCCTGACCTGCCCGTGGTGCTGATGACCGGGCATGGCGATATCAGCATGGCCGTGGGGGCCATGCGCGACGGGGCCTATGATTTCATTGAAAAGCCCTTTGCCTCTGAACGGCTGACCGCCACCGTTCACCGCGCCCTGGAACGAAGCCGCCTGTCGGCGGAGGTGCGGCGGCTGCGTGCAGCATTGGATGGTGACCATGGCATTGACAGCCTGATCCTGGGCCGGTCGCCTTCCATGCAGGCGCTGAAGCGCACCATTTTGCAGGTGGCCGATACCGGGGCCGATGTGCTGGTGCTGGGGGAGACGGGCAGCGGCAAGGAAATGGTGGCCCGCGCCCTGCACCAGTTTTCCAGCCGCGCCAACCGGCCCTTTGTGGCGCTGAATTGCGGCGCCATCCCGGAAAGCATGTTTGAAAGTGAGCTGTTCGGACACGAGGCCGGGGCCTTCACCGGGGCCGGCAAGCTACGCATCGGCAAGCTGGAATATGCCGATGGCGGCACTGTCTTCCTGGATGAGATCGAGAGTATGCCCCTGGCCCTGCAGGTGAAGCTGCTGCGGGTATTGCAGGATCGCAAGGTGGAGCGGCTGGGGGCCAACAAGGCGATCCCGCTGGATTTGCGCTTTGTCGCCGCCACCAAGGCCGATCTGGGGGAATTGTCGCGCGCCGGCAAGTTCCGGGAGGATTTATATTACCGCCTGAACGTGGTGCCCCTGACCATCCCGCCCTTGCGCGACCGGCCGGAGGATATCGGTCTGCTGCTGGACCATTTCATGGGCCAGACGGCGGGCCGCCTGGGCCGCGTGCCGCCCTTCGTGTCGGAGGCGGAACGACAGGCCCTGTTCGCCCATGGCTGGCCGGGCAATGTGCGCGAACTGGGCAATCTGGCCGAACGCGCGGTGATCGGCCTGCCCCTGCTGCCCGCTGGGCTGGGTGGTGGGGCAGGGGCACCCCCGGCCACGGCCCCCGCTGGCACCCCCGGTTCAGCCAGTCTGGCCGATCTGGTGGACGGCTTCGAACGCCGCCTGATCGCGGACTCCATGCGCCGCCACAAAGGCGATGTGGCGGCGGTGAGTGCGGAACTGCAGGTGCCGCGGAAGACGCTGTACGATAAGCTGAAACGGTTCGGGTTGGAGATTGAGACGTTTCGGTGAGGGGAAATTTAAGAGTCCGTCTGAAAAGTTTTCGTTCTTTCTCAACATGTTAATGTTTTAATCCCGTCACCCCGGCGAAGGCCGGGGTCCAGTTTCGTAGAGCAAAGCGCCTATTATTCTGGACCCCGGCCTTCGCCGGGGTGACGGTAGCGTTTGAAGATAAGTCGTGTAAGACGTTGAAATAACGTGAAACTTTCCGGACAGACACTAAGAATAATGCTATTTCAGGTATTTTAAATAACTAAAAACAGTATATTTTATATTTCTTCTTCATTAGTCTGCACGCATATTTCTTTTCCCCCCATTTGCAAGCAAAAGCATCTGAGATTTCAAACCAAGTTCCATCGTTTCCGGTGCCGTGATTTTGCCCCATACAAGAGCACTGACACTCGTGGCCTTCTGCATGTAAGCACGCCGAAGCGCATTTTTCTTTTTCTCTATATGGTTGTATTATATACAACTGACCATAGTCCTCTAGGGATCTCTCGACAAAATCATTAAACCAAGATTTTGGTATCTCCCAGTAATTTTCCGATCTTATCCATATCGGAGACGATTTTCGTCCGTTTTTCAGCCATTTGTAATTTAATTCGCTATGCGGGATGCGAACCCTTAACAGTTCCCATGGTCCAGTTCTTCTTAGGGCAACTGGTATCTTTCCTTGATTCCATATTTTTCGTAATTTATCATATTCCATTCGATGCATCCTTTTATTTTTTTTGGCCTCTTGCTGCGCTGTTTTTTTTAATTTCTATTTTTATATGAAAAATATTTATATCTGATTCTATAATGAATGAACCAGATTTATTACAGCATCTTTGACTAACGCGGATTATAGCCCTTTGATCGTTGCGTTCATAAAAAAGTGAAAAATATATTTCCGTCCCTTTCCATTCAAGGGTATATACTGAAAATCTATAAATACGAAACTATGATATCCTGGATATAAATTTATTTAAAGCAGCAATTGCGCCCTATCTGATGGTTGTTTTTCTCTCGACCTGCCTCGTTTTTAGGTCACCGCCTTCTGGGTTTCCTAAACCAAAGTCTCCTCCGCAATCCTCGGATTACGATCCAGCAACGCCAGCAACGCTAGCAAAACCCGTGCCGCGCCTTCTGGGGAACGACGACCCTTCTCTCAATCCCGCCGTGTTGCAGACGAAACTCCGATGCGGTCGGGGGCAGTATCCTGAGACAGTCCTTTTTGGCGACGCACGGCGGCGACATCCACCGTTTCGGGGACATGCACCACCAGCTCCGGCACATCCTCCCCCTTGGCATGGGCAAGGGCTTCCTGAAGCCCTTGGAGAATACGGTCAGCGCTGCTGCTCATTTTCTGTTCCTCCCGCGCCAAAGTCCGGCAATCAGCGTTGTCAGCACCTTGAACCTGGCGATTTCAGCGTATGCGGTGAAAGAAAATATACGCCCAATCAGCGGGTAGCGACAGCCTAGCCGTTACCGGCCACCCCTCACCCCAAAACCTCCCCCAACGCCGCCACCAGCCGCGCGCACTCGGCTTCCGTCCCCACGGTGATCCGCAGGAAGTCCCCGATCCGCTCCTTCTGGAAGTGCCGGATCAGGATGGCTTTTTCCCGCAGCGCGGCGGCCAGTTCCTTGCCGGCGCGGTCCGGGTGGCGGGCGAACAGGAAGTTGGCGGCGGAGGGCAGCACCTCGAACCCCAGCCCCTGCAGCGCGACCGTCAGCGTCTCCCGACTGGCGATGATGCGTTGGCGGTGGGTTTCGAACCAGTCCTGGTCGGTCCAGGCGGCCACGGCGCCGGCCAGGGCCAGCCGGTCCAGCGGGTAGGAATTGAAACTGTCCTTCACCCGTTCCATCGCCTCGATCAGCGGGCGCTGGCCCACGGCAAAGCCGACGCGCAGCCCCGCCAGGCTGCGCGACTTGGAAAAGGTGTGCACCACCAGCAGGTTGGGATAGGTCTTGACCAGCGGGATGGCGCTCTCCGCGCCGAAATCCACATAGGCCTCGTCAATCACCACCACCTGATCGGGATGGTCGCGCAGCAGCGTTTCAATCTCCGACAGCGGCAGGGCAATGCCGGTGGGGGCGTTGGGGTTGGGCAGGATGATGGCGCCACAGGGCAGCTTGTAATCCGCCACCTGCACCCGCATCGCCGCATCCAGCGGGATGGTGCGGAAATCAATGCCGTAGAGCCGGCAATAGGTGGGGTAGAAACTATAGCTGATATCCGGGAACAGCAGCGGCTGATCATGGTTCAGCAGCGCCTGGAAACAGTGGGCCAGCACCTCGTCCGACCCGTTGCCGACAAACACCTCATCCACCGACAGGCCGTGGCTGTCGGCAATCACCTGGCGCAGGGCCAGCCCCGTCGGGTCCGGGTACAGGCGCAGCGTGTCATCCACCGCCGCCTTGATGGCCGCCAGCGTGCGCGGGGAGGGGCCATAGGGGTTCTCATTGGTGTTCAGCTTGATCAGACCATGAATCCGGGGCTGTTCACCGGCCACATAGGGGGTCAGGCTGTGAACAATGGGGCTCCAGAAACGGCTCATTCCCAATCACCAATCGTCGTAGGCGGCCCTGGCCGCACCGGAAAGCAGGGCTGAGTACCATAGGGATTTTGCTGGCCGATTGCACGCCCCTCCCAGGGGAAGGCTGCTGCCCATCCGCCGCACGGCTGCTATCCGCCGCGATAGTTTGATAATGATAACGACTCTTATTATTTGTGTGCGCGAATTATGTATGTCGATAATAGGGGTTGGGGGTACCGATGAATGTGAAGGGGGTTTTGCGGGCGGGTGCCGCCCTGTGGCTGCTGGGTGCACTGACGGCACCCGCATCGGCGCAGCAGGAACAGGCGGCGGAGCAAGTGGCCCAGCGGGCGACGGCGGAGGATATTGTCGTCATCGGCACCCTTGAACGGCTGAAACAGCCGGTCAGCAGCGGGGCGCTGGGGGAAAAGAGCATTCTGGACACGCCCTATTCCGTTACCCTGGTGGACAAGGACGAAATTGCGCGGCGTCAGGCCACCAGCATCGGCCAGATCTTCATCAATGATCCCGGCGTCTTCTCCTATGCCAGCCCCGGCACCACCAATTGGTGGGGCACCCAGATCCGGGGGCTGGGTGTGCGCAATTACTATATCGATGATGTGCCGCTGTTGCTCTATTGGGGTGGCGACTTCCCGCTGGAATCGGTGGAAACGGTGCAGGCGCTGAAGGGGCTGACCGGCTTCATGTATGGTTTCGGCGCGCCGGGCGGGGCCATCCTCTATCAGACCAAGCGCCCCACGGCGCAGCCGCTGCTGACCACCGAACTGGGCTATCGCAATCCCGGCGTTCGTTATGGTCATATTGATGCCGGTGGCCCGGTGGGGGATGGACGGCTGGGTTATCGCCTCAATCTGGCCGGGGAACAGGGGACGGCCTATAGCAAGGCCGGCGTCAATCGCTGGGTTGGGTCGCTGGCGCTGGATTATGCCATCACGCCCGATCTGCGCTGGCACGCCACCGCCACGCATGAGGCCAGCAAGCTGAAACATGAGCCCTTCCATTTTTATTGGACCGGGTATCAGGGCACGGTTCTGCCGGAACCGACCTATGATTATGACAATCTGAACGTTGATAATTCCTATTACCGCACCCGCACCACCAGCGTTGCCACCGGGCTGGATTGGGATCTGGCGGATGATTGGACCGCCAAGCTGAATTACGGCTATACGCGCAAAAAGCATCAGTCGAACAAGATGTTCGCCTATATGCTGAACCGTGCCGGCGATTATCAGGGCTATGCCTATAATTTCGCCGAGACCGATCAGGCGCATTTCGGTCAGGGGATGGTGCAGGGCAAGCTGGAAACCGGGCCGATCCGTCATGAACTGGTGGCGGGCGTGGCACTGCACCGGACCCTTTCCGATTTCGGCTCGCTCACCTCCTACTGGAACAATGATTTCAACGGCAATATCTACCAGCCGCAGCCCTTCCTGGTGACCCGCGATCTTGATTTCAGCACGGCGGGCGGCGCCTCGGATGAACGGCAGACGGCTTTGTTTGTCTCCGACACGCTGCATATCGGCCCGCAATGGCAGGCCATCATCGGTGCCCGCCACACAAAGTACAAGCTGATGGATCTGGATGGCGACCCCACGGTGGATAGCGGCTATCGCACCACCGCCACCACCCCCACCTTCGCGCTGATCCACAAGCCGGCGGAATATATCTCGCTCTACGGTTCTTATGTGGAATCCATGGAGGGGGGCACGCGTGTGGGCGGTGAATATGCCAATGCCGGGGAAATTCTCAATGCCACCATCTCCAAGCAATATGAGGGTGGGGCGAAGTACGACCATGCGGGCTTGAGCCTGACGGCCGCCGCCTTCCGGGTTGAACGGGCCAACCAGATCATCAATGAGAGGGAGGGGCGCCGCTACCTGTCCCAGGATGGTTTGAATATTTACAAGGGGGTGGAGTTCACCGGCGCCTACCGGGTGAATGATGGTCTGCGCCTGGGCCTGGGCACCCTGTATCTTGATCCCAGCATCGACAAAGTATCCACCGGTAATGCGGCGCTGCGCGGCCACATCCCGGCAGAGGCGTCACGCTGGCAATGGCTGGCCAATGCTGAATATCAGGTACCGTGGGTGGAGGGGCTGCGCCTGCATGGCAATATCCGCTATTTCGGCCGGGGGCCGGTGGCGGATGATAACCAGCTCTATATGCCCAGCCGGGTGGTGGCCAATGCCGGCTTCCAGTACAGCACCAGCATTGCCGGCCGCCGGGCCGACATCACGGGCAATATCAACAACCTGTTCAATCGAAAATATTGGAGCTACAGCAGCGTTGGTGAGGCGCGCAACGCCTCTCTCAGCATAAAATTCTACTGGTGACAATGGTGGGGCAGCGGGTGATCGCTGCCCCATGGTGCCCTGACGTTTTGATTGTAAAACATTTTTGATTTTTCGCCGAAAACTTGCGCACTGCGCATATGCCCTGATAAACCTATGCGATAGGATATCGGAGGTATCATGCTACGCAAAATTGAACATAATCGCCGTTCTTTTCTGGCTGGCCTGGGTGGGTTGGCCGTGGCCACACAGATACCGGGGCCGATACGGCTGGCCCGCGCCGCCGATGGCGACCGCGCCTATTGCCCGCCGCCTTCCGCCTGGACTGATCTGGCCAAGGCGATGCAGGGGCCGGTGCTGCGCCCGGAAGACCCGAACTTCGCCGATGTCTGCCGTCCCAATAACCTGCGCTACAATATCCCGCCCCAGGGCATCGCCCGCTGTGAGAGGGCGGAGGATGTGCTGACCTGCATCCAATGGGTGAAGAAGCATAACAAGCCGTTCGCTGTGCGCTCCGGCGGGCATAATTATGCCGGCTTCTCCTCCACCCCCGGTCTGCTGATCGACATGTCGCTGATGAAGGGGGTGGAACCCGTCGGCAAGGACGGTCTGGTGCGTGTGGATGGCGGCATTTCCAATGCCCTGGTCTATAAGTCACTGGAACGCATGGGCCGCACCATCACCCATGGCCGCTGTGATGCGGTGGGGGCGGCGGGCTTCCTGCTGGGGGGCGGGATCGGTTTTAATATGCGCCTGCTGGGTGTTGGTTCCGACCTGCTGACGGCGACCGATCTGGTCACGGCGGAGGGGGAGTTGCACAGCGCCAATGATACCCATGACCGCGACCTGTTCTGGGCCTGCCGCGGTGGGGCCGGCGGCAATTTCGGCATCAACACCGCCTTTACCCTGCAAACCTACCCGGTCAGCACGGTCACCGTGTTCAAGCTGACCTGGGAGGGGGGCGACCTGACAAAGGTACTGACGGGCTTGCTGGCACAGTTGAACAGCGCGCCAAAGGAATTCGGCAGCAAGATCAGCGTCACCATGCCCAGCCTGGCCGAACGGTGCGCCGGCAAGGGGATCAGCCTGTCCGTATTGGGCCAACTGCATAAATGCGATAAAACCCTGGCCTCCATCTTTGGCAAATGGTGGGAAACCGCCTCCAGCAAGGTGGTGAAACCGGACATCGCCTATTGGGAAGGCCAGGATTTCCTCAGTGAAGCCCCCTATCCCTATTATTATCAGGAAAAATCCAGCTACATGATGGCCCGGCGCCTGACCGAGGCCGCTGTCGGGGAAATGATGGAGCTGGCGCACAAGCTGCCCGGCACGGCCATGCCAGTGGCCTTCAAATTCTTCCAGGTCGGCGGGACCATCAACCAGATGAAGCCGACCGAAACCGCCTATGTGCATCGTGGGTTCGACTGGCTGTTCACGGTGGAAATGAACTGGTGGCAGCCCACCGATCCGCCGGCCCAGGTGGAAGCCAACCTGCTTTGGCAGCAGAATTTCTATAATCTGGCCAATCAGCAGACGGGGGCGGTTGGGGCCTATCAGAACTTCTCCGACCCCACGCTGGGTGATTGGCCCATCGCCTATTACGGGGAGAATTACCCCCGGCTGCGAGAGGTGAAAAAGCAGGTGGACCCCAAGTCGCTCTTCACCTTTGCCCAGGCGATTCAACCGGCGTAACAGTTCTGACCAGCCGTTACGGGGGGCCGCCCTGGCTGTCCGTAACGGTATGTAACTTGTGCCCCGCTTTCCCCCCGCCGGATATCGGCAGCAGAACGTGCAAGGGAGGAAAGCAATGCACCACGCCAGGACAGTCCCGGAACCGCAAGGGGCCAAGTCGCGGCGACGGGCCCAGGGGCTCCCCGCCCTGAAACTGGCGTTGCTGGCCGGTATCCTGCTGCCGGCCAGCAGCCCGGCCGCCCCCGCCGCGACAGAGGTGGCGGCGGTGGAAGAGGTGGTGGTGACCGCCCAGCGGCTGGACCTGATCGGCACGGCCGTCACCTCCAGCCAGGGTGTGGTGGTGAAGGAGGAGCTGGACCTGCTGCCGGCCTATCGGCCGGGCCAGATGCTGGAAACGGTGCCGGGCCTGGTCGTCACCAGCCATAGCGGGGAGGGCAAGGCCAACCAGTATCTGCTGCGCGGTTTCAACCTGGACCATGGCACCGACATGGCCACCAGCGTGGACGGGATGCCGGTCAATATGCGCACCCATGCGCATGGCCAGGGCTATACCGATCTGAACTTCATCATTCCCGAACTGGTCAGCGGCATCGGCTATACCAAGGGCCCCTATTTCGCCGCCCAGGGTGATTTTTCCGCCGTCGGCTCGGTCCAGTTGGGCTATCTGGACCGGATGGACCCGCAGGCGGCCCTGACGGTCGGCACGCTGGGATATAAGCGCCTGTTCGGCGCTGGCAGTGCCGAGATGGGGCAGGGCCGTCTGCTGGCCGGTGGTGAACTGGTCCGCTATGACGGGCCGTGGGACCATCCCGACAATCTGCACAAGACCAACGCCGTCCTGCGCTATGCCCAGGGCGACCGGGAGGATGGGTTCGGCCTGACCGCCATGTACTATCGGGGCCGCTGGAATGCCACCACGGATCAGCCGCTGCGGGCCATCGAACAGGGGCTGATCGGCCGTTACGGCACCCTGGACCCCAGCGATGGCGGGCAGGCCCGGCGGATCAGCCTGTCGGGCAACGTTGCCCGCTCGCTGGAACGGGGCTGGCTGGCCGGCGGCCAGTTGACGGCCAATGCCTATATCGTCGACAGCAAACTGACGCTCTGGAACAATTTCACCCATTTCCTGGATAATCCTGTCGATGGCGACCAGCACGCCCAGAATGAGAACCGGACGGTGATCGGCGGTTCCATCCGCTATGGCCAGAAACTCGATTTCCTGGGCGTGGAGCATGAGTTGGCGGGCGGCCTGGACGGCCGCTATGATGATGTGCGCGTGGATTTGCAGACCACCAAGGCCCGTGTCACCACCGGCTTCCTGAAGGATGATACGGTCCGGCAGACGGGGGCGGGCGCCCATCTCCAGCTCACCAGCCGCTGGACGCCCTGGCTGCGCACCGTTGTCGGGCTGCGCGGGGATTATATGCGCGGCACCGACCGTGGCAGCAATGCCGGGAAGGTGAGCGCGCATCTGTTGCAGCCCAAGGGCAGCGCCATTGTCACCCTGTGGAAGGACACGGAATTCTATGTCAGTGCCGGCCGTGGCTTTCACAGCAATGATGTGCGCGGCGTCACCCAGGGCGGTGCGGCCCTGCTGGCCAAGGTGGATGGGGAGGAGGTGGGGCTGCGTTCCACCATCCTGCCCAACCTGACGGCGACGCTGACCGCCTTCCAGATGGATTTTGGTTCTGAGCTGACCTACAGCGCCGATGCCGGACAGACAGAGGCCGGCCGGCCCAGCCGGCGGCGCGGCCTGGAACTGAACAGCACCTACGCCCCCTGGTCCTGGCTGGAATTCTACAGCAGCATCGCCTTCAGCCATGCCCGCTATCGGGATGCTGATCCGGCCGGCAAATTCATCCCCGACGCACCGAAATATATCGGCTCGCTGGCGATCTATCTGAAGGAATTGGGGCCATCCGGGGGTGGGGAACCCTGGTTGGCCGGCACCTGGGCAGCCGGGCGCCTGTCCGCCGGTGCGGAGTTCCGTTACCTCGGCACCCATCCGTTGATCGAAGATAACAGCATCCAATCCAGCGGCTACAAGGAATGGAACCTGTTGACCAACTATACGCTGGAAAGCGGGCTGAGCCTGGGGGTCGGCATCTATAACCTGTTCGACAGCAAGGATGATGCCGCCGTCTATCACTATACGGACCGGCTGCCGGGCGACCCTGCCGAAGGGGTCAGGGACCGGCATGTCCACCCGCTGGAACCGCGTTCGGTCCGCTTCACTGTGGCTCAGAAGTTTTGACCTTCCCTTATCTGCTAAATTTTAAGACCAATTTAAGATTTATGCAGGCATGAATATAACAATCATGCAACCGTAACCAAACCACAGCCAAGGCGTCATCGGCCAACCTTATACCCCGCTTCGCCATTCTGATTGACGGGCGCCCGCCCCTTGCCGGCGCGGGCGCCCCTGGAACGAAGCGAGTTTGATGATGAAGATGCGTACCGGTACCGCCATCACGGCGGTGATGCTGGCCTCCAGCCTGTCCCCCGCCTTTGCCCAGGAGGCCACGCAAATGGCCGCCAATGAGCCGGTGGAACTGGAGGAGATCATCGTCACCGGGACGCGCGGCAACCAGCGCACCGTGTTCAACAGCCTGTCACCCATCGATGTGGTGGGCGGCAGCACCATCGACAGCACGGTTTCCAGCGAGCTGGTGGATGCCTTGGCCCAGGCCATCCCCAGCTTCAATGTGCAGCGCCTGCCGGCGGCTGACGGGCAGGCCTTTGTCCGCCCGGCGCGGCTGCGCGGCCTGTCGCCGGACCAGACCTTGGTGCTGGTCAATGGCAAGCGTCGCCATCGCTCGGCCCTGCTGGGCTCGCGCGGGGCGCAGGCCGTCGATCTGGCGCAGATCCCCAACTTTGCCATCAAGCGGATTGAGGTGCTGCGCGACGGCGCGGCGGCACAGTACGGGTCGGACGCCATTGCCGGCGTGATCAATGTCATTCTGGATGATCAGCCGGGCTTCCAGGCCTTCAGCCAGGTGTCGCAATATTACGAGGGCGACGGCACCGAATATCAGGCCGGCGCGCAGGGCGGCTGGGGGATCGGCCAGGGCGGCCATGTCACCGGCACGGTGGAATGGTCCAAGGCCGATGCCACCTCGCGCAGCCGCCAGCGTGCCGATGCCATCGCCTTCCAGCAATCATCCGGCCTGCAGGTGCCCAACCCGGTGCAGCGCTGGGGCCAGCCCGATCTGGAAACCATCCGGCTGGCGCTGGACAGCGCCCTGCCGCTGGGGGAAAAGGCCGAAGCCTATCTGTTCGGCACCTATGGCGAAGGCGATGGCTGGACGGATTTCAACTGGCGCAATCCCGCCAATACCAGCAATGTCTATAAGGCGACCAAGGCGTTTCCCGGCTGGAATGCCAACCGGCTCTATCCGGCCGGCTTCACCCCCCGCTTCGGCCAGGAAGATCAGGATTACAGCCTGGTTGGCGGTGTGCGCGGCAATCTGCTGGGCGATCTGCGCGCCGATCTTTCCGCCTCCTATGGCCGCAACCGCATCGATTACAAGATGAAGGAGAGCCTGAACGCCTCCCTTGGCCCCAACAGCCCCACCAATTTCGATGCCGGCTCCCTGATCCAGGAAGAAAAGAACCTCAATCTGGATTTCAGCTATCCCTGGGAAAATGGCCTGCTGGCCGGCCCGGTGAATATCGCCTTTGGCGGGGAGCGGCGGCAGGAAATCTACAAGGTTGTTGCCGGCGACTACGCCTCCTACGCGGTTGGACCGGGGGCGGCGGAGGGGTTGGCCACCGGCTCCAACGGTTTCCCCGGCTACAGCCCCGATCAGGCTGGCCGTTTCGACCAGACCAGCTATGCCGCCTATATCGATGTCGAAGCGCCGATCACCGCTATCTGGACCGTCGGTCTGGCCGGCCGGTATGAGGATTTCTCGGAATTCGGCCATACGACCGACGGCAAGATTTCCACCCGGATCGAGCTGACGGAAGGGCTGGCCTTGCGCGGTTCCGCCTCCACCGGCTTCCGCGCCCCGACGCCGGCGCAGGTTTACAGCACCCGCACCTCCCAGGGGCTGGACACGGTGACGCTGAACACCTTCACCTCGGGCCGGCTGTCGCCGTCCAACCCGGTGGCGCAATATTTCGGCGCCCAGCCGCTGAAGCCGGAGGAATCCACCAACCTGTCGGCCGGCTTTGCCTATCAGAACGGGGATGGCTTCACCGCCACGGTCGATGCCTATCAGATCAAGCTGACGGACCGGTTCAGCCAGTCGGCCAGCTTCACCGTCACGCCGGCCATCCGCAACCGGTTGATCGCCCTGGGCGTGCCGGGGGCCAATACCTTCACCTCCGTCAGCTTCTTCACCAATGATTTCGACACCCGCACGCGGGGGCTGGATATCGTCGCATCTTATGCGCTGCCGGTATCCGATGGCACGCTGCACCTGTCCGCCGCCTATAATTACAACCAGACCCGGGTGACCGGCGGCGGGCTGAATGCCAGCGACACGCAAAGGCGCCTGTTTGAGGAAGGCTTGCCGGAACATAATGCCAGCCTGTCGGCGGAATATCGCTGGGGGGATTTCAGCGTGCTGGCCAAGCTGCGCTATTACGGCAAATGGACCGACAGCTCCGGCAATGCCACCGGCGACCTGTTCCAGAGCTTCGGTTCAGAGAGCTTTGTCGATCTGGCCGGCAGCTGGAACGTGACGCAGAATGTCACCCTGCGCGTCGGCGCCGAAAACATCTTCGACAGCTATCCGGAAGAGGCAACCTTCCAGGCCAGCCGTGGCCTGGTCTATTCCCGCAACGCGCCCTATGACACCGATGGCGGCCAATATTACGCGCGGGTGGAGGTGCGGTTCTGATGCCGGGCTGGACGCGGCGACACCTGTTGCAAGGTGGCGGGCTGGCCCTGGGGGCCGGCTTGCTGCCTGTGGCGGCGGCCACCACCACCGGTCTGCCAACTGGTGGTGGTGAACCGTCTGACAGTGCCTTCTGGCGGGCGGTGGCGTCACAGTATGACGTCACACAGCAGGTCATTCAGTTGGAAAACGGCAATTGGGTGATGATGGCGCGGCCGGTACTGGCCGACTACCAGCGCCAGCAGGCGCGGGTGAATGCCGAGACCTCCTTCTATGCCCGCCGCAGCTTCGGCCCCGATGCCAAGCGGGTGGTGGAGCGGGTGGCAGCTCTGATCGGCTGCGGGCTGGATGAAATCACCCTCACCCGCAACGCCACAGAGGCGCTGCTGGCCCTGATCGGCGGCTATAACCGGCTGCGGCCGGGCGATACGGTGATCTATGCCGATCTGGATTATGATGCCATGCAGGCCGGCATGGCATCGCTGCGCCAGCGGCGCGGGGTGGAGGTGGTGCGCATCGACCTGCCGGAACCGGCAACCTATCAGGGGCTGATCGATGCCTATGCGGCGGCACTGACGGCGCATCCGAAAACCCGGCTGCTGCTGCTGACCCATCTGACGCATCGCACTGGTTTGATCCTGCCGGTGGCGGAAATCACCGCCATGGCGCGGGCGCGCGGGGTGGATGTGATTGTCGATGCGGCCCATTCCATCGGGCTGGTCGAATTCACCGCCGACAGTCTGGGGGCCGATTTCGTCGGCTATAACCTGCATAAATGGATCGGCGCGCCGGTGGGGGTGGGGGCGCTTTACATCCGGCGCGGCCGGGTGCCCGACATCGATCCCAGCCCGGCGGAGATGGAACCGGCGCCCGACAATATCCGCGCCCGTGTGCATACCGGCACCCGCGATCTGGCGGCGATGCTGGCCGTGCCGGCCGCCATTGATTTTCACCAGTCCATCGGCACCAATCGCATCGCTGCCCGGCTGCGCCATCTGCGCGACCGTTGGGCGGAGCCCCTGCGCGACCATCCGGCCTATGAGATCTTGACCCCGCCCGACCCGCGCCTGACCGGCGGGCTGACCAGCTTCCGCCGGCGCGGGGTGGTGGGGGAGGCGGAGAACGCCGCCATCTCCCGGCAATTGCTGGAAAAATACGGCATCTTCACTGTGCATCGTGCCGGTGTGGCGCGGGGTGCCTGTGTCCGCGTCACGCCGGCCCTGTTCAATCAGGAATCCGATACAGACAAGCTGCTGGCTGCCCTGCGACACATGGCGGGGTGATGATGCGACCGGGCGGCGGCCAGCCGGGGGGATTTTGCGTCAGTCATTCCCCAGCCGGTGCACCTTAACCCCTTCCAGCCCCTCTGCTGCATCCAGCACATAACGGTGGTGGGTGAACAGCACCACCTGCGTGCTGGCCCCCAGTTCCGCCAGGGCCGCCAGCCCGGCCGCCGTGCGCGGCTCGTCCGAGGTGATGAACAGATCGTCGGCGATGAAGGGCAGGGGGGTGGCCTGGGTCACATGCGCTTCCACGGCGGCGATACGCAGCGCCAGGAATAGCTGATCGCGCAGGCCCTCGCTCATATCCTGCACCTGGGCGTCGCTGCCGTCGCGGCGCACGCCCAGCAGCACCGGATGGTCGCCATCGCCGTAATCCACTTTCAGATGCGTCACCGGGTTGCCGCCGCTGGCGGCCATCAGCGCCAGGATGGCGCTGGCCCGGCGCAGCAGCGGATGTTCATTCCGGTTGCGATACCGTTCCACCGCCTGCGTCAGCAACAGCCCGGCGGCGCGCAGCCGCAGCCAGCGGGCGGCGTGCTGGGCTGCCTTGGCCTCGGCTGCCGCCGCTTCCTGCGCCGCTTCGCCGATGCCGCTGCGCTGGCGTAGTTCCTCCAGCAGCCGTTCCGCATCGCGCAGGTCGGCGGAAACCTGGGGCAGGGCCGCCTGCAGCCGGTTGATCTCCTGCCCGGCGGCGGCCAGTTCGGCGGCGGCACCATCCGGGTCCAGCCCGCCCGCTTCCGCTGCCAGGGCTGCCCGGCTCTGCCCGTCACCGGCCTGGGCCAGTTCGGTCAGAGCCGCCTGTTCGGCCCGCTGCAACTCCCGCCGCCGGCTGGCCAGTGCCACCAGGGCCGGCACATCATCCGCCGGCCCCAACCCGTGCAGCCGTTTCAGATCATCCCGTTCCGCCTGTGCCTCGGCCAATTCCCCGGCCGCTTCGGCATCACTGCGCCGGGCCTTTTCCGCCGCCTCTGCCAGCAACCCGCAGCGCGTCTCCCGCCGCCGCGCCTCATCCAGTGCCATCAGCAGTTGGTTGGCGGCATCTGGGGCCTTGGCATCCAGCGGCAAGGCAGGGTCCAGGGCCGCCGCTTTTTCAACCAATATCGTCAGATCATCCTGAAACTGTTTGATATCGCTGGAAAGTCTGTCGATACGGTGAACCAGATCATGCCGCGCCCGCAATTCCTGGCCGATATCCTCCCAGGCGGTCAGCGCCGCTTCCGCCTCGGCCGGGCTGGTGCCGGCGGGCAGCCCCAGGGCGGCCATATCGCCGGCCCAGCCCGCCGCCCAGGCTTCCAGTGCCTCCGTCGCTTCGGCCTTTTCCCGCTGGGCATCGCGCAGCGCCCGTTCGGCGCGCGCCTGTTCCTGCCGGCGCTTTTCCGCCTTGTCTGTCTGCTCCCGGCAGGCCTTCACCGCCGCATCGGCGCGGGCACGCAGGCGGGAAAGCTCCGTCTCCCCCGCCGCGGCCGGAAGGCCGGCCAGCGCCATGGCATCACGCAGATGACCAGCACAGCGCGCCGCCTCTTCCGCCAGCCCCGCTTGTTTGCGCGCCGCCTCCCGCCCCTGGCGATGCAGCGCCAGCACATTTTCCACCTGCCGCCGCCAGCCGGCCATCAGGGCCGGTTCTGCCGGGGTCAGCCCGCTTTCCCGCCACAGGGATTGCCAGTCATTTTCCAGCGTCCGGCCCTGCTGATCCAGGTCATTCCGGTCCCGTTCCAATGCCCGCAGCCGCGCTTCAGCCTCGGCCAGATCGCTGCTGGCGCGGGCATGGCGGCTGACCCGCTGCGCCTCCCGGTCGCGCCGGTCGGCCAGTTGGTCGGCCGTCCGTATCGTCGCCTCAAAGCGCGGGGCCGGGGCCTCCCCCAACCCCAGGGCAGACCATTCCACATCCGGAACGTCCAGCTTTTCCAGCATCCGGCGGCGGATGGCCTGCCAGGCCCCATCGCGCAGCCGCCGCGCCTCCTCAATGGCGGCCAGGGTTGGCACCTCGCCATCGGCGGCCAGTTCTGCCAGGGTGGCGGCATGTTTGCGCGCGTCTGCCTCCGCCTGATCCCAGGCTTCCCGCAGCTTGGCCCGCTGCTGCGCCAGATCGCCCAGCCGCCCGGCCCAGCTCTCAATCACCGCCAGATCGGGCAGGGGCAGCCGGGCCAGGGCCTCGGCGCCGCCGCTGAACCGGCCCAGCCGCGATAGCGCATCGGCCAACTCGTCGGTGCGGGCATCGGCCTCCCGTGCCGCCTCGTCCAGCCGCGTTTCCACCTCCCCCAACCGCAGGGCGGCGGCCAATGCCGCCTCTGCGGCCAGCGGATCGCCGGCCGTCTCCACATCGCCGGCACCATCGGCCAGATCGGCCAGGCTGCGCGCAGCCAGCATTTCGCGTTTGCTGGCCGCGTCCCGCGCCCCATCCAGCCGGCCATGGGCGGCGGCTTTCTCGCGGATGCGGGCCGCCAGCACGCGCCCCGGCTGGGCCGCTTCCAGGGCGTCGGGCGCATCATGCCGCCCCAGCCGCCCGGCCAGCAAGGCCAGTCGCTCATCGGCCATTTCCAGTTCCCGCTGGCGGCGGGGCAGGTCGGCCCGGGCCTTTTCCACACTGCCGGCGCGCTGGAACAGCGCCTCGATCTCCGTCGCCAGTTCCGGCAGCCGGGGGGCCTCCCCGGCGTCGGCCAACGTCGCCAAGGCCGTTTCCACCTGCTGGGCCGCCTGCTGGCGATGGCGTTCGGCCTGCAGCAGCCGGGCCGCCGCCCCGTTCCACAGTTCCGCCAGGGCGGCCGGCAGGTCCGGCCCTTCGCCCAGTTCGGCGCGTTCAGCGGCCAGTGCTTCCAGCCGGGCCAACAGCGGCCGCACGCGGCGGATACGTTCCAGCCGGCTTTGCGCCCGCTGCGCCTTTTCCAGTTCTGCCTGCAGCCCGGCCAGGGCCGCCCGCGCATCGGCCAGCCGTTTCTCTGCCGCTTCCCAGGCCTCCGCCTTGGTAGCCTCGTTTCGCATCCGGGCCGATGCCGCCTGCTGCGCGTCCAGCGCCTCATAGAGCGGTTTGCTGCCCTGGCGCTTATGCGGGCTGCCCAGCCGGTCGGCATCGGCCATCAGCCCGGCCATGATATCGGCAATGCCGGTCAGGCCACTGCCGGCCTGGAACAGGGTGCGGGCCAGATCGCCACCGGCCGCCAGCATCGCCTCCCCCCCGGCCCGCAGCCGGGCATGGTCCAGCCCGAACAGCCGTTCAAACTGCGCCCGGTCGATGCCGCCCAGCAACGGGGCCAGCGTGCCATCGGCCAGGGCCGTGCTGCCATCGGCGGCCAGCAGCGTGTTCTGCCGCCCCTTGCGCCGCTTCACCTCCAGCAGGCTGCCATCCGGCTGGCGCAGCACCGCGCCGATGCGCAAGGCATTGTTGCCATGGCGAAAACCCAGCCGCGTGCGTTCCGGCACGCCGAACAGCAGGTCGCAAATGGCCGCAAGGGCGGTGGATTTCCCCGCCTCATTGGCGCCATGCACAATATGCAGCCGCACATCGGTGCCGGAAAAATCCAGGTGATGGTCGGTGAAATGCCCGTAACGCTCCAGGTCCAGCCGGTCGATCCGCATCACGCTTCCCCCGCCAGCCGGTTCAGCAGCAGGGATTCGGCATCTGCCAACACGGCTTCCAGCATCGCTGCTTCATCCTCTCCCGCCAGCCCGGCCGCCTCCAGCGCGCCGGGGGGCAACCGGTGGCGCAAGGCCGCCAGATCATCGGCCAGCAGCCCCCGCGCGGCGGGATCGTCGCGCAGTTCGGCAATGGCGGCGGCCAGTTCGGCCAAGGCATCGCCCGCTGCCGCCGGGACCGCCACCGCGTCAGTCGTTTCGATAACGATCCGTTCGATCCAGATATCCCCGCCGGCCCGGCTGGCCGCCAGCTCCACCTCCGCCGCTAATCGTTCCGTATCCGATTTTAACCAGCGATGCAGCCCAGTGCGGCCGACAAGGCACAGCCGCACGGCCAGGGTTCGGCCCTCTGCCTCCGTGCTGGCCGCTGTTAATGCTGCCGCCAACCGGTCGCCCAGGGCGGCCTCATCGGCGCAATCGCTGGCATCCACCACCAGTTTTGCCCAACGCACCTGATCCAGGGCCAGCGCCTCCACCTTGGCGATGCGGCCTTCCTCCACGCTGACCAGCGTGGCGCCCTTCGGCCCGGTTTCATTGGCGTGGCGGCCCTGCAGGTTGCCGGGGAAGATGATCCAGGGGTCTTGCGCCAGCACGGCCCGTTCATGCACATGGCCCAGCGCCCAATAATCATAGCCCTTGCCCATCAGGTCCGCGATGGAGCAGGGGGCATAGGGTGCGTGCGGCGGCCTTCCCTCCAGGGCCGTATGCAGCACGCCAATATTCAGATACCCGGCCACCGGCGGCGGATAGGAGAGCGCGATATTCTCCGTCACATGTCGGCTGGGGAAGCTGCGGCCATGCAGGGCCACGCGCAGATCATCCAGCCGGATGGTTTCCGCCTTGCGGGCGGAAAAGACGCGTACATTACCGGGCAGGCTCAACTGCTTGGTCATCAGGCTTTCGGCATCATGGTTGCCGCGCAGGATGATGACGGGGATGTTCGCCCGCTCCAGCCGGGCCATCTGGCCGGCAAAGAACAGGCCGGTCATGAAATCGCGCCAATCGCCATCATACAGATCGCCGGCGATGATCAGAAAGGCCACCGGTTCGGCCAATGCGGCATCCACCAGCCGCACCAGCGCCCGCCTTGTCGCCCCCACCAGCTCATCCGCCCGCGCCCCGGCGCGTCCGGCCAGGCCCAGCAGCGGACTGTCGAGATGGATATCGGCGGCGTGAAGAAAGCGCATCGGACCCAACCGGTGATGGACAAGGGGCTCCCCTGCTTAACGGCAAGCACGCCCCCGGTCCAGTCCCGCTTGGCGTCACCCCTCCCGAATGCGGCGCAGGAAGCCGTGGGTTTCCCCATCCGCCTGGGTGGCGTGGCCGCGCACATCGGTGGCGTTGCTCAGCGCCATGGCGGCGGCCTCCGTCACCTGCACCACCCTGTCGGCAATGCCCTGGATGGCGCGCGAGGCATCATCGGTGCCGCGTGATGCCTCCGTCACATTGCGCGCAATCTCCTGCGTTGCCGCCGTCTGTTCCTCCACGGCACCGGCAATGGCAGTGGAGGTTTCGTTGATCGACCGGATGGTGGTGGCAATGCCCTGGATGGCCTTCACCGCTTCGCCGGAACTGCTGCGGATATTGGCCACCAGTTCGGCGATTTCCTCTGTCGCCTTGGCGGTCTGGGTGGCCAGATTTTTCACTTCCGCCGCCACCACGGCAAAACCCTTGCCCGCCTCTCCCGCGCGTGCCGCCTCAATCGTGGCGTTGAGCGCCAACAGGTTGGTCTGGCTGGCAATTTCCGAAATCAGCCCGACCACGGCACCGATGCGGTCGGCGCTCTGGTTCAGGGCGTCCACCGTCTCGGTGGCAGCACCCGCTTCGTCAGCGGCACGCGCGGCCACGCCGGCCGACATCTGCACCTGATTGCCGATTTCAGCGATGGAGGCGCGCAGTTCTTCTGCGGCCGCCGCCACCGTTTGCACATTGGAAGCAGCCTCCATCACGGCGGCCGCCCCCAGCGCGGCACTCTGCTGGGTGGCGCTACAGTCGCTGGACATCAGGTTTGATTGGTCGACCAACTGGCCGGCCGCTTCATTCACCTGCCGCAGCAGGGCCCCCACCTCCCGTTCGAACTGGTCGGCCAGGGCCAGCCGGTCCAGGCGCTGGCGCTCAGCCATCTGTTCTTCGCGCTCTGTGGCAATCTCCCGCAACCGCTCGGTTTCCGACAGCCCGTCACGGAAGCCACGCAAAGCCTTGGCCATCTGGCCGATTTCGTCGCCATGATCCCGGCAGGGAATCTCCGACACAAGATCGCCTTTGGCCATGCGGCCCATGGATTGGGTCAGTTGCAGGATCGGGCTGGCCAAGCCATGGCCCAGCCAGGTGAAGCTGGCCGCTGCCAGGGCCGCCAGCACCAGACCGGTCAGCGCCATCGGCAGCACATTGTCCCACACCGCCTGTGACACCACAGCGGCGGGCACGGTCACCAGTACGCTCCATTGTTCCGTCGCCCCGGCAAAACGGATGGGCAAGGCCACGGCGATGCGGTCCACCCCTTCCAGGGTCAGGCGGGCCGTGGCCGGTCGGCCGCTGCTGGCCGCCTCTGTCAGCAGGGGGGCCAGGCCTGGAGCCTCCACCTTGGCATTCAGCTTGTCGGCGACGGGGTGCACCACCCAGTGGTTATTATGGGCGATCAGCCGAACATCGCCCACGCCCATCGGCTGAAAGCTGGCAAACTGCTTCTGCAAGGCGGTCAACGCCAGATCGGTGGTGGTGATGCCCACCGCCTTGCCCTGGCGCCGGATCGGCACGCTGGCTGTCACCATCAGCACATCCTTGCCTTCCACCGGATAAATATAGGGGGCGGTCAGCAGGGTGCGGTTTTGCTCCAGCGGGTCCAGGTACCATTCCTTGATCCCAGCCTCCAGCGTCATCACCAGCACATCAATACCGACACCCCCGCTGCTCTTGCGGAAGAAATAGGGAACGAAGCGCCCCTTGGCATCGGCCCCCGGCGTGCCCAGATGGCCGGCATCATTGCCATCCAGCCCGTCGGGTTCAAAGGCGATGGTGACACCGACAATGCCGGGATTGGCATTCACCAGCCCGATGGCCTGGGACGACAACATCTCCCGCGACACGCCGGCCTGATCCAGGCCACCTTCCACGAAGCCATTGATCAAAATGGCATTATGGAGTGCCTGGTTGATAATGTCGGCCGCGATCTGCCCATATTGCTGGCTGTTTTCCTGTACCGTCTCTTCCACCCGGTGCTTGGTTTCCTGGTACGTCAGATATCCGGTGACACCGATCAGGCTGGCACCCAACAACAGGCAAACAGCGATGCCTGAAATGACCAGACGCGCCTTCAGGGATGATTTGAGCAATGTTAGCATCACCATTTCGTCTCCTGCGCACAAAGTGGGAGAAACGGGGTGTTGGATTGTTACGCATTGCAATATGTCAGGTGATTGTGACGGTCTTTGCATATGCAGACCAGCCCCAATGCAACGTGTGCGTTTTATCTTTTGGATAGAATGCGCCGGCCGCCGCCTTGCCATGCGCGGCGGTACGGCCGCTTGATTGCCGATCATGACCGGCGTATGACGGCCCTATCGATGGTTCCCCCGTAACAGGGGGTGAAAAGGGAACGCGGGTAAGGGCTGGTCACAGCCCGGAGCCGCGGCTGCCCCCGCAACTGTAAGCGGCGAGCGATGCCCATCATGGCCACTGGGAAACTGGGAAGGCCGGGCGGAAGCGACGACCCGCAAGCCAGGAGACCTGCCATCGGCAATGCGTCGCGCGGCCATTGGGCGGGGTGCCCCGGTGGGACGGTTTTCCGTTTCGCGTTGGCGCTTCGGCGGCCCTTCGGGCTGGCCGGGGCGGTTTTCCGGGGATTGCAGCCCCGTTTTCCGCTTCGTGCCTGCACGGGTTCCGCCGGACCCAGGCAGTTTTGCGAAGCGGAGTGAAACCAGAAATGTCGCGTTCCTCTCTCTCCCTTTTCGGCCCGCTGTTGCTGGCCGGTCTTGCCACCCTGCCGGCGGCGGCCCAGTCCGCCCCCACCACAGAGGTGGCGGAACTGGTCGTCAGCGCCAACCGTCTGCCCACAGAGGCCTCCCGCGTTGGCGCATCCGTCGATGTCATTGACCGGGCGGAGATTGACCGCCGCCAGCAGGTGCAGGCGCTGGACCTGCTGAAGCGGCTGCCCGGTGTCTCCATCTCCCGCAATGGCGGTTTTGGGTCCACCTCCACCGTGCGGCTGCGCGGGTCGGAATCCGGCATGGTGAAGGTGCTGGTGGACGGGGTGGAGGTGAATGACGCCGCCGGCGCCAATAATGAGTTCGATTTCAACAGCCTGTTGACCGGCGACATCGAAAAGATCGAGGTGCTGAAAGGCCCGCAGAGCGCGCTTTATGGCAATGACGCCATGGGCGGCGTCATCAATATCACCACCCGGTCGGGCAGCGGTGCCCCCCGCGTCACCGCCCTGGCGGAGGCCGGTTCCTATGGCACCTTCCGCCAGCAGGCGGGGATCAGCGGGGCCAGCAATGGCACCTCCTATGCGCTGGACGCCTCGAACCTGCATACCGATGGCTTCTCGCGCACCTTTGTCGGGTCGGAGAAGGATGGCAGCGATGCCCGTTCCGTCAGCGGCAAGCTGGGGGTGCAGGCCAATGAGGTACTGCGCTTCGATCTCAGCGGCGGCTGGTCCTGGCTGGACAGCGATTACGATCCGTTCGCCGCCGATGGCGCCGCCTCCCAGGAAAAGGAAATGTGGCAGGGCCGCGCGGCGGCCGACCTCTCCCTGCTGGATGGCCGCTTCACCAACAATTTTGCCGCCTCCATCGCCAGCACCAAGCGTGATTTCGACGAGCCGACGGGCTGGTACATGAAATCCACCTTCGACAGCCGGCGGGAGGCGCTGGATTACCAGGGCAACCTGCATCTGGGCCGCGATGTCGCCACCTTCGGCCTGTCGGTGGATAGCGAAACCGCCAAGACCACCAATACCACCGCCTTCGGTCTGGAACCCGGCATTGATGACAAGGTGACCACCAAATCGGCCTTCCTGCAATATCAGGCCGAACTGCTGGATAACCTGACCGTCACCGCCGGCGGCCGGGTGGATGATCACGATGCCTTTGGCTCCAAGGCAACATACCGGCTGACCGGCGCCTATCAGGTACCGCAGAGCGGCACCATCCTGCGTGCGTCTTATGGCACCGCGCACAAGGCACCGACGCTCTATCAGCTTTACGAGCCCAGCTATGGCAATGCCAAGCTGCGGCCGGAGGAAGCCAAGGGCATGGATGCCGGCATCGAACAGCCCTTGCTGGATGGCAAGGTGACGCTGGGGGCCAGCCTGTTCCGCAACCTGTATGACAATCTCATCGGCTTTTCCTCGGCCTATGTGAATGTCGCCAAGGCGCGGACGCAAGGGGTGGAACTGACCTTCCAGGCCCGTCCGGTGGAAAGCCTGCTGCTGTCGGCCAACTATACCTATCTGGATGCCACCGACCGGGTGACCGGTCGGGATCTGCCGCGCCGGCCGCAGGATACCATCAATGCCAGCATTGACTGGAACGTCACCGATGCGCTGATGCTGGGCACGGCCCTGCGCTATACCGGCAAACAGCGCGACACGGCATCGGCCCGCCCTGCCATGCTGGACAGTTCCACCGTGCTGGATGCCACCGTGCGCTGGCAGGCCTGGGAGCAGGTCAGCCTGTTCGGCCGCATCGATAATGTGCTGGATGCGGATTATCAGGAGGTGCTGAACTATCGCGCCCCCGGCCGCTCGGCCTATGGTGGTGTGCAGGTGCGCTTCTGATGCGGCGGGCGGCCCTGTCCTGGATGGCGGCCGCCCTGCTGGCCGCTGCTTGTGCTGCCGTTCCGGTAGGGGCGGCGGCACCGGCGCGTATCATCTCCCTCTCGCTTTGCACCGATCAGTTCCTGCTGGCGGTGGCGGCGCGTGACCAGATCGCCGGCCTGACCCATCTGGCCGGCGATCCCCATCTTTCCCCCTATGCCGCCCAGGCGGCCGGCCTGTTCCTGCATGATGGCACGGCCGAACAGGTGCTGTTGCAGCATCCGGATCTGGTGCTGGCCGGCAGCTTTGCCCGGGGTGCCACGGTGGAGATGCTGGAGCGGCTGGGCGTGCCGGTATTGCGGCTGAAAAGCCCGCGCAGCCTGGCGGAAATCCCCGATCAGGTGGAACAGGTAGCCAATGCCGTGGGCAGGCCGGAGGCTGGGCGTGCCCTGGCCGCCAGCCTGCGCGCCCGGCTGGCCCCCGCTGCCACCCCCTTTGCCAGTGCCGCCCTTTACCGGCCGGGTGGCGAGGTGCCGGGCGCGCGCAGTCTGGTGGCCGACATGATGCAGGTGGCCGGCCTTGCCAATAGCGGCGGCCGCCTTACCGGCCGCCCCAATGGCCGGGTGGCGGTGGAAAGCCTGGTGCTGGACCCGCCCAACCTGCTGGTGCTGGATAGTGTGCGCCCCGACCGGCCCGGCATTGGCCAGTCCGTGCTCTCCCACCCCGCCCTGGCGGCGGGAGCGGCGGGGCTGCGAACCGTCAATTTCCCCATCCTTTATTGGCTCTGCGCCAGCCCCGCTTCCATCGACGGGGCCTATATCCTGGCCAGCCGGGCGCGTCAGGCGCTGGCGGCCGGGCAGGGGGGTGCATCATGATGCGACAGGATCGGCCTCTGCTGGCGGGGCTTTCATTCTTGCTGCTGGCCTTGCTGGCAGCCTCCTTCCTGGTCGGTTCGGTGCCCGTGCCGGCAGGCCAGATGCTGGCCGCCCTGTGGGGCCAGGGCGATGGCGCGCTGGTGCTGGTGGCCCAGGAAATCCGCCTGCCCCGCGCCCTGCTGGGGGCGCTGGTGGGCGCGGGGCTGGGCATGGCCGGGGCGGCGCTGCAGGGCTATCTGCGCAACCCCTTGGCGGAGCCGGGGTTGATCGGTGCTTCTTCCGCCGCCTCCCTGGGGGCGGTGCTGGTGATCTATTTCGGGCTGTCGGCCACGTGGCCGCTTTCCCTGCCGCTGGCCGGCATGGCGGGGGCGGGGCTGGCGGTTCTGCTGATCCAGGGGCTGGCCGGGCGCGATGCGTCGGTGCTGCTGCTGATCCTGGCCGGCATGGCGGTGCAGTCGCTGGCCGCCTCGCTGACCGCCCTGGCCCTGAACCTCGCCCCCAATCCCCATGCCGCATTGGAAATCGCCTTTTGGCTGCTGGGCAGCCTGACCGACCGCACCAACCAGCATCTGCTGCTGGCCGGCCCCTTCATTCTTGCCGGCCTCTGGCTGCTGGCAAGCGATGGGCGGGCGCTGGATGCGTTGGGGCTGGGCGAACGCACGGCCGCCAGCCTGGGCGTCAATCTGGCGGGCCTGCGCCGGCGGGTGGTGCTGGGCACCGTGCTGGCAGTGGGGGCCTCGGTCGCCGTCACCGGCGCCATTGGCTTTATCGGGCTGGTGGTGCCGCACCTGCTGCGGCGGGTGACGGGGCACCAGCCGTCGCGCCTGCTCTGGCCCAGTGCGCTGGCGGGGGCCTGTCTGCTGCTGGCGGCTGATCTGCTGGTACGGCTGCTGCCCACCAATGATGAATTGAAGCTGGGCGTCGTCAGCGGCCTGATCGGCGCCCCCTTCTTCTTCCATCTTCTGCTGCGGACAAGGGCGGATTTGCGATGAGCCGGCTGGAAGCCACCCAGATCCATCTGTCACGCGGGCCCCGCCCGGTTCTGACCGGGGTGGATTTCGCCGTTGCCGCCGGCCAATGTGTCGGCCTGATCGGCCCCAACGGGGCCGGCAAATCCACCCTGCTGTCGGTGCTGGCCGGGCTGCTGGAGCCATCCGGCGGCCAGGTCAGCCTGGATGGCACGCCCCTGGCCGCCGTCCCCCGGGCCGACCGGGCCCGGCGCATCGGCTATCTGGAACAGGGGGCCGCCTGCCATTGGCCGCTGCGCGTGGATCGGGTGGTGACCCTGGGCCGGCTGCCCCATGCCAGCCCCTGGGGCGGGGAAAGCCCGGCTGACCGCGCCGCCATTGCCCGCGCCATGGACCAGTGCGAGGTGTCGCATCTGGCCGCCCGTACCGTCACCCACCTGTCGGGTGGGGAACGGGCGCGGGTGATGCTGGCCCGCGCCCTGGCGGGGGAACCCGCCCTGCTGCTGGCGGATGAGCCGGCCGCCGGGCTGGACCCGCATCACCAGTTGCATGTGATGGAACTGCTGGCCGGTCTGGCCGCCGCCGGCACCGGCGTGGTGGTGGTGCTGCATGATCTGGCCCTGGCCGCCCGCTATTGCACCCATCTGGTACTGCTGGACGAGGCAGGCCTTGTGGCCGCATCCGGCCCGCCCGCCGCCCTGCTGGCCGATGGGGTGATGGAGCGGGTCTACGGCGTGGAATTGCTGCGCGGGGAGCGGGATGGCGTGCCCTATGTGCTGCCCTGGCGCCAGCGCCCGGTGCGGGAGCAACAGGCATGACCGCCCGGCTGACCCTGGTGCTGGGTGGCGCCCGTTCCGGCAAAAGCGCCATGGCCGAACGGCTGGTGACCGGGCTGCCCGGCCCCTGGACCTATATCGCCACCGCCCAGGCCTTTGATGCGGAAATGCGTCAGCGCATCCGCCAGCATCAGGCCGACCGTGTGCCCGGCTGGCAAACGCTGGAAGAACCGATGGATCTGGCCGGCGCCCTGGCCAGCAGCGCCGCCGCCGGCCCGGTACTGGTGGATTGCCTGACCCTGTGGTTGACCAACCTGATGCTGGCCGAGCGGGATATCCCCGCTGAGCGCGCCCGCCTGCTGGCCCTGCTGCCCACCTTGCCCGCTCCCGTCGTGCTGGTGGGGAACGAGGTGGGGCTGGGCATTGTGCCGGAAAATAAACTGGCGCGGGAATTCCGCGACCATGCCGGCCGTCTGCATCAGGATATTGCCCGTATCGCCGACCGGGTTCTGTTCATGGCGGCAGGCTTGCCGCTGGTATTGAAGGGGGAAGCGCCATGACGATAGACATCAGCGAGGCCGAGGCCGAACGCCACCACCGCAAGATGGAAAAGCGCAAGGCGCTGATGGACCGGCGCGTCGCCGAACGGCAGCATGAAAAGGGGCTGCTGATGGTGCATACCGGCCCCGGCAAGGGCAAATCCACCGCCGCCCTGGGCCTGATGCTGCGGGCGGCGGGCCATGGCTTCCGCGTCGGCTTCATCCAGTTCATCAAGGGGGCCTGGGCCACGGGTGAACAGGTGGCGCTGGAACGGTTTGATGATCTGATCGAGCATTACACCATGGGCGAAGGCTTCACCTGGGAAACCCAGGACAAGGCCCGCGACATTGCCGCCGCCAGCCGCGCCTGGGACAAGGCGCGGGAGATCATGGCCGATCCCCGTTACCGCCTGCTGGTGCTGGACGAGATCAACCTGGCCCTGCGCTATGATTATCTGGACATTGACGAGGTGGTGGCCACCCTGGTGTCCCGCCGGCCCGACCTGCATGTGCTGGTCACCGGCCGCAACGCCAAACAGCCGCTGATCGATGCCGCCGATCTGGTGACCGAATTCCAGAACGTCAAACACCCGTTCAATGCCGGCATCAAGGCCCAGGCGGGGATTGAGTTTTAGGGGGGCAGGCCGCTCATCCTTAACCTTTCAGTCATCGCAGCGATAACCCCCTAGGCATCAACCTTTAGCACCTCGTTAATGCCTCCCCCGCGAAAGCGGGGGTCCAGGGGCCAGGGGCACCAGAGTGTGGTTCTTGGCAGCCCCTGGTTCCCCGCTTTTGCGGGGAAGGCAGGTGGGGGCAAGGGGGGAACCCAGTCTCCTCTGGTTTATTGCCGACTTAAGAAAACACCCCCAACCCCCGGCCCGCCCATGACCCGCCCCCGCGCATTGATGATCCAAGGCACCGGCTCTGATGTCGGCAAATCCCTGCTGGTGGCCGCCATCGCGCGCGCCTACAGCAACCGGGGGCTGGTGGTGCGGCCCTTCAAGCCGCAGAACATGTCCAACAACGCCGCCGTCACGCCCGATGGGGGGGAGATCGGCCGGGCCCAGGCGCTGCAGGCCCGCGCCTGCCGGGTGGTGCCGTCTGTCCATATGAATCCGGTGCTACTGAAACCGCAAAGCGATATCGGCGCCCAGGTCATTGTCCAGGGCCGCATGATCGGCACCTCCCGCGCGGCCGATTATCAGGCCCGCAAGGGCGAGCTGCTCACCGCCGTGCTGGACAGTTTCGCCCGCATCGGCCAGGGGGCCGATCTGGTGCTGGTGGAAGGGGCGGGCAGCCCGGCGGAAATCAACCTGCGCGCCCGTGACATCGCCAATATGGGCTTTGCCCGGGCGGCCGGCGTGCCCGTCATCCTGGCGGGCGATATTGACCGGGGTGGGGTGATCGCCAGCATCGTCGGCACCCACAATGTGGTCGATGCCGACGACCGCGCCATGATCCGCGGCTATCTGATCAACAAATTCCGCGGCGATATCCGCCTGTTCGATGATGGGCTGGTGGAAATCACCCGCCGCACCGGCTGGCCCAGCTTCGGCGTGCTGCCCTTTCAGCCGGCAGCATCCCGTCTGCCGGCGGAAGATGCGGTGGCTTTGGACAATTGGCGGGGCGGGCAGGGGGCCTTGCGCATTGCCGTGCCCATGCTGTCCCGCATCGCCAATTTTGATGATTTTGATCCTTTGCGCCTGGAACCGGGTGTGGCCGTCACCATGGTGCCGCCGGGCAAGCCCCTGCCGGGCGATGCCGATCTGGTGATCCTGCCCGGCAGCAAGGCCACCATTGCCGATCTGGCCTTCTTGCGCGCCCAGGGCTGGGATATTGACCTGCACGCCCATATCCGCCGGGGTGGGCGGGTGCTGGGCATCTGCGGCGGCTATCAGATGCTGGGCACGCGCATCAGCGACCCGGACGGCATCGAAGGCCCGCCCGCCAGCGTGGCCGGTTTGGGCTGGCTGGATGTGGAAACAGTGCTGACCGGCACCAAAACCCTGGTTGCCGTGACCGGTCATGCCATTGATGCGGATTTACCTTTGACCGGTTACGAAATGCATGTCGGCATCACCAGCGGCCCCGGCCGGGACCGGCCGATGCTGTATCTCAATGGCCCCACCGGCCCGGTGGCGGAAGGGGCCATCGCCCCGGATGGCCTTATCGCCGGCTGCTATATCCACGGCCTGTTCGGCCATGATGCTTTTCGCCGCCATTTCCTCTCCGGCTTCGGCGCCGGCTCCGACCTTGCCTATGACGCCACGGTGGACGCCGCCCTGGACGAACTGGCCGCCGCCTGCGAACGCCATCTGGACCTGGATGGGCTGCTGCGCTGCGCCGGGTGATCTGGAATTATTTCCTATTTTCTGTTAGGGTGCGGAATTTGAACCGGCGGCGGGAGGGGGCAATGCAGGGGGAGGAGACCAGGGGTTTGCCATTTTCGGTGCTGTCTGCTCTGCCCTTCATTCGCCGATGGGCGTGCCGCTCCGCCTTTTCTTGCCTCCCCCGCGAAAGCGGGGGTCCAGGGGCCAGGGGCGCCGGAGCGTGGTGTTCGGCTGCCCCTGGTTCCCCGCTTTCGCGGGGAAGGCAGGTTGAGTTGACGGGAGGGGGAAGCGTAGGGGGGCGCCATCCATTCGGAGCAGCCTTCACCCCAACCAACCCGCCTGCTCAACCACCCCTGCCGACTAACCCATTGACTTCCCACAAAACCACCCCGCACCCCCTCCGCAACAAAACGCGTAAATCTGTTGCGTACTGTTGCGTAGACCCCCTTCCAACTCCGAATTCACCCCATCGCCCAGGCCCAAACCCCGGCCAGCAGCCACAGCCCCGCCAACGCCCGCCAGTACAGCCGCAAGCCCGCTTCGATATCCGCCGCCCCGGCCTCGGCGCGGCCATCGCCCATCCAATGATCATCCACCACCACGCCGGCATAGCGGCGGGGGCCGGCCAGCCGCAGGCCCAGGGCGCCGGCCATGGCGGCTTCCGGCCAGCCGGCATTGGGGCTGCGATGCTTGCCGGCATCACGCCATACTGCGCGCAGCGCCGTGCCGGCCCGTGCGCCCCGCGTCACCGCCGCCGCCCCCACCAGCAACAGGGCCGTCAGCCGCGATGCCGGCAGGTTCACCAGATCGTCCAGCCGGGCAGCGGCCCAGCCGAACGCTTCATGCTTGGGTGTGCGGTGGCCGATCATGCTGTCGGCCGTATTGATCGCCTTATAGGCCAGAATGCCCGGCAGCCCGCCCACCGCCAGCCAGAAGGCCGGGGCCGTCACCCCGTCGGAGAAGTTTTCCGCCAGGCTTTCGATGGCGGCACGGCTGACGCCGGCCTCATCCAGGCTGTTGGGATCACGCCCGACAATATGCGCCACCGCCGCCCGGCCACCCGTCAGCCCCTCGCGCCGCAGCGCTGCCGGCACGGCGGCAACAAAGCGGTAAAGGCTGCGCTGCGCCAGCAGCGCACTGGCCAGCAGCCCCACAATCAAGGCCCCGCCCGGCAGGCCCAGCAGCCATATCTGCAGCGCCCCGCCCATGCCCAAAGCCCCGCCCAGCAGGATCAGCACCGTCAGCACGCCCCCGGCGCGCCGCCAGGGGGCTGGCCAGTGCGGCCGGTTCAGCCAGCGGTCCAGCCGGGAAATCACGGCACCGATCCACACCACCGGATGGCGGATCAGGCGGTAAAGCCCATCCGGGTAACCCAGCAGCGCTTCCAGCAGCAAAGCCAGTGACAGCAAAAGATAAGGCGAGGTCAGGTCGATCATGATGGTGTCAGCCAATAGCATGGAAGCGGGGGCCGCGCAGCCCCATGGCGGGGATCTGGCGGCGGCATCCGCCCTTTTCCCCCAGGCGCCCCGGCCCTGGATCGACCTGTCCACCGGCATCAACCCCTGGCCCTATCCGCTGCCCGACATTCCGGCCAGTGCCTGGGCCCGCCTGCCCGAACCGGCGCAGGAACGCGCCCTGTGTGCGGCGGCCGCCACCGCTTATGGTGTGGCCGATCCGGCCTTGCTGGTGGCGGCCCCTGGTTCGCAAATCCTGATCCAGACCTTGCCCTTCCTGCGGGCGCCGGGCCATGTGCAGGTGCTGGCCCCCACCTATGGTGAACATGCGCCCGCCTGGGCCCGCGCCGGCCATCGGGTGGAACAGGTGGCTGGCCTGCCCAGCCCGGACGGGCCGCTGCCGGATGTGCTGTTGCTGGTCAATCCCAACAATCCCGATGGCCGGATCGTCCCGCCGGCTTCCCTGCTGGCCCTGGCCGATGCGCTGGCGGCGCGCGGTGGCTGGCTGGTGGTGGATGAAGCCTTTTGCGACCTGATGCAGGAGCTCAGCCTTGCCCCCGGCATCGGCCGGCCCGGCCTGCTGGTGCTGCGCTCCTTCGGCAAATTCTATGGGCTGGCCGGTTTGCGCCTGGGCTTCCTGTTGGGGCCGGAAAGCCTGGTTGCGGCCATGGCCGACCGGTTGGGCCCGTGGCGGGTGGCGGGGCCGGCCTTGCTGGTGGCCAGCCAGGCCCTGGCGGATATCGATTGGCAGACGGCCACCCGTGCCCGCCTTGCCAGCGCACATCAGTCCTTGAAGACGGCCTTGACGGAAGCGGGGATTGAGCCGGTCGGTGGAACGGCTCTTTTCCAGCTCGTGCGATCACCAGACGGCGTGGATCTATTTACGGCTTTGGCCCAGGCCGGCTTCTGGACCCGGCGGTTTCCGGATCGTCCCGGTCTGATCCGTCTGGGGCATCCGCCAGATGCACATTCTTTTGGCAGATTATGCCAAATACTCAGAAGTTATTAGGCTATTTTGATATTGAGTATCGGCCTTTATTATTGTGAAGGTCTTCCGCCGCAGGGGGGAATTTAGCCATCTCATTCTACTTATTGGGACTGTCTCTCATTTGTTGGCAATGAACGGGGCTTGCGGTAGTTTCCCTCTTTCGTGACTTGAGAAAAGGGGGATAATCATGCCTGTCGCGGTTTCCTGGCGGAGTTTAGGCGCTTTTGCCCTGGTGGGCACCCTGTTGCTGGGTGGCTGTGCTGGCACGCCATCAGCCGTGGGTACCCATGGGCCGAAGATGGCCAGCAGCCATCATGCCTGGGTTCCAGCCTGGGCCCTGTCCCCGTTGCCGGCTGGCAATAACCCGTCCTTTGATAACCAGACCGTCCGCCAGCTTTTGCCGCTCGTGGCATCGGGTGAGGCTGTGCGGGTGCGGCTCTCCAATGAATTGGGGACGCGGCCAGTGGTGATCGGGGCGGCTCGGCTGGCCCTGGCCGATGCCGATGGCAGCATCCGCCCCGGCAGTGACCGGCCGCTGCTGTTTGGTGGTCAGGCGGGTGCTACGCTGCCGCCCGGTGCGCCCCTGCTTAGCGACCCGCTGCCCGTCAAGGTGGCGGCTGGGGACCGGCTGGTGATCTCCATCCATTATCCGGGGCCTGCCTTTGTGGCTGGCCATCAACCCCTGGTCACCCTTGCCGGCCCCGGCGACCTCACGGCCGCCCCGGTATTGCAGGGTGAAACCAAGCGCGCCCCTACCCTGGTCGGCGCGGTGGAGGTGCTGGCAGCCCAGCCCGCGCCTGTTCTGGTGGCCATCGGCGATAGCATCACCGAAGGCGATAACAGCCACACCAAGCCCACCGGCACCTATCCGGCCAAGCTGGCGGCTCTGCTGGCGGCACGCAAGGATGAAGCGGCCCGCGTGGTGGTGTTGAACCATGGTATTTCTGGTAACCGGCTGCTGCACGACCAGACCGGTGCCAACCTGCTGGCGCGGTTTGACCGGGATGCCTTGGGCCAGCCCGGTGTCAGCCGCGTGGTGTTGCTGATCGGCATCAACGATATCGGCCATAGCATCCGCCGCCCGGAAGAGGTGGTGACCGCGCGTGAACTGATCCAGGGCCTGTCCCAGTTGCGCGACCGCGCCCACACCCAGGGGGTGCAGTTGTTCATCGGCACCATCATGCCCTATGCCGGTGCTGGCTATTATTCCCCGGAAGGGGATGCTGTCCGGCGGGAGGTGAATGATTGGATCCGCCGGAATGAGGGCTTTGACGGGGTGGTGGATTTCGACGCCGCCACCCGCGACCCTGCCAGCCCGTCCCAGTTGCAGCCTGCCTATGATGTGGGCGACAAGTTGCACCCCAGCGATGCCGGCTATGCCGCCATGGCGACGGAAGTCGAGAAGACCCTGTTCGGGGGCAAATGAAAGATCAAAGCGGCGTGGCCGCGCAGACAGTGACGCGTTTGCCGACGCAAGCGATGATAGCACGCTTTTTGGTCATGGTCGAAATTCAAGGACCGGAATCTGGTGGGGTATGCCCCACCAGATTCCGGTTGCGATTTACGGGCATTGGAACCAGACGCCGTATCCATTCGGTTCAACCGAACGCAGCAGAATGAGGTCTCAACCGTTGGAATAGGGATCTTGCTGTTTCAGCAGGTCATTAAGCGGTTGCCGCAACGCGTAATCAATACGATCAGGTGCAAAATTGGGGTTGTGATGCGGATCACGTGCCACATAACGCCCCCAACGCTGGCTGAACAGTTCCACCTCCGCCGGGTTCTGGGCGGTACGGACAGAGGTTTTGCCTTCGAAATGGAACAGCTCGCAGAAAGGCGTGTAGACGTTCCGATAACCGGCTTCCACAGCCTTCAAACAGAAATCGATATCATTATAATCAATGGCAAAGGCTTCATCAAAGCCACCCAACTCATCAATCACCGACTTACGGGTCGCCATGCAGGCACCCGTCAGAACAGTGTAGTTACGGATAGTATGGGTATAGCCATTGTATCCGACGAAATCGCCCGGGAACCCATGATACATGTGGGCTGAATTGCCGTTGACGCCCAACACTACGCCCGCGTGCTGAATGGTTGAGTCCGGATAGAGCAGCTTCGCCCCAACCACGCCGATTTCGGGTGAATGGGAAAATTCCAGCAAGGCCTCCAGCCAATCGGGTGTGATGATCTCCATATCGTCGTTCAGCATGACGAGATGTTCGGTTTTCACCTGCCGGAAACCGAAATTAGCCTTCGCAGAGAAATTGAACGGCGACCGGGGGCCCTTATAGCTGGCAATCTGAATGCCGGTGCGCTCATAACGCTCGCGCTGCTGTGCTGTCAGATTGCCATTATCCACCACCAGTATCCGGTAATTGGGATATGTGGTCTTTGCCTTGATCGACGTGATCAGGTTGTCGATCATATTAAACTCACCGCGACCTTCCACCATAACCAAGCGGTTGTCCGTCGGGATCATGATTGTTACCGGCGGTTTTCCCACCAGATCATGTCGTACACGGAAGAACCCGGTGAGCTTCCCATGTTCCACCTTGGCACTGCCGCCGTACCGGATCCTGACATGATCCTCCAGGGCCCGGAACGCATTCTGCAAGGCCTTCGGTTTGGCATCAATGGCCGCTGCTGCTGAGCCGGGGATCATACGCCAATGATAAAGAATCTCCGGAATGTGAACAATTTCTGTTGTCGATTGCGAAATCCGCAATGCGAGATCGAAGTCCTGCGCCCCTGTATATTCCGCGCGGAACCCCCCAAGCTTCAAGAACAGAGATTTGCGAATAACCTGTAAATGAAGCAGGTACATAACGGACTCCAGATGTTCCGGAGACCAATCAGGCTTGCAATAGTCATCGACATGCTCGCCCTTCTCGTTAATCTTGTCCTCGTCAGTATAAATGTAGTCAACAGACGGCCGTGCATTGATTGTCTCAACAACGCGGAGCAGTGCCATCGGGGGCAGTTCGTCATCATTATCCAGCAGGGCCAGATATTCCCCCGTCGCAACCTCCACGGCAGCGTTGGACGCGCCGGAAATGCCCAGATTCTTGGGGAGATGACGGATTATGATACGTCCATCCTTGCCTTGATACTCTTCCAGCACGGCAAGCGTATCAGCAGAGGTCGATCCGTCATCACACAGGCACAGTTCCCAATTGGGATAATACTGAGCAATGACTGATTCGATACATTTGCGCAGATATTCGCCGGGGACGTTGTAAACTGGTACAATCAGGCTGATGGTTGGTTTCAAAAGCAAATTATTGACACGGGCCTCCCACGGCTTTCCTTTGATGGAGCTGATGGGTAACTTCCATACCGCATCCACACTGCGCCCCCAGTTGCGCACAAAGGGAGGCGGCTCCTGCTGCAGGCCCAATTCCTTCAGACGGCCTTCAATCTGCAGACCGACGGCCTGTTGGGAATTGCGGGTGCGAACATCGCGGGCAGCCTGTGCAGCCTTGAGGGCGGCATCGTCTCTATTTTCATAGACGTGACGCATCAATTGAGCCATGTGGTCAATGGATGGTTCAGCCCAGATAAAACCTTTCAGATAGGGGCCAAGATTCTGATCGATTTCAGTGAGATCATAATCAATCAGGTAGCTATTATCCTTGCTCATGAAGTCCATGTTTCCGGAATAGCCGGTCGCAATGACCGGTTTACCGAGATACATCATCTCCGCAATGTTCAGGCCAAACCCCTCGCTCCGATGCGGTGAAACGAAACAATCACAACATTGTTTCAAGCCGGTGATCTGCGCATCCGTCATCTTCTCCGACATCAACCGGATATTGGAAGCGCGGGCGACACTATAAAGCTTGGTGACGCGGGACCGGTCGGCATTACCGCTGTGATACTTCAACAGCAAATGCACTTTCGGGTCATTGCCGAAGGCCTTTTTGAAAGCCTGCACCAGAGCCAGCGGATTCTTCCGGTCCATCACACTGGACACATCGAAGATGAAACTGAAAATATAGGCATCTTCCGGTAGGCCGAAATAAGCCCGGTCATAGGTCGGATTCGGCGTGTCCAGTTCGACTACCAACGGCATCGCCCGAACCGGCACCGGGGACAAGGTGCTGATGGATTCCGCACAAAAATTGCTGAGCGCCCACACCTCGTCCAGCGCACCGAACTCCTGCAGCCAATCCGGGCGAAAGGCTGCCAGTTCCCAAGCCCAGATGCCGATATTATAGTGATCGTCGAGAATATTTCGGCCATAGATACGCGCCATGTTTGTCAACATGTCGCAGTTCTGCTGAATGATGTTTACGCGATATTGGCCGTTCCAGCTGGGCAGGCGGATGGGAGACTTGCTGGCATCGCCATAACGCGAAATATCAAGGGAAAGCGAATTGAAGGGCACATTCACAGCACCCAGCGCCTGCATATATCCCCGGGCTGCCGTGCCGAGGCCGCTTTTCGCCGACAACGGCGCAAAGAAGTTCACACCGAAAGGGTGTTGCAACAGGCGGTTCATGTCCAAGGAGCGGTCAGCGAAGGGGCGGATGCCCGGTGCTACGCGCGCCTCGAATCGTCCATGATTTAACCAATGCTCAACCGGGGAGGGGACAGAGGCGACATCAGGGTTGAGATGTACATAGCCATATTCGTCGAAATCCGAATAAACCGACGGCGCAAGCGTCGTATCCACCACAGGGGGAGCGGTTGTAAAAGGTGGACGCAGGCCAGCTTCAATTTCGTGCTGGCCATGATGGAGCCAATGTTGATAAGCGGACACGACGGTGCCGGCCGCGACGGCTTCGGCAATATCCGGATAAGCGGCCAGATAGGCTTCTTCATCGAAGTCCTGTGCTTCCCAAAAGCGCGGGGCGTGCGCAGGCTTTTCCGTGGACACCTTTGGCGAAGACGAAAATTCTTCGCCAACTGGCGTCATAGCGTCATCTTCGTTTGAAAGGCTCGTCATGTCGTTCATCTCTAGCCACCTGTCGCACAAATCTTCATAAAGTCGGGGTCTGACCACGCCACCAGTCTACGGTGGCTGCAACCCCGTCTTCTAACCTGTAAACCGGCCTGAAGCCGACCTCATCCCGCAACCTTGTCACATCCGCCGCCAGGCAGGGCGGGTCATTGGCAGCGATTGGACGGGCACCAAAATGGGGCAGGTCGGGCCTGCCTGCGGCTTCAGCCACGGCGGTGATCAGTGTCCGCAAAGGCTGGGGCTCCCCAGATGCAATATTGACAGCCCCCCGCACATCACTATCCAGCAGAGCAGCAAAAGCACTGGCGATATCCTGCACATGCATGAAGTCGCGTATCTGTGTTCCGGCTGTGGTGGGAACGGGCTCACCCCGCAGGCAGCCGATCACCACGTCGCTTACCAGCCGGGCCCTGGCTTCCCCTGGACCGTAAAGAAAGAAAACATGACCCCAGCCGAAGGAAACGCCTTCAAGTCGGGCGCTGGTATCCAGCAGGCGTCGGGTCGTATCCTTTGCCATCCCATAAAGGGTATCCGGTCGATAGGGGGTGTCCCCCTCCTTCAGTTTGCTGAAGCGCCAATCATATTCCGCACAAGTGCCGGCACCAACAAAACGATGCCCGCCTGCTTGGGTGAAGGACCGGTAAAGGTTCAGCGACGCTGCTACCCAGTCCAGATTTTCTGTCGCTGTCCAATAGCGACCGGGCTTCACATACCAAGCCAGATGCAATAGATGCGAGGGTGAAATCCCCCGCACAAGCTGCGTAGTGGCAGCATGATCCAGCAAATCACACCGGTGCATGACGCAATCGGCCAAATCTGTCTGACCGACGGCATGTACTTCGAACCCGCGCTGGACGAGCGGGGCAATGACATGGCGACCGATGAAGCCGGTTGCCCCAGTGACAAGCACCCGTTTCATCGCTGAACTGCCGGATAGCTAAGGTCACGTTCGGCAATCACCGATACGGGCAATGGCCAACTGATCTCCAGGGCTGGATCATCCCAGCGCACGCCCCGGGCCAGTTCTGGCGCATAGATGTCGCCCATCAGATAGAAAACCTCAGTTGTATCAACCAGGGTCTGGAATCCATGGGCAAAGCCAGGGGGAATATAGAGCATCAGACCGTTCTCGGCACTCAGTTCCACCCCCACGCTGCGATGCAGCGTGGGGGAGCCGGGGCGCAGATCGACGATCACATCGTAAATCGCCCCCCGGGTACAACGAACGACCTTCGGCTCCTCATGCGGGGCCAGTTGGTAATGCATTCCCCGGACGGTGCCCGCCTTGGCATTGAATGACACATTGGATTGCGGAAAATGTGTCGGCAGGCCGGCCCGCGCAAACTCCTCCGTACAAAATACCCGGGCAAAAAAGCCACGCTCATCGGATCGGCGTTCCGGTTCAATGAGAATTGCGTCGGATATTTCCAGAGGATGGAAGTGCATCAAAACACCTCAAGCTTCGGAATGGCGGTCACAAAACGTCCCCCCCATTCACGGATATGCCTCATCTGCCCGGCAATCTCATCCTTGAGATTCCACGGCAGAATCAGCAGATAGTCCGGCTTCTGCTTGGTGATTTCCTCCACACTCAGCACGGGGATGCGCACGCCGGGCAGGAAACTGTTCTGCTTCACAGGGTTCAGATCAACCGTGAATGCCAGATGCTGGGGGCCGACACCACAATAATTCAGCAAGGTATTCCCCTTCGCAGGGGCCCCATAGCCAGCCACCCGCTTGCCGGTGCGGCGTGCTTCAATCAGGAATTCCAGCAACGCGTCCTTGACCTCTGCTACACGGTCGGCAAACGCATCATAAACCGCGAAATCATTCAACCCCTGTGCCGTCTCGGCGACGAGCAGGGCGTCGACCGCCGGTGTCTGCACATGCGATGCTGCCTGATGGCAGGCAAAGACGCGCAGCGACCCGCCGTGGGTGGGGAGTTCCTGTACATCGAAAACCCGCAGGCCTTGTGCAGCCAGGATGCTGCGGACCGGCCCAAGCGCCAGATATGAGAAATGTTCGTGATAGATCGTGTCAAACTGCGCGCTCTCAATCAAACGGGCCAGATGCGGGAACTCAAAGGTCACCACACCTTCCGGCTTCAGCATTTCCCGGAAACCGGCTACGAAGTCGCTGATGTCGGGCACATGGGCCAGCACATTATTGGCTGCCATAAGGTCGGCTTTGCCATAGGTGGCTGCCAGCACCTGCGCACTGCGGGCATGGAAGAAGGTGCTCTCCGTCCGCACGCCCTTCGCCTGGGCCGCCCGGGCACAGTTCGCGGCCGGTTCAATCCCGGTTACCGGGACTCCGCGCTGAACGAAATATTGCAGCAGATAGCCGTCATTGCTGGCCACTTCCGCCACATGGTGATCGGGGCCGATGCCAAAACGCTCCACCATCGCCGCCACATAGGCTTCGGCATGACGCAGCCAGCTTGAGGAGAAGGAGGAAAAATAGGCATATTCGTCAGAGAAAATCTTCTCCGGCGTTTCGAATTCCCCAAGCTGAACAAGGTAACATTTTTCGCAAACGTAGGTGTGCAGCGGGTAAAACACCTCGCCCTGCTCAGCCTTGTCCATGGGCACAAAGGAATTCGCCAGGGGCGACATTCCCAGATCCACGAAAGTGCGGGAAAGGGGGGTACGGCACGCACGGCAACTGAATTGGGTCATAATGGCGTCCTGACGAGCCTGTTTCACGATAGCGGACAAGTATGGATCTGGATCACCAAGTTTTCCACGGGGCGGCATTCGCCTGCCACAGCGACTCCAGGTACTTCTTGTCTCGCAATGTATCCATCGGCTGCCAGAAGCCTGTGTGCAGATAGGCTGCCAACTGGCCATCGGCTGCCAAGCCTTCCAACGGCTCCTGCTCCCAGATCGTCTCATCGCCGCTGATTCGGTCGATTACCTTGGGCGAGAGGACGAAAAACCCGCCATTGATGAGACCGCCATCCCCCTGCGGCTTTTCCAGAAAGCGCTGCACAACGCCATTCTCGATATCCAGCGCCCCGAAGCGTCCCGGCGGACGCACCGCCGTAACCGTAGCCTGCTTGCCTGCGGCGCGGTGATGGGCCAGCAGCGCCGTGACATCGACATTGGCGACACCGTCGCCGTAGGTCATCATGAAATCATCGTCGCCCAGCAGATCCCGCACGCGACGAAGACGCCCACCGGTCATAGACCCTTGGCCCGTATCGACCAAAGAGACGCTCCAATCTTCACCCGAACTGCGGTGAACCTCAAACTTACCGGTGCGTGTATTAACAGTAATGTCACTGGCATGGGACCAGTAGTTCACGAAATATTCTTTAATCGCATACCCTTTGTAGCCCAGGCATACAACAAAATCGCGCACCCCATGCTGGGCGTATATTTTCATGATATGCCATATGATGGGATATCCGCCAATTTCTACCATTGGCTTGGGACGAACCTCCGTCTCCTCAGCCAACCGCGTACCGGAACCACCCGCAAGAATGACAGCCTTCATTTCGAGCCTACCATGTCACAATGCGCCTTACGCAAATTTTAGAATGTGTCTGAGCACAAGATTAAAGCAGCTTCCCCAGCCGCGCGACAAAGTTTCAACTCTCCGCACGGGATTCCCAGTCTGCCTTACGGACAGCCCCCATCCGACAAATGGTTAAGCAATTACTAAAACATACCATTTTAGAAAAATTACCACAAGTGGGCACTAGGGTCCAGACTCATTCAGATCCAGTACGCCATAATGGTTGCGACTGCGAGAGAGGAGAGGAAGTTCCCGGTCCGCGTGTCGTATCGGGCGACAATGCATCTGAACTCCCTGATTCGGCAATAGTCAGCTTTCAACATCAGTCAAAACTTATTCCCAACCTTATCGGGGTCGATGGGGACATTGTGCGACTTTCTTTCGGGAATAGTCGGATTTTAACCTTTTTCTTGATCCAGGCGTCTGATTCGTCGTTTCCATACCCCTTGTCAGGTGGGGTATCGCTGAACCGATCCTCTCTGTCGGTGGGTTTCTGCAAGGTTAATGACGGAAACGTTGCCGGCCGCCGCGCGCAAGACGTCCCGGGAACATGGCGGGACCAACGGGGGGCGTTTTTGCAGCCTGTCGGTTTCTGGATGTGGCAATCGCCTGCGCGGCGATGAAGCGTTGGTCGCCGACAACGGACCGCGCAATGATGTGCCGACGCCTCAGGCAGCCGGAACCCCGCGCGGGGATGTTCCCCTGGCGGCAGCGGAAGTGCTATTCTGGTGTACAGATTTGTTTCAGCGTGGATTTTCCTCATGACTTTATCGCCCTGCCAGGGTTGGGTCGAAGAATATGTTGCCGGTGCCCTGACGGGCTGGATATACCGGCCCGGCGCGGGGGGAGCACCTTTATTGCTGCTGGCGTTGGTGGATGGGGTGGCGCGGGGCGCCTGCCTGGCTAATCTCTATCGCGGCGATCTGGTCAGCGCCGGGGTCGGTGAAACCGGCTATCATGGGTTTCGCCTGACAATGGCGTTGGCTCCCGGCGAAACGGTACAGCTGGTGGATCCGCAGGATGGCGTCCCGCTGCTGTCTCCGTTCACCCGGCCGCTGATCATGCTTGACCCGACCGCGCCGACAGAGCGGGCGGATTGCCGGTTTGGCAATATCGATACAAATGTCGGTACCAGCATCGATGGATGGTGCTGGAACCCCGCTGCACCGGAAAAACACCTGACAGTTATGGCTCTGGTCGAAGGTGTGGTGGTGCAGGAAACCGTGGCTGGCAAGCAGCGCGGCGATCTGGTGGAGGCCGGGATCGGCGAAGGTGATCATGCCTTCACCTTGGACATGCCTTTCTGGATGCTGGATGGTCGCAAGCGGCTGGTGCATGTTCATGCCGAGGGGATTGGGCTGCTGAACAACAGCCCCGTCAGCTTTCAATCGACCGCGCGGGGGCCCCAGCACCTGCTGGCGCAGTTGGCTGCCGCCGTGCCACCCGAGCGGCAGGAGGAGTTGGAGGGCACCCGTCAGCTGCTAGCCGCTTTCCTGGCGGAAAACAATGTCATCCACCCCCGTTCCATCGGCTTCGCGCGCTATGAGGAATGGCTGGCCGCAATGCAGATGGACCTGCCCCCCAACCCCACGCCGCAACTGAGATGGCCGCTGGAAGGCCCGACGCCGGAGGATACTGTCTTCCGCTGTCAGGCGGCGGCCGGCGATATCCTGTTCCTGATTGATGCCGGGGTCCGGCTGCTGCCCGGCGCGCTGGACCGCGCGCTGACAATCTTCACCCAGACAGATGCCGATCTGCTTTATACCGACGCCGATATGCGCCTGCCCGGCAAACCGGCGGTTCCCTGGTTCCGACCGGATTGGAACTATGACCTGTTCCTGAGCCAGGATTATATGCGTGGCCTGGTGCTGGTGCGCGCAGCGCTGCTGGATCAAGCGCAGCCGCTGGCGTCGCTGCCCGCCGTCAAGATGATGGCGACCGAACAGGCGCGGCCTGGCAAGATCATCCACCTGCCGGAAATCTGGGCCAGTATTGAGCGACAGGCGGAAAACCAGGCCCTCTGGCTGGATGTTGTCACGGGACATATGCAGCGCCGGGGCTTTGCCGGGGGCAGCGTAGCGTTGCATCCGCGCTGGCCTGATCTCCGCCGTGTCCAATGGCCCCGGCCGGCGTGGCAGGCGCCGCTGATCAGCCTGATCATCCCCACCCGCGACCGGCTGGACCTGCTGCGCCCCTGTATTGACAGCATTCTGACCCGGACCCGGTATCGACCGTTCGAGATTATTATTATTGATAATCAAAGCCAGGAGCCGGAAACCCTGTCCTATTTGGCGCAGGGAAGTCGCCAGGGTCGCTTCCGGGTTCTTTCTTATGATGCCCCTTTTAATTATGCTGACATGAACAATCAGGCGGCCCAGGTGGCTCAGGGGACTGTGCTGGGCTTCATCAACAATGATGTGGAACTGATCAGCCCCGACTGGCTGGGGGAGGCTGTCAGCTTGCTTGCCCGACCGGAGGTAGGGGCCGTTGGCGCCCGCCTGCGCTTTGCCAATGGCATGATCCAGCATGGCGGCGTGGTGGTGGGGACCGGGGGGTTGGCGGAAAACGCGTTCCAGCAATGTCATGTTGATGATGAGGGCTATTTCGGCCGCACTCAGGTCGCTGGCAATTACTCTGCCGTAACAGCGGCTTGTCTGTTCTGCCGTAAGACAGACTTTCTGGCCGTCGGCGGGTTTGATGCGCAAAACCTGCCGGTCGCCTTTAATGATGTTGATCTCTGCCTGCGCTTGCGTCAGCAAGGCTTCCTGCTGGTATGGACACCGGCGATCGACCTTTTCCATTATGAATCTGTCAGCCGGGGACGTGACATGGCACCTGAACGACGGGCCAGATCCATGAAAGAAGAACAATATATGCGTCACCGCTGGTATCATCAGGCCATGTCGGACCCTGCCTACAATCCCAACCTGAACCTGGATGGCCGGCCGTTCCGGGGACTGGCCCTTCCGTCCCGGCACTGCTGGGGAGGGCCATTGCCTGGCGTAGCCACGCTGTCTGCCGGTCAGGAGGATGCAGTATGATCTACGGTCATTTCGACCGGCTGGCCGGTCGGCATGTGGCGGGATGGGCTTTTAACCGCACCATACCGAACCAGCGATTGACTGTACGCGTGCTGGTGGACGGGGTGGAGCAGGCGGCCGCCATCGCCGACCAGTACCGGCCGGACCTGGAGGATGCCGGGATCGGCGATGGTGCCCATGCCTTCACCCTGGTATTGCCTCCCCAGGCCATGGATGGCAAGCCCCATCAACTGGTGGTGGAGGTGGAGGGGGCACCCCTGCTGGGAACGCCGGTGGATGTGGTGCTGCCCAATCTGCACTACAGCCCATTGCCGGCCCCGAACCCGGTACCGCCCATTGGCCTGGCCATCTGTGCCATCGCCAAGGACGAGGACAGCTATCTGCTGGAATGGCTGGCCTATCACCGGGTGGTCGGGGTGGATCATTTCGTGATTTTTGATAATGACAGCAGCGACGCCACCAGCCGCATCCTCTCCCGGCTGTCACAGCAGGGCTGGCTGGACCATGTGCCCTGGCCCACCCAGCCGGACCGCACCCCGCAGGAACCCGCCTATCAGGAGGGGGTTCGGCGCCTGAATGGTCGCGCCCGCTGGGTCGCCTTCATCGATCTGGATGAATTTATCCAGCCTTTGGGAAATGATGATGTCCGCATCGTGCTGGCGGATTATCAGGGGGTGGGCGGATTGATGCTGCCATGGCGGATTTTCGGTTCCGGCGGGCGGCAGGTGGCGGGCGAGGGGCTGGTGATGGAGCGTTTCACCTGGCGGGCAGCCGAAGACCACCCGGTCAATGCCACGGTTAAAACCATCGCCCGACCGGAGCTGGTGGCAAGGGTTGGCGTACACACGCCGGGCCTGTCGGCTGGCTTTCTGGTAGATGAGAATTTCACCGTGGCCGGTGCCCATGGCGATCCGGACCGGCATGTGGTGCCCCAAGCCCGCCGGCTGGTGCTGAACCATTATTTCTGCAAATCCTGGCAGGAATGGGAACGCAAGCGCGATCGGGGCATCGCTACCGCCTTGCCCGGCTCCCCCACCCATATCCGGCCCGACAGCCATTTCCACAGCCATGACGTTAATGATGTGGAGGATAAGACCATTCTGCGTTTTCGTGATCGGGTGCGGGCGGAAATGCAGCGCCTAGCCGCCGCTCTCTGAACCGGTTGGCACCAGCCGCCGCACCTGGTGCAGCAGGCCCGCCCTATCCAGCAGATGGCCGCGAATGCGGGCGGCCTCTGCTGCCTGCAGGTCACTGGGCCGGTCGCCGATCAGGAAGCTGCGTTGCATATCCACCGGCCAGCAACGGGCCAGATCCAGGATCATGCCGGGGCCGGGCTTTCGCCAGTCATGTGCCCGGCGATATTCTGGCAGCACCGCTTCGGGATGGTGGGGGCAGTAACGCCAGTCATCAATCTGCGCGCCAGCCAGGCGTAATTGCGCCTGCATCCAGCGGTGCAGGTGCTGCACCGCCGCTTCGTCATAAAAGCCACGGGCGACACCGGATTGGTTGGTGACGACAAAAACCAGGTAGCCTGCGTCGTTGAGATGGCGAATGGCTGCCGGCACGCCCGGCAGCCAGATGATCTGATCAGGGCGATGGGCGTAACCGACATCCTGGTTCAGCACGCCGTCACGATCCAGAAAGGCGGCGGGTTGGCAGGGACCGGCACCAGCCTCCTTTCCCCTGGGGGATTGGTTTAGCGGGGCACCGGGATCGCCGGTTGTGTCACCCGGCCCATGCTGGCGCCGCTTCATCAGATCAGACCACCCATCATCCATGCCGCCCGCCGCCGCGACCTTGCCGGTGAAAGCCATGCGCAGACGCCCCGCCGGCCCTTGAAGGAAATATCCAGCGCCCGTTGCAGCATCACCCGCCCGCTGGCACCCGCGACATCGCGGCCACATACAGCCGCAGCCAAATATTGCCGGATTTTGGGTAAGATGCCAGCCAGACAATGACGGACATGTTCGGATCTTGGGGCTGTTGGCAGGTAGGCACCGGTGATCAAAGCCGGTCGGTATTCATCGTCAACTGATGACCGCGCGGAATGGTTCGCTGTTAAAAGTTCTAAAGCCCGGCAATCCGCACAAGCATCGGCGGCCAATCTGGTTAAGATCGGCAGCGAACATCATCGAACAGCTTGTTCAGCCTTCCATACACGATCCCGCACAGATCAGGGCCATAGCGCTTCTGGCAAGGCCCACCCATGCCTGCAACCCTTGAAGGAACCGATCCCATGTCCATCAAAGCCACCCCGACGCCCGGCCCGCTGCTGCTGTCCCCCCAGGATCACACGCTGATCATGATCGATTTCCAGTCGCAGATGGCCTTTGCGACCAAGTCGATCGATGCGGTGGAACTGCGCAACAATGCCGCCCTGGTTGCCCATGCCGCCAACGGTTTCGGTGTTTCCACCATCCTGACCACCGTGGCGGAAAGGAGCTTCTCCGGCCCGATGTTTGCTGAAATCACCGAGGCTTTCCCCGGTCAGAAGCTGCTGGATCGCACCTCCATGAACACCTGGGAAGATGCCCCGGTGATCGCGGAAGTGAACAAGATCGGCAAGGGTCGCCTGGTGTTCTGCGGCCTGTGGACGTCGGTCTGCATCGTCGGCCCCACCCTGTCGGCCCTGGCCCAGGGCTATGAGGTCTATGTGATCGCCGATGCCTGCGGCGACGTTTCCACCGAAGCGCATGACCGCGCCATGGACCGCATGGTGCAGGCCGGCGTTCGTCCGATGACTTCGCTGCAGTACATGCTGGAATTGCAGCGCGATTGGGCCCGTACCGAGACCTATGACATGACCACCGGTATCGCCAAGAAGTTCGGCGGCGCCTATGGGCTGGGCATCATCTATGCCAAGACCATGTTTGGTGCGTCGGAAGGCGCGCATTAAGGGATGTTGGGGCCTGGCCGGTGGAGGCACTGCTTCTCCGGCCAGGCCTGCTTTTGTGAGTCCGTCCAGCAAATTGTTTCCGCTCCCCTTAACCGTCATTCCCGCGAAGGCGGGAATCCAAACAACGCTTCCACCGGATAGTGTTGGGCAGATGGCTCTGTCGTATGGATTCCCGCCTTCGCGGGAATGACGGAAGGGAGGGCAGTTACTCCCCCACCCAGGAGCCCGCCTCCCATGAAGCCCTATCTCCTCTCGCTTGCCGCCGGGCTGCTGGTCGGTGTGATCTACAGCCTGTTGAATGTGCGCTCCCCCGCGCCGCCTACCATCGCCCTGATCGGGCTGCTGGGCATCCTGCTGGGCGAACAGGTCGTTCCCGTGGCCAAGCGGCTGTTTGGCGGTGAGTCCGTTGTCTCCTACCTGCGCACCGGCTGTGCCAACCATGTGATGGGCCGGCTGCCGGACGCGCAGGACAGCGAAGGCCGCCCGACATGACCGGGCCAACGCGTCGCGGCACCCTGGCGGGTGCCGCATCCCTTTTCATCACCCCGTTCCTTGCCGACCCTGGGAGAGCCGCCATGCCCGGCACCGATCTGATCCTCACCAACGCCAAGATCACCACGCTGGACCGCGCCAACCCGCAGGCCCAGGCGGTCGCCATCCGCGACGGGCGCTTCCTGGCCGTCGGGTCGGAAGCAGAGGTGCGCGCGGCGGCAGCCCCTGATGCCAAGATCATCGACGCCAAGGGACGGCGCGTCATCCCCGGCCTGATCGACAGCCATATGCACATCATCAGGGGGGGGCTGAATTACAATATGGAATTGCGCTGGGACGGGGTGCCCACCCTGGCCGATGCCATGGCCATGCTGAAGAAGCAGGCCGAGGTGACGCCGCCGCCGCAATGGGTTCGGGTTGTCGGCGGCTTCACCGAACATCAGTTCGCCGAAAAGCGCCTGCCGACGTTGGAGGAGATCAACCAGGCGGCCCCGGATACCCCGGTCTTCATCCTGCATCTCTATGACCGGGCGCTGCTGAACCGGGCCGCCCTGCGCGTTGTCGGCTATACGCGCGATACGCCCAACCCGCCGGGAGGGGAGATCATCCGCGATGGCAATGGGGAGCCGACCGGCCTGCTGCTGGCCAAGCCCAACGCCACCATTCTTTATTCCACGCTGGCCAAGGGGCCGAAGCTGGCCCCGGAATATCAGATCAACTCCACCCGCCATTTCATGCGGGAAATGAACCGGCTGGGTGTGACCGGGGTGATTGATGCCGGTGGCGGCTTCCAGAATTATCCCGACGATTACCAGATCATTGAGAAGCTGCATGGGGATGGCGAGCTGACGCTGCGCATCTCCTACAACCTGTTCACGCAGAAGCCGAAACAGGAACTGGCGGATTTCTCTGGCTGGTCGAAACAGGTGAAGCCGGGCCAGGGCGACGATACCTATCGCCATAATGGCGCCGGTGAAATGCTGGTCTATTCCGCCGCTGACTTTGAGGATTTCCGGGTGGAGCGGCCGGAGATGCCGCCCAATATGGAAAGCGACCTGGAACCGGTGGTCCGCCTGCTGGTGGAAAATCGCTGGCCCTGGCGGTTGCACGCCACCTACAACGAAACCATCACCCGCGCGCTGGATGTGTTTGAAAAGGTGAACCGGGATCTGCCCTTCGACGGGCTGCATTGGTTCTTCGACCATGCCGAAACCATCGATCAGCGCAATATCGACCGCATCGCGGCCCTGGGCGGCGGCATCGCCGTGCAGCACCGCATGGCCTATCAGGGTGAATATTTCGTCGAACGTTATGGCGCCAAGGCGGCCGAGGCGACACCCCCCATCGCCAAGATGTTGGCGGCCGGCGTGCCGGTGGGGGCAGGGACGGATGCCACCCGGGTTGCCAGCTATAACCCCTGGGTCTCGCTGTCCTGGCTGGTGACGGGCCGTACCGTGGGCGGCCTGTCGCTCTACCCCAACACCAACCGGCTGGACCGGGAAACGGCGCTCCGCCTGTGGACGGAGGCCAATACCTGGTTCTCCAACGAACAGGGCAAGAAGGGGCAGGTGAAGGCGGGCCAGTTGGCCGATCTGGTGGTGCTGTCAGACGATTATTTCAGCGTGCCGGAAAGCGAGATTCTGCACATCACGTCGGTCCTGACCCTGCTGGGCGGCAAGGTGGTGCATGGGGCCGGTGATTACGGCCCGCTGGCCCCGGCCCTGCCCAAGCCGATGCCCGACTGGTCGCCGGTCGCCACCTTCGGCGGCTATTACCAGCCGGCGCGGGACAAGGATGGCAAACTGCTGAAAATGGGCTCGCTCTGTGGCTGTGCATCTGCCTGCGGGGTCCATGGGCATGACCATGCGGTGGCCCTGGGGGCCAACGTGCCGGCGGCGGATGCCGGCGGGTTCTGGGGGGCGTTCGGGTGCGGGTGCTGGGCGGTGTGAGGGGCTGGCCTCGGGAGTACAGTCCACCTTTCAGCTTCCTTTCACGATTTTATCGTCTCTAACGCCGCTCTTACCTTTCTAACCGTCATTCCCGCGAAGGCGGGAATCCATAACCCGTTCTGTTGTTTGGATTCCCGCCTTCGCGGGAATGACGGAAAGGATTGGTTTGCTAGAAGAGCGAAAAATGGAGAGGGCTCAACAACTGCTCAAGCCCTTTTGGCCGGATCTGAACAGCCCCCAACCGAAACGAAAGCCCCCACCCATGCGCGACACGCCGGCCCCTCTGGCCTCCCTGCTCACCGCACCCTGGTTCGATCTGGCCGCGCGTGTGCTGTTGACACTGCCTTTCTGGACCAGCGGCATCGCCAAGCTGTTCGACCTGCCGGGCGCCCTGGCGGAGGCGGCGCATTTCGGGCTGGAACCGGCCTGGCTCACTGTCATCGCCACGGTGCTGGTACAGATCGGCGGGTCGGTGCTGCTGATCTGGGGCCGGTTTGCCTGGGTAGGGGCGGGGGCGCTGGGGGTGTTCACCGCGCTGGCCACCCTGATCGCCCATCCGTTCTGGACTATCGCTGACCCGATGGTCCGCTTTCATGAACGCAATACCTTTCTGGAACATGGCGGGTTGATCGGCGGGCTTGTGCTTGTCGCCATCCTGTCATGCCGGCGGCGGGGGGTGTGATATGACGATTGCCCCATCGCCATCCGCACCTCCGCCGCCGTCCCCATCTGCCTCCCCACCCCCCTTGAGCCTGCCGCTGTTCCGGGCGCTGTGGATCGCCACCATCGTTTCCAATGTTGGCACCTGGATGCATGATGCCGGGGCCGGCTGGTTGATGACCAGCCTGTCCGAGGCACCGATCATGGTGGCCCTGGTGCAGGCGGCCACCACCCTGCCCATGTTCCTGTTCGCCCTGCCGGGCGGGGCGCTGGCCGATATTGTCGACCGCCGCCGCCTGCTGATCGGGGCCCAGCTTTGGGCGCTGGTCTGTGCCGGCTTGCTGGCAACCTTGACCTTCATGGGGCTGACCGGGCCGCTGGTGCTGCTGGCGCTGACCTTCGCCATTGCCACCGGGGCGGCGCTGTCTGCCCCGGCCTTCCAGGCCATCGTGCCGGAACTGGTGCCGCGACCGGCCTTGCCCGATGCGATCGCGCTGAACAGCCTGGGTATCAATATTTCCCGCGCCATCGGCCCGGCGCTGGGGGGCTTTATCATCGCGGCTGCCGGCACGCCTGCCGTCTTTGCCCTGAACGCCATTTCGGTGCTGGGCGTGATGGTGGTGCTGGTGGCGTGGCGGCGGCAGGTGGCCGCCCCCACCTTGCCGGCGGAACGCTTCTTCGGCGCCTTGCGGGCCGGGGCGCGCTATGCCCGCCATTCACCGGCCTTGCAGACGGTGCTGATCCGCTCCATCGGCTTTTTCCTGTTTGCCAGCGCGCTCTGGGCCTTTGTGCCCATCATCGCCCGGCGGGAACTGGGGCTGGGCCCTGCCGCCTATGGCGGGCTGCTGGGCTGCATGGGGGCGGGGGCCGTGCTGGGGGCCGTGCTGCTGCCGCATGTGCGGGCGCGGACGGGTGCCAACGGCCTGACCATCGGGGCCACCATCCTGTTCGCCCTGGTCGCCGTTGGGCTGGCCCATGCGCGGAACTTTGGCGAGGCGGCAGGCGCCATGGCGCTGGCCGGCATGGGCTGGATCGCCATGCTCTCCAGCTTTAACGTCGCCGCCCAGATGGCCGTGCCGGCCTGGGTGAAGGCAAGGGCGCTAGCCGTCAATCTGCTGGTCTTCCAGGGTTCCATGGCAGCGGGTAGCACGCTTTGGGGTACGCTGGCCGGGCATCTGGGCATTCCCATGACCCTGATGGTGGCGGCAACGGGCCAGATCCTGGCCCTGGTTCTGGCGCTGCGCTGGCGGATCAGCGGGGAAGGGGCGGGCAATCTGACCCCATCCTCCCATTGGCCGGTCCCGCTGGCGGTGGCCGACATGCCGGCGGACCGGGGGCCGGTGATGATTACCGTTGAATACCGGGTCGATCCGGCCAGGGTGGCGGATTTCAGCGCCGCCATGCAGGTGCTGCGCCGCATCCGCCACCGCGACGGTGCCATCAGTTGGGGCCTGTATGAGGATGCGGCCGAGCCGGGCCGGATGGTGGAGAGCTTTGTGCTGGAAAGCTGGCTGGAACATCTGCGCCAGCATGAACGCGTCACCCATGCCGACCGGGAAAATCAGGAGGTGGTGCGTGCCTTTCATCTGGGGCCGGATGCCCCCATCGTCCGCCACCTGATCGCCCCATCATGAAACGGTGTCTTGCCGGTCTCACGCTGGCCTTGATATTGAGCGCACCGGCCGGGGCCGAAAGCACCACGGTCACGCCGGGGCTGGATCTGCGCCTGCGCTGGGAGGATCTGGCCCATGACCAATGGGGCCAGGGGGGCGACCATTATCTCTATGAACGGGTCATGCCCTCGCTTTCGGTGAAGGGGGACGGGTTTCGCCTGTTCACCCAACTGATCGGGGCCGGGGTTACCGGAATGCGGGCCGATCCCGGCCCGCCCGACCGCAGCGGGGTGGACCTGTTGCAGGCGTCCCTGGCGGTCGATCTGGTACAGGCGGGACCGGTCACAATGTCGGTCAGCGGCGGGCGGGAATTGCTGGGGCTGGGCTCTGAACGGCTGGTGGGGCGGCGGTTCGGCGCCAACGTACCGCAGCCGTTTGATGGCGGACGGCTGATCCTGTCCGGCCAGGGCTGGAAGGCCCAGGCCCTGTGGGAACGGCCTGTCATCACCGGGCCGGATGATTTTGACGACAAGCCGGGCCAGGGCCGTTTCCTGCACGGGCTCTACACCACGCTGCAGGGGCAGCAGGGCGTGATGGATGCCTATCTGCTGGCCACCGGCCAGGGCACCGCCCGCTATGCCCAGGGGCGGGGCCGGGAACGGCGGCGCACAGCGGGTCTCCGCTTAGCCGGTAAACAGGGCTCCTGGTCCTGGAATTGGGAAGCGATGGCCCAATGGGGGCATCTGGCGGACAGCAGCATTCGGGCTTGGTCGCTTGCCAGCGAAACCGGCTATCAATTCACCGATCTGCCCCTCACCCCGCGCCTGCTGCTGCGGGCCAATATTGCCAGCGGGGATGGCGATCCCAAGGATGGCCGGCTGGGCACCTTCAACCCGCTTTACCCGCGTGCCAAATATTTCGGGGAACTGACGCCCATCGGCCCGCGCAACATCATGAACCTGCATCCGGGCCTGGAACTTGATTTGGGCCATGGCTTTGACCTGTCGCTGGTCAGCCTGTTCTACTGGCGGGAAAACCGCCATGACGGGGTCTACAGCGTGCCCGGCCCGTTGCTGCGCCCCGCCGACCCGGCGGCTGGCCGCTATATTGGCCATCAGGGGGAACTGGTGCTGGGTTGGAAGCGGGAGGGGCTTTCCGTCACCGCCTCCCTTTCCGCCTTCCAGCCCGGTTCTTATCTGCGCCGCACCGGCCATGACGACACCACCACCCTGGTAGGGGTGGAAATCGGCTGGGCGCTGTAACGCTTACTTTTCCAACTGCCCCATCGGGTCGACCACCTGATCGCCCTTGCGCACGGCGAAGTGCAGTTGCGGGAAGCGGACGTTGCCGGTCTGGCCCACGGTGCCGATGGATTGGCCGCGCGTCACCCGCTGACCCTGCTGCACGCCGATATCGGCCAGATGGGCATAGACCGTGACCCAGCCGCCATCATGGCGGATCAGTACCAGATTTCCGAAGGATTTCAACTGGTTGCCGGCATAGGCGACGATGCCGGCCTCGGCCGCTGCCACGGCGGTGCCTTGGGATGCGGCAATGTTGATGCCGTCATTGCGCAAGCCCCCCGGCTTGGCACCATAGGTTGAGATGATCTCCCCCCGCAGCGGCCACATGAAGCGGGCGGCGGTGCGCGGCGGCGGCGCGTCGTCGGGCTTGGCCAGCGGGGCAGCGGTGGCCACCTGGGGCGCCGGGGTGGTTACCGGGGCCGGGGACACCGGTGCCGGCTGGCGGTTGGCGGGCAGGACCGGCGCAGTCGCATTGCTGGCGGTTCCGTTGCCATTGCTGGCATGGGGGACGGGGGCAGCCGGTGGCGGGGCCAGGGTTTCCGCCTCCACCCCCCGCTTGCCGGCGGTTGGGGCCGGGCTGGTCGCGGGTGGACTGGTCACCGTCGGGCGGACGGGGACCGGGGTGGGCGTTAGCGGTTTGGCTGCCACAGGGGCTGGCGGGTCCAGCGGCACCGCCTCCACACTGGGGCGGGGGGCGCGGGCCGGCGGGGCGGAGCTGGTGGCCGGCGGCATATCCGGCTTGCGCGCAGGGGCGGGGGCCTGGTTGACGCTGCTGGCGACCTGGGTCGGAGCACCGCCCCCGCCACCGGGCATCTGCAACTGTTGGCCGACCCGAACCATATAGGGCGGCTGCAGGCCATTCAGGCGGATGATTTCCGCCATATCAACATTCATCTGCCGGGCGATGCCATAGACCGTATCTCCTGCCTTCACCTGATAGGTGCGGGGTGTCGGCAGGGTCAGCCGCTGGCCGGGATGCAGCGTATAGGGCGGGGTCAGCCCATTCAGGCTGATCAGATCCTGGGTGGAAACATGGTACTGCGCGGCAATCGCCTGCAGCGTATCGCCGCGCGACACGAAAATGGCATTGGCTGGCGGGGATGGGAGGGCTGTGTGCGGCAGATCCCCCTGTGTGGAACAGCCAGACAGCAGGCCCAGGGTCAGCAGAGGGACGGCGATGGCAGCCAAACGCATCGTCAACCCACACCGACTTGCGGTGGATAAGGAGCGATGTCCGGCAACAGGGGGACGAATCGAACGGGCCACAATTCCTCTCGCTGTAATCCACATTCGCCGTCACCGTTCGCCAGAGGTCGCCGGAAACGCACAACCTTCAGCGCGCGGTGATCGGGGCCCAACGGTATGACCATGATACCACCGGGCGCCAGTTGTTCCACCAGATCGGGCGGTGGATGGCCGATACAGCCGGCCGTCACCAAAATCCGCTCGAACGGTGCTGCCTCTGGCCAACCGCGCCGGCCATCGGCCAGCCGCGCCATGACATTTGGCAGCCGCAGGGCGGCGAACCGTGCCTCTGCCTCCTGCAACAGAGGCCGGTGCCGCTCGACCGTATACACGTGCCGGGCGATCTTGGCCAGGATGGCCGCCTGATAGCCGCTTCCCGTGCCGATTTCCAGCACCTTATCGTTCGGCCCTGCCGCCAGCGCCTGGCTCATCAGCCCTACCACCTGTGGCTGGCTGATGGTCTGGCCATGGCCGATGGGCAGGGCCGTATCCTCATAGGCCTGATCGCGGAATGGGGCCGGCACGAACAGTTCGCGCGGCACCATCTCCACCGCCCGCAACACATTGACATCGGTGATGCCCTGGCGGCGCAGCAACATCAGCAGCCTGATCTTGCTGGCCGCCCGGTTCACGCCAAGGCCCCCTTCAACGCCTCCAGACAGGCGTAATGGGTCAGGTCCAGATAGATCGGCGTCACCGAGATGCCGCCATGGGCGACGACATGCACATCGGTATCCGCCGGTACTTCCGTCTCCCCACGGGCCAACCCGATCCAGAAATAGCGCCGACCGCGCGGGTCAATCCGCTCGTCCAGCTCATCCCCGATCTTGCGGTTGCCATGGCGCACCACATGCACGCCGGTTACATCATCCGGCGGTACGGCGGGGTAATTCACATTCATCAGCACATGGCGGGGCCATTCTACCGCCATGATCTTGCGGACGATATCGGCACCATGGCGTTCCGCCACCGACCAGTCGGGCGGGCTATCCGGGCTGGTCCGCTGGCTCATGGCGATGGCGCGCACGCCCAGCAGCGTCGCTTCCATGGCGCAGGCGATCGTGCCGGAATAGGTGACATCTTCACCCAGATTGCTGCCATGGTTGATGCCAGACAACACCAGTGTCGGCTTGCGGTCCTGCATCAGATGGTTGATGGCCAGCAACACGCAATCGGTGGGCGTGCCGTCCACCGTATAGCGCTTCGGCCCCACCTCCCGCAGGCGCAGGGGCCGATGCATGGTCAGGCTGTGGCTGGCACCGGATTGCTCCGTCTCCGGCGCCACCACCCACACATCATCAGCCAGCGACCGGGCGATCTTTTCCAGCACGCCCAGCCCTGCGGCATGAATGCCGTCATCATTGCTGATCAGGATGCGCGCACCGGTGAAATCAAAGCTGGGATTGCTCATCACGCGGTGATCCGTTCCAGCCCGCCCATATAGGGACGCAGCGCTTCCGGCACCAGAATGGAGCCATCGGGCTGCTGATAATTTTCCAGCACGGCGATCAGGCAGCGGCCGACGGCCACGCCCGACCCGTTCAGCGTGTGCAGGAACTGGGTGTTCTTGTCACCCTTGGCGCGGAAGCGGGCCTTCATGCGGCGGGCCTGGAAATCCCCGCAATTGGAGCAGCTGGAGATTTCGCGGTACATGCCCTGGCCGGGCAACCAGACCTCAATATCGTAGGTCTTCTGGGCGGCAAAGCCCATATCGCCGGTGCAGAGCGTAACAGTGCGGAAGGGCAGGCCCAACCGCTTCAGCACGGTCTCAGCGGCATCCGTCATCCGTTCATGTTCCGCCGCCGACTGGTCGGGCCGGGTGATGGAGACCATTTCCACCTTGTAGAACTGGTGCTGGCGGATCATGCCGCGCGTATCGCGCCCCGCCGACCCGGCTTCGGACCGGAAGCAGGGGGTGCGGGCGGTCAGGCGCAGCGGCAATTCGTCCGCATCCAGAATGGCGTCATTGACCAGATTGGTCAGCGGCACCTCTGCCGTGGGGATCAGCCAGAAACCATTGGTGGTCTGGAACAGGTCTTCGGTGAATTTGGGCAACTGCGCGGTGCCGAAGGCGGCCTCATCCTTCACCAGCAAGGGCGGGGACACTTCCTCGAACCCGAACTCATTGGTGTGGATATCCAGCATGAAATCGCCCAGCGCGCGTTCCAGCCGGGCCAGCTTGCCGCGCAGCACGGTGAAGCGCGCCCCCGACAGCTTGGCCGCCAGATCGAAGCTCATCAGGCCCAGCGCTTCGCCCAGTTCAAAATGCTGCTTGGGGTTGGCGATATCGGCCGGCGTGCCAATGCGGCAGATTTCCACATTGTCATGCTCATCCTTGCCGGCCGGCACATCATCCGCCGGGATGTTAGGCAGGCTGGCCAGGATACCATCCAGTTCGGCCCCCAGCTCCTTTTCCTGCTGTTCCAGGGCGGGCAGCTTTTCCTTCAGCGCCGCCACCTCATCCAGCAAAGGCTGGGCGTCGCGCCCTTCCTTCTTATAGGTGCCGATCAGCTTGGAGGCTTCGTTGCGCCTTGCCTGCAATTCCTGGAATTCGGTCTGCAGGGCGCGGCGGCGCTGGTCCAGGCCCAGGATGTCGGACGACTGGGCGGACAGTCCGCGCCGGGCCAGGCCACGGTCGAAAGCATCGGGATTGTCGCGGATGGAACGAAGGTCGTGCATGACAGCGCCAGTTGAAGCCTAGGGGGGAACAAAGAGTGCATGGCCCTTATAGGGGCAGCAGGGGGGTGTCGTCCAGGGACACCGGTTGCGAAGCCCGTTCAGGGCTTCCATTCGAACATCATCATGATAGTTCTTTGCAGCACAAAGAAATTATCATCAGAAATAATGTGGATGAAGACGGTGCCATCCTTGGACCGGCGGACATCGATTCCCTCAAAATTATCGGTCAGCAGGGGCGGGTCCAGCCGGGCGATCTCCCGTCCCGCCAGGGTGCCGCCGGCGACCGTACCCGCGGCCAGGGCCTTGGCATCAATATGCATGATGCGGTTGCCCCAGCCGCCCAACATGCCGACGCGCCGTTCCAGCACCAGAATGCCGCCACCGGGCAGGTTTGCCGCATCCACCGGCAGGAAGGGCGGGTGGCCCTGATAGCGGAATTCCACCCAGTTACCGGATCGGCCGATCCAGGCCCGGTGCAGGCCCTTCTCCCCCGGGGCTTCCCCTTCCGCGATCAGCAGCAGCCGGCTGTCCGGCAGCATCAGGGCGGTTTCCAGCCCGGCATTGAAATCCAGCTCTTTCAAGCCCGCCGGGCCGCCCAGCGCCACCGGCGTCACCCCGGCCAGGGCCGGGCCATAGCGCAGCAAGCGGTGTTCACGTTCAAACCCGACAACCCAGCCGTCGCCCGGCCAGGGGCCGATCAGGGCCAGTGATTCGCTGTCATTCTTGCCGCCTTGCAGAACGCTGCCGTCTGTTTCCAGCAGGGTGCCCAGGGTGAAATCACCCATGCCGGCCAATGTTCCATCCGACCGGTAGGAGAGTCGGCCCGCCACCTTGTCCCCCCGGTCGGAGATGGCAACGAACTGCCCGCCATCAGGGCTGACCCGCAGGGCGGACAGCCCGCCAATGGCCTTGCGCGGTCCCTGCAGCGCCACGGCGCCCTTGAACACCAGTTCCCCCACGCGCTGCGGCTGGATGCCGGACGCTTCGGTTTCCAGCAGCTGCACCGGCACGGAATAGGGCAGCGGGTCGCCATTGGCACAGCCGGTCAGGCCCAGCGGTGCCAGCAGCAGACAGCCAGCAAGGTGAAGCAGGCGAACGGGGGAGAGGGCCATGGGCGGGCGGGTTTCCCTGAAGGGTCGGGACAGGCGGGCATAAAACAGGCTGGTGCCTGTCCGGGTCAAGCCATCATGCCTGTTCAATCTTCTTTCGCAGCGCCGCATGGGCAGCTATCCTGCGCGCTAACCTTTGGCATTCCACAAGATCAGGTACCAGACATCATGAGCGAGATCGACGCCCTGCCGACCCCGCCGCCGGCCATCGATTCTGAGCGGCTGGACCGCCTGGAGGCCCGCATCGCCGAACTGGAAGCCAGGCTGGCGGCGGTGGAGCCCAAGCCGGATGCGGATAATGTTCGGGTTCTGAAGGCGGAATTTAATTTCAGCAGCAGTGATCTTGCCGCTTGGCTGCGATACAATCCAGTGATGGCATTGGTGATTGCCCTTGTCGGGTTCGTCATCCTGTTCCATCTGCTGGGGTAATACCCAGTTGCGATGAGTAAAGCTCTTCGCAACTGGGTACGGCGGCGACCGCCACCGCGCGGCCCATGCCGCGTAAAGCCAAGCCAACGGATGTTGGCACCGGCGATTGAGGGCCTTGATCAGAGCCGGTTGATTCTGATCAAGGCGCATAAATATAAGGTGCCCATTCCATGGCCAATTACAATTTCGAAACCACGGTGAAGTTTAAGAACCGCGGTGACATGGACAAGGCGGAGGATTGGATACAGGCCAATATCAAGGGCCTGTGGGCGCTTGAGTTCATCGGTATGCAAGAGCAGATGAGCGTGGATACCGGTATCCGCAGCCAAGTGCTGCTGGTGCTGTTCAAATTCGGCCGGAAGGAGGATTTTGAACGGTTTTGCCGTGAATATGTGCAGGGCAAGCCCGCCCTGCCACAGCCCAAGCCGCAAGCCAAGCCAGCGCCGAAAAAATCAAAGGGCCTGCTGGGCTGGTTGTTCAACTGAACAGTCAGGCGGGTTCAACGGTCACGGCAGCTTGTTGTACCGCACGCCCGCCTCGCTGCGATCCACCATGATCACTGCGTAGGGGGATGTCAGCACCTGCGTGGTCATCTGACCTTCAGGCGGTGATTTCTCCCGGAACTCCACCACCAGCCGGTCGCGCTGCGCCACCTGCCGTTCCGAGCGCACGCGCAATATATCCACCGAATAGCCGGTGGTGGTGCGCGTGCCCAGGAAAATACCAAGTGCCATCAGCTCATTCGGCAAGTCGCCCGGCGGCGGGCGGCCCACCAGATCCCATAGCGCCGCCCATTCCGCCGGGGTGCGGGCTACCAGAAAGGCTTGGGCCTGGGCGCGGCTGGTCTCCCCCGACCACAGCGCCCGGCCCACCAGGGGCGGCGCTTTGCCGCCAATATCCGCCACGCTGGCTGCCGCCGTTTCACCCGCCAGCCAGCTGCTGGTGTCGGTGGCACAACCGGTCAGTAAGGGGGCGATCAGGATAGACAGGGCCAGAACACGGCCCCAATCGCCCTTAGCCCGCCAGCATGTCGGCATCATCACCTCAAGCCGCCTTTGGCAATGCCGTTTCCACCAGCGTCGCCCAATAGCTGGTGCCCAGCGGCAGGATCTCGTCATTGAAATCGTAGCGCGGGTTGTGCAACTGGCAGCCCAACGCCGATCCGCCCTGGCCGACCCAGACATAGCAGCCGGGCCGCTCCAGCAGCATGAAGGCGAAATCCTCCGCCCCCATGCTGGGACCGACATTGCTGTAAACCTTGTCTTCGCCGACCAGCTGCCTGGCCACAGCGGCGGCCAGATCGGTGGGGGCGCCGGCATGGTTGACCGTGGGCGGATAGCCCCGGCGATAGGTCATGGAAGCACTGCTGCCAAAGGTGACCGGCACGGTTTCCACAATATGGCGCAGGCGTGCCTCCAGCATGTCCCGCACCTCATGGCTGAGCGCGCGCACGGTGCCGCGCATCACCACTTCCTCCGGGATCACATTATAGGCGCTGCCGGCATGGATCTGGGTGATGGAGATGACGCCGCTTTCAATCGGGCTGACATTGCGGCTGACGATGCTCTGCACCGCCGTCACAATATGGGCGGCAATGACGATCGGGTCGATCGTGTGGTGAGGCAATGCCGCATGGCCACCCTTGCCCGCAACCTTGATTTCAAACTGGTCGGCCCCGGCCATGATGGGGCCCGACTTCACCACCATCTCCCCCGGCGGCAGGTCGGGCCAATTATGCATCCCGAAGACCATGTCACAGGGGAAACGCTGGAACAGCCCTTCTTCCACCATGCGGCGACCGCCGCCCAGCCCTTCCTCGGCCGGCTGGAAGATGAAATTCACCGTGCCGCTGAAATTGCGGGTTTCCGCCAGATAGCGGGCAGCCCCCAGCAGCATGGTGGTGTGGCCGTCATGGCCGCAGCCATGCATCTTGCCCGGCACCTTGCTGGCATGGGCGAATTCGTTCGCTTCCTGCATGGGCAGGGCATCCATGTCGGCGCGCAGGCCGATGGCTTTGCCATTGGGGCCACCCTGGCCATGCAGCACACCGATGACACCGGTGCCGGCGATGCCGGTATGCACCTCCACCCCGAATTCCTTCAGCTTCTCCACCACGAAGGCAGAGGTCTTGAATTCCTCAAACCCGGTTTCGGGGTTTTCGTGAATATGCCGACGCCACTCGGTCATGTCGGCATGGAAATCGGCGATACGGTTAATGATCGGCATGGTCCCTTGCTCCTGACGCAGCACCACCCCGTTTACGTGGGTATGGCGCGGCCATCTGTCGGACAGATTAGGGCGAAGCTTTCCAATGGGGAAGGGGCAAACGTTCCTGATGGTGATCCGCATCATAGTGCAGCGCGTATATTCTCCATCAAGAAACGTCCGTGGGCGGTAACCGGCCCATCTGGCAGTTGGAGAAATTGAGAAAATGTCGACGAAACGACTATTCCCCCTGATGGCCGGGGTGGCGCTCTGCACGCTGGCCCTGGGCAGTGCCCAGGCGCAGCAGGCGCCGAAGCAACGGGACTGGCAGGTCCGGCTGGGGATTCTGGGCGCGGCAATGCCGGATTATGAAGGATCTGATGATTATCGATTTCGCCCCTTTCCCGACATCGAAATCACCTATGGCAACACGTTCTTCCTGGACCGGCGTGGCGTGGGGGCCAATCTGATCAAGTCCGGCCCGCTGACGGCAGGCGTGACATTGGGCTATGATGGCGGGCGCAAGGAAAGGCGCAACCGCGCCCTGCGCGGTCTGGGCAATGTCGGTGATACGGCGGTGGCGGGGGCCTTTGCCAATTACCAGGTCGGGCGCTGGATGCTGACCGCCGATGTCAATACCGACCTGCTGGGCGATGGGCATGATGGCACCACGGCCGATCTTGGCTTTTCCTATGTGCTGCGGCCGACCAAGCAGATGATGATCATCATCGGGCCGTCGGTCACCTGGGCCAGCGACAATTACATGCAAAGCTATTTCGGCATTGATGCGGCCCAGGCCACCCGCGCCGGCCGTGCCGTGTATCGCGCCGAGGCGGGGTTCAAGGATGCCGGGTTGCTGGGGTTGGGCACCTACGAGCTGACGCGTAACTGGTCATTGACTGGCGTGGCCGCTTACACCCGCCTGCTGGGCGATGCTGCCGACAGCCCGCTGGTGGATCGTGACGGCAGCGCCAACCAGTTCTTCTGCGGTGTGGGCGTATCCTACAGCTTTTAATACCAATCTTCCTTGATCGTGACCGATCCAGGGAGCTTTTGCGTTCCTTCAGGTGCCGAGCCGGCAGTCGCTGGCTTCCAACCCGCCTTAAGCACAAACTTTAGGCGGGTTGGTATCAGAATGTCAGGCCTTTCAGCAGGCCCCGACCCTTATTATTACATCTCCTCTTCGCCGTCTTCATAGGGGAAGAAGGGACCGCCCGTCATTGTGGTGCCGGTCGCCCCGTCGGCACGGAACCGCCAGACCTTGGGTTCGTTCAAGGTGAGGTTGCCGCTGGACAATTGGTCCATGATGGCGATGGCGATATCCGCTTGCAGCCGTACTGCCCACGGAGCCATCGCGGTCTTCTGGTCCTGCAGATAGGTGGCGGAATAAAGCGTGTGCGCCACGCCCTCGGCATGGCGCTGCATGAACACCACCACCTGGCGTGCACAATCCGCTGGCGCCAGGATCGGTTCAATCCCGGCCGCAGCGGCTGCCAGCACCGGGAACATCAGATGCTCCCGCTCTTCCAGGGCAGGATCTCCGTTCAGCGCATCGGCGACCTTCCGTACATAGGCGGCACGGGCGGCGGGCAATTCACGCAGGGCCAGATCAAGGATTTGCCGATGGTGCATTGTCTTAATCCCGATCAGAATGGTCCGTGCCTGATTGCCAGAGGCTCTCCTTCTTATCGCAAAAGGAGATGTGCCTGTCACGCCCTGGCCCGGAACCTTTCGGTCAGGTGGCTATAGCTTAGTATATTTGTCCGCGAACCGGACGATATCGTCCTCGCCCAGATAGCTGCCCGAGCGTACCTCAATCAGGTGCAGCGGGATGCGGCCCGGATTGCCCAAGCGGTGTTTCTCCCCGATGGGAATATAGACGGACTGGTTCTCATGTATCAGCCGCACGTCTTCACCGCAAATCACTTCCGCTGTACCCTGAACCACGACCCAATGTTCGGCGCGATGGTTGTGGCGTTGCAGGGAAAGCTGTTCGCCGGGCTGCACCACCACCCGCTTTACCTGGTAACGTTCGCCGGCATCAATGGTGCGATGGTAGCCCCAGGGGCGATGCAGCGTGGTGTGGGTATCACATTCCGGTCGGTGGGCTTTTTTCAACCGTTCGACAATTGCCTTGATATCCTGGGCGCGGTCGCGGTGCGCGACCAGAACGGCGTCGTCGGAGGCCACAACCACCACGTCTGACAAGCCGGCCACGGCAACCAGACGCCCGTCGGCACGAACGTAACTGTTGCTGCAATCATGCAGCAGCACATCGCCGATCCCAACATTGCCAGCTGGATCCTTGGCCCCGATATCCCACAGGGCCGACCAGGCGCCGACATCGTTCCAACCCATATCCACCGGCACCACCACGGCACGAGTCGTCTTTTCCATCACCGCATAATCGACGGAAACGGATGGTGAGGCGGCAAACGCCTCACGCGACACCCGGCAGAACGTGAGGTCGGTTGTCGCCCCCGCCAGGGCGGCCCGGCAGGCGGCCAGGATAGCCGGCGCCTGCCGCTCCAGTTCCGCCAGATAGGTGGAGGCAGCGAACAGGAAAATGCCACTGTTCCAGAGATAGCACCCTTCCGCCAGATAGGTGGCGGCCGTGGCGGCATCCGGCTTTTCCACAAAGCGGTCGACAGGATGGGCGGTTCCCCCCTCTGTCAGCGCCTGTCCCATCTTTATATAGCCATAGCCAGTTTCCGGCCGATCCGGACGGATGCCGAATGTCACCAGCGCACCGTCACGGGCCGGTATCACAGCCGAACCAACCGCCTTCCGGAACCCAGCCACATCGGCCACGACATGGTCTGACGGCATGACCAGCAGCAGCGGGTCACCGCCGCTCTCCATCACCTTCAAGGCGGCCAGCGCGATGGCGGGGGCCGTATTGCGTCCCACAGGTTCCAACAGAATGGCCGCCGGCTCCACCTGGATGGTGCGCATCTGCTCGGCCAGGATGAAGCGGTGTTCTTCATTGCAGATCATCAGCGGCGACGCAAATTCGTCCCCCTGCACACGCAGAGCCGTCTCCTGAATCATGGTCAGGTCACCCGCCAGCGGCAGGAACTGTTTGGGATGCAGGGATCGAGATGCCGGCCACAGCCTTGTGCCGGAGCCACCAGACAGGATGACGGGCGTTACCTGCAAAGCTGTCATTGTCCGCTTCCTCTCCTGTCTGCCACACACGGCAACCAATGGCGCAATGTCATCATTTGTCGTGAGACGTCAAGCCGGATAGGCAGGTTGGTGGCAGACAGGCATCGCCGTCGCCAAGGCCCCCCTTCATAAAAATCAGGTAAAACCTTTGTTTGCGTATTGGGTGACGACATGCGCTTTTAGTGAATATGGTGCAGTTTTTTGACCCCTTTGATGCGGATAAGGGGGAGGTGCCGCCCGGCAGCCTGAAAGTAAATTTGGCTCATATTGAAAATGCCGGGCTCAAGCGCCGGTGTGGCCCGTCTCAAGAAGATATGAGCTATCCATGCGCATGTTTTCGCCGATCCGGCGGACGATCTCCCCCACGGCCCGCAGTTCCCCCGCCAGCGGATGGCTGCGGCGCCAGATCATGCCAATGGTGCGGCTGGGGCGCGGCGGGGCCAGCCGGGCCAAAGCGATGCGGGCGGAGCGGGTTTCAACCCCCAGCGCCATCTCCGGTGCCAGGGTGATGCCGATCCCGGCCCCCACCATCTGCACCAGCGTGGAGAGCGAACTGCCCTCCATCATATTATGCGGGGCTTCGGCGGCGGAGAGCTTGCAAAAGGCCAGGGCCTGTTCGCGGAAACAATGACCTTCCTCCAGCAGAAGCAGACGCATCTGCCACAGCTTGTCGGCCGCCGGCACGGGCTTTCCGGCGTCCGCCGGCGGACGAACCAGCACGAACTCCTCCTCAAACAGGGGCATTTCGTGCAGGGAGGCTTCCGAGACGGGCAGGGCGACGATGGCCGCGTCCAGCCGCCCATCCATCAGGTCTTCCAGCAGCTTCTGGGTAATGGCCTCCCGCGGGCGCAAATCCAGGCCCGGATAGGTCTGCGCCAGTTCCGCCACCAGGGCCGGCAGCAGATAGGGCGCCACCGTCGGGATGGCGCCCAGCCGCAATTGCCCCATGAAGGGCGCGCGGGCGGCCTGCACCAGATCCTCCAGCGCATCCACGCTGCGTAAAATCTCATGCACTTGGGTGGCGAAAGCCTCCCCCAGGGCGGTCAGGCGGATTTGCCGGGGCGTGCGCTCCACCAGAGGGGCGCCGACCAGATCCTCCATCTCCTTGATCTGCACCGACAGGGCAGGCTGGGAAATGGCGCATTCCTCCGCCGCCCGCCCGAAATGCCCAAGCCTAGCCAGCGCATCGAAATAACGCAGATGCTTCATGGAAAACGGGATCATAAGGTTAGCCTATCACGCCTTTAAGGTAATGCAATTATACCGCAACGGCCGACCCTGATACTTTGCATCCAGGGCGCCAAGGCGCCGCGAGGAACCGACACAAATCAGGCTAAACCGGCGGAGGCAAGAATGGAAGGCAACAAAATTACCAGTGCCAGCGGCAAATGTCCCTTCATGCATGGCGCGAACACCGCCAACAGCAGCAATGTGACAAGCTGGTGGCCCAACGCGCTCAACCTCGACATTCTGCACCAGCACGACAGCAAGACCAATCCGCTGGGCCAGGGCTTCTCCTACCGCGAGGCGGTGAAGAGCCTGGATTTTGAGGCGATCAAGCGCGACATGCACGCATTGATGACCGACAGCCAGGATTGGTGGCCGGCGGATTGGGGCCATTATGGCGGCTTGATGATCCGCATGGCCTGGCATTCCGCCGGCACCTATCGTATCGCTGATGGTCGTGGTGGCGGCGGTACCGGCAACCAGCGCTTCGCCCCGCTGAACAGCTGGCCCGATAATGTCAGCCTGGACAAGGCGCGCCGCCTGCTGTGGCCGATCAAGAAGAAATACGGCAACAAGATCAGCTGGGCCGACCTGATGATCCTGGCCGGCACCATCGCCTATGAAAATATGGGCCTGAAAACCTTTGGCTTTGCCTTTGGTCGTGAGGATATCTGGCACCCGGAAAAGGATATTTATTGGGGCGCGGAGAAGGAATGGCTGGCCCCGTCCGATGGGCGCTATGGCAATGTCGATGAACCCGCCACCATGGAAAACCCGCTGGCGGCGGTGCAGATGGGGCTTATCTATGTCAATCCGGAAGGGGTGAACGGCAAGCCTGACCCGCTGAAGACGGCGGCCCAGGTGCGGGAAACCTTTGCCCGCATGGCGATGAATGATGAAGAGACGGTGGCCCTGACCGCCGGCGGCCACACGGTGGGCAAGGCCCATGGCAATGGCGATGCCAGCAAGCTGGGCCCCAACCCCGAAGCCGGCGACGTGACCGAACAGGGTTTCGGTTGGTCCAACCCGAACCAGAGCGGCAAGGGCCGGTTCACCGTTACGTCGGGCATCGAAGGGGCCTGGACGACGCACCCCACCCGCTGGGACAACGGCTATTTCCAGATGCTGTTCAACCATGAATGGGAATTGCGCAAGTCCCCCGCCGGGGCCTGGCAGTGGGAGCCGGTGAATATCAAGGAAGAGGATAAGCCGACCGACGTGGAAGACCCGTCGATCCGCTATAACCCGATCATGACCGATGCAGACATGGCCATGATCAAAGACCCGGCCTATCGCCAGATTTCCGAGCGTTTCCACAAAGACCCGGCCTATTTCAACGAAGTGTTCGCCCGGGCCTGGTTCAAGCTGACCCACCGCGATATGGGCCCCAAGGCCCGCTATATCGGCCCGGATGTGCCGGCCGAAGACCTGATCTGGCAGGATGTGGTGCCGGTGGGCCGCACGGATTATGATGTGGCGGCGGTGAAGGCGCGGATTGCGGCTTCTGGCCTCTCCATCGCGGAGCTGGTCGCCACCGCCTGGGACAGTGCCCGCACCTTCCGGGCCTCGGACATGCGCGGCGGGGCCAATGGTGCCCGTATCCGGCTGGCCCCGCAGAAGGATTGGGAGGGCAATGAACCGGCCCGGTTGGCCAAGGTGCTGGCGGTGCTGGAGCCCATCGCTGCGGCGACCGGGGCTTCACTGGCCGATACCATCGTGCTGGCCGGCAATGTCGGGATTGAGCAGGCGGCCAAGGCGGCCGGCTTTGATATCACTGTACCCTTTGCCCCTGGCCGTGGCGATGCCAGCGATGACCAGACCGATGCCGACAGCTTCGCCCCGCTGGAACCGATCCATGACGGTTTCCGCAACTGGACGAAGAAGGCCTATGCCGTCAGCCCGGAAGAATTGTTGCTGGACCGGGCGCAGTTGATGGGCCTGACGGCGGCGGAAGTGACGGTGCTGGTTGGCGGCCTGCGGGTGCTGGGGGCCAACCATGGCGGCAGCAAGGATGGCGTCTTCACCGACCGTGAAGGGGCTTTGACGAATGACTTCTTCATCAACCTGACTGACATGGCCTATCGCTGGCAGAAGGGCGATGCCGTCTCCTATGAAATCCGCGACCGCAAGACGGGGGCGGTGAAATGGACCGCCTCACGGGTTGATCTGGTGTTCGGCTCCAACTCCGTGCTGCGCGCCTATGCGGAGCTTTATGCCCAGGACGATAATGCACAGAAATTCGTGCAGGATTTCGTCGCCGCCTGGGTGAAGGTGATGAATGCCGACCGGTTCGATCTGACGGCCTGATGCGTTATCTGTGACAGCTTGGTTCCGGCGGGGAAGCTCCCCGCCGGAATGCTGCCGGGGATCGTTTCAGAACTTCGCCTTCAGCCCGATATAGTAGGAGCGGCCGACAGCGTCATAAACACCCACGTCGGTGCTGTTTTGTGAACTGGCGACGGTGGGCAGGCCGCGATCAAACAGGTTGGTGACACCAGCCCGCAGCTCAATCGTCTCGCTCACCCGCACATTGCCGAACAGGTCAACCAGATGATAAGCGGGCACGCCTGGGGATGGGTTGTTGGGCGTGGTCACTGCCGTCACATCCTCCATCGCCCCCTGATAGCGCCAGCGCAGGCCGACACCGAACAGGTCGGAGCGGTAGCCCACCGTGGTCAAGGCCTTCCAGCGGGGCAGGGCGCGGCCCAGCGTGCTGGTATTGACATAATCCTGGAAGCTGCTGCCCGGCAGGGTCTGGATATTGTAGTGATTGACCCAGCCGATGACGGGCGTGACATAGATTTCAGCACTGGCGTCACCGACATCGGCCCCGATATCCGACAGGCTGGCCGACCAGTTGATCTGCACATCAATACCGTCGGTTTCCAGCCCGCCCAGGTTCAGGAACGGCATACTGACATCCTGCAGCTGCCCCTGCGCGTCGCGGGTCAGCAACTGGCAAAATTCGTTCGACGCGGCATAGCTGGGGTTAGAGCCGTCGAGATTATAGCATTTGGACAGGGTGGTCAGGCCCGGTACGCCGGAGATCACTTCCTTGATCTTGATGTTATAATAATCAACGGAAATCGCGGTGCCGCTGTACCAGGGGCTTTCACCCGGCACGGTCAGCACGGCCCCGACATTGAAGGTATTGGCCTTTTCCGGCTTCAGGGCCAGATTGCCGCGAATGGTGCCACCCGTGGCCGTGGTGGGGAATGTGTAGGTGTCAATGATGTTCGCCGGCACGCCCTGGGCGATACACAGCGCCCGCACCTGTGCCCCACCGGCGCCGGTGCGGGCCACAGAACGGGCGTCGCAGGGGTCGCCCACCGATGCCGGCGGCGTGCCGAACTGCACCTGGGTGCCCGTGGGTGGGGAGAACAGCTCCCCGATATTGGGGGCGCGCACCGCGCGCTGGTACGATCCGCGAAGCATCAGGGAATTGACCGGCCGCCAGCGCAGATCGGCTTCATAGCTGGTGACGCTGCCCGTGGTGGAATAATCGGAATAGCGGGCGGCGGCGCCGATGGCCAGTTCCTCCGCAAATTCTGCCCCGCTGATCAGCGGGATATCCACCTGACCGGCAATTTCCTTCAGGTTGATATTGCCACGGGCGGGGGCGGAGCCGGTCACCGCCTCAATATTCTGCGTCATCAGATCGCTGTCGGGCGTATAGCGATAGGTGTTGCGGCGGTACGAGGTGAGCAGCGCCACCTGCAGGGGGCCGGCGGGCAGTTCCAGCACGGGGCCGGACAATTGGCCCTGCACCTGGGCCTGCGTCAGCTTTTCCACGCTGATCGCCGTCTTGGTCATGTAGCTTTTGCAGGCATCGGAAATGCTGGTGGCGTTGCTGATGCCAAACGGGTTGAACCCGCCGGCGCACAGTGCCTTGCCGCCATCGGCCGCGTTCAGCAGGCTCTGCACCTTGCTTTTCACCACGGCATTATAGAGCGCCTGATCATGCCGGCTTTCATCGTAAGAGCCGTAGATATCCCATTTCCAGGTGCCGGCCAGATCGCCTTTCAGCCCCAGCGCATACTGGCTGACCTTGTATTGCTCATCCCAGTTCTTGTCGGCGATGCCGACATAGCGCCCGTTCCAGGTGAAGGGCGCGTTGGGGTTGGGGCGCGAGGCCAGGATGGTGCGCAGATCGGCCGGAATGAAGGGATTGCTGGTCGGAATGGTGGTCAGATTGCCGATCTGTGTCAGGCTGCCGCCGCTGGCCGTATTCACCACACTGTCGACATACATGAACTGGCCATAGGCGGTGAGGCCCTCTGTCAATTCATAATCGAAGGAACTAAAGGCCGTCTTGCGTTCCAGGGCGTTCTGGAACTGCACCTGCTGGCCCACGGGCATCCGGACATTGCCGGCAATGACGGCATAGCCGCTGTCGGTCGGCCCCTTGTAATTGACGGCCCCTGTCTGGGTGAACAGCGATCCGTCATTATTGAAGCCCAGGTTCAGCGTCCGCCCCACCGGCGCCGCGATGCCATATTTGCTGAAAACGCTGTTGATAGCGGCCTGCGTCGGCAGGTTGGCCGCATTGGGCACATAGGTGCTGGTGCCGATGAAGGAGGAGGGAGTGACGAATTCAAAGAAGGAACGTTTGGAACCTTTCAGGCCCGGCCGGTCTGTATAGCTGGCCGTCAGCATCATATGGCCTTTATCTTCGGCAAAGGCGCTGCCCAGCGTGACGGAGGCGGATTTCTTGAACACATCGCCGCGTTCATCCTGGCCGAACTGCACGTCGGCGCGCACGCCGTTGAAGGGCTGGATGGTTTTGAAATTCACGACACCGGACATGGCGTCGGAACCGTAAATGGCCGAAGCGCCGCCGGTGATCACATCGATGCTGCCGATAATGGCTTCGGGCAGGATGTTGATATCGACATTGCCGTTAATGTCGGACAAAGGCAGGCGCTTGCCATTCAGCAGCACCAGATTGCGGTTGGCGCCGAGGCCGCGCAGGTTAAGGCTGGCGCGCCCGCCAGCGCCCTGGCCACCCGTGCTCGACGTGCCGGCGGCGGTGAAGGAGGGCAACTGGTTCAGCGCTGCTTCAATCTCGACCTGACCGCTTTCCTTGATGGATTCCGTCGATACCGTGGTGATCGGGCTGACGGCGACATTGTTGGGCCGCTGGATCAGGGAGCCGGTAACGACAATTTCATCCAACAGTTCTGCCTTCTCCGCCCCGGCCTGCTGAGCCAGGGCTGGGCTTGCCAGCGCCATGCCGGCCGCCAGTGACAGCGCCAAGGGCGAGGCGCTGTGCCGCATCAGGTTCGTCTTGGTTTTCATTATGTCCTCCCTTTCCTCACGCACAGGGGTTCCCGTTCCGAAACGGCGTGGGCCCCCGGGCTTTGATTTTGCTGATTTTGTTTGATCCCCCGTCAGCGGGGGCCGATGATGCTGCCGATGAAATCGATGGTGTCGGCCAGTGCCTGGCGGCTGACCTCTGCCGTGCGTTCCGGCTTCTCGGCGATCCAGCTATGATTGGCGCTGTCGAAAATCCGGGTTTTCACGGAGACCTTGGCCGCCGCCAGCGCCGTGGCAAACCGTTCCTGCTGGGCCACCGGTACGACAGTATCGTCGCGCCCATGCAGCAGCAGGAAGGGGGGAGCCTTGCCATCCACATGGGCAAGGGGCGATGCCAGACGTGCGCGGTCGCCATCGCAGCCAGTGGTCGTACAGCCCAGGAACCGGCGCATCGGGTCGGTTGGCGGGGCATCCTTGTTCAGATAGCTGGGCATGGTTGACAGATCATAGATGCCGAACCAGGAGACCACGGCCTGCACACAGTCGGATGCCTGATCCGTCCCGCCGGCCCCGGTGGGCACGGTTTCAACCGTCGCTGGCCGTGCGGGGGCCGGTGCGTCTTCGGCAAAGGCGGGATCGCCGCAGGTCGCACCGACCAGTGCGGCCAGATGGCCACCGGCCGATTGGCCCCAGGCGGCGAACCGCGCCGGGTCGACACCAAAGCGGGAACCATTGGCCCGCAGCCAGCGGATGGCGGATTTCACATCCTTTGCAGCCGCAGGAAACGGTGCCTCCGCCGAAAAGCGATACCCGACAGAGGCCACGACATAGCCCTGGGCAGCGATGGCGGCCAGCACCTTGGGCCAATCCTGAAAGGCGGCACTGCGGCGCGGGCCGCCCGCCATCCAGCCGCCGCCATGGATATAGAGAATGACCGGCCGCAGCTTGCCATCCTGCCCGGCACCCGGCGGCAGGAACAGGTCCAGCTTCAAGGGCCGGTAACCGGGGATGGTCTTGTAAACCACATCCGGCAGACCGATGACCCCATCGGGAAAGGGCACGGTAACGGTGGAGAAGGTGTCAGCCCCCACCTGTTGAACCGAGGCGCCAATATCAGCCTTTGCCGCGATATCAGCACCGCCAGCATGGGCCGGCAAGCTGACAGCCGACAGGGCAGACAGCGACAGGCACAAGATGGCGGACATGGCGGTGACGGAACGCTTCATTCTTTCCCCCCGACCGATATTTTTGATTTTTCGGGTCCGGATGATAGATCGGCCCGACATTTTTCTGATGAAGTTAATGTACGAAACAGTTCGTACGTCGTCAATCGCGTTTGTTATGCCGCAGTGCGTTTCTCGATGTGTGCTGGAAAACGTTGGATGGCGGTGTGGATCAGACCTTGCGGCACCAGGTCATGACGATATCCACCACCTGTTCCTTGCGCCGGGCGGCGGCTTCCTCCGACCCCAGCTCGTACCCGAAGATGGTGGAGAAGGTGTAGCGGTTGGAGACATTATAGAAGCTGAGCGCACTGATGGTCATATGCAGTTCCACCGGATCAATATCCGGTCGGAACAGCCCCTCGGCCACGCCCTTGTCCAGAATGGCCTTCAGGCCTTGGATGACATGCTGGCTGCGGCGCTTGATCCCGTCGACATGGCCGATGAAGGCGCCGTGCAGGATATTTTCATTCATCACCAGCCGGACAAATTCCGGGTTCTTGAAATGATGGTCGAAGGTCAGGCGGATATGGGCCTTCAACGCCTCTTCCGCGCCGACATCCAGGATGGGCAAGGCTGCTTCCGAATCACGGATGGCGATATATTCCTGTTCCAGCACGGCCTGATACAGCCCTTCCTTGGAACCGAAATGGTAATAGATCATCCGCTTGGATGTGTCGGTCTTCTCCGCGATCTCATCGATGCGGGCCCCCATCAGGCCCTTGTCGGCGAATTCCCGGCGGGCCACGGCCAGGATATTGGCCTTGGTCTCATCAGCCTCGGCAGCGCGGGGATTGCGGGCCGGGGATGCCGATTTCGACTTGGGCGCCGGGGCGTTCATGGGAAGTCCGTTGGATGATGATCATGCGGGGCCACAGGATAATGCGGCCCCGCGCGTTTTGAAGCGAATTCAGCCTTTTGCGGCAAAGACGCTGATGATCACCGCCCCGCCGCCCGGCACGGGGCTGACCCGCCCGACGAAAACATGGCGGTTCAGCCATTCATATTTGCCGGCGGGCGCATGGAAGGCGGGGATGGTCATCAGGTAACGCGGGTCCGGCACCGACAGGCCCTTGTTATGGACGATGATGACCGCCCCATCATCGGTGCGCAGGGAATAGAGCGCATCCAGTTCCCGCACGCCATCGGGCCGATCCAGCTGCCAGTCGGCCCCGCCGGCCAACACCTCCCCCTTGATGCCCTCCCCTGTGAAGCTGCCACCGGTGATGGGGATGAAACGGCGCTTGCCATGGTCGCTGTCCCCCACCTCCACCGCCGGCGATATGGTGACGCGTGCCTGCAGCACCAGCCGCAGGGTGGGGCTGGGAACGGCTTCATAAGCCTGAACGCTGACGGGCCATAACAGCATCAGCCAGAGCAACAGATATTTCATAGTGTTATCTTCCCCCCTCATACCATGTCCCGGTGATCGCAACCGATCACCGGCCTCAAGCGCCGGCGCCAACTCCGTTGGCTTGGCTTCACGCGGCATGGGCCGCGCGGCGGCGGTCGCCGCCGTACCAAATCCCGGTGAGTTTTCCTCACCGGGATTTGGTATCAATCACGCACGCGCGATGGTGTGGCCGGGGATGGCGGCGGTGCCTCCCACCCGGCCAGCAGGTCCAAAGTGCTGTAACGTGGCCAATCCACCACCCGTACCTGTTCCCCCAGCTCCATCAGGCGCGGCCGTTTGGGATCGAACCGGGGCCAATCGGGGGCCGGCTTCCCGTCCCTGGCAAAGGATAGCAGCATGGTTTGCATCCGGGCAGCCAGTTCCAGATCGACCGGTTGCCAGTCGCGGGTACGGCGGAACAGGTTCAGCGCCTCCAGCGTGCCCAGCCAATAGGGCACGTCGCCCGTGTGATAGGCCCCCACCGTGGCCGGGTCGTGATCGGCGAAACGGATACCGTCTGTATAGGGATGGCGGCGGGTGAACAGCCAGATATAGGCGGGCTGCTTCTGTGCCCGCGCCCATGCTGCGACCTGCCGGCCAACCGTGGCATCGCGCTGAATATCGCTGATGGCACGGGGGATATCCGCCGGCGCACTGACCGCATAGGCTTTCAGCAGCTTGTCGGCGACGCTGGGGAAGGCTTGTTTCACCAGTGCCTGAAAGGCCGGGATATCGCTGGCACGGCCCAGGCTGCGGAAGCTTTCATCGCGGGTGAAGCCGATCATCACCGGCACATCGCTGTGCCCGTTCCCCTGCATCGCCTGATCAGGCGGCAGGGGCAGCAGCTTGCCATCCAGCACGATGGGGGAGCGGCGGGGCAGCGATGTGGCAATGATCCGGTCCCCGGCGATGGCCCGCATATCGGCAAGGGAGCCCGACTTCAGCGCCTCTTGCAGGCGCTGACCGTCCGCTTCGGCTTCCGCCAGCGGCAGGGGTGGCAGCAGGGCGCCAAAGGGGCTGCCGCTCATCCCGACTGCGCGATGGAACAACCCCTTGGCCGCCGGGCTGGCCAGCAGCAGGCCGATGGACATGGAGCCGGCGGACTGCCCCACCAGCGTGACATTACCCGGATCGCCGCCAAAGCCGGCAATATTGTCGCGTACCCAGCGCAGCCCCTGGATTTGATCCATCAGGCCGTAATTGCCGGAATGCCCCCCGCCCTCCGCCGTCAGCTCAGGATGGGCAAGGAAACCCAGCGTGCCGACGCGGTAGGAAAGGGCGACATAGACCACCCCCTGCTTGGCCAGAAACTCCCCTGAATAATTGGGCATACTGGCAGAACCGACATTGAAGGCCCCGCCATAAATCCACACCATGACCGGATAGGGTTTGCCCGGCGGTGCCGGTTCTGCGGGGCCCCAGACATTCAGGTAAAGGCAATCCTCGCTGATCGCCTCATGCCCGAAATAATGGTTGATGCTTGACCCGCGCATGGGCTGCAGGCACATGGGCGCGAACCGGTCAGCATGGAATGTACCTTTCCAGGGGGTAACCGGCTGCGGTGGACGCCAGCGTAGGTCACGCAGCGGCGGGGCGGCGAAGGGCACGCCCAGAAAGGCATTGACGCCGCTGTCCAGTACCTTGCCCTCGATCACCCCGCCCTCAACCTTTACGGTCTGGGCGAATGCTGCCAGGGGCAGGCACAGGCAGGCAGCGCCCAATAACAGGCGCGACCAGATGGACATGTTTCCTCCGTTATTCTGCTTTTCTGGGGTCTGTCCGGAAAGTTATCCCGCCTTCCGAAATCTTGCCCTTTCTCCACCGTCATTCCCGCCTTCGCGGGAATGACGGTTAAGAGATTGGAAAAGAAGTGAAAGTTCTTGGTTCCTACCGGCGCTGTTGCTGCGCCGTTCAGTAAACCGTGTCGGTGTTGAACCGGGATTGCGCCGCCAGCCGCATGGCGGCATTGGCGGCGCCATAGGCGTCATAGCCACGCCGTTCGACAAATTCGAAGAAGAAGCGCTTGGCGAAAGCGCGGGAATAGAGCTGGAAGAACTCCGCTTCCTCCGTCCGGTCATAAAGAATGTCGTGGGCCGCCAGTTTCTCCACCAGATCTGGGTCCAGGCCGAAGCGGGCCTCGATATCATCATAATAGTTGCGGGGAATGGGCAACCGCTCCAACCCGCGTTCCTGCAACGCCCTGGCGGTGGCGAAAATGTCGCCGGTGGACAGGGCCACATGCTGCACACCCGCCCCCAGATAATGGTTGAGGAAGCGGGAGGTGAGCGTCTGTGCCGCGGCCGAGCCATTCAGCGTGACCCGGAAAGACCGGTCGGCATTTTCGATCGCCTGGCTATGGACGATGCCCAGCGGATCGGCGATTTCCAACTGCGGCGTCTTGGTCACGTCGAACAGGGCAAAATAATACAGCAGCCAGGACAGGAATTCCTCATACCCCATGGCCTGGGCGATATGGTCGATCCGGATCAGGCCGGAGCCAACGACCGGGGCTTCGCTCAGGGGGACGAAATCATTGCGCCAGACCTGTTCCTGTGTGCCGTCTTCGATGAAATAGATCAGGCTGCCACCCACCCCGCGCACGCAGGGAATATCCATCTCCCCCGGTCCCACGGCCTGGGCAAAGCGCGGGATGTGCAGGCTGTCGGCGCGGGCCAGGGCCGCCGGCACATCCCGCACCCGCAGCGCCAGCGCACAGACCGAGGCACCATGTACGATGGAATGGCTGTGGGCGAACCCCTCGGTTTCCCCATTCACCACGATATTGATATCCCCCTGCCGCCAGCGGGTGACGGCCTTGCTGACATGCCGCCCCACGGGTTCAAACCCCATGCTGGCCAGCATGGTGCCCAGCGGCCCCGCCTCATCCTCCGTGGCGGCGAACTCGATGAATTCCACGCCGCGCACATCGATGCGCGGCGGCATGGTGGCGGGGCGTTTCAGCTTCGCCAGCGCCTCATCCTCCACCAGCTTCAAGGATCGATAGCCATCCAAGGCAATGCCGGAGGCTGACCCCGCCCGGAACCGGTCGTTGAAAATCTCCAGGGACAGCGGCCCGCGATAGCCGATGGCGATCAAGGCTTGCACATAATCGGTGATGGGAAGGTCGCCCTGGCCCGGCATGTTGCGGAAATGCCGGCTCCAATAAAGGTGATCCATGTCCAGCCGGGGGGCATCGGCAATCTGCACGATGAACAGCTTGGCCGGGTCGATATCGCGGATGCTGTCGATGGGCACATTGCGCGCCAGCGAATGGAAACTGTCCAGGATCAGGCCGATATGCGGGTGATTGGCGCGGTGGACGATATCCCAGGCATCCCGATGGTCATGCACATGCCGGCCCCAGGCCAGCGCCTCATACCCCACGCGCAGGCCGCGCGCGGCAGCAAGGTCACCCAGTTCCCGGAAATCATCAACGATGCGCCCGCGTTCCGGCAGGGATTGCGGGGAGACGTTGGAGCAGACCAGCAGCAGATCGGTGCCCAGTTCCGCCATCACATCGAACTTGCGCAACATCCGCTCAAACGTCCGGGTGCGCAGCGTGCCGGGCATCCCTTCAAAATCGCGGAAGGGCTGGAACATGGTGATGCTCAGCCCCAGATCGGCGGCGATGCGCCGCACATCGGCCGGGCGGCCATCAAAGGTCAGCAGGTCATTCTCAAAGATTTCCACACCGGTGAAGCCGGCCGCTGCTGCCGCTTCCAGCTTGCCGGTCAGGGTACCGCTGATCGATACGGTGGCGATGGATTTGGCCAAGCCGCCGGCCGGCATATCCGCCCGTTCCATGTCCCCTCCCTGTCTTGTCTGATGCTGATTGTCGGGTCGTGAAAGACGCGCCTTGACGTGAACGTACTATTTCGTACACATTCACGCAACGGCCAATCCCATGGCCTGATCCACGATAAACACATCGCCTTTGCCGGGCGCAGGGGGAAACTTGCCAGACCCTGTGGAACGAAAGCCTGTTCACATCCTGAACGGCCCCAACCTCAATCTGCTGGGCACGCGGGAGCCGGAAAAATACGGCCACCGCACCCTGGCCGATATCGAAGAAAGCTGTCGTCAGCACGGGCAGGCGCTGGGCCTGTCGGTGCTGTGCCGGCAGAGCAACCATGAAGGGGTGCTGATTGACTGGATCCATGCCGCCCGCACAGAGGCGGCAGGGATCATCATCAATCCCGGTGCCTATACCCACAGCTCCATCGCCATCATGGATGCGCTGCTGGCCTGCGCCATCCCGGTGGTGGAGGTGCATCTGACCAATATCCACCGGCGGGAAGCGTTCCGCCATCATTCCTATGTGTCGCTGGCGGCCACGGGTGTCATCTGCGGCCTTGGGGCCGACGGATATCTGGCCGCCCTCAGCTTTCTTGGCAACCGAAGGGGGAACAGCCCATCATGAGCGGGAAATCCATCCTCGCGGGCCTGATCGGATCGGGGATCCAGGCATCCCTGACGCCCCGGATGCATGAACAGGAAGGGGCCCGCCAGGGCCTGCGTTATGTTTATCGCCTGATCGATCTGAAGCCGCTGGGCCTTGACGTTTCAGACCTGCCGGACCTGCTGGCCGGGGCGGAGCGCTTCGGTTTCAACGGTCTGAACATCACCCATCCCTGCAAGCAGGCTATCATCCCGCTGCTGGATGAGCTGTCGCCGGAGGCAGCCGCCATCGGTGCCGTCAATACCGTCGTCCTGAAGGATGGCCGCAAGACGGGGCACAATACCGACTGGTGGGGCTTTGCGGAGGGGTTCCGCCGCGGCCTGCCCGATGCCGATCTGCGCCATGTGGTGCAGTTGGGAGCGGGTGGGGCCGGGGCCGCTGTTGGCTATGCGCTGCTGCGCCTGGGTGTGGAGCAGTTGTCCATCTTTGATGTGCAGATGGAGCGCGCCGCAGAACTGGCCAGCCGGTTGAACGGCCTGTTCGGTGAGGGCCGCGCCAAGGCCATATCAACACCTGATACCGCCATTCCCCACGCCCATGGGCTGGTGAACACCACCCCGCGCGGCATGGCCGATTATCCGGGCCTGCCTGTGCGGGAGGAATTGCTGCGTCCCGACCTCTGGGTGGCGGAGATCGTTTATTTCCCCATCGAAACCGCCTTGCTGCGTGCGGCGCGGCAACGCGGCTGCCGTACCCTGGATGGCGGCGGCATGGCCCTGTTCCAGGCCGTGGGCGCCTTCGGGCTTTTCACCGGCATGGAACCGAATGCCGATGACATGGGGGCCGATTTCAAGGCAATGCTGGGATAAATCCTGCGACATGGCCCGATAGAAGGCCAGGCGCGGATCAGGGAGGAAAAGAATGTTGAAGAAGCCGGACCCGGTGATGGACCGGGCCAGTGCGGCCTTTCAGGCGCGCGTCGCCGCCCTGGAAGCCGCCCCTATGGGGCTTACGCGCCTGACCGTGGTGCTGCTCTGCTTTGTCCTGAACCTGCTGGACGGGGTGGATGTGGTGCTGCTGACCTATGCGGCCCCCGTCATCGCCCAGGAATGGGGGTTGAAGGATGGGGCGCTGGGCATCGTGTTGACGGCCAGCCTGTTGGGCACGGCCTTCGGCTCCATGCTGATGGGGCCGCTGGCCGACATGATCGGCCGGCGCAAGGTGGTGCTGATCGCCATCAGCCTGATCGGGACCGGCATGTTACTGGCGGCCACGACACATGACATGCTGATGCTGGCGATCTGGCGCGTGGTGACGGGGGTGGGGATTGGTGCCATCCTGGCCTCCATGGCGTCCATCACGTCGGAATTCTCCAACGCCAAACTGCGCAGCTTCTGGGTGGCTTTCCTGCAGGCGGGCTGGCCCATCGGTGCCATCATCACCGGCTTTGCCTCGGCCGTGCTGATCCAGGCCTATGGCTGGAAGCCGCTTTTCTTCGGTTCCGGCCTGCTGTCGGTTTTCATTCTGCCGCTGGTGGCCTGGTTGATGCCGGAATCCTTGCAGTTCCTGGCCAAGCAGGCGGCACCAGACCGGCTGGAGCGGATGAACCAGTTGCTGGTCAAGCTGGGCCAACCACCGCTGGCGGCGGCACCGCCGCTGCCGGAGAAGCGCGGCGTGAAGCTGTCAGCCCTGTTTGAAGGGCATCTGGCCCGTTCCACCCCCGCCTTGTGGCTGGGCATGACCATGGGCTGGGCCGGGCTTTATTTTCTGATCAGCTGGATTCCGCGCATCGCGGTCAATGCCGGTCTGGCGCTGGATCAGGCCATCATGGCCGGTGCCACCTTCAATATTGGTGCCTTCATCGGCAGTGCCGGTATTGGCTTGCTGGCCACGCGCCTGCCGCTGAACCGGCTGATCCCCGTCTTTCTGGGCAGTGCCACGCTGCTGATGCTGCTGTTCGGTTGGGTTTCCATGCCCATTGCTGCCACCTTTGCCACGATCCTGGGGCTGGGGGTGCTGGTGCAGGGTGGCTTCAACGCCTTTTACCCAACGGCAGCCCAGCTTTACCCCACAGAAATCCGCACCACGGGCATCGGCACCGCCATGGCCGTGGGGCGCAGCGGTGCCATTCTGGGGCCGCTTGCAGCGGGCTATCTGATGGAAATCGGCACGGACCGGGGCCTGCTGTTCCTGATCTATGCCGTGCCGCTGGCCATCGCGGCAGCGGCGGCCTGGAGGGTGTCATCCAGGCCGGCATGACAAGCAGCGATGCCAGCAAGGCGGATCGCCCGGTATGGCCCATATCAACGGGGGGTGATCTGCTTCTGATTATAAGAGCCCGTGGGTCATTACCCCCTTATCGCGGGGCCATGCGGATGGCGCCGTCCAGGCGGATGGTTTCACCATTGATCATGCTGTTGGCGATGATATGCAGGGCCAGGGCCGCATATTCATCTGGCTTGCCCAGGCGGGAGGGGAAGGGCACCTGTTTGCCCAGGCTGTCCTGGGCATCCTGCGGCAGGCCCAGCAGCATGGGCGTCAGGAAAATGCCGGGGGCGATGGTGGCCACACGGATGCCACTGCGCGCCAGTTCCCGCGCGGCGGGCAGGGTCAGGGCATGGACCCCGCCCTTGGACGCGGCATAGGCGGCCTGGCCCACCTGCCCTTCGAACGCGGCGACGGAGGCGGTATTGATGATGACGCCCCGTTCGCCATCATCATTCACCGGGTCCAATCCGGCCATGCCGGCGGCGGCCAGCCGCAGCATGTTGAAGCTGCCGATCAGGTTCACCTCAATCACGCGGCGGAACAGGTCCAGATCATGCGGACCGTCGCGGCCCAGGATCTTGGCCGGCGGGGCGATGCCGGCACAGTTGATGGCGATGCGGGCAGGGCCATGGCTGGCCGCCGCCTCTGCCACCGCCTGCGCGGCACTGTCCGCGCTGGTGACGTCGCAGCGGATGGCGATACCGCCAATCTCCGTCGCCACCGTTGCCGCCGCATCCGGATTGATATCCAGCAGCGCCACCCTCACCCCGCGTGCCGCCAGCGCACGGGCGGTGGCCGCCCCCAGCCCGGACCCACCGCCAGAAATAAGGGCGGCGGTCTGTTCATTGATCTCCATGGTGCGTCCCCGGTTTCAGGCGGTAAAGAAATCGGCCCGTGCCTGCCCCTGTGGGTCATAGACGGGTTCGATTAGATCGACGCGATATTTGCGCGCGTCCGCTGCCGTCATGCCAGCCTTTTGCAGCAGCCCGACCATGGTGCTGTAGGCGGGGGCCGCGAAATGGGCGCGCAGGGCGGCCTCGTCGCGCCATTGCTCGAAGACATTCACCCGGGCGGGGTTCTTATGGTCGGCACCCCAGCTATATTCGACACAACCATCCTCCGCCAGCGCCTCTTCAATCAAGGGATCGGCTTCGGTCAGGAATTGCGCGCGCAGGGCAGGGGCCACGTCCAGCGTGGCCATGATCACGATGGTCATTTGCGGTCCTTGATAGGTTTTGTCAGAGGCGGGGCGGCGGGGCGGCCGGATCATCTGTCAGATAATGATCGACCCAGCGGTGGAAATACTGGTTGCCGCGTTCATTGCGGCCAAAGGTGACATGGTCTAGCGCGCCGGATTGCAGCCCTTTCTGGATGGACAGGCCCAGCACATAATCTTCCTGGTTGGTCACATCGCCGAAGAAGCTGGCCATCATGGCCATCTTCTCCCGCTCCGCCTCATCGGCCGGGGGGCGGGGGGTGGCGTAGGTCAGGATCGTACGGTTCTGTCCCGGCGTCGGCCCCGGCAGCAGCAGGGCGATCTGGGCGATTTCCGGCGCCACGAAGATCGACAGATTGGGGAACAGGGTGCGGACGAAATCATAGCCGTCATTCTGGTGCCGATGCCAGTCGGCGCGCGGCACATCGCGCAGCTTGCCGATGCTGCGCTGGGGGAAGCCGATGCGCAGATGCGGGCCGAACCCTTCGAAATGCATGATGTTGGAGAAGGTGCGCGGATGCACCGTCTCCGGATGGGCCGCCGCGAAATGATAGCCCTCCAGATAGCCGTCATAGGCAATCTTCCAGTTGGCGCCCTGGATATCCCGGTTGCCGCAGAAATGCCAATGGCTGAAATCCAGGCTTTCCAGATCATCCAACATGCCGCCGAGATAGGATTTCACATCCATCGCCAGCCCCGGCGTCAGGATGACGAAGATCATGCCGGCCAGTTCCTGACAGGGGAGCTGTTTCAGCCGGTGGCAATCCTTCTCCACCTCCCCGAACTTGGCTTTCTCTGCCACGGCAAACAGCCGCCCGTCATTCTGGAAGGTCCAGGCATGATAGGGACAGACGAAACGGCTGGCCGTTCCCTGGCCGGCTTTGACCAGCGGTGCACCCCGATGGGTGCAGACATTCAGCATGGCATGGACCTGCCCGGCGCGGTCGCGGGTGATCAGGACGGGGATGTCCATCACCTCCATCGCCTTGTAATCACCGGGGTTCGGCAGCTCGATCGACAGGGCCAGCATCAGCGGCAGCCGTTTGAAGATGCGCGCCATTTCAAGCTCAAAGCGGGCAGGGTCCAGATAGTCGCGGGCCGGAACCTTCAGGATGTCTGCGGCCTGATCGGTGGTTTGTGTCTCCACATAGGTGAGCATCGCTTCCACCGAGCGGTTGATCTGCTCCGCAAGCGCCGTCATCTCAACTCCCCCTATTGTGCAAAGCAGGTTGGTAATGCGCGGACCCGACCGCCCGAATAATCACCTGCAATGATTTATGATTCATTCATCATCGTTATCATCCGCGCCGACCTTGTCAAGGCGGGTTTGATGGCATTTCAGCGATTTTGCAGAAAAGCGAAAGGGCGGCCGGATGGCGCTTGACAGCCCCGGCCGGTTGGGTCGAAATAATGACTAATGAATCATAAATCTCATTAAGGTCGGTCAGACGGGTTTGCTGGGCGGGGGGATTTTTCCCGGTCCTGGCCATGCCCGCCGACCGGCTGTTGCAAAAACGGGAGGATTGAAATGGGTCGAATGCAGGGCAAGGTGGCCCTTGTCACCGGTGCCGCTTCCAACCCCGGCCTGGGCTATGCCACGGCGTTGCGTCTGGCGGCCGAAGGGGCGCGGCTGGTGGTGACAGACCGGGAGGAGGCGGGGGCCGAGCTATGTGCCGCTGCCATCCGGCAGGCGGGCGGTGAGGCCATCCATCTGCGCCATGATGTGGTGTCGGAGGAAGAGTGGGCCCAGGTCATCAACGAGACCGAAAAGGCCTTTGGTCGCCTGGATGTGCTGGTCAACAATGCCGGTATCCACCTGACCAAGAGCCTGGATGACACCACGCCCAAGGAGTTCCAGCGGCAGTTGGATGTCAATCTGGTGGGTTCCTTCCTGGGGGTGAAGGCGGCCTTCCCGCTGCTGCGCCGGTCGGGGGCGGGGTCGATCATCAATCTCTCTTCCATCGCTGGCACGCTGGGCATCCAGGGCCTGTCCGCCTATGCGGCGGCCAAGGGCGGGGTGCGGTCCATGACCAAGACCATCGCCATCGAGGGGGCGCCCGACCAGATCCGCTGCAACTCCATCCATCCGGGCATGATCTGGACCAACATGATGATGCAGGCCTCTGTCAGCGCCGAAGCGGTGAAGGATGCGCTGCTGGCCGCCGTGCCGCTGCGGCGCATGGGGGAGCCGGATGATATCGCCAATGCGGTGCTGTTCCTGGCCTCCGATGAAAGCCGCTATGTCACCGGTATTGAACTCTATGTCGATGGCGGCATGTGGGCGCAGTGAGCGGGGGGCAGCATGGTTGAGCGTGGATTGCAGGATGCCCGTACCCTGGTGACCGGTGCCCTGCGCGGGATCGGGCTGGCCACGGCGGTGCGGCTGGCGGCGGAAGGGGCACAGGTGCTGGTCACCGACCTGTCGCCGCCCGATGATCCCCTGGTGGGGCAGGTGCTGGACCGCCTGGGGCCGGCCGCCCGCTATCTGCCGCTGGATGTGACGGCGGAGGCGGATTGGGAACGGGCGCGCGGCTGGGTGGAAAGCCGCTGGGGCAGCCTGGATGTGTTGGTCAATAATGCCGGGACCGATCTGGTGGGGCCGGTGGATCAGCTGGACCTTGCCGCCTGGCACCGGTTGATGCGCGTCAATGTCGACAGTGTGTTCCTGGGCGTGCGCAGCTTCACGGCCGCTCTGGCGGCTGGTGGGGCCGGGCGGCGCGGGGGCGCCAGCGTGATCAATGTCGCCTCCATCATGGGGCTGGTCGGCTTTGCCGAGACCTCCGCCTATAATACCAGCAAGGGGGCGGTGCGCCTGTTCAGCAAGGCGGTGGCCATTGAATTCGCCCAGGCGGGCAAGCCTATCCGGGTCAATTCCATTCATCCCGGCTTTGTGGAAACGCCGCTGCTGCATGTCGGGATGCAGCGCTGGGTCGATCAGGGCAAGGCGGCCCGGGCACAGGATCTGCTGGACGGGATCGCCGCCATGACGCCGGTGAAACGTCTGGCCCAGCCAGAGGAGATTGCCGCCGCTATCGCCTTTCTGGCCAGCACCGACGCCAGTTATCTGACCGGTGCGGAACTGGTGGTTGATGGCGGCTGGACAGCGCAATAGGGGGACAGCAGAGCATGAGCGACGAACTGAAAGGGGCTGTTGCCCTGGTGACCGGGGCGGGCGGCGGTATCGGCCGGGCCATCTGCACCGCCCTGTCCGCCGCCGGCGCGCATGTCGTGGCGGCCGACCGGCACTGGCCCGCCGACGCCGCCCCGGTTGCCGGTGAACAGGCGGTGCTGGATGTCTGCGATCCGGATGCCTGGTCCCGGCTGATGCAGAATATCCGCCAACGGCATGGGCGGCTGGATGTGCTGGTCAATAATGCCGGCATTTCACTGGTGGCCAGCATCGCGGAGACCAGCCTGGAGCAATGGCGTCGCTGTCAGGCGGTGAATGTGGAGGGCACGCTGCTGGGCATCCAGGCGGCCCTGCCATTGCTGCGCGATGCCGGGGCCGACCGTCCCGGCGGGGCCTCCATCATCAATATCTCCTCCGTCGGGGGCTTGCGCGGGGCGCCGTTCAACGCGGCCTATTGCACCTCCAAGGCTGCCGTGCTGATGCTGAGCAAATCGGCCGCGCTGGAATTTTGTGCGCTGGGCTATCCGATCCGGGTGAACTCCGTCCATCCGGGGGCGGTGGGGACTGCCATGATGCAGGATATCATCCACCGTTATGTGGAACTGGGGGCGATGGCATCGCTGGAACAGGCCACACAGGCGGTCAATGCCATGCACCCGATCGGCCGCCAAGCCACACCGGCGGAAATCGCCGCCGGCGTGCTGTTCCTGGCCTCGCCGGCCTCCAGCTATATGGTCGGGTCGGAACTGGTGATTGATGGCGGCTATACCAGCCGGTGAGTAACTGTCCAGGAAGTTGTGGTGCTTTTCGAAACCTTGTCTATCCACCACCGTCATTCCCGCGAAGGCGGGAATGACGGTTAAGGAGCTGTAAAAGAAAAGTAAATTTATGGACGGCCCATCAGCTAAAACTGAAGGAGCAGGGGCACCGGCGGATAACCCGTGCCCCTTTGTCGTTCAATCCGGCCAATCCAGCGCCAGCACGGTTTTCCCGACCGTTTCCCCTGCCATCAGGCGGCAGAAACTATCCGGCGCGTGGGCGATGCCGCGGGTGACATTCTCCAGCGCCACCAGCTTTTCATCTGCTGCCCATTGGTGCAGATCGTGCCGGGCCTGGGGCAGGCTGTCTGTGTGAGAGAACAGCAGAAAACCCCGCATGGTCAATTGCTTGGCCACCACCTGCCACAGATTGTGCACGGGCGTGGGGCTGGCTTGGTTGTTATAATCGGAAATCATGCCACAGCAGATGATGCGTCCGAAATCCCGCATGTTCGGCAGCAGCGCATCCAGGGTGCGCCCGCCGACATTATCGAAATAGACATCGACCCCGGTGGGGCAGGTATCGGCAATGGCGGCCCGCAGATCATCCACCGCGCGGTAATTGATGGCGGCGTGGAAGCCCAGCCGGTCGGTCAGGATCGCCGCCTTTTCCGCCGAGCCGGCCAGCCCCACCACCCGGGCCCCGCGCAGCCGGGCGATTTGCCCTGCCACACTGCCCACCGCCCCGGCGGCAGCCGAGATGACGACTGTATCGCCCGCCTTGATCCGCCCGATATCATGCAGCCCGACATAGGCGGTCAATCCGGACGGTCCCAGCGCGCCGACATAATGCGACAGCGGAATATCCGGGCTGACCGTCAGCCGTTCCAGCAGGATCGTCTCGGCCGACAGGATTGAATATTCTTCCCAATGGGTCAGGCCCCAGACGTAATCGCCGGGCGTGAACCCCGCCAGGTTGGATTGTTCCACCACACCCAGGGAGGGGCCGCGGATGACGCCGCCCAGGGGGATGGCCTGAAAGTAATTATCCTTGCCATCCAGCCAGCCGCGAATGGCCGGCTCCATGGAGAAGTAAAGGTTGCGCACCCGCATCTGGCCCGGCCCCGGTTCAGGAACCGGCGCCTCGATCAGGGCGAAATCATCCGGTTTGGGATGGCCCTTTGGATGGGCACGCAAGGTGATGCGTCGGTTGACATTCATGGAACAAGCTCCCCGCTTGCAAGAAAATGTCCCGGCCAGCCGAGTGGGCTGGCCGGGGCCGGCATCAGAACTCGTACCCGAGCTGGATGCCGAAGGTCCGCGGCTCACGCCCGGAGGAGAAGGACCAGAGACCGGCGACGGTGAAGGCGGCGTTGGGGCCGCGATCATCGAACAGGTTGCGGCCATAGAGCGTGACCTTGGCCTTGTTGTCGCCGACGTCGAATTTCATCGTCGCCGAGGCGTCGAACAGGTTCTGCGCGTCTGAGCGCACGCGCGGATCGTTGGAGAGAACCTTGACATTGCCCGACGCATCCACCTGCGTCGGCCCCAGCGAAATCTGCTGATCATAGGGGGCGACGTAACGATAGCTGCCGCTGAAGACCAGATCGCCGGCTTCCAGCGGCACCGTATATTCCGCCGTCAGGGAGCCGGTGACATCCGGCGAATAGATCATGTTCACGTCGGAATAGTCGAACTTCACCAGCTTGCCGGCGGCATTGGGGGCTGTGGTGATGAAGCCGTCGAAATTGCTCTTTTGCAGGCCCAGCGAGGCCGTGACCTTCAAATCATGGGTGACGCGGGCGGTGACATCCAGTTCCAGCCCCTTGATCTTGGCCTTGCCGACATTGGTGACAATGGTTTCATTGCCGGTGCCGACGGTGGTGGGAATGGTGGTGTTCTGCTGCAGGTCGCTGTAATTGGACAGGTAGGCCGCCAGATTGACCTGCAGGCGGTTATTCAACAGCGCGCTTTTGAACCCCGCCTCGTAGCTGTCCACCGTTTCCGGGCCAAAGGGCGTGGTGGAGGAAAGCAGCGTCTGACCCCGGCTGGAGAAGCCGCCGGAACGATAGCCACGCGACCAGGACGTATAGAGCATGTTATTTTCGTCCGGGCGGTAATCCAGCACGATCTTGGGCGTGAATTTGCTGCCGCTATATTTTGAGTTGGGATACTGGGCGGTGCCGACGCGGTTGATCTGCTGCTTCTGATCCTTCGTCCAACGGCCACCGCCCGACAGGCGCCACTGGTCCGCGAACTTCCAGTTGAAGTCACCGAACAGGGCGTAGGATTTGGCACGGCCGGTATTATACTGGTCAGCCCCCGGATTGACGGCGCCGAACAGCCGGGTCGCCTGGAACAGGTTGAACTTGCTTTCATAATAGAAGCCACCGACCACATAGTCGAAACTGTCGGTCAGTTTGCCGGCACCCCGCAGTTCCTGGCTGAACTGCCAGTAATCCTGAATGCGGTTGGTATAGTAGAGATCGGCCGACGAGGCGTCGAAATCCTGCGTCTGCGCCTCGTCGGAAGTGCGATAGCCGGTGACTGAGGTAAGGTCGATCCCGTCCGTATCCAGGTTCATCTCCAGCGTGGCTGCCGGGGATTTATAGTTGGAATGGGCCGGGCTGTTGAAGACCGTATAAAGGTCATCCCTGGTATTGCGGTTGCATTCGCGCGCCGGGGCGAAAGAACAGAATACCTCCCCCGTCTTGGAGATATTGGAATTGACCGGATCGAAATCCTGCACCTGTTTTTCCAGGGTCAGCAGGGCTTCGAAATTATCCGTCGGGGTTAGCAGGAAGCTGGCGCCGAAATTCTCGTTATTATTGCCGCCAACCCGCTTGCCGGTGATGCCGTTACGGTAATAGCCGTCGCTTTCATTGTGGAAATAGAAGAACTTGGCGGCCAGCTTGTCCGGGATCAGGTTGGCGTTCAGGATGGCGCGGGTGGCCCAGGTATTGAACTTGCCATAGCTGACTTCCAGCTTGCCGCCATTCTCCCCCGTCGGGCGCGACCGGCGGATATTGATCACACCGCCGATGGTGTTGCGCCCGAACAGGGTGCCCTGCGGGCCGCGCAGCACCTCGATACTGTCAATATCGAAGAAATCCAGGAAGGCGCCGGTGCTGGTGCCAATGAAGATGCCATCGACGACGATGGCCACGGTCGGGTCAAAGGATTTCTCCACATCCGCAAAGGACAGGCCGCGGATGGAGACATTGGCGGCGGCGGCACCGGAATTCTGCTGCGTGATCAGCACATTGGGGGCCGACCCCATCAGGTCGCCGATATTCAGCGTCGCCTTGCTTTCCAACTGGGCGGGCGTGATGGCCGTGATGGCCAGCGGCGTCTCCTGCAGGGTTTCAGACCGGCGACGGGCCGTGACGACAATCTCTTCCAGCGCGTCAACCTGGGTGCCGGATGCGTCCCCGGCGGCCTGCGCCAGGGCTGGCGGGGTGCTGGTGCCGGTCAGCACCAGGGCGGCAGCCGCCAGCAGGGTAGAACGCAAGGTGGGTGCGCAAGCCATGATCGATATCCTCCCTGTGGATGTCTTTTTTTGTGGGCTTGTTTGCAGCGACTCTTTGGGCGGGGCACCGGTTCCGGTGTGGCAGGCGCTTTGTGCATTCCCGCTTGAAATGATGATTTGTGAGTCATTAATCACTATATTCGTGCCCTGAACCGGCGTCAATCCACCTTCGCTTTTTCACCGCTGAATTCCCCGTCACCACAGGGCGGATTTAGGGTGGTGAATGGCGTGCCGGATGGCCGTCGGCGGGGCTTGACAGAAGGGTGAGGGTCCGCGTTAATGACTAACGAATCATAAATCATAACGATGGTTTTGGGGGGAGCATGGTGCCCGCCCGTTGCCATCCCTTCATGGAGGAACAGGTGACCCATACAGACGCAGCCGCCCGCAATCTGGCCACCACAGAGGCGCTCTATGCCGCCACAGCCAGCGGTAACTGGCCGCTGGCCGAAACCATGCTGTGCGATGATCTGGTGATTACGGAAGCTGAAACCTTGCCCTTTGCCGGCACCTATACCGGCAAAGGGGCCTTGCGCGACCTGTATGCCAAGGTGCTGGGCACCTCGCTGGGCCAGGCCACCATCGCAGTGAAGAACAAGATGGCCGCCGGTAACAATGTTGTCTATCTGCTGGAACTGGTGCCGCCGGCCGGCAATCCGCTGGAACTGGTGGAGGTGTTTCATTTCGCCGATGACGGGCGGGTGTCTTTGATCAAGCCTTATTACTACAACAGTGCTGCCGTCACGGCCGCGGTCGCCGCGGCCCGTGGCTGAATGAAGCGGGGCGGCCCATCCGGTGCCGCCCCGCTTTATTGACCCGGTCAATCCGCCAGATATTTATCCAGCGTGGCGTGCAGGTGCCGCACCCGGATTTCCTGGTAATTGCCCAATTGCACCTCGCCATTCTTGGAACATTTCAGCCCGTCCTGGACGAAGGGCAGGTTTTCCATATCCTGCTGAAACACGTCGCCCAGCACGCCCAGTTCCTTGGCATCGGTCCAGGGCTGGTCCGGGCCCAGGAAGTTCATTTCCACCGGCGGCGGTTTCGGCGCATCGGCTGGCAGGCGGACCAGGATGCGCACCTCCATCAAGGTCTTGTCCTGATCCGGCCAGGGGCGCCAGCGATAGACGATATTGGGCATGAACCCGCCCCAGGGCGCGAAATTGGGGAAGACATTGTAAACAAAGGCGTCCAGCAATTCGGCGTCGGTCACATGGCTGTGATCATAGCCGCTGTCGGCCTGATACTTCTCCCGATTGGCGGCGGCCATGGCGCGCCGCGCGCTCATGCCGTCCGGGACCTGCACCGACATGTCGGTACCGCCGGCCCGGCCATTATATTTCAGGAATTCATCCACGATCCATTGCTGGGGTTTGCCCTTGGGATCGATATGCGGGGACATGACGGCAAAGGGCGTCAGCGCCGCATTCACATGGTCGCCATAGGTGCTGTATTGCGTGTTGGCGTCGCCGGTGAAGGGCAGAATCTGCGGGTGCGTTTCGATCGTGTGCCAGGCCTCCATGAAGGCTTCCGCCACCACCTTCCAATTGGCATTCACCACCTTGCCAACCCAGATGACGGTCGTGCATTCCTCATGCCGCCAGCGTTTGAAGAAGTCGGGCAGGGGGGCCAGGTACTCTTCCAGGCTGGGGCCTTCTGCCGCTTCGCGGATGAAGATGTAACCCGCCCAGCGGCCAACCTGCGCCTCTGGCAGGGCCATCTTCTCCTCCTTCAGGTGAGGGAAGTCCCAGCGGCAGGGGATGTTCTTCAAACTGCCATTGGTGTTCCAGGAAAAGCCGTGGAAGGGGCATTTGAACTCCGCCGCCGATCCGCCTTCCAGCCGCAGCTTGCGCCCGCGATGCAGGCAGACATTGTGGAAGGCGCGGACGGAACCGTCCGGCTGACGGGTTACCAGATAGGAACGGCCGGCATTCTCATAGAGCGCGAAATCGCCGGGCTCGGGGAGATCCTCCTCCCGTGCCGCGAACTGCCAGACGCGGGGCCACATTTTGTCCAGTTCGCGGCGGAAGAATTCCGGGCTGGTATAGCGCTCGGCCTTCAGCGGTTCGCTGCCCATATAGTGGTAATTTTCCTGGCGCAGAAAGTCGGGCACGGGCCGCGTGTCCGTATCCATCAGGTCGTTCCACGACGTGCCGGGGCAACGGGCCTCCCCGGGTTTGGGTTGGGACGCAAGATCATCTGGCACGGCAACCTCCCTGAACCTGTTTGATTTGTTTGACTGCGTGTGTCTCGGTGACTGGCCGGAAAGTTATTGTTTTTTCAGAGGTATAGCCACCTCTCCACCGTCATTCCCGCGAAGGCGGGAATCCATACGACAGCGCGGATTTTGGATTCCCGCCTTCGCGGGAATGACGGTTAAGTGACTGGAAAATCGTAGGACATACACGGACAGACCCTCAAACCCCGACCAGCCCCGCCGTCGTGCCGCCATCGGCCACCAGTTCGGCGCCATTGATCAACGACGCGTCGGCACTGGCCAGGAAACTGACCAGGGCCGCCACCTCCTCCACCTGGCCCAGCCGGCCCAGGGGGGAGATATTGCCCAGATAGGCCAGCGAGGCGTCGGGATCGGGCGTGTCGGCCACGGCGCGGCGGATGATCGGCGTATCGATGATGCCGGGATGGATGGAATTGCAGCGGATATTGGTCTTGGTGCGCGCGCAATGCACCGCCACCGATTTGGCCAGCAGCCGCACCGCCCCCTTGGAGGTGGTGTAGGCGATATTGGCCGGCAGCCCCATCATACCATTGATCGAGGAGTTGATGATGATCGACCCGCCAGGCCCACCAGGATTGGCCTTCATGGCGGCAATCGCGTGCTGACAGGTCAGCATGGTGCCGGTGACATTGACGGACAGGATGCGGTTCCAGGCGGCCATGCCGATGGTTTCGATGCTGCCATCCCCCGTTTCGATCCCGGCATTGGCAAAGGCAATGTCCAGCCGGCCGAACCGGTCCGCAATGGCCTGCATCAGGGCGGGCCAGGCGGCCTCGTCCGTCACATCATGGGCGTGGAAATGCGCACCGGTTTCCTGGCACACCGCTTCCGCCGCCACCGCGTTGGAGCCGGTGAAGATCACTTTCGCGCCATCATCCGTCAGGCGGCGGACCGCCGCCGCGCCGATGCCGGCGGTGCCGCCGGTGACCAGGGCCACCTTGCCGTCAAGCCTTGCCACTTTCGCCTCCCTGTTCTGCCGCGATCTGTGCCGCGACGCGTTGGCGCAAAAGATCCTTGCGCACCTTGCCCGATGCCGTGCGGGGCAGGTCGGTCACCAGCTCCACCCGTTCGGGGAATTTCTGCCGTGCCAGCCCGGCGGCGGCGACATGGTGGGTGATGCTGGCCAGATCGGGCCGTTCACCGGGCTGCGGCACGACATAGACGCAGACGGTCTCCCCCAGCCTTGCGTGCGGCATGGACACGGCCGCCACCTCCTGCACGGCCGGGTGTCGGTGCAGCACATCCTCGATATCCTTGGCGGAGAGATTCTCCCCGCCCCGGATGATCAGGTCTTTCTTGCGGCCGGTGATGACAATGGCGCCGGCTGGCGTCAGGTGGCCGATATCGCCGGTGCGGAAATAACCATCGGCATCCACGGCCTCCCGCGTCTGTCCTTCATCGGCATAACCCCTGAACAGGGAGGGGCCGCGCACCAGGATTTCCCCATCCCGGCCCCGGTCCAGTGCCCGCCCCGCCTCGTCCACGATGCGGATGTCATAATCGATGACCTTGCCGTCGGTGGTGGCGGCCATTTCCCGCTCATCCGCCCCCATGCAGCCCTGAGTGATCAGCGGGGCTTCGGTGCTGCCATAGACGCGGAAGGCGCGGCCCCGTTCAAACAGGGCATTGGCGCGGCGGATCAGGTCCGGCGGCACGGCCGCCCCGCCACAGGCGAAGATTTTCAAGGAGGGCAGGCGGGAGCCGGCGCGTTCCGCCGCTTCCAGCAATTCCTGCAAAAAGGGCGTGGCGCCGATGGTGATATTCACCCCATGCCGGTCGATCAGGGCCACCGCTTCATCCGCGTTCCAGCGTTCCATGAACAGGGTGCGCGTGCCATCGGTGAAGGGCAACTCGATCCCGTTGGAATAGCCGGTAATATGGGTGACGGGCGACGGCATCAGCATCAGATCGCCCGGTTCCAGCCGCCAATAGCCCATGAAAATATGCGATACGCGGGCGATGGAGCGATGATCATGCATCACCGCCTTGGGCCGCCCCGTCGTGCCGGAGGTGTACATGACCAGTTTCAGGGCATCGGGGGCCACGGTCGGCCAGTCGATCCGCCGGCCCCGGCCCGCCTCTATCAACCCTTCCAGCGTCAGCGCCGCCGTGCCCGCCCGCACCTGCACCACATGGCGCAGGTCGGGCAGCGCGGGGCGCAGCGCCGCCAGCATGGCCGTATAGTCGAAGCCGCGATAGCTATCAGGGATGAAGATAAGCCGGCTTTTGCAGTCAGCCAGGATCAACCCGACCTCCGCCCCGCGATAGATCGGCACGATGGGGTTGCAGACCAGGCCCAGCAGGCCGGCGGCCATATCCACCAGCACCGCCTCCATCCAGTTGGGCAACTGGAAGCTGATCACATCGCCGGGGCGCAGGCCCAGATCCCACAGGCCAACCGCCAGGGCTTCGGCATCCGTCAGCAGGCTGGCATAGGTGCCGGGATGCTGATCCTGGTTCAGGAAGGCGACGGTATCGGGCGCCCGCTCGGCATGGTGGCGGGCCAGCACGGCCAGGGGCTGCGCCGTCCAAAGGGTGGGTGCAGGGTCCAGCGCCGTGACCATCAGGCCTTCTCCCCATCAATGCCGGCAGCCGTCCAGCCGCCCAACCGATCCAGATGCCAGCCTGCCCCGCCGAACAGCGTTTCCAGCAGCATCAGGCGCCGATAGTAATGCCCGATGACATACTCTTCTGTCATGCCAATCCCGCCATGCAACTGTATGGATTGTTCGCCGATCAGGCGGGCGGCGGCGGCGCTGCGGGCCTTGGCGGCGGCGGTCAGGACGAGTGTTTCCGCGGCGCCGATGCTGGCGGCCCCGATGGCGGCCCAGGTGATGGCGGCGGCCTCCTGCGCGGCCAGCGTCATATCCACCATCCGGTGCTGCAGCACCTGAAAGTTGCCGATGCTGGTGCCGAATTGGGTGCGGGTTTTCAGATAGTCCAGGGTCAGCCGGTTTGCCGCCTGCATGGCGCCCACCGCCTCGGCACAGACGGCCAGGGCCGCCATCTGGTTCAGCCGCTCCAACAAAGCCGCGTCACCCCCCGGCAGCCGGTCCGCCTCCGCCACCTGCACCCTGTCCAGTGTCAGGTCGGAGACGGGTCGGTCATCAATGCTGCGCGCATGGGCCAGGGTGACGCCGGGGGCCGTGGGGGACAGCAGGAACAGGGCCGGCTGTCCCGCCCGTTCCGCCTTGACGATGATCCGGTCTGCGGCGGCACCGTAGAGCACGAAGCCACGCCGGCCGGACAGGCGGTAGCCGTCGCCGGTTGCCTCTGCGATCACGGGTGCTTCATCCTGGGCGGCATTGTCCTGGGCAAAGGCCAGGATGGCCCGCCCCTCTGCGATGGCGGGCAGCCATTCCGCCTGCTGCGCCGCGCTGCCGCCGCCCGCCAGGGCACCCGCCGCCTGCACCAGCGTGGGCAGCAGCGGTTCCATCAGCAGGCCGTGACCGGCGGCGCGCATCAGCACGGCCAGTTCCGCCAGCCCGCCACCGGACCCGCCATGCGCCTCGGCAATGGCGATGCCCAGCCAGCCCAGCTCAGCGTATGTCGCCCATTCCGCGCGGCCGAAACCCTCATCGGATGTCAGGATGGCCGCGCGGCGTTCCGGGCCATAGGCATCCGCAACGAAGCGGTTGATGCTGTCGGCCAGCAGGCTGCGGTCTTCTTGGGTGAATGCCGACATGATGCTCCCTAGAGGCCGAGCACGGCCTTCGCCAGGATGTTGCGTTGGATCTCGTTGGCCCCGCCATAAATGGTGGTGGCCCGGTCATGCAGATGTTCGCGGATCATGCCGGGCGCACCGGGCAGCCCGACCGGCGGCGTCTGCCAGCCCGGTTCCAGCCCTTCCGTCTGATAGACCAACCCCTTCACGGCCAGCGCATCGACCATGGCACCCGTGATGCCCTGGATCAGTTCCGATCCCATGATCTTCAGGGCCGAAACCTCCAGCCCCGGGGTGGACCCGGCCTCCGCGGCGGCCAGATATTCGTTGCACACGGCCTCCAGCGCCAGCAGGCGGGCCCGCAACTCCCCCAGCCGCCGCCGCCAGTGCGGATCATCCGACAGGGGCCGCCCCCCGTCGCGGATATCGGCGAGCGTCCGGCGCAATTGCTGCAACAGGCGGGTGGATTTCCCCACCTCTGCCCCCAGCAGCCGTTCATTGTTCAGCAGGAACTTGGCATAGGTCCAGCCGCGCCCTTCCTCCCCCACCAGATTTTCAGCCGGCACCCGGACATCGTCCAGAAACACCTCATTCAGGTGGTGGCATTTATCGATGCTGATGATGGGGCGGACGGTAACGCCCGGCGTTTTCATGTCGATCAGCAGGAAGGAAATACCGTTCTGCGGCTTGCCCTCGCTGCTGGTGCGGACCAGGGTGAACATCATGTCGGCCCATTGCGCCATGGTGGTCCAGGTCTTCTGGCCATTCACGACATAATGGTCGCCATCGCGCACAGCCCGCGTCTTGATATTGGCCAGATCGGACCCGGCACCGGGTTCGGAATAGCCCTGGCACCACCAAGTGTCGGTGCTGCGGATACCGGGCAGGTACCGATCCTTCTGTGCCTGGCTGCCAAAGGTGTAGATGACCGGCCCGGCATAGCAGACGCCAAACGGGGTCAGCCAGGGGGCGCCGGCCTTGCTGGTTTCATCGTCAAAGATGGCGCGTTGCAAGGGCGTCCAGTCCTGCCCGCCATAGGGACGCGGCCAATGGCCGACGATCCAGCCCTTGTCGAACAGGATCTTCTGCCAGCGCACATAATCCGATTTCACCAGATGCTGGCCCGCCAGCACCTTGTCACGGATATCGCGGGGCAGGTGCGTGGCGCAGAATTGCTGCACATCCGCCCGGAACGCCTGGATGGCCGGGTCGCGCATGAGGTCGATCCCCAACATGGCCTTCCTCCAGTTATTGTTATGATTGATGAGTCATAAATCAGGTTAGATCGGGTGGCGGGCGTCGTCAATGGTTGCGAACAGCGACGGGGGAATTTTTATGTTGACTGATGAATCAAGGGTCAATCATCATTCCGCCTGTAACCCCTTGTCCCGTGCCGCGCCTGTGCAGGATGGTGCCATGTCTGTTGAAAATGCCGTTGCCGATCTGACCTATCACGACCTGCTGTCCGCCGATGATCTGCCCCTGGGGCAGATGCGGCTTTTCACGCTGGCGGGGGAGGAGGTGTTGGTGTGCCATGCGGCGGGCGGCTTTTTTGCCGTGCGCAACCGCTGCCCGCACGCGGAATCACCGCTGGTGGGCGGGCGGTTGCGGCAGAACAGCATTTCCTGCCCGCTGCATGGTGCCCGCTTTGATCTGGCCAGCGGTGGCGCGCTGGGCGGCACCGGCTACCGCCCGCTGGCCTGCTTTTCCGTGAAGGTGGAAGGCGGGCGGGTGCTGGTGGGGGTGAAAGGGTAGGCGGCGGTTAGAACGCCGCCCCCATCGCATCGCGCCCCGTGGCCCAGCGGATGCCCCGGCGCAGCAGCTCATAGAAAACCGGGCTTTGCCAGGAACAGTGCTCGTTATGGGGATATTCCTCCATCAGCGGGCGCAAATCATGTTTGCCCCGGCAATGGCCCAGTACCAGATACAGCACCTGTCCCGGCCCATGGTCGCGCAGATACAGCACGGGGTGGTCGGCCTCTGGCCAATCCTCCTGCACGAAGGGGGCGCAATTGCCGCCCCAGCGCGTATGCAGCAGGGTGCGGTTGCCGGGGCTGACACTGCCCAGATACAGCTCATCCTCCACCCAGAAATTCTTCAGGCCACGGGTCAGCGGATGGGTGCTGTCCGTCACCTGGATTTCATAACGGCAGATGGGCGGATGGGCGCGGAACTGGCTGCCCAACATATCCGTCAGGTCCCCATCCAGATCGGGGCAGTCGATGCGCCCATCGTCGAGAAACTTGATCACCGAGTTGGTGCCGTGCAGGGCGAACCATTTGCCGCCCTTGGCCAGAAACCGGCGCAAGCCTGCCTGCTGTTCGGCCGTGGGCACGACGTCGCAGGTATAGGTGACCAGCACATCCGCCGCCTCAATCTCATCAATGCGGCTATAATCCGGCCCCACCTCCACCCTGATATCCTCATGCTCGGCCAGCAGCTTCAACAGCTCCAGCCGGGCGAAATTGATGTCGTGATATTTGCCGCCGGCCACCAGATAGACGTCGATCCTGCTGGACATGCTTTTCCCCTCCCGCCTTTGTCAGAGCTGCACACGCTTGGTATAGCCGCCATCCACCACCAGATTGACGCCGGTGACCCAGCTTGCCGCTGGGCTGGACAGGAAGGCGACGCAGGAAGCCACTTCCTCTGGTGTGCCCAGGCGGCCGGATGGCTGGGCGGCGACGGTGGCGGCATATAGGTCGGGTGCGCCTTCCTTGATGCCTTCCCAGGCGCCGCCGGGGAATTCGATGGGGCCGGGGGAGACGACATTGACCCGGATGCCGCGCGGCAGCAGCGTTTGGGAAAGCTGCTTGGCATGGACGATCACGGCACCCTTCATGGCGTTATAGGCCATCGGGGCCATGAAGGTTTCCACCGCTGCCGTGGTACCGGTGATGGTGATGGCCCCCTGGCCGGAGGCTTCCAGCGCCGGCAGGGCGGCATCAATGGCGCGCAGCGTGCCCAGCACGTCGATCTGATAGGCGTCGTGCCAGCTTTGCTCCCCGTTCAGGCTGCCGCCGGCTGACACGTTGGGGATCAGGATATCGATGCCGCCCAGGGCATCGGCCATCTGGGCGACCCAGTTCTTGACCGAATCCGCATCGGCGGCATCCATGGCCGCCCCCACCACCTTCACGCCCAGGCCCGACAGGTCGGCGATGGCAGCATCCACTTCGTCCGCCTTGCGCGCACCAATGGCGATGGCGCAGCCCTCCCGCGCCAGCGCCTCGGCAATGCGGCGGCCGATGCCGCGTGTGGAACCGGTGATCAGCGCCCGGCGACCGCTCAGCCGAAGGTCCATCGGAACTCCTCCCGTTTATCGATTGTTTGTGGCGGGGCAGGGTAAGGCCCCCAGCGGAATTGACAAGCACCCGCCTTCATCGTCATTATCATGACTGATGAATCAAAAGTCAACGCATCCGCAGGGCGGAGGCGTTGGCCTTTCAGCGACGCGGCAGACGAACGGAGGAACCATCATGGCGATGGAGGGCAAACCGCTTGCCGACAATGTATTCACCTGGCCCAGCGATGATCCGGCCCTGATCGGTGGGGTTGATGCGCGCGGGCGCCTCCGCTTCCCCTTCATGGGCCGTCCGGGTGAACAGCCGGTCGAACTGGCGCGTGCGGGTGTGTTGTGGAGCTGGACGGTGCAGCGTTTCCTGCCCAAGCAGCCCCCCTATCTGGGACGGGAGACGAAGGCGGAATTCCAGCCGTTTGCGCTGGGCTATGTGGAATTGCCGGGACAGGTGCGGGTGGAAACACGGCTGGTGGATTGCGAACCGGCGGATTTGCGCATCGGGATGCCGATGCGCCTGACCATCCGCCCGCTGTTCCGCGATGAACAGGGGCAAGACCTGCTGATGTACGCATTCCAACCGGTGGCTTGAGAATAAACAGGGGGAGGGTTTTGCCATGTCGGATGTGGCGATTGTCGGTATCGGTATCCATCCGTTCGGGCGGACACCGGACCGAACCGGTCTGGAACAGGGGGCCTTTGCTGTGCGTCAGGCGCTGGGGGATGCCGGCATCACCTGGGGCGATGTGCAATTTGCCTATGGCGGCAGCCAGGATGGCGGCAATGCCGACACGATGGTGGAGGAACTGGGCCTGACCGGCCTGCAATTCATCAATGTCGCCAATGGTTGCGCCACGGGGGGCTCGGCCCTGATCTCCGCCTATGGCGCCATCCGGTCCGGGCAATATGATCTGGGCCTGGTTGTCGGCTTTGATAAGCATGAACAGGGATCGTTCCGCGTGCGCCCCGCCGATTGGGGTCTGCCGGAATGGTATGGGGAGGTGGGGTTTGCCCTGACCACCCAGTTCTTCGCCATGAAAATCCAGCGTTATATGGCCCTGCATGGCATCACCGATGATGCCCTGATCCGGGTGGCGGAAAAGGCCTTTACCAATGGGGCGCTGAACCCCACCGCCTGGCGTCGCCGGGCGCTGTCCTATGCGGAGATTGCCCAATCGACCATGATCAGCGATCCGCTGCGGCAATATATGTTCTGTTCCCCCGGCGAAGGGGCGGTGGCCCTGATCCTGGCCAGCCCAAAAAAGGCGGCGCAATTGACACGTCATCCTGTCTGGCTGAAGGCGGCCGCCATGCGCACGCGCGGCGCGGGGTCGTTTGAGGTGTTCAGCCCCAGCCTGTCGGTGGAAGACGGCGAAGGTGCCACCCCCATCGCCGCGCGCGGGGCCTTCGCCATGGCCGGCATTGGGCCGGAAGATATCGACATTGCCCAGCTTCAGGATACCGAAAGCGGGGCCGAGATCATGCATATGGCGGAAAACGGCTTCTGCCGGGATGGCGAACAGGAAAAATGGCTGCGGGAAGGATGGACCCGGCTGGATGGAAGGTTGCCGGTCAATACCGATGGTGGCTGTCTGGCCAATGGGGAGCCCATCGGGGCGTCAGGCCTGCGACAGGTTTATGAGACGGTATTGCAATTGCGCGGGGATGCCGGGGTGCGGCAGGTGCCGAAGAGGGTTCGCACCGGCTATACCCATGTTTATGGGGCGCCGGGGGTTTCGGCGGTGACGATCCTGGCGCGTTAGTATCTGTTCGGAAAGTTATAACATTATTCGAAGCGTTGCCACTTCACCACCGTCATTCCCGCGAAGGCGGGAATCCATACGACAGCGCGGATTTTGGATTCCCGCCTTCGCGGGAATGACGGTTAAATGGCTCGAAGAACGAAAGAATTTATGGGCGCCCTCTACCCACCCCACAGCCCATAAACCGCATCCGTCGGCGCGTGGCCGCCCCTGTGCTGCATCAGGGCGAAAACGCCCTGATCCCAGGATACAGTGCGCGGCGGGCTGGCGTTCCAGTCCATCAGATACTGGCGGTGGCTGAATTTCCACACGCCATCCCGTCGCTCATACCGGTCCAGATAGCGGCCATAGAGGATGCTGTCCGTCTCGGCCCCCGCAGCGGCAGCCAGCGTCAGGCTGTAGATTTCCCCCACCGCCTGATCGCCGCGAATGTCGAATCAGCTCAATAATCCCAGCGGCTGTTCCAGATGCTGGCGCAATGCTGCCAGGAAGCGGGCACCCACCGCCCCATCAATGGCGCGATGGTCGCAGGAGAGCGTCACCGACATCACCGAGCGGAAGCGCACGCCGCCATCACTGGCTTCCTGCGCCTCCCGCCTTGTGGCACCGACGGCCAGGATGGCGGCCTGCGGCGGGGCGATGATGGCCTGGAAATGCCGGATGCCGAACATGCCCAGGTTGGAAATGGCGAAACTGCCATCGCTCAAATCCTGTTGCGTCAGCCGCCGGTCGCGGGCGCGGGCAGCCAGCCCCACCGCCTCTGCTGCGATGGTGCGCAAGGGTTTGCCCCCGGCATCGCGCAGCACGGGCGTGACCAGCCCGCCCTCAATCGCCACGGCGATGGCGATATTGGCCTGGGTGAAGCGGCGCATTCCTTCATCGGTGAATTGCACATTCACATCCGGCACATCGCCAAGCGCCAGGGCAGCGGCACGGACGATGAAATCATTGACAGAGATTTTTGGCCCCGCCATGGCGTTCAACTGACCGCGTAAGCCCAGCAGATCATCCATCAGGATATCGGCGGTCAGATAGAAATGCGGTACATCCCGCTTGGCCGCCGTCAAGGCTGTAGCAATGGCGCGGCGCATGGCGCTGTGCGGGATCAGATCGCTGGCAGCAGTCGGCGCAGGGGCTGGCGGCGGGGAGGCTGCGGCGTTGCGCACATCCTCCTTCGTTGCGTGGCCCTTTGGCCCTGTCGGCGTCACGCTGGACAGCGGGATGCCCAAATCCGCCGCCAGCTTGCGCGCCGCCGGTCCGGCGGGTGGGGTGGGGGCTGCTGCCGGGGCTGGGGCCAAGCCGCTGGCGGCGGCGTGGCGTTCCACATTGTCCACATTCACCCGCCCGTTCCGCCCGGTGCCGGACAGGCGGGACAGGTCAATGCCCAGCCGGTTGGCCAGCCGGATGGCGCGGGAGGTGGCATGGATCGACCGGTTGTCGATGATTGCCGGTGCAGTGTTTACAGGCGCTGAAGCAGGATGGTTGGCCAGATAGGCCTCCACATCCTCCTGATTGATGCGGCCGTTGCGCCCGGTACCGGTCAGGCGCGACAGGTCCACCCCATGCCGATTGGCGATGCGCCGGGCGATCGGGGTGGCCGATACCGTCTCGTTCCGGCGCTCCAGATCGGGGTCGCTGACGGCCACCGGCTCGGCTACCTCCTGTGACCGGGTGTCAACCCGGGCCGGTTCCGCCTGTGGCGCTGCTATGTCCCCCCGGATGAAGCGGTCAATATCGGCATCCGTCACCCCGGCATCAGCGACGATGGCAATCAGGGCGCCGACGGGCAGGGTCTGGCCCACGGGCGCCACAAGGCGGCGCACCGTGCCTTCCAGATCGGATTCCAGGGTGTTGACGATCTTGGCGGTTTCGATATCGACGATTTCCATGCCGCGGGAAAGGCTCTGCCCCTCCACGACGTGCCAGTTGGAAATCGTCCCTTCCGACATTTCCAGGCCCCATTTGGGCATGATGATCGGGGTGATGGCGTTCATCGCGTCGTTCCCCCTTTATCAGCGGCTGCCAAGCACTTTGCGGATGGCGGCTTCAATCTTTTCCGGCGACGGCAGATAGGCGGCCTCCAACTCCCGCGCAAATGGCACGGGCGTGTGCGGGGCTGTCACCTGGATGATCGGGGCTTTCAGATGGTGGAAGGCCTTTTCCGCCACCATGGCGGCGATATCAGCGGCGACGGAGCAGCGCGGTGGGCTTTCATCCACCACCACCAGCCGGCCCGTGGCCCGCACGCTTTCCAGAATGGTTTCCTCGTCCAGCGGGCTGGTGGTGCGCGGGTCGATCAGGTCGCAACTGATCCCCTCCGCCGCCAGCTTGTCCACCACGCCGATGGCCAGCGGCACCATGCGGGCCAGGGCCACGACGGTGACATGTTCGCCCTCGCGCACCATCGCCGCCTCGCCAAAGGGGATGGTGTAATCCCCGTCCGGCACCTCGCATTCGTCCATATAGAGCGATTTATGCTCGAAGAAGATCACCGGATCATCATCGCGGATGGCGGTTAGCAACAGGCCCTTGGCGTCATAGGCGTTGGACGGCACCACCACCTTCAATCCTGGAATGCCGGTCAGCATGGGATAGATCGTCTGTGAATGCTGGGCCGCCGCATTCATGCCGCCGCCGCAGGTCATGCGGATGACCAGCGGCGTGCGCGCCTTGCCGCCGAACATGTAGCGGAACTTGGCGGCCTGGTTCAGCAACTGGTCCAGACAGACGCCGACGAAATCGGCGAACATGATCTCCGCCACCGGGCGCAGGCCGGTCAGGGCCGCGCCATTGGCGGCCCCGACGATACAGCTTTCACTGATCGGCGTGTCGATCACCCGGTCTTCGCCGAAGCGGGGCAGCAGCCCCTTGGTCAGGCCGAAGACACCGCCGGCAGCCTCCCGCTCACCCGAGGTGCCGCCGGCCCCGCCGGACACATCCTCCCCCAGTACGATCACGCGGGGGTCGCGTTCCATTTCAAGATGCAGGGCGTCATTGATCGCCTGGCGCATGGAAATTTTGGGCATGGGTCAGGCTCCCGCTCAATAGCTGATATAAACGTCGGTCAGAACGTCGGCTTCGGTGGGGGCAGGGGCGGCCACCGCTTCGCGCACGGCGCGGTCGATCAACTCCCGCACCTCACTTTCCACCTGATCCAGATCGCTGCCGGGCAGCAATCCTGTCTCCGTCACCCGCTGGCGGAAGATTTTCAGGCTGTCGTTTTCGGCGCGCAGCCGCGCCACCTCATCCTTGGCGCGGTAAAGTTGCGGGTCGCCTTCGAAATGGCCGAAGAAGCGGGTGCATTCGGCATAGACGGCGCAGGGGCCGCCGCCATTGCGCGACAGTTCCGTCGCCTGACGCATCGCCTCATAGACGGAAAAGAAATCATAGCCATCGGCCTGGAACACCGGCATCCCGAAGCCTTCGGTGCGGCGCACCATATCCCGGCCGCCAACGGCGTAGCTGAAGCCGGTATGTTCGCTATAACCGTTATTCTCCAGCACGAAGATTTTCGGCACTTTCAGCACCACGGCCATGTTCATGGCCTCGAAAACCGTGCCCTGGTTGCTGGCACCATCGCCACTGAACGACACGGCGACGCCGCCGGTCTTCAGCACCTTGGCGGTGATGGCGGCGCCCACGGCGATGGGCGGGCCACCGCCGACAATGCCATTGGCGCCCAACATGCCCTTATCCAGGTCGGCAATATGCATGGAGCCACCCTTGCCCTTGCACAAGCCATCCTGCCGGCCATAGATTTCCTTCATCATACCGATGACGTCACAGCCTTTGGCGATGCAATGACCGTGGCCGCGATGGGTGCTGATGATCTTGTCCTTTTCCGTCAGGTGTTCGCACACCCCGACGGCCACCGCCTCCTGCCCCGCATAAAGGTGGGTGAAGCCGGCAATGCCGCCGCGCTGGATATCGACATGGATCCGTTCCTCAAACTCCCGGATCGTCACCATCTGGCGGTAGGCCCGCAGCATCTGCTCGCGGCTGATCTGCATGGAAATCTCCCTGTTGCGTCAGGCAGAAGGGGCGGCTGTTGCGGCCGTTTCCCGCTGCCCCGGACCGTGCCCGGCACCTGAGCCGGTGGTCCGATCCTCCCGAAGAATGATTTTTGATTCACTAGTCATATTAACTTTTCAGCATCCCCCCGTCAATGCCACTTTCTGAGTCCCGGTAACCATGTTGCGGGGCAAGAGGGTGGATTGAGTTGCGGCGTTGAGTGTGACAAAATGATTATAGAGTCATTAGTCATGTATGCTAATGACGCCTCGTTTTCGCACAAATCCCAGGTCTGCCCGTGCCGCCCAGAAAAGCCAAAACCACCGCCCCATCGGATGAACAGGAACCAGCTCCCGGCCGCCGCCGGCGGTCGGAAGCGCAGGTCCAGAAGAATGAGGAGACGCGGACGCGGCTGTTGAATGCCGCCGCCCGCGTTATCGGCAAATATGGCTATGCCGGCTGTTCCATCGCCCGTGTCGCCGCCCGGGCCAAGGTGGCGCACGGCACCTTCTATCTGCATTTCAAATCACAGCAGGATCTGTTCGACCAGTTGCTGCCCGCCTTGGGCGCGGAGATGCTGGAGGTGATCGGCAAGGCGGTGCGCGACAGTAAAAGCCTGATCGAGCTGGAACATCGCGGGCTGGTGGCCAATTTCGATTATCTGGTGCAGCATCCCTATCTGCACCGGGTGACGTCGGAGGCGGAGCTTTACGCCCCCGTGGCCTATCGCCAATATTTTGAGGAACTGGCCAAGCCCTACAAGAAGTCGCTGCGCCGGTCGATGGCGGCGCAGAGCCAGCCGGCCTTCAGTGAAGACCAGTTGGATGCCGTCATCTCCATGTTGCTGGGTGCCCGCTATTACCTGCTGACGCGGTTCTGTGTGGAGGGTAACAGCCTGAAACCGCTGACCCCGGAACTGACGCAAACCTATCTGCGCTTCGTCGCCGAAGGTTTGGGCGTGAAGCTGGACATGCCGGCAGAAGCGATAGCGGCGCCAGCGGCAGAGGTGGTGCCGCTGGCGCCGCGTCGTAAGCGCAAGGTGGCGGGGCAGGGGGACGATTAGAGTTTGTCAGGTTTACGCTCAATCACTTTCCACCGTCACCCCGGCGCAGGCCGGGGTCCATTTCGTAGAGCAAAGCGCCTTTGATTCTGGACCCCGGCCTGCGCCGGGGTGACGGTAGAGAAGGGATGATCGGTTCAATCTAAACCTGACACACACTAACCCCCCGCCGCCCGCGCAATCGATGCCGCCATCTCCTCCTTTGTCGGGTTGCGGCGCAGGGTCAGCCCGCCATTGACCTGGAGATTCTGGCCGGTCATGAAACATTCGTCGGATGCCAGGAACACAGCCGCCGCCGCGATATCCTCCGACGTGCCGATGCGGCCCAGCGGATATTCCGGCAGGAACGCCTCTGTCAGGCCGGGAATGGCCATATGCCCCGCCGTCATCGGCGTGGCGGTCAGGCCGGGGGAGATGGAATTGGCCCGGATGCCGCGCTGCCCGAATTCATGCGCCACGACGCGGATAATGTGATCCGTCCCTGCCTTGGCCCCCATGTAGGCGGCATGGTCATTCAGCATGATGGTGGCGGTGGCGGAACTGATCTGGATGATCGATCCGCCCCGGTCCATGGCCCCGATCACCGCCTGATAGAACATGAACGGCCCCTTGAACTGAAGCGCGCTCATCTGGTCGAACTCTTCCTCCGTCGTCTCCAGAAACGGCTTCAGCAGGCCCCAGCCGGTGGCATTCAGGGCGATATCGACATGGCCCAGCTTTTCCTTGGCAAAGGCGGCCAGGGCGAAAACCTGTTCCCGGTCGGTGATGTCGCAGAGGGCGGCGTGGCCGCCGATCGCCCCAGCCAGCCGCTCCAGCTCCTCCCGCTTGCGGCCGGCGACCACAACCGTGGCCCCTTCGGCGGCGAAGCGGCGGGCGATGACCTGGCCCATATTGTCTCGATTGGCGGCACCGACGACGATGGCACCCTTGCCGGCAAGACGTCCCATCATGCCCCCCTTAAACCCAGTAACGCACAGAGAAGGTGCGGGACTTGAAGGCCCAGCGCCCGTCGATCTTCACCAGGATGTCGTCATACTGGCCATGGGTGCGTCGGGCCACGCCCTCGGCGTCGGTATAGGATTCCGCCGTATACATGCGGGCCGTGGCCTGATCGCCCGCCACCACAATGGAACCGGGCAGTACCAGAAACACAATGTCGGGATAATGTTTCATCGCCGCCACCCAGGCATCAACGATGGTTTGTTTGCCAGACAGTTTCTCCATCCCCGGCACATGCGGCAGGCACCAGAAACTGTCTTCCGCCCAGGTTGAGGCCCAATCCTCGGCATTATGCTGGTTGACGGCATCCGCATAGATTTCATTCAGCTCGCGGATGGCCAGCCGGTCTTCCACCGGTCCCGTGAACGGCATTGTTTCCTCCCGATTTCCATGGATCACGGTGCCGGTTTGACCGGCTGTGATGACATATTGTTGATTTATGATTCGTTAGTCAGAATGAAGCGCGAGTCTTGGCTTGTCAAGTCCGGGCGGCTGGTGAAATCCGGCTTCCTTTTGCCCAGGAAAGCCCGCAGCCCCTCGGCAAACTCGGCACCGTTGGCACGGGCGGTGAACTGGTCCTTTTCTGCCTGCAACTGCGCCAGGAAGGCGGCGGTCAGCGGCCCGCGCAGCAGTGCCTTGGTCGCGGCATGGGTGCCAAGCGGTCCGTCGGCCAACCGTTGCGACAGGGCGTCCACCGTGTTGGCCAGCGCATCGGCGGCCACCACTTGATTGACGATGCCTAGCCGGTGGGCCTCCGCGGCGCCGAACCGGTCGCCCAGCATCACCAGCGCGCTGGCCTGTTTCAGGCCGCACAGGTGCGGCAGCATCAGGGTGGCCCCACCATCCGGCGTGGCGCCCAGATGGCAATAGGCCAGGGAGAAGCCTGCATTTTCTACGGCGATAGAAAAATCGCAGGCCGCCGCCAATCCGATGCCGAAACCGGCCACCGGCCCATTGATGGCGGCGATCACCGGTTTCGGCATCCGCCACACCCGCTCCACCGCGCCATGGGCGTGGTCGATCAGGCGGCTGAAATAGGTGCTGCGGGCGGCGGCCGGGCCGTCCAGCGTCTGGGCGAATTCCCGCACATCGCCGCCGGCCATGAAGGCGCGGCCAGCCCCCGTCAGCACGATGGCGCCCACCGTTTCATCCACCGCCAGCCGTGCCAGCGTCTGATCCAGGGTGCTGGCCAGCGCCATGTCCAGGGCATTCAACGCATCGGGGCGGTTGAAGGTGACATGCGCCACGGCCCCCCGCTGTTCAACGCCGACCACATCTGCAATCGTCATGTCTCCTGCTCCTCCCTTTTGCCTTTGTCCGTCTGCGCCAGACGGCACTTGACGTTAGCCCCTGTCGATATGATTATGATCAATGAATCATAAGTCAATAAAGGAAGCGCCATGACCCTGATCCAGGTAACCGACCGTGATGGAACCCGGCACAGCCTTGACGCCCCCGATGGCGACAGCCTGATGGTGGCCCTGCGTAATGGCGGCCTGTCGGTAGAAGGTCTGTGCGGGGGGAACATGGCCTGTGGCACCTGCCATATCCATGTGCTGAATGCCATGGAGGGTCAGTTGCCGCTGGTCAGCGCGGATGAGGCGGCCTTGCTGGCCGACCTGCCCGATACCATGCCGCAGTCGCGTCTGGCCTGTCAGATCCCGGTCGGCCCAGCGCTGACCGGCCTCTCCATCGTGGTGGCCCCGGATGACTGAACGGCCTTATTAGGCCGCCCCGGTTGAACCGCGGCCCCTTCCGTTGCTATCATCGCCTTGAAATCAGCCTCGGCCGGCAGTCGTCCGGTGGCGAAGCAGGGTCAAGGAGTGGGGACGGTGGCGGTCAGCGCACAGGGGCGGAAACGGAAGCCATCTGCCGAGAAGGTGGAAAAGAATGAGGCCACGCGCCTGACTTTGATCGAGGCGGCGGCCAAGATCGTCGGGCGTTATGGCTATTCCGGCTGTTCCATCGCGCGGGTGACGGCCAAGGCCAAGGTGGCGCACGGCACCTTCTATCTGCATTTCAAGTCACAACAGGAACTGTTCGACCTGCTGCTGCCCACATTGGGGGCGCGCATGTTGGACAAGATCAGCGATGCCGTGCGCAACGCCACCTCCCTGCTGGAGGTGGAGCGGCGGGGGCTGGAGGCGAATTTCGCCTATCTGGTGGCCCATCCCTATATGTACCGCCTGATGATGGAGGCGGAGCTTTTCGCCCCCACCGCCTTCCGTGCCCATGTTGACATGCTGCTGGAACGCTATGTCCGGTCGCTTCGGCGCAGTCTGAAGGACCAGGAACCGCCGCTCTATAGCGAGGCGGAACTGGAACAGGTGGCCAGTATGCTGATGGGTGCGCGCTCCTATCTGCTGATGCGGTTCTGCGCGGTTGATGGCAAGATCCGGCCCCTGTCGCCGGAGATGCTGGATACCTATCTGCGCTTTGTTGCCACGGGCCTGAAGGCTGGGCCGCTGGACCCGGTGCCGGAAGCGGTGCCAGCGGTCGCACCAGCGGCAGAGGCACCGCCCAAACCCGTCCGTCGCCGCCGGGTCACGGCGGTGACGGAGGCATAGGGCATCAGCGCCGGCCCTCAATATAATCGTTGATCATCTCGTGGAACCGGCGGACCCGGGCTTCCTGGCCGGTCAGATAGGCATCCTTGAAGCCACGGGAGCGCAGGCCCCGCTGCTGCCCCACGGCGATGGAGAGATCCTGATCGGCGACAAAGCCCAGGCTCTGGTCGCCATGGCTGAATATTTCATGTTCCGCCTCTGCCAGGCAACGCGGACCCACCGGGGTCATCGCCTCCGTCTGGCCTGGCACCACCGGTACCATGAACCAATGATCGAACAGGCATTTCTCCGGATCGGTCGGGTGCGGCTGCGGCCGCAGCAACTGGAACCCGTCCGCACTCATGGTCAGGGAGACGTTGGGGAACAGGGTGTAATGGTGATAATCGGTCAACTGGTCATCATCCAGCAGATCATAATGGGCAAAGCCGCGTTCCCGGCCCAGGCGTCGCTTCTGTTCCTGTAAGGCCCGGCGGGCATCGCGGGCATGGCCCTGAAAGGCGGCGGGGTCCAGATCCCAGGCGCGCAGGATATCATCCAGCGGCTGGGCCACATCGGTGACGCTCTGCGCCCGTAGAGAGGGCATCCCGCCCTTCATCCGCATCCGATTATGGCCGGACGGGTAAAGGTCGAACAGCGTGTCCTGATAGGCATCCTCAATGAAGGTCGACAGTTCGGGATGCAGGGTCGGCAGATGGTAGCTTTCATTGAAATTGTCGTGAATGACCTTCCAATTGCAATTGACCTCTGCCGTCAGGTACAGCACGCGAACCTGCTGATCCATGCTGTATTTTTCAAATTGTGCGGCCACAGGGTCGAGATAGTGGCGCAAGGGTGGGGCTGCTGGGTCCATGTTGAACCAGACGAAACCGCCCCAGACCTCGCATTTTATGGCGGACAGCTTGACCTTGCCGCAGGGGTTTCCCTGGGGGAAATCATCGGGGTCTTGAACCCGGCAGGTGGTGCCGGCCCGGTCGAACTGCCAGGAATGATAGGAACAGGTAAAGACCTTGGCATGGCCCAGATCGCCATGCACCAGCCGGTTTCCCCGGTGGGGACAGACATTGTAGAAGGCGGCGACCGATCCATCCTCCTGCCGGACCATCAGGATGCTCTCCTGCCCGATCGCATGGGTGATGTAATCGCCCGGTTCCGGCAGGTCGGCCGCCCAGCCCCCGATATGCCAGATGCGCGTCCACATTCGGTCCCATTCCAGGGCCATGAATTCCCGGCTGGTATAACGGCTGCCGGTGATGGGATCGCCGCGCAAGGACGGCGGCGTGGGGGAGGGGTCGACGGCGGGCTGGGGCGGCTGGCTGTTGATCACGGACATGGGGTTGCATCCTCCGCTGTTCGATTGCGGCCGAGCGCCGCTTATTCATGATTGATGAGTCATTGATCAATGTATGACCAGCCGAACCCGCCGTCAACGACCCATGCAGGGCCGTCAGCCCAGTACCTTTGGATGGCTGATCGACAAGGGTGCATCCTGACCTGACCGCCGGGCCAGCCAGTCGGCAAGGCCCTGCAACTGCGCGGGTGACAGGGAAGCGGTGCTCATGACCACCCCCAGAACGCGTCCCCTTCGGCCAGATAGGACCGGCTCAGCACCATCTTGTGCACCTCCGACGCGCCATCGACCAGCCGCGACTGCCGCGCATAGCGGTAAATCCATTCCAGCACCGTATCGCGGGAATAGCCGCGCGCGCCGCAAAGCTGGATGGCGGTATCCACCGTGCGCGACAGCGTGTCGGCCACCTGTACCTTGGCCATCGACACTTCCTTGCGGGCGAAATGGCCGCGATCCAGTTCGGCGGCGGCCCGCATGGTCAGCAGGCGGGAAATCTCGATCTGCATCGCCGCTTCGCCCAGCATCCACTGCACCCCTTCATGCTCGGCGAGCGACATTCCGAAGCTGTGGCGTTCCTTCACATAGGCACCGGCAATCTCCAGGCAGCGCTTGGCAAGGCCGGTCCAGCGCATACAATGGGTCAGCCGGGCGGGGCCCAGGCGGATCTGCGTGGCTTTCAGCCCGTCGCCGACATGCATCAGCACGTTTTCGTCGGCCACCTCCAGCCCGTCGAAGATCAGCTCGCAATGGCCGCCATGTTCCTCCGGTCCCATGATGGGGATGCGGCGTTCAATGCGCCAGCCGGGCTGGTCGCGGTCGAACAGGAAGGCGGTCAGGCCCTTGCGCGGATCGTCAGAGGTGCGGGCCAGCAGGATGAAATGCTGGGCGACACCAGCCCCGGTGATGAACCATTTATGGCCATGGATGACCCAGCGCCCGTCCCGGCGTTCCGCCCGGGTACGCATCATTGACGGGTCGGACCCGCCGCCGGGATGGGGTTCGGTCATGGCAAAGGCGGAGCGTACCCGCCCTTCGACGATGGGGTCCAGCCAGCGGCGCTTCTGCGCCTCCGTGCCCACCTGATGCAACAGCCGCATATTGCCATCATCGGGGGCGGCGGCATTGAAGCAGACGGGGCCGAAGATGGAGCGGTTCATCTCCTCATAACAGGCGGCAAGGCCGGTGAAGGGCAGGCCCTGGCCGCCGGCTTCCCGTGGCAGTTGCAGGGTCCACAGGCCGGCCGCCTTGGCCTTGGCACGCAGGGCGGCCAAGGGCCCCTCGGCAATATTCTCATGCGCGTCCCAGTGGCTGCGGTCGGCTTCCACCGGCAGGATTTCCGCTTCCACGAAATCCCGGATGCGGCGGCGATAATCCTCCAGGGCGGGGGGCAGCGCGAAATCCATGGCGAGGGTCTTTCAAAAAAGCGAGCGCTCGTTTTATATCGTCATTCGGCTTCGCCGGCAATGGCCGTTCATGCTATGTCGGGCGGCGAAGGGGGCCGATATGGACAGTTACAGCACGTTCCAGCAGGAATTCGACCTATCGATGGCGGCGCTGTGCGGCCGCATTCTGGAGCGGCATCAGGCCACCATTAGGGTACGCAAGGCTGATACGGCGGTGCCCAATCTGGTGCGGATCATTGAGACCACCCTGGCCCTGTCCAACCGAAACGGGTTCCATCCCATGTCGCTGCGCGACCTGTCGGAACAGTCGGGCCTGTCGATGGGCGCGCTCTACAGCTATTTCGACAGCAAGGACACGCTGCTGCTGATGATCCTGGGGCAGGTGGTGGATGCCATCGGTCTGGTGCTGACCGCACCGGATGTTGCGACCGGTGATCCGCTGGCGCGGCTGCGCGCCCTGATGGCGCGCCATGTCTATCTGACAGAAACCATGGGCCCCTGGTTTGTTTTCGCCTTCATGGAAGCCAAGGCCTTTGGCAAGCAGGGGCGTGAGATGGCGGTGGAAAGCGAATTGTGGACGGAAGGCCTGTTGCGCGACGTCATCGCCGATGGCATCGATGCCGGCCGCTTCCGCCCGGTCGATCCAACCATGGTGGCCGCCCTGATCAAGCCGATGCTGCAGGATTGGTATGTGAAGCGGGCGAAATACCGCAAACGCGGGGTGGGGCCGGATGCGTTTGTCGCGGTGCTGGTGGATTTGGTGGGAAATATGTTGCGGGCATAGTCTGCTCAACCGGGCCCCCCGGAATTGATCCGCCGCAAGGTGGCGGCGGATCGGGCCTGACATGGTCGCTGTCATCAGGGCCGGGAAGGCGTCTTTCACTTCCGCGCGGTCAATTGCGCCAACAGGGCCAGGAGCGACAGGCCCACACCCAGCAGGCTGACGCCCGCCCAGCCGGCCAGGGGCCAGAGCTGCATGGCGGCGGCCGAACCGAAGCCGCCCCCGATGAACATGGAGCCCATGAACAGCGTGTTCAGCCGGGCGCGGGCCTGCGGCCGCAGGGAGAAGACGATATGCTGGTTCGAAATCAGGGCCGCCTGCACCGCCAGATCCAGCACGATCACCCCCAGCACCAGCCCGGTCAGGCTCTGCCACAGGCCAAAGATCGTCCAGGCGGCCAGGGTCAGCGCGGCACCGGCGCGCACCACCGCCGCCGGCCCGCCCCGGTCGGCCAGCCGGCCGGACAGCGGGGCGGCCAGAATGCCCACCAGCCCCAGCACACCGAACAAGCCGGCGACATCGGCACCCAGCGCGTAATCCGGCTGTTGCAGGCGCAGGGCCAGCACGGTCCAGAACACGCTGAAGGCACCGAACATCAGAGCCTGGGTCAGGGCCGCCAGCCGCAGGGCCGGCAGTTCCAGCCACAGATGCAGCAGCGATTTCAGCATGGCTCCATAGCGCAGCCGGCCCTCTGCCGGGCTTTTCGGCAGGTGCAGGGCCATCCAGCCGGCCATGGCCAGCGCCACCGGCACAGCCAGCCAGAACATGGTGCGCCAACCGCCATGGCTGGCCACCAGCCCGGCGACGGTGCGGCTGAGCAGGATGCCCGTCAGCAGGCCGGACATCACCGTGCCCACCACCGCACCCCGCTTGTGTGCCGGGGCCAGATGGGCAGCAAAGGGCACGATCTGTTGCGCCACGGTGCTGAACAGTCCGATCAGCAGCGATGCCGCGATCAGCGTGCCGGCCCCCGGTGCCAGGGCCGCCCCCGCCAGCGCCAGCGCCAGGGCCAGAAAGGTGCCCACCACCAGGGCACGGCGTTCCAGCATGTCGGCCAGCGGCACCAGCAGGAACAGGCCGGCGGCATAACCCAACTGGGTCGCCGTGGGCACCAGACTGACGCCGCCGCCCAACTCCTGGCCGATCAGCCCCAGCATGGGCTGGTTATAATAGATATTGGCCGCCGCCACCCCGGCCCCCGCCGCCAGGGCAAAGGTCAGCGCCCGGTTCAGCGGCTGCGCCTGGGTGACAGGGCCGGCGGTCATTGCGTGGGTGTCCATGAAGATCACTCCGTTAGCGGTTCATGGACCACACTCTGGATTATCTCCTGAAATGGCGGTAGTTTGCAGGATTGATATGCCAGCCTATCGGAAAACGATATGATCAACCTTGCCGATGCCGAGGTTCTGGTGGAGGCCGTGGCCAGTGGCAGTTTGGCTGCTGCCGCCCGGCGGCTGGGTATTGCCCCCATGGTGGCCTCGCGCCGGCTGTCAGCGCTGGAGGCGGAATTGGGTGTGCGGCTGGTTCACCGCACCACGCGCGCCCTGTCGCTGACCACGGCGGGGGAGGCATTTCTCCCCCATGCCCGCGCCCTGCTGGAGGGGGCGGCCGGCGCGCGCGATGCCGTGCGGCCGGAGGCGCTGGGCGCATCGGGCCTGCTGCGGGTCAGTGCTTCCAGCGCCTTTGCCCGCAAGGTGATTGCCCCGTTGTTGCCGCCCTTCCTGGCGGCCCATCCAGCCTTGCGGATGGAACTGGTGGTGACTGACCTGCGGCTGGATCTGGCGGCCGACGGGGTGGATCTGGCGATCCGTGTCGGCAAGCCGCTGGAAAACAGCCAGATGGCCCGCCGGCTGGGGGACAGCACGCGCCAGCTTTTCGCGTCCCCCGCCTATCTGGCAGCACGCGGTTGCCCGCGCCGTCTGACCGATCTCGCCCGGCATGATTGCCTGATCCAGACCAGCCTGCCTTACTGGGATTTTGTCACCGACGGGCGGGTGCTGCACCATCGGATGGAGGGGCGGTTGACCGCCAACAGCATTGATGCCGTGCAGGCCGCCTGTATCGCCGGGGCCGGCATCGCCTGCATGGCGGCATGGAACGCGGCGCAGGAGGTGGCGGCGGGGGCGCTGGTACCGGTGGAGCTGGCCGATGCGGTGGTGGAGCCCTGGGGCATCTGGGCCATCACCCCCAGCCCAAGACTGATCCCGCCCAAGGTACGGCTGTTCATCGCCGCCTTGCAGGAGAGGCTATAATACCAAAAGCCATTCCCTCAGTGTCTGTTTGAAATTTTTTCGTTTATTATCAATTCATTACTTTATCTTCACCGTCACCCCGGCGAAGGCCGGGGTCCAGAATCACAGGCGCCTTGCTTCACGAAACTGGACCCCGGCCTTCGCCGGGGTGACGGTGATACGGAATCTTAAATCGCGTAAGAGCTTGAAAAAAGAAAGCTTTCCGGACAGACACTCAGTTCTCAATCACTGGTCCGGCCTGGATTTCCGCTTCGTCCGTCGGGCTGACCTTGTGGCTCACCAGCCAGGCGCGGGCCTGATCCTGGTGGCGGGGCAGGACGGCGCCACTGACAGCCCGCAAGGCCAACAACAACACAGCCGCATCATCGGTGAAACCCAGCCCGACGATGAAATCGGGGATGACATCCACCGGCATGATAAAATAGGCCAAGGCCCCCATCAGGATGGCTTTGGCGCGGAACGGCGTTGCCGGGTCGGTGGCGGCATAGAAGGTGGCGATCAGCTTTTCCGCAAAGGGAATGCGAGCAAGGTTATCACGCAGCTTGCCCCAGAAGCGGGCCAGCACCAGCTTGCTGTCGCGCACCAGCTTCTGCGGATCGACGCGCAACGCCTCCTCGGCGGCCTCATCCATCTCGGGTGTCTGTTCGGGCATCCATCGTCTCCCTTCCCCGTTTCATATGTGGTCCGGGATGGGCGATGCCAAGCCGTCACCCTGGGCGGATACCGGTGTAACGCGCCCGTGGCCGGATCAGCACGGGCGAGCGCACCTGTTCCAGCAGATGCGCCATCCAGCCGACGGTGCGCCCCACGGTGAACAGGATCAGCGGGGCGGTGGGCGGCAGGCCCAGTCGGTCGGCCAGCAGCACCAGGGCAAAATCGATGGTGGGGGGCAGGCCGGCAATCTCCTTGCCGGCGCGGGCCAGTTCCAGCGCACGGCCCAGCCGCTGGTCCTGTGGCCAGGCCTGTTTCATCCGGCGCAGCAGCCAGTGCGCCCTGATGTCCCCCTCCGGATAAAGCGGGTGGCCAAAGCCATGCGCTTCCTCCCCCCGTGCCAGCAGGGCGGCCAGGGCCTGGGCGGGCATCTCGGGACCATCCAGCAGACGGGGCAGCAGGGCCGCCACCAGTCCCGTCGCCCCACCGTGGCGGGGGCCGCGCAAGGCGCCGATCCCGGCCGATATACAGGCATAGGGGTTGGCCCCGGTGGAGGCAACGCAGCGCACGGTGAAGGCGGACGCGTTCAGCTCATGATCCGCGCACAGCACCAGCGTGGCGCGGATCAGCGCCTGTGCTGTTGCCTCCCGCATGTCCCAGGCGTCGGCCAGCATCTGGTGCAGCGGCTGGCGGGTTGGTTCGGTCCCGGTCAGCACCGCGCCGGTCAGCCGCAGGATGCGCGCCCCGGTGCGGGCCAGCCCCGCCGGGGTACGGTTCACCGCCTTCAAATCCGCCGCCCCCGCCAGCGGTAACAGGATCAGCAGCCGGTCCAGCGGGTCCATCGCGGCGGGCAACTGCGCGGCCAGTGCCGGCAGGGGCATCGGCGCCTCCCCGGCGAAGGCATCTTCTGCGCACTCCCACAACAGGCCGGCGACAGTTTCCAGGCTGGCTTCCTGCGCCAGGGCCGTGGCGTCGCGGCCCCGATAATAAAGCCCACCACCGGTGATCAGGGTGATGGACGATTCCAGCACGGGGGCCCCCCAGTCCAGCGCCCGGTCGGGCGTGGCGTCGGCGGGGCGGTCGCGGCGGGCCACCAGCGCGTGCACATCATCGGCCCGGTAAAGCCGCGTCCGCCCGCCGCCCGTCGCCTCCGACCGGATCAGGCCGCGGCTGACATAGGCGTAAAGCGTGGCGAGGCTGACGCCCAGCTCGGCGGCAGCTTCCTTGGCGCTCAGGGTCAGGGGATTGTTCATGATATATTGATCAACTCAATCAAGATTGACCATATATGCACGCTCCCCCGACACTGTCCAGCGATCAAGGTTTCATTGTTGGAGGATGTCATGAATATCGGTCTGGATGGTGTGGTGGCGGCGGAAACGGTGTTGAGCCATGTTGATGGCGCCGCCGGGGTGCTGGTGCTGCGCGGTCTGCCGGTGGAGCGCGCGGCAGCCAGCCTGGATTTCGAAGGGGTGACAGCACTGCTCTGGCGCGGCTTCCACCCGCTGGCCGATCAGGGCGAGGCCAGTATCCGCCAGCATCTGGGCCGGGCGCGGCTGACGGCCTGGGCGCTGGTGCCCCGGCTGCTGCCGGGTACGCAGGGGCTGACCCCGGTGGAGGGGTTGCGGCTGATGCTGTCTGGTCTGCCCGACGCCATGGAAGAGGATGCCGCCATTCTGGTGACGGCGGCGGTGCCCGTCTTCATCGCTGCCCAGCACCGCCAGTCGCAGGGGCTGGCCCCGGTGGCGCCGGATGCCAGCCGGGGCCATGCGGCGGATTTCCTGCGCATGGTGACGGGGGAACCGGTCGACGCGGCGCTTGCCCGCGCCCTGGATACCTATCTGGTCACGGTCAGCGACCATGGGCTGAACGCCTCTACCTTCGCCGCGCGTATCGTGGCATCCACCCGCGCCGGCATGGTGTCCAGCATTGTGGCAGGGCTCTGCGCCCTGAAAGGCCCGCTGCATGGCGGCGCGCCGGGGCCGGTTTTGGATATGCTGGATGCGGTGGGCGATGCCGGCAATGCCGGCCCCTGGGTGGCGGGTGAACTGGCGGCGGGTCGCCGGTTGATGGGCTTTGGCCACCGTATTTACCGGGTGCGTGACCCCAGGGCGGAGGTGCTGAAGGCGGCCGTCCGCCGGCTGTCCAGCCCGCGTATCCAACTGGCTGAACAGGTGGAGGCGGCGGCCATCGCCGCCCTGCGCCAGCACCGGCCCGACCGGCCGCTGGAAACCAATGTCGAATTCTATACCGCCCTGCTGCTGGATGCGGTTGGCCTGCCGCGCGACCTGTTCACCCCCGTTTTCGCCATGGGCAGGGTGGCCGGTTGGGCGGCGCATGTGATGGAGCAGGAGGCCACCGGCCGCCTGATGCGCCCGCAATCGCGCTATATCGGCCCGGTTGCGGTGGCCGCCTGACCGCCTATCCCCCGCTCCCGCTTAGCGATTTTAATTCCGCTACAAAACAACCTGTGGCATAGGTTGTTCGGATAGAAATCCGCTGTGAGGGGGAAAAGATGCGGGCATGGGGGAAGATGTTGCTGGCCGGGGCTGCCTTGTCAGTCCTGGCCGGTTGCGGAGGGGAATTGCCGGATCGCCCGGTGGAGAAGGTGGTCTGGGCTGAACAGGGGTGGAGCGCGGAGGACCGCGACTTCTATGATTACACCGCCCAGGGTACGGTGATCGCGCCCGTCTCCTGGTTTATGGCCCTGGAGCGCCCCTTCAGCAGCGACAAATTGTCGGACAGCGGCTTCCTGTCCCAGCTGGGTTTCCTGCCGCAGGCGGTGACCCAGCGCAACCCGCTGGGTCTTCCCGTTGGTTTTGCCGTGCATAGTGACCAGGGGCCGCCCAAGGATAAGGGGATGGGGCCGGTGGTGGGCTTCACCTGTGCCGCCTGCCATACGGGGCAGCTCAGCTACAAGGGTACGGCCTTCCGGGTCAGTGGCGGGCAGGCGGGGGCCGATGTTACCGGCTTTTCCAGCGCCTTTGGCCTGACGCTGATCGAAACCTATTACAACCCCTTCAAATGGCGGCGCTTTGCCAAATCGGTGCTGGGCGACCGGTACGAGGATGAGGGGGCCTATACCGTTCTGAAGGCGGCCTTCAAGGCCGCCGCGCATAAGGCCATCGCCACCGTCTGGTACGGCTTCACCAAGGATATCTACCCCACCAAGGAAGGTTTCACCCGGCTGGACGCGCTGGGCCGCATTGGCAATACGGTGTTCGGCGATGACCTGCATCAGCCGGAAAATTATCGCACCGCCGATGCGCCGGTGAACTTCCCCTATCTGTGGGACATCTGGAAGTTCGACTGGGTGCAGTATAATGGCTCCGTGCATCAGCCCATGGCCCGCAATGTCGGGGAAGCCTTGGGCGTGCGGGCGCGCACCAATTTCGTCACCGTCAACGGGGATCCGATTCCCCAGCCGGACAACTGGGATAGCTCCATCCCGGTGACGAATTTGAAGGATATTGAGGAACGGCTGTGGCATCTGACCGCGCCGAAATGGCCGGCGGCGATCTTCGGCGCCTATGATCAGGCCAAGGCCGAACAGGGCCGCGCTCTGTTTGAAGAAAATTGTTCCCACTGCCATGCCCCGCGCCCGATCAAGGAAGGCCAGAACGAGAAGGCGAAATGGGCGGTCACCATGGTGCCGCTGGAACGGATCGGCACAGACCCGACGGCCGCCGGCAACTTCGCCGACACGGTGGTCGATCCCACGAAACTGACCGGCAAACCCGGTGATATCGATCCGGCAACGGGGCTTTATGTGGTGACCACTGGGGTCAAGGATCGCGCCTATGATCTGCTGGGTCTGAATGAACAGCAGCGTCAGGATTATGATGGATTCGGCCGGGAAAACCTTGTTCGCGCCCCCTGCGCCTACAAGGCCCGGCCGCTGGATGGCGTTTGGGCGACCCCGCCCTATCTGCATAACGGGGCCATACCCAATGTCTATGAACTGCTGAGCCCGCTGGCTGAACGCTCCAAAAGCTTCTGGCTGGGCAATTATGAATATGACCCGGCAACGCTCGGTTACGTCACCACCAAGATCAAGGGCGGGTTCGAGTTGGAGACGAACAAGACCGGCAATGCCAATAGCGGTCACCTGTTCAGCGACAAGACCGGTCCCGGCATCATCGGCCGCGCCCTGTCGCCCGAGGAGCGCCGGGCCATCATTGAATATCTGAAGGCCATGGACGACATGCCGCCGACCCCGCTGGAGCCGGTGGATGCCAATTGGGGTGACAGCTATGCCTGCCAGTCGCAAGCAAAATGGTGGGAAAAACTGACCAAGGGTTGATCAGCAGTGCGGGCGCCGGTTTGCCCGGTGCCCGCCTCCCGACCATAATCAGGTCTGGTAATTGGCCTGCATCACCTTGCGGAAGGTCTGCACCAGGGGGGAGGCTTCATCCTTGCGGTAATTGATGATGATGGGGGATGTCGCCTTCTGGCGCAGCGGCCGATAGGCGACATCCCTTCTTTCCAGCCGCTGCACCGATTGCGGCACAATGCAGATGCCGGCCTCCGCCGCCACCAGGCCGATGGCCGTCTGTAACTCCCGCACCTCATGCGAGGTGGGGTAAAGCGCATGGTCGTGGAACAGGGCCAGCACCTGATCGGCGTAGGACGGGCGTAGTTCGCGCGGATAGATGATCACCGGGTCGCGCGCCAGCTCGGCCAGATCCAGCGGGCCGTCCTGTGCCAGTGCCGGATGGCCCTGCGGCAAGGCGGCGACCAGCGGTTCCTCCAGCAGCACTTCGCGCCGCAAGGCGGGTTCATCGAAGCGGATGCGGCCGACGCCGATATCGATCTCCCCATTCTTCAAGGCGCCGATCTGCTCCACACTCATCATCTCCACCAGCCGCAGGTCGATATTGGGCAGGGCGGTGCGGAAATCGCGCAGGACGGAGGGCAGCCGGCCATAGATGACCGATGGCACGAAGCCGACGGTGAAGCGCACCTTCTCGCTCGACCGCAACCGGCGCATCATCAGCCGCAGATCATCCATTCGCTGCGTCACCAGTTGGGCCTGTTCGTGGAAGATCTGCCCGGCCGGGGTCAGTGCCAGGGGCCGGCTGTCGCGGTCGAACAGGGCCATGCCCAGTTCCGCCTCCAATTGCTGGATCTGCCGGCTCAACGGTGGCTGCGCCATATGCAACCGGTCGGCGGCACGGGTGAAATTGCGTTCTGCTGCAACGGCCAGAAAATAGCGCAGGTGCCGGAGATCGATCATTTCCATACTCTGTAGGTATCATCAGGGACCGAGATAGTCTTTCAAGGCGCGGCTGGCAACCGTTACCGTCTTGAAAGAAAGAAACGGGAATAACCCTGGAAGCGCCATGTCCAAGATCGTCTCCATCGATACCTGTCTGGTTGACCTGCCCACCATCCGCCCGCATGTGCTGGCGATGGCGACGATGCAGGTGCAGACCCTGGTGATCGTGCGCATCCGTACCCAGGATGGGGTTGAAGGGATCGGGGAGGCGACCACCATCGGTGGCCTGTCCTATGGTCCGGAAAGCCCGGAAGGCATCAAGCTGACGCTTGACCATTATATCACGCCGCTGCTGCTGGGGCATGATGCTTCCCGGCCGGCGCTGCTGATGGATCTGGTGGGCAAGCTGGTGGTCGGCAACCATTTCGCCAAATGCGCGGTGGAAACGGCCCTGCTGGATGCCGCCGCCCGCCGGGCCGGCCTGCCGCTGTCGGACCTGCTGGGCGGGCGGCGGCGCGACAGCCTGCCGGTGGCCTGGACCCTGGCCAGTGGTGACACGGGCAAGGATATTGAGGAGGCGGAGCGGATGCTGGCCGCCCGCCGCCACAACATCTTCAAGCTGAAGATCGGCAAGCGCGCTGTGGCGGCTGATGCCGCCCATGTCGCCGCCATCAAGGCCGCCCTGGGCGACCGGGCCAGCGTGCGGGTGGATGTGAACCAGGCCTGGGACGAACCGACCGCAGCCCGTGGCATGGCCCTGCTGGAACAGGCCGGCTGCGATCTGGTGGAACAGCCGGTGGCGGGGCATTTGCGGGGCGCCATGGCGCGCCTGTCGCAGCGTTTCACGCTGGCCGTGATGGCCGATGAAGGGTTGACCGGGCCCGCCAGCGCCTTTGCCCATGCGGCAGAGGCGGCGGCCGATGTGTTTTCGGTGAAAATCCAGCAATCGGGCGGGCTTTACGGTGCAGCGCGCGTCGGGGCCATCGCCGATGCGGCGGGGATCGGCCTCTATGGCGGCACCATGCTGGAAGGCGGGGTGGCGACGGCAGCATCCGCGCACCTGTTCGCCTGCTTCCCGCAGCTCTCCTATCAGACGGAACTGTTCGGCCCCCTGCTGCTGGTGGAGGATATTCTGGCCGAGCCGCTGACCTATGCCGATTTCGCCCTGACGGTGCCAACCGGCCCCGGCCTGGGCATCCGCCTGGATGAGGACAAGCTGTCCTTCCATCGCCGCGACGCCGACCGGCCGCGGCACCACATCCTTTCCTGATCAGGGGTGGCCTTATGCTTTTCCATGTCCGTATGGATGTGCGCTTGCCGCACGATCTGGCGCCCGAACGCGCCGATGAATTGAAACAGGTGGAGCGCGCCCGCGCGCAGGAGCTTCAGCGCCAGGGCAAGTGGCGCCACCTTTGGCGGATCGCCGGGCACTATGCCAATGTCAGCATCTTCGACGTGGCCGATGCCCAGGAACTGCACGATCTGTTGAGCACGCTGCCGCTCTTCCCCTTCATGGAAATCACGGTGACGGCACTGTGCCGGCACCCATCCTCCATCCATGCCGATGAGCGTTGATACCGTTTCCGTCACAATCAAGCAGAGCGCCCAAGCGCGCCAGGGAGAGGAAAGATGACCCAGCGTTTCGTGGACCAGGCCGATGTGCAGGCATTGCTGGACAAGTTGAGCGGCCAGGATCAGCCCCGGGGCGATGCAAGGCTGAAGGCGATCATCCGCCGCATCGTCGGTGACCTGTTCGCCACCATCGATGAATTTGACATCAGCGACGATGAATTCTGGGCGGCGATGAATTTCGCCATTGCCGGTTCGCGGGAATTCGGCCTGTGGGCTGCCGGGCTGGGCATTGAGCGTTTTCTGGATATGCGGGCCGACGCCAAGGATGCGGCGGCCGGCATTGCCGGGGGCACGCCGCGCACCATCGAAGGCCCGCTCTATGTCTCCGGTGCGCCGGTTTCCACCGGCTTTGCCCGGCTGGATGATGGCAGCGAACAGGGCGAAACCCTGCTGATGCATGGCACCGTCCGTGACGCGGATGGCAAGCCGGTCGAAGGGGCGACGGTGGAAGTCTGGCACGCCAACCGGCTGGGCAACTATTCCTTCTTCGACAAAAGCCAGAGCGATTTCAACCTGCGCCGCACCATCGTGACAGGGCCGGACGGGCGCTACGCCTTCAGCTCCATCGTGCCGTCGGGCTATGCCTGCCCGCCGGGCGGGTCGACGGAGGCCATCCTTCAGGCGATTGGCCGCCATGGCTGCCGCCCCGCCCATATCCATTTCTTCGTCTCTGCCGAGGGGCAGCGCCATCTGACCACGCAGATCAATATCGATGGCGATCCCTATCTGCATGATGATTTCGCCTATGCCACCCGTGACGAACTGATCCCGCCGGTCACCCGGCGCGATGCCGGGGCCGAGGCCCATGGCATCCAGGGTGCCTATGCCGAAATCGCCTTTGATTTCGTGCTGCACCCGGCGCGGGACACGGCGGAAACCGCTGCGTCCAGCCGCGCCCGCGTCCAGGCTGCCTGATCCATAGCCACAGCCCCGGCAGCCCCCTGGCTGCCGGGGAAGGAGAGCGGAATGTCCCGCAAGATCCATGCCTCGCCAGCCTCTGCGCTGGACGGGGTGCTGTTTGACGGCATGACCATCATGTCGGGCGGGTTCGGCCTGTCCGGCAATCCGGAAAGCCTGATCCCGGTGATCCGCACCGCCGGCGTGCGCGACCTGACGGTGATTTCCAACAATTGCGGGGCGGATGGTTTCGGCCTCTGGCAATTGCTGAATAATGGCCAGATCGCCAAGATGATCTCCTCCTATGTGGGGGAGAACAAGCTGTTCGAGCAGCTCTATATGTCGGGCGAGCTGCAACTGGAACTGAACCCGCAGGGCACGCTGGCCGAACGTATCCGGGCCGGCGGGGCCGGCATTCCTGCCTTTTATACCCCCACGGGTGTCGGCACCGTGGTGGCCGAGGGCAAGCCGGTGGAGGTTTTTGAGGGGCGACGTTACGTGCGCGAGACCTGGCTGCGTGCCGATCTTGCCATCGTCAAGGCCTGGAAGGCCGATCCGGAGGGCAATCTGGTCTTCCGCAAGACGGCGCGCAATTTCAATCCCGTCATGGCCACGGCAGGCAAGGTGACGGTGGCGGAGGTGGAGGAGATTGTGCCGGCAGGCGCCATCGACCCCGACCATGTGCACACGCCCGGCATCTATGTCGACCGGGTCGTGCTGTCCACCGTCAATGAAAAGCGGATCGAAAAGCTGACCACCCGCCCCCGGCCGGAGGAAGCCTGATGCCCTGGACCCGTGACGAGATGGCGGCCCGTGCCGCTCGTGAATTGCAGGATGGGTTTTACGTCAATCTGGGGATCGGCATCCCGACCCTGGTGGCCAACCACATCCCGCCCGGCATCGATGTGGTGCTGCAATCGGAAAATGGCATGTTGGGCATGGGGCCGTTTCCCTATCCCGATCAGGTCGATCCCGACCTGATCAATGCCGGCAAGCAGACCATCACCCAATTGCCGACGTCCAGCTTTTTCAGCAGTGCCGACAGTTTCGCCATGATCCGGGGCGGCCATGTCGATCTGACCGTGCTGGGCGCCATGGAAGTTTCGGCCAATGGCGATATCGCCAACTGGACCATTCCCGGCAAGATGCTGAAAGGCATGGGCGGGGCCATGGATCTGGTGTCCGGTGTGCGCCGCGTGGTGGCCGTGCTGGAGCATGTCAGCAAGAACAACGAACCCAAGGTGCTGGAACGCTGCACCCTGCCGCTGACCGGCGCCGGGGTGGTGGACCTGATCATCACCGACCTGTGCGTTTTCGCCTGTGACAAGGAAAAGGGCGGCCTGACCCTGCTGGAACTGGCCCCCGGTGTGACACTGGACGCGGTGCGGGCCAGGACGGCCGCCCCCTTCACCGAAAGGCTGACAGCATGAGTGAAGCCTTCATCTGCGACGCTGTGCGCACCCCCATCGGCCGCTATGCCGGCGCGCTTTCCGGTGTGCGGGCCGATGATCTGGCGGCCATTTCGTTGCGCGCACTGCTGGCGCGGGCCGGGATCGATCCGGCCGCCATCGATGATGTCATCCTGGGCTGCGCCAATCAGGCCGGCGAGGATAACCGCAATGTCGCCCGCATGGCGGCGCTGCTGGCGGGCTGGCCGGTATCGGTGGGCGGCACCACGGTCAACCGGCTCTGCGCCTCGGGCCTGCAGGCGGTGGGCGATGCCGCCCGCGCCATCCGGTCGGGCGATGCTGACCTGATTGTGGCCGGCGGGGTGGAAAGCATGAGCCGGGCGCCCTTTGTGCTGCCCAAGGCCGAAACGGCCTTCAGCCGCAACACCAGCATCCAGGACACCACCATCGGCTGGCGCTTCATCAACCCGGCCATGGCGGCTAGCCATGGCGTCGACACGATGCCGGAGACGGGGGAGAATGTGGCGCAGGACCACGCCATTTCCCGCGCGGATCAGGATGCCTTCGCGCTGCGCAGCCAGCAGCGGGCCGCCGCCGCCCAGGCTGCCGGCTTCTTCGCAGCGGAGATCACCCAAGTCACCATCGCCGGCCGCAAGGGGGAACTGGTGATCGACCGGGATGAACATCCACGGCCGGAAACCGACGCCGCGGCCCTGGCGAAGCTGAAACCCGTAGTGCGGCCGGATGGTACGGTGACGGCGGGCAATGCCTCGGGCGTCAATGACGGGGCGGCCGCCCTGCTGATCGCGGGGGAGGTGGGGGTGAAGACCCATGGGCTGCGCCCGCGCGCCCGCATCCTGGGCATGGCCAGCGCCGGCGTGCCGCCGCGCGTCATGGGTATCGGCCCGGTGCCGGCCACACAGAAGCTGTTGGCCCGGCTGGGCCTGACCATTGATCGCTTTGATGCCATCGAACTGAACGAAGCCTTTGCGTCCCAGTCGCTGGCGGTGCTGCGCGGGCTGGGGCTGCCGGATGATGCGCCGCAGGTCAATGCCATGGGCGGGGCCATCGCGCTGGGCCACCCGCTGGGCATGTCCGGTGCCCGGCTGGTGCAGACGCTGGTGCATCGGCTGGAGGTCGAGGGCGGCCGTTACGGTCTGGCGACCCTGTGTGTCGGGGTGGGCCAGGGCCTGTCCCTGGCGGTGGAGCGGGTATGATGCAGGACCGTTCATTTCTGATCCTGCGGGATGGTTGCCGACTGGCCTATCGTTTTGATGGGCCAGCGGAGGCCCCGGTGCTGCTGCTGTCCAATTCGTTGGGCACGGACCTTGGCATGTGGGATGCACAGATGCCGGCCCTGTGCCAGCGCTTCCGGGTGCTGCGTTATGACAGCCGGGGTCATGGTGCCTCTGCCGCACCGCCGGGTGCCTATTCCATGGACCGGCTGGGCTGCGATGTGCTGGAACTGCTGGGCGCGCTGGGCCTGGACAAGGTCGATTTCTGCGGCCTGTCCAAGGGTGGCATGGTTGGCCAATGGCTGGGCTGGCGGGCACCGGACAGGTTCCGCCGGCTGGTGCTTGCCAACACGGCGGCCTTTATGGGGCCGCCGGAGAACTGGCAGAAACGCATCGATAGCGTGCTGCGTGACGGGATGGGGCCGCTGGCAGAGGCATCGCTGGCCCGCTGGTTCACGCCGGGCTTCATCGCGGCCGGATCGCCGGCGCTGGCGGCGATCCGTTCCATGCTGCTGGCCAATGATCCGGTGGGCTATGCCGGTTGCTGTGCGGCCATCCGCGATATGGACCAGCGCCGCCTGCTTTCCTTGATCGATCTGCCCACTCTGATCATCGGCGGTAGCCACGATCCGGCCACGCCGATGGCCGAAGCGCGTTTCCTGCGGGACCATCTGCCCCAGGGCCGGTTGGTGGAGCTGGCGGCCGCCCATCTATCGAACGTCGAACAACCGGCGGGCTTTACGGCAGCGTTGCTGGATTTTCTGGGCTGACGCGTATTCTTGCAGGATGAAAAAGGGGGCATCGGCTTGGCCGATGCCCCCTTTTTCTGAAGATCAGAAGGAGAAGGCCGCCTTCAGCCAGAAGCGGTCGCCTTGGGGCATATTCTCCGCCACAAATTCATGCTGCCAGGCGCCGATGAACTGGATACCGTTCCAGGCATAGCGCACGCCGGGGCCAAAGGCGAACAACTGTCCACGATTGCCATCCAGGGCGGTTTGCAGGATGGCGTTGGCGGCAGCATTGCCCTTGATCTCATCATCCTCAATCTGCTTCACCCAATAACCCTGGGCGCCGATTTCAAAGGACTGGCTGATATTATAGCCGATGGCAAAATCGGCGGCGATTTCGTCACCCGAACGGTAATCCGCCCCGGTCGGGTTGATGCCACTGAAGGCGCCATCCTTGTTGGTGTAATTGTGATTATAGCGGGCCTTGATCGACAGATCGACCGGCCCGGCCAGATAGGTGACGGAGAAGACGCCGCTGAGGCTGGTATAGTTGCGGCCGACATTGGCCAGCGCTGTGCGCTTGTAAGAACCGGTGGGCACCGTCAGTTCCGGGGCCAGCACCATGTTCAGCGCCCCCAGATGCCAGGTGAGATAGACCGGGTCCAGCATGATGTCGCCGAAGCCGAAATCGCTGTCCTTCATCCCGTTGACGGAAACGCTCAGGTTCACCAGCGGCACGATGGCCTGGGTGCCCAGATTGCCCCCCAGGACTTTGACATCATTGAAGATATAGCCAAAGCGCGCGATATAGGCCGTGGCATCCAGATCAAATTTCTTCACCGCCGGATTGCGGTCACCATTGCCGTCATTCAGGCGGCTGGCGCTGTACCAGTTCAGATGGCTGACCAGATAGCCCCCACCTTGCGGCGGGGTGAAGCCGGCGAAAAAGCTCTCCGCCCCGGTCGGGTCATGGCTGCCACCACCTTCGCCGGCCATGGCGGGGCCGGCCAGCGACAATGCCAGCAGGCTGCCACCGCACAGCAGGCGGCGGACGGTGGGGACAAAACGCGAAATCTCTCTCTGTTCCATCATATTGGCTTCCTTCTTTATTTGGGGGTGAAGGTGGGTGGCCCTTCTGCGGGGCCGTTGGGATGTGGGGGACCGTTCCCGCACCCTGGGCGGGTGCGGGGGGTATCGATTTTGATGCAGGGGATGGGTCAGGCCGCGCGGGCCGGGTGCGGGGCGCTGCTGCGATATTGGCCGGCATGGAACAGCAGGGGCGCCCCGCCGGCCAGATCGAACCGTTCGATCCGGCCGATGAAGATTACATGGTCGCCGGCTTCCACCCTGTCGTGCTGGCGGCAAAGCAGGGTGGCCAGGGTGCCGTGCAGCACCGGCACGCCTTCCGTCGTCTCCCCATGCGCCACACCGGCGAACTTGTCGGCGGACGGGGTGGCGAAATGCTGTGACAGGCTATTCTGTTCCTCCGCCAGCACATGGATGGCGAAATGCTCGGCCGTCAGAAAGTCCCGCATACTGGGGGCGTTGTTGCCCAGACACCAGAGCACCAGCGGCGGGTCCAGCGAGACGGAGGTGAAGGAATTGGCCGTCAGCCCCACCTTGCGCCCGTCGGCGGCGCGGGTGGTGACGATGGTGACCCCGGTGGCGAACTGGCCCAGCAGGGAACGCAGGGCCCGCCGGTCATCGGCGGGCACGGGTTGCAAGTGGTTGGCGGACATTGCTCCTCTCCCCCGATCAGGCGGCGCGCGGCAGGGTGCGGCCCAGCAGGGCTTCGCTGGCGGCAGGGTCGAACCACCAGGGATGGAAGCGGCGCGGATCATCAAAGCCATTGCTGATCAGCGACGCCAGTTCCGGCGCGCCGGTGGCGCTGGCCAGCAGCTTCAGCACATGCGGCGGCGGCGGGGTCAGCAGGCTGTTGGTCCAGCTCACCACATGCTGGGCATAGGCCCAGAAATTCTCGAACGTGGCGTTCATCCAGGCCGCATTGAAGGGCTTGGCCCCACGCGCCAGAATGGCATCCAGATAGACCTTGCCGGCCTTGGCGGCGTTATTGGCCCCCTGGCCGGTGATCGGGTCATTCACCACCACGGCATCACCCACGCCAAAGACCAGCCGGCCGGACGGCAGGGTCAGCACCGGTTCGCGCACCGTGGGCGGGAAGCGGCCGGACAGGATGCCCTTGGCGTCGGTCAGGGCGATGTTGCGGCAGCGCTCCGCCTCCCAGGGGATATATTTCTCCAGAATGCCCAGGCTGGTTTCCAGATGCTGTTCGGGGGAGGTGATGCCCTGCCAGCAATCCATCGGGCCGCCGGGAATGCCCTCGAACACCATGATTTCGCAGGGGCCGGACAGGGTCAGGGCCGGGAAGACGAAATATTCACCGATGCCGGGGATCAGGTTGAAATTCACCCGCGAATAGTCCGGCATCGGCGTCATGCCGGTCACATAGGTCAGCGCCAGGGCCCGCATCGGCTGGTCGAAGCTGCTGCGCGCAGCGTCACGCTTGAACTGGCGCACCACCTCGCCCTTGCCGGCGGCCAGCAGCACCAGATCATGTTCGGCGGCGAGCACCTCCAGTTCGGCGATGCCGACATCCTGGATGCGCAGTTCCGCCCCCCGGCGCACGATCTCATCAATCCAGACGGGCATCTTCAGGCGCTGATCGACCGACTGCGCCTTCTTGTCCAGCCGGGCCGCCCAGGCGAACAGGATTTCGCCGAACGCTTCCGGATTGACGGCGTTCAGGCCGATCCCTTCCACCGGCGGGCAGGTATCTTCCCAGAAATTCAGGCCCAACTCCCGCTCGATCTCCAGCGAGGCATCGAACATGCACTGGCTGGAGGTGACATTCCCGGCGCGGATATCTTCGGCGGCGCGGTTGGTGACCAGGGTGACGTCGTAATTGCGGGCCAACAGGCCGGCGGCGATCAGCAGACCGGCCTGTCCGGCCCCGACAATGGCGATACGGCGCATGGGGGTAACTCCTTGATGAAGGAAGATGCAGAAGGCGAGGGGAGGGGGTTGACGGCCCGCATTGCGGGCCGCCTGAAGCCAGATCAATCAGGGACAGGTGTATTATTCCGCCAGACGCGGAATGGCGGGCTTGTTGCCCTCCGGCCCCATGGCGGAATAGCCGCCATCGACGGCGTAATCCGCCCCGGTCACGAAGCTGGCGGCGGGCGACAGCAGGAACAGCACGACATTGGCCACCTCTGCCGGATCGCCCAGACGGCCCAGCAGGTGGAAATCGGCGGCCACGCGGTCAGCCTTGGCCCGGTCACCGCCGGAGACTTCCGAAATCACCCGCGACCATGTCCAGCCGGGGGAGACGGAATTGACCCGCACCCCGTCGGGGGCGAAATCCATCGCCATGCTGCGGGTCAATTGCAGGATTGCCGCCTTGGAGACGGGATAGAGCCAGCGCCCCGTCTGCGCCACGCCGGAGGAGATGGAGGTGAAATTCACCACCGCCCCCTTGCGCGCCTTCAGATCGGGATAGGCGGCCTGGGTCAGCGCCACCAGGGAGACGAGGTTGATATCCAGTGCCGTCAGCCATTCCGCCCGCGGGGAGGCAAAGCCGTTATCCAGATAGGAGCAGGCAAGATTGACCAGCAGATCGACGCCGCCAAACCGGTCCCGCACAGCCGCCACCGCCTGGGCGATGGCGGCATCCTGGGTCAGATCAACCGGCATGAACAGCACGCGGGGGCCGATATCGCGGGCGATGCTTTCGCCGGCCGGGTTGATATCAAAAATGGCGACCTGGGCACCGGCATCGGCCAGGGCCTTGACGACAGCGGCCCCGATCAGGGTGGCACCACCGCTGACAATGGCGGTCTTGCCCTTGAAAGTAAGTTCCATGGCCTGATCCTCCTGATCAATCAACCGGCTTGCCTGCGCTGGTGGGCCAGCTTGGCATCAGACTGTTGGAAGGAAGGCTCTCATCGCGCAGCTTGTGCGCCGTCTCGGCCCCGGCTACGGGCAGGCCGGCGGGGTTCAGCAGGCCGATCTGCACCAGCACGCTGGCCTGATCCCAGTAGATATGTTCGTGATAGAGCTTGGAACCGCGGAACTTCACCACCCCCAGCATGGGGATTTCCACATATTTGCCGGTCGGCGCCACGCCGGGCAGCAGCCAGTCAATCTCCCGATCATGGGTGAAGCAGAGGATGAATTCATCCACCACCTGCGAGGCGCCAACCGTGCGGGAAATCGGTTCCAGCCGCATGTCGGCCGGATTGTTATGGATGAAATGGTGGCGGTAGAAGCGGCTTAACTGCTTGTACCCCACGCCGCCCGTCATGGTGGGGATGTGGTTGACATAGGGTTCGGCCACCATGGTTGCCATGGTATCGGGCACGTTGCGGGTGTCGAACTCATGCCGCACATGTTCGTCCCACAGGGCGGACAGGTTGTAATGCGGGCCGATGACCGGGCGCAGGGCGGTGATGCTGCGTTCATGCGCCAGCAGGGCGGCGGCCCGGTTGTAATGATCGCCGGCGGGGCGGGCAAAGGCATGGTCCACGCCGGGATAGACGAAGATTTCGACCTTGGGATTGCCGGCGGCGGCGGCCTGGATTGCCGCGCGCGCTGGGGCCGGGCAATAGGCATCCTCGCCGGCGATATGCAGCACCAGCCGGCCCTTCAGCCCGGCCAGCCGATCCAGCGCCTTTTCAATCCCGACGCCGTAATAGCCGATGGCGATATCCACGCCCGGCACGTCGCAGGCGGCCAGATAGGCCAGCTTGCCCCCCAGGCAGTAACCGATCACCCCCAGCCCATCGCCGGACCAGCCGGGCAGGCCGCGCAGATGGGCGGCCGTATCGGCGATATCGCGCAGGGCCGCCTGTTCATCAAAGGCCTGATAGAGCGTGAAGGCCCGGTCGAAATCAGCCGGCGTGTAGCCCAGATCCACGCCCGGCTGCTGGCGCCAGTAAAGATCGGGCACCAGCACGGTATAGCCTTCCTCGGCCAACTGGTCGGCCAGGGTGCGCATGGCGGCATTGACGCCGAAAATCTCCTGACACAGCACGATGCCGGGGCCGCGCCCATCGGCCGCGACGGCCAGATAGGCGGTGAATGTGCCATCCGCCCCGGTAATTTCCACGAAGTGACCCGTACCCATGTCCTGCTCCTGTTGAATTTATTTTGTCCAGCTTGCGGGAAGCTGCCTTGTCAGGCTATCCGCCCAGCGCAGCCTTTATCCGCGCAGCGCAGGGAAATGCATTTTTTGTTCAGCCCACCCCGCTGGCCAGGAATTTCTCGAAATACAGCTTATGGTCGGGGTGGGCGTGGCGGTCCAGCCAGCCCCGCACGCTGTCCACCATCGGCGGCGGACCGCAGACATAGATATCGGCGGCGCGGTTGGCGAAGAAACCGGGATCGAAATGATCGGTGACATAGCCACTCAGCCCCGCATAATTTTCCGGCGGCTGGGTGATGACTGTTACGAAGTCGAAATCAGCCAGCCTTTCCTTCAGCGCTTCCAGCCGATCGCCGGCGCAGAGATCATCCACCCGGTTGACCCCGTAATAAAGCCGGATGGGCGGCATGGGCTGGGTGCTGTCCGCCATCTCTTCCAGCATTCCCAGGAACGCGGCCAGCCCCGTACCGCCGGCGGCCAGCACCAGGGGACGTTCCACCTGACGCAGGAAGAAGCTGCCGAAGGGCGCTTCCAGGGACAGTTCCACGCCCGGCCGGCATTCATCGGCCAGAAACCGTCCCATCAACCCGCCCGGCAGCAGCCGGATCAGGAACTGCAGCCGGTTTTCCGCATTGGGCCGGTTGGCGAAGGAATAGGCCCGCGTCTGCGTCCAGCCCGCTGCCGAGAGGCGGGCATATTGGCCGGGCAGAAAGTCCAGCTGCGGCCCGGCCACCTGCACCGACAGGATGACGGTTTCCGCCGATACCCGCTCCACCCCGGTCACCACGGCCCGGCGCGGGGCTTCGGCGGCGACCTGGCACAGGCGGGAAGGGATGTCGAAGCTGAAGGCCGCGTCGGACGTCACCCGCGTCTGGCAGGCCAGCACGGCGCGGGCGGCCAGATCGGCTTCGCTCAGCGTTTCCTCATCCACATAATCCAGGGCGTAGGTGCCACTGTCGCAGCGGCCCCGGCAGGTGCCGCATACGCCTTCCCGGCAATCCACCGGCAGGGAAATGCCGTGTCGCATGGCGGCATCCAGCAGCAATTCCCCGGGCCGGGCGCTGGCGAACACGGTCTTGCCGTCGGCAAAATTGATGGCGAGCCTGTGTGTCATGCTGCCCCCCATCACAGATGGTAGAAATCAAGGACGGAATTGATGGTGTCGTTCAGCAGCAGCACATGCTTGCGCAGGATACGCCAGTCATCGCCCTCGGCCCGCAGATGATAGGTTGCATGGCCATAGAACTGCTCGCTGTTGCCCAAACGGTGATACAGCGTGTGCCAGTTCGCCTTGACCTCCAGCCGATCATCGGCCAGCGGGGCGATGCGGACATTGCTGATCTGGTGCAGGGTGCGCGGCATGGGCGTGCAGGCGGCGGATTTGCCGGTGCGGATGCGGAAAACGCGGTCTTCCAGCCCGGCCCGGCTGCTGTAATAAATCAGTGACATGCCCGTGCGCGGGTCACGGGTATAGTCATGCTCGCTGTCCCATTGCGGCAGATGGAATTCCGCCGCCGGGTCGAACAGCGCCAGATAGGCGTCCCAGTCCTGGGCGTCGCACAGGGCGGATTTACGGTACAGGAACTGTTCGATGCGATATTGCAGTTCGGGGGTCATGCCTGCTGCTCCTGCTTCTTGGCCAGACCGTTCAGCATGAAGCGCTGCCAGTTGGCGTGCTGGTTGACGTAAAGCCCTTCATGGGTGAATTCCTGGCCCGTCAGGGTGGGGCGGATGCCCAGCGTTTCGCTGTGCCGGCTGGGGCCTTCGACCCAGCGGCCAGCACCACGGGAAATATCGTTCCAGCGTTCCAGCCGGGCCTGGAAGCCGCGCTGCGCCTCGCGGAATTCCACCAGATCGTCCGGCGTGCCCATGCCGGAGACATTGAAGAAATCCTCAAACTGGCGGATGCGGTTTTCCCGGTCGCTGGGGCTTTCGCCCTTGACGCCGATACACTGGCTGATGATTTCCGTCTTGTTCCAGGCCACCGGGCGGATGATGCGCAACTGGGAACTGATCTGATCCATGAAGAACAGGCTGGGATACAGGTTCAGATTGCGCAGCCGGTGCATCATCCATTCTGCCCGCGCCTGCCCATGGTCGGCCAGCAGGCGCGGCATCACCGTGGCATAGCCGGGACGGACGCTGGGGTTGGGCATGTCGCTGAACAGCAGCGAATGGCCATTATGGAAGGAGAACCAGCCATCATCGGTGGCGGCATCGCCGGCCCCCAGCTTGCTGTAATCCAGCGTTTCGGTAACAGCGCCGCTGGCGGCATTCACCTGATGGCGGTGCTGCACCGTGGCAACGTAATTATAATGCACGGTGCTGACATGATAGCCGTCCAGCCCGTTCTCGCACTGTAATTTCCAGTTGCCGTCATAGCTGTAGGTGGAACGGCCCGGCAGCACTTCCAGCTCCCCGGTGGGGGATTGCGCCACCATCATGTCCAGGAAGATGCGGGCATCGCCCAGATAGTCTTCCAGCGTGTCGGTGGCCGTCGTGTCCAGGCTGATGAAGACGAAACCGCGATAGCTGGCGATGCGCGCCTTTTTCAGGCCGCGCGCATTCTTGTCGAAATCCTCGGGATATTCGCCCGGTGCCTTCACCTTCACCAACCGCCCGTCAGACCGGTAGGTCCAGGCATGGAAGGGGCAGGCGAAGGTAGATTGCTTGCCCTTGCAGACCCGCGTCAGCGTGGTGCCACGATGCTGGCAGGCATTGACCAGGGCGTGCAGGGCCCCGTCGGCGCCACGGGTGATGATCATCGGCTGGCGGCCGGCCCGCATGGTGATGAAATCATGCGGGTTGGCGATTTCGCTCTCGTGACAGGCGTAAATCCAGTTCTTCTCGAAGATCAGTTCCATTTCGAGATCGAACAGGTCGGGTTCGGTGAAGATATCACGCGCCACCCGATATATGCCGTCCTGCGGACGGAAATCGAGGCAGCCGGTGATATATTCCTGCCATTGCGGTACGCTGCGGGGGTTCATCGGGCCTTCCTTCCAAAAAAGGGATGGCCCATGACGCCGTATCCGGCCCCGCCGCTCTAGCCGCTTTTCCCGAAATGCTGGCCGCTTTTTCCGCCTGTCCGGATTCCGCAGGTAAAAGCTGTCATACTTGCGCAATCTGGATAGCCGGGACCGACAGGTGCGGCATAATCGGTGTTATACTAATCTGCCAAGGGATTGCCCCTTGGCAGATTGGAGGCTGGCGACCGCCAGCCCTGCACTGAGGGAACATGAAATCTGCCTTGGTCGGTCACGATCGAGGCAGATTGGTATTATTAATTCCTGGTGTGGAGTGACGACCATGAAGACGACGGAACTGGCCATCGCCCATCACCAGATCGAACCAGCCCGGCAATGGATGAGCCGGATCTGCGGTCCGCATGATCTTGCCGCCCGTCAGGGCGGGTTGCTGGAGTTCCGGCACGAGGCGGTGCGCTTTCCCGATCTGGGCACAGTGATCGGCCGCATCCGTTATGGCACGGATGTCACCATAGGCGTTCGGCGGGGGGAGCATTTCGAATCCTTCAGCCTCAGCCTGCCGCTGGTGGGGCGGCAGTCGTTGCATTGTACCGGCGAAAACCATCTGTCCGATGTGCGCCGGGGGTTGATCGTCGGTCCCGACAGCGACCAGAATCTGGACATGGCCGAAGGCTGCCGGAAATTACAGGTGATCATCCCGCGCAAGGCATTGCATCGCGTGGCGGAAAACCTGTTGAGCCGCCCGGTCACCCAGCCAATCCGTTTTGATCCCATGATGGATCTGGGCCGTCCGGTAGTGACAGCTTGGTGGCAGATGGTGCGCCAGACACTGGAGGGCTGGGGGCATCTGGCCGCCCTGTGCCAGATGCCGGCCATGGCGGCCGATCTGGAGATGATGCTGATCAAAGGGCTGTTGCTGGCCCAGCCCAACAACCTGTCGCCCGCCCTGGACCCGGCCCTGGCCTCTGACTGTCCAGATTTCGTCTGGCGGGTGGAACGCTATCTCAACCAGCATTTACAGGATGATATCGATCTGGCGGATATCGAGGTGGTGGCCGGCGTTTCCCGCCAGAAGCTGTACGATGCGTTCCACACCTGGCGCGGCTGCACGCCGCTGGCCTATCTGAAGCGCCGCCGGCTGGAGGCGGCACGGCAGATGATTTTGGACAGCCCGCGCTCTGGTCGCACCGTGGCGTCCATCGCGCTTTCCTGGGGCTTCAACCATTTCGGCCGTTTCGCCAATGCCTATAAGGAGGCGTTTGGCGAACTGCCCTCTGAGACCGCGCTGCGCCGCCGCGAGGGGGAGGAGATCGGCGACCCCCGTTCCCGCGTGATGGAGGGGGATTCCCCGAAGCGGCGCTTATAATCCTGAGCGAAGCGGCCCAGATGGCTGAAACCCCAGCGTAGCGCCACCTCTGTCACCGCATCCTTGCCCTGCAACAGATCCTCCCGCGCGCGGGCCAGCCGCAGGTCGCGCAGATAATTCAGCGGCGTGGTGTTGCGATAGGTCTGGAAGCCGGCGTGCAGTGTGCGCACCGATATCCCCGCCTGTTCGGCGATGGTTTCAATGCTGAGCGGCTGGGCCAGGTTGGCGCGGATGAATTCCTCCGCCCGGCGCACATAATAGGGGGAGACAGGTGCCGCCGATCCGCCCGCCAGGGCGCTGCTGAACGTGCTAGGCACCCCGAACAACAGGCTGTTGAACAGGGTTGATTTGAAGGAACGCAGCGCCATCGGGTGATGCAGCGGATGCTGGTCATCGGCCAGGGCCTGGATCAACAGCCCGATCACCTGTCGCACACCGGCACCGCCAGCGGTGGTGAAATCAAGCGCTGGGGCAAATTCCGGCATGGAAGCCGGCTCGCAGCCCAGCAGCTGGCGGCAATGGTTCAAGATATCCTGCGCTTCGATCCGCAGGATCACCTGCGGGCTGCTGGCGCCCCAGCGCATCCGCAAGGGCATGTTGGGGGAGACGAAGGAGGCCAGCCCGGCATGGGACACAAACCGGTGCCCCCCGCATTGGATGGTGGCTTCGCCCTGCAACGGGATCTGGATCAGATAGAAATGTTCCAGCCGGCCGGGATCGATTTCCACATCCCCGCCATATTCCAGCAGGCTTAAGGAAAGTTGACCACGCGCGAGATGGTACATGCCGGCTTCGACGGTGGCACCACCCTGGGCAGGGCGCAGATCATGCGGCTTGAAGACCTGCCCGACCGCCTTGCGTACCTGATCGGTTTCAGTGAAGCGAAATAATTCATGCGCCGGCTGCGCCAACAGCCGGCGCACCGATCCCCCGTCGGGAGGTGCTCCCGCAAGCAGTTCCATGACCCGTACTCCCGTTCAGCGCTTGTTTGGCTGGCCGGGCCTTTACGACACCTTGATCCCTTGGGGAAATGGCCATGCCTTATTTCAAATCCATCCTATTTCTCCCCGATATGGTTTGGAAGAAAAATCGTCTGTGGCGCCCGATCACCACAATGTCGAGGCATCGTCCGGGTCAGTTTCACGGGGCCACAAGCCGTCCACGGTAATGAATGATGCGCCCCAGCCAGGGCAGGGTGATTGGAATATCGAAAGCAAAACCCGCATCCTCCTGCCGCTCTGTCGCCGCACAACGCGGCGCCAGCCAGCCGGGCATGGGGATGCCCAGAAAGCGACAGCCCACCAAGGTCAGGTGCAGCGCCTCGGCCGTCACTTCGAGCTGAAACAGGTTGGTGATCATTCCCATCTGCTCGATCAGCAGGCCCTTTTCCGCCCCCGTGCCGGCCGTCAGGCGGCTGGCATAGTGGCGGTTGCCGAAGCGGCGCTGCCACTGTTCGGCGGTGGGCGTGCGGTCGAAAATCACGGTGACCGGCACGTTGCGCCCAGACCTGGGCAATCCCGTCAGGGTGCAGATCAGCCCGGGCAGCAGACCCGGCATCACATCGACCTGGGCCAGGCCTGACAGTTCCAGGCGGCCGCTGCCGTCATGCACGCGACGGACAGCGTCTGGCAGCAGGTCCATGGCCGGGCCCAGCAGGCGGCGGAAAAGCGGCGTCTCGTGCATGGCCATGGCTCAGACCTCCGGCTTGGCGATCATCAGATAGAAAATGGCGAGCACGCCGATAAAGGCGGGCCATCCCAGGGTAAACCAAAGGGCGGCATAGCGATGATAGAGCGGCGGCAGGCCGGTGCCGGTGGCCAGCGCTGCCTCAGCCATGCGCCGCATCTGGATTTGCAGCCAGACCACAGGCAGCCAGCAGCCCCCCACCAGCAGATAGAGCAGGACGGCCACCAACAGCCAGCCGCTATCCATTGGGTATCCTGCGAGACGGGCCAGCCAGACGCCCGTTATCGGCTGCACGATGACGGCCGGTGTGGTGAACAGCCAGTCGGCTCGGACGACATTGCGGTTCACCACGGCGGCAGCTGACAAGTTGCCGGATCGGTTGGCCATCCAGCCATGGAAAGCGGTGCCCAGGCCGGTGCCGAACAATAAGGTGGAGCTGAGAATATGGACATATTTCAACAGGACATAGTCATCCATTTTCCGCCTCCATCGCCATCATGACCAGCGTGGCGCCGGCGACGACCAGATTTTTTGTGATCGCCCCGAACGGGTGCAACCACAAATCGGGCAGGTAGAGGCTGATCAGGACGGTGTAACCAACCATCAGCACCAGCTGGGCGGCCCCCACCGCAACGGGCCGCCAGCGGCAGAGCAGTGCCAGCCCCAGTGTCAGGTCCAGCAAGGCGCCCGTATAGAGAGCCACGCCGGCCGACAGACCCGTCAGCCCCAGCGGTGCCAGCAGCGCGTCGCTGTCCGATACCGGGTAGAGCCCCAGTGAGACGATGCCCGTCCAAATCCAGAGTGCCGCCAGCAGCAGGCGCAGCGGCAGGGCCAGTGGCAGCAGCCGCGCCCGCCAGCGGTCCGCTGCCATCGCCGGATGCCGGGCCAGCGCCACCGGCAAGGCGCGTGCCGGGCGGCCCAGCAATTCACGCACCGGCCTGTCATCGCCGACATTGCCGGCTTTCAGCATGATCAGACTGTCCCGCGATGCCGGCCCCAGCCCGAAACGGTCGCCCAGCACCGCCCCCAGCATCAGCAAGGTGGGGGGCAGGGGCAGGAAGGGGGCCGGGCGAAGGCCCAACCAGTTGCGCAGGGCCCTGGTAACCCCATCCGTCGTCATCGCGACCGGTCCGGCAAGGTCCAGCCGGCGGGTGAAGGGCCCCGCGCGGTGCAACAGGTGGATGATCACCTCGACAACATCATCAACATGGATCGGTTGCACCTGCCAGGTACCGGGGCCCAGACGCAGGGGCAGGGGGGCGGCCGCCAGCGCCAGCAACATCTCTGTGCTGGCCCCGCCGCGCCCGATGATCAGTGACGGGCGCAGGATGGCCCAATTCATGTGCTGGCCGGTGGGGTCCAGGCTGGCCAGATGATCGTCGGCCGCCTTCTTGCTGCGGTGATAGGGGCTGATCCCGGTTTCGTCGGCACCCAGGGCTGAAAGCTGAATAACTTGGCGGACACCAGCGGCCAGACAGGCATTGAACAGGGCTTTGGCCCCCTGATCATGCACGGCAGCGAAACGGCCGGCCCCATCGCGGATCACGCCCGCCAGATTGATCACGGCGTCGATGCCGTGTAACCGGGCTTGCCAATCGGCCGCCCTGTCGTGGGCCAGGTCGCATGACATCGTGGCTGTTTCAGGAAACCGGCGTTGCAGCCGGGCGGGATTGCGGCCGGCGACGATGACCGTATCCTCCCCCTCCATCAGCCGGGCCAGCAGGTGCCGGCCGACAAAGCCGCCGGCACCGATGATCAGAATGCGCATCACATCACCTCCCGCCGCAGCGGCAGGTCATTGCCGCGCGGCGTGCGCGTCCAGATGGCATAGCCCATTCCCAGCAGTGCCACCATGATGCCGCCCAGGGCGTAAAAGACCACAGTGCGCAGGACGCGCACCGCATCGCCGGTAAGATCGACGGCTGAGACCGCCAGCAGCGGCACCAGAATCACCATCGTCACCGACCAGATGGCCCAGAAACGTGACCTTTGTTCAATACCGCAAAGGTCACTCAGCAGCGCCAGCAGCGGTCGCCACAAGGCCGCTGCGGCAAGCGAGGACAGGGTCAGCGTGATGAACCAGCCCATCAGCGTCAGGGAAAGCGAGCCCATGGCAAATCTCCGTTTCGTCCGTATCGGCGCCCCCGGACCTTCTTTGCGATTGGTATGCCATGTGCTGTATCGGCGGCGTAAATGCCGGATTCAGGCGCTTTCAGCCCCGGTCGCGCTGGTGGCACTGTTAACGGCGTGAACAGTTCCTGGTAGGATGCTGTCAATGATGTTTACAGAAACCATGCTCCCCACCCTGTTCTATGTCGGTGCCCTGGTGTTGTCGGGGCTGGCCGGTATCGGGCTGGCTTTGCTGTTGCTGCTGAAGGCAGCCCCGGTGCCAGGGGCACGCCTGCTCGCCCTGTTCCTGGTTGGTGTGGCGGCCTGGAGCGGCGGGCAAGCCCTGCCGCCCCTGTTCGGGCCGGTCAGCGATGGGGTGGTCGGTCTGCTGTTGGCGCTGGCGCCGCTGCCGTCCGCGGTGTTTGTGCATCTGGTGCTGGCCTTCGTGCGTTGCGGTGCCCCGGGGCCGCTGGTGCGGGCCGCCTATGGGCTGGCGGCGGCGGCGACGGTTTTGGGCCTGCTGGTCGATCCGGGTCAGGTGATGGCGTGGCGCGACTTCTGCGGTGTCTTCATCCCCAGTACCGCCGGCTGGGTGGTGATCGCTGTCTGCGGGCTATTGTCGGTTACCGGGCATCTGCGGCTGTTCAAGGGCTGGCTGGACCTGACGGGCCTGCGGCGGCGGCAGGCGGCAGCCATCGGCTGTTCCAGCCTGATCGGGCTGATCAGCCTGACGGGGTTTGCCTTTCCGCCCCTGGGCATCGATGCCTATCCCTGGCCGGTGCTGGGCCTGCCGCTTTATTCGGTGGCGCTGGTCTATGGCATTCTGCGCTATCAGTTGATGGATGTGAACCTGTGGGCGCGTCGGATGCTGGTCTGGCTGCTGCTGATGGGGTTGATGGCGGCGGCTGCCACGCTGGTAATGGCGCTTCCCCTAGCGTCAGGCACGCCGTTTGCCGGTGTGGAAACGTGGCTGCTGATGACGGTCATGACCTTGATCGCGCCGGCGATCTGGAAGCCTCTGCGCCTCGTCGCCGATCGGTTGGTTTTTCCCGGTGGGGATGTCTCGGCGGCTGACCTGGAAAAATGGCGGGTGGCCTTGGCCGCACCGGCTGACTGGCCGGCGCTGCTGGATCGCGCTTCCGCGCTGATCGGTGGGCGTCTGGGGCTGCCGGTCGCTGTGCGCCTGAAGGAAGCGGAGGGGCCGGTGCCCGCCCTTATCCTGTCGCGGGATGTGCGGGGCTGGCGTTGCGATCTGGTCGGCTGGCAGGATGCACCGCCCGGACCCCGCCACGCGGCCGGCCTGTTCGCCGGCTGCCTGGCGGAGGCGGCTGGACGGCTGGACCGGGCGGAAGCGCTGGCCAGGGCAGAGCGGGAACGCCAGCGGGAGGCGCGGTTGGTCGAGCTTGGTCAATTGGCTGCCACCGTGGCGCACGATTTGCGCAACCCGTTGAACATCATCACCATGGCCGCCACCGGCGCCCCGCCGGAGATACGGGCCGACGTCGCCGAGCAGGTGGGCCGTATGGAGATGCTGGTCCGCGACGTGATGGATTATGCCGGGACTGCCCGGCTGGATCGCCGCACCTTGTCGGTGGCGGATGCCGTGGCGCTGGCCCTGTCGGGGCTGCCGGGGCTGCGGGTGGAGACCAGCATCGACCCGGCATTGTCCGTTCAGGCTGACCCGCGCCGGCTGCGCCAGATGCTGGTCAACCTGCTGGAAAATGCCGCCGCCCATGGCCAACGTCTGGCCGTATTGGCGGAGCGGGTGGGGGGTGCCGTGCGAATCCATGTCTGCGATGACGGCCCGGGCGTTCCCGCCGACATCCGTGACCGGTTGTTCCAACCCTTCGTATCGCGCCGGCCCGGCGGCACGGGCCTGGGCCTGGCCATCGTCGCCCGCATCATGGAGGCCCATGGCGGAACGGTGGCGCTGGGCGACCGGTCGGGCTGGTCCACCTGCCTGACCCTGACCTTTCCTGATGACAGGGAGAACCGGATATGAACCCGTCGCGCATCCTGCTGGTTGATGACGAGCCGGCCTTCCAGCGCCTGGGCGCCGCCTGGTTGCGCGCGGCCGGCCATGTGGTGGAGGTGGCGGGCGATGGGGAGGCGGCGCAAACTGCCTTCCGCCGGCAGCCGGCCGATCTGGTCCTGCTGGATCTGTCCATGCCGCCGCACCATGACCCCGTGGCAGGACTGGATCTGATCACCGGTTTCGCGCCGTCGCCCGTGGTGGTGATCACCGGTCATGCCGATCATGCGCTGGCCTTGAAGGCGGTGGAACGTGGCGCCTGGGATTTCCTGGGCAAGCCGCTGGACCCCGACCTGCTGCGCGTCGTGGTCGACCGGGGGCTGGAGCGCGGGCGGCTGGTTGCCGAACTGCGACGCCTGCGTGAAATGGCCGGGGCGGCTGACGATCTGGGGATTGTCGGGACCAGCCCCGCCCTGGCCCGCCTGCGTGATCTGGTGCGCCGCATTGCGCCAACGCAGCTTTCCGTTCTGGTGCTGGGCCCCAGCGGCACGGGCAAGGAGCTGGTGGCCCGCGCCCTGCATGATGGCGGCCCCCGGCGCGATCAGCCCTTCGTTACCGTTCATTGTGGTGCCATTCCAGCTGAATTGCTGGAAAGTGAGCTGTTCGGTCATCTGAAGGGCAGTTTCACCGGTGCCCATGCCGACCGGCCGGGTCTGGTGGAAACCGCCCATCGCGGTACGCTATTCCTGGACGAGGTGGGGGAGATGCCCCCGCCCATGCAGGTAAAGCTGCTGCGTTTTTTGCAGGAAGGCACCTATCAGCCCGTCGGCGGGCGGGAACCGCGCAAGGCCGATGTCCGCACCGTTGCCGCCACCCATCGTGATCTGGAAGCGATGGTGGGCGAGGGTAGCTTCCGTGAAGATCTCTATTATCGGCTGAAGGGCATGGTGTTGCGCACCCCATCTTTGTCGGAAAGGCCGGAGGATGTGCCCGTGCTGGCCACCCTTTTCCTGCGCCGCGCGTCGGGCGGGGGTGCACGCTTCACCCCTGACGCGCTCGACTGGCTGGGGGGCCGTGACTGGCGGGGCAATGTGCGTGAATTGCGGGCCCTGGTGGAATGCGCCGTTGCCCTGGCGGGTCCGGCAGAGGCCGACGAGCGCTTGCTTGACGCGGCTGATTTGGCTTTTGCCGCCGGGGAGGAAGCCCGAATGCCGGCCGCCGCCGGCACATCCAACCGCCCGACACTGGATCAGGAGGTGGCGATGCTGGAACGTCGGCTGATCACCCAGGCGCTGGCGGAGGTGGGGCACAATCACACCCATGCGGCCCGGCTTCTGGGCCTGTCGCGCGTGGGGCTGTTGAAGAAGATGGACAGGATGGGCCTGCGATGAGCGACGCGAACCCCACTATACCGGACCCCGCTGCTCTGCTGCGGTTGCTGCGTGGGCCGACCTGCCTGTTTGATGGGGTGTGCAACCTGTGCAACGGGTCGGTGCGCTTCATCCTGGCGACAGAGGCTGACCACGACATCCTGTTCGTGGCCATACAATCGCCGGCAGGTAGGGCGGTGCTGGAAGCCATCGGCCTGCCGCATCTGACCAACAGTTTCGTCTATATCGATGAAGGCGTGGTTTCCTTGCGCTCGGTCGCGGCTTTCCGTCTGGCCCGACGATTGCGGGCCCCCTGGTCGTGGGTGAGGCTGTTCAGGCTGCTGCCGACTGGGCTGACCGATTGGCTCTATGACCGGCTTGCGGACAATCGGTATCGTCTGTTCGGCAAGCGTGACCTGTGTCTGGTCCCCTTGCCAGGCCAGTCGCACCGTTTCCTCAGTTGAGATCGTGGGCGACACCATCTGTACCCTTTGTCAGCCACACGGCCGAACAGAACAATGTCGCATCCGGCATCTTGTGGCATAAGGGGGCCCAATCTTAAGCACCTGGACCCCGGCCTCCCATGATCCGCCTTGAAAATATCAGCAAACATAATGGTCATCGCATTCTGTTCCTTGAGTCCTCCGCAGCACTGAACCGGGGGGAGAAGGTGGGGCTGGTTGGTCCCAACGGGGCCGGCAAGACCACCTTGTTCCGCATGATCACGGGGGAAGAACAGCCGGATACGGGGCAGGTATCGGTGGAGAAGCAGGTTTCCATCGGCTATTTCAGCCAGGATGTCGGCGAGATGGCCGGCCGCAGCGCCGTTCAGGAAGTGATGGATGGCGCCGGGCCGGTCAGTGAAGTGGCCAAGGAACTGGCCAGCCTGGAACAGGCCATGGCCGACCCTGATCAGGCCGACCAGATGGATGCGATCATTGAACGCTATGGTGAGGTGCAGGCGCGCTTTGATGAGCTGGGTGGCTATGAGCTGGAGGGCCGCGCGCGGGAGGTGCTGGCCGGGCTCAGCTTCAGCCAGGAAATGATGGACAAGGATGTCGGCGCCCTGTCGGGCGGCTGGAAAATGCGCGTGGCGCTGGGCCGCATCCTGCTGATGAAACCCGATGCCATGCTGCTGGACGAACCCAGCAACCATCTGGACATTGAAAGCCTGATCTGGCTGGAAGGGTTTCTGAAAGCCTATGACGGCGCCCTGCTGATGACCTCCCACGACCGGGAATTCATGAACCGGATCGTCAACAAGATCATCGAAATCGATGGCGGATCGCTGACCAGCTATTCCGGCGATTATGCTTTCTATGAACAGCAACGGGCGTTGAACGAAAAGCAGCAGCAGGCGCAGTTTGAACGCCAGCAGGCCATGCTGGCCAAGGAGATCAAGTTCATCGAACGGTTCAAGGCGCGGGCCTCGCACGCCAGTCAGGTGCAGAGCCGGGTCAAGAAACTGGACAAGATCGACCGGGTAGAGCCGCCGAAACGCCGCCAGACGGTGATGTTCGAATTCCCGCCGGCCCCGCGTTCGGGCGAGGATGTGGCGGTCCTGCGCAATGTCCACAAGGGCTATGGCAGCCGCGCCATCTATCAGGGTTTCGACTTCACCATCCGCCGCAAGGAACGCTGGTGCGTCATGGGTGTCAATGGTGCCGGCAAGTCGACCTTGCTGAAGCTGATTGCCGGGGTTGATCAGCCTGACAGCGGCACGGTCAATGTCGGGGCCAGCGTGAAGATGGGCTATTTCTCCCAGCACGCGATGGAGCTGCTGGACGGCGATCAGACCGTGTTCGAGGCGCTGGAAAGCGCCTTCCCGCAGGCAGGCCAGGGATCGCTGCGGGCGCTGGCCGGCTGTTTCGGCTTTTCCGGCGACGATGTGGAAAAGCGCTGCCGGGTGCTGTCCGGCGGGGAGAAGGCGCGGCTGGTAATGGCGATCATGCTGTTCAACCCGCCCAATTTCCTGGTGCTGGACGAGCCAACCAACCATCTTGATCTCGATACCAAACAGATGCTGATCACCGCCCTGGCGGCCTATGAAGGGACCATGCTGTTCGTGTCGCACGACCGGCATTTCCTGGCCGCCCTCTCCAACCGGGTGCTGGAACTGACGCCGGATGGCATCCATCAATATGGCGGCGGCTATACCGAATATGTTGCCAGCACCGGGCAGGAGGCCCCCGGCCTGCACAGCTGATCAGGGGTGCAGGGAAGTAGAGATGAATGATGTCACGTAAAACTGGATCGACCCATTCTTACCACCGTGAGAATCTGCGGCGTGATCTGCTGGAGGCCGGCTTTTCCTATGTTTGTGAACATGGGCACGATACGCTGTCGGTCCGGACGCTGGCCAGTATCGTCGGTGTTTCCTCCGGTGCCCCCTATCATCATTTCGCGGACCGGCGCGCCTTGCTGCTGGCGCTGGCCTGTGATGGCTATGACCGATTGAGTGGGGTGGGGGCGGATAATCTGCGGGCGATTTCCGATCCGTTGGAGCGGCTGAGGGCGATCAGCCGGCACTTCCTGCTTTTCGCACACCAGTACCCGCGGCTGTTTGACCTGATGTATGAGAGTGAGCTGACCCGGCCGCAACTCGACCCTTTGATTAAAGAGGCGCAACTTCGCGGCTTTGCCTTGTTGAAGGAGGCAATGGCGGAGGTCGTTCCAGACATACCGGAGAAGGATTTTGCGACGCGTATTCTGAGTGTGTGGTCCGCTTTATTCGGATTTGCGATGATCAGGAATAAAGAAATAATCAAGCCCTATGAAATGTCGCAGGATATAGCGGACTCTGTGGTGGAATACATTATTGGTATAGCCGCTTCCGTTCGGTAAATTTTCACCCCCATCTGGTGATGGGGGCGGTCAGCATCGCAAGCGCTGGCATTAAAAGCGCTCCCTGGGTGGCGCGTACCAAGGCGCTTGACAGTCCTGCGCACCCAATCTAAGCATTGCTTAGATTGGGTGCGCCACAATGCACCGGTCAAATAAAAATCAAACGAACTCTGGGAGGGCTTGATGAGCAAGGCTATCAAGGGGACCATTGCCATCGTTGGCGCTGGGCCGGGCGGCATGGCCGCTGCATTGGCGGCGATCAGGTTGGGATTTCAGGTCGTGCTGTTTGAACGCGCCGCGGAAATCAAGGCCGCCGGCAATATCCTGAACCTCTGGCCGCCGCCGCAGAAGATATTGAAACTGATCGGCGTCGATACGGATGATCTTGGCGCACCCTGTCAGACATTCTTTGAACGGTATGATGGCAAGCAGCGTGCCGAAGTGGTGCTGCCCGATGCGGTGGTGAGAGAATATGGCGGCGGGTTTATCGGCCTGCTGCGCTGGGGGCTTTACAAGCGGATGTTGGATGCGCTGCCGCCCGGTGTCCTGCGTCTCGGCCATAATCTGACCAGCATTCACGATGAGGGACGGCAGGTTAGGCTTAAATTCGCCAATGGCCAGGAATTTGTCGCCGACATCCTGGTCGGGGCGGACGGGATCAATTCATTTGTCCGCAAGCAATTATGGGGAGAGGAGCCGATCCGCCATCAGCGCCTGCATCTGGTTGGCGGCTATCTTTTTCTGAACAGTGCGCCGGAAGGCAAGGGGGTGATTGCCCATAACCGCACCACCCAGGTCAGCTATACCCCCATCCGGCATGAGGGGAAATGGGGATATGAATGGTGGGTGCTGGAGGCCTGCGACCCCAACCAGCCGCCCCCGGCGGATTTGCTGGCGTTCAGCCGGGAGCGGGCCGCCGGGTTCACCCGGAAGGTCAGGGAATTGATCGACGCAACCCCGGTTGCCCATCTCCAGCGCTGGGAAATTCGTGACCGTCCACCACTGAAACAATGGTCTAAGGGGCGGGTCACCCTTGTCGGGGATGCCGCCCATCCCACCTCGCCCTATGCCGCCTATGGTGCCGGCATGTCCATTGAGGACGGTTACTTCCTCGCCCGTGAACTGGATGCGGTTTCGCTAGATGATACGGCCGCAGTCCGTGGCGCGCTGCAACGGTTTGAGGATCGGCGCAAGCCGCATACGGCACAGGTCAGCCAGGGTGCCTTCCATACCGGGCGCATGTTCCACCATATGCCGAAATTGCTGCGACCGCTGCGGGACTGGGTGTTCGACAACACGCCGCTGCTGCAGAAATTCGTCGGTGACGCCATGCCGGGGCACATCCTGTCCCAACTTGCCGAAATCGAGGATGCCCCACCATTCCGGCGCATCAAAGCTGTCCCGTAAGCGGACCAGCTGCGGAGAAAATGTATTACACCCCGTGATCACTTTTGATCACGGGGTGGCGGTGTCAGCGAGACAGGCCGCGCTGGAAACGGATGCCGCGTTCCAGCCCGCGCAGTTCCGCCAGACCGCGCATCCGGCCCAGCAGCGAATAGCCGGGGTTGGTGACGCGGTTCAGATCATCCAGCATCTGGTGACCATGGTCGGGCCGCATGGGAATACGCCGCCCCTGCGCATCGGAAATGTCGCAGATGGCGGCCACAATGTCCGCCATACCGGCATCGCCTTCCAGATGGGCTGCTTCATGGAAGGATTTGCCATTCCCTTCGCGCTGGACCGAGCGCAGATGCACAAAGCCGATCCGGTCGCCCAGCCGCCGGATCATGCCCGGCAGGTCATTATCGGCCCGGACGCCGAAGGAACCGGCGCAGAAGCAGAGACCATTGGCGACGCTCGGCACCTGCTGGAACAGGTTGGTCACATCGGCCTCTGTGCTGACCACGCGCGGCAGGCCGAAAATGGGGAAGGGCGGGTCATCCGGGTGGACGACAAGCTGCACACCGCTCTGTTCCGCTGCCGGGCACACGGCTTCCAGAAAATGCAGATGGTTGCGCCGCAGCTGATCAGCATCGATATCGGCATAGGTCTGGATGGCGGTCAGGAACTGCGCGGAACTGAAGCTTTCTTCGCTGCCCGGCAGGCCGGCGATGATGGTGCGTTCCAGCGCCAGACGTTCTTCCCCGCTCATGGCGGCAAACAAGGCGGCGGCGCGCTGGCTGACCGCAGCCGAATAATCCGCTTCCGAACCTGGCCGCTTCAGGATGAACTGATCATAAGCGGCGACCGCGTCCCAGTCGAACCGCAGGGCGCGGGCGCCGTCGGGCATGGCATAGGAAAGGTCTGTGCGCGTCCAATCCAGCAGCGGCATGAAATTATAGGTGACAACCGGAATGCCGCAGGCGCCGAGATTGCGTAACGTCTGGCAATAGGCGTCGATCAGCTGTGCCCAGTTCCCAGCCCTGGTCTTGATCCCCTCATGCACCGGCACGCTTTCCACCACGTCCCAGGACAGGCCGGTCGCCTCGATCATCTGCTTGCGGGCCTGGATTGCCGCCATCGTCCAGACCGCGCCATTGGGCACCTCATGCAGGGCGGTCACGATGCCGGTGGCCCCGGACTGGCGGATATCGGCCAGACGGACCGGATCCTGGGGGCCGAACCAACGCATCGTCTGCTTCATGAACATTCTGGAAATCCTCTGCACAAGCCCCGCCCAACTGGCTCGCGTGCCGGGGCCGCCTCTCTGAAGGTACCTTTGCCATTCGCTCGGATGGTCACGCTGGATTGATGACCGTTAATGGTACAAAAATCAAGAAAATTGGTAAGGCCAAATTATTCGTTCGGACATACCCTCTTGATTGAGATGATGGCCGATTCGCATCGGCAACGGTGACCCTGCCTTGCTGGTGATTGAACGTATTTAGCAATACTTGATATCGGAAAAGCCGATAGATGCCCATTCCAGCTCTCAGGACAGGGCGGAAATCAGATGTTAGTGAATTGTTTTGAAAGAAACAGGTGGGGTTTGGTCCTACGGAGCTTCCCACTGGCATGGCCGGTCTGGCCGATATACCTGTGCTTGACGGCCAGTGAGATTGGGCATTATTGGTAATGCCAGTTTACCGATCCGGTAAATCCGGCGGTGGGGTGGGGGCCTGCGCGGACTGGATCGTCCTTGGGCGCTGAGCGGCCGCCCATGGAGAGCGCCACTGATCAGATCGTATCTCACCCAAGGCGGCCTGTATCTGTCCGTTCCAGATCAAAAATAAACTTTCAGGGAGTGAATGATGACGCGTTCCATGATGTGCTCTGCCGTGACCTTGATGTGTCTGGCAGCACCGGCCATGGCCCAAGGCACAGCCGACAATGCTGAATATGCGCTGGACGAGATTGTCGTTACCGCACAGAAGCGGCAGCAGAGCGCGCAGGACGTGCCTGTGGCGATGAGCGTCATCGGAGGCGATGCCCTGGCCAATGTCGGCGGCAGCAGATTGCAGGATCTGACCCAGCTTTCCCCCAGCCTGACCGTTACGCAAGGGGGCGACCAGAATAATAATTCCGTCGTTCTGCGTGGCATTGGTACGTCGGCCTTTTCTGTCGGTGTGGAAGCCGCCGTGCTGGTGGTGATCGACGATGTGGCCGTGGGCCTGTCCGGCCAGGGCTTCAACGACCTGCAGGATATTGAACGGATCGAGGTGCTGCGCGGCCCGCAGAGCACCTTGTTCGGCAAGTCGGCCTCTGCCGGCGTCATCAACATCACCACCAAGGCGCCGACCGACACGTTCAGCGGCTCTGCCGAGGTGACGGTGACCGATGATGATGAGCAGCGCTATGCCGCTGGTCTCTCCGGTCCGATCAGCAATGATTTGAGCTTCCGGCTCAGCGCCGCCATCGGCCGCTATGATGGCAATATCAAGAATGTGACCACCGGCCGGATGATCAATGGCCGCGACACGGAGAACTACCGGGGCAAGCTGCTCTGGCAGCCGTCGGACAAGTTCGATGCCGCCTTCTCCGCTTACTATTCAAAGACCGAGGCTGATTGCTGCGAGTTTGTTTCGATCCGCAAGACACCAGGTCTTCGCAATCTCTTCGGCGTCACCACCGATTCACAACTCGCGGGGATTACGCCCGGCCCCAATAATTTCGATGCTCGCGTCGATCCGGACCCGGTTTCAGACGCGAAGGATTATGGCGGTAATCTCAAGGTCAACCTGTATCTGGACGATCATGTGCTGACCAACATTACCGCCCGCAGCCATTATGCCGCCCATGATCTGGCGGATTTCGACGGGGCCAGCGGTCCCCTGTTCGGCTTGCCCAACGGTCTGACCCAGTTCGGTTTCTTCCGGGGGGACACGTTCAGCAACGAATTGCGTCTGGCAACCACCAGCCAGGCTGATCTGCAATATGTTGCCGGCCTCTATTATGCCGATAACAGCTTCACCCGTCGTTTCACCCGCACCGGCCCGGCCTCGCCGGGCGATTGGCGCGGGGAGACCGGGTCCAAGACCTATGCGATTTTCGGTCAAGCCGATTATGCCATCGCCCAGGGCACCAAGCTGATCGCCGGCCTGCGCTGGAGCCGGGAGGATATCAGCTTCACCTATGACCGCTACCTTAATGCCGGCGGCAACCCGCCCTTCAAGACCAGCGGGTCTGCTGATGATAGTGTGATCACCGGTAAGGCCGGTATCCAGCAGGATATCGCCGACGATGTGATGGGATTCGCCACCTATTCCCGTGGCTATAAGGGGCAGGCCTTCGACCTGACCACTTCCTTCACGCGGCCGGATAACCCGGCGCGAAACCCGGTACAGCCGGAAACCGCCAACAGCTATGAGCTGGGGATGAAGGGGAGTTTCCTGAACCGTCGCGCCCGGTTGAGTCTGACCGGCTTCCTGACCGATTATAATAACTTCCAGGCCCAATCCCAGGTGGCGGAGTTCGGGGGCAGCTTGTTCCTGGCCAATGTCGGCAAGCTGCGCACCAAGGGGGTGGAAGCGGAGGGATCGTGGCTGGCCACGGATAGCCTGACGCTGAATGGCAGTGTCGCCTATGTCGATGCCGTGATCCGTTCCTTCCCCACGGCGGAATGCTATTTCGGGCAGACGGCGGCGCAGGGCTGTACCGTACGGTCAACCGGCGGCCGCGCCCAGGATCTGGCCGGCCACACCCTGGCCAATTCCCCGAAATGGAAGTTCAATGTCGGGGCGGATTGGGAACTGCCGCTGGGGGAACTGCCCTTTACCAGCACGGTCAATGTCAATTACGCTTGGCAAAGCGAGGTGAATTTCGATCTGCGGGGTAATCCCAACACGGTGCAGGATTCCTACGGCATCACCAATCTCAGCATCGCCTTTGAGGATAAGGCGGAAGGCCGCTACCGGTTGACGCTGTTCGCCCGCAACCTGTTCGACAAGCATTATTTCTCCAGCGTGAATGACCTGACCAACGGCCTGATCGCCAATCCCTATCCGAACCCGTCCACGGCGATTGACCTGCGCGGACGGCGAGCACGCGATGCCAGCCGCTATCTGGGTGCGCGTTTCTCGATCAAATACTGATCCGAAACGCAGTACCAGCAGTCACACTCAGCTCGAAGGCTCCCGATGAAGCACGCACTGCTCGCCTCAACCTTCGCCGCCATGGTCGCACTGGGGACTTTCCCCGGTGCGGCCTGGGCAGAAGCCGCCGGCAAGGCCGACCCACGGATCACCATGGCGCTGAAGGAGGGCTGGCGGTTCCGCCTGGGTGATCTGCCCGGCGCGGAAAGGGTTGATTTCCCCGATGGCGGCTGGCCCACCGTTGCCGTCCCGCATACCTGGAACCGGGTCGGTTATTACAAGACACCCTCGCCAGACCGGATCAACAAGCCGGATAATCTGGAAAAAACGCAAGGCATCGGCTGGTATCGCCTGTCCTTCACCCCGTCGGCGGACTTCAAGGGCAAGCGCGCCTGGCTGCAGTTCGATGCCGTCAGCCGCCGGGCCGATATTTGGCTGAATGGTCTTTATCTGGGAAAGCACGATGGCGGTTTCTCCCGTTTCCGCCTGGATGCCACCGCGGCCCTGAAGCCGGGCCAGCCGAACCTGCTGGTCGTGAAGGCGGATAACAGCAAGCCGGTGCCGGGGGCGACAACGGCGGATATTTTCCCACTGGCCGGTGATTTCTTCGTGCATGGCGGTATCTATCGCAATGTTGCCCTGGTGGCGACCGGCGATATCCATGCTGCGATGCTTGATCATGGCGGCCCCGGCATCTATGCCACCACCAAGGCGCTGGACGGGACCAGCGCTGCAGTGCAGGTCGCCATTCAGGCGCGCAACAGCGGTGCCCGAAAGGCCAAGGTCACTGTTGCCACCAAGCTGGTGGATGCCGATGGCCGCGTCGTGGCAGAGGGCACGCAGACGGCCAGTCTGGCCCCCGGCGGCACGGTCAGCCTGGACCAGCCCCTGTCGGTGACGAATGCCAGGCTGTGGCAGAGCACCGATGATCCCTATCTCTATGATCTGGTGGTCGAATTTCAGGATGCGCGTGGTCAGGTGCTGGACCGGGTGAAGCAGAAATTCGGTATCCGTGAGGTGCGGTTCGACGCCAATAAGGGGCTGATTCTGAATGGCAAGCCGGTCCGCCTGCATGGTGTTGGCCTGCATCAGGATATGGAGGGCAAGGGCTGGGCGATGGAGGAGCAGGACATCGCCGCCGATATCGCCATCATCCGGGAGATGGGGGCCAACACCATCCGGCTGACCCATTACCAGCATGGCCCCATCATTCACGAGCTGGCGGACCGTTACGGGCTGATCCTGTGGGATGAAATCCCCCTGGTATCTGCCTGGGCTCCGCCCGGCGGCAAGGTGGCGACAGACGGTTTGCGGGCCAATGTGCGCCAGCAATTGCAGGAACTGATCCGGCAGAACCAGAATCATGCCGCCGTCGTCACCTGGGGCATCGCCAACGAGGTGGATTTTGGCACCACGCCGGTGGCCCCCTTCATTGGCATCACCCCCGGCTCCGATCCGGCCCCGCTGCTGCGGGAATTGCGGGCGTTGAGCACGGCCACCGATCCCAGCCGCCCCACGGTGCTGGCGACCTGTTGCGAAGGCGGCATGTTCGGCGACGCCTATATCCCGCTGGTGTCGGAAGAGGTGGAGCTGTCGGGCGCCAACCGCTATTTCGGCTGGTACTATGGCAAGCCTGCCGATCTCGGCCCCAACCTGGACGCGCTGCGCGCAGCGCGGCCCAACCAGCCGCTTTCCCTCAGCGAATATGGTGCCGGCGGTGCGGTGACGATTCACACGGATGACCCGCTGGGCGGGCCGGTGGATGCGCGCGGCCGTGACCAGCCCGAAGAATATATGAGCTATATCCACGAACAGGCTTGGTCGGTGCTGGGGCCGCGTGAGGATTTGTGGGCCAGCTGGATCTGGAACGCCTTTGATTTCGCCACCCTGGTGCGCCGGGAAGGTGACGCGGAGGATATCAATACCAAGGGGCTGGTGACCTATGATCGCAAGATCAGGAAGGACGCCTATTTCTTCTACAAGGCCAACTGGAACCCGGCCCCCACCGTCCATATCACCGGCCGCCGCTATGTCGACCGGGCCTATCCGGTCACCCCTATCCGGGTCTACAGCAATGCCCCCGCTACCGAGTTGCTGTTGAACGGGCGAAGCCTGGGGACGCGCAAGGACTGTCCCCAGAAGATTTGCATCTGGGAGAATGTGCCTCTGGATGAAGGGAATAATGAGGTGACCGCCACTGGGCTGTTTACCGAAGGGGCGGTCAAGGACAGCGTCCGCTGGACCCTGGCGAGCGGTTCTGTCGGCCGCTTCCGTATCGATAGCGGCGCGCTGGTCGCCGCAGAGGCCAGCACTGGCCGTTTCGGTTCCGATGCTTTCTTCACCGGCGGGACGGCCCGCAATGTGCAGCCCCCCAGCGGTTATGGCCCGCCACCGCCCCGCAAGCCGGTGAACGGCACCAGCGATACGGCATTGATCTCCAGCTATCGGGAAGGGGATTTCACCTATCGCCTGCCGGTGCAGGATGGCATCTATCAGGTCACCCTCTCCTTTGTCGAACCTGTCGCCGCAGCGGGGGAACGGCAGTTCGATGTCATCGCCAACGGGGAAAAGAAGCTTCGCGCCCTGGATGTTGCCGCCAGCGCCGGGGCGCCGCTGACCTTGGTGAAGCGGGATTTCACCGTCAAGGTCAAGGGTGACAGCCTCACCCTGCAGTTCGTCCCGATTAAGGGGCAGGCCATCGTCTCGGCGGTGGAGCTGGTGCGGAAATAACGGGAAAGGTGGCTTGATCCCATCGGTCAAAATTCTTGACCGATGGGATGACGGCGACTGCCGCCACGCGGCCCGTGCCGCTGGTATGATCCGGAAACTGGTCAGGCCAACCTTGCGTCAACTGGTATGGGGCGTCGGGCAGACCGGCGTCCTTCATCCGGCCAGTTTGGTATAGCGTTCGCGCTTCTTGCGCGCGGCACTGCGCGCTTCCTCAATGGCCTTTTCCTCCGTGGCGAACAGCAGGCTGTCCAGCACGGCGGTCAGATGCGCGCGCATGGCGTTGCGCGCCGCCGCCGGGTCGCGCGCGCAGAGCGCGTCATAGATGGCTGTATGTTCATCGACGACGGGCTTGATGTTGGCGCTGCGCGCTTTTTCATGCAGCAGGGCGCTTTCTGGTGACAGGGAACGCAGTTCCCACAGCCGTTCCACCGTCTCCAGGATTGCGGAATTCCGTGTCGCCCGCGCGATGGCAACATGAAAGGCGCGATCCGCCTTCTCTGTGCCGGAGGGATTGTTGTTTTCCCGCTGAATTTCCCCGATCAGGTTGGCGAGATCAGCCAGTTCATCATCGCGGATCTGGGTGGCGGCAAGGGCCGCCGCTTCGCCTTCGAACAGCAGTCGTGCCTCCGACAATTCGAAGGCACTGATGTTGAAGCCGGGCATATCGTTCTTGCCGGGCAGGCGTTTGACATAAGCGCCGGAGCCGACCCGTACCTCTACAAAGCCCTGTACTTCCAATGCGATCATCGCTTCCCGCACCGTTGGGCGGGAAACATTGTATTGCAGCGACAATTCCCGTTCCGCCGGCAGCCGGCTGCCCACGGTGTAACGACCAGAGGCCAGTTCCGTGATCAGGCGGCGCGCCAGATCCTGATAAAGCCGGTCACCCGACGGCATGTCGGGACGCGAAGGGCGATCCGCCACAGCATCACTCATAAGGCTCTCCAACCTGGCCTTACCCAATCGTTTAAGATGCCAGATCATTTGGAATTGGTCTGGCATCTTTCTATCATGGGGTTTCCCATCTGCCTAGAACGGCCCTGACGCGCCGCCGCTGGTCAACCGGATGCCGGCCTTTGCCGCCGGTCCCGGTAGCCCCCTGATCACCATCTGTACGGGTTTTGTCGTGGGAGACGGGCAATTACGCCTGGAGCGCCGTTGGAAAGGCAAGCCCGGTTGCAGCGATACGCTGCCTTTGTTCGGGCTGCGGCTGGTGCGGGTGCGTGATGGCACCGGCCATTGCCGCCGCCCATGGCAGCGGCGGCAATGGTGGTGTACTGGCCTTCAAGACCCTGGACCCGGAAGATGCCGAGCCAACCATTGCCGCTGCCCTTCCGTGCCCCTTCCTGATCAGGTGACTGGATGCAGGTGGTGATAGGCGCCGTTGCCATAAACCAGCGGGTGGAACGGATCGCTGATGTGGATGGCACCGGCCTTGCCGATGAAAATTCGGTGCGATCCGTAATCGATCATGCCGTCAACGCAGCAACGGATGCTGCATTGCGCATCCGGCAGATAGGGGATGCCATCATCAAAGCAACGCCAGTCATTGCCCAGGAAACGTTCCGGCTGCGCGCGGTTGCTGCCAAAGCTGCTGGCGATGTCCGCCTGATCCCCATTCAGCACATTGATGCAGAAGGCCCGACCGGGGGCCAGGGCGGCGCACAAGGATGAACGCTGGTTGATGCAAACCAGCAGGGAAGGCGGATCGGCTGACAGCGAACAGACGGCCGTGGCGGTGATGCCCAGCCTTGTCCCGTCGGCCAGACCGGTGATGATGCAGACCCCGCCAGCCAGCCGCCGCATGGCCAGACGGAATTCATCCGCCAGCGCCGGCATTGCGCTGGCGTTGGCGTTGGCGGATGGGGTGGCGATTTCACTCATGCGCCGATGCTCCCCTGGTCAGATATCCTGGTTATCGTTCTCGATGCCCAGCAGCATCGCCCCGCGATTGCGCCCATAGGGGTAGGGGTTGTTGGCGACATGCGCACGGGCGCTGTGGATGTCGAGGAAGGCCTGGCGGATCGGGTTGCCCCGGAACAGCGCCTTGGCCCCGCTAAATTCCATTAGCAGATCGATGCCGCGCACGCAGCGGCTGACCGTCGCCGTGGTGGCGGCCGCCAGGGCGGCGCGTCGTTCCAGCGGCCAGTCATTGGCCAAGGCCCGATCCAGCAGCTCGCTTAAATCCCGCTCCATCACCAGCACCTGTTCATCCAGGATGCGCTCCACCTCCGAAATGGTGAATTGAACGGAGGTGTCGCGGGCCAGCCGTTCGCCGGTATAGGTGGTCCGCCGCCCCCGCGTGGCCTCAATAAAGGCATCCAGCGCATGTTTCAGCGCGCCCAGGGAGGTGCTGGAAACCGTGCGGTTGAAGATCTGTGCAAAGGGGATTTTGTACAGCGGGGCTGTATTGATCGCATGGCCGGGGCAGCGCATGTCAAACAGATCCTGGTCCCGCACCGTGCGATATTCCGGCACGAAGGCGTTTTCCACCAGAATGTCATTGCTGCCGGTGCCTTGCAGCCCCATCACATCCCAATTGTCCAGCACCTGATAATCGGCACGCGGCAACAGGAAATTGCGGGGTTCGGGCGGGGCGCCCGGCGTTTCGGACGGGATATTGGCGCCCAGGATCACCCAGTCGCAATGGCCCGAACCGCTGGAAAAGCCCCAGCGGCCACTGAGCCGATAGCCGCCTTCCACCCGCGTCACCCGCCCGACCGGCATGTAGGAGGAACAGAGACGCACATTAGTGTCGCTGCCCCAGACCTCTTGTGCTGCCCGGTCATCGAACAGGGCCAGTTCCCAATTATGCACGGCCACCACGGCATAGACCCAGGCCGTGCTCATGCAGCCTTCCGCCAGCGCACGGGCGATGCGGCCATAGGCGAGTGGCGACATTTCATAGCCACCATAGCGTTTGGGCTGCAGCACGCGGAAAAAGCCCGCCTCCTGCAATTCGCTGATCGTTTCCGCCGATACCTGACCGGCCTTAAGCGTCGCCGCCTCCCGGCTGCGCAGGACGGGGATCATGGCGGCGGCACGCGCCACCAGCTCTTCTGCCGTCGGGTGATCCCGACGGACCATCACTTCAACCGACATGATGCATCTCCCAGATGTTTTTCTGTTGGCTCAAGCCCGGCCCTGCGACCCGAAGCAGGGCCGGGCTTGTTGCTTCCTTAAAACTCGGTTTCGATCGACAGGCCAAAGGTTCTCGGCCGGTTTACGAAGGCTCGCGCGAAATAGGGATTATTCTGCGCCTGGGAGCGGTTGATCCCGACAATGGCGCGCCGGTTGGTGATGTTGTCGACATAAAGCGAAGCCGTCCAGCTGTCCCCCGACACGGAGATGCGGGCATCCAGAATGTCGTAGGACGGTTTGCGGGTCAGGCTGGCCGGCACCGCGCTGTAATTATACTGGCCGCCGATATAGCGGTTGGAGATGCGGGCGCTCAGCGACAAATCATCACTGATATCATCGGCATATTCCAATGCGGTGGTGGCGGTCCAGCGCGGGACGTCGGGCAATTGCTGGTCCAGGGGTGAATTGCCCGGCAGGCTGATCCTTGTCAGGGCGGAGCGGGTATAGCCCACCGATTGTTGCAGGGTGAAACCCCAGCCCAACCGGGCTGACATTTCGGCCTCCGCCCCCTTGGAATAGGCGCGGCCGGAATTGGCGGTGAAATTATAGCCGCAGGACAGGGTCGTCTGTTGCTGGATGTCGGTCCAGTCAATGTAATAAAGCGCGCTGTTGAAGGTCACTTTGCCATCGAACAGCTTGGCCTTCTGCCCCAGCTCATAATTCCACACCCGGTCGGGGCCGAAGGTGGGGGGCTGCCCTTTCAGACCCAGCTCCTTGAAGGAATTGGTACAATCGATGGCCCCGCTGGTGGGAATGGGCAGGTTGGGGCCGCCTGGCCGGAAGCCTTCCGATGCCGTCGCATAGACCAGCAGGTCACGGTCGGGCGTATAGGTCAGCGTGGCTTTCGGCGTCAGCCCGCTGTCGCGGGCCGTACCGGAGAACAGGCCCGTCTGGGCCGCCAGACCGGTGGCATTCTGCGCATAGGAGAAGCGATAGGTGAAGTAACGCAGACCCAGCGTCAGTTTCCATTCCGGCAGGAACTGGTAATTGGCTTCCCCGAACAGGGCCTTCTGTTTCAGCGTATCGCGCTCTTCATCGGTGAATGCATTGTTGGTGCCGAACACCGGGATCAGATCATCCACCGTGTTGCGGATGTAAAGATCATCCCGATATTTGCTGTAATAGGCACCGGCCAGCCATTGCAAGGGCGAGTCATAGTTGGAGGAGACGCGGAACTCCTCATTGATCTGCCGCGATGAATGGCGTTCCGTCGTGTAATTGTCGGCCGCCAGCCCGGTCTTGCCCAGGGGGCCGAAGGCGAAGAACTGGCTTTCGGCATCATCCTCCTTGATGAAGGAGCCCAGCCGCAGCACTGAAGTGATCGATTGCAGCGATACCCCGCCGATATCGTACTTCACCCGCAAACTATAGGCATCGAAGCGCTGCGATGAGAGTTCATTCACATCGGTCGGCTGGTAATGCGCCATGCGGCCCGGCGGCATGTCGATGGCGGACAGGCCGCTGGTGGTCAGCTTCTGGTGGAAAATCGCCGGCTCGATGGTGAGATTTTCCGTGGGCGTGAACAGCAGCGTGCCTCGGAAGGCGCGCAGCCGGTCGCTATTATCATTCTCAATCACCCTGGCCACGGGGGCGGCCAGCACATTGCCGCGGTCATTACCTTGTGGCAGGGGGAAATTGTTCAGGATGACGCGGTCGATGAACCCGTCATTATGACGGTCCGTGCCAACCAGCCGGACAGCCAGCTTGTCATCCACCAGGGGGATGTTCAGCATGACATTGCCGGAATAATTGGTGCCGCCGCCTTTGGTGGATGACAGTTCCCCCTGGGCCTTGGCGTGGAAATTATTCATCTGCGGCCCATTGGTGATCAGGCGGATGGTGCCGCCCATCGAACTGGCACCATAAAGCGTGCCCTGGGGTCCGCGCAGCACTTCCACACGCGCCAGATCATAGAGCGTGGGGTCGATCTGCACCTTGCCGGCTGCCGCAATTTGTGAGGCGGGCGGCGTCACCGGCACATCATCCAGGTAAAAGCCGACGGTTGGCGAGGAACCGCCGTTACCGGACAGGCCCCTTATATTAAACTGGGTCCGGCCCGGCCCCGAAGAGGCGATGGAAATGCCCGGTGTCTGCGTCGCCAGCCGGGCCACGTCGGCGATCCCCTGTTTCAGCAATTGATCACCGGTGACGGCGGTAATGCTGATGGGGGTTTGTTGAATTGTGGAACTCCGCTTCTCCGCGGTAACCACAATCTCTTCCAGTTCGATGCTCTGGCTCTGCTGTTGGGCATGTGCCTGCGAAATTGACAATGTGCCCAACAAGGCAGCACTTGCCAGCAACCGTACGCGCAATTGCGACGGCTTGGATGAAATCTTACGCATGTCTCCCGTCCTTCTCCCAGAACTTGAAGTGAACTCTCCCTGATTTTTTATTTACACAGAGCTATCATAATCTCGTTTATGCTACAATCCATATTGAAGCGGAATGATTGGAAGATTTATGCAACAGTTGTCCGGGCGCCCATCGCGGCACCGGATTGGTTGACAGCGCCCAGCCGTATCCGGCATAGATGCGTAAATGCAACAATACGTGCGTAATTGGGCCGATTTACCAACAATTGAGGGAGAATAGCGCCGATGGACGAACGCCTGGAAATCGCCAACGCCGTCTCCATGATGTCGTTCGCTGCGGTGGTCAGCACTGGCAGCTTCTCGGCGGCGGCCGATGCGCTGGGCTATTCCAAGGCGGCGGTCAGCCGCCAGATCTCCCAGCTGGAAGCGCGCATCGGATTGCGTCTGCTGGAACGCACGACGCGCAGTATCGCGCTGACGCCCGCCGGCCGGGAAATTTATAGTCGTTGTTCTCGTATATTGGACGAGGTGAAGGAGGCCAACGACCTGCTGGCCGGTATCCAGGCGACACCGCGCGGGGATTTGCGGGTGCGCGCGCCTGTGGTGGCATCCCTGTTCCGGATCACTGAAATGATCCCGAAATTTCTGGAAATGTACCCGCAGATCAAATTCCACCTGGATTTGACTGACAGCAAGATTGACCTGATCAAGGGCGATTTCGATCTCGCCTTCTGGACCGGCGATACTTACGATTCGACGCTGGATTCGATAAAGCTGTGGGAATATGACATGGTGGTTGCCGGCGCGCGGGAATATTTCGCCAAGGCTGGCGTGCCCCGGACCCCGGCGGAGATCAAGGATCATGCCTGCATCATGGAAACCCATCTTTCCCGTCCGGGGGAATGGGCCTTGTCGCAGGAACATGTGATCCAGTTGCAGGGTGTGCGGCTGGTGTCCAACAGCGTGCGCGTGACGCGCGAAGCCTTGCTGGCCGGCATGGGCATCGCCTTTCTGCCGCGTTTCCTGATTGAGCAGGATTTGGCGGCGGGCCGGCTGGAAATGGTGCTGAACGGCCATGTCACGACGAAATTGCCGCTCTATCTGGTCTATGCCAAGGGCAATTATGTCTTGGCCAAGGTGAAGGCCTTCGTCGACTTCATGTCGCAATCACTCAATGAAGGCGAGATAGTGCCAGAATTTTGCGATGAATTCTGATCCGTGCCGGGGGTGCTTTAACCCCCGGCACGGTTAAAATGATACCCTTACAGCATCCGCGACAGGGAATCCTGCGGGTCTTTATCGAACAGCCGGTGCTTGATGGCACCGGCCACATGCAGGGCGATCAGGCCCAGCAGGCTATAGGCGGCCACGGCGTGGACCTGGCTGAAAATATCCGACAGGGCATTATTCTTGCCCAGCAGTTCCGGCAGATAGAGGCCGAAGAAATAGATGCCGTCGCTTTCCGGAAAGGTGCTGGACCGGGCATAGCCCAGCAGCGGCACGGCGATCATCAGCACATAAAGCGCCACATGGGTGATGTGGGCTGCAATTGTTTCCAGCCGGCCCATCCGGGGCGATGGGGCCGGCGTGCCGAACCGGCCGCGCAGGGTCAGCTGGATCAGCGCCAGCAGAAAGGCCAGGATGCCGAATGATTTGTGATAGGGATAGCCCCAGTCGAACTTCACCGCATCCGCATCATTCAGCGACACCATCCACCAGCCGAGAGCGATCATCCCCAGGATGGTTGCCGCGCGGCACCAATGGATGATGCGCAGGCTGAGATGATATCGCGGCCGTTCGCCCGTTACTGTGTTTTGCATGGTGCTGTCCTGCCCTCCATATTCTTTCCTGTACGGCGCCGTACAGGAAAGCCGTTCACAAGTAAATCCCGCGGGAGTAACCGGCATCGACCGCGATGGATTCCCCCGTGATAGGCACCGGCGTGGGGGAGAGCAGAAAGCCGACGACGCGGCCCAGTTCTTCGGGATGAATGACGCGGCGCAAGGGGATTTGCGCCACGAACTCCGCTTCCACCTGCGCCGGGGTGCAGTGCCTGGCGTCGGCTTCGGACTGGAACAGTTCCCGCAAATGCGGTGTCTCGACAATGCCGGGATGCACGGCATTGACCCGGATGCCGAACGGCCCCAGCTCATCGGACAGCGTTTTGGTGAAATGGCTGACGGCGGCGTTGCGCAACCCGCTGAGTGTGTTGGAGGAACGGCCGGTCAGCCCGCCAATATTGACGATGCTGCCCGCCCCCTGCCGCTTCATCACCGGCACCACGGCCTTGGCGCAGCGCAGATAGCCGACAACCTTGGTATCCAGATCGCCCAGCAGTGGCGACAGGTCCAATTCCTCAATCGGGCCTGCGATGGGGCTGGGGTTGGCCGCACCATTGACCAGCCCGTCAATCCGGCCGAACCGTTCCAGCACCGCGGCGACCATGTGATCGACACGGGCCTGATCGCGGGTGTCGGTGGCGACATAGGCGCGGTTGGCGGGATCGGCGGCGATCCAGTCGCGCGCCGCCTCATGCCCCTCCAGCTGCCGGCTGGCCAGCGCCACGCGCCAGCCCTCCCGCGACAACACCTGGGCAACGGCCAGCCCGATGCCGGCGGTGCCACCGGTGATGATGACGGCGGGGTGGCTCATGGCTTCAACTCTCCGGTGGCGGGATAGCGGCGGCGGCCCGCCGGCGTCATGCCGGCCAGCATCACGGCCACACTGGCGATCAGGGTGATGGTGCTGGTCCACAGCACCGGTGAGAAATCATGCCCGGTCAGCAGCAGGGCGGCCACGGCCGGACCGAAGCCAAAGCCCACCGTCTGGATCGATCCCATGGCGCAGACAATGCGCCCATCGGCATCGGCATCGCTGCACAGGCCGGAGAGCAGGGGTTGCGACAGGTTCCAGGCGAAGGTCATGCCCACGGCCGCCGCAATGAAAAGCCCCAACGAAACCTGACCGCGCAGGGCCAGGAAACTGATGACGGAGAGCACGCCGCTGACAACCAGCGGCCAGCCCCGGCCCCAGCGTGGGGGCAACAGCCCAGCCACACCGGCACCGCCGGCACCGCTGAGATTGGCCATGGCCAGCGCCAGGCCGATCTGCTCGGCCGTGATGGTACTGGCGTCGCCGATCTTCTCCAGATAGCTGAAGGTGGCACCCTGGGCCAGGAAATAGAGGAAAGAACCCGCCAGCCCGCCCAGTGCCAGCCGCCAATGGATGGGCGCACTGGCCCTTTGCGGGTGATCCGATCCCCCCTGATGCCCATCGGGCAGCCAGACCAGGAAGGCCCCCACCAGGGCGCTGATCAGGCCATTGGCAATGAACAGGGGCGATGATCCCGCCGATTGCTGCAACCAGGGCAGCACCAGCAATAAAAACGCGCTGATCAGCGCGCCGATGAATAGATAGATGGCAAAGGCACGGTCCGGCAATGCCGTCCGCCCCAGCGTGGCAAAGGAAAGGCCGATGGCAATCCCTTCACCGGCACCGGTCACCACACGCGCAATCAGGATACTGTCGAACGTGTGGCTGAAACCGGTGCCGATATTCCCCACTGCCATCAGCCCCAGACCCAGCCCTACCAGCACCCGCCAGTTGATGCGGGGGATCAGAAAGGTGCTGAGGCCGATGGTCAATGCCATGGCATTGATTTCCCAGGCGGCGACATAGCCGACTTCCTGGTTGTCCAGCGCCCCCTGCTGGCCGAACAGCGCCATGAAGCCGGGGACCATCCAATTGATCAACGCTCCCTGGATACCGATGGCGGTGGCCGCAACAATAACCCGTCCCTGACTTTTTGACCCTGCTCCCATAGCCGCCTCCCGAAGCGTTCTTTTTCAAGGGGGATCACTGTCAGTCCAGTTCAGCCTGGATCAGAAAGGGACCATCGGTCGCCAGACCTTTTTGCAGCCCGGCGGCGAATTCTTCCGGCGTCACCGCCTTGACCGCCGGCACACCGTAGCCGGTCGCCAGTGCCACCCAATCGACGGCCGGCTGGTCCAGCCGGGTCAGCCCTGCCACCACCTCGGCATCAAGCGGGATACCCGACCGCTTCAATTCCGTTTGCAGGATGGCGTAGCGATGATTGGCGGCGATCACGATGGTGATGGGCAGCTTTTCCCGCGCCATGGTCCACAGGGATTGCAGCGTATATTGGGCGCTGCCGTCCGATTGCAGGGCGATCACCCGCGTATTCGGGGCGGCCAGGGCGGCACCCAGGGCGCAGGGCAGGCCCTGGCCGATGGCACCACCGGTATTGGTCATCACCCGATGGCGCGGTGCCCGGTGGGCTTGGCGCAGATAGGGGCCGCCCAGGGTCGAGCCTTCGATGGAAACGATGGCATCTTCCGGCATCTGGGCCAGCACCTCTTCCACAATCCCGTCGGGCGACAGGGTGGCGCTGGCGGCGGGCACGGGCGGCGGGCAGGATGCAGGGCGGGAGTGGGGCAGACCCTGCACCGCGTCGGCCAGCCGTTCCAGCGCGTCCACCGCATCCTCGTCGGGCGTGGCCAGCAGGGTCTGGCTTTCCGCTGGCACCGGCTCGCTGGGCCGGCCTTCATAGCCGAAATAGCTGACGGGCGGGCGGGCGCCGGCCAGGATGAGTTCGGCCCCGGCGATCTGGCGCACGATATCTTCGGGGAAATAGGCCAGCCGTTCCAGCCGGGGCAAGTCGCCGCCCAGGCTGGCAATGGCCGGATAGGTTTCCATCAACAGCCGGGCACCCGTGGCCGCGGCCACCCGGCCGGCGGCCCGCACGCCGCGTTCGGTCAGCGCGTTGCCTCCCAGCAGCAGGACGATATCCCCGCCCTGGTCCAGTCGGGCCCGGCTGGCGGCAACCCGTGCCGCATCAACCGGGGAACGCGACGGCGACGCCAAGGCCGCTGCCTGTTGCAGGTCAGGTGCGGGGAATTGGGCCACCATCAGGTCGGTGGGGGCCACCAGGGTAACGATCTTGCGGTCGGCGGCGGCCTTGAAGGCACTTTCCACATCCACCGCATAGCTGGTATGGCTGTTCAGCCGCACCACCGCCCCCGACATCGGCCGCGCCAGCGTGTCGATATCCGAGGTCAGCGGCGCATCGAACCGCAGGTGCCAGGTGGCATGATCGCCGATGATATTGACCATCGGCGAGCCGGCCCGGCGCGCATTGTGCAGATTGGCCAACCCATTGGCGAGGCCGGGGCCCAGATGCAGCAGGGTCAGGGCCGGACGGCCGCTGACACGGGCATAACCATCGGCCGCCCCCGTGCACACCCCTTCGAACAGGCCCAGCACGGCACGTATACCGGGTTCCACCCGAAGCGCGCCGACCAGATCCAGTTCCGTGGTGCCGGGATTGGCAAAGCAGATATCAATCCCGGCCGCATGGGCATAGCGCACCAGGAAGGCGGCGCCATCCGTCTCAGTTGTCATCGAATACCCTCCGCCACCTGCTCCACGGCGCTGGCAAAGCGGCCGACGATTTCCTCGATATCGGCGGCGGTGGCCACCAGCGGCGGGGACAAGACCAGCGTGTCGCCCAGGGCGCGGGTGATCAGACCCTTCGACGCTGCCGCCTGCAGCACCTGACGGCCCGTGCGGTTGGCCGGGGGCAGGGGGGCCTTGGTGGCGCGATCCTGTACCAGCTCAACACCGATCATCATGCCGACGCCACGGATATTGCCGACCAGCCGATGGTCGCCCAGTGCTGCCCGCATCTTGGCCTGCAACTCTGCCCCGCGTGCCGCCGCATTCTCGACGATATGCTCTTCGTCGATGGCGCGCAGCGTCGCCAGGGCGGCAGCGGCCCCCACCGGGTGGGCGGAATAGGTGTAGCCATGGGCGAACAGGCCGGCGCGGTCTGCCTCGCTCTCGATCACATTCCAGATCCGTTCCGACACGAAGGAGGCGGACATGGGGAAGTAACCGCTGGTGACACCCTTGGCTGCCGTGATCAGGTCGGGCTTCAGATTGTAAATCTGGCTGCCCCAATAGGTGCCCAGGCGGCCAAAGCCGGAGACGACCTCGTCCAGCACCAGCAGCACATCGTACTTTTCCAGGATCGGCACGATCTCCTCGAAATAGCCTTCGGGCGGCGGGATCAGGCCGCCGGCACCGATCACCGGTTCGGCAAAGAAGGCGGCCACCGTATCAGGCCCTTCCTTCAGGATCGTCGTTTCCAGTTCGGCGGCGAGCTGGCGGGAGAAGTCGCGCTCGCTCATCCCTTCGGGGGCGTAGCGGTAATAGTTGGGGCTGGAGACATGCAGGATCGGCCCCAGCGGCAGGTCGAACAGACCATGCATGTTGGGCAGGCCGGTCAGGCCGCCGGTGACGACACCGGAACCGTGATAGCTGTTCCAGCGCGAAATGATCTTCTTCTTCTGCGGGCGGCCCAGCAGGTTGTTGTAATACCAGATCAGCTTGATCTGGGTTTCATTGGCATCGCTGCCCGACGCACCGAAGAACACACGCGCCATCGGCACCGGGGCGCGGGCCAGCAGGGCCTGCGCACATTCAGCGGCCACGTCGGTCGACATGCCGTTGAAGGTGTGGAAGAAGGACAGGCGCGCGCTCTGTTCGGCAATGGCCTGCACAATGTCCGGGCGACCATAGCCCAGATTGACGCACCAGAGACCGGCCATGCCGTCGATATAATCATTGCCATGGATGTCGCGGACGCGGACCCCCTGGCCTTCCGCCATGATGGTCGGGCCTTCACGCTTCAGGTCAGAGACCCAGGTGAAGGCGTGGAACAGCGAGGATTTGTCGATTTCGCCGGCCCGCTGGATATCAATTGCCATGAGAACCTCCTGCCTGAGTGGCTGTCTGCAAAGTTTCGTCAAGGAACCCGTGAACCAGGGTACCGAATGTGTCGGGGGCATCGTCATGGACATAGTGGCCGGCATCCGGCACCGTTACCTGACGGATATGGGGGTTACGGGACGCCATCGTCTCCACCGTCGCCAGGGGGCAGAAATCAGACCGCCCCCCGCGCACAATCAGGGTGGGAATGCGCAGGCTGTCCACCACCGGCCACAGATCGACGATCCGGGCCGGGTCGGGGTTCATGCGGGTCTGGCGGATGCCCTCGGCATCATAGCGCCAGGTAATGGTGCCGGCTGGCGTTGCCTTCAGGCTTTCCGCCACCCGTTCATCAATCGCTGCGTCACTGAGGGAAGGGCGGGCGGCGCGCCAATAGGCGCGCGCTTCCGCCCAGGAGGCGAAGCCGGCGGGCAGCTTCGCCATTTCATTGACGATGCGTTCCGCCCCGGCCCCCTGGATCGATGAACCCGGCGCGATATCCTCAATGATCAGGGCGCGCAGCCGTTCCGGATGGCGGCTGGCATAGACATAGGATGTCGTGCCACCCATTGAATGGCCGAGCAGGGTGAAGCGGTCCAGTTTCAACTGGTCCACCAGCGCTTCCAGATCGGCCAGATAGGCGTCGGTATAGTAATTGTGGCCGGGATCCCAGTCGCTGTCGCCCCGACCCCGCTGGTCCAGGGCGATTAGCCGGTACTGGCCGGCAAGCCGCCGCGCCAGATACCGCCAGGTACCCGAAAAGCCGCGCAGTCCGTGCAGAAGCACGACCGCCGGCAGCCCCGCATCCCCCCATTCACGCACCCGCAGATTCAGGCCGTTGATCAGGGTGAAGCTCTCCCGCTCTCCGGGCAGCCGTGCGGGCTGGGGCGGCGGTGCTTCTGCACGATCCTGTGTCATGGCTTAGCGCAATCCGTCCTTGGCCTTGATCTCGGATGCCTTGATGCCGCCGACACGCGGATAAAGCCGGCCACGGGTCGCCACCACCATGGCGATCAGCACCTCATCCGGGCTGGGCGCATCCGGGAAGTTCACGGATACGGTGTGATAGTGGGAGCGGACATAGAGCGCATCCTTGTGCGCCAGCGGAATGTCGATCTCCGTTCCCGGCCCGCCACGCTTGCCGGTCGACGGCACCCAGGCCAGCGCGCCGCCCAGGGCGTCGCGGATCGGGTTGGCGAAATCCGTGGTCAGGAAGGCGTTGCCATGCTCGTACTCGCCATTAACGCCGACGATGCAGGCCTTGCCATAGCTTTCGGCCTTGCGGCCCTTCAGCCCTTCCACCAGCCGCTTGCCGAACTCCACGCCAAGCGCTGCGGATTCCCGGATGACATCATCCACGGAATCCGTCCAGGTGCCGGCATAGGGGTTATGGATGGCGGCGGCGACGACGATCTTCACGACCGGGTCACCATCGGCCAGACGGCCGGATTCCAGGGCCAGCGTCTCTTCCTCGAAGCTGTACCATTTACGGATATGAAGCCCGTTAAAATTGGCTGGGCGGGATACCATGGTCTTTCCTCCTCACCGCTGTGCGTCACTGTTGTGACGATCACCATTGGATCGATAACACAACAATTCACTAATTTAAAGAGTTACAGTTCCGAATTAACAACAATTAGGCCGTAAGAGGGCTTGGTGTTGTTGATGGGGAACGAGGGGGTGGGGTGAGCCCGTGTCATCGCTTCGAAGCCGCAATGACGTCTCGCACAACGCCGTTTCACCGCGAAAGCGCCAACTTTGTCCCTTGGAATAGGGTGCCTTCCCCGCGAAAGCGGGGATCCAGGGTCACAAGTAACCAAGCATCGGGCTTCCTGGCCCTGGACCCCCGCTTTCGTGGGGGAGGCAGGGAGGGGCACCGGACAAAGTTAGCGCATATGTGAACGCGGGGCTCCAGTGTAGACAGAAATCAACGGCCCAGCGCCTTTGCCCCCAAACCTCCCTTACAGGAACACGGCGCGCGACAGGCCGCCATCCACCGCAATGGACTCGCCCGTGATGCCGCTGGCCAGACCGGAGGCCAGGAAGACGATGGGGTCTGCCACCTCTTCTGCGCGCAGCGGGCGGCGGATGGCGGCGGGATCAGAGGCTTCACGCTTGGTGAAAGCTTCCAGGCTGATGCCTTCGCGGTCGGCCATTTCCTGGAACCAGGATTCCACATGTTCAGTCCAGGTGACGCCGGGATGTACGATATTCACCGTGATGCCGAACGGGCCCAACTGGTCGGACAGTGTCTTGGTCAGATGCACCAGGGCGGTGTTGCGCAGGCCGCTCAACGCCTCCGTGGAACGCGCGGTCAGCCCGCCGACATTGATGATGCGGCCCCAGCCGGCCGTCCGCATATGGGGCACGCAGGCCTTGCAGGTGCGGAAATAGCCGATCAGCTTGGTGTTCAGGTCGGCGGCGAGCGCTTCCTCTTCCGCCTCTTCAATATTGTTGCGCACCAGACCGCCGGGGGCGGCGGCGCAATTGACCAGGATATGCACCGCACCAAAGCGCTGCACCGTTTCCGCCACCAGGGCATTGACGGACTCCTTGGAAGAGGTGTCGGCGGTGATGCCGACCACGGTGCCGCCGGTCTTGCTGCGAATTTCCGCCGCGGCGGCTTCCAACGCGTCCTTGCTGCGGGCGGCGATCACGACGGTGGCCCCTTCCTGGGCGAGACGCAGCGCCGTGGCCTTGCCGATACCGACGCTGCCGCCGGTGATGATGGCCACGCGACCGGCCACTTGCAGATCAAATGACATTAACGCTCCTCCTCTGCGGAAACCTGTTGAAAGGTGAATGATGCGGTGGCGGGACCGGGGAAGACAACGATGACAGTTTCATCGGCCTCCAGGGTGGTAATTCCGGTACAGCTGCCGGTTGCCACCTTCTGTCCCGCCCGCAGGAACTGGCCCCGTGCGGCCAGATGATTGGCCAGCCAGGCGATGGCGGCCAGCGGCCCGCCATCGATCCGGGCGGTGGAGCCTTCCACGTTGCTGCCGCGGTTGCGCTCCAGCCGGACGGGGACAGAGTCCAGTTGGTCAAGCGACAGGTCCAGCCTGTCCCCGATGACCAGCCGGTCGGCAAAGCTGTTATCGGCGATCAGGGCTGGCAGGGCGACATCGTCGCTGGCGAAGCGGCAATCGCAAATCTCGATCCCGGCATAAAGCGCTGCTACCGCACCGGCGACATCCGCCGCCGTCACCGGCCCGTCACCGGGCAGCAGATCGCGCCCCAGTTCCACCACCAGTTCCGCCTCTGCCACCCGCATATGCCGGGCTGAGACCCGTGCCGACGCGGGGGAGGGCAGCAGGGCGGCGGGGGGCAGAAAGCCGGCGATCGGCGCGCTGGCCCCCATCGCCTGACGCGGCCCCGGTGCCGTCAGGCCGATCTTGTAGCCGGCCACCAGCCCGCCCAGCCGTTGGGCGGTGATTTCCTGCACCTGATATGCATCGTCAACCGTTGCCGGTGCGCATTCCAGCGCCACCGCGGCTGCGGCGTTGTCCTGCTGCCGCGCCTCTATCAGCCGGTCCGCAATCGCGCTTGCTGCCCCCTGATCCACAGCCCTGCTCCTTGTTTTGATTGTCTCGTTCTTACAACAAACAATGTCGTTTTAGCAAGATTGTCTTTTTTATGGAACTGTGATAATCCAAAAATCAGGTAACTGAGAAGGCCGGGAACGTTGCCCGGCAAGGGGACGGGAATGAAGGAAATCAGCACGCAGGAACGCGCCGCCCGCCTGACGGCGGCACTGGCCGCCACGCCGGGCAAGCTTCTGATCGGTGGCCAATGGGTAGCGGCACAGTCCGGCCGCACGTTTGAAACCATCAATCCGGCGACCGGTGCGGTGCTTGGCCATGTCGCGCATGGTGAGGCGGCGGATGTCGATCTGGCGGTGAAGGCAGCGCGTCAGGCGCTGGAACAGCCGGCTTGGCGGCTGATGTCGGCGCAGGACCGGGGCAATCTGCTGCTGCGTCTGGCTGACCTGATCGAACGTGATGCCGATGAACTGGCTGTGCTGGAATGCCTGGATAATGGCAAGCCGGCCAAGCTGACCCGCGCGGTGGAAGTGGATGGTTCAATCAAGACCTTCCGCTATTTCGCCGGCTGGCCGACGAAGTTCGGCGGGGAGACGCTGCCGGTATCGCCGCGCAGCGGCGCGCGTATCCTGAACTATACGACGCGGGAACCGGTGGGTGTCTGCGGGTTGATCATTCCGTGGAACTATCCGCTGTCGATGGCGGCCTGGAAGGTGGCGCCGGCCTTGGCGGCCGGCTGTACCGTGGTGCTGAAGCCGGCGGAACAGACGCCGCTGACCGCCCTGCGGCTGGCCGCCTTGGCGCAGGAAGCCGGCTTCCCCGATGGCGTGTTCAACATCATTACCGGTTTTGGTGACGCCGGGGCCGCGCTGGTGGCCCATCCGGGTGTCGACAAGGTGGCCTTCACCGGCTCCACCGAGGTGGGCAAGCGCATCGTCGCGTCGGCTGCCGGCAATCTGAAGAAGGTGTCGCTGGAACTGGGCGGCAAGTCGCCGCAGATCGTTTTCCCCGATGCCGATCTGGGGCCGGCCGCCCAGTCCATCGCCCAGGGCATCTTCTTCAACCAGGGCCAGACCTGCACGGCCGGTTCCCGCGTCTATGTGCATCGCAGCCGCTATGATGAGCTGCTGGGGCTGGTCAGCGACCATGCCAAGCGGCTGCGCATCGGCGACGGGCTGGACCCGGCCACCGATTTCGGCCCGCTGGTCAGCGATGAACAATGGCAGCGCGTCAATTCCTATATCGGCATCGGCCGGGAGGAGGGCGCGCGTCTGGTCACCGGTGGTGGCCGGCCGGCCGGCCATGACCAGGGCTATTTCTTCGAACCCACCATCTTTGCCGATGCCGACGGCTCCATGCGTATCGTGCGGGAGGAGATTTTCGGCCCCGTGCTCAGCGTGCTGCCCTGGAGCGAGGAAGAGGATCTGGTCCGTCAGGCCAATGATTCCGAATTCGGCCTGTCCGCCGGCATCTGGACCAACGATATCCGCCGCGCCCACCGCACGGCGGCCGCGATCAAGGCCGGTACCGTCTGGATCAACTGCTTCAACATGATCGACCCCTCCACCCCGTTCGGCGGCTTCAAGCAATCCGGCTGGGGCCGGGAGCATGGCCGGCAGGCGATGGAGCTGTACAGCGAAGTCAAAAGCATCTGGGTCAATCTCAGCTGAGGCTGTTTCGGCATGGCCCCCGGGCGGGTGGGCCCATGATTTCACTCACTTTATAACGACGGGAGTTGTTTTCGATGACGACGGGCAAGACATTCCTTGTGGCCACCGATGGGCAGGCAGTGCTGCGTACCCATGATGATGGCAAGACCTGGCGCCGCATCACCCCGGACCAGGATCTGGAATTCGACGATTGCGTGCGCTGCCTGCTGGCCGATCCGCGTCAACCCAATGCGGTCTTCGCCGGGGCGGAGTCCGGGCTGTTCCACAGCACCGACTGCGGCACCACCTGGAACCGCATTGACTGCGCGCTGAACGGCTATTCGATCTGGAAAATGGCGGTGGCCGCCAAGAACCCAGACATCATGTATGCGGGCACCGGCTCGCCCACCCGTTCGGCCTTTTTCCGCTCCACCGATGGCGGTCGGACCTGGGAAAAGACCTCGCTGGAAATGCCGCCGAAATGCGCTGGCGTCAGCCGCCCGCGCATGTTGGCCATGTGCATTGATCCCGACGATCCGGCCGATGTCTGGGTTGGGGTGGAAGAAGGCGGCCTGTTCCGCTCCCGCGATGGCGGCAGCAACTGGACCCGCATTGATCCGGTCTGGCCGGAACTGCGCGGCAATTCCGATGTGCATTCCATCGTGGTCTGCCCTGGCAGCCCGAAGATTGTCGTCGTTGTTGTCGTGGGTGGCATCTATCGCTCCACCGATGGCGGGGAAACCTGGCAGCAGACGGTGACCAAGGAAGCCTGGGGCATTCCCTATTCCCGCGTCGCCCTGCTGCGGCCGGGCAGCGACCGGGAAATCCTGCTTAGCATTGCCGATGGCACGCCCGGCACCACCTCGCGCTGCCTGCGTTCCACCGATGCCGGTGCCACTTGGGAAACCATGCCGCTGCCGGTGGTGCCGAATTCCTGCATCTGGGCCTTTGGTGCCAACCCGACCGACACATCACTCATCCTGGCCGGCACCAAATATGGTGAGCTGTATCGCAGTGATGATGCCGGGCGGAGCTGGGCGAAAGAATGGCGCGAGTTCAGCGAAATCACCGATACTACCTGGATTCCCGCCGTACCGGCGGATGGAGGGAGCAGCGATCATGGACACTAAGATCAAACGGATTGGCCATGTGGTCCTGTATGTCCAGGATCCCACGGCATCGGCCCAATGGTACAGCCGCATCCTGGGCATGAAGATCGTGACGCAGGTGAAGGATGGCCCCTATGCCGGGGGTTATTTCCTCAGCTTCGGCACCCATGACCATGATATCGCCCTGTTTCCGGCCCAGCCGGGTACGACCAAGGGGCAGGAGTTTGAGCATATCGGCCTGGAGCTGGATTGCGGTGGCGATCTGGACACCCTGCGCCGCATCCACGCTTTCTTCCTGGAAAATGATGTGAAGATCGCCGAGGTGTTGGACCATGGCGTTTCCACCGGCATCTATTTCTATGATCCCGATGGTCACATGCTGGAAGTCTTCGCCCAGGTGGTCGGCCCCGAGGACGGGGCCGCGATGGCCGAGCTGGAGCGCAATGGCGGGCAGGCCCTGCCAACGGGGCTTTAACACCCCGTAAAATGTGGAAGCCCCGTCGAACCTGTTTGGTCGGCGGGGCTTCTTTATCAAACCAACCCAATAGCGTCGTAAAATTTTCTTGTCCGGTTTTGTTCCGCCAGCCCGTCTGCCTCCCCCGAGCCGAACGCGCCGCCAAGGGCGGGCATCATCTTGGGGGAAGAGAGCGGGAAAAATATCCGTATCGGCCTGCTGGTGTCAGCGGGAGCCCGTAGGTGCAGGGCTGATCCGCAGCAACAGGCTGTCGCTTTCATCGGTCAGGGCGTAGAGCAGGCCGTCCGGTCCCTCACGCACATCCTTGAAGCGCTGGCGCAGCCCATCCAGCAGAATCTCCTGCCGCATCTCCTGCAACTTCTCATTCAGGACCACCCGGATCAAGGCGCCCGTCCCGTTGATCTGACCCCGCCGGGCGCTGGCGATGAACAGATTGTTCCGCCAAGCGGGTACCTTGTCGGCATTGTAAAAGGCGATGCCGCTGGGGGCGATGCCCGGCGTCCAGATGGTCAGGGGCGGTTCCGTATCCGGCCCCACAGGCTTTGTCGGCAGCGGAGAGCCGCCATATTCGGTGCCGTAGGTGAAGCGCGGCCAGCCGTAATTGCGGCCAGGCAGGATATGGTTGATCTCATCGCCACCCTGCGGTCCATGTTCCGAGGCGATGATCGCACCGGAGCGGGGATCAACAGCCAGGCCCAGCACATCACGATGGCCCAGGGTGTAAATTTCCCGCCGGGCGCCGGCTACCTTGACGAAGGGATTGTCTTGAGGAATTTTGCCGTCAGCATCGACCCGCAGAACTTTGCCATAGATGTTATCCGTGCGCTGGGACGCGTCGATATCACCCCGGCTGAGCCCGCCCACGCCGACATAGACCATCCCGTCTTTGGTGACCAGGATGCGCGATCCGCCAGCACCTTGAACCGCCTCGCCAACCCAGACGTCTTTTGCATCGACCAGCCGCATATCCAGCAGCCGGGCGCGCGCCAGAACAGTCGTGACGAACAAGCGGCCGGATCCGGCATCAAAGCCGGCCGGCCGGTTATAAGTGAAGTAAACAACCTGATTCTTCAAGAAATCGGGATGAAGCGCCACATCCTGAAGACCCAGCATATCATCAGGCACGGCATGTTCGACATTGCTGAAGTCCGGTACCCCGGCTATCGGGGCGCTGACCAGTTCCGGACGGGGGCCGGTGGCGTTGCGCAAAAGTCGTAGCCGGACACCCCGTTCAACAATCAGGGCATCCCGATTGGGCAGGAAGGCGACGGTGAACCCGTGTGCCAGACCACGGGCCAGGATATCCACACGGATGTCATGCTGTTCAGCGGTATCATACTGGAACGGGCCCGCCCCCACAGCTGGCGGTGTGATGCCGACCTCTATTTCCTCCGCAGCCTGGACGGGCAGGGCGGCGGAAACAGAGAGAAACGCCACGGACGATAACAGAAAGATTTGTTGAACAAAGGACCGTCGGGCGGTCGCGGGACGACATTTCATGTCAATTCTCCAGAAACCAGAGAGAAATTTCTGTCGGCGTGTGAAGGAAATTCGGAGGCGTCAGAACGACTTTTCAAACGAAATCCCCACTGTACGCGGCCGGATATAGTTGAACCAGTAACGGTTGAAGGTCGTCTGGTTGTTATACCCGCCACCCGTCACGCCCCGCCGGTTGGTAACGTTCTGCATGGACAGGTTGATTTTCCAATCCTCCGACTTCACCCCCACATGCAGGTCGAGCTGGGCATAGCCGGGATAGGTCTGGCGCAGGGGTGCTTCCTGCCGTGTCGGAACAAACTCTCCCTTGCGGTTGCCGACATAGCTGACCGACCCGCCCATGAGGAGCAGCAGATCTTGGGTGAGTGAGGATTCGTGATCCACGGAGAAGCGGGCGGAGAAGCGATTGGAATAAGGCAGCCGATCCCCGGCTGCGGCATAAACAGCACTTGCCTCGGAGAAGCCGGCCCGCAAGGTGGCATCCGTCCATGCTCCCCAGAGTGCCAGTGTCAACTCATCGGTTGGCCGCGCTTCCAGAGAAAGCTCGATACCATTGCTGCGGGCACGGCTGGCATTGGTGTTGTAGTTATAGGTCGCATCAGGGGCAACCTGGGTCAGTTGAATGTCCCGCCAGTCGATATGGTAGAAGGAGAGATCGTACGACAGCAGACGACCGTAGAAATCGCCCTTAGCACCGATCTCGTAATTTTTGGTCTTGTCGGAACGGTATTGGCATGGAACCCGGGCATCGTTACAGACGGCATTGGGGCCACCCGGCCGATAGCCGGTGGCCAACCGCGCATAAAACATATGGTTGGGGGATAGCTTGAAGCGAGGCGTCAGCAGATAGGTCAGCGCATGATCCTTTGACGTTGGATCGGTGAACAGGCCGGCCGGCTGGTCGAAATTCCATTGGCGATGCCGCAAATCCTGCTTGTTGGAACTCCACCGGGCACCGGCCTGTACATCAAACTGGTCGGTGAAACGCACCGTCACATCGGTAAAGCCCGCATATTCGGTGAATTCAAGCTTGTCCCGCCACAGGATCGGCACGCCATGAACAGTCCCGTTGGCAGGATCGGTCGCCAGTGCCTGGATCATGTAATGGCTGTTTTCGTTCGTATAAAACGCCCCCACCAGCCAATCCACATTGTCACCGATCGGCGTCATCAGGCGCACTTCCTGCGTCAGCTTCTTGGTATTGTATTCTTGATGCAAAAGGGCAGCCATTGGGTTGATGCCCACCGGGTAGATCAGCGGCAGGGCGGCATTAAGACCCGATGCCGAGAAATCAACATTATCGACGCTGGGATTGTAAATATAGGACGTCACCGACGTGAGTTGAGATTTGCCCAGATCGGCATTCACCACAGCGCTGTATATCTGGTTCTTCCACCGGCTGTAGCCGGCACCAATATGATCGCTTTGTCGGTTGTATCGCGGCAGCGACGTATCGACATTGGAGGAACCGTTGACTTCGGTATCCTGGTAAAGGGCGGACATTTCGACCGACAGCGCGTTCGATGGCTGCCAGAGGGCAGACAGGCGGGCACCGCTGACATCCGATTGGTTCACCCCGCGTTTGCCGGTGACGACATTGTCGATATATCCCGCATCCCGGCGGGTAAAAGCGCTGGCACGGACGGCAAAGACATCACTCACCGGGATGTTCAGGTTGCCGCGCAGGTTGTAACCCGGTCGATGACCGCCGGAAACAGCTTGCAACCCGCCCCCAACAGTGCCGGCAAAATCACTCATCGACGGTTTGACCGTCACATATTTCACCAGACCGCCGATGCTGCTGGCGCCATACAAGGTACCCTGCGGGCCGCGCAGCACCTCAATCCGCGCCAGATCACCCGGGTCCAGATCGGGGGCGGCACCGAACAGGCCGGCAATGCCGACGGAAGATCCGTAGGGAACATCGTCGATCGTATAGCCAACGGTTGGATTGCCGGTGGCCGGACCTGTCGTCACCCCACGGATCGTCAGGTTGGAGCGGCCATTCATGAACTGAAGCCCCAACCCGGGAACACTGGAGAAGAAATCCTGCGCTCTCAGTTGGTTTTGATCCAGAAGCGCGTCACCCGAAACCGCTGTGACCGGCACCGGCACGTCCTGGAGGCGTTCGGCACGCTTCTGGGCTGTGACAATGATTTCTTCCAGAATATCCCCCCCAGCATTGCCAGCTTGGGGCCCCGCCACGGACTGTGCCAAGGCCGAAACCGGTGCCAAGGTCAGTGCGATCAGTGCCAAGCCCCGTGCGCCGGCCCTGTTACAGGCCGTGAACAGGGAACCCATTTTTAAGGTCATCATTACCCGTACCCTTCCCTGAATATATTTTGATTAAGATTCCCGCATTTCTTGCAGCGCACGGGTTGTCTTAATGGGCGTCCGGCCGGGCGGCGCATCTGTTGTCGGCGCCGCTTATCCTCCGCCACCGCCATACTATAAGTCTCACCCTGGCTCGGTAAAATTGCCGAACTGGAAGCGCCATTTGCAGAATCGGCCAGTTGCCCGTTCACAATAGCTTGTTCCAATCATCCGCCAGGCTGCTTCGCTCTGGCGGATGTTGATTAAGTATTTTGTATAATGCGCTCAAAGATTGAAAGAGTTCTAGATTTAACTATAATAAACTATTGATGTTTCTAAAGAGATAACGGAATTCATCCGATATTTGGAGATCCCAATCTCCCTTGACCGTTACCGATCCAGGGGGATTTTGCGTTCCCTTAGCTTACGCCGGCACGCGACCGCCGGCCAGCAACCCGTGCTGCTACACCCCCGCTGCCGTCAGAAAGCCCAGCAGGGCCAGGACCAGCAGGACCGCAACGGCGACCAGGGTGATTTTCGGGGTCGCCGGATCAGGTCTTATATGCATTGGTGCGGCGGCCCCTTGGATGGTGTGTCTAATCGATACATCCATGATAATCGCTCGCAAAATTGTCTGTCCAGCGGCAACAATGCCACGGGCCTGCCACATTTTGTCCCGGTCCCGGGCGTTGTTTGCCTTAAATCCACCTTTGCCCGTTATCATGCTGTTGGTCATGCAGCGGGACAGTGGCGCAGAGGGGAAACGGATACATGTCGGATTTACCGTCCATTCTGATCATCGTTGCCTTTCTGCTGGCGGTGATCAGCCTGGTGCAGCCGGTGGCCCGGCTGCTGCGCGTCTCGCAGACGGTGATCCTGGCCTTGGTCGGCATTGCCATTGCCGCCATCTCCTCCTTCCTGCTGCACAGCAGTTTCACCGACCTGTTCAACAAACCGGCGGAACTGATCCTGGATTTCCCTATCACCTCTCAGGTCTTCATCTTTCTGTTCCTGCCCATCCTGCTGTTTCAGGCGTCGCTGACGCTGGATGTGCGGCGGCTGGCCGATGATGCCGCCCCCATTCTGGTGATGGCGGTGGTGGCCGTGGTGGTCACCACAGCCGTGGTGGGGCTGGCGCTGGACCCGTTTGCCGGGGTGCCGCTGGCCGCCTGCCTGATGTTGGGTGCCATCGTTGCCACCACCGATCCGGCGGCCGTGGTCGCCATCTTCCGCGATCTGGGTGCCCCGCCGCGCCTGACGCGGCTGGTGGAGGGGGAAAGCCTGCTGAATGATGCCACCGCCATTGCCATTTTCAGTGTGCTGCTGGGCTATATCACCGCCGAACAGCCGCCGGCCCTGGGGGCTGTGCTGCTGGGTTTTGTGCGCAGCTTTGCTGGCGGGGTGCTGCTGGGCGCGCTGATCGCCCGGGCCTTCGTGGCGCTGCTGCCGCTGGTGCGTGACCTGCGCGCGGCGGAGGTCACGCTGACCCTGGCCTTGCCCTATCTGATCTTCATCATCTGCGAACGCTATCTGCATGTTTCCGGCGTGGTGGCGGTGGTGGCGGGCGGGCTGGTGCTGGGGGCCATGGGCCGGTCGCGCATCTCCCCGGAAAACTGGCGCTTCCTGGATGAGGTGTGGGAACAGTTGGGCTTCTGGGCCAGTTCGCTGATCTTCATCCTGGCGGCCATGCTGGTGCCCAAACTGGTACGCGGCATTGATCTGGCCGATATCGGGCTGGTGCTGGTGGTGGTGACGGCCTGTCTGGTGGCGCGCGCGGCCGTGCTGTTCGGCCTGCTGCCGTTCCTGTCGCTGCTGCGGCTGGGGCAGCGTGTCTCCACCCCCTATAAAACGGTGATCCTGTGGGGCGGCCTGCGTGGTGCCGTCACCCTGGCCCTGGCGCTCTCCATCACGGAAAACCGTGCCGTTTCCCACGATATTCAGCGGTTTATCGCCATTGTTGCCACCGGCTATGTGCTGTTCACCCTGCTGGTGAATGGCACCACCCTGCGCCCGGTGATCAAGCTGCTGCGGCTGGACCAGTTGAGCCCCGTCGATCTGGCCTTGCGCAACCGGGTGCTGGCCATTTCCCTGGTTTCCGTGCGGGATGAGGTGGCGGGCCGCGCCCAGGCCTATCACCTGTCCGATGAAACGCTGGCCGCCACCGTCCGCCCCTATGAGGATCGTATCGCCCTGGTGGCAGAGGCCCAGGCCGCCAGTGAAGGGATTTCCGAACGTGACCGGCTGTCCATCGGGCTGGTGGCCCTGGCGGGCCGGGAACGTGACGTGCTGCTGGAGCATTTCCACCGCAAGACCGCCTCACCCAAAGTGCTGGAGGCGATGCTGCAGCAGGCCGACCGCATTGTGGAGGCGGCGCGCCAGGGCCGGTCCGACTATAATAAGGCCGCGCGCGGCTGGCTGGAATTCGACCGGCCCCTGCGCGCCGCCGTGGCGCTGCACCGGCTGACACGGCTGGAATCCATGCTGGCGCAGCGGCTGGCCGACCGGTTTGAAACCCTGCTGGTCAGCCGGATTGTGCTGGAGGATCTGCGCCGCTTCGCCACGGCCAAGCTGTTGCCGGTGCTCGGGCCGCGCATGACCGCCATCCTGCGGGAAATGCTGGATAACCGGATCGAAGCGACATCCAAGGCGCTGGATGCCCAACATCTGCAATATCCCGGCTATGCCGCCGCGTTGGAACGCCGTTTCCTGCGCCAATACGCCCTGCGGCTGGAGGAGCGGGAATACCGCACGCTGCTGGAAGATGGGCTGATCGGTTCGGAACTGTTCCATAACCTGCGGGTGGAATTGCAGGAGGAACAGGATACGGTGCTGCGCCGTCCCCGGCTGGATTTGCGGCTGGAACCGCAGACCCTGCTGGCCCAGTTCCCCATGTTCGCCACCTTGAGCGAAGAGGAGTTGGGCAAGCTGGCCGGGCTGCTGCGTCCCCGCTTCGCGCAGCCGGGGGAAAAGCTGATCAGCCAGGGGGCCAAGGCCGACAGCATGTTCTTCATCGCCTCCGGTGCGGTGGAGATTTTGCTGGAGAAGCGGCGTATCCGTCTGGGCCGCAGCGATTTCTTCGGTGAAATGGGCCTGATCGCCCGCAAGCCGCGCAGCGCCGACGTGGTGGCGCTGACCCATTGCCATCTGCTGGAACTGGGCGGCAGCGCCTTCCATAAAACGCTGGAAAATAACATGGCCATGCAGGTGAAGATCGCCGCCATTGCCGAGGCGCGGGAGCAGATGAATGCCAATCCGGAACCAGAACCGGAGCCGGAACCGACCAGCAACGTCATCGCCCTGCCGCCACCCCCGCCCCGGCGGGTGGCGGATTAGGGGGGGTAAGAAGCCGCCCATAAATTTTTGCGACTTTACAATCTCTTAACCGTCATTCCCGCCTTCGCGGGAATGACGGTTTAATATTTCCGGATGATAGAAGGAGGTTGTCAGCTTCTCCTTGAAGATGCAGCCCCCCGCCTCACACCCCGACCGCAATCTCCGCGCCCCGCAGCCCCGGCACGCTGGCGCTGAACTGGAACAGGTCGCCCGCCTGCGGCTGCTGGGCGCGCTCGGCATCCGACAGGCCCTTGGCGGCCGTGGTGGCGAACAGGGTTGTGCCATCTGCCCCGCCAAAGGCCAGCTTGGTGATATTGGCCACGGGGAAGCGCACCATTTCCAGCAATTCCCCTTTGGGGGAATAGCGCCGGGCGCCCCAGCCGGCAAACAGGCCGATCCACAGGCAGCCCTCGGCATCTACCACCGGCCCGTCCGGGTAGCCCTCGGCCATATCCATGGCGATCAGCACGTCGCTGGAGCGAACCGACCCGTCCGGCCCCAGCGCGCAGGCATGGACCCGCCCGCCCAACGTATCGATATGGTAGAGGATCGACCCGTCCGGGCTGTGCGCCGGGCCATTGGTGATGCAGACCTTGGGCGTGCTGGCCACACAGGTGCCATCGGCGGCCAGCCGATAGATGCTGCCACTATCGGCAATCTCCGCATCATCCATGCTGCCGAACCACAGCCGGCCCTGGCTATCCACCGTACCATCATTCAGCCGGTTACCCGGCAAATGCGGTTCCGGGGCCACCAGCGGGGTGAAGGCCCCCGTCGCGGGCTCGAACCGGTGCAGCCCTTGCTGCAACCCGGCGATGAAGCTGCCCCCGACCACCGGCAGCACGAAACCGCATTGGCCCGGCGCGTCCCAGCTTTGCCGCGACCCGCTGGCCGGGTCATAGCGGTGGACATGCTGCTTCTTGATATCCACGAACCACAGCGCGGCATCGCGGGCAACCCAGGTGGGGCCTTCGCCCAGGGTGGCACCCAGCGACCAGACGCTGACCGGTTGGCTGGTTACGACGCTCATCGCCACCCCGCATCGATGAAATATTCATGGGCCGTGATCAGCCGCGCATCATCGGATGCCAGGAACAGGATCAGGGCCGCCACATCGCGCGGCACCAGCCGTCCCTTCAGGCACTGGGCGGCGACGATTTCCGCCTCACCCTCCGGCGTGTACCATTTTTCCTGTCGCGGGGTGCGCACATTGCCGGGCACCACGCAGGTGACGCGGATATTATCCGGCCCCAATTCGCGGGCCAGCGAACGGGTCATGCCCTCGATCGCTGCCTTGGCCGTCTGGTACAGCGACAGTTCCGGCAAGGCCAGATGCCAGGAGATGGAGCCCAGATTGATGATGGCCCCGCCGCCGGCCGCCCGCATCCCCGGCACCACGGCCTGGGCGCAGAACAGCTTATGCTTCAGGTTCACCGCCATGCGGTCATCCCAATAGGCTTCGGTGATCTGGTCCAGCCCATGCCGGTCATCATTGGCGGCATTGTTCACCAGCACATGGAACGGCCCGCCCTCGGCCACCAGCGCGGCGATGGCGGCCTGGGAGGCGGCGATATCCTTCAGGTCCATGCGCAGAAAGCGCGGGGCCGGGTTGGCACCGGACAGGCTTGCCACCAGCGCCAGGGAATCCTCTTCGGCAATGTCGAAGAACACCACGTCGGCCCCCTGGGCGACGAAGGCTTCGACAATACCCGCCCCAATGCCGGACCCGCCACCGGTGACCAGCACGCGCTTGCCCCGCAGGCTGGGATAGATGGCGGTGAGCGCACCGGCCGTTTCAGTTGCCGACATGGATTTCTTCCAATCACGTCAAAGAATAAGAAGGGGGAAAGGGAAGGGGCTGCGCGCGTCAGCGCAGCAGCCCGCGCCCCGCCAGATTGCGCATCAGCACCCGCAGGCCGTAATGCCAGGGGGCGGCATCGCGCGCCGTCGTTACCCGGTTGGACAAGGCACCCAGGCGTTCAGCGGAAATCCGCACCACATCGCCCACCTTATGGGTGAAGCCGCGGCCCGGATCGTCACGATCCTGCGTCGGGGCGAACAGGGTGCCCAGGAACAGCACGAACCCATCGGGGAAGTGATGTTCGCTCATCGCCTGACGCACCAGTTCCGCCGGATCGCGGCTGATCTCCCGCATGGTGCTGCGCCCGGTCAGCACATAGCCTTCCGGCCCGTCGATCCGCAGATCGACCACGGCGTTGCGCACATCATCCAGGGTGAATCCGGCATCGAACAGGCGGATGAATGGACCGATGGAGCAGGAGGCGTTATTGTCCTTTGCCTTGGACAGCAGCAGCGCGCTGCGGCCTTCAAAGTCACGCAGGTTCACATCATTGCCCAGCGTGGCCCCCAGGATGCGGCCCTTGGCGTCCACCGCCAGCACCACTTCCGGTTCCGGGTTGTTCCAGCTTGAATCCGAGCGCACGCCGATTTCCGCCCCCCAGCCGACTGAGGCCAGCACGGCGCATTTGGTGAAAATCTCCGCATCCGGGCCGATGGCGACTTCCAGATATTGCGACCACATGCCGTCATTGATCAGCACCTGCTTCAGCTTGGCCGCCTCTTCCGATCCCGGCACCACGGCGCGGATGCCGCCGCCGATGCGCGCTTCGATGGAGGCGCGGACGGCAGCCGCCGCATTGGCATCGCCGCGCACCCGCTCCTCAATCACCCGCTCGATGGCGGAAATGGCGAAGGTGACGCCGGCTGCCTTCACCACCTGCAGATCGATGGGCGCCAGGATGAAGGGGGACCGGGCATCCTGTGCCGCCGCCCGTGCCGCCAGTTCGGCCACATCGAACAGCGGCCGGCCGGTCACAGCGGCCGGGTTATCCAGCGCCAGCAGGTCGGCCACGGTGGCGGCGGTGTCGGATACGTCTTCCACCATGCCCTGGCGGATGATCACCGGGGTGGGGCCGGCCTCCAGTTGCAGGCGACCGACAAAGACCCCGGCCGCCGCATCGGCGGGCAGCAGATCAACGGAATTTGCGACGGCGTTTCCCATGGTGGTTTCTCGATATTGGTAGGGACTGATTTTGATAACGCTACCATTGTTGAGGGCGAGTGGGAAGAGAGGTGGTGTTGTGTTTTGCCTTTCAATCTCCCCCCGGTCATTGGCGCGTATTTTCCGCGCGTGCGCCTCTACAGCGCCTCTATCGACGGGTTTACCTGTCGGTGGCTTGGGCCCGGGCTCGGTGGGGGCAGGCAAGGCGACGTCGCTTCGCCCTTTGCTATACCGCCGGTTGGAAGCGCTCTTCCAGATAGGTGAGCGCATGGGTGGCGGCGGCGCAGAAATCTGTCAGCCGGGTCAGGGCCGGGTCGGGCTGACCGGTGCGGATGGCGGCCTCCACCTCCCGGCCCAGCACCACCAGATCGCGGCAGCCAAAGCTGCCGGTGGTGCTGATCAGATCATGCAGGTCATGGCCCAGCGCCCCCAGATCGCCGGACAGGCGCGCCGCCGCCACCCGCGCCAGCCGCTGGCGGGAATTGGCCAGGAAATTGCCCATCAGGATGGTGAATTGCGGCGGCGGCATCAGGGCCTGGATTTGCAGGATCGCCGCCTCGTCAATTCCCGGCGGCGGGGCGGGATCGGTAGCGGCCACTGCATCGGGCGCGCGACCGCGCCCGGACCAGGAGCGCACCTTGGCCAGAAAAGCCTGATATTCCACCGGCTTGGAGATGTAATCATCCATGCCGGCGGCACGATAGCTTTCCTCTACCCCCGTCATGGCATGGGCGGTCATGGCGATGATGGGGATATGGCGGCCCGGCCCCTCATCGGCGCGGATGCGGCGCGTCGCCTCCACCCCATCCATCACCGGCATCTGCACATCCATCAGGATCAGGTCATACCGGCCCCGGCCCAAGGCGGCCAGCGCGTCGGCCCCATTGCCCACGACGTCAACGGTGAAGCCAGCCCCCGTCAGCATATGCAGGGCCACCTGCTGGTTGATGTAATTATCCTCCGCCAGCAGGATATGCCCGCCGCTGCCCGGTTCTTCCCGGCAGGGCGAGGGATCGGCCGGGGCGGCCACCGGCAGCGGCCGGCCGGTCAGCAGCGCTGCCAGATTGCTGCGCAACAGGGCGTGCAGCACCGGCTTTTCCAGCACCGCATCGGCCAGCCCGGGATCAACCGGATCGGCCACCGCGCCGATGGGGCGCAGGGCCACCAGGGGCGTAGCGGGGAAGCGCTGGCGCAGGGCCGCCACACGGGCCGGCGTCAGGCTTGCGGCCTCCACCAGCAACAGGTCGGCTGCCTCCGCTGCTTCCCCCATCGGGTCCAAGGAGAGCGGCCCCACCTGCATCCCCAGGCTTTCCAGATCGGCGGTCAGGGCCGCCGTCACCAGCGGGCTGGGATCGGCCAGCAGGGCGCGGCGGCCCACCAGTTCGGCCGGCGGCGGCTCCAAGGGCAGCGGTTCCGCCAACGACCGCACGCCCACGCGGAACCAGAAGCTGGAGCCGGCGCCGACCTGGCTTTCCACCCCGATGCTGCCGCCCATCAATTCCATGGTCTGGCGGCAGATGGCCAGCCCCAGCCCGGTGCCGCCGAAACGACGGGTGACGGAACTGTCGGCCTGCACGAACTTGTCAAACAGCCGCGCCTGCGCCTCCTTCGGGATGCCGATGCCGGTATCGGTCACCCGCACCGAAAGGCTGGGCACCGTCGGGCTGCCTTCCAGCCGCACGGCCACCACCACCCCGCCCCGGTTGGTGAATTTGATGGCATTGCCCACCAGATTAAGCACCACCTGACGCAGCCGCATCGGGTCGCTGACGGCGCGGGTGCGGGCGGCGGGGGCGATATCCAGCACCAGCTCGATCCCCTGTTCCGCCGCCTTGGGGGCCATCAGCTGCACCACCTCTGCGAACAAAGCGGGGATATCGAAATCGAGATATTCCAGCTTCACCTGCCGCGCCTCCAGCTTGGAGACGTCCAGGATATCGTTCAGCAGGCCCAGCAGCAGCTTGGCGGATGATCCCACCAGTTCGGCGGAATGGCGCTGTTCCGGCGTCAGGCTGGTGGAGAGCAGCAGCGCATTCATGCCGATGATGCCATTCATCGGCGTGCGCAGCTCGTGGCTCATATTGGCCAGGAATTCGGATTTGGCCTGATTGGCGGCCTCCGCCGCTTCCTTGGCGCGGGTCAGTTCGACCTGCGCCTGGGTCAGCTTGGCATTGGTGGCGGCCAGCTCACGGTTGGAGCGTTCCAGCGCCTCCACCAGGGAGGCGCGGGCCTCGGCCAGCCGGACCTCATCGCGGGTGCGCTCCAGCTCCTGTTCCTTGCGGCGAAACTCCATGGAGATGCGCAGATTTTCCTCATGCAGCCTTTTGCGGCGCACCAGGGCACGGATACGGGCCTTGATGATCTCCACATCATTGCCCTTGGTGACATAATCATCGGCGCCGGCTTCCAGCCCGCGCATCAGGTCGGTCTTGCTGTCGCTGGCGGTCAGCATGACGATCTGGAACAGATCCTCCCGCCGGCGGCGGATGGCATCCAGCTTGGCGCAGAGCGCCACGCCATCAATCTCCGGCATATGCAGGTCAACGATGATGCAGTCGAAGCTTTCCTGCTGCACCAGGGCGGCGGCGGCCAGCCCGCTTTGCAGGGCCACCACCTCATAGCCTTCCTCATGCAGCAGCAGGCGCAGATATTCCAGGAAGGTCGGGCTGTCATCGACGATCAGCAGGCGCGACGCGCGTAGCGAAGGGGCCGCCAGCCCGTTGGGGCCAGCACCGCCGCCGGCACGGCGCAGCAGGCCGCCGATGCGCAGCACCAGTTCATCGGCATCGGCGGATTTGGGCAGATAGGAATCTGCCCCGCTTTCCAGCCCCTTGAACTCCGCCTCCGCCGTCGCCTCATCGGTCAGCATGATAACGGGCAGCGGGCGAGTGGCGGCATTCAGGCGCAGTTGGCGGATGAATTCATCCCCGCTCATCCGGGGCAGATGGTAATCCACCACCAGCAGGTCCGGGCGCAGATGGGTGAGTGCCGCCAGCGCCGCCTCCGCCGTGCCGCAGATGGTGGAGGTCCAGCCCTGCCCTTCCAGGATCAGCTCCAGCTGAAGCGCCTGGGTGGGTGAGTCCTCCACAATCAGAATATGCGGCACCGTGTTGCCGGACATGGCCCCCCGACCGATCCATCAGGTTTTTACTATGTTCTTATTATGGGAACGGACGGGTGATGCCCACCCCAAACTGTAGAGAAGGCAGCATTTCAGGCCAGCAGTGACTGCGGGGAGAGGGGGGCGGCGGGCGTTAAACCGCAGACCGCCCCCGCTTCATCAGAAGGTGATGCCGCCTTTCAGCCAGAAAGTGCGACCTGGTTCATTGACCCGGATGGTCTGGACATAGCCCTGGCCAACCAGACTGGGCGTGCCGGCCCGGCTGAGCGCTTCGGCATAGGTGCGGTCGAAGAGGTTATCCACGCCCAGCGTCAGTGTCACACCCGCCGCTGGCCGCCAGCCGGCAGAGGCGGAGAAAATGGCAAAACCATCATTCTTGCCAATATCGGTGCCGGCAATATTGCCCCAGCCAATATCCACCCGGTTCTGCGCCGCCACGAACCGGGCCAGACCGCCGGCCATCCAGGTGCCGTCATCATAATTCAGGCCCAGCTTGGCCTCCAGCGGCGGCATCTGGGCCAGCGGCCGGTCCTCGCTGCGGTTGCGGCCATGCACATAGGCCAGCGAGACATCCGCCCGCCAGGCGCTGGCGATGGCATAGGCCAGTTCCGCCTCCCCGCCCCATTGGCGGGCATCGACATTCTTGCCCGTGCTGCCGGACAGCAGCATGTAATCATCGATCCGGTTGGCGAAGAGAGAGACGGAGCCCGTCCAGCGATCAGACCGGTGCATCAGCCCGGCATCGATCTGCGTGGTCTTTTCCGGGTCCAGGGCGAAATTGCGGTTGCGCTCCCAATAATCCGGCGCGCGTTCGCTGTGACCGACACCGACATGCAGGGTCAGCGGCAGCGTCCCCGCAATCTCCTGTTCCAGCCGCAGGAAGCCATTATGCAGCACGTCGCTGTCGGTGGGGCCATTGGCGATGGTCAGTCTTTCCGCCTTGGTGCGGTTCAGGCGATAGCCACCCACCAGCATCCGGTCGGCAGACAGGGCGTAGCTGGTTTCGATGAAACCGCCGATGGTGTTGAATTCCAGATCGGGCAGGCGCGGTTTTTGTTCGTAATCCATCCCGGCGCGATATTCGGCCACCGACAGGTTGCGCACAGCGTGCCGGTCATGGCTGGCATCGGCCCCCAGCGTCACCGTCCAGTTGGGTTGCGGACGCAATTCCACGGCGGCGCGGCCGCCATAGCCCTTGCGATCGGGGTTGCTGAGCGGGCCCATCATGCCGCCGGTCCAGCGGCGCAGGCTGAAACTATCCATCACATGGTCGACATAATCGTAATAGGCGCTGGCCTCCACCCGGCCGATCAGGGGGGAGAGATCATCGCGGCCAAAGCGCAGCCGGTGGGATTCCCGGTCAAACTTGGAGCCATCCATCATGCGGTCGGCATAGGCGGCCCGCGCCTTGCTGAATTCGCTGCTGGCTTCCAGCAGCGTCTGGTCATCCGGCGTCCAGCCGGCCAGCAGAGTGGCGCTGCTGCGGTTATAGGCGGAATGGAGCTTGTTGCCGTCGCCATCCTCGTAATCATCGCTATGGGCGCGGGTGCCGATCATGCGGATATAGGCCTGCGACGTGCCGGCCGTCAGGTCGGCCAACTGATCGTTACGGCCGGTGCTGCCACCCAGCAGGTTGAGATTGCCCCGCACCCCCGGTGCCGTGAACCGTTCAGTATTGCGTTCGAACAGCACGGCGGCACCGGACATGCCACCGCCATAGCGCACGCTTTGCGGGCCCTTCAGCAGGGTGATTTTGTCGAACGCCTCTGGGAAGGCATAGGCGGTGGGCGGGTCCATGCGCATCCCGCAGCCGCCCAGCACCGGCGACCCATCAATCATCATGCCCAGGCGGGAACCGGACTGGCCCCGGAACACCGGGTCACCACCCGTCCCACCCTTGCGGATGACCGAAAAGCCGGGGATGGATTTCAGATAGCCCGCCCCGTCATTGGCCGGCACCGGCTGGCGCGGCTGGCGGGGATCGGTTTCCACCATCAGCGGCGTGGACATGGCCGGGGCGGTGACAACCAGCGTGGGCAGCAGCATGGAGGGTGCCGGCGTGGAAGTGGGCGGCTGGTCGGCAGCCTGGGCAGTGGTGGCGGGGAGCACGGTGCCGAGCAGCAGGCAGGCGGAGAGGCGTGCCGCGATTTTGGTGGCAGACATGATTTCCTGGTCTTTCCGCGAAAGGACAGCGCGCGACGGCGCCGCCGCCACAAGGGCGCGGACAAGGCCCGTGCCGCTGTGGCCATCAACTGAGATTGCTGTTGGAAGACGCCGGGTCGGAGGCTGGCGACCGCCGGCCCGCGGGCACGTGCCCGCGCAAGCCAAGGGCGCGGATACGCCCGCCCGGCATCTGAGGGAACGCAAAATCTCCCTGGATCGGTCACGATCGAGGGAGATTGGTATCAGGCCAGGGCCGGTGGCGCGCGGGCATCCCAGGCGGCAAAGCGCGGGGGCGCGCTGATCCGCTTTGTTTCCAGCCGCAGGCCCACCGCCTGCAGCAGCGTGGGGAGCGGGACCGGCAGGGCGGCCGGTGCGGCTGCAAGACCGGCCGCCAGCAGACCCAGCGGGCAATGGCGCGCGCCGAGATCAATATGGCCTTGGGTCTTACCATCCAGGGCTTTGGCGGCGGGGGCGGCACAGATCGGTGTGGTGATGCCGGCCGCCATGGCCGGGGCATATAGTGACCACACCAAAAGGTTCAGCAGCAAAGCAAAACAGGCCAGGAAGCTGCCCGCCAGCGCCAAACGGCGCGCCCATCCCGGAATGGCGGTGCGGTGCCTGCGGATTCCCCCTGTCATGGTGCCACCATAAAGGAGCGAACAAGAAAGCGGCAGTTCCATTTCGCCGCAGGGATCAGCAGGCCATTCCGCCCCCTATGACGATTGGCAAATAATGATAGCGTTATCATTGTTGTTTTACATCGCATAAGGCCGTATCGACCAAGGGGGCTGGCCGGAACCACCCTTTCCATCCATCTGCAAAGCCCGCCTTGCGCGGGGCCAGGACATCATGGGCAGCGCGTCTGACAAAAACAAAATCATCCGGACCAGACGTCGCAAAGGCAGCGCTGTCACCATTGAGGATGTGGCGCGGGAGGCCGGCGTTTCCGCCATGACCGTTTCCCGCGTCATCAATGGCGAAAGCGTGGTGCGGGATCAGACGCGGGCCCTGGTGCAGCAGGCCATCGAGAAGCTGAATTACAAGCCCAACAATGCCGCCCGCAGCCTGGCCGCCGGCGGGGCCACCCAGGTGGGGCTGCTTTATGCCAACCCCAGTGCGGCCTATCTGGGCCAGTTCCTGATCGGGGCGCTGGAAGGGGCGCGGCGTGGCGGCTCACACCTGACCGTTGAATCCTGTGATCAGGAGGGGGCGGAGGCGCAGGGGGAGGCCGCACGGCTGTTCGCCCGCTCCAATATTGAAGGCATTCTGCTGCCGCCGCCGCTGTGCGAAGCGCCGGCCGTGCTGGCCGCCATCGAGGCGGCCGATATCCAGATGGTGACGGTGGCCATGGGTCGGCCGCAGCCAGGTGGCATCAATGTGCGCATTGATGATTTTGCTGCGGCTCAGGCGATGACCCGCTATCTGCTGGAAAAGGGCCATCGCCGCATTGGCTTCGTGCGCGGCCATCCCAACCAGACCGCCAGCGAGGAGCGCTGGCGCGGCTTCAAGGCTGCGCTGGAGGAAGCCGGGCTGGACGCGGCCAATGCGCCGGTGGAACAGGGCTATTTCAGCTACCGTTCCGGCATCGTCGCCGCCGAGCGACTGTTGAACGGGGCTGATCGGCCCACTGCCATCTTCGCCAGCAATGATGAAATGGCGGCCGCCACGGTGAATGTGGCCCACCGCCATGGGCTGTCAGTGCCGGCCGACCTGTCGGTGGTGGGGTTCGACGATACGCCGCTGGCCACCATGGTCTGGCCGGAACTGACCACCATCCGCCAGCCGGTCGCGGCCATGGCCGAACGCGCCCTGGAACTGCTGATCGCCGCCGTGCGCACGGCCCGCGATGGCGGCACGCCGGTGCCGGTGGAAGAGGTGCTGGATTTCGAACTGGTGGAACGCAAATCGGTGGCGCCACCGCCAAAGGGGTGAGCCAAGGAGGCAGAAAGCGTCCGGCTTTTCCGAAAACCAGCCCGTTCCATTTAAAACAGCTTGATTGATAGCGCTAACTTCCGCATCTTTCGCCAATAAGAAGCGCCGCATGGCGCCAATTCGGAAACAAAGGTCCGGGCGATCCGGACAGGGGGAGGAACATGGCACATTTCGCGGCCAGCGGACCCGTCAGCGCCGATGCGGGGGATGAACAGGCCAATCATGGGCTGATCCTGCTGATCGTCGCCGTGGCGACCATCGGCGGTTTCATGTTCGGCTATGACAGCGGCGTCATCAACGGCACCGTTGATGGGCTGCAAAAGGCCTTCGGCTCCGACAGTGTCGGCACCGGCTTCAATGTCGCCTCCATCCTGCTGGGCTGCGCCGTGGGCGCCTTTGCCGCCGGCCGGCTGGCTGACCGCTGGGGTCGCCGGGCGGTGATGCTGGTATCCGCCCTGCTGTTCATGGTCACCGCCTGGGGCGCGGGGGCCGCCACCAGTTCCGGTACCTTCGTCTTTGCCCGCTTCATCGGCGGGCTGGCGGTGGGAGCCGCATCGGTGCTGGCACCGGCTTATATCAGTGAGGTGACGCCCGCCGCCATCCGGGGCCGGCTGGCCTCCATCCAGCAGATCATGATCATTTCCGGCCTGACCGGAGCCTTCCTGGGCAATTACGTCATCGCCCATGCCGCTGGTGGCTCGACAGAGCCGTTCTGGTGGGGCTTTGCCGCCTGGCGCTGGATGTTCTGGGTGCAGGTGATCCCGGCGGGCCTGTTCCTGTTGACCCTGCTGCTGATCCCGGAAAGCCCGCGCTATCTGGTGGCCAAGGGCCGCCTGGCGGAGGCCGAACAGGTGCTGACCCGTCTGTTCGGGGAACGTGCGGCCCGCCGTAAGGTGGGGGAAATCAGCGCCTCGCTGGCTGGTGATCATCAGCCGCGCCTGTCCGATCTGATTGAGCGCACCAGCAGCGGCAGCCGTATCCGCCCCATCGTCTGGGCCGGGTTGGTGCTGGCCATCTTCCAGCAGCTGGTCGGCATCAATGTGGTGTTCTATTACGGGGCCGTGTTGTGGCAGGCCGTGGGCTTCACCGAGGGTGATGCGCTGAAAATCAACGTGCTGTCGGGTACCCTGTCCATCCTGGCCTGTATCGCCGCCATGGTGATGATCGACAAGGTGGGGCGCAAGCCGCTGCTGCTGCTCGGTTCTGCCGGCATGGCGCTGACCCTGGGTGCCATGGCCGCCGCCTTTTCCACCGGCACGCTGGAAGGTGGTTCCCTGCACCTGTCGGACAATGCCGGCCTGATCGCCCTGATCAGCGCCAATGCCTATGCCGTGCTGTTCAACCTGTCCTGGGGCCCGGTGATGTGGGTGATGCTGGGCGAAATGTTCCCCAACCAGATCCGTGGATCGGGTTTGGCGGTCAGCGGCTTCGCCCAATGGATCGCCAATTTTGCTATCACCATGAGCTTCCCCGTGCTGCTGGTCAGTGTCGGGCTGACCGGGGCCTATGGTTTTTATGCAGCCTCGGCACTGGTCTCCTTCTTTTTCGTTCGTGCCCTGGTGAAGGAGACAAAGGGGCGCGAGCTGGAGGATATGCAGGGCTGAGCGGGCCAGCCGCTGGCTTGACATCAGATATCCCCGTGTACGGCGGCAGTCGCCGCCGTACCAACAGTCATGATGAATGGCCCCTGGTACGGATCACCCGGTGAGAATGGAAGCGTCGATGGCGTTGACATCCCGGCAGCCGGTCAGCGCCATCGCCAGTTCCAGTTCCGCCCGCAGGATACGGATGACATGGGCCACACCCGGCGCCCCGGCCGCCGCCAGGGCGAAGATATAGGGCCGGCCGATCAGCACCGCCTGCGCGCCCAGTGCTAGGCCGCGCAGCACATCGGTACCCCGGCGGATGCCGCCATCAAGCAGGATGGGGATTTGTCCGCCCACCGCCGCCGCGATGGGCGGCAGCAGGTCGATACTGGCCGGCATCCCGTCCAGCGTTCGTCCGCCATGGTTGGAGACGACCAGCCCATCCATCCCCGCCGCCACCGCCTGTCTGGCATCGTCCGGATGAGTGATGCCTTTCAGGATGATCGGTAGGCGGGTCAGCCCGCGCAGCCAGACCAGATCATCCCAGCGGGGGGCCATTTCCAGCAGCGGGTTGCCAAACAGCAGCCCCCCCGGCGGCCCGGCTGGCGGCAGGCGCATCCCCTGGAGATTGACCGGGCCGATACCGGGCGGCAGGGCGAAGCCGGCGCGTTGTTCCCGGTTGCGCATCCCGTTCACCGGGGCATCCACCGTCACCACCAGTGCGCGATAACCGGCCTGTTCCGCCCGGCGCACCAGATCAGCGGTGAATGCCCGGTCGGGCTGGATATAGAGTTGAAACCAGAGCGGCGCCTGGGCGCGGGCGGCGATATCCTCCAGCCGCACGCTGGCCTGCGTGCTGACCACCATGGCGGTTTCCATCGCACCGGCCGCCAGCACGGTGGCCAGCTCCCCCTCCGGATGCAGCAGACGGTGGAAGGCAATCGGGGCCAGCAGGATCGGGGCCGCCAGATCCAGCCCCAACAGCCGGGTCCGGGTGCTGCCGCCGCGCAGGTCGCGCAGCGCACGGGGGCAGAGGCGATGGCGGGCAAAGGCCGCCACATTCTCCCGCAGGGTCCATTCATCCCCGGCCCCGCCGGCGAAATAGGCCCAGGTGGCGGCACTCATCCGTGCTTGGGCCAGGGGCTCATAATCGCTGACGGCCGCCACGTCGGGCGGGATGCTGGCCAGCGGCGGCAACGGCGCGCTCATCGTCCGCTCCCCGCGATCAGGGGAAGGGCCGGGCGCTGACGGGCGGGGTACGAAGGACGTTTCTGCACGGGAACCACCACCAGATCGACAATCCCGCCAGCTATAGGGGCTGATACTGAAATTGTCGATGCGTGGCGGTTCGCCTCAGGCCGGGCGGCTTGTCACAGGCCCAGCACACCAGGGTTCAGCCGGCGATCGGGGTCCAGCGTGTGCTTGACCTGTGCCAGCAGGATACGGCTGGCGGCATCCCGACTGTCATAATAGGGATAGGTGCGGCCGATCTGGAAATGGCCCAGCCCGTTGCGGGCGAACAGGGCCAGCAGGCGCTGGCGGGCCTGTTCCACCACGGCGGCTGCCGCCGCATTGGGTGGGTTTACCGGCAGCTTGGTCATATGCCCCTGTTCAACATAGGCATGGTGCACCGGCAGCATGGCATCCGGCCAATAGAAGGTGGGTTCGATCAGGATGGCATTGGTGGACATGCCGCTGAACAGAAAGGCATTTTCCACCCCATGCGCATCCAGTTCCGGGCGCATGGCGTCGAATTCAGCTTCGATTGCCTGGAAAATCGCGTGGGCGCGGGACAGCGGCACCAGACAATGGATCGGCACCCAGCGTTCGCCATTGGGGCCGACCATGGAATTCAGCGCCATGAAGGGCTGGGCACGCATAACCTTGGGAATGGTGTTTTCCACCTCTGTTCCATGGCAGGCGGCGGCAATGCGCCGCGCTTCGGCCAGATCATCGGCCACGCCGGCGGCCGAGCGGCCTTCACACACCACATGCAGGGCGAAATCGCCATCATCAATGAAGCTGCGGCCGGCCAGCGCGATCTTCGCCGCCTCCTTCATGCCCTTCAGCAGCGATCCCTGCTTGCCGACCACATTCTTCAACGCCCCCAGATCGGCGGAAAGCGAGGCGCGCTTCAGCCGGATGCGGGTCAGCCGCGGATCGAAACCGCATAATTCGCTGGCGATGCCGGCCCTGGTCATGCCGGTCAGCGCCGCGAACATGTCGGTATCGGTCTTGAAGGAGAAGGAAGCATAGGCTTCGTGCTTGGGCAGCGGCATCAGCCGCAGGGTGATTTCCGCCTTGATGGCGAAGGCCCCGCAATCGCCATTGAACAGGCCGGCGACATCCGGGCCATAGAACCGATAGAAGGGGCTGTCGCCATCGGCCCCGCGCGCGCCGGTGCGCAAAATCTGCCCGTCGGCCAGCACCATCGTGTAGGCGACCACGCTTTCCCCGCCCGTGCCATGGTGCCCGGCGCCGAAGAAGGCATTGCCCTGAGAGAGGCCACCGCCGATGGTGGAGATCAGGCCCGACAAGGGCCCCCAGAAAGGTGTGCGCAACCCCAGCGGGGCCAGCGTTTCATACAATGTCTTCCAGGTGCAGCCGGCCTGCACCGTCACCACCATATCGTCGGCCCGCACGGCCAGCACCTTGTCCATCCGGCCAAGGTCCAGCGAGACGCTGTTGGGCGATTGCGGTAGATAGCCCTTGGTGTAGCTCATCCCGCCGCCGCGCGGCACGCAATCGAACCCGGCTTCCCGTGCCGCCACGATGATGGCAGCAAGCTGGCTGGTATCGGCGGGTGCCACCACCAGGGCCGCACTTTCGCTGCCGCGTGTATAGACATCCTGGGAAAAAAGCTCGCGTGCTGGATCGTCCCGGCGCACATTGCCGGCGCCGACAATACCGGCCAGCCGTACCGCCAGCGCGTCACTGCCCGTGGGCGGGGTGGGAAGGGTGGGGGAAAGCATGTTCATGGACCCGGACCTTTTATCTGGCTGCTTTTTATATTGATCTATTTATATACCTATATACCATATTGCCAATAGAAAGCCGTGCGGCATAAGCACCGGCAGCAAAAATCGGACGGAACAGGAGTGCAGGGTGTGGCGGAACCACAAATCTGTAAAGCCTATGTCGCAGTTGCCGGCGGGCAGGTGCATTACCGCCGCGCGGGTTCCGGCCCGCCGTTGGTGCTGTTGCATGACAGCCCGCGTTCGTCCCTGCTGCATCTGGATCTGATCCGCCATCTGGCCGACCGCTTTACGGTTTACGCCCTGGATACGCCGGGTTACGGGGAATCATCCCCGCTCACCCGCCAGGGGCGGGCCCTGGAAGTGGCGGATTTCGCCGAGGCGCTGGCGGCCACCGTGGCCGCCTTGGGGCTGGAGAAGGCGGGTTTCTACGGTTTCCACACCAGTTCCAAAATTCTGCTGGATTTCGCCGTCCGCCACCCGGAAAAGGTGGCGGTGGCGCTGCTGGATGGCCTGTCCATCGCCAAGGGTGGCAAGCCCGATCCGGCCTTCATCGATGCCTATATGCGCCCTTTCACGGTGGATGCGGACGGGTCTTTCCTGGTGCGGGAATGGACGCGGGTGCGTGACACCTGGCGCTGGTTCCCCTGGTTTGCCGCCAGCCCCCCCAGCCGGATGCCCATCGCCCAGCCGCCGCTGGCGGAAATCCATGATTATTTCCTGGATTACGCCATGGCCGGGCCGAACTATGCCAGCGCTTACCGCGCCGCCATGGAACATCAGCCCCTGGACAATGTCGGCCGTATCACCGCCCCGACGCAGATTTTCGCCCGTGCGGATGATGTGCTGTTCGGTTGCCTGGACTTGCTGCCCAGCCCCGGCCCGGCGGGCCTGTCGGTGGCCCGCCTCTCGGCCGACCGCAGCCAGTGGATGGCCCATATCAAGGACATGTTCGAACGCTATCGCGCCGACATGCAGGCGGTGCCGGCCCCGGTGGTCGCCATCGGCGGCCCCTTCAGCCACTATATCGATCTGCCCCATGGCCAGATGCGGGTGCAGTCCAATGCCGGCATCGGCCGGCCCATCCTGCTGCTGCATGATCTGCCGGGCGGGGCCATGGCAGCGGCGGGGCTGCAGGCAGCCCTGGCCGCTGGTGGCCGACCGGTTCATGCCCCGGACCTGCCGGGCTGCGGCCAGTCCGACCCGCTGCCCCTGGCCACGGCGGATGCCTATGCCACGGCCCTGGCCCAGGCGGTAAAGGTGCTGGAACTGGGGCCGTTCGATCTGGTGGCAAATGGCCTTTCCGTGCCGCTGGCCCTGGCCCTGCTGCGCGCGGGCCTGCCGATCCAGCGCGCCGTGCTGGATGGGATGCCACTGTTGGGGACGGAGGCCCGTGCCGGGATGCTGGATTATCTGGCGGCCCCGCTGGCGCCGGATCGGGCGGGAACCCATGTGCTGCGCGGCTGGCACGCGCTGCGCGATGCGGCGGCCAGCTTCCCGGCGCAGGATGGCGGCATCGCCGCCGTGCGCTCTGACAGCGCGGCGTTGGAGGGGCAATCGCTGTTCCTGCGTCTACTGGACATGCTGAAACAGCCCACTCATCAGGGCGATGCCCTGCGGGCCGCCTTTGATCATGATGCCGCTGTCCGTCTGGCGGATGTGCCGATGCCCATCCTGTTGCCCGTGGTGGCGGGCGACCCGCTTTATGGGCAGGTGCCGGCGGTGGCGCGGATGCTGGCCCGGGCCAATATCCAACCGCGTCCGGCGGATGTGTCCGGGCGTGCCGCCCTTTTCCTTTCCTTCCTGGCCGGGTGAGACCTGATGACAGAATCCTTCGACCGTCACGGACGGATCAAGTGCGGCACCATCGCCACGCCGGTCTTCGATGCCTCGCTGGCCGATTACCGCGATGTGCTGGGGCTGGAACTGCTGGAACAGGGGCAGGTTGCCGCCGATCTGGCTGCAAGCTGGGGGGCCCCCGGCGTGGCCGGTGCCCGCACCGCCCTGCTGCGTCCGACCAGCGGCAATGGCTGCTATTACCGGCTGGTGGAGGTGTCCCCGACGCCGGATTATCGGCCGGCCCGCTCCTATGGCTGGGTTGCCTATGAAATCACCGTGGAAGATGTCTTCGCCCTGCATGAACGGCTGAAGGATAGCGGCTTCACCATCATCGGCCCGCCCAAGCTGGTGGAAGGCTTCAGCAATTTCATCCCCATGCAGGCCATCGGCCGGGGTGGGGAGATCGTCTATCTCAATCAGGTGCTGAAATCGATGAGCGACCTGGACCTGCCGATGGCCGGGTCCGGGGTGGACACGATCTTCATCGCCATCCTGGCGGCCTCTGACATCAAGGCATCGCTGGCCTTCCAGGTGGAAGAACTGGGCTTTGCCGAGGGCGGCACCTACAACATCCCCTATAGCGTCATCAACAATGCCTTTGGCCTGCCGGCCGACAACCGCACCACCATCACTATGACCAAGGTGGACCGGCTGCCGGTGGCGGAGATCGACCTTTACCCCGCCGGCACCATCACCCGGCCCCGGCCGGACGGTGGCCTGCCCCCCGGCAATGCGGTGCTGAGCTTCAATATCGATGATCTGGACAAGGTGACGGCCCCCTTTCTGTCGCCGCCGGCCCGGCGTGACGGGCCGCTTTATGCGGGCCGGCGGGTGGCCACGGTGCTGGGGCCGGATGGCGAGATTTTTGAACTGATCGAAACAGGGAAGGGCGTGTGATGCGTGATGCCGGAAAAGGGGAGTTTTCCCGCGGCTGGACGGTACTGCTGGCGGCCCTGGTGGCCACCATGTGCGGCGCCTCGCCCGTTCCCTTCAACACCATCGGTTCGTTTCTGAAACCGCTATCGGCGGAATTCGGCTGGAATCCCGGCCAGATCATGATCGGCATCATGTGCTATGGCCTGACCGGCTGTATCATGGCGCCGATCGTTGGCGCGCTGGCCGATAAATATGGTGCCCGGCGTGTCGGCCTGTTGTCGCTGATCGGCTTCGGGCTGGCCTTTGCCGGGGTCGGGCTGGTGAGCAGCCTGCCCATGTTCTATGTCATGTATGTGCTGATCGGGCTACTGGGGATCGGTTCCACGCCAATCACCTGGTCGCGGGCGGTCAATCTCTGGTTCGTGCAGAACCGGGGCCTGGCCCTGGGCATCATGCTGCTGGGGACGGGGGTGGCCGGTTTCATCCTGCCCAGCCTGACCGTCTATCTGATCAATAATGCCGGCTGGCGGTGGGCCTATGGCGTGATCGCCCTGCTGCCGCTGCTGGTGGCCTTGCCCGTCGTCATCGCCTTCATGCGTGAACCCAAGCTGGGGGAGGTGCCGAGCGCCGATGCGGGCACCAGCACGAAGACGGGCTTCACCCTGGCAGCGGCGCTGCGGGACAAGCGGTTCTGGATCATGATCGTCTCCTTCACGCTGGTCTCCATCGCCTATGGCGGTTTCCACACCAACCTGCAGAACATGATCCGCCTGAAGGGGATCAGTGACGGCACCGGCGCCCTGATTGCCGGCTGTGTCGGCCTGTCCATCATTGTCGGCCGGGTTGGCACCGGCCTGCTGGTGGACCGGTTCTGGGCCCCGCTGGTGGCGCTGCCGCTCTTGTCCATGCCGGCGCTGGCCTGCGGCATCTTCATCACCGATGCGCCGCCTTTGGCCCTGATCGTGCTGGCCGCCGTGATGCTGGGCTTTGCGGCGGGGGCGGAAACCGACCTGATCGCCTATCTGGCCGGGCGTTATTTCGGCATGGCCTATTATGGCCGCATCTACGGAATGCTCTATGCCGCCTTCGCCGGTGGCTCGGCCATCTCCCCGCCGCTCTACGGCTATGTGGTGTCCACCCATGGCAATTACACGCCGATCCTGATCGCATCGGCGGTGATGTTCGTGGCGGGTGCCATCCTGCTGATGTTGCTGGGCCGCTACCCCACCAGTTTCCCCGCCGTCAAACCGGCCTGAAAGAGAAAGAAAGGAATATTCCCATGTCCAGCCGCATCGTCGCCCTTTTCAACCTGAAGCCCGGCGTCAGCGTTGAACAATATGAAGCCTGGGCCAAGGAAAAGGATTTGCCGGTGGTCAATGGCCTGAAGTCCATCGACAGCTTCGAGGTGTTCCGCGTCACCGGTTCCCTGACGGGCGGGGCGGCACCCTATCAATATGTGGAGATCATCGATATCGCCGATATGGCCGCCTTCGGCCAGGATATCGCCACAGAGAAGATGCAGGCCATCGCCGCAGAGTTCCAGACCCTGGCCGACGTGGTGTTCCTGACCACGGACAAGCTGGGCTGATCCGCGAAAGACGAAAAAGGGGCGGTGCCACCGGGCGCCACCCCTTTTCCATATCAGCCCTCCAGGGCGGCCCAGATTGCGGCGGCGGCGTCCTTTTCTTCTGCCAGCCGGTCGAACAAGGCTGCTACCCCCTCATGCCGGCCGCCGGCGCCGCCAAATTCCAGGCAGCGCTGGGCCTTTTCCAGATGTTCCTGGCGCGACAGCGGCCAGGAGGGGGCGCCGAACTGGGCCGTCACCTCGACCGATATCTCACGCCCATCCACCAGCGTGGCAATGGCGCGGGCCGGGACGAAGGCGGCGGGGTCGGGATTGCCATCATCCTCCACCACAATCCGGCGGGCGATATCGGCAATGTCCGGATCGTTCAGCCGCTCCGCCCCGAAATCGGCCAGGCCCACCGTGCCGCGCGTCAGCACCACCCCGCCCAGATAGGCAAAGCACAGTCGCGCATAGGCCGGTGCCATCTCCGCCTTGGCCGGGCGGCCGACCAGCCGGGCGATCAATGGCGGGGCGCGGTAGGTCAGCTTTTTCAGGTTGATGGCAGTCACCCCCTGTTCGCGCATCAGCATCTGGGTGGCGACAATGGCGCCATGGGCGGCGCGGCCGGTGGGGAAGGGCTTCCAGCTCACCTCCTCAATCCGGTGGCGGCCTTTCAAACCATCCAGCAGCCGGTTGATATCGTACCCCGTCTCAAACAGGGTCAGATAGCCAAACGGCCCATCGATGGAACCCAGCGGGCCGGGCAGCCCGGCGAGCGCCAGATCGACCGCCTGCAGGGCCGAGCGGGCGGCACCGGCGATCTGCAAGGGCAGGGTGGGCTTGCCCTCCACATGCGCCTGCATGGTGCCGGATGCATAGGCAAGGGCATAGCCAAAAGCATTCAAGGTCACGTCGCGCGACAGGCCTCGCAGGTTGGCGATGGCGGCAACACAGCCGAAAATCCCCGCCGTGGCTGGGCGGAAGAATTTCAGTGGCGTTGTCACCGCCACCCCCAACCCGGCGGCGACATCCACCCCGGCCACCAGGGCCGTCAACAGCCGTTCACCATCATAGGGGCCGCTGCGATCCGCTTCGGCCAGCAGGGCAGAGGCGATGGTCGCCAGCGGATGCACCACCGCCGGTTCATGCACGCAGTCAAATTCCTGGGAATGGATTTGAAAGGCGTTGACGAAGGCCGCATGGGGGGCCGGCAGGCGTAGGCCCGGCCTGCCCATCACCCGCCCGCCGCCATCGGCCCCCGGCTCCCCCCACAGGCGGGCGGCCGTCAGCACATCATCAGCATGGGCGGCCTTGGCCCCGGCCACGCCGACACACAGGCTGTCATGCAGGAAGGTGGCCGCCATGCTGCGGGTCTGCGGGGGCAGATCGGCCCAGCGCTGCGACAGGACATGATCGACAAGGATTTCAGCGGCGTTGGGCAAGGCGGAAACTCCTGAGACGGATGCGGATTCCGGTTCAAACCTACATAATGGTATGTCATTATACCATTCAAAATCCAGATCCGGGTAATGATAGGGAAGCAGCATGTCGGTGATTTTGACCCGTGACACGCCTTTTGAGGCGACCGTCCCCCTGTTGGTCGTGGGCGGTGGTGCCTGTGGCCTGACGGCGGCGCTGGCCGCCCGTGACGAGGGGGTTGAGGTCGTGGTGCTGGAACGTGATCCCCTGCCGCAGGGCAGCACCTCCATGTCACTGGGCGCGCTCTGCGCCTCCGGCTCCGCTGAACAGAAACGCCATGGCGTCGACGATGGCGAAGAACGCTTCTTTCAGGATGTGATGGCCAAGACCCATGGCACGGCCGACCCGCTGCTGGCCCGTGTGGTGGGGGCGGAATCCGGCCCGGCGCTGGATTGGCTGGCCGAACGGCATGGGGTGGAACTGGTGCTGGAAACCGGCTGGACGCCCGCCTTCGGCCATAGCGTGATGCGGATGCATGTCACCCCCGGCCGCACCGGCGCCGACCTGATGGAACGGCTGGTGGCGGCGTGCGAGCGGGCGGGGGCCGATATCCTGACCGACGCGCATGTCACCGCACTTTATGCCGATGGGGAGCGGGTGACGGGCGTGCGCCTGCAGCGCCCCGATGGCAGCACGGAGGATATCGGCTGTGACGCGCTGGTGCTGGCCAGTTGCGGCTTTGGCGGCAATCACCAGATGGTGGCGGAAAACATCCCCTCCATGGCCCATGCCCGCTATTTCGGCTGGGAAGGCAACCAGGGCGACGCCATCCTGTGGGGCAAGGCGCTGGGGGCCGGTCTGGGCGACATGGATGCCTATCAGGGCCTGGGCCTGTTGGCCGATCCGCAGGGGATCGACGTCAATCCCCGCCTGTTGATCGAAGGCGGGGTGCAGGTGAACCAGCAGGGTGAGCGCTTCGGGCATGAGCTGGAGGATGTCTCCGGTGCTGGTGCCCGCGTCATCGCCCAGCCGGGCGGTGTGGCCTGGGTGATCTATGACGATCGCATCCACCAGAACTGCAAGGAGCTGCCGCAATATAAGGTGCTGTCGGGCCTGGGCGGCATCCGCTCTGCCCCCGATATTGAAGGGCTGGCGGCACAGGCCGGCATCGATCCGGCGGGGCTGGCCCGCACCATGGCGGAGGTGGCGGGGTTTGTCGCCAGCGGGGCGCAGGATGGTTTTGGCCGTGCCTTCCCCGGCCCGGCGCTGGCATCGCCCTTCTACGCCGCCCGCGTCACCGGCGCGCTGTTCCATACCCAGGGCGGGCTGCTGGTGGATGAGAATGCCCAGGTCCGCCGGGTGAATGGGGGCTTGCTGCCCAACCTTTACGCCGGCGGCGGCGCCGCCCGTTCCATCGGCGGCCCCGGCCCGTCCGGCTATCTGCCGGGGGCAGGGCTGTGCATGGCCGTGACGCTGGGCCGGCTGGCCGGGCGGGCGGCGGGGCGGGCGGTGAAGGGGTGAGCCACCCGACGGAGGGCTGGGTGGGCTTTTGCGGACGTATCGCTCAACCATTCCACCCTGCTCCACCGTCACCCATGCTGCGGCCGGGGTCCAGGGGCTACAAGCGTTTTCCTCTACGAAACTGGACCCCGGCCTTCGCCGGGGTGACGGTAGAGAGGGCTCATAATGAAGGGTGCATTGTACAAGGGGGAGAAAGCGGCTTCGTGTGAAAGCCCTACCCACCCACCCGACTAAAAACCATCATCCAGCCCCCCAAAAACAGGGAGACTTCACATCATGTCGCAGAACACAGGCCGCTTTGCCGGCAAGGTTGCCGTGGTCACCGGGTCCGGCCGCCGGGCCGGGTTGGGGGAGGCGATTGCCCGCCGGCTAGCCGCTGATGGGGCCAGCATCGTGCTGTCCGATATTGGCCGTTCCGCCGATGCCGCCACGCCCGACAGCATGATCGGTGGCATGTCGGAAATGCAGGCCCTGGCCGCCGACATTGCCGCCAGCACCGGATCGCGGGTGGAAACCTTCGTCTGCGATGTGCGCAAGATCGACTCTATGCGCGCCATGGCGGCCTTCGCGGTAGAGAAGCTGGGCGGGCTGGATTTCTGGATCAACAATGCCGGCATCGGCTACATCATGAAGCCGCTGCTGGAGCTGGAGGTCGAGGAATGGCAGGCGGTCATCGATGTGAACCTGACCGGCTGTTTCAACGGCATCAAGGCGGCGGCTGAAATCATGGTGCCGGCGGCCAAGGGCGGGCGCATCATCAATATCGCCAGCCAGGCCGCCAAGTCGGGCTTCCCGTTCGCCGCCGGCTATTGCGCCTCCAAGCATGGTCTGGTCGGGCTGGTGCGTTCCGCGGCGATTGAACTGGGCCGCCACAAGATCACCGTCAACAATGTCTGCCCCAACCATGTCACCACCGGGCTGGGCGCCTGGCAGAATGAATATTTCTCCAAGCAGCTTGGCATGACGATGGAGCAATATCTGGATGCCATGAAGGGCCGTATCCCCATGGGCCGCCCCGGTGTGCCGGCGGATACGGCCAATGCGGTGGCCTTCCTCTGCTCCGACGAGGCCATCTATATCACCGCCGAAAGCATGAATGTCTCCGGCGGTGAGGAACCGCACTGATCAGGACAGGACGGCGGCGGGGGGAACAACCCCCGCTTACCCTTCCGATTTCCAGGCGCTGCTGCCGCCCTTGCGGTTGGAGCGCATATGGTATTTGAACCGGTCGGGCCGGTAATGGGCATAGAGCAACTGCACCGCCCGGCCTGACTTGTCCCGCATCACCCGTTCAATGCGCAGCAGCGGCGCGCCGGGGTCCAGCCCCAGATGGGCGGCCAGCGGCGGCTCGGCCGCCACAGCGGTGATCCATTGTTCCGCCTCGTGCGCGGCGGCGCCGATCCGTTCCAGCAGCACCAGGGTGGGCGTTGTTTCCATATCCTGCCGGCTGATCCGGGCCGCGATATCGGCCGGCATGTACTGCACCAGATAGGAGAAGGGCTCGCCCGATAATTTGCGCAGGCGCACCGCGCGCTGCACCGGGCTGCCCGGCTCAATATCCAGCAGATCGGCGACGATGCTGGAGGCCGGGCCGTCGCTGGTCTCCAGTATCTCCACTTCCGTTTCCAGGCCCAGGGTCTTCAGGCTTTCGATCAGATTGTCGAAACTGCCATGGACCTGGGGCAGGGCGGCCGATGCCGTCACCACCGTGCCGCGCCCGCGATGCCGGCTGACCAGATCATGGGCCGCCAGCTCATTCAGCGCGCGCTTCACGGTGATGCGGGAGACATCGAACAGCTTCGCCAGTTCCTGCTCACCGGGAATGACCGAATTGGCCGGAAATTCCCCGGTCCTGATCTTTTCCCGCAGCACGAGGAAGATCTGGTGGTAAAGCGGGGTCGGGGCGGAATGATCCAACTGGTCCGGGCTCAGTCCTGTATGGGTGTTGGGCTGGTCCATCGATCTCCGCCGGCTCGCCTGTTCTAGGGTAGATATTTCAGCTATATCGGATCGCGCCGTCGCGCAAGCCTGCCTGATAGGTCATTGACAATCAAATGATTGTCAATTCAGACGGCTGCACACAGCCGCAACCTGCCCTGGCAAGCACGCCGGCCAGACTGTCGCCCAGCGGCTTGATGCGATAGGGCAGACCGCTGACATAGGGCCGGATGGTCAGCGTCAGCAGGCGCGGGCTCTGCATCCGCGCCGCCTCGTCCAGCAGCCAGTCGGCGGCATCGCCCACCTGCGCCACCCATTCATGCTCGGGCCGGGAATAGCCGATCAGGATTTGCCAGTCATCCAGCTCGTTGGACAGCGGCAGGGCCGTCAGATCGCCCGACTCCGTGGCAAAACGGGTGGGCAGATCATCATGCGCCCAATCGGCAAACCAGCGCAGGCCGGCAGCGGCCAGCCGGGCCGGGGTCTGGAAACCCTCTGCACGGGCCGGGCTGATCCAGCCGGTAGGGCGCCGGCCGCTGGCTGTTTCGATGGCGGAAAGCGTGTCGGCGATGTAGCGGTTTTCCACCGCCGCCGACAGGCCGGAATGGTGCAGCGCGTCAGTATCCCAGCCATGGGCGCAAATATCATGCCCCGCCGCTGCCACATCGCGCACCAGTTGCGGGTAACGCTCGGCCACCGCCCCCTGCACGGCGAAGGTGGCCTTCACGCCCAGCTTGGCGAACAGTTTCAACAGGCGATAGGCGCCGACCCGGTTGCCATAATCGCGCGTCGTGTAATGGCGCAGGTCGGGATAGGGCGTCTGCATCGCCCCCGGTGCCTTGAAAGGCTGGCCAGACGGGTTCAGCGGGAAAAATTCCAGCGGCACCACCACCCACAGGCCCAGCTTCAACCCGCCCGGCAGGGCGATGGGCCGGCGGTCGGGCAGGGGGGCGGCCGGATAATGGGCATGGTCCGGCCCGGCCTTGCGCTGCGGATAGACCAGATAGCTGTCGGGAAGGGTGCTCATGCCGCATCTCCTGCGGGATTGAAGCCGGTGCCGGGCCGGGCGCAGCCGCGCGCCTGAATGTCGGCCAGGGACTGGTCGTAATGGTTGGCCAGGTAGAATTCGGCGATTTCCTTCGCCGTCGTCACCCAGATATCATCGCGGTGGCTGGTGATATAGCGCAGCGCCTCGCGGAATGGTCCCATCCGGTGCGGATGGCCCACCAGATAGGCGTGCAGCGGGATGCACATCACCGTGCCCGTCTCCGCGCCCTCTTCCAGCAACTGGTCGAAATGGCGCATCAGCGCGTCGGCATAGGCGCGCGGGCTCTGATGATAAACGCCATAGGTGATGACGTCGTTGACTTCCAGGCTATAGGGCATGGAGATCAAGCGGTTATTGCCCTTCACCTTCATCGGCTGGGGCTGGTCATCCTGGAACAGGTCGCAACTGTACCAGAATTCATATTCCGCCAGCAGATCCATGGTGCGTTCGGTATGGGTCAGCGCCGGGGCCAGATAGCCGCGGATGCGCTGGCCCGTGGCATCCATCACCGACTTGATGCTGTCCTCGATGACCGCGCGTTCCTGCGCCTCGGTCATATTATAGGAATAGCGGGTGTTATAGATGCCGTGGCTGAAGAATTCCCAGTTCCGGTCCACGCAGGCCTGAATGATTTCCGGGTGGTGGTCCAGCATGGCGCAAGACAGGCTGATGGAGCCGCGCACGCCGCATTCGTCCATCGCCTCCATCAAGCGCCAATGGCCGACCCGGTTGCCCCAGTCGCGCGCGGAATAGGGCACCACATCCGGGTGCGGCCGGCCCCAGGGCTTGCGCGACGGGTTGATGGGCGGGTTCAGCTCGTAAAATTCAATATTGGGGGCGACCCAGAAGGCCAGCTTCTTTTCCCCCGGCCAGACAATCTTTGGCCGGTCCTGATAGGGCCAGAAATCATAGAGATTGGGATCGCGGTGCATGGGCTTGGTTTCCCGGAAGGATGCGATATCGATAGGGCGGTTGGCGCTGCAGACGCGGTTACGTCACCGCCAGGGCGGCCAGATGCGCCTCCACCTCCGCCACACCCACCACATCGGCATATTTCAGCAGCAGGTCGGTCAGGTTGGCGAAATGATAGCTTTCATGCTTATCGGCCACGCATTCTTCCGGCACGATGGTGCGATAGCCGCGCGACAGGCTGTCCACCGCCGTGGCGCGCACACAGCCGGACGTACTGCCGCCGGTCACCACCACCGTGTCGATCTTGTGCCAGACCAGATAGGATTGCAGCGGCGTTTCATGGAAGGCGGACGGCATCCGCTTGTCATAAACCAAGTCCACCGCCGCATCGATCTCCACCCGTGGATCGAAGGTATGGCGCTCACTATCCTTGGCGATGTTCTGCAGGCTGTCGGGCGTGTTGGTGCGCGTCCCCCAGATGCCGGCATCGCCGCCATCTGCCTTATAACACACACGCGTCCAGACCACCGGCATCCCCAGCGCGCGAGCAGCCGCACTGATGCGGTTGACATGGGCGATCTGGTCCGGGTCGGTGACATAGGCTGACACCGGGAACAGGTCGGGCCTGGTATAGGCCTGCTGGAAATCCACATTCACAATGGCCAGCCGTTGGCCAAAACCGAATTTGGCCCGCGTCGGGTTCGCCTTCACCCGTTGATAGATTTCGCGGGCCGTCTTTTCCTCACGCACCATGGTCGATTCAAAACGCATCGCCAGACCCTTTCAGCGCCCCCTGTTGGGCAGATAGATGGTATATCTTTATACCATGCTAATCCATCAACCGGGGGGCGCTCAACCCCTTATATACCAATTCCCGCTGATCGCTGGCGATCAGCGGGCCTCAAGCCGGCCGCAGCCCCAGCCAGCGGCGCGCGCCCGTCAGACGCCGCAACAGCAACAGGTCCAGCAAGCCGATGATGATCAGCGATGCCCCCAGCACGGGCAGCAACAGGGCGAAGACCAGCAACAAGCCCGTCATCAGGGCAGCACTGCCCCGGAAGCGCAGGGCCGGCGGGGCACCCAGGGCCCCCGTGGGCCGGCGCTTCCACCACATCACCGCCCCGCTGACCGACAGCAGCACCAAACCCAGTGCCGCCAGCACGCCCAGCGCTTGGTTAAAGGGTCCGAACAACTGGCCCTCGTGGGCGGCGACGCCGATGCCGACAGCACGATCGATGATGTGCCGGTCGGCGAAATCCTGGCGGTAAAGCACCGCCCCGGTCATGCCGTCCAGGTCCACGGAGACGCGTTCCGGCCGGTTCTGGCTCATCCCCCGCACCGCCCAGGGGCCATCGGCGGTCTTGGGCGGGTTGATCAGCACCGGGCCGGCAATATGCAGCTCGGCCGCCCGTGCCGCGATCTCCGTCAAACCAACGGCGCCCGCCAGCATCATGGCCGGGTCATGGTGATGGGCATGGGACGCGGCGGCATCTTCCGCCGCGTCGGCTGCCTTTTCCGCCGCCCGGCTGGTGGTCCAGTCCTGCCGGCCGGCGGTGGTGCCGGTCGCTTCCCGCGCCATCTTGAACCCCGCCCCCCAGACGGTGGCCCAGGGCAACCCGGTCAGCAGCAAGAACAGGGCCAGCAGGGAAATCCAGAAGCCGACCACGGCATGGATATCCCGCCAGAAGGTCCGCCCACCCGCCCGCAGGCGCGGATAGGCAGTGCCGGCCCAGCCCTGGCCGTTGCGCGGCCACCAGAGGTAAAGCCCGCTGACCAGCATGACAATGCCCCAGCAGGCCGCCAGTTCCACCAGCAGCGACCCGCGATCCCCCATCAGCAATTCACCATGGATGCGCTTGATCTGCTGCATCAGCCGGTCTTCGTCGGCCACCTTGTGCAGGATGGCCAGGCTTTCCGGGTGGACATAGACACGCCAGAGGGTGCCGCCCTTGTCCCGCACCAGCACCCGCACCGCCTGGCCTGGTTCCGGCAGGATATAGCTTTGCAGCCGTCCCCCCGGCACGGCGGCCACCGCCGCCACCGCCTGGGCATCGGCATCAGCGGCGGGGCCGGCAAGGGCGAGCCTGTTATAGGGCCGATCGATCCAGGCCTCCACCTGCGGTTTGAACAGGTAGAGCATCCCGGTGATCGACAGGATGATGATGAAGGGCACACAAAACAGCCCGGCATAAAAATGCCAGCGCCAGATGGTACGGTAATCCAGCCAGCCCTGCCGGGCCGGCCTTTCCAGGCTCGCCACGCTCATCGGATCAGCCCTTCCATTTCAGTTCGACGGTGAAGGTGCGCTGCGGATAGGGATGGAAGACCCAGGCCTTGTCATTGCCGATATTATCGACGCCAAAGCTGAACTCTGTCTGGTCGGTGACCTGCCAGGAGAGCTTGGCGTCGAAAATCATCAGTTCCGACGTATAGCCATAGGTGTCACCGCGCTGGGTGCCTTCCAGATTGGTATTGGGGCGCGAGGCATAGCGCCAGCCGGTGGAGAATTTCCAATCCTCCGCCAGCCGATAGCGCAGATTGCCGTTCAGCCGCCATTTCGGGATACGCGGGAACTGCACCCCTTCGGAGGCGGGAACGGAGCGGTTGCGCACGGTCTGGGCATCGATCCAGGCGGCGTTGAAATCCAGGTCCAGCCCATCCAGGCCGACATCCACCGCCTCGATGATCGCTTCCATGCCCCATTGGCGCACCAGATCGATATTCTTGAAGGAGGTGGTGATGACGCCGAACTGGTTGAAACCTTGCTGGCTGAAGATGGCATCTTCCACCCGCTGATAGAACAGGCTGCCGGTCAGGCGGACATCCCCCATCTTGTGATGCAGCATCAGGTTGGCATCACGCGATTCTTCTGCCTTCAGGTTGGGATCAAAGCTGCCAAAGTCGAAATTATTGTTGCTGTCAAACTTGCCCTGGAACAGCTCCCCCACGGTGGGGAAGCGGGTGGTGGTGGCCAGGGAGAGCTGGGCCATCCAGTCTTCCGCCAGTTCGGCGCGGATGCCCAGCGTGGGGTTCACGGCAGTTTTCTGGCGGCCGGCATAATCCTGGAAGCGTGGCCCGGTCTTGCTCTGCGTGCCGATCGAACCGTCAAAGGCACGCCATTGGTCCAGCCGGGCCCCGCCGGTCAGCCAGACCGCATCCGCCACCTGCCATTCATCATCAATGAAGAGGCCAAGCTGGCGCGTCTTGCCCTGGGTGCGGCTGGCGAAGCTGGGCGCGCTGGCCGCGCGCCAGTTCTGCACATTGTTGGTTGTCTGATCGGTGTAATAGAGGTTGCTGTTGATGCCGACCGCCAGATCATGGCGGCCCCACTGGCGTTCCAGCAGCAAATCACCCGTCCACCAGCCGGTATCGCCCTGGTTTGTATCGGTGCCGGTCCCGTTCCTGATGCCATTATCATAGCCGGTGGAGGCGCGGCTGCGCTGCTTGTCGACCAGATAATGTGACAGGTTCAGCGTCACGTTCCAGTCGGCCAACGGGCCGGCCAGCCGCAACCCGCCCAGAAACTCCCGCTTCTCCGACAAGGACAGGTTCAGGGCGGGCAGTGTGTAGGTCTTGCCGGCCACCTGCACCCGGTTATTGGCCGTGGTGAAGACGGGGTTGTCATTGGCATCGCGCAGATAGGTTTGCGGATTGGTGCCGTCACCATCCGACAGCCAGGCCACCAGCATGGCCGTGGCGTTCCAGCCATTGCTGAAATCATAGCCGATGCGGGCGCGCAGCTGATCCTGGGCCGTATCATCGGTGGCATAGGCCCCGGAGACCGGGGTTTTGGTGATCAGCTCCGGATCGGTGATCGCACCGGTGACGGGCGTGCCGGCGGCTCCGCCCTTGACCTCGCTTAACTGATAGAATTGCTGGGGATGGCCCTCATTCTCCAGCCGGCGATAGGAGAGCCGGGCGCTCCACGGCCCATCCTGCTGCTTCCAACTGAAACCGGCCTCCCCGGTATAGCCCTGGAATTTCTTGTCGGTGCCGTACTGCTTATAGGGCTGCACGAAATATTGCGCGGTGGCAAAGCTCTCTGTCCCGTCGGCGGGCGGCTTGGTGGCGATGGAGATGATGCCGCCCATGGAATTGCCGGCATAGCGCGACGAATAGGGGCCATAGACGATATCGAACTGTTTCACCTCCCCGGGCCCCACCACGCCCCATTTGGGCGGGAAACCGAAGCTGTTACCCAGGAAATTGGAGATGACAAACCCATCCACCAGCACCAGCGTGCGGGCCGATTGGGTGGAATGGGTGCCCCGGAAGCCGGGCACCCCGTTGGCGTCGCCGATATAGCGTTTGCGCACGAAGAAATTCGGCGCGTATTTCATCAAATCTTCGACATTGACCGCATTGATGGCGGCAAACTGTTCCTCGCCCAGGGAGACCGACAGGCCACGCGGTTCGATGCTGATCGGCGCGTCACGCTGGCCGACCACGATCACTTCCGCCATCTGGCCGGCGGCATCCGCCACCTCCATTGTTTCGGCAAGGGCGGGGGGCGCAAGGGCGAACAACGCCACGGAAGCCAGGCTCCGGGCGCGCAGGGAGAGAGGGGACAATTTCACGTCCTCCGGCAGGCGGGGCCTTCCCCGCTGCCTCAATATCAGGGCAAACCGTAGCCACCGGCACCAACGGCCGGCGGGACATCTGAAACGGGGGATCAGATGGCCAGTGGCGGCGCCCTGGCGCCCGGTGGGGCGCAGGCCAGAAGACGGGAGAGGGGGACGCAAACCGCCAGCGGCCGGATCAGCCGACATGGCAGCAAAGGCAGCAACAGGGCCGCCAGGAAAAGGATGGGGGTGAAGCCCACCAGGGCCGCAAAGGGGCAAAGCCCCTGCTGGTGCTGATCCACCGGGCCATGCTGGCCGGTGCCATCATCCAGCTTGATGCTGCGTTCGCCCGCGCCGGTACAGATGACCAGCCAGCCCTGGCCGTTACCGGTATCAAGGTTAGGCATGAAGCCAGCCGGGATCAACCCGCGCAGCACCAGGGCAGCCAGCAGCAGCCACGCCGCAAAGCGACGTGTCACCATTCCGCTGAATGCTGATCCACCCCTGTTCATACCTTCCCTTTTGGCGGTTCCCTCGCGCGCGGTCAACGGGATGTTATTGCGACGCTTTAGCAAGGGTGACCATCAAAACGGAAAAGCCCGGCCACGCGTGGGTAAACGCGCGGCCGGGCTTCTTTCAGCGGGGGTTCAGTCCCGCCACCGCATCAGAACTTGCGGGTCAGCGACACGCGGTAACGGCGCGGTTCGCCATAATAATAACCATTGAACACCGAGGTCAGATACAGCTTGTTGGAGCAGTTCTTGCATTCAAAGCCCATCCGCCAGTCCCCGTTATCAGACAGGTAGCTGGCCCCGACATTATAGAGCGTGTAGGAGCGGGCGAAGGTTTCCAGCGCCGTCGGCGTGCGCGGGTTGGACGGGGTGGTGTTGGACGCGGTGGTCCAGAACCCACCCGTATAATTGGCCTCGCCCGTGAAGATGAAGGAGCCGTTCAGCGTTTCCACCGGCACGGTATAGGTGGCCCCGATCGCCAAAGACCGCTTGGGGAAGCGTGACAGCTCGTCCGACGGGTCGATGGCGTTGACGAAGGCACCGGCCGCATTGGTGAAGGACTGGGCCGCCGGGTTGACGCGGGTATATTTGCCTTCCTGCAGGCCCAGGGTGGCGAAGACATCCAGACCAACAGCCGGACGCACGGTGAATTCGAACTCCAGACCCTTCACCTGGATATCGCCGGCGTTGTTCTGCGTGGACAGCGTGGTGCCGGGCAGCGGGCCGGGGGTGGTGTAGGAGAGCTGCAGGTTATCGGTATTGGTAACAAAACCGGTGACATTGAAGCGGACCCGGCGGTCGAACAGGTCACTCTTCACGCCCGCCTCATAAGACCAGGCGATTTCCGGCCGCATGTCCTGGAAGCTCTGCGGCAGATAGGCGGTGCGGCTGTTCCAGCCGCCGGACTTGTAGCCGTTGGTGGCGCTGGCAAACAGCATGATGTCCTGATCGATCTTGTAGTTCAGACCAAATTTCGGGGTCACCTTGTTGGTTTCCAGCCGCGTCTTGATGCCGGCAGCCACAATATCCTTGGTGGTGATACCACCATAGGCGGTCGGCTTCAGGTCCAGCTTCTTCACCTCATTGGTGAAGCGGGCACCGACCACCGCCGTCAGCTCATCCGTCAGCTTGTAGTCGAACTGCGCATAGGCAGCGTAGGAGCTGGTCGTGTTGCGGATGTCACGCACGCTGGAATAGCCGCGACGGCCATTACAGCTCATGTTGCCATCACCGAACAGACCGTTGGAACAGGAAACGGTGCCACCCAGCACCTGCCCGGCCAGGGTCTTGTTATCTTCGTAGAAGTAATAAAGACCCGCCACATAGCTCAGCCGGTCATCAAACAGGTTGCCGACCGCCTTGAATTCCTGGCTGACCATGTCATAGCCGCCATCATTCGTCAGATAGAACGGCACCGGGTTGCTGGTGCGCGAGGCCGGGTTGGAGAAATCGACAACGAATTGCTGATCGATGGTGCGATAGCCGGTGATGCTTTCCAGCGACACGCCATCCAGACGCCATTCGATATCAGCGGTGGCGGCGGTGGTGTTATATTCGGTGCGCAGGCCACGATTATTCAGGGCATCGGCCACCAGATCGCTGGTGCCGCCATGCTTGGTCGCTGCCGCACGCGTTTCGCCCGTTTCATTGGCGAAGGTACGCAGGTACAGGCCGGCACCATCCATATGTTCCACCGACAGATCGATGGTCACATCATCATTGGGCAGCAGGCGGACAGCGCCACGGCCGCCCCAGTTGGTCAGGTCATTCAGCTTTTCGCCATTGGCGACATTGCGCGTCCAGCCACTGTCATCGGCATAAAAGCCGGTGAACTTGGTCAGTACCTTTTCGCTGACCGGAACATTCACGTCCCCGCGCACCACCACCTGATTATAGTTGCCGTAGCTGGTCTGCAGGAAGCCGCCCAGCTCATCGCTCGGCTTCTTCAACTTGACTGAAATGGCGCCACCGGTGGAGTTGCGGCCGAAGGTCGTGCCCTGCGGACCGCGCAGCACTTCCATCTGTTCCACGTCGAAATAGCCGTAATTATTGGCATTCTGACGCGGCACCACCACATCATCCACATAGGTGGAGACGGCGGGGTCGATGGTGGCAATCTGCTCTGTCGAGCCGAGGCCGCGAATATAATAGGTGTTGGCGCTGGGCACGCCGGTATTGTTGGAACCGAACAGGTTCGGCACCGAGCGCACCAGATCCAGCGTGGAGGTGATCTGGCGGTTTTCCAGATCGGCCGCCGTGAAGGCGGAAACCGCCACCGGCACATCCTGCAGGCTGGCGGTGCGGCGGGTCGCCGTCACCACAATCTCTTCAAGCTGCAGGCCGCTATTATCCTGCGCTAGGGCCGGCAGCGCGGCCGCCAACAGGGCCAGCGAAGCGCCCAGCTTCAGGGCCAACGGCATACGGACAGATTTCAGATGCGAATTGTTCATGGTCTCCAGCCTCCTGTTTTCCTTCAATGCGGCCCGGTTCATGCCGGTCCGCGTTTTGCGTTATATTGATATAACATTATATCATGTGAAAGACTTATTTTCGCCGGCACCACTGTTTTTTGGCGATACAAGTATTCTTCGATATTTTTCAGTAACTTACCTGTATTCTGCCGTTTCGCTCACAGCACCACGGGTTCCGTGTTGTGCTGTTCCGCCGGGTCGCGTTCCACCAGATTGATCAGAACCCCGTCCGGATCACGCAGGCAGACTTCCATCTGCTGGCGATGCGGCATGTTGAAGGAAATCGCATCCGGGGCCCAAACCGCCCCGGCGGCGCGGGCAGCGGCAATGGCGTCCGCCACCGGCTTGGCATAGATGACCAGCGCCACTTCCCCGATCCGGGGCGGACCCTCGCTGGGGGGCAGGGCAGGTGGCACCGGGTCGGTCACCTCAAACAGGCCGACCATGCCGAAATTGGGGCCAGCCTGTTTCTTCAATATCCGGCAGCGCACCTTGCTGCTGTCGGGAATGAACAGCACGCTGGCGGCGGACGGGCCGTCCAACATGCCATCGAAATAGACGCCATCGAACCCCAGCGCCTGATAAAAGGCGGTGGAGCGGTCGAGATCGCGCACGAAGACAGCAGCGCGGATCAAGGCGGAAATCGCGTGGGCCATGATCATGTTCCTTTCGCGGAACCGGTGAGGGGGCGACACCGTCGCGGAATCGCTACCACTCTTATTGATATGTGTTTATACCATTTCATGGGTTTTCTCCCTTGGCAAGCCGTATCTGGTTACAGGGGAATGCTTACCAACCGATGATCTTCACGCCTGCAGGAGCATCCCGCCCGTGACCCAAAGCCCCCTGAACCAGCGCCCTGTCGCCACCCGCCACTTCATCCATATTGACGGCCGCACGGTGCATTACCGGCGCTGGGGGCAGGGGCCGGTGGTGCTGGCGCTGCACGGTTCCCCGCAATCCTCCCGCACCATGACGGCGCTGGGGGAGGGGATGGCGGCCCGGGGTTTCTGCGTCATCGCCCCTGACACGCCGGGCAACGGGCTTTCCAGTCCGCTGGCGGATGATTGCCCGGAAACGGATGCCTATGCGCTGGCCCTGAAACAGTTTGTCGACGTGCTGGGGCTGGAACGGTTCGGGCTCTATGGTTTCCATACCGGTGCCACCACGGCCTGTGCCTTCGCCGCCCTGTATCCGGAACGGGTGACGGGGGTGCTGTTCGATGGGCTGCCGTGCTGGACTGCCGATGAACGCGCGCATTTCCTGGCTGATTACCTGCCGCCGCTGCGCCCCCACTGGGACGGATCACACATGGCCTGGGTCTGGGCCCGGATGGAAGAACAATTGATCTTCTTCCCCTGGCACCTGCCCAGCCCGGCGGCACGCATGGATTACGATCTGCCCCAGCCCCCGCATCTGCATGAAAATGCGCTGGAGATGCTGGAAGCAGGCGATGCCTATCGCAAGCCCTATCGCGCCGCCTTCGTCTTTGATCCCGCCCGCTGGCTGCCCCGGCTGCGCTGTGAGCATCTGATCCTGGTGACCGCGAAAGACCCGCTCTGCCCGCATCTGGGCCGGCCGGGCCTGAAGGGGGCGAACAGCAACATCCTGCCCGACAGCCCGGCCCTGCAGCAGGCCGCCATGGGCTGGCTGGCCGCCCGGCCCGGCAGCATCGCACCCAGCCTGGTGGAGAATACCGATGCGTTCGGCATCGGCCGGGGGCAGGTGCAAGGTGTCACGGGCCCCATCGGCTGGCTGGGTCGCCGCCGCGGCACCGGCCGTCCGCTGGTGCTGTTGCATGATGCCGGCGGCAATGCGCTGGACATGCGGCCGGCCCTGCGCCTGATCGATGGGCCGGTGCTGGCGCTGGATCTGCCCGGCCACGGGCTTTCCAGCCGCGCCCAGCCGCTGACTGCGGTGACGAACATCGCCGCAGAACTGACGGCGGCCCTGTGCGGGTTGGGCCTGGAACGCCCACGGGTGGCCGGGCACGGCTTCGGTGCCGTGCTGGCCGCGCAATTGGCCGCCAGCGGTGTGGCGTCGGACAGCATCGCCCTGGGAATGCCCGCCCCGGCGATGGACCCGGTACTGGGGGCCCCATCCCTGGCGCCGGAATGGGACGGCGCGCATCTGCTACGGGCGTTCCGCATCGCCCGCCGGGAACGGCTGTTCGCCCCCTGGTACGATGGAAGGCAGTCACAGGCGATTCTGCCCCAGCCCAGCCTGGACCTGCCCGGTATTCAAGCCCGTGCCCTTTCCCTGCTGCGTGCCGGGACGCACTGGCCGGCCGCCCTGCAGGCCCATGCGGCCATGGATGTGGCGGGCCTGTTAGAAGGGCTGGGCAGCCAGCACCGGCTGTTGGCAGAGGGGCGGGGGCCGGCAGCGGACTGGGCGCATCTGCTCCACGCGTAAAGGGTTTCCCTGATCCATTAAATGCTCTATGAATAGATCATTATACCAAATCAGGGAAACCCGATGCTGATCGAGCCGCTCGTCACCCTGCTGCATCTGTTGATCTTCGTCTATTGGCTGGGCGGCGATCTGGGGGCCTTTTATTCCTCCACCATTCTGACCGACAGCAAATGCAGCGCGCCGCAGCGCGCCACGGCGCTGCGCATCCTGATGGCGGTGGATATGGCACCGCGCACGGCGCTGATTCTGTCCCTGCCCACCGGTCTGACCCTGGCCTTCGTCAAGGGCTGGCTGGGGGCCATGCCGGGGGCGGCGGTGGCCGGCATCTGGGCCGTCTGTCTGGTCTGGCTGGCGCTGGCCTGGGCCGTCCATGCCAGCCATGGCAAGGTCGCCTTCTATAAGCAGGCGGACATGGTGATCCGCTGGTCGGCGCTGCTGGTCTGTGCCGGCATGGGTCTGGCGGGGTTGGCCGGCCTGCTGGCCCTGCCCTTGTTCATTGCCGGCAAGCTGTTGATCCTGGCCGGGGCCATTTCCTTAGGATTGCTGATCCGGGTGCTGTTGCGCCCGCTGATGGCCCCGTTCGCGCAGATGATGGCCAGCGGTGCCACGCCCGAAACCGATGCCGCCATCAAGGGCGTGCTCGCCCGCTCCCGCCCGGTGGTGATGCTGCTCTGGCTGCTGCTGCTGGGGGCGGCTTTCCTGGGGCTCGCCACCCCCACCTGATAAAAATCACTGGAACAGGAGTGCTTGAGACGATGCAACACCGTACCATTCGCGGCACCATCCGCTATACCTCCCGCAAGCCGGAACGTCATGGGCAGGAGCGGGGGCGTGAATTCTTCACCATGACCCGCCATAGCGACGGCAAGCTGACCATTCGCGCCCAGTGCGAGATTGAAGAGCCGGCGCCGACCGTGCTGCGCGACGTGATCTATTCGCTGGACGAACATGACCGGCCGATGGATTGCCATGTCCGCCTGACAGTGGGCGACAAGTTCATGGGGTCCGGCTGGTTCCGCATGACGCCCAACAGCATCGAATGCGAAAGCTATGGCCCGTCCATCGGCCGCGTCTCGCAGGTGATGCCGGTGGAAGGCCATTATGACGGGTTCGGCACCCATCCGATCATCGGCGACGCCTATATGACCCGCTGCATGGACCTGTCACGCGGGCCGCACAAGCGCGAAATCCGCGCTTTCCTGCCCTCTGTCGACCATCGCGGCGCCACCCCGCCGCTGGCGGCGGAAAGCCGGCTCTATATGGAATATGTCGGGGAAGAGACGGTGACGGTGGCCGCTGGCACCTTTGATTGCCGACATTTCCGTTTCTCTGATGAAGATGGCGGCATGGTCTCCAAGGATGGTGCCCACCCGGTCTATGATGTCTGGGTCACCAAGGATGAAGACAGCCTGTTCGTCCAGGGTGGCGTCGGCGGCTATATGATGACCTGGTACGAGCTGGTCAGCCTGGAACGGTAATCACCGGTCATCGCCCCAAGAAGAAAGGCCGGCTCCTGTCAGGGTGCCGGCCAGCTTTTTTATGGCTTAGCGCCGATCTGGCGGAACTGCGCCTGCGTCTGGGTCGGGTTGGGGTGGAGGACGTCATCGTCGTCGATCTGTCCCGGCCAGAGATCGGCATTTACTCAGTTACCTTGATCAAGACCTATAGTTCCTGATCAAGACCCTCAAGTGCCGTCGCCAACATCATTTTGACCTGCTCCCTGGAAATGTGTCCGGCTTGAAGTAGATGCCTCCAGGCCGAGGAGAGCTGGTCCCCCGTGAGCGGACAGTTTGCTAAGCTTGGTTCGGCCTTATTGGTTCATGTATCATGATCGGAAACATGATACAGATAAGAAAATATCCAATTATGTCGTGTAATTTGGATTATCCCCTGTCGTATTTCGGCAATATGCCGAACTGTTTGCGATATGCGGCGCTAAAATGACTGATATTGCTATACCCCATTGTCATAGCGACTTCAGTTACATTTTTATTCTTCAATAAAAATCTTGCATGATCCATCCTGTGTTTTTGGAACATAGCATAAATACTTGTTCCAAACAGAATTTTGAAGCCTTGTTTCAGCTTCAGCTGATTCAGTCCCACCTCACGAGATAGTTGTTCAATCGTCGGGGGCGCGCTGAGGTCATGGAGAAGCCGATCGCGCGCTGTCATGATGCGCTGCTGTTCACGCATTGGCAGGGTAACAGGGAACTTGTCATCCTTCAGTGAACTGAAATGGGCACCGAGAAATTCCAGGGCGGCCGATTGCAGCAGCAATTGCTGGCATTTCGGATGGTCCAGCCGGCTGGCCAGAATATGTGCGGTATGCATGATCTGGCGGCTCTGGGTGCTGGTTCGAACCAGGAAACCCTGGCGGATATCCGCCTCGATCTGCCCATAATCATCGGCAGCCACATCAGCCAGAGCGTCGGGTTCCACCATCAGATCCAGGCTGATGTAATCCTTGCCATAACGGGCGCTGAAAAACTCTCCCGGCGCGAAGATGATATGGCCGGAACCGACATCAGGCTGGCATTGATGCTTGCGCACCTCTGCCTCGGCCATATCCTGCATCAGACAGGAAAAATGCACATAGCGGCTGTTATTCAGCATACGCGCCTGTGTCTGTGTCTGGCCGTTGCCACCATATAGGGCGGCCACCATGCCAGGCCGCAGTTCCACCAGACGGCAGTTGATGCCCTCCAGCGTCTCCTCTTTGCTGTGATGCTGTTGGTTGAACAGGGCATTTTTGTTCGCCTGGGACAGCAGGGGGGTGCCGCAGCTGACGCATTGATGCAGCGGTGATTTTTCCGTCATGGTGTAAGATCGCCCCCCCAACGGTTTCCGTTTGGAATGTAAAAGGCAATCTACTTGATAATGGTTCGCAACTCTATGCCATTCCTGCCCCCGGCAGGGGTGGATTTTGCAACCCAGGCATCCCGGCACCTGTCAGTACGGCACCGTGCAGCAGATGGGCGGGCAATTCTCCCCGCAAACCGGAAAGCATAATGGACTGAACGCCATAGCGGGGGGCGGTTTTCAGCAGCAGGGCGGAATCGTCCCCCCCCATCTGCCTGATCAGCCCATGATCCGCCGCCGGCGCACCCAGGATGATCTGGCTGATACCCGAAGCACCATTGTGGTGATCGGCGCGGGCCGGGTTCTGTGGCGGGTCATAGCTGCCGACGATGAAGGGCAGGTCGGGCCGGCGCGGATAGGCAAACTGGAAACGGATGCGGCGGCCATCAGGCTTGGTGCGCACCCAGCGCACCGCGCGACCGCAGGAAATGCCGGCCTCGGCCAGCCATTGGCGCGTCGGCCGGATATCGGCCGTGCCGGTGGTCAGCGCCAGATCACAAAAACCTTCACCCTGTTCGGCCCAGCCGATCATGCGGCGGCCGGCACCGAAGCCGGCGATCAGGTCGATCATCCATTTGAACCGTCGAGCATGGCGCGGCGTGGTCAGCAATTCGATGATCGGGCCGTGGGCGAACCAGATATGGGCGTGCTGCGCCTTGGCGGGGTTGGTGGCGTAATCCACCGTGAAACCGGCCTCCCGGTAATCGCGCACGGCCTGATGCAGGTCCGCAACACGGATCAGCACATGGCTGCATTTCATCGGCTTTCCTCCCCGGCGGTCAGGGGCCGGAACGGGGTGACGGACAGGGCCAGCGCTTCCAGGCTGGCCACGGGTATGGGTTCCGGCACCGGTGGGCGGATCAGGGCCGGCATCCCGATGGCCCCGGTCAGTGCCCGCCAGGCCTGCGATACGGTCAGCGCCCATTGCCCGGCGGTGCGGCGACGGGCGGGCTCGGCAATGTCCCCCCGCAGATCATGCAGGGCCGCCAGCACCGCCTCCGGCCATAGAAGGTCGAACATGCGGTGGTGGCTGTGACCGGGCACGCCACCCAGGGCGATGCTGGTGGGGATGGACAGCCGTTCGGTGCCAGGGCCGGCCAGTTTCAGCCGCCCCGTCTCATCGCGCGGCGAATGCAGGCGCGGGGTCCACAGCACCGGCCCATGGCTGTCGGCCAGGGTCAGCACGCCGCCATCAAAGCCGATGGCGATCCGGTGCAGCAGGTGGGAATGGTTATCCGGGTCTTCCGGGTGAACCTGATTTTGCACCTGCAGGCTGACAGGGATGCCGCCCAGGGAAGCGGTGATCTGGGTGAAAGGATGCGCCGGCTCCCCCGCCGGCTGCGGCTGGAAGGACCAGGGGCGTAAGTCACCAATGGCCCGCCCCAAAATATCCAGCAGCGGATAGGCCACCTGGCTGTTGCAGGCCGCATCGATGAAGCGGATCGGCCCTTGCCCGCGCAGATGGGCGGCCACGGCCAGAAACTGCCGGACAGGTTGGATATTGGGATAGAGCGTGTTGACGGCATAGGCGGCATTGCCCTGCCGGGCGGCCTGCAGGCCGGCAGTTATCTCCGTCACATGCACCGGATGTTCCTGGAGCACATGCACGCCCCGGCGCAGGAAATGCTGGGCCACCGCTGCGCCATCGCCGCCCGTCGCCCCTGATCGCAGCACGATACAGGCAATATCCACCTCATCCGGCACCTGTGCCGGGTCGTTATAGAACGGCACGCCCAGCCGGGCGGCATAATCGCGGGAATAGGCGCTGCCCTTGGCCAGGATGCCGGCCAGTTCATACCGGTCGGGTGCGGCGCGCAGCGCTTCCAGATATATCCGGCCAAAGGCGGTGCCGGCGACCAGCACGCGGGTTCTGCCCATCAGATCGCCCCCTTGCGTGCGGCGAAGACCCGGTGGCCCAGGCGGGAGAGGGGGTGTTGATGGTCCGGCAGGCCCAGCACCCGCACCAGCCCCGCCGCTTCCAGCACCCGGTTCCATTGCGCCAGCGACAGGAAGGTGGCCTGCGTTTCTTGCCGTTCATCATCGGTCTGGCCCATCATGAAGGCCTGCGACGCCATCACCCATACCTCTTCCCGCGTCGGTTCGGTCAGGATCAGCCAGCCACCGGGGCGCAGCAGGTCACGCAGCCAGCCGATGCTGGCATCGGTATTACGCGCGGCATTCAGGGCGCCGCCGCTGATGATGATATCCAGGCTCTGCCGTTTTATTCCCTGCGCTTCCGGCGGCTTGTCGAGATCATAAAGACCGCGCCGCACGAACGGATAGGGCTGCTGCCACGTCGCCACCTGATCCAGGAAGAAGCGCGACAGGTCGGTAAACAGGTAATCCACCGGCAACCCGGCGAGCGAGGGCAGTACCAACCGCGTCGTCGCCCCCGTGCCGCCACCCACTTCCAGCAGGCGCAGCGGGGCGGCCCCCGTCCAGGCGGCGGCCAGCCGGCTGACCAGGGCGCGCACGCTGTGATGCTGGTAACGGGCGGCGACCGGCTCGCTGTAAATGGCAGCGGCCAGATCGATCCGCCCTTCCGGGAATAGCAGATGCACGGCCTGGCGTTCCCCGCGCAGCAGTTCCGGCAGGTGGGCGGCATTGGCGCGGGCATAATCGATGGTGCGGGCACTGCCGCTGACCGCCCGCCAGTCCCGTTCCAGCCCATCCCAGGCCGCTTTCAGGGCGGCATCGCCATAGGCCGTGGCGGGCGGTACGGCGCAGAGCCGCCCGCCGGACCAGCGCAGCCGCCCCCGTTCCACCAGCACCCGCAGCCAGCGGCGGATCAAGCCCCGGTGTGACGGTGCCACGCGGGCGGTTTCCAGCACATCCTCCACGCTATGGGCACTGTCCGCCCCGGTGAACAGGCCGCAGCGGGAAAGCCCGTTCAGCATGGATAACAGGGCATTGTCGGCCAGCCGGTCCGCCACCGCCACGGCCTGGGCCAGATCAATGCCGGTCAGCGATGCCTCGGCATCGGCGGTGACGGCAGCCGCCAGTTCTGCCAATGTCTGCCAGTCCCGCGCCGGTGCTGCCAGCAGGGGCCGGGGCGGGGTGCCGAACAGGGCGGTGACGGCGGCCTGTTCCACCGGCGACAGGCTGCCCGCCACCAGCAGATCGCGGAAATGCGACAGATCGGCCAGATCAAGGGCGGGCAGGGGCAGCAGGGCGCGCAACGTATCGGCATCCAGCGCCACCCCGTCCGCCATCGCCCCTTCCAGCAGGGCCAGGGTGCGGGCGGGGCTGGGGGGCAGGTCATGGTGACTGACCTGTATGCCCTGACGCCGGGCGTTGACGGCCAGATCGCCGCCATCGGGCTGCCCCAGGATCAACAGATGCTGCAGGTCGGGCAGGGGAAGGGAAAGATCATTCATCATGCATCTCCCGCGATGCCAAGGAACAGACATTGCCCGGCCGCGGCCATAGGGGATACGGCCTCGGGTAGGCATAGGCCCGGTGACAAGCCGGCAGCACCCAGTTCCGCCCGCCATCCATCCGCATCCAGAAAGGGCAGCCCGGCCCGGCGGTCGGCCCGATAAAGCGGCGGTGCCCCGGCGGCGGGGGAGAGCAGGAAGCCCATGCAGGTCAGCAGGGCTTCATTTTCCCACACTGATTCCGTGAAGATCAGCCAACCACCGGGGCGCAGAACCTGCCGGATATGGCGCAGGCTGGCCGTGATATCTGCAGCGTTGTGCAGCACATTGCCGGCCAGCACCAGATCAACCGACCCGTCCGCCCCCCCCTGCGCGGCAAAGGGCGCGTTGATATCCAGCACGCCGGTTTCGATACCGGGGAAGCGCTGGCCGGCGGCCAGGGTGAACATGCGCGACAGGTCGGTGAAACGATAATCGGCTCGCCCCGGCCCCAACCGGGACAGCACGGCATCCGTCGTCAAACCCGCCCCGCCGCCCAGTTCCAGCACCGCCATCCCCGGCCCCTGGCGATCATGCCGCCATGCCGCCAACCCGGCGCAGACACGGTTCAGGTAACGGGTAAAGTGATTATCCTGATAGGCGGCCAGCGCCTCCAGCACCCGGCCGTCGGCGAACAGGATCTGCTGGATGCTGGCCTGATCGCGGATCAGCCAGGGCAGGGCACCCAAGGCCAGCCGGTGCGATGCCGCCATGCGGGGCGGAAAGCCCAGCGCGGCATAGGCTGGTGCCAGATCGTCCATACCCGCATCCGGCAGCGGCCCATCCCCCCGCCACCAGCCCGCCGGCCCGCCCTGAACCACTCCGCGCGTGGCCAAGGCCGCCAGCCAACGGCCCAATAGCGCCCCATGCCGGGGGGCGGCCCCCAGGGCGGCGGCGATAGCGGTCGTGCTTTGTGGGGTCTGGTCTAACGGCGCGGCGTCCAGCACCAGATTGGCAAGGGCGCGGATGCTGATATCGCTCAACCGATCCATGGCGGCGGGCAGGGGGGAGAGGTCGGTTCCATCGGCCATGCCCATCGCATGGGCCGCTGTCGGCGACGGTGGCGGAATGATGGGGTGGGTCACAGGGTGCCCTCCTCTTCTTCGGTAAGGGTTGCCAGCGGCCCATCCGTCACGCGGAACTGGCTGCCGCTGGCGGACAGCAGGGCGGGCAGGCTGTCAGCAGGATTCAGGATATCGGCAGCCATATGCCGGCCCGGTGGCAGCTTGCCGGCCAGCACGGCCTGTATCGCCACCAGGGCCATGGCGGCGGTCAGCACGGCATTGCCCGGCCCCTGCAGCAGGGCGCTGGCGGTTTCGTGCTGGCCGTCCCGCGTCCCCGCCATTTCCAGGGCCAGGGTGACGCTTGGCCGTTTTCCCGCCAGATCCAGCTGGCTGGCCCGGCACAGGTTGTCCACCGCCGCAGCCGGTGGCAGGGCCAGGGCGCGGTCGAAGGCGGCCAGCATGTGCCGTCCAGAGAGAATGTTGAACCAGTCCCCCCGGTCCAGCCGCAGCCTTGCCCCCAGCCGGGCGGATTCCGCCGATAGGAAGGGAAGGGCGGTTACCAACCCGTCAAATCCCGGCAGGGCAATGCCTTCCCGCCGGGTCAGGCAGCCGGCCCGCATCCGCCCGTCGCGCCAGCCGGCATTGGCCTGTCCCGTGCCATCGGTGGCGGCGGCCAGATAATCGGCGGCGGCAATGGGGGTGAACAGGTCCAGCACGCCGAAATGGCTGGACAGCCGTTCCACCCGGTCGAACCTTTGTGCCGCCAGCCAGCGGGGCAGCAGCCCCGTCAGGCCCGGTTGCAGCCCCGCTGCCAGCACGGATACCCGCCCCGCCGCCGGTTGGATCGCCGGCCCCGCATCCCCTGCCACATCCACCAGATCGATGCCGGCGCGGGAAGCGGCTTCGGCCACAATCGGGGCCAGATGGTGGGAAGGGCCGGCGCAATTCACCAGCAATCGGCAATCGGCCAGAAAATCGGCAAGGGAAGCAGCATCCCCCGCATCCACGGCGCGGCAGCCGATGGCGGCGGGGAACAACCCGTCCGCCAGCGCCCAGGCCGCTGCCACCTTGCGCGCACCCAGCCGCAGCGGCCCGATGCCGGTTTTGGCCAACTGTCGCACCAGGGCGCTGCCAATATCGCCGGTCGCCCCCAGAATGGCGATGGTCATGCCGATATCTCCGTTTCCAGGACTTGAACGACGGGCAGCAGGCGCCAGCCCTCCGCCCGCTGGCGTTCGTGCCAGAAGGCGGCATAGGCCCCGCCGGCCTGTATCAGGTCCGCATGGCTGCCGACCTCCGCCACCTTCCCATCGGCCAGCACCAGGATACGGTCGGCCATGGCGACGGTGCGCAGCCGGTGGGCGATGACCAGCACCGTGGCCCGCCCGCGCAATGCTGCGATGGAGCGTTGCACATAGCGTTCATTTTCCGGGTCCAGCGCCGCCGTCGCTTCGTCCAGCAACAGGATGGGCGCGCCTTTCAGCAGGGCGCGGGCGATGGAAACCCGCTGACGCTCCCCGCCCGACAGCAGGGCCCCGCCTTCGCCCACCCGCGTCTGCCAGCCCTGCGGCAGGCGGGCGACAATCTCTGTCACGCCGGCCAGATCGGCGGCATGGTGCAGTTCCGCTTCCGTTGCGTCGGCCCGGCCCAAGCGCACCGCCTGTTCCAGCGTGCCGTCGAACAGATAGACATCCTGGGTCACGGTGGCGACGGCCTGCATCAGGTCGGTGGTGGCAACCTCGCGCACATCGGCGCCACCCACACGCACGGCCCCCGCCTGCACATCGAAAAACCGCACGATCAGGCGGACAATCGTGCTTTTGCCAGCCCCCGAGGCCCCGACAATGGCCACCATGGACCCCGCCGGCACCTGGAAGGACAGGCCGCGCAGCACCGGCTGTGCCGGATCATAGCCGAAATGGACATCATCAAAGGCGATCCGGCCCGGCTGATCCATCCGGGCCGGTTCCGCCGGTTCCGGCAGGGGTTTTTCATCGAAAATGGCGGCCAGCCGGCGCAGATCATTGCCCGCCATGCGCAGCAGCCCGCTGCGGGCTGCCGTCTCCGTCAAAGGGCCGGCAAAGCGGGCGGCCAGCACCAACAGCGCCACCAGCCCCAGCGGATCGGCCGCCCCGCTGGCCGCCAGCCCCAGCCCGGTCAGGATCAGCACCAGAAAGGCCAGTTGCACGGCCAGTCCGCTGGCAAACAGCCGGGGAAAGGTCTGGTCCAGCATCGACCCGCCGGCCTGTTTTTGCGCATTGATGGCGGCCTCTAATGGCGGATAGCTCCCCAATGCCTGACCAAAGGCGCGCAGAACCGGCTGCTGGCGGGCGAATTCCACCACCCGGTTGCCGGCTTGGGCTGCGGCATGGTCCACCGCCTCTTCCGTCCGACCGATGGCGGCGGATGCCCGGCGATGGGCCAGCAGGATCAGCGGCGCCGACAACAGGGCGCACAGCCCCAACCGCCAGTCAAAAGCCAGCATGGCCAGGGCGATGATGCAGGGCGTCACCAACCCGGTGACCACCGGGGTCAGCAGATGGGCGAAGATGTTGGTCACCATCAGGGTGCCGTTGGTGGCGCTCTGCGACAGCCGCCCGATCCGTTCCCCGGAAAACCAGCCCAGCGGCAAGGTGGCCACATGGTCGCCCAGCCGCCGGTGCAGGCTGGTCAGCACCACCAGGGCCAGATTGAAACCCTGCATGGATTGCTGATAGCGGGCGATGCAGCAGCACAGCACCACCCCGCCCAGCGCCGCCAGCCAGCCGGTCAGCGCGCCCATCTCCAGCGGTTGGGCCAGCAGGGCGCGCAACACCGGCACCAGCAGGGTAACGGCCAGCCCCTCCAACACGCCATAGGCCAGCAGCCAAGCGAAATAGCGGTAAAGCGCCCCCCGCCGCTGCGGCCCCAGGATTTTCAGCAGATCGGCGATCAACATGCGGGTTCCCCCTGTTCGGCCTGCCACAGGGCGGCATAGAGACCGCCGCGCGCCAGCAGCGCACCATGCTGACCACATTCCGCGATGGTGCCGTCGCGCATCACCACGATCTGGTCAGCCCCGGCAATGCTGGACAGGCGATGGGCGATCACCAGCACGGTGCGGCCACGCGCGGCGGCGGACAGCGCGTCCTGAATGCGCGCCTCTGAAGCCGGGTCGGCATGGGCGGTGGCTTCATCCAGGATCAGGATCGGCGTATCGGCCAGCAGGGCGCGGGCGATGGAAAGCCGCTGCGCCTCCCCGCCGGAAAGCTGCGCCCCGGCCCCGATGATACTGTCATAGCCCTGGGGCAGTTGCTGGATACGGTCATGGATCTGCGCCGCCCTGGCTGCCGCCATCACCGCTGCCATGCTCGCATCCGGGCGGCCCAGGCGGATATTGTCGGCGATGCTGCCATGCAGCAGCCCCACCTCCTGCAGCACAAAGCCGACTTGGCGGTACAGCACCTCCCCGGCAATGTCGCGGACATCGACACCGCCGATCCGCACCACCCCGCCGGTGGCATCGTGGAAGCGGGCAGCCAACTTGGCCAGCGTGGATTTCCCCGCACCGGACGGGCCGACCAGGGCCGTGACCGTGCCGGGGCGGCAGTAAAGATTGATGCCGGAAAGGGCGGCTGCGCCGTCTGGATACTGGAAACTGACATTTTCAAAACAGATGGTGGCATCGCGTGGCAGCTTGGGATGCACTGCCCCCGGCAGTTCCGGCGTGAGCAGCAGCGTATCGATGCGGCTGGCCGCTGCGGCGGCCTTACGCTCGGCCATCAGGCCCTGGTTCAGGGTCAGCAGGCTTTGCGGCAGGATCACCGCCACCATGATTTCGGCCATCAGGTCCATCGGCGCGATCTGACCATTGGCCAGCAGCCAGGCCCCGCCCGACAGGCTGACCAGCAGGATCACCGGCACCGACAGCGCCATGGAGGTCAGCGCCTCCAGCCGCAGCAGCGGGCGTACCCAGCCGGCATAGCGGTCGGAAAAACCATCCACCGCCGCGCGATAGGCGCTGTGCGCCTCACCCGCGCGACCGAAGCCTTTCACCACGACGATGCCATGGACAAATTCCACAATGGCGGCGTTCACCTGGGCAAAGCTGGCATCCAACTGCGCCATCTTGGCCGCGAAACCGCGCATCATCCAGCCATAGGCGAGCGCATAGATCGGAAAGCTGGCCACGGCCAGCAGGGCCAGCCGCCAATCCAGCCAGACCAGATAGGCGATACCCCCCAGCGGCAAGGCGATGGCGGCGGTCAGATCGACATAATGATGGGCCACCATATGGTGCAAATCTTCCAGATCGCCCTGCACCGCCTTGCGCACGGCCCCGGTGGTATTGTCCGCGTACCAGCCCAGCGGCACCCGCCCCAGCTTGGCCACCAGGGCGCGGCGCACATCGGCCTGGATGCGGTGGTCGGCAATATGGGTCAGCCACAGGGCAGCCCCATTGGCGGCCCAGCCGATGAACAGGCCCGCCACCACCAGCGCCCCCAGCCCGGCCAGGGCCGCCCTGTCCGGTGGGGAACCCGCCAGCAGCAATTCCCCCAGCCGGGCGATGAAGATGAAGGGCAGCAGTTGCGACAGTGCCCCCACCGCCCCCAGAACCATGCCCAGCCGCACCAAACCCATGGCAGGGCGGCGCAGGGCTGCCAGGGGGGAGTAAACGCCTGCCGCCATCACCGCCCCCGCAATGCGGCGGCCAGATGGGCGGTGACGATGTCCACATGTGGGGGTTCTACGACGCTGAAATGGTTGCCCGGCACATCGATCACCTTGAAATCGCCCAGGCACACCCCTTCCCAGAAGGGCACGGCCAGATGGCCCACCCCGGCGGTAATGCCGAAGGATTGCTGTTCCAGGCAGCGCAGATAGGTCATGTCGCCGACATAGGGCGGCGGGTCGAAACGGGCGGCGCGCATGGAATGGCGGCAGACCCGGAACAGGCCCGGCACCAGTTCCGGCCCCACCGGAACACCGGCCTGATTGCCGATGGCGGCGGCGTAACCAGCCAGCCGCTCGGCCTGTGGCACCGCCATGCGCCGCCGGGCGGCCGCCGCCACGGCATCCAGCCCCGGATCGCCGGTCAGGGCCGCCATGGCCCCGGCGGGGATGTGGCGCGCATGATCCAGCGTCAGCTTTTCAATGGCGCGATAGACATCGGTCGCTGGCACATCCGGGCCGAAGACGGCGGCCACCGGGTCCAGGTTCAGGTTGGGCACGAAAATGGCCTCAAAGGCCAGTTCCTCCTCCGTTTCGATGAACATGGGGATGCTGTCCACCAGCGTCAGGTCGCGCACATCCATGCCGCGATCCAGCAGGCGGCGCGCCACCTCCGTGGCCAGCAGCCCGCCCAAGCAATAGCCGACAAGCTGAAAATGTCGGTGTCCGGCGGCGATCAGCCGGCTGGCATAATCATCGGCCACCGCCTCGATCAGCTTTTTCGGCTCCAGCGCCAGATAGCGTTCAATATCGGCCACGGCGATGCCGATCACCGGCCCTAACCCTTGGGCCGCCATCGACCGGCCCAGATGCTGGAAATAATCCATGGTGCCCAAAGCCGCATGGAACATCACCCGCGCCACCGGCCCCTCGCCGCCGAACGCGATCAGCTTGGCGTTCGATCCTTCCACCTGATCCGCCGGCAGGGTCGGGCTGGCCGCCCCCGCTGCCGTGGTTTCCGCCAGTTCCCCCCGGCGCAGCGCCTGGACCAGGGCGGCCACAGTCGGTTCGTTCAGCATCTGGCGCAGCAGCGTGTCATAGGGGAAGGGGGCAGCCTCCGCCATCTCCTCCCGCAGCCGGCCAGCGACACGGGCCAGAATCAGGGAATCCGCCCCCTTGTCATAGAAATTATCTGTCGGTTCCAGCCGGGGCAGCCCCAAAGCCTCCGCCCACAAGGCACAAAGCTGGCTGGTCAAGCCGTCATCGCCATCGGCCCTGTCGGCCTCGCCTGCCGCCTGTGCCAAGGTGGCGGGGCGCCAGCCGGCCAGCCGCTTGCGGTCCAGCTTGCCATTGCCGGTCAGGGGCAGTCGGTCCAGTACCTGGATATGGCCGGGCACCATATGGGTGGGCAGGCGGCGGCCCAGGAAGCTGGCCAGTTCCGCCGCCTGCACCGGCATCCGGTCGCGCTTGAAGCGGGCGGCCAGCATCCGCATTCCGCAGGCGGCCAGCGCATCGCCCTCATCGGGCAGGCAAAGCGCCAGTTCGCCGCCTGCCGCCTCAATCACTTCGCGCCAGCCGGCGACATTGCGGAATTTGGTGCCGCCATGCCGGCGGTCATCGCCCGCCGGGTCCATCATGAAACCTTGGGTCAGCAGGATCTGCGGCAGGTCGGCCACCGGTTCGGTCAGGATCAGCCAGCCATCCGGGCCCAAGATTTCCGCCAGATCGGCCACGGCTTTCGCCGGGTCATTGGTGCTGTTCAACATGCCGGCGGCGATCACGATATCGGCACTGTTGGGGGCGATGCCCTGGTCGCGCGCCTCGCGGTTCAGGTCGAACAGGGCCGGGCGCACCCAGGGCCAGCGGGCAAAACGCCCCCGCGCATCGGCCAGGAAAAAGGGCGTCATGTCGGTGAACAGATAATCCGCCGACAAGCCATCCAGCAGGGGGATCACTGCCTCGCTGGTGGCACCGGTGCCGGCCCCCACCTCCAGCACCCGCAAGGGCGTGTCGGCGTCGCGGCTGCTGGCGATGCGGTTCACCAGGGCGGCGACGGCGTGGTTATTATGCCGGGCGATGGCATCATCACGATAAATCGCCCGCGCCAGATGCGGGCGGCCTTCCGGGAACAGCAGGTCGAACGGGTTCTGCCGTCCGGCCAGCAGGTCGGCCAGCCGTTCCACATGCGCGCGGTGATAGGCGATCAGGCTGTCATTGCCGCCGCCGGCCAGCGCATCCCAGGCGGCGTTGACGCTTTCGCCATCGACCAGCCGGCGGCGACGGTAAAGCCCGGCCCCGTCACGCGACAGCAGGTCCGCCGCCACCAGCAGCCCCAGCCAGCGCCGCACCAGCCAATGGTGCCGCTCCACGGCCCCCACTTGGCGGATGATGGTTTCATCATCATGGGCGGCCTGATCGCTGTTGAACAGCCCATGCCCGCACAGGCAACCCAGCATGGTCAGCAGTGATGCCTCCTGCAAGGCCCTGGCCTGGGAGGCGGCGGCATGGTCATCCGCCACCTGCCGGGCCGCAAAGCGCCGCACCGCCGGCACCAGCTTTTCCGGCGTCAGGCGCGGATCATCGGGCGGCACCGGGCGGCGCTTGGCTTCCACAAAGCCCAGCAGGGTGCGGTCCAGCCGGTCGGTACCGGCCACCACGGCCGCCGCCGCGCCCACGGCGGGGTGGGCCTGCAAGGCGGCCTCCACCTCCCCCAGTTCGATCCGGTGGCCACGGATTTTCACCTGGCCGTCTTCCCGGCCCAGGAATTCGATCTCCCCACCCGGCAGATAGCGGCCAAGGTCGCCCGTGCGGTAAAGCCGCTGCCCGTCAACCGGATGGTGGATGAAGCGGGTTGCCGTCAGGTCGGGGTCGCCCAGATAGCCCAGCGCCAGCCCCTGGCCGGTGATGCACAGCTCCCCCGCCGTCCAGACGGGCACATCCCGCATCTGCCCATCCAGCACCCGGAACCCCTGGTTGGCCAGCGGCACGCCATAGGGGATGCTGGTCCAGGCCGGGTCGATGCCCTCAATCCGGTGGAAATTGGACCAGATGGCCGCTTCGGTCGCCCCGCCCAGGCCGATCAACTCCAGGCTCGGCAGGTGGCGGCGGATCTGGCCGGGCAGGGAAAGCCCGATCCAGTCGCCCGACAGCAGGGCCAGCCGCAGGCTGGTCAGGGGCGACGGTTCGGCATCCAGGTATGAGGCCAGCATCTGCATCTGTGCCGGCACGGAATTCCAGAAGATCACGCCATGGCGGGCGATCAACCCGGCCCAGTGCGACGGGTCGGCCCCGCGTGCCGGATCGGGCAGCACCAGCGTGGCCCCGGTGCCCAGCAGGCCGAAAATATCATAAACGGAAAGGTCGAACCCCAGTTGCGCCAGCCCCAGCCCCCGGTGCTGCGGGCCGATGCCGAAACGGCGGTTGATATCCTGTATCGTGTTCAGCGCGGCGCGATGGCTGATCATCACCCCCTTGGGCGCCCCGGTGGAACCGGATGTGTAGATCACATAGGCCAGCGCGTCCGGGTCGCCCGTCACGACCGGGGGCATGGTGCTGGCCGGAGCCACGGTGGCCGGATCAATGGCGATGATGCCGGGCGGCAGGTCGGTGCTGCTGGCGGCCAGCACATGGGTGATGCCGGCATCGGCCAGCAGCCGGTCCCGCCGCAATGCGGGTTGCTGCACATCAATGGGCAGATAGGCCCCGCCGGCCAGCAATGCCCCCAGCACTGCGGCCACCTGTGCCGCCCCCTTTTCCAGAATGATGGCGACAGGGGCGGCACCCTGGTAGCCGCTGGCCGTCAGCGTGTCGGCCAGACCGGCGGCCCACAGCATCAGGTCGCGGTAACAGATGCTGCCGTCTCGGTCGATCACGGCCACCGCATCCGGCGTGGCCTGTGCCTGTTCCAGGATCGGGTGATGCAGCAGCCCATCGGGCAGGGGGGCCGCCGTTGCGTTCACCGCCGCCCGTTCCGCCCCCTGCCACGCCGGCAGCGGCACCGGTTCCCGGCTGTCCCATGCCGCCGCATCCCCGGCCAGCCGTTCCAGCAGGTCCATCAGGGCGGCGAACATGTCGGCTATCATGCCATCGGGGAAAATGCCCTGGCGAATGTCCCAATTCACCTCCAGCCCGTCGGCATCATCCATCACCTGGCAATCCAGCAGTACCTGCGGCGTCTGGGTGATGGCATGGCCGGGGCGGCGGCCGCTGACCGGATGCTCACGATTGCCCAGGCCGATGGCGCTGGTGAAGATCACCGGCATCAAGGCGGCTTCCCGTCCCCGGCGGCGGGTGATTTCGCGCAGCACCTCCACCCCGCTGAACAGCCGGTGGTCCAGATCGCTGAAAAGCTGCTGGCCGATGGCGGCCGCATGGTCGGCAAAGGGCCGGCCCGCCGCCGATTCCACCGCCAGCAGGCTGACGGCGGTGAAATCCCCCACCAACTGGTTGACCTGCGGGTGCAGCGGGAAACGGTTCAGCAGCGTGACATTCAGGCTGAATTGCGGCTGGCGCGCCCAGCGGCCCAGCACGGCGGCATAGGCGGCCAGCACCGGCGTGGTGGCCGTCAACCCGCGCGCGGCGGCCTGCGCCTTCAGGCTTTCCCAGGCGGCTTTTCCCAACCGGCCATGGTGACGGTGGAACCGTACCGCCCCACCTTGGGGGGCGGTGCGCTGGACCAAGTCCGGGGCGGCGGGCAGATCGTCGATCCGGTCCAGCCAGTAACGCCGGTCGCGCCGGTACCGGCTGGTCTGGCGCAACCCCTGTTCGGCCAGCAGATAATCACGGAAGGTGATCTCCAGCGCCGGCAGTTCATCCCCGCGACCGGCCAGGATCAGGTCCAGTTCATTGAACAGGATGCCAGCGCTGGCCCAGTCGGCAATCAAGCTGTCCAGGGAGACATGCAGGATATCCCCGTCATCCGTGCGGGTCTGGCGCAGGGTGAATAGCGGCCATCGGTCGGTCGGATAAATCTTGTGGTCCAGTTCGGCCCGTGTGTCGGCCAGGGCCTGATCCAGCAGGGCCGTCCCTTGGCCGCGCAGATCCTGCGCCGTGATCAGATAGGCGGGAACGCTGGGCAGCACCCGCTGCCAGCCATCGGCGGCGATGGTGGCGCGCAGCATGGGGTGGCGTGCGATCAACCGGTTCCAGGCCGCTTCCAGCGCCGCCGGTTCCAGGTTGGGGTAATGCATTTCCAGATAGCCATGGCAAGCGACGCCGCCATAACCGAAACTATCCCCCCGGCCCAGCAGATAGGCCGCCTGCACATCGGTCAGCGGGAATGGTTCATGTGTCTGGGCCGGGTCGGCGGTGACGGCGGGCAGTTCCGGGCCGGCCAGATGGTCAAGCAGCGCCTGCTTGTGCTGGCGCAACTGCTCCCGCCGTTCTTCCGTCAAGGCCCCTTTCGGTGCCCGGAATTTCAGTTGCCCATCCTCGGCCCAAAGCTCAACCCCCAACAGGTCCAGTTCGGTGATCAGCGTGGCGACATCCATCAGGCAGCTCCGGTGCAGGTATGCGATTGCAAGCGGTTCGCAAACGGGATGCGCAGCCTATGGCGACAGGGGGGGCGGTCACTCGCCCAACCCGTATGGCGATGGCCCGGATCGGGATTTTATTGGGCGGACCGTTGCGGGCGCAGGATGAAGGCCAGCAGGCTGACCGCGCCAGCCCCGGTGCCCAGCAGCCAGAACAGGTCGTTGAAGGTCATGACCAGCGCCTGCTGGCGGATGATGCCGCCCAGCAGGCGCATTCCCAGGGCGAGATTCCCGTTGCCCAGATGGCTGATATAATTGCCCGTGGCGGGGGCGTTGGCGGACAAGGTCTGTTCCAGATGCCGGCTGTGCAGCCACATCCGCTGATCCTGCAGCATGGCGATACCGGCCAAAGCCAGGGAACCGCCGATGTTCCGGGCGGCGTTGAACAGGCCGGCGGCATCGGCGGCCAGATCGCGCGGAACCGACCCCATGGCCGCCTGGTTCAAAAACAGGATGGCCAGCACCTGCCCCACCCCGCGCATGATCTGCGACAGCACGAAATCGGCCCCCACCGCATCCGCCGTCAGCTCTGATTCCAGCCAGCAACTGGCGGCCATGATCATCATGCCGGTGAATACCGCCACCCTTGCATCGAACAGGCGGAACAGCAGGGGGGCCATCGGCATCATGATCAGGCTGGGCAATCCAGCGATCAGAACGATGCTGCCAGCCTGGAAGGCATTGTAATGGGCCAGGGCCGCCAGGAACTGCGGGATCAGGTAGGAGGTGCCGTACAGCACCATGCCCATCAGCACCCCCATGGCGGCCACCGCCCCAAAGGCGCGGTCGCGCAGCAGCGACAACCGGATCACCGGCCGCACCGCGTGTTTCTGCCCCAACAGCAGCAGGACCAGCCCCAGCAGGCTGGCGACGGTCAGCCAGCGGATCAGGCTGGATTCAAACCATTGTTCGCGCTGCCCTTCCTCCAGCACCAGGGTCAACCCGCCCAGCGCCAGGGTCAGCCCCGCCACGCCCAGCCAGTCAGCCTCCCCCAGCCGGTCCAGTTGGGCGCGTTCATGGTGCAAGGCCGTCAACAGCAGGAACAGCAGCACCAGCCCGATGGGCAGGTTGATGAAAAAGGCATAGTGCCAGGACAGATATTCCGTCATCAGGCCACCCACCAGCGGCCCCAGCACCGGCCCCAAAATGGCCGTCATGCCGAAAATGGCATTGCCGATGGGCTGGCGGGCCGGTGGCAGGCGGGTGGCGATGATGGTCATGGCGGTGGGGATCATCGCCCCGCCGGTAAGCCCCTGACCGGCACGGGCGAACACCATCAGCCCCAGACTGTCCGACACGCCGCACAGCATGGAAAAGCCGGTGAAACCAAGGGTCGCCCCCAGCAGGAAACTGCGCAGCCCGAACAGACGCGACAGCCAGCCGCTCAGCGGGATGATGATGATTTCCGCCACCAGATAGGCGGTGGCGATCCAGGTCGCCTCTGTCGCCGTGGCCCCGATTTCCCCCTGGATGGTGGGCAGGGCAGCATTGACGATGGAGATATCCAGCGTCGCCATGAAACTGCCCAGCGCCCCGGCGATAACGGCCAGCCAGGCCCCCGGCTCCACCGTGGCGGGTGGCGGGGCCATGGGATCGGCTATCCCCCCGCTCACGGTGCCGCCCCGCTGGCGGCCACCTGCGGTGCGGGGTTGGTGGCGTTGCGCGTGTCCACCGATACGGTCACCGACATGCCGGGCACCAGCCGGGCGGCCCCGGCGGTATCGGTCAGGGTGATGCGCACCGGCACGCGCTGCACGATCTTGGTGAAATTGCCCGTGGCATTCTGTGGCGGCAGGATGGAGAATTCAGCTCCCGTACCGGGGGCAAAGCTGGCGACACGGCCCTGGACCGGCTGATCGGGGAAGGCATCCACCATCACCCGCACCGGCTGGCCCGGCTGCATATGTGCGACCTGGGTTTCCTTGAAATTGGCTTCCACATAGCGCTGCCGGGCCGGCACCAGCGTCAATAGCCGCTGTCCTGCCTCCGCATATTGGCCGGGGCGGGCGGTCAGGTCGCCGATAATGCCATCGATCCCGGCGCGGATCAGGCAGGCCGCGACATTGATTTCCGCCGCCCGCCGTTGGGCCTGGGCGGAACGGGCCTGGGCTTCGGCCTGCAAAATGCCGGCTTCCAGCGACTGGATATGCTGCTCTGCCCCGGATACTGCCGCCTGCCGGGCGGCCAGGGTGGCGCGGGCCTGGCGTTCCTGGTTGCGCAATTGGTCCATCTGCTGGCGGCTGCCGGTACCGCTGGCGGCCAGCGGTTCATAGCGGTGCACCTCGGCCTGGGCGAAATCCAGTTCCTCCCGCGCCACGGCCAGTTCGGCCGTGGCCTTCTCCACCAGCGCCTTCTGTTCGCCCACCTGGGCGCGCAGGCTGTTGGCCTCGGCCTCTGACACGGCGATCAGGGCCTCCGCCTCCGCCATCTTGGCCTCGTGATCGGCACTGTCGATGCGGGCCAGGGGGCTGCCGGCGCTGACTGTCTGGTTGGCAACCACAAATACCTCGGCCACGATCCCGGCCACCTTGGGCGCGATGATGGTGAAATCCGCCTTTACATAGGCATTGTCCGTCGTCTGTTGAAACCGGCCATAGTGCAGATAATCCCAACCCAGCCAGCCACCACCGGCCAGCAGCGCGCAGACGACCCCCAGCATGATGATCTTGCGGCGGCGGTGATTGGGTCTGGTGTCACTGGCCATGGGGCATCCGGGGGAGAGAGGGCAAGGGCCGGAGTGATAATCACCCGTAATCTTACCGCTACCCCGATCGGGGTAGTTTTCACTCTGATCGGGTCAATTTTCCAGCCGCCACGCAGTTTCAGCCCGATCCGGGTAGCGGTCGCACCGAACCGGGCAGCGGCTGGCGGGAAAGCCCCTATCGTCAGCCGCTTCACCATTCTGGGGGAGTATCGGCATGGCACTACCCGGCCTGCATATTGTCGATCTGCACAAGACCTATCGCAACGGCGTGAAGGCGCTTGACGGGGTGTCGCTGCATGTGCCGCCCGGCATGTATGGGCTGCTGGGGCCGAACGGGGCGGGCAAAAGCAGCCTGATGCGCACGCTGGCGACGCTGCAGCGCCCCGATGCCGGCCAAATCCTGCTGGATGGGGTGGATGTGCTGGCCGATCCCCAGCATCTGCGTTGTCGCCTGGGCTATCTGCCGCAAACCATCGGTGCCTATCCCGGCGTTTCCGCCCGCGACCTGCTGGACCGGTTCGCCTGGCTGAAGGGCCGCACGGACAAGGCCGAACGCCGGGCAGAGGTGGGGCACCTGCTGGAAAAAGTGAACCTTGCCGAGGTGGCACATCGGGCGGTTTCCACCTATTCCGGTGGCATGTTGCGCCGGTTCGGCATCGCCATGGCGCTGATCGGCCAGCCGCGCCTGTTGATTGTCGATGAACCCACCGCCGGGCTGGACCCGGCGGAACGCAACCGCTTTCACCATGTGCTGGCCGATGTGGCGGCGGATGCGGTGGTGTTGCTCTCCACCCATATTGTGGAGGATGTAGAGAATCTCTGCGCCCGCGTCGCCATCCTGGCCGGCGGGCGCATCCTGGCCGAAGGCACGCCGGATGAGCTGGCGGCGACCTGCGCCGGTCGCCTCTGGTCCCGGCTGGTGCCACGCGGGGAGGCGGTACCACCGGCCCTGCATCTGGTGGCCACCCGTGCCGGTACGCGGGTGGTGGCGCTGGCCGACACCCCGCCCGACCCCGCCTTCACCCCGCACTCGCCAAGGCTGGAGGATATTTATTACATGGCCCTGTCGCAGGCCGGTTGGGGGGAAGCGGCATGAGTGGCTGGGCGGTCGTGCGGCGGGAAGCGGTGGCGGAATTCCGCGCCGGCCTGCACAGCGGCATTGTGCCGCTGATCTTCATCGGCCTGACGCTTTATCTGCTGATGTGCCTGACCAATGCCGGCTATGTGGAGAAGATGGGCGGCGGGGAAATCCCCCGCAATGCCGCCAGCCTGATCTATCTGATGGCGTCGGGCTGCATGTTCTTTCTGTTCTTCGCTTGGGCCTGGGTCTTTGCCCGCCCCCTGCTGCGCGACCGGTCGGTGTTCCTGCATGAGGTGGTGCTGGCCCTGCCGGTGAACCTGACGGCCCTGCTCTGGGGCCGCTATCTGGGGGCCGCACTGCTGGCGGTGCTGCTGTCAGCGTCGATCCTGGTCGGGTTCCTGGTGACGCCGGTGCTGGCATGGCTGTCGCTGGTGCCCGAGGGTGCCATCGGGCCGATGCCCTGGATGGCGCTGGGCTTTGCCTTTCTCTGGCTGCTGTTGCCGGCGGCCTGTGGCTTGGGCGCGCTTTACTTTCTGGCAACGCTGCGCGGGCGGGGGCTGGCTGCCCCCTTTGCCGTGGCGGCGGGGTTGATGCTGCTCTGGATGTTCGCCGTGGCGGTGCTGAAGGAAGGGCATATCAACCCGGTGCTGGGGGCTTCCATCGACCCGTCCTTGTTCACCCATGCCTTGCAGACGGTGGAAGGCTGGGGGCCGGCGCAGAAATCCACCGGCCTGTTGCCGCTGGATGTGCCGTTGCTGGTCAACCGGGCGCTCTGGTGCCTGTTGCCGCTGTTGGCCCTGGCCTGGGCGTTGGCCCGCACAGGGCGGGAGGATCTGGCGCTGGAACGCCCCAGCCGGCAGCGGATTGGTGGCAAGGTGGCGGCGCTGTCGCCAGCCGGGTCGCTGCCCCCGCCTTTGCACCGGGAGGGCCGCCTGCATTGGGGCCGCGCACTGTTGGCCGAGGCGGTCTGGCAGGGGGGCAGGCTGCTGCGGGGGCGGGCGTTCCGGGCCGGCGCCCTGTTGCTGCTGTTGCTGGGCGTGCTGTCTGCCTTCATCCATGTCGTCTGGCACGCCGAAGGGCCGATGGTGCCCCGGCTGGAACTGTCGCTGCCGCTGTTGAAAGGCGCCATTTTCCTGGTGATCGCCTTTGCCGTGGCAGCCCTGGCCGGGCTGCTGGCGCGGGCCGATGATCTGCCCGGTTTCGGTGAAATGCTGGATGCGGCCCCCGCACCCGACTATGTGCGCCTGTTTGGTCGTGCGCTGGCGGTGTTGGCGGTCACGCTGGTGCTGTCGCTGCTGCCCGGCTTGTCGGGCCTGATCGTGGCGCTGCTGGCGGCCCCCTGGGCTGCGGCCGATCCCGGCTTTGCCCTGCTATATCCGTTATTGCTGCTGGCCCCGCCGCTGCTGGAACTGGCGATGCTGGCGCTGTTGCTGCACGCCGTCTGCCGGCGGGCGGGGCTGGCCTATGCCGCCTCCATGCTGCTGACCTTCTTCCTGGTGCTGAACCACGAGTTGGAACTGGTCAGCTTCCCGCTGGCGGAAATCGGCATTGCGCCCAAGGCCAGCCTGTCCGGGCTGACCGGCTGGGGGCCCTGGCTTTCCTACCTGCTGGCGCTGGATGGGTTCAAGCTGGCGCTCTGCCTGCTGCTGGTGGCGCTGGCCGGGCTGGCCCTGCCGCGTGGGACGGAGGAACGGCGCCTGTCGCTGGCGGGCGTGCGTCTGCGCGGGCCGGTGGGGCTGATGGGGGCGGGGGCGTTGCTGCTGCTGGTTGGCATCGGCCTGCCCTTTGCCAGCCGGCTGGCGGCCGATGATGGCGGCCATTCCCGGCACAGTGCGGAAGGGGAGGGGGCGGCGTGGGAACGGCTATGGACGGCCGATCTGCTGCCATTGCGCGTGGCCGGCGGCGAGTTGCGCCTGGCCATCGACCCCACCAGCCGCCTGGTGCGGGGGGAGTGGCGGCTGCATGGGGTGCAGGGCCGGCGGCTGGATGCGGAATTGCCGCCTGGGTTCCAGTTGCAGGCGGCCAGTATCGGGGGCACCCCCGTGCCGGCGCGGCAGGAAGCCGACCATTTAGTTCTGGAGCTTGGGGATTGCAGCGACTGCAGCCTGGAACTCCGCTGGACGGTGCAGGTGCCGCAATGGTCGGCAGAAGGGAGCCCCACTTGGCTGACGGGGGCCGGTCTATGGCTGCGTGAAAGCGATATCGCCCCCCGGCTGGGGCTGGACCCGGCCCGGCTGCTGCGGGCCGCCTTGCCCCGCCAGCGCCAGGGGTTGCCCGCTGATATCCCGTCGTTGCCTGCAGCCCTTGCCGTGCCGGCGGCGGGGCTGGCACCGGCGGGCAACTGGCGCTGGCAACTGCTGCTGGGGGAAGAACTGATCGGTCAGGGGCGCAGTAATGGTCCGCTTGCCTTTGCCGCCCTGTGGGCACCGGGGGCCATCACCCAGCGGCTGGACGGGGTGGAAGTCAGCCATGATGCCAGCCGTACCGGCATGGTGCCGGCCCTGATACAGGATGTTGCCGCGATGCGCGCCTGTGTCGCCAGCCGGTTGGGTGGGGTGCCGCCGGTCACCCGGCTGGCACAATGGCCGCGAGGCCTGGGGCAAACGGCGCGGGTGGATGATCTGCTGCTGCTGGCCGAAGCACCGGGCTGGGATGTGGCCGATCAGGGCACCGGTCGCCTGTTGCGCCGGGTGGAGATCGCCACTGCCCTGGCCCGCGCTGAACTACTGGCCCGGTCCGACCTGCGGCGGGGGCAGGGTTCCGTCTGGCTGGCCGATGGGGTGGCCGGTGCCATCGGCCTTGCCTGCCTGCGGGAAACAGACGGCGCAGAGGCCTTCGCCCAGGTGCTGACCCGCCAGCAGGAAAAGGCCCGGCTGGCCGTGGCCGGCAGCGATGTGCCTGTTGGCCCGCTGGACAGTGCCGCCCCCAACGGTTGGGCCTCTGCCTATGCCCCGCTGGCGGCGCTGGATTGGCTGGAAGGGCAGGGGCCGGACGGTCTTGCCCGGCTGCTGGATCTGGTTCGCCAGGGGGCAACGGTGCCGGCAGCCCTGGAACAATTGCTGGGGCGGGAAGGGGCGACCCGGTTGCTGGCCGCCCCCCGGCTTCAGGATAAGGCGGTGACCAATGCCGCCGCCACGGGGGCCGGATCATCCAGCAGATAGAAATGGCCACCGGCAAAGGGCTGGATGTGGAAGGGACCGCTGGTCCATTCCCGCCAGTCCTTTGCCTCCACCTCTGTCAGGTCAGGGTCATCCAGACCCCGGAAGATGCTGATCGGGCAGGTGACCCGACCGGCGGGGCGGGCATCCCAGGTTTCGATCAGCCGGTAATCCGCCCGCACCGCCGGCAGCACCAGGGCCAGCAACTCCGGCATAGCCAGGATTTCCGGGGCCGTGCCGCCCAGGCGCAGCAATTCCCGCCCCAGGGCCGCATCATCCAGCCGGTGAACCCCGCCGCCGCGATGATGCTGCGGTGCCTCCCGCGCAGAGAGGAACAGGTGCTGCGGCGGGCGGGGGCTGCGCAGCGCCAGTTCAAAACCCAGTGCCGCCCCCATGGAATGGCCGAACAAGGCCCAGGGCTGGGCCAGCAGTGGGGCGGCGGCATCGGCCAGATCGTCGGCCATGCTGGTCAGATCGGCATGGAACGGATCGTTCAACCGGTCCTCTCGCCCCGGCGGGCAGACCAGCACCGGTTCAATCCAGTCCGGCAGCAAGGGCAGCAGGTGGCGAAACAGGCCCGGCGTGCCGCCGGCATGGGGCAGGCAGAACAGGCGCAGGCGCTGCACCGGGCTGGCGGGCCGGGGCCGGCGCAGCCAGCCCCGGAAGGGTTTCGCCCCCTTCATGCCACCACCGCCACATCCCGGTAGTGCCGGGACAGTAACGCCGCTGCCACAGCGGCCAGCACGGCAATGCCCAGCAGCCCCAGATAGCCGATTGACGCCGCCAGCCAGGCGGATGCCGACATGGCCGCCATGGCGAACAGCATGTTCACGCTATATTGCATGGTGTAGTCCGTCGCTGGCGTTTCCGGTGAGACGTGATCCATCATCAACGTTGCCAGCACGGTGGCGGCCGGATTGTACAGCAGGAAGAACAGGCCGGTGGCCAGACTGACGGCCACATCGCCATTCCAGCCCAGCACCGGGGCGGCGATGACGGCCACGCCCGGTATCTGCACCAGGGCCGCCCCCAGCATCACCCGCCGGCGCGGCCATTTCTGCAACAGCCAGCCGGTGGCCATGGCCGCCGCAATGCCCAGGGCCGAGCCGATGACATTGACGAAAAAGCCGATCCGATCCATGCCCCAGCCGGCTTCCACCAGGATGGGCGTGATCAGTGCATAGCCCAGGCTGCTGCCGATCGGGTAGATCAACAGCAGCAGCAGCCAGCGCCGCCCGCCCGGTCGTCGCCAGAAGGCAGCCAGACAACGGAACGGGTTGGCGTGCACCACCCCCACCACCGCCAGTACCGGTTCCCGGAAGAAAACAAGCTGCACCAGGGAGATCAGCGTACCGCCGGCCAGCAGCAGCATCGCCCCCTGCCAGCCCAGCCACGGATAGGCCAGCAGCACCAGCCCGCCACCCAGCATATTGCCCAGCAGGTTGCCGGAAATCTGGATGCCATTGCCCAGGCCCCGGTCAGAGGGGGCCAGCAGCCGGAAGGCCAGCCCATCCACCGCAATATCCTGGGTGGCGGAAATCACCGCCACCCCCAGGCCCAGCAGATAGACGGTGGTGAAATCCGTCTTCAGATCCACCTGTCCCATCAGGGCCAGCACCAGGGCCAAGGCCGTCTGGGCCACAATCAGCCAGACCCGGTAATGGCCGTGCCGGCCAAAGCTGATCTTGTCCACCAGCGGGGCCCAGATGAATTTGAAGGGCCAGACCATGCCCAGCATATAGACCATGCCGACCTGTTCCAGGCTGGCCCCCTGTTCCATCATGATGGCGACCAGCGCCACCACCAGGAAGCCCAGTCCCAGATATTGCGTGGTGTAGAGGCTGGCCAGCAGCGCCCAGGCCGACGGCGTGGTTTTCGTTATCATATCGCCGCCCTTAGAAACTGTGTGAAGCGCCGACACCGATCACCCGGCCCCGCGCCGGGGCACCCAACTGGTGGATGCGGAAATCGGAGAAGGCCAGTTCGCCATAGCCATAGACATCATGCTTGCTGTCGAACAGGTTGGAGGACCAAAGGTAGAATTCGCTGCCGCCGCTGGACAGGCCGATACGGGCATCCACCTCCCCATAGGCGTCCAGGTCGAAATTATTCTGGGCGTCGGCCGGGCGGCTATCCACCCAGCGATAGCCGACGCGCGCGTTCAGCAATGTGGGCTGGCCGGCCAGCCCCGCGTCGGAAACCTTTCCCTCATAGGCAAGGCTGCCATTGGCACTCCAGCCCGGCACATCGGGCACCTTGTTGCCGGCGCGGATATCGCCCGCCGTCAGGCCCAGCACGTTGTCGCGGATTTCCGAATTCACCCGCGACAGCCCGGCATTCAGCACCAGCCCCTTGGTGATGCGCCAGCTTCCTTCCAGTTCGGCCCCGATGCTGCGCACATCAGCATTCACCACCGACATGGCAAAAGTGGTGCTGTCATATTTCAGGATATGGTCATCCTTGATCTGGTTCACGAAAACGGCCCCATTCAGGCTGAAATTCCCCCCGACCGGGGCGGTCTTGAAGCCGATTTCCAGGCTGTTCACGGAGGCGGCCTTGTAGGGCTGGCTGTCCGAAACGTTGGTCGCCATATAGGAAATGCCGCCCGACTTATAGCCGCGCGCCAGCGTGGTATAAAGGTTGGTATCCTTGGCCAGTTCATAGGACAGTGCCAGCCGCCCGGTGGTGTAGTTATCGGACAGGTCGCGCTTGTCGGGCGTGGTGGTCCCGGTGAAGCTATTGATATAGCGCGCCTTGTAATCCTTGCTTTCATGCGACTGGCGGATGCCGCCGGTCAGCTTCAGCGCATTGGTCAGCGGATAGGTTGCTTCGGCAAAGACGCCGATGCTCTTGGAGGTGAAATCGCGGAAATATTGCTGGCCTACCAGCGGGCTGCGCGTGTCGAAGGACAGATCGCCATGGGTGCCCAGCAGGCCCGCTACCCAGAACAGGCGTGAGTCCGGCAGGGAGGCCAGCCGCAATTCCTGGCTCAGGCCGGTTTCCTTGGAACTGTCGCGCACCAGATATTCCACATTTGGCATCCCGTACATGGCCTGGTAGGTGACCGTGTCATAGGCCTTCCAGCCCACATAATCCGATGTGGTGGCCGCCGTGACGGAGGTGAGGCGGGCGAAGCTGAAATCATGATTGATTTCAGCCGAATAGCGCCCGGCCGTGCGCTTGTTCTCATCAAAGGCGCCGGGCTTCAGGTCCAGCGCCGGATGATCGCCATAGGGGCGCAGCAGGATCATGTTCAGATAGCCCTTGGCCCGCTGCCCCTCCACCGTCAGCAGGGCGTCGGTGCCATTGCCATTGTCCCAGACCAGACTGAAGCGCCCAGCCAGATCGGAAATGCTGGTTAGCGGCTTGCCATCGCGGGCATTATCCACCCAATTGTCAGCCTCGTTATAGCGGACGGCGATGCGGGCGCTCAATTGATCGCTGATGGCGCCGCCCACGGCGGCCTCCCCCAGCCGGTGCCCTTCCTGCCCGATCTCCCCCCGCACATAGCCTTCGGTATTCTGCTTCGGTTTGGCTGTGATGACGTTGATGGCGCCGGCCTCGCTGTTGCGGCCGAACAGGGTGCCTTGCGGGCCTTTCAGCACTTCCACCCGCTCAATATCCAGCGTGCCCAGGGACAGGAAGGCGGTGGACAGGGCCACCCCGTCAATATTCAGCACCACCGAATTGTCATCGGCACTGACCTTGTAGAGCGAGCCGACACCCCGGATACGGACATTATAATCATTCGGCCCGCCAGAGGCGTTGATATCCACCCCCGGTACCGACAGCAGGGTTTCCGACAGGTTATGCAGCCGTGCCTCGGTGATGTCCTGCCCGCTGATCACACTGACGGCGAAGGGCACTTCCACGGCCTTTTCAGCGCTGCGGCGGGCGGTGACGACAATCTCCTCCCCCACGCGGGCCATGTCCGCCACCTGGGTGGCGGTGCTGGTGGCCTGCTGCGCGCCGGCAGTGCCGGTCAGGGCCAGAACAAGGGACATGGCGGTCAGGCAGCGTGGGCTGAACAGGCGCGTGGACATGGGAAGGATGCTTTCTGATGGATGAGACGGTTGTGGGGTGGGGGGAGGGGTCATAATTCCCCGGTTTCAAAATCCGCCTCCGGCCCGTCATGGGCCTGGAGGGCGGTGGCGAAGGCGGCAAGCTGGGGCGTGGTGAATAACAGCCGCAGGGGTGGGGCCTGACGGGTGATGTGCTGACGGGCGAGCTGTTCCATGATCTGTGTGGCGCGCAGGCTGTCGCCGCCCAGTTGGAAGAAATCATCCTGCCGGCCGACCTGTGGACAACTCAGTACCGCCTGCCAGATGCCGGCGATGGCCTGTTCCAGCCCTGGCAGCGGGCTGTCATCGCCGCCCGCATCCGCGTTCGCCGCCTGTTCTGCCAGCCGTTTCAGGGCGTTGCGGTCCAGCTTGCCGTTGGCGGACAAAGGCAGGGTGGCAAGGGGCAGGTAACGGCTGGGGATCATGTAATCCGGCAACAGCCCGGCCAGCCCGGCGCGCAACGCCGCCTCATCCGGCGGGGGGATGCCCTCCACGCTTACGATAAAGGCAACCAGTCCCGGCGGGCTGCCGGCCAGCAGGGCGACGGCCTGTTTCACGCCGGGCTGGCGGGCCAGGGCGGCTTCCACCTCCCCCAGCTCAATCCGGTGCCCGCGCAGCTTCACCTGCTGGTCGCGGCGACCCAGAAATTCCAGCAGCCCGCCGGGGCGATAGCGGCCCCTGTCGCCGGTGCGATACCAGCGCCCGCCGTCGGCCTGGACGAAACGATCCCGTGTCAGCTCGGCGGCACCGCGATAGCCGGTGGCAACGCCAGCCCCGCCGATCCATAATTCGCCTTCCACCCAATCCGGGCAGTCGCGTCCCAGGGTATCGACCACCCGATATTGCTGGTTGGCCAGCGGCCAGCCATAGGGAATGCTGCTCCAGCCCGCCGGCAACGGGCCTGTGACCGGGTAGAGGTTGGACCAGATCGCCCCTTCCGTGGCCCCGCCCATGGCGGAAAAGGCGCAACCATTGCCCGCGATGGCGGCCAAGCGGGCCGGCAGGCCGGTGCCGATCCAATCGCCCGACAGCAGGGCCACCCGCAGCGGCAGGGCGGTTTCCCCCTGTCCCTCTGCCGCTGTCAGCAGCATATCCAGCAATATCGGCACGCTGTTCCACAGGGTGACGCCATGGCGGCGGATCAGGTCCAGCCAATGGGCCGGTTCCCGCCGCTGATCCTGGCCGACCAGCACGATACCGCCACCCACCTGCAACAGGCCGAACAGGTCATACACGGACAGGTCGAAATCCAGCGCTGACAGGCCCAGCACCCGGTCATCACGGGTCACGCCATGGCGACGGTTGATATCGTCGATGGTGTTGCAGGCACTGTGATGGGTGATTTCCACCCCCTTCGGCTCCCCGGTGGAACCAGAGGTGAAGATGATATAGGCCGGCCCCTGGGGGGAAACGGCCAGCGGTGTGGCCAACGGCGGCAGGCTGGCGCTGTCGGCCAGTGTTTCCAATGTCACCGTATGGCGGATGCCGGCGGTGGCATGGATGCGGGCACGGCGTTCGGCGGGCTGTTCTGGGCTGATCGGCACGTAGCAGCCCCCGGCGGCCAGTACCCCCAGCACGCCCACCACCTGTGCCACCCCGCGCGGCAGGCTGACGGCGACGGGTTCCCCCACCGCCACCCCTTGTTGCTGCAACAGGGCGGCCAGACGCAGCGACCGGTCGCGCAGCGCGCCGTAATCTACCACCCGGTCACCCGCGAACAGGGCGGGGCGGCTGGGCTCCGCCAGCGCCTGATCAAAAAACCCCTGATGCAGCAGCCGTTCCGGCTGGGGCCATGCGGTGGCATTGGCGCTGTTACGGTCGGTTCGCTGGGTGGACGGCAACAGATCGGGCAGCGGGCTTTCCAGCCCACCCGCCGGCCCGGCCAGCCAGCCCAGCAGGCTGCCATAGGCGGTGAACATCGCGTCGGTCAGGCCGGGCGGGAACAATGCATCCACACTGTCCCAGGTCAGCAGCAACTCGCCGGCCAGTTCATAAACCTGATGATCCAGCCAGACCTGCGGCGTTTCAGAGAAACCATCCCCCAGCGCACCGGGGAATCCCGCCGGCAGATCGTCGAACAGGTTATCGGCCAGCCCCAGCGTGCTGGTGAACACCACCGGCAGCGCGGCGGCAGTCAGACCCACACGCCGCGCCCGTTCCCGCTGCACCCAGATGGAGGAGATGCTGCGATGTTCCAGGATGGCGGCCACCTGATCCTGTGCCTGCCGGGCCAGGGACAAAAGCCCGTCCTCGCCCGGATGCAGCGCCACCGGGGCCAGGCTGGTGAAATCGCCCAGTACCCGGTTGATATCGCCATGGACCGGCTGCCGGTCGAACAGGGTCAGGTTCAGGGTCATTGCCGCCCCGCCGCACCAGCGGGACAGGATGTCGCCATAGGCGGCCAGCAGCAGCACGGAGGGTGTCACCCCCGCCGCCCGCGCCTTTTCCCGCAGGGCCGCCCATGGCGCACGCCCCAACCGCAGCGCCCGGCGGGTGAAGCGGACGGGGTTGATGCTGGCCGGATCAGCGGCCAGCGGCAGAGCAGGGGCTGGTGGCAGGTTGTCCAGCCGGCCCCGCCAATAGGCCTCATCCCGTGCCAGGGTGGCGGGATCGGGACGCACCTGCTGGACATAATCGCGGAAGGACAGGGCCGGCGGGGGCGGCAGGCTGGCCGGGTCACGGAAGGCGGCCACCAGCTCGGCCAGCAGCAGCTTGACGCTGAAACCATCCAGCAGCAGATAATCAATCAACAAACCCAGCCGACAGCGCCCGCCGCCATAACGCACCGCCTGCAAGGCGAAAAGCGGCCATTGCGTGCGGTCCTGTTGGTGGGCCTGCCACCAATTTTCCAATGCGGCGTGGGCGCTGTCGGCATCCGCCGCGCCGATATCGCTGACAGCGATGCGCAAGGGCGGCACATCGGGCAGGATACGTTGCCGCCCTTGTTCATCCAGGCAGGCGCGCAGCATTTCATGGCGCTGGATCAAAAGGTTGAAGGCGGCCTCCAACCGGGGCAGATCAACATCCACCCCATCCAGTTCCAGCACATAGGAGGTGGCGCAGCCCAGCGGCAAGCCGGACACCTGCCCCATGCGATAGGCCTGCTGCACCTCTGTCAGCGGGAAGGGTTCATGGCGGTTGGCAAGGTCGGGCGTGATGCTGGCCAGCGTCCCCGCGTCCCGCCTTGTCAGCCCGGCGGCGAAATCCGCCAGCACGGGATGGGCGAACAGCCGGCGCAGCGGTTCATCCGCCCCCAACCCGCGCTGGCGCAACAGGGCGACGGCGCGGGTGGCCAGCAGACTGTCACCGCCCAGCAGGAAGAAATCATCCTGCCGGCCGATATGGGGACGGTTGAGGATTTCCGCCCAGATGGCCGCCACCGCCTGTTCCACCGGGCCGGCGGGTGCCGCCCCCTGAACGGGGGTGCCGCCGGTGCTGGCGGCCAGCAGGGCGGCCACGGCCTTGCGGTCAACCTTGCCATTGGCGGAAAGCGGCAATTCACTCAATGGCAACAGCAGGCCCGGCACCATGTAATCCGGCAGGCGTTGGGCCAGTTCAGCGCGGATATCCGCCAGAATATCGGCGGGTGCGTCGGGGGCCAGCACCAGAGCGGCGCCCAGGGCCGGCGGCTTGCCGATGGCGGCGGCCACGGCATGGCGCACCAAGGGGTGCGCCTGCAACGCGGCCTCCACCTCCCCCAACTCAATCCGGTGGCCGCGTACCTTCACCTGATGATCGATACGGCCCAGAAATTCCAGCGTGCCATCGGGCCAATAACGACCCATATCGCCCGTGCGATACCAGCTACGCCCCCGATGGTTGACAAAGCGGGCCGTTGTCAGTGCCGGATCGCCGCGATAGAAACTGGCCAGCCCGTCGCCGCCGATCCACAATTCCCCCGGCACCCAATCCGGGCAGTCGCGGCCCAACGCATCGGCCACGCGATAGCATTGGTTGGCCAGCGGCACCCCATAGGGGATGGAGGTCCAGTGCGCCGGCAGGGGGCGCTTCACCTCCCAGATATTGGACCAGATGGCCGCTTCCGTCGCCCCGCCCAGGGCCAGCAGCCGGCAGCCATCCCTCGCCGCTGCCGCCAGCCGGTCGGGCAGGTCCAGCCCCACCCAGTCGCCGGATACCAGGGCCAGTCGCAGGCCCAGCCCTTCGCCCTCTGCCGCGGCGGCCACCAAGGCCATGTCCAGCAGGATGGGAACGGAGTTCCACAGCGTCACACCATGATCGCGCATCAGCCGCAACCAGCGTGCGGCATCGCGCCGTTCCGCCTCCGCCAGCAGCACCAGGGCACCGCCGGCCCCCAGCAGGCCGAAAATATCATAGACCGACAGGTCGAAATCCAGGGCAGAGACGGCCAGCACCCGGTCCCTTGGCCCCACGCCGCAACGGCGGTTGATGTCATCAATGGTGTTCAGGGCCGCCCGATGGGTGATTTCCACCCCCTTCGGCTCCCCCGTGGAGCCGGAGGTGAAAATCACATAGGCGGCCGCATCCGGCGCCACCGGCATTGGGGCTGACAGGGGCGCGTGGGCCAGGGCGGCCGCCATCTCCCCCGCCCGCAGCGCCAGCCTTATGCCGGCGGTGGCGTGGATGCGGGCCTGCCGGGCGGCGGGCTGGTTGATGCCCACCGGCACGTAACAGCCACCCGCCGCCAGCACGCCCAGCACGGCGGCAATCTGGTCCGCCCCGCGCGGCAGGGTGACGGCCACCGCTTCCCCCGCCACCAGCCCTTGCGCCTGCAGCCATCCGGCCACCCGCAGGGCCCGCCCGGCCAGGGCGGCATAGGTCAGGCTTTCCGGGCCATTCAGCAGGGCCGGGCGATCCGGGGCCACCAGGGCGTTATGGAAGAAATCGCCATGCAGGGGGCGGGGACGGAAGGGCACTTGCGTGGCGTTCACCCCCGCCCGGATTTGGGCCTGGGGGGCTGGCAGCAGGTCGGGCGCCGGGCGTTCCCATTGGCCCGGATCGGCGGCCAGCAGGTCGATCAGCGCCGTATAGGCGCCGAACATGGCCCCGATCAGGCCGGGCGGGAACAGTGCATCCACACTGTCCCAGGCCAGCAGCAGCCCACCATCCTGTTCATAAACCTGATGATCCAGCCAGACCTGCGGGGTCTGGGAGATCATCCAGCCCAGCCTTCCCAGGCTTTCCTGACAGGCCGGCGTCAGCAGCGGCTGGCCCAGATTGCAGGCGAAGACCACGGGCGCGAAATCCCGCTCCCCCGGTCGCTGGCGGGCCAGATCGCGCAAGACCCGCACACCCGGATAGGCCGCATGTTCCATATCGCGGCGAAGCTGGGCCTGGATGGTCTGGGCGCGGGTGGCAAAACCCAGCGGCTGGCCGCAATCGACCAGCAGGGGCAGCAGACTGGTGAAATCGGCCACCACCTCCGCACAGGCGGGATCGGTCAGGTCGCGGTCGAACAGCGGCAGGTTCAGCAGGAACCGCGATGTGGCGCTCCACCGCGCCAATATTTCGGCATAGGCGGCGGCCAGCACCATGGCAGGCGTCAGCCGGTGTTGGCCGGCCAGCCGCTTCAGCCCCTGCCAGGCGGCGGGGGCAAGCAGATGTGTGCGGCGGGTGAAATGCGGTTTGCCGATGCTGGCGGGCGATGCCGCCAGCGGCAGCGCGGGGCCACGCGGCAGATCGGCCAGCCGTTCGGCCCAATAAAGCCGGCCCGCTTCCAGCGCATCGGCGCGGCGGATGGCATCATTCGCCAGATAGGTGCCGAAATGCCAGCCGGCCTGGGCCGGCGGGTTGGCATCGGCGCGATAGGCCATGGCCAGATCGCGCAGGATGATACGCAGGCTCTGCACGTCAGCGACCAGCAGGTCGATATCCAGGCACAGGCGCGTGGCCCCGCCGGGCAGCAGGCAAAGTTCCAGCCCGGCAACATGGCCCGCCGCCACATCCAGCCGGCGATGGGATAGCCGCGCCCGGATATCGTTCAGGGCTATATCGACGGCAGCGGCGTCCAGCCCGCGCCAATCATGCGTTACCAGCCGGCAGGCGGGGCAGGGCGCATCCTCCACGCGCTGGTGCCCCTCCGCATCAAACCTTGCCCGCAACATGCCATGGCTTGCCAACAGCCGGTCCCAGGCACGGCCCAGCCGGGTGGGGTCCACCCCGTGCCCATCCAGTTCCAGATAGGCATGACAACCGACACCGCCCAGCGGCTGGTCATCGCGCCGGCCGATCCAATAGGCATGTTGCATGTCCGTCAGATCGAACGGCGCGTCCGGGTCCGGGGTGGGGATTGCCCCCACCATTGCCGGCGGGGCGCTGCCCGCCACCAGCTTGTACCAGGCGGCCAGGGTGGGGTTTTCGATCAGTTGGGCGAAGGTGACATCGGCCCCCGCCTGCCGCCATTGCGCCATCAGCCGCATGATGTGCAGGGAATCCAACCCCAGTTCGATCAGATCGGCCTGATCGGCGGGAATATGCTGCGGGTCCAGCAACAGGGCTTGAACAGACGCGCGCATGGCGGCAGCCGACAGGATGTCGGCACCGATCTTGGTGTTGTCTGGCATTATGCGCGCGTCCTCTCCGCCCGTTCCCCCTCGTCCGCCGCAGCGACCAGGAAGGGGGAGACGCTGTGCAGCTTCTCGCAGGTTTCGCGGAACTCCCGCTCCGGCGTGGAAAGTGAAACCAGCCCGGCACCGGCCTGCAGCCAGACACGGCCCTGCTGCTCATAAAGCGCCCGCAGCACCAGGGCGGCATCCAGCATCCCGTCGGCATCGGCCACCAGCACGCAGCCGCTGTAAAGTCCGCGTGGCCCCGGTTCGTGCCGACCGATGGCCTCAATCGCTTCGCGTTTGGGGATGCCAGACGCGGTGACGGCGGGGAACAGGGTGCGCAGCGCATCCCAACCCTGTCGCCCGGCGGCCAGCCGGCCTTTAACACGCGACCCCAGATGCTGCACCGATCCGCGCCGGCAGACGGACATGAAATCCACCACCTGCACCGTGCCCGGTTCGCAGATCGCCGTCAGTTCCTCGCAGGCCAGTTTCACCGACACGGCATGTTCGGCGATTTCCTTGGTGTCGCTGACCAGTTCGGCGCGCAAGGCCGCCTCTTCCACCGCATCGCCCCCCAAGGCGCGGGTGCCGGCCAGCGGCTGGGTGTTGACCCAGCCATCGCTGGAGACTTCCGCCACCGTTTCCGGGCTGTAGCCGATGGCGCGCAGCCCGTCGCGGAACAGGATGAAGGAACGGGCGGGGTTATTGGCCTGCCGGCCCAGCCGGTAACTGGCCGTCGGGTCGATAGCGGCATCCACCGGCACCCGGCGGGACAGGATCACCTTCTGATAATGCCGGTCGCGGATTTCCTGTACGGCGGCGGCTACCCGGCCCTTATAGCCGATGATATCCGCCGTCTCCACCGCCGGGACGCACAGCCGGCGGTTGCCATGCGGCTTGCTGGCCGTATCGCTGGCGGCTTCGGCAAAGCTGGGACCATCCAGCGCCTTCAGCCGCTGGGCGCGCAGCGCCAGGGCCTCGCCATCCAGGCAGCGCAGCAGGGCCTGGCCTTGCCGTAACCGGATTTCCACCAGCGGCGCCACCAGATGCACCAGCCGACCGGTATCGGCGGCAAGGTCCAACCCATGGATCTGCCGCGCCAGTTCAAAATCAGCCGATCCGTAAAGCCGCCAGCCCTGCAGGGGCAGGCTGGCCAGTGTCTGGGGCAGGGTGGTGCAGATATCCGTGGTCGGCCAATGGCGTGGGCCACCCAGGCCGGACAGGGTGATGCCGGTGGCATCGGCGCTGATGCTGGCCGCCTGCCCGATGGCGACGGACCATTCGCCCTCGCGCTCATACACCATCAGGAAATCGGCCTTTTCATGCGCGGCGATGCGCGTGGCCAGTTCCATCGGGTCGCTGCTGATGGTGAGTTGCGTTTCGCTGTAACTCCGGTTGCCGCTGGGCTGGGTTTTCCCTGCCGCCGCCTGCGCGCGGTCGACCAGTTGCTTCTTGTCGATCTTGCCGATGGCGGTCAGCGGCCAGCTTTTCACCTGTTCCAACTGGTCGGGCAGCTTGTGCCGCGCCAGCCCCTGCTGGCCCAGGAACCGGTGCAGGGCTGCCAGATCAGGCGCATCCGCACCGGGAATGATGAAGGCGCAACTGCGCTCCCCCAGTCGTGCATCGGCCACGGCCACCAGTGTCGCGTCGCGGATGCCTGGATGCTGGCGCAGATGCTGTTCAATCTCCGCCGTGGCGATCTTCTCCCCGCCCCGGTTGATCTGGTCCTTCACCCGCCCTTCCACCACCAGATTGCCATCGGCCATGCGGCGGGCCAGATCGCCGGATCGGTAATAGCCATCGGGTGTGAAGACCCGCGCATTATGCGCCGCCGCCCGGTAATAGCCCCGGATGGTATAGGGGCCGCGCACCAGCAATTCGCCCGTCTGCCCGTCGGGCACGTCGCGCCCGTCGGCATCGACCAGCCGCACATCATCATCGGTGCAGAGCGGTCGGCCCTGGCTGTTCTGTACCACCTCTTCCGGGTCATCGGGACGGGTATAGCAAAGCAGGCCTTCGGCCATGCCGAACACTTGCTGCAACTGGCATCCCAGGGCCGGACGTACACGGGCGGCCAGTTCCGGTTCCAGCCGGGCACCGCCCACCTGCAGCAGCCGCAGGCTGGACAGATCGGTCTTGTCCCAATCGCGCGCCCCGATCCATAGTGGCAGCAGGGCCGGCACCAGGGCGGTGATGGTCACCCGCTCCCGTTCGATCAGGGGGAATGCCTCATCAAAGCCCGGCGTGCGGGCCATCGCCACGGTGCCGCCGACGGAAAAGGTGCCGATAATGCCGGGACAGCAGAGCGGGAAATTATGCGCCACCGGCAATGCCGCCAGATAGACACTCTCCGGACCCAGCCCGCACAACCGGGCCGAGGCAATGCCATTATAGGCGTAATCGGCATGGGTGCGCGGGATCAGCTTGGGCGTGCCGGTGGTGCCGCCGGACAGCAGCAGCAGGGCCGGCTCAAATGCATCCGGGGCGGGCAGGGGCCGGGGATCGGCGTCCAATGCAGCCAGAGCCAGCCCATCGCCCGCCACGACCTCCCCATCCACCAGAATATGCCGCAGACTGGCGCAGCGCTCGGCCAGGTCGCGGGCAAGTGGCCGGTAATCAAAACCCAGGAACCGGTCAGGGATGATATGGGCGACCGGCTGGGCCAGTTCGCACAAGGGGGCCAGATCGGCCAGCCGCTGCGCCGGCATCACCATCACCGGCAGGGCACCCAGCCGGAACAGGGCAAAAAGGGTAACAACAAAGGCAGCAGAGTTGGGCAACTGCAACAGCACCCGATCACCGGCGAGAATACCCAGATCAGCAAGCCCCGCCGCCCGCTGGTCAATCGCGGTGGCCAAGCTGGCATAGGTCAAACGCTTTGGCCCATCCACCAGGGCGGTCCGGGTGGGATGCGTGGCCGCCCAATTGCGAAACAGGTCGCCCAGCGGTTCCGGTTGCCAATACCCTTTTGCCTGATATGTCTGTGCGATATCGGCGGGCCAGGAGTAAAAGCTCTGTTCCATCAAGGCATTATTCCTCGACTGGTCTGGGATATGGCCCGGATTGCGCCCTGTCCCAGACAGTTTATTAGGAATAATTATTATTTTCTGTCGACGTCGCGCCTACTCCCCGAACCGGTCCGTAAACTCCCCCAATAGGGATTATCCTGACCCGCTGGTGGTCGTGATCGTGCCCCATGTTGTGATGTAGGAGAGGTGTGATCATTGCGCTCTCGGCTTGTCTGGCCTTTGTCTCAGGCGACCATGGCGGGGAGCATGATGCCGACTCTTAGCAGGCTGCGGAAAAACCTTTGAGCTTGGCCCCTTTCCCCCTCTGCCAGCGTTTTTTTGTGGCTGGTATGGGGGTTACGGTCCGTATTTGCGGCCAATTTGCCGGTTTCCGCCGATTTGAGGCGGAGTCCGGGTGTGATCAGGCTGCTCGCATTAGTTGTGGGGTCCGGGGACATCATTTCAACTGGACGAGAGCAGTGTCGAGACGGTCATCGGCAATCCTGATCCGCTCTCGGCTACTGTCGTAGGCTCCATCAACGGCTTCGCGGAGAGGTGTTTTTTCAAGCAGTTCGCAGACGCGGTCTATGGGTGACATGCCTTTCAGAGCCGTGTGGGGCCTATTCCAGTTCCAATGATGCTGTCATTCGGCCAGCTTAGCCTCAATCTCTGGATCCTTGGGATCGATCATGTCCCAGAATTCCTCCCGGTCAGCCCGATGTGTTCGCTCGACCTTGCCGTTCAGATGGGGAGAGCGGGGCGGGATCGGTCGGAACTTTATGGCCCAGTCCATCAGCCGTCGCTGGACGGTTTCGGCAAAGAATTCACGCCCACGATCCGTTTGGATCCGTTGGATCGGGAACGGCATTTCCTCAATGAGGCGTTCAAGGAAATCCAACGTATTGGTGGCTGTCGCTCTGTTGTAGACGCCGAGTATCTTATATCGACTGCAGTCATCAATTGCAGTGTACTGGTAGATGCTGGGTCTGATTTTACAGACATCCATTTGAACACGATCGCCTGGTCTTGGGCGATTATACCGCCGCTCGTCTTTTCGCCATCGTCGCGGTCGCTTGAGAACCTGTTCGTTATGGCGAATGAGCGTCCGATGAATAGTGTCAAGCGCAAGATGCAGGTCGTGCTGCCGGATAAGCTCATTGCGCAGTTGTTTGACCCCGAGCCGACGTTCCCGACGTAGTGACAAGATCAGGGCCTCCTGATCAGCAAAAACCTTCTGGGTGGCCAGTCGGTGTGGACGGCGACTGCGCTCGACCAAAACAGCCTCGCCATCAGCTTGGTAGCGACGCCACCATTTGCGTAGCGTAGGCCGCGAGATGCCACAACGGCGGCAAACGAAGCCAGCATCCCCTGTTTTGGCGTAGAGTTCCACCCACGCAAGACGGGCCTTGGTCAGATCCATGATTGCCCTTTGCCCCAATGCTGTTGACCTCAGGGTAGCGCTTGAGCGCTACCCTGAGGTCAACAGCAAACACCGCAGCGTTATCGCATCTGAAAAAGTAAGCGGCGATTACAAAGTTGAAAGGATGTCATCGGATCTCACATTTCATCCCTGGATCTGTCGACCATCACGGAACTGTCATCCAAATATTGTCTTATGCCGACCCTTGGCTTCCTTGGTCTCTGGAGAGACATCCGATGCGTACGATTGCCTGTTCCCTGGCCCTGGCCTGTCTGCTGGCTTCTCCCGTGATGGCGGCTGATCTGCCAGCTGGTCTGGCTGTATTGGATAGCCATCTCCGCATGAATGACATCGTCGCCATCGGCACGCATAACAGCTACAAAAAGTCCTTGTCGCCAGCCGAATGGGGGCTGTTGGCCAGCCGGAACCAGAAGGCAGCGGATTCCATTGATTACGGGCATCGCAGCCTGACGGAACAGCTGGATGCCGGTGTCCGCCAGCTGGAGCTGGACGTTTATCATGATCCGGCCGGCGGGCGCTTCACCGACCCCAAGGGACCGGCGCTTGCCGGACAGAGCCTGCCGGATGGTTTCAAGGAGGCACGGTCGCAGCCGGGCCTGAAGGTATTTCATATCCCTGACATTGATCCCTATAGCCAGTGCCAGCCCTTCACCGCCTGTCTGGCGGAAATCCGCCGCTGGTCGGATGCGCATCCGAACCATCTGCCCCTGATGATCATGGTTAACACCAAGCAGGATCGCTCTCCCGTCCCCGGTGGTACCGACGCCCTGCCCTTTAACGAAGCCGCCTTCGATAATTTCGATCGGGAAGTGCGCAGCCTGCTGCCGCCGGAAAAGCTGGTCACCCCTGATGATGTGCAGGGCCGCTATCCCACCCTGCGCGCAGCGGTGTTGGCCGGCAATTGGCCGACATTGGCGCAGGCGCGCGGCAAGATCTGGTTTGCCCTGGACGAAGGGCCGTCGGTGGTGGCGGTCTATCGCGGCAAGCGGCGGTCGCTGGAAGGCCGGGTGATGTTCATCAATACCGATGAGAAATCGCCGGCCGCCGCCTATCTGACCCTGAATGAACCGCTGAAGGATGCGGCCCGCATCCGTGCGGCTGTCACCGCCGGCTTCATGGTACGAACGCGTGCCGACGCCGATACGGTGGAGGCGCGCCGCAATGACACCGCCCCCCGCGACGCGGCCCTCAGCGGGGGTGCCCAATATATTTCTACCGATTATATCTGGCCGGACACCCGCTTCAGCAATTATCAAGTCCAGCTGCCGGGTGGTGCCGTCGCCCTGTGCAACCCTGTCCGCGCGCCGGGTGCGTGCGGTGGTATGGCCGTTGAGTAAAGGTTCTCGCGTGATGCGCCCCTCCCTGTTTCTGGCCCCGCTGCTGACCTTGATCTTGCCCCCGGCCGTTGGGGCGACGGATTTCAAGCTGGCCTTCATGCCCGACGTGCATTTCCAAGATGTTTACGGGCAGTTTGGGGGAAATGCCTTTCCCGGTATCCCAGATCCGGCGGGCGGGCCGCCGGCCACCATCCGCACCATGGCAGCCCAGCTCACCTCCACCCGGCTGTTCAACGAAAACTACTTTGCCTTCCGCGCTGCCCTGGATGATGCCGCGCGGCGCGGGGTGAAGCTGGTGGTGATGAACGGGGATTTCAGTGATGATGGCCAGCCCGTGCATCTGCGCGGGCTGAAGCGCATTCTGGACGAGTATGAAACGCGGCACGGGATGCGGTTCTTTCTGACCAATGGCAACCACGACCCGGTGAAGCCGGGCGACACCCCCTCCGGCAAGGCGGATTTCCTGGGCCGCGACGGGCGGCCGCAGCCGATCTTCAGCCCCGGCACGACCGAATGTCCGCAGGAGGGGACGCCCAAGCCCGGCACGATCTGCACTCCCGATATCGCCGCCATGGGCTATCAGGGCATTCTGGACCTGTTCGCGCGGGACGGCTTCGCCCCGCGCGCCGATGATCTTTACTGGGAAACCCCCTTCTATCGCCCGCAGGGTCGCTTTGATGCCGCTGCCGCCGCCCCCCATGCGGCTCCGGCCGAGCGGCAATATCAGGTCTGTGTGCTGGAAAAGACCGATTGCCGTCCGGTGATCGACAGTTCCTATCTGGTGGAGCCGCTGGCGGGTCTCTGGCTGCTGGCCATTGATGCCAACGTCTACCGTCCCACCCAGGAGGGCGGTTTCAAAGGCTCCGGTGATGCCGGCTGGAATGAGATCGCCAACTGGAAGCCGCATCTGCTGGCCTGGGTTGCCGACGTGGCCAAACGGGCACAGCAGCAGGGCAAGGTGCTGGTGACCTTCAGCCATTATCCGGCCGTGGACACCAATAACGGCACCACGCCGGAGATCGCTGCCCTGTTCGGCGCGAAGAAACTGGACCTGCACCGGATGCCGACGGCGGACACCTCCCGCCGGTTGGCCGAGGCTGGCATCCGTTTCACGGTGGGCGGGCACCTGCACTTCAACGACACGGCGGAATGGCGCGGGACCGATGGCCGCTATCTGGTGAATATCCAGTCCCCACCACCCGCCGCCTATATCCCCGCCTATAAGCTGATGACGGTGAACGGGGAGCGGGTGGAGGTGACGACCCCCCGCCTTGACAAGGTACCCGATTTCAACCGGCTGTTCGGTTTCTACCGCATGGAATGGCAGCGGTTGAAGGATGATGGCGCGGCTGATATCTGGAATCCCGCCATTCTGGAAAGCCGCGATTATCGCCAGTTCACCGACTGGCATCTGCGGGAACTGGTGCGGCTGCGTTTCCTGCAGCGCGACTGGCCGGCCGATCTGCGTGACCTGCTGCTGGCGCAGGACGCGGCGGGGCTGGGCAAGCTGGCCGGGGTGAAACTGACCGGCGGCTGGCTGGGGCTGGATCTGGCGGTGGATTTCCACCGCCTGTTGAATGACGGCGATCTGGCCCTGGCCGATATTCCGAAGGCCCGGCGGGCGGATTACCAGAAGCTGCGACGGGCCCTGGCCGCCAGAAAGGCGGGACCGGAAACGCCGGAGGGGCGGCTGGCCCGACTGCTGGCGGTGATGCAAAAGCTGGCCAACGGCTCGCCCAGCGACCATTTCCGCTTTGATCTGAAAAGCGGCACGCTGACCAATTTGGCGGGATAATATACCTAAATTCCGGAAGAATTCCTGGGCTATGATTTCCCGATGAGGTGGAATCTATGGGTTAGAAAGGCTTGGAGATCGTCTCGATAGGAGCCGATATTCTGGAGGAATATTTCTATCGCATCTTTGAATTCTGCGAATGTTGGGTAGTAATGGTTCCAGAAGACATTTTTCTTCAGGAAGCATCGCGTCCGTCAAGGTGGTGTAACATTGTGCTGCGTATGAGGTGGCCAATGGTCAGTCGGCTTTTGTTGGCAAAGTGATGGTTTGAATGTTTTCATCGGGGCTTGATATCTCAGCCATGGCCTCGACCTGCATGTAAATGATGGCCCCGGACCCGACAGATGAAGCTCATCAACCGCACCATCGGCATCAAATGCCTCAACTCAAGGCGGTTATCACAGTCGCTGTCATGGCCTACAACATGAAACGATGGGTGTCTGGTTCGATAGGAGAACTCCATCCGCTTGAGGCCAAAACCGCCCGGGAATGCGGTCTCTGCAGACCACGACACGCTGGGAAACCGCCATGGCGCGTCTTGATAACCCGAATTCCTCTCCGGGAACACCGTCACCAAGGGTTCCCGGAGGCGTCCAATTTTCTAAGGCCGTTCCACCCGCTGCGCTTCAAGGTCACGATCAGCGTGCGGCAAGCAATGCCGAAGGTCCGGCACAAGGCGGCCTTGCTAGATCAGCCGTACTGGGCAGCCAAGCGTGTTACCCGCCATCACTCACCCGCAAACCAACTGGCGACGTCACCAACAGCACCGATCACGGTAATGTATTGGCCACCGCCTAGGTCTAGGCTGGTGCTACCGTTAACGACCCGCACCGAGGCAATGACCGCGCTAAAGTTTACACTGGCGTCATAGATCGACAGCCGGTCAACGCCGACCTCGAAATCGGCAATCACAGTGCCGCCGGACGTGGCCCCGACCGCAAACGTATCCTGGCCAGATCCACCCCACAGGGTGTCACTGCCCTCGGCGAAGATCAGGTCATTACCGGCACCGCCATTGATCTGATCGTCACCCACCCCACCAAACAGCGTATCGTTTCCGTCTTCGCCAAACATGATGTCGGCACCGGCACCACCGTTACCAACGTCATCGCCGGCACCCAGTCCGATCAGATCGTTGCCATCCCCGCCCGACACAGTGTCATTGCCGGTACTGGCCACAAGCGTGTCATGGCCAGCTTCTCCAAACAGTTGGTCATTGCCATCCTCACCAAACAACACATCGTTTCCATCACCGCCACTGATGGTATCGTCACCCTCATTGCCGGTGAGTGTGTCGTTGCCAGCTTCCCCAAACAAACGGTCGTTGCCGCTGCCACCGAACCCACGATCATCGCCGGTGCCGCCACCGACTAGGTCATTGTCGGTACCACCCAGCACCCAGTCATCGCCGTCGCCGCCATGCACGACATCGTCGCCGGCATCGCCGGAAAGCGTGTCGTTGCCAAAGGTCGAGGCGACCGTATCATTGCCGCCGCCGCCCGACAGCACGTCATCGCCTTCACCCAGGATCAAGGTCTGGCTGCTGGTATCTCCGAAGACAATCTGATTGCCTTCGCCACCGACCACAGTGGCGCTTCCGATGATCGCGGCGAACTCGACATTGTTCAGGTTGATGAGAATAGAGCCTTGAACCGCCGTAGTGTTAAGGACCAGGGCCGTTGGCACCGCCGAACCCAAGGTGTTGCCAGTGACCTGGGTGACGATTGTCTCGCTTCCACTGCTGGCGTCGGGGGTCGTGTAGTCGATACTGCGCACCAGCAACTGGGTCTGCGTCGATAGCCCCCCCATGAAACTGGTGCCGCCATTTGTCAGATCGTCTTGTGATTGCGAGCCGGCATCCGTGCGGGCACCGATTTCCTGGATCAGGTCGGTCAGCGACTGAGTGGGGTTCGTCCGGACGGCGTTGCCCGAGGCCGTGACTGAAACGCCGATGGGAACACTCACGGTCAGCGTGGTGACCGTGTTTACCGCGCCGGTTGCCGGGTCCACTACCTGCTCGCGCACCACCGGCACATCGGCCAGACTGGCATTGGGCGTGGTCGGATCTTCCTGTCGGCCTTCTGATGGCGCCGTGACCACGATTGTGCTTGTCTGGCTGCCATCCACTTGCGTTTCCGTCTTGCCTTGCACAGTAGCACCATCGACGGTTTCCTCCGTTGGCGGCCTGACAGGCACCGGCTTTTCAACGGTCGCCGGAACTTTGGTGGCGCTGGCAGTCGACGAAGCCGAGACATTTCCAGCGGCATCCGCCAGCGTCACGGTCAGACTAAGGTTACCGTCACCCAGACCAGACAGGTCCAGCCCCGTGATGCGCGCGTTGGACGCGTCCATGGTGCCGCTGCCGGTCAATCTCCCCCCGCCTGATGAGGTGATTGCCCAACTGTAACCGGCACCCACTTCACCATTGCCAATGATGAAGGCAACATTGACCTGCTCGCCGGCATCGATAGTCGTGTCCTCGAACGCGGCAGTCACAGCTATGGGTGCGGTTGTATCCAGGCTCAATGTCTGGCTGCCGGGTTGGGAAACATTTCCTGCGGCATCGGTTGCCGTTACCGAAACGGCATTGGTGCCGTTGGCGTTCAGGCTCAGCGCACCACTGGTCGGCGTGGCTGTGCCGGTATCAATGCTCCAGGCACCGCCTGTGGCCGTGGTGCTGTAGGTGGCACCGCCCACCGTCAGGGTGATGGTGCTGCCGGCCTCCGCCGTACCGCTGATCGTGGGCGTGGTGTCATTCGTCAGGGTGGCAGAGGTGACAACCGGCACAGCCGGTGCCGTGCTGTCCAGATTAAGGTTCAGGGTCTGGGTGCCGGCGGTGGACGCATTTCCCGCAGCATCGGTGGCCGTCACCGAAACGGCATTGGTGCCATTGGTGTTCAGGCTCAGCGTGCCGCTGGTCGGCGTCGCCGTGCCGGTATCAATGCTCCAAGCACCGCCCGTGGCGGTTGTGATATAGGTCGCCCCTGCCACCGTCAGGGTGATGGTGCTACCGGCTTCTGCCGTGCCGCTGATCAATGGCGTGGTGTCGTTGGTCGATGCGGCAGAGGTAACAACCGGCGCGTTGGGGGCAACGGCGTCCACCGCCAGGGTCTGGGTGCCGACGGTGGAAGCATTTCCCGCAGCATCGGTGGCCGTCACCGAAACGGCATTGTTGCCGTTGGTATCCAGGCTCAACGTGCCGCTGGTGGGCGTCGCCGTGCCAGTATCGATGCTCCAAGTACCGTCCGTGGCCGTGGTGCTGTAGGCGGCACCGCCCACCGTCAGGGTGATGGTGCTGCCGGCTTCTGCCGTGCCGCTGATCAATGGCGTGGTATCGTTGGTCGATGCGGTAGAGGTAACAACCGGCGCGTTTGGGGCGACGACGTCCACCGCCAGGGTCTGGGTGCCAGCGGTCGAAGCATTTCCTACTGCGTCGGTGGCGGTCACCGAAACGGCATTGGTGCCGTTGGTATCCAGGCTCAACGTGCCGCTGGTCGGCGTCGCCGTACTCAGGTCAATGCTCCAGGAGCCACCCGTGGCTGTGGTGGTATAGGTCGCACCCGCCACCGTCATGGTGACGGTGCTGTCGGCCTCTGCCGTGCCGCTGATGGTCGGCGTCGCATTGTTGGTCGATGCGGCGGAGGTGACAACCGGCGCGTTGGGGGCGACGACGTCCACCGCCAGGGTCTGGGTGCCAGCGGTCGAAGCATTTCCTACTGCGTCGGTGGCGGTCACCGAAACGGCATTGGTGCCGTTGGTATCCAGGCTCAACGTGCCGCTGGTCGGCGTCGCCGTACTCAGGTCAATGCTCCAGGTGCCACCCGTGGCTGTGGTGGTATAGGTCGCACCCGCCACCGTCATGGTGACGGTGCTGTCGGCCTCTGCCGTGCCGCTGATGGTCGGCGTCGCATTGTTGGTCGATGCGGCGGAGGTGACAACCGGCGCGTTGGGGGCGACGACGTCCACCGCCAGGGTCTGGGTGCCAGCGGTGGAAGCATTTCCTGCGGCGTCCGTCGCGGTCACCGAAACGGCATTATTGCCATTGGTATCCAGGCTCAGCGAGCCGCTGGTCGGCGTCGCCGTGCTCAGGTCAATGCTCCAGGTACCGCCCGTGGCCGTAGTACTGTAGGTCGCCCCCGCTATCGTCAGGGTGACGGTACTGCCGGCTTCCGCCGTGCCGCTGATGGTCGGCGTCGCATTGTTGGTCGATGCGGCAGAGGTAACAGCAGGCGCGTTCGGTACCGTGCTGTCGATGGTCAGGGTCTGGGTGCCGGCGGTGGAGACGTTGGCGGCGGCATCGGTGGCCGTCACCGAAACGGCATTGGTGCCGTCGGTATCCAGGCTCAGCGTGCCGCTGGTCGGCGTCGCCGTACTCAGGACAATGCTCCAGGTGCCGCCCGTGGCTGTGGTGGTATAGGTCGCACCCGCCACCGTCAGGGTGACGGTGCTGCCAGCTTCCGCCGTGCCGCTGATGGTCGGCGTCGCATTGTTGGTCGATGCGGCAGAGGTGAAAACCGGCACGTTGGGGGCGACGGCATCCACCGCCAGGGTCTGGGTGCCAGCGATGGAAGCATTTCCTGCGGCGTCCGTCGCGGTCACCGAAACGGCATTATTGCCGTTGGTGTTCAGGCTCAGCGTGCCGCTGGTCGGCGTGGCTGTGCCGGTATCGATGCTCCAGGTGCCGCCTATGGCCGTGGTGCTGTAGGTCGCCCCCGCCACCATCAGGGTGACGGTGCTGCCGGCCTCCGCCGAACCGCTGATGGTCGGCGTCGCATCGTTGGTGGACGCAGCAGAGGTGACAGCCGGTGCATTCGGTGCCGTGCTGTCGATGGTCAGGGTCTGGGTGCCAGCCGTCGAGACATTGGTGGCGGCATCGGTGGCCGTCACCGAAACGGCATTGGTGCCGTTGGCGTTCAGGCTCAGCGTGCCGCTGGTCGGCGTCGCCGTGCCGGTATCGATGCTCCAGGCACCACCCGTGGCTGTGGTGCTGTAGGTCGCCCCCGCCACCGTCAGGGTGATGGTGCTGCCGGCTTCTGCCGTGCCGCTGATCACCGGCGTGGTGTCATTCGTCAGGGTGGCAGAGGTGACAACCGGCGCGTTGGGAACGACGGCGTCTACCGCCAGGGTCTGGGTACCAGTGGTGGAAGTATTTCCTGCGGCGTCGGTCGCGGTCACCGAAATGGCATTGGTGCCGTTGGTGTTCAGGCTCAGCGTGCCGCTGGTTGGCGTGGCTGTGCCGGTATCGATGCTCCAGGCACCACCCGTGGCCGTGGTGCTGTAGGTGGCACCGCCCACCGTCAGAGTGATGGTGCTGCCAGCCTCCGCCGTACCGCTGATCACCGGCGTGGTGTCATTGATCAGGGTGGCAGAGGTGACAGCCGGCGCAGCCGGTGCCGTGCTGTCGATGGTCAGGGTCTGGGTGCCGGCGGTGGAGACATTGGTGGCGGCGTCGGTGGCGGTCACCGAAACGGCATTGGTACCGTTGGCGTTCAGGCTCAGCGTGCCACTGGTCGGCGTGGCTGTGCCGGTATCGATGCTCCAGGCACCACCCGTGGCCGTGGTGCTGTAGGTGGCACCGCCCACCGTCAGGGTGATGGTGCTGCCGGCCTCCGCCGTACCGCTGATCGTGGGCGTGGTGTCGTTGGTCGATGCGGCGGAGGTGACAACCGGCGCGTTGGGGGCGACGGCATCCACCGCCAGGGTCTGGGTGCCGGCGGTTGATGCATTTCCTGCGGCGTCGGTCGCGGTCACCGAAACGGCATTATTGCCATTGGTGTTCAGGCTCAGCGTGCCGCTGGTCGGCGTGGCTGTGCCGGTATCAATGCTCCAGGCACCACCCGTGGCCGTGGTGCTGTAGGTGGCACCGCCCACCGTCAGAGTGATGGTGCTGCCAGCCTCCGCCGTACCGCTGATCACCGGCGTGGTGTCATTGGTCAGGGTGGCAGAGGTGACAGCCGGCGCATTCGGTGCCGTGCTGTCGATGGTCAGTGTCTGGGTGCCAGCGGTGGAGACATTGGTGGCGGCGTCGGTCGCGGTCACCGAAACGGCATTGGTACCGTTGGCGTTCAGGCTCAGCGTGCCGCTGGTCGGCGTGGCTGTGCCGGTATCGATGCTCCAGGCACCGCCTGTGGCCGTGGTGCTGTAGGTGGCACCGCCCACCGTCAGGATGATGGTGCTGCCGGCCTCTGCCGTACCGCTGATGGTGGGTGTGGTGTCGTTGGTCAGGGTGGCAGAGGTGACAGCCGGCGCAGCCGGTGCCGTGCTGTCGATGGTCAGGGTCTGGGTGCCGGCGGTGGAGACATTGGTCGCGGCATCGGTGGCCGTCACTGAAACGGCATTGGTGCCGTTGGTATCCAGGCTCAGCGTGCCGCTGGTTGGCGTCGCTGTGCCGGTATCGATGCTCCAGGCACCACCCGTGGCTGTGGTGGTATAGGTCGCACCCGCCACCGTCAGGGTGATGGTGCTGCCGGCCTCCGCCGTACCGCTGATCGTGGGCGTGGTGTCGTTGGTCGATGCGGCGGAGGTGACAACCGGCGCGCTGGGGGCGACGGCATCCACCGCCAGGGTCTGCGTGCCGGCGGTTGATGCATTTCCTGCGGCGTCGGTCGCGGTCACCGAAACGGCATTATTGCCATTGGTGTTCAGGCTCAGCGTGCCGCTGGTTGGCGTGGCTGTGCCGGTATCAATGCTCCAGGCACCGCCTGTGGCCGTGGTGCTGTAGGTGGCACCGCCCACTGTCAGGGTGATGGTGCTGCCGGCCTCTGCCGTGCCGCTGATGGTCGGCGTCGCATCATTGGTGGACGCAGCAGAGGTAACGGCCGGCGCAGCCGGTGCCGTGCTGTCGATGGTCAGTGTCTGGGTGCCGGCGGTGGAGACATTGGTGGCGGCGTCGGTCGCGGTCACCGAAACGGCATTGGTACCGTTGGCGTTCAGGCTCAGCGCACCACTGGTCGGCGTGGCCGTGCCGGTATCGATGCTCCAGGCGCCACCTGTGGCTGTGGTGGTATAGGTCGCACCACCTACCGTCAGGGTGATGGTGCTGCCGGCTTCTGCCGTGCCGCTGATGGTGGGTGTGGTGTCGTTGGTCAGGGCGGCAGAGGTGACAGCCGGCGCATTCGGTGCCGTGCTGTCGATGGTCAGTGTCTGGGTGCCGGCGGTGGAGACATTGGTGGCGGCATCGGTTGCCGTCACTGAAACGGCATTGGTGCCGTTGGCGTTCAGGCTCAGCGTGCCACTGGTCGGCGTCGCCGTGCCGGTATCAATGCTCCAGGCACCGCCTGTGGCTGTGGTGCTGTAGGTCGCACCGCCTACCGTCAGGGTGATGGTGCTGCCGGCCTCTGCCGTACCGCTGATCGTGGGCGTGGTGTCGTTGGTCGATGCGGCGGAGGTGACAACCGGCGCGTTGGGGGCGACGGCGTCCACCGCCAGGGTCTGCGTGCCGGCGGTTGATGCATTTCCTGCGGCGTCGGTCGCCGTCACCGAAACCGCATTATTGCCATTGGTGTTCAGGCTCAGCGTGCCGCTGGTCGGCGTGGCTGTGCCGGTATCAATGCTCCAGGCACCACCCGTGGCCGTGGTGCTGTAAGTGGCACCGCCTACCGTCAGGGTGACGGTGCTGCCGGCTTCTGCCGTGCCGCTGATGGTCGGTGTCGCATCATTGGTGGAAGCGGCAGAGGTGACAGCCGGCGCATTTGGTGCCGTGCTGTCGATGGTCAGTGTCTGGGTGCCGGCGGTGGAGACATTGGTGGCGGCGTCGGTGGCCGTTACCGAAACGGCATTGGTACCGTTGGCGTTCAGGCTCAGCGTGCCGCTGGTCGGCGTGGCTGTGCCGGTATCGATGCTCCAGGCACCACCTGTGGCCGTGGTGGTATAGGTCGCACCGCCCACCGTCAGGGTGATGGTGCTGCCGGCTTCTGCCGTGCCACTGATCGTGGGTGTGGTGTCGTTGGTCAGGGTGGCAGAGGTGACAGCCGGCGCATTCGGTGCCGTGCTGTCGATGGTCAGTGTCTGGGTGCCGGCGGTGGAGACATTGGTGGCGGCGTCGGTGGCCGTCACCGAAACGGCATTGGTACCGTTGGCGTTCAGGCTCAGCGTGCCACTGGTCGGCGTGGCTGTGCCGGTATCGATGCTCCAGGCACCACCCGTGGCCGTGGTGCTGTAGGTGGCACCGCCCACCGTCAGGGTGATGGTGCTGCCGGCCTCTGCCGTACCGCTGATCGTGGGCGTGGTGTCGTTGGTCGATGCGGCGGAGGTGACAACCGGCGCGTTGGGGGCGACGGCATCCACCGCCAGGGTCTGGGTGCCGGCGGTTGATGCATTTCCTGCGGCGTCGGTCGCGGTCACCGAAACGGCATTATTGCCATTGGTGTTCAGGCTCAGCGTGCCGCTGGTCGGCGTGGCTGTGCCGGTATCGATGCTCCAGGCACCGCCTGTGGCCGTGGTGCTGTAGGTCGCACCGCCCACCGTCAGGGTGATGGTGCTGCCGGCCTCTGCCGTACCGCTGATGGTCGGCGTCGCATCGTTGGTGGACGCAGCAGAGGTAACGGCCGGCGCAGCCGGTGCCGTGCTGTCGATGGTCAGTGTCTGGGTGCCAGCGGTGGAGACATTGGTGGCGGCGTCGGTGGCGGTCACCGAAACGGCATTGGTACCGTTGGCGTTCAGGCTCAGCGTGCCACTGGTCGGCGTGGCTGTGCCGGTATCGATGCTCCAGGCACCGCCCGTGGCCGTGGTGCTGTAGGTGGCACCGCCTACCGTCAGGGTGATGGTGCTGCCGGCTTCTGCCGTGCCGCTGATGGTGGGTGTGGTGTCGTTGGTCAGGGTGGCAGAGGTGACAGCCGGCGCAGTCGGTGCCGTGCTGTCGATGGTCAGGGTCTGGGTGCCAGCGGTGGAGACATTGGTGGCGGCATCGGTTGCCGTCACCGAAACGGCATTGGTGCCGTTGGCGTTCAGGCTCAGCGCACCACTGGTCGGCGTGGCTGTGCCGGTATCGATGCTCCAGGCACCGCCTGTGGCTGTGGTGCTGTAGGTGGCACCGCCCACTGTCAGGGTGATGGTGCTGCCGGCTTCTGCCGTGCCACTGATCGTGGGCGTGGTGTCGTTGGTCGATGCGGCGGAGGTGACAACCGGCGCGTTGGGGGCGACGGCGTCCACCGCCAGGGTCTGGGTGCCGGCGGTTGATGCATTTCCTGCGGCGTCGGTCGCGGTCACCGAAACGGCATTATTGCCATTGGTGTTCAGGCTCAGCGTGCCGCTGGTCGGCGTGGCTGTGCCGGTATCAATGCTCCAGGCACCGCCTGTGGCCGTGGTGCTGTAGGTGGCACCGCCCACCGTCAGGGTGATGGTGCTGCCGGCCTCTGCCGTACCGCTGATGGTCGGCGTCGCATCGTTGGTGGACGCAGCAGAGGTAACGGCCGGCGCATTCGGTGCCGTGCTGTCGATGGTCAGTGTCTGGGTGCCAGCGGTGGAGACATTGGTGGCGGCGTCGGTGGCGGTCACCGAAACGGCATTGGTACCGTTGGCGTTCAGGCTCAGCGTGCCGCTGGTCGGCGTGGCTGTGCCGGTATCGATGCTCCAGGCACCGCCCGTGGCCGTGGTGGTATAGGTCGCACCGCCCACCGTCAGGGTGATGGTGCTGCCGGCCTCTGCCGTGCCGCTGATCGTGGGTGTGGTGTCATTGGTCAGGGTGGCAGAGGTGACAGCCGGCGCGTTGGGGGCGACGGCGTCCACCGCCAGGGTCTGGGTACCAGCCGTGGACGCATTTCCTGCGGCATCCGTCGCGGTCACCGAAACGGCATTATTGCCATTGGTGTTCAGGCTCAGCGTGCCGCTGGTCGGCGTGGCTGTGCCGGTATCGATGCTCCAGGCACCACCTGTGGCCGTGGTAGTATAGGTCGCACCCGCCACCGTCAGGGTGACGGTGCTGTCGGCCTCTGCCGTGCCGCTGATCGTGGGCGTGGTATCATTGGTCGACGCGGCGGAAGTGATGGCGGGTGCGTTCGGTGCCGCGGTATCAATCGTCACGGAAAGGGCGGTCGATGCCGACGAGGTGACGCTGCCCGCATTGGTCAGTTTGGCGGTCAGGTTATGAACGCCATCCGTCAGCGCCGTGGGCGTGATCGACCAAGACCCTGCCGCAGCAACCACAACGGAGCCGAGCGATGTGGTGCCGTCGCTGTCATAGAGTGTGACCGTGCCGGCCTCGGTCACCGTGCCGGTAATGACGGGCGTTGTCGCACTGGTAATGCCATCGCTTGACGAACTGCCGGTGTCCGACGCCGTGGCCACGGCCAAGCCCGCGGGCGCGACGATAGACTGAAGGGTAATCGTGGTCCTTCCGAGACCGAGATCATAGATCGCCGAAAAGGATCCGGTCACCGAACTCAAGGTCAGCGTACCGCCCGTTACCGCGATATTGCCGGCGGCGGTGCTGTTCAGCGCTGTATAGTCACCCGTCAGGATAATTTGATCGCCGACAGCGAAATCGGCCACCGTATCACCCACGGCATCCGCGTCCGAAGTCCATATGAATTGATCGTTTCCAGAACCACCGCTCAGCGAGTCCGCGCCAGCCCCGCCGTACAGGATATCCGCACCGTCACCACCGAACAGCGTGTCATCGCCGGCATTGCCGTACAGCTTGTCATCGTCCGCGCCGCCATCGATGCTGTCATTGTCGGCATCGCCCATCAGGCTGTCGGCGCCATCTCCGCCAAAGATGGAGTCCGCCCCGGTACCGCCCAAAATTGTGTCGGCGCCGTCGTTACCGTATAAGGTATCATTGCCGTCATTGCCGTAAATCCGGTCGTTATCGGCATCCCCGTAGATGACGTCGTCGCCGGCATTGCCGTAAACCGTATCCGCCCCCTCGCCGCCATAGATGGTATCCAGCCCCTCATTGCCAGCCAGCCTGTCATTGCCACCACCGCCAGTCAGGCTGTCATCGCCCTTGCTGCCGTAGAGGGTGTCCGCGCCAAGACCGCCCTCGACCGTATCGTTCGCGTCGCCACCCAACAGAAAGTCGCCCAGATCACCGCCGGTAAGATTGGCTGTTCCCGTTTCACCGACCCACGATAAGCCAACGCCATACGTGGTCGACGACAGCGCCGTTCCAGAGGCGTCCAGCAAGGTCGTTGCGGTACCGCCATTCACGCCATCATTGGTGATTTGAAATGTGCCGTTAACAACCTGAACTGTAACGGATTTTGTACCATCACCGACACTATCTACATTGACAAGGCCGGATGCATTGACCTTGATGGAAGCATACCCACTTCCGAAGTTACCAATTTTTTGTGTAAATTGCATTTCCGCCCCCATGAACTGACCGCGCCCCAAAATCAGCGCCATGGCCATGACGCTGCGGGCGCGCAAATTTGCATTTATCGCCGCTGAAATTTATTACTGCAATTCCGATGCAGAACGCAACAAAATAATATTTTATCTCCCAATAAATCCTCTTATTATTTCTAATAATAATCCACATATAATGAAATTGATGTATTTTTTTGAGTAAATATCAATTTTTTTGATTAATTTTTTAGAAAAAAAATAAATTAACTTAGTAAGTTAAAAAATATACCAACAAAATTGTTTATAGTTCACAAAAATCGCATAGCAAAAAATAATTTCCCAATTATATTTATTACTGTTTTCAGATTAAGTATCCATTCATCCGAACCCGATCTTCCAACAATCGTTCAAGCGTCCTTATTGGCCTTACATCCCCGTACAATCCCGGTAGGCCGCGCAGGGTTGCCTGCCGCACGGACGCACGGAAATCCGGATCGTGGCCGAGACGTACAGCGATATCGACATAGCGATCAGCGCTATCGGCCAGGGTTGCGGTTGCGCCCAAGGCCGTCAGGATCGCGGCGCTGTGCCGTCCGCGCATCAACCCACGCGGCCAGGTCACGACCGGCAATCCCTGTGCAACCGCTTCCAGCGTCGTATTGCCCCCGGACCAACCGACACTGTCCAGATAGACATGGGCCTGGGCGTTCAGCGAGGCGTAACGTCCGGGCGAAAGATAGGGCAGAAACGTCACCCTTCTATCCGCGTCAACCACCCCGGCCCGGCCAAAGGCCAGCCGCAACCGCGCACGCAGACGGTTGGCCAGTAGTTCGGAACGCGGGGTGATGAACAGGAAACGTGCCGTCGGCACTGCCGCCGCGATGCGGGCGATGAGGTCGTCATCATCAGGCAAGTATTTTGACAGATATTGACAGCAGAGATACAGGATGTCGTCCGGCCCGACCCCGAACGACGCCAGGTCCAGCGGCTCCTCCGGCACTGGCAGTGCTGGATAATGGATACCGAGGCCGGGCAGCCGGACCAAGGGCTCGGTGTAGTCCCCCTCCGCGCCCGGTGGTTCCATAAGATCGCTCGACAGAAAAGCGTCAATGGTGGGCAGCCCGGTGGTATCCGGATGCCCCCAGGCCACACATTGAAACGGCGCCAGACGGATTGCGGCCAGCCGCGCCGTCAGATTGTCCATGCCGATTTCAGGAAAAAGCACGACATGCGGCCGGTCATCGCGGATACGCCGGGCCAAAGCCACAAAATTGGTCTCGCCTTCGACGAAGCGGTCGAAGCCGTCGCGGGCCAATGCCGTCACCGCGTCCGACGCCGTTCTTGTGTGATACCCGAACAGTTGGAACCGCTGACGGTCAAAGCCCGCCATCCAGCCGCGGATAAAAAGCTTCCAGATGGTGTGCCAGCAGAAGAAGCCCGACACCACGGCCACCCGTATCGGCCCTTCCAGTGGCAGGACGGGGGCGGACGCGAATTCAGGATGGCGACGGGCCAGGATATCCACGGCCATGCGACCATGCCGGGCTTGCAGCGCGCGATCCGATTGCCCTTGATAGGCAAGATAATAGGGCAGAAAAGAGCCGTAGGCATCAGCCGCCGCCGCCGCGCCATCCGGTGTATCCAGGCGCAACGAGGCCGGCAGCGCTTCCAGCGCCGTCGTATAGGCCGCGCGCGCCTGGGCAATATCATCCTGCCGGTCGTAGAAGGGTGGCAACAATGCCATGACGGCCCCGAAACGGGAGGCACCATCGCGTGGGTTGAGCGCTGCCGCACGCGTGAACGCGGCGACGGCGCTTGCAGATTCTCCCAGCCCCTTCAGCAGCAGTCCGAGCATCCGCCAGGCGCTGGCGTGATCCGGTTGCCTCTCCAGCAACTGTCGGACATGGCGCACCGCCTCGCCAGAGCGGCCCTGGGATTTCAGTACCTCCGCAAGCGAGAGACGGCTTGTTTCAAGGGAAGGATCAAGACGGATCGCTTCGATAAAGTTGCTTGCCGCCGCCCCTAAATCCCCTTTGCGCTTCAACGCCATGCCAAGGTTGTGCCGAGCCTGGGCATGGTCGGGACGCGCGGCAACCGCACGGGTCATGACAATGATGGCTTCATTCACCCGTCCACGGCGCAACAGGTCAGCGCCCCCTTGAAAATCATGTTCGAAATCGGAAGCCACAGCAAGGGTCACACTGGTTTCGGGCACGTAGCGGACAACCGACGGGGCTGCGCATTGCGACCAAGGATAGCCACCCCAAGGGCGAGGTCAAGCGAATGGTCTGTCGGCACGCCGGGCGCGCGGGTTCCATTGGACAGCCATCCCAATGCTGCATACGATGCGCCGCGCCAGCGGAACTGTCGATGCGATGGAGCGGAAGATCGAGGCCGATGGGGCGTATGGCCGGCAGTGACATAACAGGAATTCGATGACCAAGCCGCCCGATCAGCCCCCTCCTGACCATCTCGACCGCTTCAATCCCGCCCTGCTCCGGCTTATGCCACGCGACGCGCAGGTCGTGCTTGAGGCGGGGTGCAGCGCCGGGAGGTTGGGGGCCGCCTATCTTCCCTTTAATCCGACATGCCGCTATATCGGCATCGAGGTTGATCCGGTCGCGGCTTCCATGGCCCAGTCCCGCCTCGGCCATGTCGTGGAAGGCGATGTCGAGGCCGTCCGGCGGGAGGATCTGCCCCTCGGGCCGGATGAAAAGGTCGACGTCGTCGTCTATGGCAACGTGCTTGAACATCTGCGCGCGCCATCGCGTCTGCTGGAAAGCCATGCCGGCTGGCTGGCGGATGACGGGATGGTGCTGGCGTCCATCCTGAACGTGCAGCATTGGTCGATATTGGCCAAACTTCTGAACGGCCAATGGCCGTATCAGGATGAGGGGTTGCCGGACCATGGCCAATTGCGGTTTTTTACCCTTGATACCATCCGCGAGCTGTTCACCAATGCCGGCCTGATCGTGCATGACATCACGCCGCGACCATTCACCCCAAAGGGCTTCAGCGATTTCCAGCAGGCAATCGAGCCAACGCTGGCGGCGTTGAACATCGATAGCGCCCGCTTCGCCACGCAGGCCGGTGCGCTCCAGTATGTGGTAAGGGCCGGACGGGCACGGGCTCCACGGCGGCTCTGCATCAACGCCCTGACGCGCAAGCCTATCGGTGGGATCAATGATGTCCGCATCAATCTGCCGCTGCAGTTCCAGGCGACGATTCCGGGGACGCAGGTAAGCGTTCAGAGCGCATCGTCCAAGGGAATCGTGTTCCCGCCCTGCCCCGAAGGGGGCCAAGTGCTGGTCTGGCAACGTCCGATCCTGACCCGCTCGCAGAGTACCCAGATATTACGCCAGATGATTAAAAAGAAGACAGTCCTGGTGGTGGAATTCGATGACCACCCGGAGCCATTCAGCGAGATTGCAGCTCATGATTATCTGACCTTCCGGGCCGCCCATGCCATCCAGACTTCCACCGAGCCGCTTGCCGCCCTTCTGCGCCAATGGAATCCCGAAGTGGCGGTGTTTCCCAATTGCGTATCCGATCTGCCGCCGCCCCGTCTGCAAAGGCGATCAGCGGCAGACGAGACGGTGATTTTTTTCGGTGCCCTGAACCGCGAAAACGATTGGGCATCCATCATGCCCGCCCTGAACGCGGTACTGGCCGACATGGCCGATCTGCGGGTGCGGGTCGATGTGGTGCATGACCGCGCCTTTTTCGATGCCCTGATCACCCCGCACAAGCGGTTCACTGCCACCTGCCCCTACGCGCAGTATCTGGAACAGTTGCGCAATGCCGACATTGCTCTCCTTCCGCTGGTGGACACAGCGTTCAACAGGGTGAAATCGGACCTGAAATTCATTGAGGCCGGGGCCCAAGGGACGGCGGTCCTGGCTAGTCCCGTGGTCTATGGCAACACGGTCCAACCGGGCGTAACAGGCCTGATTTATACCAGCACTGCAGCGTTTGCCGAAAATCTGCGTGCATTGATCACAAGCCCTGACTTACGTCGCCGGCTGGCTGATGCCGCTTATCGATACGTCGCCAATGAACGACTGCTATCCCAACATTACCGCCGCCGGCAGGAATGGTACAAACATCTCCTCACTAATCGCGTGCCTCTCACCGCTGCATTGCGGCGACGGGTGACAGAACTATTTTAAGAGCAGGTCCCCCGTGAGCGGACAGTTTGCTAAGCTTGGTTCGGCCTTATACCAGCGGCTGAAAATATTGACCGTCAGTCAATATTTTCAGCACCTCAGGCGCCGGTGCCAACATCCGTTGGCTTGGCTTCACGCGGCACGTGCCGCGCGGCGGCAGTCGCCGCCGTACCAACGGTCATGAATTATGACCGTTGGTATTATTGAAGGATGACCGACATGACGGGACAGAGGAAGCGATATTCAGCTGATTTCAAGGCGAAGGTGGCACTGGAGGCGATCCGGGGCGAGTTGACGATGGCGCAGCTTGTGTCGAAGCACGGTGTTCACCAGACGATGATCAGCGCTTGGCGCAAGCAGGCGATCGAGGGGATGGCCGCGTCGTTTTCCGGCAAAGCCGAAGCCACTCAGGAAATACGCAACTGTAACGCTAGGAACGAACCGGTGCTTGTTCCAGAAACTTTACGATCTTCCAACCGATTGCCTTATAGGCGGCACCTAACTTCTCATACTGCCGCACCCGTTCGCGGAAACGGGGGGGCAACTTGGGATCGTCGGCTTCCAGCAGCGCATAGACCCGTTCCAGACCAGACAGTTCCGTCAATTGCCCCTCGGCCCCGGACACGATCTTGAAAACGCGGCTTTCGTCAGCCTCGGTCCAGTCGATCTCCTGCATAACCTGTTTGGTCTCCAGCCCGCCACGGGCTCCCAGCGTATCACGCAGAACCGTGCGCATGGTGCCGGGCCAGGCCGCTGCCTCGATGATGGCACCAGCGGCACGCAGGAAACTGTCGTCGGTGACAGTATCGGTGGCAGCGACGGCGGCCAGGCGGGCCAGCTTCCATTCCCGACGGTCAGGTTCTTCACCGGCAAGCATCCGGCGATGCAGGGCGATGACAGACAGCCGGCTTTGCTCCAACCCTTCATGGCCACGGGTCAGCGCGACAAGGGCCGGCTCTTCCAGAATGCTGGCCAATATTTGCGCCACGACCTGGGAGAGATCGGCGCCAACCGGTGTCTGTTCCAGCCAAGCTTCGGCAAATTCCGCGCCTTCTTTCATCCGAAAGGCGTTGACGATGGATTCTACCGCCATGACCAGCGGCAATGGATAGCCCAGCATTTCCGCGTAAAGCTGGTGGTCATCCGCCTCGACCACCGCGCCGATTATATTGGCCTTGCCCTCTGCCCAGGCGGGATAGATGACAAAGGTGTCGGCTGTAATGTGATGGCGCAGACGGGACAGCGCCAGTTGCTTGATTGCCGGGTCACCCTGGAAAGCAATGTTCGACATCAGAGTGTTCCCACATTGGCTTCCAGGAACGCATCCAGCCGGCTGCGCGACACGGTGCCGAAGGTGCGGGCCAGTTCCTTGCCATCCTTCACGATCAGCAACAGCGGGATGCCGCGTACACCAAACCGCTCGGCCAGCTTGGGATTCTGGTCGATATCGACCTTCACCACATTCATTTCCGCCGCGTACTCCTTCGCCACCTCTTCCAGCGTCGGGGCCAAGGCCTTGCAGGGACCGCACCAGGGGGCCCAGAAATCAACCAGCACCGGCTTGTCGCTGTTCATGACGACGTCTTCGAAGTCCTGTTCGTTGGCATCACGCATGGTCAAATCCTTTTCCATTGCTTTGTGGGAAACCGGCTCAGGTGCCCTGGCCGCCCACCATCATCTGGTCGATGCGCAGGCTGGGCTGGCCGACGCTGACGCTCAGCGTCTGCCCCTGCTTGCTGCATGTTGCGACGCCGGTATCGAGCGCCAGATCGTTGCCCACCATCGAGATATTCAGCAGGGCTTCATGCCCGACACCGATCAGGGTCGCACCCTGGACCGGGGCCACCAGCCGACCCTTTTCCACCAGCCAGGCCTCGCAGGTGGTGAAGTTGAAACGACCGGAAACGATATCGACCTGTCCACCATCGAAGGCGGTGGCATAGATCCCCCGATCAATGGAGGCGAGGATATCGGTCGGATCATCCGTGCCATTGGCCAGGAACGTGTTGGTCATGCGCGGCATCGGCAGATGCGCATAGGATTGCCGCCGCCCATTGCCGGTGGATCGCTGGTTCATCAGCCCGGCATTCAACCGATCCTGCATCAGGCCGGTCAGCACCCCGTCTTCCACCAGAACCGTGCGGTCAGCGGCACTTCCCTCATCATCCACGCCAAGGGAACCCAGCCGGTCGGGCAGCCCGCCATCATCGATCACAGTGACGCCGGGGGCGGCGATGCGCAGGCCGACCCGGCCATCAAAGGCGGACAGCCGCTTGCGGTGATGGTCGCCTTCCAGCCCATGGCCAACGGCCTCGTGGAACAACACGCCGGGATAGCCCGGCCCCAGAACGACGGGCATCTGACCGACCGGGGCAGGGATCGCCTCCAGATTATTCAGCGCCATCCGTACCGCCGTCGAGACCATGCTTTGCACTGCCGCAGCGTCGAAGCCCTGCAGGCCCAGCCTGCCGCCCAGCCCCGCCTGACCACGGGCCCGCTTTCCGTTCTGTTCAGCGACCAGCCTCACCCCGATGATGGTCAGCGGGCGGATATCCGCCGCCAGTTCACCATCGGCATTGGCGATCAGCACCTGCGTGTCATTGGCCCGTACATTGGCTTCGACGCGCACAATCCGGGGATCGGCTGCCCGGGCAAGCTGATCGATCCGGCCCAGCAGGTCGATCCAGGCCGCCGCATCTTCGAACGCAACCACATCAAGGACCGGATAGAGCGCGTGCTCGCCGGCGCGGCGGGTCATCGCCACACCCTGCGGATGCCGCAATGTGTCGCCATGCCGGGCCAGGGTGCGCACCGCGCGCACCGTATCCAGCAGGGGTTGCGGCCGGATATCGGCGGAATGGGCGAAGCTGACAGCGGCGCCATGCGCCGCCCGCGCACCCACACCCTGGCGCATGGCAAAACTGCCATTAGTGACGCGGCCATCCTCCAGCCGCCAGGTGCGGGTGCTCGTCGCTTCGAAAAAAAGGTCGGCCAGATCGGCACCGCCACCGGCCAGCTCGCCCAGGGCGCGACCGATCACCGCCTCATCCAGTCCGGTCGGACCGAACAGCCTGGCACCCACCCGCTGGATTGCGCTTTCACCGCCATTCATGCGCCGCCTCCCACCTGCATTTCATCAATCAGGATCGAACCGGTGCTGATGGCGCCTTGCCGTTCGATATCACTGCCCACGGCCTGGATGCCGGTCAGCATGGCGGGCATCGACCCCGCCAGGGTCACGTCGTTTACTGCGTGAACCACCATCCCCTCTTCCACCCACAGCCCCTTGACCGCATGGGTCCAGTTGCCGCTGGTCGGGTCGATGGAGCCGCCTTGAAGGCCGGTGACCACCAGTCCGGTGCCCAGGCGCCGCAGCATTGCCAGCCAGTCACCCCCCGGTGCATCGCTGACCAGCCGCAGATTATAGAAGCCATCCGCATTGCCGGTGGATCGCATACCCAGCTTGCGGGCGGAGAAGGTGGAAAGGAACAGGCCTTCCGCTACGCCCTTGCGCAGGATCGCCCGTGTCGATCCGGCAATCCCCTCACTGTCAAACCCACCGCTGGCCATGCCCAGCGGTTCAAACGGGTCTTCGATCAGGTCAAGATGGGGGGCGGCAACAGCACGCCCCAGCGGATTGGCCAGAAAGCTCATCTTCCGGTGCTGTGCCATGCCGGTCAGCGCACCGGCCAGCTCCCCCACCAGGGAATGGGCGGTGCGGGCATCGAACAGTACCGGGTAGCGACCACTCTTCACCGTGCGGGCACCCAGTGCGGACAGCGCGCGTTCAGCAGCCCGTTCCGCGATGGCCTGTGCTGGCAGCAGGGCATCAGCCCGGCGTCCCTGCGACTGGCAGTAATCGGAGGTGCTGCCGCCCCCATCTTGCGCCAGCATCGCGCACCAGCGCCCATCCTGGGAGGAACGCGCGCTGCGGCAAAAGCCGTCACTGGTGGCAAGCGCCCAGATATTCTCACTAGCAAGTGCCACGGATTCACTGACCCTGAGCCGCCCTTGAACAGCATCGGCAACCGCCACCGCGGCGCGGTCGATGGCGCCGGCCGCTGCCATCAGCGTGTCGGTACCGCGCGGCCCCTCGGCGTAGAGTTCTGGGGCTGGGCCGGTGATGGCGAGCCAGTCGGCAGGCGGCAAGGCCGCATCGGGATCGGGCTGGACATGGCCGGCAATCAGCATCGCCTCCTCCACCACCCGTTCGATGGCGGCGCGGTCCAGCGACTCGGTGGAGGCCGATCCGCGCCGCCCCTCCCGAAAGACAGTAACGGAAAGGGATTGGCCGCCGCTGCGCTCCGCCGTTTCCACCACCCCGTCGCGTATGACGATCCGGGCAAAGCCGTGATTGCTGGCGGTGGCGCGTGCCGCCGCCCCCCGCTGAACCGCCAGCTCAACGGCCCGGGCGGCTGCCACGCGCAGTTCCCCTTCGCTACGGGTTAATAGTTCGCTCATTGGGGTGCCCCGATTGCCATGGTGTGCCCCTGTCCAGCCGACAGCAGCAGACGGTGCGTGTGGAAACTGGCGAGCTTCTCGTTATGCACAACGCTGATGATGGTGGTGTCCGGCATCGCCGCCAGCACCGAGCTGTAGAAATGATCCGCGTTGCTGGCATCCAGGGCGCTTGTCGCCTCATCCAGCACCAGCAGGCTGGGACGTTGCAGCAGGATGCGGGCCAGGGCCACGCGCTGCTGTTCACCCGGCGACAGTTCGTCCTGCCACATCCGCTCCTGGTGCATGGCGGGGATATGCTGCTCCAGGCGCACCTTCTCCAGCAGTGCGGCAACGGTGGCATCGTCATGATCTTGCGCCCGGTCGGGGAAACAGATCGCGTTCTTCAGGCTGCCCAGCGGCAGGTATAGGCGCTGCGGCACCAGCATGGCGCTGCCGCGCCGTGTCATCGCCACGCTGCCCGCCCCATCGGGCCAGAGCCCGGCGATGGCGCGCAGCAATGTCGTCTTGCCGGCCCCCGACGGACCTTCGATCACCCAGCGTTCCCCGTCGCGCACCGTCCATTCATCCATGGCCACCAACGGTGCCCCATTGGGACGGCGCAGGTGCAGACCGGTTACTTGGATCGATACGCCCTCCAGGGTCTCACCCGGCAGAAACCGGATACCGCGGGGACGCTCATTGTCGATGGAATCGTCCAGCGCCTTCAGACGGTTGATATTGGCAATCTGCCGGGCAATGCCAGGATAGACCTGGACGAAATAGGACAGGGAAGTAGTGAACATGGTGAAGGCATCGCGCGCCGCCATGACCTGGCCGAAACTGATCGTTCCGGCGAAAAACTTGGGCACGGTCAGGAACAGCGGGACCACGCCGATCACCCGTTCATAGATGCCGGTCCCCAGGCTCAGTCCGATATTGGCCCACATCAGCCGGTACCAATTATGGCGGATATTTTCGAAGGCTTGCCTCAACCCGTCCTTTTCCAGCCCCTGGGTGCCGGAAAAGGCGATCTGTTCACCATTGCGGCGGACATGGATAAGGCTGGAACGGAAATCAGCTTCAAAATGCTGTTCACGCATCCGCCGCCGGATAAAGGGCTTGCCGATCCAGGTGATGACCACTGAACCGAACAGCACATAGAAGATCGAGAACCAGATCAGATCGCCACCCGGCAGCCAGAGATCATAGCCGAACAGGGTGAATTCCAGCGGGCTGGACATCTGCTGCAGGATAACGCCGAAGCTGATGGCACTGACCAGGCTGGAACCGATGCCGATGGCAACGCCGATCAGCGAATTACCGCTGATGATCGAGGTAAAATCCCGGATATCCTCAGCAATGCGCTGATCGGGATTGTCGATCATCCGCAACCGTTCAATGTCATAGAACCGGTCGCGGGCGAACCAACGGTCCATGTACCAGTTGGTCAGCCACCGCCGCCAGCGCATGGTCAGGGTCCAGCCGACCAAGCCATTGGCCAAAGTCACGCCAACCTGCAGCGCCGCGATCATCAGGAAGCTGACGATCAGCGAGAGGAAGAGGCCGGCTTGACGCTGCTCAATCGAGTCGAAAAATTCCCGCTGCCACTGGTTCGACCAGATGAAGGAATAGATCGTGCCGCCCTGGATGCCGATATAACAGAGCACCAGAAACCAGGCTGCCTTCCAGTCTTCGGAGACGAAATACCGGGTCGTCAGCCGCCAAGCATGACCGATTCGCTCGCGCTTATCTTGCTTGGCGTAGCGGGGGCCCGCCTCCAGGCGGGCCTCCTCAATGTTGGATTGGCTGGACATCATGGCTGTTTGGAACCTGTCAGAACAGACGCTTGCTGATGCTCAGCCGTACATTACGCGGTTCATCGACAGGTACGAAATCCGGCACCGTGGTGACGTTGTAATTCCGCCGGTCGAAGAGATTGCGGATACCGAGATTGACATCGAACCCGTCGAAGGAGAGGAAGCCGTTGACATCCACCTGACGGGCACCCGGCACGACATAGGCCCCCAGATTATCCGCGTATGAATGCGTGCGCCCGAACAAGCCCACCCCAAAGCCGCCGGTCAACTCATCGGTAATCTCGGTGCGATAGTTGCTGTAGAGGCTGTAGGTAACGCGCGGCTGCCGGAATACAACCTTCCTGAACGCGGTCGGTGTCAGTTGAACATAGTTGGTCCGGGTCAGGGATGCCTGAACCGTCCAGCCAGACATAATCTGCCCAACGATATTCAAGTCGATCCCCCGTCCGCGCTGCCCAGGGGCGGGGAGCGAAAAGCCTGGATGCTGTGTATCCGGGACCAGCGTATTGTCCTGCTGAATATCGAAATAGGAGGCGTTGATCGTTGCCCGTTCATTGAACAGATCAAGCTTCACCCCCGCCTCCTTGTTGGTGGAGGTGATGTTGGGCAGCGGATTGCCCGTCACGTCCGTCGATGTGACGGGTGAATTACCCTTCACATAATTGGCGAAAATGGAGAAATTGTCCGTCGCATCGTAGATGATGCCGAAATTGGGGACATCCGCCGAATTCTTCGTGGGTGGCGGCTTGCTAAAGCCGAACATCTCGAAATTGGTCTCGTACCAGTTGCGACGCACGCCGCCCAACAGCTTCAGCTTCCCGATTTCGACGAGCATCTGCCCATAAATGCCCTGCTGCTGGGATTTCAGCCGGAAGGACTTGTTCGTCGCCTCGGGGCGCGGCGGCACCGGAATGCTGTTATTAGCGCCCAGGGGGATATTGGGGATCACCGTATAGGCGCTGCTGCTCAGAGGCTCAAAGTAGCCGCTGCTGTAATTATACCCAACATTGAGCCGGGCCTTCACCAGGCTGCCAATTGCCGTGTTGAACCGGAAGAAGGCATCTGCCGCATTGGACTTACCCTGTTGGCCGGAACCGCGCACCGCCGCCACAAGCTGGCCCTGCCGGTTGCGGCCGAGCGGGTACACATCAAGCCCCAGCTTATTGTCATCATGCAGGCCACGGGCGACGAACGCGATGTTGGGCGTGAATTCATGCGTCGCGTCGAGGTAGACGCGCTTCGTTTCGATATGGACGGACTGATCACCGGAAAAGATTGGCGTGCTCAGGCTACGCTCGATGATTTTCTTTGTATTCGGATCGAACAGGGTGAACGGAACGATGCCGGTTGTGGCCTCCGTCAGGGTGGCGCCCAGGATAATGTCGCTTTTGGCATCCTTGAAACGCAGCGATGGGGCGAAGAGATATTCCTTGTTGCCCGTATAGCCGCCGTAATTGCGGTCCGCCCGCTGCGCACTGGCAATCGCACGGGCCGTGAACTTGTCATCTTCCGTCAGCGCGCCGTTGGCATCAATGACACCGCGCAGCAAACCATAGGAGCCGGTGTCGACGCTCATATCCACTCGCGTGTTCGCGCTTGGCTTCTTCGTCACGACATTGACATTGCCGCCCAGATTGTCGAACCCGACCAACAGGGCATCTGGCCCTTTCAGAATTTCCACCCGCTCGATGCTGGCGACGGGCTGGCTGGCTCCTGCTGTAACACCATAGGTTGAGGAACCGGAAAGACCGTTGATCAGGCCACCACTGTTGAACCCGCGCACCGTATAGCTCACCCCCGCATTGGGGTTGTTCAACTGCGCGGAGACGCTGCCGGCGTTGCGCAGCACGTCGGTGATGGACAGCGCCTGCTGGTCCCCGATGGTCTTGGCGGAGATCACCTGCGTGTTGCGCGGCTGTTCGCGCAGCGACAGGCCGCTGCGGTCGGAGGTGGAGGCTTGTCGCACCAGCGCATTGATTTCCGCCTCATCACGGCGGGCCGTGACCGTGATGGTGCCATAGATATCGAAGCTGCCATCCTTCTGCTCATCAACGATCAGGATCGCACGGCCGATTGCGGTTTCAATGGCCTGGAGCGGGGTCGCCGCATGTTCAACCGGACGGGCAGCCACATTTTCTACGGCGTCAGGATCATATCGGATCGCCTTACCGCTCATCGCGGCAATCTTTTGCAGGGCCTGCGCCAACGGCATGGACGGCAGGGTGTAATCCTGAACGCGTTCCTCTTGGGCAAGAGCAGGCATCGTCGCCGCCATGATCATGGTGGACAGCAACCCGAAACCGGCAGTCTTGCGGAAGCGACGCGCATTGGCCGTAACATTGAACATGTGAACCCCCTTTCTGCGGCGCGCACTCCCCTCGCCACGCGCAGCAACAGCCACGCGCCCTGGTGAATGTCGGCCCTTATGAAAAAACAGCCCCGCCTGGCAGCGGTGATGGCATCCCTTTGCCCAAGCGGCTCCAGGATAGCGGCCGTCCCCCTGTTAACCAGCGTTCTTGTCTCATGGCCTGGGCCATGGCCGAACTTCCCGGTCAGTGTTGAGGCTATGCTACGGCTTCGTGACGGACAAATTAGAACTGTTCATGCACGGCATGAATAGCGGCAATGGCCATCATCGGCCCATCAGCTGCCGTCCCCGCTCTTCCAGGCACTTGATGAACCAGGCCAGCATGGGGTCTCGCCGCCGGTGGCTGCCCCATTGGGCCACAATGCTGGTCCATTGCGAAGCGAAGGGCACTGGGATCACCTTCAGCGGCATCATTGAGGCATAAGACTGGAACAACCAGGAGCTTCCGGTGGCCACAAGGTTGCTGCCGACGACCAACATCGGCAGGGTCGCCTGGGAACTGGCGCGAACACAGATCCTGCGGGACTTCAGCAAATCGGCCCCCTTCGCATCCAGGGGCTGGAAGGGGGGGGCCTCGCCCTGGACCGCGATATGGCGGGCGGCACGATAGTGCGCCTCACTGATCTCAAATTGGTCCAACAGGTCGGGATGCTCGCTCCACACCATACAGGAAGCATGGTCGCTCAGGATTGGGCGCGTCTCCAAGCGGTCAACAGCGGTCGAGGCCGGAAGCAGCAGCAGATCGGCCCCATGCTCCAGCGCCTGCTGGGGCATTGCCATGTCCAAGGGCATCAGGTTGATGCACATGTTCGGCGCGTCGCGCGACAGGTGCCGCAATACCGGTCCCAGCAGCATCTGCTCAACCCCCTCGGAGGTGGCAATGGTGATACTGTCCTGGCTGGTCAGAGGATCGAAATCCAGGGCGTAATTAAAGGTTCCTTCCACCTCCCGCATCACCCGGCGAACTTCCCCTCGCAGTGCCATGCCCAACGGGGTGAGAAACTGGTCGCCGCCCGCATGGGTGACCAGATCGTCACCGAAATGGTCGCGGAGTTTCTTCAGCGCATGGCTCATCGCGGACTGGCTGAGATGGACCCGACGCCCCGCCTCCGTCAGGGTGGGGGCGTGCAGAATGGCATCAAGCGGATAAAGAAGATTGAGGTTCAGTCGGCGGACAAAGGCGTCGTCGGTGGAAACCCGGTTCGAACTCATCACCTTTGGCCTTTGCTGAATTGAACTGACTGAACTGTACCTCAATTGCCGGCGGCACATGCCAACGGCGCCGACCGGGGTCCGTTGGCTTCCTCAAGCAATACAGCGACATCTTCGCCCACTGCGCATCCGTCAGTATCAAGCGTTTCATCAGAAGCTTGAACCACATCAACCCAGATTTGGGAATCATAAATCTCAACAGGCCCTATAGCGGATGCAGGCTCCTCCAGCGCCACCTGCGTTCGGCTAAACGCAGGTGGCGCTATGCTATGATTTGTTAGCCGAACCATCCCGCTACGTCGCCGGTCTGGCCCAGGATGGTGATGGTTTGGCCGGCGGCAAGGGTCAACACGGTGTTGCCGTTTACCACCGTGGCGGAATTGATGATCGCCGCCATATCCATGCTGGGATCGTAAAGGG
>NZ_WIDQ01000020.1 GCF_009495745.1 Niveispirillum sp. SYP-B3756
TTACGTCGAGCTCTTCGTAGTGGCATCGATCGGATTTTCATGGGCGAAACCCGTTCGCCCTCTGAAGCAGCCGTTGCCCTTGATGCGGCGACAACAAATCACCTTGTGCTGGCGAATTTCCATGCAGATGGGATTGAGGGGGGGATTGGGAAACTGGCTGATCTAGCGGGCCGCTTACGAAGCGACGCTTGGTCCTTGCTAGCCGAATGTCTCGTTGCAATTTTTTTTCAGCAGATGACGGTACAAGAAAAGGATGGACAGTTTCGTTCGGTTCCCGCGATTAGTCCCTTTATTATCCCGGGTGGAGTGGATGGTAGGCGCATTCGAGGATGCATACGCGAGGGGAAGCTGGCTGAACTGGCAACGGATATAGACCGACAGCGGGCGATGATTAGAGCAAGGAACTGATCATCGTTTCCGCTTCAAACGATACTCCTGCGTCTTTGTAAGCTCGCATGAGCGATATAATGGTGCTGTCATGGCTATCGGTCTCCTCGGTTTCCAATCTGCTGACTGTCGGCCTGGTCAAACCAGCAGCTTCGGCCGCTTGTGATTGTGACCACCGCAGCAGTTCGCGGGCGGCCCGGCTCCGGACGGACATCTGAGACAGGTTCGGGTGCTTCAACTGTCCCGGTCCAAATTCAATCCCCATTCCTGCCAATGCTTCGACGAGGATCCTAAGGCGCGCTTGCGACACGTTGGAACCTCGCTCAAACCGCTGGACGGAGGGAAGGGACCATTTAGCCAATGAAGCGACCTCGACTTGCTGCACCTGAAGCACAGCCCGCGCTGCGCGCAAGGCGGCCGATGATAGGGAGAATTCTGGCTTATTTGTCATTTTTGCATCAATTGATTGATGGTGCATCATATGATGTGTTATGTAGGGTCATCATGCTTTCTGAATAGCACTGGAGCTCCTACATGTTCAGCACAAATCTCTGGATATGGTTCGGCAAAGTCCGTCTGGGCGCATTGGTGGAGATCGTAATCAAGGCTGCGGCCGGGGCTGTCATCCTTGCAGCTGCTTGGGCTTGGTATCTCTTGATGTGGGGCTTAGCCGTATGAAGCCGAAGCCACAAATCGAAGCGTTTATTATGTGCCACAACGGAGAAAAATTCGTATCCATCAATGGTAATATCCAGCGTCTTTGGTCGAAAGATATTAGAATATTTCTACCTGAAAAGCTTGTTCTATTAAATGTGTCGAATGATCGTATTGTTATGACCGTTGAGGCGACGACATGGAAATTGGCAAAATCGGTTTTACTGAAAATTTGTCAAGATAAATGGCCCATGAATACGGTATTCTACAATGGACGTGAAGTTTTTTACTTAAACCAGTGAGCGCTTTATGGCGCGGTAACGCAAGGTGAGCTAGTGATGAACGATGTCGTCAAAGTTCGGCGGCCCAGCGGTCGTCCAAAGTTGGACAAGCCCAATGCAATCGATGTGCATGTCGGCTCCCGCGTCCGACTCCGCCGCACTCTGCTGGGGATGAGCCAGGAGAAGCTGGGCGAGGCCATTGGCCTGACGTTCCAGCAGGTGCAGAAGTACGAACGGGGCGCCAACCGTATCGGCGCTTCCCGCCTGTTCGACCTGTCCCGTGTGCTGGATGTCCCCGTGTCATTTTTCTATGACGACATGGCTGATCCTGAGAGCGGTGAGAGTCTGTGTGCTCCCTCCGCGATGCCGGACGCCGACGAGCCAGACCCCATGCATAAGCGCGAAACGTTAGAGTTGGTGCGGGCCTATTACCGCATTGCCGATCCCTTAGTACGTAAGCGCATCTTCGATCTGACGAAGGCCGTTGCTTTGCCAAATGACGCCTGACTACAAGGGTTCGGCAATCTCTGGCTAGATTATGAGGTCGTGAATGCGAATGCATTTTCGCTGATCAACAGCACCGACTGGACCGATCACCCGCTACGCCGGGGACGTTGCAGACAGAAGTAAAGCAGGATCGTCCAGATCAGCGAGACTGGCCAGCCCAAACAACTCCAAGAAGCAATCCGTCGTTACCAACGTGAATGGTGCCCCCGGTCCCGGCCGGCGGTGGCCAGCAGCGATCAGGCCCTGCGCCCGCAAACGGCCGATATCGTCGCCGCTGACAGCCCGGCCCAGGATTTGCTCGCATTGCCGCCGCGTCATGGGCTGGTGGAAGGCAATGACCGCCAGCAACTCCACCTCGCGGCGGCTTAGATCAACAGTGACCGCATCGCCGGCGAGTTGGCTGCGCAGCATGGCCCCATAGCGCTCTCGCGTCACCAGCTGCCAGCCGCCGGCGACATGCAGCAGCTCATAAGGCCGGGCGCGCAGCTCATCCTGCAATAGGGCGATGATGTCGGCCAGCGGGACGCTGCTTCCGATCAGACGCGCCAGCACGGGGGGCGGCACTGGCCGGGGGCTGGCAAAGATCAAGGCCTCCACCCGCAGCATCCATTCGCGCATCCGCATCTCAGGCGGCAGGTCCAGCAGCTCGCGATCCAGCGGGGGCGTCGCCATGCTCAAAGCCCGTATAGGCGATAGCTGGGGCGTCCCGTCAGTTCCCGCACCGCCCCCAGATCAACCAGGCGCTGGAGGAGCCGGCGGGCTGGCCGATCCGGCAGCAGGTCGGCCAGCGCCGCCGACCACACCGCGTCCCGCGAGAGAATGCGTGTGATAACCCCAGCAGCCTGACGTGTGCGCACCTGACGGCCGCTGTCAATCAAGCGGGCGGCCTGGCTGGCCAGGGGGCGCACCAGGCTGAGGATTTCCCCCGTACCCGCCAGCAGCGTGCGTGCGATCGCCGGTACTGACGGATCGGGCTGCTCCCGACGCCCCAGGCCCAGACTATAAAGGGGCAGGGGCCAGCCGAGACAGCGACCGACCACATAGTCGCCAGCCAGCAGGCGGATCGATAGCGGCAGGCCGGTGGTAGCCTCCAGGACAGTGCCGATAGCGGCGAGCGGGCAGGGCAGGGCGGCAGCGGTACCGACAGCCAGGACGAGGTGCAACAGCGCCTCGTCTGTGTCCCGCCATCCCAATCCACGGATCAGCTCAAACAGCCGGTTATGGTGGCGGTGGTCGGTGGCCATGCCCTGCAGATCACCGTGTGTCGACCGATAGCGGCTGGCGGCGGACTCTTCCCAGGGCAAGCTTGCCAGCCAGGACCAGGCTGCCAAGGTGGGAGCCCCAGGGCCAGCGGGGTCTCCCATCATCCGCATATCGCGCAGCTCCGGGACTGTTTCCGGGCGTCCTGCGCTGGCCAACACCTTGGCTGCCGCCATCAGGCTCGCCCGATCTGCCACTAAGCCGGCGATCGGAGATATGGCCAGGGCTTGGTGCAGGTCAGCCAGCCGTGCCCCCAGGCGTAACAAGGGCTGCACAGCGGCCGCACGCATCCAGCCGGGAGATTCTTCGAGGATGGCTTGCATTGCTATCCCCGGCGCCAGTCCTCAGCTTGACGCTCATAAAGTTGTTTGAATGCTTCTAGCCAGCGCTGGTCGATAGCAGCATTCGGCCAAAGATTTATTTCTTTGATCATGGCATTCATTAGTTCTCTTCTTTGGCTGCAATCCCATCCAATTTTGCCCACCGGAAAACCAATCCCGCCTGTTCCTCTGGGGGCAATTAAAGCCGCTTCTAGCGTGGTGGTGGGCATTTCACTGCATATCGCAAGCGCACCAAGCAGCTCATACCGGCCCATGATGGTCGGGAAGCTCGCCACTGGACCCAGAAACTGCTTCGCCCAGGTCTCTAAGAGCGTCCAGAGACGGACGACCAACGGTATCACCGATTTCCTGTCCTCCAATTCCAGTGATTGCCACCACTCCGTAAGCGCGCTGCCCTCCCACGCATTCAAAAACAAACACTTTGCGATCGGGAGGAAGGTGCCCCGCAGCTGCGCTAATGGGAACTGAAACAGCTGCCAGAGAGCGGTCCAACGCTGCGCGGCAATCAGGCCCAGGGCATAGCTGGCACACACCAGGAGCGCCGGGTAGGTTTTTATCCGATAATCATCATTCGTGCCGCCGCTGCCGGGCTTGAGATTGTACAGGTGCCGGATCACGGCGAGGACGGCCTGATCGGCCTCATCGTTTCCCCAGCGACCGATCACGCCAGCAATGCTGGCCAGGGGCTGGAACGCGGCTTCATAGCGTTCGATTTGGTGCCGCCGTGCGGGGATGCCGTTAACCGGTAACGCGGTCAGCGGTGAATTGCTGCTGACCGTCAGTGCCCGGCTGGCTTCGGCATCCAGCAAATCGGACAACTCTATCCGAAACTCTGGTTTCGACAGGTACCGTTTGGCCGCAGCGATCAGCAGCTCCACGCTGGCTGGGGGCGGCCGGCGGGCCTGATGGATCAGCTCCACCTGGTCAGCCAACCGGCAGAAGAACCCGTCGGCGCCGTCGATCGTCACCAGCTGGGCATCACGGTGGCGGGCCAGATCCTGCGCCGGAGCAGCCAGCGGGCCAAGACTGGCCCACCAGGTGCTGTAGCGCCGGCCGGGAGCCCGCAGCAGGGCCTGGCGCAGCGCCGTGTCCCAAACACCAGACCAGCCGCAGATAACCAGCCCATATTCATCAAAGACCCGCGCCAAAAGCCCTTCCATACTGGCATCGTAGGTGGCCAGCTCTTCGGCCGTGTTCAGGGAGCGCACGTCGAGATAATCACCGTGCAGCTTGACAACCGTGCAGCTGCCGGCGGGAACATGTTGCAAGGGGCGGGCACCGTTGCATTGGTCCGGTGACGCAATGACCACCGGCTCGACGCCGGCGTCACGCAGCGCCGTTTCCAGCAGCCGGTCGAAATTCGTGGTGAGGATGACCCGGATGTAACCGCCAGCGACCAGGCGCGCAATAGCGTGATGCGCCAGGGTCGGCACCTTGAGTCCCTCGGCCCGGTCCTCGTCGGAGGGTTCGATGTAGCGGGCAATGATTGGCTGTCGTTCGCTGGGCTGTCGTCCCAGGGCCGCCAGCAGCGCGCTGTAATCCGGCGCCTGGTCGGTTTGCGCCCGATACCATCCTTCCCAATCGGCATCGGTACGGTCGGTTGTCTCACCCTTCAGGGTGCCGATCTGTCGGATCAGATCAATGGTGATGCCCCAGCCCGTCGGAATGCCGGCGGCGCTGGAGAGGCCTGAGCCCAGCAGCAGGGCATAGACGCCCGGCTGCTGTTGGATGCTGAAGGCCAGCCTCAGGGTTCCATCTTCAATGATGCTTGGCATCTTCGTGTTGCTCCGGGACCGATCAGCCGTCGAGGCGGACCTTACGATTGAGATTGGCTCGATAGGCGTCATAGAGCCGCAGCTCAGTGCCGGCGGGTGCGAAGCCTTGCCCATCGATGGTGCGGCTCCGCATTTCATCCACGAGGAACCGGAGGATGCTGCGCTCCAGCACGGGTACCGCCATATCAACGCCGCTCCGGGCTGGTTGCCCTTGGTGGTCATATCGCTCCGGGCGTTGGCAGAAATGCGCGAAGGAACCATACACAATGAACCGGGCGTGTAGCATGTCGCGATCCGCAACGTCCGCAGCGAAATGACAGAGCCGGGGTTGAAGCCATCGCCACACATGCTCCGTCACCGGTGCTTCATGGCCGTCCGCAGTCAGTCCGGTCAGGTGCGTTACGAAATCATCCCGTGCGTGAAGCGGCTCCCACCAGGTTAGCAGCATCAAATCAACCAACGGCCTCTGCTGCGTGACACCGCGCCCGACTTGCAGCCGGAAGAACTCCACCAAGGCCTGCCAGCGTTCCCCGTGCGTCAATCCCACTCCATAGGCATGAAAAAGCAGCAGGACCGGATAGGTTTGAATATTCTCGAAATGGCGTGCGAGCTGGCCTGCGGCCTTCGCACCTAAATAGACCCGCGCGAGGGTGTTGTGCGCCAGCTGTTGGTGGGCCTTGGTTGCATCGTCTACACCCCAACGGCCCAGCAGGCCCAGCAGGATGGCCAGCCGCTCGGTAAGGCTTTCGTGGCGATCGCGCCTGACGACCAACGCCTCTCTGCTGTAGGGGACGCGTGGATCGAAGTCCGGGCCGGACAGAGCCGCGATGAGCCGATCCGCTTCGGCGGTGACCAGGTCGGCCAGTTCGATCCGAAACTCGTCTGGCCGGGCGAGGTACCGCTTCATGCGCGCGGCCAGCAACTGGACGGTTTCGGGAGGCGGTTGGCGGATGGCCTCGATACGTTCCACCCGTTCAGCCAGACTGACAAAGAGATCGTTCGCGGAGGCCCTGACGGTCTCGGCCTTGCGATGATCGATCAGATCATGCGCGTGAGAAAGGGACGCCAGATCCGCCCACCAAGTGCTGTAGCGCCGCCCCGGCGCCCGCAGCAGGGCCTGCCGCAGGGCATGATCCGACATTCCCGACCAGCCACAGATGATCAGGCCATGTTCATCGAAGACTCGATCGAGCAATCGGTTGACAGGCGCATCATAGGCAGCCAACTCAGGCACCGTGTTGCGGATGGTCGTTTCCTGATAGTCACCGTGCAGCTTGACGATCAGGCAGCTTCCGTCTGGAATGAACTGAAGGGGGCGAGCCCCTTCGCACTGGGCTCCCGAGGTCACCCGACTGTAGGAGACGCCCTCGGCCGCCAGGGCCTCCTCCAGCAGCCGATCGAAATTCGTGGTCAGAATGATTTTGATATAGCCATCCCGGACCAGCCGGGCGATGGCTTGGTGGGCAAGGGTTGGGATTTTCAGCCCGGCCTCGCGATCGGCCAGCGTCGGTTCAATATATTCCGCCAGGATGGGCTGGCGTTCTGCGGGCAACGGCGCGACCTGCTGCAGGAGCGTGCTATAATCTGGATCCGATCCTGTCTCTCGCCGATGCCAAGCTTCGCACTCTTCCAACTTCAGGGCTATGGCAGGCGTCCGGGCGGCGGCAACTCGTTGGATCAGGCGGAGAACGATCCCCCAGCCGGTAGGGATGCCGGCGGCGCTGGACACGCCGGAGCCGAGCAGCAGGGCATAGACACCCTTGTTCTGCTGGATGCTGAAGGCCAGCCTTGTCACGGGATCGTCGGCAATATCGGCCATGGCCTGTCCTTGTCAGCCTCTTTGGGGGCGCTGATTGTGGCAGGTGGCGGGGAGGCGTCAAGGGTATTGCGGTCACTTTTGTGCATAAATCAGCGGTAAAAGCGCCGTGAGTTGGAAGAAGCTTCATAGGGTTATAATTAAGCTTAGCGCCCTATGGACGAAAGCACACCGATAGGCTAGAACAAGAGCAGAACAGCGCGTACCATCGGACGAAAAAACAGGCTGACAAGGGGGCGACATGCGCATATCCAGCAAGGATGAGTTGAGGCAGCGGCCGGCCTGGGGCGCCTATAGCTGGGCAGCCGTCGCCGGTGGCCAGCAGCTGGCCATATATGTGGCCTATTTGCTGGCCGGTCTGATGGCCCTGGCCATCCTGGGGGCCAATATTGCCGGGTGGGTGGCGGCGCCGATCTTGATCTACCTTGGCTTCAAAAGCCTCGAAAGCGAAGTCGCACCCAAGGACTCCCAGCGGCCGCAGGAGGATACGCTCCTGATGTGGGGGTGCGGGGCGGCGGCGCTGGCCGCCGTGCTGGGCGCCATCGGCGGCGCCGGCTGGTGGTGGGCCGCCGACGAGCATCGCTATTTGGCACTGGTCGTGATGTCGTTAAGTGTCACGCTGGCGGTGATGATCGCAGAGGCTGCGCTGTTCGCCTCATGGTGGATCCTTCACAGGGTGGTCCAGTGGCTCAAGGTGCGCGCCGATAGGGTCGATGAGACGGGAAATGAGAGTTCCGACATGCCCGGCTCCTCCGCCGCGGGCCCGGGGCTGGTTGTGCCCTTTGTTCGTTCGCCTCGTCGCGGCCGGTATTGATATTGGAGGTGGGATGTGAAGATATCCGCTGTCGCTCTGCTGTTGACCGCTGTCGCCGGTACCGCCGCCGCCCAGGAGGTCGCACCACTTAACCTGAGGCCGGTCTCAGGGACGCCGGAAGAAGCCCTGGCCCTGGCCTACTGCGCCCGGCCGGAGGCCCGTCCGCGCAAAGATGGCTCAGCCACTACGCTCTACGCATACTGTGCGGCCTTGGAGACAGCACAGGAGATGCTCCGAAGCCCTGTCGCGGCACGGATGGATCCACGCCACTATGCTGCCGGCGTGAACCTGATCTTAACGGAAGGGCGTGCGCTGGGGTTGGACCAATGATTGACTCTCCCTCCTGGAACGCTGGTATTGCGGCCGCTGTGGCCAAAGTCTGCGCTTATTGTGGATTGGGGGTTCCCCTCACCCAAGGCAGCCAGCACGCGATGTGGCTGTGGGACGGCCCAGGGGGGGGGGAAGCTTCCGGCCAAATCCCCGCCGGCGGGAGCGGGGGACACCTGGGTATCAGCCTTGTGTTGCTACCGAGATCCGGATGCTATTGATGCCAGCAACGGGGCTGGCAGAGGACACGGTCCATGGCCGATGATCAACGCTCCCTCTTGGTTCCGATGGTCCGGCGCCAGGAGGTGTCAGCCGATCTTTCTCACCTGTCCGGATTGGCCGCCCGCGCCGATGCTTACCTGGCGGCGGCCCAGGCGCCGGCGACAATGGCCGCCTATCATGACGACTGGCTCGCTTGGCTGGACTTCTGCCGGCGGCGGGGCTGCCCGCCAGATCATTTGACGGTCGAGGCCGTCGCCCTGTTTCTGACCGACCTGATCGACAATCCCAGCCCAAAGACCGGCCGTCGGCGGGCGGTCAGTACCGTGAGACGCCGTCTGTATGGCCTGATCGCCCAGGCCCAGCAGCTCGGCTATGTACTGGATAGCCGTCATCCCCTGATTACCCAGATCCTGGACGGCATCGAAGCCGTGCATTACATGCCCCCAAGGCGTAAGGACGCCCTCAGTCCCGAGGATATCCGTGCCATGGTTGGTCATCTCCCGTTGGATCGGCGTGGCCTGAGAAACAGAGCCATCCTGCTGCTTGGTTATGTTTCAGCGTTGCGGCGCTCCGAGCTGGTCAGCCTGGATGCCGAGCGGCCGGATGATCGCTCTGTGACAGATTGCACGGGCTGGATTGAGTGGCATGGCGAGCAGCTGCTGATCATTACCAGGGGAAAGCGCGGCCGGTGGCGGGAGGTGCCGGTCGGTCCCGGCTCTACGGACTGGACGTGTCCTGTAACGGCAATCCGCCGCTGGCTGGAGGAGGCGCGTATCGTCTCGGGGCCGGTCTTCCGGCCGATCGCCCCCGATGGCACCATCGGCGCCGGCCACTTGGCGGCCAAGCAGATCCTTTATCTGGTTCAGCAGACGGCGCTGGCCGCCGGGGTGCGCAGCGATCTGCCCGAGGCCGACAGGAGGCGGCTCTGGGGCGCGCATAGCCTGCGCGCGGGTGTCCCGACCTATGCCGATATCGACGAACGCCGGGTCCAGCGGCACCTTGGCCATGCGTCAGTCACGACAACCCGGATTTACCAGCGCGAACGGGACCGCTTTGCACTCAACATAACCGCCGCTGTAGGTTTGTAATCACCAATCACGGTTGACCTGTTGTCGAGGTCGTCGGAGGCGCGGTTGCTGGTAACGGTGCGCCAATGAGGAGTGTAGCAGAGGGGCAAGAGATAAATTACGTGAATCAATATATTTTTTTGCAATCAGATATTCTATACTCAACCTGGAATAAAATGAGTGTATTTATCCGATGCTCTACGCCCATTCCGGACATCGTGGTGACTATGAAAGCTGGGAGCCGCTGGTTACCCATCTGATTGATGTGGCTGTGCTTTCGGCGCAATTCGCGGGGGTGTTCGGGTATGAAGCAGCAGGCCGAGCGCTGGGCCTGCTGCATGATGTCGGGAAGATGGCGCAGGCCTATCAACTCTATATCCGGGGCCAGGGGCCCAGCCCGGATCATTCAACGGCCGGTGCGGCCATTGCCGGTCAGCATTATGGGCGTTCATGGGGCCCCTTGCTGGCGGCATCCATCGCGGGGCACCATGCGGGTCTGGCCGATGGTGATGGTGCGACGGGACAGCTCAGCAGCCTGAAAAGCCGGCTGGACCGGTATAAGGGCAACCTGACCTGTGCGGAAGGGGCGGAGCCGCCAGCGCCGGAACAGGTCCGCCGCTCCATCAAGCATCTGGATAGCGGCCTGCGCCGGTCCCTGTTGGGCCGCATGTTGTTCTCCACCCTGATCGATGCCGACCGGCTGGCGACGGAGGCTTTTTATGCCCACCTGAAGCAGCAGCCTGTGCAGCGCGGGTGCGATACCAGTCTTGGGATGTTGCGGGACCGGCTGGCCGACCACCTAGCGGCCCTGTCAGCCAAGGCACGGGCCGATGTGGCGGATAATCCGGCACTGGGGACCATCAATGACTTGCGTTCCCAGGTTCTGGCCCATGTGCTGGCGGGTGCCGCACAGGAACCGGGCCTGTTCAGCCTGACCGTCCCGACCGGCGGGGGCAAGACGCTGGCCTCCCTGGCCTTTGCGCTGGACCATGCGCTTCGCTGGGGCAAGCAGCGGATCATCTATGTCATCCCGTTTACCAGCATTGTGGAACAGACGGCGGATGTGTTCCGCAAGGCGCTGGGGGATGATGATGCCATCCTGGAACATCACAGCGGCTTTGACGGCGGTTCCGAACGACAAGAGACAGGCGTCAGCGATGCCGAGGCACCGGATGGTGGCAAAAAGGCGCGACTGGCAGCGGAAAACTGGGACCGACCCGTGGTGGTGACCACGGCGGTGCAGTTCTTTGAAAGCCTGTTTTCCAACCGGCCCGGCAAATGCCGCAAGCTGCATAACATTGCCGGCAGCGTCATCATCCTGGATGAGGCGCAGACCCTGCCCCAGCCGCTGTTGCGCCCCTGCCTGAAACTGATCGATGCGCTGGCCCGTGATTTCGGCTGCACCCTGGTGCTATGCACCGCCACCCAGCCCGCCGTGAACAGCAGCAAGCTGTTCGCCGACGGACTGGACAATGTGCGGGAACTGGCACCAGACCCGGCGGGGCTGTATCAGGCCCTGAAGCGCGTGCGGGTGGAAACCATGGAAGGCCGGCCCGATGTGGCGGCCCTGGTGACGACGATGCAAAGCGCGCCGCAATGCCTGACCATTGTCAACAGCCGCCGCCACGCCGCCGACCTCTATGCCGCCCTGAAGGCGGCGGACAGGGCGGAACCCCGCTTGCTGACCACCGCCCTGTGCGCGGAACATCGCCGCGCGGTGCTGGCCGACATCCGGGAGGATCTGGCGCAACAGCGGCCCGTGCGGGTCGTCGCCACCTCCCTGGTGGAAGCGGGCGTGGATATCAGCTTTCCGCTGGTGATGCGGGCACTGGCCGGGCTGGACAGCGTAGCCCAGGCGGCAGGGCGTTGTAACCGCCATGGCGAACATGGGCGCGAGGGCGGGCGTGTCCTGCTGTTCAATCCGGCGGATGAGGAGGGCCACCGCCCGCCCGCCGATCTGAAGATCTTCGCCGACACGGCGGCCCGGGTGCTGTCACGGACTGATGACCCGCTGGGCCTGGATGCCATCCGCGCCTATTTCCAGGAACTCTATTGGAAAAAGGGGCTGGCAGGGGCGCTGGACAAACATAACATCCTGAAAATGCTGGAGGACCGGGCCGATACGCTGCTGTTTCCCTATGAAACCGTAGCCCGGCTGTTCCGGCTGATCGACGATGCCCAGGCCCCGGTGATCGTGCCGTACAAGCCGGCGGCGGAGAAGATCGCCGGTTTGGTGCGCGACCTGTCCTATGTCTCCTCCCCCGGTACCATCGCGCGCAAGCTCCAGCCCTACATGGTGCAGGTGCCGATCAGGGCGCGGGCCAAGCTGCTGGAGGCGAAAGCGGCAGGGTATGTACGACCCGACCTTTACGGGGATCAGTTTGTGTTGCTGACCAATAACGATCTCTATGACGCGAAGGCCGGCTTGCGTTGGGATGATCCGACCTATCGGGACATTGGCAATGGATTCATGTGAGGGGAGGAAAAGGCGAATGCCATTCGGCGTGAAACTGCGCGTGCGGGGTGATTTTGCCTGTTTCTCCAGGCCGGAAATGAAGGTGGAAAGGGTGTCCTACGACGTCCTGACACCCTCTGCCGCGCGCGGTATTCTGGAGGCGGTGCATTGGAAACCGGCCATCACCTGGGTTGTGGATCGCATCCATGTGCTGAATCCCATTCAGTTCATGTCGATCCGCCGCAACGAGGTGGCATCCAAGATGCCGGTGGCCAAGGTGAAGCAGGCCATGAAGGCCGGGCATGTGACCGACCTTTACACCCGCGCCGATCAGGACCGGCAGCAGCGGGCCGCCACCCTGCTGCGCCATGTCGATTACATCATCGAAGCGCATTTCGAGATGACCGACCGGGCCGGGCCGGATGACAACACCAGCAAACATCTGGACATCTTCAACCGCCGCGCCGCCACCGGGCAGTGTTTTCAGCAACCTTGTTTCGGATCGCGGGAATTTCCGGCGGCTTTCGAGCTGTGGACCGATCCTGTCCCCGCCCACAATCTGCCAACGGATCAGGTGAACAAGGATCTGGGCTGGATGCTGCTGGACATGGATCACCATGGCGATCCGGGCGGACATCGCTGCGACGACCGTTGTGTGCCGCTGTTCTTCCGGGCGCAGCTTTGCGACGGCGTGCTGACCGTCCCGGACCGGCATAGCGGGGAGGTGCGGTCATGACCATCCTGATGGCATTGAACCGGCATTATGACCGGCTGCTGGCCGAGGGGGCGGCCCCACCCTTCGGCTTCACCACCGAAGGCATCGGCTTCTGTCTGGTGCTGAACCGGGATGGCACCCTGTCCCGCCCGCCCGATGATCTGCGCGGCACCGATAAAAAGCGCCCGCCCACTCCCCTGCCCGTCCCCGCCAGTTTCAAACGGCCCGGCGTGACGCCGCGCGCCTTCTTCCTGTGGGACAACACGAAATTCGTGCTGGGGCTGGGCAAGGATAAGGCCAGCGGCGGGCTTGCCCCCTATCCCACGCATCTGGCCGCGTTCCGCGAAAAGCATGAGGCGGCCCTGGGCCAGAGCGATGATCCAGGCCTGCAGGCCCTGCTCGCCTTTCTGCGAGCCTGGAACCCGGATGCGTTTACCGATCAGGGCTGGGACACGGAGATTCTGGACCAGAATATCGTCTTCGCGCTGGACGAGGATTATCCCGGCCAGTTCCTGCATGAACGGTCCGCTGCACAGGAAATCTGGCGTCGGGAACTGGCAGCCACCGCCAGCGACAAACAGATGTGTCTGGTCACGGGCGAACAGGCCCCCGCCGCCCGCCTGCATCCCGCCATCAAGGGGGTTTGGGGCGCGCAAAGCTCCGGTGCCTCGCTGGTGTCGTTCAATCTGGATGCCTTCACCTCCTACGCCAAGGAACAGGGCGGCAATGCGCCGGTGTCGGAAGCGGCGGCCTTCGGCTATGGCACGGCGCTGAACGCGCTGTTGGCCAAGGGCAGCGACAACCGGGTGCAGGTGGGCGATACGTCCGTTGCCTTCTGGGCCGATGCGTCGGGCATCGCGGCAGCCAGAGAGGCGGAAGCACTGGCCGGTGCCGCCCTGGCCCCCCGGTTCGCGGATGAGGATGACGACATCCCCAGTGACGGGCAGGAGGCGCGGAAGGTCGGCGACGCGCTGGAAAATCTGGCCAAGGGGATGCCGGTGGAACGGGCATCCGTAACCGTCGATCCGGCCACGCGCTTTTACATCCTGGGTCTGGCCCCAAATGCCGCCCGCCTGTCGGTGCGGCTCTTTCAAGAAATGACGCTGGGTGGTTTCGCCACGGCGCTGCGCTGGCACTCGCGCGACCTGCGCTTGGACCCGCCGGCCTGGAAGGGGGAACCCAAGCTGCAGGCCCTGCTGTACCAGACGGCGGTGCAGGACAAGGCGGAGAATATCCAGCCCCTGCTGGGCGGGGAATTGATGCGCGCCGTCCTGAACCCGAACTGCCGCTATCCCCGCACGCTTCTATCCGCGGTGCTGCAACGCATCCGCGCCGATGGGGAAATCCGCCCGGCGCGCGCCGCCATCATCAAGGCCTGGCTGGCCCGTGACGCCCGCATCGCCGCCCCCGAAAAACATGAAACGCCTGAGAAGGAGGAACTGTACGTGAGCCTGGACAGGGAAGAGACAAACGCGGCCTACCGGCTGGGCCGGCTGTTCGCCATGCTGGAAAGTATCCAGTACCGCGCCTTGGGCAGCGTCAATGCCAGCATCGGCGACCGGTATTTCGGGGCCGCATCGGCCACGCCGTCCGCCGTGTTCCCGCTGCTGCTACGCGGATCGAAACACCATCTGTCGGTCCTGCGCAAGAAGCATGAGACCAAGCGCTTGGCTGGCTGGTTCGAAGGACAGGTGGGCGAGATCATGGATGGGCTGGCCACCACCCTGCCCCGGCATTTCGGGCTGGAGGATCAGGGGCGCTTCGTCGTTGGCTATTACCATCAACGCAATGAACGCAGTGCCAAGGCCGGAGAAGAGGCCGGAAACCAGGGGCAGGAGGATTGATCCATGAGTGTTCTGAATAATCGTTACGAATTCGTCTTCCTGTTCGATGTCACCAACGGCAACCCCAATGGCGACCCGGATGCCGGCAACCTGCCGCGCCTGGACCCGGAGACCAACCATGGCCTGGTCACCGATGTCTGCCTGAAGCGCAAGATCCGCAACTTCGTGGGCCTGTTCCATGAGGGGGAGCCCGGCAAGGGCATCTATGTTCAGGAAGGGGCAATCCTGAACGAGAAGCACCGCGAAGCCTATAAGGCCGTGCGCCCCGACGATGCCGATGTAGCTACCGCCAAGAAGCTGACGCCCAAGGGCGACGAGGAAGAAAAAGCCGTCCGCAAATTCATGTGCGACAATTTCTTTGATGTCCGCACCTTCGGGGCCGTGATGGGCACCGGCATCAATTGCGGACAGGTACGGGGGCCGGTGCAGTTCGCCTTTGCCCAGTCGGTGGAACCTGTGCTGCCGCTGGAAATCTCCATCACCCGCATGGCCGCGACGACCGAGGGTGAAAAGAAGGAGGGCGAGGCAGAGGGCGCGCGGCGGGAAAACCGCACCATGGGCCGCAAGCACATCATCCCCTATGGGCTGTACCGGGCCCATGGCTATATCTCGGCCAAACTGGCGGAAAAGACGGGGTTTTCGGAGGCGGATCTGGACCTGCTCTGGTCGGCGCTGGAACAGATGTTCGACCATGACCGTTCCGCCGCGCGCGGCGAAATGGGCAGCCGCAAGCTGATCCTGTTCAAACATGCCAACGCCTTGGGCAATGCCGCTGCCCCTGGCCTGTTTGATCGGGTACAGGTGCTGCGCCGCCATGCCGGCAGCGAGGTGCCGGTGAAGGACCCCCGCACCGACAATTGGCCCCCTGCCCGCAGCTTTGCCGACTATGCCGTGACCATCAACCACGACGGTCTGCCGTCAGGGGTAGAGATCATCGAGCGGTTCTGAGCCTGATTGAAAAATGGAGGGCCGACAGCATGGAACGTGACGACCCGATCCCGCTGTCGGCCCTTCAACATTGGCTGTTCTGCCCGCGCCAATGCGCCCTGATCCATCTGGAACGGCAATGGGCGGAAAATGCGGCCACCGCCGATGGCCGCATCCTGCATGAACGCGCCGATCAACCGGGCCGGACCAAACGGGGGGAGGTGCGCACGCTGCGGGCACTGCCGCTGCGCTGTCACCGCCTCCATCTGGCGGGGGTGGCGGATGTGGTGGAACTGCGCGGCGTGGCCCCCTTCCCCGTCGAATATAAACGGGGCCGCCCCAAATCCCACCGCGCGGATGAGGTGCAGCTTTGCGCCCAGGCATTGTGCCTGGAGGAAATGTTCAACCAGCCCGTCCCCACCGGTGCGCTGTTCTACGGGGAGACACGGCGACGCACGGATATTGTTTTTGATACCGCCCTGCGCGCGCTGACCGAACAGGTGGCCGCAGAGGTGGCTTCCATGCTGGCCAGCGGCACCACGCCCCCGCCTGTGTTCGAGACGCGTAAATGTGGTCAATGCTCCCTGATCGACCTCTGCCAGCCGCGCCCGCTGGCCCACCATCCCGATGTGACCGGCTGGCTGCGTCGGCAATTGCGGGATTGAACCATGCGCCAGCATCTGAACACCCTGTTCGTCACCACAGAGGGCGCATGGCTGCGCAAGGACGGGGCCAATATTGTGGTGGAGGTGGAGGGGCAGGAACGCGGCCGGGTGCCCGCCCACATGATGGGGGGTGTGGTCTGCTTTGGCCGGGTTGGCATGTCGCCGGCCCTGATGGGCTTCTGCACAGAACAGGGGATTGGTGTCAGCTTCCTGTCTGAATATGGCAAGTTCATCGCCAGGGTGGAGGGGGCGCAGTCCGGCAATGTGCTGTTACGCCGCCGCCAATACCGGCAGGCCGACGATCCCGCAGCATCGGCCACCATCGCCGGGGCCATTGTCGCCGGCAAGGTGGCGAACCAGCGGACAGTTCTGCGCCGCGCCCTGCGCGATCATGGCAACTCTCTGCCCCCCGATCAGACCGCCGCCATCGACGATGCCCAGCGCCGCCTGGGCGATGCCGCCCGTCTGGCCGCCGATGAGCCCGATCTGGACCGGGTGCGCGGGCTGGAGGGCGACGCGGCCAGCGCCTATTTTGGCGTATTCGACCATCTGATCCGCGCCAGTGCGCCGGAATTGCGGTTCCGGGGGCGCAGCCGCCGACCACCGCTGGACGTGCCCAACGCCCTGCTTTCCTTTCTCTATGCCATTCTGGGCCATGATTGCCGTTCCGCCTTGGAGGTGGTGGGGCTGGACCCGCAGGTCGGGTTCCTGCACCGCGATCGGCCGGGCCGTGCCGGGCTGGCGCTGGACATGATGGAGGAGCTGCGCCCCCTGCTGGCTGATCGCGTGGCCCTGTCATTGTTGAACCGTGGACAGGTGACAGCACGGGATTTTGAACAGCATGAAGGCGGGGCCGTAATGCTGCGCGATGACGCGCGCAAAACCGTGCTGGCCACCTATCAGGAACGCAAGCGGGAGGAGTTGGTGCATCCCTTCCTGGAGGAAAAGGTGACGATCGGCCTGATCGCCCATATCCAGGCCCGGCTGCTGGCCCGGCACCTGCGCGGCGACCTTGACCGCTACCCGCCCTTTCTCTGGAAATAGGATGTGTCCGGCCTATGCTGATGCTGATAACCTATGATGTCCGAACCGAAGACACGGCAGGCCGTCGCCGTTTGCGCCGCATCGCCCGCGCCTGCCAGGATTTTGGCCAGCGCGTGCAATTTTCGGTCTTTGAGTGCGAGGTGGAACCGGCACAATGGGTGGCCCTGCGGGCAAGGCTGGTGGGGGAAATCGATCCCGCCGTGGATAGTCTGCGCTTCTACCATCTGGGTGCCAACGCCGCCCGGCGGATCGAACATGTGGGTGCCAAACCCGCCCAGGGTTTCGATGCCCCGCTGATCTTTTGAGCACGTCACCCCGTGCCGCGCGAACCGTAAGCGATCATGCTGAACACATGATGTTCGCGCTGAAAAATGCCATTGAAAGACAATGACTTAAACTCCACACTCGGTTGTTGGGTGCCCAGCCGACGAGCCAAACACCAGGGTTCGCGCACAGCGAGCCATTGTGCCTTCTTGGACAAGTGTATATTCAAAGACTGTCGCCCCTTCACGGGGGCGTGGATTGAAACGCGGCGATTCGATACGCCTTAGCTCGCGCCCTCGGCCGTCGCCCCTTCACGGGGGCGTGGATTGAAACAGCCCGTGCGAGGCATATCGGTACTATCTGCGCCGCGTCGCCCCTTCACGGGGGCGTGGATTGAAACAGGATGATCGTGTTGCAGTAGGTGCCCACGCTGGCGTCGCCCCTTCACGGGGGCGTGGATTGAAACGCGGGCTGCTTCCACCGCCGCCGTCAGGGCCTGTGCCTGTCGCCCCTTCACGGGGGCGTGGATTGAAACAGCTCGACCAAACGCAACTCAATCTGGTGCAGCACCGTCGCCCCTTCACGGGGGCGTGGATTGAAACTAGTAGCGTGCGAGTTTTCGGGCACCGTTCGGGAGTCGCCCCTTCACGGGGGCGTGGATTGAAACAACGCCATGGCCGTCGTCTACGGCGTGAACATGGTCGCCCCTTCACGGGGGCGTGGATTGAAACATGCGCGTCGGCAAACATGCCGCTGGCCGGATGCTCGTCGCCCCTTCACGGGGGCGTGGATTGAAACCGCGCGCGACGTGACCTTGAAGCGCATATGGTCCGTCGCCCCTTCACGGGGGCGTGGATTGAAACCCCGCCTTTTGCACCCTTTTGGGCATGGGTTGGCGTCGCCCCTTCACGGGGGCGTGGATTGAAACTTCCGCCATTGGCACCACTTACGGCGTGGGTGAGTCGCCCCTTCACGGGGGCGTGGATTGAAACCTTCAGCTTGCCGTCCGTGCCCGTCAGATCAGCGGGTCGCCCCTTCACGGGGGCGTGGATTGAAACTTCAATCACGACGCCATCACGGACCCGACGCTTGCGTCGCCCCTTCACGGGGGCGTGGATTGAAACCGCCCACTGGTACAACAAGGCGGATATTGGGTTGGTGGTCGCCCCTTCACGGGGGCGTGGATTGAAACTTGCTGATACCATATTTCGTGACCCCTCCCGGGTGTCGCCCCTTCACGGGGGCGTGGATTGAAACTTCGCTGGCCGCCACCAGCAGGGGGGCCGGGGTGGTCGCCCCTTCACGGGGGCGTGGATTGAAACGAAATGAAATCCCGCGTGCTGATGGCTCGGAAGACGTCGCCCCTTCACGGGGGCGTGGATTGAAACACTGGTGGAGCGACGACTGGAAGACCGGCGGCTTGTCGCCCCTTCACGGGGGCGTGGATTGAAACAGCGCTAGCCGATATGCATCCAGCACGCGCGGGAACCGCGGTCGCCCCTTCACGGGGGCGTGGATTGAAACGTTGTAGCGGGGAAAGCGCGCATACAGCCAGTCAGTCGCCCCTTCACGGGGGCGTGGATTGAAACGCTGATCCACCCAGCATTGGCCGGCGTGCCCACCAGTCGCCCCTTCACGGGGGCGTGGATTGAAACTGCGCCGTGACGCGCATGGCCGCGTCATCATCTCGTCGCCCCTTCACGGGGGCGTGGATTGAAACATTGCCAGTCTCGATGTGCCGACGCGCGACTACTGTCGCCCCTTCACGGGGGCGTGGATTGAAACAAGTACGGGTGCGCAACGCGCATTGCGCAAGCTGGTCGCCCCTTCACGGGGGCGTGGATTGAAACGACGCCAGGAACTGTTGATGTCGCAGCAATCCTGGTCGCCCCTTCACGGGGGCGTGGATTGAAACATTGTACCAGCTGGCGTCGGGGGAGGACCAGGCCGTCGCCCCTTCACGGGGGCGTGGATTGAAACAAGATTGCTGAAATCATTGGGGACAAACAGGCGCGGTCGCCCCTTCACGGGGGCGTGGATTGAAACCCGGACCTGCCCAAGACGATCCCGGCACTGTTGGCGTCGCCCCTTCACGGGGGCGTGGATTGAAACGTCCGATCCAGGCGGATGAACAGCGGCAAATGGCGGGTCGCCCCTTCACGGGGGCGTGGATTGAAACCTTTAAGGAAACGCGTCCGGTTGGCCAGCTGCCGGGTCGCCCCTTCACGGGGGCGTGGATTGAAACCTGCGCCGGATGCGGCAGGAACAGGGCTTGACCCGTCGCCCCTTCACGGGGGCGTGGATTGAAACCAGACCAAGCTGCTGGGCAAGTATCCTTGTGTCTCGTCGCCCCTTCACGGGGGCGTGGATTGAAACGCCTGCCAGCGGCGCACCACGCGGGCCCGCATTCGTCGCCCCTTCACGGGGGCGTGGATTGAAACGCCAACCGGCTCCGCGTCTGGACGCTGGAGGGCCGGTCGCCCCTTCACGGGGGCGTGGATTGAAACCCGACACCGGGAGAATGGTCGCCGGGTGGGTGGTGTCGCCCCTTCACGGGGGCGTGGATTGAAACCCGGACGTCCTCAACATAGGCGACCGTGCCGTAGGTCGCCCCTTCACGGGGGCGTGGATTGAAACTGGATCATGGCGCGGGCCTTGCCACCCGCCGCCAGGTCGCCCCTTCACGGGGGCGTGGATTGAAACTTCTACGGACAAGATGACAAACCTGCCGTAGACTTGGTCGCCCCTTCACGGGGGCGTGGATTGAAACTCTAAACTTGCGCATTCTCCGTCATGGTGTCCTGGGTCGCCCCTTCACGGGGGCGTGGATTGAAACCCAGCCGCTGCGCCTCTGCGCGCGCCTCGGCCGGTCGCCCCTTCACGGGGGCGTGGATTGAAACCTGCTGGCCGACGCCTTCCCGGTCCCCCTCCTCCGTCGCCCCTTCACGGGGGCGTGGATTGAAACTTGGCACCAAGCCGCCAGCACCGTGGCCGTCGAAGTCGCCCCTTCACGGGGGCGTGGATTGAAACATTGTGGATGAAGTTCACGAGGTAGCCGTCAAGGAGCTCTGATCCGTTTTTTGAGAGTTGGCGCAGCTCGGAACCGTACACAGTCAAACGAGCGGCTTATCGCATCCTCACCGGTGCGGGGGTGGCGGATCTTGTGCCCCTGGCGCGTTACCCTCTCCAATGTGCCGAAGCCTCGAATTCGGATCGCCTCTCGATGTCTGCGTAATGCGTGCTTCATTGCGTCTAAAATCACGTGATAAACAACAATCGCGTCGCCTTGGGACAACCCGGTGGCTTCAACGATCCGCCCGATAAAGAACGCGTCAGTACAAGTCGGACGTGTTGAACGGGATCGGCGTGATCTCTCTGTAGGAGCCCGGTTTCGGTCTTGACACGTAGAGCAAACTTCACCTGGAGGTAATCCCAGCTCAAGCTCTTCCATCACTTTCCCTCCGGAATTTCCGCCATCAACTGCGCAACCTCGTCCTCCTGTGGTGCATAGATGACTTGTATGCCATCATGCTGGTCCACGTAAACTATAGTCGGCGTTCCTTCAACTCGAAGCAGCTTGAATGCTGCGAGGTTAACTTCGAGCAGGGCATCAATTTCGGCAGCCGCTCCGGCGGGCAGAGGCGGATCACTCTGTATTTGATTCAACACCTCGTCGAATTTCTCTGCTGTCAGGCCAGACTTCTCAAGGCTTAATAAAGCGCGAGCGCGCATACGGCTTGGGTCAGGCCTGATAACGATTGGAATGACCCTTAACTGAATTCGCCCAGATTGAACAGCCGGTGACAACTTGGCCCAAAGAGCATGGCAATGCCCGCAATTCATATCGGCGAAAAGGTACACAGGCATACCGGTACCGAGAGGAACCCAGCCGAGATCCCTCAGGATATCGGCGAACTGGGCATCAATGTGAGCATGACCGATCGTCTGGCCGCTGCCTCTTTCCGCAAGGTCCAAACCTAATGCGGCTCTCACTTGGTCGGGCAGGTTCTCCCGTTTTAGACCTTCCATCTGCCGTTTCGAGATGTTGCGGCCTGCCTCATCGAACAAAAGCCCCGCGATAAGCCCCCCTTCAGGGGTCGAATGGAATATCTGGACATTACCAGCCTTGCCGATAGCCACCCAGCTTCGGACGCCTGCCGCTTTCCCGATTTCAATGACCACCGCTCCATGTTCACGTAGCCGCGTGATCGCGGCTGGAAGCTCTGCCGCTTGTTCCGGACCGGAGGCTTCGTCGGCACAGGCGGTCGTTGCAGCGATTAGAGCCAGCGCGAGGCCCGCACTCCTCTGCTTCCACCGTTTGCACATATTCAATGTTAGGCTCCCAACATAGCGGCCTTATCGTGTGGAGCCTCAACGAGGAATGTTTGCCGGAAAAGGGGCAACTCTTTGCGGCGTGAATTTTGTGAGGGTGGGATGGGAATTCGACATGCACTATCCATGGACTGCTTCGAGCGCGCTATTGCCCGCCGCGCCGCAGCAAATCGTTACATGGCGGAGGGACAGTTTTCTGAGGCAGTCGAAACAGCCCGAAGTGTTGTCGATTTGGTTATGCTCGGGACCATGGCGAAACAACGTCAGCCAATTACACCTCATGAAGTGGCCAGCGGCAGGCCCGCGTCGGCAACGTCATTTCTATCTGCGTTCCGGTCTGCCCATAACCGATCACATTCCAACTTACTGACCAAAGAGCGCCTGCTGTCTACAGCGCCGGTAGGTACCGTCCTGCCCACCAAGCTTTTCAGCGAAGCAGATGCGATAACGGCAATGGAGTTCGCCGACGATATTCTCGACCGAATGGTTTTTCAGCATCATCCGTCCCTACGCCCATCGATCGAGATGAGCGACGACCATACCGGTCGATATACCGTGACGGGCGTCTCACCTTGACCCGGCGTATCAGCGCCGCAAGCTCCGGCATGGGCATGCCTGCAATGGTCTCCCGCTTCACCGTCCTCATCGTTAGACAAAATCCAACTAAGACAGTCTGCGTGGGGGCGGGTTCTCTCGAATGGTTGTCGCCATTAATCTCAGCCAAGAGGCTATATCGTCAGGAACATGGCCCTGTCCGGCACACCAGCGGCGTATTTGGCGCTCATCTATCAATAGCATTGAGGCGAAGCCCCGCCGAGACCATCCAAGCAGTTCTAAACAATACCGAATTTCATCTGGGGTCACAAGACCCCCAAATTCTTCAATGCAGCGCTGATTGCGACGATAAGGCCAGCAGTACCACCGATTGCACCCAATGCTAGCGCATATGGGGCAAAGCCACGATCCAGACGCAGCTTGTCTGCTTCTGCCAATAGCTTATGCTGCTCTGCTAACAGCTTATGCTGTTCGGCCATGTACTTTTGTGTCTCTTCGATCAGCTTGCCCGTCTCCGCTTGGGTGCGGTCAATCCGAGCTAGCTGTTCTTTCATGTCGATCGAAATGTCGGTCATTGGGAGCGCCCTCAATGTGGCCGGGAGCATCCCCTCGCCGTGTCCGCATTATGCGGACATTGGCGACCAGAGTCAAGTCTAACAGCGATAATGCCCTGGGCTGCCAGTAAACAACCCGGTTGGTCCTCAAACATCCCCGGCATAAGGCTTTAGAGCCACCAAGCCGTGATGAGATGATGGGATCAGCAGATGCGGAACATTCCAGGCAGAAGCATATCGACTCCCCAACTTACTCGATACCTAGCCAGCCTGATGGCCGCCCGCGCGGGCAATATCACCTGCAATGGAGAACCGCTCAGCGTCGAGGAGGCGGCGAATGCCTTCCTACCCGCATTTCTGAGAGCTGGTGATGCAAGGCTTATTGAGGCATTCGGAGGCCCGAGCGCGCTATCGCTTGAGATAAAGTCAGACCCCGAAAGCTTCGTGGGGCTGTGCCTGCCGGATGACCAGCACCACCTTCCAGTTTCCGTCACGCTCCTCTCCATACTGGACGTGATCGAAGAACACCGCTCCGAAGTCGGAGGACTGGAGCTATGGCCAATGATGCAGGCCTGGGCCGCCCTGGCGGACGAGCACGAACACGCGGCCTCCAGCGTGCCGACGATGAGGTGACATCATAATGCCGATCATTCCCCCCCCAGGCACGCCAGACGCTGTCATTCGCCGCCGCCGGCATGCTCTCCAGATCGCGACACCCTTGCTGACAGCGGCGATCGGTCGTGGCGTCACCAATGGCCACGATACGATCGTCACAGGCCTCAGGGCAGCCGGAGAGGCGACAGGGCGACTGGCCACACTGGTGGCGGCTGGGGGAGATGAACCTGCCTCACTACGCTACATGCTCGTGTCAGATGTGGCCACGCTGCTGGGCCAACAATTTGCGGTCAGCGGCGAAATGGATTTCACGAAGCTTATCGAAGGCTACCAGCTCCCCGAATTGCTGAATGCCGCCGACGACATTGTCCGGGGGCTCGGCGATGCCGCCGACGCCGAACTCGATCCGATGACCGTCATCCGGCTGGCCAGCCTGCGTGCCATGTCTCCACTGGTCGCGGAAATCGCCAAGTTTCCCTTCTACAGCGACCGAGAAGCCCTGACGCGGGAGGTTGCAACAAAGGTCCATGGGTCGGCACGGGGATTGGCGATCCAACTCTCGCCAATCAACTCATCCGCTTCCTCACGGCTGCAGATGTACCAGACCTCGGTTACGCAATGTGGTCGGGTATTCACCGAAATCTATCGGTCAGAACGTCTCCGCACAGTGGAAGAGCTGCTGACCAGGTCCAAGGTCAATCCGGAGGGGCACCGTGAGTTCGTCACAACCATCAAGGCGGCCGGCGGCATGAAGGATAAGTTGGCCCGGATCTACAGCGAGTACGGCAAACAGGTGCAGGCGCTGGCTCATATGGCGACAGCGGCCTCGGCCGATATCTCGGTGAACCTTGATCCGGACGATCCACAGATGGAGCCGGGAACGGGACAGCTGCAATGACCCTGAAGTGCCTAGCCGTGGCCGTCGCGATGTACGCACCAGCAGACATTGGCGAGCAGACGTTCGGTATTGCCCTTGAGGCGATAGCCGAAGTCGAGGGCGGATTATCCGGGCTTGAATCCCAGAACGACAACGGCACGGCTGATCTCGGAAGGATGCAAATCAACACGATATGGGTGCCCGAGCTGGCGCAGGCCTGGGGCCGGTCGCAGGAAGAAACCAAAGCGCTCCTCCGTGACAACGAATGCCGCAACGTGGTGGTCTCTGCCTACATCCTGTCTATGAAGGTCCATGAAGCTGGTGGCCTTTGGGGCGGGATCAGGCTCTACCATTCTGCGACACCGGATAAGGCCGACGCCTACCAGGCCAAGGTCGTTGCAGTGCTCCAGAGGCGGCTGAAGAAGGATGCGGCCGATGGCTAATAACCAAAGCCCCAATCCCGATACGACGCTCATCGTGGTCGTGGGTGTCACCTTTCTCCTGGTCTTAACGCTATGGCTGGTCTGGTCGGCCGCTTCGGAGCAAATTTCGACCTTCGTTGTCCAGCTCAAGAAAGCGCAGCTCGCCGTTTTGGTACCGTTCGCAGATCATCTGCGCCCCCTCGACCATTGGCTTGCATCGACTCCACGCAAATGGACGCCGACCGAGCTGATTGCGTTGTGCAGGGCTGTCGGAGAAACCGCGCGGTGGCCTATCGCTGCATCACTAATCGCGATGGCTATCTTTGTCCTTCTACGGATGCCGACAGGCCGGTTTCGTAACCGACTGGGCCTGGAGGAACTGATTGGCGAGCAGGTCAAGGTGTGGCCTGTGATCAAGCCAATTATGCGTGATGACCCGAGAAAGTTCGACCGCCGCCCGGGACATGTTTCGCCAGGCCAGGATCTGGGCCCCTGGGGCTGGCATCTGACACCACAGGAATGGCTGGACTGGATTGGGTGCGGAAGCACCTTCGACAATCCGAAGGTGTCACGGGCACTCGAAACCCAGCTTGGTCCCCGCTGGAACGGCGTTGCCGACCTGCCGCAGCACATCCGGGCCCTGATGGCTGCCTTTGCCCTGAAGATCGTCCGGGACCGCGACGGCGCAAGAGACCTGCTTGCAGCCCTTTCATATGTCTATGCCCGTCCGCAACTCGCGTGGTGGCATCGCCACCAGGTCAGCGCCCGATGGCCAAGTCTTATCCGTCGACGCTTTGAAAAAGTCTTTGGATATATGCGCCGGACTTGGCCGGCGCCGGCTTGGCCGCCGGGTCTCCCCGCCCATATCGCCTATCTTGTCGAAGACACCCTCGCCGAGCACGAGCAACTGGTCGCTTCCATTGCGAGCCGTCACGCGTGGCGGACCACGGCCATGCTCCGCCTGCTTCAGGTTGCCCGCGAAAAGGGTGGGGTGGTGGCGCCCAGCGAATTCATCTGGCTCAAGAATGTCGACCGCGCCCTCTGGTACCCGATGCACGATCTCGGCATGCGCCGCCCTCACGCGGAGGCCGCTGGCGCCATGGAGCACTACTGGGCGGAACTCGAAATGAAAGAGCCGGTCATCCAGCCGATCATTGTCAATTCGCTGGCGGCAGCCGCCGCGGTATTCAAGGAACGTTCCGATGCGATCAGCAAGCCATAAGACGCATGCAAAACGTCGAGGCAACACCATTATCCTGACCGCAGCGGGATCAGATCCGGTTCTGGCCGTACTGGATGCCCGTTCGGTCGTTGAGATCAGTACTACGCAAGGCGGTCAGCTTCACCTGAAGGACGGCAAGGGCCAAATCCGCATCTTCACGCTGGCCAGCCAGGAAGACGCCCGCGACGCGCTCTATGCCATATCTTCAAGCATTTGCCGTTGGGGTCTGTTGCGCCGCATCGGCACCGGCCTGGCTGTCGTCGGAACCGTCGTGGCGATCCTGGGCATGGTGACGTTAGCGCAGATCCTGACGACAGCCAGGCCGACGCCGGCGGTCGCACAACCCTCGGCCGTACCGCCTCAACAGGGCTTGCAGGGCTTCGGTCTCGAAGTGGATTGACGGCATGCGCATTACATTCCGCGCGCCTGATTCAAAGTATGAACGTCGTATAGAGCGGCAACTTCGCGACACGCGCCCGGTCTTGGTGCAAGTCGGCGAAGCGTTGTCCGACCCCATGGCGGCGGCGGTCGGCCTGATTGGGCTGGCGATGGTGGCCATATTTTTCCCCGCAGCGTCGGACCTGGCCCTGCTGCTCGGCCTGCTCGGAATGCTCTGGTCGATGACCAGGCCCTATGGACTGCCGCTGCATATGCCACAATGGTCGGGCGCGAAGGACCCCAACGACGTGCATCCGGGCACCATGCGGCCGGTGAAGGCGAAGGGCATCATCTATTTCGGCAACGAGGTGGGCTCCTCTGCGCAGGTGATGGCCACCAACGATTACCTGCGTCAGCACCAGATGACCCTTGGCACCACCGGGTCGGGCAAAACCGAATTCCTCAAAGCCAAGGCCACCAATACGCTGTGCTGGGGATCTGGGTTCATCCTGATCGACGGCAAGGCTGACAACAAGCTGTACGGGGACATCCTCACCATCGCCCGCCGATTTGGTCGCGACGACAGCGTTCTCGTCATGAACTACATGACCGGCAGCAGCGATGCCGGCTCCACCTCCAACACGATGAACCCTTTCGCGGAAGGTTCGTCCTCGGCGCTCAACGAATTGCTCGTGAGCCTGATGGACGAATCCTCGGGCGATGGCATGTGGAAAGGCCGCGCCATCGCGTTGTCCAGTTCGATCATGACGGCCGTGGTGTGGCTCCGGGACAACCAGGCTGGCTATAATCTGAACGTGGAAACGATCAGCGACGCGCTGGTGCTGAAGAATGTGGTCAAGCTGTCTCGCGACAAGGCCCTTCCCGCCCACATTCGCGTTCCGCTCATGGACTATTTGAAGTCCGTTCCCGGCTATAAGGACGAAAGCTTCAACGATAATGGCAGCGAACGCACCGACCCAAATGCGAAGGGAGGTCCAGACAAAGGATTGGCGACCTGCCGCGAGCAACACGGCTATCTCCAGATGCAGTTCACCCGAGTGCTGAACGACTTGGCGAACACATACGGTTATATCTTCAAAACTAGGGCCGGCGAAATCGACATGTACGATGTGGTGGTGAACCGCCGAATCCTGGTCGTATTGATGCCGTCATTGGAGAAGAGCCCTGAGAGTCTTGCTGGTCTGGGAAAAATCGTTGTCGCCACATTGAAAAACGTGATGGCGAAGTGTCTCGGCTCCGCCATTGAGGGGGAATGGGCAGAAATCATCGAAAACAAGGTGACCAACTCGGCGAGCCCGGCATTGGCCATGTTCGATGAAGTCGGCTACTACGCCACAAACGGGATGGCCATGATGGCAGCGCAGGCGCGTGGCCTCGGCTTCTCCATTGATTTTGCTGCCCAGGACGAGGCAGCCATGAAGCGACGCATTAAGGAGGAGGTGGACTCCATCAAGGGCAACGCCAACCTGAAATTCTTCCTTCGGCTCGAAGACACCGGCGACACGAAGCGAACCTTCGAAGAGGGCGCAGGTGAAATGGATATCACCAAGGTCCGCGGATTTGACGATGACGGCGCCGGTCTTGGCTATCGCGCCCAGTCTGGGGCGGGACTGGAGAGGGTTCGGCGCGGTACGTTCCTGGACCTGAAGGGCCAACCCCTTGGGTTCGCTCACCTGATGGTCGGTGACAAAATCATCCGGATGCGGGTTGCCAATATCGACCACGGCAAGCTCAAATACCTGCGCGTGAACCGGTTCATGGCCGTCGAGCTGCCAAAAGCAGCCGAGATCCAGGAACGCAATCTTGCCGGCGCCATCCATCAACGGCTTACCACCAAGGGATTCAAGGTCGCCGACCATGTTGGGCCATTCGCGGCCAGTCCGGAAATCACCGACATGGCCGCCACACTGGCCACGTTGAAAGCGGCTGGCATTCGTGTGGCATCGACAGAGCGCGGTATCGTCGCCCTGGCCAGCCTTCATGTGCCGCTCCGCACGAGGGCAACGCTGGCCGCCGTCGCGGTGACCACCGTCGAAAACGCAATAACCGGACCCGCGACAGGTGTCATTGACCCTTCCAACCTTATTCCTACACCCATAAACCCTGAAATAAACCTTGTGATCGACCTTGTAGATATGCCCGACGATGGTCTCATTGAGGGGGAGGCCGGCCATGCCGCACTGGCTCCGCCAGAGGGAAGTGACCAGGAGGACCTCGTCGCTGAACGCGTCCAGCGCGCTCAAGCAGATCAGGCAGACACCGAGATGCAGGACATGCTTGTGCGGGCCTTCGCTGATCTCTACGGCCAGATTCACGAGCGCGGAATTCTCGGGCCACTGCCCCCTGCCACAGATAGTTTCCCGCCAACTGCAGCCGGTTCGAATGACGACATGTCAGCGATTGCATTCATCACTGGCGTGGGCGATCCCAGCTTCTCTCAGGCAGTCTTCGGTGGGGAAGATGGCAGGGCCGCGGTTGCTGTCGGCATTTCAGCGATGGAAATGATGACTGGTGCCAGCAGGGATGAGGCAACTGTAGTTGCCGGCGCCCTCCTGGACGCGGCCGAGCAGGCAACCATCTATCCTTCGAAGCCGACGCCGGCCCCTCTTCCGAAAGCTGATCTCAAAAGCGCACTGAATGTGCTTCGCACCGCGTTGGCAGCAAAACAGGGTGAAGGACGGAATTCAGGTTGATTGCATATTGTAAAGTATGGTTTACAATATCGGAGTTATCGTAAGTTTTGGTTTTCATAAATGGCCACCGCCCTTTCGAGCCCGGAACTCGACAATCTAGCCGTCTTGGGGCAATCCCTTCGCTTAGCCAGACGCCGTAGAAACCTGACCCAGGACGAAATGGCCGATCGGATGGGGGTGTCACGGCCGACATATAGTCAGCTCGAAAGGGGCTCAGCGACGGTTGGCCTGGGCATCCTGCTGCGGGCGATGACCGTTCTAGGTTATCCGGAAAGGATTGGCGGTTTGCTGGCCGAGGACCCGATCGGCGATGCGATGGATGATGCATCTGGCAGACAAAGGATAAGGAAGCCGCATGGCCTGGCAGATTTCTAAAGACGGTCGCATCGACAGGCTTGTGGTCTTCCGTGTGCTGCCTACCGAGGGGGCGGTGCCGATCGGCCAACTCGTTTTTGAGGGGAAGGGGCCGGTACGGCAGAGCCGGTTCGCCTACGCACGTTCCTGGACGGAGCGAGCGGACAAGGTCGCCATTGATCCTGTGAACCTACGGCTATCGTCGAAGCAGACGCAGAGCACCCCCTATGAGGTGCCGCTGCCCTTCTACGATGTCGGTCCCGATGGATGGGGCAAGCAGGTCTTGGCAGCTGCCTACCCTGGCCACCAGCTGGGCATGGGCGAGTTACTGGCCCTGGGAGGAGACGATAGGACGGGTGACCTGCTTTTCGGACCCGATCCATCAGGGCCGTCGACCTGGGTCCCTGAGGCGCCGCCAATGGGAGATCGGCTTGCCCGAGAAGACGACTTGGCCCAGTTGCTCGAAGCGGCAGCAGCCATGGAGGAAGGCAAGATCACAGACCCCAGCCTGCGGCTGCTCATGCGGTCCTCGGCCGACATCGGCGGCGCCAGGCCGAAGACACGATTCAACAGTGATGGGAGATCCTGGATTGCGAAGTTCCCGGCCTGGGGCGACCCGTTCGATGACCCACGCGCCGAAGCCGTGTGCCTGGACATAGCCGCCGGCGCCGGCGTCCCTGTCCCTTCCCGCAGGCTCGTCACGATCAATGATCGATCCGTGCTGCTGGTGGAACGCTTCGACCGGGGTCCAGCCGGCGAGCGTCACGGCTATATCAGTGCCGGGACCCTTTTGAGGGAGCCACCGGCGACCTACAGGACCGCCATGACCTATCTCGACATCGCGGTGAAGGCGGCCGCCATCGGTGTTGCTGACGCGCGTGCCGATATCTTCCGACGCATGCTTGTCAACAGCTTCGTCCATAACACCGACGATCACCTGCGGAACATGGCATTGATCCGCACTGGTCGCGCCTGGCAGGTAGCGCCCGCGTTCGACATCGTCCCACACCGTCCGAACCGTCATGTGCTGGCTCCGGCGCCTGGCGTCCGGCCGGACTGTGATCCCGCCCTGGCCTTTTCGACCAGCAAGGCCTTCGGGCTCCCCGTCGGCGAAGCGGCTGCAATCTACGACCAGGTCGCACAGGCGGCACAGGATATTGGCCAATTGCTGGACAAGCACCACACGTCGCCCAAGGACCGTGAGGTGCTTACCACCCTGTTGAGCCGTTGCCTGTCACCGCCGGCCGTCACGATGTCTGTGGGCTATGCGGGCCAGCCCATGGCAGAAGCGGATATGGACCACGATAGTGATCCGTATGATGGTCCTCGTTTGAAGTGATCAACGCGTATGCAGCGGAACCGAAGGTCTTTGAACTGCGCACCGCTGGCCCTATAATCTCAGCATGATGGAACCGTCGACAGCATCACAGAGTGTTTTGGCCTTGGGGCGAGCTGCGAAAGTTGCCGTCGTCGATCAGCTTTTGCCCGCATTGCCCAACCTTGATCGGACAAGCCTCCTCCAGTCGCTTAAGGATCTGGAGAGGGCTGGCTTAGCCGAACGGTTGGACAACAATGCCTGGCTGTTCCCGCATCAGGGCAAACCGCGTCTCAGCTTTTCCAGGACGTGGAGTAAACCCGGTGGCGCGACCCCTGATGTCGAGATTGCTGCGACACTCGCCAACCCCAGGCTGGCCGACTTGGTACAATTATGCCTCGCCTACAGCGAGCGCAGAGTACGGACGAACCTGGATACGCTCATTGAAGAGGACGCCCTACGTCCCCCGATGATTGCTCGCCTTGGGTCGATGCTGAATAACATTCACGCTGGCTTCATTGCCGCCGCGCGGAGACGCTATGAGCGAACTTTATCTGGACGCGCTTCCTGAAGCGACGGGACGCCTTCTGAACATCCTCGCCACGAAGGAGTTCATAGCACCGGCCGTGTTGATAGGCGGGACCGCGATCGCACTCCAAACAGCCCACCGCATCAGCGAGGATCTCGACTTTCGGTTCCCAGGCGGAAAATTGCCACGCCGGACCATCACGGGGTTTCTTCAAGAACTGGAGTCCATCGGCGCGACCTCAAGGGACATGATCGAAGAGGACGTCCGTGACCAGTTCACCAACGAGGGTTCGGACGTTGAGGATCATCAGCAGGATTGGTGAATCAGCTTCCCTGACGGACAGGGCGTCAAGTTGACCTTCTTCGCTTCACTCGATGCGATCCCGTTCTCGACGGTCGAGCGAGACGTCCAGAAGATCGATCCCGCCGGCTGGCGCTGGCGATTTAAGGGCCGACCACAGCCACGACAGGAGGCAATATGAAGCCGGGTAATCCTCAGCCACTGACGCCCGAGCTCCGGGTGGAACTTGAAGTCCTCGCCGCCCTGTCCGACGAGTCGATCGATACCTCAGACGCCCCTGCGGTGAAGGACTGGACCGGCGCCAGGCGCGGAGCACTCCACTTGCCGATCAAGATTGACCCTGATTTTGAAGGCTGACCGCGCCGTCAATTAAAACTATGATGCTCGCTCATGGAGGATGCGATGAGCGGCGACCTATACGAATCCGACTTCTATGCCTGGGCCAATCAGCAGGCGGCATTGCTGCGGGCTGGAAAGCTGTCGGCCGCCGACATCGAGCATATCGCCGAGGAAATCGAGAGCATGGGACGGACGGAAAAGCGCGAACTGGTCAGCCGTCTCACGATCCTGCTCCTCCATCTGTTGAAATGGCAGTTCCAGCCTGGACTGCGCGGGAATAGCTGGCGGCTGACCGTCAAGGAACAACGGTATCGACTGGCGGATCATTTGGCGGACAATCCCAGCCTTAAAGCCAAACTGTCGGAAGCCATTGCGAACGCCTATCGGCTTGCCCTGGTGGAAGCGGAGCGTGAAACCGGCCTGCCGGAAACGACCTTTCCAGCCGAATGCCCCTGGTCATTTGATCAGATCGCATCCCCGGATTTCTGGCCCAGAGACTAAGTTTCGGCCCGTGAAAGTGGCAATTGCCACTGATATAATTTGCCACTAATGGCAGGAGACGCCCTTGCGTTGGGGCGCTTCCTCGGTGATACTCTCTTTGAGAGAGGTAGGAGACAGAAATGCTCTGGGACAAAGGCGGCGGGAGTCTCTGGGGGAACGGCGGCGACAACGGCGACTTCCTGCGCGGCGTCGCCATGGGGCGAGCGACCGCCGAGCCGATCCCGGTGCCGGTCCAGGTTGCGGACGTTGAGACGACCGCCCAGTTGGCCGTCATCATACGGCGGCTGCAGGATGAGTTACGCCGCGAGCAGCAAGAGCGGGCGCGGGCGCGGGCTAGCATCGCTGGGCTGCGGGCTGTTATCGCGGCACTGACCCACGTCGTCGGCCGCGAGCGCGTGGAGGTACTCATACGCCGACTATATCCGTCCGCCTACGCCGATCGAGCGCAGCAGGTAGGTCGGCACGTCGACGACATCTCCAGCGAGGCCGCCGGGATGGCAGAGACGACTATAGGGGCGATAGCGGGCCTCATCCCTCGTCGCTAGTGTCCTGCCTCTCCGGCCGCCCTGGCGCTGGCCGCGCCAGTGACTCCAATATCTCCGTCTGTCGGCGCGATGTCTCCGCCCCGCTCTTACGCGCCGCTGCTTCGGCCATTCGTGCGCGCCGCTTTTGGGGCCCCTGGACTGCCATCGTGGCGACCTGCGAGGTGGTGGAGACGGCCTTGTCGGTCATCCGCACGGCCTGCTCGCCACCCGCTTCCGAGCCCTGCAAAACGGCCCGGCTATGGAAGCCCGACACCGACATGACGAAATCCGGCAGCGTGTGGATCAGCTCCAACGACTTGTTGGCCAAGCCGAACTGCAGGATGACCAGCAGCGCCACGAAGATTACCGTCCCGACGACACCGACCAGATAGCCGTCCGTCGCCCCTGCCCAGGCCGACGAGAACACCATGAAAGCGATCGCCGCCGCCCCCTCCATGATCCACATCGATCCGATCAGCCCCGCCAGCATCAGCATCGGCGTCAGCGCGACGTTCAGCAGCATCATGTAGCCAGATTCCGATCGGGCGTAGACAAGGCCATCCCCTTCCATATTGATGTGCGCCAGCCCCCAGACCGTGGCGCTGATCATCGTCGCGAACACCGAGGTTAGCCACATCGTCACGCCGAAGACCCAGTGAAAGAACGGGAGCATCGGCAGGACATAGGCCAGCAATGCGCCCAGCCCCATCAGTCCCACCATCACCATCCAGAAGATCGACCCCGCTGTCTCCAGGATCGAGCCGAGGGGCCCGGCTGAGGTGGCAAAGGACAGCACCTTCTTGGGGATCCCGCCCCCATACAGACCCATGCCAATCTCGGCCGCTCCGGCGACACCGATCGCCGTCCAGGCCGCGTTCAGCAGCGTGTGACCGAAGCCGACAGTCTTGCCGAAGGCCGACATGTTGTCCTCGGTACTGGCTTGGTGCGCCCACGACAAGATACCGCCGACCAGCGCCGTCTCGCTCAGCAGGTCCAACGGACTGCCGCCGGCCTGCAGGGCGGACAGACGGCGGGCCTCTGCTCCTCCTTCCTGTCCCTGTCGGGCCGGCGCGTAGGTTTCATCCCACCAACTTTCCATCCGAGCCAGGCCACGGTTCAGTGTGGTCCCACCTGACCCGGCCCCGAAGGAGCCGGTCTTGGGCGGCAGCACGGTGGCCATCGCCCCCGCCGCCGTCGAAATCTCCGACCGGCGCGTTGTGAGTTGCATGTACCACGATCCTGCCCCCGTCCAGCCGGCGCTGGTCGCGGCCCGGGCGAAGCTGTCCTCCTTGTCGGACGTCGTTGTCTTCGGCGCCGACTTGGCGGCCGCCGCGATGGCGGCCCGATAATTCTGAACAGCCGCGACAAGCGGGGCCGGATCGGGTGGCGGGGGCGCGTCCACGCTGTCGCGGGTGAGTTGTTCGGCCGTCATAATCGCCACCGAGAACAGGGCGTTGAAGGCGGTCTTGTGTGCGGCGATCATTGCCTTCGCCGCCGGCGTCTTCGGTTCATGTTCGCTGAACTTGATCGTACCGCAGGCGCCGGCCGGGAACATGCGGAAGAGCCCGTTGCGGCCGCCATCGAACGAGATCTCGTTCGAGCGCTCCGACTTCACAATCCAGGTCTCCCCGACCTGGCGGCCGACATTGTTGATTGCCTGGACGCAGGTGGCTGTCTGTAACAGGCCCTTGGCCAGCACGTCGGGTGCCGACACGGTGGGCGCTGCTGTCTCCTGCAAGCGATTGCCGACTGCATCTGCCACCTCCTTCCAGAGATTACCGGCGGCCCCCAGGCCGGCGCGGGAAACGGCATAGACGGCGTACTGGCCACCGGACCAGCCAATATCCGGCAAGGGGAACATCAGGCCCAGGCCCGTGATCACTCGGATGATGCCCCATGCCGAGGACCACTTTTTACCCATGAACTCGCCGTCGATCGCCGTCTGGACGACACCGTGCGCCAGGATGTAGCTGATCACGACCGTGCCGACGGCCAACACGAGCGTGTTGAACCAGGTGGCGAAGGTGCGCAGCACCTGATCGTCCAGCAGCGTCTGCAACACGTCGGCCGCCGCCTCGCCTTCCACCGGCGCCAGCAGCGCGGACGGGTCGAACGCCAGGGCGGCCGGCGCCAGGAGCTGTGTGGCGACGACGAGAAGCAGGGCCAAACGCATGGGGAACCTCCGGGCTGGAGGTTCAGGATTGGTCAGCTATGTTTGCAGGTCACGCTTTGAAAGAACAAAGCGCTGCCCTGGAGATGCGCCCGAGCGATGACAAAAAGCCATTATGGCGTTGAACAATCCGCTCTGATGAGCTATATAAGGCTCATCACGGCCGGCCCCTCTTTCACCTTCGGGTGATACGGGCCGGTTTTCCATTTTAGGCTTCTTCCCGGTGACGATCCCCTTCACGAAGCCGTTTATGACGGTCGATCAGCAGCTTCAACAGCTCGTTGATCGCGGGATGGCTTGCACGGACACTGCCAGGGCGAAGGCCTACCTATCGAGAATAGGATACTATCGCCTATCCGCATACTGGTACCCATTTCGGGGCCTGTGCATGGGCCCAACGGCGGATGGTGCGCCCTCATATCGCGGCGATCAGTTTCTTGCCGGCACCGCCTTTACCCACTCCCTTGATCTGTACCTGTTCGACAAGCGATTGCGCCTGATGATGCTGGACGCAATCGAACGGATCGAAGTGGCGTTGCGCGTGGACGTCGCGATCCGGCTTGGAAGTCAGGATCGGTTCGCTCACCGCAAGCCCGCGTTCCTACATGGCCATTTTGCAAAGCAGGCGATCAGGTTCGGGCAGAACACCGGCCGAACACAGCACAATGTCTGGCTGGCCAAGCTCGACGCGATCGTTCCCAAAAGCAACGAGGATTTCGTCCGGCATTTCAGGGCAACTTACTCCGATCCCTTGCCGATCTGGGCGGCGATCGAACTGTGGGATTTCGGGATGCTGGCAACCTTCTTCGCTGGAATGAAGCACGCGGACCAGGACGCCATTGCCATCAAGTACGGCATCCGGGACCGGGATGTGCTGGTGGGCTGGCTTCGCACGATCAACCACGTTCGCAACATCTGCGCCCATCATGGGCGCCTTTGGAACCGCAACCTGGATGTTCAGCCCAAGCCGACGGTGGTGGGCGACATCCCGCTCCTGGATCACATATCAAGACCAGACCGCCGATCTCCTCCGCCAGCAGTATTGACGCGCACATATGGAGCCGCTGCGATAATCCAGTACCTGATACGCCACATCAATCCCTCCAGCAGCTGGAACAGGCGAGTGCGGGACCACATCACCAACTTCCCCGCTATTCTGGGCGTGACGATCCAAGACGCGGCATTCCCCGTACGATGGGAAACGCTGCCTCTCTGGCAATAGGCCTCAATCCAGATAAAATCGATATGCGACGCCCTTGCTCATGCCCGCGCTCTGGGCACCAGGATTGTAGCGGATCTTGTCCTCAATCGTCACGCGCACGAACTCGTCTCGGCGCGACCCGTTTTCAATGATGCCAGCGAATTCGTAACGGAATTTGAAGCGACCATCGGGCATCATCGTGGTAGCCACGACCTCGCCGCCAGCGCATTCTTTCCCGCCACCGCCATGCATTGCCTCGGTGTATCGCTCTTCCTGGCCACTGGCTGCCCGAGTGAGGCGTACGTTTCGGGTCTCACGGAGAGAGAGATCGACGTCAAGCCCGAAGGTGTAATTGAGGCCTCCGCGCGAAGATTCCAACGGTCGGTTGGCGCATGCCTCACGGATCAAATATTGATGCCGTCCAGGCCCCTGGAGCTGGGCACCCGTTGAACATGCCGTCAGGACAACGGAGGCCAGTACGGCAGTGAAAATCTGAGAAACATAAATGCGCATGGTCACATGCAGATTGTTGATTGCAAGTGCCGGTAATATGCATGTTGCGTATTGAACCTTCAACGCTAAGCGTCTTTTCGCCCTTTCAGTTGGCGGGTAACATGGTAGGCGCCGGCACCGGCAAGCAATAAGGTGACCAGGAAGCTGATCAGCACCACCAGCATCTTGGTCTGCGGCGCCGTCGCCTCCACCCAGGACAGCACGACCGCCCCCAGCAGCGCGGTCACCATGCCCGCGATGATGAAGGCGAACGGAAACACCCCCGCCCAAACCACCCATCCTGGCAGCTTGGCAAGGACCACACGCCAGCCAGGCCTGGGCCCGAGCTGGTTAATCCAAGCCTGGGTGCGCCTCGCGAGATGGAAGGTGCAAAGAGCGCTGAATCCCAGCAGGACCACGGCGGCTTCGGTGGAGTCTTGCGCGACCGATCTGAAGAGCGGCCAACCGAGCCCCAAGGCCAGCAGACCATAGATCGCCCAGATGATCGGCATCATCGCCACACCCCCACATGCCAGCCGGCCAGGCAGAACACGCCACCAATGCCGGCACCGGCTAAGAAAAGCACGATCCCCGCCGCCCCGCCATGGGCCAGACCGGCGCCCATGGCGCCGACCAGCAGCAGCAACCCCGTCGCGACCAGGTTGATGCCGGCGCGACGCCGCAGCACTGCCTGGTGCTCCGTCAAGGGAGGTGGTACCGCACGCAGCCGGCCCAGCAGATCCCGCCAGGATCGCACGCTCAACGCGCTGCCGATTACCCGCCCGCCATCAAGGGCCGCGCCCGCCACGGCCTTGACCCTTGGTGACCAGGCCGACCAAGCGCCGCTGAAGGGGACGTACCATCTGCCCCTGCTGTCGCCACGCTCCGTTTGCATCCGCTTCGCCTAATCTTAGCAGCGATGTTTGATCGCCAAACATAGGCAGGTTAGGGCTGGGATGTTTGCACGGCCAGTCGGAAGGAGCGGCAATTGTCGATGTTGGAGGATGATGCGATCGATGATTGGCTGGGCCAGCACGGTGAGGCCTTCCGCCGCTGTGTTCACGACCTCGAACTGACCGAAGGCTGGCCCGCCGACATCAGTTCCTTGGAGATCGATGCCGCCGTCGTCGAGCTGGGTCGGGACCTGGATCAGGTCGCGCCGCACATGCTGCAGGAGCTGGGGCGAGCCGAGCTGCTGCCCTATCTGGCGCTGACGCTGGCACACCTGCGCGCCGGCCGCCGGCTGCGCCTTCTGGAATTCCTGGCGGCCGTCGTCCCGCCAGCCGCCACCACCCACCAGGACCTAGTCGATCGCCTGCTGGCGCTGGACGGCTCCCAGCAGGTCGCGGAGGCGGCCCGCATCCTGCGCGAATGTCTGACCGTCATTCACCGGCGGCATGTCCTGGAGCGCCTGTTCGCCCCGGACCGTATGGCCATCGTTCTGTCCGCCCTTCATGGTCGATTATGACGAGGAATTTTCCTGGAGAAAATGATGAAAAAAACATTGGCCCTGAGTATGGCATTGTCGCTTCTCCTGTCCCAGGCAGCAACAGCACAGATGGCTGCCGATGGATGTGATGACGCTACAATGCAAAAATACGAAACCGTGGCCATCCAGGCTGCGGACCGCGAATATAAGAATGTCATTCTGCCTGTCATCCGCCGACCCGCCAACATAATGCAACTTTCGTGCCTTGAACGGTTCGTCAATCCCCGAGGTGTCGACATCCTTTTCGACGTGTCGGGCCTGATGTCCAGCCTAGTTAATGACCTGTTAGGCAAAGCATGCGCTGCAGCTGATCAAGTCTGGTCCCAAGTTCCCTCTTTGAACGGCTCGGTCTACGCCAACCAAGTGCCCCTACCGCCCGGCACGGCGGTCAACAGCACCGGCAGCACGTCCTCGGTCAAGATTTACATGCCAACTGGCAGCTCCGGTGGCCAGCAGGGTAAGTCGGGCTCGATCCTTGACAACCTGTTCGGCGGCAAATAACGGAGGAAACCATGCGTAAGCTGCTTCTGGTGGGTGCTGCAACCCTCTCGATCACACACCAGGCTCACGCCCTGGGCGGATACGATTACATTCATGCTGAGGCCCAGACCAGCAAAGTGATGGCCCGGATCGCAGCGCTTGATGCCACCATGTCAACGACGATGGCTCGTGGCTTCGGACAAATCAGCGGCCGGCTCGGGGCTGTTGTCGCCGGTATTGGTGCCATTACCAACGAGCAGACTCAGGCCCAAGGCCGCTTGCAACAAGATGCCATGCGAGCCGAAGGCGTCATGCAGCGCACGCCCACCAGGGCCGGCTGTCGGAGCGCCACCCCTTCCTCCACCGGCATCGGCCGGGCCGTGACCGCAACATCCGTGAACGAAACCCGCCTGCTGGCCGCCGCTGCGTCGTGGCGAGGTGCCGCCGCACGCAATGGCGCCGACCATGACGGCGCGATGGCCAGCCTCTACCCATATCGGTCGAAAGGTTGCACCTGGTGGAGGCGGGGCGAAGCCGGCTGCACCCAGGAAGACGCCGCCACTGGCAAATGGTCGCCGACACCGCTCTGGCCAACGGACAAGACATACAAGACCGAAGGACAGGTCGAGGCCGCCCAGGATTATATCCGCAGCCTGGTGCGATCGGTGGGACCGGACTATGACCCGACTTGGCGCAACACGCCGAACGGGCGGGCTAACCTGATGCAGGCGGAGGACCGCGAGCGCCAGCACGGCGTGGCGGACCAGGCGCTGATGGCGATCCATGCGCGCTATGTGCCAGTCGCCCAGCTCGGCCAATGGCGTGACGCTGTCCTGGGCGGGGTCGTGCCTGCCCAGGATCAAGCGACCGTCAGCATGAACGATTACCTCCAGACCGAAGTCCTGCGCCGGCATGCAAACCCCGCTTGGCATGCGTCACTGATCGACATGCGCGGTGATCAGCTCGTACGCGAGCTGGTGCAGATCGAGGCGTTGCGCACTTTCATGCAGTTCCAGGACAGCCAGACACTGGAAAGGATCTCTGCCACCCTGGCGACGATCCTGCCCCGCACCACGGAAATCGCAGATTACCTCGATCCCGATCGCGGCAGCCCAGCCAGCAAATGAGGCCAAACGAAAATGGATTTCAACGATATGTTCAAGGCGATGGACGCGCACGCGGCCCGCCAGGACCAGGAACCGGAAGATGCGCCCAAGGAGGCAGCCCCGGCTGGCGCATCCGCCCCCTCCCCCAACGGCGCTGCGGCGAAGCCGCCAGGCGATACGACCTCCAGCGGTGATGCGTCCCCGGAGCCAGATGCACCTGGCCCGCAGGCGGATGAGCATGATTTCAGCAGCGGGCCGATGGCCGGCGGGTTCCAACTGCCGGCCGTCCCGATGAGCCCTGGTCCTGAGGCATTTTGGCGGGAAGGAGGCGTGCCACCTTATGACGCCTTGATGATCGCTTGGTCCCGCAAGCAACCAGAATGGGACACTATCGATGGAGACGTCGATATCGATTTCAACACTACTGAATCAAAAACATACCATCGTCTGTTTGATGATATATCCCAATTGGGCGAGGCCGAACATGAGCTGGCGGCGGCGATACGCGAGGACCTGGACCAGGCCGCCACAGCGGAAGGGCAACGGATTTTCGATCAGAAGGCCGCCATGTATGCTTCAGCGCTCAACGCGGGCGCACCCGGCCCCGCGCCCGCCGGCATGGGTGGCGGGGGCTTTTCCCTGGGCGGCTGGGGACGGCCCCGTCCGCCGGCGCCGCCGCGCCATGCGCCCTCGGCTCTGACCCTGGCAGGGCGGGCCGTATCGGACAAACTCCACGCGTATCGCAAGTCACGGACTGTCGATGCATTCCAGCAGGTCGATGACGCCGGTGAGACCGTCCAGAAGACGCTAGACCGCCTAGGAAACTCGCCTGTCGGAGCATTCCTTAAGGGTCAGCTCAGAACAGACCAAGACCGCAAGGCCTTCTCGGAAGCCTTGGCCGCCAACCCGGAAGCTAAGACGTTGTTCGAGAAGCTGTCCGACGATGTCGGACAGTTCGCCACCAACATTCAGAAGGCGAGCCTCGCGGCAACCCGCGCCGGCTACGATCCCACGAAGGTGCATGATCTGTTGAAACAGGCCGCCAATCCGATCCTGGACCAGGTGAAGGATATTCCCGACGTGAAAGTCCCGAACGGTGACAAGACGCTGGGTGACAGCGTCAAGGCGGCGATAAAGGCGATCAAGGTCATTCTGGCCGCATTGACCAGGCGCAACCAATCTCCCGGCCACGATCATGATCTTGAAGATAGTGGTCCCAGCTTGACCATTTAAGCCACCTGCCGGGGACGCGCCGTGCCGCTATTCTTGATCGAAGCGCCAGGCAAGGTCCGACGCTTCGCCCATCTCGCTCGCGAAATTGGTATCAGGAACGCCGAGATCGTCGCAACGAAGGGTCACCTGCTCGGCCTGCCTTCTTCTCTTTGGCCCGTAGCGATCGGCTCTGATCTCCTGGACCATGCTGCGCGACAGCCACGCGACTTGGAGCGCATCAACCTGATCAGGTCGGCGGCGCGGCGCCATGACATCGTGTATGTCGCTACCGATCCGGATCAGGAAGGCGACGTCATCGCCGCCGACATTGCAGCCATCCTGGAAGGGCACACAGACCTTCGGCGGCTGCGTCTGCCGGCGCTGACCGCCAATGGGCTGACGGTCGCATTGGCTGCCGCAGGTCCCGTCAATATCGCCAGCGCGGTGCCCGGTCGAGCCCGCGCTGTCGTGGACAGGATCATCGGCAGCGTCTTCAGCCGACCTGGCCGCCCTGCTGGCCGCGTGTGGACGGCCCTGCTTGGCTCCTGGGACCAGGATCTGGTTCCATCCGCCATGACGCGCGTGAAGGCGCTAGCGGCTGACGCCGGCCGACACTGGATTGCCACGCTCCCCGGTCTTCACCCCGACCTGCCACCGGAAATCTTGACTAGGCTGGCCAGAGCGACGGCCTTCCCGGCTCGCGTGGCACCGGCTTCGACCGGCGAACTCCTGATCGACGCCGCGGCTGCATTGGACCGCCCGGTGAAAGACATCATGGACGATATGCAGGAGGCCTACGAGGCGGGCTTGCTGTCCTATCCCCGCGCGTCTGGACGATTGATCGGCACCGCAGGTCGCCAACAGATCGCGGCCATCGCCAACCGCTACGCTCTGCGCTATGACCCACATCGCGGCGAAAGCGATGAGGGGGCCGCCGGCGCGCACGAGGCTCCGCACCCTGTCACCGATGTTCCCATCGCTTCCGATTTGTCGAGCCTGCCGGCAATGGCCGCGACAGCGGCTTTCGTCGCGCGCCGACAAATGGAGGCAGGGCAGGACCTGGTCGATGAGACCCCCGACCTCGGGGCCTTGCCGCCCGACTTGGCATCACTGGGCTGGAGCCGGCGAACAGGATGGCGGCGCCCGAGAACCGGCGAGCAGGAGGCCCAGCTGGGCGCTCATTTGGTCCGGCCCGATGTCCGTGCGGTGATGTTGCTGCTTGAAACCGGGATCGGCCGCCCATCGACATTCGCGACTTTTGCAGACCAAGTGCAAATTCGCGGTGTGATCGGCGCCAATGGTCGAATCAATGAACGCGGTTTACACATGATCGAATCGACTCCGCTGACACTGCGGTCGCCGTCTTGGGCACGCTTCGTCGAGGATTCTCTCGCGTCGTGGGTAGTTCCTTCGGCTCTTACGCTGGATCAGCTTCCCGTCAAAGCTGCAAATTTGACAGCGTGCGTTTTGAATGCGCTCCCCGGAGATGCAAATGACAAAATTCGTTCCGCTTTAGCAGGAACTGACGGTCAGCGTTTGCAAACCTCCGAAACTGCCGGTAACTTCTTGAAATTCCTGCAGCGTGGCACCGCCCGCGATGAGGAAGACCCCGCCGGCCCCAAACTCCGATAAGGAAACGGCCCGGCACCAACCTGATGCCGAGGCCGAACATGTCGGAATAAGCCCGATCCCATAGGCACAAAAAGCAAAAGCGGCCCCGAAAGACCGCCCTGCCGAAGAACCTAATTGCATTGCACCGATCACGAAGCGTTTCCAGCGCTGCGGAACCGATCTCCAAGTCGCAAGGGAGATTATACCCCCGCCAATCGTGAAATCGCAATCGGATTCTTCGAATGGGGACGTGCTGCCTGACGCAGCCGCGTGCGCCACCCCATATCTTCACGGAAGAACCCGATGCGACCAGAACCAGCTGGAGCGCGCCGCCCGCGCTTGGCCAGCGCAGACGCCCGCCGGGCGCAGGCCGACGCAGCGACCGCAAAGCTCATCTCCATGGGCGGCAATGTCGCCGGCATGCTGCCCCTATTGACGCCCGTGATGCGGATCGTCGCCGCCCGCTTGGCAGACCTTACGGCGGATGGCTCCCGGTCCTACCGATCAACGATCGCGGAACTGGGCCGGCAATGCCTTGTGTCTGTAAGAGCCGTTCAGGCCGCCTGTCGGGTGCTCCAGCAGCAGGGCTTCCTGCGGGTGATCGAAGAGCGGGTCAACGAAGTCACGTCGCTCCCGAACATCTTCTTGGTGTCGGCATCGTCCCTGGTGCAGGGCGGGCGCTCAAATGCGCGGGGGGTGCAAAAATCCGCAGCCAAGAGTCAGGAACTTATATCTAAAACTACTACAACCTCTACAAACTTAGGCTGTAGGTCGAAATTTTGTTCTCAACAGATACAAGCACCTCGCGTCACGGAAGTGCCTGCGGCTGCCACACCGACCGGGCCGGCAGACATCGAGGAGACCACCTTCCTTGACCTGGCCGCCTATGCCGTCCGCCAAGTGGCGCCGGACGCCCTCCCCGGTCTCAACGGCCAATCGACTGCCGCTTGGCTCGCCGCCGTCGAAGACCTCCTGAAATCGCGGATCGCTGGCTTTTCGCTCACCGCCTACCACAGGGTCGCTCAGCGCCGGCCCCTCGTCGCCGCGCTGTCGGTCCTTGAGGCCCTGGTCGTCTCCCAGCGCCGGGAGGCCAGCTCCCGTTATCGACCTATAGCCAACCTCGCCGCCTACCTCTCGGGCATCCTGTTCAATCGAACGACCGGTCCGCGCCCGCAGGACACGCTCGGCCGCCTTGTCAGCACTGATACCGGCCCGGTTACCAACGAGACCAGGGCTAGGCCGCCGGCGACGTCGGCATCCACTGCCGGCAGCGGCCGATGCGTGATGCTCACCAAGACCGACATGCTGCGGACGCACGCCGACCCGATGGTGCGTCAGCTCGCCGGCTACGGTCCTGCAACGCGACTGGATGTTGTTAAGCGGTTGAACAAGCTCCGGGGTGCCGCCGGCCGGGCTCTCCTGTCGCTCACCACCGACTTGGAGACAATCGTCCACGCCATCAGGGAACAAGACTGCGCTCGCGCGGTGATGCCATGAAGCTTAAGCTTCGCCGACAGTCACCAGTTCGCTGCCGTCGATCTCAGGATAGCCGTCAATCGGGGTCTTCATCATCTCCGTCCAAGGTTGGTCATCCCGAAAGAACCAGACCATGTACCCTTTGAGCGGCGTGCGCCCCGGTTGACGAGGGGCCTTGCGATCAGCCCCGCGGCTGCGTGGGTCTACAAGGGCTAGTCTGTATTCAGGGAGGGCGTCCTTCTGCTTCGTCAGCTTCACCAGCAGTGCCTTGAAGTGCTTCAACTCTTGCTGTGTGCCAACCTTTCGGCGCAGTTTCTCAATATTGATCCGGAAGCCGGGCTGGTTCCCGCAGTGCGCCCGGGCAATCTCGTAGAGCCGCTGCTCGATAGGCCCCAGCCGGAAGAAATCGGCGTGATAGGTCAGCATGCGGTTATCGCGCATGATCGCTCGCCACAGCCAGGGGCACAGCTCTACCGATATACCCTTTAAGGTCTTTGTCTTCCCATCTTCGGATCGACGGTAGGAGAGCTTGTAATCAGACACCCAGCTAAATGCACTATCCTCCCCCTCACCGCCGGTCTCGATATTGGTGAAAACGGTGGTGCTCTTCAGTCGCTTCAACCCTTCCAGCAGCCGGTCGTAGGCGCCCTCATTGGGCGATGTATCGTTGACGCGGAAGAAATCGTGGGCGGTGAATGTTACCCGCCGGGAGCCTGTCTCGATCAGCTCGCCACGGTTGACCTTGCCCTGGATAAGCGACGCGATATAGATCAGCAGCCGCTTGTCCCACATCGTTGCCACGCCCAGCTCGGTACCGCGAACTTCGATACGAACCGTGCCATCGTCATAGGCCGGCAACTCTGTGACCCTCTCCTTCGTCAGCGCGAAGAAGGGAAACACCATGTTGGTCCTGTCGTTGCTGACCTTGCCGACGAGGGGGCTGTCAAAAACCAGGGAAAGTGCAAGCTGGGTGGTCATCGCGGTCTCCAAGCTGGCCTATCAAAATCTGGTATGACAGCAACTGTCCAGCCCCCTCTGCATGATAGTCGGCGATAAGTCGAATCTTATCCCCCGCCAAGTCGGTGATAGGTCGAACTTCACGCCGCCCTTTAGGGCCGACAGCTGGATTGGTCGGCAATAGGGCGAACTTCTGGGAACGCGGCTGGGAACGCGGGAGCCGTTCAGCGTCGAGAATCGGCCATCGCGAGGCCATCAACAGGTTCAGCCTCGACCTATCACCGACCAATTCCCTTAGAAGCCCGCATCTACTCGCTCTTTCGCCGACCAAACACGGGATTCGGCCGAAATCCATACTCGCCCTATCACCGACCAAAAGTCCTGTTCCTCCTTATCGCCGACGATGATTCGACCTATCCCACCCCAAGGCTCGCCGGATCACCAGCCGAAAGCTCAATCAATTGGCGACCCTGATTCGCCAGATCACCGACCAAAAGTCCTGTAACCCCATGATCCACCACCGCTTTCGGAGGCGGTAAATGTGTAATCTACTAAATCCATATTGATTCTAATAACTATAAAATACTGCAACAAGTTATCCACAGCTTGTCGCTCATAACAACGCCAGCTGATATCCATCGATATCTGCAACATCGATCATTACCCGCTCGTTATCGTCTGTTCGGACACCATAGTCGAACACCAGATCCAGCCGCTGACCAAATGCCCTTTCATACAGCCAGTCCGCGATCTCCTGCGCATCTTTCGATGCACGGAACAACTCGCGCGGATCGTTCTCCAACAGCTTGAGATAATGGTCGATATAGCTGGCATGGTCCTCAATCTTGCCATTGAGCCCGATCTCGCCACACAGCATGAATGACGCCATTTCCGCGCGCAGTTCCTCTCTGGCGTAATCTGTCGTTCCCGGCATCCCAAACATCCTGGCCAGCCGGCTGGGATGGCCTGTTGCATGGCCAAGTTCGTGGATCAGCGTCGTATAGTAATCGGCAGCACTAGAAAAACTATGCTTGGCAGGCATCAGGGCCTTGTCGAGCGCCGGCACATACGCGGCCTGGGTCGATCCATGGATAACGGGAACACCCGACGCTGCTGCGATCTGTTCGGCCGCCTCCACCGAGGCCCATCCCAAGGCCGGCACGATAACATCCTCGATCGCAGGGATGCCATCGATCTGGGACGCGTGGAAGACGGTGTAGGTCTTCAGAATTGGAATGCTCCGTTTCCGGAAAACCTCTTCCCCCTCGATCACGAAGCTATCGTCCCCGCGATCAGCCGCGAGGCGGGCTTCGTCCACCTCGCCAGGATCGTCGATGGCCAGCGTGCTCTCCCGGCGTTTGTAAAAGAAAACTGGGAAGCCCTTAGCTCCCTTCTTGATGCGCCACCCGCGCCCAGTTGCCTGGTTGAAGGTGCAGAACCTGGGGTCTCCGCCCGCCATGCATATCTTCACATCGTCGCCGTCGTCAAACGCGGCAAAGCTGAGGACGATGCGATTGACCCCCCGATATTGACGGCCGGTCAACGCGTTAACGGGAACGAAGGGGACATTGATATTGACGGCTGCCGACCAGGAGGGGCGCCAGGGGTCGACACCCCTCCTGATCGCGTCCAGCACCGCTTGGGCTGCACGCTCATATGGGGCCATCCTGTCAGCCGGGGTAAATCGCTTCACCATGGTCGTCCTCCGATTGGCAACTCCTACCCATCAGGGATGACGCCTATATGTGCAAACGACAACTCCAACTTCAAACCTGATAAACTCGAAATATATAAACCTATCGCCACCAATTCCTTCTAGTTTTCGTCTTCTTCCAATCCGAGGTCGCGCAATTCTTCGTCGGTCAGTTCGACGGCTTCATCTTCGTCATCACGATCAGTTTGATTCTTCATCAGAGATCCCTCACTTCAGCCACCGCTCAAATGGTCCGCGCTCCATCGAACTGTCGATATACCACCGTTTCTCCTTGCCGTCGAAACGCGCTCCCAATCGCTTGACCGTATCCTTTTCTTCGAACTCGGTCGTCAGGTATATTCGCTGGCCCTTGCCATCCATGGCATATGCCACATCGCCACCAGTGGCCGTTTCTGCTTTCCGTGAAGTGTCACTTTCGCTTCCTCTGTCAGGAAAAATCGCGTGCTTACAGTTCGGATAGGCCGAACACCCTAGGAATGGCATTCCACGGCCCTTGCGTGTGATCATCCTACCGGTGCCGCAGGCGGGACACGAAGCGCCATGACCTTCGATGGGTTCGATTGCCGGCTTGGGCGGGCGGTCTCCTCCAAGCGTCGATGACTTGCCTTGGAAGCGCTCCATCACGATGCCGACCTCTGTCGCGATTGCCTGAAGGATCTCCCCGGTTTTCGCTTTCCCCAACAGAATGCCATCAAGCCGGTCTTCAAGATCGGCCGTGATGGCAGGATTGACGACCCTTGGCGCTATTTCACTGAGGACGGAGAAAAGCCCCATGCCCTCTTGAGTGGGCACAATGTATTTGCCCGCGTCCGTCAACTGCCCTCGCACTTTTAGACGTTTGAGAACCTCGGGCTGCGTTCGAGCGGTGCCGATACCACGGGCTTCCTTGAGACGGTCCCGTTCCGCATCGGTATCCACAAAACGCCAGGCTTCCTTCATGGCGGTCACCAGCGTGCCCTCGGTGTAGTTCGGCGGCGGCTTGGTCTTCTTCGCCTCAATGCGGGGATCGGCCAATGTTGCGGGGCTTCCGGAGGCGACTTCCGGCAGCAGGACGGCCTTGTCGTCGTCGGTGTCTTTTCCCGATTGGTCATCGGCCGGATCTTGCCATATCCCACGCCACCCATATTCCAAAGGGACGCGCCCACGGGCTTCGAAAACGTGTTCAGCGCCGTGAACGGACACACGCGCCTTCACGATGGTCTGGTTGAACACGAAATCTCCGGAAACCGCCGCCAGATACCGTCTGGCGATCAGGTCGAACAGCTTATGCTCGTCACCAGACAGCGCCCCGTAGGCGCTTGCCGCCGCCTGATGGTCCGCAAGCACATTTACGTTCGGCACGATGGCGTGATGCGGGAACCCTTCCAGACCTTTATCCCAATAATGCCCTCCCTTGCCGGACCTGATCGTTGGCGTGGTGGGCGCCAGCGTCTTATAGGGCCCCAGCTGGGCGAGGCCGGAGACGAGGGCGGGAGCGTCCGACGCCTGGACCTCAGGCAGGTATTTCGCATCTGACCCGATATAGGTGATGAGCTTGTGCTCCTGATACAGCGACTGGGCAACCTCTGCCGTCCTTTCCGCCGACCAGGACCAGGCAGATGCTCCAGCGGCGATCAAGCCGGCGATGTCGAACAGCATGGGCGGCGCTTGGCGCTCGACCGATTTCTCAACCGAGAGGGGGCCGGACCAGGTACCGGCCGCGAGAGCGACTGAACGCGCAATCGCTTCATCTGTCAGCGTGTCCCCGATACGACGCATCTGGAAGGAGCCGGCCGCCGTGTTACACCGGGCCGTCACGACGAAGTAGGCCTTTGCAACGAAGTTGTCGCGTTCCAGCTGCCGCCGGCAGACGATCGCCAGGGTGGCGGTCATTACACGCCCGACACCGACGGCGCCGCGTGCTCCCTCTTTGCGGAAGGCGATCGTGGCACCCCGCGTCAGTGACAGATTGTAGATCTGATCCGCTTGCTGCCGTGCGATCGCCGCCTCGCGCAGATTGCGGAACTCCGCATTCGGCCGTGCTTTCCCGAAGGCCGTTCGGATTGAGGATTTGTCCTCGGCATTGAAGGTCACGCGCATCACCCGGCCGCGGAACTTCGCATAGTCCAGAAGCTCCTCGCCGATGAGCTGACCCTCCCTGTCGGGATCGGTGGCCAAGAAGACCAGGTCCGTCTGCTTCAGCGCCTGGAGGATAGTCTTCAGCCTGGCTGGCTTGCCACCGCCATCGTCCGGCCGCCAAGGATAAAGGCCAGCAGGCGGTATCAGGACATCGTAGGTCCATGCCTTCCAGTGCGGATTGACCTCCTCCGGTTCCGCAAGCCGAAGAAGGTGGCCCTGCAAGGCATGGACTTCTCCGTATTGTGAGCCAACGGCGGCGATGACGTTCCGGCGCTGCGAGGGCTTCTCGGTCAGGACGATGGACATCAGGCACCCTCCACCAGGTCGAACTGCGAAACCGCTTCCCTGACGGCTGCGAGGCGGTCGAGAACGGTATCCTCGGGCAGCCTGAATTCGATGCCAGCCGGCGTGAGCAGGCCTACCAGCTCCACCACCATGTCCGCATCTCCGCCGGCGATCGCCCGTTCCACGACCTGAAATTCAAGCCCGCCATCACCCATCAGCGCGATCGTCGCCTCGCCAACCAACTCGCTTTCGTCAAATGCCGGCGACCGCCATTGGAGCTTTCCGCCGGGGGGCGGTAACGCCCGCCCGATCACATGCTCAACATCCTTCTTCAGAACCAGAACCATCGTCACTCGCCGCCTTCTGGCCGCGCTCCCTTGATGTTGCTGTGATGATCATCGTGCCGACATGTTGGGAGACAAATCCGTCTCGCCGTCAGAATCGGTATTGCGGCAATGCCGGCTCAGGACCTGCACGTTTCGACTCTTGTATTCGTTCAACCAGGCCCGAAACTCAGGCGCGCAATAGAGGCGGTTTCCGCGTGAGAAGAGCAAGTCGGCAACCTCAGGAAGCTTGTCCAGGCCCTTGAGGTTTACCCCCATCAGCGCCCTGGACCCTGCCCACTCGCCCGTGATCGCAACAAGGCTGGCGTCGGCGAAATACCGTCCCCCCTTTTCGGTAGCGCCTGGGCAAAACAGCCGGGCATGGCCGCCTGTCCAGACGATCCTCAAGCCCTCTCCGGTACGTGATTGAAGCGTGTCCACCAGTTCACCTTCCGGATGGTCGGCGAGAAACTCGCGAACCATCTCGGCTGATCGAAGCTCGACGGGCAACTCGGCGACCGGTCCGGCCTTCTTCGGCACCAGGATGCAACGCCGCCTCAGTCCCTGGTCGTCCTCATAGGTGACTACCTTGCCGAGGCGATGCTGGTGGGAAAACCGCGCCGCGTCGAACAGGTTGCCATCGAGTACCTCCCGCCGCTCGATGATCGTACCCGCTGGGGCGTTATCGAATTCATGAAAGCTGCGCACGGGCCCGGTGCATTCGAAGTTCGGATCGTTGATCAGCGCATAGAGCGAGAGCGCGCGCACGCGGTCGGTTCCTGGTGCTGCGAACCTGATGGACCAAGCACCCGCATTGTGCTCGCGACCCTTCTGCGGCACCTCCACTCGGATCACAACATGGCGTTCGATCGCACCTTCGTTCCCCGTAATGCTGATGCCAGCGCCGGGCACGATGTTCGGAAGATGGCTGACAAGTGCGGCAAGACGATTGTAGGTCGCTTTCACGGCATTGGGCTTTTCATCCGCCAGCGCTTGGTCAACCGTTTCAAAGCGCTCAGGCAACACACGCCGCAGGAGCTGCATCGAGTTCTGACGGATGCGCTTCGTCAGCATCGGCATCGCGTCGTCGGCTGGCAGCTTCGTCGTATCCGACAGATGCCGCCAGCCGGCTTGGATAGCCTCCTGCAGAAAATCGCTCCGCAGCGGTTTGGCCTCCCTTTCGATTTCCAGGGTGCTGACATAGATCGGTCCCTCGAAAGGGTCGTCCGTGTCGACCTGGGCGCCCTCGAAAAGGACCCGTTGGGTCACACGGGCCTTGCCAAGATCCTGCGCCTTAAAGGGGTCTTCGCCCCGCAGCGCATATTCGTTGAGCTTCGCATCATACGCGGCGCTGATCTCGCTTTCCCACAGCTCCTCCTGCTCGTCGGAGCGTAGGAGAATGAGGCGGCTCAGAAGCTTGTTAACATACCAGAGATCCTGACCGTCCGGCTTGTCCTCCGGCATCTCTATCGCAAGCCTGTGAGCCAGCTCTGGGCGGCTCTCAAGGATTTCCCGGCAGACCTCATCACCAACCACATTGAGGATGTCTGGGACATCCGTGTCGAGGGCGGAGCTTTCCCGATTGCTGGTGACGTTCGCGCTTAGTTTCCTCAGCTTCGTGTTCTGCATGGCCAGCTCGCGAAGCTCGCAGACGAGCCCCGATGACAGCATGGAGATCATCGGCCGTGAAACCTGCCCTTTGCGGTTGATCCGGCCCCAGAACTGCATGCGCTCGGCGACGTTGGCCGCGATCTGCAATTCCAGCAGTTCGCGCTGGCGCTGATCCGCGAATTTCTCGGATGCGTGCAGGCTGATCCCCGTGCTGCCGGCCCTGGTGAGGACCAGCGCGTCGATCTGACCCGAGTTGTACCCGGCGACGATCGAGGTGCGAGGGACCTGCGTCCGCTCGACAAGCCGGTCACCGACAAGCATCCGCGACCGGCCGGAGATCTCGTCGCACCGATAGCCGGCATTGGTGATCGCCTCCCTGATCGTGTCGATTGGCGACAAGGGCAGATCGGGGAACTCCTCGATCATCTCTATCAACGTTTTATGCGCATTCAGCGTATCCGGATCAGAAATCTCCCTGATCGTCGGCGCTCCATAGCCCGTTCTCTCCGTGATCGTCAGCAAGCGCTGCGCCATCACCTTGAGCAGGTCGCGAAATTGCAGGCCCACCGGCTCATCGGGCGCTAGGTCCTGTGTGATCTCATCAAGCAGGCTCGCCATCGTGTTTTCGAGAACGATCGTCGGCTTGCGGCCAGCGGCGAGGGCCTCCAGCGTCTTCTCCACCGTGAATTCAGTCTTCAGCGCCAGACTGAACTGGCGGCTGATGTTGTAGAGCCTGCTTATGACGTTGAAGGTGGTGACCTGGAGACGCGCACCCTTTCTATCTGCTTCCGGAACGTTTTTCAGGCTCTTGCGGTTTTCCTTCTTGATCGCGGATACGAACTTGTTGACATCGCCGCTCAGGAACGCCATCGCCGAAAGGATGGGGCTCAGTTGATCGCAGAGATGCCGATTCCGCTCCAGGCGCTGATCATCGATGTGGGAGCAAAACGTGACGCCGCTTAGGTCATGCTCGCGCCGGATCATATTCCCCCGTTCCGCGAGCATCCCGGAGAGCGTTTCCATCATAGGCTCACCGCCGAGTCTCAGAATCTCGGGCAGTTCCGTCGCGTTCACGCTCTGCGGAAAAAGCGGAGCGTAGGCGACAAGGTTTTTCGCATCCTTGGCGAAGGTGGCGCTGGAATAGCCGACCGCCGCCGCTCCGGATGCAGCCGCGGCGATGTTGGTCGCCGTGTTTGAATCGCCGGCGGCATTGTGGCTTTCGTCCAGCAGGAGCAGGCAGCCATTGGCGACCTTCTCCAGCCAGGCTGACTTGCGGCCCTCTTCGCTGTTGAACTGCGAATAGGTCGACATCGACAGCATTGCGTCGGAAGGCATGGTTCCGCCCGCCAGGGCTGCATCGCGAACCTGTTTCGGGGTCGCAGGAACCAGCACCTCCCCCGTGATCGTGTCTAGAATGCCCGTTGCGTCATTGAGGATCAGGGGTTGGCCTGCGAGGTCGGCGCTGCCGGTGTCGCAAAGATCCCGCCAGAAATCGGAAAAGAGGTTCGCCTTCTCCGTAACGAAATGCACGGCCATGCCTTTTCGCATGGCAGCTCGGGCCAGGCCGGCGAGGATACGGCCTTTGCCGAAGCCGGTCTGATCGGCAACCACAAAGGCCTCTCCGGCGGAGATCTTGGCCTGGGCGAGGGCGAGGGCATCGACCTGCTCTGCGGACCAGAATTTTCCCAGCTCCTCCTGGGCCACCCCCAGTTCGTCGCCGACATACTGGTCGATAGACCCATACTCGTCCTCGATCCGAGCCAGGGCGGCTCTTGTGCCGGCGGCGAGGTTTTTCGGGATCATCGCTTCCGGCTCTGATACCCGTGAGAACGGCACATAGGGGGTTTGATAAGTGTTGGAGGCGCGTAGCTCCTTGGACCTCGTTGGGACCGGCGCAGGGCTGATTTCCAGGGCGGGAGCAGTCTGGCGCTGGTCGCGCAAGGATGACGCCCAGGTCCAAAGCGCATCCCAGTCCCTGATGACTGGAAGCTTTGAAGGAACCGATCGCACGCCTTCGCCAGGCAGTGGTGTGTCACGCCTGTCGCCGATGGAAAGGAGCCGAACTGGATAACCGGCACCCTGCCGATTATAGAGCCGGCCATCAACCTCGATGACCCCTTCCAGGTGGTAATGGTCGGCAATCCAGTTGAACAGATACCGACTGGCGGCCGTCACCTCGCCCGCAGAGGCCGACTTGTAGCTGTCCCCGGCTATGATTGCCACGGTGCGCCCTCTTGGGGTTCGCGCGGCCAAGGTGCGGAACAGGATCAGCTGGTCTACGCGGGAAAGGCGGAGGCCATCGCGGATGATCGGTTGATCGAGACCGCCGAAGGGCGGGTTGACGATGGAGGCTTCATGCTCAGGAAGTGCAACTGCACGAGCGTCGCCGGCGTGGACCTCACCAACGTTGCCGAGCATGCGAGCTACGCGCTCCAGGCGGTTGGTGTCGAGGTCAAAGCCCAGCACTTTGGCAGCGGGAGAGAGGGAAACAAGCGAGCCATTGCCGATCGTCGGATCGAGAAGCCGGATGCCGGAGGCAGACAGGCGTTCGGTATCCAGCAGCCATTGTGCGGCGACGGCCATAGGACCCGGAGTGGAATACTGCTGAAGGGCGACGGAAGACGACGTTCTCGCCTTCATCGTCGGTTGGTTGTCGTTGAGCCGCACCGCCAGGTCGAACGCACCCCTGGAGAGGGCACCTTCCTTTGATATCCTTCTGACGATCGATGCTTCGATCGCTTCCTGCACCTGGCGGAACCTGGGATCGTCTGCCCGCAGTTCGTCGGCAATCACCCGGCCGAACTTGATCAGGTCCTGGAACGATTTCCGCTCCCCGCCGACATCCATGTCAAGCACGAAGCCGTCGGCACACAAGGCGAGTTCGTCGGGATCGCCGAGCGAAGCACGTAGAAACGCGGCCCTAGACTGATCCGGTGATCCCTCGATGGCCGTGCGGTCGTCCAACCGAATGAACCGGCCGTCGGCACCCTCCATCACCTGCTCGCCTCGGAAATTCCGCCCAAGCTGGACGACCTGCATCAATGACACTTCAGCAGCATTTGAAACCGCACTCTGTGCGGTTGATGAATTTTTTTGGTCAATTCGTCCGGCCGAATGGACAAAGCGGGGTGCTAAGCGGATTTCATTGAGCGGAAGTTCGTGGATCAAAGCGGCAGGAAACAGCTTCTGCCAGTCGTCGATCTTCAGAGGTTCCGAGACTTTTCCCCAGACATTTGAGCGCGGCCACCAGCTGAAGCCTAACTTTCGCAGATCCTGGTGCTCGGCCCCCAACGTCGCGATCAGGTATCGCCCACGGCTGGGCACCTGGATCAGTTGCAGCCGGCCGCCGTAGGCTGTCAAATCAATCCAAACTGCTTTTTGCATCATGTATCCTTCAAAAGAAATGGCGCCGACCACCGGCCGACGCCATTTCTCATAAGTGGACTGTCATCACGGGCGCGCGGCGTGGGCGAGATCGTCATCCAACTCGTCCGCCAGCGGGTCCGGAATGTCATCCGGGTTGATTTCCGGCTCGGCGCTGGTGATGGCGGCAGCCAATGCCGCCGCCGGCGCCGCTTCCTTGACCCCTGTCGGCACCATTTCCGGTACATACAGGGCGGGCGCCGTGGACGTCGGGCCGACATGGCTGACAAACCAGCCTTTATCGCCCTTGCGGGGCTTCATCGCGACGATGGAAGGTGCGAAGCCGACCTCCCCCGACGACGTCTTGTAGAAGCGCTCGAAGGACGGCCGGACCTCCTCGGGCGTGGCTCCCTTGGTGTTGCTCTTCACCGTATCGGCGCCGACGTTGGCACGGACAACCGGTACGATCTCGACCGGCTGGCCATTGGTCACCCAGCTACTGATGGCGGACCCTACGGCGGTGGCCAGGATGTCCTGGGCGACATCTTTCGAACTCTTGACGATGGGGGCATTGGTATGGGGATCGAGCTTGATCGACTCATACACGAACCCCGCTTTCACCTCACCGCTGTCAGGATCGGTGGCCCTGAGCATGAAGCCCCTGGTGCCGGGAACTTTTGATGCGACATCCAATGACTGTGCGATGCGCTCCGTGAGTTGGTCCGTGCGAGAAACCATCACGGCGGCGTCCGGGAAAAGGCTCTCCACCTGTTGCCGGATTTGGCCGGTTCGCTGATCTTGAATAACGGGAAGCGCGCGGGCCATGGCGATCCGTACCATGACGAGGTCGTCGGTGCTGGCGGCAAGCTTGGATGGCCACCAAGCTGTATAATTCCCGTCGCCCTTGTTGCGGGCTGGCGATACGTCATCGAACAGGATCACACCGCCTGGGTAGACCGCACGCTGCGCCCTCTGGAGATTTTCCTGGATAGCAATGGCCTGGGGCGGCAGCTTGGTAATGTCGAAAGCGAAATCGGCGACCTCAGGCCGGGGAAATTTCTTGCTTTTACGTGTATCTGGACGAAGGGATACACGGACGTCACGGCCAGAAGCAATATCGGTGCCGATGACCACTGCTTCCTCGGGCCGATCTGACAAAGCGTAGCCTGTGACCTTGACGGCGAGGTTCTGATTCGGAGGAGCACTGCCACGGTTGACTGTAGCAAACAAGGAATCAATTTGCATATTTCGACCCTCTAATTCGGGGGCTGCCAGCCCCCATAGTTGAAGGTGACGTGGAGTATTCCCATCACCGATACCTGCATTCATTCGAGGGACCACCGTTGGCAGCTGGATATGTCCGACCTTTTTGGTTCGGGGGGGGCGCCATGGGCGGTGTCGGGCCTCTTGAGTTGAGCTTTGCAAAAAAAGATGCAAACGCAAATCGACCGGACGCAACCTATCTGACCCCAATTGAGTAGACGCGATCCTCCTCCCATCCACCCCGCTTCATCACGAATGTGCAGATGGGGCAGATTCGGTTCGAGCGCCGGTCTTGGGACGCGAACGGCTGCTTGCACTGCAGACATTTCAATCGCCAAGCCGCGTTTGTGGCCAGGAGATCAAGCCGGATCGGAAGTGGCTGGTTGGTGAGGGCCGGTCGAAGTTGGCGAAGAATATGCAAACGTGCAACGCCATCGGCGGTCACCGTCTGAGCAGGGACACGTTCGCGCAGGTTTGTCGGCTCGACAAGCTGCTCTTTTAGCAGGGCCGTCATCGCTTTGGTTACCTCCGACATCTCAAGTCCGGTAACAACCGCGATCATGGATTTGTCACGAACCGCGCGTCCGCTTGTTTCGAGCCAGTGAAATAACTCCAATAAAATAAACATGTTATGACTAGAAAAGGCAGTGGGTGCCCCACTTTGGGATTTCCCCTTGCCTTCATAACATGACGGCTCCACCGTCTGTCGCATCAGCATTCTGGCCCCCCGTCAGTTGTCCCCGTAACACACCTTGATTTCCGTAAAATGGTATCGCACAGCGTATCGCCACGAGAAACATGCAAACTATCACCATAAGAGGTGTGGGTTGGTCAATAGGAGTAAATGTTTGCATCATTATATGCGTGCGAAAGCTTCAGCGACTTTGGTTGCGCGAGGCGGCTTGGCGCGATACACCGATAGGCGGGTACAATGACGTTGGACGACTTCCTGACGGCCGCCGGCATATCCAACGAGGCTTTTTCTAAGCGGCTGACTGACCTAGCGAAACTGATGTCAATCGAGCGTAGCTATAATCGCGCCTCCATATGGCGCTACCGCAATGGAAAGGCTGATATGGATGCAGACACGCACCGTCTTGTCTCCTTCCTTACGTGTGGCCGGGTGACGCCGAACGACATGATACTTCGCAACGGCGAGGTACTGTCGGTATGACGGAAGGGGCCGGAGCGCCGGACTCCAAGCGGCGGAAGCCGGTCTGGCCAGACGATAGGGTAGAGAGGTTGCGACAGGCATATGCAGCAGGGCCTGTGAATCTGGGTGCTCTATCCAGCGAACTGGGGCTTCATCGGTCGGCTATTGCTGCCAAGGCGTCCAGACTGGGTCTTACCAATGGACGTGCGATCCCCCAGGCGATCCCGCAGCCTGTCATTGCAGCAGTTGCCGATATATTGCCAGAGCCGATTATGCGGTCGCCGCGGCAGCCAGGACCGCGACGCTGCTTGGAATGTCGTTCGCTGTTTGCAAGCGAAGGTGCGCATAATAGAGTTTGCCCGACCTGTACCTGTCGTCGAAAAGGTACAGCTTCAATCGAAGAAACCGGCTTGATCGCTTGGGGGATCAAAGGCCTCGGTGACTGCTTCTGATCCGGCGTTTAGCGGCCGATCCGAGCGATGGTTGACGAGGTTCTGGAGGTTCTGTCGCCTGATTTCGAGGGGATGTATTCGAAGTTTGGGCGTCCGTCGATCCCGCCGGAGAAGCTGCTTCGAGCCTTGCTGCTGCAGGCGTTCTATTCGATCCGGTCGGAACGGTCATTGATGGAGCAGATGGACTACAACCTGCTGTTCCGGTGGTTCGCGGGCCTGTCGATGGATGCGTCGATCTGGGACGTGACGGTGTTCACGAAGAACCGGGACCGTCTGCTGGCGGGTGATGTCGCGGCGAAGTTTCTGGCGGCGGTAGTGGCGCAGGCGCGCGCCCGCAACCTTTTGTCGGACGAGCATTTCTCGGTGGATGGCACGCTGCTGGACGCCTGGGCCTCGATGAAGAGTTTCCGGCCCAAGGAGGGTGGTGACGGCCGCCGGGACCGGGGCGCAATGCCGAGCGCGATTTCCGGGGCGAGAAGCCCAGGCCACCGGCACGGCCGCGCGCGAGGCCGCCTTGGCCCTGATCGACGATCTGAAGCCCAAGGGCCGCATCACGCTGGGTGCCGATAAGGCCTATGACGTGCGGGCCTTCGTCAAGGATCTGCGCGCCCGCACGGTCACGCCCCATATCGCGCGCAATGAGCAGCGCAAGCCGGACGGGGCACCCTGCGCCGCAGCAGCGCCATCGACGGACGCACCACCCGCCACCCCGGCTATGCGATATCCTTGCGTATCCGCAAGCGCATTGAGGAGGTGTTCGGCTGGATCAAGGCCGCTGCCGGCCTGCGCAAAACCCGCCACAAGGGCACCGACCGCATCGACTGGGTCTTTGCTCTCAACGCCGCCGCCTACAACCTGATCAGGCTGCCCAAGCTCATGCGGGCTGCCTGACCACACCCGGAATCCGCCTCAAATCGGCGGAAACCGGCAAAAATGGCCGCAAATGCGGCCCGTAACCCCGCGCCAGCAACGTCAAACAACGCTGGATGACGGGGAAAGGGGCCACATAAACGGGTTTTTCCGCAGCCTGCTAAAGGGTTCGCGCACTTAACCTTGGCCGGCGGCGGTGTGCATCAATGTAGGACAGATCCACAGGTCATGTCTTGAATTCGGGAAAATTCGCGTCGATTAATGCCAGCGCATCCGGATATTCTTTCAGTAGTCGCTCCACCGCGATGATGAAAAGTTCATGTTTGTCGAGACGGATCAAGTTCCACTCGCGCTTTAGGGCGATTGCGATGGCATCGAAGCGGTCATTGTAAGCATCAGGGATTCGAAGAGACAACGTCTTCGCCCGGCGGACCTCGGGCGGCAGCGCGCTGACAATCGCCAGGACAGGTTCCAGGTCTTGCGGTTCGGGCAATTTTGCTGCGGCTGGCGGGGGAACGCCGATCTTTGGAGCATCGGGAACGGGTATGGCCTCCCCTTTTGGTTGGGCCAAGGCCGCGAGAGATCCACCGAGGGCACCAGCAACATTCAGATCTTTTTTCGCCATTTCTGTCCTCTTCAATCGAGGCTAAGGGTCTTGCGGACCGTCGCCCACAAGCTGTTGATTTCGTTGGTTGATCGTGATTTTGGAGAAGTCTCTGTTACTGTCATCCCGCGTAACGCCGATTCGGCGAAATCGACCCGGTTTGCGATTATGCCCAGGACCGGACCTGACTGGGACAGGTAGGTCGTCATTTGCAAAGTGATTTGTGCCTGGAGGGTGGCCTGGGTCACCACAAAGCCGAATTTCTTGTCTCCCAGCAAAGAGACCGTCCGACTTAAAGCTCTGATGTCATGTGGAGACGGCTTAACCGGAAGAATGACAAGGTCCGCGAGGTCGATAATCTTCGACACTGAATCGGTGATCGCGGCTGGAGTATCGATGATGATCAGGTCGGCGCCGTGCGACCTCAATCGCGCAATGTCGTCTTTGAGCGTGGCAACCGTGGCAGCTGCCATGATTGGCGTTTCCGCCTGGCGATTATTGTACCAAGCGGCAAGGCTGCCTTGAGGATCACAATCCACAAGAGCGACCTGAAGCCCGGAAGCCTGAGCCGCGACGCCCAAATGTGCGCAAAGCGTCGTTTTGCCGACGCCGCCCTTCTGGTTCACGACCACGACCACGACCACGCGCTTCATCGTTTTCACCATTGTACGGTTAAGGCTGCGGACTATAGCGATCAGCCACTTCTTGGACAAGCCACGATTTTAACATGCCACATGTGGCATTTTCAAAATCGCCACCATAGGAATCAATCTGAACTGTATATTGAGATGCAAACATGCCGCCGATAGCGTGCCTCGAACGCACGGCGACGGGACACCCTCATGACCAGAGATCTGGAAAGCGAGTACGAAACGATCGAGGCGAACCGCGTCTACCTGAGACGAAGCCGTGATCTCTATCGGAACGCGTTCAGGGCGGCATTGCCAATCATTGTCGCGTTGGCCAGCGGGCTGGTCTACTTGGCGACCATAGACCGCACGAAGGTCGTCGTGAGCACAGCAGACGGGCGCGTGATTACCCTGCCGGATCTGTCCGAGCCGAACATGTCGCCTGATCAAGTGCTGGCTTGGACCGAACGGTGCATCATGAAGACCTATGGCATTGACTGGGTGTCATATCGCGAACGATGGAGTGAAGCACAAAAGTGCTGGAACGATCAGGCTTGGCGCATGTGGACAGCCGAGTTTACGCGGAAGAATTTGCCGATCGTGGTGGGCCAAGGTGGGGGCGAAAAGCGAATCCTCGTACCTCAGCCTAAGGGGTCAGGTGCCCTTGTCAATTCTGGTCGTGATCAGCGCGGGGTCTGGACCTACCAGATTCAGCACCCATTTGAATTCTCGTATCAAGGAAACACTTCCACGCGTAGTCAGGGCGTCATCTTGGAGATTTATGTCCAGCGTGTTCCGATCACGGAAAGTTTGCAGGGGATGCAGATCGTGCAGCTCAATGAGCATCCGGATAATCGCCAATGAGCATAGTTCGTTCGCTAGTCGCGATGACGGCGATGGTCCAGTTGGTCGCTGTGGCGGCTGCAGGTGGTGCGGAGCAGCGGCCCACACCGCCGACCGAGGCCGAAATTATCAGATCTCTTGTGGACGAAGCGATTCGCGACACACGGCTGGGATCAACGCCGCTTGACCGATCCCAGATTCGTGAACTGAAACGCAGGGCACTGGATGATCAGGATGCAGCCGATGCGCCAGTTGGCAAGGCTCCGACACTTCGAGAGCGACAGATCAACGCCAACTTGTCCGGTGCTAACCTAAGCAAAAACGAGACTATTGAAACCCAACCTGGAACAACAACTGTCCTGACAATCCTTGATGCCACCGGCCAGCCTTGGCCAGCTGTTCGGGCAACAGCAGGTGATGGCGACACCTACCAGGTCACAATAGTTGAAGGGGCCGAGCATATTGTTGAGATCACGCAAAGGCGTAGAGTTCAGACCGTTCACCCTGGGAACCTGAACCTCATTCTGAAAGGTCTTCCCTCTCCGCTGACCTTTATCATTCGGCCAGGAACAGAGTACACGGATTCGAATTTGGCAATCCGATTGCCTGAGTTTGGTCCTAATGCCGAATTGCCGACGGCTGCAAACATTGTATCGCTCAGCCCAGGCGACCCGACCATTGCTGCTGTTCTTGATGGAGCCATGCCGCCTGGGGCTGTGCCGCTACGGGTTTCTGGTGCTAGTGGTCTGTCTGCTTGGCAAGCCGGGTCGAGACTATTTCTGCGTTCAACCCGAGCTAGCTTGGTCCTTTATTCTCCAGCTTGGTCGGAGACGCAGGTTGCGATTGGGGGGAAGGTGCGTGCGTATGCCATTGATGGAGCGCCAACGGCGCTTGTCCTCTCCGATCAGGGCCAGATCGTGACTGTCCGTCTTACTCCGATCGAACAAGGTGTGCGATGAGGACAGTTGCACAACGGCTCAAACGGGCGGTGGCTCACCCCAAGGCAAAGCTCGGTATTGTCCTGCTCATCCTGTTTGTGATCGTCTTTGTCGTTGGCTCGACCTTAATCCTGAGCAGGCAAGGTGGGCCTTCAGTTAGCGCGTCATTAATGCAGGCACCCCAGCCTCCAGCGGGAGCAGCAGCGCCACCATCAACTCCGATTCGACAGGAGCTCATTCGCAAGGAAGATGATCAAACCGCTGGCGCAGCAGCGTCTACCGGCGGCACAACCGTAAGAACCGTCGTTGCGGCTGATAGGCCGATCGAGGGATCGGGAGGCTTTGAGGAGCCTTTGAAGCGCTGGCTCCCGGACGGTGGCCAAGCACCTGAATCCAGTGGTGTTCACCCTGAATTGTTATCGCCTGAGGACCGGCAGCGACTTCGGGATGCTGTCAAGGCCCAGATGGAGAAGATGACAGCATCCTGGGTATCGCTCCCCGGTCCGGCTATCACGCAGGCGCCCAACCAGCAGTCCCGACTGGAAACGAACATGAAAACCTCTCCTGCGACGCCAAGCGTTGGGGGAGAAGATGAAGCTGCTATATCAGTCGAAGTTGAAGTAGGGAAAGTCTATTACGGGCGCGCCACAATTGGGGTTGACAGTGATCGACCTCCTCCTGCCATAACGGCCACGCTGTTGGATGGCCCGGCGGCTGGTGCAATCATGACTGGGGCGATCAGTCGACAGGGCGAGTACCTAGCGCTTCAATTCACGACGCTCCGCCATAATGGACGTGAGTATTCTGTGATCGCTTTCGCCGTGGATCCCGAGAACGGCAAGGCCGGTGTTCGCTCAGACTACAATTCACGGTGGGTTGAGCGGGTCATGCTCCCTGCGGCTGCGAGCTTCGTGTCAAAATTTGGCGAGGCAATCGCAGAACCGGACACACGGGTTGTTGTTATGAACGGCCAGGTGGTTGCGGACACCAGCAGCAAAACGACGCGGGAAAGCTTGTACGCAGGGGCGGGGGCGGCGGCTGGCACGGTCACTGGGATGTTGGGTGCCGCGGGCTCCCAAGCTCAGCCACAGGTACTGCTGGATGCAAACGGTCTAATTGGCGTGGTCTTCGCGGCACCGCTCGGCAAGTCTAAGTGATGGTCGCATGATCGTACCTCCGTCTTTCATGAGGGAGCGGATGTCTATTGAGTTGCAAACATAGGCCCCTCAACTTGGCCGCAAGCGAATGTTTTGTACCGATCGGGAGTGGGCTATGACGGTGGTTCACCTTCATGGAGACGACAACGAAGGGGTGATACCCGATGCCGACGCTGGTGGCGCATTTACCAAGCAGCCAGTAGCAGCAGTTGTCCCGGAGGAAGAGGAGCGAAACGGATCGGCGGCCCACCGTCGCAAGGACAGAACCGTCCGGGTCGGGCCAGATCAACGAAGGCCCTCGCGCTTATTGACAATCGGTGGGACCGTGCTCGTCGCGACATGCATCGCGATCGCAGTCTCATATAACCAAGGCTCGAATCAGGTCTCTGTGCCTTCGCATACTATGGATAGCGGACAGGATCGTCCGCCTCTGCTCGGGGAGCCCTCCCCGTCCACCCTGCCTAGCACCGAACGCTCTGGGTCGATGGACCTTGCACCGGTTGTTACCCAATATCCTCTGGCCGGACCGCCTGCACCGAGTTCGGACCTTCCGTTTCAGGATATGATCGAACGCCTTGAACGAATTGAAATGGCGGCGAAGAAGGCAGCGGATAGACCGTCCCTGGCAGGGGAGATATCCAAGGCGTTAATGCCAATCGCGGATCGGCTCACATCCCTTGAAAAAGAAATCCGCGAGCTCAAAAAGAACAGGCAAAATTCGGAACCGGTTCGGCAATCTTTGGTAGCGGCGCCCGCCGTACCTGTGAATCTTGTCTACCAGACGCCGGCGGCACCCTGTGTTGTGCGCGGCTGGTCGTTCGTGGGAACCCACCGCAATGCGGTTTGGCTGCAGCGCGAGGGCGCCTCCTCGCCAATCCGCTACGAACTTGGTGAAACCGTCCAATCGCTGGGACGCTTGTTGGAAGTTAAGCAGGATGGTGCTGGGCAATGGTACGTTGACATCAATAGCGGAGGCGGATCAGGAAGCTGTCGAATTAGCCAGTCGGTGAAGTAATAATGCTCGACTATCTGGAGAAATACTCCCTGGATCGGGTGTTCCTTGCTATTGCTTCACTCGCGCCCACTGTGGGACTGCTTCTTACAGCCTTCATCTACCTTGTGGCCGTAGGCCTATCGATCTGGCTACTGTGGAGCATGATGAGCGCGGCGCGCGGGCGCGAAGGTGATGTCTTGTCACCGCTAAACATGGTGACATTTCTAGTTATTTCACTGCTGTTTTCCATGCCGTCTCTGATGAACGTCGGCCAGTCGACCGTGTTTGGGGACAGCAGCATCGAGGCGTATTCTGGTATGGCCTATCTTTCAGAATCGTCCGCGGGCGGTAAACGAGCAAGTGCGGTTCTGGGGGCTGTAATCAGCGTAATTCAAATGATTGGCTGGATAGCCGTAACGCGCGGAACACTCCTTCTCAGAAAAATTCCGTCAGGCAATGTATCGACCTGGAACGTGGCTTGGCACTTCCTTGGTGGCGTCATTGCTGCCAATTGCTGGCGATTTGCTGGTGTCATGGCGAATTCCATTTAACCCTGGAGAAATGTGATGCGTAAAATCTTTCGGTCTTTTGCTGTAATGTCGGGCACGCTGGTTGTCATGGTACCGGGCGCGTTGGCCCAGGTGAGCGACTTGGACGGTCTGGGAAGGCGGCTGGCCACCCAGTCAAGCGGCCTTGGCGTCGGTCTGTCGGCATTTTTTTATATCATTGGCCTACTGGCGCTTCTGTTCTTCCTGATGAACCTGTGGAAGCACGCCAAAGAACGGGGTGATGCAGATGCGAAGAGCACGATCATTGCGTTGCTGGTTGCTGTGTTTTCATTTGGTATTCCGATGACAATCGGCGTGGGGGTGGGCACGATTTTCGGCGGCACCACGAATACAATTGGACCGGGCAGCGGAGCGATTTCCATACAGACGTCGAAATGATCCGGCAGCTGGTGTTGAGCGTCAAGCGCAGCAGATGGCGGGCAGACGACCCGGAAAGCCTTCAGGCTGATGACGGGTTCGAAGCGGCCCGCCATCGCGTGCTGTCGCGAGACAATCACACCTGTCAATTCTGCCTGCTCAGATCAGTAAAATGGATGGAAGTCCATCACCTTGACGATGACCATCGCAACAATGATCCAAACAACCTAGTGACGGCGTGCTCCTGGTGCCACGCCTGTCACCATATAGGTCTCGCGGGCCGGAACAGGGAGGCAGTCCTAGTGTGGCTTCCCGAACTGTCCCAAGCGGATCTTCATAGGATCTGTCGCGCGTGCTATGTGGCGAAGACGAGCCAGGGGCCGTTCGGCGTCATCGCCGACGCTGTCCTGACACGGCTCCGGTCCCGGGAAGCACCGATCGTTACATCGCTGGGATCGAGTGACCCGGCCATGCTCGGCGAAGCCCTGCTGCACCTTCCCGAAGCCATTTACGAAAGTCGGGCGGAAGCCCTGGCCGGTGTTCGGCTGTTGCCGCTGCCCCGGCGAATTTTCGCGGACCAGGATCGGTGGCCCGAGATCATTGCAGCCTGGGCTGCCGCAGAAGGCCCCTTCGGTGGTCTTCCACCGGCCTCATGGGAAGCCTTGGTCGACGGCGTTTCCGATCGGATTATGACGGCTGCGCGATGAACACTGGCTTCGTAAACACCAAACCAAGTCATTACGGGATCTGCCTCTTCGACGGCCGTGTACCCGGCCCAGGCTGGATGGCGGTGGACGGCGGGGCAGCTCGTCGCATCGAGGGGCCTGGCGACTTGAATACGGGTACATTGTGGTGGGTGAACCTCACCTATGACGAATGCCGGGACACGGGGCTGTTGCTCAATCCTTGGGTTCGTCATAGCGGCTTTCTCCGCGCGAGCATGGATGCGCTTGTTGACGATCTGGGTCTGGTCCCGGCCCCCCCGTCGCAGCGCGCGCAAGAGCTGAGCGGCTATTTCGAGCGCTTGATGCGATTGGTTGCCCGGGCCGGTGTCGTACCACGGGCGGCGTCCTTGACACACGATCTCGCCCAGGTCTTTCCGCCAGCAGCGTTTCCAAGCGACGACATCGAACAGCCCTGCCGGCACGCCTACCAGGATTGGACAAGGACCCATGTGCGGCCGCCAGGCGCCGGTGTGACAGTCGCGCTTCACTTTCCCAGAATTCCCTACGCTTGGCGGCAACTCCAGATACCGGTGCCGGATGCCGCATGCAGCTGGACTTTCATTCCCCCGTCATCTCTTCCGCCTGGTCGCGATCGCTTGTCGTGGATCTCGCGTCTTCAGGTTCCAAGCCTGGTCAAGGTTCGATTGAACAGGATACAGCCGGAAGTGTCCGACATTTTTGCCTTCGGCACTGGTGCGCGCGACAACGATTCATCGTTGCTTCGCCGACAGTGGATGTCGGAACCAGAGGCCATGGCGTTGATCGCCCTAACGGACACGGCAGATACGGAGATCGTCATTGAGGGCGTCTGGCTTGCGAACAGATCTTGTCCCCAGACGCCCCCAGCAGCATTTGATTTCCTATGGAACGATGCGGCATTTGCGGCGTCCTGGTCCGCTGGTGTGCTGGCGGAGAATTTGTGGGTGGCATCCTGTGCGCGCGAGAGGATCGCTCCTCGGAGCGGTCGAGCTCAGCGAGTCAGTTTCCGAGCCGTTTGGGCACGAGCAGTGGACCGGGTTCGTCTGTGTCAGATCGCCTTGGCGCTACGGGCGAAAGGGTGGGCGGTCCTGAATTACGGCGTAGGGGCGCTGCGCGTGTCGATCACTCCCGATGCAAAGCACGAGCTGCTGGCTGATGCCCTGGCACTGGGGTTGGTACCACCATTGTCGTTGACCCTAGGCGCGAGCGACCAGGTTCCTTTGCCTTTGGAGTGGGGCGGCGAAGATCTGGCGGTTACCGAAGCTCTGCTGCGGGCTCACGGCAATTCAGGCGCCCTCCGGAAGCTGGATACACTTCACCTGCTTTCGCCGCTTGAGCAGGCGGAGGTCTTGCACTCGATCGAAGGTTTGGCATGAAGGGCATATTGAACGTGGTGACTAACGTCTTTGCCGACGCTCTGGCAAAATCCATCCGGCAGCATTTGTCCTCATTTTGTCATTTGTCGACGGCAATGACCCCGGCTGAACCCACGATCCTTGTCGATTTCGACGGTTCGCTTGTGAGCTTTGTCGAAGTTTCTGGTGCTTCCGCGATCGTTGGTGCTGACGAAATCGAAGACATATGCACCCATCTGGAATCCAGCTTCGCGACGTTTTTGAGCGAGCCTGGCCACGCGATCCAGCTATTGTATGTTCATATTCCAGAAGCTGGCACCGGACCAGTTTCAACATGGACCGACGATCTAGCAGCCTCCGCCCAGGCACTGGGTCTAGATGTAGAGGACTTCCTTACGGAACGCCGACGCGTCATTTCCAGGTGGGTGGTCTCCGGCTTTATCTACGTTGCGCTGCGGACGCGGCCACAGTTACTCACGCCGGATGCGAGGCGCCGGGCACTTAAGCTCCGGTCGGAGCGTCTGGAGAAGGGCCCGGTAGTACGAGATGGTCAAAGGCCACACACTGCCCTTGGCGAACTACGTACAACGCATGTCGCCTTTTCCACGGGGGTTGTGCGGGAACTAGGTGCTCGCGGTATCAGGGCCAATCTTCTCAGTGCCCGCCAAGCGGCGGCTGTCGTAAGGTGGACGATTGACCCTGAAGGTGGCAAAGATTTTGGCGTGGTCTTGCCTGGTGACAATGCTGCACAGTGGCCGAAAAAAGCGGACTTTGCGACAGCTGCATCGAAATCACCCGAGAAAGCAGATATATCGTCTGTCTTGCCCAGGGATTTGGCAACTCAACTGTGTGATGGCGTAGGTGAGATCGAAATGCTCGGTCGGGCGAGTGTCAAGATGGGGACCACCTATTGGTCACCTGTGGATGTGACACTGCTTCCCCGAAAGCCCCGACCTTTCACCGATCTGCTCTCTCGCCTTCAGCGGACCAACCCAGCAATGCCATGGCGTATATCGTTCCTCATTGAGGGAGGAGCGGAGCCGATGATGAAGGGCTTTTTTGCTACGCTTCTGTCTGTCTTCAATCCTGTCAATGCTGAGATTAAATCTGCATTGACTTATCTTAAGGAGCTACGCGAGGCTGGCGAGCCCGTGGTTCGGGTGCGCATTTCTGCGGCGACCTGGGCGGACACCCCAAATCGGGTGGAACGGTATGCGGCAGATCTGGCCAATGCTCTGGAAGCGTGGGGGGAAGTGCAGGTGAGCCAGCTGGCCGGCGACCCACTGGAAGCACTTACCAGCAGCTGCCTGGGTTTTGCTGCGGCAAGCACGGCACCGGCTGCACCAATTCCCCTTATCGATCTTCTGGGCATATTGCCCTGGCATCTGTCGGCACCCGCAGTAAAGCGTGGCCCCCTCCTTTTGCGGACACCAGATGGCCAGCCATATCCGCATGCTCTCGTCGGAGAGCATATGGACGCTTGGTTCAACATCATCATTGGCCTTTCCGGTCGAGGTAAGTCGATGTTGGCCAACGTGTTCTTGCTGGCGCACGTTCTGGCGGCGGAGAGCCGGGTGCTCAAGCGACTTCCGCCTGTCGGGATTATCGAGATTGGTCGCACCAGTGAGGGGGCGGTACAGATACTGCGGGATGCTCTCCCATATGACCGACGGGATGAGGCTGTTTATGTTCGGTTGACCAACATCGCATCAAGAGCAATCAACGTCTTCGATACGCCGGTCGGCTGCCGTCGGCCGCTTCCGCGCGACCTCCAACTTGTTGTGAATTTTATCTGCGTGCTACTGACCGAACCGGGCACCGACCGGCCGTACGCCGGCATCGTAGACTTGGTTCGGACGGTGGTCCAACGCGCCTATGCGGACCTCGATGACACGGAGCAACAATCTCGCCCAAAGGTCTACCAGCGGGGGATCGACGACATAGTAGACCAAGCTCTCCAACGGGGCGGCGTTGGCATTGACGACGGTACGACCTGGTGGGAGGTGGTCGACCTGCTGTTCGACGCCGGGGACATTGGCTCCGCAGCAACCGCACAGCGTCATGCTGTGCCGACTTTCTACGACTTGATCAGCGCAGCCCGTTCAGCGCCGGTTGAGGATCGGTTCGCCGATGGTGAGGATGCAGTGCGGGTCGATACGCAAGAGCGCCTCGTCGGAGCCTTTTCACGAAGAATGCAAAGCGTTATTGAAACTTACCCTGTCCTGGTCGGACCGACCCGCTTCAGCCTTGGTCAGGCTCGGTTCATCAGTGTGGACATCGAGGATGTCATCGGTGATGACTCAGCGCAAGGCATCCAGCAGACGCAGATCTTCTACATGCTGGCGCGATATCTGGCGTGTCGCGAGTTCTATAGGCATGAGGAATATGCGCCGCTTGTTCCGGAGAGGTATCGGTCGTATCTGACCGAGGCGTTTCGCGAGGCTCGTCAAGCGCAGAAGATGGTTTACTATGCAGAGTTCCATCGGACGGGTTCGTCCAGCTTCGTAAGCGGGCAAGTTACGACCGACGTGCTGGAAGGCCGCAAACACAACGTAGCCGTCACGCTCGATAGCCAACAGATCAGCCATTTCCCGAAATCGTTGAGAAAGAACGCTTCGGGCATATGGGTGCTCGGGGTGGGCTCCCGCAAGGAGTCGATCGACGAACTGGTAGAGACCTTTGGTCTTTCGAACACGGCTCGCGCGATCGCGGCTTCTCAGCTAAATGGGCCGGGTCCTGGGGGCGCGCCATTGCTGATGTTGCTGGAAACCCGCGAAGGCCCGATGGCACAATGGCTTTACTCGACATTGGGACCAGTAGAGCTTTGGGCTTTGTCCACCAGCGCTGACGATGTGGAGTTGCGCCGGACCGTTTTTAAAATGGTTGGACCAAGGGAGGGTCGGCGCCTGCTTGCCAAGCGATTCCCTAAAGGTTCCGCCAGGGGGGAGATCAGGGACCGGATCAACGCATTGCGAGACGATGGCCATCAAGAGGCTGACGCGAGGCACCGTGTGTTCCAGAATCTTGCGGCAGAAGTTATAAGTAAATAGTGGCTGTTGCCACCAATGGCAAATTGAACTATGAAGTTAGTGGCATATTGGAGAGAAGGAGATATGACATGAGCGATGCATTCGCCGGGCTTACACCGCTTGCGTTTCGCCGCCTCGCTCACATGGTAGGAGGCGCAGACTTCAAGACGATAGCTCGCTGGATGTGCCGTCCGTATGACACCTTCCTTCGATATGGAGACACCGGGGTGCATGGACGGCGATGCAAAGCGGATGTTGTCGCGCATGTAGCCCTTTTGGCCGCGCTATCACGTCGGGGCCTGCTTGCGGAGATTTTTGCTGAGGCGCAAACGTTGGCAGAGATGGCGAGGAATGAGGCTCGCTCGCTGCGAACTGATCTTGGTTTGCAGCATGAGGAGATCGACAATCAGGGGGCTGTCGATCCGTGCGACCAAGCGAGTAAGTTTCTTCTCGAAGAAGCTATAAAGAGTTTGGTTAAGGGGCGCGCGGAACTGGCGCGAGCTCGCGCCGGGGCCGAAAAGGAGCAGGCCTGAAAGTTGGCGGATTCACGCTGAAGTGCGACTTGGTTGCAGTTCATTGTAGTCGCTTCGCCTGATAGCTGCCAGCTTGCTGCTGAAAGCCTCTGCGGGCGTCTGCCATCCCAGGCACTTACGGGGTGTTTCGTTCATCCTTGTCACAATGGCCGACAGTCTGGTCGAGGATCGATCCTCGACCAGACTGTCGGGCGGCAGCCGGCGGCGCACGCGTCCATTGGCTTTCTCAATGCCACCCTTTTGCCAGGGGCTGTGTGGATCGCAGATCCGGGCGGGCATGGGCAATGATCGCCAGGCCTCCACAAACTCGCTGCCCCGGTCGAAAGTGATGCTGCGGCAGGCAGACCGGGCAGGGGGGGGCAGAGCCTCGGCGATGCGGGACATGAGATCCGCTTCCCAATGGCCGAACTGACTGCGATCACTGACTTCAGCCCGGCGGGCTTCAATCGTACGCCTCCTCGACAAGCCGCACCGTATCCTTTGCACGGTAATGCCGGCGCTCAACTCGTCCAGCGCCGAACCTACCTATGCGTAGGTTCGGGTAGGCGGAGGATCGGTGGACGCATCGGTGTCATTGAGGAGATAAGATGTCGAAATCGAATTCTTCCTCAACGTCCGGCGTGTGCGTCGGTTGCACGGGCGGAACCTCCGTCAGAATCCAGCCACTCTCCGAGATCGAATAGGTCACTTCAGATCCATTGACGAACGTGGTAAAACTGTTGCTGCCTGCCAGCAGTTTGTTGGCCACACTTCGTGCGGCGGCGAGGTATTCGAAGTCGATAGGGACGCTAGCAGGGCCAGTGTCAGGGTTGATCTGCCACTTGCCGCCTATTTTCTGGAGAGTAACTGCCCTCTCGCCTTGCTGACCGATCCATGTGCTGCCTTCCTGGCGCCAAAAAGCACTCGCCCCTGTTACCTGAACGCCGGGCGCGATTTCGATGTTGCCGCCGATGTGAGCATCGCCGCCAATGAAAGCTCCTTTGGTAACCGTGGCGCGGCCGTCCACTTGGGCATGGCCGCGAACGACGCAGCCGTCGAGCTTAGCTTTGCCTCCGATGGACGCGTGATCCAGCACCTTAGAATCGACCACCCATGCGTCCTCTTTAATCACGGCATGATCTGTCACAAGAGAACGTTCGATCGCCGTCTCGCCCTCGATCTTCGCGTTTCCCGTGATGGTCGACTGCCGGACGTGGGCCGCCCCGGCGATCACGGCCTTGCCGGCGACGACGCTATCGGTGACTTGTGCTTGGTCTTCGATACGTGCGGCACCGTAGATTTGCGATGCCCCCTTTACCGTTGCTTCACTGGCTACAAACGATCCATCATCGACCCAAGCCGATGCCTCTACCCACCCTCCCCCATTGACGTGTTGCCGGGCTGGGATAGGGCCCCGGCCATCCTGCCAGTCCTTCAAGGCGACAGCGCCCGCATGAAGCAAGCGCCAGTCGGTTCGGGCACGCATGATGTCCTCCAGGCGGACAAGGGTGGAGGCATCAACAGATCGCCACAAATCCTGTGAGGGCCTGACAGCTTCGAACAACTGATGACGCGACTTGTCCGTGAACTCGACAGGTGTGGCAAACCGGACTCTCATCCCGGGCTTAATCACCTGCTGTTGATTAAATGCCCATTCGCGGCAGCGACTCCGCCAAGTCAATGCATCGGGATTTTCGGTGTCAGATAGCAAAGCGAGGATTCGTTGTGGGCAGGTAATCGTCTGCGGGTTTGCCGCTTCGCTGGTGATCAAATAGCCGAAGTCCATATCGGAAGGCGCGAGCATAACGATCGCGGCGTAAACCCGCTTGACGGGTGCGTCTTCTGATACAGCGGCATATGCAACATCGTTCTGTATCTCCATGTCCAGAACCCGCCGAGTTGTTGGCGCTGCATCATCGCGAAGCAGATGGTTGACAAAAGCGGGGATGGAGTCTGGGCGGTCACAGTAGGTCCACATGGGGTTGTCCGTCCACTCGTTCAAGAATCGGTCATGGGCACTGCAGAGGATACAGAGGCAGTATGCCTTTTGCCGCTACAGTGTTTACATGTGTGAGGTTTGTCGCGCATTAGGGGCAAAGGTTTATATCGATACCAGTTTATCATTTCACGGGAGGTTTGGTGGTGATCGCAATGTTTCCTTGGGAGTGAGGCTGCCAATCGGAGCCTGCTGAGTGGCGAACAGTGGCTACCTCGTCGGCCAATGGTTTAGGAACTCTTGCCGTCGCGTCCCCCTGGACTCGTCGCGCATAGTGGGAGCTCGCCGTCCTTGTAGATCGGTGTCCCATGAGTGCAGCGACGCCTTGACGGGAAAGCTGTAGCTTAGCATTGGCACTAAACTGGTGCCGGGTAGAATAGAGGGTGACGTTCTGTCCTCTGCGCGGCCACAACTGGTTATTAGCCCGCAGCAGGAGGGCACGGCAGTTCCGGATCATCTTCGACCAGTCGCTGATGGCGGCGAGGACGTTGAGGTGAGCTTCGATCAATACGAGGTCAGCAACGTCGAGTTCGGACAGGTCTTGGTGGCGTACCAGACCGTTCGAGCGTCCGTTCGAGGCCTTGGCGTTTTGGATGGCGAGATGGGGTTTCCCATTGATGTCGATTATTGCTGCGGTTCGCCACTCGATTGGTCGCAGTCCAGTCAGGGTGCCGACGCGGATGAAGCTCTCCACCACAGGCGCCCAGGTGTTTTCAGATTTCGCTAGCCAGTCGAATAGTCGATCCCGATCACGGGTCGGAAGCCCTTTCTGCTTCTTCGCTGACGTCTTGGTACCCTTTCTGACGGTCCCGTCTGGAGGCACGGTACGAAGCGCTGCCAACGCAGCGTCCGCACCATGGATACGCGCATTTTCGAGCCAATGTGCCAGCGCAGCTTTCCGCATACGAAAGTTCGACCGCGAAATCGTTGCGCGGCTGTCGCCAAGCCAGGTGACGATGACCATTGGCTCCACCATCGGGTCGATGCCGGTCTTCTCCGTGATGTTACGAATTATGTTCTCGGCACGGGTCATGTACTGCCGTGCTGTTTCTTCCGTTCTGGTCGGCGCAGAGGGCGACTGCGCGCCGGTCGAAAGCGGCGAATTTGATTTCGTATGTATGCAGCTAGCCGCTGGGTCAAGATCGCTCAATGCCGGTGTCCCCATGTTACTACCATGACAGTAACGGCAGCATATCGGCGCTTACGCCAGACGCGGCCTGAAAGGTGGATGCCATCTGTTATGCTCAATGCAAGCCAGTACCCTCTGTACCATGTGCGCCTTGCATCCTGCTAACACCAGAAAGGTGGATCGTATGCGTTCGCTGTTGTCTGGCAAACATAGATCGCAAATGGTGGTCCAGACAGCGTGGTAGAGGGACAAGATGCGAGGGTTTGCACTGGTTGCCATGGTCATTACTGCCATGGCCGTAACAGCATGCCAAACACGGCCGCCACCACAGCCGGCCCAGGCTGACCCTGCGTTTGCGTTGCTCGCGGAATCTGCCTCGCGAGTGTCGTCGGCATTCCGGCAGCTTGCAGATATCGAAGCCGCCCGGACACCTTCCGCTGGTGATCCGACCGTTGGAGAGGCCTATTCGGCAGAATTTCAGCAACTGATCTCCGTCACCTGGGCCGGTCCAGTTGAGCCCCTGCTTGAGGAGGTGGCGGCGAGGGTCGGATACACATTCGGGGGGATCGGTGATCGACCGGCGTCCGATTTAGTCGTTCGAGTTGATGCACATGACACGCAAATCGGTGATCTGCTTCGAGATATCTGGGTGCAGTTCGGGGGCCGAGCAGACCTGATCGTGGACGAGGTCAAGCGGCGGATCGAGGTGCGATATGCGCGCCGGTAGACCGATTCTTGCGTTGGTCAGCATACTTCATGGATTGTCAGCTCCACCGGTTGGCGCAGCGGAGACTGCCAGTCCGACTACTATTGAGCAGGTGCGGACGCTTTCGGCGGGTCGATATGCTGATCAACCGGTAGGAACGACTGTCAGGCGGCAGAAGCTGCAGGAGGCTGGTGCCTTGTATGGCGCGCGAGCTGGGCTTGAGGCTCGTCTGAACGTGATCGCGGAGGCCTTGAAAGCGCGGGAGGCAGAACTGGACCGAGTGTACGCGTTCCAGATGTTGACTCAGCCGGTTACCGGTGGTGTTCAGCGGACCCTGCCAGCGATCGATGTCGCAGGGGCAGCCATCGAGATCGAGCCTGGTGGACTTCGCGGAGTTTTTGTCGGCCAGACAATACGGATTATCGAACCCGCTGTTATTGTTGCTCGGCCGCCGAGCTGGCGTGACTACCTGTTGCTGACGTTTCCGCGCGGTGCGGACCCAGACCCGGCTTTATTGCCTCGGGACAAGGGGGAGCAGGAGATCTGGGCTGCAGCTGTTGACCGCGGATGGCAGGCTGGGGCGGAGCAAGCCGACGCAATGTTTTCCGATGCAGTAGCGCGTCTTGAACGTCTCTGTGTGGGAATGATTACCTATCGAATTCTGCTGGTTCAGGGAATGGTGCAACCGGCTTGGGTGGACATAAAAGAGACCCCGACTATCGTGGAGGATGATCAATCCCAGGTGGACGTGCGGTCGCTTACGGTCACTGCGCCGGCCAAGCTTAATGATTCCAGATTTTGGTCACCAACGGTGCGTCAATGAGTGCTTGGCAAACAGGCCCCTGTTGGAGCGCCGTGTGATGGCACCTACCGCCCCTCCCCCGCAGGTCAGTGAGGATGCTAGGTGGCCATCCACGCCTAGCGCTCTTTCGGCGGATGCCTTGGACCAGCTGCTGCTTTGGTCATACGACATAAACGCGAGCGATGTCTCAATCCAAACTGGCGAACCAGTTTGGATTGAGGTCGACGGCGTTCTGCGCCAGGCCACTGATCGGGCGCTGCGGGATGCCGAAGTGCAACAAATGGCCATTCGTGTGTACCGTTCTGAGGCGGGTTTGGCACAGTTGGCGAAGGGACAGGACTGGGACGAGAGCTATCAGCTCAGACGTAGCCGTCTAGATTTTGTACGATTTAGAGTTAATGCTACAGGGATTCTGGTCGACGGTAGGGATGGCATTGACCTGACATTTCGGGTGATCAAGCAGACGCCCCCGCCCCTAAGCGATCAGCTCCAAGGAGACCAAGCGGAACTTCTTAAGCACCTCTTCCCGAAACAGGGGCTGGTGTTGACAACCGGGGAGACGGGTAGCGGAAAGTCAACGCTCCAGGCCGGCGTGGTACGGCATCTGCTTGAGGCCCCGGAATGGTCGGGTCGCATCGTGGAATATGCCTCGCCGATTGAATATACGTTCGGGACGGTTAGAGCGCTGGGAGCGAAGATCGCTCAGGTGCAAATACCACGCGGACTGCCGTCGTGGGCGGCTGCTACTAAGAACGCCCTTCGTCGCAAGCCGGCGGCTGCGGTCTTTCAGGAGGCGCGGGACGCAGAAAGTATCGCAGGTATGGTGGAACTGGCTCTCACAGGCACTCTAGTTTACGCGACAGCGCACACGACTGGCGTTAGCGCGACGCTACAGAGAATGATTTCAGGATTTGAACCGTCGGTCCGATCAGAACGCGCGGCGGCGCTGGTTTCCGTTCTCCGACTTGTCGTTACGCAACGGCTCGAGCGAGCATTGGTGAGAAATGCCTTCGGTGGCCGGATCGCTCTACGCGAATGGTTGGTGTTTGATGACGAGCTTCGAAGCAAGCTACTCCAAAGCGACTTAAGGAGTTGGACCGGCCACGTCGAGGACGCCGTTCGAAGTAGGGGCAGGCCAATGGCTGTCGCAGCACGCCAAGCATACAACAATGGATTAATAGGATATGAGCAGTTGTTGGCCATCGAGTATGCTCACGGGAGGGCATTGTGACTGAGTATAGAAGCGCTCAGAAGGCGGTTCGGTTTGGACCTTTTAATGCATGGGCTGCCCTACCCTTTATCGGCGTTCTCATGGTCTGGAACTATTGGGTTCTCGGTATTGGGGTGGTGAGCCTTCTCCTATTTGGGATGATGGAATGGCTAGGCTATTCCTTGCCGGCAGCGATCCGTGCTTTTCGAGCGAATCTAGCTGGCACCAACCGGCCGAGAATCTCAATCACAGCATCAACACGGAGGATCGACTATGGGGCCCGTTAGCAGGCAGGCAATTCTGATGCTACTGGCTCTTCTCCTTTCGTCGGGAGCGCACGCTGGTGAGTTGTTGTGGAAACAACGCCCAGCCGCTGGTGGCGTTTCGGCAAAAGCCACATACGAACAAGCGGCAGATGCCACCACGCACGTAAATGGCTTCGGTACCTCAGTGCCGCTAGTGGATGCAGTCGCGGCGGTGGTGCCGCAGGAATACAAGGTGGAATGGGCGCAAGGCGCTAACAGAGGCAATGGTCAGGTTGTCAGCTGGGAGGGTAGGGGACGATTCTGGACGGAGGTTCTTGCCGACATAACGGCGAACGCCAGTCTCGAATTCTCGATTGTTGATAGCAGGATCGTAATTTCCGCAGTTGGGGGGCACATCGAAGTCGAGAAGCGCCCAGCCCTTCCCAGTTTTGAAGCCAAAGCCGGTGAGACTGTGAAGGCAACGCTGTCGCGATGGTCGGCCGTAGCCGGGTGGCGTCTAGATTGGCAAGCAAGTCACGATGCGATCATCGAGTTCGGTGCCACGTTCGGCGCTGATTTCGAACTTTCGGTCGATCAGCTCTTTGAGGGCTTTTCCGGAACCAATCCAAAGTTTGACCCCTGGAAGTCCGACAACCACGTCCTTATCGTTCGGACGGAGAGCAAGCTATGAAAATTTGCCGATCGCTTGCGCTTGGTGCGACGGTGTTCGCCTTGAGCGGATGTGCTGTGCAGCAAGCCCAACGTGACATCGAAGCTGCAGAGGTGGACCTGTCTAACGTATTGGCCCAACAATCGTCGGTCAAACCGACCGGCGATAACCGAACAGGTCCCGTTCGTTCTCTGGGGCGTGTCTACCTGGGGAGCCAGGTTGTTGCCTCCGTGCCCGAGATCCCGCCACGTCTTGAGGAAAAGAGGGGGATCAGTATTGATCGGTCCCGCGAATATCCGTTCAGGACGGTGGAGGAAATTGCGCGAGATCTTCAGCGGGCGACGGGCTTGCGCGTCAAGGTCAGCGGCCTGACGTTGTCGGAGGACGCGAAGGAAAACGTCCGTCAACGCGGAGGGGCCCCTGTTGTTCGGGAGAGTGCGTCGCCGGAGGTGGAGCAGCTCATTACCAATACAGCGCCGTTGGGACTGAGCGGCATCAGCGTGCCCGGCGCTGTGAAGCTGCCAGACAACAGATGCAATTGGGTAGTTTCGTATTCCGGAGCGTTGAGCCGGTTTCTCGATATGCTGGCATCTGAGTGCGATGTGCAGGTTGAGGTCACGTCAGAAGGCATTTCGATATATAGATACGTCACTTTCACCGAGCGCCTGTCTTTACCAACTGCGGTGGTGGAAGCGAGTTCAACAGTCAGCGGTGTTGGAGCGTCTCAAACAGGAGGAGGCGCAATCGTCGCCGGAAACGCCACCAATGGCGTTTCTGAAAATGCCACTGGTGGAGATTCTGGAAATTCCACTGGCAGCCAATCGGGATTAGGCACCGGCGGTGGAGCCAGTCTGACGTCTAAATCGGCCGCATACGATCCTTGGGGGGCTCTCTCCCAGATGATGCGAACCGTGTTGCCGCCGGATAGTCGATTGGTCGTTTCGCCAGCTGTAGGAAGCGTGATCATAACGGCTAGGCCCGAGGCGGCCGAACGCGCATTGAAAATCGTGCGCGAGGAGCAGCGTTGGCAATCGCTCTACGTGGAAGTGACAGGCAAGCTGGTCGCGCTTCGGAACACAACCTCCGACGGGTACTCCATGCTCCCAGAAATTATTGGGAAGTCTCGGGACATTACGCTCGCTTGGAATGGACCCACCAGCACCGCTGGTGCTGGTGCAGGGTCGATCACGGCGACGGTGGTCAATGCTGCGAGCCGGTTGAGCGGGACGCAGGTCGTGGTAGAGGCTTTATCGAAAGCAGGAAAAGTCCTGGACATCCAGGACATTTCCGGTATGGCGATGAACCATCGACCGGTGCCGTTGTCTAACGGGCAGGGAATACCGTACACCGCCGGGACCCAAACAGTCGTGGTTCCCAACGTTGGGCCGGTCACCACTCGTATCGCTGGCTTGGAGACTGTTGGACTGTCTTTGCGCCTGGTGCCTCATATCGGCCGTGATCTCGTAGTGATGGATATCACGCTGACCCAGGCAAATCTGCTGGATTACGTGACGGAAGGATCAGGCGAAAACTTCACCCGGCGCCCGCTCACCTCGCGCGCTGAGTATGATCAAGAAGTACCTATGCGCGATGGACAGACTATTGTCATCGGTGGATTCGAGCGTCTGTCGCGGCGGTTAGAAAAAAGCGGTGTTGGTGCGGCTTGGAATCCGGTCCTTGGGGGCGGATTAAGGGGTGAGCTGGAGTCAGCAAAACTATACCTCATCCTGTCCATCCGAGTCGTGGATCCGCTCTCATCCCGTGAGTCGCCAAAATGACCGAAACATCATTGCCTTTGGCGAAAATAATCGAAGTTCATGGTGTGAAGTTTGCTGTTGGCCTGCAGTGGCTGCGGTTGCATCCACAGCGCCTGACCCGCGACGCTGAAAAGCTGGCCCGCCAATGGAACGCAGATGCTTTTGCGCTACGAAGGGGGTTTACGCCACAGGTTGGTATAGCGGGAGGATTTCAGTCGAAGATCTGGAGCAGGGTGCGAGCTGCTGCGCCAGCCGCTGTCGATGAGCTGGGAGCGAAATGGCTGGGACTGTGGACATTGCCTGATGGCGGTTGCTGGGGTGTGTCATGTGTTAATGGTGAGATTCTGGCGGATGGGGATCGCGTTTTTAGCGGACGCGATCAGGCATTGGATTGGCTACATTCAGAGTTAGCAGTGATTGGCGACGATTACCGCGTTATTTCGCCAGAGGGCTGGTATCAGGGCGCAGAGCATGTACCCCTGGATTTTCTTAGAAAAAATAGGACCGGCGCGCCCGTCCTAATACCACGTCACATTTACAGGCGGATGACGCCCGCGTTGCTGGTAGGTGGCGTTTCCGCAATTGCCACGGTATATTTTTTGGCACCTGCCATTAATGGCATTTTCGAGAATCCGGTATCGCAAAACACATCTTCCTCACCGTCTCCAATTATCCCCGCACCAGAAAACGTCATTCTCCCGTTGGTGTCACCGCCTGAGCCGCTGCCGGCCCCCGACCCACCATCGTTTGCGCTCGCCGATTTCGGGGCTGCGATCCACCAGTGTATTGACGATCTCGAACTTGTCGCAGCGATGCTCCCTCCCTCATGGAAGGGGGTTAGCTATTCCTGCGCTCCAGATGTTGTGGAGGCTGTAGCGACGACGACGGCTGTTTCAGCACGCGTCGCGGCTGCGATGCATCTGGAGCGTATCGCTCCATCGGGCTCACGGTGGGAGTTGATTGGTGATAGCGGCCGTGAATTGAAGCTGGTCTACCCGCGCGCGCCTGTAAATGCGCGGGGCTCTCACGAACTGGTCAGGTTGATGGATGCCGAGTTGGCGTTAAGAGATATAAGCGATTATTGGGACCTTAAGATCAGTATTTCGACTGAAAATTGGCAACATCCAGCCAGTTCTGATCGGGTGACAGCCGTTCCCTCCTGGAAAAGTCTGAAGTGGGAGGTGAGCTTGCCATTTGCGGTCGAACACCTGGGAAATGAACGGGTATTCGGAGCTTTACCTGGCATGGTGTTGACAAGGCTTATCCGCGATGGGGCAGACAGGCCTTGGCGAGCTGAGGGGCGTATCTATGTACAATAGCTTGCAGATCATGATGTCAGTCGTGCTTGCGGTTCAAGGTGCGGCCAGTCCGCAAATTCCAGGTCTCCGGCGTACTCATCCGCATGAATGGGAGCGCATAGAGGCAGAAGCTGCTGCGCGGGTAAAGCGATTAGAGCATGGGGAGCGATCGGTGATCGCTGATCCGCAAGAACAGCGTCCTCTCCCTGCTCCTCCTGTGATCGTAGGCTTTGCAGGAGCGGGAAGTCATGGTGTGGCTACTGTGAAGTTCGCTGATGGTGCTGTCCAGGAAGTGCTGGTCGGGGATGTAATCCGAGGTCGGTCGGTAGTCGCCGTTGCTGCGAGTCAGGTCGTATCAACGGGCAGGAATGGCCTGGAAATTTGGCGTCGGCCACGGACTGCAAATTAGATAATGTTCTCAGTGGCAAATGCCACCAAGAACATTTGCATGAAAGAGAATAGTGGCAGAAGCAGATGATGCAGGCAGCCAAATATGAGAAAGACGGAAGACTCCTCACGCAGCCCGGCGGAACGCTGGACGTTGGAAACGATGTTCGAGCGTTTCTAGCGGCTTTTGAAAGCGGCCGTTTGGTCGTGGCTCATGCTTATGCCTCGCAACAGGTGGCCGCAATTAGGGATATCGTCGCACGCGGGCGTCAGGCCGGTTTACCCCTACGCACTCCTGCGGAACACGTTGATACTAGCGTAATTGCAGATATATATAAAATTTTTGGTGGGGTTCAGAGCACGAACCGGATACAGACCATCATATCGGGTTCTCAGGCGAAATCTATGCTGGAGAATTTGATCAGAGAGGGGGTTGCGGCGGGCGCGAATGACGTTTTCATAAGGCGAGCACCAGATGCCGGTCGCGTTTCAATGAAAATCGATGGATATGCGACACGATTCTTGTCAAACTTGCAGTTGACGGCTGAACATGCGGACCAAGTACATAGAGCGGCTTTCGAACTCGCCGGCGGCAAGGGATCCTACGAAGGTTTGCTACCTCAGAATGCTCGGGTCTCTCGAAAGGAGGGCACCAGTTCGCTGGTATTGCCAGACGGCTTGGATGAGATTCGATTCAACTGGATATCCACCCACGACGGCCGCGAGATGGCAATGCGGTTTTTCCGCAGTGGCGGCGTTATTGGAGACGACCCGCTACCAGCCCTTGCCCTGCCAAAAGACGCCGTTGAGACCTTGCGGAGCTTGATTCGTCGACGTCAGGGGGTGCTATATACTACTGGTGGTATGGGTCACGGAAAAAGTACCTTACTTTATGCTCTTGCTGAAGAAATCCTCATTAGAGGCGGACGCAAGGTCCATGAGATAGCTGACCCTTGTGAGAGGCATATTCCTGGTGTTGTCCAGCATAATGTAAACGCCCAGGCGGGTACTGAAGACCATGATTCCTTAGTTGGGCAGATATTTGCCGCTGTTCTGAGGCACGCCGCTGATGTGATCATCCTTCAAGAGTGTCGTAGCGGCGCCATGGCGGCAAGAATACAAGAGGCAGCTCTTTCTAATCATCTTATTTTGGCAACATTGCATGCAGCTAGTGAAGATGGAGCGTTAAGCCGTCTTCGCAATCTTGGACTATCACGTGAATCCGGTTTGTATGAACCTACTGCCTGGGCTGGAATAGTCTCTCAGAGGCTGATCCCAACATTATGTGAGTGTGCAATCCGTCTATCAGATGTATCAGAGGTCGGTGAACGAAACCGGCTAAAGGCTACGCTAGGATCTGCCGATCTTACCGCCGTACGGGTCCGCCGTCGTGAAGGGTGCGACCTGTGTCGAAGAGGACCTCAGTTGATGGACAGGCTAGGGCTGAAAGGTAGAACTCCCGTAATCTCAATAATGGTACCAGACCAACGCATTCTGGACCTACACCAAAATGGCCACCCCCGTTCCGAAATCATTAGACACTGGGTAGCTTCTCAGGGAGGGGTTCCCCTTGCTACGCGAGCTTTGCAGAAGGTTCTGCGTGGTGAAGTAGCGCTAGAATACGTAGAAGACATGGTGATTGAGGGAAACTTGACGACTGAAACCATCTCTCAAGCATATGGTGGCGACATCGCTCTCATGAGCAGCCATTTGGAGGATTTCTAATGATGGCCGACGACATAGTAGCACCTGCAACGGAGTGGCAGAAAAGAATAGGAAGGATATTTTTATCCAGCAAAGAACGTCGAGATTTGTTCGAGGAGCTAGCAGACTTAATCGCTACCGGGAACAATTTTTCGGAAGCTTGTGAAATAGTCGCCAAGAGTATGTTGCGTGAAAATACCGTAATAGACCCGAGATTTTGGGCCGTAAAAGATTGGGGATGGTCAGCTAAGAACTCCGGAGCTGGCATTGTACAATCGATGCAGCGATGGTTGCCTCACTCAGAAATAGTTGCCCTGCAAGGTGGGGAAAGTGGAGGAGGAGTCGTTTCCGCTTTTAGGGCGGCAGCATCTCTAATCGCGGAACGTCAAGTTATTTCAGATTCAATGTCACCATTGTTATTGGGTCCGGCGCTTAGTATGCTAGTTATACTTGGATCTATATACCAAATGGGAGAGGAGGAGGTTCCGCAGCTGTTACGGACCGCCGAGTCGCTCGGCGTGACGCCAACGGGTGTGGGGGCCACTTTTGCCACGACATCCGTATTCGTGGCACAGCATCCGATTTTATTGGCTGTTTTTGGAATTACCATATTACTACTTGTGAGATTCAGTATCCCGCGAATGACGGGTACATTGCGTCGCCTGGTTGAGCGGCTACCTATGGCATTGGTGCTACCGATTCCATATCGGCTGCACATGATCACTTCCGGTGCCATGTTTCTGAGGGCGCTGATGGCGATAAAAAAAAATGGAGGGAATGACCTTGGTTCGCTGCAGCTGCTAAGGCAGCATAGCTCGCCTTATATGCAAGAAATAATAGATACGCTCGCGTACTATGTGTCAGGTGGAAAGTCCTTGGGACTAGCGTTGTCCGAAAGTGGGATGAACTGGCCGGACCGCCGCTTGGTGCGGCGGCTTGAGGTGCTGGCTGACACGAGCAAGGCTGTTGATCGCATGGAGGCGGTGATCGAACAATGGGTAGGTGCGACGATAACTGGCCTTCCGAAGATGGTGGACCTCTGGAACTCGGGTCTGACGATCCTAGTGTATGTGGCGCTTGGGGCGATGTTTGCAGGTTTTATGGACCTGTCGGGGCAGATCGATAAAGCGGCAAAGTGGTGAGGTCACCCCTTGCGCTGCAAACATGGCAACACGACGATGTCTCCTAGACAGGCCCTATCGGAGACATAAGATGATTCTATCGAAGGAAACGGCATTGTGGTTTGCCGTCGTTGGAGGGTTGGCGGTAGGCGTTGGGGCTGCGTTTGTTTCCAGCAGAACAGAAGCCAAAAGTATGAAGTTTGGCGATCAGGTCGTAAGCTTGATCGAGAGCACAAGGACGATGACAGCGAATGATCCCGACCTCGGTGCCGGTGCTATTTCGGGTGCCCGTTACTGCACCATTCGGAAGAACGTTCCCAGCGACATGTGCTTAGGGCCGGCTCTCGTTCATGTATATGGCGGCAGCTTGAGTGTAACAGGGGCCAGTTCCACCTTCACTGTGGTTGCGGCTTCTGTCGCACGGGAGGGGTGTGCTGCGGCGATACCGAAGATCGCTGCCCAGCCTGGGATTGTCTCGGTGCAGGTTGGCTCTAGCGGCGCTCGGCCCACGCCGATTTCCTCTGAGGTGGCAGATACCGATTGCGCTGCAGCAGGGGCCACCACGCTTACGATTGTGGCAAATCGGTAAATGCGGGCTGGAGCGGCATTCCTGCTGATAGGCGTCGCGTTAGCTGCTGTAATTTCGAACTCCCTCCACACCCCTACGGAGCACCTCCGGCGTCGTGGGGAGGGGGTCGCTAAGGCGATGTTAGTGCAGCATTTCAGAGTTGTTGAATACGCAACACGGCACCCAGATTTCGTCGGGTCTGTGACTCCTGCGCTGTTAAATCTCCCCACGTGGCACCGGTCGGAAGGGGGGATCAGTACGACTGTAGACGCAACGGGTCGAGTTACCACAACCGTTTCCATACCAAAGCAGGGGGCAACAGAAGTGGCGCGAGCGCTTCAGGAGCTGAGTGGCTTTTCTGAGGGGACAGGGCTTGCCCATGGAGGGGTCGTGATCACGCCAGGAAGGCCACCCCAACTGGTGCCAACCGCAGCTGATTTGTCTCCTGTCATCACCACGAGGACACGGTAAAATGATACTAAGTAAAGACTTGGCGCTTGGTTTGGTAATTCTTGCTGGTGTGAGTACATATTTTAGTCAGTTGAGTAGCGAGGCATCCAATAGAAGATCAGACCAAATAATGTCGGCTCAACTATCCTATTTCAATAGAGAATCTGCAAAATTCATACAGAGTAACATGGATTATATAGAAAACGAAATAATTTTAGCCGGAAAACCTATATCATATAGCGCATCTTTACTAAAATCCCGTGGTTACCTTCAGAACTTCAAAGATATAAACTTATTTGGGCAACGCTTTTGTCTGGCGGTACGAAGGGCTGGCCCCGGCTCTTTGGAGGCATTGGCAGCGACCATCGGGGGAGCGCCCATACCGCCAGACCGCGCAGTCGGTATAGCGGCTGACGTTCGTTCCGGATCTGGCGGGTCTATCCAACCAGAGAACAGTTCCATCGCCGTTGGTGGTGCGTGGGCGATGGCCCTGTCAGATTTTGCGGGTGGTGGCTGTTTACCAGAGGTCGGGCATCTGGCCGGTAACCTTGCATTTGAAGAGGGGCGGGGGGTTATTACCAGCTACGCACATCGAATGCCGGTAACCGGCATGACGGATTCAGCGACTTTCCGGCAAGCGATTATTCTGGATAGTGTATGTGACGACCCCACTACTCCAGCCATCGAAACGAACGCTCCTTGTGCGTTGAGAGCCATCGGACAGGCACCTGATGAGCCTGGTTTCGAGTTGAATAGGATACGCATGATCAACAATCTTATCAACCGTACAGCGGCTAAAGGAGAAACATGCTCGCCGATGACTTCCTCTTATGCGATCAGCGCTGCCGGCATAGCGCTCATGTGCAATGCAGAAGGGCTATGGTCCCCAATACCATCTCAAGGTAATTTTGTCAAATTCTGGTAATTTACCCCCATGGAGGTTAATAATTGTCCAAATTGGAGGATGGAATGAAGAAAATTCGCCGTATTATCGTATGTGTTCTGATATCGTTCGGATATTATCCGGCTATGGCACAGAAAACTCCAAGTGACTACTGCAGTTCTATGTCACAAAATTCATGCGAAGTGTTAAATGTGGATTTTAATTCATTCACAACATATGGAACAAGTAATAGTGTAAAATTTTATTTTCTAAAAATTTGCTTGAATAGAAAATTCATTACAAGAACAATTGAAATAAATCCAGATGATAGTTCTAGGCCATCTGGTAATCTGAGCGCTTTAACAGCTATTAATGGGTCCGTGCATAGGTCTCCTTTGGATGTGGTATCAGGTCATCCAATAACTGATGAAAGTTCTTTCAAAAGTAGCAACGGATTCTTTGATCCATCATTATATTGTGCAAAACCATGGTAATTGCCCATCTCTCATTGGCATGTCTGCTTACGGCTGCCGCATCATACGGTGTGCCTCCGGAGAGCCTTGTCTTAATTCTCGGTGTTGAGAGGGGGAAGGTCGGCTCTGAGAGTAATAATCTTAATAATACCAAGGATCTTGGTCCCATGCAAATTAACTCAATTCACGTTTCTGAATTATCTCAAATTATGGGAATTGACATGGAAACTATCAAGAATCGGATTAGAGATGATGGTTGCTTTAATGTTACAGTGGCAGCGATGCTACTCCGTAAACACCTTGATCGGGATAAAGATATTTTACTGGCGATGGGTTCTTATCATAGCAGAACGCCCGATATACGCGACAATTATATTAGAAAAATCTATAAAGTCGCAGAACGTTTAAAAATAAAAATCGGTGGGAAAAATGATGTCGTTAATTGATATAGTATTTTCGGACTTGTTCGTAAGCGCTGACCCGTTGGAGCCTTCGCGATACAGGGTGGCTCCCGGAACGCCGATACAGGTACTGCCGGCAGCAGCAGAGGCAGACGTGGATAGTTTGCGAGCTAGTTTCATTTGCGATGAACGGGTGGAATTCTTGCTGAAATGGGCTGACCTTCCACTACGTGTCACCAGGATCGATCATGTCGGCGGAACGGCCTGGGCGGTGTCCAGAGGAGCAAGTCGATCCAGCACACTTGAAGAATTGAACATCCACCCGATGATCGCCAAAGCAATGATTGAGATTGGTAAGATGAAAGGTGGATTGGTGGCCACGGTTGGCAGCAGTCGGCAGGGAAAGACGACCACATCGGCCGCAATGTTTGTGGCTTGGCATAGTGTATTTGGAGGGAATGGGCTGACCGTGGAGCAGCCGCCGGAGATTCCGATGCATGGGCCACATGGCCAGAACGGATATATTTATCAATGTGAAGTTCTGCCGACCGCCTCTGAGGTTGAGCGGGAGGCTGAGATCGCGAAGCACTTACGTCGAGCTCTTCGTAGTGGCATCGATCGGATTTTCATGGGCGAAACCCGTTCGCCCTCTGAAGCAGCCGTTGCCCTTGATGCGGCGACAACAAATCACCTTGTGCTGGCGAATTTCCATGCAG
>NZ_WIDQ01000021.1 GCF_009495745.1 Niveispirillum sp. SYP-B3756
GTGAGGCCAAGACCTGGCACGGACTGGGCCGCGCCGTCCGCCGCGGTCTCGACAACATGCAAATCCAGGCATACCTCGCCGCCGCTGCGGTCAACCTCAAGCGCCTGGCCGCTTATCTGCTGCTGATCTTGCGCTGTTGGCTCCTGCCAAACAGAACTCTGAACACATTTACCGTCTGACCAGACTGCAAATCATCAGATCAGCAATCGGCTTCTTCAACAGGCCCTGACCGTTGGTATCAGATCCGGCCCTGTTTCAACATCGTCACGGCATTGTCGCAGGCCCGCGCCGTCATGGCCATGTAGGTCAGGGACGGGTTCTGGCAGGCGGAAGAGGCCATGGCCGCCCCATCGGTCACGAATATGTTGGACACATCATGCAACTGGTTCCAGCGGTTGGTGACCGAACTGCGCGGGTCATGGCCCATCATCGCCCCGCCCATTTCATGGATGGCGCTGCCGCCGATGCCGGGCTGGTTCAAGGACAGGATGACCTTGCCACCGGCGGCTTTCAGCATGGCGCTGGCCTCCTTGCCGGCATCGGTCAGGGCCTTGCGCTCATTCTCCCCATGGGTGAAGTCGATCTGCAGCAGCGGGGCGCCGAATTGATCGACCTTCACCGCGTCCAGGCGCAGGCGGTTGCTTTCGCGCGGCAGGCTTTCGGCGAAGCTGACCAAGACCATGCGCCAGGGGCCGACATGGCGCAGATTATTTTTGAAGGCTTCGCCGATGCCGGCCTCGCGCTTGCCGCGTGTCCAGGTGCTGCGCAGGGCACCGCCCTGGAAAGAATAACCGCGCACGAAATCCGTTTCCGGCTGGTCGGCCAGATTGCGGAAGCGCGGGATGATCACGCCCGTGGGCCGGTTGCCATAGCTGGTGCGGTCCTGGAACGTATCGAACAGGGCGATGGCGCCCACCGTGCTGGCATGGTCCATGATATGGGTGCCCAGCCGGCCGCTGCTGTTGCCCAACCCGTTGGGAAAGGCGTCTGACCGGGAGCGCAACAGGATGTGGTTGGTGTTGAAGGCACCAGCATTCATGAAAATGATGCGGGCGGTATAGCGGCGGCGCTCCCCCGTTTTTACATTCAATACCGACACGCCGCGCGCCCGCTTGGCCTTGGCGTCGTAATCTACCGTCTCCACCACCGTATCGGTGATCAGGGTCAGGTTGCCGGTGGCCTGGGCAGCGGGCAGGGTGGAACTCTGCGTGCTGAAATAGGCCCCATAGGAACAGCCGCGCGGGCAGATCATCCGGTTCTGGCAGACGCCGCGCCCTTCCTTTTCCTGGGTCAGGTTGGCGGTGCGGCCGATGGTCAGCCGCCGGTCGGGCCATTGCGCCTCAATCACCCCTTTGGCGTGCTTTTCCAGCACATTCAAGGCCATGGGCGGCTGATAAATGCCATCGGGCAGGGAGGACAGACCCTCATTCTGCCCCGACACGCCGATGAATTTTTCCACATGATCGTACCAGGGCTTCAGGTCGGCATAGCGGATGGGCCAGTCGACCCCGTGCCCATCCTTCTTGTTGGCCCCGAAATCATGATCGCTCATCCGATAGGATTGGCGGCCCCAAGTCAGCGACCGTCCGCCCAACTGATAGCTGCGCCACCAGTTGAACTGGGTGCCGTCCGCGACGGCATAAGGGTTTTCCCGGTCATTGACGAAATGGTTCTGGGTATATTCGGTGAAATGCCGGTTCTTCGACTGAACGGCAAAATCCCGTTCATAAAGCTGCGGATCGCCTTCGCCCCGGAACGGCATTTCCCAGGGGGCTTTCATCTCGGTGACGTAATCGGTGCCATGTTCGATGTGACGGCCGCGTTCGACCATCAGAACCTTCAGGCCCTTTTCGGTCAGTTCCTTTGCCGCCCAGCCACCGGTGATGCCGGAGCCGACGACGATTGCATCGAAATCTGTGTTCATCCGAAATCCACCGCTGTCCAGTCGTTCGACCAGGCCCGATCATTGGGGCCGACGGGCACATCCGGGTCGAAACGGCCCGGCACCAGTTCAAAGAACAGTTCCTGGCTGCCCCCGATTTCGGAGGTATAATAGCCGGTGACGATCAGGCCCTTCAGCGTGCGCCAGGGCGATTTTTCACCGCCCTTGGCATAGGCGGCCGCATCCAGGTCGGCCAGGGCCTTGGCCTGGACCGCCGGTTTGGCGGCCAGGAAGTTGCCACCGGCCTTCAGGTCCAGCTCAAACCTCAGCCAATCCAGCCAGCCGGCCCCGGCCGGGGCGGCACCGCCGCTGAACTGGTCAGCCGGCGGCGGCCGGTCGGTGTGGGAAAGCCCATGCTGCAGCGCCAGGATGATGAAATCCGGCACCCCGGCCTTCACCGCCCCTGGCGTGGCCGTATCAGGAATGGTCAGGTCGCAGACGCGTTCCAGCAATTGCCGCATCCGGGCGGGCAGGGGGGGCGGCGCGCCGGCCTGGGCCAGTTGCGCCCAAACCTGGGCCGGTGTCACCGCCGCCCCGGCCAGCGCCAGACCGGCGCGCAGCAAATGGCGGCGACTGGCAATAGGAGGACTATCGATGTTTGGCATCTGCACTATCCTTGTGATCTGACGGTGTCAGAAGAGGCCCAGCTTGCCGCCGCTGGCCGCAAAGTCCCGGTAGGCGCGCCATGTGTCTGGTTGCAACGATTCCACCGGTTCCGTCTTATCGCCCAGGCCCATGATCTTGCCGCTGGACAGGCGGGGCCAGAGTGGGGCTGGAGAGCCCTTCGCATTGGGATCACCATCGCGCACGAAACTCACCCAATAGCCCATCATGCTGGCGGCAATCGCCCGGTCGGCTTCCTGAATGGCGCGGCCCGATTTATCCAGCGTGCCGAACACATATGCCAGTTCGACACTGTGGAAGCTGCCGAACCGTTCCGCCGGCGTGCCGGTCTGGGTGTGGTTGAACAGATAGGCGTGAACCGGGGCGGCATCTGCTGGCCGTGTCTGCGCCCAGGCCAGCATGGAGGCTATGGCCTGTTCGCGCAGCAGCCGCTTTACGGCAACCGACGCCGTTGCATCGTCCGACGCCGTGTAAAAGGGGCGGAAATGAACGGCCTTGTCGCCAAAACGGCGGACCAGCAGATCTTCCAACTGCGCCACGCTGGCCAGTGACCAGTCCCGCCCGGTGCTGCCTTCATCGGCGGTCAGCCCGGTCAGCACCGGCACATTCGACCGCTGTTTTGCCGGGTCCGGCAGGATGGCCGGCTCCGTAATCGGGGCGAAGCGCAGGCCGGGCGGTCCCAGGGACGGGTCTTTGCCGGCCTTGGCAACGGCATCCGCCGGCAAGGCGCGCAGGGCTTCAATGCTCTCAACGCCAGCAGCGGCCAGCAGCTTTTCGCCCATGGCCTCCGCTGCGGCATGGGGCATGATGGGGATGCCCATGCCGGAACCGCTCTGCGCGATAGCCTGCCTGAACAGGCCGGCGGCTGAAGGGGCGGCCAGCAGGGCATGGACAGACGCAGCCCCCGCCGACTGACCAGCCACGGTCACACGCGTCGGGTCGCCCCCGAACCGGGCGATATTCTCCTTTACCCAGCGCAGCGCGGCGATCTGGTCCATCAGCCCGTAATTGCCCGATGAACCCGCCTCCCGCGACAGGGCAGGGTGGGCGAGGAAACCGAAGATTCCGAGGCGATAGTTCAACGAGACAACGATGATGCCCTGACGGGCCAGGGCCGTGCCATCATAAAGCGGCACAGCGCCGGATCCGCCAACAAAGGCCCCGCCATGGATCCAGACCATGACTGGCAAACCTCCGGCCGTCGCAGCCCCCGCCGGTCGCCAGACATTCACAAACAGGCAGTTCTCACTCGCCTTGCCGATGGGGAAATATTCTGCCGTCCAGGGAGAGCCGCCGGGCGGATTGTGCGGTGGTTCCTGTAAACAATCAGCCCCAAAATCCGTGGCCTGCCGCACGACTGTCCAGGCCGGCACCGGCTGTGGGGCCCGCCAGCGGTTGGCCCTACCTGTGTCGCCGGCATAGGGAATGCCCAGGAAGGCATCCACCCCATCGGTGGATTTGCCGGTGATCGGGCCGGCATTCGTGTCGACCAGCGGTGCCGCCGCCTGCACCGTGGCCACGCCGGCCAGCAGCGATAACAGGCAGGCAGCCTGCGCCAATAAACGGAATTGTCGGCCCATCCCAGCTCTCCCTATTCTGAAATCATGTCCTTGACGACAGCCGGCACCGGCAAAGCAGGTCCCGGCTGTCATAAGGGCTTTGCATCAGAAGCGGTAGGTGCCCTGGATGCCGAAGGTACGCGGCGGGGCATAGATGGCGTTATAGATCAGCGAGCCGCCGGCGGCGTTGAAGTTGGCAAAGGCCAGCGGCTGCTTGTTTTCCAGGTTGCGCACATAGGCCTGGATGGAATAGTCGCCCTCCGCCGAATTATATTCCAGCGACAGATCGGTCATGATGTAGCCCTTCTGCCGCATCCCGGCCCAGTTCACCACCGACAGGTAATGGGCGGATTTGTAACGGCTGAAGGCACCGGCCACGATGTTGGAGCCATCGCCGATTTCAAACGTGTGGCTGTAACCGGCCGAAAGCGTCCATTTCGGGGCCTGCGGCGGGCGGTTGCCGGCCAGATTGAAGGGTTGGGCACCGGGTGTTGCCGGGTCGCTGTCATTGATGGGATTGCCATTGACGCCCACCAGCGAGGTGGCAAAGTCCTGCACCTTGGCATCCAGGTAATTGATGGTGAAGGACAGCTCATCCACCGTGCTCAACAACAGCCTTGTATCAGTTTCAATACCCCAGACGCGCGACTTACCGGCATTCAGGGTACGGGCGCCGACATTATTATCAACGAAGACCTGGATCTGCTGGTCCTTGTAATCATAATAGAAGCCGGAGGCATTGAACTGCACGCGACCGTTATTGAAACGGTTCTTGGTGCCGATTTCATAGGCGGTCAGCTTTTCCGGTTCATAGGAGCCGACACTGTCAAAGCCGCCGCTCTTATAGCCGGTGCTAGCCTTGGCATAGACCAGGCTGTCGCGCGCCGGCTTCCAGTCGATACCGATATTGCCGGTGACCTGATCGGAGGAGGAGCGCGGCGTCAGGATGCTGGCACCGGGCGAACCGAATGCCGGCGGGGTCGGACCCTCACCACGACCGAAACGCGGGCCATAATTATAGAAGGTGCCGCTTTTGGCATCATCGGTATAGCGAAGGCCGCCGGTCACCATCAGTTCCGGCCCCATCAGCGGTACACTCACCTGACCGAAGGCAGCCTTGGAGGTGGAGAGGATGTCGGGGCGGTAGAAATAATTCAGATAGGCCTTGGGCAGTTCCAGATAAAGCCCGCGCGACAGATCCACCTTTTCGCGGAAATAGAAACCGCCCAGCTGATAGAACAGGCCGCTGTCCAGCGTCTTGGACAGGCGGATTTCATGGCTCTGCGTCTGCGAATTCAGCTTGTTGTTGCGGAAGGTGAAGGTGGCCGGCAGATAGCCGTTCAGCGGCAGCACACTGTCCGTCTTATTGTCGCGGTAGCCACCCAGATAGGCCAGGGTGCCGAGATCGAAATCCACCTCGATCCGGCCGCGCAGGGCGAATTGCTCGCTATCGAAATTGCCCAGATCGCCCAGCGGGAAACGATGCGGGTTGATGCCGCTGAAGGTCAGATTGGACGGGATGCCGTTATTTTCCATGGCCGGGGTGGAGGGGATGGCATCCACAATGCCCGCCGCATAGGCCGGGTTGGTCAGCACGCCATTCTGGGCGACCAATACACCGTACTGCGAGGGCGGCAACTGGTCGACATTGACATACTCGCCGGCAATATAGGTGCGGATATTCTCCGTCGGTTCCCAGGCCAGCGACAGGCGGGCGGCATCGACATTCTGGTCCTCGCCGCGACCGACGGCACCATGCTTGCGGTAGCCATCATGGGAGGTGTGCATCCCGGCCAGACGCACGGCCACCGTGTCGCCCAGCGGCACATTGATCGCACCCTCGGCCTTCTTGGCGTCGAAATTGCCATAGCCCAGGGTGGCAAAACCGGTGGTCTTGCCCAGGATGGGCTTGGCGGCGATGATGTTGATGGCGCCCGCCGTGGCGTTGCGACCATAAAGCGTGCCCTGCGGGCCGCGCAGCACCTCAATCCGTTCCAGATCGAAGAAGCTGGCATTCAAGGCCACCGGGCGGTTGATATATTCGCCATCGATGCCGATGGTCAGGGCGGGGTCGGAGGCTTCCGAGACATCCTGGCTGGAAACGCCGCGCACGCTGATTTTGGTGAAGATCGTGTCGCTGGTGATGTTCAGGTCGGGTGCCAGCCGGGTCAGCCCGTTCACATCGGTCACACCGGATTTGATCAGATCATCGGCGCTGAACGCCCGCAGCGCAATCGGCGTGTCCTGCAGGTTGGTGGCGCGCTTGGTCGCGGTCACCACGATTTCATCCAGCGTAAAGTCGCTGTCAGCCGCCTGGGCGGAGGTCGCAAAAAGGGCGACCGCTCCTGCGGCCAGCAGGAGCTTGGAACGGGTACGCATTGATGTCCTCCCTTGAGAGCCCGATTGGTCAGGGCCTGGGCTCTTTTTCTAAAACTAGAACCCTAATTCTGAAAACATTTAACCCCCGGATGGTTCGGGCGTCAAGCCGTTCCGTGACACATGGAAATACAATGGTAATAGGGGTTGGCTCGGTGGGCACCACGGATTAGAATGATGTCAATAGAATCAGGGTTTTAATTTTTTAAGGGCGTGGAAGTGTCGAGCATGGATGAGGCGCCGGAGAGCGAGCCGTTGTTGAACCCCGCGGGGCGGGAGCCCAAACAGGGGCGCAGCCGTGCTTCTTTTGAGCGGATGCTGGCCGCCGCCACCGATCTGTTGATGGAACGCGGCAATGATGATTTCGCCCTGACCGACGTGGCGAAGCGGGGAAAAGTCTCCATCGGATCGATCTATTGCCGATTCGACAGCAAGGATGATCTGATCCAGGTGGTGCAGCACCGCTTCATCGACAGGATGATCCTGGAACAGACCGACATGGTGGAGAGGATGACGGCGAAGGCCGGCGACCTGGACAGCCTGGTCCGTTCCTTTGTGGAGGAACTGGCCGAGTTCCTGAAGCGCAATGCCCCGGTGATGCGCCCGATGATGCAGCGCGCCGCCAGCGACCCGGTGGTCAGCGCGCTGGGGCAGCGCGGCTATCAGGATCTGGCCGACAAGGTGCAGACGGCCTTGCTGGCCCGGCGGGAGGAGATTGGCCACAATCTGCCCGAACTGGCCATCGATACCATCCTGCGCGTCGCCTATTCCACCTTCGCCCGCCATCTGGGCTTCGGCATGACCGGCGGTAATTATAACAAGGCCGACTGGAAGAACCTGAAGACGGAGGTGGGGGTGATGTGTTCGACATATCTGCGCAACGCCCATCGATGAGACATTGACGGCGCGCCTTTCCGTTTATAAATAGAATTATTATTCTTATTCGGTCGATGCTGACCGAATCTCCAAACGGAAAGGTCTGCCGCCATGGCATCCGATGCTGCCCCCGCCAGCGGGCGGGCCGCCAGCGTGCACGCCATCGACCATGCCGCCGCCATGACGCCGCAGCGGCGCAAACAGGCGCTGGTGGTGGTTGCCGGCGCCTTCATGATGGATTTGATCGACCTCACCATCGTCAATGTCGCCTTGCCCTCCATCCAGCGCGATTTGGGGGCCGATACGGCGGCGATGCAATGGATGGTGGCGGGCTATGCGGTGGCCTTTGCCGTGCTGCTGATCACCGGCGGCCGGCTGGGAGACACCAAGGGCTATCGCCGGCTGTTCATGCTGGGTATGGCCGGCTTTACTGCCACCTCGCTGCTCTGCGGGGCGGCGGTCAGTGCGGAAATGCTGGTGCTGGCGCGGCTGGCCCAGGGAGCGACGGCGGCCATGATGCTGCCGCAGGTCATGTCGCTGATCCAGGTGATGTATCCGCCTGCCGAACGGATCGGCGCGCTGGCCGTGTTTGGGGTGCTGGGCGGCATTGCTGCCGTGCTGGGGCCGGTGATCGGTGGCATTCTGATCGAGGCCAACCTGTTCGGCCTGGGCTGGCGGCCGATTTTCCTGATCAATGGGCCGTTGGGCGTGGTGGGGTTGATCGCCGCCTGGCGCCTGCTGCCGCCGGGCCGGTCGGCCCATGGCGGCGCGGTCGATCTGGTCGGTACGGGCCTGATCGCCGCCACCCTGCTGGCCCTGCTGCTGCCGCTGCTGCAGGGGCGGGAGGCGGGCTGGCCGCTCTGGTGTCTGGCGCTGCTGGCGGCCTCGCCGCTGCTGGCCTGGGCCTTCATCGCCCATATCCGCCGGCAGGCCCCGCACGGCAGGGCGTTGGTGGACCCGGTACTGTTCGCCAACCGGGGGTTCAGCGTCGGCCTGTCCCTGTCGCTCTGCTTTCAGGCCACCACGGCGGGGCTGCTGTTCATCCTGACGCTGACGCTGCAATATGGGCTGGGCTGCACGCCGCTGGAAACTGCGCTGGTCCATATTCCCTATGCGCTGGGGGCGTCGGTGGCCATCGGCTTTGTGGCAAGGCGGGCGCTGCCGCGCATCGGCTTGCCGCTGATCCTGATCGGCGTGGTGCTGATGCTGGCCGGCTTGGCGGCCTTGGCCGCGCTGGTGGCCGGCGGGGGCGGGCTGGTGCCGTTGGGGGCGGCCCTGCTGCTGACCGGCACGGGCATGGGCATGGTGGGCGGGCCGCTGGGGCCGGTCACCTTGTCGGATGTCGATGTCGCCCATGCCGGTTCAGCATCGGGCAGCATGAAGGCGGTGCAGCAGCTGGGCGCTGCCGGCGGCGCGGCGCTGATCGGCGGTGTGTTCTTCATGCTGGCGGGCGATCTGGCGAATGGCGCGGCGCGGTCGGCCTTTCTGCTGACCCTGCCTCTGCTGGCGGCCATGTTGCTGATGGTGGCGTTCCTGGTGACGCGCCTGCCGCGTGATCTGCGGATTTTTCGGAAGTGAGGGGGCGGGGCTTTTCGTCAAAGCCTCTCATACCGTCATTCCCGCGAAGGCGGGAATGACGGTGGTGAAACCGTGAAATCCGCTGCCTTTACACCAACCAGCACTCAGAAAAACCAACGGGAGGACAGTATGAGCGACCCTATTCTGCGTCTGGGCATGATTGGCGGCGGGCCGGGCAGTTTCATCGGGCCCGTCCACCGCATGGCGGCGGAGCTGGACGGGCGCATCCGGCTGGTGGCCGGGGCCTTCAGCAGCGATGCCGAGCGCTCGCGCCAGGCCGGGGCCGGTTACGGCATCGATCCCGCCCGCGCCTATCCCAGCCATCAGGCGATGATCGCCGCCGAGCGCCAGCGGGCGGATGGCATTGATCTGGTGGCCATCGTTACGCCCAACCATCTGCATGTGCCGGCCAGCCTGGACGCGCTGAACGCCGGTCTGCATGTGATGTGCGACAAGCCGGCGGCCTTGTCGCTGGCGGAAATGCAGGGGCTGGCCGGGGTGGTGGCCGATGCCAGGGGGCTTTATGCGCTGACCCACACCTATACCGGCTATCCGCTGGTGCGCGAAGCCCGCGCCCTGGTGGCCGCTGGACGCTTGGGCCGCCTGCGCAAGGTGGTGGTGGAATATAGCCAGGGCTGGCTATCCACCGCGCTGGAACAGACGGGCAGCAAGCAGGCTGGCTGGCGCACCGATCCCGCCTTGTCCGGACTGGGCGGCTGCATCGGGGATATCGGTGTTCACGCCTTCAATCTGGCCGAATATGTTGCCGGGGCACCGGTGCGGGAACTGTGCGCCGATCTCTCCATCATGGTGCCGGGGCGGCGGCTGGATGATGATTGCAACATCCTGCTGCGCTTCGATGACGGCACGGCGCAGGGCGTGCCGGGTGTGCTGCACGCCTCCCAGATTGCCGCGGGCGACCGCAACGGGCTGCGCCTGCGGGTGTTCGGCACAGAGGCCGGGCTGGACTGGTCGCAGGAAGTGCCCAACATCCTGACCATCCATGGGCTGGATGGCCGCACGGAGGTTCTGCATACCGGGGCCGGCAATCTGGGCCCGGCGGCGCGCGGCGCCACCCGCCTGCCCACCGGCCACCCGGAGGGCTATATTGAGGCATTCGCCAATCTCTACCGCGATTTCGCCGCCGCCATCCGGGCGGGCGCGATGCCGGCGGATGGCTGCCTGCCGGGGGTGGAGGCGGGCCTGCGCGGCATGGCGTTTATTGAAACCGCTGTAGCCAACAGCCAGGCGCGGGCGGGGTGGAGCCGGCTGGGGGTGTAGCGCGGAGGAAGGCGCTCAGCGACGAAGGCGAACAAGGGCGCGCGCCCCTTCATTGCCTCCCCCGCTTCACGCGGGGAACCAGGGCCAAGGGATTAGGGGAAATGGAAGCGGGTGGGCCTTCTCTACCGTCATTCCCGCGAAGGCGGGAATCCAAGCAACGCAACGGGTTATGGATTCCCGCCTTCGCGGGAATGACGGGAAAAGAGGCTGAAACCTAAATCCGACAAACGCTAAGGCGTGGTTCTTGGCACCCCTGGACCCCCGCTTCACGCGGGGGAGGCAATCTATTGATTGAGGCAGCGTTTCTCATCACCAATGAACGTTAAAACACAAGACCATCCGGAGGAACCCAACCATGCGCACCATCAAAGGCCCCGGCATCTTCCTGGCGCAGTTTGCCGGTGATGCCGCCCCCTTCAACAGCCTGGAAAGCATTGCCGATTGGGCGGCGGGCCTGGGTTACAAGGGCGTGCAGATCCCCAGCTGGGATGCCCGCCTGTTCAACCTGCGGCTGGCCGCCGAAAGCCGCGACTATGCCCAGCAGATACAGGGGATGCTGGCCGCCAAGGGACTGGCGGTGACGGAGCTTTCCACCCATCTGCAGGGCCAGCTGGTGGCCGTCCACCCGGCCTATGATCCGCTGTTTGACGGGTTCGCCGATCCATCGGTGCGCGGCAACCCGGCGGCGCGCCAGCAATGGGCGGTGGAGCAGTTGCATCTGGCGGCACGCGCCAGCGCCAATCTGGGGCTGACGGCCCATGCCAGCTTCTCCGGCGCTTTGGCCTGGCCCTATATCTATCCCTGGCCGCAGCGCCCCGCCGGGCTGGTGGAAGAGGCGTTTGCCGAGCTGGCCCGGCGCTGGCGCCCGATTCTGGATGCGTTTGAGGAGGCTGGTGTCGATCTCTGCTTCGAACTGCATCCAGGCGAAGACCTGCATGACGGGGCCAGTTTCGAACGGTTTCTGGAGGCGGTGGACGGCCATGTCCGCGCCAATATCCTGTTCGATCCCAGCCATTTCGTGTTGCAGCAGCTGGATTATCTGGCCTTCATCGACCGCTATCATGATCGCATCCGCGCCTTCCATGTGAAGGACGCGGAGTTCCGGCCCGATGGTCGGTCGGGTGTTTATGGTGGCTATCAGGGCTGGGTGGACCGGCCGGGCCGCTTCCGCTCGCTGGGCGACGGGCAGGTCGATTTCAAGGCGATCTTCGCCAAACTGGCGCAGTATGATTATCCCGGCTGGGCCGTGCTGGAATGGGAATGTGCCCTGAAGCACCCCGAAGATGGCGCGCGCGAAGGGGCCCCCTTCATCCGCGACCATATCATCCGCGTCACCGACCGCGCCTTCGACGATTTCGCCGATGCGGGCGTGGATGCAGGGCTGAACCGGCGGTTGCTGGGGATTTGAGGAGGATACAGCTGATCCTTGGGCTACATGGCCAAGGGTCAGCCGTTTGTACAACACCATATGGGCGTGACCAACGATTGTCAGGTCGGTGAGAGTCCGTCCAAGAATTTTCAATTATTTGTCAATATCTTAACCGTCATTCCCGCCTTCGCGGGAATGACGGTAGAGAAAGGGCAAGGCTTCGAAAGGCGGGATAACTTTCCAGACAGACACTGAGAGATAAGCGATCATCAGGTCATGCGGTCGGGTATTCGGCACGCTTTCGGGCAATGAAGGCCTCAATATCGAAGCCGTCAGCATTGCCGCTTACCTCACCGGCAATGAGGGCGGCCCGCATATCGTCACGGGCGCTGTTGTAGTGCCTGGTGACGGCTGAATTCTTTATGGGCGCGCTGGAATTTTCGCTGGGGATAGGTCCGTTATTCCTGCTCATGGCCCCCTTTGCCCTCAGCCCACCGACAGGGTTACCGGCAGGTCGGCGCTGTTCCAGCCCAGCAGCAGCTGATGGGGGCCGGCGGCGCGTTGCCAGCCGCCGGCCTGTTCATCCCAATGCTGGAAGGCGCGAGGGGGGAGGGTGAAGCGGGCCTGCTGTTCTGCCCCGGCCGCGATGGTCAATGCTGTAAAGCCCCGCAGGTGGCGGATGCCATCCGGCCCGGCCACATAAAGCTGCGGCACCACCTTGCCGGCGCGGTCGGACAGGTTGCGTACCGTCACCGTCACGTCTGCCCCGCCATCGGCGGTTGGCGTCAGACGCGCATCGGAAAGCCCGAACCGGGCATAGCCGAAACCGGCCCCGAACGGGTAAAGCGGGGCGGTGCCCGCCGCTTGCATCCCCTTGTAACCGATCAGATGGCCTTCACGGTAGGGCAGGTCGCCCTTTTCATCCGGCGTCAGGCCGAAGGCGGGGTAATCCGCATCCTGGGCGGCGACGCTGACCGGCAGGCGCCCGCCCGGTTCGCGGTCGCCGGCCAGCACCTGGGCCAGGGCGGGGCCATATTGTTCACCGGGGAACCAGGTGATCAGCAGGCCGCGCACCTGATCGTGCCAGGAAATATCAAAGGCATGGGCAACATTGCAGATGGCCACCAGATTGGCATTCACATGCCGCACCCGGCGCAGCAATTCCAACTGTGCTTCCGGCAGGCGGGTGCCTTGGCGGTCCTTGCTTTCCACGCCGGAATCCGCCGTTTCCCCCAGCATCAGCAGCACCAGATCAGCCTGGGCCGCCAGGGCAACCGCGCGGTCCAGCATGTCCGCCGGGCGGTCGGGACCGCGCATCCCGTACCACAGGCCCTGGGCGCGGGCGGGCGTATAGGCCAGTTCAAAGCAAAGCAGCACCGGCTTGCCCGCCTGCATCTCCACCAGCACGCTTTCGCTGTCGCCGCCCTTCAGGATGCCCATCAGGTCGGACGGGGAAACTGGCCCGCCACCCTGGAAGGCTGGCTTGCCATCGATATACAGCGTGACGGCCCCCGTACCACCGATATGCACGCGGTGCGGCCCGTCACGTTCCGGGGTGAACCAGCCGGTGGCGCGGATGCGGCCTGCCTGTTTCAGCGCATCGGTGCCGGGCAGGCCGACAAACCAGGTCAGGGAATTGGTGTCGCGGGTTTCGGCATGAACGGGTTCCGTTTCCCCCTCGTGTCCGGCCAGCCATTCCACCGTCAGGCCGCGCGTGGCCCCATCGCCCAGATCGCGGGCGGGGCGGGCGGACAGGGGCGGCAGGCGGTACTCTGGCTCCACGCCCTGTTCATACCCCACCTCAAACCGATCGCCGAACTGGTCACGGATGGCCTGCAGCGGATTGATGAAATCTGACCGCACGGCAATCTTGGCGAAGGTGCCGCCTTGCAGGCAGGGGGCCGTGGCATTGGGGCCGATCACGGCGATGCGTCGGGCGCGGGTTGGCAGAATGGGCAGGATATCCTGGCTGTTTTTCAACAGCACAAAGCCCGCGGCGGCTGCCTCCGCCAGCGTGCCATCCACATCGGTCGGGGCGGGCTGGCGGGGCATTGCGTCGATGCGGGCCACGGCCTTGGCCACGCGGCCCGCCGCATCTTGCAGCCGGGCCGCCGGCACCTCGCCGGCTTCCACGGCAGCGGCGAATTTCTTCCCCAGCACCCGGTCCGGCCCCGGCATATCCAGGTCCAGCCCCGCATTGGCCGAGCGCAGTGTATTGTGGGCGCCGAACCAGTCGGACACGATGAAGCCGGGGAAGGCCCAGTCGCCCTTGACGATGCCGGTCAGCAGCCCCTGATGTTCAACGCAATAATCCCCGTTCAGCCGGTTATAGGCGGCCAGGATGCCGACGCAACCTGCAGCGGCTGCCATTTCAAATGGCAGCAGATAGGTCTCGCGCAGGGCGCGGTCGCTGGCCACGGCGTTCATGCTGTCGCGGGCGGTTTCGCTGTCATTGCAGACCAGATGCTTGGCGACGGAGCCAACACCCTGGCCCTGCAAGCCGCTGATCCAGGCGGCCCCCAGCGTGCCGGCCAGATACGGGTCTTCGCCATAAAGCTCAAACCCCCGGCCACAAAGCGGGCTTCGCTGCAGGTTCAGGTTCGGGGCCAGCACGGCATCCACGCCCAGCCGCCGCGCCTCCATCCCCACAATGGCCCCCACCTGCGCCACCAGGGCCGGGTCGAAACTGGCACCGAGCGCCGTGCCGCAGGGGGTGAGCACCGCCACATCCCGTTCATCCACCCGGCCGGACGCAATGCCCATCGGCCCATCGGCCATCTGAATGGACCGGACGCCTGGCAGTTCCGCCGTTGACCACATGTCACGGCCAGAGGTCAGGGTTGCCTGTTGGGAAAGCGTGAGGGACATGGGGGTACTCCCTGGGGTTGGTTTTTGGTTGGTTTTGGAGAGATTTACGAGAGGCGGCGCGATCGGGTTTGTTCCGCCATCACCGCCCCCTCAACCGTCACCCCGGCGTAGGCCGGGGTCCAGGGGCCACAGGCGCTTCGCTCTACGAAACTGGACCCCGGCCGCAGCATGGGTGACGGTGGAAGAAGGGCACTACGGTACAGATGAACACGCTGGTGGAGCAAAACCCCTCACCGCGCCAGCCGCATCACCTGTTCGGCTTGCGCCTTTACCTGGGCGGCAATGTCGGCATCCACCAGCCTTCCTTCCGCATCAAACGGCTTTTGCGCCACCGTATTGACGGCGATGCCCAACGGGGTCGGCCAGCCGCGCATGGCGTGCACAATGCCGCGCAGGGCGGAGAGCGTCACGCCACCGGCCTGCCAACCTGCCGCCGTCACCACCAGTCCCACCGCGCGCCCATCGAAATAGACGCGGGCGTCGCTGCGCAGATCTTCCAGCAGATCGATGGCGTTCTTCACCAGCCCCGACACCCCGCCATGATAGCCGGGGGAGCCGATGACCAGCCCGTCCGCTGCGCGCACCGCCTCGACAAATTCGCGCTGTTCGGGCGTGCGGTCGGGATTTTCCGGGGCGAAATGCGGCAGAGCGGCGAGTGCCGCCCCACCAAACAGCGTCGTTTGCGCCCCCAGTTCGGCGGTGGCGGCCAGAACAGCCGCCACCATGCGTTCACCCGATGACCCCGGCCGGGTGGTGCCGCCGAACCCGACGATCAGCGGCCGGCTCATGCCGTCTTGTCCTTGAAGGCGGGGATGACATGGCGGGCCAGCAGGTCCAGCGTCTGGTTGGCATAGGCCTTGCGCTTGGCCGTCAGCGGACCGGTCAACATACCGCACAGCACATTGCCGATGCCCAGCTCGGCATAGGGCTTCAGATGCTCGATCACCGTTTCCGGGCTGCCATACAGGCACCAGGTGCCGATCCAGTCCTCCGTCAGGGCGTTAGGCGTACGGTCGGTTTTCGTGTTGGCTTCGTTGGATTCCGCCTTGGCGGCGAAGGCGGCTTCGCGTTCCACGGCGGCCTGATAATCGGTCAGGATATCTTCCAGTTCCGCCCGCGCCTGCGCATCGGTTTCGGCAATATGCACGCACTGATAAGTATGGGTGGTCCAGGACAGGGCGTCGGCCACGCGTTCCGCCGAATGGCCGGCGGCCAGCAGCAGGTCGCGGTAAATTGTGAAGAACTTTTCCACATGCTTGAACGGTTCCGTCCCGCCGATCTGCGGCGGGGTGAAGGCGGGGATGAAGGCGGGCCAGCCGAATTCCGCCGCGCGGCGGGCGCTGCTTTCCTTCATCGCCACCGGCATCAACTTTGCGTGGCCCGGCGTATAGGCGACGGGTGCTATGCGCTGCACCACCTCACCCTTATAATGGCCATTGTCGAAACGGATGGTCGGGTCTTCCGGCTTCTTGGCCCAAAGCTGTTCGGCAATGGCCAGATTCTCTTCCGCCAGACGGGAGGCTTCCTTGTAATTGACCCCGAAGCCGATCATCTCCTCTGGCGTGGTGCCGCTGCCCACGCCGACCAGCAGGCGGCCTTCGGTCAATTGATCCAGGATATTGATGCGTTCCACGAACCGAACCGGGTGGTGCAGCGGCACCGTGGTGACGGAAAAGCCGAAATGCATCCGCTTCACCCGGGCCGCCAGATAGGCCGCGAACATCATCGGGTCGGATGCGATCGGCATATAGCCTGTGAAATGATGGTCGGGCAGGAAAACCGCGTCCAGACCGGCGGCTTCCGCCCGATCGACATGATCGATCAGGTCCAGCATCAGGTCGCGGTCCTGTTCCTCACCCATGGTGCGGGAATTCAGAAAAGTTGAAAAACGCACGGGGATTCCTCCTTGCTCGCCGCCCCGGTCCTGATGCGATGCCCCCGGCAATCGCCCGGCCTTGGCTTTCGAATTAGAATTGCTATTCTGAATAGCTAACGGAGCGAACCGCCGGGTGTCAACCGAAAGCAGTGGTGAGCCATCCGATTTTTCGCCAAGCAATTTCCGCGCTGGATAGTGCGTTTACCGCATTGACAAAACCCGCCCATCCCGATCATCATAATTAGAATAATAATTCTTATATGGCGCTTCCCAGCGCTGAAACGGGAGTAACGTTCGATGGTGGATCAGGCCGTGGCGTCGCCGATTGCAGGCGGCGCGCGAAGGGCAGGGCTCGCCCAGGGCATCATCCTGGTGATCAGCGGTTTCCTGCCGATTCTGGCAATTGTCTCGCTGACGCCGGCGGTGCCGACAATCCTGGACCATTTCCGCGATGTCGCCAATGCCTCTCTGCTGGTGCCGGTTCTGGTGTCGGCCCCCGGTCTGGCCATCGCCATCCTGGCCCCTTTTGCCGGCATATTGGTGGACCGGTTCGGCCGTCGGCCGCTGCTGGTCTGGGCCACCTTCTTCTATGGTATTGCCGGGTCGCTGCCCTTCTTCCTGGACAGCCTTTACGCGGTGATCGCGTCCCGCCTGCTGCTGGGGGTGACGGAGGCGGCCATCCTGACCATCATCAATACGCTGATCGCCGATTATTATGATGCGGCAGGGCGGCGTAAGCTGTTGATGGCGCAGGGATTGGCCGGGCCGGCCATGGCGTCAGGCGTCATCGCCGCGTCGGGCATGTTGACGGCGGTCAGCTGGAACGGCGTGTTTCTGATCTATCTGATCGCGCTGCCGATTTTCGTCGGCACCCATTTCATGATTTTTGAACCGGGCCGGACCAAGCAGGGGGCGCCCGTCGCCCCGCAGGCCGATCGCGGCCCCACCCCGCCTTTTCCCACCCGTGCGGTGGCGCTTTATGGTGCTGTCACCCTGTTCGCCTCCACGCTCTATTACGTGTTCATCATCCAGGGCGGTCTGGCCTTCCGCGAGGTCGGGGTGAATGATCCCAAACATGTCGGATCGCTGATCGCGCTGGCCAGTTTGGGCGTGCCGGTGGGCGCGTTGATCTTCGGCTGGATTGGCAAGAAGGCCACCGCGCTGCAGATCTTCTGCTTCTTCGCCTTCCTGGGCGTGGGGCTGGCCGGGATCGGGCTGGCAACGGAATATAAATCCATGATGGCGCTGCTGGTGATCCAGCAAATGGGGGCCGGCATGACCATCCCGATCCTGATCGCCTGGGCGCAGAGCAAGCTGCCCTTTGCCCATCGCGGTCGCGGCATGGGCATCTGGGCCTCCTGCTTCTTCCTGGGCCAGTTCACCAGCCCGTTCTTTGTCGCCGGTGCCAAATCGGCCACGGGCGGCACGGTGCAGGCGGCCTTCCTGACCATGGGCATCGCCGCCCTGGTTGCCGCTGCTGTTGCGCTGGTGGCTTTGGTGAAGGTCAAGCCGGATACGGGGGTGAAGTATTGAGGGGGGCGTTGCGCTGACTTGAGCGATTTTCCGCGCTATCGCCACTCTCTCAACCGTCACCCCGGCGCAGGCCGGGGTCCAGGAGCCACAGGCGCTTCGCTCTACGATACTGGACCCCGGCCTGCGCCGGGGTGACGGTTTAGTTTAGCGAGCAAGCAAAGTCCCCCATTCCCTTTCAGCGCTTCGGCGCCAGGTCCGCCGGTGCGGGCCGCCGATGGCCATCCTGCATGGCCGCCGGTCCGATTGCTGCAACCGGGAGAACCGTGATGCATCTCGCCGCCTGTATTGAATGGCTGTTCGCCGCCGAGAACCCCGATTTCACCGACCGTATCCGCGCCGCCAAGGCAGCAGGTTTGACGGCGGTGGAATTCCATCTCTGGCGGGAAAAGCCGCTGGCCGATATCCGCCGCACCCTGGATGAAACCGGGGTGCAACTTGCCAGCTTCGTGGTGGAGCCCCGCCGTTCCCTGGTCGATCCGGCCCAACACGATGAATTCCTGGCCGCCGTGCGCGACAGTCTGGTCGCCGCCAAACAGGCCGGATCGCCGGCCCTGGTGGTGGCATCAGGCTTCACCCGGCCCGATGTGCCGCGCCAGGAACAGCATGATTGCGCCGTCGGCATTCTGCGCCAGGCCGCCACACTGGCAGAAGAAGCCGGCATCACCTTGTTGCTGGAACCGCTGAATGACCGGGTGGAACATCCCGGCATGTATTTGGTCAGCACCGTTGAGGGGCTGGATATGGTGGAGGCGGTGAACAGCCCCAACCTGCGCCTGCTGTACGATATGTACCATTCCACGGTGATGGGCGAAGATCCGGCCCAGGTGCTGGCAGGCCGCTTCCATCTGGTGGGGCATGTGCAGGTGGCCGACGTGCCGGGCCGCAACCAGCCCGGCAGTGGCACTATCGATTGGAGCCGCTATATCGGGCTGCTGCGTGAGCTGGGCTATGACGGCGCCATCGGCCTGGAATACAAGCCCACCGGCCCGACGCTGGAGACATTGGCGACAACGCGCACGGCGTTGGGGGTTTAAGAGGGGGCCGTGAGGGCTGGGGACAACGGTTTAAAGGAATTTGTTCCAGAGCCGTTTTTCTCACCGTCACCCCGGCGCAGGCCGGGGTCCAGGGGCCACAGGCGTTTCGCTCTACGAAACTGGACCCCGGCCTGCGCCGGGGTGACGGTGGAGAGGGGCGGAAGGCGAACGGCCCTTGGTTAAAAGGCCAAGCCACCCCCGAATCCCGCCTCCCCCCACGACCGGAGCCGCCTTCCATGTCCCATTCTGCCCCAACGGGCGGCCCCAGTGCCGCCCCGCTGCCGCTGCGTGCCAAGCTCAGCTATGGTGCCGGTGATTTCGCCTTTGGCCTGTCCTGGAACATGGTCGGGGCCTTTCTGCTGTATTTTTATACCGATGTGGCGATGCTGCCGGTGGGCATTGTCGGCACTTTGTTCCTGCTGTCGCGCCTGCTGGATGCCGGGTTTGACCCGGTGGTGGGATTGCTGGTCGACCGTACCCGGTCCCGCTGGGGCCGGGCGCGGCCCTGGTTTCTGTTTGGTGCGCTGCCCTTCGGCCTGCTGGTCGTTGCCACCTTCTGGATGCCGCCGCTGGGGGCGTCGGGCAAGCTGATATGGGCCTGTGTCAGCTTCGTGCTGCTGGGGCTGCTGTTTTCAGTCGTGAATATCCCCTACAGCGCGCTGATGCCGATGATGACGGGGCGCCGGGATGAACGGGTGCAGTTGGGCAGCCTGCGATCGGCTGGCACCGCCCTGTCCGTCATCGCCGCCACGGCAGCCACCATGCCGCTGGTCGGCTGGCTGGGTGGGGGCGATCAGGCCAAGGGGTTCCTGCTGGTGGCGATCCTGGCCGCCGTGATCTCCGTTGCCCTGATCTGGAACCTGTTCGCCCAGTGCCGGGAGCAGATTCACGAGGAAACCACCAGCAGCAGCGGGGAGCGGACCACGCTGGGGGCTGTGGCCAATATGCTGCGCAACCGGGCCTGGCTGGTGGTGTTCCTGTTCACCACGCTGAATTTCATTCGTTTCGGCGCAGTGTTGTCGGTCACCGCCTATTTCGCCATCAATGTGCTGAAGCAGCCCTGGATGATCTCCATCCTGCTGCCGGCCATTTCCGGCACGCTGTTGCTGGGGGCCGTCATCGCGCCACCCTATCTGGAGCGGCTGGGGATGCGCAATGGCAACCGGCTGGCCCTGGCGGCGGCCCTTCTGCTTTACGCGCTGCTGCCGCTGACCGAGGCGCAACCGGCCCTGTTCCTGGCCGTCTATATCCTGGCCTCCATCCTGATTTCTGTCACCATGACGGCGATTTTCGCCATGGCGGCGGAGGTGGTAGACCATCACGAGGCGCAATTCGGCGTGCGCCATGAAGGGCTGCTTTCCGCCGGTATCAGCCTGGCCACCAAGATCGGCATGGCCCTCGGCGGGGCGGTCGTCGCCTATGGGCTGGCGCTGGCCGGCTATGATGCGGCTTCTGTCAGCGACGGGGCACGGCAGATGGTGCATTGGCTCTATTACGCGCCGGCCCTGCTGGTGCTGCTGGCGCAGATCCTCTGCATCGGCTTCTATCCTGGCAGTCCGGTGCGGCGGGCATAAAGGGGGCCGGTTCGAGGCCGTCGCCTGATAGCCAGCAAGTGGCTCTCCACTTTTCCAGGGCAAGTCCAGGATTTCCATGGCCCTCGCCTGTGGATGACCTCGGCCTTGTAGGGGCCGTTGACGGACGCGGCCAAGACGTTGTCGTATTAATCGCCGACGCTGCCGACCGATGGTTGGATGCCGGCCAGACTCCACCGCCATCTGCCCGCAAGCGCTTGGACTGGGTCATACCTCAAGAGACCTTCACCAGAAAGTTGGCGGCCAACACGAGAACGTGGTAGGGGAAAAATCAACCGCGCCCCACTTCAATGTGAACCGGCCACCCTGCACCAGCGTCGACCAGCCGGGAGGGCGCGGTCCGTCGACGATTTTTTGCAACTTTTTTGTGCGATATCAGGATTTCAGCGCCTTTCGAAGGCGGTTGAACGTAATTGACACGGCATATAACGCAGACTATACTGTGGCTAAAGCTCTTTAAGTTGGATACAAAGAAATGCAAATCACACCAAAAGAAGACGATAATAGCGTAAAGCTGGTGAAGCGTCAAAAATATGTGCCCCCAAGACTGGTTGAGGTTGGTCAAGTGTCCGACTTGACGCAAAGTAACGGCAATGATGATGGGAGTGATAGCATGTATTCCTGAATTGCGGATGTTTAGTGTCATTATTATTTTTTCAAATTCGCGTTTTACGTGAAATCTCCGCCTTATGATTAAGCCTTAAGTGGTTGTTTCATGCCCTTGGCGGCCCCCCAAACCTCAACCCTTGCCCCTTAAAAGCCAGGGGTGTTTTCAATTTTATTCGATACGCGGCAGCAGGGATTTGGATCCGGTGTCTGGCGTCGGACTGCTGTGTGGAGGAACAAAGTGTACATTCGGGAGCCGGACGTTATCTGGACCAAGCTCAATGGCGCTGTTGTTGCCATGGGAATTGGTAGCGGCAAATATTTCGAGATCGAAGGGGTTGGTCGGCTGATCTGGGAACTGTTGGAGCAGCAGCGTTCGTTCTCTGAACTTGTTGAAGCCATTGTTGCCGAGCATGAGGTGGAGCCAGCGGAGTGCGAGCGTGACGTGCGGGACTTCATCGCCGCCCTTGAGGCGGCCCATCTCGTTCAGAAAATCGAATGCTGACATCCAGTGCCACCGATGTCAGCATTCGCCGGCATAGTGCGTGGGGACGCTGCCCCCGTTAGCGACCATTATAGCCGGATATATGCGGGCCATAATGCCGCCAAGACCGTCGGAGCGGCAGCCCTGTTCGTGGAGGGCGCTGCCGCCCGGATGCTGCAGGTTCGTGATCCTGCGGGCCGCATCTGGCATATCGTCTCCGATGGTCGCCTGGATGACCGCGACCGCCTGGCAACCGGTCTCTGCCAACCGGAAACGGCAAGTGACGAGGAACTGCTGGCAGCCGCGTTTGCCCAATGGGGGCCCGCCTTCCCATGGCACATCACCGGAAGCTACGCTTTCATGGCCTGGGATGCCGCCGCCGACATCTTGATTTTGGCCCGCGACCCCGTCGGCGGCTACCCGATTTTCTACCACAAGGATAAGGACGGGACGGGCATCGCCTTTGCCACCGATCTGGCCGCCCTGCTGGTTGGCAAGCCCGGCAGGGCGCGGTTGCGGCCAGAGATGCTTGCCGGCATCTTAGGCCGAGCACCCGGCCTCACGGGCATCGGTTCATTCTATCGGGACGTCGATCTGTTGCCGGCTGGCCACCTGCTGCGGCTGGACAGCGGGGTGATGTCGGTGCACCGCTGGTGGCGTCCGCCGCCCGTGCGTGTCCGCGAGCAGCCGGCTGCCGAGCTTCGCCACCTGCTGACCGCTGCGGTGGAGGAACGCCTTCGCGGGGGAAGGCAATGCGCCGTCCTGCTAAGCGGCGGGCTCGATTCCTCTGCCATCGCCTGTTTGGCCGCCCGGCGGTTGCGGCAGGATGGTCGCCGGTTGCTGGCGATCAGTTCTGTCCTTCCAGACGGCTGGACCGGCCCTGAAACCGATGAGCGCCACCACATCGAAGCGGTGCGCGCCCAAGAGGATAATATCGACATCCACTGGGTGCGCGAAAATCCGCAGACGCAGCCCTTTGGCGCGCTCTCCCGAACCTTTGAGCTCTTGAATTGCCCCCCCTACTCCGCGGTCACGCATATGGAAGCGGCACTGTCGGCAGCAGGCCAGCAGCATGGGGCCGACCGCGTTTTGAGCGGGTTCGGGGGTGACTTCTTTGCTTCCTCCCGGCCCAATACCTTTCCCCTGGCCCTGGCCTGCGAAGGGGATTGGCAGGCCGCATGGCGGGAACTGGCCGCGATGCGACGCAACGGGGCCAGTTGGACGGCTCTGGCGCGCCGGGAACTACTGGGCCCGCTGGCGCAAACCGGCCGCCAGCGCGTGCAGGTGCCGTCCATCGTCGGACCGTCATTGCGCCCCTTCCTGACCCGGCGACGACGGCTGTTCGGGCAGGGCATCCCAATCATCGCCACGGCAAGACGCCAGATGGCGTTCCTGCTGGAGCCGAGCCGGATCGAATTGACCGTCAACGGCGCCACGCAGGTTTCGGCCAAGGCCTTTAGTCAGACGCTGGTATTCCCGATGCTGGACCGCCGGTTGCTGGAATTCATGCTGTCGCTGCCGGGGCGGCAGATGCGGCAGGATGGGATACCCCGATCCTTGTTCCGTCAAGCCATGGCCGGCATCCTGCCAGAGACCATTCGGCAGCGCCCGGACAAGGGGCCTGCCTTTGACCCGCTGATTGCGGCCCGCCTGGCCGCCGCCCGCAGTGAACTTATGGCCTGGGCAACAGCCACTGCCGGGCACCGATGCTGGGAGATGGTGGACCGGGAGGATTTCCTGGCGGAACTATCCAAGATCAGCCCGACCAACCGGGAGGGCTGGAGGCAGGGTATGTTCGCCTCCGTGCTGCTGGGGGGCATGATCGCCCATTTCATCCAATGGCACAGCGAACGGTGGCCCGACCAAGAACCGGGGACACCCTGACCTTGTCCAGTTTCTATCGGCTCTATGGCTGCACCATACGCTGTGATTTTCCCCTGCCGGCGGCAAGGCCCGCGCCGGTCGGACTGGCGGCTGACCTGGTGATCAACTGGGCCGCGTCCCCCACCCCAGGGCAGGCGGAAGGCATCCAGGCAGGGGCTGGGGAGCCGCTGCTGTCCCACCAGCCCGACGGGGCGGTGCGGCTGGTCTGGCCCGGAGAAATCACGGCGGACATTTCCGGTGATGGCCGGGCGGTGCACCTTCAATCCCGGCCAGAGAAGCTGGTATTCCTGCCTGCCCTGGCTGTCGGCATGATCCTGGGGATAGCACTGCACCTGCGCGGCACCCTATGCCTGCACGCGGCCACACTGGAGGTGGATGGCCGGCTGGTCGGCCTCATCGGGGACAGCGGGGCCGGCAAATCGACGCTGGCCGCCTGGCTGCTGCTGCGCGGTGCCACGCTCTATGCCGATGACGTGACAGCCATCATGCCCGACGCCGCCGGCCTGCCGGTGGTGCAGCCCGGCCCCACCGGCATCAGGCTGTGCCGGGACACGGCGGCGGCGTTGCTTCCCAACACGGAGGGACTGGCGAATATCCCTTATCCCGATAAATACTTGTGGGATCTGTCCCGGGTGGACGCACCTTGCCACGATCGATATGCCCGGACCGGACGCGCCTTGTCGGCACTTTACTGGCTGGTGCCGGGAAATCCCGGCGAAGGTGTCTGTGTCAGCGCCCCCTTGGCGGGGACGGCTGCGCTGGGAAAGCTGATGGAAGCGTCATATCCGCCCATGATGCGCCGGATGATCTCCAGCGGCGTGTTGGGGGGCATGGCCCGTCTGGCGGAGACGGTTCCGGTTCGGGTGGTCCGCTACGAGCAGGCATGGGAACAACTGCCCATCATCGAACGGATATTGGCGCGATGACCGACGCCAGCCTCCTGCCGATCCTGTCCATGGTGATGCAGCAACGGCACTGGCCCTTGCCGGCCCCGTTGGCGGCGCTGGCCCGGCAGTTACCGCCGGTGGCCTCCGCCGGCCTGGAATTTCCCCTCGGGGCCGAAGGCCCGACCGACCTTCAGCAACGCATCCGTCCGGGGGACGAGATGGTCATGCTGCGGACATGGCTGGACAGATTGTCGCTTCCTGACGGTTCATCCTGGTCAGGGTTGCGCGCCGCCCTGGACACGGAATGCGTCACGACGGCGTCCGACGAACTGTGGGTTGAACTGGATGCCTTGACGCAGTGGTCGGCGGAGAGTCCTCCCCCATGCCTGTCCGTGTTCCTGCGCTTGCGAGATGGTGGCTTGGACCCGGCGGAGACGGTTCAGGCATTGGCTGCGGCTTTCGGCCTTGCCTTAACGGCTGACAGGTTGCAGGCGCTGGACCGTTGCCTGCTGGCCCTGCCTGCGCCATCGCGCCTGTCCCATCTGGGCCTGATGCTGGGCCGGCCGGGGCGGCCCCTGCGCCTGATCATCGATGCCCTGCCGGCGGACAGCGTGGGGGCGTTCCTGACCGTTGTCGGCCGGCACGACATCGCCATCGCGCGCCAACACCAGGCCGACATCCTGTCCGGTCTGGTGGACCGGTTCCGGCTGGCGCTGACCCTGGGCGACCGCCTGGAAGACCAGATCGGGTTCGAGTGCTTCGTCGGGAGAAGTGTCAGTGATGATCCGCGCTGGCGGGCCGTCTTTCGCCGGCTGGCCGAACAGGGCCGGTGCCTGCCGGAATACCCGGACCGGCTGGCGGATTGGCCAGGCCCCCTGCTGCCCTTCCAGGTAGAAAGCGGCTGGCCGGGCCCGTTGATCGCTCAAGCCCTGGCAAAGGGGCGGGACCGGCTTGGCTGGCTTGACTGCAGGATCAGCCATGTGAAGGTGAACCAGGGCGGTCAGGTGAAGGCCTATGTCGGGTTCGTGGAACAGGAACGGCGGGCCACACCTGTCGACCCCCTCCCCGCATCGGCCGCCCCCGTCCCCCCATTGGCACCTGCCACGGCGGGACCGTCGCCGCAGGGCGGCATGGGGCAGGGGGCACTGGATTTCCTGCTGGGTCAACGGACCCACACCGGCTGGTGGCTGGATTACGATGGTTTCCGTGAAGGAATCAGCGACGAATGGGTGACGGCCTATGTCGGCTGCGCCCTGCTGGCGGCTGGTGTCGTTCCCGCCGCCAGCCGTGCCTGGACGATCTTGTCGGCGCGCACCGATGAGGGACGCGGGGGATGGGGGTGGAACCTGCTGCAACCGGCCGACGCCGACAGCACCATCTGGGCCCTGCGGCTGGCAGAAGGGTTGGGACGGTCGCATGACCCGGCTGCCTGCAGGGGCCTGGCCTTCCTGGGCCGGCATGTGGGCACCGACGGCGCCGTCCGTACGTACCTGGAAAGCAGCCATCATACAGCCGTCAACCCGGACTGGTCGCAGCCGCATGATTGCGTGACGGCCGCGGCCGCTGGCCTGCCCCATCTGGCAGAGAGTGTGCTGCCGGCGTTGCTTGCCGCCCAGCAGGCTGATGGGTGCTGGGCGGGATATTGGTGGGCGGACCCCGCATACCCGACCGCCCTGGCAACGGCCGCGCTGGCTGGTCGGGCAGAGCCGGCCGCCCTCCAGGCCACCCATCGCGCGGCGGCCCAGGCCCTTCGGCGCCTGACGGCGGAAAAGCTGGAGGATGCCTTCACGCTGGCCCTGCTGTTGCGCACCGCGCGTCTGGCCCCTGACTTCACGCCCTCGCATCAGGCGGACGGCCTCGCCAGGCTGGCCCGCCTGCAGCGGCCGGACGGCTCCTGGCCTGGCAGCGCGCGGATGCTGATCCCCAACGCGCAACGGGAACGGGTTCCGGCTACTGATAGGGCTGGCATTTTCACCACCGCCACAGTGTTGTCCGCCCTGGGCGAACTCACAGGTCCGGGAGGACGCCCATGAACCTGTTTGGCAACACCGCCCCGCCGGAAGACTATGTCAGCAATCCCCATGCGTTCCTGGCCGATCTGCAACGGCGCGGGGGGATCGGGTTCGTCGAAGACCGCAACATGTGGGTCGTCTCAGGATACGAGCCACTGTCCCGGTTGTTGCGGTCGCCAAGTGTCGTACCGGGTGGAGCCACCAGCTTTGCCGACCGATCACCGGCCTTCCGGGCCAGCCTTGCCCACCAAATCCGCCTCTGGTTGAAACCGCCCTTTTCCGATGACATCCAACTGGCCGTATCTCCGGCCGTGGCTGACGCGGTCGCCGCCGTCCTGGAAGGCGATGAAGCCGACCTTGTGCCGGCACTGGCACACCGGATCCCGATGCGGGTCATGGCAGCGCTGCTGGGGATTCCGACCGCCGATTTGCCGATGCTGACTGAATTGGGACGGGCTGTGCTGAGCGGCTATGACCTTTCCTGGCCGGGGCGGCTGCCATCGGCAGCCAGGGTGGCACGCGCCCTCATCCGTGCCTATTTCCGCCAGCAACTGACGGCCCGTAACAGCGACGAAGGTCCGCCCCTTCGGCAGGCCATGATCGCGTGCGCCGTGCAACATGCATTGCCCGAGGCAAGCCTGCATGATGCTTTTGGAACGTTGGTCACGGCGGGGGTGACGACCACTGCCAGTGCCCTGGCCAATATCCTGGTCCGCCTGCTGTCCAACAACACCAGCGGTGTCGGGCCTGCCCCGGTTGGGCCGATGGCCATGTGGGCCGATGAATTCCTCCGCCTGGACAGCCCGATTCTGGGCATTCGTCGCAAGATCGACGCTGATCTTGAGATTGACGGATACCAGATGCGCCGGGGACAGGAACTGCTGTTATTGACGGCCGCTGCCAACCGCGACCCCGACCGGTTTGCAGACCCGCATCGCTTCTGGCCCGACCGGCCGAACATGGCCCACCTGTCCTTCGGACACGGCGCTTTCTACTGCCTTGGGGCACATCTGGCACGGCTGGAGATCACCTGCCTGCTCCAGGCGCTGGCCCCCTGTCTGCACCGGTTCCACGCGTCTGCCGCGCCCACCCGCACCCAGGGATGGCTGATCCATGACGTCACCGCCATCCCGGTTTCCATCAGCCCAGGCGTCTGACGCGCCCATCACCCGAGGAACTTGCCCGTGCCCGGAGAATTCCAAAGCCGCCTGATCGCATCCTATGATGCCCAGTTCTCCGGGATGGCGTTTTCCCCCGACAGCCGTCCCGAGGACGGGTTCAGAAACCTTGGTTATTTTACCCCGCAGACCCAGACCCACGGCCAAGCCTGTGAACAGTTGGTTGATCAGATGGTGGGAATGCTGGCGCATCCGAGGGGAAAGCTGCTGGATGTGGCCTGCGGCCTTGGCGGCACCACCCGATGCCTGGCCAAATATTTCGCGCAAGAACAGATCCACGGGATCAACTTGTCGGAAATGCAGTTGCAGGATTGTCGCGGCAGATTGCCCGCCGCCCACTTTCAGCAGATGCCGGCGGAGCGGATGACCTTTGCCGATGCGACGTTTGACGTGGTGGTTTGCATCGAGGCCGCGATGCATTTCAAGGGACGCCGCGCGTTTCTGTCGGAAGCGTTTCGCGTGCTGAAGCCGGGCGGCGAATTACTGGTGGCCGACATGCCCTTCCATGGGGAGCCGGAGAGTTTCACGGCGGTGCTGTCTGACCAGGAGATCTATGGCACGGTGGAGGAGTATTGCAGCCTGTGGCGCGCTTGCGGCTTCACAGACCTGACCGCGCGGGACGTTACCGAGCCGGTCTGGCGCGGCTTCGTCCGCCACAGCCGAAACAAGGCGCTGCACCACCGTCTGAGCGGGCAGCTCGACGGGGACGGATTTGCGCAGTATCTGCGTCGGATCGACAAGATCGATCAGTTGCCAGCACTGGCATATCTGCTGGTCGCGGCCAGGAAGCCCGGAGCAATGTCATGATGACGCCAGAGGGGCCGCCGGTCCTGAACGGCTATGCGCAGGTCCGCGCCGTGCTGATGGATTCCCGGTTCGCCATTCACAAACCCCTGATGGGCACCGACGGCCAGGCGGTCCTGCCGGCAGGGCAGGCCGAGCGGTCGCGGCGGATAGCGCCCCTGTCCGGGGTCTTGGCCACCCACCTGTCGGCCTCTCACGTCCGCCAGCTTTCGGACCTGGTCACCCGGCTGGTCGGGCAGCGGCTGGCCGACGGGCTGGGGCGGGGCGGCATGGAACTGGTGGCCGACCTGGCCGGCCCGGTCCCGGTGCTCGTGATGATGGCGTTGCTGGGCTTGCCGGAGGCAGACATTGCGCCGCTCGCCCCGTTATTCGACGCGATCACCGCCGGGCATGATGTCGGCAATAGCGACCGGGACCGGATGAAGGCCCATTTCGCCTTGCACGCCATCGGTACCTGGGTAGAGGCAAGGAGGGCCGAAGGACCGCCGTCGGCCTTGCAAGGGGCGATCGCCGCCTGCGCCAGGGCGGAGGGAATCCCCGCACCGATGGTCACCTATTGGCTATGCATGTTGCTCTATGCCGGCAGCACGACCACGCGGGACTTTCTGGTCAACCTCCTGGTCGGATTGCTGGAGAACCCGGATGCGGCGTCAGGTCTGGTGGGTGCCAGCCCCACCGCGCTGAAGATCGCACTGGAAGAGTTGCTGCGCCTGGAAGGACCGGTCCGCATGGTTGGACGGGTTCTGAGGGAACCCATGGTGCTGGACGGCCGGGCGCTGCCCGCCGGCGCTGCGGTCTATCTGAACCTGGAAGAAGCGAACCGCGACGCGGCCCAGTTCGCCAACCCCTTGACCCTCGACTTAGCCAGATCCCCCAACCCGCACCTGGCCTTCGGCACCGGCGTCACCTTTTGCCTGGGCGCACAGTTGGCACGGCTGGAAGCGATGGCGGTGCTGCAGGCTTTCCTGCCCCATCTGTCCCGGATGGAGTTGCAGGCAACACCGGCCTGGGGGACCAGCCGGGTGCTGCGCGGTCGGCAGCAGGCCTTAATCCGTTTTCGCTGACGGTGTGCGCGACATCTCCGCGATGGCCCATCGAAGGGCGAATTCCTGTTTGTAGACCGCCTGCAGGTCCGCCGGCGTGAAGACCAGCCCCAGCCTCTCGCCCCAGGCCACCAGATCCGCCAACCCCACCGGGCAGTGCCCCAGGGGCCGCCGCAGATCGTCGTCGGCAAACAGGCGATGAAGAAATTCCAGCGCCTGCGCGCGGCCGGACCGTTGCATCATCACGCCCCTTATCCTCAGTTGCCTCAATCGCCGGCGCCAGCATCCGCTGGCGCCGGCGATTGAGGGGCACGAAAGCGTGACCATCGGTCATGATTTTGTGCCGATGGTATTACTGCCAGCTCGCCACACCATAATCGGATGGTTCAAGCGCGAACAGCAGGCCCCTCTGGATCAGCGCGTCTACCGCCGCCCGCGCGTCGATCCCCGCAAGCGCCTGGGTCAGTTGTCCTGATGTCATGGCGCCAGCGGTGTGCAGAAACGCCAACACCTGCCATTCCCCAGCCGCAAGGACCAGGGGCCAGCCTGCCGGCGTGATCTGGTAACTGCCGTCTTCTTGCCGCTCCGCCGGGATGCGCCGTCGGAATGGGGAAGCAAGAAGGGTGCCCTCGCGGACAACGACCCCCAGATTAAGGGGGGTGTAAGGCACGCGCGTCCGGTCCCAGCGGTCCAGGGCTGCGGCCGTATCCAGCGTATCCGCAACCGCCCGGACCCAGGATTCAACAGCGGTAAAATCTGCACCGGGCTGGACAGGAACGTCGTGCCGGCTGAACTCATCCTCCTGTTTCCCGGCCCACAGCATCGCCGGCAGCTCCCGCACCCAGGGCGGCCGAACCGCCACAGTCAGATGCAGCGATGACGGTCCCACCAGTTCGGCCACATGCACATCCCCCCGGGGTACGAACAAAACGTCCCCGGGCTGAAGGATACCCTCCCATTCTGGCTGCTGAAGCTGGTCCGGGCCATAGCGGCGCGCCTTGACCGGAAATGGCTCCAGCGGGCCCCAGCACCGCCAGTGCTTGGCGCCGGAAAGCTGGAGAATGAGGACGTTGTGGTCATCGGCGTGGGGGGCAAAAGCACTGGCCCTGCCATGGCTCCAATAAGCATTTGTCCAGCAGTCAACCCGCCAATCCCGCTCGATGGCGGCATTCAAGGCGCCGATCGCCGGCACGTCCTCGTCAACGCCGTTCAGCACAAAACTCAGGCCGCGGGCGCACAGGGAGCCCAGCGTATCGGTACGCAGATGCCACCGCTCCCCCCTTCGCATCAACAGCATGTCCATGGGAACTTCGCGCCCCTGCTGGTTGGCGCGGGTGGTGCCGCGCAGCAACCGTTCGGCTGTGATCAGATGCGGGATCAGAAGTGCAGGCAGCAGGTCTGGAAATCGGCCGGCCCTGCCGGGCAGGTGGCAGCGGGTGTTGCCCAACCAGGCCTGCCGCAGCCGGGCTTCATCGGTCTTGCCCATTATCCGGTCCAGCATCGTCTTCCAGCCCTTGGTCTTGCCAGTCACTCAGGATTGCGGGGCGGGATTGCCGGTTCCCACCCCCGTTTTGGTCACCAGCCAGTCGCCGATGGCCAGCGCGTGCAGCCCGGTCTCACGGAACATCGTGACAGCCTGGGCTGGTGTCTCCACCATCGGGCTGCCCCGGCGGTTGAGCGACGTGTTGAGTAGCATACCAAGGCCGGTGCGTCGGCCAAATTCGGTCAAAAGGGCGTGGTATCGGGCATCGGTCCGTGGCGTGACCGTCTGCACCCGGGCGGTCCCATCCACATGCGTTACGGCCGGAATACGGCTATGCCATTCTTCACGGACCCGAACAACCAGCAGCATGTAGGGACTTTCCCCCTCCAGTTCGAAATAGCGGCCCGCTTCCTCTGCCAGGACGGACGGCGCGAAGGGACGAAAATCCTCGCGGAACTTTACCTTCAGGTTGATATAATCCCGCAGGTCGGCCCGTCGCGGATCGCCCAGAATGCTCCGGTGGCCAAGGGCGCGGGGCCCGAACTCGGCCCCCCCCTGGAACCAGGCGACCGCGCTTCCGCCCGCCAGCAAATCCGCGACATCTCCCACCAGATCGGTGGGACGTCGCACCGACACCCCATCGCCAAGGCCGGACAGGGCCCGCAGGATTGCCGGCTCGCCATAGGCCCGACCGAAGAAGGTGCCGCCATCATGGCGAACCCGGGGGCCGCCCAGCACCTGGGCCCAACCATGGAAGGCACAGCCGATCGCCAGTCCGGAATCATCGGCAGCCGGCGGCACGAACAGGCGGCAAATGGGGGTTTCCTCCAGAATGCGCCGGTTTGCCACGGCGTTCAGGGCCACCCCGCCGGCAAAACACAGGTCAGGGTGATCCGCCAGCCTATGCCGGTGGCGGACCAGATATAGCAGGGACTCCTCCACCTGCGTCTGCACCCGGCGCGCCAGGTCAGCAAAGTATTGGAAGCGATTCTTGAAGTCGCCTTCACCGGTGAAGGGCGCCCCATAGTCCCGAACCCATTCCTCATCGACGAAGACGCGCCCATCCTGGGACCGAAAGATTGGCGGTTCGCCTGGGTTTGCCTTTCCATAAGGCGCCAATCCCATCAGCTTGCCCATGTCGGACGTGCCGCCAAGGCAATAGTGGCTGGCACTCATATACTGCCCGCCAATAGAATGGCGGGTGGTCGGGGGATGAAGCAGGTGACGGGATTGATAAGGCCGCCCCCAGGGGGAAAAATCCTTATAAAGAGCCCGCAGCCGCCCCCCGGCTGCGGAATAGAAACTGTCCTTTTCGCACCAAAGCCAGGGAACCTCTTCTGGCGGGCGTTCTGCAATGAAGCTGCCGGCCAGGTCGGTGCATTCATCATAGGGGCTGCCGCATCCGTCGACGACCAGGACGGAAGCATTGTCGAAGGGGCTGAGGAAATAGGCTGCCGTGGCATGGGCAAGGTGATGGGATATGGTCACCACCGGTACGCCCGCGGGCAACTGTCGGGCACCCCTGTACCAGTTGTTGCCGTAATGAAAGTCGCCGAAATTCGCGTTCTGTACGATCAGATCCAGATCTTCCGGGCCAATCCCTGCCGTCTCCAAGCAGTGAGCGATGGTGACAAGGTCATTGCCTCCGTCATTTTTCTTGCCGGTGACCCTTTCCTTTTCGACGGCAGCAATGATCTGACCGTCGCGCAGTAGACAGGCGGACCCGTTATGGGAAAGACCGGTTCCTAAGACATAAGTCGCTTTGGGCATTGTCAGTCCTGATCAGGGCTGGAGCGCTCCGGGCGTACAAGCCCGCCTGTGCGGGATAATGCGCGGTATTGGCAAACCATTGCTCTACTTTCGTGAGATTGGAGGTCACTGATCTGGGTTGGACATAAGCCAAATAATTCACCAACTGCACACCCACGGGCATTTATTATAACATGGGGCACCAGCATCACAATTGCAGTTCAAAACAGGGGCAATATAGCGTTGGCAATGACCGCGTTTGAAGCCGGAAAATTGGGGGCGCGACCCGCCAGACGCAACCGGTGCGAATCAGCGCCACTTGCCCACTTTCCCGCACGTTTGAATTCCACCGTAATCTTACCTTGCTTTACCCGAACCATCAAATCTGCTGCTGATCTTGCGATGTTTGCTCCAACCAAACATCACGCCGAACATCCAGGCCGCGTGAAAAACCCGAAAATCCAGAAATCTTCAATCGGCTTTTTCAACAGACCCTGACCTTTGGCATTATACGACTAGTCGTCACCGAATAACCCAAGTCCACCCTCGTACGGATCCGTGTTTTCCTGGAATTTCTTTTTATCTTCTTTATTTTTCTTAGCTTCCTCTATCTTTCTTTGACGTTCTTGTGACTCGCGGGCCCTGACCAGTTCATCATTGTTGCTCCGTGATTTCCACAGGTGGTCCTCGGCTTCAACGAAGCGGACTTCGCTCACTGTGTGCCAGAAACTGGCGAAGCCTTCACGCTTCAGCACCACATTGGGAATGCCGCCTTCACCCCCGCGCCCGCCCGCTTGGCCCTCATTCTTCAGGTTGGGGTTGCCCATGAACGCTGCGGGCTTGCCGCCCTCATAGGGTGCCTGAACATGGCAATAATCGGTGAGGAAGCGCAACATCTCCTCTGTTACCGGGATCTCCATCACCCAGTGGTAATCCTTGGGGTCGTGCTTTTCTTCGTTCCCGGTATAGTCCTTGCCCAGCATTGCGGCTTTTTCCCGTTCGAATACGTAAGGCTCGTTCACCGACAGCACCATCTCACCCCGGAGCCCCTTTCCGGTTGTTGGGAACAGCAGGGCCACAATCTCTTCAATAGATTTGGCGCTGGCGGCTTTCTCAAAGGCAGCCTTCTCCCCATCCGACATGCGGCGCACGAGACGTCCGGTGCGGATGCGCGGCAGGCTGTTCACCAGGCTCTCGCGTACGCCACCCCCGAACTGACGTTTATTCAACAACTCCTCCGGGCCGACAAGCGGCAATCTCTCGTTTGGATTGTTGGTACGGCCGTTGACCTCTGGTGGCTTGAAGAGTGTTTCCGACGGCTCGAACGACATGAAATGCGGGGCATCGAAAGATGGCGCACGCCGGAAAAGTCCCTTGGCCTCTCCTTCCAGGAGCGGAAAGCCAGGCAAGTTTGTCCAACCCAGCTTGCGCAATTCCTCAATCGGGTCGAGGGGCTCATCCGTTTCCGCTTCTTTTGGTTTCGGTACCATGCTCCAGCCCTTGTCCACCGTGATCGTCTTGGCCATGGGATAGATCCGATCAGCATAGGCAATGGCGCGATCAATCCGGTCGAGCAGGATCTTTTTGAGTTCCTCCCGTTTCTTTTCCGGGAAATGCGCGGCCGCCATGGCACGATCAATCCGATCGGGGGTTAGGGTGAAGGCCAGCGTGCGGATTGAATCAGCGATTTCCTTGTCTGTGAGATTGCGGTAGGGGCTATTTTCCTTCTGGCGCATGGAGCTGAATTCCTTCACGTCTTCTCCGCTCCACTCCTCCTTGCTCTTAAGGTCTCCCTGCGCGCGGCGGTCCAGCGCGCCGCCATTGTCCGAGCGCACCATGCGCCCACCGACCTTCATCCAGTTGTCGGTTTTGAACAGATCCCAGTTCGCGAACACCATGTCAGTGCCGACATGGCGCGCAAAATCAGGGGACTGCATCAAATCCACCATGTCGGGTGCCTGAACATTTTCGACATAGTCGGTGATCTGGGCAAGCTTGCCCACCGTGTCATTCTGGTCTTCATAGACACGGATCAACTCGGTCTTAAGCGTGCCAATACCGGCAGCCTGGTACAGCTTGTTTGACAGCACTTCGGTGAGGAGGTGATCCTCATCCTTACCGTATTTCATTACCTTCAGGCTATGATCTGGCATCTCCACTTTGGCCGGTCGTGTTGACCCGCTGCTGAACACCATGAGTTCCTTGATCTGGTCTTTCATGTAGGACGGAATCTGTTTACCGGAATCAAGATCAGCGTCGAGATGGTCGACGATAGGCGGGGGCAATTGGCCGATATTGACGCGCGCAGTATCCTGATCCTCAACACGAACATAGGTGTAGAGGGTGGCCATGGTCCAGGCAGCCCCCCGGTTCCCACCTACCGTATGGGTGGGCAGATCGATTTCACGGGTCTGGGGGGTGAAGATACCGGGCTCCGTCTCTCCCTTCGCCTGCCCCATATCGTCTGATTCAAACCATTTTTCCTGATCACCGCGCACAATGGCGACATAGTGCCCGCCGCTCAGGTGCGAGAATGTATTGCGGGCGATGAATCCCTGAAGCTGGTATCGGGGCCCCGGCTGTCCATCATGCATGATTTCCGCCGGGACCGTGAAAGTCATCGGCATGTCGATGGCGTCGTTGGGTGAGGCCCGCCCCACGGCGATGGAAAGGACGGGTGGGAATGACATGGCCCGCCGCGTCACATTGTGCGGGTTCTCGACGCCATCGACGACCGGGCGGTTGGAGACGAATTCTGCCGCCAGTGCTTCTTCCAGCGTCCGTTGCCCGTGGGCGAATATCTGCAATATATCGTGCGACTGGTCATCCGCAGTCGTCTCACCATTATCATATTGCCGGCTTTCGCGCGTCCGCAGCCTTTGGTCCAATGACGGGAGCCGGGCCAAAATTCCCATCAAAATTTGCGTGGCATCCTGCTGTTCCGTTTCTGCGCCTTGGATAATGCCCATCTCGGCGAGAAGCCCAATGACCGCTCGCATGGGTTCGGCGCGTACAGTGCCACCACCGGCGATGACCTGAACCAAGGGCGAGATTGCCGCCTGCAGGCGATGGCCGGGGGAATCTTCCGCAACCGGCGTGATTAAAGGATCAAACAGGTCTCGATACCCCGGTGTGGCGGCGACGAGATTGAGGATGGATGCCACATAGCAACTATTGTCGACATGCTCCGCGCCACGCGTGCTCGCCATCGTGTTGCTGACTTGCTCTCCGGCACCCACCGAATCCAGGTCGTCTCCCGTTTGCATCCGCTGTACAATGACCCGGTTGACGGCCCCTCCGCCGCCATTGGCCGCCACCGCCAAGCCCGCCAGCCTGTTCGTCGCCGCGCCAGTATTGGCAGCCTCCGCCAGTTGTACGATCCGTTCCGTGTGAGGGGACCGGAGGCTCATCCCCGCAGCTTGAACCGACACCGCTGGGGGCTGTGCAGGGCGTTGTTGTTGCTTCGCCATCTCCATATACACCTCCCTGGCGCCCCAAATCGGTCGTTAAGAGGTTTTCAGGCCGGGACAGACCCCGCTGCTGAGGCCAAGAATTGCCAGGCGTCAGCAAAAATTGCGGTATCATGTCTGCGCTGGCCTTGTACCTCATGAGGCGATACGGATCATAGATTGAATTAAAATTACATTTTTTCTCTTTAAGGTAAAGAAAATCTCCATGCTACACCGAAAGGATTGGCGTATCTTGAACAAAGTTCTTCTTGAGGGGATGCGGGACGAGAGAACGACCCCATTTAACCCGCGCAAAAAAAGGGCATGGCAGCTGCTGCCGCCATGCCCGAAGTGCCAACTGATCGGGGAAGGATGATCAGGCGGCAATCTCCAGTTCCTTGGTGTCGCGTGTGGTCGGCACAAAGGGCAGGTAGGAGACACGGATACGTTCGGCCAACTGCACCTTATGTTTGCCGGGCGGCAGGCCGCCCGCCCGCAGCACAGTGATCAGGGCCTTTTCACCGAAATTCCAGCGGTCGCTATATTCGGTTTCCATCTCCTCCAGCGTCCAGGTGCGGCCGCGCACGCTGAACCGGACCTGCTCACGCGGCACGGCCTCCCCGTCGATGGTGACGGCGATGTCTTCCACCATGGACAGGCCAATGCCACGATAATAGGGCAGGCGGGCCTGGAAGGCGAAACCGATGGTGTCGCCACCCTCGGTCACGTTACCGAAACCATCCTCACAGATCATATATTTGTCGAACATGGGTGCGGCTCCTCAGGCGGCGGGGGCGGTGGCGGTTTCGCCGATCAGCTTCTTGAACATTTCCTGCTGGCGGCGCACCTGTTCGATGCTGTCCACCGGGAAGGCATCCTGAATCCAGCGATTACCTTCATATTCAGAGCAGATATAGCCCTTGTAGCCGCCCTGCTTCAGCACCTTGATGATCTCATCATAGGGGATGGAGGGCTCAACCAGATCCTCCGTCATTTCATAGAATTTGGCATGGATGTTCCAGATGCGGTCCATATGGTCCAGCATCCGCTTGGGCTCAAACGCTGCATTGTGGCGCAGCGTGATGGCCATGCCGATGGCGGGGCCGACCCCGCCCATCTTCTCCACCTCCAGGATCACATATTCGCTGAGCGTGCGATCCTCGTAGGCCTTGCAGATATAATCGGCGATATGCGGCGGCACGCCGTCGCGGATGAATTTCGCCTTCCAGACCGGCGGGAACTTGAACAGGAACATGCCCATATCGGGCAGGAAGCCCAGATATTTCGACCCGGATTTCTCAAACGCCTCGGCATGGCGGATGATCCAGGGATGGTCGAAATGCAGGGGCGCGTGCACCTCGATCAGGATGCGGACATTCTTGCTTTCCGCATAATCGGCGCAGGCAACCAGCACATTGGGGTCAATCGACACCAGCGCGCGGGTATAAGGGCAGCCCAGCCGGGCAGCATGGTCAATATCAATCTTGCAACTGGCCACCTGTTCATCGAACGGCATCGGCCGGTCTTTGTACTTCTTATAATCCAGCATGAAATCATGGCAGACAGGCGTGGTGCCATATTTGGCCATCAGCGCGTGCCAATTGTCATAGACGGACTGGTCCAGCGGGTTGGGGTAATGGGGGAAGGTCTGCTCTGAAATCAGCTCTATCCCCTTGGCGCCCATCTCGGCGGAGACCTTGATCAGGTCTTCCAGCGACTTGGTGCCAAGGAAATATTCCTCCTGGTAGCTGTAGAGGCTTACACCTCTTTTGATTTCGTAATTTGACATGGAACTATCCTGTTCTTGGGCTCAAGCGACGGCCCCGCCGGGAGCCGGTGGATAGCGGCGGTCTCGGGGCATTGCCCGATGGGTGGGCGGCCATCGGCCCCGGCGGCCTTGATGCCGCAACAGGGCCGCGATGGCCGTTAAATCATAATTGGAATTATCATTCTTTTATGGGACAATCAATCGGCAGCAGAAGTTTTTTTCTGGGCATCACGGGGAGGGTAGGGCCGTACCGCCGATGCATCGGCGGGGCCGATAGGAGGCATCGGCATTGCCGGCTTAAACCCGGCTGCCGGCGGGGCCTATACCAACAGTAACCGCCTGAAGGCGGGATCAACCCATAATGATACGGAAACGCAATCATGAAGCTGGCAAGTCTTGATCTGGGCGGGCGGGATGGCAGGTTGGCGCTGGTATCGCGCGATCTGTCGCGCGCCGTGCTGGCCGAGGGCATCGCCGATACGCTGCAACAGGCGCTCGACCAGTGGGCCGACGCCGCCCCCCGGCTGGCCTCCCTGTCGGAGGCGCTGAATGCCGGCACGGCCGCTGGCAGCTTCCCCTTCGATCCGGCCCAGGCGCTGGCCCCGCTGCCGCGCGCCTGGCAATGGCTGGACGGCTCGGCCTTCCATGCGCATGGGGAGCTGATGGCCAAGGTATTCAACATCACCAACCCGCAGCCGCATGACAAGCCGTTGATGTATCAGGGCATGTCGCACCAGTTCATCGCGCCGACCGCGCCGGTGAAGCTGCCCAGCGAGGCGGATGGCATTGATTTCGAAGGTGAATATGCCGTCGTCACCGACGACGTGCTGATGGGCACCGATGCGGCCACGGCGCGCGGGCTGATCCGGCTGGTGCTGCTGGTCAATGACTGGTCGCTGCGCACCCTGGCCCGGCCGGAAATGTTGACCGGGTTCGGCTGGGTGCAGGCCAAGCCCGCCTGTTCCGCCGCCCCTATCGCCGTCACCCCGGATGAATTGGGCGATGCCTGGAAGGATGGGCGCGTGCATCTGGATTTGCTGGTGGATTGGAACGGCAAGCGCTTTGGCGCGGCCAATGGCGGGGCCATGGGCTTCTGCTTTGGTGAACTGATTGCCCACGCCGCCCGCACCCGCAGCCTGTGCGCCGGCACCATTGTCGGGTCCGGCACCGTGTCGAACGAGAATTTCCGCGAGGTGGGGTCGAGTTGCATTGCCGAGCGGCGGGGCATTGAAATTGTTGATGAAGGGGCCGCCCGTACCGGTTTCATCCGCTTCGGTGATCGGGTGCGGATGGAGGTGACGGCAGCCGATGGCAGCAGCCTGTTCGGCGCCATCGACCAGCCGGTGGTGCAAGGTTAAGGGGAGGTGATGTATCGGTGAAACCGATCCCTTGTATCCGTACAAACGGTTTTGGTGATTGGTTTGCAGGCCGTATGGTTGGTGCCATGGGGTTCCGTCGCGGGGTACCCCGATAAACCACCCCCACAATAATGACCCGCCGCCACCGGCGGGCAGCAGACGGGCAGCCCGTTCCGCCGCCAAGGAACCGGCCTGTTCCGGGAGGAAAATAGCTGTGGCTTTGATCCGCAATGCGCTTGTTATCGGCGGCGGTATCGCCGGCATGTCGGCTACCCTGGTGCTGTCGCGCCTGGGTATCGCTGTGGATGTGATTGATCGGGATCCGGCCTGGCGCGTCTATGGCGCCGGCATTTCCATCACCGGCCCCACCATGCGCGTTTTCCAGCATCTGGGCATTCTGGAGGATTTCCGCCGCGTCGGTTATTGCGCCGGCAGCACGCGGCTGTTCACCCCCACCGGTCACCTGATCGGGGACGTGACAAGCCCGCCGGTCGCCCCTGGCCTGCCGTCGGATGGCGGCATCATGCGCCCGGTGCTGCATGAAATTCTGGCCAGCCGCACCCGCACCGCCGCCGCCAATGTGCGGCTGGGCGTGATGGTGGATGCCATCACGCAGGATGCCGAGGGGGTGGATGTCCGCTTCAGCGATGGCAGCCAGGGCCGCTATGATCTGCTGATCGGGGCCGATGGCATCTATTCCCGCACCCGCACCCTGCTGTTCCCCGATGCGCCCAAGCCGCGCTTCACCGGTCAGGCCTGCTGGCGCGTCACCACCGCCCGGCCGGACAATGTGACGGGCGTGGAAATGTATCTGGGCGCGCCGATCAAGGCGGGGGTCAACCCCTGCTCGCCCGACCAGATGTATCTGTTCGCGCTGGAAACCATCGCCCCCAATACCCGCCATGACGAAGCCGACCTGCCCGATCTGCTGCGCCAGCGGCTGGCCGGCTTTGCGGGTGCCATCGGCTATGTCCGCGATGCCATCACCGACCAGTCGGTGGTGAATTTCCGCCCGCTGGAGGCACTACTCCTGCCCGGCCCCTGGCACACGGGCCGCGCCATCCTGATTGGCGATGCCGCCCACGCCACCACCCCGCATCTGGCGAGCGGTGCCGGCATGGCGATGGAAGATGCCGTGGTGCTGGGGGATGAGCTGGCCAAGAATGACAGCCTGGGCGCTGCCTTCGCTGGCTTCATGGCCCGCCGTGCCGACCGTGCCGCCCTGGTGGTGAATAATTCCATCCGCTTGGGTGAGATCGAACAGAGCGGGGTTCACAGCGATGAACATCCCCGCCTGATGCACAGCACCATGGCCGCTTTGGCCCAACCTCTCTAAACCAGAATTTACCGGGAGAAGCCCCCATGACCCGCGTTACCGATATCCGCTATGTCGGCTATGCCGTTTCCGATCTGGAGGCCGAGCGCGCCTTTTACCGCGACAAGTGGGGCCTGCGCGAAGTGGCCGAGAAGGATGGCCTGGTCTATTTCGCCACCGAAGGCCATCCGGAACTGTATGTTGTGCGGCTGCGCCCGGCCGATGTCACCCGCATCGATGTCATCGCCCTGGCTGCTGACAGCAATGATGATGTGGACGCGCTGTATGAGAAGGTGGCCGCCGCCGGTTGCCGCATCATCTTCACCCCGCGTGCCCTGACCTCCTTCGGCGGCGGCTATGGCTTCCGCTTCTTCGGCAAGGATGGCATGACGTTCGAAGTGTCCGCCGGGGTGGAGCGCGGGCCGTTCCGCCCCGTCGCCGCCAAGGAGGCGCTGCCGGAGAAGATCAGCCACATCGTCATGCATTCGCCTGACCATAACGGGATGGTGAAGTTCTTCTGCGATGTGCTGGGCTTCCGCGTGTCGGACTGGCTGGGCGATTTCATGTGTTTCCTGCGCTGCAATGAATGGCATCACCGCATCGCCATTCTGCCCGGCCCGCCCTGCCTGAACCATGTCGCCTATGACATGGCCGACATGGATGCGATGATGCGCGGCGTTGGCAAGCTGAAGCGCAAAGAGGTGGATCTGCGCTGGGGCCCCGGCCGCCACACGGCCGGCAACAATACCTTCAGCTATTTCACCACGCCGGCCGGCTTCGCCGTGGAATATACGGCCGAGCTGGAACGGGTGGATGAGGAAACCTGGGTCGCCACCGTCCATGCGCCCAGCCCGGATGTGATGGATCAATGGGGTGCCGGCAGCGGCGGCCCGCAGACCATGCCGCACCCCGCCCCGGATGCCGGCCTGTTCCAGGCGGTGGAGGTCTGATCATGGCGTTGTTCCAGTATTTCCCCAATAATTACATCTGGAATCTCTCGGTCAATATCGCGCTGGAAAGCGGTGGGCGGATCGGGGAGATCGAGGATATGTGCCGCCCGCTGCTGGATGCGGCGGCCCGTGGCGAAGATGCCGGCACCGGCCAGTTCCTGGCCCAGTGGGTTTCCATGGCCGACAAACTGGTGGGGCTGGCGGAAGAAGATGAGGCGCGCGGCCGCGCCTTTTCCGCCGGGGCCAAGCTGCAGCGCGCCTCGCTTTACTACATCACCGCAGAGCGGATGCAGGGCCATGGCCATCCCGGCCGGGCGGAGACCTTTGCCAAGGGCCAGAACGCTTTCCGTAAAGGCACGGCGCTGGCGCGGGAGAACTGCACGCGGGTGGAAATCCCCTTTGGTGACAGCTTCATCCCGGCCTTGTTCACCAAGGCTGAGGGCGTTGATGGTCCCGCCCCCTGCGTGCTGTATGTGAATGGCCTGGATAGCTGCAAGGAGCTGCTATTCTGGTCCTGGCTGCCGCACGCGCTGGCCAAGCGCGGCATTTCCACGCTCTGTATCGACCAGCCGGGCACGGGTGAGGCGCTGCGCGCCAACAACCTGTATGCCACGCATGAAACCGAACGCTGGGCGACGCCGGTGTTTGATTATCTGGCGGCCCGGCCCGATGTGATTGCCGACAAGATTGGCATGGTCGGCATTTCGCTGGGTGGTTATTTCACCCCGCGCGCCGTGGCCTTTGAACCGCGCTTTGCCTCAGGCGCTGTCTGGGGGGCCAACCATGATTGGCGCGAAGTCCAGCAGAAGCGCCTGAAGCGGGAAGGCGAAAACCCGGTGCCGCATTACTGGGGCCATGTGCGTTGGGTATTTGGTGCCCAGGATATGGATGATTTCCTGGCCAAGGCGGAAGGCATGCATCTGAATGGCGTGCTGGACCGGATCAAGGTGCCATTCCTGGTGACGCATGGTGCCAAGGACCGGCAGATCGCCCTTGATTACGCTCACCAGACCTATGACCAGCTGGTCAATTCCCCCCGGCGGGAGCTGAAAATCTTCACCGAGCGTGAAGGCGGGGTGGAGCATGTCGGGGCGGACAATATGTCGTTCGGGCGTGATTACATCGCCGACTGGTTCGCCGACACGCTGGGGGGACGGCTGGGGTAGGGGGGTGTCTTCCTGAATGTCTCCAGGCTTAATGTTTGTGTTTCATAGCCGCTTCACCACCGTCACCCCGGCGAAGGCCGGGGTCCAGGGGCCACAAACGCTTTGCTCTACGAAACTGGACCCCGGCCTGCGCCGGGGTGACGGTAGAAGGGGTGGCGCTGTTTGCAATGAAAACCTGAGAAGGGCAGGCCATGGAAACCCCTACTCCCCCCATGCCCACCCTGACCATCCTCCCCGATACCGGCCCGCCGCAGACCCTGCCGCTTTCCCCCGGCCAGAACCTGCTCAACGCCATCACCCCCGCCGGTCGTGATATAATCACCGCCCTGTGCGGGGGCTGCTGCATTTGCGGCACCTGCCGGGTGCGGGTGGTGGATGGCGATCCCGGTCCGATGGGGGAACGGGAAGCGCAGTTGCGCCGTCAGCTTGCCATCACCGATCCTGCCATCCGGCTGGCCTGCCAGACCCATCCGCCCGGCGCCCTGTCGGTCGCCATCCTCAAACCAAGGTGAAAACCGTGCCCCGTATCATCGATCTTTCCGTGCATCTGGAAAATGACGTACCGGCGGACCCGCCTTTCATGCGGCCCAAGATCCGCTATGCCAGCCATGCCGAGGGGGCGGCGGAATATTGCCAGATGTTCCCCGGCCTGACGGTCGACCAGCTGCCCGATGGTGAAGGCCCGGCGGCGGAATGGGTGGAGCTGACCACCCATAACGGCACCCATATGGATGCGCCCTGGCATTACCATTCCACGATGGATGGCGGCAAACGCGCCATCACCATCGACGAGGTGCCGCTGGACTGGTGTTTCCGCCCCGGTGTGAAACTGGATTTCCGTCATCTGCCCGACGGCCATGTCGTCACGGCGGCAGAGGTGGAGGCCGAGCTGGCCCGCATCGGCCATGTACTGCAGCCGCTGGATATCGTGCTGGTGAACACGGCGGCCGGTGCCGCCTATGGCCAACCGAATTTCCTGGCCAAGGGCTGCGGCATGGGGCGGGAAGCGACGCTCTATCTGGTGGAACGCGGCGTGCGCGTCACCGGCATTGACGGGTGGAGCTGGGATGCCCCGTTCCCCTTCACGGCGGCCAAGTTCAAGGAGACCGGCGACGCGTCGCTGATCTGGGAGGGCCATTATGTCGGCAAGGATGTCGGTTACTGTCACATGGAAAAGCTCTCCAACCTGGAAAGCCTGCCGCCGCAAGGCTTCACCGTCGCCTGCTTCCCGGTGAAGGTGCGCGCAGCCAGCGCCGGCTGGACGCGCGCCGTGGCGATCATGCCGGATTGAAGGGGAAGAAGATTGTCTGTCCGGAAAGCGATTGGGGGGCCTCCACACACGCACCGGGGTTGTCGGCGGTAAAAGTTCTAAGTCACGCCGCCATTTGCCCAGCGCACGGCGTCGGGGCAGGGGCGGATCAGCCGCGCCATCCGCGCGGAAGCCTGGCAGTCGCCGGCCAAGGCGGTGGAGCAATTGCGACCGGCCAAAGCCGGGGTGATCCGCCGCAGACCCCATGCTCGACAGGGCTTGGATTGTGGCGTATTGGCTAGAGCGGATTCATCCAGAACCACTTGCATTCGACTAAACGCAAGTGGTTCTGGGGTCGGTCCAATGTCCGAAGGCGTTGGCTTCCGCCGCCGGCACGAGATGGGGAATACACGCGGTTACCATGGAAATGAACGTGAGGCTCACGGCTGACGATCCCATGATTTTCGGCTGGCGGATCCGCAGCCGGCGACCGCTTCCCTTACTGCCAGACTGGGACGGGCAGGACACCACCTCCCCCATCACGGTCGCTTACGGTTCGGTTCCGTTCCCCGGCGGGGTTCCGGTGTATTCCACCGATCACGCCGATCTCCATTCCGGTGGCCGCGTCGTGTTCCGGCCTGTCGCCGGACCGCGTATTCTGGTCGAAAGCGGCAGCCAGATCATCGTGGAACCCGGCGGTTATACGGATACCGAGCTTCAGAGCTGGCTGTTCAACATGGCAATCGCCTCGGTCTGCCATCACCGGGGCCGTCCTCCCTTGCACGGTGCGGTCGTCGCTGTCGGCGGACGGGCGGTGGTTCTGGCCGGCAACAGCGGGAATGGAAAATCGACGACCACCTGGGCGATGCTGCAACGCGGCCACCGGCTTATGAGCGACGATCTGGCCGTCATCGACCCGGAGACGATGATGGTCCGGCCCGCTTTTCCATCGGTTAAACTCTGGACAGCGGCGGCACCGGGGCTATCCTTCGACCCCCATCTGCGGTCGTCGCCCCATAAGGACAAGTTCTTCGTCCCCGTGCCTGACCGTTTCCAAACGTCCCCCCTGCCTCTTGGTCTGGTCATCGCCCTGCAAAAAGACCTGGGCATCAGCCGACCGGCCGTGCACCGCGTTCCTCCCCCCATAGCCGCCGCACAATTGCAGAACCATGTCCAGGGGCGCCGGATCGGTCTTGCCCTGGACGGCGCGCGGACGGCCTTCGATCTGACCGTAGCCATCGCACGGGCCGTCCCATTCTTCGTGCTGCGCCGCCCGGATGACGTAGCCGGTCTTGACGACATTTGCGCTACCATTGAGGCGCTCGCCGAAACGGCGCAGAGAGAGGCTGGGCCATAGGCACAGGGTCTGCCCGCATTTTTCCCTCAATCCCTCACGCCGGGTTCACGGACGGATAAAGGACAAATCAATGATCGGCGGATTGCGCGCACTGATTCATCCCCATGATCCGGCAGACCTGGACCGGGCGTTCGTGGAAGAGAAGCGCCTGCATCTGCGGACCGGACGCAGTGCCGACTTCGCCGCGCTGATGCCGTGGACCACCTTCAACGGGCTGCTCTCATCGCAACGGTTCGCCACAGGTCAGGGCAGGGTCGTGCGCAACAGCCAGGATCTGCCTGCCGACATGTATATGGTCATGAGAAAGGCGGACAGGGTGGAACCCGGCGGCCGCAAGCTGGAACCGGCGGCGTTGCAGGCATTGTGTCGCCAAGGCGTCAGCATCGCCTTCAACAGCGTCAATCTGGACGTGCCGCGGATCGGGGCCCTAGCCGCCGCCCTCGAACGCCGATACCGTGTTCCGATTGCGGTCAACGGCTACGCCACTTTTGAGCGGGGAAACGCCTTCAAGCCGCACTGGGACAGTCACGACGTTCTGGTGCTGCAAATTCACGGAACGAAACATTGGTGGTGTTACGGGGATCATAAGCAGCGTCATCCTGTGACCTCGCGCGTCTTCGACCATGTGGACGAACTGGGTCCGGTGGAATGGGAAGGAACGTTGCAGCCGGGCGATATATTATACGTTCCCAATGGCGACATTCACCGAACCAATGTTACCCAGGGCGCCTCGCTGCATCTGACCGTTGCGTTGAACCGTCCGCGTGGCCAGAGCTTTGCCCGCTGGCTGGCCGAGCGGCTGGAGGAACATGAGGTGGGTCGGCAGCCTATCGCTTCCTTTGCCACACCCGACGCCCGCGCCCATCAGCAGATGGACATCGGTGGCTTGCTGCGGAAAGTCTTGGAAAATACCAGCCTCGACGCGTTTCTTGCCGATGAGGATACCGTCCAGCAACCCTATCGTCCCTGCAACCTCGGCTTCAGCCAGGATCTGGAGACCGCCGATTGGGAGGTGCTGCCGGCCTTGCGCCGTCACCCGTCCCTGCCTGCGGATGGACCCGCGGATTTCATGGCGGGTACCGTCAGGGTCCGGCTGACCGCAGCGGAATGCCGGGTTCTGTCCTGGCTTTTGGCCCGGGACGGTGCGCGCCTTGGCGATCTTCGCAAGGAATGGTCATCGCTGGTTCAGGGCGGCATCATTCCGGTCGTTTCTGCACTCGCTGACAAGTCCCTGGTCTGGCTTTTGCCCCCCATGGGCGATTAGGGAGGGGGTCGCCATGAACACCACAAACATGCCCGTGCGGGCGTTCCAGTGGCGGAAAACGCCCTTGGCCATGACCCTGCCTCCTGAAGCGCGGGTGGCGGCCTGCCGTGCCGCTTTCGCCTCGGGACGAGCCACGCCGGCAACGGGAGTGCTTTTCCTGGAAGCCTTGTTCCGCATGGCACATTTCGACGAGGCCATCGCCTTTTCCGAAGAGAACCCGCGGCCTCCAGGCTGCGATCCGGCATGGGATGCCGCCCTCATCCATAATCTGCTTGGCAGCGGTCAAAAGGAAAAGGCCCTGGCCCATGCCAACGCGGCGTTGAAGATGGCCCCCGGATGCTGGCCGATCGTGCATGAGCGGGCCGAGCTTCTGCTCCGCTTGGGCCGGGGCGCCGAGGCGGAAGCGGATATCGTGGCGCTGCTGGAGCAAAGCCACCTGTCCCTGACCCCGCAGATGAGTATGCATCTCAAACGGAGCAAGGAGCCGGCCCAGTTGCTGGAACTTCTCGACCGTTGGCCTGGCCGTGTTCAACCCGGTATCGCGCCGTGGCTGCGGGTGCAGTCTCTGCTGGCGCTCGACCGGCGGACGGAGGCACTGGAATGGATGGATGTGGACAACCTTCTGCATCAGGAAGTGCTGCCGCTGCCGGATATCACCGACAGGGATGCCTTTCACAACGCACTGATGCAGGAAACCACCGAGAGCGGATCGTTCCGTTACGAACCGCTCGATCTGGCAACGCGCAAGGGCCAGCAGACCAGCGTTCTGCTGAATGGCACCACCAGTATGCCGGTTCTGTTGTCGGCGATCCGCGGTGCCATTGACCGTTATGTGGCACGATTGCTGCCTGATTCCCCGTTCACACGGAGCATACCGAAAGCCGGGGCGCTGGATGCCTGGATGGTCCGTCTTGGACCCGGCGGCCGGCAGGCTGCGCACCTGCACCCGTCAGGCTGGCTCAGCGGTGTTTATTACATTTCAGCGCCGGGCGTCGATGAAACAGCGGGTGCTCTGGTCATCCCCTATGACAAGAATCCTGTCTGGCCGGTCCACACCCTGGTGCCGGAATCGGGTAAGCTGGTGCTTTTCCCGTCCTATTTCATGCATCACACCCTGCCGCACCGCAGCGAACAGCAGCGGGTCTGCGTGGCGTTCGATGTGCTGCCGCGGGGGGAAAACGAGATGACGCTGCGCTGATCACCCGTTTCCGCCGTCGGTCATCTGAAGGAATCGCGCCGCCATGAAGGCCTGAGCACAGTCGGAAATGCGGATAAATTGATCCAGCGTAGAGCACGCTGTGTCGATGGCCGGCCAATCATCGCCCAAAAAACGTTCCATTGCTTCCAGATCGAAAATCCGCCGCGCCGACGCAGAGCTTTGCAGACCCGGCAAGGCGGCACGCATACTCTCCCGCCAAGTCTCGGCACGGATGGGGAAGCTGGAGAAATCGTCGCCAAAGCGATGATCGTTCACAATCGCCTCGGGAAGCCGCCCGGCCAGCATCCGGCGCATTAACCACCGGGTCCGCCCACGGCGCAAATATTGGCTGGCCGGAACCGACAAGGCAAAATCGACAATCCGGCGGTCAGCGAACGGAGTCCGCAGGCTCATGCCATGGGCACGCCAGGGCAGATACAGGCCATCAAGATAGGGGTGGTCACGCCCCATCGGCTCCAGCATATTCGACCGCTTGTCACGGGCGACGGCCCAGGCCCTGTTCCAGCCATATCGCTCAGCCGTCGCCTTCGCTGTCTCCGGCGACAGAAAAGCCGTGGAACCGTGGGGATCTGTCCATACCAGGGGCCGGCGCCGCAGCCGCCAGACCCAATCCGGCACCGCCGTACCGGCCAGCGCGCGCATCATGGACGGCCCCCGCCGCCGGACAAAATGCAGCATGTTCCAGGCCAGCGCGAACCAGCGCCCGGAATTGCGCAAATCATCGAGATGATGCCAGCCGTCAGCCGATAAGGTTTGATTGCCGCCCTGGCCGCCCAGCACGGTGGTGATGCCGTCGGCCTTCATCATCCGGCGGGCATCCTCCAGCAGTCCCGACAGGTGAGGGGTGGTGGAAAACAGCCCCGTCTGGCGCTGCCGGTCCATGGTGGCCATGTCACCGGGGGCCGTCCTGTAGGGGATGAACCTGACGGTGAAATCAGGATGGTTCTGCAAAAAAGCGTCAACCACCGGCCGTTGATCGGCGATCTTGTCCCGGCGGCGCCAGACGCAAAGGTCCGGTGGGTCGAACACGGCATAGCCGATCAGCGGCCCCAGCTTCTGCCGCAACACGCTTTCCGCCACCGCCAGACTGTCAAGGCCACCGCTGAGCAGGATGCCGGTGCGCTCCCCGTCGCCGCCATAATGATCCCTGACCACACGATCGAAAAGGTTGCGGGCAGCCTCAACGTAATCATCATCCGACCATCCCGTTGGCGCGTCCCGGACCGTGGGAACCCACCAGCGCCGGCAGTCAACAATCGCATCGCGGGTCAGGGTCAGGACATGGGCGCGCGGTACACGCCGCAGGTCTTTATAGCCGGTTTCCGTTGCGTCCATGGCCGTCATGGTCACCGCAGCGGCAAACGCCACGTCATCCAGGCCCGGATCGACACCGGGCAAGGCCAGCAAAGGCCGGGGGTGATTGCAAAAAGCGATGAAGCGGCCAGGGTAATGGACAAAGAACAGGGGCCGGGACGGGGTTTGGTCACGGCACAGCCACACGGTTGCACATGTGGGATCATAGGCGAAGAATGTGAATTCCCCGTGCAGGTGACCTGCCGCCTCGGCACCCCACCGCAGCCAGGCCGCAGCCAGAACATCCTCGGACCGGCGGTGGCCTTGCGGCAAATCCAGCTGAACGGCCAGGTCGTCGATGTTGGCGAAACGGCATTCGCCGCCGATCACCACCCCTGACGAAAGCGTTCTGACGAATCGTTGAGCCGGAGTCCGCTGCGCAAGCCGGACTGACGCTGCGGCAATGGTCAGTCCCGCGTACCGCTCAATGCGGGGCGCCCCACCACACCACGGCGCAAGGGCCGCCCCCAGAGCCGCCGACGTAAGCACGGCATCTTCCCCAAAAGGGAGGATACCCAGAAAATGGATCATACACACCGCCAGCCCTTAGGAAGGGCTGCTCAGACCATCATCATCCGTGGAGTTGTTGGTGGGACCATAGGTATTGTCCGCGATATCAACCTGATTCAAAACCGGTGCGTTCCACGGTTTGCGGGCGGAAAAATTCTCGTCAGCCGACAGCCGGTTCGTCTCACCTCGCTCCATCATCACCCCCCTTTTTAGCCGTAAATATCATTACTCTTGTGAGGTCAAATTGTATCCAGGCCCCTATCCGTTTGCAAGCGGGATCGAAAACGCGATGCTTGCAGCGCTATCGGGGCCAAATCAGCGCAGGAGCCTGGATTTCCCGATCGGGTTACGTGGCACTACGTACAACTCGGCAAGCCGATCCAGAACGCCTTCGTGGAAAGCTTCAACGAAGGCTTGCGACATAATTGCCTGACTGAAACCCTCTTTCATGCCCTGCGGTGCGCCTGCCAAGTTCTGGTCGACTGTTATAGAGAATACAACAATATTCAATCCGATAATTTCAATGCAAAACCATATATCCCTGATCACAGCCGGAGACAGTTTGCGGATGAGAAACAATATATTAAGAATCGATCGAATTTTAAATTCGATCGATTCTTAATTGACACGGTATCCGTGCACATGTCATATGCTCATTCACGCTTCATTGCGCGTACATCGGATAATAGATGTCGCGTCAGCAAGGGGGGCATCAAGCGTGGGCGACTATTTTATCGGCGAGATCAGGATATTCAGTTTCCAACCGACGTCTGTTCCGACTGGCTGGATGCAATGCAATGGCCAGGAACTGACCATCGCGCAATACACGGCCCTTTATGCACTGCTCGGTGTTCAGTTCGGTGGCGATGCCAGGACCAAATTCAATGTGCCCGATCTGCGCGGACGCGCCATCGTTGGCACCTATACCGGCGGGCATCTTCCGGTCAACGTGAACACCAAGTACCCCCAGGGGATCACCGGCCAGGCGGGTGTCGAAAGCGTGAAGCTGACCGCCGCCCAGGTTCCTCCACACATCCACACCGTCTACGCCTCGAAAGGCGCGGCAGAGTCCGCTTCGCCAAAGTCAGGGCTGTATGCCAACGTCGCCGGCTCAATCGCAAACTACTTCATAGCGTCAACGTCCGCGACACCGGCGGCTCCCCTGGATAGCAGAACCATCGACACCGTCGGCGGAGGGGGCGCACATGAAAACCAGCAGCCTTACCTGACGCTTAATTTCTGCATTGCAACGTCCGGCGTCTTTCCGTCCCGTCAATAAAACGTATACCGGATTAAAGAGGGAGCACGATAATGGATCCTTTCCTTGGAGAAATCCGGATCTTCGCCGGTTCGTACGCGCCAATTGATTGGAGCTTCTGTAACGGGAGCACACTTGCGATCAAGCAATACGAGGCGCTGTATGCCCTTATCGGGGCCACTTATGGTGGTAATGCTGTTACTGATTTCAAAATTCCCGATTTGCGGAGCCGAGTGCCCATTCATATGGGACAGGGGCCAGGGCTGACCATCAATCACGGACTCGCCAGCATTGGCGGTGTCGAAACGGTGACTTTGACGATCGCCCAGGTTCCGGCACATACCCATGCGATGAATGCCACCACCTCGCAAGCCAATTCCGAACTGCCGAACAATGCCCAATTGGCCACTGTGGACAAGGGCACGCAGTTCATCACCGGAAATGCGCCCAACCTGTTCAGCTTTCCCATGTCCGCCAACATGGTGAGTACGACCACCGGAAATCAGCCTCACCTCAATATCATGCCGACGATGGGGCTTAACTACATTTTCTGCCTAACCGGCATTTTTCCGATGCATAATTAAGGAGAGACGATCATGGATGCGTTTTATGGCGAGATCCGCGCCTTTCCTTTTTCCTTTTGCCCTGAAAACTGGGCCTATTGCAACGGTAACCTTCTGTCTTTCGCGCAATATCAAGCTATTGCCGCCATATTGGGCACCAGGTTCGGTGGTGACGGCAAGACGACAATCGGGCTGCCTAATCTCAACGGCTTGATCGTTGCCGGTGTCGGCGCAGGTCCGGGGTTGACAACGTGGGCTTGGGGAACGACTGCGGGGTCGGAGCAGGTTACGATCGTCTCAAGCATGTACCCGTCCCACACTCACGCCGTGACCGCGATGTCGGGTGCCTCTGCATCGCGTACTGCGTCTCCAAACACGGCGGCGCCACTGTCGTGCCTCAGCCTTCTGAACGACGGTACAACCAACCAGAAAACCTTCGACATTAGTCCTGTTGCGCAAGGAGATCTGATGCCGATGGCAGCCACCTCGCTTTCGCCCAGTATGGGCGGCGGCCAGGCACACGAAAACCGCCAGCCAGTCTTGCCGTTGAGCTGGTGCATGTGCGTCAGCGATGCGGTTTGGCCTCAGCATCCATAACCTTTGGCCGAAGGAAGACGAAATGACCGCTGAGGCACCATTTCGCCTGCCGGGCGTTCAGAATGCGCGGCGGCCCGCCCGCCCGCTGCGCATTCCACTGCCCGAAACGCCCGAATTGCAACAACTGAACGTAAAATTGCGGCCTGAAACGCCTGACGACATACCGTTCCTGATTCAACTCTATGCCCGGTCGCGGTCGGCTGAGATGCTGATGCTGGACACGTGGGACGGAGACATGAAAAAGGACTTTCTCGAAAAGCAGTTCAGCTATCAATATTTGCATCACTCCCGCTATTACACGAACGCCGATTTCACCGTCATCACCATGGCGGACCGCCCCATCGGCCGGATCTATCTGTTCTGGGACAATGATGGCGGGCGTGACTGCCGGCTGTTCGAATTCCAGCTCGTCCCTACCGTCCGCAACCGGGGCATCGGCAGCGCCCTGCTGTCCGCACTGCTGCGGCAGGCCCAAACGCTGAAACGGTCGGTCAGTCTGCACGTTGAACCGATCAATGGAGCAAGGCGGCTTTACGCCCGTTTCGGCTTTCTGCCTGTCGGTGCAGAGGCGAAAGGTGGAATGATGATGATGCGCTGGAACAATGGCCCCCTGGAGCAAGGTTTGCGACTGGCCATCTGAATAGCCATACCCGAGAACACCTTCCTGAATACCGAAAAAGCAAGGCGCCGTGGACCAAAGTCCCGGCGCCTTCTTCATGAAGTACGAAGACATTCACGGATGTGTTTATCCGGAAAGTATATGGTGCTTTTTAGAGCCGGGTGCGGTTAACCGGAGTGGCTCAAGACGTTATCATATCAATCTCCCTTGATCGTGACCGATCCAGGGAGAGTTCGTGTTCCCTCATGCGCCGGGCGGGCGCTTCCGCGCCCTTGGCTTGACAAGCCGCGAGGTGCTGAGCCCGCGGTCGCCGGTCTCCAGTCCGCCAAGGGTCAAACCCTCGGCGGCTTGGTATCAGTTGAATCCCACCTGATAACGGATGGTCCCATCGGCATTGTGCCCTACCGGTACCATAAACAGGTCGAACGTCCCCAGCGTATCGTGAGTCAGGGGATGGGTCTGTTGGTTGAGCACCAAATTCGGAGTCGTTCCGTGAAGAAACAACGAAAACGGCAAACGCAGCCGGCGCGAATCGGTATCCGCCTTGCCGGCAACAACACTATCCAGGCGCAATGCCTCTGTCACATCCGGATGGGTAACGGTAAAGGTGTCGCCGACCAACGGGGAAAAATGCTCCAGCCGAAGATCGGCAACCTGCAATTCTGCTTCAGACATCACTATCCTCGCGCATCATGATAATAGGATAATATCAACTTTTACGAAAGTCCGCCACAGATACAAAAGACACCACGCTAATTAATAATAATGATCAAATCCCTCTCCAGCATCTGATCAAGCCACGGGATGACGTCATGCTGGATGGTTTCTGCGTCGGCGTTATAATCCCGCTGAAGCGCCGCACATAATTCACCAACCGACATCACGTTCTGCAAACGTTTCCAAATGTCCGAGCCAACCGGGTCGAGATTGTAATAGCAGCCGGATATGACATCCAGCATCACCACTTCGTCATCGACTTCGGAAAACAAAGGAGGCGGACTCGCTTGGCTGATACGAGTCTCGGACGTGATGGTCATGATGGCCCCGGTTTGCAACAAAAACATTCAATACTATCATTTTCTGAGCATACATGACAATCGTTTTGCGACACGCCCGGGAAAGTAGCAACTCGCTTATGATGACGAGCATCCCCCCTTACCCCACCGCCGCCTTGATCAGCCCCGCCACGTCGCCATCATCGCGGAACCCTGCTGCCCGTGCGGCGGTGGCGATCAGGGGCGGCTGGCTGGCGAATTTGGCCTCCACCGCCGGGTCGGGGGCATAGGTCACATCAAATGCGCCGAACCGGTCGGTCAGGGCTGACACCAGTTCCCCCAGGGTCAGGCGCAGCACGGGCGGCAGCCAGACGCGGCCCTGACCGGGCAGAGAGGCCGCGTGCAGCAGCGCATCCACGGCAGCCGAAACCGACATCCACCAGCACACGCCCTGCTCGGAGACCGGCAAGCGCACCGGGCGATGGTCCCGTGCCGCCCACATCACCTCGCTCATGAAGGCGGAGATCAGACCCGATGGGGCAGGGGGCCGGGCGACGATGCCGGGCAGGCGCAGGCTGCTGCCATCAATGAAGCCGCGCCGGCTGTAATCCGTTACCAGCAACTCGCCGACCAGCTTCTGCATCCCATAGGACAGGCCGGGCCGGGCGGGCGTGGCATCATCCACCTGATCGGGCAGCGGGTCGCCATAGACGGCCACCGAACTGGCAAAGACCAGCCGGGCCGGCCTGTTCTGCCGGCGCAGCGCATCCAGCAGCCCCTGCGTGCCACCGAGATTGGCCGCCATGCCCAGATCGAAATCCCGCTCCGCCAGCCCGCCGGGCACGGAGGCGAGATGGAAGACCAGATCGGCCGGTAAGGCCAGCGCATCGGCCCAGATGCCAGCATCAGCAATATCACCGGTCACGGGGGTTACACGCGGATCATCGGGCAGGGCGCTGAACTGCCGGTCCACGAGGGTCAGGCGGGCGAAAGCGGGCCCCGCCCCCGCCAGCAGATGGCGGACAAGGGCGGCACCGACGAAACCACCGGCACCGGTAACAAGGATATGCATGGGATTTCCTCCGATGCCGTCACGATAGGGGCTCGACCACCATCACCAAAATCGTATTTACTGAACCAAACTATCGGCCTGACCGATGGATTGGGAGGATGAATAATGCGGTTCCAGAAACTGGACCTGAACCTGCTGGTGGTGCTGGATGTGCTGCTGGAGGAGCGCAGCGTCTCACGCGCGGCCAACCGGCTGAACCTCAGCCAGTCGGCCGTCTCGGGCAATCTGGCCCGGCTGCGTGAATTCTTTGACGACGATCTGCTGGCCCAGATCGGCCGCGCCATGGTGCCGACGCCGCTGGCCGAAAGCATGGCCCAGCCGGTGCGCGACATCCTGATGCAAATTCAGTCCACCATCGAAACCAAGCCCAGTTTCGACCCGGCCAGCGCCACCCGCGCCATCCGGCTGCACGCGTCCGATTATGTGACGGAGGTGCTGCTGGCTCGCGCCATCGCCAAGGCGCGGGCGCTGGCCCCCGGTATCCGGGTGGAGATTGATTTCATGGACGATATGGTGCTGGACCGGCTGGGGCGCGGACAGGTGGATTTCCTGCTGACGCCGGATAATTTCACCCATCCCGACCATCCGAAGGAAAAACTCTTCACCGACGAACATGTTGTCGTTGCCTGGGACGGCAATCGGCAGGTGGGCGACGCGATCAGCTTTGACCAATATATGGCGATGGACCATGTGCAGGTACGCTTCGGCATGAAACGTTCCCCCTCCTTCGACCAATGGTTTATGGAACGCTTCGGCTATGCCCGCAAGGCAGCGGTCTTCGTGCCGGATTTCACCACCGTGCCGGCCATGCTGGTGGGTACCGACCTGCTGGCCACCATGCACGCAAGGCTGGCAAAACAATATGTCCAGCGCCTGCCGCTGCGCATATTGCCGCTGCCCATCGAATTTCCGATCTTGACGGAAATGATCCAGTGGCACCGGCATTTCCAACGCGATCCAGCCCTGCTCTGGTTCCGCCAGCTGCTGCGGGAATGCGTGGCGGAACAGGATTTATGATGTTTACCACATAAAATGAGTTTATGTGTTGATCCCGATATTGACGATTTATCGGGGTCAGCGCATATTTGTGGGCAGGAGAGGTCGCCCATGTCCCAACTTGCCCGCACGCCCAAGCAGTTGGGTGCCGTCATTCGCCGCCAGCGCCGCAAACTGGGCCTGACCCAGGGCCAGTTGGGGGAGCGTGCGGGCCTGCGCCAGGAAACCATTTCACTGATGGAGGCGGGCAACCCCGCCAACCGGCTGGATACGCTGCTGGCCGTGCTGGCGGCCCTTGACCTGGAATTGCAGGTGGCCCCGCGCACAGGCCGCGTGCTTGAGGATTTGATCTGAGCCATGGGACGCCGCCCCCGCCATCCGCCGCCCCTGCGTGTTTATCAGAACAACCGTCTGGTCGGATATCTGCGCCGGGAGCCGGGGGGCGCCATCCTGTTCCATTACGCCGACGAATGGCTGGGGCGGGATGGGGCCTTCCCCATCTCCCTGTCGCTGCCGCTGCGCGATGATCCCTGGAAGGGGGAGCCGGTGGCGGCGGTGTTTGAAAATCTGCTGCCGGATTCCGATGCGCTGCGCCGCCGGGTGGCGGATCGCGTGGGGGCGGGCGGCTATGACGCCTATCATTTGCTGGCCGCCATCGGGCGGGATTGCGTGGGCGCCCTGCAGTTCATTGCCGATGATGCCGATGGGCCCGCCCCAGACGCCCCGCTGACGGGCGAAAGGGTGGATGGGCCGGCCATTGAAAAGCTGCTGCGGAATCTGGCCCTCGCCCCGCTGGGCCTGTCGCGGGAGGATGATTTTCGCATTTCCGTTGCCGGCGCGCAGGAGAAAACGGCCCTGCTGCGCCATGAAGGCCAATGGATCAAGCCCCTGGGCACCACCCCCACCACCCATATCCTGAAGCCCCCCATCGGCCATCTGTCCAATGGGCTGGATCTGTCGGACAGTGTGGAAAATGAATTTCTTTGCCTGCGGCTGCTGCACCATCTGGGCCTGCCGGTCGCCCAGGCGGAGATCATGGCTTTTGGCTCCACCCGCGCGCTGGTGGTGGAACGGTTCGACCGTGCCTGGATCAATGGCCGCCTGATCCGGCTGCCGCAGGAAGATTGCTGCCAGGCCCTGTCAGTGCCGCCTGCGCGCAAATATCAAAGCGATGGCGGGCCGGGGCTGGTGGAGATTGCCACCCTGCTGCAGGGTGGCGATAATCCTGCGGCCGATCTGGCCACCCTGTTCAAGGCGCAACTGGCCTTCTGGCTGATCGGCGCCACGGATGGACATGCCAAGAATTTCAGCCTGTTCCTGCATCCGCGCGGCGGCTATGCCCTGACCCCGCTTTACGATGTGCTGACCGCCCAGCCCAGCCTGGATGCCGGCCGGATCGACCGACGGCAGATGAAGCTGGCCATGTCGGTCGGCGAAAACCGACATTACCGCATTGATGAAATTACCCCCCGGCATTTCCTGCAGACAGCCGCCCGCGCCGGGCTGCCAAAGATGCTGGCGGAAACGGCCCTGGCCCAGGTGGCGGCGGATATGCCGGCGGCCCTGCACAAGCTGGCGGCCAACCTGCCCGCCAGTTTTCCCATGGCGCTGTTTGAATCGGTATCCGCCGGCATCCAGCGCCGGCTGCGGCTTTTACCTGGTGACGCTGGATAACGGTACCAACCCTGGCATCCATCGGCCAAACCGATAGATCGGATCAGCAAATACGATTACGCCGATGGTACGGCCGCTGATATGGTTTTCCCTGCAAATGACCAGACCAGCCAACAAAGGCTGGCGGCGGGGAGGATGACCGGTATGAACCCGGAAGAACGGGCGACCCTTGGGCCGCCGATGGCTGATCCATGACCAGGGGCTGCATGGCGGGTTTTTCCCTGCCTGTCGGCATCCGGCCATGATTGCCCGCTGATCCCCCACCGGCTGCAACGAAAACAATCCGGCATCACGTCCGGAAACAGCCCCGCTTGTGCAATGGCAGGGCGGCCCCAGGAGGAGACCAAAGATGCGCGCCTATAAAGCCCTGTTGCTTTCAACCGCCCTGCTGGCCGGTACGACGCCGGCAGCCCTGGCCCAGGATGCCGGAGAGGCGGGGCTGGATGAGATTGTCGTCACCGCGCAGCGCCGGACGGAGAACCTGCAGAAGGTGGCCATCGCCGTCACGGCCATTTCCACCGACGATCTGGTCAATGCCGGCGTCACCGACACGATCGGGTTGACCAAGCTGGTGCCGGCCCTGGTGGTGCAGCCGGGTGGCGGCTCCAATAACGGCTTTTATCTGCGCGGGGTGGGCACGCTGGGGCCAAACTCCTTCTCTGAAAATGCCATCGCCTTCAATTATGGCGGCGTCTATATCGGCCGCCCCACCGCCCCCGTCGGTGCGCTGTTCGATCTGGCGCGGGTGGAGGTGCTGAAGGGGCCGCAGGGCACGCTTTACGGTCGCAACGCCACCGGCGGCGCCATCAATGTGCTGCCCAATCGCCCCGACCTGTCACGCACCAGCGGCGAGGTGGGGGCTGAGATCGGCAATTACAATCTGCGCAAGGGCAGTGCCGTCCTTAATACCCCGCTTTCCGAAACGCTGGCCCTGCGCATTGCCGGGCAGGCTTTGGACCGCGATGGCTATCTCTCCGACGGTTATGATGATGAGAAGGGGGAGGCGGCCCGCGCCTCCCTGCTGTGGGAGCCGAATGACCGGCTGAGCCTGCTGGTGATGGGCGATTATTTCCACCAGGGTGGCAAGGGGGTTGGCGGCGTGCTGGTGCCCGGCAGCCTGACCCCCACCGCCCCGGCCGTATCGGACCGGATCGGCGGCTCAGACGCGGCCAGCATTGCCGAATTGCGGCTGCGTTTCCCCGGTCTGATCAATCCCGGCCTGGTGGTGCCGCCGCAGAAGGATGGTTTCAACGATAATACGTTCTGGGGCGTCTCGGCGACGCTGGATTACACGTTCGATGCCGGCACCCTGACCGTGTTGCCGGCCTATCGTGACAGCCGGCCGGATTTCCGCTTCTACAGTGTCGGCTTCCAGGGCGATATGCAGGAAACCTCCAAGCAAAGCTCCCTGGAAGTGCGGTTTGCCTCGGCCGAAGACAGCGCGTTCCGGTATGTGGTTGGTGGCTTCCTGTTCCATGACAAGGTGGACGCGCTGAACAGCTTCTTCCAGGGCGGGCTGTCCACCACCACTTTCATGCCCCACCAGAAGACCAGCAGCAAGGCGCTGTTCGGCCAGGGTACCTATGATGTGGCGTCGGATTTCCGGCTGGTGGCCGGTATCCGCTACACCCATGAAAACAAGGAACAGACGACACCGCTGCGCCAGAGCAGCGTGTTCAACCCCAACCCGCCCTTCCTGACGGCGACGGGGGACGAGAATTTTGAAAGCGTCACCTGGAAGGGCGGGATCGAGTTTGATGCCGGACCGCAATCGCTGCTCTATGCCAATGTCGCCACCGGCTTCAAGGCCGGCGGCTTCTATCCCGCCGTGGGCCGGAACAGTTTTGAGCCGGAGAAGCTGACGGCCTATACGCTGGGTTCCAAGAACCGCTTCCTGGGTAACCGGCTGCAATTGAATGCCGAAGCCTTCTGGTGGGATTATCAGGATCAGCAGATCGGCTATATCGGCCCGGTGGAGGTGCGGCCCGGTGTCTATGGCCAGGCCTCGGTGACCGCCAATGTCGGCCAAGCCCGCATGTATGGGCTGGATCTGGAAGCGCAGTACCGGCTGACCCATGATGATGAGATCAGCCTGAACCTGCAATATATGGACAGCAAATATAAAAGCTTCGTCTATACCGCCATTTCCGCCAATGGCGCGCCGCTGCCCAGCGGCTGTGCGGTGGTGCCCAATACCTCGCTGCCGGTGGAAGCACCGGCTCGCCTGTTCACCGTGGATTGTTCCGGCAAGCCGGCGGTGAATGCGCCGAAATGGTCGCTCAACCTGTCCTATGAGCATACATTCACCCTGCCGGGGGATTATGCCCTGATGGCCGGCGCGCGCAGCCGTATTGAAAGCGGGCGGTTCCTCTCCATCGATTACCGGCCCGAACAGCATCAGGGCGGCTATATGACCTCCGATGTCTGGCTGACGCTGGAAGCGCCGGAGAACAGCTGGTCGCTGACCGCCTATGTCAATAATCTGGAGGATAAGGACATCTATTCCACCTCCGTCACCCGGCCGATCCTGAACGTTGTCTATAACGGCCTGCGCCCGCCCCGCACCTATGGCGTGCGCGGCACGGTGCGGTTCTGAGGGGGGCTGCGCACATTCCTGATCATACCGGCTCCCAACGACTTTACCGACGATAAGCGCTTTCCCCACCGTCACCCCGGCGAAGGCCGGGGTCCAGTTTCGTAAAGCAAAGTGCTTGCGGCCCCTGGACCCCGGCCTGCGCCGGGGTGACGGGTAAGAAATAGCCCTCATCGCACGCATCCCAGCCCCCAAAGGACACCCCCATGCAACCCGCTTCGTCCCGCCCACCGGGGATTGCCACCGGCATTGCCCTGCTGTTGCCCTGCACCTCGGCGGTGATGGGGATATTGCTGCTGGTGCCGGTGGCACCGCAGATGATGGCTGCCTTTGCCCATGTACCGGGGGTGGAATTCCTGGTGCCGGTGCTGTTGACCCTGCCGGGTCTCTGCATCGCCCTGTTTTCCCCCGTGGCCGGCATGTTGGCCGACCGGTTCGGGCGCAAGCGGCTGTTGATCATCGCCATGCTGCTCTATGGGCTGGCGGGGATGGCGCCGACGCTGTTGACGGATATCGGCCCCATTCTGGCCAGCCGCGTGGCGGTGGGCCTGTGTGAGGCGGTGATCATGACGCTCTCCACCACCCTGATCGGTGACCTTTACAGCGGCAAGGTGCGGGAACGCTGGCTGTCCTCCCAGACGGCGGTGGCCTCGGTTTCAGCATTGCTGTTCCTGGCGCTTGGCGGCGTGCTGGGCCGCCAGGGCTGGCAGGCACCCTTTCTGATCTATGGGCTGGCCTGGCCGATGGCCATCGGTGTCGCCTTGCTGGTGCGCGAGCCGGCGGGGCAGGGGGGCCATGTGGCACGCATCCGGATGCTGGACTGGTCGGGCCTGCCGGGGCGGCATATGGCCTTGTCCTGTGGCACCACGGTGCTGGCCGCCATCCTGTTCTATACCATCCAGGTGAATATCAGCACGGTGCTGCCCGCCCATGGCGTCACCGATCCCGGTCAGATCGGCCTGTTCTCCGCGCTGGCCAGCATCGGCGTCCCGCTCGGCACGCTGGTTTTCTGGCGGCTGGCGCGGCTGGATGTGCGGCTGCTGCTGGCCGGGGAGTTCAGCCTGATCGCCGCCGCCTTCATCGCCATGGGGCTGGCGGGCAATGCCGGGCTGTTCATCGGTTTTGCCTTTGTCGGTCAGCTGGCAGCCGGCATGTTACTGCCCACCTTGCTGACCTGGGCCCTGTCCGCGCTGAACTTCACGGTGCGCGGCCGCGGCACCGGGCTATGGCAATCCAGCTTTTCCATCGGGCAGTTCCTGTCCGCCCTGGTGGTGCCAGCCCTGACACTGGCCACCGGATCGGTGGCGGCAGCGCTGCCGGTGATCGGTCTGGGCGCTCTGCTGGTGGGGGCCGTCAATCTTTTCCTGCTGTTGCAAAACCGGAGCGTTTCCGCATCATGACCCAGCCTTTCCGCCGCATCGTCACCGCCCATGATGATCAGGGCCTGTCGGTGATCCGCAGCGTTGATACGCTGACGCCGTCGCTGATCGACAGCGGCGATGCCGCCTTTCAACTGGTCTGGGCCACGCCGACCGTGCCGGTCGACCTGAATGCCGGGACCGACGGCATGGTGCCGGCCGGTAAGACCCTGCATGGCGGATCGGTCATCCGCATTGTGGACATGCTGCCGGGCAAGGCATCACCGCTGCACCGGTCCTATTCCATTGATTACGGTATCGTGCTGTCCGGTCAGCTGGAGCTGGAGCTGGATGATGGTTCGGTCACCGCGCTGCAGGCGGGTGACATTGTGGTGCAGCGCGCCACCAACCATCTGTGGCGCAACCCGTCCCCCGATCAGGTCTGCCGCATTGCCTTTATCCTGATCGAAGCGCTGCCGGTGATGGCGGGGGGTAAGGTGCTGCCGGAGGTGCATCCGTAAAAACCACGTTCCGGCGGCGGGGAGGGTTGGCACGGGTATTACCGTGCCAGCACCCGCGCTGCTGACTTGGTCGTTTCCACGGCTTGGCTCACCTTGCCGATGGAACCGTTGATCGCGCCCAGATTCTGCGTCACGGTTTCCACGGCGGCGGCGGTTGTCTGCATACTGGCGGACATGTCGCGGGTAACAGCACTCTGTTCTTCCACGGCGGCGGCCGTGGTGGAAACATATTCGCGCACATTGGCCACGGCGTTGCGGATCTGCTGAAGCGCACCGACCATATCGGCGGAAAGCGCCTGGATGCCGCCGATTTCCTGGGTGATTTTCTGGGTGGCACTGGCCGACTGATTGGCCAGATTCTTCACCTCCGTCGCCACCACGGCAAAGCCGCGCCCGGCCTCCCCGGCGCGTGCCGCCTCGATGGTGGCATTCAAGGCCAGCAGGTTGATCTGACCGGCGATGGTGCGGATGGTGTCAACCACCCCTTCCATGGCCTGGGCCACCGTGTCAAGCCGCTGGGCGGCCTGATCAGCCTGGTCAGTCACCTGCACGGCATTATCGGTGGCAGCCCGGGACTGCGCCATGGAATGGGAGATTTCATTGATGGAGGCTGCCAATTCTTCTGTGCTGGAGGCCATCATCTGTACCGCCGCAGAGGTCTGGTTGGCGGCAGAGGCCGCGCTGGTGGCCTCACTGGTAGAATGACCGACGGCTTCATCAATCTCTCCGAAATTGCGGTCGATCAGCTGTTTCAGATTGGCCAGCATGTCTATCTGGGCGGTGATGTCGGTGGCATATTTCACCACCTTCATCGGCTTGCCATCCGGGTCCAGGATCGGGTTATAGGAGGCTTCGATCCAGATGATTTTGCCGCCCTTACCGATGCGCTTGAACTGCCGTGACTGGAACTGACCGGCGCGCAGCGCCTGCCAGAAGGCCCGGTAGTCGGTGCTGTTCTTCTCCGTCGTTTCCACGAATATGCTGTGATTGCGGCCCTTGATCTCCTCCAGCCGATAACCGACGGCGTTGAGGAAATTGTCATTGGCCCACAGGATATTGCCATCCAGATCGAATTCGATGACGGCGTTGGATTTGCGGATGGCGGCGACCTGGCCAGCCATCTCCACCTGTTCCACTACCTTGCTGGTCACATCAATGGCATATTTCACCACCTTGGTGACCCGCCCGTTTCCATCCAGAACCGGGTTGTAGGAGGCCTCAACCCAGACAACTTTACCGCCCTTGCCAATGCGCTTGAAGGTGCGGACCTGGAAGTCGCCGCGGTTCAGCGCCCGCCAGAAATTCGCATAATCGGCACTGTTCTTTTCAGCCGGATCGACGAACAGACTGTGATGCTGCCCCCGTATTTCCGCCAGGCGATAGCCCATCACATCCAGAAAATTCTGGTTGGCGTCGAGGATCGTGCCATCCGTATTGAAGGAAATCATCGCCTGGGAGCGGTTGAGCGCGGCGATGATTTGCGTTGCGGCATCCTGTTTCTTCAGCAGATTGAACACCATTTGACTGACCCCTCCATACATAGGAATGTTTTTCGGGGTCGTTGTCCCCGCGCTGCCTGCTTCAAAAATTAGGGGAAAGCGCTTTTTCAGAACAGTGGGGATCCTATAGCCATCAGCATAGTTTTGATGTCTCGTTGGTTGAATTCTATCAATCTCGATCTAAGTAAAATATTAACCGATATTTATAAATTCTCTACCAACGGCGGTGCCTGTCATCTCTTCACTTTATCATAGCGGTGGCTCGGTCTTCCGCATCAAGCATCTGCCCACCACTTGCCAGAAAGCGGCTGGAATCCGGCAATGTCAGCAAAGAAAGCCGTTTGTCCATCTCCCAGCCCGGCCGCAGGCCGATGGGCGATTCCAGATGCCGGGTGCTGCCTCCGGCAGCTTGCCCACGTCCTGGCGGCTGGGATGGCTTCTGATCAGTCTTCCAGCCAGATCAAGATCCAGCACCAGACTGTCGAGCTGGACCACGCGGGCCAATGCCGCTTCATAGGCGGTATTGCGGGCCTTGTCCTGGACCAGAGCCCAATGCCATTTCAGCACCCCGAGCGAAAGCGGCCCAGGCATCCCGCCCCTTGTCCTATAGAGCCTGTTCAGCGAGCGGATTCACGCTCCAAAGCGATTCCGCTGCCTGCAACGCCAGCCATGCACCGGTGCCGGGAATTAGGCGAAGTTTGAAAGGAGGGCCGGGCGAAAGAACATGCCGGCCCCCTTCAGAGCCGAGAAAGGCGCTTCAGCAGGAGGCGATCCTGGAAGCAATCGGCAGCAGAATATCGGCTTACCGCGCCAGGGCGGTGAAATAGTTGATTGTCCTGCTCAATCCTTCTTCCAGCGCAATCTGCGGTGCCCAGTCAAGCAAGGCCTTTGCCTTGCTGATATCGGGTTTGCGCTGCTTGGGATCATCCTGGGGAAGGGGCTTGTGGATGATCTTTGAAGCGGATTTGGTAAGGCGTATAACCGTCTCCGCCAGCTCAAGAATTGTAAATTCCCCCGGATTGCCAAGGTTCAGGGGGCCTGGATATTCGGCCGGGGTTGCCATGAAACGAATGAAGCCATCAACCAGATCGTCAACATAGCAAAAAGAGCGTGTCTGGTCGCCCTGGCCATAGACCGTGATGGGTTCGCCGCGCAAAGCCTGCATGATGAAGTTGGAGACCACACGCCCATCCTGGGGGTGCATCCGCGGACCATAGGTATTGAAGATGCGGACGACCTTGATCTCCAGCTTGCACTGGCGATGGTAATCGAAGAACAAGGTTTCCGCGCAGCGCTTGCCCTCGTCATAACAGGAGCGGGGGCCGATCGGATTCACATTGCCCCAATATTCTTCCGGCTGGGGATGGACGGTCGGATCGCCATAGACCTCACTGGTGGAGGCCTGCAAAATCCGCGCGCCAACGCGCTTGGCCAGACCCAGCATGTTGATGGCACCATGCACGCTGGTCTTTGTGGTCTGCACCGGATCATGCTGATAATGAATGGGCGATGCCGGGCAAGCCAGATTGTAAATCTCGTCCACCTCCACATAGAGCGGGAAGGTGACGTCGTGACGCATCAGTTCAAATCGGGGGTGGTCCAGCAGATGGACAATGTTCTTCTTAGACCCTGTGAAATAATTATCGACGCAAAGGACGTCGCACCCCTGGGCAAGCAGCTTCTCACAGAGATGGGAACCGAGAAAGCCAGCACCGCCGGTCACCAGCACGCGCTTGTCATATCCGTAATGCACTGACATAGCCACCCCATAAGAAACAAAACGTTTACAAGACAACATCAGCCGATCCTGAACCCGATCGGCTAAGGGAATATACGAGAGAGCGGCGCTGAAATCCTGTGGCGATCATTCGCCCCTGGCCACGAACGTCTTTCCTGTCTTGATTGTTCATCAATTTAGGCTTTTTGTCGAGATGAACCGGCCACCGCCCACCCGTCGCACCGTCGGCATCTCCCGTGCTGCCTGTCACACCGACCTCTATCGCAGTGGAAAGGCTGCCGCCTCCGCAGCCAGCTTGTCGGCCAGCCGGGCCAGGGCCGCCGTGATGGAGGCGGCCACATCGGCCGGGTCTGACCCGGCCAGCGGCACGCTGAAATCTTCCTGCCCCGCCCGCACCGGCCGGTCGCCACGCGTGCCCACCAGAGTCCAGCGGGCGGCCAGGCGCAGGGTGCCGTCGGCCTGCGGGTCCAGGGCCGTCAGGTCGATGGAGAGATCGGCATCGGGGATGCGGCCATCCCCCTCGATCAACAGATTGCCCGGCCCCAGCCGGCTGGCCAGCGCGCCGGAGAGCACGCGCGCGGCCCCGTCGCTCAACCGTTCAGCCCATTCCACCTGGGCCGCCTGGGTGACGCGGCCGCCCTGCACCTGGGTCACCACCGGCAGATCATCCTGATATCCCGGTACACGCAGCGGGCGCAGCAGCAACCGGGCCGGCTGGGCCGCCACCGGCGATGCGGCGGGGGCTGCCGGCAACACCACCAGACGCGGCGGTTCAGAAGCGCAGCCGCCCAACAGCAGGCCGGTCAGCAGAACGGGAAGGAAAAGCCGCTTCATCATCATCGTCCCTTGATCAGCACGCTGGGGTCACGGTCAACCCGTTCGGAAAGGTTGCGCAGGCGGGCCGCCGTGGCGGCCAGATCATCCACGGCGCGCTGCATCTGCACCATGGTACGGCCCTGCGGGTCCAGGACGGCACTGGCGCCATCCAGGGCGCTATCAGCCTTGCCCATGGTGGTTCGGGCAGCCGCCGCCGTGTTGGCCACCTCCTTATCCAGGGTGGCAGACAGGCTGCGCAGGGAAACCAGCGTCTGGTTCAGTTCACCCACCGTCTGCTTGATGCCGGTCTGGGCGGTGCCGGACATGGCCCCCACCTCTGTTTCCACCGCCGCCAGCGTGGTGCGCAGTTGCACGACCAGGGCCGGCAGTTCGGTGATGGTCTGGCGCAGTTCCGGCGTTTCCAGCAGGGTGCTCACCGCATCCAGCGCCTTTTGCAGCGACTCCACCGTCTTATCCAGCTTCACATTCTGCAACTGCTCGGTGATGGCCTGCAGGTCAGTGGGGACGGTGGGGATTTCCGGCACATGCCCCTTGTTCTCCACATCGATGCGCCGGCCGCCATCGCGGAAATCCAGCTCCACCGCCAACTGCCCGGTGACGAAGCTCTGCATCACCAGCTTGGCGGTCAGGCCGCGTTTCAACAGCGTGTCGATCAGCTCGTCTTCCCCCTCCTTCAAATGGGAACCGAAGGTGGCCACCGTATCGGGCTGGATTTCCATGCCGACCCGGATGATGAAGCTGTAGGTCTGCGGGTTGACATGCACCCCCATGCCGTTGACCGAGCCGACCCGCACACCCCGGAAGGTGACGGGCGCACCGATCTGCAGCCCGGCGACAGAACTGTCGAAATAGCTGACCGCCTCCAGCTTTTTGGCCCAGAGGGCAGCCCCGCCGAAGAACAGGATGGCGCTGGCGACAAGCGCCAGGGCACCCAGCACGAAGGCGCCGATAGCGGTGGAGCTGGGGCGTTTCAAGGCGTGGCCTCCGATATGGAACAATTCATTCCCTTACGGGTGAGAAACTCGCGGACCTTGGCATTGTCGGATGAATGCACCAGGTCTGAAGGTGCGCCCAGGGCGGTGGGGTGATGCAATTCCCCATCCAGGAACAGCATCCGGTCGGCGATGCTGTAGAGGCTTTCCAGCTCATGCGTGACAATCACCACGGTGATGCCCAGCCCATCGCGCAGGGACAGGATCAGCTGATCCAGCCGGCGCGACGATAAAGGGTCCAGCCCGGCCGAGGGTTCATCCAGGAATAGCACCGACGGGTCCAGCGCCAGGGCACGGGCCAGGGCCGCCCGCTTGCGCATCCCGCCGGACAGGTCGGCGGGATAGCGCTCCTCATGTCCCGGCAGGCCGACCAGCGCCAGCTTGAACCGGGCCAGAGCCTCCCGCGCAGCGGGGTTGGCATGGTCGTGCATCTCCATCGGCATCATGACATTTTCCAGCAATGTCATGGAGCTCCACAGTGCCCCGCCCTGGAACAGGATGCCAAAGGGCGGCGGCCCGCCGGCATCCGACATGTCCAGCGGCTGGCCATCGAACTGGATATTCCCTTTCAGGATGGGCAGCAGTCCGACCATGGTTTTCAGCAAAGTGCTTTTGCCAGAACCGCTGTCGCCGACAATGGCAAAAATCTCCCCCGGCGCGATATCGGCGGCAATGCCGGTCTGCACGGCGCGGCCGCCATAGCCGATGCTGGCCTGATCGATGCGGATACGGGGCTGGCTGGTCATGGCCTCAGATCCCCAGCGCATTGGCGCAGACGGCAAACAGCGCATCCACGGCGATGATGGCGACGATGGCATTCACCACCGCCGCGGTGGTGGCCTGGCCAACATCGGCGGCCGAGCGCCCCGCCCGTAAGCCACAGCGGCAGCCGATCAGCGCCACCATGGCGCCAAAGACCAGCGATTTCAGCCCACCAATGTAGAAATTGGCACTTTTGATCGCCGCCTGGGTTTCCACCATATAGGCGGTGGCGGTGATATCCAGCATGGAGATGGCCACCACCAGCCCGCCGATCAGCGACAGCGCACAGGCATAGACATAAAGCAGCGGCATCAGCAGCGAGAGGGCCACCACGCGGGGCAATACCAGAAATTCCTCCGGCGGTACGCCGAGCGTGGTCAGCGCGTCGATCTCCTCATTGCCCTGCATGGTGGCGATGCGGGCAGCAAAGCTGGCGCCGGTGCGCCCGGCCAGCACGATGGCCGTCATCACCGGGGCTAGTTCGCGCACGGAGGCAATGCCCACCAGATCGGCGACATAGAGCCCGGCACCGAACGCCTTCAACTGCACGGCCCCGACAAAGGCCAGGATGGCGCCCATCAACAGATTGACGATGGCGACGATGATCAGGGCGTTGGTGCTGGATTCGGCAATGACATCCATCACCTCGTTCCGGCGCACCATGGCGCGGCCGGTGAAGAGGCGCGGCAGACGCCGCACCACCTCCCCGATCAGGGCCATCATGGCCTTTGATTCATACCATTGCGCCAGGGAGGCTTTGCCCAGTCGTTTGCGCAGGCCAGGACGGGGTTTCGCTTCTGCCGGGGTGGGGGCACTGCGCGCCAGTTCCAGCAGCTTGGCCAGATCGTGCGGCACGCCTTGCACCTGTATATCGGGTGCATCCGGTTCTTCCCCACGCAAGCGGCGCAGCAGCCCGGCCAGGAAGGCGGCATCAACCGTGCCCCATTTCCATCCCGCCGGTGCTTTCACCTGCAAGGTGGAAATGCCGCCCGCCGGCAGGGTCTGCGGCGGAGCGGCTAACTGGGCGGGATCAATGCCGCCGGCCGGTATGGTCAGGATCAGGCTGTCGCCGTCCTGGCGTGTATCCACCATCTGTCAAACCACCGGATCGGAAAAGCAGGCGTCGGGAAGAGGAGGTAACCAAGCACGTCAACGCCCTACAATGATGCAGCGCACAGGCGACTGCAACGCTCATGCTCAGGGAGGCAACTATCCAGTTGGGCAGTTGTTCCTGAGCCGATGGCGGTTCTGCGGGATGAACCGGACCAGCGCTGCCTTGTCGACTTCACCCCTGGCACCATTCCGAATGTGCCGCCAGCGCGCCCCTACTATGCATGGATCTTTATTGGCCGTTTTCTGAACGCGTTTATTATACGTGTGCATTTAATTAGAAGGGAACGATCCATGGCCCGGCCATCACTGACCGAGGAGCAGGTGAACGAAGTGCGGCAGCGCCTGCTGCTGGAGACAGGGCGGCTGATCGCGCGGGATGGCTATGCCGGTTTTTCCATGCGCCGCCTGGGGGCGGCGGTGGAGATGACGGCCGGTGCGCTTTACCGCTATTTCCCGACCAGACAGCATGTGCTGCTGGCCTATTTCGCGGCCGCCCTGACCAGCCTGTCGCAACGGCTGGATACCATCGACGCGGCCGAACCGGACCCGCTGCGCGCGGTACACCGGCTGGCGCTGGCCTATGCCGATTTCTGCCTGGAGGATCGGGACCGGTTCCGCCTGTTGTTTCTGGAGAATGACCAGGGCCAGTTTCAGGAATTGAGCAGTGACCCTATCCTTTTGCACCCTTACCAGCTGCTGCGGACGCGGGTGCAACAGGCGATTGTCGCCGGGTTGCTCCGCCCTCTGCCCGCCGATATGGCCACCCAGCTGATCTGGGCCGCCGTACATGGCGTGATCAGCCTGTCCATCAATGTGTCCGAGATTGATTTTGGCGAAGTCCGCCCCCTGGCGGACGCTGCCGCCACCATGGCGATCCGGGGGCTCGCCAACCCTTCCGCCCTCCCCAGCCTGGAGCGTTGAGATGTCCATCCTGCGCCCGGCCACCCTGGCCGGCCTGTCCATCCTGTTGGCCCTGACCGCCTGCACGCGGGAGGAAACAGCCCCTGAGAAACCAAGGCCGGTGCGCACCCTGACCGTCAGCCCCGGCGGGGAAGGGGAGGAAATCGTCCAGACCGGCGAGATCCAGCCCCGCTATGAAACCAGCCTGGGTTTCCGCATTGATGGCCGCCTCACCGCCCGCAAGGTGGATGTCGGCGCGGCGCTGCAGCCGGGACAGTTGATCGCCACCCTGGATGACCGCGATGTCCGTAACGAGCTGCGCGCCGTCGAGGCCGAGTTGCGCAGCGCCCAGGCGGCGGAAAATCTGGCCAAAGTGGCGCTGGAGCGCCAGCAGGCGCTGCTGAGCAAGAATATCGTGGCCCAGGCAAGGGTGGATGAGGCCGAGGCCAACCTTTCCAGCACCAAGGCGCGGCGGGAGGCAGCAGAGGCCAGCCTGGCCAATGCCCGCAACAAGCTGACCTATACCAACCTGACGGCCGACCGGGCCGGCGTGGTCACCGCCATAGGGGCCAATGCCGGCCAGGTGGTGTCGGCCGGGCAGATGGTGGCCAGCATCGCATCCACCGACGAGAAGGAGGCCGTGTTCAACGTGGCCGAATCCCTGGTGCAGGAAGCCCCGGACCATCTGTCCATCAGCGTGGCCCTGGTCAGCGACCCCTCCATCAAGGTCAGCGGCAAGGTACGGGAGGTCAGCCCCAGCGCCGACCCCGTCACCCGCACCTATCGCGTGCGCATCAGCCTGCCCGACGCGCCGGCCCAGATGGGGCTGGGGGCCACGGTGACCGGGCGGATGCGGCTGGAAGGCGGCCAGGGCATCCGCGTGCCGGCCAGCGCCATCAGCAACCAGTCAGGCGAGCCGGCCGTCTATGTGGTGGACCGCGCCAGTGCCAGCCTGCTGCGCAAGCCGGTGACGGTGGCACGCTATACCGATCAGGAGGCGGTGATCGCCAGCGGGCTTGCCGCCGGTGACATGGTGGTGACGGCCGGTGTCAGCAAGCTGCGCCCCGGCCAGAAGATCGCCCTGGACAGCGAGGCCGGCAAATGAGCGCCCGGCATCATCCCGACCAGAACGGGTTCAACCTGTCCGCCTGGGCGCTGCAACAGCAGCCGCTGATCATCTTCCTGATGCTGGCCACCCTGCTGGGCGGGGCCTTCTCCTATCTGCATCTGGGACGCAACGAAGACCCGCCCTTCACCATCAAGACCATGGTGGTGCAGGCCAACTGGCCGGGGGCGTCGGTCACCGACAGCATCAATCTTGTCACCGACAAGCTGGAAGAAAAGCTGGAGGAAGTGCCCTATCTGGACCGGCTGGACAGCTATACCCGCGCCGGCCAATCCACCATCATGGTCAATCTGCGCGATGATACCCCGCCGGCGAAGGTGCCGGACATCTGGTATCAGGTGCGCAAGAAAGTGTCGGACGTGGCCCCGATGCTGCCGCAGGGCGTGCAGGGGCCGTTTTTCAATGACGAGTTCGACGACACGTTCGGCATCATCTATGGCTTCACCACCGAAGGCTATACGATGCGGGAACTGCGTGACCGGCTGGATACGATCCGGACCCGGCTGCTGACCATTCCCGATATCGGCAAGGTGCGGGTGCTGGGGGTGCAGGAGGAACAGATCGTCGTGGAATTCTCCCCCCGCCGCCTAGCCTCCCTGGGCCTGGACGAGGGGGCGGTGATGCAGGCCCTGGGCGCGCAGAATGCCGTGGCGCCCGCGGGCCTGCTGCGCCTGCCGGATGAGAAGGTGGCCATCCGCGTCGGTGGCGCCTTCGCGTCGGAAGACAGCCTGCGCGCCGTCACCCTCAGGGCCAATGGCCGCTTCGTGCCACTCAGCGATTTTGCCAACATTCGCCGCATCCCGGCCGACCCGCCGGCCCCGCTGTTCCGGGTGAATGGGGAGCCGGCGCTGGGGCTGGCCATTTCCATGGCCAAGACGGGCAATCTGCTGACATTCGGAAAGCAGGTACAGGCGGTGATGCGACAGGTGGCCGAAGGGCTGCCGCACGGTATCGAGGTCACCCAAGTGGCTGACCAGCCGGTGGTGGTGAAGGGCGCTGTCAACAGCTTCGTCAAGGTGCTGGTGGAAGCCGTCGCCATCGTGCTGGCCGTCTCCTTCCTGTCGCTGGGCACGCGGGCGGGGCTGGTGGTCACCTTCTCCATCCCGCTGGTGCTGGCCATGACCTTCATCGGCATGGAGCTGACGGGTATCGGCCTGCAGCGCATCTCGCTGGGGGCGCTGATCATCGCGCTGGGTCTGCTGGTCGATGACGCGATGATCACGGTGGAAACCATGGTGTCGCGCCTGGAAGACGGGGCCGGGCTGAAGGAGGCCGCCTCCCACGCCTATAAGACGACGGCCTTTCCCATGCTGACCGGCACGCTGGTGATGATCGCCGGCTTCATCCCGGTGGGCTTCGCCGCCTCGTCCGCCGGTGAATATTGCTTCTCCATGTTCCTGGTGGTGCTGATCGCGCTCACCACCTCCTGGATTGTGGCGGTGCTGTTCTCCCCGCTGATCGGCACCTGGGTTCTGCACCGGATGCCCGCCGGCCATGGCCATGGGCAGGGGCGGATCATGCGCGCCTATGGCCGGATGCTGGACTGGTCGCTGGCCCATCGCGGGCTGACCCTTGCCATCACCTTACTGCTGCTGGGGGCGTCGGCCTGGGGGTCGGGCTTTCTGGAAAAGCAGTTTTTTCCGCCATCGGACCGGCCGGAACTGCTGGTGAATATCGATCTGCCGCAGAATGCCTCCCTGGATGCCACCGACCGCACGGCCAGGCGGCTGGAAGCCATCCTGAAGGCTGATCCGGATGTGGCGCGGTTTTCCACCTATGTCGGCTCGGGTGCGGTGCGCTTCTACCTGCCGATGGATGTGCTGCTGGAAAATGACAATATCACCCAGACCGTGGTGGTGGCCAAGGATCTGGCGGCGCGCGACCGGCTGCGGGCCCGGCTGGATACCGCCTTCCGGCGCGATTTCGCCGATCTGACCACCCGCGCCATGCCGCTGGAACTGGGGCCGCCGGTGGGCTGGCCGCTGAAATACCGGGTGCAGGGGCCGGATATCGAACAGGTCCGTGATATCGCCCAGAAGCTGGCCAATATCCTGGCGGAAAACGGCAATATCCGCGATGTCAACCTGACGGCGGGGGAACCGCAAAAGCGCGTGCGCGTCGATCTGGACCAGACGCTGGCGCGTGCCGTCGGCACCTCCAGCCAAGATATCGCCAGCGCCATGGCGACCATCTTCTCCGGCACCAGCATCACCGCCGTGCGCGACGGCAACCGGCTGATCGAGGTGGTGGCCCGCGCGCAGGCCGGGGAGCGCAACGATATCGCCACCATCGCCAATCTGCAGATCACCACGCCCGGCGGGGAACAGGTGCCGTTGCGCCAGATCGCCCAGTTCTCATATGGGGTGGAACAGCCGGTGATCTGGCGGCGCCAGCGCACCCCCATCATCACCGTGCAGGCCGACGTGGCCCCCGGCCTGCAGCCGGCCACCGTGTCGGGGCAGGTACAGGCGGCGGTGGCCCAGCTCAACGCCAGCCTGCCGGCCGGTTATGGCATCCAGGAAGGCGGGGCGGTGGAGGAGTCGGAGAAGGGCAACCATTCCGTCTTCGCCCAGGTGCCGCTGATGCTGCTGGTGATGGCCACCTTGCTGATGGTGCAGTTGCGCAGCTTCAGCCGGCTGGCGCTGGCCCTGCTGATGGCGCCGTTCGGCCTGATCGGCGTGGTGGCGGCCATGCTGCCCACCGGGATGCCGCTGGGGTTCGTCGCCCAACTGGGCATCATCGCCCTGGCCGGCATGATCATCCGCAATGCCGTGATCCTGATTGAGGAGGTGGACAGCAACGTCGCCCGTGGCCAGCCGGTGACGGACGCCATCAAGGCAGCATCCCGCCACCGTGCCCGGCCCATCGTGCTGACGGCCTGCGCCGCCATCCTGGGCATGATCCCCATCGCGCATCAGGTTTTCTGGGGCCCGATGGCCTATGCCATCATCGGCGGGCTGGCCGGCGCCACCCTGCTGACCCTGACCCTGCTGCCCTGCCTGCTGTCATACCTGTTGCAGTGGGAGGGACGGCGGGTGGTGGGGGCAATGGTGGATGCCTCATAAGCGTTTGGCCGATCTTGTCGGGCGTCGCTCGCAGGCCTGATACCAGTGGCTGAACTTGTCCCCGGATATCAGGCCTGCGGCACGAAAGCGTATTTATGCGCCGCGCGTGAGAACAAGCCGGGACTGGCCGCGAGCCGATGCAGCAGCGGCAAGGGCTGGTGTTCGGATGATCACGCAACCTTGTCGGGACCAGCCCACCCGGCGTGTTTCAACCTGCCGCGGGCAGTCTCAAAAATTCGGCATATCGCGGCCTTGCGGGTGCCTCCTTCCGATTTACCTATTACATATTCTAGTTATCAGAACATTGTGTTACAGATACAACACCATATCGGAAATCAAAATAATATCATAATCTCTATGATTGAATTTTATTTCTGGTCAGCGCACAGTTCACCCTGTTCAAGAGCACTGGGTATGTGGAAATAGGGGTTTCCCGTGCAGTGTGTTCATGCTCAGACCCTTCGTCAAGAACCGGAACGCGACGCCGCCGTCGCGCAGGCCGGCTATGATGTCGAGCGGGTGGGGCAGCGCGCGTCCGGCGCGATCCCGCTTCCACACGACCAGCGTGTCACCAGCCTTCAGAAAGTCCAGGTATCGCTTGGGGCTGGAGTGGTTATCACGCACGCCGGAAGGCTTATCCTCGAAAGGGGAAAGGAAACGACGCCGGCGGCAATCAAGGCGTCACGCTGAAGCGCGGTTGTCTGTTGGTCGTCTTCGAACGACACGCGCATACGGCCCGATATCATATGCGGAAATTCTCCCAAAGGATATTTCCGCACAACATACGATGCCGACGGTAGTTGTTGCGCAGGAGCGCTCTGTCGGGAAACAGGTGTTTGTCGATACTTCTGGTGATTCCAACGGCTTATGCGGACTTTTTGTTCGTGTGCACAGAACTGCCGCCTGCTCAGCTTATTTGACACATAGAAATGCCTTTATCTTTTGAACAGCACTGGCCGGCCGGTGCCCCGGTGATGCTGCAATCGCGGGAGGTAAGTATGGAGAACATTGGCAACTGGTCTAAGTGTGCATTCGCATTTACGGTGTGTCTCACAGTATCTAGCTGCTCACCGTATGTCTACTCAGAGCAGGTAGGAAAATACAACACCGCAGTGAGTAATTTACGATCTAACTATTCGGCTACAGCGGAGAGTATTAACAACGATTCCACGCTGAAAGACCACATGGACTGGTTGATTATCCGTCCTGAGCTGAAGCTGGGGCTAGGCTGCACAGGAACAGCGCCGAAAGCGAACCCATGTGCACTGACAATGGGCTCTGAGGTGCCCACGGCTCCTGGATCCCCTCCCGCAGAGCGTCGGGATCCAAAAAAGGATCCAAAAAAGGATCCAAATGAGATTCTCAAGGTCCTGAACAATTACACGGCGGCATTGGTATCGCTGACTAATGCGGAAGATAGTGCGGCCTTTGATGCCGCTGCATCAAAGGCATCGACAGCAGTATCGTCGCTGGCAGCCGCTGCTGACCTTCCACTCAGCGCGGTGATTAAGCCGGCTGGTAATTTCCTGTTTTGGTTGATCGGTCAGAAGCTGGACTACGACCGGCTGCAAGCGCTACATGAGACGATAACGGCGGCTGATCCGTCAATTCAAGTGCTGTCCGTGGCATTAAAGACATCACTCAGCGGACAGAATGAGAAGCAGCAGGGCAATCTGCTAGATTTACTAGGAAGCCAAATCAAGTACGCCAATATCCTGGCAACGCGCAAATCCAACAGTGATGCCAACTATAGCACAGCGCTTGATGCGGCGCAGGCAACGGCGGCGCGGTTTGCGGCGGTGCATACCATGGATATGGAAGCCGTCGCATCCAGCGTTGGTCAAGCGCACACCGAGTTGAAGGTCGCAATAATGTCCAATGACGGGCAGTGGTCGGCGCTGGAAGGTAGCTTCGAGACGCTTATAGACAATGTCAGCGCGCTGGTTAAGGCCGCAAACCCACCCCCTGTTGCTCCGGCGACAAAGTCTGGCGCCACGGAATAAGGAGGAATAGTCATGCCCGATGATACCTCGCAACATGTAGAAAAAATCAACAGCGAACGCAATAAGATGCTTGAGGCGCTCTTCACAGCGCAATCCATCATCCTGGCTGAAATAGCAGCAACAACGTCCGCCGGGCCGTATTTGTCCCGATTGGTAGATCGGCGGAACGCGATTACCATGGAACGGAACCAAGTGATCGACGCGGCGGACGCAGCGGTTCTAAATCTGCCGACAGTTCAGGCGGCGTTGAGTAATCTCGAGAAACTTACGAAGGAAGCAACGGCTGAGGCAAACGTCATGAAAACTACGACCGATAAGATCACGAGAGCGACAAATTTGCTAAACATCGCTCATAAATTCACCGACCTGATTACAACGAGGCTTGAATAAATAGATTGAATTTCAGCAAATTCGCCGGAAATGTCGATAGCCATGTGCTTCCGGCAGGGAGGCGGAAGCCGTCTCCCATCTTGCCCGAACATCACGGAATGGTAGACGGAACATCTTGTCAGAATTGTCGTCTGTACGGAAATCGCCTTAACCGGGTTTTCCGTACAGACTGTTTTGCTTTATGTCGTTTTTCGGTTCCATTCCTCCCGACCTCCCACTTTGCTGCCGATAATCCCAGTCTGGTCCAGTTCCACTTACATACCTCAAGATATTCCGTCAGCTATACCCCGGGCGAACCACCCAACCGGGGCGTCCTGCTTCCCTGCCCCCCCATGCATTGATCCTTGACATTTCCACCACAAGCTATGCAAATGCGAATGATTGTTAATATAATCCTCGCATGAGTTGCCCATGGCCTCCGCCGCTGCCACAAGAACCGCCGGCAAAGCGCCCAGTCGCCCCGGCTGGGCGATGCCGTTGCGCATCACCCTGGCCCTGTTCGGCACTTATGGGCTGACCAGCACCAGCACGGCCCTGCTGGCGCGGCTGCTGCCAGGGTCGGCGCTGGATGCCAGCATGGTGGCCAGCATGATGTCCTTTGCCATTGCCACCGGCATCGTGGTCTGGATTTTCGCTGCGCGCAGCGCGCTGGCCGTGACGGGGTGGGTGCTGGGGTTGATGGTGGCTACCGGCGGGCTGTTCTGGCTGCTGGCGCCGGCCGATATCCGCGCGGGGTTGTTGGGATGAAGGGGTTCCGGCAGACGCAATCATCGGTGCATACCTGGACCGGCCTGCTGGTCGGCTGGGTGCTGTTCCTGATTTTTATCAACGGCACCGTCGCCTATTGGCGGGAGGAGATCAGCCGCTGGATGCGGCCGGAACTCGCCGTCACCGACATGGTGCGCGGGCCCGACGATGAAACCCGCATGGTGGAAGGGGCCATCGCCGCCCTGTCATCCCGCGCCCCGGATGCCGCCAACTGGTCCATCACCTTGCCCAGCGAGCGGGGAGCCGGCACGCTGGCCGTGTGGCAGGAGCGGGGGCAGGCGCGGTTCCGCTGGCCCGATGCGCATAACAGCCTGTGGATCGGCGGTGAGGGCCAGCCGGTGGCGGTGCGGGAGACGCGCGGCGGGGATTTCTTCTACCGGGTACATTTCGACCTGCATTATATGCCGGTGATCTGGGCGCGCTGGCTGGTGGGTTTCTGCGCCATGTTCATGCTGGTGGCGATTGTCACCGGCATCATCACGCATAAGAAAATCTTCCGCGATTTCTTCACCTTCCGGCCCGGCAAGGGTCAGCGCAGCTGGTTGGACGGGCATAATGCCACCGCCGTGCTGGCCCTGCCTTTCCATCTGATGATTACCTATACCGGGCTGATCACCCTGATGACGCTCTATATGCCCTGGGGCCTGCTGGCCAATTTCAGCGATCCCCAGGCCGCCTATGCCGAATTGCAGCCCCAGGTGCCAGAGGCCGCCTATGCCGCCAGCCCCACCCCGCTTGCCCCCATCGCACCGATGCTGGCAGAGGTGCGACGGGTGTGGGGAGAGGGGCGTATCGGCTATCTGTGGATCAGCAATCCGGGCGATGCCTCGGCCCAGGTGACGATCGCGCGCCACCCGTCACACAACATCGCGGCGGACAGCGCCACCATCATTTTTGACGGGGTCAGCGGGCGGGCGTTGAACAGCCCCATCATTGACGGTCCGGGGGAGACGGCGCGACAGGTGATGATCGGGCTCCATGCTGGCCGCTTCGCACCGACCCTGCTGCGCTGGTTCTATTTCCTGTCCGGGCTGGCTGGCACGGCGATGGTGGGTACCGGGCTGGTGATGTGGACAGCCAAGCGGCGCGACAAGCTGCCCGATCCGGCAAAGCCGCCCTTTGGGTTCCGGCTGGTGGAACGGCTGAACATCGCCACCGTGGCGGGGTTGCCGGCCGGCATGGTGGCGATGTTCTGGGCCAACCGGCTGTTGCCGGTGGGCATGGAGGGGCGCTGGCACGCAGAGGTGCAGACCCTGTTCATCCTCTGGGGCCTGTGCTTCATCCATGCCTGCCTGCGCCCGGCCAAGCGGGGCTGGGTGGAACAGTTCGGGCTGGGCGCCCTGCTGCTGCTGGGTCTGCCCCTGTTCGACCAGGTGCGCGGGGCCGGGCTGTGGCAGCATCTGATGGCCGGCGACGGCACCCGGATGGCGGCCGACCTGCTGCTGCTGGCACTTGGCCTGACACTGGCCGCCATCGCCATCAAAGTCTATCGGCATAAACCGCGCATCGTCGCCCGCAAGGTGCGACCCAACCGGGAGGCGGCGCTGGCCGTGGCAGGGGAATGAGCTTGTTATCCTGGCTGCTGGCCCTGGCCGGTTTCACCCTGCTGGCCCTGGCGATGGAAGAACATCATGCCTGGGCGCTGGGGCGGGAGATCGAACGCCCCCGCCAGCGCCTGTGGCGGGGGCTGGGCTTTGCCCTGCTGGGCCTGTCCTGGGTGGCGGCGGCGGCAGGCTGGGGGCCGGCGGTGGGCACCGTCACCTGGTGCGGGGTGTTGAGCGTCGCCGCCGCCCCGCTGGTGCTGGCCCGCACCTATGTGACACCGCCACGGCGGCGCTGAACAGGCATTCAAGGCCAAGTTAAAATTTCCATAATTATCATTATTGATTTTTATGCTGTAGGCGCAAAGTTAAAATGTCAGTCCTGAGCAAGATAGAAATGTCAGTCTCTGGATCGGTTTTGGCCGGTTTTGGGGGCTGTCATGGGCTGGCTGATGATGAGCGATCGGGATGTCCGGCGTGTT
>NZ_WIDQ01000022.1 GCF_009495745.1 Niveispirillum sp. SYP-B3756
TGTGCCCTGCCCTACACGATTTTTGACAAGAACCAGCGCGTGACGCAGGCCGAGATCGTGGAGAACAAGCGGTTGTCGGAGGTCCTGGCTTATGTGAAGCAGATGCAGGACGCGATGCCGGCACCGACGGTCAAGAGCATCAGCGAACGCAACCACTACGAAAAGCGCGGAGGCAAGCGGCGCGGTCGGCCCGGAGCGGCGGACAAACATGCTTCGGCCAAGGCAAAACCGGCAAATGTTGGGGTGGGCCGGTCCACTGCGCCCACGGCTCCGTTACCCGGTCCACCCCAACACTGACATTTCTACTTTGTTCAGAACACCGACAATTCAATTCTGTTGAAACAGTGAATCTGCCCCCTTGTCATCCAAGGCGCCGTAAACCTGCTTGAGCGCTACCGCCGCTCTCCACCTCGGCTTTCTTGACCCACTCGTTCAGCGTATGTGCTGAACAGCCGATCCTCGTCCAACAGTCGCCAAATCGGTCCATTATAAACGACCCACCGGCCGGGCCCTACTCAGCTTGAAAACCCGGCTCCGTCCACCATGGAAACGGGTCAGGCATGTCGGTCGATACGCGGCCCCCGAAGGCCGGCAAGCGCTTTTCGAGAAAGGCCGCCACCCCCTCGTGTGCATCCGGACCCGGTCCCATTGATTGCACAAGCCAGCTATCAAGGCGATGCGCTTCCATTGGATGCGATGCACCCAACATGCGCCACAGCATCTGGCGGGTCAGCGCAACGGAAACAGGCGCGGCATTCTCCACGATCTCCCGGGCGATCTCCCGTGCTGCGGCCAGAAGCTCCCCAGGCGGGTGGACCGACCGCACCAGCCCGCGCTCCAGTGCCTCTGTGGCTGGAACCAACCTGCCGGACAGACACCATTCCAAGGCGGTGGAGATGCCTACAATCCGTGGCAGGAACCAGCCCGACGCCGATTCCGGCACGATCCCGCGACGAGCGAATACATAGCCAAAACGCGCCGTCGTGGCCGCCAGCCGGAGATCGGCGGCAAGCGGAATAGTCGCCCCTGCCCCCACCGCCGCACCGTTGATGGCCGCAATTACCGGTTTCAGGGAATTGAAGATGCGCAGGGCAACCAGCCCTCCCGCATCGCGGACATTTCCATCCGGCTCGACATCGGGGCGCAACGCACCTTCCCGCTGCGCGTAATCAAACGTGGCCGCACCGGCTGTGATATCGGCTCCGGCACAGAAAGCGCGCTCCCCGGTACCCGTGAGGATCACGACCCTGACCGTATCATCGGCGTCAGTCGCGTCGAATGCCTGCAACAACTCCCGCACCATGATGGGGTTGATGCTGTTCATGCTCTGGGGGCGGTTCAGCGTTACAGTGGCTATCCCGCAACCAACTTCATAACAGATGGTTTGGTACTCACCGGTCATGACTCGCCTCCCCGTTGCTGACCAACACTCAGACCTCGTAGCAGAACAGGCTCATGGTGACGGATTTCACCAGTTCGACCCGCTGATTGAACGAACCGGGTATTCTCCGACGTCAGGAAATGGCCCTCACCCAGCGTCGTCTTGCGGCGGGGAAAACAGGTCAACAGCTTCTGCTCGGTGCGCAAGCTGTCAGCAACACGCACGGGCACTGGTGGTTCAACAGCCCTTGAAACTGGGCTTGCGTTTGGCATTGAAGGCGGCGACGCCTTCGTGCATGTCATGGCTGTGACTGTGCAGGGTGCTGGCCAGCAGTTCCAGCCTCAAGGCGGTATCCAGAGGCTGTTCCAGCCCATCATCCACCAGCATTTTGACCTGCTTCAGGGCAAGCGGACTTTTGGACGACAGCTTGTCTACAAGCCCATCGACAGCCGCTTCCAGAGCACCATCTTCCACAACCTCGTTCACGAGGCCACATGTGACGAGTTCCGCTGCCGACCGTAGTTCCCCAGTGAACAGGAGGTACTTGGCCCGTGTCGGTCCGATCTTTCGGGGAAGGCGTATCGAAGCGCCGCCACCCGGCAGAAGCCCGTAATTGGCGTGGCCATCGCCAATTTTCGCGCTTGCCACGGCGATCACCAGATCGCAACAAAGCAGCAGTTCGGTGCCACCACCGGTCGAAACACCGTTCACCGCACAGATGACCGGCTTGGGGAACTTCTCCAGCCGCGCCATCAGCGCCATCAACTGGTTCTGAAAATTGGCGCTCTCGTGTTCGCTATTTTCTTGCAGCAGGTCGCCTAGAAATTTGAGGTCGGCACCAGCGCAAAACGCGCGGCCGGTGCCGGTTACGGCAACTGTGACTATCTCAGGATTCTCTTCGGCGAGATCCAGCGCTGCATCAAATTCGCGGGCCAGCCCGGGATTGATTGTATTCAACGCGTCCGGGCGGTTCAGGCGAATCCATGCCCCCCGACCGCGTTGTTCGTAGACAATATCTACAAATTCCATCGCGTATCCCTCCGGTTCGTTTCCTATGAATGACTTGATGTTTTGTTATATTCGGTCCCGACACAGACGGCGTGCTCCCCAGTCCCCCCTGAGGATGACGCCCCTGCCCCGTATCATCGGCGTCAGCCGCGTCGAACGCCTGCAACAACTCCCGCACCCTGACGGGGTTGTGCTGCTCATGCTCTGGGACGGTTCAGTGTCACAGTGGCTATCCCGCAACCAACCTCATAGCGGATGGTCCGGTAATTGCCAGCCATGTCCTCCCCGTTCTCCCTCGAGGCTCAAACCTTGTAGCAGAACAGGCTCATGGTGACGGATTTCACCAATTCACCCCGCTGATTGAACAGGGTGTTCTCCGACGTCAGGAAATGGCCCTCGCCCAGCTTCGTCTTGCGGCGGGGAGAGCAAGTCAGCAGCTTCTGCTCCGTGCGCAAACTGTCGCCGACGCGAAGGGGTGCATAGAATTCGAAACCGGCTTGGGTGACAACCGCCTCGGGACAATCGGGCGGCGGGAAGGGGCAGCCACCGATAATGATGCCTTCGCGCAACGCCTGCAATAACGGCATCCCGGTCAGGCCTTGCTTGACGGCCTCCGGCGCCACGGCTCCTGGCTTGCGATGGCCCAATCCGACATTGAGCGAGGAGTCTGCACCATAGAACATGCCAACGGGTGGGGAGACGATACCGCCATAAGGTGACGCCGCAGCGAAATCGGCATCCCAATAAAGCGGATTCCAGTCCTCCAGCGCCTCGCACCACAGATGGATATCGCCGCTGGTCAGGGGCAGCTTCGGTTCCCGGTTGCCTTCCCGCACGATGCCGAGCATGGCGCGGGCGAAGTCCGGCATATCATCATTGGGTGGGACCAGATCCGCCACCGGCCGCTGGCGGGAAATGGCCGGCAGCACACCAGTGCGCGACGGCATCTCCAGGACCGCCGTGGCAGCCGCCGCACTGGGGCTGTTGGCGTGCGCCACGTTGATCCCTTCCAGGTCGACCAGATAGGCCCCGTCTGCCCCGCGATATTTACGCGCCACCTTACCGGTCACCAGCAGGATGTCGTCGCGCAGGGATTGCGCCGTCATCCGGAAGGTCAGGCGGCGCAGGACGCTGCCCGGCCCAGACCAGTCAGTGATCAGGCGGCTGAACAGGCCCGCCAGATGTGTCGTGGAGATGAACGCATCCTTGGCGCCCACCGCCCGGGCGTACCGGCTGTCGTGATGGACGAAATCATAAAGCCCCGTCGCCCGGACAAAGGCGACCAGACGCAGAAGGCTCAGTTCATAGGTGAAGGATGGCAGTTCCTGGCCTTCCTCAACATCTTCCCAGCATAGCGAATGATACGCGTCACTCATGTCACACCCCGTATAGATGGCCTTCAGGCGGCGCCGTCGCAAAGATGGTCACGAATGAAATCGGCGCTGGTCGCACTGCCGGCCAGGATACGCAGACGACCAAGCTGGCCCGCCCAGAAACTTTCCGATCCGAATGCCAACTGCCACTGCTTCAAGCGGCGGGAGTAGAGCTGCAGGTCGAATTCCTCCGTGGCGCCGATGGCACCATGAACAGCATGGGCGATGCCATTGACAAGATGCGTCGCCTCATTGGCGCGGGCCTTGGCTGCCGCGACACCGGCCACATTGAAACCATGGCCGGACATGGCCGTGCGGGCGGCGACCTGAACGGAAATGACCTGCTCCGCCATCACCGACAATTGCTGCTGGATGGCCTGGAACTTGCCCAGGGGGCGGCCGAACTGCTGCCGTTCATTGGCATAGCGCAGGGACATGGAAAGTAGACGGGACATGGCCCCTGCCATCTGTGCCGCCGCCAGTCCGGCGGCGGCCAGCCCAAGATCGAACCCGTCGGCCGGCAGATCGCAAAGCCGGTCACCGATCTGGATGCCTGTCGCCCCACCAGCCCGAAAAGGATCCTCCCCCACGCCAACCAGCCGGACCAGCGCGATCCGTTCGCCGTCATTCACCAGGGCGTGCGTCGCCGCCGCTCCATTGGGCAGAATGGGCGACGGCGGCGCCAGAATGATGGCGGCATCGTCAGGCGCCTGTTGGCCGTTGGCGGCCAGCAGGGCCCGGGCCACCATGGTCTCCGCATAGGGCACCGAAACGGCATGTTCGCCCAGGATCATGACCAGGGGAAACACGCTGGCAAGGGACAGCCCTGCCCCACCGCAATCCTCCGGCACAAGTGCATCCAGGAAGCCGGATGCGGCCAGCGCCGACCATACCGGTTCAAGCGCCGGTGCCGCCTCGAAGGTCCGCGTCCGCTCGGGCGTGGCGATGTCGGCCACCAGCCGGCGGAAGCTGTCGGTCAGGACGCTGTTATCATCATTCATCGCAGACCCAGCCCCCGGGCGATCATGCCCCGCAGAATTTCACGCGTGCCGCCGCGCAGAGAGAAGACATGATTGAGTTGCATGAGATAGGCCAGCGTCCGCATCAGCTCCGGATCACAGGCGGTATCCAGGCGCGTCGCCACGGCATCGGCAATTTCGCCGGGGATGGCCTGCTCCAGCTCCGTTCCCATATCCTTAAACAAGGCCGCTTCCGTCAGCGGTGATTGGCCTTGCGCCAACAGGCCGGTCATGGAAACCGACATGGCGCGAAGTGGGGCCAGCCGTGCCAGCAGCTTGCCCAGCCGCTCCTCATCGGCGCGCGACGGCGAGGCCCGCAAGGTGGCCGCCCACAGGTCAAGAAGAACAAGGCTTGAATAGATGCGCTCCGGCCCGCTGCGCTCAAATGCCAGCTCGGCATTGACCTGCGCCCAGCCATTGCCTTCCTGTCCGACCAAGGCATCGTCGGGCAGCAGCACATTGTCGAAGAACACTTCGTTGAAATCCGTGTCACCGGTCCCCAGCCGGATGGGGCGGACAGTCACACCGGGCAGTGACAGGTCAATCAGGAACTGGGACAAGCCCTTCTGCCGGTCCTCCGGCGTGCCGCTGGTCCGCACCAGTCCGATCATGTAATGGGATTTATGGGCATAGGTGGTCCAGATCTTCTGGCCATTGAGGCGCCAACCATCCGCTTCCCGCACAGCGCGGGTCCGCACACTGGCCAGGTCGGAACCGGCATTGGGCTCGCTCATGCCGATGCAGAAGAAGATTTCCGCGCGGCAGATGCGGGGCAGAAACGCCTGACGCTGCGCCTCGGTACCATAATGCAGCAGCAACGGCGCACTTTGCCGGTCGCCGATCCAATGGGCGGCGATGGGGGCCCCTGCGGCCAGCAGTTCCTCCACCAGGACAAAGCGCGCAAAGGCGTCCAGTCCAGCCCCGCCATAGTGTTTCGGCATGGTCAGGCCGACCCAACCGCGTTCGGCCAACGCGCGGCTGAAATCCGCATCGAAGCCAGACCATGTCCGCGCCCGTCGGCTGGCCGGCATCCCCGCCAGCCGATCGGCCAGGAAAGCCTTGATCTGGGGGCGAAGGGCTTCCGCCGCTTCGGGAATGCGGGTCGCCGGAAAGGAATCAACGGTCAGCAAAGTCGAACGTCCTCTTTTCGCAGCAGATCATCCAACCATGGCCGCCGGACTTGGACGATCCGCCGCCGACAGGTTGCTGTACAGTGATAGTAGCGGGTGGTTTGTCCTTGAGCTGCAACGCCCCCAGCCTGGAACGGCAGGATGGAAGCGCAGGTCAGGCGGCCGTCTGCTGCGCCCGCAGGCTTCCGGCCAAGGTGTCGACATCCTGCAGGGCACGCAGCATGTCGTTCAGGTGCGTACATCCCCTGGTCCCCGGCAGCGTGACGGGAACCAGCTTGCGGAAGGTGGAAACCGGCTGTCCGATCAGATGACGGGCGGTGGCTGGCGCCGCCAGACAGCTTGTGAATGGCAGCACGGCCGCTTGCACATCAATGGACAGCAATATCAGCGTCTCCGGGTCGATGGTGGCCCGCAGACCATATTCATGGAACAGGATGCGCGTATCCGTGCTGCCCCGCTTCACAGCACTGTCCTGAAACCAGGAATCCACCTGCAGCAGGCCGTCCTGCTGCCAGAGATCAAGGCGACGGACCCGCCATTGATTGGGACCGCGCACATCCGCCAGCCGATGCCACCCCCACGGATCGGCCCCTTCGAAGGCGATGGGGGCGACCGGATGGTTGGCAATTGCCTCATTGGTCCGCCCGTCGGCTGTCAGCGCCGGCGAGCCGGCCTGGAAGCTGATGCAGACCCCCTCCACACTGCGGTCCATGACGGGTGACTGGCCCAAGGCCCTGTCATAATAGGCCGGACCACCCGGCACCCAGTCATACCAGCCGGCGGGGGCCATGAATACGGCCCCCGCCATGTCATCCAGCAACCGATACAGCCGCGTCGAGCCGGCACCTTCCTCCGGCATCGCCGCTGCCATCGCCCGGCGCATCTCGCCACCCGGCCGCAAGCCGACCAAGCCGGCCATGGCGTCCTGCCGCCGGCTCGCCTCAATCGAGAGAAGGCGGCGATCCGGCGACAGCGTGGACAAAAGCCGATCCTGCCCCAGTAGCTGTGGCGTCGCGGCCGCATCATCGGTGAGCAGGTCGCGGGCGATACTGATCACGGTCATGGGACCATCCAGTTCGTCCGGCCAGAAAGACTGGGTCGACACGGTGCGACGCAGGGAACCGGGGCGCCTTGGCGGTGGCGCACCCAGTGTCTGATTGTGAAGGGCCATCCCGACGGTTTCCCCTGCCATGGTCTGCCTCATCATGTCGTCGGTCGTTCCCTCGTGCCTTCCAGCCAATGCTCAGGCCCCCGGATAGTCGCGCGGCACGTCAAACTTGAACATGCGGGCGGCGTTGAGGCCGAGAACCTTACGGCGCGCCCGTTCATCCAGCGGCCCGAAGCTCCGCTCGATCGTCTCGGGGGAGTGGGGCCAGCAGCCTTCGTGATGCGGATAATCGTTGGAGAACATCAGGTTGTTCTCAAGGCCATATTCCATGCAGAGCAGCATGGCCGACCGGTCCTCACCCACCGACGCGGCCCCGGCTAGCCGGAAATAGTCGCTGGGCAGCGCCTTCAGCTTGGGGTGCACCCACATGTGATGGGCACGATAGCCTTCGTCCATGCGATCGAGCAGCCAGGGCAACCAGCCGCCGCCGGCTTCCATGGTCGCAAAGCGCAGGCCGGGGAAGCGTTCGATCACACCGGATGCGCACAGGGCCACGACAGGTTCCAGCGTGGGGGCGATGGAATGGATACAGTAATTGATGACGGCACCCCCATTACCGCGTGCCGTGCGCGGGTCTTGCCCTGTGGAGACATGGAAAGCGATGGCCAGATTGGCGTCCTGGATCGCCGCCCATAACGGATCAAAGACGGGAAGATTGTAATTGATGTCGCCGTACCGGGGTGGCCCGAAGATGGGCTTGTTCGGCAACATGATCACATCATATCCCATCTTCGCCAGCCGCTTCACCTCGGCAACGGCGAGATCGATATCAGCGGTAGAAAGCGCACCGATGGGCTTTGACCGCGCCTTGAAGTCCCGGCAGGTTTCCCAGGCCCAGTCATTCCAGATCCGGCATTGCGCCATGACAAATTCCGGGTCCGACGACGCGAACATCAGCAATGCCGCCCCGTTGGGGAAGATCAGCTCGCCATCGACGCCATCCCTGTCGAGGTCGGCCAGACGGTCGGTCATGGTCCGGGTCTCGTGGATCAGGTAGGCGCCCGCCTTGGTGCGCAGCTCATCCTCGCCCATCACGGCGATCTCGGAAATCGGCGCCGGCGCGGCGCCTTCCTGAATGAGCCAGCGGCGACCATCGCGGTTTTCGATACGCGGCAACCGGTCGACAAACCGCTTGTCGATGCGTTCGCGCATCAAGGTGGGCGGCGGGCTCATATGCGCATCGATCGAGATGATGAAATATTTTCCACGCGCATCCTGGGGGCGCGGGCTTCGTTCCCATCCCGCCGAGCCCGGCGTAACCAGTCGCCAATGATTCTCTTCATTGACATCGGTGAAATCGACAGCGGCGTTCGACATGATCTTCCTCCCATCCTGACGATATCATTGGCACCGGGCCCGATCGGACGCGGGTTGCTGCGACTAAGCTATGGCGCGGCATCATGAGGAGGAATCTCGATTTCTTGCCCCACCGTTGAAGAAAATTGAACGGACGCCGCCATCTCCGCCCGTAGCCATCTGACAAAGGCCCGGGCCATCGACCGGGCATCCCACTCCCGCGCGACCAGACCAAAGGCCGTCGGCACGACACAACCAATGTCGAACGGCCGCATCAGCAAGCCCTGGCGCAGATGGGCGTCGACAAGAACGTTTGCCGCCAGCGCCACACCCAGTCCATTCAGGGCCATTTGACAGAGCGTGACAGGACTGTCGGCAGCATAGGCGGGTTCCGGCACCTCCGCCTCCAGGCCCGCCGCCAGGAATAGCAGGGACCAGGCGTTGCTGGAGGGCACGATGTCGATCAGCGGAACGGTCAGCAAATCCCGAATCTGGCGCAGCTCGTACCGGCTGGCGAATGCCGGTGTGCAGACCGGCGTTACCAGCAGCTCAAACAAAGGTTCAGCACCGTCATGAATAGCTGACGGGCTCATGGGAAGAATGGTGACATCGGTACCCGTCGCGCGCTTGCGCCCCAGGGTCAGCAGTTCGATCCGGATCTTCGGCCAGTCCTTGCGGAAGTTATCAAGGCGCGGCAACAGCCACTGATCAAAAAAAAACGACGGGCCGGCGATGCGCAGTACCGGCGAATGCACATCGTCCCTGGCCGCATGGGTCGCCGCCCGCAGGGCCTGCAAGCCGGGCTTCAACCGCTCAAGATAATCAGAGCCGGCGGGAGACAGTTGCAACGCCCGCTTCCCGCGCACGAACAACTTGACGCCAAGTTCCTCCTCAAGTGCCTGAATGCGGTGGCTGACCGCCGATATCGAGACATTGAGCCGCTCCGACGCCACGCGCAGATTCAGCACCTCAGCCACGCAGACGAATGCCTCTATGCCGCGCAGCGACGGAAGACGCCCGGTCATGCCAAATCCTCCCGGTCATGGCCACTCAGATCATGGATGACGCGGCACCCGGCAAGCGGCTGTGCCGCTTTGGAACAAGGTACCGGCATAGCAAGGATGCAATCGGACCACATGGCCGTCACGGGAAAGGCTTCAGGAGAATGCCGATGATCACCCACCCCTCCCCCCTTACCCACTTGCTGTCGATCGAAGCCATCAAATGCGTCAAGGCCCGCTATTTCCGTGCCATGGATACCAAGGACTGGCCCCTTCTGGCGGATGTCTTCACCCATGATGCCCGATGCGATTATCGGGAGGCGTTCCAATCCCCCGGAGCCACCACCCCGGCAGGCACCGATGATGATATTCTGAATGGCCGCGACATGATCATCGCCTATATCAGAAAGGGCCTGCTGCCCCTCATCTCCGTCCATCATGGGCATATGCCGGAAATCGAAATCCTGGCGGATGGCACGGCCACCGCTATCTGGCCGATGAATGACCTGTTGCGCTTCCATGCCGGACCTTATCGTGAGATGCGGGGATATGGCCACTATCACGAGACCTATCGTCAAGAGGACGGCCGCTGGCGGATCGCCACTTTGAAACTGACGCGTCTCCTGATCGAGATGACACCGGCCTGAAGCTTTCCGGTTCGGGCCAGACGGGAAGCAGGATCATCCCGTCTGGCCGCGCCCCCGCCCGACGATACCCGCCGCCCCGGCCGCCAGCCGCTCCTGGGCGTCCGCCCCCATATGCGAGAGCTGATGCGTGTCGAAATGCGCATCGATGGCCGCGCGAAACCCCTGTATTTCGGCCGTCCGGTTGAGTGATCGTTTCATCAATCGCAGTGCGAAGGGGGAAGATTGGGCGATGCGCTCCGCCAGTGCCAGGGACGCCGCAGCCAGATCTTCCTTGGGCACAACGCGGTTGACCATGCCCATGGCCAAGGCTTCGGTCGCACTCACCCGCCCGCCGCCATAAAGGAATTCCTTGGCGCGGCGCAACCCCATGACCCAGGGATGAACAAGAACCTCGCTCGCGGCGACAGCCGCCGTTCCGACCACGGGATCAGCGAAAAAGGTGTCCTCGGCCGCGACGATCAGATCGCACATGTTGGCGACCATGAAACCGCCGCCGACGCAGGCACCCTGGACCTGCGCGATAACGGGCTTCGGCATATCCCATAGCCGCAAACAATAGTCGCGGTAACGCTGCGCCTCGAACATGTCCCGTGTTTCGGGCGTACCCTGCGGCTGCATGGTATCAGCATCCTTCAGGTCATGCCCGGCGCAGAAATGGTCGCCCGTACCGGCAAGGATGACAACCCGCACCGCCAGGTCGGCCGCCGCCGCATCCAGCGCGCCATTCAAAGCGTCCAGGAAAGCGGCGCTCTGGGCATTGCGCCGCTCCGGTCGGTCATGCGACAGCCGGAGGATGGGGCCAAAACGCTCCACAAGCAGTCCCACCGAGGTCATGCATATCCCCTAAGGCTGAGTGATTAATAGTAACGCCGGCTCCTGTCGGTGACCTGTCCGGGCCGCCGATAATTCCTGTGTGGTAGTCCGTTCCCGGAAGGGGCGCCAGCGAAGCAGCAGCCGGTCAATAGCCTATGCGACGCCAGACAATTCTGGAGCGCAGGCTTGGTGATATTAAGAAACATGGCAAAGACGGCAAGTCGCTCATCCACGAGATGGGACACGATAAGTCTACATGGAGGATGTCTATGGACGGCGTGGCGAATACTGCGGACGGCAGCTATTGGATCAACTACGGCAAGGCGGAACCGGGTAGCAAGCTGATCGATCCGCCGACACTGGACAAGATCGTCGCGGCGGACGGCGAGACGCGCGACGTGCCCTTCCTGACCCCCGGTGATCTGCATCCCGAACCGCGGCTCATCCCCTATGACCGCTATTTCGACCCCAAATATGTCGCCCTGGAGGTTGAGCATATTTGGGACAAGGAATGGCAGATCGCCTGCCGGGAGGAAGATCTTCCAAATATCGGCGACCGCCTCAGCTATGATATCGTCAACAAATCCTATCTGGTGGTGCGTACCGGGGAGAATCAGTTCCGGGCCTTCCACAATAGCTGCCCCCACCGTGCGCGCAAACTCTGCGACCATAAGGGCAGCGGCACCGGCATCCAGTGCGGTTTTCACGGCTGGATGTTCGGCCTGGACGGTAAGCTGGAATGGGTACCGTTCGAGCAGGAATTTCCCCATGTGACGGCAAAGGACAGCAGCCTCAAGGAGATCAAGGTCGAAAGCTGGGGCGGTAATGTCTTCATCAACCCCGATCCCAATGCCGCACCGCTGAAGGAAGCGCTCGGCCCCCTGCTCAGCCATTTCGAGAAATGGCCGCAGGAGGAGCGCTACACCGCGATGCGGGTTCTGGTGAAGGTCCGCTGCAACTGGAAAGCCGCCCAGGAAGCCTTCATGGAGGGCTACCATGTGGTGGAGACCCATGCCGACGGGATGCCGATGTTTGGTTCCGTGGCCACCCGCATCGACATCTGGAGCGAAGGTAAGGGCTATGTCAGCCGGCTTTGCACCCCCGGCATGACCACAGATCCCTATGTTTCCCACAAGGTATCACCGCACCAGGGGCTGATCCTGTACTGCAACGCCCAGGAATTGCCGCTGCCCCCGGATGACCGTGGTCAGACGCCGGAAGATGCGCGCAAATACGCGGCCCAGGCCAAGCGTGACCAGCTACAGAAATTGACGGGCCGCGACTATTCGAACGAAACCGTCAGCTATATGATCGACATGGCCAAGTACTTCATGTTTCCCAACCACCATCCGTGGTGGGGTGAGGGCTTGCCGTGGTGGTACAATTTCAAGCCGCTGGGCGACGATCCAAACCATTCCGAGATGGAGATCCGCATCCTGCTGCCCATCCCTGCCGATGGCAAGCGTCCGCCGGTGCCGGAGCCGATCCGCGTCGATTTCGACGAGAAGGCAGCAGACAACCCGGCGCTGGGCGCCACCGGTCACATTATCGACCAGGATCTGGCCAACATGAATGCCGTGCAACTCGGCTTCAAGGCGGCGCCGCCTGAACAGGCTTTCCTGACAACCTCTGTCTATCAGGAGGCCAAGATCAGACGCTTCCATGAAATTTACGATGCGAAACTCGGCCTGAATCTCTGAGGCAGCCAACGGCAGCAGGTGCACGACACAATGGTTTATGTTCCGGTCATTCCCGGTGACGACGCACCTGAGGGAAAACTTGTTCCGATTGAAATTGATGGCCGTGCGATCGTCATCTATCGTGAAGACGGAAACCTCTTTGCGATAGATGACCGTTGCAGCCATGCCGGCGCCAGGCTGTCAGGTGGCAAAGCGCGCAATGGCACGATCATGTGCCCGCTGCACGGCGCCCGCTTCAATCTCGCCACTGGCCATTGCTTAAGCAAGGTCCAGGGCTTCGCGCCGGTGGCTGTCCATGCCATCCGGGAACGGGATGGCATGATTGAGGTTTGCCTGAACGGTGGAAATATGGGTGCGGAATCCAATTGACCTGTCTGCTTGCCTGTACCGGCAGCAATCCTTTACCGCGCTCATCTTTGCCTTGCACACATTTGTCGCCAAGTGATGCACTGGCTGTTGATCGGTTCAAACAGAGCCCTTTGCAGCGCGGAACACACAACAAATTATAAATACTTCGAACAATTCTGATGCCCCAGTGAGCACCAGAATATCTCTAAAGACGAAGATCCAGGAGAGGAAAGCAACATGACGAAGACCCTGACGCCCCGCCAGATCGTCGATCAGGCCTATGAAGCGCTGCTGAAGAATGGGGATGTGGATGGTTTCCTCGCCCATTTTGACGAGAACTCGGTCTTGGTCGAGGCTCCATCCCTGCCTTATGGCGGAACCTTCAAGGGCCGGGACACCATCAAGGCCGCCATTGGTGGCGTGTTCCAGTATTACAGCGCCTTGACGCTTACTACAGAGGCGATAACAGAGGGTGACGGGTGGGTGATCGCCTACGGTACCTTCTCCGCGACGACGGCGCGCACGGGCAAGACAGTGACGATGCCTCTGGCCGAAGTCTGGAAGTTCAATGGCGACAAGGTTGCCCTGCTGCATCCGGTCTATAGCGACACCAAGGCCGTCATCGACGCCCTCGCCTGACGCTGCGCCATCGGGACAAAAAAGCTGGAGCGACCGTCATGATGAAGATCATTTACTTCCTTAAACGCAAAACCGGCATCTCCCCCGCGCAGTTTCGGGAGCATTATGAAAATAGTCATGTGCTGCTGGCCAAGAAATATATCGGGCATCTTCTGACCGATTATGTTCGGAACTACCCGACCTTTGCCTTGCTGAACCCCAGCAATTTGAAGGACGACACCCCGCCATCGCCCTATGATATCGGCTATGACTGCATCACGGAGATGTTCGTTTCCGGTCCGGAGGCGATTGCGGAGATAACACGCATTTTCAACGATCCGATCGTCAATCCCATCCTGGTGGAAGACGAGCTCAAGTTCCTTGATCGTGATGCCACCGTCATGATCATGGTCGATGAGGTAAATACCGGAACGAAGGTGGGATGATCCATGACCGCGCCTTCTGCCCCCCATGCCTATCGACCAGGCATCCGCGATACGGTCATGCACGCGTTGGCGCGGGCCGTTGAGAGAAATCCTGATGGCGAATTCCTGGCCATCGATGGTGTTGGCATCACATACCGGCAAATCGACCATGATGCCAACGCCATGGCCCGGAAATTCCAGGAACTCGGGGTCGGCAAGGGTGACACTGTCGTCACCCTGTTCGACACCAGCCTGGATGTCTTCGTCTGCTGGTTCGCTATCAACAAGCTCGGCGCCATCTGGGTTCCCATTAACACCGCCTATCGGGGCGAATTCCTGCGCCATCAGGTCAGTGACACCGGGGCCAGGCTGGCGATCTGTGATCCCCAATATCTTGAACGTTTCGAACATATCGCCGACCTTCTGCCCAATCTTCAACTGATCCTCTGCCGGTCGCCAGGACCGTTTCCCATCTGCACCATTCCCATCCATTCACTGGACGAATATCGGGGTACAGACGGGTCAACATTGCCGATCATCGTGCAGCCATCGGATATGGCGACGCTGATTTACACATCCGGAACGACGGGTCCGTCAAAGGGCTGCATGATCAGCCATAATTTCATGTGTATGCAGGGGCGCCAGCATCGGCGCCATGTTCCCCAGGAGCCGGGAGAGACCGGGTGGACCTGTCTTCCCGTCTTTCATTCGGCGGCATTGATCTTCGTCCTTGGCGCCCTGGTGGAGGGATTGCGGGTGGCGGTGGCGTCGAAATTCTCGGTTACCCGTTTTTGGGACGAGATCGAAACCGCCGGCGCCTCCAACACCCTGCTCATGGCCTCCATTTTCCCGCTCGTCGCCCACGCGCCCGATTGCGAAGCGGCGCAACGGTATCACGGCAAATTGAAGATGGTCTTCGGTGTGCCGATCAGCGCCCCGGTCCGGCAAATCTGGAAAAACCGCTTCGGCGTCAAGGTTGTGTCGAGCTGGTCTTATGGACAGACCGAGGGGGTACGCCTCACCTCCGCCTATCCGGACGAAACCCCGCCGGAAGAAAGTGCCGGCCGGCCGACGGATGAGTACGAGATCATGATCGTCGATGCCGATGATCAGCCTGTGCCGGAGGGCACCGTCGGTGAGATCGTTTACCGGCCGCGCGAACCCAATGTGATGTTCGAAGGTTACTGGCGCCGGCCGGAGGATACGGCGAAGGTTTGGCGGAACATGTGGATGCATTCCGGCGATCTCGGCAAGATGATCGGCGGCTATCTCTACTTCTGCGACCGTGCCAAGGATTACCTTCGCTCACGGGGCGAGAACATCTCCAGCTTTGAGGTCGAGCGGACCTTCATGGGCCATCATGCCGTTGCTGAAGCGGCCGTCCACGCAGTGGGGGCACAGAACGGCGAGGACAGCATCAAGGTGACCGCTGTTCTGCGCGAAGGAGCGGTCTTGAACGAGAAAGAGCTCTGCCTTTGGTCGATCGAGAACCTGCCGTATTTCGCCGTGCCCCGCTATTTTGAGTTCCGTCACGAACTGCCCAAAAATCCCACAGGGCGCGTCCTGAAATACCAATTGCGGGACGACGGCGTTACGGCCTCGACCTGGGATCGGGACGCCGCCGGTATCGCGGTCCGCCGAAGCAACTGATCGGTCGGTCATCCGCTATTCGATAGATAAAGGAAGAACCAATGCGCGCATGGCTGATTGAAGCACAGACCGGGTCCAAGGATCTGAAGCTGGTCGAAAGGGAAAAGCCCACGCCGCAGGGATCGGAGATCCTGGTGAAGATGACGGCACCGGGTGTCGTCCCGTTCGACGTGGCCGTCATCAACAATGAGAATGAGGCCAATTTCCCGCCGGCCTCCCTGCCGCTCGTCCCTGGCAACCAGGGGGCCGGCATTGTCGAGGATGCCGGCACATCGAAGTTCAAGGTCGGCGACCGCGTGATGTTCGGCGCCTTTCTCTATGGCTTCATGCGCTCGGGAAGCTGGGCTGAATATTGCACCGTGCTGGCCGATCACGCCTGGGTGATTCCGGCCAGCGTCTCCGACGGTGCCGCTGCACAGGCGGCCGTCGCCTATCCGACGGCATATCGCGCCCTGATGGAGGCCGGCTTCGCACCGGGCAAGACCGTGCTGGCCACCGGTATCGGTGGCTCCGTCGGCAATGCCGCCTATCAACTGGCCAGGGCGCTGGGCGCTGCCAAGGTCATCTCAACGACCGGTTCGACGCAGAAGGCTGAACAGGCGGCCCAGGCCGGTTTTGACAATGTGATCGACCTGTCCAAGCAGTCAATGCAGGAAGGCGTGCACGCCCTCAATGGTGGCGAAGGCGTGGACATCGTCATCGACTCCATCGGCGGGCAGGTGCTGGCCGAAACGCTGAAGTGCATCCGACGCTATAGCAAGATCATCACCCTGGGTTTTGCCGCCGGCCGCCAATCGACGATCACGCTGGCTGATCTCATCCTGTACCGCGGCAGCGTTCAGGGCTATGGCGTCTATACCTGCTCCCCGGAAGAATGGGCCGACGCCTGGACCGTGTTCACCTCACTTGCCGATGCCGGCAAGGTCAAGCCCCTGTTCGACCGTAGCTTCCCGTTCGAGGAAGCGGCCGCCGCCCTGGAATATGTGGCCAAGGCCCGTCCGTTCGGTGGCGTGGCGCTCCATCTCTGAGCACTGAAAGCCAAAAGGCCCTGAGTTGCTGATCCTTGCGGTTATCAGCAACTCAGGGCCTTTCTATTTGGAGCGTGAATCCGCTCGCTAAACAAGGACTTAGAGCCGGGTGCGTTTCCGTTTAAACGCACCCGGCTCTAAAACCAGTTCGCGTTGTTAAACGGATGGACTTTCACTCACGCCGCAGGGCGCGAGCGATGACGCTGGATGAAATCCGATCCCGCACCAATTCCGGCGCCCCGTTCAGGATATCGCTCATCAAGGCGCGTTTGAGGAACAGGTGGCAGTCGAACTCCCAGGTGAAGCCGATACCACCATGCATCTGCACGCTGTCCTCGGTGATGGCATGGAAGGCATCCGTCGCCAACAGGCGGGCCTGCGCCGCCAGGTCGCTCCAGGCACCGTCCCGCAGGGCATAGGCCTGGCTCGCATGGACGGCCAGTGCGCGTGCCAGCTCAAGGGTAACCTTGTGATCGGCGGCCCGGTGCTTCAGCGCCTGGAACGAGCCGATCGGACGGCCGAACTGCTGGCGGGTGCCCATATAGGTGACCGTCTCATCCAGCGACCGACGGGCAGCACCCAAGCTATCCCAGGCCATCGCCAGATCCTTATGGGCACGGACCAGCGGAATAGCGACCCCACCGGTCACCTGGAGCCGCTCGCAGGGGGCGTCATGGAGCGCCAGTTCCGCAAAGCTGCGGCTGCGATCCCAGGTCTCGACCGGCGTGGCCGTGACCCCCTCGCGCCCCAGATCGACAATGCCGCAGCTTTCCTCGGCGGCCGTCGGCAGCAGCAACAGATGGGTGGCGGCCAGCCCGCCCTCCAAAAGCGGAAAGGTCGTATCAATACGGGGCCCGAGCGATCCGCATTCGGCGACCACGATATGGGCACTACCCTCTATCAGCCTGTCGCGCAGGGCGGCACCGGCGACGCTGTCGTCAAGCGATATGACATCAAGGGCGGCCATTGTATCGGCCAGGGTGGCCGGCGCCAGGGCGCGGCCCATCTCCTCATAGATCGGCGCCAATGCGGTGAAGCTCTGGCCCAGCCCGCCCAATTCCTCTGGCGCTGTCAGCAGATGCCATCCCAGTTCCACCATGTCGCGGACAAGAGCGCGGCCATCTGCCTCCCCCTCCCCCCAAGGCGCCCGGCGGTCAACCTTGTCCGTCAGCAACCGGCGCGCGGCATCGCGGAGTTCTTCCTGATCAATTGTATTCATAGCATCTACCCCGCTCATGCGAGCTTCTCCCGCGGCATCATCAGGACCCGTTCGGAGACGATGTTGCGCTGGATCTCGTTGCTGCCGCCGGCGATGTTGTATTGGTAGCTGTTCATGAAATCGAACATCCAATTGCCCGTTTCATAACCAGCACCCAGGACGTACCGGGTGTCCCGCTGAGCGGCCATGCCGCGCAGCCGCAGGCCGAGCGCGGTGAAATCCCGCGACAGGCGGGCATAGGCCAGCTTGATGATCGAGGCATCGCCCACAGCCTCCCGCCCAGCCATCCGGTTGGCCATCAGCGTGGCGATCATGGCGCGCAGCGCCTCGATCCGGGACGCGATATCAACGACACGGCGGCGCACCTCGACATCCAGGCGGTCAATTTCGTGCCCGTTCGCCGTTGCCGCTTCCACCAACCGCCAGAGCGACAGGGCCAGCCGCTCGGTCAGTTCCACCAGAGTCAGCCCGCGTTCCGATGACAAGGTGACCTGGGCCACCTTCCAGCCCTCGTTCTCTTCACCGACCCGGTTCTCAACGGGGATTTCGACCTCATCCAGGAAGATTTCGGCGAATTCCTCATCCCCGGTGATCTGCTTGATCGGTCGGGCCTGCACACCCTTGGACTTCATGTCCATCAGCAGGAAGGTGATGCCGACCTGCTTGGGACCACTGTTATCGGTGCGCACCAGCAACAGGCACTGGTCGGCAAACTGGCCCAGCGTGGACCAGATCTTCTGTCCTGACACGATATAGCGGTCGCCCTTGCGCTCCGCCCGGGTGCGCAGGGAGGCCAGATCGGAACCGGCATTGGGCTCCGAAAAGCCCTGGCACCAGATTTCGCCCTTCAGGATCGCCGGCAGGTGCCGGGCACGTTGTTCAGGCGTACCGCATTCCATCAGCGTCATGGCCGCATGATAAAGCGAGACGAAGAACAAGCTCATGCGGGGCGCATCGGCCCGCGCAATCTCTTCGAATATCGCCACCTGCTCGGCCAGAGACCGGCCGCCGCCGGGCCATTCGGGTGCCCAATGCGGGGTGGCATAGCCACCTTTAACAAGCCGGGAGAGCCATTCGCGCTGCGAGGCGAGGAACCCTTCAATATTGTCGCCCGCCTGCTGCGTCCGCCAATCCTTCGGCACATTCTCGGCCAGCCACGCGCGCAGTTCCACCCGCAGGTCGGTCACTTTCCGATCTTCACGCATTCCATGCCTCCCGCTGTTCAAGTACCGGTGAAAACCGGTGTGCGCTTATCGAAGAAGGCATCGACGGCCTCGTGGTGATCGCGGGTGGCATGGCACAGGGCCTGGGCTGCCGCCGACGCTTCCAACACCGCCGACAGGCTGGCCATCCGGCCCTCGCGGATCAGGCGCTTGGTCATGCGCACCGCGTGCGGCGGATTGGCGGCAATACGGCCGGCCAGAGCCCGCACCTCCGCCATCAACTCGCCCGCCGGCACGACGCGGGAGACAAGGCCACAGGCCAGGGCTTCCCGCGCATCCAGCATATCACCGGTGAAGGCCATCTCACTGGCCTTGGAGAAGCCGACAATGCGCGGCAGCAGCCAGGCGCCGCCGTCGCCCGGCACGATGCCCAACTTGACGAAGCTCTCGGCGAACTTCGCATTCTCCGCCGCGATACGGATGTCACACATGCAGGCAAGATCGCAGCCCGCCCCAATCGCCGGACCATTGACGGCCGCGATGACCGGCACCTCGATAGCCTCGAACAGCAGCGGCAACCGCTGGATGCCATTGCGATAATTGCGGCGGGTGTTGGCCGCCACCGGATCGTTCAGGCCGCCGCCAGCGCGCATGGCATTCAGATTGCCGCCCGTGGAGAAGGCGGTGCCGGCCCCCGTCAGGATCACGACCCGGACATTGAGGTCATGGTCCGCCGCCTCGATGGCGGCGCACAGGGCATCAATGGTCGGCTGATCGGAGATGGGGTTGCGCAATCCCGGCTGATTGAGGGTCAGGGTGACGATGCCACCCTCCTCCTCGCGCAGGATCAGGTCGTTCATCGCGGGGGCATCCGGATGGCACCATCCAGGCGGATGGTCTCGCCGTTCAGCATCGGGTTTTCGATGATCTGGGTCGCCAACATGGCGAATTCCTCCGGCCGGCCGAGACGGCGGGGATGCGGCACGGCAGAGGCCAGGGAGGCCCGCACCTCTTCCGACACCCGGGCCAGGATGGGCGTATCGAAGGTTCCCGGCGCGATGGTGCAGACGCGGATCTGCCGCCCCGCCAGATCGCGGGCCGCAACGATGGTCATACCGACAATGCCCGCCTTGGCGGACGCATAGGGGATCTGGCCGATCTGTCCTTCAAAGGCGGCGACCGACGCCGTCATGATCACCACCCCGCGCTCGCCATCCACCAGCTCGGCCTTGGCCATGCGGGCGGCCCCCAGGCGCAAGACATTGAAGCTGCCCACCAGATTGACGCGGACCACCATCTCGTAATGTTCCAGGGAGCCTGGATTACCCTCCTTGTCGACCACCCGGATCGGGCCGCCGCGGCCGGCGCAATGCACCACGGCCCGCAAAGGGCCCATTTCCTCGGCCGCGTCGAACACGGCATTCATCTGGTCCGTGTTCGTCACATCGGCCGCGACAAAACGGGTGCCGCCACCGATCTCCCCGGCCACGACCTCGCCATTGGACGCCGGCAGGTCGGCGATTACCACCTTGGCACCCTGCGCCACCAGCCGCTCGGCGGTGGCACGGCCCAATCCCGACGCGCCACCGGTGACAACAGCGACAATTCCTTCGACATTCATGATGTTATTCCCGTTCAGAGACGTTCGATGATCGTGGCATTGGCCTGACCGCCGGCCTCGCACATGGTCTGCAGACCAAAGCGTCCGCCGCTCTCCTCCAGCCCATGAAGCAAGGCCGACATCAGGCGCGTGCCCGAAGCACCCAGCGGGTGACCCAGGGCGATGGCGCCGCCACGGGGGTTGAGCCGGTCCGGATCGGCCTTGATGTCCTTCAACCAGGCCAGGGGGACGGGCGCGAAGGCTTCGTTGACCTCGAACTGATCGATATCGCCGACAGCCAGGCCCGCCTTGCGCAATATCCGCTGCGTCGCGGGGATCGGGGCGGTCAGCATCAGCAGCGGATCGTCAGCAATGACGTCAAAGGCCACGAAACGGGCGCGCGGGCGCAGACCCAGACGGGTCGCCGTGGCCTCGGACATGATCAGCGCCGCCGATGCGCCGTCGGTAATCTGCGATGAGTTGCCGGCCGTGATGCTCCAGCGGATTTCCGGGAAGCGTTCGGACAATTGCTCATTCCGGAACGACACCTCCAGTTGGGCCAGACCTTCCGGCGTGGTGGTGGGCCGGATGGTTTCATCCTGGCTGACCAGGGCGGCGGGCGTCTGGATGGGGATGATCTCGCGGGCCAGCAGACCCGCTTGCCGGGCCTTGTCCGCCAGACGGTGCGAACGCGCCGAATAGGCATCCAGTTCCACGCGGCTGATATTCCAGCGCGCCGCGATCAGCTCGGCCGAGATGCCCTGCCCGACCATGCCGGGATAGCGTTGTTCGAAGGCGACGCCGTGCGGGTCCTTGCCCATCCGGGCACTGCCCATGGGCACGCGGCTCATGGATTCAATACCGCCGGCGATCACGACATCATAGGCGCCAGCCTTGATACCCTGGGCCGCGAAATGGACCGCCTGCTGGCTGGACCCGCAGCGCCGCTCCACCATCGTGCAGGGGACGTGCTGCGGATATCCGGCTGCCAGCCAAGCGGTGCGCCCGACGGGTACCGCCTGCTCGCCGGCCTGGCTGACGCAGCCCATGATCAGATCGTCGACAATGCCAGGGTCCAGCTTGTTTCGCTCAACCAGCCCCACCAGCACCTGCATCAGCAGATCGGCCGGATGAACCTCGGAGAGCGCTCCGCCAGGCTTCCCGCGCCCCATCGGCGAGCGGACGATGTCAACGATAACAGGCGTGTTCTGCATGGAAGAGATCCTGATGGTCAAAGTAGGGGAATTGCGGGATCGCTGGCGTTTGCACGGGTCAGGCCAACGTCTTCACGTCCTGCTGGTCATAGGGGCGGGGCAGTTGGCCGCTGCGGAACTTGTTGCCCCATGCGGGGTCGCCGATCATGGCGCGGCCCACCGCGACCAGATCGAACTCCTTGTTCGCAAAACGCTGCAGCAGCGGCGTATAGTCGATGGCAGCGACGTCGGACGTGCCCTTGTCGTACATGCCCTGGCTGGCACCGATACCGCCCACCGCCACCGACATCTTGCCGGTCACCCGGCGGGCCCATCCGGCCAGATTCATCGGTGAACCATCGAAGGCGGCACGGTTATAGTAGCGTACGCTGGCGTCGAACACATCGACACCGGCATCGGCCAGCGGCATCAGCACTTCGGCCAGTTCCGCCGGGTTGTCCGCCAGCGTCGCGCGGAAATCCTGCTGCTTCCACTGGGAAAACCGGAAGAAGATCGGCAGGTCATCGCCCACGGCCGCCCGGATCCGCCGCACGATCTCGGCGGGAAAGGCGCTGCGTCGCGTCCGGTCACCGCCCCAGCGGTCGTCGCGGCGGTTGGTCTGTTCCCACAGGAAATTGTCCAGCAGATAGCCGTGCCCGCCATGCAGGGCGATGCCGTCGAACCCGACCGCGGCGGCATTGCGGGCACAGCGGACGAATGCCTCGATGACCTCTTCGATCTCGGCCTCGGTCATCGGCTCACCGATCACGGGATCGGCCGGGATGCTTTGGGGATCAATGGAGGTCATGCCCAGCGGCCCCCAGATGCCCGACGGGCTGAGCGTCGGCGCCGACGGATAAGGACCGGTCCCACGCTTGCGCATGACACCTTGATGCCAAAGCTGTGGAATGATCCGCCCGCCGACGGCGTGAACCTCATCGACAACATGGCGCCAGCCGGCCAGCGACGCCTCTCCGGCCAGGAAGGGAACGTTGCATTCCTGCAGGCCGGCATCCCCCAGGGCCGACGGATGATCGACCGCCACCCCTTCGGTCAGGATCAGCCCGGCGCCACCTTCCGCGCGGCGGCGGTAATAGGTGGCGACACCGTCATGGGGAACGCCGTCGGGACAGAAGCCCCGCGTCATCGGCGCCATGACGATCCGGTTGCTGATGGTCAGACCACGCAGGGTCAAGGGCTCGAACAGCAGTTCGCGTGACAAGCTGTTATCGTTCGTCATGATATCCGTTTCAGCCGGTCGAGTTTCGATGAGACGACGGCGCTAAACCACCTTCTGATTTGAATTTGCTCTATTTTGAGCAAGGCGCCAGTACTCCCGGCAGTCAGGCAATCGACCTTGCGATCAGGGGCAAGAACAAAGGGGATAAGGGTCGCAAACGCCGCTGATCAGCTCAATTGACGCGCCGTTCCAGCCCTTGCCAGAAGGGTTCCCGCAAGACGCGGCGCAGGATTTTGTTGCCGGCGTTGCGCGGCAGGGCGTCGACGATCGTCAGTTGCTTCGGCACCTTGAAGCGGGCAATTCTGCCATCGGCCCAGGCCGCGATGGACGCCAGCGTCGGCGTGCAGCCGGGGCGTGGCACCACGACGGCCATCACCTCCTCACCCCATTTTGCGGATGGCACACCGATGATGGCCACATCCGCAATTTCCGGGTGTCCATAGAGGACGTTCTCGACCTCCGCCGGATAGACATTCTCGCCACCGGAGACGATCATGTCCTTGGCCCGGTCCAGCACATAGAGATAGCCATCCCTATCCAGCCGGCCGATATCGCCGGTGCGCAACCAGCCGCCTTGCATCATGACCTCGGCATTGGCATCGGGCCGCCGCCAGTATCCCGGCATCACGGCCGCCGACCGCACCACGATCTCCCCGATCTCCTCCGGCGGCAGCAACGCGCCGCCGCTGTCCATGATCGCCACTTCTGCACCGGGCATGGCACGTCCGGCCGAGCGCAAACGGCTGGTCGCGCCTGACCTGTGGTCGTCCGGGTCCAGCGCCACCACACCGCCGGCGGCTTCGGTCATGCCGTACATCTGGACGAAGTCGCATTTGAACAGGGCCAGGGCGTCGCGCAACTGGCCCTCTGGGATAGGGGAGGCCCCATAGGTGATGACGCGCAGATGGCTGAAACAGGTCGCCGCCGCCCGGGGATGGTCCATCACCTGCTGCATGGCCGCCGGGGCCAGCAGCATATGGCTCGCCTTCTCCGTCTCGATCAACCGCAGAACCTGATCCGGGTTGAATTCCCTGGTCAGTACCACCCGTGCCCCGGCATAGAAGCCGAACAGGGCATAGGCCGTGCCGGCGATATGGGCCACCGGCAGCACACCCAGAACGATGGAGGCGGCGTCGGGAAACCACGAAAGCCCGGCACGATATCCCGGCGCCCGCAGGGCCAGCAAATTGCGATGGGTAAGCATCGCCCCTTTGGGCCTGCCTGTCGTCCCGGACGTATAGACCTGGAAGATGACGTCGTCCGGTTCGGGCAGTGCCAAGGAGGGCACCGCCGGCCCTGTTTCCACCGCCAGCAACTCGGCCGGCGGCAGGTTGTTGTCACTGGCCAGCCCGGCCGCGATTTCCGTAAACGCGTCATCTGTCAGCAGACGGACAGCCCCGGAATCCTGCAGGATGAAGGACCATTCGTCCGCCGCCAGACGCCAGTTGAGCGGCACAAGCACAATCCCGAGCCGGGCCGCCGCGAAAAGCAGAACGAAATAGAGATCGCTGTTCTTGCCCAGATAGGCAATGCGGTCGTCCCGCCCCAGCCCTTGCGCCGCGAAGCGGCCAGCCAGCGCGGTGGCGGCCTGCAACAGCCCGGCATAGCTTGTGTCGCGCCCCTCGAAGCGCAGGGCGATGGCATCGGGCTGCCGCGACGCATGGAAGGTCAGGACCTGCCAGAGGCTGGTCAGCCGATCATGATCAATCCCGTCGCCGTCGCCCATCGCCTATCTCCCGCGCCAGACCGGTGCGCGCTTCTCGGCGAAGGCGGCGGCCCCCTCGCGCGCATCTTCCGACGCGAAGACGGGAGCCGTCAGCGCAAACTGGCGCTCGAACATCTCCGCTTCCGGCCATTCCAGGCTCTCATGCAGCACCTGACGGCTGACCGCCACGGCCATGGGGCCATTGCCGGCGATGATCCGCGCCATGGCGATGGCTGCCGTCAAAGCCTCCCCCGTGGGCACGATCCGGTTGACCAGGCCATGGGTCGCCAGGACCGAAACCGGCATGATCTCGCCGGTCAGCACCAGTTCCGACGCGATCTTGATCGGCAATTGCCGGGGAAGGCGCACCAGTCCACCGGCATTGGCCACCAGACCCCGTTTCACCTCGGTCAGGCCGAAGCGGGCGCCCTCCCCGGCGATGACGATATCGCAGGCCAGGGTGATCTCGAAGCCACCGGCAAGGGCGAACCCTTCCACGGCCGCGATGAACGGCTTGGCCAGTTTCGCCTGAGTAACGCCGGCGAAGCCGGTTCCCGGCAGACGGACCACTTCCTTGCGCAGGAAGGCTTTCAGATCCATGCCCGCACAGAAATTGCCCCCGGCGCCGGTGATGACCGCCACCCGGATATCCTCATCCTCGTTGACGCGGCAGACCGCATCATTGACGGCCAGGGCCGTTTCGCCATCAATGGCGTTGCGCGCCTCCGGACGGTTCACCGTGATGACGGCCACGCCGTCATTCAGCTCGAAATCTACTGCCATTTTGCGTTTCCGGTTTGAAGTTCGTTCGGGTTCAGAGGGAGCGCGCGATGAGCAGCTTCATGATTTCGCTGGTTCCGCCATAGATGCGGTAGGCGCGCGCGTCCTTGTACATTTCGGCGATCGGGTATTCGAGCATGTAGCCGTACCCGCCGAACATCTGCAGGCACTCGTCAATGACGAAGGCCTGTGCCTCGGTCACGAACAGCTTCGCCATGGAAGCCGTCGCAGCATCCAGTTTTCCCTGCACCAATTGTTCGGTGCAGTGATAGAGGAAGGTCTTGGCCACCGTCGCTTGCGTCTTGCATTCCGCCAGCTTGAACTGGGTATTCTGCATACTGAGCAGCGGCTTGCCGAAGACCTTGCGTTCCTTGACATAGTCGATGGTCGCCTCCAGGGCGGCCTCCATCATGCCCATGGCCTGCCAGGCGATGACCAGCCGCTCCTTGGGCAGCATCTCCATCAGCATCCGGAAGCCCTGGCCTTCGACCCCACCCAGCAAATTGTCAGCCGGCACCCGCATATCGGTGAAAAACAGCTCGGCAGTGTCCCGGCCTTCCTGACCCAGCTTGTCCAAGAGACGGCCCCGCTGGAAGCCCTCCGTCTTATCCACCTCCACCACGAACAGCGAAATCCCGCGGGCACCGGCGGTGGCGTCGGTCTTCGCCGCCACAACCACCAGCGAGCAATGGCGGCCGTTGGAGATAAAGGTCTTCTGACCATTGATGACATAATGGTCGCCGTCGCGCCGCGCCGTCGTCTTCATGCCCTGCAGGTCGGAGCCGGCACCGGGTTCCGTCATGGCCACGGCCAGTAACGTTTCGCCACTGACCGCGCCCGGCAGCCAGCGTTGCTTCTGCTCTTCCGTGGCGTAATGGTAGATATAGGGGGCGACAACCGTGGTGTGCAGCGGGATGGCGAAATTCAGCGCCTGCTTGACCCCCAGCCGTTCCATCAGGATGGCGTCATAGCGGAAGTCAGCACCCGATCCACCATAGTCGGCAGGCACCGAAACGCCGAGCAACCCGGCATCTCCCGCCAGCCGCCAGGTCTCCAGATCGACCCAACCCTGCTCCCGCCACCGGGCGCGGGCGGTCTTGTCGGCATGGGTATCGAGGAAGCGATCCGTCGCCTCCTGGAACATTCTCAGTTCCTCCTCGTCCATGAAGGCCGGGCGCGGCAGGTCAAGCGCAGACACGTCAGGTACTCCCATGAGATCGATTGACCACATCGACTTTCGATCAGTGTTTTCAATTCTCAAAGGACCAAGGTGAGGCGGTCAAAAGCCCATTCGGGTACAGACAACCCCTTGACGTCAGCATTTTGCAGCCACCTTGTCCCCAACCGCACAGCGTCAGTACGCGGGCGGCAATCGCCCAGGCCCTGATCGCCATTGCCGCCCGCAGCCATTATGATGGCCGCAAAATCGCAGGGAGGAATCAGGTGCAATCAACGTCCGAAATCTATGATGTCATCATCGCGGGGTCGGGATCGGCCGGCATGATGGCCGCCGTTAGGGCCAATGAATTAGGCCTGAAGGTGCTGGTGCTTGAAAAGGCGCACAAGATCGGCGGCACCTCTGCCACCTCCGGCGGCGTCATCTGGATCCCCAATCACGGCCTGGGCACGGCTGACAGCCGCGAGGAAGCGCTGCGTTACATCAACAGCGTTGTCACCGGGCCGGTCCGGCAGGACCGGATCGAAGCCTTAGTTGACACCGGACCGCAGATGATCCGCTATCTGCGGGAGATCGGCATGAATCCCGTCTTCATGCCCTGGCCGGATTATTTTCCGGAAAAGCCGGGTGCCCGCGCCGACCGCTCCGTCGTCTTCCCGCTTTTCGATGGTCGTCGCCTGGGCGACCTGTTTCCCCTGATCCGCGAGCAGTTCACCCGTTTCAAACTGATGAACCGCTATTCGATGGATTTCTACGAGGCCAACACCATCTCCACCCGTGGGCCCGGCTGGATCGGGACAGTGCTGCGGGTCATGGCGCGCTACTGGCTGGATTTCAGCACCCGCCGGCTGACACGACGGGACCGCTGGTTCAGCCTGGGCGCCTCGCTGATCGGGCCACTCGTCCAAAGGCTGGCCGAGCGCAAGGTCGACATCCGTCTGGGTACGGCCGTCAAGAAGCTCGTCTGGGAAGAGGGACGGGTGACGGGCGTGGAGGCCCAACGGTTCGGACGCACCGAGACCATCCGTGCCCGGCACGGCGTCATTGTCTGCGCCGGCGGCTTTGAATGGAACCAGGCGCTGCGGGAGCGCTTTTTCACCGTCCCCGGCAATACAAGGTTGAGCAGCACGCCCGAGGAAGCCAATCGCGGTGAGGTGCTGGAAGCAGGTATGGCCATCGGGGCCGCCACGGAGTTCACGGAGACCGGCTGGTGGGTTCCGACCATGTCGGTCCCGCTGCCCACCGCTTCGAATTTCGAGGAGATCCATCAGGCTGTTTTCGATGTCGGCCGCCCCCACAGCGTCTGCGTCAACCGCAACGGCGACCGTTTTGTGGACGAAGCCTGCGGCTATGACCGGTTCGGCAACGCCATGATGGAAGATCAGGTGAAGACGGGGGCCAACACCCCCTGCTGGCTCGTCTTCGACGCCACCTTCCGCTACAAGTTCCCTGCCGGCGGCATCATGCCGACCGCGATCATGCCGGATCGCAAGATCCCGGTCGACTGGTGGGACCATTATATCTTCAAGGCGGATACCATCACCGAATTGGCCCGCAAAATCGAAGTCGCGCCGGCAAAGCTGGAAGCCGTCGTCAGCCGGATGAATGAATATGCCCAAACCGGCGTGGATACGGAATTCGGACGGGGCGGCAACATCTATGACCGCAATTTCGGCGACCTGAACCTGAAGCCCAATCCCTGCCTGGGTCCGATCGGCAAGGCGCCCTTCTATGCCATTCCCGTCGGCCTGGGCGACCTGGGCACAAAGGGCGGCCTGAAGGCGGATGCGAAGGGCCGCGTGCTTGATCAGGCCGGCAACGTGATCCCCGGCCTCTATGCGGCGGGCAATGCCTCCGGCTCTCCCTTCGGCAACGCCTATCCCGGTGCCGGCGGGACGATCGGTCCCGCCATGGTGTTCGGCTATATTGCGGCAAACGACATTGCCGCGCAGGCCAAGAACCCAAAGCCCATCCGGTAAACAGCACTCTCTCTGCCGGATCCCGTCCCCCATGCCGTCATCGTCGGCGCCGGGGGACGGGATGTCTTTAGGGCCCCACTACAGCGTATAACCACCATCGACGATCAGCGTCTGACCCGTAAGGTATCGCGCACGCTCTGATGCGAAGAAAGCGACAGCCTCACCGATGTCATCGGCGGTCCCGAAATCCCGCAGGGGAATGGATTTGCGGAAGCCGGCCCAGAATTCCGGCGTGAACTTCTCCACCATATAGCGTTCCCCAAGGCCAGACGCCATGGCCCCCGGTGCGACCGTATTGCAGCGAATTCCGTGGCGCCCCTCCTCCTTGGCGACCCCGCGCGACAATGTCTCGATGGCTGCTTTCGGAACAGCGGAAAGCGCATCGCCGACAATGTAACGGGTATTGGCCATGGAGGTGACTGCCACGAAATTCCCCTTCTTCTGCTGCCGGAAGACCGGGATCAACGCCGCCAGCACGTGGGTGAAACCCAGAACTTCGGTCTCAATCACCCGGCGCCACTCGTCGCTGGTGATTTCACTGATATAGGGCTGCTCAATGTCGCAGCCCGAGGCGAAGATCGCGGTGCCGATCTGACCGCATTGCTGTGAAACCAACGCCACCGCTGCCTGGACCGAGGCCGGGTCGGAGACATCGCATTCCACCGGGAAGCCGGTGGATCCGGGAAGCAGGTCGCGCGCCAGATCGGCCGCCTTGTCGCGTGCACGGCGATATCCAATGGCGACCGTCTGCCAATCACGCCCCAGGGCGCGGACACAGCCCGCCCCCAGACCGCCGGTCCCGCCGAAAACAATAGCCACGTCACCCATGGTACGACCTTTCCCTATCAGGTGCGGATGGTGCAGCCGCCATCAACAAACAGCTCGCTGCCAGTGGTGAAACTGGATGCATCGGAGGCCAGCCAGAGCGCGGCTTGCGCGACCTCCGAGGCCTTGCCCATCCGGCCCATCGGGTGAATCCGGGAAAAGACCGCATAGGCCTTTTCGCGCGGCATCCCCGTTTCCGCCAGCACGCGATCCAGCATGTCTGTTTCCGTGCCCCCCGGAATGACCGAATTGACGCGGATCGGCAGGCCAGCGGCGGCACATTCCAACGCCAGAACGCGGCTAAATGCGTTCAGTGCCGCCTTGGATACGCTGTAGGCGGCAAAGCCGGGAACGACGCGCACACCGAATGCCGATGAGATATTGATGATGCTGCCGGGCGCGCCACCTTGTTTCATCAACGGCAGGGCGGCGCGGCAGCCATGAAAGGCACCGTCGAGATTGATGGACATGTGCAGGCGCCAATCATCCTCGCTGACCGCCTCGGTCGTCGCCCCCACCGTTATCCCGGCGCAATTCACCAGCACATTGAGCGCACCCCAGCGGACGTTGATCGCCGCAATCGCCGCGTCCCACTGATCACGCCGGGTCACATCAATCGCAACCCCCATGGCCTCCTGTGGAAGGCTGGCGGCGACCACTTCTGCTTCCGGCAAATTCCGGGCGGCAACAACCACCTTCGCCCCTTCCTGGGCGAACTGCATGGCGATGGCGCGCCCCATGCCCTTCGCAGCACCGGTCACCAACGCGACTTTTCCTGCAAGCACCGACATCTTTCCCCTCCCTTTATTCATGCCGGATCGGCATTTGGTGGACAGAATGCCGGTGCCAGCCCCCCTCCGATCTATGAAAATTGGCCCTTTGCGACCGGACGCATGAGGGAGTTCAGCCGGGGACAAGCCCCTCTCTTTGCCGGATGCCAGTCAAGGCGTATGGATCAGTGAACATCGACATGCGGGATATCATCCATGACCTCTCCCTATTCGACCTTGCGTCTGGAGATTGAGGACGGCATTGCCGAGATACATTTGGCCCGTCCTGATTTACTGAACCGCTTCGACATGCCCGCGCATAAGGAATTCGCCGCCGCGCTGCGGACTGTCCGTGATAAGGGGGCCGCGGTTCGGGTGCTGATCCTGGCAGCGGATGGCCGGGCCTTCTCGGCCGGCGGCGATTTCGATGAAATCCTTGAAGCCCACGCCCAGGCGGCCGTGCGCGACGAGATGGTCACTTACGCGCGGGAGGTGTTCTATGGCATCGCCGGGCTTGAAATCCCGGTGATTGCCGCCGTACAGGGTGCTGCCATCGGCCTTGGCGCCACCATCGCCACCCTTTGCGACATTGTCGTCGCCTGGCGGGAGGCGAAGATCGCGGACACCCATGTGAATGTCGGCATCGTCGCCGGCGATGGTGGCATCGTCAGCTGGTCCCAATCCATCGGCGTCAACCGGGCAAAACGTTACCTGCTGACCGGCGACATCATGACCGGTGAGAAGGCCTATCAATATGGGCTTGTCACCGAACTGGTCGAGTTGCCGGCCAACGCGCTGCCCCGCGCCCGCGAGCTGGCGGGGAAGATCCGGGCCATGGCGCCAATGGGGGTCAATGGCACAAAGCGTGCCTTCGCCCGTATCACGGCCGCCCGTGCCGCCGAAGCCTTTGAGTTCGGGCTGGCGCAGGAAATGGAGTCGATCGCCGCTCCGGAACTGCCAGCCCTGATCGACGCTCTGCGCAAACGCTGAACCGGAACCGGCCATCAAGAGCCGCGATGCCGAAACCAGGGAGGAATCAGTGACCTACACACACGTCCATACCCCCATCAAGCTGGGCAATGTCGTTCTGAAGAACCGGATCATCCGCCCGGCCCATGGCACCATCCTGGGCAAGCGGCAGATGAACGACACCCTGATCGCCTATCACGAGGCGCGGGCGCGCGGCGGTGCCGGCTGTTCCATCATCGAGGTCGGATCGGTGCATCCGACCAGCCCGCTCGCCATCGATCTTTGGGATGCCACGCTGGAAGACGGCTATCGCAAATTATCAGCGGTCGGCCGCAAGTACGACATGCGGATCTTTCAGCAGCTCTGGCACGCCGGTCATCACGGGATGCCGCGCGACGGCTCGCCGCCCTGGGGGGTTTCGCCCACGCCCAGCGTCGAGGTCGGCATCGTACCGGTACAGATGACCCGGTCGATGATCGCTGAAATCATTGAGTCCTATGCAACCGCTGCCCAGCGCATGGAAGCCTGGGGCCTGGATGGTGTGGATGTGCATTGCGCCCACGGCTATTTGCCGGCGCAGTTCCTGTCGGCCAACACCAATCTGCGTGATGATGAATATGGCGGCGGCACCATCCAGGAGCGCGCACGCTTCGTCATTGAGTTGATGGAGGCCGTCCGCAGCGCCGTGTCGAAGGATTTTGTTGTCGGCGTCCGTCTGGCCCCGGACCTCACCGTTAACGGTGTCGACGAGGCGCAGAATCTCGCCGTGGCCCTGATGCTGGAGGAGCGGGGACTGATCGATTACGTCAACGTCTCCATCGGCAATTATAACAGCTACACCAAGATGGTGGGCGGGATGCACGAGCCGATGGGCTATGAATTGCCCACCAGCGTGCCGATCACACGCGCCGTCAAATCGCCCACCATGGTCATCGGCCGCTTCCGCACGCTGGAGGAATGTGATCAGGTCATCCGGTCCGGTGATGCCGATATGGTGGGGCTGGTCCGGGCCATGATCGCCGATCCGGATCTGGTCACCAAAAGCCTGGCCGGCAAAGCAGAGCAGGTGCGCCCCTGCATCAGCTGCAACCAGAGCTGCGTCGCCCAGGTCGTCACCGAGCACGGGCACATGGAATGCGCGGTCAATCCCGGCACGGGGCATGAGCTTTATCGCGGCGATCACATGCTGCATCCAGCATCTGCGGCCAAAAAGGTGCTGGTGGTCGGCGGCGGCCCAGCGGGGATGGAAGCGGCCCGCGTGGCAGCACTACGCGGGCACAAGGTGACCCTGGCCGAGGCCAGCCCGCTGCTGGGCGGCACGTTGCGGGCGGCGGCGAAGGCGCCCACCCGTCACGGCATGATTGATATCGCCAGTTGGCTGGAGATGGAGATTTTCAGGCTGGGGGTCGATGTCCGGCTGTCGACCTATATGGATATCGACGACGTCATCGCCAGCGACGCTGAGGCGGTGATCGTGGCCACCGGTTCCATGCCGCGCATGGACGGCATCCAGCACTCCCACCCCGGCCAGCCGATCCGCAACTTCGAACGCCGCAACGTGATCTCGGCCTTCGACCTGTTCATGCAGCGCCCCGCCGATCTGGGCAAGACGGCCGTTGTCATCGATGATGTCGGTCATTACGAGGCGTTGGGCGCCTGCGAATATCTGCTGGAACAGGGACTGTCTGTTACCTATGTCACCCGCCTGCGGATGATCGCGCAGCAGGTGCAGGGCGCGCTGATGGTGGAGCCCTTCCTGACGCGGATGCGCGGCAAGCCGTTCCAGTATCTGATCCGCCACCGTGCCGTCGCGGTCGAGGAAGGCGCGGTGCTGGTCAGCCCGACCCATTTCACCGACGATGCCGACCTGCACCGGCTACCGGCGGATACGGTGGTCTTCGTCTCGGCCAATGCGCCCAACCGGGATATTTATGAGGCGCTGCGGGAGCGCAACCGTCCCGTTCATGTGGTCGGTGACGCCAACTCCCCCCGGTTCCTGCCGGTCGCAATCCGCGAGGGCCACATGGCCGGCGCCTCGGTATGAGGAGGGAATGGAACATGCCGATCCTGCAGGACAAGGTGGCTGTCATTCTGGGTGCCTCCGCTGAATCGGGAACCGGTTGGGCGGTGGCGGAGCGGTTCGCGGCGGAAGGTGCCAAGGTCGTGGTCGCCGCCCGACGTGAGGCCCCCCTGGCGACATTGGCACGGCGCACGGGGGGAATTGCCATGTCCTGTGATGCCGCACGAGAGGCGGACGTTCAGGCTCTGGCTGCACGCACCGTCGACGCCTTTGGCCGGATCGACATCGCCGTGAACGCCGCCGCTCTGCCCCTGGGCGGCACAATCGCCAACATGTCCATGGAGGACATGCGCCTGTCGATGGATGTGAATTTCTTTGGAAATTTATACTTCGTCCGGCACATGGCCGAGGCGATGACGCAAGGTGGCTCCATCATCCTGTTCTCCTCCATGGCCGCCACCCATCCATTGCAGCATGTCTATGGCTATGCGTGCGCCAAGGCTGCAACCGATTGCCTGGTCCGATACGCCGCCATGGAGTATGGGGAACGCGGCATCAAGGTAAACTCAATTCTTCCCGGCGCCATCCGTTCCGAGATGTCGTCACCCCTGTGGCAGGTGGATGGGATGGAGCGCAGCTATGCCGCTGAAGTACCGCTGGGCCGCATCGGCTTGCCGGCAGACTTCGCGGAGGCCGCCCTGTGGCTGGCAGGACCATCCTTCGTCACCGGCCTTAATCTTCCCGTGAGCGGGGGCAACCAACTCACCCGGTTTCCCACGCTTGCGGAACGACCCGCCTTGACGGGAACCGACCCCACAAATGGCGACTGAACGGATATCAGCATGATGGAACAGACAGCAAAGCCTGACACCGACATCCTTTCGCTGGCGGGGAAAAAAGCGTTGGTGGTCGGCGGCTCCAGCGGCATCGGCAACGGCATTGCCCAGCTTTTCCGCCACCAGGGTGCCGCGGTGCAGGTCTGGGGCACCCGGGCGGGTGCGCAGGACTATGCCGGCGAGAAAGGGTCCGACCTGACGGGCCTGGACTATTTGCGGGTGGATGTCGCCGACCCGCTTTCCATCGACAGCGCAACGGCGAACATCGATGGGCTTGACATTCTGGTGCTGGCGCAGGGGATGGTGCAATATCGCCGCAAGGAGTTTGAAATCGAGACCTTCCGCAAGGTCATCGACATCAACCTGAACAGCGTGATGCATTGCTGCACCCGCCTCTATCCAACGCTCAAGGCGCGGCAGGGAACGATCATCATCATCAGTTCCATCGGGGCCTACAAATCCGTGATCGGCAACCCTGCCTATGCCGCCTCCAAGGCGGCAGCGGTCGCCCTGACGCGAACGCTCGGCGATGCCTGGGGGCGTGAAGGGGTGCGGGTCAACGGCATCGCGCCCGGTATGATCGCCACGAAGATGACGGCCGTGACGACCGACCATCCCGACCGCCTGCAAGCTGCGCTGACCACGATCTCGCTGGGGCGTCTGGGCCTGCCGCAGGACATTGCCAATGCCGCGCTTTTCCTGGTGTCGCCGCTGGCCACCTATATCACGGGCCAGACCCTGATCGTGGATGGCGGCCGCAGTCTTTAGGCCTGTACTCCCCGTTGCAGACCGGAACCGGGCCACCGATCTGCAACGGGGTGATATTGGCTGTCCTTTCAAACGCCTATCGGCCCGTGAATTTTGCGGGACGCTTTTCCCGGAACGCGGCCACCCCCTCGGCGAAATCAGCGCTGGCGCCGGCCAATCGCTGGGCTTCGCGTTCATAGACAAGGGTTTCGGACAGGGTCTGCTCGCTGGCCTTGCGCACGCCCTGGCGGATCAGGGCATAGGCAAGGGTCGGCCCACGCGCCAGCTTCTCGGTGATCGCTGCAACCCGGGTCGCCAGATCCGCGTCGGCGACGACATCATGGACCAGCCCCCAATCAAGGGCCGTCTTCGCCGGTATGCGCTCTCCCAGCATCATCATCGACAGCGCGCGGGAACGCCCGATCAGGCGCGGCAGCAACCACATGCTGCCAGCGTCGGGGACGAGACCGACATTGATGAACGCCTGCAGGAAATAGGCGGATTCCGCCGCAATGACGATATCGGCCGAGAGCGCGATGCTGCATCCGGCACCGACCACCGGCCCGTGGATGGCCGAGACGATCGGCAGCGGCAGCGCGAACATCCGCTCGATCAGCGGATTGTAATATTGCTCCAGCACCTCCCCGCCATCGAAATCGGGACTGCCGACCGGCGAATTGCCGGCGGACAGGTCGGCACCGCTGGAAAAGCCCCGCCCCTCACCGGTGATCAACAATACCCGCGCCTCGCGGTTCTGCCGCAGCGCGTCCAGCGCCGTGATCATCTCCCGCAGAAGCGGGCGACTTAGAGCATTCAGCGCGTCCGGTCGGGCCAGTGTCAGGCGGGCGACGCCGGCTTCGACAACCAGCTTGATATTTTGAAAGGCGCTCATCCGGATATCTCTCATGATGGAAGGGGGGCGTTTGATGTCCCGCACCGGTCAGCGGTCCGACGGCAAGACAAATGGGTGCAGTTCAATCCCCACTATCCTGCGATTTGACAATCCGGCAACGCCGCTACTTGTCTGCCCACGCAATACATGCGCGCAGACAAATTAACCTACCTGCCAGGACAACATCCCCCTTGAGCAGAGGGTCTATTTTCCCTGCGCTTCATCTTGACGGCCAACGCTGCTGAACGAAGCGAGTCCAAAAATCATAATGAACAGGAGGAAAAAATGCGCTCGAAGTTACGTGGAATTTTTTTATGCGGCGTCGCCATCGCATCTATGGATTTCGGCGTCGCAGCAGCTCAGGACCAGCGCACCCCGACGCCGACGCCAGCACCGGCACCGGAATGGCAGGAAATCGTCGTAACAGCGCGCCGCCGGGCGGAGGCGCTCCAGGATGTTCCCGTCGCCGTGGTGGCTTTCACCCCGGAGCAGATCGAGGACCGGCAGCTTCGCTCAGAAGCCGACCTGCAGCGCTCAATCCCCGGTCTGACCATTCGGGAAACCGAAGGATCAAACCAGATCGCCTTTTCTATCCGAGGCCAGACCATTGATGCCTTCAGTGGCTCCGCCCTGGCGGTCGTGCCCTATGTCAATGAAGTCCAGGCGAACGGCAATTCCGCTTCCAACTACTATGACATGGAATCGGTGCAGGTGCTGAAGGGGCCGCAAGGCACGCTGTTCGGGCGCAATGCAACGGGTGGCGCCGTGCTGTTCCAGACCACACGGCCAAGCAACGACCAGGAAGGCAGCGTATCGGCCGCCTATGGCAATTACGACTATGTCGATCTGAAGGGGGTTCTCAACGTCCCCGTCATCGCCGACAAGCTCCTGCTGCGTGTCGCCGCCAATTATGCCAACCGCGACGGCTATCAGCACAATATCTTCAACGGCGGCAACAATCTCAACCCCCGCCTCGGCAAGCTGGACCGCAAGAGCGGTCGTGTCTCCATGACCTTTAATCCTAGCGAGAACCTGACGAACACCACAGTGGTCGAATACACCCGCTCGGGCGGCAACTCGACAAGCGTGGTGCCGTGGAGCGTGAACATGCCGGGATCAACCGATGCCGCTACCGGCCTGCCGCTGGCAAGTTCCGCCGCCTTCCTTTTCAGTCCCGCCCTTGACACGGTGTTTGGGCCAGGAGCCTGGGCGTCCTTTGTTGCGGCACATCCGGGTGTCAATCCGGGTGGTTACCCCGCCGCCATCGCACGCCAAAAACAATTGGGGGCCTATACGGTCGATCTCACGGATCTGCAAAGCGGTAAGACATTCTTCAGTGGGCGCAATCACTTTCTGACAAACGCCACTACTTATGATGTTTCCGACGATATCAGCATCAAGAACATCTTCGGCTGGAGCCGGTCGCGGTCACACTACAATGTCTCGGAACTGGGTTCGCCCTTCCTGGCTATCTGCACTTGCAATATTGTATCCAAGGATTTCGGCAATCTGGAGACGACGCGGTCCATCTCCAATGAAACCCAGGTGCAGGGCAAGGCGGCTGGCGGGGATCTGGAATATATCCTGGGAGCTTATTACTACGACTCAAGTTCTCTGACTCATTGGCCGCAAACCTATTTCGAGCTGGCGCCGGTGCTGCCGCCCACTGGCACCACCTCCTCGTTCCGGACACGCAGCCGGTCCAAGGCGCTGTTCGTCCAGACCACTTATGACCTCACGTCCATCGGCCTGGAGGATGTCAGCATCACCGGTGGCTTCCGCCATACCTGGGAGCGGGTACGGCTCAGCCATCTGCCGGACGGCAATGTCTATGGTAACTATCCGACCAACGACCTGTCGGTGAAGTTCGACAAGCCGAGTTGGACCGTTGGTGCCGACTACAAGGTCACCGACGATGCCATGCTGTATATCACCCATCGCGGCAGTTGGCGGAGCGGCGGCCTCAATGGTTCGGCACCATTGCGGCCGTTTGATGCTTCCGGCGCCGGCGCCCTGTTCAAGCCGGAGACGGCCAAGGATGTCGAAGTAGGCCTGAAATGGAGCGGTGCCGTCGCCGACCGGCCGGCCCGCTTCAATGTGGCCGCCTACAAGCAGTGGGTGAAGAATGTGCAGCGCACGGAGTTCCCCATTGTCGATCTGGACGGACCGGGGCCGGCCCAAGCAAACTCGGTTGCGGTCACGGTCAATGTGCCAGAGGCCCAGGTGAAGGGGTTCGAGGTCGAGGCCTCCATCCTGTTGACCGACGCGTTGGAGGTCGGCGGCAATCTGGCCTATACAGATGCGGCCTATACCCGCAACCGCTCGATCGTGTTCGGTAATCTGTTCGTCTATGATTCCTACGCCGACACGCCCAAAACCGCCGGCACGGCCTATGTGCAGCTCAAACTGCCACTCGACGGGCGGCTGGGCGACCTGTCGATCCGCGGTGACGTCTATTCACAAAGCGGGCAATATTTCAGCAACCACTATAACAGCCTGACACCCGACACGCGGGTGCCGGCCTATACGCTGCTGAACATGCGCGTGTCCTGGTCCGACTTGCTGGGCACGGATATGACCTTGAGCGCCTTTGCTACCAATCTGACAAACAAGGATTATTATGTCGGCGGGTTGGCGCAGGGCGCTTCGCTGGGCGTGAATGCCGCGGCACCGGGGCGGCCGCGCATGTATGGCATGGAGCTGCAGTACCGGTTCTGATCGCCAAGATATGCAGAGGCCCTGTCTATCCACGGATCGACAGGGCCTCTGCAAGCCTTATGATGGATAGCGCTTCTGTTCCAGCAGAGCGATGGTCCGGGCATGGACCTCGTCGGGCCCATCCGCAATCCGCAGGGCACGCACACGGGCGAACAGGGCGGCCGTCCCGGCGTCGCTGTCCAGCCCGCCGGCGCCAAAGGCCTGGATGGCATTGTCAATGATGCGCAGGGCGGCACGCGGGCCCGCCACCTTGATCATGGCGATCTCCAGCCGGGCCACCTTGTTGCCAACCTTGTCCATCATGTCGGCGGCCTTCAGCGTCAGCAGGCGCGCCATTTCAATATCGATCCGCGCGTCGGCGATGCGCTGCTCCCAGACCGAATGGTCGATCAGCCGCTTGCCGAAGGTCGACCGGCTCATCAGCCGGCGGATCATCTTCTCCAGCGCCACCTCGGCCAGACCGATGATCCGCATACAATGATGAATGCGGCCCGGCCCCAGGCGGCCCTGGGAGATTTCAAATCCCCTGCCCTCGCCCAGGATCATGTTCTCCGCCGGCACACGAACATTGTCGAAACTCACCTCGCAATGACCGTGCGGCGCGTCGTCATAGCCGAAATTGGTCATGTTGCGGCCGATGGTGACGCCCGGTGTGCCCATCGGCACCAGGATTTGCGAGGCCTGGCGATGACGCGGGGCGTCGGGATTGCTGCGCCCCATGACGATCATCACCTTGCAACGCGGGTCCGCCACACCCGAAATCCACCATTTGCGGCCATTGATGACATAATCATCGCCGTCGCGCCGGATTTCCGTCTGCATATTTGTCGCGTCGGAGGAGGCGACGTCGGGCTCCGTCATCGCATAGGCCGAGCGGATGTCACCCGCCATCAGCGGCTTCAGCCACAGTTCCTGCTGGGCCTCAGTGCCGTACCGATGCAGGATTTCCATATTGCCCGTATCGGGGGCGGAGCAATTGAACACTTCCGACGCCCAGACGACGCGGCCCATCTCCTCGGCCAGCGGCGCATATTCCAGGTTGCTCAGCCCCGCACCGTGATAATCGCCGTGATCATGGTCGGTCGGCGTCATGAACAGGTTCCACAGGCCTTCGGCACGGGCCCTGGCCTTGAGTTCCTGCAGGATATCGGGCTGTTTCCAGCGTTCCCGGTCCAGTTGGGCATAGTAGGTCGGAACGGCGGGCACCACATGCGCCGCCATGAAGGTCCGCACCCGGTCCAGCCATTCACGCTGTTTGGTGGAAAGGTCGAAATCCATTTGCTGCTCCAGATTGTTCAGGCCCGCGCGATGATCCGACGGGCATTGTCCAGCAAGGCGACTGCTGCCCCATGCAGCCGGTCGCCCGTTGCCTTGTCCGCGAGGCCCGCCTGGGCACGGGCATGTGTTCCTTCGAAAAGGATGCCGAGCTTGTAACAGGCGAGTACCTCGAACCAGGGCAGAGCCGAAAGATCGCGGCCCGAGCGGTCGGCATAGCGCCGGACCATCTCCGCCCGGCTGGGAAACCCGTCCAGACGGTCGACCCGCATGGTGTAGGGCATCCGCACACCGGCGTCGGGCCAACTGATCAGCACCCGGCTGAGATCGACCAGCGGGTCACCCAGCGTTGCCATTTCCCAATCGACAATGGCCAGCAGGGTGCCATCGTCGGCATAGATCATGTTGCCGATGTGGAAATCACCATGAATGATGCCCGCCTTCATGGAGGACGGCTTGTTATCGTCCAGCCAATGCCCGACGGCTTCGACATTGCCCAGGGCCGCCGGCCCTTCCCATCCCGCGAACTGCGAGAAGCCGGCCAGTTCGGAGGCCCAGCGGCCGGTCTGCCGGTCGAGGAAACCTTCCAGCTTGCCAAAATTCTGCAGATTGACGGCGACCGGATCGATATCGCCCAGCGCGGCCAGACCGTCCATCAGTTCCAGGCCCATCCGATGTCTGACGGCGGCATCGTCGGCCGCCGGGGCACTGAGCGCCACCGTCGGATTGAAGCCGTCCACGGGCTCCATCAGATAGAAGACCGCGCCCAGCACAGAGACGTCCGTGCAGCCGGCGATCAAAGCGGGATGGGGCACCTTGCTGCCCGTCAAGCCGCCCAGCAACTCAATCTCCCGCGCTATCACCCGGTTGCTCGTGGTACGGGGATTGGCCGGCGGGTGGCGCAGAACATAGTCCCGTCCGTCCCGGCAAAAGCGCATCAGGATGTTCTGGGTTCCCCCCGTAAGCAGTCGGACGTGCTGGATCGGTCCTTGCCCGATCCTCTGGCCATCCATCCAGGCCGAAAGCGCACCAAGTTCAAAAGGAAGATCGGCTGACATGTTCGTCGACCATGAAAGTTGCCCAGACATCGGTTGCACACCGAAGCGGTGACGGGCGCAATGCCTGCCTGGACCTTTGCAGGCACAGCCAAACGTCAAACCGGCAACAGTCAAATCGTGCCTTGGCAGGCGTCAACCGCGCTACGGCCAGGGACATGATCCATTGCCGTGCCAGTCGCTTCCCATTGGATGGATTACTTTAGACTGCTGCTCAGCAACGGCGGATCCGCATGACCAGGAGAAACGGGTGGGAGCCAATAATGAGAGCATCCATGTCCAGGGAAATCCCCATCGTCGCCGACAAAAGCTGAGCGGGCTCCGGTCTCCTCACGCTGGCAACGCTCTCACGGCGGACGTCGGACGCAGAGATCCGTCGGGAAGAATTCTCCCGCCCATGGTGATGGGCGCGATGGCATGGCTCAGCAGTGTTGGCTACTACAGCATGGCCTTGTGGCGAGACAATGACCCATCAAGTGGGAAATGATCCTCCAATCCACACCTTGAGGGCACAGGCGTTCTGCGGTGACAGGCATAAACGATTGCCTTGCTGGCCGCATCGATTGGGCCGCACTGCTTTACAATGGTAACGAACAATGGGAGGAAGCCCCGTGTCGGAGACCAGCGAACGGCATGATCACAAACGCCGTCAACGAACCATCGCCGCCTGTTTTGTTGCCCAGAATATTGGCATGGGCTTGGCCTTCGGATCCTTCGGCCCCTTATTGACGGCAAACGAAGCCCATTTCGGGGTGGATCGGGCACAGGCCTCCTTCGGCATGAGCGCCCTGATATCCGCGCTTGGCATCTTCTCCGCCCTGCTGGGGGGGCTGATGGGTAAACTGCCGGTCCGCGCCATGATGATGGCCGGTGCCATCCTCAACGGTATCGGCTATGCGGGATTAAGTCTCGGGGCCGACTATGGCGTTGCGATTGCGATGTTTGCCCTGATCGGCGCCGGCACCAGCCTGATCGCCGTGCTGGGGCCGGTCACACTGGCGACCCGGTGGGTGGCCGTGGGCCGTGGCAAAGTGTTGAGCATTATCAATCTGCCACTGGTGCTTTTTGCCACGCCCTTCCTGGTGGCGCTGCTGTTGCCGGCGTGGGGCCGGGAGGCGATCTATCACGGCTTCGCCACCGCCTCCTTCGCGCTGTTGCTGCCGCTGCTGCTGGTCAGTGAAAGACCGACGGAGAGCGACAGCCAGGCGGCCGCCGGCAGAATGGCCACACCGACAATCCGTTTCTTCCGTCGTGGCGATTTCTGGCTGCTGGCCTTGGGCATCGGCATTCTGGCCGGTATCGGCACCGCCTATACCGTCCACGCCGTTCCCTATGCCGTCAGCCGCGATCTGTCACAGGCGCAGGCCGCCGGCTTGCTGTCCCTTTATGCGGGTGCCGGTATCTTCGGAACGCTGCTGTTCGGATGGCTGTCGGACAAGCTGGGCGCGTCCATGGCCCTGGTGCTGGCCGCGTTTACCCAGACCATCATGTGGCTGCTGCTGGTGCTGGCGCCCACGGCCATCTTCCCCATCATTGCCGCCATCCTGGGCATCGTGACCGTTCCATTGGTGACCCTGCATGGGGCGGTCCTTGCCGCTTTGTTCGGCCCCGCTGGCGTCAGCAAGGCGATGGGCTACAGCTACGCGATCAAACTGCCTTTCATCTTCGGCGTCACACCACTGATCGGCTGGCTGTTCATGCTGGATGGCCATTATCAGCCGGCCTTCCTGGGATGCGCCGCCGCCTTGCTGGCGGCGACACTGCTTTTCCTGGTCGTCGTCAGATGGGCCAAGGCCCGCCCTGTCGCCACAGCATCGCTGAACCGGTAGACCAGAAGACAGAAACGCCCCAAGCAATTACCTCGCCCGCATCTGCCGCCCACTTTGATGGGGCCGGCAGCCGTTTGAAGGAACCTGACCCATGTCCTACAATGTCGAGAACGACCGGGGACACAATGCCCCCTGCTCCAACCGCGATTTCGATTTCTTCTATCGGGGCCTGGTGGATCAGCGCCTGCTTGTTCAGAAATGTTCCGACTGCGGAACATTGCGCAGCCTGCCCAGCCCCTGCTGCCCTCATTGCCGTTCATTTGACTGGCAGGAATATCCCCTGTCCGGCAAAGGCGTGATCCACAGCTATGTCATCCATTATCACCCCCCGCTGCCGGGCTTCACCTCCCCGCATCCTGTCGTGCTGGCGGATATGGAGGAAGGGGTACGGATATTGGCCGCGATGGACGGAACGCCACCAGAGAGCGTGACGATTGGCACGGCCGTGACGACTGAATTTGTGCGCCGCGGCGACGTGGCCGGCCTGCGCTTCCGCCTTGTGTGATTAGCGCCCGGCATAGCCCCAAGGATCATGAATATGAATAATTTCAGCAGCAAGACCGCCATCGCCGGTTATGGCGCCACCGAATTCTCGAAGAACTCCGGCCGCAGCGAACTGCGCCTGGCGGTGGAAGCGACACTGGCCGCGCTGGCGGATGCCGGTATCGACCCTGGCGAGGTGGACGGCATGTCCAGCTTCGTCATGGACAATAACAGCGAGCAGGAGATCTTCCGGGCCATCGGGGGCAAGGATCTGAAATTCTTCTCCCGTATCGGCCAGGGAGGGGGCGCCTCCTGTGCGCCGCTGCAGCAGGCCGCCATGGCCATTGCCTGCGGCGTCGCCAAGGTCGTGGTCTGTTACCGCGCCATGAATGAACGGTCGGAGTACCGGTTCGGAACGCCCATGCATTCGCTGCCGCCAACCAGCGACAATGTCATCTTCGCCTATCATGGGGCCGCCGGCCTGATGACGCCGGCCGCGATGATCGCCCTGATGATGCGCCGGTACATGCATGAAACCGGGGCAACCAGCCTGGATTTCGCCAATTATGCCGTCACGGCGCGCAAATTCGCCGCCACCAACCCCAATGCCTTCTTCTATGGCAAGCCGATCACGATTGCCGACCATCAGGCCTCGCGCATGATCGCCGACCCGTTGCGGTTGCTCGATTGCTGCCAGGAAAGCGATGGCGGGGTTGCCATCGTCGTCACCAGTGCAGAGCGGGCGCGCGATCTGCGTCAGAAGCCGGTCTATATCCGGGCGGCGGCGCAAGGGTCTCCCGGCGGCTCGGTCTCGCTCGGCGGCTTCTACCGTGACGATATCTCTCCGCGCGACGAGAGCGCTGCGGCCGCGCGCCAGCTTTACGCACAGTCGGGTCTGGGTCCGAAGGACATCCAGGCCGCCATCCTCTACGATCATTTCGGCCCCTCCATCCTGCCCAGCCTGGAAGCCTATGGCTTCTGCGCGCGGGGCGAAGCCAAGGACTTCATCAAGAACGGCAATATCGAGATCGGCGGCACCCTGCCCCTCAACATGCATGGCGGGCAGCTCGGCGAAGCCTATATCCATGGGGTGAATGGGATTACCGAAGCGGTCCGGCAACTGCGCGGCCAGGCGGTCAATCAGGTTCCCGGTGTGAAGACCATGTTGGTGACCGGCGGCAGTGGTCTGCCCACCAGCGCCGCAATTCTCGGAGTGGAATGATGGAGCAAATTGATCGCAAGCCGCTGGATGATGACGAGGCGCTCAGCCCGGAGGCCGCAGTGCTCTCCCGGCTGCTGGCGGGACGCTACAGTTGCCGCGCCTACCGCCCGGAGCCCGTGCCGCGTGACACGATCCGGCAGATGCTGGCACTGGCCCAGATGTCGGCGTCCTGGTGCAATTCACAGCCCTGGCAGGTCATCGTCACGGAGGGTGAGGGAACGGAACGGTTCCGCGCCCGCCTGTTCGACCGTGCCTGTCAGGAGATGACGCAAGGGGCCGCCGCGATGCAGCCCGACCTGGCCTTCCCCAGCGCCTATCGCGGTGTCTACAAGGAACGCCAGCGGGAGGTCGGCTGGCAACTCTATGAAAGCGTCGGCATTGCCTATGGCGACCGCCCGGCATCGGCCAAGCAGGCACTGGAGAATTTCCGTCTGTTCGGCGCACCCCACGCCCTGATCCTCACATCCGAACGCGATCTGGGCACCTATGGGACCATCGATACCGGCCTGTATGTGGGAACCCTGCTGCTGGCGGCACAGAGCCTGGGGATCGGCATGATCCCCCAGGCGGCACTGGCCGCCCACGCCCCGCTGATCCACGATCATTTCGGCATCCCGGAGAACCGTCTGGTCGTGCTAGGTGCTTCTTTCGGTTATCCGGCGGCGGAGCACCCGGCAAACAGCTTCCGCTCCCGCCGGTCGACCCTGGATGACGCCGTCACCTGGGTGGACAGATAGGGCGCCCCAGGCATCGCACCCAAATAAAAACCCCGCCCCGGTTCGACCGGGGCGGGGTTTTTTATCAGGCCCGCTGGGTCACGCTGTCCACGGGAGCCTTGGCCGGCGGGCCTTTGGCAAAGGCGTCCAGCAACAGCTTCCGGTTCGCCAGATATTGCTCATAGGCCGCGTGTTTCACCGGACCATAGCCGCGCACGTCGCTGGCCGCCCCGGCCAGTTCGATGGCAGCGTGGAGACGGCCCTGATCCAACTGCGCCACCACCTGCCGCATCATCACCTGATAGTCGGCAATCAACTGCCGCTCCATCCGGCGTTCGGCCGTATAGCCAAACAGGTCAAAGGGTGTGCCCCGCAGCCCCTTCAGGCGGGCGAGCAGCCGGAAAACGGGCAAAACCCAGGCCCCGAAGGCCCGCTTGCGCGGCCGCCCCGATGCATCACGGCCCGGCAGCATGGGCGGTGCCAGATGGAACTTGACCTTGAAATCGCCATCGAACTGCTCCCGCAGCCGCTCCCAGAACTTTGGATCGGTGTGCAGCCGGGCCACCTCATACTCATCCTTGTAGGTCATGAGCTTGGCAAGCGTCTGCACGATCTCCCGCAACAGCAACCCGCTGTCCGCCACCTTTCTGGCGGCGATGGCCGTTTCCATTTCCCGGACAAAATCCAGATATTGCTGGGCATAGGCTTCGCTCTGATAGGCTGTCAGCAGCGTCATCCGCGTCTGGATCAGCGACCGCAGCGTTTCTTCCGCCGGCTTGCTCACCGGGCTGATGACCTTGGCCAGTTCTTCCGGCGCATGGGCCGCCAGACGGCCAAGGGCGAAGGTGCGCAGATTGCCCTTCACAAAGGTGCCGTTCAGTTCGATTGCCTGCACGATCGAGGCGATGGTGACCGGCAACAGGCCCTTCTGCGCGGCATATCCCATCATCAGGACATTGGTGGCAATGCTGTCACCGATCAGCGCCGTGGCCAGCGATGACGCCCGCAGCTTGTGCATCGGGCCACCGGCCAACGCCGTTTCGATGGCGGCCGGCAGACTGTCCTCACCCAAATCGACGGCACGGTTGGTCTGGAACTCGCCCGTGGGGGTGACATCCAGATTGACAATGGCCGTGGTGATGCCTGGATTGATCGTCTTCAGCAGATCCTGACCGGACCCAACAACGGCATCGCAGGCCAGGATCAGGTCGCTGGAACCAACGCCGAGGCGGGTGGAATACAGGCTCTGCGGCGTTTGCCCGACACGGATATGGGCGGTGACCGCCCCACCCTTCTGCGCCATCCCCGTCATGTCGAGGACGGTGCAACCCTTGCCCTCCAGGTGTGCAGCCATGCCCAGCAAGGCCCCAATGGTCAGGACACCGGTGCCGCCGATGCCACCGACCAGCATGTTATAGCCGTCACGGCCCAACGGCGCGACCGGCGGTGCCGGTAATTTTGCGATCAACGCGTCCAGCCGGGCGGGGTCGGCAACGGCCCGCATGGCGATCTTCGCCCCTTCGACGGTGACGAAGGACGGGCAGAAGCCCTTGACGCAACTGAAATCCTTATTGCAGGTCGATTGATCAATCTTGCGCTTGCGCCCAAGTTCCGTTTCCAGCGGCAGGATCGATACGCAATTGGATTGGACAGAACAATCCCCGCATCCTTCACAGACATCCTGGTTAATGAACACTCGCTTGTCGGGGTCGGGATAGTTTCCCCGCTTGCGCCGGCGTCGCTTTTCGGTGGCGCAGGTCTGTTCATAGACGATCGCGGACGTCGCCTCCTGCTCCCGCATCATGCGTTGAACATTGTCCAAGTCGTCACGGTGATGGACGGTGACGCCGGTGGGCAGCGCGGCGCCGGCATATTTCTCCGGCGCGTCGGAGACAAGGGCGACCGGCGACACACCTTCAGAGACGAGCTGGCGCACCATATCGACCGGGCTGATATGCATCTCGACCGGCTGCCCGCCGGTCATCGCCACCGCATCATTGTATAACAGCTTGAAGGTCATGCGGGCCTTGGCCGCCACGGCCGCCCGGATCGCCAGCAGGCCGGAATGGGAATAGGTGCCGTCGCCCATGTTCTGGAACATATGTTCCCGTTCCACCAGCGGCCCCACGGATACCCAGGGCATACCGTCACCACCCATCGGCATGGGCAGCATGGTGCGGCGCTCCGGCATCACATAGGCGGCAAGCCCCTGACAGCCGACCGCGCTCATCGCGTAGCTGCCGTCGGGAACCTTCGTGCTGGTATTGTGGGGACAGCCCGAACAGTAGAAGGGGGTACGGACCTTGCCCCCGCCGAAGGCCAGGGAGCGTTTTTCCAGGTCCAGAAAGCGGTCCTGGATGCGATGCAACTCACCATCGCCCATGCCGATCTGATCCAGCACCGTGCGCAAGGCCCGGCGGATCAGGGCCGGGCTCAGCTCACCGACCGATGGCAGCAGCGCAGCACCGGCCACGTCATGCTTGCCCAACAGGGCCGGCCGGCTATCCGCCGGAAGATCATAGAGATAGCGGGCAAACTGATCCTCCATGACCGGCCGCTTCTCCTCCACCAGCAGCAGGGCGCGATGCCCCCGGGCAAAGGCGACGGCCCCCTCCCGCTCCAGCGGCCAGATCATGCCGGGCTTATAGAGGCGGATGCCAAGGGTGTGGCAGCGTTCCTCGCTCAGGCCCAGATCGGCCAGGGCCTGCCGCAAGTCCAGATAGGCCTTGCCGGCCGCGACAATGCCCAATGTCCGATGCGGTGCATCCAGCACCACCCGGTCCAGCGGATTGGCGCAAACGAAAGCCTGCGCTGCGGGAAGGCGGTGATTGACGGTCAGCGCCTCCAGCTCCAGGGGCGACTTGGTGTTGCGGACATTCAGCCCCCCCACCGGCATCAGGATGTTCGGCTGGATGAAGGAGCGGAATATGTCCGGCAGTTCCACGGACGCGGTCAGGTCGAGCGTATCGGTGACGCATTTCAGCCCGACATAGAGGCCGCTGAACCGCGACAAGACCCAGCCGTAAAGACCGAACTCAATAATCTCTGCCGTCGTGGACGGATATAGAACCGGCAGAAAGCCGGCGATCAACGTATGTTCGGATTGATGCGCGCTGGCCGAGGATTTGCCGCCATGATCGTCACCCGCGACGGCCAGAAAGCCGCCGGTGGCGGACGCCCCTTCCAGGTTGCCAAGCTTCAGCGCCTCGCAGGCGCGATCAACGCCCAGTCCCTTGCCATACCAAAGGCCGAAGACCCCCTGATACTCGGACTTGCCGAACCAGGCCAGTTCCTGGGTGCCTCGTATCGCCGTCGCCGCCAGTTCCTCATTCAGACCGGGGGCGAAGCGGATGTCATGTTCATCCAGATGCTTCTGCGCCGCCCAGAGAGCGGCGTCATAGACCCCCAGTGGTGAGCCGCGATAACCGGAGATATAACCCGCCGTCTTCAGACCGGCGGCCCGATCCCGACGCGCCTGGTCGATCGGCAGCCGGACAAGCGCCTGGTTGGAGGACAGGAAGACGCGGCCGCTGCGTCGGGTGTATTTGTCGTCCAGACTGGTGGCTGTCTTGGTCATTCCGCTCGCTCATTCCAACGATCACGTGATCGGGCCGGACCGATCAGCATAGCTCCCTGTATGCACCCTGCCTCTTGTCCGTGGTTGATTGCGAACTTGTACGCGACCGCCATTCCGGTCGTGTCATTGCGGCTGGAGAACAGCCGTGTTGCCGTCGCTGGACACAGCGATTTTCCGGCCCAGGCCTATAGTCGTGCCGCAGATCCACACCGGCCACGGCGATGCCGGGGCACAACAATGGTGATCAACGATGAAGAATTACGGTTTGGGGGGAAAGGTGGCGCTCGTCACCGGTGCCGGCCGCGGCATGGGACGCGCCATCGCCGAAGGCTTCGCCCAGCAGGGTGCCAAGGTCATTGTCGCGGAAGTCGACACGGCCTCCGGACAGGAAGTGGAGGCGGCCATCCGTCAGGCAGGCGGTGACGCCCGCTTTGTTCACTGCGACGTGTCCAATGCTGCCTCGGTGGACGCCCTGATGGCGGCGACGCTGGAAACCTATGGCCGGCTGGACTGTGCGTGCAACAATGCCGCCATCGACAAGGAAGCGAGCCTGTTTGCAGACGTTTCCGACGAGATGGCCGACATGCTCTATGGCGTCAATTTCCGTGGCGTCTTCCTGTGCATGAAGCGGCAGATCAAGCAGATGCTGACGCAGGGTGGCGGCACCATCGTCAACATCACCTCCATCAGCGCTCAGCGCCCGCATCTGACCGGCAGCGTCTATAGCGGGACCAAGGCCGGCGTCGTGGCCATGACCAAGGGCGCGGCGATGACCTATGGCGACAAGGGCGTCAGGATCAACATGGTCGCTCCCGGCGGCATTGATACACCCATGCTGGCCGAAAATGTCGCCCGGGTCGGGCTGGACAGCCGCGCATTGGCGAAGATGTTGAGCGTGAACGGCCGGCTGGGCACGCCGGAGGAAATCGCCGAAGCGGTTCTGTGGCTCAGCTCCGACCTGTCAACTTTCTGTTTCGGGCATGTGCTGGCCGTCGATGGCGGCTATCTTTCCCGCTGACCGGAAATCGAGGATTGTGAAAATGGCAAAAGGCCCGCTGACCGGCGTGAAGGTTCTGGAATTTGGCGGTATCGGACCCGGCCCCTTCGCCGGCATGATGCTGTCCGATATGGGTGCCGATGTGGTGGAGATCGCGCGCAAGGGCGCGCCACCGCCGCCCGCGTACCGACCCGATGCGCGCGGCCGCCGCCGCATCACTCTGGATCTGAAGACGCCGGAGGCTGTGGAAACCTGCCTGCGACTTGCCGAGAAGGCGGATATCACCTTTGAAGGCAACCGGCCCGGCGTGATGGAACGGCTGGGCCTGGGACCGGATGTCATGCTGGCACGCAATCCGGCGCTGGTTTATGGCCGCATGACCGGTTGGGGGCAATTTGGTCCCTACGCCCATACGGCAGGCCATGACATCAACTATCTGGCGTTGACGGGCGCGCTCCATGCCATTGGTCCGGCTGATCGGCCGGTGGCCCCGCTCAACATCGCCGCCGACTATGGTGGCGGGGCCATGTTCCTGGTTACCGGGATATTGGCAGCCCTGCTGCACGCCCGCGCCACCGGCCAGGGTCAGGTTGTTGATGCCGGCATGACCGATGGTGCATCCTATCTGATGTCCTTGTTCTATGGGCTTCATGCCGGCGGCAAATGGCAGGACAAGCGCGAGGCCAACCTGCTCGACGGGGCCGCCCCCTTTTACGGCACCTTCCAGTGCTCGGATGGAAAATGGGTCTCCATCGGCTCGATCGAGCCGCAATTCTATGCGTTGCTGCTGGAAAAGACCGGGGCCGGTGATACGCTGACCCAGCCGCAGATGTCCTTCAAGGACTGGCCGCAGATGCGCCAGGCTTTGCGCGATATTTTTATCACCCGCACGCGCGACGAATGGTGTGCGGTCATGGAGGGCACGGATGTCTGCTTCGCGCCGGTGTTGTCCCTGGCCGAGGCCCCCAAGCATCCCCACAATGTGGCGCGTGAGACGTTCGTTGAATCGGCCGGTGTGGTGCAACCGGCACCGGCACCGCGGTTTTCCCGCACGCCCGGCGCCATCCAGTGGCCCCCCTCCCCCGACATATATGAAGCAGAGGATGTGATCGCTTCCTGGGGCTGATGGCCGGTGAACCGCCTGCATCCCTTCCCGGCGCCAGCCATCAGACGGTCGGGCATCGGGTGCAGGCGCTGCCGGGATGATTTCAGTGGATTCTGGATGCCGCCCAATTGACAAGCTGCGTAAGGGCTTCGCCCACCATCGCCACCCGCTCTTCTGTCTGCGAGCCGCTGAACATGATGGCTGACAGACCATAGCGGGTGACCGATTGCGCATCGCGCAGAGCCACCGCCACGGTGGTCACGCCATGCGCGAAATTATCCCGATCAACCGCATAACCCTTCTGCCCGCACTCCAGAACCTGCGCCCGATATTCTTCGAACGTCAGTGGCTGCTGCCAGCGCAAACGCTCGAAATCCGCCTTCAATTCATCTTCCGGCATACAAAGTTCCGCAGCAAAGGCACGCCCTACAGCGCCGACCAGCATGGGCAAGCGCTGCCCCAATGTCATCTGGATGCGCATCAAACTATGGCCTTCGACAAACCCGGCCAGCACCATGCGGCGGCGCGGCAGCAGGCGCCAGAATCCGATCGCCACATTATGGGCTTCGACAAACTGTTCCAGTTTCGGGCGCAGCATCACGAAGGCATTATTGGGGTCAAGCGCCCGTCGCGCCAGGACCGCCGCCCCGCATCCCAGTGAATAACATTTGGTATCTTCATCAAATTCCGCGAATTCCGACGCCTGCAACTGCTTGAGAATTCTGAAGCAGGAACTGGGAGCGATCGACAGCGCCCGGGCGATCGCGTTAACGCCACTCGGCTGGCCGGTTGTGGCCAGGAACGTCAAAATGTCGAGAACGGACCTGACGCTCCCCCCCTTTGCACCTTCCGTCGCATCGCAATTCGATGTCATGGCGTTCTTACCTTTATGATGTTCTTGTTGGTTGAAATCAGCACACATAGCGTCACGATCAGTCCGTATCCAATGGGAAAGTGATTTATCTAATTGAAGTCATTTAGAAATAGGAGTGCCGATCGGGACGCAGACCCAAAACTCTCCCGTTGATATCGGGAGCAATGGATAATTTCGCGCGTAATTTCCCGACCCTGGTGCGCCCATAAAATTTTCCTTCCATTTTTTCCTACAAATTGCGGCCCTCTTCAAGAACCAGGTCCAAAGCGTCCCAGTCGGAACGGCATCCGGCTTCAGCTCTACCGCAATAGCTATCGCATAATCAGCCTGTTACAGGCTTTCACGAGACTCAACACACTTGAGGCTTGATCTGCTCCCATAGGCCAGACTGGGTGCAGGGATGGACCATGTCGGCCATGGCATTCTGCGCGGGCTACGACTGCCGCTGCGCCGCACATGCGGCGTGAAGCCGGGCCGCGGATGCGGCGACGGTGCTTGCGGCAGACGTAAAGGCCAGACCACCGCCTTGGTTTATGGCGTGAATCCGGAGTCGACATCATGTCCCTGACGATCCATCAATTCCCCTGCCTGCAAGATAATTACGCCTTCCTGTGCAAGGATACGCTCACCGGCAAGGTCGCGTGCATCGACAGCCCGGATGCCCAGGCCATCCTGGCCGAAGCCTCGAAGATCGGCTGGGGGATCGACTATATTTTCAATACCCATTGGCATCCTGACCATGCCGGCGGCAATGCCACCATCGTGGCGGCAACCGGTGCAAAGATTATCGGGCCGGAAGAGGTACGCAAAATCTCGGAAATTGATCAGGTCGTGGTCCCCGGCGATATGGTCGCTCTTGGCGCCACATCCTTCAACGTGATCGATGTCGGGGGGCATACCCTGGGCCATGTGGCGTTCCATGCCCCCGATGCGGGCGTTGCCTTTGTCGGGGACGCGCTGTTCCCCCTTGGATGCGGCCGGATCTTCGAGGGCACGGCAGAGCAGATGTGGAACGGTCTGCAGCGCCTGGCCCAATTGCCTCCCGACACGGAAATCTATGCGGCACACGAATATGCCCGTGGCAATGCGGGCTTCGCCATGAGCATCGACGCGTCAGCAGCAACGCGCGCACGGGCGCAGTTGCTGCTGAAGATGGTCGATAATGGTGTTCCAACGGTTCCCTGCCTGCTCAAGGATGAACTCGCCACGAACCCATTTCTACGGGCCCCCTTCCTGAAACCTGAATATGGACCCGCACGAGCGGTGGAGGCATTCGCCGCCGTGCGATCCGCCAAAGACAATTTCAAGGGCTGAGGCGGTTTTCGGTTGGCCGAAAACCGCTCCAGATGAAGCGGGGCCGCCTTGTTCCGCCAAGGTACCCCGCTTCATCATCTTCATGTCTCCACGCAAGAGGCGTAGCCTGCACACAAGAGCACCGTTCCCCCTTGACTCGGCATTTCGCATACTGAATGATCATTCCAGCAAGGATGACAACCTTTCGCCTGGCTAAGGGTGAAAGCTATGGAATTGTCCTTATCCGTTTGCTGTAAGCTGACGGCTGTCGCAAGCAGAGGGAAACCTGCACCGACAAACTTGAAATCAAAAATACAGTGCACAGGGAGGAAATGATGGAACGGCTTTACACAAATGACGGGTACAATTCTTCCGAAGCCTTGAAGGCATATGCTGCGCTGACGAAACGCGAATTCTATGATGGAAATCTAGAGTGCGCCAATGGGGATTTCACGGGTGTCAGGTTCGACAAGGCACTGCATTACCCCATCTCGATAACACATATTTCAACAATCTCGGAACTCTCCTATCGTCGGGCCTATCAGCATATCCGCAAGAACCGGGTCGGCCTGCGGGTGATCTGGTTTGTAATACGCGGATCGGTAAAGATCGTGCGGGCGCAAGGCCAGTGTGAAATAAGGGCCGGTCAGTCCGGCATTCTGGATTCAAACCAGCCGTTCCATGCAACTTTATGCCGGGATGGTGAAGCGTCACATGAATCCTTTCAGGTCATCGTGCCGCCGGACATGTTCTACACCCATCTCCAGGAAGCCGAGAAATTCTTCGAACCGTTCCATCTGGATTCCGCGGATGGCAAGGTTGTCCGGCAGATGCTTGATCTGTTCATCGAGCATGGGGATCAGTTGAGCCAGCGGGCGGCCAAGCCGCTGGTCCAAAGCATGTTGGAAGCCCTGGGCGACCATCTCCGCAGCTGTCGTATCGACATGCCCAAGCGCCAGACCCTGGTGGATCGGCGCCTGACCGATATTGAAAACTACATCATGATGAACATCACGGATCCTGATCTGTGTTTCGACAAGGTGGCTGCCAACTGTGGAATCTCGCCACGTTATCTGTGTTATGTACTGAAGGCTAACAATACGTCCTTCTCCGAACTGCTGTGGCAGAACCGGTTGCCGAAGGCGCGGGACTGGCTGATTGCTCCCCGCACGCGCGAACATCCGATCCATGAGATCGCCTACATGTCGGGCTTCAAGAGTGCGGCACATTTCAGCCGTATGTTCAAGGCGACCTATGGCCTTCCCCCGCGGGAATTCCGCGCGATGCACCTGTCCGAGCAATCCCTGCCCGGCGATAACTCGAATGTCCAGCGGCTGGAGCGCCTGTCCGCATAGGGCTGGACAGAACGGCATCACCGACAGCACAAAGCAAAGGACATTGCGGTCCAGGATAACGGAGGCGGGTTGGATTTCTGATAGATAAGCGATTGGGTTCAATCGCTTATCTAAGGAAACACGATGCCGGGTTCAGCCGATATCGACCCGTTCTGGGTCTGGGGTGAGGATGCCGAAACCCCCCGCGTCCTGCACAGCATGATCCGTGTCCGCAACGTGGATGCTTCCCTGCGTTTCTACTGCGATGGGCTCGGCATGAATTTGCTGGACCGGTACGATTTCGCAGAGGGACGTTTTTCCATCCTGTTCCTGTCCTTTGCCGGCTACCGCGATGGGCCAGCCGCTTTGGAACTGACCTATAATTGGGACAAGGCGGAAGATTATACACACGGCAATGGTTATGGGCACATCGCCATCGGCGTGCCCGATGTCACCGCCATGTGGAACCGGCTGGCCGATTATGGCGGGGTCAAGGGCACCGCCCCGAAGACCTTGCGTGAAGGCGCCCCCCAACTGGCCTTCGTGAAGGATCCCGATGGCTACGCCATCGAACTGATCCAGATCCGGCGTGACACGAAGGCGGTCTGATGACAAGCACCGAAGCCACCCTGCTTTCTGATCTGCACAGCATCGTCGGTGACCGCGGCTTGCTGACCGGAACTGATGTCACCCTTCGTTCCTGTGATCCGTTCCGCGCGGTGCCGCCCGAAGGGCCCGCCATCGTGCGGCCGGCATCCACCGGGGAGCTTTCGCAGATCATGGCGCTCTGCCATGCCCGAGGACAAAGGGTGGTCGTTCATGGCGGCCGGACGGGCGTTGCCGGTGGCGCCTATGCCGGCCCGGCGGAGATCGTCATCTCCCTGGAGCGCATGGCACGCATTGTTGAGATCGATCCCGTCGGCCTGACCGCCACCGTGGAGGCCGGCGCCACCGTCGAGGCCGTGCAGAACGCGGCGATGGAACAGGGGCTGCTTTATCCGATCGATCTGGGGGCGAAGGGCAGCGCCACCATCGGCGGCACCATCGCCACCAATGCCGGTGGCAACCGGGTGATCCGCTGGGGCATGACGCGCCAGAATGTTCTGGGTCTGGAAGCGGTGCTCAGTGACGGCACCATTGTCAGCGCCATGAACCGGTATTTGAAAAACAATACCGGCTATGATGTGAAACAGCTCTTTATCGGCTCGGAGGGAACGCTGGGCGTGGTCTCCCGTGCCGTGCTGAAGCTGGTGGCACAACCCCGTACCCAACTGGTGGCTTTCCTCTCGCTTTCCAGCTTCCAGGCTGTGCTCGACCTGCTGGTGCGCGCCCGCCGCCTGCAGCAACTGTCGGCCTTTGAAGTCATGTGGCAGGATTATTATGCGATGGTCGCCGGGCATGACGCAACGCGACGACCGGTTGATCCCAGCCAGCCTTTCTATGTCCTGCTGGAACTGATGGGCTTCGATGAGGCGGCAGACCAAGCCGCCTTCAACAGCCTGCTGGAAGAGGCGTTCGACGCCGGCCTGATTGTCGATGCCGTCGCCGCCACCTCGCTGAAACAGGTCGGCGAGTTGTGGCGCGTGCGTGAAGGATCGGAAATTCTGGTGCGGGAGATGGCACCCTTCATTTCCTTCGATATCAGCGTCGATATCCGCCGGGCAGACGCGTTCGCCCAGGCCGTCCGCCAAGCCCTGACAACCACGTTCGGGGAGGTGAAGATTGTCACCTTCGGTCATCTGGGCGACAGCAATCTGCATATCGGCGCCCATATCGGCAGCGACACCCTGGCCCGCGCGCACGAAATCGAAGCGACTGTGTATGCTGTTGTCCGGCAGTTCGATGGCGCCCTGACCGCCGAACATGGCATCGGACAGATGAAGCGGGATTTTCTGCCCGACCATGTCGACGCCGGTGCATTGACCTTGATGCGTCGCGTCCGGGACGCCCTGGATGGCACTCGCATCATCAATCACGACGTACTGTTCTGATCGGCCCCGCAGGCCCGGCATCGCCCCACCGCCTTAGGCAGTAAACTCATAAAACTGCTTGGTTTGGAATTGGCGTCGTGATTCAAGGGCTTTGACAAGGAGCCCCTGATGACGCGCCGCCGCTACGAACTTACGGACCACGAATGGTCGATCCTGTCCCC
>NZ_WIDQ01000023.1 GCF_009495745.1 Niveispirillum sp. SYP-B3756
CCCGGTGGAATTTCCAACTTTGGTCAGGCGGGTGGTGTGCATGGCGACATCCTTGTTAGCTTCCTCTGATAATGTAATGACGCACGTTCATACGTCAATCGCGACGCAACGTTTCACTCCTCGAAAACCATGCCCGGCTGCTGCTGCCATGGTGCCTGGGCGACGGTCGCCAGCCGGTCCAGCGACAGGGGGCACGGGCGGCGGTTGATCAGAAGCTGTTCCAGAACCATAGGCGACAAATAGGCCAGTCGCAGGAATCGGCTGATAAAGGGCACCGTCACTCCCTCCGCGGCGGCGATGTCCGTCAGGGTTGCCGCCTCGCCCCGCTCCAGCCGACGACGCCAGTCCCAGGCGCGGGCGATGGCACGCAGCAAACGGGGATCGGGCGCGCGCCCGTCGGCGGCCATTTCGATATCGGCCGGCGGCACGATGCGCGGGCGGCCGTTGCGGCGCTTCAGGGCGAGCGGGATGACAATGCGGATGGTATCGGGGCTGTTGCTCATGCAACGCTCTCCAGGCTGCGCGGGGTGAGCAGATCGCGCACCATTGTGCCCAGGCCGGCTGTGCGCAGGTCAACGATGATGCCGTCTGCGGTAACGGTGACGTGATCCACCAGCAGCCGCACCAGACGCGCCTGTTCGGTCACGAACAGGGCAGACCAGATCTCATCGAACCGGTCCAGTGCCGCCACCACCTCTCCCTCGGTCAGGTCGGGTGCTTCGGGGCGGGCCGCTGCCAGGGTTTGCGCCACGATCTCCGGCATACGCACAAGGCGGCGCACCTCCCGGATCACGGCATTCTCCACCATCTCCGCCGGCAGGCGCAGCGGGGCGCCGGAATCCGGGTCGATGGACCGCCCCCGGATCACATCCATCGAGGCGTAATAGCGATATAGACGGCTGCCCTTTTTGGTGGCCGTCGGCGTCATGGCGGTGCCGGTTGGCCCGAAGATCAAGCCCTTCAGCAGGGCTGGCGTCTGTGCCCGCGTGGCGGCGGCGCGGGAGCGTGGGCTCTTCTGCATGATGGCATGGACCTTGTCCCACAGATCCTGGCTGATGATCGCCGCATGTTCGCCCGGATATGACGTGCCCTTGTGGACCGCCTCCCCCAGATAGATGCGGTTGTTCAGCAACTTGTAGAGGAAGCCCTTGTCGATGGGCTTGCCCCGCTTGCTGACGACACCTTCGTTGGCCAGTTGTGCCACCAGGGCGGTGGCCGAGCCCAACTGGACGAATCGTTCAAAGATCATGCGGATGGTGGCGGCCTCCGCCGCGTTCACCACCAGCTTGCGGTCCTTCACATCATAGCCGGTGGGCACATAGCCGCCCATCCACATGCCGCGTGCGCGTGAGGCGGCAAACTTGTCCCTGATCCGCTCCCCGATCACCTCGCGCTCGAACTGGGCGAAGCTGAGCAGGATGTTCAGCGTCAGCCGGCCCATAGAAGTGGTGGTGTTGAAGCTCTGGGTCACGGAAACGAAGGTGACGCCATTGCGATCGAACACCTCGACCAGCCGGGAAAAATCCATCAGGGCGCGGGACAGGCGGTCGATCTTGTAGACGACGACCACATCCACCAGCCCATCATCGATATCGGCCAGCAATTGTTGCAGGGCCGGCCGTTCCAGGGTGCCGCCGGAATAGCCGCCATCATCGTAGCGGTCCCGCAGTGCCACCCAGCCTTCGCCCTTCTGGCTGACGATATAGGCCTCACAGGCCGCGCGCTGGGCGTCCAGGCTGTTGAATTCCATCTCCAGCCCTTCCTCGGTCGATTTGCGCGTGTAGATGGCGCAGCGCAGGCGGCGTTGGGGTGGGCTGGCGGGGGCATTTGTCCGCTTCATGGCTTGTCCCTTCCGATTTCCCGCAGCCCGAAGAAGCGCCAGCCGTTCCAGCGCGTGCCGGTGATGGTGCGGGCAACCGCCGACAGGGACTGGAAGGTCCGGCCCTCAAACTCGAATCCATCGCGCAGGACGGTGACGGTGTGCTCCACCCCGTTCCATTCGCGCACCAGCCGCGTGCCGGCCACCGGCTTGCGCGGATCGACCAGCATCGCCCTGCGACCGGGCTTGCCATTCACCTCGTCGGCCAGCGCATCCAGCAACCGGACCGTCTCCCGCGTGGGGCCGCCATAGCTCAGTTCCTGAATGCGCCAGGCCAAGCGCATTTCCAGAAACGGACGGCTGTTGTTCGGCGCGTCTGCACTGAACAGGCGGCGCCATTCCGTCTTCAATTCGTTGACGCTCATTTCTTTCAGTGCGGCCAGCCGCGCCAGCACCGTGGCATCCCGTTCCGTGTCGGTACCGGGACGGGGCAGCCCGCCGGCCTGTTTTCGTGCCTGCACCAGCGTCATCCTAACCCTCCAACCCTGTTGCGTGGTTCGCGACCACCACCGCGCTGGGCAGGCGAGAAGTCCAGGCGAATGTCTCCGCCACGCACGCGCAACAGGCCGGCGGCGAGCAACCGGCCCACCTCGGCCAGCCGCTCCTCTGCTGTCATCCGGTCGGGGCCGAGGGCGTTGGGGCCGCTCAGGGGCTTGTCCATGGAGATTGTCCGCAACTGATGTCGATGGCGCGGACCGTAGGCGTCTGGGACAAAAAATAGAAGTAAAGTCAGATGCTTATCGCGGCAGGGCGAAGAAGAAGGAATTGCCGGTATGGGAATGCGTACCCTGCATTCCCATACCGGTCGCATCTATCATGACCTTCGGCATCAGTTCGCCACCCCATCAACCAATGGCTCTCCCCCGGTCGCGAACGCATCTTCGGGTGGGTGGTAAAAATCTTGGCGCGGGAGACTTTTTTTTGAGATGCTTCTACCAACATCTCCGAAATGCGACATTAATGCATAGGCTTTCGCGCAATGGCATCTGTCTATCGGTTCTGTTCCCCGATTTTGAGCATGGTTGCCGCCCATAACCAGACCAACGACTGTTGGTAGGGGCAAACTATGGGCCACCAGCGTCTTGGAAAGCTGCCTGCCCTTCGTTCCCTGCCGGAGATCGTCCGTTATCTCGTTGCTGGAGGAACGCCAACGGACGATCTGGTCGATCAGGTGACCAGAATTGGCCAGGATGCTCTGAAACGCGGCCAGCAAGATCCCTTATTTGTCGAAGCGCTATGGTTGTTAGCGCGACTTCCTCAGGCGGTTGGTTCTCCTGATGTGGCCGGTGCCTGCCAGGAAATTGGGTTGCCCGATACGTTACCGACGACATTGTCGGAAATGCTGGTCGTCTACGACAGCGCACTTGAACGGTTTCAACGTCGACAGCACGCGCATGTGACGGATCTCGGCGAAATCGCGCGTCGTGCTGGTGCATCCGCTTTGGGTGAGGCCATTCAAAGCCGGCTGCCCAGTCTATGGCAGCCGACCGCAGATGATCTCAGGACAACCCTTTCGACATTGAAGGGCACGGAGTCGTTTGCTGTGATGGCGCACAGCTTTTATGCGAACTTCGTGGGACGGGTTATTCGCTACTACGTGGATCGAAATCTTCACAAAATGGTCGGCGTCGATAGGCTTAGTCGATCTGTTTCAGATCTCCGGACATTTGATGATGCCATCAAACGGCACTGTAACGAAGCCGCACTGATCATGCGAAATTTTGCACGCGACTGGATGGGGAAGAACCATTACCGGGATGGTCGGACAATAACCAGACAAGACATGGGTAGGTTCTCTGCCTTTGCCGTGGAGAAAATTGGGCGCGAACTGGAGCAGAGAAGGGGCCAGAGGAAGGGTTTATCGTGAGACACCACCGGATCGAATGTGGCGTTGCGCAGTCTTCTACCCCTGAGTCCATCATCATGGATGTGCAAGGCCCTGGCCGGAACGTTAAGCTTCGCATCGACTACATCACCCGAACGATGCTGGGAAATGTTCCGGACCTGCTGATTGATCTTCTGGAATTGGCGGCCTATGTCTACTGCGCTGATCAGCGGATCGGGCGCGGATCGGAAAATCTGCCGAATTTCGGAGAAGACTGGCGACGTAGTTTGCATTTTTCTATCCCAGTCCGGCAGTTGGACGTATGGCAGGATCCAGAAATCAACGACCTTCTGATCGAGACACTTGGTTTCCTTTCCGACGACAGCTACGAGTTTGACTTCCGGCAAGCGCAGGCACCGGCGCAGCCGCAGTCACTTTACTTTGCAAATCTGATCGACGGCTCAATGGAGAATGACGAGGTTGCTCTGTTCTCAGGCGGCATTGATTCGTTCGCGGGCGCGGTGGACGATGTCGCTATCAACGATAAGTCAGTCACCCTCGTCGGTCATTCTTCATCAACGAAGGTTCGTAATGTTCAGGAACTTCTTATCAACGGCCTAAAGCAGCGCGGCTTTGAGCGAAAGATCTCGTACATTCCTGTATGGGTCAGCAATGAAGGTGAGCGCGCGCGTGAATACACCCAGCGAACCCGTTTATTCCTTTTCGCCTGTCTCGGGTTGGTTGTCGCGCGCATGTCCGGAAAGGACAGTTTCAGCTTCTACGAGAATGGTGTGGTCAGCATCAACCTGCCCTTGGCAGGTGACGTGATCGGCGGGCGGGCGACCCGCACCACGCATCCAAAGGTCCTGCGGGGGTTGGAGGGGCTGTTCTCGGCCCTGCTGGAGCGCGACATCCAAATCCGCACGCCACTGCAATGGCTGACCAAGAAGGAGGTCGTCCTCAGGATCAGGGACGCGGGCTTCTCAGACATGCTGGCGATGACGGTCAGTTGCACACGACCACGAAAATGGACTGGAACGCAAAAGCATTGCGGTGTCTGCTCGCAATGCATTGACCGCCGTTTTGCGGTGTTGGCTGCCGGAATGGGCGATCACGAGCCCGCGGACAGCTATATGCGGGACCTGCTCCTGGCGGACCGGAGCATCGATGACGATCTACGCATGGCCCTCAGTTATGTATCCTTTTTCCAGCGGCTGGGAAGCACCTCGAAAGAACGCTTTCTGATCGATCATCCTGAAATCGTACCAGCATTGGACCGGTTTCCCAGCTTGTCAGCCGACGAAGCCGGCACAAGGCTCTACAGTCTGTTCCAACGGCACGCAAAAGCTGTGGAAGACGTCATTGCCGATGCAGTGACCAAGCATTCCCGATCCCTATTCCGCAATGAGCTGCCATCCGGTTCTCTCTTGGCCGTCTGCTTCAGCCGGGGACATGTCGAAGTCGCTCCGGCCCCTGATTATGATACCCGAACCAAGGCCTTCATCGACAGGCTCAGCGCCCCCATCCTTGAATTCGCCGTCGATGGACAGGGGAAGCGGGTGCTGTTTCGCGGGGAGCACAGTCTTGATGGGGCAAATTTCCGGATGGTTGAGGCATTGATCGAGAATTTCCGGAGGGCAAAAGCTGTCGATGAGGAGATCCCGTTTATGGCTTCAGTCGATCTGGCGGATCGGCTTGGGCTGAGCGATCCGTCCATGCGGCAGCAATTACGCCGGCTCCGGGAGGCGCTTGAGCCTCTTGTCGTCAGTCTCGGCATCCCTCTTGACCAAGATACTTTCATTCAGACCAAAGAGCGTTCCGGTTATCGGTTGAACCCGGCGCTGCGGGAAGTTTCGATGGCCGACATCCGAAGCGAGTCCGCACTGTTGTCAAAGGCCTGAAGTCGCTCCGTCACAAGCTGAAGCCCGCTCGTCACGCACTCCGTATCAGCCCCTCGGAAATGGGGGGCTTTTTCGTGTCCGGACGTCACAAGAAAATTCGGGTCTGACCATATCGGCAGAACCGTAATCCGCTGAAAATCCTCGCATATCCAAGCACCCCAACGTGACTGGATGAAAAGACGAGATGCAGCAGCGGAGATGTCCATGCACATCACACATTTAACCCAGACCGATCTGGCCCGGCGCTGGCGGATCAGCCCGCGCACCCTGGAGCGGTGGCGCTGGCTGGGACAGGGGCCGAAATACCTGAAGATCGGCGGCCGCGTCGTTTACCGCCTGGAAGATATCGAAGCCTTCGAAGCTGAAAAGCAGCGGGAGGCGGTCGCATGACCCAGGCGATGACAGCAGACACCTGCGCAGAATCCCGCAGCGATCACTTTGTTTTCTCTCCGGTTCGCGGGCGAAACAGGGCGAAAACACGCGAATTTGTCCAGGAGCCTGCCTCCAGTACTGAAATGGGGATGCAGAACACCGAACCCACCCGCCCCCTGTTCACCGACGAGACCGCGTTGCTGGACTGGCTCCGGACCGCGCAGCCGGGCGAGCACTTTCTCTACCACATTGGCCATCTTGCTGCCGACCGTGAGCGCGGCAGCACCACCCTGACCGACCCGCAGCGGCAGGCGCTGTGCCGGCTGGCCAACCGCGTTCTGACGCTGGTTGCCGAAGAAACGGTGACGGCGGCACAGCGCCGCCGGGCCGACGGGCACATGGCCTATCTCGCCATCAAGATGTCCGGCGGGAGCGCCGGGAGGAGATTTCCATGAACAATCGGATCACGCTCGACGATCTGATGGGAATGCCGGTCGGCGAAATATCCGGCCTGCCGGTCGAGCAGTTGGCGCTGCTGCTGGACGATCTGGCCGAGGAAAGGGCCCGGCTGAAACGGCTGGACGATTGGCTGAACGGGGCTCTGGCTCTGCGTTATGGCGAGCGCGCCCGGGCCCTGCGCCATGCCCTGGGCAAGGATGCCGGCACCGTCCGCATCGAAGAGGCCGAGGGCTTCGTCGCCATCTGCGACCTGCCGAAAAAGCCTGAGTATGACCAGGGCAAGCTGCGGGCGGCTGTCGAAACCATCCGGTCCTGGGGCTCCAACCCCGATGACTATATCGGCATTGAGATCAAGGTCAGCGAAACACGCTATGGCGCGTGGCCGCCGGAAATCCGTCGGTTGTTTGAGCCCGCCCGAACGCTCCGCGTCGGCAAACCCGGTTTCCGCCTGGAACGGCCAAAGCCGCGCTGACCATCCCGGACGCGGCGGGGTGGCCCTATCCGCAAGGACGGGCGGGCTTCCCTTCGGCGCCTGGTCAACACCCCGCCGCACCCCTTCGACCTGCATTTTCAGGGATCCATAGATCATGGCCATCCGCATCATCACCGCCGACGAGCGCCTGTCGGCCGCCAGCAACAAGACGAGCTTCGCCATCTTCGGCGTTCCAGGGGTCGGCAAGACCTCGCTGCTGAAGACCCTGCCGCCGGACCGTACCTTGTGCCTCGACCTGGAGGCGGGGCTGAAATCCGTCCAGGACTGGCGGGGCACCAGCATCCCGATCCGCAGCTATCTGGATTTCCGTGATCTCGTCGTTCTGATCAGTGGCCCCGATCCGGCGGTCCACCCGACCGCCACCTATGGCGAGGCGCATTACCAGCATGTCCGGGCCAGTCACGCCGATAGCGGGCTGGAAGCGTTCCTTGCCTCCAAGCCCATCCTGTTCGTTGACAGCATTACCGACCTTTCCCGGCAGGTGATGACCTTCGCCCGCCAGCAGCCCGAGGCCTTTTCTGAGCGCACCGGCAAGCCCGATGTGCGGGGGGCGTATGGCCTGCTCGGGCGTGAGGTGATCCACGCTTTGAAGCTACTGCAGCACGCGCCCGGCAAGACGGTGATCTTCGTCGGGGTGCTGGAGAAGGTGACCGATGAGTTCAACGCCGTCACTTGGCAGCCCCAGATGGAGGGCGCCAAGATCGGCCGCGAACTGCCGGGCATCGTCGACCAGGTCATGACGATGCATTTCTTCGACAGCACCAGCGACGGCGGATTTGCCTTCAACGAGAAGGGCGAACACCGGCGGCTGGTCTGTCGTGCGGGCAATCCCTGGGGCCTGCCGGCCAAGGACCGCAGCGGCCGCCTCGACCCGACCGAGCCGCCCGACCTCACCGCCCTTTTCACCAAGATCAACGCGCCCGGCACTGCCGCCGCGACCGCCTGAAGGAGAGCACCATGTATGATCTGAACGATGCCCAGCCGCAGATGGCCCCTGCCGGTGACCTGATCCCGGATGGCACTTTTGCCCGCGTGCGCATGACCATCCGCCCCGGCGGCGTGAACGGCTCCAGCCCGCTGGATGCCGGGCTGCTGACCGCCTCGAAATCCTCCGACGCCAAGATGCTGGATTGTGAATTCACCGTCGTCGAGGGGCCGTTTGCCCGCCGGAAATTCTGGCAGAACTTCACCGTGGCTGGCGGCAAACTGGATGACAAGGGTGTGTCCAAGGGCTGGAACATCGCCAAGGCCGCCTTCCGCGCCATGGTGGACAGTGCCCTGGGGCTGGATCCCAAGGACATGAGCGACGCCGCCAAGGCGAAGCGCACCCTGCGCGGGCTGAAGGATCTGGACGGCATCACCTTTGTTGCCCGCATCATGGTCGAGCCGGCGAGCAACCCGCAATACAAGGATGCCAACAAGCTGGCCCATGTGGTGACGCCCGATGAGCCGCAGCACGCAATGGTGCTGCGCGGGGAGACGGTGCCGCCCGAACCGGTAAACGCCAAGCCCCGCAAGGCAGCGGAACCCGCCGCGCAAGGTGGCCTCGCCTGGGCAGCCAACCCACCGGCCACCGCCAACAGCGGCACTGCCTGGAATGCGGCCCCCGCCTGGGCGGGCCAGACCACGCCGCCCCCATCGCCCCCCGCCGCTCTGGTTGGGCCGGCATGGCTGAACGGCTGACCGGGCCGGCACCACCGGCATGACGGACGATGAATGGCAGGCGCTGGCAACGCGCGAAGCGGCAAAGGCGATCGGACAATGGCTGGAAGGACGTGGCCGACTGCATCAGCCCATTGCGGTGCTGACCCTGGCAGAGCTGGAAGCGATGGCGGCCAACGCCGTCGCCCGGTTCGTGGTGCTGGCCGCCCAACGGATCCGCGACCAGCCAAACGACAGCCAGAACCTCACCCGGCTCTTGCTCGGATAGGCCCTTGTGAACTGTGCCACCGGGAGGGACGCGGCTTCCTCTACCTGCACCGGCACAATCCGCTGCTGTTCCACCGCTTCTGCTCCATGGGCTGCCTTGATGCAGGATCCCGTCTGGCAAAGGAGAATAACGGGATGATCGACAAGACCGCACGGGAAGTGCGGGCGCTGAAGGACGCCCGCCGCCCCTTTGCCGAGGCGCTGACCGACCTTGGCCTGATGGAACCCTTTTTCCATCGCACCGCCGCCGAGATCGACCGCCTGATCGAGGCCGCCGTCACCGGCTATGTCGAGAGTATGCAGCGCCAAGCGGGCGTGCAGGAGCGGACCGGCACCGCGCTGGACGACCCCTTGCCGTTCTGAAATCGGGCCGCCGCCATGATCGACCTTAACCACGGTTCCGGCTGCCAGTATGAGCGACCGGCCCGCGACCCCGGCATTGCTGCCGCCATCAACGCTGCCATCGATGCTGCCCTGGCCACCCGCAACCGGGCACAGCCGCCCCGGCACTATGTCAGCACCTCTGGCATCGGTCGCGAATGCCTGCGCCAGATCCAGTACGACTATCTCGCCCTGCCAAAGGATGCAGGGGCTGATTTCACGGGCGCCACCCTGCGCATCTTCGAAGCCGGCCATCGTGGCGAGGATGTGGTGGCCGACTGGCTGCGCGCCGGCGGCTTCGACCTGCGCACCCACCGCCGGGACGGAAGGCAGTTCGGCTTTTCGGTGCTGGACGGGCGGTTCCGTGGCCATATCGATGGCTGCCTCGTCTCCGGCCCCGCCGCCATGGCCTATCCGGCCCTGTGGGAGAATAAATGCCTGGGGGCAGCCCCGTGGAAGGAGGTGGTCAAGCGTGGCGTCGTCGCTGCACGGCCCACTTACGCGGCACAGGTCGCGCTTTATCAGGCCTATATGGACTTGGCCGAACCGGCCCTGTTCACGGCGCTGAACCGCGACAGTTGGGAACTGCACGCCGAACTGGTGCCCTATGATGTGCCGCTGGCGCAGCGGATGAGCGACCGGGCGGTGGAGGTGGTGCGGGCATCCGCGGCGCGGGAACTGTTGCCCCGTGCCGCCGCCCACCGCACCTCGGCCCTGTGTCGCGGCGGCTGGACCGGCGGGGAATGGCACGCGCCCTGTGCCTGGCAGGACCGTTGCTGGGGGCCCGCGCCATGATCGGCATCACCCCGTCCGCCAACCAGACCCGCGCCATCGCCGCCATCCGCAACTGGTTTGAGAACCGCACCCGCGAACAGCCGGTGTTCCGCCTGTTTGGCTATGCCGGCACCGGCAAGAGCACCGTGCTGAAATTCGCGCTCGACGATCTGGGCCTTGACCCGCATCGCTCCGGCAGGGAGGGCGGCACCATGGTGCCGGGCGTCGTCACGGCCACCTTCACCGGCAAGGCGGCGCTGGTGCTGCGGCGCAAGGGCACGCCCGCGCGCACCATCCACAGCCTGATCTACCGGGTGATCGAGGCAACCGAAGAGGAGATCGAGGCAGCGCGGCAGAAGATCGCCGAGGCTGAGCAGCAGGCACGCACCCTGTCCGGCTTTGAGCGTGTCACCGCCGATGCGGCGATCGAGGCCATGCGCCAGGGGCTGAAGGACATGCGCAAGCCACGTTTCGACCTCAACCCCGACAGCGATGCTGCCCATTGCCGGCTGATCGTGCTGGACGAGGTATCAATGGTGGGCACCGACATGGCCCGCGACCTGCTGTCCTTCGGCAAGCCCATCCTGGTGTTGGGCGACCCCGGCCAGTTGCCGCCGATCAAGGGCGAAGGCGCCTTCACGCAAGCAGCACCCGACATCATGCTGACCGAGATCCACCGGCAGGCGGTGGAGAGCGCCGTCATCCGGCTGGCCACCTGGGCGCGCGAGGGCCGGCCGATCCCCATGGGCCGGCACGATGATCACGTCTGGAAGCTGGCGAAGACGGCGGTGACGCCGGACCAGTGCCTGCGCGGCGGACAGGTGATCTGCGGCCTGAACGCTACCCGGCTGCAACTGAACAACGCCCTGCGTCGTGCCGCCGGCCTCAATGGCGGCTGGTTGCCGACAGGACCTGCCGAGAAGATCGTCTGCCTGAAAAACCGCAACGACCTTGGCGTGATCAACGGCATGTTCCTGACGCTGGATGACATTGTGGATGAGGGCAGCCTGTATTTCTCCGCCACGGTGACCGACGAGGACGGCAACGCCATCGGCCCTGTCGGCCCGGAGGGAAAGCGGGAGCGGTTGCGCCTCTACAAGGGGCATTTCGAAGATCACCATGTCCTGGACAAGGACCGCCACGACCGCGACTGGAAGGAGAAGCGGCATCTGGTCGAAGCCACATATGGCTGGGCCATCACCGGCCATAAGGCACAGGGCAGCCAGTGGGAGAACGTCATCGTCTGGGACGATGGGCTGGGCCGCACGGCAGAGGACCGCGCCCGCTGGCTCTACACCGCCATCACCCGGGCCGAGAAGGGGCTGGTGATCCTGGCATGATCGACCTGAACGATGTCTGGCAGCCGCCACCCCGGTTCGATCTGCGCCAGGTCCGCGACCGGCTGGCGGCATCGGCACCCGATTGGCTGCCGGCCCTGTTCCCCAGGGCGCGCCTATCCGCCGACTGCCGCACCCTGCGCTGTGCCGATCTCTCCGGTCGGCCACCGCGCAACGAAGGCTCCTGTGTCATCCATCTGGCCGGGAGCCATGCCGGCTGGGGCTTCGACTTCGCCACGGGGGAAAGTGCCGGCCCCATCGACCTGATCCATTACGCCACCGGCCTGGAGGATGCGCCGCTGTTCGAGGAGGCGGCCCGGCTGGCGCGCCTGGATATGCCGCTGCCGGTGGCCCGAGCCACACCAACCAAGCCGGACCACAGCCTGGAAATCGCCCGCATCCTTAATGGCTGCCGCCCGCTGGCCGGCACGGTGGCGGAAGCCTATCTGCGCAGCCGGGGCTTGTCGGACCCCGGATCGCCGGACCTGCTCTTCCATGACGACCTGACCGACTATGACAGCGCGCGCGGTTGGCCTGGCATGGTGGCGCGGGTGCGCGACAGTGCCGGCCAACCCACCGGTGGCATCCACCGCACGTTCCTGTTGGAGGATGGTTCGGGCAAGGCCCCGCCGGGCAAGAAGATGCTGGGGCCGATCGCGGACGGGCATGTCCGGCTGTGTGCGATCGGAGCGGATGGACGGCTGGGCGTTGCCGAAGGCATCGAGACGGCGCTGGCGGCAACAGCGATCTTCGGCATTCCTACCTGGGCCGGACTGTCGGCCGACGGCATGCGGCGGTTCCAGGGGCCCGACGGCGTGCGCCACGTCACCATCTTCGCCGATGCTGGCGACGCCGGTCGCCAGGCTGCCGCCGCGCTGGCCGACCGGCTGAACCGGGCGGACATACCCAATACCATCGTCGTCCCGCTGCACGGCGATGATTTCAACGATGATCTGCGGCAAGGGGCGACCGCCGCTGACTATGGCCTGGAGCCTGCCGCGCAACCCGTCCCAACGCCCCACACCCTGGCGGAGATGGAAGCCGTAGCCCTTGCGCTGACCCACCCGCCCGACATGACGGACCTTGCCCGCCTGCTGGGGGCCATTGCCACCGCGCGGCTCGACCCGGTGCCCATCCGGCACCTGTTGACCACCATCAAGGCGACCACCCGCATCCCGGTTTCGGTGCTGGAGAAGCAGTTGCGCGACCTGCGCCGCCGGCTGAATGGCGGCGGGGGTGACGCACCGGCGATCCGCCCGCCCTGGGCCGCCATGCTGCGTATTGGCGACGACGGCACGCCGGAGCGCAACGAGGCCAATGTCATCACCGCCCTGTCCAACGATCCGGCCTTTGCCGGTGCCCTGGTCTTTGACGAATTCCGGCAGGAGATCCTGGCGGCCCGCCCGCTGCCCTGGGAAAGCGGCCCGTTCCAGGCCCCACGTCCCTGGAATGCCACCGACGATGTGCGCTGCGCCGAATGGCTCCAGCGCCGCGAGATCAATGTCACGCCCCTGGTGGTCAGCCGCAGCGTGGGTGCGGTGGCCAACGACATCCGCGTTCACCCGGTGCGTGACTATCTCGACCATCTGCGTTGGGATGGCACGCCAAGGCTGGAGACCTGGGCCATCCGCTATCTGGGCGCCAAGGACACGCCGCTCAACCGCGCCTTCGGTGCCCGCTGGCTGATCTCCGCCGTCGCCCGTATCCTGCGTCCCGGCGCCAAGGTCGACCACATGCTGATCCTGGAAGGGCCGCAGGGCACCGGCAAATCCACTGCCCTGAAGATCCTGGCCGGAGAGGACTGGTTCACCGACGAACTGGCGGAGATCGGCAGCAAGGACTGCGCCCAGCAGATGCGCGGCGTCTGGATCATCGAGATTGCCGAACTGGACGCCATTGGCCGGGCCGAGGTTGAACGCATCAAGGCCTTCCTGACCCGCACCACCGACCGCTACCGGCCACCCTACGAGCGCTACGTCATCGACGTGCCCCGGCATGCGTCTTCGCCGGGTCGGTGAACCCCGACACCTATCTGCGCGACGAGACCGGCAACCGCCGCTTCTGGCCGCTGCGCTGCGGCCGTATCGACCTTGACGGTCTGCGCCAAGACCGCGACCAGCTTTGGGCCGAGGCGGTCGCCCGTTACCGCCACGGCGCCATCTGGTGGCTGGACGATCCCGACCTGATCGCCGCCGCCAAGCTGGAGCAGGAAGCCCGCTATCAGGGCGACGCCTGGGACACCCGCATCGACCGCTGGCTGACCCACGAACGCCGCCGCGTCAACCGGGGTGCCCTCGGCTATGACGACTGGCGCGACGAGGAGGTCGAACGCGACCAGCCGGTCTGTGACGTGTCCGTGGGTGAAATCCTAGAAGGGGCGCTGGGGATTGAAACGGGGAAATGGTCACGGTGCGATCAGATGCGCGTGGCAGCGTATCTGAAGGCCCGGCAGTGGGAACGGTACAAGGCGGGGGCGGGTGGACGGCGGGAATGGCGGTATCGGCGGCCGGTGTGGGCAGTAGATTGACTTGGTCGCGGCTTCATCCGAAAGTTCGTCGTCGACGCTTGGCGGTGGACAGTATGCAGGCGCATAAGATCGGCTGCTTTGGGGCGGACAGTCGGCTTCGAATTGACAATGATCGATGCATTGAAACCGCGGACAGCATTATCCATATGGATGAATGGCAATGGCGGTCAGGGCGTGTTAACGTCCTTCAAATATGGATTAGGTGCCGAATAGGCGCTTAAAAAAAACGCTTGCAACAATGATCTTTTTTGCTGCATATGCGTTTCCATAAAGCGAGCACACGCGAGCGGACTGGATTACCCTTGAGGAAATCTGGAAAGCCATCCGAAGTTCAGATTACCTGCTTGCGGGTAAATTTGGGCGTGTTCGTAACATCTAGACTTTGGACATCGTCCGGCCGGACGCCTCCAGAGTGGTTGTTACGATCCGTAGGTGTGAGAGATAAGTTGCGGAGTAGAACTGCTGCACGATCTCGTTGTTCGAAAGGCAAGCAACAATAATGGGTCTTTTGCTATCACGCGAATGACTGGGAAATGGGGTCGATGGTGCTAGTAGCGACATCGGCCCTTTCTCATTATCGGCCCTTTCTCATTGCGCTCAAATAATGAAGTCGTTTGGCGCGATATTGACGTGTCTTTCCTTGGGGGGACTTTGATGGCCATGGCAGTTGTCATAACTTGCCTTGAGCTTGCCTTTGACCGGAGTGCAGTCGTAGTGGAAGCAGTAGTCGTATTTGCCGCCTAAGCGACTACGAGCGTTCAGAAGGCAATCGATTGGATGTATCTTGGCGACACTGTTCCTCATAAAGCCATGACGGTCATTTCCAGGACTTTTAAAGTAGAGAACGCCATCACTGAGTGCGCGTTTCTGTCCCTCTGGTGGCGTAACCCACGGATGTTTGGCGAGAAATTTCTCTATCTCGCCGTCCAATAGCTTCTCTGGATCGTCGCTATACGACGCTTCCGTATAGATCTTCCAAAGTAGCTTGGACAATTCGCTGCCCTGGAAATTTCGAACCGGCAATAGCAGTGGGTTGAGATTGTGGACGTGAGTTTTATGGGATATTTTGTTTGAGGTCGTTCTTAGCCTCCTGCTGGCATCTATTACGTCGGCGGCGAAGCCATTAAGTAGCCTGTTATGCTCCTGCGTGCTCTTCGCTGCGGAAAGATCCGGGAGTGGCAAGCGGCGGGGAAGGGCGAATGGAAAGAACCTATTTAACAGCTTGCCTGTGCTCTCATCAGCATAATCAGCGTAAAGCAATAGCGTCACTATTGGGTCCTTCTCAGGTCGCGTTAGGTAGTACTCGAAAAGCTGGCTGATCAGGTTGTCGACGTGCTTTGGGCTGTAGCATTGAGTCCAAGGGTTGGGTGATAGGAAGAGTTTTCCACCCGGTGCAATTTTGATTTCGGGCTCCTTCCGAAGCCGATCAAACAGCAGAGTTGGAAGGCCAGCAATGACGATGGAATATTCCGGCATACCTGCTCCACGCTCAACAACTAGGCGCTTCTGTTGAGGAGAGCTGCGACAACGTCTAGAGGCAGCGACACCGACGACAACTGTTTCTTGTCTAGGGCGTCCACAAATGCGTGCAGCAGTGTACGGTTGTGCGTTGCAGAGCTCGCACTTTGTCCTATGCGGCGCTTCGCTAGGAACTGTTCCGTCTTGAACCCCTTGGCATCGATCCAGCGGCGAATATTCTCGATTATTAGCTTGTCGCGATCCTTCGCCTCTTCTGGAGCGATGAATTCAGCCTCTATGATTTCGTGAGCGGCAGAGGGGGCGACATCGGTGTCTTCAAATATAAAGTTTTCAATATTGAGGAAGCGGGAGTTTCCCTCAATCGGCACTGAAAAGGCAGCCCAGAAACGATAATTGAAACGTTCGGCTCGTTTCTCTTCTCCTAAATCATTTGTTCGATTGCCAGCGTTAGGTATGACCGAACTTTTACTTACCAGCGACTGGATGTTTCCATACTTTCCAGTAGAAATAATATCATATTTTTCGCTAAATCTGCTCTTGATGAACTCAGCAAGTGTCTCGGCCTCTTGCTTAATGATTTTTAGGTCTGGACCTAAATCCATTCCAAGCTTGCTAAGTAAGTACGGCTGACCACTTGCAAGCTCTGCATCTGCAAGGCCTTCAATCTTTTTTTCTATCTTAATCAGTTCTTCTAACACAGCATGACCCTGAACACTCTAAAATGGCAGGAACAATTTACGCTCGTGTCGCTCCAAAAAACCAGAATTTTTTTCGGGAGCGTGTCTAGTACCCCTTGGTGCTGCCGTTCCCGGATGGGGTGGCTCAGTCAAGCTATCGACTTCTCGCAGGTGATATCCCGGTCCGACTACGGGAGCGCGCTCCAGTTGGTACATGCGGAAGCTTGCGATCAATAGGCCCGGAGCTGCGGACGTTCGGAACTGGTGGGCATAGGTGACGCGACGCCGCCACCAATACCGTGTCTGCTTACAGGCACGCAGGATGAAGGCGTCTTTGACCGACATGGGGCGCTAAGCAGCCGTACAAAGGGATCATAGATCCCCACCTACCGTCTGGCATCTGTCAAACGGACGTTTGGCGACCGGAAACATGGCCAACACTGTCCCGATCGCCTGCTGCGGATCGCTGTCCCAACCTCTCTGAAACACACCCGCGCCGTCTGCCAAGGTTGGGATAAAGCCCGAGCCCAGTTCCAACTCACCCCGCCCGGCACGTCCCAACCGTCCCAACCTCATCAGGAGGTTGGGACACGCTGAAGCCCGCTGAAATCCTGGCTTTGTCCCATCCGTCCCAACGGTCCCAACCTCTGGCAAAGGCATTATGGAGAGAGAAAAATCACCAATGGGGTGCGGTTGATTGACACTTATACACATAATATGGCTAAAATTATTTTTGCTATAGAATGTTTGCACCCCCCGTTGGGACATGGGACGGTTGGGACCGCCAAGGGATGCGCGCAGCAAGCAAACGACCCTCTTGCGCCGTCCGTCGGCCTGTGATTCCATCCTCGTGACCGAAGCCGAAGGCCCACCCATGCGTGAGCCTTCATCATGTTTCTCCTGCATTCTGTTCCGGCAGCGCCGGACCCCAGGCCAGCCCCCAATGGGGCCAGCCGGCCACCGCAATCCATCCTAGCCCTCGACCTGGGCACGGTCATGGGCTGGGCCTTGCGTGCCGGTGACGGCACCATCGTCTCCGGCACCGAGGCCTTCCGCCAGGACCGCTGGTCCGGCGGCGGTATGCGCTACCTGCGTTTCCGGCGCTGGCTGGGGGAGATCGCCACCACCAATGGCGGGATCGGCCTTATCGTCTATGAGGAGGTCCGCCGCCATGCCGGCACCGATGCTGCCCATGTCTATGGCGGCTTCCTCGCCACGCTGACCGCCTGGTGCGAGGACCGGAATGTCGCCTATGAGGCGGTGCCGGTGGGCACCATCAAACGCTTTGCAACCGGCAAGGGCAATGCCGGCAAGGAGGCGGTGATCGCCGCCATCGGGGCGCGCGGGTTCAATCCGGCGGACGACAACGAGGCCGACGCCATCGCCCTGCTGCTCTGGGCCATCCAGCACCGGGCGGGAGGTGTGTCGTGAGCTTCCTGCCCAAAGGGTTTGGTGGCGACCGCACGCCGCCGGAAACCATCAAGCGCGACGGCTGGCGGGCTCAGGGCATCCTGGTGGTCAGCGCCGATGATGCCCGCCTGTCCTGGCCGGAACGTGAACTGGTCCGCCAACTGGGACGCAAACTTTATGGCGATCGCCCGGACCGGGAGGTGCCTCATGGCTGATCCCGTCTGGACCCCGTTGCTGGTCGAGGAACGGCTGACCGAGGCAGCCGATGTGCTGAAGCGCCTGCCCGAAGGCCGGATCGGCGGCTACTTCAACACTTGGCCGCAGATCGTGCCCGAGTTCTGCGATCTGGTCGGGCGCGAGCCGCCCCGGCTTCGCCCGCCGCTACCCACCGCCGCCGCCATCAGCCGCATGGAGGAATGCCTTGGCTGGACCATCGGGCTCGATCCGGTGGATGCCCGGATCGTCTGGCTGCGGGCCGGCGGCGAACGCTGGAAGGAGGTATGCTGGAAGGTCGGTCTGGCGCGCGCTGCCGCCCACCAGCACTGGCTCTACGCGCTCTGTGTCATCGCCTGGCGGCTTAACGGGCGGCGGGTGCCGGGCAAGCGGTCGCGCCAGCAGGTGATCGCGATGGTCCGTGCGGCGTGCGGCAGCGTAGGGTAGCGCAATCGACCGGGCAGACACTTTTCGCTGAGACGGGAAAGGCGGTTCTGGGGTAGATTTCCATCATGCTCAGGCGAGGTGCGCAGGCGCGCCCATCGCCGCCGGGGTGGCCGGAGGGATCGTCTCATTGCTGATCCGGCCGGCGGCGAGCAATAAGGTTGCGGCCTCGCGGTTCCTTCCTGGCCGATACCCTATGCTGGCGGCAGAGGTTCGGCATTCCGCCAGTAACGCGGAAAAATCAGGGCATTTCGTTTCGCCAACCGGGCCGGACCTGCAAAGCCAAGGGCTTATGGCATCCGGCCCCCGCCGATTGACGAAACGCTGGATGCCGGACCGTTTCGTTTTCCGCCATCGTCTGTGTGCCGCCCGTTTCGCTTTCAGGAGAGATCGTGGAGATCATCAACCTGCCGATCGAGCGGGTGGTCCCCTATGCCCGCAACCCGCGGCACAATGCCGAGGCGGTGGCCAAGGTGGCGGCGTCCATCGCCGAATATGGCTGGCGCCAGCCCATCGTGGTGGACCGGGACATGGTGGTGGTCGCCGGCCACACACGGCTGGAGGCAGCACGTCGCCTGGGGCTGACCACGGTCCCGGTCCATGTCACCACCGACCTGACGCCGGCGCAGGCGCGAGCCTACCGGTTGATGGACAATCGCAGCCACCAGGACGCGCGCTGGAACGACGAGCTGCTGGCGCTGGAACTGAAGGACCTGCGCATCGACGCGGTGGACCTGACGCTAACCGGGTTCGACGCTGGTGAGATCGACCACATCCTGGCCGCACTGGACGACACAGCGGACCAGGATACCGACGCCGCCGACAGCGCCGATCCCGACGCGGCGCCGGAGCCGCCATCCGATCCGGTGACACGGGCCGGCGACCTCTGGCTGCTGGGGGAACATCGCCTGCTCTGCGGCGACAGCACTGACCCGGCGGCGGTGGCACAGGTGATGGGCGGGGACAGTGCCGCCCTGTGCTTCACCAGCCCGCCCTATGGGCAGCAGCGCGACTACACCACCGGCGGCATCGCCCGTTGGGATGCGCTGATGCAGGGCGTGTTCGCCCATTTGCCGATGGCCCCTGATGGGCAGGTGCTGGTCAATCTCGGGCTGATCCACCGCGACGGCGAGTGGCTGCCGTACTGGTCGGACTGGCTGGACTGGATGCGGACCCAGGGCTGGCGCCGCTTCGGCATTTACGTCTGGGACCAGGGACCGGGGCTGCCCGGCGACTGGGGTGGTCGGCTGGCGCCGAGCTTCGAGTTCGTCTTTCATTTCAACCGGCAGGGCCGCAAGCCCAACAAGATCGTGCCCTGCAAATATGCCGGCCTCGACACCCACTTGCGGGCCGACGGCCATTCCACCGCCATGCGCAAGGCCGACGGCACCGTTGGGGCCTGGACCCATGCGGGGCAGCCGACCCAGACGCACCGCATCCCCGACAGCGTGATCCGCATCGGCCGGCACAAGGCGCGCGGCATCGAGGTGGAGCACCCGGCGGTGTTCCCGGTGGCGCTGCCCGAACTGGTCCTGAACGCCTATGCCGATCCAGGCGATGTCGTCTATGAGCCGTTCTCCGGTTCCGGCACCACCCTGATCGCCGGCGAACGCACCGGCCGGCGGGTTTGCGCCATCGATTTGGCACCGGCCTATGTCGACGTGGCGGTGCGCCGCTGGAACGAACTGTTCCCCGCCACCCCGGCTAGGCTGGAGGGTGGCGGCACCTTCGCCGAAACCGCCGCTGCGCGGGGCGTGACCCTGGCCATCGCTGCCTGATCCGATGCTGACCGATATCCAGATCGAACGCTGGTCGCTGGACCGGCTGCTGCCCTATGCAGCCAACGCGCGCACCCATTCCGAGGCGCAGGTGGCGGAGATCGCGGGCTCCATCCGCGAGTTCGGCTTCAACAACCCGGTGTTGGTCGACGATCGCGGCGTGCTGATCGCCGGCCATGGACGGTTGCTGGCGGCGCGGCGGCTGGGGCTGGCGGAAGTGCCGGTGATTCGGCTTGGCCACCTGACCGAGACACAGGCCCGTGCCTTCCGCCTGGCCGATAACCGGATCGCCCTGAACGGGGGCTGGGATGATGCGCTGCTGTCGGCCGAACTGGCGCGGCTGGTCGAAGAAGGCACCGCGCTGGACGGGCTCGGCTTTGATGCCGGGGAACTGAACCGGCTGCTGAACCTGGACGACCCGGCGCCGGGGCTGGTGGACGAGGACGCCACGCCGGAACCGCCTGCCGAGCCTGTGACCCGACCGGGGGATCTCTGGATCCTTGGTTCCCATCGCCTGCTGTGTGGCGACGCCACCCTGGCCGGCGATGTCGAGCGGCTGCTGGCCGGTGCGCGCCCGCACCTGATGGTGACCGATCCGCCCTATGGCGTGGAATACGATCCGTCCTGGCGCAACCAGGCGGGCGTGGCGAAGACGAAGCGCACCGGCAAGGTCGCCAATGACGACCGCGCTGACTGGCGTGATGCCTGGGCGCTGTTTCCTGGCGACGTCGCCTATGTCTGGCACGCCGCCATCCACGCCACCACGGTGGCCGAGAGTTTAGCGGCCTGCGGTTTCGATATCCGAGCACAAATCGTCTGGTCGAAGAGCCGTTTCGCTCTGGGGCGCGGGGATTATCACTGGCAGCATGAGCCGTGCTGGTACGGCGTGCGCAAGGGCGCCAAAAGCCACTGGCAGGGGGCACGCGACCAGTCGACCCTGTGGTCGATCGCCCCTGCCGGCGGCGAGGATGCCGCCACGCCCCACGGCACCCAGAAGCCGGTGGAGGTCATGCGCCGCCCCGTCGTCAACAACAGCGCGTGGGGCGATGTCCTCTATGAACCGTTCTGCGGCTCCGGCACCACCCTGGTCGCCGCCGAAACGGTGGGCCGGGTCTGCTACGCCCTGGAACTGGACCCGGCCTATTGCGACGTGATCGTGCGGCGCTGGGAGGGGTTCACCGGGCAAAAGGCAACCCGACTTGAACAAGATTAACTTGGGCGCGCCTGCGAAATGGCACGCTGAGCTACCTGATGGAGAATTCGTTTTAGTTGTTCTTCATCGTCGCCGCTGTAAGGAATATACCTGACTGAATCCAAAACCTGCTTAATATACCGAGCCAACAAAAAAAGCCTTGGAAAAATCTGAAGTGGAACAAGAACTGGAGGAAGTAGGGCGACCAACAAGAAAGGAACAGAGAGTGCTGCTGATATATTTCTCTCCCAAAATGTCACAATTAATAGAAAGATAATGTTAAAAATTGACAAGCAAGTATAATAAAAAAGCTGGTGTGGATTTGATGACTTTATATCATTGATTTCTTTTTCGATGATCCGTTCGAGGAAATCGAGTATTTTCACGCGCATTTCCATGTGGCGCGATGCTTGTGCTCCAACCTGATCTTTCAGCCCAGCAGCGGATTCGCGGATTACGTTCAGTTCGTTGAAATGATTGGTCAGAAGCTCTCTGATTTGGGGGCCCGCCGCAGTGAGTGCCAGACACAAAGCAGCGCCAAGCTGGAAAATTGATTGGAGATTTGTTGTCTTTACTTCCATCTGTAGTACGCAACTGACTGCATGAAATGAAGCGCAAACAGCAAAATAAATTGTAAGATACATGCACTTAAAAGCAAGAAAAATTATGACGATCATCAATGGAATAAATAAAATGAAGAATAAAAATACAATAATTATCGATATATAGCCCGAAAGGATATTCATTTTTACTCTTCGCGGCGTTGTTTGCTGGGCGTGTTGTGCGGTCGAAACCGATAAGATCTGCTCTGATGGTACTATACCTTAATGCTGTGGTTCCGTCGCGTCAATGCAGGGGGCAACATATTTAGGACGGTGCTTCTGAAGTGTTGCACCGCCTCCCGGGCACGGCGGCGGCAGAGCGGAGCGAATGTGTGAAGGGTGTCTGGACCACCCGATAGACCCGCCCGCGTTCCTCGACCTTCTCCGAGGTCACTTTCAGCCCGAGCTTCTTCTTCAGCGCCCCGGCAAAGAAGCCCCGGACTGTATGACCCTGCCAGCCGGTGGCCGCCGCGATCTCCGTGATGGTGGCCCCTTCCGGCCGACGGAGCATGGCGATCACCTGGGCCTGTTTGCTGTCGGCACGGCTTTTGACCGGTCGGGGTGGTTCGGCGACCAGGGTCTGTTCGATGGCGGTGACGGCGGCATCCAGGTCAGGTTGCGGCGGAGACGGTGTCGTGGGCGATAGACCGGCGGCCCGCATGGCATCGTCAACGGTCAGCCCCCGCTCGCTGAACAAGGTTTCCAGACGGCTGATCGCCATGGCGCGGCATTTGAAGGTCTTCGGGGTGGTGGTAACACCGGCCAGGACGCCATAGGCGGCGGCCAGTTGCGGCAAGGTCAGGTTGGACAGGCTGGTCATCACGGCGTCTCCCGTTGGTCAGCGCCCGGCCGATCCGGACGCTTCCACCAGCCTGAGCCCCGCCGGGCAAACCCGGTCGGGGCTGGTGGCGGCGGGCTTGCCTTCAGTCGGCGTGTTCGCCCTCGTGGAAGGCGGCATCGGTGATCCGCTTCAGAAGCTCAGCGTAGGTCGCCAGGGTGCCGACATGGCCCCAGTGGATGTCGTCGGGCGCGACGTTGAAGTGGTCTGCGCTGAGCGTCGTCAGCCGCGCCAACATCGTGTCGATCTCTGCCTTGCGGGCCAGGAAGGCGTCCAGGGCCTGGGTGTTGTCGCGGGGCTTCGGCATCGCATCCTCCATCGTGGTGGTGTTCGTCATCGCGCTGTACGACCCCGCAGCCAAGCACCTAGATCGATGATTTGATTGCTTTTTTACCCAATGAAGGACGATGCCCATGGCCGGCAACGGGCAGCCGCTGGCGGTGATCGCCAAGCTGCTCGACCTGTCGGAACGCCGGGTCCAGCAGCTCAGCCGCGAAGGCGTGATCCCCAAGGCCGAGCGCGGTGCCTACGATCTCGTGGGTGCTGTGCGCGGCTATGTGCGCTACCTGCGCGATCTGGCGCAGAAGGCGCAGGGTGGTGTCGCCGACCTGCCCACCGAACGTACCCGACTGGTCAAGGCCAAGGCCGACCTTGCCGAATTGGACGCGCAGCAACGGCGCGGCGATCTGGTGCCAGCGGCAGAGACGGCACTGGCCTGGGCGGCGGTGACAGCCCGGCTGCGCGCCCGCCTGATCGCCCTGCCGGATAAGCTGGCCCCCCTGGTCCATGATGCCGCAAACCCCGCCGCCGTCCGCGCCCTTCTCCGGTCGGCGATCGTCGAGGCGCTCGCCGAACTTGCGGCGACGCCGGTCGCCGTCGCCGCTGCGCCTGACCGGGCATCCGGGGCTGGCGAAGCTGGTGACGACGGCGTTGCAGATGCTGACGCCGCCGCCGGACCTGACGGTGAGCCAATGGGCGGACGCCAACCGCCGGCTGAGTTCTGAGGCCAGCGCCGAACCGGGCCGCTGGTCCACCGCGCGGGCCGAATACCAGCGCGGCATCATGGACGCCGTCTCTGACCCGGATATCGAAACCGTGGTGGTGATGTCGTCGGCCCAGGTCGGCAAGACGGAGGTGCTGAACAACACGGTCGGCTACCACATCGACCAGGACCCGGCGCCGATCATGGTGGTGATGCCCACCGAGCGCGACGCCGAGACCTGGTCGAAGGACCGCTTCGCGCCGATGGCCCGCGATACGCCGTGCCTCGCCGGGCGCATTGCGGATCCCAAGTCGCGCGACGGCTCCAACAAGATCCTGCACAAGCGGTTTGCCGGCGGCCACCTGACCATCGTCGGCGCCAATGCGCCGTCGGGGCTGGCCAGCCGGCCGATCCGCATCCTGCTGTGCGACGAGGTGGACCGCTATCCGGTCAGCGCCGGGGCGGAAGGCGATCCGGTCAAGCTGGCGCGCAAACGCACGGTGACGTTCTGGAACCGCAAGATCGTGCTGGTCTCGACCCCGACCCTGAAAGGAGCCAGCCGGATCGAAACGGCGTTCGAGGAAAGCGACCGTCGCCGCTTCTGGGTGCCGTGCCCGGATTGCGGCCAGCATCAGGTGCTGGCCTGGGCGCAGGTGCGCTGGGACAGCGACCCGGAACCCCGGCCGGACAGCGCCCGCTATGTCTGCATCCATTGCGATGCCGTCTGGGGCGATGCAAGGCGCTGGCAGGCGATTGCGAAAGGCGAGTGGAGGGCGGAGGCACCGTTTACGAGCATCGCCGGCTTTCACCTGAATGAGATCTATTCCACCTGGGTTCGGCTGGCCGACATGGTGCGCACCTTCCTGTCGGCCAAGGCTGCCGGTGACGAGGCGATGAAAACCTTCGTCAACACTTCCCTGGGGGAAACCTGGCAGGAGAGCGGCGAGGCACCGGACTGGCAGCGACTATACGAGCGGCGCGGCGGCTACCGCTTCGGCACGGTGCCCACGGGCGGCCTGTTCCTGACCGCCGGGGCCGACGTGCAGAAGGACCGGATCGAGGTGTCGGTCTGGGCCTGGGGGCGCGGGCTGACCAGTTGGCTGGTCGACCATCTCGTCATTGAGGGCGGACCCGAACGGGCGGAAGCCTGGGCGGCGTTGACGCTGCTGCTGGGCCGGACATGGCCGCACGCCCACGGCAGCCGGCTGGGGCTGGCGCGGCTGGCCATCGACACCGGCTATGAGGCGCCCGCCGTCTATGCCTGGGCAAGGGGCGTGGGCTTCGCGCAGGTGGCCCCGGTCAAGGGGGTGGAGGGCTTCAACCGCGCGGCACCGGTGGTCGGCCCCAGCTATGTCGATGCCACCGAGAACGGCCGCAAGGTGCGGCGCGGGGCGCGGCTATGGACGGTGGCGGTGGCCACCTTCAAGAGCGAAACCTACCGCTTCCTGCGGCTGGTCCGGCCGACCGACGAGGATTTGGCCGCCGGCATCACCGTGCCCGCCGGCAGCCTGCACCTACCGCAGGGGGTGGAGGCCGAATGGGTCAAGCAGCTTGTGGCCGAGCAGTTGGTGACGGTGAAGACCAAACGCGGCTTCACCAAGCTGGATTGGCAGAAGCTGCGCGAGCGCAACGAGGCGCTGGACTGCCGCGTCTACGCCCGCGCCGCCGCCTGGATCGCCGGCATCGACCGCTGGACCGAGGCGAAGTGGCGGGATCTGGAAGATCAGGTCGGACCGGCACCCAATGCAGTTACAACCCCGGCCCCGATCATGCCGGATGCCGGAGGGCCGACTGCCGGTCAGCTTCAACGCCCCACCACACCGGGGGAGAAACGTCGGGGCGGTTGGCTGGGTGGACGCAATCAGGGATGGTTGGGATGAGTTGGACCCAGGGAGAACTGGAAGCGCTGCGCCGCGCCTATGCCGCCGGCACGCTGCGCGTCAGCTATGACGGCCGCAGCGTCGATTACGGCTCCGCTGCCGACCTGCTGTCGCGCATCCGCACCATCGAGCGGGAAATGGCTGGCAACACATCGAGCAAGCTGCCGATGGCGGGTTTCGCCGGCTTCGGGCGCGGGGAGCGCTGATGGCCGGGCTCTGGCTCGACCGCGCCCTGGGGCTGGTGGCGCCGCAGGCGGCCCTGCGCCGGGTGCTGGCCCGCCAAAGCCTCGACCGGCTGACCCGCGGCTATGACGGTGCTGCCAAGGGACGCCGCACCGACGGCTGGCGGGCACCAGGCAGTTCGGCCGATGCCGAGATCGTGGTGGCCGGGGCGCTGCTGCGCGACCGGATGCGCGATCTGGTGCGCAACAACCCGCACGCCGCCAAGGCGGTGTCGGTGCTGGTCAACAATATCGTCGGTTCCGGCATCATGCCGCGCGCCGCCTCTGGCGACGACAGGTTGGATAAGGCGACCGACGCCCTGTGGGAGGAGTGGTCGGCACGGTGCGACGCCGACGGGCAGTTGGATGTCTACGGACTGCAGACCCTGGCCTGCCGCCAGATGGTGGAGGCGGGCGAGGTGCTGCTGCGCCGCCGGCCCCGGCGCGCGGCTGACGGGTTGCCGGTACCGCTCCAGATCCAACTGGTCGAGGCGGATCTGCTGGATGCCGGGCGCAACGGCGACCTTGCCGATGGCGGCTGGATCGTCCAGGGCATCGAGTTCGACCCGCTGGGCCGGCGTCGGGCCTATTGGCTCTACGCCCAGCATCCGGGCGACGCCGTGGTCAGCCTGCGCCGCCGGCTGGACAGCGCCGCCGTGCCCGCCGCCGAGGTGGCGCACATCTACGAGAAGCAGCGCGCCCAGGTGCGCGGCGTGCCCTGGGGCACCCCGGTAATGCGGGCGCTGCGCGATCTTGACGACTGGACCCAGGCCGAACTGGTGCGCAAGAAGACCGAGGCCTGCGTGGTTGGCATCGTGCTGGGGGCCGACGAAGGGGAACAGGGCATCGCGCCTTCTGTGGTCGATGCCGATGGCCATCGGGTCGAGCAGTTCGAGCCCGGCCTGATCGCCTATGCCCGCGGCGGCAAGGATATCCGCTTCAACCAGCCTGCCACCACGGCCGGCGTGGCGGAATGGCTGCGGGCGCAGTTGCACATCATCGCCGCCGGCTTTCGTATGCCCTACGAGCTGCTGACCGGCGACCTGTCCCAGGTGAACTATTCCAGCATCCGCGCCGGGTTGGTGGAATTCCGCCGCCTGATCGAGGCGGCGCAATGGCAACTGGTGATCCCCATGCTGTGCCAGCCGGTCTGGGACTGGTTCACCACCCAGGCCTGGGCGGCAGGCCGGTTGCCGCGCCCGGACATTCCGGTTGAATGGTCGCCGCCGCGCTTTGAAGCGGTGGACCCGTTGAAGGACGCCATGGCCGACCTGCTGGCCATGCGCTCCGGCACCATGACGCTGGCCCAGGCGATCTCCCGCCAGGGCCATAATCCCGAAGCGGTGCTGACGGAGATCGCCGCCATGAATGCCCGCCTGGACGCGCTCGGCCTTGTGCTGGACAGCGATCCGCGACGGGTGACCAAGACCGGCACCATCCAGGCCGGTGAGACTGTTTCCAACCAGGACTGACCCATCATGCACGGCACCCTTGACCTGCCGGCCTTGCGCCGCGCGGCTGACCTTGTGCTGGCCAGCTTCGACGAGGCTGACCGCTCGGTGGAACTGGTCTGGTCCACTGGCGCGCGGGTGCGCCGCCAGCCGCTGTTCGGGGAGCCCTTCGACGAGGAACTGAGCCTCGACCCCGCCCATGTCCGGCTGGAACGGCTGAATGGCGGGGCACCGCTGCTGAAGGTCCATGACATGGGCACCCTGGACGCGGTGATCGGTTCGGTGGTGCCGGGTAGCGCCCGCATCGAGAACGGTCGCGGCATCGCCCGCGTGCGCTTCAGCGAACGGGCGGAGGTGGAACCGATCCTGGCAGATATCCGCGCCGGCCATCTACGCGCCGTCTCCATCGGCTATCAGGTCCACCGTTTCGAGGTCTCGCGACCGGCCGCAGGGCCGGAACTGTGGCGCGCGGTGGACTGGACGCCCTTCGAGATTTCCGCCGTGCCGGTGGGGGCCGACCCCGCTGCCGGCTTTCGCAGCGCCGAACCCCTGTCGCCCTGCGTCCTGGTTCGCCGCGACGCCGCTTCATCTCCAGCGAGGATTGCCATGGATGAAACGCAGACCCCGCCGGTGGGGACGGATGCCACGCCACCGCCGGCCCCCGATACCGATACCCTGGTCGCCCGGGCGCGAGAAACGGAACGCGAGCGGGTTGGCACCATCCACGCGCTTGCCGGGCGGTTAGGGCTGGAACGCGGCTTTGCTGACGATCTGGTCCAGCGCGGCACCGGCCTGGACGAGGCGCGCCGGCTGATCCTGGACAAGGTGGCGGAGGCGTCGGACCGCACCCGCATTTTCCCGCAGGTGACCGTCCCGCTGGGTGGCAAGGACGAACGGCTGTTGCGGCGCGAGGCGGTCAGTGCGGCCCTGCTGCATCGCTACAGCCCGACCCTGTTCCCGCTGACCGACCAGGCCCGCGAATATCGCGGCCTCAGCCTGCTGGAACTGGCCCGCGAGTTCCTGACCCAGGCCGGGGTGGCCGTGCGCGGCCTGTCGCGCGACGAGATCGCCACCCGCGCCCTGCATTCCACCTCCGACTTCCCCGAGGTGCTGTCCGCCGTCACCGCCAAGACCCTGCGCCAGGCCTATGAGGTCTATCCACGCACCTTCACGCCGTTCTGCCGGCAGGTGCTGGCCACCGATTTCAAGGCCATGCACCGGGTCCAGATCGGTGAGGCGCCGCAATTGCTGAAGGTCAATGAGGGCGGCGAGTTCCAGCGCGGCACCATTGGCGAGAGCAAGGAAAGCTACCGCATCGAGACCTATGGCCGCGTGGTGGCGATCACCCGGCAGGTGCTGATCAATGATGATCTCGACGCCTTCACCCGCATCCCGGCCATGTACGGCACCGCCATCGCCACCCTGGAAAGCGACGTGGTCTGGGGCATCCTCACCGCTAACGCCGCCATGGCCGACGGCAAGGCGCTGTTCCATGTCGACCACAAGAACCTCGCCGGCACCGCAGCACCCCCGACCGTCACCGCCATCGGTGACGCCCGTGCGGCGATGGCCAAGCAGACCGGGCTGGACAAGAAGACCGTGCTGAACATCCGGCCGTCCTTCCTGATCGTGCCGGCAGCGCTGGAACTGACCGCCGAGCAACTGGTGGCGCAGAACCTGACGCCGGCCAAGACCAGCGACATCGTGCCGGCCTCCATCCGTACCCTGACGCCCATCGCCGAGCCCCGGCTGGACGCTGCCAGCGCCACTGCCTGGTATCTGGCGGCCAACCCGGCCCAGATCGACACGCTGGAATACGCCTATCTGGAGGGCCAGCAGGGCGCCTATATCGAAACCCGCAACGGCTTCGATGTGGACGGGGTGGAGATCAAGTGCCGGCTGGATTTCGGGGCCAAGGCCATCGACTGGCGCGGCCTCTACAAGAATGCCGGGGCCTGAGCCATGACGGACTCGTTTCCCATCCTCAGCCGTCCTGGCGCAGCGGTGCCCTTCACCGCGCCCAAGCGGCCGGTGCATGTGGTCTTCATCCATTGCAGCGCCAGTGACCATGCCGTTCATGATGATGCGGCGGTGATCGACCAGTGGCACCGCCAGCGCGGCTGGCGCGGCATCGGCTATCACTTCTTCATCCGCGGCGATGGCACGATCCAGCGCGGCCGCGCGCTGGAGCAAATCCCGGCGGCCCAGGAAGGCCATAATAGCGGCTCCATCGCCATCTGCCTGCACGGCTTCAAGACCTTTACCCCGGCACAGTTCGACGCCCTGCGGCGGTTGGCTGATGCGATGGACGCGGCCTATGCCGGCCAGGGAAAGCGCCTGCGCTGGCGCGGGCACCGCGAGGTTGCCGCCAAACTCTGCCCCAATTTCGACTATCGCGCCGTCCTCGGCCTGGATGAGGGCGGCTTCCGGTCCGCTAGTCCGTCGATCTGAAGGAATATCCCATGCGCTATCTGATCGAACGCCTGCGTGAGCGCAGCACCTGGCTTGGTCTCACCACTCTGCTGACGGCGCTGGGGGCCAGCATCGATCCAGGCTGTCTGGATCACATCGCCACCGCCGGTGCCGCTGCCGCCGGCCTGATCCTCGCCCTCATGCCGGACCGGCCCCGCCGCTGATCGCGCATCTGCAAGGAAGATCACCCATGAAGAACTATGTTCAACCCGGCAACACAATCACCCTGACCGCCCCCTATGCCGTCACCTCGGGAGAGGGGATGCTGGTTGGCAGCTTGTTCGGCATTGCCATCACCAGTGCGGCCATGGGCGAACCGGTCGAGGCGGTCCTTGTCGGAATCTTCGACATGAAAAAGACGCCCTCGCAGGCCTGGAGCGTTGGCGACAAGCTCTATTGGGACAATGCAGCCCGGGAGGTCACCAAGACTGCCACCGGCAACAGCCTGATCGGCGCTGCCATCGCCGCGGTTGGCAACGGGGCCGGTGAGACGGTTGGCCGGGTCCGGCTGAATGGCACTGCCGTTTGATATCAGCCGGTCATGGCTGATCCGTTCCAGGCCGCACTCGATCCGATCTTCGCCATCCTGGGCACGCCCGCCACCTATATCGCGATCGGCGGTTCCACGGTTCCGCTGCAGGTCATTGCCCGCCGCAATGATCTTGTCACCGGCTTTGGTGGCGGCGAGTGGGTCTCCGATGGGGCCCTGTTCGAGCTGCGGGCCGCTGACCTGACCGCCGCCGGTATCCGCCCCTGGGCGGGAGACAGGCTGCTGGTCGGGGACGACCTGTTCGAGGTCCAGGGTGCCCCGGTGCGCGGCGACCCCGCGCGGCTGGTCTGGACCCTGGAGACGGTGCAGATCCCGGCACCGACCAGCTACCCGCAATTCGATCCGCCGACAATATCCGGCGGGGCTGTCGAGACGGTGCTCGGCCCCAATGCCCCGCCCGGCGTGTGGACCGGCACCTATGTGACCGCCGCCCAGGTGACGCTGGCGGTGGGGCAGATCGTCCATGTCAACGCTGGCGGTCGGCTGACGCCCTGCCGCGCTGATGGCACCGCCACCGCCGATCCTGCGGGCGTCGTACTGATCGGCGCACCAGCGGGGGAGCCTGCCCGTTGGGCCACCGAACGGCCGGTGGAGCGCGCCGACTGGTCCACCCTGCTGGAGAGCGGGGCGGCCACCCTGGTGCCCGGCACCGACTATTTCCTGTCCGCCCGGATCGCGGGCGGCGTGACCGATATGCCGCCATCCGCGCCCGGATGGTGGGTGGTTCCCGTCGGCTTTGCCGTGGCGCCGACGGTGCTGCATGTCCAGCCCGGCACCCCTATCCAGCTTTGAGGATCACGCCCCATGCCGTCCTACCGCCCGCTTGTCCTGATCAATGGCCGCATCCAGCAACTGCCGCTCAACGGCACGCTGGATGCCCGGGTGCAGGAGGTCGATGCCATCGAACTCCAGGCCAAGGAGGCCATCACCGCTGCTGGCATGGCCGTCTACAGCAATGCCGGCTTCCAGTGCATGTTGGCCGATGCCGACGATGATACGAAGGCCGAGGTCATCGGTCTGGCCCTGACCAGCGCCGCGCTCGACGCTTATGTCACCGTGCTGACCGATGGCGTCATCGAGGTGACCGACTGGACCGACGCCGCTGGCAGCGCCACCTTGACGCCGGGCAGCACCTATTATCTGAGCGGCACCGCCGGCGTGCTGACCGCCACGCCGCCCACCACCGGCAATGTCGTCTATATCGGTCGGGCGCTGACGCCGACGCGGCTGGAAATCAGCCTGGAACGGCCGGTGAAGCTGGCGTAACCGTCCATGCGCCTTGCCGCTGCGATCGAAGGCCGTCTTGCTGAGATGCTGGCGGCCGACCTCGCAGCGGCGGAGCGGGCCGTCACCGCCGGGTTGCGGGAGGCCAGCGACGGGTTGAAGACCGAACTGCGCGGCCAGATCACCGGGGCCGGTCTCGGCCAGCGGCTGGCCCGGACCTGGCGCAGTGAAATTTATCCCAAGGGTGGCCGCAGCATCCGCGCCGCCGGTCTGGTCTGGAGCAAAGCCCCCGACATTGTCGGGCTTTACGAGGAGGGGGCGGTGATCCGCTCCCGCCATGGCCTGTTCCTGGCCATCCCAACCCAGGCCGCCGGTCGCTATGGCGATGGCGGCCAGAAGATCACGCCGGGTGGCTGGGAACAGCGCACCGGCCTGATCCTGCGGCTGATCTATCGCCGCCGCGGCCCGTCCTTGCTGGTGGCAGACAATGCCCGCATCAGCAAACGCGGGCTGGCGACAGCCAACCGGGGGCGGCGGGGTGATGCCGGTTTCACCCGGCTGGCCGGGCGCACCACGGTGCCGGTCTTCATCCTGGTGCCGCAGGTGCGGGTGAAAAAGCGCCTGGATGTGGTGGGGGCTGCCCGAGCTTGGCAGGGCCGGTTGCCCGGTCTGATCCTGCGTCATTGGAAGGAACCCTGACCCATGCCAAGCATCCGGGAAACGGCTTTGTCCGCGCTGCTGGCGCGGCTTGTCGCCGTACCGGATGCCGTGGCGGGGCGGGAGATTGCGGTGCCCGAGCGCATCCCGCCTGGCGGCCTGCTGATCCTGCGCGATGGTGAGCCGGGTGCGCCGGAGATAACCCTGTCACCGCTGCTCCACCACTACGACCACACCGCCGAGATCGAGGTGCTGGTCCAGGCCGCCGACCCGCCGCTGGGCCGCTCCGGCCCTGGCCGGGCGCGCGCGCTGGACGATCTGCTGCGGGCGCTGGCGGCGTCGCTGGGGGCCGACCGCACGCTGGGCGGCACGGTCGAGTGGCTAACCTGGGGCGCACCGGAAACCGAGGACATTGCTGTTGCCGGCGGGGCCGCCATCAAGGCCGCCCGCGTGCCGGTGACGCTCACCTACACCACGCCCGATCCGCTGACCTGATCCCGGAGAACCCGACCATGGCCCGCGCCACCGGTGCCCACGCGCAGTTGCTGGGTGCGTTCGAAGCTGCCTATGGCACCGCGCCCGGCGGCAATTTCCACACGCTGCCCTTTGTCAGTTGCGACATCGGCAGCCAGCAGCCGCTGGAAGCCTCCGACGTGCTGGGGTTGGGGCGTGACCCGGCCCCGCCATCGCGTGATGTCATCACCGCGGAGGGCCAGATCACCGTCCCGGTGGACCTGCGCAGCATCGGTTTCTGGCTGAAGGGGCTGTTCGGGCCGCCGGTCACCACCGGCACCGGCCCTTACAGCCATGTCTACACATCCGGGGCCAACACGCTGCCCAGTCTGGCGCTGGAAGTCGGCCATCCGCAGGTGCCGCGCTATTTCCTGAACCTTGGTTGTCTGGTCAACAGCCTGAACCTGGGTTGGGCGCCATCGGGCAAGGCCAATGCCACCCTGGCCCTGATCGCACAGGGGGAGACGGACGCCGATACCTCGTCCGGCGGCACCCCCACCACACAGGGCTTGCAGCGGTTCCACCAATTCCAGGGACGCATCCGGAAAGATGGGGCGGCGCTGGCCAATATCACCGCCGCAGAACTGACCTATGCCAACAATCTCGATCCCGTCCGCGTCATCCGCGATGATGGCAAGATCGAAGGGGCGGACCTTGGCGTGGCATCCTGCACCGGTAATCTGGCGGCCCGCTTTGCCGACATGGTGCTGCTGGATGCCGCCACCGATGGCACCGCCACGGCGTTAGAGTTCGCCTGGGTGATCGATGCCGACCGGTCCCTGACCATCGCCCTGCCATCGGTCTATCTGCCCAAGCCTCGCATCCCGATTTCCGGCCCCGCCGGCATCGAGGCCCGCTTCGACTGGCAGGCTGCCAAGCCCGACGGTGGGGCCCCAGGGGGCGCTTTCGTCACCGTCACCCTGAAGAACGACATTGCCAGCTACTGATGGTGCCAGGATGGGTGATCACGAGAACGGATTTAAGGTCGCCACGCCAGTTGGCTGAAAATGGCGGACATTGCGGGTAACGACCGTCAGTCTATGTTCCAGTCCGGTCGCAGCGATCATCAGATCCGCACCCTCATGGCCGATCCCGGCACTGAGGCGTCCCCATCGGCGAGCAGCCTTGAGGTCGAACGGCAGGATCCGCTCGCCATAGGTGGTCAGGACACGGTCCAGCCAAGTGGTGAGGGACGCGGCAAAGGCAGCATCTTTCGACCGTTGCAGGCCAATGCCGCGCTCTATCTCGCCAATGGTGACGGTGCTGATAAACAGATCGGCCGTTGGCTGTTCGCTGATCCAGGCGACGATACCGGGATTGCGGTCCCGTTTTCGCAGTTCTGACAGCACGACAGTATCGAGCAGGAACATCAGAATTCCACATCACGCGGAGGCGTATGGGAACGCTCGAAGGATCCATCATCCTGCGGCATCGCCAGCAACATCTCAGCAAGTGACGGTGCCCGTTCGCGGTCCAGTTGATGCAACCGTGCGAACGTGTCTGCGGCAACCACAATGACGGCAGGCTTGCCATGCCGGGTAACCATTTGCGGCTCCCCGGCCAAGGCAGCATCGACCACTGTACTGAATTTGTTCTTGGCGTCCTGTAACGACCAGCTCGACTGAGACATGGCAGCACCTGTCCAGAATTTCTGTCCAGAATATGCGCCGTGGTCCGAAGCCGGTCAAGGTTCAACCAATCCCAGGGGAGTGCCCACCATGATCCGCCTCGACTTGGCCCGCGAGCCGTTCTGGCTCGATCTGGGAATGGGGGTGCGTCTTCACCTGCGTCCCTGCACCACGGCGTTGGTGCTGGCCGCCCGTCAGGTCGTGCGTGATGCGGACATGACCGACGAACCGCCGGACCTCGTGCAGGGCACACGCACCGCCACCTTCCTGAAGGCGATGGGGCGGCTGGCCATCCTTGGCTGGGAAGGGGTGGGCGATGCCGACGGCACTCCGGTCGAGCCGACGCCTGCCGGCATCGACGCGCTGCTCGACCTGCACCCAGTGGCCGACGCCTTCAGCCTGCACTATCTGGGGCCGGTGGCGCTGCTGGAGCAGGAAAAAAACGTCTGAAGGCCCGCGCCGGGTGGCACTTCGGCGGCGGGCCGGGATACTGCGCGAACTGTGCGGCTGCCGGCCTGCCCTGTGCAGAGGGGCGGCCGGGGCCAAGTGGGCAGCGTTGCCACTATGATGAGCGCGCCCCGCAGACGGTGGAGGGTTGGCAGGTCTGGGATCTCGCGCTGTCGTGCGCCGGGCAGCTTCGGATCGCACCGAGCGGGGTGGTGCACGGGTTCGATCATGCCGCGGTGCTGGAGATAGCGACAGCGCTCGACATGCCAGTCGCAGCCGTGGCCATCCTGTTGCCGGCGATGGAGGCAGCCCTGGTGGACGCGGCGAACGCCGAACGGAAGCAGGACGCCTGACAAGCGTTACGGCTCACCCATCTGTTCTTCGGCCGCGGAAAGATGTCGGCTGATATCCATCGAGTCGTGCAGCAGGCGCAGGACATCGATGGTCCGTTCATCCCTGTTCGCCGTGATGCGGAACAGGACGAAGTGCCGTCCCTTGTTGCCCTTCCGCGCCACGTGCAGCGTCAGGAGGCCCGGCCCAATCTCATCCCGACGTCTGACCCCGATGATCGTTGGACCCGTAACCAATGCTTCGAGAGCCGCACTCAGGACTCTTGCGTAGGTACTCGCCTGCGGGCGGCCGAACCTGTCCGCCGTCCAGCGCAGGATCTCCTGAAAATCCCGCTCTGCCGCCGCCGAAAGGCGAACCGTCCAGATCGTGCTGTCGGACGTCATGACCGGTCCCGAACACCCGCCTCATCGCCGAGTACGCTTTCGGCCAATCCGGTCAGATGCCTCCCCAGGGCGTCGGCCGAGGTGAAGGACCGGAACCGGCCCTCCTCGATGTCGGCAATCCCCAAGCGGGCCGCTTCACGCAGGGCGTCCAGCCGGGCGCGATCCTCCGCTTCCCGATCTTCGACCAGCCGCAGTCCCTCGCGGAGGACTTCGCTGGCGTTCTGGTAGCGACCGGACAATACGAGCCGTTCGATCAATTCGGCCTGATGGTCGGTGAGAACCACATTGCGGGTCGGCATGGGGCAGCCTCCAGTAACGGCGCGATCATTGGCATAATATGCCAATGATCGCCACCCGATCAAGGCCAGCCCACGTCTCCAGGCACCTTCCATGTCAGGGCCGTCCCCGAAACGGGTCAGGACGGAAGCTGATCTTTCAACACGGCCTGAATGGTGGCGAGCGACAAGACCAGGGACAGCGGTGTGTCGAGCAGCCGCAACGCCCCGAAAGTTTCATACCATGCGGCGGCGCGCTCATCCTTGGCATCAATGAGCAGGGCCACACCGCCGACCTGCTGGGAGACGGCGAGGCATCGCCGGCCTGCCGCCAACAGCAACTGTCCGCCCAGACCACGTCCGGCGAGGTCGCGGTCAACAGCCAAACGACCGAGGCGGAAGACAACGATGTCATAACGCCCAAGTCCCCGGCGTACATCGTCCGGGACACGGGCGAACTCGATCGAAGCCGGGCTCAACGTGTAGAATCCAAGGATGCGGGAGGGTGCATCGGCGCTGACGGCGACAAAACACTTGGCCCCACCGCTTTCATGGTTCTGGCGGGCGAAGCGGCGCAGATAGTCGTTCAGCGCCGGGGTGCCGCAATCGAAGCCGGCCCGGTCATGATGCCGGGCAATCGCTTCCTCATGCCAAATTGGTAAAACCGTCACTTGTCGTTGCGCGCCAGTGCCCGCGCTGCCTCGAGCAGACGGGCGTTGGGCGGCGGCGGATTGTCCAACAGGTCAAGAACCCGCAGGCTGTCGCGCTCGCTCAACCGCAACCGCTCGGCACGGTCAATCGCTTCGCGGGCCGCCGGAAGGGCGCTGCGCAGAATGAAACCGGTCACGTCGGTATGCTCAAGGGCAGCGGCGCGCGCCAGCATCGCCTTTTCCGCCGGGTCCACCCGCAACTCGATCCGCCCTGTCTCAGAGATTGTCCGTGCCATGATGCGGCCCTCCATGCTGACCCCATATGTACGGAATGAATCCGTACCCGACAAGATCAATTCTGCCTCTGTCCAACCATGACCGACCGTACCATAGCCGTGCGCCTTGCCGCCATCGGCGGCGACCGGGTGCGGGCAGAGCTGCGCGAGGTTGGCACCACCGGCGAACGCGCCCTTCAGCGTATTGAACAGGCATCCCAGCCGGCATCGCGCGCGCTTCAGGCGGTCGATGCCGCCGCCGGTGAAGTCCGGGGTGAGGCGGAAGCCATGGCCGGGCGACTGGGGCCAGCCGGTGCGGCGCTGGCCGCCGTGGGGCCGGTGGGGCTGGCGGCGGCAGCGGCCATGGGCGTGCTCTCCATCGGCATCACCGAGGGGCTGAAGGCCGCGGGCGAGGCCGAACAGTCGCTGCGCCGTCTGGAGGCGGTGCTGAAAGCCACCGGCTATTCCGCCGGCCTGACGGGTGAACAGATCGCCGCCTTTGCCGATGGGCAGGAAGAAGCCACGCTTGCCAGCGCGGAGGCGGTGCAGGATGCAGCATCCGTGCTGGCCACCTTCCGTTTGGTGGCCGGCGAAAGCTTCACCCGTGCTTTGACCCTGGCCGGCGACATGGCGGCGGTGTTCGGGGGCGACCTGTCGTCGGCGGCCATGCAGCTTGGCAAGGCGCTGGAAGACCCTGTGGAAGGGTTGAGCGTGCTGCGGCGGGTCGGCGTCAGCTTCACCGGCAGTCAGGCGGAGGTGATCCGCAGCCTTGTGGAGACCGGTCAGGTGGCCGGTGCGCAACGGATCATCCTGGATGCGCTGGAACAACAGGTCGGCGGGGCAGCGGCTGCCGAGGCCGGTGGCGTCACCGGGGCGGTCAATCGCCTGTCCGATGCCTGGGGCAAGATGCTGGAGGAGATCGGCAAGACCCCAGCCGTCGCCGGGCCAGCCGAGGCGGTGCTGGACCTGTTGGCCAGGGCCGCCAATGGTTGGGCCAACATCCTTCAGGGCACGCCCATCGACCAGCGCATCGTCGCCCTGAACCGCCAGTTGGTGGAAGCGCAGGATCGGGCGGCCGAGATCCAGGCTATCGTCGATGCCTCCAACGGTCGGTTCGGCCAGCGCCGGCTGGCCGACGCCCGCGCCGATGTCGCCCGCCTGGAAGCCGAACTCGACGCGCTGATCACCGAGGCTCGCCAGCAGGCCGACAAAGCCGATGCCGACCAGCGGCAGGCCGACGAAGGCCGCGCCCGCGCCGAGGCTGAACGGCGGGCAGAGATCATTGCCGAGTGGCGCCGCAAGCTCGACGACGGGCTGGGCCAACTGGCCAATGATCCGGCGGAGCGCATCGCCCGCGTCAATGCCGAACTCGACCGCACCCGGCAGGCGCTGGAGGCCTTGCGCAGTCCTGACGGCAGCAATGCCGGTGCTGTCAACAGCGCCCAGGCCAAGGCCGAGGAACTGGCGCGGCGGCGCATCACCCAGATTGAACAACCCGAGCGCGACCGGGCGGCCCGTGAGCAGGACGCGGAAACCAAGCGGCGACAGGCGGCGATGGATGCCATCGACGGCCAGATTGCCGCCCTGGCGCGGGAACGAGATGCGGTCGCCCTGTCGGCGCGTGAGCGGGCCATCCAGACCGAATTGCTGCGCGCCGAAGAAACCGTACGGCGCGGCGGCATCGCCCTGACCGACGCGCAGCGGGAGGCGATCCGTGCGGAAACCGGCGCCAATTACGATGCTGCCGCCGCGACGGCGGAGCGCAACCGGCTGATGGAGGACGGAGCGCGGCTGACCGACAGCCTGCTCGACCCGACCGAACGCTATCAGGCGGAACTGGCGCGGCTCCAGACCCTGCTGGATGCCGGTGCCATCTCCTGGGAGACGTACAGCAAAGCACTGGAACGTGCGGCACAGGCCGATCCAGAGACGCAGAAACGCAACCGCCTGCTGGAGCAGGGGGCATGGCTGACCGAACGGTTGCTGTCCCCGACGCAGGAATATGCCGCCGCCATCGCCAAATTGAACGAGTTGCAGGCGGCCGGCGCCATCACCGCCGAAACCTGGGCACTGGCCGAGGAGCAGGCGGCCGACCGGCTGCTGGCCGCCAGCCGTCGCTGGCAGGACGGTGCCATCCGGGGCCTGGAAGAATACGCTGATGCGGCCAGCAATGCCGCCGCCCAGGTTGAAGATGTGATCAGCAGCGCCTTTAGCCGACTGGAAGACGCCCTGGTTGATCTGGTTACACGCCAGAAGCTCAGCATTGCCGACCTGCTGAATGCCATCGCGGCCGATTTTGCCCGGATGATGATCCGCATGTCCATCACCGCGCCGCTGGCCCAGGCGGCATCTAGCGCCCTGGCCGGGATCTTCCATGGTGGCGGCATGGCGGGTGGTGCCGCACCAGCGCGGATGGTATCGTCGGCGGCGTTCACGGCAGCCCCACGTCTGCATAGCGGCACCATGCCCTGGCTTGCAGCGGACGAAATCCCCGCCATCCTGCAACGCGGCGAAATCGTGCTGAACCGGGCGCAGTCCGCCGCCATGGTGGCGGGCGGCACCCGCACCGAAGCCGGAACCGGCGGGCCGGTCTATATGATCCAGGTCGATGCAAGGGGTGCCGATGATCCGGAAACAGTGACAGCGCGGGTGGAAGCTGCGGTGGATCAGGCACTGGCCGTCCGCCTGCCGGGCGTGGTCAAGGCGGCCGCCAGCGTTGCCCGGTCGCAGGTGGCCGATGAATGGAGCCGCCGCGGAGGGCGTTTGGGGTGAGTGATCTTGTCTGGCCCCTGGACCTGCGGCCGGCCAGCCAGGAATTCTACATCCAGACGCTCAGCACCGTGTGGGCCAGCCCCTATACCGGGCAGAACCAGGTGCTGGAGCGTGATGGTGCCCGCTGGGTCAGTCGCCTGACCTTCCAGCGCGGCGATCCGCTGGCTCGGCAGGTCGATGCCCTGATCGCGTCTCTGCGCGGTCCCGCCGGCACCGTGCTGGTGCCCGACTGGCGGACCCTGGCTGCGCGTGGGACCCTGACAGGAACGCCGCAACTGGCGGGCGGCAGCGGGCGCAGCCTGACCGTAACCGGCTTTGCCCCAGGGGCAACGGGCGTGCTGCTGCCCGGCGACCTGATCCAGACCTCGCCCGGTCGCGCCCATCTGGTCACCGGCACCGTCACTGCTGGCCTGGATGGCAACGCCCTGGTGCCGGTGGAACCGCGCTTGCGCGACCCGGTGGCGATCGGTCCGCTGGTCACCACGGCCTGCCGGGTGCGGATGCGCCTGTCCTCTGACGATGCCGGGCGCAACCCGACCCGTCCGCCGCGCCGCAGCGAATGGTCGCTGGAACTGTTCGAGGTGCTGGCATGATTTCGGACTGGCCGGAAGACATTCATCCCGTCGCTGTGGCTTTCTGGTTCCAGCCGGTCACAGTGCAGAGCGCCTCACCACTGACCCGCCAGACCCTGGTTCTGGAGCGGGAAGGTTCCCGCTGGGTGGCGGAGGTGACGGTGGATCTGTCGGGCGCTGATGCCGCCCGTTTCGGGGCGTGGCTGGCTGCCTGTCGCGGCCCCGTCGCCTCGTTCCGCGTACCGTTCTGGCTGCATGACGGGGCCACCGGTTCGCTGCGGTCGATGGACGAGTATGCAGCCGCCATCGGGATCACCCGCTTCAGTGATGGCACCGACTTCGACGATGGTGCCGGCTTCATCGAGGGAACCGGCCAACCCCACATCACCGGCGGCGTCGCGGCACGGCTGGCCGTGGCCGGCTTTGCACCATGGGCAGAAGGGGTGTTGAGACCGGGCGATGCCGTCTCGCTCCCACCCGGCACTGTGCATCTGCTGGTCCAGACCGGGCGCACCGACATTGACGGCCGGATGATCGTCACCGTCCGGCCCCCTCTGCGCAGCCCCATCGGCCGCGCGCCCCTGGCGACCGATGGGCTGACAGTGCGTATGCGGCTGGCGAACGACGAGGCAGGCCGGGGACGCACCCGCCCACCGGCCCGGACCCGTTGGAATTTGAACCTTGTGGAGGATCTGGCGTGACCCAACGCCTCAGCGCCACCCTGGCCGCAGAGACGGCGCAGCCGGTGGTGCGCCCAGTGTTGATGGCCCTGTTCGACTTTGCCGGCGGTGCCGTGCGCGCCTGGTCAGGGGTGGGCGATCTGGTCTGGGAGGGGCAGACTTGGATTGGTGTTGGCAGCTTCGGCGCGGTCGGGCCGATCGAGGAAACCACGGAGGTGCGGGCGACGGGTGCGCGTTTCCAACTGTCCGGCGTGCCTTCCGGCCTGCTGAACGAGGTGGTTGGCGTCAGTGTCCAGGGGCGCCGAGCCCGGCTATGGCTGGCTTTCATGGCGGAAGATTGGGGCGGCTTCATCGAGGCACCGGTTCTGTTGTTCGATGGGCGGATGGACATGGTGGAGGTCACCGATGGTGGCCGCATCGCCACCATTGCCCTGGCCGCGGAAAACCGTCTGCGCGATCTGGAACGCCCCCGGTTGCGCCGCTACACCAGCCAGGACCAGCAGTCAGACTTTCCTGGCGATTTGGGCTTCGAGTTCGTGCCCGAGCTTCAGGAACTGGAAATCCGCTGGGGAGCGCCCGCATCATGACCCGTTTGCCCGACTGGCCGGAACGGCTTGACCGGCTGGTGGAGGACGCGCGGCATCGCACCTTCTCCTGGGGGCTGTTCGACTGCTGCTTGTTTGCTGCCGATGCCGTGTCCGCCGTCACCGGCATCGACCCCGCCGCTTCCTGGCGCGGCGCCTATGCAGGCGCTCGAGCAGCCGCCGGCCTGCTGGCGCGGATGGGCGGTCTGGACGCGACCGCTGCCGGCATTGCCCGCCATCACGGCTGGCCCAGGGTTCCCCCGGCATTTCTCGGCAGGGGGGACGTGGCCCTGGTACGGCTGGAGGACGACCGCCATGCACTCGCCGTCTGCCTGGGTGCCGCCCTGGTCCTGCCGGCGCAGCGCGGTCTGGCCGCCCTGGACCGCAACCATGCCCTGTCCGGTTGGAGGATCAGCTGATGCCACCGGCCATCATTGCGGTCGGTGCCGCGGTGGCCGGTTCGGCGGCGGCTGCCGCTGTGGGGGGCGGGCTGATCGGGGCCCTGGTCGGGGCCACGGTCACGGTTGGCGTCTCCTATCTCGGCAACCGCGTCATCGGCACCCCGAAACCCAGCCAGACTATGCTGGATGCCGCTGGCCGCACCCAGATGCTGGTGCAGCCGGTGACCAGCCATCGCATCGTCTATGGCGAGGTCCGCACGGGTGGCCCGCTGGTCTTTGCCCACACCCGCAGCGACGGCGGCAGCAAGCTCGACATTCTGCATCTGGTCGTCGTCCACGCGGCGCATGAGGTGGAGAACCTGGGTACGGTCTGGTTCGGTGACACCGCCATCGCACTGGATGGCAGTGGGGCCGCCACTGCCGCACCCTGGGCCGGCAAGGTCCATGTCTGGAGCCATGCCGGCCATCCGGACCAGGGGGCCGATGGGGTGCTGGTGGCGGAAGCGGGCGGGCGCTGGACCCATAACCATCGGCTGCGCGGGCGGGCCTATACCCATCTGCGTCTGCGTTACGACCAGGAGGCGTTTGCCAGCGGCATTCCCAATCTCAGCCGGCTGGTGCGAGGCCGGAAACTCTGGGATCCGCGCGACGATGCCACAAGCTGGTCGGCCAACGCCGCGCTGTGCATCCTCGATTATCTGATGGCGCCCTGGGGGCTGGCCGCCGGCCCGGACGAGATCGACGTTGCCGGTTGGATCGCCCAGGCCAATATCTGCGACGAACAGGTCGCGACGCTGACCGGCAGTGAACCACGCTACACCTGCAACGGCGTGCTCGATCTGGCCGGGCGACCGCTGGACAATCTGGAATCCATGCTGACCAGTTGTGCCGGCCGTCTGAGCTTCACCGGTGGGAAGTGGCGGCTGGCGGTGGGGGCATGGCAGCCGCCGACCGTCATCCTGGGGGAGAACGAGCTGCGGGCGCCGGTATCCTATCGCCCTTGGCGCTCACGGCGCGATCTGGTCAATATCGTGCGCGGGGCCTTCACCAGCCCGTCTCACAACTGGCAGCCGACCGACTATCCGCCGGTGGCGGACGCCGCCTCCATCGCCGTCGATGACGGCGAGGCGGCACTGACCCTCGATCTGCCCTTCACCACCTCGCACACCATGGCGCAGCGCATCGCCCGCATCGCGCTGCGCCAGAACCGCCGGCAGAAGAGCCTGGACTGGCCCGCCAATCTGGCCGGCCTGCGGCTGGCGGCAGGCTATCCGGTTGCTGTGTCCCTGGGGCGGCTTGGTTTGGCCAGCACGCCGTTCCGGGTCGAGACCTGGCGGCTGACCGAAGAGATGGGCGTCGATCTGGCCCTGGCCGAAGACGCCGCCGACGTCTACGCCCACGATCCCTCCTGGCTGAAACCCATGTAACCTCACATGCGCGATGCCCGCTTCATCCTGCCCGGCGTTCGCGCCGCCCTGGACGGCAAGGCGCCGGCTGACCACAGCCACAGTCTTGACGATGTGACGGGACTGTCCACGGCGCTGAACGGCAAGGCACCGACCACCCACACCCACGCCCTGGCCGACCTGCCGGTGGCCGATCCAGGGGAGAGCAATCCCACAAAGCTGGTGCGCGCCGACGATCCACGGCTGTCGGCAGGCAGTGGGGCTGGCGCATTGGCCGCCCAGCGCAATCTGGTGGTCAATGGCTGTGCCCGCGTTTCCCATCGCCCGGCGGCGGCGTTGGCGGCCACCTGGCAACCGGGGGAGGTTGACCTTTGGCAGGTCCGCGCCGATGGCAGCCCCAGTGCCGGCACGGTGAAGCGCGCCACCGGCGTGTTCAGCCTGTCCCCATCTGGTTCGGCTGGCCTCATTCAGGGCGCTACCCTGAGCAGCGGTGGTGCCATCCACTGGCGCCTGCGTCTGGAGGCGGCGGATGCCTTGCGGTTACGTCACAGCCCGGCGGTGCTGTCGGCGCGCGCCTATCATGATTGCGGGCAGACCATTGGCTGGACCCTGACACTGTCTCGTGCCGGCAGCCCCGACAGCTTCACCAGCGTCAGCACCATCGCAACGACCACCATCAGCGTCCCCCATGACAGCAACACGAACCTCGTCCTGGCCGTGCCCGACATGGGTGCCTGTGAGACCGGGTTGCAGATCACCATCACCGCCACCTGTGGCGCCGTATCCAGTCGCTGGTTCTATCTCGGCGCCATCCAGTTGGAAGCGGGAGACACCGCGACGGCACTCGACCTGCGCCCCATCGCCTTGGAAACGGCCCTGGTCCACCGCTAGCTACGCCCCATCGCCACCGCCTTCGGTCGGGCCAATTCCGGCACCAACATCCAACTGACCGTCAACCACCCCGGCATGCGGGCGGCCCCCGCCTATCAGGTGACAGCGCCGCTGACCATCACCGACATGGTGACAGCCAACTATACGCAAGGCTCCGCTGGTATCGGCAGCATCCATGAACGCACTGCCGATGGCGGTCGCTTTGATGTCAGTGGCTTTTCCGGTCTGACCAGTGACACCCCGGTGGTGTTGACCAGCCTTGGCGGGCGGCTGCTCGCCAGCGCGGAACTCTGAGCCATGGCATCCGCTATCGACGATGTGCTGATCCCCGGCCAGCCGGTGGACAAACAGCGCCTGCGCGATTATCTGCGCGGCCGGGAGATCGCTGTTCCCCAGAGCTATGGCGGCATTCCCGATGGTGTTTCCGACTGTTCCGACGCCATCGACGCCGCCCTGGCCGCCGCTCCCACGGTGCTGCTGGTGCCGGGCATCTACCGTGTGTCCCGCCCAGTTGTGCTTGGCTACGGCCAGACCTTGATGGGGGTGGGGGAAGGCTCTGTCCTCCAGGCCCGTCCCGATCCATTCGACGGGGCGGCACCGATCTACAGCCAGACCGGCTGGAACGCGGTCGAGGTGGTGGATGGTTATGCGGCCATCCGCAATCTGCGCATTGTGGGCGGGGCCAGTGGCATCAAGCTGTTTGGCCGCGACGGACCCTGCGTCAAGACGGTGGTGGAGAATGTCTCGATCTGGGATGCAGTGATCGGCATCGTGCTGGACGGGAACGATAATCCTGACCGGCCCTGCTATTGGAACCACATCGCTCGCACCCTGGTCGCCCGACCGCAACTGCATGGGGTGCTGCTGACCGTGGACTCCGCCGGCGACACGCCCAACGCCAACAAGTTTCACGACGTCCGGGTCTATTCCCTCGCAGCTCCCATGGCCGGCTGCGGGTTCTTCATCTCGGCCGGGCGCTTCAACAACAGCTTCATCGACTGCGAGGCCAACCTGCATCCGGGGGCGGAAGCATGTTTCCGGCTCGGCTTTGCCACCGACCAGAACCTGATCGTCAACTTCTACGCCGAAAGCCTCGGCCCGGTCCCCGGCATCCGCATTGACGGTGGATCGCAGAACACGGCCATCCTGAACCTGTTCTCCGCGACCGGCGGCGCGCCGATCTGGGATACCACCGGGGCCGGTCGCTACACCGCCTTCAACGCTGGCCATCCGGTCAAGAACCATCTGAAGCGCACCGAACTGACCGAGGCGCGCATCGGGCGGCTGGAACTGGAGACCGCCTTTACCGAGGGCACGGCCAGTATCACCCTCGACCCGGCGCGGACCGTCCACCTGATCAGCGCCTGGACCGGGCCGGTCACCGCCGAGTTGCCCGATCCGCATCCGCTGAACGGCGTCGTGCTGGTGGTGAAGAAAACCGACAGCGGCCCCCACGCCGTAACCGTCACCCAAGCCGGCGGCGGTGGCCCCGACGCCGACCAGGTCCGGCTCGGCCGGCGCGGTGATCATGTGGTCGCCATCTCCAACGGTGCCGCCTGGCACATCATCGCCGCCCGCTACGACCGCCCCGCCGCGGTCTGGCCCAATCCCACCGGCACCGCCTTCACCCGCAGCCTGGACGCCGATGGCTCCACCTTGGAGGATGTCCGCGCCGTGCTGCGCGCCCTGATCCTGGATCTGAAAAATGCGGGGATCCTGTCTTGAGCTTCCGCCCCGACGGGGATTCGCGTATGATCACTGCCGAATATGCCTTGAAGGTTGCTTTCGTCACCCTTTGTACCGCCGTCATGACGACACTGCTGCTGCTCATCGCCTGGGGCAAAACTAATTTTGCTGTTATTGAAGGCTGGTACATGTAGACTGGAGAGCGGGGCATGAACTTGTTCACTGCACGGCTAAACAGTATCCGCAACCGTAATCCGCTCTGAACCCAACAGAACTTGCGTCATTCAGCAGCCAACATCACATTTTTTCTCGATACCAGCGATCGAACTATCGCCGTCATGACCGGAGGGCAGACGCCATTGCCAAGGAGCTTGACTTGGTCTCTCCGAGACCCGTAAGGCAGTTGATAATCGTTACCAAAGCCCATGGCGCGGCGGAGCTCGGGCACCTGGAGCATCCGGAGCATCGGCTCGTCACCGTTCCACGTCACAAGACCGAAACGGTCGAGCGTAGTGAGGGTCCGGATTGGTCGATTTAGCGGCTGCCAGCCGCCGCTGCCGTCTGATCCGTAGTACACGATCAGGAACGGCACGCCTCTACCCAAGACTTCGATCGCTCGCTCAGCACGGGCAAGGGTGCCCTTGGCCCGACCTGGTCGATAAAGTGGCCGTGACTTCCAGCCGCCGTTCATGATGATGTTATCACCTACGGTGCCAAACGGCAGGCCGCACGGGGAGAGGGGGAGCGGCTTTGCCTCCCGGTCGCATAGGAGAAACAGGCGACGGCGAGACTGAGGCACACCGAAGTCGGTGGCGTCGAGCACCTGCGGGAGGACGTTGTAGCCCAAATCCTCAAGGTCAGCGATCAGGCTTTCGTATCCATTCCAGCTCCGCATCTGGATCACGTTCTCGACTATGACCCAGCGAGGGTTCAGTTCTCTCGCGAAGTTCGTGACGTAATGGGCGGTCTTCTTGCTCCCTTCGTCACGCGGACGTGAACCCTTCGCGCAGGTATGGTTCGTGCATTCTGGCGAGGCAAGAAGAAGATCGATCTCGCCGACGTCACCTAGGATAGATGGACCAGATTCGTCCTCCATCCGCACGTTGAGTGCTCTGGCTCCGGTAAAGTTCGCTCCGTAGGTTTGGGTCGCAACGTCCCATGCGTCAACGCCGCAGACAATTTCTGCCCCCGCTTTTTTAGCGCCCCAGCTGCTTCCGCCGCCGCCGCAGAAAAGGTCGATCGTTCTCAGTCGCATCGCCAACAATTACCGGCTCGGGAAGGTCTTTTCCACTTCATTGACCATTTATATCCACAAATTCGATTAGAGCCGGAATTTCTGCATTTCTTTCCGAACTTTCCAGCCAACTCATGATGAGCCTTTGAAGGTCGGAATTTGCGCCGCGCCTAATAGCACACTCCCACACAATTAGGATCCGCCAGCCCGCCGCAATTAGCTCATCAACCACCTTTCTATCCCGTTCGACGTTGCGGTCAAGCTTCGCCCTCCAGAAGTCAACATTGGAAGATGGAAGCTTCACGTACCGGCATCCTTTGTGCCGGTGCCAGAAGCAACCGTGGACGAAGATGACGGCCCGCCTGCTGGCCATCACCAAGTCGGGTGCTCCCGGCAGATCCTTACGATGGAGTCGATAGCGGACCCCTGCGGTGGTCAACGCCTGCCTGACCAGCATCTCCGGCTTGGTATCCTTGCCACGGATGCTCGCCATCATCCTGCTGCGGATCTCCTTGGACACGACGTCGGCCATCGGATTCTCCCTCTGTCAGCGCACCTCCGGGATGCCATTGATGGGAGCCGAATACGCATGTACCCGGACGGCCTCCCAGCATTCCGGTTTCTTCGCCCATTCCGAGATCATCCTGCCGCCGGCCGTACGGTGGAGGACGTCGCTGACCTCCCTCGCCCAGGTCATGATCTGCTCCTGCAGTAGCATGGACAGGTCCTGGCGGGTCCAGATGCCGTCGAGATCGATCCGCGAACCGACGCGGTTGGCGAGTACGGCAACGGTGTAGGCGGCCACGTTTGCCTGGAAGGCGGGGAACATGGGGCGGACCAGCTTCTGGACCTTCTTGAAGATGATCGCCTTAGCTATCATGTGCCGGTAGTTTACCACATTGGGCAATGGGACCACTGGCTGTCCGTCGATCTCCTTGAATGCCTCCATAAATCGCTCGAAGTTTTTCTGAGAACCTAAGCTGACATGGTGCGGCTTGCTTTCCCAGGCATGGAGATATTTCGCCAGATCCGTCTTCGTGATTTTCCGGGCAGTCGGAATTGCCTCCTTAAGCGCCCTAAGCTTGGCGGGTGTGGAGCCTTCCCGGGCCAGTATGGTATTGTAGCTTCCCGCTGCGCGCTCGTAGAACCAGCGCCCGATGCCGTCGGGGCAGTAGGTCGACAGTGCAAGCCGCTCCATCTCGACGTGGAACGGCTTGTTCGCCGACAGATCCGACATTTTCACGGCGTTCTGGCTGTTTGCGTACTTCGAGATGTCCGAAATCAGGGATTCCTCGTCCGGTCCGTCCTTTGACTTCAGGATGATAATTTTCGCAGGGACGCGAACACGCCCCAGGTCAACCTCGGGTGTCCTTTTTTTGGTGAAGTAGATGGATGCCGTCGTCTGCCCTCCGTTCACCACCTGCATACCCTTCATCCAGAGGATCCCCGGGGCGCCGTCTCCGGTCTTGCCGAGGTGGATTTCGTCGGCCACCAGGACAATGCCATTGTTGTAGGCCATGAACTTTTCGGGATCGTCCCGCAGCGTGTCACGGATGCCACGGTTGACCTTTCCGGTGACGGAGAGAAACGAGCGCACGTTCGCCTCAAGCAGGCGAGCGCCGTACTTCTCGTAGACGAACCTCAGGGCCTCACCAGGGATGGCCGTCAGCGCGTAGTCGTAGTCCGCCATCTGGCCAGGCACATACACGCACGGCAGAGCCCCTCCCGACACCTCTTCGAAGTTCACAACAAGCTCGTCGCGGGGTTTTCCGGACGACCAATGGCGGTGAAGACGCTCAATGTCCATCACCTCAAGCTTGATGGTCTTGCCCTTCACCTCACGGGCCTTGAAATTCTTCGCCTTGGCCAGCCGGTCTGTCAGGACGTAGATACGGATCTGGTCCAGGCTTTCGTATGATTCCTTGATGTTGAGCACCAAGCCGTATGCCTCGTGGGTCTCCTCCATGTCCTTGAGCAGGGTGCCGTCCGCTGCCCGGGAGAGAAAGCGGATGCACTGTTCCGCAGCCGTCTTGGTGTCGACGTCGGATATTGGGGTCACCGTATCCACCCCTGCATAGAGGCTGACGAAGAGGTCGATCTGGTCGGCCTCCTCGGAAATAGCGTAGCCACTCAGCCTCAGCGTACCCACATTCCCCTTGCCTGTATGGAGGTAGTGGCAGACGACCGGCTCAAAGGTCATGTTCTCGTCCGCCATGTGCTGCATCACGACCTCAGCGAAGACCAGCTCCGGATACGGCATGTCGGTCTCGCCTCTGACCTCGGCCTGTGTCTGCTGAAGAAACTCCTCAAGCTCCATCTATATTCCCCCCAACTTTTCAAGCGCGTGGACAAGGCCGACATCGACCAAGCTGGAAAGGTCAAGGTCGACTTCGTAGCGCACCTTCCTGACGCCCGGGCCGACGTTCATGCGCGTCAATCTCGGAAAATCGCCCTCGACGGGTAAAACTGCGGTTCCCGAATGCGTGAACCGACGGACATACTTGTCCGCAAGCGCGCGGAGGTAGCCAGCCTGCACTAGGCGACTCTCGAACATCCCGAGGGCCGTGGGCCGGTCCTTTAGTAACTCCCGGATCAAGTCTGTGAACTCCGGCAGCGTCGAGCCGTCCCCTCCGAGCACAAGGCGGACTCCAGCCACATAGAGAGGCTGGCGAAGGGTCTCGTCAAGCTGCTCAAGCGAATTGACGGTTGCCGGGAAGCCGTTGGCCGACAATGTCGTCTTCACCTCGATTGCGCCCGTGCCGACAAGGAAATCCTGGAGGCCGTCGAGCGGCCCCTGCCATGCGTCGAGCGCGAAATTGGTCGGCACGCCCACGTCGAGCAGGGATTTCAGGATGACCATCTCGCCGAAGAGCCCGACCTCGGCCTCCTGGCTCAACACGCTGTCCCGGCCCCGTTCCATGAAGTCCTGCCATGCACGGATCCGCGACAGGAAGAGCTGGAAAAGCCGCTCCTCGCCCGCGTCGGCGCACCCTTCGAGCAGCCGGACCACGTCCCCGGCCATCATGGCGAACAGGTCGATGCCGCCGGCCGCCTTGCGGGACAGGGCAAGCCATGCGTGCGACGTTCCCAACGCCTCGACGGAGGGCTTCGCCACGCCGAAGCCGTGCCCTTGCGGGAGATGAGAATCCGGGGGAAGCCTGACCCCGCTGAAGCCGACGATGATCGCCTCCTCGTCCCCGGGGCAGTGCCGCCCCGCCAGCAGGCGGCACGGGGCTTCCAACTGGATGGGGATCGTGCGCCATCCCTCGCCGCCGCCCTTGCAGGAAAGCGCCCGCCATGCCTGGCGCAGGCTCTCGGCGTCAGTCCGCGGCGCCATATTCCTGCTCCCATGCGACGTTGTTGACCTTGTACTCCACCTTGGCGCCCGACCTGCTGTCGGGGAAGCTGATGGCGAAGGCGACCACCGGGGGCGCGCCTAGCGGCAGGCCCGCCTCCGGCCCGGCGAGGTCGGGATCGATGGCGTAGATGAACAGCACGCCGCGGTCCGGCCGGGCGGGAACGCCCTCGGCCCCGAATCCCCTGATGCGGCGGATGGCGGGGCCGTTCGGGGCGTCGGGCGGCTCGCCCGACCCGTGCCTCGCAGGGTCGGCGTGGAACGCGGCCCGCGTGACGGCGAGCGCGGCTGTCCACGCGGCCTCGTCCAGGTCGATCGCCTCGTCACGGGGCGACATCAGGCGCCGGATGGAGTAGCGGTCTGAATGAGCCCCGTGCGCGGCGCGCTGGAGCATGTCCACGGAGACGCCGTCGCGGAATGCAGCCGGCTTGCCGTCGCCGCCGCCGATGAGCGCCACGGTCCAGTTCGTCAGCTCGCCCTCGGCCACGAGGGACTGGATGAACTGGGAAAGCAGGACGCTGTTGACCTTGTGGGCCTCCGGGTGCGTCCTGTAGGCGACGAGGAAATCGACGACGTCGGCGGCCGGGACTCCCTCCCAAAGGTATCCCCGCCATGCCTGCCTGGTCCCGTTCCTGACCCTGACCGGATTCCCCTCCGGCATGCCGAGGGACGACACCAGCCTCCGGGCAGCGGCGAGGTTCCGTTCGAGGACGTCGGTCTCCCGATGGAACGCCACGGTCTCCAGAAGCTGGCCGCTGAACGACAGCATCAGGTTCCGGGCCGAGCGCATCTTCAGCCGTGACGTCACGAGAAGCACGGGGTGGGACTGCACCTTCAGCCCGTACTCCCGCGGCGTGGCGCCGCTGGCGGCCATGAGGTCGAACTCCTCGCGGAGCTCCTCCGAGGCGTCGGCGATGTGGCCGAACCACTCGCAGAGCTCTCCCGTGGTGTAGAGGCGGCAGAGGTCGAGGTAGCCCGGCCTGTATCCGAACCAGCGGCCCATCTGCATGAGGGTGTCGTACATCTTCGACGCCCGCAGGAAATAGCTGACCGTCAACCCTTCGAGCGTCAGGCCGCGGGCAAGCTTGTCGCCGCCGATGGCGATCACCTTCAGGCCCGCGCCGTCGTGGTCGGCGTAGTCGAGGGCGTCCTTGGCCGTGCCGTTGATCATGCGGACCTGGATGTCAGAGACCGTGTCCGCCAGCTCGGCTTCGATCTCCTCCCAACCGAACGTGTCGCCGTGCACCAAGTCGGGATGCTTGTCGGCCATGTCCGAGGTGGTCGGCCTGAAATCCCTTTCCCAAAGCCCCCTGAGCGCCGCGACGACCGGCTCGTGGCCGATCCGGCGGGTCAGCCGCTGCTTGATGTGGCGGACGCGCTCCTCCACCTGCGAGTGGACTGCCTTCTGCACGGAGGTGAAGCGGGTGACGTGGACGAGCATGGAGCTGTGCGCGTCCACCTGTCCCCTCAGGCTGCGGATGGCGCAGGCCAGCACGAAGGCGTCGACGGCCTCGTTCAACGACTCCGGAAGCGTGTCCTCCCCGTCGACGAGGGGCTGGTGGCCGTTCCGGTGCTTGGGCGGCATCCACCCGCCGACCCCGTCGGACGAGCAGTAGTCGTCGACCTGCTTCACGAGCGGAAGCCCGCCCTCACGGCCATCCTTGCCGTTCGTCCCGAACACCTTCCCTGGGCCGATGTAGTTCGACGGAGCCGCGAGGTTAACGATGAAGCTGGCAGGGAAGAGATCAGGGCCTTCCTCGCGGGTCTCGCCCCGTTCATGGATGAAGATGTTGGCGAAGGGGGTGGCGGTGTAGCCGACGTAGGCGGACCGGGAGAAGGAATGGAGGATCCGTCTGGTCAACCTGTTGATCGCCGTGGGCTGGTGGTCGGGGTCGGGCTTGCCGTCGGAATCCAGCACGGTCTCGCCGGTGTCCACGCTGGCGTGGTCGGCCTCGTCGTCGATGAGGAACAGCGGCAGGTTCGTCACGATCCGGCGGCCCGTCTCGGGGTCGTGGACGTTGGCGACATGGTTGCGGATCCAGCGCAGGAGACGCTCCAGGACGGTCTTGTTCTTCTTGACCACGAACAGCCATGGCCGCTGCTCCGGCGTGATGCCGAGCTTCTGGGCGATCCCGGCGTTGAAGTCGCCGCCGTTCGTGCGGTTCGTGGCGTAGTTGGGCCGGATCGCCGGGTCGCCGTCGATCTCGCTGACGCCGATCGGCAGGATGTCCTCGTGGTTAGGCTTGGTCTCGTAACCGAGGAAGGCCTCGTCGAGCCTCATCTGGGTCTGGGAGCGCAGGTTGTTGTGCAGGCCGGCGAGGACGATGACTATCTTGTAGCCGGCGTCGGCGGCCTTGCAGATCAGGCCGCTGTAATGGCCTGTCTTGCCGGACTGCACGTGGCCGACGACGAGGCCGCGCCGGTCCCACGCCCCTTCGCGGAGCGGATCCTCAAGCATGGCGAGGACCGAGTCCGTGGACTTGTCGAGCGCCTCGACCGCCTTATAGGACAGCCTGCGCTCAAGCCATTCCCGATAGCGTTGCCAGTATCTCCAGTTCCGCTTGCGGGCGGCCACAAGCCACGCCTCGTGGCCCGCGTCGTTCTTGAGCGTGGTGTCCTCGCCGATCCAGAGGCTGAACCGGCGGATCAGTTCGTCGGTGACCGCCTCGCGGTCGAGGCCTTCGCCCCACCTCGGCCGCATGGTCAGGACGAGGTCGATCTTCTCGGAGATCAGGGCGGGGGTGACCGCCGACCTGTCATCCTCGTCGACCAACAGTTCCTGCACCAGCTTGACGACCCTCTGGCGGGTCTCCTCGGCTGCGGACGTCATTTCATCCCCCCTGCGTCCGGGTCGTCGGGCAGGCTCCCGACAAGCTCCGGGTAATTGTGGAAAGGCTCGGTGTGGAGAAGGCGCTCTCGGGCGAGTTCGGGCGACATGCCCTTTCGCAGCACCAGATTCCGGTAGACAGCCAACAGGACGGAGCGGACCTCGGCCGGCGGATCGCCCGAGAAGCCCGTCCTCGGCGTCTCCTTGCCCTCGGCCGTGTCCAGCCAGATGCGCTGGACAGGGACGGTCTCCTCGATGACCCTGATCATCGCCCTGATCTGCGGGGCGAGGTCGCCGGCCTGGTCGAGCACCTCGCGGACGGCAGGATGGGAGACGTCGATGCGGTAGCGCATTCCCCCGTTGAAGTGCTCGGCCCGCCACGCCTGGGCGACTGGCTGCGCCCCGACGACGCGGACGGGTTGGCCTCGGTGGGCAAAGACCTTCCGGGCGCGCGAACGGGCATCCTCTGCGAGCTTGGTCAGCGCCGCCCTTATTCCGACGGGTGGTCTCGCCGTCGATTTCCTGATGTCGATCTTCCACGCGGCGTCGGCGGAGTTGGGGATGTCCAACCTGATCCGGGCTAGGCGGTGGGCCTCCTCCTTCGTCCACGACCGTCCCTGGCCGAGGCCGAGCCAGCTTCCCGCCACCAGCAGGCGCTCGTTCCTGTAGACGTAGAATCCCTGCTGCGCCGTCCAGCCGTGCGGGCCGCCGCCGGACTCCACTTCGTCGGGCGTCAGCCGGTCCTTGTGCGGCAAGACGTGGCACTGCACCTCGACGTCCCCCAGCGGGGCGACGGGGGAACTGTACGTGGCGGGATGGGAAACCATGAAGGGGTCCCACGGGGCGACGGGACGTCCGTTGATGATCAGCCGCAGCCTGGGGCGCGGGCCGCCAAGATAGCGGTGGAAGACCATGGCCAAATGCCGCTCCACGCCGTCGATGAGGTCGAGGAAATCCTGCTCCTTGAAGCCTAGGGTGACGATGCGATCGAGGCTCTCCCACAGGACCAGCGTTCCTTTGCGGGCTTCGGTCAGCGGAGAGAGCATGCCCTCGGACCCTTCGGCGGATCCCTCCAACAGATGCCACCCGTCGTCGGCGGAAGCCGCGAGGACGTCGAGGTCCCATCTCAGGCAGTGGATTTCGCCGTCCTTGGCGGAAGCCACGGTCAGACTACGGCATTGGGAGAAGGAAGCCGTCTTCAGGCCCAGGCCGAACCGACCGAGATCCCCCGCCTCCCGCTTGTCGAGGGGGCTGCGTTCGCCGAGGCGCATGGCGAGGTCGAGGGTGGCAGCATCCATTCCGTCGCCATCATCGAGGATGGCGACGTGGCTCCTATTGCCGGCCCATTCGAAGGTGAGCGACACGTTTCGGGCGTTGGCGGACACGCTATTGTCGATGATGTCGGCGAGCGCCGTGGCCGTTGAATAGCCCAGGCCCCGCAACGCCTCGATCTGGACTTGCCCTGGCAAAGTGGAGAGCCATTTTCTCGCCGTCAGGCGGCGGCCTCGAACAGGATAGGGCTTTTGTAGCCCAAGGCCGAGTGTCGCCGTATAGGATTATAGAACCCGTCAATGAATGTGCCAATGGCGCGTTCTGCCTGCCATCGTGACAGAAAAACCGTTCTCCAGATGAGTTCAGATTTCAGTGTCTTGAAGAACGTCTCAACCATGGAGTTATCATAGCAATTTCCTTTGCCGCTCATGGAAATCTGCATGCCATGGGTTTTCAGGATTTTCTGATACTCATCAGAACAATATTGGCTTCCCCTGTCCGAATGGTGGATCAGGCCGGGCTTTGGTCTGCGAATGGCGATGGCGCGCTGTAAAGCTGTTATCGCCAGATCTTTCTTCATTCGGTCGCTGACCGCCCAGCCGACCACCCGGCGGGAGTAGAGGTCAACGACCACGGCCAGGTACAGCCAGCCTTCCGCCGTCCAGATGTAGGAAATATCGACGCCCCATTTCTGGTTCGGGCCTTCGGCGCTGAAATCCTGATCCAGCAGGTTGGGGGCCACAGGCCCGCCATGGGCACTGTCAGTTGTCTTCTTGTAGCGCCGTTTCGTCAACGCTTTCAATCCATTATCCCGCATCAGCCGGGCAATCC
>NZ_WIDQ01000024.1 GCF_009495745.1 Niveispirillum sp. SYP-B3756
TGACAAGGACAACCCGCCTCGTCACCTGAAACGCAGGGCAGCGTGCCCAGCCCAAACCCGTCCCGCCAACCCCAAAACCAGCATCCGGAAACTCGCCAAGCGGCGCGAACAAGGCGCTGTGACCGCATAACCCTGCCCAGAACAAACACTACCACGTGGTGGAACTATCACCTCCTCGGTGCATAATCCGGGCTAGCATCCCAAGGTCTTGGAATGGCTGGCCGATCACCCAAGACGGGTGTTCCATTTCACGCCTGCTTCCGTCTTCCAGCTCCAGGACGAAATCAAGCGCTTCATCAAGGGGCACAACGGATCAGCAAAGCCCTTCTCGAAAAACTGTGCCGCGCCCCTGTTCCCTTCAATGAGTCCGCGCAATGGCTTGGCTTTAACCTGCGGTATCCCAGCCCGGCAGCGGGGTCAGCAGTAGATTGCTGATGCGGCCGTTGGCCGTCAGCATCATAGCCAGTTCCACCACACCACCATCATAACGGGCGCGGTAGCGATAGAGCACCTCACCGCACAAATCTTGCCGGTTGAACAGGGCCAGTTCCTGCATGGGTCCGAGGGTGGAAAGCGTCTTGCCGTATTCCACCATCAGTTCGGTGAAGTCCAGCTTGGCGTAATCGGTAAAGGCCGCATAGGCTACATTGCCGCCGGCCATATCCGCCAGCAATTGCCGTGCCCGCGCCGTTACCTTGGGATCGGCGTCGGATATCGGTGTGACAGGCTTGTCGGCCAAGCCCGGTTCCAGCAGCCCGGCGACATGCCGCGCCAGGGTGGCAGCATCCGCCCCCTCTCCATTGGCGAAGATGGCGATGGTCAGCTTCCGTTCCGGATAGCGGACCACATGGGTCTGAAACCCCTGCCAACTGCCGGAATGCCACCAAGCTTGTTCCCGGCCCTCACCGCGCTGATACCAACCGAGACCGTAGGGATAGGTACAGCCATTGGCCAGCCGGGCAGGCGCGGCGATCTGGGCCCAGGATTCCGCCGTCAGCACCCGGCGCCCATCCATGCCCATGGCCCAGGCCGCATAATCCAGCGGGGAGAGATAGAGCGAGCCGTCAGCGGTCGAATTGGCCGTCGCCGAAATCCATTCGGCATTGCGCAACTGGCCCTCGCGCGTCTCATATCCTGCGGCGCGATTGGGGATCACGTCCAGGTCGCTGATGGCCCTGGCCGTACGCATCCCCAGCGGGGTGAAGACGCGCTGTCGCAGAAAATCCGCGTAATAGAGTCCGCTGACCCGCTTCACCAGGAAGCCCAGCACGATATAATCGGCGTAGGAGAAGCGCCAGCGGCTGCCGGCCGCAAAGTTCAAATCCTGCTTGGCAATAATGCCCAGCAATTCCGCTTCTGTATAATCGGCGCGGAAATCGCCATTGGGCGTGGCCGGCAGGCCGGAACTATGGTTCAGCAACTGGCGGATGGTGATGGGCTGCCAGGTTTTGGGCACCTCTGGCAGATGCAGGCGGATGGAATCATCCAGCCGCAGCTTCCCATCTTCCACCAGCAGCATGACGGCCGCCGCCGTCAACTGCATCCCGACAGCCCCTGTTTTGAACAGCGTGTCCGGATGCACCGGCACCTGATGTTCCAGATTGGCCAGCCCATAGCCCTGGGCGCGCAGCAACTGCCCGTCACGCACAATGGTCAGGCCAAGGCCGGGAATGGCATCGCGGGCCATGGTGGCGGCGATATAATCGTCCACCGGTTCCGCCGCCGCTATGGAAGCCGCCAGCCCGGTCAGCAGGAGGGCGGCCAGGAGATGTCTGAGCTGTTTCATAAGGGCCATTTCTGGCAGCCTCCACCGGTTCGGCACAATTGCCGAACCGGTCAATCCTTTGGCGAAACTGGCCGCTCTGGTGGGGCGGGGACGGCACCGGGGCCGGTCAGCGCCTTCGACCTGTCCCAGATGCCCTGGATTTGCAGGTCGCGGCGCAGCACCAGCGTGGCCCCCAGATTGGCCGCTCCCATGGTGCGCACCTTATAGAGTGCTTCAAATCCATGTGACGGCTGGTCGGCCTGCAATGCGCTGGCCGTTGCCAGCCGCGCCGGATCACTGGCCAGTTCCGCCATTTCCAGCAGGCCGGGATCGCGGATGCCGGCAATCACCATGATGCGGTTATCGGCCGGGCCGGGCAGGCTGGCAATATAGCCATAATCCATGCGCGGGATGCGTTCTTCCGTCAGCACCACCCCATCGGACTGGTAATGCGTTCCCGTGGCCTTATCCATCAGGTCGGTCAAGCCTTCATCCAGCGCGAAGCCGGAGACCTGGAACAGCGGGTCACGCAGCAGAACATTCAACCCGCTCAGCAGCCCGACATAGACCATGTCGGAGGCTTTGAAGATGTCGGGGGTCAGTTGCGATGCAGCGATCAGCCGGATCGGCCGCGCCCGCCCACCTTCCAGATTGCGTAGGGTATTGTTGATCTTCTCCAGCGCCTGCAGGGTGCCGGAGGAGATATATTGTTCACGCGCACCGGTGATGCGTTCGCCGGCGGCGGGATTATGCATCAGATAGATGTCCAGATCCTCCCGCACCAGGACGGATCGTTCCCAGACAAGGCGCGGGGGGGCACCGGGGGGCGGCTTCTCCGCCCCGTTCTGCCCAAACAGGAAATAATCGCCCATGACGATGGTGATTGGCCGGTCGCTGCTGGCCAGCGGTTGCCAGAGGCTGGCAGCAGGGCTGCCGGCTGACAGGGGCCCCCGGCTGGTCAGCACGAAGAACAGCAGGGCGCAGAGACCCAGCAGGCCAATGGCGGCCAGCGCCAGCCGACCGGCCTGCTGGTGCCGGGGCGGGACGGCGGCAGGTTCGGCCGTTGCCGGTTCCGGCATTGCTGCCGGGGCGGGGGCCGCTGCCGCGACACCGATCAGGCTGATGCTGTACTCGCCCACCGGGATCATCAGCCGAGGGCCGGGCTGATCCCGATGGGTTTCTTCCAGCATCTTGCGCAGGCGATGGACATAGACCCGGACGGTGGAATCCTTGGGCGCGTCCAGCGGCTCCCCGCTGGCAAAGACCGCGTTGGCGATTTCCAATTCTGTTGGCGGCCGCGATTCAAGCGTCCGCTCCAGCAGGAAATCAAACAGGCGCAGCAGCTTGTCCGACCGTTTGCCGCCCAGCTCCTCCCGCAGGGTCTGGGCGGCTTGGCGCAACAGCTCTTCCCGTGAAGCATCCTCACCCCCCCCGCTGTCGGCCCTGGTGGCGGCCGCTTGGACCGGTGGGGTGTTGGGGGGGGACCATGGCTTCATGCGGTGAACCTTCAGCATCGCGCGACCAATAGGGATGACTGTAGCCGATCATGCGGTGACAACACCATTGTGAAGCATCGCGCGCCCGACTGTCGCTGTCGCCGGCGTCGGAAATCCAGCCCCAATTGCCGAAACGCCCCGGTGAACGGGGTCTGTAACGGTTTCGGAACTGTAATTAACTCCCCCGGAACGGGGCGAATGTTACGTTAAGTCAACCATTCTGCATACTCTGGTGGTGTCTGGCGATAAGCCGGCCGCCCCTGATCACCGGCGGCGGCCGGCAGGGGGTGGGGTGTCCCTGATGGGACGCGATACCGCTCAGCCCACGGGTAATTCGGGCCGGCAACAGATGATCCAGCCGGATGTCCGGCGCGCAATGCGGGGGCGGATGGGCCACATGAACAAGGAGTTGATTGATGAGACTGAGCAGGAAATCGGTATCGGCGATCGTTGGCGTGAGCCTTGTCGCCGGCTTGGTCGTGGCGCCGGCCTTGGCTCACCATTCGTTCGCAATGTTCGATCAGACGAAGGTGGATCAGCTGCAAAAGGCCACCGTCAGCGAATTCCGCTTCGCCAACCCGCATTCCTTTGTCGTGGTCAGCGTCGATGGCCCCTCGGGCAAGACCAAATATGCCCTGGAATGCAGCAGCGTGAATATGATGGTGGCCGGCGGTTGGGAGGCAACGACCATCAAAGCGGGCGATCAGGTGAGTGTTGATTACTATCCGCTGCGTGATGGTCGCCCCGGCGGGATGCTGAAGACGATCACCGTTCCCGATGGCCGCACCTTGAGTGGTTGGTGAGGAGCGCCCCCGCACTGGGGCACCGATAATAAGCACAAGGCTGGGAGGCCTGTAATGCGGGCAGTGAAATCGATGATGCTCGCCGTCGCCCTGGTGGCGATGGGCGTGGGTGCAGACGTGCGCGCGGCGAAGCCGGCGGCGGAACCGGATATTACCGGTGTCTGGCAAATCTATCCCGATCCGTTTGCGGGGGAGGAAAACACCTTCCTGGAACTGCCGGTGCCGGGTGAAGGGCCGAAGCTGAAAGAGCCCTATGCCAGCCAGTGGAAGGCGCAGCGCGCCAAGCGCGATGCCATGCTGAAGGCGGGCACCCCACTGGTCGATCCCAGCACCTTATGTATGCCGGAAGGGATGCCCATGCTGATGGGTGCGATCTTCCCGCTGGAATTCCTGCAGACCAAGGGCCGCCTGACGGTGCTGGGCGAATATCTGGCCCAGGTGCGGCGCGTCTATCTGAACGAGCCGATGCCGCCGGCGAACAAGCTGATCCCCTCCTATTATGGCATCTCGGTCGGCCATTGGGAAAAGGACACGCTGATCATCACCACCCGCGGGGTGAAGGAAGATGTGCAGTTCTTCGAAATTCCGCACAGCAATGAGATGGTGATTACGGAACGCATCCGCCTGACCGGGCCGGACCTGATGGAAAACCAGATCACCATCGAAGATCCCAAGATGCTGCAGGAGCCGTACCGTTTCACCTACGGCTATAAGCGCGATCATAATTACCGGATCATGGAATATTATTGTGAGCGCGAAGATCCGCTGTTCAAGGTCACCCCTGACGGCAAGGTGGAGATGAAATCGCTGGACGAAATCAAGTGAACGGGTGCGGGCCGCCCGGCTTGGCGGCCCGCCATCGCCCAGATGAACAGAGGCATCATGCCGCACAGACGCACTTTCCTGAAACAGGTGCTGGCGGCCGGGGTCGTGCCGGCGCTTTTCACCCCCGATGTTCTGGCGACCCCGCGCCGCGTTGACATTCTGTCGGCCATGCGACGGGAGGAGATGATCCTGCGCTCCCCCAGCCTGGGCGACGGCTATCACCTGTCCTGGACTGGGCAGGGGACGCAGGTGGTGGGCGTCAATGACGGTTCAGGCTGGGCCGATCCGCCCACCGCCTTTTATAATACGCGCCTGTGGACCATCAGCGGCACGCCCGAGAATGCGCGCTTCGCGGAGGTGGCAACCTATCCCGTCATCAACCGGTCCGCCCGGCCGGAGGGGGCGACCGTCTATTATGGGTCCGGCCTGTTGGCCGTGGGCCGGCGCATCTACCAGTTCATCAGCACGCTGGATAATGCAGAGGATCGGCCGCGTCACTGGACGGGGGCGAAGCTGGTCTTCTCCGACGATGGTGGCCGGACCTGGCGCAACCGCGACGGTTCTACCCCTGTGATCTGGGAGGATTGGGCGGAGCAGACGCGCGACCGCTTCAGCTTTTTCCAGGAACCGGGGGGCTGCTTCTCCCTTCTGTCCATCCTGCAGATGGGCCGGGATTATGCTGCCAACCGCGATGGCTATATCTATGTCTACAGCCCCAACGGTAATACCGATGGGACGATGAACGAACTGGTGATGTTCCGCGTACCCATCGCGCGGATGCTGGATCGTGATGCCTATGAGTTCTTTGCCGGGCACCGGGCCGATGGGGGGGCCGACTGGCGGCGGGACATCGCTGCGCGGGTGCCCGTGCATGTCTTCCCGCGCGGCTGGGTCAATCACACCAACCTGTTTCCAGGCGATCTGGTGCTGGAATCCTGGCTGCCCAGCGTTGTCTATAATGAGGCGCTGGGCCTTTACATGATGGCCGCCGCCGGCATCGGTGTGGCCCCTGACGGGACGGAGTTCGGCAAGCCCAGCTATCTGGGCCTGTGGGTGGCGGACACGCCCTGGGGCCCTTGGCGCCAGATTCATGAGGAGACGGCCTGGAAGCCGGGCGGCGATGCGGCGGCCCGCGCCTATGGCCCCCGCATCGCGCCCGGCTGGGTGGCGGCGGATGGCAAATCCTTCTGGCTGGTCTGGTCGGATCTGGACGGCATCCGCGCCTTTGCCACCGATCAGGCGCAATTGGCGGCGTCGCTGGAGAAAGTAACCGATCCCTTGTCACGCACCCGGATTGAAGCGGATTTCCTGCGCCGGTACACGCCGCGCTTTGCCTTCAACGCCCAGCGCGTCGATCTGGTCACAGGCTGATCTTTTTCGCATCGCCCCGGTGACAGGGATTGCTATTTGCTTTAAGCTTAAAATATCTATTTGCACACAATATCCACGGATGGCGGACATGGCTGAACGTTCCTTTGCCAAGGAAGTGGAACATTTGCGCCTGGGGGACGGGGAGGTCTTTCGGGGCGAGGCGATCCTGGCGATCACCAAGGGCCTGCTGCAGGCCGGTGTCTCCTATGTGGGCGGCTATCAGGGCTCGCCCATTTCGCACCTGATGGATGTGTTGGCCGATGCCAAGGACATTCTGGGTGAGTTGGGGGTCAATTTTCAAAGCTCCGCCAATGAGGCGACGGCGGCGGCCATGCTGTCGGCGAGCGTTATGTATCCCTTGCGCGGGGCGGTGGCTTGGAAATCCACGGTGGGCACCAATGTCGCCTCTGACGCGCTGGCCAATCTGGCCTCCGGCGGGGTGACCGGCGGCACGCTGGTGATCATCGGGGAGGATTATGGCGAAGGTTCCTCCATCATGCAGGAACGCACCCATGCCTTTGCGATGAAGTCGCAGATGTGGTTGCTGGACCCGCGCCCGGACCATACCTGTATCGTCGACCTGATCGCCAAGGGCTTTGAGCTGTCGGAGGCGTCGAACACGCCGGTGATGCTGGAGGTGCGGGTGCGCACCTGCCACATGCATGGGCATTTCATCGCCAAGGATAATGTCCGCCCGGCCTTCGGCCTGGATGATGCGCTGAACGCGCCCAAACGCGATCTGGGCCGCATCGTGCTGCCGCCCGCCGCCTATGAACATGAGCAGGAAAAGATCGCCCGCCGCCTGCCGGCCGCCATCGATTTCATCCGCCGCAACAAGCTGAATGAATGGTTCGGGCCGGCGGATGGCCGGGTCGGTATCATTCTTCAGGGCGGCATGTACAATAATGTCATCCGCGCGCTGCAATATCTCGGCCTGTCCGACGCTTACGGCAATACGCAGATCCCGCTCTATGTGATGAACGTCACCTATCCGCTGATCGACAGCGAGGTGGCCGACTTTGCCCAGGGCAAGGATGCTGTGCTGATCGTGGAGGAAGGCCAGCCCGATTATCTGGAACAGGCGCTGAATACGGTGCTGCGCCGGCGCGACATCCAGACCCCGCTGCATGGCAAGGACGTGCTGCCCATGGCGGGCGATTACACGATCCACGCCATCATGAAAGGGGTGCAGGGTTTCCTGGACAAGCGCGCACCGCAATTGCTGGGCAACCGGCCGCCTGTGCCCGATGCAACCCCGGTTCTTGCCGACCCCAAGGTGGTGCATCTGAAATCGGTGGTGCCGCCCCGGCCGCCAGGCCTGTGCACCGGCTGCCCGGAACGCCCGATCTTCGCGGCCATGAAGCTGGTGCAGCAGGAATTGGGTGACCATCATGTGTCGGCCGATATTGGCTGTCATCTGTTCTCCATCCTGCCGCCCTTCAATATAGGCAACACCACCATGGGCTTTGGCCTGGGCGCCGCCTCTTCCGCCGCCTTCAGCCAGAGCGGGGGCAAACGCTCCATCGCGGTGATGGGGGATGGTGGCTTCTGGCATAATGGCCTGACCAGCGGCATCGGCAATGCCGTGTTCAACAAGCATGACGGCGTCTTCCTGATTGTCGATAATTTCTATTCCTCGGCGACGGGCGGGCAGGACATCCTGTCATCGCGTGCGCTCAACAAGCATCGCAAGACCAACAATCCCATTTCCAAGGCGGTGGCCGGCGTCGGCGCCACCTGGGTGCGGGAGGTGGACCGGACCTATGATGTGGGCCGGATGCGGGCGGTGCTGAAAGAGGCGCTGACGACGAAGGAGGAAGGGCCGAAGATCATCATCGCCTCTTCCGAATGCATGTTGAACCGCCAGCGGCGGGAAAAGCCCCTGGTCGCCAAGGCGATCAAGGGTGGCAAGCGGGTGGTCAAGGAGCGGTTCGGCGTGGATGAGGATGTCTGCACCGGCGACCATGCCTGCATCCGCCTGTCCGGCTGCCCGTCCTTGTCGGTGAAGCAGCTGGATGACCCGCTGCGCGACGATCCGGTGGCCGCCATCGACAATTCCTGTGTCGCCTGCGGCAATTGCGGGGAAGTGTCGGAGGCGGCGGCCCTATGCCCGTCCTTCTACCGGGCTGAGGTTGTTCATAACCCGACCGGCTGGGACCGGTTCAAAGCCAAGCTGTCGATGGCGCTGATCGGCTTTCTGCAACAGCGGCGCGACCGCCGCCGTATTGTGGCGGAGGCGGCCTGATGCGCGACCAGACACTCAGGCTGCCCCTTGCCGCTGCGGGTGCAGCGACGGAGCGGCCGATCACCATCGCTATCGTGGCCATGGGCGGGCAGGGCGGCGGTGTGCTGTCCGGCTGGATCGTGCAACTGGCGGAAGATGCCGGCTGGGTCGCCCAGTCAACCTCCGTTCCCGGCGTGGCCCAGCGGACCGGGGCCACAATCTATTATGTGGAAATGATGCCGCCGGCCAATGGGCAGCGGCCGATCCTGGCCCAGATGCCCACCCCGGGTGATGTGGACATCGTTCTGGCCTCGGAATTCATGGAAGCCGGCCGGTCGATCCTGCGTGGCATCGTCACGCCCGACCGCACAACGCTGATCGCCTCCAACCATCGGTCGCTTGCCATATCGGAGAAAAGCGCGCCGGGCGGAGGCATTGCCGACAGCGGTGCCGTGGTGGAGGCCATCGGCGTAACGGCCCGCCAACAGATCATCTTCAATATGGATGAGCTGGCGGTCCGCAATGGCAGCGTGATTTCGTCCGCCCTGTTCGGTGCCTTGAGCGGATCGGGCGCCTTGCCCTTCAGCCGGGAGGATTATCACGCCGTCATCAAGCGCGATGGCAAGGGCGTGGCAGCCAGCCTGAAGACCTTTGATGCTGCCTTTGACCGGGTGACCAATCCACCGCCGCCCGTGGTGCTGGAGAATGTGCCCGCCAAACAGGTGGCCCCGGCTGCCGCCGATCCCCGCTTTGCAGCATTGCTGACCAGCCTGCGCGAGAGCCTGCCGGAAGCGGCCTGGCCGATGGCAGAGGCGGGCCTGCGCAAGGTGGTGGATTACCAGGATGAACGTTACGGCTGGGAATATCTGGAGATTCTGGGCCATGTCCAGTCGATTGACCGGCTGGCCGGCGGGGAGGCGCATCACTATGCCTTCACCGAGAATGCCGCCAAATATCTGGCCAATGCCATGACCTATGATGACGTGATCCGCGTGGCCGACCTGAAGACGCGGGCCGCCCGGCGGGCCCGCATCGCGCGGGAGGTTGGTGCCGGGCCGCAGCATATCCTGGGCACCACCGAATTCATGCATCCTCGGATGGAGGAGATTGCCGGTATGTTGCCGGCCGGCTTCGCCCGCTGGCTGAAAAGCCGGCAAGGGCTCTATGGCTGGTTGGACCGCAAGGTCAATAAGGGACGGCGGGTACGCACCTATTCGCCCGGTTGGTTCCTGGTTCTCTATGTGCTGGGCGGGATGCAATGGCTGCGGCGGGGATCGCTGCGCCATGCGGAGGAAGTGGCCCACCGGGAGGAATGGCTGCGCTGTGCCTATGATCTGGTCGGCAGCAACTATGATCTGGGGGTGGAGGTGCTGAAATGCCACCGGCTGATCAAGGGCTATTCCGATACCCATGCGCGTGGCCTGTCGAAATTCGACAAGGTAATGGCCGAAATCCGCCGCATCGCGCCGCGCTTTGATGCGGCGGTCTGGGCACGGCGTCTGCGGGAAACCGCGATCAAGGATGGGGAGGGCGGCGATCTGGACGGCCTGATCCGCACCTTGCACACGCTGGATTGAGCCGCCATGCGCTGCTCTCGCCACAAGGCAAACCCCTTGAACAGGCTGGTGAAGATGGGCGCGGTCACACAAAACTGGCGTCGGGCGGGGCTGGCCATCCTGTTTTTGCTGGTCGGCGGGACCGGTGCCGCACTTGCTGAGGTGCCGCCCCTGCCGACGATCCTGCCGATCCCACCCAGTGACCAGCCGCCTTTATCATCGGCGTTGCGGGCGACCGATCCGGGGACGGAATATCTGGACCTTGCAAGTGCTGGCTATACGGAGGCGGAATATTATCTCTCAGGTACCGCCCCGGCCATCACGGCACAGGGGGCGGTGCTGTTCCAGGCCCCCTATATCACCCGCATCCTGGTGCGCCGGCCCACCGACCCGGCAAAGTTCAACGGCACCGTTGTTATCGAGCCCTTTACCTGGATCGGGGAACGGGGGGCCGGCTGGATCTTGACACGGGATTATCTGGTGCGGCGGGGTTATGCCTGGGTTGGCTATACGCTGAACATCAACAAGCCGGCCGCCGATCCCAAGACAACCACCGACCCTGCCTGGACGCCCGATCCGGAGCCGCAGAACCTGAATTTCGATTTCATGCGCCGGTTCGATTATGCGCGCTATGCCCCGCTGGGCAGCTATTACGACCCGGTGCGGTTCCGGCGGGGCGACCATGCCGACCCGTTTGTGCCGCAATCGCAGGGGATCGGGGCGCAACTGGCCCTGGCGCTGAAATCCAACCTGACCGACGGCCCCCTGGCTGGATTGCGGGTGCAGCGTGTCTATGTGAACAGTTGGGCCGTCACAGCGCAGGTCTGGATGGATTATCTGGACCAGGGCCGGCACCAGCAATGGCGGCTGCCCGATGGCGGCCCCTTGATCGATGCCTATATGACCGGCCGCATGTCCTTTGGGGAGGTGGGGGGCGATGCCATCCGCGTTCCCCGGCAGATGCCAGACACGGCCCCGTTTGTCACCATCTACAGCCAGTCGGAGGCGATGCATGACGCGATGGAAGGCATCGCCCTGCCTCCCGACAGCGATACGCCCCGGTTGCGCTATTACGAGGTGACGGGCATGTCCCACCTGCGTCTGGCCGATCTGGGCACGCAGGAGGTGGAGGATATGCCGGCGGATGTCGGCAAGGAGAATGATCCGAACTGCCAGCATTTCTATGATGAACCGGCGGAGATGGTGGTCTCTGCCCTGTTCGACGCCATGGACCGCTGGGTGCGCAGCGGGCAGCCTATGCCGAAGGTTGAGCGCCTGACTCGGGCCGGGGCTGGCATCGCCCGCGATGCGCGCACGGGGAACATGATCGGCGGCGTGCGGCCGCCCTGGGTCACCGTGCCGGCCGCCACCTATCTGACCGATCAGGAAACCGGCTGCGGCATGGTGTTCGACACAAAGCGCCCCTATGCGCGCGACAAGCTGAAGGCGCTCTATGGCGACTTCCCCAGCTACGAACGTCGTTTTCAGGCCGCGACACAGGCCGCCGCCCGCCAGGGCTTTCTGCTGCCCGAGGATGCGGCACGGCTGCGGCCAGTGGCCGTCCCCGAGAATTTCCAAGGTGGAGCGCGAAAGTGAGCGCAATTGACCTGGGATTTGCTTTAGGCATAAAATATCCTGTCTCAGGAATGAATGCCCCCGGTTCTGCATCGGTGGCCGCAATGCCGGCCGCCGCGACGATATGTGCGAGGATGTGGTGAGCAGCGAAACAGTCTTTTCCCGGTTCGTCTCAACGGCCGGTGTCTATCCAGGACACCCGTTCCTGAATGTTCTGCCCGAAACGGCAGTGCTGTATGGCATTGCGGCGGGGGAAATCACCTATGCCCAGATGCTGGGCCGGGTGCAGGCGCGGCAAGCGGGCTTGCGCGCCGCCGGTATCGGCAAGGGCAGCCGTATCGGCCTGCTGCTGGAAAACCGGCCTGATTTCATTGAAATCTGGTTTGCCGCCAACGGGCTGGGTGCCTCTGTCGTGCCGATCAATCCCGATCTGCGCCGCAGCGAGCTGGAATATCTGATCGGCCATTCGGAAATGGCGGCCGCCTTTGTCCTGCCCCACCGGCTGGAAGAGGTGGCGGCTGCCGCGCGCAGTGCCGGCAGCGCCCTGGTACCGGTGACGCCCCAGGATGCGCTGCCGGCACGAACCGGGGGGACGGGAGAAGCAACTCCGCCCGACCGCGATACGGAAGCGGCCTTGCTCTACACTTCCGGCACCACGGGCGCGCCTAAGGGCTGTGTGCTGACCAACGAATATTTCCTGCATTCTGGCGATTGGTACCGCGATGTCGGCGGGCTGATTTCCTTGCAGCCGGGGCAGGAACGGATGCTGACGCCGTTGCCGGTCTTCCATATGAACGCCATGGCGGTGTCGGTGCTGGCCATGGTCACCCTGGGCGGCTGTCTGACCGTTCTGGATCGCTTCCACCCCGGCACATGGTGGGATGCGGTGCGGCAGAGCCAGGCCACCTGCCTGCATTATCTGGGGGTCATGCCCTCCATCCTGATGAAGGCCCCGCCGGCAGACAATGACCGCGCCCACACCGTGCGTTTCGGCTTTGGCGCCGGGGTGCCGCGTGAACTGCATGGCCCGTTCGAGGAACGGTTCGGCTTCCCGCTGATCGAAGCCTGGGCGATGACGGAGACGGGGAGCGGCGGCGTCATCTGCGCCAGCCAGGAGCCGCGCAAGATCGGCAGCCATTGTTTTGGCCGGCCCAGCGGCGCAGTGGAAATCCGACTTGTCGATGACCAGGATGTTGACGTTGGCACGGATGTGCCGGGCGAAATGCTGGTGCGCCGCGCCGGGGACAATCCGCGTTACGGGTTCTTCAAGGAATATCTGAAGAACCCGGAAGCCACGGCAGAGGCCTGGGCGGGCGGTTGGTTCCATACCGGGGACATCGTGTCGCGCGATGCGGATGGCGACCTGCATTTCGTTGACCGCAAGAAGAACGTCATCCGCCGCTCGGGCGAGAATATCGCGGCGGTGGAGGTGGAATCCATCCTGGCCCGCCATCCGCTGATCAAGCAGGCCGCCGTCGCCGCCACACCCGACGTCCTGCGCGGGGATGAGGTGGCGGCGCTGATCGTGCTCCAGGGCTCGGGGAAGGGTGACCAGACTGTGGCAGAGGAAATCGCCCGCTGGGGTCTGGGGCAGATGGCCTATTACAAGGTGCCGGGCTGGATTGCCTTTGTCCGCGACCTGCCCAAGACGCCGACGGAAAAAATCCTGCGCGCCGCCCTGAAAACCCTGGTCGCCGAGAAAATGGCGGCGGGGCAGTTCCTGGATACCCGCGCCTTGAAGAAGCGACAGGCATGACACGCACCCGCACTTCCTACGACGGGGTGGTTCTCTGCGCACCGGTGACTGTGCCCTATGAACGCTATTCCAGCCAGACGGCCCATTGGTGGGCGGGCCGGGCGTTGCGGGCGCTGGCCCGGGCGACGGGGTTCGGCCCCGGCGACATTGACGGTTTCTGCTTTGCCAGCTTTTCCGCCGCGCCCGACACGGCCGTCGGCATGGTTCAGCATCTGGGCCTGTCGCCGCGCTGGCTGGATCATCTGCCCACCGGAGGGGCCAGCGGCATCATGGCCCTGCGGCGGGCGGCGCGGGCGGTGCAATGTGGCGACGCCGATATTGTCGCCTGCGTTGCCGCCGATACCAACCATCTGGACAGTTTCCGCCAGACCCTGGCCGGCTTTTCCCGCTTTTCGCAGGATGCCGTCTATCCCTATGGTTTTGGCGGGCCGAATGCCACCTTCGCCCTGATCACCGATGCCTATATGCGCACCTATGGCATCGGTCGGGAGCATTTCGGCAAGCTGTGTGTCGCCCAGCGGCGCAACGCCCTTTCCAATCCGTTGGCTCTGATGCGCACAGAACTGACGCTGGAGGACTATCTGCGGGCGCGGCCGATTTCCGACCCGGTGCATCTGTTCGACTGCGTGATGCCCTGCGCCGGGGCGGAGGCTTTCATCGTGACGACGCCGGAAATCGCAGCGGCGCGCGGGCTGAAGGTCGCGCGCATCCTGGCGACGATTGAGCGGCATAATGCCTTCCCCGACGATCCGGTGCAGTTGCGCAGCGGCTGGGCGATGGATGTGGATGATCTCTGGTCCATGGCCGGCATCGGCCCGGAACAGGTGGATATGCTGCAAGCCTATGATGATTATCCGGTGATTGTCGCCATGCAGCTGGAGGATCTGGGCTTCTGCCCCAAGGGACAGGCGGCTGATTTTATCGCCCGTACCGGGTTTGAAATCCATGGCGACCTGCCGCTGAACACCAATGGCGGCCAATTGTCGGCCGGGCAGGCCGGGGCCGCCGGTGGCTTCCAGAATGTCACCGAGGGGTTGCGGCAGGTGCTGCACCAACCTTTGGGCGCCCAGGTGCCGAATGCCAGAACCGCTGCGCTGTCCGGTTTCGGGCTGGTGAATTATGACCGTGGCGTCTGCACTGCCGCCGCCGTGATCGAGGCCTGCCGATGAGCCAGCATCCCCCCCGCGACAAGCGTGATCCCCTGGCCCGGCGCAAGGAGCGCCATACGCCGCCGGGGCTGCGCAGTTCGGCGCTGCACGCCCTGTCCGCCCGCGCGGCGGCCGGGCGCTTTGTGCTTCAATCCTGCCAGGATTGTGGTGCCATGACCTACCCGCCGCGCGATGCCTGCCCCCAATGCTGGGGCGAACTGGTCTGGCAGGATCAGGCGCGCGGTGCCCTGGTGCTGTGTGAGACCACGATCCGCGCCACCACCGACCTTTATTTCCGCGATCATCTGCCTTGGCGCATGGGCAAGCTGGCGCTGGATGCCGGCCCCACGGCGCTGGCCCATCTGCACGCCGACCTGAAGCCGGGTGACCGGGCCGAGATGCATCTGATGCTGGACAAGGGCGGCAACGCGGCCCTGTTCGCCCTGCCAGCCGGAGGGAGGCCCGATATGGATGACCGTCAATGGCGTGAATTCACGGTGCCGGTGAAGGACCGTATCGTTCTGGTCAGCGACGCCCGCAGCGCTGTTGGCCGGGCCGTGGTGAAGGCGCTGCATTCGGCGGGTGCCGGGCTGATCTTTGCCGGCATGGCCCCGCCGGCCCGCGCGGCCGACCTGACGGATGAATGGGCGGGGCTGGACCGGGTGCAGACCCTGCCATTCGACATCACCGACAGTTCGCTGGTGGCCGAGGGCATCAGCAAAATTGCCGGGCCACTGGATATCGTCATCAACACCGCGCGTTTTGTTCGTGGCGGCCGCAATCTGGTGGACCAGAAGCGGATGATGGATATCGCCGTTCTGGGCTTCATGCGCCTGTCGGGGGCCTGTGCGCCCATGCTGGCCGGACGGCCCGCCGGAGCCTTTGTCGATCTTGTCTCCATCCAGGCCCTGGCGGGGGAGGTTGGTTTTGCCGGCTATGCCGCCGCTGAAGCCGCACACCTGTCGCTGCTGCAGAGCTTCCGGCATGACATGCGGGCCCAGGGGGTGCGCGTGCTGTCCATCTTCAGTGGTCCCAGCGATGACGAGGATTACCAGTCGGTGCCACCGCCCAAGGTGGCGCCTGCCCGGCTGGCGCGTGAGGTTGTCGAAGCGCTGCGGATGGGACGGGAAATAAGCTGCGTCGGCGAGGTCGCCAGTGACGCGATGGAACGCTGGCTGGCCGATCCGGCCCTTTTTGTAAGGGAGAAGAACCTGTGACCGCCCTGGACCCCACCCTGTCCGGCCTGATCGCCGGCATCGCCACGCAGCGCATCCGCACCGTGGACCTGACCAATATCCTGTCGCCGGACTTCCCGGTTATCGTGCTGCCGGCGGAATTCGGCCAGTGCGAGCCGTTCCGGATGGAGACCGTGTCCCGCTATGACGGCAACGGCCCGGCCTGGTACTGGAACAATATCTCGATGAATGAACATACCGGCACGCATTTCGACGCGCCGGCCCATTGGATCACCGGCCGCGACGTGCCCAATGGCACCGTGGATGCCATCAGCCCGGATGATTTCATCCATCCCGCCGTCGTCATCGATATCAGCAATGAGGCCGCAGCGGATGAGGATTTCATCGTCACCCGCGCCTTTCTGGAGGCGTGGGAGGCAGCCCATGGAACCATCCCGCCGCGCCACTGGATCTTGCTGCGCAGCGACTGGTCCAAGCGGGTGGGTACGCTGGCTTACCTGAACCTCAAGGATGATGGCGCCCATTCACCGGGGCCGGATGCCGGCGCCATGCGCTTTCTGGTGCAGGAGCGGGACTGTGTTGGGCTGGGGGTGGAAACGGTGGGCACCGATGCCGGACAGGCCTCCCATTTCGCCGAACCGCTGCCGGCCCATTCCATCCTGCATGGGCATGGCCGGTTCGGCCTGCAATGCCTGACCAACCTGGACCAATTGCCGACCTTCGGCGCGGTGATTGTGGCCATGCCGTTGAAAATCAAAGGCGGTTCGGGCAGCCCGCTGCGGGTGATGGCGTTGGTGTCCGGCCACTGAAATGCGCGCAGGAGGGGGGTTACAGTACCGTTACGGCGTCGTTGTGCGGTTCTTTCTCCCCCGATAGGCCCCTTGGAAGCCGCCCGCTGTACCCCGTAGCAAACCGTTTCAACCTGTCGGGCGGGGTCAGACGTCCGGTATCCATAAAATGTCGTCGGGCAGTGTGCGCCAGTTGAGGGGCAGCTGCCAGCCCGCACGATCCGGCGCTGCTGGCCGACGACCCATAAGGGGAGAGTTTCACGTATGTCCATTCAAACATTCAGTCAATGGCTCTATGCCACGCCACTTGCCGTGGCGTTCCGGGAGATGGTCTGGTTCATCCCGACGGTGCAGACCATCCATATCCTGGCCATCGCTATTCTTGTCGGCGCAGCCCTGGTTTCCAACCTGCGATTGGCCGGGATCATCGCCACTGACGAGGCTCCGGCGGCGGTGGTACGCCGTTATCTGCCCTGGATGGGGCCGGCCCTGATCGTGCTGTTATCGACCGGTCTTCTGCTGGTCATCGCCGAGCCGGGCCGCACGCTGGGTAACACGGTGTTCTGGGTCAAGATGGTGCTGGTCCTGTCCGGCTTTGCCCTGACGCGGGGCTTTCAGAAACCCGCCCTGGCGCTCCAGCCGGTGGGGGCGGCTCCTGTGGCCCTGGCGAAGCCGGCGGCCTGGCTGTCCCTGGCTGTCTGGGCGGCGGTGATCTTCTGCGGTCGCTTCATCGCCTATACCTGACGATCCACCGCACCCGGAATTTTCAACATAATCCAGAAAGAGCGGGGGGCTGACATGTCCTTGCAGAACATGCTGCTGGCACTTTATGAATCTGATCTTTCCCTGTGGATTCGCCAGAATCCGCCGGTTTTCCCAACCATTGAATCCTTCCATGTGATTGCCATCGCGCTGGTGTTCGGCACCATCCTGATCGTCGATCTGCGCCTCATCGGCTTTGCGGCGCATCGGCGCAGCATCGACAAGCTGATTACCGAATTGCTGCCCGTTACCTGGGGCGCCTTTGCGCTGGCCGTGGTCACCGGGCTGCTGATGTTCGTGGCCAATGCCCCGGCCTATATGAACAATGCCCAGTTCCTGTGGAAGATGGTGGTGATCGCGGCGGCAGGCATCAATATGATGATCTTCCATGCCACCATTTATCGCCGTATCGCCGATTGGGATGTGATGATCCCCCCCCCCAATGCCGCCCGCACCGCCGGCGTGCTGTCCATTACCTTGTGGCTGACGGTGATCTATCTCGGCCGCTGGATCGGTTTCACGCTGGATACATTCTTCTGAGCGGCTGTATTTCGATATTTTTTATTAAAAGTGGGCCCGATTGAATGATTTCAATCGGGCCCTTTTCATTATTTGGTGTCAGTCGAGCGCGGCGACTGCTTCGATTTCGACAAGATATTTTGGCCCGGCAAGTTTCGGTACAAATATAAGTGTCGCAGCGGGTGCAATGTCGCCAAAAGCATCTTCACGAATTTTGCGCATTTTATCTGGTGCTATCGGGGACACCAGATAGGTAGTGATTTTAACGATATTTTTGGGTGAAACTCCATTGTCAGCAAGAATGCAGACAATATTATTCAAGGCCACCCTGTATTGCTCTTCCACCGTCTCTGGAATTACTGCGTCAGGTGTCTCACCCACTTGGCCCGAGGTGAACAGCAGCCGGCTTCCGGCTGAAACGACGGCTGCGTGCGAATAGGCACCGTAAGGCGGCAGAACCGTCGTGGGGCTGCTGAACTTGATCGATCCGCTCATGGTTCCCTGCTCCTGTGTTAAGGCGATTTGATTGTTGATAAACAGCAACAAAATGATATATATCGTCACATTGTACATAAAAACAAAAAATCGGATGTGCCCCCAACCTATTTGAAGGGGGGCTGTCCAGAAGAACAGGATCAGTGAGGCGAGGGACTGAAAATGAGGAGCTCACAGTACGATATTTTGTTCGAACCCGTTCGTATCGGCCCGGTGACGGCCAAGAACCGTTTCTTCCAGGTTCCCCATTGCAATGGCATGGGGCATCGGGCCCCTTCCGGCATGGCCGCTATGCGCGGCATTAAGGCGGAAGGTGGCTGGGCGGTTGTCTGTACCGAGGTTTGCGAAATTCATCCATCGGCCGATGTTTCCCCGCATTCGCACGCGCGACTGTGGGATGATGCCGATATTCCCGCGCTGGCGCGGGCAGCTGAAGCGATTCATCGGTATGGTGCTTTGGCCGGTGTCGAGTTGGGCCACCATGGCTTCCGTGCTCAGAACCGGACCACCCGCGAAGTACCGATGGGGCCATCGTCGCAGACGGTCGTGTCCTATGATCCGGTCCAATCACGCGTGATGGACAAGCAGGATATTCGTGACCTGCGCCGCTGGCACCGGGCTGCAGCCTTGCGGGCCAAGCGGGCGGGTTTCGACGTGATTTACGTCTATGCCGCGCATGGCCTGGTGACGCCCATGCAGTTTCTGTCACGCCGTTACAATCAGCGTACCGACGAATATGGCGGCTCGCTGGAAAACCGCGTCCGGCTGCTCCGTGAGTTGATCGAGGAGACCAAGGATGCAGTGGGTGATACCTGCGCCGTTCCGGTCCGTATCTGTGTTGATGAACTGATCGGCCCATCTGGCCTGTGCGCCGATGGCGAAGGCCGCGACGTCATCGAAATGCTGGCTGACCTGCCTGATCTGTGGGACGTTACCGTCGGTGACTGGTCCAACGACAGCCGGCCATCGCGGTTTGGGGATGAGGGCGTACATGAGGAATATGTACGTTTCGTCAAACAGGTAACGGGTAAGCCCGTCGTCGGTAACGGGCGTTTCACCTCACCGGACACGATGGTGTCACAGATCCGGCGCGGCGTGCTGGATTTCATTGGGGCTGCCCGTCCCTCCATCGCCGACCCGTTCCTGCCGCGCAAGGTGGAATTGGGGCAGATGGAGGATATCCGCGAATGTATTGGATGCAATATCTGCGCGGCGGCCGATAACACCTATACGCCGATCCGCTGTACCCAGAATCCGACGATGGGTGAAGAATGGCGTCGCGGCTGGCATCCCGAAAAGGTTCCGCCGCAAGAAAGCGAAGACAGCATTCTGGTGGTGGGGGCTGGCCCGGCGGGGCTGGAATGTGCTGTTACCCTGGGCAAACGTGGTTATCAGGTCATGCTCGCCGAAGCCACGGAGGAACTGGGTGGGCGTGCCGTGCGCGAACCACGTTTACCGGGGCTGGCCGTCTGGGGACGCGTGCGTGAATATCGTGTCGAGCAGCTCCACCGCCTTGCCAATGTCGAGGTTTTTCTCGCCAGCCCCATGACGGCGCAGGATGTGCTTGATACGGGGGCGAACCGTGTGGTTGTGGCAACCGGATCGCGGTGGCGTCGGGATGGCGTTGCCCGTTACCATCGCTCTCCCATGACGGTGCTTGATGACCGTTCGGTGTTTACGCCTGACGATATCATGGACGGTACGGCCGTTTCCGGGCCGGTGATCGTTTATGATGACGACCATTATTACATGGGCGGTGTCATTGCGGAAAAGCTGCGCCTTCAGGGGCTTGAGGTTACCCTGGTCACGCCAGCGCCGCTGGTATCCGCTTGGACGGTCAATACGCTGGAGCAGACGCGTATCCAGCGGCGTCTGCTGCAGATCGGTGTGCGTATTCGTGCGAACGAGGCGCTTGTTGCGTTCCAGGACGGGGAAGCGCGTTTGGCCTGTACCTTCACTGGTACCGTGCAGCCCCAACCGGCAAAAGCAGTCATCATGGTCACTGCCCGGCTGCAGAACGACACCCTTTACGATGATTTGATGGCCCGTTCCGACGAATGGGAGGCAGTCGGGCTTAAGGCCGTTACGCGGATCGGTGATGCCGAAGCACCTGGCACCATCGCAGCAGCGATATTCAGCGGGCATCGCCATGCGCGCGAATGTGAGCGGACAACCGGTCAAGAGGGGGTGCCTTTCCTGCGAGAGATTCCGGCCTTAGGTTCCTGGCCCAGCTAGTCGACAGGCCAGGGCAAGCTGTGCCAGGAAGGCGGCAATCGTCGCCGGAGCAGTTTCCGGTCAGCTGGCAACTGCTCTAGGCTGCCGGCAACAGCCCGGCATTCATACGGGCGCGCATTTCCGCTGGCCAGGGGATGGGGCGGCGGGTCAGCAGATCCATGCAGACCAGCACGACATTAGCCCGCAATCTCACCCTGTCATCGCCGGAGAACACAATATGCAGATGACAACTGGTGCGGCCGATATCACGCGTGAAAATGGCAATGGTCAGCAGATCGCCCAACTCGCTGGGGGAGAGGAATTCCGTTTCCAGCTTGACGGTGGGCACGCCGATATGGCGGTCAATATGCAGGCTTTTGAAATCATGGCCCAACGCCTGGGCGCACCAATCCTCCACGGCGGCATTCAGCATTTCAAAATAACGCGGGTAGAAAACGATCCCGGCCGGGTCCACCTGGGAGAAGCGGACCTGGGTGGTGGTTTCAAAGGGCATGTCATGTTCCTCTGGACAGCAGTGCCCGAAGCTCCGTCAGAAGCTCCAGCAGGACTTCCATCCGCTCAAGGGGAAAGTCGCGGAATGTCTCCGCGATCCATTGATGGTGGGCTTCGGCCAAGGTCACAAACTGGGCCCGGCCGGCCTTGGTCAGGGAGACGATGGCCGACCGGGCATCCCGCGGGTCGGTCACCGATTGCAGCAGGCCCTGGGCCTGAAGCTGCCGCACGATGGAGGTGACGTTGCCGTTGGAGACCAGCAGCGCGCGCGACAGCGCGCTCATGCTCAGTCCCTCCGGTGCGCGGTAAAGTGCCGCCATCACATCGAAGCGGGGCAGGGTGGTGTCAAACTGCTCCTCAAAAATGCGACGCAGCCGTTTTTCCCCCACTTTGGCGCAGGAGAGCAGGCGGATCCAGGTTCGCAGTTCCATAGACCCGGCACCTACCGGGGTACGCTCGTTAAAAATCTCGGTTTCGGCTGTCATTCGTATTCTTGTTGGTGACTGGTGGCGTGGGGAAAGTTCGGCATGGGTCCGCATCCGGTGCCAGCCGAAGCGCCAGGAACCAGACAGGTTGATCCGTCCGGCCTCTCCCCGGTCGATAGTTTATGTTTAAAGCAAATCGGAAAGATAGCCAAGCGGCTTGCTGCCGGCAAACCCGGCAACAGCCCCAAAAAATGCCCCCATGGGGGCATTTTCTCCCGTTATTCCCTGTCCCGGCGATCGGAACCGATCACCGGCCTCAAGCGCCGGCGCTGTTTCCGGTCAACCGAAAACAGCGCTAGCGGATCGACCGGGTCAACAGGCTGTTTCGGCTTAACGCCAGATCGCCATTGGCTTTGATTTCAAACAAGGCTTCATAATTGCCATGGATGCCGGCCTCGGCCTCCAGGCTGCGCAGCTGTTCGGGATTGCCGACCAGGGCTGCCATGTTGCGCACCGCCGTATCGCCAATACCGGCGATGATGAAGATGCGCTGACCCAGCGGGGCGGAGAGGCTGGCAATATAACCATAATCCACCTGTGCGCCCGGCTGGCCGGGATCAATTGTGGCGACGAACCGCTTGCCCGAACTGCGGTCTGTCAGCACATTATAGGCCTCTCCCGCCTGGACGCCTGATATCTGCGCCAGCAACGGGGCAACCTGGCCCAGATTGGCAAAACGCCCGACATAGATGATGTCGGTGTCATCCAGCATCCCCGCTGTCAGCCTGGAGGCGGGGATCAGCGGCACATGGCCGCTGCTGTTGGCCCGGAAACGGCTGATGGCGTTCTGTACCTCCCAAGCGGCCACCGTGGTGCCGACAGGGGCGAAATTCAGGTCCAGATCATAGAGTCGGTAAAAGGCTTCCGGATGGGTTTGCAGGTAGCTGCCCAGATTTTCCCGCGACCGGATGCCGGGTTCCAGCGCCATGCGCTGAATCTCCCGCTGGTCCTCCGTTTCGGCGATCAGGAACGTATCCCCGACCACCAGTTGAGCCGGCCCGGTGCCCAGCGGCTGCCAGAAGGCGGTGGCACGTAATTTATGCCCCAGCGGTTCCACCCGCACACTGGACCAGAGCAGCCAGAGCCCGAACCCGCCGGAGATCAGCACCAGCAGGATGGCGAACAGGCTGGCCAGTGATGGTCCGGCGGCTGTTGGAGCGGCGGGGGGCGGTGCTGCTGACGCTTCCGCCGGTTTCTCTTCCTCCGGCGCTTCCTCGGCCGGGGTGATCAGGATGATCCGGTACTCGCCCTTGGGGATTTCCAGTTTCGGGCCGGTCTTGCCGGCATAAAAATCGCCGAGGCGCTTGCGGAGCCGATGCACATAGACGCGCACGCCGGAATCCAGCGACGTGGCTGTATCGCTTGCGCCGTCGCGGCCGAACACGGCCAGCGCAATCTCAATCTCCTTCGGGGCCCGTTCATCCTGGGATCGCTCCACCAGGAAGTTGAAAAGCTGCAACAAGGTGGCCGAGCGTGCATTTGTCAGCTCGGCCCGGACCTTGATCACCTCTTCCGCGAAGCTGTCCGCCGACGCGGACACCTCGTCTGACTGCGGGGGTTTCATGCCTTCCTGCTCCGTCTATTCTTCATTCGGCTTTTTTTGTCCAGCCGCCTGAAAACCGCGCTTGATGCTGCGGGCGTCTCCCAAAAAATGGGAAGAGGCGGCGGGCCGAATACCCTTGTCTCCCAACCTAGCAGGGTGGGTTGTATTTGTTCAGAAAATGTTTGGCACAAGCAACGAAAGGGCGGAAATTTCCGCCCTTGGCCAGAGGCCGTCTCTTACCGTGGCGTACGGGAATAGCGGCCGGGCGGCATCCCGGTCCAATCCTTGAAGGCGCGGGAAAAGGTGGCGGTGTCGGAATAGCCCAGCTGTTCGGCCGCCACCGACAGCGGCAGGTCCGGGCTGCCCAGGATCAGCCGCGCCCGTTCCTGCCGCGCCTCCTGCAACAGTAGCCGGAAGGAGGTGCCCTCCTCCATCAGCCGTCGGCGCAGCGACCGTTCAGACAGCTTCAGTTCCGCCGCCGCGGCGGCACAATCGACATGGGTCCGGCCCAGCCGGCGGGTGATGATATCCTTGGTCAAGGCGGCCAGCCCTTCGGCCGGCTTGCTGTCCGGCCCCATCAGGTCCAGCAGGTGCCATTCCAGAATATTCTTCAGCTTCTGGTCTTCCGACGGAATGGCGCTGGCGAAGGGCCGGTCGAGATCCTCATTGCGGATGGTCAGGCCATTGGCCACCTGGCTGCCTGTCACCGGCGCGCGGAAGAAGCGGGCCAGCGCCTCCTCCCGCCCGGTGATGGCATGTTCGAACTGGACCGAGACCGGCGCCCAGCGGCTGTTGGTCAATTGGCGGATCAGATGGGTATGGCCGGAAATGGCAAATTCCGCATCCTGGCGCCGGGGCCAGATATCCGCATCCTCAATCCGATAGGCATAGGTGGTGCAGTCCGGGCCGATATGGCTGTCGAACAGGGTGCGGCTTTGCAGACGGGACTGGAAGGTCGCCAGATAATCCAGCGCCCCCCGCAGGGTACCAGAGGCGCGCAGCAGCGCATAAAATGGCCCCAGATCGGCCAGCCCGAAGGAAAGCCCCATTTCCAGCCCCAGATCGGGCCGATCCAGCTTGGTGGCGGCATGTTCCAGCAGCGCCACATAGCGGTGCAGCGGCACCCGCTCATAGGGCGTATCCAGCTGGGACAGGAAGAATCCATGCTCACGCAGCAGCGGATCGATGCGCCCATCCATATCGGACAGCACATTCAGCAGGGCGGTGAGAAACAGCGCCCGGATGGTGGGCGGGGTGCCGGTGTTATGATGTTCCGGCTCCGACGATGCTCGGCTTTTCGGCATTCGACGCAAAACCTTTCCTGACCGATTCTGCAAAGCAGTGGTCCCCGCCTGCAATTTACACACAACCATGCGCGGACGAAACTGCTGTTCGTCCGCACAGGATTGCGGCCCGTTGGTCCATGCACCGCAGATGCGCGCCGGGCCGCCACCGCACCCATGTTCCCTATCAGGTTGGACCCATGAGCACCCTGCCTAAGATCGATTTCATCTACCTTTCCGAGCCGGACATGATCCGGGCCGGCGTGACCGATATGGCGGCCTGCGTCGACACGATGGAGGAGATGTTCCGCCTGCTGCACGCCGGTGATTACCGCATGGCCGGGCCGGATAGCAATTCCCACGGCGCCATCGTGATCTTCCCGGAAGAATCACCCTTTCCTAATATGCCCAAGCCGACGGCTGACCGGCGCTTCATGGCTATGCCGGCCTATCTGGGCGGGAATTTCCATACGGCGGGCATGAAATGGTACGGCTCCAACATTGAAAACCGGGGCAAGGGCCTGCCGCGGTCCATCCTGATGTTCATCTTGAATGATGCCGATACGGGGGCACCGCTGGCGTTGATGTCGGCCAACCTTTTGTCGGCCTATCGCACCGGGGCGGTGCCGGGGGTGGGCGCGCGGCATCTGGCGCGCAAGGACAGCCGGGTTGTCGGCATTCTGGGGCCGGGCGTGATGGCCCGCACCTCGCTGGCCGCCTTCATGGCCGTCTGCCCTGCCATTGACACGGTGAAGCTGAAGGGCCGGGGGCAGCAGAATGTCGATGCCTTCCGCGCCTGGATGGCCCAGACCTATCCGCAGATCACCAACGTGCAGGTGGTGGAAACGGATGAACAGGTTGTGCGCGATTGCGATATTGTCACCTTCTGCGCCTCCGTCGCCACGGGTGACCCGTCCATCTATCCGACCGTGAAGCGGGAATGGGTGCGCCCCGGCACCTTCCTGGCCATGCCCGCACCCTGCAACATTGATGCGGGCATGGAAGCGCCGGAAATCCGCAAGGTGCTGGATTTCACCGGCATTTATGAGACCTATCAGGCCGAACATCCCAAGCCGGTGCACAAGATCATTCCGGCCGTGGGCGTGCGCTTCTTCGATCTGGTCGATGAAGGCCGGATCGATCGCAACCAGCTGGAAGATCTGGGCCGTATCGCGGCCGGCGATGCACCCGGCCGCCGCAATGATGATGAAATCATCATCCTGTCGGTTGGCGGCATGGCGGTTGAAGACGTTGCCTGGGGCACGCAGGTCTATCGCAACGCCCTGGCCAACAATATCGGCGTGAAGCTGAACCTGTGGGATGTGCCCGCCCTGCGCTGAGGCTGTTGCCGCTCAAGTGCGTGTCCAGAAAGCGATCGTGTTTCTCCCAAGCGTTCACTAATCACCGCCGTCATTCCCGCCTTCGCGGGAATGACGGTCAAATGGTGGGGGGATGCGATCCTTTTAGGCTGAGTCTGACAAATAATACTGATTCGAGAGAGAAAAATGACCGATATCATCAAGGTAAAGACCGGTAACAAGTTTGAGGAACATGGCAGCTACTCCCGCCTTGTCGCCGTCAATGATCTGATTTTCGTCTCCAACACGGCCGGCCGCAATCCCCGCACCAAGGAAATGTCGGCGGACCCGGTGGAGCAGCTGCATCAGGCGCTCAACAATATTGAAGGGGCATTGGCCTCCGTGGGGGCGGTGCTGGCCGATGTGGTGGCGGCCCGCGTCTTCGTGCAGTTCCCTGACGATGTTGAAACGGTGATGACTGCCTATGGTGAGCGGATGCGCGGCATCAACCCCACCTTGACCATGACCTGCCCGCCGCTGGGTGCCCAATATTACAAGGTGGAGATTGAGGTCACCGCCTGGCGCGGTGCCTCGAAGGCCCAGGTCAAGGAACTGCTGATTTCCCTGTAAGGCGCACGCCCCCCCTTTTTCACGAAAGGGGGGGCGATTTCCGGTTTCAAGAGACACAAGAATGGCACCCGACATGGCGGCACCCGACATCACGCCCGTTGAAACCTCTGCCGGCTTTCCGGCGGCCACCAGCATTGTCATTATCGGCGGCGGCATCATCGGGCTGTCCGCCGCCCTGACGCTGGCAGAGCGGGGCATCCCGGTGGTGGTGCTGGAAAAAGGCCGCATTGCGGGGGAGCAATCGTCCCGCAATCTCGGCTGGGTTCGCAAGATGCTGCGATCGGTGCCGGACCTGCCAATGGCGCAGATGGCCGATCGGCTATGGGCGGAAATGCCCGCGCGGATCGGCCATGATTGCGGCTTCCGGCAGGCCGGCATCCTTTATATCGCCCGCACCGATGCCGAAATGACCAAGCATGAGGCGTGGCTGGCCTCTGTCAGCGGGGCGGGGCTGGACAGCCGGCTGTTGAGCCCGCGCCAGATTGCGTCCCTGGTTCCCGGCGGGGTGGGCACCTGGGTTGGTGGCATCCATACCCCGTCGGACGGACGGGCGGAGCCGACGCTGGCGGCCAGCGCTATCGCCAAGGCGGCCCTGGCCAAAGGGGCGGTGATCGTTGAAAATTGCGCTGTGCGCACCCTGTCGCTGAGCGCTGGGGCCGTCAGCGGTGTGGTGACGGAACGGGGGGAAATCCGCTGCGGGCAGGTCATTCTGGCTGGTGGTGTCTGGTCGCGGCGTTTTCTGGGCAATCTGGGTGTCAGCCTGCTGACCCTGCCGTTGGTCGCCTCCGTCTTGCGCACGGCACCGATGGAAGGGCCATGCGACATGGCCGTCGGCGCGCCGGATTTCTCCTTCCGCAAACGCCATGATGGGGGCTACACGATTACCCAGCGGGGAGCATTGTTCGCGCCCTTGACGCTGGATCACCTGCTGATCGGCCCGCGCTATCTGTCCACGCTGCTGGCGCAATGGCGCAATCTGCGGGTGGCACTGGGCCGGGATTTCCTGGACGATCTGGCGCTGCCCCGCCGCTGGGGCGCCTCTGACCTTTCCCCGTTTGAACGGGTCCGCACCATGGACCCGCCCGTCAATCAGGGCCTGAATGACGAAGCCATGCGCAATCTGGTGGCAGCCTGGCCAACCTTCAAGCAGGCGCAGGTGGCCCAGGCCTGGGGCGGGATGATTGATGTGACGCCGGATTCCCTGCCGGTGATCAGTCCGGTGCCAAAGATACCGGGGCTGGTGCTGGCATCGGGCTTTTCCGGTCACGGCTTTGGTATCGGCCCGGCCGCTGGGCAATTGGCGGCCGATCTGGTGACGGGGGCCCCGCCCTCGCTGGACCCGACGCCCTATCGACTGGACAGGTTCTGACAGGGTGGGGCGGCCTGTCTTCCGCCCCGATTGCCACCGCCGCCTGTGCCCCTATACGCTGAGTTGGTCCCTTGGAATACCCACGCCTTCCCCGCTTTCGCGGGGGAGGCACGGAAGGGGCAAGTAACTAACTTAACATCTATGGCCTGGCGTTGGCGCTGTTCAGACCAGCCCGCGCGTCTCCAGCCGCATACAGACGGCCTTCGGCTCGGTGAAGGATTTCATCGCTTCGCTGCCGAATTCGTGCCCCAGACCGGACAGCTTGTGACCGCCAAAGGGCATGGCCAGATCCAACACATTATGGGTGTTCAGCCAGACCGTGCCGGCATCAATCCGCTCGGCGAGCAGATGCGCGCGGTCCAGGTCGCGCGTCCAGATGCTGGCGGCCAGCCCGAAGGGCGTATCATTGGCCATGCGCACGATATCGGACGCATCATCCACCCGCACGGCGCAGACGACGGGGCCGAAAATCTCCTCCTGCATCACCGACATCTGGGATGAGACGCCGGCCAGCACGGTGGGCTTGTAGAACCAGCCATCTCCTTCCCCAGGGCAGCCGCCCGCCACGGCACTGGCCCCTTCGGCCAGCCCGGCTTCCACCATGGCGGCTACCCGGCTGCGGTGGCGGGCGGAAATCAGCGGCCCCATCTGGGTGGCAGGATCGAAGGCAGAGCCCAGTTTCAGGTTGCGGGCGATCTCACACACCCCTTCCATCACCTTGTCATAGATCGGCGCTTCGATCAGCAGGCGGGAACCGGCGGTGCAAATCTGCCCGCTATTGGCAAAAATCGCCGCAGCGGCACCGGGGATGGCCCGGTCCAGATCGGCATCGGCCAGAATGATGGCCGGCGACTTGCCGCCCAGTTCCAGCGTGACCCGCTTCATGGTCTGGGCGGCAGAGGCCAGGATGTTCTGTCCGGTGGTGGTGGAGCCGGTGAAGGCGATCTTGCGCACCAGCGGATGGTTGACCAGTGCCGTGCCGATTTCCGGCCCGTGGCCGGTGATGATATTCACGGCACCGGCGGGGAACCCGGCTTCCAGGATCAGTTCCCCCAGGCGCAGCGCGGTCAGCGAGGTTTCCAGCGCCGGCTTCAGCACCACGGTGCAGCCAAAGGCGATGGCCGGCGCGATTTTCTGAATCGCCTGACCGATGGGGAAGTTCCAGGGTGTGATGCCGGCGACAACGCCGACCGGCCGGCGCTGGGTATAGGCGCGGTAAACTGCGTCCTCAGGCACCAGCGGCGAATGGCTGACATATTCCCCGGTGATTTTCGAGGCCCAGCCGGCGTAATAGCGCAGCCCATCAATGGTAAATTGCAGGTCGATGGCGCGGGTGACGTTCAACAGCTTGCCGCTGTCCAGCGCTTCCAGCCGCGCCAGTTCCTCCCGGTTTTCTTCCACCAGCAGGGCCAGCCTTTCCAGCAGGCGGCCGCGATCCAGCGGCCGCATGGTGCGCCATTCCCGGCTTTCAAAACAACGATGTGCTGCCTGTACTGCGCGGTCGACATCGTCAATGGTGCAAGCGTGAAGCTGGGTGATGACCCGGCCGGTAGACGGGTCGACCGTATCAACCAGCCGGTCAGGCCGTTGCGGTTCCACCAATTGACCGTCGATCAGCGGCAGGCCGCGGGGCAGCTTCGGCAGGGGATGGGGGGCCGCAGGGCCATCGGGCGCGCGGTTCTGGGCGGATTGGCTCATCTTTCAACTCCACAATGTTCTTAGGGCCGCCCCATCCTGGCCCTGCGGCCCGATCGGCGGGGCGGCTGGTTATGCGGTTGCTGTCTTGGGCGCCTCGCCCAATTCCGTGTCGGCACTGCGGCCTTCTTCGACCTGGGTGGAACCGACCTGGCGATAGGTAGCGGGGCGGAATTTGCGCAAATAGGTGCCATGGGCGAGGCCGATCAACGCCACCGCCAGGAACAAAAGCGGCAGCCGGTTGACGGCGACCAGATCGGTGCCGGTCAGTGCTGAATAATTATCCAGCGACAGATAGGTGGCCACCGCGATCAGCAGACCGCCAATGAGCGGCGCCAGGGTCTTGCCGGCCGAATATTCGTGCCGGCGGGCAAAGTAGACCGGGATGGAAAGGGACGTCACCGTCAGTAGAATCTCCAGCCCGACCGCCCCCATCGAAGAAAGGCTGGTGGCAAGGTTCAGCAGCGGGTCCAGCCCCGCCAGGGCAAACACCCCGACAATGGCCGAAAAGATCACGGTCAGCAGGATGCAGGCCATATAGGGCGAACCATGCAGCGGATGCGCCCGGCCCAGCGGGGCCGGCAACAGCCCGTCGCGTGACAGGGCATACATATAGCGGGTGATATTGTTGAAAAAGCCCAGGGCCGCCGCAAACAGGCTGGTGACGGTCAGCAGGTTCAGCGCATTGCGCCCGAATTCCCCCAGATGCTGCGCCGCGATGCCGGAGACCAAGCGGCCGGGATCGGCCGCCGCCACCGCCTGTATCTTCTCTGGCGTGACCGCCAGCACCAGACACCAGGAGGACAGCACATAGAAGCTGCCCAGCACCAGCACCGCGCCATAGGTGGCGCGGGGAATGGTGACCTTGCGGTTCTTCGCCTCTTCCTGATAGATCGCCGTCGCCTCAAACCCGATGCAGCCATTGATGGCGTAGATCACGCCGATGCCCAGGCCGGGGGCGAAGATGGTGGAAGGCGTGAAGCTGCTGAAATCCAGCCCGGCAAAGCCCCGGTCATAAAGGATCAGCACGTCGATCAGCAGGATCAGCCCCACTTCCAGCAGCAAGGCCACCGTCAGTACCTTGGCTGCCATGGTGATCTTGCGATAGCCCAGCCAGGCAATGGCTGCCATGGCGATGGCGGCCCAGATTTCCCAGCGGCTGCTGATGCCGAACATGCTGTGCAGAAAGTCGGCGGCAAAAAAGGCCATGGCCCCCAGGGTGGAGGTGCCAGCACAGATATAGGCCACCACCGCCGTATAGGCGGCGGCGATCCCCGTCTCCTTGTTCAGGCTGACGGCGATATAGGCATAAAAGGCGCCGGCATTCTTCACATGCGGCATCATGCGCACATAGCCCACGGCGAACAGCAGCATCACGGCGCAGATGCCCAGCTGTGTCCCCGGCATTCCGGCCCCGTTCCCGAAGGCAAAGGCCAGCGGGATGATCCCGGCCAGCACGCCCATCGGCGCGGCACAGGCCAGGATCATGAAAATAATGTCGTTCGTTCCCAGCATTCCGGCCAACAGCCGGTTGGGGGGTTCAGTACCGGAAACGGGATTGCTCATGGCGATGGTGCAGTCCTGGATTCAGGGGTGGTGGCGGCCCGGTTTTAGGGGCGCCCGTCCTGGCGAACGACGGAAAGAAGGGGTCGGTCCCGGCCAGGGTGCCCGTCAAAGGGCAGCATCAGGGCCGCGACGGAAAACCTTCCCACGAAAAATTGTTATAGGCATAAAATATCTTGCCTCGGCGTCAGATGCAAGTATGTTGGTGGGAACAACAGCGCCGCCACGGCGCATCGGGTTCGAACAGGCGCACACTGACATCGCGGCTTTTTCCGGGTCGCCACCTTCCTGCCAGTTGGCCGGTGGGGGCGGTATCCGCTGCGTATTGCCAGGTGGCCACAATATCCACGGACAGGGAAGTCTCATAAGGAGGGGCTATGGTCAGGCTCTTGAACAATAAAGGGTATCATCTGATGGCTGGAAAGCAGGTCTCCCGCTACGCGTTGGCGGTGGGGTTGTCTCTGGCGGGGTTGGGCAGCAACCCCGCTTCCGCCCAACAGAAAGCGGCCGCCGCGGCGTCGGCTGAAACCGGCGGGTTGCTCGAAGAAATCGTCGTCTCCGCCCGCCGGCGGGATGAAAAGCTGACGGATGTGCCGGTCTCCATCACGGCCTTTTCGTCCGACTTTCTGGAGAAGCAGAATATCCAGAGCTTTACCGACTATGCGACGAAGATCCCCAATCTGACCTTCCAATATGGTCAGGGGTCGGATGTCTCCTCGGTCGGTTTCAGTGGTGGACGTCAGACGACGATTCGTGGCGTGGTCGGGGCTGAGACCACCGCCTATTATATGAATGATACGCCCGTCCCCTCCACGGTCAGTCCGCAGGCGCTGGGCCTGGACCGGATCGAGGTGCTGAAGGGGCCGCAGGGCACCCTGTTCGGTGCCAGCTCGATGGGCGGCAATGTGCGCTTCATCACCAAGAAGCCGTCTTTGTCCGACCAGCATTCCTCCGCCCAGGTCCAGGTTGGCGGCACCAATGGCGGCGGGCCCGATGCCGGCATCAATGCGCTGACCAATGTGGTGCTGACACCCGACAAGCTGGCGCTGAATGTCGCGCTGAACGCCCAGCGGGAATCCGGCTTCATCAAGCGCGCCTTCCCCGATGCCAATGGCCAGCCATTCGTCAAGGATGGGCAGGGGCGCAATGACAGCCTGTCGGGTACGGTGACCCTACGCGCCGCCCTGACAGAGAAGCTGGAGGCCACCGTCACTGGGATGGGCGAGATCTCCAAGCTGCACGGTTTCCCGGCCGCCTATCTGCCGCTGCCAGGCTTCAAACCAGTATCCTATACGCTCAACCGTGACCACGATGTGCAGGAATATTCCCGCAACCGTTGGGGCATTGGTTCCGTGGTGCTGAATTATGCCGGGGAGGGCTTTGCCGTCACCTCCTCCACCAGTATCTTTGCCCGCAAGGTGCAGGAGCTGGAGGATGGGACGGAGGGCACCAACCAATATTTCAAGCGCGAACTGGGTGTCGATCTGGGTAACCCCGCCCTTTACGTCATCAGCATCAACAAGGAAGAGCGCTATACCCACGAAAGCCGCATCTCCTTTGATGAAGGCACGCTGTTGCCCAACCTGTCGGGCGTGGCCGGCTTCTTCTATCAGCGCAAGGACCAGACCTTCCGCCAGCCGGCCATCCGGGTGCCGGAACTGCTCAAGGCTGGTTTTCCGCAGGATTATCAGAATGAAGTCACCATTCCCAAGCATGAAGATAACGTCGCTGTCTTTGGTGAACTGTACTACGATATTTTGCCGAAGCTGACGCTGACCCTGGGGCTGCGGCATTACTGGATCACCCAGCGGGTGGAAGAAAATCTCAGCACCGGCATGGTCAATCCGCCCGAAGGGGCCTATGTCCCGGAACTAAAGAATTTCCAGGCGGGCTTCGTGCCCAAGGCGGTCATCTCCTACAAGATGACGGACGAAGGCACGCTCTACGCTTCGGCTTCCAAGGGCTTCCGCGTCGGCGGGGCCCAGGCGCCGCTGCCCACCTTCTGCGCCAATGATCTGGCGGCCATCGGCGTCAGCCAGTCCCAGTCCCAGCGCTACAGCCCCGATACGGTGTGGAGCTATGAGGTCGGGGCCAAGGATCGGGTGGCCGGCGGGCGGCTGAATGTTTCGGCTGCTGCCTTCCAGATTGACTGGACCGATGTGCAACAGGCGGTGCCGCTGCCCGGCTGCTCTCTCAGCTTTACCACCAATGCCGGCAAGGCGCGCATCCGGGGTGGTGAGCTGGAAGTGTCGGGCCGTCCCTTCACCGGTATCCCGTTCACCTTGCAGGTGGGGCTTGGGTACACAGATGCGGTGCTGCAGGATCCGGGGCTGGTGCCCTTGGCACCGGGTTCCCGGTTGGCCCAGGTGCCGCGCTGGACGGGTACGGTTTCCGGCTATTATGAAACGCCGGTCAGCACAGAGACAGACCTGTTCATGTCGGCTGACTATAGCTACACCGGCACGGTGCCGGTGCCGAACCTGGACGGGAATGGCTTTCTGAACCGCCCGGCCTTTAATCTGGTCAATGCCAGTATCGGCCTGCGTTTCGACAATGCGACCCTGTCCCTCTACGGCAAGAACCTGCTGGATAAGCGGCTGAACTTCGGCAACCTTTACCCTTCCGCCTTCCTGCGGCGGGAGATGTTGTCGGGCGGGGGTTTCCATTACCTGCCGGTTGGAGCGGTCAGCCGCCCGCTGCAGATCGGCGTGCAGTATAAAGTGGAGTTCTGATGCTGCTCCACGGGGGAGGCTGCCGCCTTGCGGCGGCCTCCCCATTTTTTGGCATTCTGTTACGGAGCGCTGCAACGGTTTCATGACCGTTATCCGGCCGTGAAGCCCCTGGTGAGCGGATAGAATGGCGTGGTCGGCCCCTGCCATTGAATCGGCAAAGCCGGGCCGACCTTGTGGAGAAACCCGACATGACAGCAGCAGAGTGTGCCGCACGGCTGGTGCGGCACAATGATGATGGCATTCTATCCGGAGGGGCTGGACGCTCATGAAATTTGGCTTGAGGAGCAGGGGGAGAACCCGCACAAATCGTCTGACACCGTCCCGCCGCTTTCCCCTGCGGCCGCTCTGGACGGTGCTGGCGCTGGTCATGGGCTGTGGTGTGCTGTATGGGGTTGACCGGTGGCAGTCAGCGGATGCCGCTGCCCCCAAAGCCGCAGCCCCGGCATTTCAAGCCCACGCCACCATCCAGGAATTGATGGAACATATGGTCGATCCTGCTGCCGACGGGGTTTGGGATGCGGTGGCCGTCATCAGCAATGAGGCGGGAGTAGAGAAGCGCGAGCCACGAACGCCGGAAGAATGGCAGGCGGTGCGCGCCCATGCCATGATGCTGCTGGAAGCGATGAACCTGCTGCTGATCGAAGGCCGGCGGGTGGCAGCGCCGGGGGCCGAAGTGCATTTCGGCGAACATCCGACGGCGCAGATTGAAGCCATGATCAAGGAAAACCGGCCAGCCTTTATCGGCTTCACCGAAGGTGTGCGGCAGACGACGCTGCAGGCGCTGGCCGCCATTGACAAGCAGGATGTGCAGGGTTTGGTGGTTGCAGGCGGGCACCTGGATGAGGCTTGCGAGGCCTGTCATATCAGCTACTGGTATTCGATCCCGGCGAAGCTGCCATCCGCGGCGAAGTGACGGGCTTTCTTCTGGTGGGAATCTACCCGCCATGCGCTGCCAATCCGCCTTGATCGCGCTAGATCAAGGCGGATTTCGTATTTTAGCCGGCGTGGGCGACGACGATCACCCGCACCAAGCTGTATGAGGGCGGCCTTTATCGAGCTCTGTCCGCAATCTACCCGGTCGCCGACATCCGCGGGGGGGGCTGGCGTGGCAGGGTGATGGTGAAATGAGAACCCTCACCGGGGGCCGTCTTCAATTCCACATCGCCACCCAGCGCCGCCTGCGCCAGATTGTGCACAATGTGCAAACCCAGACCGGTACCGCCGCTGCCACGCCGGGTGGTGAAGAAGGGGTCAAAGGCGTGCGCCGCCACCTCCGGCGTCATGCCGACACCATTATCGCTGATACTGAACCGTACCGGCATATCCGGTCCCGCAGGGGCGGGCAGATGGATGGTAATGACCGGCTCACTGATGCCGTCAAAGGCGTGGATCACGGCATTCTGGATCAGATTGGTGGCGAGTTGCGCTACGGGGCCAGGAGCAATCCGCAGCATGACATCATCGGCCAGATCAAGCTGCATCGCCACACGGCTGCGACGCAGCAGCGGCTCCAGGCTGCGGACCATATCTCGAAGATAACGGCCGAGATCAATCTGTTGCGCTTCCTCACTATGCTGGTCAGCCGCGACCAGCTTGAAGCTTTGCACCAGATCAGCAGCGCGCGCCAGGTTGGTCAGAACCACATGCATCCCTTCATCGGCGATCTTGATGAACTCATCAAGATCGCTGCGCTTCAATGCTCGGTTATCCAACCGTACCTTCAGTTCCTGGCACTGGCCTTCGATAAAGCTGGCACCGGTCAGCGCCACGCCCAGCGGCGTGTTGATCTCATGCGCAACCCCGGCCACCAGCCCGCCCAGTGAGGCCAGTTTTTCCTGCTGTACCAATCGCGTGTGGGCAGCGCGCAGTTCCGTCAGCGTCGTGCCCAGCTGGCGATAGGCCTGGGCATTGGCAATGGCGATGGCCGCATTGGCGGCCAGGGTGCGCAGAATATCCTGTTCTCGCGGGCCATAGGCATTGGGTCGGCGTGTCTGCACCGTCAGTACACCCAGAATATGGTCGGAGATGGCCAGCGGACAGAAAATCAGCGAGGCCATGCGGGAATCCCCGCTTTCCTGCATGGAGGGGGCTGATGCCGCCGCGGCCTGGTCCAGCACCATCATATCCCCACCAAAGCTCAACGCCCGCACTGTCAGCGAGGTGGGATGATCCAGCGGATAGATCGGCAGGTCCGGATAGGGTTTGCCATCCAGGTTGAACATCTCATAGGCGATATGATCACCGGCCTCGTTCAACAGGGCGATGCCGAAGGTTTCGGTGGGCAGCAGGTCGCTGGCGCTTTGGGCCAACGCCGCATAGACTTGGCCCAAATCCAGGGTCGCCGTCAGCTCCCGGCCGACATGGCCCAGCCGGCTCAATGTGGTCGCAGATGCCGCCAGTTCCGCATTGGCCCGCTGCAGGTCAGCTGTCCGCAGCTCCACCTGTTCCTGCAACAGCTCTGTATCCACGCGTAAACGTTGCTGATACCGACCTGTCAGCCAGGACAGCAGGGCGACCCCCGCCGACATGGCGATGGCGAAATACAAAAAGGTCTGGATGCTGAGATCGGCGCGGTGGGCCGCTGCCGCGGCCAACTGGCGCGCCTGGTCGCCGTGCGCGCTGACCATCTTACCCAGCTGACCCTGCACCCGATCAAAAACCTGACCGAAGCTTTCCAGATAGGCAACGGCGCTGGGATAATCCAGATCCACCATGGAGCCAACCCAGGTGACGGCACTGCGGTAATCCGACAGCTCGTTCAACATGTCGTTAATCGCAGGAATCTGATCTGCCGTGGCGCCGGCCCGGCGATAGGCCTCCATATCGGTAATGACATTGTCCAGTGCGGCGATGGCCTTGTCCAGCTCCATCCGGACATCAATACCTTCGCGCTCCGCCGCTTTCAGCACCATGATCCAGTTGAAACGGGCGCTCAGCCCCTGCATCCGGTTGCCAATATCGGCCAGCCTTACGCTGGCCTCCATATTATGCAGGATCTGGGCATTGTCGTTTGAAAGGTCCAGTACCGTCTGGCCCCCCCGGCTGTAGAGCCCAGCCATGAGGATGATGGCAACCAGGGTGGGAACCAGCGCGCGCAGGGATGGCAGCAGTCGGCGTCGACCCCACCCCGATGCACTGTTTCCCGATCGGCTGTCGGCCATCACCGCCGTCACACTGGGCTGCGGGCTGGGCATCGTTTCATCCGGCCAGAGAGGCGGTTGTCTTGCATGGCCCGACCTTCCATCAGGGCGAAAAGTGCCAAACGGCAAGATCGCCCAAGCTGCAGAGATATTCAATCGTATGTGTATGTAAAAGAGGATAGGTCGCGCGGATCATGTTGGTGGGGCTGCCCTGGGTCGCCAGCGCTGAATGGTCAGAACCGGGTCGCCGAAGGGCGGGTTGCCCACCCCCTCCAGCCGGTTGGTGAACACAGTACCCAGGCTGTTGAACCAGAGGGGCAGCCGTGGCAATTCCGCCATCAGATGCTGTTGGAAGGTGACCCAGGCCTGCCGTTGATCATCGCGTGTGCATCCGGCCAGATCAATGCCATCCATTGCCCGGTCCAGCGCGGCATCGGCATGGCCGGTGAAATTCAAGCCGCGCATACCGTTTTCCGGTGTCGGCACAGCACTGGACAGGAAAAATTGCGGCATACTGGGAGAGATGGCGGAATAGGTGATACTGCTCAGTACCATATCGAAGCCTCGCCCCCGTAAGGTGCCAACGATGTCTGTCTCTTCCTTCAGGGACACTGACAGGCCCATGGTTCGCCAAGCCTCGGCCAGGGCCTGGGCGACCCCATGATCACCGGCGCGGTAGGACAGCGTCAGCGCCAGGGGTTGCCCTTCGGCATTGCGGCGCTGGCCTGTCTTGTCGCGCCGCCAGCCGGCGCTCTCCAGCAAACTGGCGGCGCGTTCCGGATTATAGCCATAGCGGGGAAAGCCCGCTGTATAGGCTGGCAGCCCCGGATGCAGATATCCCGGTGCCACCAGGGATGTGCCCAGCGTGAGGTCACGCACCATCGTATCCCGGTCCAGTGCCAGATAAAGCGCTTCCCGTACCTGCCGGTCAGCCAGGGCTGGCCGGCTGAAATTCGGGGTCAGCCAGGTGAGGGTGGTAGAGGGGGACCAGAGGATCTTGAAACGGGCGCGCCGTTCGCGGGTGAAGCGGATCAGGGCATCCTCCCGCACCGCCTTTGGCAGCAGCACATCAATATTCCCGTCCAGCAACCCTTGTTCGGCCGCCGTGGCATCCTTGAACAACAGGTCCACCCGCTCGAAATAAGGGGTGGGGCCGGCATAATAGGGGTTGCGCCGCAACTGGATGCTGTGCGGCGGCTTTTCCTGGTCGATCATATAGGGCCCCAGGTAAAGGCCGGGGCGTGTGCGGTCGGTGAAATAAAGCGTATGATCCAGATAATGCTGCGGGTCGGCACGGAAGATCGGCTCCTCCAACCGCCGCGGCAGCGGCGGCGGCACGAAAAGCTGTTCCTTGCACAAGGTGCCCTCATAGAGCACCTCCAGCCGGCGGGGACTGACCATCCGCATTGACCGGATGCGGGCGGTGATCCCGGTTGGGTCCAGCACCTGTGGCGGATAACGCCGGGCCACGGTCAGGCCGAATTCGATATCGCCAATATCCAGCGGTGTCCCATCACCCCAGCGCAGATTGGGCAGCAGGTCGAAAGTCGCACGGGTAATGGTGCGCCCTTGCTCGTCCGGCTGGGTCACCAGGGTACCGTCCAGGCTGTTGGGCAGCTGGGTGCAGAGCGAACAGGCAATCAATTCGCCATGCATCCGCCCGATCACCCCCTGGGTCAGCCTGAACAGGGTGGCCTGTGGCTGGGTGATGATCAGGCTGCCATGGGTGCGGGGATAAAGATTGTCTGCCGCTATGACCAGCCGCTTTTCCTGCAGCAATCGTTGGGCTTGCGCATCCTGTGCCCCGGCGGTGGGCACCAGGGCCAGCAGGAACAGCTGCATGGCGAGCAGCAACCGCCAGACGCGCAGACCTGTTACCCCCCTCATATCATCGGGAACGCATAGGCAGCGCCACAGCCCTGATACCACGGTGCCACGCCAAGATTGACCAGATGTTGCGCCAGAACCTGTCGGGCATAATCTGCCCGCAAGGCGGTGCGCGGCAGATTATGATAAAGGGGATCCCGGCTCAACAGGGCAGCCAGCACGCCCGTGGTCAGGGGGGCGGCCAGCGACGTCCCGCTCATATCCGCATAAGGCCTTTCCAGGCCATAGCGGCTGGGAATGGTGGAGATCAGGCCCGTCCCCGGGGCAATGGCATCGATCTGCCAGCCGACACTGATGAAATCCGGCACGAAGACGCCGCCGACACTGTAGCGGTCCCACTGATCCGGGGTCCAGCTGGCGGCAAAACTGCCGGCCGGCGTCGTGCCCAGCAGGCCCAGGGCCGATACAGCCACACATTCCGGATAGGCGGCCGGGTAGGTTACCGCCCCTCCTTCCGCGTTACCGGCGGAGGCAAGGCAGAGCGTACCGCGCAGCCGCGCGGCAGTGATGGCATCATGCTCAATCGCCGAGGCAGCGCCGCCCAGGCTGAGATTGATCAGATCCGCCCTATGGTTGATGGAGAGCAGATCGATGGCCGAGGCGATATCCACCTGGCTGGCGCCCCCCGTTTCGCCATAGACCCGGACAACCCCGATATCGGCACCCGGCACCAGCCCGCAGAAATCGGTCGAACCCGGCAATGGCCGTGCGCCCAGCAGCCCGGTGACGGCCGTGCCATGGTCCTGAACATCTTCCGCTGCCTGCGGACCGGGCAGAAATTCCCCAAACAGAAAGGCCCCCAGGCCATGAACATGGTTCAGCAGCGGCGTCGGCCCGGCGCCGGTATCCACCACGCCGATCCGGATGCCCGCCCCCCGGTTGGGGTCATAATAACGGGCGCCAGTCAGCGCGTGCCACCAGCCGATGGGCCCCTGGCCCATCGGCAGCGGCGGCAGATTGATGGTTTGTCCGTTCTGCGGGGCTTCCACCATCATGCTCCAGGCCCGGCCGTAGGGCAGAATCAACCCCTTGGATGCTGTCCAACCCGGTGTGTAGGCCAGGGCCGCCTGCCCCTGTGCATCCGTGACCGTCTGCACCAGCGTGGTGTTGCCTCCCCCCGTTTCAAACCAGATGCCGACCTGGGCGCCTTCTGCTGGCACACCATCGGCCAGCACGGTCAGCGTCAGGGAAAGCTGGGCTTTTTTCTCCACCGCCGTGCGGGCTGCTGGCTCCGGTCGTGCCCGCCGATGCAGGTCGCGCAGCGGCGGGGGCAGGGGGCGGGGGATCTGCCGGGGCAATTCCCGTTCAACCAGCAGGTGATCGGGCGCGTCCTTCAGCTTTTCGCGTAATTCATCATCATCCATCTCCAGCACCAGGATGCGGCGGCCATGGTCCTCCGGCGCTTCCTTCTGCCGTTTCAGCGTGGCATTGGGCGCCAGCGCCTGGTCCACAAAGCCGTCAAACCGCTCCCGCGCCAGTTTGCGCTGATCATCATCCTGAAAGGGGGCGGTGCGATGGGACACCACAAAACGGCTGCCCGGCTCCGGTGGGGGGGAACCCGGAAAACGGGCAGTGGCCTTCGGCGCGTTCATCTTGTTGTTCCTCCCATCGGGATATTGCGTGTTCCCAGATACGGGTCTGGCAGCAACAGGCTGCCAGCGGCCAGCGGATCATGCAGGCGCAGATAGAAATGGCCGATACCGGCCAGCCCGGTCATCAGACCCGGCTGTTCCCCAATACCCCGCAGGGCACAAGGCCAGGGCACGCGGGGAATTGCATGGCGTTCAATGCCGCGATAGCCGGCGGCGGCGGCCAAGGCCGTCAATTCCGGCCGGCCGAGCCAGAGCCCGGCATCCAGCAACAGGTCGGCCATGCCCGCGATACCGTGGCAATAGCTGAAATCGGTGGGAAGGGGGCCGGCGGGTTGCGACAGGGCGGCGGCGACAGAATGCAGGGCGGCCTCCAACTCCTCCCCCAGAAGCGACTCCTGCGCGCCGGCCGCCAGCAGCCAAAGCCGCGACCGGCCGATTCCTGCCGCGCCATGGCACCAGGATGCACCAAAGCTGGGCCGGGAAGAGGGATTGCCAACGCCATCGCGGTAATCCGGCCAGTTGCGGGCCTGCCGGTCAAAATGGCCCCTTTGATAGCGCAGTGCGGCGGTCAGGGCCTCTGCCCAGCGCGCCTCCCCATTGGCCAGATGCAGGCTGGCCAGGGCGGGCAGGAAACCGCTACCCCCATGGGCAAAGCCGCTTGCAGCCGGCATTTCCGCTTGGCTGGGCCAGCACAGCCCCTCCGGCGTGACCTGCGCTGCCGCCAGGATGGTGTCGCCCAGCGCCAGCGCCCGTTCATGGAAGTCCAGCCTGTCATGGTGGCGCGCCAGGGTCAGCAGCAGCGGCACCAGCCCGGCGGCCCCGTCCAGCAGATCCAGCGTGGCCGCATCCGGCATGGTGGCGGCTTGCGCCACCCTTTCCAGCCCTGATTCCACCAGCCCGTCACGTCCCAGCAGCAGGCCGATGCTGATGAACAGGGCGCCGATCCCGGCATCCCCTGTGTAAAAACCAGCCTTGCCACTACCCGCTGCGGCCAGCGTCAGCGCCTGCTCAACCGTGCGGGCGACCAGCCGGTCGCCCGTGCGCTGGTGCAGCATGGCCAGGAACAGCGCGATGCCGGCTGCCCCCTGGTATAGATCGGCCCCGACCGGTCGCACCAGCAATTGCGGCAGATTTTCCCGCTGCTCCGGCTCTGTCCGCAGCCAGTTGATGCTGTCTCCTTCGCGCAGCGCATCGCGGCAAAGCCGGCGGCCGATCTCATCCGCGCAGCGCAGGAAATGGTCCCGCCCTTCCACAAGCGGGGCTGTCACCAGCATCTGGTTCATGCTGCCCCCCGCAAAGGCCGGTAGAGATCGGCCAGACCCGGTGACAGATGCAACGCCTCCGGCCGCAGCCCGGCCCCGATCAGGCGTGCGGTCATGCAATCCAGCAGCGTGCCGCTGCCCGACCAGGCGTCAATGATGCCGGCGGCCAGCAGCCGGCAGCGTGACTGGCCAAAGCTTTCCCCCGTTCCGGGATCATCTGCCCCGCCCAGCCCAGGCAGCAGCTGGCGGGTGAAAAGCGGTTCCCCCGGCCGCAGCAGGGGGGCGATCATTGCAACCGCTTCATCCAGCACTTCCAGCACCAGGGGCAGATAACGCCGGGGCGGATACAGCACCAGCGTATCCACCCGGTCATAAAGTGCGGGTGCGACGGGGCATTTCAGGCTGAACGGAATGAAATAGCGGTTCAGCCCCAGCGTCAGCAGATGCAGCAGGGCTGGCACCTGTTCCGCCCCGACATTGAAGTAAAGCCGGGCCAGATCCCCTTCCTCCGCTGCACTGGCCGGGGTCGCACCAAAGGCATGGTAATAGCCGGCCTGCCCCGTGATGGACTGATGCGGCATCTGCAGGTCGATAACAGTGCCGGGTTGGGGCTGGTAACCGGGGGGAAGACCGGCCTGCCCCGCGCTGACCACGCGGTAGCAGCCGCCCTTTTCCACATGCAGCCGCCCATCCGGTGTCACCTGATAGATTTGCCAGCCCCGATCCAGCAGCGTCTGCCCGGCATTGGCAGCGGAAAGCGCCGCCACAAGGGAGGCATCGGGGGCCAGATCCAAGGGCTTGGCCGGGGTGGGGTTGCCGTCCCAGCGGCGTGTATAGGCATGTTGATAGAGCAGGGGCCACAGGGCTTCCACCATGGCTGGCCGAACATCCTGGCCCGGCGGGGCGGAAACCGTTTGCGGTGGCAGCGGTGCCAGTTGCACCGATTGCGGCGGCAGGATGCGCACCGCCTCGGCTGCGGCCACCAGGGACGGATCGGCCCAGTCGGTGGGGGCGGGTGGTGGTAAGGGGCTGGGGCCTGCTTCCACCGGCCGGATGACGGGGTTCTTGCCGCCCTCCCGGCCCAGGCCGAGGAATTCCGTCATGAAACGGTCTGGATTGGCAAAGGCCAATCCGGCCAGATTGACCAGCTCCGCCGCCAGCGGTGGCACGGTGGGGGAGGTGAAGGTGGATTCCAGGGCGCTTTGCAGCAACCGTGCGCCCAGATAGGGCAGCACCGGCCGCAGGCTTGCCGCATCTGGCCAGCTTGCCCCCGTTGCCGCCTGCCAGAAGGCAGCCATCGCTGTCCACATGGCTTGCAGGGGCGGCATGGGAACCGGTGCGGGCGTGCGCGGCGGCACGTTAGGACCGGCCATCCAGGGCAGGCCACCATCCTCCACCAGCCAACTGCTGAAAAAGCCGGCCAGTACCCCCGCCCGATCCCAGAGCGGGTCACCCAGATCGGCCAGTTCCCAATCCACAATACGCAGGTCGGGCGTGTTGTCCGCCCCGGAACGAAGCAGGATATTGTCCCATTTCAGATCGCCATGCACCAGGGTGCGCGGCTGCCAGCTTGCCAGTGCCGTCTGCAGGCCCTGAAGGATGGCGGGCGTGGCCCGTATGGAAGCCACCAGATGCGCGCCCCCCTGGCCGAGAAGCGGCATGTCGCGGTGGCCCAGGGTCAATATCCAGGGTGGCTGGCGCGGTGCGGCGATCTGTTCGGCGACCGTGGCGGCCAGCGGTTCCGCCTGCGCATGAATGCCCGCCAGACAAGCACCCAGCAGCGCCAGTGCCGCCGGGTCTGTCTGGCGGGTGCGGCGATAATGGGCGTCCAGTGTTTCGGCATCCCCGAACAGATCGAAGACCAGCGCACTGCGGCGTTCCTCAAAACGACGCAGTGCCACGGTCACCCCCCGCAGGACCGAAAGGGCAGGCAGCGTTGCCGCCATGCGGTGCAAAGCAGCCTCCCGTCCGATGGAACCGGCGAGATCGGGGGCAGCGGCAGCCACCTGCTTGATGAACAGGCCGGGCCCATCAATGCCAGAGATGCGGAAACTGCGGTTGCGTCGCCGCACCTCCCGAATCCGGAGCGTGTCGCCAGCAATATCCCCCGCCGTCAGCAGGGCGCGCGACAGCAGGAAGGGCGCAACATCGCCGGCCAGCAGAAACATGGAAACGCCTTTGCCGATAGGCTGTAAAGGGTCTGGACGGGGATTGCCCCCGTCCAGACCATCGGGGCCGATCTTAAGCGGCCGGCGGGCAGTAGGTGGTCTGCGTCACCCAGGGGTTGCCCATGACCGTGGTTTGCGGCGGGGCGACCGGACCCTGCGGCACCCCGGCAGGCACGCCACCCGGCTGAGCGAGGCTGATGGTGCCGGGCTGAGCGAGGCTGATGGTGCCGGGCTGAGCGAGGCTGATGGTGCCGGGCTGAGCGAGGCTGATGGTGCCGGGCTGAGCGAGGCTGATGGTGCCGGGCTGAGCGAGGCTGATGGTGCCGGGCTGAG
>NZ_WIDQ01000025.1 GCF_009495745.1 Niveispirillum sp. SYP-B3756
GGCTTGGTCAGGCTATGTAGTCGGTAGGACAGCCATACATAGAGATCCAGCGCCAGACTGCTGGCCCCAATTGCCCGGATCGCTTGCTCCAGCAGCGGGATCGGGTATTTACGCAGATTGTCGTAGAAATCCTCTGACAGCACGATGTGTTCTTCCCAGAGCGCGTCCTGGGTATCATCCGTCATCCGTACCCCGAGCTGGCCGCCCTTAATGATGGTCTGCCGCATGAAACCCGGGGCGCTGTCGGGGGTTTGCTGCCAACTGAACATCACAGTGGAAGCGGCAATCCGGCGTAATTGCTCGCTGACGGATGCCCGTGTCTTGCCACCAGGTGCCACGCCAATCCGTTCCAGAAAGGCATTCATGGTCCTGCCCACCTCGACCTCGCGGCTGTTGGTGCGGATGGCCTGGGTTTGCAGATAAAGCATTACCAGCCGTGCATGTGCACCGAATGGGACGCCGACTTTCACCACCTCACTGCGTGTCTTGCCGGGCAGATGCCCTGGACTGATGGTCAGGGTGACCTGACCAATTTCGCGCTGCCAGATGGCATCATCGCTGATTCGCTTGTGGGGTAATGCTGTGAAGGCCCAACCTGTATAGGCCCAGCCTAAATCCTCTCGTTCCCCTGCCATGACCTCGGCGGCAATATCGACGAGATGTTTTTCGTCTGGTTCAGCATAAAGCTTGGCATTCTCCTTGCCATGCTGCCGGATGAGCTGATGTATCGTCCCCATGGCTGTCATCATGGCGCTGGCCTGTGTTGAATGCAATCGGGACTCTACTCGCGCAAGCTATTAGAAAAACTTTTAGATTCTAACTTATAGTTACGCGAGTAGAGTCCCGGGGATAAGTCCGATTCGCGCGAGTAGAGTCCCGACAAGGCGCGAGTAGAGTCCCGGGGATAAAATTGGCTGTCGGATTTCCCAAGCGCTGCCTTATTGGCTTTTCTGACCCGAATCGCAAAACGGCGGCGGGAGCGCGAGTAGAGTCCCGACATTGCCCCCTTCTCGATCTGACTGCACAACAGGTTTCAATCAATCGTGCCCGTAGAGTGGAGGGAATGCGGCAGGCTCATATTAAATACCAAGCCGCGGAAAGGCTGACCTTTCGGCAGCTTGCCCGGCATCACATGGTGCCGCAAGCCAAGGGAGCCTTATGCGCCTGCCCGGCGCATGAGAGAACGGGCAATTACACCATGGGGCATGTTCCATGGTGTAATTGCTATCTGTCAGCTAACAGATAGCAATTAATTATCAAATTAGTATCTAACTGATATCATACTAGCTACCAGGGTCCTGCCGCTGATCCGGTCATGATGCTTCAAAGGGGCCTTGTCGGGGCATAGAGGCAGGTATGGCGGGATCTATTACCAGTGGACTATGTGCCTGTTCGGGTTGAGAAGGTTCGGGATCTGGGTTGCCCTGCGCCTGAGGTTGCGGTTCGGTTGATGCTGGCCGGAATGCTGCTGGGCATCGTTCATGCGCAGCAGCCGTATCCGCGTCGAAGGCTACCATGGTGAGGCCAAGACCTGGCACGGGCTAGGGTGGGCCATCCACCGCCGCCGCCCTTGGTACCCTGTTCCACAGCTTATATCCGTCCTTGCGCAACCTGTTCCGGGACGACCTTGCCCCTTGCCGCTGCTTCACGGACCATCAGGCGCTGGGCGATGAAAGCTATTGCCCGCCGCAGCTTGTTGTCCGTAACCACGGGTTTGCGGCGGTGGCGTGTTGGAGGCCGGCGACTGCCGGCCCGCGCCGCGTGGCGCACAAGACTGCGCTCCGCTGGGGGGCCGCGTTTTTATGCGGTCTTTATGTTGTTCCCGCAAAGCCCGTCTCGATCCTTTACGCGGTAACCGTCCATCCTGGCCCCTGGAAAACACCTTCCGGGGGAACCCATGCTCGACCTCGTCTTCCTGGCCGCCATTCTGGCGGCCTTCGCCCTGTTCGCCGGCTTGACCCATGGCTGCGAGCGGCTTTGAGGGGGGCACATCATGGCTTTCGATCTGATCACCGGCGGCCTGGTTGCTGCCGGCCTGTTGGCCTATCTGGTCTATGCGCTGCTGCGCCCGGAGGCGTTTTGACATCATGACCGCCGATGGCATTTTACAAATCCTGTTCACCCTGGCCCTGCTGGCCCTGCTGACGCCGCTGTTCGGCGGCTATATGGCCCGCGTCTTTGACGGGGAACGCACCTGGCTCAGCCCGCTGGTCGGCCCCGTCGAACGCGGGCTTTACCGTCTGGCCGGCATTGATCCGGCCAAGGAACAGCACTGGACCGGCTATACGCTGGCCCTGCTTTCCTTCAACCTGCTGGGTTTGCTGCTGCTTTATGCCGTGTTGCGCTTGCAGGCCTGGTTGCCGCTGAACCCGGCGGGTCTGGGGGCGGTCAGCCCCGATCTGGCCTTCAACACGGCCATCAGCTTTGTCAGCAACACCAACTGGCAGGCCTATGGCGGGGAGAGCACGCTCTCCTATTTCTCCCAGATGGTGGGGCTGACGGTACAGAATTTCGTCTCTGCCGCCACCGGCTTTGCCGTGGCGGTGGCGCTGATCCGCGGCTTTGCCCGCCGGTCGGGCCGCACTGTGGGCAATTTCTGGGCCGACCTGGTGCGGGCGACACTCTATGTGCTGCTGCCGCTGGCCTTCATCTCCGCCATCTTCCTGGTCTGGCAGGGCGTGCCGCAGAATTTCGGGGCCTATGTCAGCGCCAATACGCTGGAAGGGGCCCAACAGATATTGGCGCAGGGGCCGGTGGCCAGCCAGATTGCCATCAAGCAACTGGGCTCCAATGGCGGCGGCTTCTTCAATGCCAATGCCGCCCACCCGTATGAGAATACGACCGCCCTGTCGAACCTGCTGCAAACGCTCTATCTGCTGCTGCTGGCCTCCGCCCTGGTCTACAGCTTCGGGCGCATGGTGCGGGACAAGCGGCAGGGCTGGGCCATCTGGGCTGCCATGTCCATCATGCTGGTCACCGGCATCGGCGTCACCTATTGGGCCGAGGCGCAGGGCAACCCCGCCATCGCCGCCCTGGGCGTCAATGACACGGCCAGCGACAGCAACAGCGGCGGCAATATGGAAGGCAAGGAGGTCCGCTTCGGCACCGCCCTGTCATCGCTCTGGGCCGTCAGCACCACGGCCGCCTCCAACGGCTCCGTCAATGCCATGCATGACAGTTTCACTCCCATCGGCGGCATGGTGCCGATGGTCAATATCATGTTGGGCGAGGTGATCTTCGGCGGGGTAGGGGCCGGGCTTTACGGCATGTTGGTCTTTGTCATCCTGGCCGTCTTCATCGCCGGGCTGATGGTGGGCCGCACGCCGGAATATCTGGGCAAGAAGATCGAGGCCAAGGAGATCAAGCTGGCCGTGATTGCCGTGCTGGTCTACCCCCTCTGTATTCTGGGCGGGGCGGCGCTGACCGCCGTGATCCCGTCGGCCCTGGCCAGTGTCGCCAATGCCGGGCCGCACGGGCTGTCGGAAATCCTTTATGCCTATGCGTCGGGCACCGGCAATAACGGCTCGGCCTTTGGCGGCTTCAGCGCCAACACGCCTTATCACAACAGTATGATCGGGCTGGCCATGCTGCTGGGACGCTTTGCCGTGATCGTGCCGACGCTGGCCATTGCCGGGTCGCTGGTCACCAAGAAGACCCTGCCGGCCAGTGCCGGCACCTTCCCCACCCATGGCGGCCTGTTCATCGGCCTGCTGATCGCCACCATCGTCATTGTCGGCGGCCTCACCTTCTTCCCGGCCCTGGCGCTTGGCCCCATTGCCGAGCATCTCAGCCTGCAGGCCGGTACCCTGTTCGGAGCCATCCCATGATGAATTCCAGCAATGCCACCTTGCTGGACGGCCGCATCGCCGCCCAGGCCGTGGGCGTGGCTTTCCGCAAACTGGACCCGCGCCTGTTGTTCCGCAACCCGGTGATGTTCGTCACCGCCATTGTCGCCCTGTTGACCAGTCTGATCTTTGTCCGCGACCTGATCCAGGGGGGCGAGGTGCTGCTGACCGGGCAGATTGCCGCCTGGCTGTGGTTCACCGTGCTGTTCGCCAATTTCGCCGAGGCGGTGGCCGAGGGGCGCGGCAAGGCCCAGGCCGCCAGCCTGCGCCGCACCCGCACAGAGACCATGGCCAAGAAGCTGGCCGCCATCGATGCGGCCGGTTGGGACAATGTGGCGGCCGACAGCCTGCGGGCCGGCGATCTGGTGCTGGTGGAAGCCGGCGACACCATCCCCGGTGACGGGGAGGTGGTGGACGGCATTGCCACCGTCAATGAAAGTGCGATCACCGGTGAATCCGCCCCGGTGATCCGGGAAAGCGGCGGCGACCGCTCGGCCGTCACCGGTGGCACGCTGGTGGTGTCTGACCGCATCGTGGTGCGCATCACCGCCAATCCGGGTGAAAGCTTCCTGGACCGGATGATCGCCCTGGTGGAAGGGGCCAAGCGCCAGAAGACACCCAACGAGATTGCCCTGACCATCCTGCTGGTCGGCATGACCATCATCTTCCTGCTGGTGACGGTCACCTTGCAGGCCTTTGCCAGCTATACCGGCTTTCTGATCCCGGTGGTGTTTCTGGTGGCGCTGCTGGTCACCTTGATCCCCACCACCATTGGCGGGCTGCTGTCCGCCATTGGCATTGCCGGCATGGACCGGCTGGTGAAATTCAATGTCATCGCCAAATCCGGCCGCGCGGTGGAGGCGGCAGGTGATATCGATGTGCTGCTGCTGGACAAGACCGGCACCATCACGCTGGGCAACCGGCAGGCGGCCGAATTCCTGCCCCTGACCGGCGTGCAGGAACATGAGCTGGCGGAAGCCTCGCTTCTGGCCTCCCTGGCGGATGAGACGCCGGAAGGCCGTTCCATCGTGGCGCTGGCCCGCCAGCGCGCCGGCATCGCCCTGCCAGCCGACCGCGCCGGCATGGTCTTTGTTGCCTTCACCGCACAAACCCGGATGAGCGGGGTTGATCTGGGGGACCGGCGCATCCGCAAGGGGGCCGTTGACCGGATGCGGGCCTGGATGGAGGAACAGGCCAGCCTTGGCCCGGCCCAGACCCGCGAGCTGACGGGGCTGGTGGAACGGGTGGCCAAGGCCGGCGGCACGCCGCTGGTGGTGGCCGATGGCCGCCGCCTGCTGGGGGTGATTTACCTGAAGGATATCGTCAAGCCCGGCATCCGGGAGCGGTTCGCCATCCTGCGGCAGATGGGCATCCGCACGGTGATGATCACCGGCGACAATCCGCTGACCGCCGCCGCCATTGCCGCCGAAGCCGGGGTTGATGATTTCCTGGCCGAGGCGACGCCGGAACTGAAGCTGGAACGTATCCGCCAGTATCAGGCAGAGGGGCGGCTGGTCGCCATGTGCGGCGACGGTTCCAACGATGCCCCGGCTCTGGCCCAGGCGGATGTCGGCGTGGCGATGAATACCGGCACCCAGGCGGCACGCGAGGCCGGCAATATGGTCGATCTGGACAGCGACCCGACCAAGCTGATCGAGATCGTCATGATCGGCAAACAATTGCTGATGAGCCGGGGGGCGCTGACCACCTTTTCCATTGCCAATGATGTGGCGAAATATTTCGCCATCATCCCGGCCTTGTTCGTGACTGCCTATCCGCCCTTGCAGGCGCTCAACATCATGGCGCTGCACAGCCCGGCCAGCGCCATCCTGTCGGCCATCATCTTCAATGCCCTGGTGATCATCTTCCTGATCCCGCTGGCATTGAAGGGGGTGCGCTATCGCCCGGCCCCGGCCGCCAGCCTGCTGGCCCGCAATCTGCTGCTCTATGGGCTGGGCGGTCTGGTGGTGCCCTTCCTGGGCATCAAGCTGATCGATCTGGCCGTCACCGCGCTGGGGCTGGTGTAGGGGGCGGTGGCGTCTTCCGTCTTTCGCACCCTTTTACCGTCACCCATGCTGTGGCCGGGGTCCAGGGGCCACAAGCGCTTCGCTCTACGATGCTGGACCCCGGCCTTCGCCGGGGTGACGGAAAAATACGAAGAAGAACAAAGAGCCCCCCTCAGGAGAACCCCAATCATGCTTTCCCATTTCCGCCCCGCCGTCACCCTGCTGCTGGGGCTCACCGTCCTGACCGGTATTGCCTATCCGCTTTCCGTCACCGGGGTTGCCAAGCTGGCCTTTCCCGATCAGGCGGAAGGCAGCCTGATCCGCCGGCCCGATGGCAGCGTGCTGGGCTCCGCCCTGGTCGGCCAGGGTTTCACCCGGCCGGATTATTTCTGGTCGCGCCCGTCGGCCGCCGGCAAGGGCTATGATGCGGCCAATTCCGGGGCAACCAATCTCGGCCCCTCCAGTGCGGCCCTGGTCGATCAGGTGTCCAAGCGGGTGGCAGCCCTGAAGGCGGCCAACCCCGACGCGGTGGGCCCGGTGCCGGTCGATCTGGTGACCAGCAGCGCCAGCGGGCTGGACCCCCATATCTCCCCCGCCGCCGCCCTCTGGCAGGCGCCGCGCGTGGCGGCGGCGCGCGGCTTGTCGCTGGCGCAGGTGCAGTCGCTGATCAGCGGCGCCACACAGGGCCGCACCCTGGGCTTTCTGGGCGAACCGGCGGTCAATGTGCTAAAGCTCAACCTTGCGCTTGATGCCGTGAAGACGGCAGGCGGCTGATTTTCTCCCGTGATGACCATGGCCCCTGCCGACGCCGACCGCCCCAACCCCGACGCCCTGCTGGAGCAGGCCAACCGCGAGAAACGGGGGCGCTTGAAAATATTCCTAGGGGCGGCCCCCGGCGTCGGCAAGACCTATGCCATGCTGGAGGCGGCGCAGGCCGTGCGGCGGGATGGCGGCGATGTGGTGGTCGGCATTGTCGAGACCCATGGAAGGGCCGAAACGGAAAGGCTGGTGGCGGGGCTGGAGGTGCTGCCACGGGCGCGGCTGGATTATCGCGGCCGGGCCTTTCAGGAGATGGATCTGGATGCCATCCTGATCCGCCGGCCGAAACTGGTGCTGGTGGATGAGCTGGCCCACACCAACATTCCCGGCAGCCGGCATCTGCGCCGCTGGCAGGATGTGGAGGAGTTGCTGGGGGCCGGCATTGATGTCTGGTCAACCCTGAATGTCCAGCATCTGGAAAGCCTGAACGATATTGTTGAACGCATCGCCGGCATCAAGGTACGCGAAACCCTGCCGGACAGCGTGCTGCGCGCGGCGGACGAGATCGAAATGGTCGATCTGCCGCCGCCGGAACTGCGCCAGCGGCTGGCCGAGGGCAAGGTCTATGTGCCGGCCCAGGCGCAGCGGGCGGCGGAGAAATTCTTCTCCATCGGCAATCTGACAGCCCTGCGGGAAATGGCCCTGCGCCAGGCGGCGGAACGGGTGGATGCCCAGATGCTGTCTTACATGCGCAGCCATGGCATTGCCGGGCCCTGGCCGACGCGGGACCGTATCCTGGTGGCCATCCCCGCCGCCCCGTTGGCCCTGCGGCTGGTGCGGGCGGCCAAACGCATGGCCGAACGCCGCCAGATGCCCTGGACGGTGGCCCATGTCGAAACCCATCGTCACGCCAACCTGTCCGATGCCGACAAGGCCCATGTCACCCAGGCGTTCCGGCTGACGCAGCAATTGGGCGGGGAGATTGCGGCACTGACCGGTGATGACATTACCGGTGAGCTGCTGGGCTGGGCGCGGGCCAACAATGTCAGTCAGATCGTGCTGGGCCGCACCCGCCGTACCCGCCGGCTGTTCGGCCGCTCCCTGACGGGCGACATGCTGAAGCGGGCGTCCGACCATGACATCCTGCTGGTGGGCGGGGTGGAGGAGGAGGCGCGCCCCAGCGGCCAACCCCAGCGCCCGCCGGCCGCCCCGCTCTGGACCGGCTGGAAAGCCTATGCCTGGTCAGGTCTGGCGGTGGGGGTGGCTAGCCTGATTTCATGGGGCGTCTATACGGTCTTGCCGGTGGGCAATGTCAGCTTGGTCTATCTGCTGGCCGTGCTGCTGATCGCCACCCGCTTCGGGCTGATCCCCTCGGTCATCACCGCACTGGTCGCCTTCTTCGCCTTCAATTACCTGTTCACCGAGCCGCGCTATACATTCTCGGTCAGTGATTCCGACGATCTGCTGACCATCGGCTTTTTTCTGGTTGCCGCCATCTTCACCGGTCAGCTGGCGTCCCGGCTGCGCCGCCAGATCGAGGTGACCCGCACCAGCCAGCGCCGCACCGCCAATCTCTATGATTTCTCCCGCAAGGTCTCGTCCGCGGCCAGCGAGGATGATGTGTTATGGGCCGTGGTGCACCATGTTGCCGCCACCTTGAAGGCCAAGGTGCTGATCCTGCTGCCGGATGGCGGCGACCTGTCGATCCGCGCGGGATATCCGCCGGAAGACACGCTGGACCAGCGGGCCGCCGCCGCCGCGCTGTGGGCCTGGGGCAATGGCCAGCGGGCCGGGCGCGGATCGCAGACCCTGCCGGCGGCCGACTGGCTGTTCCTGCCGCTGCGCACCCAGCGGGGCACGGTGGGGGTGATGGGCGTGCAGATGGACGGGGCCGACGGCTATCTGTCCACCGAACAGGAACGGCTGCTGGACACGCTGAGCGATCAGGCCGCCCTGGCGCTGGAGCGCACCCAGCTTGTGCAGGATATCGAGGCAGCACAGGTGGCGCAGGAGAAGGAGCAGTTGCGCGCCGCCCTGCTCTCCTCCCTCTCCCATGATCTGCGCACGCCGCTTGTCTCCATCCTGGGCGCTGCCACCAGCCTGATCACCTATGAAGAGGCCTTGGACCGGTCGGCACGGCTGGAACTGACCCAGACCATCCAGGAGGAGGCGGAGCGGCTGAACCGCTTCGTGCAAAACCTGCTGGATATGACCAGGCTGGGCAGCGGCGGGCTGAAACCGAAAACCGACTGGGCCGATCTGTCCGATATTATCGGCCGCGCCCTGGCCCGCGCCCGGCCGTTGCTGAAGGGGCACAAGGTCAAGGTCGATCTGGCTCCTGGCCTGCCGCTGCTGCAGCTTGACCCGGTGCTGATGGAGCAGGTGTTCTTCAACCTGCTGGACAATGCCGCCAAATACAGCCCTGCCGGCACCGCCATCACCGTTTGGGCCCGGCGCCAGGGATCGCAGGTGACAGCGGAAATCTGCGACCAGGGGCCGGGCATCCCGCCGGCGGACCAGGAACGGGTGTTCGACATGTTCTATCGCGTGCAGCAGGGCGACAAACAGACGGCCGGGACGGGCCTGGGCCTGGCCATCGCCAAGGGGCTAGTGGAGGCGCATGGCGGCACTATCGGCGTGATGTCCGGCATCCATGGCGTTGGCGCCTCGCTGGTGGTACGGCTGCCGATCCCGGAGGGCCCGCCAGCGGCCGCCCCGGAAACGGAGTGATGCCGGATGAGCCGCATTCTTGTCGTCGATGATGAAGCGCCGATCCGGCGCTTTCTGCGTATCAGCCTGGGCGCCAACGGCCATCAGGTGGCCGAGGCGGAAAACGGGGCCGAAGCCCTGGCCCTGGTGCGGGCGGACCCGCCCGATCTGGTGATCCTGGATCTGGGCCTGCCCGATATGGACGGGCAGGAGGTGGTCAGCGCCATCCGGGATATCAGCCCGGTGCCGATCCTGATCCTCTCTGTCCGCGCCGGGGAGGCCGACAAGGTGGAAGCCCTGGACCGGGGGGCGGAGGATTATGTCGCCAAGCCCTTTGGCATTGCCGAACTGATGGCCCGTGTCCGCGTCGCCCTGCGCCGCGCGCCCCTGGCGGCAACCAGCAGCATCATTCAGGCTGGCCCCGTCAGCATCGATCCTGACCGCCGCATCGTCACCCGCGACGGGGCCGAACTGCGCCTGTCCCGCCGGGAACAGGATTTGCTGTTCGCGCTGGCCCGCCACGCCGACCATGTGCTGACCCACCGGCAAATCCTGCGCGAGGTCTGGGGACCGGCGCATGTGGAGGATACCGCTTATCTGCGCGTCTATATCGGCCAGCTGCGCCACAAGCTGGAGGAAAAGCCGGCCGAGCCGGTGCTGATCGTCACCGAACCGGGCGTCGGGTATCGGCTGCGCACGGATGTGGGGTGAGGGAGGCCAGGCCTGGAAGGCTGCGCTGCATAAGCGTTGGAAAAGCCCAGTAGAACGGCGATAAGACTATGATAGTATGCAAGCCATGCATCGATTTGATATGATATAGCACTCTCGATCTTCCCGCTAAGGGCTCTCGCATGGTCAGCTATTCGATAACACTTCCAAAAGATTTAAAAACTGAAGAATATCGAAAGAATAAAAACACATTATATAATATGTCATTGCGGATGACGGGAAAGGGCGATGCGAATGATCAATCGATCAGCGCTTTTGAGACAAAATTTGGCAATCTACAGGCGCATCTTTTAGTTTTAGAGATGGGCGTCAATGACTTGGAGGAGAAGAAAGAAAATCTAAACGATCAGCAGTTCAACGCCGCTTCTGTTCCTATCAGTTCTGGATTTAACGAACTGTCATTAATAATAAACCAACTGAAGTTTTCGGGCAATGACTTACGAGATACCTATCGAAGTAGTGCTATCCAGACGATTAGAACGGTCGAACAACAGATTCAGGTCTTTCGAAGCGACTTCAGAACCTATGTTGAACAGACGCTGCAAAAGAAGCGTTCAGTGGCGCAAATGGAGGCGCTCACCGGCCGACTCAACCAATCGGTCCTCAATTATCTATCATACGCGAAACAGGTCGATCTGCCCTCACTGGTGAAGACGATTGAGGCAGATTACGACCTGTTGAATGAAGTGCTTCAGAAAGCAGAGAATACCAGTCAGGTGGAGGGGTTCGATGCCGGCAGCACACTGGGGCTGATGCACCTGGGACGGCTGAAAAACTGGAGCCTGGACATGGTTGAAACCCTCCGGGAAAGCTGCGGGACGCTTGAAGAGGCTCTGCGCAGATTGGATATCAGCAATAATACCATCAGTTCTTTGACCCAGGATATCAGCCGCCTCCATAATAAAATCTCCTACATATCTCTTCATTACCTGAATTCTGACAAAAAAAATGAAATTCATTATGCCAATATTGGTAGTAGACAATCTGATATAAAACATCATAAACAAAGAAAAGAATATGATAAAACTCTGTTAATTACCGAAAAATCACGGGCCGTTCTTATGGATATGCAGCGCGTTCTTCCGATCATTTCGAAAAAAAGGGGCGTGGTGATCAAAAATTTCACCCACCGTCTTACCAACAAGCGGAAGGAGGAGGCTGACGCGCGCGAACTTGAGGTGCAGCAATGGCAGCGTTCCCGCCAACAATTACAAGTAGAGCAGTTCGTCAATACGTTACCCCAGCTCCGCAGTAAGTGGCGGGAGAAAAAAGAAAAATTGACGAATATAAAAAAATCAGCGGGAAATGAGGATTTTGGCGAAAAGCTCGAAAAAATCGCAAAAGATTTGAATATATATCGGGATTTCGACATTAAAGACAAAGATTTTAAGAAAAAAGATCTCTCAATTTTGATAAATGACACTATCAATGTCACTGACATATACCTAAATAATATAAAGAGTATGATAAAATCTGCAAAAAACCCCAATGCAGTTTATAATGAAACCTATAATTGGTTGGAGAATGTGCAGGATAATCTTTCGGTGGTGAAAGCGTTCTACCGTCTTTGAAACCCGCCCCCGCACAGAGAATTCCCTTGGAGGGAGGCACAACACGAAAGTACCTTTTACGTACCATTCCGTCGAACATTGGGAGAACTGGCGGGCCGATACCGATGCGGTCATTGCTTACGCAGTTTGCGCGCATTTGCAATATGCATCAGCGTGACTCCAGCAGCCGATAGACGGATGCCCGGCCGATGCCCAGATGTCGCGCGATGGCAGCAGCGCCTAGGCCCTCGGCTTTCAGGCGCCTTATCGCGTCCGCATCAATGCGGGGCTTGCGGCCTTTGTAAACGCCGCGGGCCTTGGCGGCCCTGATCCCCTCCATCTGACGTTCGCGGCGCAGGTTCGTCTCGAACTCCGCAAAGACGCCCAGCATGTCAAGGAAGGCCTTGCCGGCGGCCGTGCCGGTATCGATGGGCTGTTCGGTGGCCCGCAGATCCACGTTCTTGGCCCGCATCTCCGCCACGATGTCCTGCAGATCCTTGATGGACCGCGCCAGCCGGTCGATGCGAGTGACCAGCAACGTGTCACCTGGTCGCAAGAATTCCAGCAGCAGCGCCAGTTCCGTCCTGCCCTTGCGGCTGGACCCGCTGGCTTTTTCCGCCCGCACGACCGCACAGCCGGCCTGGGTCAGCGTCTCCACCTGAATCGTTACATCCTGATCATGGGTGGAGGCGCGGGCATATCCGTACAAAGCCATGGTTTGTCCCGTCAGGGTCTAGACCAGGACAGGATAGCGTCTTGGAAGGTGAAAACACACCCTTTTGAGACGTCTGGCGCCGTCTTGCCGGCTTGTCTTGTCAGGGTATACTCTTATGGGGCGGCGTTGACGACACGGTCGATGGCATCCCAGAGCTGGGCTGCGACCTGACCGCTGCCATAGCGGTTCTCCACCTCCCGGCGGGCGGCCTGTCCCATGGTGGCCAACTGGTCCGGCTTCAAGGCCGCGGCGGCGGCGATGCCAGCCTCTGTTCCTGCTGGTGTCGGGTCGAAGACAAGGCCATAGCCGTGATTGGCGGCATCGTCCCAGGCCATGCCCCGGCTGACCAGGACGGACCGGCCGGATGCCATGGCCTCGATCACGGCAATGCCGAAATTCTCCCGCAGTCCCCCTTGTCCCAGTCCAGAGGGCAGGACCAGCATGTCGGCCCGGGCCAGCAGGTCGCGGACCCCGGCCGCCGGCAGATAGCCCGGCATTTCCACGGCACCACCCGCCTGGGCAGCCAGTGCTGCAACCGCAGCAGCGTAGGGGCCCTGGCCGCTGCCGGCGATCAGCAGCCGGTCATCAGGGCGGCGCACCTTCATCCAGCTTTCCAGGAAGGGCAGGATGCCCTTTTCTGGCGACAGGCGGCCGACATAGGCCAACACCCGGCCCGGCCCCGACGGCCGGGGAGGCAGCAGGGACCAGGCCGCAAGATCGACGGCATTGGGCACGATGGCCAGCGGCACCTCTGGCGCCAGCAGACGCACCCCAGCCGCTTCCAGTTCGGCCGTAACATGCACCAGCCGGGCCCGGCGCAGGGTGGGCAGCGTGATCAGGCGGTAGAACAGCCATTTGAGGGGCTTGTGATGGCGGATGAAATCAACATGGCCCTCCATCATCCCGCCATGCACGGCCAGCACGTAGGGGCGCCGCAACAGGCGGGTCAGCAGGCCTGCCAGACTGGTCGGCCAGGTGGCAACCCCGCTGATATAGACAATATCCGCCTTGAAGCAGGTGCGCAGCAACGCCGGCACAGCCCCATGGCCAAAGGCAAAGCCAGGCTTGCCATAGGCATGATAGAGGTGAACCGAAGCTGTGGCGGGCAGGTCGATGTCAGAGGCAACCAATGGCTGTCCCTCTGACCCGTCACCGGCGCACAAGATGATGCCATGGCCTTTTTCCGCCCAGGCTTTGGCCATGCGGGCTGTCGCTTCCGCGATTCCGCCAAAGCCCCGCGCTGGGGCAATATGCGTTGCAACGATACCGATAAAGGGAGGGCGGGTAGAAGACACGGGATCAACCAGAAGAACGCTGTGATAACATCGGCCGCATTTAACGTGGTAAAGCCTGACGACGCGAGTGCAATCGTGGGTTTGGCTTCATTATCCGCGAATACCACGAGGCACAGAGGGGGGCCGGTGGCATGGTGGTAAAGGCCGCCGCCCATCCGGCTTGCAGTGCCGTGTCTTTAGGTTGGGTGTCATGCTACGTCTGTTTTATCAGTTCCTGAAAGCCCTTCGCCTGTGCCGAACGGCCCGGTTCCGGCAAGCTCTCCGGTTCGGAATCGGTGCGGCGGATCAGCATGTCCCGGTCCTGCGCGCCCTGGCGCCATCGCCTTCCCTGATCGTCGATGTCGGTGCCAATCGTGGTCAATTTCTGCTCGCCGCTCTCCAGGCCTGCCCGCAGGCCCGGCTGATCGCCATTGAACCGCAGCCGTCAGCATGTGACCGGATACGACTTATGCTCTCCAGACTGCATAATGACCGTGACCGTGTCACGGTTGTAGCCACCGCCTTGTCAGATCAGGAAGGAGAGGCCCGATTGCATGTCGCCCGTCGGGATGATAATTCCTCGCTGCGCCCACCGACCGCGGCTCAGACGCGCCTGTTCCGGGGCACCGACACCCCCCATGAAATCCGCGTGCCGCTGACCCGGCTTGATCAGTTGCTCTCGCCCCAGGACGTGCCGTCCGATGCGCTTTTGAAGATTGATGTTCAAGGCAGTGAAGGGGAGGTTCTGCTGGGCGCTGCCGGGGTGCTGTCGCGGTTCCGCTATGTCTATGTCGAATGCTCACAGATTGAACTGTATGAAGGGCAGCAGCTGGCAGATGCCATCACGGCCTTGCTGGCGGCCGGCGGCTTCCGGCTGCAGGGCCGATATAACCGGATATTCGATGCCGATGGCCAGGACATCCAGGCGGATCATCTGTTTGTCCGGGCCACCGATTCATGACGCCCGTTGCCCCCAGGCCCGCCGCCAGATCCGGCGGGCCAGCAGAAAGGGGCGGGCCAGCGGATAGAGCCAGAAAAGTGACCGCGGCAGTTCGATATCCGTTATTTCCCCCGTGCCGACCATCAGCATCCGGATTTCCATCGCCACGGCCTTCAGGCTGTTGCACAGCAACAGATCCAGCCATTTCTCGGTTAGGCGCCGACGTATCCAGCCCCCACGGCCCGACGGCTGTCGGGCCAGAAGGGTGGAAAGCATCTCTACACCCCGGTTGATCGCCCGAACCCGCCAATTCTCCTGCCAGCCCGTTTCCTCCGGCAGAACGGTACCCAGCAGGTCACGGGCCAGCAGGGCCGTATGGATCAGGGCTGGTTCGAACCCATCCAGCGCCGCCTGCTCACGGATGGCGCTTCTCTGTGCAGGGTCGGCCAGCAGCAGTCCCATATCCACCAGCCAGCGCAGTCTTTGCCAGCCGTGACGGATGCCATGGACGGCCAGATATACGCCATAATGGCGGGCTGACAGGGTTGGAACCGCCTGCCCATTCAAGGAAACGATGGCGCGGGCCTGCCACAGGTCTTCAAAGGTCCAGCCCAGCAGTTGGGAATTGTCAAACAGCCGCCAATGCAGCTCCACCGCGATATTGCCCCGCCTGTAGAGGCAATCCTTGCTGACCATGACCAGCTTGTCGATGGCGATATCCAATGTCGGAACAAAGCCATGTTCCGTCAGGATGGTCGCCGCTGCCATGGCCTGACCGGGATCGATCAGCAGATCAATGTCGAGACAAGGGCGCAGCGCGATATCCTGACGGAGCAACAACGTCAAGGCCGGTCCCTTCAAAGCCAGTGCCTTGATGGAATGGGCTTCCAGCGCGGCCAGAATCTCCAGCAGCGCCGCACCAAGGGCCAATATCCGCTGGATCTGCTGTATCTGCTCCGCGCGCAGGCGCTCATCCGGCTTGCCGCCTCGCATGATCAGAGCCTGCCCCAGCAAGGGCAGCATCCCCTGTGCCCGCGCCAGAGTCAGCAGCGTGTCGGGATCCACCGCTTGCCGGCCCCCGTGGGCCGGTGCCTGCGGATTAAGGGCTAGTGCGCAGAGATAATCGCTTTCAGGACCGGGGGGCAGGCCGGGAAGCCGCCCGCCCGCGCGCGGATGTGCCACAACAATCTCCGTCAGCAGCCGTTGAAAACGGCCTCCGATGACGGTCATATCACCATGCCGGGCAGAAAAAGCCCGTCCGGCATCGGCACATTGCCGGCGCAGATCAGCATCCGCCAGCAACCGCTTGGCCGCAGCGATGAAACCCGCCGGGTCATCGGGAGCCACCACCAGTCCCAACCCCTGTTCCTGGATCAGCCTGGCGGCATGGTTGCCCGGTGGAATGGCTGCCAGGATGGGCAGGCCGGCGGCCGCGTAGGTATAAACTTTTGAAGGGACGGACATGCCACCCGCCGCCGCCGTCAGCAAGACCAGACCGATCTGCGCCGAGGCCAGCATGGAATAGACATCCGCTGCCGGCTGATAGTCAAGCAGCACCAGCGGCGCATCCCGTCCCGCCGCCCAGGCAGACAGATAGTCACGGCCCGGCCCCTGGCTGACCACCACGACCCGCACCGCTGGATCATCGCCGACGGCCAGGGCCAGTTCGGCCAGAAGGCCAGGATCGTGCTTCAGTCCCAGTGTACCAGCCGCCAGCAGAAGGGAGCATCCCGCCAACCCCTGTGCCGCGGCCCAGTCAGTGCCCGCCGGAATGGCCGGCGCCGGCGAAGCCCAGTTTTCCTGCAACAGAAGATCGGGATGATTGACCTTGTTGCGCCTCAACAGATCACGGAACTCTGGCGATATGACAATCACACCATCGGCTGCGCGCATGGTCCCATATTCGATATGGTGCAACAGGGCCAGGGCCAGCGCACCGATCGGACGGGGCAGACGTGCCACGATGGCACCAGCACCCTCGCTGAAAATATCCTGTACCCAGTTGACAAACGGCACGCCGTGCCGCCGCGCTGCGCGCATGGCCACGGCCTGGGCAAAGGGCGGTGTGTTGGCAGACAAGATGATATCGGGCCGCCAGTCCGCAATCACCCGCCCCATCCGGTGGCCATACCGGATTTCGTCCGGTACACGCCGATGCAGGGCATAGCGCGCGAAAGGCCGTCCAATGGACAGGGTGTCGAAGCGCAGGCCGGGCGGATCATCATGTCGGCGTTGGGTTGCACCCTGTGGCCCGACCAGATCGCCCGATCGCAGATGCAAGACCATATGCCCTTGTTCTGCCAGCCATCGGGCCAGTTGGACGATAAAACCATAAGCGCCGTAATCATGGAGCAGGATGCGCAACTGACCCCCATCCGCTTGTCACTGCAATGATAGCCTGAAACAAGAAGTTGCCCTTTTTTCTCTACCCAGCCTGTGCTTGTTTGCCTAACGGACTGTTTATCTGCTATCATTAGTCGTTGTCTGTGGTAAAGGCAATGCAAACTGCACCCAGCATCAAGAAAAAAGTGTGTGTAGATGATTGAAAAAGCGATGAAAATTAAAGTAGATTCGGTTGTAAAAAGAGACAAATTTTTTCGAAACGTAATGTTCTTTCGTCACATTGGGTACTTTATTGCCGATATTTCTGCACTTTTTGCGTCATTTTTCACGGCATTGCTGTTTAGTGGCGTTGTAAATGAATGGATTCTTGGTCGCGATTATGTGGAAGGCATTGAATTGATATTTGACCGCCGGGCTAGCCAGTTTTTTGGCTTATCCTGCTGCTTGTTGTTCATTTTCCATATGCTCGGCCAATATCGGCGCCCCATGCCCCGCTGGACCTCTTATAAACATATTATTGGTGGCACGCTGTTGATGCTGCTGGCCGATGGTTTTCTGCTCTACGCCGCCAAGGAACATTTATCCCGCCTGTGGCTGATCAATTCCTGGCTGTTGAGCGCCCTATACATACCGTTGATGCGCTATGGGGCAAAGCATATCCTGGACAGATGGGACATGTGGGCCATTCCCACCATTCTGGTCGGATCCGGGCCGCAGTTGGAACATGTGCGCGCCGCGCTGACCACTCAACCTGCACTGGGCTACCATGTGATTGATACGGTGCCCCTGGCCCGTATCGGGGAGAGCGGGCTTGACAATGCATGGGGGCGGCTGTGCCGTGACAATGGCGGCAGCTTTGTCATCCTGGCCCTGTCGGCCCAGGAGATGGTTGAATATGGGGAATTGCTGACAGACCTGGTCCGGGAAAGATTGCCCTTTGCCGTTGTTCCTTCCCTGGGCGGGCTCCCCATCCTCGGCTTCGAGCAGATGAGCTTTATCGGCCATGATTTCATGATGATGGTTGCCCGCAACAATTTGGGGCAGCCCTTCAGCCGGGGCATCAAATTCATCTTTGACATTGTCGTTGCCGCCATTCTCTGCGTTTTGCTGCTGCCGGTCTTTGCCCTGTTTGCCCTGGCGATTTCCCGTGATGGTGGACCGGTTCTTTACCGCCATCTGCGGGTTGGGCGGGGGGGCCGGCCATTTACCTGCCTGAAGTTTCGGACCATGGTGTCCCACGCTCAGCAGGTGCTTGATGCCCATCTCGCTGCATCTCCCGCAGCAGCAGCGGAATGGGAGGCAACCCGAAAGCTCACGGATGACCCCCGTATCACCCCTATAGGCCGTTTCCTGCGCTCCACCAGCCTGGATGAGCTGCCGCAGCTGCTTAATGTCATGTGCGGTCAGATGAGCTTGGTTGGCCCGCGACCGGTCACGGAAGATGAACTAAAATATTATGGTCGTGACGTATTTTTCTATCTTGAAGCCATGCCAGGCATGACCGGCCTGTGGCAGGTCAGCGGTCGTTCGGCTTTATCCTATGATCAGCGGGTTCTGTACGACACCTGGTACGTAAAGAACTGGACCTTGTGGCTGGACGTGGCCATCCTGGTCCGCACGATACCCGTTGTCATCAATCGGGACGGGGCTGTGTAACGCTTGGGAGGGGAAGAGAGCCCCCCACATCCCCTTGGACAGGTCATTCCACGGGCGGGATATCCTCCTGCCACTGGTACTGGCTCCTGACATCGTGCATACAGGACAGACATTTCTAGAAATCAGTTGGAAAGACGGGTTTGTCCGCTCATACACTCTGCCTGCGCCTGCTATTGGCCATTGTTGTTCTGGCACCGCTGCCGCTGGCATCCAATCGTCCGCTGCCCTGGTCAGCTCTGGCCCTTGCGGCCGGGCTGTTGATGGTCGGGTGGGCTCTATTGGTCAGCCGCGGGCGCATCACGCCCGGTACACCGCTGAAGTGGCTCTATCCTGTCATCACGCCCTTTGCGCTAGCCATGGTCTGGATACTGATTCAGACCGTACCGAGCGTATCGGAAAGCCTGGCCAACCCGCTTTGGGCAGAGGCCGGGCGGGCACTAGGCCCCCCGGTCTTATCCGGCCGCATCACCATTGATGCCGGCCGGACCTTTACGGGCATGATGCTGATGATGGGATATGGTGCCATCTTCTTTCTGTCCGCACAGCTTGGCCGTCATCGGCCCCAGAGGGCATTGAAGGTGCTGGCGGTTGCGGGTGTGATCTATGCGCTTTACGGCCTTGTGCTCTGGATGTTGGGCAGCGAGACCATCTTGTGGATGGATAAATGGGCCTATGGTTCGGCCCTGACCTCGACCTTCGTGAACCGGAACGCCTATGCGGCTTACGCCGGGGTCGGGCTGATCTGTTGTATCGCCCTGGCGGTGGAGAGTGCAACCAGTGTCAGGGGACGGTTACGCGACCGGGTAGAACGCATCCTGATCGACGCCATGCCATGGCTGATCGCCAGCATCCTTTTGGGGATGGCGCTGGTGTTGACCCAGTCGCGGGCAGGCCTGCTCCTGACGCTGGCCGGGTTGGTCATTCTTGGCATCTGCCTGCGTATTTCCGGCATTATCCGCAATCGGACAGTTCTGACCTTCGTGCTGGTTCTGTTGGGTCTGGTTCTGCTGGTGGTCTTCCTGGGCGGGGCAGGAACCTTGAGGCGTCTGGCCGAAGGGGGATTGTCGGATGAGGCGCGCCCCCTGCTTTATCAATCCACACTGGCAGCCTTTCTGGATGCCCCGGTGACGGGCCAGGGTCTGGGTGCATTTCCGCTGATTTTCCCAATCTATCGGGATGCGACCCTGTCCATCATGCAGCGCTTTGACCATGCACATAACCTGCATCTCGAATTGTTGATGGAACTGGGGCTGGTGGCGACGCTTTTGCTGTACCTGTCCATGCTGATCATTCTGGTGCGCTGTGCCGTCGGTCTTGTCCGGCGACGGCGGAACCAGATTTATCCGGCCGTGGCGCTGGCCGCGACCACCCTTCTGGGGCTACACGGGACTGTGGATTTCAGCCTGCAAATGCCGGCGGTCGCTGCCACTTACGCCTTTCTGCTGGGCTTGGGTTTTGCGCAATCCTTCTCCAGCGAGGATGGGGAAAGCCACGCGGCGGAGACCTGATCAGAACCTATCGGCTCTGATCAAGGCGAATGAGTATTATCCCCTGATCAGGGCCTGCTGGATGAACTGGGCAGCAGCAGGGGTCGTCGCCAGCGTTTCCAGTTGCTGTGGCTGGCTTGAGTGCAAAAAGCGCACCTGACGGGCCAGCAGCTGGCGCGTATCCGGGTCCAGATAGGGCAGCAGCGTCAATCCCTGTGTCAGGCGTGATGCCGTGATCTGTGGTACGACTGGACCGGTCAGTAGAGACAGGCGGAGCGCTTGCGCCGCCTTTTCCGGTTCTCCCAGCGCAAACCGAAGGGCCACCAGCCGCGTCCAGCCCACTGGGTGGGCTGGGCTGCGGCGCAGGCCTGTTTCTGTCAGCGCCAGAGCCCGCCGCAACAGCAGGAGCCGTTCCGCCTGATTTGTGGTCAAAGCCGCCTGGCGCATCAATAGCAGGCCGCCATCGGCGATCAGGCGGCCGTCACCCGTCCAGTCGCCGGCTGTTTCTATGGCTGCAGCCATCCCGGCCAGCTCGCCGGGTTCCCCTGCCTCCTTGCCCGACTGGATATCGACAATCCGTGTCCGTGCCGACAGCAGGATTATTTCGCTGACGAAACGGGGGGCGGCGAGAGCGATGATACACAGGCCAACCACGAAGGCAGGCCAGGCCATCCATTTGGCCTGCCTTCGTACCTGTTCAGCCTTTACCCAATCCCTGACGCTGCCACCGGGCGGCGGTGCGTCATTTGGTATAATATTCGCTGTAACGCCCATAATAAGTCCCGTAATCGCCATAGGAGTACTGGCCATGCCGGGTCTGATTGATCTGGGAGATGATGACCCCGCCAAAATTGACGTTCATGTCACGCAGCAGGCGCACCCCAACCCGAACAGCATCCCGGGCCGTCGAATTCCAACGCACCAGATAAATGACATGGTCGGACAGGGTGGACAAGGCACGGGCGTCTGAGACAGCGAGAACAGGCGGCAGATCGATAATGATCCGGTCATATTGCTGACGCAGCTTGGCAAGCAGCGGCGCCGCCGCATCCTTGTGCACTTCCTCGGCAATGGTCTGAAGATGGCCGGCTGGCAGGAAATCCAGGTTGGGGGCGATGGAACGCACCACCGCTTCTTCAAACGCAACTTCCCCGTCCAGAATGTTCAGCAGACCCTTGTCGTTCTTCTGCCCCAGCATGATGTGGGTGCGTGGACGGTGAACGTCGCTGTCGATCAGCAACACCTTCTGCTCACCGCGGGCATACATGGCGGCCAGACACACGGAAGCAAAGGTCTTCCCTTCACGGGGAACCGACGATGTCATGGCAATGATGCGCCCGCCGCCGCTGCGTACATCCGCGGCATCCAGAGAGACGCGCAGGCTACGGAAACTGTCGGCGAGGGCTGACCGGGGCTTGTCCGCCAGAACCTGGATCATGTTGTCCGTGTTCCCGCGGAACAGCGGGATGACAGCCAGCGTCGGCAGGCCGGTCAGATCCTCTGCCTCGTCGGACGACCGGATGGCATTATCCATACGATCAATGACAAAGATCAGCACCAGACCGAACAACAGGGACAGCAAGGAGACCAAGCTGATGCCCCGCAAGGTCCGGGGGTAAGAGCTTGTCGCGGGGATCTGTGCTTCCGACAGAATGCGGGCATTAGCACGCTGGCCACCGCTTCCGGTTTCCGCCTCCCGCTTGAAACGCTGCAGGAATGCCTCATACAGGCTGCGTGTGGCATCAGACTGACGTTCCAGTTCACGCAATTGAATCTCTGCGGCGCCGGCTGTGTCCGCAACAGTACGCAACTGTGACAGTTCCCGCTCCAGAGTCACGACGCCTGTCCGCGCCACTTCCATCTCGTTGGTGATACCCTGGGATATGCGTTGCATTTCAGCCCGGAGCTTGCTTTGCAGCTCCTCCAGGTCAGCCCGGTAGCCGACCATCTTGGGGTGCCGCTCACCGAAGGTCTTCAATGCCTCTGACATTTCCCGCTGCAGGATGGATTCCTGCTCGCGCAGGCGCTGGATCAGCGGCGACTGCAAAACCTCAGAGGCGCTGTCAAGGCCGCTGCCCGATTGCAGCAGCGAACGGATCTGGCCAAGCCGGGCCTGCTTTTGCGCCAGATCGGTCCGGGCAATGATCAGGCGTGAATTCAGCTCTGACAATTGCTGGTCCGTCAGGGTCTTGCGGCCGTCGCCGCTACGGCGCAGGCCATTCCGGTTGCGGAATTCCTCTACGGCTGTTTCAGATGTCTGCACGTCCTGGCGCAGAGCCGACAGCCGTTCCTCCAGCCAACCGGTCACCCGGCGGGCATCATCAAAACTGGCCTCCAACCGGTCCAGCAGATATTGCTGCGACAGCGTGTTGAGGATGAGGGTGGCCTTTTCACGATCGTTGGACGTGAAAGAAACATCGATCAGATAGGTACGGCGCTGAGATGTGGCCTGAAGCCGTGACATGAAGCTGTCGACGATGGCAGCGCGCAAAAGTGCCCGCGCCACCTCCTTGTTGTCACCGACCTTGCCATCTGCCGATGACTCTGGCTTGGCAATTGATGAGAGAAGGCTCAGCGGATTGAGGTTGGCAAACAGCCCGGCCAGCCGATTAGGTTCCCGCAAAGTGGGGTTGAATTCCGGATCCAGGTCCAGATGCAGCTTGTCAATGACCCGCTCCGCCAGCACGCGGGAGGTCAGAACGCCAACCTCTGTCTGCAGATCACTGTCACTCAAGCGGAGACGGAAATCATTTCGTGTAGCGAAAGCATCGGACGCTTCCGATGCTTCCACCATGATGGTGCTGGTGGCCGTATAGAGGGGAGTCTGCTGCTGATAGAACAGGACCGTCGGCACAATGGCCAACAGCCAGCAGGAAAGCAGCATATATTTGCCGTTCCAGGCGACGCGCCAAGCCCATCGTAAAACCTGACGGATGTCGATGCTGGCTTCCGTCGGCAGGGAAAAGGCCGGGTGATCGCGTTCGCCCTGGCTATCTGTCATAATCGGGACCTTGGTATCAGTAAGGAATTGCCGCCCGTCGGGCGGCAATCAGTAACGTGCACCCACGCGGAACATCAAGGTCGTCTGCTTATAGCTGCTGATACCGCTATCCGTATCACGCTGACGGTAACGCATTTCACCACCCACGTAGAATTCACGCGTGAGGGCATAGATGCCACGAAGACGGGCATCGTAGGACCAGCTGTTGTCAGAGCTTGCCTCGTAATTTTCATAGGCGACGTTACCGATAAAGGTACCGACGAAATTACGGGCGAATTCATGACGAACCGTCAGTCCGGCAGCGGTGCGGACAATACCCGATGAACCGGTACGTACCGTTTCCTGTACCGTCCGCTCCAGCGAGGGCGCGATGACGGTCAGGCGGGACGGGGTCCAGTTGAAACGGGCGCGAAAGCTGAAACCACTGGGGTCGCTGAAACGGGGATCGTCGTAATTCTGGGCCATATAGCCAACAAGGAAGTCACCGCGAATCAGATCGGTCACATCAATGCCGACACCGCTTTCAAGCCGGTAGCCATCGCTGCTCCGCTTGAAGTTGGTTCCCGGTATAGCCTTATCATAATCACGGCTGTTCACCGCGCCCTCAGCCAGCGCGTAGTAATTGGGGAATATCTCGTAGCCAATGCGGCCCGTCGCCTCATATTCCGTGCGGTCACGACCGCTATTGTCGATGATCTGGCCATTGGCGCGCATCGCATTGGCGATATCGATCTCACTGATGGACAGCCCGGCCTGATAGAGCATACGGCCCTGCTGAAGTCGGGTGCCCGCCTGACCCGACAAGGTATAGGTATTGGCCGGATGCAGGCCCTGTGTGACGTCGGGGCTGCCGCGGTCTTCGGCCCTGTCGACATAAGAGATGCTGCCGGTTGCTTCCCAGCCCTTCTCAATGTCCAGTTTGCCATCGGCCATCACTGTGCCGTTCAGGCGATCATCATTCGTATAACGATCGAAGGCAAATTTCTCCAGTTCGCCATAGAGGTTCAGTTCATGCCGCGTGAAACGCGAACGCAGGCGCATACTGGGGGTGACACGGATGAACCGGTCACTCTTGGTGTCGTCCGCGGTGGCAAAGACGTTATTCGTCCAGGATGCGTCCATTTCGATGGCCGGGAACAGCAGGAACTTCCCCATTTCAATACCGCGCGGCTGATAACTTTCAGCCACACGTTGCGTATCGTTGCGGCCATCTGCGTCGGCGGACGGATCATTTTCCTGTGTGATCGGGGCACTGTTCTGACGGTCCTGGGCCCTGGCTGATACGGCATCCAGACTCATCAACAGGCAGAGGGCGGCCCCACCATAGAGCATAGGCATTGTCATTTTCTGTCCCGCCATTTTCAAACCGCCCCCTACAGACATTATTGCCCCCAGCACAAAATTACCTGGCACGCCCGATCCGACTTACTTCGATATCGGGAGTATCAAACCGGTTCGGCCTTCGCAATGAAGATAGCGTCATCGACGCATAGCGCAACACAGGATTGTTGCTTCGCCCCACAGACCAGCCCAATATCCAAAAGCCGTGACATTCTGGCATTCATTCAGGTAGAAGCCTGGATTGCGCATCGCCGTTTGCGGGGTTGCCGGATCAAGGCTGCTCATTCGGCATCGGGTCAGATCTGCGACGATCCGGACTGTTATCGTTGCGTGAGTATCCGAATCACTTTAGATTGTGTAAATCGACGGGTGTAATGGTTCGTTCAGCCCATCCGTCGGCCTTGATTTAGCTCTCGTGCCTCCTTGAGGATCAGATGCCGACACCTCGCCTCACCCTTCGTGGCCTGCTGCTTGCGGGTGCTGCCCTGATGACGGGAGCAGCCTCCCTTCTGGTCATGCCCATTCAGGCCCAGGCCCAGCAGGCAGCGAACCAGGCCAATCTGCTGGCCAACCTTCCCCCTGCCCTGCGTGCGGCAGTGACCACGGGCAATGGCCAGGCCGTGGCCCAGGCCATCAATACCCTGTCGGGTGGCAATCCCCAGCGCTCGGCAGCATTGGCGGATCAGGTGGTGCGCGCGGCAGAGCAGATGCTGGCCACCAACCCGTCGGCCGCCATCGCTGCGGCTTCAGCTGCGGTGGAGACAGTGCGCAGCAGCCCTGTCCAGACCTCCTCACCGCAGCAGACCCAGAGCGTGGTGACCACGGCGGCCCGTATCTTTGTGGCCCCCGCTGCCCTTCAGGTGGCCCCGGTTCAGGCAGCGGCCCTGGCAAGTTCCACCTTGCAGGTGGCCATTACCACCAACAATGCATCCGTGGTCGCCACGGTGGCACAGGCCGCCGTTTCCACGGCTGAACGCATGGTGCAAAGTAATCCCGCTGGCGCCGTGCAACTGGCCAGCCAGTCGGTGCAGGCTGTCGCCCAGACCTCGGTGAGCCAAGGCGCGCCACAACAGACCATGTCTGTCGCCACCTCAGCGGCCCGCATCATTGTCCAGCCCGCCGCCCAGCAGGCCTCCCCGCAGGCCGTGGCGGCCATGGCCGTGTCTGTGGCCCAGACGGTGAGCAACCCCGTCGTTTACCAGTCCTCCCCGCAGGCGGCTGTGGCGGCCATGTCCAGCGCCTATACTGCCAGCACGTCGCAGAGCATCGTTGCGGCGGCACCGCAGGCGGCCGGTACTGTTACGACAACCCTGAACCAGGCCAGCACCAACACGGCCCTGAACCAGAGCAACGCAGCCAACGCCGCTCAGGTCAATGCCATCCTGGCCCGTCCTTCGGCCATAACGCCCCAGCAGCAGGCCACCCAGACCCAGACGGCACAGCAGCCCACGACCCAGCAAAACACCAACCAGCAGACCAATAATCCCCCGGTCGTGGTGGAAGAAAACCCCATCCTGACAGGTAGCCCAACCTGAGGCCGGTTCCATTCCTGCTTCTTGTTGATAGAATCCAATAACAATAAAGGCACCGACCCACCAGTCGGTGCCTTTATTGTTAGCAGGGTGCGGAGAACCAGGCAGATGGCTCCAGATCATATTTCCGCTAGAGCGGATCGCAGAAAAGCGGAATCGCTTTGGAGTGTGAATCCGCTCGCTGAACAGGGACTTAGAGCCGGAAACACGATCTGGAGCTGGCGTTGGTCCCGATTAAACGCAATGGGTTTTAGAACCGGCGTTCGCGCACACGGATAATGTCGCCCGGTAGGATCGGGGTCAACTCGTCGGCCCGGAACTCTTCCTGCTTGCCCTTGTTGGAACGCACCAGGATCACGTCATTCTCCAGCGCGCGGTAATCATAGCCACCGGCCCGGGCGATGGCGCTCAGCACAGTCATGCCGATCGTATAGGGGAACTCACCCGGCTGCCGCACCTCGCCCAGCACATAGAAGGGGCGGAAGGTCTGAACCTCAACCGATACGTTCGGGGATTGCAGCAGATTGTTGTTGATCAGCGCCTGCTGGATACGGCGTCCCAGTTCATTGGCGGTCACGCCGCTGGCCCGGATATTGCCGACCAGCGGCAAGGTGATGTTGCCACTTGGATCGACAGTCAAATCCCCGGACAGGTTATCCTGGTTGAAGACCGTAACCCGAACCATGTTGCCAGCTTCCAACATGTACCCGTCGGCGGGGTTGACGATGGTGGTTGGCGCCTTATCCGTGGGCAGGTCCCGTTGACCGGGACTACCGCACGCGGTCATAACAAGGCAGAGCCCGGCAACCAGAAAAGTCTGGACCGGATTTTTCGAGAAACCGAACCACATATATGCGTGCTCCTCAGAATCAATCTTCCCTTGTCAGGCCCATGCCCGATGCGACTCACCAAAGGTGGTACTATCCCGCTTGCCTGCTTTGCAAGCCGACATGCCGGATATTGACCAAGCCCGGGGAATTAGCATGATCTTTGCCCGTCTACGCAAGGCCTTCGGCAGGGATTCCACGCCTGATACCCCTTCCTTGCCTGCCAAGCCAGCCATTCCGCCCGGCCAGCTCGTTTACGCCATCGGTGATATCCACGGTGAGGTCGATCTGCTGCGGCGTCTGCTGGAGCGGGTACGCCAGGATATGGCGCAACGTTCCGATCTGGCGGCCACGGTTGTCTTCCTGGGCGACTATATTGATCGCGGCCCCGACAGCCGGGGCGTCCTGGAACTATTACTGTCCGATCCGTTACCGGGGGCCAGGCTGCGTTTTTTGCGCGGCAACCATGAACAGACCATGCTGGAATTCCTGGTCGATCCGCTGGCGGCTGCCGACTGGCTGCGCTTCGGCGGGGTGGAGACGTTGAGCAGCTATGGTGTGCGTGCTCCACCCGGTCCCCTGGAGCCTGACCGGCTGAGACAACTGGCAGCAAGTCTGGCCGAACGGCTTCCGCCTGCCCATCTGTCATTCCTGCAAAACACCACCTTCATGGCAGCTGTGGGAGATTATGCCTTTGTCCATGCCGGCATCCGCCCCGGTATCGCCCTTAACCGGCAAAAGCAGGATGATCTGCTCTGGATCCGTGAGGAGTTCCTCGACAAGCCGTTCCAGTCCAGCCATGTCATCGTGCATGGCCATACCATCACCGATGAACCCGAGCTGCTGCCTCATCGTATCGGACTGGATACCGGGGCCTACGCGTCCGGTATCCTGACTGCCCTGATCCTGCAGGGGCAAGAGCGCGAGGTGATGCAGGTGCAGCGGGGAGGATAGAAGCCGGTGGTGCGCGGCACAGCATGAGCTGTTTCCGGTTCGCCGGAAACAGCTCTAACCGCGTCGGTCCCGCCACAGGCGGTAAAGGGCCAGCGGATCGGCCAGGGCAGCGAGAAAGCCCGGCAGATCATCGCCGCTTTCCCGCACGCTGGCCCGAATCACCGGCACGGCCAGCAGCAATTCGCAAAACAGCAGGGCCGCCGCGATGCCCGTCAGCCCTGCCAGCCAGGCCCCGGCATAGCAGGCCGGAACCGCCAGCAGGCTGACCACCAGCGTCAGGCCGGCAGCGCCCCCGTGCCGGTTGCTGGCGGTCAGCACCACCAGCGCCATTGACCCAAGCCCGCTCACCAGCCCTGCCAGCAGCAGCAGCAGGAACATCGTCTGGTCCAGGACGATCTGATTGCCCGTCCAGAGATGATAAGCAAAAGGCCCCAGCAGCCAGAGCCCGGCCAGGGCGACAAGCCCCAGCCACAGCCCCGCCTTCACAGCCGTGCGGTTGATGAGCCGTACCCGCGCCATGGCCTTTTCTCCAAAGGCCCGTGACATTTCCGGCCAGGTGGAGGTTCCGATGATGTTGTTGGCCAGTTGGGCCAGCCGTGCCAGGGTGCGGCCGGTGGCCAGGGCTGCCGCCGCTGACGGGCCCAGCAGCATTCCGGCGATCATCAGGGGTGCCTGCTGGTTGCAGGCAGCCGCCAGGGGAAAGCCCACGTAGGAAAGTGCCGGCCGGGCCATCTGGCGCAGGCTTTCCCTGTCCGCATCGCGCCAACCGATGGCCAGCCAGGGGGAACAGCGCCGCAAGCCGATGGCCAGAACCAGCAGCCCGGCAGCCTGTACCGCCGCCATTACCCCCGCCACTGCCAGCATTCCGCCGCCAGCCAGCAGCACCAGCGCCATGATGATGAATTCCGTCAGGCGGACCAGATTGGAGAGATGATTGCCGATGGCATAATGACCATCGCAGCGGAAGGCGACAATCAGCCCGCCCGCCAGCAGCACCAGCCACATGCGCAGCACCAGCAGGGCCAGTACGATGTCCACGGTCCCTTCATCCAGCAGGACCAGACCGAACCATTGCCGCAGCGGCAGTGCCAGTGCCAGCGCCAGCAAGGGCAGCAGCAGCAGCGGGCCCAGGGCGGCCAATGCGGCCAAGCTGGTCTGAAACAGCCGCTGGGCTGCTGCCCGGTCGCCCACCACGACCGCCATGACCATCAGGTTGGCTGCCGCCGCCGACAGGCCCAGATCACCGGCCACCAGATAATTGGGGATGGAGCTGACCAGCAGCCATTCCCCCATGCCGGTAGCCCCCCAGGCACCCAGCAGCAAAGGCACACTGGCAAGCTGGATCACCAGATTGATGATCTGGCCAAAGACATTGGCGGTTATACCCTGCTGCAACCGGCGAATGACACTCAAAGGGGGGGGCTCCGGTTCGGAAGGGCAGGGGTAAAGGGTGGATGCCACCTGTCAGGGCGGGTACAATTTAATCATGTTGTTGGGACGCACTTGCCCCTTTCATCGCAGAATGGGCTATACGTCAAGCGCCTGCAGATTGCAGAGAGTCAATGAGCGATGACAGGATCGGCTGAGCAGACAATGCGGGGTTGCTTTGTGCAATATGGCTGCGGCTGGACAGCACCACCCGGCTGGCACAATTTCGATGCATCGCCGACCTTGCGGTTTGAGCGATTGCCGTTGGTCGGCCGCCTGTACAGCAAGAATGGCCGCCGTTTCCCGGATAATGTTCGCTATGGCGATATTGTGCGGGGGCTGCCCCTGGCACCGGGCCGCTTTCATTTTGGTGATGGCTGGCCGGAACTTGCCATGCAGGCGCAGAAATAGCACGGCAGGCACCGCCGTCCTGATACGGACAAGGAATGTCATGATTTCCCCCCGCCATCTGTTGAGCCAGAAAGCCATCAACCGACTGCGCAAGCTGGCCAATATCCTGGATCCAGGATATCGGTTGCGCCAGATGCCGCGTACCGCGCGCGGCATCTGGTTCCGCCGAAACCATTCGGTTCTGGAACAGGTAGCGGCTAACAGCGCCATTGCCGAGATATTGATCCAGGGTCAGCCCGCGGCCCTGGGCAAGATCGGCAATACAGAATTACGGGTGGTCATGCAATGGCTGGCCCAGGGAAAACGCGAGACAGCTCGTTTCCTGCCAGGTCTGCGCGAAGAAGCCTTTGTCGGGGCCGGCATCTTTCCCGCCACGGACGAGGGCATGGTGGATTTCTGCCGTCTGTGGCTGGACGCGCTGGGGTCGCTGGATCTGCTGGCCGTCTGGCACAATGCGGGGGAGGCGTTGCTGGCCGACAGTTGCTGCCCCAAGGCACTCTATGTGCGGGAGGAAGATTATTACCCCTATCTGCATGAAAATCCGTGGAGCCGCCATTTGGCCGGGCGTCGGGTACTGGTGGTGACCCCCTTTGCCCGTACCGTCCGCCAGCAATTCGCCCAGCGGACCCTGATTTGGGAGAAGCACCCTTTGGTTTTGCCGGATTGCACCCTGGATGTGCTGCCGGTGCCCTTCAGCCCGGCCCTGGTACCGGCGGGTGAGCCAAGCTGGACGGAACGTCTGCAACGCCTGATGGGGGCCATGGCGGAACGGTCATTCGACATTGCCATCATCGGGGCCGGTGGCCTGTCCCTGCCCCTGGTGGCCAAAGCCAAGGCCATGGGCCGGATCGGCATCCATCTGGGGGGGGCAACCCAGATGCTGTTTGGCATCCGCGGTCGGCGTTTCGATGCCGACCCGGATACAGTCGCTCTGATAAACCCCCATTGGACCCGCCCCTTGCCGGAGGAAACCCCTGCCGCCGTTGGTCTGGTGGAGAATGCAGCCTATTGGTGAGAGAAATATGTGTTGCGCTGGACAAATTGATGCCTGGCAAGATACGACAGGGGGCACCGCGGATATTTCATGACCATGAGCACTCATATAGTCCCACGCGCGGCGAGGGGCTGGACCATCCAGCCCTGGCCGGTTCTTTGCTTGGTGACGGGAATCGCCTCTCTGACGGATTTTCAGATCGTCGGCCGTATCATGGGGACGGAAGTCCTGGGCATCCTGTTCGTTCTGGGGCTTGCCATGTTCGGTCGGCCCCCCATGCCAGATCGGTTGACCACCCGATTGATCGGATTGGCCCTGCTATGGCTGGTGGCGCAGTTTGTCAGCGATCTGGTTAACCAATCCCGTTGGGACAATAGCTTGCGCGGGTTGGCGCGTGCTGGTGCCACCATGATCATGCTGTATGGCCTGCATGTCATGCTGGGAAACCGGGTGCGGCGGGTGCATGTGATGTTTCTGGGGCTGGCCATCGGTGGTTGTGTGGCGCCTTTGCTTGCCCAAGAAGGGGAGGATTTCGGCGATCCTTGGAAATTCGGCTATGGAACCCCTGTTACCATGTTCTGCATGGTGGCTGCGACTTGGTTGTGGCGGCTGCGGCTGCGGTCGCTGGCGCTGCTGCCCCCCCTCCTTATTGCCCTGGTGAATATTTTCCTGGGCTATCGCAGCATGGCCGGCATTGCCCTGGCCGTTTTCTTCATTCAGATGCTGGTGATTATTTTCGGCACCCTGCATGTGGTCACCGGGCGGCAGGCCCTGTTTCTGTCATTGCTGGCTGGCGGCTTGGTGGGGGGAATTATTCCCTTATATGGTGTGGCAGCAGAGGCGGGATGGCTGGGGGAGGGACAACAGGAACGCTATCTGGAACAGGTGAATGATCAATATGGTATCCTGCTGTCGGGACGCACCGAATGGCGTATTGCACCCCTGGCCTTTCTGGAAAAGCCGCTGCTGGGCCATGGTTCCTGGGCGGAGGATGAGCGCTACGCCCAGATGTCATGGGAGATTTTTACCGGCTCCACGGAAGCCATGCCCCCCGGTTTTTCCATGCTGATCCCCAGCCATTCCCATTTATTGGGTGCCTTGGTGGAGGGGGGAATCCTCTCCGGCCTGTTCTGGTTCATGGTGCTGTTTTTGCTGGGCCACAGCGTGATCACCCTGGTTCGTCATCCAATACTGATCGATCCCATTATCAGTTTCGTGCTGTTCTGCCTGGGTTGGGCGGTGCTGTTTTCCCCCTATGGTCTCGGCAACCGTGTCTTCGCCTGCTTTGCCATTATCACCATGACGGTGCTGCTACAGCAGGCCCGTCAGTTGGAACAATCATCCGCCCGCTTGCCGAGAGTGCCATGACGGCCCGTGTTTCCATCGTCACCCTGTCCTTCAACCAGGTGGCTTTTCTGGAAAAGGCGATCCGGTCGGTACTGGATCAGGATTATCCGGAAATCGAATATATCGTCATCGATCCTGGTTCGACGGACGGCAGCCGCGATCTGATCGCCCGGTACCAGGACCGCATCACCCGGGTGATCCTGGAACCCGATGCCGGCCCGGCAGATGGGTTGAACAAGGGGCTGGCGGCGGCGGCGGGGGATATTTTCGGCTATATTAATGCCGATGACCGGTTGCTGCCCGGGGCCATCGCCAGCATTGCCGAGGCATTCTGCAACCAGCCGGCGGCTGATATCATTTATGGACACGGTTTTATCGAGGATCTGTCGCGGGGCACCTGCCAGCCTTTCCTGGCCAGCCCACCGCCTTTTTCCCCCTGGCTGATGGCCCATGGCGGCATGGTTTTTCTGCAGCAATCCACCTTTTTCCGCCTGCCGGCCCTGCGCCGGGCAGGCGGGTTCAACCCGGCCAACCGTACCTGTTGGGATTGGGAATTGCTGGTCGATCTGGCCAGGACCGGCGCCAGGGCGCAGCGGATCGACAAGGCCCTGTCGGTCTTCACCCTGCATGGGGAATCCATCTCAGGTTCCGGCAGGCTGGAGCAGCAATATCAGACAGACCAGAAGCGGTTATTTGCAAAACTGCTGGGCCGGGAACCGGGGCCGACCCACCGCGCCGCCTGTCTGGCAGCCCGGCTGGTCAAATTGGCCCGCGATCCGCGGATGCTGGCCCTGAAATGGCCAGCCCTGGCGAAACAGGCGCTGGAATCCGGTCTGGTTACGCTTCCAGACGGTGCTTGAACCGTTCAGGCACGCCCAGCAGCGTGTCGGCCCAACGGGCGGGAGTGAATTGCCGCGACAAAAGCAAGCTGGCCTCCCCCATCCGTTCCCGATCTGCCACCAGCAGGGCAGCGTATCGGCGCATGGCATCGGCCATCTGGCGGATATTCCCGGCATCGACGATGAAGCCGTTATAACCATCCTGGACCAGATGGGCGACAGCCCCACAGGCATAGGTACAGATCACCGGCAAGCCGGCTGCCGTGGCCTCATGGATGCTGACACCCCAGGGTTCGACAAGGCTGGGCTGAATGGCGCATCCTTGTGCGCTCAACACTCCTGGCAGGGCAGCGGGTTGGACGAAATCCAGAACCTCCACGCCTTCCCGCCCCTTCACCCTGTCCAGCAAGGGACCGGTCCCGCACAGGACCAGGGGCCAGGCCGCCGGCCCTGCCTTCTGGCGATAAAGCGCATAGGATTCCAGCAACGGCAGGATGCCTTTCGTCACATCCAGCCTGCCCACATAGACAAAGGATGCGGGTAGAGGCGATGGCCGGGCCAGATTGAAGGCATCCACATCAGCGCTGTTCATGCCGTAAAGAATGCGATCTTGGGCAAAGCCCAGCCGGCGGGCCAGCTTTGCCTGACGGTCGCCGGGCAGAAAGGCGAAATCGGCAATCGGGGCGATATAGAATGACCGGGTCAGCCAGCCCAGATATTGTTTGGGCCTGTCCAGCCATTGATTATCCATCCCCATCACACGTGGCACACGACCCCGCCACAATTTGGCGATCTGGCGGAAAGCCGGAATATGCCAGCTATTGAAGATCAGTAGGTCGGGCTGGAATTCCTCCAGCATCTGCTGAAGATGTGCCGCATCCGGCTCCCGGTCATAGCAATATTGCCGGGATATCCAGGCGAAGTCGGCCATGTTGAACGGGGCATCGGGCTGGGGGCGCATACAGGCCACCAGCAGTTCCACCCCCGGCCTGGCCGCCAGTTCCTTCAGGCAGGCATTGGTATAGCCAGACAACCCTGTCCAGAGAAAGGCAACCTTCATGCATCCCCGCCTTTCCGGCCGTCTTGCAGCAGCCGGTCATAAATAGATTCCAGACTGGTGCCATAGGTGGCCTGCCGGTAATGGCGCCGTATCCGCTCGGCATTGGCGGCGCCGATCCGGTCGACCGCCTCCCCCATGGCCAGGGCCTGGGCAATGGCATTGGCCAAAGCGGCCGCATCCCCCGGCGGTACCAGCAGTCCATCCTGCCCATGGCGCACCGGGCTGCCGGCATTTGGGGTGGTGATGATGAAGCAGCCGGCCGCCATCGCCATGGTCACCACCCGTGCCGACCCCTCTGCCAGAGAGGGAAAGACCATGATCCGCTGGGCGGACATGGTGGCCGCCAGTTCCCGCCGGCCGAGCGTTCCATGCAGTCTGACCCTGGGCTGTGACAGGAAATCGTGATGGCACCGCGCCGTTTCGCCTTCCAGCGACCCCACCAGATCCAGACTCCAATCCAGCGGGGCCAGCCGGGTCAGGGCATCCACCAGAATATTGGCCCCCTTGCGCGGGCCAAAATGGCCGGCAAACATCAATCGCCGGTCGCTGGGATCGGGCGGGGGACGGGGGGGGCAGGCTGCCAGAAACCCTTCATCCACGCCTTGATAGATGACATGCACCCGGTCAGCCGGCCAGCCGAGATGCAGGAAGGTTTCTTTCACAAAATCGGAATTAACCAGAATGTCGTCGGCCAGACCGATATCGTCGCGCAGCATCCGGGCCCAGGGCGAAGGGGGGGGTAGGCTGGCAGGATCTGGCATCCGCCCGCCATTGGTTATCAACGGCTCCAGCAGGCATGGATGAGCGATGGAATGATCACACAGGATATGCATCCCGCACCGCCGCGCCGCCATCACCGACATTTGCCCAAATCCTGACCGGTAATGGTAGATACCCCCCCGCCCTTCCTGCCGGGCGATAAGCCGGGCTGCCGTGCGGCTGTATAGGTTGAAGGAGGTGCGATCCAGCCAGTTGCCCAAACCGGCACTGGCGGGGCGCTGCATCAACCGCACGGCGGCTGCCGCCATCAGCTCTGCCCCCGCCAAAGACCGGACCCGGTCTGGCGGGATGGCGCCCTGACGGTCACGCAGACGTTGCAGCTTGCCCTGGCTGACGAGGCCCGACCCTTCCAGCAGCCGGCATAGGCCAGGCGTGGGATAAGCACCGGTGATGAACAGGCCAAGCCGCCCAACCATCGCCATTGCCGCTGCCGCATGAACCAGGGGGAACAGGTTGAACCCGTTGGAGATGATAATATTGTCACGGCTGCCCATGGTGCAGGTCCGGCTCCTTGCCTTTGCGCACGCTGGCGCCAATATGGCCATGATGCTTGTTTTGTAAAGAAAATCGGCCCCCCGTGCTGCGCATCCGTCTCCCGACGACCAAGACCCCTTGTTTTTATTGTGGCGCACTGCTCTTCTGTCGTCGCTTACACCCTTGGGGTGATTGTTCCCCCGTACAGTGAAACCTATCCGAAGGCTGGTGGATGTTCCGGATCAGTGGTGCCCGACTGTTGGTTCTTAACAGGCTGATCGCCAGCAACCGGGTGAAATTCGCCGGTGTACTGGCCGCCGATCTGCTTGGCATCCGTTACACAATTGTCCGCTTCGACCCGGTGATGGCGTGCAACCTGCGTTGCGGCATGTGCTATTTCAGTGATGAAACATGGTACCGGGAAAATGTCGGCTCCCGCTTCACACCGGAGCAGATGACCCGCATCGCCGAGATTTTCTTTCCCGAGGCGCTTCAGCTTTATGTCGGCTGCGGCAGCGAGCCCACCATGTGGAAGGGCTATCCGGATATTGTCGGGATTGCGAAAACGAAAGGGGTGCCCTTCGTCTCGCTGGTGACCAATGCCCAATTGCTGAACCGTGCTGCCGTGGAAGCCCTGGTGGGCCATAGGCTGGACGAGATCACCATTTCCGTTCATGGCACCCGGCAGGATATGTATGAAAGCCTGATGAAGGGGGCCAAGTGGCAGCGCCTGCATGACAATCTGGCCCTGATCGACGCGGTGCGCCGGGAAAAAAACAGCAGCCTGCCCAAGATACGCCTGAACTATACGGTCAATAACGACAATGTCGAACAGATGGCCGAACTGATGGCTGTCTTCGGCCAGTACGGCATCGATACAATACAGATCCGCCCCATTGCTGATCTGGGGAATACGACCTATCAGGACAAGGATTTAACAGAATCCCTGCCTGTGTATGAAGCCGGGATTCGGCGGTTGCAGAAGGAATGTGCCCAGGCCGGAACGGTTCTGCTGGCCAACCTGACCGACCCGCTTTTCGAACAGAACAATACCCAGTCGGTGGTCTATGAAAATGCGGTGCTGCGTTATGTCAGCCCGCAACGGGTGTGGGTGAAAGATTACAATCCGCAGCAGGAAAGCTATCAGACACTCAAAAAGCGCACTGGCTTCCGCAAACGCCTGCTGCGCTGGGTAGTGTCCGGTTCAAGGGAACTGGAACATACCACCATGCTGACGACATCCAAGGTGCTGTAACTGAATCAGCCTGATATCAATATGTTATCATATTGATATCAGGTTTTGACCGCCAGTTCCCGCTCCAGGGCCGCTACGGCCTGTTCCAGCACCTCTCCCAGAACCCACCCCTGCTGGTCAGCGATGGCCAGGAAGGCGTCAATGGTTTCCTGTCGCGCCCGGATATTGAACTGTACATTGCGGCCGGTGCGGTGGCGGCGTTGCTGACGTTTGGGCGGCGGGACGGGGCGGGCTTCGCGGCTGGGGAAACGGGCGGCTTCCGATATGGCGCGGATGGCATCGACCGGCGGGGCCTTTATATCCTGCGGCGCCTTGGGTGCGAAACCGGACAGGTCCAGCGGGTCGGGCGCATCGCCGAAAATGCTGGCGCGGGTTTTGCTCATTCCATCCCTCCCTTTTCTGCCGATATGGTGATGACGGGCGCCTTGATTCCCCCCTTCAGCACGGCGACCACTTCGCCCGCGAAGGCCAGCGCATTGGCATTGGCCGCTTTGATGTTGGTCACCTGTGCCGGGTCCAGTTCCGCCAATGTGCCACCGAAAGCGAAAATGGCGCGAAAGGCGTCGCGCTCATGCAGTTGGGTCGCAAAGACCGGCACGTCGTTTTCCGCGAATTCCGCCGCGATGCTTTGCAGTGAACGGGGGCGGATGGCGGCACTGGTGCGGGTGAACAGCACAGCAAAAGGGATCTGACGGCGGAAAACGCGTTCCTGGCTGCGGACCAGCCGGATAGCCTTCACCGCCTCCCCCGCATCCAACTGCGAGCCCTGGCTGGGGATCACCACCAGATCGGCCCGGCTCATCGCATAGCCCACCATCATGGAAGCGGTACCTTCCAGATCGACAATGACGAAGGCGGTGGTCAGTGCCGCCTGATCGATCACATCGGTTACCGTTTCTTCCGTCACATCAGCCAGCACGGTCAGGTTGGCGGGCCGGCCCGGCAGGCGGGCCCAGCGCGAAACCGGCTTGTTGGGATCGGCATCGATAATGGTGACACTGGCCCCCTGCCCCGCCAGGGCCGTGGCCAGCAGAACCGCCGAGGTTGATTTGCCGGCCCCGCCCTTGGGGCTGGCAAAAACGATGGTTGGCATGGGGCTGTCCTGGCCTGATCCGCGTTTCGATGCAGAAGACGTTATCAAGATGATATCAGATAGTGAACAGAATTCTGCCAGACAGACCCAGATGCTGGGGAAAGGGGCTGGCATTGCCCTATGGGCAAATGCCATGATCCCCGCCCTCTTGCGCTCTGTTTTCTGGAACACATGCCGTCCGCTCCCTTCGCTGCCGCCCGCCGTCTGCTGTCGCTGCTGGCCACCGCTTATGGCCCCCGTCGACTGGGGCTAATGCTGGGCTTGGGACTGACGGCCTCGCTGGCAGAAGGGGCGGGCCTGCTGCTGCTGGTGCCGGTGCTGGAAAAGCTGGGGATGGGCAGCACCGGTCCTAGCTCTGCCGGTTCCTTGTTACAAGGGCTGGGACTTTATCTGCTGTTGGTTGCCGCCGCCGCTGCCGTCACTGCGGCCCGCGCCATCATCAGCAATGGTCAGCGCAACCGCTTTGTCGATGGCTTGCGCAGCGATCTGCACCGGGCCCTGTTGCATGTCTCCTGGCCCGTTTTCCAGTCGCTGCGGACCAGCGATGTAAAACAGATCCTGACGATTGATGTGAACCGCCTTGGCATGTGTCATGACGCGCTGGTCAATCTCGGTGTGGCGACACTGGCCCTGCCGGCCCTGCTGCTGTCGGCTCTGTTGCTGTCCCCGTCACTGACGCTGATCACCCTGGCGGCCTCTCTGCTGGCCTTGCTGCTGATCCGGCGCATCGGGCGCAGTGGTTTTGATATTGGGATAAAGCTGGGCCGGGCACAGCAGGCCATGATGGCCGACCTGACCGACGATCTGGCCGGCCTGCGGGTGATCAAGGGACTGGGAGCTGAACAAGCCCGCCAGAATCTGCTGTCGCAACGCTTCGCCGATCTACGTCATCTCCAGGCCCGGCATGTATCCATCCTGGCCTATGAGCAATCAGCCCTGATGCTGACGGCAGCCATCCTGGCTGCCTTGGCCGTGGTCATGGCGACGCTCTGGCTGACACAGCCTTTAAGTGCGGCCCTGGTGGTGATCCTGGCCTTTGCCCGGCTGGCCCAGCGTGGGCTGGGCAGTATGCGGATCTGGCGACAGTTGGAAACCGGCCTGCCTGCCGTGACCCTGTATGAGGAGATGCGCGACCGGCTGCAGGCCGGTGCGGAAAGGGCCGGTGGGCCCGATCTGGCGCCCTTTGTCCGCTGCATTGCCTTCAGGGATGTCGGTCTGTCTATGCCTGATGGGCGCCAGGCACTGCAAGGGGTCGATTTTGACCTGCCATTTGGCACCCTGCTTGCCGTCACCGGCCCCTCGGGGGCCGGTAAATCCACGCTGGCCGATCTGATGGCGGGGCTGATCACTCCCCATACCGGCACCTTATTGTTGGATGGTATCCCGCTTACCCCCGACCTGCTGCCTGCCTGGCGGCGGCAGGTCGGCGTGGTGCCACAGGATCCGTTCTTGTTCCATGACACGATCCGCGCCAACCTGTTGCTGGCGGCCCCCGATGCCACGGAAGCCGACCTCTGGATGGCCCTGGATGATGCCGCTGCCGCCGGTTTCGTTCGCGCCCTGCCCCATGGGCTGGATACGCGGGTGGGTGATCGGGGCAGTGCCGTTTCCGGCGGAGAACGTCAACGTCTCGCCATCGCCCGCGCACTGCTGCGCCGTCCGCGCCTGTTGATCCTGGATGAAGCAACCTCTGCCCTGGATGGTGGGTCAGAAGCCCTGGTTTTACAGACTCTGGACCGGTTGCGTGGCCGCCTGACCATCCTGGCCATTACCCACCGTGATGCCACCCGTCGTGCCGCTGACCGGGTGCTGGAGTTGGATGCCGGGCGGGTGTTGATCAATCCGCCTGCCAGATTATGACATTGTTGTCGGTGCACTCGCCTGCAATGCGCATGACCTGGTCATGACGCGTGGATGAGGTCTGGATCACATATGGATATCTATCTGATATCAGATAGATATCCATATCCGTACCTGTTGAGTTGCGTGGGAGTTCAAGAGAGGGGGCGCGAGTAGAGTCCCGACCATTATATGACAAGCCGAGGGCTTATCCGCCCAGCTTGCTGATTGGTGGCGCTGATGGGTACAGCATCAGCCCATCTTCTTCCAGTGTCACACCTGCCTGTGGATAGGCTGCTAAAGCCAGTTTCAATTGCGGGATCATAAAGCGTTTGAAATCACGGATGCGCGCATATTCGGCCCCGTGTTGGGCATGAAGGGCCTGCCAGGAAATGGTTGTCGGCTTGGTCAGGCTATGTAGTCGGTAGGACAGCCATACATAGAGATCCAGCGCCAGACTGCTGGCCCCAATTGCCCGGATCGCTTGCTCCAGCAGCGGGATCGGGTATTTACGCAGATTGTCGTAGA
>NZ_WIDQ01000026.1 GCF_009495745.1 Niveispirillum sp. SYP-B3756
CAGCCCATGACAGCCCCCAAAACCGGCCAAAACCGATCCAGAGACTGACATTTCTATCTTGCTCAGGACTGACATTTTAACTTTGCGCCTACAGCATAAAAATCAATAATGATAATTATGGAAATTTATGGCAATTCTAGAAGTGTTGCGTTCTGGGTGATCTGATTGCCTAAATGGTGGTAAGTAAGCGCGACCGAGGTCCGGCGCGCGGCGCCCCAGCGACGCAAGCGCGCCGGGACCGGTCTGAACCCTGCCGGGATTGTCGGCGGCTCCAACTCATGAGAGGATGGGGACATCATGAGCAAGGCAACGAACAAGATTCGGACAGGGTGCGCAGTTTTCCCCTCGCAAGAAAACTGCGCCGACATTATGGCCCCTGGGCACCACCATTTACACGCTGGCGACCATTGCCGATCCGCGAAAGAAGATTACAAGATCTTGAAATAATGGATACGGTTGGCACCGGGAATTTTCTCGGCCACACCAACGAATACATATTTGCCCAGCCAGTCGTAAGGGCCCGCCGGCACGTCAAATTTCGGTGAGACGCGCATGTAATAATCGGACGGGTCAACCGGCTCATTGCGCGACATCCGTTCCGCCACCTCCGGACTATAGGCCCAGCGATAGCCCCGGTTCTGGAGATAGATGATCGTGCCATCATCCAGCTCCAACAGATAACGCGCATCGAAATCAATCACGCCGTCGGGACGCAGCAGCGGCCAGTCGCCGCCGCTCATCGGCACGACGCGCCCGTTGATCCCCGGCCCTTCCACGGTTCCCTCTGCGGCATAAATGGCGGCACGCGTCGCCCCCATGGTCGTGGGCCGCAGCCAATGGGGCTTGGTCAGCGTGATGCCGATGGAAAAGGCAAATTCAAAACGCGGGGCAAAGGGATGAGGGGCGGTCACTTTCAATTCCTTGTCTGTTGGGAGTGGCAGAGAATATATTCAGACGGCCGGGATCACGGGCACCAGCAGGTGTGAATCATACACACCGCCCGTTTTGATCAGATGGACACCCTGGTTGCGCAGATCGTCATGCCGCGCGAAGGCCAGGCCATAGCGGTCATGGTCATAGATGTCGCGTCCCTGCACCGTCAGGCGCAGCCCTTCACCCACAGCAAAATGCACGGATGTCGGCCAGATCTCGATCTCCACGGGAACGGCGGTGCCGGGGGGCAAGGGCACTTCCCTTTCGTGATGGTGAACGGGCTGCCAGGGGGTGGACTTGTCCTCGTCCAGTTCCCGGTGCGACGCCCGCAGCCAGCCCAGGGCCAGCGGCCCGTCATCATAAAGCGCATAGAAGGTGAAGGGCACCCGGTCGCCCGACCGATCGATCTTGTCCAGCCCGACGAACAGGTCCATGTCATCGGACCCATCCGCCTGCACCCACAGGCGCAGCTTGAAATGGCCGGTCAGTTCGGTTTCCCGGTCAAAAACAATGTCGAAGCGCGCTTGGCCCGTCTGGGCATCATAGCGCGCTTCCCCCTCCCCCACCACGGGGGCAGCCTCAAGTCTGCTGGTGGATGCATCCAGATAGAGCGGTTGATACAGAGTGCGTGCCAGCGGCCACGCTGTCTCCTCCCGGAAGGGGCCATCGCTGCCCCTGTCCCGCACCTGAAGGCGCACCGGCGGCCAGTGCAGCACGCCCGTATCTTTCCCCTTCAGAAACTGGTCAAAGAACTGCTGCTGCAGCGCCACATTTTCCGGCATGTAATAATGCCGCCATTTCTTCTGGCCATGCACCAGCAGCCATTTGCGGTCAGACGCCATCCTTTTATAGGCTTCCAACGTACCGCGCGTGTGCAGGCCATGATCGGACCAACTGGCCACGATGAAGGTGGGCAGATCCATGGCTTCCAGATCCAGCGCCTTGCTCTGCCAATAGGCATCGATCAGCGGATGGGCCTTCACATTGCCGGCCGTGTCCTCTGTGCGGGTGGTGGACCAGTTCAGGCTCATGGTGGCGCGCTCGACGAAGTTCGTCTCGCGGATGCCACCATGATAGGCAAATTCCCGATACCAGTCGGAAAAGCCTTCCCACGGGTTCAGCGCGACCAGATGCGGCGGCTTCAGCGGTGCCACCAGATATTGGATGCAGGCCAGATAGGAGACGCCTGTCATCCCGACCTTGCCATTGCACCAGGGCTGTACCCCCAGCCATTCGATCAGATCGTAACAATCTTCCGCTTCGCCAATGCCATTGTGCCGCAATTCCCCTTCGGAAAGCCAGGCCCCGCGCGGATCGGGATAGCAGATGGCATAGCCATGAGGGCACCAATGGGCCGGGTCCGGCGCCTCGAACGCGGTGTGGCGGGAATTCCAGCCCGCCTCAATCCCCGCCGGCGGCCAGAGATTGGCCGCCTTGCCATGCTTGCCATAGGGGCTCCAGGCCAGCAGCACCGGCAAGTCGCGCTCCCCCGCCTCCCCCGCCGGGCGGTACAGATCAACATAGATCGTCACGCCGTCGCGCATTCTGACCGGCAGGTTGCGGTCAAACACCAACCCATCTTCGATGATCCGCGCATAATCCTTCGGCGGCAGGGGCGGCTTATAAGGATTTGCGGCCGGGTCGCGGCCGGCAAGCATTTTCAGTTCCACCGCATCGGGCATCTCCGTCTCCGTCCCTTGTTCTTTTGGCTTTGTTCGGGCGGGGTCCATGGCCGCCGCCCACCATTTATTGATTAATCATCATAATTGAAAATCACCCCCTTGCAAGGGCGGATCGATGATAATATTGATTTCTCAACAAGTGACGGGAGGATATCACATGACGGACAATGATCCGCTGGCCCTGCGGTATGAGCATGTTTTCGACATCCGCATCAATTTCGACCGCCGCTGGATGACGGGGGCGATTCACCAGGGCGGTCCCAACCACGGCTACACGTCCATTGGGGAAGGCTGCAAGGTCAGCGGCCCCCGCCTGAACGGCACGCTGGTGGATCACAGCGGTGCTGACTGGCCCGTGGTCCGCGCCGACGGCGTGGTCGAACTGAATGCCCATTACATGATCCAGACCGATGACGGGGCGCTGATCTATATCCGCAATCTGGGCTATGTGCATGGCCCCCTGCAAAGGCCGGGTTATCCGCCGCTAACGCCTTATTTCCGCTGCACCCCCTATTTCCGGGCGCCGGACGGGCCGCATGAATGGCTGAACCGCACGGTCATTGTGGGCGTGGGGCAGCGCCGGCCGAAGGTGACGCCGGAGGATGAGCCCGATCATTCGCTGTTCCGTTATTACGCGGTGCTGTGAGCCATGGCCGCGTTCGACCAGCGACAATGGTTCGATGATTATATTGACGCCCTGAACCGCGACGATTTGGAGCGGGTGGCCACGTTTTACGCCCCGGACCTGCATATGACGGACGGGGCGGTGGAGCATCACGCCGCCACAGCTTTGATGGGCTTCCACCGGCAATGGCAGGGCCGGGTGCGGCGCACGCTGGACCTGCTGGGCTATGTCGACCGGCCGGGGCGGATCGCGGCAGAAATCAGCACGGCGCTGGAAGCGCTGAGCGATGTACCGGATTTCCCCGACGCCCCCCTTGCCGCAGGGGAGCGGAGGGCAATGGTCAGCTTTGTGATCTGCGATATTGCCGACGGCCGCTTCACACGCATCCGTGCCGCCCCCTGCAAGGCAACCCCATGACCCAGCCCAGCCGCTTTGCGCCGGATGCCACCGCCGCCTTCACCCGCTACATCGCCGCCTTCAATGATGGCGATTTTGCCACCGCCTGTTCCTATTATGCCGACAATATCCGCCTGACCATCGGCAATGGGCGGGTATTGCAGGGACGGGAGGAAATCGTCCGCTTCTATACCGACATTCGCCGCGTGACCCGGCGGACCATTACGGTACTGGACTGCTTCGCCAGCGAGACGCGACTGGCCGCCGAACTGGAATCGGAGTTCCTGGCTGTCACAGACGTGCCGGATTTCACCTCCAGCCCGCTGCGACAGGGCGACCGGATGTATATTAACAGCTTCGCCTTCTACGACATTGACCGGGACCATTTCAGCCGCATTCGCGCCGCTGTGTTCCGCCGGGTCTGGAAACGACGCGCCGACCCGGTATGATATTGTTCTGGTAGACAATGGCAGGGAGCCCGCGCCCTTCGGGTAGCATCATGACCAATAATAGCAGCTTTCAGATTGCGCAGCAGGATATGCTGTTCGCCCTTCACGTCGTGGGCACCCCCACCGACACCCGCACCATGCTGGCCGATCTGATCGGGCCTGCGGCACGCTTGGCGGAGGCGGAATTGCTGCCCCTGGACCCGATCGCCGACCGGGTGGGCGCACGCTACGCCGATGGGCAGGTGGTGATGCCACCGGGCTTTGTGCAATTTTACCGCCAGTGGGTGGAAGGCGGCTGGAATAATGTCGATGTGCCGGAAGACTGGGGTGGCCTTGGCCTGCCGGTCAGCGTGGCCGCCCCCTTGATGGAAGCCTGGACATCGGCCTGCATGGCATTCGGCCTCGCCCCCGTCCTGACCCAGGGCGCCATGGAGGTGCTGCTGGAACATGGTGATGATGCCCTGCGCAAACGCTGGATGGGGCCGCTGGTTGCAGGCACCTGCATGGCCACTATGGCCCTGACCGAACCGGGCGCCGGATCAGACCTGAACCTGATCCGCACGCGCGCCGAACGTGGGGACGATGGGCAGTATCGCCTGTTCGGGCAGAAAATCTTCATCACCTATGGTGAACATGACCTGACCGACAATATCCTGCATCTGGTGCTGGCCCGCCTGCCCGACGCCCCGATCGGCAGCAAGGGCCTGTCCCTGTTCCTGGTGCCGAAATGGCTGCTGGGTGAAGGGGACAGGCCCGGACAGCGCAATGATGTGCAGTGCCTGGGGATCGAACATAAGCTGGGGCTGCACGGCTCCCCCACCTGCACCATGGCGTTCGGTGAAGGAGAAGGGGCCATCGGCTGGATCATCGGGCGGGAGCATCAGGGGCTTGCCTGCATGTTCACCATGATGAACCGGGCCCGGCTGGCAACCGGGCTGCAGGCCGTGGCGGTGGCCGAAAGGGCGACCCAGGCCGCGCTTTCCTATGCACGGCAGCGCTGCCAGGGCAGCCCGCAGCGCGGTATGCCGCCCGGTCCCATCATTGCCCATCCGGATGTGCGCCGGATGCTGACCGACATGCGGGCCCGCACCATGGTCATCCGCCTGATCGCCTACAAAGCCGCACTGGCCATCGACAGCGCGCATGGCGCAGCAGAGGGGGCAGAGCGTCAGGCAGCACAGCAGCGTGCTTCGCTGCTGACCCCCATCGTCAAGGCCTTCTGCAGCGACAGCGCCATTGCCGTTACTTCCACCGCCATTCAGGTCCATGGCGGTGCCGGCTATGTTGAGGAAACAGGGGTGGCGCAGTATTGGCGGGATGTCCGTATCACCGCCATCTATGAGGGAACCAACGGCATCCAGGCCATTGATCTGGTCCAGCGCAAAATCGTGCAGGCCGGTGGAACGGCGCTCATGACCCTGATTGATGAGTTGCGCAGCGATGCCGCGATGGCAGCAGCCGCCGTAACCCCGCTGCTGCGGGACTGCGCGCCGTTGCTCACGGGGGCGCTGGACGCCATTATCCAGAGTGTCGGCTGGTTGCTGGCAGAACAGCGCAGCGAGGGTGAACGCCTTGCAGCCGCCACCCCCTTCCTGGACATGCTGGGCCGGACCCTGGGGGGTGCCCTGCTGCTGCGTGCGGCCTGCCTGGAACCCGATCCCGCCACACCGGCAGATATCGGCTTTCTGGCCGCCAGCTTCTGCTGGACGCATCTGGCGGCGGTGCCGGCATCGGCCCGGCTTGTCTGCCAGGGGGATCACCTGCTGCCCCCCTTGTCTGCCTGGGCGTGAGCCTGTCCGGACCGGCGGGCATCAGCCTTCCTGTGCCCGCCGTCCATCCACTTCGATCCAGCGACCCGCAATCCAGAACAGCAGGCCTGCAGCGATGGCGGTGAAAACCAGGATCAGCATGGAATAGCGGATGGCCGCCGCACCAAAGGCCGGTGCCAGCAGATCGTTCAAGGCGCCGACAAACAAGGGCCCCAGCGCCTGGCCCAGCATACTGGCAGAGAAGACCAGGATGGCGATGGCCACCGCCCGCATCCGTACCTTCGCCACGCTGACCGCCGCAGCGAAGATCGGCCCCTGATGGATCAGCGTCAGAAAGCTGCTGAGCCCATAGCCCGTCATCCAGGCCAGCCGTGATTCCCCCAACAGCATCAACACCTCTGCCGGCCCGACCAGCAGGCAGGCCACGGCCGGCAACCGCACCCGCAGCTTGTCATCCTGCTTGGCGAACCGGTCGATCAGCAGGCCCCCCGCCAGAACTCCGGCCGCCCCCAGCACACCACGCAGGGGCCCGATGCTGGACGCAATGTCCAGCATGGTCAGCCCATGCACGCGTTGCAGAAAGGTGGGCGTCCAGGCGCTGGCGGCAAACAGGTTGGCGCCCATCAGCATGGCCCCGGCGATCATGGCCAGATAGGCGCGCGATCCCAGCAGGAAACCCACCGTCTCCCTGAAGCCCACGGCCACATTCCGGCCCCCTCCCCCCTCCTTGGCGCCACGCGCCGGTTCCGTCACGGTCAGCGCGAATAGCAGGGCCAGCCCGATGCCCGGAATGCCGGCCACGAAGAACATGGCCCGCCAGCCATGATGTTGCAGCACCCAGCCGGCAATGGGAAAGAAGACGATGAAGGCCAGCGCGGAGGATGTGCCAAAGATGGAAAAGGCCAGCGGCCGCCTTTCCTTGCGGAACAGGTCCGACAGCATGGAATTGGACGGCGCCAGCCCGCAGGCCTCACCCGCCCCCATCAGGAAACGGGCGATGGCCAACTGCCAGATACTGGCGACAAACCCGGTCAGCGCCGTCATCAGGCTCCAGAAGCCAAAGCCGATGGCGATGATGTTACGCCGGCTCCAGCGGTCCGCCGCCCAGGCGATGGGAATGCCCAGGAAGGAATAGAACAGGACGAAGGCCAGACCCGACACCAGCCCCAGCACCATGTCGGAGACGACCATCTCCCCCTTGATCGCCGGCAGGGCCAGGCCAAGGATGGCGCGGTCCAGATAGTTGAAGGTGGAAATCAGGGTCAGAAAGCCGAGCGTGTAGACGGTCGGCAGGGCCCAGTCGCCACCGCCGCTGTCAGCGGCCGGGCCTGTCACGGCCACGGTCTTCGTCTGTTCATGCATGACGCTGTTCCTGCTAGGGTTTGTCGGATTAATGTTGAATCGCAACAGCCCCCTCTCCCGTCACCCCGCCGTAAGTCGGGGTGACGGGAGAGGATGCCTTAAGGCAAACCGGACACGCATCAAAGCCGCGAAGCGCGGGTTTCCTTGGTGGTGATGAATTCAAGCAGGGCCGGCTGGCCGCGCAGCGTCGCGTCGATCCCGCGCCGGATCGCCGGCACGATATCCGCCACCTTTTCGATCCGCTCCCCATAGCCGCCGAGCGCGCGGGCAAACGCGGCATAGTCGCCGGAAATGTCGGTGGCGCGATATCGCTTCGTCGCCTCCGGCATGATGTCCAGTTCGATGGCCATCGAGGAATTGTTCAGCAGAATGGACAGGATGGGCAGCCGCTCGCGCACCGCTGTTTCGAAATCCATGCCGGTGAAGCCGATGGCGGCATCGCCCCAGACATTGATGCACAGCTTGTCCGGGCAGGCCAATTTCGCCCCCATGGCCAGCCCCAGCCCATAGCCCAACTGGGTCGACTTGCCCCAACCGATATAGCTCAGCGGTGCCTTCGACTTCCAGAACGGGGTCAGTTGGTCGCGCGGGCTGCCAGCATCATGAGTGATGATGGTGTTGGCGACATCCACATTATGCTGCAAGTCCCACAGCACGCGATAGGGGCTGATCGGGCTGTCGGGACTGGTCAGCAGCGGCATCCATTCCGCCAGCCATTCCCGCTCCACCGCCTTGATTTCCGCCACAATGGCGCTGCGGTCGCGGGGGGCACGGATGCGCTGACGGACGGCATCCACCAGCAGCGCCAGGGTCAGCTTGGCATCGCCCACCAGCGCGTGCTGGCAGCGCACCGATTTGTTGAGATCGGCCGGGTCCAGCGTGGCATGGATGATGGTCTTGTCCGCCGGCATAGACACGCCGAACACGGTTTCAGAAAAGCTGCAGCCAATGCCCAGGATCAGGTCCGACCGGTCCAGGAAATGCCGCACCGTGCGCGGGATGGCCGCACCGCCTGACCCCAAGGCCAGTTCATGCGTTTCGTCAAACGCACTCTTGCCTTCCAGGCTGGTGGAGACAGGCGCCCCCAACAGCTCAGCCAACATGCGCAACTCGTCATAGGCTTCCGCCCAATGCACCCCTTGCCCGGCATGGATGACGGGGCGCTGCGCGGCGACCAGCATGTCGGCGGCCACCTGCACCGCGTCGGGATCGGGGGCCGACCGGGTGCGCACCACGGGCTGATAGTCCAGCGGCCCCGGCACCTCGTCCTTCAGCAGATCATTGGGCAGTTCCACCAACACCGGGCGCAGCCGACCGTTGCGCAATTGCGTGAAGGCGCGGCGCATCACATTCGACACTTCAGCCACCGACGTCAGCGGCTCGGCATGTTTGGTGATGCCCCGCATCGACACGGTGGCATTGTAATTGTCGGGAACGAAGGCGAGACGCCTGGCGTAACCCTGCGGCAGCACCAGCACCGGCACGGATTCCGAATAGGCCTGGGCGACGCCGCCGTAGGCGTTTTCGGTGCCGGGGCCGTGCTGCATGGCGAAAACCCCCATGCGACGACCCCGGCTCATCCGCGACAGGGCGTCCGCCATATGGACCCCCGTTCGTTCCTGGCGGACGATGACGGGCCGGATGCCGGCCGTCGCGGCTTCTTCCAGCACGGCATTGCGGGGATAGCCGAAAATGACGTCCACCCCCTCCCGCCGCAGGATTTCGGCGATCACGCCTCCGACCTTGCTCATGGCGTCTGCGTCTCCTTCTCGGCCGAAAGACCCAGGGAGGCCAGATCACGCGGGCCCAGCGGCCGCTCGCCCCGCACGGTGGTGCGGATCAGGTGACGGCGTTCCATACGGTAATCATGCACGCCGCGATGCAGCAGGAAGCGGTTGTCCCAAACGATCAGCGTGTCCTTCTTCCACTTCACCCGGCAATGGAAGTGCAGATGCTGGGCCAGCGACTGCAGGTAATTGACCAGGGCGCGGCTATCCTCGTCATTCCAGCCGACAAAGCGGCGGAAATAGGAGGTGGTGGCGAACAGGGCCTTGCGGCCGGTTTCCGGGTGGATACGCACGGCCGGATGGATATTTTCCAGCTCATGTTCGGAAAAGCCGTGGGTTTCGCGCAGGCGCAGGCGCTTTTCCGGCGGCAGCCGTTCATTGCGTTCCCAGATGTCGCGGCCGGAATAGACCACATCCAGCCCATCCAACAGCTTCCTCAAGCCTTCCGAGAGGCTTTCATAGACCATATAGCCGTTGGAAAAGGCCGTATCGCCGCCGAATTTCGGCACTTCCAGCGCCCGCATGACGATGCATTTCGGCGGCTCTTCCAGGAACGGGCTGTCGGTATGGAAATGTTCGAAGGAAGGGACGACGGTGGAGGGCTCAAACGCCTCGCGCCGCACCTCCTGCATATCGTTCTGGCCGCCATAGGTGGGGGCCTGGGGCAGTTCCATGCGCGGGCCGAACAGATCGGAAAAGGCCTTGTGCTGGTCGATGGTCAGATCCTGATTGCGGAAGACGATGACCAGGAAATGCTCGAACGCCTTCATGATCTCCTGCCGGGTTTCATCATCCAGCGGTTGGCGCAGGTCGACGCCGGCGATTTCGGCCCCGCAGGCGCCGGTGATCGGCTCCACAAGGATGCGGTTGAAGCGCGGCATGGGCAGGCCGGCCACGACGGTGCCTTCCCCGTGATTGGGCAAAGCGGTGCTGTTCTGCGCCTTCAGGGCAGCTTCCATAGTTTCCTCCTTGGATGATGGGATGATGGGATGGTGGTAGGGTCAGAAATTGCGTCGCAGGCTGACGGCCCATTCACGCGGCCGGCCAGGACGCCCCTGGATGGAATAGGTGGAGGCACGGTTGTCGAACAGACCGTCGTAATAGAGCTTGTCGGTCAGGTTCGTGACTTCCAGCGACAATTGCCAATCCCGATCCGGGTCACGGTAGGTCAGGCGGGCATTGGCCAGCGTGCGGCCGGGCACCCGATTGAAAGGCGGCCGGTTGATGGCTTGCGAGAAATAGTCGCTTTGATGGGCGACATCGATCCGCGGGGTCAGCGACCCGATGGCACCCAGGTCGATCTCATATTGCGCCCCCAGGCTCCAGCGCCATTTCTGGACAAAGGGTGCATCCATGTCCAGCGTGATGCCCGCACTGGCCGCAATGGGGGCGATGGATTTATATTTGAAATCCAGATAACCCAGCGAGGCATCGACCTTCAGCCCCTCAACGGGCTCCCAGTTCGTTTCCGCCTCCAGGCCGCGCAGTTCCGCCTCACCGGCATTCAGCGGCAGGGCACAGGGCGTGGCCGGGACCGTCGGGCAATTGGCCACCGACACCAGGATGTCGTGATATTCGTTCTGGAAGGCGGAAACGTTCAGCCGCAGGGTACGGTCGAACAGCTCGCTTTTGAACCCGGCCTCATAGGCGTCCAGCGTTTCCGGGTTATGGGTCAGCGCCTGGGACGGGAAGAAGGGGCGCGGGTTGGCCCCACCGCTTTTGAAGCCGGTGGAGAACTGGGCATAGGTCATGAAATCCGGCGTCCAGCGGTACTGGACAATGCCGCGATAATCGACATGATCACCGCTGAAAGTGGCTTTCAGACCGTTCAGGGGGGCCAGGGATGGCGGTGCCGCCCCTTTATAGATGCTGCCGGGCGTGCCGTTGCGGTAATAGGTGAAAGCCTTGGTGATGTCGGTATAGCGCGCACCGGCAACAAAGCTCAGTTGCTCTGTGGCGTGCAGTTCAACATTGGCAAAGGCCGCTTTTGTCTTCGACTTCACATCATCGATCTGGCGGAATTCCAGCGTGGGCAGCTGGACGCGCGATCCGCCCTTGCTGTGGGCATCCAGATAAAAGCCGCCGACCGTGAAATTGACCAGTGAGCCAATGGCGCCGGAAAGCCGGATTTCCTGCGTCGTCTGCTGATGGGTCACATCGTTGGCCGTCAGCGCCGTGGCGATGGGGGAGGATTCTGCCGAGGTATAGATGGCGTTGTAATGGCGATAGGCGGTGATGGAGGTCAGTGACAGGCTGTCGGTGAAATGATGTTCGATATTGGCCGATGTCCCCCATGTATCCATGGAGTTGCGGGCCGGGGCCGCATAGGGGGCGGTGCCGTCGCGCGGGGCATAGTTCAGGTAATTCTCGTAACTGACATAGGGGCTGTTGGTGAAGCTGTCGAGGGCGTAATTACCGTAGGGTGAATAGCTGATGAAGGGGGAACCGGCAGCGGTGCCCAACGGCACCCCGTCAATCACGTAAGGTGCTGTGGTCGGCGATCCGGGGGCCGTGGTCGACCCAACGTAAAGCAGGGTGGAGGGGGAAGATTCGCTATCATCACGGGTGATATCCGTGGTCAGCAGCACCTCCGTATCCGCACCCGGCGTCCAGCGCACCACGAGACGCCCCGCCGAATAGGATTTGCCCCCCTCCGTTCCCAGCTTGCAATCATCCTTCATGTTGAAGGAACGCACGGGCGAGGTCGGGTGGGTGCAGCGGTAATCGTAGCGGGTGACATAGCCGTCACGCTCCACCGATGTGCCGCTGATGCGCGCGAAAAGCTGATCCGGCATAAGGGTGACATTGGCACCGCCCCGGAATTCGGTGCGCTTGTAGCGGCCATAGGTTCCCTGGATATAGCCACCGCCCTTGCCATCCGGTCGCTTGGAATAAAGCCGGATGGCCCCGCCGATGGAATTCTGCCCCGCCAGCGTTCCCTGCGGGCCGCGCAGAATTTCCACCCGCTGTAAATCCAGCAGGTCCAGCATGGAGCCTTGCAGGGTGGAGTAGTAGACATCATCGACATAGAGCCCGACACCGGGTTCCAGGGCAAAGGTGCTGTCCGCCTGGCCGACACCGCGAATGAAAGCCTGGATCGACGGGCCATAGGTGGCCGGTGCTTCCTGCAAATTGACATTCGGTGCCTGGGCTGCCACCTGGGCAATGCTGGTCTGGCTGCGCGCTTCCAACATCTCCGCTGTCATGGCGGTGATGGCAATCGGCGTATCCTGCAGGCGTTGTGCGCGGAACTGGGCCGTGACGACGATTTCTTCCAGCAGTTCAGGCTTCGACCCCGCCTCTGCTGCGGTCTGCGCACCGGCCGGGCCGGTGAAAAGCAAGGCTGCGGCCAGACCGCACCCGGTGCAGGCGTAGGGAATTGTGGGAAACGATTTCCGCATGTGCTTACCCTCCCTGATTTTGTTATGTGCTTTGTTGGCTTGTTCTGATGCTCCGTAAGCGATCGGGGCGATCTGGTCGGCCCCGTTTCCTTATCCGTGGAATGGAATTTCCGTCCCGTTCGGACAATTTCCCCCCGCCGTTGCGGCGAACCGGCAACGGGGACGGTGTTTCTGGACCTTGACAGACGGCCGGGGGCAGCGACGCTTGGCGCCCCCGTTCACTCAGTGCGGCAGGGGCAGATGAAAGGCGCGCTGTGCAGTACCGTGGAAAATCGCGGCCCGCTGCTTCTCACTGATCTCGACCTTGTTCATGAAACTGACGGATGGCTCCATCGCTTCATAGGGATAGTCGATGGCCCACATGATCCGGTCTTCGCCCAGCACCTCGATGGCGTAGCGCAAGGCCGGCCCATGTTCGACGCCGCTGGTGGTGATGAGAATGTTACGTTTCATTACTTCTGAAGGCGTCAAAGAGGAGCCATAGGCCGCCCGTCGCCGCTCGAACCAATGGTCACTGCGCCAGAGATGGAAAGGGATATTCTCCCCCATATGGCCGATAATGACCTGCAATTTCGGGAACCGGTCAAAAACCCCGGCGGTGATCATCCGCATGAGATGGGTGCCGGTTTCCACCGCGAAACCCCAGATCGCCGATTGCAGCCGGGTTCCCCGGAAGGGGGCCGCCATCGTATCAGCCGGGCAGCGTGGATGGATATAGAGGGGGCGGTCCAGCGCCTCCGCCGCTTCCAGGATGGGCCAGAATTTCTGCTGGTCCAGATACTCATTATCCGTATGCGAATTGACGATGAAGCCATTCAGGCCCAGCTTCCGCACCGCCCGCTCCATCTCCCGCGCGGCGGCGGCCGGGTCCTGTGGTGCGAAAGAGGCAAGGCCGCCGAAGCGGTCGGGTGCCGACCGCACCACTTCCGCCAGCCGGTCATTGGCCAATTCCGCCAGGGCCACGGCGCGATCAGGGCGCAAAAGCTGCACGCCCGGTGCCGTCAGTGACAGGATCTGGACATCGATACCCAGACGGTCCATCTCCCGCAACCGGCCGTGCGTGTCCATCAGATTGACGTACAAGCTCTCGGTTGCCTGCGCTCCCGCCGGATTGATGACCTCGACATCCAGATTGTGCCAGTTGCCCTGCGCCAGGGCGGCCAGAGCGTCCAGATGCGCCGGAAAGGACCAGGCCTCTTCCGTGGCGATCCGGCGATGCTGCTGTGACGTGATGGCAGCTGTCGGCTTGGCCTGGGTTTCCGATACGGCACCCACAGCGGATGCCACAAGGCCGACACTACCCGCGACGAACCCTCTTCGGTCGATGGGCATAATCACCTCCCCGTATGACCCTCTGTCGGGGTCATTACGGTTTGTAGGCTATCGGTTCACCGGGGGAAGTCAAGCAGATTCCATTATGAGAAATAATGATTTCATTATACGGAATTTTTGCTTATGAATGATGCGACTTCCCTTTCATTGAATGGGGATGGATGACAAGCAGCCGGGGTTGGGGAGCGATGGTATGACGGTGGATGATCTGGAACGGGGATCAGGGGCCCGCTTGATATTGCTGCTGAACGTCATCGCCGAGCAGGAGGGGGATTTCGCCCTGAAAGACCTGGCCCAACAGGCGGGTCTGCCGATCAGCAGCGTCCACCGGCTTTTGCAGATTCTGGTTCGGACCGGAATGCTGGAACGCTCAAAGGGGACGGCCTATCGCGCCGGGCGCGAACTGTTCCGTCTGGCCTCCCGCGTATTGCAGCATATGGATTACCGAACGCTGGTGCGGCCCTATTTGCGCACATTATGGGACCGCTGGCAGGAAACGGCGGTCTTCACGCTTTATCGGCCGGCAACCCATAAGGCGCTGGTGGTCGAGGTCATCCAGACCCCCCATCCGCTGCGTCACATGCTGGAGCCCGATACCGAGCTATCGCTGTTCTGGGGCTCCCTGGGCCGGTCGATCCTGGCTTTTCTGCCCGATGATGCATTCGCCGCCGCCCATGCGGAGGCGGGGCCGGGACCGATCACCCACCAGCCGCCGGCTGATTTGGCGGCCCTGGGTCAGGAAATGGAAAAGATCCGCGCCGATGGCGTGGCCTTCTTCTGCAGCGAGGCGGCGGAAATGGCGGGGGTGGCCGCCCCCGTCTTCGGTCCGCGCGGCGCACTGATCGGCTCCCTGGGCCTGACACAGCCGGCCTATCGCTATGCCCGGCTGAAGGCCGAGGATGTCGCCGCCGATGTGCGTGAACAGGCGGCCGCCTTCAGCGAGATGCTGAGTTTCCGCAAGCAGCGCCCCGATCCGAAGGGCTGAAGCGTCCCCCTTCCGGGGGACAGAATTTCCCCTTCCCCTGCCGCATAGTTGGTTGATCGAACCGGGAAAAATACCCGGCGCCAGGATCGGGAGGGGGACGTGACCGAATTGTCACCCACGGGCTATGACCTGCCCGTCTATGATTATGTGCGGCCGCCGGAATTGTCCGGATCGGGCAGCGGGCACTGTCGGGTGGCCATTGTCGGCGCCGGTTTGGCCGGCCTGACCATGGCCTGCGATCTGGCCAGCCGGGGCGTTGCCGCCATCGTGCTGGACGAGGATGATACGGTGGGGGTGCGCGGTGCTTCCAGCCGGGGCATCTGCTACGCCCAGAAAAGCCTGGAAATTTTCGACCGGCTGGGCTTTTACCACCGTATCCGCGACAAGGGCGTCACCTGGTCGGTCGGCAAGGTGCTGCGCGGCCAGGATACGCTCTACCGCTTCGATTTGGCGGAGGGCAGCCGCTCCGCCCAGCCACCCTTCATCAATATCCAGCAATTCTATGTCGAATGGTTTCTGGTCGACCGTATCCGCGAACTGGGCTGCACGGAGCTGCGCTGGAAGAACCGGGTGACCGGCATCCACCAGGATGAAAACGGCGCCGTTCTGAGCGTGGAAACACCCGATGGCCGCTACAGCCTGGAAGCCGACTGGGTAATCGATGCCGCCGGCCATGCCAGTCTGGTGCGGCAGTCACTGGGGCTGCCGACACAGGGGGAGCTGGGGGAGGATCGCTGGTGCATCTCCGACGTCCGGTTCACCAAGGAACTGCCGGTGGAGCGCTGGACCTGGGTGGAGGCGCCGTTCAACGGAAACCGCGCCGTCTGGCAGCATCTGATGGCCGATGGCGTCTGGCGCATCGATTACCAGATGCTGCCCAACACCGACCCGCAGGAGGCGAGCCGGCCGGAAATGGCCGCAGCGCGCCTGCGCGACCAGTTGGGACCGGATGTGGAATTCGATCTGGTCTGGGTCGGCGCCTACGCCTATCGCACGCAACTGATGGACAATTTCCGCCACGGGCGCGTGTTCTTCATCGGCGATGCCGCCCATGTGAAAAGCCCGTTCGGCGCCCGTGGTGGCAATAGCGGCATCCAGGATGCCGAAAACCTGGCCTGGAAGCTGAGCCTTGTCCTGAAAGGCCAGGCACCAGAAACTTTGCTGGACAGTTATAATGCAGAGCGGCGGCCGGCAGCGGTGGAGAATATTGCCGTCACCCGCCGCTCTGGCCGGTTCCTGGCCCCGCGCACGGACATGGAGCGGCTGTTCCGCACGGCTGTGATGGATCTGGCGGTTGATCATCCTTTCGCCCGCCTGTTGCTGAATACCGGGCGCATGTGCGTGCCCCATCATTATGGGCCATCACCCCTGACCACGGGTGATACGGGAGAGGCCATGCCCAATCTGGTCCTGAGCAGCCGCCCGCTGAGCGACATGCTGCAAGGTGAAGGGGCTCACTTCCTGGCCCTCTGGTGCCCGCGTGACGCGCAGGACCGGTTGGGTAGCAGCCTGTCACCCCTGACCCAAGAGGGCTGGCCCCTGCATATTCAGGCTGTCAGCGCTGATGACCGGAAAGCCCTGGGCATGGCAGCGGGGGAGGTGTTGCTGATCCGCCCCGATCTGCACCTTGCCGCCCGTCTGCCCAACGCCGATGCGGAACAGCTTCGCAGCGCCCTGCGGCGCGCCACCGGCCGGACCTGAGCCCTGGGAGGAAACATGATGCATATCACACCCAACATTCCCGACCCGGACGCCTTTTACGCGGCGCTGCTGGATACGCATCGCGGTCTGTCGGCGACGGAAAGCCAGGCGCTGAATGCCCGTCTTGTTCTGCTGCTGGCCAATCAGATCGGGGATCAGGCTGTACTGATGTCCTGCCTTCAAACGGCGCGCAACACCGGCGCCACCCACCGGAGGAACGATCCGTGACCCACTCCTTCGCGTCCGCCGCCGATAATGCCCAGCAGACCCCCAAACTGGTCGAACTGGCACGCGGCGTCTATGGCTTTATCAGCGATTTCGACCCGAATTGCGGTTTCGTTGTCGGCCCGGATTATGTCGTGGCCATCGACACCCGCGCCACCCCCACCCTGGCGCGGGAGATGCTGGCCGCCATCCGCAGCGTCACCGACAAGCCCGTGCGTTACGTCTTCCTGTCTCATTATCACGCGGTGCGGGTGATGGGGGCATCGGCCTTTGACGGCGCGGCCCTGATCGCCAGTCAGGCGACGCTGGACCTGATCATCGAACGCGGACCGGACGATTTCGAGTCAGAGGTGCGGCGCTTTCCCCGCCTGTTCCGGGGCGTGGAGGAAATCCCCGGCCTGACCCGACCCGATCTGGTCTTTGACCAGGGGTTGACATTGCGTCTGGGTGACCGCGACCTGCATTTCCGACATTTCGGGCGGGGACACACGGCGGGGGATTCCGTCTGCTGGCTGCCCGATTGTGGTGTGCTGTTCGCCGGCGATCTGGTGGAAAACCGCTGCGGTGTCTATGCCGGTGACGGCTATGTCGCCGACTGGATCGACACGCTGGCCCGGCTGCGCGACTTGCCGGCCACCACCATGGTCCCCGGCCGGGGGGCGGCCCTGCGGTCGCGCGCGGCGGTGGTGGGCGCGATAGAGGCCACCCAGGGTTTCCTGACCACCCTGCGCCATGTGGTCGCCGATGCCCACGCACAGGGCGCCGACCTGAAGGGCTGCTTCCAAGCGGCGGAACAGGCCATGACCCCGCTTTTTGGCGACTGGCCGGTCTTCGCCCATGTGCTGCCCTTCGACGTGGCGCGGATGCTGGAACAGTTGCAAGGCGGGGAGCATCCCACCCCCTGGACGGCAGAGCGTGATCAGGCCCTTTGGGCCCTGCTGCGGGGTTGATGGCGATGGCGGGGTCAGGCGGGGCGCTTCAGGCGCGGCAGGTTGCGCAGGCAGAGCGCGAACAGTTCCGCCTGGGAGGCAATGCCCAGCTTCTGATAGGCGCGCTTGCGCAGGGTGATCACCGTCGACGGGCGCACGCCCAGATCGGCGGCGATCCCGTCCGTCTGATAACCCAGCACGATGCGGCAGCAGACGGCCAGTTCGCGCGTGCTCAACGTCTCGTCGGCCAACTCGACCAGCCGCTCGACAAAGGGCAGGGTCCGGCCGGCATTAATGTCCGACTGCACGATGTAATGGGCGCAATGCTGGCGCACGATGCTGGTCAACAGAGGCGTGATGGCGGACAGCAATTCGACCTCCCCACCCGTGAAGGTGCCGGCGCGGCGCGAACGGTAGAAGTTCAAGTAGAAGGCCATGTCCGAGGTACGCCAGATATAGGACACCTTATCGACGATGCCGACGGTCGTATAGAAGCGGCGCAGATAATCCTGCATGGCCACACGGGCCGGATCGTGGCGGCGGAAAATCACCTTGCGGCTGCTGGAGATCCGCGACAGTTCCACGAAGTTCGGGTCGAACATATGCAGGCCGGCGACGTAATCGCGGCCCAGCGACAAAACCGTCGCCCGGTCCTGCAGGCTGGCCCCGCCCACCTGTTTCAGCCCCGCCGCCTGCGAGTAGCAGAGGATGGTGCAATGATCGACCGGGATCAGCCGGGCCACGGCGGCCAGCAGCGCATCGTCGAAGCGGGGCCGGCCGATGGCGGCCACCGCTTCGGACAGGGCGCAGAGCCTGACCATCAGATCGTCGGGTGTGCCGGGCGTCGTCATGACCGGGCACCCCGCCGCAGCGGAACAACCAAGCCATAAATTGAAGGGGGGAGATGATGAATCTGGAACTGGTCACCATCGATGTAAGGCCCGGTGCCGCCATGGAAAGCCAGTCGGGGCTGCAGATGCTGCGCCCCCGCCTCTATGGCGCCTTCGCCCGGCCACCGGGTGCGCGCACGGCGGCCCTGATCATGCATCCCACCAGCAATTTCATGGGCCATTACCTGCTGGCCCCGCTGGCGGCGCGTGGCATTGCCACCCTGGCGCTGAATTCGCGCTATATGGGCAATGATGCGGTGCTGCTGCTGGAACAGGTGATCCAGGATATGGGGGCCGGTGTCGCGTGGCTGCGCCGGCAGGGGTTTGACCGGGTGGCATTGATCGGCAATTCCGGCGGGGCGGCCCTGTCCGCCCTTTATCAGGCGCAGGCGGAGAACCTGACCATCAGCGACACGCCGGCGGGCGATCCGATCGACCTGCGACCCGGCGATCTGCCGCCGGCCGATGGTATCGTGCTGGCCGCTGCCCATCTGGGCCGGTCGCGCCTGATGGATACCTGGATTGATCCCGCGGTGGTGGACGAACATGACCCGATGCCATCCTGCACGCAACTGGACATGTTCAACCCGGACAATGGCCCACCCTACAGCGCCGCCTTCCTGGAGCGGTACCGCATGGCACAACGCGCCCGCAATGCGGGGATTGAAGCCTGGGCCCGCGACCGGCTGAGCCAGTTGCGGGCGCGGGCCGACGGAATGCGGGATGAAGCCTTTGTCATCCACCGCACCCTGGCCGACCCGCGTTGCCTGGACCCATCCATCGATCCCAATGACCGCATCCCCGGCACAACCGTCTGGGGCCCGCCGCGGGCGCAGAATTATGCGGCCAACAGCATGGGGCGCTATAGCTCGCTGACGGGATATCTCAGCCAATGGTCGCCCAGCAGCAGGGGCGATGGCCCGGCCAATCTGGCGTGCACCCGTGTGCCCGTGCTGTTGCTGGAATATACGGCCGACCCGTCGGTCTTCCCCTCCGACAATGCCGCCTGGGCCGAGGCCGCGAAAGGCCAGGTTCAGCGCCATGCCATCAAAGACGGCAACCATTATCTCAGTGGTCAGCCGCATCTGGTGGATGAGGTAGCCGACCATATCGCCGGCTGGTGCAACCGGCTTTGACTGAGGAGACAGCCTATGCAGCCCCCCGTCCCCATCCACGGCCTTCACCATTTCGCCTGGCGCTGCCGCGACGCGGAGGAAACAAGGCATTTCTATGAGGATCTGCTGGGCCTGCCGCTGGTGCATATTGTCCGCAGCGACCATGTGCCCAGCACCGGCGAATATTGCCCCTATGTCCATATTTTCTTCCAGATGCGCGACGGTTCCTACATCGCCTTCTTCGATCTGGGGGATGATGTGGCGGCTGCCCCCTCCCCCAACACGCCGGCCTGGGTGAACCATATCGCCTTGCGCGTCGGTTCGGTGGCAGAGGTGGCACAGGCCATGGCCCGCCTGCGGGATGCGGGGGTGGAGGTCATCGGCATTACCGATCATCACATCATCCAATCCCTCTATTTCTTCGATCCCAACGGGCTGCGCCTCGAACTGACAGCACCGTCCGTGTCGGACGCATACATGCAGCAGGCGGCCAAAACCGCTCATGATGAACTGGCCCGCTGGGTGGCCGAGAAGGCGGCCCTACCCCGTCACCCGCGCCACGAAACGGGCCAGGACGGGGCCCAACTCATCGACGGCTGAATGGATCTGGTGGACGGGGCTGATATGGTTATGCCCCTCCAGCCAGTGGAAATCCGGCCATTTCCCCTTGGTGGCCACCCGGCGGGCGACCAGCAACGCCGCCTGACGCTGGAAATCAGCCGGATCATTCTCCGCGACGGTGAACAGGCAGGGCACGCTGGTGGTGGTCAGCCCGTCGATGCTGGATTGTGCCGCGAACCGGGCCGGGTCCGTGCCGAAATAGGCATCCTGATAGGGATTGCGGGCTGCACTGGGCACATCATATAGGCCGGACAGCATGATGGCCCCCGCAATGGATGCGGCCGCCTGATCCGCAAAGCCCTGCCCCCCGACATAGGACGCGACATGGGTCGCCCCCGCCGACTGTCCCATCAGCACGATGCGTCCGGGATCGCCGCCATGCCGTCTTGCCTCCAGCTTCAGCCAGCCTACCAGCCGCGCCACATCCTGCGCGCCCGCCGGCCAGGGGTGGTCCGGGGCCAGCCGGTAGGTGGCAGTGACGCCCAGCCAGCCTTGGGCCGCCGCCCAGGCACCGACATTGTTATAGAAAGGCGCGCCGGGTACCCCCTTGTCGCCGCCGACAAAGCCGCCGCCATGCAGGAAGACCAGCACCGGCTGCTTTGCGTCGGTGCCCCCTCCCCCGAACAGATCCAGCCGGTGGCGCGGATCGGGCCCATAGGACAGGTCGCGCCGGACCATGGCCTCGTCAACGGCCGGCTGCAATGGTCCGAACAGCGCCATGGAAGCCTGCACCTGAGCGGCCGAGAATGCCGTGCCCAAGGCCCGGATATGGTCATGGAGAGGCCCCGTCGCCCCCATCACCAGGGATCCTGCGACTGCACGCTGAAGGGCCGGCAATCGACCGGGGGCGGGGCGTTGACGGGGCGCGGTGCCATGGTGCGTTCGCCCTTCCAGGGCACCTGATCCGCCTTTGTCCAGGCATTCACAAACAGGCGATGGAACTTCCAGCGGCCATTGCGCCTCACCAGCCGGTCATCGCGCGTGCCGATACCGAAGATGAAATTGCTGCCGTAATCGGCGTTGAACTGGATGATCTGGAAAAAGCAGCGCACCCGCGCCCCTTCTGGGCGCGGGTCCATGATGAAATGGTTGAAAAGGTGCTGGCGGCCGAACCACCAATGCTGCCGGTCGTACCACAGGCCACGCAGATGGGCGCGGATCGCCTCGCGGCCCTGCGCCTTGCCCTGCCAGAGATGGTCGAACTCCCCATCCTCGGCAAAGGTATCCAGCACCTGTTCCTCATCGGCCAGGTCCAATCCCCAGGCATAGCGGGCGAAAAGTTCGGTGATTTCGGCCCGATCCTCAGCCGGCATCACCGCCGGAACGCCGTCCGGCCAGCAGACCTCTGCCATCGATCCCTCTTCCGGAAATGGCCCGCGCGTGCCAGCACGACGCCGGGCGGAACAGGGATCAGGCGTAACATCAATTCATTGATAGTTCAACGAACTTTTATATTGATGGATCAACGATGTTTGAAATCGGTCTCTGACAAAGGGCTAAGTTTTCACCAGATGCGCCAGCCGGTCGCCGATGCGGGACAATAGCTCGTCCAGTATCACCCGCTCCTCGGGTGACAGGTCGACCAAGAGCGATTCATGGAAGGCGACGCGTTCCTTCAGCGTCGCCTTGTACAACTTCTCCCCGGCTTTGGTGAGAAAAAGGATGGGTGTGCGCAGATCGTTGGGGTTTTCGCGGCGCCTTGTATATCCGCGTTCCTCCAGCGAGCGGGCAGCACGGCTGACCTCTGCCCGGTCAACCCAGGCCAGGTCGGCAACCTGGCCCACGGTGCCGCCCTCGGGCATTGTGCCCAGCCGGGCCAGCACCCGCCATTCGGCGTAGGTGAGTTCCCCCCGCTCCGCCAGCCGCCGGATCGTCAGCCGGTCGATCACCTTGGCCAGCAGCGTCACCCGGAAGGTGGAGAATTGCAGGTTCGGGACATTCCATCCCGGCAGCTCAAGCGGCGTGCGGGCCGGCCCGCCATTGTCCGGGCCCGCCGCCTCGGTCTCCACTGCGCCGCGACCCGGGCTCACATCCGTTCTGGACTGCCGTTTCATAAGTCGTCTTTCCTCCCGTTGAGTGTCAGCAACGGCTGATCCGATCCCATTGTTAGTTGATCATTCAATGTTATTCCAGCGTTCTGGTGGCCAACCATCACGGCCGGGTGAGAGAGCCGATATTTTTCACAACCATGGTTAAGGGGGCTGGCGCTGAACGGGAACAGTGGATATTATTGATTCCTCAAAGACTGGTCGACGCGGACGGCCTTCAGCCATTCGTCAACAGGCCAGCATTTCAATCACAATGACATAGCCGGAAAACACCCGGCACCCTTCAGGGAGGGAGTGCTGCTTCATGTCCGCGTTCGACGTGCAGAGCTTTATCGACCAGCGCAAGATCGGTCTGCCGCAATGTCTTGTGCTGTTCCTGACCACGCTGGCCATGTTCATCGATGGGTTCGATATTTTCATGGTGGGCAAAATTGCGCCCGCCATCGCGGGTGATTTCGGCACCACCCCGGCCAGCATGACCATCGTGTTCGTGCTGCAGCAGACCGGTCTGGCCATCGGCGCCTTCGTCATCAGTCCGCTATCGGACTATTACGGCCGCAAGCGGATGCTGGTCATTGCCTTCACCATTTTCGGCCTGCTGACCACCATCACCGTCTTCTCCACCTCGCTGATGATGGTCGGCATCCTGCGCGGCCTGTCGGGCCTGTTCCTGGCCAGTGTCGTGCCCACCACCATGGCGCTGCTGGCGGAATTCACGCCCAAGCGCTGGCGGTCGCTGTTCATCGCCATGGGCATCGCGGGATACAGCGCCGGCAGTGCCGCCGGGGCCGCCGTCGCCTTGCTGGTACCGCATTATGGCTGGGAAAGCGGCTTCTGGCTGGGCGGGCTGATGCCGCTGGCCCTGGCCCCGGTGTTGTTACTGTTCCTGCCGGAATCACTGACCTATCGCGTGGGCCGTGACCCCAGCCACCCGGCCATCGCCCGCACCATCCGCTGGATGGACCGCAGCCTGGTCCTGACCGGGGAAGAACAGTTCGTGACGGCGGAAACCGGCGGAAAGAAGGTGAAGGCGCATGTCATCGACGTGTTCCGTGACGGGCGCGCCCGCACCAGTGCCATCCTGTTTGCCGCCTGCGTCCTGTCGATGGGCAATATTGCGCTGCTGGCGGCCTGGCTACCCACCTTCTTCCAGGAAATGGGTGGCGTCTCCATCCAGCGTTTCGCCATCGTTTCCATGACGGGCTTCATCGGTGGCATGATCGGAACCGTGACCATCGGCTTCCTGATGGACCGGATCGGGGCAACCCGGCTGATCCCGCTTTATTATATCGGCATCGCGGCGACGCTGATCCTGATGGGCCATGTGCCGTTTGGCACGGTCGGCTTCGTGCTGCTGCTGGTCTGCTGGAGCTTCTGCCAGTCGGGTGGTCAGGCGGGACTGAACATGCTGATGACCCAGATTTACCCCACCGCCCTGCGCAGCACAGGCATCGGCTGGGCCGGCGGGGCCGGGCGCATTGGCGGGATCATTGCCCCGCTGTTCGGTGGCATGGCGCTGGCCTCCTCCTTCACGCTGGAAATCACGCTGGCCATGATCGCCATCCCGCCCGTCACCGTGGCGCTGCTGGTCCTGCTGCTGAAGCCGATCCGGCGGGAGGGTGCGCCGACGGGAAAGCCCATCGCAGCGTGACATTCCCGGACGGGCGGCACCTCAACGGGGACCGCCCGTCCGACCGTGATCGGCACGGTGCATTCAAATTTTATTGATAAATCAATATTTAGACCATCTTCCGGTCCATAGTTCACGAGACTAAGCATTTTTAATGATAGAGTCAGAAGGCTGAAAACGGCCATTTCCGTTTAAGACCCAGATGATGGACGCCCCCGGATCGCAAGCCGGATCGATGGTGAAATCGGTAGCGGGGCGGCGGCGGATCGCATACCATTGAAGGCAGCGTCGGCGGCGTATTTCCAAAGAATATATAGTCAAGCCAGTATATTGACGCGGATCACCCATCCGAACCGCCTGATTGATCCCCCCACGGTGCACCCTGACGGTGGAAAAAGAAACAGATCATCCGTTTCGGCCGATCATCCCCTTGCCAAATCATCATTCGTTGAGTTATCAATAATGTCATTGAATAATCAACGAACGAATGCGCTGCCACGCCCGCTGTCTGGCCGGCGCATCGCAGGGAGAGGAAATCCACATGAGGCATTCACCAGCGCACCGGCTGACCGGCGCCAGCATCCTGGCCGTCCTTGCCGCCCTGGCCAATCCCGCCGCCGCGCAGGATGCCACGGATGCGCCGCACCAGACACTCAACTCGCTTGACGAGATCGTCGTCACCGGCACCCGTCTGCCGATGACGGGCTTTGCCGCCCCGACGCCGGTGACCGTGATGGGCGAGGTGGAGCTGCAGCGCCAGGGTGTGTCCAATGTCGCCGACCTGCTGAACACCCTGCCCTCCTTCCGCCCGCAATCGACGCCGGCAACCGTTGGCATCTTCTCCAGCAATGCCGGCGCCAATCTGGCCGATCTGCGTGGTTTGGGCGCACAGCGCACGCTGGTGCTGGTCAATGGCCGCCGCTTTGTTGCCAGCACCATCGCCGGCAGCGGCAATTCGCCATCGGGTTCCGTCGACCTGAACCTGATCCCCACCGTGCTGATTGAACGCAGCGAAGTGGTGACCGGTGGCGCGTCCGCCGCCTATGGTTCCGATGCGGTGGCCGGCGTCGTCAACCTCATCTTGAACACCAATCTGCAAGGCGTGCGCGGCAGCGTGCAGTATGGTCTGTCGCAGGAAGATGACAATCGCGAAGTCTATGCCACCCTGGCCGGCGGTACGGACTTTGCCGGTGGCCGTGGTCACATTGTAATCGGCGGTGAATATTCCAACAACAAGGGCATGGGCGACTGCTACAGCCGCGACTGGTGTGCCGAAAGCTACAACACGATTTCCAACCCCACCCCGCAGACCAATGGGCTGGCGCGCCAGATTCTGCTGCCCAATGCCCGCACGGCCACGGCCTCCTTCGGCGGTTTGATCACGTCGGGTGTGCTGCGCGGTATCGAATTCCGGCCTGACGGCAGCTATTTCAACCATGATTACGGCACCTATTATGCCACCGGCCCCGCCTTCTCCAATGGCGGCCTGTTCCAGTCGGGTGGCAGTGCCGATCCGGTCAATGGTTTCTACAACAACTTCCCGCTGCTGGCGCCGGTTGAGCGCTATTCCGGCCTGGTCCATGCCAAGTATCAGGCCACGGACAGTATCGAACTGTTCATGGAGGGCTCCTATGGCCGCACGAACGCGGAAACCATCGGCGCCTCGGCCCGCAATACCGGCAATATCACCATCCAGCGCGACAATGCCTATCTGCCGGCGGCCCTGCGCGCGCAGTTGGCGGCGGCCGGTCAGAGCAGTTTCTCCTTCGGCCGCGTCTCCAATGATATCGGCCCGCCCGTGGCAGAGGTTGAGCGGGAGACCTATCGCCTTGTCACCGGTGCCAAGGGCGATCTCGGCGATGACTGGCAATGGGATGCCTATTACCAGTATGGCCGGACCAATTATGAACAGGAAACCCGCAACACCCAGATCACCGACAATTTCGCCCGTGCGGTGGATGCGGTGGATCAGGGCCTGTTCCAGAACGGTGTCGCCAACGGCAATATCGTCTGCCGGTCGACCCTGACCACGCCGACCAACCCGCTGGTGGCGGGGTGCAAACCGCTGAACCTGTTCGGTGAAAATCGCTTTTCACCCGAAGCCGTCGCCTATGCCTATGGCACGGCCTGGCAGAAGACACACCTGATCCAGCAGGTCGCCTCGGCCAACATTTCGGGCACGATCGCGGAACTGCCCGCCGGCCCGATCTCCTTTGCCACCGGGGCCGAATATCGGGTGGAAAGTGTGGCCGGCAGCACCGATCCGGTCTCATCGGCCCTGCGCTTCATCACCAGTTCGGGCCAGTCCATCAGCGGCCCCGATATCAAGGTGAAGGAAGGCTATGCCGAACTGGGCGTGCCGCTGCTGAAATCGGTGCCCTTCGCCGAAAGCCTGTCGGTCAATGGCGGCGTTCGCCTGACCGATTATTCGACCAGCGGTTCGGTGTGGAGCTGGAAGGCCGGCCTGTCCTGGGAGCCTGCGGATTTCCTGCGGCTGCGCGGCACCCGGTCGCGCGATATCCGCGCGCCCAACTTCTTCGAACTCAACGCCCCGGCCAGCACCAGCTTCCAGTTCCTGACCGATCCCAACAGCGGGGGCAGCGCGCTCACCTCAGTCGTCTTGAGCGGCAATTCGGAGCTGCGTCCGGAAACAGCCAAGACCTGGACGGTGGGTGCCGTCGTCACCCCAGTTGATGATCTGCAATTCTCCGCCGATTATTTCGACATCAGCCTGGATGGCGCCATCACCACGCTGGGCGGTCAGGTCATCATCAATCGCTGTGCCGCCGGTGCCAAGGAACTCTGCTCCCTGATCACCCGCAACGCGGCCGGTGCCATCACCAGCGTCAGCAATGCCAATCTGAACCTGAACACGCTGAAGACGCGCGGCGTGGATATCGAGGCCCGCTACAAGCTGGCCCTGGGGGGTGGCGACCTGACCCTGCGCGCGCTCGGCACCTATCTGTTCGACCTGATCACCATTGATGCCACGGGTGCTTCTGTGGACCGGGCCGGGATGAACGGCGCGCCCACGTCACAGCCCTCCGGCCTGCCAACCTTCACCGGTACGCTCAGTGCCACCTATGCCCTGGGCGACTTCACCGGAACCCTGCAATCCCGCTACATCTCACGCGGGGTCTATAATGCCACGCTGATCGGTCCGCATCAGTCCGGCTACAGCCCGACCCTGCCCAACAGCATCAGTGACAATCGCGTCGATGATTACTGGCTGTTCAACCTGAACGCCCAGTATGACCTGACCATCAATGACAAAAAGGTGCAGTTATTCGGCATCGTGAACAACCTGTTCGACCGCGATCCGCCCAACGATCTGCCGTCCAGCTTCGGCGTCACCAACCCGGTCCTCTATGACAGCATCGGCCGCACCTTCAAGGCCGGCTTCCGCTTCTCCTTCTGATCCAGCGGGGGAAGTTGCAGGACTTCCCCCCGTTCCTACAGCAAGAAAGGGGGGCCAAGATGACCCTTCCGATACAGAAGGCTGCGGAAGATCCCCTGTTCGGGCGTGGCTACCGCGCGACCTTGCTGGTGCTGATCCTGCTGGTATCGGCCTTTGCCTATGTCGACCGGGTGATCATCCAGACCTTGGCGGAGCCGATCAAAAAGGATCTGGGTCTCAGCGATTTTCAGTTCGGCCTGCTGGGTGGCCTGGCCTTCGCCATTCTTTATTCCACGCTGGGCCTGCCCATCGCCCGGCTGGCAGAACGGCGCGACCGGGTCACCATCATTTCCGTCTCAGTCGCGGCCTTTTCGCTGATGAGTCTGCTCTGCGGCATGGCCACCAATATCTGGACGCTGCTCCTGTGCCGCATTGGCGTTGGCATCGGGGAGGCCGGGGTGCAAGCCCCCAGCACTTCTCTGATCGGCGACCATTTCCCGCCCCACCGACGGGGCTTTGCCCTGACCGTGATGCGGCTGGGCGCCCCAGTGGGGGCCTTGCTGGGCTCCGTCGTGGCGGCCTGGCTGGCGCAGGATCATGGCTGGCGGGTGGCACTGATGCTGGTCTGCGCGCCGGGTCTGGTGGTGGCCCTGCTGTTCCGCCTGCTGCTGCGCGACCCGCCGCGCGGCCATAGCGACGGGCTGGCCGGGGGCAATGTTGCCACCCCCACCGCCACCCCGCCCCGGACGCGGGAGGTGTTCACGCAGATGTTCCGCCGCCCGGCCTTTCGCCACATGCTGGCCGGACTGGCGCTGGCCAGCATGGCTTTGTTCGCGGGCGGCGCCTTCACAGCCCCCTTTTTCATGCGTGTGCATGAATTGCCGCTGACCACGACCGCCCTCTATGTGGCGATCATCAGCACCACGGCATCGACGGCAGGGATGAGCCTGGGGGGCTTCGGCATTGATTTCATCGCCAGACGCGGCCGGCGCTGGTATGCGCTGCTGCCCTTCTGCGGCATCGCCACCAGCGTGCCGCTCTTTCTGGCCGGTTACGGGCTGGATAATCATGTCGCGGCGGTGACCCTGATCACCATTGCCGGCATCTTCCTGTTCTTCCACTCGGTGCCCACGCTGGTCGCCTTCCAGAACATGGTGGCACCACAGCAGCGCACCACGGCAGCCTTCGTCTATTTCTTCGTTTCCACCATGGTGGGGGTGGGTTTCGGCCCGCCGCTGCTGGGCCTGCTCAGCGACCTGTTCGCCACCGCCTCCGGCATCACCGACGCGGCCGCCGCCTCAGCCATCGGGGTGCGCAGCGCGCTTCTGACCAGCATCGGTCTCTATGCCTGGGCCGCCCTGCATTACGGGCTGGCCGCCCGCGCCATCGCGGCGGAGGATCGCCCATGACCATCCGTCCTGAAACTTTCCGTGCAAGGGGCCTATCATGAAATTTCCCAATACGCCCAGCTTCACCGGTTTCTTCGCCCCCTCGGGCGTGGAGGCGGATGTCAATCACCTGCCTGTGCTGGATGGTGCCGTTCCCGCCGATCTGGATGGCAGCTTCTACCGCGTGGCGCCGGACCCGCAATTCCCGCCGCTGGCCGGCGACGATATCTGGTTCAACGGCGACGGCATGGTGACGCGCTTCCGCTTCAAGGATGGCAATGTCGCCCTGCAGCAGCGCTGGGTCCGTACCGACAAGTTCACGCTGGAACGCCAGGCCGGCCGCGCCCTGTTCGGTGCCTACCGCAACCCGCTGACCGATGATGACAGTGTACAGGGGGAAGTGCGCGGCACCGCCAATACCAATGTGCTGGTCCATGCCGGCAAGCTGTTCGCCCTGAAGGAGGACAGCCCGCCCGTGATCATGGACCCGGAAACGCTGGCGACGCTGGACCCGACCTATGATTTCGGTGGGGCGATGACATCGCAGACCTTCTCCGCCCATCCCAAGATCGACCCGCGCACCGGTGAGATGTTGAGCTTCGGCTATGCCGCCAAGGGCCTGTGTACCCGCGACATGGTCTATTACACGATCAGCGCGGAAGGGCAGATCACGAACGAGGTCTGGTTCGAGATCCCCTATTACTGCATGATGCACGACTTCGGATTTACCGAAAATTACGTCATCTTCCATGTGGTGCCGATTGTCGGTTCCTGGGAACGGCTGAAGGCCGGCCTGTCGCATTTCGGCTTCGACCGGGGGCGGCCGGTGCATCTGGGCGTGCTGCCGCGCAATGGCGGGGCGGAAGATATCCGCTGGTTCTCCGCCCCCACCTGCTTTGCCAGCCACGTCATGAATGCGCATGAGGACGGCAGCAAGGTGCATTTCGATGTGCCGATGGCGAAGGGCAACATGTTCCCCTTCTTCCCCGACACCGAAGGCGCGCCGTTCCAGCCACATGAAGCCGCCGCGACCATGACGCGCTGGACGGTGGATATGAGTGCCAACAGCGACGACATCCAGATGGCGCCGCTGGCCAATCTGGTGGGTGAGTTCCCCCGCATCGATGACCGGTTTGCCGGGGTGAAGAATCGCTATGGCTGGCAGCTTGTCCAGGACATGACCAAGCCCGTGGACCTGCCGGGCGGGCGCAGCGCGTCGGGCCTGATGATGAACACGCTGGGCCGCATCGACCTGGAAACGGGAGAGACCGATACCTACTGGGTCGGCTCCACCTCTTCCTTCCAGGAGCCGGCCTTCATTCCGCGCCCCGGCTCCAATGCCGAAGGTGATGGTTACATCGTGGTGATCGAGAACCGGCTGGTGGAGCACGCATCCCGCCTGCTGCTGTTCAACGCTCTCAATCTTGCGGCCGGTCCCATCGCGACCATCGGCCTGCCCTTCCGCATCCGTCAGGGCCTGCATGGCAACTGGGCACCGGCCCAGACCAGCGCTGCCTGATCGCCCCTTCGCGCGACCGAAAGGATCAATTTTGGTTGACCAGACTTCCGCCGACTATCCCAAACTCGGCATGTATATTGATGGTGAATGGATCATGCGGGCCGACCGCAGCCACACTGTCATCAACCCGGCCAATGGTGAAGCCCTGGGCGAACTGCCCCTGGCCGGTGCCGCCGATCTTGACCGGGCACTGGCCGCCGCCGACCGGGGCTTCCGGACCTGGAGCAAGACACCGGTCGATGAACGAGCCCGCGTGCTGCGCGATGCCGCCCGGTTGCTGCGGGAACGAGCCGATCTGATCGCCCGCAACGCCACGCGGGAGGAAGGCAAGACCCTGGCGGAAACCCGGATTGAGACCATCGCCTGCGCCGGCCTGTTCGATTTCTACGCAGAGGAAGCGCGCCGGGTCTATGGCCGCGTGCTGGTCCGTCCGGCGGGTCAGCGCTCGCTGGTGATGAAGGTGCCGGTGGGTCCGGTAGCGGCCTTCGCGCCCTGGAATTTCCCCATCCATAATCCCGGCCGCAAGCTGGGTGCCCCCATTGCGGCTGGCTGTTCGGTGATCCTGAAACCGGCGGAAGAGGCCCCGGCATCGGCCATGGCCGTGGTCCAGGCGCTGATCGACGCCGGCTGCCCGTCCGATGTCGTGCAGCTTGTCTTCGGCGTGCCGGACGAGGTGTCGCGCCATCTGCTGGCAAGCCCCATCATCCGCAAGCTGAGCTTCACGGGATCGACGGTCGTCGGCAAACATCTGATGCGGCTCTGCGCCGACACGATGAAGGTGACGACCCTGGAACTGGGCGGCCACGCGCCCGTGATCATTTTCGATGATTGCGATTTCGATCGCACGGTGGAGATGCTGGCCAACAGCAAGGTGCGCAATGCCGGCCAGGTCTGCGTCTCCCCCACCCGGTTCTATATCCAGCAGGGCATCTATGACCGGTTCGTGGAAGCCTATGCCAAGCGCCTGTCGCAGATGAAGGTGGGCGACGGTCTGGCGCCCGACACCCAGATGGGGCCGATGGCCAACCCGCGCCGCCCGGCCGCCATCAGCGACCTTGTCCAGGATGCCGTCCGCCACGGCGCCCGCATCCGCACGGGCGGCGAAGCGATTGAGAGCAAGGGCTTTTTCTGGCAGCCGACGGTTTTGTCAGATGTCCCCAACAAGGCCCGCATCATGAATGAGGAGCCGTTTGGCCCCGTTGTCGTCGCCACCCCCTTCGCCACCCTGGACGAAGCGGTGGAGCAGGCCAACCGCCTGCCCTATGGCCTGGCCTCCTTCGCCTTCACGGAGAATGCGCGCCGGGCCAACCTGATCGGCGATGCCATCGAAGCGGGCATGGTGGCCATCAACACCACCGCACTGGCCGCCGCCGACGCGCCCTTTGGCGGGGTCAAGGAGAGCGGCCATGGGTCGGAGGATGGGCCGGAGGGTCTGGCCGCCTGCCTTGTCACCAAAACCATCCATCAATATTGAAAACAGGGAGGCGACCTATGACCATGCCCAAGACCGGCGGCGCCCAGGGCTATCTGCGCATCGCAACCGAGGAGGCCTTCACCACGCCCGAGCTGATCGCAGCTTTCCGGGAGGAGTTGGCGGCACCGGATGTCGATCCGGGGTTCCTCAGCCTGATCGGCTATTATCTGGATCATCCGGCCGAACGGCCGCGCTTTGTGGCCAACGCCCTGATGGATCTGGGCGAACAGCGCATCGCGCATATGGATGAACGCGGCATCGACCGCCAGATTCTGGGCCTGACGGCGCCAGGCACCAACGTCATCCGCAATGCCGACCGCGCCACCATGGTGGCGGAAACCGCCAATGACCGGCTGGCGGAAGCCATCGCCAAGTACCCCACCCGCTTCAGCGGCATGGCCGCCTGTGCCCCGCAGAACCCCAAGGCGGCAGCGCGGGAAATCGAACGCGCCATCGGCAAGCTGGGCCTGTCCGGTGTGCTGATCAACAGCCACATCCTGGGCGAATATCTGGACAATCCGAAATTCCATGAGGTGCTGGAAGCCATCGAGGCGATGGATGTCCCCCTCTATATTCACCCCAACACGCCGCCAGCATCCATGATCGGCCCGCTGCTGGCGGCCGGGCTGGATGGGGCGCTTTTCGGTTTCGGGGTGGAAACGGGGATGCACGCGCTGCGCCTGATCACGTCGGGCACGCTGGACCGGTTCCCGAAATTGCAGATCATCATCGGCCATATGGGAGAGGCCCTGCCCTTCTGGCTCTACCGGCTGGATTTCATGCATGGGGCCGGGGTGCGTACCGGCCGCTATGAATGCATGAAGCCGCTGAAGAAGGGCAAGGTCTCCACTTACCTGCGGGAGCATTTCCACATCACCAATTCCGGCGTCGCCTGGGAGGAAGCGATCAAGTTCACCCAGAAGGTGATGGGCGTGGATCGCGTGCTGTACGCCATGGACTATCCCTACCAATGCCCGGTGGAAGAGGTCGCGGCGCTGGACGCGATGGACATGCCCTTGGAGGTGAAGCGGAAATTCTTCCAGACCAACGCGGAGGCGTTGTTCAAGATCCGCTGACGCCCTGGTCCAAGCGATCCGGAACTGGACTTGCCCTGGAAAAGGGGAGAGCCATTTTCTCGCTGCCAGGCTGCTGCCTGCAAAAGGATTTGCGTTCCCTCACGCGCCAGGCGGGCACCTCCGTGCCCTTGGCTCGGCAAGCCACGTGGCGCTGAGCCGGCGGTCGCCGGCCTCAAACCCGCCTAAAGGTCAGCCTTTAGGCGGGTTTGTATTAGATCGAATATTACTGCAATCATCTCGCCAGTCGGCCAGCCCTTGGCGGGCGTACCACCATCTGCGGCCGAAGGGGACGATCAGGAATTTCGTGCTCGGCTGGGGCATAATGATGCGAACGGGGCTCCTGATAGTCCCCAAGGTTGCCACGACACGTAGCAGGCGAACACCCCAATCTGGCAGTTCGTAATCTTGTTGGTCGAACCCGTATCTTGCCGCACCACTTCGCACGATGCCCTGCCTTGCCTCAAGAAACCTTTCTTGTTGATCATCAGCAGCGCGTCGGTATCCCAACAGTCCCAGCCCAGGATCTCCTGTTGTCGCCAAGGGCACCCGCCGCCGCTGCCCGCATCCATCTTGTTCTTATTGATTGTAATAAATCTATATTTACACCAAATTATCAAAGTCAATCTGAGTTGACCATAAATTATAATATAATATTTTGATAATATAGTATGCATAAGATTTGCGTTGGAAAATATTATGCATACTATGTTTTGAAAAATTTTGTATTGCTTTAATGATGGCGACAAAACAATGTTAATGTATTAACAAATGAAAATTTTATTCTGATCGTATGCGCGCTGTGACGTAAAATTCATAAATTCTAGTATCACAGTCCGATCGGACTGTGGAATATTCTACGCTGATGTTGTACGAAGATTACTCAAGCGATCCTGGATTGATCCGGCATCTGCAGGCGCAGAGAGAAACATCCGGTCGGATGCAGGATGGTAACGACGCGTCCTGGGGTTTGGGGTCTTGGGGTGCAGACGGAAAGGTTGGGGCGATGAACAAGCAGGTCATTTTCGGTACCGTTGATCGGATGTTCGCAGACGAAGGGGGGGAAGCGGGCGCATCGGACGCTTTGGCCATGGCCCCCGCCGAACTGCAAGCGGCCGATCCGGTGTTGGAAGGCGGCCGGAAAGAAGTCGTGTTCATCGAATCCAACATTACCGACTGGCAGACACTGGCCGCTGGCGTGTCGCCGGGGGCGGAAGTGGTGGTGCTTGATGCCAACCTGGACGGGCTCGCCCAGATGGCCGATTGGGCCCAAGCCCATTCCGGCTATGACGCCATCCACATCCTCAGCCACGGCGACGAGGGTGCGCTCCAGCTTGGCAGTGTGACGCTGACCGACGCCACGCTGACCGGCCGCCAAGCGGACCTGACCGCCATTGGCAAGGCGCTGACCGCCAATGGCGACCTGCTGCTCTATGGCTGCGACGTCGCCGCCGGGACCGATGGCGCGACCTTCATCGCCAATCTGGCGATGGCGACGGGGGCCGATGTCGCGGCCTCTACCGACCTGACCGGCGCCGCGGCGCTGGGTGGAAACTGGACGCTGGAAGCATCGGTCGGCGCGGTCGAGTCCTCCGTGGTGATCGGGCCTGTCGAGGCCGATCTTTATTCCGGAACCTTGTCCACCTCGACCCTGATGGTCGAGAATTTTGAGAGTGTTACTGATGCCGATACGGGAGTGGTTTCTTCTTATAGCGAGACAGCCGGAAGTTTGAAATTTGCCAGTTATTTTGGGACAAACCTTCAGTTTACTGTTGCGGATTACAATGTTTATTTTGGAGGCGGGAAAAGCGCTTATCTTTCCACCGCTCCTGCGAGTAGCTCGAGCACACAGCCCGTAGGCGTGGATATTTCACTCGCCAATGGCAATGACTTTTATATCAACTCGATGGTTTTTCGTGAGGTCATCAACACTAATTTTGACAATGGCGGTCAGAAATCCTATGATAAGGACAATGGAGCCCGCGAAGACACCGTAAGATTTTTCGGATTAGACAGCAATGATCAAGTTGTTGTGCAGGCAGATGTCAATATATATCAAAATGGTACGTATGGAACCGGCAACAACTCTATCACCCTGACAAATCAACAAGATGTTGATTTAACCAGTGCTTTTGGAAGCAGTCCTGTAATTACGGCATCCCATGGCGGCCTCCTGACGTTTGGGTCGAATTGGACGGGTCTGAAAACAATCAGGGTAACAGTTCAAAATTCGACCGGTCACGGGAATATTGGCGTCAATTTTTTGTTTGACGGCATCGATACGAATCAAACCAACAACAACAGTGCACCGGTTCTGGATTCCAGCAAGACGCCGGTGCTGGCGGATGAGACGCAGCCGGTGAACAGCGCGCCCTCGGGCGCCGTGGGGACGCTGGTGTCGTCGCTCGTGGATATCGGCGGCAGCCTGAGCAGCGTCACCGACGGCGATCTTACCACCCGCACGGGCATCGCGCTCACGGCGGTCGATACCAGCCAGGGAAGCTGGTATTACACCACCGATGGCGGAACGAACTGGACGGCCGTCGGCGCGGTCAGCGCCAGCAACGCCCTGCTGTTGAGCGCCGACAGCAACACCCGCCTCTATTTCCAAGCCAGCAGTTCCTCCTACAGCGGCACCCTGTCCAACGCCGTGACGTTCCGGGCCTGGGACCAGTTCACGGGGACGGCCGGCAGTAAGGTCGACACCACGACGAATGGCGGCACCACCGCCTTCTCAACCGCGACCGACACTGCGGCACTGACGGTCACGGGCGGCGGCCCGAGCAACACGGCGCCGGTCATCGACCTCAACGGCACCGGGACCGCCGGCACCGGCAATACGGTGGCTCTGTCGGGCACCACCACCCTGGCCGGCTCGGCGACCGCCTCGGACACCGAGAACGACCCGTCCGGCACCAACGGCAACTGGAACAACGGCTCGCTGACGGTCCAGCGTTTCACCGGCGGCTCCGCCGACGCGACGAGCAACGACACGTTCAGCTTCGCCAGCGGCGGCAGCTTCACCGACACCGGCAGCGCGCTGACGATCAATGGCGGCGCCACGACCTTCGCCACCTACACCAACACCGGTGGCGTGCTGACCATCAGTTTTGACGCCAACGCCACGACGACCTTGGTCCAGGACGTCATCCAGCACGTCGCCTACGCCAATACCAAACCCTATGGCGACGCGACCATCCGCTTCAGCCTGAATGACGGCACCACGGCGACCACCGCCGACGTGACGGTGACCAGTTCCAACATTTATGTCACCGCCACCACGGACGATTCCAACGGGAATGCCGCCGATGGCTTCTCCCTGCGGGAAGCGCTCGCGCGCGGCGTGGCGCAGAGCGGTGCTGATAGCATCAACCTCAGCAATCTCTCCACCGGTGCCTCCATCACGCTGAGCGGCAGCACCGCCACCATCGGGGCCGGCGACACCATCTTCGGCGGCACCGGCAAGACGGTCACGATCGCGGCGGGCACCGGCGGCGAGCTGGTGTTGGCGGGCACCACCGGTATCACGACACCTGGTGCCAGTTCGACCATCACTATCAGTGCCCCGATCTCCGGCAGCGGTTCGCTGACCAAGACGTCCGCCGGATCGCTCGTCCTGTCGGGTACCAACAGCTACACCGGCGGCACCGCGCTCAACGCCGGCACCCTGACGCTGAACGGCGGCAGCGCGCTCGCCGACAGCGGCGCCGTGACCGTGGGAGGAGTGGGTAATAACGCAACCCTGGCACTGGGGGCTGACGAGACCATCGGCACGCTCAGCAGTTCGATAAGCAGCAGCGAAACAAACACCCTGACGCTGGCCGGCCACACGCTAACCGTGTCGGGCGTGACGTTGGACGCCGGCGCCATGGTGCGCAGCCTTAACGATACCGGCCTGCTGACCACCAGCAACACCACCGGCACGGCCATCACCGGCACCAGCAGCGATGACAGCATCACCGGCGGTTCCGGGTCCGATACGCTGACCGGCGGTGATGGTAATGATACGATCACCGGTGGTGGGGGCGACAACACTGCCGACACGCTGATCGGCGGCAACGGTGACGACGTCTTCGTCTATACCTCCAGTGCTTTGCTGACGAACGGAGGTAACAGCTTCATCGACAGTATCGATGGTGGTGCTGGCACCGACACGCTGCTGTTCACCCCCACCACCACCTTCAACTTAGGGACGAGCCTGGACTGGTCCAGCCGGATCAGTGGTATTGAGCGAATCGCCGTCGGTGCCACTGGCGTCAACGTGGAAATGACGTTAACCGCCAGCGCCTACACGGAGGGGCTGCGGACGATCGACCTGTCGGGCGACACCAATGCCAGTGGCGCCAATAAAGTCGTTTTGACAGCCATTACCGGTGGTGGATTGAGTGTCACCGGCAGCACCGGCGCCGATAGTATCACCGGCGGTGCTGGTGCTGATACGTTCGTCGGTGGCAACGGCAATGACACCCTGAAGGGCAATCAAGGCAATGACATCCTGGATGGCGGTGCCGGCGACGACAGCCTTAATGGCGGTTTGGGCGACGACACCATCAGCGGCGGTGCCGGCACAGACTCCATGGCCGGCATTAGCGGCGACGACCTGTTCGTCGGCAGTGTGTCTGATCTGAACGGCGATACGATTACCGATCTGTCGGCAGGCGATGCCATCCAACTGAGCGGCGTCAGCGGGTTGACCGCCGCCAATATCCGCGTGAGCGGCACCGGTGCCAACGCGAAGGTCGAGATCGATACTGACGCGACCGACTTCAGTAACGTCGAAGTGACGCTTAACGCTGCCAATCTTGCCAATGTCGTCTTTGTTGCCAGCAGCGCCAATAGCGGTGCCGATACGTTGTTCACGCTGGCCCCCGACAATACGGCGCCAACGCTCGATCTGAACGGCACCGGCACCGCCGGTACCGGCAATACGGTGGCTCTGTCGGGCACCACCACCCTGGCCGGCTCGGCGACCGCCTCGGACACCGAGAACGACCCGTCCGGCACCAACGGCAACTGGAACAACGGCTCGCTGACGGTCCAGCGTTTCACCGGCGGCTCCGCCGACGCGACGAGCAACGACACGTTCAGCTTCGCCAGCGGCGGCAGCTTCACCGACACCGGCAGCGCGCTGACGATCAATGGCGGCGCCACGACCTTCGCCACCTACACCAACACCGGTGGCGTGCTGACCATCAGTTTTGACGCCAACGCCACGACGACCTTGGTCCAGGACGTCATCCAGCACGTCGCCTACGCCAATACCAAACCCTATGGCGACGCGACCATCCGCTTCAGCCTGAATGACGGCACCACGGCGACCACCGCCGACGTGACGGTGACCAGTTCCAACATTTATGTCACCGCCACCACGGACGATTCCAACGGGAATGCCGCCGATGGCTTCTCCCTGCGGGAAGCGCTCGCGCGCGGCGTGGCGCAGAGCGGTGCTGATAGCATCAACCTCAGCAATCTCTCCACCGGTGCCTCCATCACGCTGAGCGGCAGCACCGCCACCATCGGGGCCGGCGACACCATCTTCGGCGGCACCGGCAAGACGGTCACGATCGCGGCGGGCACCGGCGGCGAGCTGGTGTTGGCGGGCACCACCGGTATCACGACACCTGGTGCCAGTTCGACCATCACTATCAGTGCCCCGATCTCCGGCAGCGGTTCGCTGACCAAGACGTCCGCCGGATCGCTCGTCCTGTCGGGTACCAACAGCTACACCGGCGGCACCGCGCTCAACGCCGGCACCCTGACGCTGAACGGCGGCAGCGCGCTCGCCGACAGCGGCGCCGTGACCGTGGGAGGAGTGGGTAATAACGCAACCCTGGCACTGGGGGCTGACGAGACCATCGGCACGCTCAGCAGTTCGATAAGCAGCAGCGAAACAAACACCCTGACGCTGGCCGGCCACACGCTAACCGTGTCGGGCGTGACGTTGGACGCCGGCGCCATGGTGCGCAGCCTTAACGATACCGGCCTGCTGACCACCAGCAACACCACCGGCACGGCCATCACCGGCACCAGCAGCGATGACAGCATCACCGGCGGCGATGGCTCCGATACGCTGACCGGCGGGGCCGGCAACGACACCATCACCGGCGGGGCCGGCAATGGCACGGCTGACACGCTGATCGGCGGTGATGGTGACGACGTCTTCGTCTATACCTCCAGCGCTTTGCTGAGGAACTCGGGCAACAGCTTCATCGACAGTATTGATGGCGGTGCCGGCACCGACACGCTGCTGTTTACCCCCACCGGCACCTTCACCTTTGGGGTGGGCCAGGACTGGTCCAGCCGGATCAGTGGCGTTGAGCGGATCGCCTTCGGCACCACCTCCTTCACCATCACCATGACGTTTAACGCCAACGCCTATGACGAGGGGCTGCGGACGATCGACCTGTCGGGCGACACCAACACCAGCGGCTTAAACAGCATCAATCTCTCCGCCATCACTGGCGGCGGCATGACCGTCACTGGCGGCGGTGGCAACGAATCCATCACCGGCGGCAGCGGGGCAGACAGCATCAACGGCGGCGGTGGGGCCGACAACATCGCCGGTGGCGACGGAGCCGACAGCCTCACCGGCGGCAGCGGGGCCGACACCATCACCGGCGGGGTCGGCAACGACACCATCATTGGCGGCACCGGCACCGACAGCCTCACCGGCGGCGCTGGCAACGACCTGTTCGTCGGCAGCGCGTCCAACCTGGACGGCGACGTCTTCACCGATCTGGCGGTGGGTGATGCCATCCAACTGAGCGACGTCAGCGGGCTGACCGCCGCCAATATCCGTGTGACCGGTACTGGTGCCAACGCAAAGGTCGAAATTGATACCGACGCGACCGACTTCGGTTACGTCGAAGTGACGCTTAACGCTGCCAATCTTGCCAA
>NZ_WIDQ01000027.1 GCF_009495745.1 Niveispirillum sp. SYP-B3756
TGAGCGAGGCTGATGGTGCCGGGCTGAGCGAAGCTGATGGTGCCCGGCTGAGCGAGGCTGATGGTGCCGGGCTGAGCGAAGCTGATGGTGCCCGGCTGAGCGAGGCTGATGGTGCCGGGCTGAGCGAAGCTGATGGTGCCGGGCTGAGCGAGGCTGATGGTGCCGGGCTGAGCGAAGCTGATGGTACCGGGCTGAGCGAAGCTGATGGTACCGGGCTGAGCGAAGCTGATGGTACCGGGCTGAGCGAAGCTGATGGTACCGGGCTGAGCGAAGCTGATGGTGCCCGGCTGAGCGAGGCTGATGGTGCCGGGCTGAGCGAGGCTGATGGTGCCCGGCTGAGCGAGGCTGATGGTGCCGGGCTGAGCGAAGCTGATGGTACCGGGCTGAGCGAGGCTGATGGTGCCCGGCTGAGCGAAGCTGATGGTGCCCGGCTGAGCGAGGCTGATGGTGCCGGGCTGAGCGAAGCTGATGGTACCGGGCTGAGCAAAGCTGATGGTCTGCGGGTAATAGCAGCTGGCGGGGGCGCAGGGGAGCGCCTGCGGATAAGAAATCGTTTGGGGATAGGAAATTGTTTGCGGGTAACCCGGACAGCCAAACATACAGCACCTCTCCCTAAGCCCAAGGCGATGGGCGTTGCAATTTCAGCAGGCCCCGGATCGGCGACCGCCATTCTGGTTAGCCCATATGGGCTATATATCTATATTATACGGTGAGCGCTGATTGGTAAATTACCCTCTTAACGGGTGTTGTGTGAATTTTTTTCCGTGTACCGGATCAGACCTCTGGTACGGGACCGGTTCTGAAGGTCACCCGCCCGGCACCTGCACGGGCGGGTTGCCATTGTTCAGCCGAACGGACGGTCGATGGACGGCGACGGCTGTGTGAACCATGCGGCACCGGTTTCAGTCACATGGAAATGGTCTTCCAGGCGAATGCCGAACTGGTCGGGTACGACGATCATCGGCTCATTAGAAAAGCACATGCCGGCGGCCAGCGGGGTCTTGTCGCCGCGCACCAGATAGGCAGCCTCGTGGATCGACAGGCCGATTCCATGGCCCGTCCGATGGGGCAGGCCGGGCAGCCGGTAATCGGGGCCCAGACCATGCGCCTCCAGCACGCGGCGAGCGGCGGCGTCCACCGCCTCGCACAGAACGCCGGGACGTACGGCATCGAAGGCGGCCTGCTGGGCCTCCCGCTCAATCGCCCAGATGCGCCGATGTTCGGGCGTGGGCTCGCCGAACACATAGGTGCGGGTGATGTCGGAATTATAGCCCTGGACCAGACAGCCGGTATCGATCAGCACCACATCACCTTCCGTCAGCACGCTTTCCCCTGGTAACCCGTGCGGGAAGGCGGTGGAACGGCCGAACTGGACGATGCAGAAACTATTGCCGGCAGCGCTAAGTGCCCGATGCGCCTGTTCGATGAAACGCTTCACCTCCGTGGCGGTGATGCCAGGGTGCAGGATGCGGGCGGCCCGGCGTTGCACCTCCAGCGTCATCTGTTTGGCCTGACGCAGGGCCGCCAGTTCGGCCGCGGATTTCACCATGCGGCAGCCATCGATCACCGGCGTGGCATCCAGCAGGTTGACGCCCGGTGCGGCCTTGCGCAGCCTCTCCACCATGGTGAAGGCCATGGCAGGATCAATGGCCAGGGTGGTAACTCCCCGTTCCGCCAGTGCGCCGGCCACCAGCGCATAGGGGCTTTCATGTTCCTGCCAATCACGCACGCTGGCGGAAATGGCCGTGTCGGCGGCGAGCGACCCCAGTTCGAAGGTGGGGGAGAACAGCAGCGGATCGCCCGACCGGGTCAGCAGCATGGCGACCAGCCGTTCTGAGGCGCCCCAGGGCACGCCAGCGAAATAATGCAGGCTGGCCCCGGCCCCCACCAACATGGCATCGGCCCCGATCGTCCCCATCAGGCGGCGGGCCTGTTCCAGCCGCGCCTCCCGCTCCGCTGGGGTGATGGCGGGGGCGATATCCGCCCAGGGGCCAAGGCCAGCAAGCTCCATTTCGATAGTGGAACCACCGATACCGGTTGTCATAATGATTATTCCTTATCCGAAACGATCAAGATCGAAGGGCGAAAGATCAAGGGCGGGGCGCTGGTCCGTCGCCTGGGCGGCGATCAATTCCCCCGTCAATGGCCCCAGCGTCAGGCCCAGATGCTGATGCCCGAAGGCATAGAACAGATTGCCCGCCCGGTCACTGCGACCGATGGCGGGCAGATAGTCGGGCAGGGTGGGGCGGCTGCCCACCCATTCGGCGGCGGGCAGGGGGAAGGGCAGGCCCAGCGCCTGCACACGGCGGCGCAGCCGTTCCCATTTCTGCGGATCGGCGGGGCTGTCCGGATGGCTGAATTCCACAAAGCTGGAACAGCGCAGATAATCGGCAAAGCGGGTGACGATCAGCGACCGATCCTCAAACACCAACGGCGGCAGATCGGCCGGCCATTCCCCCGGCGGGGCGTGCAAATGGTACCCGCGTTCGGCGATCATCGGTACCCGATGGCCCAGGCTTTCCATCAGCGGGCGGCTGGCCACCCCGGCGGTGACGATAATGCCATCACTCGCCAACAGCGTGCCATCGGCCAGCCGCACCGCCGCCCTTCCATCCGTCACCGGCAGGGCGATGGCCTTGCCAGTGACGATCTGCCCATCCCGGCCCAGCAGCTTCTCCCGCATCGCCTGGAACAGCCGGTCGTGGCTGGCAATCTGGCCGCTGCCCCGGAAACGGATGCCGCCGGCCGGGTCACGCCCCAGCAGGGCGCGCAACTGCGCCGTCTCTTCCCTGTCGATGGGGTGAAAATCCGTGGTGCCGGTATCGCTGGCCTGCCAGCGGGCCAGGCCGGCGGCGGCACTCTGCGGTGTGTCCCACAAGACAAAATGACCATCCTGCCGCAGCAGATCGGGCTGGCCCAGCCCGGATACCAGCCGCTGCCAGGCCGGCATGGAATGGGTGACCAGCCCCTTCAGCGCCACCGATCCGGCCCGAAAGGTCTTCGGTCGCGCCGCCAGCGCCAGCCGGATGCCAAAGGGCAGCCAATGCCGGAGGTCGCGCAAGGGCAGGGACAGGGCGTCATCGCTGGCCAGCAGGCGCCCCGGCACCCCGCGCAGCGTGGCCGGGCTGGCCAGCGGCTCCACCTGCTCCACCGCGATATGCCCGGCATTGCCCCAGGAGGCGGGTGGCTGATCCGGCGCGTCATCCACCAGCGTTACCGACAGGCCCTTGTCCTGCAAGGCCAACGCCGTTGACAAACCCAGAATGCCTGCACCAATCACGAGAAATTGCGGCATAGCAACAAACTCCTTTTCAAATGGCATTATATACTGTATACGATTGTCAATTCAACGGAGGATTTAAGATGGCGGAGCTTACGTGGCGTGGTGTTTACCCTGCGGCGACCACGCAGTTTGCGGAAGATTTGTCGATTGATCATGACGCGACAGCCGGTGTCCAGGATGCGCTGATCCGCGATGGTGTGGATGGCTTGATCCTGCTGGGCACCTGCGGCGAGAATAACTCGCTGGAGCCCGACGAGAAGCGGGCGGTGCTGGCCCGGGCGCGGGAGAATGTGGCCGGCCGGGTGCCGGTGGTGACCGGCGTGTCGGAACTGACCACATCCCGCGCCGTCGCCTTTGCCCGCGATGCGGAGGCGCTGGGCGTCGATGGGCTGATGCTGCTGCCCGCCATGGTCTATGTGCCGACCGAAGAAGAGCTGTACACCCATTTCAAGGCGGTGGCGGCGGCGACCAGCCTGCCGATCATGCTCTATAACAACCCGCCCGCCTATCGCGTCTCCATCTCCGCCCGCGTGCTGGAAAAGCTGGCCGATATTCCCAACATCGTTGCGGTCAAGGAAAGCGCCCCCGATCCGCGCCGCTTCACCGACCTGATCAATATCTTCGGCGACCGCTATGTGCTGATGGCTGGGCTGGATGATGTGGCGCTGGAAGGCATGATCCTGGGTGCCCATGGCTGGGTGTCCGGCCTGACCAGCGCCTTCCCGCAGGAATCGGTGGCCCTGGTCGCCGCCCTGCAACGCGGCGATATTGAAGAGGCCCGGCGCATCTATCGCTGGTTCATGCCCCTGTTGCATCTGGATGCTGAGCATGATCTCGTCCAGTCCATCAAGCTGGCTGAACAGATCATGGGCCGTGGCTCCGAACGTGTCCGCCTGCCCCGCCTGCCGCTCGCCGGTGAGCGTCGCAAACAGGTCATCGACATGGTCGAAAAAGCTGCCGCCACACGGCCCATCGGGCCGAAATAACCTAGCCAAGACCGAAGGCCCGGCGCTCCCCCGCCGGGCCTTTTGCATTTCAGCATCCGTTGGGCGGGTGCCGCGCGACCGCGCCGACTGACCACACAAAAGCTAAAAATACCATTATATAACAATATATTATGTGCTTTCAGCGTCGAGGGGCTTGCCCCTGCCGCGGTCAAATAGTCAGCGTAATTACTTTATATCGTATAAGATATTTGACATGTCGGGCCAACTGGGCGAAGTTTTCCCCAGACGCGGAACGGGGAGCGTCATAAAGGGGAGTTCAATCAATGAAACGGGTATTCCACAAGGTCGGCCTGCTGGCCGGCACGGCCATCGCACTGGCCGGCGTTACCGCACCGATGGCCCTGGCGCAGGACCAGGAGTTGAGCGAAATCATCGTCACCGGCACGCGCCTGAAAGGGCCGAACCTGCAGACGGCCAGCCCGCTGACCGCCGTGGGTGAGGCGGAGATCAAGTTTCAAGGCGCGGTGCAGGTTGAAAATGTGCTGAACCGCCTGCCGCAATTCACTGCCGATGCCAATGAGAATGCCTCCAACGGGGCGGATGGCACGGCGCGGGTGAATCTGCGCAATCTGGGTTCGGTGCGCAATCTGGTGCTGATCGACGGCCAGCGGATGCTGCCGCCGGAAACCGCCGACCTGAACTTCATCCCCAGCGCCATGATTGAGCGGGTGGATGTGGTGTCCGGCGGTGCCTCCGCTGTTTATGGTTCCGACGCCATTTCCGGCGTGGTGAATTTCATTCTGCGCAAGAATTTGGACGGCGTTTACGCCGACATGCAATATTCCATCAACCATACCCGCAACGATAATTCCTATGTCCGTTCCCTGCTGAACAAACGGGGATATGAACTGGCGCCCAAGAGCACCTGGGACGGCGCCAAGAAGGACATCAATGTCGCCATGGGCTTCAATTCCGGTGACAAGAAGGGCAATGTCACCTTCTATGCCGGATACCGTGAAAATAACCCTGTCACCCAGGACAGCCGCGACTATTCATCCTGCGCCCTGGATCCGGCCGGCCCCGATGCGCTGGCCTGCGGCGGGTCCAGCAATAATTCCTATGGCCTGTTCTCGTTCCAAAGCGCGCAGACCGGCATGAATGTCACCCTGAACAACACCAAGGACGGCCAGAAGAGCTGGGTGCCCTATGACAGTTCCTTTGCCTATAATTATTCGCCGACCAACTATATCCAGCGTTCCGACAGCCGGGTGACGGCGGGTGCCGTCGGCCATTATGAGTTGGCCGTGGAAGCCGAGCTCTATGGTTCCTTCATGTTCATGGAGGATCATACCTTCTCGCAAGCGGCCCCGTCCGCCCTGTTCCAGGGTACGGTGTTCAAGATCAATTGCGACAATCCGCTGATGTCGGCCGGCCAGGCGGCACAGCTCTGCGGCAGTGCCACCGGGCAGGCCGTCGATAAGGATACGTTCATCGGCTACCGCCTGACCGGCCCCGGCAGCGAGCCGCGCCGCGACGATCTGCGCCACACGGCCTATCGTGTCAGCAGCGGGGTGCGCGGCAAGCTGGGCGACAATTGGACCTATGATGCCAATTTCCTCTATTCCAGCATCCGGCTGGAAGAGAGCTATAAGAACAATGTCGATAATGCCAAGGCGCAGAAGGCCTTGCAGGTGGTGAATGTCAATGGCACGCCCACCTGTAAATCCAAGATCGACGGCACCGACCCGTCCTGTACGCCGATTGACGTGTTCAAATATAACGGCATCAGTGCAGCCGGGTACCAGTATCTCTATGCCCCCACCTATACCAATGGGGTGCAGACGGAGCGCGTGTTCAGCGCCGGCGTGACCGGGCAGCTGGGGGATTACGGCCTGCAAAGCCCGTTCGCCGAACAGGGTTTCAGCATCGCGCTGGGTGCCGAACATCGTGATGAAACGCTCGATTACCAGGCCGATGCCCTGGCCCAGGCCGGCGGCATCAAGCCGAACAATGGCAAGCTGAATGTGGAGGAGTTCTACGGCGAATTGCAAGTGCCGCTGGTGCAGGATCGCCCGCTGGTGAAGGAGCTGTCGCTGAATGGCGGCTACCGCATGTCGCGCTATTCCAACAATGATGATTGGGTGAAAACCTATAAGACGGAGCTGCAATATGCGCCGACGGACGATGTGCGTCTGCGCGGTTCCTATAACCGTGCCGTCCGTGCCGCCAATATCAGCGAACTCTATGCCCAGCAGAGCCTGGGGAATGTCGCGTCACAAGACCCTTGTTCGGGCAATAATCCCAGCGCCTCGCTGGCGGCCTGCCAGCGCAGCGGCATGACGGCAGCCCAATATGGCAATACGCTGGAATGCCCGGCCGATACCTGTGTGGCCCAGGGCGGCGGCAACCCGCTGTTGAAACCGGAAGAGGCTGACACCTTCACCGGCGGTGTGGTGCTGACGCCGGAATTTGTGCCCGGCCTGTCGCTGACGGTGGATTATTTCCACATCAATATCGACAAATATATCGGTGCGGTTGACGCCCAGACCGTCATCAACCAGTGCATCCAGACGGGTAACCCGTTCTTCTGCAATCTGTTCCATCGTGATCCCAGCAATGGCGTGCTGTTCGGCAATAACGGCTATATTGTTTCCACCCAGCAGAATACCGGTTATCTGCGCACCTCCGGCCTGGATGTGCAGGGTGATTACCGGTTCGATCTGGAAGATCTGATCCAGCGCGATCTGGGCAGCATCAATATTGGTCTGGTTGGCACCTACCTGCTGAAGCGGGAGACAGAGCAGTTGCCGGGCCTGGGTTCCTATGAATGCAAGGGCCTGTTCGGCCCCACCTGCGGCCAGCCCAACCCCACCTGGCGTCACCAGCTGCGCACCACCTGGCAGATGCCATGGATGAATGCCAACCTGTCGATCAACTGGCGCTATTTCGGCTCGGTCAAACTGTCCAGCAATACGGATAACGAGTTCCTGGCTGGCACCAAGAGCAATATCAACGCCAAGATCGGTGCCTATAATTACTTCGATCTCACCGGCTCGGTGGAAGTCTATGAAGGGGCGACTCTGCGCGCCGGTGTGAACAATATCTTCGACAAGGCCCCGCCGGCCATCGCGGCCGGGCTGCTCAGCTCCTTTGGCAATGGCAATACCTATCCGGGTGTTTATGACGCGCTGGGCATGAACCTGTTTGTTGGTATGACGCTGAAGCTCTGATCAGGAGCTGGCAGGGTGCGGGAAATGGCTTTTCCGCACCCTGCGAATAGGGGTCATCCCTCTTGATATCACCCGCACGCATTCTCCGCCGGCGTCGCACAGTAAAGCTCATACAGGGTCTGGATTACCCGGCCGGCTTCCGCGCTGGCCAGGGCGTAATAGATGGTCTGGCCGTCGCGGCGGGCGCGGACCAGGCCGTCTTTACGCAGCAAGGCCAATTGCTGGGAGACCGCCGTTTCGCGCACGCCAATGCGCTGGGCCAGATCGCCAACGGACCGTTCGCCCTGGATCAACTGGCACAAGATCATCAGGCGGGAGCGGTTGCCCAGCGCCTTCAACAGATCGACCGCACGGTCGGCATTCGCTTGCATGTCATGCATATTCATATCCATGCAGATAGAGGGGATTTCGGGGGGCGTCAACGGGGGGAGGGTAGCGACATGCGACGTTGGAAAGGGGAATGTCTGTTTTCATGCAACCACTACCGTCACCCCGGCGGAGGCCGGGGTCCAGTATCGTAGAACGAAGCGCCTGTGGCCCCTGGACCCCGGCCTCCGCCGGGGTGACGGTGGAATGGTTACGGAAAGCCACTGCACCCAAGAGACTGTCGTAAATAATGGCTTGAGAAAGCCCCCTACACCACCTTCCCCCCATCGCGCAGCACGATGTAGATGCACGGGATCACCAGCACGGTCAGCAGCGTGGAAGACGCCAACCCGAACAGCAGCGACACCGCCAGCCCCTGGAAGATCGGGTCGGTCAGGATGGTGGCGGCCCCGATCATCGCCGCCAGGGCCGTCAGCAGGATCGGCTTGAACCGCACGGCCCCCGCTTCCAGCAAGACCTCGCGCAAGGTATGCCCCTTGCCGGCACCGTGGCGGATGAAATCCACCAGCAGGATGGAGTTGCGGACGATGATGCCGGCCAGCGCGATGAAGCCGATCATCGAGGTGGCGGTGAAGGCCGCCCCCAGCAACCAATGGCCCAGCATGATGCCGATCAAGGTCAACGGGATCGGCGTCAGGATCACCAGCGGCAGGCGGAAGCTGCCGAACTGCGCCACCACCAGCACATAAATGGCCAGGATCGCCACGCCAAAGGCCGCCCCCATGTCGCGGAAGGTGACATAGGTGACCTCCCATTCCCCATCCCATAACAGGCTGGGTTTACTTTCATCCGCCGGCTGACCGGCCAGCCGGATGCTGGGTTTGGGCAGGTTGCCCCAATCATGGGCGTCAATCGCGTCGGCCACCGCCCCCATGCCATAGATCGGTGCCTCAAAACGGCCGGCCAGTTCGGCGGTCACCATATCGGTGAAATAACCGTCGCGGCGGAACAGCACGGGCGAGCCCTCCTCCCGCGTCACCCGCAGCACCTCTCCCAACTCCACTACTCGGTTGGAACCGGGCAGGGCATTGGCCGGCACCGGGGTGGCGGCCAGCCGCTCGGTCCAGGCGCGGGCATCCTTGGGCAGGGCGATGCTGATATCGATGGGGTACCGTTCCTCCCCGCGATGGGAATAGCCCATAGGCGTGCTGCCCAGAACGGTCCGGATCGCCGCGTACACGGCCGATTGTTCAACGCCTAAGAATTCCAGCTTGTCCTGATCGATGGACAGGCGCAGGCGCGGCTGGGGCGTGCCGAAACTATCATCAATATCGGTGATGAAGGGGATGGTGGCGAACAGCTTGCGCAGCTCCAGCGCCACGGCGCGGCGGGTGGCGGCATCGGGACCGTAGATTTCCGCCAGCAAGGTGGCCAGCACCGGTGGGCCGGGCGGCACCTCCACCACCTTCACCACCGCCCCTTCCGGCAGCTTCAAGGCCGCCAGCAGCTTGGCGCGCAGGTCCAGGGCGATGGCGTGGCTTTCCCGATCCCGCTCCCCCTTGGGCAGCAGGTTTAGCTGTACATCGCCCAGTTCAGGGCTGGCGCGCAGGAAGCTGTGACGGACCAGACCATTGAAATTGAAGGGGGCCGCCGTGCCGGCATAGATCTGGGCCGACCGCACCTCCGGCAAGGTACCGGCGATTTCCGCCGCCTGGAACAGCAGGCGCTGGGTGTCCTGCAGGCTGGCGCCGCGCGGCAGGTTCAATTCCACCGACAATTCCGATTTATTATCAAACGGCAGCAGCTTCACCGTCACGCTTTTCGTGGTGAACAGGCCCAGCGCCACCAGGGTGGCAATGCCGACGACGGCCAGGAAAATCCCGGCAGGGCGGCGGGAGGAGAGCAAGGGTGTCGCCACCCGGCGATAAAGCCGGCCCAGCGGCCCGCCATCATGCGCACCCTCATGCCCAGCGCCATCGGCCCCTTTGCCCGACAATTTCACCATCAGCCACGGGGCCAGCACCATGGCGGCGAAGAAGCTGAACAGCATGGCGGCCGAGGCATTGACCGGGATGGGTGCCATATAGGGCCCCATCATGCCGGAGACGAACAGCATGGGCAGGAGGGCGGCGATCACCGTCAGGGTGGCAACAATGGTGGGGTTCCCCACCTCCGCCACCGCCTGCACGGCGGCGGTCAGCCGGTCGCGCCCATCCTGCATCGCCCAATGGCGGGCGATATTCTCCACCACCACAATGGCATCATCCACCAGAATGCCGATGGCGAAGATCAGCGCAAACAGGCTGACCCGGTTGACGGTGTAGCCCATGATATGGGCGGCAAACAGCGTCATCAGGATGGTGACGGGAATGACCACCAGGGTCACCAGCGCCTCCCGCCGGCCAATGGCCAGCCAGATCAGCGCCACGATGGAGAGCGTAGCCAGCCCCAGATGGAACAGCAGTTCATCGGCCTTTTCAGAGGCTGTCTGGCCATAATCGCGCGTCACCTCCACATTGATGCCATCGGGGATCAGGCGGCCCCGCAGGCTTTCCACCCGCTCCAGAATGTTCTGGGAGACGGTGACGGCATTGGCCCCGGCCCGCTTGGCCAAGGCCAGGGTGACGGCGGGGACGCGCACGAAGGCGCCTTTCTCATCCCGCACCATGGTCCAGGCGCTGCGGTCCAGCGGCGCGCTGTCCAGCACCACCTGGGCGACATCGCGCACATAGACGGGGCGGCCATCGCGGCTGCCGATCAGCAGCAGGCCGATATCGGGCACCCCGCCCAGCGTCTGCCCGGCGGCCACGGCGACGCTACGCCCGCCTTCCAGCAGCCGCCCGGCCAGGAAGGAACGGTTGGCGCCCTGCACCTTGGCTGTCAATTGCTCCAGCGTGATGCCGTAGAGCGCCAGCTTTTCCGGGTCGGGTTCCACCCGCACCTGTTCGCCGATGCGACCGGAAAGATAGCTGGGGCCGATATCCGGCACCTTGATTAGTTCGGTGCGCAGCTTTTCCGCCAGCTTGCCCAGGTCGCGGTCGGTCCAACGGTCAGCCTGATCGGGCTTGGGCGACAGGGTGAGCGTGACGATGGCCACATCATTGATGCCGCGCCCGACAATCAGCGGTTCGGGGATGCCGGTAGGGATTTCATCCAGATGCGCCCGTACCTTGGCATGGACGCGCAGGATGGCATCATCCTCCGGTGTGCCCACCTTGAAACGGGCGGTCACCATCACCTGATCATCAGACGTCTGGCTGTAAACATGGTCAACGCCGTTGATACCCTTGACGATGGCTTCCAGCGGTTTGGTGACCAGTTCCGCCGCGTCAGGCGCCTTCAACCCGTCGGCGCTGACCATGATATCCACCATGGGCACGCTGATCTGCGGCTCCTCCTCCCGCGGGATGGTGGCCAGCGCGATCAGCCCGGCCACCAGAGAGGCCATAAGAAACAACGGGGTCAGCGGCGACCGCAGGGTCGCCCGGGTCAGAAGACCGGAAAGTCCCAGTTTCATGGCTGCACCAGAATGTCGCCGTTGCGCAGGCCGGAAAGGATTTCAACCCCAGCCAGACCGCCGGGCAGCGGGCGGGGCTGGCCGCGCTGTACCGGCACTTCCTCCACCTTGCCGTCAGGCCGGCGCACCTGCGCGAAATCCAGCCCGAAGCGGGTGGTGAGGTGATGGGCGGGCACCAGAATCACCGGTCGTTCGCCAGCATCGATCCAGACACGCACGCGCTGGCCGACATAATAGTCACCCAAGCCATCCACCTTGGCATCAGCTTGAACCCGCCCCTCGCTGATCTGCGGATAGACCAGGGTAATGGCCCCTTCCCCGTTACCGGCACCGGGCGCGATATCTTCCCCGTCCAGCCGCACCGGCGCGCCAGGTTTCAGACTGGCGGCATGGCGTTCAGGCACAGACAGTCGGAGTACATAATCCCGCCTGGCGATGGTAGCCACTACCTCCCCCGCCAGCACCACGGACCCTTGGGTGACCGGCACCGTCAATACCCGCCCGGCGGCGGGTGCCAGCACCTGGCCTTCGCGCATCTGCTGGCCCACCACGGCACGTTCGGCGGTGCGGGCCTTCAGGTTGTTGGCTGCCACATCCAGCACGGTGCGCAACTCATCCAACCGCTGCCGGGTGATGAAGCCGTTTTTCGACAAAGCCTCCCCGCGCTGAAGGTCGGCCTGGGCCTGGGCCAGTTGGGCGCGGGCGGCAGCGATCTGGGCTTCCAACCCGCTTTGCTGCAAACCCAGCTTCTCATCCCCGATCAGGGCGATCACCTGTCCGGCGGTAACCGTATCGCCTTCGCGCACGGTCAGGCCGGTGATGGTGCCGCCGGTGCGCACCCGCGCCGGCACCTTGTCCACCGTCTCCACCGTGGCAAACACCGCCTTTTCATCCGGCAAGGGCTGAAGGGTGACGGTGAAATCCCCCCCCGCCGCCAGGGCGGCAGGTGTCAGCAGCAGGGCTGTCAGGGTCGGCAATAAAAAGGCACGCATAGGCGGTTCCCCCCCGTTCTGGGTTTTTCTTAACGCCGGTCGATGGTGCCGCCGCTGGCCGGGTCCAGCGTGACGGTGGGCAGGCCGGCTGCGATCCAGGCCTGAATGCCGCCCGCCATATGTTCATGATGGTCGATCCCGGCCTCTGCACAGCGGGCTGCTGCCATGGCTGAGCGTTTGCCGGAACCGCAATGAAACACCACCCGCACCTTGCCCGGCGGCGGCAGGGCCGCAGGATCAAAGCTGGAAAGCGGGAACAGCAGCGCGCCGTGGATACGGGCACCGGCATATTCCGCCGGTTCGCGCACATCCACCAGCAGGATGGAACGATCAGCCAGCAGCGCCTTGACCTGGGCGGGGGAATGTTCCTTCAGCATCACTGGAGATCCTTCATATTTATATTCAGAGCTATGAAGGTATCGCTGCAAATGCCGGTCGTCAATCCGATCCTATATGCCCGCAACGCATGGCGGGACCGGCTAGTTATTCATATCTTCATATTTACGAATATACATTATCGTTGTCCAATCATAGTTGAGGTGCCGGGACAGCCGGCCCCATTGCGGGAGGAAACCACATGGCTGAGATTGTCGTATTAGGGGCAGGCCTGGGCGGAACCATCATGGCCTATGAATTGCTACCGCAATTGCGCCCAGAGGATCGCTTGACCCTGATCGGCCAGGGCAGCCGGTTTCAGTTCGTTCCCTCCAACCCCTGGGTGGCGGTGGGCTGGCGCAAGGCACCGGAGATCGAGGTGGAATTGGCGCCCATCATGGGACGCAAGAATATCCGTTTTATCGATGCAGGCGCAGCACGGGTGCATCCGGCGGAAAACCGCATCGATATCAAGGATGGCAGCAGCCTGACCTATGATTATCTGGTGATCGCCACCGGCCCCGACCTGGCCTTTGACGAGGTGCCGGGCCTGGGGCCGCAGGGCCATACCCAATCTATCTGCCAGACCCCGCACGCGACTGAGGCCTTTGCAGCATTTGAGCGGTTCTGCGCCAAGCCCGGCCCGGTGGTGGTGGGGGCGGCGCAGGGGGCGTCCTGCTTCGGCCCGGCCTATGAATTCGCCTTTGTGCTGGATACGGAACTGCGCAAGCGCGGCATCCGCGACAAGGTGCCGATGACCCTGGTGACGCCCGAACCCTATATCGGCCATCTGGGGCTGGACGGGGTGGGCGACACCAAATCCATGATGGAAAGCGAGCTGCGGCAGCGCCACATCAAATGGGTGACCAATGCGCGGGTGAAGCAGGTCAATCCCGACCGCATGATTGTGGAGGAAATGGCGATGGGCGGCCAGATCGCCGCCGCCCATGACCTGCCATTCGCCTATGCCATGCTGCTGCCCGCCTTTCGCGGCGTGCCCGCCCTCCGGGGGATCGAGGGGCTGACCAACCCGCGCGGCTTTGTGCTGGTGGACAAGCATCAGCAGAACACGGCCTTCCCGAATATCTTCGCTATCGGCGTCTGCGTGGCGCTGCCGCCGATAGGGCCGACCCCGGTGCCGGTGGGCGTGCCCAAAACCGGATTCATGATCGAATCCATGGTCACGGCGACGGCACTGAATATCGGCGCGCTGTTGCGGGGCGACAAACCGGTGCATAGCCCGACGCTGAACGCCGTCTGTCTGGCCGATTTCGGGGATGGCGGGGTGGCCTTCGTCGCCAAGCCACAAATCCCGCCGCGCAATGTCAACTGGTCGGCCAAGGGCACCTGGGTGCATTATGCCAAGATCGGGTTCGAGAAGTACTTTCTGCACAAGGTCCGCCGTGGCACGGCGGAACCTTTCTACGAACATTTCCTGATGGAACGGCTGAACATCAAGAAAGTGATGGAAGGCTGAGTTGACCCCTGTTGAAAATGGAGACGGAAATGAATGTTGATAAAGCTGTGCTCTCCTTTGCCGGCACCATGGTGCTGATCAGTGCGGCCCTTGCCTGGCTGGTGGGGCCGGTCTGGCTGTTGCTGACGGTATTTGTCGGTCTGAACATGCTGCAGGCCGGGATCACCGGCTTTTGCCCGGCGGCGATGATCTTTCGCCGGCTTGGGCTGCCGCCGGGGGTGGCGTTCCGCTAGGGCCTATTGCTGTTCCCTAAATGTCGGCGTTGGGGCTGTTTGCGGTCTGCCGCAAACAGCCCCAAACCGGGCGCCCGTTAACGATGCCCTTTGAAGGCCGCCCTCCCTTGGCCTGGAAAGGGGACATGGCAAGGCTGCGGTTGTAATACTCTTCAACACAATGTCGATTTCCGCCATTGCCCCTTCCGTATTGGGTCGATCCACCCTTAAGATCAGCCGGCGACCGTGGATAATGGGTGCCCCCCTTGTCCATAATGGTGATACGTGGTCGTTGCCTGAAGAAAGAATGGGGCGGCGAAGCCCCGGTGAGCGTCCCAGGGGAGGGGATCAGGGTATGGCATTCCGCATTCTGGTGGCCGACGATCATCCATTGATGCGCGCGGCCCTTTGTCAATCGGTCACCGGTGCCATTGCAGGACTGACGACGGTGGAGGCGGCGAGCTTCCCGGAGGTGGAATCAGCCTTGAAGCGGGAAGACAATATCGATGCCGTACTGCTGGACCTGCATATGCCCGGCATGAATGGGCTGATCGGTCTGGCCTTGCTGCGCAACGAATTTCCCGCCGTGCCGGTGATCGTGGTTTCCGCCATGGAGGATGCCACCACCATCCAGCGCGCCATGGATTATGGTGCCTCTGGTTTCGTGCCGAAATCCGCCCCCATCACCCATATTGGCGAAGCCATCAAGACGGTGATGGATGGCAATGTCTGGCTGCCATCCACCAATGGCCCGGCGGTGCCGGGTGATGGCGACATGGCCGCCCGCGTTGCCGGCCTGACGCCGCAGCAATTGCGCGTGCTGGCCGGCATTGCGGAGGGCAAGCTGAACAAGCAGATCGCCTATGAAATGGGCGTGGTGGAAACGACGGTGAAGGCCCATGTCACCGTCATCCTACGCCGCCTGGGCGTGGTCAGCCGGACCCAGGCCGCCATCGTGGCCAGCAAGCTGGCGCTTTCCGGTGGTGGAGAGACGGCGGAGGCTTGAGCCCCCCGCCGCTTCCTGTGCTTTTCGTTTATACTCTGTTGCCTTGATCAGAACCTATCGGTTCTGATCAAGGCCCTCAATCGCCGGCGCCAACATCCGTTGGCTTGGTATTAGCGTTCCTTCACATAGGGCCGGCCGCTGGCCTTGGGCGGAATGGCCTTGCCCATGAAGCCGGCCAGCAGCAGCACGGTCAGCAGATAGGGCAGCGCCTCGATCAATTGCACGGGCACTTCGCCCAGGCCCGGCATCACCACGCCCTGCAGGCGGGTTTGCAGCGCGTCGGCGGCGGCGAACAGCAGGCAGGCCAGCAGCGTGGGCACCGGCTTCCACTTGCCCAGGATCAGGGCGGCCAGCGCCAGATAGCCTTTGCCGGCGGTCATGTTGGTCTGGAAGCCCGCCCCTTGTGCGGTGGAAAGATAGGCACCGGCAAGGCCGCACAACAGGCCAGCGATCAGCACCGCCTGATAACGCAGCGCCGGCACGGAAATGCCCGCCGTATCCACGGCGGCCGGGTTTTCGCCCACGGCGCGCAGGCGCAGGCCGAAGCGGGTGCGATAGGCCACCCAGGCCGTCAGCGGCACCAGCGCCAGGGCCAGATAGACCAGGATATTATGGCCGCTGACCACCTCGGAATAGAATGATCCCAGCACCGGAATGCCACGCAGCGTCTCCGCCAGCGGCAGGGTCAGTTCACCAAAACGGGCCGTGGCCGGCAGGTTGGGGGTACGGCCCCCCATTTCGAACCAGGCATTGCCCAGCACGGCGGTCAGCCCCATGGCGGTGATGTTCAGCGCCACGCCGGAGACCACCTGATTGCCCCGGTGGGTGATGCAGGCAAAACCATGCAGCAGCGCCAGCAGCAGCGATGCGCCGATGGCGGCCAGCAGGCCCAGCCCGGCCGACCCGGTGGCGGCAGCGGTGGCGGCGGCGGCGAACGCTGCCATCAGCATCTTGCCCTCCAGCCCGATATCCACCACGCCCGCGCGTTCGGAGAAGAAGCCTGCCAGGGCCGCCAGCAGCAGCGGGGTTGCCAGACGCAACATGCTGTCCAGCAGGGAAAGCAGCCAGAAATAGCTGTCCATCATCTCACACCCCCGCCGGCTTTGGCGTGAACAGCCGGACCAGTGCCGGCCGGAACATATGTTCCAGGGCGCCGGCAAACAGGATCACCACGCCCTGGATCACCACCACCAGCTCGCGGCTGATCGAGGGATAGTCAAAAATCAGCTCCGTCCCGCCCTGGTACAGCATCCCGAACAGGATGGCGGCGGGTACGATGCCAGCGGGATGGTTGCGGCCCATCAGGGCCACGGCGATGCCGGTGAAGCCCATGCCCGCCGGGAAATTCAGCAGCAGCCGGTGCTGCACGCCATGGATTTCATTCACGCCCAGCAGGCCGGCCAGCGCGCCGGACAGGGCCATGGCGATGATGATCACTTTTTTCGGGTCGATCCCGGCATAGCGGGCGGCATTTTCATTGGCACCCACGGTGCGCAGGGCAAAGCCCCAGCGGGTATGCCAGATGAAGGCCCAGACCAGCACACAGGCGGCCAGCGCCAGAAACAGGGAGAAATTCAGCGGCGACGGGTTCATCTGGATGCCGATGGCGGCCGCCATATCCTGCACCAGCGGCAGGAAGGTCGCCTTGTCGAACTGCGCGCTTTCCGGCGACATCTGGCCCGGCCGGATCAGCACATTCACCATCAGGTAAACCATCAGCGAGGAGGCGATGAAATTGAACATGATGGTGGTGATGACGACATGGCTGCCGCGATAGGCCTGGAGATAGCCGGGGATCGCCCCCCAAAGGGCGCCAAAGGCGGCCCCGCCCAGGACGGAAAGCGGCAGCACCAGATACCAAGGCATGTCACCCACGGCCAGACAGACCAGGCCCACGCCCAGCCCGCCCAGATAGGCCTGCCCCTCGCCGCCGATATTGAACAGCCCGCCATGGAAGGCGACCGCCACGGCCAGCGCCGTGAAGATCAGGCTGGTGGCATAATAGAGCGTATAGCCCAGCCCCTCACTGGTGCCGAGTGCGCCCTGCACCATCGTCCACATGGCCCCCAGCGGGTCTTCCCCGATGGCCAGGATGACGATGGCCGACACGATCAGCGCCAGCACAACATTGATGACGGGCAGCAGCACACCCGTTGCCCACCAGGGCAGATTATCCGGTCCGGTTCCCGCACTCATCTTACTGTTCCTCGCCGGATGCGACGCCGGCCATCATGCTGCCAATACGGCCCTCGGTGGCCTCTGCGGCGGACAATTCGCCCACAATCTCCCCATCGCACATCACCAGGATGCGGTCGGACAGGGCCATGATTTCATCCAGTTCGGCGGAAATCAGCAAGATCGCCTTGCCCCGGTCACGCAGGCCCACCAATTGCTTGTGAATGAAGGCGATGGCGCCGATATCCACCCCGCGCGTCGGCTGGCCGACCAGCAGAATGTCCGGTTCCTTCTCCATCTCCCGCGCCATCACCAGCTTCTGCTGGTTGCCGCCGGAGAACAGGGCGGTGCGCAGCGACGGATCGCGCGGGCGCACATCGAACCGTTCCATCAGCTCTGCCGTCTTGGCGGTGACCCGCTTCCAGTCCAGTCGCCAGCCACGCCCCAGGGCCTTTTCCGCGTGATAGCCCAGGATGGCGCTCTGTGCGGCGGGGAATTCCTTCACCACGGCCAGTTTCAGCCGGTCTTCCGGCACATGGGCCAGACCGCGCCGCCGGGCATCCGCCGGGTCATAGGGGCTGCCGGCCGTCAGCATCTCCCCCTTCACGGTCAGCGTGCCGCTGGCAAAGGGCAACATGCCGGACAATACCCCCAGCAATTCCGACTGGCCATTGCCGGCAACGCCGGCCACGCCGACAATTTCCCCGGCCCGCACGGTCAGGCTGGCATTCTTCAAGGTGGTGACGCCGCGCGCATCCACCACATTCACGCCTTCGGCGGCCAGCAGCACGGGCCCGGCCGCCGCCGGGGCCTTTTCCACCTCCAGGTTGGCCTTGCGGCCCACCATGGCGTCGGCCAGTTGCTGCCGGTTGGTCTCCGCCGTGGCGAATTCCGCCACCACCGCCCCCCGGCGCAGCACCGACACATGGTCGGTGATGGCCATGATCTCTTTCAGCTTATGGGTGATCAGCACCACGGTGCGCCCCTCCGCCCGCAGCCGTTCCAGGATGCGGAACAGTTGCGCCACCTCCGGTGGGGAGAGCACGGCCGTCGGCTCGTCCAGGATCAGCACATCGGCGCCACGATAGAGCGCCTTCAGGATTTCCACCCGCTGCTGCACGCCCACCGGCAGGTCGGAGACCAGCGCGTCCAGCGGCACTTCCAGGCCGAAGGTACGCTCCAGCGCTTGCACGTCCTTGCGGGCGCGGGCCACGGCAGGGGCCAGCAGCGGCCCGCCCTCGTGCCCCAGCAGCAGATTTTCCAGCACGGTGAAGGTTTCCACCAGCATGAAATGCTGGTGCACCATGCCGATGCCAAGGCCGATGGCGTCTTGTGACCCCTTGATCGCCACCTCCTGGCCCCGCACCAGAATCTGGCCGCTATCGGCTTGGTAGAAACCGTAAAGGATGCTCATCAAGGTCGATTTGCCGGCCCCATTCTCCCCCACCAGCCCATGGATGGAGGCGGGCGCGAAGCGAAGCGTGACGTCCTTGTTGGCATGGACAGGGCCGAAGCGCTTGTCGATGCCGACAAGCTCCACCGCCCATTCATGGGCGGGTTTCGGGGCAGAATGCGGGGCCGGCGTGACGGTCACTGCGTGCATCCGTGGTGTTGGGTGTTCAACCGATGGGCCTTAATAGACGCAGCTATCTTTGTCGCTGTAATTCACGACATGGCGGGTGCCGGCCTTGATTTCATCCGCCGCCTTGGTCACGGCGGCCAGCATTTCCGGGGTGATCAGGGACCGGTTATTCTCATCCAGCGCCCAGCCTACACCTTCCTCTGTCAGGCCCAACCGTTGATGGCCGGGTTTCCAGGTGCCGTCCATCACGCCCTTGAAGGCGTTATAGGCCGCCACATCCACGCGTTTGATCATGCTGGTCAGCACATGGCCGGGGAACAGGTGGTTCTGGTTGCTGTCCACGCCGATGCCCTGCTTGCCGGCATCGGCGGCGGCCTGCAGCACGCCCAGGCCCGTCTGGCCGGCGGCGGCGAAAATCACATCCGCCCCCCGGTCCATCTGGCTTTTCGCCAGTTCGCTACCGCGCGTGGGGTCGGCCCAGGCGGTCGGCGTTGAGCCGGCCATGTTCGAAATCACCTTGGCGTCAGGCTTGGTCGCCTTCACGCCCTGCTCATAGCCGCAGACGAACCGGCGGATCAGCGGAATATCCATGCCGCCGACGAATCCGACCGTCCCAGTCTTCGACGCCAGGGCCGCCAGCACGCCAACCAGATAAGAGCCCTCATGCTCGGCGAATTCCACTGACTGCACATTGGGCAGATCGACCACCCCGTCGATCAGGGTGAAGCGGACATCGGGATATTCCCTGGCCACCTTTTCCACCGACGGGGCCATGGAAAAGCCGACGGCGACAATCACCTTGGCATTGCGGGCCGCCAGCCGCCGCAGGAACTGTTCCCGCTGCGCCTCGTTGGTGATCTCAAACCAGCGGAAATTGACCCCGGTATCGGCCCGGAATCGCTCCGCCCCCTGGTTGGCCCCTTCATTGAAGGATTTGTCGAACCGGCCGCCCATGTCAAAGACGATGGCAGGGGCGAATGTCTTCTCGGATTCAGCGCCGGGGGCGGCTGCGACCACAGAAAGGGTAAGGGCGGCCGCGCAGGCGGCACGGCGAAAAAAATTCATCGGCACCGTTCCGAAAATAGGCTGTAGGCACCCGTACCCTTCAAGGATCGGAAAGCCACCATCACACCAGCCGCACAAGCTAGCCAGTTCGTCGGGCGGGGGCAAGATGTGGTGGATATTTTGTTTCGCGGCCGGACAGAGGGGGCTTGTCCGCAGCACTGTCAAATAACTGTAGCATCATGGGGCTATAAGCAGCGCCATACGTTTGACACCACCGGCCCGGCCCTCGGCCCGGTTCCGGCCCATTGGAGTTTCTGGCCCATGTCCGTTGACAGCATCACCCTGGAAGAGTTCGAAGCGGTCCAGAATCGCGGCAGCAGCCCGGAGAGCGAACCGACCTTCGGTGAAGTGGTGCAACAGCGTCTGGGCCGCCGCAACATCTTGCGCGGTCTGCTGGGCACGGCGGCCATCGCCGCCTTTGGTCCGGCCGTGCCGCTGCCCGACGGGATCGCCGATGCCGCCGCCCAGGCCGCCCCCGCCGCCGGCAAGGCGGGCAAGGACGGGTTCAGCTTTGTGTTTGAGGAAATCGCGCGCGGGGTTGATGATCACCACCATGTCGCCGCCGGCCATGATGCCGATGTGCTGCTGCGCTGGGGTGAGCCCTTGTTCGCCGACAGCCCGGAATTCGACCCCTATAAGCAGACGGCCGACAGCCAGTTGAAGCAGTTCGGCTATAATAACGACTTCACCGCCTTCATGCCGCTGCCGCTGGGGTCCAGCAGCGCCGATCACGGCCTGCTGTGGGTGAACCATGAATATACCATCGCCGAACTGATGTTCCCCGGCCTGGTGCCGGAAGGCCAGGATCGTTACGCCCCCGAAGCGATCACCAAGGAGATGGCGGAAATCGAAATGGCCGCCCATGGTGGTTCCATCGTCGAGATCAAGCGCGGCAAGGATGGCAAATGGGCCTATGTGCGCGGCAGCAAATATAACCGCCGCATCAGCGCCCTGAAGACGGCGATGAATATCACCGGCCCCGCCGCCGGCCATGCCCGCATGAAGACCAAGGCCGATCCGGAAGGCCGTACCGTCATCGGCATGATGAATAACTGCGCCGGTGGCATGACCCCCTGGGGCACGGTTCTGTCGGGGGAGGAGAATGTCGACGGCTATTTCATGGGCAAGATCGACCAGACCCACCCGGAACAGCGCAATTACGACCGTATGACTATCCCGTCCCCCTTCTATCAATGGGGTCGGTTCGATGAGCGGTTCGATGTCAACAAGGCGCCTTATGAGGCCAACCGGTTCGGCTGGATCGTGGAGATTGATCCCTATGATCCTACCAGCACCCCGCGCAAGCTGACGGCCCTTGGCCGCTTCAAGCATGAAGGGGCGGGGGTGCATCTGAATAAGGATGGCCATGTCATCGTCTATATGGGCGATGATCAGAAGTTCGAGCATGTCTATCGCTTCGTTTCCAAGGGCAAGTTCAACCCGGCCGACCGCAAGGCCAACATGAAACTGCTGGAGGAGGGCACCCTGTCCGTTGCCCGCTTCGATGCCGATGGCAGCGTTACCTGGCTGCCGCTGGTGCATGGCCAGGGGCCGCTGACAGCCGCCAATGGCTTCAAGGATCAGGGCGATGTGCTGATCAGCGCCCGGCTGGCCGCCACGCATCTGGGTGCCACCCGCATGGACCGGCCGGAGGATATCGAGGTCAATCCCAAGACCGGCCGCGTCTATGTGATGCTGACCAACAATGATGACCGGGCCAAGGCTGACCCGATCCACCCGGTGCAGGCCCAGGTGAACCCGGCCAATCCGCGTCCGGCCAATAGCTGGGGCCATATCGTGGAAATGCTGCCGCCCGGCGATGACCATACGGCCAGCACCTATAAGTGGGAAATCCTGCTGAAGGCCGGCAACCCGGCCGATCCGAAAACGGGTGCCAGCTTCAATGCCGCCACCACGGCCAATGGCTGGTTCGCCTGCCCGGATAATTGCGCCTTTGACAGCATGGGCCGCCTGTGGGTGGGCACCGACCAGGGCAATAAGTGGCAATGGACCAGCGGCGATGCCGACGGCATCTGGGCGGTGGAAACCGAAGGCCCGTTGCGCGGCACGGCCCGCATGTTCTTCCGTGTGCCGATCGGGGCGGAGATGACCGGCCCCAGCTTCAACCCGGATGATTCGGCCCTGTTCCTTTCTGTCCAGCACCCCGGTGCCGATGGGGTGGAGAAGGTGACGAAGAGCGGCGGCCGCGCCACCTTCGCCGATCCCGGCACCCGCTGGCCGGATTTCAAGCCCACCCTGCCGCCGCGCCCGTCCGTGGTGGTGGTCAGCCGCAAGGGCGGTGGGCCCATCGGGGTGTAACCTATCCAGGGGGCGTGCGGCGGCACGTCCCCTTGTTTTTGCCATGGCTTTGATGGCAGAAGCCCTTTGGCGGCCATTACAGGGCCGCCATTTCTCTTTCTGTCAGGTTCGATGATGAAGCCCGTCCTGCCCGCGCCCTTGCTTGCCACCCGCCGCCAGTTACTGCGCCTTGCCGGCGGTGCCGCCGTGGCGGCCCTGGCGGTGCCATCCATGGTGCGCCCGGCTTTCGGGCAGATGAATTTCCTGGATTATCCGTTCCAGCTGGGCGTCGCCTCGGGCGATCCCTTGCCGGACGGTTTCGTCATCTGGACAAGGCTGGCCCCGCGCCCGCTGGAAGCCGATTACGGCATGGCCAAGGAAGTCATCCTGGTTAACTGGGAAGTCTCCACCGACGACCAGTTCAAGAATATCGCCGCTAAGGGGCAGGCCAAGGCCCATCCCGAACTGGGCCATGCCGTGCATGTGGAAGTGACGGGGCTGCAGCCCGGCCGCCCCTATTATTATCGCTTCCGCTGCGGGGGTGAGCGTTCGCCCCAGGGTGTGGCGCGAACAGCACCGGCCGCCGGCGCACCGCTGCAAAAGCTGCGTTTCGGCGTGGTCGGCTGCCAGAATTACGAACAGGGCTTCTTCACCGCCTATAATCTGCTGGCGCGGGAAGAGCTGGATTTCGTCTATCATTATGGCGATTACATTTATGAAAGCGGCGGTCGGCCCTTCTATTTCAGCCGCAATACCAACCGGGCGGAACCGACACCGCGCCTGACAGGATTGCCGGAATCCTATTCGCTGGATGATTACCGGCGCCGTTACGCCGTCTATAAGATGGATACCGATCTGCAGCAGGCCCATATGGCGGCCAGTTGGATCACCGTCTGGGATGATCACGAAATCGTCGATAATTGGGTCAGCGATTTTGACAAGGACGGCACGCCGCCGGAAATTTTCCGCCTGCGCCGGGCCGCCGCCGCCCAGGCCTATTACGAACATATGCCGCTGCGCCGCAGTTCCATTCCCAATGGACCGGATATCCAGCTGTTCCGTCGCTTCGCCTTTGGTGATCTGCTGGATATGCATGTGCTGGACACGCGTCAATATCGCAGCGACCAGCCCTGCAATGACGGTTTCCGCCCGGCCTGCCCGGCGGTGGATGACCCCGCCCTGACGGTGATGGGCGACCGGCAGGAAGCCTGGCTGTTCGATAATATGGCCAAATCGACCGCGCGCTGGAACAGCTTGGCCCAGCAGGTGATGATGATGGCCTGCGATCGGGAGCCGGGGCCCGAGGATATCCGCAACATGGATAGCTGGGATCCCTATCGCGTGGCCCGCAAGCGGCTGTTGCGGCATCTCAGCGACAATAATATCCGCAATACCGTGGTGTTGACCGGTGATGAGCACCAGAATTTTGCCGGCGATCTCAAGCTCGATCCGATGGACCAGTCGACGCCCGTGGTAGCAACCGAATTCGTCGTCACCTCCATTTCCTCGGGCGGGGATGGCAGCGACATGCGCCCCAATGCCAAGGGAATGCTGGCAGAAAACCCGCATATCAAGCTGATCAATGATCAGCGCGGCTATGGCATCTGTGACGTGAACCACAAACGGTTCGAGATGGAATTCAAGGTGCTGGACAAGGTGACGGAGCGGGGGGGCAAATTGTCCACCCGTGCCAAATTCGCCGTCGATCCCAAAAAGCCAGGGGTTCAGAAGGCATGAGAGTCCGTTAGAGAGCTTTCTCTTATTTTCCAATACTTTAACCGTCATTCCCGCGAAGGCGGGAATGACGGTGGAGAAAGGGTAAGGTTTCGAAAAGCTCGATAACGTTCCGGGCAAACACGGAGCCCCAACCATGCGGACGCGCCGACTTCCCCGGCGCGTCAGGGCAAAAGACCTTTACGCCACTGCTTCCAGTGGTGTCTGCACGATCAGGCCGTACCAGCCCAGGCCTTTATAGGTTTCATAGCCGGGGGTCAGGGCAAAGGCCACCATGGTGCCATCGTCTGCCTGATAATAGCCCATATCCCGCCCGCCGGTTTTCAGCGGATAGGTGCCCATGGCCAGAAGCGCCCGGTCAGAGGCTGCCAGCACGCGGAAGTTACTGTCCACGATCAGGCATTTGGTGCGGTTGTTCAGCCGTTCATCCTGGGTCAGGCGCACGCCATCGACCACGGTTCCGGCCTGGGGGGCCCAATCGAAGAAGATGCCCAGCACGCCCAGCGGACGGCCGGTTTCCGCCCCGCCTGCGCGGATAGCGGTGGCATAGGTGGCGACCGGTTGCCCCGCCAGAGCCGGATTGATGGCGACATCGGCCACGGCAAATTCCCCACCATGGCGGGTGGCCATGGCGTTGAGGAACCAATCCTGGTCGGCCACCGACTGGCCGCGTACCCCATAGCGCTGGGGGCGGCCATTAGCGATGACCTGCCCATCTGCATCCGCCACCCAGATATCCAGATAGACTGTATAGGATTTCAAAATCACGCCCAGCCGTTCCGCCGCATAGGCCGCCGTTGCTGCCGAGGGTGTCTCCAGCGCCTGGACCATGGCGCTGTCGGTGGCCCACCAGCGCACGTCGCAGGAGCGTTCATAGAGATTGCGATCGATGATATCGATCATGTTCAGCGCCAGATCGGCCAGGCGCTGTCCCCGGATCGATCCCACCAGTTCCTGACCCAACCGGTGCAGCCGGTGCGCGCTGCCGACAATCTCATCCCGCATCCGGCTGGCCGCTTCATCGATCTCGCTGGAAATCGATTGTACTTCCGCCGCAACAACACCGAAGCCGGCGCCGTGGCTGCCAGCCCGTGCCGCCTCGATCTTGGCATTCAGCGCCAGTATTTTTGTCCGGCGGGTGATGTCGCCGATGGCCCCGGTGCGCAGTGCCGAAACGTCAGCCACCTCCCGCGCCAAGGCAATGATGGTTTCCGGTGAGGCGGCATCGCCACTGGTTGGGGTTGAATTCAGTTCCGACCTGGCCAGATTGCGCATCATGCTCGTCACGTACGGTACCTGCTGGATTGATTTGTTACGATTATTTTGCTCTTGCTCTTTTTCTGGAGCTTTCAGGGTCCGAATATTATCAATGATTTTATGAATAACCAGTCCAAATATTAGGCACTAATGAAAGGGAAAGGCGCTTCAAGGCGCAGTTTTTTCAGTGTTTCCGGGAGGTATTGCCCGCTTTGGCAGCGCCGCTGAGTTCGATTGCCTGATTCATGGGCGGCACCGGTACGGTGCCCCCGATTGCAGAATCGGGGTGTGGAACGGCTGGACGTCGGCCATTTTCATGCTATAGCGCAAGGCAGATGCCGGTCCATGTGCCGGTCCTCGCCAAGGGAAACGGGAATGGCCGCACTCTATGTGGCGCGCAGCGCCAATATCTGCCAATGGGCCTCGGATGTCGGGCTGGGCAAGAACATCTTCAAGGTCGGTGTCTGCGATGGCGACCCGGCGGTCCTGCTGGCCAAAGGTATGGCCGGCGAAACCGATTGGAAGCTGCTGAAGCAGGTGGAAACCGATCTGGATGAAATGACCGTACTGGAACGTCTGGGCAAGCGGCAGAAACAGGTGGACCCCACATATTATCCCCGCATCAAGGGCGAACTGGGACTGTACAAGCTGACAGATACCGATGTGCAGCGCCACATCGTGCTGGCCCGCGCCCTGGAGGGGGAGAGCGAGCGGGCGCCCATCCGCCTGAAGCCGGTGGATTATGCCAATTACCTGATCAGCAACGCCCTGCGCTGAGCCGCGTCAGGGCGGGCTGTCCAGGGCGAACAGCATCACCACGCCCCGGCGCTGGTTGTCCGCATCGCCGGCTTGTTTGGGCAGGCGCAGGCTTGTCCGGCAGGCCGCATCCATCGGGGCGGCCAGCGCGCTTTGGACGAAGCTGCTGAAGGTGGGGTCGCTCATATCCTTGTTGCCGGCCAGGAAGGCAGCCCCACGCACCTGGCCCGCATCATCGAAGTAAACCCCGATCTCCGCCCGCATATTGCCATTGCCGGCCGGGACGGCGGGGGGCGTCCAGCAATCCATCAGCTGGCTGCGCAGGGCGGGCCCCGCCTCCCCGTTCAAGGCTTCGATCTTCGCCCACATCACCGGCGGGGCCGGGGCATCCACAATGGACGGCTCCCCCTGGCGATGCGCCGGTGGCATCGGGGCGGCATTATTCCTGGCTTGCGGTTTGACGGCAGGTTTCTTTGGTTGAGCGGGCGCCGGAGTTGGCGCCGGCACCTGTTCCGGCTTGGCACGCAGCCGCGCCAACTCGGCGAAGCGCCCGTTGGGATAGGTGTTGAGATAGGCCTGGAACTCTGCCGGATTCCGGCTGTCGCGGATGCTCTCCCAGAAAACCAGCTCCGGGTCGGCGGGGGCAGGTTGCGGGGTATGCGTGGTGCAACCGGCCAGACCCAGCAGCAGCAGCCCGAACCCAAGATTACGAAAAACGCCTGCCACCACCATTCCCCCTTGGTTACCGGCAACAAATACTGTTGACCACCAAAGGTGCCAAGCCTTTATCGTCATCTTCGGCATTTCAGCTTAAGCCGTGGCATCCCCCATCAACTGTGGGTATAAACAAAAAGTTGGAGGGACGCGCGCCCCCCAGGTTCTTGAATGCCAAAGCGATCTGGCAAATCGCGGGGATCGTCTGACGTGCCGCCGACCTGCTTCCAGCGGTTGTTGCGGGGCACAGGGCGCTGGCCAGTAATGATCTGGGGGCGACGAAACAACGGGGATTCGCAGTGCAGCATCTGAGCGCGCTTGATGTCATGAATGGTGCCAACAAGCTGGCGGCCGGCGGTGCCGTGCCGGCCGCGATCGGCCTTTATAAGACATGGATCGACAGTCACCCTGGCGATCCAATGCTGCCAGCCGTTCTGTTTAATTACGGCGTCCTGCTGGGTGAAACCCATGACGATCAGGCCGCCCTGCACGCCTATAATGAGGCGATCCGGCTGAAGACGGACCTGGTGCCGGCCCATATCAATCTCGCCTCTGTGCTGGAACGGCTGGGGGCAGATGAGATGGCTTTGCAGTTTTGGGGCAATGCCATCAGCCTGACGGCTTCGGTTACCGATGTTGCCATGGGGTATCGGATGGCCGCGCTGAAACAGCGGGCACGTGTTCTGACCAAACTGCACCGCACGGTGGAGGCGGAGGAGGCGCTGCGCCTGTCGCTGGAGACCAACCCCAACCAGCGCGAAGTCATTCAGCATTATGTTTCGACGCGGCAGCGGCTCTGCCGGTGGCCGGTGATCAACCCCGTAGCAGGCCTGAGCGCATCACAAATTGTCGGCACCCTGGCACCGTTGAGCATGGCGATCTATACCGACGATCCGATGCTCAATCTGGCTGCCGCCCATGGCTATACCCGCCATGAAGTTGGCTGGCCTGACGAGTTTTACCAACTTGAGGATTATCGCGGCCGGCCGCGCGCGGCTGACGGCCGGTTGCGCATCGGCTATCTGTCGTCCGATTTACGGGCCCATGCCATCGGCTATCTGACGGCGGAGATGCTGGCGTTGCATGACCGCACGAAGGTGGAAGTCTTTGCCTTCTTCTGCGGTTTCAAGGGCGAAGATCCGATCAAGGCCCGCATCCGCGACAGTGTGGAACATTGGATTGATATCAATGACCTGAATGATGCGCAGGCGGCCGCGCTGATCCGGGAAAAGCAGATCGATATCCTGATCGATATCAACGGCCATACAAAGGATGGGCGCACCCGGATGCTGGCGTGCCGGCCGGCGCCGGTGATTGTGAACTGGCTAGGTTATGCCGGCACCATGGGTTCACCTTATCATCAATATATCATCGCCGACGATTTCATCATTCCCCCGGAACTGGAGAAATATTACTCGGAAAAGGTGGTGCGACTGCCCTGCTACCAGCCCAATGACAGGCGGCGCGGCACGGCCGACAAGACGCCGACCCGCGCGGAAGTGGGGCTGCCGGAGGATGCGGTGGTTTTCTGCAGCTTCAACGGTTCGCAGAAGATTTCGCCTTTCACCTTTGCCCGCTGGATGGATGTGCTGCGGCAGGTTGATAATTCCGTGCTGTGGGTGCTGTGCGGGCAGGAAGTAGTGGAGCAGCGGTTGCGTGAAGAGGCGGCGTGCCAGGGGGTCGATCCTGGCCGGCTGATCTTTGCCCCCAGCCTGCCCAATGCGGCGCATCTGGCCCGCTATACCCTGGCTGACCTGTTTCTGGACAGCCTGCCTTATGGCGCCCACACAACGGCCTCCGATGCCCTGTGGATGGGAGTGCCGGTGATTACCGTGCCGGGGCGCAACTTCGCCGCCCGCGTCTGCGCCAGTCTGGTGCGGGCGGCTGGAATGCCGGAACTGATTTGCGACAGTCCGCAAGCCTATGTGAATCTGGCTGTGGAACTGGGACGGGATTCGGCGCGTCGCCTGGCCTTGCGCGAAAAATTGCGGGCGCAGCGCGACACATGTGTTCTGTTCGATACCAACCTGTTCGTGCGGGAGATGGAAGCATTGTGCGAACGCCTCTGGCAGGATTGGCAAGAGGATAAGGTACCCCGACCCGATCTCACCAACCTTGATCTTTACCTGGAAATCGGCGCGGGTCTGGATCACGGCACGGTGGAAACCAGTTTTATTCCTGATTACGAGGAACGCTATCGGGCGATACTGGCACGCCGTAATAGCTATACGCCGGTGCCCTATGACAATCGTCTCTGGCCCGCCCCAGACCAGCTGTGAATCGATTCTGACGAAAAGATGGAGACATGGCTGTGACCATGGATTTTGCACCGCAATTTACCCTGATCGCGCGTCGACCGAATGTGGCTGCCATGCCGTTGGGGGAGCAGGTCTGGCTGCGCAGCATCATGCCGCAACTGGATTTCCCCAAGCTGAGCGCCCTGGTCGATCAGGCCCGGCCTCACACGCCGGCAATCCTGGTGGAGATTTATAAGCTGTGGTTGGAAGTTCACGGTAACGTGGCCCCGGGCGCTGCCGGTGTCTGGTTCAATCTCGGGGTTGAACTCTCCGCGGCCGGTGACAGTGCAAACGCTGTCACGGCTTACCAGAATGCGCTGCTGATAAAGCCCGACCTTTATCAGGCGTCCTATAATCTGGGGATTGTCAAAAGCGGGGCGGGGGATGCGGATGGGGCCATCGCCATATGGCGGGCGGCTTTGCAGCCCGACGATGCGCGCACCATGCTGTTGAACCAGATTGGGCGTGTCCTGGAGGAAAAGCGCGATCTTGATGCGGCGCAGCAGACACTTTACCGCTCGCTGTTAACCAATCCAAATCAACCTGATGTCATTCAGCATTGGAGTCTGAACCGGCAGGCCGTCTGTGACTGGCCGGTGTTTGGCCCCTCCGTTCCGGGCATGACGCCGGAGGGATTGAAACGTTATTCCGGTCCTCTTTCAGCCCTGTCCTTGTTCGACCGGGTGGCAGACCAGATGCAGATTGCCGCGGAATGGCTGGATCGCAAGATTCCGCCCGCGCCCCACCATTTGGCGCCGCCGGAGGGGTATCGGCATGATCGAATCCGCATTGGTTATATGTCGTCCGACTTTTGTGCCCACGCCATGAGCTTTCTGATCGTTGAGCTGCTGGAACGGCATGACCGGTCAAAATTCGAGGTGTTTGGTTATTGCTCCTCGCGTGAGGATGGCAGCGATATTCGCCGTCGCGTGATTGCAGCACTGGATCACCATATTCCGGTCTCCCATTTGAAAGATGCCGAGCTGGCGCAGCGCATCCGGGCGGATGAGATCGACATTCTTATCGATCTCAACGGTTTGACCAAGGGTGCCCGGCTGGAGACATTGCGCTGGAAGCCGGCACCGGTACAGGCAACATATCTCGGTTATATTGGCGGGTTGCCGATCCCGGAGCTGGATTACCTGATCGCCGACCGTCATGTGATACCGCCGGAAATTGCCGATCAATACCGTCCCAAGCCGCTATATCTGGATGATCTCTATCAGGCCAATGATAGCCGTCCGCCCTTTTTGCCACCGGTCAGCCGGGAAGGGGAGGGGCTACCTTTGGATAAGTTTATCTTCTGCTCCTTCTCCAACCATTACAAGCTGACCGAGGAGATGTTCGATGTCTGGATGGAAATCCTGCATCGGGTGGAACATGGTGTGCTCTGGCTTGTCAGCGACAATGAAAGGGCGCGGGAGAATATTCTCGGCCATGCCGGCCGCCGGGGTATTGGACCTGAACGCTTGATCTTTGCCAAGCGCGTCTCTCCTGACCATTACCGGGCCCGGATGGCGCTGGCGGATCTGTTTTTGGATACCACGCCCTATAATGCAGGCACGGTAGCCAGCGATGCCCTGCGGGTGGGGTTGCCTCTTCTGACCCTTCAGGGGGAGCCTTTTGCCTCCCGCATGGCCAGCGCCTTGCTGAACGCTATTGGCCTGCCTGAACTGGTGACGACCAGTCGCACCGATTATATCGATCTGGCTGTATCGCTGGCCCATGAAGGTGAGCGTTACAACGCCCTGCGGTCACGGCTAACCGGTGGCGAAGCATGGCTGCGCAGCATCGGCAACACCGAACGATTCACCCGTCAGTTCGAGGCGGCGATGGAGAGTGTTCTTAAACGTCCGAGGTGATGAGGGTGGTGCGCCTTGATCATCCAAGGCGCACCTGTTCAGGGCTCACGAATGGCCTCGCTCAGGCCGCGGGTGATGGGGTAGAGGAAATAGGACAATATACTGCGCTGCCCCACCTTGATTTCGGCGCGGACCGTCATGCCGGGGGTAAGCCGGGCTCCTTCCGGCATATTGGTCAGTTCGGTCGATAGCAGTTCCACCCGACCCCGGTGCAGCGCCCCGCTATCGGCAGGAAGCGGGGCACGCTGCGCATCGGTTTGCTCAATCATACCATTGGGGGCGAATGATTCCTGGCTGACCGACAGCAGTTTACCCTTGATGACACCATGGCGCTGGAAGGGAAAGGCATCCACCTTCACCTCAACCGGATCGCCCTGTTTGGTATAGCCAACATCGGCCGAACGGATGGTGATCTCCGCTATCAGAGGCACATGGCTTGGTATCATGGAGATCAGGGCCTCCGCCTCGCGTGCGACAGACCCGGCTGACCGTTTGGCAACCTCCAGAACGATACCATCCTGGGGGGCGGTCATCCTGACCAGATCGCTGATCCGCACCGCCTTGATCAACGCTTCGTCGATCTGTACGGCTTGATTGCGTACCCTCACCAACTCCTCCAGCAACTCACGCTGCCATTTATCAATGAAGGATTGCCGCTCCGCCAGCTTGGCAGACAGGCTGGAATTCAGCTCGTTCAGTTTGTTGGTTGTGTTCTGCAGGCTGCGTTCGGCCTGCAGGCGAACAGATCTGGCGTCCAGCAGTTGCAGCCGGGACCCTGTCTGACCCCGAAACAGCTCATCGCGCAGATTTTCCACATCCTGCGCCACCGCAAGCTGTTCGCTCAACGATGTGCGGTCGTCCTGTGCTGTGCGCAGACCGGCACGCAGGTTGGCAATTTCCCCGTCGAATGAGGCCAGTGTCGATGCATATTGTGCTTGGCGCTGCTTATGAAGGTTGACCTGCAAGATCACATCCGGGTCTTCGGATTCCTCCATATCCGGCGGCAATGCATTACCAGCTACCTCCAGATCCAGCCGCTGGAGCTGAGCGATTATGGATCGCTGCTGGGCCGACAGGCTTGCCTTGTCGGCGCCGGCAAAAGTGGGGTCCAATGTGGCGAGCACCTGTCCCTTCTTTACCTCGTCGCCCGGCTTCACACTGATCTCGCGGACGATCGACCGCTCCAGGGGCTGCAGAACGATCACTGGGCTATCCGACAGCAGGCGTCCTGTGCCTGCCACCACCATATCCACTTCAACGATACCGGAGATGGTGATCAACAAAACAAATAAGGTGGCGACCGCCAGATGCGGTTTGCCAAGGATTGCCGGCGGCGGCTCACCGATCACCACTTCCAGATCTTCCTGGAAAGGCAACGCCTCCGGGGCCACAATATTTGCCGGCACCGTCTCCATACGTCGACGCAGAATGGCCGGGAGCAGCTTTTTCAAGGGCGCGTTCATTGGATGTGCTGCGTCTGGGTTTGCCATAGGTGTCGATAGATCTCACAGCGTTCGAGCAGCACGGAATGGGGGGCGAAATCCACCAGTTCGCCCTGCTCCAGCACGATGATCTTGTCTGAGGTCACCAGCGAGGAGAGGCGATGTGAAACGATGATCATCGTTCGTCCCCGGGCAATGTCGGACAGGTTCCGTTGCACGATGGCTTCACTCTCCGGGTCCAGGGCGCTGGTCGCCTCATCGAAGATCAACAGTCGCGGGCGCGTCAGCAGTGCCCGCGCGATGGCCAGTCGCTGCCGTTGTCCGCCGGAGAAGTTTGCCGCATTCTCCTCAACGAAGGTATCATAGCCCATGGGTAACCGGTTGATGAATTCATCCGCCCCCGCCATCCGTGCCGCGTCCAATATCTCTGGCATCTGGGCGTCCGGCCGGGCGGCAGCGATATTGTCGCGGATGGTGCCGCGGAACAGCAGATTGTCCTGGAGAACCACGCCGATTGACCGCCGCAGGTGATTGAGGTCGATATATCGAAGATCGACCCCATTCAACTGGATCATCCCTTCCTGCGGCGTGTGAATGGCCTGAATCAGCCTGGTGATCGTCGTTTTGCCGGATCCGGAGCGCCCCACCACCCCGATGACCTGTCCTTCTTCCACAGTGAAGGAAACATGCCGCAGCGCCGGGTTGGCGGCAGCGCTATAGCGGAAACTGACACTATCGAACACCATGTCGCCGGTGATCACAGGACGGGAAGGTCGTGAACGGCCGGATCGTTCCGGTGCCGAGTTCATTACGGTACCCAGCATCTTCACTGAAAGGGAAGCCTCCTGATATTCATTGATCAGTGCCACCATCTGGACCAGCGGGCCTGTCACGCGCCCTGACAACATGTTGAAGGCGACCAGCGCGCCCAGGCTGAGGCTGCCATTGAACACCTCCACGGCGCCAACTGCCAACACACTGATCTGCATCAGTTTTTCCAGGCCATTGGTGAGGACGCTGCCAAGCGCGCCGATCCGGCCGACCGACGCGTGCCGCCGCACGGCCTGCGCCACCTTATTATCCCATTCCCTTTGGCGCAGCGGTTCCAGCACCAGCGACTTCACGGCGCGCATCCCATGGATCGTCTCCACGAGATGCGCCTGGCGCGCCCCCTCGGTCTGATAGAGTCGATCCAGTTCTGCCCGGAAGCGGGGGACCATGCCGCCAATCACGCAGGCGATGGCAACCGAATAGGCCATCACCACACCGGTCAAGGTTCCGGAATAAAATACCAGAAGAACGATCAGGATCGGTAAGGTGGCGGCATCCAGAATGACCTGGAACAGCCGGCCGGTAAGGAAATGTCGAAGTTTTTCCGTTTGTTGCAGGTGTCTGACCAGAACGCCGGCTGTGTTGGTCTCGAAGAAGGAGAGGGGTAGACCCAGCAGATGCCGGAATGTGCGAGATGTCAGCCGTGCATCGATTTTATTTGATGCTAAAAGCATAAGGTTTTGACGGACATAACTGAAAAATCCATCAAACATCGTCAAGACGATAAAGATCAGCACGACGGCAAACAACGTCTGATAGCTCTGGTGATTGATAACCTTGTCGATCAGAACCTGGAAAAGCATGGGTATGCCCAGGCCGATCAGGTTTGCCATCAGTGCTGCTATGGCGACCCCGCGAAAAAACTTTGCATGGCGGACGATCTCGGGCATGAACCAGCGGAAGCCGAACGGCTGATTCTCGTCTGTCAGCGCGTAAACGCGCTTGCAGATAATCAACGTACCGCTCCAGTCCGCCATGAACTGTTCCGGCGTCAGCAGCTTCACCCCTTCCTGTTCGGTGATCGGGTCCAGCACGGCAGCAAAACGCTGGCCATCGGCTGCCGTTATTATATGGGCCAGCACAACCCAGGTGCCGTCATTGCGAATCGCAAAAGCTGGATAGGCTGTCCCCAACTGCCCTGCTTTCTCCCAACTACAGCGCTCCAGTACCCGCCCTTTCAGGCCGACAGCCTGCATGGCTTTCAAGGTAGAACCCTTGATGTCGTTGGCGCCACTGATGGGGAGTTCTTCTGGCGCAAGCTGTATCCCGTGATGCATGGCGATCAGGAAAAGGCAGCGCAAGGCCGTCATATGGGGGGACAAGGGAGGCCTATTATGCAGGGGGTAAACCTATCGGGCCAAAATTAAAGGGATTCTTCGAAATTCACGAGAAAAAATTCCCGACATAGTGGATTTATCCCCTTAATTCCTCATTTGACAGTCTCCTGTCCTTCTGCTGGCCCGACATAAAGGCGCAATAGAATTGAACCTTGACTCCCGCCCGAAAGAGGTATTCTATGCCCTTAGGCCCAAAAAATTTGGGTGCCTTGCTCCAAAAGGGGAATGACTCGGTCCATCATCGGGCGTGCTTTGCGCGCTTGAGGTGTGCTGTGTGTATCCGGCGTTAGGCTCCAGTTTTATCTTGGGTTTAGAGCTCGTCTGCGGGGCGGGTTCGTGAGTCTCAGGCGATGGTGTGGCAGCACCGTGTCTTGACTTGTTCCTCCAAATAAACCTGGGCGCTCGGAGCAACAGCCATGTCGGTCTCTCTCCTAAATACAACTCAAATCGCCGCGCTGACGACCACCACCATCGCCTCGCTGACCTCGACCGAACTCCGGTCACTCAGCTCGACGCAGATGGGTGCGATCACAACAGAGCAGATCCCGGCCTTCTCTGCGACGCAGATTGCGTCGCTGGGCACCACTCAAGTTGTTGGTATCAGCACAACCGCGCTCGTTGAGCTTTCATCCACGCAGCTCGTCGCGCTGACCTCGACCAACATTGGTCGTCTGTCGACCACGCAGGTCGAGGCGCTAACAACCTCTCAGGTCGGTGAGTTGACCACGAGTTGGGTGCGGGCGCTGACCTCTTCGCAGATCACCGCGCTGTCGACGACGCAGATCGGTGCGTTGGCGAGCACGCAGGTTGGTGCGCTGACGACGACACAGATACGTGGTTTTGAAACGACTGATATCGCCGCAATGACGAGCGACCAGGTTCTGGGTCTGACGTCCGGCCAGCTGACGGCGCTGACGACGACGCAGCTTGGGTCGATTGAGACGACGGATCTTGCGGTTCTGACGACGACGCAGCTGCGGGGTCTCACCTCCGCGCAGATCGCTGGTCTGACCAGCGATCAGGTGGGCGCGCTGACGGAAACGCAGCTTGGCGGCCTGACGACGACACAAATTCGTGGTCTGGAGACGGCGGATGTTGCGACGCTGACGACGACGCAGATCGGTGGTCTGGTGTCGACCCAGATGCGCGGCTTCTCGACGGCGC
>NZ_WIDQ01000028.1 GCF_009495745.1 Niveispirillum sp. SYP-B3756
ACATTCATCGACGGGTTCTATAATCCCATACGGCGACACTCGGCCTTGGGCTACAAAAGCCCTATCCTGTTCGAGGCCGCCGCCTGACGGCGAGAAAATGGCTCTCCACTTTGCCAGGGCAAGTCCACGTTGACGAACGGCAGGGGCGAGGAGTTTGCGAAGTTCAGCAGCGCCGGGGCCGCCTCGTGCGCGAAGCGATTGGCGGCATATTTGCTGTGGCGGATGGTGATTTCCTCGAAAGCCTCCACCCCCCACAAATTGCGATTCTGGCAGACCGCGCGCAGATAGAAGCTCGCCATGCCGAGCGTCTTAGCGCCGACCTCGGAATTCCAGCAATAGAAGCCCCGGAAATAGAGATCGGGGGCGCCGTCCGGCAGTCGGCCGGCCTCGATCGGATTCAGGTCGTCGACCAGGAACAGGAAGACGTCGCGATCAGAGGCGTAGAGCGTGGTCGTATCCTTGGTGATGTCGACGCGCGGATTGTAGATCCCGGTCGACCAGTCGAGCACGCCCGGGACCTTCCAGCGTGTGTCGCCTGTGCCGTTGCCGGCGATGCGCTGCACCGCCTCTACCAGTTCGTGATCGTAGATGCGGCCATAGTCCGGGCCAGTGACGGCGCGCAGCTCGACACGGCCAGTATCGGTTTCGAGCGTCTTGATCTGTTCGGCCCGATTGGAGGTCAGGCCGTATTGCAGGTTGATGCCAGCAAGGGCGGCGGGGAGCTGCCGCAAATAGGCGGCGGGCGCTCCGACCAGGCTGGCGAGTTGTCCGAAGGACCAGTGCGTCGGCGCGATTGGCGCATCCGTGCCCGGCAGGATCAGGGCCAACCGCTCCGGGTCGTTGCGGTTCGCCTCGACATGGATAAGCGCGCTCTCCACCACCCGCGTCCGGCTGCGTTCGGTGCGGTCGCGGACCGTGTGGGCCAACTCGGACAAGGAAAGGTAGCGCTCGTCGGCCGGACGCGAGAACCACTCAGACGAGACGCGGCCGACCCGCTCGCCACGGCCGACATCGACCTTGTAACCGCCGCTGGTGTCACGGCGCGCATCGAGGACCTGCATATTCATGGGACCAATCTCCATGACGGGCGTCAGAGACCTCTTCTCCGACCTTCAACCCGTCACGGGAAACAAGTCCACTCTCTCACTCTCAGCGGGGCGTTGCGGGGCAGCCGCCCCGCAGAAGGGGTCGGTCGAGACCAAAGGCTCGGACGCAGGGGAAGGCTTTCCCCTCCCGGTGCGGATGTACAAGGTGACCCGGTGAGCCGTCGTCGCTGTTGGCTCAGGGGTCCGTTTGAGGCGAACGCGTTTCGTAGAGCGGCAGCCTCTTCTACCTGGCACCTTTCCTCGCCACGCGGAAATGATATAAATCCTCGGACAGTAAGTCCTTTGTTCCGAGTTTCCGTATCGTGTCGTCCATGTCCCAACGCCAGATTGCCCATACTGTGCTGACCGCGCGCGGAATTTCGCGTCTTGCAGAGCTGCGCGAGGCGGGCGTAACAGCCGCCACCCTGAGCCGCATGGAACGCGACGGCGAGGTGCTTCGGCTCGCGCGCGGACTTTATCAACTTTCTGATGCACCTCTCGACGTTCACCACAGTCTCGCAGAGACGGCCAAACGGGTTCCCAGGGGCGTCGTTTGCCTCGTTTCTGCCCTGGCGTTCCACGGGCTGACGGATCAGATGCCAAGGAAAGTTTGGCTCGCCGTGGGTCAGAAGGACTGGTCCCCGAAACCCGAAGGCACGCCCATTCGGCTGGTGCGTTTCACAGATCGTCTCCTGACGGAGGGGGTTGAGACCCACCCTGTCGAGAGGGTGCCCGTGAAGGTTTTCGGCGTCGCAAAGACGATCGCCGATTGCTTCCGATATCGGAACAAGATTGGCCTGTCGGTGGCGATCGAAGGCCTGCAGGAAGCGCTGCGTCAGCGCAAGACGACGCCAAGCGAGATTGCCAGCCAGGCCGAGCGAGGAACGGTCGCCACGGTCATTCGGCCCTATCTCGAGGCACTGACCGCCAATGGCTAAGGAGATCGAGAATATCGGCTCCTCATTTCGCGCCCCGCCTATCGCAGATTGCCAAAACGAGGTGATGGTGGACCGAGCGGGCGCGGACTAGAATTCTTGATCTTAGATCTAATTAGTCATATATGATAGGTTTATAGATGTTTTGCATCATATATGGATAAATAAGATGGGTTCTCCCAAGGCGAAGCCAGCACTGGAACGGCTGGGCCAGGATATTCGCAACGCACGGCTGCGGCGTGGTATTGCCGTGGCGGATCTCGCCGTGCGTGCGGGAACCTCGCCAAGTTCAATCGCCCGCCTTGAACGGGGTGATCCGGGCGTTGCCATCGGAACGCTTGCCGACGTTCTCGTTGTGCTGGGCCTTCTGGAGCGGCTCGCTGACCTGGTCGATATCCGCAAGGACGATCTGGGGCTGGCGCTGGCAGCGGAGCACGGACCGCGCAGGGGCCGCTCCTTCGCGGCAAGGCTGAAAAAGCAGAAGGCTCAGACGGAGGAGACGCAGGATCGGCAGGACGTTGTGGACCCTGACGGGGCTTCCTTCTGATGGCCGATTTCGTCGCTCATGTCGCGCTTGGCGAAAGCCGAACATCGGTGGGCCAGTTGCGTTTCACCCATGCCGGGCCGCGTCAATTCTCGACCTTCGCCTATGGCGCCGAGTGGATCGAGAATCCGCGCGCCTTCGCCATACAGCCCGATTTCCCTCTCGAGGCCGGCCCATTTCACACCTCGGGGCAGCCTGGTAATATGCGCGACGCATTGGCGGGCGTTTTCGCCGATGCGGCTCCGGACAGTTGGGGACGAAGGCTGCTCGAACGCGCCTATGGCAATGGTCTCAACGAATTCGAGTATCTGACTCTTTCCGACGATACCTGCCGGCAAGGCGCGTTGCGCTTTCTGGATGATAAAGGCGAGGTCATTCGCGGCAAGGCAGCGGACGCCGTCCCGCGTCTGGTCGATCTCGAAACCATCACAGCGATCGCGCGGGCCTATGAGCAGGGCAAGGAAATCTCGCCTGAGGAAATGCAGGCGCTGGCCGGCGCCGGCGGCTCCGGCGGCGCTCGCCCCAAAGCCAACGTCAGGGACGGCGATGCACTGTGGCTGGCGAAGTTCACCTCGGTCCACGATCAACAACCTATCGAGCGCGTGGAGGTCGCGACGCTGCGCTTGGCGGCGGCCTGCGGTATCCGCACGCCCGAAACACGGTTGGAACTGGCCGACACGCCGTTCCCAGTCGCGCTGATCCAGCGGTTCGACCGACGCGGGGCCGCGCGGATTCCCTACATCTCCGCGCGCACTGCGCTCGGCAAGACAGGAGCGGAACTGGGGTCCTATACTGGGATCGTTGATTTCATGCGGTCTTATTCATCCGACCCCATGGCCGACTTTCGCGAGCTCTATCGGCGTCTGATCTTTACGATCCTCGTGTCCAACAAGGACGATCACCTGAAGAACCACGGCTTCCTCTATGTGGGGGCGGGGCAGTGGCGCTTGTCGCCGGTATTCGACGTGAATCCGGCGCCGGATCGCAACCCGCATCTCGAGACTGCAATCCTTGAGGGCGGGGCGCATGATCGGTCGATCATCCTCGCACTGGAAGCCTGCGAATTTTTCGAGATTGCCGAGGCCGAGGCACGGGAGATCATCCGAACCACGGCGCAGCGCATTTCGGACGGATGGCGGGAAGCCTTCAGACAGGCTGGCGTTTCTGGCGCGCTGGCGCGTGACTATGAGGCTGCTTTCGCCGGCGATGAGATGGAAACAGCGCGCAGTATTTAGGTCATATATGACAATCAATAGCCGATTATCATTCAAATATGAGTATTTGAAGGGTTCTGGCGTTGCGAACCGCGACGGATCGCTGAGATGCTTTTGAAAGCGGGTCGTGAGAATTCAGGGGTGAGCAGCTGCAGGGGGCGAAGCCGCCGCGTTTCGGGCAATCAGATTCAGCTTGAAGGGCTGTGCAGAAGAATGAGCCCCGCAGCGTTCACTACGGGGCTCATTCAAACTCAAGATTGATAGGTTAGGTCCGATCGTGGACCTGGGCGAGCGGGGCAACCCTCTTCGCCGCATCGACGCCCGCCTGTGCGGACTGCTTGGAGGTGTAGACCTCGGAGTGGCACAGGGTTTCGCCGTTGGCACCCTTAAGACGCCAGAAGTAGCCGCCTGCATTCGCGCGAAGGATTTCAAACATGTAGCTGGCCCTCCTTGGGCCGGAAATGAGACCCGTCCGAAGCGCCGGGTCATTGATTTCTGAGGATGGGCCAGCTAGGGTAATGGTGTTCAAGCATGCCTAGCGGGCTTCGGCCCAGGTATTCGGAAATCGGCTGGTTTACGAGACCAGTCGGTTTTCCGTCCATGTTGCCTTCGGGGTGAGATACGGCCCCCTCGGCGGAAGTTCGTCTGGACTCACCGGCGGAACTTCAGGAAACCGCGTCCCATCCTTTACTTCAGCGATCCGGCCCTGATTGAGGCCGAAGAACGCTGCAATATCGTGATGGCGGTCGCCCCGCTTGATCATTCCGCGAATGAGCGCCGCATCGCGCTCCGTAATTGTGAGGCCACTGGGCTTCGCCCGTGATGCCATGCATTTCTCCTATGTTTCCAACGCCAGACTCTAGCCTGACGTCTCCTATATGAGCGCGATTCGCTTGGCGGTCAATAGCAAATCACATAATTTTATGCCGTAGCTAATTACGGTTTTATATTCTCTTGACGGCGTAGTGCGCTACGGCTATAAATCGCGTATGATGAAACGAGTGAAAACAGTCGCCCTCGGTCGCTCCGCCGCCCGCCTTCTGGATGTTGCCGAGGTCTTTGCGGGCGTTGGCGTGTCGCGCGAGGAAACGGTGGTTCGCCCTGGCGAACGGCTGCCGGTTATCGGCGTACGTGATCTCCAAGATGGCGCTGTAGCCGCGCGAGAAGCGCTGGACACAGTAGGCTTTTCGTCTCCCTCCAAAGCGGCGACCTATGCGGTGCAGGTCGATGACGTGCTCGTCACGGGGCGCGGTACGCTCCTGAAATTCGGCCTTGTGGGGGATGAGACAGTAGGGGCTATCGCCAGCGCAAACATCATTGTCGTGCGACCCGGCCCCGATGTGGCGGGCGGCGCGCTGTTTGCAATCCTGTCCAGCGATGTGTTTCGTCCAAAGATCGAGGTTCTGCGGAGAGGGGCGACGACGTTGCTGTCCCTGTCGCCAAAAGACCTTGCCAAGCTCGAAATCAATCTGCCGTCGCGGAACGAACAGGAGCGCATCGCCGCCCTCGTTAAGGACGCGCAAATCGCCTACCGCACCGCCCTGGAGGCTGCCGAAATCCGCCGCTCACTCGCGCGGCGTCTGATTGACGCTCGTCTGTTTGGCGACAACCAGAACAATTGAGGAAAACATGGCCAAGCTTACACGCACCGAACTGGAAAATCATCTTTGGAAATCCGCCGACATCCTGCGCGGCTCCATCGATAGTTCAGATTACAAGATCTACATCTTTGGCTTTCTGTTCCTGAAGCGGCTGTCTGATCGTTTCGAAGAAGAAGCCAAGGAGGCGATGCGTCAGGGTCTGCCGGAGGATGTCGCCTACAGCGACCCGGACGAGCATGAGTTCTTTCTGGTTGAACGCGCGCGCTGGTCGTCGATCAAAAAGCTGACGACGGGCATTGGCGATCACCTCAACAAGGCATGCGCCGCGATTGAGGACGCCAATCCCTCGATTGAAGGCGTACTGGCCAATATCGACTTCAATTCCGAATCACGCCTTGGCGACGCCAAGAACCGCGAAGGCGTTTTGTCGCGTCTGATTGACCACTTCTCACGCATCGACCTGTCGAACGCCTCGCTTTCCGAGCCGGACATGCTTGGTCGCGCCTATGAATATCTGATCGACAAATTCGCAGATGATGCAGGCAAGAAGGGTGGCGAGTTCTATACCCCCCATCATGTCGTGCGGCTGATTGTGGAGTTGCTGGACCCCAAGCCAGGCATGCGCATCAGCGATCCCACCTGCGGCTCCGGCGGCATGCTGGTTCAGGTCGCGGAGCATGTGGCGAAGCTTGAAGGCAAGAGACTGGGTGAAGCACTCAACATCACACTGCATGGGCAGGAAAAGAACCTTGGCACATGGGCCATCGCCAAGATGAACCTGCTGCTGCACGGGCTACGCGATGCGCGTATTGAAAAGGGCGATACGATCCGCAATCCGCGCCTGCTCGATCAGGACGGCAACCTCTTCCTGTATGACCGCGTGATCGCCAATCCGCCCTTTTCGCTGGATAGCTGGGGGGCGGAGGACGTGTCAGGCGACACCGAGAAAAAAGGCCATAATCGCTTCATCTACGGCATCCCCCCGAAGAACATGGGCGATCTGGCCTTCGTTCAGCACATGGTGGCCACGCTCAACGCTAAAGGTGTTTGCGGCGTGGTGATGCCGCATGGGGTGCTGTTCCGCGGCTCAGGTGACGGGCGCATTCGCGAGGCGATGCTGAAAGCCGATCTGTTCGAGGCGATTATCGGCTTGCCGGAAAACCTGTTCGCAGGCACCGGCATTCCCGCAACTATTTTGATCCTCAACAAGGCAAAAGCGCCCGAGCGCAAGGGCAAAGTGCTGTTCATCCACGGCGCGAAGAAGTTTGAGGAGCGGCCCAAAAAGAACATCTTGGGTGAAGGCGATATCAGGGACATCCGTGATGCCTTCCGCGCATGGAAAGATGAGGACCGCTTCTGCCGCATCGTCGACATGAAGGAAATTGAGGAGAATGATTTCAACCTCAACATCTCCCGCTATATCGACACGCTTGAGCCCGAAAAGCCGATCGATGTACAGGCCGAACTTGCCAAGCTCTGGGACGCTGAGAAGGCGCGGGATGAAGCCGCTGCCCGCATGAACGCCCTCCTTAAGGAGATGGGTTATGTCGGGTAACGTGCCTAAGGGCTGGCGACAGGTCCGCATTGGCCAGATCGCCCGCGAAATTTCGAATAGGAATCGGGTGAGTGCTGATATTCCGGTTTTGAGTATGACGAAGCATCGAGGCTTCGTTCGCTCCAATGAGTACTTCTCAAAGTCCGTTCATAGTGAAAACACCAGTCAGTATAAGGTCGTGAAGCGTGGGCAATTTGCCTACGCCACTATCCATCTGGACGAAGGTTCTATTGACTATCTGAAAAACGAGGATGCGGGCCTAGTGAGCCCGATGTACACGGTTTTCGAAGTCAACCCCGCAGAGATCGACAATGAAATTGCGCTTCAGCAATTTAAAAGATTCGCGCTGGGCGGTCGTTTCGATCCCTACAGCAATGGTGGGGTCAACCGCAGAAAATCCATTCTGTTCAGCGATCTGTCCGCTTTCAAATTCGGGCTACCCCCGCTCGACGAGCAACGCGCGATAGCCGAGGTTTTGCGATCGGTGGAGAAGGCTATTAATAAGACGGAAGCGCTAATCGACCAGTTGCGAAAAGCCGCCGTATCGATAGCGACGGATTGTATCTCCAAGTTCGGGGACGAAGTCCGCTCGATCAATATTGGTTCAGTTCTATTGGAGAGCCCCAAAAGCGGCCTTTCTCCGGTCTGCAAAGACGAACCACCCGGCATTGGGGTCCTGAAGCTGAGTGCAGTGTCTGGAGGCCGCTTAGCTTGGCGCGATAACGTCAAATTTGCCGATGTTTCCGACAGAGCCGGAACAGAGCTTCAATTGAAAGCAGGAGACTTTCTGATCATTCGCGGGAGTGGCAGCCGTGATATTGTCGGCAGTGGGTGCCGCGTTACGGACGCCGAACTGCCGCCCTTCCCATGCATATTTCCGGACCTTGTTATCCGTCTTCGCGCAGACCCCCAAAAGGTCGTCCCGGAATACCTCGCAATGATGTGGGACACCTCATTGATGCGCTCACAAATTCGGCGGGCTTCGAAGAGCACGAATGGGATCTACAAGATAAACCAGACGGATATCCGTGAATTCCGTATGCCGCTGCCGAATACCGACATCCAGCAAGAGCTAGTTACGCTGATAGAGGGCATTTACTCGCACGTGTCGGCCGAAAGGCTAACGCTAGAACATCTTGTTTCAACACGTTGCGCACTTGCTCAGGAACTTCTTTCGGGCCGCCTACGCCTCCCGGAAAGCATCATTGCGCGGTATCGTGACAAAGCCGGACAAGCTGCATGAATGAGAGCCGTGAACAGCTTGAACGCGAATGGGTGGAGGAGCCGGCGACGGACCTGTTGCGAGTGCTGTTCGACTATAAGCCGTTGTCTCCAGACGACGTGCGACGGTTGCGCGATAGTCTGGCAACAGAGCCGGTTTTGACGGTTCGCCTTACAGAGTGCCTGAAGCGCCTCAATCCGTGGCTCGGCGAGGACGGCGTCCGCCGCGCTGTTGCGGCTGTCACGCGCGTTACAGCTGTCGATGTCATGGAAGCCAACGAGAGCGCCTATACGGCTCTAACCTACGGCGTGACGGCCCCCCACACGGAAGGCGGCAGACGACAGGACCGCAATGTTCGATTTTTTGACTTTGACGATCCATCCGCCAATACGTTCGAGTTCGCCCGCCAAGTCGCCATCAGGGGGGCTCGTCAGGACATCATCCCCGATATCGTCGTTTACGTGAACGGCCTCCCGCTCGCCGCGATCGAATGCAAATCGCCATCACTGGCCGACCCGATAGGCGAGGCGATCCGTCAGTTCCGGCGCTACGAAAGCCGGGACGAATTCGTGGGGCTCGGCGCACCGCGCCTGTTCGAGACAGCGCAGATTTCAATCGCATTGGCGCGCGACGTGGCGAAGTACGGCACGACGCTGACGCCTGCGCGGCAATGGGCTGAGTGGAAAGATCCATATCCACTCACGCTCGACGCGCTTGCGGCGCAATTGGGCCGAACGCCAACCGGGCAAGACATTTTGCTCGCTGGGCTTCTCGCGCCGGCCAATCTGCTCGATCTCATCCGCAACTTCGTCATGTTCGAAACCATTGACGGGCGGCGCATCAAGAAGCTGGCGCGCTATCAGCAGTTCGTTGCCGTCGGAAAGGCGATTGAGCGCATCCGGACCGCACCCAATCCACAACGCCGTGGCGGGGTCATCCACCACACCCAAGGCTCTGGTAAATCGCTGACGATGGTGTTTCTGGCGACCAAGCTGCGCCGCCTTCCCGAGGCTGAAAATCCGACGATTGTCATCGTTACGGATAGAACCGACCTTGATGACCAGATCACTGGACAATTCCAGCGTTCAGGATTTGCTAACCCCATCCAGGCCGAAAGCGGAGACGCGCTGCGCAACGCTCTGTCGGGCGGCGCTGGAACTACGGTTCTGACCACCGTCCACAAGTTTCACAGCGCCGTGCCGAAACGCTCGTCGATCATTTCCAAAGCGCGGAACGTCTTCGTCATGGTCGATGAAGCGCACCGGACGCAATATGGCGCGCTTGCCGCTCGGATGCGCGCAGGACTGCCCAATGCCTGCATGATCGCCTTCACCGGCACGCCCATCGACAAAAAGGACCGCAGCACCCGTGAGGTTTTCGGCGATTATCTGCACCGCTACCTGATCGACCAGGCTGTGAAGGATGGAGCGACCGTCCCGATCTATTACGAGATGCGCGACGCGCAACTACGGATCGACGGCCGCGATCTCGAACGGGATATTCGGGCCACGTTCCCTGAACTGTCGAACGAAGAGATTGAGAAGCTGAAGCGCGGCATGCGGCTTCAGGAGAAGCTGGCCGGAGCTCAAGTTCGCGTTGAGGCCATCGCCAAAGATATCCTTGTGCACTATCGAAGCACCATTGAGCCAAACGGTTTCAAAGCGCAGATCGTGACGGTCAGCCGCGACGTCGCCGTGACCTATGTCGAAGCCTTGAGGCAGCTTGGCGCGCCCGAATGCGCGCTCATCATGTCCGCTTCGAACAATGACAGCGCCCGGCTGCAAGCCCATCACCTGTCCAAGCGCGACCGCGACACCATGATTGGCCGGTTCAAGAAGCGTGACGATCCGCTGAAAATCTTGGTCGTGTGCGATATGCTGCTCACCGGTTTTGACGCGCCGGTAGAGCAAGTTCTGTATCTCGATGCCCCTCTGCGAGAGCACACGCTTTTGCAGGCGATTGCTCGCGTGAACCGCACCGCCGATGGCAAGACCTACGGGTTGGTCGTGGATTATTGGGGGGACAATCGGCGCATTTCTGACGCATTGGATATGTTCTCCGACGAGGATGGCATAGCCGGCGCGCTCCGTCCGCTGTCCGAGAAAATCCAACTTCTGGAGAGTCGGCACCGGGCCGCCATTCGGCTCTTCGAAGGTCTTAGCCGTCAGGACGATTTGGCGTGCGTTGAACTGCTGCGCCCTGACGACGTCCGCGCCAAATTCGAGCTCGACTTCCTGCGTTTTGCCGAAGCCATGGACATGGTCTTGCCTGATCCCAAGGCATTGGAAGAACCCTATCCGTCCGACCTGAAGTGGCTATCGCGCATTCGCGTTCTCGCCCGCCGCGCCTATCACGAGGAGCCATTTGACCCGAAAGACTACGGCGCGAAGGTGGGCGAGATTATCACCAGCCACCTCTCGGTGACGGGTGTCGAACAGCTGCTGGTGAAGTTCGATATTCTCGACCCCGCGTTCCGTCCGCATCTGGAAAGCCTCAGGTCGAGCGCTGCCAAGGCTGCCGAGATCGAGCACGCCATTCGCCAGGAGATCCACGTCCACCGCGACGAGAACCCCACGGCTTACGCCTCGCTTTGGGAACAGTTGGAGCGGATCGTCAACGACAGGCGGGAAGCTCGCGTGTCCGCTGCCAGCGCCTTGACCCAGCTTGAAGCAATGGTCGGGCAAGCCGCAGATATTCGCTCGGGCGCGGCGGGCAGAAGCGACGGCCTTACCGGAACGGCTGCCGCAATCCTGCCCTTCATTGACGCTGACCTACCAGACCCCGAGCGCTCTCGGAGCGCTGCCGGTATTACCAAGGCACTTGAGGAGTATGCTGAAGTTGTCGACTGGCATCAAAAGGAGGACGTCCAGCGACAGATGCGCCGATCCATTAAGGAGCAATTGCGCAGCTTGGGATTGGATGCGCACAAGGTTGAAGCCACGACGGCAAAGATCATGGATGTCGCCCGCGCGAGGTATGCGGGATGACGGACGCGGCTCAGCATTCCATCGTTTTTGGCGGCGAAACGTTTGCGTTCCTAATCGAGCGGACGGCGCGCCGGAAAACCGTGGCGATATCTGTTGGCTTCGACGGAGTGCGCGTCCTCGCGCCGTCGGACTTAGACGATGACCGCGTCCTCGGCATCGTTCGCAAGAAAGGCGCTTGGCTGCTTCGCAAACAGGCGGCGTACCGCGAACTTGGGGGGCAGCCGGTCGCCAAGGAATTTGTGAGTGGCGAGACCTTTCACTACCTCGGCCGCCAATATCGCCTGAAGCTCATTCCCGACGAAACCGCCGTCACGACCCGGATTACTGCGAGAGGTTCCACCCTTGTCGCGCCGGTGCTGCCGAATGGCCATGAATCCATTCACCGCGCCGCTGTCCGCAGCGGGCTCAGGCACTGGTACCGAGCGCATGCGATCCAGCATTTTCCTGCCCGCGCGCGAATGATCGCAGAGACGCTTGGCATTCCAACACCGACCATCAATGTCGTTGACCAGTCCAAACGCTGGGGAAGCTGCGATTCACGGGGGCGCATCCGCCTCAACTGGCGCTTGGTGATGGCTCCGATGCCGCTGGTCGACTACGTTATTGCACACGAGGCTTGTCACGTTCTTGAGCACAATCATTCACGGCGATTTTGGCGATCGTTGGAAACGATCATGCCGGACTACGAGGATCGCCTAAGAAGACTTGATAGAATGGGGCACCAGTTCATTTGGTGATTTTTGTATGAGCGATATAAAACTCTTTCGCACGGACAGTGCTTCGGTCACAGAGCTTCGCGGCAGCGCGGTCGCGCTGGAGAAGTCGTTGCAGACCCTTATTGAACGCAACATGGAAGCGTTCCTCGGTGTGCGGTTTCTTGCATCGGAGTTTCCGACGACGAACGGCGGACGCATGGATTCGCTGGGCATAGACGAGAATGGTTCGCCAGTGATCGTCGAGTACAAACGGGCCAGCAATGAGAACGTCATCAACCAAGGCTTATTCTACCTCGACTGGCTGATGGATCACCGCCGTGATTTCGAATGGCTTGTTCTGGAGCGCTTCGGCGCCGAAGAGGCGAAGGCCGTCGATTGGACGACGCCCCGGCTGATCTGCATCGCGGGTGATTTCACAAAATACGATGCTCATGCGGTCAACCAGATGAACCGAAACATCGCGCTGGTTCGCTATCGCCGCTTTGGTGACGAACTGTTGCTGTTCGAACTGCTGACCTCGGCATCGGAGCGGCCCGCGCGCGAAATCTCCGCCAGCGTTGACGCCCAAGGCGAGCCTGCGGCGATGCGACCTCGGTCGCGCCAGAAGACTGTTACGCAGTACCTCGCGGATGCCGACCAAGATCTTGTCGATCTCTACGAGGCAACGAAGGCGTACCTGCTGGCGCTAGGCGATGATGTCGAGCTGAAGACCCTAGACAACTATGTCGCCTTCCGCCGCCTGAAGAACTTTGCGTGCGTCGAGGTCAAGCCGCAGATCAGGCACCTCAAAGTTTTCGTCAAGGTCGATCCGGCGACCATTCAACTTGAGCCGGGTTTTACCCGCGACGTGCGCAATATCGGCCACTTCGGCACTGGCGACCTTGAAATCATCATCACTGACGTCGCCACGTTGGACAAAGCTAAACCTCTGATGGATCGCAGCTATGACGGGGCGTGATGCTGGAAATTAAGGCTATAGACGAATATTGCCGGCCGGTGACGGCGTTTCTCGGCATGGCGAGTGGCGCCTTGGCCGCCGCCGTCCCCCAGGGCTGGACCCAGGGCACGCGGCCGGCCTCCAGCTCAGAGATGATCTTGCTGGTGATATCGTCGTAGAGGCTCGTCCGGTCGGAGCCGATCCGCACTCTCACTCTATGGGGGCGTTGCGGGGTGTCCCCGCAGAAGGGGTCGGCCGAGATCACGGCTCGGCCGCAGGGGAAGGCACTCCCCGTTGCGAACGGCCGGATTATCGTGGGACTGGATTTCAGCGTGCAGCGGCCATTGAGGACGTTGCGCTGTCCAGTAGCCATATGGAGTGCGCGGGCTTCTGAGGCCGTCGATCGCTCTGCAGGCCTGACACGGATCAGTGGGGTGGCTCGGTGACAGCCCCAGGAAGAGGATCGCACCGGCCCCAGAAGCGCGTGCCAGCCCGGACATAGCGGATGAGATCGGCAGGTCTCAGTCTCAGATGCTCGCTCGGCAGCGTGGGTCCGGGAAGCAAATCGAGATAGTCGCCTGCCTCGTTGGACCAAAGAGCGGGTGCGATCGCCCGGAGTTTCTCGCAGGCAGGCCCCTCGCCATGGCGGACGACATTGGCGACGATGAACATCTCAAGAAGGTCAGGCCCAACGTTGTCGCTGCCGAGGTCGACCTCGGCAATCCCAGCGCAGGCCAGCAGTTGCTCTTTGAAGCCGCGCAGCATCGGCGCATCATCAGGCCTCTTCGCACGCGCCCAGATGCTGAGCTGGCGTTCGAAAATGGCGGCCATTGTGAGAACGAAGGACTTGGCGGCCTCATTTGCCGTGTAGTTGTCGACCTGCGCTGCGGCGCGGTCGAGAAACTGCTCTAGCGATTGCGCCTCGCCGGTCGCAAGGGTTGGATGAGCGGTCAGCGCGTCCATACCGGGCCAGATCACCCGGTCGAAGAAGCGCGACAGGTTAACTTGGAAAATCCGTGGAAGCTGCTCGACCGGCGTCATCACGATTGCCATCTCCGCACGGGAAAGCCGAACCGTTTCCAGCAGATGGCAGCAAGGTCCATGACCGTGACCGGTTGCACATTGAACACGCCCTGGACATCGGTCGCGTGCTGCCCCCCAAAGATCGAATTGGAGACCAGCTTGCCCTGGTCTTCCGTGCAGAGAAGGTCGTAGCCGTAGGCATAGTGCGTTGCGGCAATGTCGAAATCTGCCCAATCGGCCATCAACTTCCGCAACGCCTTCAAGAAGGCGTCGCGAGTCGCGTGAATACGCGGTACGACCGCTTCAGCTCCGATGCCGTTGCGCCAGAGATAGCGATCGAGCGTGATGTTGTTCAGCGCGGCAGCCTGGGCGTAGCGCTGATTGAGGGCCGCAAGCCCGTGCGCTTGCGAGAGCTGCGTCCCGAAATTCTGCAAGGCACGCAGCGGATATTCATTGAAGTGGCGGATGAAGGCGCTCATCCGGTCTTGGCGCTCACCGATCGCGTAAAGCTCATCGACGGCCCAGTCGCCTTGATCGAAATCCGGAAGCGCGCCGTAGCCGATGCGCGGCCCGTGCATCACGCGAAAGCCGGTCGCGAGCGCAAGGCGGATGATGTCCAGCCGGATTGGAGGGATGTTGGGTCGCGGCGCCTTTTTGCCGACGACGAGCAACAGATCCACGCGATCGGTGTTCTGCAGGCTTTCCGCGGCGAACGCCGCTTCGGGAATGCCGGCGCGGATCCGGCCTTTCCGGATGCAGCGTTGAATGTACCACCATGCTACACGGCGCTTCTTCGACAGCAACCGATCCCTGCTGAGCGGCCGCCACTTTTCAAGGAGCTTGCCGATCTGCGGATTGGCGATGGTGCTGTAGGTGTTCGTGTCGAAGGTGACAGATATCGGCGTCTTCATAAGCAGCGGCTTTCGGGCGTTTCTAGCTAGCGTCGGCGTGGCGGCGCAGCTTGATGTCGTGGAGTGCGGAGAAAGGGGCTCGCGGTGGTGGCATCTGATCAAACCTCCCGCTGAGTCTGGCTGGGCGTCTCGGTCACGATCGGGAGTTCGGTTTGTTCGGTAGAAGCGGCCGCCATTTTTGCCTCAAGGCGTGCCGCCTTCTCAGGCGTGTCAATAAACTGCGACAGCACCGGGCGCGGACCGAAAACATTCCGGACGATGATTTGGATTTCCTTGTCCTGTCGGCGCACTTCCGTGGTGATGGTAGGCACGAGCGCGGCATGGGCCCGTATCAGCTCGTCGCTCGACCGATCACGCGCGATCGTCATGCGATAGGAAAACTGCGCAATCGTCCGATTGAGCTGCCGCACCTTCCGGCTGTCGGATATGTCGCGATGACGCGATACCACGTTCACCGGTCCGCGCTTGCTGGAGCCGCGCACGAGCATGTGCGCGGAAACTGGGAAGATCAGCTCGACGTCGCCTGAGTGCTGGTAAGGCGTCCGCGCATGGAGCGTTTGGCGTGGATCGTAGCTGCAGACGGGATTGTCCGAGGCTAAAAAAGGCGTGCTCGTCTTGTTGTGCAGCACCTCAAAGCCGAGCCGGAAGCAGAGATCGCCGAAATCCTTGAACTCCTCCTGCATCGCCAACAGCGTTTCGTGGGGGTTGATGCCGATGGGCACGGTGTCGAACTGACCGGCGTAGCGCTCCATTTCCGGTGGAAGCGCGCCGATCTCTTCGGCGACCTTGTGTTGGCTCCGGAGCTTGGCTTCCATCATCAAGGCATGTCGGTCGCGCGTGGCCGGGACGCGGGCACGCATGATCGTCTGCATGCCGAGGACATTGAAGGAAATGGCGGGTGACAATCGGCGTGCCTGCAGTGCCCTGATCGTCTCCGGCCACACGGTTTCAATGGTGTTCCAAAAGTCCTCGAAACGGTGGTTTTCCTGACCTCCCTCGGGGAGCTTCTGGGAATAATAGTCTCGCTCGAAGCCGATCGCCCGCGGTTTCATCGGAAGGGGATTTTCGGGTGTTTCGCAAAGATAGACCTGAACCCGGCCGTCTTCGGCAGCAAAGCCGTCCATATAGACGGCTGAGATGAAGTGATGCCGGCGATTGTTGCGGTTTATATTGCCGCCCGAGGGATTGATGAGGGTGAACGGCCGCACGTCGCCATCGACGGGAACGGCCCCCCATAGGCCGAAATATGTGGGCGCCTTCGTCATCTTCTAGGCCGTCCACAAATCATCGGGGCCGAGATAGCTCAGGTCGAGATGGGCCACGTTCTGAGCTACGCTCGCTCGCACGAGACCGCGGGCATTCGGGTTGAGCGGATGCTGTAGCTGGCCGATCGCGCGCCCATCGGGCGCCAGCACCAGTGGCTGTCCGTTCCTATGAAAGAGGCTGACTGGCGTTCCGGGAGGCGCCGGTGCGGCGAACCACTGAACGTTTCCGAGATAATCTCGCCGCGCCCAGGTCCGGTTGTCCGATGGCGCGAACTCCTGAATGAATTCGAGCCATATGGCCCGCGTCTCGGCCGTCGGCCAGTTGGGTTGCGCCGACCAGACCGCGAGGCCGGGCGAGCGCAGCCAGGCGCGTAATTCCGCGCCAGTCGTGAAGGTTGCGGCTGTGTCGGTAACGGCTTTGATGGCCGCCAGTCGCGAATTGAAACCCGCTTGGATCAGGATCGAGGCGGAGCGGTTCATCGTCCCCGTTTCGACCGCCGGCACAGCCAAGCCGAGTTCATAGTCATCCAACGCCAGTTCGAACATGCCGACGACATCGCCATTGGCAGCGGCGCGGACGCGCAAGGCCTCCATGGCCCAAGGCAGGCGATAAACCAGGCCGCCTTCGATAAACTGCAACGCCTCGGCTTCCTGGCCGGCGACGATCGCGGCCAGCGGCTGCCCGAGCAGCCAACATCTGAGGATGGCGCGCCAATTCCCCGGAAATGGGTCCGGCTCAAACGGGTAGAAGGCGAACACGCGCTCGGCGATGCCGGTGATCGCAGCGATTGCCGCCTCATGGTCCGCCGTCGCGAGGGCCGCGTTGGCCTGTATGAGAAGATCGTTTGCCTCGGGTGCAATTGCGTCCAGCGCGTGCCCGGCTTCGAGGCCGAGACCGGCCAAAAAGTAGCCGCGTCGTCTAGCGGCGGTCGAGTTTGCCCATATGAAGCTGCTCCGGGTGAGCAGCGTGGTGCGATATGCCGCCCGCACTGCGTCGTTCATGCGGAGCAGGCGACGCTGCCAGAGCGAAGATTGCAGGATATTGTCGAGCGCGGCCTCGATCTGGTCATCTGGGACGTCAGCCTCGCCGATGAGACTGAGAATGGCGGTGTCGAGCGTCGCCATATGACGCTCCCACTCTTTCAGCGCCCGCTCGCGCTTTTCGACCTTCTCGCCGGCGACCTCGGGGAAGGTCCACGCCGCGGCGTTGTTGACGACGTAGTCGATCAACTGGTCGAGGTTGCCGCCAAGACGCGCGTGCATGCGGTTGAGCAAAGACCAGATGAGTTGGATGAGCCCGCTTTCCATCTCGCGGGCGCCGAGATCTTCGATCAGCTCGACCCATTCGCCGTGCTTCTTGTTCTTGGCGTCCTCAAAGATGGGATAGAGGACAAGGCCTTCGACATCGACGTAGGCCCGGCCGGCGCGGCCGATGACGTTCTTGAATTCGGAGACCTTGATCTTCTCGCCGTGCCGGTAGAGCGAGTGCATGACGACGGCGGTCGCCGACAGATTGAGGCCCTGCGCCAGGGTCGGCGATGAGATCGTGACCTTGAGTACGCCGTCACGCAGGAGACGCTCGACCTCCTTGCGATAGGCGGTCGGCAAAGCCCCATGATGAAGCGCCACGCCAAGTCGCAGGCATTTCAGGATGTCGCTGTGCGGGCCGAGCCATTCTTCACCGAGCGCGATGGCGGTCTGCAGCGTGGCCGGGTCGACCGTGAGCAGGGATGCGAGCGCGCCGCGCGAGTGCAAGTCGACGATGACCTTGGCAAATGGTTCGACACTGCGCCGTTCTGGGCAGTAGATCAGAACGGTCTGGCCGTCGCCTACGAGGCGCCAGGCGGTGGCAAGGGTCAATTCCTGCTGGTTATCCGGGAAGAGCTTGGTGCGAAGTCTCTTCGGCGGCACGAACAGCGGTGGCGCCGCGCCGGTGAGGAACCGGGGCACGAAGGGCCTTTCCTCGCCGACGCGAAGACTAAGGCGCGCCGTCGGCGAGTTCCAGGTCACTTCACCGAAGCGCAGGCGCGTCGGACGCCAGTCGTGCTTGATGGGGCCGCCGGGCTGATCGCGGCGCAGCCACGCCGAGAAGTCCTCCATTTGATCGCCGTCGGGAAGAATCGCCGACAGGCAGACGATGCGGCGCTGATCGGCGTCCGGGCGACGCAGGAGGCGCTGAATCTGAACTTCGTATCGAACTTCGCGCTCGCCGGGCCCGATCATATGGCCTTCGTCGAACACCAGCAGGCCGACATCGTCGAGCAGCGACGGGTCGTTCCTCAAGGCGAAGTCGAGCTTTTCGGGGGTCGCGACGACGATGTCACGCTCGCGGATGGCATCCTCGTCGAAGCCGGACACGCCAATGCTGCCATAGAGGGCGGAGATGGTCTTGCCGAGCGGCCCGAACGTGCGCTGGAGCGTGGTTTCCGTCTGCGCAGACAGGGCGCGAAGCGGGGTCACGAACATGACCCGCCGTCCGTCGGACAAGCATCTCAGAATGGACAATTCGGCGATGCGGGTCTTGCCGGCGCTGGTCGGCAGCGAGACGACGAGATTGTCGGTCTGATCGACGGCGCGCGCCGCCGCCGCAGTCTGCGACGGCCAGAGGTCTATCTCGGCCCTCGGGCGGCGAGCGAGCAAGGCGATGAAGAGTTCGCGAAGACTCGGCCATGAAGCTGCAGCGCCGCCGGCAGGGAGCAGCGGAACCTTTTCGTGGAAGGTGTTCGACCAGAGATCGGAAAGCAGATGGATGGCGACTCGATGCACCCACCATTGCGGCAGAAGGTTCAATTCCGCGCAGATGTCGAGACTTTCGCGAAGTTGGCCGATCGCTCTGTCAAGAAGCGAACGCTCGCCTCGGTCCAGTGCGAGAAGGAACATCGCGAAGGCGCCGTAAAAGGTGTCCGTCAGCGCCAGATCCAGCCCCTCGAAGAGGAAGTCCTGGCCATCACGATCCTCTGCATCGGCGGCTGGCTCCGCGAGGCGCTGCTGAAAGAGCGCGGCAATGGTTGCGTCCGAGCCTCGGCCGTCCAGACGGAAGGCGTATACTCGTGCCCTCAGCGCGGTGATGTCTCGGCGCATCAACAGCGCGAGTGCCTGCTCGATCGGGGAAAAATTCTCCTCGGCCGCGACGACCGCAAGGAGTGAATAGGCGCGAGCTGATAGATGCGCGAGGTGATAGCTTGCGGCTGCCATGACGAAATGGAAGTCGCGATCCGCCTCGGCACGATTGCCTTTGGCCATAACCGCCTCGAGCGCGGTCGCCGCCTGCTCGAATGCGATACGTGCCTGGTTTGGATCGCCGCCAAGTTCGAGGAGGCGCAGCCCCAGCCCAAGCAAGCCATAGGCATAACTATGGAGATCGAAGCTGAGCTGGGGTGAGAAGGCGGGGGCGTCAGGAGGTAAAACACCGTCACGCCAGATCATGGCGCGCGCTTGGCCCCGCGCGATAAGTCTGCCTCGAAAGCCCGCCGTCGCCGCGTCCGTGATGGCGGCTATGATCGCTTCAGGGTTGGTTGGCATCGGCGATGACCTGAGCGTAGACGGCCCCGACGAAGGCGGCATGGCCGTCTACGTGTAGGCCGATGCCCCATTGTCCAATCGGACCGGGATAGGCCTGCAGAGCCTGCGTCAGCAGTGCCTGCGGCGAGTTTCCTGAGAAGGTGAAGAGGAGATGCTTTACGCTCTCGGGTGGAATGCCGTGCCGATAAAGCGCATCGTCGATCGCGTCGACGAGCGGCATATCCGTGCCCAGCTCCATCAGTCTGGCCGAGATGTAGGATAGAGAGTGCGACGATGGCAGGCCGCCATCCTTGTCGAGGCCTGTACGCGCCTCTTCAAGTGTCTTGGCGCGAAGGGCGGCGCGGCTTTTCGCTTCCGTTTTCAGGAAGCGAAGGCGTTGTGTCGCCGGGTCGAGGATCATCCCGATGACGTCATCGCCGCGCATCGCCATGTCGCGGTGATCTCCCCAACGTAGCCGTTTGATGGGCGCGCGATAGCCGCTGTGCGCGTTGATCCATTCGGTAGCGTAAATCTCGCCGAGATCACCCGACCGTATCTGAGGAGTTTGCGGCAGGAGGTCGGTGATCATCTTTGCCGCCCCGGTTTTGCCCAATCGTGCCAGCGCTCTCGCGATTCGTTCTTCAGCGGCGTAGTGAGCGGGCACGGCCGTGGCCGTTACCTGAACGCCAGTTGCCGAGTTCGCCGGTCGGCCCGTCATGACGCGCATGTGGTGATTGCCCACGGGCGTGTCGGCGAAGTCGCACCAATCGTTGAATTGCACCATGCCCCGCCCCCTCAGCTCGGGAAGAGGTCGCGAACACGAAGGAAGGGCATGCCGGTTTCGGCTGCCCTGCGCACTTTGCGTTCCAGAACCTGGTTGAGAGGTATCTCTCGGTCGAGCATCTCGTAGAGGTCGAGGCCGTCCATGCAGATGACGCGCTTGCCTCGGCCGAAGGCGACGATGCCGTCTTCGGAAAAGCCGCTATTGCTCACGAACAGACCGCGCGTCCAAGCTGCTTTCTGCTCGATCTTGCCATGGAAGACGTGCAGGTCCGCGACCCCGATTGGTTGACCATGCCATTTGGCTTCCACCAGATACGTTTCGCTAGCGAGCTGAAAGCTGCCGTCAATCTGCTCGCCGCGCAGCCGAAACGGCTCCTGTGCGTCAAGACCGAATGCGTCGAACAAGCCCTTGAGGAAACCTTCGAAGGCGAAGCCGCGTGCCTGGGCGGTCAGCGAGGAGACCCGCAGCAGCTCAGACTTGATGGTCGCTATCTTCTGACGATCGACGACGAGCTTAGATGCGGATTGTGCCGGTTTCGGAGGGGCGCCGCCAGAGAGGCGGTTGATCAGTCCCTGGTAGCGCGTCTCGGCATTGGCGACGGGGTCGGTGGCGCCGGAGCGGGCAAGATATTCGCTGCGATGCTCCCAGAGCGCCGTCAGGGCGCGGACAGCGGTCGCGTCGTCACAGGTCTGCAAGAAATAGCGCAGGCGTTTGCCCTTTGAGGCGCCGTTTACCGCGTATTTCGGATCGTCGATGTTGACCTTGAGCTCGGAGACGAACAAGTCCGAGAAGCTCGGATCGGAAAAATCCAGCACGAAGCCGGGGCCTCGGACGAAGTCGACGAGGTCGTCGATAAGGCGCAGATCTATGGATCGAATCGAACTGATAACCTTTCCCCCGAGCGAACAGCCTTGAGTTAGCTGTTGATCGTTTCTTGAAGCGCGGCAATTTTTGCAAGTATGTCGTCGAATGACGGCGGTGTCTGGTCAAACATCATCGGCGCCATCGCCCGATAATCGGCCCGTAAGTCTTTAACCCGCGCCTCGTCCGGCATCAGCCGGAGCGTGCCTGGTCGAGCCGTTTCATAGCTTGCCCAGCCCGAGCGGAAGAAGGTGGTTTTGTGTTGTGCGACCTGCGCCAGCAGATCGAGATCGGCAACAGCTGCTCGCCCCTCGTCCGTGTCGAGGAGCATGGAGAGGTCGTAATAGTGCCGCGAGAAATATTGCGGCGTCGGGGATTCTGCAGAGCGATGCGCCTCCGCGTGGAGCGCGGTCGCCTTCTCCCAGAAGGTGCGCCGAGCTGACAGCACGGTCACGCTGGTGTCGGGTTCGGCGAAAAAGTCGGGATAGTCGTCGGCCGCATAGGGGCGGATGACTTTCTCTTCAGTCGGCCAGGGATCGCCCCGCGCGCCGAGTTCGAGCTTCACGCGTGGGGTGATGTAGGCCATGCCTTCATATTCGTTAACGGGCAGCGCCGTCGGATAATGAAAGTTGACCGTCTGGGCGTCGCCGGCATCGATCTCTAACGTCCACTCGCCGTTGGTCGGCTCGCCGAGCTGTTCTACGATCGCGGCGCGGAGCGCCGGGAGCAGCTTCTCCGCGATGTGACGCTCGACGTCGCCAACCAGATCTTCGATCAGCCGCGCAGCTTGTTTCCTAGAGATCCCGTCTTTCTCGGGATCGCGGTCGCCGGTGTATCCGAGTTCGGCCCGATCAAAAGAAAGATCGATGTCTTCCGAGAAACGGCGGATGGCGTCGAACGCTTTGGAAAGCGACGTACCGCCCTTGAAGACCAGGGACGCTGTTGCACCCTTGGGCAGGCCGAAAAGGCGCCTCAGGCTCCAGCAGACCCAGAAGTCCTTTTCGATGATGGTGTCGGCGACGCCTCGACGGGCGCCGGTTTCCCCGAAAAGTGCAGCGCGATCGTCGGTGGGAAGTAGGGCGACCTTATCCATCGATATTCGCCGCCGCTGCGTTTGCGATCGAGACGAGTGTCGGACGCATCCAGGCGGGCGCCTGAATGGCGGTGGAGGCCAGCGTCTTCTTGTCGTTGGCTGAGAGCCTGCGCGCCGCGATCTGCGCGACGTCGGCGGCCCGCACAGGTCCCACATGGCGAAGCGCCTGAACCACCGTACCGGCAGGGCTGCCCGGAGCGATCAGATGCTTAGGCGAGGCGTGGCGAAGATCGACGACACGCTTTCCCAGCACGACGCGTCTCGACGGGCCATCGGTCAGATAGATGCTCTGAGCGGGGACCTGCGTTGAAAGGCCGAGCGCGTTGGCTGCCCGCGCGCCGGCAATCTGCACCTGCGAGCCGGTCTCGCGGGCGAGCGCCTGCGCGACATCATCGGGAGCCGGCGAAAGGGGGCCAAGCTTCGGATGCAGCTTGGGATAATCGTACAGCCCGCGCGCAAGGCGACGAAGCTGGCCGCCCTTCACCAGTCGGGAGAGAGCCTGGTCGACGGAAGAGCGGACGGCGACGGTCAGGAAATCGCTGGGCGTAAAGACGCTACCGCGTCCGCTGGCGCGGACACGCTTCATGACCCGGTCGGGAACAGAGGCGGCAATCGTCTTCATGCGTCAGAAAATAGCATGTCTTTTTCTGACATTCAAGAAGTAAGCTCGATAGCTGCCGGTCAACTCCGAAGCGGTCTCGATTTTCGAGTGCCAGTCTGTTAAAATCGTCTGTGACGGTACTTTTCGAGGTCGGCGGCGAGATAATGCGGACCAGAATATTCGGCTCAGACGGTCGATTGGTGCCGATAGATATCGAAACCGCAAAAATAATTTTTCGTGCTGATTTCTCTTTAAAATCAACACCGTATGATTTTGACGGCCCGAGGGTCGGCATCCGGCACCCCTCGCAAGGAAAAACACTTCTATATCAATGCTCTAGCCGGGTTTTGGACAATTGAGTGGGAATGAAGTGATGTGGTTCGCGGCGCTTCGCGAACTATCGCCACATCCTCATAACTAGCTGAAATCAAACAAAAAGTTAATCGATCATCGTCAGAGCCTATCGCCTTGAAGCGGTAGGCTCTGACGGTGTGCGTTTTTCGCCGGCCGCCGGATTTTTGCCCTGCCGTCAGGCCGAAAACGGAAGCAGCCCACGGAAAACCAACTTAGTACGCTGTTTTATAACGATTATTCTCATTAATTGACGGTATCGGATTTGACGGTAAAATTGGGGATCGAAAAGGCGCTTAGGATCGTCAACGAGGCCGTGGTCTTGCCCGGCTTTACTCGAACCTTCAAAACCTCCATCAATCCCAAATTTTAGGATGATGGCTCTCCACTTTGCCAGGGCAAGTCCATCTCATCCGTCCGGTGAGAGAAGACTTCCTTGGCCGCGAACAGGCCGTTGAGCGCCGCCGGAAACCCCGCATAGACGGCCATCTGTATGATGACTTCGGTGATCTCCTCGCGAGAAAGGCCGACATTCAATCCGGCTTCGATATGGACCTTCAGTTGCGGCGCGGCGTTACCCAGCGCCGTCAGCGCCGCAATGGTGGCAATTTCTCGTGCCCTGAAATCGAGACCGGGGCGGCTGTAGATATCGCCGAAGGGAAACTCGAACAGGTAGGTGGCGAAATCGGGAGCGATGTCGGCCAACGCGGCGATAACCTTGGCCCCAGCCTCGCCATCGATTTCAGCGAGCGCGCGCTGCCCGCGTTGCAACCGGCTTTCTGCGCCGTTCGGGGGGTGTTGTGTCATAGTCTGTTATCCTCTGTTGATTGCCGGCATATCCGGCGATCTTGGTGTCGAGGACGAGAAGACAGGCTTGGAGATCGGCGACATGGGCGCGAACGTGTGCACGATGCTGCTCCAGCAGGTCGCAGCGTTCGGCTTCCGTGCCGACACCGCGTTCCCGCAAGGCCGCATAGCGCAGCATGTCCCGGATCGGCATCCCGGTCGTTTTCAGACGCCCGAGAAATTCGATCCAGATCAGTATGGATGCGTCATAGTCCCGTTGGCTCGATTGGTTCCGGTCGGCGTAGGGAAGCAGCCCGATCCGCTCGTAATAGCGGATGGTATGGGCCGAAAGTCCCGAACGCTTGGCCAGTTCACCGATCTTCATGAGCACCTGTTTCGTCACGACGCACAGGAAGCTACAGGTTAGAGCATCGCGCGAGAAAGCGGAATCGAAGGATTCCCTTTTTGGTCTGGATGTGATTCATCTTTATCGGAGGTGGATCATGGGCAAGGCGTATTCAGAAGATCTTCGGGAACGCGTTGAAGCGCGG
>NZ_WIDQ01000029.1 GCF_009495745.1 Niveispirillum sp. SYP-B3756
GGGGACAGGATCGACCATTCGTGGTCCGTAAGTTCGTAGCGGCGGCGCGTCATCAGGGGCTCCTTGTCAAAGCCCTTGAATCACGACGCCAATTCCAAACCAAGCAGTTTTATGAGTTTACTGCCTAGGTCTTTCCCAGAACGTAGATGGCTTGGGGAAGCCATCTCCGCTCGCCTGCGAAAGAAGGACTAAAAGGGCGGAGCGGCTGCATCGTTAATCAGGTGCAGGTATGCCCCGGCCTGCCGCCTGTTTCGGCTTCTTCTGCCCTCTCCCGCCGCCCAGCCATCATGTTGGAACGCGTCATCCGGTTCCTGTGTGGACAGGCGGAGGATATCCCCGCGAATTTGCTGCACTATCTGGCGCCCCTGCGTTGCAGCACATCAACCTCACCGGCGACTATCTCTGGGGGAAACCGGCGCAGCTCTACAAGGACCAGTCGACGGACGAACCACCCGCGCGGGAACCGTGCCGATTAATACTTCATCCGTTTGCTTGAACGTGTGGCCTGCCGGGCGAACCGCGGTCCAGCGTTTAGCCGCAGAGTCCATAGTCGACAAAATACGGCATATACGCTAACATTACCGGTGTTAGAGTTCCATGTGATTCACCTCCTATTTTTCTTTGAGCTGCACCGGGTTTCCGTTTACCTAGAATCAAGAAAGGGATGGATGTGGCTGCAAGTGATTATGCTGAAACTGGCGAGAAGAAGAAGCCGATTTGGCGATGGCCTAAAGGCGAAGACAAGCCAATCATACCTCGCGTTAAAACCCGACTGAAGAATTCAGTTGATTATCTGACGTGGCGCGGAAATGAGGTTGTCTATCCGCTCCTCACGGGGCCACTCATAATCTTTATCGCATTGTGCGTTTTGCCGCTAGGCCCTTCACCGAACCCGAAATGGACGCAGGCATTCATCAGCGTCGCGGGCACTGGCGATTTGCTAATCTTCGCCGCATTTTTGGCAATAAATCTCGCCTCAAAATACCGATCCATTGAAGATGGACAAATGTTGCCAAAGAGTATTGGCGATGACGAGGTTCGAGCCTATAGCATACAATGGGGCGGCGTGATAATATTAGTGATCTATACTGTTATCCGTATTACAGTAGAGCAACCCCATTTACCTGATATAAATCGCGCTAAGTTGTTAGTCGCGACTTTTTCATTATTTGTTTTATTTGCTACTTTGTGGATTGTGAATCAACTGATGTTCAAATTCTACCTCGATGAAGCGGCCAGACGCCTTGACCAGCATTTGCGTGCTACGCATTATGTCCGGCGATAGGCATTTCTCGTGAGCGCCCCCGACAGCGTATCGACTACAGCAACCGTAGTGCCGGGCGGCGACGTAGTCGACGGCACGTTGCTGACGGCGTTACAGTTCTTGATCTTGCTATTAGGAATCACTTTTGCCATTTTCTACATCCGATCATTGCGAAAATTCAAACGAGAATTCACAGATCTTCAGTTAAGGATCGAAAATTACGAGAATCAGACTATTGAGTCCGGCGATGTACCTACCTCGCCGGGCCGTAGTTATGCGCTGGCCTCACGAGGGCCCACCATTGCGCGGGACGCGGAATTCGAAAGTGCCGATGCCCGCTGGAGGCATCTCTCGATGGCTTTTCCTCACCTCAATGCTGTACCGTTTTCTACCAATCAACGTGATTTGATCATTGTTTCGCGCAAATATACCGAAATCGATCAAGTGCAGCGCATGCAGGATCTCGTTTGCTCGCGGCTAACGGGATTGATGGACGATCAAGGGCGGATCGCTCAGCCTAGCTGGATCAAAGCTCTTGGCAGTGAATTTGATGCACTGCGACATCCACAACTTGCAATCGCCAACCCCGCGATCTATACATTTCCTTTCTTCCTGACTTGGCAGCGTCGTCATTTATGGGGGGTCCTTCCTTACGCAACACATTCGCGATTGGGCGTCCTAGTGCGCGATTGTCATCCTAGATTGCAGGACCTGAAGCAGCTAGAAGCGGTGTACTCCAAGGCGCTTGAAACGAGTATACAATCCGGGCTATTGATCTGGAGTAATGATCCCCGCTACGCAGACTGGTTGACGTGGCTGCTTCGTGCGACTGAGTTGCCAACGGGGGGATTTCAGCCATTCACTCTTGTAGAACAAAAGACACCGATCACATGGTCTCTACACGAGAAGCCAACAGTTTTCTCTGTCGGGGCTTATCTTCATAAGGAAATTCTTCCGCTGACCTGCGCGGCAATTGCGGACCCACGAACTAGCACTGCCTATGCAAGCTTCGCCCAGGAGTTGGAAATCGGACAATTGGAAGAACTATTGACTGAGGGCGAGAAGAGTTGGCCAGCAGCAAGCGCCGTTATCGTCGATCTCGCAGTGGCTCCGAAGGATGTAACGGATCGCGGCTGGACCCTGCTACGACTGCCGCACTGCGTATATCTTCCGATAGGCATTGGTTTTAGTGTTGCTTCGGTCCCGCTCCTGCGAGACAAGGAGTTTCGTAATAGGCTGCTTTCTGATGCAGGCGAAACGCTTCGCTCCGCCAAAGACGAACTGGCGGTATTGGGAATCGACCTAGATCCAATACTCTGGAAGCAGATTTAGCGGGAGGGACGATAATGGCAACAAAGCTCGATCCCATTGAGACATCGAGGAAGCCCAGTTTCCTTACTATTGCAGCCCTTGTCTTCGCGCTCACTGCTCTCGGCTTGACGCTATGGAACAAAGCAGAAGCGCCCGGTTCAGTGAGTGTCACCGAGGATCGATGGGATCGCATAGTAAAGAGCGGCGTACTTAGAGTCGGCTATGGCGGTTATCCACCATATACCATTGCTGGTACCGGTGCCGCACAATCGCCCTCAGTGTCGGGTTTCTCGGTTGATCTGGTCAACGCGATCGCCTCGAGAACTTCCCCGGCGCTCAAGGTCGAATGGCATCAATTCTCGTTCGACACGATGAGGGCGGATCTTTCGGCGGACCGGTTCGACTTTATCGCGGACCCTGTGTTCCTGACAGTGCCGCGTGCGGCAGACTTCGCGTTCAGCGAACCATATTCGTATTTCGGAATTGCCGTCGCGCTGATTCGAGCCGACGATAATCGCTTTTCCAGATTCGCCGATCTCGACCGGGAGGACATTACCATTGCGCTGGCCGAAGGATGGACTTCGAGCGAATATGCGCGAGCGAACCTCACAAAGCCAACGCTGAAGTCGATCCCAGTGACCGGTGATGCTCTTGCCCAAATGGACGAAGTACTTCTCGGACGGGCTGATGTCGCTCTGAATGACGTACCGACGGTCCTGCAATATGTTCGCGCGCACCCTGATAAGGTGAAGGGACTTTGGCTCGACATGCCGCCGTCGAGTGTAGCTGGCGGCTTCGTCCTGCGACCGTCGGATATCCGGCTGAAACAATTCCTTGATGGAAGTATCATCGCGTTGCGAGCGGACGGTACGATCGATCAGATCGATCGCAGATGGAGCTCTTTGGGCTTCTTTCCTGATCTTCGACTAAAGCCCGGGGCCGGAATTGGTGGGGCACCTTCTGCGCAGCCGCGGTGACGAATGGTCGGCTATGACTGGAACTTCGATGTACTAACGCCATTCTGGGGAGCCTTCCTCCGAGGCACTGCTGTGACAATCGCACTGTCTGTTGGATCCTTCATCCTCGGAACAATAGTTGGGACAGCGTGCGGTGCTGCGTTGCGCAGCGTGCCCGGCGCTCGCGTGTTGTTTATCATAAATGATTGTGTCCGTGCAGTGCCGCCACTGGTCTTATTGTTTCTGGTACACTATTTCCCCACCTCGGCCTTGTTTGGCCTCCCCCCTCCCTCGCCGTTCTTGTCAGCGCTACTGGCGTTTGCAATCGCTCAGGCGGCCTATACAGCCGACATCACCCGCTCTGCCATTAATCAGGTCCCCCGCAGTCTACTCGATGGCGGCTTGGCGATCGGTTTAAGACATCGGGATTTGTGGAGATACATCGTCATTCCGCATGCCGTACGCCAGATGCTGCCCGCGCAAATCGCTTTTTTCATTGGTATTGTCCGATTGAGCAACCTAGCGTCCGTTATCGGCTGCCAGGAAGTCGTGTTTGTTGGACGGGTCATCTCTGCGCAAGCGTTTCGCAGCCTCGAGCCATGGATTCTCATTGCGGGCATCTATATCGCCCTCATCGTTCCGCTTACGGTGTTGTTGCGTGAATTCGAGGCAAAACTCATGAAAGCGCCGCTATGACAGGGGGTATCGTCTGGACTAACCTCGCGAAATGCTTCGACGGCACAGACGTACTCCGCGGGGTAAGTGGGTCCGTGAAACCTGGAGAAACTCTTGCGCTGATGGGACGTAGCGGCTCCGGCAAGAGCACGCTCTTGCGATGCCTCGCATTGCTGGAGCCCACAAGCGGCGGCTCGGCGTGGCTTGACGGCGAGCAGTATCTGGACGATGGCGAGGTAATCGTCGATCCTGTCACGATCCGGCGTAGGATCAGCTTGGTCTTCCAACATTTGAACTTATTTCCAACCATGAGTGTCCTCCAAAATTGCATCCTCGGTCCGGTTCGGGCACTCGGGATCGAAAAGAGCAAGGCGCGCGCCCAAGCAGGAGATATGCTTGAAGCACTGAGCCTTGCGCCATTGATGGACCGTTATCCTGCCACTCTTTCGGGGGGGGAGGCGCAACGGGTCGCGATAGCACGAGCGTTGCTGATGCGCCCCGCAGTGTTGCTGCTGGACGAGGTGACGTCAGCGCTCGACCCAGAATCGGTCTACTCGGTTCTTGAAACGATCCAGAGCGCACGAGAAATTGCGGGCAATCGCCTATCAATCATACTCGTCACCCATCTGCTGCGGTTCGCTGAGAGTTTTGCTACCCATATCGGGTTCCTTGATCAGGGAGTCATCGTTGACCTGTTACCTGCCGAGTCGTTCTCTGCGGAGGCGCGCTCAGTTCCGACACGAAAGTTCGTAGCGAGGGAACAGGCAGGATGGAAGTCAGCCGTGCATACTAGTGGTCGCTGAGGCGTGATGGACAATAGTTTATCTTTGCTTGCCGAATGTGGCGATGAAGTCGTCAGCGGGATACCGTGTGTTGATCACGCCAGGGTCACGTCATGTGCCATCCAGACCTTCGGCAGTAAGTATCCGGCGATCAAGCGCGCATACGAAAAGTTCGGCTCCGAACTCCGAGCTTTGCCGATGGCTGAGCGTACGGCCCTCGCCCAGTTGGGACAGGAGCGCTGGTCAGGAACGGCGTTGGCTACCCGGCAACGCCGCGAACTGGTCGCGGTTTTGAATACGTGTGATAGCAGTCAGATCGACGAGATTGACACACTGATTGACCTCGGCGCTGGCGACGGCCGGGTTATTGAGGCAATCTGCTCCGATACCGCGCTTGGCAGCAGGCTCAACTCCATCATTCTAGTTGATCGGGACAAGGCGAGCCTTGACGAAGCGACGCGCCGACTCCAGCGCTACCGTGAGGCAGGTCTCTCGATCGACACCCGATGCCTAGATATCCGAGACCATTGTGTGTGGAAAGGATTGAAAGCTGGCAGAACACTTGTATTGGCGAGCGCATCTCTCCATGAACTCGACCGCGCCGACAAAGTTACAGTCTTGTCCCGGATAGCGCGCAATGCCTCCTACCTAGTACTGGTTGAGCTTGCGGCCGACCACGACGCCCCTCCGACGCAGGACATGGAGTTCAGACATAAGGCGGCCGCTTTTTACGACGCGCTGATTGCTGATGCGATCGCGTCCTTACCAGCTAGCCAGCATTGTTCAGTCGCCGGGGCCTTTCTGTTGGGCGAGCTAGAGGCAATGCTGACGCACACTTATGCCGCGCGGCAAAACTATCATCTAGCTGCCGAGAAATGGCGCTCTGCAATACTGGCTTGCGGTTTCCGGCTCATACGCGAGCGGCTCGCTGAGATTCTTCCCGGTGGGGCGCCTACCTATTTCCTCCTCGCACAAACCAGCCCCCGATAGAAAGCATGATACCGCCGCCTCGGTGTAGGCAGTTCCTTTCGGGGCAGCGTTATGTTTGTCGTAGACGTCAGCCTAGGCACCTATAAAGGATAAAGACTGTCCTTGATATCGGTCGGTAAAGTCCAATCCTCGAAAGGCTTGAGTGAACCGGCCCCCGTTTGCCGCCACCGCGCCGCCCCAGTCGGCCAGGGTGGAGACATCCAGGTCGATCCCTTAAGGGGCTTGGCCGCACTCTGCCGGTGCAGCGGCAGATGCTGGGCATATTTCTCGGCCAGCACCATGGCCAGGAGGTTGGGGCCGGCCCGCCAACGCCGGATCGGATGGGAGGGCGCCGGCGCCTGGCTCACCGCCTCGCAGGACCGGCCGGCGAACTTCTCCCGCACATGCTGCACCACCGTATCCATCCGGTGAAAGCCGCTGATTGTTTGCCTTGAGGTGGAGGTTGGCGGGTCGCATGCTTCCCCTCTGCTGAGGGACAGGAGTACGCATCCGGTGAGCGCCGCGGGTGCTTTGGCGATAGCTGCATAGTTGATCTCATGCAGCGGTTGCCTTCTGGGCTTCCCGCCGCTGTTTCCATTCCCATGGGAGCAGCTCGTGCAGGCGGGTTTGGGGCAGATCGTTGATGCGGGGCAGGACATCGGCCAGCCAGGCTTGGGGGTCGATGTCGTTGAGCTTGGCGGAGACCATCAAGCTGTACATGAACACAGCGCGTTGGCCGCCGCGGTCGCTGCCGGCGAACATCCATGCGCGGCGCCCCAAAGCTACGCCGCGCAACGCTCTTTCGGCGGCATTGTTGGTCAGGCAGAGACGGCCATCCGTCAGGAACCGGGCGAACCGTTCCCAGCGGGTCAGCATATAGTCCAGCGCCTTGGCCACGGTGGCGTGCCGGGACGTTGCGGCGCGCTGCTGGCGCATCCAGCTTTCCAGTTTATCGACCAGCGGCTTAGCCTTCGCCTGCCGCATGGCCAGCCGTTCATCGATAGTCGAACCGTTGATCGTGCGCTCCAGGTCGAACAGCACGTCGATGCGCTTCACGGCCTCCAGGGCGACAGGCGAGATTTCCGGTGCCTTGGCACCGGGGCGGGCCTTGGTGGCGATGTCGGCCAGTTCAAAGAACTTGCGTCTTGCATGGGCCCAGCACAGGGCATCCGTCACCGGTGCCGGTTTGCGGGCGGCATCGTACAGTCGATCATAGCCCGCATAGGCATCGGCCTGGAGCAAGCCGGTGTAGCCGGCCAGGTGCTGTTCGGGATGGATGCCGCTGCGATCCCTTGAATAGTAGAACAAGGCCGCCGGCGGGGCCGGTCATCGCGGAGATAAACCCACAGCCGGGCGGTATCGGTCTTGCCCTTGGCCAGCACAGGCACCGTTGTGTCATCGCCATGCAGGCGCTCCGCCGCCAGAACGTGGCGTTCCAGCAGCGTATGCAGCGGCTTCAAGGTGGCACAGGCGTGGCCCACCTGATCGGCCGCCGTCGACAGGCTGACGGGCAGCCCCTCACGGGCAAAGCGTTCACACTGCCGGTTCAGCGGCAGATGATGGGCGAACTTGTCGACCCGAATGCTGGCCAGCAGGTTCGGCCCCGCCCATCCCCGGGGTGTGGCATGGAATGGAGCCGGGGCCTGGCTGATCCGCTCACAATCACGGCAGCTCACCTTTTCCCGCACGGTCTGGATGATCTTGTGGGACGCGGGAACGCGCTCGGCACTCTCGGTCACCGTCTCCCCCAGCCTGGACAGGCGGGAGGATCCGCAGCAGGGGCAGCTGGTCGGTGCCGGGATCACCACGCGCTCGCGCGGCGGATGGTCCGGGAACGGCTGGCGCGAGGGGCGTTTGCGGGCAAAGGCCGTCACGCTGGTGGTCTGGGCCGCCGCCTGTTCGGCCACCAGCTCATCCTCACTGGCGCTGGCCTCCAGCTCCTCCAGTTCCAGCTCCAACTGGTCGAGCAGCCGCGCCTTGCGTTCCGACCGTTGACCATAGAGTTCCCGCTGGAGCTTCTCGATCAACAGTTTCAGGGCGGCGATCTGGGCCTGGGTATCCGTCTCCACGGCCGCCAGCTTCGCCTGCGCGGCAGCGGCCAGTTGCTCCGCAGCCAGGGCCTTGGCCTGTGCTTGAGCCAGCGCTGCACGCAGAGCAATGAGGTCATCGGGCGGGGCATCCATAGGCCAGATTATATCAAAAACCCCGCAGAAATCCTCGACTTTCCTAACGAAACCCCACGCATTTCCACTGCCCCGCCGCCCTATCCGGCCAAAGCGGGCCGGGCCGTATGTTGGGGATTTCGCCAGTCGATTCCGTGCAGCAAATACGCGAACTGCGGACCGGATATTGCTACACAACCGCCGCTGGGGGCCGGCCAGATGAACCGCCCCCGTTCCAGCCGCTTGACATACAAAGACATGCCCACCCCGTCATGCCACAGGCATTTCAACAGCGCGCCGCTGCGGCCCCGGAATACGTAAAGATCACCGGCGTGCGGGTCCCGGCCCAGACCCTGTTGCACCTTCAGCGCCAGCGAATTCATCCCACAGCGCATGTCGGTGACCCCGCCCGCCAGCCACACCCGCACAACCGACGCAACCGGGATCATGAGCACCGCCCAGGAACCGCCAAGGCCTTCAGCACGCTGACCGCCAATGCCGGATCAACATCGCCCTGCATCCGCACGAACGTCCCGCCAGGCAGCGTGACCTCCAGTACCGCGGGCACCGCCGATATCGGCGGGCTCTGATCAACCGCTGGCTCCTTGCTGATGGACGGCGGCGGAACTGACGGTGCAGGGCCATCATCCAGCGCCACAGTCACGGGCAGAAAGCCTGTTCTATCCTCTCCCCCCGCCTCCACCAGAACCGAAAGCTCCCGCCGCCAACGGTACAGCAGGCTTTCATGCACACCCAGCCGCCGTGCCGCCGCCGCAACCATAACGCCCGGACGGAAAGCCTCTTCCACAAGCCGGACCTTCTCGTCCCTGCTATAGAACCGGCGACGCTCCGTCCCCGTCAGAAACTCCACACGCTGATAAGACATGACGTTTGCTACTCGTTTGCGTCCGCGCGATGACGCGCCACACAAACATCAGCACATGCGCCAAACCCTACAAGGCGGCGCTCACCGGATGCGTACGGACAGGAGGAGGTCATGGACATTGATACGGACCGCGTTGATGACGTGGTGCTGGCGCTCCTATGGCTTGGCCTTCACGACGGCGCGCGCGCCTGGAAATCATTCGACTGGGATACGATGGGTCGGCTGCATAGCAAGGGTCTGATTGATGATCCGGTGGGCAAGGCCAAATCCGTGGTGATGACGCCGGAGGGATTGGCGCGCTCGGAGCAGTTGTTCCAGGAAATGTTCGGGCGGCGATGATCTTGTGATCAGGCTGCGACCTGCGCTGCTCGGCGCAGCTTCCATTCCCAAGGTAGCAGTTCGTGCAGGCGGCTCTGCGGAATGTCGTTGATGCGGGCGAACACATCGGCGAGCCGGGCCTGGGGATCGATGTCGTTCATCTTGGCGGTGACGATCATGCCGTACATGATGGCAGCCCGCTCGCCGCCACGATCGGAGCCGGCGAATAACCAAGCCTTCCTGCCCAGGGCGATCGTCGGCGGATGTTAGTTGTTAAACTCGCTGACGCGGTTGCCGTTTGGGAAGGACCCGGTCCTTGCCAGCCCTGGAACCCGCATCTATGACATGTGTCACATACGGCGACAGGCATTGGTCTATCTCGGGCCACACTCGAGTTTGAGAAACGTTGCACAGGCTGTCACCATAGGACCCACAAAGACGTGATCTGCGCTTAGTTCTTTTTAGACTATTATCACGTTATGCAGGTAGACTGTAACCAGTTCAGTTCCTTAAGGGCGAGTGAACAAATGGATCGTCGCCGATTTGTCGTGTCTGGAGGGGCTGCTGCATTAGTCGCGGTTGGGATGCCGAGCGTGGGCGAAGGGGCGACGGTAAGCGAGTGGGCGCGGTTGCTGCGGACGTTACGCAAGGCCAAGAGCGATCTGGACAAGGCATCTGACTGGATAGCGTGGGGCCATGAGGCTACACTTGCGGTTGGCGCCAAGGAGGCGCCGCCGCCGTCTCCAGCTTCGCCTGCGGAATTCTACCAGATGCTGCTGGATCAACGAGCGAGCATTGAAAATGTGGCCCTACCGGACTTCAGCGAGAACTTGCCTGCGACCGCACCGGTAAACACTGCCTCGTTGGACAGCGTGCGCCGTGACATCCGACAGCGCGTAATGATTGTTCAAACGTGTGTGACCGAGGTTCAGGAAGCTCGAACCACCGTCGACTACTACGACCTAATCCTGCGTGCACTTGAAGACCAGAAGGAGCGTCTGCGGCAGCTGGGCGAGTTGGTGGAAGGACTTTACACCAAGCTAAATACACACACTCCCGGCTTCATCACAGGCTTAATCCAGCAATTTCTGTTCTTCAAGATTTTCGACCTCGAAAACAGCTATATCCCAACTGTTGCCGAGACGGCTGGTATCGCCAAAGCACGACGCGATAAAGCGAGCGCTCATATCAATAGCCGCATCAGTATGTTGCTTGGCTCGGCAAATGCCATCCAACAACTCCTCATTATCGAGAAGCTCGGTCTCCAGATCGAGTATGAACGCCTTGAGGCATTGGATCTCGATGTAACCAGTCTAGCCGATGAGGTACAGGTAGCTCGACAGGCCGAATCTGAGGCAAACCGGCAGCTTGATCTTAGCAAGGCTAATCAGCAAGCGGCGCAGGCCGACCTAAAGAACGCCGAGGATAGTCTAGCCGATACAGAGCAGCGTGTTCGGACGACCTCAAAGCAGGTAGAAAATGCAACAAATGTATACAACGAGCCGTACATTTGCCCGGTAAGCGGAAGTACTTGGGATGGTTGTAGAGTAAGTGGTCACCAAAAATACAAAGAAGAGTACCAGAACCAGCGAAAGTGGAGGAAAGAGCGGCTCGACAATTTGGAGCGAGACCTCAGTGTATACAAAAAACAGACCGTCAATGCCAGGGGCACTGTGGCAGGTCGTCGGCAAGACTTGCGCTCGGCTGAGCAGGACGTAAGCGTCAAGACAGATTCGCTAACCCGGGCCAAAGCCGCACGGGAGGCAGCGGTGCAGAAACATGCCAAGCGCAGTGAGCATGTTTACCAGGAAAAATGGCGTTCGCGTGCAGATTTGCATTGGGCGGAGAATGGCAGCGACAAGGCGACACTCGATGTGGCAGTTGCGCAATTGGAGCGGATGTAAATGCTGAGACAAAAACTTGTATTGGTAGCAATGCTGTGCGTTGTGCCGGTAGAGCAGCCCAAGGCGGAAGACAAACTTAGTCAGAGTTATGACTTGTGCTCGATCACCAGTTGCTGCAAAGCGACGGTAGGTGCCGTTGATTCGTGTGCATATTATTGGACCTTTAAAAAGACTAATCCAGGCGACATTGCACGTGTGGTCAACACGGACCCCAGAGCGTGTACGCTTGCAGTTACAAGTAATCTCGACCGTCTTGCGAAGGAACTCAGAAGCGCATTTGAGATCAGCGTACCAACCGATGCACTGGGGCAAGCGCTGAGCGCACTGAGAGTGCCGGAGGATAGAGCGCTGTTTGCGGCCGGGCTTGAGTTAACGACGATAACGGACAATCAGGAGATTGTTCCAGCGATCGAGGCAACCATCGTCCGCTATCTGCAGTTCCGCAAAGACTGGCTCGAATATCTCCAGGTGAGTGCCACAACCGCGAGGTGGGCGGGAGCTGGTCGAGCGGCCGAAGAGCTTTCCGCAATTGCGGACGGGCTCATCGTCCATCTGAGCACCGGAGGCTCCTGGCCGAAGCTGCGTGAGTTCGCGCCATCTGTCTGGAAACTAATGATTTGTGCACATAACCATCCAAATCAGATAGCTTCGCTAGAGCAGCGGCTTGCCGGTGGGTCAACAGATTCAGCACGGCACTTTGCCTTTCTAGACAAGCTCGACACCCTGATGGCACCGTTCGCGGTGAAACCGACCAGCGTTGCGCTTGAACGTATTGCCAGTCCGTTCTTTACGGAACCACTGGCAGAGGTAACCCGACGCAAGCGTGAATCGCTGTTTGCTAGTAGCGCCACCTATAAACTGAAAGTGGAGGTCGACCGCCTCAGCATGGATATAGCGCGATATACGGAAGAACGCATCATGCAACAGCAAGCGCGAAAGACGACTCTGGATGCCAATCTCGCTGCGGAGCGAGCCGCAGCAAGTATGCTTAGTGACCCGTACACGAAGCTACAGAAGGAAGTGAGCATAGTCGAAAGCGTTAAACAGCAGGCGAAAGCCACCCTGGCAACCGCCATAGCAACGTTGTCGCAAGCCAAAACAATGCGTGAGGTTGCCGAGACGACATTATTAGCCGCACGCGCGCGTCGTGACACCCTATCGAACGCAGTTGAAAAGGCTTATGAAGCTTCGGATCTCGCGGCCGACAGTTTGGACGCGGCAGTTGCCGCTCTCGAAGGAGTGCGTTTGAACTGCGCTGGCGCGGCGTATGACGACTGTACCAGTTCAGCAGCTAAGATGGCTTACGACAAAGCCGTCTATCAGGCGAACCAAGCGGTGACAGCGGCCCGCACAGCCTTTGCATCCACGCGGCACAGCGCAGCAAAGGCTACCGCAGACGTTGTCGAGGCAGAAAAACTGGTCAGCGAGCAGCAAGCGTTGGCTCTTTCCAAAGCCGAGGCGGTAGCCAATGCGTTGGATGCACGTGATGTGGCGGAGGTCGCGGTGACCGATGCGACGACCCGTTTGGAAATCTTGAAACAAAAAGCTGCGCCCCTCGAAGCTGCAATGGCACGGTTTCTAGCGGCTATCGACATAATGGAGCAATGTGTAGCCCTGACAGACGAATCGGAAGCCAAGAAGGTTTGTGTGTGAGCTTCAGCCGTTTGAACTGATAGTGTGGATGCCCCTCCACTTGGCACAGGTGTCACCATAGGACCGCCTTACCTCATAGGTAAAACAATATCATGGCTGAGACTGAAAACGATATTCTTGACGAAGACCCATACCAACTTCCTGCCGGTGAAGGCGACTTTGATCCAGAATCGCCGGTTGCGGCAATGGTACGCTTACGGGACCAGCTACGATTGGTTCACCCACAAGCGGCTGTCATCATAACAGCGCACGCGGCGCTGGAGCGGGAGGTTGACCAACTTCTTCGATCTTTAGTGCCTCATCCGTCAAAGCTCCCGCGCCTTAGTTTAGACCATCAACTGGGCGTTATCCGCTCTATGCTGAACGATGAGTGGCTCGGCTTCGTTCTTGATGCTGTCTCTGCATATGGTGGATTGCGCAATTCCATCGCTCACAAGGACAAACCGGTTGACATTTCAAAGGCGATTTCGCGCCTGGGGCAGCGAACGGAGAAGATAGGCTATCCACTTGAGCCAGGTACAAATTTTGGCGCATTGGCGATGGGAATGGCGGCGGCATTACATGTTGGCGCAGAAGGCTATAGAATTTCCGTCTCGCGCAGCTTTGGTGTGTCACCATAGGACCCGCCCTTGCCAGCCCCGGATCCCCCATCTGTGAAACGTGTCACAGGCAGCGACAGGCCGGGGCTTATATCAGGCCACGTTCGAGTTTGTGAAATGTGGCACAGGGTGTCACCATAGGACCCGCCCTTGCCAGAGCTGGTCCCCGGTGAGCGGACAGTTTTTGCTCGGCGTTAAGCTTGGCCCTGTTCAGTTCACGCCGCCAAACACAGTCTGTCCGCCCTTTGCCTGTATGCCTCGTCGGGTGTCTGTCCCCCGAGCGCGGAATGCGGGCGTTCGGTATTGTAGTAATCGATCCAGCGTCCGATCCCGGCCCTGGCCTCGCTGCCGGTCTCGAAGGCTTGGAGATAGACGCATTCGTATTTCAGTGACCGCCAGAGCCGTTCGATGAACACATTGTCCATCCAGCGGCCCCTTCCATCCATGGAAACCTTGATACCGGCATCGGTCAAGATGCCGGTGAATCTCGGGCTGGTGAATTGGCCGCCCTGATCGGTGTTGAAGATTTGCGGCTTGCCGTGGCGGGCCATGGCGTCCTGCAGGGCCTCCAGGCAGAAATCGAATCCTGCTGATATTCGAAACTACGATAAGTAATCTGTATAATTAATTCCTATTTTTATCATAGGCACTCTGAGTCATTACATCGCATCTTTTCTAGGTTCAAATTTTTGATTCCTGGTGAATCACGTCACTGGACGATATACCCACAAATTTATCCTCCACAGATTTACTTTTTGTCGAGCATTGACGGTTAGCGACTGTCCCATATGCCCTTCTCCGCCTCCGTCAGAATACAGATGACAGTCTGGCGTATGTAAGGGTTGTAGTCGCTTCGGCTCACATCTTGTCACCCTCCGTCGACCGCTCTGTCGTCCACGGAGACCGCCATGACCCCCACCAAACTGCTGATCGGCCAGATCCTGGTCGTGTTTGCCATCGTCATTCTTGGCGTCTGGGCGGCCACACAGTGGGCGGCCACCATGCTGGGCTATCAGGCACAGCTCGGGCCCGCCTGGGCCGTCGTCGCGGGTTGGCCCGTCTACCGCCCCTGGCAGTTGTTTGAGTGGTGGTACTGGTACGAGGCCTATGCGCCGCATGTCTTTGACAAGGCCGGCATGCTGGCCGGGGCCAGCGGCTTCATGGGCTGTGCCGCTGCCATCATCGGGTCGCTGTGGCGCGCCCGGCAGACCCGGATGGTCACGACCTATGGCTCCTCGCGCTGGGCGACCCGCCGGGAGGTGGAGGGGGCGGGGCTGTTTCGTCCGGCGGGGGTCTTTCTGGGGCGGTTGGGTGGCCGTTACCTGCGGCACGATGGGCCGGAGCATGTCATGGCCTTTGCGCCCACCCGGTCGGGCAAGGGCGTGGGGCTGGTGGTGCCGACGCTGCTGTCCTGGACGGGATCGGCAGTGATCCATGACATCAAGGGCGAGAACTGGCAGCTCACGGCGGGCTGGCGGGCGCGCTTCTCGCATAGCCTGCTGTTCAACCCGACTGACCCACGCTCGGCCCGCTACAACCCGTTGCTGGAGGTGCGCAAAGGGCCGGATGAGGTCCGCGATGTGCAGAACATCGCCGACATCTTGGTCGACCCTGAGGGGGCGCTTGAGCGCCGGAACCATTGGGAGAAAACCAGTCACAGCCTGCTGGTCGGTGCCATCCTGCATGTGCTGTATGCCGAGGAAGACAAAACCCTGGCGCGGGTGGCCACATTCCTATCCGACCCCCGGCGCAGCTTTTCCCACACCCTGCGCCGGATGATGGCGACCAACCATCTGGGCACACCTGATAAACCCATCGTCCATCCCGTCGTCGCGTCAGCGGCGCGGGAGGTGCTGAACAAGTCGGAGAATGAGCGGTCGGGCGTGCTGTCCACCGCCATGTCCTTCCTGGGCCTCTACCGCGATCCGACCGTGGCGGCCACAACGGCGGCCTGTGACTGGCGGATTGCCGATCTGGTGGATGCGCCGCGACCCGTGTCGCTGTACCTGGTGATCCCGCCATCGGACATTTCCCGTACCAAGCCGCTGGTGCGGCTGGTGTTGAACCAGATCGGGCGGCGGCTGACCGAGCGGCTGGAGGGTGACCCCGCCAAGCGGCGGCGGCACCAGTTGCTGATGATGCTGGATGAGTTCCCGGCCTTGGGGCGGCTGGATTTCTTTGAAACGGCGCTGGCCTTCATGGCGGGCTACGGCATCCGCGCCTACCTGATTGCCCAGAGCCTGAACCAGATATCCAAGGCCTATGGCGAGAACAACGCCATCCTGGATAATTGCCATGTCCGCATCGCCTTCAGCAGCAATGACGAGCGCACGGCTAAACGCATCTCGGACGCGCTGGGCACGGCGACAGAACTGCGGGCCCAGCGCAACTATGCCGGCCACCGGCTGGCCCCGTGGCTGTCCCATGTCATGGTCAGCCGACAGGAAACCGCCCGGCCTCTGTTGACACCGGGCGAAGTGATGCAGTTGCCGCCGACGGATCAACTGGTGCTGGTCTCCGGCCTCTCCCCGATCCGCGCCCGCAAGCTGCGCTACTATGAGGATCGGAACTTCACGGAACGGGTGTTGTCGGCACCAACCCTGTCGGATGGTCCCTATGCCGATCGCCCCCCGGCCCGATCTGATGATTGGGGTGAACAGGTGCGCGGCATGGATCAGCGTCTGGCCGAGGAGGATGACGACACCGCGTTGGACGAATTGACCGAGGGTGGCCTACAACAGCAGCGCCATCCGGGGCTGCCGGAGGAGGGGGTGGCCAGGCCGGTCGACCCTGACGGTACTGACCTGTTCGGGTCTGCCGATGACGAGACGGATGTGGCGGCGGATAAGCGCGCCATGGACCGTTTATCGAATGTCGCTCGTGCCCATGCGATCAATGAGGGATCGCGCGACGATCTGCTGCCCAATTTCTGAAAGAGCTGGATGGGCGATGCCCGCTGGGTGGGGCATCGCCATCAGGATCAGCCGTTCAGTGCATCCTTCAGCGCCTTGGCCGGTGAGAATTTGGCCTTGGTCTGGGCGGCGATGGTGGTCGGTGCCCCCGTCTGCGGGTTGCGGCCCTGACGTTCCGGCACCTGCTGGGCCGTGAACTTGCCAAAGCCAGCCAGATTGATCTCCTTGCCATCCTTCAGGCCGGTGGCAATGGCCCCCAGGATCCGCTCCACGGCTTCTTTGCCGCTGACCTTGGTGCTGCCCGTGACCTCAGCCACGATGGCGGCCAGGTCGTCCTTGCTGATCTTTTCCGTCATCTCTCATCCCGTTCTGCATTACCGGCACTGACAGAGTGCCCGATTTCCAAGCCTTTACCCTGAATGATCGGCGTCTGACCAGTTACCTGGATGGACAGGGGACAGCCGGCCCTGGTGCAGATCGAATAAGGGCGTAGGTAACGGCCATAAGAGATTCCGCCACCCTGTCCCACGCTTGGCACCAACATTTCCGCTGTTGGAGCCGGGCCATGAAACCCCGCCATCACCTCTATCTCGATGATGAACTGTCCACCCAGCTGGAGGCTCTGGCCGCCAAGCCGGGCACGACCAAATCGGCCATCGTCGCCGATGCGCTGCGCCAATACCTGACCCGGCGGGGGGCCAATGGCATCGAGGAGGCGCTGCGCATCCGGCTGGACCGGCAGGCGCGGCAATTGGAGCGGATTGAGCGTGATGTGCAGGTGCTGCTGGAAAGCCTGGCGTTGTATGTCCGCTACCAACTGACGGTCACGGCCCCGGTACCCGAACCTGACCGGGCCGCCCATGCGGTGGGCAAGGAGCGGTTCCAGAAATTCATTGATCAGGTCGGCCGCCAGATGGCCGCTCCCACCCGCACCCTGTCGGCCAGCCGGGAGGGCACAGCATGAGCCCCAAACGCGAGGCGGACGAACGCCGCCATTCCATGCTGCGCACCGCTTTGGGGTCGGATATCGCCGCTGCCCTGGATGATCCGACCGTGACCGAAATCATGGTCAATCCCGATGGCATGCTGCGGCTGGAACGGGCCGGGCAGGGGATTGCCGCTACCGGCATGCAGGTGCCGCCCGAGGAGGTGGAAAGGCTGATCCGGCTGGTCGCGTCCCATGTCGGTGCCGAAACCCATGCCGACCGGCCCATCCTGTCGGCGGAATTGCCAACGGGTGAGCGGTTTGAAGGGTTGCTGCCCCCCGTGGTGACGGCACCCTGCTTTGTCATCCGCAAACCGGCGGCGCGTATCCTGACCCTGGCCGACTATGTCAGCGACGGCATCCTGTCGCCCTTGCAGGCTGATGCCCTGCGCCGGGCCGTGCGGGCGCGCCGCAACATCCTGGTGGCGGGCGGCACCGCGTCCGGCAAGACCACGCTGACCAATGCCCTGCTGGCCGAACTGGCCGCGGCCACTGAACGGCTGGTGCTGATTGAGGATACGCGCGAACTGCAATGTGCAGCACCGGACTGTGTCGCCCTGCGCACGCGGCCGGGCGTGGTCAGTTTGCGCGATCTAGTTCGCTCCACCCTGCGGCTGCGGCCCGACCGAATCATCGTGGGGGAGGTCCGGGGCGGGGAAGCGCTGGACCTGCTCAAAGCCTGGAACACCGGCCATCCCGGCGGCATCGCCACCCTGCATGCCAATTCCGCCCAGGCCACCCTCTACCGGTTGGAACAGTTGGCGCAGGAGGCGGTCGTCACCGTACCCCGCCGCCTGATCGCCGAGGCCGTGGACCTGATCGTCCATATCCAATCCCGTGGTGGACAGCGCCGTGTGGATGCCATCGCCCGCACCGATGGGCTCGACGCCCATGGCGATTACCGGATCGTCACCCTGGGTCCGGCCGACCTTCAACAGCTTTGACAGGAGATCATCATGCGACCGTTTCGCGTGTCCCCACTGCGTTCCCTTGCCTTTGCTGGCTTGGCCCTGCTGCTGGCGGCACCGGCCTACGCTGCCGGCTCTGGCATGCCCTGGGAGGACCCGCTCCAGCGCATCCTGGATTCCGTCCAAGGCCCCGTCGCCAAGATTGTGGCCGTGATCATCATCATCACCACCGGCTTGACCCTGGCTTTCGGGGAAACGTCCGGCGGCTTTAGGCGGATGATCCAGATCGTCTTCGGGCTGTCGGTGGCCTTTGCTGCCTCCAGCTTCTTCCTGTCCTTCTTCTCCTTCGGCGGCGGGGCGCTGCTGCCATGAAAGACCTGCCCGAAGGCTTCACCGTGCCGCTGCACCGGGCGCTGACCGAGCCGATCCGGCTGGGCGGTGCCCCGCGCGCGCTGGCCATTCTCAACGGCACCATCGCCGCCGCCATCGGCCTGGGGCTACAGCAATGGCTGGCGGGGCTGCTGTTGGCGTTGGGCGGGCATAGCCTCGCCGTGTTGGTCAGCAGGCGTGATCCCCATATCGCCGCCATCTTGGCCCTCCATCTCCGCCAAGCGGGAGGCTGGTCATGCTGAACCTGCGCGAATATCGCCCCCGTCCCGACCGTCTGGCTGATCATCTGCCCTGGGCGGCCCTGGTCGCCCCGGGCACGGTGCTGAACAAGGATGGCAGTTTCCAGCGCACCCTGCGCTATCGCGGACCGGACCTGGATTCCGCCACCGAGGCGGAACTGGTCGCCCTGGCTGCGCGCACCAACAATGCCCTGCGGCGGCTGGGATCGGGCTGGGCACTGTTCTTTGAGGCCGAACGGGTGCCGGCGTCAGACTATCCCGACAGCGCCTTTCCCGATGCCGCGTCCTGGCTGGTCGATCGGGAGCGCCGGGCCGGGTTTGAACGGGCGGGCAGCCATTATGAGAGCGTCTACCACCTGACCGTCCTCTATCTGCCACCGCCCGACACGCAGGCCCGTGCCAGCAATGCCTTGCTAGATGGAGGTAATTCGTCTGTCGGGCGGCGCGACTGGCGACGGGAACTGGATCAGTTCCAGCAGGAATTCTTCCGGCTGGCGGGGCTGCTGCAAACCATCCTGCCCGAACAGCATGATCTGGATGATGCCGAGACCCTGACCTATCTGCACGGCTGTATCTCCACCCGGCGGCATCCTGTCGCCGTGCCGGACGTCCCGCTCTATCTGGACGGGCTGCTGGTGGATACGCCCCTGCTGGGCGGGCTGGAGCCGATGCTGGGCGACCGGCATCTCCGCGTCCTGTCGGTGCTGGGCTTTCCCAACCAGACAAACCCTGGCCTGCTGGATGGGCTGAACCACCTGGATTTCCCCTATCGCTGGGTCACACGCTGGATCCCGCTGGATAAAGAACAGGCTACCCGCGCCCTGAACCGGTTGCGCCGCCACTGGTTCGCCAAGCGCAAATCCATTGGTGCCCTGCTGCGCGAGGTGATGACCAATGAGCCCTCAACCCTGTTGGACAGCGATGCCGACAACAAGGCGATGGATGTTGACGAGGCACTGCAATCCCTTGGCGCCGACCATGTCGCCTTTGGACACCTGACCACCAGTGTCACGGTCTGGGATACCGACCCGCAGGCGGCAGACGATAAGCTGGCCGCTGTCGAGCGGGTGCTGACAGGGCTTGGCTTTACCGTCATCCCCGAGCGGATCAATGCCGTAGAGGCCTGGTTGGGCAGTCTGCCCGGCCATGTCTATGCCAATGTTCGCCAGCCTCTGGTTCACAGCCTGAACCTTGTCCACCTGATGCCGCTGTCGGCCACCTGGGCAGGGCCTGCCCGCAATGGTCACCTGAATGGCCCGCCGCTGTTCCAGGCCGAGACCAGCGGAGCCACGCCGTTCCGCTTTTCCACCCATGTCGGCGATGTTGGACACATGCTGGTGGTGGGGCCGACCGGGGCGGGCAAGTCGGTGTTGCTGTCGCTGATGGCCTCGCAGTTCCGCCGCTATCCGAGTGCCCAGGTCTATATTTTCGACAAGGGCAACTCCGCCCGTGCCGCCACCCTGGCCATGGGCGGCCGCCACCATGCGCTAGGCCAGACGGGCGATCTGTCCTTTCAGCCGCTGCGCCGCATTGACGATCCCGACCAGCGGGCCTGGGCTGCTGATTGGATTGTGGGCCTGCTGGACCATGAACAGGTCGCGGTAACGCCGGAGATCAAGGACCTTGTCTGGTCAGCGCTGAACAGTCTGGCGGGGGCACCCCCGGAACAGCGCACGCTCACCGGCCTGTCCCTGCTGTTGCAATCCAACCCGCTGAAGGCTGCCCTTCAGCCCTACACGCTGGAGGGTCCGCACGGCGCTTTGCTGGACGCAGCATCGGATGGCCTGGACTTGGCCGCCGTGCAGTGTTTCGAGATGGAGGCGCTGCTGCACCGAACAGGAGCAGTGCTGCCGGTCTTGACCTATCTTTTCCATCGGCTGGAGGAACGCTTTACGGGCGCGCCCACCCTGCTGATCCTGGATGAGGCCTGGGTCTATCTCGACAATCCCGCTTTTGCGGCCCGTATCCGGGAATGGCTGAAGGTCCTGCGCAAGCGGAACGTGGCGGTGCTGTTCGCCACCCAGTCGCTGGCCGATATCGCTGGGAGCAGTATCGCGCCGGCCCTGATCGAAAGCTGCCCGCAGCGCGTCTTCCTGCCCAATGACCGGGCCATCGAACCGCAGGCCCGGGCCGTCTATGCCGCCTTCGGGCTCAATGACCGGCAGATCAGCCTGATCGCCCAGGCCACGCCCAAGCGGGATTACTACCTGCAATCCAGGCGAGGCAACCGGCTGTTCCAGTTGGGGCTTGGACCTTTGGCCAAGGCCTTCTGCGCGGCCTCGGACCCGGCTTCGCAGGTGCTGATCGACAAGGTTCTGGCTGAGGCGGGACCGGGTGGCTTTGCCGGTGCTTGGCTGCGCGCCAAAGGCCTGGATTGGGCGGCTGACCTTCTCGACCGCTATCCCTGAGGAGACCCAACCATGAGCGCCAAGCTGTTCGTGGCCCTGCTGGCCATCACCCTGGTCATCGGCAGGGCCGAGGCCTTCACCGTCTATGATCCTGCTAACCACGCCCAAAATATGCTCCAGGCCGCCCGAGCCCTGGAGCAGATCAACAACCAGATCCGCACCCTGCAAAATCAGGCCACCATGTTGCAGAACATGGCCCGGCAGCTTCAGCGGCTGGATTATTCGTCGCTGGGTCAGATCACCAGCGCCCTGAACCGCATCGACGGGCTGATGATCCAGGCCGACAGTATCGGCTTTGACCTTGCCGGTAGCGATGCCGCCTGGCAGCGCACTTACCCCGGTACTTACCGCGATGCCGATGCTGCCAGCCTGGACCAGCAGGCCGATATCCAATGGCAGAGCGCCAGGGCAGCGTACCAGCAGACCATGCGGGTGCAGTCGGGCATCGTCACGGCGATCCAGGCCGATGCGCCCCTGCTGGCCGATCTGGTAAACCGCAGCCAGGGGGCCGACGGCAGTTTGCAGGCCCAGCAGGCGGGCAACCAGCTCCTCGCCCTGTCCATCAAGCAGCAGATGCAGCTGCAAAGCCTGATGGCCGCCCAGTATCGCGCCGATGCCGAAACCCAGGCAGCCATTGCCGAGGCCAATGCCATGGCGCGGGAACGCACCCGGCAGTTCCTGGGCGATGGCCGCGCCTATAGCCGCTGAGGAAAACCACCATGGGCGACCTCGGCATCATTGACCGTTTCACCGAAACCTTCATCCGCTACATCGACAGTGGCTTTGGGCTGTTGTCCGGCGATGTCGCCTATCTGACAGCCACGTTGATCACCATCGACATGGTGCTGGCCGGATTGTTCTGGGCCACGGACGGCCATCACGATGTGATGCCGCGCCTGATCCGCAAGGTGCTCTATGTCGGCTTCTTTGCGCTGGTGCTGGGCAATTTCCAGGCCCTGTCCGAGGCGGTGTTCAGCTCCTTCGCGCAGCTGGGGTTGCGGGCGGGGAACTCCGGTCTGTCGGCCAGTGACCTGCTGCATCCGGGACAGTTGGCGGCGGTGGGGTTCCAGGCGGCGCATCCGCTGCTCAAGCAGGCGGAGACCATGATCGGGTTTCCCAAGATTTTTGGAAACGCGCTGCATCTCACTATCCTGGTCCTGGCCTGGTTCTTTGTGGTGATCGCCTTTTTTATTCTGGCGGTGCAGCTCTTTATCACGCTGGTGGAATTCAAGCTGACCTCGCTGGCCGGGTTCGTGCTGGTGCCCTTTGCCCTGTGGAGCAAGACTGCCTTCCTGGCCGAGCGGGTGCTGGGCCATGTCATCTCCTCTGGCATCAAGATAATGGTCCTGGCCGTGATTGTTGGTATCGGTTCCAGTTTCTTTCGGGAATTCACTGAGGCACTGTCCGGAAAGACGCCGTCGATTGCCGATGCCATGACGATGGTGCTGGCATCCCTGGCGCTGCTGGGGCTGGGCATCTTTGGCCCCGGCATCGCCGCTGGGCTGGTGTCTGGCGCACCACAGTTGGGGGCGGGGGCTGCACTTGGGACCGCCGGGGCCGCCGCTGGAACGGTTTTGCTGGCCGGCGGTGCCGCTGTCGCCGGTGCTCGACTGGCCGGTGGAGCTGGCTTGGCGGCCGTCCGTGCGGGTGCCAGCTTGGGCGGTGCCGCTACAGGTGCCTACCAGTCTGCGCAGGCCGCTGGACAGTCGGGCGTGGGCGGTATGGCCCGTGCCGCCGGAGAGGCCACCCTGCGGAAGGCCAAGGAGGCTGGTCATCGCATCACCGAACCGCTGCGGGAAGCCTTTCAGTCCGGTCGCCAGTCCACCAACCCCGACCCTTCGCCTGACACAGGCGGGGAGGGGGTAGGTGGACTTGCCCTGGCAAAGTGGAGAGCCATCATCCTAAAATTTGGGTTTGATGGAGGTTTTGATGGTTCGAGTAAAGCAGGTCAAGATCACGGCGGAATTCAAGCGAGATGCGCTGCGGATTTTG
>NZ_WIDQ01000003.1 GCF_009495745.1 Niveispirillum sp. SYP-B3756
GCATCAACCGAACCGCTACCTCCGGCGCAATGCCGGGGCGGCCCGTCTGAGCGCTGTAAAGATCGGCAACCTCCGCCTCAAGCCAACCCAGATCCAGAACCTTATCAACCCGAACAAGCACATGGTCTGCTGGCAACAGCTCCCGCAGCGAGCACGCCACAAACAGCTCAGGCTGACGACGATCCTTCTGACCCAACATGGCGATGCCTCCCGTGACATCGCCATCGAATCAAAATGTTAGGGCTTTTTCAACAGGCCCTCGCCTAAAGGTTGACCTTTAGGCGACTTGGAGGCCGGCGACCGCCGGCCCGCGCCCCCGTGGGCGCGCAAGCCAAGGGCGCGGATGCGCCCGCCCGGCGCCTGAGGGAAGGCAAAATCTCCCTGGATCGGTCACGATCAAGGGAGATTGGTATTACTGGAACGCCGCCTCGGCGAAGCTGCGCAGCTTGCGGCTATGCAGGCGGGCCAGTCCGTAATCCCGCATGATTTCCATTGCCAGCATCCCGATGGCCAGATGCTGGTCCACGCGGGCGCGGTAGAAATGGTTGGCCATGCCGGGCAGCTTCAATTCCCCATGCAGCGGCTTGTCGGAGACACAGAGCAGCGTGCCGTAGGGAACGCGGAAGCGGAAGCCGTTGGCAGCTACGGTGGCCGATTCCATATCCAGCGCGATGGCGCGGGACTGGCTGAACCGCTGCACCGGCTCGCTATGGTCGCGCAGTTCCCAGTTACGGTTATCGATGGTGGCAACGGTGCCGGTGCGCATGATGGATTTCAGCTCCCAGCCCTTCAGGCCCGTCACCTTCTCCACCGCCCCTTCCAGGGCCACCTGCACTTCCGCCAGGGCCGGGATCGGCACCCAAGTGGGCAGATCGGCATCCAGCACCTTGTCTTCGCGCACATAACCATGGGCCAGCGCGTAATCGCCCAGGCGCTGGGTGTCGCGCAGGCCGGCACAATGGCCCAGCATCAGCCAGACATGTGGGCGCAGCACGGCGATATGGTCGCTGATCGTCTTGGCGTTGGAGGGGCCGACGCCGATATTGACGATGGTGATGCCGTTCCCATCCTTGCGCTTCAGATGGTAGGCCGGCATCTGCGGCAGGCGGGCCACCTTGGTCCCATCGCATTCCTTGCCGGGGAACAGGTGCTGGTTCCAGGTGACATGGTCGCCCGGTTCCACAAAGGCTTCATACTGGCTGCGGTAATGCTGGGTCGCCGGATCGTCCGACGGTTCCATGATCTCCAGCCCGCGCCGTACAAATTCATCGATATAGAACTGGTAGTTGGTGAACAGCACGTAATTCTGGAAATGGTCCGGCTTGGTGGCCGTGTAATGCTTCAGCCGGTGCAGGCTGTAATCCACGCGCGGCGCGGTGAACAGGGCCAACGGGCGTGCAGCACCAGGGGGCACCACATGGGTGCCGTTGACGATGCTGTCATCCATATAGACCAGATCGGGCAGGTCAAAATAATCGCGCAGCTGGTAAAGCCGTTCCGGTGTCAGATCACCTTCGACATGCATCCCCTCTGGATAGGCGAACTGGATGGGGATCGGTGTATCGCTGATGCCCACTTCCAACGGCACGCTGTGGTTCTTTAACAGCAGGGAGAATTGGTGCTGCAGGTAATGGTCAAACAGATCAGGCCGCGTGATGGTGGTGCGGAAGGTGCCCATGCCATGGACGAAACCATAGGACAGGCGGCTGTCGATACGGGGTTCGCTATCCATGCGGACTTGAATGAAGGGGTAGCAGGCGCGGACACGGCCGCCCAGATCTTCCCCATGGGCGAAGGCGGAAAAACGCCCGCGCAGATACGCCACGGCCTCATCATAAAGCGCCCGGACACGGGCGTAAGCGGCCTCAGCGTCGGTGAAGCTCTCCACCGAATGGTCAGTTACAAAATTTTTGGGTGAGTTCACTGTGCAAGCTCCTATGAGTTTGCACTTTTTTATGCGCCCATTCGGGGGGCTTTGGGAAGAGGGCATTTTGTGAAGACTTAACGAAAGCGGAAGCGGGTGGCGCTGGTGACACACGCCCATAGAGGTGTTGCACGGCGCAGGAAAGGGGCCGCCAACGCGGCCCCGCCTGTATCATCACGGACGCTTAAGCCCGGTCACCATGGAACGCACCAGATTTTCCCGGTGCAACAGGCTGGACAGCAGGACGCCAGCCACATGCAGGCAGACCAGGATCAGGGTACCGGTCGCTGCCGCCTCATGCAGTTCTTCAACCTGATGATGGGTCAGGGGCAGGCCCGGCACGCCATATTTCAAGGCTACACCGCTGGCCACCGTGAACAGAAGGCCGGCCAGCAAGGCGACAATCATCGCGCCGCCGGCCGGATTATGGCCGACATAGCGGGCAGCACGTCCCCGCAGCAGATCGCCCAGATAGGCGAAAAGCGCACCTGGTGAGGGAACGAATCCGGCAAACCGGGCATTGGCAGGGCCGGTCAGCCCCCAGAAAGCACGGATGGCAATGATGGCCAGGATGGTGAATCCGGCCGCCATATGGGGCAACATTATCTCTTCCGCTGTCAGCCAGCTGATAAGAAAAGCGCCCGCCAGGGTCCAGTGCAGTGCCCGGATCAGCCGGTCCCAGACCGGTATGGGGCGCGCGCTGTGGGGGATATCAAGCGTGCTCATGGCGTCAATCCTCCCCTTTCTCATCATGATCAGAATCATGATCCAGGGTGGAGGGGGCGTCGCCAGCAGTGGCGGGGCGGGGGATGGCACCGGCCTGTGCAAGCAGGGCGTAGCCACCAACGGCGACCGCGCCAAGCAGCAGGAACACGGCGGATAATTTGCCGTAATTCATGGGGGTATTCCTGAAAGGCGGAAGGCGGGGTTTCGCCTTCACACCATCTTTCATAGCCCCCATTGGCTGAACCGGCCCTGAATGGGCCGTTCAGATTGGGTTCAGTCTTCCAGCCCCACCAACGCGCGGGCAAAGGCACGGGCCTCAAACGGGCGCAAATCGTAGACGCCTTCGCCCACACCGATGGCATGGACCGGCAGCTTGAACTTCTCCGCCAGCGCCACCAGCACGCCACCGCGCGCGGAGCCGTCCAGCTTGGTCAGAATCAGGCCATTGATGGAGACCATGTCCTTGAACACCTCCACTTGGCTGTGCGCATTCTGGCCGGTGGTGGCATCCAGCGTCAGCAGGGTGGTATGGGGCGCGTCGGGCTGCAGCTTCTTGATGACGCGGACGATCTTGCGCAGTTCTTCCATCAGGCCGGCCTTGTTCTGCAGGCGGCCAGCCGTGTCGATCAGCAGCACATCGGCCCCAGCGGCGGTGGCTCGCTCCAGCGCCTCATAGGCCAGACCGGCAGCATCGGCGCCGGTCGGCTTGGAGATGACGGGGCAGCCGGTGCGATCACCCCAGATTTGCAATTGGGAGACGGCGGCGGCGCGGAACGTGTCACCCGCAGCCATCCAGACATTCTTGCCCTCCGCCCGGAACTGGCGGGCCAGCTTGCCGATGGTCGTCGTCTTGCCGGTGCCATTGACACCGACCAGCAGGATGACATGCGGCTTTTTGCTGGCATCGATCACCAGCGGCTGCGCCACCGGCTCCACGATTTTCTGCACTTCACCGGCCAGATAATCCTTCACCTCTTCCGCTGACACTTCCTTGCCGAAACGGGTCTTGGCAAGGCCATTGGCCAGGCGTGCCGCCGTCACCGGCCCCAGATCGGCGCGGATCAGCAACTCCTCCAGCTCCTCCAGCGCCTCATCATCCAGCTTCTTCTTGGTGAAGATGCCGGTAATGCCGTCGGTCAGGCGGGCGGTGGATTTGGACAGGCCGTCCTTCAGCCGGGAGAACCAGCTTTTCCGTTCCGGCTTGTCCTCCAACTCCGGCAGCGGCTCATCCGCCAGCGATACAGCCGGCGGTGGCGGGGCAACAGGAACCGGGGGCAGGCTCGCCACCGGTTCTTCCTGCGCCACTTCCACCGGGGCCGGTTCAGGTGTCGGCACCGGTGGGGCAGGGGGGGGAACAGGCGCCGGCTCAACCGCCGTCTGTTCGACTGGCGGCGGGGGTACCGGAACGGGGGCCGGGGTTTCCGCTGCCGCTTCCTTCACCGGTTCATCGGGCACCGTCGCCGCCGGCACCGGTGCCACCACCGTTTCCGTTTCGGTGACAGGGCTGCGCCGCCGCAGATCATTTTCAGGTGCGGGCTGCGGGGTTTTCTTCTTGAACCAGTTCAGCATCAGTCAAGGACCGTGGCGGTAAGTTGATGGCCGGCAATGCCGGTAATATGGGCGCGCAGGATCGTTCCGGCTTCATAATGATCGGGGACTTGCACTTCGGCAAAGCCCTCATTCCGGCCCAAACCCGGCTTTTCAACCAATACGCTGACGGAACGACCCAGTTGGGACGCCAGATAGCGGGCAACCTGCGCCTCACCCACCGCGCGCAGCCGGGCCGCGCGTTCCTTGCGAATGGGGCCGGGCACTTGGGGCATCTTGGCGGCGGGTGTGCCGGGGCGGGGGCTGTAGGGGAACACGTGCAGCCAAGTCAGCCCGCATTCCTCAACAATGCGCAGGCTGTTCTGGAACATCTCTTCCGTTTCTGTCGGGAAACCGGCGATGATATCGGCACCGAAAACAATATCCGGGCGCAGGGAGCGCGCCTTTTCGGCAAAGGCGATGGCATCATCGCGCAGATGCCGACGCTTCATCCGCTTCAAGATCATGTCATCGCCGGCCTGCAGGGACAAATGCAGATGCGGCATCAGGCGGGGTTCTTCAGCGATCAGCCGCCACAGATCCTCATCCATCTCCACCGCATCCAGGGAGGACAGGCGCAGGCGCGGCAGTTCCGGCACGGCGGCCAGAAGGCGGCGGGTCATCTGGCCCAGGGTCGGCTTGCCCGGCAGGTCAGCCCCGAAGGAGGTGATATCCACCCCGGTCAGCACCACCTCATTATAACCGGACGCCACCAGGGCGCGGACTTGGGCGACAATCTCCCCCATCGGCACGGAGCGGGAATTGCCCCGGCCAAAGGGGATGATGCAGAAGGTGCAGCGATGGTCGCAGCCATTCTGCACCTGAACGAAGGCGCGGGCGCGGCCTTCCATCCCCTGGATCAGATGGCCTGCCGTCTCCGTCACGCTCATGATGTCGTTGACGGCGACCCGTTCCGCCGTGCCGGTGCCGAAATCGGCCCAGGGGGTGGCGGTCAGCTTGGCATCATTGCCCAGCACATGGTCCACCTCGCCCATGGCGGCGAATTTTTCCGGGTTCACCTGGGCGGCACAGCCGGTGACAATGATCTTCGCCTCGGGCCGCTCGCGGCGCATCCGGCGGATGGTCTGGCGGGCCTGACGCTCCGCCTCTGCCGTGACAGCACAGGTATTGATGATTACCACATCCGCCAGCCCGGCTTGACGCGCATGGGTGCGCATCACCTCTGATTCATAGGCGTTCAGCCGGCAGCCGAAGGTGACCAGCGTGGGTTCCCCGGCCCCGCCGGTCACTTCCGCCGGGCCGCCTTCGGCACCCTCATGCGCATGGTCATGCAGGTCGGCGGCGTCGGGCAGGTTGGTTTCCACGCTCATGCCGGCACGCCCAGCAATTCCGGCCCCAAGGTACCCCGGAAAGATCTCGCCACCGGGCCGGTCATCAGCACATGGCCGTTTTCCAGCCATTCAATGATCAGGTCACCACCATCCAGCGTCACCGTCACACGGCGACCCTGCACCAGCCCGCGCCGAATAGCGGCGACGCCAACGGCGCAGGCACCCGACCCGCAAGCCTGGGTGATGCCGGCCCCGCGTTCCCATACCCGCATCCGCACCGCTGCCGGGCCGGTGACATGTGCCACCTCAATATTGGCGCGGTTGGGGAAGATGGGATGGGTTTCCAGCAGGGGGCCGAAGCGCGGCAGGTCCACCGCTTCGGCATCATCCACGAAGAACACGGCATGGGGGTTGCCCATATTGACGCAGACCGGATCGGCCAGCGGCCCTTCGGCCAGATCGACATGGGCGGTATCGCTGGCATGGGCCAGCGGGATGGCCTGCCAGTCCAGCCGGGCTGGCCCCATATCCACCGTCACCAACCCATCGGCACGGATGCTGCAGGCCAGCAGGCCGGAAATGGTCTGGATGGTTAGGTGATCGCGCCCCAGATCGCCCGCCACCAGGGAGGCGACGCAGCGCGTGGCATTGCCACAGGCCCCAGCCTCGCTGCCATCGGGGTTCAGGATGCGCATGAAGATATCGGCGGCCGGATCGACAGGCGGTTCAATGACGATCAACTGGTCGTAACCGATCCCTTTTCGCCGGTCGCTAATGGCGCGCGCCTGCGCAGCCGAAAAACGGATCGGTTGGGTGCGACCGTCCACAATGACAAAGTCATTGCCCAGCCCGTGCATCTTGAGAAAGTCGATCATCATGATGCGGCGTTATATGGCGATCCGGGGGCAAAGGTAAATGGCCGTCCCGCCAGGGGCGGGAATGCGTGGGGCAGGGGGATGTCTTCGGGAGAGGGGTATAATGTTACAAGCACACAATTACTGCGCCTGCCGCTTCCAATGGGCTGGGTTACGCTTTGCGTGCAGGCAAGCGAAAACCTCTACCACCTCCCCCCGGATGCGGAAAAACAGACTATAGGGGAAGCGGCGAAACACGGCCCGGCGAATGTCCCGCCGCACGGTTTGATAGAGGGTTGGGTTGTTGGCCAGTTGCCGGGCAACAGCCAGGAATTCGTCCATGAAGTGCCGGCCAAGGCCGGGCAGTTCAGCATCGTACCAGTCCCGTGCGGCGGCAAGGTCAGCCTCCGCCTGCGGGGTCAGAACGACCCGCATCAACGGTAATGGGCTGTCAGATCATGATAGGTGGCAAGGGCATCACGACCCTGTTTAATGTCCTCGTCCAAGGTCGCATAACGGCGGTCAAGCTCAGCACTTTGTTCATCGGTGAGCGGGATATGCGCTGCCTCGATGCTGTCCCAGAGCGCGCCGATCAGGTCCAGTTTCTCGCTCGCGGTCAGGCGGCTTAAATCAGGCATTGGCATGTCGGGCTGCTCCCCGGAAACACATCTTATGCAAAGATAATTTAGTTGATCATGAAGCTGATGGCAATGCGGGGTGCATTGGAACCTTACGCCCGCGCCTCAATCAGCTTGAAGCCATCGGCCTCTGCCACCAGCCGGCGGTCCTTGAAATGGGCGTCGATCACCGCTTCATAGGGAAGCTGGCGGTTGGCCACCATCAGCAGCAATCCGCCTTTTTCCAGGCAATAGGCTGCCTTCTCGATGAAAGCCGCCCCCAGTTCCACGTCGGTGGCCTTGCCGCTGTGGAAGGGCGGATTCATGATGACGCTGTGATAGCGCTGGCGGGGCAGGCCCTGGGTCACGTCGGCCCAATGGAAACGCAGCGGCGTTTCGCCGGCCAGCGGTTCCACATTCAGCTTCGCCGCTTCCAATGCCGCGGCATCCGCCTCGAACAGGTCCAGCCCCTTCAGGTGGCGACCGGTCTTCAGCAGCTTGGAAGACAGATAGCCCCAACCGGCCCCCAGGTCGGCGATGCGACCACGCACCTCCCCCGGCAGATGGTCGGCCAGAAGCTTGGAACCCCGGTCGATCTTGTTCCAGCCATGCATCCCCGGCCCGGCATGAAAGCCGGTCTCATTCACCAGCCTTGTGCGCCCGCCGGCCAGCCAGGATTGCAGCATGTCCGGCATCGCCCCTGCCTGCTTGCGGGTCCAGAAGATGCGGGCATGGAATTTGGAAGCCGATTCCACTGGCCCCAGCGCCTTGGCCACATCTTTCTGCAGGCTGGCCGCACCCGTATCATTATCACCCGCCGCCAGCAGCAGCCCGCCCACGGGCAGCGCCGCCCAGGCCTCTGCAATGGCGGCCAGGCTGTCGGCCTTGTGCTTGCTCAGCGGGCAGAGGGCGGCATCATAGGGGCCGTCGGACACGGTTTGCGTTACCCGGAACCCGGCATTGGCCAGCGCGTCATGGTCCGGCTTGAAACCGGTAACGCAGGCCAGCCGGGTTTGCCACCCCGCCTCCAGCGCCGCATCAGCGCGGGCACGCAGCATCAGGGCCTGGGCCGGCAGGGCAAGCATACCGGTGGCGAAGGGGTAGAGCAGGGCTTTGATCGTCGTCATGGGATCGGGCTGTACCCGATTGTGTTATGGCTGTACAGGCCCGCCTTGATCTTGCCCCACACCCCGCCTATCAGAAGGCAATAACCCTGGCCCTTGCCGGCCCTGCATCCCTGGTGATCTGCCCCCATGTCGCCCCACACCCTTGATGCCGATGCCCGCCGCTGGCGTCTGATCTCCACCCTGGTTCTGGCGCTGTTTCCGGTGCTGGTTGGTTTCTGGTCGCTGTCCCTGGGGCAGGACGGGAATTGGGATTTGCGTAATTACCATTGGTATAATGCCTATGCCTTCCTGAATGGTCGCGAACTGACCATGGATGTGGCACCAGGGCAGGTGGCCAGCTTCTATAATCCCACGCTGGATTTGCCCGTATATCTGCTGGCACAGGTGCTGCCGGCGCGCGGTGTCTCCTTCGTGCTGTCCTTCGTGCAGGGGCTGAATATTCTGCCGCTGTTCGGGCTGGCCTTTGCTCTGTTGGCCCCGCTGGCGGCCGGCGCACGGCTGCGCACCCTGGCGGCCCTGCTGCTGGCCGTGGTCGGCTTCTGCGGGGCGGGGCAGTTGGGTCTGCTGGGTGCCACTTTCTATGACAATGTGATCAGCCTGTTCGTGCTGGGGGCCGCCTGGCTGGTGGTGGCCAGGGCCGATACGGTGTGGCAGGGCCGACTGGTTGCTGCTTACAGCGTGGTGGGGCTGGCCGGGCTGCTGGTGGGCAGTGCCGTGGGGCTGAAACAGCCGACGCTGCCCTTTGCCGTGGGGGCCTGCTTTGCCTTCCTGTTCATTGCCGGGGGGCTGTGGCGGCGGTTGTTCCTCTCCTTCTTCTTCGGCATCGGGGTGATTGCCGGCATGGCCCTGTTCTCCGGCCATTGGATGTGGCATCTCTGGACCTATTACCAGAACCCGCTTTTTCCCTATTTCAACGATGTCTTCCGTTCCCCCTGGGGCGTGCCGGAGGCGTATCGGGATGACAAGTTCATCCCCCATGGTCTGGTCGCCAGCCTGCTGTTCCCCTTCACCTGGGTGATGGACCCGAAGAAGGTGGGGGAGATCATTTTCCGCGATCTGCGCGTGCCGCTGGCCTATGTCGTGCTGCTGGCCACGCCCATCATCATGTTGGCCCTGCGCGGGCGCAAGGTGCCGGCATTGGTGGACCGGCGTGCCGCCCTTTATGTGATTGTCGGCTCGGCCATCACCTATCTCGTCTGGCTGAAACTGTTCGCCATTTACCGTTATCTGATTCCGCTGGAAATGCTGGCCCCCATCGTGATGCTGGCTGCCGTGGCGCTCTGGCCGCTGCCGGTGAAGGCACGCGGCGGCATCATGCTGGCGCTGCTGGTGCTGGTTTCGGTGACCGGCAAGCCTGGCACCTGGGCGCGGGTGCCCTTTGCGGACCGGTTTGTGGAGGTGAAGGCGCCGACACTGCCGGACCCGGATCACACCATCATCCTGCAAACCGGCTACGCCCCCACCAGCTTCCTGATCACCGGTTTCCCCAAGCAGATCCCGTTCCTGCGCCTGCACAGCTATTTCATCCATCCCGACCATGGCGATATCAAGCTGAACCAGGTGATGCGGGAACGCATCGCCCAGCATCAGGGCGATTTCTATTGGCTGGTCGCGCATTGGGAAGTGTGGACGGCCAAAGATATTCTGCCCCGCTATGGCTTGGCTGCGGATATGGATCATTGCCAGCTGGTCACCTCCAACCTGGATGAACCGATGATGCTGTGCCGGGTGGTGCGCCAGGATACCTCTGCGCAACCGTCATAAAAGGGGCCAGTTTCCGCTGCATCTTTTCCCCATTGGCCGTGTTATCAATGCGTTCCAACCTCGCTTCGGGCTGCCGCTTCCATGTCGATCCTTGAAAATGTCCAGACTGCGCCGCACATTGCCGTGCTGGTGCCCTGCTATAATGAGGAAGCCTCCATCGCGGCAGTGATCCGTGACTTCAAGGCGGCCCTGCCCACGGCGACCATTTACGTCTATGACAACAATTCCAAGGACCGCACGTCGGAGGTTGCCCGCGCCGCCGGCGCCGTGGTCCGGCGGGAGCCTTTGCAGGGCAAGGGCAATGTGGTGCGCCGCATGTTCGCCGATATCGAGGCGGATGTGTATGTGATGGTGGATGGCGACGATACCTATCATGCCCCCTCCGCCCCGGCCCTGGTCTCCAAGCTGCTGGATGACAAGCTGGATATGGTGAATGGCGCCCGCGTCACCGATTGGGAGACGTACCGGGCAGGCCATCGCTTTGGCAACATCATGCTGACCACCCTGGTGACCATGGTGTTCGGCAAGCGCACGGACGACCTGCTGTCGGGCTACCGCGTCTTCTCCCGCCGTTTCGTGAAAAGCTTCCCGGTGCTGGCCGGCGGGTTTGAGATTGAGACGGAACTGGTGGTGCACGCGCTGGAAATGTCTATGCCGCTGGGCGAGGTGGAAACCCCCTATAAGGACCGCGCACCCGGCTCCGTTTCTAAGCTTTCCACCTTCCGCGACGGTTTCCGCATCCTCTGGATGATCGGTAAGCTGATTAAGGAAGAACGGCCGATGCAGTCCTTCGGTATCATCGCCCTGCTGCTGGCGCTGATTTCCATCATTACGGCGGTGCCGCTGTTCATCACCTATTATGAAACCGGGCTGGTGCCGCGTTTCCCCACGGCCGTGCTGGCCACAGGGCTGGGTCTGCTCTCCTTCCTGTCGCTCACCTGCGGGCTGATCCTGGATACGGTGACGCGGGGCCGGCGGGAAATGAAGCGTCTGCGCTATCTGGAAATCCCGGCACCGGATTTCGACAGCGGCTTCCTGAAGCCGTAAAGGGCTGATGCCGGAACCCGCCATGACGGATGCCACCATGCCCCGCCCTGTTTCGCGCGAATTGCTCACCTTTGGCCTGATCGGTATCGGTGGGCTGTTCGTTGACATGGCGGCACTGGCTTTTGCATTGCATGGGCTGGGGCTGGATTTTTACGGTGGCCGCCTTTTTTCCTATCTGATTGCGGTCACGTTCACCTGGTACATGAACCGGCGCTTCACCTTTGTCGGTATCAGCCGCCGGGCTGCCTTGAAGCAATGGGCGAAATTCACGGCGGCCAACAGTATTGGCGCGCTGGTGAATTACGGGACTTATGTGTTGGTGTTGCAGGTTGGCCCCGGCATTCTGGCGGCGTTGGGGCTGGATCAGATGCTGGGGCCGTTGCTGCCCTATGCCGGCGTTGCCGCCGGCAGTGTCTCGGGACTGGTATTCAACTTTGCCATGTCGAAGTTTGTGGTGTTCCGTCGGCCTGCATAAGGCAGGGGACATCAATCCACCGACTTGCCATTAATGGTGACGGAGGCAAGGCCGGAACGGTTGATCTGCTGGTCGTGCACCTTGCCTTTGAATTCCACGCCACCCAGGCCGGAAATAGTGACGCGCAGCATCTCGGTATCCCCGTCATGGATATCGATATCGCCCACGCCGCTGACCTTGATATCCACAGGCCCTTCCACTCGCCCGGCATTGACATTGCCAAAGCCGGTGATGGTGAAGTGTGCCCCCTGACCGACGGATTTGAAGTCCATATCCGCTGCCCCGCTGACCACGCTGGTCAAAGGGCCGGCGATGCTGCCAGTCTTGATGCTGGCAGCGCCGGCCACCGTCAGGTCAGCCTGTTTCAGATTGCCGGTCTTTATATCGGCTGCGGTTTTGATGGTGGCGTTCAGCGGCCCGTCCAGATCGCCCAGGTTCAGCGCACCGACCATATCTTCCACTGTTACAGTACCCTGGCGCGGCATGGTGACGTGGATCTGGATATCTTCTGACTCCAGCTTCCAGGAAAAACCTTCCTTTTTCACATAGGCTGGGCGGGAAATAACCACATCCCCTTTTTCCCGTAACAGTTCGATCTTGCGGATTTCCCGCTCATCCTTGCCGGAGATGCGGATTTCGATCTGGCCTGGCGCACCGTTGGTTTCGACAGTCACGGTGCCCATGACATTGCGCAACACCAGCTGATCACCGGGCAGGGTTTGCGGGTCAAGGGTTGTAGCGGCGGCGGGTAGACTGGCCATACCGGCAAAAAGGACGGCCTGCAGCGTGGCACGAAGACGACGCATCATATTTCCCATCAAGACTATCTTGAAGAAGTGACAGTTTCAGGCGGTGCTCAGCTGGCGCGGCCCGTCACCTTCACCGAACCGGAACCGTTATTATTGATGGCCTGACTGCGGGCCACCCCATCCAGGGTCACTTGACCGGAGCCGGCAATGGAAGCGGCCAGCGGGTCGGCGGTTCCGCCGCGCAGATTAATATCGCCGCTGCCATTCACGCTGGCGGCGACGGGGCCATTGACGCGGGCGATATCGATATCGCCGCTGCCATTGATTTCCAGCTTCACCTCCCCCTGGGTGCTGCCGGTTGCCACGGATCCGCTGCCGTTGATTTCCACCTCCAACGTGCGGTCGATATCGCCAACCTTGATCTTGCCGGAACCTGAAACCGAAAGTTTCGCGGTGCTGACATGGCCGATTGTCAGGCTGCCGCTGACAATATCATCCACCTCCAGCGGGCCGCGCAAATCGCCAACCTTGCCGTCGCCGATGAAATCCTCAATCTCCAGCCCCGTCCCGGCGGGCAGCCGGACGGTCACCTGGATCTGGTCATCCTCGCCCCGCCAGGAGGAACCGTCCCGCCTATTTTTTTGCTCGATCACCAGCGTGCCCCGGCTGGCATTGACGCTCACTTCCGCCAACCGCTTTTCCGGGCCCGTCACCTCCACCGTCACCTTATCCGTGTTGGCGACCGTGACATCCAGCTTGCCATAGACCCCATCGATCTTGACGGCACTGGCATCATAGCTCTGCGGACCGAAGGCGAAGGCCGGCAGTGGCAGCAGGCAAAGGGCGGTGGCGAGCAGTAAGTTCCTTGGCGACATTTTTCAGCATCCCCCGGCTGGCTTGTTTCCAGCGGGGAATAGCAATGGCCATGCCAATGGCGGAAACGCTGGAATCTCAGAAAAAACCTGTCGCCGGGTTGGCGAAGGTGTGGGGTGGGACGCCACACCTTCGCCATTTTCACTACACGTTGATGAGCAGTTACCCGCCGATCAGCGCTTTCCATTCCTCTTCCGACAGAATGGTGACCCCCAGTTCCTGCGCCTTGGCCGCCTTGGAACCAGCGTCGGCACCGGCCACCAGGTAATCGGTTTTGGCGCTGACGGAACCGGCCACCTTGGCGCCTAAGGATTCCGCCTTGGCCTTGGCCTCCGACCGGCCCATGGTGGTCAGCGTGCCGGTGAAAACCACCGTCTTGCCGGCCACGGGGGAGGTGCTGGCCACCACGGGCGGCACATATTCCGCCGGCTTCACCTGTTCCAGCAGGGCGGCCAGCGCGTCCAGATTATGCTGTTCGCGGAAGAAATCGGTCAGGTCGTCGGCCACGCTCATGCCGATCTGTTCAATCGCGCACAGCTCCGCATAGGCCTCCCCTACCAGTTCGGCCTTCTTCTCTTCCCGCTTCTCCGCCCGTTCGGATGCTGCCTGCACCATGCGGGCCTGCCAGTTCTCCACCGTGCGGTAGGAACGCGCCAGCAGCTTGGCTGTTGCCTCCCCGATCTGGCGGATGCCCAGTGCGAAGATGAAACGGTCCAGGGCGATGCTGCGCCGCGCCTCGATAGCCTGGAAAAGCTTTTCCACCGATTTCTTGCCAAAGCCGGTCATGCTGACCAGCTTGTCCAGCCGGGTGGCCTCCTTGGCTTCCAGGGTGAAAATATCAGCCGGCTGGCGGATGCGCCCCTGTTCAAAGAACAGCTGGATCCGCTCAATGCCCAAGCCTTCAATATCAAAGGCGTTGCGGGACACGAAATGGCGCAGCCGTTCCACCGCCTGCGCCGGGCAGACCAGTCCGCCGGTACAGCGGGTGACAACCTCCCCTTCCTCCCGCACGGCAAGGGAACCGCATTGCGGGCAATGATCGGGGAAGGCGAAGGGCAGGGCGTCTTCCGGGCGTTTATCGGGCACGAAGCCGACAATCTGCGGGATCACATCGCCGGCGCGCTGGACGATCACCATATCGCCAACGCGGACATCCTTGCGCTCGATCTCATCCTTGTTATGCAGGGTGGCGCGGCTGACCACGACGCCGCCGACATTCACCGGTTCCAGCTCCGCCACCGGGGTCAGCGCCCCGGTGCGGCCGACCTGGATGGAAATATCCTTCAGCCGGGTCATGGCCTGTTCGGCCGGATATTTATGCGCCGTCGCCCAGCGGGGCGAACGGGAGATGAAACCCAGCCGTTCCTGCAGGGCCAGATCATCCACCTTGTAGACGACCCCATCGATATCAAAGGGCAGGGTGGGGCGCTGGGTGCCGATCTCCCGGTAATAATCCAGCAATTCCCCCGCATCGGTGCAGCAGCGCGATGGGGTGGACAGGGTAAAGCCGAATGCCGCCAGCCGCTGCCGGCTTTCCCACTGGGTCTTGCCCAGCGGTTGCGACAATTCCCCCCAGGCATAGGCAAAGAAGCGCAGGGGCCGGGTGGCGGTGATCTTCGCATCCAACTGGCGCAGGCTGCCGGCGGCGGCATTGCGCGGGTTGGCGAAAATCTTCTCCCCCTTTTCCGCCTGGGTGCTGTTCAGTTCCAGGAACTCGGCGCGGGTCATATAGACCTCGCCCCGCACCTCCACCACCGCCGGCGCATCACCCGTCAGTTGCTGGGGGATATCCTGGATGGTGCGGACATTGGCGGTGACATCCTCCCCCTCCGCCCCGTCGCCACGGGTGGCGGCCTGTATCAGCCGGCCCTGTTCATAGCGCAGCGACAGCGACAGCCCGTCAATCTTGGGCTCGGCCACGAAACGGACCGGTGCATCATCAGCCAGATTGAGGAATCGGCGGATGCGGCCGACAAAATCGGTCACATCTTCATCCTCAAACGCGTTGGCGAGGCTGAGCATCGCCACCTTGTGCTTTACCTTGCCAAAGCCGCTGCCTGGTGTGGCACCCACGGTCTGGGTCGGGCTGTCGGCCGTCATCAGTTCGGGGAAGCGCACTTCCAACAGGCCCAACCGCTGTTCCAGCCGGTCATAATCGGCATCCGAAAGGGCAGGGGCGTCCTTGGTATAGTAAAGTTCCCGGTGATGGCGGATTTCCCTGACCAGGGCTTCATGCTCCTGCCGGGCCTGATCCAGGGTCAGGTCATCAATGGCGATCAGGCGCAGGGCGGTCGCTTGTTGGGCTGTCATGGCGCGTCGGATGCTGAGGGATTGGTTGGCGCTGTTTTAGCAGCCTGTCCCCTTAACAGGGCAATAAATTTGCCGGCTTCAGCTTATGCAGGCTGTTCGGTTCGCAGGCTGCTTGAAAATATGCAAGGGCAAATAAATCCAGCTCAACCGAAAGACCGCGTTGAGCATTATTGCGCAGTACCTGCTCGACAAGTTGTTGGAGCGAAATACGTTCGTAGATACAGATATCTTCCAGCGCGCGCCAGCACTCTTCCGACACCCGGGCATAGTGGGCGCGGCCATCTACCATGAAGCAGCGCCGGCGCAGACGATAAGAAAGATTGTTAAGCCCGTTCAGGAAACGGTTCACTCTTTGCCGCCGCACTGAATGATGGAGTTGCCACACTTTACACCATTTGATGAGGCGTGCGCAATTCCACTTCTGCTAGTAGATCAAGGCTTTTCCCGCGCGTCACGCAGGCCATCGCGTGCCAGTTGATCGGCCCGTTCATTTTCCGGATGACCGGCATGACCTTTGACCCAGTGGAATTCCACCTTGTGTCTGGCGACGGCTGCATCCAGCCGCTGCCATAGGTCAGCATTTTTCACCGGATCTTTGGCCGCCGTGCGCCAGCCATTGCGCTTCCAGCCATGAATCCAGGTGGTGATGCCGTTTTTCACATATTGGCTGTCCGTATGCAGCCGAATGGGGAGAGGGCGCTTCAGAGCCTCCAGGCCGCTGATCGCAGCCATCAACTCCATGCGGTTGTTGGTGGTGTCGGGCTCCCCACCCTTCAGCTCTTTTTCTACACCGCGCCAGCGCAGAATAGCCCCCCAGCCACCGGGCCCAGGGTTGCCGCTACATGCACCGTCGGTGAAGATGTCCACGACATCTTCTTCCTGGTCGCTGTCCATCACCGGCTCAGAGGCCATAATCGTTCAGCGTCCGGATTTGCTGGTGGAAGCGCAGCTTGTGCAGATATTCCAGCGGGTCTTTGCGCTTCACCAGCGCGCCAGCTGGTGTGTTCAGCCAGTCATAGAGCCGGGTCAGCAGGAAGCGCATGGCGCTGCCGCGCGCCAGCAGCGGCAGGGCGTCACGCTCCGCCGCGCTCAGCGGGCGCACCCTGGTATAGCCATCCAGCAGCAGCCGGGCCTTGGTGACATTGAAAGCGCCGTCCGCCTCAAAGCACCAGGCATTCAGGCAGATGGCCACGTCATAGGCCAACAGGTCATTGCAGGCAAAATAGAAATCGATCAGGCCCGACAGCGCCCTATCCTTGAAGAACACATTATCGGGGAACAGATCGGCATGGATGATGCCGGCGGGCAGCCCGTCACGCGGCCAGCTGGCCTCCAACAGGTCCAGTTCGGTTGCCAGAATATCGGCCAGACCGGGCTTCACCTCATCCGCACGGGCGCGGCTGGCCTCGAACAACGGGCGCCAGCCATCCACCGACAGGGCGTTGCGGCGCGACAGGCCAAAGCCGTCACCGGCCAGATGCAGGCGGGCCATGCCTTCGCCCAGCTGGGCGCAATGTTCAGGCTGGATACGGCGGGGCCACATACCGGCCAGAAAGGTGACGATCACCGCCGGCCGATCACACAATTCCCGCAGGGCCACACCGTCGCGTCCAGCTACAGGCTGCGGACAGGACAGGCCGCGCGCAGCCAGATGGTCCATCAAACCGAGGAAAAAGGGCAGATCAGCCGGGTTCACCCGCTTTTCATACAGGGTCAGGATGAAGGGGCCGCGATCCGTCACCAGAAGGAAGTTGGAATTCTCCACCCCTTCGGCGATGCCCTTGCACGAAATCACATCGCCCAGATCATACTGGGCGACGAACGTGCGCACATCCTCGTCGGATATTTCTGTATAGACAGCCATCGTAGGGCTTTGCCTAACCGGTTCCGGGGCCCCGGTCAATCGGCCAACGCCTGGCAGTGGCGGGAAAATTTCAGCGCATTCTGGTGCGGTGGTGAATTTCACCAATGTGAATGAGTGATTTTGCTATCAGGTGGTGTTTTTAGCTACGTGGCACCAAGGGGCTGTCAGAGAAATGGCGGATTTCAGCCATTCTCAAACTTGGCACGGTGGTTGCTTTTAAGCTGGCATGGCCAAGACGGCCAGCGAAATCCAGATGAAGGACACCGACCATGACCACGATGACCGCTTCCCGCCGCTTCACCCAGGCTAATGACAAGGCTGACCGTCAGGCGCTGATTGAAATGGTGCCTGTCATGACCATCGCCCTGGTGGTGATGTTGATCATCAACAGCCTGCTCTGATCGACGACAGCACCAAGCACTCCGTTTTCCCGCCTGAAGGAGCCCCCATCATGGGCCTGATCGACCGTATCGGCGATGTGATCAATGCCAACCTGTCCAGCCTGCTGGATCGGGCGGAAGACCCGGAGATCGCGTTGAACCAGGCGATCCGGGAGATGGAGGACACGCTGTCCGAACTGCGCTGCGGCACTGTCCGCATGATCGCCGAACGCAAGGGCCTGTCGGAAAACTGGCGGGCGGCTGAGTTCGAGATGCTGGAATGGGAGCGCAAAGCCGAAACCGCCCTGACCCACGGGCGGGAAGATCTGGCCAGGGCGGCCCTGGCCGCGCGGGAGGAAATCCGCCGCGCCGCCGCCCCGGCCGAGGCCGAATTGCAGGCATTGACTGATGCCATCGCCCGCATGACTGAGGATGCGCGCCAGTTGGAGGCGAAGCTGGCCGAAGCCCATGCCCGTCGCCGCGCCCTGGCCGCCCGCTATCGCGGCGCTGTCGACCGGCTGCGGGCCCGCACCACCTTGTATGACGGTCGGCTGGATGACGCCATGGCCCGGTGCGCCGAGATTGATCGGGAGATCGACTGGGTGGAAGCCAAGGGCGAAACGCTGAGCCAGCGGCGCCCCCGCGACCTCTCCGCCGAAATCGCTGCCCTGGAAAGCCAGGGCAAGGTGGATGAGGAACTGGCCGCCCTGAAGAAACGTCTGGCGGAACGCGCCGACCGCGCTTGAGCGAATGCGGGGGATGCCGCCGCCCGGCGCTTGAGGGAACTGAACATGCCCAAGAGCCATGATCCATGGCTCTTGGAGGCCAGCGACCGCTGGCCCGCGCCACGTGGCGCGTAAGCCAAGGCGGCGGATGCCGCCCGGTGCTTGAGGGAACTTATTGAAATAAGGAGAGAAACGTGAACCGCTTTGACCGCTATGCGCAGAATATCCGCAGCAGCAAGCTCTATAAGAACAGCGTGAATGGCATGGTCTGCGGCGTCTGCGCCGGCCTGTCCGACTGGCTGGGACTGAAAAGCTGGGCGGTGCGGCTGGTCGCCATCCTGGGCCTGATCTTCCTGACCGGCCCGACCCTGATCGCCTATTTCGTGGCGGCCCTGGTGTTGAGCAACCGTCCGGTGGCCCGCTATGACCGCTACGCCCGCGCCTTCGGCTATGACGAGCCCTATCGTCGCTGATCACCATCCTCGGTCCGGCCCATCCGGGCTGGGGAGACAGGGCCGGGAGGGGGCAATGCGGTGTCCACCCCAATCCCTCCCGGCTCAATTCCTTCCGGCCCTGTCCTGACTGAGATCAGTTCGGAGCTGCGGCCGTAATCGGCGTGGCGAGCCCATCTTTCAGCTTGATCTGGGCTGACTTGCGCAGACCCTCATTATCGGCCTGATGCGCGGCGCGGGTCCATTGGAAGCGGGCTTCCTGCTTGCGACCCAGCGCCCAATAGACATCGCCCAGATGATCGCTGATCGACGGGTCCATCGGTTCCAGCTCAATGGCCTGTTCCAGCAGTTCCACGGCGCCGTGGAAATCACCCTGTTTGAACTTGGCCCAGCCCAGACTGTCCATGATGAAACCATCATGCGGACGCAGCGCCAGCGCCTTTTCGATCAGCCCCCGGCCCTCATCCAGGCTGATGCCCCGGTCAACATAGGAATAGCCCAGGTAATTCAGTACGCTGGCCTGCTCCGGGCTGAGATTGAGGGCAGTTTTCAGGTCCGCTTCCGCCCGCTTCCAGTCCCCCAGCGTGTCCAGCACCATGCCCCTGGCATAGAAGACTGCCCAGTCGGCAGCAGTGGGTTTGGCGATGCGGGAAACCGCCTGTTCATAGGCGGCCAGCGCCGGCTTCGGTTCTCGCGCCATGCGGTGCATGTCACCCAATTGCAGCAGCGCATCCACCCGGGTCGGCTTCTCCGCCGCCATGGCGCTCAGCAGTTTGGTGGTTTCATCGCGGCGACCCAGCAGCCGCAGCATTTCGGCCTGCCGCAGGCGGGCGGCCCAGGTCAGCCCGCTGGAGCCCTTCACAGCGGCAAATTCCGTCAGCGCATCGGCATAGCGCTGACGCGCGGCCAGCGTATCGCCCAGAGTCAACCGCATCAAAGGCTGGCCGGGGTCCAGAAACAGTGACAGGCGGCCATAGAGCAGGGCCATTTCCTGGGCATTTTCCTGGTAGAGGGCGGCCGACATTTCAAATAGCGCTTCGCCCAGCCCGTCGCTGGCGTTGGCGACCAGCCGGGCCGGCGCCGGCCCACCCTTGTCTAGCCGGGCCAGTGCTTCATCCACCGCCAGGGTGCCGGGATTTTCCCGCTGATAGCGCTGATAGATACGGCGCGCCGCATCCTTGTTTCCGGCCCGTTCATGGAAATTGCCGATCAGCAGGGTCAGGCGCAGCGGCGCCCCTCGCTCGGTCGCGGCGGTGTAATGCAGGGATGCCGCTTCCCGATTGTCACGCAAATCCTCAATCAGGGCGATCTGCAGCTGCTGCATGATGGCAAAACCATCATTGGCATTCAAGGCGCGCAGCCGTTTCAGCCCCGCCTCCTTGTCGCCCCTTGCCACATCGACCCAGGCGCCCAACAGGGGGGTGACGAATTGCGACAACCCGTCAGAGGGCAACACCTCCAGCCGGGCGGCGGCGTCGGCCGCCTTGCCCTGTTTCAGATCATCGGCGATGACCATCAGGCTGGCAATGTAGCTTTGGCTTTCCTGCTCACGGGCGCGGCGTGCCAGCGCGACAGCCTCCGTATAATTGCCTTCGCCCAGATTAAGCAGAAAGGTCCGGCGCAACAGGCCGGCATTTTCGGGATCATCGCGCAGGACGGCCCCCAGATTGCGCGCCGCTGCCGCCCAATCGCCGGCATTCTGGGCCACGCGGCCGGTCAGATAGCGGGCCATACTATTGTCAGCGGGGGAGGGGGCCGTTTGCGCCAGGGCCGATCCTGCCAGCAGAACAGACAAAAGGGCCATCGGGATCGACTTTGGCTGCCGCCACCACCGCACTAGTTCCACGCGCGCCACCTTATACAATACCGGTTCGCCGAAGAAGCACGCCGCTGCCCCTTCATGACAGGGAGCCTAGCCGGGAATGGTTTAACCGTTCAATAACGTTGCGGGGCTATTCCCAGCCAACTTTATATCGCAGTCGTAATGTCACAGCCTTTGCCGGCATGGCGGTTGGTCTGGACGACGGGAATCGGGCGGAAAATTCGGCCTGTTTCTGCCTTCGCTCCAAGCATTTTGCCTATGCGATAAGCGCATTTTTGGTGCGCAAATATGCAATGGTTAATTGACGATATTTTAACAAGGTCTGCCCTTATATTCGGTCTGCTAACGGCGAAGTCGTTGGCTGTTTCGAACCCAGGGACCTTGCATGTATCCCGCAGTGGCTACCGGAGCCCCCAATCCGGCAACAGGCATGGTGGCGGCCGTTATCTCCACCGATATTCTCGAAAATAACTTTTCCACGGCTCTACCGCCGCCGCAACAATCCCTGCATTACGGGGCCGATGCGTTGGCGGAACAAATCCTGACTGCTGTGGCCCGGTGCCGGGCCCTGGGTCATCGGGAGCCGCGTGTCACCCTGACCCGTCCGACGGATGTGGTGGAAGGGGTCCGTTCCCTGCTGGAACTGGCGGGGCTGCGGCCCAGCGTCCGCCCCTCCAGCATCATCGGCCAGTCGATCCTTACCGTTCGCGCCTGATCGGGTTTTCCTTGGCTTTCCCCGGCACATCCGCTGCCGGGGAAAGCGGGGGACTTGCATCATGGGTGGAATTTGTTCATGGTATGTACCCATGAATGATACGCCCATGATTGCACCGACAGGGGCTGCGGCCCTGGTGACGCCGACGCTGCCCCGCCCCGCCTCTGACCCGGCGGCGGCGATTACCCGGGGCGTGCGTCGTTTCCTGGCTGATCACGGGATTCAGGGCATGGTGGAATTCTGCCTGGCCAATGGTCGCCGGGCCGATGTGCTGTGCCTGTCGGAGAAGGGGGAGGTCAGTATCGTCGAGGTGAAAAGCAGCCCGACGGACTTCAAGACCGACCATAAATGGCAGGATTATCTGGAATTCTGCGACTATTTCTACTTTGCCGTCGCCCCGGATTTTCCGCAGGAACTGATACCGGCTGAATGCGGGTTGATCGTTGCTGATGCGTTCGGGGCGGAGATTGTGCGGGCAGCTGTGGCCAGCCCCCTGCCGGCGGCCCGGCGCAAAGTGCTGACCCTGCGGGTGGCGCTGGCGGCCATGGGGCGCCTGCACCGGGTGGAAGATCCAGCCCGCGCCTTATGATTAGGAGCGCTGCCCACCTCGTTGGAAGCCCGTATGGGGGCAGGGCGCTGATATACCAATTTGCTGGGGGTTTAACCCTTGGCTTACGCCTGAGGGAACGCAAAATCTGCCTGGATCGGTCACGACCAATGCAGATTGGCATTATTCCAGCATCGGTCGGCCGGTTTCGATCTGCACCAGGGCGGCCAGGAAAGGCACGGCCAGATCGCGCCGTTGCCCGGCTCCACGCTCTGCCTCGCTGAGTGCAGTCTGGAAACTGCCGCGCCAGCGCTGATCGCTATACATCAGCTTGTCGGCCCGCGCCCGCTGCACCAGCACCACGGGGCTGCGCATATCATTGACCACCTTGTCCAGCCGGGCGGACAACAGATCGGCCTGGCTGCGATCCTTAGCGCGCAGCGCACCGCTGATCAGTTCGACATAGGTTTCTGCCTTCAGGTCCATATCCTGCAACTGGTCAGCATAGGTCAGGGTCAGGGCCTTTTCGCCCCGCGCCTCCAGCTTGCCCAACACCTGCGGGATCACCCAGGGGCTTTCTTCCTGCACGGTGCGCAACAGGCCCAGGGCCAGATTGGCATCGCCCAGATCGCCGGCGGCCACCGCCAGCTCCGGCGGACAGCAATTGCCCCGCTTGTCCTTGAAACGGCTGAACTGTTCTTCCACTGTGTTCAGGAACAGGGTGCGCGCCCGCGCCTCCAGCCCCACCCGCAACAGGGACTGGGCGACCAGCCCCAGTTCCCAGGCGCAACCTTGGGTACGGGCGAACTCCACCGCCTCTTCCGCCACCTGGGTGGCGGTGCTCATATTGCCCTCCCAGACCAGCGATTCCACAATGTCGGACAGGTTATAGATGCGGGTGGAGCAATCGGCGAAACCCCGTGTGATCAGCAGGGCCAGATCGATCTCCCCCGTCAAAGCCAGGGTGCGGCCGACAAACAGATCCTGGCTGATATCGCTGGAGGCACTGCCATTGCGCATGGCCTGGAGAAAGGGTGCCACGATGGGGCGCACCCGTTCTTTGTCGCCGATGTGGTAACTCGCCACCGCGAAGGACAGCCAGTCCCAGCGCGGGGTGGCGATGGGATATTCCACCGGCGGAATCAGCCCCTCAATCCGGTGCAGCAGGCAGCGGCTGGATTTCGGGTCGCTGCAGACCAGGCTGCGCAGCTTGGTCTTGAACTGGGCATAATCGAAATCACCGATGAACTGGTTGGTCACCAGCTGCACCGCCAGCGCACTTTCGGGCAGGCGGGTGATGATATCGGTCAGCAGCCGATCCGCCTCCAGCAGCAGTGTGGTTTGCTCCTCGGCATTATAGGTCTGGTCGGCGTGCTGGATGGCCTGCATCGCCAGCACGAACTGGCGGTTGGCCGCCGCATTCTGGTCGGCCTGCGCCCGCGCCGCCGGGGCCAGCAACAGCAGCAGCGACAGCAGGGCCAGTGCCACCAGCCAGAAGGGCGCGCGCACGGCCGACCAGACGGCAAGCATACCGCCCCGGCCCGTCACCGGCCGCAGGGCCGGCAATGCCCAGCTTTCAGTAAGGCACAACGACATGGCTCACCACCTGGCGGACCCGAGCGATATTGCGGGCATATTCACGCACACGGTCCAGTTCCACCTGCGAGCGGGCGCGGCCCATCAGATGAATGGTCTGATTGATCGTTTCGATCGTGTAATTACCCGATGTGATGTCGCTGTCGGTCAGCAGCTTGGTGCGCAGCTGTGCGGTGATCCAGGCGTCGGTCGCCTTGTCGGACAGGCTCGACTCGTCACCGATGCCGATCTCGTTGATCACTTCCTTCACGCCATTGACCTGCCAGGCCAGACGCACCGCCTCCACCCGTTCATCGGCGGTGGCGGCACGGCCGGTCAACAGGGCGCGGCCATCGCGCACCGTCACATCCAGCCGGTCATTCAGGCCGTTGACGGTGGCCCATTGGGCCTCCACCGCATGGGCCAGCACCGGGTCGGCAGGGCCGGTCTTGCCGGAACCGCCGCCGGAGGCGCAGCCGGCCAGCACCAGTGTTGCCGCCAGACCTGCCAGCGCCACGGTGCGGGAGAACCGCCGGGAAAGGGAAGGGGCGGTGGTGTCTGCCACCTTTCCACCCATCTGCGCCAACAGGCGCCCGATCAACATTGTTTCTGCCTCCTGCCGGCCGTTGCTTGTGTTTCTGTCAATCACGGTCGGCATCTTACGGGTGAAATATGGTCATTCGCGGGCTGCAGGCCGGGTTAACCGGTCCTGTCGCACCCGGTTTATGCAAAGGGTGAGGCTGTCATCACCCTGGTCAGTTCCCGCGCCAGGATGCCGGCAATGCGTTTGCGCGCCGCCGGGTCACGCAGCAATTTTTCATCCTGGGCATTGGACAGAAAACCCGTCTCAATCAGCAGGGAGGGCACATCCGGCGCCTTCAGCACGGCGAAATTCGCCGCCCGCATGGGATTTTCCAGCAGCTGGATATCCTTGCCGGCACCGGTCACGATGGTTTGCTTGGCGTGCAGTGCGGCCGTGCGCGTATGGCGGGCGGCGAGATCGACCAGGATGGCGGCGACGTTCTTATCCAGATCGCTGACATCCACCCCCAGCCCGCCGGCAAAATTCTCCTGCTTGGCGATGGCGGCGGCGAAATCATCGCTGGCCTTCTCCGACAGGGTATAGGCGGAAAGGCCACGTGCCTTACGGTTAGGGGCGCTGTCAGCATGGATGGAAAGGAACAGGTCGGCACCGGCGCGACGGCCCAGTTCCATCCGCTCCCGCAGGTCGATGAAACTATCGTCTTCCCGCGTCAGCTTGACATTGATGCCGCCATTGCGGCCAACCAGCCGGGTGACCTCCTTGGCGATGTCAAGCACCACGTCCTTTTCATAGGTGCCATGCACCCCGACGGCGCCGGGATCGTGACCGCCATGACCGGGATCGATCATCAATAGGCGCGGCCCCCGCGGCCGCTTGCCCGGTGCACGCGTGCCGTCCTGCGGCGACGCCGCACCCGCCCGCACGGTCACGGAGATGAACGGGGCAAGGGCCGGCACAGCCAGGGCAAAACGAAGCAAATCCCGACGATTCATCGATCAGACCATCATCCGGCCCGCGCCTGCGCGAGCCTTCCAGCTGGGCCTATCTTTGGACCCCTCGGAATCGTTGCGCAACAGAAACCTGTTCATCATCCCTTTGTCGGTCCTTTCTGTTGCACTGCCTCAACAGGCGGCCAGGCGATCAGGCGGATTTTGCCGCTGCCCTGGCCAGGGCGTTGCTGCGGAACTCCCCGCTGGGGGTGAAAACCGCCTGGGTGATGGCGCGTTCAATGTCATTTCGGCTGAACGGCTTACGGATCACCGGACCCAGATGGTCCAGCCCCCGCCGACTCAGCTCATCCCCAAAGGCGGTGACGAAGATGATGGGCAGGGCACTCTGGCGTCGCAGAATCTGGGCGGTGGTGATGCCACTGTCGCCGCCGGCCAGCCGCAGATCCATCAAGGCGAGCGTCGGCTGCTGTTCTGCCGCCGTGGTCAGGGCCATCTGGGTGTTGGCGGCGGTGCCGCAGACGATATGGCCCATGCGCTGCACCGTCTCCTCCAGGTCAAAGGCGATGATGGCATCATCTTCCACGATCATGATGCGGGCGGTCAGCGCGCTGCCCAGCCCGCTCTGGGCGCGGGTCATGGCGGCCTGCGCGGCTTCCGCATCCAGCCCCAGGACGGCACCCGCCTCGGTCACGGTCAACTCCTCCAGGCTGACCAGCAGGAACAGGCGGCGTTCCAGTTCCGGCAGGCCGGACAGGGCCATTTCCATCGGGTGGCGCCCGTCAAGCGCGGCCGGCTGAGGCGCATCGGCGTCGCAGAGCCCGTTCAACAGCCCATAGAGTTTCAGCCGGCTGGGCGTCTCCAGGCCGAATGTCGCCGGATCGGCGAGCGCGATGGGCAGCGCTTCGGCCACCAGATCGTCCCCCCGCACCGCGTCGGCGGTCAATGCCCGGGCGTATCGGCGCAGATAGGGCAGGTGATAGAGGAGCTGACGGGAATGCGCGTCCATGATGACGTCCCAGAAGGGGGCCGGCAAGCCAACGGCTCAGGCCATTTAAAAAGCCAGGACATTTTGCGGCTTTGCGCGGGGATTTCCATTCCACTTGTGCCATCGCCCGATCGGTCTAGCCGTTGCGTTGCAGATCGGACGAATGGAGGCTCTTATACGCCCTCTGGACAGCTGTCCGGCGCGCTGGAAGAAACCGTGTCAGGGGGGGCAGGGGCTACAGCCAGCCGCGACTTTTGAAGAAAAGATAGGGGACGATGACGGAGACCACCATCAAGATCAGGGCCAGCGGATAGCCATAGGGCCAATCCAGCTCCGGCATATGGTGAAAGTTCATGCCATAGATGCTGGCCACCAGCGTGGGCGGCAGGAAGACCACAGCGGCTACTGAGAAAATCTTGACGATGTTATTCTGTTCGATCCCCACCACGCCCAGCAACGCATCCAGCTGAAAGGCGATATTGCTGGACAGGAAGGCGGTATAATCGGCCAGCGACTGGGCGTCCTGGCCCAGTGTTTTCAGCCGGGCCCGCAATCCCTTGTCGGCGGCGATTTCCTTTACCGTGCCGCCAAAGGCAATGATACGGGTCAGCGTCACCAGACTCTCCCGCGCCTTGGCCGTCAGGTCATGGGCGCGGGCGATCCGTTTCAGCAACTGATGCTGCATGTCGGAACCCAAGGCACCCTGGTGTCCTTCAATCAGCAGTTCACGTGCCACGGCGTTGACATCACGGCCGGCCCCTTCCAGCACGTCGGCGATGCGGTCCAGAATGGCATCCAGCAGATACAGCAGGGTGGAGGGGCCGTTTTCCAACTTCAGCCCCTGCCGGCTGATCTGGTGGTGAAAACCGTAGAAGGGCTTGGGATCGTCAAAGCGCAGGGTGATCAGTGTATTGCCGGTCAGGACGAAGGTAATATCCATCGTCTCCGGCACCGGTGCGTCGGCGCGGCAGAGCACGGTGGCTGTCATGAAGGCGCCGCCCTCGTCCCGATAAACCCGGCTGGACAGTTCGATCTCACGCATTTCTTCGCGCGTCGGCAGCTCCATGCCGAAGGTCTGTTCCACCAACTGGCGTTCGGCCGGGCCAGGCGCGTTCAGGTCAACCCAGCAGGCATGACGCAATATCTCGGTGGATGGCATTCCATCCATTGCTTCATTGCGGCCGTCGATCGTGCGGTAGGCGCGGATCATGCGCTGTCTCCCCCGCTGGGGTCATTGGGATACCCCGCATTTACCCTGCCCGCGCGCCGGGGGAAAGCGAACTTTCTCCACATCGGCACAAGAGCAGGCTGGCAAGCTGTCGCAGCAGCCTGTAAATGCATGGCCTCATGAATCCCCTGCTTCGCCTTTTGCTGGAAGCCGGGCCGCTGGGCCTGTTCTTCCTGTTCAATGCCAAGGCCGGCCTGATGGTCGGCACTGGCGTTTTCATGGCTGCCATCACGGTGGCGCTGATCGTCAACTGGCTGCTGGAACGAAGGCTGCCAGTGATGCCGCTGGTCGGCTGCGTCTTCGTGCTGGTTTTCGGCGGCCTGACCCTGTGGCTGGATAATGATCTGTTCATCAAGATCAAACCCACTGTGGTCAATCTGTTGCTATCAGTTACCCTGTTCGTCGGTCTGTTCCTGAAGCGGAACCTGTTGAAGGTGGTGCTTGGGGCGGCCCTGGAGTTGAAAGAGGAAGGCTGGCGCATCCTGACCGTCCGCTGGGCCTGGTTCTTTCTGTTTCTGGCCGTGGCGAACGAGATTGTCTGGCGCAGCTTCGATACCGATACGTGGGTCAACTTCAAGGTGTTCGGCATCATGCCGATTTCGATCCTGTTCAGCATGTTGCAGGTTCCGGTGATCATGAAGCACCAGAAACAGGATTCTGATGTGAAGACGCCGGCCCCCTGATCCCTGTATGAATCTGGTGCCATTAGCTGGGGTGAAATGGCGGGGCTTTGAGGATATGGGAAAGCCCCCACACACGGTGCGCTGTTCGCCATGTCGGGGACGGCATTTGACTTTATGGGGAGGCTCGCCCTAAGTGCCTTTGCTGTAACAGAGCCTCCATCTCCGCCGCCGGGACTGGACGACTGAACAAGTATCCTTGCAGGGCGTCGCATTGATAGGCGCGCAAATAGATCAATTCCTCCTGCGTCTCCACGCCTTCCGCCACCACCTGCTTTCGCATGGCATGGGCCATGACGACGATCGCCTGAACCAGGGCAGCCTGGGCATCGTTCTGGGTCATCTGGCTGATGAAGAACTTGTCGACCTTCACTGTGTCGATGGGTAGTTCCGATAGCCGGCTGAACACTGAATGTTCCATGCCAAAATCATCAAGCGAGAATGATACTCCCCGTTCGGCGAGATCGGTGATGTTGCGTAACACGACCTCCTCGTCACGAATGATGGTACTTTCCGTCAGTTCCAGCTTCAACGCCGCCGCCGGCAGGGAATGTTGGTTTAGAAGGTCCAGCACCAGGGTGCTGAAGTCCGGCCGCATCAGTTGGATGCCTGATACATTCACCGACAAGGGGAAGTCGCACAGCCCCGCAGCGCGCCAAGCGGCAGCCTGTTTCAAGGCAATGCGCAGCACCTCATAGCCCAATTCAACGATCTGGCCCCCCTGTTCTGCCGCAGGAACAAAATCGACCGGCGAAATTAACCCACGGGAACGATGGTGCCAGCGGACCAGCGCCTCTGCACCAATGATACGGTAGTCCACCGGATGCACCATCGGCTGAAAGAATAGCGTTATGTCCCCTTGCCCCAGTGCCACGCTCAATTCAGATTGCAGCCACTGGCGTTCCAACACACGCTGTGTCATTTCCGGGACATAGAGCCGGAAGGGCACCCCACCGGTCTTGACCTGATGCAACGCCGTACTGGCATGTTGCAGCATTTCCAGCGGATCACTGGCGTCGGTTGGATAGAGGCTGACACCAACGAGGGCGCGGCGGCGCAACTGCACACCATCCACCGTGTATGGCGTGTCGAATGCACCCTGTAGTTCACGCAATCTGGGGGTAAGGTCCGCGGGGGCGTTGGGTAGCAGGAAACAAAAATAACCGCTTTCCAGCCGCGCCAGCACCTCTTGCGGCAGCGATAGACGACCCAATCGTTCCGCCACCTGCCGCAACAATGTGTCCGTGGCGGCCAAGCCCCAGCCATCCTGAAGATCGGTGAAGGATTCCAAGCTGAGGCAGAACAGCGCCACACGCTGTCCCTCTGGCGTTGACGCCAAGGCATCGGTTAACAGCCGTGTCAGTTGGGTGCGGTTGGGCAGTCCGGTGACCGGGTCAAAATAGGCCAGATGGTCCCGCACGCTTTCCGCTGCCTTCAACTCGGTCACGTCGAGCGCTATCCCGTCCCATTGTATCGATCCATCGGCCAGCCTCTCCGGCTGCGACTGGGAGCGCAGCCATTTTGTGGGACTGGAAGGTGTGATCAACTGGAACTCCACGGTCATGGGTTCCAGGCAGGTTGCTGAACGGTGCATTGCGTCGCGGTAGCGCTGCCGGTCGTGCGGATGGATCGAGCGAAGCATCGCCGCACCGGAGGCAGTGACCAGCATCTGATTGGTGGGATCCACCAATCCGCCCGTATCAATGAAATCGGCCAGTATGTCCTTCTGCATGAAGGTGTACGTCACTGTACCTTCCACCGACATATAGCGCCGGAAGATCATGCCGGGGATGTTGGCGGCGATGGCCCGCAGTAAATTATCCGCCTGGCGGCGCGCCGCCTCAATAATATACGTCCTCCGACGGGTGGCGGATGCGGCCAGTTCGCGTTCGATGGCGGGGCGCAGCCGGGCAATGCGCTCTTTCAGCACCAGATCGGCGGCACCGGCCTGCATCAGGGCCACAGCAGATTCTTCGCCGATGGTGCCCGTCACCACAATCAGCGGCAGGTCGGGGTCGTGCCCGTGAATCATGGCGATGACATCAACGGGTGACAGTGATGGCATCGAGTAATCGCACAGCACGATATCCCAAGCCTGTCGGGACAACGCAACGGCAATATCCATGCGGTTATCAACATGCGTGACGGCAATATCCAGGCCACCACGGCGCAAATTGTCAATCAGCCACGCCGCATCAAGTTCGTTATCTTCAACGAGCAAGAGCCGAACGGGACTGTGTCCAGTCATCGAACTGACCTCTGCGGTGGTTGGTTGATCAAGGTCCAATAAAGACCGAGCTGGGTCACGGCCGCCGTGAATTGCTGAAATTCCACGGGTTTGCGAACATAGGAACTAACGCCCAATTCATAAGATCGGATGATGTCCTCCTGTTCATCGGAAGAGGTGAGGATCACCACGGGTGTGTAACGCGTCAGATCCGCCGCTCGTAGCTGTCGCAATACCTCCAGACCATCAATCTTCGGCAGTTTCAGATCCAGCAAGACGACAATCGGGGACGGCCTGGATGGGGGATTGCCATTTTCTCCTAAACAATAGGCTAATGCTTCGACCCCGTCATGGGCAATGTCGATGGGATTGGCGAGGTGGGCTGAACGCAACGCACGCAGGATCAGCGCCTCATCATCGGGGTCGTCTTCGACGATCAACACCCGGCCTTCAGACATCGGTGCTCTCCCTGGCTTGCAGCGTAAATGAAATGGTGGTGCCGCCATTGGGCATTGAATCGATACGGATTTCGCCGCCATGGCGGCGGATGATGCGGGCGACTGTGGCTAAGCCGATGCCGGTACCTTCAAATTCGCTGGCGGTGTGCAGACGCTGAAACGGTGCGAACAACTTATGGGCGTAAGCCATGTCAAACCCAACACCATTGTCGAAAACCTGGAACCCTGGGCGATTGTCAATGCTGCCGGCACGAAAGCCGATTGCGGCATCGGCGCGCCGGTTCGTGAACTTCCAGGCATTGCCCAGCAGATTGTCCAGAACGACTCGGATCAGGTGCGGATCGGCAATAGCCTGCAGATGGGGGGCAATACTCACGGCCACCTGACGCCGGGGATCAAGCTGTCGCAATTCGGTCACAACTTCCTGTGCCAGAGCGGAGAGGTCTGTCGGCTGTGGCGCGATGCCCGCACGTGTCACCCGTGAAAGCTTCAGCAGATCGTCGATCAATTGCGCCATGCGAACCGCCCCACGGCGGATACGGGTCAGGTAGTCTTTGCCGGTGTCATCCAGCCGATCCGAATAATCCTCCAGCAACGCCAGGCTGAACCCGTCCATGCTGCGGAGTGGGGCCCGCAGGTCGTGGGATACGGAATAGGCAAAGGCCTCCAATTCGTGGTTCACAGCTTCGAGTTCCTGGGTGCGCGCCTGTAACGTCTCGTTCAGGCGTTGCAGCTTCTGTGCCCGGTCGGAGATATCGACAATGGCTGAAAGAACCATCAGGCCCTTGTCGGTCTGGATGGGGTTCAGCCCGATTTCCACCGGAATCTGACTGCCATCCTTATGCCGTGCAAACAGGTCGCGTCCCGCCCCCATGGGGCGGGAACTCTGGGCATTTCGGAAAAAACCTTCGCGCAGGCCGGCATGATGGCCGCGGTGACTTTCCGGGACCAGCATCTCCACGGGTTGACCCAACAGCTCTGCCCGTTGATAGCCGAACAGGCGTTCCGTGGCGGCATTGACCATGGAGATCAAACCACCTTGATCAATTAACACCATGGCGTTCGGCGCTGCTTCCACCACCAGACGAAAGCGCTCGTCGGCGGAAATAGAGGCACCCTTGGGTGTGCCTGGCTTTGGCATGAACCGGCCCTCCCAGCCAGAGGAACGATGAAGATTCTGCACAAACAGCAAATTTTGATCACTTTAGTCGAATAACTGTTGTCTTATCAACCATTGTTAGGGATAGCGATCATTTCGCTTATGCCTTTTGATGGGGGGTATAGGTCATATGGTATGGCCCCCTGCTGATAATGTAAGCGATGGCTGTCGACATCCAGCATGGCACCTGAGCGTGCATTCTACGCTTCACAGAAACGGGTCAGTAATGAAGGGTTTACAAAATAAACGGATATTTTCTATGTGGATTCGTTTTATCCACAGTCTGTAACAGCGATTGCTTATCTCAGTGATCGTGGGTGATAATCATCCATCATATAGTGATGGGGATGTAGATGGCGCGCATTGTTCAGATATCTACGGTTATCTTGTTGGCAGCCGCATCGACCAGCTTTTTGGCGGGCTGTTCGATTAATGTAAATGACGGGGAAAACGAGCATGGGAATTTTCGGAACCCCCGTACCGCGACCGATATCTGCCGGCGGGAGGTTGACCGATCCTATGGTGATCGCTATCGCATCGCCTTTGATTTGCCGGAACTGACCAGCAATGGCGGCACCCAGACAGTGCATCAGCCGTTCACAATGGCCAGTCGCAAGGACAGTTTCGAAGCGCCACAGCGTCGGGCGCTGCGCTGTACCATCGTCGATGGCATCCTGACCCAGGCGGGGCCGGGCTGAGATCAGCCGGACAGAAAAAAGCCGCCGGAGGAGCATTCCCCCGGCGGCTTCTGGGTATTTATACCTGCTATTGGGCCTTACGCGGCGCGTTCGGCCATCATCTTCTTGATTTCGGCGATGGCCTTGGCGGGGTTCAGGCCCTTGGGGCAGGTCTGGGTGCAGTTCATGATCGTATGGCAGCGATAGAGACGGAACGGGTCTTCCAGCGCATCCAGACGTTCACCGGTCATTTCATCGCGGCTGTCGGCGATGAAGCGATAGGCCTGCAGCAGAACCGCCGGGCCCAGGTAACGGTCGCCATTCCACCAATAGCTGGGGCAGGAGGTGGTGCAGCAGAAGCAGAGGATGCACTCATACAGACCATCCAGCTTCTCACGCTCTTCCGGGCTTTGCAGCCGTTCGCGTGAGGGGGCCGTCGTCTGCGTCTGCAGCCAGGGCTTGATCGAGGCGAGCTGGGCATAGTTCTGGTTCAGGTCCGGCACCAGATCCTTCACCACCGGCTGGTGCGGCAGCGGGTAGATCTTGACGTCGCCCTTCACATCGTCGATCGCCTTCAGGCAGGCCAGCGTGTTGCGCCCGTCAATATTCATGGCGCAGGAACCGCAGATGCCTTCACGGCAGGAGCGGCGGAAGGTCAACGTGCTGTCCACATCGTTCTTGATGTGGATCAGCGCGTCCAGGATCATCGGCCCGCACTTATCCAGATCGATCTCATACGTATCCTCACGCGGGTTCTCGCCCGAGTCCGGATCGTAGCGATAGATGCGGAACTTGCGCGTGCGCTTGGCGTCAGGACCGGCAGAGCGAACCGTCTTGCCGGGCTTGACCTTGGAATTGGCGGGGAGGGAAAATTCAGCCATGGGTCGAAGGCCTTCTCAAACGTCGCGGGATCAGTACACGCGCTTCTTCGGCGGGAACACCTCAACCTCATTGGTCAAGGTGTAGAGGTGGACGGGGCGGTCGCTGATGGTCGGCTTGCCCGTTTCGTTCACCCACACGGTCGTGTGCTTCATCCAGTTGACGTCATCGCGTTCGCTGTAATCCTCACGGGCGTGGGCGCCACGGGATTCGGTGCGGTTGGCGGCGGAATTGATGGTGGCGACGGCCTGGTACATCAGATTGTCCAGTTCCAGCGCTTCCACCAGATCGCTGTTCCACACCAGCGAACGATCGCTGACAGCCACGTCCGGGCGTTTGGCCCACACGGCCTTCATTTTCTCCACGCCTTCGTCCAGCACCTCACCGGTGCGGAAGACGGCGCAGTTATTTTGCATGATCCGCTGCATTTCCAGGCGCAGATGGGCAACGCGGGTGCCACCCTTGGCGTTGCGCGCCTTGTCCAGCCGGTCCAGCGCCTTATCGGCATTGTCCTTGGCCAGGGTCTTGTGCGGAGCACCCTTTTCCACGATCTGGCTGGCCTTGATGGCGGCAGCGCGACCGAACACCACCAGATCGAGCAAGGAGTTGGAGCCGAGACGATTGGCTCCATGCACGGAAACACAGGCGGCCTCACCGATCGCCATCAGGCCCGGCACGGTCTGGTCCGGGTTGTCGGCGGTCGGGCGGATCACCTGACCATGATAATTGGTGGGAATGCCGCCCATATTGTAATGCACGGTCGGCAGCACCGGGATCGGTTCCTTGGTCACGTCCACGCCAGCGAAGATACGCGCACTTTCGGCGATGCCCGGCAGGCGGGAATGGATGACTTCCGGTGCCAGATGTTCCAGATGCAGGTGGATGTGGTCCTTATGCTCACCGACGCCACGGCCTTCGCGGATTTCGATGGTCATGGAGCGGCTGACCACGTCACGGCTGGCGAGATCCTTGGCCGAGGGGGCATAGCGCTCCATGAAGCGCTCACCTTCGGCGTTGGTCAGGTAACCGCCTTCACCGCGCACACCCTCGGTGATCAGACAGCCGGAGCCGTAGATACCGGTGGGGTGGAACTGCACGAATTCCATATCCTGCAAGGGCAAGCCGGCACGCAGCACCATGCCGCCGCCGTCACCGGTGCAGGTATGGGCCGAGGTGGCGGAGAAATAGGCGCGGCCATAGCCACCGGTGGCCAGCACGGTCTGGTGACCACGGAAGCGGTGGATCGTACCGTCATCCAGGTTCCAGGCCAGCACGCCGCGGCAGGCACCTTCCTCGTCCATGATCAGGTCGAGGGCGAAATATTCTACGAAGAATTCCGCATGGTGGCGCAGGCTCTGCTGATACAGCGTATGCAGCATGGCGTGGCCTGTACGGTCAGCGGCGGCGCAGGTACGGTAAGCCTGACCCTTGCCATATTCGGTGGTCATGCCGCCGAAGGCGCGCTGGTAGATCTTGCCTTCCGCCGTGCGGCTGAACGGCACGCCCTGGTGCTCCAGCTCAATGATGGCGGGGATGGCCTCGCGCACCATGTACTCGATGGCGTCCTGGTCGCCCAGCCAGTCCGACCCCTTCACGGTGTCGTACATGTGGTAGCGCCAGTCGTCCGGGCCCATATTGCCCAGCGCTGCCGAGATGCCGCCCTGCGCTGCCACGGTGTGGGAGCGGGTGGGGAACACCTTGGTGATACAGGCCGTCTTCAGGCCCTTTTCGGCCATGCCGAAAGTGGCGCGCAGGCCGGCGCCACCGGCGCCGACGACGACGACGTCATATTCGTGATCGATGATCTTGTAGGCGGTCGCCATGTTATCAGGCTCCGAAAGCGATCTTGAGGACGGCGAAAGAGGCGAGCAGGAACAAAACCAGCGCCGCCGCCTTGGTCAGGCCGATGGCGACCAGCTTGCTCAGCTTGCCATGGAGATAGTCCTCGAAGACTTCCTGCAAACCGTAGGCGGCATGATGGAATGTCGCACCCAGGAACAGGATGGTCAGGATGACCGGGCAGGGCTTCTTGAAAGTGGCGACCACTTCTTCGTAAGAGGCACCGATCAGGCTCAGGACCAGGATGACGAACAGCACGGTCAGCACAGCCAGACCGGCGGAAGCCACGCGGTAGGCCAGCCAGTGCTGGGCGCCGAGCTTGGCGGAACCCAGACCGCGCGCGCGGCCGAGGGGGGTGCGGAAGCTATTGGTGGGATTGGCCATATCTCTCTTCCCCCGGATCAGAGCGCGAAGACCAGAACCCAGGTCACGATCGTCGCACCGATGGAGGCGCCGATCACCAGGTTCGCGCTGCTGTAGGATTGTTGCAGGGACAGCATCTTGGCGCTGAAATCCCAGGCCAGATGGCGCAGCCCATTGAAGAAATGGTACCAGAGGGCGGCCGACCAGCCGAACATCAGGATCAACCCGATGGGCGAGGCAATGAAGCCTGCTGCCGTGGCGTAGGCTTCCGGCCCAGCGGCAGCAGCAACCAGCCACCAGACCAGCAGCAAGGTGCCGACGCACAGGCCGATGCCGGTGATGCGGTGGGTAATGGAGGTCAACGCCGGCAGGGGTAGCCGGTAGACCTGAAGGTGGGGGGACAGCGGGCGTTGCCGCTTGGCCGCAGGCGTATCGGTCATCTCTCAGGCGTCCTTAGGTGCTGAACCGGGATGCATCCGTGTCGCGCCTGCCGGCGACGACACCCGCCGGATCGAAAACCGGCAGCGGGAATTGTCACAAGAAATGCTGGGGGTTCAATTACGCCGAAGCCTTGCCTGCGTCAACGCTCCCCACCCCCTATTTTGGTGCGATGCGGTGCAGGTTTGATCAGCTTTATTGTAAGATGATTGCTTAAGTTGCGAATAGTTCGCAAATAGTCTGTCAAGGAAGCCGCCTATTATGGAAATGGATATCGGCCGGATACAATCGCTGGAAGATCTTTGCCTTTCCGCCTGGCCGGCGCCGCAACAGTTGCACCATGCCGGCTGGGTGCTGCGGTTCGCCGCAGGCCATACGGGAAGGGCCAATTCTACCAATGCCGTGGCGCCGCAGCAGGAGATTCAGAACGATCTTATCCCCCTGGTGGAACGGGAGTATCGCCGCCGTGGGTTGCGGCCGACCTTCCGTGAAACCCCGCTTTGCCCACCCGGTTTTACTGCCGCAATGGTGGATAAAGGCTATTTGGCCGATGATGAAAGCCATGTGATGGTAGCGGAAATACCCGCCGGCTGCGCTCCTGACCCCTCTGTTCGCATACAGAACAATGCTGATGACGCATGGCTGTCAGCCTATCGCAGCATGGTCCCGGTGGCGGAAGCGGAGATGCCGGCGCTGCGGGCTATTCTGGCCGGCATTGCCGCATCCACCCGCTATCTGACGCTGTGGAGCGACGGGCGGCCGGTGGCCGCCGGTCTTGGAGTGATCGACCGGGGCTGGGTGGGGCTCTACAAGATCGCCACCCAGCCGCAGGCGCGCGGCCAGGGCCATGCCGGCCGCTTGATTCGCGCGCTTTATGCCGAGGCGGCGGGGCAGGGGGCCGCCGAAGCCTATCTACAGGTGGGGGTCGGCAACCAGCCGGCATTGTCGCTGTATCGCCGGCTGGGCTTCACCCCGCTGTATAATTATCGCTATTACCGCAAGGGCTGAGGGGGTGTACCAGCGGCATGAAATCCTGAATCGCCGGCGCCAGCATCCGCTGGCTTGGCTACGCCGCTACCGAGCGGCGCGGCGGCGGTCGCCGCCGTACCAACGGTCATGAATTATGACCGTTGGTATTTAGCCGCGCGCCGCTACCGCCTCGCCCATGGCGACGGTGCGACGGGCGGTTTCCACATGCAGGGCTTCCACCAGCTTGCCATCCACCAGGGTGACACCCTTGCCCGCCGCCACCGCCTCGGCATGGGCGGCGATGATACGGCGGGCGCGGGCCATTTCGTCGGCCGTGGGGGCAAAGGCGCTGTTGGCGGCGGCCAACTGCTTGGGATGGATCAGGGTTTTGCCGTCAAAGCCCAGTTCGCGGCCCTGGCGGCAGGCGGCGGCAAAGCCGGCTTCATCCTCCAGATCGACATGCACCCCATCCAGCACGGCCAGTCCAAAGGCGCGGGCGGCCAGCAGGGTCAGGCCCAGGCTGGTGATCATCGGCAGCCGGTCTTGCGTGTTCAGCGCGCCCAGATCCTTGGTCAGGTCAGAGGTGCCCATTACCAGACATTCCAGGCGGGGGCAGGCGCCAGCAATATCGGCGGCAGCCAGCATGGCGCGCGGGGTTTCCATCATCACCCACAGGCGCAGACTGTCTGGCGCGCCGGAAGCACGCAGCACGCGATCGGCCATGCGCACCCCCTCCGCACTGTCTACCTTGGGGATCAGCACCGCATCGGCCCCGCTGGTGGCGGCGGCCACAAGATCGGTATGGCCCCAGGGCGTATCCAGCCCGTTGCTGCGGATCACCAGTTCCCGGTGCCCGTAACCACCGGCGGCAATGGCGGTCCCCACCTGGGCGCGGGCCTGTTCCTTGGCGTCGGGGGCCACCGAGTCTTCCAGATCCAGCAGCAGCACGTCCGCCCCCAAGGTCCGGGCCTTTTCCAGCGCGCGGGGATTGGCGCCGGGCATATAAAGGGCGGAGCGGCGGGGACGGCTGGTCATGGTCGCATGTCCTGAAAAGCAGAAGGGGCGGGATGGACGCCAGCCTAGCCAAGCTGGCCGCCAACGTCCATCCCGCCCCTTCAGGCAAAACCGCGCAGCGCTGGGATTCGTATGCTCCCTCACGCGCCGGGCGCTGCCTCCGGCAGCTTGGCTTACGCGCACATGGGCGTGCCAAGCCGGCAGTTGCCGGCCTTCAAGGGGCATGGAACATGCCCCTTGTTATCAGGCGCTGCGTACCGACGCCAGGAAGCGGTCCACCTGGGTGGCCAGCGCGCCGGCCCGTTCGGACAATTGGCCAGAGGCACCGGTCAGCTGGGCGGCGGCTTCACCCGCCTGTACGGCCCCCTGGCGGACATCGGCCACGGTTTCAGACACGGTGGTCATGCCCTCTGCCGCGTTCTGGGCACTGCGGGCGATTTCCGCCGTGGCGGCATTCTGCTGTTCTACGGCAACGGCGATGGAGCCGCCGATTTCGTCCACCTCCGCCACCGTGCGGCTGATCTCCTTGATGGCGGTAACGGCCTGTTCAGTGGCGGTGCGGATTTCGGTGATGCGCTGGGCAATGTCGCCGGTGGCGCGCTCTGTCTGACCGGCCAGATTCTTCACCTCTGACGCCACGACGGCAAAGCCCTTGCCAGCTTCCCCGGCGCGTGCCGCCTCAATGGTGGCGTTGAGCGCCAGCAGATTGGTCTGGCTGGCAATTTCGGCGATCAGGTCCAGCACCTCCCCGATGCGCTGGGCCTTTTCCGCCAAGCCATCAACAATACCATTGGTCAGGATGGCCTGTTCAGCGGCACGGCGGGTGCGGGTGCCGCTGTCGCTGATCTGGCGGCTGATTTCACGGATGGAGGCGGCCAGCTGCTCGGCGGCGGTGGCCACCGATTCCACTTCCTCATTGGCAAGGCTGGTGGATTGCTGGGTGACGTCAATGCGCTTCTGATTGGCGACGGCGTTGGAGCGCAGAGCATCGGCGGCCTGCCCGATCTGGGTGGCGGAACTGCCCACGGCGGTCACCACGGCCTGAACGTCGTTTTCAAAACGCTGGGCCAGGGCTTCCATCTCCGCCTTGCGGGCCTTGCGGGCCTGTTCCTCATTTTCCGCCCGTTCGCGGCGCAGCCGGTCGGCCTCAATGGCATTGCGCTTGAACACTTCCACGGCGCCGGTGATTTCCCCCACCTCGTTCTGTGCCGTGGCGACCGGGATCTGTGTCTTCAGATCGCCATTGGCCAGCCGCAGCATGGAGTCGGTCAAGGCGCGCAAGGGCAGAATGGACTGCACGGTCCACCAGGCGAAGGCCCCGCCGATCAGCAGACAGATACCGGCAACGATCAGCATCAGGGTGGAGAAGCCGCTGGCTTGGGCGCGGGTATCCGCACCGATCAGGCTGCTTTCTTTTTCCTGGAAATCGATGAACTGGTTGATGGTCTTCAACCAATCATTCATCCGCGGCCGGATATCGGACAGGATCAATTCCTGGGCGGCGGCGATATCTCCCGCCTTACGCAGGTCAATTACCTTGTTGATCAGGGGCAGGGTCTCGGCTTCGATCTGCTTGATCCGGGCCAGGATGGTGCGCTCTTCCGGCCGGATATCATCCGGGTTATTGGTGAACAGCGTGTCCATGTTGCGGGCGGCTTCCGTATAGAAGCCTTCCAGACGGCGGATTTCCGCCACCACGATTTCCAGCAGGTCAGGCTTCACCAGCACCACGTCCCGCAGCGCGATGGCGCGGTCATGCACGCTGCCGCGAAAATTGATGGCATAGCGCTGCTTGACGCCGTTCACCTCGTTGATCTGGGTCAGCCCCTCATCAATCAGTGCCACTTTCTTCATACCGATGCCCGTCAGCAGGGTCATCAAGGCCAGGACGGTGGCGAAACCGATCAATACTCGCGTTCTAATTTTTGCGTCTTTGATGCTGCGCATGGGGTGGCACTCAGGGGAAGGGTTGGTAGCCGAAAGACTATGTGACGGCATAACACGAAGATAAGACCTTATTGCTTGCGTTTTTCGGGAAATTTTGAAGTGATTGGGAGCACAGCCAATCCATCATCCCCGTCCCGCGATTTCCGATTGCCGTGGGCCGCCGGTTGGGCGTAGCTGATAGGTGCTGCCACGGCCCCGGATGCCCCGATGAAGACCATTCTGACCATCCAGTCCCATGTCGCCTTTGGCCATGTTGGCAACCGGGCGGCGGTTTTCCCCCTGGAACGGCTGGGCTTTGATGCCATTGCCGTCAATACGGTGCAGTTTTCCAATCATACCGGCTATGGTGCCTGGACCGGCATGGTCTTCCCGCCTGAGCATATCGCCGATGTGTTACGGGGGATTGAAACCCGCGGCGCCTTGGATGGGGCAGCGGCGGCCCTGACCGGTTATCTGGGCGATGCGGCGCTGGGGGAGGTGGTGCTGGCGGGGGTCAAGCGGGTGAAGCAGGGCAACCCGGCGGCCGTTTATTGCTGTGATCCGGTGATGGGCGATGTGGGGCGGGGCTTCTTCGTCCGTCCCGGCATTCCGGAATTCTTCCGCGATCAGGCACTGGCCCTGGCCGACATCATCACCCCCAACCAGTTTGAGCTGGAATATCTGACGGGGCTGAAGGTGGGCGATCTGGCCTCCGCGCTGGCTGCCACCCGTGCCGCGCGGGCCTTGGGGCCGCGCTGGGTGATGGTGACCAGCCTGACCCGGCTGGATGCACCGGACGACCGGATTGAAATGCTGCTGGACGGGCCGGACGGCGCCTATCTGGTCTCCACCCCAAGGCTGGCGCTGGACCCGCTGCCCAACGGGGCGGGGGATTGTGTGGCGGCCTTGTTCCTGGCCAAGTTCCTGGAAAGCGGCGGCGATGGCGCCGCCGCGCTGGGCCATGCGGCCTCCGCCATCTATGCCGTGTTCCGGCGCACGATGCAGAGCGGACAGCGGGAGCTGCAGATCGTCGCCGCTCAGGATGAACTGGTCCGGCCGTCGGACTATTTTACCCCGGTGCGGATAGACTGAAAAGGTTCGGGGCCTGCGTGTTAATCACCACGGGGCCTTGCCGTGCCCGCGCCGGCCGGTCTATTCCAGGGATCATTCGCGGGACCAGGAGTTTTTCCATGCCCTTCATCCGTCCTTTGCCGCTGTCCGGCCTTGTCGTGGTGCTGCTGTCGCTTCCCCTTGCCGCTCAGGCCCAGCCGGCGGCGGTGCGCAACAGCCAGCCGCAGGGGGAGTTTGGGTGCGAGGTGCAGCGCGATACGCCCTGCCAGGGCAAGGTGGATTTCGCCAAGGGCAAAAGCTTCGAATTCAAGATTCCGGGGCCGGGCGACGTCGTCTTCCAGAATGATGGCAACAAGCGCTGTACCCTGGAATATTCCATCTCCGAAAGTACGCTGGCGGCCACCGGCCGCCAATTGTCGCTGGGGGCAGGACAGACGGAGACGCTGACGGTGCGGGATGCCGGCGGCATGGTGATCCGTTTCTTCAACCGGGGCCTGGGCTCCAGCACCTGCGATCTGACGGTCAGCCTGAAGGGTTGATCATTCTCTCCGCCTTATCTTGCTCTCAACCAGGATGTGATGATGCGCCTGTCCCGTCTTCTTCTGGCTGCCCCGCTGGCTTTCGCCCTGCTGTCCACCACGCCCGCCCTGGCGCAGGACGGTGCCCATGGCGCGGCCCCCGTCTGGTCGCACAGCTTCGATCCCGCGCGCGACCCGGCGGCCGACCTGAAGCAGGCGCTGGCGGCGGCCAAAGCGGAAAATAAGCGGGTGCTGATCGATGTCGGCGGCGACTGGTGCATCTGGTGCAAGCTGCTGGACGCCAAGTTCGAGCAGGAGGCCGAGCTGCGCCAGTTGCGCGACACCAATTTCGTGGTGCTGAAGGTGCATTACGACAAGAAGGTGAACCAGAACGAAGCCTTCCTGTCGCACTATCCCAAGGCGGCGGGATATCCGCACCTCTATGTGCTGGACAGCAATGGCAAGTTGCTGCAGAGCCAGGATACGTCCCTGCTGGAACTGCCCAAGGAGCAGGGCAAGGGCCATGACAGCGCCAAGATCAAGGCGTTCCTGACAGAATGGGCGCCCAAGCGCGGGGCGTGAACATCCCTCAATCGGCACAAAAAAGCCCCGGAGAGCGAACCCTCCGGGGCTTTTTTGGTGGGCTTTAAAAGCCCGATCAGTCGGCCGGGCCGATATGGCCGTCGCGGATCATCACCTCGGCAATCTGCACGGCGTTCAGGGCGGCACCCTTCCGCAGATTGTCGGCCACAACCCAGATGTTCAGGCCATTTTCCACTGTGGAATCCTCCCGGATGCGGCTGATGAAGACATTGTCTTCACCGGCCACTTCCACCGGGGTGACATAGCCTTCATCCAGGCGGTGATCGACAATGGAAATGCCGGGGGCGGCGCGCAGGGCGCGGCGGGCCTCATCAGCGGTGATCGGATTTTCGAATTCGATATTGATCGCTTCCGAATGGCCGATGAACACCGGCACGCGCACGGCGGTGGCGGTGACCTTGATGGAGGGGTCGAGAATCTTCTTCGTCTCCACCACCATCTTCCATTCTTCCTTCGTCATGCCGTCATCCATGAACGTATCGATATGCGGGATGACGTTGAAGGCGATCTGCTTGGTGAACTTCTTCTTTTCCACCGGATCGTTGACATAGATGGCGCGGGTCTGGGTGAACAGCTCGTCCATCGCTTCCTTGCCGCCGCCGGAAACCGACTGGTATGTCGACACGACGACGCGCTTGATCTTGGCCAAATCATGCAGCGGCTTCAGCGCCACCACCATCTGGATGGTGGAGCAGTTGGGGTTGGCGATGATGCCCTTCTTGCGCCAGCCGGCCAGATGGTGCGGGTTCACCTCCGGCACCACCAGCGGCACGTCCGGGTCCATGCGGAAATGGCTGGTATTGTCGATGACGCAGGCACCGGCGGCGGCGGCCTTGGGCGCAAACTGGGCCGAGACCTTGGCACCAGGGGAGGACAGCACGAAATCCGTGCCGCTGAAATCGAACTTGGCCAGATCCTGCACCTTCAGCACATGATCCTCGCCGAAGGAGACCTGCTGCCCGGTGGAGCGTTCCGACGCCAAGGCCACCACTTCAGAGACCGGGAAGTTCCGGTCGGCAAGCGTCTGCAGCATCTCACGGCCGACATTGCCCGTAGCGCCAACGACGGCGACCTTGTAACCCATTTTCCCGGTCCTCAGATGATTGGTGTTGAAAGGATATGACGAAAGAAGCTGCCATTGCGACAGCTTCAAACGCTATTCTGACTTATTGAAAGGGCGCCCGCATGGCAAGAAAATGACACGTGCGCCCATGTTGCGGGAGGAATGCAACCATGGCACAGCGCCAATATCGCACCTTTGCCGAGTTCTGGCCGTTCTATCTGCGGGAGCATAGCCGGCCGCGGACGCGGGCCCTGCATTATATCGGCAGTGCCCTGGCCCTGGCCTGTCTGGCGGCAGCGATCTTGTTTCTCGACCCAAGGCTGCTGCTGGCGGCGCTGCTGGCCGGCTATGCCTTTGCCTGGGCGGCCCATGCCGCTGTTGAGCACAACCGGCCGGCCACCTTCACCTATCCGCTCTGGTCGCTGGTCGCCGATTTCCGCATGTTCTTCTTGTTTCTGGCCGGAAGGCTGGGGCCGGAGTTGCGCCGCGCCGGTATTTCCGGCTGAATGCCGGGGTGTGGCTGTTAACCAAAAAGGGGGCGTTCGCGTGTCGGAACCGATCGTGGAGATCATCGCCAAATCCATCAAGAATGCGGATAAAAGCTTCTTCAACGAAGATTATATCAAGCAGGCCAAGGCGGTGGTGGACGGGCTGCGCAAGGCCGGGCTGGAGGTGGTGCCGATCACCCCGCCCGATGCGCTGGTAACATACGCATCGGAGAATATCCCTTTCGGCCGCTTGCGCCCCACCGACTTCATCCGCACCATGTATTCCACGATGGTGGCCAACGCCCGGAAGTTCGTCAGTTGACGCAGACGTCACGTTGACCATAGGCCGGCAAGCCCGTACTTTCATGATATTCACTTCGGATGTTTCAGCATCCTGGTTCCGCGCCATCGGCGCATCGGCGGGCCCTATCCCGGAGAATGCAGCGGCATGGCAGAAGAGGCTCAGCCAAAAGCAGAGGCGGTGACTTGGCGCCGGCCCTCTCCGGAGGAGCTGATGGAGGCGCTGCGGCGCCATACCAAGCTGATGGAAGGCAGGCTGGGCGGACAGCGGGCCATTTTCGTGCTCTGCGATCTGCGTGGTGTCAATCTTTCCAATGCTGATCTGCGGGCGGCCGAACTGACCGGTTCCCGCTTCGATCAGGCACAGTTGGTGAAGACGCGGCTGACCGGGGCCAACCTGTTCGCTGCCGATCTGCGTCTGTGCAACCTGCAACAGGCTGACCTCAGCAAGGCGGACCTGCGCGGCGTCACTATGCGGGGTGCCGATCTCAGCCGCGCCAGGCTGCGCGACGCCGATGTGCGGGAAGCGGTGCTGGCGGTCTATCGCGGTGGTAAGCCATTGCCACAGGCCTTTGACGGGCGCATCGCCAATCTCGCGGCTGTCATTGCCAATTCCGCCGATTTTTCCGGCGCCAAGATGAATGGTGCCATCACCCTGAAGGCGGATTTTACCGACGCCAATCTGCGCCATGTCGATCTGCGGGGTGCTGATTTGCGCGGGGCGAACTTCAAGGGCGCGTTGCTGGAAGGTGCCAACCTGCAGGACGCCAAGCTTCAGGAAGCTGATTTCGCCGGGGCCGTGCTGACGGACGCGCTGCTGCGCGGCGCCCTGGCTGAGGGGACCAATTTCCGCGGCGCCATTCTGGACAGCGGCGCGTTGGCGGATTTGCGACGGGGTGGTGCGCTGCTGCCCGGTGCCGCCGAAGAAGGGGAACAGGTGGGGCAATTGCTGGCCCGCCATGCCGAATGGATCGCCAATGCCGGCCGCAGCGGCCTGCGGGCGGATTTCAATGGGCGCGATCTGGCCGGGCACGACCTGCGTGGCAGCAATCTGACGGCAGCCCGGTTGGGCTTCGTGCTGGCGCGGCGGGCGCTGCTGTCCAATGCCGTTCTGGTGATGGCCGATCTGGAATGCGCCGACCTGCGGGAGGCGGAATTAAGCCAGGCCGACCTGCGCGGCGCCAATCTGGAACGGGCGCATCTCAACCGTGCGCAGATGCAAGGGGCCAACCTGTCCCCGTTGGTGAGCGCTGAAATGTCTGACCGGCGCTGGCCGGCCCGGCTTTCCGGGGCGCACCTGCAACAGGCCGACCTGCGCAATGCCGATCTACGCGGTGCTGTAGCGCGCGGGACCGATTTCACCGGCGCTGATCTGCGCGGGGCCAAGCTGGATGGGGCCGACCTGGAAGGTGCGATCTTCACCCAGGCCCGGCACGATTAGAGCGTATTTCCGCAGACCGTAAATACGCTCCAGCATTTCGTTTTTCTCAGAGTCCGTCCGGAGAGTTTTCTTTTTTCAACGTATTACGCGATTTAAGTTTTTTAGCACCGTCACCCCGGCGAAGGCCGGGGTGACGGTGAGGGTGCAGTAAGATTTTGATAATGAATGAATACCGTCCAGGCTGACACTCAGTCGCAGGCGTTACCCCCGGCAGCTTCGCTTGCGCGCACATGGGAGTGCCAGGCCAGCGACCGCTGGCCTCCAAAGGGCATGTCCCATGACCCTTGGTATCATGGCGTTTGCCCAACCATTTGCCGACCCTGCGACAAGAGTACCCATTTGCAACACTTGACCCGTTCATCGTCCCGCGCCTATCAGAAGTTACGTTATAACGTAATTTGAGAGAATCGTGATGCGCGAGGAAAAGGCGAAGGTTTGGCTGGCGGCGGCCCTGATGGGTGGGCTGATGGCGTCCGCCCTGCCGGCGATGGCGCAGGATGTGCAGGTCGCGGCGGCCAACCCGCATTCCCATGATGATGTGGAAGAGATCGTCGTCACCGCCTCTCCCCTGGGTGCCCGCCAGTTTGACGTGCTCCAAGGCACCTCCGTCCTGTCGGGGGAGGCGCTGGAACGCTCGCTTTCCACCACGCTGGGGGCCGCGCTGGCCAAGCTGCCGGGCATGAGCCAGACCGGCTTCGGCCAGGGCGCGTCGCGCCCCATCATCCGTGGCCAGGGTGGCGACCGTATCCGCATCCTGTCCGGCGGTATCGGCAGCATCGATGCCAGCACCACCAGCCCAGACCATGCGCCGGCCCTGGATCTGGCCACGGCCAAGCGGGTGGAGGTGGTGCGCGGCCCCGCCACGCTGATGTATGGCAGCAACGCCGTGGGCGGCGTCATCAATGTGCTGGATGGCCGTATCCCCATCGCCGCCCCCAAGGACGGCGTGGATGGGTTTGCCCGCATCGGCGTCGGCAGCAATGCCCATGAACGCTCCCTGGCGGCCGGCATGGATGCCAAGCTGGATAGCCCGCTGGTGGTGCATGTCGACGGGTTCTGGCGTCAGACCGACAATTATAAATTCCCCGGCGCCCTGGAATCAGACCGCCTGCAGGCAAAAGAGCTGGCCCAGGGGCAAACCGATGCGGAGGGGCAGGACGGCCACAAGGTTCCCAACAGCAGCCTGACGCAGAAGGGGGCCACGGGTGGCCTCTCCTATGTGGGCGACTGGGGCTTTCTGGGGGCCAGTGTCAGCCGGCTGGAATCCAACTATGGCGTTCCCCCCGATGCCGGCTCGAACGATGGCGGCGAGGATGAAGGCCCGGTCCGGATCGATCTGGGCCAGACCCGTGTGGACCTGATGGGGGAGGTGAACCAGCCTTTCCTGGTGTTCGACACTACCCGCGTCCGCTTTGGCTGGGCCGATTACAAACATACGGAGCTGGAGGATGGTGCCCCCGGTACGCAGTTCCTGAACAAGGGCTGGGAAGGGCGGCTGGAACTGGTGCAGCACCAATATGGCGCCCTGTCTGGGGCGGTGGGTGTGCAGGCCAGCCAGCGTGATTTCCAGGCCATCGGGGAGGAAGCCTTCCTGCCGCCCAGCAAGACCGTGCAGGTGGGCGGCTTCACCGTGCAGCGGCTGGATTTCGGTCCCTGGGCGCTGGAAGGTGGCCTGCGGCTGGAACAGCAGAATATCAAGGCGGACAGCATCAATTATGACCGTGATTTCACCATGGTCAGCCTGTCGGCCGGTGCCTCCTACAAGCTGGGGGATGGCTGGCTGGCGGGCGTCAGCCTGTCCCGCAGCGAGCGGGCGCCGAATGCCGAAGAACTGCTTTCCGACGGCGCACATCTGGCCACCGGTACCTATGAGCTGGGTGACCGCAAGCTGGGCAAGGAAACCGGCCTGGGTGGAGAGCTGACCCTGAAAAAGACCGGCGGCCCCGTCACCGGGTCGGCCAACCTGTTCCTGACCGATTACGACAAATATATCTATGAGCGCTACACCGGTGAGCAGCGGGATGGCGTGCCCGTGGCGGCCTTCAGCGCCACCGATGCCCGCTTCTGGGGCTTTGAGCTGGAAGCGGCGGCGGACCTGTTCCGCCGGCAGGATCAGCGCGTGACCCTGGATGCCGGCCTGGATTACGTGCGGGCGGAAGATACGACCACCAAGACCGACCTGCCGCGCATTCCGCCGCTGACCTTCAAGACCGGGCTGGAATATGCCCAGTCCAGCTTCTCCACCCGGGTGGAGATGGTCTGGGCTGACAGCCAGAACAAGACCAGCGCCTTTGAACTGCCGACCGATGGCTATACCCTGTTCAACGCCTCGCTCGACTGGCACCCGATCGCTGACCGCGACGTGACCATGCTGTTCGAAGTGCGCAATATCACCAATGAGGAAGTGCGGCTTTCCACTTCCTTCCTGAAGGATCGTCTGCCCCAGCCGGGCCGCGATTTCCGGATGGCCCTGAAGATGGGTTATTAATCGGTGCTTTATCCGGGGGCCGCGGCCCCCGGATAGGGACTTCTCTATTCCCGTGGTACCCCCAAGGCGTCGGCCACCTGCAATAATTGGCCTTCCGGTTCCCGCCCGATCAAGGCATAGCCGAAATGCTGGCCCCGCCAGAAGCCGATCACATAGCCCTGCGCCTCCGTCAAGGCGAGGGTTTCGGCATCAGGCTCGTCCTCACTGGGGGCAACCAGCAGGGTGATTCTATGTCCCTGTCGATCTTCATAGATCAACTGGCTGCCGGGGCCATCATCGGTGACGGCTCGCCGGGCGCCGATCAGCCGTAGGCCGATGGATTGCAGCTGAGGCGGTTCCATGGCCATGCCCAGCTGGCTGGCCAGCAGGCGGCGCAGATCGTCCGGGCTGTTACCTGCCGCTTCAACGCTGGTCGGCCGGTTCTCGGCAAAGACCTCATGGTTGGCCAGCGCTTCCCGCGCATAGCCCGGCAAGGGGGTTTGCAGCCAATGGTCGCTGGCATCCCGGGCACCCCAGCCCAGGATGAACAGGCCGATGGCTGCCGCAATCCGCCCGGTGCGCCGCCAGATGGCATGGCGGCGCACGCCCTGTAATAGGCGCTGGTGCATCGGCCGCATGGCGGCCATGGGCAAGGCCCCCTCTGCGGCGGCGATTTTCACCAGCAGATCCTGTTCGGCCATGGCCCGCATTCGTGCCCGCAGATCGGGATCAGCGTCCAGCCGGGCTAGCACCAGGGCTTCCTGGCACGGGTCCAGCTGCCCATCCAGAAAGGCGTGCAGGTCCAGTTCATCCCCATCGTCACGCATCGCGCCCCCCCTTCACCAGACGCAGTTTGGTAACTTCCCCGCCCGCTTCCATCCGGCGCCGCAGCGCCTCACGCCCACGGGCCAGGCGCGACATGAAGGTGCCCAGCGGCACACCCAGCCGCCGGGCCGCTTCCTCGTATTTCACATCATCCAGGGCGATCACCAGGATCGCTTCCCGCTGTGGTTCCGGTAACCCATCCAGGGCCGTCAGCACCTGCCGGGTTTCCACCTGGATCATCTGGTGGGCATCGACACTTTCCGCTGCGGTGGCCTGTTCGGCATAGCGGGCGCGCACCTGCCATTTCCGCCGGTCACTGACATGGCAGGTATAAAGGATGCGGAACAGCCAGGCCCGCAGATCGGTGCCCGGCTGCCATTGTCCGGACGAGGCGATGGCCTTGGTCAGGCAATCCTGCACCAGATCTTCGGCCTCCACCCGGTTGCGGGTCAGCAGCAGCGCATAGCGCTGCAACGACCCCAGGTGGCCTTCCAGCCCCTTGGCGAAACCATCCCCGCTCATCCCACCGCCTTCATTCACGCTGCCCCGGATATTCCCGCCCGGAGGGGCATCCGGGCGGGATTGTCACAGGCCCTCTGCCGACACGTGCCGGCGAGCCTGTCTCCTCCGCCCACCACTGCCGCATTCCGGGGGCAGGCGGATGCCGTAGCGGTGGACATGGTGGGATAACGCGTGGGGCCGGGGATTAATCCGCCTTCCTTACAACGAAACCAGACAAACCGGCTCAGGGCTTGCGGCCATAGAGATTGGCCCGCTCCTCGTCGCTCATCGGCTGGCCGGCCGGGCGGACCTTGTCGGCCAGCAGGGCCAGACCGCGCTGCACGGCGGGGCGGGCGGCGATGCTGTCAAACCAGCGCTTCACCTGGGGGAATTCAGCCAGATCGATATCATATTTCGGGGCATTGCGAATCCAGGGGAGGGTCGCCATGTCGGCAATGCCATAGGCATCGCTGCCCAGATATTGCGTTTCCGTCAGGCGCGTATTGGCCACTTTCAACAGGCGCTTGGCCTCGTTGCGGTACCGTTCGATGCCATAGGGCACCTTTTCTGTCGCATAAAGAATGAAGTGTCCGGCCTGACCGAACATGGGCCCCACACCGCCCATCTGCCACATCAGCCATTGCAGATGGCTGAACCATTCGGCGCTGTCGCTGGGGCGGAACTGGCCGGTTTTTTCCGCCAGATAGATCAGGATGGCGCCCGATTCAAACAGGCTGAACGGCTTGCCGCCCGGCCCGTCGGGATCGACGATGGCGGGCATCCGGTTATTGGGGGCGATCTTCAGGAAGTCAGGCTTGAACTGGTCGCCAGCCCCGATATTCACCGGATGCACAATGTAGGGCAGGCCCATTTCCTCCAGGGCGATGGAAACCTTGTAGCCGTTGGGCGTCGGCCAGACATGGAGTTCGATGCTCATTACCGGATCCCTCTGGGAATGGAAGATGCCAGCCCGGTTCTCTGAACCGACCGGATGGGGAGAAACCTAGTCAACAGACCGGTCCGGTGGAAGTGCGTTACCGCACAGGCAGGATGCAGCCGGTTCTGGGACCAATCCCCAGATTCTGTGGATAAGTATGTGATTAAACCCCTGGTAACTCCGCTGGTTGGCGGTTCCCTGCGGGTCTTGGCAATTTGACCATTTTTTAGGCAGTTGTATGGCGGTGGGTTTCCACGATGCCGGACCGGAAAAGGGTCAGTTCAAAAATATCATTAAGTATCAATATCTTGAGATTTTATGGCGTGAGGATGTGCGTCGGCGACACCGTCGGTTGCCGTCTTCAGCCCTTCATCTGATTGTAAGAATAGGCGTTATATTGGGTCGAAATAGTGAAGGTGGCGCGTGGTGGACAATTATCCATTACCGACACTGTTTATTGACTGTTTAACCTGCCGGCTGGTCCCAGCGGCGGGCCGCTTCCTCATCGCTGTGGCGGCTGGCGACCCAGCGGGTGCCGCGGCATGTCTCTTCCAGCTTCCAGAAGGGGGCCTTGCTTTTCAGCCAATCCATCAGGAAACGGCAGGCATCGAAGGCGGCTTCCCGGTGGGCGCTGGCGCAGGCGACCAGCACGATGTTTTCCCCCGGTTCCATCCGGCCATAGCGGTGGATGATCAGGCAGGCTTCCAGCGGCCAACGCGCCCGCGCCTCCGCCTCGATGGCGGCCAACTGGCGCTCGGTCATGCCGGGATAATGTTCCAGGGTCAGGGCGCACACCGTGCCGGCCTGTTCGTCCGCTTGCGGGTGCAGGTCACGCACCAGCCCGGTGAAGCAGCAGACACCGCCAATCCCGGGATTGCCCTGGGTCAGAGCGGCCAGCTCCACCCCGATATCGAAATCCGCCTGCTGGACTCGGATAGTCATCAGCCCCCCGTCACCGGCGGGAACAGCGCCACCTCGTCACCCGGCGCTACCGGATGGCTGAAGGGCACATATTCCTGGTTCACCGCCACCTTGACCACGGCCAGATTGGACAGGGCATCGGCATAGCCGGCACCGCGCGTCTGCAGATGGGCAATCAGGCCGGCAACATCGCTGATGCCGGGGGGCAGGGCGAGTTCCTCTTCGGCCAGCCCGATCTTGCTGCGCAGCCAGGCGAAATACAGCAGCTTGATCATTCGCTCTTCCCCCCTTGCGGGGCCAGCATGTGGCGCAGGCCCGCACGCAGATAATCCCACCCCGTCACTAGGGTCAGGGCGGCGGCGATCCACAGCCCGACCTCCCCGATGAAGGTCACCGGCCAGGCCGCCGGCCCATGGTCACCGACGATCAGCCAGCCGATGGCCAGCATCTGGATACCGGTCTTCCATTTGGCAAGCCGGCTGACCGGCACGCCAACGCGCAAGCCCGCCAGGAATTCGCGCAAGCCCGAGACCATGACCTCGCGCAGCAGGATCACCACGGCCGGCAGCACGGCCAGCCCGGCAATATGTTGGTTGGCCACCAGCATGATCAGCACGGCCGCCACCAGCAGCTTGTCAGCGATCGGGTCCAGGAACTTGCCGATCAGGCTTTCTTCCTGCCAGGCACGGGCCAGATAGCCATCGAACCAGTCGGTGATGCAGGCGGCCGCGAACAGCCCGGCCGCCACCCAGGCCGGCCAGGGGCCGGGGAAGAAGAACAAGGCCACCACAAGGGGGATGATGGCGATGCGCGACAGGGTGAGGATATTCGGCAGGCTGGTCAGCATTGCAATGGGTGTTCTTCGCCATCGGGTCGGGCAGGGGAGGCGGGCCGCATCCTAGCCCTCGGGATGGAAATGATCATAGATGATTTTAGCGACAGTTCGGTTGATGCCCTCCACCGCCTCCAAATCTGTCAGCCCGGCGCGGGAGACGGCGCGGGCGGAACCGAAATGCAGCAGCAGGGCCTTCTTGCGCCGGGGCCCGATTCCCGGCACCTCATCCAGCGGTGAGGCGCTGATCGCCTTCTCCCGCCGGGCCCGGTGGGTGCCGATGGCGAAGCGGTGCGCCTCATCGCGCAGCCGCTGCAGGTAATAAAGAACGGGGCTCTTGTGATCCAGGCCGAACGGGGGGCGGCCTGGCATGAAAAACCGTTCCCGCCCGGCATCGCGGTCCGGCCCCTTGGCGATGGCGGCCAGACAGACATCTTCGATTCCCAGTTCGGCGAACACTTCGGCCACCACCGCCAATTGCCCCTCACCACCATCAATCAGCACCAGATCGGGCCAGTTCTCACCGGCGCGTTCGGGATCTTCCTTGATGACGCGCTCGAAGCGGCGGGTCAGCACCTCCCGCATCATGGCGTAATCGTCGCCGGCGGCACCGGGCACCTTGATGTTGAATTTGCGATAGGCGTTCTTGATGAAGCCATCCGGCCCCGCCACCACCATGGCGCCGATGGCATTGGTGCCCTGGATATGGCTGTTATCGTAAATCTCGATCCGCTTGGGCGGCTCGCTCAGGCCGAACACTTCCGCCACCCCGGCCAGCAGCTTGGTCTGGCTGCCGCTTTCGGCCAGTCGGCGGCCATGCGCTTCCCGCGCATTGGTGACGGCATGGTCGATCAGCCGCTTCTTGTCGCCGCGCTTGGGCAGGTGCAGCTCCACCTTATGCCCCGCCCGCACCGACAGGGCCTCCTGCAACAGCTCATGTTCCGTCAACTCGTGGCTGACCAGCACCAGGCCGGGGGCGGCCTTATTGTCATAGAACTGGGCGATGAAGGAGGCCAGAACCTCGTCAATTTCCTGTGCCTTGTCATGGCTGGGGAAATAGGCGCGGTTGCCATAGTTGCGCCCGCCGCGGAAGAAGAAGACCTGGATGCAGGTCAGCCCGCCATCCTGATGCGCGGCGATGATATCGGCATCATCGACACCCTCGACATTGATATCCTGGTGGGCCTGGATGGCGGTCAGCGCCCGGATACGGTCGCGCAGCTTGGCCGCCCGCTCAAACTCCAGATTTTCGGCCGCTGCCTGCATAGCCTGGGCCAGCTCGGCCTGAATATCCCGGCTCTTGCCCTCCAGGAAAGCGCGCGCCTCATTCACCTGATCGGCATATTCGGGCGGGCTGACCTTTTCCACGCAGGGCGCGGTGCAGCGCTTGATCTGATATTGCAGGCACGGCCGGGTGCGGGTGGCGAAAACCGTATCGGCACAGGTGCGCAGCTGGAAGGCGCGCTGCAAGGCCGTCAGCACCCTGTTCACCGCCCCGGCGGAGGCAAAGGGGCCATAATACTGGCCCGGATCGCTGCGCGTGCCGCGATGCTTGGTCAATTGCGGGAAGTCGTGGCCGCCCCTGATCAGGATATGCGGGAAGGTCTTGTCATCGCGCAGCAACACATTGTAGCGCGGCATCAGTTTCTTGATGAGATTCGATTCCAGCAGCAGCGCCTCCACCTCCGTATGGGTGGTGACGAATTCCATCTGGGTCGTCTCGGCAATCATCCGCTGCAGCCGGATCGGCAGCTTGACCGGCATCGTATAATTGATGACGCGCCGTTTCAGGCTGCGCGCCTTGCCGACATAAAGCGCATCGCCATGATCATTCAGCATCCGATAGACGCCGGGCCGGTCAGGCAGGGTGCGCAGATAGCCCTTGATCGTCTCAACCCCCCGGTTGAGATCGGCCACAGCACGTTTCGGCCGGCTGGTCGCTGGCTGGGGGTCGGCGGAAGGGCCGGACGGATTTTGGTCGGATGGCTCGCTCATGGCCCAGCATGTGGCGCATAAGCCTGCTCGGGTCAATCTTGCTGCTATGGATGCCAGCTTCTCCCCGTTCGGCACTGTCCGAAAGAGATATGTGGCAGCGCCGTTTCACACTTGACGGAGGGGAGAGCGGCGGCTTCCTGCGGCTTTTCCCAGGTCAGAGAATTCTTCCACGGAATCTGTGGATAAGTCTGGGGGGAAGTGCTGGGCTTACCTGTGCGACCCTAGCGATGCTGCGGCTTTCCCCTATTTGCTCAAAAATTAGGCAATAAGACCATCTTATTGATTTTAAATAGATATCCGGAAGTCAAGCTATCACGTGGCTGTCACATCTGCAATTGAATGGCTTGACATTTGCGGCTGAGGGTCTGTAGCGGGGGCCCTGATGACCATGTGCAAAAGTTTAGGACAGTCTGCCCCTTGCCAAGGACCGCTTTCGTTTCCGATGGCTGGGGTGCGGCGCAACAAGGGCGCATTTCGGGGTGCGGCGTGGGGCAGGCCGACGGGTTTTCTGCATTGTCTGACGGGCTGACTGCTGTGTCCAGGCATGGTGCAGCGTGAAATTTTTCCCGCCAGTCTGGGGCTGTCTTTCAATTCTCGGCATCAGGACCATTTCCATATTTTTGGGGGTGAGCGGCCTGTGCCGTTAGGCCCTGAGTAATGACGCGGTGGAAAAGGGAACGGGACATGTCGGACGAGACCGCGAGCAGCACGCAGACGGCGTCAATCAGGGATGATCGTCAGGCAGCCCTGGCGGCGGCGATGGTGCTGATCGCCCGCGAGGGCTGGCGGGAGACCAGTTTGAAGGCGGTGGCGGATCAGGCGGGACTGCCGCTCGATCGGTTCTATCGCCTGTTCCCCAGCCGGCTGCATCTGCTGGCCGCCCTGGACCGCCATGCCGATGAGCTGGTGCTGGCGCAACCGGTTCCCGATCCGACCGATCCGCCGCATGATCGGCTGTTCGATGTGCTGATGCGCCGGATTGATGTGCTGGAACCGTTCCGACCGGGCTTGCGTGTGCTTGCCCGTAATGGTGTTGCCATCCTGGCCGCCCCGGCCTTGGCCCCGGGCCTTTATCGCTCCATGGGTTGGATGCTGGAAGCGGCGGGTCTGGGCAGGGGCGGTGTGGCCGGCGCGTTGCAGCGGCGTGGACTGGCCACAGTCTGGCTGGCGACTCTGCGGGTCTGGCTCGATGATGAAAGCCCGGACAAGTCCGCCACCATGGCCGCCCTTGATCGCAACTTGAAACGCGCGCGTGAGCTGTGGAACAGCTTGCCCCTCGCGTTTCGTTCTTCTATCGGATCGAAACACGCAGCCGGTTGATTTTATTGTTCTTTTGTGCAGCGCAACAAAGAAGTTGACGAAAAAAGCGGCAAATGCGATAGTTATCCACGGTTTTGCTGCAATGCAATAGCGGTGAGAACCAGTTTATAACCACCAATGGCACCAATCCGTGCCATGGATGAACAGCCCCTGGGGGACTCGACATATGGCCAGCCCGATCAAGAATCCGTTCCTGGATTTCGATCCGTCCAAGTTCTTCGATCCGTCCAAGTTCTTCGATGCCTCCCGTTTCACGGACATGCAGAAGGGCTTTGCCGACTTCCAGAAGGGCTTCGCCGATTTCCAGAAGGGTTTCAGCGACGTGAAGCTGCTGTCGCCGGATTTTGAAGGTCTGCTGGCTACCCAGCGCCGCAATGTGGAAGCGGTGGTTGCCGCCAACCAGCTGGCGGTTGAAGGCTATCAGACGGTTGCCCGTCGGCAGGCCGAAATTCTGCGCCAGTCGTTCGAGGAAGCCTCGGTCCTGATGAAGGAACTGGTCTCTGCCGGCACCCCGGAAGACAAGGTGGCCAAGCAGGCAGAACTGGTGAAGGGCTCTTTCGAAAAGGCGATTGCCAATATGAAGGAACTGTCGGAACTGGTGGCCAAGTCCAACACCGAAGCGGCTGAAGTGCTGTCCAAGCGCGTCAAGGAAAGCATTGAAGAGCTGCAGACCACGCTCTCCAAGCTGACCACCAAGGGCACCTGATATAGGCTCTGTCCCTAGGTGGTCGGCTCTCGGCCCCGAAGGTTAGCAGTTTAAAGAAAACCCCCGCGTCAGCAACGGCGCGGGGGTTTTTCTTTGCGGTGGCGACACACGCAGGCTTTATACTGCCGCCTTCTTGCGCCCCTTGGTCGCCGGCGTTTTGGCAGCCGGGGCCTTGGCCTTCACATAGGGGGCCAGATAATGGCCGGTATGGCTGGTGCCTGACTGGGCCACCTGTTCCGGTGTACCGGCGGCCACCACCTGGCCGCCGCCAGAGCCCCCTTCCGGCCCCATATCGATGATCCAGTCGGCGGTCTTGATGACCTCCAGATTATGTTCGATCACCAGGACCGTATTGCCCTGGTCCACCAGCGTGTGCAGCACCTCCAGCAGTTTGCGCACATCCTCGAAATGCAGGCCTGTGGTCGGCTCATCCAGGATATAGATGGTGCGACCGGTGGAGCGGCGGGCCAGTTCCTTTGCCAGCTTCACGCGCTGCGCCTCCCCCCCGGACAGGGTGGTGGCGGGCTGGCCGATCTTCACATAGCCCAGACCCACCCGGTCCAGCGTTTCCAGCTTGTCGCGGATCGACGGTACGGCGCGGAAGAATTCCGCCCCTTCCTCCACTGTCATGTCCAATGTATCGGCGATGCTTTTGCCCTTGAAGAGTACCTCCAGCGTTTCGCGGTTATAGCGCTTGCCGTGACAGACATCGCAGGTGACATAGACATCGGGCAGGAAGTGCATCTCGATCTTGATGACGCCATCGCCCTGACACGCCTCACACCGCCCGCCCTTGACGTTGAAGCTGAAGCGCCCTGGCCCATAGCCGCGCGCCTTTGATTCCGGCAAGCCGGCATACCAGTCACGGATGGGGGTAAAGCAGCCGGTATAGGTTGCCGGGTTGGATCGCGGGGTGCGGCCGATGGGCGACTGATCGATATCGATCACCTTGTCGACATTTTCCAACCCATGGATGGCATCATGTTCGCCCGGATGCTCCCGGGCGCCCATCAATTTCTTGGCCAGCGCCTTGTAGAGCGTTTCAATGACAAGCGTAGATTTGCCACCGCCCGAGACGCCGGTGACACAGGTGAAGGTGCCGAGCGGGATGCGGGCGGTGACATCGCGCAGATTGTTGGTACGGCAGCCCACCACCTCCAGGAACTGGCCCGGATGACCGGGGCGGCGTAGCGCCGGCACCTCAATCTGGCGGCGGCCGGAAAGATATTGCGCGGTCAAGCTGGTCGGATGCTGCATCACCTCCGCCGGGCTGCCCTGGGCAATGATGGTGCCGCCATGCACACCGGCCCCCGGCCCCATATCCACCAGATAATCGGCCTCCCGGATGGCATCCTCGTCATGCTCGACGACGATGACGGTATTGCCGATATCGCGCAGGCGCTTCAGCGTGGCCAGCAGCCGGTCATTATCGCGCTGGTGCAGGCCGATGGAAGGTTCGTCCAGCACATAAAGCACACCGGTCAGCCCGGAACCGATCTGTGAGGCCAGCCGGATTCGCTGGCTCTCCCCGCCTGACAGGGTGCCGGACGCGCGGTCGAGCGCCAGATATTCCAGCCCGACATTATTGAGGAAGCCCAGCCGCTCGTTGATTTCCTTCAGGATGCGGGTGGCAATATCGCGTTCCTTCTGTGTCAGATGCGCATCCAGTTCGCCGAACCAATCGCCTGCCTTGCGGATGGACAGGCGGGTGATTTCGGCGATGTTCAGGCCGCGCACTTTCACGGCCAGCGCTTCCGGTTTCAGGCGCGCACCACTGCAAACCTCGCAGGGTTGGGAGGACTGGTACTTGCCCAGTTCTTCCCGAACCAGGGCGCTTTCCGTTTCCTTCCAGCGGCGTTCCAGATTATTGACCACGCCCTCGAACGGCTTCTTGGTCTCATAGGCCCGCATCCCATCATCATAGCGCATGGTGATCGGGGCTTTGCCCGACCCGAACAGCACCGTGTCGCGGACCTCCTTGGGCAACTTCTCCCAGGGAAGGTCGACAGTGCTGTCGAAATGGCGGCAGATGCTTTCCAGGGTCTGCAGGTAATATTGCGAGGTGGAATTGGCCCAGGGGGCGATGGCGCCTTCCCGTAGGCTCAACCGTTCATCCGGCACCACCAGCATCGGGTCGAAATAATGTTTCGACCCCAATCCATCGCAGGCAGGGCAGGCACCGAACGGGTTGTTGAAGCTGAACAGGCGCGGCTCCACCTCCTCGATGGTGAATCCGCTGACCGGGCAGGCGAACTTGGCGGAAAACACCGTGCGTTCGCCGTTATCCGCGTTTTCGGCAAAGATCAGCCCGTCGGACAGTTCCAGCCCGGTTTCAATGGAATCGGCCAAGCGGTTGCCGAGATCGGTCTGCACCTTCAACCGATCGACCACCACCTCGATATCGTGCTTCAGTTTCTTGTCCAGCGCGGGCACATCCTCGATCTCCATCAGCTCGCCATCGATCTTGACGCGCTGGAAACCGCGCTTGCGCAGCTCCGCCAGCTCCTTCTTGAACTCCCCCTTCTTGCCGCGCGCGATGGGGGCCAGCAGGTAAAGCCGTGTGCCCTCCGGCATGGTCAGGATACGGTCCACCATCTGGCTGACCGTCTGGCTTTCGATGGGCAGGCCGGTGACCGGGGAATAGGGGATGCCGATGCGCGCATAAAGCAGACGCATGTAATCATAGATCTCCGTCACCGTGCCGACTGTGGAGCGGGGATTGCGGCTGGTGGTCTTCTGTTCGATGGAGATGGCGGGCGACAGGCCTTCGATGCTGTCGACATCCGGCTTCTGCATCAGCTCCAGGAACTGGCGCGCATAGGCTGACAGGCTTTCCACATAACGCCGCTGGCCTTCGGCATAGATCGTGTCGAAGGCCAGCGAGGATTTGCCGGAACCGGACAGGCCGGTGATGACAACCAGACTGTCGCGCGGCAAATCCACGTCGACATTCTTCAGGTTATGCTCGCGGGCACCACGGACGGAGATATATTTGTTCATGGCGGTCAGTCTGGCTCCAGGCCCGTGGCGTACCGGGCAACGATCAAGGTCAGGCGGAGAAGATAAGGAAGTTGGCCGGCTTGCCAAGGTGCAGCCGCTGCGATGCAGCTAGGCAGTGACGCTGAGTTGGGCCGCCAGCTTCTTCGGCGCCACGGCGCGGTAACTTTCATGCATCCAGTGGATCAGGTGGGCGGCATCCGGTGCCGTGCCCTCCCCATAAATGAAGGTGACCCAGCCGGCCTTGCCCAGCCCATAGCCGGTGGGGCGGGTTTCCGCCATCTCCAGCGCGAAATCGCGGGAAAAGGGCAGTTTCATCGACAGACGCAATGCCCCTTCCTGCTGGTTCAGAAACAGGAAAATCTTACCCCGTACCTTGATGACCCGTTCGCCCCAGGGAAAATCCTCCGCCGCCTCCGGCAGGGCCAAGGCGGCGACAAGCAAGGCGCTTTCCACCTCTGGAAAGGCGGGGGAAGGGGGCGTGCCGGCCATGGTGAAACCTCCGCGCTGGCGGTTGGCATACGATGATGGTCAGGATGCACCCTTCCGCATCGCAATGCAATGTTCTTGTATTGTTCGCCGTTTTCGGTATTTAATCCAGTGGCAATGAACCGGGCTGGTCTTATAGTGTGCGGCACGAACGGCCCTGCTCATGCGGGGCCTGATCCTATTTTTTTGCGAAAGAGCGACACATGGCGGGCAGCGTCAACAAGGTCATCCTGATCGGCAATCTCGGTAAAGATCCGGAGGTCCGTTCCCTGCAGAATGGCGGCAAGGTCTGTACCCTGCGCATCGCCACGTCGGAAACCTGGAAGGACCGTGCCACCGGCGAACGACAGGAACGCACCCAGTGGCACAGCGTCGTCATTTTCAATGAGAACCTGACCGGCATTGCCGAGCGTTACCTGCGCAAGGGCAGCAAGGTTTATGTCGAAGGCCAGCTGGAAACCCGCAAATGGCAGGACCAGCAGGGGCAGGAGCGTTACACGACGGAAGTGGTTCTGCGCCAGTTCCGCGGCGAACTGACCCTGCTGGATGGCCGTGAAGGTGGCGGTATGGGGGCTGCTGCCGGTGGCGGCGGTTATGAGGACCGTGGCGGCGACTTCGGCGGCGGCGGCGGTGGTGGTTACGAGGATCGCGGCGGTGGCGGTGGCGGTGGCGGCTATGGCGGTGGCAATCGGGGTGGTGCCGCACCGCGAACCGGTGGCGGTGGCGGCAGCAACCGGCCCAGCCCGGCTGCTGATCTGGATGATGAAATTCCGTTCTAAGGCAGATGCTTAGGTTTGCTTGACGCCTGATCTTTTCAGGTCAACACGCATTATCCGTCGAATTCTGTGTGTTGACCTGTAACCGGACCTTTTGACAGGAGGCGTCATGATGATCGCCTCCTGCCGAATTAGTTATATTTTTCAGTTGTGCTTGCTTTGGTTTTCAGGCTCTGGCACCCAGGAAGCTTGCGACACCTTGTCCGGAGGAAGACAATGCAGGCGACAGGCACTTTTAATGAACTGGCTGGCATCGACCTTCGGATTAAGGTTGTTGATATCGGTGCCAATCCGATCGACGGTCGTCCCCCTTATATGAGCATGTTGCAAAAGGGGGAGGCGGAGGTCGTTGGTTTTGAGCCCAACCCCGCAGCACTGAGCACCTTGAACGAACTTAAGGGGCCTTACGAGACCTATCTTCCCAACGCGGTTGGGGATGGTGACCGTCACACATTGCGGATTTGCCGCGCTCCAGGCATGACCTCCTTGCTTGCACCAGATCCTGCCATTCTGGGGCTGTTTCATGGTTTCCCCGCATGGGGGGAGGTGCTGGCCGAGGAGGAGGTGGAAACCGTTCGGCTTGATGATATCGCCATCACTGAAGGGATCGATATGATCAAGATCGATATCCAGGGTGGTGAACTCATGGTGCTGCGTAACGCGGTGGAGCGTCTACGGACGGTCAGCGTGATTCAGACGGAAGTTGAGTTCCTGCCATTGTACAAAGGGCAGCCGCTGTTCAGCGAAGTTGAAATGTTTTTGCGTTCCCAAGGGTTCATTTTTCACCGATTTTTCCCAATCAATAGTCGGGTTTTGCAGCCCATGGTTGTTGATGGGTTGGTTTATAGTGGAATGAGTCAGCAGGTTTGGGCTGATGGTATTTTTGTTCGTGATTTTACTAAGTTGGATGATTATACGGATCGCCATTTGTTGGCGGCTGCTTCCATTGTCCATAATTGTTACCAATCGTTTGATTTATCGCTGCGCCTTTTGATTGAATATGATCGACGTCATGGTACGGCGTTTGCGTCGAGTTATTTCAGTAAGTTAACGCCCTCTTCCTGATAGCGGGAAGGGGCGTGCTTCCTGTAAGGCAATGCACAAATTTTGCTGAAGCATGTAGCGGCGCTATGGTTTCGCAACGCAACCTGTGTAAACTCGTTCCTGCTTCGGCAAGCCTTAATTCCTCAGTCCATTTCCTTCCCCGTTAACCGAACAGGGACAGAGTCAAAACATGGCCACTGCGCAGCCCTCACGGACTCAGACGAGGTTGGAACCTTGGCGGGATCCGGATGAGAAGCCTTATGTCCGCATTGAGAAAGTCACAAAAAAATTCGGTGACTTCACCGCTGTGGATGACGTGTCCCTCTCGATCTATCGGGGGGAGTTCTTCTCCTTGCTGGGGGGGTCGGGGTCAGGCAAGACGACATTGCTGCGTATGCTTGCGGGGTTCGAACGCCCGACCGAAGGCAAGATTTTCATTGATGGAATCGATATGTCCAACGTGCCGCCTTATGAGCGGCCAGTGAACATGATGTTCCAATCCTACGCGCTGTTTCCCCATATGACGGTCGAAAGCAACATCGCCTTCGGTCTGCATCAGGATAAGGTGGGCAAGGCGGAGATCAAGGAGCGGGTGGCTGATGCGTTGAACCTTGTTCAACTTTCCCAGTTTGGTAAACGCAAGCCACACCAGCTGTCCGGCGGCCAGCGCCAGCGCGTGGCTCTGGCCCGCGCGCTGGTGAAGCGGCCCAAGCTGCTGCTGCTGGACGAGCCGCTGGGTGCCCTGGACAAGAAACTGCGTGAGCAGACTCAGTTCGAACTGGTGAACATCCAGGAAAAGGTGGGCATCACCTTCATCGTGGTTACCCATGACCAGGAAGAGGCGATGACGATGTCGTCCCGCATCGCGGTGATGAATAGGGGTTACATTGCCCAGATCGGCACGCCGACGGAAATCTATGAGTATCCCAACAGCCGCTTCACGGCGGAGTTCATCGGTTCGGTCAATATGTTCCATGGCCGTATCATGGAATCGGAGCCGGATCATTCGCTGATCCGCTCTGATGAGGCCGATTGCGACCTTTATGTCAGTCATCCGGGTCACGTTGCGCCGGGTACGGAGTGCTGGGTCGCCGTGCGGCCGGAGAAGATAGCCATCACCAAGGAGGGACCAGCCACCGAGGGCGGGCGCAATCAGGCGATGGGGACAGTGAAGGAAATCGCCTATCTGGGCGATGTCTCCATCTATGAGATCGAATTGGACACCGGCAAACGCGTGCGGGTAACGGCTCCTATGGTGACGCGTCGCACGGAAATGCCCATCACATGGGAAGACCGGGTTTATCTTAGCTGGCGACCCTTCGCCGGCAGTGTGCTGACCAGCTGAGCGGAGGGCCCTCGCATGGCGGAGATCACCCAGAGCGAAATGCGGCATACCGGTTTCCTGGGCCTTTTGCAGCGCTTTGGCCTGTCCGGCCGGGCGTTGGTGATGGCGGTACCCTACGCTTGGCTGCTGCTGTTCTTCCTGATTCCGTTTCTTATTGTGCTGAAGATCGCTCTGGCTGAAAGCCAGATGGCGATCCCGCCTTTCACCGCTTTGGTGGAGATGACGGAAGAGCTGAAATACCAGATCACCGTAACCTTCTATAATTTCCACAGCATGGTTACGGATGATCTCTACATCATCGCCTACCTGAACAGCGTGAAGATCGCTTTTATTTCCACTCTCTGCTGTCTGGTATTGGGCTATCCGGTCGCCTATGCCATCGCTAAGGCTGATCCGAAATGGCGGGCACCGCTGTTGATGTTGATCATCCTGCCCTTCTGGACCAGTTTCCTGATCCGCGTTTATGCCTGGATCGGCATTCTGTCCAATAATGGTGTGCTTAACAATGTGCTGATGTGGTTGGGCATTATCGATCAGCCTTTGCAGATTCTATACACGCCGACGGCGACTTACATCGGTATTACCTATTCCTATCTGCCTTTCATGATCCTGCCGCTCTATTCGACACTCGAGCGGCTTGACAATACCCTGTTGGAGGCAGCGGCAGATCTTGGCTGTCCGCCTTGGAAAGCCTTCCTGACCATTACGCTGCCTTTATCTGTGCCCGGCATGATTGCCGGTGCTTTGCTGGTTTTCATTCCGGCGATGGGTGAGTTCGTTATTCCCGAGTTGCTGGGGGGGCCGGATACGCTGATGATCGGCCGCACCTTGTGGACAGAATTTTTCAATAACCGTGACTGGCCGCTGGCCTCTGCTGTCGCGGTGGCGTTGCTGCTGTTTCTTGTGGTCCCGATCATGCTGTTCCAGAATGTGCAGGGCAAACAGGGGGGGCATCCATAATGCCGAAATCCTGGTTCTTGCGGGCTGGCCTGCTGACGGGTCTGCTGTTTCTTTACATCCCGATAGCCCTGCTGATCGTGCTGTCGTTCAATGACAACCGATCCGTTTCGGTGTGGAGCGAGTTTTCTTTCCGCTGGTATGGGGAATTACTGCGGGACGATCAATTGCTGTCGGCGGCTTGGCTGTCCATACGGGTTGCCTTCATTTCCGCCAGCTTCGCCGTGGTGTTGGGTACAATGGCCGGGATGATGCTGGCGCGGTTCGGCATGTTCAAGGGACGCGCCTTTTTCTCCGGCATGGTGTCGGCGCCGTTGGTAATGCCGGAAGTGATCATGGGTTTGGCTATGCTGCTGCTGTTTGTCAGCATGGAGCAGATGTTCGGTTGGCCGGAAGGCCGCGGGATGCTGACCATCATCCTGGCCCATATCACCTTCACCATGTCTTTTGTCACGGTGGTGGTGCAGTCGCGGCTGGTGTCGATGGATGCCAGCCTGGAGGAAGCGGCCATGGATTTGGGCGCCCGGCCGGCCAAGGTGTTTTTCGTCATCACCCTGCCGCTGATCGCACCGGCCATTGTTTCCGGCTGGTTGCTGGCTTTCACCCTGTCTCTGGATGATCTGGTGATTACCAGCTTCGTCTCCGGCCCCGGTTCCACCACCTTGCCGCAGATCGTGTTTTCCAGCGTACGCCTGGGCCTCAGCCCCAAGGTCAATGCGCTGGCCACCATTGTGGTGGCGATTGTGGCCATAGGGATCATTGCTGCCGGCATCTATAATGCCCAACAGGAAAAGCAGCGTCGCAGGGATGAGCAGATGGCCCAACAAGGCAGTTAACGATTGAAGCTGTTAAAAAGGGCGAACCCGTCGCCGGGGCCGCCCTTTTTCCTGTGCCGTGATCAGGGGAGTTATACCAAGCTGCAATGAGTTCAACCCATTGCAGCTTGGTTCAGTGGTGACTGCTCCCGTGCGGCAAATGCCGTGTGAAGCCAATCCAACGGATGTTGGCGCCGGCGTTTGAGGACGTTGATCAGAACCTATAGGTTCTGATCAACGCGCGTGAGTATTTACAGCCCCTGCGTCGCCATGGCTGGCATCATGATGGTGTTCTCTTCCCCGCTGCGCAGGATGGGCAGCAGGGGGGACAGCACGGGCCGCACATCGGCCAGCGCATCGGCGGCCATGCGGGCGCTGACGGCGGCACGCAGGTCGCCCACGCTGATCTCACCCGACATCAGCTTCATCACCATTTCCCATGGGCTGCGCTGGGCCGGGTAATTGATCAGGAACAGGCGCTGATCCTCGCTCACGCCCAGCGCCTCGCGCACCAGCTTGATCGCCACCTGATAGCCGCCCAGTGCATCCACCAGCCCCAGTTCCTTGGCCTGCCGTCCGGTATAGACGCGGCCTTTGGCAATTTCCCGCACCTTTTCCAGCGGCAGCTTGCGCCCTTCAGCCACACCGCTGGTGAAGGCGCCATATGTGGCATCCAGGAAGCTGTTCAGCTTGGCATCTTGTTCCGGGCTGAAAGGCGCATTGGACGACCACATGCCGGCATTGGCCCCGCGGCTGAACGGGGCAAAGCTGACGCCTACCATGTCAGTCAGGCCCTTGGTCACCATCTTGCCGGCAACCACGCCGATGGAGCCGGTGATGGTGGCCGGCTGGGCGACGATCTTGTCCGCCCCCATCGACACCCAATAGCCCCCGGACGCAGCAACGGCCCCCATGGAGACAATGACCGGCTTACCGGCGGCCTTGGCCTGCAGCACCTTGCGGCGCACCACTTCGGACGCCACGGCGCTGCCGCCGGGGCTGTTGACGCGGAACAGGATTGCCTTCACCTGCTCATTCTCAATCGCCTCGTCAAAGGCGGCGGCGATGGTGGTGGCGCCAAAGCTTTGCGATCCGGACAGCGGGTCGACATTGGACTCCCCGCGCATGATAGCGCCTTCACCCACGATCACTGCCACCATGGGGTTATTGTCAGTGGGCAGCTTGACCTTGTTGGCCGCGCCGGCAATCTTGGCATAATCCAGCACCGACACCAGTTGGGCCACGCCGTCGCCCTTGGGGGCCTTCAGCGGCTGGTCGGCCGGGGGCGGCACCTGGCCGCTGGCCTTCAGCAGGGCCCAGGCCACCGCCTCATCCCAATAGGCCAGCCGGTCGACCAGCTTGGCCTCCAGGGCGGCCTTGTCCAGCAGGGGGGCATTGTCCACCGCCTGACGCACGGCATCCAGCGCCAGCCCGCGATCAGCGGCCACGCCTGCCACCCATTGTTCGTAAAGGTCACCCACCAGCGCATCGGTGGATTCGCGGTTGGCGGCCGAGGGTTCGGTCTCTGTATATTGCTCGGCGAAGGTCTTATATTCCTCGCGTTTACGGAATTCCGGCTGCACCTGCAGCTTGTCCAGCGTGCCGCGGAAGAAGGTCAGTTCCGCCTGCATCCCGGTGATGCCCAGATCGCCCATGGGCTGCAGCCAGATCTGCTCAAAGGCGCTGGCCAGATAATAAGGCTGCATCCCATTGCCCGTTTCACCGAAGCTTTCGGCATGGACGATGGCGAAACGCCCGGTCTTGCGGAAGGCGGCGATGGCGTCGCGCAATTCCTGCGACTGGGCGAAGGGGAAGGCCGGGCTGCCGGTGCGGGCAATGATGCCCTTCACCCTTCCATCCTTGGCGGCATTGTTGAGTGCCATAATCACCTGGCTCAAGGTGGCGCGGCGTTCCCCGATCAGGCCTGAGACCGGATCGTTAGGCGGGGCCTCCGCCAGCGGCTTTTCCAGGTCCAGTTCCAGCACGATATTGCCGGGCAGGGTGGGCGCGCGGTTGGAGAAATGGATAGCGAGCCCGATGAGCAGGCCGGTAACCAGCACACCCAGCAGACCCAGAATGGCGAAAACGCGGACGATGATACGCATGAACCTCATCCAATGGCTTGGGGAAAAACGGGAATGAAACTGCGCCCTGCGTAACAGAGTAGACGGGCGCGTCGTTCGCCGCCAGCGATGAAACCAATTGGTTACGCAACCGGGCAGCCACAAGCATCATTCCCGGATCTTTATTGTCCGCCAGGGCGCGGCCGATTATCGTCCGCCCATGAATGCCGCGACCTCGCCCACCATCCTGCCCCTGCCGCCGCTTGACCCGGCCGCCGCTTTCGCCGCCCTGGCGGGGCAGGATGGGGCCATGCTGCTGGATGGCGGTGCGGCGGACCAGGGGCGGGCGCGTCACAGCGTGATCGCCGCCGATCCCTTCGCCTGGCTGGAGGCGACGGGACGGCTGGTGCACTGTGATGGGCAGGCATTGACGGCGGACCCTTTCACCGCGCTGGAAGAGCTGCTGCACCCGTTTCAACGCCGTGCTGTGGCTGGTCTGCCGCCTTTCCAGGGCGGTGCCGTCGGCCTGCTGGGGTACGAGTTGGGGGGCTGGCTGGAACGGCTGCCAGTGCCACGCAGCCGGGGCCTGGACCTGCCGGATATGGCCTTCGGGCTTTATGATACGGTGGCCCTGTTTGATCACCAGAGCGGGCAGGCCTGGGTGGTTTCGGGCGGGGAGCGGGAAACGGATGCCGCGCGCCGGCCTGCCATGGCCCGTGCGCTGGCGGAAGGGCTGCGCGACCGGCTGCTGGCGGCCCCTGCCGTGACGCCGCTGCCGGGGCCGATCCTGCAACCTCCCGGCTGGCAGGCGGAATTCGCCCCGGCCACCTATCGCGCCGCCATTGCCCGGATTCTGGATTATATCGCCGCGGGTGACATCTATCAGGCGAACATGACCCAGCGCTTCCTGGGGCGTCTGGTACCGGGGGCCGGTGCCTGGGATGCCTATTGTGCGCTGCGGCCGCGTACGGCGGCCCCGTTTTCGGCCTTCCTTAATCTGGGCCGGGGCCGGGCCGTGGCGTCCGGGTCGCCGGAACGGTTCCTGGCGCTGGATGCCGGGGGCCGCATGGAGACGCGGCCCATCAAGGGCACCCGCCCGCGCCATGCCGACCCGGTACAGGATGCGGCATTGGCCGCTGAACTGATGGCCAGTGAAAAGGACCGGGCGGAAAACCTGATGATTGTCGATCTGCTGCGCAATGACCTGTCGCGCGTAGCGGAAATCGGCAGTGTCGCCGTGCCCAGCCTGTGGGGGCTGGAAAGCTATCGCACTGTCCATCACCTGACCTCTGTGGTGACGGCTCAGCTGCGGCCGGGCCTGGGGCCGATTGACCTGTTGCGGGCTGCCTTTCCCGGTGGTTCCATCACCGGAGCGCCGAAAATCCGCGCCATGGAGATCATTCATGAGCTGGAGCCGGCGCGGCGCGGTGCCTATTGCGGCTCGGTTGCCTGGATTGGCTGGGATGGGGCGATGGATAGTTCCATCATCATCCGCACGGCTGCCGTGGCGGGCGATCTGATCCAGGTGCAGGCCGGCGGCGGCATTGTGGCCGATAGCGACCCGGAAGCGGAATATCAGGAAAGCCTGACCAAGGCGCGTGCCCTGCTGACCGCCCTTGATCCCGGCATGGTCTGGCCGCCCGCCAGCGGGCTGGCCGCGCTGGGGAACAGGAATGCGGGGGAGGCGGCATGAGCAGCATCTGGCTGAACGGCGAATTTCTGCCGGCGGACAAGCCGGCTCTGTTGGCCAGTGACCGGGGGCTGACCCTGGGGGACGGGCTGTTTGAAACAATCGCCGTGAAGGCAGGTGCCCCGCTGCGGCTGGAGGCGCATTTTCAGCGATTGCGGTCGGGAGCGGATTTTCTGGGGCTCAGCGTGCCACTGGCCGACAATGTGCTGGCCGATGCGGTGGCGGGCATTGCCGGGGCCAACGGTCTGCCTGATGCGGCGGTGCGCCTGACATTGACCGCAGGCCCGGCCCCGCGTGGCCTGCCGCGCTCGGCAACCTTGGCCCCCACCCTGCTGCTGACGGTGGGGCCCTTGCCGGGTGATTTGCCGCCGGCACGGCTGATCATCGCCACCCGAACCTGCCGCAATGAACATTCGCCCCTGTCGCGTCTGAAAACGTTGAACTACCTGGACAGCATCGTCGCCCGGAATGAGGCGCAGGCGCGTGGGGCCGATGATGCTATTTTGTTGAACAGCCGGGGACAGGTGGCGGAGGCCAGTGCCGCCAACCTGTTCGTTCGCCTGGATGGCCATTGGCTGACACCGCCCGTCACTGACGGTGCCTTGCCCGGTACCATGCGGGCGGCCTTGCTGAAAGCCTGGGGGGCGGGGGAACGCAGCCTGTTGCCGGTCGATCTGGACCGGGCGGAGGAGATGGTGCTGACCACCGCCCTGGGCATCCGGCCGGTCAGTGCCGTATCGGGGTGACCTCCCCGCTATCCGACGGCTTTCACCCGGTCCGCCAGGAAACGGGGTTCGAAAGTACTGGCGGGCACAGGCGGGGAGACCAGAAAACCCTGCAGGGTCTGGCAGTTCATGGCACTCAACCAGGCCCGCTGTTCTTCGGTTTCCACCCCCTCCGCCACAATTTCCAGCCCCAGCCGCAGCCCCAGTTCCAGAATGGTGGCGGCGATGGCGGCATCGCCCGGAACGGTGGCCATCAAAGTGCGGTCGATCTTCAATTCTGTCAGCGGGATACGGCGCAGATAGGAGAGGGAGGAATAGCCGGTGCCGAAATCATCCATGGCGATGCCAACCCCGATCTCCCGCAACCTGTGCAGGGTGACGAAATCACCGCTGGCCTGATTCATCGCCGCTGTTTCGGTGATCTCAAGCGTCAGCAGGGCAGGGGGCAGGCCGCTGAGGGCAAGGGCGGTGCGCACCTTGTCGGCAAAGCCGCTGTCGGCCAACTGACGTGGGCTGACATTCACCGCCATATTCAGATCGCCATGGCGCTGGCGCCACTGTGAGGCCTGACGGCAGGCCTCACGCAGCACCCATTCCCCAATCGGAATGATCAAGCCGGTTTCTTCCGCCACCGGAATGAACTCAGCTGGCGAGATGAAACCTCTTTCGGTACGCCAGCGTAACAAAGCTTCTGCCCCCAGCAGCGACAGATCATGCGGACTCACCTTCGGCTGATAGAACAGCACGAATTCTTCCCGCAGTTCAGCGGCCCGCAAACGGGCTTCAGTCTGCAACCGGTTGATCGCCTTCTCCGACATTTCGGCGGAGAACATCCGCCAGCCAGCGCCGCCGGCGGCTTTGGCAGCATACATGGCAATGTCAGCGGAGCGCAGGAGGCAGGCAGCATCCTCCCCGTCGCCGGGCCAGATGCCGATGCCGATGGAGGCGCTGATCTGAAGTTGCTCGCTGTCAATTTCCAGCGGTTTGGCGATCGCCATCAGGATACGGTCGGCCACCTGGATCGCCTCTTTCGGTTCCCGCACCTCTTCCACGATCACCAGAAATTCGTCCCCGCCCAGGCGGCCGACCGTGTCGGACCCCCGCAGCATGTGGGACAGCCGTTGGGCGGCGGCCCGCAGCAATTTATCGCCAGCCTCGTGGCCCAGACTGTCATTGATGGTCTTGAACCGGTCCAGATCCAGGAAAAGCACGGCAATGCCGCCAGCACCCCGCCGGGCGCGTGACAGGGCATGGTCCAGCCGTTCTTGCAGCAATGCCCGGTTGGGCAGGCCTGTCAGCGGGTCGCGCGTTGCCAGCTGGCGCAACTGGTCCTGGGAATTGTCCAGTCTTTCCAAGGTCTCATTGATCCGCTGTGTCAGCCGTCCCAACTCGTCCTGCTCATGCCCGGGCGGCAGCGGCAGGCGTTTATAGCCACGGCCCCCACTGTCCAACGCGGCAATATGCTGTTCCAGCGCCAGCAGGGGGCGGGTCAGGAAACGGTGAAAGACCAGGGTCAGGGCCAGCCCCAGCAACAGGTTGCGCAACAGTCCGCTCAGCAGGGTAGACGTTACGAAGGCGATATAATCGGCGGACAACCGGCTCATGTCGAAATGGATACGCAGCACGCCAATGGGCGGCCTGCTATGGCCATCGGCTTGCGGGCGGTACAGCAACCGGTCGCTGACCCGCAGATCGTCAAAAACCAGCCGGCCCATCGGATTGATGCCGTCCTGTTCCGCCCCTTTGTGGCGAAAGCGCTGCCACAGCGGCTGTTCCGGTGTCAGCAGGATTTCCAGCCCGTCAATGGCGCCGATGGACAGGGCAGAAAGGCCAATCTGTTCGGCCAGCCCTTCATCCACATTCCAGGCCGCCGTGGCGGCACCGCCTTCCAGCAGATCCAGCATCTGGCTGGACAGTTCCGCTGCTTTGCCGCGTTCGCGCCAGGTGGCCCAGGCCACTTCCAATATTGACAGCGACAGGCCGATCAGGCAGGCGGCCAGCACAGCCCGTGCCGCCTGCCGTGCTGCCAGTGATTTGGCCAAAGTGCCACGCATCCTTGCCAGTTCCGGATATTGCCGAAATGTTGAGCGCCATTAACCCGTCCATCCCGCGCGACAGGTGATTTCAGACGAAATCACGATGCACAGAGGGCAGGCGTATGGGCGGCGAACGATAATGAACCAAAACCATGACGCCAAAAATATAGCCGGTTGTATAGGAAATACTTTTGGTAGAGATCAAAATGTGAAAAGGGGCCGCCTTTTCAGGCGACCCTTTCCAAGGTCACCGCCCCAGCGGGGCGTTTGCCAGAAAATCGCGCTTCAGCTGGCGGTCTTCAGCTTGCGGAAGCTGGCCCACAGCGGCGTGGGGTTCTTGTCCAGATCGAAGGCCCGGGCCTTGTTCGGGTCCAGGCCCTGGCGTACGCATTCCAGCGTAAACATGTTTGTGTTTGCCGGGTCCAGGCCATGCTCGCGGCAGGCCGTATCGAAGCTCTTCTCAAATTCCGCGCTGCTCATTCCATCCACCGTACAAGCGTGTTTTTACCGAAGGGCTGCCGGGTCGACCCACGGCCGCCACTTTCCCTTGCACCCGCGAAAACCGCTGGTCAGAGAACCGGGGAAGCGAAGCTGTTGATCGGCAAGCATGGCACCCTTCATCGACAGAACAATCCTTCCGCCTGTATGTTGCAACGGCGAAGAACGCAAGGCCGCTTTCTCTTGTAAGGGGGTAAAGGGGGTGGGCCGTCCGTTGGGGTCGATTCGCAGCCATATCACCCTGATCGGGAAGAGGGCGATCGCCCTGCCTGCCTTGATTTGAACAATTGGCTGGTTAACGCTGGCTGTTAAGGATTGATGAAGAGCGGTTTCCCGAAAGGCGATCATCAGTATGGGGTATCATCCCTTTACCTTTTGCCCGGCTTGGGGCCATTCTTTCATCATGCATGGGTGGAACCGCCCCTTGTCTGGGGCTGCCCAGCGTGCCGGCCGGGTTTGACGAGAATCGAACCGGTGCCGGAAGTATTGAACCATTCCGCAGGTGTGCCACCATGGGCACCGGGATGATGGTTTGGTTAGGGAACAAGCGTGATGACGGCCATGTGTTCGGCCGCCTGCTTTCCGGTTGCTGAAGATTATCCTTAATAAAGCCTGCTGCCCCTTGCTTCGATAGGGGCAGTCAACAATCTGAGTCAGGTACAGAAGTTTTCACAGCGTGACGAAGGGACATGCGGTGATGTGCTTCCAGAGGGCCAGGGCTGTCGTACCGGGCCGGCGGATTTCCGCCGGAATGGCGATTGCGGGCTTGACGGGCGGCACGAACGGGTGGCGTGCCGCCATCCACCTCCCTTCCACGAATTGCCATAAGGGTCGTCCGCGTTTGCCCGGGCGCCGCCGCTGCCAGCCCCCGCTTCGCCCCCTGTTGGAACCGCCACCGGTCCAGCAATACCCGGCCTCATACCCGATGGCCGGACCGGTTGCCGATGAAGGAGAGTGCTCATGAGCTTGGTCACGGACCTGTTCGCCAGCTACGCCAGCACCTATGAGAGCCGCCGCGATATCGAGATGTCGCTGTCCGAGTTTATGGAGGGTTGCCGCGACGAACCGCTGCGCTATGCCAGCGCTGCGGAACGCTTACTGGCCGCCATCGGCGAACCGGAGGTGATCGATACGGCCAAGGATGCGCGGCTAGCCCGCATTTTCATGAACCGAACGATCAAAGTCTATCCGGCCTTCACCGAGTTCTTTGGCATGGAGGAGACGATTGAGCGTATCGTCGGCTTCTTCCGCCATGCGGCCCAGGGGTTGGAGGAACGCAAGCAGATCCTCTATCTGCTGGGCCCGGTCGGCGGTGGCAAATCCTCGCTGGCCGAACGGCTGAAGGCGCTGATGGAGGAGCAGCCCATCTATGTGCTGAAGGCCGGCGACCAGATCAGCCCGGTCTTTGAAAGCCCCTTGGGCCTGTTCGACCCCGCCAAGATGGGACCGGTGCTGGAAGAACGGTTCGGCATACCCCGCCGCCGCCTGAACGGGCTGATGAGCCCCTGGGCGCTGAAGCGGCTGGACGAATTTGACGGTGATATCCGCCGCTTCCGCGTGGTGAAGCTGCGCCCGTCGCGCCTGCGCCAGACCGGCATCGCCAAGACGGAGCCGGGCGACGAAAATAACCAGGATATCAGCAGCCTGGTCGGCAAGGTCGATATCCGCAAGCTGGAGCTTTACAGCCAGAACGATCCCGACGCCTACAGCTATTCCGGCGGCCTGAACCGGGCCAACCAGGGAATGCTGGAATTTGTCGAGATGTTCAAGGCACCGATCAAGATGCTGCACCCGCTGCTGACGGCGACTCAGGAAGGCAATTATATCGGCACGGAAAATATCGGTGCGCTGCCCTTTCAGGGCGTCATCATGGCCCACAGCAATGAGGCGGAATGGCAGAGCTTCAAGAACAACAAGAATAATGAGGCGTTCATCGACCGTATCTGCGTGATCAAGGTGCCCTATTGCCTGCGTGTGACCGAAGAACAGCGCATCTATGAAAAGCTGATCAAGACGTCGGAACTGTCGGCGACCCCCTGCGCGCCGGCAACGCTGGAAATGCTGGCGCGTTTCACCGTGCTGTCACGTCTGCGCGACCATGGCAATTCCAACCTGTTCAGCAAAATGCGCGTCTATGATGGTGAGAGCCTGAAAGAGACGGACCCCAAGGCCAAGACCCTGCAGGAATATAAGGATGCTGCCGGGGTGGATGAAGGCATGAACGGCATTTCCACCCGGTTTGCCTTCAAGGTGTTGGCCAGCACCTTCAACTACGACAATACAGAGGTGGGGGCTGATCCAGTCCACTTGATGTATATCCTGGAACAATCCATCAAACGGGAGCAGTTCCCCGATGAGACGGAGAAGAAATATATCGAGTTCATCAAGGCGGAACTGGCCCCGCGCTACGCCGAATTCATCGGCAACGAAATCCAGAAAGCCTATCTGGAAAGCTATCACGATTACGGCCAGAACCTGTTCGACCGTTACGTCGATTATGCCGATGCCTGGATTGAGGATCAGGATTTCAAGGATCCCGATACCGGTCAGCTGATGAACCGCGACCTGCTGAACCAGGAACTGACCAAGATCGAAAAGCCCGCCGGCATCGCCAATCCCAAGGATTTTCGCAACGAGGTGATGAAATTTGCCCTGCGGATGCGGGCCAATAATGGCGGGCGTAATCCTTCCTGGACCAGCTATGAGAAGTTGCGCGATGTCATTGAGAAGCGCATGTTCAGTCAGGTGGAAGAATTGCTGCCGGTGATCAGCTTCGGGTCGAAGAAAGACAGCGACACGGAGAAGAAGCACAGCGAATTCGTCAACCGGATGATGGCGCGCGGCTATACCGAACGCCAGGTTCGCCGGTTGGTTGAATGGTACATGCGGGTTAAGCAGGCTGGCTAAGACCGTTCCCTCAGACGAAATCCCCACCGCCGGCCCTAATCCCGGCCGGCGGTTGAGGAACGGGAAAGGCTCCCGCCGCTTCTGGCTTTCTGGAAGCACGGGATGCGCCAGTGAAAGGACGGTGCAACCTTGTTCACCATTGTTGATCGACGCCTGAACCCTTCCGGCAAGTCCCTGGCCAACCGTCAGCGCTTTCTGCGCCGGGCCAAGGAACAGGTGATGCGGGCCGTGCGCGATGCCTCCGCCAAGCGGGGCATCAAGGATATCGATATGGGCGGGGACATCAGCATCTCCCCCGACGGTATCAAGGAACCGACCATCCAGCGCTCGTCCACCGGTGGCGCGCGGAATTACGTGGTGCCCGGCAATAAGGAGTTCATGACCGGCGATAAGATCAAGCGCCCGCCGCAGGGCGGCGGGGGCGGGCAGGGCAATGAAGGGGCTGATGATGGCGACGGCCAGGATGAATTCCGCTTTGTGCTGAGCCGCGAGGAATTCATCGATTTGTTCCTGGAAGATCTGGAACTGCCCGATCTGGCCAAGCGCAAGTTGGCCGTGACCGACAGCCTGGATTGGCACCGGGCCGGCTATTCCGTTTCCGGCTCGCCGACCAATCTCAACCTTGTGCGCACCATGCGCAATTCGCTGGCCCGCCGCATCGCGCTGAACCGCCCGACGGGGGAGGAGATCAAGGCGCTGCGGGCCGAGATCGACGATCTGGAACGCACGGGCCATGACCGGGCCCGGCTGGCGGAGGCGCGGGAGGAGTTGACCTTGCTGCTGCGCCGCACCCAGCGCATCCCCTATATCGACCCGGTGGATGTGCGCTACAACCGGTTCGACGCCACCCCGCGCCCAGCCGCCCAGGCAGTGATGTTCTGCCTGATGGATGTCTCCGGCTCCATGACGGAGCATATGAAGGATTTGGCTAAGCGCTTCTATATGCTGCTCTATCTGTTCCTGACGCGCCGTTACAAGCATGTGGAGGTGGTGTTCATCCGCCATACCCATAAGGCGCAGGAGGTGGATGAGGAGACCTTCTTCTACAGCCCCGAAACCGGCGGCACTGTGGTGTCCACGGCGCTTGAAGAAATGCAGCGGGTGGTCGATGCGCGCTTTCCGCCATCGGAATGGAACATCTATGCCGCGCAAGCCAGCGATGGCGACAATGCCCTGTCCGATAATGGCAAGACGGCACAGTTGATGAAGGAGGTCATTCTACCGATCTGCCAATATTACGCCTATATCGAGGTGGGGCAGGATGGCATGTCGCCCGGTCTGGCCTATGGTGGCGGGGCGCGGGAAACCGATCTCTGGCGCACCTATAAATCAGTCGCCGAACCGGTGCTGGCCATGCGCCGGGTGACGCAGCGGCGGGAAATCTACCCTGTCTTCCGGGAGCTGTTTGCCAAGGACGGGGTGGCGCAACAGGCGGAGGCCGGCGCATGAGCATCATCACATCACTGGGCAATGTGCTGGGCGGCGGCGCTGCCGCCAGCGGCGAACCGCTCTATCAGGGGGCGGACTGGGATTATGACAAGGTCCGCCGGGTCTATGATGCCATCGAGCAGGTGGCGGTGCAGGATCTGGGGCTGGATACTTATACCAACCAGATTGAGGTGATTACGTCGGAACAGATGCTGGATGCCTATTCCAGCATCGGGATGCCACTTTTCTATAAACATTGGTCCTTCGGCAAACATTTCGCCCGTGACGAGGCCATGTATCGCAGCGGCCAGCGCGGGTTGGCCTATGAGATTGTCATCAATTCCAACCCCTGCATCAGCTATATCATGGAAGAAAACACCATGACGATGCAGACGCTGGTGATTGCCCACGCCGCCTTCGGCCATAATCATTTCTTCAAGAATAATTACCTGTTCAAGCAATGGACCGATGCGGACGGCATTCTGGATTATCTGTCCTTTGCCAAGGAATATATCGGCAAGTGCGAGGAACGGTTCGGCCATACGGCGGTGGAACGGGTGCTGGATGCCGCCCATGCGCTGATGAACCATGGCGTCCACCGCTATCCCCGCCGCCGCACGCCCGACCTGCGCAATGAGGAACGCCGCGCGCGGGAGCGGGAGGAACACCGGGAGCGCACTTTCAACGACCTCTGGCGCACCGTACCGGGGAAGGCGGGCGGGGCCAGCCCGCTGTCGGACCGCGACCGCCGCCGCGCCATGCTGGAACTGCCGGAGGAGAATATCCTCTATTTCCTGGAGAAGAAGGCGCCGCGTTTGGATGGCTGGCAGCGGGAGCTGCTGCGCATCGTCCGCCATGTGGCGCAATATTTCTATCCCCAGCGCCAGACCAAGGTGATGAACGAGGGCTGCGCCACCTATTGCCATTACCGCATCCTGCAAACCCTGCATGAGCGCGGGCAATTGACCGATGGCGCCTGGATGGAGGCGATGCACAGCCACACCAATGTGGTGTTCCAGCCGGACTTCGATGATCGGCGCTATAGCGGCATCAATCCCTATGCGCTGGGATTCGCCATGATGCAGGATATAGAGCGTATCGCCAGCAACCCCACGGCAGAGGACCGGGAATGGTTCCCCGATCTGGCCGGCCGGGGCGACCCGATGGGGGCGTTGCGCGATGCCTGGGCCAATTACCGGGATGAAAGCTTCATCCTGCAATATCTCTCCCCGGCGCTGATCCGCAAATTCCGCCTGTTCCATGTGGCCGATGATGCGCGCGACCCGGAAATGAAGGTGGCCGCCATCCATGACGAGCGGGGATATCGCGCCGTGCGCCACGCGCTGGCGCGCCAATATGACATTGCCTGGGCGGAGGCCGATATTCAGATCGTCGATGTCGATCTGGTGGGCGACCGCCGTTTGATTCTGGAGCACCGGGTGTTGAATCAGGTGCTGCTGGACGAGGCGTCGACCAAGGCCGTGCTGCAGCATCTGGCCGATCTCTGGGGCTACGAGGTCGAACTGGAGGAGGTCGACCCTGCGACGGGGGCCCGGCTGAAGAAGCACACCATCGCGCCCCGGCGCGTTCTGGGTAGCCCGATTTAGGCGTCCGCCCGGCGGCTTCTATCCGCAGGGGCCGTCATGCTTTGGCCACCATTTGCCGCATAGATTGCGGGGCCAACCCATTTAACAGTCTTGCTTTGCCGGGCGCTGGTTGGCAAACAGGCGGCTCCCTATTCTTGTGGATCGAAGTGGCAGGCATGATGCGGCGTCTTGCAGGTTTCCTGATGGTTTTGGCGGTGGCCGGCTGTGCCAGCAAAACCCCACCCGCCCCACCCGAGGCGGCGTCTCCGCCGCCGCCGCCAGCTGCGCCGGCCAAGCCCACCAGCATCATCATGGATGCCGGCGATCTGGCGGCCGTCCAGGGGGCGCTGCGTGAGATGGGCACCAAGCCGGTGGATCAAGTGGTGGGCTGGGCTAACCCGCTGACCGGCAAGCGCGGTGCTGTGAAGGTGCTGCGCGATGGTTATGATGCGCAGAACCGGCCCTGCCGTGAATTCCATTCCGTGGTGATTCTGGACGACATGTATCAGCACACCACGGGTTTCCTCTGCCGCCAGCCCGATGGCGCCTGGGAAGTGGTGGATGCGCGGGAATACCCGCTCTACACCCACCGTCGTTAAGCTGACGCTTCCACACCCGACGGGGTTCCCATGCGGCGTATCATCCTTGCTTCCACCGCCATTGCCCTGACCGCCATCGGCGCGGCGCTCTGGCTGGTGCCAGGCGGGGAACGGGTTTCGGCCCCCGTGGTGGCTGTGCCGCCACCCCCCCCACCGCCGCCGATCATGGCGGCGGTGCTGAAGGGCGGTCCCGGCGGGCTGCTGCCGGTGGCCGATCCGGACGCCTTGACCCTGTCGGAGGAGGGGGTGAAGGCGTTGACGGATTTCGCCCGTCGCAGCCACAGCCAGGCCCTGCTGGTTTGGCAGGCGGGGGCCTTGCAGCTGGAATATTATGATCCCGCCCTGCAGCCGGGTGACCGGCTGGACGCGGCGGGGTTGCTGCCGGGTATCCTGGCCCTGCTGACGGGCATTGCCCTTCAGGATGGCACTCTGGCCGGGATTGATGATCCGATCAGCCGCTACCTGCCTGAATGGGCCGGCGACGCCCGTGGCCGCATCACGGTGCGCCATCTGCTGGAAGGCAGCAGCGGGCTGACGCCGCCGGCGGTTCCGCCCGGCGCCGATGCGGCTGCCTGGACGCTTTCCGCTGAACTGGTCGCAGAGCCGGGCACCCGCTTCGCCCCCAACGGCTATGAGGCACAATTGCTGGGTCTGGTGCTGTCCCGTGCGCGCCATCAGCCGGTGGCGGATTATCTCGCCACCGCGCTTTGGCAGCCATTGGGTGCCCGGGATGCCAGCCTGGAAGCGGGCAGCAGGACCGGTGCCGCCTATCTGCAATGCTGCATGAAGGCGACGGCCCGCGATTGGCTGCGTCCCGGCCTGCTGCTGCTGGAGGATGGGCGGGTTGGAGCCGATACCCTGGTGCCCAGGCCGTGGCTGGATCTGATGCTGCGACCGAATGGCCATTCCCGCAATGATGGCTGGCGCCTGCGCCTTGGCTGGCCCTTTGATCCGAAGGGACCGGTGGCCGCCAAGGCACCCTTCACCGACGGGGATACGGTTTTCATGGCGGGGGAGGATGGCAGCCGGCTCTACCTCTCAAAGGCGAGGGAGCTGGTGATTCTGCGCCTAGGCGCCCCGACGCCGGATTGGGATGAGGCCACCCTGCCGAATCTGGTTTCACGGGCCAGCACCCTGGCGGCAGCGGAACCCCGCAGCGTAAATGGCAAGAGGGTGAAGAAGGCCAATGATCTCAACGGCAAGGTGGCCATGCCTCCGATCACCAGACCGCCACCGATTCCCAAGGTGACGGTGGAGCCGCTGGAAGATGGTGGGCACAGCAACACGGCCCCCAACGACCGCCCCCTGACCAATCTGCCTGCCCCCGACCTGCCGCAGAATACCAAGCCCTGATCCCGGGTCACTGATCCGGGATCAGGCTGGCCTCCAGAAGCGGGATAAGTCAGTCCCATTCAACACTGGGTTTATTTTGATTTGTAAGCACGCAACTGTTTGTTGAAGTCTGCGGCAAGCTTTTCCATGCGCGCGGACGCATCGTTGTAACGCTTTGTCCAGTCGCCACTGCTCTTGCCTTTGCCCTCGAACTCCAGGCAGGCCAGAAATTCCTGCGTTTCGGCGACATACGCCTTCACTGCCTTCTGGGCGGCGACCATGTCGGATTCAGCGGCAGAGGCGCCATCAGGAACGGTCGGCGGATCGTTCAACGTGCACTCGGCATGGGCGACGCCCGATATCATGAAGCTCGCGATTGTCACTGCCAGCGCAGTCGCTTTTTTCATATCTTGCAGCCCCTCTTCTTGTTGCAAAGTACTAACCTAAGACCGTCATGAAGCAAGTGCGATACTTGACGGGTACAGGCGGAATGCTGCAGCGCACTACCAACAATGGTTAAGAGCGTCCTCCAGAAGGCAACTTCCGCAGGGGTTAAGCTTAACACATGCTGGATAATCGAACGTTAATGCTATTCCGCATCGAATTCAGTAGATACGCCTACATTTTCCCAACAAGCTCGTTTATACCTATTCGAAAGGATGGTGCCAGGGCAAGCGCCAATCCCACTTTGGGATGGTGGGATTAATATAAAAGTTTATGCAATCCTGGTTTTGTTTGCCCGGTGGGAGCCGACAGTGCCCAAACAATAATAGGGCGCGTAAAGAGGATGCCATGGTCCGCCGTGCCATCCGTCAAGGGAAGGTTGAGTGGAGCAGGTTGCGTTGCTGAGAAGGACAGGAAAGGTTAGTCGAGATGAGCAATTTTAATCGGACCATGCGGCCGGCCGGTAGCCCCGCTCCGGCCGGGTCTGGCGGGCTGTTCAGTAATTGGTCGATCAGCCGGAAGATCACGTTTGCGATTGCCATACCGATCATTATCGGTCTTGGCGCCGTGATCGCCCTCAGCGCTTCTGCCATGCGTTCGTCGATGCTGGAACTTTCCAAGCGCTCGGAAAGCCAGGTCACGGAAATGATGGCCGCGCAGATGTCTGCCGCCGTCCGTTTCAAGAATGCCGACGCCATCGCCGACAGCTATGCCGACCTTGCCACGGCCAAGAACACCAGCCTGGCCTTTGTGCGTGTGCTCGACAGCGATGGTGAGTCGCTGATCGAATATCCCAGCAAGGACAAACCGCTGCCGGCGGGGATGATTCCGTTCGAACCGGCGAAGGCGCAGATCGCCAAGTCGGTAACGGATGTGAAAATCCTGGATCTGGGCGATTTCCTGGTTGTGCAGGCCCCCGTCCGCGCCGGTGCCAACCGTGATCAGGTGGGCACGCTGACCGTGGCATGGAGCCGGGCCAATCTGCAGGCCTCCATTGCCGACGCGGTGATGGGCAACACCCTGATCGCTCTCGTCGTTCTGGCCGTGCTGATCGGCATTCTGGTGATACTGCTGCAGAAGATCGTCGGCACGCCGCTGAAATCCATGCAGGGTGCCATGTCCAAACTGGCGTCTGGCGATCTGACGGTACAGATCACCGGTACCCAGCGCGGTGACGAGATCGGCGCCATGGCCCAGTCGGTGCAGGTCTTCAAGGACAACGCGATGGAGATGGACAATCTGCGTCGTCGCCAGGAGGAGGCGGAACGTCAGGCTGCCGTCGAGAAGAAGGCGGCCATGGAGAAGCTGGCATCCGACTTCGAAAGCTCCGTCAAGGGCGTGGTCTCGGAAATCTCTGGCGCCTCCAGTCAGGTGCAGTCCACCGCCGAGGGGTTGTCTGCGTCGGCTGAGGAAAGCCGCGCTCAGACCAGCGCCGTGGCTGCGGCCACCCAGCAGGCGTCCGCCAATGTGCAGTCGGTGGCCAGCGCCACTGAAGAGCTGGCCGGCTCGCTGGCGGAGATCAGCAATCAGGTCAATACCTCGGCCCGCATCGCCCGCGATGCCGCCAAGACCGCCGAGAAGACCAATGGCACCGTGCAATCGCTGGCACAGCGCGCCCAGTCCATTGGCGACGTAGTGAAGCTGATTTCCGACATTGCCAGCCAGACCAATCTGCTGGCGCTGAACGCCACGATCGAGGCGGCGCGCGCCGGTGAAGCCGGCAAGGGCTTCGCCGTCGTGGCCTCTGAAGTGAAGAGCCTGGCCAACCAGACGGCCAAGGCCACGGAAGAGATCGCCAGCCAGATCACCACGATGCAGGACGCGACCAAGGAGGCCGTGGACGCCATCGTTGTGATCAGCCGTACCATTGCCGAGATCAACGACATCTCCGAAATGGTGGCCGGTGCGGTGGAAGAGCAGGACGCGGCGACCAAGGAAATTGCGCGCAATGTCCAGCAGGCCTCCATGGGCACGATGGAAGTGACGCGCAATATCGAAAGCCTGGAGGAAGTGGCGCACCAGACCGGTTCGTCGGCGACCGACATGCTGGGTGCTGCGCGCAACATGGCCCGCCAGTCGGGCGAGTTGGGGCGGACCGTCGATCAGTTTCTGGCCCAGGTGCGCAGCGCCTGATCAGGTTCGGGAGGTCCGCCGTTCGTCCGGCTGCCGCCCGACTTTATACAAAGCTTTCCTGTTTGGCCCCCGCACCCGATGGTGCGGGGGCTTTTCATTGCTCCTGCCCTGATGCATCCTGAGACGGGAGGAACCATGCGACGTCACATCTTGGCTTTGGTCATTTCAGGCATCTTTCTGGCGGGCGTGCCGGCTGCGGTGGCGGAAGAGGTGCCGGGCCCTTTGGACCGGCTGGAGCGGTCCTTCCTGGATCTGCGGATCTGGCTGTGGCCAGATGACCCCAATGTGCGTCTGGCGCGGGCCAATCTGCTCTATCATCTGGAAGAGCTGGACGCGGCCTTGGCAGATTATGACCGTGCCATCGCCCTTCAACCCTCGCCCGCCGCCCATATGCGCCGCGCCCAGGCGCGCAGTCACCATCCTGATGACCGGGTGCGAAAGGGGGCCTATGACGACCTAGCCGCCGTGCTGGTTGAAATGCCGGGTTTTGATCGCGCTATCGACATGCGGGCGACAATGCGTATCCAGGATGGCGCCTATGATGAAGGCATCGCGGAAATCGATACGCTGTTGGAGAGTTATCCGGACGCCGATATGCTGATGCGCTTGCGGGGTGACTTGTCCGAAGCGGCGGGACGGTCGGCCGATATGAGGGACATGTTGGTTGAACTGGCGGAAAAGCAGCCTTCGCCCAGCCTGCTCAACCATCTTTGCTGGGTGCGGGTGACACGGAATATAGAGCTGCAAGAGGCCTTGGAAAATTGCGACGCGGCGCTTGCCGAAGCCCCAGAATTCGCCGAAGCGCTGGACAGCCGGGGCGTTGTGCTGCTGCGGCTGGGGCGCCCGGCAGAGGCGATTGCCGCTTTCAACATGGCCCTGGCGAAAGAGCCTGATATGGCGCCCTCGCTCTATATGCGCGGCTTGGCGCGCTTGTGGTTGGCCCGCAAAGACCCGGCAGAGGCGGCCCTGGCGGAGGCCGATCTGCAAGCCGCCCTCGAACTCGACCCGGAGGTGGAGGAGGATTATCAGGCCTATGGGTTGACACGCCAATGGGCGACGGGTGGTTGAGTTTTCACGTAAACTTCATGCCACCCCCTTTTGCCGGTCGCTACAGTCAGCACCCTGACGGATGATCCGGTTGATGGTGGAAAATTGATGTCTTTCAAGCGTCTGGCGCTGGTCGCCCTGTCCTCCCTGCTCTTGTCCGGTGCGGCGGGGGCCTTTGATCTGGAAGCCCATCGCGGGGGACGCGCCTTGTGGCCGGAAAATACCCTGCCGGCCTTTGCCAATGCCATTGCTCTTGGTGTGACGACGCTGGAACTGGATACCGGCATCAGCAAGGACGGCACCCTGATCATTGCCCATGAGCGGCACGTGGATACCCATCTGGCCCGTGGGGCCGATGGGCAATGGGTGACGGCGCCGACGCCTTCCTGGCACAGCCTGACTCTGGCAGAAATCGGCCGCTATGATGTGGGCCGCATCCGCCCAGACAGCGATTATGCCAAGCGGTTCAGCCGGCAGCAGTCGATTGACGGTACCCGCATTCCCACCCTGGCCAGCCTGTTCGATCTGGTCAAGGCGAAGGGGGCCGATCAGGTCCGCTTCAACATTGAAACCAAGATCGACCCGACCGCACCGGCCGACACGGTGGACCCGGAACAGTTTGCCCACACGCTGGTGGAGGCGGTGCGCAAGGCCGGGATGGAAAACCGCGTGACGATCCAGAGCTTCGACTGGCGGACCTTGCTGGTGGTGCAGCGTATCGCACCGGCCATCCCCACCGCCTATCTGACCATCGATGATCCGGAAGAAAGCAACGTGACCGGGCCGAAGGCGGCGGCCTGGACGGCCGGCTTCGCCCCGGCGGACCATGGCGGCAGCGTTCCGGCGGCGGTGAAGGCGGCCGGCGGTAAAGTCTGGTCGCCCTATTACCGCAATCTGAGCAAGGAACTGGTGGCCCAGGCCAAGGCGTTGGGCCTTCAGGTGCTGCCTTGGACGGTCGATGACGCCGCCGCCATGCGCCAACTGATCGACTGGAAGGTGGATGGGATCATCACCGACGATCCCATCCTGCTGCGCCAAGTGATGGCGGAGAAGGGGCTGGCCCTGCCGGCGGCAGGGCACTGAACCTTAATCCAGCCAGCGGGAGGTGACGGGTGGCAGCTCGCCCCGCCACTCGGCCACTTCCTTGGCGACCTTTTCCAGCGCCCGCTGATCACGATAGCGTTTGCGGGCTCGGTTATTGTCACCCTTGACCAGCATGTCCTGCAGGCGGGCGGCGACGCGGGGGTCGCCAATAATGACCTGACGCCAACGTTCAAGGCGCAGTTCCGCCACGCAATCAACAATGGCCTGCGTCGCGGGGCGGCGGCCCAGTTTGATCGCAACCGGGGCCAGCCGGGCCGCCACCGACGATGCGACATCATGGGGCATCAGCGGGAAGGACGCCTGGACAGCCTCCGCCAGACTGGACCGCAAATCCTCGCCGCGCTGGCGGTCATTGCGCGTGCTGCGCTTGGCGGCGATTTCCATACGGCGGGCGCTATGCGCCAGCACATCGGCCACCACCTCCGCCCCATCTTCATCCTGCCACAGGATGGGGGCATCGGCGATGCGTTCCCGTACAGCGGCAGGCAGGGCAGGGTGGTCGCCATCCGCCTGGCGTACCAGTTCCAGCTTCAGCAGCGATTTCAGCGAGCGTTCACGGCCTTCCTGACCGGCCAGCCACTCGGCCAGCGGCAGGGGGGCTTGCTTGGCCAGACTGTCCATCGCTTCCAGGTCGGCACCGGTCCAGCGGCGGCCATGCAGCAGCCGTTCGGTCCGTTCGCGCAGCAGGGCGCGGGCCTGATCGCGCGGCAGGGCCGGTTCCTGCTGCACCAACTGCCAGACATCACCAGTCAGCCGGCCCAGTGCCCAGCCGCCATGGCTGGCGATGGGCGTGTCGGTGGGGAAGCTGCCATCGGGCAGGTTCCAGCGGTCGCTGACCCGCAGCAGGCCACGTTCATCCAGCAGCGCCTCCCCACCGGGGGAGCGCTGGATGACGGGCCATTGCCCCACCAGGGCGGCCAGCCCGTCCGGCATGGCGGACGGACGGTTCAGTTCACCTAGGCGGAGCGCCCTGGTAAAATCGCTCACCTCAATACCGCCCTTCGATGGCATCGATGAAGCGGCTGAACAGGTAGTGGCTATCCTCCGGCCCCGGGCTGGCTTCCGGGTGATATTGCACGGAGAAGACCGGGCGACCCTTCAGGCGGATGCCTTCATTGGTGCCGTCAAACAGGGACACGTGGGTCACTTCCACAGTGTCCGGCAGGCTTTCCGGCAGCACGACGAAGCCATGGTTCTGGCTGGTGATTTCCACCACGCCCGAGGCCAGATCCTTCACCGGATGGTTGGCACCGCGATGGCCCTTTTCCATCTTCTCCGTCCGGCCACCCAGGGCCAGGGACAGCATCTGATGGCCCAGGCAAATGCCGAACACCGGCTTGCCGCTATCAACGATGGCCTTGATGGTCGGCACGGCATAGGTGCCAGTGGCGGCCGGGTCGCCGGGGCCGTTGGACAGGAAGACGCCATCGGGGTTCAGTGCCAGGATATCGGCGGCGGGCGTGTCGCCCGGCACCACCGTCACCTTGCAGCCCGATGCCGCCAGACAGCGCAGGATATTGCGCTTGGCACCGAAATCGATCGCCACGACATGGTGCTTCGGCTCGGTCTGCTTGCCATAGCCTTCCTTCAGCGACCAGATGCTTTCATCCCAGCCATAGCTCTGGCGGGTGCTGACATCCTTGGCCAGATCCATGCCTTCCAGGCCGGGCCAGGACTTGGCCAGCGCCAGCAGCGCCTCCAGGTCGAACTTGCCATCGGGCGCATGGGCGATAACGCCGTTGGGGGCACCAACATCCCGGATGCGGCGGGTCAGGCGGCGGGTATCGATCCCGCTGATGCCGACCACATCATGCGATTGCAGCCAGTCATTCAGATGGCGCGTGGCGCGCCAGTTGGACGGCTCCGTCACATCGGCCTTCAGGATCAGGCCGCGCGCCACCGGCGTCAGCGTCTCGATATCCTCAGGATTGGTACCGACATTGCCGATATGGGGGAAAGTGAAGGTGATGATCTGGCCGGCATAGGACGGATCGGTCAGGATTTCCTGATAGCCGGTCATGGAGGTGTTGAAGCATACCTCACCCACGCGATGGCCGGCGGCGCCGATGCCGCGCCCCCAGAACACCGATCCGTCTGCGAGAACCAGAACGCCAGTGGCTCCGGTCGGGGCGGGCGCGTGGGTGGGGGAACCCATCGACGGGGTGTCGGTCATCGGCGGCGTACCTTATGATCAGTGGCGATGCCCGGGGGCGGGCACCCAAAAATGGTTGGCCACCCGCTGAAAAGCGGGGCGGCCTGCCCGCGGGGCGTCGCGCCCCATCCGTCACCCGCTGGGTTCGCACCCTCTGGGTTATGGCAGGTCGCGCCGATACCGCGCGCCGGCCGGGGCCGGAACGGTTCGGGCGTTGAAATAGACAATCGCGTTACAGCGGTCAACCCGACCTGTGCGCGCCCCTGCTAAGCGTCACCATGCAGGGGGCAAACATACAGGGGTTTCTTACTGGGGTTTCCGAATGGCTGGCATTTGAAGCTTATGTTGTTTACTCTTCGCCCCTGTTTTTCTGGATCAACCCCGAGGTATGTCATGTTGCGTCAGACGCTGAACGAGGCCCTGAAGGATGCGATGCGCGCCAAGGATCAGCGCACCGTTGCCACGGTGCGTCTGATCATCGCCGCCCTGAAGGACCGCGATATTGCCGCCCGTGGCCGTGGCCAGATGGATGGTGTGGACGATGCCGAAATCCTGGCCATGCTGCAGACCATGGTGAAGCAGCGCCGTGAAAGCATCACCATGTATGAGCAGGGTGGCCGTCAGGAGCTGGCCCAGCAGGAAGCCGAAGAAATCACCGTCATTGAGAATTTCCTGCCCCAGCAATTGGATGAGGCGGCGACGCGGGAGGCCATTGCCGCCCTGATCGCGGAGATCGGTGCCACCGGCGTGAAGGATATGGGCAAGGTGATGGCCGAACTGCGCGGCCGTTTCGCCGGCCAGATGGATTTCACCAAGGCCAGCGCCATCGTGCGCGAAAAGCTGGTGAGCTGAGAGAGGGCGCTTTGACACGTATCGCTCGGCTGATACCGGGGGATGAGGGGCGGCTGGATGCCTATCTGGCCGGCCACCCGGCCACGTCACTATTCCTGCGCTCCAACCTGCGCCGTGCCGGGCTGGTGGATCAGGGGCGGCGCTTCCACGGCCGTTATGCGGCGGCCCTGACGGCCGAGGGCGATATTGTCGGCGTCATCGCCCATTGCTGGAACGGCAATATGCTGATCCAGGCGCCGCCTGTGCTGGCGGTGGAACTGGCGCGCCATCTGATGGCGGATGGTGATCGGCCGCTTTGCGGCTTGGTTGGGCCCTTGGCGGCGGCAAGGGCTGTGGCGGAAGCATTTTCCGAACTATCCTTCCAGCGGGGCGGGGCGGAGGATCTGTTCGACCTGTCGCTGGATCGGCTGGTCGTCCCACCCCTGTTGAGCAGCGGTGCCTGTGACTGGCGACGGGCGACGGCGCAGGATATTCCCCTGCTGGCCGGCTGGCGGGTGGATTATTCTGTGGAGGCGCTGGAGGCAGTGCCGGATGCCACCCTGCGGGCGCAGGCAGAAGCCGATATCGCTGCCGGCGTGCAAACGGGCGACGTGTTTGTGCTGACCGGGGCCGATGGGGCGATTCTCTCCATGGCCACCCATAATGCCCGCATCCCGGATACGGTGCAGATCGGCGGGGTCTGGACCCCGCGCGACTTAAGGGGCCGGGGTTATGCCCGTGCTGTGGTTGCCGGTGCCCTGTTGGCCGCCCGCGATGATGGCGCGCGGCTGGCGGTGCTGTTCACCGGCAAGGAGAACGAGCCGGCGCGGCGCGCCTATCTGGCGCTGGGTTTCCAGGTCATCGGTGATTACGCCATCCTGCTTCATTGAAGCGATGGGCTGTGGATAACTCAGCAACCTGGGGATAAGTCCGCTGCCACATGGCGCGGCGGCTGGTGCATGTTGTATGGTCAACGGCTGATCTGTCTGCCCGTTGATGGGAAGTCCGCCTTCACATGGCCCTGCCGCCGCAGTTTTTGGAAGAGTTACGTACCCGCATTTCCGTATCGGAGGTGGTGCAAAAACGTATGCGCCTGATCCGCGCCGGGCGGGAATTCAAGGCGCCCTGTCCCTTCCATAATGAGAAGTCGCCCAGCTTCTACGTCAACGACCAGAAGGGCTTTTTTCACTGTTTTGGCTGTGGTGCCCATGGCGACCAGATCGGTTTCGTCATGCGCTATGACAACCTCTCTTTCATGGAGGCGGTGGAGAATCTGGCGGGTGAGGTGGGCATGGCGGTGCCCAAGGCCACCCCGCAGGAGCGTGAACGGTTCGAGCGGCAGAAATCGCTCTATGATCTGGTGGAACGGGCGGCCAAATATTACGAGCAGCAATTGTTCAGCCATGGCGGCCGCATGGCGTTGGATTATCTGCGCCGGCGCGGGCTGGATGGCGACGGCATCGCCCGCTTCCGTTTGGGTTATGCCCCGCAGGACGGGGCGGGGCTTTATGCAGTGCTGACGGAGGCCGGCTATGGCGAGGCCGACATGATCGAGGTCGGGCTGTTCAAACGGCCCGAAAACGGCAAGGCGGTGCGCAATTTCTTCTGGAACCGGGTGATGTTCCCCGTCACCGACCGGCGGGGCCGGGTGGTGGCCTTTGGTGGGCGCGTGCTGGAAGGGGACGGGCCGAAATATATCAATTCGGCCGAAAATCCGCTCTTCCATAAGGGGCACATTCTCTATGGCATGTCGCGGGCGCGGCAGGCGGCGGCCGATGGTCAGTCCCTGATCGTCACCGAAGGCTATATGGATGTGATTTCCTGCGTTCTGGCAGGGTTTGAGGGGGCGGTGGCACCGCTGGGTACCGCCCTGACGGAAACCCAGATCCAGGAGCTGTGGAAACTGGCACCGGAGGGACGTCGCCGGCCCATCCTCTGCTTTGATGGCGATAATGCCGGCCGGCGGGCGGCGCAACGGGCGGTCGAACGTATCCTGCCGGTGCTGACGCCGGAAGTATCGGCCCGCATTGCCTTCATGCCGGAAAAGGAAGACCCGGACAGCCTGATCCGGGGTGGCGGCAAAACAGCGTTTGAGGCGGTGCTGGATCGGGCCCTGTCGCTGGAGGATTTCATCTGGGAATATGCCCGCCAAGGCAATGAACCGCGCACGGCGGAAGGTCGGCTGACCATTGAAAGCACCATCAACCAGTTGACCGACGCTATTGCCGACAAGTCGGTGCAGTATAATTACCGCGCTGCCCTGCGCGATAAATTGCGCGCCGCCATCCGGGGGGCGGGCTTTGCCGAGGGTGGTTCGCGCGGCTTCGGCGCTGGCGGTGGCCCGCGCCGCCAGCGTCCGGGTGAAATCCCCGTCAGCCATTTGTGGGACAGAAGCCATCGCAGCGGCGCCATCCTGACCGATCCGCGCCGGCGGGAACGCTGGCTGCTGGTCACCGTGCTGCATCATCCCGCCCTGTTCGAACAGGTGGGGGAGCTGTTGGGCCAGGCGGATTTCAGCGATCCGGCGCTGGAAATGCTCCGTCAGGCACTTGTTGCATGTCTGACGGCCGAATCAGCACTTGACGCGGAGGGCTTGAAGCGCCACCTGTCTCTGCGCGGCTTTCAAGAGACGCTGGATAGTCTGCTGAGTGCAGACGCGCCGAAGTTTGCGCAACCAGGAGCGTCCATCGAAGCGGCGAAGAGTGGCTGGCAGGAGGTTTGGTTAGGCTCCGAGGTGACATTGCTTCAGCAGGAACTGCGGGAAGCCGAGCGACGTTTCGCTGAAACCTTCAGCGAGGCCGATCTGGCACGCTTGCGATTGCTTCAACAGGAAGTGCTGAACCGCCGGGGGCATACCAATGATCCCGATCAGGATGGGGGATGAGGGCACATGCCAGTGGGTGTCGGTGCCATCATTGCCTGCTCATGCCAAAACTGTGTCTTGGCCGACACAGTCGTATGTCACTCTTTGATTTTATAGCCAGGACAGAGATTGGTGGATGACCGGGTACTTGCCCGAGTCGTCCATTTGCGTTTACCGGTGGCAGCCTTGAAGGTACGGGGGCAGCGAGCGAATGGCGACTAAAGCGGCGCAGACGGCGGAAGTGTCGGAGCAGCGTGAAGAGGAAGCGAACGGCCCTCTGATGGACGGCATGGCAATTGCCGTCAAGAAGATGATCGCGCGGGGCAAGGAGCGTGGCTACGTCACCTATGACGAGCTGAACGCGGCCCTGCCGCAGGACAGTTCGTCTTCCGAGCAGATCGAAGACACGATGGCGTTGCTGTCCGAGATGGGCATCAATGTCGTCGAGGCAGAGGAACAGGAAGAGAGCAGCGGCGAAGCCGGCGACGGCGAAGGCCGCCAGTCCGGTAACCTGGACGATGATGATATTGGCCGCACCGATGACCCGGTGCGCATGTATCTGCGCGAAATGGGTTCGGTTGAGCTGCTGTCACGCGAAGGCGAAATCGCCATCGCAAAGCGCATCGAAGCCGGCCGGGAAATGATGATCGGGGCGATTTGCGAATCGCCGCTGACCATTCAGGCCATCATCGAATGGCATCAGTCGTTGCAAGACGGCAAGATGCTGCTGCGCGATATTATCGATCTGGATGCCTCTTACGGCGTTGACCCGGAATCGGGTGAACTGCCGCCGGAGACGCTGGATGGCCCCGCCGCTGACCGCGAGGAAGAAGAAGGCGAGCGTGCCGAGGGGGAAGGCGAGGGCGCCGGCCCTGCTGCTGATGGCGAGGAGGAGGGCAATGTCTCCCTTTCCGCCATGGAAGCCGAGCTGAAGCCCAAGGTGCTGGAAACCTTCGGCAAGATCGAAGAGGCCTATGAGCGTCTGCACAAGATGCAGGAGCTGCGTCTGGCGGCCTTGCAGCGCGGCGAAGAGGTTAAGGGCGTAGACAAGAAGTACGAAAAGGTGAAGGCCGAATTGACCGAGCTGGTCAATTCCGTGCGCCTGAACAATGGCCGTATCGAACAGCTTGTCGAACAGCTCTATGCCCTGAACCGCAAGCTGCTGGGCTTTGAAGGCCGTCTGCTGCGTCTGGCCACCGATTGCCGCGTGAAGCGTGAAGACTTCCTGCAGCATTATTACGGGTCGGAACTGGACCCGAACTGGCTGGATCGCTGCAAGAATATCTCCAAGGCCTGGGGCCGTTTTGCCGAGCGCTCCTCGCAGGAGGTTGCCCGCGTTCGGGAAAATATCGGTGACGTCTCCAGCCAGGCCCGGCTGCCGATCGGTGAGTTCCGCCGCATCGTCTCCACCGTGCAGAAGGGCGAGAAGGAAGCCAGCCGCGCCAAGAAGGAGATGGTGGAAGCCAACCTCCGTCTCGTGATCTCCATCGCCAAGAAGTATACCAACCGTGGCCTGCAGTTCCTGGATCTGATCCAGGAAGGCAATATCGGCCTGATGAAGGCGGTGGATAAGTTCGAATACCGGCGCGGTTACAAGTTCTCCACCTATGCGACATGGTGGATCCGGCAGGCGATCACCCGGTCGATCGCTGATCAGGCCCGCACCATCCGTATTCCCGTGCACATGATCGAAACGATCAACAAGCTGGTGCGCACCAGCCGTCAGATGCTGCACGAGATCGGGCGGGAGCCGACACCGGAGGAACTGGCCGAGCGGTTGATGATGCCGCTGGAAAAGGTCCGCAAGGTGCTGAAGATCGCCAAGGAGCCGATCTCCCTGGAAACGCCGATTGGCGATGAGGAAGATTCGCATCTGGGCGATTTCATCGAGGATAAGAACGCCGTTCTGCCCCTCGATGCCGCCATCCAGGCCAATCTGCGGGAGACCACCACCCGTATACTGGCCACCCTGACCGCCCGTGAGGAACGTGTTCTGCGGATGCGCTTCGGCATCGGCATGAACACCGACCATACGCTGGAGGAAGTGGGCCAGCAGTTCAGCGTGACCCGCGAGCGTATCCGCCAGATTGAGGCGAAGGCGCTGCGCAAGCTGAAACACCCGTCGCGTTCCCGCAAGCTGCGCAGCTTCCTGGATACGTGATCGGTTCGGTTATGCCTCTCCCCGTCCGACAACGGGCGGGGAGGGGATACGAAAAACCCCGCCTGGGCAGCAAAGCCCGGCGGGGTTTTTATTTATTCGCCAGAAAATTAAACATAGTGCGGCCGCACTTCAGAAAATACGCGACCGTGGCGTTCAAAAATGATCGTCAGGGCTGTGTGCCGCCGGGGATCGCCGGCTTTTCCGACGGCGGCATGATCATGAAGATTTTGCCCTGCAGGGGCTCCAGCGGCTGATAGCCCAGCGAGATGGCGACGATATAACCGGGGATGATCAGCGCCCCGATCACCACCCCGACAAGGCCGGCCAGCCGTACCCAAACGCGCCCGCCACGCACCGATGTCGGCGGAATTTTCTCCAGTTCCGTCATAGCCAGCGCCATGCTGGCCGGCTGCACCTTCTGGGCGGGATAGATCAGGACGCGGGATTTAGCGGGCTTCATCGATATTGACTTCTGAACGGGGGATGGAGGCAAGCGTCGAGGAAAAGACCGAACAGCCGCCCGAAATACTTAGCGGGATTTATGGGTGCGTTTTTTCGGACGGGGTGGGGGCGTTTCATCAAAGAAAAAGACGCCCGGACAAGGTGGAGCCACCATGTAAGGCTGTGAAATGATAAGCGGCGTCTCCATGGCTTGTTCCACCGTCTCCCGCCCATGTGTCATGACAGACAGCCAGAACGAGATGACGAGAAGGCCCCCCATACAGGTTGCCAGCCCGGATAGCCCGACATGTGCCACCTTCCCCCACCAACCTGACATGGGCATCCCCGGTTTCTGCCATGCGGTCATGATATCACCATCCGCTCCAATGTCTCCAGCCGATCCGCTTCTGCCGCCGGTTTGTCCCAGCGGATGCGGCTGATGCGGGGAAAGCGCATGGCGATGCCGCTCTTGTGCCGGGCAGACGGGTGAACGCTGTCAAACGCAACCTCGAACACCAGCCCCGGTGACACTTCGCGCACCGGGCCGAAACGGTTGCTGGTATGGTTGCGCACCCAGCGGTCGATCTGGGCCAATTCCTCATCCGTGAAGCCGAAATAGGCTTTGCCGACGGGCACCAGTTCGCCCCCGTCCCCCGGTTGGCCCCGCCAGGCACCGAAAGTGTAATCGCTGTAGAAGCTGGAGCGTTTGCCATGGCCGCGCTGGGCGTACATCAGCACGCAATCGGCCACCAGCGGCCCGCGCTTCCATTTGAACCAGGGGCCTTTGGGGCGACCGGCGACATAGGTACTGTCACGGCGTTTCAGCATCACCCCTTCGATGGCGCCATCTTCCACCGCGCTGTCGCGGGCATTCAGGCGCAGGGCCGCCAGTTCCTCCCAATGGCTGAAATCCAGCAGGGGGGACAGGTCCATGCCGGTTGGGTTGGTGCGGGCAAACCACCCTTCCAACCGGGCGCGGCGTTCATCGAAGGGAAGGCCGCGCAGGTCTTCATCGCCGTCAAACAGGATATCGTACAGCCGCACCCAGGCCGGATGATCCTTCAGCAGCTTCGCCGTCACCTGCTTGCGGTTCAGGCGCTGTTGCAGGTCGTTGAAGGGGGCGATGCGGCCATCGCGGGCCACCAGCAATTCCCCATCCAGCACGGCGGTGAAGCCCATATGCGCCGCCACATCGGGGAAGGCGGCGGCGATCTGGTCGCCGGTGCGGCTGTAAATCCGCGCCGCCCCTGGCTGGCCGCGCGCCACAAGCTGCACGCGGATGCCATCCCATTTCCATTCAGCGCGGAAATCCGCGGCTGAAAGGCTCTCCAAATCCGCCTCTTCCAGCGGGTGGGACAGCATCATCGGGCGGAAACCGCCGGTGCCGGCCACATCCGGCCTGGGGCCGCCGCCCGACAGCCAGGCGAACAGCGGCTGATAGGGTGGCGTCAGCCCGTGCCAGATTTCCTCAATCGCATCTACATCCACGGCCACACCGTGCGCCGTGCCATAATCGGCCAGGGCCGTCTTGGCCAGCCGGGCCGATACGCCGATGCGCATTCCGCCGGTGATCAGTTTCAGCAGGGCCCAGCGCCCGGTGGCGTCCAGCCCATCCAGCCAACCTTCGATCAGGCCCGGCACGTCTGCCCGCTTGGCCCCGGCCAGGGCCGCGACGATTTCTGTCAGGGACGGTGACGGCTGGTTGCTGCCGGGCCGCTGCGGCCAGATCAGGGCCACAGTTTCGGCGAGATCACCAACAAAATCATAGGAGAGTGCGAACAGGGTGGCATCGGTGTGCGACGCCACCAGTTCGCGCACCAGGGCCGGCTTGGCGGCGGCAAAGGACAAGCCACCGGTCAGCGCCGCCAAGCCATAGCCGCGATCTGGGTCCGGTGTCTGGGCAAAATAATCCACCAGCAACCGCAGCTTGCCATTGCGGGCAGGCTGATAGGCCAAGGCATCGATCAGGGCGGCGAACCGTTCCATGGTTCACGTCTCCTCATCGCCGAAACCGATCAGATGCAGGGGCCGGGCGCGGAAGCCGTTCAGATTGGCCCAATGCACCAGCGCCTCCTCCGCGCCATGGGTCACCCAAACTTCCGGGGCGGCCACATCCTGCAGGGTCTCGCAGAGTTCATCCCAATCGGCATGGTCGGAGATGACCAGCGGCATTTCCACCCCATGCTGACGGGCGCGCGCCCGTACCCGCATCCAGCCCGACGCATAGGCGATCAAGGGATCGGGCAGGCGGCGGGCCCATTTATCCATCAGGGCCGATGGCGGGGCCAGCACGATGGCACCCTGCATCTCTTCCTTCCCCGTCACCGTGGCGGGGCGCAACTCGCCCAGATCGACGCCATGGCGCTGATACAGCTCACAAAGCGGCAGATGGGCACCATGGAGATAGAGGGGCTTGTCATAGCCCGCCTCCCGCAGATGGGCGATCAGCCGCTGACACTTGCCCAGGGCGTAGCAACCCACCACCAGCGAGCGTTCCGGGAACACCTGCCCGGCATGGAGCAGCCGCGCAATCTCCGCCGCTGCCGGCGGGTGGCGGAAGACCGGCAGGCCAAAGGTGGCCTCCGTGATGAAGGCATCACAAGCCACCGGCTCAAACGGGGCACAGGTGGGATCATGCCGACGCTTGTAATCACCGGAGACCACCACCCGGCTACCCTGATATTCCAGCACCACCTGGGCACTGCCCAGCACATGGCCGGCCGGCACCAGGGTGACGGTGACATCCTGGATGCGCAGCGGCTGGTGATAGGGGAGGGTTTGCAGGCTGCCGCCCGCACTCGCCCCCAGCCGGGCGCGCATGATATCCAGCGTGGGTGCCGTGGCCAGCACTTGGGCATGGCCGGGCCTTGCATGGTCGGAATGGCCATGGGTGATGACGGCGCGGGTGACGGCACGGGTGGGATCGACATGGAACCCGCCTGGTTCCACCCACAGGCCCCCACCCTGTTCCGGCGGGCAGGGGCGCACCCAACTGTCGGGTGGTGGCGGGGATGCGGCTGGCATGGTCATGTCCTTGATATAGGCTCTGTCACAATTTCCGCCAGCCGCCCCGGTTCAACCGGCTGGCATATGGATGGCGGAACCTGGCCCCAACGGCAAATCCAGGATCATCCAGCCAGAGAACAGGGTGATAGCGGCAAAGCCCATCCACAGCGCCAGCGGCAACATGGTGGCGATCAGCGAACCAATGCCAAAACCCGGCACATAGCGCTGACACATGATCAGGATCAGCGGGAAATAAGGCATCAGCGGCGTGATCGGGTTGGTGAAACTGTCTCCCACGCGATAGGCGGCCTGTGTGGCCTCCGGGCTGACGCCGACCAGCATCAGCATCGGCACCAAAACCGGCCCCAGAATGGCCCATTTGGCGGACGCACTGCCGATCAGGATATTGATCATGGCCGACACCAGGATCAGCGCCAGCATCAGCGGCAGGCCGACAATGCCGGCGGATTTCAGCATCTCCGCCCCTTCGATGGCCAGAATCACCCCCAGATTGGACCAGCCGAACAGGGCAATGAAGACGGCACAGCAGAAGGCCAGCACGATATAGCCGCCCATGTCGGCCATGGATTGGCCCATCATCCGCACCACATCCTTATCATTGCGGATGATGCGGGCGCCGATGCCATAGGCGATGCCGACAATCAGGAAAATGGCGAACAGCATCGCCACCAGCCCTTTCAGGAACGGTTCCACCGTGCCCTTGGCATCACGGAAGATGGCCCCTTCCGGCAGCACGGCGGCCAGCATGGCCAGGATGCACAGCAGCAGCGCCCCGCCGGCAAAGCGCAGGCCCCGCCTTTCCGCGGCCTGTTGTGCCTCCGTCACCGTTTCCACCGTCACCACATGGCCGGCGGGCACAGGGGCAGTGGCCAGCAGGCGCGGTTCCACCAGCCGATCCAATACGATAGTGCCGACGATGCTGAACAGTGGCACGAAGGCCATCATCAGATACCAGTTGGCGGTCACCGGCACCTCATAGGCCGGATCGACCAGCCGGGCCGCCGCCTGGGTGATGCCGGCCAGCAGCGGGTCCAGCCCGGTGATCAGAATGTTGGAGGAGAAACCCGCCGACACGCCGGCAAAGGCTGCCGCGATGCCGGCCACCGGATGCCGCCCGACGCTGTGGAACATCAGCCCGGCGAGCGGGATCAGCACGACATAGCCGGCATCGGTGGCCAGGCTGGATTGCACACCGGCGAAAATCACGGTGAAGGTCAGCAGGCTTTTCGGCATGGCCCGGACCAGTGCCCCCAGGGAGGCACCGATCAGCCCGGTCTTTTCCGCCACACCCACCCCCATCATCACCAGCAGCACCATGGCCAGCGGCGGGAAGCTGGCGAAAATGGTCGGCATGTCGGTGAACAGCCGGCGGATATTTTCTGCCGACAGCAGGCTGACCGCCGTCACCTCCTTGCCCGTCGCTGGATGGATGGCCAATACGCCCATGCCGGCCATGGCGGCCGACAGGGCGATCAGGATGATGATGGCGATCAGGAACAGGCTGACCGGGTCCGGCAGGCGGTTGCCCACCCGCTCAATCACGCCCAGAATGCCACCCGAAGACTGTCCGATAGGTTGGTTTGCCATACTGCCTTCCTTGTCCGCTTTTCCGGTCCGGTCTTGCCGCCGGCATCAAGCTTCAGTGCTAACCGCAGAGCTGGGTTGCGGCAAGCGGGAAGCAGCCTTGCAGCCTCCGTTCCGCGTTTGCTTGCCGCCCAGCGCGGGGGCATTCTCCGCCGCAAAGCAGGAGAGACAGATGCAGGACTTCCTTTCCATCCATCCCGAGGTCGCCCAGGCGTTGAAGCAGGGCCGGGCCGTGGTGGCGCTGGAATCGACCGTGATCAGCCATGGCCTACCCTATCCGGCCAATGTGGAGACCGCCCGCGCCATCGAGGCTGCGGTCAGGGCCGAAGGGGCGATCCCCGCCACCATCGCCGTGTTGGACGGTCGCATCCGCGTCGGCCTGAACGACGATGATCTGGAGCGGTTGGCCCAGCCGGGTGTGCGCAAGGTCAGCCGGCGTGACCTGCCCCTGGCATTGGCCCAACATGCCGATGGCGCCACCACCGTGGCCTCCACCATGATCGCTGCCCATCTGGCCGGCATCGCCGTGTTCGCCACCGGCGGCATTGGCGGTGTGCATCGTGGCATGGAAACCACGCTGGATATCTCCGCCGATCTGGAAGAACTGGCCGGCACCGATGTGGCCGTTATCTGCGCCGGGGCCAAGGCCATTCTGGACCTGCCGCGCACGCTGGAATATCTGGAAACCAAGGGCGTGCCGGTGATCGGCTATGGCACCGACCGGTTCCCCGCCTTCTATACCGCCAGCCTGCCTTTGCCGGTGGATGGCCGCTGCGACACGCCGGAGGAGGTGGCGCGCGTGCTGCGCGCCAAATGGCTGTTGGGTCTGGGTGGCGGCGTGGTGGTGGGGGTGCCGATCCCCGATGCCGCCGCCCTGGATGCGGAAGCCGTGGAAGCCGCCATCCAGCGCGCGGTCGGCGAGGCAGACGCCCAGGGTGTGCGCGGCAAGGCGCTGACCCCCTTCCTGCTGAAACGGATGGAGGAATTGACCGACGGTGCGAGCCTGACCGCCAACCGCGCCTTGTTGTTGAACAATGCCGCCATCGGTGCCCGTATTGCCATCGCCTATGCCCAGCAGAAATCTGAGCTGACCCTGCCCAAGAAGGTGCAGACGGCCAAGCGTCCGCCAGGATATTGAGCCAGCACGTCGTTGATCACTGCCAAGGCCGCGCCCCCGGGTGCGGCCTTGTCGTTTCAACGGTGATCCCGGACGGGGAAAGCCACAATGCATGGGCACCACGCTGCAGGATCACATCCCGTTCGATCATCAAGGGGGCAGGACATGCCAAGCCCTGCCGCAGGCTGATCACGGCATCAAGTGCCACCGAAGGGCAAGTGACACCCCCCTCTCCATCGCTGATAAGCGCCAGAACCTGCCCCTTAGTGCGGTAAAGACAGACGCTATCGGCACAGGTCAGGCCATCCTTCGGGCTGCCGCGCTTGGGCCAGCGCCGGGGTGGGTCGGTCAGCCCGTCGCGCACGGCCCATTCATCACTGTCAAACCGCGCCCTTTGGCGACTGGAAACCAGCAACCCACCATCGGCGGTGCGGATGCCAATCACCCCGGCATCCGCATCCACCCGAATATCGGGTGAGGTGTAGAAGAAAAAGCTGATCGGCATCAGCAAGATACCGAATAGGCCCAACCAGCGCACCCGCCCCTGCCAGATGCCCAGCCACAACCCACCCAGGGTGAAGGCCACCAGCCCCCAGAGTGGCATGACCGGCAGGGTGACCGTTGCACCGGGCAGGCCCGCCACCAGACGGGCCGTCCATAAAATCCCCTCCACGCCCCAGCCCATGGCACTGATGGCCCAACCTTCCAACCCAAACGGCATCAGCAGGCAGGCCAGCAGCCCCCAGGGCATTACCCAGAAACTGGTGAGCGGCACGGCGATCATGTTGGACAGCAGCCCGTAATTCGCCACCGTCTGGAAATTATAGATGGCGTAGGGCGTCGTCGCCAGACTGGCCACCAGGGATGTGAGGATCAAGCCACCAGCATAGGCCAGCCCCTTGCCCAGCCAGCCGCCGCCGCCTTCCCGCCGCCGCCTGGCGAGCCAAGGGGTCAGGGCATCATAAACCATGATCAGGGCAGCCACGGCGGCGAACGACATTTGAAAGCTGGGGCCGGTCAGGCTTTCAGGCTGCACCAGCAGCACCGCTACCGCCGCCCCTGCGATGACGCGCAGGGAAAAGGGGTTGCGGTCGGCCAGCACCGCCAACAACATGATCCCGGTCATCAGCACCGACCGCTGGGTCGGCACCGGCGAGCCCACCATCAGCATGTAGAAAAAGGCGGCGCCCAAGGCCATCACAGCGGCATATTTCTTGATCGGGTGGCGCAGTGCCACGGCAGGCCACAGCGCCAGCCCCCCACGCACCAGCAGAAACACCAACCCTGCCACCAGCCCGACATGCAGACCGGAAATGGAGATCAGGTGCTGTAGCCCCGATACCCGCATGGCCACCAGATCATCATCGGGAATGCCGCTGGAATCGCCGTTCAACAGCGCCGTGGTCAGACCAGCGGCACCGCCGTCTAGCCGCGCCCCCACCTTCTCCGCGATGGATTGGCGCAACCGCTCCAGCCGCAGGTGCCATTCCTCGCCCCCCGCCGAGGTTGCCTGCCCTTGCCGCTCGACCTTGACATAGGCCACAGCGCTGCCGCCAATGCCCTGGAAATATGAGAAGCGGCGAAAGTCGAAAGCGCCCGGCTCAATCGGCCCGCCAGGGCCGGAAGCCCGCCCCCAGATACGCAGCTTTTCCCCCAGCGGGGGCAACAGATCGTCTGGTCGCAACAGCACGCTGATGCGTTGGGGCATGTCAGTGGATGGCACCCCGGCAATCCAGGGGTCTGCCAGATGCAGGCGCTGGTTATGTTCCTGTTTTTGCAGCGCCACCACCCGGCCCGTTATCACCGTGGGGCCATATGTCGCCGCCAACATGGGGGCCGCCATCATCTGCGTCCGCACGGTGCCAGCCAAAATCCCCAATGCCGGCACCAGCAGCACCAGGGCAACCAGCCGCCCCCCAACGATCCAACGCGGCATCATGGCCAAGCTGATTATCAACGTTGCCGCCGCCAGCACACCCGCCAACCATAAGGGCGGTTCCAGCGGCAAGGCGAAATAGGCACCGATCCCCAGCGCCAGGGTAACCGGTATCCACAGCAGCCACTGGCCCTGTTCGGCCAGCAACGCACGCCCAAAAAGCCGGACCAGCGCCCAGGGTGCCAAGCCCTCTCCCGTCCAGGTCCGGGGCCCCGCTATTCTTATGTGCGTGCTTTGCCGCATTGGTGATGACCGTCACGGTGCATAAGGCCCGCTGCTGTGCTACATCTGCCGGCAACGGATTGGTTTACCCGCAGAAGATTGTATTAATCATGAAAATTGTCACCCGTTTCGCACCATCCCCCACCGGTTTTCTGCATATTGGCGGTGGCCGCACGGCCCTGTTCAACTGGCTTTTTGCCAAGCACCATCAGGGCACCTTCCTGCTGCGGATCGAGGATACCGACCGCGCCCGCTCCACCCAGGCGGCCGTCGATGCCATCCTGGATGGGCTGAAATGGCTGGGCCTGGAATGGGACGGCGAGGCGGTCAGCCAGTTCGAGCGCAAGGACCGTCACGCCGAAGTGGTGGCGGAAATGCTGGCCAACGGCACCGCCTATCGCTGCTACTGCACGCCGGAAGAACTGGACGCGATGCGGGAGGCGCAGAAGGCCGCCGGCCAGCAGCCGCGTTATGACGGTCGCTGGCGCGACCGCGACCCGTCGGAAGCCCCCGCCGGCATCGCCCCCGCCATCCGCCTGAAGGCCCCGCGTGAGGGGGAGACGGTGGTGAATGACCATGTGCAGGGCGAAGTGCGGGTGCAGAACAGCCAGTTGGATGACCTGATCCTGCTGCGCTCCGACGGCACGCCGACTTACCTGCTGGCCGTGGTGGTGGACGATCATGACATGGGCGTCACCCATGTCGTGCGTGGGGACGACCATCTGACCAACACTTTCCGCCAACTCCAGATCTATAACGCCATGGGCTGGGCGGCCCCGGAATTTGCCCATATCCCGCTGATCCACGGGCCGGACGGCGCCAAGCTCTCCAAGCGCCATGGGGCGTTGGGGATTGAGGCCTACCGCGACATGGGCTTCCTGCCGGAAACCATGCGCAATTACCTGTTGCGTCTGGGCTGGGGCCATGGCGATGCGGAAATCATCCCCACCGAACAGGCCATCGAATGGTTCACCCTGGAAGGGATCGGCCGCTCCCCCTCCCGGCTGGACTTCGCCAAGATGGAGAACCTGAACGCGCATTATATCCGGGAGGCGGATGATGCGCGCTTGGTGGCCCTGACCACCCCTTTCATCGAAGCCAAGATCGGTCGGGCTTTGACGGACGCGGAGAAGGAGCGGCTGCTGCGTTCCGTGCCCGGTTTCAAACCGCGCGTGAAAACCCTACTGGAATTGGCCGAAGGTTCACTCTATCTGTTTGCCAACCGGCCGCTTGCCCTGGATGACAAGGCAGCGGCCCTGCTGACGACCGAGGCACGGTCGCAGTTGGCGGCGCTGGCAGAAGCGTTCGCCGCGTCGCCCGATTGGAGCGGTGCCGCACTGGAACAGATCGTGCGTGACCATGCGGAGCGCACCGGTCTGAAGCTGGGCAAACTGGCCCAGCCCCTGCGTGCCGCCCTGACCGGTTCTACCGTTTCGCCGCCGATTTTCGAGGTGGCGGAAATTCTTGGTCGCGCCGAGACCTTGGTGCGGCTGGAAGATGTCGCCAGGGGTGGATAATTTGATGCAGTTGCGTTGCGCTTGCTGCGCTGCGCAACTACACTCCGCCACCTAAAAAGAACCCCGGGGCAGCCGCCCCACCCAAGAACACCTTGAGGACGTGCCGATATGAGCCAGACTCCCCAGACGGCGGGCGATGGAACCGCCGATACGGTGACCCTGATCGACAACCGGAACGGCAAGCAAGTGACCTTGCCCATCCTGCACGGCGCGACGGGGCCGGATGTTATCGACATCCGCAAGCTCTATGCGGCCACCGGCTGCTTCACCTACGATCCGGGTTTCACCTCCACCGGCTCTTGCGAATCGGCGATCACCTACATCGATGGCGATGAAGGTGTGCTGCTGCACCGGGGCTACCCGATCGAGCAGTTGGCGGAAAAGAGCGACTTCCTGGAAGTCTGCTACCTGCTGCTGAATGGCGAGCTGCCGAAGCCTGAGCAGAAGGCCAAGTTCGAACAGACCATCACGCGCCACACCATGGTGCATGAGCAGTTGGCGAACTTCTTCCGTGGCTTCCGCCGCGATGCCCACCCGATGGCCATCATGTGCGGCGTCGTCGGCGCCCTGTCGGCCTTCTATCACGACAGCACCGACATCAATGACCCGACCCAGCGCATCATCGCGTCGCACCGGCTGATCGCCAAGGTGCCGACCATTGCTGCCATGGCCTATAAATATTCGGTCGGTCAGCCCTTCGTCTATCCGCGCAACGATCTGGGCTTTGCCGAGAACTTCCTGCACATGACCTTCGCGGTTCCGTGCGAGCAGTACAAGGTCAACCCGGTCATCGCCAAGGCGATGGACAAGATCTTCATCCTGCACGCCGATCACGAGCAGAACGCCTCGACCTCCACCGTCCGTCTGGCTGGTTCGTCGGGTGCAAACCCGTTCGCCTGCATCGCCGCCGGTATCGCCTCCCTGTGGGGCCCCGCCCATGGTGGTGCGAATGAGGCCGTGCTGAAGATGCTGGAAGAGATCAAGTCTGTTGATCGCATTCCGGAATTCATCAAGCGTGCCAAGGACAAGAACGACAATTTCCGTCTGATGGGCTTTGGCCACCGGGTTTATAAGAACTACGACCCGCGCGCCAAGGTGATGCAGCAGACCTGTAAGGAAGTTCTAGCCGAACTGGGCATCAAGGACGATCCGCTGCTGGATATTGCCGTGGAGCTGGAGCGTATTGCCCTGTCCGACGAGTACTTCATCGAGAAGAAGCTGTACCCGAACGTGGACTTCTATTCGGGCATCATCCTGAAGGCGATCGGCTTCCCGACCAGCATGTTCACCGTGCTGTTCGCGCTGGCCCGCACCGTCGGCTGGATCAGCCAGTGGAAGGAAATGATCGAGGATCCGACCCAGAAGATCGGTCGTCCGCGTCAGCTCTATACCGGTCACACGACGCGGGATTTCGTCCCGCTGAACGAGCGTGGCTGAGCGGCTGAATAGTCAGCATAAAGCGGGCGGCCCCCTGTGGGCCGCCCGTAATGCCCAATCCATGTTCGCAGCACCCGTCTTTCTCTGGCGGGCGCCGGCTGCCGCCAATGACAATCCCGCCCCCTTGGGGAAACGGCTGGCCCGTTTGGTTAAGCTGGTGATGATTGTCGCTGTGGCTGGGGGCCTGTGCTATGCGGTGCTGACATTGTAGAAACAGAACCTGAAGCGGATGGGTGGTTCTGTCAAAACGTGCGTTCATATGGTTTGGCCCGTTCCGGAAACACTGTTCCAGTGCGGACCCTAGGCCGCTTCCATTGTTTTCTGCCAGATCCCGGCCAGCCACCCCTGTTGTCGCCGGGGCGCGCCCAGCGGCCGGCGCCATTCCTCCACCAGCGCGAATCCGGCCTCCCGCATCAGCCGGTGCAGGGTCTGCGGGCGGCGCAGGGCGACATGGCGGCCGTCGGGCATGGTGCCTTCCAACCCGTCGCCGGTGGCATCGCAGAAATAGAACAGTCCTTCCGGCACCAACCAGTCACGACCCCGCCATAACAGGAAGGGCAGGGCGGGGCTGGGGATGTGGAACAGCACGTGATGGGCGTAGAGCGCCTGGAACCGCCGCCCCTGCCAGGGTGGGTTGCGGGGGGACAGCAGATCGAAGCTGTGGATGGGAAGGCCGGTGCGCTGGGCGGCGATGTCGGCCATGGCAACCGTACCCTCCACCCCTTCCGCGACAGCACCGGCCTGTTGCAGTGCCAACAGGTCGCGGCCATTGCCGCAGCCAAGCTCCAGCACTGTGGGCGCTGGCTGGGTCAGGGCCATCAGCAGCCGGCTGATGGCGTCGCTGGTATCATGATCGGCGAAGCTGGCATCGTACCGCGCCGCATATTCTTCATAGTGGGCCAGCGTCGGGTTGCCCGGCATCAGCGGATGGCCCCCAGTCGCCGCAACCGATAGAGGATCAGCGGGGCGGATAGGATCGGGTGGCGCCGCTGCCATGGCGTCAGTTCCAGCCGCACGCCGGAATGGCGATGGATTTTCCAGACGATGTAATCGACCCCGCCCTTGAAGGTGAAGGCCGCCTTCACCAGCCGGGCAATATTCAACAGCTTGCCGGCAAAGCGCCGCCGGCCCCAGGCGGCGCGGCCCTTCTGCCGCTCCCCCGCGCTCAGGCTGGGGGTGATCGCGTCGCCTTCCACCTGAAAGCCAATGCCGCCCAGGGTCAGAGCCGGGGACAGCAGGGCGGCATAGCGGGCTTCGGCATGTTCCACCAGGCTGACGCCGCGTTCGCCCTTCTCCACCCGCAATTCGGCGGCATAGGTGGCGCGGAACAAAGCTTCCCAGAACTGGCGCGCGGTGCCGCTTTCCGGCCCCAGCCGCACGGCCCAGTGGGCGGCCGTCGCCACGGCACCGGCCAGGGCCGACAGGGTGGCGTGGCGGGCGGCGGCATCGCGCGCATGGGCCAGAATCACCGGTTGGGCAAAACGGGCCCAGATGGTGGTGTCCAGGCTGGCGGGCCGGGTAGCGCTGGCGAACTGGTCAGCGCGCAGCACGGCCACCTTGGCCCGCAGCACATGGCCCTGCCAGGGCACCTCCCAGAATTCCACCGTGGGCGGCAACAGGCGGGTGGCCAGGGCCAGCGGGCGCGATCGGTGCCAGACGGTCAGGCTGTCCACCAGCACATAGAAATCCAGCACCCCCTCCACATCGCCGCTGCGCAGGTTGGAGCCATAGAACAGGATGGCGGCGACATTGTTGCCGCCTTGGGCCAACAGGGCGGCCACCACGGCCTGCGCCGGGGCAGGGGGTGGCCCTTCACTTTCCTGCCCGATCAGGTTCAGCAGCCGGTCCGTCATGACGGGATCACGAAATCCACCACATCTTCCGCCGACAGCCGGATGCGGCCGGCCGGATAGGTTTCCCCATCCATGATGAAGGGGCGGGGCAGGGCAAGGTCAAGCACCTCCGCGCCACCGCTGCGATAGGCACCGCTGTCCAGCATCCAGGGGCGGGGCTTGCCCTTGACCAGGGCCGGCAGGGCGCGCAGCAGGCGGGGCGGGTTGGCCGCGATATCCAGATAGCGCAACGGCGCCGCCCCATGGTCCCAGAACGGCCAAAGCCCCAGGATCAGCCGTTCCAGGGTGGTGGCCAGGAACAGGAAGCGGTTACCATCCGGCGCGGGATGCCCATCGATGGTGATGCCCATCGCTTCCCCGGCCAGCCAGCCATGCTGGTCATTGCCGATCAGCGCCCGGCCCAGCACCCCGGCCATGGCGATCGCCACCGCCGGCCCCTGGGTGAAGCCGGCGCGGTGGATGTGCGAATTGGCCAGTTCCGTGCCACGGGTGAAGGCACCGCCACCCATGAACATGCCGCGCACCGGTTCATGCTCGCTATCCGGCCAGATGATGGACAGGATCGGCCGGCGGGTCAGTTTTTCACCCAGCCGGTTGGCCTGGGCGGCACCCACCAGCCGTTCCAGTGCCTTCAAGCCGTGGCCCGGTGTGCCGACATCAGCGGCAATCAGGTTGGTTTTGCCCGACGCCATGATGGCCAGCCGGGGCGGCCGGTCACCGAAGGCGGCAGGCAGGGCGGTCAGCACCTCCCGCACGGTACCGTCCCCGCCATCGACACAGATCGTATCGACGCCGTCATGGGCGAAATCGGCCAGCGTGTCGCGCAACTCCGCCGGGGTGGCCGGCTCGGCGAAGTAGAATCCCAGCAAGGCTGCGGCCTGGGCGCGGGTGTCGCCGCCCCCCTGCTTGTTGCGCTGGCTTTTCGGATTACGGATTAAACCCAGACGAGACATGACGAGCGCGCAAGCCCTTTCCGGTCAGGCAGAAAGCGGGAAACGGCCATCGCCGTTCCGCTGGTTCTGGCAAAGGGTCGGCATCCGGCACTTGCCGGGTGTATGCGTGCGGTCAGTGGTCACGGGAGGGAATACCATGTGATGCGATGCTGATTTTGGCCGTCTTCATACAGGTTGGCGGCGCATTTGCCTATGGGGGCTTTGCCGCAGGGGTTGGAACGTCGTAGGGTGCCGCCCATGTCGGCCTTCCGCTTCGCCCATTTTTCCGATCCGCACCTGCCGCTGGCGCCTAACCGGCTCAGCGGGCGGGGCTTTTTCACCAAGCAGCTGCTGAGCTATCTCTCCTGGCAGCGCAAGAAACGCCATGTGCATCAGCCGGCGGTGCTGGATTGTCTGGTGGCGGATATCCAGGCGGCGGCCCCCGACCATATCGCCTGTACCGGCGATATCGCCAATATCTCCTGGCCGGGGGAGTTCCAGCGCGGGCGGGACTGGCTGGCCCGTGTCGGCCCGCCGCAGCAGGTCAGCTATATTCCCGGCAATCATGATGCGATGGTGTCCGTACCCTTTGCCCAGGGGCTGGGCCTGTGGCGCGATTATATGCAAGGCGACCGGCCGCTGGCCCCGGATGCACCCCTGCCGGACGGGCTGTTCCCGGCCCTGCGCCGACGCGGGCCGGTGGCCTTCATCGGGTTGAATTCCGGTGTGCCGACGGCCCCCTTGCTGGCCACCGGCCGGCTGGGGCCGGCGCAGGTGGAGGCATTGGGCGACATGCTGGCCGATCTGGGGCGGGAGCGGCTGTTCCGGGTGGTGATGGTGCATCACCCGGTGGCACTTGGCGTCGTGCGTCGGCGCAAGGGGTTGAGCGATGCGGCGCCCTTGCGCCGCCTGCTGGCCCGCACGGGGGCGGAAATGCTGCTGCATGGCCATGCCCACCGCGCCAGTCTTGCCATGCTGAAAGGGCCGAGCGGGCTGATCCCCAGCCTGACCGTGCCGTCCGCCTCCGCCATCCGGCATGGCCGTTATCCTGCCGCCCAATGGAACCTTGTGACGGTGGACACAGACGGCGGCGGCTGGCGGGTGCAGGTGGAGACAAGGGGCTATGACGGGGCCGGCGCCATGTGCCCGGTCACCGATTATACATTATTGCTGCCCTGGGCGTGACCGGAGGCGGCTGCCGGTTTGCCTCCCCCTGCATTTGGCTCTATGGTGCGCGCTTTGGAAAAGTCAGGCCCGGCCGCGCGATAATGAACATGATGAACGCCTTCCCTGTCGGTTCAGTGAAATCTCCCCTGCCATTCCAGGCGTTGGAATGGCTGCGGGCTGCCAAAGCCATGCGCAGGGTCAAGGTGGTGTAAGGTGGAAACAGGTTTCACGCGCGGCGAACGCACCGCCATTGTCAGCACCAGGGTGATCGACCGCTATATCCTCAGCCAGACGCTGAAGCCGCTGGCGGCGTCGCTGGTGGTGGTGCTGATTGCCCTGCTGATGGAACGGCTGCTGCGGCTGTTTGATCTGCTGGCCACCCATGGCGGGCCGTTCGATCTGGTCATCCGCATGGCGGCCAACCTGATCCCGCATTATCTGGGGCTGGCGCTGCCGGCGGCCTTTTTCATCTCCATCTTCATCATCGTCGCCCGCATGGGGGAAGATAACGAGCTGGATGCCTTGCAATCCACCGGCCTGTCGGTGCCGCGCATTGCGCGCGCCTTTCTGTGGCTGGGGGCGGGGCTGATGGTGTTCTCCGTCCTGCTGTTCGGGTTTCTGCAGCCCTACGGCCGCTATGGCTACAGCACGCTTTATCACATGGTGGTCAATGCCGCCTGGGATGCCACCGTGCCGGAAGCCACCTTTGTGGATGCCGGCGATGGGGTGACGATCAGCGCCGATATCGTCGATAAAACCGGCCGCCAGTTACGGCAGGTCTTCGTCCACCAGAACCGTGACAATGGCGAAACCTGGGTGACAACGGCCGCCTCCGGTGCCTTAGCGGCGACAGAGGATCGGGAGCGGGTATTGCTGACCCTGAAGGATGGGGTGCAGGTGCGCACCCTGCCGGATGGCCGTCAACAGGTGCTGGATTTCGGGGTGCTGACGCTGGACCGCCCGTTCCAGCTGATCACGGCGCCGTTCCGCGCCCGGGGTGACAGCGAGCGGGAACTGACCCTGCCGGAGCTGTGGCGGGAAATGCATGATCCGCATTCCATCCTGCCGCGCAGCAAGATCGAGGCGGAATTCCATGCCCGCATCGCCCGCGCCCTGTCGCTGCCGCTGTTGCCGCTGCTGGCCGTGCCGATGGGCATGGCGGCCAAGCGCGCCCGGCGCGGGCAGGGGATCGCGCTGGCCACCTTCATCCTGATTCTCTATCATCATTCCATTCAGTTGGGTGAAAGTCTGGCCGATGTCGGCCGGGTGCCGGCGGTGCCGGCCATCTGGCTGCCTTTTGCGCTGTTCGCCGCTTTGTGCGCCTGGCTGTTCCGGCAGGCGCAGATCCATCCGGGCGTCAATCCGTTCGCCGCCCTGTTCGATGGCATCGATACCGTGCTGGGCTGGCTGCGGCGGCTGTTGCCGCGCCGGAATGCCGGCAAGGGGGCGGGCAAATGACCAATACCATCACACGCTATCTGACCCGCACCTTCCTGGTCCGCGTGCTGTCGGTGCTGTTCGCACTCTCAGCCCTGCTGCAATTGCTGGATCTGCTGGATGCCGCCAGCACCGTTTTGCAGCGGGGTGGCGGGGCGGGCGATCTGATCCGCTATACGGTGCTGCGGATGCCGATGATCGTGGAACGGGTGGTGCCGCTGGCGGTGCTGATCGGCTCCCTCTCCACGCTGTGGAGCTTTGCCGCCACCAATGAATTCGTCGCCATGCGGTCGGTGGGCATGACGCCCTATCAGATCATGGGGGCGCTGATGCCGGCGGCCCTGGTGGTGGCGGGGCTGCATTTCCTGCTGACCGACCAGATTGCCCCGCGTTCGGAACGCGCCTTCGTCACCTGGTGGGCCTCCACCCAAGACCCGGAGGGGGATGAGGCGGCAAAGCCGGAACCGCTCTGGTTCCGGCTGGGCAATGCTGTGGTCGGGGTGAAGGATATTGGCGATGACGGGCAAAGCCTGAAAGGGCTGGAATATGTGGAGCGCGATAGTCGTGGTAAGGCCACGCTGATCCTGCAGGCCAAAAGCGGCGTCTGGCAGGATGGCAAATGGCAGCTTTCCGGCGTGTCCCGCACCCGTGTCGGCACCCCGCTGGTGGTGGACCAGCTGCCGGCCCTGGAATGGACGCCGCCGCTGACGCCCGCCAATCTGATTGAGCTGAAGGCCCCGACGCAGAGCATCTCCGTCAACCGGCTGCTGCGCATCCTGCATGGCGCCTGGGCTGGCAGCCAGAGTCAGGCCTATTACGCCACCCGCCTGCACGCGACATATGCCGGGCCGCTGGGCTCCCTTGTCATGCTGCTGCTGGCGGCACCGGTGGCCCATGGCCTGCGCCGGCGCGGCGGGGCGATGGGCAGTCTGGCGCTGGGGGTGGTGATTGGTCTGGCCTTCCTGCTGTCGTCGGGCATTCTCAGTTCCATGGGCCAAGCCGGGGCCATGCCGCCCTGGATCGCCGTCTGGTCGCCGGTGCTGTTGTTCACAGCTATCGGTGGGGCCATCATGGTGCATGTGGAAGGGTAGACGCGGCATCTTGCCGGACTTGAAAGCCGGCAAAGGTGGCGCATAGTTTAACGCAACATTGACAAGGGGTTGGGGCCACCGGCAGCCAGCCCGTGCTTTTTTGGAAAGGATGCGAGGCATGTGGGGCGATGCCTGGCGTGGCCGCAGCTACGACCTTGGAAAAATGAATCTGCGCGATCTGGCGATCGCCTATTCGACATACCCAGCCATCCAGGTCTATGCGGCGCTGGCGCTGATCAGTGCTGTGCTGGCGCTGATCTGGTTTGAAAGCGGCTGGCGGCTGGTGGCGACGGTCTTCGTCGCCTCCCTGATCTATCCGATGGCCTGGTACGGCATTCATCGCTACATCCTGCATGGGCGCTGGCTCTACCGGATGAAATGGTCCGCCCCTTTGTGGAAACGCATCCATTTCGACCATCACCAGGATCCGCATAAGCTGGAAGTGCTGTTCGGCAGTCTGGCCAATACCCTGCCCACCATCGCCCTGGTGACGGTGCCATTCGGCTGGGCCATTGATGGCAAGGCGGGTGCGGCGGCGGCCTTGGCGACCGGGCTGGTCACCACCTGCATCTACGAGTTTTTTCACTGCATCCAGCACCTGAACTACAAGCCCCGCTGGGCCTGGGTGGCGCGGATCAAGCAGTTGCACCTCTATCACCATTTCCATAACGAGGATGGCAATTACGGCATCATCGCCTATGGCCCGGATATGCTGTTCGGCAGCTATTACGCCCATGCCAAGGAAAAGCCGCGCAGCCCGACCGTGTTCAACCTGGGCTATGATCTGGAAGAGGCGGCGCGGTACCCATGGGTGATGGAAGCCACCGGTGCCCCCCCGCGTGACCGGCCGCCGCGCCCGCCGGCCGGCAGCGACAACAATACCGCAAAGGCCGCATCTTGAACGCCCCCGCCTTCCGCATCCAGCCGGTGACCGACGCCGCCGGCATGGATCAGTTCATCCAGCTGCCCTATCGGTTGCATCAGGGTGATCCCAACTGGATTCCCCCGCTGCTGCTGGAGCGGAAGGAATCGCTGTCGCCCAAGCTGAACCCCTTCTTCGACCATGCCGATGTGCGGTTCTTCCTGGCCTGGCAGGGTGATCGGCTGGTGGGCCGCATCTCCGCCCAGGTGGATCGTTCGGCGTTGGAATTGCATCGCAACGGCACCGGCAATTTCGGCCTGCTGGCGGCGGAGAATGATCCGGCCCTGGTGCGCACCCTGCTGAATGCGGCGGAGGAATGGTTGAAGGGCCACGGCATCACCCGTGTCGTCGGCCCCTTCAACCTGTCGGTCAATGAAGAAACCGGGATGCTGGTTGCCGGGCATGACACGCCGCCCATGTTGATGATGGGCCATGACCGGGACTATCTGCCGGGGCTGGTGGAGCAGGCGGGCTATGCCAAGGCGAAGGATGTCTTCGCCTATCTCTATGATATCCAGCATGACATGCCGCGTTCGGTGCGCGCGCTGATCGACCGGCCGCTGCCGGCCGGGTTGAGCGTGCGCATGTTGGATATGAAGCGCTATGATGCCGACCTGCGTGCCATCACCAGCGTGTTCAACGGTGCCTGGGCCGGCAATTGGGGCTTTGTGCCGCTGAACGAGGCGGAAATCGCCCATATGGCGAAATCGCTGAAGCCGATCATCAACCCGCGTCTGGTCTGGATTGCCGAGTTGAACGGGGAGCCGGTGGCCTTCGGCGTCTGCCTGCCCAACCTGAATGAGGCGATTGTCGATCTGGGCGGCAAGCTGCTGCCGTTTGGCTGGGCTAAGCTGCTCTGGCGCCTGAAAGTAAAGGGGGTGAAGACGGCGCGCGTGCCCCTGATGGGGGTGAAGCGCGGTCTTGCCACCGGGCTGGCCCCGGTGCTGCCCTTCCTGATCATTGACGGGATGCGGCGGGAGGCGTTGAAGCTGGGCTATCGCCAGATCGAGCTGTCCTGGATTCTGGAAGATAACATGCCGATGCGCCGCATCATCGAGGCGCTGGGTACCAGCCGTTACAAGACCTACCGGCTGTTCGGCAAGGATTTGTGATGGGTGATTTTTCCGGTGTGACGACCCTGGTGCTGGCCGGCTCCCGCGGGCCGGAAGACCCGGTGGCCAAGCTGGGCGGGGTCAGCCACAAGGCGTTCGTGCCGGTGGCCGGCGTGCCCATGCTGCTGCGGGTGGTGCGGGCGCTGCTGGCCAGCCCCAGCATCGGCACCATCCATGTCGCGATCGAACGGCCCGATCTGGTGCAGGCCGATACGGAACTGGCGCTGCTGCTGGCCAGCGGCCGCCTGCGCCTGTTGCCGGCAGAGGGCAGCCCCAGCCGCAGCGTTGCCGCCGCCCTGGATGCGCTGGGCACGCCGCTGTTCGTCACCACGGCAGACCATGCGCTGCTGCGCCCGGAATGGGTGGAGCATTTCCTGACACATCTGCCGGCCGGCAGCGATGTCTGTGCCGCCCTGGCCCGGGATCGGGCGGTGATGGCGGCGGTGCCGGATACGCAGCGGACATATCTGCGCTTTGCCGACGGGGCCTTTTCCGGCTGCAACATGTTCGCCTTCCGCACGCCCAATGCTGCCGGCATCGCCCGGCTGTGGCGGCAGGTGGAGGCGCAGCGCAAGAACCCGCTGCGCATGATCCGCCTGCTGGGCCCCTGGTCCATCCTGCGCTTCCTGCTGGGCCGCCTGACCATCACGGCCGCCCTGGCCCGGCTGGGCAAGCTGGCGGGGGCCAGGGCGGCCATGGTGGACATGCCCTTCGGCATGGCTGCCGTGGATGTGGACAAGGCCGCCGATCTGGAACTGGCGGAAAGGCTGCTGACGCGTGGGTGAGGGGGGGCGCAGACGCCCCCTATTCCATCAGCCGCGATTCGATATCCCGCGCCGTCCATTCATCCAGACCCAGCCGGGCAGCCAGCATGGCCAGAAAGGCGCGTTCGGCCGGGGTATCGACATCAATGGCCAGGAAGGCGGCACCATAGACCTCTGCCGCTGTCACCGGGTCGCGCACGCGGGCGATCAACGCATCCAGATCCACCGGTTGCCGCATCAGCCGGTCCAGATGGCCCCAATCCTGCCGGTCGGCCCCCGATTCGATGAGATAGTTTTCCAACCGCGCCCGTTCTTCGGCATCCAGCACCCCATCTGCCTTGGCGGCTGCCACCATGGCAGTCAGCAGCAGATCGGCATCGGGCGTCGTGGGCGTGTGGCCCTGCCAGGGCCGTTGAAAGGGGGGCTGATTACCGCTGCCATAGGAGGGGTGCGGTGGTGGCGGGGCATAGCCCTTGTAGCCGCTCTGGTTCTGGCTCTGCCGTTGGCGATACTGTTCATAGGCGGCCATGCCGATGCTGGCCAGCAATGCCAGCCCTCCCTTGGAGCCAAGCGCTTTGCCGGCAATACCGCCTAACCCGCTGCCGCCATAGCTGTGTTTGTATTTTTTCTTCTTCCCGCCCAGCACATGGCGGGACAGTCCCGATTGCAGCAGCGAACCCAACAATTTTTCCAGGCTCATCTTTGTGATCCTTCCCGTTCCCGCCCATGACCGCGGCGGAACTGCCAATACAGGCATAGATGGGAAGGGCAGGGGGTTTTGTCGCCCCCACCAAAGGCTTGATCCGCCTGTCAGGCGGAAGAGGTAGGTAAAAGAAAACGGCGTCCGGGTTGCCCCCGAACGCCGTTTTCACGCTTTCAGACAGTTCCGCCGCGATCAATCCCGGATCGGGCCGGCGTCATCCTCATCGCCGCTTTCATAATCCGGCACATGCACGTCGGCCTGGCTCAGCTCCGGACGGCCACGGCGGGCCCGTTCCAGGGCTGCATCCAGTTCGCGCTGGGTGCACAGACCCAGCAGCACCGGGTTGCGTGCCTTGATGTTGGCGGCGTTCCAGTGCGTCTTGTCCCGCACGGCGGCAATGGTCGGCTTGGTGGTGCCGATCAGCTTGCAGAGCTGGGCATCCGACAGTTCCGGATGGGCCTTCAGCAGATGGGCCACCGCATCCGGCTTGTCACCGCGCTTGGTCACCGGCGTATAGCGCGGACCCTTGGAACGGGCCACCGGCTGCGGCAGATCCTGATGGCGCATCCGCAGCTTCAGATCCTGGTTCTTTTCCGCGCGGGCGATTTCTTCCGCCGTCAACTCACCGCCGGCCACCGGGTCGCGGCCGACCATGCCAACCGCCACCTCGCCATCGGCGATGGCCTGCACCTCCAGCTCATGCATACCGCAGAATTCCGCGATCTGCTCGAAGCTGAGACCGGTGTTCTCGACCAACCAGATGGCGGTGGCCTTCGGCATCAGGGGCAGTGCCATGCTTCCTCCTAAAACGCGATACCGGGGGTGCCCCGGCACTCTCAAAAAAGCCTGCGCAAACGCAAAAGCCGCCCGTCGTGCGCGGGAGGGGCCCCGCGCAGCCAACCGGACGGACAAGACAGCGTGCAAATCACCTATAGCGTCACGCCGTCCGACAAGCCACGGGATTCTTGCAGCGCTGTTCAGGGGATCAACACTATTTTCCCAATATGACCGGATGCTTCCATCAGCCGATGGGCACTGGCCGCCTGTTCCAGCGGGAAGCGGGCATGGATGACCGGGCGCACCCGGCCCGCCGCGACCAGCGGCCAGACATGGCGTTGCACCGCCGCCGCCAGGGCGGCCTTCTGCGCCACCGGCCGGGCACGCAGGGTGGAACCGGTCAGGGTCAGGCGCTTCAACATCACCGGAGTTAGATTGATTTCCGCCTTCGGTCCGCGCAGAAAGGCGATGGTGACATGGCGGCCATCCGGTGCCAGGCATTCGATATTGCGGGGCAGGTAATCACCGCCCACCATATCCAGCACCACATCCACGCCGCGCCTGCCCGTCAGTTCCTTAATGACGGCGACGAAATCTTCCCCCCGGTAATCGATGCCGCGATCCGCGCCTAAGGTTTCGCAGGCCCGTGCCTTCTCCGGGCCGCCGGCGGTGGCATAGACGGTACTACCCAGCGCCTTGGCCAGCTGGATGGCGATGCTGCCGATGCCAGAGGTACCACCATGTACCAGCAGGCTTTCACCCGGTTGCAGGTGCCCGCGTTCGAACACGTTCGACCAGACGGTGAAAATGGTTTCTGGCAGGGCGGCCGCTTCCTCCAGGTTCAACCCGTCGGGGATGGGCAGGCATTGCACAGCGGGGGCCGTGGCATAGTCGGCATAGCCGCCGCCGGCCAGCAGCGCGCATACCTTGTCGCCCACCGCCCAGCCATTCACCCCGTCACCCAGGGCGGCGATGGTGCCGGCCACTTCCAATCCTGGAATGTCGCTGGCTCCGGGCGGGGGCGGATAATGGCCTTGGCGCTGGATCACATCGGGCCGGTTCACGCCCGCCGCCTGGACGTGGATCAGCACTTCCCCCGCCGCCGGGGTTGGCACCGGGCGTTGCGACATGACCAGCACCTCGGGTCCGCCGGGCTGCTGGATTTCCACCACGCGCATGGTCTGGGGTATCGGCATCTTTTCTCTCCTACCGGGCGGTTGCGCTGTTGCTGTGGCATAGCGCAGAATGAACACGCGTGCTGTGCGTCATGTCGCAGCAAACGGGCAGGGAAGGGGAAAGGGCCATGGGTTTTGATCTGGATGAGCTGTTGCCCACGAAAATCCCGAAAAAGCCGGTGGATTTGAACGGCCTGTCGATCAGCGACCTGCAGGATTACATTGCAGCGCTGGAGTCGGAAATCACCCGTGCCCGCGACATGATCCAGAGTAAACAGGCCTCCGTTGTCGCTGCCCAGGCGTTTTTCAAGAAATAGACGGGCGGCGGCAGGCTTCCAGCACATAGACCCGGATGGCGCTGGACAGGTTGCCGGTACGCGACGCGTCAATGCGCTCCACCAACGCATTGACGGCGATGTTCTCCGCCGCCGCCAGCTCCTTCAACACATCCCAGAAGGGCTCTTCCAGCGTCACGCTGGTGGGATGGCCGGCGATCATCAGGGAACGTTTTTTCACCTCGGTCATTGTCGCCCCTTGGCGTCAGGTGAGATGCGCGCGTTCCAGATAATCCCGCGCCTGCATTTCCATCATGCGGCTGACGGTGCGCTGGAATTCAAAGGCATGGGTACCCTCCGCATAGATGCGTTCGGGCGCCACCTCAGCGGCGATGACGGCATTCACCTTATGCTCATACAGCGCGTCGATCAGGGTCATGAAGCGCTTGGCCTCATTACGCTGGGCGTCTGACAGTTTGGGCACATAGTCGATCAGCACCGTATGGAAATGCGTGGCGATGGCCAGATAATCCCCGGCCCCCAGCGGTTTGGCGCAGAGATCATCAAAGCTGAACCAGGCAACGCCGCGGGCCGCGCGCGGCACCGCCACCTTGCGGCCCTGCACCGTCAACTCCACCGGCTCCGGGGTCTGCCCGTCGGTCAGATCATCAAAGGTGCGCTGCATGGCAGTACTGCTGCCGGGGCCCAGCGGGTAATGATAGACCTTGGCCCCCATCAGCCGGGCCAGCCGGTAATCCCGCTCCGATGCCAGATGCAGCACATCCAGCTTTTCCTTCAGCAGGGCGATGAAGGGCAGGAAAAGCGGACGGTTCAGCCCATCCTTGTACAGATCATCGGGGGCCCAGTTGCTTGTGGCCACCATCACGATGCCCTGATCGAACAGGGCGGTGAACAGCCGGCCCAAAATCATGGCGTTGGTCACGTCGGTGACGTGGAATTCATCAAAACAGAGCAGCCAGCCCTTGGCGGCGATCTGCTTGGACAGTTCCACCACCTCATCCCCGCCCTTGCGAGCAACGGAACCTTCGCGGCGGATGGCGTGCAGCCTTTCATGCACTTCCAGCATGAAAGCATGGAAATGCACCCGCACCTTCTGTTCCACCGGCACGGTTTCATAGAACAAATCCATCAGCATGGATTTGCCGCGGCCGACATCGCCATAGATGAACAGGCCCTGCGGCGCGGGATCAGGCCGGCGGGTCAGGCCGAACCGGGCGCGCCAGCCGGTCTGGCCGCTGGCAGGCTTGTAATCCTTCAGCGCGTGCCACAGGCTTTGCAGCTTTTCCGCCGCCAGTTCCTGGGCGGGATCGGCCTTCAGGGTGCCGGTGCCCCGGCGGGCGCGGTAGACGGAAAGGGGGCCTTCGGTCATCGGCTTCTGCTGCTCTGCGGCGTAACGGGCTGGGGATACCTAACGGGTTGCCCCCCATACCCGCAAGCCCCCTGGGCCTGGACCCTGCCTTGCCCGGCGGGGGAGGCAGGGTCTTTGCCGGGCGTCAGGGCTGGCGGGCGGCCGCCATCAGCGGCGCCCAGTCGCCCAGCCCGTAGCGGCCCAGCAGCTTGCTCAAGGCGCCGCTGCGGCGCAGGTTACGCACCCCCTCATCCAGCTTGCGCGCCTGTTCTGCCGCCGCAAGGTTTCCAGGAGCAAAAGCGATATAGAGCGGGGTGGCGTTGTCAATCGGGTGGATTTCCACCAGGCCATCCATGCCCTGGGCAGCCAGGGAATATTCGGCCACATTCATATCCTCAATCACCGCATCCACCCGCTTGGCCAGCAATTTGCGCAGGTTCTGCACGGTGACGTCATCACCGGAGAGCAGCTCCACCTTGTCGCGGTTGGCGGCGATATAGGCATCCACCTCCTCGCCATAGGAGTAATCCTGCACGGCAGCCAGCTTCAGGGCTGTCAGGCTCTCCTGTCCTTTATACCGGAAGTTGCTGCCGCGCCGGGTGATGATGACATTCACCGACATGCCCATCGGCTCCGTCCCGAAAACAAAACCCTGGGCGTCGGCCTGGGTGGCACCGGCCACCGCCTCCAACTGGCCTTCGCGGGCGGCTTCCACCGCCCGGCTCCATGGCATCAACTGGTAATCCAGCTTGTCCTTGCCGAACACCGTCTGGGCAATTTCCACCATATAGCCCGGCTTCTCATCCCCCGGTGTGCAATTATAGGGGCACCAGTTATCGGCGCGCAGACGAATGGTGCTGTCGGCACCGGCCGGTACTGTGCCAGCTGCGATCATGACCAAGCCGATCAGAAGGTTTTTCATGGTTTTGCCCCCCAGCCAATTCCACCATTGATCGTGCCAGAATTTTATTTCGATTATGCGGCTGGTTTTGCGACAAGCCCGTGCGAAGCCCGCCCGTTATTCCGATTGCAACTTCGTTCCGGCTGGGTAATCGTGGTTTCATGGTCCCGCCCCCCCAAGGCACTTCTGCTAGCGCCCCCTCATCATATGACCGACAAACCGGACAGGCCCGCCCGCCCCGGCGCCATGGTGGCTTATGAGGAGGCCAAGGCGCTGGCCGTCAGCCCTGACCCGCAGGTGCGCGCCGATCTGGCGGCCCGGCCCGATCTGGCGCCGGAACTGCTGTTCTATATGGCCGATGATGATGATCCGGCGGTGCGCCGCGCCGTGGCCATGCATGAATCCACACCTTTGCGGGTGGCCCCCCGGCTGGCGCGTGACCGGGATGTGGATGTGCGCGTCATGCTGGCCCGCCGGCTGGCCCGTGCCCTGCCACACTTGTCGGCGGCGGAAAGCGTGGCCCTGCGCGATATCGCCCTGCACGCGCTGACCATGCTGGCCGCCGATCAGGTGGTGCGGGTGCGTGCTGCCGTGGCCGGTGCGCTGCGCGATGTTGCCGTGGCCCCGCCGGCCCTGATCGCCACCCTGGCGCGCGATGTGGCGCGGGAGGTGGCGGAACCCATCCTGCGATCCTGCATCAACCTGCCGGATCAGGAACTGATCGCCATTGTCGGCGCCCAGCCCATCCCCTGGGTGCTGGAGGCGATTGCCCGGCGCGCAAAACTGTCTCCCCCGCTGGCCGATGCGGTGGCGGCCCAGGGTGACCGGGTGGCCACGGCCACGCTGCTGGCCAATCCGGGGGCAAGCCTGTCGGACCAGGGGCTGGACGGGTTGGTGGAAGGCCGGCTGGCGGTGACCCAGCAGCCGGCCAACGCGGTCAAGTCGCTGCTGCCCCCCGGCCTGCTGGGCCGGCTGTCCCGCATCATTGATGACAGCGTGCGCGGCGAACTGGTGGCGCATGGTTTTGACCGGGAGGACCGGCAGGAAATCGTCGCCGTCACCCAGCGCCGGTTGGAATGGGCGCGCGATTATGTGAAACGGGAACCGGCCGACGCCAAGGCCCTGCGCCTGAAGGCGGAAGGCCGTTTGTCGGAAGAGGTGGTGTGGGATGCGCTGTCCTGGGGCGACAAGGGTTTCGTGCGCGCGGCGCTGGCGCTGCGCGCCGATCTGCCGCCCGATCTGGTGCAGCGCATCATTGATACGCAGAGCGCGCGCGCCATCACGGCGCTGGCCTGGCGGGCCGGGCTTTCCATGCGTTGCGCCCGTCTGCTGCAACTGAAATCCGGCCTGCCGCCCACGAAACTGCTGAACGCCCGTAACGGGGTGGACTACCCGATGACAGAGGAACAGATGCGCTGGCAACTGGGCCTGTTCGGGGTGGAATGACAGCCGATTCCACGATTGCCATCCAAAAACTGTCGCTCCCGCCGTTTCCTCAATCCACTTCTTGGAACGGGTTTTTGCCGTCGCGGCTTTCCACCTCGATCACCCAGAGGTCGGGGTCACGCTTGGTGTGGCGGTCGATGAAGGCGGCGGCCTCCATCTCATCCATCAGGGCGCCATTGGCGCCCGGTACCCAGCCCAGCTTGCCGGACAGGTCGCGCCCCTGGGTGAACAGCTTGTTGCCCTGGCCCAGTAGGGCGATTTTCAGCAGGATCAGCCCCCCTTCCCGATCCCCCTTGCGCAGCACATAGGCACCGATACCGGTGCTGTTGCAGCGGCGCAGGCCGGCCTGCACGATCAGGTGGGTGGGCAGGCGGTCTTCCATGGGATTGGCTTTCCGGCAGGATGGGGATCGACTTCAAACGCCCGTCGGCTTCAAATGGGGCCGACGAGAGATCAACAACACCATGCGGACCCGATGATGCAAGAGCCAGTGATGTTCAATCGCGCCCTTCTGACCAATGATGACGGGATTGATGCGCCCGGTCTGGCCGCCCTGGCCGCGGCGGTGGCCCCGCTGGCGCGGGAAATCTGGGTGGTGGCGCCCGAACATGATCAGAGCGGGGTGTCGCGGGCGCTCTCGCTTTACACCCCGCTGCGGCTTTATCCACGGGGGGAGCGGCGCTTTGCCGTCAGCGGCACGCCCAGCGACTGCGTGGCGATGGCGCTGCGGGTGGTGATGGCGGACAACCCGCCGGATATCGTGTTTTCCGGCATCAATCGCGGCGCCAATCTGGCCGATGAGGTGGGATATTCCGGCACGGTCAGCGGGGCGATGATGGCGCGGCTGCTGGGCGTGCCGTCCTATGCCGTCAGCCAGGCCTGGCGCGACCGGGAGAATGTGCGCTGGCACACGGCCATCCAGGCGCTGCCCGCTGTGGTGCGCCGCTTCGGCCCGGCCCCGCGCACGGTGTTGAACGTGAATTTCCCCGATCTGGAGCCAGACGAACTGACCGGCCTGTCCATCACCCGCCAGGGCCAGCCGGGTTCCATGTCGGTGGAGGTGGAACAGCGCAGCGATACGCGGGGTTATGCCTATCACTGGCTGGCCCTGCGCCGCCGCCAGGGGGCGCCGATGCCGGATGGCAGCGACATCGCGGCCCTGCGCCGGGGGGAAATCAGCGTCTGCCCGCTGGGCTTTGATTTCACCGATGAGGCCATGCTGGAGGAACTGCGCGCGGCGGGTGGGGTATAGCGGTTGGGGATATTTCGACCCCTTTCCGTCATTCCCGCGAAGGCGGGAATCCATGCAACAGAGCGGATTTTGGATTCCCGCCTTCGCGGGAATGACGGTGGTGAGGGCTGATAGAGTATGGCCAGTCTGGCAAAGAAATAAAAAGGCCCGCCGGATCAGCATCCGGCGGGCCTTTCTGGATTGCCTTCAGACGGCTTGCTTTAATTATTTCTTGCCGTTCTTGGAGGTGTGCATATCGGCGGCGTCCATGTGCATCAGCTTGCGCAGGAAGGGGCTGATCAGGGCGACCAGCACGGCAATCACCGTGGCCCCGATGAACAGATCCCAGAACACGCCGCTATAGACCGGCAGGCTTTCCTGCGCCGTCATCACCTTGCCCGGTTCCGTGCTGGTGCTGGCCAGGGCCGCAACCCAGCCGGCCAGGAAATGCGCCCCGGCAGAGGCCAGGAACCAGACGCCCATCACCATGGCGGTGATGCGCGCCACCGACAGGCGGGAGATCATCGACAGGCCGACCGGCGACAGGCACAGCTCACCGGTCGTGTGCAGCAGATAGCCCAGTGCCAGCCAGAACAGGCCGGTCTGCGCATCCTCCCCCGCGAGCGAGGCACCGAAGACCAGCGCGCCGAAGCCCAGGCCCACCTGCAGGATGGCCAGGGCGAATTTCATCGGGGTGGACGGCTCCCACCCTTTCTGCGCCAGCTTCACCCAACCCCAGGAGAAGACGGGGGCCAGCAGCACGATGAACATCGGGTTGAAGACCTGCACCACCGAGGCCGGCACGATGAACAGGCCAAAGAAGGAGCGGTCGGAATTGCGGTCGGCAAACAGGGTCAGCGAAGTGCCGGCCTGTTCGAACAGGGTCCAGAACACCACCGACAGACAGGTCAGCACCAGCACCACGACCATACGGTCGCGTTCAATCTTGCTACACTGGGTCAGGCTGAACCACAGGATACCGGCCAGCACCACGGCCACAATCACCAGCAGCAGGCTGCCGACGACAGCGTGCCATTGCACCAATTGCCAGTTGATCAGCACGGCAGCCAGGGCGCCGACATAGATCATGGCTTCCCGCGACAGGCCGATGGCGGTGCGCGCCTTCAACTGCGCCGGATTGGGCGGTTCGGCATTGCGGTACCATTGGGTACCACGGGCAAACACCACCAGGCCCGCCACCATGCCGATGCCGGCCAGCCCGAAACCATAGGCCCAGCCATAGGTTTCGCCCAGATAGCCGCAGGCGATGGTGGAGAAGAAGGAGCCCAGATTCACACCCATGTAGAAGATCGTATAGCCGGGGTCGCGGCGTGGATCATCCTTGCTGGGATAGAGCTTGCCCACCATGGTGGAGATGTTGGATTTCAGGAAGCCGACGCCGACAATGATGAAGGCCAGCGACAGGAACATGATCTGATCAAAAGGCGACTGGCGGACGATGACGCCATCGATGATCTGGGCTGGGCTGCCCTCGAACGCCATGCCGATATGGCCGCAGACCAGCAGGATGGCGCCCAGCATCACCGCCTTGCGGTTGCCCAGATAACGGTCGGCGATGACGCCGCCGATCACCGGCATCGCATAGTTCAGCGAGGCATAGCTGGCATAGATGAAGCCCGCCATTTCATCACTGTAAAGGAAATGCTTGACCAGAAAGAGGGTCAGCAGGGCGCGCATCCCGTAAAAGGAAAAACGCTCCCACATCTCGGCAAAAAACAGGGGGGCCAGACCACGCGGGTGGCCGAAGAAGCCGCGCTCCGGGTCGTTAGAGATCAAAGCCATCGTCGCCTTGCGGGTGATATATGTCCGAAGGCGCGGGCTATATCATGTTTGGTGGGTCTGGAATACCGGCTTTGCGGGACAGACATGGCCCCTCGCAGGTGCGGTATGAGCAGTGTTCAAGGGGTGTTCGGCACATTTTCCATCAGCGGGAGCGCTGTGTTGAAATAATGCCTCTCAGCCAACGTCTGGCTTGAAATAATCCGCCGCCATCACCATGGCTGACCGTTGCGGGTGGGGAAAATTTTTTTCACCCATCCGTCACGGATCAGACAAAAAATGGCCCTGTTTCAAAGCTGCTGCCATGGCCCAGGCGGTCGGAATGACTGGCGAGCCAGGAATCGGCGGCACTGCGGCCCATATCCCGCAATTCACACAAGAAACCCCAATCGCCGTTCAACTTGCTGGAAACGCCCAGTTCCGCCATGCCGGCTTCACTTTCCACCATATGCAGATGGATGGGGCGCAGGCCGCTTTCCGGCCCGATGCGCCCGTCGGCCAGCAGCCGGTTGACCAGTTCGATGGAACGCAGTTCACGGTAGAAGGTGGAATTGAAGCTGATCTCGTTGATGCGGTCGATGATGGCGCTGGGGGCACGGGGCAATTCCGGGCGATGAATGGGCGTGACCTGCACGATCATTACATCGGCCGACTGGCAATGTTTCACCAGCGGGTCAATCACCGGGTTGCCCATGTAGCCGCCATCCCAATAATGTTCGCCGTCGATCTTCACGGCCTGGAACAGCATGGGCAGGCAGGCGGATGCCAGCAGGCATTCCACTGACAGTTCCTGCCCGGCGAACACCCGCAACTGGCCCTGGTTGACATTGGTGGCGCTGACAAACAGGCGCACATCGGTCGCCTGCCGCAGCAGGCTGAAATCCACCAGCCCTTCCAGCACATCATGCAGCGGGTTCAACCCCATCGGGTTGAACTGATAGGGCGACATCATGCGCACCATCATGTCCAACCCGGCATAGATGGGGTTGTTGTCCAGGTTGGGGCCGCTGCCAAAGGGGGACAGCCAGGGCTGTGAGAAAGGCCCCAGCGCGTGCGACTTGGCCACCCGCCGCCATAGCCGCTCCAACAGCTCCCGCGCCGCCTGCGGCCCGCCGGTCAGCAGGCCCTGGGCCAGCAGGGCACCATTCATGGCACCGGCGGAGGTGCCGCTGATCCCCTCCACCTCCAGTCGCCCATCTTCCAGCAGCCGGTCCAGCACCCCCCAGGTGAACGCCCCGTGGGAGCCGCCCCCCTGCAGGGCCAGATTGACGCGGTGACGGGTGGGCACAGAAGATGGCTGCGCAGCGACGGGCGCGGAACGGCGGCCCGGCGTGTGCGGGGAGGGGGGCTTGGTCATTGATCCGGTGTCTTCATAAAATTACACCAAGGGGCATGGACCATGCCCCTTGCAGGCCATCGACCGCTGACCCGCGCACACATGTGTGCGCAAGCCAAGGGTGCTTCGGCGCCCGCCCGGCGCCTGAGGGAAAATGCACATACCAAGTGCCATGGCACATGGCGCTTGGTAATTACTGCGCCGTCCAGCCGCCATCGACGGGCAGGGAAGCACCTTTGATATTGCCAGCGGCTTCGCTGCACAGGAAGACCGCCAGATCGCCCAATTGGTCAGGTGTGGTGAACTGGCGGGAGGGCTGCTTTTCCGACAGCAGCTTTACCTGTGCCTCGGCAACGGTGATGTTTTCCCGCGCGGCCAGCGCATCAATCTGCTTCTGCACCAGCGGGGTCAGCACCCAGCCGGGGCAGATGGCGTTGCAGGTGATGCCGCTTTCCGCCGTTTCCAGGGCCACCACCTTGGTCAGCCCCACCACGCCATGCTTGGCGGCGACATAGGCGGCCTTCTGGGCGCTGGCCACCAGACCATGGGCCGAGGCGATATTGATGATGCGGCCCCAGTTGCGCGCCTTCATGCCCGGCAGCACGGCCTGGGTGCCATAGAAGACGGCAGACAGGTTGATGGCGATGATGGTCTCCCACCGTTCCGCCGGGAAATTCTCCACCAGGGCCGTGTGCTGGATGCCGGCATTGTTGACCAGAATGTCAACGGCGCCAAAGGCCTGCTCCGCACTGGCCACCATGGCGGCGATCTGGTCGGGCTTGCTCATGTCCGCGGCGGAATAGAGCGCCTTGACGCCGAAATCCGCCTCAATCGCCTGACGCTCCGCCTCGATCTCGGCGGCATCGCCGAAACCGTTCAGCATGATGTCGGCCCCCGCGGCGGCCAGCTTGCGGGCGATGCCCAGCCCGATGCCGCTGGTGGAACCGGTGACGATGGCGGTCTTACCCTTCAACATGCTGTGCTGGCTCCCGAAAATGAATGGTTATTCAGGTTGATGAAATAACCCGGATCGCGCCGCCATCCAACCACGCTTTTCGGCAGTGCGATAGGGGGTGTGGTGACGCGGGCATCAGCCATCCCCCTTGCGCAGCCGGTCGAGAATCCCGCCCACCGGGTCGCGTGGGGTGGGGGCGGGCTTGGCGGCCGGCTTGGCCACTGGCTTGGCCACTGGCTTGGAAGGAGTGGCGGGAGGGTTGGCGGGCGCTGCCGCTGCCGGGGCGGGCTTGGGGGCCTTGGCGGCTTCCCGCTTCTGGCTCCAGCCCTGCAAGGCGGCAAGATCGGCCGTGCGTGTGGCGTTGTTTTTCGGCCCTTTCAGGGCAAGGCCGATGGCGGGGGGGCTGCCGTCGGCGGCGGGCAACAGGCTGAAAGCCATGGTCAGGCTCTCGGGCTCCAGTGCCCAGGCACCGCCGCCGGTCACACTGCCGGCGGCGGATTCAAGGCTTACCCCGCTCAGGGCGACCACCTTGTCGGCCAGCGACCAGTCGAGCGTCAGTTGATCGAATCCGGTCTGCCCGCCACGCGACAGCAAATGGCGCAGATCGGCGGCCATATTGGCCCCGCCCTGGTCGATGCGCTTGGCGACGGCGCCCAGATCCAGCCCGGCCAGCGTGCCATTGCGGAAAGCCGCCTTGCCCTGGCCATTCAGCCCGGACCAGAGGCCATGCGGGTTCTTGCCTTCCCCGGTTCCATTGAAGCTCAGTTCCACCTGACCGGCGGTGACGCCCATACCGGTGGGAAGGGCGGCGAACCGGTCGGGCAGGGTTGCCCCCTTGACCGCCAGGGTCATGTTGCCGGTCAAGGGCGGGGCCCCGCCCTCCGGTCCGGTTTCCATCTGTGCCCAGGCGCCGCTGGCGCTCAGGCTGCCGCCCTGCCAGGTGCCGGTCCCTTCATTCAGGCGCAGCAGGCCGGGTCGTGCCTCCAGCCGCAGCAGGGTGTTTTGCGCCGTCTCCCCCGCCAGGGTCAGGGCGGCGCTGCGCAGGGTCAGGGCACCATTATAGCGGCGGGTCCAACCCAGGCCGATATCCCCCTCCGGCTTGGTCAAGTTGGGGATGAACCGATCCAGGTCCAGGGCACCCAGGCTCAATTCCCCATCCAGGCTGGGGGGCGTGGCTTCCCCGCCCTCTGCCGGGGCCGGTTTGCCGGGTGTCCAGCGCAGGGTGCCTTCCAGGGGCTGGCCGGCGAAATTGCCTTGCAGGGCGGAAAGCGTCAGCACCTCGCCCCTTCGGCCACCCAGTTCCCCATAAAGGTCCAGATTGCCCAGCCCCGCCAGCGCGGCATCGGGCAGCAGCAGGCGCAGCGCGTCGGCGGTTTCCGGCAGGGTGGTACGGATTTTCAAGGCGAGGGTGGGTGCCGCTGCTGGTTCCAGCACCTCCCCGCCGATCTGGACGGTACCACCCAGCAGGCCGGCGCGGATATCCAGCGCGGCCTTGGCATCATCGCCCACCATCCGCGCTTCCAGCGATACGGCCCCCAGCCGGTCGGCCAGCGGGATGGCATCGATGGCCAGCGCGCGGAACAGCGGGGCCAGGGTGGGCGCGCTGGCGGTCAGGGTCAGGTGGGAACCGCCGGTCTGCCCGGTCCCGGCATAGCGGCCATTGGCCTGCAGGGCGATGCCGGACAGGGATTTCACCGCCAGTTGGCGCAGGGTGACAGCACCATTTTCCAGGCTGCCATCCAGGGCCAACCCTTCGGCCTGCAAGCTGGCCAGGGCCAATTGATCCGCCTTCAGGTCCAGCGTCAGGTTGGTTTCCTTGACCAGCGGGGCCAGCAGGTCGGCCCAGGCGGGCGCATCGGCCGTGCGATAGGCATCCAGGTCCAGCCGGTCCAGCACCAGCCGGGCGCCAAGCCCGGTGCGTTCCCGCCTTGTCAGACTGACGGCTCCGGTCAGTTTCGTGGTGTCGATGCTGCCGGTCAGGTCGGTCAGCGACAGATCATCCGGCTTGCCGGCCAGCTTGCCATGCAGGTCCGCTTGCCGCAGCCGTTCCACCGGCACCTTGGCCAGATCAAGGCCGGCCCAGGTCAGCGTGTCGCGCAGGGACGGGCTGGTCAGGCTGACGGCAAGCTCCATGCGCGCTGCCGCTTCCCGCAGATCGGCACTGCCCGACAGGGTGATGGCGGTGCCGCCGGGCAGGGTGGCATTGCCCTGATCCACCGCCAGCACCCGATCCTGCATCCGGCCCACCAGCCGCAGGTCGCGCAGCGTATCCCCGTGCCAGCGCGCCTCATCGGCCAGCAGGTCGATATCCATCAGGGCGCTGGGCCAGAAATCCACCGGCAATTCGCCGGGCTTGCCCAGCATATCCAGATCCAACTGGCTGAAGGCCAGCACCAGCGATCCCGATGCCTCGGCAGAGCGGGGGAATTCCGCGCTGCCGGTGGCGTGGGCCACCCCCCATTGCAGGTCGATCCCATCGATCCCGACACTGTCATGGTCTGCCGTCAACCGCCCGCCAAATTGCACCGACCGGCCCAGCCCGTCGGCCGGTTGTGAAGTCAGCCCCAGCAGCGGGCGCAACAATGCGGCCAGCGGATTGGCATCCACCGCCTGCAGGCTGATGTCGCCTGTCAGCTTGTCGCTGTCGCCCGCCGGCAGCACGCCGGAAAAGCGCATTTCCGTCTTGCCCGCCGGCATGGACAGGGTGGCCCGCACCGGCAGGGCCCCGCCAGCGGCCCGGCGCGCGGCAGCAAAGCTGAGGCGCAGCGGCTGGTCATTGGCGGTGGCATTGGCGGTCAGTTCAAACGGCCCATCGGGGCCACCGGCTGTCAGTTCCCCGGTCAGTGCTTCCAGCCGCAGGGTGGGCCGTTCCGGGCGCTCCCAACTCAGCCGGCTGTCGCTGAAATGCAGGCTTTCCACCTGCACCGATTTGCCCAGCGACTGCACGGCAATGGGCCAGCGCACAGTGCCGTCACGGTCCTGGCGCACCCGCATGTCGGCGCCTTGCAGGCGCAGCGATTCGATTTCGATGGATTGCGACAGCAGGGCCAACGGGCGCACGCGCAGCGCCACCTTTTCCACGCTGGCGACATTCTCCCCGCCATCCAGCAGGCGCACATCGGCCACGGTCAATGCTGGCGCGGGCAGCAGGGTCAGCGAAAGGTCGCCATCGATCACCACCTGCCGCCCCGTCAGATCGGCCAGGACGGCGGCCACCTGATCGCGGAACTGGTTCCAGGGAATAAGCGCCGGGGCCAGCACCAGACCGGCGCCGACCAGCAGCAACAGAACCACCAGGACCAGGAATTTGCGCAACGGACCAACCCTCTTGCCATAGCCGTGCAGACCGGCGTTAACCTATCGCGGGAACGCCGCCGAGGGATAGGGGATGAAATGGGCGAAATCGTGAATCTCAATCGGGCCCGCAAGGCCAAGGAAAAGGCCGCACGGGAATCACAGGCGGCAGAGAACCGGGTGAAGTTCGGCCGCACCAAGGCTGAGAAACAAAAAAGCCGGGCCGAGGATGAAGCCAAGGCCCGGCTTTTGGAAGGTCACAAGCTGGATAAACCAGACCAATAACTATTCTGCCGCCGGCGCCGGCTGCGGTTCATCCTGCTTGGGCATGGGCAGGCCGTTGATGGTGGCCACGGCCAGGGCTGCGATATAGGGCAGGGACTGCACCACCAGCATGGCCGACCAGATATAGGCGTCGCGGTTGTCGCCACCTTCGCGCCAACCCACGGCAAAGGCGGTGATCCACAGGGCCACCATCAGCATCACCTCTTCCTTGGCGTGCAGGAAGCCCTGGATCAGCGCCGGCTGATCCTCGCACTTCGGCGTGCGCACGAAGGGGCGGCCCTGGGTGAACAGCCCGGTCCAGACGGCGCGGCCCACCGTATGGGTCAGCGCCATGCCGGCCACGGCGGCATTCACCTTGTCCAGGAAGCCGCACTTCACCCGTGCCGCATAGAGCCAAAGACCGCACGCCACCTTGAAGAAGAAGACGCCCAGCGTGGGCATGATGAAGACGGTGGGCGGGAATTCGAAATAGCGCGGTGCCAGCAGCAGGCCCAGCGACCAGAAGACACCGCCAATGACAAAGCCCATATGGGCCGCATCTGCGAACCAGGGCAGCCAGCCGGTGACGAAATGGTATTTCTGGCCAAAGGTTAGTTTCTTGCCGGATGGCAGGAATTCCCGCCAATGCCGTTTGATGATCTGCACGGCACCATAGGCCCAGCGGAAACGCTGGGTCTTGTAGCCGGCGAAGCTGTCCGGCACCAGGCCTTTGCCGAAACTGTCGGGCATATAGACCGATTCCAGCCCCTCCTCGAACAGGCGCAGGCCCAACTCCGCATCCTCACAGATGCACCATTCGGCCCACCAGCCCACCTGTTTCAGGATGGAGGTGCGGATCAAGGTCATGGTGCCATGCTGGATAATGGCGTTGCGTTCGTTCCGCTGCACCATGCCGATATGGAAAAAGCCCTGATATTCCCAATTGATCATCCGGTGGAACGGATGGATGTGCCAATCCCGGTAATCCTGCGGGCTCTGCACGAAGGCGACCTTGGGATTTTCGAAATAGGGGGTGGTGGAGGACAGCCAGTCCGGTGTGACCTGATAATCGCTGTCGATCACGCCGACCACTTCGGCATCCGGGGCCGTGACGGCCAGACCGAAATTCAGCGCACCGGCCTTGTAGCCCGGCCATTTCGCCAGATGGAAGAAGCGGAAATGCGGCCCCAGCTTGGCGCAATGTTCTTCCAGCGGCTTCCATACCGCCTCATCCTTGGTGTTGTTGTCCAGCACCAGCACTTCGAAGTTGGGATAATCCATCTTCGCCAATGCGTTCAGGGTTTCGATCACCATATGCGCCGGCTCGTTATAACAGGGCACATGGATGGAAACCTTGGGGTAGTAATTGTTGGGGTTGGCCTTGACGGGGGCGAATTTCCGCTTCCAACGGTCGGTCCACACCACCTCCGTCAGTTCCAGCCCGTCAATCAGCACCACCACCAACAGCAATATCTGGGCAAAGATCAGCACCAGGAAGGCGATGAAGGACATGGTGTTCATGCCCGTGGTCATCGCCTCTGTTGCCGTCCAGACCAGACCGGACGCAATACCCTGGATCAGGGCGCCATAGAAAAGCTGGCCGGTGGGTTTCAGATCGTCGCGCCGCAGCACGAACCAGACCATGGGCAGGAAGGCCAGTGCCGTGGCGATGGCGCAGAGCACCGGCCAGCCCGGCACTTCGAACACCCCACCTTCCATGGGGAATTTCATTTGGCGATGGGTATCCCAGATGCCCCAGTTGGCCTCAGCCTCGCCGCCGATCTCCCGCTTCCAGGGCTGGTCGAAGGCTTCCATGATGTAATAGTCCCAGCGGTTCTCACCGGCCAGGTTCAGGAAATTGCGGATGAAGGTGGCCTCGTTCACCAAGCTGGCCTGAGCACCGCCGCGATAGGGTCCATCGGACGGCCAGCCGGCCTCACCCACCAGGATATGCTTGTCCGGGTACTTGGCGCGCACCGCGTCATAGCCTTTGCGCACCTGATCCATCGCCTGTTCGATCGGCACCTTTTCCCAATAGGGCAGCAGATGGATGGTGATGTAATCCACCGCCTCCGCCAACTCGGGATGCTTGAGCCAGACATAGGGCGGCTCAGCGGTGGAAACCGGCACGTCCAGCTGCTTCTTGACGCGCTGCACGTAATCGATCAGCGCGCCGACCTCCAGATCGCCGCGATACATCACCTCATTGCCGACCATCACCCGCTTCACATTGGGGTTGGCGCGGGTGAGGCGGACGAGGCTGTTAATCTCCTGCTCATTCTTGCCCAGATCGCCGGAAATCCAGGCGCCGGCCGTCACATCCAGGTCATGCTTGGCGGCCAGCTCCGGGATCACCTCCAGCCCGTCGGTGGCGGTATAGGTGCGGATAGAGCGCACATAGGGGGCCACCACTTCCAGGTCACGCTCCATCTCGGCGCGGCTGGGGTGGCGGCCATCCTGCGGATTCTGGTTTTCCTGATAGGGGCTGAACGCCACGCCGGCGATGGTGCCGGCCCACAGGCGCTCGGGCGTGGTGGGCCGGTTGGACACGGCCCAGGCGCCGATATTGCCCAGAACCAGCAGCACCAGCACCAGCCAGGCCGAACCACGCATCTTCAGGATTTTGCCCATCTTACCAATCAAGCCCCTGGAAACAGCCGGATGTCATCCGCAAACCGGCATGGTGTGGCAGCCGTTTCTGTTATTTTTGTGAACCGCGCAATGTCTATCGCTACTTGCCCACCTTAAGATAACGCAATATAGCACCGCTGGTACAGTGTTGCCCCAGTATCACGCTGATTTGAAGGGATGCGCAGCGCCATGGAAAATTTCACCCTGCATGAACGGCTGGCCGCCGATACGGTTCCGCTGGGGGATTTGCCGCTGTGTCGCGTGCTGTTGATGCGCAACCAACTGTTCCCCTGGCTGATCCTGGTACCGCGTCGGGCCGGGGCGATCGAGATTCATCGCCTGTCGGTGGTCGATCAGATGCAGTTGACGCATGAGACCTCAGCGGCGGCGCAGGTCCTGGAGCATCTTTTCCAGCCCGACAAGATCAATACCGGGGCGCTGGGTAATATGGTGTCGCAGCTTCATATTCATGTGATCGCCCGTCGCCGCGACGATCCTGCTTGGCCTGGCCCGGTCTGGGGCAGCGGACAGGGGGCTGACTACGCAGAAGGGGAGGCGGAGCGGCTGGCGGCGGCGGTTTGGCGGGAACTGGCACGCTTTGACGGTTAAGTTTTGGTGACGGGCTGGACAGGCCACCGGGGGTGCTTTAGCGATTGGTTCTATCTAAACGCAGTAAAGGTATCAGATTTGTCATGAAGCGCCTTCTGCTCGGCATGGCTTTCGTTCTTTCGGCATCCCTGGCCCCGGCTGCCGCACCGCCCGTGCGGGTGATGAGCTACAATATCCGCTATGACAATCCGGATGACCGGCCCAACTGGGCGGAACGCCAGGGGCCGATGCTGGCGCAAATCCGCTTCACCGCCCCGGATATCCTGGGCGTACAGGAAGCGCTGCCGCACATGCTGGCAGCACTGGCCCAGGGGCTGCCCGGCTATGGTCATTACGGCAAGGGCCGCAATGACGGGGTGCAGGGTGAAAGCACCGCCATTTTTTACAGCCAATCCCGTTTTGAACAGGTGCGTGCCGAAACCCAATGGTGTTCGAAGACACCCGACCGGCCCAGCAAGGCCGATGGGGCAGGGGAGCCGCGCACCATCACCCGGCTGGTGCTGAAGGATCGGCAGGATGGCGCGCTCTATGATGTGCGCAATGTGCATTTCGACAATGTCAGCGACCGAGCCCGCAGCGACTGTGCCCGGCAGGTGGCGGCCATCCCGACGGCACCGGGTGCCCATACCATTGTGCTGGGCGATCTCAACAGTGGGTTGGATGGCGGGGCCTATCACTTGCTGGCAACGGGAAGCGGCCTGCGCGATGCTCGCCCGCTCAGCCCGATCATTTTCGGGCCGGAGGGCACTTTCAATGATTTCGACATCCGCCAGAGCGGGGAGGCCATCGATCATATTTTCATCGATGCCGGCCTTGGGGTGGCGCGCTTCGCCACCCTGACCGACAGCATCAATGGGCAGGTGATTTCCGACCATTATCCGCTGGTGGCGGATATGGTGCCGGCGGTCAGGTAACCTAGCTCACAGCGGGCGGATAAAAATCTGGTCGCCGCCGCTGGTCATCCCGTCCGGTGCCCAGCCATTGCGCTGGTAAAAAGCGGCGGCGCGGCTTTCTGGCTGGGTGGATAAGGTCGCCTGTTGCCAGCCGGCGCGGCGCAGATCGCCGATCATCCGTTCCATCAGGCTTTGTCCGATGCCCCGGCCCTCCGCCTCAGGGAAAATGAAAAGCGCCCAGATGCTGCCATCCCGCAGATCAGCGGCGGCAAACCCCAGACATTCGCCTGTGGCTTGTTCGCATAACCAAAGCGATCCTTGTTCGATGAAGGGGTAATAAGCACTCTCCGGCACCCTGGCGGGGTTGGACAGGATATTTTCCCGCACCGAAAGTCGGATATGCATCAGGTTGGGGATATCCGGCCTCGTCGCAAGGCGGATGTGATAGGCGAGGGAAGCTGTCATGATTTCTCCATCCCCCCGACCCTGGCCGATTTTCACCCTGGCTGCACCGTCTTTTTCAGCTTGGCCGTGTGGCCCTAGATGAGTCTGCCTGCGAGCGGATTCACGCCAAAAGGTCATTTCACCTTTCTGCAATCTACTTTAGATCAGTTATATGGGGCCGGGGTAGTGGGCAATGGTGCTGTCTGCCGTCAGCAACAATAAACCTTCAATATTCGCCTGGGCGATCAATATCCGGTCGAATGGCATCAATTTCTGCTCGCCCCAGCTCATCAAACTCATCGGGTACCAGAAATAACCGGCCAGCATTCCCAACCGGCGTGGGGGCTTCTCAATCGCGGCAAGGGGAACCACCTTGACCAGCGGTTTGCCGGCCTTGGCGATGATAAATTTCTCGCCCTTCACGGTGTCTTCGACCAGACGGGAAAGGTTGGTCTTGGCTTCGTGGAAGTTCACCACGCGCGTCATGGTCCCCTCCGACAAACTTAGTCTAATGAGCTTCGTTTAAAGGATACTTGCCAGCAATCACCCTTTCCGTTCGTGCTGCGTTCCGCCATGATGCGCCGATGGATGCGCTTGAGCCCGTCGATAATCTGGTCCCCCCCGCCATTGCCGGCTGGTTTCGCTCGCAGGGCTGGGTGCCGCGCGACCATCAGGTGGCGATGGTGCGTGCGGCGGCCGACGGGCAGCACGCGCTGTTGATCGCACCGACCGGGGCGGGCAAGACGCTGGCGGGCTTTCTGCCGACCCTGATTGATCTGTCGGAGCGCCCGCGTGAGGGGTTGCACACGCTCTATATCTCGCCGCTGAAGGCGCTGGCGGTGGATATCCAGCGCAATCTGGAAACGCCCATTGCCAGCCTGCGCCTGCCCATCCGGGCCGAAACCCGCACCGGTGACACACCGGAGGCCAAGCGTGCCCGCCAGCGCTCCAGACCACCGCATATCCTGATGACGACAGTGGAGAGCCTGGCCCTGATGCTCTCCTACCCCGAAGCGGCGGATATTTTCCGGCCACTGCGACGGATCGTGATTGATGAGTTGCACGCGCTGGCCGGCAGCAAGCGGGGTGACCTGCTGGCGCTGGGCCTGGCGCGGCTTTCCACCCTGGCACCCGGCGCCTTGCGGGCGGGCTTGTCGGCCACGGTGGCCGATCCTGATGCGCTGGTGGCCTATCTCTCCCCCACCGGTCGTCTGCATGATGATGAGGGGGAGTTGGCCCCGGTGCGCACGGTGCTGGGCCGGGCCGGGGCGCGGCCGACGGTGGAGATATTGGCGACCAAGGAATATCTGCCCTGGGCCGGCCATATGGCGCTGCACGCGCTGGCGGAGGTCTATCAGCGCATCCGCGACCATGGCACGACGCTGGTTTTCGTCAATACCCGCGCCCAGGCAGAATTGGCCTTTCAGGAACTCTGGCGGCTGAATACCGAGAACCTGCCAATCGCCCTGCACCATGGCAGTCTGGCGGTGGAACAGCGCCGCAAGGTGGAAGCGGCCATGGCCGCCGGAAAACTCCGTGCTGTCGTCGCCACCTCTTCCCTGGATCTGGGGATCGACTGGGCGGGGATTGATCTGGTGGTGCAGGTCGGCGCGCCTAAGGGCGTGTCGCGCCTGTTGCAACGCATCGGCCGGGCCAACCACCGGCTGGATGAGCCCTCCAAGGCGCTGCTGGTGCCCGGCAACCGATTTGAGGTGCTGGAATGCGAGGCGGCGGTGGAGGCCATTGCCGACGGCACCCTGGATGGTGACCCGATGCGGCCGGGTGCGCTGGATGTGCTGGCGCAGCACATGACCGGCACCGCCTGTTCCGCCCCCTTCAGCGCCGATGCGCTCTACGGGGAGGTCGTGCGGGCGGCCCCCTATGCCGACCTGTCACGCGATGAATTTGACGATGTGTTTGATTTCGTGGCGACCGGTGGCTATGCGCTGGGTGCTTATGATCGCTTCAAACGGCTGACGCGGGATGAGGATGGGTTGTGGCGGGCCGCCAACCCGCAGGTGAGCCGGCAATACCGGCTGAATGTCGGCACCATTGTTGAAGAGATCATGCTGAATGTCCGGCTGAACCGCGGGGCGGTGCTGGGCCGGGTGGAGGAATATTTCGTCAATGGACTGGTGCCGGGCGACAGTTTCGTCTTTGCCGGCCAATTGCTGAAATTCGTTGGTGTGCGGGAGACGGAGGTGATTGTCGCCAAGGGCGGGGAGGGGACACCGAAGGTACCCGCCTATGCCGGCGGGCGGCTGCCGCTTTCCACCCATCTGGCCGAAAGGGTGCGCGGGCTGCTGGAAAATCCCCGCCATTGGGATCGGCTGCCGGAAACGGTGCAGGAATGGCTGCGGCTGCAGCAATATCGCTCCACCCTGCCGGACCGCTCAGGCCTGCTGGTGGAGACCTTTCCGCGCGCCGGCAAGGAATTCCTCGTTGCCTATTGCTTTGAAGGGCGCAATGCCCACCAGACGCTGGGCATGTTGCTGACACGGCGGATGGAGCGGGCGGGGCTGCACCCGCTGGGGTTCGTGGCGACCGATTATGTGCTGGCCACCTGGGCGCTGAAGCCGGCCACCGACCTGGATTTCCTGTTTGATCAGGACATGATGGGCGACGATCTGGAAGCCTGGATGGAGGAATCCTCTATGCTGAAACGGCTGTTCCGCAACGTCGCCATCATTGCCGGCTTGATCGAACGCCGGCATCCGGGATTGGAGAAGACGGGGCGGCAGGTCACCTTCAGCGCCGATCTGATCTATGATGTGTTACGCAAACACGAGCCCGGCCATGTGCTGCTGCGCGCCACCCGTGCCGATGCAGCGGCGGGATTGACCGATGTGCGCCGCCTGTCCGACATGCTGGGCCGGGTCAAGGGCCGCATCCAGCATCGTCGGCTGGATCGCATCTCCCCCCTGGCGGTGCCGGTGTTGCTTGAGATCGGGCGCGAACAGGTCTATGGCAGCGCCCTGGATGCGCTGCTGGATGAGGCCGCCAGCGACATGCTGGCCGAAGCCGTGCCGGAACTGCTGCCGGGTGCCGGTAAAGCGACGCAACCCCGCCTGTTGTGAGGGGCAAAAACAACAAGGCCCGGCAGCGATGTCACTGCCGGGCCTTGTCCATTGGTTAGATGCAAAACAGCCGATCAACCGACCGGCGTATTGCTATGCTGTTCGAAGGCGCGGCGGGTGCGCGGCGCAATCGACGGGGCGTCGGTGTCGCCGCAATTGCGAGCATCGATCAGCGAAGCGCTCTGCTCCGCACCCAGGCTGACCAACTGGCGCTGCACCTTGCACTGATAGGCAGCCGCCTTGAAGCCGGCGGAACCATTGTAACGGGCAACGGCGCCGGCCCAGCTCCCCACCTCCTGGCGCAATTGCACCAGATAACGGGCGGCGTAGCGGACATTGGCTTCCGGATTGACGATCTTTTCAACCGGGCGGAAGGCCTGCTTGTGATGGGCCAGGGAGAGCTGCATACAGCCGGCGAAAACGCCGTCGCGCAGATTGCCCTTGCTGTCACGCAGGTAACGGGCTGCTTCCGTCTCGTTCCCCGGGAACACGGCGCGACCGCGCACGTTCATGATGTAGGGGCTGGGGGTGCCGCCACCACCGCTCTCCACCAGGGAGACGGCCAGCAACATGCCCTTGGGAATGTTGAATTCTTTTTCGGCGGCCAGAATATGGTTGGTGCAGCCGGCTTGTGCCTGCCCGGCGACGAGGCCGAGACCGATAAAGGCAAATGTAGCAGCGGCGATACGGGAGATCAGGCGACCGGACGCAAATGGGCTGGGCTTGGCCTTGCGGTGCTCACGCATCGTCGTATCGGTCATCCCAGGCTCCGGTCCGTTGGTGGCGTCAGGTCCGGCCAATCCGGTTCTTTCCGCCATGTGCCCGCTTGTGCGCGGGCGCCGCAATCAGGCCACCGTTACGAAATGCGGTGACCGCTCCCTATATCGAACACCGGCTCTATGCGCCGGCCGCATATCAATCCCAGATGCCGCGCATTGGGTCAACCAGAAAAAACTCCAACTGGTGCGGCAAAAGCACAGAAAGACTCCTTTTTCGGCAAAAGGGCTGGGTCTGCCCAGCGTGGGCCGCCGGCTCTCGCCGGAAAAACGGCGTGATATAGCAACGCCATTCGCCCTTCCTGCCCACAAGACGATCATGACAAACACCCTCGCGCGCGCCTTCGAACTGCTTGACCAGGGAGATCGCAGCGGCGCCATCGCCATCCTGTATCAGGCAACAGAGCAGGGGGCAGGGGGGGAGATCGCCGGCCTGCTGGCCGAATTAAGGGCCGAAGACGGGGAACATGAACAGGCCGTCGCTTTGTTCACCCGTGCGCTGGCCGATGATCCCGGCCATGGGCCCTGGCGGCGGGCCAGCCTGACATCCCTGATGCAGTTGCCGGAAAGGCGGGGGCAGGCGCGGCGTTTCTGTGCGGAAATGCTTGCCCAGCGGGGTGACGAGCCGGTCGCCCATCGTCATATGGCCCGGCTGTGTCTGGAGGTGGGGGAGAGAGAGGCTGCGGTCGCCCACGCACGCGAAGCCATCTTTCTGGCCCCGCACGATCTGGAATCGCTGCGCGACATTGCCTTTATTCTGACGGCGGCAGGTGAGCCTTTGCCAGCGGTGGAGGCATTGGCTACCGCCCTGGCCCAGGCGCATCCGGCCGATCCGGCGCTTCCCTTTGCCATGGTGGCGCAGGCGCGTGGCTGGTTGGCGCTGGCGGAACCGGCCAAGGCCAGCGCCAACCTGCGCCGGGCACTGGAGCTGGACCCCGACGATTTGGCGGGTGCCCAGTCACTGCTGGACCAGTTGGCGGCGGCCGATGTGCCGGCCGACCTACCGGCCACCTTTGTGCGGGCCCTGTTCGATACCTATGCCGACCGGTTCGACCGCGAACTGGTCGGCCGTCTGCACTATGATGCGCCGGGTGCGCTGCGGGCCCTGCTGGATGAACAGGGTGTCGGCGGTGGGCGCGATATACTGGATGCCGGTTGTGGCACCGGTCTGGCGGGCCTGGCCGTGCGGGATATGGCGCGCCATCTGGCTGGATTTGACCTCTCCCCCCGCATGGTGGAGAAGGCGCGTGCCCGCGACATCTATAATGAACTATGGGTGGGGGAACTGGTGGAAAGCCTGTCGCAGCGCCCGCGAAGTGCCGATCTGCTGCTGGCGGCCGATGTGCTGGTTTATCTGGGTGATCTGCGGCCGGTGATGGCGGCGGCGGCCAAAGTTCTGCGGCCGGGCGGGCTGTTCGCCTTCACCTGTGAATGGGTGGACCAACCGGACGGTTTCCTGCTGCATGAAGGCCGCCGCTTCGCCCACTCTGAATTCCATGTGCGGGAAGCGCTGGCGCAGGCCGGTTTCACCATCCGCACCCTGCGCCATCACAGCACCCGCACCGACCGGGGCCAGCCGGTGCCGGGGCTGATCTGTCTGGCGGGGCGGGCTTAACCCAGCACCAGCACCGCCAGCGATACCAGCACCGCCGTCAACAGGCCGGACAAGGCCATGGCGATGCCGCCATAGGTTCCAGCCTTGGGATCGATCTGGAAGGCGGCAGCCGTGGCGATGCCATGGGAGGCGCAGCCCATGGCCGTGCCCATGGCACGCGGGTCGCGCAGGCCCGCCAGTCGCAGCACACCGGGGCCGATCATCGCCCCCAGGATGCCAGTACCCAGCACCAGGGCGGCGGTGAGCGAGGGCAGGCCGCCGATCTGTTCGGCAATGCCCATGGCCACCGGTGCCGTCACCGATTTCGGCACGATGGAGGCGACAGTCAGCCGATCCGCCCCCAGCCACCAGGCCAGCCCCACCGCACTGCTGATCGCCGTGACGACGCCAGCCAGGATGGCGGCCAGCAGCGGCAGGGCCATAGCACGCACATCATGCCGGTGCGTCCAGAACGGCACCGCCAGACAGACCGTGGCCGGCCCCAGCATGAAATGCACGAACTGGGCGCCGGCAAAATAGGTGGGGTAGGGGGTGCGGGTGGCGAACAACACCCCCATCAGCAGCAGGATGGACAGCGCCACCGGGTTGGCCCAGGGCGGCCGCCCGACCTTTTCATGCACCCAGCCGGCGACCAGAAAGGCCAGAATCGTCGCCGTCAGCCAGAAAAGCGGCGTGGTCGCCAGATAGACCCAGAGATTCATGACGATATGTTCCCTCAAGTGCCGGGCGCCGCCATCCGGCGGCTTGGCTCGCGGCGCATGTGCGCCGGGCTGGCAGTCGCCAGCCTCCAATCTGCAAGGGCAGATTGGTCCTAACCGTGCCCCCGCCGCCTTTCCTGCCAGCGGGCCACCAGCGTGAAGACCCCCCCGGTGACTAGCAGGGTCAGGATGGTGGAGCCGACCAGCGCCACCCCCACCGCCAGCCATTCCGCCGCCAGCCGGTCCAGATGCTGGATCAGCCCCACCCCCGCCGGTACGAACAATAAGGAGAGATGGCGCAGCAGGCCGTCGGCGAAGCTGCGCAACGCCTCCCCCGGCCCACCGCGCCAGACGATCAGCGCGAACAACAGCACCGCCCCCAGCACCGGGCCGGGCAAAGGCAGGGTACTGGCCCTCGCCAGCGCCTCCCCCAGCAACTGGCAGAACAGCACCAGGGCGATGGCCGCCAGAAAGGGTGGCATGATTACCCGACCTTGTTGGCCTTGAACCAGCCGATGCAGCGTTTCCAGGCGTCCGCCGCCTCTTCCGGGCGATAGCTGGGCCGGTAATCGGCATAAAAGCCGTGCGGTGCATCCGGATAGACATGGATCTCGCTGCTGGCCTTGCCCGCTGCCTTCAGGGCGGCGCGCATCCGGTCCACATCCTCCAGCGGGATGCCGCTATCCTTGCCGCCATAAAGCCCCAGCACCGGGGCATTCAGCTTCTGCACCAGATCCACCGGCACCATGGGCTGCAGCGCCGTTCCCGGCGTGACCAGCCGGCCATACCAGGCGACACCGGCCTTCACGGCCGGATTGTGGGTGGCATAAAGCCAGGTGATGCGTCCGCCCCAGCAGAAACCGGTCACCCCCAGCCGTGCCGTATCGCCGCCATTGGCCTTGGCCCAGGCGACGGTGCTGTCCAGGTCGGCCATCACCTGCGCATCGGGCACCTTGTTGACGATATCCTTGATCAGGGTCTGAATGTCACTGATCCCGGCGGGATTGCCCTGGCGGGCATAAAGCTCCGGCGCGATGGCCAGATAGCCTTGCCGGGCAAAGCGTCGGCAGACATCCTTGATATGTTCATGCACCCCGAAAATTTCCTGCACCACCAGCACCACCGGGAACGGACCCTTGCCTGCCGGCTGGGCGCGATAGGCTGGCAGTTCGCCGTCGCCCACGGGGATTTTCACCTCACCTGCCAGCAGCCCCTCGGCGGGCGTGGTGATGGTCTGGGCGGAGACGGGCAGGGTGGACAGGGCGAATCCGGTGGCAAGGCTGGTCACGGCAAACATCCGGCGGGTCAGGGGGGTGTTGACTGCACCCAGCAGGCACTGGGTTTCGGCGTCGGTCTGGTGCATGGAACCTCCGTTTCCTTCGCCCATCAGGCGAAACGCCGGGGAGTATAGTGCAACCCTGTTTCCCTTCAATCCGCCATGGGCTTGATCGGCGCAGCGCCCTGCGCCGGGCGCTGCCCAGCCTTGTGGTGGAATTGTCTGGCGTTGCGGCGGCAATGCCCCTATCTATCCGCCATCACCGAGTGGCTGAGGGGCCCCGGCGGACCTATGTGCCGCCCTATTGAACGCCCCGAGATTGAGTCGGGTCGTTTCAAGGTGCCTGTCCCCGGTGGATGGCTGCCCCCTTCGCTCTCCGAACAAGTCAAGCCGCTCATGCGCAATCGCGTTGGTGCCGCAAAGTCCGGCACCCCGCAGCCTTTGCGCTTTGCCCGTGCCCCGCCGCTTGATTGCGGCGGTGGGCGAAGCCTTGGGTCGTCTGCTTGAGAAGATATCGCTTTGACCGTGACCATTACCTTTGCCGAACTCGCCCTCCCGACCTCCCTGCTGCAGGCCGTGGAAGAGCTGGGTTATGTCAATCCCACCCCCATTCAGGCCCAGGCCATTCCTGCAGCCCTGGAAGGCCGCGACGTTGTGGCGTCGGCCAATACCGGTACCGGCAAGACGGCGGCCTTCGTGCTGCCGGCGCTGGCCCGTATCGCCGCCACCCCGCGTGATGCCGGTTCCTGGGGCCCGCGCGTCCTGGTGCTGACCCCGACCCGCGAACTGGCTACCCAGGTGCTGGATCAGGTGCGCATCCTGTCCAAGTTCGGCCGTATCCAGACCGGTTCGGTGCTGGGCGGTATGCCTTATCGCGCCCAGATCGAAATGCTGCGCCGCCGCGCCGACCTGATCGTCGCCACGCCGGGCCGCCTGATCGACCATCTGGAAAATGGCAAGGTCGATCTTAGCTGCGTTGAAATGCTGGTGCTGGACGAAGCCGACCGGATGCTGGACATGGGCTTCCGCGATGCGGTGGAACAGATTGCCGGCGCCTGCCCGCAGGGCCGCCAGACCATGCTGTTCACCGCTACGCTGGACCGCACGGCGGAAAAGCTGGCCAACAGCCTGACCAAGGACCCCGTCCGCGTGGACGTGGCCGGCAAGACCGTCACCAACATTTCCATCACCCAGCATTGGCTGCGCGCCGACGGGCTGGACCATAAGCACAAGCTGCTGGCCCGCCTGCTGGAGGATGAGGCTTTCGGCAAGGGCATCGTGTTCATGGCTACCAAGGCCGATTGCGATGTGATGGCCGACCAACTGTCCGACAAGGGCCACCGTGCCATGCCGCTGCATGGCGACATGCAGCAGCGCGAGCGTAACCGCGTGGTGCAATGGATGCGCGATGGCCGCATCAATGTTCTGGTCGCCACGGATGTGGCCGCCCGCGGCATTGACATTTCCGACATCAGCCACGTCATCAATTTCGACCTGCCGCGCGTGGCGGAAGATTATGTTCACCGCATCGGCCGTACCGGCCGCGCTGGCGCCACCGGCATTTCCTACAGCCTGTTCACCCGCCAGGACCGCAATCTGGTCCGTGCGATTGAACAGTACACCGGTCAGCCGCATGTGCAGACCACCCTGCCGGGCCTGGAGCCGATGCCGGAGCAGGAGCGCAAGTTCCGTCCCGCCGGTGCCGGCGGCAAGCCGTTCGGCAAGGGTGGCTATGGCGGCGGCGGCAAGTCCTTCGGTGGCAATCGTGGTGGCTATGGCCAGGGCGGCGGCTATCGTGGTGGCCCGCGCCGTGAGGGTGAGCAGGGCGGCCAGGGTGGCTGGAACGGCGAGCGCCGTGAACGCCGCGAGGACCGTTTTGCCGGTGGCGAGCGGGTCGAGCGTCCGGCCGGCGAAGGCTATCAGCCCCGTCCGCAGGAACAGCATGGCGACCGTCCGCACAATGGTGGCGGCGAACGCCGTGGTTGGTCCCCCGATGCCGCCCCGGTGGGCGGTGAGGTGGCTGGTGAGCGTCCGGCCCGTGGTCCGCATCCGCACAAGACCAACCCCTACAAGCCCCATGCCAGCAAGGGCCGTCCCCACGGCCATGGTGGTGAAGGCCGCGCCGATTTCCGCGACCAGGGTGCTAACGCTGGCGGCGAAGGCCGGCGGGAATTCCGCGGCGAACGCCGTGGCGAGGCCCGCGAAGCCGGCGGTGCCGCCCCGACGCGCCGCCCGTTCCGCCAGGGCTGAGGATTTCGTATGTTGTTGCAGCGGTTTCCGGTCAGCCGGAAACCGCTTTTTTTATTATCGTCAATCCCTTGTTTCTTATTTATTAAATAAAAATTCCAATATACGCCCCGATGTATCAGACCGGCTGGTTTATAGCGTTTCCAAAAGGGCTCGACCAGCAAATGAAAATATCTCTTAATATCAGCGCACAAAGAATAAATTTTGGTGCCTTTGCCGGTTGAATCTACTGCTTTTGAACCTTCATTCGTATGGCTTTGACCAACTGCCCTTTTTATCCTTCCAGGATGAAAAAAGAATGGTGCAGCTTGCATTGATTGCGAGCAGACGCCGTCTGATCACATGGCGGTGATAGAATGATGAAGGTTTATAGCCCGCTTATACCAACAGCCCATGGGCGTGACTCTTGGTATTGGTGTCTTCTGTCAAACACCAGGTGCTGCGATCATGCTGGTTGGCTTGCCAAACAAGGGAATGCTGATCCGGCGGTCGCAGGCCACCATGGGTTATCGAACCTGTTCGGTGGTATTCTCGGTTTTTGTGCGCTGGTGCTTCTGCCATCACAGGCAGCGCTGGCCCAGGATTGGTCTGCGGACGCGGCCATCGTCACCGATTATGTCGACCGTGGCCTCAGCAATTCCGGTGGCAAGCCGGCGCTGCAACTGGGCTTGGCCCGCGCGCTGGGTGAGGGGTTCACCCTGGGGAGTTGGGCCTCCACCATCGGCGAGGGGGAGGGCAATAACTGGTCGGAGGTGGATTTCTACCTGGCCAAGGATTGGCAGATCGCTGATGGAGATCTTGAGCTGGCGGCGACCTGGATCGGCTATCCCGGTGCGCCGTCCGACAGCGATGCCAATCTGTGGGAATTTTCCGCCGTGCTGCACCAGCCCGTTACGGAGCGGGGTCAGATCGGCCTGATTGCCATCGCCACGCCGGATAATTCCGGACATGCCGGGGACGCGCTGTATCTGGCCTTGGAAACCCAATGGCAGCTGGATGAAAATTTCGCCCTGTTCGGCCATGTCGGGCGGCAATGGAACCAGCGGGAAGACCGCGCGGGACCGGATTACAATGAATGGGCTGTGGGCCTCTTCTACAGCATCAACACGGTGTCGCTGTCGCTCACCTTCTCCGACACGCCGGGTCTGGACCGGGAAGATGCCCCCGGCCCTTGCGGCAAGCGGCTGGTGGCCGGTATCAACTGGCAGCCGGAATGGTGAGGGAAGGCCCGTTCGGGCCTTCCCGCCATCGGTTTTACGCGGCCAGTTCCTGACAACCATCCACCAGTTGCGGCAGCCGGTCCAGGAAGGCCTTGGCTGTTACCGCGTCCAGTTCAAAGGCGGCGTGCAAATGGCGGTCGGTGGCCTTCAGCCCGTGGAAGGGCAGGCGCAGACCATCCAGCACCAGTACGCCGCGGGCCGTATTGGCATCCAGACCGGCCAGCGTCACCCCGGCTTCGGAAATATTCTGCACCCGCACCCGCTTCTGCCCGGCCTTGGTTTCGGCTGTGGCGTCGCGGTCCAGCACGAAACGGCGGGCCGGGCGCTTTTCCGCCTCCTCGGCGGACTGGCGGACCACCCGCACCAGGGTACCGCGCAGCGCCGTTACCGCCTCGGCCAGCCCGTGCGAGGCGGTGCGCACCGTGCCGGCGGCATTGTCGGTGGCGGCAGCCTCCTGTGACACCTCGGCAATGCGGGAGGATACTTCCCGCGCGGCCTGGGCGGTCTGTTCCACATTGCGGGCGATTTCGGCGGTGGCGGCGGATTGCTGTTCCACGGCAGCGGCGATGCCGGCCGATACCTCGTTCAGCTCGCCCACGCGGTCACCGATATCATGCACGGCGGCCAGCGCCCGGTCGCGTACATGCTGGATTTCAGCGATGCGGCGGTTGATATCCTCCGTCGCCCGCGCCGTCTGCCCGGCCAGATTCTTCACCTCACCCGCCACCACGGCGAAGCCCTTGCCGGCTTCCCCGGCGCGGGCTGCCTCGATGGTGGCGTTCAGGGCCAGCAGGTTGGTCTGGGCGGCGATGTCGGCGATCATCTGTGCCACGTCGCCGATCTGCGACACGGCACCGGCCAGCGCGTCGATGGCGGAAACGGCTTCGCTGCCGGCCTGCACGCTGCGGGCGGTGGCGTCGCTGGAATGGGCCACCTGACTGCCGATTTCCTGGATGGAGGCGGTCAGCTGGTTGGTGGCGCTGGCCACCGTCTGGGCATTGGCCAGCGCCTGGGCGGCGGCGGCGGCCACCCCCTCTGCATTGGCCCCGACGCGGCGGGCGGCGGCGGCCATGCGGTCGGCCTCATCCTCCATCATATGGGTGCGTTCGGAAACGCGGTCCACGGCACTGCCGGTTTCGCGTTCCACCGTGTCGGCCATGGCGGCCAGGGCTTCGACGCGGCGGCCTTCGGCGGCCTGGCGCTCTTCCTCCTGCGCGGCGCGCAGCGCCTCGGTTTCCGCCAACCCATCGCGGAACACGGCGACGGCACGGGCCATGGCGCCCACATCATCCAGCCGCTCCGTGCCCTCCACGGTGCGCGACAGGTCACCGGTGCGCATGGCATCCATGGTTTCCCGCAGCGAGCGCAATGGCCGGAGCAGGCGGGCGGTGGCGGCATGGCCACCCAGGATGATGGCCAGCGCGATCAACCCGCCGCCCAGCACGATCCATTTCAGGGCCCGGTTGAACTCGGCGAACAGGTCGGCCTTGCGCAGGCCGACATAAAGGATGCCGATGGTTTTACCGCTGGCGTCCGTGATGGGATCATAGGCGGCGTAATAACGCTCCCCCAGGATATCCACTTCGCCACGGTACGGCTGGCCTTGGCCCAGCACTGCCTGGCGGGCTTCTTGACTGGTTAGTTTTGTCCCGACGGCCGGCTTGCCATCGGCACCGGTGACATTGGTGGCCACCCGGATATCACCCTTGAACAGGGTGACGCGACCGCCGGTAATGTTGGCGATGGCTTGTATCAAGGGTTGGTTGCCCTCCAGCGCGGTGTCACCGGCGAACAGCTTGCCATCCTTCAGGCTGGGGGTGCCTTCGTTCTTCACCGCGTTCCAGGCCAGTTGCATGGATAGCGTCTGGGTGGCGTAGGCGTTGCGTTCCATGGCGGCACTCATCTGCTGATCGGCAAAGCCCAGGATCAGGGCGCAGAGCAACAGAAGACCGAAAGCGTTCATGGCAGCCACCTTTGTGGCCACCGGCAGGCGGTAAATGCGGTTCACGGGCCAACCCCCCAAAAAAGTCATCACTAACTGGGGGAAAGTTGGCACCGGAAACGATTTGGCCGCCTTGATTCAAGTCAAGCCCCCATCCCGATGCGGGATGGGGGTACAGTTGCGAAAATTTCGCTGTCCGTCTGGTGGTTAGTCGCGCTCATCTTTCAGGATTTCACCGCTGCGGGCATCCACCAGCAATTCACGACGGACCCCCTGGCTGTCACGGGCCTTCACCTCGAACAGCTTGTCGCTCTTGCGCTCCACCTCACGGATTTCGCTGTAGCCCTTGGCCGACAGATGATCGATGATCTGCGTCATGCCCAACGGCTGACCCTGGGGGATGGCGGGTGTGGCGGCCGGGGTGGCGGCGGGGGTGGCATTCTGCGCCAGGGCGAAACCACCCAGCGGCAGGGCGATCAGGCCGGTGGCGAGCGTCAGGGCGGCGATCTTCAGGTTCCGGGTCTTCATTGTCATAATCCTTCCAATTGGGGGGATAAGATCATCGGTCAGGATTCTTGACCGATGATACGGCGGCGACTGCCGCCGCGCGGCACATGCCGCGTAGCCAAGGCGCCGGATGGCGACGCCGGCGATTGAGGGGCCTGAAAGCGTGACCAACGGTCATGATTTCGGGCAGCGGGTATAAACCCCTTCTGATGCATCTGCCCTGAACTGATGCTGAATGGCCCGTTCATCGGCCGTTCAGCTTGGCGCCCTCATATTGGTTCACATGCGAAACCTGTTTCCCCCCCTGGCCGTGCTGGCCCTCACCCTTCTGGCTGTACCTCTGGCGCCGATGGCGGCCGGCGATGCCCGGCCCGACCATGACCGCGCCCGCACCGCCCTGCAGCGGGGGGAGGTGCTGCCCCTGCGCGATATTGTGACGCGGGCGGAGGCAGCCTTTCCTGGCCGCCTGCTGGAAGTGGAGCTGGAGGAGAAGGACGATGCCATCGTCTATGATATTGAGCTGCTGTCGCCGGATGGAAGGCTGATCAAACTGCGCTACGATGCGCGTACCGGCACCCTGCTGAAAGCCAAGGGGGCAGGGTTGACCGAACCGAAGCACGGACATAGGCCGGAGAAGGATTGATGCGCCTGCTGGTGGTGGAGGATGATCCGCAACTGCGAGAGCAGTTGCGCGCCGCCTTGGAAGCCGCCCCCTATGCCGTTGACACGGCTCCCGATGGGGAGGAGGCGGCCTTCATGGGGGAGACCGAACCCTATGACGCCGTTGTGCTGGATCTGGGCCTGCCCCGGCGGGACGGGCTGTCGGTGCTGCGCGGCTGGCGGGCGGCAGGGCGTACCATGCCGGTGCTGATCCTGACGGCGCGCGGCACCTGGCAGGAAAAGGTGGAGGGTATGGATGCCGGGGCCGATGATTATCTGGCCAAACCCTTTCGCATGGAAGAACTGCTGGCCCGCGTGCGCGCCCTGATCCGCCGGGCCGGCGGCCAGGCAGCGGCAGAGATCACCTGTGGGCCGGTGGCGCTGGATACCCGCGCCGGCCGGGTGACGGTGGCGGGCCAGCCGGTGACGCTGACGGCGCATGAATTGCGCGTGCTTTCCTACCTGATGCATCACCAGGGCCGCGTCATCTCCCGCACGGAGCTGACCGAACATGTCTATGCGCAGGATTTTGACCGCGACAGCAACACGATCGAGGTCTTTATCGGCCGGCTACGGCGCAAGCTGGGGGTGGACGTGATCCACACTGAACGCGGTCTCGGCTATCGGCTGGCAGCGCCCTGATGGGGCGCGTCGGTTCCCTGGGGCGGCGTCTGCTGGCGCTGGCGGTGGTCTGGGTGCTGCTGGCGCTGCTGGTGGCCGGCGTGGCCCTGACCGACCTGTTCCGCCGCCATGTGGAGGCGGATTTGACCCGCGCCATGGAACAGCATCTGGACCAGTTGACGGCCGCCTTATCGCTGCCGGGGCAGGGGGCTGACCAGCCCCTGGTGCTGGCGCGGGAATTGAGCGATCCGCGTTTTGAACGGCCGCTGTCCGGCCTCTACTGGCAGGTGTCGCAGGCGGGGGCGGTGCGGTTACGCTCCCGCTCCCTGTGGGATCAGGATTTGCCGGGCGGCGGCCCGGTACCGGCGGATGGCGCCCTGCATCTGCGCCGGGCCGTCGCCCCGGAGGGGGGCACGCTGCTGATCTGGGAACGGCGGGTCAGCCTGCCGGATGCGGATCAACCGCTGGATATCGCCGTTGCCGCCAATGCCGCCGCCCTGGAGGCAGCGACGGGCAATTTCGCCCGCGTGCTGGCCCTGTCGCTGGGGGTGCTGGCGCTGGGCCTGCTGGCGGCTGCCCTGGTGCAGGTGCGGTTGGGGCTGGTGCCGCTGGACCGGCTGCGCGCGGCCCTGGCCGACCTGCGGGCCGGGCAGTCGACACGGGTGCAAGGTGCCTTTCCGTCAGAGGTGCAGCCGCTGGTCGATGATCTGAACCAAGTGCTGGCCGACAATGCCGATATGGTGGAACGCGCCCGCACCCAGGCGGGCAATCTGGCCCATGCCTTGAAAACCCCGCTGGCGGTGATCGCCAACAGCGCCCATAGCATGGCCGATGCCGACAGCGCCCGGCTGATTGCGGTGGAGACGGAGCGGATGCGCCGCCAGATCGACCATCATTTGTCGCGCGCGCGGGCGGCGGCCATGGCCCGGGGGGCGGGGCTGCGCGTCTCGGTGGCCCCGGCCCTGGCCGGGCTGGCCCGCACCATCCCGCGCCTGCACCCGGACCGGGATATTGCCCTTGATCTGCAGGTGTCCGATGGGCTGCTGTTCCGCGGCGAAGGCCAGGATTTGCAGGAAATGGTGGGCAATCTGCTGGATAATGCCGCCAAATGGTGTGCGGGGCGAATCCAGCTTTCCGCCGCCCCGGCCGGCCCCGGCCAGCTTTGCATCATCGTGGCCGATAATGGTCCGGGCATTCCGGCTGACAGGCGTGCCGCCGTGCTGGCCCGTGGCACCCGCCTGGATGAGGCGGTGCCGGGCAGCGGGCTGGGATTGGCTATTGTCGATGATCTGGCCCGGCTCTATGGCGGCTCGCTGGAACTGGACGAGGACGCGGCATTGGGGGGATTATCGGCCCGCCTGACCTTACCCCGTGCATGAGGAAGCGTGAAAGATGAGCGCCAGCGACAAACAGCACCATTACACGGTCAACGTCACCTGGACCGGTAATCAGGGGACGGGCACCAGCGCCTATCGTGCCTATTCGCGCGATCATCTGATCACGGCGGGCGACAAGCCCGCCATCGCCGGCTCGTCCGATCCCAGCTTCCGGGGCGATCCGGCGCGCTGGAACCCGGAGGAGCTGCTGTTGGCCTCGCTGTCAGCCTGTCACAAGCTCTGGTATCTCGGGCTCTGTGCCGGGGCTGGCATTGTCGTCACGGATTATCAGGATGCGGCGGAAGGCTGGATGGTGGAACATCCGGGCGGGGAGGGGCAGTTCACCCGTGTCGTGCTGCGCCCCACGCTGACATTGGCGAAAGAGGCCGATATGGAAAAGGCCCGCGACCTGCATCATACGGCACATGAGAAGTGCTTTATCGCCCGCTCGGTGAATTTCCCGGTGGAGGTGGAGCCAGTTTTCGTCACGGCACCGTGATGCCGGGGCCAGGACGCTTCATTTCTGTGCCAAATGTTGCGAAACCCAGCTGGTGATCAGTGTCAGCGTTGCCGGCTCGACCGGGCCGGTGAACCCGCCATTCTGATTTTCCTTCAGATTATGGCTCAGCCCGGGGCGGATGGCGACGCTGCTGCCATCCTGCCGGCTGGCCAATGCCTTTTGGAAGGGGCCAGCGTCTTTTTCCGCCGAAATCTGGATATCATCGGCCCCGTTGACCACCAGCACCGGCGCTTTGACCTTTGCCAGTGCGCCGAGCGGGTTCAAGGAGAGGGCCCCCTGCATGAAGGGGCCGATATAGGCCGGGTACAATCCCCGCAGGCCGGGAGGCACCTGGGCCGGCACCTGACCGGTGCTGACGATCTCACGACGGATGGCCCCGTCTGCTTCCAGAATGGCCTTGCGCGGCGGTTCAGGCACATTGGCCCGCGCCATTTGCGCCCGCAATTGATCGGCAATCACATCGCCAAACGGGCGCGAGGCAGTTCCCAGCAGCACGACGGCGACGGGTGATATCCGCCCCTCGTCAATGGCGGCGAGCACCAGCGCCCCGCCCTCACTATGGCCCATGACGCCGCGCTGTGCGCCATTGATGCCAGCTTCCCGGCCCAAAGCATCATAGGCGGCGGCAAGGTCACCGACAAAGGCACCCCAGCGAAAAAATTGCGCCATGGCTGCCGGGTCATGCGGCATCTGGGCGGCATTGGCCTGCATACCCCGTTTATCCAGCCGCAGGCTGGCGATGCCTTTCCCCGCCAGGGCCTCAGCCAGTTGTTTCAACAGATCGATGGGCTTGTCAGGAAGCACGGCGCTGTTGCCGTTGCGATCTGTGGGGCCGCTGCCTTGGATCAGCAAAATGGCGGGCCAGCCCACTGCCGGGGCCGTGCCATCCGGTAAAAGCAAGGTGCCTGCCAAGGTAGCCCCATCGGTACCCGTCACGGTGACCGGTCTTTCACCCCCATTTGCCAGGGGCACGCCGAGAAAGGTGAAGAGCAGCAATGCTGAGACAAACAACTTTTTCATGGTATGTCCCACATAAAAGGCCGCTTATTTATGGCGATTTTGATCTATATGGTAAATTTTAAGGCGATCTTTCGTCAAGATATTCCACTGTCATCGCGGCTGATCCATCTGGCGGGATGGGGATGCTGGCGATAATGGGAAAGCCGGCTGGCCAGATTGCCGACATGCAGTTCCAACCGGTGCCCGTCTGGATCAAGCATATAGAGCGATAGCCCCTCGCTGCTGTTGGGTTGCCAGCAGGGGGCGACCGCAGCGACCCGCGCCGCCAGGGACGGAAAATCGGCCTCTGCCACATCGAAGGCGATGTGGCTGTAGTCATTTTCCGGTACCTGCACCCCGTCTGGTTGTCGATGCAGGCAAAGCCAGAGGCTGCCCGCTACCAGATAGGCCCCATTTGGGGAATGCAGGGTCAGCCGCATCCCCAACAGATCCCGGTAAAAGGCAAGCGCACGGTCAAGGTCGCTGACCGACAGGGTGACATGGTTCAGGCCGCGGACGCTCACTGATCCCCTGCCAATGCCAACTCCACCGCGCGGCGCAGCCTGAGCGGCATGGCGGGTTTGCCCATCAGCGCCATGCCGGCGGCCTCTGCCCTGCGGCGGGCTTCTGCCGTACCGTCGCCGGTCAGCAGGAGGGCGGGGACCGCGCGGCCATAGCTGGCGCGCAGGGCCTGCACCAGATCGGGGCCGCTCTGCCCGCCTGGCAGATGCAGGTCGGTGATGATCAGGTCTGGCTTGCGCCCGGCCAGTTCTTCGTCCAACGCTGTCGGGCTGCCGCCGACAGCGGTGCGGTAGCCCCATTCCTGCAACAGCATCTCAAGCGCTGCCAGCTGCAGCCGATCATCCTCCAGCACGGCCACCAATGGCGTGGTTGGTGCTGGCTCCATGGTCGCTGTGCTGACAGGGGGGGCCATGCCGTGCCGGTTGGCCAGCAGGGTGAAGCGACTGCCTTTGCCGGTCTGGCTTTGTACGGTTACCCGGTGGCCCAGCGCCTGGGCACCCTGCTGCACGATGGCCAACCCCAATCCCAAGCCCCGCCGCCCCGTTCCGGCTTCTTCCAACTGAACAAAGGGCTGGAAGATGTGTACCTGGTCGTCACGGGCGATGCCGGGGCCGTTGTCCCAGACCTCCAGTGCCGCCTGATGCCCCTGCCGCCGTACACCCAGCAACACCTTGCCGCCACGCCCAGCATGGCGCAGGGCGTTGTCCAGCAACTGGCGCAACAACCGTTCCAGCATCATGCCGTCGCTCACTATCGTCAGCCGGCTGGGCACATGGCGCAAACGTACCTCCAGGCTCACTGCCTGCTCCTGGCACTCCTCCATCAGCCGGTTCAGAAGCGGGGCCAGCGCGACGGCACCGGCGGAAATTTTGGCCGTGCCCGCCTGCAGAACCGAAAGGTCCAGTAAACTGCCCACCTGATGGGCAGCCGAACCCACCGCGTCGCCCAGCCGCTGGATCAACTCTTCCTGGCCCGGGTTGCTGGCTTTGCTTTCCAGCAGGTGTAAAAACAGCCGCATAGCCTGGAAGGGCTGGCGCAGATCATGATTTGCCTTGGCGAAGAGCTGGGAGGCGGGCAGCCGGTCCTTATCCCCTTCTTGCAGATGGCCGACACCGACCAGCCCGTTGACCGTGCCATCGCTGGCGCGTGTGGCGGCAAGCGACAGAGTAACGGGGCGCGAATGCCCTTGGATGGTCAGCGGAACAGTCAGCCTTCGCGGCTGCGCATCGGCCAATACCGCTTGTTTTGCCGATAAAAGCGCAACCGGGGCCTGGGAATCTTCCGGCTGACCGGCCCAGGCCGCGAAAATACCACGCGCCTGCGTATAGTATAGCCGCGCATCCTGGATGAAATCACCACTCCCAGCCTCTTGATGCGCCTGATTGAAGGCGGTCAGTACAGCCTTATCTCCTGGGGGGAGACCAGCCGGGGGAGAGGGTTTTTGCGACATATGGGCTGGCTCCGGCGAGGATAGGGGGCGTGCTTCTGCGGATTATATATGCTGCCCGCCCATCCCGAGGTGAAGCCCCTGTTCAGCAATCAACACCGCCAGGATGCCGTCGGTTCCCCCGACCCACCCCGACGCTGCATGGCCTCAGCTACACCCCGTCGTACCGCCACAGGTGTCGCATTTCAGGCAGGTGCCGTTACGCACCATGGTCATATTACCGCATTCGGGGCAGGGGTCGCCTTCATAGCCGCGCGCGCGGGCTTCCTTGATCCGTTCGAACCGCGCATCGCTCCTTCCCACCGTGCCGCTGCGCAGGCTGGTACCGGACAGGGCATCGCTGTGAACCGACCCGTTGCTGTAGCCGGTCGGCGCATCGGTGCCGGTGGCGGCATAGGCGGTGGTGGCGTTCTGGAAGCCGGCGACGATGCGCCCCTGCTGGCCGCCTGGCACAACGCGCAGGTTGGAGCGGACATAGCCGGTGGACGCGATGCGGGCCACGGCGGCCAGGGTTTCCTGCGTCATCCGTGCGGCATTGTCCGGCAGTTCCGGCGCGCGGTTGGCGGCTTCCGGCAGGCCCGCCAGATCAGCCTGGGCATCGCCCCGGCCCATCGTGTCGGGCAACAGATCCTCCGGCGTGGCATGGGCCAGATCGTTGCGGCCCAGATAGGAGATGGCCAGTTCCCGGAACACATAATCCAGGATGGAGGTGGACATCTTGATGGCATCGTTACCCGTCACCATGCCCGACGGTTCGAACCGGGTGAAGGTGAAGGCCTCGACATATTCTTCCAGCGGCACACCATATTGCAGGCCCAGCGAGATGGCGATGGCGAAGTTGTTCATCATCGACCGGAAGGCAGCGCCTTCCTTATGCATGTCGATGAAAATCTCGCCCAGCCGCCCATCTTCATATTCGCCGGTGCGCAAGTAAACCTTGTGCCCGCCGACCATGGCCTTCTGGGTATAGCCCTTGCGCCGCTGCGGCAGCTTTTCTCGGTCATGGGCGCGGACAACCTTTTCCACCACCCGCTCAACAACGCGTTCGACGACCTTTTCCGCCACCAGCGGCACGCGGGCTGCCGCCGGAGCCTCCACGATTTTTTCCAGCAGCGTCTGTTCGTCAGTGTCGAAGCTCTCCTCATCCTCCTCCAGCACCTGGGCGTTCAGCGGCTGAGAGAGTTTGGAGCCGTCGCGGTAGAGCGCATTGGCCTTCACGCCCAGCCGCCAGGACAGCATATAGGCTTCCTTGCAGGCCTCCACCGGGGCCTGGTTGGGCATGTTGATGGTTTTGGAGATGGCGCCGGAAATGAAGGGCTGGGCGGCGGCCATCATGCGGATATGGGCATCCGCCGACAGGTAGCGCTTGCCGATCTTGCCGCAGGGGCTGGCGCAATCGAACACCGGCAGATGGTCGTCGCGCAGGCCCGGCGCACCCTCCAAAGTCATGGCACCGCAGACATAGACATTGGCGGCCTCAATCTCCTTCCGGCTGAAGCCCAGATGGGCCAGCAGGTCGAAGCTGAAGGCATCCAGATCCTGTTCCGATACGCCCAGCACGTCGCGGCAGAAATCGACGCCCAGCGTCCATTTATTGAAGACGAACTTGATATCGAAGGCCGATTCCAGGGCGCCTTCGACTTTGGCGATCTCCGCGTCGGTGAAGCCCTTGGCGCGCAGCTTGGCATGGGTGACGCCAGGCGCGCCGACCAGCGTGCCATTGCCCACAGCATAGCGTTCGATGCGGGTGATCTGTTCGTCGCTATAGCCCAGGCGGGACAGCGCCTCCGGCACCACGCGGTTGATAATCTTGAAATAGCCGCCGCCGGCCAGCTTCTTGAACTTCACCAGCGCGAAGTCCGGCTCGATGCCGGTGGTGTCGCAATCCATCACCAGCCCGATGGTGCCGGTGGGGGCAATCACCGTGGCCTGGGCGTTGCGATAGCCATGCTGCTCGCCCAACACCAAAGCCCGGTCCCAGGCGGCGCGCGCCGCCTCCACCAGATCGGCATCGGGGCACTCGGCGGCCTTCAGCGGCACCGGGGCCACCGACAGCCCCTCATAACCCGTCGCGGCGCCATGGGCGGCACGGCGATGGTTGCGGATGACGCGCAGCATATGGTCGCGGTTGGGGGCAAAGCCTGGGAAGGGGCCCAGTTCGCCTGCCATCTCCGCCGACGTGGCATAGGACACACCGGTCATCAGCGCCGTAATGGCCCCGGTCAGGGATCGCCCGGCCTCGCTGTCATAGGGCAGGCCGGCGGCCATCAGCAGGCCGCCGATATTGGCAAAGCCCAGCCCCAGCGTGCGGTATTCATAAGACAGCCGGGCGATCTCGCGCGAGGGGAACTGCGCCATCAGGACGGAGATTTCCAGCACCAGCGTCCACAGCCGGCAGGCATGGCTGAAGCTTTCGATATCGAAACGACCGTCGGGCCGGCGGAATTCCATCAGGTTCAGGGACGCCAGGTTACAGGCCGTATCGTCCAGGAACATATATTCCGAGCAGGGGTTGGACGCATTGATGCGCCCCGCCGCCGGGCAGGTGTGCCAATCATTGATGGTGGTGTCGAACTGCACACCCGGATCGGCCGACTGCCAGGCGGCCAGCCCGATCTTGTCCCACAGGTCGCGGGCGCGCAGCGTCTTGGCCACCTTGCCATCGGTACGGCGGATCAGGTTCCAGGGACCGTCATTTTCCACCGCGTTCAGGAAGGCATCGGGTACGCGCACGGAATTGTTGGAATTCTGGCCGGAGACGGTGAGATAGGCCTCCGAATCCCAATCCGTATCGAAGCTCTTCATATCGAAGCTGGTGAAACCTTGGCCCGCCATCTGGATGGCGCGCTGGATGTAATTTTCCGGCACCAGATCGCGCCTTGCGGCGATGATGGCGCGCTTCAGGGCGCGGTTCTGCGTCGGGTCCAACCGTTCCGCATCCGGTCCGATCCCCTCATTGCAGGCGGCCATGATCATGTTCAGGTGGCGCGACACCTGCTTGGAACCGGTGACGAGGCTGGCAACCTTCTGCTCCTCCACCACCTTCCAGTCGATATAGGCTTCGATGTCCGGGTGATCGAGATCGACCGTTACCATCTTGGCCGCCCGGCGGGTGGTGCCGCCGGACTTGATGGCCCCTGCCGCGCGATCACCGATTTTCAGGAAGCTCATCAAGCCCGACGATTTGCCACCGCCGGCCAACTTCTCATGCTCCCCGCGCAGGCGGGAGAAATTCGTTCCGCTGCCGGAACCATATTTGAACAGCCGGGCTTCACGGACCCAGAGGTCCATGATCCCGCCCTCATTCACCAGATCGTCGGCAACGGACTGGATGAAGCAGGCATGGGGCTGGGGATGTTCGTAGGCGCTGTTGGACGCCACCAGCTCCCCGCTCTTCGGGTCGACATAGAAATGGCCCTGGCTGGGGCCGTCAATGCCATAGGCCCAGTGCAAGCCGGTATTGAACCATTGCGGGCTGTTGGGGGCCGCCATCTGGCGGGCCAGCATGAAGCGCATTTCGTCATAGAAGGCGGCGGCATCCGATTCGCCATCGAAATAGCCGCCCTTCCAGCCCCAATAGGCCCAGGTGCCGGCCAGCCGGTCGAACACTTGCCGGGCAGAGGTCTCTCCACCGCGCCGTTCGGAGTCGGGGAGGGTGGCCAGCACCTTGTCGTCGGCCACATGGCGCCACAGGAAGGGGGGAACATCATGTTCCTCCACCGCCTTCAGGGCGGCGGGCACACCGGCGCGACGGAAATATTTCTGGGCCAGGATATCGCAGGCCACCTGGCTCCATTCCGCCGGCACCTCCACATCCTTGGCCTGGAAGACGACGGAGCCATCGGGATTGCGGATCTCGCTGGTGGCCGTTCGGAAGGGGATGTCCGCATAGGCGTCCTGACCTTCGATGGTGAAACGGCGCTCGATCCGCATGGTACTGGCCTCTCCCTGGTACGGCGACGGGCAGCGCCACAAAGGCGCACGAAACCCATACCCGCCCCAGGCGAGCGGGGCAGGTGCCTACAGATAAGATATGGTGACGAGGCGGAGGCTAGGCCACAGGGGGCCCCACATCAACCAGATTTTGTGACGGATTAACGTCTTCATACTGCTTATTGTGGTTGACGGGATTATTCGCCGCGATGGGGGTGAGAGGCGTAAAGCGGCGGGATTCCGGGATTCCCCGGTACGGGCCTGGAGTCGGAGTCGCTGCCGCTGCTGACGGGTTTACACATTTGGCTGCCACCTTTTGGCGCATTGGTCTAGTCAATCCGGACAGGGGGTTTCCATTCGGCCGGATCAGTGGCAGGGTGCCGCCGCCGATGGGGATGCATCCAATCGGTTTCCGGCCGCGTTAGTGACGCCAAGAGTGAATGTCAGAGCTTCCCGATTCCCTCCGAGAGCCCATGCCTGAACAAGATGCTGCCGCCCAACGGCGAAAAAAATGGCTGGGCATAGCAACCGCCCTTTTCATGGCAGTGCTTCTGGCGGTCGCCATCCGCCACGTGCTGTCGGAAGTGAAGTTCGAGGATGTCTGGGCCTATCTGCAAGCGCTGCCTTATACGCGCCTGTTGCAGGCGGTGGGGATCACGGCACTCGGCTATTGGGTGCTGACACTCTATGACGTGTCCGCCCTGATCTATCTGAAGAAGAGGGTACCTTATCGCACCACAGCATTCGCGGCGGCCTGTGGTTATGCCTTCTCCAACAATATCGGCTGGGCGGTGCTCAGTGGTGCGGGGGTGCGGTTGCGCACCTATGGCGCTGCCGGTCTGACCCCGGCCGATGTCGCCCGCGTCGTCGTCTTCTCCACCTCCACCTTTACCTTGGGGATCAGCTTCACCGGGGCGGTGGGCGTACTGGTGGGGCCGCATCCGGTGGCCGCCATGCTGAAGGTGCCGGAATTGCTGGTGCAGGGGCTGGCAGTGGCGACATTGCTGGTGCTGGCGTCGCTCTGCGTCATCACAGGCGTGACGCGCAAACCGATCAAGCTCTGGCGCTGGTCGATCCAGTTGCCCTCGCCCCTGGGGGTAATCTCCCAGATCAGCATTGGCTCGCTGGAAATCGTGCTGGCCGCAGGCGTGCTCTGGTCATTGCTGCCGCTGGAACATGGCATCGGCTTCACCGCCTATCTGGGTATCTATTGCGCGGCCCTGGTGGTGGCGATCTTCAGCCATGTGCCCGGTGGTATCGGGGTGTTTGAGAGCATCATCATCCTGGGCTTGTCGGATGATATTCCAGCGGGCCAGTTGCTGGGGGCGATGCTGGCCTATCGCTTCGTCTATTATATTTTGCCGCTGGTGTTGGCCGGCATCGCCATCGCCATCTGGGAAATCCGCCACCATACCGGCCGTATTGGCCGGGCGGCGGACCGGCTGCGTGGTCATGGGGAGCCGCCATCGGCCCCGTGAAATATCTGTTGTGCGATTTGGGTAGACCGGCAACGCCTTGAGCAGCCTGTCCCACCTGCGCGCGGGGGTGGATTTTGCTTTGCCGCGGTGCCATAGTCCCCCGCACTGCCGTATCCCGCGCCGTTGCCGCGGGGGTTTGTCCCTTCAGTCCCGAAACGGACCATCATGAGCAAACGCATCTCCCTGGTCACCTGGATGGCCAACATCCAGATCAATTTCTTCACCGCCCGTGCGGGCCGTCTGGTCGGTACCGACAAATACGGCAACAAGTATTATGAGGAGAAGAAGGCCCGCACCGGCCTGAAGGCCCGTCGCTGGGTGATATATAATGGTGAGCCGGAGGCGACCAATGTGCCGCCGGAATGGCATGGCTGGCTGCATTATGTGATGGCGGAACCCCTGCCCGAGCAGAGTGTTTTCCACAAGCCGTGGATTAAGGAACACCAGCCGAACCCGACCGGTACGTTGCAGGCCTATCGTCCGCCCGGCCACCTGTTCGAAGGTGGCAAGCGCGACAAGGCGACCGGCGATTATCAGGCATGGACTCCGAACTGATCGGCACCATTTAGGGTTCATCATCGTCATGGCGGCGTTGATCCAGCGCCGCCATGTCCGTTTCGGGGTTTAGTCGGGAGTGGTTCTGTCCATGCGCAGGAATGTGATTGAGACCGTGCTGGGCGCGGTGGTGCTGGTGATGGCCGGCTTCTTCCTGTTCTTCGCCTATACCAGCAGCTCCGTGCGGGCGGTCGGTGGCTACAAACTGGAAGCCCGGTTCAGCAGCACGGGCGGCCTGTCGGCCGGGTCGGATGTGCGCATCAGCGGGGTGAAGGTCGGCACCGTCACCAGCCAGTTCCTGGACAAGCAGACTTTCCAGGCCGTGGTGCAGATGGAAATCGACCGCACGATCCAACTGCCCCGCGATACCTCTGCCGTCATCGCCAGCGAGAGCTTGCTGGGCGGCCGCTATCTCCAGCTTGATCCCGGCGGGGAAGAGGAGAAGCTGAAGGAAGGCGATCTGATCGAATATACGCAGTCCGCCGTCAATCTGGAGGAACTGCTGGGGCGCTTCATGTTCAATTCCGGCGGTTCCAGTTCCAATGCCGGTTCCGGTGGCAATGCGGCAACCCCGCCCGCCGCCGCCAATCAGGGTGCGCAGGCACCGGCCCCCGGTGGCCTGCTGGGCGGCAAGTGAGACTGCCATCAAAGGGCCCGCTTCGGCGGGCCTGATCGGCAGGGTGATGTCAAGCTGACCGGACAGGTTCGATGCTGGTGAAGAAGATCGTTCGTGCGCTGCTGCTGGGGGCCTGCCTTGGCGCCGCCGCTGTTGCCGCCGCACAGGATGCCACGGTACCGACGCTGCCGGAGCCATCGTCGGCCCCAGATGCTCAACAAGATCCTGCTGCCGGGGCAACGGCCCCGGCCGTACAACGCCCGGCACCGCCCCCCGCCCCGCAACGCAGTTTCGAGGCCATGCCGGTTGTTGTGCTGCAGGGGCTGGACAAAGTAACGGCCCGCACCTCCACCTTCGAAGCCAAGGTGGGCGATGTGGTGCAGTTCGGCCAATTATCGATTGAGGTCAAGTCCTGCCGCAAGGCCCCGCCGATCGATCCGCCGGAATCGGCTGCCTTCCTGGATATCTCGGAAATCCCCACCACGGCCGGTGCGGCCCCGGTGCCGGTTTTCGTCGGCTGGATGTTTGCCTCCAGCCCGGCCCTGTCGGCCATGGAGCATCCGGTTTACGATATCTGGGTCAAGGACTGCAAAAAGTCGGAAACCAAGGCCCGTTCATCATCCAAACAGTAAAAATCGGCTTCAATCCGGGTCGCCTGCGATAGCTGCGCCCGGTAGCGGTGGCGGGGAATTTCCACCGCCCCGAACTGGGCCAGATGCTCGGTGATGAACTGCGTGTCCAGCAGGCGAAAGCCGCCTGCCGTCAACCGCGCCACCAGATGTACCAGGGCCACCTTGCTGGCATCGGTGGCGCGGGAGAACATGCTCTCCCCAAAAAAGGCGCCGCCAATGGAGACGCCATAAAGCCCCCCGACCAATTGCCCATCCAGCCAGCATTCGACTGAATGCGCATGGCCGACGGCATGGAGCTGGCAATAGGCGTCGGTGATCTCCCCATTGATCCAGGTTTCCGGCCGCTGCGGACCACCGCCGGCACAGCCGGCCATCACCTGCCGAAAGGCTGTATCGACCCGCACATCAAAGGGGAAGTGGCGCACGGTTTTGCGCAGCCGGCGGGGAACATGAAAGCCGTTCAGGGGCAGAATCCCCCGATGCGGCGGGTCAAACCACATCAAATCGGTGGAACGGGCGTTCTCCGCCATCGGGAAAACCCCATTGGCGTAGGCCCTTAACAATAATTCCGGTGTCAGAATGACCATGATGTCCTGGCAAAACGTCCACCAAGGCGGCGGGGATATAGACTAACAACTCTAAGGGCGCTGGTGAATATGCAAACGTGATTTTGCAGCTAAAGCGAGCGTCACCCAAAATTAATAAAACTGACCCACAGACTTTATATCGGCGGCCCATATCACTTCAGGACAGGCCGGTGGGGCGTTGTGGAAACAGTGCCGCTATCGGCCGCTGCGCCTCATGTATGTGTTGGATTTTAAATAAATTCCAGACACCGGGATACTGGCATGACCGATGTTACGCTGACCGCCCCGTTGAATGCCGATTTGGAAACGGGGACCGGGCGTTGGGGCCTGGGCGAATTGTGGCAGAAGCTGCGCGGCAAAGGCGAAGGTGGGGGTGATGGTGGGGAAGGCGGGGTCTTGGCCCAGCTATCCATCGTCACCCGCATCGGTTTGCTGGTTGGGGCGGCCCTGTTGACCGTGACGATGACGGCGGGCCTATTCCTGCTGGGCGACGCACGCCGGGGCGATGCCTCCGACCGCATGACAGGCTTGTCAGTGGTGGCCGAAACGGCGGCCGAACTGAATCGCCAGACCACGGCGCTGCAGCTTCATGCCACCCGCTTCCTGCGGGAACGCATCCCCGCCGAGGGGGAGGCCTTCCGCAACAGTCTGGCCAAGGTGAAGGAGGCAGCCGCCCGTATCGCCGCCCACCCCGCCGCAGCCGACAAGGCGGACACGGTCAACGCCATCCAGGCCAAGCTGGTGGCGCTGGCCGACGCCTTCAACAAGGTGGATGACGCCACCCGCGCGGTCGGCTTCACCGATGAGGACGGCTTGCGGGGCCAGATGTTCAAATCGGTTGCGGCAACGGAAGGCGAATTGAAGAAATGGCCAGCGGCCGTGGCGGCAGAGCTATATATTGGCATGGCAGAAATGCGCAATGCCGAGAAATCCTTCCTGCTGACGGGGGAGGACAAGTATCTGGGCCAGCACCGCAAAGCCTTCAACGAATTCTCCTTCTTCATTCCCGAATCCAAGCTGGATCCGGAAACCAGGACGGCGATTGATACGCTGTCGCGCAAATATCGCCAGGATATGGTGGCGCTGGCCGACGCCACGGCGGCGCAGCGTTCAGCGATTGCTGCCTTCGCCCAGGTGGTGGCCGAGACCACGCCGCTGATTGATGAGCTGTTCACCTTTACGGCAGGTGGTCTGGAACAGGCCCGTGAGGCAGAGGCCACCATCCGCCGCCAGACCCAGCGGATGACCTTGCTGATCGGCGGTTCGCTGGTTGCCCTGTTCTGTGGCCTGTCACTGCTGCTGGTGCGGTCGATCACCGGGCCGCTGGCGCAGATTGAACGCGCCATGGAAACGCTGGCCCGGGGTGAGCGCCTGTCCTTCATCCCAGGCACTGGCCGCCGTGATGAAATCGGTGACATGGCCCGTGCCATTGATGTCTTCCGTGTCAATGCAGAGGAGATGGACCGGCTGAAGGTGGAAGAGCAGGAACGCGAGCGTGCGCATAAGCAGGCATTCGCTGACCGGCTGGGCGGTCTGGCCCAGGCGTTGGAGCAGGAGGTGACGCGCCGCGTTGAAGTGGTGCTGACCGAGGCGGCGGGCATCTCCGACCTGGCTGGTAAGATGAATTCCGCCGCCCAGCGGACGGGTGAGCAAAGCCACGGTGTGGCCGGGGCCGCCCAGGATGCCACCAACAATGTGCAGACGGTGGCTGCCGCCACGGAGGAACTGGCCACCTCTTCCCGGGAGATCGGCCGCCAGGTGACCGAGGTAGCGGACATGGTGCATGAGGCGGTGGCCCGTGGCGCCCAGACCCGCGCCATGATCGCGCAATTGGCCGAAGCAGCACAGAATATCGGGCAAGCGGCCCAGTTGATCGGTGATATTTCCGGACAGACCAACCTGCTGGCGCTGAATGCCACCATTGAGGCAGCGCGGGCAGGTGAAGCCGGCCGTGGTTTCGCCGTCGTGGCGGCGGAGGTGAAGAACCTCTCCACCCAGACCGGTCAGGCGACGGAGGAGATCAGCTCGCAGATCACCGCCGTGCAGCGTGCCACCGAACGGGTGATCGGCGATATTCATCAGTTGCACGAGGTGATCGCCCGTATCGATGAGATCGCCGGCGCCATCACCGCCGCCGTGACGGAACAAGGCAGTGCCACCGAGAGCATCAGCCACAGTGCCGCCAGTGCGGCTGGCGGTACGATTGAAGTGTCGGACCGCATCCAGAGTGTGGCGGCCGATGCCAGCGAGACGCGGACGCTGGCGGATAATCTGGCGAACAAGGCACGCCAGGTGACCGATGAAATGGAGTCGCTGCGCTCCCGCCTGGGGGTCATTCTGGCGCAGGCGGCCTGAAAACCGGGAAGGGGGCGGTGATCACCGCCCCCGATTGACCGTTATTTCAGTTCCACCGCATATGTCGCCACGTCCGGCGTGGTCTTCACCAGTCCGCGTTCCTTCAGGAAATTGGCGAAGCGGGCATAGCGGGCGCGGTCCAGAGCACGGGGGCTATGGGCAAAGCGGGGCAGGCTGTCGCGCCAGGCCCGCTTGTTCAGCTCTGTATCCATGTCCGGACGCCCCTTGATGAACAGGGCCCAGGCCGCATCCGGGTGGTTGATCATATAGGCGGTGCCGCGTTCCACCGCGTCCAGGAAGCGGCCCAGACGCGGATCATTGGCGCGGTCGCGGGCGGCGATGAAGATCAACTCATCATAGGCCGGCACGCCTTCCTCTTCGGGGAAGAAGGCGCGGCCGGGCTTGCCCTCAATGGCCATCTGGTTCAGTTCGAAATTGCGAAAGCCGCCGACAATGGCATCCACCTGCCCGGCGAACAAAGCCGGCGACAGGGAGAAATTGACGTTCACCAGCGTCACATCTTTCAGCGACAGCCCGTGCTTTTCCAGCATGGCGCCCAGCAGCGCATCCTCGAACCCGCCGACGGAGAAGCCGACCTTCTTGCCCTTCAGATCCTTCAGGCTTTTCACCGGCCCGTCTTTCAGCGCGATGATCGAGTTGAGCGGCGTGGCCACCAGGGTGCCGATGCGCACCACCGGCAGGCCGGCATCGACCTGCAAATGCAGTTGCGGCTGGTAGGAAATGGCGACATCGCCGCGACCGGCGGCCACCAGACGCGGCGGATCATTGGGATCGGCCGGTGCGATCATCTCCACCACCAGACCGGCTTCCTTGAAGTAACCCATTTCCTGGGCGATGTAGAGCGGGCCATGGTCCGGATTGACGAACCAGTCCAGCAGCACGGTCATCTTGTCCTGCGCCAGGGCGGGCAGGGTGGCCAGGGAAAGGGCGGCGGCCATCGCCGCCCCGCGCAACCAGTGTCGCATCTTTCTCATCCTTCAAAACCGTGGGAATCGGGAAGCCAGGGCAGGGCCCGGCGCAGCAGAAGATCAACCAGCAGCCACAGGGCGACAGCCAGCAGGGCCAGCAGGAACAGGGCAGCAAAGGTCAGGTCGGTCTGAACCCGAGCGGTCGCGTGCAGCATCAGATAGCCCAGCCCGGCCGATGCCCCCACCCATTCCCCCACCACCGCCCCGATGGGGGCGACGGCGGCGGCCACGCGCAGCCCGGCCCCCAGGGCCGGCAGGGCAGCGGGGCCCTGGATATGGCGCAGCAGCGTCCAGGGGCTGGCGCCCATGGTGCGCGCCAGATCCAGCCAGCCGGGATCGGTGCGACGCAGACCATCGTAAAAGGCGGCGGTGACGGGGAAGAAAATGATCAGCGTCGCCATCGCCACCTTGGACGCCATGCCATAGCCCAGCCACAGCACCAGCAGCGGCGCGATGGCGAAGACGGGCACGGCCTGGCTGACCAGCAGCAGCGGCAGCAGCCAGCGCCGTGCCGCCGTGGAGGCCATCAACGCCAGGGCTGCCAGCACCCCGCAGAGTGTGCCCAGCAACAGGCCCAGCACGACCTCCGCCAGGGTCATCAGCGCATGATCGGCCAGCAGCGCCCGGTCGGACCAGAGCCGGGCGGCCACCCGCTCCGGCCCCGGCAAAATGTAATGCGGCAGTTCCGCCCAGCGGACCAGGGCCGCCCAGGCCAGCAGCAGGCCGGCAAAGGTGATCAACGCGCGTAAGGCCGCCTTCATGGTCCGACCTCCCGCGCCAGTTCGGCCAGCAGCCGCCCCTGCAGATGCAGCAGTTCCGGCAGGTCGGGCGGGCGCGGCGGATCATCTGGCGGGATGATCGGCGCCGACAGGCTGGCCGGCAGCCCCGTCAGTACCAGCACCTGATGGCCCAGGCGAAGCGCCTCCATTGGGTCATGCGTCACCATCAACACCGTGCGTCCGGCCAGCAGCCGGGCGGCCAGTTCGCCCAGCCGTAGCCTTGTCAGGGCGTCCAGGGCGGAAAAAGGCTCGTCCATCAACACGATGGGCCGATCCTCGAACAGGGTGCGGGCCAGGGCGACCCGTTGGCGCATCCCGCCGGACAGGGCAGCCGGGCGGTCACCGACACGATCGGCCAGCCCCACCTGCTGCAACAGGCCCAGGGCCCGTTCCCGTGCGGCACTGTCGGGCCGGCCCCCGCGCAGGCGGACACCGATCATCACATTGTCCAGCACGCTGGCCCAGGGCAGCAGCAGATCCTGCTGGCTCATCCAGGCGATACGCCCGGCCAGTGGCAGCCCGTCACCGGCCTGGATGCGTGTCTGGCCCTGCGGTGGCGTCAATCCGCCAACCAGCCGCAGCAAGGTGGTTTTGCCCACCCCGCTGGGGCCCAGCAGACAGCAGAATCGGCCGGCCGCCACATCCAGATGCAGCCCGTCGAACAGCACGCGCCCGGCCAGTTCCAGACGGGCCTGACGGATATGAATGGCGGGAGAGGGGGGTGAAAGCGGATCGGCGCCCGGCGGCATCTTGTCTCACTGTCCCTACGCCGGTCTTGGCCGGATCAGGTTCCAGGGGTCGTTCCGGCACGGAACCTCTCAGCCGCCCATCGGCTCCCCCCAGTGAATGTTGGGTTATTGCACTGCCGTGACAGCGGAACAAGCGACTTGAACGACGGGCAAAACCCCACCCGCCCTGTGACAGGCACCATTGTCATCCTGCGGCGGCGCAGCATAGGATTATCCTCATGATGCTGGATGCTTCCGTCGCCCCGCCTGCGGCTATCGATGCCGCGCCCGATCCGCTGCCGAAACTATCGGCGGCGTTGCCTCCGTTGTTCCTGGGCGGGGAGATTTATCGCCATTCCAGCTATGGCAAGAAGCATCCGCTGTCGATTCCCCGCGTGACGGTGGCGATGGATCTGGCCCGCGCCATGGGCTGGCTGGATGAAACCCGCTATCTGGACAGCCCGATGGCGACGGAGGCGCAGCTCGCCCGCTTTCACGCGCGCGATTATATCGCGGCGGTGCGGCAGGCGGAGCGGGATCAGCGGGTCGATCTGGAAACGTCCCAGCGCTATGGACTGGGCAAGCTGGAAAACCCGGTCTTCCCGGAAATGTATCGCCGCCCCGCCATCGCCGTGGGTGCCGCCATCCAGGCGGCTGAGTTGCTGCGCGATGGCGGTGTCGTCTATAGCCCCGCCAGCGGCACCCACCATGCCCGGCCCGGCCGGGCCAGTGGCTTCTGTTTCTTCAATGCCCCGGTGCTCGGGATCCTGTCCCTGCTGGATCAGGGGCTGGACCGCATCCTTTATATCGATCTGGACGCCCATCATGGCGATGGGGTGCAGGATGCCTTTCATGATGATGAACGGGTGCTGACCGTCTCCATCCATGAAGGCGGGCGCTGGCCCCACACGGGCAAGCTGGAAGATCGGGCGGGCGGTATGGCGCGCAATCTGCCGGTTCCCGCCGGCTTCCATGACAGCGAATTGCGTTATCTGGTGGAAGAAGCACTGATCCCGCTGGCTTGCGCCTTCCGTCCGCAGGCCATGGTGATCCAGACCGGCGCGGATGCGCTGGCGGACGATCCGCTGTCACGCCTCAGCCTCTCCAACCGCGCGCTCTGGCACGCGGTATCGGAACTGCTGGGGCTGGCGCCGCGTACCCTGGTGGTGGGCGGCGGCGGCTATAACCCCTGGTCGGTGGGCCGTGCTTGGGCCGGCATCTGGGCGGTATTGTGCGGGATTGACCCGGCCGGCACGCCCCTGACACCGGAAGCGGTATCGGTATTGCGTGGCCTGACCTGGGACCGGCGGGAAGGGCGCAACCCGCCCACCCACTGGTTCGACCGGCTGCACGATGCCCCCCGCGAAGGGCCGGTCCGCGATGAGATCAGGATGGTCGCAGCCGCGACCCGCGATTTGTGATATCAATCGGCCGAAGGTTTACCTTTGGTCGATTGGAGGCCGCCGACCGGCGGCCCGCACCTCGTGGCGCGCAAGCCAAGGGCGCGGATGCGCCCGCCCGGCGTCTGAGGGAAAATGTAATCCGTCTTCATCGGTCACGATCAAGACGGATTGGCAGGATATCAGGCGGGAAGACCGCCTTTTCGGGATGAGACCATGATCCAGCGTCTGCTTCGTCGCTTGTTGACCGCCCTCCTGCTGGCCCTCGCCGTGCCGGTCTTGAGCTTGCCCACCACGGCCCTGGCCCAACAGGGGCCGCAGACCGGCCTGCAGGAAGATACGCTGGTGGTGGAGACGGCGGGCGGCACCCGCCATAAATTCACCATCGAACTGGCACTGACCCTGCAACAGCAGGCGCGCGGCCTGATGTACCGCGACCATATGGATGATGATCGCGGGATGCTGTTCCTTTACGAGGTGGAACAGCCGCTCAGCTTCTGGATGATGAACACGCTGATCCCGCTGGATATCATCTTCATTGATGAGAAAGGCGTGATCATCAATATCCAGCATGGCAAGCCGCGCAACACCACCCCACTGCCATCCTCCCGCCCGGCGCTGGCCGTGTTGGAGCTGAATGGCGGCCTGTGCGCCCGGCTGGGCATTCGTGCCGGTGACCGGCTGCTGCACCCGGCCTTCGGGGTCAAACGTCCCAGCTGATCCGGCCCTTGCCATGCGCACATGAGAGAAGGGAAGCCGGCGCCTCACCCGAAAGGGCGGAACTACGCTCCTTTGCGACATGGTAGAATCAGTCATGGTTCTATACACGCCACCGATCCAGCGCCTGCCAGTCAGTGCGACGCCCCCCACGCGGGAGCGGCGTGTGGCCGCTATATCCAAGGTGGCGGCCCAGGCGACGGGGGAGCGTGACGCCCGCCAAGGTCGCAGCCTGCGTCAGCGCCTCATCGATATGGTGATGGATGAGGTGGAGGAGTTCCCCGACCTCACCCCGGAACAGCGCGACAGGATTCGCGGTAATCTGGACCGCTTTGCCGATCGGCAGTCCGCACCAGGCGGGCAACAGGAAACATCCCAGCACTCCCCGCCAGACACCCCATCGCCGCCCCCCGTACCACAACCGCCGGCCGATCCGCTGGCGGTTACGCTGTCCGCCATCAGCGATGGGGGCGAACCCAGCGGTCCCAGCAACGCGGAAGCGGTGAAGCTGGCCCAACAGATGCGCCAGCTGCTGGAACTGCATTCCGAACAGGCAACGAAGATCGCCTCCTATATCCATGCCCTGCAGGCCATGGTGCCGGAGACACACCAGCTGACCTTGGAAGCCTGAAGCAAAATGTCCCGGCGACAAGTATCGGATTGGTAAGGTTGGCCGCCGGGGCTATAGCCAGGGTCGGGCAGCCGCGATCTGGCGGCGCCGCTTGGACTTTGTCTTACTATGCCGTTGAACCTCGCCCTCTTTCTCGCCACGATTCTCATCTGGGGATCGACTTGGTATGCCATCACCTTTCAGTTGGGCGCGGTCGATCCGTCTGTTTCCATCGGCTATCGTTTCCTGCTGGCCGGGTCGGTGCTGCTGGGGTGGCTGGTGGTGCGCCGGCAGAATCTGTGGCCGGCGCGTAAAACCTGGCCGCTGATTGCCGGTGCGGGACTGCTGAATTTCTCTTTGAATTATCTGCTGGTCTATAAGGCCACGGTGCTGCTGCCCTCTGGCCTGGTCGCCGTGGCGGGGTCTGCCCTGTCCTTGATGAATGTGCTGAATTCCCGGCTGTTCCTGAAACAGCCCCTGCGCCCGGCTGTGCTTCTGGGGGGCTGCCTGGGGCTGGTCGGGGTGCTGCTGCTCTTCTCCCCTGAACTGGAGGGCGGATCGCTGGTCAGCGGCGCCCTGGCGGGGCTGGGATTGATGATGCTGTCCAATTACAGCGCGTCGCTGGGCAATATGGTGGTCTCCACCGCCCGCCGCAGCGGTATGCCGCTGATCGCGCTGACCGGCTGGGGCATGGTGACCGGGGCGGCGTTGATGCTGGGGCTGGCGGCGGTGCGGGGTGCTGATTTCAGTGTCAGCCTGACGGCCCCTTATCTGCTCTCGCTGCTCTATCTGGCGCTGTTCGGCTCCATCGCTGCCTTCCTCTGCTATTTCACCCTGCTGGGGCGGATGGGGGCGGATCGGGCAGGGTATGTCTCCATCATGACGCCGGTGGTGGCGCTGCTGATTTCCACCCTGTTCGAGGGGTATCACTGGACGCCGGCGGGCATTGCCGGGCTGGTTCTGGCCTTGGTCGGCAACCTGCTGGTGATGGCCCCCACCGGCTTTTTTGCCCGCCAGACCGTAAAAGGCCATGCATAAGACGCGCAGGCGGTATCCCGGGCTTGCTCCCGGCAAAAGGGTGGTGTATTCCCCACCCCTGGTTACGGAGCGTAGCGCAGCCTGGTAGCGCGGCTGGTTTGGGTCCAGCAGGCCGGAGGTTCGAATCCTCTCGCTCCGACCATCCCCCCGATGGACGCCACCCTTGATTACAGCAGGCACATCATGAAGGTCCGCATCTATCAGCCCGCCAAGACGACGATGCAGTCTGGCCGCGCCAAGACGGGCGCCTGGGTTCTGGAATATGAGCTGGCCACGCCGCGCCGGCCGGAACCGCTGATGGGGTGGACCAGCTCCGGCGATACGCTCAATCAGGTGCGCGTCTCTTTCCCGACCAAGGAAGAGGCTTTGGCCTTCTGCGCCAAGAAGGGCTGGGATGCCGATGTAGCCGAGCTGCATGAGCGCCGGGTGATCCCGCGTAATTATGCGGATAATTTCCGCACCGACCGGCCGCGCATCGGCCGCTTCTGATTTTGACTATTTGCGGCGCCGTCCTGATGACGGTGCCGCCAGGACGGCCCCTTAGCTCAGTTGGATAGAGCAACCGCCTTCTAAGCGGTAGGTCGCTGGTTCGAATCCAGCAGGGGTCGCCAACGATAAGTGATTGGCGCGCTGACGCTGATCCACAAGCAAAGCCCAGCCGGGGTGCGGTCGGGCTTTTTCATGCGCGGTTTTCGCATGGATCGGCCAGGGCGAATTTTACGCCAACTGGCTGATGAGGTTGCCTGGCGCCATTGTCATGGATTTCCAGGCCACCCACAACGCCCGATCGCCGGCTGGCCATCGCCTGGGGATAAAGCTCTGGCGGCTGTCATCATGGTACCAGGCTCAGATGCCTGTGTTAAACACGGCCGGCGACGTAGTCGCGCAGGCTTTCCACCTCATGCGTATATTCGGCCAGACGGGATTTCACCACGTCGCCGATGGAAATCACCCCGGTCAGCCGGCCCTCATCCACCACGGGCATGTGACGGAAACGACCTTCCGTCATCCGTGTCATCACCGATGCGACCGTGTCACGCGGGTCGCAACTGATGACCTTGGTGGTCATCACCGCTGAGGCTGGCTTTTCCAGGGCAGCGGGCCCGTGAACGGCCAGAGCGCGGACCACATCGCGTTCAGAAAGAATGCCGGCGATTCCCCCTGCCTCATCCACAATCATGACAGCGCCAATGCGGTTGACATGCAGGATATGGACGATGGCACCAATCGTGTCGGATGGTTTGCTGGTAATGATGGTAGAGCCTTTGGTTTTCAGGATCACGGAAACATGCATCGCTGATCTCCTCCCCGGCTGGGCTGGTGGCCCGCGCATCGACGCATCGGGCCGATATAGGGAACGCGATGTTGCGGCGCACACGCAAGCCTAATCGTTGGCATTGCCATCAATGCGTTCACTACCCCTTTTGCCGCCGATAGGCGGAAAGGGGGGCCGGGCGTGGTGACGCCCGGCTGCAGCGCGATAATTCGGCAGGCTCAGGCACCGCAATCATCCGTTTCACGCAACTCAATCTCGCCATAGCGTAGATGCGGGCAGTCGGCGATCAGGGCTTCGGCCTCTTCATAACTGGCGGCTTCAATCATGAAGAATCCGCCGATGACATCCTTGGCTTCCGCAAAGGGCCCGTCGGTCACCAGCAGCTTGCCGTCCCTGGCCGTCAGCCGGCGTCCACCCTCATCCTTCAGCTTCTGCCCGCCGCGCAGCCGGCCGGAAGCCTCCATCTTCTGCCCCCAGGCCATGTATTGCCCAATGGTTGCCTGCATCTCGTCAGGTGACATGGCGGCAAAGGTGGCGGGGTCTTCATGCAGCATCATGATGAAGGTGGGCATGGGTGCGGCTCCTCTGGTCAGGGGAGGGGGCTGGAATGTCCCCTCTCTCCCACTGACGAAGAAGCGTCGGCCAAAACGACAAAGCTGTCGAAAATTTTCTTCACCCTCGCAACGGGGGCCCTTGATCGGCTAAACCCGACTATCTGTCGATGTTTTCCTGAGTGAGGCGGTGATGAAGCTGGAAGACCGTTTGGCCGTGAAGCTGCTGGCCCAGGCATCCGCCCAATTGGGTAAGGCGGTGAATGAAACCCTGTGTACGGAGCCCGACCGGCGGGTCATCCGCGCCTTGATTGCCGATGCCAAGGAACTGATCGCCGATTTCGAGGATCAGTATTTTCAAGGGCGGGACTGATCGTTCCCCCCCCTGATCCAGGCTGATCTGCCCAAAGAGTCGTACCAATCTCCCTTGATCATAACCGATCCAGGGAGATTTTTTGTTCCCTCAGTCGCCGGGCGGGCGCATCCGCTCCCTTGGCTTGCGCGCCACGAGGTGCTGAGCCGGCGGTCGCCGGCCTCCAAGCCGCCTAAAGGTCAACCTTTAGGCGGCTTGGTATCAGGCCATTTCCTGCGCCGGGGCTGCCCGTCCCCAGGAGCGGAATATTTCCCCCCGGCTGTCCTGGCGACGTTTGCCGGGCCGCTGGCTGGCCGTCTGTTCAAGGGTGCGGGCCGCGCGTTCAACGGCGGCCACACTGGGATAACGGCGCGATTCCATGCTGCTGAAATGGGTGTCGGCGGCGAAGAAGCGATAAGCCCCCTCATCATAAACGGCGATGCCGGCGCTGCGCTGGCGGGTTTCGATGCTATAGGCGATGGACATGGCTTTCCCCTTGTCCGGATGAACAACATCATCCAGATGTAAAATAGGAAAAATGAACGGTTGGCTGCTGATGGTGTCTATCGACGCGTCAACAGCATCCCGTGTGTTTTTCAGGGAAGAAAGCCGGTTTTCGGCTGGATATGCTGGTCTTCATGGACCCAAGCCCTTCCTTTAACAAGGTTTGCGGACAAACCACGAAGGGACTTCGTGGCGCTTTAGCGTTTGTTGACGCGGCGCAAGCTGCTGTTCGTCAAATTCCCGCGTATCCATCCGCCCTTCGAATGAACCCCTGACGGGCCCGCAGCGGGTGGCTGGATAAAATGGGGCATTGCTGCCTTTGCATACATAATTTGGTGTTGCCGGGGTCACTGTCAACCCTGTTTTTTATTTTCTGTAAATTGGCGCCGGTGTTGGGTCTTCTAATCACGCATGGTTGGTGTGAATTTACGAAAACAACAAATCAGATTGACGAAATCCGACGGATGGCCAACCTTCTGTGCAGGGCAACCGCTCCGCCATTCATATAAGGGATCAACCCCATGTCCTTTGTCCGCCGCCTGTCCGCCACCGCGACCGCTGCCTTCCTCTCGCTCGCTTCCGTCGGGGCCGCACAGGCGGCCGATCCGGTGGTGGTGCGTGCGGGCTATATCCCGGTGCTGGGTGCCGCCCAGGCCTTCGTCATCGACAGCCAAGGCTGGGACAAGCAGAACGGCTTTGACCTGCAGCTGAAGCAGTTTGACAGCGGGCCGAACATGATCCAGGCGCTGGCCTCGGGCACGCTGGATGTGTATGTCGCCGGGATCGCCCCGGTGATTGTGGCGCGCGGCAAGGGCATTGGCGTCAAGGTGGTGGCCGCCACGGCGGTGGAAGAACTGGTGGTGGCCGCCGGTCCCGACCTGGCCAAAACGCCGGGCAACCCGGCAGATGCCATCGCCGCCCTGTCCAAGAAGCTGGGCCGTCCGCTGAAGCTGGCGACCCAGCCGGCCGGTTCGGTGCCCAACACCATGCTGCAATATTGGCTGTGGGAAGTGGCCAAGGTGGACAAGGCCCATGTGGAACTGGTGCCGCAGGGCATTGATGCCACCCAGCAGGCCTTGCTGGCCGGTGCTGTCGATGGCGCCATCATCCGCGAACCGGCCCTGACCATCATCACCGGGCGCAATCCCGATGTGAAGGTGCTGGCCTATGGCGGCGATATTCTGAAGAACCAGCCGGGCAATGTGGTTGCGCTGACGGATGAGTTTGCCGCCAAGCACCCGGAGATTGCCCAGAAGCTGGTGGAACTGACCGCCAAGGCCACCGAGGTGCTGAAATCTGACCGCAAGATCGCCATCGAGGCGGTGGAAGGCGCCATCGGCAAGGGCCTGATCGACCGCGCCGTTCTGGACAAGGCCCTGTCATCCAAGGCGGTGCAGTTCTCCACCGACCCGAACGCCATCGTCGCGCAGACCGCCACGGTGCAGGATTATCAGGTGAAGCTGGGCACGGTGAAGGAAGCCCAACCGGTGGCAGATATCTTCAATCTCAGCTACTACCAGAAGGTGGTTGCGGGTAAGTAACTGTCTTTGGGGGCCTGGTTTCCATTCCGATTATTTTCATGGGGCCGGGTAGCCGTGGATAACGGGTGCCCGGCCATTATGGTTCGATGAGATGAAACAAGCGAACAAGGCAGAACGCCTGCTGCTGGCGATCACCGGTGTGGTGCTGTTCCTCGGCCTTTGGGAGGCACTGCCACGCTATGGCTTCGTGAAACCCATGCTGTTGCCGCCGCCCAGCGAGATTCCGGCCACTTTCTGGCGGGAGGTACAGTCGGGTGCGTGGCTTTCCGCCGTGCAGGAAAGCCTGAAACATTATGTCACCGGGCTGGTGCTGGGCTCCTTTCTGGGGGTGGCGCTGGGCGTGCTGACCGGCATGTCGCGCGTGCTGGAGGATATGACCAACTGGGTGGTCCGGCTGCTGCGCCCGATCCCCGGTCTGGCCTGGGTGCCGTTTGCCATCATCTGGTTCGGGGTCAGCCCGGCGGCGGCCAATTTCATCATCATCATCGGTGTGTTCTGGATCAATTACTTCGCTGCCCTGGGGGCGGTGCAGGCGGTTGACCGCGATCTGATCGAACTGGCCAACGCCTTTGGCCACCGCTCCCCCATCGCCCGCCTGTTCAAGGTGGTGCTGCCGGCCTCCATCCAGCCCATCATGTCGGGCTTGCGCACCGGGCTGGGACAGGCCTGGATGGCCGTGGTGGCGGCGGAACTGTTCGGCGTGGCGGGGCTGGGCCAGCGGATGATGCAGGCCTCCTCCCTGCTGGCGACCGATGTGGTGGTGGTCTACATGATCACCATGGCCGTGCTCTATGGCATCGTCGATACCAGTTTCGTTCTTGTGCGTGACCGTTTGCTGGCGTGGAAAGCATGATCACCATTTCCGATCTGACCCTGTCCTTCGACAGTGATCGCGGCCGCACCATCGTGCTGAAGGATTTCCATCTGGATATTGCCGATGGGGAGTTCATTGCTATTGTCGGTGCTTCGGGCGTGGGTAAATCCACACTGCTGCGGGTGGTGGCAGGGCTGGTGCGGCCGACATCCGGCACGGTGAAGCGGGATAATCCCGAAAGGCCGGGTCGCCGGCCCTATGCCATGGTGTTTCAGGATGCCCGCCTGCTGCCCTGGCGGCGGGTGGTGAAGAATGTCGAATTCGGCCTGGAAGGGCTGGGCCTGACGGCTGAGGAGAAACGCCGCCGCGCCATGGAGGCTTTGGCCCTGGTCGGGCTGGCCGACAAGGCGGACCGCTGGCCGCACCAGCTTTCCGGTGGCCAGCGCCAGCGGGTGGCCATTGCCCGCGCCCTGGCCGTTGATCCCGATCTGCTGATGATGGATGAACCGTTCGGCGCGCTGGACGCCATCACCCGGCAGTCGCTGCAGGATGAACTGATCGATCTCTGGCAGCGGACAGGGAAGACCATCCTGTTCGTCACCCATGATATTGAAGAGGCGGTTTATCTGGCCGACCGGGTGGTGCTGCTGGCGGGCAGCCCGGCCGGGGTACGTTCCGCTGACCGGATCAATTCGGTCCGCCCGCGCCAGCGCGATGATGAAGCCGCCCGCCACACGGTCGCTGAAATTCGCACCCGACTTTATGATTATGTGGAGCAGGGCGAGGGTATCTGAGGGGGGCTATACCCGGCGGGATGGGCCCTGACGGCCTGTCTGCACCTTTGCCCAGCGATGGGCACCCGTCTGGAATCCGATGGTGCCGGCAAAGCCCACGGTTTCCAGGTTGTCGCGGAACAGCTCGCCAATGCCCTGGCGCAGGCCGGCCGGTAGCAGATCCAGGGTGCGGATCATCAGGTCCAGACGACCGGGCCGGACCAGCCCGTCAAGCTGCATCGGCCCCAGGCGGGAGAAGCTGAGATCCAGCAGGAAGCGCTGTGCCTTGCCCTTCTCCTCCCCACCATCCCCGGTCTTTTCCTCACCATCCAGGGCATTGCGCACGGCAAGCTGCATCCGGCCAACCTGTTCGGGCGGACCGAAGGGGATAGCCATGTTGCGCCAGCCCTCCGGCGTTGGTTCCGCCGCCTGACGAGCCACGGCCTGGAAATCCTCCCGCAACTGGGCCAGCAGCCGGCCGCCACCCCGCCGTTCCAGACTATCCACCGCATCGCCGCCCAGCCAGCCGGCCGCATCGCCACCGCGCAACGCCGCCAGAAAGAAGGTCAGGTTTGTGGTCAGCCGTTTGTTCGGCTGCGGCAGGATGGTTTGCGCCAGATGGCGGGCCAGCACCGGATCGGTTGCCGCCAGCATGGCCATCACCTCCTTCATCGCCGGCCAGTCCTGGCCCTGGCGCGGGTCCAGTGGCGGCAGCATGGTCGGCCCCGCTTCTACGGGCGACGGGACATCCAGTACCACCGTCAGCGCAGTGCCCGGCGGCAGGTCCGTCTGCCCCTTCAGCACCAGCATTCCCTGTGGGGTGGATAATACCGGCTGCCCCTGGCTGGTGCTGCCCATCAGGGTGGCAGGCAGGGCGTTTGGTGGCAGTTTCTCCAGAATCGGCTCAGCCACCGCCAGAATCCGCACGGACAGGTTCTGTCCGTGCCGTAGGGGAACGGGTGGCGGGGATGGGGAGGGTACCGGACTGATGGGCGGAGCAGTCGGCGGACCCGGCGGCGACGCCCCGCGCAGACGGGCTTCCAATACCGGTTCGGCGTTCCCGTCCGGGAGAGCACGAGCGGGTTGATGTGGGGTGGCTGGCGGCGGTCCTGCTGGTGGATTTGGCAGCGTCGGGCGCGGTGTCGGGCCGATGGGCGGCGCGGTCGGTGGTGCTGGCGGCTGCGCTCCGCGCAGGCGGGCTTCCAATACCGGTTCGGCGCTCCCGTCTGGGAGAGCACGAGCGGGTTGCTGTGGTGCGGTCGGCACCGGTCCTGCTGGAGGATTTGGCAGCGTCGGGCGCGGTGTCGGGCCGATGGGTGGTGCGGTTGGGGGGGCGGGCGGCTGCGCCCCGCGCAGGCGGGCTTCCATCACCGGTGCGGCATTGCCCTCCGGGAGAGCACGAGCGGGTTGCTGCGGGGTGGCTGGCACCGGTCCTGCTGGAGGATTTGGCAGCGTCGGGCGCAGTGTCGGGCCGATGGGTGGCGCGGTCGGTGGTGCGGGCGGCTGCGCCCCGCGCAGGCGGGCTTCCATCACCGGTTCGGCGTTCCCGTCTGGGAGAGCCTGAGCGGGTTGCTGTGGTGCGGTCGGCACCGGTCCTGCTGGAGGATTTGGCAGCGTCGGGCGCGGTGTCGGGCCGATGGGTGGCGCGGTCGGTGGTGCGGTCGGCTGCGCACCCCGCAAGCGGGCTTCCATCACCGGTTCGGCGTTCCCGTCTGGGAGAGCACGAGCGGGTTGCTGTGGGGTGGCTGGCAGCGGCCCCGGCGGTGGATTTGGCAGCGTCGGGCGCGGTGTTGGGCCGATGGGTGGCGCGGTCGGTGGTGCTGGCGGCTGCGCCCCGCGCAGGCGGGCTTCCAATACCGGTTCGGCATTGCCCTCCGGGAGAGCCTGAGCGGGTTGCTGTGGTACGGTCGGCACCGGCCCTGCTGGAGGATTTGGCAGCGTCGGGCGCGGTGTCGGGCCGATGGGTGGTGCGGTTGGGGGGGCGGGCGGCTGCGCACCCCGCAAGCGGGCTTCCATCACCGGTGCGGCGTTCCCGTCTGGGAGAGCCTGAGCGGGTTGCTGTGGGGTGGCTGGCAGCGGCCCCGGCGGTGGATTTGGCAGCGTCGGGCGCGGTGTTGGGCCGATGGGTGGCGCGGTCGGTGGTGCTGGCGGCTGCGCCCCGCGCAGGCGGGCTTCCAATACCGGTTCGGCGTTCCCGTCTGGGAGAGCACGAGCGGGTTGCTGTGGTGCGGTCGGCACCGGCGGTGGATTTGGCAGCGTCGGGCGCGGTATCGGGGCGATTGGTGGTGCGGTTGGGGGGGCGGGCGGCTGCGCCCCGCGCAGGCGGGCTTCCATCGCCGGTTCGGCATTGCCCTCCGGGAGAGCCTGAGCGGGTTGCTGTGGTACGGTCGGCACCGGCCCTGCCGGTGAAACTGGCAGCGTCGGGCGCGGTATCGGGCTGATGGGCGGCGTGGTTGGTGGTGCGGGCGGCTGCGTGGCACGCAGGCGGGCTTCAATCACCGGTGCGGCGCTACCGTCCGGCAAAACCGAATGAGTTTGTTGTGGCGGACCGGGAGCTGGCCCTGCTGGTGGGTTTGGCAGTGTCGGGCGCGGTGCCGCACCGATGGATGGCGCCGGCGGGGCAGCGGCTGGTCGTCCGCTACCTGTCTCTAGCGGCGCATCGGCAACGGTTTCTCCCGCTGGCGGTGCGGGAGAGACGGGCTGAGAGGGTTGGGATGTTGCGGGCGGGGGAATAACCTCCGCAGTCGCACGCGGCGATGGGCTGATCTGTCCGAAAAGGCTGGGCGCGGCCGGGCGCTGTGGCTCCCCGCGCAGCAAGGGCGGCGGTGCGGCGGTGTTGGCGGGCGCTGTCGTTGCCTGAGCATTCTCACCGACATATGTCCGGATGGCTGCCACGGGATTGGCCGGGCGCGGAACCGGTTGGGACGGCGGTGCCGCATCGAAATCGGCAAAGGTCAGCATCCCGCTGGCCGGGGGCTGCGGCAAGGCCAGACGGCTGGGTCGGGGCGACGGCAAGGGGGCCGCCGTCACCGGCTTGTCTTTAACGACAGGGGCAGCGTCGCCGCTTGTTACACCCTCCGACGGCAAAGGCGGTTCCGGTGCCGGTTGTCCCGATACCGGTGGGCGCATCAGTCCCGGCGTCGGCATGGTGGCTGCCGGTGGCGGGGGAAGCGGATTTGATCCCGCCGTCGGCAGTGCTGCTTCAGGCATGGGAAGCGGCTGGGCCGCTGGTGTGCCGGTGGCCGGCGGCGTGACGACTGGCACTGTCGGCGCGGCGGGACCCGGTGCCGGGGCTGCGGGGATCAGCGGTCCTGGCAAGGGGTTCCCTGCTGGGGCCGGCATCGGTGCCGGTTCCGGCAGGAGCGGGGCCGGTAGGGTGGCGGTGCCCTGTGCCGCCGGCGGCTGAGGCCCTGTTGCCGCTGCTGGTGATGGCGTTGTCGGCAAGGGTGTTGGCGCTGTGGCGGCCGGTTGCGACGGGCTGCCGCCGCTCTTTGACAGGCCCAACAGCGTGGCCAGCGTCTCCGCATCCCGGTCCGGCGGTGGGGCTTGAGCGCCGGTTGCGCGCGTCGGGGGCGGCAGCACCACCACCGCCGGCAGCACCGCGCCCTGGATGATCAAGGGCAGGGGAGGCTGTGGTGTGACGGCGGGTGCTGGAACCGGCAGGGGTGCTGTTGTCACCGGCTGCGGGGCGGCCCCGGTGGCTGGCGGTGGCGGGGCCAGGGCGGTGGCGCGGGGGGCACTGCCCGGCACACTCACCGGAATTTGCAAGGTCACCGGCCGGTCGGTAGGCAGGCGCACCGGGGTTTCCAGCCGCACATCCCCGGCGGCCGTGCGCAGGGTGGCTTCGCCATCCTGCTGATCCACCACCATGCCGGAAAGCACAACGGCGCGGTCCAACCGCGCCAGCCGTTCCGGCACACGGGCCAGGGTGACCTCCGCCAGGGGCGCCAGATTGGGGCCGCTGCCACCGGCGGCACTCCCGGCAGCATTGCCAAGGGAAGGCAGGGATGGCCCCGTCATGGTGCCCCCCCCCTTTGGGTCAGCCGACAGTCAGGCGCTGAGCCAGCGCCATGATATCCTGGGCGGCATCAGAGGTAGGGGAACGCACCAGCAGCGGTGTCTGTGTCTTGATGCTTTCCCGTACCTTCATGTCGCGGCGGATCACCCCGGCCAGTTGCGGGCTTTTGCCCAGGAACTTGCGGCAGGCGGCCAGCAGCGTCTCGTAGGTCTTGTTCCCCTCATTGCGGGTCTGCGCCATGTTTACCACAACGCGCAGATCGGCCAGCGGGTTGGCCTGATAGGAGAGCTTCAGGAAGGCATAGGCATCGGTGATGCTGGTCGGCTCATCCGTCGTCACCACCAGGGAGACGCCGGCCGGGCCGGAGAAGGTGCGGACATTGCGGTCCACGCCGGCGCCCAGATCGATCACCACATTGTCATAGCTGCGCGCCATGTCGGTCAGATCATTGCGCAATTGGGACAATTTTGCCGGGGGAAGATTTGCCAGGCTGCCGGAACCGGAGCGGCCGGCAATAATGTCGAACCCGCCTTCCGGGTAACGGGTGGTGGACCCGGCCAGCGTCACCACCCCGTCAATCACCTGTCCCAGATCGCGCTTGGGCATCAGGCCCAACTGGATATCCACGTTGGCCAGGCCCAGATCGCCGTCGAACAGCAGGGTCTTGCGGCCCAGCTTGGTCAGCGCGTGCGAAAGGGTGATGGAAAAGAAGGTCTTGCCGACCCCGCCCTTGCCGCTGGCAACGGCAAAAATGTTCCGCTGTCGCAAGGGCGTGACATTGGCGGGAACGGCCATGCTGGTGAAGTCGCTCATGCGTGCGTCCCCGTTTGTTTGGTGCGCCGTTCGTCGGCCTGCAGTTCCGGCATCATCATCTTGGCTAAAATGGTTGGCGTCAGGGGGATCAGCCCATCGGCTACTTTCGTCGTCGCGCTGACATCTGCAAAAGCCAGGCCAGCCCCATGGGCAGCGGCCAGCAGGCTGCCGTAACGGCGGGCCATGTCCAATCTGGTGGAGAGCAGGCGCTTGGCACCGATCTGGCGGAAGGCCAGCGCCATATCCACCGCCTCCACCGGGTCCAGCCCGGCCGGCATCACCAGTACCGGTTCCATGTCGGCGGCGACCAGGAAGTCGCGCAAATCCTTCATGTCATTGGCATTATAGGGGTTGCGCCCGGCACTGTCGACCAGCACCTGTTCCATGCCGCGCGACACGTCCAGCGCATCGGCCAGTGCGGTGGGGTCTTCCACCGTTATCAGACGCAGCTTCAACACCCGGGTGAAGGCTTGCAACTGCTCAATGCCCCCGGCACGGATCGTATCGGTCGAAATCACCCCAACGGGACGTTTCTGCAGGGCACAACGGGCGCAGAGCTTGGCCACTGTCAGGGTCTTACCACCGCCCGGCGGCCCCACCAGCATGATGGGCCGGGTGGCCCGGCCATCAGGCAAGGGCTGGAAATGGAACACACTGTCCAACGCGGCCGCCAGGGCCGACAAAGGATCGCGGGCATCCGTGTCGGACAATGTATCCATCATCCGCTGGTTCAACTCCGCCGGCACCCCATGGCGCAGCAGGGCCTCAGAAACGATATCAACCGGGTCGGGAGCCGTCGGTTCAGCGAAACGCAGTGGGCTTTGTGATGCCTGAATGGCGGGGTGGGGGGCCAGAATGCCCTCATCCTCCTCAATCGCCGCGGTGACGCGGACGCCCACACCTTCCTCTTCCCGCGTGGCCACGATGATGGCGTCATCGCCCAGCACCTCGCGGACCAGGCGCATGGCGTCCTGCATTGTCGGCGCGTGGAACGATTTCAGCCGCATACTACCCCTGCTTTCCGGGCTGCCCGGTTACGGCCATAAGGCCCTGTCCGGTCACCCAATCCGATCATTATACGCGGCCCCATCATATTTGGCCCAGAGTCTTGATCTTCGCCTTGGGATGAATCTCATTTTGCGACATCACCACCGTGGCCGGCCGGAACCGCTCAATGATGGAGCGGACGAAGGGCCGGATCGCCGGTGATGTCAACAATACCGGTGCTTCGCCCTGCATGGCGAATTTCTCGAAGGTCTGGCGCACGGCGGTGATGAATTGCTGCAACCGCGACGGCGCCATGGCCAATTGCCGGTCATCGCCTTCCTGGACGATGCTTTCAGCAAAGGCCTGTTCCCATTCCGGCGACAGGGTCACCAGCGGGATATAGCCCAGATCATTGGTGTTGGAGTCGGAGATTTGCCGCGCCAGCCGTGCCCGCACATGTTCGGTAATCTGGGTCATGTTGCGGGTATAGGCCGTGGCCTCCGCCACCCCTTCCAGGATGGTCGGCAAGTCACGCACGGAGACGCGTTCGCCCAGCAGATTCTGCATCACCCGCTGCAGCCCGCCAATATTGATATGGCCCGGCACGACATCGGCCACCAGCTTCTGGTGTTCCTTACCCATTTCGTCCAGCAGCTTCTGCATCTCCGCATAGGAGAGCAGGTCGGCCATATTATCCTTGATCACCTCGGTCAGATGGGTGGTCAGCACGGTGGGCGGGTCGACCACCGTATAGCCCTTGAACAGGGCCTCTTCCCGATAGGCCATGTCGATCCACATGGCCGGCAGGCCGAAGGTCGGCTCCGTCGTTGCCTCACCGGGCAGGGAGATGCGGTCGCCGCGCGGGTCCATGCAGAGCAACATGTTCGGCCGGATATCGCCCCGGCCCGCTTCAATCTCCTTGATGCGGATCAGATAGGTGTTGGGCGGCAGTTGCAGATTATCCTGGATACGCACGGCCGGCATGATGATGCCGATTTCGCCGGCCAATTGCCGGCGCAGCCCCTTGATCTGGTCGGTCAGCCGATGGCCGGCTTCCGTATTGATCAGCGACAGCAGACCATAGCCCAGCTCCAGCCGTACCAGATCGATGGCCAGCGCGGTGGCAATCGGTTCTTCTGCTGGCGGGGCGGGGGCGGCGGCCTGCGCTTCCTGCTTAGCCTCCAGCGCCTGCTTCATCAGGCGGGAACGCGGCAGGAAATAGGCCCCCGCCGCCAAACCGATGGCCAGCAGCCCGAAGGAGATTTTCGGCATCCCCGGCAACATGCCGACGGCCAGCACCACCGCTGCCGTCAGGCCCAGGGCGGTGGGATAGAAGGTCAACTGCCCGACCACCGCCTTGTCGGTGGAACCGGTTGAACCGGATTTCGACACCATCAGACCGGCGGCCAGCGACACCAGCAGCGCCGGGATCTGCGAGACCAGACCATCGCCCACGGTCAGCAGCGTATAGCTGGCACCGGCCTGGGTGAAGGTCATGCCCTTCTGGGCAATACCGATGATCATACCGACAATGATATTGAGGAAGGTAATGACCAGACCGGCCACCGCGTCACCGCGCACGAATTTGGAGGCACCGTCCATGGCGCCGAAGAACTGGCTTTCATCCTCCAGTTCCTTACGTCGCCGCCGCGCCTCCCCCTCATCGATCAGGCCGGCTGACAGGTCGGCATCGATGGCCATCTGCTTGCCGGGCATGGCATCCAGGGTGAAACGGGCCGCCACTTCGGCGATACGGCCGGAACCCTTGGTGATAACGCTGAAATTCACCAGCATCAGGATACCGAACACCGTGACGCCGATGATGAAATTGCCACCCATGATGAATCTGCCGAACGTCTGGATGACGTGACCGGCAGCCGCCGCCCCATTATGCCCCTCGCCCAGGATCAACCGGGTCGATGCCAGGTTAAGCGACAGGCGCAGCATGGTGGAGACGAGCAGGATGGTGGGGAAGCTGCTGAATTCCAACGGCTTCTGAATCGACAGCACCACCATCAGGATCAGGATGGAAAAACCGAAAGAGATGGTAAGGCCCACGTCCAGCAGGAAGGTGGGCAGCGGAATGATCAGCACGACCACGATGGTCAGAATGCCCAGCGCGAATCCCACCTCGCCGCGCTTCACCGCTTCAACGGTAAGGCGCAGGGCATCCTTGGTAGAGCCCAAGGGGGATTGCTGTTGCGGCTGGTCGGTCATGCCGGTTCGATCATTCTGCTTGGCAATTGTTTACTCAATTCCATCAACGAGGGTTCAACCAAGGGCTTCTGATTCCACGCCACTGGCCGGCGGCGGTACGGCGATACCGCCTTCGCTATATTCCTTCAGCTTGTTGCGCAGGGTGCGGATGGAGATGCCCAGGATATTGGCCGCGTGGGTGCGGTTGCCCAGGGTATGTTTCAAGGTGTCGATGATTAGGTCACGTTCCACATCTGCCACTGTGCGGCCCACCAGCGGGCGGGTGGCACTCTCCCCGGTAGGGATCACCGGGGCGGGCTGGGGCTGGGGCGGCTGATAGGTGGGTTGCGGTTGATAGGGGTTGGGCTGATAGGCCGGCGGCGGTGTATAGCCGCCGGCATTGCCATAGCTGGCGGCCGCACGGGCCGCAGCCGGGGCCACTGGTGGGGCGGCGGCGGCCGGGGCAGTATAGCTGGGTTCCGCGCCGGTCAGCAGGATGGCTTCCGGCCCGATCTCCGTCCCCCGCGACAGCAGAACGGCGCGGTGCATGGTATTTTCCAGCTCCCGCACATTGCCGCGCCAATGATGGCCCTGCAACATGGTCATGGCCTGGGCCCCGACATTGCGCTGGGGCAGCCCGTTGGCTTCGGAATATTTGGCGGCGAAATGCTGGGCCAGCAGGGCGACGTCGGCCGGCCGTTCGCGCAGGGGCGGCAGGTTCAGGCTGACAACGTTCAGGCGGAAATAAAGATCCTCGCGGAACCGGCCGGCTTTGGCCTCCGACAGCATGTCGCGGTTGGAGGTGGCCAGGATGCGGATATCCACCTTCACCGGCTGGTTGCCGCCCACCCGGTCGATCACCCGTTCCTGAATGGCGCGCAGCAGCTTGGCCTGCAGGCGCAAATCCATCTCGCTGATTTCATCCAGCAGCAGGGTGCCACCATTGGCCTCCTCGAACTTGCCGATGCGGCGGGCGACGGCACCAGTGAAGGCGCCCTTTTCATGCCCGAACAGTTCGGATTCCAGCAGGTTTTCCGGGATGGCCGCGCAATTGACGGAGACGAAGGGTGCATTTGCCCGCCGGCTCTTGCGATGCAGGTAGCGCGCCATCAGCTCCTTACCCGTACCGCTTTCCCCGGTGATCAGCACCGAGGCGTCCGACGGGGCGATCTGGTCGGCCATGGCCAGGGCGGCAGCCATGGCGGGGTCGCGGCTGACAATGGCGTGGCTTTCCTCCGCCACCGCCTCCAGCACGGCGGCGATCAGGTTGGCATCCGGAGGCAGGGGGATATATTCCTTGGCGCCGGCGCGGATGGCGCGCACGGCGGCCTGGGCGTCGGTGCCCACACCACAGGCTACCACCGGCACGGCGAACCGTTCATTCTTCAACTGATCGACCAGCATACCGACGTCAAGCTTGACGTCGATCATCACCAGATCGGCACCCTGACCACCCCGCAGCGCATTCATGGCGCCGTCGATGCTGTCGGTATGCGCCACCTTCGCGCCCTTCTGCAGCGCGATCTTCCCGGCAGCACTGATATAGCCTTCCAGCGTTCCAACGATCAGTAGACGCATCGTCCTTACCCTCTTGCCGGTCGGTTCGGCCTAATCGAACAGTCACACATCAAACTCAGTCGAAGCTGCTGATCCGAAGATCGGGGGGCAGCATCGTATTGATCAGCATTTCCAGGCGGCGCGGATTTTCCTGCCGCGCCACCGATCCCGCCGCCAGCAGATAGAGCCCATCCACCAGGGCTTCGCGTTCTGCATTGCGGTCGATCTTGGCCGCCAGCGGGGATAGCACCATGCTGCCCAAAATGGCACCATAGAAGGTGGTGATCAGCGCCACCGCCATGGCCGGCCCCACCGATGATGGGTCGGACAGGTTGCCCAGCATCTGCACCAGCCCCACCAGCGTGCCGATCAGCCCCATGGCCGGCGCCACCTCTGCCGCTCGGCGCAGCACGGCTGCAGCCATGCGGGCGCGGACCATGTTGGCCTCAATCTCCGTGCGCAGGATGCGTTCGGCATCATCGGCCGGCAACCCGTCGACGATCAGTTCCACCGCCCGGTGCAGCACCGGCCAGCCCTTTGTCGCCGCCGCCAGCGGGTGCAGCGACAGGGGACCGTTACGCCGCGCATGATCGGCCAGCGACAGGGCCGTGCGGGCGGCTGAGGCCACATCGGGCGTGCTGGCCACCATGGTGCGGCCAATGGCCTGTGCCGCCGCCCGTATGTCGGGCACGGAGAAGGAGATGGTGGTGACCGCCGTCGTTCCCCCCAGCACAATCAGCACAGAGGTCAGATCGAAAAAGGCACCGGCACCGCCCCCAAGGGCGAGCGCACCGATAATCAGCAGCAGAGCCGCGCCCAGACCCAGTATGGTGGCCAGATCCAGCCGCCGGCGCAGGCGCGGCAGGGGCGGCGGCCGGGTTGGCCGCGCACCGGCATCCCCAGCCGGTGGGCTGCTGGCGGGGGCCGGTGCCCCGGCGCGTGGTTGGGCGGCGCTGCGGTCGCTCATGACCGGTCCGTCTTGATGATTTCGGTCATGGTGACGCCCAGCCGGTCTTCCACCACCACCACCTCGCCACGGGCAACCAGCCGGTTGTTCACATAAATATCAATGGCTTCACCAACCTTGCGGTCCAACTCCACCACGGCCCCCTTGTTCAGCCGCATCAGGGTGCTGACCTGCATGTTGGTTTTGCCCAGCACGGCGGAAATCTGCACCGGGATGTCGTAGACGGATTCCAGATCCTTGACGACGGGCAATGCCTCCAGTTCGCCGCCGCCATTGCCGCGATTGCCATCGAACTCGTTCAGGCTCATATCGTCTTTTGCCGCCATCTTGATCCCAATTTGTTCCGGCATTACCGGTAACGTTTCTCTCTACCCGCTCAGGCCGCCTGGGCCGGACCGCCCGGCATCTGCAGCAACCCATCCCCGGCGATCCGCTCGATTTCTGCCCAAAGGCCGTTTACATCCCGCTCCGCCCCGCCGGCAGTCCAGTCGGCCTTCACATCCATCTCATGCAGTTTCGGGTCGGCCAGCACAGTGACCTGCCCGGCAAAACCATGCCGCAGGGCCATATCACCGATCTTGCCCCGCAGTTCCTCAAACCAGCGTTCATGGACGCGGAAGACCAGTTTCGGCTCTTCCGCCAGCTCTTCCAGAAAGCTGGCGATGACTGTTTCAATCTCGACCAACCCGTCGCGCGCCACCAGACCGGGCCAGAGCTTGCGGATGATGGCCAGCACCAGCCGGCTGGTATTCTGGCGCCGCAGCGCCGTTTCCTGGTTCTGCACCGCCAGCAGCTGACCAAGGGCGGCTTCCACCGCGCGCAAGGCCGCCGATAATTCCTGCTGGGCGGCGGTTTCCGCCTCCTGCATCCCCTGGACGCGGCCTTCCTGCAGGGCGGCCGCCCGCGCCTGCTCCCGCGCCATCCGCACCTGCGCCTGCAGCTCCTCCACGGAGAAGGTGGGCGGCGGCGGCGGGGGTGGGGGTGCCGGCGGCAGTTCCGGCTCGGGCTCCGGCTCGGGTGCGGCCAGAGCGGGCGGCGCACCATCGTCGAAATCCTGGTCGAAGACGAATTTTTTGATTGTTGCCATGGGCTGACTCTATCTGCCTCAGCTTTCCTGGTAGAGCCAGTTGCGGATGATCGACACCGCCTCTTCCGGATGCTTTTCCACGATCTCCCCCACCTTGCGCAGGGAAGAGGCGCGCACCCGGCCATCGACGCGGTTGATGTCGATCATCTGCTCCAGTTCCTCGTTGGCCTGGGCGGCCTCCATCGCCAGTTCGCGGGCCAATGCCCCGCCACCGGGGCCGGCCAGTTGCGGCACGCCGCTGCCATCCGACAGCAGGTCAGGCTCTTCCTCCAGCTGCGGCGTACGGTCCAGCACGCGGGTGATCATCGGCTTGATCACCAGCAGGATCACCAGGATGGCAACGATGGCCATGATCAGCATCTCGGCGATGCGGAGCACATCTTCCTTCGGGATGCCCAGAATGGTCTCGTTCATGCCCGCCAGTTCATCATCAGGCCGGGCGAACTGCATGTTCACCACTTCCACCACATCGCCGCGGGCCGGATCGACGCCCACGGCCGACTGGACCAGCCGCTGCAACTGCGCCAGTTCCGCCTCGCTGCGCGGCTGATAGGTCTTGGTCCCATCCTCTGCGGTGGTGTAATTGCCATCCACCAGCACGGCGACGGAGAGGCGGCGTACCAGACCCGTCTCCCGCTCATGGATCTTCGTGGTCTTGCTGATTTCGTAATTGGTGGTTTCTTCCGTGCGGTTCTTCTTTTCCGAAGAACCACCGGCGGCATTGCTGGCGGTATCACCATTGGGCAGGTTGGCGGCCACCGTCACCGGATCGACACCATCCTTGTTCTGGCTTTCAGAATTCTCTGTCACAGATTGGGTGCCGCGCACCACCTGCCCATCGGGGTCATAAATCTCGCTGTTGGTGGTGATGCGGTCGAAATCCATCTCCACCGAGACGCGGGCCTGCACCTTGCCATGCCCGACGGACCGGCCCAACAGTTCCTCAATGGTGGCGGTCAGTTCCTGTTCACGCGCCAACCGGCGTTCCTCTGCCGAGGCGGCCATGGCTTCGGGCGAATTCGCCTTGGCGCTGCGCGACAGCAGCTTGCCCTTGTCATCAATGATGGACACGTTCGACGGGTCCATCTGCGGCACGGCCGCCGCCACCAGGGTCTGGATGGCCAGCACCTGATCCTTGGAAAGCTGGGTACCGGGGCGCAGTTTCAGCACCACGCCTGCGGTGGGCGTCTGTGCCTGCCGGGCGAACAGTTCCCGCTTGGGCAGCACCAGATGCACGCGCGCATTCATGACCGGCTGCAAGGTCTGGATGGAGCGGACCAGCTCCCCTTCCTTGGCGCGCAGCTGCTGCATATTCTGCATGAAGGCGGTTGTGCCCAGCCCTTCGGGCTGGTTGAAAATCTCATTCCCGACATTGCCGCCGCTGGGCAGGCCCTGCTGGGCCAAAGTCATACGCAGCCGGCCGACCTCATCGACCGGCACCTCAATCCGGGTGCCGTCCGCGCTGGCCTTGTAGGGGATTTTCTGTGTTTCGAGCTGCTGGATGATCGCGCCACCATCCGACGGCGACAGATCGCTGTAAAGCAGCGACATGGTCGGGCTGGACCAGGAGCCGGCAAAATAGATGATAGCGCCGATCGTCAACAGAACGGCAGCGCCGATCCCGGCCAGACGCGCAGGGCCGAGACCCCGCAATGTTTGCAGAAACGACTCCACGGGAACCGCGCTCCTGTCAGGCAAGGATCGTAGGCCAGACTCTACAAGGGATTAGCTGTAATTTCGAGCAGGATCGCACGACACCTGTGAATGTCGGGTTAATCAAGTGGGCAAATTTTGCCTGATTTTTTTTAGTTGTGGCATTTTTGGTACGATAAACATCGAATTTGTACTGACTCTGCATTCGTCGTTGCAAATTGCAACGACCACTCAGCCCAGCGCGATCAGGGAAATGCCCCGCCCATAATCCGGCTCCCCACGCAGCGTGGTGCGCCGATAGGAGAAGAAACGGTCTTCCTGGGTCACCGTATCCTGCCCGGCATGGGCGATATGGCCGATGCCGGCATCGCGCAGCCTGTCATCGACATAGCCGGCCAGATCGAACATCCAGTGGCTTTCGCGCTTGCTGGGCTTGAACAGCTTTGCATTATTGGCTGCCATGGCCAGGAAGCGGCCGCGGAATTCCGGCCCCACCTCATAACTGTCCCAGGCGATATGCGGGCCGACGGCGGCGCGGATGCGGGTGGGATCGGCCCCCAGGGCGGTCATGGCGGCCACGGTTGCCGACAGCACGCCACCCACCGCCCCCTTCCAGCCGGCATGGGCAGCGCCGATGACACCGGCTTGCGCGTCGCAGAACAGCACCGGCACGCAATCCGCCGTCAGAATGCCCAGCGCGATGCCGGGGCGGTCGGTCACCATGGCATCGGCGCGTGGTGCGTCGGCCGGGGACCAGGGGGCGGTGACGCGGGCCACGTCGGGGCTGTGCACCTGATGCACGGTGACCAGCGCGTCGGGCGGCATGCCCAGCGCCTGCACCGCCCGCGTCCGGTTCTCCCGCACATGCTCGGGATGATCATTGGAACCCAGGCCGCAATTCAGCCCGGCATAGATGCCAGTGGAGACACCGCCTTCCCGGGTCATGAAACCATGGCGGATGCCGGGCAAGGTGGCCAGCAGGGGCAGGGTGATCATGTCTTTCTCCTTCCCGGTCAGGGATGGGGGGCAAAGCCGGCCGGGGGGCCGAAGCCGGGGTTGGTCAGGGCGATAGTCTTGAACAGCCGCCCCATCTGCCCCGGCTCCGTCAGGCGGGCAAGCGCGTTGGCAATGTCGGCTGCCTGTTGGGGGCTGGCCTGGCGGGAAAGGGCGGTGGCGCGCGCCTCAATCCCCAGGGCCCGCAGCAAGTCCCCCTGATCGATGGTGCGGCCGGGGCCGGGATGTGCCTCCGCCCCCATCTGCTGGGCCGCCTGGGCCAGGGCGGTGAAATCCACGTGCGCCGTCAGGTCCGCCATGCCCGGATCATCCAGCACCGGTACCATGCGATGGGCCCGCAGGGCCTGCAGCGTATCGCCGATGGCAGGGCCGGCATAGCCATAGTCGAGCAGCAGGGCAGCACCGGGTGCTTCGGCCAGCCGCTGGCCGATCTCCCGCGCCACGGCGATCCCGGCCGGGCAGAGTTCCGCCACCGCCCCGGCTGGAATACGCGGATCGGCGAAAACCGGGTGCAGGGCGGCGGCCACCGGTGCTGGTTCCAGCATGAAACAAAGGTCGCCGCTTTCATCCAGCCCCACCTTGCGTTCGGCCCAGCCACGCGGGCTGCGCACGAACTGACGGATGGGCAGGGCGTCGAAAAATTCATTGGCGACCAGCAGCATCGGCCCGGCCGGTACATCGGCCAGACTGTCATACCATTGTGGGGAATAATCCCCCAGATTGGCCGCCTGCCGGGCGCGCAGGGTGGGGCTGGTTTCCACCAGGGCCAGCCGCAGGGCGGCATGGAGGCCGGGCACCCGGCGGGTGGCCCGCAAGGCATCGGCCATCAGGGTGCCGCGCCCCGGCCCCAGTTCAACCAGGGTCACCGGGTTGGGGCTGCCCAGCCGCAGCCAGCAATCGGCCAGCCATACGCCCACCATCTCCCCGAACATCTGGCTGATTTCCGGGGCAGTGGTGAAATCCCCCGCACGGCCCAGCGGGTCGCGGGTGATGTAATAGCCATGCGCGGGATGGCCCAGCGCCTCGCCCATGAAGCTGGCGACGCTGATGGGCCCGCCCAGCGCGATGCGCCGGGTCAGCAGGGGCAGCAGCGCGCTGGTCACGGTGCCTTTTCCTGCACCACCGGGGCCGGCACGGGCGTGCCGAACGGGGCCCGCAGCACCATCCACAGGCCGGCCAGCAGCATCGGCACGGAAAGGATCTGCCCCATGGTGGTGCCGAACGCCAGGAACCCGACCTGGGCATCGGGCTGGCGGAAGAATTCACCGACGATGCGGGCCAGGGCATAACCGATCAGGAAACAGCCGGACAGGGTGCCGGTGCGGGCGCGCAGGGCCTGGTTCCGCACCAAAAAAAACATCACGATGAACAGCAGGATGCCTTCCAGCCCGGCCTGATAAAGCTGGCTGGGATGGCGCGGAATGTCGCCGCCGGTGGGGAAGATCATTGCCCAGGGCACATCCGCCGGCCGGCCCCACAATTCGCCATTGACGAAATTGGCCAGCCGGCCCAGCAGCAGCCCCACCGGGGCGGCGCAAGCCACCAGATCACCCAGCGCAAAGGGGGAGAAGCCACGCCGCCAGGAGAAGATCAGCATGGCGACGATCACCCCGCTGAGACCGCCATGGAAGGACATGCCGCCATGCCACACACGGAGAATTTCCAGCGGATCGGCCAGATAGGCATCCAGATTGTAAAAGATGACACTGCCCAGCCGGCCACCGATCAGGATACCGCCCGCCGCCCAGAGCAGAAAATCGGACAAATCATCCGGAGTCGGCCGCAGGCCTGTATTGCGGGCCAGTCGCATCGTGTACCAGAGCGCGAAGGCAATGCCGACGGCATAGGCCAGCCCATACCATTTTATCGAAATGGGCCCCAAGGACAACGCCACGGGATCGAAGGCGGGAAAGGGGATGGCAAGCATCATCGGCACCGTCGTCGCGGTTGGCATCTGGTCGGCAGGTCAGCCGATCACCAGATGAAGGGGTAGGCGCGCCGTTGCGGCGTGTCCACTGTCGCGCCCTATATAGGTGTGTCTTGACAGGCGGGGCAAGCGGGGCGCGCCTGCGGCCAACGCCATGGACAGAGCCCAATGTCGTCACCATAATGCCGCCCGCTTTTGAAAGGGGTATCAACCCATGCAGATCGAGAACAAGCTGTTGGATGACCTGGCCCGCGTGGCCAGCGGCGCCGTCGGGGCCCTGTCAGGCATCCGCGCCGAGGTGGAGGCGCAGTTCCGCCAGCAGTTCGAACGCATCCTGTCGCAGATGGATGTCGTCTCCCGCGAGGAATTCGAGGCCGCCAAGACCATGGCGGCGGAGGCCCGCGCCCGCCAGGAAGAACTGGAGGAGAAGCTGGCCGCTGCTGCTCCGTTGGAGGAACGCGTGGCCAAGCTGGAAGCCCTGGTGGCGGAATTGCAGGCAGCCCGCCAGGGCTGAATGACGCTCTATCGGTTTTACGGATTACCGGCGCCCCGCCGCCTTGCGGTGGGGTTTTGCCATGGTCGTGAAGGCCGTCAGTAGAACATGTGACAAAGGGGGTGGGCCGGCATTGGATTCAGGTTGCACACGCGAATAGGCGCTGGCACCGTATCCGTGGTGGCTCATCAACCATACGCCACAATATCTGGATCAAACCAGGGTGGCGGGCCGGTCTTGCGGATCGGTGGGGGACTGAGGAGAGAGAGTATGACGGCCGTTTCCGTGGAACATGCGGCATCCACCCATAATCCGCTGGATATGCTGGAAGAGATCGTTGCTGCCAATGAATGGGCCTTCGACCGCGTCAATGAAGAAGAGATGGTGGTGGAGATCACCGGCCGCTGGTGCGATTATCGCCTGTTCTTCATGTGGCAGTCAGAGGTGAGCGCGATGCAGTTCTCCTGCCAGTTCGACATGAAGGTGCCGGCCCCGCGCCGCGCCGCCGTGTTGGAACTGCTGGGGGAGGTCAATCCCAAGCTCTGGCTGGGCCATTTCGATGTCTGCCCGGAGCAGGCGACCCCGATGTTCCGCCAGACAACCTTGCTGCGCGGCGCACGCGGTGCCAGCTCGGAACAGTTGGAAGACCTGGTGGACATTGCGCTGGCAGAGTGCGAGCGTTTCTACCCGGCCTTCCAGTTCGTCATCTGGGGCGGCAAAACGGCGCAGGAAGCGGTGGCCGCTGCCATTCTGGATACGGTTGGGGAGGCTTGAGAACCGGCCGATCCTGAACCCCGTTTTGGGGAAGGGGCCGGGCCAACGCTTTTCCGGGGAGGAATGTGATGAGCGCGAAATTGCTTCTGGTCGGTTGCGGCAAGATGGGCGGCGCCATGCTGGCCGGGTGGAAACAGGCCGACCCCGCCACCCGCATGGTGGTGGTGGAGCCGTTCGGCCCGCCCAAGGGCCTGCCCGACGATGTGCAGGTGGTGACCGATGCCGCCGACATTCCGGCGGATTTCCAGCCCGATGCCATTGTGCTGGCGGTCAAGCCACAGATGATGGATCAGGTGCTGCCGGCCTATGCCCGCTATGCCGACCGCGCGCTGTTCCTCTCCATCGCTGCCGGCAAGACGCTGGGTTACTTTCAGCAATTCCTGGGTGACGGGGCGCGCATCGTGCGCGCCATGCCCAACACGCCGGCCGCCGTCGGCCGGGGCATCAGCGCCCTGGTGGCCAATGCCAATGTGGATACCGCCGGCCGCGCCCTGGCCCAGCGCCTGCTGTCGGCCGTGGGGGAGGTGACCTGGGTGGCGGAGGAGAGCCAGCTGGACGCCGTCACCGCTGTTTCCGGCAGCGGCCCGGCCTATGTGTTTTTGCTGGTGGAAACGCTGGCGCGGGCTGGCGAGTCGGCCGGGCTGCCGCCCGATCTGGCGATGCAGCTGGCGCGCGCCACCATCGTGGGCTCGGGCGAGCTGCTGCGCCAGAGCCATGAATCAGCCGAACAGCTGCGCCGCAATGTCACTAGCCCCAAGGGCACCACCCAGGCGGCGCTGGATGTGTTGATGGAGGAGGGGCCGCAAGGGATGGCGGCGCTGATGCGCCGGGCCATTGCCGCCGCGACCCAGCGTTCGCGTGAACTGGCGGGTTGATCGCCCATGGCCATCTCGCTCAGCCCCAGTGCGCAGAAAATCCAGAATCTGCTGAATGATCATGGGCACCCGATCCATGTGCTGGAATTCGCCGCCTCCACCCGCACCTCGGCGGAGGCGGCGGCCGCGATTGGCTGCGAGGTGGCGCAAATCGCCAAATCCATCATGTTCCGCACGCGTGATACCGCCCGGCCGATCCTGGTGGTGGCCTCGGGCAGCAACCGGGTGAATGAGGCGACGGTGGCGCGGCATCTGGCATCGGCCCTGGCCGGGGAACGTCTGGCCAAGGCCGATGCTGATTTCGTGCGGCAGAAGACCGGTTATGTCATCGGCGGGGTGCCGCCGGTTGGCCATAATGTGCCGCCCATCACCCTGTTCGACCGTGACCTGCTGGCCTATCCGGTGATCTGGGCCGCAGCGGGTACGCCCAATACCGTCTTTCCCATCGCGCCCGATGCCCTGGCGCGGCTGGTCGGCGGCTTGGTGGCAGAGGTTACGTAGCCGGAACAAGCCGCCGAGCGGCGCCGAAGCGGGTCTCGCCCTGGGCCTGCGCCCGTTCCAGCACCTGCGCTAACCGTTCAGCGGCCCGGCTGATCTTTTCCGGCGTGAAGGCAGCGTAGCCCAACAACAGGGCGCCAGGATCGCCCGCCGATGCTGGCCCATGCCGATAATGCGACAGAGCTGGCACATCCAGCCGGGCTGCTTGCGCCTGGGCCGACAGGCTGGTGTCACCCATGCCCAGCCCGGGTGCCAGCCGTGCCAGCAGATGCAGCCCGGCTCCGGCCGCCTCCAAACTCAGCATTCCCTGCCAATAGCGTTCAGCGGCGAACAGCAGCGCCTGCTGGCGTTCCGCGTAAAGCCGCCTGGTCCGTCGCAGATGGGAGCAGAAATGCCCCTCGGCCAGGAAATCATGCACCGCCATTTGTTCCGGTAGCGGAACGGTAATGTCCATCCGGTTCCGTAATGATCTTGCGGCACCCAGCAAGGCTGGCGGTACCACCAGCCAGGCCAGCCGCAGGGAGGGTACCAGGGTCTGGTCCAGGCTGCCCAAATGCAACACCCGTTCACTGTCATCCAGCCCCATCAGGGACGGCAGCGGCCGGCCGGTATAGCGGTAGCCGCCATCCCGATCATCCTCCAGCAACCAGGCACCGGTGCGGCGCGCCCAGGCCAGCATGGCCATGCGGCGGCGCAGCGGCATGGTGCCCCCCAGCGGAAACTGCCAGCCCGGGCTGACCAGGGCCAACCTTGCATCCGGCGCCAGCCGCTGGGCGCGGTCCACATCAAGCCCGTCGCTGTCCATGGGGGCGGGGACGGCGTGCAGACCCCGGTTGCCGAAGACCAGATGTTGCAGGTTGCAGCCGGGATCTTCCAGCCACACGGTATCACCCGCCCCCAGCAACAGCGTGGCGGTAAACTCCAGCGCGGTACGGCGGTCCGGCAGAATCAATATCTGTTCCGGGTCGCAACTGATGCCTCGGCTGGTCTGCAGATGCCCGGCCAGCACGCGGCGCAGTGATGCCCAGCCGGCGGCGGTATCGTGGCCCAGCAACAGGCCGCCGGTATCGCGCCAGCGCTTGGCCAGCAGCCGGCGCCAATTCTCCACATCAAACTCATCATAGGCCGGCACACAGGGCCGAAACGGCAGGATTTCGGCTCCGGCGGCCATCACGGGCAGGTTCTGCTTCGGTGGCCGGGGTGTGGCCAGCCGCAAGGCAGGGGCCATGGCATCATCGGGCAGGCTGCGGCTGACAAAGGTGCCGGAACCGATGCGGGCCTCCAGATAGCCCTCTGAAATCAGCCGGTCGATAGCGGCCACCACGGTGTTGCGCGAAACACCCAGATCGGCCGCCAGCGTGCGGGTGGAAGGCAGGCGTTCACCGGGGCGGATGGCGCCATCCAGAATGGCGGCGCGCAGCCGGTCGAACAGGCGCTGTTGCAAGGGGGTGCCATCGGCATTGTCGAACAGGGACAGCAGGGGGCCTTGGGTCGGCTTCATGGGTCAGACCTCCTTCCGTTCAACAGGCAGGCTTTGGGTTCAGCGCGCTTCTCATGGTCTTGGTACCGGTGGGTGCGGGCCGGGATGGGGCCGGCCCGTACCCACCGGCCCGGTCGAAGGGGCGGCTGGTGGACAACCGGGAGCGCCGCCCCTTCCGCTGCCGGCAACGGGGATGGCCGACAGCGGTTTGTGGGGGGCCTTTATCAGCCCTTGATTTCACCGGTGGCGGCGTCGATGGTCAGGGTCTTGAAGGGAATGCCGTCGGCCGATTTCAGCACGACCTTATATTCCCCATTCCGCTGGGTAATATCGCCCACCCGGGCCTGCCGGACCTTGCTGTCCTTCAGATAGGCACGGGCGATGTCGCGGGCTTCGCGGCTGGTCAGCGGTTCGGTGCGGGCGACGGGGGCGGTGCTGTCCTTGGCGGCAACCTGTGCCGGCTCGGCAGCACCGGCGGCGGAAATACCGATAAAGGCGGCGGCGGCGATGGCGATCAGGGTACGCATGGGTGGTTCCTCACAGGTCGTCTCTCGGTCCATCCCGGCTCTCGTCCGTGGACAGTCTCTAAGAAAACACCCTCATTTTTCTCTACCATGACGAAGATGGGGGGCTTGTGAAACACTGTGTTTCCGTCGATCAAAACGTTACCTTGCGTTAACAACATGGGCATCGGCAGATACCGGCCCGCAGCGATAGAATTGCCGTCATGACCGATACAAGCACCCACCTTCTGGTCGTTGATGACGACCGCGAAATCCGCGATCTGCTGACGCGCTATCTCACCCGCCATGGCTACCGCGTCACGGCGGCCAAGGATGGGGTGGAGATGCGGCGGTTCCTGGCTGATCGCAATATTGACCTGATCGTGCTGGATCTGATGATGCCGGGCGAAGATGGCTTGTCGCTCTGCCGCGCCGTGCGGGCCGAAGGCGGGCCGCCCGTCGTCATGCTCTCCGCCATGGGGGAGGATGCGGACCGTATCCTGGGGCTGGAGATCGGGGCGGATGATTATCTGCCCAAGCCCTTCAACCCGCGCGAACTGGTGGCCCGCATCAAGGCGGTGCTGCGCCGGGCCCAGACCGGCGGCAACGGCGCCCCCATTGCCAGCGGCAGCATCCAGTTCGCCGGATTTCTGCTGGATCAGGCGCAACGCCGCCTGACCGACCAGAAGGGCGAAGAGATCACCCTGACCGCCGGTGAATATGAGCTGCTGGTGGCCCTGGCCACGCGGCCGCGCCGGGTGCTGTCCCGCGATGATCTGCTGGAAATCACCCGTGGTCGCTCTGCCGGCCCGTTTGACCGTTCCATCGATGTGCAGATCAGCCGCCTGCGCCGCAAGATCGAACAAGACCCGGCAGAGCCCACGATCATCAAGACCGTGCGTTCCGGTGGCTATATCTTCTCCCCGGAGGTGCAGCCGTCATGAGGGCGCTGACCGACCGCATGTCCTATTCCATTTTCGCCGTGCTGGTCGGGGGTATCCTTCTGTCCCAGGCCATCGCGCTGGGGCTTTACCGGTCCGACCGGGCAGAGGCGGTGGCCGATGCCGAGGGGGGGCAGTTGGCCAACTGCCTGGACGGATTCGCCCGCGCCATTGAGGAACAGCCGACCGATGTGCGGCTGGCCGTGCTGCGCGGGCTGAAGGAACGCGAGCTGACCGTGCGCACCAGCGCCGGCCATAATGTCATGCTGGATGTCTATGAGAAGGAGCCGAAGAAGGAGGGCCAGCCGGAGAAATCGCCCGCCATCTCCATCCCGCCCTTCGGGATGCCGGTGCCACCGCCGCCTGAACCCTCGGTGATCGAGGTGTCGCGGCAATTGAAGGACGGCACCTGGATGCGGTTCCATGCCCCGGTGACGGCCACCGATGCGCTGCGCGAACCGGGTTTCCTGGCCTCACTGGCCGGCAGTGCGGCGGTAGCCATCCTGTTGTCAGCCTGGGTGCTGGGCTTCACCACCAGGCCCTTGCGCCGCTTTGCCGCCGCCGCTAACCGGCTGGGCGTGGATATGAATGCCCCCTCACTGGACGAGGCCGGTCCGCGGGAGGTGCGGCTGGCCGCCGCCGCCTTTAACAAGATGCAACGCCGCCTGCGCGCCTTTGTGGAAGATCGCACGCGGATGCTGGCTGCCGTCAGCCACGATCTGCGCACGCCTTTGACCCGGATGCGTCTGCGCGCTGAGTTCATTGATGATGATTCGGTGCGCGAAAAGATGCTGGACGATCTGGGGGAGATGGAGGCGATGATCGGTTCCACCCTGGCCTTTGCCCGTGACGAGGCAGCGCAGGAAGATATCCAGCCGCTGGAACTGAACGCCATGCTGGAACGGCTGGTGGAGGATATGCGTGACGGTGGCAAGCCGGCCAGCATGACGCATTCACCCTTCCCGGTGCCGATCATGGGCCGGCGGATGGCCTTGCGCCGGGCGATTGCCAACCTGCTGGAAAATGCCGTGAAATATGGTCAGCGGGCCGACATCGCCATCGCCGTCACGGGGGAGAATGTCACCGTCACCATCGATGATGACGGACCGGGCATTCCGGAAACTGAATTCGATAACGTGTTCCGGCCGTTCTTCCGGCTTGAAGGCTCCCGGTCGCGCGATACGGGCGGCACGGGGCTGGGCCTGTCGGTGGCCAATGATATTATCCGCGCCCATGGCGGGGAGATCGGGTTGGCCAACCGGCCGGAGGGGGGCCTGCGCGTCACCGTTGTGCTGCCCATGGCCGGTGACGCGGTGGGCTAAGGGCGGCGGGCGGCGGCACCTGTCCGCCGCCCGCCTCTCTCCCGCTTAATCTTCCAGCATATTGGCCAGCTTCATGGCCACGCCCATATTGCCCGATACTTTCAGCTTGCCCGTCATGAAGGCCAGCGTGGGGGCCAGCTTGCCCTCTGCCAGTTTCAGCAGATTCTCCGGGGAGATGGTCAGGGTGGTGTCCGGCGCGTCGCCCGTGCGGCTGACCGCCGGCGGTGTGCTGCGGCCATTGATGAACACGGCGTCGCCGCTACCGAAATCGAACTTAACCAGGGCGCCCAGGCCGGTGAAATTCAGCGCCCGTGCCCGCATCTGCGCTTCGATCTGGTCGATGTTCATCCCTAACTCCCTCTCTGGAATTAACGTTTACGTAAAGGGAATTATAGCGATTAACGGAGTAAACGGCAACAGGGGCAATAGGGTCAGCGCGTGGCGACCGCGACGGCCACGCCCGCCATCAGCCCGCCGGTGGCGCGGTTGATGACGCGCATATGGGATGGTTTGGCGATGAAGCGCCGGGCGCTGGCCGCCACCATCGCATAGGCCGTCATCACACTGGTCAGCACACAAGCCATCAGGACGCACAGTTCCAGCACGGCCAGGGGCGTCATCTCCTGCAGGCTGATCACCTGCGGCAGGATGGCCAGAAAGAAGATCATGGTCTTGGGGTTGCCCAGCGTCAGGGCAAGCCCGCCCATGGTCTGCCGCAGCCCATCCCCCTTCACTGCCGGCAATTCACTGGGCGGGGTGGCGGGGGCCCGCCACATTTTCCAGGCCATGTAGAGCAGATAAGTGGCACCGGCATATTTGATGATAGTGAAGACCAGCTGAAAACTCTGCGCCAGCACGCTCAACCCGCCCGTCACCAGCCCGAACCAGGTGAGATCACCCAGCACAATGCCGGCAATGAAGGGCAGGGTACGGCGCGTATCCGTTGCCAGGGCACGGGCCACCACCGCCGCCACGCCGGGTCCGGGCGAGGCCACGGCCACAGCATAGATGCCGGCAAAAATCACAAGCGCGGTGATGTCGATCATAGTGGTACCCGGCCGAAGAAAATTGATGCTGGTATCATAGCAGAAGGGCGGGCCGCTTGCGCGCCCGCCCTTGGTGCAAACGGCGCTGTGCCGATACGCTTCAGGCACCCGGCTGGATGCGTATGTCACCCACGCGGTTCAACGCCTTGGCCAGGGCATCCAGCCGGCGCTGTACCGCCTCGCCGGTCAACATGGCGGCATCTTCCGGCAGCACCAGGGTCAGGGTCGACTCGCCCAGTTGCAGGGTGGTGCGCTGCAGCAAGGTGGCGGCACCGCCCGTCAATGTGTGAGCCAGCCGCAGGGCCAGCCCCAGCATGGTGGCGCGGGCCAGCACATTTTCCTTCAACAGCCCGCGCGCCGGGGCCAGCACGGACCCTTCCAGCGTGCCGGCATAGCGGACATAGACACACGCGGCCAGGAAGGCCCGCTCCGCATGGTCCACCCCGGCGAACGGCATCCGCAGGATACGCAGGAAGGCATGTTCGGCGCGGTAATCGGGATGTTCGATCCAGCCCAGATCTGACAGCAGGCAAGCCGCCTGCCGCAACCGCCGCGCCGCCGGGTCTTCCCCGGCAAACAGCGGGCCCGTCCAGGCTGACAGAATTTCCGCATGGCCGAACCGGCCGATCCGGGCTGCCACATCGCCGCAGCCGGTCAGCAACGGGTGCATCTGCTGTTCGTCGGCCTGCAGCAAATCATAGAGATGACCTTCACGCAGCCCATAGGCGGAGAAGGTGACGCGGGAAGGCTGCACCGCCTTCAACACCCGCTCCATCACCAGGGCGGCGAGCGGCAGCGTATCCAGCCGCCGTTTGGAGACACCTTGCATCTTTTCCAGCGCCCCGCGCGACGCGCGGGCCACCTGACCGGCAAATTCCGCCATCACGGTCCCATCCACCGAATATTGGTGGATGATGTGCAGCGGATGATTGGTCTGTTCCAGATGCATCTTGGCCAGCGCGCGCCAGGCACCGCCAACCGGATAGAAGGACCGCCCCTTGCCCTTGGAGAGCCAGTCCAGCTTGCCCAGATGCTGATCGATCAGCTTGGCGGCACTGCCGGCCTTGCCGTCCGTTGCCTCCAGCAGGCGCAGCGGTCCCAGCGGGGTGGTCACCTGGGAACCGATCTGCCCTTTCTCCAGCAGCACCAGTTCCAGGCTGCCGCCGCCCAGGTCGCCTGCCAGACCGTCGGCATCGGGCGCGCCGGAAAGCACGCCTAAGGCCGCCAGCCGCGCTTCTTCCTCGCCCGACAGCACCGCCACGGTGAAGCCGGTCCGGCGGGTGATCTCCGCCACGAAGTCGGCGCCATCGGCGGCGTCACGCACCGCCGCCGTGGCCAGCACATCCACCCGCCGTACCTGCATCGCTTCCAGCAGGCGACGGAAGCGGGTCAGGTTGTCCAGCGCCAGCCGAACCCCGTCGGGGTTCAGCCGGCCAGTTTTCTCCACCGTTCGGCCGAGGCTGGGCAGAACCCGTTCATTGAACAGGGCAACGGGGGAACGGGTCAGTCGCTCATAGACCACGCAGCGCATGGAATTCGACCCGACATCGATCACCGCAAGGCGATCATCCGCGTGGATTTGATCCAAGGCTGAGTGGTCCGCTTTCAAGGATATCATCGAGAGGATTGGCGCCGTTTTACGGGAAATTGCTCAACACCAGCTTCGGCGGCAGACGGGCAGCGCTCATCGCACTGCCCCGACCGGAGAGGCTGGGGTTGGTCATGAAATAGGTATGGGCATTGAAGGCTTCTGCGCAAGGCTCCATACGGTGATAGGTGGCGTCGGGCTGCAAAACCCAGCTTTGCGTATTGTCTTTCAGATTGGCGACCATGATCTGGTCCAGTACCTGCTGATGCACGGTCGGGTTCTCGATCGGCACCAGAGTTTCAATGCGGCGGTCCAGGTTGCGCGGCATCCAGTCGGCTGAGGAAATGAAGATTCGCGCCTGTGGCGAGGGCAGGCCATGGCCATTGCCGAAGCAGACGACACGGCCATGTTCCAGGAAACGGCCGACGATGGATTTGACGTGGATATTTTCCGACAGGCCCGGCACGCCGGGACGCAGGCAGCAGATGCCACGGATGACCAGTTCGATCTTTACGCCCTGCTGCGACGCCTCATACAGCTTGTCGATCAACTCGGCATCGACAAGACTGTTCAGCTTCACCCAGATCTGGGCCGGACGACCGGCCTGGGCATGGGCGATTTCGGCATCGATCTTGTCCACCAGCCGCTGACGCAGGGTGGTGGGGGCGATGGCGATCTTCTCCAGCGATTTCGGCGTGGCATAGCCGGTCATGTAATTGAACATGTGGGCCGCATCATGGCCCAATGCCGGATCGCAGGTGAAAAACGACAGGTCGGTGTAAACCTTGGCGGTGATCGGATGGTAATTGCCGGTGCCGAAATGCACATAGGTGCGCAGGCCCTGGCTTTCCCGCCGCACCACCAGTGACACCTTGGCGTGGGTCTTCAGGTCTACGAAACCATAGACCACCTGCACGCCGGCGCGTTCCATGTCACGCGCCCAGCGGATATTGGCTTCCTCGTCAAAGCGGGCCTTCAATTCCACCAGCGCGGTGACGCTCTTACCCTGTTCAGCCGCCTCAATCAGGGCGGCGACGATGGGGCTGTTTTTGGAGGTACGATAGAGCGTCTGTTTGATAGCCAGCACATTGGGGTCGGCTGCCGCCTGCCGCAGGAACTGCACCACCACGTCGAAGCTTTCGAACGGGTGGTGGACGACGATATCCTTCTGGCGGATGGCGGCGAAACAGTCGCCGCCGAAATCGCGGATTCGTTCCGGGAAGCGGGCATTATAGGGCGGGAACAGCAGGTCCGGCCGGTCGTCGGTGATGATCTGCTTGGTATCGGACAGGCCGATCAGCCCGTCCAGCACGAACACGTCGTCGGATGACACATGCAGTTCGTCTGTCAGGAAGTCCCGCAATTCCCTCGACATGCCGGTATTGACAGCCAGCCGGATGACGCTGCCGCGCTTGCGGCGCTTCAGCGCGCTTTCGAAGGTGCGGACCAGATCTTCCGCCTCTTCCTCAATTTCCATCTCGCTGTCGCGCAGCACGCGGAAAACGCCATGGCCCTTCAGGATGAAGGGGGGGAACAGCTTCTCGATGAAGGTCAGCACCACCTGTTCCAGCAGCACATACCGCGTGTCGCTGCCCGGCAGGCGCACGAAACGGTCCAGCTGCTGCGGCAGCATCACCAGCGCATCGACATCCCCGCCGCGATGCGGGTCGAACAGCTGCAGGGCGAGCGCAAAGCCGCCGGTGGGAAGGAAGGGGAAAGGATGGGCCGGGTCGACCGCAATCGGCGTCAGCACCGGGAAAATATCGTCGATGAAGCGGGCTTCCAGCCAGTCATATTCGGATGGCGACAGCTCGTCGATCTCCACCACGGCGATGCCGGATTCGCGCAGCAGGCCGCGCAGCATCAGCCAGCAGCTCTGCTGATCGCGCATCACCTCGGTGACGCGGTGATTGATGGCGGCCAGCTGCTGGGCCGGTGTCAGATTATCATCCGACGGGGTCGTCACCTTGGCGGCGACCTGGGCCTTCAGCCCGGCGACGCGCACCATATAGAACTCGTCCAGATTGCTGGCCGAGATGGAGAGGAAGCGCAGCCGTTCCAACAGCGGATGGTCGGGATTATAGGCTTCCTCCAGCACGCGCTGGTTAAAGGCCAGCCAGGAGAGCTCCCGGTTGATGAACCGTTCCGGGCTCTGCATGTCGATCTTGTCGGCATTGACGGCGGGTGCGGCAGAACCGCCGCTGCTGGTCACGGACGGGGCAAAGTCAGGGGGGGCGGTCACGGTCGGCGCTTCCTTTGGTTCCGGGCTGTCCGGCAAAGTATATGTTGCTTCTGTGACGTTTTTCGGTTCGGCTGGCACCGTTGTTGTCGTCGCACGGCGGCGGCGTGGGGTTGAACCGCCTGCGGGGGTTCTGGGTGTCCGGGAAGTCGTCATGAAGAAGCTCTACCTGTTGCGACACGCCAAATCGGATTGGACCGATCCGAAACTGGCGGATCATGACCGGCCCCTCAACCCGCGTGGTGAGCGGGCGGCGCAGACGATGGCGAATTATTGGGCCACGCGCAAGGGTGGCCCGCCGCAACCGGATCTTGTTTTATGCTCCACCGCGCTGCGGGCGCGGGAAACCCTGCTGCGGGTGATGGCGGCATGGCCGGCCCCGCCGCCGGTGGATTATGAGGAAGGGCTTTATCTCTGCGGGGAGGAACTGCTGCTGGACCGGTTGAAGGCGCTGCCGGATGGGGTGGGTTCCGTCCTGCTGGTGGCGCATAATCCCGACCTGCAGCTCTTGGCCCGCGACCTCTGCGGCCGTCAGGAAGCGCCCGACGCAGCGGCCCTGATGGCCGACCTGACGGCCAAGCTGCCCACCGGTTCCTTCGTGGCGATCGATCTGCCGCCGGAACGGGGCTGGGCGGATTTGCGCTGGGGCTGCGGCCGGCTGGTTGAATTTGTGTGCCCGCGCGACATTGCGCCCAAAGTGGGGGCTTAACCTCGGGCGCGGCCTGCGCTATCTGGAAGCTCTAACTTCCTTTTTTCTCATAGGAACTGCCGGCGCGTGAATGGCCTGAGCAAAGCCCCCATCCCACCCCCTGCCAACCAGTCGGTGCCGCGAGCCCGGCCCGGTGGCGGGCAGGAGATCGAGATCAAGCTGCTGGCGGCCCCGGCCGACCTGGGACGGATCGCCGATCTGGCGCTGGTGCGCGCCATGTTGAAGGGGGAGGTGCAGCGCGGGCGCGACTATACGACATATTATGATACGCCAGACCTCGGCCTTGCCCGGCGCGGGCTGGCGTTAAGGGTGCGCCGCCGGGGCAGCCTGCGCACCCAGGCGGTGAAGACCCTGGGGCTGCGCGGCACGGCGGACGGCGCCGGTGTCGCCGTCCGCCGGGAATGGGAATGGCCGGTACCCGGCGACCAGCCGGATTTCACCCTGTTGCGCGGCAACGGTCTGGAAGAGATGATTCCGCCTGCTGTCACAGAACGGCTGGCCGGCATTTTCAGCACCGATATCCAGCGCACCCTGATTCCGCTGCATTTGGGGAATGGGGTGGAGGTGGAAATGGCGCTGGACCTGGGGCAGGCGCTGGCCCTGTCCCGCGATACGGGGGCAGCGGCCGGCGGGCAAGCCCACCGCATCATCAGCGAGGTGGAACTGGAGCTGAAGCGCGGCAGCATTGCCGACCTGTTCCGGCTGGCCGCCGCGCTGCATGGCAGGGTGCCGCTGCGCCTGTCCACCCGCAGCAAGGCCGATATCGGCCTTGCGCTGGTGACAGGGGCCCGGCCCGGCCCGGCGCCAGCCCGGCCCCTGGCCATCACGCCGATCACCACGGTGACGGAGGCGTTCCGCCATGTCATGCGCAATGGTCTGGCGCATCTGCTGGATAATCAGGAAGCGCTGGTGACAGAGGATGGCACCGGCGACGCGCTGGCCTTGCGGGAACTGGCGGCGGCGACACGACGGCTGGATGCCGGCTATGGGCTGTTCCGCCGGCTGATTCATACCGATCGCGGCGACGCGCTGCGCCGGGAATTGCGCAGCCATGCCAAGCTGTTGGAAAAGGCCCGCGCATGGCAGCGGCTGGCCCTGGCATTGGCGAATCTGGAACCTGATCAGCGCCGGCCGGCTTTGGGGGCGGTATCGCAGGCCCGCGCCAAGGCGCTGGGCCGGGTGCGCCACTTGTTGAACGCACCGGAATGGACGGCGTGGCAATTGGATTTTGCGCAATGGCTGGAGGAGGGGGAATGGACCCGCCAGCCCCATGGCTGCCCCTTCGGCACCATGATGGATGAGATGGCCGGGCCGCTGCTGGCCAAGCGGATTGAAAAGGCGCTGCGAGTCGGCAGCATGCAGGACCCGCGCCAGGTGCCCAGCCTGGAACAGGCGGCCAGACTGGCGCGGCGGATGAAATATCTGCGTTATGCCCTGGATTATTGCCGTGCCGTCTGGCCGGCGGGCCGGGTGCGGCCGCTGCTGGATATGGTGGATGCGCTGCTGGTGCCGTTGAAGGCCGCAGCGGGGGCCGCGGCCGGTGCCGCCATGCTGGACAAGCTGGGCTATGGGGCAGCCGGTGATGCCATGCGCCGCCAGGGCCATGCCGCCCTGGCCCCGGTGCCCGCCTTGTGGGCCGCCTTCACCCCCTTGGCCGCCCGTTTCACTGACCGGCCAAAGGGGTGAACGGCTAAAACCTCAATGCGCCATCAGCAGCGTCAGTTCATTCTGATCCAGCATGTCCTTGGTGACACCCCCCAGGATCAGTTCGCGCAGACGGGAATGGCCATAGCCGCCCATCACCAGCATGTCGGCACCCACGTCCCGGCATTGCGCCAGGATGCAGCCGGCCACCGTGGTGCCCTTGGCCGTCAGCCGGTGATGCGCCGAGGGGATGCCGTGCCAAGCCAGATATTCCTGCAGCTGATGCCCGCCCTCCGCATCCGTCTTGGGCGTGCCGACGGTGAGGATATGCACTTCCTCCGCCGTTTGCAGCACCGGCATGGCCAGCGCCACGGCGCGCGACGCCTGCACCCGGCCATTCCAGGCGATGGCAACCTTGCGGCCCAGGGTGGCAGGCGGGTTGGCGGTGGAGACAATCACCGGCCGCCCGCCTTCCAGCAGTACCGCTTCCATCCCCGCCAGTACGGCGGTGCGCAGTTCCTTGCTGAGCGGCGGGAAGACGGCGGCGTCGGAAATGCGGGTGGCTCCGGTTAGCACATCCTCCGTCACGCCATCCACTTCCCGCCAGCAGGCACTGACCTTGTCCGGCCCCGGCGCGCGAGCGCATTCCGCAGCACCGGCAGCGTTGCTGGCGGTCTTGAAATGCTGATAGGCCTGATCACCCCGGACGGCGTTTTCTTCTTCCAGCGACTTCATCACGTCCTGGATCATGGAGCCGGTCATGCCTTCGCCGATCATCGGCATGGCGTCGCGCGGATCGTGACGCAGGAACAGGGCACTGACATTGCCCTTGGCGGCGGCGACCAGACTGAAAGCCGTCGCCAGGGCGGCGGCGTCATTGTCGGCGCCGGTCAGCACGCTGAGGATCTTGCGGTAGGCCATGGCGGGTTTCCCTTTCGCATTGTTGGGCGATACCATGGTTATGGGCATAGGACGGATTGCAACCGCCGGCATTGACCTGGATCAGCCCCTTCACGCTTGCTGTTCATCATAACATCGACGGGGAAGGGGGCGCTCCGCGTCCCCTTCATGGAAACAGGTCAGCGCCGCGCGCTTTCGACATGACGCCGGGCGATGGCAGCGGTATCGGCCTCGCTGCCATTGGCGGGGATCACCTCCCAGCGCATGTCGCCCAAATCATAGGCAGCCTGCCGGCGTACGATATCGGCGTCAGCATCAGAGGCATCGTCGCGCCGCCGCCTGACCCGGTCCACCTGGATGGCCTGATCGGCCACCAGCCACAGGCCGGTAAAGGGCGCTCCGGCCGCCCTGGCCACCGATTCCAGTGCATGGCGCTGCTCCGTTTTGGCATAGACGGCATCGCAGATCACCGCATGGCGCCCATCCAGCACCAGCCCGGCCTGACCGGCCAGTTCGGCATAGGTGCGGTCGGTATGAGCGGGCCCATAAAATTCCTTGGGCAGCGGCTGCAGCTCTCCACAGCCGGCCAGCTTCTTGCGCAGCACGTCAGACCGCAGGATCACCGCCCCCGGTGCCGGGCCGATGCCGGGGGCCAGCGCGCGGGCCAGCGTGCTTTTCCCCGTACCGGACAGGCCGCCAATGGCGACCAGTTGCGCCGCTGGCGGGGACAGCAGGCGGGAGGCCAGTTCCAGATAGCTCTGCGCTTCTGCGCGCAGACCCTGGGCCTTTACCGCATCGGCCTGTCCCGCCACGGCCGCCGCGGTCAAATGCGCCCGGATGGCCGCCCGCACCGACATGAACAAAGGTAGCAGCGACAGTCCGGCCAGATCGCCCGTCAACTCCAGATAGCGGTTGAACAGGATATTGGCGAGGGCGCGCAGCCGCCGATGTTCCAGATCCATCAGCAGGAAAGCCAGATCATAGAGCGTGTCGGTGACGGCGATGCGGTCACCAAATTCCACACAATCGAACGGCACCGGCTCCCCATCCAGCAGCACGATGTTGCGCAGGTGCAGATCGCCATGGCAGTGGCGGATATAGCCGGCATCCCGCCGCCGGTTGATCAATTCCGCCTGGGTGCCCAGCACCGCCAGCGACTGGTGCAGCAGTGCTTCCACCCGTCCTCGCTCAAACAGGCCGTGGCGGAGCATCTCCCGCGCATTGGTTTCCACCAGATCGGTCATTTCCTCCGCCCCGGGTGCGCTGGGGCGGGGTTCGGCGGCCTCATGGAACTGGGCAATGCCCTCCGCCAGCCGCCGCATGATGGCGGGTGTCAGGCGGCCTTCGGCGGCCATGCGGTCCAGCAGCATTTCCTGCGGAAAGCGGCGCATGGTGATGACATAATCCAGCACGCCATCTGCCGGCCCGCCATCGGCTGCCACCGGCGCATCCGCCACCAGCCGGAAGCCGCCGGCCCCGTCCGCCACCAGCCCGCCGACCCCCAGATACAGCGTTGGTGCGGTGCGGCGATTAAGCGCCACTTCCGCCTCGCAGGCCGATAAACGCTGTGACAAACTGCTGTAATCGAAGAAGGGGAAGGTGACGGCGCGTTTCAGCTTATAGGCCCGATCCCCGGCCAGAAAGACGGCGGCCGCATGGGTGTCGATCCGGTCCACCCGCCCATCCGGCGGCAGGCCGTGGGTTTCATTCCGGGCAAGCAAATCCAGCGCGCGTGCCTGATCACGCGCCCTATCCGCCATTGCTGCTGGTGCCGGCCGATCAGCTTTGTGCATCCGCGAACCCCTTGGGCGACCAATTATGTAAGGGTGCTGTGTTACAAACAACGCATCGTATCAAATAAGCTTGCATTGCGGATCGAATATGTCGGCGTTACCTAATCTGGCGTTGACAGAGGTAACGCCGTTACCTCACCCTGTGACGCTGCGCCGCAGTAAGATGGCGCCCTCACCGATAACGGAAACGCTCCGATGCCGCTGGACCCGACGATGCCCAAAGCTGCCGCCCCCTCCGATCTGGAAACCCTGGCGACCACCACTGGCAAAGGGCCGTTGCTGTCCACCAAACAGGCACGTTACACCCCCCCCAAGGGGCTGGATGCAAGGGCGTTGGCCGCCGATCTGCTGGCCCAGTTCGACCGTTTTTCGGCCGAGGCCGGGCATGACCCGTTCGCTAACCCGGTCATGCTGCTGGCGCTGGATATCTCCCGTCGCCTGCAGGCCGGTGAATTGTCGCCCGGTGCCCTGGAGCAGTTGATCCATTACCTCTCCAGCGAAGGGTTCCTGGCCCGCGCCGCTCGCCTTTCCAATTATCTGGGTGAGGCGGGGCTGGATACCAATGCCTCCCGGCTGGAAGGATTGCTGGAAACGGTCGCCGCCGGCAATGGCGGCCCGGCTTTGTCGTTTGAGGAATTCCAGAAGCTGGTGCAGAGGGAGGTGTTTGGCATCGTCATCACCGCGCACCCGACCTTCAACCTGTCCGGCGCCATGATGACGGCGCTGACCTGTCTGGCCACCGGCTACGATGCCACCGGCCGCAAGCTGACGGCGGAGGCGCGCGACGCGCTGATCCGCCGCGTCGCCGCCTCCGACCATGCGCCGGAGGATATGAGCCTGACGCGGGAGCATGAGCTGTCGCTGGATGCCATTGCCAATATCCAGACGGCCATCCGCACGCTCTATCGCGCCGTGCTGCGCGTCGGCCGCCGCACCTATCCGGACCGCTGGACGGAACTGACCCCGCGCCTGCTGACCGTGGCGAGCTGGGTTGGCTATGACCTGGATGGCCGTTCCGATATCCGCTGGTCCGACACGCTGCATAAGCGGCTGGTGGTGCAGCAGCGCCAGTTGAACCATTATCTGGTGATGCTGCGGGATATTCGCGGCCGCGTCCCGGCGCTGGAGGATTTGCGCCATACGCTCGCTCTGATCGAAAGCCGGCTGGCCCTGGCCTTGAATCAGGTGACGGATGAGATCGCCGCCTTTGGCGGGTCGGAAGCCCAGGATGTGGAACATCTGCGCCGCATCGCCAAGCGGATGCATGAAGGGCTGCCGCTGCGGCTGGTCGATGCGGGGGAGGCTATCGGTTTCGTTGATCGCGCCATCCGGCTTGCCGCGTCGGTGGAGGGGGATGATGCCATCCCGGTGGTGGAGGATCTGGCCGTATTGCGGGCTGAACTGTCCGCCTTTGGTCTGGGCATGGCCCATACCCATGTCCGCCTGAACAGCACCCAGGTGCATAACGCCATCCGTAAGGCGGTGGGGCTGGAAACGGCGGCGGATGATCCGCGCTACCGTCAGTCCTATCTGAATTCCCTGACCGAGCTGCTGGACAAGGTGCAGCCGGTATCGATCAATTTCGGCAGCATCATCGCCGAACGTACCAGCGCCAAGCGCCTGTTCATGGTGGTGGCGCAGATGTTGAAATATTCCGATGCCCGCGTGCCGATCCGCTTCCTGATCGCGGAATCGGAAAGCGCCTTCACCGTGCTGTCGGCACTGTACTTTGCCCGCCTGTTCGGCGTGGATGACCGGGTGGATATCTCCCCCCTGTTCGAGACGGAAAAGGCGCTGGAGGTGGGCAGCCGCGTCATCGAACAGTTGCTGGAAAACCCGCATTACCGCGATTATGTGAAGAAGCGCGGCCGGTTGTGCGTGCAGATGGGCTATTCCGATGCCGGCCGTTATCTGGGCCAGACACCGGCCGCCGCCAGTATTGAACGCCTGCGCCTGCGCATCATGCGCCTGTTCAACCGCCATGCCCTGTCGGGCGTGCAACTGGTGATCTTCGACACCCATGGCGAAAGCATCGGTCGCGGCGGCCACCCGGCCAGCCTGACCAACCGGCTGGCCTATGTCAGCCCGCCGGCGACGCTGGCCTTTGCCGCCAAGCATGGGGTGGAGTTCAAGCAGGAGGTCAGCTTCCAGGGTGGTGACGGTTATCTTTATTTCGTCACGCCGGCCGGTGCCCTGGCCGTGGTCACCCGTATCCTGGAATATATGATCGGCACGGCCAAGCCGGACCTGGAACATGATGTGTTCTATGCCGAGGGGGATTATATCCGCGAATTCTTCACCACGGTGAAGGCCTTCCAGGTCAGTCTGGTGGAAGACCCGAATTATGGTGAGCTGCTGGCCGCCTTTGGCACCAACCTGCTGTTCCCCAGCGGCAGCCGCGCCATCAAGCGCCAGCACGACAGCGCCCCCGATGCTTCCGCCCAGACCATGGCCGGCCAGTTCCGCGCCATCCCGCACAATGCCATCCTGTTGCAGCTGGGGCTGGCGGCCAATGTGCTGTCCGGCGTGGGGGAGGCGATTGACCGCAACCCCGACCAGTTCCGCCGCCTCTATGCCACCTCACCCCGGTTCCGGGAACTGATTGGCATGGTGGTCTATGGCGTCGGTGTCTCCAACGCCGATGCGCTGAAGGCCTATGTCGACACGCTGGACCCTGGCCATTGGCTGACCCGCGCCGCGCGGACGGAGAATGTGGCCGAAGCGGAGGAAATGCGCCGCATCGCCGCCGTGCTGGAAGATACGCCGACGCATCAGCGCCTGATCCGCATCTTCCGCAAGCTGTACCGGGATTATGGCGTGCTGTTGCAGAATCTGGAACGGGCAGGGGCGGCCCCGGCGCCTAACCCCGATCTGGACCGCCATCTCAGCCTGCTGCATGGCGTCCGCTTGGCGCTGACGCACCAGATTTACAAGCACGCCATCCATATCCCGGAATTCTCCAGCCAGCATAACATCACCAACCAGGTTCTTGTGACGCGCCTGCTGCATCTGGATGTGCCATGGGCGCTGGAACAACTGGCCCGCATCTTCCCGGCCCGGGCGGACACGACCGTCGATGAAGGGTTTGGCGAGGTCGCCACCTATGTCAGCGATGAGAGCCAGGATTACAGCCAGGAAAACCAGCACATCTTCAAACCCATAGCCTCCCTGTATGAGTTGATCCGCCGTACCGGCAACGCGATGATCCAGCGGATCGGCTTCTTCGGCTGATTGCTTTATGCCAACGGCTTGACGCCGTCCCCCCATGGCGCGACCCTTTCCCGATCTGGACATCGGGGGAGGGGAAGCGCCATGCGGATTCATATCAGGGCATTGCTTGTCACCATTGCCGTCGGATTGACGGCAATCACCGCTATCCGTGCCGCGGAACCCGACCCCTATGCGGCCCTGGCACCGTTCGTCGGTAAGGTCTGGCGGGGGGAAGGATCAGGGCCGGATGGCAAGCCAATGGTGGATGTCACCCGCTGGGACTGGGCCTTGGGTGGCAAGGCGATCCGCACCACCCATGCTTTGACCAGTGCCCCCTATGGCGGGGAGACGATGATCTTCTGGGACAAGGCCAGCAACAGCCTGATCTATCATTATTTCACCACCGCCGGCTTCCACACCCAGGGCACCATGGTGGCGGAAGCGCCGGGCCGGCTGGTGGCGGAAGAGGCGGTGAGCGGCCATCCCACCATTACCCGCGTCCGCTCCGTCTCTGTGCTGGACGCGGGGGGCAGCATGAATGTCTCGTCGGAATATCTGGATGGCGGGCAGTGGAAGCCCGGCCACAAGATGACCTATCGCCCGGCACCGGCGGGGGTGGAGCCGGTATTCCCCGATACCCGCCGGTAAGTATCTGTCCCGAAAGGTCGTATTTTTGAAGTTTCGTCCTCTCACCACCGTCATTCCCGCGAAGGCGGGAATCCAAAATCCGCACTGTCGTATGGATTCCCGCCTTCGCGGGAATGACGGTTAAGGGATTGGAAAAGCGTAAAGATTCTCTGGGTAGCTTCTTAAAGCTTCAAGATGCTGCACAGGCATCATTGCCCAACACCGCCGGATCATCGGGGCTCAACGGTGTCACATGGGTTGACACCGGCAGGCCCAAAGCTTTCAGCCGGCCCGCCACCAGTGCGGCGACGGCGCGGGCGCCCTTTTCGCTGAAATGCACGTCATCGCTCACCCCGTCGGGCCATTGTTTGTAACCGGCCTCCTTGGGATAGTGCAGATAATAGGCTTTTGACGGCTCAACGCCCCGTTTCTGCATATAGACGCGGCTGTCATAATTCAGGTCGACCAATGGGGTGGCGGTGGCGTACGCCACCTCCCGCGTGGCATTGGCATAGGGCGTCAGGCTTTCGCCGATGGCGCCCTTCTCATCAAAGCGGCGAATGGCGACCGGGGTGATCAATACCGGTGTCGCCCCCTTTTCCCGCGCCATGGCGATGAAGCGCAGCAGATTGGTCTTGAATTCCGGGATGGGCGTATAGCGTTCCGGCTTCTTGTCATTGGCGTCATTATGGCCGAACTGGATCAACAGCGTATCGCCGGTGGAAATATCCTTGGCGATGGCGTCGAACCGTCCTTCCCCGATAAAGGTCTTGGTGGAACGCCCGCCCATGGCGCGATTTACCACGTTCTGGCTGGCGTCCAGGCTGCATTTCAGCACCATGCCCCAGCCCATCTGCGGGAAGCGGTCGGGCTTGTAGCTGGCCGCTGTGCTGTCGCCGGCGATGAAGATCTTGCCTTCCGCCAGCGCCGGGCCGGTCAGCAGCAGGGAGCCCAGCGCCAGGGCAGCAAATTTCTTGGCCTTCATCACGTTTCACATCCCCGATCTATTGGTTTCTTGCAATATGGAATATCATCCTGAAAAATGGAACTCTCTTTTGCGAACTTGATCGGGGCAGCCATCGCGGGCCGGCACTTGTGGCGGTATGGCTGCCACCCTTATAGTCCCGCGCTTTGGCCCCCAGGGCCTGTTGCCAGGAATACTGCCCCCATGACACCCGCCGCCCGTCTGGCCACCGCCGTCGATCTGCTTGCCGAGGTGATGGACACGCCGCGCCCCGCCGATGCCGTCACCAGCGCCTTTTTCCGTGCCCGTCGCTATATTGGTGCCAAGGACAGGGCGGACATCGCACAGACGGTCTATGGCGTGATGCGGCGCTGGGCGCGGCTGCATTGGTGGCTGGAACGGGTGAACCATATGCCCGATCCCCGCGCCCTGGTGCTGGCCGATTGCATCCTGGCCGGCGGGCGCACCGCCGATGCCGTGGCCGGCCTGTTCAACGGTGCCAAATTCGCACCCGCCCCGCTGTCGGATCGGGAACGCAAGCTGATCCGCGCGCTGGACACCCATACGCTGGACCACCCGTCCCAGACGGAGGAAGTGCAGGGGGAGGTGCCGGATTGGGCCGCCGGCCCGATGCGCGCCGCCTTTGGCGAGCGCTTCCTGGCGGAAATGGTGGCCATGCTGGGGGAAGCCCCGCTGGACCTGCGCACCAACCCGGTGAAGGGTACCCGCGCCGACGCGCTGAAGGCGCTGGTGGATGCCGGTTACAAGGCGGTGGAAACGCCGCTGTCGCCCGTGGGTGTGCGGCTGGCCACCCGCGCCCCGGTGATGGCGATGGATATCTATAAGAACGGCCTGATCGAAATCCAGGATGAAGGCTCCCAGCTGGTTGCCTTCCTGGCCGATGCCAAGCCCGGAATGCAGGTGGTGGATTTCTGCGCCGGGGCCGGTGGCAAGACGCTGGCCATCGCCGCCATGATGGAAAATAAGGGCCGGGTGATCGCCAGCGACGTGCTGGCCGGCCGGCTGGAACGCGCCAAGGAGCGGTTCCGCCGCGCCGGGCTGCATAATATCGAAACCCGCGCGCTTAAGAATGAGCGCGACCCCTGGGTGAAGCGCCATAAGGGCAAGTTCGACCGGGTGGTGATCGACGCCCCCTGTTCCGGCACCGGCACCTGGCGGCGCAACCCGGATGCCCGCTGGCGCCCACTGGGGCCGGGGCTGACGGAGCTGATGCCGCTGCAAGCCAGCATTCTGGACAGCGCCGCCCGGCTGGCCCGGCCCGGCGGGCGGGTGATCTATGCCACCTGTTCCCTGCTGCCGGAGGAAAATGAACATCAGGTGGAGGCGTTTCTGGCCAGCCATCCTGATTTCACCCTGGTGCCGGTGGCCGATGCCTGGCCCGAAGCCTGGGGCAAGCCGCCGGTCACCACGCCGATGCTGCGCCTGACCCCGGCCCAGCATGATACGGACGGCTTCTTCGCCGCCGTGCTGGAACGCCGCGCCGATGTGGCGGAGACGGCGGACGAAGCCGCCGCCGAACCGGTAGAAGCGGAAACCCAAGATTAAAATTTTGAAATCCTTGTCGGCCCTTCCGGTGATTGACCGGGCAGGGGCCGACAGGCATGGTGACGACGCTTTTCAAAGCGAAGGGAGTATCCGCGTTGCGCGCGTTGATCCGTGAATGGGCGGGGCTGATCGGCTTTGTCGCCATCTTCTATTTCACCACCAACACTTTTCTCTTCGCCGGTTTCCATGTTCCTTCGGAAAGCATGTTGCCGACCTTGAAGGTGGGGGACCAGTTCTATGCGGCCAAATATGCCTATGGCTATAGCCGCTTCTCCACCTCCTTCGTGCCGCTGCCGTTCGGCGAAGGGCGCTTTCCCGACCTGATGCCGGAACGCGGCGACGTGGTCGTCGCCCGCATCCCGCGGATCGAGGAAGATTATGTGAAGCGGGTCATCGGCCTGCCGGGCGACCGTATTCAGGTGATCGGCGGCCGCCTGCACATTAACGGGGAGATGGTGCCGCGCGAAAAGCTGCGCGACTATTCCTACCGCGACAATAGCGGCTTCGTCGTCTCCGTCACCGAATATAAGGAGACGCTGCCGGGTGGCCGCGAACATCTGATCCTGGAGCAGAGCGATAATGGCCGCGATGACAATACGCAGGTCTATGTCGTGCCGGCGGGCCATGTCTTCCTGATGGGTGACAACCGCGACAATTCCCAGGATAGCCGTTACCTGAATCAGGTCGGCTATGTGCCGATTGAGCGTGTGCTGGGCCGTGTCTCCATGGTTGCCTTCGCCCGGCGCGGCTGCAACGAGGAACCGGGCCTTGTCTGCCCTGGCGGCGGCTGGTTCGACCGGCTGTTCCACTGGATTCAGTGACCGCCACCGGGCGCTTGCTCAAATAAAAAACCCGGCACCGATCCATGGTGCCGGGTTTTTTGTTTCACGGTTCGCCCTTGAAAATGGCAACCACGGGTTTCTGCCCCTCTGCCGCCATGGCCCGGTACATGCCGGATGTATTGAAGCTCCAGGCCAGGGTACCATCGGCGGCAACGGCAATCACCCCGCCATCCCCGCCCAGGGCCGTCAGTTGTTTCTGGATCACCGCATCGGCGGCCTGCTGCAGGCTTTTGCCACCGTACCCGACCAGATTGCACACCTCCCGCGCCACGCCGAGGCGGATGAAATATTCCCCCGTGCCGGTACCGGACACCGCACAGGATTTATCATCGGCATAGGTGCCGGCCCCGATGATCGGGCTGTCGCCCACCCGACCCCACAGCTTGGCCGTGGTGCCACCGGTGGAGGTGCCGGCGGCGACATGGCCGGCCCGGTCGCGGGCCACCACCCCGACCGTGCCGAACTTGCGGTCTTCCGGCAACCCGTCCCCTTGGGCCAGCGGCACCGGCTCCGGCCCCACACCCGGTGGGCGCGGGGGAATGGGCAGCCCGCGTTCCGTCAGCGTCTTTTTCAGCGATTGCCAGCGTTTCTCGGTGAAGAACCAGGAAGGATCGGCCTTCTCCACGCTTTTTTCCGCGCCAAACCGCTCCGCCCCCTGGCCGATCATCATCACATGGGGTGATTGTTCCATCACCGCGCGGGCCAGCGTGATCGGGTTGCGGATGCCGGTAATGCCGGCTACTGCCCCGGCCTTCAGCGTGCCGCCATCCATGATGGCGGCATCCAGCTCGTTCCGGCCGTCGGCGGTGAAGACGGCACCGCGCCCGGCATTGAACAGCGGATCATCCTCCAGCCCGCGTACCACGGCTTCCACCGCATCCAGGGCGGAACCACCCTTGTCCAGCACGGCGGTACCCCGATTCAGGGCCGCCTGAAGGGCGGCGCGATAGGTTGCCTCCGTCTCTGCCGACATGGTTTCCCGATCCATCACCCCGGCCCCGCCGTGCACAGCCAGGGCCCAGCCGGGCTTGGGGGCGGCTGGGGGCGCCGGGGTGGTGCAGCCACCGGCCAGCAGGGACAGGGCCAGCAGGAAGGGGGCGGAGCGGGGATGGGGCATGGGTCTGTTCCTTGGGCTCAGTCCCGCAATTCCAGGATCACCGGCGTATGGTCGGACGCCTTCTCCCGCCCGCGCGGTTCCCGGTCGATCTCACACGCCACCAGCCGGTCAGCGGCCTGGGGGGAGAGCAGGAAATGGTCAATGCGCAGGCCCTTGTCGCGCGGCCAGGCGCCGGCCTGATAATCCCAGAAGCTATAGGCGCGGGCTAAGCCCGGATGCAGGGCGCGGAACGCCTCCGTATAGCCCAAAGCCAGGATTTCCTGGAATTTCAGCCGTGTGTCCTGGCGGAACAGGGCATCATCGGCCCAGCCGATGGGGTCATAGACATCCATGGCCGCCGGGATGACATTATAATCACCGCCCAGCACCACCGGTATTTCGCGGGCCAGCAGGTCGCGCGCATGAAGCCGCAGCCGCTCCATCCAGCGCAGCTTGTAGGGGTACTTCTCCGTATCCACCGGGTTGCCGTTGGGCAGATACAGGCTGGCGATGCGCACCCCGGCGATGGTGGCCTCCACATAGCGGGCCTGCTCATCCTCCGGCTCCCCCGGCAGCCGGGTGATAATGTCCTCCGCCTGCTGTCTGGAGAGCAGGGCGACGCCATTATAGCTTTTCTGCCCCACCGCCTGGACGTGGTAGCCCAGTTCCTGAAACGCGGCGGCGGGGAAGTTCGGCGTCTCGCATTTGATTTCCTGGAACAGCACCACATCCGGGCTGGTAGCGGCCAGCCAGTCGGTGACGTTCGGCAGACGGGCCTTGACGGAATTGACGTTCCAGGTGGCGATCTTCACGGGGTAGGTCTTTCGGCCAGAAAATCAAACAGAGAATGAGGCGCCGCAGCCGCAGGAGGAGGCGGCATTGGGGTTGTTGACCTTGAAATAGCTGCCCATCAGGTCTTCGACATAATCTATTTCCGCCCCGGCCAGGAGGTCGAGCGAGGTGTCATCCACCACCATCTTGGCATTGTCGCGGGCGAACAGGTGGTCATCCTCATTCACGGCGGTGTCGAAGCTGAAACCATATTGGAAGCCCGAACAGCCGCCGCCGGAGACGGTCAGGCGCAACATCTGGTCGGGGTTACCCTCCAGTGTGGCCAGCTTGGCGATGCGGGCGGCGGCGCTGGCCGTCAGGCTCATCACCCGGCCGGCAGGGGTATCGGACTGGTTTTCCGACAAAATCGACATGGCAGGCGATCCTTGATCCGTTAACGTCTGGACAAACGCTTGCACCCTATGTAAGCGCCGAACAGCCATCCGTCAAAGCGGTCGGCATCATAACACGGAGGGCGCCCAGAATGATGCGCTGGAACCAGCTTCTTTCCCGCCAGCGTCTGGCCAAGGAAGGGCTTGCCCCGGAACTGCCTTACCGCAGCGCCTTTGAGATTGATATCGACCGCATCACCTTTTCCACCAGCTTCCGCCGCCTGTCCGACAAGCAGCAGGTGCATGGCATTGGCGGCTCGGACTATGTGCGATCCCGCCTGACCCATTCGATGGAGGCGGCCCGGGTGGGCCGGTCGCTGGGAAGTTGGGCGGGGGCGGAAATCATCGGGCGCTATGGCCAGGATGCCGTGCCGGCCACCGCCTTCGATATTGGCAATGTGGTGGCTGCCGCTGCCCTGGCGCATGATCTGGGCACGCCCTGCTTTGCCCATACGGGCGAAGATATCATCTCCGACTGGTTCCGCAGCGCCCCCCTGGGCCAGCGCATCCAGGATGGGCTGGATGGCCAGCAATGCAGCGAGCTGCGCAATTTTGAGGGCAATGCCCAGGGCTTCCGGGTTCTGACGCGCCTGCAGGGCTGGCGCGCCAGTGGCGGGCTGCAGCTGACCGCCGCCACGTTGGGGGCCTATGGCAAATATCCGTGGAGTGCGCCGGCAAGTGCCGATGAGGTGCGGCCGCATAAGCGTAAATATGGTTTCTTCGGCAGCGAGACCGGCTTCATGGCCGATGTGGCCAGTGAACTGGGCCTGATCCCCATCGGGCGCGACGCCTGGTGCCGCCACCCGCTGGCCTATCTGGTGGAGGCGGCGGACGATGCCTGTTACTCCGTCGTGGATATCGAAGATGCGGTGAAGATGCGGATGCTGTCCTTCGCCGATGCGGAGGAGTTGCTGGAACCGCTGATCGAATGGGACCGGCAGGAATATAATGCCATTGATGATGAGGACCGGCGTCTGATCTATCTGCGCGCCCGCGCCATTGACCGGCTGGTGCATGATGCCGGGCTGGCCTTTCAGGAAAAGCTGGCCGACATCATGCAGGGTAAGCCGGTCGGCCCGCTGCTGAACATGATTGAGCGCAAGGACGCCCTGAAGGAGATTTCGGAGGTCAGCTATACCCGCATCTATCGCGGCCAGCAGCGTTGCGAGACCGATATTGTCGCCGCCCGCACCATCACCATCCTGCTGGAAGCCTATGGGGAGGCGATGCTGGCGCGCGAAGCGATTGGACCCAACGGGGAATTGCCGCGCCGCTTCGCCTCCCTGCTGGAAACGGTGCCGGGCATCCGCCGCATCCCCTATGATCGGGCCGGCTGGGTGCGGGCGCTGCTGGATTACATTGCCGGCATGACCGACCGTTTCGCCATCCGGCAGGCGCAATTGATTGCGGGGTAGGTTTCTGCCCCTGATCGCCTCAGCCCTGCCTAACCACTTCTGCCACATTCCCGCCCTTCATATCTGCACACTGTGCGTTGCGGGATGATCGGTGTAGGGTGCCATGATGACCCCGTACCGGTGCCTTGGCGCCGGGCCGTGGGCAATCTGCCCGGACCTTGAGTCAAGCCTGGAAAAATGAACGTCTTCAAAGATTTCGAAGCCAAGATCGTTACGGCGCTGGAACAGATGGTGGCGGCGGGGGAACTGCCGGCCGGGCTTGATTTCGCCCGAATCACCGTGGAGCCGCCGCGCGATGCCAGCCATGGCGATGTCTCCACCAATGCCGCGATGGTGCTGGCCAAGCCGGCGGGCAAGCCGCCGCGCGCCATTGCCGAGGCACTGGTGGCCCGCCTGAAGGGCATGGATGCCGTGACGGAGGCCAGCGTGGCCGGCCCCGGCTTCGTCAATCTGCGCATTGATACCGGCTGGTGGCTGACCCGCATGGCGGACATCCTGACGGCAGGGGACGCCTATGGCGAAAGCAAGCTGGGTGCCGGCCGCCGGGTGAATGTGGAATTCGTTTCCGCCAACCCCACCGGCCCCATGCATGTGGGTCACACCCGTGGCGCGGTGGTGGGCGACGTGCTGGCGCGTCTGCTGGCCAAGGTCGGCTATGACGTCACGCGCGAATATTACATCAATGATGCCGGCGCCCAGGTGGATGTGCTGGCCCGTTCCGCCTATCTGCGCTACCGCGAGGCGCTGGGTGAGACGGTGACGATCCCGGAAGGACTGTATCCCGGTGACTATCTGAAGCCGGTCGGTCAGGCCCTGAAGGATCAGGATGGCGACCGTTGGCTGCAGGCGGAGGAGGGCGAATGGCTGCCCTATTTCCGCAGCTTCACCGTTGCCCGCATGATGGTGATGATCAAGCAGGATCTGGTTCTGCTGGGCGTCGAACATGACGTCTTCTCGTCCGAGAAGGCGGTGGTGGATGCCGGTGCGGTGGATACGGCGCTGAAGGCGCTGGAAGATCAGGGCCTGATCTATACCGGCGTGCTGGAGCCGCCCAAGGGCAAGAAGCCCGAGGATTGGGAGCCGCGCCCGCAGACCCTGTTCCGCGCCACCCAGTTTGGTGACGATGTGGACCGGCCGCTGAAGAAGTCGGACGGTTCCTGGACCTATTTCGCCAACGACATCGCCTATCACTATGACAAGTTCCGCCGCTCTGGCGAGCTGCTGATCGACGTGCTGGGTGCTGACCACGGTGGCTATGTCAAGCGGATGCAGGCCGCTGTCACGGCCATCACCGGTGGCAAGGGCGCGCTGGATGTGAAGATCTGCCAGCTGGTCAACCTGCTGGATGATGGCCAGCCGGTGAAAATGTCCAAGCGCGCCGGTCGCTTCGTCACGCTGCGCGACATTGTCGAGGAAGTGGGGGCGGGTGTCGTCCGCTTCATCATGCTGACCCGCCGCAATGACCAGACGCTGGATTTCGATCTGGTCAAGGTCACGGAAAAGTCCAAGGAAAATCCGGTTTTCTATGTGCAGTATGCCCATGCACGCTGCCATTCCGTGCTGCGCCACGCCGAAGAGGCGGGCTATGCGCTGGATGCCGCCGGGCTGGCCGCTGCCCCGCTGTCGCGTTTGGATGCGGATGAGGAAGTGGCGCTGGTCAAGCTGATGCAGTCCTTCCCCCGTACGGTGGAAGCGGCGGCGGAAGCGCATGAACCGCACCGGATTGCCTTCTACCTCTATGATCTGGCCTCGGCCTTCCATGGGCTGTGGAACAAGGGCAAGGATGATGCATCCATGCGCTTCCTGATCGAAGGCGATGCGGAACTGACCCGCGCCCGTTTGGCGCTGATCACCGCTGTCGCCCAGGTCATTGCAGCCGGGCTGCACATTCTGGGCGTCGAGCCCGTCAAGGAAATGCGCTGAGGCGAAGAAGCCATGTCTTACCAGGACGATGAGGAAGAAGGCGGTCTGCACAATCCCGCCGATCCGGCGGGGCAGGGCCGTCCGCGTCCGCAATCGGGCTTGCGGGCTGATTTCCGGGCCGATCCGGCGTGGCACGGGCGGGGGGGCGCACCGCGCCCGCCCGAACCGTCGCTAAGCGCCGATTATTCATCCCCGGCACCGCCGCCGCCCAGCCATGACCCGAATGCCGGGTATGAGGCGGATTATGTGGAGCCGGCACGCGGGCCGTCCACAGCGGGATATCGCGCGCCGGCACCCGATCCCTATCAGCCGCGCGTGCAGCCGCAGCCCCCCGTCTATGCCGATGACGGCTATGATGACGGCCAATATGATGATCAGCAGGCCTATGCCGAACCGCCAGCAAAGCGGCGCGGCATCATTAACGCGGCCATCGTCGCCGGTGGTCTGGTCGTGTTTGGTGGCATCATCTTCTATGCCTATAATCAGGGGATGCGGGCGGGTACGGAGAGCGTCGCCCCGATCCTGCGGGCCGATGCCTCCCCCACCAAGGTCAAGCCGGAACAGCCGGGCGGGCTGGAAGTACCGCATCAGGACCGGCTGGTCTATGACCGGCTGAACCCCTCAGCCAATGGCGATGAGGGGGAGGTGGAGCGGCTGCTGCCCCCACCAGAAACCCCGATGGAACGCCCGCGCGCTGGGGCCGAGCCATCGGCAGAAGAGCCGATGATGCCGATGGCAGAAGAAGGCGAAGGGGAATTGGCCGGCGGTCGCCATGCGGCAGCCCCAGAGCCCATGTTGCCGCCACCGCAACAGCCGGTGACGCAGCAGCCCAGTTACAAGCCCACGGCCCCGGCCAGCCAGCCGACGCAGGCCCCGGTGCAGCAGAGTGCCGTGCCGCCCGCCCATACGGCTGGTGTACCGGCGACGACAGCCACGGCACGGCCGCAACAATTGGTGCCCCCGGCATCGGCGACGCCGCCCAAGCCGGCCCCGCAGGTGGCACAGGCGCCGGTTGCCGCACCGCCGGCGCCCAAGCCGACCACGGCACCGGCTCCTGCGCCCACAGCCGCCGCTACCGGCTCTGTACGTCTGCAGGTGGCCGCCGTGGATAGCGAGGGCAAGGCCGCTGCCGAATGGTCGCGCCTGCAGCGCAAGTTCCCCGGTGAGCTGGGTGGGCTTTCCATGCGCACCGTGCGGGTGGATCTGGGACCGAAGGGCATTTTCTACCGTATCCAGGGTGGACCGGTGGATGAAGCGCGGGCCAAGCAGATTTGCACGGCGCTGGCTGCCCAGGGGGCGGGGTGTGTCCTTGTCCGCTAAGCGTCCGCTTGCCCTTGTGCTGGGCTGTGCCGGTCCCCGGCTGTTGCCGGAAGAGAAGGCGTTCTTCCGCGATGCCGACCCGTTCGGCTTCATCCTGTTCCGGCGCAATGTCGAAACGCCGGAACAGGTGCGGGCCCTGGTGGCGGACCTGCGCGACAGCGTGGGGCGCCATGCCCCGGTGCTGATCGATCAGGAAGGCGGCCGGGTGGCCCGGCTGCGCCCGCCGCACTGGCCGGAATTGCCGGCCGCTGCCCGGATCGGTGCGCTGGGGGACGATGCCCCGCACGCCGCCTGGCTGCATGGTCGCCTGCTGGCCGCCATGCTGTCCGATCTGGGGATTGATGTGGATTGCGCGCCGGTGGCCGATGTGCCGGTGCCGGGCGCACATGATGTGATCGGCGACCGCGCCTTTGCCGGCGATCCGGCACGGGTGGCCTTACTGGCGGCCGCACAGGCGAAAGGTTTGCTGGATGGCGGTGTGTTGCCGGTGGTGAAGCATGTGCCCGGCCATGGCCGGGCCTTTGCGGACAGCCATCTGGAACTGCCGGTGGTCACCACGCCACTAGCGGAGCTGGATGCCTGGGACTTTACCCCCTTCAAGGCATTGGCCGGGCTGCCGCTGGCCATGGTGGCGCACGTCGTTTATACGGCCATTGATCCCGATCGGCCGGCCAGCGTGTCGCCGCAGGTGATCGGGCGGATCGTGCGCGATGCCATTGGTTTTGATGGTCTGCTGTTCAGCGATGATCTCTCCATGCAGGCGCTGAGCGGCAGCGTCGGTGACCGCACGGCCGCCGTGCTGGCGGCCGGCTGCGACATTGCCTTGCACTGCAATGGCAAGATGGACGAAATGCGCGACGCCGTGGCCCATGCGGCCCCGCTGACCGCTGTGGCGGACAGGCGTTGGGCCCGCGCACAGGGTGAGCGCCGGCCAATCCCCCCGGCGGAAGAGGCGACAGCCTTGCGGGCGGCCTTGGCGGACATGTTGACGGGAAGGATGGCTTGAGAGCCGATGCTCGATATTGAAAACATCCTGCTGCAGATTTCCGTCATGGCTTTGCCGGCGCTGCTGGCCATCACCTTGCACGAGGCGGCACACGGCTATGCCGCCCTGCATTTCGGGGATGATACAGCCAAGCGGCAGGGGCGCCTGAGCCTCAACCCGCTGCGCCATATTGATCCGCTGGGCACCGTTATCCTGCCGCTGGTGATGTTCGCCACCACGGGCTTCATGTTTGGCTGGGCCAAGCCGGTGCCGGTGGATTTCCGCAATCTGCGCAATCCGCGCCGGGATATGGTCTGGGTGGCGGCGGCGGGGCCGGCGGTGAATATCGTGCTGGCGGTGGTTTCCGCCCTGTTGCTGCACACCGCCAATCTGGTGCCGGATTTCATGGCGCAATGGTTCGTGCGCAATCTGGCAATTTCCCTGCAGTTCAATGTGTTGCTGGCCTGTTTCAACATGATCCCGCTGCCGCCGCTGGATGGGGGCCGGGTGGCGGTGGGGCTGCTGCCGGACGCATTGGCCTTTCCGCTGGCGCGGCTGGAACGTTATGGCATGTTCATCCTGATCGGCGTCGTTTTCCTGATCCCCTTCATCGCCGGGAAGCTGGGCTATGATTTCAGCCCCTTGGGGATGGTGCTGTTGCCGGTGGTGGATATGGTGGTGGACTGGATCGTCCGGTTGACGGGGATCATGGGATGATCCGCCCAATCCCGTTCTACGGGCTGTAATACGCACGATGGCTTTCATGGAAGATGGGGCGGGCACCGGCGACGCAGCGCCGGAAGAGGCGCTGCTGCTGGATATTGATGGCTATGAAGGGCCGATCGACCTGCTGCTGTCGCTGGCCCGCGACCAGAAGGTGGACCTGACCCGCATTTCCATCCTGCAACTGGCTGAACAATATCTGGCCTTCGTAACGGAGGCGCGGCGCCTGCGGCTGGAACTGGCGGCGGATTATCTGGTGATGGCGGCCTGGCTTGCCTATCTGAAATCCCGTCTGCTGCTGCCCGATCCGCAGCCGGACGAACCCTCGGCGGAGGTGCTGGCGGCGGCTCTGACCTTCCAGTTGCAGCGGTTGGAGGCGATGCAGGGTGCGGCCGCCCGGCTGCTGGCGCGGCCCCGCCTGGGGCGTGACCGCTTTGCCCGTGGCGCGCCGGAGGATTTGCCCATCTTCGCCCGCTCCCGCCATGATCTGGGGCTTTACGATCTGCTGAAGGCCTATGGCGCCGTCGGTTCCCGCCAAGCCCGGATCAGCCCCTTCACCATCCCGGTGACCGAGCTTTATTCGATTGAGGAAGCCGTGGCGCGGCTGGAGGCCATGCTGGGCCGGCTGCCGGACTGGGCACAGTTGGAAGCTTTGCTGCCAGCCGGCTGGCGGGGCCAGGGGGTGAAGGCGCGTTCCCTGCTGGCCAGCAGCTTTGTGGCCGCCCTGGAACTGGCCAAGGGCGGCCATCTGGAATTACGGCAGGAAACTGCATTCGCGCCCATTCAGGTCCGGGCGCGACGGGAGCAGGCATGAGTGATCTTTTCGACAGCGACTTCCAGCTCATCCGCTTGCTGGAAGCGATTCTTTTTTCCTCCGCTGAACCGGTGGCCGAATCGGTGCTGCAGGAACGGGTGGGGGCGGTGCCGGTGCGCCCGCTGTTGGCGCAGTTGGAAAATCTCTACCGCCATCGCGGCATCAATCTGGTGGCCAGTGGCGGCCGTTGGGCCTTCCGCACGGCTGCCGATCTGGGGGACAGGCTGCGCACCGAGATTGAGGTGACGGCCAAGCTATCCCGCGCGGCGGTGGAAACGTTGGCGATCATCGCCTATCACCAGCCGGTGACCCGGGCGGAGATTGAGGCGATTCGCGGTGTTGCCACCTCCAAAGGCACGCTGGATATTCTGATGGAAGCGGGCTGGGTGATGCCCGGTCGCCGGCGGGAGACGCCGGGGCGGCCGCTGACCTGGGTGACCACGTCAGATTTTCTCGACCATTTCGGTCTGGGCTCCCTGCGTGACCTGCCGGGGGTGGACGATCTGCGCGCGGCCGGTCTGCTGGACCGTTCCGCCCCAATGCCCCGCATCCCGGGGCTGTCGGTAGAGGGGGAGGGCTGAGGCCGGCGCGCGCCACGCGGCGCGGGCCGGCGGTCGCCGGCCTCCAACCCGCCTAAAGGTCAACCTTTAGGCGGGTTGGTATAAGAAGACATTGCAGAGAGGGGGCGTCGGCCCCCTTTTTTGTTGCCCATTTCTGTGCGTCTATTTATAGATCGATCAATCGGTTTATTATTGGGTCCATGCAAATGCGCACTGTCAATCCGGCACTTCACGCCAGCCGCCGGGCGGCGATCATGGTGGCGGCCCGTAAATGCTTCGCCCGAAATGGCTTCCACCAGTCCAGCATCGCGGACATCAGAACCGTGGCCGGCATCAGCAGCGGCACCTTGTTCCATTATTTCCCCAACAAGCAGGCCCTGGTGCTGGCCATCGTGGCGTCGGAGGGGGAGCAGGTAGCGCTGTGTCTGAGCCAGTTGGCAGAAATCGCCGACTGCCGGGATGCCTTGAACCTGCTTCTGCAATTGATTGCCGAACTGGCAGCAGATGGGGATGCCAACGCGCTGGCCATTGAGATTGCCGCTGAATCCCGCCGCGACCCGGATGTTCGTGCCCTTGCAGCTGATAATGACACCGTGTTGCGTGAAGGTTTGGAGGGGCTGATCCGCGCAGGGATCGCGCGGGGACAGGTAAGCAACACGGTGGATGCGGCCCTTGTCGCCCAATGGTTGATGAGTTGGATCGACGGCGTGTTTTCCCGCGTTTCTGTCGATCTAGCTTTCAAGCCGATGGATCAACTGCCGTTGATGCGGCAACTCCTGGACATGGTGCTGACTGGCGGCCGGGTGATGTCATGACGGGATCGGCCAAGGCCGGTCGTATACAGACCGTCGATGCGCTGCGCGGCTTTGCGCTGTTCGGTATCCTGCTGGTGAATATCGAGGTTTTCGCCAATCCGTTCTATGCCATGGGGCTGCCCAACCCGGATTTCGCGGGCCCGGTGGCCCAGGGGACGTCGTGGCTGGTGACGGCGTTGTTTGAAACCAAATTCTACCTGATCTTCTCCTTCTTGTTTGGCTATAGCCTGACCTTGCAGATGACGGTGGCGGAACGGGATGGCCAGCCATTCCGGCCGCGCTTCCTGCGCCGCCAAGCCATGTTGTTCTGCCTCGGCGTGTTCCATGCGCTGGTGCTGTTTCATGGTGACATCCTCACCACCTATGCGGTGCTGGGGTTGGCGCTTTATGCGTTACGGCATCGCAACGATAAAAGCCTGCTGCGCATCGCCGCCGGCCTGATCTTCTTTGTTACGCTGATCTGGTTCTTGATACTGCTGGCCCAGATCTATCTGCTGCCGCAGGTACCGGAAGCAATGGTCCTGCAACATGTGCGTCAGGCGCAGGCAGCCTTTACCGGCAGTGTTTCCAGCCTGTTGAATCAACGCCTCTCGGAACTCTCCAACCTCTGGATTGTCCTGGGCTTCATGCAGGGGCCTTGCGCGCTGGCCATGTTCCTGCTGGGGCTGATGGCGGGGCGGCGGCAGGCGCTGGCCGATATTGCGGCCTTACAGCCGCTTTTGCGGCGTATCATCCTGATCGGCGTGCTGGTCGGGTTGCCGGGCGGGATATTCTATGGCTGGACCGCCATTCAACCCTATGACCCGGTTCTTAATCTCGTCGGGGTCGTGGTTGATCTGGCGACGGCACCATTCCTGGCGGCGGCCTATATTGCCGGTATGGCCCTGGTGCTAAATGCGGCGGCCGATCGGGGCTGGGTGGCGATGCTGGCGACGGCCGGGCGTATGGCCCTGTCTAATTATCTGTTTCAGTCGCTGCTCTGTGCCCTGCTGTTCCATGCCTATGGTTTGCGGCTGATGGGGCAGGTGTCGCCGCCGCTGGTCGTGGTCCTTGCAATGGGCATCTTCGCCCTGCAACTGGTGCTGAGCCAGCTCTGGCTGTCGCGCTTCCGCAATGGCCCGGTGGAATATCTGCTGCGCTATGTCACCTATGGCGGCAGCCGGTCCTGACAGAAAAAGGGGGCGTGGCTTTCTGCGCCGCGCCCCCTTCCTTAATCAGCCCAGCCAGCTTGCCAGATCGGCCAGGGCCCGCCGGCTATAGGCCAGCTTGCGATCCTTGCCGTGCAGTTCCTTGCCATTGGGCTGGCGTTCGGTCACCGGCGGAAACAGGCCGAAATTGACATTCATCGGCTGGAAGGTCTCCGCCTCCGCCCCGCCGGTAATATGGGCCAGCAGCGCGCCCAGCGCCGTGGTGCGCGGCGGCAGGGCGGGGTCATTGCCCAGCCGGTCAGCCACGGCGAAGCGGCCGGCCAGCAGACCGACGGCCGCACTTTCCACATAGCCTTCGCAGCCGGTGATCTGGCCGGCAAAGCGCAGGCGCGGCATGGATTTCAGGCGCAAGGCCCCATCCAGCAGGCGCGGGGAATTGATGAAGGTATTGCGGTGCAGCCCGCCCAGCCGGGCAAATTCCGCATTTTCCAGACCGGGGATCATGCGGAACACCCGCACCTGCTCGGCATATTTCAGCTTGGTCTGAAAGCCGACCAGATTATAGAGCGTGCCCAGCGCGTTATCCTGGCGCAACTGCACCACGGCATAGGAGCGCTTGCCCGTATGCGGGTTGGTCAGCCCCACCGGCTTCATCGGGCCATAGCGCAGCGTATCCACGCCGCGTTCGGCCATCACTTCAATGGGAAGGCAGCCCTCGAAATAGGGCGTGTTCTTTTCCCATTCCTTGAAATCGCCCTTCTCCCCCTCGATCAGGGCGCGGATGAAGGCCTCATACTGCTCCTTATCCATGGCGCAGTTGATGTAATCCTTGCCCGTCCCGCCGGGGCCGACCTTGTCATAGCGCGACTGGAACCAGGCCTTGGACAGGTCGATGCTGTCTGTATGCACGATGGGGGCGATGGCGTCGAAGAAGCTCAACTGCTCTTCGCCGGTGAAGGCCCGGATCGCCTCGGCCAGCTTCATGCTGGTCAGCGGGCCGGTGGCGATCACCACATTGTCCCATGCTTCCGGCGGGATACCGGCCACTTCGCCCCGCTCCACCGTCACCAGCGGATGGTTGGTCAGGGTTGCGGTGACCTTTTCGGCGAAATGGTCGCGGTCCACCGCCAGCGCCCCGCCGGCCGGCACCTTATGTTCATCCGCCGCCGCCAGGATCAGCGATTTGGCGCGGCGCATTTCCTCATGCAGCAGGCCAACGGCATTATATTCCGCATCGTCGGAGCGGAAGGAGTTGGAGCAGACCAACTCCGCAAAATGCTCCGTCTGATGCGCGTCGGTTTTCACCACCGGGCGCATCTCGTGCAGAACGACGGGGATACCGGCTTGTGCGATCTGCCAGGCTGCTTCGCTGCCCGCCATACCGCCGCCGATCACATGGATGGGGCTGTGCTGTGTCATGGGATAAGGGTTTGGCGCGCGGCCCCGCCATCGTCAAGCCCCGGCCCATGCATGGGCCGGGCGCACGAGCCAGAGAACAAGAGTGGCCCCCTCCCTTTGATGCTCCCTCTATAGCCTTTGCGGCGCCGGCGGCTCCGGTTCCCGCTGCGGCAGCGGCACATCCGGTTCGGGCGTGTCGGGCGGCAGGCGACCGGGATCGTGCCCGGGAATCGGCTGCTCGCCCGGCGGGGGGATTTCCGTATTGCCGGGCGTCGGTGCACCGGGCAGGGGCGGTATGATGCCCATCAGGCAAACTCCTTAAAATCTAGGGTGGGCCTGTTACTCCAACACCAGGGGTGCCCATGCGTTCCCGCCATGCATGGATGCAGCTTGAGATGACGGAATAGTTCCGATACAGGATGATTTAGTTAATCTGCCTGATCCGTGAGCATTTCCCATGTCGTCCCTCGCTTCCACCGTCGAACCCATGCCCGATCGCATCCGCCGCCATGTTGGCGATCTGGTCCGCTTGGCCATCCCGGTGATCATTGCGCGGGCGGGCATCATTGTCATGGCGCTGACGGATACGTTGATTGTCGGCCGCTACAGTGCGCAGGAACTTGCCTATCTGGGCATGGGGCATTCGCCCATTGCCGTGCTGTTGGCGGTGCAGGTGGGGCTGTTGCTGGGCGTGGTGGTGGCCACCGCTCAGACAATGGGCAAGGGTAACTTGTCTGGCACCGGCGTGATCTGGCGTCGTTCCTTGCCCTATGCCATGCTGATCGGCACCATCATCGCCGCCACCAGCCTGTTCGGGGAGGAATTCCTGCTGCTGACAGGCCAGGAGCCAGACCTTGCCCAGGGGGCCGGGCATGTGATGGCGGTGATGGCCTTGGGGATGCCGGCCGCCGCCTTGCATCTGGCCACCAGCATGTATCTGGAAGGGTTGAAGCGGCCGATTCCCGGCATGATCGCCATGTTGATCGGCAACGTTTTGAATGCCGGGCTGGTCTGGTTGCTGGTGGGTGGTCATTTCGGCCTGCCAGCCTTAGGCGCCGTGGGGGCCGCCTGGTCCACCACCAGCCTGCGCTGGTTGGGTGCCTTTGGCATGATTGCCTATGTCTGGTGGCATCCGCTGCGCGATGCCTGGGGGGTGCGCGGCGATTTCCGGGGCTGGTGGCGTGATTCTGTCACCCAGCGCCGGGTCGGCTATGCCGCCGGCCTGTCCAACGCCCTGGAAGGTTCGGCCTTTGCCGGGCTGGGACTGTTTGCCGGCTGGCTGGGGGCGGCGGCGGTGGGGGCCTATACAATCGGCCTGAACCTGATCGCCCTGCCTTTCATGTGCGCGCTGGGGCTGGCGTCCGCTACGGCGGTGCGGGTGGGCAATGCCTATGGCGCGCGTGATCAGGCCGATATGGTGGTGGCCGGCTGGACCGGGCTGGGCGTGACCAGCTTCATCCTCTCCCTTGTCGGGCTACTTTTCTTTGCCGCCCCGGCCTGGATCGCCGGCCAGTTCACCCATGATGCGACCCTGCTGGTGCTGACGGCCCCCTTGATCGCCTTCTCATCCTGGCTGCTGGTGGCCGATGGCGGGCAGGTGGTGATGGCGCAGGCTTTGCGCGGGCGCAACGATACCTGGGTGCCCACCGCCTCGCATTTTGTCAGCTATTACGCGGTGATGATGCCGCTGGGCTGGCTGCTGGCCTTCCCGCTGGGGCGCGGGGTCTTGGGCCTGTTTGAGGGGATTTTCATCGCCAGCGTCTTCTCCGTTTCCGTGCTGGCAGCCCGGTTCTGGTGGCTGTCACGCCGCGTGTGAAGGTTGGTGGGTGCTTTCATTGTTCGCATCCGCGAATGGTGCTACATAGAACGTGAAAGCCGCTGGCCAACCAGCGGCTTCATTTTCCGACACGTAATGACGAGTTCCGCTCGGTGACTTCCACGCCCGCTCTGCCGTCCGATATCTCGCCCATCACCATCGAAGATGAGATGCGGCGTTCGTATCTCGATTACGCCATGAGCGTAATCGTCAGTCGCGCGTTGCCGGATGTGCGCGACGGGTTAAAACCCGTGCATCGCCGCATCCTCTACGCCATGAAGGAAGGCGGTTACGACAGCACCAAGCCATATAAGAAATCGGCGCGTATCGTCGGTGACGTTATGGGTAAATACCATCCGCACGGCGACAGCGCGATTTATGATGCCATGGTCCGCATGGCGCAGGATTTCTCGATGCGCCTGCCCCTGATCGATGGTCAGGGCAATTACGGCTCCATGGATGGCGACGCTGCGGCGGCCATGCGTTACACCGAGGCCCGGCTGGCCAAGGTGTCGGAATTCATGCTGGATGATATCGACAAGGAAACTGTCGATTTTCAGGCCAACTATGACGAATCGCTGGAAGAGCCGACGGTTCTGCCGGCCAAGTTCCCCAATCTGCTGGTCAATGGTGCCGGCGGTATTGCCGTCGGCATGGCCACCAACATCCCCCCCCATAATCTGGGGGAGGTGATTGAGGCCTGTCTCGCCTATATCGAGAATCCGGATATCTCGATTGATGAGCTGATCGATATCGTTCCTGGCCCGGATTTTCCCACCGGTGCCCTGATTCTCGGCCGTTCTGGCATCCGTTCGGCTTTCCATACCGGTCGTGGCAGCGTGATCATGCGCGCCAAGACGGAGGTGGAGGAGATCCGCAAGGATCGCTGGGCCATCGTTGCCACTGAAATCCCCTATCAGGTCAACAAGTCCAAGCTGCTGGAACGCATTGCCGAATGCGTGAATGAAAAGCTGGTGGAAGGCATCAGCGACGTTCGTGACGAATCCGACCGCGACGGTGTGCGCGTTGTGGTGGAACTGAAGCGTGATGCCGTGCCGGATGTGGTGCTGGCCCAGCTTTTCCGCCACACCGCGCTGCAGACCAGCTTCGGCGTCAATATGCTGGCGCTGAATGGCGGCCGGCCGGAATTGCTGGACCTGAAGGCGATTATCGCCGCCTTCGTCCGCTTCCGCGAACAGGTTGTCACCCGCCGGATCGAGTTCGAGCTGGGCAAGGCGCGCGAACGCGCCCACACCTTGGTTGGTCTGGCCGTGGCCGTGGCCAACCTGGATGACATGATCGCCCTGATCCGCTCAGCGCCCGACCCGGCGACGGCGCGCGAACAGATGATGGCGCGTGACTGGCCGGCGCGTGATGTGGCCCCGCTGATCGCCCTGATCGACGAGCCGGGCCGCACCCTGTCGGAGGCTGGCACCTACAAGCTGTCGGAAGTGCAGGCCCGCGCCATTCTGGACCTGCGCCTGCATCGGCTGACCGGGCTGGAGCGCGACAAGATCGGCGAGGAACTGACCGGCGTTACCGATCAGATCAAATATTTCCTGGCCGTGCTGTCCGACCGCGCCATGCTGCTGGATATCATCCGCACCGAACTGGGGGAGATGAAGGAACGCTTCGCCACCCCGCGGCGGACGATGATCGAGGAATCGGAGTTCGAGAGCGACATTGAAGACCTGATCCAGCGGGAGGATATGGTCGTCATCGTCACCCAGGGCGGCTATATCAAGCGCGTGCCGGTTTCGACATACCGGGCGCAGGCTAGAGGCGGCAAGGGCCGTTCCGGCATGAACCTGAAGGCGGAGGATAATGTCTCCGACCTGTTCGTTGCCAATACCCACACGCCGATGCTGTTCTTCACCAGCCGTGGCATCGTGCATAAGCTGAAGGTCTGGCGCTTGCCCCAGGGCACGCCGCAGACCCGCGGCAAGGCCCTGGTCAATCTGCTGCCGTTGGAGGAGGGGGAAACCATCTCCACCGTCATGCCGATGCCGGAGGATGAGGGCACCTGGGGCGCGCTGCAGATCGTGTTTGCCACCAGCAAGGGCGGCATCCGCCGTAACAAGCTGTCGGACTTCCAGAATATCCGAGCCAATGGCCTGATCGCCATGAAGCTGGAGGAAGAGGGCGAAAACCTGATCGCTGTGCGCACCTGTGGCGAAAGCGATGATGTGCTGCTGGCCACACGCCTCGGCCGCTGCATCCGCTTTGATGTGTCGGATGTGCGCGTGTTCAGCGGCCGTACCTCCACCGGCGTGCGTGGCATCAAGCTGGCCGACGGTGATGAGGTGATCGGCATGTCGATCCTGCACCACACGGATTACAGCGCCGATGAACGCGCCGCCTATCTGAAGCAGGCGCGTGAGCTGCGCCGGGCCGAGGGTGAGGAGACCGATGATGCGGTGGATGTCGAGGCCGAACCCGTGGAAGGCGCGGCGGAACTGTCACCCGAACAGTTCGCTGAGATGCAGGCGCGCGAACAGATGATCCTGACCGTTTCCGAGCAGGGTTATGGCAAGCGGACCTCGGCCTATGAATACCGGCTGACGGGCCGTGGTGGCCAGGGCATCTGGAACATGGATATGGGTGATCGCAACAAGGCCATCGCCGCCGTGTTCCCGATCAACGACACCGACCAGTTGATGATGGTCAGCGATTCGGGCCAGGTGATCCGGATGCCGGTGCACGATATCCGCCTGACCGGCCGCAAGAGCAAGGGTGTCACCCTGTTCCGCTTGGCGGGGGATGAACGCGTCGTCTCTGTCGCCCGTCTGGAAGATGATGGCGGCGATGCCGGTACGGAGGGTGGCGACGATGCCGCCCCCGTGGCGGCAACTGATCAACCGTAACAATATTGCAGGTGACAGGCCAGTCCCCCTGGGGGCTGGCCCTTGTCTTGGCGTCACCGTAGCGGGGAGGGGAGTTGAGATGACGGGCAAGCGTCGGATCGGTGTGTATCCGGGAACCTTCGACCCGATCACCAATGGTCATTTTGACATCATCCAGCGCGCTGCGCGGACGGTGGATCATCTGATCATCGGTGTCGCCAGCAATGCCGGCAAAGGCCCGCTTTACACCACGCAGGAGCGGGTGGAACTGGTGGCTGGCGAGCTGGAACAGTTGACCAAGCAGGGAATCAGCGTTGAGGTCCGGCCCTTCGACAAGCTGTTGATGCATTTCGCTGTCGATTGCGGCGCTTCGGTGATCATCCGGGGGCTGCGCGCTGTTTCGGATTTCGAATATGAATTCCAGATGGCCGGCATGAATGCGCGCCTGAATCCGTCCGTGGATACGGTGTTCCTGATGGCATCCGACCGCCACCAGTTCATCTCTTCGCGCTTTGTGAAGGAGATTGGCCGGCTGGGTGGTGACATCAACCATTTCGTCAGCCCCCGGATTGCTGCCAGCCTGAAGGCCAAGTTCGAGGAGGAGCGTCAGCAGGGCAAGGTCGGCTGACCTGCCCGGCGGATCATGCAAAGGTGCTTTGCAGATGATTGTGATGGTTGACGAACCGCCTTCATCTGCTTATGGTCCGCCCCACTTTCGAGGAGCGATTCCGTAGCTCAGTTGGTAGAGCACGTGACTTTTAATCATGGGGTCGTGGGTTCGAATCCCACCGGAATCACCATTCTCAAAGTAAAATCAATAGGTTACGAAAAGGCCCGGACGTTGTTCCGGGCCTTTTCGTTTGTCACCATCACAACCGGACGCGCACGCCGGCCAGCCATTGGCGCTCCGGGCCGATATTGGTCAGACCGTCGCTGCGGCGGCCGGTTTCAACCCGTTCGCCGGTGACATTCTCCGCCGTGGCGTAGAATTCCAACTGTTGATCCACCCGCCATGCGGCATAAAGATCACCAACAATGAAGCCGTCCAGGGTGCCGAGATTGCGGCTATCCTCGAACTGTTTGCCCGCAGCCCGGACCTGGGCGCGCAGGGTCAGTTCCGGGCGCGGGGTCCATGTCACGTCAACCGTGCCGGAATGCCGGGGTGCCTGGCCCAGTCGATTGCCCCGCAACGCCGCCATCGTGCCGGGATCGGTGATCTCGCTGTCGCTGAAGAGATAGGCAGCGCCAAAACGTAAGCTCGGTGCGGCCTGCCAGGCGATTTCCGCCTCCAGCCCCTGCACCTCAACGCGGGGCAGGCCCCGGCGCTGGGCCAGGCTGCCGCCCGCCGGCACGAAGATCCCCAGTTCGGCGTTGGTGCCGGGGCTGGTCTGGATAACCACATTATCCACGGCATTCTTCAGCCGCACATGAAACAGGGTGGCGTTGGCCGTGATCCCGGCACCAGGGCTTAGACGAAGCCCGGCCTCCACTCCGCGCATTCGTTCCGGCTGCAAACCGGGATTGGCCTCGGTTATATCATTGCCGACCCGGAACGGACGATAAAGCTCGTTCAGGGTGGGCAGGCGGAAGCCGGTATAGGCGGCCACCCGCAGGCCCAGCAGGTCGCTGGCCTGCCAGTCGATGCCGGCGCGGCCATTGGCGACGGTGCCGTCGCGCTTGGCATAGCGGTCATTGCGCAACAAGGTACCGCTGGCAATGTCGCTTTCAATCCGGCGGCCATCGCTGTTGCGCCAGGCATCCAGCCGGCCGCCGGCGGAAACGGTCAGCCCCTGAATGCCGGTCCAGGCATGTTCGAAAAACAGGCCGGCAACGGACTGGCTGCCGCCAGCATCCCGCATTCTGGTGTAGCGGCCGGCGCTATAGGTCATCAGTTCGCGGGTCTTGCCCTCTGTTTCCCGGATATCGGCGCCGATGTCCGTCTGGTGTCCGTCCGCCGGGGAAAAGGCGACCTGCAGAATGCCGCCCTTGGCCGTGGCGGGGACGTCATACTGATGCAGCGAAGGGGTTTCCGCCGTGCGGGCCGCATTCACCCCGGAAAAAGTGCTGGCGAAGGACCAGTCCCGCCAATAGGCCACCGCTTCCCAATCGATCTTTTCCCCCGTGCCGACCAGCCGCAGGCTGGCCTCTGTCGCGTCGGTTGAATTGTTGGTATAGGGCGTGCCATTGCCCCGGCTTTCCTTGAAACCGGATAGTTTCGCTGTGGCCGTGACACTGCCCAGTTGGGTGGACAGGGTGCCATCCACGGCATAGGCATCGCTGTCGGCCTTGATATCGATGGGGCCGCGCCGTGACGGTTCCACCAGCTTGACGCCATCGGTGCGAAAGGCGCTGCCGGACAGGCCGAGATGCCAGCCGTCGGCCGAGCCCCCGACCGACGATTGCCCCATCCAGGTGCCGTTGCTGCCACCGGCCAGTTCCAGATCCAACCCGTCACGCTGCTTTGTTTCAATCCGGATGGTGCCGGCCAGGGCGGCGTTGCCCCAGGGGCCGGCACCCCCGCCACGGGTCAGCACCACATTGTCCACAGCGGCGGTGGGCAGGCGTGACCAATAGACCCAGCCGCCGAACGGATCGTTCGCCGGCACGCCATCAACCAGCACCAGCGTACGGCCGGCGCCGTTGGGCCCGATGCCGCGCAGGCTGACGCCCTGTGCCGTCGGGTTGGCGGTGCGTGAACCGGACCGCCGGAACAGGCTGAATCCCGGCACCGCCCGCAAGGCCTCGTCCAGCCGGCGCTGCGGCGCGGTGGCCAGGGTGGCCGCATCCATCACGCTTGGCCCATAGGCCCGCTCATAGGCCGGCACGCCCTCCCGCCGCCCGGTGACGACAATCTCCGCCACCTGGGTGGCATCGGCGGCCAGGGCCGGGGGTGCCAGGGCGGTCAGGGCAAAGCCTGCGATGGACAGAAACCGGCGGCGGGGCAGGCGGGTGGGCGGGTGCTGTTTCATTTCCAGGGTATCTCCGGCTCTGGCCGTTTTTCAGTATTGGATTGATCTATAATGGATGATTGCAGTGGCTCTGCGGTGTTGAGCTGCCGGACAGCCATGCTGATCTGCTGGGGGGATCGTTCACCCCGCTTGCCGGCCGGACGCAGTTCATTAATCACACCGGCTGGGCGGTTTCCAAGCACCAGGATACGGTCGGCCAATTGTGCTGCCTCTGCCAGATCATGGGTCACCAGCAGAATGCCCAGGCCTGGTCGTTCCTGCATCTGTTGCAACAACAGGGCCCGCAGCCGTTCGGCCAGTGCGGCATCCAGCGAAACCAGCGGTTCATCCAGCAAGAGCAGATCGCTGCCCATGGCGAGGGTCCGGGCCAGTGCTGCGCGGCGCTGCATCCCCAGGCTGACCTGTGTCGGGAACTGGCCATGGCTTTGCACCGGCAGTTCAACCCGCCCCAGCCAACGCCCAGCATGGCCCTTGTTCCGCTGGGGGGCGGGCAAGGCCATATCGACATTGGCCGCCAGACTGCGCCAGGGCAGCAGGCTGGGTTCCTGGAAATGCACAGCCGGATGCACATGGGGGGCCAGATGCCGTTCGCCGGTGAAATCACCATCCAGCCCGGCCGCCAGCATCAGCACCGTGCTTTTGCCGCAGCCGCTGGGCCCGACCAGGGCCACCAGTTCGCCCGCAGCCACGCTCAGCACCAGCCCGGCCAGCACCGGCACGCCGGCAAAGCGCTTTTCCTTGATCAGCAGGTGCAGCAGGGGGGTGCCGTCAGCCATGATCCCCCCGCCAGCGGCAGGCCCGCCGTTCCAGCGGCGCCATCACGGCCATTTCAATCATTTGTGCCACGATGACAAAGGCCAGCGCATAGGCCAGCAGGCTGGCCACGTCGAACAGTTGGAACGCCAGATGGATTTTGAAGCCGACACCATTACCCCGTCCCAGCAATTCCACCACCAGCACGATTTTCCATACCAATGACAGGCCATTGCGGGCGGCGGCAAACAGATAGGGCTGCAGGTGCGGCAGCAACAGATGGCGCAGCCGGTCCCACCGGCTGAAGCGATAGGCCTTGGCCATACGGGCCAGGGCGGGGTCCAGGGCCCGCGCGCCGGCGCGCACCTGCACCACCACATTGGGGATCTTGTTCACGGCCACGGCCCCGATGGCCGCCGCCTCCGTCAAGCCGAACCAGAGATAGGCCAGCACGATCACCACCAACGCCGGCACATTCAACGCCAGGGTCAGCCAAGGCCCCATGACATTATCCAGCAGGGATGACCGACCCATGGCAATGCCGATGGCGGTACCGATGGAGAGCGCCAGGATGAAGGCGGCGGCCACCCGTGCCAGGGTGATGCCCAGATGCAGCCAGAGCTGACCGGCCGCCGCCTCCCGCAGCAACACCCCGCCCACCAGGACAGGACCGGGCAGGGTGGGGCCGGCCACCGCCCAGGCTGCCACCTGCCAGACGATCAGGATTAACAGGGTGGAGAGTGCCGTTCGCAACACGGGCTCAACCCCAGGAGATCGGCCAGAAGGTGCCATCCGGGATGGTGGCCGCATCGCCCACCAGTTCCCGCCCACCCAATTCCGCCAACAGGGCGAACAGGCGGGCGGCATCCGCCCGCTCCGCCTCTGTCCAGCGCTGGGGGATGCCCTGGCGGAAGCGGTCGCGCAACAAGCGGGCGGTGGCATCGTCATCGGCGGCCAGCAGGGGACGCAGTGTCGTCCAGGCGGCATCCTCCTCCGCCAGGATCGCCTTTGCCTGCCGGGACAGACGGGCAAAGGCCGCCAAGGGCTCTCTGTTGCGATCCGCCCAGTCATCGCGGAAAACATAGCCCAGCGCCGGCACCGCCCGGTGCAGGCCCAGATCGCGGGCAAGCTCTGCCACGCCGGCCAATTGGCGCAGCCCGGCTGCTTCCAGCCTTGCGGCATAATGCCAATAGGTCAGCACCGCATCCAGCCGCCCGGCCTGGATCTCATGGGACAGCAAGGGCGGGGCAGCAAACAGGGACGTGACGCGGGCCGCCAGATCGACGCCATAACGCTGGGCCGCCTGCGCGCGCAACAGCAGCCAGCCCTTATCCACCGGCCCGCCGGCAATGCCAAGGCGACGCCCGGCCAGATCGGCCGTATTGCGGATGGGGCTGTCGGCCGGAACGATGATGGAACCGACAGAGCAGGAATAGGGGATGAAGGACATGCCGATGCCGGCCGCCCTTTGCCGGGCCACCCAGAGCCAGTCCGCGGCGATCATGTCCACCGCACCGCCCAGCAGCGCCACCTGTGCCGCCTGGGTGCCGGCCAGTTCCTGAACGGACAAGCCAAGGCCCGCAGCCCGATCCAGTCCATGCGCCTGTGCGGTGGCCATTTCCCATTGCACCGTACCAAAGGGCAGCAGGCCCAGCCGCAACGGTGCCGCATCCCCCTGGGCGGGTAAGGCGGCAAGGGCGGCGGCCCCAGCCATGAAGGCCCGGCGGCTGACGGTGGGCACCATCTCGCTTCCTCCCCGGAAGTGCTTATCATTGCCCCCATGCTACGGCCCCGATCAGCCCGGCCATATTAGACCAAGGAAGGATGTGTTGTTCAGGCCCCGCATAGCGGCAAGCAATATGGCGGCTTTCAGCGGGAAAACGGGCTGGTTATGGGCCGCCTTGATGAAATGACCTTCCCCCAAAGTTCAATAAACCAACGTCCAATATCAAGAGGCGCCAATGTCGCCTAACGTGTGGCGGTGAAATCTTCGCCATCTCACAGTTTTTCTTGAACCCGCCGTGAATATTCACAGCGGGTAAGGGGATAACTTGCCCGCAAGACGGGCCAATCATCAAAAGGGGAGGTAAAAATGCATCTGCGCAAGGTTCTGCGGTGGGGGGCGTGCGGCCTGGCTTTGGGGTTCGGGCTGGCCAACCCAGCTATGGCCGACACGACGGAGGAGTTGCTGAAACAGTTGAAGGCCAAAGGTATTCTCAGCGAGCAGGAATATCAGGCCCTGTCCGCCCGCCGTGCGGAGGAGGAAAAGGCAAAGCCGGCCCCGGTTGCCGCATCCGCCACCCCGACCGACCCCAGCCGCCTGCTGCAGGCCAGTGACAGCGGCGTCGGTTTCAAGGTCGGTGCGGTGAATGTGCAGATTTCCGGGTCCGTCAACGGTTTCTATGTAAAGGACAATGCCGACAGCCCCGGTCCGGGCAAGAATGTGGTGGGCGGGCTGGCCAGCGTGGGCGGCAATGATACCAGCGCCATCCGCAATGGTCTGTTGCCGGGCTTCCTGAAATTCGATGTCACCACCCGGCAGGGTGGTTGGGATGTGGGGGCACATTTCGGCATCTATCCCGGCATCAACAGTGTCAATTGGGGTGGGGGCGCAAACTCAGCCGGCCAGCCGACAGCGCTCACCACCTCCGGCATTGATTTTCGCCAGACCTATCTGACCTTCGCCCATGCTGGCTTTGGTGAGGTGAAGGTGGGGCGCGATATTGGCCTGTTCGGCTCCGATGCCATCCTGTCCGATATTACCCTGCTGGGGGTAGGCACGGCGGCCGGCAATGCCGCACCGTCCAACACCTCGCTGGGGCGCATCGGGCTTGGCTATATCTATACGGATTTCCAGCCCCAGATCACCTATACGACGCCCGATTTCGCCGGGTTCAAGCTGTCGGCTGGCATCTTCCAGCCGCTCGCCACCGCCGGGGAGAGCGAGTTGAACGATACGCCCGGCTTCCAGGCCAAGGCGACCTATGACATCAAAAGCGGCAAGGTCAGCGGCCGGCTCTGGGCCGGGGTGCTGAGCCAGGATCATGACCCGACGGTTGCCGGCGGGCCGGATTACAAGGGAACGGCCTTTGATGCCGGCGCCAAGCTGGGCATCGGCGATGCCGGGTTGCTGGGCTATTACTATACCGGCAAGGGTGTTGGCACGACGGGGCTTTTTGTGCTTTCCGCCGATGCCAAGGGCAACCGGCGCGACAGCGACGGTTTCTATGTCCAGGGTACCTACAAGATCGACAAGGTGACGCTGGCCGCCTCTTACGGCGAGAGCCATCTCGATCTGGCCAAGGGGGAGGTGAACCCGACCCTGTTGTCGGTCAACAAATCCTGGGTGGCCGCCACCCATTATGCCCTGACCGATTGGGTGACGCTGGTGGGCGAATATATCAACACCAAGGCCGAGGCCCATGGCGGCAACAAGGCCAAATCCGACACCATCGCCATCGGCGCGATCCTGTTCTTCTGATCCTCCCGGGTGGGGGCGGCGGGTGATCCGCCGCTTCCCACGCGACACTGCGACCGCCCGGCAGCACACCGGGCGGTCTTTTTTTGTCAGCCTTCGCCAGCGCCGGCCTTGTACCAAGTGGGGATGAGCAGCGCTCATCCCCACTTGGTTGGCGCGTTGAGCGCCCGCGCCTCCATGGGTGCGCAAGCCAAGCTGCCGGATGGCAGCGCCGGCGATTGAGGGCAATGATCATGATCCATGATCATTGCGACTTTGTATGGCGCGGCATCAGGCCGCGTGCCGGGTTATAGGCCCAGAAGGAGAGCAGCAGGAAAACCAGTGTCGCCCCGGCGACCCAGGCTGCCGCCGTCAGTTCCAACCGGCCATAAAGCGCGAAGCGGATCAGTTCCACCGCATGGGTGAAGGGGTTGCAGCGTGCAAGCTGATAGAGCCATTCGCTGCCCTCCCGCATCTTCCACAGCGGATAGAGGGCCGAGGACAGGAAGAAGGCCGGGAAGATGACGAAATTCATCACCCCGGCAAAATTCTCCAATTGCCGGATGGTGCTGGAGAGCAACATGCCGACAGAACCCAGCATCAGGCCCGCCAGCAACAGGGCGGGGATGACGGTCAGATATCCGGGGGCAGGGGCGGTCAGTCCCGCCAGGGCGGCAATGGCCAGAAAGGCGGCCACCTGCGCCAGCCCCACCACCGCGCCGGCCAGCAGCTTGGCCAACAACAGGAATTCCCGGGGCAGGGGGGAAGTCAGCAGCAGCCGCATACTGCCCATCTCCCGGTCATAGACCATGGAGAGACTGCTTTGCATCCCGTTGAACAGCAGCACCATGGCCGCCAGCCCCGGCAGCACATAGGTTTCATAGGTGATATAGGTGTCATAGGGTGGCTGCACCGAAATGCCCAGGGCCGCCCGGAAACCGGCGGCGAAGATGAACAGCCAGACCAGCGGCCGCACCAGGGCGGACACGAACCGTTCCCGTTGATGCAGAAAGCGCAGCATTTCCCGCCAGATGATGGCGCGCAAGGCGCGCAGATAGGCCATCATGCCGTCGCCCCCTCTGCTGTCAGTACCTGGAAGGCACCGGCCAGATTGTCCGTCCCGCTGGCGGCCAGCAGGTCGGCAGCGGGGCCGCGTGCCTGCACGGCACCCCGGTGCAGCAGCACCACATCATCACCTGGCGCCACCTCATCAAACAGATGCGTGGCCCAGAGCACGCTGACACCCTCTTCCACACAGAGCCGATGCACATGCGCCACCAGATCGCGGCGGGAAGGGGCATCCAGCCCGACGGTGGGTTCATCCAGGATCAGCAGGGGCGGCCGGTGCAGCAGGGCGCGGGCCAGTTCCACCCGCCGCCGATGGCCGCCATTCAACAGCCGCACCTTGTCGCCGGCCCGCGCGGACAGGGCGAAACGTTCCAGCAGCACGGCGATGCGGGAGGCCGTTTCTCGTCCGCCGAGGCCGCGCAGGCCCGCCGCATAGGTCAGGTTCTGGCGCACGGTCAAATCCAGATCCAGGGTCGGTTGCTGGAACACCACGCCCATGGCGCCCAGCCCGGCACGCGGGTTGCGCCGCAGATCATGCCCGCAAATCTGGATATCCCCCTGATCGGGGGTGAAAAGCCGTGTCAGCAGCCCCATCAGGGTGGATTTGCCCGCCCCATTGGCCCCCAGCAGGGCGGTGAAGCGGCCGGGCGCCACGGTAAAATCAACATCCCGCAGGGCGAACCCGCCCTTGCCATAGGCAAAACGCAGGCCGGTGACGGAAAGGGCGGCCGTCACGGCACCACCACCGCGCCCCAGGGATAGCGCCCGACGGGGATGGATTTCACCACCTTCAACGCCTCCACATCAATGACGGAAACATCGTTGGAGACGCCATTGGTGGTGAACAGCGTCTTGCCATCCGGCGAAAGCGCCATGTGCCAGACCCGGCGGCCCACCAGCAGATAATCCTTCACCTGAAAGCTGGCCGTATCCACAACCGCCACATGGTTGGCCGGCCCCAGCGCCACAAAGGCCAGCCTTCCATCCCGAGACAGCTTGATACCGACCGGCTGCAGCTTGTCCGCCTGTACGCCCTTGATGGCAAAGCCGATGGTCTGGCGCACCTGCCGGCTGGCGACATCAATCACCTTCACCGTGCCGCCAATTTCCGCCGATACCCAAAGCTGTTTGCCATCGGCGGAAAATTCGGCATGGCGGGGTCGGGCATCCACCTGGGTATTATCCACTAATTGCCGGGTGGCGGTGTCGATCCAATGGACCATGTTGGTAGTCTCTGACGTATTGACCGCCCATTTGCCGTCGGGGCTGACGGCCATCCCCTCCGGCTCCACCCCGACATCAATCTGATAGGCGACGGCGCGGCTGGGCACATCCACCACGGTGACGACATTATTGTCTTCATTGGCGATGAAAAGATGGGTGCCGTCGGGGGCAAGGGCGAATTGTTCGGGATCGTCACCCGATGGCAGGTCGTACAGCAGCTTGCCGGTGGCAATATCCAGCACCTGCACCGTGTCATCATCGCTGGCACAGATGTAAAGCTGCTTGCCATCGGCGGAAAGCGTGATGCCGCGCGGCCGCGCGCCCACCTTGATGGTGCCGGTCACCGTCAAGCTGGATGTGTCGATCAGGGTCAGGCTGTTATCCCGTTCATTGGAAACATAAAGCGTGCCGGCCTGTGCCGGCAGCGTCATGGCCAAGCCCAACAAAGCTGGCAATCCCCATCGCCGCATCATGCCTCTCCCCTCGACAGGCTTTTCCAGCCCTTGAATGGCAAGCCTATCGGGCCGCCATGCGTGGGGCCATTAGACCATGGCAGCATGTCGCCGAAAGCCAATGCAAAGCGTTTTGGCACCAAAGTCCAATTAGGTGCGGAGGGGGAAAAGGTTACGCTTCCAACCATTGCAAGGCTGCGTCGCCAGCCCGTCACCGACCATTCTTCCCTGAGGAAATCACCCATGCCGTCGCCCGCCCGCCTTGCCGCCGGCCTGATCGCCGCTGCCCTGCTGTCCGCCAGTTTCTCCCTGCCCGTGTTGGCGCATGGGGATGTCACCCCGCAACCGGTGAACACCGACGGGTTGGAGAAGCTGGGCCACGACTGGCGGCCCAGCAACCCCTATCGCGGGAACAAGCGGGCCATTGAGATCGGGGCATCGGCCTACAATCAGAATTGCGCGCGCTGCCATGGGCTGGGCGCCATTTCCGGCGGCATCGCCCCCGACCTGCGTTTTCTGGAGGCAGGCGATACCGGCGATGAATGGTTCTCCGAACGGTTCCGCAAAGGCGCATCGCGCGATGGCAAGGTCTATATGCCCGCCTTTGGGGAGGTGCTGGGACAGGAGGCCGGCTGGGCCATTCGTGCTTGGCTGGAAACGGTCCCGCAATGAACAGGCGCCATCTGCTGGCCCTCATCGTGACCCTGCCGCTTGCGGCAGGGTCTTCGCGTTTCAGCCCGGCCGCCCCGCTGGATAAGGTGATGGCCAAGGGCGTGCTGCGCATCGCTGTCTATCGGGACAATCCCCCCTGGTCCTGGCGGGCAGAGGGCAAGCTGATCGGCATTGACGTGGATATCGGCCGGGCCCTGGCGGAAAAGCTGGGCGTGAAGCCGGAATTCATGGAACTGACCGCTGACGAGAATATGGATGATGATCTGCGCAACGCGGTCTGGAAAGGCTCCATTCTCGGGGAACCGGTGGCGGATGTGATGATGCATGTCCCCCATGATCGGGAATTCGGCCTGCGCAACGACATGGCGGTGCTGACCGCCCCCTATCACCGGGAGAGTTTCGCGCTGGCCTGCGATCCCGCGCGCACCGATTGCCGTGGTACTTTGGTGGATATGGCGGGCAGCGCCATTGCCGTGGAGACCGACAGCGTACCGGATTTCTATCTGACCGGGGCGTTCGGCGGTCGGCTGCGGGGGGATGTGGTTCACCACCTGACACCCGCCGCTGCCTTGGTCGATCTGACGGAAGGCACAGCGGGTGCGGCGATGGCGACGCTGGCGCAGGTGGAACGGGGATTGGCCGGCAAGGCCAAAGGCTTGGTCATCCGGCGGGGGCCGTTCCCGGGCTTGTTGAAACAGGGCTGGGATATCGGCCTGGCGGTGAAGACCGACAGCCGCGATCTTGGCTATCGGCTGGAAGATGTCATGGCCGGCCTGCTGGCCGATGGCCGCATCGCCGGCATCTTTGCCGACCATGGCATCAGCCACATGCCACCGGGGGCCTGATCCCCCGCTGGCGCTGATACCAAGGTTCAATTTTGCCCGTTGCCGGGTGGGGTTACCTTGGCACCGTCACTGAAACCATTCCGCCTCCAAGCCTTTGAAATGCCGGACCCGTGCGGGCGCCTTGCCGTTCGCAGCGGCCGGTGGCTTGCGGGTGGAAGATGCTGATGGCCAGGCCAGACATTCCGTTGCAGCCCTGGCCCCGAACAGGGAGACAAGACGCCATGAAGCGCATTCTGCTGGCCACCTGCGCCATGTTGGGGCTGGCCGCCGCCACGCCTGCCTTTGCCGCCGGTCCCACCGACGCCGATCTGATGAACGATGCCGCCAGCACCGGCGACGTGCTGACCTATGGCATGGGGCCGCAGGCGCAGCGTTACAGCCCGCTGAAGACGCTGAACACGGAAAATGTCGCCAAGCTGGTGCCCGCCTTCTCCTTCTCCTTTGGGGGGGAAAAGCAGCGCGGGCAGGAATCCCAGCCCATCGTCCATGATGGCACCATCTATGTGACCGGTTCCTACAGCCGCATCTGGGCGGTGGATTCCCGCACGGGTGAGGAGAAGTGGCAATATGATGCCCGCCTGCCGGACGGCATCATGCCCTGCTGCGATGTCATCAATCGCGGTGCCGCCATCTATGGCGACAAGGTTTATTTCGGCACGCTGGATGCCAAGCTGATCGCGCTGAACAAGGAGACCGGCAAGGTCATCTGGTCGAAGAAGATGGCCGATTATGAGGCTGGATACAGCTTCACCGCCGCACCCATGATCGTGGATGGCAAGATCATCACCGGCAATTCCGGTGGTGAGTTCGGCATTGTCGGCAAGGTGGAGGCGCGGGACGCCAATACCGGCGAGCTGATCTGGTCGCGCCCCACCATCGAAGGCCATATCGGCCAGTTGAATGGCAAGGACAGCACCATGACCGGCAAGCTGAACGCTTCCTGGCAGGGTGACATGTGGAAGCAGGGGGGCGGGGCCACCTGGCTGGGCGGTACCTATGACCCGGAAACCAAGCTGATCTATATGGGCACCGGCAATCCGGCACCGTGGAACAGCCATCTGCGGCCGGGCGACAACCTCTATACCTCTTCCACCCTGGCCATCGACCCCGCGACAGGGGAGATCAAATGGCATTTCCAGACCACGCCGCATGATGGCTGGGATTTCGACGGGGTGAATGAATTCATCCCCTTCGACCTGAAGAAGGATGGCAAGGTCGTCAAGGCCGGGGCCAAAGCTGATCGCAACGGCTTCTTCTTCGTGCTGGACCGCACCAACGGCAAATTCCTCAGCGCCACGCCGTTTGTGTCGAAGATCACCTGGGCCAAGGGCTTCGACAAGAAGGGTCGCCCGATCTATGACCCGGCCAACCGTCCGGGCAACCCGATGGAGGCGGCACAGGGCGACACCAAAGGCAAATCCGTCTTCTCCGCCCCATCCTTCCTGGGCGGTAAGAACTGGATGCCCATGGCCTATAGCCAGGATACCGGCCTGTTCTATGTGCCCGCCAATGAATGGGGCATGGATATCTGGAACGAGGCGATCAACTACAAGAAGGGGGCGGCCTATCTGGGGGCAGGCTTCACCATCAAGCCGCTCTATGAGGACCATATCGGTGTGCTGCGCGCCATCGATCCCGCCACTGGTGAGATCAAGTGGGAATATAAGAACAAGGCCCCGCTCTGGGGTGGCGTGCTGACCACTGCCGGCAATCTTGTCTTCACCGGCACGCCGGAAGGCTACCTGAAGGCGTTTGATGCCAGGACCGGCCAGGAGGTCTGGAAGTTCAATACCGGCTCCGGCATCGTCGGCAGCCCCATCACCTGGGAACAGGATGGCGAACAGTTTGTCGCCGTCGTCTCCGGTTGGGGCGGTGCCGTCCCCCTGTGGGGTGGCGAGGTGGCGAAGTCCATCCAGCATATCAATCAGGGTGGCTCTCTCTGGGTGTTCAAACTGCCCAAGGCGTAATGCACCTGGGTTGAAGCGTTCGGGCCGCCCCATTGTCGGGGCGGCCCTTTTCACGTCACCAGTTCACCGGGCAGGCGGTGCAATCCTGCATGTAGGTGTTCTGGAAGATGGCATAGGGAAAATGGGCCCCGGTCAGGTCGGCGCCGATCAGGTTGGCCTCGTAGAATTTCGCCTCCTGCAGGCCGGCATTCACCAGTTTGGCCTGATGGAACTGCGCGCCGGAAAACCAGGCGGCTTCCAGATTGGCGGCGGTCAGATCGGCGCGGCTGAAATCCGCCTTGGCGGCACGGGCAAATTCCAGGTTTGCCCCGCGCAGGCTGGCGCCGCGCAGCTTGGCCCCCTGCAGGAAGGCTTTGCGCAGATCGGCCGCCTCCAGATCCGCGTTATCGAGGATGGCGCCGCGCAGATCGGTATCCCGCAGATCCGCGCGGGCCAGCTTTGCCCCTGTCAGGTCGGCCCCTGACAGGTTCAGCCCGCGCAGATTCTGGTGGCGTAGATCGACACCCGGACATTTTGCCCCTTTCACCAGCAGGCAATCGCCCACCTTGCGGGGGCTGTCGGCCGCCTCCTCCTGCGCCACGGCAGGGAAGGCGAGAAGGCTGGCCAGCAGAAAGCAGAAGAGCAGGCGCATCGGAAAAGGCTCCATGGGAAGGCGGATGGCCGGATCAGCGCCCCCTCCCGCCAGACGGACGGGAGGGGGCGTGGCTTTTTACGGTGCTGCCGCCGTGGTGCTGCGGTCCTGGTGCAGGCGGAAGACCCAGAAGGAACCGCCCTGCGGCACATTGCTGGTCAACGGCCCCATATCACCGCCCCAGAGCGGCACCGCCCCGCCATAGCCCGAGGCGATGCCGATATATTGCACCCCGTCCATCTCCCAGGTGATGGGGGAGGAGACGATGCCGGACCCAGTCTGGAACGACCAGAGTTCCTTGCCATTCTTGGCATCAAACGCCTTGAGATAACCGTCGCTGGTGCCGGTGAAGACAAGGTTGCCCGATGTCGTCATCGTCCCGGCCCAGAGCGGCAGCCTTTCCTTATGTTCCCAGACGATCTTACCGGTCACCGGGTCCATGGCGCGCAGGATGCCGACATGGTCCTCGAACATTTTCTTGATGCGGAAGCCCATACCCAGATAGGCGCTGCCCTTCTGGTAGGAAATATTCTCCGTCCAGTAATCCTCCTTCCAATGGTTGGCGGGGATATAGAACAGACCCGTCTCCTCGCTATAGGACATGGGGTTCCAGTTCTTGCCGCCCAGGAACGGGGGGGAGACTTCCACCGCCTTGCCCTTCAACTCGCCCTTTTCCGGCAAGGGCGGACGTTGGCCTTCCGCCTCGATCGGCCGACCGGTCTTCAGATCGAAGCCCTTGGCCCAGGTGATATTGTCCACAAACGGATAGGCTGCGATCAGCGCCTTGGGTCGGTTGATTTCCCCACCAGCCGCCGCCAGCTTGGTGCGGTCGGTAATGAAGAAGAAGCCGTTGCGGTCGGCATGGGCGGCGGCCTTGATGGTCTTGCCGTCCTTCTTCAGGTCGAACAGGATGATCTCGTTATTGCCGGAAAAATCCCAGGTGTCGTTGGGCGTGTGCTGGTAGAAGCCCTTCAGTTCACCGGTGGTTGGGTCGACATAGGCCTGACCGGAGGTGAACAGGCTGTCACCCGGCCAGCGGGCCCAGCCGTTCCACGGCCCCGGATTGCCGGCACCGACCACGATGGAATTGGTTTCCGGGTCGAAGGTGGCGCTCTGCCAGGGTGCGCCGCCGCCATGGTTCCAGGCTTCCACCAGCTTGCCATCCTTGTCGCGCGGCCAGCTTGGCGCCTTGGGATTGCCGGTGATGGTGCTGTCCTTGCCGTTCAGCCGGCCCATATGGCCTTCCACGAACGGCCGCATCCAGATTTCTTCGCCCGTGTCAGGATCACGGGCGAACAGGCGGCCGACCACGCCGAACTCATCCCCCGACGAGCCATGGATCAGCAACACCTTGCCGGTCTTCTGGTCCTTCACGATGGTGGGGGCGCCGGTCATCGTATAGCCGGCTTCATGCTCGCCGAATTTCTTCTTCCAGACCAGCTTGCCCGTATGCCGGTCCAGCGCCACCACGCTGGCATCCAGCGTGCCGAAGAAGACCTTGTCGCCATAGATGGCGGCCCCGCGGTTGATGACGTCGCAGCAGGGGCGGATATCGTCGGGCAGCCGATGGGTATAGGACCAGAGCCGCTTGCCGGTGCGCGCATCCAGCGCAAACATCCGGCTGTAGGAGGCGGTGATATAGATGATGCCATCATGCACGATGGCCTGGGTTTCCTGCCCGCGCTGCTTCTCATCCCCGAAAGAGAAGGACCAGGCAGGCACCAGATTGCCGACATTCTTGTCATTCACCTGGGCCAGCGTGCTGTGCCGCTTGGCATCCAGGCCCATGCCATACATCAGCACATCGCCGGTGGTCTTGGCATCATTGGCGATGTCTTCCCAGGTAACAGGGCGCGGCGCATCGGCCATGGCGCCGCTGGAAGTGATCGACGCCATGACAACCAGGCTGACCCCGGACAGCAGGGCACGCCAAGTGCGGGCCGATGGATTTCTCAGCATCATTCTCTCCCTATTCGTCAATTATCAGGATTATCGGGGTATAGGCCCGTAAGTAAGCGGCGCCATTACCCGCTGCTTATGAGAAAACACTGGCACCGGCAGCGAATAAGGAAAATGATGCTTTGTGATGACAGGTGCGTTTGACTTGAGGTGGCGTGGGATTTTCCTGAATTTTTCCCGTGAGAAACATCCTTATTGATCGGGATTTTTATCCCGGTCATGTCGAGAAAAATATCCCGTTTCGGGGCTTAAACCATGGCATCGCGTGGTTCCGTCTGGGCACGCTGGGGCTTATACTAAAGAAGGGTGTTCCCGGTCGGGCCGGTGATTGTCCGACCTTCTTCCTACGTGTAGCTTTGAAACCGCCCACAAAAAAATCAAGCGTCGGCAGGCCCGACAGGGCGACGGGAGGATAGGCATGGGCAAGGTGCTGATCGCGGATGACCATCCGCTGGTACGCGACGGGCTGCGCACGGTGCTGGCCGTAGCGCTGGATCGCTGCGAACTGTTCGAGGCGTCCGATCTGGATGAGGTGATCCGGATCATCGATCGGGAAGGGGATTTCGATCTGATCCTGCTGGACCTGAACATGCCCGGCAATAACGGATTTGCCGGGCTGTCCACGCTGCGGGCACGCTATCCATCGCTGCCGGTGGTGATGGTCTCGGCCACCAGCGACCGGCAATTGGTGCATGAAGCGCTGCGCCATGGGGCGGCGGGGTTTGTGCCCAAATCGCTGCCGCGCGGGCAGATCGCCCAGGCGCTGCGCCAGGTGCTGGAAGGGGATATCTATATCCCATCCGACCTGACGGATGCACCGCCCCCCACGCAATCGGGGGAGGATCAGGAAATCCTGCGCCGCATCGACACCCTGACCCCGCAGCAGCGCAAGGTGCTGGAACTGGTGGTGGCCGGCCGGCTGAACAAGGAAATCGCCTATGAGCTGGATGTGACGGAGACGACGGTGAAGGCCCATGTCTCCGCCATCTTGCAGAAGATGCGGGTTTTCAGCCGCACGCAGGCGGTGATCCTGGCCAACAAGGTGAATTTCGCCCCGTCCCCCGGCACGGCCCAGGCCTCGGCCAGGGCGGCGGCAACGCCATAATGTGATGCTCCGGTGGGCCATGGGCGCGCCGGGGCATCAAGGCCGGGCGTTGCAGAGGGCGGGTTTATCCCCGCAGCTTGGCCAGCAATTTATTCAACATTTCCTTGGCCTTGCCCGGATGGCTCACCTGGGCGGCGGCATCGGCATTGATCGGTTCGCCCACCACCACCACACCCACCATGCCCATGGCGTAATGCGGCTTGCATTTGAAACCATAGAGGCCGGGCTGATCAAAGGTGACGCTGATCTCTTCATTCATCTTGCCGACAAAGGGTTCCACGCCCTCGGGCAACATGCCCTTGATCGCTTCGGCATTGTGGCTTTTGTCGGTGGGGATGAAGCGCACCGTATCACCGGGCGCGATGGTCAGCATCGCCGGTTCGAACACCATAGTGCCCGTGCTTCCCTGGTTGCGCATCGTCACCTCATGCGTGGCGGCATCGGCCGTGCCGGCGATCAGGAACTGGGCCGCCATGGCAGCCAGAAGAAACGGGCGCATCGTCATTGGGAAACCCCTTTGTTTTGCCGGTGAATTTCCCCATCAGAATCCCGCGTCCTGGCCGTTTCGCAATTGCACCATGGTGGTGCAAGGGCGCATCCGGGACGTGTTTCTTCTCACAAAGTCTAATTTACGGGTGGGTCGGTGGGGCGCAGTCTTCGGTCTGATCCTGGACCCCACGGCATCGGGGTCCCAAACCTCTTCCAGGGAGACGCCCCCATGCTGCACCAGGCCATCGAAAAGCTGAAATCCAGCGTCACCATCCGTTCCAGCTATGATAATTTCATCGGTGGTGAATGGGTTGCCCCCGTCCGGGGCCAGTATTTCGATAATATCTCCCCCATCACCGGCGGGGTGGTCTGCAAGGTGGCCCGCTCCACCGCAGAGGATATCGAACTGGCGCTGGACGCCGCCCATAAGGTCCGCGAAAAATGGGGCCGTACCTCCGTTGCTGATCGCGCCGGCGTGCTGAACCGCATCGCCGACCGGATGGAATCGCAGTTGGAATTGCTGGCGCTCGCGGAAACCATCGATAATGGCAAGCCGATCCGGGAAACGACGGCCGCCGATATCCCGCTGGCCATTGACCATTTCCGCTATTTCGCCGCCTGCGTGCGCTCCCAGGAAGGCAGCCTGGCGGAAATCGACCATGATACGGTTGCCTATCATTTCCATGAGCCGCTGGGCGTGGTCGGCCAGATCATCCCCTGGAACTTCCCCATCCTGATGGCCGCCTGGAAGCTGGCCCCGGCGCTGGCCGCCGGCAATTGCGTGGTGCTGAAGCCGGCCGAGCAGACGCCGATGGGCATCATGGTGCTGATGGATGTCATCGGTGACCTGCTGCCGCCCGGCGTGCTGAATGTCGTCAACGGTTTCGGCATTGAGGCCGGCAAGCCGCTGGCCACCAACAAGCGCATCTCCAAGATCGCCTTCACCGGGGAGACCTCCACCGGCCGGCTGATCATGCAATATGCCTCGGAAAACCTGATCCCGGTGACACTGGAACTGGGCGGCAAGTCGCCCAACATCTTCTTTGCCGACGTGATGGCGGAAGATGATGATTTCCTGGACAAGGCGCTGGAAGGCTTCGCCATGTTCGGCCTGAATCAGGGCGAAGTCTGCACCTGCCCGTCGCGCGCCCTGGTGGATGAGCGGATTTATGACCGCTTCATGGAAAAGGCCATCGCCCGCGTGCAGAAGATCAAGCAGGGCAGCCCGCTCGATCCCTCTACCATGATCGGGGCCCAGGCCTCCAACGACCAGTTGGAGAAGATCCTCTCCTACATCAATATCGGCCGCGACGAAGGGGCCAAGGTATTGACCGGCGGTGGCCGCGCCGATCTGGGCGGGGATCTGACCAATGGTTACTACGTCACCCCGACGGTGCTGGAAGGCCATAACAAGATGCGCGTCTTCCAGGAGGAGATTTTTGGCCCCGTGCTGGCCGTCACCAAGTTCCGGGGCGAGGAAGAGGCGCTGGCAATTGCCAATGATACGCTCTATGGCCTGGGTGCCGGGGTGTGGAGCCGCGATGGCAACCGTGCCTATCGCTTTGGCCGCAATATCCAGGCCGGCCGTGTCTGGACCAACTGCTACCATCTCTATCCGGCCCACGCGGCCTTTGGTGGCTACAAGCAGTCGGGCATCGGGCGTGAGACGCACAAGATGATGCTGGACCATTATCAGCAAACCAAGAACCTGCTGGTCAGCTATAGCCCGAAGGCGCTGGGCTTCTTCTAAGCCGGTCCTGTTGTGTGATGGGTGTGAAGGCGGATGGCGTCCCGAGGCGCCATCCGCCCTTCCTTTTTGGCCTTCCCTCTGCCACGTGATGGAGCGAACCCATGGTGCCGCGCGTTCTTTCCACCGCCGCCGCCGATGCCCTGATCGACCGGCTGCGCGCCATGCATGGGCCGGTGATGTTCCACCAGTCCGGCGGTTGCTGCGATGGTTCGGCGCCGATGTGCTATCAGGCGGGGGAATTCAAGGTCGGCAGCCGGGATATCTATCTGGGCGACATTCACGGCGCCCGCTTCTTCATCGGTGCCGCCCAGTTCGAATATTGGGAACATACCCAACTGATCATTGATGCCGTGCCGGGACGCGGGGCGGGTTTCTCCCTGGAAGGTCCGGAGGGCTTGCGCTTCCTCACCCGCTCCCGCGTTTTCACCGATGCGGAGTCAGCAACGCTGCTGTCGGCAGGGCCGCCGCTGCGGGGGGATCAGGTTTAAACTCTTACCCTCGCGTTTCAGCAGTCCGCCGTGGCAGACCGTGATTTACGGTCACGGGTAATCTTGATGTTTACATAGGGCATGTTCGCTCCTCCTTACGGCTGGCGTTCGATAATCTGGAAGACCTTGGCGATGATGCGCCACTGCCCCCCAATGCGGATAAGCGTAAGAAAATCCACGAAATCCCGTTGCCCGATGGAACAGCGCAGGCGGGCGACTGCCGTGTTTTCCCCCGCCAGATCAATGGCGTCAATATGGTCGCGGCGCGCCTCCCCCCGCGATGCCGGGGACTGGCGGGCCGCCACCACCGGGACATATTCCGCCATTGTGCGATAAAGCATGGGTGTTTCGTCGGCCGTGGCGTAGATCGCCTTTGGATGAAAGACACGCTGCAGAATCTCGGTATCGCAGAAGTAAAGCGCATCGAAATAATCCTGCAAGACGGCGGTAATGTCGGTGAAGGCCTGTGTCATGCCGCTTTCTCCGCGATCAGACCCTCTTGCTGCATCGCCTGTTGCACGCAGGGACGCTGCGAGAGACGGTCGAGATAGGCGCCGGGCTTGACGTAAAGTTTCATGACGAGGTTCCTTGCTGCTGATAACGGAAGGTTAGGCAGCCCGGTTTCCCTTGCCAACCAAGTTTCTGACAGTTACTGGATTCTCAGGTTTCCCCGCAGTAACCGAGTTCCGGCATGAGCCTCAAGCTTCGCAAAAACCGCAGCGCGCCTCCGCCCGAGCCCTGTGCGCTGACCGAGTGTATGACCATCATTGCCGGAGCCTGGGCCCCGAATGTGATCTGGCATCTGCGCGCCGGGCCGCGCCGGTTCAATGAACTGCGACTGGACATTCCACCGGTCTCAGCCAAGGTTCTGTCGCAGCGTCTGCGGGAGCTTGAGGGCAGGGGGGTCTTGACCCGCACCCTGCAACCGACCTCGCCCCCGTCGGTCGAATATGCGCTGACGCCGTTGGGGCTGGAGTTGATACCGGCGTTGGATGCAATCGTTGAGGTTGGGCACAAGCTGAAAGCCGCGCTGCAAGCGGATGCGGACAACGCTACCCGATCAACTGCGTCACCAGTGCCCGCAACTGGGCCGGCTTGACCGGTTTGGTCAACAGGGCATAGCCGTCATTTTGCACCCGTTCATGCACGTCGGTGGTGCGGTTGGCGGTGATGACGATAGCCGGGATGTCACGGCCACGGGCCTGGATCACCTGCGCGATGGCATCCACGCCCAGTTCGCCATCCTCCAGATGATAGTCGGCGATGATCACATCAGGCCAGCCGCCCAGCGCCGACAGAACGCCCATGGCGCTGGTGGCGCAGGTGGCCACCTGCACCTGACAGCCCCAGCCCCGCAACAGCGCGCCCATCCCTTCCAGGATCGCCTGTTCATTATCGATCACCAGAATGCGCGCACCGGTCAGCGGGCTGGCCGGCGGGGACATGCGGACGGTGCTGACCTGCGGCGGGCGCTGCTTGCTGCCCAGCGGCACCGTCACCGTGAAGGCCGACCCGCGCCCCAGATGGGAGCGCAGGCCAATGGGCGTGTCCAACATGCGCCCGGCCCGCTGCACAATGGCAAGCCCCAAGCCCATGCCCCGGTCGCGCCCAGCCGGCCGGTCACCTTCCAGGCGGCGGAATTCCTCAAACACGGCTTCCAGCTTGTCGGGCGGGATGCCGGGACCGGTATCCAGCACCTCGATCCGCACCGCATCGGTCAGCCGGCGGCAGCCGACCAGCACCCGCCCGGTACGGGTGTAGCGCAGCGCGTTGGAGACGAAATTCTGCAAGATGCGGCGCAACAGCCGCATATCGGTATGCACAATCGCCCGGCTGGGCAGCACCCGCAGGTCCAGCCCGCGCTCCTTGGCCACCGGCGCATATTCCGCCTGCATGGAGGAAAGCAGCATGGCCAGCGGGAAATCATCCTGTTGCGGCTGCACCACCCCGGCATCCAGCTTGGAAATATCCAGCAGCGCTTCCAGCAGATCTTCCACCGACAGCAGGGCGGCGTCGGTCTTTTCCACCAATACCCGCGCGCCGGCTTCCTGTTCCGTCTCGGTCAGGGCGGAAACGAACAGGCGGGCGGCGTTCAGCGGCTGCAGCAGGTCATGGCTGGCGGCGGCCAGGAATTTGGTTTTGGAGAGGTTGGCCTGCTCGGCTGCCGTCTTGGCCTCCCGCAGCTTGGCCTCGATCTGCTGGCGTTCGGCAATTTCCTGCTGCAGGGCGGCGGTGCGCTCCGCCACCCGCCGTTCCAGCCCCTCATTGGCTTCCCGCAAGGCCTCAGCCACGCTGCGCCGTTCGGTGACATCCTGGATCAGGGAAAAGAAGCCCAGCACCGCCCCGTCAGGGGCGAAATGCGGCACATAGGTTGCCTGTGAATAGCGTTTGCCGGACCTTGTATCGAAATCCAGGTCGAACTGGGTCTCAAAGCCTGCCATCACCGTGGCGATGTGCGGGCTGCGCAGCAGATAGGCCGGCTCCCCCAGCAATTCCCGCATGGTGGAGCCGACAATCTCATGCCGGGGCCGGCGGAACACTTCGCCATAGCGGCGATTGACGAAACGATAGGTTTCATCCGCATCGACATAGGCGATCAAGGCCGGCATGGCATCGGTGATCAGACGGATGCGTTCCTGCCCGTCGCGGGCATCCCGCTCCTTCACATCGGTGATGTCGGTATAGATGCCGACAATGCCGCCATCGCGGGTCCGCCGTTCATTGATCTGAATCCAGCGGCCATCGGCCAGGGCGTGGACATGGGTACCGTCAGCCCCGGTATGTTGGGCCACCCGGTCGCGCACCCAGCGGTCCGGGCCGCTGCTGTCCGACAGCACAGAGCCACGGGCCGCCGCCAGCCGGGCGATCTCCCCAAAGCTGATGCCGGGGCGGATCATCTCCGCGATGGCGGGCCAGAGGCTGAGATAGGTGCGGTTGCACATCACCAGCCGGTCATCATCATCGAACAGGGCAAAGCCCTCATTGACGCTTTCAATGGCTTCGGCCAGCCTTGTCTGGGCCGTCTCCGCCAGTTCCTTGGCACTGGCCAATTCACTGTTGGAGGCTTCCAGCTTGCGCAAGGTCTCCTCCAGTTGCTGGGTGCGTTCGCGCACCCGGCTTTCCAGCACGATGGCTGTCTGGAACAGGGAGAAGGCATTGCCGTGATAATCCATGGACCGTTCCACCCGGTCCATCAGCGCCTTGTTGATGCGCCGCAGCTTCCAGTTTTCCCGCTCCAGGATGGCGATGCGCTCCTGTTCCGGGCTGGGCAGGTCGTTGGCGGGGTCAAGCAGGGCTGTCATCGGCGACCTATCGCCAGACCGGTGAAGGTCTGGTTCACATGCATGGCGTTGAACTGTTCGCCATAGGTGCAGAAGCCGACGACATTCTGGCTGGCCAGCACCTTGGAGGCGGCATGTTTCAACTGTTTCTGTTCCAGTTCCAGCGAACGGAACACACAGTCGAACGCCAGGATCAGCTCCGGCTTGCCGATTTCCGCCGTCAGGCCTTCGAACAGTTCTTCCAGGTTGCGCACAATATCCACGCCGGTCGCCACCGTCAGCACGATGCCTTCATCGATGGCGCAGAAGAAGGTGAGGCTTTCATCCTCATTCACCTTCTGGATGGAGCGGACATAATATTCCCCGCCCACCCGCACCACCACGGGGTAGGAGGCGAAGATCATCGGGGTCAGCGGCTCCCCCTCCAGCCCGACCATGCGGGCATATTCGCGCGCCGCCGGCTCGGCATTGATTTCGGTGACGATGCGGCGGGTGGGGTCGGCCTGGGTGACCACCATCTTTTCGTCGGAATGCACGAAATGCTGGTTGCGGAACACCTTGAAGGGCCGGATCGTGGTCAGGATCAGCAATACCCCGGCATCGACATGGAATTCCCCGTCATGCAGCACATGGGTCTGTTCAAACCGCATGTCATCGCCGGCCGACCCGCCGATCAGCGGCAGGCCGCCCAGCGCATCATGCAGGGCGCTGATGATCAGTTCCTCTTTCACACACAGCCCGTCAACCAGGAACAGGGCGACATTGCGGGCATCGGGGCCCATGCCGATGGCCGCATCCTCTGCTTCCGCCAACAATTCCCGCACGCGGGGGCGGGCATCGCCGATTTCAAACCGGCTGACATGATCGAAGCGGCCAATGGTGGCGGCGAAATCGCCCTTGGGGAAGGCGACGGCGCTGATCGACCCATCCATGTAGCCGAACGGCGTCAATTCCCCGGCTGTGGTGCAACCGATGACGGGAACGCCCGGCAGACGGGCGCGCACCTGTGCGGCCACGGCCGGCAGATCATAATGGGACGAGCAGAACAGCACCACCAGCACCGGGTCGGCCGCCAGCAGCGATGGGGAAAGCTCATCAATGGCCGCCGCCGGGTCCGCCTGATGGCTGCAGGCCCGGACCAGCGACAGGCTTGGCTGTGGCGACATGCGCCCCTCAATTTCGGCTCGGCATCGCCCCGGCCGGGGGACCGGGGCATGGTTACCCGAATGGTAAGGCCAGCAGGGCGGGCTGCCAAGATGCCGGCTTTCACCAATCACTTAGACGATAGTGCAATGTCACGCGACAGACGTTCGGTCTATCCGGTGTGATGCCTGTCCGCATCCATGACGCGGGAGATGGAGCGATGCTGCGCCCCTTGATGCTTGCCCTGGCCCTGTTGTCGGCGATGCCGGTGCTGGCCGCCGACCCACCGCCCGCTGCTGCCCCCGCCGCCGACATGCTTCCCATCGGCTTCATCGGGGTGGCGGAGCCACCGGCAACGCCGCTTTCCTTCCTGGACCCGGTGATCCGCGATGGCGCCCTGCAGGGCGCGCGGCTGGGCGTGCAGGATGGCAATATCAGTGGCCGCTTCCTGAAACGCGCCTATCGCCTGGTGGAGGGGCAGGAGGCCGATTTGCCCGGCCTGCTGGGCCAGGGGGTGCGTTTCATCATTGCCGATCTGCCGGCCGATGCGCTGCTGCGGGTGGCGGACAGGGCAGGGGCAGCCGGTGCCCTGGTGCTGAATGTGCGGGCCCGCGATGATGATCTGCGCAATGGCCAGTGCCGGCCCAACCTGCTGCACACCATCCCCAGCCGCCGCATGTTGGCCGATGCGCTGGGCCAATATCTGGTGCTGCGGCGCTGGACGAACTGGTTCCTGGTCACCGGCAGCGGGCCGGGCGACAAGCCCTATGCCGACGCCATCCGCCGCGCCGCCAAACGGCTGGGCGCGCGGATCGTGGCGGAGAAGGATTGGACATTCGATGTCGGCCATGCCCGCACCGATGATGGGTTCAGCAATGAACGCGATGTCGTGGCCACCTTCACCCGGGGGGCTGACCATGATGTGCTGATCGTGGCGGATGAGGAAGGGACGTTCGGCGATTATCTCAGCTACCGCACCGCCCGCCCCCGTCCGGTGGCGGGGACGGCAGAACTGGTGCCGACGGCCTGGTCACGGGTGTTCGAACAATGGGGCGGCACCCAGTTGCAGAACCGGTTCCAGGCCCTGGCCGGCCGGGTGATGACGGAACGCGATTATGCCGCCTGGACGGCGGTGCGCGCGGTGACGGAGGCGGCGTCCAAGGTGAAGCCGGGGGATGACGCCGCCATCGTGGCAGCGCTGAATGATCCCGGCTTTACCCTAGCCGCCTTCAAGGGTCAGGCGCTCAGCTTCCGGTCCTGGGACGGGCAATTGCGCCAGCCTGTGCTGATCACGTCTCCCCGGCTGCTGGTGGCCGTTTCCCCACAGGAAGGCTTCCTGCACCAGCGCACCCCGCTGGATAGCCTGGGCGATGATGAGGGGGATAGCGGCTGTAAGAGACGATAGCGCGGGTTGCGGTTCACCAGAAACCGCGCCGGCGGCGACCGCCGCCGCGCGGCACGTGCCGCGTAAAGCCAAGCTGCGGATGCAGCGCCGGCGTCTGAGCCGAACTTGCGACCGCTGGTGAAACCAAAGTCCAATACCCGCCGGCCCTTATGCATCCTAGCCTTTTCAGCAACCGGAGGGGGTATGATGCTGTTGCGGCTGGTGCTGTTCCTGATGCTTGTGCTGTTCGCCGCCCCGGCCCCCGCCGCCGCGCTGACGGAGGAGGAGCTGGCCCGTCTGCTGCCCGATGGTTATAGCCTGGGGGAAAAGGAAAAGACCATGCCGGCCTGGCCGCTGATCAAGGCCGGCATGGTGGCGGGATATATTTTTGAAACGGGATCGCTGACGTCCATCCCCGGCTTTTCCGGCACGCCGATGAACCTGCTGGTGGCGATGGATGATGCCGGCCGCTTCCTGGATGTGCAGATCCTCTCCCAGCATGAACCGGTCTTTGTCGACGGGTTGGGGCCGCAGCCCTTCGCGGATTTCCTGACGCAATATCGCGGCCTGACCATCCGGCAGAATATCAAGATCGGCAGCCAATATGGTGCCTCCGACCGAGCAAGCAGCAGTTCGGTCACCCTGGATGGGGTGGCCAAGGCGACCGCCAGCCTGCGCATTGCCAACCTGACCATTCTGGGGGCCGCCACCAAGGTGGCGCAGGCCAAGATGGCGGCCCTGGCGCCCAAGCCGAAATCCATCCCGCGTCCGGAGATGGACCAGATCATGGGCTGGGATACCCTGGTCGCCAGCAATTATGTCCGCCGTCTTACCTTGACCAATGCCATGGTGGAACAGGCATTCCAGGGCACCCCCTTTGCTGGCCTGGATGCGGCGGGGCTGGCCGATCCGCAGGGGATTTTCATCGACCTCTGGGTCGCCTATCTGAACGTGCCCACCATCGGCCGCTCCCTGCTGGGGGAGGCGCAATATGCCCAGGTGATGGACCGGCTGCAGCCGGGGGAAGAGGTGCTGCTGGTGCTGTCCAGCGGGCGTTATTCCTATACCGGGCCGGATTTCGTGCCGGCCACCGTGCCGGACCGGCTGGCGGTCAGCCAGGCCGGCTTCCCGGTCAATATCCGCGACATGGTGCATGATTATGTGCTGCCTGCCGGCCTGCCGGCGGTGGATGAGGTGCGGTTGTTCCGCATCGACGGGTCCGCCGCCTTCGATCCGGCCAGCCCCTGGACCCTGTCACTGCGCACGGTGCGGGAAAAGGGCCTGATCCTGCCCGACCGGCAGATGCGCGATTTCACACTGAATTATGCGCTGCCGGCCAGCCTGTTCACCGCCCCGGTGATGGTGGAAACCCCGCCGGAATGGCTGCTGGCCTGGGGCAGCCGTCTGCCGGAACTGGCCATTCTGGGGCTGTTGCTGCTGGGGCTGACGGCGGGATTGATCGCGCAGACAGGCATTTCCCGGCGCGAACGGCTGTTCTATTGGACGCGCATGGGCTTTCTGGCGGCGACGCTGGGCTTTATCGGCATCCAGGCCCAGGGCCAGCTCTCCATCGTCACCGTGCAAGGCGTGGTGAAGGGGGCGGTAAACGGCATGGATTTCAGCTTCCTGCTCTATGATCCGGTGTCACTGCTGCTCTGGGCCTATGTCGCGGTCACCGCCATCATCTGGGGGCGGGGCACGTTCTGCGGCTGGCTCTGCCCCTTCGGCGCGCTGCAGGAATTTGCCGATGCGCTGGGCCGGCTGCTGCGGCTGCGGCGTATCCGGGTGCCGGGCTGGCTGGATCAGCGGCTGGTGCTGGTGAAATATGCCATGCTGGCGCTGCTGCTGGCCACGGCCCTGGTTCTGCCAGGGGAGGCGGAGAAAGCGGCGGAGGTGGAACCGTTCAAAACCGCCATCACGCTGGGGTTCGTCCGCGATCTCCCCTTCGTGCTCTATGCCGGGTTCTGGCTGCTGCTGGGGCTGGTGATGTTCAAGCCCTTCTGCCGCTATCTCTGCCCGCTGGGGGCCTTTCTGGCACTGGCGGGCCGGTTGCGCCTGCTGGACTGGATACCCAGGCGGCCGGCCTGCGGCAGCCCCTGCCAACTTTGTACCAGCCGCTGCCGGTACAAGGCCATCCGGCGGGATGGCTCCATCCGCTATGATGAATGTTTCCAGTGCCTGGATTGCGTCGGCATTTATGCCGACAAGGGACGCTGCGTGCCGCTGGTGGTGGCGGCCCGTCATGGGGAAGGGGCCGCAGCCCGCATCCAGCCCAGAAAGGGGAGCGGTCACCATGCCGCCTGAAACCATGCCGCTGCCCAGCCGCCGGCGGGTGCTGCGCCTGTCCGCCCTGGCCCTGGCGGGGGGTGCGCTCGCCCTCTGGTCCCGCCGGCCGCCGCCGGTCACCTGGCAGGGCCAGGCCATGGGCGGCCCCGCCAGCCTGACCCTGCATGGGGTGGAAGAAGGGACGGCCCGGGCGCTGGTCGGCCGGGTAGTCCGGCTGATCAGCACCCTGGAGGGGCTGTTCAGCCTGCATCGGCCGGACAGTCTGCTGTCACGCCTGAACCGGGAAGGGGAATTGGGTGATCCGCCCGCCGCCTTCACCGATCTGCTGCGCCAGGCCCTGGCCCTGTCGGCTGCCACCGCTGGCGCCTTTGATCCCACGGTCCAGCCGCTCTGGCAATTCTACCGGGATGGGGCGGCTGATTTTGGGGTGGTACGGCAGGCGGTCGGCTGGCAGCGGGTGGAGGTTCGGCGCGACCGGGTACGGCTGCCACCGGGCATGGCGCTGACCCTGAACGGGATTGCCCAGGGCTATATCACTGACCGGGTAACCGATCTGCTGCTGGCCCACGGTATCGGGCATATGCTGGTGGATATGGGGGAACCGCGCGGCATCGGCCGGCGTGATGACGGGCAGGAATGGCAGTTGGGGGTGGCCGATCCGGCCGTTGCCGCGCGGATCGCCACCCGCTTTCCCGTTTCCGGCCGGGCCGTCGCCACCTCCGCCCCGCGCGGCAGCCTGATCGATGCGGCCGGCCGTTATGGCCATATCCTGGACCCGGCAACCGGGCTGCCGGCCGATCGCTGGCGGCAGGTCAGCGTCGCCGCATCCACGGCCACCCTGGCCGATGCCCTGTCCACCGCCATTGCCGCCAGCGATCCGATCCGCGCCCAATCCCTGCTGGCCGCCGGGGGCGGGCAGGCGATTGTGGCAGGGTGGCGGGTGTAATCCCTATCCACCCACCCGGCGCTGCACCGCCACGCGCACCAGATCGGCCGTGCGGCGCACGCCGAACCGGTTGCGCAGGCGGACCAGGGTATTGGCCACCGTCTTGTAACTGATGCCCAGCCGGCGGCCGACATCATCCAGGTCGGCCGTATCGGCCAGCAGGTCCAGTATTTCCGCCTCCCGCTCCGTCAGGTCGGTTTCGCGGTTGGGCAGGGCCAGGGCGCGGGCAATATCGGCCGACAGCCAGCGCGCGCCCCGCAATGCCGCCTCTGTTGCTTCCACCAGGGCTTCCGGCGCGTCGGACTTGGTGACATAGGCGGCAGCACCCAGTTCAATACAGCGGCTGGCAATGCCCGGCGTTTCATGCATGGACAGAACAACGACGCGCCGCCCCGCCTCTGTCAGTTCCCGAACAAGGTCCAGCCCGTTGGGTGTGCCCGGCAGGTTCAGGTCGGTAATCACCAGATCGGGATCATGGCGCTCCACCTGGGTGCGCGCGGCCTGCCCGTCGGCCGCTTCCACCACGCGGAAGCGGGACAGCGGCGGCTCCAGCAACTGGCGGCAGCCGCCGCGCACAATGGCATGGTCATCAACCACCAGGATCAGGGGGGCGGTTTCAGCCATGGCGGTGCAATCCTTCTGCTGTTGCGGCGGGGACGGGAATATGGGCTTCCACCAGGGTCTGCCCATCCGCCCCGCTGGTGATGCTGAACCGGCCACCCAGGGCGCGGACGCGTTCCCGCATCCCGGTAATGCCGTGCCCCGGCAGCGCGTCCGGCTTCATGCCGCCGCCATCATCGCTGACCTGCAGGGTAATGCTGTCGGCCTGGCCCTGCACCCGCAGGCCGATCCGGCTGGGCTGGCCATGGCGCAGGGCGTTCAGGATTGCCTCATGCGCGATGCGGTACAGCGTCAGGTCGGCGGCCTCGCTGCGGGCGAAGGCCGACATGTCCAGATCAACGCTGAAGCTTGTCTGCGGATGCTGCCGCGCCAACCCCGCCGTCAGATCGCGCAAGATGTCGGCTGCGTGCAGATGATCCAACCCCATCGGGCGCAACCGGTTGAGAATGCGGCGGGACAGGTCGCGGATGCCGGCGGCAGCATCAGCGATGGCGCCAGCCCGGCCCGCCGCATCCCCCGGCGGTACCGGGCCGGTGGCGGCGGCGCGGCCGATGGCATGGGCATCCACGCGGATACCAAATAATAGCGGTCCCAACTCATCGTGCAGATCGCGGGCCAGTTGGGCCCGTTCCTGATCCTGCAGGGCAATCAGGCTGTGTGACAGGGCGGCATTCTCCACCCGTGCCGCCACCAGTTCCCGATCCAGCCGGGCAATCCGCTGGCCGATGGCTGCCAGTTCCGGGATGGCAATGGCAGTTTCCGGCCCCGCCTGCTGCCCCTGGGCCAAACGGTCCAGCGCCAGGGCAAAGCCATTCAGCGGTGCCAGCGCCCGCCCCACCAGAACCGACAGGGCCAGCAGCATCAACAGCAGCATGGTGGCGGCCGTCACCGCCAGCGCCACGGTGTCCGACCAGACCTCCGCCACCTCATCCGCCGGATCGGCGCGCAGCAGCCAGACACCACCCTCCACTGGCAGCAAAATATCGTCCGCCCCGTTCCAGACCAGGGCGGCAAACCAGCCCGGCACCCCCGGATGGTGCCGTTCCACCGGGGGCAGGGGGTTGCCCTGCGGCACGAACTGGCGGGTGACATGGCGGACATGGGCGGGCAATGCCGCCCGGGGGGGCTCGGCCCGCGCCAGTTCCAGGGCGGCTTCCGTCTCCATCCGCACGGAAACGCGGGCACCCGCCACGGTCACCGCCAGCCCGGCCAGGGCCGACAGGACCGCCGCCAGCATCACCAGCAGAATGATCCGCCACCGCAGCGACAAGCCGTCCCCCTTCCCGTCCAACGGGCGTGAAGGTTCAGCTTAGACCGAGCTGGGCCACCCCGGCCATAGGGCGAAGGTATCAGGATAAATATCCCGTCAATTCCGGGATAAATGACTGACCCGATGGTACAATTGTCCGGATCGACCCTGACGCTGCCCAATGGGGCCAACAAAGACCGTTCCAGGGAAAAACCCCATGCGCCGCCCACCGCTATTCTGGCTGCTGACCAGCAGCCTGCTGACCCCTGCCGCCCTGGCCCAGCCGCTGGACAAGGCCGAGGAGGTGATTGTCATCGGCATTGCCGGTGGCCAGGAAGGGGTGCCGCTGGACCGGTTGCCGGCCAGCGGCCACCGCCTGGACAGCGCCACGATGAACCGGCCGGGCACCGTGACGGCAACGGAGGGGCTGCAGCGCCGGCTGGGATCGGTCAGCAGCATCGACAGTCTGGGCAATGTCTGGCAGCAGGGCGTGGCCCTGCGCGGTTTCACCGCCGCCCCAGCCTTGGGTGAACCGCAGGGGGTGGCCGTCTATCAGGACGGGATGCGCGTCAACGAGGCCTTTGGCGATGTGGTGCAGTGGGATTTGCTGCCGGCCTTCGCCATCAACCATGCCCAGGTGATCGCCGGTTCCAACCCCACCTTTGGCCCCAACGGGCTGGGCGGATCGGTGCTGCTGTCCATGAAGGATGGGTTCAGTTTTCAGGGCACGGAAGCTGAGGTTGCTGCCGGATCGGATGGTTTCCTCTCCCTGACCGCCCAGACGGGCGGGAGGGAGGGGAAGACGGGCTATTACCTGGGCCTGTCGCATGGACGGGATGATGGGTGGCGCTATTTCTCCCCCAGCCGGCTGACCCGGGCCTATGGCGATGTGCTGTACCGGCCGGATGGCGGTGGCGAACTGGGCCTTTCCATCACCGCCGCGACATCGGAACTGACGGGCAATGGTGCTGCACCCGGCGATCTGCTGACGCAGGATCGCCGGGCCGTCTTCACCCATCCCGACCGCACGGATAGCGACCTGCTGGCGCTTTCCCTGCGGGGGGAGATGATGGCCGGGCAGGGCTGGACCCTGCGGGCAGCCGCGCATTGGCGCCATCTGAAACGCCGGACGGCCAATGGCGACCAGGGCAGTTTCGAGCTGTGCAGCAGCGGCCTTTGTGTGGAGGAGGGTGACGATCTGGAACCGGTTATCGGCGCTGATGGCCGGCCGGTTGGCGGGTTGACCGAGGAGCCCGATGCCGTCTTCAACCGCACCCGGACCCGCACCGACAGCCAGGGGCTCAGCCTGCAGGCCCGGCACGCGGGCGCGCCGGGCGGTCTGGAGAATATCCTGATCCTGGGGGCAACGCTGGACCATGCCAGCACCCGCTATGGCAGCGGCACCGAGCTTGGGCAACTGGATGCCACGCGCGGGGTGGAAAGCCTGGGGATTGCCATCGGGAATGATGAATTCAATGTCGGGCTGAAAACCCGGTCCTGGATGCTGGGGGCCAGCCTGTCCGACACGCTGTCGCTGACGCCCGATCTGCATCTGACCGGGGCGTTGCGTCTGACCCATGCCGATCTGCGCTTGCGTGACCAGTTGGGCTCGGATCTGGATGGCGACCATACCTATACCGCGCTTAATCCCGGCCTGGGATTGGCCTGGAATCCCCAGCCGGGGACAGTGCTCTATGCCAGCGTCAATGAGAATAACCGCATCCCCACGCCGGCTGAACTGTCCTGTGCCGACCCGAAACGCCCCTGCCGCTTCCCGAATGCCTTTCTGGCCGATCCGCCACTGGATGATGTGCGATCCCGCACCTGGGAGGCGGGGGCCAGGGGGCAATGGGCGGATGGACAGGTGGAATGGTCGCTGGCGGCCTTTCGCACCGATAACCGGGACGACATCATCTTCATTTCCGCCGGTCCCGTCATCGGTACCGGCTATTTCGACAATGTCGGTCGCACCCGGCGCCAGGGGCTGGAAGCCGGATTATCGGGCAGCCAGGGGCCGGTTTCCTGGTTCATCGATTATGCCCTGGTCAAGGCCAGCTTCCGCAGCCCGCTGTCGATCCAGGCCCCGCATAATCCGCAGGCGGAGGCCGATGGCGACATCGCCGTCAGCCCCGGCGACCGCATCCCCGGCATTCCCCAGCACAGCCTGAAAATCGGCGCCGATCTGGCGTTGGGCAGGGCCTTGGTGCTGGGGGCGGAGATGCATTATTCCTCCAGCCGTTTTCTGCGTGGGGATGAGGCGAACCTGACGCGACCGCTGGGCGGTTTCGCCCTGTTCAACCTGTCGGCCCGTTATCAACTGGTCGAGGGTGTCACCCTGAATGGCCGGATCGATAATGTGTTCGACCATCGCTATGCCACCTTTGGGATTTATGGGGATGCTGGGGAACTGGGCTTTGATGATCCGCGTTTTCTGTCACCCGGCGCACCCCGCCGTTTCATCGCGGGCCTGTCCGCCCGGTTCTGATCCACGGGTTTAGTGCCCCCCGGTCACGCCGGGGGTGGCAAGGGCGGCGCGGACACTGGCGGCAATGGCATTGATCGCCCTGGTCCGTGCCTGGCCCGTGGCGCGGCCCAGAAGGATGATATCGGACGCAGGAAGCCGGGGAAGACCCAGCAATGGCCCGACATCCTGGCTGGCGGCCCCAAACCGCCCCATGGGCGCAATTCCAAATCCTGCCGAAAGCCCAGCCAGCAAGGCACTGCTGCTGCCGGCCACGAAGCTTTCGTACCAGGGGATACCGGCCTTGCCCAAGGCCCGTATCGCCAGGGCGCGCACGCCGCAAGGCTCCCCCAATGACGCGATGGGCAAGGGTAAGGTGCCGGCAAGCAGCGTGGGATCGCCGCACCAGATCAAGGGCTCGCTGCCCAACACCTCCCCATCATTGCCGCCAGCCTCACGGCGGATGATGATGGTGTTCAACTCCCCCTGTTCGAAGGCCGTTCGCAGGGACTGGGACAATGATACCCGCAGTTCCAGCCGAATATCTGCCGGCAGGACTGCCCGCAACCGTCGCAGCAGCGGGCCGGACGCGGCCCCCATCACATGGTCGCTGATGCCCAGGCGCAGATGCAGGGCCGGACCGTCCTTGAAACGCAGCGTCGCATCATGGGCGGCCAGCAGGGCCCGCGCCCGTTCCAGGAAGACCACCCCATCCGCTGTGGGCCGCACGAAGCGGGGCGAACGCTCCAGCAATTGGGTTCCCAACTGCGCCTCCAATGCCTTCAGCCGTTGACTGACCACCGGCTGCACGGTTCCCACCGCCTCAGCCGCGCGCGTCAAGCCACCCAGATCCACCGTCAACACGAAGAGCTGCACCGATTCAAGGTCGAGCATCGGATAACCATTAAAATTTGCGATCTTGATTATCATAAATCATATCATTCCAGTATGATGGGTGTCGCCCCATAATCTCGCCATCACCAAGGAGAAATGGGAGCAAGCGATGCCAATGATCACCATTCGTTATGTCGAACCGGTAACCGGGGGCCCCGATCATCGGGCCGCCATTGCCGGGGCTGCGGCCGGTTGGGCCGCCGACCATCTGGGCAAGGATAAGGGCGTTACCGCTGTTCTGGTGGAGCCGGCGGATCCCGCCGGCTGGTACATTGCCGGCCAGCGACCGACAGATGCCGGCCTTGCCGCCTTCTGGCTGGATATCAAGATAACCGCCGGCACCAATCTCAAGGCGGAAACCGCGCGCTTCGTGCGGGCGGCCTTTGCCGGCATGGCGGAATTGCTGGGGCCGCTGCATCCGGAAAGCTATGTGCTGGTCCATGCTGTCGATGGACATGCCTATGGCTATGGCGGCTTGACCCAGGAACAGCGCTGGGCAGCGATGCAGGTGAATACCAGCGCATGAGTAACGCGGCATCGGCGCGGCGGGCGGGGGGCAGGTCCACGCCCGCCGCAAGCGCCACAGACTGGACAGCCGCACCCGGAACAGCCTAACTAGCGACCAAAGAAAAACAATCCGCAAAGACCCTCCGTTATGGTTGCTGGGAGCAAGTTAGGAAATGACCGACGCCTTTCGTGATGCGGCCCTTGATTATCACCGGTTGCCGACGCCCGGTAAGATTGCCGTTACCCCGACCAAGCCGCTGGCCACCCAGCGCGATCTGGCGCTGGCCTATTCGCCCGGCGTTGCCCATGCCTGCGAGGCCATCGTCGAGGACGAGGCCAACGCCGCGAAATATACCAGCCGTGGCAATCTGGTGGCCGTGATCACCAACGGCACAGCCGTGCTGGGCCTGGGCGATATCGGGCCGCTGGCCTCCAAGCCGGTCATGGAAGGCAAAGGCGTTCTGTTCAAGAAGTTCGCCGGTATCGACGTCTTTGATATCGAGATCAATGAGAAAGATCCCGAGAAGCTGGTTGAGGTCATCGCCGCCCTGGAGCCGACCTTCGGCGGCATCAATCTGGAAGATATCAAGGCGCCGGAATGCTTCTATGTGGAGAAGCAGCTCCGCGACCGCATGAAGATTCCGGTCTTCCATGATGATCAGCATGGCACCGCCATCATCGTTGCCGCCGCCATCACCAACGCGCTGAAGCTGACGGGGCGGGATTTCTCCACCGTCAAGCTGGTCTGCTCCGGTGCCGGTGCGGCGGCCCTGGCCTGTCTGGACCTGCTGGTCGATATGGGCCTGCCGGTGGAAAATGTCTGGGTCAACGACATCAAGGGCGTGGTCTATGAAGGCCGCACCGAGCTGATGGACCCGCGCAAGGCCCGTTACGCCAAGCCGACCAATGCGCGTACCCTGGACGATATCATTGGCGATGCCGACGTCTTCCTCGGCCTGTCCGCCCCGCGCGTGCTGACGCAGGATATGGTGAAGAAGATGGGGGCGCACCCCATCGTCATGGCGCTGGCCAACCCAACCCCGGAAATCATGCCGGATGAGGTGAAGGCCGTGCGGCCCGATGCCATCGTCGGCACCGGCCGGTCGGATTTCCCCAATCAGGTCAATAACGTCCTCTGCTTCCCCTTCATCTTCCGGGGTGCCTTGGATGTGGGCGCCACCACCATCAACGAGGCGATGAAGATCGCCGCCGTGAAGGCCATCGCCAATCTCGCCCAGGCAGAGGTGCATGATGTGGTGGCCATGGCCTATGGCGAGGCCCCGCCGAGCTTTGGCCCGGAATATCTGATCCCGCGCCCGTTCGACCCGCGCCTGATCCTGGAAATCGCCCCGGCTGTGGCCCAGGCGGCCATGGATAGCGGTGTCGCCACCCGCCCGATCCAGGATTTCGACGCCTACCGCGAACAGTTGGGTCAGTTCGTCTTCCGCTCCGGCCTGCTGATGAAGCCGGTCTTCGCCAAGGCCAAGGCCGATCCGCGCCGCATCGCCTATGCCGAGGGTGAAGAGGAACGCGTGTTGCGCGCCGCCCAGCAGGTGCTGGAAGATGGTATCGCCCAGCCGATCCTGATCGGCCGCCGCGACGTGGTGACCCGCCGCATCGAAAAGCTGGGGCTGCGTCTGCGCCTGGGCGAGAATGTGCGCCTGATCGATCCGCAGAACGACCCGGCCTATAACGACTATTGGCAGACCTACCATCGCAAGATGGAACGTAACGGCGTTTCCCCCGACCGCGCCCGCCAGGTGGTGCGCACCAATACCACCGTGATCGGTGCGCTGATGGTGGAGAAGGGGGAGGCAGACGCCCTGGTCTGCGGCACGGTCGGCCTGTATGACTGGCACATGAAGCATGTGAATGACGTGATCGGCAAGCGCCAGGGGGCTCGCGTCATGGCGGCCCTGTCGGTGCTGATCCTCAATCGCGGTACCTTCTTCCTCACCGATACCTATGTGAATGCCAACCCGACGGCAGCCGATCTGGCGGAAATCACAGAGCTGGCAGCCGAAGAGGTCCGGCGTTTCGGTCTGACGCCAAAGGTGGCCCTGCTGTCGCATTCCAGCTTTGGCAGCCATAATGATACGGCGGCCTTGAAGATGCGCGAAGCACTGCAGGCCATCCGTGCCCGTTGTGGCGATCTGGAGGTGGAAGGCGAAATGCACGCGGATGCGGCGATCAGCCCGGAAATCCGCAGCCGCATTTTCCCCAACAGCCGCCTGCAGGGCAGTGCAAACTTGATGGTCATGCCCGACCGTGACAGCGCCAACGTTTCCTTCAACCTGTTGAAGGTGCTGGGCGATGGTCTGGTCGTGGGGCCGGTACTGTTGGGGACAGCCAAGCCGGCCCATATCCTCACCCCGTCGGTGACGGTGCGCGGCATCGTCAATATGTCGGCCCTGGCCGTCATTGATGCGCAGGTTCATAACCCCGCAGGTGCCGCATGATGTCTCCGGCCGATCGCCCACCTTCAGATCGGCCGCATGGTGACCCCCGGCACGTCATCACTGATGATGGCGATGCCGGGGAAAGTGAACGGCTGGCCGTCATCGCGTTGATGGAGGCTGGTGATATGCAGGGCGCTGCCACATTGCTGGCAGACCTGCACCCGTCCGACGTCGCCGACCTGCTGGAGCAGGCCGACGCCGAACGGCGTGACGAGCTGGTGGCGCTGCTGCGCCCCAGCTTCGACGCCGAAATCCTGGCCTATCTCTCCGTCGATCTGCGTGAAGAGGTGGTGGAGCAGTTGGAGCCGAAGGCCCTGGCTGCCGCCGTTGCCGAACTGGATACCGACGACGCCGTCGACGTTATCCAGGATCTGGATGAGGAGGCGCAGGCCGAAATCCTGGCCAACCTGCCGCCCGAGGCCAGGGCACTAGTCGAGGAAGGGCTGACCTATCCGGAATTTTCCGCCGGTCGCCTGATGGGGCGGGAATTTGTTTCCGTGCCGGAATTCTGGACGGTCGGTGGTTTGCTGGATTACCTGCGCGCCGCTGCCACCGCCGATGACAGCCATGTACCCGAGCAATTCTACGATATTTTCATCGTCGACCCGATGCATCGGGTGGTGGGCACAGTGCCCCTCTCACGCGTGCTGCGGGCCCGGCGCGGGGTGAAGCTGAACGAAATCCTGCACGAGGATATCCACCGCATCCCCGCCACCATGGATCAGGAGGAGGTCGCCCGCCTGTTCCGCAATTACGGGCTGGTGTCCGCCCCCGTGGTGGATAAGGGCGGCCGTCTGCTGGGTGTCATCACCGTCGATGACGTGGTGGACGTGATCGAGGAGGAGGCGGAGGCCGACATGCTGGCCATGGGCGGCGTCGGGGAGGATGATTTCTACCGCGCCGTGCTGGCCACCGCGCGGTCACGCTTCCGCTGGCTGGCCGTCAATGTGGTGACGGCCCTGCTGGCGGCCATGGTGATCAATCTATTCTCCGTCACCATTTCGCATCTGGTGGCGCTGGCCGTGTTGATGCCCATTGTCGCCAGCATGGGCGGCAATGCCGGTACCCAAACGCTGACGGTGGCGGTTCGCGCTTTGGCCACCAAGGAACTGACGCCGGCCAATGCCACCCGTGTGATCGGCAAGGAAGTGGCGGTGGGCCTGCTGAATGGCTGTGCCCTGGCCGGCATTATCGGCGTCATCGCCTATCTCTGGTTCGGCCAACCGCTGCTCGGCGTGGTGATTGCCTGCGCCATGGTGGTCAACCTGTTCTGCGCCGGCCTGTTCGGCGCCCTGATCCCCTTTGTCCTGGACCGGATGCGCGTTGACCCGGCTGTCGCATCCGGCGTCTTCCTCACCACCGTTACCGATGTGGTGGGGTTCCTGGCGTTCCTAGGACTGGCAACGCTGATGCTGCTTTAATTTTTAGTCGGTGGCCCGCCATTGCGGATATAGGCGGCGAAATCCTCGGCCGGCATGGGGCGGGCGAACAGATAGCCCTGGCCTTCTTCCACCCCCAGGCGCTGCAGGATTTCCCACTGCGCCAGTGTCTCAATCCCCTCCGCCACCACCTTCAGATCCATCGCCTGGGCCATAGCGACAATGGCTTCCACAATATGGCGGGTAGATTGGTCATGCTCCATATCCATAACGAACTGCCGATCCACCTTCAGGCAGTCCAGCGGCAATTCCCGCAGATAGGAGAGGGAGGAATAGCCGGTGCCGAAATCATCCAGCGCCAGGGCCACCCCGCGATCCGCGATCCAGCGCATCTGCTGCAAGGCACCATCAAGGTCGGCCGGCAGGATGGTTTCGGTGATTTCCAGTTGCAGCAGATGCGGCGGGATACCGCTTTCCGCCAGCAGCACATCAACCAGGGCCGGTAGATGCCCCCAGCGGAACTGGCGTTCCGACACATTGACGGCAATCTGGATGGGTGGCAGCCCCTGGTCCAGCCACGCCTTGATCTGGTTGATCGCCTGGCGCAACACCCATTCGCCGATGGGGACGATCAGGCCGGTTTCCTCCGCCGTGGGGATGAAGATACCAGGCGGGATCATGCCCCGCACCGGATGACGCCAGCGCAGCAGCGCCTCCCCACCGATGGCATGACCACCGGCGATAGCGACCTTGGGCTGGTAATGCACACTCAGCTGGCCTTCCTGCATGGCCACCCGCAAGGCATCCTCCAGATCCAGCTTGTCACGCAGATCATCCTGCATGGCGCGTGTGAAATGCAGATAGCTGGTCGTGCCCGTTGCCACCGCCTGCCGCAGGGCAACGCAGGCATTCCGGATCAAGCTGGCGCCGTCGGTGGCATCATTGGGGGAAACCGCGACCCCCATCTTGGCCGAGACATGCAATTGCCGGCCTTCGATGATGATCGGGTCAGCCATATTGTTGGCAATGGCCGATGCCGCGAACAAGGCCTTGCCGGCATGATCCAGCCCAGGCAGGAAAATGGCGAACTGGGTCTGGGCAAAACGGCAGATCAGGTCATGGGGGCCACAGGCCGGCAACAACCGTTCCACAAGCAAGGCCATCGCATAATCCAGCGCGCCTTGGCCATGCACCTGGAAAAGCTGGTGCATCCGTTCAATTTCAATGACCAGCAGGCCAGCGATCAGCCGTCCCTGATGATCATGAAGGATTTGATCAACTTGGGAAATGAAGGGCCGCATCTCCCACAGGCCCGTAACCGCATCACGGGCGGAGGATTTCACGGCCGGAGCTTCCCCCGGCGTCATGATGTTGGGCAATGTCACGACGTCAATGTTCCGAAAAACGGGCAAGGGTACTGACGGGGCAGCAAGGGAAACATATCTCCATACTAGACCAGCATATCAATGTTTCCGGTTCAGCGCCCGTGACGAATATGTTCCAAAATCTGCTGAACATACCGAACGCTTCCCCCGTACCCATTGGGAAACACATGGCAACCCCATACCCCTGAATCTCATCAGGTTATCCACAGCATATTTTCACAATTGCCGTCGATTTGGAACCAAGATTAGGGACAATTGCTTCAATTCTTTGGCAGCGGTCCAGTACGGGCGCGGTTCATCTGAAAGCAGGGAAGGGCATTGGCGATGGGGTTTGAGCTGGGAAAGCTGCTGGCGGCATTGACGGCACCGGGCAATATCATCGGCTTGCTGGCCTTGGCCGGTCTTCTGCTGATGGTAGCGGGACGGGCGTTGGGACGGTGGTTTCTGGCACTGACGGCGTTGTTACTGACCCTGATCATGGTCACGCCCGTATCCACCTGGGCGCTGTTGCCCCTGGAACAGCGCTTCCCGGCCCCTGTCACCCTGCCGGCGGGCATCGATGCCATCATCGTACTGGGGGGTTCCGTCAGCCCAATCGGGTCGATGGAGCATGGCGCTCCGCAGCTGAACCAGGAGGCGGAGCGGCTGACCGTGGTGCCGGGGCTGATGCGGCATTATCCGGATATCCCGGTGATCTTCAGTGGCGGCAGTGGCGATCCGCGTGAGCCCGACGCGCGTGAAGCCCCGGTGGCCGCCGCCCTGCTGACGGATCTGGGGGTGGATATGGGGCGGCTGCGGCTGGAAAGCACCTCCCGCAACACCTGGGAAAATGCCGTCAACAGCAAGCCCCTGCTGCCACCGGGTGGCCGGGTACTGCTGGTCACTTCGGCAGCCCATATGCCGCGCTCCGTCGGCATTTTCCGCAAGGTGGGGATTGATGTCGTGCCTTACCCGGTCAGCTATGGCGCCAACCGGTTGGAACAGTGGCGTTTCGGTCTGAACCTTGCCGATAATCTGTCGCTGCTGGAGCGGGCCGCCTATGAATATCGGGGGCTGATCGTCTATTGGCTGTCCGGTCGTACCTCGGCTCTGTTCCCGGCCCCCTGACCGTCTTATACTAGCGGCATGAAATCCTGACCGATGGTCAAGATTTCATGCCCCTCAATCGCCGGCGCCAGCATCCGCTGGCTTGGCTACGCCGCACGTACGGCGCGGCGGCAGTCGCCGCCGTATCAACGGTCATCATTCCTGACCGTTGATATTACCCCCTCTTGGTCCGCCGCACCCCGGTTGCTTTTGCTGTTGACCGCGTGCCAAAACAATGGTGCTAAGGGCAGAATGGGAGCCAGCGCCTTGACCGACCGCACATCCACGCGCCGTACCGGACAGGCTGCCGCATGGCTGTTCGCGCTCGGCCTTTCGCTGCTGCCTATGCCCGGCAAGGCGACGCCGGCGGTGGACTTCCCGCAATGGCTGGAAACGCTTCGACAGGAGGCAGCGACCAAGGGCATCTCTGCCCCCACGCTGGATGCAGCCCTGACGGGGATTGCGCCGATTCCCCGTATCCTGGAACTGGATGCCAAACAGCCGGAACGGACGATCAGTTTTGACACCTATCTGTCCCGCACGGTGACAAAGCAGCGGATCGCCAAGGCCCGCGAACTCCACCGCACCCATCATAGCCTGCTGGAAAAGGTGGGGCGGCAATACGGCGTGCAGCCCCGCTTCATTGTGGCGCTGTGGGCGATGGAAACGGATTTCGGCCGCAATATGGGCGGCTTCAAGGTGGTCGATGCCCTGGCCACCCTGGCCTATGATGGCAGGCGCAGCGCCTATTTCCGCAAGGAATTGCTGGAGGCGCTGCAGATCATCGATGAAGGGCATATCAGTGCCGACCGGATGCTGGGTTCCTGGGCCGGCGCCATGGGGCAGAGCCAGTTCATGCCCAGCAGCTTTCTGCGCTATGCCCAGGATTTCAACGGCGATGGTCGGCGCGACATCTGGGGCACGCCGGCCGATGTCTTCGCCTCGGCCGCCAATTATCTCTCCAAGGTCGGCTGGCGCATGGATCAGACCTGGGGCAGGGAGGTGAAATTGCCGAAAGGCAATGCCGCTGCCGGCTGGACCGGATTCGACAAGGCCCAGCCCCTGACCGTCTGGGCCAAGCGTGGTGTGCGCCAGATGAACGGGAAGCCGCTGCCGGCAGCGACACTTTCCGCCGCCTTGGTGATGCCCGATGGCCCCGGCGGCAAGGCCTATCTGGTCTATGAGAATTATCGCACCATCATGGACTGGAACCGCTCGACTTATTTCGCAACAGCGGTGGGAATTCTCGCCGACCATATTGGCGCGGGCGTTTGAGTTGATGTAGTGTGCCGCCACAATCGGTTGGGGACAAAGCGGCATGTCGCGGGCAAATGTGGTAAAATGGGTGTTGTTCGGTGTGACGATGGCCGGCCTTTCGGCCTGCGCCTCCAAGCCGCCGCCCACCGCACCCCAGCAGGCAGGCGCCCCCGCATCAGCCGCCAGCCCGACGCCGGGCGGCACCTATAAGGTCGGCACCCCCTATCAGATTGACGGGGTTTGGTATTACCCGCAGGTGGATTACAGCTATAACCAGACCGGCATCGCAAGCTGGTATGGTCCGGGCTTCCACACCAAGGCCACCGCCAATGGTGAAGACTATAATGAGAATGAGCTGACGGCCGCCCACCAGACGCTGCCCATGCCCAGCCTGGTTCGCGTGACCAATCTGGAAAATGGCCGGTCCATCGTGGTGCGCATCAATGATCGCGGACCGTTTGTGCCCGGCCGTATCATCGATATGTCGCGCCGTGGCGCCCAGTTGCTGGGCTTTGACCAGAAGGGTACCGCCAAGGTGCGGGTGGAGATTCTGGCCGAAGAAAGCCGCGCCATTGCGGCGGCGGCGATGAATGCCGGTGGCACCCAGGTGGCTGGCTCCCCTGATGGCGGCCCGGTGCCGAAGGCGGCCCCTCGTCCCAAGGTGACGGTGGAGGGTGCGCCCCTGCCGGCGCCCAAACCCGTACCATCGCGCAATATTGCCCCGCCGGTAACGGTGGCTGGCACGACCACGGATGATGGTCGCTTCATGCCAGCCCCGGTGGTGGTGCAAAAGCCGGTGCCGCCCGGCCCGCAGCGCATCTATGTTCAGGCCGGTTCCTTCACCATCTATGATAATGCCAACAAGCTGCGTGCGCGGTTGAACTCCATCTCGCCGACCAACATCTCCCCAGCGATGGTCGGGGATACGCAGTTTTTCCGCGTCCGCGTCGGCCCGTTCGAGAATGTAGACCGGGCTGACCAGGTGCTGGCCCAGGTGCTGCAGACCGGCACCAATGGTGCGCGCATCATCGTCGATTAAGGGGTAACACCATTACTGGCGGGCGCGACGCTTGTATCCACCCCTGCGGCGTTCTAGGGGTGGCATTCACCGGGTTGTGCCGTCATTATGCCGGTACCGGGCGCATGAAGCACCCCCGGTGTCGCTTTACGCAGACAAAGGGTTAGCGGAATACCATGGAATTTCGGTTCGCACGTCGGATGAAGGGCGCTGTCCGCCGAGTGGCGGTGGCCTTCCTGTTCACCGCCGCAGCCACGCCGGCAATGGCGGCCAGCCTGGACACAATCGCCCGGGAAGCGATTCTGCTGGACGCGGATACAGGCACGGTCCTGTTTGAGAAAAATGCCGACGAGCAGATGCCGACCTCCTCCATGTCCAAGGTCGCCACGGCCTACATGGTATTCGAACGGCTGAAGGAAGGCCGGCTGAAGCTGGACGATACGCTGCCGGTGTCGGAACGGGCCTGGAAAGTCCAAGGCTCCAAGATGTTTGTGGAGCTGGGCAATAATATCAAGGTCGAAGACCTGATCCGCGGCATGATCATCCAGTCCGGCAATGATGCCTGCGTGGTGCTGGCCGAGGGTCTGTCCGGGACGGAGCAGGCCTTTGCCACCGCCATGAATAAGCGGATGAAGGAACTGGGGATGAACAATACCAACCTGATGAACGCATCGGGTTGGCCGGACCCGGACCATCATTCCACCGCGCGTGACCTTTCCACCCTGGCCGTCCGGTTGATCCGGGATTTCCCCGAATATTTCCATTATTATTCGGAGCAGGAATTCACCTATCACAACATCAAGCAGGGCAACCGCAATCCGCTGCTCTATCGCAATATGGGGGTGGACGGCATGAAGACCGGCCATACCGATATTGCCGGCTATGGCCTGATCGCCACCGGCAAGCGTAATGAGCGCCGGCTTGTCCTGGTGGTGAATGGCCTGCCCAATATGCAGGCCCGTGCCGATGAAAGCGCCCGTCTGCTGGAGTGGGGCTGGCGCGAATTTGATAATTACACCCTGTTCAAGGCGGGGGAGGTGGTGGACAACCTGCCCGTCTGGCTGGGTCAGGCGGAAACCGTGCCGCTGACCGTGCAGAACCAGATGAAAATCACCCTGACCCATGAACAGCGCCGCCTGATGAAAGTGACGCTGGTGGCCAATGCGCCCGTGGCGGCACCGGTGGCCAAGGGCACCAAGCTGGCCACCCTGAAGGTGATGGCACCGGATTTCCCGACGCTGGAGGTGCCGCTGGTGGCGGCGGCTGATGTGGAACGGCTGGGCCTGTTCGGCCGCGTGGCCGCTGCCGCCTCGCATATGCTGTTCGGGCCGTCCAAGCCTGCCGCCGCGCCGGCGGCGGAACCGGCAAAGGCCCCGTAACATGGCTGAACGCGGCCGCTTCATCACCCTGGAAGGCGGCGAAGGGGCAGGCAAATCCACCCAGATCCGCCTGCTGGCCGAGGCGTTGCGCGCCGATGGCCGGCAGGTGGTGATAACGCGGGAACCGGGTGGTTCACCGGGGGCGGAGGCCATTCGCAACCTGCTGGTCAATGGCGATGTCGGTCGCTGGTTGCCGGTCAGCGAAGCTTTGCTGCTGTCTGCCGCCCGCTATGACCATGTGCAGCGGACCATCCTGCCGGCGTTGGCGCAGGGGCAATGGGTGCTGTGCGACCGCTTCGCCGACAGCACCAGTGCCTATCAGGGCGATGGGCACGGGCTGGACAAGGCGTTGCTGGCACAGTTGCGGGCGATTGCGGTTGGTTCAACCCAACCCGACCTGACCCTGATTCTGGATATTGATCCCGCCATCGGTCTTGCCCGTGCCGCCGCCCGCAATGGCGGGGAGGACCGGTACGAGCAGATGAAGCTGGATTTCCATCACCGTCTGCGCGCGGGATATCTCGCCATCGCAGCGGCCGAGCCGGAACGTTGCGCCATCATCGACGCTGCCCAAGGCATTGATGCTATCCAGGCCGCCATCCGCCAGACCGTGCGGGACCGGCTGGGGGGCCTGCGGTGAGCGCGGAAACCCCGTTCGACGCGGAGACCTATCATCCGCGTCGCAACACCCATCTGGAGGGTCATGCGACCGCCCAGGCCCTGTTGCTGGAAAGCTGGAATTCCGGCCGGATGCATCATGCCTGGCTGATCGGTGGGCCGCCGGGTGTCGGCAAGGCGACGCTGGCCTATCGCATGGCCCGCTTTGTCCTGGTCAAGGGTTTGCCGGGGGAGGCGGATGGCGGCCTGTTCGGCCCGCCGCCGACACCGACCAGCCTGAATGTCGATCCGGAGCACCCGGCCTGCCGCCGCATCGCCGCCGCCGGCCATGCCGATCTGCTGACCATCCAGCGGACTTGGGACGAAAAGCGCAAACGCTACAAGCGCGACCTGCCGGTGGATGAGGTGCGCAAGATCGCCCCCTTCCTGCACCTGACCTCCGCCGAGGGGGGCTGGCGCGTGGTGATCGTGGATGGCGCTGACCAGTTAAACACCAGCGGCCAGAACGCCATCCTGAAAATCCTGGAAGAACCGCCGCCCAAGACTTTGATCCTGCTGGTGGCGGATAATGTCGGCGCCATGCTGCCTACCATCCGGTCGCGCACCCGCAAGCTGATGCTGGACCCGCTGAGCGAGGCGCAGGTGAAAAGCCTGCTGTTCCGCTATCAGCCTGACATGGCCGATGGTGACCGCACGGCCCTTGCCCGCTTGGGCGAAGGCTCGGTGGGCAAGGCGCTGGAGCTGCATCATGCCGGCGGCATGGATCTCTACAAGGCCATGCTGGGCGTGTTCGACACGCTGCCCCGGCTGGATATTCTGGGCGCCTATGCCTTCATTGATGCCGTGCTGCGCGGCAATGATGAGGCAAGCTGGGCCGCCATTTCCGAACTGATCGGCTGGTGGCTGGGCCGTATCGCGCGGGCCGCCGCGCGCGGCACCATCCCGCCGGAGGTGGTGCCGGGGGAAGCCGCCCTTGTCCACCGCCTGATGCAGGGGAGCCTTCGGGCCGGGCGCCTTGATCGCTGGGTGGAGGTGTGGGAGAACACCAACCATCTGTTCAGCAAGGCGGATCATGCCAGCCTGGATCGGCGTCAGACCCTGATGGGTGTTTTGATGCAGATCGAAGCGGCGTCTGCCTGAAAAAACGTTTCCGATTTGCCGTTTTTTGCGGAGAAGCACCATGTCCGGGCGCGCGCCTTACTACATCACGACGCCGATCTATTACGTGAACGACGCCCCGCATGTCGGCCACGCTTACACGACGATCGCCTGCGACGTGCTGGCCCGCTTCAAGCGGCTGGACGGTTTCGACGTGAAATTCCTCACCGGCACTGACGAACATGGGCAGAAGGTGCAGAAATCGGCGGAGAATTTCGGCACCACGCCGCAGGCGCTGGCCGACAAGAATTCCCAGAATTTCCGCGATCTGGCGGCCCTGCTGAATATCAGCAACACCGATTTCATCCGCACCACCGAACCGCGCCACATCAAGGCCGTGCAGGCCGTCTGGCAGAAGCTGCTGGATAATGGCGACATCTATCTGGGCAGCTACAAGGGCTGGTACTCTGTCCGTGACGAGGCCTATTACGGTGAGGATGAGCTGACGGAGCGCAATGGCCAGCGCTTCGCCCCCACCGGCGCCCCGGTGGAATGGGTGGAGGAGCCGAGCTATTTCTTCAAGCTGGCGTCTTATGGTGAAAAGCTGCTGAAACTCTATGAGGAACAGCCGGATTTCATCATGCCGTCCGGCAAGCGATCGGAAGTGATCAGCTTCGTCAAGACCGGCCTGCGTGACCTCTCGGTCAGCCGCACCACCTTCGACTGGGGGGTGAAGGTGCCGGGCGATGAAAAGCATGTGATGTATGTCTGGCTGGATGCGCTGGTGAATTACATCACCGCCATCGGCTATCCGGAAACGGGCGAGGGCACGGATTTCGCCCGATATTGGCCGGCCGACCTGCATATGGTGGGTAAGGATATTCTGCGTTTCCACACCGTCTATTGGCCGGCCTTCCTGATGGCGGCCGGCCTGCCGCTGCCGCGCCGCGTGTTCGCCCATGGCTGGTGGACCGTGGAAGGCGAGAAAATGTCCAAGTCGCTGGGCAATGTGGTGAAGCCGCAGGAACTGCTGGATACCTATGGCCTGGACCAGACCCGCTATTTCCTGCTGCGCGAAATCCCCTTCGGCAATGATGGTGATTTCTCCAAGCGCGCCATGATGCAGCGGATCAATGGCGAGTTGGCCAATGATTACGGCAATCTCTGCCAGCGCGTGCTCTCCATGATCCAGAAATATCATGAAGGCAAGGTGCCGCAGCCAGACGCGCTGACGGATGCCGACAATACCCTGCTGGGTGCCGCCGCCGGTATGCTGGATAGCGTGCGGGCGGAACTGAACAACCAGGCCTTCAACAAGGCGCTGGATGCCATCTGGCGCGTGGTCGGCGATGCCAACCGTTATGTCGATGAAATGGCCCCCTGGACGCTGCGCAAGACCGATCAGGTCCGCCTGGGCACCGTGCTCTATAATCTGGCGGATGTGATCCGCCAGTTGGCGATCATGACCCAGCCCTTCATGCCCGACAGCAGCGCCCGTATCCTGGACCAATTGGTGATCCCGGCCGATCAGCGTGGCTTCGGCGATCTGCTGACCGCCAAGCTGGTGCCCGGTACGCCGCTGCCCGCCCCGCAGCCGGCCTTCCCGCGCTATGTGGCGCCGGAGGCGGAGGAGACCAAGTGATGCTGGTCGACAGCCATTGCCATCTGGATTTCCCGGATTTCGCGCCGGAGCGCGATGCCGTGGTGCAGCGCGCCCGCGATGCGGGCGTGGGCTTGATGCTTTCCATCTGCACCCATGTGAGCAAATTCGGGCAAGTGCTTGATATTGCTCAATCCTATCCCGATGTTTATTGCACCTTGGGCATCCATCCGCATCAGGCGGCGGAGGAATTTGCCCTTTGCGATGTTGAAAAACTAATCGAACTGGCCAGGGCAAATCCCAAGGTTGTCGGCATCGGTGAAACCGGCCTGGATTATTTCTACGACAAGAGCCCGCGCGACATTCAGCAGGAAGCGTTCCGCCGCCATATCCGGGTGTGCCTGGAAACCGACCTGCCGATCATCGTCCATACCCGCGATGCCGATGAGGACACGATCCGCATCCTGCGGGAAGAGGGGCAGGGGCGGCTGCGCGGGTTGCTGCATTGCTTCAGCTCCGGCCGGCAACTAGCTGAAGAAGCTCTGGAATTGGGCTTCTATATCTCCCTGTCTGGCATCGTGACCTTCAAAAAGTCGGAAGATTTGCGCGCCATTGCCGCCGATGTGCCGCTGGATCGCATTCTGGTGGAAACCGATGCGCCCTATCTGGCCCCGGTGCCGATGCGTGGCAAGCGGAACGAGCCGGCCTTCGTTGCCCATACCGCCCGCCATGTCGCAGAGGTGAAGGGCGTTGCTGAGGCCGAACTGGCACGGGTGACGACGGCGAATTTCCAGCGCCTGTTCACCAAGGTGCCCGCCGCCGCCCTGTCGCTGGCGGCGTGACGGCGGGGGAAAAAGGGGCGGCCATGCGTGTCACCATTCTGGGCTGCGGTGGCTCCTCTGGGGTGCCGTTGATCGGCAATGTCTGGGGCAAGGCCGATCCGGCCAACCCGCGCAACCGCCGCCGCCGCCCCTCCATCCTGGTGGAGAATGCGTCCACCGCCATTCTGGTCGATACCGGACCGGATTTGCGGGAACAGTTGGTGGATGCCGGGGTGCAGCATCTGGATGGCGTGCTTTATACCCATGCCCATGCCGACCATGCCCATGGCATTGACGATCTGCGCGCCATCAACTGGCTGACCGGCAAAGCCCTGGATGTTCATGCCGATGCCGACACGCTGGCCATCTTGAGCCAGCGGTTCGATTACTGTTTCAAGCCATTGCCACCGGGTGGCAATATCTACGCCCGGCCGGTGCTCACACCACACATCATCAATGAACCCTTTCGCATTGGTTCTATTGATATAATTCCCTTTGTGCAGGACCATGGCCATTCCAATAGCCTTGGTTTTCGCTTCGGTCGCATCGCCTATTCCACCGATGTGGTGCGCTTGAGCGAGGAGGCGTTCGAAATTCTGGAAGGGGTGGATACCTGGATCGTCGATTGTGTGCGGCTGGAGCCGCCACACCCGGTTCACGCCCATTGGGACATTACGCGCGGCTGGATCGAGCGGTTGCGGCCCAAACGCGCCATCCTGACCCATATGAACCATATGATGGATTACGACACGCTGTGCGGCCTGTTGCCGGATGGTGTGGAACCCGCCTATGATGGCATGGTGGTTGAGGTTATCTGAGCGTTAAAACAAAGGGATATCCTGCAATGTTAAACGTCGCTCTTATCGGCTACGGCTATGCGGGACAGACCTTTCATGCTCCTTTGATCGCGGCGACGCCCGGCCTTAAACTGGCGTCCATTGTCTCCAGCAATGCGGAGAAGGTGAGGGGGCATTGGCCGGATGTGACGGTGTTGCCGACCCCGGAGGGGGCCTTTGTCGCCGCCGACATTGACCTGATCGTCATTGCTACACCCAACGATACCCATGCCGATCTTGCCGGCCGGGCGCTGGCTGCCGGCAAGCATGTGGTGGTGGATAAGCCGTTCACCGTGGATCTGGCCGATGCCAAACGGCTGGCCGCGCAGGCAAAGCACTGTGGCCGGATTTTATCTATTTTCCATAATCGTCGCTGGGATGGTGACTTCCTCACCCTGAAACGGTTGATCAATGCCGGGGAACTGGGGCGCGTCACCCAGTTTGAAAGCCATTTCGATCGGTTCCGCCCGACGGTGCGCGATCGCTGGCGGGAAAAGCCGGGGTCCGGTGCCGGCCTCTGGTACGATCTGGGGCCGCATGTCATTGATCAGGCGCTCTGCCTGTTCGGGCGGCCGCAATCCATTTACGCCGATATCGGCACCCAGCGGGCCGGCGACGGGGCACCGGATTATTTCCATGCGCTGCTGCGCTATGCCGCTGGTCTGCGGGTCATCCTGCATGGTTCCATGCTGACACCGGCCAGCGGCCTGCGCTTTGCCGTCCATGGCGACAAGGCCAGCTTCATCAGCCATGGGCTGGACAGTCAGGAAGATGCGCTGAAAGCCGGCCAGCAGCCGGGCGGTGATGGCTGGGGCGCGGCCTGTCAGCCGCCATCCATGACCAGCGTTGCCGAGGATGGCAGCTTGTCGACGCGGGTGATCAGCGATGCCGTGGCCGGGGATTATCTGCGCTATTTCGCGGAGCTACGGGACGCCATCCTGAGTGGAACCCATAACCCGGTCACGCCTGAAGAAGCCATTCAGGTGATGGAACTCATTGAGATGGGTCAGCAAGCGTCCGACCAGAAGCGTGAAATTCATCTGCGTTGACCGGGCCTTGCGCCGGGATATTGCACATAGTTTCCATAATCTTCCTTATCGCGTATTAAGGATATTTTCTCACATTAAGTATTTTTTCCTATTTCCTGCTGCTGGAATGACCGCCAGCAACGGGCTAAGGTCCAAACCGCCGTCAACGACCGGAACCTGATCCATGTCCGATAATCTTTCCCGCCTGCTGGATATCATGGCGAAATTGCGTGATCCCGATGGTGGGTGCCCTTGGGATTTGGAGCAGGATTTCGCCACCATCGCCCCTCACACGATTGAAGAAGCCTATGAGGTGGCAGACGCCATCCAGTCCGGCGACATGATGGCGGTGAAGGACGAACTGGGCGACCTGCTGTTTCAGAGCGTTTTTTATGCCCAGATGGGCAAGGAACGCGGCCTGTTCGATTTTGACGCCATTGCCGGCCATATCGCCGACAAGATGATCCGCCGCCACCCCCATGTTTTCGGTGAGGTGAGTGTGACGACGGCGGATGATCAGGTCCGCCATTGGGAGGAACTGAAGGCGCGGGAACGCGCCGAGAAGGCCGCCGCCAGCGGCAAGCCACCCTCAGCGCTGGACGGGGTGATTGCCGGGCTGCCCGCACTGACCCGGGCGATAAAGCTGCAAAAGCGTGCCGCCCGTGTTGGGTTCGACTGGACCCGCGCCAATGAAATCCTGGACAAGATCGAGGAGGAAATCGGCGAATTACGGGTGGAGATCACAGCCGCTACCCCGACCAAGGAACGGATGCAGGATGAGTTGGGCGATCTGCTGTTCGCCCTGGTCAATCTGGCCCGCCGCCTGGATATCGACCCGGAAACCGCCCTGCGCGGCACCAATGCCAAGTTTGACCGTCGCTTCCGACAGGTGGAAGCCGGCCTTGCCGCCCAGGGCCGCAGCCCGGAAGGGGCCAATCTGGAAGAGATGGAAGCCCTGTGGGTGGAGGCCAAGCGCCGTGAACGCCCGGATAACGCCTGAACGCTTGAAGGAACGAGGAAACGCCATGAGCCACCCTGCCCCCGCCCACCGGCCCAATATCGTACTGATTACCGGTGCCACCGGTGAGTTTGGTGCCGCCTTTGCCCGGCGTTTCGCCGCCATCGGCTCCAAACTGATCCTGACCGCCCGCAAGCCGGAAAAGCTGCGTCCCCTGCTGGATACGCTGGATGTGCCGGTGCATGTGCTGGAACTGGATGTGCGGGACCGCAAGACGGTTGAAGCGGCGTTGGCCGCCCTGCCCGCCGAATTCAAGGATATCGATCTGCTGATCAATAATGCCGGGCTGGCCCTGGGTGCCGAGCCCGCGCATAAGGCCAATCTGGATGATTGGGAAGTGATGATCGATACCAACGACAAGGCGCTGGCCATCATCACCGGGCTGGTCCTGCCCGGCATGGTGGAACGCGGGCGCGGCCATGTCATCAATATCAGCTCGGTCGCTGGCAGCTACCCTTATCCCGGCGGCCATGTCTATTGCGCGTCAAAGGCGTTCGTCACGCAATTCAGTCTGGCCCTGAAGGCCGATCTGATCGGCACGGGCGTGCGCGTCACCTGCATCGAACCCGGCATGGTGGAAACCAGCTTCAGCCTGGTGCGCTTCAAGGGTGATACGGAACGGGCCGCCAAGGTCTATGCCGACACGGTGCCGCTGACGGCTGAAGATGTCGCTGAATCGGTCTATTGGGCGGCAACCTTGCCGGCCCACTTCAATGTCAACCGACTGGAAATCATGCCCACCACCCAGGGGCCAGGGGGGATGGGTGTGCATCGCACGCCAAAGTCTTGAACCTGATGAAAGAACAGCGCGGGCCTGATCGCCCGCGCTGAATTTAAGTTTCAGGAAAAATGAAATCGCGCAGGTCGGCCCAGGTGGCAGGATCGGGTGCCATCAGCAACCCGCCATCCACATCGGCGGCGCGATAGGGTGTGCCGTCGAATTTGGCGACATGGCCGCCCGCTTCCGCATAGGCCAGGGTGCCGGCGGCATGGTCCCATGGCATGATGCGGTTATACATGGCGAACTGGCCGATACCGGTCAGCAGGTTCAGATAATCATGCGCCGCACAGAACAGCCGATAGGTATCGGCGAAATGCGGGCGCAGCTTATCCAGCCGCTGGCGCTCCTCCGGCGGAAAGAACTTGGTGGAAAGCGAGCCCTGCATCTGCGGGATCGGTGCTGCCGGCTTGGCCGTCAAACGCTGACCCGCCATCCAGGCACCCTCACCCGCCTCCACCATCGCCATCCGGTCGCCCACCGGATCGTAAATCCAGCCAGCCGTCGCCTGTCCGCCTTGGGACAGGGCCAGCAACAGGCCGAAGACCGGCTTGCCATGGGCGAAATTATGGGTGCCATCCACCGGATCGATGATCCAGGCCGGCTCTGCGGCATGGGCCAGATGCCGCACCAGGGCGGGGTCGGCGGCGCACGCCTCCTCCCCTACCACAATGGAACCGGGCAGCAGGTCGCGCAACCGTGCCGTCAGCACCCTTTCGGATGCCTCATCCGCCACCGTCACCAGATCGCCAGGGTTCTTTTCCCGGATGTCGCTGAATTGCAGGTTGCGGAAACGCGGCATGATTTCCGTGGCCGCGACATCCCGCAGGATGGCGGCCACGGCATCCATATCGACGCGGGCATGGGCCGTCAGGGAAGCCATGGGCGTGGCCCCTCTTGTCTGGCATCCCGTGCAGAGACCTGACCGGGGCCAAGCTGCGCCTTATAGGGGAAGCGCCCCTCAAACCGGGCCAGATCGGCCGGTTCCAGCCCGACGCGCAGGCGGATATGCTCCTCCTGATCGTCACGTTCCAGCACCTCGCCCTTTTCATAGAGCCAGGCCATGGCGGCACCATCGTCTGGCGGCAGAACAAAATCCACCACCTCCCGACCGGCGACCATGCGGCGGTCGATGGCGTTGAACAGCGTGTCGATGCCATCGCCGGTCAGGGCTGAAATGGCGATGCCGCCAGTACGCCGGGCCTGCCGCAACAGGGTGGATTGATCCTCCTCCCCCAGCCGGTCCAGCTTGTTCAGCACTTCCATCACCCGCTCGTCGCTCTCCGCCTCAATCCCCATATCGCGCAGCACCGCTTCCACATCGGCCTTCTGCGCCCCCGTATCGGGATGCGAAACATCGCGGACATGCAGGATGATGTCAGCCGCCATCACCTCTTCCAGGGTGGCGCGGAATGCCTCCACCAGACCATGCGGCAGGTCGGAGATGAAGCCCACCGTGTCGGACAGGATGATCTTGCGGTTCGATGGCAGGGTGATCGACCGCATGGTCGGGTCCAGCGTGGCGAACAGCAGATCCTTGGCGAATACATCTGCCCCGGCCATGCGGTTGAACAGGGTGCTTTTGCCGGCATTGGTATAACCGACCAGCGCCACCACCGGATAAGGCACCTTTTCGCGCGCCTTGCGATGCAGGCCACGGGTGCGGCGTACCTCGTCCAGTTCCGCCTTCAGCTTGACAATGCGGTCGCTGATCAGCCGGCGGTCCATTTCGATCTGGCTTTCACCGGGGCCACCCAGGAAGCCGAAACCGCCACGCTGGCGTTCCAAGTGGGTCCAGGAACGGACAAGGCGGGACCGCTGATAGGTCAGCGCTGCCAGTTCCACCTGAAGCTGGCCTTCACGGGTGCGGGCGCGTTTGCCGAAAATTTCCAGAATCAGGCCGGTACGGTCGATGACCTTGGCCTTCCAGTCCCGTTCCAGATTGCGCTGCTGAATGGGTGTCAGGGCATGGTTGACGATGACAAGGCCGATCTCCTCCGCCTCAATCGCCGCCCCCACCTCTTCCACCGCACCGCTGCCAAACAGGGTGGCTGGTCGCGGGCGCATAGTGCGCACAATGCGCGACGCAGCAACCTCCACCTCAATGGCGGCGGCGAGGCCCACGGCCTCTTCCAGGCAGGATTCAGGTTCACGGGCACCATTGCGGTCCTCTGGCAGGACCGGGTGCAGAACGAAGGCGCGGGTGGAAGACCCGCGCGCTTCGAGGTTACCCAACTCAGTCGTGGTCATTCTCCTTCGCCGGCGGGTCGAACAGTTGAATCGGATGCGCCGGCATCACGGTCGAGATGGCGTGCTTGTAAACCAGCTGGGAATGCGCGTCACGCCGCAACAGGACCGAGAAATTGTCGAACCAGGTGATGATGCCCTGCAGCTTCACACCGTTGACCAGGAACACGGTCACCGGGGTCTTGCTTTTGCGGACATGGTTGAGAAAGACGTCCTGAACGTTTTGGGATTTTTCAGACATTGGAGCAGCCTCGCTTATGCTCAGTTTATTGGGGCACCCTGGTGGGGGCCCGACTACATCGACACGATGCCAGTGTCCGGCAGTTTACCGGTCCATCCCAGCATCGGCAGATATGGTATCATCAAATGTAATAACCAAGGATGAAATAGCCGCACAGCTATCAAGCCTTAACGCAGGGGGAAAATGCCGCAACCCCTCCCCCCCCGCCGGCGTATGGCCGACCAGAATGGGGATGCAGCCGGTGCGGTGGGCGCATTCCATATCCACATCCGCGTCACCGATAAACCAGACATCCGGCCCCGGTTCGATCCCGGTGCCGGCCAGTGCCATGGTCACCGGGGCTGGATCGGGCTTGTCGGTGGCGGCATCATTGGCCCCCACCAGGGTGGTGAAATGCGGGGTCCAGCCCAGCATTTCCGCCTCCCGCCGCAGGAAACGGCCGGTCTTGTTGCTGACCACCCCCAGCACCACGCCCCGCTGTCGCAGCAGGCCCAGCAATTCCGCCGCACCCGGCAGCACATCCAGATAATCCAGATGGTGCTGTTCGAAATGGGCATAGAAAATGTCGCGCGCGCGCGTCCATTCTTCCCCGAAGATCAAAGGGAAGCTGTCACGCAGGCTGTGCCGCACCCGTTCATAGCTTTCCTCCAGCGTCCAGAGCGGCAGGCCAAAATCAGCCAGGGCCGCATTGATGGAGGCATGAATACAGCGCCAATTGGTGACCAATGTATTGTCCCAATCGAACAGAACGGCGCGCGGCAACCGGGTCGGGGCCGGCGGCGAGGTGACATTATGGCTCATCATTGCCCCTTCCGCAGCGGGTCGGCCGCCCCCACATGATCCAGATAGGCTTGGCGAATGCGCAGGGTCAGCGGGCCGGGCGTACCATCGCCAACCGGCTGACCGTCAATCCGCACCACTGGCAAGGCGAAGGTGCCGGCGCTGGACATGAAAGCCTCGTTGGCCGCCAGCGCCTCGGTCACGGTAAAGGGCCGTTCTTCGAAAGCGATCCCCTGGGCACAGGCACATTCCAGAATCGACAAACGGGTAATGCCGTTCAAGATGGCGTTGCTCGGCGGACGTGTCACCAACACGCCTTCTTGCGTGACGATCCAGGCGTTGGATGAACAGCCCTCGGTGACGAAACCCTGCTCATCCACCTGCCAGCCCTCATAGGCGCCGGCTTCGAACGCCTTTTGCTTGCCCAGGGCCTGGGGCAGCAGGGAAACGGATTTGATATCCCGGCGCTGCCAGCGGATATCCAGCAGGGTGATGACGGCAACACCCCGTTCCAGCGCCGCCGGCGGCTGGAAACCGGCGCGACGGCAGGTCAGCACCAGCGTCGGCACCGGCTCCTTGGGGAACTTGAAATCGCGCGGGGCCGGTCCGCGCGTGATCTGAATATAGAGTGTGGCATTGCGCAGCTTATTGCGCCGCACCAACTCCCGCATGATGAAGCACAGGCTGGCCGGCTTCACCGGCCAGGGAATGGATAATTCCCGCAGCGAGCGCTCAAGCCGCAGCATATGGCCTTCCTCATCGGCGAATTTGCCGCCGATGATGGTGATAACCTCATAGACGCCGTCGGCGAACTGAAAGCCGCGATCCTCCACATGAACATGAGCCTGATCATGCGGGAGGTAGCGGCCATTGACATAAGCGAAGCGGGGCATGATTTCCCGTTAAAGTGATTTCTTGGGATTGCCAGAAGATTAAAAGAACTCAAGCCTTACGGCGAACATCTTCTCAACCTTCTTCACCTGTCCGACCTCCGCCAGGATAATCACCCGGTCGTTCGGTTTGATGACGGTGGAGGGGCGCGGAATGATCACCTCCTGCCCGCGCACGATGGCGCCGACAATAATACCGGCTGGAATCTTGATATCCTTCAGCGGCATATTGATCAGGGTGGAGGTTTCCAGCGCCTCCGCCTCGATCACCTCGGCGAAATTCTCGCGCAAGGCGTGGACGGCCTTGATACGCCCGCGCCGCACATGCTGAAGAATTGACGAAACGGTGATGGAGCGCGGGCTGACCACCGCGTCAATGCCCAGCGGCTGCACCAGTGGCTGGAAGGTGGTTTTGTTGATCAGGGTAATCGCGCGCTGGCAGCCATGGCGCTTGGCCAGCAGGCTGGCCAGGATATTGCCTTCATCGCTGTTGGAAACCGCAACGATGGTTTCCGACGCCGCGATATTGGCCTCTTCCAGAATGGCCGGGTCCAGCCCGTCGCCATGCAGCACCATGGTGCGGCCCAGTTTTTGGGCCACCTGGGTGGCGCGGCGGCGGTCGATTTCAATGATGCGGGCGGAAACACCGGGATGCTTCTCCTCAATTTCTTCCGCCAGACAGAGGCCGATATTGCCACCGCCGACAATCACCACCCGTCGCGCCTCCCGCTCCTCATGGCCGAAGGCGGCCATGGCGCGGGACACATGCCTGGTGTCGGCGACGAAATAGACCTCGTCGCCGGTCAGCATCTGGTCATTGCCGCCGGGGATGAATTGCCGGTCGCCCCGGATAATCGCCACCACCTCGATGGACAGGTCGGGGAACAGACCGGTCAACTGGCGCAACGGCGTGTTGATGATCGGGCAATTCTGCGAACAGACAACCCCAATCACCCGCACCAGCCCATCGGCCAGCGGGATCATGTCGAAGGCGCCGGGCACCTGCAGGCGGCGGGACACGGCCCGCGCCACCTCAATCTCCGGCGAGATGATGACGTCGATGGGCAGATGCTCACGCGAAAACAAGTCGGCCCAGATCGGTTGCAGATAGGATTGGTGGCGGACGCGGGCAATCTTGGTCGGCACATTGAACAGGCTGGCCGCCACCTGGCAAGCCACCATATTCACCTCATCCGCCAGGGTGACGGCGATGATCATGTCGGCATCCGCCGCCCCTGCCGCCTCAAGCACATTGGGGTGGGAGGCGAAGCCCACCATCGCCTGCACTTCCAACTGGTCGCTGATCTTCTGGATCAGTTCCTGCGACTGGTCGATGACGGTGACATGGTTGCCTTCTGATGCCAGATAGCGGGCAATGTTGGAGCCAACCTGACCGGCGCCGCAGACGATGACCTTCATGGGCTCACTCCACGATCAGTTTGGAACCATGGACACCCAGCGATTTCAGCTTACGGTGCAGGGCCGACCGTTCCATGCCGACAAAGCTGGCCGTGCGGGAGATGTTACCACCGAAACGTGTCACCTGGGCCAACAGATACTCGCGCTCAAAGACTTCACGCGCCTCCCGCAGCGGCAGGCCCATAATCTCCCCGCCCTTTTCCCATTTCAGCACCGTCGGCGTGATGGCGCCGATTTCCGGCGGCAGCATATCGGCGCGGATCGGTTCCGACGCATCGCCGGACGCCATGATCAGCAGCCATTCCACCGTATTGCGCAACTGGCGCACATTACCCGGCCAGTCATAGGCCTGAAGTGCTGCCATGGCATCCTCGCCAAAGACGCGGATAGGCAGGCCGGCGGATTCCGATGTGCGCTGCATGAAATGGCGGGCCAGCAGCGGGATATCCTCCCGCCGTTCCCGCAGGGCCGGCATTTTCAGCGGCACGACGGAAAGACGGTAGAACAGATCCTGCCGGAACCGACCCTGTTCAATTTCCGCCGTCAGGTCGCGGTTGCTGCTGGCGATGACGCGGACATCCACCTCCACCCGGGAGGTGCCGCCCACCCGTTCGAAGGTCTGTTCCTGCAGCACCCGCACGATCTTGCCCTGGGTTTCCAGCGGCATGTCGGCCACTTCATCCAGATAGAGCGTGCCGCCGTGGGCCTGTTCGAAGGTGCCCACCTTGCGGCCGCCACCCTCGCTGGCATGTTCGGTGCCGAACAGCTCCACCTCCAGCCGGTCAGGCCGCATGGTGGCGCAGTTCAGCGCCACGAACGGCCCGTCGGCCCTGCGCGACCGGGCGTGCAGCATCCTTGCTGCCACTTCCTTGCCGCTGCCGGGCGGGCCGGAAACCAGCACCCGGCTGCCGGTGGGGGCCACCTTTTCAATGGAATGGCGCATCTGGTTGATCGGCAGCGACCGGCCGATCAGGTCCAGTTCCACGCCCGTGCGCAGGCGCAATTCCCGATTTTCCCGCTTCAGCCGGGCCGCCTCGATGGCACGTTCCACCAGCAGCAACAGCCGGTCGGCCTTGAACGGCTTTTCGATGAAATCATAGGCGCCGGATTTGATGGCCGAGACCGCCGTTTCGATATTGCCATGGCCGGAAATCATCACCACCGGCACATCCGGATGGTCACGTTTCAGTTCCGCCAAGATCTGCAGCCCATCCAGCCGGCTGCCCTGCAGCCAGATATCCAGGATCACCAGACTGGGGCGGCGCTGTGCCACGGCGGCCAGGGCCTGATCGGCATCCGCCGCTTCGCGGGTGCCCATGCCTTCATCCTCCAGGATGCCGGCAATCAGCATACGAATATCGGCTTCGTCATCGACGATGAGAATGTCGTGCATTTTTCCTCAACCCCTCCGCCCGGCGGCGGTCATCGCGTCACGGTCGGCGGCAGCATCGAGAACGGGCGCGCCCGTCGCTTCGATGGTACGTGGCACCACCAGGGTCACCCGAGCGCCACCGCCCGGCCGATCCTCCAGCAGCAGCGCACCGCCGTGATCTTCCATGATCTTCTTCACAATCGCCAAGCCAAGGCCGGTGCCCTTGGCCCGCGTGGTCACATAGGGCTCGGTCAGCCGGTCACGTTCCTCCGTGACCGGCAGGCCCTTGCCATTATCTTCCACCGCCAGCAACACCCGTTCATCCTCTACCGTCAGGCGCAGGGTGATTTCACCCGGTAGTGCATCGGTGCCGGCGGGTGTTTCCTCGATCCGGCCTTCGATAGATTCACCGGCATTCTTCAACAGATTGGTCAGGGCCTGACCAATCTGCCGGCTGTCACAGGTCAGCAGCAGCGGCGCCTCCGGCAAGGCCGCCTGGAAGCGGATCGCCGGATAGGCGGAGCCCTGCAGCACCACCGCTTGCCGACAAAGATCCTGCATCGCGGTCGGCTTCATCACCGGCTGCGGCATCCGGGCGAAGGCAGAGAATTCATCCACCATGCGGCCAATATCATCGACATGGCGGACGATGGTGTCCGTCATGGTGCGGAACGTATCGGGATCGCTGGTGATTTCCTTCAGATATTTCCGGCGCAGCCGCTCTGCCGAAAGCTGAATGGGCGTCAGCGGGTTCTTGATCTCATGCGCAATGCGGCGGGCCACATCGGCCCAGGCCGCCTTGCGCTGGGCCGACAACAGTTCGGACACATCGTCAAAGGTGACGACATAGCCCTTCACCTCCCCGGCCACGATCTCCGCTGCCAGCCGCACCAGCAGGGTGCGCATCTGGCCATTGCGGCGGATCTGTACCTGCCCTTCCACCTGCCGGCCGGCGCGGCGGCGGATGCTGGCCATCAGCTCCGCCATTTCCGGCACCACTTCCAGCAGGTCATGGTCGATCAGGCTGGCCGGATCACCGACACCCAGCAATTGCGCCGCCGACAGGTTGGGCAGGTTGATGCGGCCCTGATGGTCCAGCCCCAGCACACCCGCCGAGACACCAGCCAGCACGGCCTCGGTGAAGCGGCGGCGCAGGTCCAGTTGCTTGTTTGCCTCCACCAACTCGCCGCGCTGGCTTTCCAACTGGCTGGTCATGCGGTTGAAGGCGCGGGAGAGGGTGGCCAGTTCATCCTCTGGCTCCAGCCCGGTATCGGGCACGCGCGCCGTCAGATCGCCGGCACGGATACGGTCGGCGGCGGCGATCAGGGCACCGATGGGGGCCACCAGATAAGTCGCAAAGTTCAACCCCATCCAGATGGCGGAGAGCAGCAGCAGCACGGCAATGCCGACAAAGATCACCGTCATCCGGGCCTGCAGCGCAAAGCGCTGGCCCTCCATCTGGCGATATTCCTGAACGGCGCTCTGCGTCGTGTCCATATGTTCCAGCACCCGGCTTTCCACCGGGCGGCCCACGAACAGGAACCGGTCGAAATCGGCATCCAGCAGGATGATGGCATTCACCCGGTTGCCGCTTTCGCTGACAATCAGCACCACCTCGCCCTTGCGGGCGCGCTCCAGATCGTTGGTGTTCACCGTGGTGAAATCGAAGGCGAACCCCAGGCCGAACACGGCGTCCACCCGGCCGGTGCCGTCAAAGATCACCGCTTCCGTCACGGAGCGCTGCAGCGCCTGCATCTGGAAGAACTGGCGGAAGCGGGGCGGATCCCAATAGATCGAGGGCGGCAGGCGGGCAATGTCGTTGCGCATCACCTCCGCATCGCGCGACAGGGTCTGCTGGTGTTCCTTCAGATATCCCTCGGCCACGGCCAGGGATTCATTCACCACCAGCCGCACCCGGTCGCTGAACCAGCTTTGCAGGCCGACATAGAAGAACAGGGCGGAGAAGATGGCCATGATGATGGCCGGCAGCACCGCCAGGATGGAGAAAACGGCCACCAGCCGCATATGCAGGCGCGACCCCGCCATGCCGCGCCGTCGTTCCACCCACAGCGCCACGATGCGCCTTGCCACCACCGCCCCCAGCAGCAGCAGCAGCACGCCATCCAGGGTCAACAGCAGGGTGACGGTGTTCTGATCATTGCCGACAGGCAAGGTCTCGGTCAGCGCCGCATAGGTGGCGGCACCGGCGGCAATCGCGGCAATGGTCAGCGCCACGGCCGCAATGGCCGACAGGTGCCGCCCGCGTGACCAGCCGAAAATGCGCCGCCACAGCCCTTGCGACGGGGGCGTCAGGTCGGGTGCCACATCAGTCATGGGGCACCGAAGGAAGGGTAATGGCGTCAAACAATCCGGTAGGGAGCAAAGCGTCTGCCTTGGCTGGACGGAACCTGCGCGAAGCAGAACTGTTACCAGAAAGCTACACTATGCGCCAGCCCGCAACGTGATAAAGCTGCAACAAGGTGTGGTTGGACAGGACGGGTCTGAACGACAATGGCACGGCCTTGCCTTCGTGCTAATGTTAGGCCTGTGTTCAAGGGGAGCCTGGAGAATGGTGATGCGGGTGACGATGAAAAAGTCGGGCGACAGCGCCGCCATCCATATTCCGGCCGCCGTAATGCAGGCGGCGAAGCTGCCGATGAACGCCATTGTTGAGGTGCGGGAGGAAGCTGGGCGGATCGTCATCGAACCGGTACAAAGTACGGAGCCCGACCTCACCACCCTGATTGACGCCATCACCCCTGACAATCTGCATGGGGAACTGTCCTTGGGGCCGACCATGGGGCGGGAGAGTCTCTGAATGACCTATGTGCCGGAGGCGGGTGACGTTGTCTGGCTGCAATTCACCCCGCAGGCCGGGCATGAACAGGCCGGCCATCGCCCGGCTGTTGTCCTGAGCCCGCTGGCCTATAACCGCCGCACCGGTCTGATGCTATGTTGCCCGATGACAACCCAGATCAAGGGATACCCGTTTGAAGTCAGGGTCGGCGTTGCGGGCGATAGTGCGGTCTTGTCTGATCAGGTGAAAAGCGTTGATTGGCAGGCGCGGCAAGCTGCGTTCAAAGGCCGGGTCACCCCTGATGAATTGTCGGCAATCAGGCGGCTGTCGATTGCATTGATCGGCAAGCCCTGATCCCCCTCCAAACTGCCGGCGCACAGGACGTTCCCTGTACGCCGGCAGTCCGGCTTTTACTTCAACCCGCGCACCACCTGGATATCCAGGTCACGGATCTTCTTGCGCAAGGTATTGCGGTTCAGCCCCAACATATGGGCGGCCTTGATCTGATTGCCCCTGGTCGCGGTCAGCGACAGGGACAGCAACGGCCGCTCCACCTCCCGCAGGATGCGGTCATAGAGGCCTGCCGCCGGGATACCGTCCTTATGGGCGGCGAAATATTCCCGCAAATGCCGCTCAACAGCGGCACTCAAGCCCTCATTCACCGGCTCCTGCGTGGGGGCGGCGGCCGGGTTGGTCTCCGCCAGTTCGGTATCGATGACATCCAGGCTGATGATTTCCTGGGAATAGAGTGCCGCCAGCCGCTGCACCATATTTTCCAGCTCACGCACATTGCCCGGCCAGCGATAGCGTTTCAGCCGGTCCATGGCGGCGTTATCGACGCTTTTATGCGGCAAGCCCTGCTGTGCGGCCTGGTTCAGGAAATGCCGCACCAGGGCCGGCACATCCTCTGTGCGTTCGCGCAGAGGCGGCAGGCGGATTGGCACGACATTCAGGCGATAGAACAAATCCTCCCGGAACAGGCCCTGGCGGATCAGGGTGCGCAGGTCGCGGTGGGTGGCCGCCACGATGCGTACATCGGTCTTGATCGGGGTGCGCCCGCCGACGGTGGTATATTCACCTTCCTGCAGCACGCGTAGCAGCCGGGTCTGCGCCTCCAGCGGCATATCGCCGATTTCATCCAGGAACAGGGTGCCGCCCTGGGCCTGTTCGAACCGGCCAGTGGACCGCATGGTGGCGCCGGTAAACGCCCCCTTCTCATGCCCGAACAGTTCGGATTCAATCAACTCGCGCGGGATCGCCGCCATATTGATGGCGACGAAAGGGCCGCCACGCCGTTTGCCGTAATCGTGCAGCGCACGCGCCACCAGTTCCTTGCCGGTACCGGATTCCCCCGTGATCATCACTGTCAGGTCCGTGCCCATCAACCGGGCCAGGACACGATAGATTTCCTGCATGGCCGGCGACCGGCCAATCAGGGGAAGGTTCTCCTCCTCCTCTTCCGGCTGCGGTGCGGGCGTTGGCTGGCTGGCCGGTAACGGGGCCGACAGCGCCTTCTGCACAATCGCCATCAAGTCCTTCAGATCGAAGGGCTTGGGTAGATATTCAAAGGCACCACGCTCCGCCGCCTTGACCGCGGTCAACAGCGTGTTCTGCGCGCTCATCACAATGATGCGCAATTCCGGCCGCAGCTTCTTGATGCGCGGGACCAGATCAAGCCCATTCTCATCTGGCATCACCACATCAGTGATGACCAGGTCACCTTCCCCTTCCTGCACCCACCGCCACAAGGTGGCGGCATTGCCTGTCGTTCTCACTTCGTGCCCCAGGCGGGTCAGCGCCTGTGTCAGCACGGTCCGGATCGCCCGGTCATCATCCGCAACGAGAATGGTTGCGCCCATTTTTTAGGCACCCTCTCCGTTAACCCCAGCACCGGTGACCGGGAGGGAAACCTTGAAGATCGTGCGTTTCGGCACGCTTTCAAAGTCGATCACCCCCCCATGGTCACCAATGATCTTGGCGACTAATGCAAGACCCAGGCCGGTTCCGTTCATCTTGGTGGTGACGAAGGGATCGAACAGGTTGACGCGCAGGTCGTCAGGGATGCCAGGGCCGTTATCGGCCACGCAGACCAGCAGGGGCAGATGCATCCGGCTGTCCGATCCCGCCACGGCCAGCCGCACCCCATGCTGATAGGCGGTGGAGAGCATGATCTCCCCTCCCTGTTCCGGGCAGGCCTCGGCCGCGTTCTTCACCAGATTAAGGAAGACCTGGACCAACTGGTCGCGGTTGCCCAGCACCGGCGGCAGGGAAGGATCATATTTCTCAATAAAGCGGATATGGCGGGCAAAGCCGGTCTGGGCGATGCGGCGCACATGTTCCAGCACGGCATGGATGTTCACCGCCTGGCGCTCCAGCGGGCGCCCATCGGTAAACACCTCCATCCGGTCCACCAGCGCGACGATGCGGTCAGCCTCGTCGCAGATCAGGCGGGTCAGTATCTGGTCATCTTCGTTGGCATTTTCTTCCAGCAACTGGGCTGCCCCCCGGATGCCGGACAGCGGGTTCTTCACCTCATGCGCCAGCATTGCCGCCATGGCAACGACGGAGCGGGCGGCCCCGCGATGGTTCAACTGGCTGTCGATCCGCCGGGCAATGGAGCGTTCATGGATGGTCAGCACCACCTGATCGGGCGGATCGCCCAGGGGGGCCGCCTGCATGGTCACGCTGTGCGGACCGATGCGCTGGGTCTCCACACTGATCCCGTATTTGCAGACCGTGGAATGGGTCAGGCGGGCCTGATCCAGCAGGTTGAAGACGGGGCTGTCCTCCGGGATCAGCTCGCTCAGCGGTGTACCCATGACGCGGGTGGCGCTGACATCAAAGAATTCCTGGGCTTCCAGATTGATGAAGCGGATCAGCCCATCGCCATCCACCACCATCACCGGGTCCGGCAGGGCAGCCAGAATGGCCGTCGGATCAATATCGCCGCCATTGCGGCGGGGATAGACCGGGCTGCGCGCCATCAGGCGGCCACCCGCACGATGACGCCCCGGTCCATGCTGGCCTTATAGAAACCGGCAATATGCTGCTTCATCACGTCCGGGCTCTCCGTCGTCATGATGGCGTTGCGGTAATCGGCGGAACCGGGCAGGCCCTTGGAATACCAGGCGACATGTTTACGGGCGATCTTCAGGCCGGCATCGATGCCGTAATGGGCCAGGATCGCCTCATAATGTTCCAGCACGATCTGCATCTGCTCGGCCAGCGACGGTTCCGGCAGATTCTCGCCCGTGCGCAGGTAATGCATCACCTGGGCGATGAACCAGGGCCGGCCATAGGTGCCGCGCCCGATCATGATGCCGTCGGCCCCGGATTCCTCCAGGCAGCGCACGGCATCGTCAAAGCTGTTGATATCGCCATTGGCGATTACGGGGATCTTCACCGCCTCCTTCACCTCGCGGATGAATTTCCAGTCAGCGGTGCCGTTATACATCTGGCAACGGGTGCGGCCATGCACGGTCAGCATCTGAATGCCGCATTCTTCGGCGATTTTCGCCAGACGCGGGGCATTCAGATTATTGGCGTCCCAGCCCTTGCGCATCTTCATCGTCACCGGCACGGTGACGGCCTTCACGGTCGCCTCCATGATCTTGCCGGCCAGCGGCTCATCCTTCATCAGGGCGGAACCGGCATAGCCATTGACCACCTTCTTCACCGGGCAGCCGAAATTGATATCGATGATATGGGCGCCGCGATCCTCATTCAGCTTGGCAGCTTCGGCCATCACATCCGGTTCACACCCGGCCAACTGCATGGAGATCGGCGCCTCATCCAGGCTCCATTCCGTTTTCAGCAGGCTTTCGCGGGTGGCACGGATCATCGCCTGGCTGGCAATCATCTCCGACACCACCAGCCCGGCGCCGGTGCGTTTCACCAGCCGGCGATAGGGCATGTCGGTGACGCCGGAAAGCGGCGCCAGGATCACCGGATCCTCAATGCGCACGGGGCCAATCTGGATGGGGTTGAGACGCTTCGCCATATCGCTGATACCTTTGCACCGATTTGATGCACTGCCCCGATATGGGTGCAAAATCGCCTAAAAAACAGGCATATTTCGCGGATGCATCAAAATTAGGCGAGACGCTAACATATCGTTTGAAAATTGCAATATTGCGCAGCCGCATGTCCGCTGCTGCGGTGACGCAAACCGGCCTGTTCAGCACGGGTTGGCGAAGCCGACGAAGCGCGCTAGGTTCCGGCTCTCCATCCATCGCCATGGTCGCCCAATGCCCAGTTGTGTTGCCCTGATCGTCGCCGCCGGACGCGGCACCCGTTTCGGGGCCGATCTGCCCAAGCAATATCTGCCACTGGCGGGCAAGCCGGTGCTGCGCCGCACGGTGGAGGCGTTTTTGCGCCGACCGGAGATTACCGCCGTCCGCGTCGTCATCGATCCGGCCTTCAGCGACCTTTATGAACAGGCGGTGGCGGGGCTGGACCTGCCACCGCCCATCACCGGCGGGCCGACCCGGCAGGACAGTGTGCTGAACGGGCTGGAGGCCCTGGCCGGCCATGCGCCCGATCTGGTGCTGATCCATGATGCCGCCCGCCCGCTGGTGGATGGGGCCGCCATCGCCGGGGTGATCGCCACCCTGGAACAGGCACCGGGGGCGATTGCCGCCACCCCGCTGGCCGACACGCTGAAACGCGGGGCGGCGGTGGGGAACGGGAAAGTCGCCAGCGCCGGCACGGTGGACCGTACCGCCCTGTGGCGGGCGCTGACGCCGCAGGGCTTCCGCTTCCCCGATATCCTGATCGCCCATCGCCGCGCCGCCGGCATGAACCTGACCGACGATGCCGCCGTGGCCGAACAGGCCGGGCTGAGCGTCACCCTTGTCCCCAGCAATCCGGATAATCTGAAAGTGACCACCAAGGACGATCTGGCCCGCGCCGAGCGGCTCTATCTGGCGGGCCTGGGCGATGTGCGCACCGGTACCGGTTTTGATGTGCACAAGTTCCATGATGGGGATCATGTCTGGCTCTGCGGTCTGAAAATCCCGCATGATCAGGGGCTGGAGGGACATTCCGATGCTGATGTCGGCCTTCATGCCCTGACCGATGCCCTGCTGGGCGCCATCTGCGCCGGCGATATCGGTCAGCATTTCCCGCCCACCGATCCGCGCTGGAAGGGGGCGGACAGCGCCCGGTTCCTGCGCCATGCCGCCGATCTGGTGGCGGAAAAGGCGGGCGTGATCGCCCATGTTGATGTCACGCTGATCTGTGAGCGGCCCAAGGTCGGGCCGCACCGGGCCGCCATGGTGGCGCGGATCGCCGAAATCCTGGCCATCGATCCCGCGCGCGTCAGTGTGAAAGCGACGACGACGGAAGGGCTGGGCTTCACCGGTCGCCGGGAAGGCATTGCCGCCCAGGCCGCTGCTACGGTGCGCCTGCCGTTGGTGCTGGATTGATCACCTGACAGGGGGATGGCCGATGTTCCCGGAACACCTGACCAAGCTGGCCGATGATATCCGCGATGCCTATCAGACGGCGGGCCTGTGGATCGCCACGGCGGAAAGCTGTACCGGCGGGCTGATCGCCGGCTGCCTGACCGCCGTGGCCGGATCGTCCGCCGTGGTGGACCGGGGCTTTGTCACCTACACCAACGAAGCCAAGACGGCGATGCTGGGCGTGCCGGCGGTGCTGATCGCCGATCATGGCGCCGTCAGCGAGCCGGTCGCCTGTGCCATGGCGCTGGGCGCACTGGCCCATTCGCGGGCTGACGTTACGCTGGCCGTCACCGGCATTGCCGGGCCGGGGGGCGGTTCGGCTGAAAAACCGGTGGGGCTGGTCTATATCGCCCGTGCCCGGCGGGGCGGTGAGGTGCTGGTGGAACGCCATGTCTTCCCTGGCGACCGCACCGCGGTTCGCCTTGCCACCGTTGAACGCGCCCTCACCCTGGCGCTGACCGTCACCCAAGGGAACGCGGCATGAACATCACGCCCACCATCGAGATTGCCGACACCGTCCTGCGGGAATGGACCGATCAGCCCGATGTGATCGCCGCCTTTCTGGCCGGTTCCGTCGCCAAGGGCAACGCCGGGCCGGGATCGGATATTGATGCCGTGCTGGTCTATCATCACCTGCCCAGTGCTGTGCGGGAGACGCATGAACGGCTGGGCATCACGGTGGAACTGTTCCTGCACGATCCCGATACGCTCGCCTATTTCTGGGAGGCGGATCGCCAGATAGGCAAGCCCTCACTGGCCCGCATGGTGGCCAATGGATTGCCGGTGGCGGGCGATCCCGGCCTGATTGAGGAATTGAAACGGCAGGCTCAGGCCGTGCTGGATGGCGGCCCGCCCGAATTGCCGGAGGAGGAGAACCGGTCCCGCCGCTATGCCATCTCCGACCTTGCCGCCGATCTGGCCCAGCCGCGCAGTCCGGCTGAGCAACTGGCCATCGGGGCGCGGCTTTATATTGATCTGGCGGATTTCACCGTGCGCGCCGCCGGTGCCTGGACAGGCACCGGCAAGGGGCTGGCCAAGGCACTGATGCGGCTTGACCCGATGCTGGCCGCCACCTTCGAACATGCCTTTGGGGAGTTGTTTGCCAATCAGGATCCGTCGGAGGTGCTGGCTCTGGTGGATCTCTGCCTTGCCCCCTATGGCGGCCGCTTCATGGCTGGCGACCGCCGACCAGCCCCGGCGGACTGGCGGTTGGGGGATTAGAGCGGATCGCGGAAAAGCGGAATCGCTTTGGAGCGTGAATCCGCTCGCTGAACAAGGGCTTGGAGCCGGGTGCGTTTCCGGTTAAACGCACCCGGCTCTAATACCGCCCCCACAACCCCGCCCAGGCCAGACTGATCTGTCTCCCAACCTGCGGGCGCAGCAGGTCGCGGTGGAGCGGGTCATAGCCCAGCTTGGCGATCCGCCCCAGATAATGGTCGCCCAGCCTGGCTGGCAGCAAGGCCGGCAGGGCCGCCTTGGCGACTTGACCGCGCAGGGCGCGGGCGCGTTGCAGATGGTCGGCAGCACTGTCGGCCACCGCCTGCACCACTTTGGCCAGTCCCGCTTCCGGCTTCATCTCATACAGTGCCGGTTCGGTCACGCCATGCTGGATCATCAGATTGGCCGGCAGGCGGGAACGGTGGCCGCGCGCCAGAAAGGGCACGGCGCGGATGATGCCGGTCAGGGCCCAGCCGGTGCCAACCAACCGTGCCGCCTCCTGGCTGGCCGGATCGTTCGCCCCCAGTATCTGGGCCGCCAGTTGCATCACCGGGGCGCCGGTGACCTGGGCATAGTTGATCAGGCATTCCAGATCGGCCGGCGCCTCGTCATCCATGTCGGCTTCGCGCCCGTCGATCAGCCGGTCGAACAGGGCGCTGTCCAGCCTATGGCGGGCGATGGCAGCGGCCAGCGGCTCCACCACCTCATGCCGGCGGGGCTGGCCTGCATAGGCCCCCTCGATGCTTTCCCGCCACCATTGCAGGCGGATCTGGCCCAGCATGGGCTCGCTCACCACCTCCCGCGTCTTGGCGACTTCCAGATTGAAGGCATAGAGCGCGAACAAATCTTCGCGCCGGTCGGCGGGGGCGAACAGGGCGGTCAGGTACCGGTCATGGTCGTAGCGGCGCACGGAGTCGGCGCACGCGCTCAGGATCGGTTCGGCCATATCGGGGGTCTCTGGCGGCGGCGGAACGGGATTGGAAGCATGGCTTATAGGCGCTGGTACGCCCCTTTCCTAGGGTCCGTTCATCCTGTGGAGATGATTGAACCTTTGCCACCGCAGCGGGTTGACCATAGGGCTACACGGTCGTATCTCTCAACCCCGTGTCAGGCCGTTCCAACAATTGGGGCGGTGCAACATTCAGCCACAGGAGCCGTCCATCATGGCGTTCACCCTGCCGGAACTCAGCTACGACACCGCAGCGCTGGAGCCGCACATCGATGCCCAGACCATGGGTCTGCATCATGGCAAGCACCACCAGACCTATATCACTAACCTGAACAATGCCCTGGCTGACCACAGCCAGCTGCATGGCCTGTCGCTGGAAGACCTGCTGGCCCGCCTGGGCGAGCTGCCGGAAAGCATCCGCACCGTTGTCCGCAACAATGGCGGCGGTCACGCCAACCATTCCATGTTCTGGTCCATCATGGGCCCGAATGGTGGTGGCGAGGCGACCGGCGAGGTTGGTTCCGCCATCGTCCGCGATTTCGGTTCGTTTGAGGACTTCAAGAAGAAGTTCAACGAAGCCGGCACCAAGCAGTTTGGCTCTGGTTGGGTGTTCGTTACCGCCGACACCGCCGGCAAGCTGGCCATCGTTGCCCAGCCGAACCAGGACACCCCGCTGTTCAACCGCACCCCGGTGCTGTTCGGTAACGACGTGTGGGAACACGCCTATTACCTGAAGTACCAGAACCGCCGCGCGGACTATCTGGCCGCCTGGTGGAACGTGGTGAACTGGGATGCCGTCAATGCCCGTCTGGCCAAGATCAAGGCCGGCTCGGTGATCTAACATCAATCTCCCTTGATCGTGACCGATCCAGGGAGATTTTGCGTTCCCTCAGGCGCCGGGCAGGCGCATCCGCGCCCTTGGCTTACGCGGGCACGTGCCCGCGGGCCGGCGGTCGCCGGCCTCCAACCCGCCGAAAGCTCAAGCTTTCGACGGGTTGGTATAAGGTCATCCTTAAAGTCTTAACCTAAAAGGTTGAGCAAGGCCCCGACCGTGTTAACCGGTCGGGGTTTTTTTATGGCTTTTCGCCACAGGGGAACTTAAGGCGCTGAGGTGGCTTCTCCCCCGGCACATGATCTGGCAAAGTAGTGCCGACCGTCCTCCGCGAGCAGCACCCATGGCTGATTTCCGCACCGCCCATCCTGCCGCCCAACCGGGGATACCCTCCGGTGGCCCGAGCCTGCGCAAATCAGCGGCGGAGGAAAATTTCCCCGTTGCCTCCCGCTTGATTCCGGCCCCGCTGCGGCCGCATGTCATGGCCTTCTACGCCTTTGCCCGGCTGGCCGATGATATTGCCGATGATCCCTTGGCCGAACCGGACATGCGCATTGCGCAGTTGGACGCGCTGGAACGCGCCCTGGTCAGCGGGGTGGGCAATCAGCCCTGGCTGGCCCCTGCCCTGCAATTGAAGGCCAGCCAGGCGGCGACCGGCGTATCCGGCCTGCACGCCCGCCAATTGCTGCAGGCCTTCCGGCGCGATGCCCTGGGCAGCCATTGCCGGCAATGGGATGATCTGCTGCTTTACTGCCGTTATTCCGCCAATCCGGTGGGCCGCTTCCTGCTGGAACTGCATGGCGAAAGCATGGCCGCCGCCCCGGCGGCTGATGCGCTCTGCACGGCCCTGCAGATATTGAACCATGTTCAAGACTGCCGGTCTGACTGGGTGGATATTGGCCGCTGCTATATGCCACTGAACTGGTTTGATGAGGCAGGGGGCAGTGCTGAACATTTGGTGGAACGGCAGGCCACACCCGCCGTGCGGCAGGTAATCAACCGGGTGCTTGACCGGGTAGATGAATTGCTGGTCCGGGCGGAAACGCTGCCCTGCCACATCATCAATACCGGCCTGCGGCTGGAGGCGGCGGTGATCGTCTCCCTGGCGCAAAGCCTGTCGCGTCGGCTGCGCCAGCATGATCCGTTGGCGGCGCGGGTGCAGTTGGGCAGCTTTGCCCGCCTGGGGGCGGTGGTCAAGGGGGTAGCGCGCGGCATCGCCCACCGCCCGGCCCGGCGCGGCCCCTGCCCGTCCTTGTCCAAACAGGCGGGGGAGAACTCCACCTTCTATTGGCCGCTGCGCTTCCTGGCCCCGGACAAGCGGCAGGCCATGTTTGCCATTTATGGTTTCTGCCGTGCCGTGGACGATATTGCCGATGGCCCCGGCACGGCTGAGGCCAAGCGTGTGGCGGTGGCGGAATGGCGCCGCCGCGTCGATGCGCTCTACAGCCCTGCCACGGCGGAGACGGAGCGCAACGGGCCGTTGCGCGATCTGGCCGCCGCCATCGACCGCTACAAGCTACCCCAGGCGGAGCTGCAGGCCGTCGTTGACGGCATGATGATGGATATTGACGGGCCGGTACGGGCGCCCGAACCGGCCGTGCTGGAACTTTATTGCCGCCGCGTGGCCGGTGCCGTCGGTCTGCTCTGCGTACGGGTGTTCGGGCGCAGCGATGCGGAGGCGGATGCCTTTGCCGTCGCCGTGGGCCATAGTCTGCAACTGACCAATATCCTGCGCGATCTGGCGGAAGATGCCGCCATCGGTCGCTGCTACATGCCGGCGGACATTCTGCTGCAGGTGGGGATCGATCCGGCCATGGCCAGACGCGACCCGCAGGCGGTGCTGGGCCACCCCGCCTTTCCCGCCGCCTGTGAGGCGCTGGCCTTGCGGACGGAGGATGCGTTCCGCCGTGCCGCCACCCTGTTGAAGGGGGATGTGCGGCCCCTGCGCCCGGCCATCGCCATGATCCGGCTTTATTACCGCATCCTGCGCCGGCTGCGGCAACGGGGATGGAACCCGGCGGCCCTGCTGCGCCGGCCGAAGCTCAGCAAGCTGGAGAAAATCCGCATCGCGGCGGGCAGCATTATCGGCCGGCCGCCGCGCCCCTGATCGCCAGCTTGTCCCAGCCCGTCACCCATATTGTCGGCGCCGGTCTGGCCGGCTTGGCCTGCGCCGTGGAATTGGCGGCGGCCGGGCGGGCGGTCATGCTGCATGAAGCCGCCCTGCAGGCTGGCGGGCGCTGTCGGTCCTTCCATGACCCGCTGCTGGATCGTGTGATCGATAATGGCAACCATCTGCTGCTGGGGGCCAATCATCATGCCCTGGCCTATCTAGACCGGATCGGCGGACGGGCGGCGCTGGAAAGCTCGGAGAGGGTGGAACTGCCCTTCCATGATCTGGCCAGCGGGGAAGGCTGGGTGCTGCGCCCCGGCCATGGTCCCGGCTGGATATTCGATCCCGCTCGCAGGGTGCCCGGCACACGCTGGTGGGACTATCTGCGCCCGCTGGCCCTGCCGCTCCACGGGCGGCAGGCGCGGGTGGTCGATGTGCTGGCAATGGACAGCCCCATCGGCCAGCGTCTCTGGCAGCCGCTGACCATCGCCATCCTCAACACGGCCCCGGCGGCGGCATCCGCCGCTCTGCTCTGGTCTGTTTTCCGCCGCACCCTGCTGAAGGGGCCGGCGGCCTGCCGGCCCTATTTCGCTGGTGCTGCCGGTCTGTCGGGGGCCTTTATCGATCCGGCTTTGGCCTGGCTGCGGGCCAGGGATGTGCCCCTGCATGTTGGGCATCGCCTGCGCGGCCTGACCATCCAGGCCGGGCGGGTGGTGGCACTGGATTTCAACGATGGGCCGGTTGGTCTGGGGCCGCAGGATCGCGTGGTGCTGGCCCTGCCGGCACCTGTTACGGCGGAGCTGCTGCCGGGTCTGACGGTGCCGCTGGACCATGGCGCCATCCTGAACGCCCATTTCCGTCTGCCTGTACCGGTACCGTCACTCCCGCCCTTCATCGGGCTGGTCGGCGGGGTGGCAGAATGGCTGTTCCGGCGGGGCGATGTGCTGTCGGTCACGGTCAGCGCTGCTGACCGCTGGATGGAGCAGCCATCAGAGGCCCTGGCGACACTTTTATGGGCGGATATCGCCCGCCTGTTGGGGACGCCGACAGCCCCCTGCCCGCCTTGCCGCATCATCAAGGAGCGGCGGGCCGGTTTCGCCGCTACGCCGGCCAACGCAGCGCAGCGGCCCGGTGCGCGGGTACCTGGGTTGGATAATATGCTGCTGGCGGGGGACTGGACCGATACCGGCCTGCCCGCCACCATTGAAGGGGCGGTGCTGTCGGGCCAGCGCGCCGCCCGGCTGGTACAGACTTAAACCGGCAGCAGGGCGGCCGCCACGCGCCGCCCTTCGGCCAGCAGTACATTATAGGTGCGGCAGGCGGCGGGGCTGTCCATCACATCCACCACCACGCCGGCCTCCCGCAGCGCCTTGCGCAGGGCGGACGGCAGCAACTGCATCTTCGCCCCACAGCCCAGCAGCAGCACCTCCACCTTCGGGTCGGCCTGGGTGATCAGGGCGAAGCTTTCCAGTACCAACCCGGCGAATCCGCTGACATCCCAGGGGTGGGTGACGTCCGGCTGCACGATCACCGCACCCTGATACAGCCGGTTGGAAACGCGGAATATGCCGGGGCCATAGGTGTCGATCACCTGACGGTCGGCGGGGATGATCGGGGTCACATCCATCGGATACCTCGGCTGTGTATGTCCGATATAACAAGGCCCGCGTTACCCCTGTTCCCAAGGGCTGCGCGGGCCTTTCAGGCACAACAAGCGATGATATTACTTATCGTCGCCCTTCACCGGCTCGGTCTTGCTCAGCACGCTGGTGATGGTGCCGCGCATGACGCGGACGCGCACGCCCTCGGCGATTTCCACCGTCACATCATCATCGGTACCCACCTTGATGACGGTGCCGACAATGCCGCCGCCGGTGACGACCTTGTCGCCCCGGCGCAGGGCGTCCAGCATCGACTTATGTTCCTTCATCTTCTTCTGCTGCGGACGGATCAGCAGGAAATAGAAGACGACGAAAATCAGCACCAGCGGCGCCAGCGACATCAACTGTTGCATCCCGCCCCCATCGGTCGGGGCTGCGGCAGCCTGGGCATAGGCCGTGGAAATGAACATCAACTGCTCCTCAAAGGACGGATCTTTTCAGGCGAAACGCCAGACGCGGGGACTATACAAGGGGACGGGCGGGTTGCAACCGAAACTCACCCCAGCCATGCGGCTGAACCGGGTTTGATGGCCGCTTCCACATGCTACCGTTCCGGCCCCGCACAATTGGGGTGGGCGCTTGCCGCCCGCAAGCCCCCATCTTGCCCGAAAACCGCGACAGACGCATGACCATGACCGACACTTCCCATCCGTTGCTGCCGATCCTGTCCCGCATTGCCGACGCGCTGGACCGGCTGGCCCCGCCCGCCACGCCGCGCGCCGATCTGGCGGCGGCCGACGCCTTTGTCTGGCGCGCGGCGGAACTGGCCCTGGTGCCGGTGGAAAAGGTGTCCTTCGTGGAGCTGGAACTGTTGCAGGGCATCAACCGGCAGCGCCAGCAATTGCTGGAAAATACCCAGCGCTTCGCCCGTGGCCTGCCGGCCAACAATGCCCTGCTGTGGGGTGCCCGGGGCATGGGCAAAAGCTCCCTGGTGAAATCCATCCATGCCCGCATCAACCGTGATGCGCCGGGTCTTCTGGTGCTGGTGGAAATCCACCGGGAGGATATCCCCACCCTGCCCAAGCTGCTGGATGTGCTGCGCGTCAGCGACCGCCGCTTCCTGCTGTTCTGTGATGACCTCTCGTTCGGCACCGATGACGGCCAGTACAAATCCCTGAAGGCCATGCTGGAAGGCGGGATCGAGGGACGGCCGGAAAATGTGCTGCTCTATGCCACCTCCAACCGCCGCCATCTGATGCCGCGCGACATGATCGAGAATGAACGCTCGACGGCCATCAACCCGGCGGAGGCGGTGGAGGAGAAGATCAGCCTGTCCGACCGGTTCGGCCTGTGGCTGGGCTTCCATTCCTGCGACCAGGATACGTTCTTCGCCATGATCGAGGGCTATGCCGCCGCCTATGGCCTGAGTATCCCGGTGGAGGAATTGCACGCCGCCGCCGTGGAATGGTCGGTCACACGCGGCAACCGGTCGGGCCGCGTGGCATGGCAATTGATCCAGGAGCTGGCGGGGAGCCAGGGCCGGCGCCTGGGTTGAGCCGCTGGGCCTTTCCGATAAAATCCCCATCTGTGGCACCCACATTTCCCCCGAAGGGCCGGAGGCTGCATCATGAGTACGCTGGCGGCGGATAACGCCCTGATCTTGCAGCAGGCCGCCGACTGGCTGGCGGCGGGCAAACCGGTGGTACTGGCCACCGTCATCGGCACCTGGGGTTCCGCCCCCCGCCCCGTCGGCAGCCTGATGGCCATTGCCGGGGACGGTGCCATGGCCGGATCGGTTTCCGGCGGCTGTATCGAAGGGGCGGTGGCGCTGCAGGCGGAAAAGGTGATGCAGGAGGGGGAGCCGCGCCTGCTCTCCTTCGGCATCAGCAATGACATGGCCTGGGAAGTGGGCCTGGCCTGTGGCGGCAAGCTGGAGATCTATCTGGAGCCGGTAACATGAAACGCCGTGTGTTCGAAGCCCTGCGTCGGGCCCAGCAGGCCGGCCAGGCGGTCGCCCTGGTCACCGATATGGGCACCGGCTTCCAGACCCTGGTGGGCGGCGATGGGCGGCAGCAGGGCGATGTCGGGCTGGAGGATGAATTCCTGCCCCAGGTGCTGGATGCCATCCGCCATGATCGCAGCGGCATGGTGGAATTCTATGATGGCCGTTTCTTCATCAATATCTTCGCCCCGCCTTTGCGGCTGTTCATCATCGGTGCGGTGCATCTGGCCCAGGCATTGGCCCCGGCGGCGCGGCTGGCCGGATATCAGGTGGTGGTGATCGACCCGCGTGCGGCCTTTGCCACGCCGGAGCGGTTCCCCGACATCGCCCTGGTGCCGGAATGGCCGGATGAGGCGCTGGCGGCCTTGCAGCCCGATGCACGCAGCGCCATCGTGACGCTCAGCCATGATCCCAAATTCGACGATCCGGCCCTGAAGGCCGCCCTTGCCACGCCCGCCTTCTATATCGGTGCCCTGGGCAGCCGGAAAAGCCATGCCAGCCGCCGCGAACGGCTGTTGGCCGATGGGGTGACCGCGGCGGATTTCGCCCGCATCCGGGGGCCGGTCGGGCTGGATATCGGGGCCGTCAGCCCGCAGGAAATCGCCCTCTCCATCCTGGCCGACATGGTGCTGCACCTGCGGGGGCCCAAACAAAAAGCGCCAAAGGAATAAGGCGGATGCGTTTCGGTTCCGTACCAACCCTTATGGCGGCTGGGCATATCCTGGCCCATGCCCTGTCACTGCCCGATCTGCGCCTGCGCAAGGGCCATGTATTGACGGTGACAGATACGGACAGGATCATTGCATCCGGTATCGAAACGATCATTGTCGCCCAACTGGACGCCGATGATGTGGCGGAAGACCGGGCCGCCACCCGCGTTGGCCAGCCGCTGGCCGGGCCCGGACTGACGCGAGGGGCGGCCTTTACCGGCCGGGTCAACCTGTTCGCGGCCAGCGACGGCCTGCTGGTGCTGGACCGGGCGGTGATTGACCGGGCAAACCGGATTGATGAAGGGGTGACCATCGCCACCCTGCCCCCCTTCACGCCGGTGGTGGCGGGGCAGATGGTGGCGACGGTGAAGATCATTCCCTTCGCTGTTCCTGAAAGCATCATTTCGCAGGTGGAACAGGTTCTGGGGGAACCGTCGATCTGGCTTTCCCCCTGGGCTGGCCTGTCGGTGGGGCTGGTGCAGACGCTGCTGCCCGGCACCAAGCCCGGCGTGCTGGACAAGACAAGGGCCGTGCTGGCGCAGCGGCTGGCGGGGATTGGCGCCAGCTTGGCCTGGGAACAGCGGGTGGCGCATGAGGAAACGGCCCTGGCCGCTGTGCTGGCGGCGAACAGGGCCGATCTGCTGTTGATCGTTGGGGCCTCGGCCATTACCGATCGGCGCGATGTCATCCCGCTGGCGCTGGAACAGGCGGGTGGCACGGTGCGCCATCTGGGGATGCCGGTTGATCCCGGCAATCTGTTGATGTTGGGGGAACGGCAGGGCAAGCCGGTATTGGGCCTGCCCGGCTGTGCCCGCTCCCCCAAACTGAATGGGGTGGATTGGCTGCTCTGGCGGTTCGGTGCGGGATTGGATGTGGCGCCGGATGATATCATGGCGATGGGTGTTGGCGGCCTGCTGGCAGAGGTGGCGGAACGCCCGGTACCCCGCGCCGTGGGTGCCCGGCAGCCGCGCATCCATGGGCTGATCCTGGCCGCCGGCAGCAGCCGGCGCATGGGCCAGAAAAATAAATTGTTGCTGCCTTTGCAGGGCAAGCCCCTGCTGCGCCATGTGGTGGATGCGGCGGTCGCGTCTCAGCTATCCGGGCTGACGCTGGTGACGGGCCATGATGATGCGGCGGTAAGGGCGATGCTGAACGGCCAACCGCTCCACATCACCCATGCCGCCGATCATGCGGCGGGGATGAGCGCCAGCCTGAAAGTCGGGCTGGCCAGCCTGCCCGCCGACCTGGATGGGGTGATGGTGCTGCTGGGGGACATGCCCCTGGTGACAGCGGCGGATATTGATCGGCTGATCGCCGCCTTCTCCCCCGCCGATGGGCGCGGCATCTGCGTGCCCAGCCATGGCGGGCAGCGCGGCAACCCCATTCTGTGGAACAGCACCTATCTGCCGGAAATGCAGGGCTTGAGCGGCGACAGGGGCGCCCGTGACCTGTTGCTGCGCCACGCCACCGCCATCTGCGACGTGCCGATGGATCGCGACGGCGTGCTGCGCGATGCGGATACGCCCGAAGCGCTGGCCGACCTGATCGCGCTCACGGGCGAACGATAAGCGACCGGCCACCGCTGCGAACCTGTTCCATCTCCACCGGTGAGGGCTTTCCCGCCTCGCCACCCAGGAAGGCCAGCACCTGCGCCATGGCGCCATGGGCCATCAGGTCGGTATGGGCGCCCGCTGCCGGGCGCCAGGCGGTGACGGGGGTGGTCGCCAGTGCCTCCAGCGCCTCCCCCAACGCCACCGGGATGGTGCGGTCGGCGCGGCCATGCAGGATCAGCACCGGGGCGTGCACCTCCGCCATGAAAGCCGCACTGTTGAAACGGTGACGCAGCAGGGCGCGCACGGGTATGAATGGGTATCGCTGGGCCGCGACATCCGACAGGCTGGTGAAAGGTGCCTCCAGGATCAGGGCGGCCAGCCCGCGTTCGACGGCCAGCGGCACGGCGATGCCCGTTCCCAGGCTTTCGCCCCAGATCACCAGCTTTCGGCCCGACACACCCTGCCCGACCAGGAAATCCAGGGCGGCCCGCCCGTCAGCCAGCAACCCCTTCTCCGACGGTTCCCCCTCATTGCCGGCATAGCCGCGATATCCGGCGATCAGCACGCCATAGCCGGCATCGGCCAGCGCCAGCGCCTTGTCCGCCCGCAAGCCGGGATGGCCGGCATTGCCGGGAAACAAGGCGATGGTAGGCTTGGTCAGCCCATCGGCCGGGCGATACCAGCAATCCAGCGCCAAGCCATCGGCCGTGCCGGCCTGTACCACCCGGAAATCAGCCAGTCCCCAATCGGATGGGCTCACACGGCCCCGGTGCGGCCGGAAGATCAGCTTTTCCTGCTGTAGGGTCAGCATGGCGAGAAAGGCGATATACAACAGCGCCAGGATCGCCAGCAACCAGCCCATCAGCCCTCCAGCCCCGCCTGCAGGGCGTAATAGCGGGCATAGGCACCGCCGGTCGCCAGCAGCTCCTCATGCGTGCCCTGTTCCACCACCTTGCCCCTGTCCATCACATAGATACGGTCGGCATCAATGATGGTGGACAGCCGGTGGGCAATGACCATGGTGGTGCGCCCGGCCTGCAACCGGCGCAGCGCATCCTGGATGGCCCGTTCGGACTCGCTGTCCAGGGCCGATGTCGCCTCATCCAGCAGCAGGATGGGGGCGTTCTTCAGCATGGCGCGGGCAATGGCAATGCGCTGGCGCTGGCCGCCGGACAGTTTCAGCCCCTGTTCGCCCACCACCGTGTCATAGCCCTGGGGCAGTTGGATGATAAAATCATGGGCCGCCGCATCGCGGGCGGCCTGTTCCACCTCTGCCTCTGACGCGCCAGGGCGGCCATAGGCGATGTTGGCGCGGATCGTATCATCGAACAGGGCCGTTTCCTGGCTGACCAGGGCGATATTGGCCCGCAGGCTGGCCAGCGTGACATCGCGTATATCCTGTCCGCCCACCAGCACCCGCCCCGCATCCACATCGTAAAAACGTGGAATCAGGTTCAACACCGTGGTCTTGCCAGAACCGGAGGCACCCACCAGGGCCACGGTGCGGCCGGGCGGGATATCAATATCAATACCATTCAGGGCAACGGTATCCTCACCATAGCCAAAGCGCACCTGATCCAGCCGGATACCATGCATGGAAACCGGCAGCGTTTTGGCATCGGGCCGATCCAGGATGGCGGGCTTGGCATCCAGCACCGCCAGCACCCGCTCTGCCGCCGCCAGCCCCATCTGCAACTGGGCATTCAGCTTGGTCAGCGCCTTCATCGGCTGGAAGGCCAGCATGAAGGCACCGATAAAGGCCACCAACTGGCCCGCCGTGCTGTCACCCGTGCCGATCGTATAACCGCCATAAAGGATGATGCCGACCACGGCCACACCGCTGAAAACCTCGTTGATCGGCATGGTCGACGCGGCGGTGCGATAGCTTTTGGCCGTCAGCTTGCGCAACCGGTCGATGGTCACGCCGACCCGCTTTTCCTCATATGCCTCCATGCCATAGGCCTTCACATGGCGGGCGCCCTGGAAGGTCTGGCTCAACACGGCAGAGAAATTGCCCAGCTCCGCCTGCTGGCGGGCGGCGATGCGGCGCAGCCGCTTGCCAAGGCGCGACAGGAACCAGCCGGAAAAGGGAAAGACGGTGAAGGCGATCAGGCCCAGCAGCCAGTCCTTCTCGAACATCACCGCGATCAGCACGACCAGGGTCAGCGCATTATTGACGATGCCGGTCAGGCATTCCGACACGGCCATGCGCATCTGGTTCACATCATTGACCAGATGCGAAATCAACTCGCCTGAGGCGCGACCATGCAGATAGGCCAGATCGGACCGGATCAGATGGCTGTAAACCTGCCCCTGGATGCGGGCCACCACCCGCTGGCCGACATGGTTGACCATGACCGAATGGCCATAGGAGGCGCCACCGCGCACGACAAAGGCCAGAAAGATCAACCCGGCGAAGGGCAGCAGATAGCCATGATTATCTGGCTGGAACACCGTATCCAAAAGCGGTTGCAGCCCCTGGGCGATGGTACCCGTGCCGGCCGCCTCTGCCACCATCAGCACCAGAGCCAGGGCCAGCCGCAGCTTGTACGGCCCCAGATAGGTGCGCATCAGGCGACGCACCAGCGTGAAGGTGGGCTGGTTGCGCTTATTGTCGGCGGGCACAGCCGCTATATTTTTGGACAGGGGCGGGGTGGCCAAGGCAGGCAATTTCCATCAGCGGACACATATCCAGGCAACGGCAATGCCCGTCACCGGCTGCGAAGAGGTAGCATATTGTCAGACGATGGGCACCCGGCAAGAAGACCCGGCGCAGGGCCGCCATTCCCCGCCCCGTCAGGCGGGCTCTGCCGGGCTTTGTCCCCGTAGCCAGCCAGCAATGATCGCCCCCACCCCTTCCCTGGTGAAGGCCACCCCCATCCCCTGAGCGGATTGGCGAACCACACGGGCATCAGCCTGCACACCCACCGCCGGCACCTCCAGCACCAGCAGCGTGCCGATCGGCAAGGAAGGGGCGCCTGCCAACAAGGCGCCAGAGGCGGAAACATCGCTGATGCGGCATTCGAACCGATCCGATCCGACAAGCAGATGGACGGGTGCGGAAACCGACCGCCGGTCATAGCGACGGCGGTTCGGCTTCACCAGGGCGGCAATGGCGCTGAAAAATCCAGTTCCCGGCATGGCTTACAGCCTGCTGATGCAGATGGCGGTCAAATCATCGGCCAAGGGCCGCTGCACCACAGTGTCAAAGGCGGCAAGAAAAGGTGCAAGCCGCTTTTCATCGGTCCCGAAGGTTTGATCGACCAGCCGCAACAGCCCCTCTTCCCCCAGCAAATGGCCGTTGCGATCCTCCGCTTCCGTCACCGCGTCGGAATAGACCAGCAGGCTGGTCCCCTGGGGAAACGCCACCTCATCCGCCGTCAGCAGCGGATTGTTGGAAACGCCCAGCATCAGGCCGCTGGCATCCAGCAGGGTGCTCTTGCCCGCGCAGTAAAGCAGCGGGCTGGGCGCGCCGGCCGCCGCGTAACGCAGCGTGCCGGCGGCCCGGTCGATAATGCCATAGAAGCAGGTGGCAAACTGCCCCACCGGCAGCAGATCCTTCAGCGGCCGGTTCAGCATGGTCAGCCAGGCCGCCGGTTCGTACCCGTGCGGGGGAATACGTTCAATCAGGGTGTGAAAACGGAATGTGTTGATGGCGGCCGAAATGCCATGGCCGGAGAAATCGGCGGCTAGAATGCCCAGCCGGTTTTCATCCAGATCAAACATGGTCCAGAAATCACCGCCCAATTCGTCCGACGGCTCAAACCGCCCCTCGATGGACAGGCCGTGGCGCAGCCCGGCCGCCGTGATCGCCCGCTGATCCGGGATCAGCGACAGCTGCATGTTGCGGGCCAGCTTCAGGTCGCTTTGCAGCCGGCGATGGAAATCAGACAGGTTGCGGAAGAAGAACTGCTTTTCCAGATGCAGCCGCACCCGGGCCATGCATTCACCGGGATTGATCGGCTTGGCCAGAATATCCGATGCCCCGGCCTCAAAGCACTTCACCCCCGCCGGGTCGGAGCGGGAGGAGGTTTGCATCAGCACCGGCAGATCGGCCCAGGCCGGGTTGGTGCGAACCTGCCGGCACATGGCCAACCCATCCATCACCGGCATGTCGATGTCCAGCAGCACCAGATCATAATGACGGGCTGCCAGCTGCTGCAGCCCTTCCTGGCCATTGGTGGCGAAATCAATGCCGCCGATCCCCACCCAATGCATGAAGCGCGAGAGGATTTCCCGGTTGAACCGGCTGTCATCGACAATCAGCACACGGAAATCGCCAAAGGCAATCCGACGCGGCGCGCCGGGGAAGGCGCCCTTCTCGCTGTCCGCACCGCCACTCATCGTTTGAACATCATGCTGATGCGGGAACCACCGGCGGTGACATCCACCGCGTCGGCCAACTCCCGCAGAATGCGCAAGCCCCGGCCCGATTTGGCGTCCGGTGCCACATCCGGACTTGCCGCCTGATACCCCTCCCCCTCATCACTGACGGCAACCAGTGCCCGATCAGCCTCGTTGCTGATATCAATGGAGACACGGCGGCGGGCATAGTCCCGCACGGTCATCCGGCTATGAATTTCACGATGGAAGCGATCAAACGCCTCCCGGTCGCCACCGGGCCCGTTGCGGATACCCAGATTGCCATGCACCACGGCGTTGCTGACCGCTTCGTGCAGGCACAGTTCCAGATCATGCACCCGATCCGGAAGCAGCCAGCCGCGCGCAATCATCTCCGCCCCCAGGATGGGGGGCATCGCCATGCTGAAACAACTGGCCGTCGTCACGGAAACATGCAGACGATCCGATGCCGTCAGGCCGCGCAGGGCGGGGGCAGGCAAGCCCAGATCGCTCTCCACCTCCACATACCCCCGCGCGCCCTCAGCAAGGCACGCCTGCAGCTCCCGATCCGTGGCGCGCAACGTCATCATGATGGTACAGGGCGTGCCCGGCGGGGCAATGCCGAATCCATGCAGTACCGCGATACGCCGCAACAGTGCCGGCGCCAGATCACCACCAATATTGATGGCGCTTTCTGGCGGCCGGCCAGGGCCTGATGGTGGGGTTGGCGGCAGCGCGGTCACGGCTGGCGGCTCCCCGTCCGATCAAGGCGTGACGCGGAAAAGCGTCTGGAATTTGGCGATCTGCAAAATACGGCGCACCGATTCCTGTGCCCCGAACAGCTCAATCTCCACATTCTTCGGCAGGGCCACGTCACGGGCGATCAGGAACATGCCAAGGCCGGAACTATCCACGAACTCCAACCCGCTGAGGTCGAATACGCAGCGTTCACCCTGCATCCGCTCGATTGATTCCACCACAGCGCGGAACTTCTCATGATCCACCAGCGTCATGCGGCCCGCGAGGGTGACGCGTAACCCGTCGGCAGCGGTCTGGACGGCGTAATCCATCGAAAGTCTCCGTGATTCAGTCGAACAGATTGTCGATTTCAGATTGGTCCAACGGATTGGGCGGTTCGTCAACAGCGCTTGCGGGTGCTGGCGACGTGGACGGCTTTGCTGCCGGTGCCGGTGTGGCAAAACCAGACATCAGCGCATCCACCTCATTTTGGTCCACCCCATCGGACCGCGGCCCGCCCAGCAGATGGGCATCAGGCCGCTTATCCTCCGGCTCCTCCGGGGTGGTTGGTTTCACCCCTTCGATATTCCATATGGCAATCATGGCATTGACGCGCTGTTCCACATAGCGCAGCGCATTGACTACCTTACTGGTGCGCTGGCCCGTCAGATCCTGGAAGGAACAGGCGGTGAAAATATTGGTGACTTCATTTTCGATATCGGCGCAGAGGTCGGGATCGGCCCCGCCACGCTTCAACCGGCCCGCCACTTCCATCAGCCGCTCGGCCGATTGCAGGATTTCGATGGAAGCCCGTTCCGTGGTGGAGACGATGGCGTCCAGCTCATTGGTGGCGATGTCGAGTCGGTTATTTCCCGTCTCTTTCGGGCGCAGGGCCGCGATCTCCCGGCGGGCCTGTTCGATGGAGGCCGCCATTTCCATCAACTCACCACGCAGCGCCTCCGCACGGCCGGCGGTCTGATAAAGGCTGGCCTGCTGGCTATAGAGGGCGCGCATTTCGCGCAGGGCGACTTCAAGCTGCGCCTGCCCCGTCTCACCCGCACGCCGGGCATGTTCACGCAGGAAGGCAACACCCTGAGAGGACGCAGCGATTCGGTCGAACAGGGCCGTGTAATCTTCTTCCGACAAGCCCCGGATGATGCCCATTTCGTTCAAGATTCGCGCTCTTCCTCATAAGGGTCAGAACAGTCAGGTACATTGGGTGCACCTTTCCCGTCCGGCCGGGCTCTCCCGCTCACCTATTGCTACCACCAATGGGGCAAGACCAGCAATTGCCGAACAGCCAACCTGATCTTTTGCTTCATTCTTCACCCCCAGCAGCGGTGAAAATGTCCAAACTGGACATTTGGCTACCAATCGCTATGTTTGTCCAAAATGGACGGAGACATGATGTTGGACGTGGCGAAACTGGCCAAGGTTCTGGCATTGGCGGACAGCGCCAATGCCGGGGAAGCGGCCACCGCGATTGAAACCGCGCGCCGAATGCTGGCCCGGGAGGGGAAACGGCTGGTTGATCTGGTTTCCGGTCTGGCTCCTGCACCGCCCGTCCCGGCAGCGCCGGCATCACCACCCGCCCCGGCGTGGGCGCAGCCGTCACGTCATGCTTCCCCTCCGCCACCACCGCCCCGACAGGGGGATGCTGCGCTGGAGCCGGCGCAGGTCATCGCCCGTTATGGCAGCCGGGAGGCGGCCCTGGCCCCCTGCAGCCGGGAGAAACTGTTGCGTGCAGCCGTCGCACGCTGGTCCCGACCGCAGGAAGCACCGCTGGACCGCTGGACCCGCAGCCTGGATGGCTGGACCACAGCCAGCCTGCCCCGTCACATGCCACCCGATATCCGCCGCGCGGTGGAAACCGCCTATTCCCTGCCCACCACCATTGCCGGAGCCATGGCGGAACTGGAATATTGGGAGCGGCGGGACCGGGAACTGGCGGCCCTGGTGCCGCACCGGGTGGCGGGTGAGGCCAGCCAGACCCATCTGGACTTGCCTGCCCATGCCCGCGCCATTGTTATTCGCCGGCTGGTGGAACATGGCTTGCGCGCCCAGACGGCGCAGGACGCCCTGGCGCGCGCCGAATATTGGCGTGCCCGTGCCGGCCGTGGCAGCTGGGTAGAAGCGGCCTTGCTGGAGGATTTGCGCCATCTGGCCCGGCTGGAAGGGGCCGTGGAACAGAATGATGAGGATAAGGGCAAGCCCAGCCATTTCCGCACCGCGTCGGAGCGGCGCGAAGAGGTGGTGCGGATGTTGACGGACCCGGAAACCGCCAGCCTGTCGGATCGGGAAATCGCCCGACGTGTGGGCGTATCGCCGCAAACGGTGGGGAATCTGCGCCGGCGGACAGGCACTGGTGAGTAATACTATCGGTCAAGAATCTTGACCGATAGTACGGCGGCGACTGCCGCCGCGCCGCTCATGCGGCGTAGCCAAGCCAGCGGATGCTGGCGCCGGCGATTGAGGGGCACGAAAGCGTGACCAGCGGTCATGATTTCGTGGCGCTGGTATAAGGCGGCCGAGCCTTATTTCACCCAGTAGCCTGATGCCTTGAGCCAGGCGGGATTGGCCGCGCGTTCGGTTTCCAGCCAGGCCCGCACGGCACGGCTGACACTGGCCTCGGCGGCAATCCAGCCGAACCATGCGCCCGGCGGGAAATCCAGCCCAGCCAAAGCTGTCAGGAACGGGTCGGCATCATCACCCTTGCTCAAGGGGCGGTGGACCCAATGCAGGCTGAGATCGGCGGCACTGGTCAGCGGCAGTTCATGGTCCGGCCCCGCCACGGCGGCCACGACGATGGCGCGGCTGCCGGCCGGCAGTTCTTCCAGCCGCCGGGCAACTGCCGGCAACGCCGTTTCATCGCCCACCAGCAGATGCCAGTCAAAGGCCAGCGGAATCAGCATCGAACCGCGGGGCCCGCCGATGCCCAGCGGATCACCTGGCTGCGCAGTGCGCGCCCAATCAGCGGCGGGCCCACTTTCATGCAGCGCAAAATCAATGGTCAGTTGATTGGTGGCGGCATCGTAATGGCGGGGGGTGAAATCCCGCATGATCGGCTTTTCCTCCCCGGCCATCGCGTCGGGCGCCACCGGCCGCACCGGCCCCTGTTCACCCGGCCGGGGGAAGAACAGCTTCACATGATCGTCAAAGCCAGGGCTGTCGAACCCTTCCAACGCCGGCCCGGTGAGGGTGATCCGCCGCATGGAGGGGGTAAGGTCGGTGACGGCGGAAACCAGCAATTGGCGGAAGCGCAATTCGTGGCGCACACGACGCGGGGTCCGTTCATCCCCGTTCGCATTTTCCATGATATGATCTTTCCTGAATTTATGTACGTAACGATCAAACGATATATCGTTTGTTACGTCAAGAGCGATTCAAGGACGGACCATCCGGTCACGAAACGTTGGAATTTGGAAATATGCGAGACGGAATGCGGGGGCGCGGCCATGGCCGCCATGGGGAACGGGGGGACCATCACCCGGATGGTAGCGGGCTGGGGCACGGCCGGCATGGGCGCGGCGGCGGCGGCCGGGTCTTCGGTCCCGGTGACCTGCGGCTGGTGCTGCTGGCCCTGCTGGCCGAGCAGCCGCGCCATGGTTATGAGCTGATCAAGGCGATTGAAGCCATCTTCCACGGCACCTACAGCCCCAGCCCCGGCTCAGTCTATCCGATCCTGACCATGGCGGAGGAGTTGGGCCATATTACCCCGGTGGAGGGCGATGGCGCCCGCCGCCCGCTGGCAGTCACGCCAGAGGGGCTGCAATGGCTGGCGGATAATGCCGATGCGGTAGAACTGGCCCAGTCGCGGATGCAGTTCGCCGCCCGCGCTATGGTCAAGCGCACGGTGCCAGAACCGGTGATGCAGAGCATGGAAAAGCTGAAGGCAGCCCTGGCCTTCCACGCCGACCAATGGACCCCAACGGAAACGGCCAGGGTAAAGGCCATTCTGGAGCAGGCGGTGAAGGAGATTGGGGGCCTGCCGGAGACGACAGGCCCCTGAGCCCAAGACTTCACCGGCCTGGGGCGGTCAATGCCCTGCCGCGGCCCCACCGGCCAGGGCATTGCCGATGCCGATAATGATGGTGGAACCCACCAGGGCGCCGATACCCGCCCAGACAAAGCTGCGGGTCCGGCGGGAGGTGCCGGCCCATTCCTTCAACGCGAAGCCCCACAGGGTGGAGAACAGAATGATGCTGGCCATATGCAGCGTCCAGGAGGAGAAGCCATAGGCCCCCATCTGGCTTTCACCCATGGTGTAGAAGAAGAACTGCAGATACCACAGCGTGCCGCCAAGGGCGGCAAGCAGATAGTTGCGCAACAGCGGCGGGCGTTCCCCCCCATCGCGCACGCGGCCCACCAGCTCACCCAGGCTGCCATTGCGGAAGATCAGCCAGCCGCACCAGATAGCATTGGTAGTCAGGCCACCCACCAGCACCACACACAGCACTGGCAGCCCCTGCCAGAGCACATCGGTGCCAGCCGCCAATGTCAGGTCACGGATCGGCTGGCCGGCGGCAAGGCCAAAGGCGAAGCAACTGGACATGACGCCGGAGAAGACAGCAACAGCCAGCCCCTTGCGCAGGTCGAATTCGGCCACGCCGCCGCCCTGCCCGCCAGCCCCTTCCGCCTCCTTGGATTTGCCGGCCTTGGCCACCAGCACAATGCCCACCAGCGTCACCAGGATGCCGGACAGGGTGGCCCCGCCGCTCGCCGTCTGGGCCAGATGCAGCAGTGAACCGTCAAAAATCGGTGGCCCCAGCGTACCGATCACCGTGGTCAGTCCCAGCACCACGGCCATGCCCAGCGACAGGCCGAGATAGCGCATGGTCAAGCCGAAGGTCAGCCCGCCAAAGCCCCAGAGCAGGCCCCAGAACCAGCACCAGAACAAGGTATCGGTCGGGGTCGCCCCCAGGACGCCGAACAGGTCATGGGTGCGCAGGCCGGCAACGATCCAGGGCGCGAAAGCCCAGGAGAACAGGCCGCCAACGATCCAGAAAATCTCCCAGGACCAGCGACTGATCTTTTTATAGGGAACGTAAAAGCTGGCGGACGCCAGGCCGCCCAGCCAATGAAAAAGCAAACCAATCAGGGGATTGGGCATTGGTACCATCCTCCCGTCAGGCCGCGTGTGTCGCGGCTCTTGCTTCTTGGCGGGTTGTCATGAATGCAAAGGGGGCGGTGCTGTTCGCACCGCCCCCTTAATGGTCTCAATAGGTTGTGCGTCCGCCGGAAATGTCGAAGGTGGACGCGGTGGTAAAGCTGCACTCCTGACTGGCCATCCAGCAGATCATGGCCGCCACCTCATGCACCTCCCCCAGCCTGCCGGCGGGGATTTTGGAGAGCATATAGTCAATCTGGCTCTGCGGCAGCTGTTCCAGGATCGGGCTCTTAAACGTCGCCGGGGTCAGGGCATTGACGCGGATGCCGGTCTTGGCCAGTTCCTTGCCCAGCGATTTGGTGAACCCGATCACGCCTGCCTTCGACGCCGAATAGGCGGACGCGTTGGGGTTGCCTTCCTTGCCCGCGACGGAGGAGACATTGACGATGCGGCCGTAATCGTTCCTCAGCATGTGCGGGATCACCGCGCGGCAGCAATAGAACAGGCCGTTCAGGTTGATGTCGATCACCCGGCGCCAGCTATCCAGCGGGAATTCCTGCACCGGGACCGTGGCCCCGGTGATGCCCGCACTGGCCACCAGCACATCCAGCCGGCCCAGCTTGGCCGCCACGGCATCGGCAGCGGCCTGCACGGCATCGGCGTCCGTCACGTCCAGTTCAACCGCGTCCACCGCACCCGTGGCAGCCTTGGCGGCGGCCAGCGCATCCGGGTTCATGTCCCAGATCACCACCTGGGCCCCTTCCTGCGTCAGCCGGGCCGCCACGTCGCGCCCCACGCCGGAGGCCCCGCCGGTGACGACGGCAACCTGCCCCTGAAACCGGTTGGCATAGATGATGCCGCTCATGCCACACCTTCCTGGGTCCAGGCCACAACGTCCTGGCACTGTTCACCCAGCTTGGAGATGCCCAGGCGGATCACGTCACCGGCCTTCAGATATGTCGGTTCCGGCTTCAACCCCATACCCACGCCCGGCGGGGTGCCGGTGGTGATCAGGTCGCCCGGTTCCAGGGTGATGAACTGGCTGATGTAGGCGACCAACTGGCGGCAGGTGAAAATCATCGTCCGGCTGTTGCCGTTCTGATAGCGGTGGCCATTCACTTCCAGCCACATATCCAGATCCTGCGGGTCACCCACCTCGTCCGAGGTCACCATCCAGGGGCCGACCGGGCCGAACGTGTCACAGCCCTTGCCCTTGTCCCAGGTGCCGCCACGCTCGATCTGGAAGGCGCGCTCGGAGACGTCGTTGATCAGCACGTAACCGGCCACATGATCCAGCGCCGCTTCCTCGCTGACATAGCGGGCGCGGCTGCCGATGACGATGCCCAGTTCCACTTCCCAGTCGGTCTTCTGGGAATCCTTGGGGATCATCACCGGGTCGTTGGGGCCGTTCAGGCAGGAGACGGCCTTGGTGAACAGCACTGGTTCGGCCGGCACCGGCAGGTTGGATTCCGCCGCATGGTCAGCGAAATTCAGCCCTACGGCGATGAATTTGCGCACGCCATGGATGGGAATGCCGTAACGCGGGGAACCTTCCACGGCCGGCAGGCTGGCCGGGTCGATGGCGGCGATCTGGGCCAGACCGGCCGGCGTCAGCATGTCGGGCGTGATATCGGCAATATGGCCGGACAGGTCGCGGATGGTGCCGGATGCATCCAGCAGACCGGGCTTTTCCTGCCCCTTGGGGCCGTAACGCAGCAGTTTCATGGGTTTTTTCTTTCGTGATCGGAAATGGATGGGGGGCAGGCGCTGCGTCGAACATCCGGTGAGGCACCGTCCGTCCTTCCCCTTCTCCCGTCACCCCGGCGCAGGCCGGGGTCCAGTTTCGTAGAGCAAAGCGCTTGTGACCCTGGACCCCGGCCTGCGCCGGGGTGACGGTGAGAAAGTGGGAGCGGCGTCAAAAACGGAAACGTAGTCGACACAGCCCCCCCAGGCGTCTGTTACTTCCCCGCCCCCACATAGGGCCGGTGCAGGGCAACCTCGCGGTTCAGCTCCACACCGAACCCGGGCTTGTCGGACAGTTTCAGCTTGCCATTCACCGGCACCGGCTCGCCCAGCAATTGCGGGTGGAACATCGGCACCACCTTGTCGGCCTTGGGCGCCATCATCAGGAATTCGGCGAACGGGCTGTTATGCCGGGTGATGACAAAGTGATAGGAATAGACCGACGACCCGTGCGGAATGACCATGACGCCCCGGCTGTCGGCCAGATTGGCGATCTTGGTCAGTTCCGTCACGCCACCGCACCAGCCGACATCGGGCTGGATGATGTCGCAGCAATCCATTTCCATCAGCATCCGGAAGCCCCAACGGGTGGCCTCATGCTCACCCGTGGTCACCAACATGCCCGGCGGGGCTGCCTTCTTCAGCGCGGCATAGCCCCAGTAATCGTCGGGCGACAGAGCCTCTTCAATCCATTTCAGGCCGTATTCCTGCGCCTTGTGGGCCAGTTTGGTGGCATAGTTCAGGTCCAGCGCCATCCAGCAATCGAACATCAGCCAGAAATCCGGCCCCACCCGCTCCCGCATGGTGGCCAGTTCCTCGATATTCTTGCGCAGGCCCTCTTCACCCTCCGCCGGGCCGTGATGCAGCGGCATCTTGCCACCGATAAAGCCCATTTCCTTGGCCAGATCGGGCCGGGCACCGGTGGCGTAGAAGGTCAACTCATCGCGCACGGCACCGCCCAGCAGGTGATAGACCGGTTCCTGCCGCAGCTTGCCCAGCAGATCCCACAAGGCCAGATCAACGCCGGAAATGGCGTTCACCACCAAACCCTTGCGGCCATAATATTGGGAACCGAAATACATCTGGTCCCAGATCTTCTCCACCTCCACCGGGGAACGCCCGATCAGGAAGCGGGAGAAATGCTTTTCCACCAGATAGCAGGCCGGCTCACCCCCCGTGGTGACGGCAAAACCGACCGTGCCATCGGCCGCCTCAATCTCCACCACCAGTGTGCCCAGCACATTGATGCCAAAGCTCTGCCGGCTCTGCCGATATTCCGGATACCGGCTCATCGGCGTGGCGATATGGTCGTCGATCCAATGGCCGTCGCCCTGGTCATGATAATCGGCACCGCCACCCCGCACCACATAGGCACGAACATCGCGGATAAGGGGAAAGCCCATGATGCTGTCCACTCCCTGGAGGGGCGATCATCGCCCGTTCTCATTTATGGGATAGTGTTTTATAAAATGGGACTTGCTCTGTCAATGGTGTCGCAGAGGGGGCCGGTGGCAGCAAGGGGCGGACAGAACCTGCCCCTTGCCGTTCATTCTGCTTTATGAGATTTATGCCCGCAATATGAGACTCATAATCGGAGGAAATGATGCTGCTTGAAGGCAAAACGGTGCTGGTGACGGGCGCTTCGCGCGGGATTGGTGCGGCGGTGGCGGTGGAATGCGCCCGCCATGGCGCCAATGTGGCGATCAATTATGCCAGCAGCCCGGATGCCGCCGATGCGGTGGTGGCCGAGATTGAGGCTTTGGGCCGCCGTGCCATCGCCGTGAAGGGCGACGTGGCTGATCCGGCCGCCGCGACCGCTTTCGCCAAGGCGGCCGTCGATGCCTTTGGCAGCGTGGATGTGTTCGTTTCCAACGCCGGCATCTGCCCCTTCCACAGCTTCCTGGACATGCCGGCGGAGGTGGTGGACCGCACCATCAAGGTGAACCTGAACGGTGCCTTCTATATGACCCAGGCAGCCGCCAACCGGATGAAGGACCAGGGCAAGGGCGGGGCGATTGTCGCCATCTCCTCCATCTCTGCCCTGGTCGGCGGTGGGATGCAGACCCATTACACCCCCACCAAGGCGGGTGTGCATTCGTTGATGCAGAGCTGCGCCATCGCGCTCGGACCCTATGGCATCCGCTGCAATTCCGTGCTGCCCGGTACCATCATCACCGACATCAACCGGGATGATCTGGCTGATGAGGCCAAGCGCAAATATATGGAAGGCCGCATTCCGCTGGGCCGCCTGGGCCAGCCGGAGGATATTGGCGGTGCCGTGGTGTTCCTGGCCTCCGACATGGCGCGCTACGTTACCGGTGCGGCCATCCTGGTGGATGGCGGTGCGTTTGTGAACTTGCAGTAAGCCTGCCAAAAAGAATGGGCCGCTGCTCTGGTATGGAGCGGCGGCCCTTTTTGTATCAGGCAACGCGGCGGTGGAACAGCCGCCGCAGCCAGAGGACGAAATCATCGACATAGGTGAAGATCACCGGCACCACCAGCAGGCTGAGCCCGGTGGAGGTGATCAGGCCGCCAATGACCACCACCGCCATCGGCTGGCGAAAGGCCGGATCGGCCCCCATGCCAATGGCGGTGGGCAACATGCCGGCCCCCATGGCAATGGTCGTCATCAGGATGGGCCGGGCGCGTTTATGACAGGCATCGACCAGCGCCTCAAACCGCCCCATCCCATGTTCACGCCGCGCCATCACCGCATATTCCACCAGCAGGATGGAATTCTTGGTGACGATGCCCATCAGCATCAGCAGACCGATCACCGTCGGCATTGACAGGCTCATGCTGCAGATCAGCAGGGCGAAGATGGCGCCCCCCAGTGACAAGGGCAGGGCCGACAGGATGGTGACCGGCTGTAAGAAATCATGGAACAGCAGCACCAGCACGGCATAGATGCAGAAGATGCCGATGGCCATGGCCAGACCGAACCCGCTCATCATTTCCGCCATGCGCTGCAGCTCGCCTTGCTCCACGATGCGGATGCCGCCGGGCAGATGGGCCATGGTGGGCAGGGCACGCACTTCCTTCATCACCTCACCGATGGTGCGGCCATTCAATTCCACCGACAGCGTGATGTTGCGTGACCGGTCCAGCCGGCGGATCTGTGACGGGCCGCTGCCCATGGAGAGTTCACCCAAGGAGGCCAGGGCCACCTGTCCATTGGCCCCCTTCACCCGCAACTGGCCGATCCTGTCCAGGTCGGTGCGGGCGGCCGGGTCCAGACGGACACGGATATCCACCTGCCGCTGCGACAGGTTGATCTTGGCCAGTGCTGCGGAATATTCGCCATAGGTGGCCACCCGCAGCATATCGGCAATATTCTGGCTGGATACACCCAGGGCAGCAGCGCGGGCATAATCTGGGCGGAAATGCACCTCCGGCCTTTGCAGGGCAGCGCTGGAGGTGACATTGCCGATGCCCTTGATCGTGCGGCGGATTTCCGCCTCCACCGCCGCCGCCGTGCTTTCCAGCAGGGCACCGTCATCACCGGCCAGCACCAGTTCCAGCTTCTCCCCATTGCCGGCCCCGCCGATGGAGACCCGCACCCCCGGCAGACCGCGCAGCAACTGGCGCATCTCTGCTTCAATGGCGCTCTGCTTGCGATGGCGGTCGCTGCGCGCCTGCAGATCGACGGTCAGCGTGGCCGCGCCGAAATCGGCACTGCTGCTGGAGATCAGACCGCCACCGCTGACCGCCGTGCCGACGGAACTGAACACCCCCACCACCTCCGGCACCTGCTTGATCAGCTCGGCGGCGCGGTGGGTCATCTCCGTGGTCTGGGCCAGGGTGGTGCCGGGCGGCAGTTCCAGGCTGACCCGGGTTTGCCCGCGATCCTGCGCCGGCAGAAAGCCCGATGGCAGCATCGGCAGGCAGAGCACCGCCACGATGAAGAAGGCCAAAGCCGCCGCCACGGTGCGCTTGCGGGCACCCAGACAACGATGCACCCAGGCCATGTAGCGGCGCATCACCGGCCCGTCATGTTCCTCATGATCGGTCGGTTTCAGCATATAGGCGGCCATCATCGGCGTCAGCAACCGCGCCACCAACAGGGAGACCAGCACCGCCACCGCCGCGGTGAGGCCGAATTCCCGGAAAATCTTGCCCGGAATGCCGCCCATGAAGGCGGTGGGCAGAAAGACGGCGACCAGGGTGAAGGTGGTGGCGATCACCGCCAGCCCGATCTCGTCCGCCGCCTCCATCGCCGCCTGATAGGGGCTTTTGCCCATGCGCAGATGGCGGGCAATATTCTCCACCTCCACAATCGCGTCATCCACCAGAATGCCGATCACCAGCGCCAGTGCCAGCAGGGAAACGGTGTTGAGGCTGAAGCCCAGCAGATACATCAAGGCAAAGGTGGGGATAATCGACAGTGGCAGGGCGGTGGCGGAAATCAGCGTCGCCCGCCAGTCGCGCAAAAACCACCAGACCACCAGAATGGCCAGCACCGCCCCTTCATAGAGCAGATGCAGGGAGCCTTCATAATCGCTGATGATGGCGCTGACACCGTTGGTGATTTCACTGATCTGCACGCCCGGATGCTGGGCGGCAAACGCCGCCACCGAAGCCCGCGCCGCCTGCGCCACCGCAACGTCGGAGAAACCCAGCGAACGGCTGACCTGGAACGCAATCACCGGCTTGCCATCGCGGAAGGCGCGGCTGGACCGTTCGGCATAGCTGTCGCTGATGGTGGCGATATCGGCCAGCCGCACCGTGCGCCCGCCGGCCAGGGGGATGACCACCTGGCGCAGATCCTGCGGATCATCCAGGGCAGCCAGCGTGCGCAGCGACTGGCGCTGGCTGCCAATTTCACCCAGGCCGCCGGAATTATCCTTCTGCATCGCCTTCAGGCCGCTGGCCACATCGGCGGCCGAGACGCCCAGACCCGCCATCAGCGTGGGAGACAGATCGACCTGTACTTCCCGGCGGACACCGCCGACACGGCTGACCTTGGCGACACCCTTCACCGCCTGCAGCGCCTTGGCCACATCATTATCGATGAACCAGGAGATCGCCTCCTCATCCATCCGGTCGGACGCCACCTCATAGGTCAGCAGAGAGGCGGAACTGGTGGTGATTTTGGAGACGACGGGGGTGCGCAGGGCCGCCGGCAGTTCCGGCATGGCCCCGTCTACGGCGTTGCGCACCTCGTCCAGTGCCTCGTTGGTGTCCTTGTCGATGGTGAAGCTGACGCTGATATTGACGTTGCCGTCGCTGATCGTGGTGCTGATATGGTCCAGCAGCCGCAGGGAGGTGAGCTGATCCTCGATCTTGCGCGCCACCTCCGTTTCCAATTGCTGCGGGGCAGCCCCTTCCAGGGTGGCGCTGATATTGATGGTGGGGATGTCCATGTCCGGGAAATTCTGCACCCCCAGACGTTCAAACCCCAGAAAGCCCAGCACGGTCAACAGGATGAACAGCAGGACCGCCGGCACCGGGTGCCGGATGGAGAGCGCGGAAATATTCATCATTTCGCGGCCTTTCCATCATCGGCCATGCGCACAGGCATCCCATCGCTGAGGAAGGCGCCGCCGCTGGTGACGATGCGGGCCTGCGGGTCCAGCGGGCTGGTGATCTCCACCCGCCCGTCACGCCGGCGCCCCAGACTGACCTGCTGCTGGCGTACTTTCATGTCATCCCGCAGCAGATAGAGGTAGGAGCGGCCATCGCGCAGCACGATGGCCGTATCCGGCACGGTGACGGCATTGCTGGGCGTCAGCTCCACCTGTCCGCTGGCATACATGCCGGCCCGCGCCGGGCTTTCCTTTGGCAGGCGGACATAGACGATGCCCCGGCTGGTATCAGCGTTCAGGGTGGGGGAGACCAGCCGCACCAGCCCTTCCACCACCTGCCCATCCGGCAGGGTCAGCACCGCTTTCAGGCCCGGCTTGGCCTGGGCAAGCTGGCGGCTGTCCAGTTCCGCCCGCCATTCGATATGGCCCTGGCGGACCAGCCGGAACAGTTCCGTCCCCGCCGAGGGCACCTGCCCCAGCAGGGCAGAACGGGAGGAGACGAAGCCATCATCGGCCGCCACGATGCGGGACTGGCGCAGCTTGATGCGCGCCGTCTGCAATTGCGCCTCTGCCGAGGCGACATTGGCCTGTGCCGTCAGCTTGGCGATGCGGTACTGGTCCAGTTGCTGGGCCGAAAGCGCCCCGCTCTGCCCCACCTTGGTGGCACGCGCGGCATCGGCCGTCGCCTGTTCCAGCGTCGCCTTGGCCGATGCCAACGCCGCGACCAGACGGCTTTCCTCTGCCAGCAGGGTAGCATCGTCGAACTGGGCCAGCACATCGCCCCGCTTCACCCAGTCGCCAACATCCGCCTTCAGGCTGTCGATGCGCAGGCCGCCGACCTCCGCCCCGATGATCACTTCCTGCCAGGCGGCAATGGCGCCATTGGCCGTCAGTTGCATCGGCCAGGACAGTACCTGCGGCGGCGTCACGGTAACGGCCAAGCTGCTGGCCACCGGGGCCGGCTTGGCCGTGGCACCATCCGCCTTTTCCGGTGGCTTGCCACAGGCGGACAGGGCCAGCAGGGCGGCCAACCCCAGCAGGGGCAACGGGCGGGGGCGGGTCGGGACTATCGGCACGGGGAGGCTCCACCCATTCAGAAATTGAGGTTTCGGGGACATTATTGGCCGCCCTCCTGATGCCAGCCGCCACCGGCCGCCTTGTAGAGCGCGATCCAGGAACGCACCTGTTCCTGGCGCAGGTTGATCAGGGCAATATCGGCATCCAGGGCGCTGCGCCGCGCCTGTTCCCGGTCCAGCAGGCTGGCATTGCCGGCCTGCCAACTGGCATCAACGGCCTGGAAATGGCGCTGATAACCATTGGCTGCGCGGGCGGCATCGGCCTGCCGGCGGGTGCTGGTATCCAGCTTCACCAGGGTCTGCTCCACCTCCAGCACCGCGCTGCGCACCTGGGCGCGGTAGCTGGCCACCGCCTGGGCATAGGCCGCCTCCGCCCGGGTGACGGCGGCGGCGCGGCGGCCGGCATCGAACAAAGGCAGCGACAGGCTGGGGCCATAGGACCAGGTGGTGGCGCTGCCGTTGCCGCTGTCGGCGATGCCGATGCTGCCGGTCAGGCTGAGGCTGGGCAGACGGTCGGCGATGGCCGCCCCGATCTCCGCATTGCTGGCCGCCACTTCGCGTTCCAGGGCCGCCACATCGGGGCGCTGGCGGATCAGGTCGGCGGGCAACTGGGTGATGGAAAGCTGGGCCGGCTGCGGCAAAGCCCCCTGCCCCTCTGCCAGCATCTGCCGAACCGCCGGTTCATCGCCACCGCTGATGGAGACGAGGCTTTTCACCAGCAATTCGCACAGGCCCCGCTGCTGGGCGGCCTGTGACCGGCTTTGCGCGGCGCTGGCATCAGCCAGGGCGCGATCACCGGGGGCGGTGAAGCCCGCCTCTTCCTTGATGCGGGTCAGATCAATGGTGGATTGCTGGGACTGGGCCTGCTGATCATAGGCAGCGGCCAGCAGGGTGCAGCCGCGATATTGCACATAATAATCCGCCACCTCCGCCGCCAGGGAGACGCGGGCATCATGCCATTCATCGGTGCGGGCCTGGATGCGGGCATCGGCCGCCTCTGCGGTGCGGCGGATTTTGCCGAACAGATCCAGTTCCCAACTGGCATCCAGCCGGCCGCTGCGGTTCTCACTGACCACCCCGTTGCCGGCCACGGCCTGCCGGCTGCGCGTATCGCCGGCAGTGGCGTTGACGGCCGGGAACAGGGCGCTGCGGCTGCTGGTCAGGGTGGCGCGCGCGCTGTCGATCCTGGCCAGCGCGCGGTCAAGCGTGGGGCTGTCGGCCTCTGCCATCCGCTGCAGGCGGGTCAACACCGGATCATTGAACTGACCCCACCAGCCCAGCAGGCTGCCCCCCTGGCCGCCATGGGGCTGGGGGGCGGCCCAGGCGGGGGCCAGTTTGGCCACGGGTGGCGATTGGTAATCCGGCCCCATGGTACAGCCAGACAGGGCCAGACCCGCGCCCAGAACAAGATAAAGGGAACGTCTCATTCTTATTTTTCCCCTGCCGGCCGCTTTGGGCCATCACGAGCCATTGCTTAGCGCAGGTGAATGTTTATCGGGGTATCGAAAGGGTAAAGTTGGGTAAAGTTGGTGTGACACCCGGCCAGGACCGGCGCAACAAGGGGCACTTGCCCCGCCGGCCCCGGCCGGGTTTTGCAATCATGATGGCCCGGCCATGACGCATGTGCTGCTTGTTGATGATGATCGTGAACTGACGGCGATGCTGGCCGAGTATCTGACCCGTGAAGGGTTCGAGGCGCGGGCCGTGCATGATGGCCAGCAGGGAGAGACAGAGGCCCTGTCCGGTCGCTATGACATTGTCGTGCTGGATGTGATGATGCCGCGCCTGTCGGGGATTGAGGTTTTGCGCCGCATCCGGGCGCGCAGCCAGATCCCCGTGCTGCTGCTGACCGCACGGGGTGATAATGTGGATCGGATTGCCGGGCTGGAACTGGGGGCCGATGATTATGTGCCCAAGCCCAGCTCGCCCGGTGAACTGGTGGCGCGGCTGCGCGCCATCCTGCGCCGCACCGGCGTGCAGCGGCCAGAGAATGTGGCCACCGAAACCCTGGTCTGCGGGGCTCTCGCAATCAACCCCGGCACCCGCACCGTCCACTGGCAGGGCAAGGCGCTGGAACTGACCGGCACGGAATTTTCGCTGCTGGAGGAGTTGGCCCGCCACGCGGGCCAGCTGGTCAGCAAACAGCAATTGTCGCTGAATGCCCTGGGCCGGCCGTTGACCCGGTTCGACCGGCGGATCGATGTGCATATCAGCAGCATCCGGCAGAAACTGGGGCTGCGCGGGGATAACCAATCCTGGATCGTCAGTGTGCGCGGCCAGGGCTATCAGTTGGTCAGCGAATGAGACCCGGGCGTCTTTTTTGGAAACTGTTCCTGTGCTTCTGGCTGGCCACCACCCTGTCCTTCACGGTGCTGTTCGCCATCTTTGAATATAAGGAGCGCAACGGGCCGGAAAGCGGCTCCTGGCTGCGCACGGCCCTGTTCATGACCATCTCCAGCATAGTGGAGGCGCAGGGACCGGATGCCGTGCCGCCCATCATCCGCCATGCCAACCGGGAGAATAAGCAGTTCAGCTTCACCGAACTGACGCCCGGCACCCGGATCACCCCGCCAGCGGAGGGGGTAAGCAAGCTGTTGAAAAGCCCCGATGGACGGCTGTTCCTGCTGCAAAGCCGGCTGCCCATCTGGCAAAAGCCGAACCATCGGCTGCCCTTTGCCATCGGCACCATGTTCAGCATCCTGTTCAGCGCCCTGCTGGCCTGGCACCTGTCGCGGCCCCTGCGCCGGCTGGGGGAGGCGGCGCGGGCCGTGGCGTCCGGCCAGCTTTCCACCCGTGTCGGCCCGCTGATGGGCCGGCGGCGGGACGAAATCGTTGATCTGGTGCGGGAATTCGACCGGATGGTGGAACAGTTGCAGCAGACGCTGGAAGCCCAGCGCCGCCTGTTGCACGATATTTCGCACGAGCTGCGCTCCCCGCTGACCCGCCTGCAGGCCGCCATCGGCCTGTTGCGCCAATCCCCCGATGAACAGCAGGCCATGCTGGCCCGGATCGAACGCGAATCCGAACGGCTGGATGAGTTGATCGAGGAATTGCTGACCCTGGCCCGGCTGGAATCCGGCCAGCAGAACTTACCTTACGAAAAGGTCGATCTGATCGAACTGCTGGGCGCGATTGCGGAGGATGCGGGGTTCGAGGCAGCAGCCAAGGGCGCGCGGGTCTGCCTTGCCAGCGATCCCGCCTTTGTCTCCTGGGTAAGCGGGGAAATGCTCTACCGCGCCTTTGAAAATATCGTGCGCAACGCGGTGAAATTCACCGATCCCGGCACGGAAGTGCGGATTGAGGCGCGGGTGAGCGGAGAGCATCTGCACCTGACCGTCAGCGACCATGGCCCCGGTGTGCCACCCGACATGCTGGAGAGTATTTTTGAGCCCTTCAAGCGGCTGGAAACCACCGGCGATGTGCCGGGCCTGGGCCTGGGGTTGTCCATCGCCCAGCGTGCCGTGCAGATGCATGGCGGCCGGATCACCGCCCTGACCGGACGGCCGCGCGGGCTGATCATCCGGGTGGAATTGCCCCGGCGGGAGGGGTGAGGCCAGCATCGCCTTTCCTGCCATTAAGGTGAACGCCGTCAACGAGACGCGATGGGCGATCAACAAGCACAGACGTCACGCGAAGATGGTATAGTGCCCACCCCCAGCGAGCGAACAAGGAGAACCGTAATGGCCCAGTTGAAGCGCACCGCAAAGGCCGTCTGGCATGGCACCGGCAAGGATGGCGACGGCACCCTGTCAACCCAGAGCGCCACGCTGAACAATGTTCCCTATTCCTTCCTGGCCCGCTTTGGCGATGGCAAGGGGACCAACCCGGAAGAACTGATCGCCGCCGCCCATGCCGGCTGCTTTTCTATGCAGTTGGCCTTCATGCTGGCGGGGAATAATACGCCGGCGGCAGAGATCAACACCGGTGCGGTGCTGATCATGGAAAGCGACGGGCCGGGCTGGAGGATCGCCACCGTGGAACTGTCGCTGCAGGCCAGCGTCCCCGGCATCAGTGCGGAGAAATTCGCCGAGATCGCCAATAATGCCAAGGCGAATTGCCCGGTCTCCAAGGTGCTGAATGCCGAGGTGAAGCTGACCGCGAAACTGCTGTAAGAGGCGGGGGGTGCCGGTGGCGGTTACAGGCCGCCGCCGGCAACCTTGCCATCCTTGCGGCGGGAAAGCTGCACCTGCCCTTCCACGCATTTCACATAGGTGGTTTTGCCGGAAACCAGCCCGTCACAGATGGTGATCAGAGCACGCGGCAAAGCCCCAAATTCCTTGGAACCGCGCACACCGGCATTATAGGTTTCCAGATATTGTTTCAGCGCCGGTTTGGTCACCGGCTTGCCATTCTGATCGATCATCGCATATCCCCCATGGCGCCGATTACCGGAACACCACCGTCCGTGAGCCATCCATAATAATCCGGCGTTCCAATTGCCAGCGCACGGCGCGGGCCAGCACGGCGCATTCCACGTCGCGTCCCATATTCACCAGATCTTCCGGCGTGTGGCTATGGTCCACGCGCTGGATGTCCTGCTCGATGATCGGGCCTTCATCCAGCACATTGGTGACGAAATGCGCCGTGGCACCGATGATCTTCACGCCGCGATCATGCGCCTGGTGATAGGGCTTGGCGCCCTTGAAGCTGGGCAGGAAGCTGTGATGGATATTGATGCAGCGCCCGGCCAGCACCCCGCAGAATTCCGGTGACAGAATTTGCATGTATCGGGCCAGCACCACCAGATCGGCCCCGCTCTCCTGAATGATCCGGGTGAACTGCGCTTCCTGCGCGCCCTTATTGTCCTTGGCCACCGGCAGGTGATGATAGGGGATACCGCTCCATTCCACGAAGCTGCGCATATCATCATGGTTTGACACGATGGCCGGAATATCCATGCGCAGGATGCCGGAGCGCTGGCGGTGCAGCAGGTCATAGAGGCAGTGCCCAAACTTGGAAACAGCGATCACCACCTTGGGCTTTACCGTCAGATCGTGCAGTTCCCATTCCATATCATAGGCGGCGGCCACCGGGGCGAACCCGTCCTTCAACGCCGCCAGATCGGGGAAGCCGGCCCCATCGGGCCGGAAGACGACGCGCATGAAGAAACGGTCATTGATGGCGTCGTTGAAATGGTTGGATTCGGTGATCGAGGCATCATGCGACGCCAGATAGGTTGATACCGCCGCCACGATGCCCTTCCGGTCCGGGCAGCGCACCACCAGAACGAAACGACCCTGCTCACCCTTCATCATCATGACCCAATCACTGGCTTATAAGAAAGAAACTGTCGGGCGGGGAGATTTGCGGCTGGCATAGGCCCTTGTCCACTCCCATATTGTTCTCTGCCGCCATTCGGATGGCGGCCATGCAAAAACCACTTGACGCGCGCGTAAGGTTAATCTAACTATTACGTAAACGTAAGGCACTCTTACCCCACCGGGTTAAGGTACAGTGCCCTGTTGGCTAAGCAGGAACGGTCGGATGCTGAACAGCGCGGAAATGACCCGGTCCACCCCCCAGACGGAACGGACCTATTCCATCGGCCAGTTGGCGGAGGAGTTCGGGCTCACGCTGCGCTCCTTGCGTTTCTATGAGGATGAGGGGCTGATCTCCCCTGCCCGTGTCGGGCAGACGCGGGTGTATACTCATCGTGACCGGGCGCGGCTGAAACTGATCTGCCGCGGCAAGCGGCTGGGCTTCTCCATCGGGGAGATCAAGGATTTCCTGGATCTTTACGATACGGACGAAGCACAGGTGGAGCAGATGACCTTTCTATTGAAAGGGGCCCGCAACCGCATCGTCCATCTGGAACAGCAACTGCGCGATGTGCAGCAGACGCTGAAGGAATTGCGGGAGATTGATGATCTCATCGTCTCCCATCTGCTGGCCAAGGGGGTTCCGGTCCAATCGGACTGAACCCCCTTGGCCCATTGGTGCCATTACCCCAATCAAACCCACCATCGGCACACCGGGCTTAACCGGGGCCGAAGCCACACCAGGCGAGGAGCGCGGAAGATTATGAAGAATGTCGTGATTGCCGGTTATGCAAGGTCGCCTTTCCATCTGGCCAACAAGGGCGAGTTGACGAAGGTGCGCCCGGATGATCTGGCCGCGACCGTCGTCAAGGCCCTGCTGGAACGCACGGGTGTTGACGGCGCCGCCGTGGAAGATTTGATCGTCGGCTGTGCCTTCCCGGAGGGGGAGCAGGGCTTCAACGTCGCCAAGCTGATCGCCATGATCGCGGGCCTGCCGGCGTCGGTCGCCGGTGCCACGGTCAACCGTTTCTGCGGCTCCTCCATGCAGGCCATCCATCAAGCCGCTGGTGCCATCGCACTGGGTGCCGGTGACTGCTTCATCGCCGCCGGCGTGGAAAGCATGACCCGCGTGCCGATGATGGGCTTCAACCCGATGCCCAACCCGGCGCTGCACGCCGCCAACCCCGGTGCCTATATGTCCATGGGCATCACGGCGGAAAATCTGGCCAAGAAGTTCGGCTTCACCCGCGCCCAGCAGGAAGCCTTCGCCGTGGAAAGCCATCGCAAGGCCGCCAAGGCCCAGGATGAAGGCCGGTTGGAGGCGGAAATCGTTCCCATCACCACCCCGTCCGGCAAGGTGATCAGCCAGGATGGCTGTATCCGTGGTGACAGCTCGGTGGAATCGCTCTCCACCCTGAAGCCCGCCTTTGATGCCGCCGGCACGGTGACCGCCGGCACCTCCTCGCCGCTCACCGATGGTGCCTCGGCCACGCTGATCTGCTCGGAAGATTTCGCCAAGGCCCATGGGCTGAAGGTGCTGGCCAAGATCCGCTCCATCGCCGTTGCTGGCTGTGACCCGACCATCATGGGCTATGGCCCGGTGCCGGCCACCACCAAGGCGCTGGCCCGCGCCGGCCTGAAAGTGTCCGATCTGGACATCATCGAAAGCAACGAGGCTTTTGCCGTGCAGGCCATGACCGTTTGCCAGGAACTGGGCTTCGACCCGGCCAAGGTGAATATCGACGGCGGCGGCATCGCCTTGGGCCATCCGCTGGGGGCCACCGGTGCCCGCATCACCGGCAAGGCCGCCAGCCTGCTGGTGCGCGAAGGCAAGTCGCTGGCGCTGTCTACCCAGTGTATCGGCGGCGGCCAGGGCATCGCCACCGTTCTGGAAGCGGTCTGATCCGGGCCGGACGGGAGGAGCAACCATGACAATCAAGAAAGCCGCCGTCATCGGCGCCGGCGTGATGGGCAGCGGTATCGCCGCCCATATCGCCAATGCCGGCATCCCGGTCTATCTGCTGGATATCGTACCGCAATCCGTCAAGGATAGCGGCGGCGACCGCTCGGTGATCGCCAAGGGCGCCATCGAGAAGATGCAGAAGACCGACCCCGCCCCCTTCATGCACAGGAAGGCGGCCAGCCTCGTCACCCCCGGCAATATCGAGGATGACCTGGAAAAGCTGGCCGATGTCGATTGGATCGTCGAGGCCGTGCTGGAAAACCCGGCCATCAAGCATGATCTCTATGCCAAGCTGGAAAAGGTGCGTAAGGACGGGTCCATCATCTCGTCCAACACCTCCACCATTCCGCTGAACATTCTGTTGCAGGGCCAGACGGAACGGTTTGCCGCTGATTTCTGCATCACCCACTTCTTCAACCCGCCGCGTTACATGCGCTTGCTGGAAGTGGTGAAGGGTCCGAAGACCCGTCAGGATGCCTTTGATACGGTCAGCGCCTTCTGTGACAAGGTGCTGGGCAAGGGCGTGGTGGAGTGCAAGGACACGCCGGGCTTCATCGCCAACCGCATCGGCACCTATTTCATGGCCGTCGCCGTGAATGAGGCCATCGATGGCGGGCTGACGGTGGAAGAGGCTGATGCCATCACCAGCCGGCCCATGGGCATTCCCAAGACCGGCACCTTCGGCCTGATCGATCTGGTCGGCCTGGACCTGATGCCGCTGATCTCCAAGTCGCTGCTGGCCACCCTGCCGGCCGATGATGATTACCGCCGCATCCACCGCGACAGCCCGATGATCACCAAGATGATCAGCGAGGGCTATACCGGTCGCAAGGGAAAGGGCGGCTTCTACCGTCAGGCCAAGGCCGCCGATGGCCGCCGCGTCAAGGAAGCCATCGACCTGACGACGGGCGTCTACCGCGCCTCGGAGAAAGCGTCGTTGGTGTCCGCTTCCGCCAAGGGGCTGAAGGCCCTGGTGGAAACGGGCGACAAGGGCGGGGCCTATGCCTGGCGCGTGCTGTCGCAGGCGCTGTCCTATGCTGCCGATCTGGTGCCGCAGATCGCCGAACAGATCACCGCCGTCGATGAGGCGATGCGGCTTGGCTATAACTGGAAGGCCGGCCCGTTCGAGATGATCGACCAGTTGGGCACGGGCTGGTTTGCCGAGAAGCTGAAGGCAGAAGGCAAAAAGGTTCCCCACATGGTGGAAGTCGCCGCGGGCCGGCCCTTCTACAAGGTGGAAGGCGCCAAGCTGCTGTTTCTGACCACCAGTGGCGATTATGCCGAGGTGAAGCGCCCGGACGGCGTGCTGCTGCTGACCGATATCAAGCGTGGGTCCAAGCCGGTGGCCAAGAATGGTTCCGCCAGCCTGTGGGATATTGGCGACGGCGTGCTGTGCCTGGAATTCACCAGCAAGATGAACGCGCTGGACGCGGACATCATGGCCCTGATCCGCAAGGCGATGGGCATTATCGGTGACGGCAAGTCCGGGCCCTTCAAGGCGCTGGTGGTGCATAATGAGGCGCCGAACTTCTCCGTCGGTGCCAATCTGGGTCTGGCGCTGTTCGCCATCAATATCGGCCTCTATCCCCAGATCGAGGCGATGATTGCGGAAGGTCAGCAGACCTATAAGGCGCTGAAATACGCCCCCTTCCCCACCGTCTCGGCCCCGTCGGGCATGGCGCTGGGTGGCGGGTGCGAGATCCTGCTGCACAGCTCCGCCGTGCAGGCCCATGCCGAAACCTATACCGGTCTGGTGGAAGTGGGTGTCGGTGTTGTCCCCGGCTGGGGCGGCTGCAAGGAAATGGTGGTGCGCCATCTGGCCAACAAGAAGCGTCCGGGCGGGCCGATGCCGGCCTTGTCCGCCGCGTTTGAGGCGATCAGCACGGCCAAGGTGGCCAAGTCCGCCTTTGAGGCCAAGGACATGCTGATCCTGAAGCCAACCGACGGCATCACCTTCAACAAGGACCGGCTGCTGGCCGACGCCAAGGCGAAGGCGCTGGAACTGGCGGCCAATTACACGCCCCCGACCGCCCCGGAAATCCGCCTGCCCGGCCCCACGGCCAAGGCGGCCTTCGATCTGGCGGTGGATGGCTTCGCCCAGCAAGGCAAGGCCACCGCGTATGACGTCGTGGTCTCCAAGAAGGTCGGCCATATCCTGTCCGGCGGCAACACGGACATCACGGTTGTGATGAACGAGGATCAGTTGCTGGACATGGAACGCGAAGCCTTCCTGGAACTGACCAAGACCAACGGCACGATCAACCGCATCGAACATATGCTGGAAACCGGCAAGCCGCTGCGGAACTGAGGTTGAGGGGGAGAGCGCCACGCTCCGCCCCCTTTCCTCAACAGTAAGCCTGACCTTTTACCGTCACCCCGGCGAAGGCCGGGGTCCAGTTCGTAGAGCAAAGCGCTTGTGACTCTGGACCCCGGCCTTCGCCGGGGTGACGGTAAAGTATAGCTTCATCCTACCACTCCCCCCTTTCCGTCCACCCTATCGACGCCCCGAGGTGCCCCATCTTCTTTCCCGTCTGAAACCGATAATCCATCCATCGGTACCGGGCGTGTCAGGGGGTGCGGGTCTGCCGCGGTAGCGGTCCACACGGAGAATTCAGATGCCGATCTACAAGGCCCCGCTGGAAGACATCAATTTCGTCCTCAACGACGTGCTGAACGCCGCCCAACTGGCGAACCTGCCGGGCTACGAGGATGCGACCCCCGACCTGATCCAGTCGATCGTGGAAGAGGCCGCCAAGCTGTGTGAGAACGAGCTGCAGCCGATCAACCTTTCCGGCCACGAGGAAGGCTGCCATTACGAGAATGGCGTCGTCCGCACGCCCAAGGGCTTCAAGGAAGCCTATGACAAATATGTCGAAGGTGGCTGGCAGGGCATGGCGTTTGATCCCGATTACGGCGGCCAGGGCCTGCCCCACACGGTGGGCGTGGTGCTGGAGGAACTGCTCTGCTCCGCCAACATGGCCTTTGCCATGTATCCGGGCCTGACCCAGGGCGCGATGAACGCCATCCGCGCCCATGCGAATGATGAGTTGAAGCAGCGCTATCTGCCCAAGATGGTCAGCGGCGAATGGTCTGGCACCATGTGCCTGACGGAGCCGCATTGCGGCACCGATCTGGGCCTGCTGAAGACCCGCGCCACCCCCAATGAGGATGGCAGCTACAACATCACCGGCACCAAGATTTTCATCTCCGCCGGTGAGCATGACCTGACCAACAATATCATCCATCTGGTGCTGGCTAAGCTGCCGGACGGCCCGCCGGGCATCAAGGGCATCAGCCTGTTCCTGGTGCCGAAATTCCTGCCGACCGAGGATAACGAACCCGGCGTGCGCAATGGCGTGATGTGCGGTTCCATCGAGCATAAGATGGGCATCATGGCCAACGCCACCTGCGTGATGAATTTCGACGATGCCAAGGGTTGGCTGGTGGGTGAAGCGCACAAGGGAATGCGCGCCATGTTCACCATGATGAACACTGCCCGTCTGGGCGTGGGGATGCAGGGGCTGGGCATCGGCGCCGTCGCCTATCAGAACGCGGTTGCCTATGCCAAGGACCGTATCCAGGGCCGCTCGCTCTCCGGCACCAAGGCGCCGGAAAAGGCCGCCGATCCGATCATTGTGCATCCCGACGTGCGCAAGAACCTGATGCAGGGCAAGGCCTTCTCCGAAGGCGCCCGCGCGCTGGGTTACTGGGTCGGCATGATGATCGACATGTATGAGAAGCACCCCGACCCGGCGGTGAAGCAGGAGGCCGAGGATTTCGTCGCCCTGCTGACCCCGGTGGTGAAGGCCTACTTCACCGATATGGGCTATGAGGTCGCCACCAACAGCCAGCAGATGTATGGCGGTCACGGCTATATCCGTGAATGGGGCATGGAACAGTTCGTGCGCGATGCCCGCATCGCCATGATCTATGAAGGCACCAACGGCATCCAGGCCCTGGATCTGGTGGGCCGCAAGATGCCGCAGAATATGGGACGCCTGCTGCGTCGCTTCTTCCACCCGATGCAGGCCGAACTGGAACAGAGCCAGGAAGACGCCACGCTGCTGGAATTTGTGGTGCCGCTGGCCAAGGCGTTTGGCAAGTTGCAGCAGGCAACCGCCATCACCGCCCAGAAGGGCATGGCGCGGCCAGATGAGGCCGGTGCGGCGTCGACCGACTATCTGCGCATTTTCGGCCTGGTGGCGCTCGGCTGGATGTGGCTGAAGATGGTGAAGGTGGCGCAAGCGAAGCTGGCCGAGGGCACGGACGGCAAGGAAGCCTTCTACGATGCCAAGATCAAGACCGCCCGCTTCTTCGTGGAAAAAATGCTGCCGGAAGTGGATTTCCGCTTCAAGAGCCTGATGGCCGGCGGCAAGAGCATGATGGAAATGCCGGTCGATCAGTTCTGATCGGCGGCTTTTCCTGGAAAGCATAAAGGCCGCCGGAGCGATCCGGCGGCCCATTCTTTTTTATTCTCATACCAATCTCCCTTGATCGTGACCGATCCAGGGAGATTTTGCGTTCCCTCATGCGCCGGGCGGGCACTTCCGTGCCCTTGGCTTGGCACCGCACGCGCGGCGGGCCGGCGGTCGCCGGCCTTCAACCCGCCTAAAGGTCAACCTTTAGGCGGGTTGGTATCAGCTTGTCAAAAAAAGATCAGTTATACTCAGCCCAGGTTTGGTCTTTTTTTCGATCATAGAAGATCGAAATAGTCGAAACTTCACAAAGGTTGAACCCTTCCCATTCTGCAGGGGTTCCATCGTCGTAAACAACCTTCAAGTCCCAGATGCAGCTTTTTTCTTTGCGGCTAAAGGTGATGTCAACCTTCTCCCCTTCGGACAGTACATCACGGCCCAGAATATCTTCTTCCCAATCATCCGATTTGGCAGGAGAGACATAGACTTCGGAAATGGTGTAGCCGGTACGGTTCTTTAGCGTGAAGTTCTGCTTTCCTTCAGCCCAAGCGTTGCCGACCAGCGCCGTCAGCACGAAGGCCGACATCATCATACGTTTGAACAAAATTTCCCCCTTCCTTCCATCACTGCTGAGCGCAGCGTCATCAGTCATAGAAGGAAGGGCAGATTATATTCAACAACTAAATTGTGCATCATCATGCCAACTGCGTAGCATTTAAACCACAATTGCACGGTAAAGATGCCATGTTGCGTGGCCAAGTATCGGCATTACCACCGCCAGACCAACGAAAAGCGGCAAACAACCCAGCAAAAGCAGGCCGGCAACCATCAAGCCCCAGAGCAGCATCAGCGCGGGATTGCAACGCACCGCAAGCACAGACACCTTAATGGCGCGCCATACCCCGCCATTGCGATGCAGCAGGAAGGGAAAGGAGACAACCGTAAGGCAGAGCACGGTAAGGGCAAAGACGAACCCTACCGCATTGCCGATGATGATCATGGACCAGCCTTCCCGTGTGCTGATCAACTGGCGCAGAAATTCCATCGAATCGGCGGAGGCCAATCCCCCCATGGTGGCGCCATAAATTCGTTCCGCCACCGCCAGCCAACCGACGAACAGCGTCAACAACAGGGCCCCCAGCCAGGCGACAGACCCCAGGGCCGGGGAATGGCGTACATCGAAGGCGTTGCGCCAGGTCACCGGCCGCCCCATCTCCCGCTGTCGGCTCACCTCATACAACCCTAGGGCTGCCAATGGCCCCATCAGGGTGATGCCGGCGATCAAGGGATAGAGCATGGGGATCACGTCGGTCTGGGCGGCTAAGGCAGCGGCCGCCCCACCGACAACCGGATAGATCAGGCCCAGAAACAGAAGTTGAGTCGGGGCCGCCAGAAAATCCCCCACCCCCTTCCCCAATGCCTGGAAAAGATCAGCCACGGTGATTTGCCGGATCATCGGCATGGATGAATCGCGGTCGGCAATGAAAACCGCACCGCCACTGATACGCTGTGCCATGTCGCCTCCTCCACCGGATAATTGTTCAGGCCGCGACGAATTGTATCAGATTGATATTGGAACCGAACCAAACAAGAACGGGAGGCTGAGGCAGTCGGCCCATACGGAATCACATAGGACGGAGGATCAGCGCCGCCGCTTCGTGTTCTTGCCGCCGAACTCGATGCCGCCTACCTCCAACCCGCCATCCTTGGTTTTCGCCGCCCCCTTGGTACGGCCCCCGCCCTTACGATCCGGTTTGCCCGGGCTGCGCGGGCGCTCCCCCTGGGCCGAGGCGCGGATGGGGGAGGCACCGGGGGCCAGCCCCAGATCGATGGCCTCCAGCCGGCGGATTTCATCGCGGATGCGGCCAGCCTCCTCGAACTCCAGATCCGCTGCCGCCGCACGCATTTTCTTTTCCAGTTCGGCGATAATGGTCTTGATGTCCTTACCGGCCAAGCCGATGCCTTCGGCTGCCCCGGTATCCACCTCCACCCGGTCGCCGCGCTCATACACGCTGCCCATGATATCGGCGATATTCTTCTTCACCGATTCCGGGGTGATGCCATGCTGGGCATTATATTCCAATTGCTTGGCCCGGCGGCGCGCGGTCTCCTCCAGCGCTGCCTTCATGCTGTCGGTCTCCCGGTCAGCATAAAGAATGGCGCGGCCTTCCACATTACGGGCAGCACGTCCGATGGTCTGGATCAGGCTGGTGCGTGACCGCAGATAGCCTTCCTTGTCGGCATCCAGAATGGCGACAAGCCCGCATTCGGGAATATCCAAACCCTCGCGCAGCAGGTTGATGCCGATCAACACGTCGAAAACGCCCAAGCGCAGGTCGCGGATGATCTCAATGCGTTCCAATGTTTCGACATCGGAATGGATGTAACGGACCTTAATGCCCGCCTCCATCATGTACTCTGTCAACGCCTCCGCCATCTTCTTGGTCAGGGTGGTGACCAGCACGCGCAGGCCGCGTGCCACCACCTCCCGCACCTCCGCCATCACATCATCCACCTGGGTGTCGGTGGGGCGGATGATCACCTGCGGGTCAACCAGGCCGGTGGGGCGCACCACCTGTTCCACGAACACGCCGCCTGTGCGCTCCATCTCCCAATTGCCGGGGGTGGCAGAGACGAACACGGTTTGGGGCCGCATCGCGTCCCATTCCTCAAACTTCAGCGGGCGGTTATCGGCGCAGGATGGCAGGCGGAAGCCGAAATCCGACAGGGTGGATTTGCGCATGAAGTCGCCGCGATACATGCCGCCGACCTGCGGCACCATCACGTGGCTTTCATCAACAATCAGCAGCGCTTCCTGGGGCAGATATTCAAACAGGGTCGGCGGCGGTTCCCCCGGATTACGCCCGGAGAGATAGCGGGAGTAATTTTCGATGCCGGCACAGGCACCGGTGGCCACCATCATTTCAATATCAAAGGTGGTGCGCTGTTCCAGGCGCTGCGCTTCCAGCAGCTTGCCCTGGGCCATGAACTCCTCAAGCCGGATTTTCAGATCACGCTTGATCTGCTCCACCGCCTGGAACAGGGTCGGTTTGGGCGTCACATAATGGCTATTGGCGAAGATCCGCACCTCTTTCATGGAGATGAGTTTCTCGCCCGTCAGCGGGTCAATCTCGTGAATCGCCTCCAACTCATCCCCGAACAGGGAGAGCCGCCAGGCGCGGTCTTCCAGGTGGGCGGGGAACAGTTCCACCGTATCGCCCCGCACCCGGAATGATCCGCGCCCGAAACCCACATCCGTGCGGCGATATTGCAGTTCCACCAGCCTTTGCAGGAAAGGCTGCCGGTCCAGCCGCTGCCCCACCTTCAAGGGTACCGTCATTTCCGTATAGGTCTCGACCGAGCCGATACCGTAGATACAGGAGACGGAAGCAACGATGATGGCATCCCGTCGCTCCAGCAACGCCCGCGTCGCCGCATGGCGCATCCGGTCGATCTGCTCGTTGATCGAGCTTTCCTTCTCGATATAGGTGTCGGTGCGCGGAACATAGGCTTCCGGCTGATAATAATCGTAATAGCTGACGAAATACTCCACGGCATTATTGGGGAAGAAGCTCTTCATCTCCCCATAAAGCTGGGCCGCCAGTGTCTTGTTCGGTGCCAGAATCAGCGTGGGCCGCTGCACCCGCTGGATGACATGGGCCATGGTGAAGGTTTTGCCGGAGCCGGTGACGCCCAGCAGAACCTGATCCCGCTCCCCATTCTTCAAGCCGTCGGTCAGTTCCTCAATCGCGCGCGGCTGATCGCCGGCTGGCGTATATTCAGAAACAACCGTCAACGGCTCCAGGAATGGTCGCTCCTCCAGCGCCACGCGCCAGGGTAGCGGGTTGGAAGCGTCGGGAGGGGCGGCGGCGGGGGCGGCTGGCTTGCTCATGCCGGCTAATTTATGCCGATGGCATCCAATGTGGAAGAGGCCTTGATCTGTTTTTGTTCACGGGTGCTATCAGGTTCGCGCCCGCTTGCCCCGCTTCTTCTCTATCGCCGGGGGGCCGCCATTGCTCTGGCTGCTGCTCTTCTGACCAAGGGCTGCGGAAATGCTCTCCCAGGCGGCGTCCATGGCCTGGTTGGGCACGCCATCTTCTGCCGCCATTTCCCGGATGATGCTGGTCATATTATCCGGCGTGCAGCAGCCGCGCGGCGGGCGGCTGCCAAATTCCGCCGTGCGCGGAAAGACGCACAGCACCCGCACCCGCACCAACGGAAAGCGGGAACGGATGGCGCTGATCAGTGGGTGAAGCTGGACCACGGGGTTGAGAAAGGTGCCCACTGAATGGTCAGGCTTCACATATTTCCATTGCCCGGCATTCTGGCTGCACCGGGGGGTACCCACCACATCCGGCGGGGAAGACACAATCAGCAGGATGCTGGCCGGTAGCCGCATCACCTGATCGATCTTTGTCGGCCCCGCCTTGCCACCGCCGATCTTCACCTCGTTCAGCAAAGGATAGGAGAGTTCCTCCAGCTCCATCCGGCGCTTGAACAGTTCGGCATTATATTGACGCGTGCTGACAGGCTTGAATTTGCGCGGTTTCACCGACAGGGCAAAGGTGACCACCAGCACAATCACCACCACCGTGATAACGGCGATGGTGATCAGGTCCACAATGGAAATCCCGATCCAGGAGGCAAGTTCGCTCAGCATAGGATTGGGGATAGCCGATGCGGGCGGTTTTGTCACCCACCGCCCCAACTGTCGCCAGGGGCAAGTGTCACCCCACCCTTGCCCAAAACGCGCCCGTCCCATCCAAATCGGATGCTTGATGCGCAATGACAGGGGGCTTTAAGGTCCGTGCCCGGTCATAAACCGTCCCAACCAGGGGAATATAGATGTCGTTCCTTGCCGACCGCCTGTCCCGCATCAAGCCGTCGCCGACCATTGCGGTGACCAGCAAGGCCCGCGCGCTGAAAGCCGCCGGGCGTGATGTGATCGGCCTGGGTGCTGGCGAACCCGATTTCGATACGCCGGAAAATATCCGTGCCGCCGGTATCCGCGCCATCGAAGGCGGCCAGACCCGTTACACCGATGTGGATGGCACGCCCGAACTGAAAAAGGCGATCTGCGCCAAGTTCGCGCGGGAGAACGGTCTGACCTACAGCACCGATCAGGTGACGGTCGGCGTGGGCGGCAAGCAGGTGCTGTACAATGCCCTGATGGCTACCCTGAATGCCGGGGACGAAGTAATCATCCCCGCCCCCTATTGGGTGTCCTACCCGGATATGGTCCAGTTGGCCGAGGGCACGCCGGTTTCCGTCGCCTGCCCGGCTGAAAACGGCTTCAAGCTGCAGCCGGCCGACCTGGAAGCCGCCATCACCCCGAAGACCAAATGGCTGATCTTGAACAGCCCGTCCAACCCGACGGGGGCGGCCTATACGGCGGATGAGTTGAAGGCCCTGGGCGCGGTGTTGCTTCGCCACGCCCATGTCCACATCATGACCGACGATATGTATGAACATCTGGTCTATGATGATTTCAAGTTCACCACCATCGCCCAGGTGGTGCCGGAACTCTATGACCGCACGCTGACGGTCAATGGCGTTTCCAAGTCCTATTCGATGACTGGCTGGCGCATTGGTTATGCCGCCGGGCCGAAGGCGCTGATCAAGGCCATCGGCGTGATCCAGAGCCAGTCAACCAGCAACCCGACCAGCATTTCCCAGGCCGCCGCCGTGGAAGCGCTGAACGGCCCGCAGGACTTTATCAAGGAACGCGCGGGCGTGTTCCAGAAACGCCGCGATCTGGTCGTTTCCATGCTGAACCAGGCCAGCGGCCTGCACTGCCCCAACCCGGAAGGCGCCTTCTACGTCTATCCGTCCTGCGCCGGTACCATCGGCAAGACGGCCCCCACCGGCAAGGTGATCGAGACGGACGAGGATTTCGCCTCTGAACTGCTGGAAGCCGAAGGCGTGGCCGTGGTGCATGGCGCCGCTTTCGGCCTGTCGCCGTTCTTCCGCATCTCCTATGCCACCAGCACGGAAGTGCTGGAGGAAGCCTGCACGCGCATTCAGCGTTTCTGCGGCAGCTTGAAGTAAGAGACGTAAGTTTATGATCTAATACCAATCTGCCGAGGGCTTGACCCTTGGCAGATTGGAGGCTGGCGACCGCCAGCCCGGCACCGCGTGGTGCCGTAAGCCAAGGCGGCGGATGCCGCCGCCCGGCGCATGAGGGAACGCAAAATCTCCCTGGATCGGTCACGATCAAGGGAGATTGGTAAAAAAGGCCGGTCTCTGGCGGGGCCGGCCTTTTTCATTTCGACTCAATGCAACACGAAATTCTTTGGCACCAAGGGCGGCGGCAGTTCCTTGGCCCCCACAGCTTCCAACAGTTCGCGCTCCAGCATCCGGGTCAGCGCATCCAGCGGCAGGTCATTCTTGTCGGCACCGAACGGGTCTTCCAACTGGTCCCCGAGCGCATCCAACCCAAAGAAGGTGTAGGAGACGACAATCACCACCGGCAGGGTCCACCAGCCGAGATTATCGGCCAGCGCAAACGGCAGCAGCACGCAAAACAGATAGGCCGTGCGGTGCAGCAGCAGCGAATAGGCAAAGGGCACGGGCGTGGTCTTGATCCGCTCACACCCGCCTTGCACGGCAGCGAAGCTGGCCAACCGCGCTTCCAGCAGCGAATGGTGGATGTCGCTGATCAGCCCGTCGCGCATCAGGGCAAGGCAATCCCGCCCCACCTGTCGCAGGGCCGCATCGGTGGGATTGATACTGTCGGCCGACACCGGATGGTTGAACCAGCAGGCGATCGCCGCCTGTTCATCACCATCGCGCAGCCGTGCCGCCAGCGCGTGGATGAAGCCGGACAAACCACGCAACAGCGGTTCCGTGCGGCCCGGCGGCAGATCGGCGGTCTGGCGGATGAAGGACCGCACGTCGATCACCATCTGGCCCCAGAGCTTTCGCCCCTCCCACCAGCGGTCGTAACAGGCATTGTTGCGAAACCCCATGAAGATGGAGAGCGACAAGCCCAGCAGGGTGAACGGAATGGCGCTGACCTGGGCCAGCGATTGGGGCTGCCATTCCCCCACCAGCACCGCCCCGGCAGCGATCAAAGCGATGATAAGGATGCGGACAGATATCTGCGGCATGATGGAGCCACGGACAGCCAGCAGCACGTCAAGCGCACCGGGCTTTGGGCGGACAATCATTTGGTACAGGGCCTTGATAAAAGGGCAAAGGGGCGCAGAGATTAGGCCCCGCCCGGCCCTGCCGCACATGCGGAAAAATCAGGCCAGCACGTCCAGCAACCGTTGAAAATTCTTCTGGTCGGCCTTCAGGATGGCGGCGCTGACCCCGGCCTTCACCTCTGCCCCTTTCAGGTCCAGAATGACCGCCGGATCAGCGTCGCCGCCGGCCACCGCCTCTGTTGCGGCCTGCACCACGGCCTGGGCATCCGCAAAACCGCTGGCGGCGGTGCGGGCGACATCGGGGCTGCTGCTGGGGATGCCACTGATCATCTTTACATCCTAGCATGGCGGGCATCCGGGCGGCAGGGGTGAAATATGACGAATGAACGGTTAGCATCCGCGTAACAATTCACCGGGTGGAACCATGACCAGCACCGACAGCCAGGATATTGCGCGCCTTATGGATGATCTCGGCCGCCGCGCCCGCGCCGCCGCCGGGGAGATCGCCGTGGCGCCAGGCCCGGTGCGCGATCAGGCGTTGCGCGCGGCGGCACAGGCCATCCGCGCCAATGCCGACAGCATCCTGGCCGCCAATGCCCAGGATATGGCGGCAGGTGAAGCCAAGGGCCTGTCACCTGCCCTGCTGGACCGGCTGCTACTGAACCCCGCACGGCTGGACTCCATCGCCAAGGGGCTGGAGGAAATCGCCGATCGGCCCGATCCGCTGGGTGCTGTGTTGGAGGAATGGACCCGCCCCAACGGCCTGCGCTTTACCAAGGTGCGGGTGCCGCTGGGCGTGATCGCCATCATCTTTGAAAGCCGGCCCAATGTGACGGCGGATGCCGGCGCGCTGTGCCTGAAATCCGGCAATGCCGCCATCCTGCGCGGCGGGTCGGAGAGTATCCGTTCCGCCCGCGCCATCCTGGCCTGTCTGCATCAGGGGCTGGATGCGGCGGGGTTGCCGCGCGATGCCATCCAGATGCCCCCCACCACCGACCGCGCCGCCGTGGGCGAATTGCTGACCATGACGCGCTGGGTGGATGTGGTGATCCCGCGCGGCGGCAAGTCGCTGACCGGGCGCGTGGCTGCCGAAAGCCGGGTGCCGGTGATCTATCACCTGGATGGCATCTGCCATGTCTATCTGGACAAGGATGCCGACCCGGAAAAGGCCCGCCGCGTGGTGCTGAACGCCAAGATGCGGCGCACGGGCATCTGCGGGGCGGCGGAAACCCTGCTGGTGCACCAGGACGTGGCGGCAAACCTGCTGCCCGCCATCCTGGATGATCTGATCAAGGCTGGGTGTGAGGTGCGGGGCGATGCCGGGGTGCAGGCGCTGGATGCCCGCGTCGTGCCCGCCACGGATGAGGATTGGGATACCGAATATCTGGATGCCATCCTGTCGGTGAAGCTGGTGGCGGATGTGGATGCGGCCATCGCCCATATCGGCCGCCATAGCAGCCACCATACGGACAGCATCATCACCGAAAATGCCGACGCGGCGGAGCGGTTCCTGGCGCGGGTGGATAGCGGCATTGTGCTGCACAATGCCTCCACCCAGTTTGCCGATGGCGGTGAATTCGGCTTCGGGGCGGAGATCGGGATTTCCACCGGCAAGCTGCACGCGCGCGGGCCGGTGGGGGCCGAACAGTTGACCAGCTATAAATATGTGGTGCGGGGCGATGGGCACACCCGCCCCTGATGCACGCACGCCCCACGCGACCGACCTGACCGCCACGCATGGCACAGCCCTTCCCACGCCCCCCCGTCCCCTGGCGGGGGGGCTGTGGCGGGGCCTGCGCGTGGGGCTTTTTGGGGGGTCGTTCAACCCCGCCCATGGGGGGCACCGGCACATGTCGCTGATGGCCCTGCGGATGCTGGGGCTGGATGAGGTCTGGTGGCTGGTCAGCCCCCAGAACCCATTGAAATCATTGGATGGAATGGCACCGCTGACCCAGCGGATGGCCGGTGCCGCGCGGGTGGCCAACCACCCGCGCATCCGGGTCAGCGATATCGAAACCCGTATGGGTACACGCTATACGGTGGATACGCTGGCGGGGCTGAAACGGCATTTTCCAGGCACGGATTTCGTCTGGCTGATGGGGGCGGACAATCTGGCCCAGATGCCGCGCTGGCGGGGGTGGACGCGGATATTCGGGATGGTCCCCGTTGCGATATTTCCGCGTCAGCCTTATTCTGTCGGCGCGTTGGGCGGAAAGGCCGCCCGGCGTTTCGCCAAAGCGCGATGGCAGATGTCGGCGGCCAAGCACCTTGCGGGTGCAAAGGCCCCGGCCTGGGTGTTTCTGGAAGCACCCCTGCATCCCGCTTCGGCCACGGCGATACGGTGCCAGGGTGGTGCTGGCGGCGTGGATCATCAAGGACGGATTATTCGGTGAATACGACAGCGAGCGCAGAGACCAATACCCCCACCCAGACCGGCCCCCTGGCCGCCGCCGACATGCCGGAACGCACCCGCGATCTGGTTCTGACGGTTCTGGATGAGAACAAGGCAGAAGACGTCATCACCATCGACCTGCGCGGCAAGACCACGATGGCGGATTATCTGGTGGTCGCCACCGGTAACTCGGCCCGACAGGTCGGTGCCATGGCCGAACAGCTTATTTCCAAGCTGCGCGATATCGGTGTCCATGCCGGCAATGCGGAAGGTTATCCGCAGTGCGACTGGGTGCTGGTGGATGCCGGCGATGTGATCGTGCATCTGTTCCGCCCGGAAGTGCGCGCCTTCTACAGCATCGAAAAGATGTGGGGCATGGAACTGCCGGCTTCGCTGAACAGCCTGGCCCCCGGTTACGACATGCTGCCGGCAGAGTAACCGGCAGTATTTATCTGGGCTGGTTTGCGACAGGGCGCCGGGCAACAGCCTGGGCGCCCTTGGCTTGTCCGCCCTCCCCCTTGCATTGCTGCTGTTCCGCCGCTGCCTGTGCCTTTAAAGGACTCTCCCTATGCGCCTGTGGCTTGCCGCCGTCGGGCGGGCCAAGCCCGGCCCGGCGCGCGATCTGTTTGAAGAATACAAATCCCGCCTCTCCTGGCCCTTCACCCTGCGGGAGGTGGAGACGAAAAAGCGGCTGGAGGGGGAGGAGTTGAAGAAGGCGGAGGCCGAATTGCTGCTGGCAGCATTGCCCCCGTCCGCCACGCTGGTGGCGCTGGATGAACGCGGCCGGATGATGGGGTCGGAGGATTTCGCCGCCCGCGTCGGCCAGTGGCGCGACACCGGCATCAGCGATCTGGCTTTCGTCATTGGCGGTGCCGACGGGCTGGATGCCAGCATCCGCCAGCGCGCCGCCCTGGTGCTGGCCTTCAGCCCCATGACATGGCCGCACATGATGGTGCGCGGAATGCTGGCCGAGCAGCTCTACCGCGCCCAACAGATCATCGCCGGGCACCCGTACCATCGGGCGTAACGCCCCCTTCCCTGTTGCCCTCCCCCGCTTTTCATGTCTACACTCAAACAAGCGTTTGACACGCCGGGGCGTTGCACCCGGCGGCAGGGGAGGAAAAGATGGCTGGCAGAATGCAGGATCGAATCATCCTGGTAACCGGTGGTGCCTCGGGAATCGGGCTGGCAACGGCGCGGGTGCTGCTGCGCGAAGGGGCGCGGGTGGTCATCACCGACCGTAATGTCGCCGGTGGGGAGGCTGCCGCCGCCGAACTGGGCGAAGGTGCCCTGTTCCTGCCCCAGGATGTCACCAGCGAGGCCCGCTGGGTAGAAGTAATATCCGAAATCGGGGAACGGTTCGGCAAGCTGGACGGGCTGGTCAATAATGCCGGCTGCGGCTCGCTGCGCAATATTGAGGAAGAAACGCTGGAAAGCTGGCGGCTGGTCCATGCGGTGAATACCGAGTCCGTCTTCCTGGGCTGCAAGCACGCCGTTCGCGCCATGAAGCACACCGGCGGCGGGGCTATCGTCAATGTTTCCTCCGTCGCCGGGCTGCGCGGCGCGCCGGACCTGCCGGCCTATTGCTCTGCCAAGGGGGCGGTGCGGCTGCTGTCCAAGTCGGTGGCGCTGTGGTGCGCCCAGAACAAGTACAATATCCGCTGCAATTCCGTGCATCCCAGTTTCCTGAAGACGGCGATGGTGCAGCAGATGCTGGACCTCTCGCCCGACCCGGAACGTCTGCGCCGCCGCCTGGAGCGCACCGCCGCCCTGGAACGGATGGGGGAGCCGGAAGATGCGGCCAACATGATCCTGTTCCTGTTGTCCGATGAAAGCAGTTTCCTGACCGGCGGCGAATTCGCCGTCGATGGCGGCACCACAGCGCGTTGATTTCTCGCCGTCATGGTGGGCTGCACCCCCCATGACCCTCAATCGCCGGCGCCTGCCTCCGCAGGCTTGGCTTTACGCCGCATGGGCGGCGCGGCGGCAGTCGCCGCCGTATCAGCCCCCGGAAATGGGGGCTGATCATCAGGGGACATAAGGCATGACCCATCCATTGTTCGACCTGTCCGGCAAGGTAGCGGTAATCACCGGTTCGTCGCGCGGCATTGGCCGTTCGATTGCGGAGGAATTTGCCCGCGCCGGGGCCAAGGTCGTCATCTCTTCCCGCAAGCTGGATGCCTGTGTGGCCGTGCGCGATGCCATCATCGCTGACGGGGGGGAGGCCATCGCCGTCCCCTGCAATATCGGCCGCAAGGAGGAACTGCAAAATCTGGTGGATACCACCATCGCCCAATGGGGCCGCATTGACATCCTGGTCGCCAATGCCGCCATCAACCCGGCCTATGGCCCCTTGGGCAGCCTCAGCGATGAGGCATGGGACAAGATCATGGGCAGCAATCTGCGCAGCACCTGGTGGCTGTGCAATATGGTGCTGCCCGCCATGGCCGAACGGCGCGACGGATCGGTGATCGTGCTCTCCTCCATTGCCGGGCTGCGCGGCAATCCGGTAATCGGTGCCTATGGCGTGTCCAAGGCGGCAGAGGCGGCCCTGGTGCGCAATCTGGCGGTGGAATTCGGCCCGTCCAACATCCGCGTCAACGCCATCGCCCCCGGCATCGTGGAGACGGATTTCGCTAAGGCTCTGACCGACAATCCCGATATTGCCCGTGCGGTGCGCAAGCGTGCACCGCTGGGCCGCTTCGGCAAACCGCAGGAGATTGCCGGCGTGGCGCTGATGCTGGCCGGCCCGGCGGGGGGCTTCGTCACAGGACAGTTGATCGTGGCCGACGGTGGGGCGACAATAGCGGACCCAACAGTCATCTGAAGGGGAGTGACCACCATGACGGATGCCCACCAGACCAGCGCCAGCGTGATTGAGGTTCTACCCCAGCACCGGTTTGATGAGGCGGCCCTGGCCGCCTTCCTGGACCGGCATCTGCCGGAAATACCCGGCCCCTGGCAGGTGGGCCAGTTCCAGGGCGGGCAATCCAACCCAACCTTCCTGCTGACCGCCACCGATGGCACAAAGCTGGTGCTGCGCAAGAAGCCGCCCGGCAAGCTGCTGCCCAGCGCCCACATGATAGAGCGGGAATATCGCATCATGCGGGCGCTCGCCGGCTCCGGCGTGCCGGTGCCCAATGCCCGGTTGATCTGTGATGATGAAGGGGTGATCGGCACGCCCTTTTACCTGATGGATCATATTGACGGGCGCGTCCTGTCGGATGTGGCGCTGGACGGGCTGCCCCCGGCTGAGGCCGCCGCCACCTATGATGCGATGAACGCCACCCTGGCCGCCTTGCATAATGTCGATTGGCAGGCGGCGGGCCTGGGCGATTTCGGCAAGCCGGAAAACTATATCGCCCGGCAGGTCGACCGCTGGTCCAAGCAGTTCGTTGCAGCACGGGGGGATAGTGACATCCCCGCCATGGACCGGCTGATGGCATGGCTGCCCGCCCATGTGCCGGCAGGGGATGAAACCAGCATCGCCCATGGCGATTTCCGCCTGGGCAACCTGATGCTACACCCCAGCGAACCGCGCGTGCTGGCGGTGCTGGATTGGGAACTGTCCACGCTGGGCCATCCCCTGTCCGATCTGGCCTATAATTGCATGGCCTATCACCTGCCGGCCGGCATCAAACAGTTCCCCGGTTTGGTCGGCGTCGATCTGGCGGCGCGGGGTATCCCGACAGAGGCGGACTATGTTGCCGCCTATTGCCGGCGCACCGGGCGTTCCGGCATTCCCGACTGGCCCTATTTCATGGCCTTCGCCTTCTTCCGCATCACCGCCATTTGCCAGGGCGTCTATGCCCGTGCGCTGGCGGGCAATGCGGCGGATCGGCGGGCGCTCGCCTATGGGGAGGTGGCGCGGGCCGCCGCTGAAACCGGCTGGAAATTCATTTCCGACAAATAGTACCTATCCGTGGCGGATAGGAGGCTGGCGACCGCCAGCCCGGCGCCGTGAGGGACATTGGTATAGAAGGCGTCGCGGGGCGTTCAGCCCTGCGGCACCAGTGATTTATCCACCAGCCCAGACTCCACCATGGCACTGCAAAGCTTGAAATAGGCGTCGCGCCGTTCCTGCGCACCGGGGAAACGTTCCAGATAATTCAAGATGAATTCCGGTCGTTTCAGCGCCTGGGTCAGTTGATCACCCGCCAGTTGACGCGCCCGCCCCTCCGGCAGACCGCCACACAGGCGGATGATAGCCAGGATGCGGTCGGTATAGTTCATCGTCTGGCTGCTGAGGATTTCGGTGCGGATATTCTCAAAAATCGCCGTGTCGAGAATATCCAGCATCTCCCGCCGCAAGCCCACCGGCATCCCGGACATGGCAACCCGGCGGGCCAGGGTTGCCAGCGTCTTGATCGCCTCCAGCCGGCTGCCCTCTTCCCGGATAATATCCTCCGGGGCGATCAGCGGGCGCAGATATGTCGCAATCTTGGCCTTGGGCGCATCACCCGGTGCACTTTCGGCCAGGCTCAGCACGGTTTCGGCGCGGGTCAGGGTGCTGCGGATCGGCCCGATCAGTTCCGACATGGCTTCGGGCTGGATCAGGCGATCCGCGCGCTGGGACAAAGCCTCCAGCACCTCCTCATCCCGCGCCAGCGCCGGGGCCTTGCGCCGCAGATGGGTCAACACCTCCACCGTGGCCTGCATCTCATCCCGGATGCCGCGATCACTGCGCAGGGGCAATCTTGCGTGCAGGTGACGCAACAGGCCCAGCCGCAGTTCCGCCAGGGTGCGGGGCAGCGCGCCATCCGCCAGCAGGGTGGACAGGGCGCGCACGCCGGGCAACTGCACCCCACCTTCGCGGGCCAGATTGCCGACATAAAGATCAATGGCTTTCAAGACCAGATCCAGGCGCGTCGTCTCCTGTCCCGCCAACTCCTTCAAGGCGAAGGGGGAAGCCAGAATTTCCGCCGCCAGACTATCCAGCAGCCGCATTTCGTGGCTGTTCAGCGCCGGATTGGCCAGTTGGAACAGCCGGTCCAGCTTTTCCACCCAACTCTTGGTATCCGCCAAATAGGCGGCCAAGGCGCGGTACAGGGCCGGCACCAGCTGATCCGCCGGCCCCTTATAAGCATCGAACAGGGCCGGCAGGCCACCAGGCCCAATGGCCAGGGCCGGCCCGGCCTTGGCATTGCGCAGCAGCCGGGCCAAACCATTATCGGCCAGCGCCATCAATTCCTTCATACGCGACACGGCCGTCTGCTTGGTGCCGCGCACCTGGATGGAGGCCAGGCGCTGAAGCGCGCCCTGCACCACTGTGCCCGCCCCGTCCAGCGCCTTGGCATGGACCTCATAGGTCAGCACTTCCAGCGGGGTCAGCCGCTTTTCATCCAGATATTTGCTGAAGAAGACGCGCATCACCTGTCGCTGCACATCACCCAGCACATCATCAGGCTGGTCGCACCAGGAGGCATCGCGGCCCGGATTGGCCCGCGCCAGCGGATCAGCCTCCTGCACGCCGGCGCGCAGCCGCTTCACCATGGTAACGGTGGTGGTGAATTCATGGTCGATATAGTCAGTGCGCCGCACCAGACGGATGCCATCCACCTCCGCCCGCTGCACCAGCATGGCTGCCGACGGTTCCAGCTGACGCAGGTCAGGTGATTCCCGCACGACAAGCCAAGTGTCGCCGTGAAAGCTATGCAGCTCGAAGACCGTACGGACGGTTCCGATTAATTTGTCTTTATCCACAGACAATGCCCAGAAATGACCGTCCATCGGACCGCATAACCGCTTTACGCGAAGGGCGCGAAGTGTCAGCGGAAAACCGAAAGCATTTTGCTCAATTCCTCAGACGAGGTAAACAGGGTAATACGCATTTCGGCCAGCCGCTCAGGGCTGGGCTAATTTCTTGTCAGGGGCAGCTGGGCAGCCGTGCCATCACCCGGTCAGGCTCCACCAGACCGGAAAAGCCGAATTGCCGGTACAAGTCATGGGCATCGGCGGTGAATAACAGCCAGCGCCGCACCGTCCGCCAGGCTGGAATGCCGGTGACGGTGCCGACCAGGAACTTGCCCAAACCCAACCCGCGCAAGCCAGGCTCGATCCAGACATCGGCCAGATAGGCGAGCGACACCTGATCTGTGATCACCCGGCAATAGCCGACCTGACGGCCATCGGGCGCATAAAGTCCGAAAGGAATGCTGTGGGCAGCCGCCATCTCCACCGCTTGTCGGCTGATCCCTGGCGACCAATAGCTGGCCGCCAGGGAGCGGTGGATAAAGTCGAAATCCAGCCTTTCGCGGTCGCTGGCAATGACATAGCCATCGTCACGCCGGCAGTGCCAATCGGCAGGCGGGAAGCGACCTTCAAACATGGATATTGCCTTCCAGATACAGCACGGCGTGGCCGGCAATCTGCACCCGCTGCCCCTCCATCCGGCACCAGAGCTGACCGCCACGGGCGGAAATCTGCCGGGCGGTCAGCTCAGGTTTGCCCAGCCGATCGGCCCAATAGGGGATCAAGGTGCAATGGGCCGAGCCGGTCACCGGATCTTCCGCAATACCAACGCTGGGGGCAAAGAAGCGGGAAACGAAATCAACATCGTCGCCGGGGGCGGTGATGATGATTTTCCGACCCGTGCGGGCCAGGGTGGCAAAGTCCGGCTTTACCGCCGCCACCTGTTCCGCCCGGTCATAAACCAGCATCAGATCGCGGGCGGCAAAGGCGGCCGGTGGCGGTGCCGCCCCCAAGGCTGCCAGCACATCCGCCGGCACCTCTGCCGCTACACCCGGCCGGGCGGGGAAATCCAGGCTGAAGCGCTCCCCCTGACGCGTGACGCGGAGTTCCCCCGCCACCTGGGTGGAAAAGCGGATCAGCCCTGCCCCCGGTTTCAGAAAATGCGAGATGACAAAGGCACTGGCCAGCGTGGCATGGCCGCACAGGTCGATTTCCGCCTCCGGGGTGAACCAGCGGATGGCCCAATCATCCCCGTCGGGCAGGATGAAGGCGGTCTCGGCCAGATTATTCTCCGCCGCGATCTTCTGCATCACCGTTTCCGGCAGCCATTGCGACAGGGGCACCACGGCGGCGGGGTTGCCGGCAAAAAGCTGATCGGTGAAAGCATCCACCTGATAAAGGGGCAAGCGCATCTTGAGACCTCACAGGATCAGAGATTGGTGAAATCGAAGGCATTCTCCAGCCGGGCCAACCCCGCTTTGGGGTAATAGCCCATGGCGGCGGGGGCAGAGAGCAGCAGGCAGCGCAGTGGCCGCCCGCCATCATCGGCAATGTCGCGGCTGGCGGCATCGCGGGTTTCCCGCATCAGGCGCCGACCGATGCCCCTGCCTTGCCAAGCTTTGTCCACCGCCAGGTCAGAGAGATAGCAGCAGAAGGAAAAATCGGTGACGGCACGCGCCACCCCCACCAGCAGCCCCTCGGCACGGGCGGTGACGATCAGGTTGGCATGGCGCAGCATGGCATCGATGCGGGCAGGATCATCCACCGGTCGCCGCTCGGCCAAACCGGAGCGACGCAGCACATCAATGAATTCAGCCGTGCGCAGGCGGGTTTCAACGGCATAGAGGATGTTGGGTTGCATCTTCTGAACCTCCATCACGACACCAGCAGCAACAGGGCGCTGGCGGCGGTGGCCAGTCCCAGGGCACCGTTGAACAGGCGCAACCGCCTGTCATCGCGCAGCCAGCGCCCCACCCCTTGCCCGAACAAGGCCCAGACCAGGGTGCAGGGCATTCCGACAAACAGGAACATGCCCGTCACCGTCAGGATGCTGCCCCATTCCCCCAGTTCCGGAATGCGGAAGGTGGCGTGAGAGGAAATCGCCATGGCCAGCCCCTTGGGATTGATGAACTGGAAGGCCGTCGCCTGCCAGAAGCTGAGCGGGCGCGACCGCGTTCCCGCCTCTGCCCGACCTGCAGTGCCAATCTTCCAGGCCAGATACAGCAGATAGGCCATGCCAGCCCATTTCAGCACCACGGCCAGCAGCGGCACGGCGCGCATCAAACTTTCGCCACCGATCCCCGCCAGGAAGACCAGCCCGATGAAACCGACGACAATGCCCGCCATGTTGGGCAAGGTCCGACGGAAGCCGAAGGTAGCCCCGCTGGCCGCCAGAATCATATTGTTCGGTCCGGGCGTGATGGATGTGGCGATACAATAGGCGGCCAGCGCCAAGATATGTTCAATAAGGCCGTCGGTGACAGGATCATTCATCTGAGCCCCCTGATTGTCACCATACAATCCTTCCATCATCCACCGGCATTGCGCTGCGACATTCCTGCAACGCAGATCCATGCCCCTTGAAGCCATCTGATCACCGGCATAATATCGGGACAATCATCAGGCAATCGACAGATTGTATTGGTTACAATTATCCAGACCGGACAGAAAATCATGAACCAGCCCGCGACAATCGCCTGGCGCCCCGCCTTGGAAGGCCGGTCCGGTCCGCTTTACCGCGCCATTGCCACCGCCCTGTCCGACGATATCGCCGCCGGTCGGCTGGCGCCGGGCACCCGCCTGCCCACCCACCGCGATCTGGCCTGGGAGTTGAAGGTGACGGTGGGCACCATCACCCGCGCCTATCAGGAGGCGGAGCGGCTGGGCCTGATCGGGGGGGAGGTCGGGCGCGGCACCTTTGTGCGCGACCCGCGCCGCCTGCTGGAACCGGTTTCAGAGCAGGGCGGGTTGCTGGCGCTGGGGGGCCTGATCGATCTGTCGGTCAATGCGTCGGCGCTGTGGAATGATGGGGTGGCCTTGACCACGGCCACCATGGCGGTGGCACAGCAGCCGGACCTGCTGGACCTGATGTCCTATCAGACGCCCATGGGCCATCCAAGGCTGCGCGCCAGTATCGCCAGCTGGCTGGCGGAAAGTGCCGGGCTGGAAAGCTCCCATAATCAAATCCTGCTGGCCACCGGCGGCCAGGGGGCGATGCACGCCGCCCTGGCCGCGGTCACCCACCCGGGTGACGCGCTGCTGGTCGAACAGTTGACCTATCCCGGCATCCGCTCCCTGGCCCTGCATCTGGGGCTGCGGCTGATCCCGGTGGCGATGGATGGGGACGGGCTGCTGCCCGATGCGGTGGAACAGGCGGCGCGCAACCATGGGGCGCATGTGCTCTATTGTATGCCGACCCTGCAGAACCCGACCACCATTACCATGCCGCTGGAACGCCGCCGGGCCCTGGTGGATGTCGCCCGGCGCATCGGCCTGATGCTGGTGGAAGATGATGTTTATGGCTTCCTGAAATCCCCCTCAGTGCCCACTCTGGCCAGCCTGGGGCCGGATGTGACGCTGCATGTCTCCAGCGTCTCCAAAAGCCTGTTTCCCGGTCTGCGCACCGGCTATGTCGTCGCCCCCCGCCCGCTGCTGGACCGGCTGGCGACGGTGCTGCGGGCGACCGTGCTGACGCCGGCCCATCTGGGCATGGTGGTGACGGCGGAATTGATCGATAGCGGCGAAGCCAGCCGCATCGCCGCCCGCCGCCGCCAGCAGGTGGCTGACCGCCAGCATCTGGCCCGCGCCATCCTGGATGGCGACCGGCTGGCTTATTCCGACCCGGATGTCACCCATCTCTGGCTGCCTTTGCCCGACCATATCCGGCGAGAAGATCTGGTGCGGGTGGCCTTGGAACGCGGCGTGAAGATCACCCCGGCCGATGCCTTCGCCGCCGGCCGGGGGGAGATTGCCAATGCGGTGCGCATCTGCCTGCTGGGGGTGGAGCAGGAAAGCACCCTGGAAAAGGGGCTGGATATTCTCTCCACCCTGATTGAACACCCGGTGGCCAGCAGTGCGGCACTGGTTTAAACTGCCAGCGTGGTGAACATCAGATGGGCCGGCTGGCCCTGGCCCTGCCAGACAATGGCATATTGCCCCAGCATTTCCGCCAGTTGCAGCGCATCGAACGGGGCCAGATCGAAAATGGCAAAGCCCTTTTCCACCGGCCAGTCCTTGGATGCCGGTCGGAACTCCGCCGGCAGATAATCCAGGTCTTCGTCTTCCAGAATATCCCGCAGCTTGGCGGTCGCCTTCTCATTCGCCTCAGCACTGGCGGGCTTGGATTTCGGGTTCCAGGCGGTGACGAAGACAATTTCCGCCGATCCGCGCTTTTCCAGCAGGGCGTCGATCTCCCCATTCAGGGCCATCACGCGGGCGCTGGCGCTGCGCTTGCCCTCCAGCACGACATAGGATGTCGCCTGATAGGCATCCAGCAATTTAGCGTCAATCCGGCTCATGCGAAGGCCCTCACGGTATGGCTGTGATTCAAGGGGCCATGCCCCTGGCCGTAACCCGGCGCAGTGCGGATGGCGATATCGACATAGCGACGCGCCCGCGCCACGGCCGCCACCACATCCAGCCCCTGGGCCAGTCCGGTGGCGATGGCAGAGGCCAGGGTACAGCCGGTGCCATGGGTGTGGCGGGTATTCAACCGCTCTCCCTGGAAAGCGTGCTCCCCGTCCGCCGTCAGCAACAGGTCGGTCAGCACCGGGCCTTCCATATGGCCGCCCTTCATCAGCACGGCCCTGGCCCCGCGCGCCAGCAGGTCACGCCCGGCGCGGCGCATATCCTCAATCGTGCGGATGTCCAGCCCGGTCAGGGCCTCGGCCTCCGGCACATTGGGGGTCAGCACGCTGGCCAGCGGCAGCAGGCGGGTCAGCACGGCATCCGTGGCGTCCATATCCAGCAGCCGGTGCCCCCCCTTGGCCACCATCACCGGGTCCGCCACCAGCTTCACACCCGGTGCGCGCGCCGCCAGCGTGTCGGCCACGGCATGGATCACCTCCGCCGTGGCCAGCATCCCGGTTTTCACCGCATCGGCCCCCAGATCGGCCAGCACCAGTTCCATCTGCTGCACCAGGAACGGTACCGGCACCGTGTGGATGCCATGGACGCCATGGGTATCCTGCGCCGTCAGCGCGGTAATGGCGGTCATGGCATAGCCATCCAGGGCGGTGACGGCCTTGATATCGGCCTGAATGCCCGCGCCGCCGCCACTGTCCGACCCGGCGACGATCAGAACCCGTCCCTGCATTGCCCTTACTCCGCCGCCACCTTGGCCGCCGCCGATTGTACGGCGGCACAGATATCATCCACCACGTGCTTCACCAGCCCCTCATCCTCCCCTTCCGCCATCACACGGATCAGCGGTTCGGTGCCAGATTTGCGGATCAGCACACGGCCACGGTCGGCCAGCCTTGCCTCCCCCTCGGCGATGGCAGCCTTCACCTGCACATCCTCCAGCGGCTGCACGCCCCCACCAGCCTCATACCGGACATTCTTCAGCAATTGCGGCAGCGGCTGGAACACGCGCAGCACGTCGGATGCCGGGCGCCCCGCCTTGCGGACGCAGGCCAGCACCTGTAGCGCCGCCAACAACCCGTCGCCGGTGGTGGCGAAATCCGACAGCACCACATGGCCGGACTGTTCACCGCCGACATTGAAGCCGTGTTCCCGCATATGTTCCACCACATAGCGGTCACCAACGGCGGTGCGGGCCAGGCTGAGGCCCAGCCCCTTCAGATAAAGTTCCATGCCCATGTTGGACATGACCGTGGCCACCACGCCACCACCGCGCAGCCGGCCGCTTTCCGCCCAGCTGGCGCCGATCAGGGCCATGATCTGGTCGCCATCAATCTGGCTGCCATTTTCATCGGCCAGGATCAGCCGGTCAGCATCACCATCCAGGGCGATCCCGATATCGGCCTGATGTTCCAGCACCGCGGCGCGCATGGCGGCCGGTGCCGTCGCACCGCATTTATCATTGATATTGAAGCCATTGGGCTGGTTGAACAGGGTAACCACCTCGGCCCCCAGTTCGTACAGCACACGCGGCGCCACCTTGTAAGCGGCCCCATGGGCGCAATCGAGGACGATTTTCATCCCGTCCAGCCGCAGCCCCCGTGGGAAGCTGCTTTTCACCACCTCAATATAGCGGCCGGAGGCATCCTCCATCCGCTGGGCGCGGCCCAGGTCGCGCGGATTGACCAGATCAACGGCGAATGGCTGGGCCATCCGCTCCTCCATCCCCCGTTCGATCTCATCGGAGAGCTTATACCCATCCGGCCCGAACAGCTTGATGCCATTATCATGATATGGATTATGGCTGGCCGACAGCATCACCCCCAGATCAGCCCGCATGGAGCGGGTGAGCATGGCAACGGCGGGCGTGGGCAGCGGGCCGACCAGGATCACATCCATACCCATGGAGATGAAGCCGGCCGTCAGCGCCGGTTCCAGCATATAGCCCGACAGGCGCGTATCCTTGGCGATCACCACCGTATGGCGATGGTCCCCGCGCCGGAACTGCAAAGCCGCCGCCATGGCAGCTTTCAGGGCGGTTTCCGCCGTCATCGGCTCGGTATTGGCGGTACCGCGAATGCCATCCGTGCCGAATAATTTACGCGACATCGATCAAAAATCCCTGTGAGCGCCGGGCTGTATGTCACTTTATAGCACGCCCGACGGCAGCGGCGGCAATGACGATAAATGTTGTATCAGGCCGATTGCAGCGCCCGCCAGACGGCCACCGCCTGCACGGTCGCCGCCACATCATGCACCCGCAGGATTTGCGCCCCCTGCCCCAGCGCGTGCAAGGCGGCGGCGATGGAACCCGCCACCCGATCCTTCGGCGCTTCCCCTTTCGACAGGGAGGCGATGAAACGCTTGCGGCTGACCCCGATCAGGAGGGGGCAGCCCAGCCCGTGCAAGCTGGCGGTGCGGGCCAGCAGATCGACATTATGGGACAGGTCTTTGCCAAACCCGATACCGGGGTCGATGGCAATCTTCTCCCGCGCGATGCCCGCCCCCATCGCCGCCTCGATCCGCACGCCCAGCCAATCAAAAACCTCCGCCGTCACATCCGCATAGCGGGGGGCCAGCTGCATGGTCTGCGGCTCCCCCTGGATATGCATCAGCACCAGGGGCAGGCCGCTGGCCGCCGCCACTAACAGGCTGTCCGGGTCACCGGTCAGGGCCGTTACATCATTGATGATCCGCGCACCGGCCGCCGCAGCGGCCTGCATCACGGCGGCATGGCGGGTATCGATGGAGATCACGGCCCCTTCCGCTGCCAGAGCCGCAATGACGGGCACCACCCGGGCGATCTCCACATCCACCGGAACCGGTTCCGCACCGGGCCGCGTCGACTCACCGCCAATATCCAGGATATCAGCCCCCTCCGCCAGCAGCCGGCGACCGTGGCCGATGGCCGCTGCCACACTGGCATGGTCGCCGCCATCGGAAAAACTGTCCGGCGTGACATTGACGATACCCATGATCAGGGGCCGCGACAGGTCGAACCCAGCCCAGTCCGGGCGGGGTTTGATCAGCGGATGGCTGGCGGTAAGCACGACTGCGGGCTGGATACCATCGGCCGTTTCAACCAATGAAAAGGCCAACGGCCCCCCCGCCAGCGGCTGGGCCGCACCAGCGGCCACAGCGGCACGGGCAGACCTGCCGGAAAGCAGGGCGAGCGGACGATGATGCATGGGGAAAGCTTCGTCTGACGGGGGAACCAAAGCACAAACCCCCGGCATTTCCATGCCGGGGGTTTGCAGCTCAACTTAAACTCATCCGGTTTACACGCCCGGCTGGGGCTCCGGCTCACCGCTCCCCGTGGTGGGCACGGACGATCGGCGGCCGCCGGTGGATTTGGGCGGTTCCACCGCCGGCGGACGCGGGGCCGGCGGATCGGTACGCACCACCTCTTCGCCCCGCAACAGGGCCCGAACCTCGTCACCCGACAGGGTTTCGAATTCCAGCAGCGCTTCGGAAACCTTGTGCAGGTTGTCCAGATGCGTCGTCAGGATGGTACGCGCCTGCACCTCGCCCTCCTCGATCAGACGGCGGATCTCCTCGTCGATCAACTGTGAGGTCGCTTCAGAGACATTCTGCTGCTGCGCCACCGAATGACCCAGGAAAACCTCCTGCTCATTGGCGTTATAGCGCACACGGCCCAGCTTATCGCTCATACCATATTCCGCCACCATGGCACGGGCCCAGCGGGTGGCTTGCTGGATATCGCTGGCCGCACCGGTGGTCACATTCTCCGGCCCGAAGATGATTTCTTCGGCCACACGACCACCAAACAGCACGGCCAGACGCGACTCCATCTCCCGCTTGGTATAGTTGGTGCGGTCGCGTTCGGGCAGGTTCATGGTCACGCCCAGGGCGCGGCCACGCGGGATGATCGTCACCTTATGCAGCGGATCATATTCCGGCACCATCAGGGAGACGAGCGCATGGCCGGCCTCGTGATAGGCGGTCAGCTTCCGTTCCTTCTCGCTCATTACCATGGAGCGGCGTTCCGCCCCCATCATCACCTTGTCCTTGGCGGCTTCGAAATCGGCCATGCCAACGACGCGCTTGCCGGAACGGGCCGCCAGCAAGGCGGCTTCATTGACCAGATTGGCCAGATCCGCACCGGAGAAGCCGGGGGTACCACGGGCGATGATCTTCGGGTCCACATCCGGCGCCAGCGGCACCTTGCGCATATGGACCTTCACAATCTTCTCACGCCCCAGCACATCGGGGTTCGGCACCACGACCTGACGGTCGAAGCGGCCGGGGCGCAGCAGCGCGGGGTCCAGCACGTCAGGACGATTGGTGGCGGCGATCAGGATCACGCCCTCATTCGCCTCAAACCCGTCCATCTCCACCAGCAACTGGTTCAGCGTCTGCTCACGTTCATCATTGCCACCGCCCAGGCCGGCGCCGCGATGGCGGCCGACCGCGTCGATTTCGTCGATGAAGATGATGCAGGGCGCGTTCTTCTTGCCCTGTTCGAACATGTCGCGGACACGCGATGCACCCACGCCGACGAACATTTCCACAAAGTCGGAACCGGAAATGGTGAAGAAAGGCACATTGGCTTCACCGGCCACGGCGCGGGCGGTCAGGGTCTTACCCGTACCCGGCGGGCCAACCAGCAACACACCCTTGGGGATTTTGCCGCCCAGACGCTGGAACTTCTGCGGATCTTTCAGGAAGTCGACAACCTCCTCCAGCTCCTGCTTGGCCTCATCGATGCCGGCCACATCATCAAAGGTGACGCGGCCAACTTTCTCCGTCAGCAGGCGGGCGCGGGACTTGCCAAAACCCATGGCCTTGCCGCCGCCAGACTGCATCTGGCGCATGAAGAAAATCCACACGCCGATCAGCAACAGCATCGGGAACCAGCTGAGCAGGATGCTGAGCAGGGAGGGATTGGTATCTTCCGGCACGACAGAGACGCGGACATTCTTGTCGACCAGCCGGTCGGCAACATTGCTGCCCTGAGGCGCGATGGTCGAGAAGGTCCGGCCGTCATTGGTGGTGCCGGTGATCTGGTCCCCCTTGATCATCACGGATGTGACGATGCCGCGATCCACCTCCGCCAGCAGCTCGCTATAGGCGAGCCCGGACTGGGGCGAACGGGTGGAAGAGCTTTGGAACAGGTTGAACAGGGCAATCAGGAGCACCCCGATAACCAGCCAAAGCGCCAGATTCTTGCCGAAATTATTCACGTCACAAGCCTTTCATCCACCGCATCCCTTCCGGCGCCCTGCCCAACAGCCGACAGGGCGGCTGACAGGCGGGTAACCCCGGATGGGGGAACATCCCATTAGATAATGTCATTCGCGGCGCTGACAACAGCGAAGCGTGGCCCAAATGCAGGAACTGCTACTTCCGGAAGGATATAGCAGCTTAGCGTGGCCCGGTCCGCCCTGTTAAATCCCAAATGGGGAATGGCGCATATTTCGTCACGCTCGGTCAAAACCGGGCAGGTGCGGCGGATGGCTGCGGCCAGCGGGGCGCGTTTCAGTGCCGGTTCGAGGGCCGTGGCCCGCTGCCACAGCATATCGTCCAGCGCCTGCACCTGCCCTTCCATAGTCCCTTGGATCGACAGATGGAATCGGCCGTCCCATGTGACGATGCCACCCCCGGGCGGCACCGCAACGGGGCCTTCCAGATGGCGTTCCTCCCGCATCAGCTGCCAGCCGCCAGCCGTGGCGGCCAGACGACAGCCGGCCAGGGTGGCCCCCGTCCGCGCATCCGCCGCCATCCGCTGCCAGAGCGCGGCGACAGCCGACGGGGACGGCGGATAAGCGGCACCGCCAATGGCGCGCAGCAGGCTGGTCAGCAGCCGCGGGCCCATACCAGCGGCGTCAGACACAATGCCAACGGACAGCATGGCCCAGCCTTCCGGCTGGAATCGGACATGGCGGGCGGCCAGCCCGGCCAGTGTCTGATCGAGGGAGGCGCGATCCTGCCCGGCAGCGGTCGCATCCTGAAAGGCCGAGTCTGTGTCAGGCCCCTGCTGCCGCAGCGCCACACGGGCATAGCGAGAATCGCGGTTGGACGGATCTTCCACCCAGGTCTGGCCCAACCCCCTGCAGGTTGCCAGCAGCCGGGCCTTGGGAACGGGCAAGAGCGGCCGGATCAGCCGCACCGACCCCAATTCCCGAATCAGCGGCATACCGGCCAGCCCATCCCCGCCGCTACCGCGTGCCTGCCGCAACAGGGTGGTTTCCGCCTGATCATCGGCATGGTGGGCCAGGGCCAGATGCAGGATGCCCTGCGCGGCGGCGGCCTCTGCCAGAAGGCGCAGCCGAGCGGTGCGGGCGCCCGCCTGGATACCGGTGGTCGGCTTGCGCCCTTCCCAGGCCAAGGTCTGGTGCTCGATGCCTCGGTTCCGCATCCAGGCGGCGACCTGGGCCGCCTCCTGCCCGCTTTCCCGCCGCAGGCCGTGATCAACCGTCAACGCCAGCAGCCGTCCGCCCCGTTGGCGGCACCAATCGGCCAGCAGCAAGGCCAGGGCCATGCTGTCGCCACCGCCGGAAACACCAACCGCCAGATGGGGCTCAGGCTCGAAGGGACCGGCAGCCTTCATACAGGCCGCGAACTGATCCGGTCGAACCGGTTCCATCAGCTGCATTTCAGCCGGTTCTTCTCCTGCTCGGCGCGGCGGCGGGTGGTGGCGGACGCGTCCTTGTATTTGCCCAGCAATTCGCCCAGGGCCGCACAGGCATCGTCGTTCGCCTTCATGGCGGACAGCGAGAGGGATAGCTTCAGCAGCGAGTCTGGCGCTTTGCCACTCTTGGGGAACTTCTGGTACCCCTCGGCAAAGGCGACGGCCGCTTCCTTGAACTTGTTCCGGACATAGAGCGATTCGCCCATCCAATATTGCGCATTGGCTGCCAGGGTGTCGCTGGGATGGACCTTCAGGAACTGCGCGAAGCCCTTCTCCGCATTCGCGTAATCGCCCTGCCGCAACAGGTTGAAGGCCGCGTTATATTGCTCCTGCGAAGAGCCGCTGGGCAGGGAACCGCCCGTCTCCGGCTCTGCGGCGGGGCTCGCCGCCGCTCCCTTGTCCGCCTTGCCCGCGGTACCTTTTTCCGGTGCGGGAGCAGCGGCCGGGGCCGCGGCCCCAAGACCGCCACCCGACTGCTGTTCCAGACGGCTGAGGCGGAAATCCATGTCCGTCTGCATCTTGGTCAGCTGCTCCCGCAGCTGACCAACCTGGAACGCCGCTTCCTCATAGCGCCCGGTCAGCGTCTGCATCTCCGACTCCAGACGCTGCAAACGCACCTCGAATCCAGCAGCGACATTACCGGTCGGTGCCGAGGCCGACGCGGCGGGCGGGGTGCCACCATTGCCGCGATAAACCTCGCGGCTGATGGTCTGCATCTCATTTTCCAGCCGCTGCAGCCGATTCATCAGCTCCCGCGTGTCACTCTGACCAAAGGCCGGGCCGGTAAAGGACAGGGCGGTCAACGCGATGGCGGCCACCGCCAGGCGACGGCACAGAAACAGGCGTTGGGTGCTGAGCGGGCTGATCATCTAGGGACCGGCTGTAACAGGGTGGAGGATGGTCCGCACCCTATCGCGTCGTGCGGACGGGTGGAAGGGTGCAGCAGCGATGGGGCGGGATTGTGGCCGCGCCGTCGGCCATCAGCGCCAAGAAAAAGGGCGCCGCTGGAAAACCAGCGGCGCCCGATCTCATCGGCCATGGCCGAAACGTCGGTCAGACAGTGATCAGTTGATCACGGTCACGCCACGACGGTTCTGCGTCCAGGCGGCTTCGTTGGAACCAACAACAGCCGGACGCTCCTTGCCGTAGGAGATGGTCTGAACGCGGGCGCCGTCAACGCCCAGAGCGGTCAGGTAGTTCTTGACAGCGGTGGCGCGACGCTCGCCCAGGGCCAGGTTGTACTCACGCGTACCGCGCTCGTCGGCATGACCTTCAACGGTCACGGTGACGCCCTGGTACTGCTTCAGCCAAGCGGCCTGACGGTCCAGCGTAGCGGTTGCTTCCGGAGTCAGGTCGGACTTGTCGAAGCCGAAGAAGACGCGGTCGCCGACATTGACGACGAAGTCTTCAGCCGAACCCGGAACGGGGCCAGTCGGCTTGGCAGCGACCGGAGCAGCCGGAGCAACGGTGCCAGCGGTCGTGGCGGTAGCGGTCGGCTCCTTCTTGGAGCTGCAGGCGGTGGCCAGCAGGGCAACCGCGACGAGGCTGACGATCTTGAAGTTCATTTTGAGACCCCCTAGGTGGAACTCAGTTCAGTGTTGAGATAACGCATTTGCCCCACGAACCGTGCCATCGCAGCCAGTCGCCGCATTTAACGATCTTAGTGACTGGAAGGATTTGAGCACTGTTCTTGCGATGCGAACGTAGTGTGACGCAGTCACGGAATCAAGGGCGACCAAGCGGGGTCAGACGCGTCCGTGGGCGTTAAGACCTGCCTCTCATTGAACCCTGTCAGGTCAATTGAGTATAGCTTGGCCTGACGCTGCTTGCCACCCGCCCCGGCCGGACGCTCCTTAAAGAACATCAGAACGCGGCCGTTGGGTGCCCAGGTCGGCCCTTCGACGTGGAACGCCTCGGTCAGGATACGCTCACCAGTACCATCGGGCCGGATGACACCAATATAGAACTTACCGTCGGCCAGACGGGTGAAGGCAATCAAATCCCCACGCGGCGACCAGACGGGCGTAGCATAACGGCCGGACCCGAAAGTAATGCGCTTAACGTCGCCGCCATCGGCGTTCATCGTGTACAGCTGCTGCGTACCGCCCCGGTCGCTTTCAAACACGATTTTGCTGCCATCCGGGGAATAGCAGGGTGACGTATCAATGCCGGGATGATTGGTCAGCTGGGTTTGACGGCGGGTGCGCAGGTCCAGCGCGTAGATGTCGGTGTTGCCGTTTTGGGCCAGCGACATGATCACCTTGTTGCCATCCGGCGAGAAACGCGGCGCAAATGTCATGCCCGGAAAATCGCCCAATACTTCCTGGCGACCGGTATCGATATTGAACAGATAGACCCGAGGCTTGTTGTTGAAGTAGCTCAGATATGTAATTTCCTGGGTGCTGGGTGAAAAACGCGGGGTCAGTACCAGTACACGGCCATCCGTCAGGAACCGATGGTTCTGCCCATCCTGATCCATGATGGCCAATTGCTTGACGCGCTGCAATGCAGGCCCTGACTCGGCGATATAGACGACGCGGGTATCGAAATAGCCCTCTTCCCCGGTGATGCGCTTATAGATCGCGTCGGAGATGATATGGGCGACTCGTCGCCAGCCATCGGACTGCACCGTATAGGCCAGCCCCGTAAGCTGCTGGTCCGCTGTCACGTCCCATAGACGGAATTCAATGCGGGTGCGCCCGTCGGGGGCCTGAGTCACGGTGCCGGTCACCAGACCCTGCGCCTGGATCAGACGCCAGTCCGCATAGCGCGGGCCGGCGCGCAACTGCTCCGGCGTCTGGATGAACTTGGCCGGATCAATGGGCCGGAACAGGCCGGACCGTTCCAGATTGGCCGAAATGACCGCCGCTATATTCTGCCCGGTCTGCTGGGCCTGTGGATTGTCGCCGGCGAAATTCGTCACGGCGATCGGCATCGGCTGCGGGTTGGCCTTGGTGATGTCAATCTCAAGCTCGGCACGGGCCGGCAGGGTGGCCGCACCGCTGGCGGCCACGACACCCATCATGGCCAGCGACCGCATGACGGTCCGGCGCCCCAGGGAAAAATCGGCTTTGGCTGGCATCAGAACATATCCTTCGGGCTGAACTTCATCAGGATTGACCCTTTGTCCGCATATTTTTCCCGCGGAATGTTGAGCGTATTACACCCTGGCAACAACGGTGCGCGAAGCGCCGATTCAACGAAGGCACGGTAGTGCGGATCGCTGTTCGGGTTACCGTTGCCACCAACGTACTGAACATTCGTGACGCGCATATTGGTATCGTAACTGACGCGAATTTCCGCGATCATCTGCTCTACCCCTTTTGCGCCGATCGGGGCATTCCAACATTGGGCAATCTGGCGACGCAGCGCATCCTCTTCGCTGATCGTCAGATGATCACCGGTCTTGGCATTGCTCGGCTGCGGCGGGGGAGAACTCTCCTGCTTTGCCGTTTCCTTGGCCGGCGGACTGTCAGGCTTCAGCTTGGCCACACTCTTGAGAACGCTGTCGAAGGACTTTTTCGGCTCTTCCTTCTTCGGCTCCTCTTTCTTGGGCTCAGGCTTCTTCTCTTCTTTTTTCGGTTCCGGTTTCGGCTCAGGCGTGGGCTTCGGTTCCTCCTTCTTTGGGGGTTCCGGCTTCGGCTCTTCCTTCTTCGGCTCCGGTTTGGGTTCGGGCTTGGGTTCGGGCTTGGGCTCCGGCGGCGGTGGCTTGGGCGGTTCCGGCTTCGGCTCTGGCTTGGGCTGTGGCTTCGGCGGCTCCGGTTCAGGCAGCTTCTGCGCCACCTGCGGGGGTGGCGGCTCCGGCGTCTTGATGTCCGGCGGCGGCGGTTCTTCCTTGGCCTGCACCGGCGGCGTGGGCGGCTGCGGCTTGGGCGGGGTGGGATGCGGCGGCTGGGGGCGCGGCGGGGTCGGCTGCTGCAGCTTGGCAATGGTGGCCGGGCCGATTTCCACAATATCGACCGGCACTTCCTGCAGCTGGATCACCTCCCGCTCGCGCACCAGATGCGGCAGGCCAATCAATGCCAGCAGAATCAGCGCCAGATGCAGCAGGCCGGAAAGGATGAGGGGCGTGCGCATGATCGGGTTCGACCCATTCCCCCTTACCGGCGACCGTCGGATTCGATGACGAGCTTGGCCTCCGACAGCCCGGCGCGGCGCGCCTCGCTCAACACGTCGACGATGCTGGCATAGGTCGCCTGCCGATCACCCCGGACCAGTACCTTGCGTTCCGGATTTTCCTGCGCCACCACCGCCAGACGCGGTGCCAGTTCAGCGATGGCGAACATATCGTTGTCGAAGACCTTCTTGTCCTTGAAGGAGACCTTGCCATCGGCCGTCACCGTCACCCAAAGCGGATCTTCTTCCGATTTCAGTGCCTGGGCCGCCCCCTTGGGCAGATTGACGGGAATACCCGAGGTCAGCAGCGGGGCCGCCACCATGAAAACGATGAGCAGCACCAGCATCACGTCCACCAGGGGCGTGACATTGATGTCCGACATGGCGCCCCGGCCGCGGCGGCGGCCGCGGCCGGAGGATTTACCGGGAAGGCTTGCCCCCATTTCAGCCCCGCTCCTCAAGATGACGCTGAAGGATCGCGGAGAATTCTGTCACAAATGAGTCGAGCCGGTCGCCAAAACGGCCGATTTCCGACGAGAAGTAATTATAGGCCAGCACGGCCGGAATGGCGGCCACCAGACCGATGGCGGTGGCGAACAGCGCTTCCGCGATACCGGGGGCCACCACGGCCAGCGAGGTATTCTGCTGGGCGGCGATGTTGGTGAAGGCCCCCATGATACCCCAGACCGTACCGAACAGGCCGACGAAGGGGCCGGCGGAACCGACGGAGGCCAGCACGGTCAGATAGCGTTCGGTATTCGCCATCTCCCGGTTTACGGTAACGGACATTACCCGTTCGATCCGTTGGGCCAGATTGGCGCGCATGGCACCGGTGCTGGTCAACCCGCGCTCGGTGGCATGGCGCCATTCACGCATCCCGGCGGCGAACACAGCCGACAGCGGGTCGGCGGGCGTGGCAGAGACCTGATCATAAAGCTGATCCAGGGAGCCGCCCGACCAGAATTGCTCTTCGAAATCGGCCGCCGCCGCCTTGATGCGGCGCAGCTTCTTGACCTTGTCGTAGACAATGGCCCAGGTCCAGACCGAGGCGAAAACCAGGCCCAGCATCACCAGTTTCACAACCGGATCGGCCTGCATGAACAGGCCCCAGGCGGTCAGTTCATGGGCTGGAACGGCACCGCCCAGCGGGGCGGCCTGCAACAGAGTGGGATACATTCGGTTCAGTCCTGACCTAGCTTTACGACAGCACCCGTTCCAACACATCCCGCAACGCTGCGGGCAGCCGGACCGGCCTTCCGTTCTGATTGATCGCCGCCAAACGCAGGCAGACACGCACCAGCATGTCTCCCGGCAGCCGCTCAATATCCGAGCCCGTCTGCGGCGGCAAGCCGGCGCGACGGACCTCCTGTTCCATATCCACGGTGGCGGCCCCGATGGCCGTCACCCGGCTCCACACTTCCAGCGGCTGATCCAGCCTGGCCGGGCCCCGGAAATCCATCGTGCAATGGCGCACAGTCAGGGCGGTACCCAGCGCGTTAACCATTTCCGCATGAGGAAAACCGGCCAAACGCAGCATTTCATTGCGTGCGCGCTCACAAAAACGTAAATAATTTGCGTGATAGACAATACCGCCGGCGTCCGTGTCCTCGTAATAGACACGCACAGGAAAGACGTGGTTCTTGCCCTCCGTCCAGCCGGCCGGCGGAACATGCATATCAGGCATCGACATCCCCAGCGAACAGATCGGCCCCCAGCGGCACCGCATTGCCCAACAGATCCAACTGGCGGGCTGGTGTTGCCGGCACGGGCAATCCCAGATAGCGATATCCGGTGTCCGTCAACATGCGCCCACGCGGTGTGCGCTGCAACAGGCCCTGTTGAATCAAATAGGGCTCGATGGTTTCCTCCAGCACGTCGCGCTGTTCGCCCAATGCTGCCCCCAGCGTTTCCACGCCCACCGGGCCGCCGCCATAATGGTCGGCAATGCAGGAGAGATAACGCCGATCCATCGCGTCAAAGCCCAGCCGGTCCACCTCCAGCCTTGTCAGCGCCCGGTCGGCGGCTTCCGCATCGGTGACCAGCAGCCCGGTGACGGCGGAGATATCCCGCACCCGGCGCAGCAGCCGGCCGGCCACGCGCGGGGTGCCGCGCGACCGGCGGGCAATTTCCAGCGCCCCTTCGTCCGTCAGTTCCATGCCCAGGATGCGGGCCCCACGGCTGACGATCAATTGCAGCTCTTCCGGTTCATAGAACTGCATCCGCAGCGGAATGCCGAACCGTTCCCGCAACGGCCGGGTGATCAGGCCGGATCGGGTGGTCGCCCCCACCAGGGTGAAGGGCGGCAGGTCGATGCGCACGCTGCGCGCCGCCGGCCCCTCCCCGATGATCAGATCGAGCTGGAAATCCTCCATGGCCGGATAAAGGATTTCCTCCACCGCCGGGGACAGGCGGTGGATTTCATCGATGAACAGCACATCAAGCGGCTGCAGATTGGTCAGCAGGGCCGCCAGATCGCCGGCCCGGGCGATGACCGGGCCGGAGGTGGCGCGGAAGCCGACATTCATCTCCTTGGCGACGATCTGGGCCAGCGTCGTCTTGCCCAGGCCGGGGGGGCCGAACAACAGCACATGGTCCAACGCCTCCCCGCGCGAACGGGCGGCCTGGATGAACAGGGCCAGATTTTCGCGCACCTGCCGCTGGCCGGTGAATTCCGCCAGCGACAGCGGACGGATGGAATTCTCCGTCGATGCATCGCCACCGATCCGGTCCTGATCAACCATGCGTTCGGGCTTGGGCGCTTCCGGCTTGGCTTTGGGGGCGCGGCTCACAGGCTCAGTTCCTTCAGGCCGGCACGGATCAGGGCGGAGACATCAGCCCCCTCCCCCAATGCCTGGGCCGCCTTGTTCACCGCCGTGAAGGCATCGATCCGCTTGTATCCCAGATTGACCAAGGCCGACACCGCATCTCCAACCGCACCGCTGGGGGCCGCTGGCTGCGGCCCGCCTTTTATCGCTGTGGCCGCTGCCATCGGGGCAACGGCCAATGTGGCCACCTTATCCTTCAATTCGTTCAAAATTCGGGCAGCCAGTTTCGGCCCTACCCCGTCCGCCTCACACAGGCTGGTTTTGTCCTGGGCGGCAATCGCACTGGTCAGCCGGTCGGGCGCCAGCGCGGAGAGCAGGTTCAGCGCCACCCGGGCACCCACGCCTTGCACCGTGGTCAACAGGCGGAACCAGTCACGTTCCCCCGCATCGGCAAAGCCATAAAGCGCGATCTTATCCGCCGACACCCACATGTCGGTCAGCACCGAGGCCCGGTCGCCGGGGCTGCCCAGCCGGCGCAGCGTGCGCGATGAGGCGGAAAACAGATAGCCGACGCCATTCACGTCGATGATGGCCCAATCGAGACCGGTGGAATCGAGCAGGCCGGAAAGTTTGGCGATCATTGGCTTATCCCCGCCTCCGGCACCAGCAAAGGCAGCGCCGCGATAATGTCGGTATGGATGAAATCCTGGCCCTTGAACAGCAAGGGTGCGTCAGCCGACCGCGAAAGGGCATAGGCCGCACAATCCCCGTAATTCAACTGGGCAGGATGTCCAGAACCTCGGCCGTAACGCCCATAGGCGGTAAAGGCGATGCCAGCTTGGGCTTCATCAAATGGCATGATCTGCGTCGATATCTCATCAAGGAAGGCATCCAGTTCCCAGACTTTGGACATACCAAACCGACGCAGCATCACCGTTCGGCACTCAAATGCCGTCATGGCCGACATCATCAGCGCAGTTGCGCGCCGGATCGCCTTCAGATGAAAGCCCGCGTCTGCCTCCCCGCACAGGATGGCGTAGACGGCTGAGCTATCAATGGCGATCATCGGCATCTGCCCGCAGCCCTTCAATCAGGTCATAGCCCAGGATTTCGTCTTCGCTGAGATCATTGAGCGGCGGAATGGCCTGGGCGCGGGCGACAATCGCTTCCACCCGTGCCCAGCGCGTTTCATTCAACGCTTCCGTTTGTCGGCCAACACGCTCAAGCCGCTCCCGCACGGCCTTATGCATGGCCTCCGTCAGGCTCTCACCCGTCAGTTCGGCCAACCGGCGGACATCGCGTTCCGCCTCCGGGGATTTGATATTCAGGGCCATGGCGTCGCCATCCTTTCTTCCCTACGGGGAAGAATTCTACACCATATGAACAAAACAGCAACGGCGTGGCACAGTGTTTTCTAGCGCCGCACACCCAGGATGGCATCATCCACCTTGCGGCGGGTCTGGGCGTAATGGGCGTGGCAGATGGCAACGGCCAGCGCATCGGCGCTGTCGGCGCTGGTGCGCTGGATGCCGGGCAGCAACATGCGGACCATGTGCTGCACCTGCACCTTGTCGGCATGGCCGGTGCCGACGACGGATTTCTTCACCGCCATGGGCAGATATTGTTCCACCGGCAGCCCGGCCTTGGCGGCACTCAGCAGTGCGACGCCACGCGCCATGCCCAGTTTCAGGGTGGAGGATGGGTTGACGTTGGAAAGGGTTTCTTCCACCGCCGCCTCGTCGGGCTGCCAGGCGGCGATGACATCGGCGATGCCGTCATGCAATTCCAGCAGCCGGATGGCCAGATCATCGCCGCTGTCGGTATTGATCGTACCGTTGGCCACATGGCTCAACCGGTTGCCGCAGACGTCAATCACGCCCCAGCCCAAATGCCGCAGGCCGGGGTCGAGCCCCAGGATACGGGTCGTCACCTGTCCCGCCATCCCCGTCCCTCCCCGGCCTGCAACAATATCAATCAGCTCAACTTTTCCAGAATCTCGGCCGGAATGTCGAAATTGCCCAGCACGGTCTGGACATCGTCATTGTCTTCCAGCACGTCCAGCAGCTTCAGCAGCGTCTGGGCCGTATCTTCCGCCGGGACCGGCACCAGATTCATCGGCGTCCAGGTCAGCTTGGCGCTTTCCGGGGCACCAAACTTGGCTTCCAGCGCGTCACGCACCTCGCCCAGCGAATCCGTGCCGGTGGTGATGGCGTGACCGCCCTCATCCGACTGCACATCCTCCGCCCCCGCCTCAATGGCGGCTTCCAGCATGGTGTCGGCATCGGCCGCACTGGCCGGATAGGTGATCTGGCCGACGCGGTTGAACATGAACGAAACCGAATTGGTTTCGCCCAGGGTACCGCCATGCTTGGTGAAGGCGGAGCGCACTTCCGACGCGGTGCGGTTGCGGTTGTCGGTCAGCGCTTCCACGATCAGCGCCACGCCACCGGGGCCATAGCCCTCGTACCGCACTTCATCATAATTCGTGTCGTCGCCGCCGCCGGGCTGGCCCTGCTTGATGGCCCGGTCAATGCGGTCCTTCGGCAGGTTCTGCGCGCGGGCGGCCTGGATGGCGGCACGCAGGCGCGGATTCATGGCCGGGTCGGGCAGGCCCGACTTGGCAGCCACGGTAATTTCGCGCGCCAGCTTGTTGAAGATCTTCGACCGCTTGGCGTCCTGCGCGCCCTTACGGTGCATGATGTTCTTGAATTGGCTATGACCGGCCATGGGACCCCAGACGCCTGTAAGTGATATCGTTCAGATATATGGGCTGATTCTGGGGCTATGTACCATATCTTGGCCGGCTTTGGCACCTGTTGCGCGCAACGGCCCCGCCATGCGGCTGGCGGGACCGTGCGGCGAACAAATGATGCCGATCAACAGCCGTTCAGCGTCAGCCGAGGATGTTGTACCCGCCATCGATATAGGGAACCGATCCGGTGATGGCGCGGGCATCGTCGCTGGCCAGGAAGGCGGCATAGGCACCAACATCGGCCACGCCGACCTGCTGGCGCAGCGGGGCCTTTTCCGCCGCACGGGCCAACAGTTCGTCAAACCGGTCGATGCCGCTGGCGGCGCGGGTCTTCAGCGGGCCGGGCGACAGGCAATGCACCCGGATATCCTTGGGCCCCAGTTCGGCCGCCAGATAGCGGGTCACCGACTCCAGAGCCGCCTTTACCGGTCCCATCAGATTATAATGATCCACCACCTTTTCCGAACCATAGAAGCTGACGGTCTGCAGGCAGCCGCCATCCTTCATCAGCGGTTCGGCCAGCTTCGCCATGCGGATGAAGGAATGCACCGACACATCCATGGCGGTCAGGAAGCCATCACGCGAACAGTCGGTGACGCGCGCGTGCAAATCTTCACGCGGGGCGAAGGCGATGGAATGCAGCAGGAAATCCAGCTTGCCCCATTCGGCCTCAATCCGCTCGAACACAGCCTCCAGCTGGCCCGGCTCCCGCACATCGCAAGGCAGGATCAGGGAGGAGCCCAGCGCCTCCGCCAGGGGGCGGACATGCGGTTCCGCCTTGGCGTTCAGATAGGTGATGGCCAGATCGGCGCCCATGGCGCGGAATGCATGGGCACAGCCATGGGCGATGCTGCCCTCATTGGCGATACCCACCACCAGACCGCGTTTACCAGCCAAAGAAAACAGAGCCATATCATTCCCTCACTTCATCATTCGGGCACTATCATGGTGCAATGCAGCATAATAGGTGTGGACAGCGACAGCCAGATGACAAAAGCAGATGTTGCGGATTTGTATCGCACTGGCCCCAAAAAGCGTCCGCATACTGGGACTTGGCGGTAAAGCATTATAGGAAGATCATGGTTTCACCCGCCGTCACTCCAGGGAAGGTTCCGCCCTTGTCCATCCTGCACCGCCTCATCGCCTTCCTGGCCCTCGTCTGCCTGTGCCTGACCGGCCAGGTCGGCCAGGCCGCCGAATTCCGCAATGGGGAGGATGTGCGTGTCACCAGCCCGGTGAGCGACAATCTGTTTGCCGCTGGCAGCAAGCTCATCATCGCCGCACCGGTGGATGGGGACGTGATCGCTGCCGGCTTCAATCTGGACCTGAAATCCCCGGTCAGTGGTGATGCGATCCTGGCCGGCTTTGATCTGCGGGTGGCAGCCCCGGTAGCGGGCGACCTGCTGGCGATCGCCGCCGATCTTGATATTAAAGGCAGCATCAGCGGCGATGCCCGGGTGACAGGGGCAGAGGTGCGGCTGAGCCACGGGGCAACCATCAGCGGTGATTTCAGCGCCAGTGGCGGGGAAATCACCCTGGAAGGCGACGTGGCCGGTGATGCGCAACTGGCGGCGGAAAAGGTGGTGATTGCCGGCAGCATCGCCGGCAATCTGGACGTGGCAGCGGTGGAACTGGAACTGCTGCCCGGCGCACGAATCACGGGCAGCATCCGCCATACCGGCCCCCGCTCCGTTCCCGTACCCGATGGGGTGGATGTTGGTGGCACGGTGGAATTTCGCGCCAAGGAAACCCTGGACACTGATAGCCCCGGCCTGATGACCCTGCTGGGTACCATGGCGGCCCTGTTCATCCTGGGGCTGGCGGTGCTGTGGTTGTTCCCGGCGCTGGTGGCGGGCAGCAGTGGCGCTATCCGCCGCAACCCGCTGGGCCGGGTACTGGTGGGCCTGGGCCTGCTGCTGGCGGTACCACCCCTTTCCATTTTGCTGATGTTCAGCGTGATCGGCTTGCCGTTGGGGCTGTTGCTGGGGGGGCTCTATCTGCTGGCCTTCCCGCTGGGGCTGGCCGTGGCGGCCCTGGGTCTGGCGGAGAGCCGGCAGGGGCGCAATGGCCGCGACGGCCCGCCCGCCCGCGTGCTGGGCCGTTTCGCCCTGGTCACCCTGGCCCTGGCGCTGGTGTCGCTGATCCCCTATGTCGGTGCCATTGGCCTGCTGCTGGCGGTGGCCCTGGGTTTGGGGGCCATGGCGGGGGCTGTGCTGAACGCAAGACGGGCGGGCTGAGATGCCACGCGGTGTCGCCAAAGCCGATCTGCCGCAAAAGATTTGCGCCCATTGCGATCGCCCTTTCACTTGGCGGCGCAAATGGGCGCGGGACTGGGAGCTGGTGAAATACTGCTCCGATGCCTGCCGCCGGGGCAAGACGCCCAAGCGGCAAGACACACCGGCGGCGGGGTAAAAACCAATCAGTCGCGGAAATTCAAATATTGCAGCGGCTGTTCGATATTCAGCCCCTTCACCAGCGCGATGGCGGCCTGCAGATCATCAATCTTCTTGCCAGAGATGCGCAGCTCATCGCCCTGGATGGCGGCCTGCACCTTCATCTTGCTGTCCTTCAGGGCCTTGACGATCTGCTTGGCCAAAGCCTGCTCGATCCCCTGCTTCACCTTCACCACCTGGCGCTTGGTGCCACCGGCGGCATTTTCTTCCTTGGACCAGTCCAGGCAACCTGGATCAAGCTTACGCCGCACGAAATAGCCCTTCAGCATTTCCTGCAGCTGCTCCAGCTTGGTGTCATCCTCGGTCTGGATGACAATCTCGTTTTCCTTCTCCTTCAGTTCCATAGTGGATTTGGAACCTTTGAAGTCGAAGCGGGTCTGCAGCTCACGCAACACACCCTGAACGGCATTATTGACCTCGGCGATCTCGGTCTTGGAAACGATGTCGAAAGACGGCATGGCTCTGAACGTCCATCCTTTAAGGCAACGAACAAACGGGATGGTGGCAGCTTACCACTCCCCCACCCGTATCGTCACGGAAAAGGCCGTCAGCCCGCGATGACCGCGGACGCACCCACCGTGCTGGCAGTATCTTTCTGCGCGGCCCTGTCGGTTGCCGACAGGGCGACCACCAGCACCAGACCGGCCAGCAGCAGGGCCTGCAGGGCCAATGTGGTCCGGTGATTTAATCGTTTCATCCCCCGCATGATCGGCCTCCCTGGCAGTACGCAAGCCCTTCTGGTGTGGTACCAACGGTCATGAATCATGACCGTTGGTACGGCGGCGACTGCCGCCGCGCGGCCTGTGCCGCGTAGCCAAGCCAGCGGATGCTGGCGCCGGCGATTGAGGGGCACGAAAGCGTGACCTTCGGTCATGATTTCGTGCCCCTGGTCTGATACGCACGATATCCCTTTCCCCCTCTCTAAAAGATGACGGAGATCATTCCGAACTTGTCGGATTGGTAACAGTCTCCCCCTGTGACATGATCGCCACAGATTGGGGGCTTCTACCCCTGGGGCGGCGGTGCTAGATGAAAGGGACAGCCCCGGACGAGGGCGCCCAAGATGGACCCGTGCCGATGACCAAGCCGCGCTTTGACGCCGATTCCGCCAACCTGCTGGAAGATTTGATCCGCCGTGCCCGTGCCGCCGGGGCCGATGCGGCCGATGCGTTGCTGGTGGATGGCGCCTCGCTCTCGCTTTCCACCCGCCTGGGTAAGCCGGAGGGAATCGAGCGGTCGGAGGGGGGCGATCTGGGCCTGCGGGTCTTTGTCGGCCAAAGCATGGCCATGGTCTCTTCCACCGACCGTTCGCCGGCGATGCTGGCGGAACTGGCGGAACGCGCCGTGGCCATGGCGCGCGCCGTGCCGCCCGATCCCTATTGCGGTATCGCCGCCCCGGACGCCATCACCCATGACTGGCAGGATCTTGATCTGTGCGACCCGGTGGAACCCACCGCCGAAGAACTGATTGAGGCGGCACAGCGGACGGAGGATGCCGCCCGCGCCGTGGCCGGCGTCACCAATTCCGACGGGGCCGATGCCAGCTGGAGCCGCAGCCATGTGGTGCTGGCGGCCAGCAATGGCTTTGTCGGCGGCTACAGCGTCTCCCGCCGCTCGCTCTCCGTCTCTGTGCTGGCCGGCCAGGATACGGGTATGGAGCGGGATTATGATTACCATTCAACCGTTTACGGCAGCGATCTGGAAGACCCCGCGCTGATCGGTCGCCGGGCTGGGGAAAAGGTGGTGGCCAAGCTGAACCCCCGCAAGGTGAAAAGCCAATCGGTGCCGGTGATCATCGATCCGCGCCTGTCCGGCGGCATGATCGGCTCGCTCTGCGGGGCGATTTCCGGCGGGGCCATCGCGCGCGGCACCAGCTTCCTGAAGGATAAGCTGGGACAGGCGGTGTTCGCCCCCGGAATCACCATTGTGGAAGACCCCCATCTGCGGCGCGGCCTGCGCTCCAAACCGTTCGATGCGGAGGGGATTGCCAACCAGCGGCGGGAGCTGATTGCCGATGGCGTGCTGACCACCTGGCTGCTGGACCTGCGCTCAGCCCGTCAGTTGGGGCTGAGCACCACCGGTCATGCGTCGCGCGGGACCGGTGGCCCGCCCTCCCCCAGCCCCACCAATGTCTATATGCAGCCGGGCAGCCTGACGCCAAAGGAGCTGATGGCAGACATCCGCCAGGGCCTCTACATCACCTCCCTGATGGGGCAGGGCGTCAACGGGGTGACGGGCGATTATTCGCGCGGGGCCGCCGGCTTCTGGATCGAAAATGGAGAGATCGCCTATCCGGTCAGCGAGATCACCGTGGCCGGCAATCTGAAGGACATGTTCCGCAACCTGACCCCGGCCAGCGATCTGGAGCGCCGCCATGGCATCGACGCGCCGACCCTGCGGATTGAGGGGATGACGGTGGCGGGAATTTAAGCCACCGCCTGACGGACCATGTCTTCCAGGCGGCTGACCCGCATATAGAGGCTGTGGCTGCGTTCCAACAGGGAACGCAGCCCCGTCGGCAAATCTGCATTATCCGGCCCGGAAGGGTCGGAACAGATATCCCCGCCGGAAAGGGCGAATTCCTCCCCCACGGCGCGGGCCTGCGTCATCTCCCCGGCATAGACGGCCTTCTGCGCCAGCATCCAGGCCATGACCTGGGTCAACCGGCTGGTGACGCGCATTGATTCGTAGGAGACCTGCAGGCGCTGGCTCGGTGCCAGACTGCGCTGATCAACCCCTTCCTGGAAGGCGACATAATTGCGCGCCTCCACCAGCAGGGACATGGTTTCGTCATAGGCCTTGTCGATGAAGGGGCTCGGTCCGCTCACCCTGGTCTCCCCTCTGACGGCGCTCACCGTGCCGTTTCGCTGTCAGACAGTCTAAGGTCTAACAGCACCGGCTGGCAACCAATCCCAAAGCGTATGGTGCAGGCCGCTTGCGATTTCCACCAGCCCGGTTGGGGTTTTTTTTTCACCCTGCCCCCCTCTTGAAGCGGGGGCGGGGCCTGCTTAACTCAATAGCATGGACGGGCAGCCCAAGCGGGGGTCCGGGACCATAAAGCCTGGGAACCGGCCGAGATCGGGGGTTCCCGTCACCTGTATCGCTCATGGAGGATACCTATGCGTAGCTATGACCTGTCGCCCCTGTTCCGTTCCACCGTCGGCTTTGACCGCGTGACGCGCCTTCTGGAGGCTGCGATGAACGGGGAGGATAATGGCAGCGCTTATCCGCCCTATAATATTGAAAAGCTGGGTGACGATAATTATCGCATCAGCATGGCGGTGGCCGGCTTCGCCATCGACGATATCGACATCACCGCCCATCCCAACCTGCTGATCGTGCAGGGCAAGGCCAAGGAACAGGAGGGGGGTACCTTCCTGCATCGCGGTATTGCCGGCCGCGCCTTCGAGCGGCGTTTCCAGCTGGCGGACCATATCCGGGTGACGGAGGCCAATCTGGAAAATGGCCTGCTGCATATCAGCTTGGTTCGGGAAGTGCCGGAAACCCTGAAGCCCCGCACTATTCCCATCATTGCCAATGTCGCGCAGAAGGCGGTTCCCGCCCCTGTCGCCGCGTAATTCCAACGGTCAAAAATTTTGACCGTCGGTACGGCAGCGACTACCACCGCGCCCCTGGTATAATTGGTATTATGGCCAAGGCCTGAAATTGATGAGGGCCGCTGCGATGCAGCGGCCCTCTTTTTTATACCCGTTTCCCTGAAGCCCCGCCCGTTCAACCCGGAACGAACGATGCGCAAGGTATGCAGTTCAGGCAAATCGGTCAATCATTCTGACGCATCTTTTACCGCCCACTGTCAAATAACCGTCATGCTTGTTGCCATTTTATCTCACTTTCAGGGGGCAAATGGGCAATAATCGTACAATTAGCGGGCATAGCCCACGTCGCGCAGGGCTTGCGCCACCTCTTCCAGGATAGCTGGATCGTCGATGGTGGCCGGCATCTTCCAAGACTCGCTGTCTGCAATCTTCTGCATCGTGCCGCGCAGAATCTTGCCTGACCGGGTTTTGGGCAGGCGATCGACAATGACCGCTTGTTTGAACGCGGCGACCGGCCCGATCTCATCTCGCACTTTTTTGACCAGTTCCGCCAGGATATCGGCATAAGGGCGATCCACCCCCTTCTTCAGCACCACCAGCCCCAGCGGCAACTGCCCCTTCAATTCATCGGCCACCCCGATCACCGCACATTCAGCCACATCCTGGTGCCCGGACAGCACCTCTTCCATGGCGCCGGTGGACAGGCGATGGCCCGCGACATTGATGATGTCGTCAGTGCGGGCCATGACATAGATATAGCCATCCGCGTCGATGAAACCGGCATCAGAAGTCTGATAATAGCCGGCAAAATCCGCCAGATAGCTTTTGCGGAATCGGTCATCCGCATTCCACAGCGTCGGCAGGGTGCCCGGCGGCAGAGGTAGCTTGGCGACGATGGCCCCGATATCGCCCCGCCGCACCTCCTGCCCGTCCGGTGCCAGGATGCGGATATCCCAGCCTGGCAGCGGCTTGGTGGTGGAACCATATTTCACCGGGAACAAGCCCAGCCCCACCGGATTGCCGGCGATCGGCCAGCCGGTTTCCGTCTGCCACCAATGGTCAATCACCGGCACCTTCAGGTTTGCTTCCGCCCATTGCAGCGTATCGGGATCGGAGCGTTCGCCGGCCAGGAACAAGGTGCGCAGGCTGGAAATATCATAATCCTTGATCAGCAACGCCTGCGGGTCTTCCCGCTTGATGGCGCGAAACGCGGTGGGCGCGGTGAAGAAGGCGACAACCTTATGATCGGCAATCACCCGCCAGAAGGCGCCGGCATCCGGCGTGCCCACCGGCTTGCCTTCATAGAAGATGCTGGTACAGCCCTGCAGCAGCGGGCCATAAACGATATAGGAATGGCCGACCACCCAGCCGACGTCGCTGGCGGCCCAGAACACTTCCCCCGGCTTGACTCCGTAAAAATGCTCCATGGTCCATTGCAGGGCCACGGCATAGCCGCCGGTATCGCGCACCACCCCCTTGGGCTGGCCCGTGGTGCCGGAGGTGTAGAGCACGTAGAGCGTATCGGTCGCTTCCATGGGCACGCAATCGGCGGGCGTGGCCGCCGCCAGTGCGGCATTCCAGTCCAGGTCGCGGCCGGGCAGCAGCTGGGCCTGCACCTGCGGCCGCTGCACGATGAAGCAATGATCCGGCTTGTGGCTGGCCTCTGCAATGGCGGCATCCAGCATCGGCTTATAGGGCAGCACCTTGCTGCCTTCGATGCCGCAACTGGCGGTAACGATCACCTTCGGCTTGGCATCATTGATGCGCGTGGCCAGCTCGTGCGGGGCAAAGCCGCCAAAGACCACCGAATGGATGGCACCGATACGGGCACAGGCCAGCATGGCCACGGCCGCTTCCGGGATCATCGGCATATAGATGATAACGCGGTCACCCTTCACCACACCGGCGCCCACCAGGGCCCCGGCAAAGCCTGCCACCAGATCGCGCAGCTCGGCATAGGTGATGGTGCGCTTGGTATCGGTGACGGGGCTGTCATGGATGAAGGCCGCCTGTGCACCGCGACCGGCGGCGACATGCCTGTCCACGGCGTTCCAGCACATATTCAGCATCCCGCCCGTGTACCAGCGGTAAAGCGGCGCGGCGCTGTCATCCAGAATGGTGGCGGGCGGGGTCAGCCAGTCAATGGCCTTGGCGGCATCGGCCCAGAAACCCACCGGGTCTGCCAGTGACCGGGCATACATCTCCTGATATTGGGCCGACATGATTTTCCTCCCCTATTTGTTATCGTCGCTTTTCCGGCGAAGGCGCTTTTCGCCTCGCTAAAAAGCACGCGGCTGGGCATAGTCAACGCCCTCGCCACCGCAGCAGCCATGATCTGAATCAGCCTGATAGAACCTGCGGTTTCATCCCCTACCTTGGTCTTCCATTCAGCCCAATGATCGTCGACAGCCGCCAGATCCTGTTTTCCGCTGAGGCGTTGAAAGACGCCGTGAAGACCTACCGGGAATTGTTTCCGCAGAAACAGCCGCCAGGCCTGCTGGGTACGGTGATGATTCGGGGCATCAACCCGATCTCCCTGGGCGTCAAGGTCCAGGCCATGGGATCGCGCGTCTATCGGGAGGTGGAGATGGCGGAGAGCGAGGTGGCGGCCATGCTGATCCTCTATTGCCGTAAACTGCGCATCCCGCTGCCCCGCACGGCGGACAAGGCCATCAAGGTGCAGGGCGACAATATCGCCCTGATCGTCTCTAAAACGCTGACATTGCCGCTGGCATCCACCTGACCACTGGCAAAAATCCACAACGGTCAGGAAAACTGCATGTCCGGCACGACCCTGGGGCGCGCTGCCTGTTCTGCCAGTAATTGAACGACGTCTTCCTGCCGCAACAGCGGATAGCGGGTGCGTAACAGGATGGTCAATTCATCCACCGGCCATTCCATCAGGGCGGCCGTATCGAAATGCAGGGCCAGATAATCGGCCGCCCGCAGGGAACCCTCGCGGGCAAAAAACTGGATCTGGCGCAGGGCTTCCGTGGAAGGCAGCCCTTCCACCGCCTGTGCCAGGGCAGGTTCACAGAGGGTACTGACCTGTAACAGGGCATCGCGCGCTGGATCGGCCTGCCAAGCCCGCACTGCCGTTAACACGGCCTGGGCGGATGAATTGTCCCGATCCGTGGATTCGCGCAGCAATTGTTCCAGCAATCCAGCCGAACGATCCATCGCCTCATCCAGATCGAAGATCGTCGGCATATCGCGCCAGCTTTTCAGTTCCTGCTGGATGATGGATTCTGCCGGCCGACCTTTATCGCTGCTGAACCAGTGCTGGTCGAACCATTGCAGCGCACGTTCCAGTCTTGGTTCATCCGATGGGGCGCGGATCACCTGATCGATCAACACATGGTCATCCAGCAATTCATCCGCCGTCGGCACCGACTCCGGCAGCAGGCCGGTCAATACGGGGTCCAGCTCGTGGGTCAGGTTGACGGCCAGCAGCACGGTGACGTGGGAGACGAAAGCCGCCGCCATATGTCGTATTTCCGCGCGTTCCTCCACCATGACCTTTACCTTCCACTCTTCCTCAGCCCGGTCCATCCATCTTATGGACATGTTGCTGTAACATCATGGAGCCTTGCGCCCGGTGCGGCAATGGGAGTCGCGGCAACGTCACCTTTCGCATAGGCTGGCAGCCAGAGCCACCTGTGTTTAGTCGAGCGCAGATGGCTCTGGCTGAGTCTGCCTGCGAGCGGATTCACGCCAAAAGGTGATTTAACCTTTTGGCGATCCGCTCTATCCACCCGCCTGGAACCAAGATCATGTTTATCGAGATCTATGCCGACCTTGTCTGCCCCTGGTGCTACATCGGCAAACGCCGGATGGAACAGGCCTTGGAGCAGCGTCCCGGCCTGTCGGTCGATATCCGCTGGATGCCCTTTCAGTTGAATCCAGAGCTGCCGGCCGGGGGCATGGACCGGGCGACATATCTGGTGGCCAAGTTCGGCAGCGCTGAACGGGCGCGGCAACTTTCCGCCATGGTGGAACAGGCCGCCATCAAGGAGGGGTTGCCCATGCGCCTGGACCTGGCGCGCCGCATACCCAATACCACCAACGCCCATCGGCTGGTCCGGTTTGCCGAACGGTTCGGCCGGTCGACGGAGATGATAACCACCCTCTATGAAGCCTATTTCGCCCAGGGGCTGGATATCGGTGCTACATCGATTCTGCTGCAACAGGCGATGGCGACCGGTCTGCCGGAAGAAGAAGTAGCGAGCTATCTGAACAGCGAAGCGGATATGGCCGCCATCCGCACCGGGGATCAGCAGGCGCGGCAACTGGGCGTTCAGGCGGTGCCCTGTTTTGTGTTTGAGCGGCGTTATGCCCTGTCCGGCGCGCAGGAGCCGCAGGCCTTCCTGCCCTTTCTGGACATGGCGCGGGGCGTATGAAAAAGGCCCCGATCCAACCGGGTCGGGGCCTTTCACAGATCAAGCGCGCACCAGTTGAGTGAAAGCCAGCCTTATTCCGCCGCCACGCGGGCCTTGGGCTGGCCGTCGCGGGCCGCTTTCAGCCCTTCGGCCACCAGGAAGGCCAGTTCCAGCGACTGGCTGGCATTCAGGCGCGGATCGCAGGCGGTGTGATAGCGCTCCGCCAAGGCATGGTCGGTAATGGCCTGCGCGCCGCCGGTGCATTCCGTCACATCCTGACCGGTCATCTCGAAATGCACACCGCCCGGATAAGCACCTTCGGCCCGGCAGACATTCATGAAGCCCCGCACCTCGGCCAGCACCCGGTCAAACGGGCGGGTCTTGTAGCCGCTGGAGGATTTCACCGTATTGCCATGCATCGGGTCGCTGGACCAGACAACCTGGCGGCCTTCGCGCAGCACGCGGCGCACCAGCGGGGCCAGCTTGTCATCCACCTTGTCAGAGCCCATGCGCACGATCAGCGTCAGGCGCCCGGCCTCATCAGCCGGATTCAGGATGTCGATCAGGCGGATCAGGTCATCCGGGTCCATGGTCGGGCCACATTTCAGACCGATCGGGTTCTTCACCCCGCGCAGGAACTCCACATGCGCGCCATCATACTGGCGGGTACGGTCGCCGATCCACAGCATATGGGCGGACACGTCGTACCAGTCACCCGTGGTGCTGTCGATGCGGGTCAGCGCCTGTTCATAGGGCAGCAGCAGCGCCTCGTGGCTGGTGAACAGCTCCGTCTCGCGGATTTGCGGGGTGGTGGCGCCGGTGATGCCGCAGGCGGCCATGAAGGACAGCGCCTCGTCCAGCCGGTTGGCCAGATCCTGGTAACGCTCGCCCTGCGGGCTCTTCTCCACAAAGCCCAGATTCCACTGATGCACCTTATGCAGGTCGGCATAGCCGCCCTGGGCAAAGGCGCGCAGCAGGTTCAGCGTGGCCGCCGCCTGGTTATAGGCCTGCACCATGCGTTCCGGGTCCGGCACGCGGGCTGCTGAATTGAAATCAAAGCCATTGATGATGTCACCGCGATAGCTGGGCAGCTCCACCCCGTCGATCACTTCCGTATCGGCCGAGCGCGGTTTGGCGAACTGACCAGCCAAGCGGCCCACCTTCACCACCGGGGTGGCGGAACCGAAGGTCAGCACCACGGCCATCTGCAACAGCACACGGAACGTGTCGCGGATATTGTTGGGATGGAATTCGGCGAAGCTTTCCGCGCAATCACCGCCCTGCAGCAGGAACGCCTCCCCGCGCGCCACCTTCCCCAGATGGGCCTTCAGGCTGCGGGCTTCGCCTGCAAAAACCAACGGAGGATAACTGGACAGGCGTGACTCAACGGATTTCAGCTTGGCTTCGTCGGGATAAAACGGAACCTGCCGGATCGGCTTGGCGCGCCAGCTGTCAGGCGTCCAGCGCCCAGCGGTCCCCACCTTCTGCATATCCGTCGGCATGATCCTACCTCATCCTTCCTGTCAATTCAGCACCGCCTGGCCTCTCTCTTCGCCGGCGGGTCCGCATATGGGTACCCATCGCCAGCATTCCACCGGTGGGTTAATCTTTTTAAGCGACAGTGCGATGTATTTTCCAGTCCCAAACACCTGCGATCTGCGCAATGTTCGTGCGCAAATTGGCCGCGCGATCGGCGGGGCCGGCGCCTATACTGCGCCATCACCTTGAAAACAGTGTCGGAACAGGCGAATGGCGATGGCGGAGCGGGCAAAGACCAAACCAGGATGGCGGGATGTGGCGCGGTCGCTGCGCCGGCCAAAGGTGGTGGTGGCGCTGCTGCTGGGCTTTTCCTCCGGCCTGCCCTTCCTGTTGACCGGCAATACGCTGGGCTTCTGGCTGCGGGAGGGGGGCAGTAACCTCGCCGTCATCGGCTTTCTCTCCTGGGTCGGCGTGGTCTATTCGCTGAAAATGTTCTGGGCCCCGCTGGTGGACCGGCTGGATGTGCCGCTGCTGGGGCGGCTGGGCCGGCGGCGGGGCTGGATGGTGCTGTCGCAACTGCTGGTCGGGGCCGGGCTGCTGGGCATGGCGGTCGTTGGGCCTTCGGGCGGCCAGGGCCTTTGGGCGCTGGGGGGATTCGCTCTGCTGGCGGCCATTGCGTCCGCTACCCAGGATATTGTCGTGGATGGCTGGCGCATTGAAAGTGCGGCCGACGGGGATGAACAGGGGCTGCTGGCCGCCACCTTCCAGATGGGATATCGCGCCGCCATGCTGGCAACCGACAGCCTGATCCTGCTGCTGGCAGCGGTGATTGGCTGGCAGCTCTCCTACGGGGTGGCGGGGCTGGCCATGGGGTTGGGGCTGGTGGCCACCCTGATGGCCACGGAACCCCAACGCCACCTGCCGGCCGGCGATGCCGCCGCCGCCCCACTCTGGACCGGCAAAGGCCTGTTCGATGCCATTGCCGGCCCGTTTCTGGCCTTCCTGCGTACGCACCGGGAATTATCGGTGCTGATGCTGCTGGTGGTCTCGCTCTATCGGCTGGGGGATTTCCTGATCGGCCCGATGATCAACCCCTTCTATGTCGATCTTGGCCTTTCCAAAGAGGTGGTGGGGTCGGTGCGCGCCTCCATCGGGCTCTGGGCCTCACTGTTGGGGATCGCGGTGGGCGGGCTCTGCTCGGTCAGGTTGGGGTTCAACCGCACCTTGATCCTGGGGGCCATTCTGGGCCCCTTCTCCAATCTGGCCTTCTCCGCCATGGCGCTGGCCGGGCCGGATATCACCGTCTTCGGGGTCGCCATCCTGGTGGATAATTTTGCCACCGGCTTTGCCGGTGTGGCGCTCACCGCCTATATGGCCAGCTTGACCAGCATCGGTTATACCGCCACGCAATATGCCCTGCTGACCTCTTTCTACGCCCTGCTGGGCAAGGTGCTGAAGGGCTTCTCCGGTCAGGCGATGGAGGGGTTGCAGGCGCAGTTCGGCGGGGCCATGGGCAGCGCCGCCTTCTTCGCCGGCACCGCCATGATCGGCGTGCCGGTGGTCATCCTCTGCGTGATGCTGGACCGGGCCGCGCGCAAGCGTCAGCAACATCAGCCATCCGGCTGATTCAGTGCTGCACCAGGGTCATTCCCGGTGCAGCAGTTCGTCGGTCAGTAGATTGGCCCAGCGGCGGGAAAGGAAGTCCCGCTTCAGCTGATCACGGTCATATTCCTTGTCGACCCACTCATAAAACTCATCCACGGTTCGCCCGCCGGTGCGGGCGAAACTGTCGAAGAAATAATCCAGAATGCCGGTCTTGGCTTGGCGGATATGGCCGAAGCGCCAGCTCAACTGCTGCTGCGCCTCCGCCAGGGGGCGACCTTCGACCACAAACATATATAGCGTGCTCATGAAGCCGACGCGGTCAGCCCCCGCCTTGCAATGCATGACGGCGGGGCTGCGGATGCGGCTCCACATCTCCCGCGCGGCAAACAGATCTTCCTTATAGGGTGCGTCACGCGAGCGCACCCGGAAATCGATCAGATCAATGCCATAGCGGGCACAGGCCCGCACCTCAAAGAAATAGGAGCCGCAGCCCTCGCGCCGGCCACGCAGATTGATGATGGTGCGAATCCCCATCGCCGCCAGATCCGCCACCTGTCCCGGCGTCGGCTGGCTGGACCGGTACATCCGGTCACCCAGCGGATAGAAATTGCGATGGACCATGCGGATGAAGGCATGATCCTTGAACAGCATATTCAGGTAACGCGCCGTCAAGGCCTTGCGGCAATTGGAACTTGCCCATTCAGGCAGCAAACGCGCGGGATGAATCACACGCGGTTCTTCATACTGCATCCCCTGCCCCATTTGCCAAAGCCCGCAGGCTTGGTGGCACCTCTCGGCCCGCTCTATCTATTTCATACGATATAGGCCACCTGAGTGGCGAGCCGAAAATAAACAAAAATGGTTATATTTGTTTGACAGTTTTCCATCACTATTAAGACCAGGCGGCGGTTGACCAGCTGCCGACCTGCGGCAAGACAAAGCAGCCGGCCATTTCATCGCCCCTTGCCTTGGCCGCGGCACTGGCCTAGGGTCCGCTCGCCCATTGTGGAGAGGGGTCTGTTAAACCGTGGTCCGTTCCGTGTCGTCCACCATCGCCCGCCTGCTGCTTGCCGGCGCGGCCATTTCCTTTGCCGGCGTTGCCGCCGCGCAATCCGCCAACAATGAACAGGCTCAGCCGCCGGCCGGCGGGCTGATCCTGCCGGGTACGGTGCAGACGCCGCAGCAGGGCGGCAGCCCGGCTGCCGGTACCATCGGCGGTGGCGGTCCGGCCGCTGGCACGGTTGGCGCACCGCAGGCACAGCCGCAGCGCCCCGCGGCGGCCGCGCCACAGGGTGCAGCACCGAAGCCCGGTGCGCCTGTCCCGGCGCAGGGTGGCCCGGCCACCCCGCCCAAGCCGTCCAAGACCGGCAATCTGAAGGGCGACTGGAAGGTGCAGCCGCAGGTCTTCACCGACGGCTCCTTCAAGATGTGCGCTGTGGGGGCGGAGTTCGACAATAATCTGCACCTGCTGTTCCTGCGCAATCCCACCAAGCATACCCAGATGATTCTGGGTATTCCCGGCGCACAGATGCCGCCGGGCCAGCGCACCGGCGTCAAGCTGTCGGTGGATGGCAAGGTGACGCGCGAACTGGGTGCTATCGTCAGTCAGCCCAACGCTCTGGCCATTGGTCTGGGCGACGATGCCGATCTGATCAAGGCGATCAGCTCCGGCAAAACCCTGTCCATTGAGGTGCCGGGCGATACAGCCAGCTTCCAGCTGAAGGGCACCACCAAGGCGTTCAGCGACCTCAACAGCTGCGTCGACCAGGGCGTTGCCGGCACCTTGAAGCTGCCGCCCCCCAGTGAACCGGTGATCGATCCGGCCCTGGCCAAGACGCTGGTGGATGCCGGCCTGCAATCAGCCCGTGCCATTCCGGTGGACAAGATCCCGCCGCAGCAGCGTCCGGGTGACTATGCCTGGCAGATCGGCGACAAGGTGCTGGGTTCCGTGCGCAGCTTCCCGATGGGAGAAGCGGCCGGCGACTTCGCTAAGGTCTCCGACACCTATGCCGAACAACTGAAAAAGAGCTGCGAAGGCACCTATACGCCCGCCTTCGCCGCGATTGAGACGCTGACGGCTTACAAGCTGCGCACCGGTACGGTGTCGTGTGACAGCAATGGCAACAAGATCCATGTCGCCGTGCTGATGCAGTTCATTGAGCTGCCCAAGCAGCCAGGCCAGGAACAGGCCCTGCGGATTTTGAACGTCTATTCGCATGAAGCTGCCGATGCCGATAAGGCACAGGCAGACAGCGCGATGCAGGCGATTGCCAAGGTGATCCGCGAAAAGGGCAAGGAGCCGCTGAAGGTTCCGGGCCAGCCGCAGGCGCCGGCCGCCAAGCCGTAATCGGTAAGCGATCTTGTTTCATGAAAGGGCCGGGCGGAAACGTCCGGCCCTTTCTGTTTGGCGGGAATTGGCCCTAAACCCGCCTCTGCTGCGGGGCCAGCGCCCTTTGCCATGCGGCTTGACCACAGCATAATCAACCCTACCGGCGTATGATTATGGAAGGTCTGGGCAGCCGCCCCGGCAGAAACAAGGCCGGCAATCCGCGAAATTGACGGCACCGCAAAAGACGGTGCCGCGAGGGAGGCACCATGCGGCACAAAACAGCCGGCAGCGCCGATCAGCAACCGCCCTCTCTTAGGCGGCGATGCCGTCGCTGGGCAGGGATTTTCTGCCTGTTGCTGGCCGGTTTTCCGCCGGCCCTCGCCTCCTCCCCGGCCGTTCCCGGGCTGGAGCCTGAGCCGGTTCACGCCATTCCCACACGGCCTGATCGGGCGGGGCGCCTGCTGGCACCGGTTCTGGTGGATGGTGCCGGGCCTTTCCGGTTTCTGGTGGATACCGGCTGCAATGGCACCATGATCGGAGAAAAGCTGGCGCTGGCCATGGGGTTTAATCCCGATCCGGCCGGGGGCGGCCTGAACGTGATCGTGCATGATGTGCTGGGGCCGGTGCGGATGCCGGCCATGCGGCTGGGCGAGCTCGACATGGGGCGTTTCAGCACCCGCAACGTGATTGCCCCCATCATGTTGATCGCCGACCGTTCCGGTGCCGATGGGGTGATCGGCACCAACAGTCTGGCCGGCCACCGCCTGATGGTGGACTTCAAACATGACCGTATCCGCATAGAACCTTCACGCCGCCAGCCCCCTTCCGGCTTCGAAACAATAAAGGGGCGTATGCACGGTGACAATCTGCTGATCGTTCCGGTTCAGATCGCCGGTATCACCGTACCGGCATTGGTTGATACGGGTGCGGAACGATCATTGTTCAACAAGGCTTTACTGACCCGCATCCTGGCGTCGAACAATACCGAACCCTTGGGCTATCTACATCTGGTCAATCTGGCAGGTCTGGAAATCAAGGGACCGGTGCATCTGCTGCCGCGGGTTCGCCTGGGCAGTCTGACGATCCGCAACCTTGCGGCCATTCTGGTGGAGGCCCATGCCTTTGATCGGCTGGGGCTGTCCGATGAACCGGCCCTGGTGCTGGGCATGGATGTATTGGGCATCGCGGAGAGTATCGCCGTGGATTTCGGCCAGAGCGAACTGCATCTCCGGACAACCGATATGAGGGGGACACGCATTATCCGCCGCTGACCCGGCAGCTTTTTCCGTGCCCAATGCGCCACACAACGCCGTTACCTTACGGAAACAATGCGGCAAATCGGTTTGCCTGCATGACTCTTCACCGCCGCTCCGTTAAATTAGACATATATGGAGTGGATGATGACGTCCAAACGCCTTGCGGCCCTTATCCTGTGCCTGACCTGCCTGGCTGGTCCCGCCCATGCGGCGGACCTGATCGCGGATTCAGCTGGGGCGGACGCGGGGTCGGTCTCCACACTTTCCGGCCAAGGCGTGCCCCTGTCGATGGATAGTTACGGGGCCATCAGCGTATCCGGCGCCAACACGTCCAGTGCTGCCGGTTGGCAGCCCATGGAAAGCCTGCGGGTGGAGCTGGAATATTCTTACCGTGGCCGCAACGCCCTGGCGCTGCCCCCTGGTGGTCCCGATGCCAACACCGCCGGAACCATCAGCCTGATGGCCAATGCCATGGTCGATGTGAAGCTGACGGATTGGATGACCCCCTATGTCGGCATTGGCGTCGGCATGACCCGGCTGGAAGCTGATCGCCTCACCTTTGGTCTGGGCACCGGTGATGCTCGCGGGGAAAGCTTTGGCTATCAGGGATTTGTCGGCGTGAACGTCCCGGTCAGCAGCAGCTTCTCCCTCTTCGCCGATGGGCGCTATACAAGGCCGGGGGATTTTGCCTTTACCGGCGTCGATGCCGCCGCTCCCCATACTTTAGCGGAAAGCTGGACGGCACTGGCCGGTATCCGCTTCACCTTCGGTCGCTGAAGCAGGCTTATACCAATCTCCCTTGATCGTGACCGATCCAGGGAGACTTTGCGTTCCCTCATGCGCCGGGCGCTGCCTCCGGCAGCTTGGCTTACGCGCCCATGAGGGCGCGGGCCGGCAGTCGCCGGCCTCCAACCCGCCTAAAGGTCAACCTTTAGGCGGGTTGGTATTAAGCTCCCATTCAAACCGGCTCGCGGGGTGGTTTGCCGCCCAGCCCCCTGCCCTTGACGATGGCACCACTGCCCAGTTTGGCCCGCACCGCATCCATGGCCTGCTCCACCTGGGCCCGGCGCTGCAGGCCGGGGTCAGCCAGATCTGGTGGATCGGCATCGCGCCCATCCACCAGATCAGAACAGCCGATGCCCAGCAGGCGGAAATGCCGGCCATCGGCCTCCCCCGCCAGCAGCGTGCAGCCGGTACGGAAGATGCGGTCAGCCATCCGGGTCGGGCTGGGCAGGCGCTGGCTACGGCTGATCAGGCGGAAATCCGGCGTTTTCAGCTTCAGCGTCACGGTATTGCCCGCCAGCCCGGCCGCCTTCAACCGGCGGGAGACGGTTTCGGCCAGGGGCCACATGATCTTTTCCAGCGCATCGCCGGCAGCGATATCCTGATCAAAGGTGGTTTCGGCGGAAATGCTCTTGGCCGGGCTGTGGGGCGTGATGCTGCGATCATCCTCCCCACGGGAAAACCGGTAAAGCCGCTGGCCAATGCTGCCATAGCGGGTGACCAGATATTTCAGATCCATTTCCCGCAACTGGCCGATGCTGCGGATACCATCATGGTCCAGCTTCTGGGCCAGGGCCTTGCCCACCCCCCAGATCATGCCCACCGGCTTGGGGGCCAGGAAATCCAAAGCCTCCGCGCGGCCGATGACGGCAAAACCGCGCGGCTTGTCCAGATCGCTGGCCACCTTGGCCAGAAACTTATTGTAACTGAGGCCGATGGAGGCGGTGATGCCAATCTCCTGCTCAATCCGCCGCACCAGCCGGGCCAGGGTTTGGGCCGGGCTGCCACCATGCAGCAGCTCGGTCCCGGAAAGGTCCAGAAAGGCCTCATCGATGGAAATCGGCTCCACCAGCGGGGTGACCGATTCCATCAATTGCCGCACCTGCCGGCCCACCTGGGCGTATCGGCGCATGTCGGGCTTGATCACCGTGGCCGTCGGGCAGAGCGACAGGGCCTTGAACATCGGCATGGCGGAGCGCACGCCATACAGGCGTGCAACATAGCAGCAGGCGGAAACCACGCCCCGGTGCCCACCACCAACGATTACCGGCTGATCGGCCAGTTCCGGCCGGTCGCGCTTTTCCACACTGGCATAAAAGGCATCGCAATCGATATGGGCGGTGGACAGCGCGTGCAGCTCCGCATGGACCAGCATCCGCACCGACCCGCAGGCGGTACAGCGGCGAGCCGGCGTCTGGCGTCGCCCGCAATCACGGCACAGCCCATCTGCGGGGCCGGTAGGGGGATCAGCGTGGGACAAGGGGGGCCGGGCCGATAACCGATGTTTAACCTTTGCCGCTGCTTAATCCTAAGCAACGGTTAACTGTTTCTTTGCCACGACGGGCATCGCACAGTATGTCAGCATAGTGCCATAAACCCCGTCGGAACAGGACATGCAACATGGGTGCAGAAATGATGGCCCCGACGGCAGACAGCCCACAGCAGAAGAGCGCCCGGCCCCTCGTCCTGATCGTCGAGGATAATGAATTGAACATGAAACTGTTCAACGACCTGCTGGAAGCCCATGGCTATGCGACGCTGCAGACCCGCGACGGGATGGAAGCGCTGCGACTTGCCCGTTTGCACAATCCCGACCTGATCTTGATGGATATCCAGTTACCGGAGGTTTCCGGGCTTGAGGTTACCAAATGGCTGAAGGAAGATGACGCGCTGCGGGCCATCCCCGTCATCGCCGTCACCGCCTTTGCCATGAAGGGAGATGAGGAGAAGATTCGTGAAGGGGGCTGCGAAGCCTATATCGCCAAACCGATCTCAGTGGCAAAATTCCTGCAAACGGTTCAAGATTTCGTATGACGCCCGCCTGCCGGGCACGGAAGAATAGGAAACCATGTCGGCCCGGGTTCTTGTTGTTGATGATGTGCTCCCCAATGTGAAACTCCTCGCGGCAAAGCTGACGCGGGAATATTTTGACGTTGTCACCGCCAACAGCGGCCCGGAAGCGCTGGAGCGGATCAAAGCCCATCAACCGGATATTGTGCTGCTGGATGTGATGATGCCCGGCATGGACGGGTTTGAGGTGTGCGAGCGGATTCGCGCCGACCCGGCCACCATGCATATCCCGGTTATCATGGTGACCGCGCTTTCGGATGTCAGCGACCGGGTGCGCGGGCTGGAGGCAGGGGCCGACGATTTCCTGACCAAGCCGGTCAATGATGTGGCGCTTTTTGCCCGCGTCCGCTCCCTGGTCCGTCTGAAAATGATGATGGATGAATGGCGCCTGCGGGAAAGCACCTCTGGCCAGCTGGGGATGTTGGTCTCTACCGATTCGGTGCAAAACCAGACGGCGGAGGCAGCGCGGGTGCTGGTGGTGGAGGATAGTGCCATTGATCTGGACAAGATTGATGAGACGCTGGCCCGCGACCGCGATGATTTGACGGATACGGATAGCTGCACCGCCGGGCTGGAACTAGCCCTGAATGAGGAATTCGACCTGATCATCGTCAGCCTGACGCTGATGCGGGAAGATGGCTTGCGGCTCTGCTCCCAGTTGCGCAGTCAGGAACGCTCTCGCCAGATCCCCATTCTGCTAATGGCCGATGAAACTGACATGGATCGGGTGGCCAAGGGGCTGGAGCTGGGCGCCAATGATTATCTGATCAAACCCATCGACCGGAATGAGCTGCTGGCCCGCGCCCGCACGCAGATAAGGCGCAAGCGCTATCAGGATCGGCTGCGCGCCAATTACGAACAAAGCCTGTCGATGGCGCTGACCGACAGCCTGACCGGTCTGTTCAACCGCCGCTATCTCTCCGCCCACCTGCCCCGGCTGCTGGATCGCAGCGGCGGCAATGCCAAGCCCGTCTCCGCCTTGATGTTCGATATTGACCATTTCAAGGTGGTCAATGACAGCTGGGGCCATGGCGTGGGCGATGAGGTGCTGAAGGAAGTGGCGGGCCGCGCCAGCCGCAACCTGCGCAATTTTGACCTCGTCGCCCGGCTGGGCGGGGAGGAATTCGTCGTCATCATGCCCGATACGGACATGACCCAGGCGACGCTGGTGGCAGAACGGCTGCGCAAGCGCATTGCCGAAACCAGCTTCGACGTCGCAGCCCCGGTGCAAAAGATCGATGTCACCATCAGCATCGGCGTCGCCGTCACCGACGGTCGGCAGGATGCTGATGGTAAAACCGAAAGCGGGGATCAATTGCTGCGTCGCGCCGACATGGCGCTTTATCAGGCCAAGCGGTCCGGCCGTAACCGCGTCGTTGTCGATGACGGCACCATCCCGGCCGTCAGCTGAACAAAAAGGGCGGCGGGGTCAGTGACCCGCCGCATACCTCAGGGCTGTTTTGCCGGCGGCAATGCCGCTGGCAAAACAGCCCTGCAGCAGGTAGCCGCCGGTCGGTGCCTCCCAATCCAGCATTTCGCCACAGGCGAAGATACCGGGCATGTCCTTCAGCATCAGCCCGTCATCCAGAGCCGTCAGCCGGATGCCGCCAGCGGTGGAGATGGCGCGTTCCAGCCCCTGCATCCCGGAAAGTTTGATGGGAAGAGACTTCAACAGACTGGCCACGCACATGCTGCGCGTCAGGTCGGCGTCGCCCGCCCCTTCCCGCAACAGCGCACCGACGGGCGGGTTCAGCGACAGCGCCTTGCGTAACCGGTTCGCCACACTGTCGGCCGGGGGCACCCGCGCCAGCCGATTCTGCACCTGCGACACGGTGAGATCGGGTTTCAGGTCCAGCAGAATCTCCGCCTCCCCATCCCGCTCAATGGCATCGCGCAGCGGGGCGGACAGGGCATAGAGCGGCCCGCCTTCCAGCCCATGGGCCGTAATCACCAGTTCCCCCGGCACGGTGCGATCCCGGAAGGTGACGGTGATCCGTTTCAGGGGCATCCCCTCCGCCCGCTCCCGCAGGCCGGCGCTCCAGCGCACATCGAATCCGCTGTTGGAGGGGCGGAACGGCGCCAGCGGCACGGCACGACCGCGCAGCAATTCCGCCCAGCCCCCGTCAGAACCCAGGCGTGGCCAGCTGGCACCGCCCAAGGCCAGAATCACCGCTGCGGCCCCGTCGGTGGTTACCTCCCCCGCCGGGCCCGCCAGACGCAACGCCCCCGCTGCCGTCCAGCCGACCCAGCGATGCCGGGGATGCAGTTCCACGCCAAGCCCGGCCAACCGCCGCAGCCAGGCCCGTAACAGGATGCTGGCCTTCATTTCCTTCGGAAACACCCGGCCGGAAGAACCGACGAAGGTTTCCACCCCCAACCCATGGCACCAGTCGCGCAGGTCAGCCGGCGTGAATGACCGAATCAGCCGGTCAAACAGCGGCCGCGCCGCGCCATAACGGCCGATGAACCGGTCCAGCGGTTCGCTATGGGTCAGGTTCAATCCGCCCCGACCCGCCATCAGGAATTTGCGCGCCGGCGACGGCATGGCGTCATAAATGCGTACCTTGCCACCGGCAGCGGCAATGGTCTCGGCGGCGATCAGGCCGGCAGGGCCGGCACCGATGATGATGAAGGGCTTTGCGAACATGGACCAAACCGGAATACGGACTCTGCGGGGTGCTGAAATAGCGAAGGGGCGGCACCGTCACCGGTGCCGCCCCTTGCGAAAATGTAAGTGATCAAGCGTGAGTGATCGCGCGCTCAACCAGCTGACCCAGATGCTGGGTGCGCTTGGTCAGGCTCTGCAGCACGGCGGAGATTTCGGCCGTTGCGGCGGCGGTCTGACCGGACAGGTTCTTCACTTCGCCGGCCACAACCGCGAAACCCTTGCCGGCTTCACCCGCGCGGGCGGCTTCGATGGTGGCGTTCAGGGCCAGCAGGTTGGTCTGCTTGGCGATGGCGTCGATCTGCTGGGCCACAGTGCCCACCTTCTCGATCTCGGTGCGCAGACCTTCCAGTTCGCGGCTGATTTCCTGGAGGGCGGAGGAAACCTCGCTCTTGCCAGCGCCGGAGAAATTGCTCGATTCGCTGCCGTACTTCATCTGCAAAGGCCTTGCGTCTTAGGGGTTGACCTGTAGCGACCCGGACAAACCGGGCGTTCCACCTTCATAGCACAAAGCCGGCGAACACATCGTGACGATTTTCCGGCTGGGGCACCCCTTTTGGATAGTTTCCATCGGGGTGCCCCGTCCTTGAGCTGGATCAGAAATCCAGCGACTTTACGCGTACCACGCTCGGCAGACCCTGGATCTTGCCCAGCAGCTCTTCCGACACCGCCTGATCGACCGAGACCAGACAGATGGCGTTGGCACCGGGGGCAGTACGGCCCAGATGGAAGGTGGCGATATTCACACCGGCATCACCCAGCGTGCTGCCCAGCTTGCCGATGAAGCCCGGCTTATCCTCGTTGCGGATGAACAGCATATGGTCGGTGACTTCCGCCTCGACCGGTACTTCCTCGATTTCCACCAGACGGGGCTTGTCGCCACCGAACAGGGTACCGGCAACAGAGCGGGTGCGCTGTTCGGTCTGCACAATCACGCGCACCAGCGTCTGATAATCGCCAGCAACCTCGCGCTTGGTCTCGCTCACCTTGATGTCACGCTCCTTGGCGATGACGGGGGCGTTGACCATGTTAACCGATTCCATCAGCGGACCCAGCAGGCCCTTCAACACGATGGCGGTCAGCGGACGGGTGTTCAGCTCTGCCACCTGACCTTCATATTCGATGGTCACGGCCTTGATGCCGGTCTCGGTGATCTGGCCGGCAAAGCCGCCCAACTGCTCGGCCAACTTCATATAGGGGCGCAGCTTCGGCGCGTCTTCCGCCGACACGGACGGCATGTTCAGCGCATTGACCACAGCACCGCTGACCAGATAATCGGCCAGCTGTTCGGCCACCTGCAGGGCGACATTTTCCTGCGCTTCGGTGGTCGACGCCCCCAGATGCGGGGTGGCAATCACCTTTTCATTGCCGAACAGCGGGTGGGCCTTGGCCGGCTCTTCCGCGAACACGTCCAGGGCGGCACCGGCGACGTGACCGGCCTCGATGGCCGCCTGCAGCGCCTCTTCCACGATCAGGCCGCCACGGGCGCAATTGATGATGCGCACACCCTTCTTGGTCTTGGCGAGCGCCTTGGCGTCCAGGATGTTCTTGGTCGCTTCGGTCAGCGGCGTGTGCAGGGTGATGAAGTCAGCGCGCTTCAGCAGATCTTCCAGTTCCACCTTTTCCACGCCGATTTCGGTGGCGCGTTCCGGCGACAGGAACGGGTCGAAGGCGATGACCTTCATCTTCAGGCCGACGGCGCGGTCAGCGACGATGCCGCCAATATTGCCGCAGCCGATGACGCCCAGCACCTTGCCGAACAGCTCCACGCCCATGAAGCGGTTCTTTTCCCACTTGCCGGCGTGGGTCGAGGCATTGGCGGCCGGGATTTCACGGGCCAGCGCAAACATCATGGCGATGGCATGTTCGGCGGTGGTGATGGAATTACCGAACGGGGTGTTCATCACCACCACGCCACGGGCGGTGGCGGCGGGGATGTCCACATTGTCGACACCGATACCGGCGCGGCCAACGACCTTCAGGTTGGTGGCGGCGGCCAGGATATCCTTGGTCACCTTGGTGGCCGAGCGGATGGCCAAACCATCATATTCGCCGATGATGGCCTTCAGCTCATCCGGCTTCAGGCCGACCTTCACATCGACCTCAACGCCGCGCTCCTTGAAAATCTCAACGGCGCGGGGGCTCAGGCTGTCGGAAATAAGAACCTTGGGCATGGGTGGCTCCGATATCTCGGGTGAGGAGCGGGTCAGCTCCAATCATGAACGGAAAAGAAGACGGCGACGGCGATCAGCAGAAACGCGATCCAATCGTTCCAGCGCAGGGATTCGCCAAGCCAGAAAGCAGAGAAGATGGCGAACACGGTCAGCGTGATCGCCTCCTGAATCATCTTCAGTTGCGGGGCTGTATAGACCACGTGACCCAGCCGGTTGGCCGGCACCTGAAAGCAATATTCAAAGAAGGCAATGCCCCAACTGGCCAGAATGGCCGTGATAAGCGGTGCCGACTTGAACTTCAGATGCCCGTACCAGGCAAAGGTCATGAAGATGTTGGAAGCGACCAGCAGCAGGACCGGCCAAAGATAAGTGGTGAGTGTGGGCATGGATCATCGCCGGGAAACGGGTTTCCGGCCTGTCGATGCCCCTCCCCCATCGGCCGGAACCAGACAGGGGAGGTCACCTTAACCAGTTACAAAATCAGCCGGCCTTGACGGTGGCATAGGCCCAGTCCAGCCAGGGCAGCAGCGCCACGATATCGGCATTTTCAACCGTTGCACCGCCCCAGATGCGAATACCGGGAGGCGCATCGCGGTAGGAACCGGCATCCAGCGCCACGCCTTCCTTCTCCAAGAGAGAGGTCAGCTTCTTGGCGATGTCGGCCTGCGCTTCCGCCGGCTGTTCCGTCGCCCAGGGGTCGACGATCTTCAGGCAGATGGAGGTGCAGGAACGGCTATCCGCCGTCTCCGCCAGGAAATCCACCCAGTCGGTCGCGGCAACCCAGTCGGCCACAGCCTTCAGGTTGGCTTCCGACCGGCCGATCAGCCCTTCCAGGCCGCCGACGGACTTGGCCCAGTTCAGGCCGTCCAACGCGTCTTCCACGGCGATCATGGAGGGGGTGTTGATGGTCTCCCCCTTGAAGATGCCTTCCGACAGCTTGCCATTGCTGGCCATGCGGAAAACCTTCGGCATCGGCCAGGCCGGCGTGTGGTTCAGCAACCGTTCCACCGCACGGGGAGAGAGCGCCAGCATCCCGTGGGCGGCTTCACCGCCCAGCACCTTCTGCCAGGACCAGGTGACGACATCCAGCTTGTCCCACGGCAGATCCATGGCGAACGCAGCGGAGGTGGCGTCGCAGATGGTCAGGCCCTGGCGATCCGCCGGGATCCAGTCGCCATTGGCGACGCGGACGCCCGAGGTGGTGCCGTTCCAGGTGAAGACCACGTCACGGGAGAAATCCACCGTGGCAAGGTCGGGCAGCTTGCCATAGCCAGCGGTCAGGGAACGGACATCCGGCAGCTTCAGCTGCTTGACGACGTCGGTGACCCAATCCTTGCCGAAGGATTCCCAGGCCAGCATATCGACGCCACGGGCACCCAGCAGCGACCACAGCGCCATTTCAACGGCGCCCGTGTCAGAGGCGGGAACAATGCCCAGCCGGTAATCGGCGGGGATGTTCAGAATTTCTTTGGAAAGGGTAATCACCTGCTCCAGCTTAGCCTTGCCGGGCTTGGAGCGGTGCGAGCGGCCCACCAGGGCGCCCTTCAGGGCTTCGATCGACCAGCCGGGGCGCTTGGCGCAGGGACCGGACGAGAATTGCGGATTGGCGGGGCGATTGCCCGGCTTCGGCGCAGCCATTATGGCTATTCCTTCCAGAATAGTAGCATCCCGTTGGGGGGATGTGACCCGCCGCCGAAGCTATGGGAGGGCGCCCGTTCCGTCAATCGCAAACTGCTCCCCGCTGATCAGATTTCTGCGTTGCAGATGGCGCAGGGGAAAGATTGTTACAATTACACCAATGCCGGGCTGGGCAGCATCAGGCCGCGGGCGCCGCGCATATCGGCATCTGTCCAGTCGGCATCACGCAGATCGGCCTGGGTCATCACGGCATCGGTCAGGATGGTGCCGCGCAGAATGGCATTTTGCAGATTGGCCTGTGTCAGGTCGCAATCATCCAGCCGGGCCCTGGACAGGTCGATCCCGGCCAGCAGCCCACGGGCGAGCCGTGCCTTGCTGAAATTGGTTGGCCAGCTCTGGCCATTGCGCAGTTCCATGGGGCCGGCGATCACATTGCTGAGGTCGGTTTCATAGAGAATGGCGCGTTCCAGGCAGGCGCCGCGCAGATCGGCCCGGGGCATCCGGGCCTGCCGCATATCCGCCATGGACAGATCGGCCATGGCCAGCACGGTGCCGGACAGGTTGGCCCCCCGCAGCGAGGTCTGCTTCAGGATCGCAGCAGAAAGATTAAGGTTGGAGAGATCCTGACCGGAAAGGTCCAAGGCCGACAGGTTGGCCCGCTCCCCCTTATGGCCATTGGTGACAATCCATTCCCGGTGCAGGCGCAACGCCTCCCCGATAACGCCGCTGATATTGTCCAGTCGGCGCAGCAGATCGGCCCCCGACAGGTTAGCGGTGGACAAATCCACCTCATCCAGCAGGGCACCCAGCAGGCTGGCCTGCGACAGGTTGGCATTGCGCAGCAGGGCACGGGTGAGGATGCAGCCATCCAGGCGGGTGCCGGACAGGTTGGCATCCGACAGGTCAGCCCCTTCCAGATTGCAGCCGGTCAGGTCCGATCCGCTGAGATCGGCCCGCACGAAGACGGCACCACGCAGATCGGTATCCCGCAAATCGGCCTGGATAACGAAGGCGTTGGAGAGTTTGGCCCGGCTGAGATTGGCCCGCACCATGCTGGCTTCCGACAGTTCGGTCGTATTGTGCTCTGTCGTCATCGGCGCCAGATCGCCATTCTTGGCCCGCATCAGATAGCCATCGCGCAGGTCCGCCTCGTTCAGTACGGCGCGGGCCATGCAGGCCCCCCGCATGGCGGCACCCCGCAGATCGGCGCGGGTCAAATTGGCCGAGGGCAGATTGGCGCGGCGCAGATCGGCCCCGAACAGACAGGCACCATGCAGATCGGCCCCCGACAGGTCAGCCCCGTTCATTTTGGCGCCGGTCAGGTCGGCATCGGCCAGATTGGCGTTGCGCAGCACGGCGAAGGACAGATCATGGAACTTCAGGTTGGCCCGCATCCCACCGCGTTGCCCCTGCAGGAATCGGCGATGGGCAGCCAGAACCTTTTCCAGTTCGGGAGCCGCAATCTTCGTATAGCCAATATCCAGCCCGTCTAGGGTCGCCGGTTTCATCGGAACGCATCAACCTTTCATGCAACGCCGCCATCGACGCTATCGGCCATATGTTAATATTTTACTCATGCCATCCGCTTGATCAGAGTCAATCAGTAACAGATTTGGCGGTACCCAGTATGAAAACATGAATTATATAAAATTGCAGATTCAATATGATGTGCTCAGTAAAAATATTCGTGCGCAGTACCAAGTATTCTGCTGGGAGCGTGGATTTCTCAGGGTGAGTATCACACGATAGAATTCGCAAGGTGGCGTCTTGCCACAGCAAAACATGGTCGTTCATGAAGAAATTTGGAAAAGGCGATCAGATTGATCTCGCTCATGTCCCAACCCCCTTCCGCACAATATAAAAGTGGTTTCCAGCTCTTCAGCAGAAAAGGCGGCGGTCGCCGCCGTATCAGGTTGCGATGAATTTTATGTATCACAACTTGGTACAAGCCTTTTCTCAGGCGACATGAGACGGCGATGAAAGACGAGTAAGCAGCTTTTTCGATCGGAGCCTATGCGCTTGCGTTGAAATGACGGTAGAAGAAATGGCCTCAAGCATCTCTTCGCCTCAGCCTCACAAAAACAGCATCCGGACCGCCCTTCATGCCCCGTTCCAGTTCCTCCGGCCTTGTCTTCACCAGCCTGATCGGCATCGCCGCCACCATCGGCCTGCTCGCCTTTGTCGTCTATGCCGGGGGCGATGCGCGCTTCTTCTTCAATCTGGAAGGGTTGGTGATTGTCGGGGGCGGCGTCATCTGCGTGGCGCTGCTGGCCTTCCGGGGGGATGAGATCACGGCGGCCCTGTCCGCCATCGCCGCCATGTTCAAGGGTCCGCCCAGCCTGGAACGGGAAATGGCGGAGCTGCTGGAGGTCTCCAAACAGCTCTTCAGCCGGCAGATCCAGACCGCCGATGAACGGGTGCGCCGGGTGGGCAGCCCCTTTCTGCGGTTGGGGTTGCAGATGGTGGTGGATAATGCCTCGCTGGATGACATCATGCATGTGATGAACTGGCGCATCCAGAAACAGGTGGAGGCCGATCAGAAGCAATCACGCTTCTTCCGCGTGCTGGCCTCCTTCGCGCCGGCCTTCGGGCTGCTGGGCACGCTGGCCGGCATGGTGGGGATGTTGAAGCAATTGGGATCGGGCGATATCGGCCTGATCGGTTCTTCCATGGCGGTGGCCATGCTGGCCACGCTTTACGGGCTGATCCTGGCCAATCTGCTGTTCAAGCCCATCGCCATCAAGCTGGAACAGCGCACCACCGAACGGGTGGCGCAGTTAAACATTCTGCTGGAAGGCGTGGTGCTGGCCCATCTCAACCGCTCCCCCATGGTGATTGAGGAGACATTGCGCACCTATCTGCTGGATGCCGGCGACGAGGTGCGCGGTGGCCGCTGATCGTGACCTGACACCGGAGACCGAGCGCGCCCGCGTCGCCGCCCGCCGCCAGCCCCACCGCCCCCATGAAAAATCGCTGGAACCGATGGAGGAAAGCGAGGAATGGGTCATCAGCTATATGGATATGGTCACGGTGCTGATGACTGTGTTCCTGGGCATGGTGGCGATTCTGGGCATGGATGGCCGCCTGTCCAACCCCAGCGATGAGGAGCGGGAGGCGACCAAGCAGGTGGACAAGGCCCTGGCCAGCCATCCCCTGCCCTCCCCCTTCCCCAATCTGCATCGGGAAGATGATGCCGATTACGAGGCACCACCCCCCGCCCGCCCGCCCGGCCAGGGCGGCCCGGCGGATCGCAGCGGCAGTGCGTCGGTCGCCGGCAGCAATGCCGCCGCAGCGCTGTCACCCGGCGCACAGGCATGGTTGCGCAAGCTGGAAGCGGCGGGTCTGCCGCCGGATGTGGACATCACCCTGAAGGACCGCAAGATCGCCATCGTGGTGCGCGACCGTATCCTGTTCCCCTCCGGCTCTGCCACCTTGCAGCCGGCGGCGGTGGATTTGCTGCGCACGCTGGCCCCCTCCCTGGCCGCCTTGCCGGGCAGTGTGACGGTGGAGGGGCATAGCGACGATGTGGCCATCAGCACGGCCCGCTTCCCCTCCAACTGGGAACTCTCCGCCGCCCGCGCCGCCGCCGTGGTGCGCGTGCTGGCCGCCCTGGGCCTGCCCCCGGAACGGCTGGGCGCCCTGGGCCTGGCCGACAGCCGCCCGCTCACCACCGACCCCACCCGCCGGTCAGAAAACCGGCGGGTGGAAATTGTCGTCGATACGGATGCGGTGACGGCGAAGGGGGTGGCGCGGTGAGGGATGCACTGGTGACAGTGCCTTATGGGCGAGCCTTCCTGATTATATTGAGGAGTGTGCCAATTCCATTCTTTCAACTGAAGACAGGCGAACATTCACCTGTTTGCCAACCATAGAACGCAGGTCTTGGTCCTGAACAATAGAAGAGCCATTTACGGAAGGATCACCGACCCGCCAATTTGCGCTGGCAGTGGCAATGTACCGATCAGCAAAGGCCTTTTGCCCATCGGTATCTAAACCTACCGATGCGGCAGCCTGCATGTAAGCGCGATGCGTGAAAGTTCGTATTGTATCCCCCGGTCGCACCGTAAGCGACACAACCTCCACTACATTCAATGCAGTTCGATCTGGCACATCAAAGCCGACAGTATTCAATCTCAAGGGATTCAGAAGCCGACCTTGCTGGATATTTTGCAAGACTGGTCGATAATCGTCTGGAAAAAAAACCTTATCGACAACCATGGCCCCGGCGATAGCTCCAACCAAGCCCACTGCAATGATCAACCATCCAGCAGGCGTCACTCCCAAAAGAATACCGGCTCCCAGCGTTAACGCACCAGCCGCAAGTTCGGCTCCGATTATTCCGCCAGCAATTCCGGCTCCACGCCGGACAGCGACATCCATGCGTCTTTCGGCAGGTGCTTGCCAGATATCGTATGCGGCTAACCCTAAACCCGCCACAAGAAGCACACCACCACCGCGGCGAAGGAATTTTTCACCCGTTTTTGCAGCTTCGTTTACAGCTGGATTTGACCTAGTAGATGAGTAAACTATATTTCTATTTATTTTTAAATCATTGACGTTATTATTATTCATTTTTTCTTTTGTATATTTATAAATATTATTATATGTACGGCCACCCAAACCATACTTCATCCAATCTCGTGCTTCGAAGCCAATACCAACAACGGGGGTTGGAATACGCCATATGCGTGCCGTTCTTGTGCGTTCACGGACGGCCCACTCTGCCAATCCACGAAGTTCATAGTCGGTCGGATTTGAGCCTAGCGCCTTAAGCTTTGCGCTGATCAGAAGTTCCTTTTGAATCAATTCTCTTTTATAGAAGTCGCGAATTTTAACGGAAAATTTACTATGAATTATTGCCGAAATATTTCCACTTCCGACAGAAGAAAGAAATTGAGTAACATCATCTCGCTCATATCCTGGAAGATAAATTGGCGGATGTTCAATATCCTCACTCTCGTCGCCGACCGGAAATAGATTAAAATCAAGTATTTTTGACAAATCTTCGTCATTGTTCGGAAATGGCATTTTTTTCCTCATTCGCTTGATGCGGGAAATTCATCAATTGAAGAAACATCCTCAACACACCCCCTTTTTTTCAAAAACAGCAGGTCTTTTACAGTAATAATCTTAAATCCATCTTTTTTTGAATGAAAACGCAAAATACATGGCATTGAACTCAAATGAACAACATACTTTTTTTCTATTTTATCCAAGTTAGATCTTAACTTACTGTATCTAAAAACACACCCTACATTAGTACTATTTTCAGAAATAAGAATAAAATTTTCATGATAAGGCAAAATCCACCAAACATCATGAAAAAAATACAACTCTTCACCAATATTAATATATCCAAGAAACGGGAATTCAGAAATTTTTAAATTAAAAACACCGTTATTGGCGACTGTAATAACAATAGATTCTTCATCATCAAACGATGAAACATAAGTGACACCCTCTTTTTTGGCACGTATCTTTTTTAACAACCAATCGAATATCAAAATCACCTCCTATTATTTTTTAAATATACTAAAATATATCTTGCACAAAATAAAGCCTGCTAAAAGTATGTTTCTCCTCCCCGTTGGATTACCGCTTTCTATCCACCTTCACCCCACCTTGACAAAAAAAGAGGGGGTGGCGCACCACCCCCACAAATTCCGTTGCATAGTGTTGCGTACGGTTAACGGCGGCACCCGACCGGGTGCCGCCATCCCTTACCCTCAAACCGCCTTCACTAACGCCGACACCGACCCCGGTGCCAGCAGCAGATGCAGCAGCCCGTCGGCCGGCGCTGCCATTTCCCGCACGCCCAGGCGGGTCAGGCTGGCCCGGTCGGCCTTGGCTGTATCGGCCAGTTCCAGCCGCAGGCGGCTGCCATGCTGGCTGACACGGCGGATATTGCCGGCCCCGCCCAGGGCCGCCAGCGCTGCATCGGTCAGGGTGATCCCCGCCGCCGCACTGGCCGTCACCGTTTCAGCCTTGCGCACCGGCTGGCTGCCGCCGCCCTGGGCCATGGCGTCGCGGATTTCCACCGCCACCTGATCGGCAATCGGCCCCAGCACCACCTGCAAGGCATTGGCCGAGGGGCGGATCACACCCCGTGCGCCCAGCCCCTTCAACGATGCCTCATCCACCAGCCCCTGATCGGCCACGATCAGGCGCAGGCGGGTGGTGCAGGCGCCCACGCTGGTCAGGTTGGCGGCCCCGCCCAGGGCGCAGACAAATGCCTCCCCCCGACCACCGGGCAGGCTGGCCGTGACGGTGGCGGGGCTGGCCGCCCCCTCTTCTTCCCGCCCCGGCGTCTTCAGGTCGAAGCGGCGGATGACGAAGGAGAAGACGCTGTAATAAATGGCAAAATAGGCCAGCCCCACCGGCAGCAGCATCAGCGGCTTGGTGGCCTTGCCGTAATTCAGCACATAGTCGAACAGACCGGCGGAGAAGCCGAAACCCAGCTTCACACCCAGCATGTCCATAAGCACCATCGCCCCACCGGTCAGGATGGCATGAACCGCATAAAGGGCGGGGGCCAGAAACATGAAGCTGAATTCAATCGGCTCCGTCACCCCGGTCAGGGCCGAGGTCAGGGCCAGACTGAACAGCATCCCGCCCACGGCTTTGCGCCGTTCCGGCTTGGCGGCGCGATACATGGCCAAGCACGCCGCCGGCAGGCCAAACATCATCACCGGGAAGAAACCGGCCATGAAGCCGCCGGCGGTGGGATCGCCCGCGAAGAAGCGACGCAGATCGCCGGCGGTGCCGTTATAATCGCCCTGCACGAACCAGAAGACATTATTCAGGATATGGTGCAGGCCGGTGACCAGCAGCAGGCGGTTCAGCAGGCCAAAGATGAACAGGCCAAAACCGCCCGCCTCTGCGACGCCATGCGACAGCCCATCAACCCCCGCACTGATATGCGGGAAGCCCAGGCCGACAATGACGGCCAGCACCAGCCCCGCCGCCCCGGCCACGATGGGCACAAAGCGCCGCCCGCCGAAAAAGGCCAGATAATCCGGCAGGCTGATGGTGGAGAAGCGGTTATAGAACAGGCCGCCAACAAGGCCGGAAATGATGCCGACCGGCACATCCAGCCGGGCCACCGCCTTGGCCTTCCAGGCGGCAATGGCCAGATCGCCCGTCACCTCCGGCGGGATCGCCAGCAGGGATTTCCCGGCCTCTGTCGCCACCAGAAAGCAGACAATGCCGGAAAGGCTGGCCGCGCCATTGCCATCACGGGCATAGCCGGTGGCGACACCAATGGCAAACAGCAGACCCAGATGGGAGAAAAGCGCATCGCCCGCCGCACTGAGGAAGGCGATATCCAGCAGATCGGGCTGGCCCAGGCGCAGCATCAGCCCCGCCACCGGCAGCACCGCGATGGGCAGCATCAGCGCGCGGCCAAGGGGCTGAAGTTTTTCCAGGATCGACTTCATGCGCTGAACCCCCGCGCGAGTGTACGGACATCCGCCGCCGTGGCGCACTCCAGCGCCGCCGCAGCATGGGCACGGGCCTGTTCCAGCGTCAGCGCGGAGACCAGTGCCTTGATTTCAGGAACAATGGCCGGCGTGGCCGACAATTCCGCCACGCCCAACCCCACCAGAATAGGCACGGCCAGCGGGTCGGATGCCAGGCTGCCGCACACGCCCGTCCATTTGCCATGGCGGGCCGCGCCCTGGCAGGTCTGCGCAATCAGGCGCAGCACCGAGGGATGCAGACCGTCGATGGAACCGGCCACGGCGGCATTGCCGCGATCCATGGCGAGTGCGTACTGCGTCAGGTCATTGGTGCCAATGGACAGGAAATCGGCCTCCGCCGCCAGCAGATCGGCTGTCACCGCCGCCGCCGGGGTTTCCACCATCACGCCCAGCTCCACCTTGTCGGTGATACCCATCTCCGTCCGCACGCGGTCCAGCACGGCGCGCACGCGCCGCAGCTCATCCACCCCGGCGATCATCGGCACCATGATGCGGCACTGGCCCACCGGCTGCACCGACAGGATGGCGCGGATCTGATCCTCCAGCATGGTCGGATAGGCGAAACCAACGCGGATGCCGCGCAGGCCCAGGGCCGGGTTCTCCTCCGCCGGGATCGGCAGATAGGGGGCCGGCTTGTCGCCACCAATATCCAGCAGCCGAACGATCAACGGGCGGCCTTCCAGTGCGGTGGCGATGGATTGGTAATCGGCGGTCTGTTCGGCCACCGTCGGCGCCGTCGCCCGTTCCAGAAACAGGAACTCGGTTCGCAGCAACCCGCTGCCCTCGGCCCCATTGGCGACGGCCTGTTTGGCATCCGCTTCTGATCCCAGATTGGCAAATACCTCAATGCGCACACCATCGGCGGTGTGGCAGGGCTTGCCCGCCGCCGCCTTGGCCGCCGCCCGCCGGGCGTTGAACACGGCCAGCCTGTCGCGCGCCGCCGCCAGCGTGGCGGTATCGGGGGCGACATGCAGGGTGCAGCCGGTGGCATCCAGAATCAGGTCGGTGCCATCCGCCACCTGATGCAGCGCCGGGCCGATGGCAACCAGCGCCGGCAGCCCCATGCTGGCGGCCAGAATGGCAACGTGGGAGGTGGGGCCACCCCGTTCCACCACGAAGCCGACAACATTTTCCTTATCCAGCGCCATCAATTGCGAGGGCAACAGGTCTTCGGCCACCAGCACCGTACCGGGCGGGAAAGACAGCGGCTCATCCGCCACGCCTTCCAGCACGGCCAGCACCCGGCGTTCCAGATCCAGCATGTCATCGGCGCGTTCTGCCAGATGGGCATCGCCCGTGGCACGCAACGCCGCCGCCTGCGGCCGCACGGCGGCGCGCCAGGCATGGCCGGCGCTGGCACCATCACCGATGGACAGGCTGGCCGCTTCCAGCAAGCCATCATCATCCAGCATGGCGCGGTGCGCCTGGATGATGGATTTCTGCGGGCCGCTAGCGTGCGCTGCCTCAGCCTCCAGCCGGCGGCCCAGCTCGGCGCGGGCTGCTTCCAGCCGCGCCTGCTCCACCGCCGCCCCCTGACCGGTGGGGGCAACCTGGATTTCCGGCAGCCGGAAGGCGCGCGCCTGCCCCACGGCCAAACCTGGGGACGCCGTGACACCTGCCAGCTTGCCATCCGCCGGCAATTCCGCCGTGCCCTGCGCCACCGGGGCCGCGACCGGGGCGACGGGCTGGGCCTTGGGTGCCGATGCCGGATCGGCCTTTTCCCCCATGCCGCTGTCGATCAGCGCCCCTAGGGTTGCCAATGCCTCGGCGGCATCGGCCCCTTGTGCGCTGATCGTCACCTCATCACCCAGGCGGATGCCCAAGGTCAGCAGCCCCACCGGGCTGCGGGCATTCATGGCCTTGCCGGCCTTGGCGATGGTGACGCTGGCGCTGAACCCGCTCAACGCTTCCTTGATGCGGGCGGCGGGCCTGGCATGAATGCCATGGGCCAGCGGCACCAGAAGGCGGCGTTCCAGCGTGGCGCCCGTGGCCGCCTCGGCCGGGGTGCCCGCCTCTGCCGCCTTGGCGGTCAGGGTGAAGATATAGTCACCGGCCTTCACCGGGCCATTGTCGCGGGTGCGGGCCAGGGTGAAACGGTCGGTTTCCAGCAGCAGAACCGGCGTTACCACCGCCGGGGCCGCCTGCACAATGGCGTCCAGATCGAAACGGATCAGCACATCGCCGCGCTTCACCCGGTCGCCCTGGCGGACGCAGGGGGTGAAGCCGCGACCGGCCAGGGCCACCGTATCGATGCCGATATGCATCAGGATTTCCGCCCCATCCGCAATGCGGATGGTGACGGCGTGGCCGCTGGCATTCAGCGCGCTGACCTCCCCATCGCAGGGGGAAACCAGGCAATCGCCCGTCGGGTCGATGGCGACGCCGTCCCCCAGCATCCGGCTGGCGAAAACGGCGTCGGGCACTTCATCCAGAACGGTCAGCCAGCCCGTCAGGGGCGCGCCGATGGCGATGGACGCCCCGGCGATACCGTCGATCTTGTTGGTCGGTGGTGTCATGCTCAGGGCCAAGTCTCTATTTGAAGTTGGCGTCAGGCGATGCGGGTACCGGCGATCCAGGTTCCCGCGGGCTGAAGATCATGCGTCAACTGCACCCAATCAGCCACCAGCCCGTGGGCCAGCGCGCCCCGTTCCGCCGACAGACCCAGGAAGCCAGCCGGCCCGGCAGAAGCCATGACAGAGGCATCGGCATGGGACAGGCGCAGACGATTAACCGTATTGCGGAAGGCGGCGGCCATATCGATGGCGGAACCGGCCAGTGTGCCGTCCTCACCCACACAACGGCCATCGCGCACCAGAATGCGGCGGCCATGCAGGTCGAATTCCGTCACATCCACGCCAACGCAGGACATGGCATCCGTCACCAGCATGAAATGATCCAGCGCATGGGAGCGGATGGCGACGCGCAGCGCCGCATCATGCACATGGAACCCGTCGACGATGATCCCGCAATAGATGCTTTGATCATCCAGGGCGGCACCCACCACGCCGGGGGCGCGGTGTTGCAACGGCGACATGGCGTTGAACAGGTGGGTCACAGCGGACATGCCCGCCTGGAAACCAGCCACCGCCGTATCATAGTCCGCATCGCTATGGCCGATGGACATGATCACGCCCAGCTTGTGCAGGTGGGCAATATCCTCCACCGTCGCCATTTCCGGCGCCAGGGTCAGCATCACCTTGCCACGGCGGGGCTTCTCGAACAGGGCCAACATCTCCGGGTCCAGCCGGCGGAACTTGGTCTGGTCGTGAATCCCCTTGCGGGCGACATTGATGATCGGCCCTTCGATATGCACGCCCAGACAGCCGGGCACCCCGGCTTCGATCGCCGCATCTGCCGCATCCAGCGCGCGGGCGATCACGGACGGCACATCGCTGATCAATGTCGGCAGGAAACCGGTGGTACCGAAACGCGTATGGGCGCGCCCGATGGCAGCGATCCCCTCCATCGTCGGTTCATCATTGAACAGCACACCGCCGCCGCCATTGACCTGCGTATCGATGAAGCCGGGAACGATCCAGCCGCCTTGCAGATCTATGGCACCTTCGGTCGTGGTCAGCGGACGGATGGCGGCGATACGGCCGCCCTCCACCGCGATCTCGGCCCCATCCAATATACCGGCCGGCGTCACCACCCGGCCATTGACGAAGCGAAACCCGGTCATCGTGTTTCAGTCACCTTGCTAAGAAAGAGCGGGCGATCCGGATCATGGCCGCGTGCCACCGACAAGGCATTGGCCATATGATAGAAGCTCTGGATCATCAAAATCGGTTCAATGACCGGATGGGTCTGCAGGGCCGGCAGGGTGCTGGCACCATCGGCCTTGGCATCGGCCAGACAGACGCGGGCGCCACGCTCAGCAAAGACCGCTGACGTATCCCGCACACCATCACCGGCCGTGTCCGACCCGGCAAAGGCCAGCACGGGGAAACCATCGCGCACGATCGCCATCGGGCCGTGCTTCACCTCGGCGGCGCTGAAGGCCTCCGCGTGCAAACCACAGGTTTCCTTGAACTTCAGCGCTGCCTCCTGCGCGATCCCGAACGTATAGCCGCGACCGATGGTGAACAGGTTCCGGGCATCACGCAATGCCTCAACCGCAGCAGACCAATCCAGACCATTGGCCTTGGCCAGCAGATCGGGCAGGCCCTGCACAGCGGCGCGCAGCGCGTCATCATCCGCCCATTCGGCCACCAGGGCGGCAAGGCCGGCCAGGGAGACGATATAGGACTTGGTGGCAGCAACCGACTTTTCCGGGCCGGCCTTCAAGGCGATATAGGTATCAGCCATGGCCGCCAGCGGAGAGGTTTCGTCATTGACGAAGGCCACCAGGCGGGCACCCGACTTCTTGTAGGCCTCTGCCGTGGCCAGCAGGTCTGGGCTGCGCCCGCTTTGCGAAATGGCAATGCAGAGCGCCCCGTTAGCAACAACCGGGGCCGAAAAGACCGAGACCACCGAGGGGGCGGCAGAGGCCACCGGCACACCCAACAGGGTTTCAATTAGATATTTGCCATAGGTCGCGGCATGGTCGGACGAACCACGCGCACAGGTCGCCACCAGCGACGGCGGCGTCGCCCGCAGCGCAGCACCCAATTCACGCAGCGTGTCGATATTGGCATCCAGCAGACGGCGCACGGCAGCCGCCCCTTCGGCGGCCTCGCTCCCCATCAGGGTCGCCGCAGCACCCGTGGCCTTATGATTTTCGTCAGCGATCACCTTCGCCCCCACCTGTTCCGTAACCAATCCCTCAAGGATAAGTCACATATTGGTATTGTACAAGGTTCTATTCAGGATCTATCTGCCATCACCAACGCCCGCAGGGCGGCCACCTTGTCTGCCTGGGTGCGCAGACGCGGGCCCGCCTGGAAACCGAAACGCTTTTCCTGCTCACCCGGTGCCCCCAGCGGGGCGCGGCAGGAGGCATGAATCTCCCGCACCCCGGTCGCCAGGATGGTGGAGACATTGCCGGCATCGATCCCGCCGCCGGGCAAAATGATAATGCGGCCCGCCGCCTGGCTGACGAGCGCGGCCAGTGTGGCAGCCCCATCCACGGCGCGCGGTTGACCGCCCGACGTCAGGATGCGGTCAAAGCCCAGCGCAATTGCCACCTCCAGCGCTGCCCCGTGATCGGGGCAGAGATCGAAGGCGCGGTGCAGGGTCAACAGCAGCGGACGCCCCCGTTTCTCCCCTTCCGCCCGGGCATGGGCCACCCATTGCGCCAGCAAATTGGTATCAAGATGGTTATGCTGATCATTGGCCCCGATGACCACGCCGGCCAGTCCGGCCTGGGCAGCATCGCTGATATCTTCCGCCACCAGCGCCGCCTCACGCGCATCATAGCGGAAATCGCCTTCGCGCGGCCGGGCCAGCAGCAGGGCAGGCACCGGGCAGGCTGCCGCCGCGCGGATCAGGGCTGGCGACGGGGTCAGCCCGCCCAGCGACAAGCCGGCGCACAATTCCATACGATCGGCACCACCGGCTGCGGCGGCATCAATGCCGGCCACTTCCTCTACGCATACTTCAAGCATGAGGCCCCTGACTGATCTGATTTTCCCCGGCGCAGCACCCTGTGATTCAGCGGCCCACGCAATCCCGTTACATAAAACAACACAAAACCAAAATAATTCCAATACAGGCCTTATAGGCTTCCTTCTTGACGGGGAGCTCGCGTGGGCTATCGTGATGTTAGCGCAACCGGGCACCCTGCCCGCCTCCCTCCTTGCGCGGCCATTTCCAGACACCTGTCAGGGATATTTCCCCATGAGAAGCCTATTCTGGTCCGCCGTCCTGCTGGGCGCCGGTCTGGCCGTGCCCGCCTATGCGGCGGATTATGCGGCGCCCCCCGTTCCGCCCGTGGGAACCAACACGGTGGCCGAGGTGGAGTTGCGCGTTCCGCGCCCCGCCAACCAGCCCTGCATCGTCCCCCTGTTCGATACCCGCGAATTTGTCGGCGAAGATCCAGCCCGATTCGATTATGCGCCGCCGCAAAAATGCAAGGGCCCCTGGGCCAAGGTGGTGATCGAGGCGGATTACGCGGTTTCCGCCGGCCGCCAATATGATCGCACCGCCATCATCAATGTCGGCGGCGTCAATCTCTATTTCGGCACTACGATGGAGCCGCGCAAGGACATCGCCCCGGAATGGCATGTCGAGCGTGACGTGACGGCGTATCAGGCTTACCTGCGCGACAAGCGCAAGGGGGCGGCCTGGCTGGTCAATTATGTCGATGACACCTATACTGGCCATATCACCGGCCGGGCACGGATGTTGTTCTATCCCGCCGCCAAGGATGCGCCGGCCGCCGAAACGGCGCCCTTCGTCACCCCCATCTCCGATGCACCAGTACGGCTGGACAGTGACACACCGCGCCTGACCACGCAGGTGCGCTTCCCCGCCAACCTGGAACGGCTTCACCTGGATTTGCTGGCCGAACCACAAGGGGCGGATGAGTTCTGGTATGCCTGTGTGGATGACCGGCTGGCCGGCGATGGCAAGGAAAATTGCGGTGGCGGCGCCTGGCGGGAAGCGGAATTGTGGATCGACGGCCAGCGCGCCGGCACCGCCCCGCTTTTTCCGTGGATTTATACCGGCGGCATCAACCCCTATCTGTGGTTCCCGGCCCCCGGCATCCAGACCCTGAATTTCGTGCCGACACGGCTGGATCTGACGCCCTTTATCGGCTTGCTGACCGATGACAAGCCGCATGAAATCGCGGTGACCATCCAGGGTCTGCGCCGTTACTTCCTTGTCACCGGCACCCTGATGGGCTGGCAGGATAAGGGGGCAAAGCGTGTTACCGGTGCCGTGATCAGCAACACCCTGACCGACCCGGAGGTAACCGCCGATTTCAGCCGGGCCAAGCCGACGGAGCAGGGCGAGTTGAACGGCAACAGCCTGACCACCCAGGCCCGCGCCTATGAAATTGCCGGATTTGTGGAAACATCCAGGGGCCGCATCGAAACCAGGGTCCGCAGCAGCACCCGTTTCTTTAACCGGCAGGATTATGTTTCTGGTGAGAAGGCCAATCTCTGGCGGGTCGATCAATCCACCTTGATCGACAATCTGGTCCAGACCATCGACAAGGATGGTTTACGGATGGAACGCTTCCAGGCCCGCTACCCCTTGACCATCGACATGCAGGTCTCCGGTGACGACAATAATCGAACCCAACAGCTAAAACTGGAACAGGGCCTGTGGTCGGAGCGGGTAATCACCGATGCGTCAGGGGCGCGCTGGTGGCAGATTATGGATTATCAGGTGAAGCCGGAACTGACAGCTGTAACCGATCCACAAACGCGCCGTTCCCGTCAGGTGACCGGAACGAATCGTGTGCAACTGGATGTCAAAGACAGTGACGGCGGATGCTATCACCGCACGATCAATGTGACGAACAATGCCGTCGCAGCGGTGACGGACGGTTGCCACTGAGCAGCGGCCGCCCCCCGCGACACTGCCCGCCGCTGCCTCCCTTCGGGGGCCGCGGCGGGCGTCACCGCCAAGAACGCGCAACATTCGAACAGCCATACGTGTTCACGGTAACATAAACCCTATTTTGGTATTGAATTGATATTGCCTGCATGGCAACCTCCCTGCAGCACATTGCAGTTTGGTTACTTTGCTCTTGGGGGAAACAAGAGGCAGATCGGCAGCGGACGCTGAAACGGAAACCGTGGAGGGACGGGTTCCGTGATGTGTGCTTTTGTCAGTCCGCCATAGAAAAGTGACCGGGCGGCAAGTGCTCCAAAAAGGGGACAATCACTAAGGAAACATACGAATGCGGCCATGCTGCCGCATCTGAACAGCAATCAACAATATCGGGCAGCCTCGCGTCCGGGTAGCGAAGTGGGAAGCTAGACGCAGGCTTTCAGTCGTTGAAAAACGACTTATAAATGGGGGATTTAAATGATGAAGGGACGTAACCGTCTTCTTTTGCTGTCGACGTGCGCCTTGAGCTTGTTAGCGGTAACCGCTTCGGCACAGCAGGCGTCGGACAAGAAGGGTTCCGACACGGAACTCTCGCTGACAGAAATTGTCGTCACCGGCACGCGCATCGCGCGGCCGAACGCAACGGCCGCCGCACCGATCCAGTCGGTGACAGCAGCGGAGATTCAGGCGCAGGCCGCCGTCAATATCGAAGAAGTGCTGAACCGGTTGCCGCAGATTGCACCGGATAATCAGGCAAGCTATCAGGATTCCGATGGTCGCCAGCGCATCAAGCTGCGCAATCTCGGCTTTGAACGCACCCTGGTTCTGGTAGATGGCAAGCGCCTGGGCACCATGAATGGCCAGGACGCCGGCATGATCCCCACCGCCCTGCTGGAGCGGGTGGATGTGCTGACCGGTGGTGCTTCCTCGGTCTATGGTTCCGACGCCGTTGCCGGCGTCGTCAATTTCGTGATGAAGAAGAAGTTTGAGGGCGTTCAGGTCAACGCCAACCATAATTTCTACTATCACAAGAACAAGCCGACCCTGGTGTCGGACCTTGCCAATCAATATGGTTTCACGCCGGCCACCGGCACCAACAAGGATGGTGGCCGCGCCGATATCTCCGTCGCCGCCGGCACGGGGCTGTTTGAAGACCGGCTGCATATTGCAGGCTTCGTCGATTATCGTGAAGCCAGCCTGGTGAAGTACAGCAGCCGCGAAACCTCCGCCTGCCAGATCACGGAATCGAGCAAGGATGGCCCGCTGGGCTGTACCACCTCCACCTATTCGCCGGCAGGTTATATTTCGCCGCGCGGTGGCAGCAATAATGGGTCGGTTTTCCTGAACAACCCAAATGGCAGCCGCACCTTCGTGCCCAGTAGCACAGCACCCGGCTTTGCCACCAATCCCTATGATGGCTATCCGTTCCAGCGTGAGAATAAGCGGTGGAATGCTGGTGGCTTCGCCACGTTTGACCTGACCGACAGCGCCGAGATTTATGTCGACGCGATGATGTTCCATGATCGCACGTCGAACCCCTATCCGGCGCGGGTCTATAGCTACACGGCTTACGGCAGTACGCCTTATCAGGTGAACTGCGACAACCCGTTCATGTCGGCCACACAGGCACAGTCGGTGTGCGGTACCTCTGCCGGTGCCGCCGCTTTCATACCGCTGGAAGTGCGCTACCGTTTCAACGAGTTGCCCCATGTTGAAGACGTCTATGTCAACAAGGGTCATCGCATCACCGGTGGTGTGCGCGGCAAGTTCGCCGACGTCTGGAGCTATGATGTCGGCGGCGTCTATGCCCGCAACCGGCAGGATTCAACCAACGGCAATAACCCCGATTTCGACAAGGTTAACCGTTCGCTCAATGTGGTCAATGTCAATGGCACGCCAACCTGCGTGTCCAAGATCAATGGCAGCGATCCCGACTGCGTGCCTTTCGATGCGTTCCGCGCCAACAACAACGATGCGGCCCTGTTCGATTACCTGCTGACTCGTCCCAGCGGTACGAAGAGCGGTATCGGCACCCTGGGCAATGTGCTCGCCAACGTTCAGGGCGACCTGGGCGCCTATGGCGTCACCTCCCCTTGGGCAAACGAAGGTGTTGCCGTAGCTTTTGGCGCCGAGTTTCGACATGACCAATTGAAGGAGTTTGCCGACGCGATCTACCGCAAGGAAAATGGCGGTACGGACCGGACGCTGAACCAGCATGTCTGGGAAGGCAATCTGGAAGTGCAGGCACCGCTGGTGCAGGAAAAGCCGGGTGTTGAGCTGTTGCAGCTGAACGGTGGTTACCGTCTGTCCAAGTATAACAGCAACCCGGAATCCTTCTCCACCTGGAAGGGCGAAAGCCTCTATGCCCCGGTGGAGGACATCACCTTCCGCGCCTCCATCAACAAGGCACAGCGCGCGCCAACCGTGGTGGAAATCGCCCAGGCCGAGAATTTCGACTACCGGAAGCAGGGCGGGCTGGAGAACGATTTCTGCGCCAGCACGCCGCGTCAGGTTCAAGATCCCAACGATCCGACCAAGATGATCACGGTCTATGACGGGCCCAAGGCATCTCAGGCTGTCTGCGCCGCCACCGGGCTGGCTCCCAGCCTCTACGGCAGCCGTGACCTGTCCTGCCCGGACAATGCCTGCACCGTTCGCCTGGGCGGCTTCACGGTTGATCCGGAAACCGCCTATACCAAGACCATCGGTGTGGTGCTGAAGCCGCGCTTCGCCAAGGGTCTGGTGGTGTCGGTTGATCGGTTCATGATCGATCTGAATGACAGCATCGGCTTTAACTTTGATGATTATTTCTGGAAGGGCTGCCTGCAGACCGGTCAGGAATTCTTCTGCTCCAAGTTCGTGCGCAATGCCAACGGCACGCTCTATAGTGCTGCCAGCACCAACCCTACCACCGGCTTCATCCGTGGTGGTACCACCAACTATTACAAGAGTAAGTCGCACGGCTGGGATATTCAGGCCCAGTATCGTCTGGACCTGGAAGACCTGAACCTGCAGGAAGCCGGCTTCATCGACTGGAGCTTCGCCGGTTCGTTGACCACCCTGGCTGGTGGCCAGGATTCGCCGATCCTGCCGAAGTATAATTGCGCCGGCTATTACGGCGGTCCGTGCGGCCAGTTGATCCCGAAATGGACGCATGGTCTGCGCGGTACCTATAATTCGGAAGATGGCAACTTCACCGCTTCGCTGAACTGGCGCTATGTCGGCGTGATGAACAATGTCAGCAATTCCGGCAAGCCGGAACTGGGCTGGACGCAGGCGGGTGAACGTTCCACCTTCTACCGCATTCCGGCCTATAATTACTTCGATCTGGCCTTCTCCTATCGCGTGCAGGAGAATTACACGTTCCGGCTGGCGGCGAACAACCTGTTCGACAAGCGCCCGCCGATCCTGCCGAACTCCTACAGCTATGGCCTGTCCCGCAACAACACCCTGTCGGGTCGCTATGACTCGCTGGGCCGTCAGATTGCCATGGGCCTGACCATCAACTTCTGATCCCTGCCCCTCCCGGCTTCCACCCCCTGTGGGGCCGGGATATTCCACACAAAATTAAACCCCTTCAGCCCGACCGGGCTGAAGGGGTCTTTTTTTGGGAAAGGATATTCGCAGGCTGGTCAGGTGCGGATGCTGGACACGAAGCGCTGCACTTCCTGACGCAGTTGGGTTGCCTGCTGGGACAGGTTATCGGATGCCGTCCGGGCATGGGCCGCCATGGCGCCGGTTTCATTAGCAGCCCGCGTCACCTCCTGAATCGTGGCCGTAACCTCCTGGGTACCGGCTGCCGCCTCCTGCACATTGCGGCTGATTTCCTGGGTTGCCGCCCCCTGCTCTTCCGCCGCTGCGGCGATCGTCGTCACAGTTTCACTGATCGAGACGATGGTGTGACCGATGGACTGGATGGCGGTGACGGCATTGCCGCTCACCGCCTGCATCCGGCTGATCTGTCCGGCAATTTCCTCCGTGGCGCGCGCCGTCTGGGCGGCCAGGTTCTTCACCTCCGACGCCACCACGGCAAAGCCCTTACCGGCCTCCCCCGCCCGCGCCGCCTCAATCGTCGCGTTCAGCGCCAGCAGATTGGTCTGGGCAGCGATTTCCTGAATCAGATTCACCACGTCCCCGATCCGCTGTGCTGCATCCGCCAACCCGGCCACCGTGTCATTGGTCTTCTCCACCTCTGTCACCGCATCCCCCGCCTTGCGGCTGGATTCGGCCAGACGCTGGTTGATCTCCGTGATGGAGCGGGCCAGTTCTTCCGCCGCAGCAGCCACCGTCTGCACATTGGCACTGGCAATGTCGGCGGCATTGGCCACGGCGTTGGCCTGAGATGTTGTCTGGCTGGCGATGGCGGACAAAGCTTCGGAATCATGGCGGATACGGTCTGACTGCTCGGCCACCGCACCAACCACGCCGCCGACACTGCTTTCAAAATTATCCGCCAGCCGGTTCAGCTCCTGCTTCTGGCGACGGGCAGCCTGTTCCTCATCCTGACGGCGCTGTTCTTCCATCTGCGCCACACGACCAGCATTATCCTTGAATAATTGCAACGCCTTATTGATGGCCCCGATCTCATCAGCGCGATCCTGATCGCCCACTTGAACGGAATAATTGCCACTGGTCAGCGCCTGTACTATGGCAATGATCCGCTGCAACGGAGCGCCAACGATCTGACGCGTAGACACCCAAAGTGCCAGTAGCAGCAACACAGTCAATAAGGTGGCACCCATCAGAATGAAGTTACGCACTTCAACTTTCGGTCTTTCCACCTGGTTCAATGGCAAATTTACCAGAACAGACCAAGGAGTGATCGTATTTCCAATATTCACCGGGATGAACAGTTGCTGAACTTGTGTATTTAAACTCTTGGAAACGGAGAATTGTTGATAATCCCTGCCTTCACGAATGGCGGGTAACGCGTTTTTCAGCCGGTCATTTGTATCACCAATGGGCTTTCCCAGGTGATCCTTGTTGGCATAGCCAACCCAAAGCCCTCCATTGGAGATGAGGGAGACCGTGCCGGTGGTGAAAGGTTTAACACCCTTCAGGCTTTCCCAAATATCGTCAGTGGCAAGATCGATACCAGCATTTCCGATGAATTTACCATTTTCAATAATGGGAACCACCAATGTCATCATTAATACTGACTTGCCGGCGACCGTATAAACATAGGGCTCGACCGCCACTTCCTTCAGACTACGCTTGGAGAGTTGATAGTAATTCCCGTCCGGACCCGGATCGTCATAGCCGACCAGGGTTTCCAATATCGGCTTTCCACCGCCACGGTTCCAATAGGGAACAAAACGACCTGCCGCATCACTACCTGGAGCATTGACAGCATCGGTATCCTTACCGCCGAACGCATCTGGTTCCATACCGACCCAGACAGCCAGCACATTCGGGGTGGCTTCCAGCAAGTCTTTCAGCCAGTTATTGACCTCCTGACGTCCCATGCCGCTTTTTTTCATGCTGATCATGGTCGTCGCCATGAATCGACTGATATCCATGGCGTCATTTAGCTGCCGTTCCACCTGCGCGGCGTTATACCGGCCGATCTTCTCTCCCACCTCGAATGACAGCTTGTCGGTGTGCTCCCCGCTGCTCTCCGTAATAGCGAAGATTGCCGCTCCCAAGCCGATGATCAGAACACCGCTGATAGCCAGCAACAGCTTGGTAACCAAAGAAAAACGCTTTAACACCACATCCCCCCGTTTGGAAATTTCCCAACAGGATAATCTTAAGGGAACATGGATAAAGTTAAAAAAATGTCCATAAGGTTATGCGGAGCCATTGGCTGAACGACGCTACCCCAGGAGATAGTTTCCTTGATTAATTATAATTATTACTGATAACAGGAAGCAACCATACTTCTGCTATCTGTTTTCCACGCCCACTCCCCCCCAGTCCGACCGGTCGGAACCACTGTAAAACCAAGTTTCCATCATGGATTGCTTCCTGTGGAAGCTTATACTCTACCATTGCCGGATTTGCTGGACGTGAAAATGATTGTTGAATTTCAATATTTTTATTCGCCATCAGCTGGATGGGCAAATGATAGTCCTCCCCGGCGTAAGTCACCCGCAGCCGGTAGCTTTGGCCGGGATCAAGACCGCGATAATGCAGGGTCAGGGGGCTGTCATACAGTGTCTCGCCATAGGTGACCCAGGAAAGACGCCAGTCCGGACCTGGTATGACATCGGCGATGGAATGGATGGCGGTCTGGAAGAATTGCGGATCGCGCGCCATGCCGGGGCCGCGTACCAGATGTGGCGACCGGGTCGGATCGCCCAGATCATCATAGAGCGCGCCAGGCACCGGCTGTTCCCAATTCACAAGGGCGGCAAGTTGCTGCAACCTTGCTGCCTCATCGGGCAAGATGGCGATCATCCCGAACTGCTTTTCCAGCCAGCGACGATTGTTGAGCGACGTGTCGATACGATCCAGATTGGCCCCCCGCTCCCAATTCGACGCCCCATAGAGCCGAACACTGAGCTGCAGACCAACATGGTGATAAAGCCGCCCGGCAAGCTGAAACACCTGCGCGCGCAGGGCCATGGTCTGCTCATCATCCACGGTCGCAAGCACGGCGCGGGCGTCGGCCACGGCGGCATGGCTGCCCAGTTGGGGGGCTCGGCGCAAAACACTCGTCGCTTGCGCCTCCCGCGCCGCTTCCGCAATGGCTCGCCGGCGGGCATAGGCGTCATAATGAGCACGGTAAAGCAGGCTTTCCCAGCGCCAATTACCCGGTGCTACCCCTTGGTCCAGCGCCAGAAAACCCTGCAGGGTGGCGCCGATACCCGTATTCTGACGGACCGGCCCGCGCCAATTACGCTCCAGATTCAAGATCAGGGCGGCGGCACGGTCGGCATGGGTCTGGGCGATGGCGGGGCCGAGGAAGTAGCGGGCGTAATCACGCAGAATCTCTGCCGGATCGGTGGCAGCAGACCAGCCCCATTGCGACCACAGCATCTTGTTCACATCATCCGTCACCCCTTCGGAATAGGTGACAAAGCCGGTGAAAAGCGGCTGAAAATGCCGGTAAATCACACCCATATCCCCCGGCCTTGGGCTGATCGGCTCCCGCCCTTCCAGCAGGGCGAAGGCCGGATCCCAATCCGCCACCGGGAACTGCGCGTGCAATGTATGGCCGATATCCGGATAGGCCTGGATCGGATAGCGAGCGGGGATACGCGCCCGCTGTACCGCCATCGGGTCACGTGATTGCGGGCCGATGAAGATGCCCGTCAGCCAGGCCGGCTGGCGGTCCAACTGATGGTAAAACGCCTCATAGCCGGCCTGATCGAACCCCTGGGTCGATACCCACAGTTCCGCGTTCGGATGATGGCGGTGCAGGCGCGCCGCAAGCTTTTCCAGCAGCGGGAACAAATGGTCCGGCGGGGTATGGCCCGGATCGCCACCGGGCACATAGAGCGCATGGATGGCGGGGAAGCGCTGGATCAGCGCCTCGAAATCCGCCAGCTCTGCCGCCACCTGCGCCGGGTCGCCATAATCAGCGCGGATGACCGGGTAATACAGATCGAAATCCAGCCCATATTTCGCCAGGATGCCGGCAATGCCGATGATGGTTTCATCCGCCGGGGCGGAGAAGAGCGGGCTTGCCTTCTCATCATCGGAAATCGGGGCAATCACCTGGATGGCGTTGCTGCCAAAGACCGCCAGATCGCGGATTTCCTGTTCGAACTGCGCCAGGGTCCAGGCATCATAGGTGTTGTTCTTGAAGCGATAGCCGATCTGGTGGCTGCGCAGCGTCTTTTCCGGTGTTGCCGTGACATTCAAGGGGGCCGCCAGAACCGCCCGCCCCTTCTCCATCGCCAGCGACCGCAGCAGATGGCCGATGCCATAGAGCACGCCGCGCGCATCATGCCCAGCAATGGCGATCAGGGGGCGGCCCTGATAGGTGAAGGTGCGCAGCGTGTAGCCCTCGCGGCCCCATCCCACCGGTGCTGTCCAGGCCGAACGCAGGTCAGCCGGCAACAGGGCGCCCATCTGCGTTCCCTGCCCCACCACCACCAGCGGCCCCGCCTCTGCTGCCCTCTGTTCCCAGGCAATGCCGGTGCGCTTGGCCACCTCTTCCAGCAGCAGTGTCACCGCTGCCTGTTCCGGCCCGCTGGCAGGTGCGGCAACCAGGGTGGCGTGCGTCAGGTCCAGGCTTTGCGCCTTGGCCGGCAGAAGCGGGGAAAGGCAGAGCAGGGCGATCAGCAGCAGGAGACGCATGGTGGGCAACGTCCAGAAGAAGCATAAGAAAAAGGCGCGGAAGTCTCCCTCCGCGCCTTCACGATCAAGCCGCCTTAGGAGCGCGGCGTGAACCCACCGATCCCGGCAATGGCCAGCCGAGGCATCGCCAACGCCGTTTCCGCGAAGCTGAGCCGCAGGAAGCGGGCCTTGCGCGGGGCATCGAACGGAATGCGCTGGGTGGCCAGCGCATAGGCGATGTTGGAGAACTCCCCCTTCCCGCCCGCCTGCCAGGACTTGCCATCCAGGCTGGTTTCGGCGACATAGCCCTTGGGTGGGGCGGCACCGGTCATCACCTGACGCGACGGCGTCAGGCTGAAGCCGGCCAGATTGGTCTCCGCCCCCAGATCAACGGTGACGCTGGCGGGCTTGCCCGGCGGCGGTGCATCCATGATCCAGATGGTCTGGGCATCATTATCCAGCAGTTTTTCCGCCTTCGGGGCCGTCGCCTCCACCACCTTCCACGTGGTCACGTCCAGTACGGTCGGGTCGGTGGAAACGATGGGCGGCACCGACACCGGAGCGACGGCACGGAACAGGGCGAACTCGGTAATCGCCGGGCACACCGGTGCCTCAACAATGCGCAGCCGCACCTTGGTCGGGGTGATCGGTGCCTTCAGGCGAACGACGCGCTGCTGGGAGATGCATTCATGCTCCGCCAGCACCTGCCATTTGCCATCAATCTCCGCATCCAGGGCAAAGCGGGTGACGCGCACGCCCAGCGGCAGATATTCGGCAATGCGGATCAGATCGAACGTGTTGCCGGGCTTCAGTTCCAGCGTCAGCGCCGGCTTGGTCGCATCGTCGGGCGTGGACCAATAGGTTTCCCGGTCGCCATCCAGCACCAGCGAAGGCTCGAACCCCGGTCCCCGGCTGTGGCTGGCATAGGCGACTGCCCCTTGCGCCAGATCCTGGGCAAAGGTGGCGCGCATGGCATCGCCGAAGGATTTCAGGATCTTCACATCCTGATCGGGGATGCGGCCGCGCCGATCCGGCGGCAGGTTCAGGTTCAGGTTGGTGCCACGGGCAATGCTCTCGTCAAACAGCTTCACCAGCCGTTCCGGGCTCTTGACCTTGGAATCCTCATCCGCGTGATAGAACCAGCCGGGACGGATGGAAACATTGGTTTCCGTCGGCCACCAGAGTTCACCGCCGCGCACGCCGGAATTGCCTTCCACCTGATCATAGGGCTTGTTGGGCATGGTCGGCCAGCATGGGTCGCCGGCCACCCCATCCTCGTTCCCCACCCAGCGGATATCGGCACCCAGCGGATCGAAGGTGCAGGCGTTGGGCTGCAGCTTGTGCACCAGGGCCACAATGTCGGGCCAGTTATAATATTTCGGCGCATCGATCTTGCGGGCTTCCCGCGCGCCGCCGTAATAGCCGTCGCCGCCATTAGCCCCGTCGAACCAGACCTCGAACAGGTCGCCATATTGGGTGCAGAGTTCGGTCAGCGTGGCGCGGAAATATTCCACATAGGCCGGGCGGCCATAGTCGGCATGGTTACGGTCCCACGGGGACAGGTAGATGCCGAACAGCATCCCTGCCCGCTTACAGGCATCGGCAAATTCGCGGACGATATCGCCCTGGCCGTTCTTGTAGGGGCTGTTGCGGATGCAATGTTCGGTCAGCTTGGTCGGCCAGAGGCAGAAACCATCATGATGCTTGGCCGTCAGCAGAATACCGCGCAACCCACCCGCCTTGGCCGCGCCGACGATCTGGTCGGCGTCAAAATCGGTTGGGTTGAACAGCTTCACATCCTCATCCCCATACCCCCATTCCTTGTCGGTGAAGGTATTGATGGAGAAATGGATGAAGGCATAGCTGCCGATGCCGTGCCAGCGCCATTGCCGGGCGCTGGGCGTGGCGCCATAGGGCTTGGGCGCATTGGCGCGCGTGGCGGCCAGTGCCGACATGGCCGGAAGTGTGCTGGCGGCCAGGCTGGTGGCAAGCAAAGTACGCCGGGAAAAGGCGGTCATAATTGTTCTTCCTTCTCTTACCAGCGTCATTTGATCGTGGCCGATCCAATGCCGCTTCATGTTCCCTCAATCGCCGGGCGGGCGCTTGCGCGCCCTTGGCTTACGCGCCACGTGGCGCGGGCCGGCAGTCGCCGGCCGCCATGGGCATGGGCCGAAGCCCATGCCCATGGCCTCAGCTCTGGCTGGCGCTGCGCCCAAAGGAGGGCGGACGGTCGGCGATCTTGGCGCCGAAGGTACGGTTGGGTTCCTTGGACATGGTGAAACGCAGCGTACCGCCCTGCACCAGATCCTTATGCGCGATCCAGCTTTTGCTCCAGGGCTGGCCGTTCCATTCCACAGCGCTGATATAGGGCGTATCGGCGCTGTTGCCGGGGGCTTCCACCACCAGCGTGCGGCCATTGCCCACCTTCACCGCAGCACGTTCAAACAAGGGCGAGCCGAAGACATAGACGGCCTCCACCGGATCAACCGGATAGAAGCCCAACGCGGAGAAGACGAACCAAGCGCTCATCTGGCCGCAATCATCATTGCCGATAATGCCCTTGGGCGCGTTGTGATACATCTCCGCACACAGCCGCCGCACCATGGCCTGGGTCTTCCAGGGTGCGCCGACATAGGCATAGAGATAGGGCGCGTGCTGGTCTGGCTCGTTGCCATGGGCATACTGGCCGACCAGCCCGGCAATATCGGGCGGTGCGTTATCCGGCAGGGTGGAAGGCGCGTTGAACAGCGCGTCCAGCTTGGCCTCATAGGCTTGATCGCCGCCCATATGCTTGATCATGCCGTAAATATCATGCTGGTTCAGGAAGGTGGCCTGCCAGCCATTGGCCTCCGTATAATCCCGCCACCAGGGCTTGGGCATATGGCCCAACTGGATGGGATCATAGGGTTCCCACCAGGAACCATCGGCAAAGCGCGGACGGGCGAAGCCGATGGTCGGGTCGATAATATTGGCCCAGTTGGCCGACCGGCGGGTCAGGCGCTGAGCATCCCCCGTCTCACCGATGGCGCGGGCAATCCTGGAACTGGCCCAATCATCATAGGCATATTCCTGGGTACGGCTGACGCTTTCAAACACCTTGTCCGCCGGCACGTAACCCAGCTTGTCATAAAGGTCGCGGCCAAGGCTGTTATCCTTGTCCGGTGCCTTGAAATCGAAGCTGCGACGGCGGATGGCGGGCCAAGCAGCGGCGTAATCCGCCTCAATCCCCTTGGCCTGTGCCTCGGCCAGCGGCACCACGCCGTGCCAGCCGATCATGGTGCCCGTTTCCTTGGCCTGCAACTGCCAGACCAGCGGCCCATAGGGTGACTGGGCCGATTGCCGGATCAGGTCGTCGACCAGTTGCTTGGTCTTTTCCGGTGCCAGCAGGGTGAACAGCGGATGCACGGCGCGATAGGTGTCCCACAGCGACCATGTGCTGTGCGCCGCCCCACCCACCGGCACATGATGCACCTTGCCATCCATGCCCAGATAGCGCCCGTCGGCGTCAGAGAACAGGGTTGGTGCCAGTTGTGCATGGTAAAGCGCCGTGGTCATGATGGTGCGCTGGTCTTCGCTGCCACCTTCCACCTGGATGGTGCCCAGCGTATCGGCCCACACACCCGCCGCCGCCCGGCGCACGGCATCGAAATCCCAGTGCGTCGCTTCTGCCTTCAGGTTGCCCAGAGCCCCTTCCCGATCCACCCCGGAAATACCGCAGCGGACCAGGATTGGCTCCCCGCCCGCTTCCTTGAACTGCACCAGCGCCTTCAGGCGACGCCCTTCCACCTTGGTGGAGCCAGCGGGCTGGGCAGCGTCATCATCGGCATAGAAACTCACGCGGTCGGGCGACCGGGAAAACTGCATGGCGAAATAGATGCGCCGCCCCTTGGCCCAGCGGTTCACCGTGCGGTGCCCCATCAGCGTGCCATCGGCGGCCAGTTCCATGCCCGCATCCTGGATCAGCGGCGGATGGTCGGTCTTGTCCAGGATCAGGTGGGACAGGTCGATCAGCAGATGACCGGGCCCTGTGGGGAACTGATAGCGGTGATAGCCGGTGCGCGCCGTCACCGTCAGTTCGGCGCGCACACCGCTTTCCAGCGTCACGGCATAGTAGCCGGGCTCCGCCACCTCATCCTTGAAGCGCTGGCGGTAGCCGGCATCCGGGTCGGCCATGGTGCCGGGGGTGAGTTGCACCTTGTCGCCGGCCGTTGGCACCACCAGCACATCCAGCATGTCGCCGATGCCGGTGCCCGACAGATGGGTGTGGGAGAAACCCAGGATGGACGTATCGGTGCGGTGATAGCCGGAACAGGTATCCCAGCGCTCCACATCCGTATCCGGCCCCAGTTGCACCATGCCAAACGGCAGGCTGGGGCCGGGATAGGTGTGCCCATCCCCGCCGGTGCCGATGAACAGGTTGGGGGCGGTGGCCGGCGTGGCAGCCCAGGCCCGCCCGCGCGGCAGACCCAGGCCCAGCATGGCCCCACCGAGCGCGCTGGAAATCAGAAGCTGGCGGCGGCTAATCCCCATCACAGCACCTCCTTCAGGATTTGCGGGCGAGTATCGGCCAGATGCACAATCATCTCCCCGAACAGCCCATTGGCCCAAGCGAACCAGTCGCGGGTGAATTTCGACGGATCATCATGATCCACCGCCTCATGCATGAAGCCGGTATCGGCATCACTGTCGCGCAGCATCTTCAGGCAGGTGCGGATGGTGGCATCGTCGTTGGAAGACAGCGCCCGCATGGTCAGCGACATGGGCCAGACCTGGCCTAAGCCGACATGCGGGCCACCGATGCCCTCCACCGCCTTACCCTTGGAGAAATAGGGGTTGTTCTCGCTCCAGCAGGCATCGCGGGTGCGCCGCCACAGCGGATCGGCATAATCGACACAGCCCAGATAGGCCAGCGACGACAGCGACGGCGTGTTGGCATCATCCATGAACAGGGCATTGCCGAACCCGTCCACCTCATAGGCCCAGACCTCGCTGCCATCCAGCAGGCGGGTCTTGCCGTACTGACGTATGGCGATCTCCACCTCATCCGCCAATGCCTTGGCATCATTGGCTAGGTTGGCGTCGCCCACCGCCTCGCTGGCGACCACCGCCAGTTCGCGCAGCGTGGTCACGGCAAAGAAATTGGCCGGGATGAAGAAAGGATAAACGCAAGAATCGTCCGATGGGCGGAAGCCGCAATGGATCATCCCCACCGGCCGCGACGGCGCACCATAACCATCCAGCATCAGGGTTTCGGTGGGGCGATTGCTGGCCCGCAGGAAGCGGTAAGGCCCCTTCCCATCCTTGCGCTGCTGTTCGCGGAAGGTGCGGATAACGGCCTTGGCGGCCTGCACCCAGGTGGCGTCATAGGGGCTCTTGTCCCCCATCTCCTTCCAATAGCCATAGGAGAGGCGCAGGAAATAGCAGAGGCTGTCGATCTCCCATTTCCGTTCGGCCACGCCGGGCTTCATTTCCGTCTGGTCCTGCAACGACCATTTCAGGTTGGTCGGGGCCGACGGGTCTTCCATGAAGGCATTGGCATAGGGATCGATCAGCACAGATCGGGCCTGCCGCCCGATCAGCCCCTGGAACAGGCGCTGCAACTCCTTATCCTGCCGCACCAGATGCAAATACGGCTTCACCTGCGCCGCAGAATCCCGCAGCCAGAGGCAAGGGATGTCACCGGTGATGACAAAGCTGTCCAGCTTGCCATCCACCATGCCCATTTTCACCGTGGTATCCAGGGTGTTGGGATAGCAGTTGGCAAACATCCAACGCAGCTTGGGATCCGCGATCTTGGCAGAGACGCGCTTGATCTCCGCCTCCACCGCCTCGCTGGTGAAATGGCGGTCACCCTTGGCGGGGCGATGGCTGGTGAAACCACCCTCCGTTCGGGCGAAGGCCGGGGTGGCCATCAGCGCGGCACCGGCAGCAACACCGGTGGTGATAAACGTGCGACGGTCGATCATTTCGGCAGCTCCCAGGCTTCGCCCTGCAGGGTGAACTCAGTCCAGACGCCGGGCGCGGTGCCCGGCTGGCCACCACCGATCCACAGCTTGTAGGTGCCCGGCTGCACCGTACGGGTGCCGTCGCGGGCGACAATGGACAGGCTGCGCGGATCAAGACTGAAGTTGATTTCCGCGTCCTTACCCGGCTTCAGGCTGGTGCGGGTAAAGGCAACCAACTCGCGCTGCAAGACAGGCGTGGTCATGGTCCGGGGGCCCTTAGCGGCGGGCGGAACCACATAGGCCTGCACCACTTCATCACCGGCCAGCTTGCCGCTGTTGCGCACGCGGGCGGTTACCTTGACATCGGACTTGATATCGACAGCCTTCGCCTTGATCCGGTCATAGCTGAAGCTGGTATAAGACAGGCCATGGCCGAAGCCATAGAGCGGCGTGCCGGAGAAGAAGCGATAAGTCCGCTCCTTCATGCCATAATCGACAAAGGCCGGCAGGTCGCTGGTCTTCTGATAGATTGTCACCGGCAGCCGGCCCGAGGGGTTGTTCAAACCCACCAGCGTTTCGGCAATGGCCGTGCCACCTTCTTCGCCCGGATACCAGGCGGCCAGCATGGCATCAGCCATGGCCGGATCAATGGTAACGGCACTACCGCTTGTCAGCACCACCACAACCGGCTTGCCCGTATCGCGCAGGGCCTGCAACAGCCGGCGCTGGATCAGCGGCAGTTCGATTTCCGTGCGGTCGCCGCCGACAAAGCCCGGCACCGTCACCTGCAGGGCCTCGCCCTCCAGATCGGCGGTCAGGCCGACCATGGCAACGATGACATCGGCATTCGCGGTCGCCGCCAGCGCCTGCTGAAAAAGGGGCTGATCGGGGGCCTGCCACATCATGCGCAGCCCCTCATCCTCCCCGTAATGGTCCAGCTCCAGCCGGAAATCGACCGGCTTGCCGTCGCTGGTATAGGGGATTTCCACCCGCTGCTTGCCCAGCAAACCTTGGTGTACCGGCTTGCCATCAATCCACAACCGCACCTCGTCATGGCGGGTGCAGTCCTTCCAGCAGGCGGGCATGTCGATGGCCAGCACATAGCGACCAGCGCCCGGCGGCACGAACTGGCCGGTCCAGCGGGCAGCAAACGACTTCGGGTCCAGTTGCGGCAGAGGGGATGTACGGGCAAAGTTGAAATCAACCCGACGATCCTGGCGCGTCGCCACCGGGTTGCCGGTGACGGTGGAGGTGGCGAAATATTCCGCCTTCAGGCCCGGCTTGCCATCCGCCGTGAAGGCAGTTTCCGGCATGGTGACGGCGGCACCATCCACCAACACGGAACCCTGGGCATAGGTCACATTCTGCGGACCGAACTGGTGGCGCAGGCCATCCAGCGGCGTCACCGGGTTCAGGGCCGCCCCCTTGTAACTGGCTTCCAGCACGCCCAAGTCGTCGGCATTCGGGCCGATCACAGCGATGCGCGTCCCCTGCTTCAACGGCAGGATGGCGTTATCGTTTTTCAGCAGCACGATGGCCTTGCGCGCCGCTTCCAGCGCCAGGGCGCGGTGTTCAGGCGTGTTCACCTGATCGGGCTTGATGCTGGCCCATTTGCTGCTGGCACCAAAGGCAGTGCCCAGCATGCGGCGGCCTTCCAGCGCGCGGGCCAGGGAAGTGTCGATCTCCGCTTCAGTGACCAGACCGCGCTTCACCGCCTCCGGCAGTGCCGCATAGGTATTGCCACAATTCAGGTCCGTCCCGCCCTTCAGGCTGGCGGCGGCGGCACCTACCGCATCCAGCCGGTAATGGTGGAACATATGGACATTGGCCACCGCATCACAGTCGGACACGGTAAAGCCCTTGAAGCCCCAATCTTTGCGCACCCGATCGACCATCAGCGACGGCAGGGCACAGACCGGCACGCCATGGATGGAGTTATAGGCGCACATTACCGACTGCGCATGCCCCTCCATAATGGTCTGGCGGAAGGCGGGCAGATATGTGGACTCCAGATCCTGCGGGCTGGGGTCCACATCAAAACTGTCGCGCCCGGCCTCCGGTCCGCTATGCACGGCAAGATGCTTCGGCGTGGCAATCACCTTGGGCTGGCTCGGGTCCGGGCCCTGCAGCCCCTTCACAAAAGCCACCCCAAGCGTGCCCGTCAGATGCGGGTCTTCGCCATAGGTTTCCTGCCCCCGACCCCAGCGCGGATCGCGGAAAATGTTGATATTGGGCGACCAGATGGTCAGCCCTTCAAAGATGCGGCGATCAGCGTTGGCGGGCTTGGTATTGAACTTGGCCCGCGTCTCGGTGGCGACCACATCACCGACCTTACCCAGCAGTTCCGCATCCCAGGTAGCCGCCAGACCGATGGCCTGCGGAAACACGGTGGCATAGCCGTTGCGGGCCAGACCATGCAGCCCCTCATTCCACCAGTCGAAGGCGGGAATGCCCACCTTCGGATTGGCGGGGGCCGTGTTCTGCAGTTGGGCGGCCTTTTCTTCCAGCGTCATCGTGGCGATGGCCTTGGCGACCGTATCATCCACGGGGGCGGCAACCGCGCTGGTGGACAGCGCGGTGGCGGCAAGCAGCAATAAACGACGGAACATGTTATTGCGGTCCCAGGGTACGAAGGGTCAAGGCGCGCTTCAGCGCGGCGGCGGTGGCATCGGAACGGACATCAACGGTGATGCTCTCACCCGGCAACAGGTCAAACCCATCGTCGGACGGCTGGGCGGCGGTGGCGCCGAAATCCAGCATCACCGCGCGGGCCAGGGCCGTGGCGGTGATCGTCACCTTTTTACCGTCCCATTCGGCCTTCAGGCCGGGGGCGGGATAGGCCATGTCCTTTGGCAACGCGCGTTCCACAATGGTGCGGGACACGGGCTTGCCATCCAACAGTAGTTCCGCCACGGCATAGCTGGCCTTGGCATCGGCACCATGGAACAGATCGGCATCCGGGATGCTGGCGACCTGGGTGGCGCTGAGCGGCAACATGGTCACGGCTTCTTCCCGGTTGCCGATAACCTTCCCTGCCATGTCGAAGGAACGGATACGCCATTGGCCGGTGATCGGCTGGGTGGCGTCAGAGACGACGGAAACCACGGTCGCGCCGTCGCGGTGCTGGGCCACGATGGCCTGCGGCGCGAAGAAGCGGCGGGCGGCGTAATGCAGCAGCTTCCAGCGACCGTAATAATCCATGCTGGCCCAGGAAATGGCCGGCCAGGTATCATTGATCTGCCAATAGAGCGAACCCAGCGTCACCGGGCGGCAGGCGCGGTGATGGCGGGCGGCCATATCAATGGCCTGGGCCTGGTTCACCTGGGTCAGATAGACCAAGTCGGCGAAATCCTTCGCCGGGCGCAGACGCTGATCCATATAAAGCTTCAGGCGGTCATTGCCCTCCCCGGCCAGGAACTTCTGGTGCGCCTTCAGCACCGGGCTGTCGATAGCCAGATCACCTTTGCCGGCGAAGTCCCGGATGGTCGCCATGTCGGGCATGGACTGGAACCCATATTCCGACATGAAGCGCGGGCAGGATTCCAGATACTTTTCCACCGGCTTGGACCCGGACCAGACATCCCAGAAATGGCGGTCGCCATCCTTGTCCGTATCGGTCGGCCCTTCATAATCGGTGGAGGGGGAACCCGGCCAATAGGGGATGCCCGGCGAGCGGGTCAATACCGCATCGCGCAGCACGCGGTCGAACAGTACGGCCATGCCGACGCCGACCCGCTCCTGCTCATCCGGTCCCACCTTCTTCTTGAAGGCCTTGCGGTCAGACCAGTTTTCCCAGCCCGACAGAACCTCGTTATTGCCGGCCCAGACGACGATGGAGGGGTGGGATTGCAGGCGTTCCACCTGCTCTTCCGCTTCCGCCTTCACGCTGTGGCGGAATTCCGCATCCGGCGGGGTAACGGCCCCGCCGAACATGAAGTCCTGCCAGACCATGATGCCCATCTCATCCGCCATGGCGTAGAAGGCATCATGCAGGTAATAGCCGCCGCCCCAGACGCGGATCATGTTCATGTTGGCATCACGCGCGCTGGTCAGCACGTCGCGCATCTGGGCTTCTGAAACACGGGCCGGGAAATTATCAAACGGGATCAGGTTGGAGCCCTTGGCGAAGATCACCATGCCGTTGATCTTGAAACCAAAGCTGCCCTTGTCGCGCACCAGTTCGCTGGTGCGCAGGCCGATGCGGCGTTCCACCGTGTCGGCGGCCCCCTGCCCGTCACCCAAATGGCCGGAAACCTTGTAAAGCGGCTGCGCGCCATAGCCCACCGGCCACCAGCGCTGCGGCTTCTCAATGGTCAGCGGAACCGTCACCTCATTCACGCCAGCGGCCACCTTGGCCGTGCGTTCCACCTTCTGCACCGTGCCGTCGGGCGCGGTGATACTGGTGGTCAGCGTCACCGTGGTTTCCTTGTCGGCAACAACGCGGTAGCGGGCCAGCAGCCGCGCCTCCGCATCGTTCAGCGCTTCTTGATGCACCAGCAGCGTATCGACGCGGGCGTCATCCCAGACTTCCAGATTGACCGGCTGCCAGACGCCGATATTGACCAGACGCGGGCCCCAATCCCAGCCATATTGATATTTCGGCTTGCGGATATAGGGGCTGGTCTGCTTGCCCTTCGGCTCATCACCATAGGGGCTGTCATATTCGCCGGGCAGCGGGTTGGCTTCGGCCAGCACCTTGGGCTGCAGCGTGCGGATGGGCGAGGCGATGGAGACGATGATCTCATTCTCCCCCGCCTTCAGCGCCTGTTTCACATCCACCCGCCAGCGGCGATGGGCGTTATCGGTGGAGAGCAGCGCCTTGCCATTGACGCTGACGCTGGCAAACGTATCCAGCCCGTCAAACACCAGTTCCAGATTGTCGCGCGCCAGCATGGCGGGCGTCACCTGGAGGGTGCGGCGGAACTGCCAGTTGGTCATGCCGGCCCACTGGATCGGCGCCTCGTTAATCCCCTTGAACGGGTCGGGCACGCGGCCGGCACTGATCAGATCCTGCTGCACCGAACCGGGCACCAGGGACTTGAACCATTTGGATTCCTTGGGATGGGCCTTGGCCGCATCCGCATCGGCCGGATCGATACGAACCTGCCATTCACCATTCAGGGAGACGACATCCTTCGGCGCTGCCAGCGCGGAAGTGGTCAGCAGCAGGACGGAGAGGAGAGCGGCACGGATCTTCATTGGGCCTTCTCCTTCAGCGTCACGCTATGCACCGTATAGAACGGGTCCAGCAGCGAAGAGGTAAACTGGAAGCACATGTCGGCATCCCCTTCCAGCTTCGGCAGGCTGCCGCTGAAGCTGAAGCGGGTGGGGGCGGTGTTGGGATCGGGCAGCGGGAAAGTGGCCACCACCGTCGGCTTCAGCTTGCCCTCGCTCTTGGCGGCGGCAATGCAGTTGGCGCTGATCACCAGTTCCCCATGGGTGGTGACGGCATAATGATGCCGCAGCGCCTTTTCCTCATGCGCCAGACCATAGTGACGGGCCAGCCGCGCCACCTCCACAGTGAAGCTCTTGGCGACATCCAGCGGGGCGGCCGGATAGGCGGTGCAGGTATCGAAGATATTGACGTTATAGGCCGGCGCATTCTCCCTGGCGCCAGAGGTTGCCGGCACACGCAGGCCCAGCGCACCGCGCGGGCAGGCCACCATGTCCGACGCGCTGCGGGTCAGCAGCGCTTCCCGCGTCGTGTCAAAGCTGCGCGGGGCGGCCGTGGGCTGACCCTGCTTGTCAAAGGCAACGGCGCGGATGGTGGTGCCGGGCTTGACCGTCAGCGTCTCCTTGAACGTCTTGGACTTGGCTGTCGGTTCCTTGCCATCCAGCGTATAGCGGATGGTGCCGTAACCGGCCTGGGTAGTCAGGTTGACCTTCACCTTATTGTCACGCAGGGCCTGGCCGCGCGTGCCATCCAGCTTGAAATCCACGGCAAAGGCGCTGTCGGCCACATGGATGCCGGAACGCTCCCAGCGCTGCATCTGCGGGCGCACCCGGTCCAGGAAGCTGGTGAAATCGCGCTTGCCCTTATCGGACCAGACGATTTCCGCCACCGCCGCCGCACGCGGGAAAATTACATGCTGCACCTGATAGGGGGTGGCCAGATACTCGCTCCAGGCATTGGCCTGGGCGCCCAGCACATGCTTGGCCTTTTCCGCATCGATGCCAACGGGCATCGGGTCGTACTTGTAGACATCGGCCAGGGTCTGGATCGACAGGCGACCCGGCGGCTCATCCGCACGGTCGCTCTGCAGGCTGTCCAGATACAGCGTCGGGGCCGGGCTCAACACCACATCATGGCCGGCATTGGCGGCGGCAACCGCCCCCTTCTCCCCCCGCCAGGACATGACGGAAGCAGATGGCGGCAGACCGCCTTCCAGAATCTCATCCCAACCGATCAGGCGGCGGCCCTTCTGCGCCAGATAGGCGCCCAGCTCGTCGATCACCCAGGTTTGCAGATGATTTTCATCCCGCAGGCCCAAAGCCTTGATCTGGGCCTGGATTTCCGGGGAGCGTTCCCACTGGTCCTTCACTGCCTCGTCACCGCCCAGATGGACGAAAGTGCCGGGGAAGACGGAAATCAGTTCATCCAGCACATTCTTGATGAACTGCATTCCCTTCTCATTGGAATTCAACAGATAAGGGTTGATACCCCAATCATGCGACACAACCGGGCGATCCCCAAACACGCCGATTTCCGGATATGCCGCGACCAGCGCCTGGGCATGGCCCGGCAGATCAATTTCCGGCACGATGGTGATGCCGCGTTCGGCGGCATAGGCGACCAGCGCCTTCAACTGTTCCTGGGTGTAATAGCCGCCGACCTTTTCGGTCGGGGCCGGGCCGCCCGTGCTGGGGCCCTGACGCCAGGCACCAAGCTCGGTCAGCTTGGGATATTGCTTCACCTCAAAGCGCCAGCCCTGATCATCGGTCAGGTGAATATGCAGGGTGTTCAGCTTCACCGACACCATCTGATCGACGATGCCGTAGAGGAATTCGATCGGCTGGAAGTGGCGGGCCACATCCACCATCAGACCGCGCCAGCCAAAACGCGGCGCATCCTCAATGGACAGGGCTGGCACCGTCACCGGCTTGCCAAAATTGTGATCAGGGCTCAGCAACTGCGCCACCGTCATGGCGCCATAGATCAGGCCCCGGTCGCCAGAGGCGGTGACCCGGATACCCGTGGCATCCACCGACAGCTTATAGGCTTCGTCACCGGGAACAGCGGGATCGCGCACCAGGGTGATGGCACCGGCCGTGCCAGCCGCCGCCAAGGACAGGCCGCGTTCGACCTTCACATGCGCCGCCAGCAGCCGCGCCGCCGCCGTCGCACCGGCATCCCCCGCCGGCAGACCAATGGTTGCCCCATCCGAAACCGTGAAGCTGCCGGTGGCAGCGGCTACCTTCTGCGGCATGGGCACGAGCGGCGGTAATGTTTGCGCTATCGCGGTGGAGGCGAACAGCGTCGCCAGCCCGATTGATATGCTCAATGCAGCTCGTTTCATCCATGCCTCACTGGTTCTGTATTGGTATTATAGAGGGCTCTGCTTCGGAAACTGCCAAATCCGCGCAAACCTTGAGCCTCTTAGCGGAAACGCGACATCAAACGGTCTTAAATGACCGCATTGTTATCATAAAGGTATGGTGCCAAAGGCTGCGCGCCACGTCTATGCCTGATATGCGCGAATGACCAAAAAAATCCACAGCATCCCTGTTGCCAAGACGCAGACATGCGAATGCACAGGCGCGATATCGGTAACCGCGCCTGTGCATTCAAGACCATGCGATGTGCAGATAAAAAAATTCCCATGGGGCCCGGTCCTGACAGCCGGGCCCCATGGGAAAGGCCTCCTTTCCCCAAAGGGAAAGGAGGCGCTGGGAGGAATTACATGCGGTAAGAGATGGACGCCGCGTAGGTCCGGCCATTCTTGTAGAAGGCGGTCGGACGGTCACGGGTGCCGTTATACTGGATGTAGGTTTCGTCCAGCAGGTTCTGGGCATTCACAGTCAGCGAGATCGCATCGGTGATCTGGTAACCGGCCGAGAAGTCCAGCTGGGTATACGGCGCCACCATGTCGCGCGAGTTCAGGCGACCGATGGTGCGGAAGTAGGACGAACGGTAATTGTAGCTGAGGCGAGCCTGGAACGGACCATCCTCATAGTACGGGATCACCGACACGGTATGCTTGGACAGGTACGGCAGGTTCAGCTCGCCCAGGGCATCGCTGGAGTCCGTGGAGCTGTCAGCATAGGTGTAGTTGGCCTGGATACCAAAGCCATTCCAGATTTCACTCTGGCCGGCGATCAGGACACCGTTCACCTTTGCAGAACCGGCATTGATCGGGCGGTTGACCGTGTAACCATCCTCAAAACGCTGATTCAGACCATTGAACAGACGGACATTCGTCTGCTTGCTGTTCAGGATGTAGTTGTCAATTTCACGACGGAACAGTTCCAACGAAATCAGCGTGCCGCGCTTCGGATACCACTCGGCCGAGATTTCGTAGTTCACCGACTCATAGGGCTTCAGATTGGGGTTGCCACCGCCAGCATCCTTGGTGACATCGTTCTGGGAGAACGAGCCAGCCAATTCGCCGTAACGCGGACGGGAAATCACCTTGGCCACAGCACCGCGCAGAATGACGTTCTCTTCGAACTCATAGGCGATGTTGAAGTTCGGCAGGAACTTCAGATAATCGGTTTCGACCGACTGGACCTGCGGGACCGGGTTGTCGTTGCTGGTCAGCGCGAAATCAGAGACGTCGCGGGTGTAAACCAGACGGCCACCGATGTTACCGCGGATGTTACCCTTCTCGAAATTCAGCTGGGTGTAGCCAGCCGCCACATTTTCCTGCACGCGGTTGGAAGCGCCAATCTTGCGACCCAGGTCGAAATTGATGCTGTCGGCCAGGATCTTGATGACGGCTTCACGCGGCAGGTTCAGGTACTTGGTGGCATTGCCGCTGCCGCCGCTGCCGTCGAACACACCATCCGGGGTAACCAGGGTTTCAACACCCAGCTGGGAGGCCAGCTTGGAGGTGGACAGATAGGTGTTCAGGCCAGCCGCATCGACGCGGTTGACATGCTCGGTGATACGGCCACCGAACAGCAGCTTGGTGAAGGGACCGAATTCCAGCGGGATTTCGGTATCGACACCGCCATAGATGTCACGATCGGTGGTCTTGCTGTAATCCAGCCCGCCAATCTGCGCGGCGTTCAACTGAACGCCGTTGACGATCATCGGCTTGCCTTCGAACGTCTGCTTGTTGTTGTTCGGGTTGGTGAAGTAATTGGCCGGATTGGTCGGATCACCCTTGAAGTTGACCGTCGCGCTATCATCCGTGAACGCATAGTCAAAGCCCAGCTTGGTCTGGACGTTGAACAGATATTCCGGATCGCGGCCACCGGTGGCCTTGCTCCAGCCGCCACTCAGCTTCACCTTGGCGCCGCTGCTGCCTTCCCACTCACCTTCCAGATTGAAGCTGTCGGTCTTCAGCTTGGTGCGACGAACCAGGGTGTCCAGCTGGGCGCTCTGGCTGCTGGCCGGGTCGAATGAAGCGGCCGTAACGACACCGTTATTGACGGTGGCGGACAGCAGCTTGTCACCGGTCCAGGCACCCGGAATGGTGTACATGGACTGGCTGTAGTTGTTGTAATTACCGTCGATATGCAGACCGCTGGCGGTCAGCGTGATCTCTTCCGACGGACGCCACTGGGCGGTGCTGGAAACGCTGGTACGCTCACGCACCTGCTGGAAATAGGCATAATTGATGCCGAACGGTGAAACGGCCTTGTCCAGGTCGGCGACGCTGCCGCCGGTGATCTTGGCGTTCGGGTTCTTCAGCACGCGCTGACCAGCCGCATTGGTGGTCAGGAACGGGCTGCTACCGCCATTGACATTGTCATAACCGAAGAACTCGACACCACCGCGGGTCAGGTTCTGACGATCATAGGTGACGGCGCCGAGGATACCGAAGGTTTCGTCGTCGTTCTTCCAGCTGATCAGACCGGAGGCGCGGCCATTGCCCTTCTCCGCACGATCATTATAGGAATAGCCGGCCGAGGCGAACATGGAACCGGAGTCCATGTCCAGCGGCTTGCGGGTGCGGACGATGACGGTACCGCCAATCGAACCTTCTTCGATCTGGGCTTCCGGCGACTTGTAGACCTCAAGACGGTCCACCAGTTCCGGCGCCAGCAGAGAATAGTTGAAGGTACGGCTGGACGGGTCGTTGTCGTTACCACCCCAGTCGGCCGAAGCCAGGGCGTGACCATCCAGCAACATCCGGTTCAGGGCCGGGTCGGTACCATGGATGGCGACCTTTTCACCCTCACCGAAGCGACGATCGATGGAGACGCCGGGGATGTGGGACAGCGATTCCGCCACGTTACGATCCGGGAACTTGCCCACATCTTCAGCGGAAATGACGTCAACCACGGAATTGGCCTGACGCTTGACCTCAATGGCCTGACGCAGGCTGCCACGAATACCGGTAACAATAATTTCTTCGAGCGTTTCGCCACCAGCAGTTTCCTGCGCCTGGGCCTGAACGCCACAAGCCAAACCCGCCAAAGCAGTGGAAACCAGAATCAAGTGCCGCAATTTCATTGTCTTCCCCCTGTTGAAAAGATGCCCCCGGCCAAGAGCGCCGCCAGGCAGCACACCCGCCATCCGGCAGGCACCATTCCACACATTTTTTGTCGGCTAGGCCGAACACTGTTAGCGCTAAAACGAACATAACCAATTCATACCAAACATGCTACCTCTTTTAAAATTTCGTGACGATCGCATGAAATATGGGCAAGCGTTTGATTACCTTAAGAAATTCTTCTACTAACACCAAGGAGCCAACGGTGACGGCGGCAGAGTCTTTTACGACCGTGTAAATCTTGCCACAGTGTCCTTCCCCTCCTTAATACCAACTCGTAACAATCACTTTCCAGCAGCAACCCAAAGCCGCAAAAGCACATAACATTTTCAGGTGAATAGGCGCCTCAAATAACATGGTATGCAGGCCGCCTTCGGCGAGGCACCCGGACAATTCCACATTGCGGCAGGGCGCTCATGCCGAACACCAATATAGACCTTGGTCCATACCGGTTGCCCTGCTGTTAAGCATGATATATTTCTGACGCTATTGGGTGCGGCGCAAGATCGCCGCCAGGGAGGCGTAATGGCGTTTTCGGATTTGGTGGGACGCTTCCGGGCGGATAACCACTCCCCTTTATACATTCAGCTTCAGCAGCTGATCCGCGATGCGATCAGCGGCAATGTGTTGAACCAGGGAGATGCCATTCCGCCGGAACGCGATCTGGCGGTGGAATATGATGTTTCCCGCATCACCGTACGCAAGGCGATTGCCGGGTTGGTGGAGGAAGGCTTGCTGACCCGTCGGCGGGGTGCGGGCACCTTTGTCGCCGGCCGGGTGGAAAAAAGCTTCTCCAAGCTTTCCTCTTTCTCCGAAGATATGGCGGCACGCGGGCGCCGGGCCAGCAGCAGCTGGATTTCCAAGGGCCCCGGACAGGTCAATCCGGAAGAGGCCATGGCATTGGGCCTCTCCCCCGGTGCGCCCGTATTCCGCTTTGCCCGTATCCGCTACGCCGATGATGTGCCGATGGCGCTGGAATTCTCCACCATCGCCGGCTATTGCCTGCCGTCAGCCGATGCCGTGGGCAGTAGCCTTTATGCTGCCCTGGAAAAGGCCGGCAGCCGCCCGGTGCGGGCGCTGCAGCGGCTGCGCGCCGTGCCCTTCCTGGGTGACCATGCCAAGATGCTGGGTGTGGATGCCGGTCATGCCGGCCTGCTGATCGAGCGCCGCGCCTTTCTGCGCGATGGCCGCGCGGCGGAATTTACCCGCTCCTATTACCGCGGCGATGCCTATGATTTTGTTGCGGAATTGAGCGACATTTGACGTTCTTCTCCGGGGCGGCCACTGTCTGACCGCCCGTTCTGCCGGAACAGCCGGCATGGCTGCCGCCCTTTCTGCGCGCCATCATTCCTTTCCCCGCACAAACCAAACACCCGGCGCGCCATGACGCGCCCTTCGATGGAGCCTGCGCCATGGACCGTCGCCAGATTTTGCTCGGCACTGCCGGTATCGGCACCGCACTGGCGGTGAAAAGCTGGTTGCCGGGGGTGGCCTTCGGGGCCAAAGCGGTGCCCGGTGATGGCTTTCCCCTGCCGCCACCGCTGGATGCCCCCTGCCCGCAGCTGCCAGAGACCGATCCGTTCCGCAGCCGGCTGGATCAGGGCTGGCGTTTCCATGAAGGAGACATTCCCACACCCGTTCCCGTGGGACATCACGCGACATATCTTTCAGTGAAGGCCGGCAATGCTGGCGGGGCAGCTGCCCCCGGCTATGATGACAGCGATTGGCAGCCGGTGCTGCTGCCCCATGACTGGGCATCGGAGCAGCCTTTTGTTGAGAACGCTAACATTTCTCAGGGTTACCGGCCGCGTGGCATCGGCTGGTATCGCCGCACCCTGCGGCTGGACCCGGCCGATCGCGGCAAGACCATTGAACTCCATTTCGGCGCCATCGCCACCCATGCGACCATTTGGGTCAATGGCAGCATCGTGGCCCATAATTGGTCTGGTTATAACAGTGTCTACATCGACCTCACCCCATTTGCCCGGTTTGGTGATGAGCTGAATGTCATCGCCATTCGTGTTGATGCCAACGCGATGGAGGGCTGGTGGTATGAAGGGGCCGGGCTGTACCGCCATGCCTGGCTGGTCCGCCGCGCCCCGGTGGCCATCATCAGCGATGGCATTCACTGCGATCCCCGTCGCGGCACGGATGGGCGGTGGCAGGTACCAGTCACCGCTACGCTCGCCAATATTCAGGCGGCCCCGGTAACGGTGACGGTGGAAACCACCCTGCTGGCCCCCGATGGCCGTGACATCGCCACGGCACAGAGAAGCGTGACAGTACCCGTGCTGGACCGGGCGGAGATTGCCTTGGCGCTTGATCCGGGGTCGGTCCGCCTCTGGTCGGTGGAAGACCCCGTTCTCTACGCGGTGCGGGTACGGGTGTTGCGCGAAGGTGTCGTGACCGATGAGCGCACCTGCTTCATCGGCTTCCGCAGCATCCGCTTTGACGCCGATCAGGGGTTCTTTCTCAATGACCAACCGGTGAAGCTGAAAGGCGTCTGCCTGCATCAGGATCATGCCGGAGTCGGTGTCGCTGTACCGGACAGCCTGATCCTCTGGCGGCTGGAGCGGCTGAAGGCCATGGGCTGCAACGCCATCCGCATGTCGCACAATGCACCCAATGCCGAAATGCTGGATTGGTGTGACCGGCTGGGCTTCCTGGTGATGGATGAGAACCGGCTGTTCAACCCCGCCCCCGACTATCTGGCCCAGCTGGAATGGCTGGTGCGGCGCGACCGTAATCATCCTTGCGTCATCCTCTGGTCGGTCTTCAATGAGGAGCCGATGCAGGGCACCGAGTCGGGGGTGGAGATGGTGCGCCGCATGGTGGCGGCGGTGAAACGGCTGGATGACAGCCGGCCGGTGACGGCGGCGATGAATGGTTCCTTCTACGATCCGGTGAATGTCTCCACCGTCGTCGATGTCATGGGGTTCAACTATTATCAGGAACATTATGACCGGTTTCATGCCCTGAACCCGACCAAACCCATCACCAGTTCGGAAGATACCAGCGCCTATCAGACGCGCGGCGCCTTCCACACCGATCCCTCCCGCAACATCATCACCTCCTACGACACAGAGGTGACGAGCTGGGGCAACACCCACCGGCAGAGCTGGAAGAATATCGCCGAGCGCCCCTTCATCGCCGGCGGCTTCGTCTGGACCGGTTTCGATTACCACGGGGAGCCCACCCCGCATGTCTGGCCCAGCATTGCCAGTTTCTTCGGCATTCTGGACCTCTGCGGTTTTCCCAAAACCGCCTTTGGCATCCATGCCGCCCATTGGATTGATGACCGCCCCGTCATCTTCATGGCCCCGCATTGGACCTGGTCCGGCCGAGAGGGCCAGACAGTGAAGCTCTTCATCAGCAGCAATGCTGACGAGGTCATCCTGAAACTGAACGGGCGGGAAATCGGGCGGCAGAAGGCCGACCGCTTCATGGGCAATGAATGGGATGTCCCCTATGCTCCGGGCCGGATTGAGGCCGTGGCTTTACGCGCTGGCAAACCCGTCGCTTCCACGATGCATGAGACAGCCGGTGCCCCCGTGGCCCTGCGCCTGACGCCAGCCTGGACAAGCATGGCCGGCGATGGGGAGGAGGCACAGCCGATCACCATTGATGCGGTGGACGCCAAGGGCCGCCACGTCCCCACGGCCAACCTGATGACGCGTTTTCAGGTGGAAGGTGCCAGCGTCATCGGCGTCGGCAATGGTGACCCCAACAGCCATGAGCCGGAGCAGGGCAACAGCCGCTCCCTGTTCAACGGTCTGGCCCAGATCATCATCCGGGCCGATCAGGGCAAGGGGCGCATCACGCTGCTGGCGGAGGCCGATGGGCTGAAACCGGCTAGGCTTTCCATTGAGCGGCTGGCCGCATCCCCCCGCCCGCAGGTACCGGTCACCCCACCCCGTCTGGCGCTGGAGGAGTGGCGACGCTCCCCCCTGCTGGCGGAAAAACCCGCCCCTACTCTAGCCCCGGCTGATGGGGACAATAACAGCTGGGCTTTCCTGCGGCCCGGCACGGCCACGCCGACGGAATCCCAACCCGGCTGGCGCGTCTATCGCACCCGCTTCCAGCCCTGGAAACGGATGGCGGCCGAAGGCGGGCTGCTGCGTTTCGAACAGGTCGGCGGCCGCGCTGAGCTTTGGGTCGATGGGCGGCTGGTGGCGGAAAAATCCGCAGCCGGGGTGGGACCGCTGCAGGCAAGCTTCCCCGCCGGTACGGGTTTGCGCAGCGTTGTGCTGTTGGTGGAGTCAAGTGCCGGCACCGCATCGGGTCTGCTGGGCAAGGTCAGCGCGCTCGTCAACGGATAGGCCCGCTGAACATGGCTTCTCAACGGCTTGCGGTGTTATGCTGCCGCTGCCCATGAGGAACCGAGCCGGAACCGATCATGCACCATGCCCCGTCCTGGTACGCCGACACCGCCCATCCCGCCCCCACCCGCCCGATGCTGGTGGGGGACACGGCAGCGGATGTCTGCATTGTTGGTGCCGGCTATACGGGGCTGGTAACGGCCATTGAACTGGCGCAACGCGGCCTGTCCGTGGTGGTGCTGGAGGCCGCGAAGGTTGGCTGGGGCGCATCGGGGCGTAATGGCGGCCAGATCGTCACCGGCTATAACAAATCCATTGCCGAGATCGAACAGCTGGTGGGCAAGGCCGATGCCCGGCGGCTTTGGGACATGTCGGAGGAAGCCAAGCAGATGCTGGCCGATCTGGTGGAACAGCACCAGATCGATTGTGATCTGAAATGGGGCTATCTGCTGGCGGCCTTGAAACCGCGGCATATCACTGCGCTGGCGGAGCATCAGGCGGAACTGGAAGGGCTGGGCTATGGCCAATCCCGCCTGGTGGGCCAGGCGGAAATGCGTGAGATGGTGGCAACCAAAGCCTATCTCGGCGGCCTGTATGATGCCGGGTCCGGCCAGTTGCACCCGTTGAACTATGCGCTGGGGCTGGCCCGCGCCGCTGAAAGCCTGGGCGTGCGCATCCATGAGGATAGCCGGGTGGTGCGTGTGGAGACCGGCGACCAGCCCTTCGCCACCACCGCCACCGGCAAGGTTTCCGCCCGCTATCTGGTGCTGGCCGGCAATGCCTATCTGGGCGGGCTGGCCGGGGCCGCCAGCAGCCGGATCATGCCCGCCGGCACCTATATCATCGGCACCGCGCCAATGGACCCGGCCAGGGCGGAAGCGCTGATTCCCAACGGCATCGCCGTGGCCGATATCAATTTCGCCCTGAATTATTACCGCCGCTCACCCGACCACCGCTTCCTGTTCGGTGGTGGTGTGAGCTATTCCGGCTTTGATGCGCCGGGCCTGAAACAGAGCCTGCGCCGCACCATGTTGCAGTATTTTCCGCAACTGGCCGATCTGGGGATCGATTATCTCTGGGGCGGCCATGTCGCCATCACCATGAACCGCCTGCCCCATCTAGGCCGGCTCAGCCCCACCACCTATTTCGCCCATGGCTATAGCGGCCATGGCGTGGCGCTGACGGCCATGGCCAGCCGGGTGATTGCGGAAGCCATCGGCACTCAGGCCGAACGGTTTGATATTTTCGCCCGCATCCCACACCGCCCCTTCCCCGGTGGTCAGGCTCTGCGGATGCCGGCCCTGGTCCTGGCCATGACCTGGTACCGGCTGCGCGATTTACTGTAAGCCGCCGCTTTACCGAATCATGTTCGGGTTCAGCAGCAGATTGGTATTATCCGGCTTGCGCGTACCCAGCAATTCGATGGTGAACAGCAAGGTGGATCCGCCAGGGATGCTGCCCGGCTGCCCCCGCGCGCCATAGCCCAGCTCCGACGGGACCGCCAGTTCCCAGGTCTCCCCCACCTTCATCATCGGGATGGCTTCCTGCCAGCCGCGAATCAGGCCCGACAGCGGGAAGGAAGCCGGGCGCCCCCGGGTATAGGAACTGTCAAACACGGTACCGTCGATCAACACCCCGCGATAATGCACGGTTACTTCATCCGTCAGGGCCGGGCGGGGCGCATTGCCCACCGCCTGCTTCATGACGCGGAACTGCAGACCGCTGGGGGTGGTCCGCCAGCCGGGCTTCTTGGCATTTTCAATCAGATATTGCTTCTGCGGATCGATACGCGGCAGGGTCAGCGCTGCATCACCGCCAGCCGGCGGCGTCGGCTGCTGGGCGGCGACGGGCAGAGCCTGCAAGACCAGCAGGGCAGCAGCAAGAAGGGCGGGCTTGGACAGGACGGACATGTGGGCGACGGCTCCGTTCCGGCGACAACGGGGAAAGACATCAACTGCGCACGGGCGTAGCACGGAAGACGGCGCAGAACCATCCCCCTTGCCGCCGCACCCGCATCCCCCCGGGCGTCAACCGCCGCCGCCGATTTCGCTGCTCAGCTTCGGCGCTTCCAGCCCCAGCAATTCTATGGTGAACAGCAAGGTGGCGTTGGGCGGCACCTTGCCGGTGGATGATCCACGCACGCCATAGCCCAGGTTGGCCGGCACGGCGATTTCCCACTTATCGCCGACATGCATCAGGGGCAATACCTCCTTCCAGCCAGCAATCACCCGTGTCAACTGCAGGCGAACGGGCTTGCGCCCTTTGGCCGTATCGTCAACCACGGTGCCGTTCAGCAGGCTGCCGCGATAATGCAGGGTGGCATAATCGGTCAGCAGCGGGCCCCTGCCCTTGCCGGGGCCCGCCTCCACCACCCGGTAACGCACGCCACCGGGCGTGGCCTTCCAGCCCGCCGCATCCAGGGACTGGAGATATTCACCCTCCGGCAAGGGTTCCGCCCGCGCCAGCGACGGCACCAGGGGGGACAGCAGGAAGGCGAACAAGGCGCCCAGAATGCGCAACATCCTCACTTCTTCTCCTCCTGAAAGGCGGGCGGTACCCGCCCCGCCTCCGGCTCCATCTCCATCATCCGCAAGCCGGGCGGCGGGGTAAACAAGGCGGCATCCTGCGGCCCGCGTTTGATGTCGGACAGGCGCATCGCCATGTCGATCGGCCCGGCAGCATCGCTCACCTTGCCTTCGATCCGCATATAGATGCCGTCGGGCGTGGACCAGACGGTGCCATCAAAGGCCCCCCCTTGCGGGAAACTGTCCTGCACCCGGTAGCGCGTTACCTTTTCGCCGGCCAGCGTCTCCGCCCCCTGCGGCTTGGCCTCCAGCCCGGCCAGGGCGGCCGGTACCACCCCCACTTCCGGATCGGTGATGTCGATCTGCATGGCCATCCGGCTTTCCGGCTGGATGACGATGGCCTTCTGCTGGTCCGGGCGCACGATCAGCAGATTGTTCAAGCCATCAACCCGGCTTTCGCGGCGCTCCTTGCCATGATCATGGTGGACCACCGCTTCCAGGACGGCGCCATTGATGGTCAGCGTCTGGCGGGCCTGATATTGCGCGGCCGGGGCCGGCAGATGTTCGGCCAGCGCCGGCACGGAAGGCAACAACAGCAGCCCTGCGGCAATCAACCGCCCGATCCGGCGATTATCTCTATCCATGGTGACAAGCTCCCAATCTCAGGCCCAGAGCGGGCAGCCCTTCCCGGCGCGAGGGTACGGCGGGGACGGAAGCGGGGCAAGCCGGATGAACCGCCGCTTGTCGGCTTGACCCCTTATGCTCTACCGGAGCATAAGGGATGTGCCCGGCCCGATTCTCCATCCCAGCGGCCGGAACGGGACCGGAAGCAGAATGACCGATCAACTGACCATCGCGCTGGCGCAGATCAACCCCACCGTTGGTGCGCTTGAGCATAATGCCGGGCTTATCCTGGCCGCCCGCGATGAAGCGGCCCGATCCGGTGCCGATCTCGTGGTTTATCCCGAATTGTCGGTCAGCGGTTATCCGCCCGAAGATCTGGTGCTGAAGCCCTTCTTCCTCGACAAGGTGGAAGATGTGGTGCAGGCCCTGGCCGCCCGCACCGCCGATGGCGGCCCCGCCCTGCTGGTGGGAGCCCCCTGGCGGGTGGAAGGGCGGCGTCACAATGCGGCCTTGCTGCTGGATGGTGGCAAGATCCAGGCGATCCGCCTGAAACATGACCTGCCCAATTACGGCCCCTTTGATGAAAAGCGGGTGTTCGATGCCGGCCCCCTGCCCGGCCCGGTCAATTTCCGGGGCGTCCGGCTGGGTGTGCTGGTCTGCGAGGACATGTGGAAGCCGGATGTGGCCGAAACCCTGGCAGAGACCGGGGCCGAGCTGCTGGTGGTGCCCAATGGCAGCCCGTTTGAGCTGGAGAAGATCGACCAACGCCTGTCGCTGGCCGTGGCCCGCGTCACCGAAACCGGCCTGCCCCTGATCTATCTGAATCAGGTGGGCGGGCAGGATGAGCTGGTATTCGATGGCGCCAGCTTCGCGCTCAATGCCGACAAGGGGCTGGTGGCCCAGATGCCGGCCTTCGTGGAATACGTCGCCATCACCCGCTGGACCCGCGGGGCCGATGGCTGGGTGGGCCGGTCCGATGAAATGGTGCCGCCGCCGGAATCACTGGCTGCCATTTATGGGGCCATGGTGCTGGGCCTGCGCGATTATGTCGGCAAGAACGGCTTTCCCGGTGTGATCCTGGGCATGTCGGGCGGCATTGATTCGGCCATTTCCGCCGCCGTGGCGGTGGACGCGCTGGGGCCGGAGAGGGTGCATTGCGTGATGATGCCCAGCCCCTATACCAGCCAGGACAGCCTGGATGACGCGGCGGAATGCGCCGGGCTGCTGGGCTGCCGCATCGATACCATCTCCATCGGGCCGGCCATGCAGGCCTTCGATACGATGCTGGCCCCCAGCTTCAGCGGCCGGGGCCCCGACATCACGGAAGAGAATCTGCAAAGCCGGTCGCGCGGCGTCACCCTGATGGCGCTCTCCAACAAGTTTGGCGGCATGGTGCTGTCCACCGGCAACAAGTCGGAAATGTCGGTCGGCTACGCCACGCTCTATGGCGACATGTGCGGTGGTTATTCGGTACTGAAGGATGTCTACAAGACCACCGTTTACCGGCTGTCGCACTGGCGGAACCAGAATCACCCGGCCGGTGGCCTGGGTCCGGCGGGCCGGGTGATTCCCGAACGCATCATCACCAAGGCCCCCACGGCGGAACTGAAGCCCGATCAGAAGGATCAGGACACCCTGCCGGACTATGCCGTGCTGGACGATATCCTGGAATGCCTGGTCGAACGCGATATGGCGTTGGCCGATATCGTGGCGCGCGGCCACGATGCCGAAACGGTCAACCGCGTCTGGCGGATGCTGGACCGGGCCGAATATAAGCGGCGGCAGGCACCACCGGGCGTGAAGATCACCTCGCGCAGCTTCGGCAAGGACCGCCGCTACCCGATTACCAGCGGTTTGCTGTCCCTCCTGCGCCGCACTTGATGAAAAGGTTCAAAAGGTCAGTTCCACCAAGCTTGACAAGGGGCAGCACGGAAACCAAAGTGCGGCCTGATCCGCCGGTAGGGTTATGATTGTTGGCTTGTTTCAAACGATCAGTTACCCTCTGGTGGTATCATCATACGGTCGGTCACGGAAACCCGGTCAGGGTGGATCGACCATATGGTGAGTAATGTATTAACGCGATACATCTTGGCGCAACACGTTCAGGTGGGGGTTCCGCAGTGTCCTTGAACATTCAAGTGCTGGTTGTCGATGATTATGCGACGATGCGGCGTATCATCAGGAACCTGCTTACCCAGATCGGGTTCACGAAGATCGAAGAAGCAGCCGATGGCGCTGAAGCACTGGCCAAGCTGCGTGCTGCCCAGTTCGGTCTGGTGATTTCCGACTGGAACATGGAACCGATGACAGGCCTGCAGCTTCTGAAGGAAGTGCGCGCCGATGTGCGGCTGAAGGCGACGCCCTTCATCATGGTGACAGCCGAATCGAAGACGGAAAACGTGATCGCCGCCAAGGAAGCCGGTGTGAACAATTACATCGTCAAGCCCTTCAACGCTGACACGCTGAAGAAGAAAATCGAAAGCGTTCTCGGCGCTCTCGGGTGATCGGCCGTGTCGGAGATCATTGATCTTTCCGACGCCGAGTTTGATCAGATCGAAGACGCGTTGCTGTCCAGTCCCCGTGGTCGCGCATTCCTTCGGGTGCGTGACCGCCGGCACCGGGCTGTATCGCTCGACGATCTCCGCCGCATCGTGCGGGAGCGGCGGGAACCTCCTGAGGTCGATCAGCGCTCGCACATCAAGATCCTGCGGCGGGAGCTGCAGGAGCTTTCCTCCCATATCGCGGAGACGCGGCGTGAAATCGCCGCCCTGAAGCCGGATGATCCGTCCGCCAATCGCATTATGCGGGCGACGGAAGAGCTTGATGCCATCCTGCAATCCACCGAGCACGCGACAACCGAAATCCTCAACGGGTCGGAACGTATCCAGTCAGTCGCTGACCGGTTGCGCAAGGATCACCCTGACCTCGCCCAGATTCTGGATGCGGAGGTGACGGAGATCATGACCGCCTGCTCCTTCCAGGATATTACCGGGCAGCGGATGACCAAGGTGGTCAATACCTTGCGTTATATCGAGCGCCGTGTCCATGCGATGATCCAGATCTGGGGTCTGGAAGGGGTGGAGGAGAGCGACCTGTCCGCCGTCTTGACGGAGGACAAGGATACCAGACCCGATGCCGACTTGATGCACGGCCCGCCCCTGCGCGACGCCATCAATCAGGATGCGGTGGATATGCTACTGGCCGGGGCTGCTTCGGCATTGAAGCAGGTGGATGATCCCTTGGCCACAAGGCCGGCCACGCCGCCTCCCGCAGCAGCACTCACTAAGGTGACGACCGAAGAGCTGGCGGCGGAAGTAGATACAACACCGATGTCGCAGTCGGCTGTGGACGACCTGTTTCCCTGAACGTAATGCTGCTGAATGGAAACAGGCTGCAATCTCTCCGTAAGCCATAAAAGCCAGGGTCACATCCGCGGCCCTGGCTTTTTTAGTTCCGTGCTCTTGCGCAGCCATGCGTCCCCATTACCCTGTCTGCAGCTGCGCCCGATCATCATAGGGCAAGGGGAATGAAACCGGACGCCGCACCAGCGTGACCAGCACATAGGACAGCAGCATCAGCAGGAACCAGGAGCCGAACTTGGCCGGCGATACCATGGCCCAGCCATCGCGCTGGCTGGGATAGATCCAGGCCCCGGCGAAGGTGCCGATATTCTCGGCAAACCAGATGAACAGCGCCACCAGGGCAAAACCCAGCAACATCGGCATCCGGCGATGTTCGTGCCAGATGCGGAAATGAATCCAGCTGCGCCCAAACAGCAGCGCCGCCACAGCGAACAACAGCCAGCGCAGATCGAACCAGTAATGGTGCAGGAAGAAATTGCCATAAGCGGCCAGGGCAAAAGGCAGCGTGGCCCACAATGGCGGATGGCGGGTAAAGCAGAAATCGAATAGCCGCCAAGCCCGGGCGATATAAGAACCAACAGCGGCATACATGAAACCGGTAAACAGCGGTACCCCGCCGATACGCAGCAGGCTGGGCTCTGGATAGACCCAGGAACCCATGGCTGTCTTGAAAATCTCCATGCCGGTGCCGACCAGATGGAACAGGGCGATGACCAGCGCCTCCTCCCGCGTTTCCAGCCGCAGCCGGACCAGCAGCACCTGCAAGGTGAGTGCGGCCAGTGTCAGGAAGTCATAGCGGGCGAGCGGCAGATCGCGCGGATAGAACAGATAGGTGCCCAGCAACAGCGCCAGCATCAACCCGCCATAAAAACAGGCCCAGGCCTGCTTCACCCCAAAACGCAGGAACTCATATCCTGCCAGCGCCAGTCCGCCCCGCGCGGCGGCGGCCTGCGCGAACCGGGCTTCCCGGTCGATAAAACGCGCCAGAAAGGGCCACGCCCTGGCGCTGGATGGATACAGCATGGAACTTCCCCCGATTATAGGATGCTATATCAGGGGGTGGTGGGGCGGAAAGATGGCGTTCTCAGGGATATTCCTGACGCGCGTGCAAGATGGCCAGCACGTCGATACCGGATTCCAGCACCTGATAAACAACGATGTAATTTGGATGCGCTGTTATCTCTCTGGTTCCCTCCACCCGACCGGCACAAAAAAGCAGAGGATGAAATGACGCCTGCGTAAGTGCATCTTTTACACGAAACCCCAGACGACGGGTCGCCTTCGGATCACGCTGGGCAATATATTCGGTTATCCTTGCAAAATCATCCAATGCCGACTGACGCCACCGAATAGGCAGCATCAATGATATTCCCGAAACTAAAATGATAAATTATTTAAACTAAAAATATCAAATATTTCTGTTTTTCTGGATGCGATCAATAATGATATCCATTTGTCGCATTACAAGATCATGCGTCACAGGTGGGCGATGATCTTGCAAGGCGGCCGCAACCTTACCCCGAAACCAGCGATCATATTCTGCCGACTGCTCTGCAGTCTGAGGGGCAGGCGGACTGGACGCCATGGGTTTCATGATCAACCTCCTTCGCCGTGCCAGGACAGCGGCAATAGCCGCTATGTCAGCCCATAATATGGACGACATGGCGGCTATTGCCAAGCCGATCAGAAGCAGGAGCGGCTTTACCCGCCCCTCACCCCACCTTGCCGGCGTTCGCCACAGCGATCAAACCCTTGGTGCTGGCATCATGGGCCTTGGCGGCCTCGCCCTCCAGTTCAGGCAGGATCACCTTGGCCAGTTGCTTGCCCAGCTCCACGCCCCACTGGTCGAAGCTGTTGATGTTCCAGATGATGCCCTGCACGAACACCTTATGTTCGTACAGCGCGATCAGCATCCCCAGCCGGTACGGGTCCACCGCATCGACCAGAATGGTGTTGGTCGGGCGGTTGCCGGTGAAAATCTTGTGCGGCAGCAGGGCTTCCAAGGCGGCCCCCGCCTTGCCTTCCTTCACCAGCTCGGCCCGCACTTCATCGCCATTCTTGCCGCGCATCAGCGCTTCGGTCTGGGCAAAGGTGTTGGACATCAGCATGGCATGGTGGCGCCCCAGCGGGTTCTGTGACGTCACCGGCGCGATAAAGTCACAGGGGATCAGGTGGGTGCCCTGGTGGATCAGCTGATAGAAGGCGTGCTGGCCATTGGTGCCCGGCTCGCCGAAAATGATCGGGCCGGTGGTGTAATCCACCGGGTTGCCCTGGCGATCCACCGACTTGCCGTTGCTCTCCATATCCAACTGCTGCAGATAGGCTGGCAGGCGGGCCAGATACTGGTCATAGGGCAGCACGGCATGGGCCGACGCACCCCAGAAATTGCCGTACCACACCCCCAGCAGGCCCAGGATCACCGGCATGTTCTGTGCCAGCGGTGCCGTGCGGAAATGCTCATCCATGGCATGGGCGCCGGCCAGAAGCTCAGCGAACTTCTCCGGCCCCACCATCAGGGCGATGGGCAGGCCAATGGCCGACCACAGGCTGTAACGGCCACCGACCCAGTCCCAGAAACCGAACATATTGTCGGTATCGATACCGAACTTCGCCACTTCGCCGGCATTGGTCGACAGGGCCACGAAATGCTTGGCCACATCGGCCTCTGACCCGCCATTGGCCAGGAACCAGTCCCGCGCCGTATGGGCATTGGCCAGGGTTTCCTGGGTGGTGAAGGTCTTGGACGCGATGATGAACAGGGTGGTGGCCGGGTCCACCTTCTTCAACACATCGGCAATATGGGTGCCGTCGACGTTGGAGACGAAATGCGCCGCCAGATGCGGGTGATGCCAGGGGGTCAGCGCCTGCGTCACCATCACCGGGCCCAGATCGGACCCGCCAATGCCGATATTGACGATATCGGTGATGGGCTGGCCGTCAAAGCCGCGCCATTCGCCATCGCGCACCTTGTGGCAGAAGGCATACATCCGGGCCAGCACGCCCTGCACATCGGGCATTACATCCTGGCCATCCACCAGCACCGGCCGGTCGGCGCGGTTGCGGAGCGCCACATGCAGGACGGCACGATCCTCGGTGATGTTGATCTTCTCACCGGCATACATGGCATCGCGCATCCCCTCCAGATTCTGCTGACGGGCAAGCTCCAGCAGCAGGGACAGGGTGTCGTCGGTGACACGGTTCTTGGCGTAATCCAGCAACATGCCGTCAAACGCGATCTTGTACCGGTCGAACCGGCCCGCATCGGCGGCGAACAGGTCGCGCAGACTGGTGCCTTCCAGGGTGGCACGGTGGGCGGCAAGGGCCTGCCAGGCGGGGGATTGGGTAAGACGGGACATCGGATCACTTCTCCGGTGCTGCGGATGCAGGGGTTGCGGCCAGAGTGATAGCACGAAGAATGCCTTTCACAAGACATTCATGTAACGGTTCACCCCAAAAATCCGGTTATTTTGCAACATATGAAAAGAACCGGTCAGGATGCGGGATGAAATGCCAATTTAGAACCAATATCATACCAATTTCGACCTAGAAAGCCTCTGCGTCCCCCTGGAACGGCACCGGCTCGGAGACCCGATAGCCCTTGTCCTGGTTGAAGCGCATCCCGGCTTTGGCGCCGGCCATCTTCTCGCTGGCGGCCCAGACCATATAACGTCGGCCACTGCGCCAGGATTGTACCACCTCTTCCGGTGCCTTGCGGGCCAGATTGCTGAAATCCGGGTGCGAGATGGTCAGCATGAAGGCTTGGTCGCCCAGGTTTTTTCGCTCATCAAACACATAGATTTGCGAATCATTGCCCTTCTCCTGTCGGGCGGCGGTCTCCCCATCTTCGATCATCTCTTGCAGCATCGCCAATTCACGGTGCTGCTGCATCTCCTCCCGCCGCAGGCCCAGCGTCACTACGGCCTTTTCCCGCATCACCCTGCGGGCATGTTGCACCCGCGTCAGCATGGCCCCCTCCATGGCGCGGGCGCGGCGCAGGCGCTTGGAAATACCGCTGATGATCTGAAGCACCACCACCCCCCCGGCCAGCAGGCCGAACCAGATGGGCAGCGTATTGAACAGGGAACTGATCATACGATTCCGCCACTTTCGACCACAACCTTCATTTCCGCCTCCTGCAGGGGGGTCAAATCATCCGCATCGCTCTGCGGCTCTGTAATTTCGGAAATGAAGAAGCCTGTTGCCGGGGGATAGGTGCGCTCCGCCAATGCCTTGGCATCACCGATGGTGGGCGCCCAGATCACCACCTGCTGGGTACGGGCCCAACTGCGGGACAGGAACGGATGTTCCTTCTGATCCAGTTGGGCCCGCTGCACATGGCGATTGACGACATAGGCGATGAACTTGCGGGCCGGACGCTCGGCCCGCAGAAACGCTTCTTCCTCCCCGATCACCCGCATCAGTTGCGAACGGGCGATCTTCAGATCGTTCAGGCGCTTGTTGATCATATAATGGCGCCGGCGGGCTGATTTCACCTGCGCATCCAGGCGCACCAGACGCGGCAACATCGCTTCCCGCCGCTGCTCAAACCGCTGTGCGCCGATGATATAGCGGTTCAGCTTCTCATCCAGTCCCTGCCCCTCGAAACGCCGACGCAGCGACGCTTCGACCGAATGGGCAACTGCCAGGCCGATTACATAGGACATGCCGCCAACGATAAGGAAAACGATAGCGGCTTCGACAAGTTTCTCGATCATTCATCGCAGCCGAAAGCGGCGGGCAACAGCAGCCCGGACGACAATAACCATAAACTGCTTTGCACCTGCGGAAAAGGTCGCTGCCAAATAAGAAGAACCCGCCGTCCCACGGGCAAGCGGGACGGCGGGCCAGTCAATGCGGCGTCGGGCGGGGGAAAGAGGGGTGGGGGCACCCGCCCGGCAATTCCGGGGAAAATACCCCGGTCAGGAAAATCTGCCCGCACCCTTGCCACGCCGCTGTGACAGGCATCACCATATCGGGGGATTTTCCTCTCCCTATCGACGCTCGGCCAGAAGCCTTGTCCACACATACTCTGACGACAGCGGCGGCCATCCCTTGTTGGCGCCGGGCAAGGGCGATATAAACCGCGGCACTCTTTTGTTTTCCCTTATCCCCGCGCCCAAGGGTTCCGCATGAACGCCCAAACCCCCCGCAACAGCGCCAAGGGTGCTGTCACCAGCATGACCGGATTTGCCCGCGCCGATGGCGCGGGGGCCCGTGTCCAATGGGTGGTGGAGGCGCGCAGCGTCAACGGCAAGGGCCGTGACCTGCGCTGCCGCCTGCCCCAGGGCCTGGATGGCTTGGAACCCGCCATCCGCGCGGCGGTAGAGGCGCGCATCACCCGTGGCAATGTCAATGTCGCGCTCAACCTGACTCGCATGGAAACCACCGGCGCCTTGCGCATCAACCGCGACCTGCTGGCCCAGGTGCTGGAACTGGCCCGTGACATTGCCGGCCCGGATGCCCCGCCGCCGTCCATCGACACGCTGCTGTCGGTGCGTGGCGTGATCGATAGCGGGGAGGCGCAGGAGACGGAGGAGGAGCGCACCGCCCTGGAAAAATCCATCGCTGCCACGGTGACGGTCGCCATCGACCGGCTGGTCACCGCCCGGACGGCGGAAGGGGTGCATCTGGCCGCCGTGCTGATGGGCCATCTGGCGGAGATCGAACGGCTGACCGATGCCGCCGCCGCCACAGCCTGTTTGCAGCCCGAAGCCCTGCGCGGCCGCCTGCGCCAGCAGATTGCCGCCCTGCTGGATGCCGTGCCGGCCCTGGCGGAGGAACGGCTGGCCCAGGAGGCCGCCTTGCTGATCGCCAAGGCCGATGTGCGGGAAGAGTTGGACCGGCTGCGCGCCCATATCGCCCAGGCCCGCGCCATGCTGGCCGATGGCGGCGCCATTGGCCGCCGGCTGGATTTCCTCTGCCAGGAATTCAACCGGGAGGCCAACACGCTCTGTTCCAAATCCGCCGACGTGGATCTGACCCGCATCGGCATGGACCTGAAAGCCGTGATCGAACAGTTCCGTGAGCAGGTGCAGAATATTGAGTGAGGGTTTCGTCAGCCCCGCCCGACGTTACCTGGCGCCCACCTCTCCTGTCACCCCGGCGCAGGCCGGGGTCCAGTATCGTAGAGCACGGCGCTTGTGACCTGGACCCCGGCCTGCGCCGGGGTGACGGTTGCAGACAATTTACCCCCCCAACCAAAGGCCCCCTTCTCCCATGTCCACCCCGTCCGCCGCCCCCGTCACTGCCCGTTCCCAGGTTCGCCGCCGGGGCTTGATGCTGGTGCTATCCTCCCCCTCCGGTGCCGGCAAATCCACCATTTCCAAGCGGATGCTGGCGCTGGATGCCAACCTGTCCATGTCGGTTTCCGTCACCACCCGCCCGATGCGGCCAGGGGAAGTGAACGGCAAGGATTATTACTTCCTCGACAAGGCCGAGTTTGAAGCGCGGGTGGCGCGTGGGGAGCTGCTGGAACATGCCCAGGTCTTCACCAACTATTACGGCACGCCCAAAGGCCCGGTGGAAGATGCCCTGCGGGCCGGGCGCGATGTGCTGTTCGATATTGATTGGCAGGGCACCCAGCAGCTCAGCGAATCCGCCGGGGATGATCTGGTCCGCGTCTTCATCCTGCCGCCCAGTGCGGCGGAACTGGAACGCCGGCTGACCAACCGGGGCCAGGATACGGCCGACGTGATCGCCCACCGCATGGCCAAGGCCAATGACGAGATGAGCCATTGGTCCGAATATGATTATGTGATCGTGAACGAGGATGTGGAGGTCAGCGTGGCCGCCGTGCAGGCCATCCTGACCGCCGAACGGTTGAAGCGCCGCCGTCAGGTGGGCCTGACGGAATTCGTCCGGGCGCTTCAGGTGGGCCAGGGCTGAAAGCTACAGATGACCCGTTAGGCACGCCTGAAAATCTCTGTCTCGCTCTTTCACGCTGACCTTTGTCGCGCGATCTTTCCATTCCCCCACCGTCACCCCGGCGAAGGCCGGGGTCCAGGTTCGTAGAGCAAAGCGCTTGTCATTCTGGACCCCGGCCTTCGCCGGGGTGACGGTGAGGATGCAATAAAACTCTGATAATAAATAAAAACCTATCAGCCGGTCACTCAACCGCCGCGCACCCCTCCCGCCGGCCGCCAATCAGGAATTCCTTGTTCCCCTCCGGCCCGGTGATCGGGCTTTCGGCGATGCCCAGCACGGTCCAGCCGGGCTGGGCGGCCAGCCAGGCGCTGATCCGGTCGCAGACTTCCTGATGCAGTTCCGGTTCGCGCACCACCCCGCCCTTGCCCACGCGGCCCTTGCCCACCTCAAACTGCGGTTTGATCAGGGCGACCAGAAAGGAACCGGGCCGCGTCAGCGCCATGGCCGCCGGCAGCACGGTTTCCAGCCCGATGAAGCTGGCATCGCAGACCACGATATCCAGCGGATCGGCCACCTGCGCGGCGGTCAGATGGCGGGCGTTGGTTTTCTCCATCACCACCACGCGGGCATCCTCGCGCAGCTTCCAGGCCAATTGGCCATGGCCGACATCGACGGCATAGACCTTGGTGGCGCCGCGGGTCAGCAGCACATCGGTGAAGCCGCCGGTGGAGGCGCCGACATCCATGGCCACCATGCCGGTGGGATCGATGCCGAACTGGTCCAGCCCCTTCACCAGTTTCAGCCCGCCCCGGCTGACCCAGGGATGGTCCTGGCCCTTGACATGCAGCGCCTGATCTTCGGGCACCTGATCGCCGGCCTTGTCGATGCGGCGCGTATCGGCATAGACCAGCCCGGCCAGGATCAGGGCCTGGGCTTTGGACCGGCTTTCGGCCAATCCGCGATCAACCAAAGCCTGATCGACCCTCACTTTTGGCACTTTGGACATAGGCTTGGACTTCGTGGTAATCATTCTGCCACAGGAATAGTCTTATCGAGCTGGATAAGCCACATGAAGCGCGTCATTCTCTTCGCATCTCTGACCATCGCCGCCCTTTCCCTTTCCGGCTGCAATACCGTGGAAGGCGTGGGCAAGGACATCAAAAGCGCCGGCAAGGCCATCGAAAGTGGCGCCAACGGGGCGAAATAAGCGGCTAAGCCGTCGCTGACGCGGTCGGGGTGGCGAAGATTGCCGCCACCTCCGCCGCCGTCAGTTCCCGCCATTCCCCCTCTGCCAGATCGCCCAGAACCAGCCCGCCGACGGCGTGGCGGTGCAGGCTTTCCACATGGTTGCCGACAGCGGCGAACATGCGGCGAATCTGGTGGTAACGCCCCTCCTGAATGGTCAACCGCGCCCGCTTTTCCCCCAACACCTCCAGCATGGCCGGCAGCAGGGGCGTCTTTTCCGATTTCAGCATCAGCGTGCCGCTGGCAAACACCGCTGCCTCCTCCCCCGTCAGCGGGCGGGCCAGTTCCGCCTCATAGACTTTAGGCACATTGGCCTTAGGCGAGATGATGCGGTGCAGTAGCTGGCCGTCATCGGTCAGCAGCAACAGGCCCGTCGTATCCCGGTCCAGCCGGCCGACGGGGGCCATGATCGGGTTGCGATATTCAAACCGCTCCGGCAACAATTCATAGACGACGCGGCCCGGATCGCTGGTGGAACAAGTGTAGCCGGCCGGCTTGTGCAGCATCAGTACCGTGCCCTGCGGCGGGTCCAGCGGTTCATCATCAATCAGGATGTCGCCATGGTCGGCCTTGTCATCGGCGGCCAGTGCGGTGCCGTCGCGCCGGGTGACACGGCCCTCCCGCAACAGCATTTTCACATCGCGCTGGCTGCCATAGCCCAGATTGGCGATCAGCCGGACGAGACGCATAGGGGTATTCCTTGGGGATGGTGATGGTAAACATCGCCGCTCTCTCCACCGTCACCCCGGCGAAGGCCGGGGTCCAGGGGCCACAAGCGCTTTGCTCTACGATACTGGACCCCGGCCGCAGCATGGGTGACGGTGGTATCTGGCAGACATGGCGCGCGCCCTCAAACCGGGGCCGGCTCCAGCGCCTCACCGGGTTTCAGCCACCAGGAGGCCTCGGCCAGCTTGCCTTCAAACAGTTCCAGCATCGGGCGCTTCATGCGGTCGATCAGGCCCCAATCATGGGTGGCCACCACCACCGTGGTGCCCTGCTTGTTCAGTTCGATGAACAGCCGCATGATTTTCAGCGACATGTCGCGGTCGATATTGCCGGTCGGCTCGTCCGCGACAATCAGTTGCGGGCTGTTGATCACAGCGCGGGCCACCGCGACCAACTGTTTCTGACCGCCCGACAGGGTGGGCGGCAGGGCGTGCAGCTTGTCGGCCAGCCCGACCCAGGCCAGCAGGTCGCCCACCCCTTCGCGCACATGTTTTTCGTCATGCCCGGCAATGCGCAGCGGCAGCGCTACATTGTCGAACACGGTCATATGGTCCAGCAGGCGGAAATCCTGGAACACCACGCCGATGCGGCGACGCAGGTCCGGCAGCTTGGCGCGCGGTACCTTGGAAAGCTGTTCGCCAAACAGGGTGATCAACCCGCGCGACGGGCGTTCCGACAGGTATAACAGCTTCAACAGGCTGGATTTGCCGGCCCCGGTGGGGCCGGTCAGGAACTGGAATGAACCGGGGGCCAGCTCAAAACTCAGGTCGCGCAACACCTCCGGCCCATTGCCGTAGCGCAATCCCACATTCTCGAAACGGACCACCCGGCACGCTCCCTTGCTTCAACCCTGCTGAACAGCCACCCTTGTTGAAGGCATGGCCTTCGACAAGGGTGGAGGCTGGCGACCGCCAGCCCGCGCACCCATGTGCGCGCAAGCCAAGCCCGCGGAGGCGGGCGCCCGGCGCCTGAGGGAACAAGAAGTCCTGTTTGATCGGTTCCGATCAAACAGGACCGATATCAAACGCAGCCGGCGCCGACTGCTTCAACCGGCGTGCCGGCATGGACGCTTTCGCGCACCGGCACCAGCCCCACCCGTTCAAACGAAGCCAGCGTCTCGTCGGCCCAGGCCTTCAGGTCGGTCAGGCCGCCATGGCCGGTCCAGACATCAATGCCGAAGCGCTTTTCCAGATCGTTCTCGGTCAGCTTCAGCGCATCGCGGACGGAAATCAGCTCGCGTTCCAGCAGGTTCCAGATGTCGCTTTCGCAGCGCTTCATGGTGACGATATGCACGCCCATGTTCTGGAATGCCTTCAACCGCTTGAAGGCGCTGTCATTTTCATAGGCGCCGAAGCCGCCCGCCACCTCGTTCAGCACAACATAGCGGCGGCCGATGGGCAGCCACTCATTCTTGTCGAAGCTGTACTGGATCAAGGCGCGCGCATCTTCGATCGCCTGACCCTCGGCCTTGGTGGTCACCACCAGATCGATGGGCGGGGAATTGCGGCGGCGCAGCAGGGAGCCGGCGTTGCGCGCCTCCGACCAGGCGAACAGTTCGGCGGCCACATTGGCGCCGACATCGATGATATAGCCGCCTTCCAGCACGGTGCGGCCGAACTCATCCCAATATTTGATGGCCAGATTCGGGTCGGTCGAGCTTTTCACCTTGGTCAGGTCTTCGCCGATTCCCAGTTCCTTCACATGGTGGAACAGGCGGCCGAACTTGGACCGGTTGTTCAGGCTGTCGCTATCCGCGGCGGCGAGCTTGACCGGGACGCCCTTCTGCTCGTGCTGCAGCACAAGCAGTTGCGCCGTCAGGGTCTTGCCCTGACCGCCCGTCTTCGCCATCGAGATGAAGGTCCGCGTCATTCCAGTAATCTCCTGCGCCCAGCCTTGATCTTGTTGCGGATCGCACCCCGGTTCCGGTCCCCCTGGCGGGGTGCGGCCCGCGAGCGCGGAATCGTTACCCGTTTTCAGCGGCCCCTTCAATGGCGGTGGCCGTCGCTTGCCCGTTTTTGCCACAGCTACTCCCGCTTTCACACTTCCGTCAGGCGCGGCATCAGCTCCACAAGGTTGCAGGGACGATGCCGATTGTCCAACTGCCATTTCAAAATCAGGTCCCAGCCATCGCGGCAGGCGCTGGGGCTGCCCGGCAGGGCAAACAGATAGGTGCCGCCGGCCAGCCCGCCGGTGGCACGCGATTGCAGGGCAGAGGTGCCGATCTTCTCAAAAGACAGCCAGCGGAACATCTCGCCAAACCCGTCAATCTTCTTCTCAAACAGGCTTTCAAAGGCCTCCGGCGTCACGTCGCGGCCGGTCAGGCCGGTGCCGCCGGTGGAGATGACGACATCGATCTGCGGATCGGCGATCCAGCGGCGCAGCTGGTCAACAATGGCGCGCACATCGTCGCGCACGATGGCGCGGTCGGCCAGATTATGCCCATCAGCCGTCAGCCGCTCCGCCAGCGTGTCGCCGGATTTATCGGTCGTCAGGTCGCGCGTGTCCGACACGGTCAGCACGGCGATATTCACGGGCAGGAAGGGGCGGCTTTCATCGATACGGGCCATGGCGGCACCTCCGGTCAAACGGGCAGACAGGGGCAGGATCAGGCTTCCACCCGCTCCACATCAGAAACATCATTCACCAGCCCCGCCGCCTGCACCCACCAGTGCGGGCGGGCGCGGGTGATCAGCTGGGCGGCCAGCATGGCCGTTTCCGCGTCAGCATAAAGCCCGAAGCAGGTGGCCCCGCTGCCTGACATGCGGGCCAGCAGGCTGCCCGGCGTGGCGTCCAATGCTGCCAACACCTCCGCCACCGCCGGGCACAGGCTTTGCGCGGCCAGCGTCAGGTCGTTGCGGCGCTGCTGCAGCGCGCGGGCCAGTTCAACCACATCATCGGGCATCGGGTCCAGCCGGTCGGCATTGGAATAGGCCCCGGTACGGGCGCCGAACACCTTGGCCGTATGCAGCCCGGCGCCGGGATTGACCAGCACCACCCAGGCTTCCGGCAAATCGGGTGCCGGGGTCAGCAGCGTGCCGGTCTCCGCGAAATAGGCGGTGCGCCCGGCCAGACAGACCGGCACATCGGCCCCCAGTTTCGGCGCCACCGCCGCCAGGGCCGGATGATCCGCAGGCAATTCCCACAGAGCCGCCAGGGCGCGCAGGGCGGCGGCGGCATCGGCCGACCCGCCGCCAATGCCGGACGCCACCGGCAGGTTTTTCACCAGCGTCACCGCCACATCGGGGGCCCGGCCCAGTTCCGCCGCCAGCGCCTTCACCGCCTTTGCCACCAGATTGCTGTCCGTATCCTCCATCAACAAAGGCAGGGCGAACGGCCCCTGAATGGACAGGCTGAAATAGGCAGATGGGGCCACTTCCACCATGTCATGTGCGCTGGCAAAGGCCACCAGACTGTCCAGCCGGTGATAGCCATCGGCGTTACGCCCCAGCACATGGAGATAGAGATTAAGCTTCGCGGCGGCGGCGGCACGGATCAACGGCATGGCGGGCGGACCCATCGAATGGCTGTTGCAAACTGTTTACTTGGTACTTCCAATAAGGCGCGATATCCAGGATTGTCACCACACGGGATGATACGCCATGGACCTGAAGCCTTTCATTCCCTATCTCGCCATCGGTCTGGCCATTTTATTGCTGGCCCGCCGCACCCGCAGCGCGCGCCGGGTGCGCGGCTGGGCCATTTTGCTGGTGCTGGGCCTGTTGAGCCTTGCCATCGGCTTTTATGTCTATGGCCATATCATGGTCGGCCCCCATGTCAGCGGCCTGGGCGGGCTGGCGATTGTCGCAGCCCTGCTGGCCGGCATCGGCTGCGGCCTCTATGCCGCCCGGCATATCCACCTGTTCCGCGATCCGGAAACCGGTCAGCCCATGTCACGGCTGACTGTCACCGGCCTGCTGTTCATCGTCGCTCTGGTGGTGGTGAAACAGGGGGCGCGGCATCTGGGGCTGGAAAGCCCGGATGAACATGGCTTCGGCCTGCTGTCGGACAGCCTGTTCGCGCTGGCCATGGGCACCGTCTTCACCCGCCAGATTCTCTTGCTGCGCCGGGCCAAGGCCCTGCCCCCGCACGGCGCCACCGCCTGACATCACCCGAAACCATAAGGGGCTGCGGCAAACGCGGCCCCGCTTTTCGTTCAGCCCTTCCTGCCGACAACCAGAAAAAGAGCAATCCCATGCACAGTCACACCCGTTTGCAGACCCGTCTGGCCGGGGCCGCCGCCATTGCCCTGTTTGCGGCATGTGCCCCCCTCAGCTTCGCCCAGGCCCAGCAGGCCCCTGCCGCCGCCGCTGCGGCCAAGGTGGATGAACGCTATGTCTGGGATTTGACGACGCTCTATAAGGACCGCGCCGCCTGGGACGCAGAGCGCAAGGCCATTGCCGCCGAACTGCCGTCGCTGGCGGCGCTGCAGGGCACGCTGGGCAAGGATGCCGCCAGCCTGCGCACCGCCCTGGACAAGCTGTCCGCCATCCGGCTGCGCATGAACCGGCTGTCGGTCTATATGTCCACCCAGTTCAGCACCGATGCCCGCGATCAGGCCGCCCAAGAGGGCAGCAATCTGGTGCGCCAGTTGGGCGCCGATATCGGTGCCGCCACCGCCTGGATGGACCCGGAAATCCAGGAACTGGGGGCCGACAAGGTGGAGGCCTTCATCAAGGCCGACAAGGGGCTGGAAAAGCACGCCTTTGGCCTGCGCGACACGCTGCGCATGAAGGCCCACACGCTGGGCCATGAGACGGAGGCCGCCTTGGCTGCCGTGGGCCCTGCCATGTACAATGCCGGCTCCACCTATCAGCTGCTCACCAGCTCCGATATTGACTGGCCCAGCGTCACCCTGCCTGACGGGTCGAAGGTGAAGGTCAATCAGGTGGGCTATTCCAAGCTGCGGGAAAACCCCGACCGGGCCGTGCGCAAGCTGGCCTTTGACACGTTCTGGGGCAAGTTCGGCCAATATACCAATACCGATGGCAGCCTGCTGTCCAACCGCATCCAGGCCGGCGTGGCCATGGCCAAGCTGCGCCATTATCCCAGTGCTGTCGCCGCCTCCCTGGCCGCCAACGATATCCCGGAAAGCGTCTATCGCACCCTGGTGGCAGAGGCAAACAAGGGTCTGCCGACCCTGCACCGCTATCTGAAGATCCGGCAGAAGATGCTGAACCTGCCCGATCTGCATTATTACGACATCTATCCGCCCATCGTGGCGCTGGACCGCAAATTCCCGATTGAAGAGGCCAAGAGCCTGACCCTGGCCGCCACCAAGCCGCTGGGCAAGGAATATGCCCGCAATCTGGAAGAGGCGCTGAAGGGCCGCTGGATGCATGTCTACCCGTCTGACACCAAGCGCCCCGGCGCCTATCAGACCGGTGTTTACGGTGTGCATCCGTTCGTGTTCCTGAACCATCAGGACACGTTCGACAGCGTGTCGACCTTCGCCCATGAATGGGGCCATGGGATGCATACCAAGCTGGCCGATGCGGCCCAGCCCTATGAAACCTCCGACTATTCCCTGTTCGTGGCAGAGGTTGCCTCCATCACCAACGAAGTGCTGCTGGCCGACTACATGCAGGGCCGGGCCAAGACGCGGGAAGAAAAGCTGTTCTTCCTAGGCCATGAGCTGGACAGCATCCGCAGCACCTTCTTCCGCCAAACCATGTTCGCCGAATTCGAACTGGCCACGCATGACGCCATGGAACGTGGGGAAGCCCTGTCAGGCCGCAAGATGAACGAGATCTATTGCGACTTGCTGAAGCGCTATCACGGCGACAAGGAAGGGGTGATGAAGATCGACCCGGCCTATTGTGCCGAATGGCAGATGGTGAACCATTTCTACCGTCCTTTCTATGTCTACCAGTACGCCACCTCCATGGCGGCGGCGGCCTATTTCGGCGAACAGATCGGCAAGGGCGGGGAGAAGGAGCGGGATCGTTACCTGTCGGTGCTGAAGGCCGGCGGTTCGCAATATCCCTATCAGTTGCTGAAGCAGGCAGGCGTGGATCTGGCCACGCCTGTGCCCTATCAGGCCCTGATCCGTCGCATGGACAAGATCATGGATGAGGTTGAGAAGCTGCTGGCGGAAAAGAAGTAACAGGGTTCCACAAGCCCCCGCCGGTGCTTTTGCCGGCGGGGGTAAGTGTCTTCCCCCTTGGCCCGGTGCCGCCCAGCCGGCTATCATCCCGGCCATCATGAGCGATTTCCTCCCCGATCCCCCCCGCCCCGGCAGCAACCTGCCCGAACTTTCCGTCAGCGACCTGTCGCGCGCCCTGAAGCGCACGGTGGAGGAAGCGTTCGGCTATGTCCGGGTGCGGGGTGAGATCAGCCAGCCCAAGCGCCACACCTCCGGCCATCTCTATCTGCGGCTGAAGGATGATGCGGCGGTGATCGAGGCCGTCTGCTGGAAGGGTGTGGTGGCCCGGCTGGCCATCCGCCCGGAAGAGGGGATGGAGGTCATTTGCACCGGCAAGCTGACGACATATCCCGGCCGCAGCCAATATCAGCTTGTCATCGACAGCATGGAACTGGCGGGCGAAGGCGCCCTGCTGAAAATGCTGGAGGAGCGCAAGCGCCGGCTGGCCGCCGAAGGCCTGTTCGCGCCGGAACGCAAGAAGCCCCTGCCCTTCCTGCCGCGCACCATCGGCGTCATCACCAGCCCGACCGGCGCCGTCATCCGCGACATTCTGCACCGGCTGGCCGACCGGTTCCCCCGTCATGTCCTGCTCTGGCCCGTGGCCGTGCAGGGCGAAGGGGCGGCGGCCCAGGTGGCCCGCGCCATCCAGGGCTTCAACAGCCTGGAGGCCGGGGGCCGCGTGCCCCGGCCCGATCTGCTGATCGTGGCGCGCGGGGGCGGCAGCCTGGAAGATTTGATGGCCTTTAACGAGGAAATCGTGGTGCGGGCGGCCGCCGCCAGCCAGATTCCGCTGATTTCCGCCGTGGGTCATGAAACCGATACCACCCTGATCGATTTCGCCGCCGACCGCCGCGCCCCCACCCCCACGGCTGCCGCCGAAATGGCCGTACCGGTGCGCAGCGAATTGCTGGCCCAGGTGCTGGATGACAGCCGGCGCCTGCATGGTTGCATGACCCGTGCGCTGGAATTGCGCCGCCAGCATGTGGCCGGTCTGGCGCGGGGTCTGGGCGATCCGCAGGCCCTGCTGGAGGGGCTGGTGCAGCGGCTGGATGACCGGGCCGAACGGCTGGAACTGGCCATGCGCGGCGGGCTGGAACGCCGGGGTGTGGCCGTGCGCCAACTGGCCCTGAAGCTGCGCCACCCGCGCGACGTGCTGCAGATGGCGCGGCTGCGGCTGGAAACCGGCGGGCGCGGGTTGCGCGCCGGGCTGGCCACGGCCACACGGCTGGCCGATAGCCGCTATCAGACCCTGTCACAGCGGCTGAATCTGGATTATCTGCGCCGCGATCTGGGCAAGGGGGCTGACCGGCTGGCCGACCTGCCGCCCCGGCTGGACCGCGCCTATGCCGCCCGACTGCGCGCAGCCGGGGACAAGCTGGCCAGCCTGTCGCAATTGCTGGAAAGCTATTCTTATCGCGGGGTGCTGGCGCGCGGATTCGCCCTGGTCACCGATGGAGATGGCACCCCGGTGACCAGGGCAGACGCAACCCATCCCGGCATGGCGGTGGATATCGCCTTTGCCGATGGCAAGGTGGCGGCCTTGATCGGCGATGACGGTACAATGCCGCCGCCGGCCGACCGGGAGCCGGACAATGGCCCGACGCCGCGGAAACGGTCAGCCCGCAAGGCCGTCGATCAGGGTACCCTGTTCTGAGCCCTGCTGAATCGCTGATCGCAAACCATGTCCAACGCGCCTTGACCGCAACCGGTCAAGGCGCGTTGGTTCAAGGGCGTAACAGCAACATGCCAAAGCCGAAGGCGCGGTGCCGCCCGATACCATGGGCCAAACTCTCCAACAATTGTTGGCTGTTTGTCACCCGAAACCGCCCGGCATAGAGCGCGTCCGGCTTGCGAAAGCTCCTCAGCGGGCGGCTTGCCCCCACCGGCGCAGCCGCACGGCGGGACAGGCTGACATGGCGCAGCCCTTCCAGCCGCAGTTCCAGAAGCTCCACCCCGTTCAGCCGGTTGGTCACCCATTGCTGATAAACCGTTTCACGAACCGGTTCCGCTATTTCGGGGCTGCCTTTGGCCTTCCATTGGTCCAGGGCCGCCAGGAAAGCATCCAGCTCCGCGCCTGGATTCTTCTCTTGCGCCCCGCGTGCCAGACGCATGGTCGGACAGACCCGGACCTGGAAGCCCAGCACCAGCCCTTCCGGCAGGCTGGCCGGCATGGTCTTTTCAGCCGCCCCCGTCCAGTCTACCGCCGCATGGGCCAACGGTTGGGCGGTCAGGGCCGCCGCTGCCTGCAAACTGGCCAGCGGAACGGTGCTGTAGGCCAGCAGGTCCACCGCCCCCGGGTGATGTGGTCGGGGCTGCAGTACGAAGGGCTTGGGCGCCTGCGACCCGAACAGGGCCGACAGCAGGGCATGGGCGACATAGCCGCCATCGCCGTCGCTGATATCGCCCCCCAACCCATGGGCAAGCGCAAAGGCCGTCACCCGCCGCCCATCCAGCGGCAATTGCAGCATATAAAGGGGCTGTCCCGTCATGCCGCCCCCTGTGCGCCGATCGGGCCGCGATGCACCAGCCGTTCGCCGCCATGGATCTGGTTGCGCCAGTCGCGCCGGTCCACCAATCGGGCCTCTTCCCGCTGGAAAGCTTCCCCACCCGCCTCATCCGCCGGCCATTCGGCCCAGGCGCGGGCCACCGGTGCCGGCGCCCCCGCTTGATGCGGCTGGGCGGGCAGGCCAGCCGCCAGCAGGGCTTGTGCCGCCTGGAACAGGTCAGGTGCCGCCGTCACCTCCACCCCGATAAAGCCCGCCGGCAGGCAGTGCTTGCGCCCGATGAACAAGGGCCGGGCTGGCTGGCGCAAGGCTGACAGCAGGTCGCGCACCGTCGGTGCCTCGTCGGCCGGGGTCAGGTGCAGCAGCACCAGCACCGCCGTTTCCACGCGATAATCGCGCAGGCGGATATGGGTGCCGCGCGTAGCGGCGCCGCTGCCCTTATCCTCCCGCCGGCCCCGCGTGGTCCAGCCGGTGCCGTTCATGAAGACTTGGCCCAGATCCACCGTCTGGTAATCGGTCAGCGTTTCGCCATCTGCCGGGATTTCCAGGCAGAGCGGGCGCAGCCGCGCCTGCAACCGGTCCAGAGCAGCCGCATCGCCATGTGACAGGCCCAGCGCATTGCCCAGCAGGCCGGTCAGCGCCGACAGGCCGGGAAACCGTTCCGTCGGCCCGATCTCATCAATCACCGGGGCACCGAAGGACATCATCGGCGCCTGCAGGTGCATGACCAGGATATCGATCATGACGGCTTGCCCCCCAGGGCTGCCAGCACCTGCCCGGTCAGGTCGGCCAGCCCGGTCAGATGCGTGGCTGACAGGCCCGGCACATCATCCAGGCTGGCAATCAGCCGCTGTTCGCCCGGCCCATACATGCCATCAAACCGGTTGAGGTATCCGGCCAATTGTTCATTGGCCCTGGCCGCCAGATCGTCCCCGGCAGCCACCCGCACCGGCTTCAAGAACGCATTGGCCAGGGTGCGCGGCTGCCGGTCGCCCAGTTCCACCAGCACCGTATGGGCATAGGCGTAGGGCGCGGTGGAACCCAGCTTGGCACCGGGGGAGACGGACGCGATCAGCCGGATCAGCCGTTCCACCACACCGGTGGCCAGCGTGCGGTCAGCCTTTTCCCAATCGGCAACGGCACAGCCTTCCAGGTTGGAGACCAGCAGCGGCAGATCAATGACGACATAGCCATAGAACAGACCGCTGGTCAGTTCGCTGTCGCCCATCATGCCGCTGCCCAGTTCCCCCGCCGCCTTTTCCAGATCATCAACGGCGGTGAAGAATTCGGGCTCGCTCTCCTCCCCATGCACGGTGAAGCTGTGGGCGACATGCACGGCGGCATCGCCACGCGCCAGAATGTCCGACGTCACCATGCGCCCGAACAGGGCGGCATCCAGCCCGGCCGCCAGCCGCAGCGCCTTCAGGTTGGCCAGCGTTTCCTTGTCCTTGAACAGGGCTTCCACCGCCTTGCGCGCCTCCTTGGCCGTCGTAGCGGCCGTCAGCAGGGTACGGGCCTGGGACAGGATGAACTCGACCTCCGGCCGGCCCAGCACCAGCACCTGACCGGTTTTCAAATCCGCCAGCAGATCGCGTTCATTCTCGGCGTCCTTGTCCTTGCCCTTGGCCTTTTCTGCCTTGGCCTTGGCGCTTTCGCCCAGCAGCACGGCCTGGAACGCCTCCACCACCGCCAGGATGGCCTCTTCGGCAAAGCCCTCTTCCCGCAGCGGCTGGGCCACCTGTTGCACGAAGGTCTGGCGGGAGCGGACGGACATCGGCGCGCCCAGCCCTTCCAGCGACCAGTCCCCCACCGCCGTGCGCCAATGCCGCTTCAAACATTGCGAGGAAACGCGGGTGCGGTTGACCCCGCCAAAGGGCAGGCGCTTGGCCCGGCCCACATCATCCCGGTTCAACAGGGCGGCGGCATAGGGGGTCAGGGTGTGGATTTGCAGGAAACGGGGAAGCGTCATGCTTCTTCTCCACGGGCAACAGGGGTATCGGCGCCCGGCTTCTTGCCGGCGGCCAGGAAATAGGGGCGGGCCAGGCGGATCGCCTGGGCCTCTGCCCAATCGGGGTTGCGGCTGGCGCGCGCCAGGACCAGGGCAGCCAGATCAGCCCAGTCAAAGGCCAGCGCCTTGGATGCTGACCAGCGGGCCAGGGTGCGAATTTCCGTCGCCAGCCCCTCCCCTTCCGCCCGCAACAGGCGGATGAAGCGGCCTTCGGGATAGGCTTCGTCGGCCAGCACCCGGCCGGGTGGCAGCTTGGGTCGGTGCCCGTCTGGTGCCATCAGGGCCATGGCTTGGATGATGATGGCCCAGGCTTTTTCCTGCTTGTCCGGCAGCGGTTCCGCCCCGAATTCATCCGTCAGCAATTTCCAGAAGATCGGCGGCGGTATTCCCAGCGGGTCCATGCGGCGCAACTGCGCCATACCGACGGTTCCCTGCCGCTCCTTGCTCAGTTTTCCCGCCAGCGCGCCCACAATCTGCCCGATGGTGCGCACGGGTTTGGTCTCCTTTTCGGCCATACTCATGCCGCTTCCTCCGTCTCGGGCGTTGCGCGCGCCGGCAAGGGCAGGTTCTTGTTCATGCTGCTGCGGTAAAGTGCCTGGGCCAGCACCAGGCTGCGTTCCCGCCGGGCAGACGGCACCGGCAGGCGGCGACAACCACGCTGGAACGCCGTTGCCGAGAGATCATGCAGGCGTTGGCGCCAAGCGGTATCGGCGGCAAGGCGCGCCTCGTCTGTTTCCGCCCCCAAGATCTGCCAGAGATGGGTGAAGAAAATCCCGTCGATCTCCCCGTCCAGGGCCACCAACGTGGCCTGGGCGCTCCTGTCCTCAAAGTCGATTTTCTCCGGCGCGCCTTGCACCAGACAGAGCAGGCCGTTCTTCACCGCCTTGATGCTGATCTTGGCCTCATCCACCATGCGCTTGGCCAGTTCATGCGCCTTCTCGCGCTCTTCTTCCCTGGCGATGCGCTGCATGATGCGCGGGTTCACCGGCAGAACCCGGTCATGCAATCCTTCCGTCTTGCCCTGACCGCGCACCAGGGCAGACAGATGCACCAGCATGTCCGGCGAGTCATCCCGGAAGGGCAGCAGCGACGGCGGCAGGTCAAACTTGGCCTTGTCGAACAACAGGTCGGCCACCCGGTCATAACGGAAGCCCTCCCCGGACACGGTATAGGCCCCGCCGGTGCCGCGATTCACCGGAATCCAGGGGTCACCCACCAGCCCCTTGCGCTCCTTGGCCTCCACGCGGGTGCCTTCACTGGGCCGCCCCAGGGCAGACAAGGTACCAGCACCATCAGCGCACAGGCGCACCCGGCGGCAGACCTCAATAAAGCAAGGGTCCAGGGATGGCACCGGCAGCCCCTCATCCCCATCCCAGGGCAGCAGCCAGAGCAGGCGATGGGCGTCGGGCCCGGCGGCGTAATCATCCGCATGGCGGGCCAGCAGCAGGCGGCGCTGCCGCAGCGCCACCGCCACCCCACGCCGGAACCGGGCCCCCCAGCGCATGGAGGGCACCAGTTCCACCAACGGCCGGCTACCAAAGCCGCCATTCATCCGGGCAATGCCGAAATTACCTCGACCCAGGAACCCCTGGCTGGTCTGCAGGCTGACCAGGGCATAGAGCCAGTGATGCGGCTGCGCCGTCCCGATGCGGGCCTGTTTCACATCATGGTTCTTGGCGGTGATCAGCACGTCGATGGCATCCGGCGTGCCCCCCAAAGGCTGCATCCGCGCCCAGGCCGCCGCCTCCAGGATGGGCGGCTGCAACAGGGCCGGTTGCCGATGGTCGGCCACCAGCAGCGACCAGGCCGTTTCCTCCGCCCCCGGCGTCAGCGCCAGCAGCAGGCGGCGCCATTCATCGGCATCGCCATCGGCGGGGATGCCGGCCTGTTCATCCGCCGCCAGGGCCAGCGCCGCCAACTGTACCAGAAACAGGAACCAGGGCTGACGCTGATGCGCCAGCAACCCGTCAAACCCCTCGACCTGATCCACTGCCAGCAGGGCCAGCAGGTCGGGGAGGGTTATATTTTCCGATTTGCCATTTTGGGAGACAGGAAGCAGAGGCGAACGCAGCACATTATATGCAAGTCGCACCTAGTCACTCCATGATCAATTTTAAATAGCACAAGACAAGCAGGGGGCGTGCAGGCGCCCGCCTCGCGCTAAGCGCCTGCAGCAAATTCTTGCGAGCCGTCAGGCATTTGAATATGATCTTGTCAGGAAGATTATCGCAATCATCCTTAACGCCTCCCTTCAGCTTTAGCGGGTTGGGGTAGCGGGTGAGGTGTGGAGTACCAGTCCACACCTCACGATCTCAAAAAATTTTACCTGTGTCCAGATAATTTAATCGAGCCGCTTCGACATACCGAGTTAGGAGCGGATTATCGACAACTGGCCTTCCGCTCGTTACGGCGGCTTAGAATGAGGTGCCGAAATAGCCCTTCAAATCTCCGAGTGTTCGGAGGAGCCTCTATCGAGCCGGTGCGACAGACCGAGGGTCGATCCCACATTGGGTGGGAAGGGTTCACATATAACTCTAAACACTGCGAGAATCTACGTCCTCAAGCCAAAACGATCATACAATAGAATGCTGCTCTCCACCCGCACCCGCAGCCCCTCCGCCATCGCCTCCACCGCCGGCATCGCCTCCAGCGGCACGCCGCGCAGCAGGTGAGCGGGGATGGTCAGGGCGGTGACGGGGTGGCCGAAGGCACCCATCGTACCGGCATCCAGCTCTACCCGCCGGTCACGGTCGCCCAGCCGGGTTGTCACCTCTGTTGCGGCCTCGCCCTCCTGCTCCAGCTTGGCGGCATCCCATTCCTGCCAATTCAGCCTCACCTGATCGGCAAGCTGCTGCTCGGCGGCACTTTTTCCCCAGATATGGTTGTAATGCTGGCTCCACAGGCCCGCCGTCCCCCCATCCAGCCGCCGGGCCAGGGCCAGCAGAGCGTCGGGATGGGTGATGTTTTCCACCAACGCGCGGTTCATCGTCGGTATCTGCCAGACCGGATTTTCCGCCAGCGCCTCTGCCGTGGCGGCCAGGGCCAGCAGGTTGCGGTAAACCGTGCCCACCCCGCTGCCGGCCCCCCGTTTCGGCTTGCCATCGCGCTGTATCCCGTCGGCCAGGGCGGCAGCGCCCGGCGACAGGATCAGGGCGCGCGGGTGGGTGAAACCCTCGGGTCGGTTGTTGCGCCAGCGGTGCCGGTGCAGCCGGCCCAGCCGCTGCAACAGCACGTCCGCCGGGCACAGGTCGGTGATCAACAGATCGGCATCAATATCCAGGCTCTGTTCCGCGGTCTGGGTGGTGACGGCGATACAGCCTTTCTCACTGCGCCCGCCCCCGAACGCCTTTTGCAGCGCCTCATCCAGCCGCTGCCTGTCCTCTGCCGCGAAGCGGGCATGGTGTGGGGCCGGGCGGCCCTCCACCTGGAACAACCAATCCCGGTTCGGGCACAGGCCTTCCAGCAGCAGCTGGGTTGCCGCCGCATCACGCACTGTGTTGCGCATGATCAGCACATGCGCCCCGGCCTCTGCGGCGCTGATGGCCCGGCGCACCAGAGCTTCCAGCGCCGCCGGGTTATGCCGTTCCAGGCTGATCTCCCGCGCCGGCAGGGTCGCATCCCGCGCCAGGGGCACCACACCCGCCGCCCCCAGCAGGCAGGGATAGGGCACCTCACAGGCAGCCGCCAGATCTGGCCGTTTGGTGTTGGTCAGTTTCGCCCGTGCCACGGCCCCCAGCGTGGCGGACATCAACAGGGTGAAGCCCCCGGCGGCGCGGTGCTGATCCAGCATGTTGCATAAAAGAGCATTCGTGTACGTTTCGGATGCGTGACATTCGTCGACCACCAGCAATTGCCGCAGCATGGCGGCCGACCGCAGCGGGGCATGGCGCACCTGCAGCCCGCCCAGCAGCAACTGGTCGATGGTGCCCACCATCACCGGCCCGGCCAGATAGCGGCTGCTGTGCGCCGCTGCCCAGCGCCGGTCATCCAGCCGGCCTGCGTCACCATCCGGCCAGGCGATGCGGTGGCCGGGCAGACGCACCCCATCATCGCCATCCACCCGCAAATAGCCCGGCACGGCCAGCCCGACCGGCGGGGCGACCTGTTCCCCCAGGGCGGCCTGCAGCGCATCGCGGATGCGGGCATGGATCTGCACGGCGGAAGCGCGGGTGGGCAGGGCGAAATACATCCCATCCACCCTGCCCGCCCGCAGCAGGGCCAGGAACAGGGCGATGGCAGCCTCTGTCTTGCCGCTGCCGGTTTCCGCCTCTGCCACCAGGGTAGCACCGGGGCGCAGGCCCGCCACGTCCAGCCCCAGCATGGCTTGCTGCAACGGGCGGGGCTGCCAGGATTGGGCCGCCGCATCCGGGAACAGCCCGGCAAAGCCCCAGGGCAGGGCGGCGGCCCCCGCCTGACGCAGGCTGGCATCCAGATGCCGGGCGCGCAGCATCGCCGCAGCCTGCCCCGTCGACCAGCCAAAACGGTCATCGCCCCAGCCCGCCAGCTCCGCCAGCCCCATCAGGGGAAACGCGGCAGTGTCGGACCCCAGCCAGTCCGCCCACACCATCAACCCGGCCAGCGCATAGGTGAAGCGGGCGGTGATGGTCAGAGCCTCCCCCACATCACCGGCGAAGGCCAGCGGGAACCAGCGGCGCACCCGCGCCGACAGGTCGGCCAATGCTGTCAGCGGGTCATAGCCGCCCGTCGCCGCCCAATCCTGTTCCGCCGGCTCCGCCGCTTCCGTCAGCGCGCCATGGTGGGCCAGAATGGCGCTCAGCACCATGTGCAATGGTTCGTTGTCGTAATAACGATCAGGGTCGAGGTCAGGGTCTGGCTGAAACCAGCCGCCCACCGTGGCGAGGTCAAGTGACCGCCGCACAATTCCCTGCCGTTGCCGCTTGGCCGCATTCCGTGCAGCATTCCAGTTCAACATCGACCAGAGCGGGCCGATATGCCCGCCCCCGGCGGTCTTGTCGCCCCGGATGCGGCGCTGGAACCGCACCGTGACCTTGCCGGCATCATGCAGGGCGGCCAGCACCGACAGCCGGTCGCATTCCTGGTCGGTCAGATCATCCCGCCCGGCCAGCCGCGCCAGCCGCCCCCGCACGCCGGCCAGCCGCAGCAGGGCGCGGAAACTGGCGGCCACATCGGCGCAATGGTCGGCCAATGTCAGGGCCAGCGGCCCCTTGTCGCCCGCCAAGTCCGCCTTGGCCAGCGCCAGGGCGGCGGGCACATCCGCCAAGGGGGCGGAAGGGGAAAAGCGACCGTCCATCAATGCCCCGCCATCGTCGCCGTCGCCACTGCAACCGCATCCGGGGCAGCCCCCGCCCGCAGCCGGGCCAGATACAGCCCGTCATAATCCACCAGTTCGCGCGCCGGGGTGCCCAGAAACTCCATCCCCAGCCCGCCGGGGGCGCTGCGATCCTGCCAGACCAGCACGATGCTGCCCTCCCCCAGCTCCCCATGCCATTCCGCCATCACCCGCCAGATGCGGCCGCGCACGCCGGCGGTCAATGCCGGGGAGACATACAGGCCGGGGGCCAGTTCCAGCATCACCGAGGCCAGGAAGCCCCGGAACCGGTCCGGCACATCGCGTGTCACCAGCAGGGTCATGGGCATGGGTGTGGCGGCCTTTCTGCCCGTCAGGCGGCATCGAACAGGGTTTTGATGCGGTCGATCATGCCGGGGATCAGCCCCTGATCCCGAAAGGCCCGCCCGGCGATGCGGCGCACCTGCCGTTCCAGTGGCACGGTCGGGTCTTTCTCCGCCGCCTTCACCGCCTGAAAGGCAATGGGCAGGGTCATCTGGTCCCGGTACAGGTCGGCAATGTCCAGGGTGAAGGCGTTGGCCGAATCCTCATGGATGAAGCCCAGTTGCGGTACGGCAGAGGTCGCCGCCACGGCAATGGCCGCCGCTGCCTCCACCGCTGTGGCCGCATGGTTGATGGCCTGATTGGCGGCATCGGCGGCATTAGGGTTGGCCCGGTCATAGCGCCTTCCGTCCCATTGAATGCCATGACGTTTGGCCAGCAGCCGATAGGTTTCCTTCATCCTGGCACCCTCTATCCCGCGCAGCACGGTGATATCCTGGTGCGGCAGCACCTCCCCCAGCCGCCAGGCATAAAGCCGGCGGGCGATGGACAGGCGCGCCCCCTCCGCATCGGCCCACACACGGGCCTGCCGCCGGGCAATCTGGCTGTCATCGGCCCCCAGGGGCGGGGCGGTATAGGCCCGCACCCCATCATCCCCCACAGCGGCCAGCCCGGTGCCATGGCGCGCCATCAGGCGCAGCACATCATGGCTGACCGTGCTGCCCGGCCCCAGCAGGATCAGGCTGATGCCCTGAAAGGGAATGTCATAAAGCCCGGCCGGCATATCCGGCCCGCCCGCAGCCGCAAAGCGCAGACAGCCATTTTCCACGGTGAGGCCCCCACGCGAAAGCCAGATCAAGCCATGGCGGTCAGCATGGGGCACCCGCGCCGTCTCCAGCCCCAACCGCCCTTTCAGCATGATTTCCCTCTCGCAATAGGGGATATGTTGAGATAATATTCTGGGGGAAAATCTTGGACAAGTGAATAATTTCAGGTATATCAAGCCTAGAGGCTCCCCCACAGACGTGGGGATGGACCATCAGCACGGGTGGCCTGGGTGCTGGCCAACGTGGCTCCCCCACAGACGTGGGGATGGACCCAGCCTGCGTGAGAATGCCGGCGCACTGGTGCAGGCTCCCCCACAGACGTGGGGATGGACCCGTGGCGCTTGGCAAGCTGAATGGTACGGTTGAGGCTCCCCCACAGACGTGGGGATGGACCCTCCATCCACAGGCGGGGCCGGCCATCCGGCCCGGCTCCCCCACAGACGTGGGGATGGACCTGATGACACGCCCGCCCCGCGTTCTGGTGCGCTGGCTCCCCCACAGACGTGGGGATGGACCTGCCGGGACGTTGCTGGGGGTATTCCCCTTGGCGGCTCCCCCACAGACGTGGGGATGGACCTTGCTCGTACAGGGCCGCCCAGGAAATTGGCTGGGCTCCCCCACAGACGTGGGGATGGACCTTGACCAAAATAGTTTTGCTGATCGTAAGCGAAGGCTCCCCCACAGACGTGGGGATGGACCCGCCTGCTCGAGCAGCGGTATTGCCGTCGTTGCGGCTCCCCCACAGACGTGGGGATGGACCCCGCATCCATCGCACGATGACAGGATAACCGCCGGCTCCCCCACAGACGTGGGGATGGACCTCGATCGTAGCATTCCTGATCCAGCACTTTATCGGCTCCCCCACAGACGTGGGGATGGACCCCGAGGAAGCAAAATGACTAGCAGCATCGCCGCGGCTCCCCCACAGACGTGGGGATGGACCTGACGGCACCATCCTGATCCAGTCTTACCGCGAGGCTCCCCCACAGACGTGGGGATGGACCCGCCATGTACCAGGCCAATGAGCGGGTTGAAGCGGCTCCCCCACAGACGTGGGGATGGACCTGATACAGGATGGGTTAACGGTAGTGTCAGTCAGGCTCCCCCACAGACGTGGGGATGGACCCGGCAGGCTGAAACCGCTGCCTGGTCACAGGCCGGCTCCCCCACAGACGTGGGGATGGACCTTCGTCGTCGGGATCGAGACCAGCCTTGCGGATGGCTCCCCCACAGACGTGAGGATGGACCTGCGGCACCGTGATGTGCCGCTCTCTGCTTTCGGGCTCCCTGGCGCTCCACCCGGTCCGGGGCAGGTCCAGCCGCGAATCAGTCCCCCTCATGCCGCGGGCAGAATCCATCAGGATGGCAACCTAACCCAAAGTGTCGTCACGCCCCCCTGTGCGCTGCACACAGACATGCTAAGCTCCACTTGAATTCGCTTTTCATTATGCGTCAGGCGGACGATGCCCATCAGAACCGGACATACCGCAGCCAGATTATATTTCTGGCTTGCCACGTTTCTCGCCCTGGGGCTGTTGGCCATCATTCTGGGACAGTTGGCAGAGGACAGGGCGAAAACACGCGCCGCTGCCACAGCCTCCGCCAGCAATGTCGGCAATGCCCTGGCCACGGATATCGGCGGCTCCCTCAATACGCTGGAACGGATGCTGCTGGGCGTGCGGGGGGCCATCACCGCCGGTGACACGCACCTGGCGCGCGAACGGCTGGACATGCTGTTGCTGGCCATGCCGGATGCGATAAAGCTGGCCGGGGCGACCAATGGCAATGGTCTTATTGTGCTGGGCAATGCCGGCAGTGATTATGACCAGCAGAATCTAAGCTGGCGTCCCTATTTCGCCCACCATCGGGAAAGCCCGGACACCGGCCTTCATATCTCCGGCCCTTATGCCGCCTTGTCCGACGGGACGCCGCTGATTGTCGCCAGCCTGCGGCTGGATGATGCGCAGGGACGGTTCGCCGGCGTTCTGGTCGCCGGCATCCAACTGACCTATTTCAACAAGCTGTTCGATCGCATCGGCCTGGAAACCGGTGGTTCGATAACCCTGTTTACCGGTAATGGTATCGTTATCGGCCGCCGCCCCTATGATCCGCAGGTGATCGGCCGTGATCTTTCCAAATTTCGCGGTGTCAGCCGCGCCATCGCCGGGGAACGGGTGTTTGAGGATGTGGCCGCCATCGACCATGTTAAGCGGCTCTATGTCTCCACACCCATCACCGGTTATCCGCTTTTCATCAATGTCGCCCAATCGACCGACACCATTTTCCGGAATTGGGCGGACAAGACCATGACCATCGGTGCCACGACCACCGCACTGGTGGGGGGGATGATCCTGCTGGTCTGCCTGCTTTACTGCGAAAATGGCCGCCGGGGAGAGATGCAGATGCAGTTGGCCGAAGCCAACCGGCAATTGCATCAGGCGGCGGAGACCGATGCGCTGACCGGTGTCGCCAACCGCCGCCGCGTCGAAAGGCTATTGGCCGATTACAGCAAGGCCGGGTCGACACATTTCAGCGTATTGATGCTGGATATCGACCTGTTCAAGACGTTCAATGATCGCTATGGGCATGAGGCCGGGGACAAGGCCCTGCGCGCGGTTGCCCAGACCCTGGCTGAAGCGCTGCCGGCGGCGCAGGATCTGGTGGCCCGTTATGGCGGGGAGGAGTTCATTATTCTGCTCCCCCACAGCAATATCGACAATGCGCAAACGGTGGCGGAACATATCCGCGCCCGTGTCGCCGCCCTGCAGATCCCCCATGCGGACAGCCCCTACCACACCATCACCGTCAGCATCGGGTTGGCCGGCGTCGGCAACCTGAACGATCTGCCGCCCGAAGAACTGGTGCGGCTGGCGGACAAGGCGCTGTACCGCTCCAAGCAGGCGGGTCGCAACCGGGTGACCATCAGCCCTTTTGTCCCGCAGAAGGCCAATGAGTCAGACAGCACCCGCGAGGCAGCGTAGGAACAGGATGCGCGCCTGGGTATAGGCGCGTTCATCCAGCATCGCAAACCCCGGCGGGACGGTCAGCGGGTCACGCTCCCCCACCTCCACACAGACCAGCGCACCGGGCGCCAGCCAGCCCGCTGCCGACAGGGCGGTGAGTGCCGGCGGGGCCAGATCCTGCGCATAGGGCGGGTCCAGAAAGGCCAGTGTTGCCGCCGCCGGGGCCGCCGGCGGCTTGCCGGCGTCGCCCAGGATGAAGCGGCAGCGCGCCGTCACCCCCAGGCTGTCGGCATTGCGCCGCGCCATGTCCAGCGATGGGCGGGCCTTGTCCAGCAGCAGGGCGCTGGCGCCCCCGCGTGACAAAGCTTCCAGCGCCAGGGCACCGGTGCCGCAAAAGGCATCCAGCACCACGGCGCCGTCCAGCACATCGCCGCCATCGGCCGCCCAATCGCCATGGGCCAGAATGTTGAACAGGGATTGCCGGGTCCGGTCGCTGGTGGGGCGCACATCGCGCCCCGTCGGTGCCTCCAGCCGCCGGCCGCGCAACTCACCGCCGACGATTCGCACCCTTGCCCCCTGCATCACCGCGCGGCCCCTTGGCCGGGGTGGGTTTGGCAGCCCGACGCGGTGCTGCCGGCCCATCCGCCGGGATATCGCCCTTGGACAAGGCACGGTCCATCGCCGCCACTGCCTTGCGGGCGGAATCGCTCAAGCCCGCCGCGGCGGCGCGGCGGTCGGCGGCATTGGTCGGGCGGGCATCCACCGCCGGCTTTCCCGCCATATGGGGGCCGGGCTTTGGCTTGGGCTTGCCCCCCAGCATCCGTTCCACATTATCCCGCGCCTTGGCCGCCGACGGGCGGCCGGCCGGCTTGACACCGCCCTTGGTGGCGGCGGCTGGGGCCTGTTCCGCCATGGCCTTGGGCAAGCGGTCATAGCGCATACGCGGTGCCGGCTTTGGGGCCGCACCGGGGGCCGGCGGCGGTTCCACCGCATCGGCGGGGAAGAAATCGGGGATCTGCTCGCGCAGCACGCGGCGCGGCACCTCCTCCACCTCGCCACGATCCAGCTTGCCCAACTGGAACGGACCATAGGCGACGCGGATCAGCCGGCTGACCGGCAGGCCCAGATAATCGAAGACGCGGCGAACTTCGCGGTTCTTACCTTCGCGCAAACCCACGGTCAGCCAGGAATTATAGCCGACCGTGCGGTCGATCACCGTTTCGATCGGGCCATAGGCGATGCCATCCACCACCACCCCTTCCGCCAGCCGGCGCATGGTTTCCGGCGTCGGCGTACCATGCACGCGGATGCGGTAACGGCGCAGCCAGCCGGTGCTGGGCAGTTCCAGGAAGCGGGCCAGCTCCCCATCATTGGTCAGCAGCAGCAGCCCTTCGGACGAGAGATCCAGCCGGCCCACCGACACCACGCGCGGCAGGTCGCCCGGCAGATTGTCGAACACGGTGGCGCGGCCCTGTTCATCGCGGGCCGTCGTCACCAGCCCCTCGGGCTTGTGGTAGCGCCACAGGCGCGTCGGCTCCGGCTCGGCCACGGCCTTGCCATCCACCACAATACGGTCGCCATCGCGCACCAGAAAGGCGGGGCTGTCCAGCACCCGCCCATTCACGGACACGCGGCGGTCGGCGATCAGCTTTTCAGCGTCGCGCCGGGAGCAGACACCGGCGCGGGCAAGACGTTTGGCAACGCGTTCACCCCCCGGCAGGGGGGCGGCATCGGTCGTTTCGGCATCATCGGCGACGTCTTCGACGGCCACCTGATGCAAGGGATCATACGGAATACGGGACATGGTGGCGGACTTTACGCGGGAGCCTGCCCCAGGTAAAGCGCCGCCAGCCACCGCCGCCGCCATGGGTGCCGCGCGCTTGACGGGGGGCAGCGCCGGGGGCAGCCTTGGGCCCATCATGCCCAAGCCTCCCGCGCCGATATCCGCCAGCCCCCCCCCTGCCCCCATGGACCTCGCCTTTGCCGAGGCAGCATCCGCTGCCGCGCGGGGCGAGGTGCCGGTGGGTGCCGTGATCCTGGACCCGCGCGACGGCCGCATCCTGGCCAGCGCCGGCAACCGGACGGAGGAGCTGGCCGACCCCACCGCCCATGCCGAAATCCTGGCCATCCGCGCAGCGGCGGCCAGCCTGGGCAGCGCCCGCCTGCCGGGCCTGGACCTGTATGTAACGCTGGAACCGTGCGCCATGTGCGCGGCGGCGATCAGTTTCGCCCGCCTGCGCCGGGTCTATTTCGGCGCCTATGATCCAAAGGGCGGGGCCGTGGAGCACGGCCCCCGCTTCTTCCAACAGCCCACCTGCCACCACGCCCCGGAAACCTATGGCGGTTTCCAGGAACGCCGGGCGGCGGAACAACTGCGCCGCTTCTTCAAGGCACGGCGCTGACGGTCACACCACCTGATGGGCTTGCAACTTCTCCATCAACGGCCCCTGCCATTCGGCGGGCACGGGTTCCACCTTGGTGATCCAGTTATAGATGTCAGGGTCTGGATTCTCCATCAGTGCCTCATAGGCATCCACTTCCGCCTCGCTCATCCCGGCCAGATATTGCCGGGCAAAGCTGCCCATCAGCAGGTCCATTTCCTTGGTGCCGCGATGTTCGCTGCGGAAAATCAGGCGTTTGCGACGATTATCCAATTCCATCTCGCTCATCTCTGCCATCATCGGGGTTCCAGTTCCAATTGACGGTAGGATATAGAGCCCCAACGGCTTTCTGTCAGCCACCCCGCTTCGTTTCGCCCTACCGGAGCCCGCCCTTTGCGCCCCGTCATCCTGTTCCCCCTTTTCGCCCCCATCACCAGCCTGCCGGGCCTGGGGCCGCGTCTTGGCAAGCTGGCGGAGCGGCTGGCCGGCCCGCATGTGGTGGATTTGCTGTGGCACAAGCCGGTCGGCATCGTCGACCGCATCGCCGTGCCCTCCATCAGCGAAGCACCGGAGGGGCGCAATGTGGTGCTGACCGTGCGGGTGGATGGGCATATGCCGCCGCTGGCCCCCAACCGGCCCTACCGCATCCGCTGCATGGACCATACGGGCCTGATGGATCTGGTTTATTTCCACATCAAGGGCGACTGGCTGAAGGAAAAGCTGCCCGTCGGCAGCCTGATCACCGTCTCTGGCAAGGCGGAATATTATAATAACCAGCTCCAGATTGCCCACCCGGACCATGCCGCCCCGGTGGAGGATGGCGCCCCCGCCACCTCTGCCGTTGAACCCACATATCCCCTGACCGGCGGCCTGAACCCCAAGCCCCTGCGCAACGCCATCCAGGCGGCGCTGTCCCGCGCCCCACAACTGCCGGAATGGCAGGATGCGGCCTGGCTGAAGCGGCGCGACTGGCCGGATTGGCACAGCGCGCTCACCCGCCTGCACAACCCGGTGGATGAGGCGGATATCAACCCGCTTGGCCCCGTGCGCCAGCGTCTGGCCTATGATGAGTTGCTGGCCAACCAGTTGGCGCTGGCCCTGGTGCGCGCCGCGCAGAAGAAGCTGGCGGGCCGCGTGGTGGAAGGCGACGGTCGCCTGCGCGTCCAGATCACAGCCGCCCTGCCCTATCAACTGACCCACGCCCAGGCCCGCTCCCTGGCGGAGATTTACGCCGACATGGCCCAGCCATCGCGCATGTTGCGGCTGTTGCAGGGCGATGTGGGCAGCGGCAAAACCGTTGTGGCGTTGATGGCTTTGTTGAACGCGGTGGAAACCGGGGCGCAGGGGGCGCTGATGGCCCCCACCGAAATCCTGGCCCGCCAGCACGCCGAAACCCTGGCCCCCCTCTGCGAGGCTGCCGGCGTTCGGCTGGCCGTGCTGACCGGGCGCGACAAGGGCAAGGCGCGCGCTGCCCTGCTGGAAAGGCTGGCGGCGGGGGAGATCGACATTCTGATCGGCACCCATGCCCTGTTTCAAGACGAGGTGGCCTTTGCCGATCTGGCGCTGGCGGTGATCGACGAACAGCACAAGTTCGGCGTTCACCAGCGCCTGCAACTGGCGGCCAAGGGGCGCGGGGTGGATACGCTGGTGATGACGGCCACGCCCATTCCCCGCACCCTGACCCTGACCGCCTATGGCGATATGGATGTCTCCCGCCTGGATGAAAAGCCGCCGGGCCGCCAGCCGGTGAAAACCGTGGTGATGCATTCGGACCGGCTGGAAGAGGTGGTATCCGGCCTGCCCCGCGCCATCGGGTCCGGCCAACGTATCTATTGGGTGTGCCCGCTGGTGGATGAAAGCGAACAGGTCGATCTGGCCGCCGCCACCCACCGCCACGCCGCCTTGCTGGAACGGTTCGGCGACCGGGTGGGCCTGATCCATGGCAAGATGAAGGGGCCGGAAAAGGATGCCGTGATGGCCGCCTTTGCCGAGGGGCACCTGGATATTCTGGTGGCGACCACGGTGATTGAGGTTGGCGTGAATGTGCCGGAAGCCACCATCATGATCATCGAACATGCCGAACGCTTTGGCTTGGCCCAGTTGCACCAGTTGCGCGGCCGGGTGGGCCGCGGTTCCGGTGCCTCCACCTGCCTGCTGCTCTATTACCAGCCGCTGGGGGAGGTCGCCCGCCAGCGCCTGCAGGTGATGAAGGAGACGGAAGACGGCTTCCTGATCGCCGAAAAAGACCTGGAACTGCGCGGGGCCGGCGAAATGCTGGGCACCAAGCAATCCGGCATCCCGGAATTCCGGCTGGCCGATGTGGCCGTGCATGGGGAACTGCTGGCGGTCGCGCGCGATGACGCCAAACTGATCATCGAGCGCGACCCGGAACTAGCGTCCGAACGCGGGGTTGCGTTACGGACGCTGCTTTATCTGTTTGAGCGGGATGCGGCGGTGAAGTATCTGAGGTCGGGGTGAGATTTTATATAATACCCAGTCAAATTAGACCTTCCCGCTCCAGCACAAGCCTTACCTCTTCAAATGAGGCAGAAATATTTCCCTTAGGGAACCTTATTTGACCTAAGCCCTGTATATTCGAAAATTCTTCACAACCCTCTTCCAGAAGAATAATAGATCTTGTAAATCCTAATCTACCTTGAAACAATCCCGCTTCATGTATAACGTTCATGCGCGCATGATTTTTACCGTCAGACATTTCATCTTCGGCAGTCATAATAAGAAAAGCGATTGACGCAGAATCAAGCATCTGAATCAATCGAGATATATTTGTAACACCAGCAACTGGAACGCGATTAAATTCATCCCAAGGCAGTCCCACCCTATCTTTTATGAAATCTTTTAACTCCCTCCATAACATGGAGCGCCCATGACCAATAAACACATTCGTACCCTCTCTTTTTGAAGAAATGTTTCTATTATGTTTTCTTTCCAGATGCGAAGCAGCTCGTCTTGCGATGTCAGAAATATTTTTACAAGCAGAGAAAATATATTCGATACGAGATACAATCGCGATAATTTCAATGTGAGGCGGTGTCAAATGCCCTTGAGATGCGGCCAGATAATCTCGAGTCATCGTACTGCCTTTGGGCATCATTCTTTTTATTATATCATTTACACTAAAAATTTCTATTGAGTCCAAATCTCCCTTGAGGCGAGACAAAAAAGTATCAGGAGCGATATCAAGCTCAGATTCTAAAATAGATGCAATTCTATAGATAGATTCCTCAAAAGAACGAATCGCATCCTTCGCCAATGATTGAATTTCATCAAGATTTGGATTTCCAGAGCACTGTTTAATATAATTAATTATAAAATCATATTGATATTCAACCCAATCACCGGTTGAGCCAAGCTCAGTAAATGACATGTCTTTTGCCCCCCACTCAGCGCTGAAATTTGCGCCAGCAGGAGTTGGCACTAGGTTTTCGTAATATATGCGAGAGTGATACCCCAACCAAGAACCCGAGAATGATTTTGCGACTTTACTAGCACTTTCCTTCAAGGCTGAAAGTGGGGCTTTTACCCTAGGCGATCCACCTACTGATACCTGAAACTCCAACTGCCTCACAACCTCAAACAAATCTTCATGAATAGTCATTTTTACCTCAGGCGCAGGCGTATTAATATCTATGGATAGGATAAATAAAATAGCTTCTTATTCAATCCGAAAAGGATGGATACAATTGAATTATCTCTAATTGCCCCTCACCAACCGCACTCCCTCCCCTTTATCACCAGCCGCCGGGATGAACTCGATCCCGGCAGCTTCCAGGGTGCGCCAGAGTTTCAGGTAAACATCCACGCGCACGGCCACACCCCGTTCAAGCCGTTGAACGGTGTTCCCTGACACGACGGCCCGATCCGCCAATTCCTGCTGTGTCCAGCCCAGGAGAGAGCGTGCGGCCCTTATCTGACGCGGTGATATTCCAGCCATGCTGACAGCCCACCCTGTCCGGTGGGCGCCGTCTATTTCGGGGTTTATAAAATCTGTTACTGATGTAAAATACATCAGTAACGGCAGATATATGACCATTCAGCGGGATAAGGCAGCAGTCCCATGAACGAATCAAGCCTCTCCCCTGAGGCGCATTTGCGTCAGGCGTGCCTTGGGAATCCGGATTTGGGGCAGCTACAGCTTGCCCCGGCCCACGATATGGTCGCCGGCTGGCGCAGGGGCTGGGCGGGCTGCCTTGCTGGGAAAGCCTGATGGCGGAACTCTGGACCGCCGGTTACCTGCCCCATCTTTTCCGGTTGGCCCTGGCCCCGGCGCAGTTCCGGATGCTCTGCCCCCTGGCGGCGTATTTTCTGAAAATGCCCTGGCTGACGGACAGTCTGGGCGGGCCTTTTCCCCTGTCCGGCGGTACGCCGGCGCGCGACTGGCTGCTCTCCATCACCGCCGCCCCCTGGTCCACCACGGCCCAGGCCACGCGGATCGGGGATATTGAACTGGTCTGCCTGCCGCTTCAGGGGCCGGAACTCGCCGGCGGGGTGTTCCGTTGCCCATAGTGCGCAACCGTAACGCCAGACACATCGCGCCCTGTGCAGAAGCGATTCCCCCTTCAAGGGATGGGGGATGGGGGACAGAGGGCAACGACAATGCGACGACCCGGACGCAACGTTACTCACGCATCAGCGCCCGCCAATCGATCCAGCCATAGTAGCTGGTGGCCCAGGCAGCCAGCACCAGCAGGGCGGAGATGATGCTGGTCCAGATAAATTTCTTGATTAACAGAGGGTTGGCGGGGGCACCGGGCTGGTGCCCCACCTGTTCAGCCGCCTCGCGTTTCACGCCGAACGGCAGCACGGCGAACAAAACCGTCCACCAGACTGTGAAATAGATCGCCGCCCAGGTCGCCCAGCCCATGATGTGCTCCCGTCAAACCTTCTCGATTTCAACCAAGGTGCCGTAAAGATCCTTGGGATGCAGGAACAGAACCGGCTTGCCATGGGCGCCGATCTTCGGTTCCCCATCCCCCAGCACACGCAGCCCGTCGGCCTTCAGCTTGTCCCGGGCAGCCAGAATATCCTCCACCTCGTAACAGACATGGTGAATACCACCGGACGGGTTGCTGGCCAGGAACTTGGCGATCGGGCTGCCCTCCCCGAACGGGTGCAGCAGTTCGATCTTGGTGTTGGGTAATTCCACGAACACCGTGGTCACGCCATGGTCGGGCAGGTCCAGCGCCGCACTGACCTTGGCCCCCAGCGTATCCCGATAAGTTGCGGTAGCCGCCGCCAGATCAGGCACCACGATGGCGACATGGTTCAAACGACCGATCATTTCTTCCCCCTGTTCATTATTTTATCGACAGATAAACATAAGGGTCGGGCACCGAAAGCCCCGGCCCTTGCGACATGGTGGCGCGCACGGGAAACTAAATACGAACCAGATGGATTTCCGTCATCGGCTTGCGGCCCTGCATCGCGGAGAAATTACGCCGTACCGCCACCCGTGCGGCCTCCTTCACGGAGGAATCCTCAAGCCTTGCGGTACGCGACAACTGGTCCACCGCCCCCCGGATGCGGCTGATCAAATCCGTCATCTCCTCCTCATACTCATCCTCTTCCAGCAGCCCCATGATGGAGACTTTGGGATCGGCCAGAAGGTCGCCACGCGGCGTCATCACCAGCGTTACCACCACCGCCCCGCTCTGCGCCATGCGGGTGCGGCCGCGCAGCGCGTGATTATTCATCGGAACGATGCGCTTGCCATCAATGCAAAGCCGGCCGGCATGGACATGTCCCACCAGCGCCGCCGGTCCGGGGGCCAACCGGATTGCCCCGCCATCCTCCGGTATCAGCACCTCCGGCACCTGACAACCGCGCGCCAATTCGGCATGGGCGGCCAGATGGCGGCCTTCCCCATGCACCGGCACGGCGACCTTGGGGCGGACCCATTGATACATCTGCACCAGCTCTTCGCGCGCCGGATGGCCGGAGACATGCACGAAGGCATCATCGGCCGTGATGATCTTGATGCCCCGCCGCAGCAGGCCGTTCTGGATCTTGCCGATTGACTTCTCATTGCCGGGAATTTCACGGGCAGAGAAGATCACCACGTCACCGCGTTCCAGCGTCACATCCGGGTGTTCGCCCGTCGCCATACGCGACAGGGCAGCGCGGGGCTCACCCTGGCTGCCGGTGCAGATCAACAGCACCTTTTCGCGCGGCAGGAAGCCCGCTTCCTTTTCTGTCAGGAAGGGCGGCAGATCGGTCAGGTAGCCATTCTCGCGCGCTGCGTCATTGATGCGCCAGAGGGAGCGGCCCACCAGCGCCACCTGCCGGTCATGCGCATGGGCCGCCTGGGTGATTGAATGGAGCCGCGCCACGTTGCTCGCAAAGCAGGTGACGGCGATCCGCGTATCCTTATACTGGCCGAACAGGTCCATGAAGCTGTCACGGACTTCTGATTCGGAACCGGAACGACCGGGCACCAGCGCATTAGTGCTGTCGCACACCATAGCGGTGACGCCTTCCCGGCCCAGATTCTGCAGCGCCGTCTCATTCGACAGCAGGCCGATCACCGGATCGGGGTCCAGCTTCCAGTCACCCGTATGCAGCACCGTACCCGCCGGCGTACGAATTACAACGGCGTTCGGTTCGGGGATGGAGTGGGTCAGGCTGATCAGTTCGATATCGAAAGGACCAATATGGGCGCGGCCGCCAAGGGGCAGCGCGTGGATCGGCACCTTGTTCTGCAGCCCCTTTTCCGTCAGCTTCGCCTTCAAGAAGCTGGCTGCAAAGGGCGTGCACCAGACCGGGACGCGCAAATCCTCCCACAGATAGGGAATGGCGCCCAGATGATCCTCATGCGCGTGCGTCACCAGGATGCCGGCCAGATCGCCCAGCCGCTCCTCGATAAAGCTGGTATCGGGCAAAATAATCTCGATACCGGGTGTCGTTTCGTCAGCGAAACTGACCCCAAGATCAACCATCAGCCACTTGCCGGCGTGATGGTAGAGGTTGAGATTCATGCCGATTTCGCCGGAACCGCCTAGCGGCAGGAAATACAGGGCGGCGGGATCGAAATCCTCAGTCGTCAAATGTTTGCTATCGCTCATTCGGTCCTGTTTTCAGTCCGGGGGCTGTTGCGTTCGTGGATCAACCGGAGACCCCGCAACGTCAGGTCTCCATCAATATGGTGGATCAGGTTGCTTTCCTCGGCGAACAGGCGCACCAGGCCGCCCGTGCCAATGACCGTCACCTTGCGCGAACCGTCGGGTGACAGTTCGGCGATAATCCGTTTCAAAATCCCTTCGATCAGGCCGGTATAACCCCAGAACATGCCGGATTGCATGGCCCCCACCGTGCCGCGCCCGATGGCGCTGGCGGGTCGCAGGATATCCACCTTGGGCAATTGGGCGGCCACCTTATGCAGGGCATCCAGGGAAAGCGCCGGGCCGGGTGCTATGACACCGCCCAGAAACCCACCTGTCTCATCCACCACGTCAAAGGTGGTACCGGTGCCGATATCGATCACCACCAGCGGTACTGGATAGGAGGCACGGGCGGATATGGCATTGACCAACCGGTCGGCCCCCGCTTCGCGCGGATTATCCAGCTTGATCTCAATCCCCAGATCGACGCGCGGATCGCCCACCCGCTTCGGTTCGCAACCGAAATGTTCTTCGCATAGCTTGGTCAGGGCGTAGGTCTGGGCGGGTACCACAGACGACAGAATGGCATCGGTAATATCAGCAGGCTTCAGGCCCTTCATCGCCATCAGGCTGATCAACCAGACGGCATATTCATCGGCAGTACGCTGGCTGTTGGTAGAGATGCGCCAATGGCCCCGGATCGCCGCACCCTCGAACACAGCGAAGACCACATTGGTGTTACCGGCATCAATGGCCAACAGCATCGGCCCTACCCTTCCCTACCAAAAAAGACGTCACCCGCCGTAATACGCCGAATGCACCCATCACAATCAACCAGCAGAGCGCCATCCATATCAAGATCAAGCAATATGCCGGAGAAATTTTCATGCGCCAACCGCACCGTGACCGGTGCCCCCAACCCCTGCGCCGCGTTCAACCACGCGGCGCGGATGGGAGCGAAGCCCTGGCGCAGCAGACGCTGATACCATCGTTCAAAATGGCGGCTGTAATGGGCCAGGACAAGACGCGGGGTGATATCACCCACCGCACCCACCGCCCTTAAGCAGGTAGCGGGATAGGGCGTGTCATCCGGAAAGGCTGACACATTGATGCCAGTACCCAGCACCAACCAATCGACCAATCCTGTCGGGCCGGGCTCTGACTCCAGCAGAATGCCAGAAATCTTTGCACCGCCGACCAATACGTCATTGGGCCATTTCAATGTTGGGCGTGCCGGTGTCAGCTCAGCCACCGTCTCCGCCACAGCCAAGGCCGCCACGAAGGAGAGCAGCGCCGCATCGGCTGGCGGCAAGGTCGGCCGCAAGATCAGGGAGCAGGCAAGGTTCCCCTCCGGCGAATTCCAGACGCGGCCCCGGCGGCCCCGCCCACCCGTCTGTTGGTGGGCGAAGATCAGGGTGCCTTCCGGCGCACCCTGACGCGCCATCTCCTTGGCCTCGTCATTGGTACTGCCGCAGTTTTCCAACTCCACCAAATAAAAGAACGCGGGCAGCTGGGCTGCCCGCGTTGCTTCATTCATCTCTTCAGACTGGTTCATGCCGATGCCGTCAACGGGCACCGAACAGAGAAGCTGCCGCGGCCGCTGCACCGGAGGTGATCGGCGCCAGGAAGAAGATATAGACCGGGAACACGAACAGGGCCGCCCCCGTGGCCACCGCACCCGTCAACAGGGCCGGCCGGTCGAGCTGTTCCGTCACATCATCAAAATACATCACCTTGATGACGCGCAGATAATAGTAGCAGCTAATGCCCGACGCGATAACGCCGATGATAGCCAGACCGTAAAGCTGGGACTGGATGGCCGGCAGGAACACCGCCCACTTGCCCCAGAAACCAGCCGCCGGCGGCACGCCAGCCAGGGACCACATGAACACCGCCATGGCAAAGGCCAGCAGCGGGTGGGTCTTGGACAGGCCAGCCAGATCAGCAACCTCCTCCACCGCACGGCCATTCTGCCGCATGGACAGGATGATGGCGAACACACCGACATTCATGGCGAGATAGATCGCCAGATAAATCAGCACGCCGCGCACGCCTTCCTGGCTACCAGCCGAAAGACCAACCAGCGCGTAACCAATATGACCGATGGAGCTGTAGGCCATCAGACGCTTGATGTTCTTCTGCTGAATGGCCCCCAGCGAACCGACGATCATTGAGGCAGCCGCACAGAACCAGATCACCTGATGCCACTGCGCCGTCAGATCGCCGAAGGGGCCGACCAGAACGCGGATGAACAGGCTCATCGCCGCCACCTTCGGTGCCACGGCAAAGAAGGAGGTAACCGACGTGGGGGCACCTTCATAGACGTCCGGCGTCCACATATGGAACGGCACGGCGGAAATCTTGAAGGCTAGACCCGCGGACACGAACACCATCCCGACGATCACACCCAGCGAGGGGGTGCCGGTCAGCACCTCAGCCAAGCGCTCAAAGCTGACGCTGCCGGTGAAGCCATAGATCAGGCTGGAACCGTAGAGCAGAAGACCGGAGGACAGCGCGCCCAGCACAAAATACTTCAGGCCGGCTTCCGAGGACTTGACCGTGTCGCGCTTGAAGGCGGCCAGCACGTAGAGTGCCAACGACTGCAGTTCCAACCCGATATAGAGCGAAATCAGGTTGTTGGCAGACACCATGCCCATCATGCCGAGCGTCGCCAGGACGGCCAAGACCGGATATTCGAAACGGGCAACCCGCTCCTTTTCCAGATAATTGATCGACAGAATGATCGACAGGCCGGAAGCCGTCAGGATCAGCAGCTTGGCGAACACCGCGAACGGGTCGGTGACAAACAGACCGTTGAAGGTAACGACGCGACCGGTCAGCCCCACACCGGTGACGGCCAGGAAGCCGGCACCGATCAGGGAGGCCACGGCCAGCCAGGAGACCAGACGCAGGGAGCCTTCACCCCGGAAGACGCCGATCAACAGCAGCGCCATGGCGGCAACGGCCAGAAAGATCTCCGGCAAGGCAGGGATCAGGTCGGGAAAGGTTGCCATGGCTCAGTTCTCGCTCGCCTTGTCGGCCACCGGCTGCCCTTGGGCGGCAGTCGACGCGGTCTCTTGGGTGACGTGTGCGGTCTGGGTCGGCTGGGCTTCGATCAGCCCGGCCGAACGCAGGGACGCCTGATGATCCGCCAGGATCTTCTCCAGCGTCGGATTATAGACATTCTGGAAGCTGGCCGGATAGACGCCCATGATGATCACAATGGCGACCAGCGGGGCGAAGAAGCTGACTTCCTTCCAGTTCAGATCCTGCATCGCCTTGACTTCCGGCTTGTCCAGCTTGCCGAAGAACAGCTTGCGGAACAACAGCAGCATATAGGCGGCACCCAGAACCAGACCGGTGGCGGAGAACAGGCCGACCCAGGTATTCGCCTCAAACGCCCCCAGCATGGTCAGGAACTCACCGACGAAGCCAGAGGTGCCCGGCAGACCGACCGAGGCGAACATGAAGATCGCAAACACCACCGCATAGCGCGGCATGTTCTTGGCCATGCCGCCATAGGCAGCCATCTCGCGGGTATGCAGGCGGTTATAGGCCACACCGATGCAGAGGAACAGCGCGGCCGACACGAAGGTGTGGCTCAGCATCTGGAACATCGCACCGTCCAGACCCTGCTGGTTCATGGTGAAGATGCCCATGGACACGTAACCCATATGGGCCACGGAGCTGTAGGCGATCATCTTCTTCATGTCGCTCTGCGCCAGCGCCACCAGTGAGGTGTAGATGATAGCGCCGATGGACATCACGAAGACCAGATTCTGGAAGTAGAAGCTGGCTTCCGGCAGCATCTGGATATTGGCCCGGATCAGACCATAGCCACCCATCTTCAGCATCACGCCGGCCAGCATCACCGACCCGGCGGTCGGCGCTTCGACGTGGGCGAACGGCAACCAGGTATGGGCCGGCCAGATCGGCGTCTTCACCGCAAAGGCGATGAAGAAGGCCAGCCACAGCCAGATCTGCATGTTGGAGCTGAACGGGTAGTCCACCATCACACGCATATCCATGGTGCCGGCGGTCAGATACATGGCCAGGATGGCCAGCAGCATCAGCACCGAACCCACGAACGTGTAGATGAAGAACTTGTAGGAGGCATAGACGCGGTTGGGACCACCCCAGATACCGATCATCAGGAACATCGGCAGCAGCACCCCTTCGAAGAAGAAGTAGAACAGCACGAAGTCCAGCGCGGTGAACATGCCAACCAGCATGGTTTCCAGAACCAGCAGGGCGATCATGAATTCCTTGACGCGCTTTTCAACCGCATCCCAGGAGGCCACCACACAGATCGGCGTCAGCAAGGTGGAGGCCAGGACGAACCAGACCGACACCCCGTCAATGCCCTTAATATAGGCAATGTTGAAGGCCGGCAGCCATTGCACCTCCTCCACGAGCTGGAAGCCCGGATTGGAAGGGTCGAAGCCGGTCAGGATGAACAGCGAAACAACGAAGGTGATGATCGACGTCCACAGCGCCACACTTTTGGCGTTGCGCGCGACATTCTGCTCCTCACCCCGAATCAGCAGAATGAACAACGCGCCGACAAGGGGCAGGAACGTCGTCAGCGAAAGGATCGGCACATCGGCCATTTCGAAAGACTCCCTACCTCAGCGCGCCAGGAAGAACCAGCCGGCCAACGCGACCACGCCGATCACCATCACAAAAGCATAATGGTACACATAACCAGACTGCAGCCGGCTGGCGACGACCGAGAGGCCGCGCGTCACCTTGGCCGCCCCATCGGGGCCCAGACCATCGATGATGGCCACATCGCCCACCTTCCACAGACCGAAGCCGAGCTTCATGGCCGGACGGACGAACAGGGCATTGTACAGCTCATCAAACATGTATTTGCGGAACACGAAGGCATGGATGGCCTTGAAGGTGCCGACAAAGGCCGCCGGCAGGCCCGGTGCGAACATGTAGAAGACATAGGCCAGTGCGATACCGGTCAGACCGGCGACCAGCGGAGCATAGGGCACCCAGCCGGGCACATGGTGGGCCGCATCGATGATCGTGCCATGCTCACCCGCCAGCATGAAGATGCTGCCGGACCAGAATTCCGCCAACTCATGGCCGACGAACCAATCCTTGGCGACGATACCGGCCAGAACCGCACCAGTGGCCAGCACGAACAGCGGCGCCAGCATCACCAGCGGGCTTTCATGCACATGCGCCATCACCTTTTCGGAAGCGCGCGGCTTGCCGTGGAAGGTCATGATCAGCAGACGCCAGCTATAGAAGGCGGTCATGAAGGCAGCGGCGATACCCATCCAGAAGGCGAAGTTGCCGATGCCCGTATGCTTGGCAAACGCCACTTCCAGGATCATGTCCTTGGAGTAGAAGCCGGCGAAGATCGGGATACCAGCCAGCGCCAGATTGCCGATCCACATCATCACATAGGTGACGGGGATCTGCTTCCAGATGCCGCCCATGTTGCGCATGTCCTGTTCATCGGACATGGCATGGATCACCGAACCGGCGCCCAGGAACAACAGCGCCTTGAAGAAAGCGTGGGTCATCAGGTGGAACACGGCGGCCGGATAGGCGCCGACACCGATGGCAAAGAACATGTAACCAAGCTGGCTCATCGTCGAATAGGCGATGACGCGCTTAATGTCGAACTGGGTCAGGCCGATGGTGGCGGCGACGAACGCCGTCAACGCACCCAGCACCGTCACCACTTCCAGCGCTACCGGCGCATATTCGAACACCGGGCTCATACGCGCCAGCATGAAGACACCGGCGGTCACCATGGTGGCCGCGTGGATCAGCGCCGACACCGGGGTCGGGCCTTCCATGGCGTCCGGCAGCCATGTGTGCAGGCCCAACTGGGCCGACTTGCCCATGGCACCGACAAACAGCAGCAGGCAGGCGCAGGTCAGGGCATGAACCTGGAAGCCCAGGAAGTTGAAGGTAGCGTCCGCCTTGGAAGCGGCCTGCGCGAAGATCGTATCGAACTGCACACTGCCGAAGATGACGAACACGGCCATGATGCCCAGCGCAAAGCCGAAATCGCCCACGCGGTTGACCAGGAACGCCTTCATGGAAGCGTCGTTGGCGCTCTTCTTCTCGTACCAGAAATTGATCAGCAGGTAGGAGGCAACGCCCACGCCTTCCCAGCCGAAGAACATCTGGAGCAGGTTGTCGGCGGTCACCAGCATCAGCATCATGAAGGTGAACAGCGACAGATAGGCCATGAAGCGAGCTTTGCTCGGATCATGGCTCATATAGCCGACCGAGTAGACATGCACCATGGCGGAGACGCCGTTAACCACGACCAGCATGACGGCCGTGAGCGTATCAATCCGCAGCGACCAGGACACCTCGAAGGTGCCGCTGTCGATCCAAGTGAACAGGTGGATGGTGCGCGCTGCCTCGTGCCCACCGAAACCGATTTCGGTGAAGAGCAACACGGACAGCACGGCGGCGGTCAGCACGCCGGCACAGGTGACGATCTGGGCACCCCGGTCGCCGATCAGGCGACCGAAGAACCCGGCGATGAAGGCGCCCAACAGGGGCAGGAAGATGGCAGCGATTTCCATGATGCCCGCCTCAACCCTTCATCATGTTGATGTCTTCAACCGCGATCGTGCCGCGGTTGCGGAAGTACACCACCAGGATCGCCAGACCGATCGCCGCCTCTGCGGCAGCCACGGTCAGGATGAACATGGTGAAAATCTGGCCCACCAGGTCATTGAGATAGACCGAGAAGGCCACCAGATTGATGTTGACCGCCAGCAGGATCATTTCCACGGACATCAGGATGATGATCACGTTCTTCCGGTTCAGGAAGATGCCGAACACGCCGATGGTGAACAACACCGCCGACAGGATCAGGTAATGCGAAAGTCCAACTTCCAACATGATCAGACGCCTCCCCGCGTCGGCACCTTACGCACCGCGACAACCTGGTCGCGTTTGCGGTCAAGCTGCTGGCCGATCTCCTGGCGGCGGACACCCTTGCGCGACCGCAGGGTCAGCACGATGGCGCCGATCATCGCAACCAGCAGGATCAGGCCGGAAGCCTGGAAGGCGTAAACGTAGTCGGTATAGAGGATATGGCCGATGGCCTGCGTATTGGTCAGTTCCGACACTGGCGGGATGGCCGTGGGGCCTCCCGCGGCCTCTACCGGGCCGATCAACTGCGTCGCAGCCAGGAAGCCCAGTTCCACCGCCAGGATGCCGCCGACCACCAGGCCAACCGGCATATAGCGCAGGAAACCATGCCGCAGTTCCTGGAAGTTGATGTCGAGCATCATCACCACGAACAGGAACAGCACCGCCACCGCGCCGACATAGACGATGACCAGGATCATGGCCACGAATTCGGCACCGATCAGCACGAACAAGGCCGCTGCGCTGAAGAAGGCGAGGATAAGGAACAACACCGAGTGAACGGGGTTCTTGGCGGTGATCACCCGCACGGCCGAAGCCAGCAGGATCGCGGCGAACACGAAGAATGCGATATTCACCATGGTTACGCCGCCTCCGGCGCGGGTCGTTTGCTGAAACAGGTCACGGAGGATACTCCGGGCGAAGGGCAGGCGGACGTTCCGGCGGGATCGCCGGAACGCCAAGGGTTTTTATCGGTACGGCGCATCTGCCGCAAGATTGGCAGCGATCAGGGCTTCCCAGCGGTCGCCATTCGCCAGCAGCTTTTCCTTATTATAGAAAAGCTCCTCGCGGGTTTCCGTGGCGAATTCCAGGTTCGGGCCCTCAACGATGGCATCCACAGGGCAGGCCTCCTGGCACAGGCCACAATAGATGCATTTCGTCATATCGATGTCGTAACGCGTGGTACGGCGGCTGCCATCCTCACGCGGTTCGGCCTCGATGGTGATGGCCAGAGCCGGGCAGATCGCTTCGCAAAGCTTGCAGGCGATGCAGCGTTCTTCACCGTTCGGGTAGCGGCGCAACGCATGTTCACCGCGGAAGCGCGGGCTGGTTGGCCCGCGCTCATACGGATAGTTGATGGTTGCCCGCGGACGGAACATGTAGCTGAATGTCAGCGCCATGCCCTTCACAAGCTCCACCAGGAACAGGCCGCGCGCGGTACGGTCGAGCAGGGCCATGATCACCTCCATAACCGGGCGGGGGAACGGATCCCCCTGCCCTTTACAAGCGATATCACTTCGGCAGCAGGTCGAAATAGACCAGGACACCGGCGGTCAGGACGACCCAGATCAACGAGAACGGCAGGAAGACCTTCCAACCCAGACGCATCAACTGATCATAGCGGTAACGCGGCAGCGTCGCGCGGACCCAGATGAAGCAGAACAGGCAGAAGCAGATCTTCAAGATGAACCAGAGCGGACCCGGTATCCAGTTCAACGGCGCGATGTCCAACGGCGGAAGCCAACCACCCAGGAACAGGATGGAGGTCATGCCGCTCATCAGGATCATGTTGATGTACTCGCCCAGGAAGAACAGGGCGAACGCCATCGACGAATATTCGACGTTGAAACCACCGGACAGCTCGGATTCACCTTCCGGCAAATCGAACGGGGCGCGGTTGGTTTCCGCCAGAGCCGAGATGAAGAAGATGATGAACATCGGGAACAGCGGAATGAAGAACCAGATGCTCTTCTGCGCTTCCACGATCTTCGACAGGTTCAGCGACCCGACGCACAGCAGCACCGTGATGATCACGAGGCCGATGGAGACCTCGTAAGAGACCATCTGTGCCGCTGCGCGCAGACCACCCAGGAAGGCGTATTTCGAGTTCGACGCCCAGCCTGCCATGATGATGCCATAGACACCCAGCGAACTGATGGCAAAGAGATAGAGGACGCCGACATTGATATCCGCCAGCACCAGCCCTTCACCGAACGGTATCACCGCCCAGGCGACCAGCGCCAACAGGAAGGTCAGCATCGGTGCCGCCAGGAAGACGACGCGGTTGGCACCGGCAGGAATGATGACTTCCTTGCTCAGCAGCTTCAAACCGTCAGCGAATGCCTGCAACAAGCCCCAGGGACCGACAAGGGCCGGACCTTGGCGAAGCTGCATCGCCGCCATCACCTTGCGTTCGAAATAGGTCAACATGGCCATGCCGATCAGCAATGGCACGGTGATGACCAGGATCGACGCGACGATCCGGACGATCAGCGGCAACTGATCCCACAGGTGGGCCCAATTCTCCAACATCGTCGCTTACTCCGCAGCGGCGGCCGGCAAAGCCGGCTTCAGGAAGGCTTCCGTACATTGCGCCATCGTCTGCGAGGCGCGGCTGATCGGGTCCGTCATATAGAAATTCTCGATCGGCGACGCGAAATGCGCATCGGCAATGGTGCCAGCCTGACCAAACGGCCCCCAAACCGAGGGAACCAGACGGTCCAGCGTAGCGAATACCGGATTGACCTGCACCAGACGCTGGCGCAGTTGGGCCAACGTGTCATAGGGCAACGCCTGCCCCAGCTCCGTCGACAAAGCGCGCAGGATCTTCCAGTCTTCGCGTGCCTCACCCAGGGGGAAGGTGGCGAAACGGGCGTGCTGTACGCGGCCCTCAGTATTGACGTAAGTGGCGTTCTTCTCCGTATAGGCGGCACCCGGCAGGATCACGTCGGCGCGATGCGCGCCACGGTCGCCATGATGGCCCTGATAGACCACGAAGGCCTTACCCAGCTTGGCACCATCAATCTCATCCGCACCCAGCAGATAGACCGCCTCGATCTCACCCGACTGCGCACCAGCCAGGATGCCCGCCAGATCGCGGCCACCCGGACCCGGCAAGAAGCCGGCATCCAGCGCGCCAACCCGGCCAGCGGCCAGATGCAGCACATTGAAACCGTTCCAGTCTTCCCGCACGGCGCCGACATTTTCGGCAATGGCGCGGGATGCTGCCTGAACGGCCAGCCCGTCGCCACGGCGCAGCGCGCCGGCACCCAGAATGATCAGCGGGTTCTTGGCAGCCTTCAGCGTTTCGACAAACGGATGCGAGCCATCGGCCAGGGCCGACAGAACAGAGCCGCTATTGCCCAGGAATTCGGTCGGATAGGTCAGATCGAAATTCTGGCCAACGACAGCAACCTTCTTCAGCTTGCCTGTCAGATAGGTCTTGCGGATGCGGGCATTGACCAGCGGGGCTTCCCAACGCGGGTTGGTGCCGATCAGCAGCACGACATCGGCATTTTCAATCCCGGCAATGCCGGTGTTGAAAATATAGCCGGCGCGATTGCTGGTATCGAACTGCGCGCCATCCTGGCGGCAATCCAGGTTCGCCGAACCCAGCTTGGTCAGCAGATCCTTCAGCGCAACAACGCTTTCGACATCGACAAGATCACCGGCGATACCGGCAATCTTGCTGCCCGGCACATTGGCCAGACGGGTCTTGATGGCGGCAAACGCCTCAGCCCAGGTCGCCGGCTTCAGCTTACCATCGGTGCCACGCACATAGGGGCGATCCAGACGCTGACGCTTCAGACCATCAATGGCATAGCGCGTCTTGTCGCTGATCCATTCCTCGTTCACATCCTCATGCAGACGCGGAAGAACGCGCAACACTTCGCCGCCACGGGCGTCGACGCGGATGTTGGAGCCGACGGCATCCATCACGTCGATGCTCTCGGTCTTGCGCAACTCCCAAGGCCGCGCATTAAACGCGTAGGGCTTGGAGGTCAGCGCACCGACGGGGCAAACATCAACGAGGTTGCCCGACATTTCCGAATTCACACCGACTTCCAGCGCCGGGGTTATTTCCAGATGCTCGCCACGGGCCAGACCGCCCAGGGCCGGCACGCCGGCAATCTCATCCACGAAGCGGATGCAGCGGGTGCACTGGATGCAGCGGGTCATATAGGTCCGGATCAGCGGACCCATATATTTATCCTTCACCGCCCGCTTGTTCTCCTCATACCGGCCACGATCATAGCCGTAGGAGACCGCCTGGTCCTGCAGATCGCACTCACCACCCTGGTCGCAGATCGGGCAATCCAGCGGGTGGTTGATCAGCAGGAATTCCATCACGCCCTTACGGGCCTTATGGACGGTGTCGGTGTTGGTCTTGACGACCATCCCCTCACCCGCCGGCATGGCACAGGATGCCACCGGCTTCGGGCTGCGCTCCACCTCAACGAGGCACATGCGGCAGTTGGCGGGAACGGACAGGCGCTCGTGGTAGCAGAAGCGCGGCACCTCGATGCCGAGCTGCTCGCAAGCCTGAAGCACGGAGGTGCCGGGGGCGACTTCGACCTCGATACCGTCGATTGTGAGCTTGGGCATGGTATCCTCTCGGGCCCCCGACTTACTCTGCGGCCACGCGCGCGCCGAGTTCGGCGTGCGTGCGGTATTCAAGAATGCGGCGTTCCACCTCGGGGCGGAAATGACGCATCAAACCCTGGATCGGCCACGCGGCGGCATCACCCAGCGCGCAGATCGTGTGGCCTTCCACCTGCTTGGTCACGTCCAGCAGCATGTCGATTTCCTCGACACGGGCATTACCCTTCACCAGACGTTCCATCACGCGCCACATCCAGCCCGTGCCTTCACGGCAGGGCGTGCACTGGCCGCAGCTTTCATGCATGTAGAATTTCGACAGGCGGGCGATAGCGCGGACAATATCGGTCGATTTGTCCATGACGATGACAGCCGCCGTGCCCAGGCCCGACCGGACCTCACGCAGGCTGTCGAAATCCATCAACACCGTGTCGCAAATTTCCTTGGGCAGCAGCGGCACCGAGGAACCGCCGGGGATGATGGCCAGCAGGTTATCCCAACCGCCACGCACGCCGCCGCAATGCTTCTCAATCAGTTCCTTCAGCGGAATGCCCATCTCTTCTTCGACGGTTGCCGGCTGGTTCACATGACCGGAAATGCAGAATAGCTTGGTGCCGCTGTTCTTCGGACGGCCCAGACCGGCGAACCAGGACGGGCCCCGACGCAGAATGGTGGGAACCACGGCTATGGATTCGACGTTATTCACCGTCGTCGGGCGGGAATAGAGGCCCGCCATGGCCGGGAAGGGCGGCTTGTTACGCGGCTGCCCCTTCTTGCCCTCGATGCTCTCGATCAGCGCCGTCTCTTCACCGCAAATATAGGCTCCAGCACCCAGATGCAGATAGACGTCGTGATCATAGCCGGAGCCACAGGCGTTCTTGCCGATCAGACCGGAAGCATAAGCCTCGTCAATCGCGCGCTGAACGTTGGCGGCTTCGTAGTAGAACTCACCGCGGATATAAATATAGGTGGCCGTAGCGCCAATGGCGAAACCGGCGATCAGGCAGCCTTCGATCAGCTTGTGCGGATCGTGGCGCATGATTTCCCGATCCTTACAGGTACCGGGCTCGCCCTCGTCGGCATTCACCACCAGATATACGGGACCATTGCTGGTCTTGGGCATGAAGGACCACTTCATGCCGGTGGAGAAGCCAGCGCCACCGCGGCCACGCAGGCCGGATTCCTTCACCAGCTCAATGATCTTTTCACGGCCGAGATCCAGGATCTCCTTGGTGCCAGACCAGTCACCACGGGTCTTGGCACCATCCAGGAACGGGCTTTCAAAGCCGTAGAGGTTGGTGAAGATGCGGTCTTCATCGCGAAGCATGATCTCTCCCCTCCCCTCAGTTCTGCGGCTTGACGCCAGCGGCCAAGGCCGACTGGGTGAGCGTGGTCGGACCGCCCGACGGGCAGGACCGCAAACGGCCATTCTGCGGGCCAACCGTCGGCTTCTCGCCGCGCGCCAGCGCATCGAGAACCTTTTCCGTCGTCTCCGCCGTCAGGTCTTCATAGAAATCGTCACCGATCTGCATCATCGGTGCGTTCACGCAGGCACCAAGGCATTCCACCTCGATCACGGTGAACTGGCCGTCCGGCGTCGTCTGGCCGGCCTTGATACCCAGCTTCTTCTCACAAGCGTGCAGCACCTCGTCCGATCCGCGCAGCCAGCACGGGGTCGTGGTGCAAACCTGGACGAAGTGCTTACCGACCGGCTTCAGATTGTACATCGTATAGAAGCTGGCCACTTCCAGCGCCCGGATCGGGGCCATGTCCAGATAGTGTGCCACATAATCGATGGCGACCTTGGGCAGCCAGCCGCCGCACTGGCGCTGGGCCAGGTCAAGCAGCGGCATCACCGCGCTCTGCTGACGGCCTTCGGGATATTTGGCGATGATGCGCTTGGCATGCTCCAGATTCTCCGCAGAGAATTCGAAGCTGGTCGGCTCCGCCACGGCGGGACCATGGGAATGGGCGGCACTCATCGGTCAATCTCTCCGAACACGATGTCCATGGAGCCGATGATCGCCACGGCATCGGCGAGCATGTGGCCCTTGGACATGAAATCCATCGCCTGCAGGTGCGAGAAACCGGTCGGGCGGATCTTGCAGCGGTACGGGCGGTTGGTGCCATCGGACACCAGATAGACGCCCAGCTCACCCTTCGGCGATTCGGTCGCCGTATAGGTCTCGCCGGCCGGCACGTGGTAGCCCTCGGTATACAGCTTGAAATGATGGATCAGGGATTCCATCGACCGCTTCATTTCGCCACGCGAGGGCGGCGACACCTTGCGGTCATTCACCTTCACCGGGCCCGGCGTCTTGGACAGCTTGTCCAGCGCCTGACGCATGATGGAGATGGATTGCTTCATCTCCTCCATCCGCACCAGATAGCGGGCGTAGCAGTCGCCGGTCAGGCCGACCGGAATGTCGAAATCGAATTCTTCGTAGCTGTCATAGGGCTGCGCCTTGCGCAGATCCCAGGCCACATTGGAACCGCGCAGCATCGGGCCACTGAAGCCCCAGGCCAGCGCGTCGGCGGCGCTGACGACGCCGATATCGACGGTGCGCTGCTTGAACACGCGGTTCTCACTCAGCAGGTTCTCCAGGTCGCTGTAGAACTTGGGGAACCGCTCCGTATATTCGAAAATATCGTCCGCCAAACCCGCCGGCAGGTCCAGATTGACCCCACCGGGGCGGAAATAGTTGGCATGCATACGAGCGCCCGACACGCGCTCGTAGAATTCCATCAGTTTCTCGCGCTCTTCAAAGCCCCACAGCGCCGGCGTGATGGCACCAACGTCGAGCGCGAAGGTCGTCAGATTCAGCAGATGGTTCAGAACACGCGTCAGCTCAGCATAGAGCACGCGAATATATTGGCCACGCTTGGGCGGGGTGATGCCCAGCAGCTTCTCCACCGACAAAACCCAGGTGTGCTCCATCGACATCGGGGACACATAATCCAACCGGTCGAAATAGGGCGTTGCCTGAGTATAGGTCTTGTACTCGATCAGCTTTTCGGTGCCGCGGTGCAGCAGACCGATATGCGGATCGGCGCGTTCGACGATTTCGCCGTCCATCTCCATCACCAGGCGCAGCACACCATGCGCTGCCGGGTGCTGGGGGCCGAAATTCATCGTCAGCGGCTTGATCTGCACTTCACCGGGCTGGCCGGCGGTGGCGATCCCGGCACCTGTCTGGGTTGCGACGTTGGTCGTTGCCATTGGGACGGCCCCCTTAACGCTTAGCCGCGGGCGTCGGCGCGCCCAGCGGAATGACAGCCTTCTCATCACCCGGCAACTGCACGTCGGTCATGCCTTCCCAGGGAGAGAGGAAATCGAAGGTGCGGAAATCCTGCCGCAGGGTCACCGGCTCATAGACGACGCGCTTCTGCTCTTCGTCGTAGCGTAGCTCGACATAGCCGGTCAGCGGGAAGTCCTTGCGCAGCGGATGCCCCTCGAAACCGTAATCGGTGAGGATGCGGCGCAGGTCCGGGTTATCGGCAAAGAAAATACCGTAAAGATCCCAGGCCTCGCGCTCAAACCAGCCCGCAACCGGATAGAGGGAGACGACGGAGGGCACAGGCGTGTCCTCATCCGTCGTCACCTTTACCCGGATACGGTGGTTATGCTTGACGCTCAGCAGGTTGTAGACCACCTCGAACCGCTCAGGGCGGCTGGGATAGTCCACGCCGGCGATGTCGGCCAGCATCTCGCAGCGGGTCGTCGAGTCGTCGCGCAGGAACTGGATGCCACGCAACGCGCCTTCGCGCGTCAGCGTCACCATCAATTCACCATACGCCACCTCGGTCTTCACCACAGCAGCGCCCAGGGCACCACTGATATAGTCACCGAGTTCTTTCAGGGCCTCATCGCTCATAGCCAAGCGTCCTACAAACCGTCTTTAGCCAAAACTCAGGCGCGGATCAGGCGATTGCCGCCCTTGATCTTCTTCTGCAATTGCAGAATGCCGTAGACCAGCGCCTCGGCGGTCGGCGGGCAGCCGGGAACATAGATATCCACCGGCACGATGCGGTCGCAGCCGCGCACGACGGAGTAGGAATAATGGTAATAGCCGCCGCCATTGGCGCAGCTACCCATGGAGATGACCCACCGCGGCTCCGCCATCTGGTCATAGACCTTGCGCAGCGCCGGGGCCATCTTGTTGCAAAGGGTGCCGGCAACGATCATCACGTCCGACTGACGCGGGCTGGGGCGCGGAATCACACCGAACCGATCCAGATCGTAGCGCGCCATGTAGGAATGGATCATCTCCACCGCGCAGCAGGCCAGACCGAAGGTCATCGGCCACAGCGAACCGGTGCGCGCCCAGGTCACAAGATCATCCATCTTGGCGACGATGAAGCCCTTATCCTCGATCTCCGTCGTGACGGCCTTCAAATAGGCGTCCTGAGCGGAACCGGGCGGCAGCGGGCTGGTGTTGGTCACGACACTGTTGGCGTTGCCGGTGACGAGATTGTTGCTCATGGCGCTGTTGCTCCCTGGCGGCGCGGAAACGGGATCACTCCCACTCCAGCGCGCCCTTCTTCCATTCATAGATGAAGCCGACGGTCAGGATGCCCAGGAAGACCATCATCGACCAGAAACCGAACATCCCGATGCCACCCAGGGAAATAGCCCAGGGAAACAGGAACGCCACTTCCAGATCGAAGATGATGAACAGGATGGCAACCAGATAGAAACGCACATCGAATTTGCTGCGCGCATCGTCGAACGCTTCGAAACCGCATTCGTAGGCAGAGAGCTTCTCGCTATCCGGCTTCTTGGGGCCCACCAGCATGGCGGCACCAACCATCGCACCGGCGATCACGGTAGCGATAACCAGGAAGACCAGGATCGGGAGATATTGCACCAACAGCGGGTTGGACAACGGATCGGACATCGTCACACCGTTTCAGCCTGGGCTTATGCCACGTCGCACTACCGGTCCGTATTAACGGGCCGGTTGGACATATGGCAAAACCGCAGGCGGTTCATGGACTGGCAGGCTTGCGAGGGACACCCCAAGCCCAACGGAATATAGGCCCCTGCCCCGCACAAAGGAAAGCGAATTACGCCATTTTTTGGCCTGAGAAACGTTCTCAACTCCATGGAAATGGTTGGCTTTCCGCCTTTTGATGCGCTGCGGCAAGGCAGCCTTGCATGGACGGTGAGGCTGGCGTGAAATTGCCTGCTCCAACGTCCCTGTATGCCTGTACCCGCACCGGAGACCCGATGATGGACACAGGCGACAAACCCATGATCAAAAAGCAAAAAAGCCGTACAGAACGCTGGCGGCGCTCTACGGCTTTTTGCATCAAGTTATCGCATGTAAGGAAGTGGCGCGAGTGACGGGACTTGAACCCGCGGCCTCCGGCGTGACAGGCCGGCGCTCTAACCAACTGAGCTACACCCGCGCAGGGTGGGAAGTTTTACCGCCCCTTCCTAAGGGCATTGTCTTTAGGGCGCCATCACCCTTTGTCATAGGGGGTGGCGCGAGTGACGGGACTTGAACCCGCGGCCTCCGGCGTGACAGGCCGGCGCTCTAACCAACTGAGCTACACCCGCACAGCAAAACCAGTCTGCTGGCTTAAACCTCGTGGAGAGTGGCGCGAGTGACGGGACTTGAACCCGCGGCCTCCGGCGTGACAGGCCGGCGCTCTAACCAACTGAGCTACACCCGCTTAACTCTTCCCGGCGCCGTCGTTTCGTTTCCGATCACCCCGTCGCCGTGAGGTGGGCGGGTGTATAAGCGACCCACCCACCCTTGTCAAACATGAAATCGCTTTTTTTTGAAAATCCTTTCTTTCGACCACAAACCCAGAAGCAAGCCATGGGGCGTAGACAGAAAAAAGGCCACCCGATGTCAACCGGCGGCCTGATTCATCAGATATTTCAAGAGGAAATGGTGGGCGGTGAGGGAGTCGAACCCCCGACCTGCGGTGTGTAAAACCGAAGCTCTACCTCTGAGCTAACCGCCCGAACCATTTGCGGGGGCGACATTAGCGGCGTCGCGTAAAGAATCAACCCCGTTCTTCATCTAAGCCATAAAAAAGAAAACGGGCGTGCCTTCTGGCCGCCCGTTTCATCATCAAATGGGTACACCCGGCCGGAATCCGGCCGGAAGCATCCAAACGCCAGATCAGTTCAGCGCGTCCTTCAGGCCCTTGCCGGGCTTGAACTTCGGCTGCTTGCTGGCGGAGATGGCGATCTTCTCACCGGTGCGGGGATTACGGCCTTCGGAAGCCGCACGCTCGGCAACGGCGAAGGTGCCGAAACCAACCAAACGCACTTCGTCGCCCTTCTGCAGCGCGCCGGTGATCCCATCGAAGACCGCATCCACGGCCTTATTCGCGTCCGCCTTGGACAAACCAGCCGCTTCGGCGACCACGGCAACGAGATCGTTCTTGTTCACTTAAGGCCCCCCTCATCAAGAGAGTATCGGTTGCGCGTGCCCGAACGGCATGTCCAGGCACAAAGAGATTGGATACCGCTGCCGACGCCCACAATGGTCGGGGGGGCAGCGGGAACCCAATTCACACGATTTCCTGATCCACTTCAATGGCGAATCACGCCATCCCGGTCCTCTTCCCCAGCTTTTCCGGGCATCTGAGCCACTTCATCGGGCTCAGACCACTCGATTTCAACCGGAGCGGAGGCCAAAGCGTTGGCAATCACCTCATCAACCGTCGAAACCGGCACGATTGTCAGGCCCTTCTTCACATTGTCGGGAATCTCCGCCAGGTCCTTTTCATTCTCCTGGGGAATCAGAACCCGTTTGATACCGCCCCGCAGGGCGGCCAGCAGCTTCTCCTTCAGCCCGCCAATCGGCAGCACCTTGCCGCGCAGGGTGATTTCACCGGTCATGGCAATATCCTTGCGCACCGGAATCCCGGTCAGCACGGAGACGATGGTGGTGATCATGGCCACACCGGCAGAGGGGCCATCCTTTGGCGTGGCCCCTTCCGGCACATGGACATGGATGTCACGCCGCTCGAACAAGGTCGGCTTGATGCCAAATTTCAGCGCATTGGCCTTTACGTAAGATTCGGCCGCCTGCACCGATTCCTTCATCACGTCGCCCAGCTTGCCGGTGGTCTGGATGCGGCCCTTGCCGCGCAGCATCACCGCCTCGATGGTCAACAACTCACCGCCCACCTCGGTCCAGGCCAGACCGGTGGTTGCCCCCACCTGATCCTCCAGCTCCGCTTCGCCGAAGCGGAAGCGGCGGACGCCGGCGAATTTCTCCAGATTGTCCGGCGTCACCTTCACGGTCGTGACACCCTGCATCAGGATTTCCTTGATCGCCTTGCGGGCCAGATTGGCCAGTTCGCGTTCCAGCGAACGCACACCGGCTTCCCGCGTGTAATAGCGGATCACATCACGCAGCGCGTCGTCGGCGATGGCGAACTCGCCTTCCTTCAGCCCATGATCGGCCACCTGCTTGGCGATTAGGTGGCGCTTGGCGATCTCCACCTTCTCGTCCTCGGTGTAACCGGACAGGCGGATGATCTCCATACGGTCCAGCAGCGGCTGCGGCATCCGCAGCGAATTGGCCGTGCAGACGAACATCACGTCGGACAGGTCGTAATCCACCTCCAGATAATGGTCGCTGAAGGTGCTGTTCTGTTCCGGGTCCAGCACTTCCAGCAGGGCCGAAGACGGGTCGCCGCGCCAATCGGCGCCCAGCTTATCGATCTCGTCCAGCAGGAACAGCGGGTTGGAGGTCTTGGCCTTCTTCATGCCCTGGATGATCTTGCCGGGCATGGAGCCGATATAGGTGCGGCGGTGACCGCGCACCTCGGCCTCGTCGCGCACGCCGCCCAGCGACATGCGCACGAATGTGCGACCGGTGGCCTTGGCGATGGATTTGCCCAGCGAGGTCTTGCCTACACCCGGCGGACCGACCAGGCAGAGAATCGGCCCCTTCACCTTATCCATGCGCTGCTGCACGGCCAGATATTCAAGGATGCGCTCCTTGACCTTTTCCAGCCCGTGATGGTCGGCATTCAGAATGGATTCAGCGCCCTTGATGTCCTTTTTGACCTTGCTGCGCTTCTTCCAGGGAATCGACAGCATCCAGTCCAGATAGTTGCGCACCACCGTCGCCTCGGCGCTCATCGGGCTCATGGTGCGCAGCTTCTTGACCTCGGCCTGGGCCTTTTCGCGGGCTTCCTTGCTGAACTTGGTCTTGGCGATCTTTTCCTCGATCTCCGCCACCTCGTCCTTGCCGTCCTCGCCCTCGCCCAATTCCTTCTGAATGGCCTTCATCTGCTCATTCAGATAATATTCGCGTTGGGTCTTCTCCATCTGGCGCTTCACGCGGTTGCGGATGCGCTTTTCTACCTGCAGCACGCCGATCTCGCCTTCCATGAAGGCATAGACCTTCTCCAGCCGTTCAGCGACGGTGGGGGTCTCCAGCAATTGCTGCTTTTCGGGAATCTTCAGCTGAAGATGGCTGGCGATGGTATCGGCCAGCTTGCCCGGCTCCTCGATCTGGTTGATCGAGACCAGCACCTCGGGCGGAATCTTCTTGTTCAGCTTGATATATTGCTCAAACTGCGAGACGGCGGCGCGCGACAGCGCCTCCAGCTCCTGCGGCTCGCTGGCCGCTTCCTCGATCAGCTCGGCATAGGCCTGGAAGAATTCCTCGCTCTCGCCGAATTTGGTGATGGTGGCGCGCTTGCCGCCCTCAACCAGCACCTTGACGGTGCCGTCGGGCAGTTTCAGCAGCTGCAACACCGTGCCGACGGTGCCGACACTATAGATGTCGGCCGGCGTCGGATCATCCTGTGAAGCGTTCTTCTGGGTGACCAGCAGGATCTGCTTGTCATCCTTCATCACGTCTTCCAGCGCGCGGACCGACTTCTCGCGGCCCACGAACAGCGGGACGATCATATGGGGGAAGACGACGATGTCTCTCAGCGGAAGGACCGGGTAGAGAACACCACGGGGGATGTCCAGCATATCTATCTGCCTTCTGATCTCAATGCACCGCCAGCCCCGCTGGGCCTGGACCCGACCGCCCGCCCCAGATGGGCACGGCAATGAACGGTGGGTGACGGTTCAGTTGTTAACGTGGCACAGGGGTGTGCCCCCTTCAAGGGCTTGAACCGTGGCCAACGCGCACTAAAGGTCAGGGTAGGCGGATAAAGCGGTCTGTTCCGGGGGCGGAAAAATACAAAAAGGGCTGTCCGATCTTCACGGACAGCCCTTTGAGCGGCGTTCAATCGATTAAAACCGATTCGAAATACTTATATCTTACCCAGCAGGGCCAGAATGGCCGTAGCAACCCAGCCGATCAGCATGAAGAAGACCGCATAGCCCCAGCCCACGGCAAAATGCAGCATGAACATCAGCAAGATCAGCGTGACGCAGATGATGCTGATGGTGGTGAAGCGGGTGAAGGAATGCCACCCTTCCGCATGTTCGCGCACAAGCTTGTCATTGACGACCACCGGTCCGTGGCTGCCTGCCATGATTCTTCCTCCCTGAACGTCATATCGACCAGTTATGTCAATTATGTACAGGCGGAACGGTTCCATGCCAAGGGGGGATATGCTGACCAGTAAAGGGACTAGCGGATATCCTTCACCAGCCGCAGCGTCTCTTCTCCATAACCCTGCCGGGCATAGAAGGCGCGGCCACGCGCATTGCTGGCGAACACATCCAGGGCCACGGTGGCATAGCCCTGCTCACGGGCCCAGGATTCCACCGCCGCCATCAGGGCGGCGGCCACCCCCCTGCCCTCGGCCTCCGGGGTAACGGCCAGCAGCGGCACATAGGCGCATTGCCGATCGGTGAAGATATCCAGTTGCGGCTCAGCATGGATGAAGCCCAGCCGTTCATCCCCGTCGCAGGCGATGAAGGTGACGGCACCGGGCCGGGGGGCTTCCAGCGTTTCATGCATGAAGGCGCGCTGGAAATGCATCACCTCTTCCCCCGTGCGCCAGGCCAGATCGGCCACCCCGGCCAGACGCGGGGCCTGGGCATGGATGAAAGGCAGATCGTCGGCGGTGGCGGGGCGGATGATCATCGGATTTTAGCCGCTAAGAGGACGATGCCACGGGGCAGATCACCGGGGCCGGCACCTCTGCCGCTTCTATATGGACGACCGCCCCTTCCACCCGCACCCGTCCCTCACCGATCAGCCGCACGGCCAGGGGATAGGCCTGATGTTCCTGCACCAGCACGCGGGCGGCCAGATCGTCCGGATTGTCGCCGGTCAGCACCGGAACGGCGGCCTGCACGATGATCGGGCCTTCATCCATCACCTCGCGCACGTAATGCACGGTGCAGCCATGGAAGCGCACGCCAGCGGCCAGCGCGCGGGCATGAGTGTCGACACCGGGGAAGGAAGGCAGCAGCGACGGGTGGATGTTGATCAGCCGATCATGCCAATGGGCGACGAATCCACCCGTCAGCAGCCGCATGAAACCCGCCAGACAGACCAGCCCGACGCCGGCCTGTTCCAAGGCCGCCGTCATCGCCGCTTCATGCGCCGGCTTGTCGACGAAATCCTTCGGCTTCAGCACCAGGCTGGGGATGCCGGCGGCGGCGGCACGGGCCAGCCCGCCGGCATCGGCCTTGTTGGAGATGACCAAAGCCACCTCCGCCGGGAAATCCGGATCGCGGCAGGCGTCGATCAGGGCCTGCAGGTTCGACCCCCGGCCGGAGATCAGGACGCCCAGGCGCAGCTTCACGACCAACGCTCCAGCCCACTGATAACAACACGGTGGGCGGCAGCGTCGCGCGGCACCACGGTGCCGATGCGGCTGACCTTTTCACCCTTTTCGGTCAGCAGCGCCAGGGCTTCATCGGCCTTGTCGGCGGGGACAATGACCACCATGCCGATGCCGCAATTGAAGGTACGAGCCATTTCCGTGGCATCCACATTGCCGGTACGCTTCAGCCAGTTGAACACCGGCAGCAATTCCCAGGCGCCGGCATCCAGATCGACGCCCAACCCGTCGGGCAGCACGCGCGGGATATTTTCCAGCAGGCCGCCGCCCGTAATATGGGCCATGGCATGGACCAGACCGGCGCGCACCGCCGCCAGCAACGGCTTGACATAGATGCGCGTCGGGGTCAGCAGGGCTTCGCCCAGGCTGCAGCCTTCATCCCAGGGGCAGGCGCTTTCATAGGTCAGGCCGGAGACGCCCACCAGCTTGCGCACCAGCGAATAGCCGTTGGAATGCACACCGCTGGAAGCCAGACCCAGCACCACGTCACCGGCCTGCACCTTGTCGCCCACCAGCACCTGGGAACGTTCCACGGCACCGACAGAGAAGCCGGCCAGATCATAATCGCCCTCGGCATACATGCCGGGCATTTCCGCCGTCTCCCCGCCCACCAGGGCGCAACCGGCCTGGCGGCAGCCTTCGGCGATACCGGCGACGATGGCGCGACCGGCCGTCACATCCAGCTTGCCGGTGGCGTAATAATCCAGGAACAGCAGCGGCTCTGCCCCCTGAACCACCAGATCATTCACGCACATGGCAACCAGATCGATGCCCACCGTGTCATGGTGGTTGGCATCGATGGCGACCTTCAGCTTGGTGCCCACGCCGTCGGTGGTGGATACCAGCAGCGGATCGTGGAAGCCGGCGGCGCGCAGATCGAACAGGGCCCCGAAGCCACCCAGCCCGGCGTCGGAGCCGGTGCGGGCCGTCGATTTCGCCAGCGGCTTGATGGCCTCGACCAGCGCATTGCCCGCATCGATATCGACACCGGCATCCCGGTAGGAATAGCTGCTCATCGCCTTCATCCTCGCTGCTGGCGTAAAGGGGGCCGGGTGCGGTAGAACGGACCGCAACAAACCCGGCTCCGGACTGTTTAGACGGCGCCGAACATAGCAATATCGGAAGCCAAGGCAATGCCGGTTCCCTGCACCCCCGCTTTGCGCAAAGTCCTGTCCGCCACCCTGACCGTCCTGGCGCTGGCCCTGCCCGCCTGGGCTGCCCCGTCGGACGATCTGTTCACGGTGCGTGATGTTTCCGTCGATGTCACGGCGGATTCGGCCACGACGGCGCGCGATCGCGGCATCCGCGACGGCCAGCGCAAGGCGTTTGAGGCTTTGTTCGACCGGCTGACCCCGGACAGCGCCCGCAGCGCCCTGTCCGGCCTGGACGGCGCCAGCATCGACCAGATGGTGCAAAGCTTTGAGGTGCAGGAGGAGCGGACCTCCGCCGTGCGTTATCTCGGCCGGCTGGCCGTCACCTTCAATGCCCAGGCGGTGCGCAATTTCATGCGCAGCCATGGTGTCTCTTATACAGAGGTGCGGTCCAAGCCGGTGCTGGTTCTGCCGGTGGACCAGACCGGCGGCACGCCTGTGCTGTGGCAGGCGGAAACCGACTGGCGGCAAAGCTGGGCCAACCTGCCCCTGCAAGGCGGGCTGGTGCCGGTGGCCGTTCCTTATGGCGAAGCGGCGGACGTGGCGGATGTCGGGGTGGAGCAGGCCCTGTCCGGTGATGCCGTCGCCCTGCGCCGCATCGCGGACCGCTATCAGGCGGGCGACGTGGCCGTCGCCGTGCTGACCAACACCAGCGGCGGGGTCACCGCCACCGTCACGCTGCACCCGTCCAGCGGCAACCCGGAAAGCTTTACGGTCAGCCAGTCGACTCTAACGGCGGGTACTGACATGGCCGCGCGCGGGAACCCAACCCTGCAGGAAGCCGTCAACAAAATCGTCGGCCGGCTGGAGGAACGCTGGACCGCCGCCAATGTGGTGGTCGGCGGGAACGAGGGTGGGCTGAGCCTGAAGGTGCCTTTCACCGCCCAGAATGAATGGGTGGAAACCCGCCGCCGCCTTGCCAAGATTCCCACCATCACCCAAACCCGTATTGTCTCCCTGGTGCGTGGCGGGGCAGAGCTGGAGCTGCGCTACATGGGCGGGCTGGAACAGCTGCGCAATGCCCTGGCCCAGCAGGATCTGATCTTGAGCGACAGCGGCAATAGCGGGGAGCTGCGCTGGCGCGGGGCCGCAACGGCGGCCACCAACCCGCCAGCCCCTGCTCCTGCCCCTGCGGTGCCGTAAGGCAAGGTCGCGGGCAAAGCGGTTAGGTCAAAAAACGGCATCGGCGCACAGGCACCGGTGCCGTTTTTTATGCCCTCCCGGTTACCGGCGGCCAAATTGCCAATGATCAGAAGCGCTTGGCGATCCATGCACGGATTTGGACACATTATTCCTGAAACATGGGGATAATTTCATCAAAAGCGACTGGACAATGGGAACGTTATAGGAACATCTTTTCCCCAGCCGTGGATAATGGGGAATACGGGCATGGGGGTCCGGGTGGGGGCCGGGGCCTCTATAAGGCGTGAGCAAAAGCGCCTAGATTAAATCCAGAACCTGCCCTCGCCGGATCACGCCCAGATGACAACCGAAAAACCGAATCCAATGCTGCATGTGCCGAACCTGATCACAGGTGGCCGTCTGCTGGCCGTGCCGGTGACGGTATGGCTGATCTTGTCCGACCATCTAACCCTGGCTTTCTGGCTGTTCGTGCTGGCAGCCGTTTCTGACGGGCTGGACGGGATGATTGCGCGGCTGTTCCGGGCGCGCAGCAAGCTGGGCGCCTGGCTGGACCCGCTGGCCGACAAGGCCCTGCTGGTCGGTTGTTTTGTGGCCATGGCAACGGTGGGGCTGGTGCCGCTCTGGCTGGTGGCACTGATTCTGCTGCGGGATATCACCATTATCCTGGGGCTGGCCGTACTGCTGGTGATGCTGCGGGAGCGGCTATCCATCCAGCCGCTCTGGGTGGGCAAGCTGAATACCGCGCTGCAACTGGCCCTGGCTGCGCTGATTCTGGCCGTCTATGGCGCCCGTCTGGCCCCGGAAGAGTATGTATTGCCGGCGGAGCTGTTGGTGGCCGCCACCACGCTCTGGTCGATGGTGGCCTATGTGCTGCGCGGATTGTTCATCCTGCGTACACGTAATGCCGGGGACGATGCCGGCGACCAACCGGGAGACGCGGCATGACGGCCGGACGGCAATGGCGATTCTGGGTCTGGGGGCTGGTGGTCTTCATCGCCCTGATCTGGCTGCTGCGCAGCATGTTAGCCCCGTTCGTGGCCGGCATGGCGCTGGCCTATCTGCTGGACCCGGTGACCGACCGGCTGGAACGGCATATGCCCCGCTGGGCCGCCACCAGCGTGGTTCTGCTGGGATTCGCCCTGGCGGCGGTACTGGCCCTGCTGCTGCTGGTGCCGCTGCTGCAGGGTCAAATCGTGCAGTTGATCAATGCCGCCCCGCAATGGATCGCCTGGGCCAAACGGGAATTGCTGCCGCAGATTCAGCACTTCATCAACCGGCTCTCGCCGGAAGATATGGAACGGCTGCGCAGTGCCGCCGGTGATTATGCCGGCACCGCCATGAGCTGGACGGCTGATTTCCTGAAGGGGCTGGTCAGCCAGGGTGTCGCCCTGGTGGATATTCTCTCTGTCACCTTCATCACCCCCATCGTCGCCTTTTACCTGTTGCGCGACTGGGACCGGATGGTGGGGGCCATCAACAGCTGGCTTCCCCGCCAGCAAGCCGACACCATCCGCGAACAGGCCCGCGCCGTGGATATAACCCTGGCCGGGTTTGTGCGTGGGCAGGCCACAGTCTGCCTGGCGCTGGGCAGCTTCTACGCCATCGCGCTGAGCTTGGCCGGGCTGGATTTCGGCCTGATCGTCGGCATGATCTCCGGCCTGCTTTCCTTCATCCCCTTTGTCGGCTCGCTGGTGGGGTTCTGTGCCTCCGTCGGCATCGCCTTCTTCCAGTTCGACGAGGTGTGGCGGGTGGCCATTGTCGCCGGCATCTTTTTCTTCGGTCAGGCCATGGAAGGCAATGTGCTGACGCCCAAGCTGGTGGGCGACAAGGTGGGGCTGCATCCGGTCTGGGTGATCTTTGCCCTGATGGCCGGCGGCGCGCTGTTCGGATTCGTCGGGGTGCTGCTGGCCATGCCGGTGGCGGCCGTCATCGGGGTGCTGGTCCGATTCGCCATCACCCGTTACCTGGACAGCAGCCTCTATCACGGCCACCAGCCACCAGCCCCGCCCTGCCCTGACTTGGCAGCCGACCCGCTTCCCGCCAATCCCGCCGCGGAAGGGACCGACCTCCGCCGCCCCGCAGATATTCCGGCCGCACCATGATTATGGATACGACAATGCCCATCGGCTCCCTTCCTCCGGGACTGCCGTTGAGCAGCAGCCGGCAAATCCCCCTGGATCTGGGTCACCGTTCCGCCATGGGCGAGGCGGATTTCCTGGTGGCCCCCGGCAACCAGGATGCTGTGGCCTGGCTGGATAGCTGGCCGGACTGGCCGGCCCCGGCCCTGGTGATTTTCGGGCCCAGCGGTTCCGGCAAAAGCCATCTGGCGCAGATCTGGCGCGCCCGCGCGCGCGCCAACCTGTTGCAGGTGGATGATCTGCGCACTGACGACCTGCCCGACCTGCTGCACCCCACCCGCGCTGCCGTTCTGGACGGCGCGCAGCAGGTGGCCGGTGACCCGGTGCTGGAGCGCGCCTTGTTCCATCTCTACAATCTGGCGCGCGATGCCGGGGGCCATCTGCTGTTGCTGGCGGACAAGGCGCCCATCAATTGGGTGCTGCGCCTGCCGGACCTGCGTTCGCGCCTGCTGGCAGCCCCGGCCGTCGGTATGGCCGCCCCCGATGACGCCCTGTTCATGGCCGTGCTGGTGAAGCTGTTCGCCGACCGGCAGATCAGGGTGGGGGAGGAGGTGATTGTCTGGCTGCTGACCCGCACCGAACGCAGCTTTGCCAACGCCCGCCGGGTGGTGGACCGACTGGACCGGGAGGCGCTGGCGGCCAAGAAGCCGATCACTGTGCGCTTCTGCCGGCAAATTCTGGGCGACAGCGGCGAGTCGGCCTGGGCTTGATCGCCCTTCCCCACCGGTCAGCCGCCTTCCAGCAGCCGCACCTCCCGCCCCCGGTGATTTTTTTTCAGGTAATCCAGCCAATCCGCCGGCCAATGCGCCGTGGCCCGCTGATAGATGGCGGGCAAGGCCGCCAGCAATTCATCGCGGCAGCCCAGCATCTCCCCACCTATTTCCAGAATGCGCAGATTGGGCCAGGCCTGGGGCCGGATGCGCGCCACCTCCGCCAAAGCCTCTGCCGCCGGCCGATCAGGCCGCGCCTGGGCCAGAATCAGGGTCATCGCTGCGGTGGACCGCGACACACCCATATGGCAATGCACCAGCAGATGCGCCTTTGCCGGCGGCTCGGCGGTCAGGCTGCGCCCGAAATCGAGAATCTGGCGCACATGAGTCGGCTGTGGCGGCTGTTTGTCGGGCACCGGCTCCACCACATCATCGAATCGCAAATCCAGCCGCACATGCTCGCCATAGCCGCTGAAAACCGGCAGCTTGGACCGGCCAGGGTCCATGATCGACAGCATATGGCTGACGCCGACCTGGCAATGGTCAGGCAATTCCTCAATCCCGCATACGGTGATGCGGAAGGGGGCATATTGGGTGCTGAGCATAAAAAAACCCGCCGAGACTGATCTGTCTGGCGAGTATACCCGGATTTGATGTCAGGATGTTGTCTCAAGGTTGGTGGGCGCACAAGGACTCGAACCTTGGACCCGCTGATTAAGAGTCAGCTGCTCTACCAACTGAGCTATGCGCCCAACCTTGAAAGGCTGCAACGGTGATGGACCAAGGTTGGTGGGCGCACAAGGACTCGAACCTTGGACCCGCTGATTAAGAGTCAGCTGCTCTACCAACTGAGCTATGCGCCCAACCTTGATATCCGCCGTGGCGGCCATTTTTGGGAATGGTGGGCGCACAAGGACTCGAACCTTGGACCCGCTGATTAAGAGTCAGCTGCTCTACCAACTGAGCTATGCGCCCATTCCCAACCCGCTTTCGCGGCCCCGACGCTTCGTTCATCGCGTCGAGGCGCGCTGTGTAGCAAAGGGTTCACACCTTGTCGACAAGAAAATGAAGCCTGCCGACCGGGATTTCACGCAGCCTGGCACTGCAAGCAATTCAACCCTCTGCCCCCATCCCTGACGGGGTCAAAGGTCACCCATGCCCCGGCGCGACATGCGTACATCCCGGTGCACATGCACCGATAGCAGCAGCCCGAAACCGATCATCACCCCCAACGTCGCCGTGCCGCCATAGGAGATCAGTGGCAGCGGCACGCCCACCACAGGGATCAGCCCCATGATCATGGCCACATTGATGAAAAGATAAAGGAACAGGTTCACCGTGACGCCCAGCGCCAGCAGCTTGCCGAACTGATGGCGGCAGCGCCCGGCAATGATGAAGCCATAGAGCAACAGCAGCCCATAGAGGAACAGGAAGAACAGGCTGCCCACCAGCCCGAATTCCTCCGCCAGCATGGTGAAGATGAAGTCGGTCTGCTTTTCCGGCAGGAAGTTCAGATGGCTCTGCGTACCCTGCAGGAAGCCCTTGCCCATCAGCCCACCGGAACCAAACGCGATCTTCGACTGGGTGATGTGGTACCCGGTACCCAGCGGGTCACTATCCGGGTCCAGAAAGGTTTCCACCCGGTCGCGCTGATAATCATGCAGTACGAACTGCCAGGTCAGCGGCACGGCGATGATGATAGCGGCGATGAGCACGCCGAACTTCCACAGCCGCACCCCGGACAGGAAGAACAGCGCCCCCGCCGCCATCACCAGCATCAGCGAGGTGCCAAGATTGGGCTGAGCCAGCACCAACGCCACCGGCGCGCCCACCAGCAGCAAGGGCGGAATCAGAAAGGGGATGCGGCCACTATCTTCCAGCGTGGCGCCGTGGAAATAGCGGGCCAGCACCATCACCAGCGTCACCTTCATGATCTCGGATGGCTGCAACTGGATGATGCCCAGATCAATCCAGCGCTGCGCCCCCTTGCCAACATTGCCGAACAAATCCACCCCGATCAGCAGCAGCATGACGATGCCATAGAGCGGGTAGGCCAACTTCATCCAGAAGCGGATATCGATCAGCGCAATCAGCAGCATCGCCACCAGCCCCACGCCGAACCGCAGCATCTGGCGGGAGGCCCAGGGATCGAAATGGCCATTGGCGGCGGAATAGAGCATGGCAAAGCCAATGCTGGCCACCAGGGTGATGAGAAGGACCAGACTCCAGGAAATCTGGCCCAGCTTCTCCCCGATGGTCATCGCCCCCCGGTCGATGGAGAGGTCCAGGCTCATGGTTATTGCCCCGTGCTGCCGGCATCAGGCCGGGAAGGTGCGGTGGCCGGTTCCGGCTGCTGGGCCACGCTGGCGCGGGCCGCGTCCAGCATCTGGCATTCCAGCAGAATGTCGCGGGCGATCGGCCCCGCGACACCGCCGCCGCTGCTGCCATGTTCCACAAACACGGCGCAGGCATATTTCGGCGCATCCACTGGGGCAAAGGCGACGAACAGCGCATGGTCACGCTCCCGCCAGGCCAGATCCTCGTTCTTGCGCACGCCGCTGCTGCGCTCCGCCATGGAGATTCGGCGTACCTGGGCGCTGCCCGATTTGCCCGCCATCTCCATACCCGGAATGGTGATGCGCGATTTGTAGGCGGTACCACCTGGTATATTGGTCACGGCATTCATGCCTTTCAGCACGACCGCCAGATTCTCCGGCTTAACATCAATCCGTGGCCATTCCGTCTGTTCACGGTACTGACCTTCGATGGATTTGGCCAGATGCGGCTGCACCACATGGCCACTGGCCAGCCGCGCCGTCATCACCGCCAACTGCAAAGGCGTCGCCAGCACGTAGCCCTGGCCCATACTGGCGATCAGGGTTTCGCCGGGGTGCCAGGCAGCCTTCAACGCCCGACGTTTCCAGGCCGGATCAGGCACCAGACCGGGCCGTTCCCCCGGCAGTTCCAGCCCCACCTTGTCACCCAGCCCAAATTTGCGGGCCATGGCGGCAATTCGGTCCATACCAATGCGCTGAGCCAGATCATAGAAATAGACGTCGCAGCTGTTCATCAGCGCGCCAACCATATCCAGAGTGCCATGGCCGCCGCGCCGCCAGCAATGGAAGCGGTGGCTGCCCAGTTCGATATGGCCGGAACAGGTGACGCGATGATCGGCATTGACGATGCCCGATTCCAGCGCTGCCAAGGCCGTGATCATCTTGAAGGTCGATCCTGGCGGATATTGGCCGGCAATCGCCTTGTTGATCAACGGCGTCCGTTCATCCTTCAGCAAGGCCTGATAGGCATCATAGCCAATGCCCACGGCGAACTGATTAGGATCGAAGGCGGGGCAGGAACAGAGCGCCTGGATACCGCCGGTGCGCACATCGATCACCACGGCGGCGGCACTCATTTCCGCCGACAGACGCTGATGTACATAATGCTGCAGCTTGGCATCCAGCGTCAGCGTGGTTTCCCGCCCCGGCTGGCCATTATCGCGCGACAGTTCACGAATTACCCGACCAACGGCATTGACCTCCAGCTGCTGGGTACCAGCGGCCCCGCGCAAGGCAGAATCAAACTGCTTCTCCACCCCACCCTTGCCGATGCGGAAGCCCGGCAGGGTCAACAACGGATCGTCGGATTTCTCCAGATCTTTATCGGTTGCGGCACCGACATAACCCAGGACATGGGCCAAAGCCTCCCCGAACGGATAGGAACGGACCTGCCCAACATCAATGGAGATGCCCGGCAGGTCGGGGAGATTGACCTCAATGGCGGAAACCTGATCCCAGCTCAGATTTTCCTTGATGGTGATAGGAGCAAAGGCGCGGGAGCGCTGCAGGTCACGCTGGATGCGCCGTTCATCAGCCTCGGTCAGCGGGACCAGCTTGCCGACCTCATCCAGAATCTGCCGCACGTCGCCGGCACGCTCTGAGACCACGGTGACGCTGAAATTCTGCTCATTCACCGCCAGCGGCACACCAAACCGGTCCAGTATCTGGCCGCGTGGCGGGGCCACCAGTCGCAGCGAGATGCGGTTATCATCCGCCAACATGCTGTAGCGGTCGCGCTCCACGATCTGCAGGTAATAGAGCCGTCCCACCAGCGCGGAAACGGCAGCCACCTGCATACCGCCCAGCACCAGCGTGCGGCGGCTCAGCATACGCTGTCGCTCGGCATCGCGATCATAGGCGGACAAGATTGTCTCCTCAGCTCAAATAGGCGCGGTGCAGACGTTGCAGCAGATATGTCGGCAGCGGGAACAATGCCACCCCCAGGGCGGCATGGACCAGCACTGGTCGCGCATCCAGCAGATGCGCGCTCATCAGGGCAAAGACCAGCCATTGTACAACCGACGCCCCAAATGCCACCAGGGCAAAGCCGAGCCATAGCATCCCGAAAGACCGGCCCAGGAAAAAGCGGCGCTGGGTAATGAGCAGCCAATAGGTCAAAATCAGATAAAGCGATGTTACGCCCAGCGGCGAACCGCTGATCAGGTCATGCAAAACACCCAAGGCGAAAACCACCAGCGGGCGTAGCAAATCCGGCCGATGGATGACCCAGTAGAACAAACAGATCAACACCAGCGGCGGTGTGACCACGGAATAACCGGGCAAGGGCAAGGGCACCATGGCCAGCAGCATGGCCATCACGATGGACCCGAAGGGAAGCAGGTTGCGCGCCGTTTGATCAAGACGATGCCAGAAACCACCGGCCAAAGCCGAACCCCTCACTGCATCGCGCCCGGCTGCACGGCTTCTGCCGCCAGCCCGTCGGTGCCGGCGAAACGGACGATCTGCAGATGCTCCAGACTGGAAAGGTCGGCCATGGGCACAACATGGGGCTGGCCATCCTTGCCAATTTCCATCACCCCCACCGGCAGGCCGGGCGGGAACAATCCGCCATGGCCGGAGGTAAAGACCCGTTCACCGGGCGACACCGCCGTATTACCCGGCACGTAAAGCAGGGTTGGATGATCGGAATTATCGCCCGCCAGCATGGCCCGCTGGCGGCTGGTTTCCAGCACCACGGGGATGCGGGCGTTGAGATCGGTGATCAGCAGCACGCGGGAAGACCATTCCCCCACCTGCACCACACGCCCCACCAGACCCTGGCCGGACATGGCCGCCTGCCCACGCTCCACCCCGTCCCGCGCACCGGCGGTGATGACAACGGTGCGCACAAAGGCCCCACCCGGATCCCCCACCACGCGGGCTGTGATGAAACGGGCCGGCGGATCGGCCTTGAAGGCCAACAGAGAGCGCAAGGAGCCGTTTTCCGCCTCCAGCCGCAAAGCCACCTGCTCCCACTGGCGTAACCGGGTATTCTCGTCGCGCAGTCGAGCATTTTCTTCATGCAGATCGACCAATTGACGCCCATATTCCAGCGCATCGGCGACGCTGGCGGCCGGGCGCGACATCACATTAAGAATCGGGGTGAAGGCATCGGTCACGCGGGCGCGGGCCTGATCAATCGCGCCGACATTGACATGCCCGATCATCATCAAGGCAATGGCGGCCAACACCAGCAGCGGGAAGTAAAATCGCTGCACCAGCCCCCAGAAAGGGGCTGCGATCCGCACGACCGATCCGTTGTTGCGCGTCTTCACCGGGGGATGTCCCGTCATTGGGCCGACGGCGGAAAGCCGGCGACTGGGTTGAAGGTGCCAGAATTCCCGGCAGCTTACCGCCAAAAGTGAAATTAAACCGTTAACAAGCGGCTGTAAATCGCTGTATTTTAATGCAGCAGGGCCGCGAATAACGCGGCCCTGTCCTTACGCCTCACATGCGGATCAGCACGTTGCGCAGGCTTTCCTCTTCCAGCGCCCGGCCGGAGCCCAACGCCACGCAGGAAAGCGGATCGTCTGCAATCGAAACCGGTAGACCGGTGGCGTGGCGCAGCACGAAATCCAAATTAGCCAGCAGCGCACCGCCACCGGTTAACACAATCCCCTTATCAACAATATCCGCCGCCAGTTCGGGGGCGGTATGTTCCAGGGCGACCTTCACCGCCTCAATGATCTGGCTGACCGGTTCGGCCAAGCTCTCGGCAATCTGCCGCTCGCTCATCACCAGTTCCTTGGGCACGCCATTCATCAGGTCGCGGCCCTTGATTTCCATCACCCGGCCTTCGCCATCTTCCGGCGGGCAGGCAGAGCCGATTTCTTTCTTGATGCGCTCAGCAGAGCCTTCACCGACCAGCAGGTTATGGTGACGGCGGATATAACCGATGATCGCCTCATCCATCTTGTCGCCGCCCACACGGGCAGAGCGGGCATAGACGATGCCATTCAATGACAGCACGGCCACTTCCGTGGTGCCGCCACCAATATCCACCACCATACTGCCCGTCGGCTCCGTCACCGGCAAACCGGCGCCAATGGCGGCGGCCATCGGCTCCTCAATCAAGGAGACGCGGCGCGCACCGGCGGCTTCCGCCGATTCCTGAATGGCGCGGCGTTCCACGGCCGTCGATCCAGATGGCACGCAGATGACAATCTCCGGGCTGGTGAAGCTGCGGCGATTGTGCACCTTGCGGATGAAATGCTTGATCATTTCCTCCGCCACTTCGAAATCGGCAATGACGCCGTCGCGCAAGGGGCGGATGGCCTGAATGTTACCCGGCGTGCGGCCCAGCATCAGCTTGGCCTCATCACCCACGGCCAGCACCTGCTTCTTGCCGCGCAGGTCGCGGATCGCGACCACCGACGGTTCATTCAAAACGATGCCGCGTCCTTTGACATAGACCAGCGTATTCGCCGTTCCCAGGTCGATCGCCATGTCGGCCGAGAACATACCGAGCAGGTTTGAAAGCATGGATGAAAAATATCTCTGAATGTCCGGATTTTGCCGCCCTTGGTGCGGCCGAACCCCGGATATGCCGAACCGCGACTGTTGCATAGACCATTTGGTCCCGGTCCCTCAAGCCTTGAAAGCCGCAGGAAGCCAGAATCTACATGGCATTTTACCGGATGGTGAACATCCTGCGCACATCTGCACGCCAGGGCGAAGATTGCGGCAGGAATAGGGCGCAAGGATGCGACATATCCCGGCTTCGACCACCTTATTACCAAAAGACAATCCCCGCCGGCCAGCGGCCGACGGGGATATAACGGGACTCGGGATAAAAGGCGGCAAGCCCGGATCTGATCAGGCCGACATGGCCACAGGTGCCGTCTTCTGCCGCTTGGTCACCAGCTTGTTCAGGGCATGGATATAGGCCCGCGCCGAGGCCACCAGCGTGTCAGCATCGGCCCCCTGGCCATTGACCGACTTGCCGCTCTCTTCCAGCCGCACAGTCACCTCTGCCTGGGCATCGGTGCCCGCCGTCACGGCATGGACCTGATAAAGCTGCAACTTGGCCTCATGCGGGAAGGCCAGCTTCAAGGCGTTGAACACGGCATCCACCGGGCCGTTGCCGAAGGCCACCACCGGGGCGATCGGCTTGCCATCCACTTCCAGTTCCAGCACGGCATGTTGCGGCCCGCGAGAGCCGGCCACGACATGCAGCGCCTGGAAGCGGATATGTTCGTGCTGACGACCAGCCTCGTCATCCATGATGGCGACGATATCTTCGTCGTAAATGTCCTTCTTGCGGTCGGCCAGATCCTTGAAGCGGCCGAACGCGTCATTGACCTGGTTCTCGCCGATCTCATCATAGCCAAGCTCCTTCAGCTTGGCGCGGAAGGCGGCGCGGCCGGAATGCTTGCCCATGACCAGGGAGGAGCGGTTGAGACCCACCGATTCCGGCGTCATGATCTCGTACGTTTCGGCGTGCTTCAGCATCCCGTCCTGATGGATGCCGCTTTCATGGGCGAAAGCATTGGCGCCCACGATGGCCTTGTTGGGCTGCACCTGGAAACCGGTGATGGTGGAAACCAGTCGGGAAATGCGGGTGATATGTTCGGTCTTGATGCCGGTATCGCAGCCCATCAAATCATGGCGGGTGCGCAGCGCCATCACCACCTCTTCCAAAGAGGCATTGCCGGCACGCTCGCCCAGGCCATTGATGGTGCATTCCACCTGCCGCACGCCGGCGCCGATACCGGCCAGGGAATTGGCCACGGCCAAGCCCAGATCATTATGACAATGCACGGAGAAGATGGCCTTGTCGCTGTTCGGCACGCGGGTCATCACGTCGCGGAACATCGCGGCATATTCCTCCGGCAGCGCATAGCCCACCGTGTCGGGAATATTGATGGTGGTGGCACCGGCCTTGATGGCGGCCTCCACCGTGCGGCAGAGGAAATCACGGTCAGACCGGCTGCCATCCTGGGCCGACCATTCCACATCATCCACCAGATTGCGGGCATAGGTGACGTAATCAATGGTGCGCTGAAGCACCTCTTCTTCCGTCATCTTCAGCATGTACTTCATATGCACCGGGCTGGTGGAGATGAAGGTGTGGATGCGCTTGCGGGGGGCGAACTGCAACGCCTCCGCCGCGCGGTCAATATCGGCGCGCGCGGTGCGGGCCAAGGCGGCGATGACACTGTTCTTCACCACCTTGCCCACTTCGCGGACGGATTCGAAATCACCGTTCGACGCGATGGGGAAGCCGGCCTCGATGACATCGACGCCCATTTCTTCCAACACCGCCGCGATGCGCAGCTTTTCTTCCAGATTCATGGAGCAGCCGGGCGCCTGCTCCCCATCACGCAAGGTGGTGTCGAAAATGATGACGCGGTTCTTATCGCGGGAAATGCTGGTCATGATCGTCGGTCCCTGAAGCCCTGGGGGCACCATCATTCTTGATTAGCGGTGCCGTGGTTGGTTTTGGCGGGCAAGCCGTCCATTGCCGGTCGAATGATGATCAATCTGCATGATCGCATTTGGCCGGTGATGGCCTGACCCGTCGGATCAGATCGGCGGTGCGCATAGGGCGCGCACCCAGTCCCCTGAACGCGAACCCGTCCATCAGCGATGGGACGGGACACAGAGCGCTCAGGGGCTGATTAGTCGTAGCCCGCCCAGGCCAAGCGCCTTGGACGCCAGCAGCAGGGCAAAGGTCAGGAACAGGCCGGATGCGCACAGCATGACCATGGCGAGGGAACGATCCCCGGCGATGGCTTCAGGCTGTTGGCGACGGCTGGTCACAGGGTGACGTCCTGACTGAGGGTAAAAGATATGACAGCCGGAACTGAACCGACCGCCGTTCAATAATCTTTATGCCGCAATTGACTTAGCCGCAACAGCTTTGTCAGGCAAAAATCTGTCGTCCTCGCAAGGCAGCGATGCCGGAAGTTGCGTCAGGCAGTAACGCTGACACTGGTTTCGCTGAAGGCCACGGCGATGGTGACCGTCTCCGTGCGCACATAGGTCTGGGTGACCACCAGGGCGTCCGCGCCCCCCTCCCCTGCTGATTCTGTGCTGCCCGCCGCATCCACATTGGCATTGCCCAGCGATCCGGCCAGACGGGTCAATGTCTCATCGCTGGCGGCAAGATCGTCACGGGCAGCCCGCAACTCCTCCTCCCGTTCTTTGCGTTCCTCTTCCGTCAGAGGACGGCCTTGCTGTTCGGCACGCTGGGTTTCCGCCTGGGTCAGCATGGTGCGGGCCTGGCCGGCGATGGCCCGCACCTCCTGCACATAGGAGCGCGCAAAACCGGTGGTGACACCACCCGCCGTCATACCGGGCTGGGCCGCCGTCCGGATATTGGGATCATCCTGTCCGGCGGCAATGGCGGCCGCCCGTTCCGCGGGGCTGGCATCCTGCCCCTCCACAATCCCCTTGGCCTCCGCCGCCAACCCCTTGGTGATACCGGCCGCCTCACGCGCAATGCGGGCCAGCTTGGCACCATCGCCTTTGGCGGCGGCCTGACGGGCTTCCTGTTCCAGTTCGCTGATGCGGCGGCGCGATTGCTGCAGCTTTTCCGCCGCCGCCTTCTGGTTCATCTCTGTCCGGGCTTTATTCATATAGTCGGAGAGCGCATCGGCACCGGCCGCACTCTTGGCGGCGCCATCAAAGGCGTCGCCCGACAGGCCCAGACTCATCAGCCGTTTATAGATGGCGTCGTTGGACTTGCCACCCTTGATGCTGCCCTTGTCGGTCGCCAACTCGTCCTTACGGTTTCGGTCCCGCTCCCCCACCGCCTGATCGATGTGACGTTCGATCTGCGCTTTCAACGCCTTGGCGTTGGTGGCGGAAAAGAGCGGACTCGCATTTAGCGATATCATCTTTGCCCCCGCACGATAGATCCTTTTGATCTATGCCTAAGATAGGCCATTCCCGCACCGGCTGCAATATCACTCCGCAGCACCGGTCGCCATCGCGCCCACTTGTTGATTCACACATGCATATGATAACGATTATTAATATCTTTGAGAGGGCATGATGATTGTTTTTCAGGCTGCGAAGCTGTCAAGGGCTGCGGCATCAATCCACCAAAAAGGCACGGCGACGGCACTGGCACTGCTGTCGCTTGGCAGCGCCGGCCTTGGCCTGCCCGCGCTGGCACAGGAGAAGCCGGATACGGTTGAAGAGATCGTGGTAACGGCCGACCGGCGCAATAGCTTCGGGGCCGATTACATGCAGGCGGGCACCTTCCGCGATGCCCGCATCATCGACACACCGCTGACCATCACAGTGCTGCCGCGGGAAGTTCTGGATGCGCAGCAGGCCAGTTCGGTTTTCGACGCTGTGCGCAACACCGCCGGTGTTTCCCAGGCGCAAATTAACACGCTGATTTACAGCAATCTGGCCATCCGGGGCATCCAGGTCGACAATCTGACAAATTACCGGCTGAATGGCGTGTTGCCGGCGATCAATTTTGTCGACCTGCCGATTGAGAATAAGGACCGGGTGGAGGTGCTGAAAGGTGCCGCCGGCCTTTATTATGGCTTTGCCACGCCATCGGGCATCATCAACCTTGTCTCCAAGCGTCCCCTGGATAAGCCCCTGACGACGGTGGAGATCAATGGCGACAGCCGGGGTGGTTTCGGCGGCACGGTTGATCTCAGCCGCCGCCTGTCACCAACGCTGGGAATGCGGCTGAATGCCGGTGCCTCCCGCATCGAAACCGGTATCGACCACACGCGGGGCGACCGCAACTTCGCCAGCTTGGCCCTGGATTGGCAGGCCACCGAACGGCTGAGAGTTGAACTGGATGGCGATTACAGTGCCAAGACAGTAACCGAGCCGACGGAATTCGTGCTGCCCGCCGCCGTCAATGGCCGCATCGCCCTGCCCCCGCTGCAATCAGCCTCCCACAATCTGGGGGCAAGCTGGATGCAAGCCGATGGCTGGACCAGCAACCTGCTGGGCCGGGCGCGTTACGCGCTGAGCGATAATTGGCGCGCCAGCGTCAGCATCGGCCAATCCTATCTGAAGCGGGACCGGATCTATTCGTCTTTCTCCGGCTATGACCTCACCACCGGGAACGGCAGGGTGAATGTCGCCACCACCCATGGCAATGATTACCGTTCCACCATCTATCGCGGGGATGTGACCGGCGATTTTGATACCGGCCCCCTGCATCATCAATTGATGTTCGGTGCCTCGCAGAATATCCGCAAGATCAACATCCCCACGGCTGTCCGCTACAGCTTCGCCCAGAATCTCTATAACCCTGTCGCCATCCCGGAACAGCCGACACCACCGCGTGTCATCGCCAACCCATCGGAGGTGAAGGATACCGGCGCCTTCATCTTTGATCGCATCAGTTACCAGGATTGGCTGGAGGCCAGCATCGGCTTCCGCAAGGCGAACTATAGCGATATCAGCCGTACCAGCCGCTACAAGGACAAGCCCGACACCTGGTCCTATGGGTTGTTGCTGAAACCATGGGCAGGGGTCAGCCTGTATGGCAACTATATTGAAGGGCTGGAATCCGGCGGCATCGCCCAGCAGATCGCACTCAACGCTGGCGAAGTTCTGCCCGCCTCGCTCAGCAAGCAATATGAGACGGGCGTGAAGCTGGAGCCGGTGCGCGGCCTGCTGCTGACCGCGGCCTATTTCGATATTGACCGTGCCGCCGCCTATATCAACAGCGCTGGCTATTATGTGCAGGATGGCCGGGCCAGTTATCGCGGGGTGGAGTTCAGCGCCAGCGGTGAGATCGGCGAGGATGTATCGCTGACCCTCAGCGGCACCGTACTGGATGCCGAGCAGGAAAGCGGGGCCGCCACCGTTATCGGCAAGAGGATTGAGAATACCGCCAAATTCTCTGGCTCGGTATTCGCCGAATACCGGCTGCCGATGCTGCCGGAATTGCGCCTGTCGGCGGGCATGTTCCATGTCGGACGGCGACCGGTCAATGCGCTGAACCAAGCCTATGTCGCCAGCTACACCACCTTCGATCTGGGCGCGCGCTATGACATGACCCTTGGCGGGCACGATGTCACCCTGCGTGTTTACGGGGAGAATGTGACCGGGCGGCGCTATTGGGCGGCCACCGGCTCCGGCCTGCTGGCCCAGGCCGCACCGGCACGGGTGAAATTCTCCCTCGCCACCCAGTTGTAAATAAAAGAAAACGCCCGGCCCCCTTTCAGGGGCCGGGCGTTTGAACGATCAGGCTTCAGATTGAAGCCGGCGATCAGTTCTTGGCCTTGTCCACCAGCTTGTTGGCAGAGATCCAGGGCATCATGGCGCGCAGCTTGGCGCCCACTTCCTCGATCGGATGCTCGGCCTCAATGCGACGGGTGGCCTTGAAGGACGGGGTGCCGGCCTTGTTTTCCAGCATCCAGTCGCGCACGAAGCGGCCCGACTGAATGTCGGCCAGAACGCGCTTCATCTCGGCCTTGGTCTCGTCCGTCACGATGCGCGGACCGGTGACATAGTCACCATATTCGGCCGTGTTGGAGATGGAGTAGCGCATGTTGGCGATGCCGCCTTCGTAGATCAGATCCACGATCAGCTTCACTTCATGCAGGCACTCGAAATAGGCCATTTCCGGAGCATAGCCGGCTTCGACCAGGGTTTCGAAACCAGCCTGGATCAGCTTGGTCAGGCCGCCGCACAGCACGGCCTGTTCACCGAACAGGTCGGTTTCGCACTCTTCCTTGAAGGTGGTTTCGATGATGCCCGAACGGCCACCGCCAACGGCGCAGGCATAGGACAGGGCGATATCGAAAGCATTGCCGGACGCGTTCTGGTGAACGGCCACCAGGCAGGGAACGCCGCCGCCCTTCTTATATTCACCGCGCACGGTGTGGCCGGGGCCCTTCGGCGCGATCATGAACACGTCGGTGTCCTGGCGCGGCTCGATCAGGCGGAAATGCACGTTCAGGCCGTGGGCGAACGCGATGGCGGAACCCTGCTTCAGGTTCGGGCCGATCTCGTTATTGTACAGGTCTGCCTGATGCTCATCCGGGGTCAGGATCATGATCAGGTCGGCAGTGGCCGCAGCCTCGGCCGGGGTGACGCAGGTGAAGCCGGCGGCTTCAGCCTTGGCGCGGGTCGGCGAATTGGCCTTCAGCGCGATGATCACGTCCTTCACGCCGCTGTCGCGCAGATTCTGGGCATGGGCGTGGCCCTGGCTGCCATAGCCGACGATGGCGACCTTCTTGCCCTTGATCAGATTGACGTCGGCGTCGCGATCATAATAGACGCGCATGGGAATCTTCCTTTGTTTTCAGACAGATGTTGGATTGCCGGATTGCCGGCGTTGGACAAGTGAAACGCTGTATCAGAAGGCCGCCGTGCCGCGCGACAGGGCAACTGCCCCGGTGCGGCTGACATCGACAAGGCCGAGTTGGCGCATCAGATCGATGAAGCGGTCCAGATCCTCACCGGTGCCGGTGATTTCGAAAACGAAGCTGGTGATGGTGGCATCCACCACGCGCGCCTTGAAGATATCGGCGATGCGCAGGGCTTCCACCCGCTTCTCGCCAGAGCCCGCCACCTTCACCAGGGCCATTTCCCGGTCGATGAAGGGGCCTTCCAGGGTCAAGTCCTTGACCCTGTGAACAGGCACCAGACGATCAAGCTGTACCTTGATCTGTTCGATGATCATCGGCGTGCCGGAGGTGACGATATTGATGCGCGACAAGCTTTCATTGCTGTCGACCTCGGCCACCGTCAGGCTTTCGATATTATAGCCACGGCCAGAGAACAGGCCGATGACCCGCGCCAGCACGCCCGGCTCGTTATCGACCAGAACAGCGATGGTATGGCGGCGGATGGTATCTTGGGTCGTCACTTGAAACAGCTCCCGGACGGGTTGCACAGCGGATGGGATAAACGGAACCGGTGGATCAGACCAGTACCATCCCCTCCTCCGGCGTTGCCTCGCTCACACGGTCTTCCGGACCCAGCAGCATTTCATTATGCGCCTTGCCACCGGGGATCATGGGGAAGCAGTTTTCCTTGGAATCGACGCACATATCGACGATCACGGCGCGCGGCGTCTCAATCATCTCCCGGATGACGTCATCAACTTCCGACACCTTGGTGGCGCGCAGACCCACACCGCCGAACGCATCGGCCAGCTTCACGAAATCAGGCAGCGCCTCGGAATAGCTTTCCGAATAGCGCGAACCATGCAGCAGCTCCTGCCACTGGCGGACCATGCCCATCCATTGATTGTTGAGGATGAACACCTTGACCGGCAGGCGATACTGCAGGGCGGTGGACATTTCCTGAATATTCATCTGGATGGAGGCCTCACCGGCCACATCGATGCAGAGCGCACCGGGATTGGCGATCTGCGCCCCGATGGCGGCCGGCAGGCCGTAGCCCATGGTGCCCAGACCGCCCGAGGTCAGCCAGCGGTTCGGCTTGTTGAAGGGCAGGAACTGCGCCGCCCACATCTGGTGCTGCCCCACCTCGGTGGAGATGAACACATCCTCACGCGGGGCAATGGCGGCGCGCAGCCGTTCCAGCGCGAATTGCGGCTTGATGACCCGGTCGGTCTTCTCATACCGCAGGCATTCACGGGCCCGCCAGAAATTGATCTGGTCCCACCAGACCTTGAGTGCCGCCTGATCGGCGCGCTTGTTGCGCGCCTTCCAGATGCGGATCATATCTTCCAGCACATAGGCGGCATCGCCGACGATGGGCAGATCGACCCGGATATTCTTGTTGATATTCGACGGATCGATATCGATGTGGATCTTCTTGGAATTGGGCGAGAACTCACTGACCTTGCCGGTGACGCGATCATCAAACCGGGCGCCGACGCAGACCATCAGGTCGCAGCCATGCATGGCCAGATTGGCCTCGTAGGTGCCGTGCATCCCCAACATGCCCAGCCATTGCTGATCATGCGCCGGGAAGGCGCCCAGGCCCATCAGGGTGGTGGTGCAGGGATAGCCGGTCATCCGCACCAGCTGGGTCAGCAACTGGCTGGCCACCGGGCCGGAATTGATGACGCCGCCGCCGACATAGAAGATCGGCTTCTTGGCATTGGCCAGCAGTTCCACCGCCTCTTCCACTTTGTTCAGGTCGGGCTTGACCTGCGGGCGGTAGCTCTTGGGCATACTTTCGCCCGGCGTGCGATAGACACCGTCGGCGAACTGCACATCCTTGGGAATATCAATGACCACCGGGCCGGGGCGGCCCGATTTGGCGACGTAAAACGCCTCATGCACCGTGCGGGCGAGGTTGTTGACGTCCTTGACCAGATAATTGTGCTTGGTGGCCGGGCGGGTGATGCCGGTCGTGTCGCATTCCTGGAAAGCGTCATTGCCGATCAGATGCGTCGGCACCTGGCCGGTCAGGCAGACGATCGGAATGCTGTCCATCAGCGCATCGACCAAGCCGGTAACGGCATTGGTGGCACCGGGGCCGGAGGTGACGAGGACGACACCGACCTTGCCGGAGGAACGGGCGTAGCCTTCCGCTGCATGAACCGCCGCCTGTTCGTGGCGAACCAGAATGTGCTTGATGTGGTTCTGCTTAAACAGCGCATCGTAGATGGGTAGTACCGCCCCGCCCGGATAGCCGAAAATGGTGTCAACACCCTGGTCCCGCAGGGCCTTGATGATGATTTCAGCACCGGAGAGGATGGTTCCCGACGACATGGCTCAGAGCTTTCGGATCAGTTCCAGATGGGTTGAAAAACGTCGCCTCTCGCAGGGGCGAAGGGCGACGATGGCGGCACCCTAGACGGAACCGGAAAGCCGGTCAACCCGTTTCGGAAATCTTCTAAGTCATACCTGACATGAACCTATCATAAAATTTCTTAAACGCGCTTTCCTGGGAAATATTCAGAGGATCGACGCGCGGAGCCGCCCCCATCTGGTTGCGGAACCAGGTCAATTGTCGCTTGGCATAGTTCCGGGTCATTTGCTGCGCCCGCGCGGTGGCGGTGGGCAGGTCCATCTGACCGTGCAGCACCGCGCGCAGTTCCGGCACGCCCAGCGCCTTCATCGCCGGCAGGGTCGGGTCCAAGCCCAGCCGATCCAGCGCTTCCGCCTCAGCCAGCGCGCCTTGTTGCAGCATCGTAACGAATCTGGCATCGCACTGGGCGTATAGCCGGTCACGCGGCGGCTCCACCACCAGGGGACGGAAATGCAGGTGGTTGGGGGCAGCCTCCGGCGGGGCAGCCTGCCAGTCGCTGATCGACCGGCCGGTGGCCTGCCACACTTCCCAGGCGCGGATCAGCCGCTGGCTGTCGGTGGGGTGCAGGCGGGCGGCGGTAGCGGGGTCAACCACCGCCAGCCTTGCGTGAAGTGCAGGGCTGCCGATGTCAGCCTGCAATTCCATGGCGGCCGTCCGAATCTCCGGCGGCGTATCCGGGATATCGGACAGGCCCTGCATCAAGGCCCGCAGGTAAAGCCCCGTGCCCCCCACCACGATGGGCAGGCGACCATCGCCATGGGCCTGATCAATCTCCGCCAGGGCCAGTTCACGCCAGCGCGCCGCACTCATCCGTTCCGCAGCCGGAACGATGCCGTAAAGCCGATGCGGGGCCGCCGCCTCATCCGCCGCCGAGGGGCGGGCGGTGATGAGATGCAGTTCCCGATAGACCTGCATACTGTCGGCATTGATGACCACGCCATTGGCATGGCGGGCCAGCGCCAGCGCCAGACCGGATTTACCGGACGCGGTGGGCCCGCCAATCACCAGCACGGGCTTTGTGTCGCCCTGGGGGAAAGAAGAATCAGCAACCGTCACAGCCGGAACCACACCCTTCGCGCGTCATCACCATATCGTACCTGCCCCTTGGGTAGCCGCCCGCCGCCCCCTTTGTCACCTTGATATCACGGCGGGGCCGGCAAATTTGCGCGCCTTTGCCATGATTCATGCGTTGCATCCGTTATCAGGCAGGACAGGCGACCGCGCCTGCCACAGGCCATGGGATGGGAGTACAGCGCCATGCGTGATCTGCGGATTGATTTCTTTCGGGGGTTGGCGCTGTGCGCCATTTTCCTGAACCATATCCCTGGCCCTGCAACCCTGTTGACCTGGCGGCATTACGGCTTTTCCGACGCGGCCGACACGTTTGTCTTTCTGGCCGGCTTCAGCGCCGCCCTTGCCTGGGGTGCCGGGTTCCGGGGCGAGCGCAACACGGCCGAAGCCAAGGAAAGTGCCGGCCGCCGCGCCCTGCACCTGTACCGCACCCATCTGGCCCTGGTGGGCGCCATGCTGATGCTGGTGACATTCAGCGCCTGGGCCTATGGCAATCCCGGCTTAAGGGAGATGATGGGGCTGGGTTATCTGGGCGCCAACCCTGCCGATGGCTGGCTGCGGGTGGCGCTGCTGGCCTATCTGCCCAATTTGGGCGACATCCTGCCCATGTATATCGTCTTCATCGGTGCGCTGGCCCTGCTGGGGCCGGTGATGGCCCGCAACCCCATCGTCACTTTCAGCATTTCCGCCCTGGTCTGGCTGGCAGCCGGCATGGCGAAGATCGCCCCGCCGGCCCACCCGGATGGCGGGCAATGGTTCTTCAACCCGCTCTGCTGGCAGTTCCTGTTTGTCATCGGCTTCCTGCTGGGCAACCGCGCCTCAATGGGCAAGGCGGTGCCCCGGCATCCGCTGATGATGGCGGCAGCCGTGGGCATGGTGCTCTATGGGCTGTTGGCCACCGCCCCCTGGCATATTTTCGGCATCGCCCCTGATTTCCGCATCTTCGATCCGGCAGCACTGATCCCGCATGGGAAAGAGACACTGGAGATCGGCCGCCTGCTGCATTTCCTGGCCCTGGCCTATGTCATTTCCGGCCTGATCGGCCCCAATGCCGGCTTCTTCCACGCGGCACCCGGCCAGCTGTTCGGCACCATGGGGCGTCACAGCCTGCCGGTATTCGTGGGTGGTGTGCTGCTGTCCACACTGTGGACCATCCTGATCCAGCAGACCCCCACCACCAATGCCATGGAATGGGTGATGGGCCTGTCCGGCCTGCTGATCCTGCTGGCCATCGCCGTGGTGTGGGAGCGCGACCGGGTGAATAGCTCGAACAACATTGAGGCACGCCCGAAGCACGCATACGTTGCCTCGACATCTCGCATTTTGTCGACTAACCCTTGACAAATTCTAGTAAAAAATAATAGTGTGAAAATGTAACGGATTTCAAAAGGGTCCTATAGCATGCAACGTAAATCCCTTTTTCTATCTCTTGCATTTTTTGTTGCTCTATCAAATTCCGCGGCTGCCGGCCCCTTTGGCCAGGATGCAAGCCAACAAAGGAATCAGCTAAACATAATAAAGGAGCTCTCTCCGTTTAAGTATGAAATAAAACCAAATAAAACTCACCCAGCCTTTGAGTCCTACATTGCAAACATACACCCCGATACCGGCATGTGCATGATACGGGGAGTCGGAATTACCAAAAGAAATGACAAATACGGCATTGAAGTTAGAAGAGTTTTCGAAGATCTACGAGAGCAGTTGTCTCGCGTCTACGGCTCAAGTGATCTTTTTAATCACATTAAAACAGATGGCATATGGAAAGATGACGATGAATGGATGATGGCAATTTACAAGAAAGAGAGAAGCTATCAAGCGTCATGGGACAATGAAAGTCACGCACAACTTAAGGATGGCATTATAGAAATATTATTAAGCGTGAGCGCGCTTAGTGACTCCTCTGGCTATGTTACTGTTCAATATAGATTCTCAAATTGGGATAAATGCAAGGCGGCCATGCAGAACTCCCAGGCAGGTGCTCTGTGAGAACTCGGATTGTGTGGTGTCGGCACGGAGGTTGCCTAGATCGTCTTATGAAGCCATAACAGGGCCACATATTCGGCTACCACTCACTACCCAGGTCCCCCATGCCCCAGACGCTGACCCTGATCGCCAATCCCGCCAACCCGGTGCTGGATGAAGGGCTGGCCAAGGCCGCCCGCGCCGCCCTGGCCGATCTGGGGGCCTCCACCTCCCCTGCCGACTGGCTGGCAAAGGGTATTGCCTGCGATATCGGCTTTGACGGGCTGAATGATGATCAGGCCCAGGCCGCCGCCGCCAAGGCGCTGGCCGGCCAGCCGGTGGATATTGTCGCCCAGCCCACCGAAGGCCGGCGCAAGTCGGTGCTGGTGGCCGATATGGAATCCACCATTATCCAGCAGGAAATGCTGGATGAGCTGGGGGAACTGGTCGGCGCGCGCGACCGCATCGCCGCCATCACCGCCCGCGCGATGAATGGGGAGATCGATTTCAAGGGCGCCCTGCGGGAGCGGGTGGCCCTGCTGGCCGGGCTGCCGGCAACGGTGCTAACCGACATGATCGGCCGCATCACCTGGATGTCCGGTGCCCCCAGCCTGATCGCCACCCTAAAGAAGCACGGGGTCTATTGCGCCCTGGTGTCGGGCGGTTTCAAGACCTTCACCGCCAATGTCGCCGGCCGGCTGGGTTTTGACGAGGATCAGGCCAATGATCTGGAGGTGGCCGATGGCAAGCTGACCGGCAAGCCGTTTGAGCCGATTCTGGACAAGGATGCCAAGCTGCAGGCGCTGATCCGCATCACCGGGGCGCGGCGCGTGCCGGTGGCGGCCAGCATCACTGTGGGTGATGGCGCCAACGACCTGCCGATGCTGCAGGCCGCCGGCATTGGCGTGGCCTTCCATGCCAAGCCCACCGTCGCCGCCCAGGCCCGCGCCCGCATCGATCATGGTGACCTGTCGGCGCTCCTATATCTGCAGGGCTATCGCGCGGATGAGATTGTGGCCGGCTGACCAGCGGTGATTGATCCTTCCATCCTGCTGGACCTGTTGCCCACGCCCGCCCAGGCGGCGGGGCTGCTGGCCGTGGCCCTGGTGGCGGGCGTCATCCGGGGGCTGACCGGTTTCGGGGCGGCCCTGCTGATGGTGCCGGGCCTGTCGCTGTTCCTGCATCCGGCAGAGGCCGTGCCGACCAGCATGATGGCGATCGCCATCACCAACCTGCCTTTGCTGCCAGGGGCCTGGCGGGAGAGCGACAAGCGGATGGTCGCCATCTGTCTGGCCGGCTGCCTTGTCACCATCCCGCTCGGCATCTGGCTGCTGGCCGTGCTGCCGGCGGAGATTCTGCGCCGGGCCATCGGGGCCAGTGTGGTGGTGGCGGGGCTATTGCTGCTCTATGGCGGCTTCCGGGTGCGGCAGGCCGGCCATGGGCTGAAACTGCTGGCGGGTGCGGTGTCGGGCCTGATGAACGGGTCCGTGGGCATGGGCGGGCCGCCGGTCATCCTGCTGATGCTGGCCATGCCGCTGGCCCCCGCCGTGGCGCGGGCCAGCCTGCTGCTCTATTTCACTGGGTTGAACAGCGTATCCGTGGTGGGCATGACCTGGGCGGGGCTGTTCACGCGGCACACGCTGGTCTGGTCCCTGCTGATCATTCCCCCACTGATCGGGGCGGCGCGGCTGGGCGAAATCTGGTTCCGGCGCGGCAGCGGTGCCCAGTTCCGCCCCATCGCCATCGCCGTGCTGATTGGCACCGGCGTGGTCGCCCTGGCCAAGGGCTGATTACATGTCCAATACCCCCGCCAAGCCCGCCCGCACGGCAGCCTGATCGGCTGGCGGGCGGTTCTGGCTCAGTTTTGCCTTGCCCTCCACCCGTTCCAACAGCAATTCCAACCCGACAATGGCCTTCAGCATGGTGGCGAGATAATCGGCTGGGGCATCACTGACGGCCCATGGCGCGGCCCGCCCCGCCTCGTGCCGGTCCGTCAGCCGGCTGACGATTTCCAGCAGCGCCGCCGGCTCCTCCACCAAGCGCAGCGTGCCGTGAATATGCACGGCCTTCAAGCGCAGCGTGCCGTGAATATGCACGGCCTTATAGTTCCAGGTCGGCACCACCTTGCCGGTCTCCCGCTTGGCCGCGTACCAGGAGGGGGTGACATAGGCATCCCCGCCCTGGAACACCGCCAGCGACGGCACCGCCGGATCAAAATCGCGCCAATGCGGGTTGGCGCGGGCAATATGGCCGATCAGCCGCACCTGATCCCCCTGCCGGTCCAGCAACAAGGGCAAGGGCGTGGACAGCAGCCCGCCGGTGCCGAGGCTGACCAGGGTGGCAAAGGGATGTGCCGCGACAAGGGCCAGGGCGGGATCGGTCTCCATACGGAAGGCGGTGGGGATATACATGGAACGGCTCCGGTGTCGGGGGTGCTTCTTTTGTGCCGCAAGCGGGGCCAGCCGTGCAGTCATAAGCTTGTCATAGAGACAAACTTGCCAAACCCGCTGCCCGCCCGCAGGTTGGCAGCCCCACCCATGATCACGGCCCAAACCCATGCCCCGCCTGCGTGATGTGCTGCCCTTCTGGTTCTGGCTTGGCTGTGTCAGCTTTGGCGGGCCTGCCGGGCAGATCGCCCTGATGCAGCAGGAACTGGTGGATAAGCGCGGCTGGATCGATCAGCGGCGTTTTCTGCATGGGCTGAACTTCGCCATGCTGCTGCCGGGGCCGGAGGCGCAGCAACTGGCGACCTATGTCGGCTGGCGTCTGCATGGCTGGGCCGGCGGGCTGGTGGCGGGCGGGCTGTTCGTGCTGCCGGGGGCGGTGTTGATGCTGGCCTTGTCCTGGCTGGCGGCGGCGCATGGCGATCTGGCCTGGGTGGGCGCAATGTTCGACGGGGTGAAGCCCGTCATCGTCGCCATCATCATCGGGGCCCTGTGGCGGCTGGGCCGCCGTACCCTGCAGGGCTGGGCCCCGCCGTTGCTGGCGGGTGCCGCCTTTCTGGGCCTGTTCCTGGGCCATCTACCCTTCCCCGCCATCCTCGCGGCAGCGGCATTGATCGGTTGGCTGACGGCCCGGCGCGGCCTGCACCTGTTCGCAAGCCCCCATGGCGGGGCGGCGGATGATCCCCTGCCCGAACCAGCAGCCATTGCCACCGGCGGCGCGGCGCGGCTGATCCGGCTGGCGCTGCTGTTCGGGCTGTTGCTGGTGGTGCCGGTGGGGTTGCTGCTGTTCACCTTTGGGCGCGACCCCTGGGCGGATATCGCCCGGCTGTTCACCCAGGCGGCGTTTGTCACCTTCGGCGGGGCCTATGCGGTGCTGCCCTATATCGGGCAGGCGGCGGTGGAGAAATATCAATGGCTGACCGCCGCCGACATGCTGAACGGGCTGGCCCTGGCCGAAAGCACGCCGGGGCCGCTGATCCTGGTGACGCAATATGTTGGCTTCTTCGCCGGCTGGAACCAGCCGGGCAGCCTGTCACCGCTGGCGGCGGGGCTGCTGGGCGGGGTGCTGACCACCTATGTCACCTTTCTGCCCTGCTTCTTCTTCATCTTCGCCGGTGCCCCCTATGTGGAACGGCTGATCCATCACAAGGCGGCAGCCGGCGCACTGGCCGCGGTCAGTGCCGCCATTGTCGGCGTGATCCTGAACCTTGCCGTCTGGCTGGGGGTGCAGGTGCTGTGGCCGGGCCAGCCAGACCTGTTCGCCTGGGCCCTGGCGGCCGGCGGTCTGCTGGCCCTGCTGCGCTGGCGCCTGCCGGTGCATTGGCTGGTGCTGGCTGGTGCCGTTGCCGGGCTGGCACGGCTGATGCTGGGATAGGCCCGTCAGTACCCGGTATACCGCTTGACCTGCCCACACCCCCGAAGCGTATACTTTATTCAGTTACGCAAACAGGGGGAGGCGAACCGATGGAAAATCTGTCGCGGCGGGGGTTTTTGCAGGCTGGCGGGGCGCTGGTGGCCTTGGGCGCGGTGGCGGGCCATGCAGCGGCCGAGACAACAACATTGCCCCCCGCCCGGCAGGTGACGCCGCTGGAGGGCGGCTGGCGCTTCCATCTGGGCCATGCGGCGGACCCGGCGCGGGATTTCGGCTTCGGCGCCTCCCACGATACCTATGCCAAATCAGGCGATATCGGCACGGCCATCCAGGCCGCCGATTATGATGACAGCGCCTGGCAGGCGGTGGAACTGCCACATGATTGGGCGGTCGACCTGCCCTTCACCCCCTTCGGTGCGCCGGGCAGCGAGGCGGACAAGATCGGCGCCTATCAGGGGTTCAAGCCGCTGGGCCGGCGCTTTCCCGCCACCAGCGTCGGCTGGTACCGCCGGGAACTGCCCATCGCCGCCGCTGAGGCCGGACGCCGCCTGTTCCTGGATTTTGACGGGGTGGGCCGGGATTGTCTGGTGATCCTGAACGGCTTCGTCGTCGGCAGCCATGAGAGCGGCTATGTGCCCTTCCGCCTGGATATCAGCGATTTCGCCAAGCCGGGGGAAGCCAATATCCTGCTGATCCGCTGCGATGTCAGCTTAGGGGAGGCTTGGTCTTACGAAGGGGCCGGGCTTTACCGGCAGGTGCGGCTGGTCAGTTGCGCGCCCGCCCATATCCGCCACTGGGGCACCGCTGTCCGCTGCACGGTGGAGGGGGAAGCGAAGGGAGACGCCGCCAGCATCGCCATCACCACCGAGATCGACAATGACGGCCCCACCCTGCCCATCCGCCTGCGCTCCACCCTGCTGGACCCGCAGGGAAAGCCGGTGGCGGTGCTGCTGTCCGATCCCGTCACCCTGCCGGATTGGGGGGCGCATGAACTGACCCAGACGGTGCGGCTGGACCACCCCGCCCTCTGGTCACTGGAACAGCCCTCACTCTACCGGCTGATCAGCGAGATTATCGAAGACGATCGGGTGATCGACCGGCAGGAGACGCCGTTCGGCATCCGCAGCTTCCGCTTTGATGCCGATCATGGCCTGTTCCTCAACGGCAAGCCGGTGAAGGTGAAGGGTACCTGCAACCATCAAGACCATGCGGGGGTGGGCTTTGCCGTGCCGGACAGTCTGCATGTCTGGCGGATCGAACAGTTAAAGGCCATGGGCAGCAACGCCTATCGCTCCACCCACCACCCGGCCCCGCCGGCGGTGCTGGAAGCCTGCGACCGGCTGGGGATGCTGGTGTTGGAGGAGACGCGCCAGATGTCCAGCAACCCGGAAGCGCTGGGCCAGTTGGAACGCATGGTGCGCCGGGGCCGCAACCACCCCAGCATCTTCCTGTGGAGCATCGGTAACGAGGAAATCCATCGCGGCAGCGAGACCGGTGCCCGCATCGCCGAGACGATGAAGCGCCGCGTCTACGCCCTGGATGGTACCCGCCCGGTGACAGAGGCCTTCAACGGCAAGCTGGGCAAAGGGGCCAGCCGGGTGCTGGATGTGATGGGCTGTAATTATTATCTGGATGAGATCGATGCTTTCCATGCCGCCCACCCCACCGTGCCGATGATCGGCACGGAGACGGCCAGCACGGTGATGACCCGTGGCGCCTATCACCGCGACGATCAGGCCGGCATCCTGCCCGCCTATGACCGGGAATTCCCGCGCTGGGCCAGCACAGCGGAGCGCTGGTGGCGTTTTTACGATGAGCGGCCCTTCCTGGCCGGCGGCTTTGTCTGGACGGGGCTCGATTATCGCGGCGAACCCACCCCGTTCGAACGCTGGCCGCAGCACAGCTCTTATTTCGGGATCATGGATAGCTGCGGCCTGCCGAAGGATAATTACTTCTATTACCGCGCTTGGTGGCGCAATGAACCGATGCTGCACCTGTTCCCGCACTGGACCTGGCCGGGACGGGAGGGCCAGCCGGTGGAGGTCTGGGTTCATGCCAATTGCCATGCGGTGGAACTGCTGGCCAATGGGGCCAGCCTGGGCCGGCAGAATCTGGAGCGAAACGGCCACCTGCAATGGACCGTGCCCTATGCGCCGGGCTGGATCGAAGCGCGGGGTTTCGATACCCAGGGCCGGCAGATATTGACCCAGCGGCGGGAGACGGCGGGCCAGCCGGCCGCCATCGCCCTTTCCAGCGACCGGCAGCGGTTGGCCGGTGGTGAGGTGGCCGTGGTGAGGGCATCTGTGCTGGACGCGGCGGGGCGGGAGGTGCCGACGGCCGACACTCTGGTCCGCTTCCGGCTGGCCGGTGCCGCCCGTCTGCTGGGCGTGGGCAATGGTGACCCGCGCAGCCTGGAACCCGACCATGCCGACCAGCGCCACGCCTTCAACGGGCTCTGCGTTGCCATCCTTCAGGCCAAGGGCAATGGCCCGATCCGGGTGGAAGCGGAAGCGGCAGGTTTGAAGACCGGCGTGCTGGCGCTATAGAGGGGCAGCGCTGCCCCTCACTGCCCCCGCCGCGCCATGAAGGCCAGCCGTTCGAACAGGTGGACATCCTGTTCGTTCTTCAGCAAGGCCCCATGCAGCGGCGGGATCAGCTTTTTCGGGTCACGCTGGCGCAACACTTCCGGTGTCACATCCTCCACCAGCAGCAGGCGGATCCAGTCCAGCAGCTCCGACGTGCTGGGCTTCTTCTTCAGGCCCGGTACCTCGCGCACTTCATAGAACAGGGTCAGCGCGTCGCGCAGCAGGTCGGCCTTCAGGTTGGGGTAATGCACTTCCACGATGCGGGCCATGGTTTCGGCATCGGGGAAGCGGATGTAATGAAAGAAACAGCGGCGCAGAAAGGCGTCCGGCAGTTCCTTTTCATTGTTCGAGGTGATGATGACGACGGGGCGTTGGATGGCCTTGATGGTCTGCCCCGTCTCGTAAACGAAGAATTCCATCCGGTCGAGTTCCTGCAACAGATCGTTGGGGAACTCGATATCCGCCTTGTCGATCTCATCAATCAGCAGCACCGGCGGGTTTTCCGCCTCAAACGCGGTCCAGAGCGGGCCTTTGCGGATATAATTGGCAATGTCATGCACGCGCGCATCGCCCAACTGGCTGTCGCGCAGGCGGCTGACGGCATCATACTCATAAAGCCCCTGCTGGGCCTTGGTGGTAGATTTGACGTGCCAGGATTGCAGGGGCCGCCCCAGGGCCTTGGCCACCTCCTGCGCCAGCACGGTCTTGCCCGTCCCCGGCTCCCCCTTCACCAGCAAGGGCCGTTGCAGGGTGATGGCGGCATTGACGGCCACCCGCAGATCATCGGTGGCGACGTAATCCTGGGTGCCTTGGAAACGGCTCATGCGGGTAATCCCTATGGCGTTTTTACAAACTGGGTGAAATCAGACCAATGTTCGACCTTGAAAGCCCGGATGGCGAACATCAACGGTCCCGTGGATCGTCAAAAATATTGGAAAGGCGGTAATCCACCTCCTCCCCGCTTTCAACCACGCGGATGCGCATCATCCGGTCGCCATCGGGCAAATCCTGGCCGGCGTCCAGAATTTCATAAACCGGACCGACCGGGCCGAAGCGCCGCCATGTGCCCACCAAACTCGCAGCAGTGGGAAGGTGCCCATCCATGTCCGCCACTCCCAGCATCAAAAGGCTAAGAAGGTGAGTATCGCATAAACAGGGTCAGTGACAAACCGCACCGTAAAAGCGGCGCGACATGGATCAACAGTGGCAACCTGGCACTAAGCGGTACCGAAAGACGTCATGCCGCCACTTGCGAATATCGCTGCAACAAAGCCAATGCCTCCGCGATCACATCGGCATGTTTGCTGGCAAACTGGATGTCATAGCCAACGGGCTCGCCATCAGCGCCCAGATCGATAATCACATCCCGATCATCGTCATAGTGCTGACGAACAGAGCTTCCGGGTCTGATTTTGACATAAAGGCTGTCAGTCGACTGATCATAGGAGACGGCATTGCTGCTCATGGCCTGAACTCCTCATCCACATGATAGGTGTGGACAGTATGGCCATCACCCAAGGTGATGACACTGAGTACCCGTCACACTTTGATTCCCCGTATCACCGTCACCCCGGCGAAGGCCGGGGTCCAGAATGACAAGCGCCTTGCTCTATGAACTGGACCCCGGCCTTCGCCGGGGTGACGGGGGGAAATTAGTAATTCATTGATAATAAAGAAAAATTTCTCAGAAAAACATGAGATAGCCGCCCAATTCCAGCACCAGCTCCCACTATGTCACACCACCATTGATGGTGCGCCAGAATGGCGGGGGTGGAAAGCTCTCCGGTTCCACCCCCGCCATCGCCGATCAACCCGCCAGTGCTGCTTCCACTGCCGCGATGGCATCCGCCGCCTTGTCCCCATCGGGACCGCCGGCCTGGGCCATGTCGGGGCGGCCACCACCGCCCTTCCCGCCCATCGCCCCGGCCGCAACGCGGACCAGATCAACGGCGCTAACCTTGGCAACCGCATCCTCGGTCACGCCAACCACCACCGATGCCTTGCCATCCGCCACGGCGATGGCGACGACAACGCCGGTGCCGACCTGCTTCTTCAGCTCATCGGCGAACGGCTTCAGATCCTTGGCCGGCAGGTCGGCGACCACGCGGCCAATGAAGCCCAGACCATTGATCTGCTTCACTTCCGATGCGGTACCGCCACCACCACCGCCCAGCGCGACCTGGCGGCGCAGCTCGGCCAGTTCCTTTTCCAGCTTGCGGCGTTCATCCACCAGGGCCGTGACCTTGGCCACCACTTCGCCCGCCGGCACCTTCAGCGCCTGGGCTGCTTCCAGCAGGCGGCCTTCCTGCTGTTCCAGATAGGCCAGCGCGCCGGCCCCGGTCAGCGCCTCCACCCGGCGGATGCCGGCGGCAACGGCACCTTCCGACACCACCTTGAACAGGCCGATATCACCGGTGCGGCGGACATGGGTGCCGCCGCACAGTTCGACGGAGAATTCCTTGTTGCCATGGGCATCCACACCACCCATGGAGACAACGCGGACCTCTTCGCCATATTTCTCCCCGAACAGGGCCATGGCGCCGATCTCAATGGCGGCATCCGGGGTCATCAGGCGGGTGGTGACCGCGCTATTACCCCGGATACGCTCATTCACCTGGGCTTCCACTTCGGCAATGTCGGCAGCCGACAGCGGCGTCGGCTGGGAAATGTCGAAGCGCAGGCGGTCGGCAGAAACCAGCGAACCCTTCTGGGTCACATGCTCACCCATGCGGCGACGCAGCGCTTCATGCAGAAGGTGGGTGGCGGAGTGGTTGGCGCGGATGGCACCGCGACGACCGCCATCCACCTTCAGTTCCACCGCATCGCCAACCGCCAGCGTGCCCTTGGTCACGCTGGCGACATGGGCGAACACGGCACCCAGCTTCTTCTGCACGTCACGGACGGTGACTTCCGCCCCCTTGGCAGAGATCATCAACCCGGCATCGCCGACCTGACCACCGGATTCGCCATAGAACGGGGTCTGGTTGGTGACAACCAACACGTCTTGCCCGGCCTCGGCCTTGTCCAGCCGCTTGCCTTCCTTGTCCAGGATGGCAGTGACGGTGCCCTCAGCCGTTTCGGTGTCATAGCCCAGGAACTCGGTCGCCCCCAGCTCGTCCTTCACCTCAAACCAGACGCGGTCGGTCGCAGCCTCACCGGAACCAGCCCAAGAGGCGCGGGCCTTCTTGCGCTGTTCGTCCATGGCGGCGTTGAAGCCATCCACATCCACGCCGCGCTTGCGCCCGCGCAACACATCCTGCGTCAGATCCAGCGGGAAGCCATAGGTGTCGTACAGTGTGAAGGCGACATTGCCCGGCAGGGCCTGGCCGTCGGCCAGATTGCCTTCTGCCTCGTCCAGCAGCTTCAGACCGCGTTCCAGCGTCTGCTTGAAGCGGGTTTCTTCCAGCCGCAGCGTTTCGGTGATCAGCGCCTGGGCGCGCACCAGTTCGGCATAATGGCCGCCCATTTCGCGCACCAGGGCCGGCACCAGACGGTGCATAACCGGTTCCTTGGCCCCCAGCATATGGGCATGGCGCATGGCGCGGCGCATGATGCGGCGCAGCACATAGCCGCGCCCTTCGTTGGACGGCATCACGCCATCGGCGATCAGAAAGGAGCAGGAGCGCAGGTGATCGGCGATCACCCGGTGCGAGGTGGCCTGCGGCCCCTTCAGGCTGGCGCCCGTCGCCTCCGCCGAGGCTTCCAGCAGGCCCTTGAACAGGTCGATATCGTAATTGTCATGCACGCCCTGCAGCACGGCGGACAGACGTTCCATGCCCATGCCGGTATCGATGCTGGGCTTCGGCAGGGCAACACGTTCGCCGCCGGGAAGCTGCTCGTACTGCATGAAGACGAGGTTCCAGATTTCGATGAACCGGTCACCATCCTCATCCGGGGAGCCCGGCGGGCCGCCTTGGATATGGGCACCGTGATCGTAGAAGATTTCCGAGCACGGACCGCAGGGGCCGGTATCGCCCATCATCCAGAAATTATCCGACGTGGGGATGCGGATGATCTTCTCATCGGCAAAGCCGGCGATCTTCTTCCACAGGCCGAACGCCTCATCATCGGTGTGATAGACGGTGACGGTCAGCTTCTCCTTCGAGATGCCGAATTCCTTGGTGATCAGGTTCCAGGCCAGCTCAATGGCGTCGGCCTTGAAATAATCCCCGAAGGAGAAATTCCCCAGCATTTCAAAGAAGGTATGATGGCGGGCGGTATAGCCCACATTTTCCAGGTCATTATGCTTGCCGCCGGCACGCACGCATTTCTGCGAGGTGGTGGCGCGGCTATAGGGGCGCGCTTCTTGCCCGGTGAAGACATTCTTGAACTGCACCATGCCGGCATTGGTGAACATCAATGTCGGGTCGTTGCGCGGTACAAGCGGGGAGCTGTCGACCACGGCATGGCCATTCTTCCCGAAATAATCAAGGAAGGTGGAGCGGATTTCGTTGACGGTCTTCTTGGACATGGAAACGGCCTGGCTCAAGCATGGTCACGACAATGCGGGGCTTGGGTTTTACCGCGCCATGCCGGGCCTGTCCATGCCCGGATCGTCAAGGGGCGGCTTGCAAGAACCGCCCCCGCGGCCCCTTCATACGCCGGCAATCACCTGATTGAACGCCTGCACAGCCGCCGCAGGACCATTGGGGTGGTTCCACACCCCACCGCTGACGGCCAGGAAATCGGCCCCGGCTTCCACCAGCACGCGGCAATTATCCACATTGATGCCACCAATGGCGACACAGGGGATTTCCATCATCTCCTGCCACCAGGAGAGGATTTCCGGCTCGGCCCGCGCCTTGGGCTCCTTGGTGGCGGTTTCAAAGAAGGCGCCGAAGGCGACATAATCGGCCCCGTCCTCCCCCGCCACCATGGCCAGATGCCGGCTGTCATGGCAGGTGACGCCGACAATGGCATCGCGGCCCATGATCTTGCGGGCCTGGGCATAGGGCGTATCTTCCTGCCCCACATGCACGCCATCACAGCCACCCGCCGCCGCCAGATCGGGCCGGTCGTTCAGGATGAAGGCGACCTCGCGTTGCTGCACGATAGGGCGCAGCGCGTCGATGGCGCGCTTCACCACATCATCCGCCACATCCTTCAGCCGCAACTGCACACAGGCCACATCGCCGGCATCCAGCGTGGCGGCCAGCAAGGGCTTGAAACTGTTCAGGTCCAGGGTGGGCGGGGTGATCAGGTAGAGGCGGCAATCGGTCATGGTCTTCTCTGGACAATAAAAGCAAAGGCCCGGTGCGGTTCGCCGCACCGGGCCCCAAGCTGGTACTCTATAGCAAGGGTCAAACCCGTTGACCCTTGCTATCCGCGCCGACCGGCGCGGCGCCCGCACGTGCGGGCGTAAGCCAAGCCGCCGAATGGCGGCGCCCGGCGCCTGAGGGAACAGGCGTAATTTTTATTCTTTGCCCTGGTAGATTTTCACCAGCTTGTCCAGCAGGGCCAGCGCATCTTCACGGCTACGCTGGAAGGCGTTGCGGCCAATGATGGAGCCATTGCCGCCACCATCACGGATGGCGCGGGCATCTTCATACACCGCATCCTCACCCTTGGCAGCACCGCCGGAGAAGACAACGATGCGGCGGCCGTTGAAGCTGGCCTGCATGATGTGCTTCACGCGCTCCGCCAGGGTGTCGCGCGGCACATTATGCTTTTCATAGATCTTGCGGGCTTCGTCCTGCTCCAGGTCCGCCGTCGGCAGCTTGACCTTGATGATATGGGCGCCCAGCAGAGCCGCCATATGGGCCGCGTAGGCATCCACATCCAGCGCCAGCTCGCCCTTCTTGGAGATGGCGCCACCGCGCGGATAGGACCAGATCACCGTGGCGATGCCCTTGGACTTGGCTTCGCGCGACAGTTCGCGGATTTCCTCGAACTGGTTGAACTGGGCATCGGAACCCGGATAGATCGTGAAGCCGATGGCCGAGGCGCCGATGCGCAGCGCATCGTCCACGCTGGCGGTGACGGCCTGATCGGCATTTTCCTTGAAGGTGGACAGGCTATTGGCGCTGTTCATCTTCAAGATCAGCGGGATGGAGCCGGCGAACGTGGCGGCACCGGCTTCCAGCGGGCCCAGCGGGGCGGCATAGGCCGACAGCCCGGCATCAATGGCCAACTGGTAGTGATAGTGCGGATCATAGGCCGCCGGGTTCATGGCAAAGCTGCGGGCCGGGCCATGTTCAAAGCCCTGATCCACCGGCAGGATCACCAGTTTGCCAGTACCGCCCAGCCGGCCTTCCATCAGGATGCGGGCGAGATTGGCCTTGGTGCCGGGATTATCGCTCTCATACCAGGAAAGGATTTCTTTGACGCGGCGCGTGAGCTTCATTGTTGGGTTTCCTGCCGTGGTTCGTGGGTCGGAACGACCAAAAAGAGTGCCGGTTTGATAGCCCAACCGCCCCCGCATTGCAACGCGGCAGGGCCATCATGTAACGACGAAAAAAGCACTACATCCCTTGTATATCAAGCTGTTGGCTCAGCCATTGCCGAAGCGATGCATCACGGTTGCGTATCCAACACGGCTCAATGGCATGGGCTGGGCGCTGGTACAGCGTGGCCCCATGTGCCGCCGCCAGCCCCAGCAACCGACCGATTCCATCATCCGGCATCGCGGCCGGGGGCGCGAAAGCGATGGCCGGCACACCGGCCCGCAGGGCGGCCAGCACCTGCCCCATCTGGTCCACCGCGTCCAGCAACAGCAGCACACCGTCTTGTTGCAACCCCTTCCCCAGGGCGGCCCACCAGCCTGCCCCCGCCAGCCCGGCGATACCGGGGGCAGAGGCGAGGATCAAAGGCCGACCGGCCGCCAGCTCCAACACCAATTGTCCCGCCGCCTGCCCATCAATCCGCACACAGGGCCAGGGGGGAAGCGGGGTGAAACGGGGGGGTGTGGCAGACATGGGCACTTTCAGGGACGGGGGAAAGGGGCGGCGGGATCATAGGGCGTCGCCCCGTCAGAAGGAATAAACCAGCGTGGCGCGGCTGACCGTATCGGTAGCCTTGCGGTCATCGGGCGGGTCGCTCTCATTCCTGACCGTGAAGCTGATCTTGGCGGAAAACAGCGCATTGATCCGGGTGGTCAGGGCGCTTGTCGCCTCCAGCGTGCGGTTTTCCGCCCCGATCAGCGTCTTGGCCGTCTGGCTGAAACTGGCATCATCGCTGAACCGGTAGCTGAAGGCGCCGGCAGCGCGGAAGACGAATTCATGTTCGGTGAAGGCCGGATCGGTATCGGTGGTAGCATAGAGCGTGTGGCGCGCACCGGGGCCGCCTTCCACCTCCAGCTTGATGGTGCCATCATCCACCAGCACATAACCCAAACCGACGGTTTCGGTGAAACGGTGGCGGTAACCGGCAAACATGTCGCGTTCCCAGCCGAATTGGCCGGCGGCATACAGGGCTTCATTGATGAAGTAATTCGGCTCATAAGCGGCGCTGTAGCGCTGCTTGTTGGTGCGCCCCTCGCTGCGCTGATAATCGGCGGCAGCAATCACCCGATGACGCCAATCCACGGTTTCCTTGGTCAGCGCCAGACCGACAGCCACGGCCTTGTCATCGCTGTTGCCGGTGGAAAGCGAAGCACCCAGTTCCCCCGAACCCGTCCAGCCGGACAGGATACGCCGGCCATTGGCTTTCTTCGCCGCCAGCGCCTGGGTTTGGCGCTGCTGGCGCAGGCTATCGCCCAGCGCGGTGATCGGTTCCGTCTGATCGGGGAAGGCGGCCAGGGCCAGGCTGATGGTTTTGTCCAGGGTGGCGGCATCGCCATCGGCGGCGGCCTGTCGGATCATCGCCTCCACCCCGGCCGGCAAGGCGGCGGCGGTTTCAGCGGCAGCGGCCACGGGGGAAAGCAGCAGGCAAGATGCCAGCACGGCGGCGGCGCGCGGCGCGCGGGTCGACGGTGCAGAAATCAGCATGGGAAGGGTCGATGCTCCGGTTTGCGGGCCCGGCAAGGGCGGGGAGCATCGGAAATTGACGGCAGGGCTCGGGCGAATCAACCCTGAATAAGGCGATAGGCGAAGCGGCCGGCATTGCAGCCGCTTGCCCAGATCATCTTATACCGGCGGCATGAAATCATGACCGATGGTCACGCTTTCATGCCCCTCAATCGCCGGCGCCAGCATCCGCTGGCTTGGCTACGCCGCACGAACGGCGCGGCGGCGGTCGCCGCATTACTAACGGTCATAATTCATGACCGTTGATATTATTCCAGCAAGGAACGCAGCATCCAGGCGGTCTTTTCATGGATCTGCAAGCGCTGGGTCAACAGGTCGGCCGTCGGCTCATCGCCGGCCTCCTCCACCGTGGGGAACAGGGCGCGGCCGGTACGGGCCACCGTCTCGTGCCCTTCCACCAGCTGGCGGATCATTTCCTCCGCCTTGGGCACACCGGTTTCCTCCGGAATGCTGGTCAGCTTGCCATATTGGGTATAGCTGCCGGGGGCCGGGAAACCCAGGGCGCGGATACGTTCGGCGATCTCATCCACCGCCATGTGCAGTTCCGTATACTGCGCCATGAACATGGTGTGCAGCGTATTGAACATCGGGCCGGTGACGTTCCAATGGAAATTATGCGTCTTCAGATACAGCGTGTAGCTGTCAGCCAGCAGGGCGGACAGGCCTTCGGCGATCTTTTCCCGGTTCTTGTCGGAAATACCGATATTGATGCTGGGGGCCTTCTTGGCCATGGCGCTTCATCCTCAAAGGGTTGGGAGACACATCCCTTAAGATAGGGTGTAAAGCGCACAAGCAGAACGACAAAAGCGGATGCCAGGGGCGGGAAATTGCCGCAAGGGCATGAATGTACAAAAGGCAGGGGTGGCCGCGTTGATCGCAGGGGCGTAAGCGGCCACCCCCTCAAGGTGCAGCGGGTTATGGGCAAACCCGCGCAACGACGCCGGAAAGGTCTGCGGAACCGGCGCCACTGCCTCCGTAAAGGGCGTATCAGCGTGGGCTGATGCTGATGGGGAAACCCCCGTTTTCATCCCACCCTTGGCCTTTTACGCCGCAGCGCCAAAAACCCGTCGCAGCCGATGTCAGGAATTTTCCGCCTGTTCCCCGAACAGCGCAATCAGCCGGCGGACGATCAGGGCGGCCCCGCCCGCCGCCGCGCGGGCGAAGCTGGGAAAATCCACATGGCTGTCGCCGCCGGCCAGATCGGACAAGGCCCGCACCACCACCAGCGGCAGGCCGAAGCGCTCGGCCAGTTGGGCCAGGGCCGCCCCTTCCATCTCCACCGCCTGGGCCTGGAAACGGTCATGCAGGTCGATGCGGGTGGCGGCACAATTCAGGAAATAATCGCCGGTCAGCACGGTGCCAAAACGGATTGCCGGCTGCAGCACCTGCCCGCCGGTGGCCGTCGCCGGCATGGCGGGCAGTTTCAGCCCGGCCAGCGCCGCCGCGATACGCCCTTCCAGCCCGGCGGCAAGGTGATACCCGACCGGTCCTTCCAGACCCGGCAGCGGCGGCACGCCCGGTTGATAGGGTGTCAGCCTTCCCGCACAAAGCGCGCCATAATCATGCTGGATCAAGGTGCGGGCAATCACCACATCGCCGATACCTAAATCCGGGTCCAACCCGCCGGCCACGCCGGAGAAGACCAGCACCCGCGCGGCAAAATACTGCGCCAGCAGGGTGCCGACAATGGCGGCATTCACCTTGCCGATGCCAGCCTCCACCAGCACCACCGGCACGCCATCCATGTCCCCGGCCAGAAAGCGGAACCCCGCCAGTTCCGTTACCGCCGTCACCTGCAGATGCGCCCCGAAATGGCCGATCTCCTCCGGCACGGCGCAGATCAGGCCGATGGGGCGGGTTTGGGTGGTCATGGCACAGGGCTCCGATGATGGGAAAACGCCGGCAGAATGCGATGGTGGGGATAAAAAACGCAAGATCGGTCAGGCACTGCCCCCTGCCCTGCCCTATGATCCCCCCATCAAGGAAGGGTGGGGATGTCGGGATGGCGGCAGGTTACAGCAGACGCATGGCGCGGGTGATCCGCCATATTCATCAGCATCTGGATAGCGACCTCAGCCTCACCACCCTGGCCGGCATTGCCGCCTTTTCACCCTTCCATTTTCACCGCCAGTTCACCGCCCATGCCGGCATGACGCTGAACCGCTATGTGCAGCGCGTGCGGTTGAAACGGGCGGCGCACTGGCTGGCCTTCCGCCCTGGCATTTCCATCACCCAGGTGGCGCTGGAATGCGGCTATGCCAGCCCGGAATCCTTCAGCCGCCTGTTCCGCCAGACCGTGGGCCAATCGCCCAGCGCCTTTCGTACCGCGCCCGATTGGGTCGGCTGGCGCCACGCCCTGACCTTAATGAAAAAGGAGAGTTCCACCTTGACGCACCCCTTCACGTCCGATCAGGTCCGTTTGGTCGATTTTCCGGCAACGCGGGTGGCGTTCCTGCGCCATCAGGGCGATCCGGCGCTGATCGGCGACAGCATCCGCCGCTTCATTGCCTGGCGGCGGGCGAACCGGCTGCCGCCCGACCTCAGCGCTACCTTCAATATTTTCCATGATGATCCGGACAGTGTGCCGCCCGACGCTTACCGGCTGGATATCTGCGCCGCCATCACCGGCCCGCTGGCCCCCAATAAGGCGGGCGTGGCGGAAGGCCGCATCCAAGGCGGTCCCTGCGCCGTGCTGCGGCAGGTGGGATCGGGTGACGATCTGCGCGCAGCAGCGCGCTTCCTTTACCGGCAATGGCTACCCGCCAGCGGGCGGGAGGCGCGTGGCTTCCCGCTCTTTGCCCAACGGTTGCGTTTTTTCCCCGATGTGCCGGAAGATCAGGCCGTCACCGACCTGTTCCTGCCACTGACAGCGGCGGCCTGATCAGGCCAGCCGCTGCTCCACCGCCGCCGACTTGATGGCCTTTTGCAGCTTCTCGAACGCCCGCACCTCAATCTGGCGCACGCGTTCGCGGCTGATGCCATATTGGGTGGACAGGTCTTCCAGGGTGGTCGGTTCATCCCGCAGGCGGCGTTCCGCCAGGATATGCCGTTCGCGCTCGTTCAGCGACTTCATGGCGTTGGCCAGCAAGGCCTGACGCTTGCCCAGTTCCTGCTGTTCGCCCAGGCGGATTTCCTGGCTGTCCGTTTCATCCACCAGCCAATCCTGCCACTCCCCCTCGCCATCCACGCGCAGCGGCGCGTTCAGCGAATGGTCGGCGGCGGCCAGCCGGCGGTTCATCGACACCACATCTTCTTCCGGCACATCCAGCGTCTGGGCGATCTTGGTCACCGTTTCGGGGGCCAGATCGCCCTCATCGATGGCCTGCATCTGGCCCTTCAGCTTGCGCAGGTTGAAGAACAGCTTCTTCTGCGCCGCCGTGGTGCCCATTTTCACCAGCGACCAGCTATGCAGAATATATTCCTGAATGGCGGCCCTGATCCACCACATGGCATAGGTGGCTAGCCGGAAGCCCCGCTCGGGGTCGAACCGCTTGACCGCCTGCATCATGCCGACATTGCCCTCGGAGATCAGTTCCGACACCGGCAGACCGTAGCCGCGATAGCCCATGGCGATCTTGGCGACCAGACGCAGATGGCTGGTGACCAGGCGATGGGCGGCCTTGGTGTCCTCATGCTCCCGCCAGCTCTTGGCCAGCATATATTCCTCTTCCGGCTGGAGCATCGGGAACTGCCGGATTTCGGTCAGGTAGCGGGACAGGTTGCTTTCAGAACTGACAACCGGAATGGCGGGTACGCTCGGCATGGTCATTCCCCCTTCATGGGCTTGATACCCCCGTCCGGCCCTGACAAGGCACCGGCGGCGGCCAGCATTGCAGAATGCGGCGATGCGCAACGGATACCGGCCATGGCGGCCCGGCGGTTGTTGCGCACCGCCGCCATTATAGCGTTTCCAGGGACTGGATTAAGCCCCTGAAATCATCCGGTAACACAGTTTCGAAACGCAGCCGCTCACCGGTGGCCGGATGGATGAACTCAATGGCTGCTGCGTGCAGGGCCTGACGCGGAAATCCGTTCAGCGCCTGCTTTTGCCCTTCCGACACGCCGCGCGTGCGGCCGGGGCGGATGCGGCCATAAACCTGATCGCCCACCAGCGGGTGGCCGATATGGGTCATGTGGACGCGGATCTGGTGGGTGCGCCCTGTCAGCAGCTTACATTCCACCAAGGAAGCAGCCAGACCCAGCGGGCGCAAAACACTATAACGGGTGATGGCCGGCTTTCCGCCGCGTTCCAGCACCGCCATGCGTTTACGGTCGCTGGGATGGCGGCCGATATTGCCGCTGATCTCGCCTGCGCGCGGGTTGGGCACAGCCCAGACGACCGCCTGATAGGTGCGCGACAGCGACCGGTCGGCGAACTGGGCCGACAGGCCCTGGTGGGCCTTGTCATTCTTGGCCACCACGATCAGGCCGCTGGTATCCTTGTCCAATCGGTGGACGATGCCGGGCCGGCGCACCCCGCCAATGCCCGACAGGTCGGCCCCACAATGGTGCAGCAGGGCATTGACCAGCGTGCCATCATGGTTGCCGGCGGCGGGGTGCACCACCATGCCGGCCGGCTTGTCGATCACCAGCAGATACGCATCCTCATAAATGATCGACAGCGGGATATCCTGCGGCTGCGGCAGTGCCGGGGCGGAGGCCGGCACGGTGACATCATAGTGCTGGCCCTGTTTGACCCTGCGGGACGCGTCCAGTATGGTCTCACCGCCCGTGGCGACATGGCCCTGCGCAATCAGCGCCGCCAGCCGTGACCGCGACAGGCCGACCCCGGCCAATGCGTCGGCCAGTGCCCGATCCAGCCGGTCGCCCTCACGCGCCGGATCGATCAGCACCTGATGGAAACCAGCATTGCCCGCTTCGGCGGCGTCATCGGCGCCACCATCGACCAGGTCGTCATCCAGATCGTCAAAGTCCAGCCCGGCCCCAAGGCCGGCTGTCTCCAACGCAGGAAGTGCGGTACGTGCGGACACTGAAACTTCTCCTCATCCTCGGGGCCCTGGTGATTGCTGCGGGCTTCGCATTCCTTGGCTACGAAGTCTACAAGCGTTCGACCGACCCCGACCATCCGCGTAAATTCAGCGAACGGTTCGGCACCAAGCAGCCAGCGCCGGACGCCACCAGCCCCAACCCGAACCCCGCCGCCCCACCGACCAAGGCCGGCGAACCGGTGGCCGTTGGGCCGCTGACCGCCACCCCGCTGGCCCTGCCCGCCGGGGCAGAGCTGTTGCCGGGTCTGGCCAGTATCGGCGGGCGGATCGCCCTGCAGGTGCGCCAGCCCGATGGGCGGGTGCAGGTTCTGCTGGTTGATCCACGCGATGGGACATCCCATCTGCTTGTCACCACCACGCCGGCCAGCCCTTGATCCTCTTGTGACAAAATGCGGGCCGACCGACGCCTGTTGCCGTGATTCATGTCACAGGCAACCCCACTTTCCGCTGGATCAAACGTTAAATGAATTTCATGTCGGATAATGTGGCGGGTGCCGCACCGGAAATCATGGCGGCGCTGCTGGCCGCCAATGCAGGGACCGCCCCCTCCTATGGGGCCGATGCCATCAGCAAGCGGCTGGAGCAGCGCTTTGCCGATCTGTTCGGCCGGCCGGTGGCAATATTCCCGGTGGCCACCGGCACAGCCGCCAATGCCCTGGCACTGGCCCAGTTCACCCCACCCTGGGGTTCCGTCTATTGCCATGCCGAGGCGCATATCCAGGCCGATGAATGCGGCGCACCGGAAATGTTCACCGGCGGGGCCAAGCTGGTGCCCCTGCCCGGCCCGCATGGTAAATTATTGCCGGAGACCCTGGCCGCCGCCCTGGACCGGGCACCGAAGGGCTTTGTCCATGCCGTACAGCCGGCCGCCCTGTCGCTGACCCAGGCGACGGAGGCCGGGACCGTCTATCGCCCCGACGAAGTGGCCGCCCTGGCGGACATCGCCCACCGCCATGGCTTGTCGGTCCATATGGATGGGGCGCGTTTCGCCAATGCCGTTTCCCATCTGGGCTGCGATCCGGCAGAGGTGACATGGCGGGCGGGCGTGGATGCGCTTTCCTTCGGTGCCACCAAGAACGGGGCCTTAGGTGCGGAGGCGGTGATCTTCTTTGATCCCGCTAAGGCAGTGGATTTCGCCTATCGCCGCAAGCGGTCCGCTCATCTTTTCTCCAAGATGCGGTTCCTGTCCGCGCAGTTGGATGCCTATCTGGCGGACGGGTTATGGCTGCGGCTGGCCGCCCATGCCAATGCCATGGCTGCCCGTCTGGCCCAGGGGCTGGCGGCGCTGCCCGGCGTCACCCTGGCCCACCCGGTAGAAGCCAATGAGATCTTCGCCACCCTGCCAGAGGCAATGATCACCCATCTGCAGGCGCACGGTGCCGGCTTTTACCGCTGGGATGGGCAGGTCGTGCGGCTGGTCACGGCCTGGAACACACCGGCAGCCGATGCGGAGCATTTCCTGACGCTGGCGGCTTCGGCAGCAGAAAAATGACGGGATGGTGAAAAAAGGGCTTGATCACACCCGACCAACCCTTTAAACACCCCCTCCACCGCGAGGCTCTAGTCCCCATCGTCTAGAGGCCTAGGACACCGCCCTCTCACGGCGGTAACAGGGGTTCGAATCCCCTTGGGGACGCCATCTCTTGCGTGTTTCTACAAAAGCCCGGCTTTCAGCCGGGCTTTTGTCGTTTCTGCTTTGGCAAAAAAATCTACCGAAAAGTGGTATATCAACAGACCTCTGTTGATCGACGTGTATATTTCACCCTAATATATCTGAAAGGATAGGTGTTCTAAAATTCTTCTAAAAGGTGATGCAATGGATCTCAGTTCCAAAGTGGATTTGCCCGGCATCGCCGGCATGGTTTACGATGGAAAACGCGATTTGATCTATTTCACCACCCGCACCGGCACCGTAGAGCGCTGGTCACCCACCGAGCAGAAATTCCTGTCTGCCGTTAAGCTGGGCGGGACGCTGGCTGACCTGGATATTACCGCCGATGGCAGCTATCTGCTGGTAGCGCAATCGAATACAACGGCGGTCACCGTCAGTGATGTCTGGTGGAACGACCGGTACAAGGACACGATTCATCGCATCAATCTGGATACGCTGAAGGTCCAGGATTTGAACTTCCTCGTCGAGGGAGCCGAACGCGGCGTCTATGATATTGCTATCGCCGGCAGTGACACGGCGCTCGTCACAACCGATTTTTCCGGTTCCGGCTGGAACCCGCTGCGCTGGTTCGATGCCGATGCCAACGCCTTTATTACCCAGCCCGTCACCACATCACAGGGTGGCAATGTCAGTATCAGGCATTCTTCTTATCTGATCCCGTCGGAAAATAACCGCTATACCCTGATCCTGGAGGCTGACACCTCCAATGCGCAGATGCAGCTCTATGATGCCCAGGCCGGCACTATTGTTTCCAGCGGTGACCTCTACGCTTTCAATAGCAGTGGCTTCAACAATGGATCTGGCGATATTTCCGAGGCACGCGGCCTTGCTTTCAATCTAGGATACGTTTTCGATTTCAAATTCTCGCTGGCAAAAAACCTGGGTACCCAGGGCTACTATTCCGGCGAATTCTCCAGCACCGGCAATTACCTCTTTGCCCAGCGCACTTCCGGCGAAGTGGTTATTATGGACACCCATAGCTGGATGCCGGTGGGCATATTCGCCGTGGATGATACGGCCGAGATCAAGACCGGCAGCCTGGAATTGATGGGCAAGGACGGGCGCTATCTGGTCGGGCAAACCGCCACCGGCTTTGCCGTGCTGGATCTTTCGGAAAAGCTAAAGCTGGATCTGGCTGGCAACGAACAGGCCAATTTCATCAGCGGCGAACTGGCCGCAGACACCTTGAGCGGCGGCGGCGGGGCCGACACGATCAGTGGCTTTGGTGGCGATGACCAACTGTTTGGCGATGATGGGCGCGATGTTCTCAATGGCGGCGGTGGCGACGATATCCTGATCGGGGGCACCGGCGGCGACGCGTTGAATGGCGGAGCCGGCATTGATGTCATCCGCTATGATGGCCCGCGCAGCAACTATCAGATCAAGGTAAATGGCAGCCAGGTCATCGTCACCGGCCCGGCCGGCACAGGCCCTGACACGTTGACCGGGGTGGAACTGCTGCAATTTGATCATCAGGTGGTACCCGTCACCCCCCTGAAGATGCTGGAAAATGGCACCCTGTTCGACGAGGCAGGCTATCTCGGCCAATATGCCGATGTGGCCGCTGTCGTCGCGTCTGGTGCCTTGGGCTCCGGTGCTGAACATTATCTTCGCTATGGCCAGTATGAAGGGCGCAGCCCCTTCGGCCTGTTCAACACAAGCTATTACCTGGAGAAGAATCCGGACGTGGCGGCGGCGGTAAAGACCGGGATCATTGGTGCCTGGCAGCATTTCCATCAATATGGCTGGCGGGAGGGACGTGACCCCTCCGCCCTGTTCGATGTTTCCGCCTACAAGCAGGCAAACCCGGACGTGCAGGCGGCCGACATGAACCCGCTCTTCCATTATCTGGCCAATGGCATGGCGGAAGGTCGCACAACCAGCGTCGCCGACCTGGATTATTACGGGCTATATTAAGGGCACCACGGGGCGCGCTGCGGCGGTCGCCGCCGTAACAAAGTGGCGATGCGTTCTGCTCATCGCCACTTTGTATCAGGCTACCTTGCCGCCCAGCGGGCCCGTCCGATAAAGCGTCACCTTGATGCCGCCATGCAGCACCGGGTCGGCATTAGGCAAGAAGGGCAGTTCCGTCACCTTGGCCAGGGCCGGTTCATTGGTGATGATACCCACCCGCCAGCCGCGGAACCGGTTCATCAGCACCTTGCCTAGCGTGCCATAAAGCGCATAGAGCTGGCGCGTATCACCGATACGGCCGCCATAGGGCGGGTTGAGAATGACCAGACCCGGCCCGCCTTCCGGCGGGTTCAGGTCGCTGATGGCATGGTGATGGAAATCCGTCCAGGCGGACACGCCGGCACGGGCGGCGTTTTCCTGGCTCATCTTGATGGCACCGGCATCCCGGTCACTGCCATAAAAACGCACGGTCGGCGGGGTGGCCGTCCCCGTCGCTTTCAGGGCTGCCCAGGCGGCAGTATCAAACCCGGCCAGCTTTTCAAAGGCAAAGGAACGGGCCCGCCCCGGTTTCAGGCCGGCGGCGATCTCCGCCGCCTCGATGACGAAAGTGCCCGACCCGCACATCGGGTCCACCACCGGTTCTTTGCCGTCATAGCCGCATTGGCGCAGGAACAGAGAGGCCATCGTCTCCCGCATCGGTGCCTTGTTCACCGCCTCCTTATAGCCGCGCTTATGCAGCGGCTCTCCCGATGTATCGATGCTGAAGGTACAAAGATCATCATCGATGCGGGCCTTGATGGTGATCTCCGCATCCTCCGCAATGGGGGCGCCCAATTCTTCGGTGATGGCGCGGGCGATGCGCTGGGCAGCGGCACCGGCATGATAGATGCGGGACTGGGTGCAGCTTGCCTCCACCCGCACCGGCACATCAGCGTGCAGGAAATCGGCCCAGGGGAATTTACGGGCGCGTTTGTCCAACTGGGCCAGATGCAGCACCCGGAACCCGCCAATGCGCGCCAGCACGCGCGTGGCCCCGCGCAGTTCCAGATTGGCGCGCCAGACCTCGCGCCAGCCGCCATGGGTGACAACACCGCCCTTGCCGGGTTGCGGACGGGCGAAACCGGCAGCCTTCATCTCCGCGCACAGCACGGATTCCAGGCCGGGGGTGGTCACCACATAAATTTCGAATTGGGTCTGGTCGCTCATAGCGCCTTGATATCGTGCCACCTGCGGGCCGGCGAGGGCTTTCTCGCCATGGCTCCCGTGCCGTCGAGAAGGTGATTTTCACAAACCTGAAAAAAGTGCTTGCGTCCTGATCAGGAGCCCATTATACACCGCGCCACCTCACGGACACGTCCCCATCGTCTAGAGGCCTAGGACACCAGCCTTTCACGTTGGTAACACGGGTTCGAATCCCGTTGGGGACGCCATCCCGCCTTTTGCCATCCTGTATAGGATTATTGAGCATCAGGGGCTGAGACGGTCCGTCGTTGATAAACGCCCCTCATAGATAAAGATGGTAGCTGCTGCGGGTTGGTTTTAGAGCTGGTGGTCGCCGGCCTCCAAGCCACATGGCCGGCGACGCCTTGCGAACAACCAACGTCTCTATCGGCCGCTCCGGTGGCGGTGGCTAAGCCCAGCCCCCTTAAGGGCTCAGGGAAGCAGCACTGCGCATCATCACAGGGGCTGAACGGTTCATCCATGATGATGATACACAGGGTCGCTTCCCCCCTGGTCTCAGCTCTGGTTCAGATCAATCAATTCGCCATGCAGGGCGCAGGCCGGCACCGCAAATTCCACAATGGCGCGGGCCACCACTGCCGGGTCCTGAAGGCTGGTCGGATCTTCCCCCGGAAAGGCCTTGGCACGCAGGCCGGTACGCGCCGGACCGGGGTCCAGCAGATTGACGCGCAGGGTCGTGTTCAGCGTTTCCGCCGCCCAGGTGCGGCTCATCATGTCCAGCGCCGCCTTGGCAGCGGCATAGGCGCTCCAATAGGCGATGGGTTCGCGCCCCACCCGATCCGTCAACAGCAGGGCGCGTCCGGCATCGGACCGGCGCAGCAGCGGATCGGTGGTGCGGATCAGGCGCAGCAGAGCTGCCACCCCGACACCGAACACCTTGTCCCAATCCTTCGGATCGGCATGGGCGATGGGGCCCAGGGAGCCCAGCTGGGCGGCCGCATGGACGAAAATATCCAGCCGGCCGAACCGTTCATACAGCGCCGGCCCCAGCGCATCCAGCTTCACCCCATCCATCAGATCCTGCGGGATCAGGGTGGCGGCACCGCCCTTAGCGCGGATACGGTCATCCACCTCTTCCAACGCACCGACGGTGCGGGCCAGCAGCACGACATGCGCCCCTTCCAGGGCAAGCTGTTCGGCCACGGCAGCACCAATGCCGCGGGAAGCACCAGTGACAAGGGCGACACGCCCGGCCAGGCGCTGCGGCTGCGGGCTGGGTTGGGTGGGGCTGCTCATGATCATTCCTGTATTCAGATGGGTGGTGCTGCGGGCACCAACCCTGCAAACCGCGATGGTATTAGCCTATCCGGACCTTGAGGGAAAGACGCTGCGGCCCCATGCCGCCGCCGGGAGAAACCGACAGGAAAAAGGGGAGGTGGCATGGCCCCTCCCCTCGTCCCTTCTCAGCGATGGCGCCGCCGGTCAGGCCTTACGGCTCCACCAGCCACCACGCCGGGGCTTGTCTGCCGCCGGTTCCGCCACCGGCTCCGCGGCCGCTGTGGCAACCGGGGCCGGCTCCACCACTGGGGTGGCAGGCGGCACCGGTTCGCTGATCTGCTCCGCAGCCGGAACCTCAGCCGCCACCGGCTCCACGGCCTTTTTGCGGCTGCGGGTTGCCTTCTTCTTCGGCGGCGCAGCTTCCTCCGCCACCGGTTCCACGGCAACCGGCGCTTCCGCCGGGGCCTCGGCAACCACCGGTGCTTCGGTCACCGCATCAGCCACCTTCTTGCGGCTGCGGGTGGCGCGCTTCTTCGGCGCCGGGGCCTCCTCGGCCACCGGCTCCACAACAGCGGGGGCTTCCACCGGCACTTCGGCAACCACCGGCGCTTCGGTCACCGCATCAGCCACCTTCTTGCGGCTGCGGGTGGCACGCTTCTTCGGCGCCGGGGCTTCCTCCGCCACCGGCTCCACAACAGCGGGGGCTTCCACCAGGGGAGCAGCAAGCTCCGCCACCGGCTCCACCGGGGCATTCACCGCCGGTTCGGCAGCCGGCACCTCGGCGGTAACAATGGCGGCGACCTCCTCGGCCTCCTCCTCATCGGACTCGCCATCGGCCGACAGCTCATCACCCCGGCGACCACGACGGCGACCGCCACGCTTGCCGCGACGGCGCTTCTTCTGTGCCGCCTCGTCCTCGCCAGCGGTCGCAGCTTCGTCAGCCTCGTCCTCTGCCTCTTCATCGACCGGCTCAACCGCCTCGGCTTCAACAATCGGGTCAGCCGCGGAAGCGGGGATTTCGGCCGTATCGGCCTCCAACTCCGCCTCGTCCTCTCCCTCGGCCTCATCCGATGTATCGCCATTGGCGTCGGCGGCCATGCCCTCACCGCGCTCACCCCGACGACGACGGCGACGACGACGGCGACGGCCATCACGGTCGCGGTCCCCGTTGCCCTCGCCACGATGGCCATTCTGAACGGGGGCGGCAGCTTCCGCCTCCTCGTCCTCCGGTTCCACCGGCACAACCTCTTCCACTTCGGGCTCTTCGGCCTCCATGGCGCGTTCGGTCTGGGCCATCACGCGTTCAGCACTGACCGGGGCCACAGCGATATCATCGCTGGCCAGACGGGCGCGGAGACGTTCAAGCCGGTGGTCGGTGCCGGTCAGATGGTCATCGGCCTGCAGATAGACGCGCAGACCATGGCGCCGCTCAATATCCGCCAAGGCCTCGCGCTTATGGTTGAGGATATAGAGCGTGACGGCCGAGGCGCAGGTGACGGTAATCTCCGCCGAACGCTTGCGGATACCCTCTTCCTCCACCGCGCGCAGGATAGCCAGGGCGGCACTTTCCAGGCTGCGAATCATGCCGGTGCCCTGGCAATGCGGGCAGCGTTCGAAGTTGATTTCCTGCAGGCTGGGGCGCAGGCGCTGACGCGACAGTTCCAGCAGACCGAAGGCGGAAATCCGGCCCAGCTGGATGCGGGCGCGGTCAACCTTCATGCAATCCTTCAACCGCTTTTCAACCGACGCGTTGTTGCGCGGGTCTTCCATATCGATGAAGTCGATGACGATCAGGCCGGCCAGATCGCGCAGGCGCAGCTGGCGCGCCACCTCTTCAGCAGCCTCCAGGTTGGTGCGCACCGCCGTTTCTTCGATATTGCGTTCCTTGGTGGAACGGCCCGAATTGACGTCGATGGCGACCAGCGCCTCGGTCTGGTTGATGACGATATAGCCACCGGATTTCAATTGGACGATGGGGTTGAACATCGTCTCAATCGCGCCTTCCACCTGGAAACGGTGGAACAGCGGGATGCCTTCATCCTGATAAAGCTGGATCTTCTTGGCGTGGCTGGGCATCAGCATCCGCATGAAGTCCTTGGCCACCTGATAGCCGGCCTCACCCTCGACATGCACTTCGTCAATGTCGCTGGAATAAAGGTCGCGGATTGTGCGCTTGATCAGATTGGCTTCTTCATAGATCAGCGCCGGGGCCACCGACTGCAGGGTGGTTTCGCGGATGCTGTCCCACAGCCGCATCAGATATTCCAGATCGCGGCGGATCTCCGGCTTGGACCGTTCAATACCCGCCGTGCGCAGGATGACCGACATGCCCGAGGGAATGTCGAAATCCTCCAGCATTTCCTTCAGGCGCTTGCGGTCGGCCGGGTTGGTGATCTTGCGGGAAATGCCGCCGCCGCGCGGGGTATTGGGCATCAGCACCGCATAACGGCCGGGCAGCGACAGGAAGGTGGTCAGGGCGGCACCCTTGTTGCCGCGTTCTTCCTTGGTCACCTGCACCAGCAGAATCTGACGACGCTTGATAACTTCTTGAATCTTATAGGATTTCATCGGCCGGCGGCGCGGCTGGCGCTGCTCTTCCGGCTCAACCTCTTCCTCCACCTGCTCCGGCGCTTCTGCCGCAGCGGCAACCGGGCGGGTGCTGGGGCGCGGCCGGCGGCGGCGATTGTCGCGGCCACTGCTATGCACGAAGGGCGAACCGTCAGCGGCCTCGGCTTCACCGGCGGTCGGGTCGATGACCTCCCCCGTCTCGCCATCGGCATCGCCGCTGATCCCCGGCTCCACGCCATCGCTGTCAACGCCCGATGCGTCGCCAGTGCCCTCTTCCCCGACGATCAGGGTGGGGGCGCCCCCGCCCACATCTTCCGGTGCCGGCAACGCCGGTTCCTGCTCGATGGGGGTTTCGCCGTCGGCCTCCGTCTCTGCCCGTTCCAGGGCGCGGGCCTCGCGCTCTTCCGCCAGCTCCTGCTGCTCACGCAGCAGCGCCTCACGGTCGGCGACAGGGATACGGTAATAATCGGGATGGATTTCAGAGAAGGCGAGGAACCCGTGACGGTTGCCGCCATATTCAACAAAGGCCGCCTGAAGCGACGGCTCCACCCGGATCACCCGGGCCAGGTAAATATTGCCTTTTAACTGCTTCCTGGAGGCGATCTCGAAATCAAGCTCTTCCAGGCGGTTACCATTAACCACAACGACCCGGGTTTCCTCCGGATGCGTGGCGTCTACAAGCATACGCTTGGCCATATGTCGTCCCCGTGGCGAAGGAACCCCACCCACCCGTGCGACGGGACGGGGGAAGGGCCCAGCCACCATTTCGGTGCGAGGCATTCGGTGGCAGTCATTGCCAACCACGTCGAACAGCGCTGCCCAAAGCAAGAAACGGGAAGCAGCCAGGACGCGAACAACACCATCACCGGGCAGCACACCGGCGAACCGGTACACCACCAACCTCAAGGTTTCCACAGCACCACGCGCCGCCGGGGTTGAACCCCTGGCAAGCGTCACAGACAACGGGCGCAAAGGCAGCAGAAATCTGCCGGCAGCGCGGTCCCGGAGCGCGACGCCGAAGCCCGGGAGGGCAAGGACGACGCATGGTTTGTCGCAAGAGACACCATAAACAGGAGTAGCCCCCTTCCACAATGATAGATTTGCATCCGCCGGATAGGGGATGTGCGTTTTCTGCCCGACAGGGACCGACGCAAGCAGCCAGGATAAAGCGATTTCTTATCAATGCCGTTGAAGTGGCTGATTTTCCGTGCCTATAAAAGCGCTGGTATTTCATCACCGCCGGGGGACGGAACAGGCGTGAGGCGCCGTCAGCATCCCGCAGGAACCGGGGCCGACCATGCCCGGCAGCAAGGCCGGATCGCGTGGGCGGTCACTTGTGCGCTTTTGCTGGCCTTGTTCTGGCTGCTGCCCTGGCAGACGGCCTGCGCCGGTGAGGAGAGCCGGATCGCCCTGAACCAGGCCCAGATGGGTGCCATCCGCCCACCCGCCTCCCCGGTTTTGTCGCAGATTCTCGACGCCCGGCTGGGTGTGCATCCGGACAAGACCCGCTTCGTGCTGGAACTGACCCAGGCGATCCCCTTCCGGGTGCAGACCCAATCGTCCCCCTATAGTGTGGTGATTGATCTGGCCGATGTTGCCTGGGGCGGGGCCATGTTGCCCGGTCGGGGTTTGGTGCTGGCCGTGGCGTCGGACAATATGGCCCCCGGCCGGGTCCGGCTGGTGCTGCCGACGACGGGTCCGGTGCGGGTGGTGCTGGCGGAGATCATTCCGCCACGCGATGGCCGCCCGCCGCGCTTCATCCTGGATCTGGCACCCGCCAGCGGCACACCGCACGCGGGCGCCCCCCAAACCATCGGCACCCTGCCCCCGCCCCTTGCCCCGCAGGAGCCGGTCAGCCCGCCGCCGGAGCTGGCGGCCAGCGTCACCGGCCCCCAGCCCAGCGCCAACGGCCCGCAATCAGCCGGCAGACCCGGTGCCGGCCTTGTGGTGGCCGCCGCCAGCCTGGGCCGTGCGCCGCTGCCGCCCCGGCCCAAGCCACCGGCCAAGGTGGAATTGCCGCTGATCGTCATCGATCCCGGCCATGGTGGCCAGGATCCCGGTGCCATTGCCGGCAACGGCACCTATGAGAAAGACATCACCCTGGCCATGGCGCGGGAGTTGCGACGGCAATTGCTGGCCAGCAAGCGCTATCGGGTGGTGCTGACACGCGACAAGGACATTTTCATCCCCCTGCGCGACCGCGCCGCCGTGGCCCGCGACCAGGGGGCCAGCCTGTTCATCTCCCTTCACGCCGACAGCATCGACCGTAAGCAGGTGCGCGGTCTTTCCATCTACACCCTGTCAGAGAAAGCCTCGGATCGGGAGGCGGAAACCCTGGCCCAGCGGGAGAATCGCGCAGACGCGCTGGGCGGGCTGGACCTGTCCTCCCAGCCCGAACAGGTTGCCAATATCCTGATCAACCTGTCGCAGCGGGAAAAGATGAACCAGTCACGCCGTTTCGCCGCCCTGGTGCTGACCAGCCTGGACAAGGCGATTGCCGTGCTGCCATCCCCCCTGCGTTCCGCCGGTTTCGGGGTACTGACGGCGCCCGATGTGCCGTCGGTGCTGGTGGAAATGGGCTATCTCTCCCACACGAAGGACGCCAAGCTGCTGACCAATGCTGCCCACCGCCGCCGCATGGCTGCTTCGCTCGTGCGCGCCGTGGATGGCTACTTTTCGCCGGGCGCGGGCCGGAAACGGTCATGAGGGCGACATAATCTTCACGAGATTGCTAGAATGCCAGGATGAAGGCGGGCCGATGCCTCGGCGCCGCAATTATGGTGTTTTCTGCTGATGCGGGTGCGGGCGCCCGTATGGGAACGGGTTGGAAAATGAATAGATGGATCAAGGCCGGGCTGGTCTGTGGGGTGGCGCTGGCGGCAGTCGGCGTCGGGATCGGCGTGCTGGGCTATATCCGCTACAGCAAGGATTTGCCCGACCATACGACCCTGGCCAATTACACGCCCGCCGTCGCCACCCGCGTTCATGCCGGTGACGGGCGGCTGGTGGCGGAATTTGCCAGTGAACGCCGCGTCTTCGTGCCCATCGCCTCGGTGCCCAAGCGGGTGATCCATGCCTTTGTCTCGGCAGAAGATCAGAATTTCTTTACCCATCATGGGGTTGACTGGTTGGCTGTGCTGCGCGCCCAGTTGCAGAACCTGAAAAACCTCGGCTCCGGCCGCCGTCCCATCGGTGCCTCCACCATCACCCAGCAGGTCACCCGCGTCTTCCTGCTGACGAACGAAGTCTCCTACGTCCGCAAGATCAAGGAAGCCATCCTGGCCAGCCGCATCGAGGATGCGATGACCAAGGACCAGATCCTTGAGCTTTATATGAATGAGATTTTCCTGGGCAACCGCGCCTATGGCGTGGGGGCCGCCGCACTCAATTATTTCAACAAGTCCCTGGATGAGTTGACCATTGCCGAGGCGGCCTTCCTGGCCTCCCTGCCCAAGGCGCCCGATCGCTATTACCGCGAACGTCACCGCGATGCCGCCATCGCCCGGCGCAATTATGTGCTGGGCCGCATGGAAGAAGATGGCTACATCACCGCCGCAGAGGCCGACGCCGCCCGGCAGGAGCCGCTGAATTTCGCCGACCGTGCCGGCGATAATCAGGTCCGCGCCGATTACTTCATTGAAGAGGTGCGGCGCGAGCTGGCCAAGCTCTATGGGGAGCAGACGCTCTATGCCGGCGGCCTGTCGGTGCGCACCACGCTGGACCCGACCCTGCAGGCCGCCGCCTCCACCGCGCTGCGCGACGGGCTGATGGCCTATGACCGGCGCGATGGCTGGCGCGGCCCCGTTGCCCGGCTGCAGGGGCTGGATAGCTGGCAGGAAAAGCTGGAAGAAATCCGCATCCCGCCCGGTGGGGAGGATTGGGATCTGGCCGTGGTGCTGAAGACGGCCGATGATGCCGTCACCGTCGGGCTGATCGATGGCCGCCAGGGCCGCATCCCGCTGTCCGAACTGAAATGGGCCCGCAAGTCGGACAAGGGCCGCATCGTCGGCCCCAGCATTGCCAAGGCATCCGACGCGCTTTCACCGGGTGAGGTGGTGTTCGTGGAAACGCTGGCCGGGGCCAAGGGCGAGAAGGCCGACCAGTTCGCCCTGCGCCAGATCCCGGAGGTGCAGGGCGCCATCATGGCGATGGACCCGCATACCGGCCGCGTGCTGGCCATGTCCGGCGGGTTCAGCGCCCGGATGAGCGTGTTCAACCGCGCCACCCAGGCCATGCGCCAGCCCGGTTCCTCCTTCAAGCCGTTCGTCTATCTGACGGCGCTGGACCATGGCTTCACCCCGTCCACCCTGGTGCTGGACGCGCCCTTTGCCCTGGACCAGGGCGGGGGCCTTGGCAAATGGAAGCCGGCCAACTATTCCGACAAATTCTATGGCCCGACCCCGCTGCGCGTCGGCATTGAGAAGTCGCGTAACGTCATGACAGTGCGGCTGGCGCAGTATATCGGCATGGACCCGGTGGTAGAGACGGCGCGCCGATTCGGCATCTATGACAATCTGCCGGCCCAGCTTTCCATGGCGCTGGGGGCGGGGGAAACCACGGTCATGCGCATGACCACCGCCTATGCCATGCTGGTCAATGGCGGCCGCAAGATTGAGCCCAGCTTCATCGACCGGGTGCAGGACCGCACCGGCAAGACCGTCTTCCGCCATGACAACCGGCCCTGTGTCGGCTGCCAGATGCCGCTGGCAACAGCCGCTGTGACAGCAGACACCGGCACCGCCGGCACGGTTCCCGTACCGCAGACGGCCGCCCCCAGCCCGCTGGCCGAGGCGGTGCCCGTCAGCCCGGATCAGGTGCCGCAGGTGCCGGATGAGCGGGAACAGGTGGATGATCCGCGCACCATCTATCAGGTCGTCTCCATGCTGGAAGGCGTGGTGCAGCGCGGCACGGCCACCAAGCTCCGCGAAATCGGCAAGCCGCTGGCCGGCAAGACCGGCACCACCAATGACAGTATGGATGCCTGGTTCGTCGGCTTCTCTCCCGATCTGACCGTGGGGGTATTTGTTGGCTATGACCAGCCGCGTTCGCTGGGCGATCATGAAACCGGCGGCAGCGTGGCAGTGCCGATCTTCAAGGATTTCATGACGGTGGCGCTGAAGGATCAGCCGGCCATCCCCTTCCGTGTGCCGCCGGGCCTGCAACTGGTCCGCGTCGATCCGGAAAGTGGCAAGCCGGTGCCGCCGGGCACGCGCAACGCCATCTGGGAAGGTTTCATCCCCGGCACGGAGCCCAATGACGGCCAGGGCGTGCTGGATGGCGGCGATAATGGTGCCGGTTTCGTCTCTTCCGCCGGGCAGCCGGTGCCGGGCAGCCAGCCGGCCCCCACCATCGGCACCGGCACCGGCGGTGTGTACTGATCCCAACCCGCCTGAAGGGGCACCTTCAGGCGGGTTGGAGGCCGGCGACCGCCGGCCCGCCGCCCATGCGGCGTGAGCCAAGCCCGCGAATGCGGGCGCCCGGCGCATGAAGGAGATTGGTATGATCCCCTATCCATGGGGGTAGCGGCGGGCTGTCGGCAGCCCGCCGCCTCTGCTGTTACGCTTGCCGGCGTCACCAGCGATAAGGCCTTGGATGAACGCCGGCACCCCATCCCCCTCCTTCACCCGTCTCCACGCCCTGCGCCAGGCCCTGGATGTGGAGGCGCAGCGGCGCTGTCTGCGGGAAATGACCGGCGCCGATCTGCTGCATCTCACCCGTTCGCTGGAATTCCAGGCCATTCTGGAAGGCGCACCGCCGGAGCTGCTGGAGATGCTGCGCCCCTGGCTGCGGCAGGCCCGGCCGCCCCGCGTCGGCTCGGTGGAGCGGCTGTGCTGGCGGCCGCTGGAGCGGTTCCTGGTGGATGCATCCGAGGCGGGTTCCGCCTGCTGGCTGGTGCCCCGCCGGCTGCTGACCCCACTCTGGCTGGCGCTGGAGGCTGCCCATCCTGAGCCGGTAGAGCAGCTGAAGCGACAGCACGCACTGGCCTGCTTCGATGGCGATCAGATCAGCCTGGATCGCGTCTCTACCGGGGTGGCCGATCTGGCCGCCTATTTCTTCAACAACACGCCTGATCTGCCGGAACGGCTGGGCCTGAATGCGGCGGAAACAGAGATGCTGGGTTTCATCGCCCGGGTGATGAAATGGCATCGGCTGGTCATGCCCAATGTGCGCTATTTCCAGCAAGCGCCCCTGGTGCGGCGCCTGCCAGGGGTGGAAGCGCTGCGGCTGTGCAGCAACTGGTATACGCTGCTGGAACTGCTGGAAGACCAGTTCGATCTTTATCTGCTCTATCTGTTCAATATCAGCGCCGATCCCATCCATGTGATCGATGCCTTCCCCTTCTATTTCGAACGGCTGGAAGATGCCGATTGTTTGGCCATGCGCTGGCTGCGCCATCGGCTGGACCAGCAGTTGCAGGACATCAGCGCCGCCCTGGCCATCCCCCCTCGGCTGCAGGCCATGGGGGCGCTGCAAACCCTGTCGGACAAGCTGATGAACATGGAACGGTTCATCGAACGGCTGCACCGGCTGCCTTTGCTGGCCCCCGACCAGCCGGAGGGAAAGCGCATCGCCGCCCTGCCGCCACAGCGGCTGTCACTGGATTATGTCAGCCGGCTCTGTCTGGCCTATCTGGAGGATTTGACCGACCTGCTGCATGGTCAGGGACCGCAGCGCGACCGGGCGCGGGAGGTGCTGCCGGTGCTGTCCATCGTCATGCCGCCCCTGCTTTCGCGGCTGGGGCTGAATGACAGCGGCGGCCGTATCGCCACCCTGCAGGCAGAATTCGGCGGCAAGGCGCTGTATGAGATCGACCGCTATCTACGCAGCCACGAGGTGTCCCCCCGCTCCCGCCAGGGGCTGCCTTCCAGCCTGGACCCGGTTCTGACCATGTGCGAAACCTTGGGCATGGTGGACACGGCCGCCGTGCTGCGGGGCCGGCTGGACATCGCGGCCTCCACCCCGAACGGATAGATATTGTAGCCGGCTTGGCGGCCAGCCCCCATCGGTGCTATGACCTGGGTCATGCCGATCATCCGCCGCCTGCCCGATACGCTTGTCAACCAGATCGCCGCCGGTGAGGTGGTGGAGCGCCCTGCCGCCGCCGTGAAGGAATTGGTGGAGAACGCGCTGGATGCCGGCGCGCGGCGCATCGACGTCACCCTGCGCGATGGCGGCAAGGCGCTGCTGTCGGTGGTGGATGATGGGATCGGCATGGTGCCGGAGCAGTTGGAACTGGCGGTGGAACGCCATGCCACCTCCAAACTGCCCGATGGCGACCTGACCGATATCCGCACGCTGGGTTTTCGCGGTGAAGCGCTCCCCTCCATCGGTGCCGTAAGCCGCCTGTCCATCACCAGCCGCACGGCCGATGCCGACCATGCCAGCATCATTCAGGTGGAAGGCGGGGCCAAGGGGCCGGTCGGCCCGGCGCCGGGCGGCGCAGGCACGCGGGTGGAGGTGCGCGACCTGTTCTTCGCCACGCCGGCCCGGTTGAAATTCCTGAAAGGCAGCCGCACCGAAAGCCAGCACGCCATTGATATCGTGGAACGGCTGGCCATGGCGCACCCCCATGTCGCCTTCACGGTGAATGATGAAGGGCGCACGCCAGTGCGGCTGGCCGCCAGCACGGGGGAGGCTGAACAGGCCAGGCTGGTGCGGCTGGGGGCCGTGCTGGGGCGGGAATTCCAGGAAAATGCCATTCCCGTCAATGCCGAGCGCGCGGGCGTGCGGCTGACCGGCCATATCGGCCTGCCCACCTACAACAAGCCGACGGCGGCCGGGCAATATCTGTTCGTCAATGGCCGGCCGGTGAAGGATCGGCTGGTGGTGGGGGCCGTGCGCGGTGCCTATGCCGATTTCCTGGCGCGGGACCGTCACCCCGTGCTGGCCCTGTTCCTGGAACTGGACCCGCATGAGGTGGATGTGAATGTGCATCCGGCCAAGACGGAGGTGCGGTTCCGTGATCAGGCCCTGGTGCGCGGCCTGATCGTCGGTGCCTTGAAACATGCGCTGGCCGCTGCCGGCCACCGGGCCAGCACCACGGTGGCCGCCGACACGCTGGCCAGCCTGACCCCGCGTGTCGCCCCACAGACCAGCCTGTTATGGGAACCACCGGCCCGGCCTGCCGCTGCGGCCGGCCCTGCCTTCCCCGGCCAGTATCAGCACCACGCCCCGCCGCCGGTGGCGCGCGAGTTGGCGGAGGCAAGCTGGCGCTTCCAGGCCCCTCTGCCCCAACCGGCAGCGGAACCGCCGGATGCCAATTTCGCCCCCGCTGCCCGTAATGAAGCCGTCTCAGACAGTGCGCCGCCGCCGGCCAGCCAGTTTCCCCTGGGTGCTGCGCGGGCACAGCTGCACGCCACCTATATCGTGGCGCAGACGGAAAACGGCATCATCATCGTCGACCAGCACGCCGCCCATGAACGGCTGGTCTATGAGCGGATGAAGCAGGACATGCTGGGGGCCGGGGTAAAGCGCCAGATGCTGCTGATCCCGGAGGTGGTGGAGCTGGACCCGGCCGATGCCGACCGGGTGGGCGAACGCGCGGCCGAACTGGCGGAGATGGGCCTGATCCTGGAAACCTTCGGGTCGGGTGCCGTGGTGGTGCGCGAAGTGCCGGCCATGCTGGGCGCGCGGGCCGATGTGCGCGGCCTGATCAAGGATATTGCCGACGAGCTGGCCGAGCTGGGCGACGCCCACGCGCTGAAGGAACGGTTGGAGGCGATCTGTTCGCGCATGGCCTGCCATGGCAGCGTACGCGCTGGCCGGGCGATGAATGTGGACGAAATGAACGCCCTGCTGCGTCAGATGGAAGCGACACCCCATAGTGGCCAGTGCAACCATGGCCGCCCCACCTATGTGGAGCTGAAGCTGGGCGATATCGAAAGGTTATTTGGCCGCCGGTGAAAATGTCATCGGGACATGTGCGTTCATACAGGAAGGGGGCAGACGGATTATGCTGCCGGCCACGCCCCCGCCTGCATTGGAGAACCAACCCATGAGCCATGGCATCGCCCTGATCGACACGCTGCTGATCGGCACCCCGGAACCGCTGGGACCGAAAGGGGTGCCCAGCAGCATCCAGGCCCGCCGCCCCGTGCCGGGCCCGGTGCAAGCCGATGAAAACGGCCTGTTCGGCGATCAGGTGGGCGATGACAAGGTGCATGGCGGGGCGGAGAAGGCCATCCATCTCTACCCGTTCGACCATTATGCGCGCTGGGCCGCCGAACAGCCTTTGATGGTGCCGCATCTGGCTGCACCGGGTGCCTTTGGGGAGAATTTCAGCGTCGCCGGGGTGACGGAGGCTGATATCTGCCTGGGGGACGTGGTGGAGGTGGGGGGCGCCCAGCTTCAAGTGTCACAGGCCCGTCAGCCCTGCTGGAAGCTGGGGGTACGCTTCGGCCTGCCGGTATTGCCGCGTCTGGTGCAGAAGACCGGGCGCACCGGCTGGTATTACCGGGTGCTGAAAGCGGGGGCGATTTCCCAGGGCGACCCGATCCGCCTGCTGGACCGGCCCCACCCGGCCTGGGATATCGCCCGCACCCTGCGTGTGCTGTATGTCGATACACTGAACCGGGAAGCGCTGGCGGAACTGTCGGAGCTGACCGGCGCCAGCCCCGGCCTGCGCCGGCTGGCCGCCAACCGGCTGGCCAATGCAATGGTAGAGGATTGGGGCCGGCGGCTGGATGGGGTTTGAGGGGGGCGTTCACGCTAGCAAACGCTTATTGGCGCCAACGCAAACGACCCTTCGCCCCGTTTTCACCTGCACCAACCGTCACCCCGGCGAAGGCCGGGGTCCAGTTCGTAGAGCGAAGCGCTTGTGGCCCCTGGACCCCGGCCTTCGCCGGGGTGACGGTGGAGAAAGCGGCAATGGCGCCGCCCCCTTCCCTCACCCCCGCTTCCAGCTCGTCCCCTGCGGGCCGTCCTCCAGGATGATGCCCTGATCGGCCAAGTCTTTGCGGATGCGGTCTGCCTCCGCAAAGTTCTTGGCCTTGCGGGCGGCCAGACGGTCGGCAATGGCCTGCTCGATTGCCGCCTCGTCCAAGGCCACCGCCCCGGCGGGCTGCCACTTGAACCAGCTTTCCGCCGGCTGGCCCAGGAAGCCCATCAGTTGCGCGCCCGCCTTCAGGCCGGCGGCTGCCGCCTGCTTGGCCGCCGGATCGCTTTCCCGGTGATAGGCATTGGCCAGTTCATGCAGGGCGCTGATGGCCAGCGGCGTGTTCAGGTCGTCCGTCAGGGCCGCCAGCAGGTCGCCCGGAACCGCCGCGGCCGGCAAGTCACCCGCCGCGCGCAACACGCCATACCAGCGGTCCAGCGTCGCCCGCGCCTGGGCCACCTTCTCCTTCGTGAAGTCCAGCGGCTGGCGGTAATGCGCCGACAGGATGGCCAGCCGCAACGCCTCCCCCGGAAATTCGTCCAGCAATTCCCGCACGGTGTAGAAGTTGCCCAAGGATTTGGACATCTTGTCGCCGGCGATGGTCAGGAAGCCTGAATGCATCCAGACATTGGCCATGACCTGGGTGCCATGGGCGCAACGGCTCTGCGCGATTTCATTTTCATGGTGGGGGAAAATCAAATCCAACCCGCCGCCATGAATATCAAACACCTGCCCCAGATGCGCCGCCGTCATGGCGGAGCATTCAATATGCCAGCCAGGACGCCCCTTGCCCCACGGGCTGTCCCAGCCCGGCTCGCCCGCCTTGGCCGGCTTCCACAGCACGAAATCGGCGGGTGACTTCTTATAGGGGGCCACCTCCACCCGGGCGCCAGCGATCAGATCTTCCTGGCTGCGGCGGGAAAGCTGGCCGTAATCGGCCATGGCAGGCACATGGAACAGCACATGGCCTTCCGCCGCATAGGCGAAACCCTTCTCCACCAGCCGTTCGATCATCGCCACCATATCGCCGATATGGCGAGTGGCGCGCGGTTCGATGTCGGGGCGCAACAGTCCCAAATCATCCATATCGGCATGAAACTGCGCCGTGGTGCGGGCGGTCACACTGTCAATCGGCTCGCCGGACTGGTTCGACCGGTCGATGATCTTGTCATCCACATCGGTGATATTCCGGGCGTAGGTCACCTGCGGATAAAGCTGCTTCAGCAGCCGGGCCAGCAGGTCAAAGGCACTGAAGGTACGGGCATTGCCGATATGGGCATAGTCATAGACCGTGGGGCCGCAGACATACAGCTTCACATTGTTCGCATCGATGGGATGGAACGCTTCCTTGGCGCGCAGGAGTGTGTTGTAGAGCGACAGGGCCATGGGTCTGCTTTCGGAAACTTGGTCTTGAATATCAGGCGAGAGGAGACGGGGCGACAACGCCCTGCTGACATCGGAAATCTGCTTTACGCTCACCCCTCACCCTGTTTGCCTCCCCCGCGAAAGCGGGGGTCCAGGGGCCGCTTGCACCAAACGGTCGGGCCTCTGCCCCCTGGATCCCCGCTTTCGCGGGGAAGGCAGCATTGGTGGATTGGCCAACCATCACGCCACCCGCCCGGCCAGCCGCGCCAGGGCGCGCTCACGGCCGATCAACGGCAGCAGGGTCTTCAGTTCCGGCCCATGGTCACGCGCCGTCAGCGCGCGGCGGAGCGGCAGGAACAGGGCCTTGCCCTTGGCCCCTGTGGCCGCCCCCACCGCCTTGGTCCAGGCCCCCCAGGTCGTCTCATCCCACACCCCATCGGGCAGCAGCCCGGCGGCGGTGGCCAGGAAAGCGGCATCATCCACCAGCGGCGTGACCGGCGCATGGGTCACGGCCCACCATTCCATGGCATCGGCCAGCTTGGACAGGTTGGGCCGCACGGCCAGCCAGAAGGCCTCATCCACCCCGTCCAACCCCAAAGCCGCCAGCCGCTCGGCCATGGCGGCAAACGGGGCCTGATGCAGCACCTGGGCATTCAGGCGCATCAACTCATCCGGATCGAATTTCGGCGTGCCGCGCCCGAACTTGGCGAAGTCGAACCCTTCCGCCAGTTCGGCCAGCGATCCGGCCGCCGCAATCGCATCCGCCGTACCCAGCCGCGCGAGATATGACGTCAGCGCCAGCGCCTCCACCCCCTCTTCCAGCCGCATGGAGCGGACGGAGAGGGAGCCCAGGCGCTTGGACAAACCTTCGCCCTCAGCCCCAGCGATCAGCGGCAGATGGGCGAAGGTCGGCACCTCCCCCTGCCCTTCCAGCCCGATAATGGCCTGAAACAACTGCACCTGCACCGCCGTGTTGGTCACATGATCCTCGCCGCGCACAATATGGCTGATGGCGAAATCCACATCATCGACGACGGAGGTGAGCGTATAAAGCGGGCGGCCATCCTCGCGGATCAGCACCGGGTCGGACAGGTCGGCCCCTTTGAAATGCTTGTGCCCCTGCACCAGATCGTCCCAGACGATATCCTCATGCAGCAGCTTGAAACGCCAATGCGGGCGGCGGCCCTCTGCCTCCAGCCGGGCGCGATCCTCATCGCTGAGCCGCAGGGCCGCGCGGTCATAGATCGGCGGCAGGTGGCGGGCCAGCAGCGATTTGCGCTTCAGGCCCAGCTCCTCCGGCGTTTCATAGCAGGGATAAAGCCGGCCGGCGGCCTTCAGCTTTTCCGCCACCTCCCCATAGCGGGGATAGCGGTCGCTTTCGCGGGCATAACGGTCCCAGGTCAGGCCCAGCCAGGTCAGATCCTGCGCGATGGCATCGGCATATTCCTGGGTGGAGCGTTCCTCGTCCGTATCATCCAGACGGAACATGAAGCTGCCGCCTTGCCGCGCCGCGAACAGCCAGTTCACGATGGCGGTGCGGACATTGCCGATATGCAGGAAGCCGGTGGGGCTGGGCGCGAAACGGACGGCGATCTTCATGGGGAGAACTGCTTTGGCAGGCGGGAAATCGGGCCGCAGCGATAGCACGGGCAGCGATTTCCCTCAATGCGGTGTGAAAATTTCCTCTGACTGGTCAATGCCACGCAGGGCATGGACCCCCAGGGAGCGCATGGCGCGGCCCGAACAGCCGGCAAAGGCGGTGGACACCACCAGCGGGCAATCCAGCCCCTTGGCGGCATCCAGCAGACGGCTGGCCATATTCACCGCCGGGCCTACGACCGTGAAATCCAGCCGCCGCCGGCCACCGATATTGCCGAAGGCAACATGGCCCAGATGCAGCGACAGACCATATTCCAACGGAATCTGGCCAGCCGGCGGTGCCTCATTCCAGCGGGCGACGGCGGCTTCCAGCGTGGCGGCGGCGGCCAGTGCATGGCCACAGGCTTCGCGCGGGTTCAGCATGTCGGCAGGGAAGATGGCCAGCATCCCGTCGCCGATGAATTTCAGCACCTCCCCGCCATGCGCCTCCACCGCATCCACCGCCAGTTCGAACCAGTGGTTCAGGCGGGCCACCACCTCATGGCTGAGATGTTCGGTCGTGTAGCGGGTGAAGTTGCGCAGGTCACAGAACAGCACGGCGGCAAAGATGCTCTCTGCATCACCGCGCTGGATCTGCCCGGCATAGACCCGCTCCCCCGCGCCCTGGCCCAGATATGTGGTCAGCAGATCGCAGGCGATGGACCGCACCACGCGGGCTTCCAGCACCGGGGAGACGGCGGCAACAATATGTTCCAGATCGCGGATATCATCGTCACTGAAAGCCGGCACGCGCTTGGCGGCAAAGGACATGGCCGCCGTGCGGTGCCGATCCTGCACCTGCATGGGGATGATGTAATAATCGGTGAAACCATCGGCCTGCAGACGGCGCAGCAAGGACATTTCCGTCTGTTCCGTCGCCAGCCGCACACGATAGGGCTGATTGGTCTGGTCCACCTGATAGACCGGGCTGCTGAGATATTCCGACAGGTCGGTATCGACGCGGTGGACCCGGTGGGCCTGGGTGGCCTGACCGCAGAGCCAGACCCGCCCCTCCCCCACCACCTCGGGATGCAGCAGCTCCAGATTCAAGGAGACACGACCGATGGGCAGGCCGGCGGCGGCCACCCGGTCAATCAGCTCCGCGAACAGCGCGTCCATATCGGTCAAGCGGTTGCCTTCCAGCAACAGCCAGTCAACGATGGGACGGATGCGGTCGGACAGGGCGGGAACCAAGGTGGGTAACTCCGGCAACGTAGTCACCCAGTTTGGTTATCCGACCCCATCAGGACAAGCCCTGTTCACGCCGGGTTGGTATCTGCATTAACGATTTGCCATCCGGCGGGTTTACCCCGCAACAGCCTGATAGATGCGAAAGCCACGGATGCGCAGATGGCTCTGCGTAGTGCGGATGGCGAAATGGCCGCGCATATAGGGTTCGGGGTCGTGATAATCGAACAGCAGCACCCCATCACGGAAATAACGGATGGTGGGGCCGGCGGCCAGCAGGGTGATTTTCTGCCAGCGGTTGGGCACCAGCATGTCAGCCGCATCCTGCCGGTCATTTTCCGGCAAGAGCGGCCGGTCATCCTGCCGACCGATATAGCGGCGGAATCGGGTGGTCTTGTTCCAGTTGCCGCCCTGGCCGACATAATAGGTTTTCAGCGTATCATAATCCTCAAACTTGCCGCTGCGGATCCGCGCCAGCACATCGCCGCCGGGGGCGGCGGGATCGGTCGCCATCCAGAAGGCATTCAGGTCACTGACCCGATCATTCGGCCCCCCTTCGGACACCGCCTGCGCCTCATACTCAATCAGCACCGGCCCGGAAAGCGGGTGCCGGAACCAGACAGAGGTGCCGGCCGGCACATCAATTTCCATCACCCCGTCTTGTGCCGCCACCCGGCCCGGCCGGTGCATCTCCACCTGCCATTGGCCAAGCCCCTGGGTAAAGTCATCACTGTACAACAACGCACCGGGCCGATAGGCCGGGGACGGCGCGGCTGCATCGACGGGCGCAGCGGCAATGATACCGGTGGACAAGGCAAGGTGCAGAAAGGCGCGGCGGTTCAAAGCGAATCCCATCAGCGAATGATCCCTGATGAACGGGAATCCATAGCGTTAGGGCTATAAATCCCAATTAATGAGATTCACATCTATATAATAGAATAGCCTTACGAACCAGAGCCTTTCTCCGCCCGCAGCCGGGCCCAGTAATCCAGCCGCTTGCGCACGTCGCGTTCAAAGCCGCGTTCGACGGGGCGGTAAAATTCCCGGCGGGGCATCTCGTCGGGGAAGTAATTCTGCCCGCTGAAGCCTTCCGGCGTGTCATGGTCGTAATTATAGCCCTTGCCGTAGCCTAACTGCTTCATCAGCTTGGTGGGCGCATTCAGGATATGTTTGGGCGGCGACAGGCTGCCCGTCTCCTTGGCGGCACGCACCGCCTCCTTATAGGCCGTATAGGCGGCGTTGGATTTCGGCGCCGTGCCCAGATAGATCACCAGTTGGGCAATGGCCAACTCCCCCTCCGGGCTGCCCAACCGTTCATAGGCCTCCCAGGCGGCCGTGGCCTGGGTCAATGCAGCCGGGTCGGCCATGCCGATATCCTCCACCGCAAAGCGGGTCAGGCGGCGGGCGATATAGCGCGGGTCTTCCCCACCGGCCAACATGCGCGCGTACCAATAAAGCGCTGCATCGGTGTCGGAGCCGCGCAACGATTTATGCAGGGCGGAAATCAGATTATAATGGCCTTCCTGCGCCTTGTCATAGAGCGGCATCCGCCGCTGCACGGCACTGGCCAGCCCATTGGTATCCAGCAGCGTGCCCGCCGGCAGGGCAAACAGCTCCTCGCACAGGTTCAGGCAGTAACGGCCATCGCCATCGGCCAGCGCCTTCACCGCATTGCGCGCATCGCCATCCACCGGCAGGGGCCGGCCCTCTTCCGCCTCCGCCCGTTGCAGCAGCTGCTCCAGCGCCGCGTCATCCAGCCGGTTCAGGACAAAGACCTGGGCGCGCGACAGCAGTGCGGCGTTCAGTTCAAAGGATGGATTCTCCGTCGTCGCCCCCACCAGGGTGACGGTGCCATCTTCCACATAGGGCAGGAAACCATCCTGCTGTGAGCGGTTGAAGCGGTGGATTTCATCGATGAACAGCAGGGTGCCCTGCCCGCCCATCCGCCGCGCGCGCGCCGCCTCGAAGATTTTGCGCAAGTCCGCCACGCCGGAGAAAATGGCCGACAGGGGCTCAAAGTGCAGGTCGGTGGTCTGGGCCAGCAGCCGGGCCAGCGTGGTCTTGCCACAACCGGGCGGCCCCCAGAGGATCATGGAGGAAAGCCGCCGCGCGCCGATCATCCGGCCGATCGGCGCACCCTCGCGCAGCAGATGGTCCTGGCCCACCACGTCGGCCAGTTTCTGGGGCCGCAACCGGTCGGCCAGGGGCCTTGGTGCGGCGGCATCGAACAATCCTGCGGCCACGATCTTGCTGCACCCCTGGTCCCGTTCCGTTCCCTTCTACATAGACCTTGCCGCGACGTAAGGGAAGGTTATGACGGATTCTGCGCCGACTGGGCTGGCGGGGTGGCGGCGGCGGCCGGCTTGTCGGCGGATTTGGCCCGGTAATTATCCAGGAAGCTGCGGAACAGGTCGATTTCCGTGATACGCGACCGGATGGTCGCGGCATCGGCCAGACCCGCCGCTTCCTCCGGCCGGGTCAGCACGCGGAACGCTGTGGCATCCTTGGTCTTTTCCATCAGCGGGCCGAAATCGCGGCGCAGCGCTTCCAGCCCGGCATTATCCTGCGCCAGCGACAGGGCCACAGCGCGCTGCACCACCAGGCCCGATGTCTTGGCATCCAGCGCCGCACCCGCCGCGGGCGGCGGGCCGATCACATCGCCCAGCGCCTGGGCGGCCTGCGGCCATTGCTTGTCACGCATGGCGATATCCACCCGCAACAGATTGGCATTGCCAGATTGATCCCCGGTCAACAGCTGGATGGCATCCAGCCCCTTGCCCGATTGCGACAGGGCGCGGGCCCGCAGCAGCCGGCGCTCCTCGGCCAGTTCGGGGGGAATGCCCTCCACCTGGCTGGCATCCAAGGCGGCCACCGCATCCGTCGGCTTACCATCCAGCAGGCGGATGCCGGCCAGCCTTGTGCCGACCTGGGCCTTTTCCACGCCGGTCAGCCGGTATTGCACCTGATGGTCCAGCAGTTCGGCCGCCCGGTCCAACAAATCGATCTCCACCAGCCGTTCGGCCAGCTTGCGGATGATCAGGTCGCCCTCTGCCCCCGGCGGGGTCAGTTCACGGTATTGTTCATAAAGGCCCAGCGCCTCCAGCGGTGGCATCTTGGCCGCCCCGTCCTTGGCGAAAATATCCGTGAAGGTGCGGGTCATGTCGGCGGCAATCTCCTTGGCGTCCGGCGTATCCGGGAACAGGGAGATGGTGCGGCGCATGGTTTCGAACGCCTGGGGATAATTACCTGCCAGGGCATGAATCTCTCCCAGACGGCGGAGATTGGCCAGTTCCAGCGCGTCACCTATCCAGGCAAAGCGCATTTCCTCCATCCGTTTGGCGGCTTCCTTGGCGTCAATCTTGCCCAGGTCCAGGGCAGTATCGATCCATTCCTTCTTGCCGCGCATGGCATAGAGCCGGTCGCGGCTGTTCATCGCTGTTTCAAACAGGCCCAGCGCCTTTTCCTTGTCGCCCAGGGCGCGGAAGGCGAGACCGCGATAGAATTCCACCCCCGGACCCTGCTGGCCGCCCTCCCCGCCGCGCTTGACCACCTTGTCCAGGATCAAGGCCGCCGCTTCCGGCTGCCCCTGATGCAGGGCAGCATCGGCCGCCCCCAGTGACAGGCCGACAAAAAACGGATCGGGATAGGCCGCCAGCTGGTCCTTGCGGGCCTGGAACAGGGCGTGCGCGCCGGCATAATCCTGCTTGCCGGCCAGGGCTGCCGCCCGCCAGAGATCGGCATCCTTCTCCCCCGCCAATCCCGGATTGGACAGGTCGGCCAGCGCACCATCCAGATTGCCGTTCAACACCCGGGCGATGCCCCGCACAGCCAGAAATTCCGGCCGGCGATCCACATCGGGCTGCACCTCCTGCACCCGTGTCAACATGCCGCCCGCCTCATAGGACAGGCCATTGGCAATGTAGAAGCGGGCAAGGTCGAGCCGGCCGCGATTGCGCTCCGCGTCTGGCAATTCCACCAGATGCTGCCAGCGCTCCTGCCTGGCGGCGAGATAGCGCTCAGCCGGGACTTGCCCCCAGCGTTTGAAATCGAAAAGCTTTTCCTTTTCCTGCTTCGGCACCGGCGGGGGGGCGACAGAGGCCAGATCGGCCGCCGGCGACAGGCTGAGCCCGCCGGGCACGGAGATTTCCACCCCCTCGCGCACCGGCTGCACCACCAGCCGGTCATCCAGCGGGCGCACCACCAGCCCCTGGAGGCTGGGCAGCAATTGGGCCTGGGCGAAACGCTGGGCGGTGGGCAGATGCGGGCCGGGGGTGGAAAGTGGCGTCACGAACAGCGTGTCGCCCACCACCGGATCCTTGAAGCTCAACACCTTGGCCACATCCGGGGCGGCCACCACCAGACGCGCCCCTAAGGCGAATTGCGGGTCTGGCGTGGCGGTCAGCACCGTCGCCGGGTCATTGGGCGGCAGGTCGGTGGCCCGGTTCAGCCCGATGCGCCAGATCGTGCCATCGCGCTGGACGCGGGCCTGCATCAGGGCCGGCATGGGCAGGCGGAAGCCGGCTGCATCCGGCACCGTCACCGGCTCCACCGCCGTATTCAGGCCGGGGACGCTGCCGGGGGCCGGCGCGGTCTCTGGCGGCACCGGCCGGTCGAACAGCACATACAGATATCCCGCCCGCTCAAACACCGCCGCCGCCGTCCCCAGCTTGGGATCAAACGGGATACTGACACTGTCAACCAACGGTGCCGGTGCCAGGGCAGCCTGTTCCACCGCCGGCACCGGGGCGGGGCTGGCGGCAGGCGCGGGCGGCATGGAACCGTCGCCCGGTGCCGGCTGTCCAGCGGCCGGCGCGGGTGTCAGGGGCGTGGGTTGCCCCTTGGCGGCGGCCTCCCCCTCGGCCGGGGCCGGACGGCCACGCAACTCGAACAGCGGCGCGCCTTCCTTGGCCCGTCTTGGATCAACGGGGGCGGGCGGCTTTTCTTGGATTTCAGCCTTCGCCGTCGTTGTCGCCGGTGGCTTCTCCTTGCTCTCCGCCTTTTCCGGGGCGGGGGCCGGTTTGGTCGCCGCCGGCGTGGATTCTGCTGCTGGCGCTGGCTTGGCAGGGGCGGCGGGTGCCTTGTCCAGAATATCGATCACCACGCGGGTGCCGGCTCGCATATCCTTGATGCCGGCCCCGGCCGGGATACGGAAACGCACCAGCAGCGCGCCACCCTCCACCGCCTGTGTCAGCCCTTCAACCCTTGTCGGCCTGGCCCGCAGCACAGGTGCCAGATTGACCTCTGCCGTCACCGGAAAACGCACGGTGACATCCTGCCCGGATTGTTCGGCAGTATAGGCGGTGTTGCTGGTCCAATCGAAAACCAGCCGCGTATAGGTTGGATGCACCCCACTGCGCACCCCCACCTTGGCCGCAGCAGCCGTTGCCGCCGTTGGCTTGCCCGGTTGGGCGCTGGCCACACCGGAGAGCAGCGCCAGCACCGCCGTCATGGTGACAATCAGGGGAAGGCAAGGCCGGCGCATCAGCGGGGGCCCCCATGGTCACGGATCACCAGTTCAACCCGGCGGGCCTGGGCATTGCCTTCAGCTGGCCCGGCCACCTCCCCCACCCTGCCATCACCATGGCCGCGCATGGTGATGGGGCGCAGATAACCGGCCTGATGCAGGGCTGCCGCCACGGCCTGGGCGCGGGCCAGCGATAATTCCCAGTTGGAGGGCCAATGGCTGCCGGCGGGGGTGGCATCGGCATGGCCGGCCACATCCAGCGCATTGCCCAGATTATCCACCACCCCGGCCATGACGAACAGGGCCGCACGGCCATTTTCAGATAATTGCGCGTCCCCCGGTGCAAACAGCAGGTCCGCCGGCAGCGTCAGCGCCAGCCCTTCCGGCCGGCGTTCCATCCGCAGATCGGCCAGGGCCGTGTTGCCGGGCAGCAGATTTTCAAACACCCGCCGTAGATAACCCAGATCTGCCGCCTTCTCCCGGTTCAGGCTTTCCGCCGTGAAGGTGGCCGACGGGGGCGGCGCACCGACACCACCGCGCCCCTGACCGGGAACAACGCCGAGGGCGCGTTGGTAACGCGCAGGGTCCGGCTCCGACATCGAATAGAGCATGACGAAGAAGGTCAGCAGCAGGCAGACCAGATCGGTGAAAGTGACCAGCCAAGCCTTACCCGAGGCCGTTTGCGGGGCGGGAAACAGTTTCAGCAGCGGCAGGCCGGCCTTCATCGCCCACCCCCGTCACCCGCCATGGCAGGGGGTGGTGGCAAGCGGAAGACAAGGCGCAGCTGCCCGGCCGGGTCATCCGGCTCAAGTCCGATGGACAAGGCCGCCGCCGGGGTACCATTGGCCACCAGCGCCCGGGCCAGCGCGCCCATGCGCGCCACGGCGGGGGCGGTTTCCCGCTGCCCCTTGATGCCCATCAGCATCTCCCCCGCCACCTGCACCCCACCGGGACGCGGGACGAGAACCCCAGCCAGCCGGTCCAGCAGCGCCAGCCGGTCGGTGCGCACCCCGCCGCCGGGCCTGAACAGCGCGTCGGCCGGCATGGTGGCCGTCAGGGCCAGACCATCGGCACTGGTCTCCACCCTGGCCAGCGCTACCTCGCTGCGCACCAGATCGCCCAGGCTGGAAATCGCCTGCAACGCATCACCACCCATGGCCCGGTCATGCACTCGCTCCCCGCTGTCGCCGGACAGCAGGCGGGGCATGGCGAAGGCTTGGTCGACGCTGCGCAGCACCGCGCCGACCTTCTGATCATGGAAATGCGAAATGGCGTTCAACAGGATGAAAAATCCCAACAACAGGATGAAAACGCCCAGATAGACCGTCAGGGCCCCGCCCCCCTGCCCATCCCCACCGGCGGTGGATGCCGGGGATGGCCAGAAGAAGGGCTGATACGGGGGGCGATCCTGGGACATTCATCCTCTGGCGGGAAGGGTCAGTCGAAAAGCGAATCGATAAAGGCTTGGTCGATCCCGGAACCCGGCATGGAGGGACCATGCAGCAGGTCGGAATCGGGAACGACCAGGGCCACCGCCGGCGCATCCGGCGTTACCGGGTGGCGGCGTTCCACCTGTTCGCCCATGGCGACCAGCAGCGCCTCCACCTTCTGTTCGATATGTTTCAGGGCGCGCACCACCTTGGTGATTCGCTGACCCGTAATATCCTGGAAGTTGCAGGCCTCATAGATGCCGGTGGTGATGTCCATCAGCTTGGAAGACACCGCACTCGGCACATCGCCAGCCAGCGCCATCATCTGGTCGCAGGCATCCATGATGCGGTTGGTGGCATCTTCCGTGGCGCCCACCACGGCATCCAGCTCATCCGTCGCCAGGGGAATATGCTCTGAATGGATGTCAGCCGGCTGGATGGCGGCGATTTCCTTCTTCGCATTGTGGATGAAGCGGGCCAGCCCCTCCAGCTCGGAATAAATACGCAGATCGTGCTGGGAAATCTCCCCACCCATGGAATTCAGCACGGAGGCGACGATGCCCGCCACCTCGTCGCGGGACAAAGGTAGCCGCGCCTCCTGGCGAGCCAGGTCCAGACGTTCCTTCAGGGCGGGATCAACGGCAGTGCGGAGCATCTGGACACCTTCGGCAAGCATCAGGTTCAACGGAGGGAATAACGCGACAGGGCAACAGCCCCACCGAGAGGGCCAAACCCCGCCGGCGGAGACGGTTCCGCCGCTTACATACAATCATTCGGGCACGGTTGGCAGTCTCTTCCGCTCCGCCAACAGGATTGTAACCTCTTGCGCACGTGCTGAATCCATCGCCGCCAGCACCGGGGCGGCCTTGGCCTCCTTCATGCGGCTGATGACATTCAGCAAAACCTTGTTTTCCAGGCTGTTGAAGATTTTCGCCGCATCGACCGGCTTCATCGTCTCGTAAATCTTCACCAGACTGTCCAACTGTGCCTGCTGTTCAGAATTCACCGTGGTCAGCAGGCCCTGGATTTCCTGTTTCAGCTTCTGCAGCTCGGCGATCTTCTGGTCAAAGCGGGATTCGGCGGCCACCAGCATGGCCTCCCGCTGGTCCAGTTCGCGCCCGCGCTGGTCCAACTGCTCCCGCCGTTCCTGCAGGCGCTGGAGAATTTCCACCTCCTTGGGCGTGAAGCTCTGTCCCGGCGCGCCGGAGGGGGCGGCACCATGCTCATCGCCTTGCTGCACCGCGGGCGCGGGCGTGGCCGGGGGGCTGGGTGCCTGGGCCGGCTCATGCTTGGGCGCTGCCGGTTCCTGCGCCGGGGCCTGGGCGGCGGCCACCTGGGTCGCCGGCGGCACGGCCAGCTTGGCCGCATCCGGCTTTTCCGGCAGGCCCTGGGGGGCCTGTTCCTCTGCCACCGAAGGCGGCACGGGGTTGAAGGCGGCACCGGTGGTGACCGCCATCCAGACGTCACCCACCTTCACCCCGATCAACAGACCTGCAGCCAGGATGGTGGCGGGCAGCAGGCCGGGCCGCAGCAGGGGCCGGCGCCGCGCCTTCACCTTCGGCTTGGCCGCAACCGGGCGTTTTCCGGGGGCTGCCTTGGCCGGCGCGCGCGCTGCCGCCGCCCGGGGGGCGGCGGGGCTTTTGACAGCAGCGGCGGCCAGCTTGTCCGGGGGAACGCTCATGACCGCAGATTCTCCAGCGCCTGCAACAATTCCTTCTCCGCCCGGGAGCGCGGTTCAGGCCCGCCAGACGAAGCGGCGGGCGGCGGGGAGGCCGGGCGGGACGGTGCTGGCAGGGCCTGCGGCGCCGCGGCGGAACGGGAAGCCTGGGGCGGTGCCGCCGTCAACGGCGGCGGGGGCGATTGCTGCTGGGCGGCCTGACGCGCCCGGCCGGACCCCTGTTCCAACCGGTTGGCCAGCCCGTCGGCGGCCTGCACGATCAGTTCCATCTCTTCCTTCAGGCTGCGGGCGCGGGTGATCATGGCCGACAGGGCCTCCCCCGACTCCGACGCGGCCTTGCGCATCCCCTTGACCGAACTGTCGGCCTGGGCAGTGGCTTCGGCAAAGCCCCTCACCAGTTCCTCCAGCTCCGCCCGGCTTTCCTTGACGGCGGAAAGCTGTTTGTTCAGCCGCACGGCATAAATGATGGTGGCCACCAGCAGGCCGATGACGGCGACATCCAGCAGCAGGGACAACAGGCCGGGGATCATGGCTGTGACTCCGGTTTCGGGGCCTCACGGTCGATCCGCACGGCGATATTGCCACCCTTGCGGCCCATGCGGCCGAGGAACATCGGCACATCACCGCAGCGCAGCTCGATCGTTTCGTCCGGGGCCACGTTCAACAGAACGCGGCTGCCGACACGCCAGGCCAGCACCTCGCTCAAGGGCAGCACGATTTCATCCAGAACAGCGGACAGGTGAACATCGGTCTGCCAAAGCTCCGAGGCCAGGTGGGTTTCCCAGATGCTATCACGGCCAAATTTCTCACCCATGAACATCTGGAGCAGCAATTCACGCACCGGCTCCAGCGTGGCATAGGGAATCAGCAGCTCCAGACGGCCGCCGCGATCTTCCATATCAATGCGCAGCTTCACCAGCACGGCGGCATTGGCCTGGCGGGCGATGGTGGCGAAACGGGGGTTGGTTTCCAGCCGGTCGAAGCGGAAGGTGACGGGCGACAGCGGATCGAAGGCGGCCGACAGGTCGGACAGCACCACATGCACCATCCGCTCCACCAGATTGCGTTCGATGGTGGTGTAGGGGCGGCCTTCAATACGCATGGCCGCCGTACCCCGGCGGCCCCCCAGCAGCACGTCCACGATGGAATAGATCAGGGCGGAATCGATCACCATCAGCCCGTAATTGTCCCATTCCTCCGCCTTGAACACGGCCAGCATGGCCGGCAGCGGGATGGAGTTGAGATAATCACCGAAACGCACGGAACTGATCTGGTCCAGCGAGACCTCCACGTTATCGGACGTGAAGTTACGCAAGGATGTCGACATCATGCGGACAAGGCGGTCAAAGACCACCTCCAGCATGGGCAGACGTTCGTAATTGACCAGCGCCGAATTCACCAGCGCCATGACGCCGGTATTGTCGCCGTCGCCGGAACCGTCCTTGTCAAAGCCCAGCAGGCTGTCGATTTCGTCCTGGTTCAGAACGCGGGTGGCGCCACCGCCCCCGCCACCGCCCATTTCACCAAAGGCGTCGCCAGCCCCTTCATCGGCCATGGCCGCCCATTCGGCGGCCATCCGTTCTTCTTCGCTCAGCTCTTCAGGACCGGCCATGGTTTCCCATCCCTTCCATCATTGCTGAACCAGGAATTCACTGATCAACACGTCCTTCACCTTCACCGGGGCCACCGCCATATTGACCCGCAGCAGCAATTCTTCCCGCAGCCGATACATGCCGGCCGAACCGCGCAGGTCATCCATCCGCAATTCCCGCAGATAGACCTGGAACCCATCGGTGATGCGGGGCAAGGCCGTGGTGACAACAGCCTGATCCTCCGGGCGCGCCACTTCCACCGAAATACCCAGCTTCAACAAGGTGGCCCGGCGTTCGCCGGTATTCAGATTAACCAGCATGTCCGGTACGGGGACATAAAGCGGTGGGCCGTGATAGGCTGGCAGCTCCGGCTCGTGCTGTTCCTCCGCGTGCTCCCCCTCGCCTTCGTGCTTCTTGCCCAGAAGCCCGTCCAGCATCCCGGTGAAGAAAGCGGCGGCACCGCCGCCGACAATCAGCAGCAGCGGCAGCACAATGAACAGAACGATCTTCTTGCCGCTCAGCTTCTTGCGTTGCTGTTCATGTTCGGTCGATCCGCCGCCATCGGTTTCCATGGCCGTCATTTATGAACGCGCCTTCAACGCCATGTTCCGCCCATCTGGTTCCAGCAAACCAGCCCCCACCGGTTCTCCGATGAAAGCGCTGCTTCCACCTGATCCTAATCATGCGGTGGTTAACAAGCGCTTTCAACCGTTTCCACGGTTTTGCTGAAAAAGCCTGTGAGAATGGGGCTGCACAGATACAGTCTTTTCGGCACCAAGGATCAGTAACCGCCATCTATTTGGCGTTTTATGTCCGCATCCCGTCCGGCCCATGCCTTTCCCGGCCGGGATAGAGCCGATAACCTGCCCGCCATCAACCAAGATGGAGTGCCGAAAATGTCCGCCCCTGAAACCGCCCTGCTGGTTATCGATGTGCAGGAAAGTTTTCGCCACCGGCCCTATTGGGGCATGATCGATCTGGATCGTTTCAGCAGCCGCATCCAGCGGCTGCATGACGGGGCAAAAAAGGCTGGCGCCAAGGTGGTGCAGATTTTCCATACCGAGGCTGAAGGCCCCTTCTCCCCCGCATCGGGCCATGTGCGCACGCTGGAACCGCTGGCGGTGGCGGCTGATGCGCGGTTTGACAAAAGCCGCCACAGCGCCCTGGTCGGCACGGGCCTGGATGTCTGGCTGACCCGTAACGGCATCCGCCGGTTGATCGTCAGCGGCATCCGCACCGAACAATGCTGCGAAACCACCACCCGCCATGCCAGCGACCTGGGCTATACGGTGGATTATGTGACGGAGGCCACCTTAACTTTTCCCATGGAAGACAACGAAGGTCGGCTCTGGTCGCCGGCGGAAATCGCCCAGCGCACGGAGCTGGTGCTGGCGAAACGCTTCGCCCGCATCACCACGGTGGAGGAGGCCCTGGCGGCCCTGTGATGATGGCGGATCAGACAAGCATACCGGTTCTGGTGGTGGTGCCGCCCCGCGCGCTGCTGCTGGATATTGCCGGCCCGCTGGAAGTGCTGCGCCGCAGCGGGCTGACACAAGGCAGCCGGGTCGCCTATGCCCCGCGCTATGCCGGCCCGGATGAACGGGTGATCAGCTCCGTTGGCCTGGAACTGGCCGGGATCGCCCCCCTGCCCGACAGGGTAGCGCCGGGAACTGTTATCCTGGTCTCCGGCAATGCCAGCCCCCTGCCGGGGCAGGATGTGACGCGGGACAGGGCAGCCGAACAGGCCATCGTGGATTGGTTGCGCCGGACAGTGGGACCGGATCATCTGCTGGTCTGCATCTGCTCCGGCGCGGTACTGGCGGGACAGGCGGGGCTGCTGAACGGGCGGGATTGCACCACCCATCACGGTGATTGCGAGAAGCTGCAACGACTGGCGCCGGCGGCACGGGTGCTGGAGAATCGGCTTTATGTCGAAGCCGGCCCCGTCTGGACCAGTGCCGGCGTCACCGCTGGCATCGACCTGATGCTGCATCTGCTGGCCCGCCAAGCCGGGCCAGCGGTGGCCAGCGCGGTGGCCCGGCATCTGGTCGTCTATCTCCGCCGGGCCGGGGCGGACCCGCAGCTTTCGCCCTGGCTGGAGGGGCGCAACCATCTGCACCCTTCCATTCACCGCGTACAGGATGCCATTGCCGCCGACCCGGCGCGGGACTGGACCCTGAGTGATCTGTCCCTTATCGCCCATGCCAGCGCGCGTCACCTGTCGCGCCTGTTCAATGACCATGCCGGCATGGGGGTGCCGGATTATATCAACCGGCTGCGCGTGGCACTGGCCCGCCAGCTGCTGGAAAATTCCCGCCTGGATATGGAAACCGTGGCGGAAAGGGCGGGATTCGCATCGGCCCGGCAGTTGCGCCGTGCCTGGGGGCGGCTGCACGGCACCCCGCCCAGCGCCGCCCGCGCCCTCCCTGCCGGGAAAGAAAATGTCGTGATTCCGTCTGTTGGACAATAATGCTGCGACGCAGCTTAACCCATCATTCTTTTGATGTTACCGTGTCTATCCGGGGTTGCGGGGGCCACCAACGGGCCGCCGCTGAAATGGGCTGGGAGACAGGGCCGTATGGGTATCCATGTCGCGTTGCATCACAAGACCGTCTATCGCTATGACCGCCCCATCATGCTGGGGCCACAGGTGGTGCGGCTGCGTCCGGCACCGCATTGCCGGACGCCGATTCTCTCCTACTCGCTGAAGGTCACGCCAAAGCAGCATTTCCTCAACTGGCAGCAGGATCCGCAGAGCAACTGGCTGGCCCGTTTCGTCTTTCCTGAAAAGACCACCGAATTCGCGCTGGAGGTGGATCTGGTGGCCGACATGTCGTCCATCAATCCCCTGGATTTTTTCCTGGAACCGGCGGCGGAAAAATTTCCCTTCACCTATGAACCGGCCCTGGCCAAGGATCTGAAACCGTTCCTGGAGGCGGAGACACCCGGCCCCCTGTTGGTCGAACTGCTGGCCGGTATCGACCGGACGGAACGGGGCACGGTCGATTTCCTGGCCGATGTGAATATCCGGCTACAACAGGCCATCGGTTATGTCATCCGGCTGGAGCCGGGGGTGCAGAGCTGTGAGGAGACGCTGGAAAAGCGCACCGGTTCCTGCCGCGACAGCGCCTGGCTGATGGTGCAGTTGCTGCGCAATCTGGGGCTGGCGGCGCGCTTCGTCTCCGGCTATCTGATCCAGTTGGTGGCTGATCAGAAGCCGCTGGAAGGGCCGGAAGGACCACTGGCCGATTTCACCGACCTGCACGCCTGGTGCGAGGTGTATCTGCCCGGCGCCGGCTGGATCGGGCTGGACCCGACTTCCGGCTTGTTCGCCGGGGAAGGCCATATTCCGGTCGCCTGCACGCCTGACCCGTTCAGCGCCGCCCCGGTGACCGGGGCGCTGGAAATGTGCGAGGTGGAATTCGACCATGCGATGTCGGTGACCCGCATTGCCGAGCAGCCGCGCACCACCAAACCCTATTGGCCCGAACAATGGGCGGCGATTGAGGCCTTGGGCCATCAGGTCGACCGGGAAATCCAGGAAGGCGATATCCGCCTGACCATGGGCGGTGAGCCCACCTTCATTTCCATTGACGATATGGACGGGGCCGAGTGGAACACCGCCGCCATGGGGCCGACCAAGCGGCTTTTGTCCGGCGACCTGATCCGCCGGCTGAAAAACCGCTTCGCCCCCGGCGGCCTGCTGCATTTCGGCCAGGGTAAATGGTATCCCGGCGAAAGCCTGCCGCGCTGGGCCTTGCAACTGCTTTGGCGCCGCGACGGGGATGCCCTGTGGGCACATGATGAATATCAGGCGGATGAGCGCAAGGATTACGGTTTCGGCCAGGAGGATGCCGAGCGATACATCCGCGCCCTGGCAACTCGCCTGGGCATCCCGCCGGAATATGCCCGCGCCGCCTTTGAAGACCCCTGGTACTATATCCAGAAGGAACGCAAGCTCCCCCTCAATGTCGATCCGTTCGACGCCAAGCTGGAAGATGAGGAGGAGCGGGCAAGGCTGGCCCGCGTCTTCGAACGCGGGCTGGATAAGCCGATCGGCTTTGCCCTGCCGCTGAACCGGCGGCATGAGGCGACGGGGCCGGTCTGGTTGTCCAGCGGCTGGCCGCTGCGCAGCGATCGGCTGCTGCTGGCCCCCGGTGACAGCCCTGTGGGCTATCGCCTGCCGCTGGGCAGCCTGCCCTGGGTGGATGAGAAGGAATATCCCTGGTCTTACGAGCAAGACCCGTTCGATACGCGCCAGCCCCTGCCCGCCTATCAGGAACTGGCGCAGCAGGCCGCTGAACTGAAGGGCCAGACGGAGCCGGTGGAACGCCGCCGCCAGATGGCCGACGTGCGCGAGGAGGTGCCGGACCGCGGCCAATCCGCCTGGTGGATCGTGCGCACCGCCCTGTGTGTGGAGCCCCGCGATGGCAGGCTCTATATTTTCCTGCCCCCCACCTCGCATCTGGAGGATTGGCTGGAACTGATCGCCGCCATTGAGGCGACCTGTGTGGAAGTGGATATGCCGGTGGTGCTGGAAGGCTATTCGCCGCCGCGCGACCCGCGCCTGAATTCCATCGCCGTCACCCCCGATCCCGGCGTGATCGAGGTGAATATCCATCCCGCTTCCACCTGGGAAGAACTGGTCCGCAACACCACGGACCTGTACGAGGATGCGCGGCAGAGCCGGCTGGCGACGGAGAAATTCGCACTCGACGGCCGGCATGTCGGCACCGGGGGCGGCAACCATATCGTGGTCGGCGGGGCCACCCCGGCGGACAGCCCGTTCCTGCGCCGGCCCGATGTGCTGCGGTCACTCCTGACCTATTGGCAGAACCATCCGGCACTGTCCTTCCTGTTCTCCGGCATGTTCATCGGGCCGACCAGCCAGCATCCGCGCGTGGATGAGGCGCGGCATGACAGTCTGTATGAACTGGAAATCGCCTTCAAAATCCTGGACGAGGCGGGGCCGGGTGCCCCGCCCTGGCTGGTGGACCGGGCGTTGCGGCACCTGCTGGTGGATGTGCAGGGCAATACCCATCGCAGCGAATTCTGCATCGACAAGCTCTACAGCCCGGACAGTTCCACGGGCCGGCTGGGCCTGCTGGAACTGCGCAGCTTTGAGATGCCACCCCATGCGCAGATGAGCCTGTTGCAGCAATTGCTGCTGCGCAGCCTGATCGCCTGGTTCTGGCGTCAACCCTATCGCGCCCGGCTGGTACGCTGGGGCACCAAGCTGCATGAACGTTTCATGCTGCCGCATTTCGTGGCGCAGGATATCGCTGATGTGGTGGCCGACCTGCGCCATGCCGGCTATGGCTTCCAGGAAGATTGGTTCAAGCCGCACCTGAATTTCCGCTTCCCCACCCTGGGCACGATAACCCAGCGCGATGTGACGCTGGAGCTGCGCAGCGCGCTGGAACCCTGGCATGTGCTGGGGGAGGAACCGGGCGGCGGCGGCACGGTGCGCTTTGTCGACAGTTCGCTGGAACGGGTGCAGGTGCGCCTGACCGGCGCCACCGACGACCGTTTCATCATTGCCTGCAACGGTCGCAAGGTGCCGCTGACCCCCACGGGGGTGGAGGGGGAACTGGTGGCCGGCGTGCGCTATCGCGCCTGGCAGCCGCCTAACTGCCTGCATCCCACCATCCCGGTTCACACACCGCTGGTGTTTGATATTCTGGATAGCTGGACGGGCCGTTCCATCGGTGGCTGTACTTATCACGTCGCCCATCCGGGCGGGCGGAACTTCACCACCTTCCCCGTCAACGCCAACGAGGCGGAAGGACGGAGGCTGGCGCGTTTCTTCCCGTTCGGGCATACACCTGGGCCGATGCCGCCCCCGGCGGAGATCAAGAATCTGGAATTCCCTTTGACCCTCGACCTGCGCCTTGGCTGAACCCGCTCTTTCCCTTCCCCCCTGCCCTGCCGATGCCTGGGACGAGATGGTCACAGGCAAAGGCCGCGTGCGCCCGCACTGGCAGGGGTTTTTTTCCAGCGGGGAGGCGGAAGCCGGCGCGATGGAAGAAAGCTGGGACGCCGCCCGCCGGCTGCTGTTCCAGAACGGTGTGACCTATCACGCCTACGCCGACCCGCAGGGGGTGGAACGGCCCTGGCCGCTGGACCCGGTCCCGCTGCTGCTGCCCGCCACGGAATGGCAAGCGATCAGCAGCGGGTTGCGCCAGCGCGCCCGGCTGCTGGACCGGGTTTTCTGTGACCTGTACGGCACCCAGAACCTGATCCGGGATGGCGTGCTGCCGCCGGGGCTGGTGATGGGCGATCCGGGTTTTCTGCGGCCCTGCCATGGCCTGGAGGTTCAACCCGCCGCCCGGTTGACCCTGTTTGCCGCCGATCTGGTGCGCGACAGCGGCGGCATCTGGCGGGTGCTGGCCAGCCGCACGCAAAACCCCACCGGCACCGGCTATGCGCTGGAAAACCGCGTGGTGTTGAGCCAGACGCTGGCTGAGTCGTTCCGCAACTGCAATGTTGAGCGCCTGTCGCCCTTCTTCGAACAGTTGCGCCAGACCCTGGCCAGTCTGGCCCCGCGCTCCTCGGGGCCGGATGGCAGTCCGCGCATGGTGCTGCTGACCCCCGGCCCCTTCAACGAGGCCTATTTCGAACATGCCTATCTGGCCCGACATCTGGGCCTGCTGCTGGTGGAAGGCGCGGACCTGATGGTCCGCGACCAGTGCGTTTACCTGAAAACCTTGGGCGGGCTGGAACGGATCGACGTCATCCTGCGCCGGGTGGATGATGATTTCTGCGACCCGCTGGAATTGCGGCCCGACAGTGCGCTGGGTGTGCCCGGCCTTTTGCAGGCGGTTCGTTCCGGTAACGTAACGGTCTGCAATGCCGTCGGTGCCGGGGTGACGGACAGTGTCGCCCTGCTGCCCTGGATGGGCAAACTCAGCGAGTATCTGCTGGGGGAAGCGCCCTTGCTGGCCGATGTGCCCACCCTGTGGGGGGGTGACCTGCAGCAACGGGCGGCCATGTTCAGTCGGCTGGATCAGCTGGTCTTCCGCCCGGCCTTTTCCAATCTGGGCCATACGCCCATCCATCCGGCCAGCCTGGATGCGGCGGCCCGTGCCGACCTGATCCACCGTATCCGCCGCCGCCCGCAGGATTGGGTGGCGCAGGAGGCGGTGGCCCCCAGCACGGCCCCCGTCTGGCGCGATGGTCGGATGGAGGCGCGGCCGCTGGTGCTGCGCGCCTTTGCCTGCGCCACCCCGGATGGTGACTGGATGGTGATGCCGGGTGGGCTGGCCCGGATCAGCGCCGATGATCGATACCCCACCGTCTCGCTGCAGCAGGGGGCGGGGGCCAAGGATGTCTGGGTGGTGGGCAGCGGGCTGGCGACACAGCCGCGCCGCAGCCGCGTCACCGCCCCGGATGGGGCCGGCGATACCGGCCCGCATGGCGGCGATCTGCCCAGCCGCGCCGCCGACCATCTGTTCTGGGTGGGCCGCTATGCGGAGCGGGCGGATAATGTCGTGCGCATTCTGCGCGCCGCCGCCCGCCGCCTATCCGACGATGCCCATCCGGGCGCAGATGAAGAACTGGTGCCGCTGCTGCGGCTGATGGGCTGGGTGGGCATGATCCCGCCGGTCATCGCCGCCTCGCCCGCCGCCGATGCGGTGCGGGCCATGCGCCAGTCGTTGGAGATCATTGCCGATCCCGGCAATCCTGGCGGGTTGCGCGCCCATATGGACCGGCTGCGCCGGTCGGTGCTGTGCGTGCGGGACCGGCTGCCGGCTGATGTCAGCCGCCTGCTGGTGGTGCTGGACCAACGGGCCAGCACGCCCTTGCGCAGCGACCCGGCAGCGGTGCAGTTGCGGCTGGATGAGATTGCCCCCCTGCTGGCCGCCCTGGTGGGGCTGGAACTGGATGGCATGTCGCGCGGGCCAGCCTGGCGCTTCCTGGTGCTGGGGCGGCGGCTGGAACGCGCCATCGGCATTGTCGGTGCCCTACAGGGCAGCGGGGTTGCCGCCGGCACGGTGGATATCGGGGCGGCCCTGTCGGTTCTGTTGGAACTGGGGGCCGCCAATGCCGCCTATCGGGAACGCCACCCGATCGGTATCCGGCGGGAAGCGGTCTTGTCGCTGCTGCTGGCCGATCTGGAACATCCGCGTTCGCTGGCCTTCCAGATCCAGACGGTGGAGCGGCAATTGGCCAAACTGCCAGAGGTGGAAGGCGATGGCAGCAATGTCAGCCCCACCCACTTGGCGCTGTCCCTGCTTTCCACCGCCACGCAACTGGTGCGCGACCCGCAGCCGGCCCGCGATGCCGGGGCGCTTTTCGACCTGACGGAGCGGCTGGGCCGCATTCTGCCGGAAATCTCCAACCTGCTCAGCCAGGCCTATTTCAGCCATGTCTTCGCCCGCACCACTTGAGGGGGAGCGGCCGGCGGGAGCCATGCGCTACCGCTGCCGCCATGTTACCCGCTATTCCTATGGGGAGATGGTGACCAGCTCGCATCTGCTGGCGCATCTGGCCCCACGCCCGCATCCGCGCCAGACCGGGCGGGTGACGGACATGACCATCCTGCCCTGGCCCGCCTCCCTGGTGGACCGGCTGGACTGGTTCGGCAACCCGACCACCTATGCCAGCATCCAGACCCCGCACCGGGAATTGACGGTGACGGTGGAAATGGAAATGCAGGTGCTGCCGCCGCCGCCGTTGAACCCGGCGCAGAGTGCCTGCTGGGAACAGGTGGCCTTACAGGCGCTGGAGCGGGCGGAAACGGTGGAGTTTGTGCAGGCCAGCCAGCGCGTCCCCCCGCCGGATGCCGCCATCACCGCCTTCGCCACCGCCTTCTTCCCCTCCGGCCGGCCGGCGGCGGCAGGGGCGATGGCGCTGATGCGGCATATTTTCAGCGAATTCAGCTTCGATCCCACCGCCACCACCGTCAGCACCCCGATTGCCGAGGTGCTGACCAAGCAGCGCGGCGTCTGCCAGGATTTCGCCCACCTGATGATCGCGGCCCTGCGCGCGGTGGGCCTGCCGGCGCGCTATGTCTCAGGCTATCTGCGCACCCTGCCCCCGCCGGGCCAGGAACGGCTGCGCGGGGCCGATGCCAGTCACGCCTGGGTGCAGGTCTGGTGCGGCGAAGGCACCGGCTGGATCGATCTGGACCCTACCAATGGCCGGCAGGCCGATACCGATCATGTCACCCTGGCCTGGGGCCGGGATTATGATGATGTCAGCCCGCTGCGCGGCGTCATTCTGGGCGGCGGCAGCCACGGGGTGCTGGTGGCGGTGGATGTGGAGCCGCTGTAGGGAGTCACCTTAAACAAAAACGGCACCGGTGATCTCTCACCGGTGCCGCACTGATTACGCCTCGTCGTCGTAATCCTCGTCATCATCCTTGGTTTCCGGGCCGACATCGACATCGATGGGCACGCCCGGTTCATATTTCGACTGGCGGATGGCCAGCGCCGACTTCACATGGCTGACATTGGGGGCCGCCGTCAGCTTGGTGGTCAGGAAGCGCTGATAGCTGTCCCAATCCACGGCGACGACCTTCAGCAGAAAGTCCGTCTCACCGGCCAGCATGTTGCATTCCCGCACCTCCGGCCAGCTATTGACCAGGGATTCGAAACGCTTCAGGTCGGTTTCGGCCTGGGAGGACAGGCCGACCTGTGCGAAAACCGTCACATGGAAGCCCATGGATTCGGGATTGATGTCCGCATGATAGCCGCGAATATAGCCGGCTTCCTCCAGCGCGCGCACACGGCGCAGGCAAGGGGGGGCCGAGATGCCAGCGCGCCGCGCCAGCTCCACATTCGTCATCCGGCCGTCTGCCTGCAGGTCGCGTAGGATGCGCCGATCAATCCGGTCGAGTTTAACCCGCCGCATGGTGATTTCTTTGACTCCAGGAGTTTGGATTTGAGCAATGATATTACACGCCCGACGGCAAGCTGCAAGAGCGGGGGCCGTTTCAGGTGAAATTTTCTTATACGATCCATGGGTAAAAGGCCATTAACCGTGACAAACTGTCCCCTTCCCACCTGCTGGGTAATGTCCGATGGCCGCGCCGGGATTGAAAATCCCTGCCTGGGTCTGGCGGAAGCCATGGGCCTGACACCCATCGTGAAGCGCATCGCGTTGCGCACACCCTGGCGGCAGACCACACCCTATCTGCCGCTGCCCGGCCTGTCCTTGCCGCTGGCACCGGGCTCAGACGGGTTGGGTCCGCCCTGGCCGGATGTGCTGATCTCCTCCGGCCGGCAAGCGGTGGGCCTGTCCATGGCCATCGGGCGCCGGGCATCACGCTGCGTGCGGGTGCATATCCAGAATCCCGGCGTGCCGTTCGACCGGTTCGATCTGGTCTCCCTGCCCGCCCATGACGGCAAAAGCGGGGCCAATCTGGTGGAAAGCATCGGTGCTATCCATCGGGTGACGCCGGCAAAACTGGCCGCCGCCGCGGCAACATTCGCCCCACGCGTGGCGGGACTGGCCCGGCCGCTGGTGGCGGTGATGATCGGCGGTTCCAACCGCTTCAGCCAGCTGACACCGGCCATCATGGCGGAACTGGCGGAAAGGCTGGCCCGGCTGGTGCGCGCACAGCAGCTGGGCCTGATGATCACCACATCGCGCCGCACCGGTGCCGAGAATGAGGCCATCCTACGGGAGAAACTGGCGGGCCTGCCGGTCTGGTTGTGGGACGGCACGGGCGACAATCCCTATTTCGGCTTCCTGGCCCTGGCCGATGCGTTGATCGTCACCAGCGACAGCGTGGCCATGGTGTCGGAGGCGGCCAGCACCGGCAAGCCGGTGCATATTATCGACCTGGCCGGCAATGCACCCAAATTCACCCGCTTCCATGACAGGCTGCGGGCGGCCGGCATCACCCGCCCCTTCACCGGACAGCTGGAAAGCTGGCACTATGCGCCGTTGGACGATACGGCCCGGCTGGCCGCCCGCACCTGGGCAGTGCTGGCCCAGAAGGGCTGCTTTACAGCCCCGGCAGCATCTGGGGGGTAAAGGGTACGGGCATGGCATCCAGAGTGGGCGGCGCCTCGCTGCTGCCCAGCGGCCGCACCATCATTACCCAATCCAGCCAGCGTCCATGTTTCACCCCCAAGCCTGGCACTGTGGCGGCCGGGGTGAAGCCCAGCGCCCGATGCAGCCCCATGGAACCATCATTTCCGCCATCCCCGATCACCGCGACCATGCGGCGATAACCGGCCTTGGTGCAGATATCGATCAGCGCCCGCAGCAGGGCGCGGCCCACCCCGGCCCCCTGGGCCTCCGGCGCGATATAGATCGAATTCTCTACCGTGAAGCGATAGCCGGGGCGGGAGCGGAAGGGGCTGGCATAGGCATAGCCTAAAAAGCGCCCGTCGCGCTCGGCCACCAGATAGGGATAGCCCTGATCCACCAGCCCCTGGATACGCCGGGCCATTTCAGCGGCATCGGGTGGTACGGCCTCATAGCTGGCGGTTCCGTCCGTCACATGCGGCGCATAGATCGTGGCGATGGCGGCCGCGTCACCGGGCCGGACCGGGCGAATGCTGATGCTGCTCATATGATTTCCCCCTGTTCTTCTTCATTCTTGACCGGTTCTGCTGCCCCGGCTGATTCTACAGCCGGGGCAGCAGAACCGGTGCCGGAACGGCCCCCACCGCCGCCACCAGCCGCCGCATATGACCGGCCAATACTTCCAGATAGGGCAGCCGGCTTAAGGACCGTTCCTCCATGTAAAGCGCACGGTTCAGTTCAATCTGTAAGGCGTGCACCCCATCGGCGGGGCACCCATAATGACGGGTGGTATAGCCCCCCGCATAGGGGGCATTGCGTCCCACCACATAGCCCATGGCAGTCAGATTGCTTTCTGCCGCCAGTGTGACCTGCGGCGCACAGGCGCTGCCAAAGCAATCCCCCAGCACGGCATCCAGGCTGCCCACGGCAGCCAGTTCCGGCGGCAGACCAATGGAGGGCATGGAATGGCAATCCAGCAGGATGCAATAGCCAAAGCGCGCCCGCGTCGCCTCGATCAACCCCCGCAGCGCCTGATGATAGGGATAATAGCAGCGATCCAGCCGGGCTTGTGCCTCCGAAAAGGGCAAACGACCAGTATAGATCTCCTCCCCATTCGCCACCACACGGGGCACCGTGCCCAGCCCGGCGGCCACGCGCGGGCTGCGGCTGTTGATATGGCCGGGCAGCGGCCCGTCGAACATGCTGGGGTCCAGTTCGAAGGCTTCGCGGTTGGGGTCCAGAAAGGCACGCGGGAACAGGGCCGCCAACATCGGCACCCCCAGGCCGACGGCCGGCTGAAATATCTCATCCACATAGCCATCTTCCGACCGGCGCAGGCTGACCGGGTCCAGCCGGGAGCGGGCGATAAAGGACAGCGGATAATCGCGCCCGCTATGTGGGCTGGCCAGCACAACCGGCAGCAATTGCTCCTCCGGCTGATGCAGCCGGAAGATGCCCCCTTCCGCATCTGTGACGCGGTGTTCAACGCTGGGACTGGGTGGCGCAGGTCTCATGGTGTGAGATGTAACGGAATCCTTCGCCGCCCGCCAGCCAAGGCGGGTATGAAAAATTTATCCCCGCCACCCAAATAGGGTGTTGCCAGCCATCGGGGCAGTTGCTATAAGCCCGCCCACTCCGGTGGTTACGACTTCCGGGGCACTCGACGGATCGGGCGGTTAGCTCAGCGGGAGAGCACTTCCTTGACATGGAAGGGGTCACAGGTTCAATCCCTGTACCGCCCACCATCCAGCGGGTATGGGCCGAAAGGCCGGATCGCCGGGCATCCTGCGCCCTGCGTGTGAGAGATACGGGCGGTTAGCTCAGCGGGAGAGCACTTCCTTGACATGGAAGGGGTCACAGGTTCAATCCCTGTACCGCCCACCATACCTTCGGGATCAAGCCGCCTTCTGGCGGCTTTTTTATTGCCGATTTGCACCGCTTAACGCGGCTTCACCAGTTCATCGCGGGACAGGCGCAGCACATTTTCCGGCACATCCACCCAGCCGCCGATCAGCCCGCCGGCCAGGAAGGAGACACCCGCCTCCTCGCACAGCTTCTCCATCTCCACATCCTCCACCGACTCCAAGGAGATGTGCAGGCGCAGCTTGGCGGCAGCGGCACCAAAGCGCAGCAAATCCGGCCGCAACCGCTCCGCGCTGCTTCCCGGCGGCAGCATCAGCGACGCGATCCTGGCACCGGAGGCCGCGACCGCCGGCAGATCATTGCCATGAATATCCACCACCACCATGATGGTACGGCCAAAGGGCCGCAGGGTGGAAACCATCTCCGCCAACCGGCCGGCCGGCACGCCCGCCGGCACACCGGTCAGGTGATAGGTTATGAAGGCCCGCATATGCGCCGGGATGGTCTGAAGCAGCGCCACCATTTCCCGTCGGCGGGCCACAACCGCCAATGTTTCGAAATTTATCGGCAAGGACAGGAAAAAGCGGAAGCGGTTATCGTATAGTTCCAGCGCCACATCCACGGCGTGACGCATGATCGCCATGTCGGTCTGTAAAATCTGATGCGGATCGGCTGGATCATCCTGGCACTCATAGCCCCAGGCCGGCATCCGCCCCCGGCGGGCCCGGCAGCAGCGGGCGATAAAGATCGACAGCACCTGCTGGCGTGAATCCCAGGCTGGACGATATTTCACCTCCAGCGGCCCCGCCCAGCCGGACAGGGCCGGATGCGATCCGGCCGCCGCCCCTGGCTCCGCCTGTGCCCCGCCCGCATCGACCAGCCCATGGCGCTGCTGCGCCATGGCGGCATCCAGCATGTCCTTCAGCTTGGCCGGGGCAAACAGCATCTCCGACCCAAGTTCCTGCACCGCCGTATGCACGATGATCGAGTCGGTATCGACATCGCCCAACAACAGCTTCTGCAGTTCCTCCAGCAGTTTGGCGCAGATCAGCCGGGCCTGGTCTGGCCCCAGATGGGCAAAGACGACGACATAGGTTTCATGTCCGTGCCGGAACCAGGCATCGCCCGGCCCCAGTTTCTGTTCCAGCAGCTTTTCCGCCAGTTGGTGAACCCGTTCCGCCACGGTGGCCCAGCGAGCACCCAGCCGCGCCTGCAGGCTTTCCAGCCCCAGCAGATGCATACTGCCGCATTGTGTGGGGTCACGTTCGCCGAAAATGCGCCGCAAGGTGGGGCCCAGGGCCGCACTATGCCCACGCGACGGGATTGCCACCGGATCATGGGCATTTTCAGTTGCATGATGCAGCGCCCCCATTGACGGGGTCGGGGTAACCACATCATCCTCGCGCAGGACGGCCATAACAGAGTCGAGAAAGTTTTTCATCGGCCAAACCCTCCCAAGCCTGTGCCCTAACGATCACCAGGATAAACCAAGTATCATTAACAAATAGTGAGGCCCGCCACACGAAAAAGTGGAAAATTTCCAACAATATCCAAATGGAAAGTAGCTGACCTAGATCAATGCGGCCACTTAATCATTACAGTAGAAGGGTGCCACAAAAATGCCGTGGAAGGAACGCCGATGAGTGAAAATAGTAACCAGAGGCCAGCCCTGACCGGTCGGGAGCGCCAGTTCGCCGATGACGAACTGATCGTCACCAAGACGGACAAGGGCGGACGCATTACTTATGCCAACCGTACCTTCCTGCGAGTTGCCCATATGACCGAGGCGGAAGCGCTCGGCACGCCCCACAATTGTATCCGGCATCCGGATATGCCGCGCGTCGTCTTCAAGTTGTTGTGGGACCAGATCGGCGCCGGCAAGGAAATCTTCGCCTATGTGCTCAACCGGGCCCGCAACGGTGACTATTACTGGGTTTTCGCCCATGTGACGCCATCCCGCGACATGGGCGGCAATATTATCGGCTACCATTCCAACCGGCGCACCGCCGACCGCCGCATCGTCAGTGAGATCATCACCCCCGTCTACAAGGCACTGTTGGACGAGGAGGCCAAGCATAGCCGCATCCGAGAAGGCATGGCGGCGAGCGAGGCATTGCTGGGCAAGGTATTGCGGGAACGGGGGCAGAGCTATGACCAGTTCATCTTCTCTCTTTAAGGCACAGATCGCCGGCATCATCGCCCTGGCTGGCGGGCTGGTCGGGTTGATCGGCTGGGTTCTGGGTCACAGCATCCTGTCCGCCATCGGCGGGGCCATCACCATGGCCGGTACCGCCGCTGCCTTCGTGCTGCTGACCCGCGCCAACAACGCTATCATCGCCGCCAACCAGGTGATGGAGCGGCTGGCCCAGGGTGATTATGAGGCGCGCATCACCGGCATCCGCGAAGGCGGGGAGCTGGGGGAATTGCTGCACCGGATCAATGATGTCACCGACCGGGCCGATGCCTTCGTGCGGGAGGCGGCGGCCTCCATGCAGGCGGTGACCAACCAGATCTATTACCGGCGTGTCATGGAAAAAGGCATGGTTGGCACCTTCCTGGCCGGCAGCCGCATGATGAACACCGCCACCAGCGCCATGGGGCAGAAGGTGGAACAGTTCCGCACCATGGCGGATAAGTTCGAAAGCTCCATCCGCAATGTCACCGATCAGGTGACCCGCGCCGCCACGGAAGTGGAGGATACGGCCAAGACCATGTCGGAAGCCGCCGAAGACACCAATCACGAAAGCATGGCCGTGGCCACTGCGGCCGAACAGGCGTCGGGCAATGTGCAGACGGTGGCTTCGGCTGCTGAGGAATTGTCCGCCTCCATCCAGGCGATTACCGAGCAGGTGGAACGGTCACGCACCGTCACCGGCAATGCCGTGGAACGCGCCCGTGCCGCCAATGACCGGGTGGGCACCCTGTCCATCGCCGCACAGCGCATCGGTGAGGTTGTCGGCCTGATCCAGGAAATCGCCGCCCAGACCAACCTGCTGGCATTGAATGCCACGATTGAGGCGGCCCGCGCCGGGGAGGCCGGTAAGGGCTTCGCCGTGGTGGCGTCGGAGGTGAAGAATCTGGCTGGCCAGACGGCCCGGGCGACCGAGGATATCCAGACCCAGGTCGCCGACATCCAGGCGGCCACCCAGTCGGCGGTAGACAGCATCAACGAGATCACCCAGGTCGTCGTCGACGTCAATGGCAGCACGGTGGCCATCGCCGCCGCCGTGGAACAGCAGGGTGCCGCCACCAACGAGATCGCCCGCAATGTCGATCAGGCCGCCACCGGCACCAGGGATGTCTCCCACCGTATCACCAATGTCACCCGGGCAGCGGCCGACACCGGTGCCGCCTCCACCCAATTGCTAGGATCAGCCGCAGCACTGGCCCGCCAATCCCAGGATCTGGACCGGGAGATTGACGGCTTTCTGGACGCCATGCGCAAAGTGGTGTGAAAAGCCGTTCGCCCCATAAATTCGCGGGGTCAGCAATTGACTGACCTGCTCCCTGGAAATGCGCCCAGTGTAAAGCGGAGTCCTTCCGACCGGGGAGGGCTATTTGATGAAGAAGAGCCGTTTCAGCGAGGAGCAGATCATCGGGATTCTGCGGGAGCAGGAGGCGAGACAGAAGACAGCAGAGATCTGCCAGCGGCATGGAATTTCCGAGGCGACATTTTACGCCAGGAAAGCGAAAGATGGCGGGCTGGAAGTATCGGAGACCAAGCGCCTGAAGGGCTTGGAGAATGAGAACAGCCGCCCGAAGAAACTGCTGACCGAGGCGATGCTGGACAACGCCATGTTGCGCGAGGTTGCGGAAAAAAAGTGGTGAGGCCCGCCGCGCGCCGCCGAACGATCGCCCATCTGGGGGCGACGTTCGGTGTGAATGAGCGGCGGGCCTGTTCTGTCCTGAAGGTGCATCGGCGACGGGGCCGCACACGGGCGACGATGACCTTGCCCCAGTGCCCCAACCAGCGGCGGAAATAACCGCAAATTCCCCGCACCACCATCAGACCCACCATCATCAATGGGTGCGACGGCCCCGTGACATCGGGGAGCACCTGACTTGCGGATTTCGCCGCCGAGCGCAACGGCGGCGGCAGCCTGTCTGAAAGGCGAACCGGTCGACGGCGAGGTCGCCGTCGTCACCAAGGTGCAGGCCGAGGAGGCGGACTACAACCTCAGCCCCTGCCGGTGGGCCGGCCAAAGCGAAGATGCTGAAGCGGGCTCCGTTCCGGCCCTGATCTGTGAATTGGAAAATCTCGGCAAGCAAGATGCTCTGATTACGTCCGAGCTTTTACGATTGCTGCGCCCCCAGTCGATTAAGGAGGGGCACTAATGGGAACGTGGACCACGGCGACCGTTGCAGACTGCCTTATTCCGGTACCCGTGACGGGAAAGGCGAAAATTCAAACTCGTAACTACAAGCGGGCCGGCCGCTTCCCGATTGTCGATCAGGGCCAGAACCGCATTGCCGGTTGGACCGAGGATGAAGTAGCCGTCATCGACAAACTGAACCGCGCCCTGATGGGCTTTTCCCGGCTGGTCGAGGTGTTCGACCGCAACGGCGTCACCTTCGTTTTCGTGCCCCAGAGTTTCAACACCGCCACCTCCAGGAGATCGTGGCGCAGACCCTGGCAGCGGCCCGCTCCGAAGCGCCCGACCTGACCGCGGGAGAGGTGGTGGCGGCGTTGGACCGGTTCGATGAGATCTGGTCTGCCCTGTTCGTGGCCGAACAGGCGCGTCTGGTACGGCAGCTGGTGAATCGCGTCACCGTTACCGCAGACGGCATCATCGTTGACCTGCGCACCGCTAGCCTGGGCACATTGGTACGCGATCTGCTCACCCCGCGTAGCCTGGAGAGCGTTGCCCCCGATACCATCCGCATTGTCATCCCGCTCGCCCTGAAGCGCCGCAACAACCGCCCGCGCATCGTGCCGCCAGCCGATATCGAAATGACCGCCGACGGGCGCGCGCTCGATCCCCGTTTACTGCGGGCCATCGCCCGCGCCTGGAACTGGCGTCGCCGGCTGGAGCGGGGCGAGGCGGCAACCCTGACGGATATCGCCGCCGCGGAGGGGGTGACGGTGCCCTTTATCAGCCGCTTCCTACGGCTGGCCTATCTGTCGCCGATGGTTCTTGAACAGCTTCTGATCAATCGCCGCCCGTGCCCCCTGTCTCTGGACCGGCTGGCGGCAATCGCACAGGCACCATGGCAGCTGGCGCAGGCCGACGGCGGCCGGCAAGAGGTGGTGCGAATCAGCAATCCATCCTCCAGCTTCCGCAACACGCGGGGGCCGGCCGGGACAGACAAGCATGGGATCACCTTCCGATTCCATGACCCACGGCACTGGTTTGCCGTCGATTATCTCCAGCGCGGCGCCGGCAGCATCTATGACCTGCAAGGCGTGCTTGGGCACAGCAGCGTCAAGGTCACGGAACTGTATCTGGATTACCTGGACCCGGAAACCCGGCAGCGGGCTGTTCGCCATGTTGGCGGCGGGGCCGGTTATGTGTCAGCATAGGCGTCAGCATAAAGACAACCATTCGCAACGGCTGGTCCCCGTTCACGAACCGCAAGTTATGCTGATAAGTATCTGATTTATCAGGTAGATGGCGGAGGGAAAGCACCTGGAGACAAACTCTCTCTTCGCTAGCGTTCGCAGTTTTTTGATTGAGAACAATTGGATACATTTGTATCTATTTTCTCGAACATCAAGCATCCGAGTGTTTACCAAAAAAAGGATGCGCAAGAAGTCGTTCAAGATACTTGGATTCATCCTCCTCGCGTGTATTCCAGCGTTCGGTGTCCAGCTCTGAACTCAGGAATCGCAAAAGCTCGGCCTGGAAAACCTCGATGAAATCCGTGCGATCAACAACGGCGGATACGCGCTCCGTCCGTTCATACCGGTCCAGAACAGCAACAAGCAGGCGATGTTCATCAAATTCATGGGCAATCAGCCAAGCCTCGGAGCCTTCCTCATCGACCGCGACTCCAAGCGGAAGGTCACCATCCTCGACAGCTTTAAGCCAATCCAGCAATGCCGGCAGCGGATCATAGACCTCTGACAGGGTGATCTGCGCCGTACCTTCACCCAGGCTGAGATCAAGGTAGATCCAGCCATAGTCCGCTTCTTCCTGGGTCAATCGAACAGACACAGGTGTGGTCTGTGCTGTTTCGACCGGTTGGATGAAGGTCGCCCAATAGGACACCGGACGGAACTGCCAATCCCGACCGCGGCCAGGGCGGAAGGGATCCGACAGTCCGCTGACATCCGTGGCAAGATACAGGTGAAAGGGCGAGACCGGCATCGACAGATCATGACCCATGTACCAGTCCAACAAGGCACCATGGGAAGCCCAGGCAAAGGGGGCATGGTCGAGAACCCGGCTCGTTTGCCCAGGATCATCAGCAATGGCCGTCACATAGTCACAACGGGCAAGCAAGTCGGAATAGACTGCGGCGTTCAAGGTGAACCTGGTCCATCGCTGCACCGGCTCCTGGTCGGCAAGACGCAGCGTGCTCAACCCCTCCCGATCCAGCCAGTTCTGAAGCGCGCGGCGGCGGTTGGCCACCCGCCAAGCCGGCGTGCCCGGCGCTGGCGGGCGCAACATTTCCGAGAAGGCCAGCAGCTTCTCGCGCAACGCCTGATCGCGGCACAGGGACAGCGGCATCACCAACCCCTTGGAAATCATGCTGCCGGAGCGGTCTGCATTGGGTTCCCCAAGGGAAAACAGGCCGGCCTGTCCGCCGGCATGGCGCAGGCGGCTGTAATGTCCACCCGGCTGGACCAGAAGCAGACAAGGCACCAAACCGTTCAGGCGACCTTGCAACGCGCCCGCTTCAACGCGACGGGCTGTTGATGCCCGGTCCGAGGCCTGTTCATCGACCAGACGACCAATGAGTTCGGCGGCATTCTGGGTCCACACCGCCGCCGCCGCTTTCCAGGGGCGCAGTGAAGGTGCCGTGCCATTGATTTCACCCGCACCATCGGTGCCGAGCAGATCGAACAGATCCTGCGCCAGCCGGGGCAATTCGCCGACAAGGCGGAGATAATCACCCCGCAGATCAGCCGGAGCGACACGCAGAAACTGGACCTCCTGGTCGGACCAACTCACGCCAGGTGCCTCCGACTGCTGTCGAAGCCAGCAATCCACCGCCCAATTGACAGCGCTGCGCATATCGCTGAACAGCAGACTGACATTGATCCGCTCGCCCCTGAGCATGCCGGCGGCTTGTTCAAGACTGCGCCGCGCTGCCGTGCGGGATTGGTCACGTTTCGACTGAGGGCTCATCCGGCCATACTCCTTCCCATCCGCATCGGCGCAACGCGGTGCGGTAGCCATGCCAGAGCGTTTCAATCTCTGCCAGTGCGACACCATCAACAGCGCCACCCCCGACAAGCCGGGCCAATGCCAGCGTCAGCCGCCGCTTGATGGCCAGGATAACGGGATCCTGCCAAATGGCAGCCTGTTCTGACGACAGGCTTGTCGGCACTGTTCCATAACCCAGCACCTCGAACCGTTGCCGGGCCAGGGAAAGGTCAATGCCGCCATTGGCTGGGGTTCGCCACAACGGATCGAGATCATCGCCATCAGCAATCCATCCGCACAGCAGGCAGTCCGTACCCGCGGCACTCCCCTCCGGCACCCCCGGATAGCCGCAGCAAGGACAAATAACCCGTCCCTGGCAGGCATCCGGGTGGCAGGCGAACCAAAGCCACCGGGCATGGTATGGCTCGGTCGGCATGGCGAGAGCCGTTGGCGCGGCCCGCGGATGGAGCATCTGCCGGAATAGCGCCACAACCGCCACACCATAGAGTCCACGATCAATGACAAGCCGGGTGGACTTGCCCTGGCAAAGTGGAGAGCCATCATCCTAAAATTTGGGTTTGATGGAGGTTTTGATGGTTCGAGTAAAGCAGGTCAAGATCACGGCGGAATTCAAGCGAGATGCGCTGCGGATTTTGTCGACGAGCGGTCGGACGGTGGCCGAAGTGGCAGCCGATCTTGGGATCGGGAAATCGACGCTGCAGCGCTGGAAGACAGAAGCAACGGAGACGGAACTGCTGTCTGGCCCCCATCCGGACGTGGAAAAGGAACTGGCGCGGCTTCGGCATGAGAACAAGATTCTGCGTCAAGAGCGGGATTTGTTAAAAAACGCGGCGGCCTTCTTCGCCCGGGAGA
>NZ_WIDQ01000030.1 GCF_009495745.1 Niveispirillum sp. SYP-B3756
CGCTGCTGTTGACCTCAGGGTAGCGCTCGAGCGCTACCCTGAGGTCAACAGCAAACACAGCAGCGTTAACGCGTCTGAAAATATGGGCGGCGATCACAAAGTTGAAAGGATGTCATCGGATCTCACAGCTGACGGGTATCGGCGATGCAGGCCGCCAGCCGCGCCGCCACATTCAGCCGGATATCAATCTCCCGCAGCGCCAGCACACCGGCATCGGACGACAGGCTGCCCCCGTCAAAACAGGCTTCAACACCCTTCCCCGAAACGGGTGACAGGCCGGGCAGCAACGGCGTATTCTCTCGCATGGCGGGTGCAGCGTCCTTGGTTAGGGCGGATTTGTGTTTGGCGACTGAATCCTAAACCTAATCAATGGCTTGTGCTACACCCGCCAACCATCAGCACGACACCGATGCATAATCCGGGCTAGCAAGCTGTCGATCTCGCTTACCAGCCGCGTGCGGGTCCGCTCGCGAAGCGTGATGGCCTTACCGTCTTTCACGAGCACAAGGTGGGGAATGCCTTGAACCCCAAACTTTTCGGCCAACTGCGGACATTCGTCGACATTGACCTTCACCACCTTCAGCTCTCCATCGTAAACCGAAGTCAGCCCTTCGACGGTGGGAAGAAGGGCCATACACGGCCCACACCAGGGCGCCCAGAAATCGATCACGACTGGAAGATCACTTTGTTCAATCTCCACTTGGTAGGTTGTATCCGATACCGACGTTACTTCTGAACTCATCGTGATCGATCCTCTATTCTATTAGAACGAAATGGCGACGGGCAGAGCCGTTTCGACATTTCAGTCTCATCCATGATCCGAACGGTGTTTTGCGCATTGACAGGCTTTGCGGGTCACCCGCGCCTGAAGTACCGCTTTAATGCTCTGTCCGACCCTGCGCTGGGTTCGCTTTCACGCCCCTTGAATGAGGCGAAACATGGTGTCCATCAGGCCACGGATGGCCTGCTCCTTCTGCCCGCGAGCGGCATCTCTCACCGCCATCGTCCGCTCCATCGTCTGGGTGATGTACTCCATTGACATCACGCGTTGTGATTCCGGCAGAAATTCCAGCGGGTCGCCGTCAATATTCCCCGCCTCGTCACGGGGCGCGATCGCCATCGCCCTCCAACCGATGAGCATGTGCTCGCGGTCGCGGCACTCCTGCTCGGTCATGTACGCCGTTTCAAGAAACATCAACCAGGTGAACAGGAAAGTGGCAAATACCGAAATAAATTCCCCGGAAATGGAATGAACGGGCCAGGCAACAGCTTCCAGTAACGTTGCGATACGATAGCCCCAGATGGGGGTCTCGTTGGCCTTTGCCGCCAACGCCGCCTTGCGGACACGGCGCCATTCGTCACGCGCCGGTGTTTCGCCAGCCAGTTCACGATCCCACAGCGCCGCGATCTGAAGTCCCACAGCGCGGAAATCCGCGCTGATATGTGGCGCCAAAGCAAAGTCCGGGCGGAGCAGCATCTCCAGGCAATGCCGGGCAAATCGTGGCACGACCATCCCCAGTTCAGCACCGGGCTGGACGGCGTCAAGCCACTCCAGTCCAAAGGAGAGCACAGACTCCGCCCCCTCGATAGAAGGCCCGGTAGCGTCATCCCCGGTGTCGGTTTTTTTGACACAGGGGACGATAAGCGTCTCGCAGAGCAAGGCCAGATCGACGGGAATGCCGGTTCGTTCCACGAATGTCGCGCGATCCTGGGTCTCGGCCAGGGTGCCGCTCAACGAGTCCGGCACACCATCGCGCTTCCAGTTAAGGCTGACATCCGGCACCAGGGCGCGCGCAATCCAGGGCGCGCGCACGCGTTCCAGCAGCCGGGCCTTCGCCGCCGGGTCGCCGCCAAAGGCTTGCAGGCTTGCAGGCGCGCTCATGGCAGAAATTCCTCAAGTTCGGCTGCAAGCTGCGTCCGGGTTCGCCCGGCCAGACGGGCGACCTGATCGCCGGCATTCGTCAGATAAAGCTGCGGGATCGACTGGATACCGTATCGGGCCTTCAAGGCCGGATTATCGTCGATATCGATCTTTACGACCTTCAAGCTGTCGGCATAAAGCGGCGCCAGGGCCTCCAGCGTTGGCAAAAGTGCCCGGCAGGGGCTGCACCAGGGGGCCCAGAAGTCGATGAGCACGGGCAGCGTGCTCTCGACAACTTCCTTCTGGAAATTGGCCTCGTTCACAGCCTTGATGATCTCGCTCATATGCTTCCCATCCCGAAAGAGGCGATGTTGACCATTGCTGATACTGGCGCCACAGCGCCCGGTCGGTGACAACCGGGCGCTGTCACCGCCTTTAAAAATGCTTACGCAGCGTCAGGGTAAAGCGCTGCATACGCGGATCGCCGAACGAGGAATATCCCGTTTGGTCCACGCCCGAGGCCACCGTTGGCGGCCGCTGGTTGAAGATATTCTGAATCCCCAGCTTGATTTCGGAATCCGCCAGCACGCCTTCCTCGAACCCGTAGTTCACATAGATGTCGCTGTAATTCTGGCTCCGCACCTTGGCGGCACCCTGCCAGGTCTCCGACTGCGCGCAGGTGAAGGCGGTCTGGACCGACATGCAGACGCGATAGCTGCCATAGATCTGCGTGTTCCAGCCGGCCCCCCAGGGACCGTTCTGCCAATCGACGCCAAGGTTCGCGCGCCATTTGAGTGGCCCCTCGAAGAAGCCGGCGCGATCGACTGCGGGCTGGCCAGGTGCCGCCCTGGAGCTGAGTTCGAAAGTGTGGGTGGCTGCGGCGTAGACACGGAAGGAGCCCAGGTCGGAATCCTTGAAATTATAATCGGCCTTGATGTCGATTGCCTTCATCCGGGAACTGGCCAGGTTGATCGCCGATGTGTCCACCGTGGTGATCGGGCCCGGCGTGCCCGGGGCGTCGCCCGGCAGATTGGCACCGCGCACGATCCGCCCCGGGACTACCGCCTCATTGGCCAGGAAGAACGAGATCGGCAGATTCTGCACCTCATTGCTTTTGCGAATGGAGGTCAGGTCCACCGAGGCCCGAAATCCGGACAGGAAACTCGGCGTCATCACCACACCGGCAGAGAAACTTTCGGACTCTTCCGGTTGAAGGTTCGGATTGCCGCCACCCAACACCGTCAACGGCCCGGGAAGAAGCGCATTTCCACGGGACGGGTCGCGCAGGTTGAGGAAGGAAATCAACTGGCTGCTCAATACCGACGGCGCTTCGGAGCGAATGTTGCCCAGCTTCGGTGCCAGGAAACCGTTGCCCCAGCTTGCGCGCAACGCAATGTCGGAGATGGGCGCATATTTGAAGCCAACAGTATAGTTGGTGGAGGACAGATCGCCCTTTACCGCCGGCTGTTCCGGGAACGGGCCGGTTGCACTGCTGACGGGAATGGAATATCCCGCATAGCGCGTCTTATAATTGTCGTGACGCACCGATCCCATCAACTGCAGTTCGCGCATGAACGGCACCTCGTTGGAGGCGCTGACGATCGGCGCGTTCAGTTCAAGATAGCCCGATTTCACATCCTGCCGCGCTTCGGGCGACCAATTGTATCGTGGTGTGCCGCCAACGGATGAGAAATTGACCTTGTCGTCGGTGGACTCCCGGCGTTGTTCCAGCAACGCGGTTGCCGTCAGATCGCCACCCGGCAGCCGGAAGATGGGACCGCCCAAACGCAGCGAGCCGGTATGAAGCGTTGCGCCGTCTTTGCCTGATGAGCTGAAAACATTGAAGAGTGAGGCAGGGTCTGTAATGGGATTGGCGCGGAGATCGCTGAACGCCGCCGCCTGAAGCCGCTCTTCCGCCGCATCCGACGCCGGCCCCAGAACCACATTGCTCATGCTGCGGCCCTTGTTCCGCAGCCAGCCATATTCCACCGCCGCACTCCACCGATGCGGCAGGCGGATGATGCCGCCAACATTGACCCGCGTGTTCGTGGTCTTCTGGCTCTGCGTCAAGGCGTCGGGGAAATTCAGCGAGGCCAACACATCCTGCTGGAAGGGATTGGCTGCGGCAGTTTCAGGAACATACAGCGAATATTGAATCGGCGTGATATTCTTGCTGGTCGATTCATCACGGGAAAAATCGGTGAAGACCTCCAGGCTCTCGCCGAATTCGCGCCTGACATTAAGGTTGTAGGTCGTGACCTCCGGCCCGGTCCAGATCGGCAGGTCGGAGCGATCATTGATCAGCGTGCCGGCACGCGCCGCCAGATCGGCAGCACTTCCTTTATAACCATCCGGAATGCTCGTCACGGCGGATTTGAGCGCGGCGCCGCTTTTCAGCATCAATGCGTCCGTAGCGCAGTCAAAACCGTCGACGGTGGCGCAGATATTCGGCCCGCCGAGCAGGAAGGTCGCATTCAAGGGATCATTGCGAAACTGCAACTGGGTGCCGCGGCGCAAGAAGCTCCGGTCATTGGCCAGCAAGGTTCTGGATTGTGACCGGGAGATCGCCCCCATGATCCGGGTGCGGCCATCTTCCAGCGTCGTGCCGCCATTGACGGCGAAATAACTCTGCCCGGCAGCGAAATCCAGCGCGTTATTGTATCGGGCCTCGATATCCACACCCGAATAATTGCGCTTGAGGATGACGTTGATCACGCCACCCGTGGCACCGCCGCCATAAATCCCGCTGGCCGTGGTGGGCAGAACCTCGATGCGCTCGATCTGGGACATCGGGATGCCGTTGATGTTCGGCTGCCCGAAGGAATCCCCCGTCGGAATACTGGGAAGCCGGCGACCATCCACCAGCACCAGCGTTTCATCCGCCCCCAACCCGCGCAGATCCAGGCGACCGGCCACCGAGGTGGGGGGACCCGCCTGCGACTGGGTGGATTGCGCGGTATTCATCGGCAGCCGCGACTGCAGAAAATCCTCGACATTCTGTGCGCCGCTCTGGGCCAATTCCTCCGACCCGAAGACGACATAGGGCTGGATGTCGTCTTCGCTGCGGCGGATATCCGTGTTCAAGCTGCGACGCGCGGTCACCAGAATTTCGGCCAGCCCTTCGAACGGCTCTTCCGGCGCTTTACCGACATTGGCGTCGGCGTACGCTGTTTGTGCCGCAAGGGCCATTCCCAGTGCGAAAGCGCTCACGCCAAACCAAGGCTTCATACGCCAGTACCCATTCTTGATACCCATAGAGCTCCCCGTTTTCTGCAAGACAATGCGCTCCCTGATGGAAGGTAGACGCATGATCGCTGCCATTCCCTCATCGGAAATGTCACAAAACTTCATCCGGGGTGCTGATTGCGGTTTGTTTCATGTTTTCCGCCAGGATGCGGGGGCCGCCACCAGGGGCGGCCCCCGCATCCTGTTCAGGCCGTACCATGGTGGAGCGGCTTCACTGTCGCCACGCCATTTTCAATGATCAGGCTGCGGTCATGATAAACGGCCACACTCTGCCGATGGGCGACGGAAATGATCGCGGCCCCCGGCAACCGTTCGACCAGGACCTTGTAAAGCTTCTCCTCCAATTGGGCGTCGAGCGCGCTGGTCGCTTCGTCGACAAAAAGGAAATCAGGCCGGGCCAGGATGGCCCGTGCCGCTGCCACCCGTTGCTGCTCACCCGGTGACAGGATCCGGCTCCACGGCTGGTAGCTGTGCAATTGCGACGCCAACCGCGCCAGCCCGAATTCCCCGAGCAAGGCGATATATTCCTCATCGCGGTGCATCTCGGGTGAGTCAGGGTAGGACATCAAGCTGGCCAGCGTGCCATCCGGCATGTAATTGCGCTGCGGCAGGAAGGCGATCCTGGCCTTCGTGGGGAGTTGCACGTCGCCGGCACCGTAAGGCCAAAGGCCGGCAATGCTGCGCAGCAAGGTGCTCTTCCCCGCCCCGGACTTGCCCTGAACCAGCAACCGCTGTCCCGGCGCAATCTCAAGCGCATCCAGAGAAACCATCGGGTCGCCATTGGGGTACGCGACCTTCAGCCCATGAACGCCAACCCGTTCATCGGCGATCTCCTCCACGTGAATTCCGCTATCCAGCGGCATGGCCAGCAATTGATCGAATAGATGCAAACGGGCGACCGCCGACCGCAGAATGGCCAGTTCGCTATACTGCGTCACGATGGCGCTGATGCCCATATAGACAGCGCTGAATGACGCCATCACGATCTGAATATCCCCGATCTGCATCTTGTCATCCAGCACGAAGGGAATGCAGATCAGATAGGGAAACAGGAACATGAAGGTATCCGGCAGCCCGGTAACCAGCGTGATCCGCATGTTCGCATGTGTGTAGGATCGCCAGTTGGCGATGATGAGCTGGAACGTGTTGGCCAGACGCTTGCGTTCGATCCCACCGGCACGCGCGAAGGCAATGGATTCCCCATTGCCTCTGATGGACTGCATTTCCAGACGGAACTGTGCTTCAAGCCGCTGGCGCACGACCTCCGCACGCGTCAACAGACGCCCGACCCAGTGGACCAGAAAGGTCATGCCGATTGCCAGGGCGAAAGCCACGTAGACAAGCAGACCAGGAACGGGCTCGGTCAAGCCCACCTCTTTGATAACCAGGGGTGGGGACAGTCGCCAAAGCTCCGACGTATAGAGAAAGACGCCGAACACAGAGGCAACGACCGACACGCCAACCATCGTCACCTTCTCAACGAAGGTGTAGACATCTTCCTGGATACGCTGTTCCGGGTAATCAATTTCGGTGCGGCGTTCCAGATGGAAAAAGCGATTGCCCGCCATCCAGCCATCCAGCAGGCGGGTCGTCAGTGCCTTGCGCATCCGCATCCGCAGGGCCAGGCGCGTCCAGGAGCCAATCACGCCGAGGAGCGCCAAGCCCCCGCCATACATGAGAATTTCCCAGACAAACCCGTAAATGATGGCACCATTCTTGGCGGCCAGCGCATTGACGATGGCCGAAAATCCAAGCTGCATCTTCAACAGCACCGTCACCGTCGCGGTGCTTTGGAAGAACTGATAGGCAATCAACGGGATACCCAGCAACGGGTCCGCCTTGATGTACCGCCAGATCATGGCGGCACCGTATTTTACATGCAGCCAGACCGTACCGGGGGGCACCTCGGGTGGCTTCTCCGTTCTTACGGCATCTTGCGCGGATGGATCGGTCACATAGCTATCGGTCATCTGGCGTACCGTCTCAGCGTCAGTTGGAATGCGTTGGGTTGGGTCGTGCGCAGCACGCTGCGACAGGTCAGTCAGACGTCCGCCGCAGCAGATTTAACAGCCCGTCCATCTGCTGGTACAAAAACGGCCCCATGGCCGCGCGGGCCTGTTGCTTGGCCTTATCCATCCGGGCCGCCATCTCCGGCTGCTGGGGGGCCCGCATGGCCTGTCTGATCTCCGGATGGCGATCCAGCAGCTCCTCGTCAGATAGATCGGCATATTGCGGCTCAGTTCGGACGCGGCGCAGTTCCCGCTGTGCAACCTGGCTTTGGGTCCAGTCAGTCCGATCCTGCGGCGCAAGGAACGTCGCCGTCATCACCTGCAGGCAGGATTGTAGGAATTTCTGGTAAATGACAGGCAGTTCCGTCGCAATCTCGGCACGGGGCCATGCCAGTGATTCAACAAGGTCAGACACCGCATAGCCGGCCGGATCGCCACTGCCCTCCGACGCGCGCAGGGCATTGGCGCGAACGGGTCGCCAGGCTCTGGCTGGCATCGGTTCACCGCCGCTCTCGCCTTCCCAAAGCTGGAGGATCTCCTGGGCAACCGACCGCACGGCGGGATCGATATTTGCCGACAGGGGAAAATCATCCGACATAATTTGCTTCAGACAGACCGACAGGAAGCCGGTGACGACATCGCTCAGATCATCATCGACAGCAATGGCCTCCAACCACTCCATGCCGAATGACCATATCCGCGCATCACCGGACATGGTGAAGCCCCGCGGCGACGCCGCATCATCCTCAAAGGTGATCCCGGTATTGATCAGGATCTCACAAAGCAGCGCGAGTTCGAGTGGCAGCCCCGTGCGGGTCACGAACAGGCCGGGATCCTGTGTCTGGGCAATGGTTCCGGCCAGCGAAGCGACGCCGGCACCGCTTGACCATTTCAGGTAGATCAACGGGATGATCTGCCGGGCTTCCCAACCTTCCCGGACGCGGTTCAGCGTCTCATTCTTCAGGGCTGGATCGCCAAGAAACGCTCTAAGTGACACGGCCGCCGCTCCTTTGAAATTCACAGGGGGGAATGCATAGATTTCCTTCCAACCGCCGGTTCGAAGGCCCCAAAAGGGGAGACGCGCGACCCCGGTCTTTTCCCCACCCGACCCAGTCTATTGTGGGGTGAAGCGGAGGCAGCGCGCCGGAGGCACGCAACGTGCCGACGGCGCCAACCACCGGAACCGTCACGAAGGCAGTTTAGTTTTGATCCGGATCGGTGAAGAAATCCCGGCCGAGTGCTTGGGCCTTTGCCATGTGAATTGATGCGGCCCAGGCTCTGGCAAAGGCCCCTTGGCGACGAATATCGGCCGCCAGCCACGTGTCCAGCTCGCTCTCTTCCTCAGGGGAAAGCGGGCGCGCCTCCATGCGGGCAACCCATAAGGCGGCCGCATCGTCAATCCGGGTACTGCTTTCGCGGTCTTCCATCTGCGCCAATGTCTTTTTCATCACATCTATTAGACGCGCCGGACGACGATATTCCGGAAAGCGCAATTGTGTCCATAAACAGGCGGATGCCCTTGGCCATGTTTTTTTCCACCGAGCTTTCAGAAAGGTTGAGGCGTTTTGCCGTGTCGCGCTGGCTCAGCCCCTCAATGCGCCTAAGGATGAAAACGGCGGCAACCTGCTTTGGAAAGCCCGCAACGATGTCGCCGATCCGCCGCAGTTCGTCACGGTCGCAGACTGTGCTTTCCGGCGAGGCATCCTGGCATTCGAAACGCGAGAGTTCAGTATCGTCCACCGCCCGGATCGATACGACCTGCGCGCGACGCAGATGCGTGCAGATGATCGAATGGGCGGTCTGCAAAAGATAGGCACGCGGATTGCGCACGCCCTCGACATTGTCCATGGAGGCGAGCCTGGCATAAGCCTCCTGGACGATATCGTCGATCTCCAGCTCAACGACGCGACGACGGGCCAGCCAGGCCCGCAGACAAGGTTCATGGGGCAGGATTTGCTGCGCCAGCCACAATGCTCGTTCGCTTCCGACCCGTGCCATCGTTATCTACCCGGCGTTGAAAACGGCCCCAGTGGGCTGAGGGGCCCGCCGGGTTTGCCATTGCGGAAAAGGCCGGTCACGGCCGGCACCCCGTTCAGCGCCATCCCATCCCTCTGCTTCGACCATCGGAACGTCTCGTGTGGCATGGCGCTTCTCAATGCGGGAGGTAGGCACTGCGCCCCTGCCGCATCGCCTTGGCAGAGACGCCAAAGCGGGCACGGAACAGGTGTGCGAAATGGGACAGGCTGGAAAAGCCAACGCCGTAAGCGATTTCCGAGACGCGATCATTGGTATGCATGAGCTGGTATTGCGCCGTGACCAGCCTGATCTCGTTCAGGAAAGCGTTGAAGCTGGTGCCATGGCTGGCACAGGTCTTATAGATCGTCCGGACAGAGCATTTGAGGCTGGCGGCCGCGTCATGGGCCGAAACCCCCGGTGTATCGAGGTTGCGCATGATGAATTCGAGGATCCCCCCGATGCGCCCCTGCCAGCGCGGCAGCGATTTGGCGGTATCGACACAGGCGGCCAGTGCCGTGCGCATCAGGTCGGCGATCATTGTCAGCCCCTGGGCCGCGGAAGCCGTGTCGTCATTCGGCAGGTCGAAGATCGTCCCGGCCAGCTTCGCCATGATCGGCGTGGCGAAATAATCCTTGCCGACATGGAGGTCGGGCAGGATCAGCAATCCGTCCAGGAACCGCTGCATGGCCCACCAGGCGGGCAGGGTAATGATCAGGGCGTCCAGATCGTCTGTCCCCTCCAGCGTCATTGGTCGCCAGGCACAGGCGACGAAGATGTCCCCTTGGGTCAGCGTGCGGCTATGGCCGGTCTGAACCATGCGGAGCTGACCGGAGCGCATGAATATGATGTGCGCACAGAAGCCCGGTCCACCAAACGCCGTCGCCCCTTCCAGTGAAAAGGCGAAGGCGTCACTGGTAAGATGATGGATGGCAGCGATGTCACGCAGCACACTGTCAACGTGCAAGCCAGCCCCACCGCGCAATCCGAGGATCGGATTGGCGGCGAAAACGGAAGCTATCTGCGCACGGATCGTTGCCATCAGACCTGTTATCGGCTGAGAGATTGAGCCGGCTGCGCCCCGGATGGGGACGCATTCCGGGACCGGAATGCTGCGGCGGCGAGGTCGAGAACCTGTTGCTGAATGGCCGCGCGCCATACGGCCATCTTGGCGTTCGAGCGGGCGCGCCGTGCCATCGACCGCTGCTTCAGCGCGTTGCGCACCGGGTCCGCCGCCCAGACCCGTTCGACCTCGGCCAGAAACGCCTCAACGCCGATACTGTCCAGCGACTGCGTCTCGGACAGGGCCTCCATCGCCTCTTCGTTGATCTTGTTCATCTCCGCCTGGAAGGTTTCATTCTCCGCATCGGAGAAGCAATCCTCGTCAGACGCGTCGGCTTCGATATTGACCGCCGCCGACCAGGCGGTGATCACGTCATGGGCCGCACCGGGGGCCTGTTCCAGGTCCCAGGCCAGCGACATCACCAGATCGACCGCCCGTTCAGTACTCGCATCCGCATTGCGCATCGCCGCCAGGGCGGTGCGCGTGGCGCGCCATGCCTTCTTGTCGATGGGCTTGTCGATCGACTGGGTCACCAGATCAACGACCCCTTTGCACACCGCGTGGAGTGGCCCGGGCTTGATGACGTTCGCACGGCCATAGACCGGATCTTTCCACGCCAGCAGCAGGGTCTGCCGCGCCAGGGCGCCCGTCTCCGCCCCAACGGGGATGGCGTTGAGCAGGGCTTCGTAAAAGCCGGTCGCATCCTCCGCTTCCCCGAAAGCGCCCAGCGCCGGCAGCAATCGCGCCAGGGCCGGGTGCAGGCCATAATCGTCCGACAGGATCGAGATATCGCCCTCAACCGAGGCGCGGGTCAGCCACGCCTGATAGATCGGCCCTTTTTCGCGAATGTCGGCGATCAGGGCAGCACGCTTGGCCGCATAACCAAAGGCCTGGTAAATGCTCATTCCCCGGCCCCCGCAAAGGGTTCCAGCACCGTTGCCAGCTTGCCGCGCGACACCATGCCCTGAAAGCGTTCCACGGGCTGACCATCCTTGATGATGATGAAGGTCGGCACCCCTTGTACGTCATATTGCTGGGCCAGCGTCGGCTCCTGATCGACATCAACCTTGACGAAGGCGATCTCTCCGTCGAATTCGCGGGCCGCATCTTCCAGCGCCGGGGCCGACGCCTTGCAGGGGCCACACCAGACGGCATGGAAATCGACCAGAACCGGAATAGTCGACCGAAGAACTTCCGCCTCGAAGGCTTCGGTCGTGACATCCTTGAGCTTGGACATGGGGTGTTCCCTCCTTCGGGTGGCGGTTTAACCGGTGCCGATAGTGTGAAGGTTGGTCAGGGGGCGATTTTCTCAGCCAAGGCCGCATCGGCGGCCTGATCGATCAGGTAGCGTTCGGCTTCCAGGGCCGCCATGCATCCCATGCCGGCCGACACCACCGCCTGACGGAAATGCTTGTCCTGCACGTCACCGGCAGCGAACACGCCAGGCACGCTGGTCGCGGTCGAACCCGGCGTAACCAGGATGTAGCCATCCTCGTCCATGGCGAGCTGATCCTTGAACAGGCTTGTCGCCGGGTTATGACCGATGGCGACGAACAGGCCGTCAAGGGTCAGGGTGGATTGCTCGCCGGTCAGCGGGTGGTTGAGCTGGACACCCGTCACCTTGCTGCCATTCCCCAGCACCTCGGCGACCTCGGCATTCCAGATGATCTTGATTTTCGGGTGGGCAAACAGGCGGGCCTGATTGGTCTTGTCGGCGCGCAGGCTGTCGCGGCGATGGATCAGGTAGACCGCGCTGGCGAAATTGGCCAGATGCAGCGCGTCTTCCACCGCCGTGTTGCCGCCGCCGACGACGGCGCACACCCGGCCCCGGAAGAAAAAGCCGTCGCAGGTGGCACAGGCCGACACGCCTTGCCCGCGATAGCGCGTTTCACTTTCCAGACTCAGCCAGCGCGCATTGGCACCCGTGGCGATGATCAGGCTGTCGGCGGTGTAGCGGTCGCCCATATCGCCGGTCGCCACGAAGGGCTGCTGTGTCAGATCGACATCGACGATATAATCGGCGATGACTTCCGCACCGACATGCCGGGCGTGGTTGCCCATGCGCAGCATCAGGTCGGGCCCCTGCACGCTGGCATCACCCGGCCAGTTCTCGACCTCGGTGGTGATGGTCAACTGGCCGCCGGGCTGTGGCCCTTCGATCAGCAGCGGGTTCAAGGCGCTGCGCGAGGCATAGATCGCCGCCGTGTAACCGGCCGGGCCCGACCCGATGATCAGAACCTTGCTGTGGCGGGGGGCCGCGTTGTTTGGTTTGGCTCGCATCATCAGGCTCCTGCACCACCGACAACGATATTGTCTATGCGGATCGTCGGCTGCCCCACGCAGACGGGTACAGTCTGGCCAGCCTTGCCGCAGAAGCCGATCCCCAGCTCCAGGTCATTGCCGATCATGGAAATATGCTTCAGCGCCCCGTTGCCGACACCGATCAGGGTCGCGCCCTCAATCGGGGCCGTCACCTTGCCATCCTCAATCAGGAAGGCCTTCTCGGCGGAGAAGTTGAATTGCCCCGACGTGATATCGACCGTTCCGCCGCTGAACTCCACCGCATAGATGCCGTTCTTGACCGACGCGATGATCTCTTCGGGGGCGTAGGGTCCGCGTTCCAGGAAAGTGTTGGTCATCCGGGTCATGGGCAGGTCGGCATAGGATTGCCGGCGGCCATTGCCGGTCATCCTGTCCTTCATGATCCGGGCGCTGGTCTTGTCCTGCATCAGGCCGACCAGACGACCATCCTCGATCAGCATCGTGCGCTGTCCGACAACACCTTCATCATCGATATTCAGGGAGCCGCGCGCATCCGGCACGGTCGCGTCGTCGAAGACATTGACGCCGGGTGCGGCGATCCGCTGCCCCATCATGCCGTTGAACACGGATTCGCGTTTGCGGTGGAAATCGCCTTCCAACCCGTGGCCGATCGCCTCATGCAGAAGCACACCGGGGAAGCCGTTGCCCAGCACCACCGTCATTTCACCGGCGGGCGACGGGATGGCCTCCAGGTTCGTCAGCGCGATCGACGTGGCCTTGCGGACCATTTTCTCCAGGCGACCATCATTGAATTCACCCAGCGTGAACCGGCCGCCATCCCCGGCCGAGCCGGAGGCGCGCCGGGTGTTCCCCTCCGCCACGACGGAAATATTGACGCGGACCTGCGGGCGGATGTCGCCGGCCAATGTGCCATCGGTCGCGCAGACAAGGATCGTCGCATCCTCGACAGCCAACTGGGCATTGACCTCGGTGATGCGCGGATCGACGGCGCGCGCCAAGTCATCCAGCCGGCGCAGCAGGGCGACCTTCTGGATCGTATCGATACCACCGGCGGCTTCGAGCGTTGAATAGGCCTGGGAATCCTGGCTGAGCGCCTTGATCTCGACCCCACGGCCTGTCTCGGCGACATCCCGACCATGGGACTGCATGGCGCGGGCAGCGGCGGTAACGGCGTCAATCGCCTTGCTGCTGATGTCGCTGGAATAGGCGAAGGCGGTATTTTCGCCGGTTACGGTGCGGGCGCCGATGCCCTGCGAGATGCCAAAGGCGGCGCGTGCCACCTTGCCGCGTTCCAGCGACCAGGTATCGCGGGTCGTCATCTCGAAATACAGGTCGCCATAATCGGCGCCCCGCCCCCACAGATCGGCGAGGCCGTTTTGCAGCTTGTTGATGTCGAGATCGTTGGCAGCAAGAAGCTGCGTTTGCGCGCGCGCCAGACGATCAGCAGCGGTGAAAGACATTTGCATCAATTCCTTCGTCTTGACGGCATGATCAGCGGCCGGCGATCTGCATGTCGGGAAGCAGGATCGAGCCGACCCGGATGGCACCATCCCGGTAAGTGTCGGCACCAACCGCAACGATCGCCTTGAACATTTCCTGAAGATTGCCGGCGACGGTGAAGCCTTGTATGGCCTGCGTCACCTGGCCATTTTCCACCCAGAAACCGGCTGCCGCGCGGGAATAGACGCCCGTGGCGGGATTGGAGCCGCCGCCCATGAAGCGGGTCAGCCATAGGCCGGTGCCCATCTTGCGCAGCATGGCGTGAAGATCGTCGGTGGGGGCGGTCAGGCTGCTGATCAGCGCAAGGTTGCGCATCCCGCCGGCATTGCCGGTGGAGGCACGGCCCAGCTTGCGCCCCATGCGGGTGTCGAGAAACAGCCCCTTCACCACGCCATCGCGGATGATGTCGCGGCGGGTGCCGGCAACACCCTCACTATCGAAAGCGGCACTGGCCAGGCCGAACGGCTCGAACGGATCTTCCGTGACGCTCAGGTGCGCGGTCGTCAGCACCTGCCCCATCGCATCGGGCAGGAAGGTCATGCGCTGGAACTGCGCGCCGCCACTCAACTGCCCGCACATGTCCCGCACCAGGCTGGAGGCGACGGTGGAATCAATCAGCACAGGCACGCGGCGCGTCGTCAGACCTTCCGCCCCCAGCATGTCCAAGGCCCGCTTGGCAGCAAGATGGCCGACCTGCTCCGCGCTCTCCAGCTCCTCGATCCGGCGCACGCTGGATGCCCAGTGGCCCTGCTTCATCTCATCGCCGCGCTGGGCGATGGTCTGGCACCAGCGGTGCTGCATGGAACTGCTGCCCGTGCGGCAGAAGCCCTGACTGGTCGCCAGGGCGAACCGGGCATCCTGGCTGGCCGCACCCGCTTCCGACACCCGGACAGCATCAGCGGTGGCGGTGGCCTTCACCGCCGCCTCAATGGCCATGGCGGCATCGGTCAGCTCCATGGCGTTATGGCCGGACGGCGCAAAAAGCGGAACCGATGGGCCGTCCCACGCCAGGGTATCACGATCAGCCAGCCCCGCCTCTTCATCGGGCTCAAGCTGGCGGGCCATGCTGATGGCCTGCTCGACCACGCGATCAATGGCGTTGCGGCTCAACGACTCTGTCGACGCCATCCCGGTGCGCCCGTCCAGGAACACCGTGATCTGAAGGCTTTGATTGCCATCCCGAACGGCGTTTTCGACCTCGCCATTCGCGACAGTGATGCTGATCCCGCCGCCCTCATTGACGCGGGCGATGGCGCCCCCGGCGCCCAGCGCCGTGCTGCGCTCAACCGCGTAGGTCACGGCCTTGGCAAGATCGGCTTCGCTTTGTAGCAGATAGCCATCAACCCCCTCACGAGGTGCCCCCTCAACGGGCCGGGAAAGGCTGCCAATGCTCATGTGAGCTCCTTCATGAATTCTGACGGCGTTCGAATGAACCAGGGCGTTAAAAGTCGCGGAGGCTCACTTATCCGCTACGTTCTCGATAATAGGATGGGTTTGCCGGGGGGGTTGTCTATCAGGTCATTGCTTGTTGTCTGGCAGTGCATAGACGGTGGTACACCTCCGGTGAGGACCACGGGTATGTCTGCGCGAACGATATTGACGTGATCCTGAGAGCGGTGAAAGTCTGTGTGCTCCCTCCGCGATGCCGGACGCCGACGAGCCAGACCCCATGCATAAGCGTGAAACGTTAGAGTTGGTGCGGGCCTATTACCGCATTGCCGATCCCTTAGTGCGTAAGCGCATCTTCGATCTGACGAAGGCCGTTGCTTTGCCAAATGACGCCTGACGATAAAGGACGCAATCACTTGATGAACGCCACGATGAGCGTCCTCACTGTCGGCTGGCTGAATCGCTTCACTCGGCCTCCTGCCGACGTGGAAACGATTGATGGCCGGCACATCTGGGCTTGCACCGTGCTGGACCGGGCTTATGAGCGTGCCATCCAGGCAGAGCATATGCCCAAGGTCCGTCCTGGGTCCGGGTGGAACATCGGCTGGACCGGCGTCTACCCGGAACCAAAGCAGTGGTCCCCAGAACGGAAGGCAGCCGCCCGCCGCCAGAACCTGCGCCGGCGTCTACAACGTCGGTTTCCGCTGTTCGCTGCGGAACTGGAGGAGCGTGAGCTTGAGCGACGGGCCCACTATTATGATCCACACTGCATTGAGGCGGGCATGGACATGCGACCGGTAAACCCGTCTTTCCGACACAATGGCGGCCCACCGCTGGACTGCTGAAAACAAAGGAAACATCGGACGATGCTTGACTGCCAATCCTGCGGGGCTTGCTGCACGACGGACAAATGGATGATAGTTGTCGCGACGGGGGACAGCACCCCCCGGGCACCTGACCAGGTCCGTTCGGAATATGGTGGGCTTTGCAAGGTGGGAAGCCGATGAGGGGGTACGTATGATGCACGCCCCCGAGGGCAGATGTATAGCCCTCCGAGGGGAGATCGGCATCGCGGTCAAATGCTGCTGCTACGCGCGCCGGCCTGCCAACTGTAAGGAGTTCTCGGTGGGATCAGACGATTGCCTATCCGCGCGACGACAGTTCGCCCTTTCTGAACTGGATGGCATCGCCTGTGCCAATACCTGACCACGAAGCCCCAGTAAGAGCTGATCGTCTATTGGTAGGATACCACGACACCGGAAACGCAGGTGATCCCTGCTCGCCAGCTTGGCGGTCGTCTAGAGAGGACACCGGGACTGTGGAGAGGCGGGTTCGATCCCCGCAAGGCTCACCAGATTTCAACAATCGGCCAGCCCATGGTGCAGGGTTGCCGATAGGCTGGACGAACCCACACCACGGCAGCTCCGGCGCAACTTCTGACGATGAGAGGAACCGAAGCGATGACCGCCGGCTTACCAGATATCGCGCTGTCAGTGCGGCAGCCATGGGCCTGGGCTATCGTGGCTGGCCACAAAGACGTTGAAAATCGCAGCACCTTCGCGGTGACGACAGGTGCGACGGCAACGAAGCCGATTGCAATTCACGCGGCAAAAGGCATGACCCGCGATGAATACGAGGAAGCAGCGGAATTCATGGCCAAGCGTGGTGTAACCTGCCCAAGACCGAACGAACTCATCAGGAGCGCCATCATCGGCACCGCAGTCGTTACGGCTGTGGTCGCCAGATATCCAAGCCCTTGGTTCTTTGGTCCACGTGGGCTTGTGTTGCGGGATCAGCGGATGGTTGATCCCATTCCTGCGGTCGGACAACTCGGTTACTTCAAGTGGAGCCCGGCAGGTAGCATCGCCGACATATCTGCTTGGATGGCGACGTGGCCGGCGAAGTCGGTCCGGCCCGGATCGCGGCCCGCTCCCCCTGCGCCAGCCGATCTATTCAACTGATCACGAAGGGAACCTTGATCGCGGAGGGACAGGCAACCGTCCTGATCTGCTATATTATCCATTTGCCGGCCGGTGCGCTGGCCTTCTGTTCAGGGGGGGGCGGGGAACATGCCAGCCGCAAAGCGCTGTACGATAAATCTCCTGGTTCGTATACGTACTGGAAGTGCAAAGGCCTCTGCTTATCCCGGAAGCGATGACTTGAGGTATACAGCCGAACAGAGAATCTATCGGCATCTGGAAGGCCTAGCTGATGCAGTCATGGTCGGCCGTGTTAAGGGCAAATTCGTTGAGGTAAAGGGTGAAACCACAGAAGAATTATATAAAGTGTGAGATCCGATGACATCCTTTCAACTTTGTGATCGCCGCCCATATTTTCAGACGCGTTAACGCTGCTGTGTTTGCTGTTGACCTCAGGGTAGCGCTCGAGCGCTACCCTGAGGTCAACAGCAGCG
>NZ_WIDQ01000031.1 GCF_009495745.1 Niveispirillum sp. SYP-B3756
TGGATAAAACCCCTCTCCGCGAAGCCGTTGACGCAGCATACGACAGTAGCCGAGAGCGCATCAGGATTGCCGATTACCGCCTCGACACTGCTGTCGCTTCGTTGAAATGATGTCACCAGACCCTACAGCTGATGCATTGGCCGTCACGCAATACGGCGGCGATGGGCTGTAGCATCGTGCAGATGGCTGTCAGGGCGTTTTCCGCCTTGCCCTCCTGGACAAAGCCCATCATCCCTTTGATCAGGACCACGCCCAGAATGGCGCTGGCGTCTACAGAATGGCCCAACAGCACGGCGGCACGCAGCAAGAGCAAAATCAGCAGATTGTTGAATTGATCGACGAAACGCCATGGGCCGTTGCGGCCATGGACCGAAAGGCGACGCAGGGCCTCGTCAATGATCGGTCCCGTGGGTTGGCTCTGATGCCGGTCCAGCGCGCCGCCACTGATATGGTGTGCCAATCCGGCTCCGTCGGTCTGCCAAGCATCAGTTGCATCGCCGATATTTCCTATCGCTGCCAGTCAGGATAGATTCTCGGTCAGAACCCCACCCGACCATGACGCAGGTCAAAACGCTTCTCCCAGCGAACAGGTGAGGCCTTGCGTCGCTGCGGGCGGCAGCACATACGCTGCCTCGGATTAAAATGCTTGCGGCAACGGCGGCAGCATTTTATGGATTGATACCTGCTGCAATGCGGCGGGAACGACCAAGTCCCCAGTGACCAGGAACCCGATGTAACCGACCCCATCCACATGCCACGCTGCCCAGCCCTGATGGGGCCTGCCTGTCCATGGCAGCGTTTTGGCGATGGTTGATCCGTTTCTTCACATCGTTCCCCAATCCCCTTCATGCGATCTGCCGACCAAGCGGTCGAGCGCGCATCGCCCTTATTCATCCGGAGCTTTCCTTGTTTGCATTGTCGCCCGCGCGTCTGCGCGCCGAATGGCTTGGCAACATCAAGGGGGATGTCCTGGCCGGGCTGGTCGTGGCCCTGGCTTTGATCCCCGAGGCCATCGCCTTTTCCATCATCGCCGGGGTCGATCCCAAGATCGGCCTTTATGCCTCCTTCTCCATCGCCGTCATCATCGCCTTCGTCGGTGGTCGGCCGGGCATGATCTCCGCCGCGACAGCGGCCACGGCCGTGCTGATGGTGACGCTGGTCAAGGAACACGGGCTGCAATATCTGCTGGTGGCCACCATCCTGGCCGGCATCCTGCAGATCGGCGCTGGTTTCCTGAAGCTGGCTGCCGTCATGCGCTTCGTGTCGCGGTCGGTGATGACCGGCTTCGTCAACGCGCTGGCCATCCTGATCTTCATGGCGCAGACGCCGGAGCTGATCGGCGTCACCTGGCTGACCTATGTGATGGTGGCCGGTGGTCTGGCCATCATCTATCTGGTGCCGCGTGTCACCAGGGCCGTGCCGTCGCCGCTGGTCTGCATCATCGTGCTGACAGCCCTTTCCATCGGGCTGGGACTGGATGTGCGGACCGTGGGGGACATGGGCGAGCTGCCGTCCACCCTGCCGGTCTTCCTGCTGCCGGACGTGCCCTTCACGCTGGAAACCCTGTGGATCGTGCTGCCCTATTCGGCGGGCGTCGCAGCTGTCGGCCTGCTGGAAAGCCTGATGACGGCTTCCATCGTCGATGAGTTGACCGATACGACATCGGACAAGCACCGGGAATGCGTGGGCCAGGGCATCGCCAACATCGCCACGGGCTTCATCGGCGGCATGGCGGGCTGCGCCATGATCGGCCAGTCGGTGATCAATGTGAAATCGGGCGGGCGGGGACGGCTCTCCACCTTCTGCGCCGGCATCTTCCTGTTGTTCCTGATCGTCGTGCTGGGCGACTGGGTGGCGCGCATCCCTATGCCGGCCCTGGTCGCCATCATGATCATGGTCTCCATCGGCACCTTCTCCTGGGTGTCGCTGAAGAACCTCAGGACCCATCCACGTTCCTCCAGCATCGTCATGCTGGCCACCGTGGCCGGCGTGGTGCTGACCCACAATCTGGCCATCGGGGTGCTGACCGGCGTGCTGCTGTCGGGCATCTTCTTCGCCTGGAAGGTGGCGCAGGTCTTCCGCGTGACATCCAGCATCACGGCTGACGGCGCACACCGGACCTACATCGTCGAAGGGCAGATCTTCTTCGCCTCATGCGAGGATTTCGCCGCCGCCTTCGATTTCAAGGAAGCGCTGGACAAGGTGACCATCGACGTCTCCGGCGCTCATATCTGGGACATTTCCAGCGTGGCCACGCTGGACACCATCATCCTGAAATTCCGGCGCGAGGGCGCGGAGGTGGATCTGGTGGGCATGAACCGGGCCAGCGAGACCATCGTCGATAAACTGGCCATCCATGACAAGCCCGGCGCCCTGGAGCGCCTCATGGGGCATTGAGGGAGGATCGAGCATGACCCATTTGACAGCCCTGATCGATGGATCGGTCTATGCGGCCAGCGTCTGCGACCACGCCGCTTGGGTGGCGTCGCGGACGGGTGCCACGGTGGATGTGCTGCATGTTCTGGGCCGCCGCACGGCGTCGGCCGGCATTGGTGACCTGACGGGTTCGTTGACCACGGATGACCGGGAGAGCCTGCTGAGCGAACTGACGGAGTTGGAAGCCCAGCAGGCGCGGGTGGCGCAGAAGAAGGGCCGGCTGATCCTGGAGCAGGTCCGCGCCCGGCTGGAGGCGGCAGGGATCGCTGGTGTACAAGCCAAGCTGCGGCAGGGCGACCTGCTGGAGACCGTGCAGGAGCTGGAAGCGGCCAGCGACCTGATCGTGATCGGCAAGCGCGGGGAGGCGGCGAATTTCGCCAAGCTGCACCTGGGTTCCAACCTGGAGCGGGTGGTGCGCGCCAGCCGTAAGCCGGTGCTGGTGGCCTCCCGTGCCTTCAAGCCGGTGGAACGGTTCCTGGTCGCCTATGATGGTGGCACCAGCATCCTGAAGGCCATCCGCCATATCGCGGGTGGTCCGTTGTTCCAGGGGCTGGACTGCCACATGCTGATGGTGGGGGACGACAATCCCGGCAACCGCCATGGGCTGGAGGCGGCGGCCGATATCCTGCGGGGATCCGGCTATACCGTCACCACCGCTATCAAGCCAGGCCAGCCCGACGAGGTGATCGCCCGTCATGTCGAAGAGGTGAGCATCAACCTGCTGGTCATGGGGGCCTATGGCCATTCCAGGCTGCGCACGCTGATCATCGGCAGCACGACGGCGGAGATGGTCCGGTCCTGCCTGATCCCGGTGATGTTGTTCCGGTGAGATGTCAACGGGACGCTATGTCGGAAACCCCGTCAATACCGCCGCAATTTCCGACGCGGTATCGCGGGCGCTGCGGCCCACGCCGATCAGGGTCGCGGAACCGGGTCCGGTCCAGGTGCCGTAGCCGACGAACCACAGTTTGGGATTGCGACGACAGCGGGTGCTGTCCAAAGCCACGGTTCCATCCGGTTCGATCAGGTCCAACCCGGCAACCGGGTCCAAAGCGGGGCGGAAGCCCGTGCACCAGATGATTGTGTCGATATCGGTCTCGGTACCGTCGGTCCACAGGACGCCTGTTCGGGTGAAACGGGCGAAGGGCCGCACACTGCCCAGATTGCCGCGATCCCGTGCAGCCTTGACCGGGGCGACCATAACGATGTCGCCCAGCCCACCGGGCGGTGCATCCGGCGCGCGACCTTCCTGAAACGCCTTGATACGAGCGGTCGCCCGCTGGAACAGAACCCGGCCATCGACATCATCGGGCAGGAAGACCGGCGGGCGCTCTGTCACCCAGGTCGCATCGGCGACCAGCGACAATTCGGCCTGTAACTGCGCCCCGGAATTGCCGCCCCCGACTACCAGCAACCGCTGCCCGGCGAACCTGTCGGGCCCGCTGTAATGGGCGGAGTGGAGTTGCTGTCCCTCGAACAGTTCTTGCCCTGGATAGTGCGGGACGTGCGGATGGCGCCAGGTGCCCGTGGCCATGACCACGCCCCTCGCCCGCCAGGGACCCTTATCCGTCTCGATCCGCAGCCGGTCGCCGTCATAGATGACCGCTTGGACTTGAACGGGCCGTTCAACAGGGAGGGCGTAGCGCTGCTCATACCGGGTCAGATAGTCAATGACGGCGCCTCGGGACGGGTAGTCATCGCCACCCGGCGGCATCGGCCAGCCCGGCAGGGAACTGTAAGCCGCCGGCGAGAACAGGCGCAAACTGTCCCAGCCGTGCCGCCATGCCCCGCCCGGTGCCGCCTCGCCATCCAGGATGACAAAGTCGATGCCGGCCCGGCGGAGGTAATAGGCGGTGGCAAGTCCTGCCTGCCCACCGCCGATGATGGCGACATCAACCTCGCGCCCTGTCATGACGCCCGGCCCTGTCCGCCACCGACGGCCAAAGTGGCCAGATCGGTCGTGGTATCGACCGGCTTTTCAGCTTCCCGACGTTCAGAATAGCGATCAACCAGCCGGTCGGCATGGGGGCGCAGCAGCACGGTGAAGCGCACCAGTTCCTCCATGACATCGACGATACGGTCATAATAGGCCGACGGCTTCATGCGCCCGGCCTCGTCGAATTCCTGGAAAGCCTTGGCGACGCTGGACTGGTTGGGGATGGTGACCATCCGCATCCAGCGGCCCAGGATGCGCAGGGTGTTGACGGCATTGAAGCTCTGTGACCCGCCCGACACCTGCATCACGGCGAGCGTTCGGCCCTGCGTGGGGCGGATGCCGCCCATGGCCAGGGGCAGGTGGTCGATCTGCGCCTTCATGATGCCGGTGATCTGACCATGGCGTTCAGGACTGCACCAGACCTGGCCTTCTGACCAGATCGAATGGTCGTGCAGTTCGCGCACGGCGGGATGGTCGTCACCCTTCACCTGATCAGGCAAGGGCAGGTCGGACGGATCGAAGATGCGCGTTTCGGCTCCGAAATACTCCAGAAGCCGGGCCGCTTCTTCCACCGCCAGACGGGAAAAGGAGCGTTCGCGGAGCGACCCATAGAGCAGCAGGATGCGAGGCTTGTGATCAAGTGGCCCCAGCCCCAGGGCTGGCTGCTGGTGGGCATAGGCGGGGTCAAGGGCCGGGAGATGAGCCGGATCGGACAGGGTGCGCAGGCGGTTCATGACACGCGCCCTTTCCCCGGTGCGGTGGCCGGATACCAGCGCCGGCCCAGCCATAGCGCCAGTTGCACCATCAAGATCAGCACCGGCACCTCCACTAGCGGGCCGATGACCGCGGCGAAGGCCACGGGGGAAGCGAGGCCAAAGGCGGCGATGGCAACCGCGATGGCCAGTTCGAAATTATTGCCCGCCGCCGTGAAGGCGACCGAGGTGGCGCGGGGATAGTCAGCATCGATCAGCCGCCCCATAAAGAAGCTGACCAGGAACATGATGAAGAAATAGAGCGTCAGCGGTACGGCGATGGAAAGCGCATCCAGGGGCAGCCGCACGACGTCACCGCCCTTCAGGCTGAACATGGCGACGATGGTGAACAGCAAGGCCGCCAGCGTGAGGGGAGAGATCCGGGGCAGGAAGCGGTTCTCGTACCAGCTCTCCCCCTTGGCGCGGATCAGGACCTTGCGGGTCAGGAAGCCGGCCAGGAAGGGGATACCCAGATAGATCAGCACCGCCTCCGCGATGGTCCAGAAGGACACGTTGATGACGCTGCCCTCCAGCCCCAGCAACGGCGGCAGGAAGCCTAAGAAGAACCACGCATAGATACTGAAGAACAGGATCTGGAAGATGGAGTTGAAGGCCACCAGCCCCGCCACATATTGGTTCGACCCACAGGCCAACTGGTTCCATACCAGCACCATGGCGATGCAGCGGGCCAGTCCGATCAGGATCAGGCCGGTCATGTAATCCGGCTGGTCGGCCAGGAAGAGGACGGCGAGCGCAAACATCAGCACCGGCCCGATGATCCAGTTCTGGACCAAAGACAGGGCCAGGATGCGCTTGTCGGCGAAGACCTGATGCAACTCCTCGTACCGCACCTTGGCCAGCGGCGGATACATCATCAGGATCAGCCCGATGGCAATGGGAATGTTGGTTGTGCCCACCGACAGCCGGTCCAGGGCGGCCGGCAGCCCCTCGAACAGGCTGCCCAGCGCTACGCCCAGGGCCATGGCCGTGAAAATCCACAAGGTCAGGTACCGATCCAGGAAGGACAGGCGGCGGGCGGGTGCGGCTTGGCTCATGATGGCGGACCTTGGGAACGGGTTTGGAAAACGGGGCCGATCAACGCAGACGGTTGCCGGCCGCATCCACGACGGCCTCGCCATCTTCCTTGGCGAAGGCGGTCTTCTGCGCGTCAGGCAGGATGTCCAGCACCAATTCCGACGGCCGGCACAGGCGCACGCCCAGAGGCATGACCACGATGGGCCGGTTGATCAGGATGGGATGCGCCATCATGGCATCCAGCAGCGCGTCGTCGGACAGCGACGGATCGCCCAGCCCCAGCTCGGCAAAAGGTGTGCCCTTCTCGCGCAGCAATGCACGCACTGGCACACCCATGCGGGCGATCAGGTCGACCAGGGTTTCGCGCGACGGCGGGGTCTTCAGATACTCAATCACCGTCGGTTCCACGTCGCTGTTGCGGATCATGGCCAACGTGTTGCGCGAGGTACCGCAGGCGGGGTTGTGATAGATGGTGATGACGGTCACGCCATGGCTTCCTGCTGGCCCATTTCCGCCAGCTTGCGTTTCAGGGCCAGCTTGTCCAGCGAGGTGAGCGGCAGACTCATGAACAGCTGCAACCGGCGCTGGATCTGGCGGAAGACATCGGCGGTGAAGGCCGCCTTCTCCGCCTCGCTGCCGGTGGCGGAAGAGGGGTCGGGGAAACCCCAATGCGCCGTCATGGGATGGCCGGGCCATACCGGGCAGACCTCGCCGGCGGCGTTGTCGCAGACGGTGAAGATGAAATCCATCTGCGGCGCGTCCGGGGTGGCGAACTCATCCCAGGTCTTGGAGCGCAGGCCCGCTGTGTCGTGGCCCAGATGCTCCAGCAGGTCCTTCACATAGGGATTGATACGCCCCGATGGCTGGCTGCCCGCGCTGAAGGCTTGGAACCGGCCCTTGCCCTCCTTGTTCAGGATGCACTCCGCCATGACGCTGCGGGCTGAATTATGTGTGCACAGAAACAGCACATTGAAAACGCGCTCGGACATGATGTCTCCTTCGGGGAGTGTCGGTTGGGGTCAATCCGGTCCATTGTCGCAGCAGGCCACGGCCTGGATGCCGCCGCAAATCTCGGGCCGGCCCTGGCAGCATTCTTCCATCAGGAAGGCCACCAGTTTGCGCGTGCCCTCGTAATCGGTGGCATAGAAAATCTGCCGCTGCACCCGCCAGGACCGCAGCAGGCCCGCCCGCTCTAGAATCCCCAGATGATGGGACAGGGTGGAGGCGGGTACGCCGACCTGGGCGGCGATCTCACTGGCATGCAGGCCGTTGGGTCCCCGCTGCACCAGCAGACGGAAGATGGACAGCCGCGTTTCCTGGGCAAGGGCCGCGAAGGCCTCTGTAGCGTGTTTTGATTCCATAATTCGATTATTATGGAATTATAATTGAATGTCCAGCTTGTCACAATCCGCGACAGCGGCGGCGGGTGAAACGGCCCTCTTGCCGTCCGGAGATGAGGTGCTAACCCGCAGTTTGCGATATATCAACGCGTTCAACCGCGTGGGGCCTTACTGTCCGACCTGAGCTTTGATCGCCGCAACCCGGAGACCAGACCCATGTCGTCCCTGTTCTCCTGGCTCAACGACCAACTGCTGAAGATGCAGTGGCTGTCAGATTTGGTTTCCTGGCTGCTTTCGTCCGTGCCGGGCTTTGATCCGGCCAGCCGGCTGGGTGGGAGCGTCCATTTCTTCATCTATGACACGATCAAGATATTCATCCTGCTCTGCGTGCTGATCTTCAGCATCTCCTATATCCAGTCCTATTTCCCGCCCGAACGGTCGCGGCGTATCCTGGGCCGGTATAGGGGCGTCGGGGCCAATCTGATCGGGGCCTTGCTGGGGACGGTGACGCCGTTCTGTTCCTGCTCGTCGATCCCGCTTTTCATCGGCTTCACCGGGGCGGGTTTGCCCCTCGGCGTCACCTTCTCCTTTCTGATTTCGTCGCCCCTGGTCGATCTGGCCTCGGTGATCCTGCTGGCCAGCATCTTCAACTGGTCCATCGCCATCGCCTATGTCCTGATCGGGCTGGTGCTGGCGGTCCTGGGCGGCACCCTGATCGGCCATGCCGGCATGGAGGATCACGTGGAGGATTTCGTCCGCACGGCGCCCGTGTTGGATCAGGGTGAGACGGACCTGACCCGGCGGGAACGCATCGCCTTCGCCTGGGGGCAGGTGCGCGATATTGCCGGGCGCGTCTGGCCCTATATCCTGATCGGCGTCGGCATCGGTGCGGGCATCCATAACTGGATTCCGGCGGACCTGATCACCGCCTTGATCGGGCAGGACAAATGGTGGTCCCCCATCCTGGCCACGTTCGTCGGGGTGCCGATGTATGCCGATATCTTCGGCACCCTGCCGATCGCCGAGGCGCTGGTGGCCAAGGGCGTGGGGCTGGGCACGGTGCTTTCCTTCATGATGGCGGTGACGGCCCTGTCGCTGCCGTCGCTGATCATGCTGAAGCGCGTGGTCAAGGGGCCGTTGCTGGCCTTGTTCTTCGGCATTGTCGTCACCGGCATCCTGGTGATCGGCTATCTGTTCAACAGCATTTCCCATCTGCTGGTCTGATGACCGGCAGCCCATCAAGGAGACGGACATGGATATCAAGGTTCTCGGGTCCGGTTGCGCCAAATGCAAGGCGACCGTCGATATACTGACGAAAGTGGCCGCGGCCAAGGGAGCGTCGATCACCCTGACGAAGGTGGAGGATATCCGCGATATCGTCGGCTATGGGGTGATGTCGACGCCGGCCGTCGTCATCGACGGCAAGGTCGTACATGCCGGCTCGGTTCCCAGCAGCGACAAGGTGGAGGGTTGGCTGCACGGCTGAGATGGACATGTACTGGAGATGCTTGCCAGAGGCAGGGAAGGTCTGTCCCGCCCGCCAAGGTGGTTATGGTTTTGTAATCCTGGAAACTTAAAAATGTTGGCGCCATATTCTACAGAGAATATGAATCTGGAGCGCCTTCATGGATATCCAAGCCGCCGCCCGCCCCCTGGGCGGCACAAGGGTTCTCTTTGCGGACTAAAAAAATTGAGGATTCTCCCTTTTTGTTGCGGCTCTACATGTCCGTGCGGATGGTGGGACTGGGGTCGACGGGGTGGCCCGAGGCGATGAAGCACGCCTTCCTGACCTCCCAGTTCACGTTTCAGACGCGCCACTACGCCGCTGCCTACGCCGATCCGGATTTCATGATTCTGACCTGCGGAGACGAAACGGTCGGACGGCTGTATCTTGCCCACACCAGCGCGGATTTGCGCGTCGTGGACGTGTCGCTGTTGCCGGAACGGCGGGGGGGGGGGGGCGGGCTTCTTCAGGCCGTGCAGGTGCGGGCGGCGGACCATGGTCGAACGGTGAGTCTGAGCGTGGACATGCGGAACCCCGGCGCAAAATCTCTATCGCCGCTTGGGTTACGTCGAGGATGGAACGGAAGAACCATCCTGGCGTATGATCTGCGCGGCACCATCGGCGCTTGCCTTTTCCCCATCTTCCCGCATATGGTTGAGGCTGACGCCTTATGGAAATGAAGGCAGGCAACGCCAAACGCCTTGAAGGTAAAACCATGAATTCGCGTGACTCCTTGAATCCGGTGAATGCCGCGCCCGTTCTTGGCAAGAAGGCCTGGATGGCTCCTGAAATCCGCGATCAGGCCATCAAGAGCCTCACTGAACAAAAAACCAACCAAACGAATGAAACGGATCCGGCTTTCGGCCCGTCGTAACGCAGGTCTGTCTTCTAATTTGTGCTGGTGTCGTTAATCATAGAGATGATCGTTGTTTTATTATCGAGTCTGCGGTCTTGCCGTCGCATCTGATTTTTCTCTTCCAGGGATGGTGATCGCAGACGAGGTCTTGTCTCAGACGGATGTGCGCGTTCGGTGCGGAACGGTGCCAGCGGTGCTGGGCGCCGCAATTCGGGTCGGGCCGACGTGGCAACTTGACGACACCGCTTTTCTATTTCGGGTTCCACAAGTCGCGCGTTTCCTCGTCACAAATGGAAACGAGGTTGTCGTTGATCTCCACGCGTCGTCGACCGCCACCGATGCCGCGCCCTTCCTGCTGGGCACTGCCTTCGGCGTCTTGCTTCATCAGCGCGGACAGCTTGTTTTGCACGCCGCCACCCTTTCGTATCGGGGCCGGGGGGTGGCCTTGTGCGGCGTCACCGGCGCCGGGAAATCCACCCTGGCGGCGGCGCTTTGCCAGGCGGGTTGTGATTTCGTTGGCGACGACGTCGCCGCCATCCGCTTCGTTGACGGCGGTGTGCCCACCATCTTGCCAGATGGGCGGCAGCACCGATTGTGGATGGACGCTGTCGAACAGCTTGCGCTGACCGATTGTCTGGGACCGCCAGTTCGACCATGCCTTAAAAAATTCCACGTCGATCCGCCGAGGATGGCGGTGCAAGGACCGACGCGGCTAACCATGATCGTCATCCTGCGGAAAGCGGATTCACCAGGTCGGTTCGATTTGACGCCGCTGGATCCTGTCGACGCCGCTGCGTTGGTGCGCGACGAGGTGTATCGCTCAAAGACGGCCGGCCATCTGGGGCGCGACGCTGACCTGTTCCGGCAGATCGCCGCCTTGCTCGGTCGGGTTCGGGTTTTTCTGCTGGACCGCGCCATGGACTTCGCATTGCTGGACGACACGGTCGCCGCTGTGCTCGCGCAGATTGACAAGGAGGTGTGATGCCGTCCGGGGGCAAGATCGTTTGGCTCGCCTCTTACATGAAATCAGGCAACACATGGCTTCGGTTGCTGATCGCCAATTATCTTTTCGCAACCGACGCGCCAATCGACATCAACCGGATTGATCTGAACAGCCCTTATCCGGTTCGGAAGGATTTTCTTGAGGAAGAAAGTATCGTTGATCCAAATCTGCTCAGCTTTGACGAAACAAACCTTCTCCGCTCCATCATTATGGAGGATTTTGTCCAGCGGTGCGACAGGATCAATTGCATCAAGGTCCATGACAAACATGGCGTCACCATCGATGGCACACCTCTCTTCGGGCGGGGGAACGCTTGGTCAGTGGTTTATATTCTCCGCGACCCGCGCGACGTGGCTGTATCGCTGGCGTTTCACTACAATGTGACATTCGACCGCGCGATCAAGATGCTGAACAATCCCAAACAGCGGATCGCTGGATATCGTGGCAAATACGTCCCGCAGGTTGAGCAAGGGATCAGCGATTGGAGCACCCATGCCGCAAGTTGGGTCGACCAACCCGATTTTCCCGTCCATATCCTGCGATACGAGGATTTGCGGGCCAATCCGGTGGAGGCGTTCGGCGCGGTGGTCGCCTTTATGGGGCTTGAAATGCGACCGGAACGGGTGGAGCGCGCCGTTCACTTCAGCGATTTTACAGAGTTGCAACGTCAGGAGCGCCAATCCGGTTTCTCCGAACGCTCGTCGCGATCAACTGCGCCCTTCTTCCGATCCGGTCGGGTTGGAGCCTGGGCCAAGGTTCTGACCACGGCGCAGAGCGACGCCATCGCCGCTGCTCACCACCCGATGATGGAACGATTCGGGTATTTGTGATAAGCATTCCGGGCAAAAATGCCCACCGAGCGGCGCGGCTGACGCTGGGGCCATGCAGGGACAAGACGACGGAGACATCCATGAACAACCCGACGGAAGCTTGCGGAACGCTTGGCCGCGCCGATGGCCTGCTGACCGCCGATGTCGACGGGGAACTGCTGATGATGAGCGTCGAGCAGGGCCGTTACTTCAATCTGAACTCCGTTGGCTCCCGCATCTGGGAACTGCTCGCGGCGCCGGTGGCGGTCGATGGGCTGGTGGACGCGCTGACCGCTGAATATGACGTGGCCCCCGACGAGGCCCGCCGGGAGGTCGAGCGTTTTCTGGGCGCGTTGCGCAAACGTGGCCTGCTCGTCACGGACAATGCGTCGGCTGCGTAAACTCCTCACCCTGCCGTTGGCGGATCAGTGGCTGGCGACGGAGGCGGCGGTCTGGTTGGCGTTGGCGCAGCTTATGCTGGCGGTTTTGCCCTTCCCGTGGATCGCGATCAACCTTGGTCCCCTGGCGCGTGAACGATCCGATGGAGCAGTCGCCGCGGTCGATCTGATTCGGTAGGCCCAAGTCCGGCTGATCGGTCAGACGGTTGAGCGAACCGCCCGCCATCTGCCATGGACAGCACTTTGCTTGCCCCAGGCGCTTGCCGCCAGGGCCATGTTGGGCCGCCGCGGCATTCCCGCCACCGTGCATTTCGGCATGGCTCTGTCCGATGACGAAACGACCGATCAAGAGGCGACGGTGGGTGGGCGGCGGATGCTGGCCCATGCCTGGGTGACGGTTGGCCGGACGGGGGTGGTTGGGACGCCCGCCGCCGGGCGTTTCGCCGTGGTCGCCCGCTTCACCCATGAAACGGGCGACCACGAAACGGACGACCGAACCGCTGGGTGACAACGCGCCGCATCCGTGATGCCGCCGCGCGTGTCAGTGATGTTGCCGAATATAGGAAATAAAGCGCAAAATACGCGGGACCGTTTCCGCAACCTTGCGCAAAGCCCGGTCGCCACCCAATTCGCCCGAGCGGCGCAACGCCTCTTCCGGGGGCGGCAAGGCGCGCAAACGCTGTTCCAAAGCCTCCAGATCGAACAACGCGTTGATCCGTGGGTGTCCGCGCAAGTCGGAAAGCTGATGGAGCAGCGTGTCGCGTTGCAGGGCGACGACCAGGGAGGCCTCGGGAAAAGGGGTATGCTTGGAGGAGTTTTTAAGGATCTTGTCCGGCAGGATTCCAATCATGGCGTCACGATACAGCCGCCGCGAAACACCGTCGCGCAGGAACAGCGCACTTGGCAACGACAGCGCGAATTCGATCACCCGACGGTCGAGCAGGGGGAAAGCGGCGGCAATGCCGGTGCGGGCGCCGGTCAGCGCCCAATGTTCGGGCCGCCGCGTCAGAACCGGCCCGTTCAGGAGGTTCAGGCGATTGGCGACGGCGTTGGGGCGCATCGGCGGCGACGGCGGGGGGACGCCGCCCATCGCCTCATGGCGCAACAGCAGCCTGATTGAGGTCATTGGCGTGCTGTCCCGCGTTCTGCCGAGCAGACGCCGGACGAAGGTCTGAATGGCGTCTGGCAGCAGATAATCCAGCACCTGACCGCGCAGCGTATCCGTCATCAAACAGCCCCTGGCGACGGACACCGCCCGAATCTCGCGCGCGAACCTCCTGCAGCGCCCGGTGAGCAGCGCTTCGGCCAGGGCGCCGCGACCGTTGAAGGATGCCCCCTCGTCACCGCCCCACCCTGAAAGAAGAATCTGTGCGCCACGCGCCGCCGCGTCCATGCAGATCCACGCGTTGGGATCGGCGGGGTCAAACGGCAGGGGTTGATCGCAATCCATCCGGGGCAGCAGAAAATCCAGCGGAGGGCCAATGCGCGCGGGGATGCTGACGATGTCCGGTTCCTGGTCCAGCACCGTTTGGGCGAGCGGACCTTCGCCGTCCGGCGCATAGTCTCCCTGCGGCGTCGGCAGGAATGGGTAGGCGAGCAACGGGCGCCCCGTCGCGCGCAAGGCGCGGGCGGCGAGGACGGTGATGGAGGGGGAATCAAGCCCGCCGCTCAGGTGAGTCGCCACCGGCCCGGTTTCCGGCAGGCGGACGCGGACCGCTTGCGTCACCAGCGCCGCCATCTCTTCGGCGGCCTCTTCCGGGCGGCAACGGTTCTGGCCTGCGGTTGCCGGGTCGAGCCGCCAATGCCGCCCGCTCTCCCGCCGACGCGCCGACACCCGCATCCACGCCCCCGCCGGAAGCCGTTCAACGCCGCGAAGCACGGAACGGTTGTTTGGCGTCCCGCGCATCAAAAGCGTGCTCAGAAGGGCGGCCTCGTCGAGTTCCCGGGCGACGAAGCCGCTGGCGGTCAGGCCCCGAGGCAGCGAGGCGAAGGCGAATACCCGATCCGGTTGATCGTTGATGAAGAGCGGTCGGACCCCCATGCCGTCACGGGCGCACAGCAGCGTTTGATCGCGCGGATCCCAAGCGGCCAGGGCGAAGTCGCCGAAAATGCCGCCAAGCCCTCCGTCGGACCCGTCCCCCCTCCGACGTTCCAGCGCGTTCAGCAGCGCTGCCTCGTCGGTTTTTCCGTTTGCGCCTTCGTAGAGTCGGGCGTCGGCGGCCAGCACGAGACCGCTCGCGCCGTGCGGCAGGCGGGCGGGCGGGTCAACGCGCGGAATGGCGGCGGCTGGCGCGAATTCAAGCGTGGCGAGCGCCATCGGCCCCTCAGTAAAACTCGCCACCGCAGGGGTCAGGCCCGGCTCGATCATAGCGGCGACCATGGCGGCGAGCCGCCCGGCCTCAGCCGGTCGGCTGTCAAGATGGAGGAATCCGCAGATCAAACGCATGAATCATGTCCGTGATGGTGGCGTGCGGGCGTCGCGTTCCACGGTGGCGTTGGGCGACGTGAAACGTTCAGCGCGTTCCTGCGGCGACAGGATCAGGTCGGCTTGCCAAAGGGCCAGCGCCTTGACCGGGGATAATGGCGCACCGTCTGTCGCGTCGCCGGTCAGAAAACGCAGCCCGGCGTCGAATCCTGGCGTCTCTCCCCTGGTCAATTGGACCTGAACAAAGCCGCGCGCATAGGCGGCGACGTCGATGTGTTTGGCAACGCCCGCCTTCTGCGTGGATCACCGCCGAGGCGAGGGGGGGGGCCACATAAGCGGACGGGATCATGACGTGCGAGTGCACGCCGGTCAATGCCCGATCCGTCGTTTTGTCGGACGGACCGGTTCGCGTGTCGATGTGCCGTCGGTAGAACGCGCCATCGCCATGGGCGGCAAGCTCAATCTCCAACTGGTCCAAATCGCAAGATGACAGGCGCAGATCGGCGACGGTCGGATCCATGACCGCCAGAAAACGGGCCTCCAACGCGCCTCCAACGCGCCTCGCAACGATCCGAAATCCCATAGAACCCGTGAGACGCGGATCTCGGGATTAATTGCCCTGTCGCCAACCCAGGTGGGTCCGAAGGCATCTCGGTTGTGGCTTCAGCGCGGGCCAGCAACTGGCCGATCAGATCGGGTCCGAGAAAATTGCGGATCACCCGGTGGGGGCGGGTTGCTCGAAAGCGCGCAGGGCGGGCGCGGTGCTCATGCTGCGATCCTGGTTCCGTCTCTGGTCAGGGCGTCGGCGCTTGGTCGCACGGAAGGACGTCGAGCGCCACGCAGATTCGCGGCTCGCTCAGGCCTGTGGGAACGGTCCCATGCCCAAGGAAGGAGGGAAAAATCAGCAACGTTCCGTCCTGCGGCTCCACGCGCCAGCGTGGAAAATCCGGCAAGGATTCCCCGATGAACCGGGGCCAGGGGCCGAAGGCGAGCGATCCCGGTGGCGGCGCCTCGCGCTCCGCCCCTCGCGTCTCGCTCGTGGGAACGCGCGCGTAGTAGACGACGGTCAGCCAGCCTTGCGGATGGATGTGAGTCTCCTCGTGCCCGTCATCCGACAGGACCAGCGCCCAACCCTGCAACCGCGCCGTTTGCGGGCGATGGGCAATCAGCGGGTGCAGCGCGTTGAGACGCTCCGCCAGATAATCATCAACCTGTCGGCGAACGACGGCCAGCAGATTGCGGATCGCCGGATGTTCAACGCTGGCCAGCCCTTCAAGGCGCAGATTGCGTCCATGCGTCGGCTTGGTCTCCGGCGATGGGGCGAGTGCCGGGTGCGTCAGGATCGCCTGGGTCAGTTCGTCATTGTCGATCAGCCCGGTATCCAGTTCGATCCGGCGGCACAAATATTCCGGGTCGATCAAGCGAACAACGTCCGTCGTCCGACCGGCCAAGGAAAGCGCGGCGGACAGATAGGCGAGGTGAAGGGTGGAGCCGAAGCCGCCGTCGATGGCCCCCCGACACAAGCTCGCCAGATCCTCGGCGGCGCCGCGCGTCAGGCAGTCGTTCGCGAAGGCGCCCAGCACCGTGCTGTCGCTGGGATTCTCGTCCAGAACCTGCGTCGCCGCCGTCCGGGCCTCGTCGATCCGGTTCAGGGCGTAGAGGGCAAGGACCCTTTGCCGGCGCGCGTCTCGCGCGGTTCCGGCGATTTCCGGGGCCAAGACCCTCAACGCCAAGTCCGGCTGGTCGCAGGCGATCGCGGCCTGCGCCAACTCACACGCGAGCGCGGGCGTCAGCGCGCCTTTTTCCGCAAGCGACGACAGAAGGTCGCGGATTTCCGTCCATCGCCGATCATCCCGAAGGGCGACCGCAAGATCGAGCAACAGATCGGGGCGGTCGGGGTGCGAGGTGACGGCGGCGCGCAGCAGCGGCAAGAAAGACCGGGCGGGCGGGCGTCGGCTTGGCTGGTCCATCCGCCAAACGATCTGGGGTCCGTGGGTTGGCATCATTCTGTCGCCCTGCTTGATCTGGTGGGAGAATGGATCAAGCGGCGCTGGAGAGTAAAGTCACGTGCGCGCCATTCCGAAAGGCCGCGCGATTCAACCGCGACCGATGACCGACGCAAGCGGGCCGGGAATGGACGGCGCTGACCCTCGCGCAAGGGATTGATTGGTCCGTCATGCTCCTATTGCTTGCTTTTGCCGAATTGATTTCCGCCCGATACGGGTTTTTTCCCACTTGGCCAGCCCCGCTTCGGAGATGAGGTTATGCGGTCCTTGCTTTCCGGCCTTGGGTCGGACGATGTTCGTCCGGATGATGACGCGGTGGGGGGCGATTTGGAGATGTTCCGCTGGAAGAATGGCCCGATCTCCAACACGGAGACATACGCGCTTCCGGTGATTCGGTAGAGATCGCCGCTGTCGTTCTCTCTCTCAATAGCCAGTTTAACTACATTGTTATGGTCCAATGTGAACCGCGCCGGGATTGTCGGCGGCAAAAGTTCGTGAGTCACGCCGCCATTTGCTGAGTGCTCACGGCATCATGATAGCGTTGATCGGCCTCGGCGGGCGGGATATTTCCGATAGGTTCCAGCAGGCGTCGGTTGTTGAACCAGTCGACCCATTCGAGGGTCGCGTATTCCACAGCTTCAAAGGATTTCCAAGGTCCCCGCCTGTGGATGACCTCCGCCTTGTAGAGGCCGTTGACGGTTTCGGCCAAGGCATTGTCGTATGAATCACCGACGCTGCCGACCGACGGTTCGATGCCGGCCAGGCCCAGCCGCTCGGTGTATCGGATGGACAGATATTGGCTGCCCCTGTCGGAATGGTGGACCAGTCCGGATTTCCCCGCCTGCGTATCCCATCGCTTCCGATCAATCAGTTCGGTGACATGCTCACTATGACTGATGATCGTGACCATCATCCCTTCTGGTGCGCAACCGAGGACCGGCGCGCGGCGCATTAGCGACGCAAGCGCGCCGGGACCGGTTGTCGCCGCGCAACGCTTCGGCCTCAACAGGACCCAGCCGCAGGCTGGGCTTGTAGGCGCCAGAGCGGAACATGAGAATTTAATTATCCAAAGAATTCTTTATATGTAGGGTCTGGTGTAGGCGCAAAGTTAAAATGTCAGTCCTGAGCAAGATAGAAATGTCAGTCTCTGGATCGGTTTTGGCCGGTTTTGGGGGCTGTCATGGGCTGGCTGATGATGAGCGATCGGGATGTCCGGCGTGTT
>NZ_WIDQ01000032.1 GCF_009495745.1 Niveispirillum sp. SYP-B3756
CATTCATCGACGGGTTCTATAATCCCATACGGCGACACTCGGCCTTGGGCTACAAAAGCCCTATCCTGTTCGAGGCCGCCGCCTGACGGCGAGAAAATGGCTCTCCACTTTGCCAGGGCAAGTCCAAAGCCAACCTGCATCCGGGGGCGGAGGCCTGCTTGCGGCTCGGCTTTGCCACCGACCAGAACCTTATCGTCAACTTCTATGCCGAGAGCCTCGGCCCGGTCCCCGGCATCCGCATTGACGGTGGATCGCAGAACACGGCCATCCTGAACCTGTTCTCTACGACCGGCGGCGCGCCGATCTCGGATACCACCGGGGCCGGTCGCTACACCGCCTTCAACGCCGGCCATCCGGGCAAGAACCACCTGAGCCGCCGTCTGGCCCAATCCTTCCGGCACCGCCTTCACCCGCAGCCTGGACGCCGATGGCTCCACCCTGGAAGACGTGCGCGCCGCGCTGCGCGCCCTGATCCTGGACCTGAAGATTGCGGGGATTCTGAGGTGATGATCCGACCCGACGGAAAAACCGATGGTCCTTTACCCCGGTTTGGCCAACCCGCGCCCTTCCGCCGCCAGACGCCAGTTGGCCACGTCGCCCAGCATGATCTCCGCTGCCTGGCGGGCGCGGTCCTGCGCCGCCGGCAGGTCGGCGGGATCGTCCTTTGCCAGGGCGGCCAGCAGTTGATCCAGCTCGGAAGCCATCCGGTGGGAGCGGCTGGCATTGCCTTCGAAATCGGCGATCAGCCGGATACCATAGGCGGCGGTGGCCAGCACCGGCAGGCCGACGGTGGCCGCCGTCACCCCATAGGTGATCCGGTGCCAGAGGTCGTGGCTGATTTCGTCCAGCCCATGTTCCAGCGCGCCGTCAAGCCAAAGATGATCCCCCCCCACCGCCGCCAGATACAGGATGACGATGATCAGGGTGGCATGGAACAAGACCTCGCCGAATAATTCCAGCCGGTGCTCCATCCGGTGCAACCGTTGATGGGTGGTTTGGTGATAGCTGCATTGGTCGCGCAGCAATGTCGCCAGCCCCTCCCGACCGCTGCTGATCACATCGGCGGTGAAGCGGAGCGGCGGCAGGCCGCTGGCGCGCAGCAGGGCGCGGCTGTACCAGCCGGTCCAGATGCGGGCGCGGCCATGCCCGCCCGCCGGGCGACAGCCCAGCCCGATCATGGGCACGGCCACCCGCAGCCGCTCCGCCACCTCCCGCGCCTCCAGCCAACGGCGGTGCCAGTTGGTGCGGTGGCCCAGACCGGTATTCAGCAGCACCAGGGAAATCAGCAGCAGCTCCGCCAGCACGAAGGTCCATTTCATCTCGTCGCCCAGCCAGTTCAGGCTTTTGATCACCAGCAGCGACAGGGCCACCCCGAAGACCGACAGGGCGGCGAACAGGAAATTGGCGACGAAGGCGCTGCGGAAGATCTGGGCGTAATGCGTGGCCAGGGCATCGGCCCAGCCGAACGCATCGGCGGTGATCGCAGGCAGATACGCCGGGCGGCCCTGCAGATCGCTGGTGCAGGCTTCCGGCGAACGGCTGTGCAGGTCGGTGCGGCGTGGCCGCCGCACCAGGGCCAGGGCGTGCAGAAGGTGCCATTCCGGTCGACCGTGAAAGCCGCAGCGTTTCTCCTGCAGATAGGTGGCCAGATGCTCCACCTCCCCATGCGGGTCCGGGCGACCGTCGGCTTCCGTCGATGCCGGCGGGGCCAACAGATCGTCGACCAGGGCCGTCAGATCCTCCGTCCCGGCCCCCGGCAGATCCTCGATGAACGCCGCCGGACGCGGATAGGGAACCCGGGAGGTCCAGCGCAGTTCCGGCGACCGCTGCCCGGTGGCATCGACGATGATCACCGGCATACCGCGCCGCACCGCCGCCTGCATGATCTCCCCGGTGCCGCCGCGCCCGGCGGCGGGGCCGCCATCCCAGACGGCGATCAGCAGATCGGCATGATCCAGCAGGGTCAACCCCGCCGCCTCATAGGCCAGATCGGCCCGGTCGCGTTTGCCCGGCCATTCCAGCACCGCATCCGCCCGCGCCAGCAGGGCCTGGAAAGCCTCCAGCGCGCCCGCCTCGGTGAAATCCGCCGCATATTCCTCCTGGGCGAAGGGCAGCACCACTTCCAGCCCCCAGCCCTGGGCCAGGGCCGCCTCCGCCGCCAGCCGGTCCGCCCCCTCCGCCAGGGCCGACAGCAGGGTCAGGCGCGGCGGCTGTGGGCTGAACAGGGTCGCGTGGGTGGCCAGCACCGGATGGGTGGCAGCGGCTAGGCGCTGCAACAGCCCTTCCAATGCCAGCGCCACCCCGGCCTGGGCATGTTCCGGCAGCCGGTTGGGCCGGTGGCCGGTAATGGCGACGGACAGGGACAGGCGGGGCTTGGGCGGATGGTCGGTCATGGCTGTTTTGTTCCGGCGGACGCTGGGGGCAGTTGGGCCAGGACGGCTTTGATCTGACCGATCCAGCCTTCCTGGTCCTTGGTCAGCAGGCCTTTCGCCTGCAGCCGGGTGAGAATGGCCAGTGCTTCGGTCAGCCGCTCCCGGGGCTGAGCGCCGATACTGGCCAGTTTAGCGAGGCTGGCCGCCAGATCGCTCTGGAACTCTGTATTCTCCGGCTCCAGCGTGACCAGCCGGCGGCGGATATCCAGCCCCTCCGCATAGAGCTTGCCCGCCTGATCCGGATCGCGGCGCCCGACAAGATCACCGACCCGATCCAGGCTGACCGTCAGATCGCGCAGGAACTGGGTATTCTCCGGCTCCAGCGTGACCAGCCGGCGGGCGATCTCCAGCCCCTCCGCATAGAGCTTGCCCGCCTGATCCGGATCGCGGCGCCCGACAAGATCACCGACCCGGTCCAGGCTGACCGCCAGATCGCGCAGGAACAGGGTATTCTCCGGCTCCCGCGTGACCAGCCGGCGGAAGATCTCCAGCCCCTCCGCATAGAGCTTGCCCGCCTGATCCGGATCGCGCTGCCCGACAAGATCGCCGACCTAGCTCAGGCTGACCGCCAGATCGCGCAGGAACTGGGTGTTCTCCGGCTCCAGCTTGACCAGCCGGCGGCGGATCTCCAGCCCCTCCGCAAACAGCTTGCCCGCCTGATCCGGATCGCGGCGCCCGACAAGATCACCGACCCGCTCCAGGCTGATCGACAGATCGCGCAGGAACTGGGTATTCTCCGGCTCCAGCGTGACCAGCCGGCGGGCGATCTCCAGTCCCTCGGCAAACAGCTTGCCCGCCTGATCCGGATCGCGGCGCCCGACAAGTTCACCGACCCGGTTCAGGCTGAGGGACAGATAGCGCTGGAACTGGGTATTCTCCGGCTCCAGCGTGACCAGCCAGCGGAAGATCCCCAGCCCCTCCGCATGTAGCTTGCCCGCCTGATCCGGATCGCGGCGCCCGACAAGTTCACCGACCCGGTGCAGGCTGACCGCCAGATCGCGCAGGAACTGGGTATTCTCCGGCTCCAGCGTGACCAGCCGGCGGGCGATCTCCAGGCTTTGTTCCGCGGCTGCCAGGGCACCGGCCAGATCGCCGAAATTGGCCAGGGATTGCGCCCGCTCATCCAGGGCTGCGCCGCCGCTGCGCAGCAGGGCTTTATTGTCGCCATTGTCGGCCGCCAGCGTGTCCTGCAGGGTGATGGCGCGGTCGAGAATGGCGCGCACCAGTTGGTTGGGCAGGCCGCGGTTCTTGAATTTCTGCGCCAGATCGAACACCAGCGTATTGGCGGCTTCGGTGGCCTGGGCCAGGGTCCGTTCGGCCTGGCGGTAATAATAATAGCTGACCCCGGCCCCGCCGGCGAAGATCAGTGCAATGGCGACCAGCGCCCCGGTCAGCGCCCGCCGCATCCGGCGTTTGCGCGCCCCGTCCGTCCGTTCCGCCAAGTCGGAGGCAAGGATGAACGCCCGCTCCGCCTCGCCGAACCGGCCCGGATGGGCGTGCAGCCAGTTCCGGGCCCGGTCCAGGAACAGCCCGCGCAGCAACCCGTCTGGCCGGCGGGCTGGTGGCAGGGCTTGCCATTCCTTCAGGTCGATGGCCAGACGTTCCCGCCCCAACAGGAATTCCGTCTCCTCCCGCAGCCAGCCGGCCAACAGGGGCCAGACGCGGAACAGGGATTCGTGCGCCACCTCCACCTTGCCGCCAAGGCCGCCATCCTCCTGCCCGCGCCGGACCAGCAGCCGCGCCGCTACCAATTGCTCGATCAGGGGCCGCGCCCGTTCCGGCAGGTCGGCCAGTTGGGCCGGCTGGCGGACAAAGGTACCGCCGGCTTCCGTCAGGCGGACGAGACAGGTGATGAAGGCCTCCCGCAGGGCCGCCTCGTCGGCCTCCCGGTCGGCAATGCTGCGCCCGGCACTCTCCAGCGCCGTCTCCGCCCGGCGGCGAATGTTATTATCCACCGGTGTCAGGCCCCTGGCCCGCTCCCCCAGGCTTTCATAGGCGGCCAGGGTCAGGCTGGCGTCGTCGCCACGCCGGTCATACAGCTCCTCCAGCACCGACGCCACCAGGGGCAGGGCGTCGCTGGTGGCGGCGTCCTGGATCAGTTGCGTCACCAGCCCTTCTTCCACTGCCAGATGGGCGATACGGGCGGGCTTGCGGACCAGATCGCCGATCCGCTCCAGCGGCATTTTATCCAGCAGCAGCGGTTTGTAAGGAACGGTCAGGGCCGGTTCCTGCTGCAAGCCTGGCAGATAGTCGGAGCGCAGGGTGGCCAGCGGCAGAAAGGGTGAATCCGCCGCCGCCATCCGGCTGAGCAGGACCAGAAAGGCGGCCCGCTCCGCCGCCGGGGTCTGGGTCAGCACCTCCTCAAACTGGTCCAGCGGCACCAGGATGCTGGCATCGGGCTGCCCGTGATGGCGGCGGAGCTGGCGGGCCAGATCATACAAGGCGGTGGCCGAATCGGGGCCGCACAGGCGCCGCTGCCAGTCCGCGACCACGGCCGGGTCGTCCGTCAGGGCATGGGTCAGGCAATCCAGCAGCGGGTCAAGCGGTTTGGCCCCGGGACGGATGGGGCGCAGCACGATCCAGTTGCCGGTATCGCGCCGCAGCCGGGGCAGCAGACCGGCGCGCAGGAACGAGGATTTGCCGCTGCCCGACGGACCCAGGACGAAAAACAGCCTGGGTCCGCCATTGGTGTGGCAGGCGCGCAGCTTTTCCAGCGCAGCGGCGATTTCCAGGTCGCGCCCGTAGAACACCGCCGCCTGCTCCTCAGCAAAGGGCGACAGGCCGGGGAAGGGCCGCACCCCCTTGGGCAGGTCGAACCCGTCCGGTGAGGAAAGTTGAGAGACGGTGCGCAATTCCCGCGCCAGCCGCTCCAGCCCGCCCTGGCGGTCGCCAAGCAGGTCGATCCGCTGCAGATCCTGGCCAACCAGCTGTTCGCCGGTCGGCGTATGGAGGATCGGGAATACTTTCTTGCCCAGGGCGCGGGCCTGGGCGAATTCGACGAAACACCATTTCGACGCCATCCAGTTCGGCGTCAGCACCAGCAGCATCGCCTGTGACCGCTCCACCTCCCGGTAGAGCGTCTGTTCCCAGTTGGCGGCCGGCGGGATGCCGCTGTCTTCGTCGAAATCCAGGAAGGTGAGGTCGAACCCTTGCTCCCCCAGCCATTGTTTCAGCGCCGCCGCCTCGGCATTGTCCCGGCTGGAGTGGGAGATGAATATCCGCGCCATCACGCCCCTATTTGAAGGACCGGCTGTTTGATCCGCAATGCAGGATACAGGTCCGGTCGGTGCCCGGCAATCGCCGAGCGAAACAATCACCGTCATTGTACAACTTTCCGATCTTGCCGTCGGAGATAGGCAGCCTTACCCTGTTCGCGCCAGTCGGAGGCGAGCAAGTATGGAAACGCTGCGGATATTCATCTCCTCGCCCGCCGATGTGCGGCCAGAGCGGCTGGTCGCCGAAACGGTGATCCGCCGGCTGGATCAGGAATTCGCCCACCATTTCCGGCTGGAACCGGTGCTGTGGGAGCGGGAGCCGCTGCTGGCCACCCATCACTTCCAGGATCCGCGCAATATTCCAAAGCCAAGCGGCACCGATATCGTGCTGGTCATCCTTTGGTCCCGCCTGGGCCTGCATCTGCCGGCTTCAGACTATGCCGGGGCGGTCAGTGGCCGGACGCCGGTGACCGGCACCGAATGGGAATTTGAAGACGCCCTTGCCGCCAGCAAGGGGCACGGGCGGCCGGACCTGCTGGTCTATCGCAAGGATGCCCGGGTGATGGCCAGCCTGGATGATGACGTGGCGCTGGAGGAACAGCGGGCGCAAAGGCGGGCGCTGGAGGCGTTTACCAACCGCTGGTTCCTGGATGCGGAAAGCAAATCCGCCCTGGCCGCTTTCCATACCTTCGCCGACACCACCGGATTCGAGGAGCAGATCGCCCTGCATCTGCGTGGTCTGCTGCTGCGCCGGTTGGAGGCGACAGGGGGCGATGCGACCGGCCCGACGACCATCCGCTGGCACCAGGGCAGCCCGTTCCGCGGCCTGGAATCGTTCGAGCCGGAACATGCGCCCGTGTTCTTCGGCCGCACCCGCGCCCGTAACGAGCTGCGCGACCTGCTGGCAAGGCGCAGCGCCGCCGGCAATGGCTTTGTCCTGGTCACTGGCAATTCCGGCTCCGGCAAGTCTTCGTTGGTCAAGGCCGGGTTGTTGCCGCACCTGTCCCTGCCGGGGATGGTGGAGCGCGTGGCCCTGTGCCGCCATGCCATCTTCCGCCCCACCGATCCGCCGGTCCCGGGCCAGCCCCTGGCCGCCCTGGCCGCCGCCATCCTGCGCGCCCTGCCGGAACTGGGTGGTCTGCGCTACACGGTGGAACACCTGCACGGCCAGCTTCTGCGTGACCCTGAGGGCGTGCCCTTCGTCATCGAACAGGGGCTTGACCAGGCCGGAAAGGCCGCCGGCCTGACCGAGATCGCACGCTCCCGCCTGCTGCTGGTGCTGGACCAACTGGAGGAACTGTTCACTGACCGGCGGATCGGCGATGACGCGCGCCGGGAATTTGTGCGGGTGCTGGCGCTGCTGGCCAAGGCCGGGCCGGTCTGGATCGTCGCCACCCTGCGCGCCGATTTCTATGACCGGATGCCGGAGCTGCCGGCGCTGTTATCCCTGTCGCGCGATGGGATCTATCTGCTGGAGCCGCCGCGGGGCGCGGAAATCGCCCAGATCATCACCCTGCCCGCCCGGGAGGCCGGGTTGCGTTTCGAGCGCAACGATGTCGGGATCGGTCTGGACGACGTGATCCGTGAGGATGCTGCCGCCGAAATTGGCAATCTGCCATTGCTTGAATATTGCCTGGACCAGCTTTGGCAGCGCCGCGACGAAACCGGAATGCTGCGTTTCGCCGCCTATGCGGAGATCGGCGGGCTGAATGGCGCCATCGCCCGCCGGGCCGAACAGGTGGTGGCGGCGGCCGAACCGGCGGTGCGGGCGGCCCTGCCTGGGCTGCTGCGCATCCTGGTCACCGTCGGGCAGGACGCGGACAGCAAGCCCGCCGCCCGTTCCCTGCCGCTGGCCCAATTGGCGGAGGGGGACCCCCGCCGCACCCTGGCCGACGCGATGCTGCACCCGTCCGCCCGTCTGCTGGTGGCCGCCGCCGTGGAAAATGGTCCGCCGGTGCTGCGCCTGGCCCATGAGGCGCTGCTGACCCACTGGCCCGACGCCGTGGCGCTGGTGGAAAGGGACAGGGCGGATCTGTCCCTGCGCGCCCGGCTGGAGCAGGAGGCCACCCTGTGGCGATCCGCCGCCCCGGTGGACCGGCCCAGCCTGCTGCTTCGCGCCGGCAAGCCGCTGACCGATGCCAGGGACCTGCTGGCCCGACGGCGGGCGGATCTGGGGCCGGAACTGGTGGAGTTCATTGAGGCGTCGGTGACGGCGGAGCAGCGCGAAGCGGAGCACCAGCGGCGGGTCCGGCGGCAGCAATTACTGTGGACCCGGGCGGCGGCGACGATCCTGGGCCTGCTGATGCTGGCGGCGGCGGGATTCGGCTGGCAGGCCTGGGACAGCGGCCAGGCAACCCGGCTGGCCCTGGCCCGGATATTTGTGGATCAAGCCTTCGCCCAGATGGAAAAAGGGGATTATCACTTTGCCGCCCGCCTGGGGCTGGCCGCCCGCCGGATTGCCGGGGATGGGATCGCGGAGCAGGCCGGCGTGCGGGAGGTGCTGGGCGCTCTCTTGCAAATAGTCGGAGAAAGCAGGGCTTTGGTGGGGCACGAAGGAGGGGTCATCAGCGCGTCCTTCAGCCCGGACGGCACCCGCATCGTCACGGTGTCCGGGGACAAGACCGCCCGCGTGTGGGATGCGGCCAGCGGGCGGGGGATCGCCATTCTCCGCGGCCATGAGGATTTAATCCGGAGCGCGTCCTTCAGCCCGGACGGTACCCGCATCGTCACGGTGTCCGATGACAAGACCGCCCGCGTATGGGATGCGGCTAGCGGGCGGGAGATCGCCATTCTGCGCGGCCGTGAGGATGCAATCTGGAGCGCGTCCTTCAGCCCGGACGGTACCCGCATCGTCACGGCGTCCGGGGACCAGACCGCCCGCGTGTGGGATGCGGCCAGCGGGCGGGAGATCGCCATTCTGCGCGGCCATGAGGATTTAATCTCGAGCGCGTCCTTCAGCCCGGACGGTACCCGCATCGTCACGGCGTCCGGGGACCGGACCGCCCGCGTGTGGGATGCGGCCAGCGGGCGGGAGATCGCCATTCTGCGCGGCCATGAGGATTTAATCTCGAGCGCGTCCTTCAGCCCAGACGGCACCCGCATCGTCACGGCCTCCTGGGACAAGACCGCCCGTGTGTGGGATGCGGCCGGTGGGTGGGAGATCGCCATTCTGCGCGGCCATGACGGTTGGATCATGAGCGCGTCCTTCGGCCTGGACGGCACCCGCATCGTCACCGCCTCCATGGACAAGACCGCCCGCGTGTGGGATGCGGCCAGCGGACGGGAGATCGCCACTCTGCGCGGACATGAGACGTCTATGACTAGCGCGTCCTTCAGCCCGGACGGCACCCGCATCGTCACCGCCTCTCGGGACAAGACCGCCCGCGTGTGGGATGCGGCCAGCGGGCGGGCGATCGCCATTCTGCGCGGACATAAGGCTGGAATCGAGAGCGCGTCCTTCAGCCCGGACGGCACCCGCATCGTCACCGCGTCCGAGGACAAGACTGCCCGCGTGTGGGATGCGAGCGGGCGGGAGATCACTATTCTGCGCGGACATAAGGCTGGAATCGAGAGCGCGTCCTTCAGCCCGGACGGCACCCGCATCGTCACCGCCTCCAGGGACGAGACCGCCCGTGTGTGGGAGGTGGCCAGCGGGCGGGAGATCACCATTCTGCGCGGCCATGACGAGGCGTCCTTCAGCCCCGACGGCACCCGCATCGTCACGGCGTCCGGTGACAAGACAGCCCGGGTTTGGGATGCGGCCAGTGGGCGGGAGATCACCATTCTGCGCGGCCATGAGGATTTTATCCGGAGCGCATCCTTCAGCCCGGACGGCACCCGCATCGTCACCGCCTCCAGGGACGAGACCGCCCGTGTGTGGGAGGTGGCCAGCGGGCGGGAGATCACCATTCTGCGCGGCCATGAGAATGTAATCTCGAGCGCGTCCTTCAGCCCGGACGGCACCCGCATCGTCACGGCGTCCGATGACAAGACTGCCCGCGTATGGGATGCGGCTAGCGGGCGGGAGATCGCCATTCTGCGCGACCACGACGGTTGGATCATGAGCGCGTCCTTCAGCCCGGACGGCACCCGCATCGTCACGGCGTCCGATGACAAGACCGCCCGGGTGTGGGATGCGGCCAGCGGTCGGGAGATCGCCATTCTGCGCGGCCATGAGGATAGAATCAGGAGCGCGTCCTTCAGCCCGGACGGCACCCGCATCGTCACGGCATCCGATGACAAGACCGCCCGCGGTTGGGATGCGGCCAGCGGGCGGGTAATCGCTATTCTGCGCGGCCATGACAGTTGGATCAGGAGCGCGTCCTTCAGCCCGGACAGCACCCGCATCGTCACCGCCTCCACGGACAAGACCGCCCGCGTGTGGGATGCGGTCAGCGGGCGGGAGATCGCCATTCTGCGCGGCCATGAACGCGAGGTCTGGAGCGCGTCCTTCAGCCCGGACGGCACCCGCATCGTTACCGCCTCCTGGGACCAGACCGCCGGAATTTGGGACGTTACCCGCCTGACCCAAGCCCTGAACCGTCTGGTTCGGGACACCTGCACCCGCTTCCTCCTCCCCCGCCCTGGGTCGCGCAGCCTCGGACTGGCTGAATTGAACGCTTTCCCGGCGCTGCGGGAGGCGCTGGAGCAGCAGGGGCTCATCAACAGCGATCTCTGCGCCGATGTGCCGGGGGTGCCGCCGTTGGTCCCCCAACCCAGATAATTCATGAGGGTTCAGCGGTACTGATGATGGTGGCGATTCCGTAACGGTAATTGGCTGATTCTATTGCGGTAACTGTTCGCATTTCGGTCGGCGGTTGAGCTTCGCCATCACGGGTCCGCCGTACCCCCGCAATTGTTTGGATGGGCCGCGCGCGGCGTGCCGGAGCGGCCCCTGTCGCCAATGCGAAATGGATTCCGCTTGACGCGACTGCGGCGGTAAATGGTGATGGCGCGATACGGAAAGTCGGGTGCTGATCGGAAGATCGAGGCGAAGCGACGCCACAGTCGCCGATGCAGCCCCCGAATGACTGAGGTTTGAGATGGGACGAGAGAGAAACCGGGGGCGGAACGGCACGGGGGCTCTGGAAAGTTTGCTTGATGCCCTGACGGCGGAGATGCAGGCGGTCGCCGAGAAAAGTTCGCAGCGGCGGCTGGAGGAGGTCGGCACCAGGCTGATGCCGCGCGGAGTCGAAACGCTGATGATGTCGCCCGGATTCGACGCCGCCGTCCTGGCGCTTGTCGCCGATCTGGCCCTGTTCACCGCGCCGCCGGGGCGATCGACGGCGGTCGAACGCCACGTCAAGCAGGCCCGTGCCCCGGCTGGATCGCGCCAAACGGTGGTGGCGGCCCTGGCCGACCATCGCTTTACCCTGTTCACGATCACCGGGGTTGCCGCCGCCGGGCGCCATCCGGCGCGCGACCTGTTGACGGGGGAGGCGTTCACGCTGGTCACCTTCGGGCTGGAGCCGATCGCGGCGCCGGGCGCGCGGCTTGCCGGGCGCTTGGTGAAATTGGACGATTTCCACGTGCTGATCAGCGCCGCCGTCCTGCTTGACAACGATGCACTGACGACGATCCGGCCCTGGCTGTCGCGCGACGGTCGCGCTCTCGCCAATCCCCCCCGCTGCGCCGAGGCGCTGTACCGCGACGCGATCGCCGAGATGCGGCTGGTGCTGCCGGGAATCTTCGGAAGCGGCGCAGACCACGAGGACGTGGCGCCCCCGGACGATGTGTTCCATGAAATCGCGGCGGCCTGGGCGTCGGGCGATCCGTCGCCCGAGCAGGAGAACGTCATTCGCGGTCGCACGAGTGTCGACGACCTGATCACCGTCATCCAGTATCTGCGCGTCGCCCGTGAGGGAGGGAACGGACGGCTCGCCGCCGCCTATGAGCGGATCGCGGTTTTGCAGATGGAAACGCTGCACCGCCGCGCGGCGGTCGGCAATGCCGCCGCCGGCGAGATCCTGGAAGCGTTCGAAGCGGAGATCGCCCGCGCCATCCGCACCGGTGAGATCCCGGTATTCTACCGTGACCTGTTCGATGAACTCAATCGCCGCGCCCGACCGGCCTCGGGCCGCAAGGCCACCGACGAGGCGGGTGCCGAACTCGACCGGCTTCGCGCGCGCATCCAGGCGCTGCAGGCCAAGACGGTCGAACAGGGCTGCACCGAGGAGGAGGCGTTGGCCGCCGCCGCCAAGGTCGCCGAACTTCTCGACCGCCACGGCCTGTCCCTGTCCGAACTGGAAATGCGCCAGCAGACCTGCGAGGGGACAGCCATCGAGACCGGTCGCAAGCGCCGGGCACCGATCGACGACGCCATGCCGGTCATCGCCCGCTTCTGCGATTGCCGCTACTGGATCGAGACGGGAAGGGATGGCGACCTGCGCTTTGTGCTCTTCGGCCTGCCGGTCGACGTGACGGCGGCGCGGTGTCTGCATGACCTGATCGGCGAAGCGATCGTGGTCGAGACGGCGGCGTTCAAGGCAGGGCCACTCTACGCCGACCATCCTTCCAATCAGAAGGCCAGCGCGACGCGGTCGTTCCAGGCGGGGATGGTCCACGAGATCGCCGGCAAACTCAGTGACCTGAAGCGCCAGCGCAGCCGGGCCACGCTGAAGAGCACGGGGCGCGATCTGGTGCCGCTGAAGGCCGACATCGTGGAACAGGAATTGGCCCGTCTCGGTATGCGCTTCACCGAGAAAGCGGTTCAGACGGGACGAAGCGTCCTGAAGGACGCCTACCATGCCGGCCGCGCCGCCGGTCAGGCGTTCGAACTCGAGCCGAAGATCGGCGGCGGCGCATCGACATCGGGGGAATGAACCGCCTGGCCTCGCGGCACCATTCCCACCGCCCCCCCGACCGCGACATGCCGTCCCGCCCCATCCAGCGCCACGACCAGTTCTTCCAGACCCTGCCCGATAAACCGGGCATGGCGGGAACCCTGTTGCGCGAACGGCTGCCAGGAAGCTTCGTGTCGCAGCGGCTGCGCGCTTACCGCATCGACCGGCTGTACAAAACCAAGACCGTCACCGGCCGCCCGGTTCCCGATTTCGCGCTGATCGAGCAAAAGTCGAAGCCAGAGCCGCACATCGCGCTTCACTCGGCTATCAGCATCAGATCCTGACACACTGGGATCGAATGGAGGGGCGGAATCCGGACGGCTCGTCGCGCCCACTCCCGGCATTGGTGACGATGGTGGTCTATAACGGCGCGACGGAATGGACCGTGCCGCTGTCGCTGGCCGAAACGACCGAAACCGAGGCGGCGATCCGGCCCCACCCACTTACTGGATTTCCACTACAGCCTCGTCGATCTGGGCCGGATTCCCGACGCGCAATTGTCCCAGGAACGTTCGCTGCGGGTTGGACTTGTGATCCTGAAGCACGGGGGCGTTGGGATGGGTCACTCGGAAGCGCCTGCTGAAAGTCGCCCGCGAAGCCCTGTGCCAGCTGCGTCGCCGTTTCGGGCCGCTGGCGCCCGATGTTGAAGCTCGGGTCCATGGCGCCGATGGCGACCAACTCGACGCGTGGAGCGAGCGCATTCTCGAGGCTGAAAAACTGGACGATTTGTTCTCGGGCAGTTTGCCGCGTTGATCGCAATCGGGTCTGAGGGAGGCATTGGACTTGCCCTGGCAAAGTGGAGAGCCATTTTCTCGCCGTCAGGCGGCGGCCTCGAACAGGATAGGGCTTTTGTAGCCCAAGGCCGAGTGTCGCCGTATAGGATTATAGAACCCGTCAATGAATGT
>NZ_WIDQ01000033.1 GCF_009495745.1 Niveispirillum sp. SYP-B3756
ACAAAATCCGCAGCGCATCTCGCTTGAATTCCGCCGTGATCTTGACCTGCTTTACTCGAACCATCAAAACCTCCATCAAACCCAAATTTTAGGATGATGGCTCTCCACTTTGCCAGGGCAAGTCCACACGCCTGATCGGCACCTATGATAGCCGCGTCAGCTTTGGACAGGAGCGTGCATTGCTGCTCTGGCAACGCCTGATCCGCCCCGATGGCTCATCCCTGCAACTGGACAATCTGCCGGCCAGCGACACCCAAGGTCGGTCAGGGCTCACCGACGACGTGGACTTCCACACCGGGCGCCTACTGAAGGGTATCGCCATGGCAACACTGCTCGGTGTCGGTACCGAGCTGTCCTTTGGGCAGCAGGAAAGCGACCTTGTTCGGGCTGTCAGGGAGTCCGTCCAGCAGAACGCCGACCGCGCTGGCCAGCGTCTGGTTGAACGCAATCTCGATATCCAACCGACCCTGACCGTCCGCCCAGGCTGGCCGCTGCGCGTCATCGTGCGCCGGGACCTGATCCTATCGCCCTACCGTGGAGGCTGACCCATGCTGAAGCTCCCCAAGCTCCCCGACCGCACGCCGGTCAAGCTGACCGTCACCCTCAATCCTGAACTGCATCAGCGGCTGCAATCCTACGCTGCCCTTTACCGGGATACATACGGTACTACCGAGCCGGTGGCCGATCTCATCCCCTACATGCTGGATGCCTTCCTGGACAGCGACCGTGCTTATGCCAGGGCTCAGAAGGAGGACCGTCCGTCTAGGCAGGACGCTGTTGGCGGTCGGAAACGCCAGCGTGTGGCCATGGCATCAGGTCGCCAGCCCAGCGAACCGGAGGACTGAACCATGGCCACCATTGGCAGATTCACTCAAACCAAAGATGGCGGTTGGACCGGAACCATCCGTACCCTGACAATCAATGCCAAGGTGCGGCTGGTCCCGAACGACGGTCGCGACAATCCTTCCGCACCGGCCTACCGTCTGTTACTCGGCCAACATCACATCGGGGATGCCTGGGAGGCACAGACCAATGACAAAAGTCCGCAGCCGTACCTGCGGGTGCGATTTGATGATCCAGCTTTGCCAGGGCCGATCAATGCCGCCCTGTTCTGGTCAGGTGATGCTGACCTTGCAAAGCTGATATGGAGGCGTGTGCGCGTTTAGCGAGGGGCTGGAGGCGAATTTCTGCTCGTAGAGTAAGACTAAAAACAATTGACCATACGGGTTCTACTATTTTTTAGGACCATAAGTCCAAATTATAAAAATTCGCATAAAATCTCTTGTCTTTCATGCTCCCTATAGTGGTATGCTTTCGATATATTGTCGTTTAAAGGAGAAAAAGGCATGAACGTTGTTGCGGGCCAATCTGTTGGTATCGCGGACGCCATTGATACCCTTCGCAAAGAACTGGCTGAGGCCATCAATCGCGGTGATGGTGAGGAATTGCGATTCAAGGTCAACGGAATTGAGCTGGAACTTACCGTCGCCTGCGAGATCAGTGGGAACGGCAAGGCCAGTTTCAAGGTTTTCGGAATCGGCGGTGAAGTGGGTGGGAGTGCCAAAGGTACCAATACGCACAAGATAAAGCTAATGCTTGAGCCAACGGATAAGGAGGGAAAAAAGAAAGATACGCTCGTACGGGAAAGTGTCGATGACTTTCCAAGTGAATAGCAAAATATTTTATGGGGATCGGAAGTGAAGCCAGACCTAGTTGTTAGAGTAGAAGTTATATTTTCGAACGATAAAAAGGCAATTGGGACTGGCTATCCGATTGCTGGAGGTCGGATACTCACCGCACGTCATGTTGTGTCGGCGACAAACTGCACAGCAAAAAGTGTAGAGGTGGTCTGGTGTAAGCTGGGTTCCGACGGGAATAGGCCACGCGCTGAGGCGGCGATTGTTTGGATGCCTTCGGATGAGAAGGCGGACCTTGCAGTGCTCAGTTGTAATTTCCCTGCTGAAGTCCAGGGGCCGTTCGGTGCCATTTCATCCCGGTCACCCCGTTCTCATCAGCAGTGGGAAAGTCATGGCTTTGCATCTGCGGAGGCTGACGGCGGTAGTCGCCCCTTGGTCGCGCTAAAAGGAACTTGCTTCCAGCCATCAGGCAGTCGCGACCTTCATTTTGATTTGGATGTCAGTGCAACCACATCCATGAACAATGGGTGGCGCGGTGTGTCCGGTGCGCCGGTCTTCGTCGACGGAATGATCAAAGGTGTTATTGTCGAGTGTCCTGAATACTATGAAAATGGCCGCCTTCGTGCCATGCGAGTTTCGAATTTATATGACGATCAAACATTTTGTGATACGGTTGAGCTTTCTGGTATTGTAGAATATAATAAATTAACTGAACGGTTTTTGGTCATTTTTCTAAAAAATAGTAAATCATTGTGTAGGGCGTTATCCAATAAGCTTAAAATAGATGCGGGATATATAGATAAAGAATCACTTATTGTTGCAATTTTGCTGCAAAATACTGCTGAGGAGGCTCTTGTAATATTTGAAAATATTTGCAAGTCATGGGACCGAAGCGCCTGGCCAGATGATGTCACCCCTGAATCCATCTGTGAATTTATATTCCGTGCTCTCCCGTGTTTGGTCGATAGTGGGCTTATCCGTTCTTTAGGTGTCCAGGATAGTGTGAGTTGGAAGCCTGATCCAGTTAACATTCATACTGAACACATGGCAGAGATAGCGATGGCTTCCTACGATAAGCGTGCGGTTCAGGTTGAGCCTGTCATGGGTGACGGCGCTGCGGCTTTCAGGGCAAAACACGCGATCCCTGCCCCCCCCACAGAGGGGCTTCATTTTGATGCAGAGGCAGCGTTGGTTAATATAACCAATCATATTGTAGACGAATATGCACCTGCGGTGGAATCAGGCACTGATAATGGTGCTGGCATCAAGATAGCGAACAGGAGGATGGCTCAATTATCGGACAGTGCAGAGTCAGTATATATCACTTTTCTTTGCGATCAGGACAGAAGATATCAAAATAATGCAGATTTGATGTGCAAATTGAAACAAAGATTCGAGAATTTATTTGTAATTCCACGTAGCGCCAATGAGGATGTAATTTTGAACGAAGGCACCATTCCCAGCTCCATAAAGTACTTCCTCACACTCGCTGCCAGGACGAAATGATGCAGTTCTTGACCACCCACCCCGGCCAACCGCTGACCCTTGCTCCGCTGGGAAGCCAGCCGGAACAGGTGCATGTTTTTGATCAGGACAGCATCTATGCCATCAATGCGGCATTAGCGGCCCGGCGTCCACTTTTGGTGCTGGGGGAACCGGGGACCGGGAAAAGCCAGTTGGCGCTGGCGGCGGCATCGGCCTTGCGGCGGGCCTTTGTGCAGAAGGTGGTGACCGCCCGGACCGAGGCGCAGGATCTCGTTTGGCACTTCGATGCCGTCAGCCGTCTGGCGGAGGCGCAACTGGCAGGTGCCTTAAAATCTGAGGAGAACCACACGCAGGTGCGAGAGCGTTTGGCGGTTGAGAATTTTCTGACACCGGGTCCGCTCTGGTGGGCGCTAAACTGGGGCTGTGCGAAGACGCAGGCTGAGAAGGCCAAAAGCCCGCCGCCGCATCAGCCGCCGGGATGTGACCCGGCGAATGGCTGTGTGGTGTTGATTGATGAGATCGACAAGGCCGAGCCGGAATTGCCCAATGGCCTGCTGGAGGTGCTGGGCAATGGGGAATTCACACCGACCGGGTGGGACAAGCCGGTCAAATCTGCCGACACCCCGCCCCTGATCATCATCACCAGTAACGAGGAGCGGGCATTGCCCGCCGCGTTTCAGCGCCGGTGTCTGGCACTGCGGTTAACCCTGCCGACGCAGCGAGACGCGTTGATCGCGCATCTGATCGCGCGGGGGCAGGCACATTTCCCCAATGCCAGCGCCGATATGCTGGCCCGTGCCGCGGCACAATTGGCGGATGATCGCCAAGCGGCGGCAGGCGACATTGCCCGTCCAAAGCCGGGACAGGCGGAATATCTGGATCTGGTGCGCGCCATCATCACCCTGGCACCCGACGCGCCGGAGGAACAGGTGCGTTTGATTGAGCAGATCGCCCCCTTTGTCATGAAAACCCATCGCGGCGAGGGGTAAGCAATGCGGGCACTGCATGGTCGGGCCGATCTGGTGCGGGCACTGGCCAGCGGATGCCCCACCCCACCAGAACAATTGGCCGCCCTTCTGGGCTTTCAGGTCAAATCACCAGGGCCGGAGAGGCACGAAGGATCTGCTTCCCTGACCATATCGGCCACTTTGTCTGCTGCCGCCGAGGTGATTAAGGCGACAAGGGCGGTGGACACCGCCCCCCCAACCCCGTCAGTTCCCTTTTGGCAACCGGTTGCCCGCGAATACCGTTCTTCGGCCCCCGAACGGTCAGAATTTTATGCGGCCCCGGTCGATGATGGGCCTGGGATGCCGGACAAACTGCCCCCATGGCCGTCCCTGTCACCCTGGCCGCATCTGTTGGCCCGGCTGCGGGCCGGGCTGGCGCAAGCCCGCCCCAATGGTGGCCCCGACATTCAGGCCGCCGTAACACGCATCGCCACGGCGCAGCAGCTTGACCGGGTTCCGCGTTTGCTACGGCGGCAATGGGGTGCCGCCATTCAGGTGATTGATGATCGCAGCCGGCGGCTGGTGCCACTTTGGCATGATCAGGATGAGTTTCTGGGCTGGCTGATGCCTCTGTTCCCGGAAAACAGCGTGGATCATTGGCGCTGCTGGGACGGGGCAACGCTTCTGCTGCCGATGGATGAACGGAACCAGCATCTGGATTACGCCCCGCCACCGGCGGGAACCATTGTGCTGGTTCTGGGCGACCTGGGCTGTCTGGACCGGTCGGCGCAGCCCTTGGTCCAGCATTGGCTGGAATTTGGGCGCACATTGCGCGCGGCGGGTTGTGTGCCCGTGGCCCTGATGCCCTGTGCGCCGCACCAATGGCCCGCTTCCCTGCCGCGCGTCTGGCATCTGATTCCTTGGGAGGGGCCGCTGGCCCCGCCATCATCCAATCATGATCCGGCGGAACAGTTGTTGTCGCTGCTGTCGCCCGCCGTCCGGATGGAACCGGGCCTGCTGCGGCAGGTTCGGCGGTTGCCAGGGGCGGGCGGTTTCGGCGTGGCGGCAGAGGTGGCCGCCTGGCAACATGGTGTCATCACCAGCCAGTCCAGCGTTGCGGCATCGCTGGATGCCGAAGGGGCCAACCGTCTGCGCACGGATTTCGCCCAATATCCGGCGGACATACAGCGCCTTGTCTTGGCGCTGATCCGCGACTGGCGGGCCGGCCTGTCCCCTGATGTCTGGTATGAAGAAATCCTCAGCCTGCCGGCCACCAGTACCGCGCATCTGCCCGTGCCGGAAGAAAGGCAGCGGGCCATCCATCGCTTCCGTCAGCTTGGCCAAGCCTTGGCCAGTTTGGATGATCCAAAGCGTGCCGCCGGTTTTGCCATGGGTTTACGTGGGTTATTATCCCGTATGCCCAAGGACATGGTGGAACCGGAAATCCGGCAGGCGATGGACCAGTTCTGGCATTTCGTGCGCCAATGGGATGGGCGCGCGAATAACACCAGCACGGAACCGCCCAGCGGTTTCGATCCCGGCAGCGTCGCACCCCGCCCTGATGCCGTGCGGCAACGCCTGCATCTGCACCATCAGGGCGGGCATTTGCGGATTTCCCCGCCGGACAGTGCAGAAGCGGGGGGCAGCCCGCTGGCCACCATCAACAGTGTGAACGGCCTTATTGCCATCACCGGTGATGACCTGCCTGATCCGCGCGCGTCTTTCTGGCCAGGGGGCAAGGCCCCGGCCTGGGCCGGTGATTGGGGCCATGACCGGTTTGGGGCCTGGGCCAGTTTCACCATTGCGGGCGTGACACAGCGGATGCGTTGGATGGCACCGGGCCGGTTCCGGATGGGGTCACCGGCGGATGAACCGGGGCGGTATGATGATGAAGGCCCTGTGCATGAGGTGACAATCAGCAAGGGTTTCTGGCTGTTTGACACGCCCTGTACACAGGCGCTGTGGCAGGCGGTGATGGGGGATAACCCCAGCCGGTTCCAATCCCCGGATCGACCGGTGGAGCAGGTGAGTTGGGACGGCGCGCAGGGATTTATTAAGCGGCTCAACAGCATGATTCCCGGCCTGTCGCTATCACTACCGACGGAGGCGCAGTGGGAATATGCCTGCCGTGCGGGCACAGAGACAGCGCTTTACACGGGCCCGATAGATATCAAGGGCGAACATGACGCCCCGGCGCTTGACCCCATCGCCTGGTATGGCGGTAATTGTGGCCAGGGGTTCGAGTTGAGGAATGGGCACGACATCTCGGATTGGAACGAACGACAGTACCCCGATACCAAGGGCGGCACCCATCCCGTTGGGATGAAGGCCCCGAATGGTTGGGGTCTGTACGATATGTTGGGCAATGTTTTGGAATGGTGTGCAGACGGTAACCGTGACTACAGCACCGGTTCTCTCCTTGATCCCATCGGCGAGACTAAACGCGGTGCCCTCCGTTCGCTTCGCGGCGGTTCCTGGATCTACTCCGCGCGCGTCGTGCGGGCGGCCTGCCGCTTCTGGGGCCGCCCGGATGACCGGCGCGGCATTTTTGGCTTCCGGTGCGCCCAAGGTCAGGATGGCCCGGAGGGGGGAGCGGAGCGGTCATTGCCGCAGTCGCCCCGGCTGGCGGAGCGCCGGGGTGCGGCGGGAATGACAGGGCCGCGACCGGGCACCAGCGTGGTGGAGGTGGGGGGCGATGCCGTGCTTGTGCCAATGCCCGCCACCCCGGCCCTGATCATCCGTAGCGATTGCGAAGAATTGCATCTGGCACAGATCGCCCGCCCCGATTGGGCCAGCGCCATCGGCCGTGACCGGTTCGGCCTGTGGACCCGCATTGATGTTGCGGGCGCAAGGCAGCGACTGCGCTGGATGGCACCCGGCCGGTTCCTGATGGGATCACCAGAGGATGAGCCTAGGCGGTGGGATGATGAAGGTCCCGTGCATGAGGTGACGATCAGTAAGGGTTTTTGGCTGTTTGACACGCCCTGTACACAGGCGCTGTGGCGGGCGGTGATGGGGGATAACCCCAGCCGGTTCCAATCCCCGGACCGACCGGTGGAGCAGGTGAGTTGGCACGACACGCAGGGGTTCATAACCCGGATCAACAGCATGGTTCCCGGCCTGTCGCTATCACTACCGACAGAGTCGCAGTGGGAATATGCCTGCCGTGCGGGCACGGATACGGCGCTTTACACAGGCCCGATAGAGATAGACGGGGATGATAAGGCCACAGCGCTTGATCCAATTGCTTGGTATGGCGGTAACAGTGAGGGTGAAACCCATCCCGTTGGGATGAAGGCCCCGAATGGTTGGGGGCTTTACGACATGTTGGGCAATGTTTGGGAATGGTGTGCGAATGCTGAGTACAACTATGGCTCTGGCTCCATGGGGGAGACGGAGGACGGTGCGCTCCGTTCGCTTCGCGGCGGTTCCTGGGACAGCGCCGCGCGCCTCGTGCGGGCGGCCTGCCGCTGCTGGGTCCGCCCGGATGTCCGGCTCGGCAATTTTGGCTTCCGGTGCGCCCAAGGTCAGGCAGGCCCGGAGGGGGGAGCGGAGCGGTCATTGCCGCAGTCGCCCCGGCTGGCGGAGCGCCGGGGTGCGGCGGGAATGATAGCGCCGCGACCGGGGAAGACGCCCGCCACAAAAAAACGCAAGAAATAACGACCACGAGAAAGATCAGCCATGCGCATGGCATTTTTCACCATACCGGTTCACGATGGGGACGAGGCGTCTGCAGCCCTGAACCAGTTTTTGTCCAGCCAGCGTGTCATCGCCGTGGATCGCCATTTCGTGCAGGATGGGCACAATAGCGCCTGGTCGCTCTGCGTCAGCTTCGTTCCCGCCGGTGATGCCCGCGCCGCCGTCCCGGCCCGGCGCGGCGTCAAGGTGGATTACCGGGAAGTCTTGAATGAACAGGACTTTGCCCTGTTCGCCCGTCTGCGCGCGGTGTGCAAGCAGTTGGCCGACGCCGAGGGTGTTCCTGCCTATGCCATCTTCACCAACGATCAACTGGCGGCCATGGTCAAGGGCAGAACCCAAAGCCTGACCGCCCTGCAAACCATTGACGGGGTGGGGGAGGCAAGGGCTGCAAAATATGGTGGGGCCTTCCTGCCGCATCTGGTGTCGCCTGCCGCAGATCAATCCGGGGATAAAGGGGCGGCGGGGCGGGGCCTGCCCATTGGCGCCTTACCGTCACAGCATTTTGCCAATGCCTATCTGGGTGCGCTGGATCGCTTCCTGCTGGAACAATGCCATGCGCGGGGAATGGTGCGGTACATGGATGATGTTGTGTGGTGGGCCGACGACAAGGCGACCATTCTTCGGATGATGAGGGCGGTTGAAGCCTTTGTGGGCGATGAGCTGGGCCTGACCATCAAGGATAATGTGCGTATCGGCCAAAGCCGCGATGGGGTCAACCTGTGTGGCTATCGGGTATTGCCCGGCGGCCTGTTGCTGTCGCGGCGGCGCAAACGACGTTATATGTTGGCGCGGCGTTATTGGGAAACCGCCTTTGCCAGGGGGCGCATCGACGGTCGGGCCTTGCAAACCGGCTATTCCGCCGCACTGGCCATAACGGCCCATACGGATTCCAGCACGTGGCGGGCGGCACAGATCCGGCGGCACCCTGTTGCCGGGCCGGTCGTAACGATATAGGGTGGGGGTGGCTGATGGTCGAACAAACGGCGCAAACCGTTCGCTTCGCGGCGGTTCCTGGAACAACACCGCGCGCAACGTGCGGGCGGCCTTCCGCTTCTGGATCCACCCGATTGTCCGGATCGACGATGTTGGCTTCCGGTGCGCCCAAGCTCACGGGAAGGACAGCGTCCCCCCTGACCAGACCATTGGCCATGGCTACATTCGCGGATCAATACCGCATGGGGCCGAAACGAAAGGGCGGTCGGTGTGCTGGTCGTGCGGGTGGATGCCCCGCGAACGCTCACCGGCTTGCCGCCCGTCATGCGGCGGTGTGCGGATGAATGGCGCGTCCATGGCGTTCATGCCCCCTCTGGCCAATGGCAATCCACCGGATTGGGCCAGCGAATGGGGCCAGGATGAACATGGCCTGTTCGTCGGCTTTACGATTGCCGGTGTGACGCAGCGGATGCGTTGGATGGCACCGGGCCGGTTCCGGATGGGATCGCCAGCGGATGAGCCGGGGCGGGATGATAATGAAGGTCCTGTGCATGAGGTGACGATCAGCAAGGGTTTCTGGCTGTTTGACACGCCCTGTACACAGGCGCTGTGGCGTTCAGTTATGGGGAACAACCCCAGCCGGTTCCAGTCCCCGGATCGACCGGTGGAGCAGGTGAGTTGGAACGAAGCGCAGGGGTTCATAACCCGGATCAACAGCATGGTTCCCGGCCTGTCGCTCGCCCTTCCGACGGAGGCGCAGTGGGAATATGCCTGTCGTGCGGGCACGGATACGGCGCTTTACACTGGGCCTATTGATATTGACGGGGATGGTAAGGCCACAGCGCTTGATCCTATTGCCTGGTATGACGGCAACAGTAAGGGTGAAACCCACCCCGTTAGGGTGAAGGCCCCCAACGGCTGGGGCCTGTACGACATGTTGGGCAATGTCTTGGAATGGTGCGCGGATGGTCGACGTAACTACAGCTCCGCCCCCCTTGTCGATCCCATCGGGGAGACGGACAACGGTGCGAACCGTTCGCTTCGCGGCGGTTCGTGGGACTACGCTGCGCGCAACGCGCGGGCGGCCTTCCGCCGCTGGTTCCACCCGGATCTCCGGGGCGGCAGTATTGGCTTCCGGTGCGTCCAAGGTCAGGCAGGCCCAGCGGGGGGAGCGGAGCGGTCATTGCCGCAGTCGCCCCGGCTGGCGGAGCGCCGGGGTGCAGCGGGAATGACAGCGCCGTGACCGGGGCACCACGCCGGAACAGTATAGACGCAGATTCGACCCAGATCATGGCGGCGGGCAGCACTATCCATTGCATCGGACCGTGGTGTTCTGGGCGTTGACCCTGAACCGACGGTGCCGCGCGGCGCTGGACTGCGCCAAGCCAGCGGCCTGCTTTGCGATGAAGTCGGACACCTTCTCTGCTGCGTTCCTGACCGGATCGAGCGCCAGATGGGCATAACGGGCGGTGGTTTGCACCTGTGTATGGCCCAGCAACTTTCCGATCATTGGCAGCCCTTCGCCCAAGAACAGCGCGCCACTGGCGTAGGAGTGCCGCAAATCGTGGATGCGAACATCGTCCAGCCCTGCCCGTTGCCGGATGCGTCGCCACGGTGGTTGCAGGTCTGTCAGTCTGCCTCCCTCCTTTGTGCCCGTTATGACCCACGGATTATCCGGTAGCTTCGGGATGGCACGTAGGACGGCAGCGACACTATCGCCGAACAGAACGACTTTGGCCCCCGTTTTGGAATCCGGCAGCCTGAATGCCTTGGCCTGCCAGTCAACATAGGCCCATTTCAAGGTCATGATTTCGTTAAGCCGACATCCCGTCAGCATCAGCAGCCGGATGGCAGCGATGACGGAAACCGGCTCCGATTTCGCTGCTTCCAACTCGGCCAGTGTCCGCCCCAGTGCTGCATATTCGTCCGCGCTAAGGAAGCGCTCCCGCTTCTCCTCCGGGAACTTCTTCACATGCAGACATGGATTGCTGCCGTCGGGGCGAAGGCCCCAGACTTCGGCCAAATTGAACATCTTGGATAACACGCCAAGGGTTCTGTTGGCTTGGTACGGGATGTGCCGCAGCGAATGGTGGAGCTCCGCAATATCCCGGCGTTGGATGTCCGTGACCCGGCGGGTGCCGATCTTAGGATTGATGAACAGTTTCACCGACCGCCGATATTCATTCTGCGTCGAAGGCTTGCAGCGTACAGCGACATGCTCCTCCAGAAACCGCTCTCCCAGCGCCTTCATGGTCGGGGCCTTCCGCGCCTGATCGAGTTCCTGTGCCGGATCACGCCCGTTCTTCGCTTCGGACAGGATTTCATAGGCCCGTGCCCGCGCGTGATCGGCGGTGACAGGGCCGTGTTGGCCAATCGTGATGAACCGTTGTTGCCCGTTGATCCGGCACTTCACGATGTAGACCTTGCGGCCTGTCGGATGGATGCGGACGCCGAACCCCCGCAACTCGTCATCCCAGACCACCTTCAGGGTCGGACCTGCCGCCGCGGCATCCACGGAACGCTTGGAGAGCTTTGCCATCATCCATCTCCAGAAACACCGGAAGCGCCATACTGGTGCTTGGTATCAGCTACCAAATAGCTACCAGATGAGATAAAATCGGAGCGTTGATGATGGTATCTGGTCGTACATAGAAGTCAAAATATCAAAAGTATTATCAGGAATTTAGGCGATTTTGGCGTGCTCGAGAGTACATCATCGTATGAATACTTTTCAAACTCATAACCTGAAGGTCACAGGTTCAAATCCTGTCCCCGCATCCAATGACGTTATAACAACCCGTCCAGCCCCGGCTGAGCGGGTTGTTGCGTTCAGGATCTCCGCCAGCTTGCCATGCAACTCCGCCTGTACCTCGCCGCGACGAGCGCTAGGCGTGATCACCACCTTGTCGATCAGCGACCGGATCGCCTCCATGACCTCGCCGCGGGTGGTGGCATCCTCCAGGGCCGTCGTCAGCCGCTCGATCATCCTGGCGTAGAGGCCGGCGACATTGGGATGGATATCGGGCATGACGGCCGGCGCTTCTGACAGCCGGGCCGCAAGCTGCTCCTTCTGCTCTGGACTTGCCCTGGCAAAGTGGAGAGCCATCATCCTAAAATTTGGGTTTGATGGAGGTTTTGATGGTTCGAGTAAAGCAGGTCAAGATCACGGCGGAATTCAAGCGAGATGCGCTGCGGATTTTG
>NZ_WIDQ01000034.1 GCF_009495745.1 Niveispirillum sp. SYP-B3756
CCCTCGAATGGGTCGACTGGTTCAACAACCGACGCCTGCTGGAACCTATCGGAAATATCCCGCCCGCCGAGGCCGATCAACGCTATCATGATGCCGTGAGCACTCAGCAAATGGCGGCGTGACTCACAAACTTTTGCCGCCGACAATCCAGGCGCGGTTCAGGTATATCAAACACAAATCCGAAAAAATACCGGTAGCCGGTGACGAATCTGGGTTCATGCATCCAAATGTACGTGTTCCAGGAAAATGATCGGGTAGGGGCAAGACAGCCTGCAAGCATGATCAATGGATCTGATCGATAAATAGAAGCCGCGTGAGCCCATATACCAAAACACAGAAAAATCAGGGAGGAAAAATGAAGTTTGCTCAGCCCAAGGGGCGTCGCCCCTATAAGTTCGCCTTGCTGGCTTCCTTCGTCGCCGGCGCGTCATCGCTTGCTGTCGCATCGGCCCAGGAAGCCCCGCCGCCCGCGGTCAGCGGCGGTGACAGCTTGGTTTTGGAAGAGATCATCGTTACCGCGCGCAAGCGCTCTGAGACGTTGATCGAAGTCCCCGCAGCCATCTCCGCCGTTGGTGCACTTGAACTGGAACGCAGCGCAGTCAACGGTGTCGATGCGCTGGCCCGCAAGATTCCTGGTTTTGTGATCGGCGAAGGTGGTGGCACCATCCAGGGTGGCTCCATCGCTCTGCGTGGCATTAGCGCGTCTGACTCCAACCCGCTTGGCGACCAGGCGGTGTCGTTCAATATTGATGGCGTTCAGGTCGCGCGGGCAACGGTTCGGCGCATGGGCGATTTCGACACCGCGCAGGTCGAAGTCATGAAAGGCCCGCAGGCCCTTTTCTACGGTAAGAACAGCCCAGGCGGCATCATCTCAACTCGTACGGCTGATCCAACGGATCGTTTTGAAGCAGGTGGGAAGCTCGGGTATGAGATCGTGGCTCATGAGACCCGTGGAGAAGCGTATATCTCGGCACCTGTGACAGAAGCGCTGGGTGCGCGCCTTGCGGTTTATGGCTCGCACATGCGTGGTTGGGTGAAGAATGACGTTCCGCGGACAGACCCCCTCGCGCCGAAGGACGAATATGGCCCGAAAACCGATGAATATGCGGTTCGAGGCACGCTGAAATATGATGATGGTGGTCCTTTCAACGCGCGCATGAAGCTCGCCTATAACGACGTCAAGGGTGCCGGGTCGGGGGCGAACTATCAGTATGTCCACTGCCCCAGAGGGCAACCGTTGATCAATGTTCCCGGTGTCGCGGAAAACTGCAAGGCTGACGACCGGATCAGTACGGGGGCACTGGGGAGTGGGTTCGCCACCGCCCTGGCACCCATGGTGCTGAGCGACATGCTCCGCGGTTCTGATTTTGGCGATGGTCAGGGCACGTTGCGCCAGAAGCAATGGCTCGGTGGTCTGGAGATGAACTACGACGTTGCCGATGACCTGACACTTACCTCTGTGACCGGACTCTATGATGTCCAGATATTCAATCGCACGAATTTCACCGCCACATCACTGCCAAGTGCGATACTGGGGAGTGTGAACGCGCTCGATATCCGTGAGATCAGCCAGGAACTGCGTCTCACCTCCAACTTCAGTGGTCCGTTTAATTTCATGTTTGGGGGCCAGTTCCAGGACAGCCGGGCCAAAAGCGCCTCTATTGCGGCATTCGGTGCCATTCCGGGCCAGATATCGGTTGTCGGACGTCCGTCGCCCTTCATCGCATCGGGTTATCTGCTGGACCAGAAGGGGGAGGCCTATTCCGCTTTCGCCCAGTTGCAGTACAAGATCACCCCGGAACTGGAATTATCGGTCGGCGGACGCCTGTCGACGGAGGAGAAGGAGCTAGTTTCTGTCCTCGACGGCACTTCCCTGGCCACGGGTGCCATTGAGCTGGTCGGTGTGCGGCCACTTCTTTCCAACGGCAATCAGAAGAAGAGCTTCAACAATCTTTCTCCGGAATTCACACTGTCCTACAAACCGGATAGAAACCTGAATTTCTACGGGTCCTATAAGGAGGGCTTCTTGTCAGGCGGTTTCAATGGCGGCTCTGCGAATTTCAACGGCGATCTCAGCTACCGTCCCCAATATGTGAAGGGGTGGGAGGCTGGCGTGAAGGGACATGCCTTTGATGGTGCCCTGACAGCCGATCTTGCCCTCTATACCTACGATATCACGGACCTTCAGGTGCAGGTGACGACGCAAGGTACAGTGCAGGAACTGCGAAATGCAGGTGAGGTCTCTTCCAAGGGGGCAGAGCTGAGCCTGAACTATCGCTTTACTGATGATTTCAGCGTGTATGGCAATGTTGCCTATGCCAGGGGGCGGTACGACGCCTACTATGCCGCCTGCTATGCTGGGCAGACGACGGTCACGCCTGGTACGGGTGTCGGCCAGTGTGGAACCCAGCCCAATCCGACGAATAATAACATTGTCGGCCTATTGCAGAATCTCAGCGGTACAGAGTTGATCCGGTCGCCGGAATGGACAGGTAATGTCGGTTTTGTCTACGAAACCCCGGTAACCGAGGCCTTCTCTGCCGAACTGAGCGGTGGCATGAGTTTCAGCAGCAGCTACATAACGAATGCTTCCTCCCAGCCGAATTCCCGTCAGCCTAACTATGCTCTTCTTGATGCAACCGTCCGTTTCCTTGACAGCGATGGGAAGTGGGAGTTTGCGGTCATCGGACGTAACTTGACGGACAAATATTACATTGTCAGAGGGACAGACATACCGGCTCGGCCCGCGGGCACTGTTGGTTATTCAGACATCATTGCCGTTGTGAATCGTGGCCGTGAGGTCATGATTCGGATGGGATACAAGTACTGACCAGAAAGCAGTTCCCAAGAGCAGTTTGTTGTAGTCGTTTCCGTTGCAGCATTCTGCTCAGCATATCTTGGCCCCACCTCTATGGTGGGGCTTTTTTTGTTTTGGTGACATCATTCGCATAGAAAATGTACTCCATTGTAAATAGATGGTTTTTTATGTCGTGCATAAAAGGACACAATATAAAATATTAACTCAATAAATTATTCATGATTTTATAGAACTATGTCTAGTTTGACTGTAAATGAACCGAAATTTACCCATAATTGTTAATCATGAGCGCATTGATATGTATCAATCAATGAAGGCCGGTCCATTGGCAGGTATAGGGCTCTGCTTGATGGGAGGCAAACATGATTGAATATGAAGAAGCTTTGAAAGGCGCCTATGGCTTTGCAACCCCCAAGGCCGTCAAGGGAACCAGCAGCGTCGGCTTGCGGACTTATGCCGACATCTTGGTGGGCGATGGGCAACCTGTGCCGCCGGTGCTCCAGCGCAGCGACATGCCGGTCAAGGTCGAAGGTCTGATCTCCTATGACCGCTATATCGATCCCGCCTTCGTGGCGCTGGAGACGGAACATATCTGGAAGAAGCAGTGGCAGGTTGCCTGCCGCGAAGAGGATCTTCCCAATGTCGGCGATCGTCTGCCCTATGACATTGCCAGCCTCTCTTTCATCATCGTCCGTTCCGGTCCGGACGAGTTCCGGGCTTTCTACAATAGTTGTCCGCATCGTGGCCGTCGTCTCTGCGATCATGCCGAAAGTGCAGGAGAAATTCGCTGTCCCTTCCATGCCTGGACCTGGGGGCTTGACGGTTCCCTGGCATGGGTGCCCGGCGGCCATGATTTTCCGCATGTGTCAGACCAGCATCATCGCCTGCAGGAGGTACAGCTCGGGCGTTGGGGCGGGAACATTTTCATCAACCCTGACCCCGAAGCCCCACCCCTGGAACAGGCATTGGGTGTGATGGTGTCGCAGTTCAAGGACCATCCGCTGGAAGAGCGGTACACGGTCCTGCATCTGCGTAAGAAAGTGCGCTGTAATTGGAAACTGACACAGGAAGCCTTCATGGAAGGCTATCATGTGCTGGAAACACATTGGGATGGGATGCCCTTTTTCGGCTCCGCCTTCACCCAATATGATGCCTGGGACGATGGTGTCTGCCATGTCAGCCGGCTGGTCACGCCGTCGGTTGTTCCCGATGTCTGGGTGCAGGACAAGGTTTCCCCGCATGAGAGCGCCCGCCAATTCTGCGCGACCTTCGGCCTGCGGGAACCGGCGCCGGGGGAGGTGACGACGGTGGCCGAGGCTCGCGCCTATTGCGCTGATCAGCGCCGGCGGAAGATCGAGGCTGAGACCGGTCTGGACCTCGGTGCCAAGCCGGTGTCCTATTTCCTGGACATGACCAAGTGCTTTGTTTTCCCCAACCACCATCCCTGGTGGGGTGAGGCATTGCCCTGGTGGTACCGTTTCATGCCCGTGGGGGATGATCCCGGCATGTCCATGATGGAAGTACGCATCACGGCGCCGGTGCCCAAGGGCGCGCCGCGCCCGGCAACGGCGACGCCGATCGATCTGGGCCCTGATGACCGGACATCGGAATGCGAAGCCTTGGGGGTTGTGGGCTATATCCTGGATCAGGACATGTCCAATCTGGTGGAAATCCAGAAAGGACTGAAGGCGGCTAAACCGGGCAAGGATTTCATGACGCTGGCACGCTACCAGGAGTCCAATATCCAGCATTTCCACAATGTTTATAACAGGCTGCTGGGGCTGTCCCGGTAATCGCACCGGGCGATGGCGGGGACATCGCTGTCCTTGTCATCGCCCGTCGCCGCTCCTGTTACCGGCCAAGGAATTCCGATTCAAGCCTTCAGCCGCACAATGGCTTGCTTGCATCTTGTCTGCCGGCCGGATGGCCGCGTCCCGCATGGAATGCCCATTTGGGGCATGTTAGTGAATCAGGGCATCTTTGACCATGGCTGCCAGCAGGAGTGCGAAACTTGGTCCTCCGCCAGAAGACAGCAGATCTGAGGCTTCAGGATCTGAACATCGGCGATACGTTCGATCTCGGGGATTATCTCATGTCCCGCGAGAAGGTGTACGCGTTCGCCTCTGAATATGACGCCCAGCCTTTCCATCTCAGCGATGAGGGTGCTGTGGGTCACCCGATCTTCAAGCGTATGGCGGCCAGCGGCTGGCACACGGTCGTCGCCATGCAGAACAAGCTCGCGGACCTCTGGAAGGGCACGAAGATCCGGGGACTGGCAGGTTCCGGCGTAGAACGGATCAAATGGCTGGCGCCGGTCTATGTGGGTGAAAATCTGCGCTGCATGGTCGAGATTGCCGATATCAGGCCATCGGCGTCGCGGCCCGGCCGGGCCTCCATCACGATGCTGGCGAGTATGCAGGATGAATCGGGTGCGCGCGTCTGCGAAATGGCGCTGACCGGTGTGTTCCTGACCCTCGATCAGGATGAAAAGTAACGAGCCATTATAACGTTAGGGACCAGGAAATGAGCGAGAACAGCGAAGCTATCCGCGAAATCTGCGACAGCATCATCAAGCGCGTGGATCGCGCCTATGTCGCTGAATGCGGCCGCAAGAACGAGATGCCGACGAAGCTCTGGCAGATGTGGATCGACAGCGGGCTGCTGGCCATGGGTTTGCCGGAGGAATATGGCGGCGCCGGGGGCAGCCTGTACGACATCATCCTGGCAATGGACCTGCTGCACCGTGAAGCCCTGCTGCTGCCGCTGGCCGTGCCGAACTTCATGTCGCGCGAGCCGCTGCTGCGCCACGGCTCGGAAGCGCAGAAGCGCCGCTATCTGCCGCCGACCGCCACCGGGGAGGAGTTCTTCAGCTTCGGCATCACGGAAGCGGATGCCGGCACCAATACTTTCAAGATCAAGACGACGGCGATCCGTCAGCCGGACGGCAGCTTTTTGGTCAACGGGTCCAAGACCTATCAGACCGCCTTTGTGGAATCCGCTCATTGCCTGCTGGTGGCGCGCACCCAGCCCTATGATGAGAAGAACCGCACGGCCGGCATTTCGCTGTTTATCGTCGATACCAAGCTGCCCGGCATCTCGGCGACCAAGATGGATATCGGCATGTATCTGCCGGAGAAGAACTATCAGGTCTATTATGATGACGTGGTCATTCCCGCCGATGCTCTGGTGGGACAGGAAGGACGCGGGTTGAGCATCCTGTTCGACTCTCTCAACCCCGAACGGCTGCTGGTGGCGGCCATGAATGTCGGCCAAGCGGACTATTGCATCAAGCGGGCGGCGGAATATGCCAAAATCCGTGCGCCGTTCGACAAGCCGATCGGGTCTTACCAGTCGATCCAGCATCCGCTGGCCCGGGCCAAGACCTACGTGGAAGCCGCCCGCACCATGATGTATCTCGCCGCTGAAAAACATGACCGGGGTGAGAATATCGGGCTTGAGGCGAATATGGTGAAGATCCTGTCGTCTGAAGCCTTCAAGATGGCGGCTGAAATCGCCATGACCACCTTTGGTGGTGCCGGGGTGGATGTGGCCCAGGACATTCTGCCCTTCTTTATCGCCGCCCAGAACAACACGGTAGCGCCGGTGAACAACCAGATCGTCCTCAGCTATATCGCCGAGAAGGCTTTGGGTCTGCCCAAATCCTACTGAGCGGATATGGTTCAGAAAAGGCGCCGCGGCTGTCTCTACAGCCGCGGCGCTTCTTCTTTTGAAGGAACATTATGCAGGTCGATAGGGGGCCAGGGACTGCGCGCTGCCCATGAAGAAGTCCGAAAGATTGAAGGCGGCGGACATCTGCATCCGTTCGGTTCCGGCCCGAGCCATCAGTTCGGCTTCAACGCTGGCCGGATCATCGCATTCCAGGCTGTAGATCGCCAGATATCGCCAGCGGTCCCCGCTCAGCAGGCGAAAACGCTCGGCACCGACAACGCCGTCCACGGCCAGAACGTCGGGCAGATGCACGGTATCGTACCAGTGATTGAATTCCTCATCCTGACCATCGACAGGGTTGCTCAGGACCAGCAGTTTATATTCAGCCATGTTTTTCCTCACTTCAAGCTGACGCGACGGCCGGTTGCTGCCGCTTCCTCAATGGCAGCCAACAGGCGATGGCGGATAACCGCGTCGTCGAAACCAGGTGCCGTGGTCGTGCCGCAGCGAAGGTCATCGGCGACGCGCGCATACATCTGGGCCACATTGACCCCAAATCCAGTGATTGCGGGCGGAATCCACCGGAACTCCGGCGGCACGGTCATGGGGGACAGGGATCGCTCCTTCCCTTGCCCGCCTGAGAGCTGAAGTTCGAACATCTGGGCGTGCCCGCCGGTGGCGGTGATCTGCAGATCACCCTGCGACCCGTTGATTTCCCAGAGGAAATTGACCCCCCGTGATTGACCGGCCCGGTAATGGATGGACGCAACGGCTCCGCTTTCCAGAATGCCACTGACGACAACCTGATCCTCGGCGGTTTTCTCCACGGGTTGGCGCGTATCCAGGCGGATTGTTTTGGGCTGGCGGATGGCCGTGATGGAGGACAGGCTGGCGAACTCGCCCAGGCAATGGCACAGGGCGTCGACTGCGTGTCCCAGAGGGATTGACAGCAAGGTGGCGCCATTGCGCTTATCGAGCAGATAGACATTGGGGGGATCAACCCAATCCGCCCACTGAAGGCCGGAACCGACCATGGTGGTCGACAGAACCTCCCCAATATGGCCGGAAGCAATGAGCGACCGGACATAGGCGATCACGGGCGCGCAACGAGCCTGCAGGCCGACGATGCCATGGACGCCGGCAGCCCGCACCATGGCCGCCATCTCCTCGGCTTCCCGCAACCCGTTACCCAGGGGCCATTCGCAATAGACATGTTTGCCGGCGGCCGTCGCCGCCTTCACCAGTTCGTGATGATGTGGCACCTTCACCGTCACCGCGACCAGATCAACCTCCGGGCAGCGGATCAGCTGTTCTGCATTGCTGTAGCCCCGCTCAATGCCGATATCCGCCGCCGCCGCCGCCGCTGATTCCTGTCGGGTGGTGCTGACGGCCGCGATCTCGAACCGGTCGGAGAGGCCTTTCAGTGCCGGCACATGGGCCAGTGCCGCCCAACTTCGCCCCACTTCATACCCAATGATGCCGACGCCGATCTTCTTCCCGTCTTGCATTGGAAATCTCCTATTCGCCATGGAGGGCCGCTGTGCCGCCGCCATCGGCCACGAATTCGGAACCGGTGGAGAAGCTGGACTCATCACTGGCCAGGAACAGCGCCATATTGGCGATCTCCAGCGGACGCCCGATCCGGCCCATGGGGGTCATGGTGTGAAGCTTCTTCATCAGAAGCGCGGTCGTATCCTCGTTCCGCCGCCAGGGTTCGAAGATGGGCGTGTCAATGGGACCGGGATGAATTGAGTTACAGCGGATGGGTATGCCGCGCCGTGCGAAATTGACCGCAATGGACTTGGTCATCAGCCGCACGGCGCCCTTCGTGGCCGAGTAGCCGGGGTCCGTGGCGGTGGCCAGGATGCCCGCATTGGATGACATGTTGATGATCGAACCGCTGGGGCCGCCCGGGTTCTTCTGCATGGCCAAGGCGCCGTGCTTGCATCCCAGCATCACACCCGTGACATTGACCGCGAACAGCCGGTTCCAGGCGTCGATCTCAATGGTCTCCAGCGCCCCCGGCCCCAAAATGCCGGCATTATTGACCATAACGTCCAGCCGCCCGCTTGCGTCAGTGACCTGTCGCATCGCGGCGATCCATTGATCCTCCCGCGTGACATCCAGATGCAGAAAGGTGGCTCCCGTGCTGGCGGCGATCTGCTGGCCGATCTCGTCCTTCATGTCGCCCAGGAAGACTTTCGCACCTTCCTCTACAAAACGTTCGACGATGGCGCGGCCAAGGCCGGATGCGCCACCGGTGACGAACGCGATCTTTCCCTCAAGTCGTCCCATACGTTCCTCCCCTTCTTTGGTTGCGAGCGGCGCATTGTTGCGCTTTAGATGGAAATGCTGATCTTGCCGAAATGGGCCTTTGCTTCCTGATGGCGGAAGGCGTCGCCAAGCTCGGCCAACGGGAATGTCCGGTCCAGGACGGGCCGGATCGCGTTGGCCTCCACGGCGCGGACCATGTCGAGCTGGTGCTTGCGGCTGCCCACGGTCAGGCCGATGATGCGACGATTGCCGTGAATCCCCAGGGCCGTGGGAAACTCGATGGGCTGGCGGCTGAGCGCCCCCACCAGATAGAGCGCGCCGCCAACCCTCAATGCCTGCATCGGTTGGGAAAGATCCCCCCCGACCACCTCCACCACATGATCCACGCCCCGCCCGCCGGTGATGTTACGCGCGGCAGCCCCCCATTTGGGGATCGTTGTGTAATTGATAACATGGTCAGCGCCGATCGCCTGCAGCCGGGCGGCCTTCTCGTCGGTGGAGGTCGTGGCGATGACGGTTGCACCCGCCGCCTTGGCGAACTGGATGGCGAAAACGGATACGCCCCCACTGCCTTCCACCAGAACATTGTCGCCTGGCTTGATCCCGCCCTCGACAACCAGCGCCCGCCAGGCAGTCAGTCCGGCACAGGGCAAGGTGGCGGCCTCAGCATCGGTCAGGTTACGCGGCGCCGGGGTAAAGTCGGTCTCCCGCATCACCACATAGTCGCTGGCGAAGCCATCGACATGGTCGCCACGCATCCTCGCGGTGTGTCTTTCGTCGGGATGGCCATCGGGCCAGTCGGGAAAGAAGGTGCCCATGACCCGATCCCCGACCTTGAAGGCCGTGGCATCCGGCCCACACTCCACCACCTCACCGACGCCATCGGAGAGCAGCACACGGCCCGGTGCGGCCGGAATGAGGCCGACAGCGACAAGATAATCATGGAAATTAAGCGAGCTGGCCCTGACCCGGACAAGAATTTCCCCCGGTCCTGGTGCCCTTGCGTCCCGGTTCACATATCCAAGGTTGGCCAGGGTGGCAGGCCCCCCGAGCACCATTGCCTTCATGGTCGTTCTCCTTCGCCAACGCACCGATCCAGTGTCAAACCTTGTCCATCACCAGGCGCCTGACCAGCTTCCATTTGGTAAAGATCAGCCGGCGGCGCGTGCAATCAACAGCGGCTGCCGCAGGGGACAAGGAAATATCGAATATTGATGGCGGGCCAGTCAGCCCGTTGAATACAGTCGTGCAGAACAATTTTGCACCGTACTTTTGGGGAGTTGCGCCATGAAGGTCCTCGTGCCGGTCAAACGGGTGATCGACTACAATCTCAAACCGCGTGTGAAGCCGGATGGTTCGGGCGTTGATCTGACCAATGTTAAGATGGCGATGAACCCTTTTGACGAGATTGCCGTTGAAGAGGCCGTCCGTTTGAAGGAGAAGGGCGCCGCCAAGGAAGTGCTGGTGGTGTCGATCGGGCCGGCAAAGGCGCAGGAGACGATCCGCACCGCCCTGGCCATGGGGGCGGATCGCGGCATCTTGATCCAGACGGATGAGGAGGTTGAGTCGCTGGCCGTTGCCAAGCTGCTGGCCCGGATCGTGGCCGATGAGGGGCCGGCGCTGGTCATCCTGGGCAAACAGGCGATCGATGATGATTGCAACCAGACCGGACAGATGCTGGCGGCCCTGCTGGGGCGCCCCCAGGGGACGTTTGCCAGCAAGATCGACATCGGCGACGGCGCGGTGCAGGTCACGCGCGAGGTGGATGGCGGGCTGGAGACGGTCAGCCTGCAATTGCCGGCCATCGTCACGGCGGATCTGCGCCTGAATGAACCCCGCTACGCATCCTTGCCGAACATCATGAAGGCCAAGAGCAAGCCCTTGGTCACAAAGACTCCGGCCGATTATGGCGTGGACGTCACCCGCCGCCTTGAAACCCTGCGGATGAGCGAACCGGTCCAGCGCAGCGGTGGGGTCAAGGTCGCTGACATCGATGAACTGGTCGCCAAATTGAAAGCCTTGGGAGTTGCAGCATGAGCGTGCTGGTTTGGGTTGAACATGATAATGTGACGGTCAAGGATGCCACCCTGTCCGCCGTCACGGCGGCGGCCAAAATCGGTGAGGTGCACCTGCTGGTGGCCGGCGCCGCCTGCGCCGGTGTTGCCTCGGCGGCGGCGGCGATTGAGGGTGTCGGCAAGGTCTATCTCGCCGATGATGCGTCCTACGCCCACGCCTTGCCGGAGAATGTGGCGCCGCTTATCGTCGGGCTGATGGCGGAGCATGAGGCGTTCATCGCACCCGCCACCAGCAACGGCAAGAACATCGCTCCGCGCGTGGCGGCGCTGCTGGATGTCATGCAGATCAGCGACATCCTGTCGGTGGAGGCACCGGATACCTTCACGCGTCCCATCTATGCCGGCAATGTCATCACCACGGTGCGCAGCAAGGATGCCAGGAAGGTCATCACCGTGCGCGGCACTGCCTTTGCCAAGGCGTCGGCCAGCGGGGGAAGCGCCGCCGTGGTGCCTGTCTCTGGTCCTGGGGACAGCGGCCTTGCCCGCTTTGTGAGTGCGGAACTGGCCGCACTGGACCGGCCCGAGCTGACCAGCGCCAAGATCGTCGTTTCCGGCGGCCGGGCGTTGAAGGACAGCGAGACGTTCCGTCAGGTCATCTTCCCGCTGGCCGACAAGATCGGTGCCGCCGTGGGTGCCTCACGCGCGGCGGTGGACGCCGGCTATGTCCCCAATGACTATCAGGTGGGGCAGACGGGCAAGATCGTGGCCCCGGAAATCTATTTCGCTATCGGCATCTCCGGCGCCATTCAGCATCTGGCTGGCATGAAGGACAGCAAGGTCATCATCGCCATCAACAAGGATGAAGAGGCACCCATATTCCAGGTGGCCGATATCGGTCTGGTTGCCGACCTGTACAAGGCCGTTCCCGAACTGCTGGCAAAGCTCTGAGCGTAAAACCGGCATCGCCCCACCGCCATTGGGATATCCTAGGCCGTAGACTCATAACGACTGACACCATAGCCTGACGGCGACGAGCTTTACGGCAGCTAGGAAGTTCTCGGGTTGTTTGTCGTATCGGGTGGCGATACCTCTGAACTGTTTGATCTTGTTGAAG
>NZ_WIDQ01000035.1 GCF_009495745.1 Niveispirillum sp. SYP-B3756
TCTCGACAACATGCAAATCCAGGCATACCTCGCCGCCGCTGCGGTCAACCTCAAGCGCCTGGCCGCTTATCTGCTGCTGATGCTGCGCTGTTTGCTCCTGCCAAACAGCGCTCTGAACACATTCACCGTCTGACCAGACTGCAAATCATCAGATCAGCAATCGGCTTCTTCAACAGACCCCTCCCTTGATCGTGACCGATCCAGGGAGATTTTGCGTTCCCTTGTATCTCATGCGCCGGGCGCTGCCTCCGGCAGCTTGGCTTACGCCGCACGTGCGGCGGGCCGGCAGTCGCCGGCCTCCAATCCGCCGAAAGGTCAACCTTTCGGCAGATTGGTATTGCGCGACAAATGTCAATGAATCGACCTGTTGTGTGGCATTCACAAAGACACACGGAAGGGGCCGATCATTCAATGTCGATCTGCCGGAAGGGTAACCTGCCTTTCAGGTTGTCGTGTTCCATGCGGGTGTGAACCTGGTCAAAGGGTGATAGTCTCCCCCTAAAGTCCCCGATTGAACCAATTGGCTGCCGCTTCTGCTGCGCGTTCAAAGCTGCCGGCTACCGGGCCGGTGGCCGGGTCGACCAGCATCAGGTTCACCGGCAGGCCAAATTCCTCTACCTCCATCTGATCGGCATCGCGCCAGACCCAGCCGTCATGCGCCAGATATTGCCTTGCCTGCGTACGTTGCAGCAGCGGGCGGATATCGCCGGCCCAGGGGAAGACCGGCTTCCCCAAAGCTGTGGCATAGCCCATTTCATAGGCCGTACCATCATCCACCGAGGGCCCGCGGAACGGGCTGCAATTGGCAATCACGCCGTCGGCCCCCCGGATCAGGTCCAGATTGGCCTGCCGGATGCGGGCGGCAAAGACGGTACCGGGTTCTCCAGCAGCGGGGGCCAGGGCGGCATCGATGGGGAAGACCCCTTCCAGCCCCAGCTCGGCACAGATCGCCTTCATGGCCGCCGCAGCGGCCATGGGGTCGGGCAGGAACACGTCTGGTCCCGCCAGGTAGAGGCGCGGCCGGCTCATTTCGCGCTCCCCTTGCCCGACAGGTCGACCTTGAACCGGGCAAAGCCATCCTCCGCCGGCCCGATATAGGACAGCTTGGGCTGTTCGGCCAACAGGCCCTGTGCCTGCGGGTTAGTGTCATAGGTGATGGTGACGCTGGCCGGCAGCGGCACATAGCTGAAAGTGTTGTCGGTGGTGGGGTCGATCACGCCCTTGGTCCGCACATAATCGACAATGGCCTGCTGCACCGTATCCGGTGACTGATAGACCATGCTGCTGCCATCCAGATGCGGGAAGGTGCCGCCGCCATTGGCGCGATAGGTATTGGTGGCCACGATGAACAATTGATCATCGGCCACCAGCTTGCCCTGATAGGCCAGATTGACGATGCGATGGGCATCCGGATTGATCAGCTTGCCGTCCCGGTCGAACCGTTCCGGCTGTGTCAGGTCGATGGCATAGGTCACGCCATCCAGGATGTCGAAATTATAGGCCGGCACCCGCGTGTTCACCAGCGGCTGCGGGTCGCTGGATTTCGGGTTGATGACGGACAGGGCGCGCGATGACGCTTCCAGCCAGTCGCGCACCTGGGCACCCGTCAGCTTCACCGCCGCCAACTGGTTGGGATAGACATAGAGGTCGGCAATGTTGCGGATGGCGATCTCACCGGCCGGAATGTCGGTATAGAAATGCACCCCCGGCCGCCCGCCGGACTTGAAGGGGGCCACGGCCGACAGGATGGGCAGCTTGGCATAGTCGGTGCTGGCCAGTTCACGCGCGATATAGGCACGCTGGGCCTTGGCCACCAGTTCTACCCCGGCGCTGTCCCCCAGATAGGAGAAATAGGAATGGATGCGGGCCGTGGTGCGGCCCACCGGGCTGCGCACATAGGCCAGCGTCCCCTCATGTGCGGGGGCCAGCAAAGCCGCGACCTCGGCATCCGGCTCCGTGCTGACGGTCTTGCCATCCTGGCGCTGCTGGATGGGGCGGGTGCTGCCGCTGCCATCCACCACCTTCCATTCTTTGCCCTGCTTTTCCAGGGTCAGCTTGATCACGCCCAGATGGCTGCCATAGCTGCCAGCCATCACCAGCGGCTTGCCGTTGACGGTACCCCGCTTCAGGTCCGCCCCCGGCAAGCCGTCATAATCCTTGGACGGGAAGACGCGGTGGCTGTGGCCGGTGATGACAGCATCCACGCCGGGTATCTCGGTCAGATAGTTGGAGGCGTTTTCCTCCCCCCCCTGTCGCGGGGTATAGGACATGCCGGCATGGGACATGACGATCACCACGTCGGCCCCCTTGGCCTTCATCTCCGGCACATAGATTTTCGCCATATCCACGATATCGCGCGTGGTGATGCGGCCTTCCAGCTTGTCCTTGTCCCAGATCATGATCTGCGGCGTCAGCAGGCCCAGCAGGCCGACCTTGATGGTCTGGCTCTTGCCTTCCGCATCCACCAGCTTGCGCTCCTGGATGACATAGGCCGGATACAGCGTCTTGTCGTTGGACGGGTCGCTGTCGCCATCCACCTTGAACACATTGCCGGCCAGCACCGGGAATTTGGCACCCGCATAGGTGGCGCCCAGCAGGTCCAATCCGTAATTGAATTCATGGTTGCCCAGCACAGCGGCGTCATAGCCCAGCAGGTTCATCACCGCCATGGCCGGATGAACCTTGTCCTTGGTCACGCCGCGCTGGCGCGCCACCCAGTCGCCCATCGGCGTGCCCTGGATCAGGTCGCCATTATCCAGCAGCAGCGTATTGGGATTCTCCGCCCGCGCTGCCCTGATCAGCTGAGTCGTCCGCACCAGCCCCACGGCGGGGTCTGGCTTATCCGCATAATAATCGTAATCTTTCAGATACATATGCAGATCGGTGGTGGCCAGAACCTGCAGCTCCACCTTGCCATTGGCGCAGGCGGTGCCGCCAAGGCTGAGGAGGGTGATGCTGACGAGAGCAGCAAAGCGGAATGTCCGAATCACGGGAATGCTCCATGCTGGGCGCTTGCTGCGCCTCGGGTTGGGTGCGCTGCAACGGGAAGGACAATATCAAACACACAGATGCAAGCCAAATTGGCGATTATTGCCCGCAGTGCGCTGCGGTACTGTGGCGCGAATGATACGCTGGCCGAGATATAGCCCGCGCGACCGCCGCACGGCCAGTTTCCAGCTGCGTTGTCATCGAACTGTAATATATGCGTTACTTAATCGTCATGCGCATCTGGTCTTGTCCGCGCCATCCATACGGCTCGGTTATTGGGGGCATTGTAAATGAGCAATCCAAACAAAAAGGCGGCAGCCGTGCTGCGCCGCCATCTGGGATCCTTGAAGCTTGGCGCCGGCGTGGCCGCCATTGCAGTTGCTTCTGCCTGGGTTGTGCCGGCTTTCGCACAGCAGACCACCTCGTCGATGACGGGTAACATCACCACGTCGTCCGGTGCGCCGGCCGCCGGCGCCCAGGTTGAAATCGTCCACACCCCGTCGGGCACCCGTTCCGTTACGACCGTCAATAGTGAAGGCCGCTTCCAGGCCTCCGGTCTGCGCGTCGGCGGCCCCTACACCGTGACTGTCAGCAGCGCCAATGCCCAGCCGCAGGTGGTTGACGGCGTGTTTGTGGCGCTGGGTGAGCCCTATGCCCTGGATATGATCCTGGGTGAGAGCGTTGGTGAGATTGTTGCCACCGGGCAGCGCTCCGCTCCCACCACGGTGGGTATCGGCACCCGCTTCAGCGAGCGGCAGATTGAGAATGCCCCGACGATCAACCGCGACCTGAAGGATATCGTCCGCAACGATCCCAAGGTCTTTGTTGACGTCACCAATTCCAATGCCATTCAGATCGCCGGCTCCAACAACCGCTTCAACAGCCTGACGGTTGACGGTGTGAAGCAGAACGACGATTTCGGCCTGAATGGTGGCGGCTATCCGACCCAGCGCGCGCCGCTTTCCGTTGAAGCCATTGGTGGCCTGTCTGTCCTGACTGCCCCTTACGACGTTGAATATTCCGGCTTCCAGGGCGGTACCATTAATATCGTCACCAAGTCGGGCGAAAACACGCCGCACGGCTCCTTCTATTACTATTATGGCGATGAGAACCTGTCCGGCGACCGCAGCGGCGGCCGCCGTAACCTGATCAGCCCCTACAAGGAACGCACCTGGGGTGGTTCGCTGGGTGGCGCGCTGATCCAGGACAAGGTGTTCTTCTACGTCAATTATGAGAAGTATCGTAACCAGGCCCCGGTGATTTTCGGTACGTCCGACAGCGGTCTCGGCAACCCGGTTTCCGGCATCACTACTGCGCAGGTGGAGCAGATCCGCCAGATCGCCAAGGATGTCTACGGCTATGATACGCTGGGTCTGGCGGACGGCACCCTGCCGGAAGCGGATGAAAAGATCCTCGCCAAGCTGGACTGGAATATCAACGACGATCATCGCGCCTCCTTTGCCTATCAGCGCAATGAAGGCAATAACATTATCGACGCGACCTCCAGCACCAGCGCCACGCCGCGCACGCTGTCGCTGCAGTCGAATTTCTACAACCGCACCCAGATCATGGACAGCTACTCGTTCCAGCTGTTCTCTGACTGGACGTCCGACTTCTCCACCGAAGTCAAGGTGGCCCGCAAGGAAGTGGAATCGCTGCGTGAGCCGCTGAATGGCCGGGGCTTCGGCGAATTCCGCGTCAACACCACGCCGGGCACCAGTGGCACCCAGGGCGTGTTCGGGCCTGACCTGTCCTCGCACAGCAATTATCTGACCACCACGACCGACAGCGCCAAGCTGAAGGGCACCTATCTGCTGGGCGATCACAAAATCGTCGGTGGCTACGAATACGACAAGTACGATTACTTCAACCTGTTCCTGCAGCGCTCCCTGGGTTACTGGGAATTTGCCTCCATCGCTGATTTCCAGGCCCGTAAGGCCAACCGCTTCCGCTACGCCAATGCGGTGTCGGGCAACGCCAACGATGCAGCGGCGAACTGGAAATATACCCAGCACTCCTTCTACCTGCAGGATACGTGGGACGTCACCCCGGACTTCCAGCTGCAGGGTGGTCTGCGCTACGAACTGTTCAAGAGCGATGACAAGCCCATTGCCAATGCCAATTTTGCTTCCCGTTACGGCTTCTCCAACACTGAGACGCTGGACGGCAAGGATCTCTGGCTGCCGCGCCTGGGCTTTACCTATGAGGCGACCGACAGCACCAAGTTCCGTGGTGGCGCCGGCTTGTTCTCCGGCGTCGGCCCGGCCGTCTGGCTGTCCAATAATTACAGCAATGACGGCGTGACCCAGCGCAGCATCGACACCAACAGCGACAAGGTCGCTGCGGCTATTCCGGGCCTGCTGACCGGCGTGACCGGTCAGGTGCCGACGGCGGCGGTTGCCCGTCTGGCGGCACTGGGCGAAGGCTTCGTCAACGCGCTTGACCCGAACTTCAAGATGCCGTCGTCCTGGAAGTTCAGCATGGCGGTCGACCAGAAGCTGGATATTCCGGGCCTGGGCGATAACTGGCTGATCACGGCTGAGGCGATCTATACCCGCGTCAATAATGCGACCTTCTACAAGGATCTGCGTCTGGTCCAGACCGGCACCGCGCCGGATGGCCGCCCGATCTATGGTCAGAAGGAGCAGACCACGGTTAATTCCGCTGGTGCCACCGTTGCCCGCGGTGCCGGGTCCGATCTGGTGCTGACCAATACCGACAAGGGTAAGGGGTTGGTGCTGTCGCTGTTCGCTTCCAACAATTGGGAGACGGATTACGGCAACATCGATTTTGGCGCCGGCTATGCCTATCAGGATGTGGATGATGCCAGCCAGGGCACCAGCTCCGTCGCCGGGTCCAACTACGAGCAGTTTGTGACCACCGATCCGAACTCGGATCTGCTGGGTGTTTCCGCTTACGAGGTCAAGCATCGCTTCACCTCCAACGCGACCTACAGCATCGAATATTTCGATGGGTACAAGTCGTCGATCAGCCTGTTCGGTCAGGCCTTCTCTGGCAAGCCCTACACCTACAGCTTCTCCTGCTCCTCCTCGGCCAATCCGTTCGGCGATCCGGCCTGCCGCAGCAACCGTGCGCGCCAGGCCTTGTATGTGCCGACCGGTGCCACCGATCCGCTGGTGAACTGGAACGCCGCCGGTTCTATCAAGCCGGCCGATATGGACGCCTATATCAGTCGCAACGGGTTGGACAAGTATCGCGGTGGCGTCGTGCCGCGCGGTGCGTTTGAAAGCTCCTGGACCTATCAGGTCGATGCCAAGCTGGCCCAGGAAATCCCGACGCCGATCGAAGGCCACAAGGCCGAGTTCACGCTGGACATCATCAACCTGACCAACCTGATCAACAAGAATTGGGGTCGTCAGCAGAGCGTGCCGTTCTTCCAGTCCATCGCGGGTCCGCAGGCCACGATCCAGAATGGCAAGTACGTCTTCACCTCCACCGGCCGCGATGTGTCGGAACAGATCAACAACCGCGCTTCCGTCTGGAAGATCCAGGTTGGCGTTCGTTATCAGTTCTGATCCGGTTCGGTTCTGAACAAGGGAAAAGGGCGGCCCGTCACCGGGCCGCCCTTTTTCTTTCATTCTCTGCCATCGCGGGAACGGCCGTTGGTATGGCAACGACCGCCGCCCCCTTCGCCTGCGTCAGTGCTTAAAAAAGCAGAAAATGTCTTTGGGTGGACTCTTAAAGATTGCGGGCGATGACCATACGCTGGATATCGCTGGTGCCTTCGTAAATCTGGCAGACGCGGACATCGCGGTAGATGCGTTCCACCGGGAAATCATTGACATAGCCATAGCCGCCAAAGGTCTGGATGGCATCGGAACAAACGCGCTCCGCCATTTCAGAGGCGAACAGCTTGGCCATGGATGCCTCTTTCAGGCAGGGCTGGCCGGCCCCGCGCAGGCTGGCGGCGTGCAGCACCAGTTGGCGCGCCGCTTCAATCCGGGTGGCCATGTCGGCCAGCCGGAAGGCAACCGCCTGATGCTCGATGATGGGCACGCCCATGGACACCCGGTCGCGGGCATAATCACGCGCCGCCTCAAACGCCGCCTGGGCCATGCCGACAGATTGTGCGGCGATGCCGATGCGCCCGCCTTCCAGATTGGCCAGGGCGATGCGGTAACCCTGGCCCGGCTCACCCAGCATCAAATCCGCTGGCACCCGCACATCGTCCAGCACGATCTGGGCCGTATCGGAACAGCGCTGGCCCAGCTTATCCTCCAGCCGCGCCACCCGATAGCCCGGCGTATCGGTCGGCACCAGGAAGGCGGAAATCCCCTTCTTGCCCGCCGCCGGGTCGGTAACCGCGAAGACCAGTGCCACGCCGGCATGTTGACCATTGGTGATGAATTGCTTGGCGCCGTTCAGCACATAATGGTCGCCATTGTGCACCGCGCGGGTTTTCAGGGCCGATGCGTCGGAGCCTGCCTGCGGTTCGGTCAGGCAGAAGGCCCCCAGCATCCGGCCCTCCGCCATGGGGCGCAGGAAGCGTTCCTTCTGTGCCATCGTGCCGAATTTCAGGATCGGTGCGCAGCCAACCGAGTTATGCACGCTCATGATGGTGGAGATAGCGCCATCGCCGGCGGCGATTTCCTCAATCGCCAGGGCATAGGCGATGGCATCGGCCCCGGCCCCGCCCCATTCCTCTGGCACCACCATGCCCAGCAGGCCCAGTTCCCCCATTTCCGCCAGTTCGGCGGCGGGGAAGGCCCCGGTGCGGTCACGTTCCGCCGCACCGGGGGCCAGACGTTCGCGGGCGAACTGGCGCGCCATCTCGCGCACCATCGCCTGTTCTTCGGAAAGGATCATCGGATCAGCCCATCCGTTCCACGGCCATGGCCGTGGCTTCCCCACCACCGATGCAGAGGGAGGCGACGCCGCGCCGCAAGCCATAGCGCTGCAAGGCCGCCAGCAGCGTCACCAGGATACGCGCACCCGAGGCACCAATCGGGTGGCCCAGGGCGCAGGCCCCGCCATGCACATTCACCTTGTCATGCGGCAAATCCAGGTCGCGCATCGCCGCCATGGCGACGATGGCAAAGGCCTCGTTGATCTCAAACAGGTCAACATCGCCGGCCTGCCAGCCGGTCTTGGCGAACAGCTTCTGCATTGCCCCCACCGGGGCGGTGGTGAACCAGGCCGGGGCCTGGGCATGGCTGGCATGGCCGACAATGCGGGCCAGCGGGGTGATGCCGCGCCTTTCCGCCTCCGATGCCCGCATCAGCACCAGGGCGGCGGCCCCGTCGCTGATGGAACTGCTGTTGGCCGCCGTCACCGTGCCGTTCTTGGCGAAGGCCGGTTTCAGGGTGGGGATCTTGTCCGGGCGGCCCTTGCCGGGCTGTTCATCCTTGTCTACCAGCACATCACCACTGCGGGTTTTCACCGTAACACCGGTGACCTCCCCGGCGAACTTGCCCTCATCCACCGCCGCCTTGGCGCGGCGCAGGCTTTCCAGCGCGTATTCATCCTGCATCTGGCGGGTGAACTGGTAATGGCTGGCCGTATCCTCGGCAAAGGTGCCCATGGCGCGGCCCCGGTCATAGGCATCTTCCAGCCCGTCCAGCGCCATATGGTCATACATGGTTGCGTGGCCGTAACGATACCCGCCGCGTGCCCGGTCCAGCAGGTAGGGGGCATTCGACATGCTCTCCATTCCCGCCGCGATGCCGATATCGATGCTTCCGGCCAGGATGCCATCATGGATGGCCATGGTCGCCTTCATGCCGCTGCCGCACATCTTGTTCAGCGTGGTGCAGGGGACGGATTGCGGCAGGCCGGCACCCAATGTCGCCTGCCGGCCCGGTGCCTGGCCCTGGCCGGCCTGAAGCACGTTACCCATGACCACCTCTCCCACCGCATCGCCGGGCAGGCCGGAGCGTGCCAGGGCGGCGCTGATGGCGGCGGCCCCCAGCTGGGCGGCGGTCAGACCGGACAGGTCGCCCATCATGCCGCCCATGGCGGTACGGGCGGCGGCGGCAATGACAATGGGATCGGTGGCCATGGGGGACGTTTCCTCTACCGGATGTGGGGCGCGTTCAGGCCGCATCCCTTTGGTCGGAAGTCTAGACATGATCGAACCGCTCGGGTAGAGCCGAAACGATCATTCAATGAGATCGTTTTTGTCACCCGCGCTGGAAGCCCGCCGCCATGGATAAGGATAGTGTCTCCATCCATTTCGTTCGGGGTATTGCCGATTGCATCGCCGCCAAGGGGGTGGCGGTGGAACCGCTGCTGCGCAAGGCCGGGATTGATCCCGCATTGCTGGTCGATCCTGCCGCGCGGGTGCCGGTATCAGCCTATGGCATCCTGCTGCGGGAGGTGGCGCAGCTTCTGGATGACGAGTTTTTTGGTATGGATCGCCGCCGGATGAAGCTGGGCAGTTTCAGTATGCTCTGCCTGCTGGCGGTAGGGGCCCGCAATCTGGGCCGCGCCCTGCAGCGGCTGACCCATGGCTATCGCGCGCTGTTTGATGATGTGCATGTGGCGCTGTGCCATGGCGATGGCATGGCCTGGCTGGAGGTGCGGCCGCTGGACCCGGCGCGGCCGCTGCCGGTCTTCGCTTATGAAACCCTGCTGGTTTACATCCATGGCGTGGCTTGCTGGCTGGTGCGCCAGCGCATCCCCATTCTGGCGGCGGATTTCGCCTTTCCCGAACCGCCGCAGGTGGATGAATATTTCCTGCTCTACAGCTCCACCCTGCGGTTCAACCAAACGGCAACACGCCTATGGTTTGACGCGAAATTGCTGTCGCTGCCGGTACAGCAGGATGAGCGCTCGGCGCGCCTTTTCCTTAATCAGGCACCCGACAGTTTCCTGGTGAAATTTAAGAACCCGGACAGCTACAGCCAGCGGGTGCGCAGTCTGCTGCGCCAGTGCCCGCCCGCCGAATGGCTGGATTTCGACGCGGTGGCGCAGCAGCTGCGCTGTTCACCGGCTACCCTGCGGCGTGGCCTTCGCCAGGAAGGGCGGCCTTTTCAGGCCATGAAGGACCAGTTGCGCCAGGAAATGGCCATGGCCGCCTTGGCTGACCCTGCCCAATCCGTCGCAGAGGTGGCGGCAATGCTAGGCTTTGCCGACCCCAGCGCTTTCCAGCGGGCGTTCCGCAAATGGTCGGGGCTGGCACCGGGGGCGTGGCGGGCGCAGCACCGCCACTGACCGCCATCAGGGGCGGTGTCGGCCACCCTGTGACATGCTGAAATCGATGGGGATGACCATTTCCATCGGGTCGGGCAATTCCGCCGGCAGGGGCGGCAGGGCACTGACGCGGCCGAACAAGGCCACCGCCTCCTCATCCAGCAATGGGAAGCCGCTGGAGCGTTCCAGCTTGACGCTCAGGATATTGCCGGCCCGGTTCATCACGAAGCGGACAAAGGCCACCCCTTCCTGGCGCTGCTTGCGGGCGGCCAGCGGATATTGCTTGGCCCGCTGCAGGGTCATCACCAGGGTGGCGGCGTAGTCCGGCGGCGGGCCGACGACGGTCTTCACCGGCGGGGGCGGCGGCACCGGCGGTCCCTGCACCGTTTCCACCGGCGGCTGCGGGCTGGCAACCATGGGGCGGGCATTGGGGGGTACCACCACCGGAACCGGAATCACGGGCATGGCCAGTTGCGGGGCTGGTGGCGGCGTCATTTGCAGGGTGGGCGGGGGCGGCGGGGGGGGAGGCGGGGGCGGTTCAACCACCTCCTCTACCAGGGAGACATGCAGGG
>NZ_WIDQ01000036.1 GCF_009495745.1 Niveispirillum sp. SYP-B3756
AAAAAACCCCAAACAAAAAGCTTCAGTGGCAACGCCACTGACACCTCTGACGCGGGGTGGAGCAGCCCGGTAGCTCGTCAGGCTCATAACCTGAAGGTCACAGGTTCAAATCCTGTCCCCGCATCCAATGCTTAAGCCGTTGATCCTCAAAAGGGATCAGCGGCTTTTTGCTGTCTGCGCCAACCTACCAAACTCCCAGCAGGTCACTGTGACCAGGACCATTGACGACCTCTGGAGGGCCATTGGAAACATATGCGACCTCTATACGATCCAGACGAACGCTGGAACTACTTCAAGGCCGCAGGATATGCATCCGATTAAAAGCACGATGCTCTAGCGACAGCGCATTTCCCGATAGGCGTGCCATGTGGCATGGCCCAAGACCGGAAAGACCAGCACCAAACCCAACAGGCCAGGAAGCAGACCCAGGATCAGCAGGGCCAGGACGATGGCCCCCCAGGTCAGCATCAAGGGCAGGTTGTTCCACACCATAACCATGCTGGTGCCCATGGCGGTCAAGGCATCCAGCCGTTCCGCGAGCAACATGGGCAGCGAAAAGACGGAGATGGCGAATGCAAAGGCAGCGAAAAGGCCGCCCACCGTTCCGCCAACCAGCAACAAGGTCCAACCCAGCGGGTCTGTCACAAGCATGGCTGCAACATGGTCCAATCCCGGAAACGGCTGCCAGCCGTAGAACAGAGCGTAAAGTAAAACGGCGGCGCGCATCCAAAGCAGCATCAGCAGGCAGAGCAGCACGCCCACGAACAGAATCTGCCGTCCCGATGCCGCCCTCACCCGCAGCATCGCGCCAATCCCGATCCGTTCCCCTATTCCCCGCCGTCGGCTTTTCTCATAAAGCCCGGTGGCGAAGGCGGGGGCCACGATGGCAAAACCCGACAGGGCTGGGAACAGGAAATAATCCCGCCCGATCCCGACCAGTCCCGCCACCATCAGCCAGGAAATCAGTAACATGACAACGCCATAAGTCAGGCTGCCGCCTGGATTGTCCCAAAGGTCGCGCCAGCCTGCACCAAGCCAGCCGAGCGCTGCCGAGGCTGACAGGCCCCGCGCGTGTGGGCTGATATGGGGCAGCGGCGGCACGGTGGGCGGGAGGTTGTCGTCGGGAACGGCGATCATGGTCACCCCATCAGCAGGCGGACTTGGCAGCGGTATAGCCGGTGGTGGCCGGCTTCACGCCTGGCTTTTGATGTGGCACACAGGCCGGCTGGCTTTCCAGAGCCACCATTATCAGATGCAGATTGGCGCCCAGCAGCAGGGCACAGCCCGCCGCCACCAGAAGAATCGTCCGCCAGTGCCTAATGAGTGCCATCAGTACCCCCTGCCGCCAGATCGGCGACATAAAGGGCCAAGACTTTGCGGTCCAACTCGGACAGGCGCTGATCCCAGCGGGGCATATGCCCCTGCCGCCCGAAGAAGATGGTTTTGAAGATCGTCTCCTCATCGCCACCGTAAATCCAGGTGGGATCGGTCAGGTTGGGTGCGCCCAGCTCTACTGCGCCATGCGCATCCTCTCCATGACAGGCGGCGCAATTCGCCGCGAAAAGGTCGCGTCCCAGTTCGGAGCCGGGGTTACCGCCGGACAGGGACCGGACGTGCCCCAGCACAGCCAGGATTTCGGGGCGCGACAGCATCTGGTCCCGTCCAAAAGCCGGCATCTGGGACACACGCGTTTCGGGATGGTCGGAATTGATCCCCACGCGGATGGTCTCCGCCAATACCTCTGGCGCACCACCCCACAGCCAGGAACCTGACGCCAGTGCCGGAAAACCCGGACCGCCGCGGCCGCCCAGCCCATGACAGGCGGCACAATTGTCGCCGAACAGCACGGCACCATGCCGACGCACCTGCCCCATCAGAGCAGGATCCGCCTGGATGCTGGCATAGTCGAGGCGCAGCACTGCGCCCCGCCATGGGGGCATCCGCTCCGCCGCCCGGCGCAGGTCGTGTTGCACCACCTGCCGCTGGTCGATGCCCAACAGCCCCTTGGTGTAGGTGTTGCCCAGCGGCCAAGCCGGCATCAGCACCCACCAGACCACAGCGAACAGGACGGTTGTGATCAGAAAGAACCAGACGGCCCTGGGCACGGGCGTGTTCAGTTCCTTGATGCCGTTCCATTCATGGCCGGTGGTCATGTACCCTGAGATGGGATCGCGCTCTGCCCCGCCGCTCATGGCTGGTCCTCCCCCCGCAGAACGGATTTCGCCGCATGATCGAAGCGTTTGCCGCTACCCGGCCAGAACGCATAGATCAATGTGCCCACCGACAGGGCCAGCAGATAGAAAAGGCCGAATCCCTTGGCGAACAGCAGGGTCAGCGCGTGACCTGTCTCCGGCATCTCATTCCCCCGGTGGCGGGCTGTTGGCGTGGGCGGCATTGGTGAGGCGGCCAAGGATCTGAAGATAGGCGATCAGTGCGTCCATCTCCGTCACCTTGCCAGGATCGCCGTCGAAGAGACGGGCCTGCGTGGCCTCGCCATAGCGGGTGGTCAGGCCGTCGCTGCCATCCGCACCCGCCTGGGCGATGGCGTCGGCAGTGGCATTGGTCACCATCTCATCCGTGTAGGGCACGCCCACCCGGCTCAACGCTTTCAGATGCAGGCCAAGATCATCGGTGCGCAGCCCCGTGGTGGACAGGAACCGGTAAGAGGGCATGATCGATTGTGGCACGACGGCACGCGGATCGATCAGGTGCGCCACTTGCCATTCATCGGAGTACTTGCCACCGATCCGGGCAAGGTCGGGCCCGGTGCGTTTGGAGCCCCATTGCATCGGGTGGTCGTACTTGGACTCCACCGCCAGCGAATAAGGTCCATAGCGCTCCACCTCATCACGAAGCGTGCGGATCATCTGAGAATGGCAGGCGTAGCAGCCTTCCCGGATATAGATATTGCGCCCAGCCACCTCCAGCGGGGTGTAAAGCCGCATGTCGGGCGCGTCCTCCACCGTTTCGTCGATGGTGAACAGCGGAGCGATGTCCACCAGCCCACCAATGGAGGTCACAAAGATAATGCCCAGCAACAGGGCCATGCCGTGTTTTTCCAGGCGGTAATGCAGTCCGAACATGGGTTCACTCCCCCGCCAGGATGGTCAGTGGTCGGTCGCCACCAGCCGGCTGCGATACCGTGTCGGGGCTGCGGATGGTCATCCAGACATTCCAGGCGCCGATGCCAGCACCCGCCAGGAACAGTGCCCCACCCACGGCGCGGGCGATGTAGTAGGGATGCATGGCCACAACAGTATCGATGAAGGAATAGGCCAGCGTGCCGCCCGAGTCATAGGTACGCCACATCAACCCCTGAATGACGCCTGAATTCCACATGGAGAAGACGTAGATAAGGGTTCCCGCCAGAGCCAGCCAGAAATGCGCCTCTACGGCCCAGGCGGAATGCATCCGCTGACGTCCCCAAAGCGCCGGGGTCAGGCTGTAAAGGGCACCGAAACTGATGAATGCCACCCATCCCAGGGCACCGGCATGTACATGTCCTATGGTCCAGTCGGTATAGTGAGAAAGCGAGTTCACGGCACGGATGGCCATGAACGATCCTTCAAAAGTCGTGAGACCATAGAAGATGGCCGCCACCATCATGAAACGCAGGGTGGCGTCATCGCGCACCCGGTGCCAGGCGCCGTTCAAGGTCAGCAGCGCATTGGCCGCCGATCCCCAGGAGGGGACCAGCAAGACCAGGGAAAAGGTCATGCCCAGCGTTTGCACCCAATGCGGAAGAGCCGTGTAATGCAGATGGTGGGAGCCCGCCCACATATACATGAAGGTGATGCCCCAGAAGCTTATGATGGACATGCGATAGCTGAAGATGGGCCGCTGGGCGCGCACGGGCAGATAGTAATACATCATGCCGAGGAAGCCGGCGGTCAGGAAGAATGCCACCGCATTATGGCCGTACCACCATTGCGTCATGGCATCCTGAACACCGGCGAAGGCGGAGTAGGCGCGGCTGTGGTTCCAGGCCACCGGCATCGCGATGTTGTTCACGATGTGCAGCATGGCAACGACGACGATAAAGGCCAGATAGTACCAGTTGGCCACATAGATATGCGGCTCCCGCCGTTGCGCCAGAGTGCGGAGATAGAGCACCAGATATGTCACCCAAACCACGCAGAGCCAGAGGTCCACATACCATTCCGGCTCGGCATATTCCTTGGACTGGGTGATACCCAGCGGGTAGCCGGACACGGCCAGCAGGCAGAAAAGGTTGTAACCCAGCAGCACGAACCAAGGGCTGAACTGACCCGCCAGCCGGGTGCGGCATGTCCGCTGCACCACGTGGAACGAGGTTGCGATCAGCGCATTGCCGCCAAAGCCGAAAATGACGCCTGTCGTGTGCATGGGCCTGATACGCCCGAAACTGGCCCAGGCCGCATCGACGGTGAGATGCGGATAGGCCAGCATCCAGGCCACCCAGTCACCCACCGCCAGTCCGAACAGCGCCCATCCCATGGTAAGGACGATGGCCACGCGACTGGGGGCATCGTAATATTCGGCAAGGCGTTCTGGTGGGGGCTCCGGTGCGTCCAGTCCGGAAATGACCAGGAAACTCAGGCCGACGGCAACGGCCAGGATCAGCCCGCCATGCAGGGCGAACAGATCGTCATTGGCGCCAGCCGCCATGACAAGGCCACACAGGGCCATAAGGCCAAGGAGGATCAGGGCGAACTGCCGCTCGGCGCGGGTAAGTTTTGCGACCATATGTTTCCTCATCCGACGGCGTGAGTGGAAACTGCGGGATCCGAGATTTTGGTGATACCCAGACCGTAGACGGGATTAACCATCATGGTATTGCGGATTGACAGCGCTGACAATGGAGATGGGGCATTGGCACAGGTGCGACATGGATAATCGTGCGGGTGGCCGACTATCATCTGCGCCAGCCGATCGCCCGCGGCGAACTCGGTCGAGATCCTTGTCGACAGCGATATTGGCGAGGTGGATGAGATCCACGCGCTGTTCCGCGGCACCCAGTTTCTGCCAGCGCGCGTGAGGGCTTTCCTTGATTATACGGTGCCGCGTATGCAGCACTTCCTGGCCGAGGGATGAAGCGAGCGCACCCGGAACGATCGTGTCGTTCCGGGTGCTGGGGATATCAGTGCTGGCCATGTCCCAGGACTTCCATCCGCATCACCTGCACGCCACCCTCCGCGAGATCGGGCAGCTTGGCGAACCAGTCCTTGACGTAAGGCATCGCGTTGTGCGCCTCGAAATCCTCCACGCTGGCGAAGATCTCGTAGAAGATGAAATGACCCGGTGCCGCCCGGTCTTCCTGCAGGAAATAGACGAGGTTCTTGGGGTCGCTCCGCACCAGCGCGACAAGCGGCAATGTCGCCGCGCGCAGATCGGCTGCCTTGCCCGGCTTGGCGCGCACTTCGGCGACGATCGAATAAGCACCGGCGGGAATGTCAGCGTAGTGGATGCCTGTGGCCTGCGGCTGCGCTGCTGCCGGTGAACCGGCAGCCATCAGCACAGCGACAAGCGGGATGAATTTGATCCACATGATTGATCTCCCTCTGTGGGGTTGGGGGGGCGGAGGCCATGCTCCGCCTCGCTGTCACGGAGCGCCGTCGGGCACCTGCCGGCGTTTGGCGAGCGCGTTGGCGAAGCGCTGCTTCACCGGTCCGAGCGCCTTGACGAACTCAAGCTGCTCGCCCTCAGGGCCCTTGCAGTAGATCAATTCCCACCCGTCCGATGGCGCCTCTGTCACCTTGTTGGTGTTTGCGCTCTGCGGTGCCGCCTTGCGCTCCGCTTCGGTGCGGACGCGGATGGTGCGATTGGCCCGCACTTGGTCCATGCCGCGCCGCGCGGATTCCGTTTCCAGATCCGTGATGAACTTGTTGAAGTCGACATCGTCGCGCACATGGAAACAGATGTGCATCATCCGCGGGAACGCCGGGCTCATGTTCGTGAGCGGCGGTGCGAAGCTGTTGGGGCCGCCCATCGGCTCTGCGGCATTGCGATATTGCAGCAGCTCGATCACCACATTATCGAACTGGATGAAGCGCACATCCAGGCGCTGGTCGCCGTCGCGCAGATTGGGCACCCCGACCGTTTGCGGATCGATATGGAGCTCATTAGCCCGGATGTCCTGATCGGCAAGCAGGGTGTTGTGAACCGGATCGCCCTGGAAATCGCCGTGGCGGAACACCTCGGTGCCGCCCAGCACTTCGGTGTAGAATTCATAGGCGCGCTCCATGTTCTGCACGGTCAGCCCGAAATGCTGGACGCCCTGCAGCCGGGCACCGAGGGGGCCGCTGTTGCGCGCGGCTGCCGACGAAGCACTGGTTTCTCTCGATGGGGTTGAAGCCGCCAGCGCCGGTCCGGCTGCAACGGCGCTGGCCACCATTGCGGCACCAGTCGTCGACAATAGTTCGCGACGGCCAAGGCCTGCCGCTTTGTTTCCTTCAAGGTCATGCATGGTCTTTCTCCTGTCCGTGCGAGAGGCGTTGATTTTTGACGTGAGGGGCCCTTCGGCCGAGGCAGGCTGCCTCGGCCGGGAGCTGGTGTTTCGGCTGACGTGAATGTCAGTCCGTGATGGGAAGCGGGGCGGCTGGGTTGATCAGACCGGCCGCCCGTAATTCGCGCCAGAAGTCGGCGGGGATCTGCTCTGCCAGCGCCGCGCGATCCTCGGCGATGCGGCCGGGACGGCTGGCGCCCGGGATCACGGCTGCAACGGCAGGGTTGGCGAGCGCGAACTGGAGACCGGCAGCCTTCATGCTGATCCCGTGACGATCGGCGATCGCCTTGATCGCCGCGACCTTGGCGAGGATCGCCGGTGTCGCGGGCGCATATTCGAAGTTGGGGCCGCCCACGAGTGCGCCCGAGCTATAGGGACCGCCGACGACGATCCCCAGCCCGCGTTCCGTGACCCTGGGCATGAGGCGCTGGAGCGCACGATCATGGTCGAGCAGCGTGTAACGGCCGGCGAGCAGGAAGGCGTCGGGTCGGGGCTCGTCGAGCTCAAGCAGCAGCTCGATCGGTTCGACCCGGTTGACCCCCAGGCCCCAGGCCTTGATCACGCCTTCGTCGCGCATCCGGTCGAGCGCCCGGAAGGCACCGCGCCGTGCGCTTTCAAAGACGCTCAGCCATTCGTCACCGTAGAAATCCTGGGCGACATCATGGACGAAGGCGATGTCGATATGATCGGTCTTGAGCCGCTTGAGACTGTCTTCGATCGAGCGATAGGTCGCATCCTCGCTATAGTCGTTGACGACCTTGTTGGGGCGGCCATAGGCGAACACATCGCCTTTCTCGCCATTGTCGCGCGGGCTCTCCTCGATCTCGTCGAGAATGACGCGACCGACCTTGGTGCTGATGACATAATCCTCGCGCGGTTTGCCGGCGAGTGCCTCCCCCATGCGGATCTCGGCAAGACCCGCACCATAGAAGGGCGCATTGTCGAAATAGCGGATGCCGTCGTTCCAGGCGGCTTCCACGGTTGCGAGCGCCTCTTCCTCGGGAATGTCGCGAAACATGTTGCCGAGCGGCGCCGCGCCGAAACCGAGCTTGCCGGGCAGGATATCCTTGAGTGCCATCGTCTGAACCTTTCATTCTGTGCTGTTCCCCGGATCCATCGTCCGGCTTCGTCGACCAGATACGCCTGGATCCGCTCGGGCAGTAGCCGGGCGGCGGTCCCAGCACTTTGGATTCAAATTCACAGGTCGCTCATGTGACGAGCAAAAGGGTCATCACCTCGCTCGTTCGGCATCCAGGCTTGCGGTTGCCGCCTCTTCGATCAAGCCAGCAACCGCCTTGGGGTCGGAAACATAGACAGCGTGGCTTCCGGAAACTTCGCGGATCGTCGCATGGGCCCGGCCAGCCATCCCATGCTGAGCGGCCGGTGGAATGACCCGATCTTCTTTCGGGATCAGGTACCAGCTCGGCTTTGTCTTCCAGGCCGGCATCGTGACCTTGCCGTCGAGTGCTGCAGCACCCCATGGCTGCTGCGAGTCCGCCATGAACGCCGCGATGTCAGGGGCCACATCCGCCGCGAAGACCGCAGGAAACTTGGCCTGGTCGAGCATCAGCAAACCATCCACCGGTGCAAGGATCGGCAGCGAGGGTGCGCCGGGCGGGGCACTGGCGACGATTGACGAAACGGACTCGCCCTGATCGGGCGCGAACGCGGCGACATAGACAAGCGCGGAAACTTTCGGGTCGGACCCGGCCTCGGTGATGACCACGCCGCCATAGGAATGACCGACCAGCACCACCCTCCCTTCGGATGCAGCGATCGCACGGCGGGTCGCCGCCACATCGTCGGAAAGCGACGTCGTCGGGTTTTGAACGACGATCACCTTGTAGCCATCCTTGCGCAGGATATTGTGGACCCCCATCCATCCAGAACCATCGACAAAGGCACCGTGGACCAACACAATGGTGGTGGACTTCTCGCCCGGTGCCGCCGTGACTGGAACGGATGCCGCGCCAAGTGTGAGCGCGGCAATGGTGGCAATCGTTTTCGTCATCTCATTTCTCCGTTTGGGTTCGATAGGGCCCGCATCACGAGTGAAAATCCTGGACGTTTGGCTTCACCGCCTCCTCGACGGACGCAGCCGTCAGAGTGGACTTGCCCTGGCAAAGTGGAGAGCCATCATCCTAAAATTTGGGTTTGATGGAGGTTTTGATGGTTCGAGTAAAGCAGGTCAAGATCACGGCGGAATTCAAGCGAGATGCGCTGCGGATTTTGT
>NZ_WIDQ01000037.1 GCF_009495745.1 Niveispirillum sp. SYP-B3756
TTCAACAAGATCAAACAGTTCAGAGGTATCGCCACCCGATACGACAAACAACCCGAGAACTTCCTAGCTGCCGTAAAGCTCGTCGCCGTCAGGCTATGGTGTCAGTCGTTATGAGTCTACGGCCTAACAAAATATTGTCCTTTAACCAATTCCCTGCCAGTATGATCACAACCGCCAACATAATAGCGCCGACGACACGGTAGTAGGTCTGCTCCCTCTCAATGGCATGCACCCGGTCAGCAAGTGCTTTGTCGACGTCCTTTATCTTTTTCGAAAGACCAGCGAAGGATTGCAGCTCGCCAGCGACAGCCGTCACCAGCTCGGGGTTGATACCCTTGTGAAGGGTGCTGTTTTTCTTGAAGCGGGTCTCGCAGTCGAGGCTCGCATACCAAATCAGGAAGATCGATTGCCCGCGCTTGAGGTGGATCGGCACGGGACCGGCGTTGAAGACGGCGAACGTCAGTTGGCCTCGATAGCCGGGATCGACATGAAAGCCAGAAACGTTAACCAAGCCCCGGAACTTCGCCTTGGCGCGGATCGAGATGAAGGCTAGGGCATCCGCTGGAACCGACACGATCTCCTCGGTAAGTAGGAAAGCAAATTGACCGGGCGGGATCGTAAAAGCTTCATCGTCGGTGAGTTTTCGGATTGTGACTGTGGTTGGGTCGACGGACTGATCATTTGGCGAGACATAGATTTCTGGGCCAATCGATAACGTATAGGCGGCGCAGTCCACGCGATCAGGCGCAAAAGGCTCAATCAGCGTCTTGAGCCGTTCGCTCAAGGTTTCCCCACTCCAGAACATGGCCAGTGGCTTGGTCATCGCTTGGCTTCTCCCTGTTCCCTATCATTCGATGGCGCCATGCCTTAATGTTGGACGCACATTGGTATCGAGTTCAAGGAAAGACGGTTCTTGTGAACGTCATCGGACACGGCATTGATTTGGTCGACGTCGCAGCTATGCAGCGCTGGATTGATGATCCGCGCGCGCCTCTGATTCCGCGATGTTTCGTTCAAGCCGAACTAGATGAGATCGGCGATGGACCCGATCGGGTAGAGCGCTTGGCAGGACGATTCGCCGCCAAGGAGGCGGTTCTCAAGGCGCTCGGCACAGGTTTCGGCGCCGGTGTCGCCTTCACGGATGTGATGATCCATCGCAGACCTGGCGCCGCGCCAGAGGTCCAACTAGCCGGCGGCGCAGCCAAGGTGGCCGAGACATTAGGTATCACCAGCTGGCTACTCAGTATCAGTCATGCCGGTGGTATGGCTACGGCGAGTGTTTTGGCGCTGGGTGCGTCGGCTTAAGCCTGCGGCACCTGGCTGGCAGACTGGCCCAAGAAGGTGATGCGCCGCGCGTCCAGATCGACGGCGACGCGGCCCCCACGCGCTGCGAATACAGCACGCCAAACCTCAAAGCCTTGCAGGATCGCCCTCTCCCACTCTCCAGTAGTGCATTGCCGCACCTCCAAATGGGACGTCATATCCTTGATCGTGCGTAGGAGCTGGAAGTCGAGGGCGGCGACGCCATCGAGAAAGCGATGGCGTCGCGCATATTCGAACGCAAGCGCGGATACGCCCTCTTCGATGACAGCTGCGCGCCCACCGTCCTCTACCTCATCAAGCAGCGGTTGACTCTTACGCTTGCGCCGGAGCAAGGCACGCGTGATCGGCGACCAGCCCAGGACGGCAGCATAAGCGAAATGAAAGACATCGTGGAAGCGGTAGCCATCTGGATCATAAGCATTGTCAGTGAGCTCCGCACCGAATGGCTTGCCGTCAATAAGGACGCGTACCTGCTGGCGTGTTTTGCCCTCAAGGTCGATGAGTTCGACCTCAAATCTTCGGGGCAAGCGCTCACCCTCCGGAAGCTCAGCGTCAAAGGTGAGCGGCTCGGTGCGTTCAGTTGCCCAACGCTGTTTGACCTTGGCGAGGTTGGCGGCGGCGACGTCCGAGAGGGAGAGGTCGAATTTACTCGCAACGTTAGCAATATACCAAAGCAGATCGCCCAATTCCTCGGAAACCCGCTCCTTGAACAGCCGGTGCGCTTCGCCGTCGCGTAGATGTTTTTTGTATTCGCTAAGCAACTGACCGGTTTCTCCGGCGAGGCCGAGCATGGGTACGATCAACGCAGTGCTGTCGTTGATGTCGTCGCTCGCTCGCACCCGATTGGTGCGCAGCGCCTCCTGCTGATAGTCGTTGAAGTCCATGCGCGCTTCCTTAGGCGTTATCCTGTCGCAGTGCGTTGCGGCGTGTCGACGTGGATTTTGTCGTTGAGCTTCCATTTCGGCGGATAAAACAAGTTGATCGGCTCCGGGGTCGGATCGAACTTTTGCTTGATGCGGACACGACCAGTTTTTCCAACGATCTGCGGATGTGCCACGCGTGCGTATTTGTCGACTTCGCAAAACAGATTCTGGCAATCGATCAACTGAAGCCGCCTACCCCAGAGCGATTGGAAGTCTAGGCCCAGGCGCTCGAACTCCTGTTCCTGCAGGTCGGCCATCAGCCGGATAAGTTCGGGCTCGTTCAGACCACCGGGGTCGACGAAGCATTTGCGCAGGCCGTCGCGTGCGCCCGGGCCGGGCACGACGAAGTCCATCTCGCTGAAGTCAGTGAGTTCGCTGTAGTTGATATCGGTGATGAACTGATAGGCGAGGAAGTCGCCGATCGTCGGATAGCTGCGCAGCTTCTCGAAACCCTCTTGCATCGTGCGGGTCTGCGCCAAGCGCTCGCCGAGGCGGTCGTCCATCATGCGTTCGAGCAGCAAAAGATGGTTCTGGTGTTTGGCTGATCGTCCGAAAGCGCTGCTACCCGGTGGCATGATATAGGCGGCCGAATAGATGCGCTGGCCGGCCTGCATTGCGCGGGCGAGCACTGTGTCATAGACGTTGAAGCGATAGTCCTCGAAACTGATCGGACCGAGCGTGCGTTCGAGCAACTCCCAGGTCTCGATCTTGTTGAACAGCTTGAACAGCAGGATGCGGAAAAATACTTCGCGTGGCGACTTGGGGAGGTCGTCGCGATAGATGACATGCCGGATGAGATATTGGCTGACCCTGTCGGACGCACGATAAGCGTTGGTGAACTTGTAGATTCTCAACATTGGATTATCTGTCCACGGGCGCTTCTCGCCATGCGCGCGGCGAAAAAACACAGCTTGCCGTTCGGCAGCGAAACGCCAATAGCTCTCGTAGACCTCGGAGACCTTGGCCGGCGCGAGATGTCGCAGCACGATCGGCGTAGACGCGACAGGCTCTATCGTGGGCCGAACGGCGACAGGCAACTCCATCGGCAGCGAGGCATCAGTTGAACGGGTCTTGGGGGGGCGGCCACGCGGACGTTTCGTCGGGACCTTGGGCGAACTATGGCTCAAAGCATCGCTCCAGCGGTTGCTGCGGCGATCAGCGACCGCGCCGCGGGTGCGGCGGGCGGGGCCACCACAGCTCGGGCGGCGGCGACCAACGGCGCGAAGTCGGCGGCGCTTTTGGTGATGCGCTCAAGCTTGGCAACTCCGACCATGACGTTCAGGCGCGCGAGCGGCATCCCCATCTCATGGGCCATAAAGGCGCCGAGCTGAGTCAGGCCGAGATAGTTGCCGTAGGCTTTATCGAAGATCTGCTGGGTGGCATAGAAGGCGTTGATGACAAGACCTGCCGCGGTGGGCTCGAAGCTTACCTGCTGCAGGCAGGGGAAACCGAGTTGCGCGCTTGCGACATGGTCTCGTCCCGGATCGAAGGTGGTGGCTTGCAGCATCGAGCGCCGCACGCCGGTACGAGAATTGTACTGAGACAAAATCCACTCCAGTTGATTGCCGTCGCAGGGACCACGGCCATACATGACTATGCGCTCAAAATACAGGCCGCGACCGTTAGCCTTGCGGTTCATCGCCTGCCAGCGCGGGAATGTCGCACGGTAGAGTGCGAAAAGGCGGGTCCGGTCACCGCGCGACATCTCCCAGAGGCGTTGCGGGAAGATTGTGAAAGCAACGTCGTCGACGACGAGCCGACCCTTCCTCTTGAGTAGGCGATCAAGGGCTTGGCGCACCGCTGGGTCTTCCACGGCCGATCTGTCTTCGCGGAAGCTGGTCAGGCTTAGGACCAATGGCGCAACCTCCGTTCCGGCGCCGTCGAGAACCTTTAGTAACAGTCGAGCCCAAGCGCGCGAGAGGTTGGTATCGTCGATCACCAGGGGAGGTGCTGCAACGATCGTCTTCGCCTTACTCATCCGAGTCCTCCTCCAGATGGCGGTATTGCGCCAAGCCGACATAGCCATAGGGCTCATTCTTCTGGACCGGAGCTACGCGCACGAAGACGGCCCATTCTCCGGCCACTGCTTGAAATATCCCTGGTTTGACAGCTCGGAATAAGCGTCCTGCTGGGAGATCGCGCTCGAAAAAGAGGCCGCCGCCCGCCACCTCGGTGTCGTGCGGCAGAAGAAGCAGTGTCTTGACCTCTGCGTCGAGGGTGGGCGCCGAGTGATGGCGGTCGATGATGATCAGCGGCTCAGGCGTCAGCGTCCCGAGAATGTCCATACGCAGCGCCTTCGGCGTAACCCGCTGCAAAAAGGCAGCGCGGCCACGGGTGAGCAGATTCACGCCCACCGAGAGGTGGGTGAGGAGCGTCGCATAACCAACGCCGAACTCGCAGGCGATGACGAATATCTGCGCTGGCGTTGCCGTTTCCGGATTCCACCCGCGGACTGAGAAGGCGCGCCGCAGGCCGATGATCGGCATGAGGATGAAACCCGCGAAGGTGTCAGCCAGAAACTCCTTTGGGTCGTCCCAGGGCTGAGCTTTCGCGTCCTCGCGTAGCTCGTCGATCGACGACCCATGTTTGAAGACATGATGGCCGAGTTCATGAGCGCAATTGAAGGCGCGACGCGGCAGGGGCCGTCGGGCGGAAAGATGGATGCGCGGAGGTGTGTCACGCTGATACATCCCTTCCATGTTGATGTTGTTGAAACGCACCGCGACGCCAAGCGTTTCGCACAGCCCGTAGATGCAGATCGGGCCGACCTGGTCTAGCTTACCCTTTGCCCGCGTCGCCGTGGCGGCTTGCATGGCTTGGGTCGCAAGAGCGCGACGGTTGAAGCTAGGCTTGGCAGTGCGCACAACGTCAATCAACGGTCGCCTCCGTTCGTAGTGGAATCGCTGCGCATCGCGGCCAATAGCTTCAGCAGGCGTTCCAGGTCATCGGACTTGAGTTTAGAGAGTTCGCGTGCCGCAAGTTCGAGCCGCGGGTCCTGGGCGTCAATCGTCTCGGGCGCCTCGCCCAGCAACCAAGCGACGTTGACGTCATAAATCTCGGCGAGCCGGGCAAGCTCGTCAGCTGAAACGCGGCGATTGCCGGCTTCGATCTCGCTTACAGAGGGACGATGTAGACCGAGCATCTTGGCGACATTACCTTGCGACAGACCCGCGAGCCTACGCGCCTCTTTCAGCCGCTCGGCAATCTGTGTCCGCTTGGTGGAATCGATTTCAGTCATGCTGCTGCCGCTTCTGTCTCGTTATGCTTCTTGAGCAGGTTGCAGACGAAGGCGACGGTCTCGTCGATGGAACGCGGGAGCTTTGTCGTCTCGTCGACGAAGATATTGACGTCGTTTGGGATAGTCGCACCGATCTCGATGGCAAGAATGGTGGTCGCGACAGGCCATACCTTGCTGTCGAACTTCGGCAGGTTCTCGATGGGCTTGGTAGCCCCAGTAAGCGACGGGCATTCTAAGCCGCTATCGGCCTGAATCTGACCGAGCACGACGATCAGCTTCTCTTTGAGTGCGATGGGGTCCATGGTCGCCTCCTTGATCTGACATGTGGTAAGATATTCTTACCAATCCTGAGAGTCAAGCTCCCTGTTGCTTGTCTGTTTCCGGTGGCCAACTCCATCCCAATGAACGACCAAATGGGCGCTTTCCGGACACGCCGTTCGTAGCCGTATTCGCTATCGGAGCAGCGACCGGAACGGCGGAAAGACCGCAATGGCCATTGGCTGCTCCTCCTGTGAGATGCCATATGAATGGGCTATAAGTTTACAGAAGTTGAATTTTGCAAAGTTATACTTTGTAAGCAGCCATAAACTTGAACCTTGGAGCACAGTTTGAAACTATGCTATTTTGCCAAGTATGACTGAGCAAAGGATAGGAAAGTTAAACTTACTGGAGCGGACGCTCCCTGACGGGCTGCTGGTAGATGCGGCCTGGATGGAGCGGCACGGCTATTCGACCAGCCTCCGCAGCCAGTATGTCGCCGCCGGCTGGCTGGTACAGCCGGTTCGTGGCACCTATAAGCGACCAATTGGCAAGCTGACCTGGGAAAGAGCCGTCATCTCATTGCAAGCATTGATGAAGCATCCCTTGATCGTGGGCGGCCGGACCGCGCTTGAACTGCAAGGGTTTGGTCACTACGTCTCCGCCAGCGGGCCGGCGAGCATCCACCTCTATGGTGACGAACCCCCTCCAGGCTGGCTTGCGAAACTGCCTTTCAAGGAGCGCTTCATCTTCCACAAGGCCCAGACCCTGTTCAGTGCAGCGACTGCCGCGGAGGGGCCGCTCAGCTTGGCAGGTGGCGATGACCATGAACGAACCGGGGATCATGTGCGCCCGCTATCCATGAACGCGCAATGGCCTCTGCTGGTTTCCACACCTGAACGGGCCTTTCTGGAATTGCTGGATGAACTGCCGAAACGCGAGACATTCCACAATGTCGATGTGATCGCGGAGGGGCTGCGCACGCTCAGCCCAACCCGTCTCCAGAAGCTGCTGGAAGATTGCCGCAGCGTGAAGGCCAAGCGGCTGTTCTTCTGGTTCGCCGAACGACATGGCCATCGCTGGCTCAACCGGATCGACCGGGACCGTATATCGCTCGGCAGCGGTAAGCGCATGCTGGTCAAGGGTGGCCGGCTTGATCCGAAATATCTGATAACCGTGCCGGAGGATCTTGGTGCCCCTGTCTGATCGCTATCGGGTGCAGGTCGCACTCCTGATCGCCGTGATGCCATTCGTTGCGGCGGAAGAGGATTTCGCGCTGAAGGGCGGCACGGCGATCAACCTGTTCGTCCGCGACATGCCCCGCCTGTCGGTCGACATCGACCTGACCTACCTGCCGGTGGCCGGGCGTCCTGAATCCCTGTCTGCGATCGATGCCGGCATGAAGCGGATCGCCGCTGCCATCCGCAAGGGACTGCGCGGTGCTCATGTCACCGAAGTCCTGAACACACGCGAGAGGGTTGTCACGAAGCTGACCGTGCACCGGGGGGATGCCCAGATCAAGATCGAGGTGACGCCCGTTCTGCGTGGCTGCGTCTTCGCTTCGGAACTGCGCTCCGTGTCTGCTACGGTGGAGGAGGCGTTCGGCTTTGCCGAAATGCAGGTCGTCTCGTTCGCCGATCTTTATGCTGGAAAGATCGTGGCGGCACTCGATCGGCAACATCCGCGGGATTTGTTCGACATCAAGGACCTGCTGGCCAACGAGGGCATCAATGATGAACTGCGCCGCGCCTTCATCGTCTACCTGGTCAGCCATGACCGGTTGATATTTGAACTGGTGGCACCCCGTCGCAAGGACCTAGCCCAAGAGTTCGCGCAGGGTTTCGAGGGCATGACGACAGAGCCCGTCGCTCTTGAGGACTTGGCGGCGGCGCGGGAGGCGTTGATTGCGACGATCATCGGCGGGATGCCGGCCGCGCATCGGGACTTCTTGCTGCGGTTCAAGCGCGGGGAGCCGGATTGGAGCCTCGTCGGGCTTCCTGAAGCTGCGAACCTGCCAGCCGTGCGGTGGAAGCAGTTGAACCTGGACAAGCTTGCCAAGACTGTCCGGGCACGTCTTGTTGATCAACTGGGTACAGCACTGTCATCCTGACCATAATATCCGATAGCCCCCGCCTGAGATGCAGAAGCAGCTTGGACTTGCCCTGGCAAAGTGGAGAGCCATTTTCTCGCCGTCAGGCGGCGGCCTCGAACAGGATAGGGCTTTTGTAGCCCAAGGCCGAGTGTCGCCGTATGGGATTATAGAACCCGTCGATGAATG
>NZ_WIDQ01000038.1 GCF_009495745.1 Niveispirillum sp. SYP-B3756
GCGCTTCAACGCGTTCCCGAAGATCTTCTGAATACGCCTTGCCCATGATCCACCTCCGATAAAGATGAATCACATCCAGACCAAAAAGGGAATCCTTCGATTCCGCTTTCTCGCGCGATGCTCTAGCTACCATATAGCTACCAGATGAAAGTGAAAATGAGCGTAGATGGCACCATGCGACCCGGATTCGTCACGGGATTTTTTTTGCCTGAGAAATCGGTCGCATTTGGGCTCCGGCGCCGGGTTGGGGATGCGATTTTTCGGATCAGGGCTTCGCGCAGAACCGGGACGAAATCCAGCCTCGACATAATCGCGCCGAATAACAACCAAAGGAGGTAAATCTTGTTGCGAGCGGGCGTGCCTCATCATTCCCTTCGATCGGGCCCTTGGATCAGGCGGTCAGTTTCCGTTCGCTGGAAGCAGAGGAGGTCAGGGTGAGGCCAGGGCGCGCCAGGCGGTGAAGAAGATGTGCTGGACAGGGCAGGCGTCGGGCATGGAAATCCGGATCCGCCGTAGCGAGGTGACCACCCGGGCGCCGATTTTCAGCAGCTTCTGCCGGATGGTATGGGGGGCGGCCTTGGCCAGGTCGGTGGCTTGCAACGCCATGAGCCGCAATTGCGTCATCAGCACATCGGCGAAGCCGGCCAGGATCAGCCGGGTCTGGTTGGTTTTGAAGGCATGGGCCGAGGCCCGGTATCCGAAAAGATCAAGCTGGCAGTCCTTGATCCGGTTCTCCATATCGCCGCGCGGGCAGTACAGTGCCTTGTAGATCGTCCGGGCCAGCCGGTCGCACGGCGGCTTATCCCCTTGATTTTCCGCGGCATCGCGGGCTTGGGCCAGGGCCTCAATGACGGCAGACGCGTTCCAGTCCAGAGAGGTGACCAGAAACCGGCAGCGTTGTTCTGTCCCCGACCGGTGCAGCACCTTGGCGATGACGTGGCGGGGCCGGGTCCAGCTGTCCGAGCGGGTCTGGTGATAGAAACTTCCGAACATTTCCGCCGTTTCCCCCGTGGCCAGGAATTCCATCGCCGCGCGTGAGCGGATCTTGCGGTCCTTATGCAGAAGATAGTCGTTGCGCGGCAGGCCGAAAATATAATCGACGCCGTTGGCCTCGCACCAGTTCATCAGGTTCGCGCGCGCGAACCCGGAATCCCCGCGCACCAGGATGCTGACCTTGGGCCAGTGGCGGCGGATGTTGCCCACCACCCGCTTGATGGCCGCCTTGGCTCCTTCGGCACCGTCCACATTGCCGGGGCGCAGCTTGGAGAGCAGCAGATGCGGGCCACAGTAAATATAAAGCGGCAGAAAGCAACGATGCTCATAATAACCGTGGAAGAAGCTTCCCTGCTGATGGCCATGCGTTTCAATATCCGTCGCGTCGATATCCAGAATGATCCGCTCCGGCGCTGTCGCGTAACTGCCGGTGAACAGCTCGACATACAGATCCTGCAGGCGTGACGGCTGCGCGGTGAACTTGTGATAACGCCGGTCGGCCTCCTCAAAACGCCGCTCCAGCCGACCCAGCGTCGAACTCCCGGCCAGCGCCGGCAGCGGCGCGCCACCCGGCACCCGCGGCCTGGCTGCCGCCGTCACCTTCAGCAGCGGATCGTGGCGCATCCGGTCGTGATCGTTGAGGTCCTCGTATCCCAGCGCCATGGCGACGACCCGCTGAGCCAGTAGATCGGGCAGCGGATGCGTCACCTGCTTACGGTTGCGTCGGTCCTCAAAGCAGGCCGCCATCCGCTCAAACAAATTCAGCCGACCAGCCACCTCACGCAACAGCAGCCCGCCCGCATCCGAGGTGATTTCTCCCCCGTCAAACGCCCCCATGACCACCCGCCGACCATGATCCGCAAACCGCATCCCGAAAAACACCCTGTAAATTCTTAACCGCTCCAAAATAAGGGTAATTACTTGTTATCAAAAATAAATCCGGAAAAATGCCGGCAACCGGTGACAAATCCGGGTTTGACATCTTCTCGCCGCCACCCGGCGTCAACGATGTGACCAGCCACTTCGACTGGCTCAGTTCAAGCGAAACGAAGATCGCGCCGAGTTCGACACGAATGGTGGACGCAGTGGGTGCGTTGGACATGACGGCCTCCGGGTTCAGTGCTGGACCAGAACTCTGACGCGGTTCCGGCCGCTCTTCACCTCATAGGATCTCGACCCCGTATTCCTGGCGGTGGGCATCAATGAAACCCAGCATCATTTCGGTCGGCGGTCGAGCTCCGCCATCGCAAAATATGCCGACGCCTTGCGCAGGATCTCATTCGCCTGGCGCAACTCCCGGATCTCCCGCTCCTGCGCCTTCAGCTTCTCCAGCACATCCAGCGGAACGCCAGCATGGCTGCCGCTTTCCACCTCGGCCTTCTTGACCCACTCATTCAGCGTGTGCGCCGAACACCCGATCTTCGACGCCACGGATGACACCGCCGCCCATCGCGATGGATGATCCTTCTCGTGATCCAGCACCAGCCGGACAGCACGCTCGCGGACTTCAGCCGAAAACTTGTTTGTTGTCTTGCTCATGGTAGCCCCATCCTCTCAGGAGTTGGAGCCGCCGACAATCCCGGTGCGGTTCAGAGCGCTTGGCGTCGTCATCCCAAAGGATCGGGGTGCCCGGCGTCCAGCCCTCGGCCTGTATCTTATCCAGGTCAAACACCCCTGCTGACATGGTGCAGGATGCCGGCACGCGCGTCATCCCAGATGGGGCCACATCCGGGCGGCTGCTGAACTGCAGCGTAGCGCGGCTGAAGCATGGCACAGCATCACAAACTAGCCCGCCATATAACTTGCCGGACGGACCCTAAAGGATACCCCTCACGCCAGCGTATTGATGGCTTCGCGCTGCATGTCATCCTGGGTGCGGATAACGGCCAAATTGGCCTTATATGCGGACAGCGCGCCGATCTGGGTGGTGGTTTCGCTCACCGGGTCCACATTAGGCGCGGCCACCAGCCCATTGCCATCGGCCTGCGGGCTGTCCGGCTGATATTCCGGGATATAGGCGGGGGTGACGGGGCGGGATACCGCCCGCGTACCGCCGCCATCGGCCGCCACTGTATCGGTGGCGCTGGGGGCATAGGCCGCATTCTTGCCCGCCGACACCGTACCGTTGGCACCGGGAATGGCCCCGGTACTGCGGGCATTGGCAACATTGCTGGCAGAATTGGACAGGCGCTGCGTCTGCGCCAGCGCACCGGAAAGCGCGCTGGTCAAACTGCTGCCAAGTCCGTTGATGCCAGCCATTGCCCCTACTCCCGATCAGGTCGCGCCGTCGGCCAGATCCTGCAGCGCGTCGCGGTCATTGATCTTGACCTTGCCGCCTTCCATCAAGGCGATGACGCGGCTGGTCTTCAGCTGAGTGAAGGTGCGGCTGACGGTTTCCGTCGTCAGGCCCAGATAATCGGCAATGTCCGACCGGCTCATCGGCACATGCACCGGATTATCCTTGAAGCCACGCCGCACCGCCCGCTGGGAGAGCAGCAGCAGGAAGGAGGCGATTCGCTCCTTGGCGTTCTTGCGGCCCAGCAGCAGCATCTGGTCCTGCGCAGCGGCCAGTTCGTTCGAGGCCATGGCGAACAGGCGGCGCTGCATCTTGGGATAATCTTCCAGCAGCGCCTCCAGCCGGCGACGCGGGAAACGGCAGAGCGTGGCCTGGGTCACCGCTTCGGCCGAATAGGCATAGGTGTCATTAACCGACAGACCCATGAAATCCCCGGCCAGCAGGAAACCGGTGATCTGCCGCCGACCGTCGGGCAGCAGCTTGTACAGCTTCATGGTGCCGGAAGTGACGTTGAACAGCATGTCGGCCTTGTCCCCCTCAGAGAACATGGTATGGCCGGGTTCAACCTTCATATTGACCAGAATTTCGGCCAGGCGCCGCAATTCCTCCTGCTCCAAGGCGGAGCAGACGGAGAGGGAGCGCACCGGGCAGGCGCTGCAGGGGTTGATATCCGCGCCTGCCGCATTGTTGGCAGGGATTGGGGCCAATGCCGCGTGCGCACCCGTCGCTGGTTCCATGAAGCCACCCCCCATCCTGATACACCCCGGCAACCAAAATGAATAAGGCAGGCTGCGCAGCCCCGGATCAGCGATGATAACGCTTCCAATCCGGGCCGCAGCCTGCTCTTCAACCGCCGTGGTCTGGTGGACCATATTGCCACCAATTGAAATGATTCCACAACCGTTCAGCCGTGAACAGATATACTTCCGTATCATGGCCCTGCCTTGACCTGGATCAAAGCATTTTCGGGGCGGGTCTGGCATCAGGTTACGTCACGGGCGGTGACTGTCCCGTTCCCCCAGACGAAGAATCCGACCCATGATGTCCGACCGTTTCACCGTCACACCCCTGGACCGGCGCCGCATTGATCAGGTCTACCCGCTGATCCAGGCGGGCAAGTCCGGTATCAGCCGGGAGGAATGGCGCGATTATGCCGCACGTATGATCGCGGCGAGCGAGGGCGGCATTCGCGTCGCCCAGGTGGATCATGGCTATATCCACGGGCTTTATGCCTTCCAGGCCATGCCCAGCCCGAAGCATGGCACGGTGCTGCAGGTGGACATGTTCCTGGCGCTGGACCTGTTCGAGCCGGAGGTGGCGATCGACCTGCTGCTGGCCGACATGGACCGGGAGGCGCAGGAGCGGGCCTGCGGGGCCGTGCATCTGCACCTGCCGCAGGCCGACGGGCCGGCGGCCCCCTCACGCGCCCTGGAACGTGCCATCAGCCATGGCCATCATCGGGAAGATCTGCGCCTGTGCCGCGTGCTGGTCTGACGCGCAAAGCCTGAACGGGTGCTCCCCTTGGCGGGGGTGGGGCGGCATTGTATTTTCCGCGCATGACTGAGAATGCTGCCGCGACGGCCCCCGACTCCACCCCAGTTGCCAAACCTGCCGCCCTGCCGGTGATCCGCCTGCAGGCGGGCCGGCACAAGCGCGCCCAGCATGGCCATCCCTGGGTCTATTCCAACGAAGTGGATATGGATAAGGCGGCCAAGGCGCTGCCGGCCGGTTCCATCGTGCGCGTCACCGATGCCGGTGGAGCCACGCTGGGCATTGCCACCTTCAACCCGCATACGCTGATCGCGTCGCGCTTCCTGTCGCGCGATGCCGCCACGGTGATTGATACCGGCTTCTTCGTGAACCGTATCCGCCGGGCCCTGGAAATCCGTGACCGGCTGTTCGATCGGCCCTTCTATCGCCTGATCCATGCCGAAAGCGACGGGCTGCCGGCGCTGATCATCGACCGCTATGGTGATGTGGTGGTGGTGCAGGCCAACAATGTGGCCATGGATCGCCGCATTCCGATGATCCTGGCCGCCCTGGACGAGGTGCTGAACCCGCGCGCCATCGTGCTGCGCAATGACAGCGCTGCGCGCACCTATGAAGGTCTGCCGGAGGAAGTGCGGGTTGCCAAGGGCAGCATCGAGGGGCTGATCCCGCTGGAAGAAAACGGTGCCACCTTCTTTGCCGACCTGTCGGAAGGCCAGAAGACCGGCTGGTTCTTTGACCAGCGCGACAACCGCGCCTTCATCGCCAACCTGTGCAAGGGCAAGTCGGTCGTCGATTTCTATACCTATGCCGGTGGGTTCGGCGTGCTGGCGGCCAAGCGCGGTGCTGCCCATGTCACCCTGGTCGACCGCTCTGCCCTTTCGCTTTCCATCGCGGCCAAGGCGGCAGAGGCCAATGGTGTGACCGATCGGGTGGACACGGCCAAGGGCGATGCCTTCACCCTGATGGACCAGTGGGTGGCAGAGGGTCGCACGTTTGAGGTCGTGATCGCCGATCCGCCGGCCTTCGTGAAATCCCGCAAGGATCTGGCCGTGGGCAGCCGCGCCTATCGCCGCATGACCAAGACCGCCGCCAAACTGGTGGCACCAGGCGGCATGTTGCTGGTGGCATCCTGCTCCCACAACATGGAACCGCCTTTGTTCCACCAGGAGGTGGCGCGCGGGCTGGGCGATGCCGGCCGCCAGGGGCGCATCCTGCGCTTCGCCGGCGCCGGGCCCGACCATCCGGTGCATCCGCTGCTGCCGGAAACCCAGTATCTGAAGGCGATGGTCTTCGCGCTGGACTAGGCAGTAAACTCATAAAACTGCTTGGTTTGGAATTGGCGTCGTGATTCAAGGGCTTTGACAAGGAGCCCCTGATGACGCGCCGCCGCTACGAACTTACGGACCACGAATGGTCGATCCTGTCCC
>NZ_WIDQ01000039.1 GCF_009495745.1 Niveispirillum sp. SYP-B3756
AAACACCCCAAACAAAAAGCTTCAGTGGCAACGCCACTGACACCTCTGACGCGGGGTGGAGCAGCCCGGTAGCTCGTCAGGCTCATAACCTGAAGGTCACAGGTTCAAATCCTGTCCCCGCATCCAAAAGAAAACCCCAGCAAGATCAACGTCTTGCGGGGTTTTTTGCTGTCCGCAAACAGCGCCAGCCAAAACCCCGCAGGTAACATATAGGTAACAACAGAGAGTGAAAATGGGCGTAGCTGGCCTGCTCTGCTTCCTGGAAATGTATCGTAAGCGTCAGCCATCGGTCGTCTTGCGGAAAGCCTGATTGGTAGAGTTCTGCGTGCCCTGATGAATTGGTGCAGGCGGATGGTGGGAATATGAAGAGAGGAGGGGATTTGCTTCGCAAAGCGCGGTGGCGATGAATCCATCCACCGCAGGCGTGACGGTTCCGATATGCCACACGATCCCAAGCTCGACTGACGGAGGCTGGGGCGTCAGCGGCAGGAATGAAACCCCGGCGCGGGCGAGGTTGTGCAGCGATTGCGGAACCAGGGCGAAGCCAAGCCTGGCCGACACCAAGCTGATGATCGTCTGCATCTGAACCGCTTCCTGTCCGAGCGGAATGCCGGCTTGCGCCGTCGCCAGATAGCCTGTCACCAAGTCATGGAAGGCGGGGGCGCTGCGCCGAGGAAAGAGGAGCAGCGGCTTTTCGGCAAGTGCAGTGACAGAAACACCTCCTGCCGCGGTCGCCAGTTGACCGCTGTCGATCCAGCCAGTCGGGACGGCCGCTACCAGCGGCTCACGCAGCAGGGGACGGTAGCGCAGAGTAGGATGCAACGCCCGGGCCGGCGGGATGATGAGGCCAACATCCATTGTTCCCTCCAGCAGCCCTTCGATCTGAATGTCGCTGGTCTGCTCGAACAGATGAAGCTCGACGTCGGGCTGCCCCGACTTATGTTTCGCGACCAGATCGGGAAGCAGGCTATAGATCGCCGTGCTAACGAACCCCAGCCGCACGGTGCCGACCTCCCCGCCCGCGATGCGGCGGGCCAGCACTGGTAGGGCGGCTGCGTCCGACACCACTTGGCGGACATGCGGCAGCCACGCGGCGCCGACCGGGGTCAGGGCGACCATGCGTCGGTTACGGATGAACAGAGCGACCCCCAACTCCGCCTCCAGCGCCTGGATACTCTGGCTCAGCGGCGGTTGGGTGATGCCGAGCCGTTCCGCCGCGCGTCCGAAATGCAGTTCCTCTGCAACGGCGAGAAAATGGCGAAGCTGGCGAATGTCAGTGACCATGGCAGGGTTTGATATGTTGTACGATTTACAGGCCACGGTATTATGAATTTCTACGATTGAACAGCGGGCGGTACTCTTGCCTGGCGCGGCAATAACGGCGCTGGAGGAGGCTTTCCATGGCTTACAATGAACGGTCCAGGCACATCACGCAGGGGGTGGAGCGGTCGCCGAACCGGGCGATGTACTATGCGCTTGGCTATGAAAAGGCCGATTTCGACGAGCCGATGATCGGCATCGCCAACGGCCATTCCACCATCACGCCCTGCAATGCCGGCCTGCAACCGCTGGCGGATGCGGCGGCTGCGGCGCTGAAGGCGGCGGGCGCCAACCCGCAGCTTTTTGGCACGCCGACAATCTCCGACGGCATGGCGATGGGCACGGAGGGGATGAAATACTCGCTGGTGTCGCGCGAGGTGATTGCTGACTCCATTGAGACCTGTGTCCAGGGGCAGTGGATGGACGGCGTGGTGGTGATCGGCGGCTGCGACAAGAACATGCCCGGCGGCATGATCGCGATCGCCCGCACCAACGTGCCGGCGATCTACGTCTATGGCGGGACGATCAAGCCGGGACATTGGAAGGGGCAGGACCTGTCGATCGTTTCCGCCTTCGAAGCGGTCGGCACCTTTCTGGCAGGGCGGATGAGCGAGGAGGATTTCGAAGGGATCGAGCGGAACGCCTGCCCCAGCACCGGGGCTTGCGGTGGCATGTACACTGCCAACACCATGAGTTCGTCCTTCGAGGCGCTGGGCCTTTCGCTGCTGGGATCGGCCAACATGGCCAATCCGGACGGTGAGAAGGCCGACAGCGCCGCCAAATCCGCCCAGGTGCTGGTGGAGGCGGTTCGCCGTAACATCCGCCCACGCGACATCATCACCCGCCGCTCGATCGAGAACGCGGTGACGCTGGTGATGGCGATGGGGGGGTCGACCAATGCGGTGCTCCATTATCTTGCTATCGCCCATGCTGCGGAGGTGGAATGGACGCTCGACGATTTCGAGCGGGTGCGACGCAAGGTGCCGGTCATCTGCGACCTGAAGCCGTCCGGCAAATATATGGCCGTCGACCTGCACAGGGCGGGTGGCGTACCGCAGGTGCTGAAGATCCTGTTGAACGCGGGGCTGCTCCATGGCGACTGCCTGACGATCACCGGTCGCAGTTTGGCGGAGGAACTGGCAGAAGTGCCCGACGCCGCTGCAGACCAGGACGTGATCCGGTCGATCGACCGCCCGCTCTATACCGAGGGCCATCTGGCGATCCTGAAGGGGAACCTGGCACCGGACGGGGCGGTGGCGAAGATCACCGGCCTGAAAAATCCAGTAATCAGCGGTCCGGCCCGCGTGTTCGACGATGAACAGTCGGCGATGGAGGCCATCCTGGGCGACCGGATTCAGCCGGGTGACGTGCTGGTTCTGCGCTATCTCGGACCCAAGGGCGGACCCGGCATGCCGGAAATGCTTGCACCGACCTCGGCCATCATCGGCCGGGGGCTGGGAGAGAGCGTTGGCCTGATCACCGACGGTCGGTTCTCTGGTGGAACCTGGGGCATGGTGGTCGGTCATGTCACGCCGGAGGCCTTCGATGGCGGTCCCATCGCCCTGGTGGAGGAAGGCGACCGTATCACCATCGACGCGCATCGGAAACTGATCGAACTGCAGGTGGAAGGGGAGGAACTGGCGATGCGGCGCGAACGCTGGCAGCCCCGGCCCGCGCGCTACAGCCGCGGTGTATTGGGCAAATACGCCCGATTGGTCCAGCCGGCAAGCCGCGGCGCGGTTACTGATTGAGATCCTGAGGGCAGCGCGATAGATGTCAGCTAGAACCCCCTGCGTTTAGTCGAACGCAGGGGGCTCTAGATGAATCCGCTCTAGTGCCCACCGCTGGTGTCGATCGGACCTTTCGGCCGCGGCGCCAACCAGATCAACACCCCGGTGAAGGCAAGGCACAACGCGACCGCGGCGAACATGTCGAGTGTGGCGAGCATCACGCTCTGGCTTTCGACGACATTGGTCAGCAAGGTGGTCGCCGTTTCGCGCGACAGGCCCGACGCCACCATTGTCTCGATCGTGGAAGGCCCCTGTTGCATGGCGCCGACCAGTTCGGTCTGATTAACCCGCGCGGCGTTGATCCAACCCGTCTGGACCAACGACGCAGCGAAGGCGGCAGTCAGCGTGCGCAGGAAATTGGAGATGCCGGCGGCGTCGGCCTGTTCGTGCGGATCAACGCTGGCGACGCATAGGCCGGTGACAGGAATGAAGAACATCATGAGGAATGGGCCTGTCAGCAGCATCGGCCAGGCCATCTGCAGAAAGGTCATATCCGGCGTGAAGCCGGTGCGCCAAAGCGAGATGAGCGCCATCCCGGCGATTCCGATCGAGATGATCAGCCGCACGTCCATCTTGGCGGCCGCGGCGCCGATGGCCGGTGAGGCGAGCACCGCGAAAATACCCATGATGCCGGTCGCATAGCCGGCCCAGGTCGCGGTATAACCCATATTCTGCTGGAGCCAGAGCGGGATAAGCACGACCGTCGCGAAATAGGCGGCGAAGCTCAAGGCATAGGTGATGGACGCGACGACGAAGCCGCGGTGCCGAAAGACACGCAGGTTCACGATGGGGTGTTTGTCGGTCAGCTCCCAGATCAGGAACGCGACGAAGCCGATTGCCGCAACAACAGCCAGAACGCGAATTTCTGTCGCCGCGAACCAATCTCGGTTGCGCCCCTCGTCGAGCACGATCTGGAGCGATGCGACCCAGATGACGAGGAGGACGAGGCCGATCACGTCGATCGGCGATCGGGCCGTCTCCTCGCGCCGCCCATGCAGCAGGTAGAGCAGGCCCGCGGCGCCGATAGCCGCGACGGGCACGTTGAGGAAAAAGATCCATTCCCAGCCGGCATTGTCGGAGATGATTCCACCCAGGATGGGTCCGGCAATCGGCGCGACCGTGGTGGTCATCGCCCAGACGATCGTCGCGAGCGTCGCTTTTTCGGCAGGAAAGATGCGCAGCAGCAATGTCAGCGACAGGGGTATGATCATGCCGCCGGCCAGACCCAGCAGAACCCGACCCGCGATCAGCATCTCGAGCGAACGTGACAGGCCGCATAGCAATGAGAAAATGCCAAAGGCGATGAAGGCCGCGATGAACACCCTCTGCTCACCGAAGCGCCGGGCCAGGAATCCCGCAAGCGGGACGGTGATGGCGTCGGCGACGGCATAGGAAGTGATGACCCAGGTCGCCTCGGTCACCGATACGCCGAGCGAGCCGGCAATATGCGGGATGGACACGTTGGCGATGGTCGTGTCGAGAACGACAAGGAAATTACCCAACCCGATCAGCAGCGCGGCAATGATAAGGGTCGCGCCGGTGAGTGGCCTCGCCATATTCGGCTCAGCGACAGTATCCGTCATGTCCGGGTTCCGCTTAGTTCGAGAGATCCACGGTAGCGTCCATCGACAGACCCACCCGCAGCGGATGTTCGGCCAGCTCCTTCGGATCGAGCGCGATCCGCACAGGCAGGCGTTGAACCACCTTGATCCAGTTGCCGGTGGCGTTCTGGGCGGGAACCACCGCGAAGGCTGCGCCGGTACCGCCCGAGAAGCCGACGACGCGGCCGTGATATTCGACATCGTCGCCGTAAAGATCGGAGGTCATGGTGACGCTCTGTCCCGGCTTGACGCGGGCGAGCTGCCCTTCCTTGAAGTTGGCGTCGACAAATGCGGCCTGGACAGGCACCACCACCATCATCGTCGCGCCCGCCTGGACACGCTGTCCGACCTGCACCTGACGACGCGATACGATGCCGTCGATGGGCGCCCGCACCACAGTGCGATCGAGGTTCACCCGCGCCTGGTCGCGCGCGGCGCGCGCAGCCAGCACTTCCGGGTTGGCTTCGGGAGCGACGTCCGCGATCAGGGCACGGTTGGCGTCGCGGCTGCCCATTGCCGAGGTCTGATTGGCCTCCGCCTGCGCATTCTCGGCCTGTGCGACCTTCAGATTTGCCGTGGCCGTGCTGTAGGCATTGCGCGCGATGGTCAGTTCATCGCCGGAGACGGACCCTGACGCCGCGAGCGCCTCGCGGCGGTCGAGATCGATCTTCGCCTTGGCGAGATCGGCGCGCGCTGCGACGAGCCGTGCCTCTGCGCGGGCTTGATCGGCAGCGCGCGCCGTCACCTGAGCGCCGAGGCCGCTATTGGACTTGCCCTGGCAAAGTGGAGAGCCATTTTCTCGCCGTCAGGCGGCGGCCTCGAACAGGATAGGGCTTTTGTAGCCCAAGGCCGAGTGTCGCCGTATGGGATTATAGAACCCGTCGATGAATGTGCCAATGGCGCGTTCTGCCTGCCATCGTGACAAAAAAACCGTTCTCCAGATGAGTTCAGATTTCAGTGTCTTGAAGAACGTCTCAACCATGGAGTTATCATAGCAATTTCCTTTGCCGCTCATGGAAATCTGCATGCCATGGGTTTTCAGGATTTTCTGATACTCATCAGAACAATATTGGCTTCCCCTGTCCGAATGGTGGATCAGGCCGGGCTTTGGTCTGCGAATGGCGATGGCGCGCTGTAAAGCTGTTATCGCC
>NZ_WIDQ01000004.1 GCF_009495745.1 Niveispirillum sp. SYP-B3756
GGGCCGCAGCCGCTTTCCGCCGGGACAGCGGACGACGCGGTGCCTGGCGTCGAGTTTGAAACGGCGCACGGGGATGATGCCCTTCTTGGGGGCTCGTTCGACCTTGGTGGGAATGATGGCTTCGATGCCGCGCGCTTCCAGGTCGGCAAAGATCCGCGTGATGGCGTAGCTGGCATCCATGGTCGCCACCTGGATGGCGACGCCGGTGGTTGCTGTAATAGCATCAAGTTGGGCTTCGGTCATCTTCGTGTCATGGACGGCACCGGTGGTCACCGCCACGTCGAGCACCACACCCCGCTCGGCGTCTACCGCCGTGTGATGCTTGTAGGCGGGCTCGCTCCGGCGGCCGGTCTTGTTGGTGGTCAGCGTGGCATCGGGATCGCTGGTGCAGATGGCGGTCTGCTTCTTGTTCTTCTTCTCACCCTTCGCCGGCGGCGGCGGGCCATCGCCCCGATCTTCCCCGCTCTCCTGCGGATTGGCGGTCTCAACGGCGTCGACATGGCGCCGCGCGATGGCATCCCAACTGACATTGGCCCGGATCAACGAACTGTCGATATGGACAATCTCGCCTTTGGCGATCCGGGCGGCGATACAAGACTGGACGGTACGCACGAAAATCTGGCGGAACCGATCCACCCCCCAGCGCTGGCGGATGCGGGTCAGGCTCGAATGGTCCGGCAATGGCTCATGCAGCCCATAGCCGATGAACCAGCGGATCGCCAGATTGACCTGTGCCTCCCGCATCAGCCGCCGGTCATGAACAATGCCGAGCAGCATCCCAGCCAGCATCAACCGAACTGCAACCTCAGGCGCAATCCCAGGGCGGCCCGTCTGAACGCTGTAAAGATCGGCAACCTCCGCCTCAAGCCAACCCAGATCCAGAACCTTATCAACCCGAACAAGCACATGGTCTGCTGGCAGCAGCTCCCGCAGCGAGCACGCCACAAACAGCTCAGGCTGACGACGATCCTTCTGACCCAACATGGCGATGCCTCCCGTGACATCGCCATCGAATCAAAATGTTAGGGCTTTTTCAACAGGCCCGGGAGATTGGTATTACCGTTCCAGCGCCAGCTCAATGGCCGGGCGCATGGCCATGGTGGCGGTATAGCCCAGCTCGATCAGCTCATCGGCCTTTTCGAATTCCAGAATGCCGATATGGCCGATGCGCGGGGTCAGCAATACGTCGGGCGGCTCACCAGCCAGACGGGACCGGGTGATGCGGTCCTGCATGATGTCGATGGAACTGGCCATCACCTCCAGCACATTGGGGGTGGGTTGTTTGGGGGCCATGAACTGGGCGGCCATGCTGCGGGTCCGTTCGCCCATGGCGTTCAGCTTGGCCGCCAGCTGTGCCAGTGGCTTCGGTGCGCCGCCGCCGCCCGACGCTCCCCCGCTGCCGCGCGGTGCCGGGGGGTGCTCGGCCGTCCCCTCATCGCTTTCCAGCAGATGATCGGGCAGGGAGACATTAACCGGCCCCAACTGCGCCTTGGACAGGCGCGGCAATTGCGACAGGTCGCCATTCAGGTTGACGGCGATGACAATCTCCGCCCCCAGCGCGCGGGTGAGAGAGACAGGCACCGGGTTCACCAGCGCCCCGTCGGCCAGCCACATGCCCTGGAAGGGCACAGCCGGAAACAATCCTGGAATGGCGGCCGATGCCCGCACCACATCCAGCAGATGGCCTTCCCGCAGCCAGACCTCCTTGCCCGTCGCCAGATCGGTGGCGACGGCGGCAAAGGGGATGGGCAGCTGTTCAATGGGGATATCGGTGTGGGGGTTGCGGAACGCCTCATAGGCCTTTTCAACGCTGACCAGCCCGCCGCGTGACAGGGTGATGTCCAGCAGTTTGAACACGCCCAGCATCCCGAAACCCTGGGCATAGCGCTGCAACGCGTCCAACTGGTTGGTCAGATGGGCCGCCCCCACCAGGGCGCCCACCGAGGTGCCACAGATCATGGCGGGCTTGATGCCGATCTCCTCCAAGGCCCGTAACACGCCCACATGGGCCCAGCCGCGCGCCGCCCCGCTGCCCAACGCCAACCCGATCTTCATGGCACCCCCTGTGGAACCGCGCACACCCATGCGCTAAACCAATGTGCTATAATAACACACCAAAGTCGGTTGTAAGAAATGTGTGAAATCGTGTTTTTTGGTAGTAACTTCCGGTGTGCTGTTTGAAGGATGATCAATGCGTGCGTTGCTTTCCCGTTTGCTCTGGCCTGGGTTGCTGGCACTGTGCATCGCTGGTTATTGGCTGGGGTGGCAGTCCGGTCAGGCGGTTCTTGCCTTCAATCTGACATATTTCGGATTGGCGGCGGCGCTATTGTTGCTGGAACGGTTGATGCCCTATGAACCGGCCTGGGTGCCCAGCGACGGTCAATTGTTCAACGATATCGCCCATACGGTGCTGAACAAGGGGCTGGGGCAGGCGATCGCCGCCAGCCTGGCCATTGTTGGCGTTTCCCAGGCCCCGCCCACGGTGGGCGGCTGGTGGCCGGAAAGCTGGCCGCTGGCGGCACAAGTGGCTTTGGCCTTGGTGGCGGGTGAATTCGGTCTTTATTGGGCGCACCGCACGGCGCATGAATTCCGCGCCATTTGGCATTGGCACGCCATCCATCACAGCGTCACCAAACTGTGGATTGTCAATACCGGGCGTTTCCATTTCCTGGATTCGCTCTGGAAGACTGGCTTTGCCCTGACGATTGCCTATCTGGCGGGGGCGCCGCGCGATGTCATTCTCTGGGTGCTGGCCATCACCGCCTATATCGGCTTTCTGACCCATTGCAATGTGCAGATGGTGTGCGGCCCGCTGAACTGGATTTTTTCCACGCCAGAGCTGCATCGCTGGCACCATAACCGCGACCCGATTGAGGGGAACTGCAATTACGGGGAAAATCTGATCATTTGGGATATCGTGTTCGGCACAAGGCTGTTGCCAGCCGACCGCAAGCCGCCCAGCAATGTCGGCTGCAAAGATCCCGTGCCGTCCAGTTTCCTGGGCCAGTTGGCCTACCCGTTCGATGCCTGGAAGCGGCGGGATTTCTGGAACAAGAAGGTGGTGTGACGGGTGGTGCAGTTGGGGTAATGCCACTGCCGGTTTGAAACCGAGAACCTAATCGGATTTCTTTTTCCCCGATAGAAATGGGGTAGCTGGCGGATAGGATGCCGTTGCCCCCTTATTCAATCGGGGGGCACCATGGCCGGCAGAATCGACCTTTATCTGCGTGAACTTACCCGCAAGAAGGATGAATGGTTTGGTGGGCCCTGTGCCAACTATGCCATCGCCTACGCCAATGCCTATGACTCGTTTGTCAGTACGCTGAAGGCGGAAGAGGAGTATCAGAAGCGCCAGGCTGAACTGTTCCTTCTGGCTGCATCGGTGGCGACCAGCACCATCATGATCGCCGCTTTCGCCAGCGCGTCACTGCGAACGCTCGCTGGCAGGGCGGCCCTGCAGGTGATCTGTGCCAATAATCTCAACCGTACCTTCAACGCCCTCTATGCCGTCAGCAACAATAAGGCGGCGATGTTTGCCATCGGCGCCTTGCTGGATGGGGCGAAGTCCGCCGCTTCAAAGAAAATCACCGAAGTGGCGCAAAAGCTGATGATGAATTCGAGCAATATCATCTCATCCTCTCCACTGATCAAGAAAATCCAGATCGACCAGTTCATCTATCTCAGTTCGGCCTGCGCCCAAGAAATTGCGGCAATCGTACAGGACGATACGCGGATGTCCGGTGATGAGCGAAACGCCATCATGGATCATTTGGAGAGGGCACCAATCTTCAATCCCCCTGCCGGAAGCATTGATTATACGCTGCTGGCGAAACGGATTGAGCTCGCCATGTTCATGAACAGGATACTGGAATCCGACTATCTGGTTGATGTGCCTTTTCAGGCGAATATTACTGGAAGCAGTCCAGCGATTGGTTTCGTGGGTTTTCGCCGTAGCCCTGAAAGTCCCATCCAGCAATTGCCCAGCGCTAAGGACTATCCACGCCCCAAGCCTGGGGAGAGGTATCCAGTGGGTATTGGTGCGCATCAGCGCGTCCGCTATGAAGAACAGGGTGATACTGTCAAGAAGCACATTGATAGTTTGCATAAGGATATATTCGGAAAGAAGCCCTTCTACGATGGTTTCCCAACTTACTGGTCCTCCGACGGCGGGCCTAATCCTCAACTGATCAAGGCCGAGCAGACATTGTACAGCCTCGCTGATAAGACACGCCCGTTGCGCATCGATACTGTTCGGGTTTGACGTCATGAAAGCGACAGGCGTGTTTCAGCGCAATGCCGGCATATGGCTGCTGCTGCCGATCCTATTCCTCCTGACTGCCTGTGGGCGGGAGGAAGGGGAGGCATTGGATGCGGCGCTTTTGAAGGGCGAGCGGGTTGCTGGGGTCTATACGTTGATGCCGCAATATCCCGAGTCGGCGGTGAATGCTTATAGTCCCTCTAAAATGGATTCCTTGGCCGCTGAAGCGCAGGCTTTGCGTGAGATCATTGCTCGGCGGTTTGACGTGCAGAGAATGGAAGCAGCTTTGCTCACCGATCTGGCGGCCCTGCCATCCCCACCCGTTGCCGCTTCAGATTATCTTGCCGCAATCGAAGCTTTCATCAAGGCGATGGACAAGATTAATCAGGAGAATGTGGAGAATCTTGAACAGACGCAACGGAGCCTGAAGACCAGCCTTGAAAGCCGGACAGATCGCCCGGTGCTGGAACATCTGGCCCAGGCGATGGCTTTGCCTGAAATTGGTGGCGAGCAGGCCTTGGTGGCGCGCCGGATGGTGGAAATTATCAGGCTTGGTGTAGTTAAAGAAAAGGAGCAACTGCGGGCTATGCGCGAAGCCGAGCGGGTGCAGCTTGTTGATCAGATTATGGAAACCACCCGGCAGCAGCCGGAGGATGAGCAGATACCCCCATTCCAGTCTCCTCTTGCGATAGAGGGCTTGCGACGGTTTTCTACAGCGACCTTAACGCGGCTGGCTCCACATGAGCTTGAAACTCTCAAAAAGTTCTATCTAAGCGCGGAAGGGCGCAAGAAATCCCAGACCCTGGTGTCAGCCTTCAAACGCCAGATCGACGCCGACAGCCGCCTGATGCTGTTGGATTATCTGGATTACCTGCGCAAGTGACAGCCGGGCCGCCCTGTTTCAGGCGGCCCGGACCTTTCCCTTACTCCGCCGCCGCACTGATGGTGGGTGGCGGGTGACGCCAGCGGGAGAGCAATTCCGCCTCGCTCTCCTTGGCCTTTTTCAGATGCGCCATCTTAACATGGCCATAGCCGCGAATATGTTCCGGCACGGCGGCGATTTCCACCGCCAGCCCATGATTGGCCGGTGACAGGCCGGCCAGCAATTCTTCCACCACGGCGATGTAGTCGCTGATCAACTGACGCTCCAGCTTGCGTTCCGGGTGGCGGCCGAAAATGTCCCAGCGTGTGCCGCGCAGCCCCTTCAGCCTGGTCAGCAGGCGGAAGCCCAGCAGCATGGCGGGCCCGAACTCCTGCTTTTTCAACTGCCCCGTCGTCGGGTCCACCGGGGCGGTGGCGGGCGGGGCCAGATGGAATTTCAGCTTATAATCGCCTTCAAACTGGCTTTTCACCTGTGCCAGGAAACGCCCGTCCGTGTAAAGCCGCGCCACCTCATATTCGTCCTTATAGGCCATCAGCTTGAACAGATAGCGGGCCACGCTGCGGGAAAGCTGGTCACGGCCAGGGGTGCGCTGGGCCTCCATCGACTGCACCCGGTCCACCAATGCCTTATAACGCCCGGCATAGGCTTCATCCTGATAATCGGTCAGGAAGGCGACGCGGCGTTCCACCATTTCCTCCAGCGTTTCCGACAGTTTGCGGTGGCCGAAGGCACCGGTTGTGTCGGCCTTGGGCGTGGCGGCGTCGATAACGCGGGCCGGGTCCACCGCAGCGCGGCGGCCCCAGCGGAAGGCCTCCATATTCATCTTCACCGCAGCACCATTCATCTCAATGGCCTTTTCGATGGCGTCGGCGCTGGTGGGGATCAAGCCTTTCTGCCAGGCATAGCCCAGCATGAAAAGGTTGGTGGCGATGCTGTCACCACACAGGGCGGTGGCGATCTTGGCGGCATCCAGGGCATGAACCGCATCCGCCCCGCCGACGGCATTGGCGATGGTGCGGGTCAGGCTGCCCGATGGCACGGTGGCATCGGGGTTGGTGATGAAGGCGGCGGTGACATTTTCCGCCGTGTTCACCACCGCCTTGGTGCGGCCGGGTGCCATTTTGGAGATGGCATCGGCATTGGCCGCCACCACGATATCGCAGGCCAGCACCAGATCGGCCCCGCCGGCCACGATGCGGTTGGCATGGATCAGGTCCGGCCGTTCGGCGATGCGCAGATGCGAGGTGACGGAACCACCCTTCTGCGCCAGCCCGGCCATATCCATGGCGGTAAAGCCGCGCCCTTCCAGATGCGTGGCCATGCCCAGGATGGCCCCGATGGTGACAACGCCGGTACCGCCAATGCCGGTGACCAGGATGTTCCAGGGACGGTCCAGCGTGGGGATTTCCGGCTGGGGCAGGGGGCCCCACTCATCCCCATCCTTCTTCGCTGCCGGCTTGGGCTTTTTAAGGCTGCCACCTTCCACCGTCACGAAGCTGGGGCAGAAGCCCTTCAGGCAGGAGAAATCCTTGTTGCAGCTCGACTGGTCGATCTGGCGCTTGCGGCCAAATTCGGTTTCCACCGGCACGACGGAGAGGCAGGAAGATTTGGTCGAACAATCGCCGCAGCCTTCACAGACCAGTTCATTCACCACCACCCGCTTGGCCGGATCGGGGAACTTGCCGCGCTTGCGGCGGCGGCGCTTTTCGGCGGCGCAGGTCTGTTCATAGATCAGGATGGTGACGCCCTTTTCCTGCCGCAGGTCGCGCTGCACCCCATCCAGCTCGTCGCGGTGGAAGATTTTGGTGCCGTGCGGCAGGCCGCGCCCCAAGCCATATTTCTCCGGATCGTCAGAGACGACGACGATGCGCTGCACCCCCTCCGCATCCAGTTGCTGGGCAATGTCGAAGACGGAGAGGTTGCCATCCACCGGCTGCCCGCCGGTCATGGCCACGGCGTCATTATAGAGGATCTTGTAGGTGATGTTCACCTTCGCCGAAACGGCGGCGCGCACCGCCAGGATACCGGAATGGAAATAGGTGCCGTCGCCCAGATTGGCGAAGACATGGTTTTCCTCGGTGAAATGGTTCTGGCCGATCCAGTGCACGCCCTCGCCGCCCATCTGGCTGAACACATCAGTGTTCCGGCCCATCCAGGTGACCATGTAATGGCAGCCGATGCCGGCCAGCCCCCGGCTGCCGTCGGGCAGCTTGGTGGAGGTATTGTGCGGGCAGCCGGAGCAGAAAAACGGCGTACGAACGACGGTGGAGGAGGATGCGGCGCGGGCCATCCGCGCCTCGACCCTTGCCAGCCGCTCACTGACATAATCATTAGGCCCGAAGGAGAGCAACCGGGCCCCCAGCACGCGGGCAATGTCGATCGGGTTCAGCTCCGCCTTTTCGGTGAAAAGCGGCTTGCCCTCATGATCGGTCTTGCCCAGCACGCGGGGGCGGCGGTCCCAGTGGAAAAGCTGTTCCTTGATCTGGCTTTCCAGCAGGGAACGCTTTTCCTCCACCACCAGCAGTTCCTCGGTGGTCTGGGCAAAGGCGCGCATCCCCTCCGGTTCCAGCGGCCAGGACATGGCAACCTTATAGATGCCCAGCCCCAGCTCAATGGCCAGTTCCTCCCCGATCTCCAACTCATCCAGGGCCTGGCGCACATCCAGATAGGATTTGCCGATGGTGACCAGCCCCAGGCGGGGGGCGGGGTGGCCGAAGACGACCTTGTCGAGATTGTTGGCGCGGGCGAAGGCCTTGGCGGCATTCAGCTTCCAGTCGATCATCCGCGCTTCCTGGATCAGCGGGGTGTCGTGCAGCCGGATGTTCAGCCCGCCGGGCGGCAGAGCGAAATCCGTCGGCTCCACGATGCTGACCCGCTGCGGATCAAGCGAGACGATGGCGGTGGTGTCGATGGTGTCGGCAATGGTGGTGAAGCCAACCCAGGCGCCGGCATAGCGGGACATGGCGAAGCCGACCAGCCCCATATCCAGGAATTCCTGCACGCCCGCCGGGTTGATCACCGGCATGAAGGCATGGATGAAGGCCTGGTCGGACTGGTGCGGCAGGGTGGAGGATTTGCAGCTATGATCATCGCCGGCAAAGGCCAGCACGCCACCATAACGGCTGGTACCGGCGAAATTGGCGTGCTTGAGGGCGTCAAGAGAGCGGTCCACCCCCGGCCCCTTGCCATACCAGATGCCGAACACGCCATCGACATTGGAGCCCTTCCACAGGTTCACCTGCTGGCTGCCCCAGACGGCGGTGGCCCCCAACTCCTCATTCACGCCGGGCTGGAAATGGATATTGCCCTTGGCCAGAAACTTCCGCGCCTGCCACAGCGCCTGATCATAGGCGCCCAGCGGCGACCCACGATACCCGGAGATGAAGCCGCCCGTATTCAGCCCGGCCGCCAGATCACGCTGCCGCTGCAGCATCGGCAGCCGCACCAGCGCCTGGGTGCCGTTCATGAAGGCTGTGCCCTGTTCCAGGGCGTATTTGTCATCCAGCGAAACGGTGGCGAGTCTACGGGCGGCGTTGCTCATGAAGCGTCCCCTTATTGTATCGATGCCCTATGACGCACCGATAGCCTGAACCTGTTCGTTCCAACCGTAACGCTAAAAAATAGGTCAATTCTACTGACTTATTTTCGGTCCAAACCGGGGTCTGTTCGGCGTGGGATCGTGCAGGAAAAGGGTGGGCCGGGATCGTTCATTACTGCTGCGCTGCGGTGACGCGGCGCAGCAGAGTGAAGTGGGGCATTTCCGAGTCGCAGCAGGATTTTTCTGCCCTTATGGTCCTTGATGCCGTGGCCTTTGGATGAAGTGCGTGACCGGCCGCATCTTTTATTAAAATAAGGGGTACGCGACGCGGCGATGATCAACTTAACCGTCTGATATGATAAAAATACTCTTTTTAACGAACCATAGAATGACGACGTTTGTACGTAAGGTGGTTCAATAAAATACGTTGTGATTCAAGACCCTACATTTTGTCGTTTCTCGGGATTGTCAAGCGCAGGTGACGGCGGTCGCTTATTGCGTTAATATTTCTTAAATTTCCAAAACGGACACAACGATCATGGCTAAAACCGACCCCTCCACGCTGCCCTATCGGCCGTGCGTGGGTATCATGCTCATCAACAAGGATGGGCACATCTTTGTGGCCCGCCGGGTGGATACGCCGGGCGCCTGGCAGATGCCGCAAGGCGGCATTGATGCGGGGGAGAGCCCCAGGGTTGCTGCCTTGCGGGAACTGGAGGAGGAGATCGGTACCGGTAAGGCCACCGTTCTGGCGGAAAGCGGCCAATGGCTCAGCTATGATCTGCCGCCCAATCTGCTGGGCAAGGTCTGGGGCGGCAAATATCGCGGCCAGACGCAGAAATGGGTGGCCTGCCGGTTCACCGGCGCGGACGCCGATATCAACCTGGATACCGATCACCCGGAATTCGATGCCTGGCAATGGGTATCTTTGGTTGACTTGCCCACCATGATTGTCCCGTTCAAGCGGGCGATCTACGAGGCGGTTGTACAGGAATTAGGCCATCTGGCCGTTCCCGCCTGAGGGGCCATGTTCTCCACCAGGGACGGGCGCAGTACCCGTCCCTGGAGACATTTCTATTCTTAACGGACGATCGGCACCCGCGCGTCGGAATGCCAGAAGGACCAGCGTATCCCGGCACCGACATTGACGTTCAGATCATCCCGGTGCAGCGGGCTGTCCGTGTTGGCAGCACCACCATAATAGCCCACCTGGGCGGCGGTGAAGATCAGCAGGTTTTCGGTGACCGGATAGGCGACGCCCAGCGTCGTCTTGGTACCGATATAACCGCTTTTGGCGCGATAGGCCGGGCGGTCCGGCGTGGCGTAGGCCCGGTCCACCTGATAGAAATACTCATTCACCCCGTCATAGCCGAAGATCGGCCCGACCGAGCCATAGGCACGCAGCGGCGTGCCCATGAATGCGCGGTCAAACACGCTGAGCTGCGGATTGACCGTGAAACCTTCATAATCGAAGGCGACAAAACGGGTGGCGATGACGGCACGAACTTCCAGGGACAGGTCTACCTGCACCGGGTCTTTCTTGGGATTGAAGTGCCAGGTTGCCTTCGGCCCGGCCTCGATCAGCAGATCCAGGTCCGGCATTCCGGCGCGGGCCTTGTTATCCTTGCTGTCCACATCAAAAGCGCCATCAAGCCCGATATCGATTTCCAGTCGCTCGTCGGCAAATTCCTTGCGGGCGCGCACGAAGCCGTCATCGCCAATGCGCAGCGTGTTGCCGCGATAGATGATGTAGGGGAGTGGCAGGGCACGGAACTGCCCCTCCGATGCCGCTGGATAGTGGCTGACATAGCCACCGGCGGCCAACACGCCCGCTTCCCAGAGTGGGGCGGTGTCCGTGGTGGTTTCGGTGCCGATCAGGGCCGATTGGGCAAAGGCAGCGGGTGCCCCCAGCAACAGGGCGGCAGAAAGGGCGCTGACGAAGGAAAGGCGCATGGTGGACGGGGCCTCGTGGCGGCATCGCGGTCGCGGCTAGTCCTAACCGAAACAGCGCCTTGTCGCCAGCGATGCGAAAGGGGGGCAGGTCCGCGTCCCCTTTCCACCAAGGGGCACGGGACGTACCCCTTGGTATTCACCTGCTCCCGCAAAAGTGCCGGGCCGGCGAAGGAGGTGCTCCTTACTTCTTGGACCGGCCCATGAAAGCCTGGAAGGCGGCGATGGCTTCGGGGGAGCGCAGGCTGCGGCTGAAAATCTCCGCCTCCTTCGCCATCACGGCCAGCACTTCCTGCGGGTTGGGCTTCATCAGCGCCTTGGTCTGGCGCAGCGCTTCGGCCGGCTTGGCGGCCAGGGCGCGGGCCTTGGCCGTGGCGGTGGCCGCCAGCGCTTCCACCGGAACGATGCCGGACAGGATGCCGGCCTGCTTGGCTTCCTCCGCCTCCAGCGGCTCGCCCAGCATCAACATGCGGGCGGCGGTGGCGTGGCCCATGGTGCGCGGCATCAGCAGGCTGCTGGCCGCCTCCGGCACCAGTCCCAGATCAACGAAGGGCACATGCAGCCGGGCATTGGGGGCCGCATAGGTCAGGTCGCAATGGAACAGCATGGTGGTGCCGATGCCCACCGCCTGGCCTTCCACGGCGGCCACCAGGGCCAGCGGGCTGGTGGCCAGCGCCATCAGGAAGCGGAACACGGGGGCATCCGGCCCCTGCGGCGGGTTGGCCAGGAAATCGCCAATATCATTGCCGCCGGTAAAAAAGCCGCCGGCCCCGCTGAACAGCACCGCGCGCACCTGCCCGCCGTTGGCCGCCTCTGTCAGGGCATCGGCCATGGTGGCATACATGGCAGCGGTCAGCGCGTTGCGCTTGTCCGGCCGGTTCAGGGTGATGTGACGCACGCCCTCTTCGTCACGCAGCAGAATATGATCGCTCATCGGACAATTCCCCCTGTTCAGGTTTGATTGCCGTCAAGGACGCCGCAAGCCGGGCGGGGCGTCAAGGTAAATGCGCACGGTCGTGCGGAAATTTGCGGCTTATCCACGCCGTGGTTTGCCTTTGGTCAGGGCGGCCCGCCCGGCCACGGCCAGCGCGTCGCGGGCCCAGGGCAACAGGCTGTCCGCTTCCTCCAACGCTTCGGCCGGTGGGGGATAATATCCCATGGTGCGATGGGGCTGATCGGGATAAGGGGCAAAGGGCAACCGGCCCCGCGCCAGATAGGCGGGACGGTTGCCATCATCGACCTTGAAGTAAAGCTCGTCCCCGGCGATCAGGGCGAAGGTTTTGCCATCCAGCGACAAGCCCCAGCCGCCGAACATGGCACGCGCCAGCACCGGCCCTAGCGGGGCCAGCAGATCAAGCACATGGCTGACAAAGGGCGGCAGGGCCCGGGGCGGCGGGGTTTTCCGGCCGCCGGCCATGTTACTTTTTCCGGAAAGCGTCCAGCGCCACCACAGTGCCGGTGGGGCGGGGCGTATCATCATCGGCCTTGGCGGGCCCGGCCTCTTCCTCTTCCACCACCATGATGTCAAGGCCGCCTTCCTCATCCTCATCGGGCAGGATGGCGGCCATATCGTCCGGCTGGAACTGCAAAACGAAATTCACCGACGGGTCGGCGAAGGTGACGATGGCAACATAGGGCACGACCAGGCGGCGCAGCACGCCGCCAAAGCTCAGCGTCACGCCGAACGTATCGGCATCCACCGTCAGATCATAGAACTGGTACTGCAGAACAATGGTCATTTCCGACGGGTATTTGGCCCGCAGATAATCCGGGATATCAACATCGGGCGCGTCAGTGCGGAAGGTGATATAGAAATGATGTTCACCCGGCAGCTGGCCACCCAGGCCCAGCACCTCACGCAGGGCCTGTCGCACCACGCTGCGCTTGGCGGCCTCGACCATGCGGTCATAGCGGAGCAAATCCTCAGACATCGGTACGGCAAACCCCTGGCAAGAACGAAGCGGGCGCAAAAGCCCGGAACCCACATCCTGCAAGACAAGCCTATTATCGGCCGATAATCAAGCATTGCACGCGTATGACTGTACGACGCGCCCCCGATTTGTCATTTTTCTGTGTGCGCACCTGCGAAAGCGGGATGGCGATGGGCCTCCCCCTTTTTGCTGCGCCCATGCTATTGCTCTGCCCGCCCCCCTGCCTTTGCCGCCAAGGACAGACCATGGCCGACAAGCTGCCCCTTTCCGCCTTCATCATCGCGCTGAACGAGGCTGACCGGATTGGCCCGGTGATCCGCGCCGTGCGTGATTGGGTGGATGAGGTGCTGGTGATCGATAGCGGCAGCACCGATGGTACCCAGGCCCTGGCAGCGTCCCTGGGCGCCCGCGTCATCCATCATGACTGGCCGGGTTACGGCCCGCAGAAACGGTTTGGCGAAATGGAATGCCGGCATGACTGGCTGCTGAACATCGATGCCGATGAGGAGGCGGTGCCGGAACTGGAAGCGGAGGTGCGTGCCCTGTTCGCCGCCGGCACGCCGCCGCTGCAGGGCTATCGCATCCAGACGGTAATGACACTGGACGGCCAGCCCCGGCCCCACCGCTTTGCCCCCCGGCATCATTACATCCGGCTCTACGACCGACGCCATGGCCGCTTTGCCGACAGCGAAACCCATGATGCCGTCATCATGCAAAGCGGTGCGGTGGGGCAGCTTCGCTCGATCATCGTCCACCGTTCGATTCGGTCCCATGCCGATCTGATCGGCAAACTGAACCGCTATAGCAGCGCCCAGGCGGCGGAAATCATGGCCAAGGGCAAGGGTAAGCGCTTCTCCGCCCTGCGGCTGATGGCGGAATTTCCCATCAACCTGTTCCGGTATTTCTGTCTGAAGGGCTATTGGGTGTTCGGGCTGCAAGGGCTGGAAATCGCCGCCATCATCGCCTTTTTCCGCTTTGCCCGCATCGCCAAGGTGCGGGAACAATTGCGCAAAGGATAGGTCGCAGAACTTTCTACCTAAGCCCTCTTGAACGGTCCCGGCCGCACCTTATCTCGTGGCTTGATCCGGGCCCCTCTGGCAGCCGAGGCGTCGGCTGTGATGTCGGAACGCACATTCCTCCCGCTTGACGCAAGCATCGTTGGACGGAAGCGCTCCTATGGAGTTCCTGCTCTCACTCGTATCAGATCCCTTCCTGGGTAAACCGCTGTGGATCTGGTTGTTTTTCATTAGCATCGTCATTGCCCTGCTGGTCTTCGACCTGGGCGTCCTCAATAAGAAGGATCACGAGATCGGCGTGAAGGAAAGCCTGGTGCTTTCCGCCTTCTATATCGGTATCGCTGCGCTCTATGGTGGCTGGGTCTGGTGGTATCTGGGGGCGACACCCGGCATCCAATATTTCACCGGCTTTGCCCTGGAAAAGGCGCTGGCGCTGGATAACGTCTTCGTTATCTCGCTGATTTTCAGCTATTTCGCCATCCCGCGCCTGTATCAGCACCGGGTTCTGTTCTGGGGTATCCTGGGCGTCATCATCCTGCGCGGCATCATGATCGCGCTGGGCGCGGCCATCGTGAATGAATGGTCGTGGATGCTCTATATCTTCGGTGCCTTTCTGCTGTTCACCGGCGTGAAGATGCTGTTGGCCAAGGATGAGGAACAGTCGATGGAAGGCAATCGCATGATCGCCTTCCTGCGCCGTCACATGCGGGTGACGGATGAGCTGCACGGCCATGCCTTCTTCGTGAAGAAGCCGGACCCGCAGACCGGCAAGCTGGTGCGCTGGTCCACGCCCTTGTTCCTGGCGCTGATCACGGTTGAATTTGCCGACGTGGTGTTCGCGGTGGATAGCGTGCCCGCCATCTTCGCCATCACCACCGACCCGTTCATCGTCTATACCAGCAACATCTTCGCCATCCTGGGCCTGCGCGCGCTGTATTTTGCGCTCGCCGCCATGGTCCACCGCTTCCATTACCTGAAATACGCGCTGGCCCTGGTGCTGGTGTTCATCGGTGCCAAGATTTTCTGGAACCAGATCTATGGCAAGCTGGACCCGGCGATCTCGCTCTCTGTCACCATGGTGCTGTTGAGCGGCGGCGTGCTCTACTCGCTCTATCGCACCCGCAAGGACGAGAAGGCGGTCGCGGCAGAGTAACCTTTAACCGGCCGCCATGAGGCATCATGGCGGCCGCGTCTGCCCAGGGCGGAAAGCGGGTTCCCCGGCTTTCCACCTTTTCATTTTCAGGGTGGGTGTATCAGGCGGGGAGCAGCCGCTTTTCCCCCATCTTGAACCACGCCTTCACGATCTCGCCCTCCGCCACTTCGTAAAGGCACAGCACATCGACCTCCCCCTTGCCTTCGGGGAAGTTGCGGGTGACGGTTTCATGGTCGGCCACCAGATTGCCGACCAATGTCCGGCTGATCAGCCGGCCATACAGGTCCGGTTCCCTGAACCGTTCCACATGCCGGGCGCGGATTTCCGCCGCACCACGGGCCAGCGGCGTGTCGGGGAAGGCGTAGTAGAGGCAATCCGCCGCCCAGGGCTCCATGAACCGCTCAATATCCTTGGCATTATAGGCATCCAGCTGCCGGGCCACGGTGAGCGTGGGATCACCGGACGGGATGGGCTGCTGATCGGACATGCTGCTTATCGGTTGCAGGAAAGCAAAAAACCCCCGCATACCGGACGTATGCGGGGGACCGTGGTGCGGACGGGATCAGCCCAGCAGCAGATATCCGACATTGTCAACCACCCCGGTGGAATGGGTGACCGCGTCCAGCCCCAGGCCGGAAAGTGTCAGGCTGACATCGATCTTGCCGTCGCCATCCATGTCCAGATGCCAGGTGGCGCCCTTATAGCCGTCTGCCCCACCCGATTGTTCGTCCAGCACGATCTTGCTGTGGGTCGGATCCCAACCCCAGATGGTTATGGTCTCCTTCGCATCCCGTTGGAAATCCGTCACAGTGCTCCAACTCGTGCGGTTGGCGGCCCCGCTGGCATTGCGGCCATCGATGAAGAAACGGTCGCTGCCTGCACTGCCGGTGAGGAAGTTGGAGCCGAGGCCGCCATCAATGATATCATCGCCGGCACCGCTGTTGACGGCGTCGTCGCCTTCCAGCGCGTTGATCAGATCGCCCTTGTTGGTGCCGATGACGATATCGCCGTTGCTGGTGCCGGCCAGGGCCCATTCCTGGCCGAATGCGGTAACGGCAGGGGTGGGCGACACCAGCTTGCCGTTCAGCAGCATCTGCTTGTCGATCATGCGGCCGGTTGTATCAATCTCCGTATCGGTGAAGCGGAAGCTTTCCACCCCGAAGCTGGTGATGGTGCGCCCGGCCCCGGTCAGGATCACCGCCTGATCGCTGCTGCGCGTGGTGATGGCGTAGGTGCTGGCGGCGCTGTTGAAGACCAGCACATCCTCCCCTGTGCCGCCAATGATGGTGTCATCCCCATCGGTGGCCAGGATCGTGTCGTTTCCGGCCCCGCCATCAATCTGGTTGGCCAGATAGTTCCCTTCCAACTGGTCGGCAAAGGCGCTGCCGGTCAGCCGTTCGATCCAGGTGCCGTGATTGATGGTGAAGGCATTGGCGGCCACCACCGACGTGGCGGCCGTCCCGATCCAGTTCAGGCTGCCGGGCACCAGGCTGACCTGGACACCAGCGCTGGCGCCGGACAGGTCCATCCGGTCGCTGCCGCCGCCATCCCAGAAGAAATGCGTGGCCGTGCTGGCCCCGGTGATGCTGTAGACATCATCGCCGCTGCGCACGGTGGGATCGGGACCATAGTAATATTGCAGCGCCGCGACATCGAAATCCCGCAACCGCTCCGTCGAGCTGTTCCAGAGGGAGAACAGGCTGCCGGCCCCCACCTCCGTCGATGAAAGCTGCGGTGGTTCGTTGCCATAGAGCGTGGTGGCATGTTTCAGCCCCAGCGCGTGCAGCAGCTCATGATGGAAGATGTACCAGTTCTCGGCCAGGCCCGCCCGCGTGTCGTAAACATTGTTGGCCAGCCAGACATCGGCCTGGCCCCCGGCAGGATAGCCGGCAAAACCATAGGCCGTGGTCATGGAGATGGTGCCGAAGCGGATATTGGCCGCTGCCGGATCATTCACCTCCACAAAGCTGAGGCCGGTGACGTTGGCATAATTGGCCAGCGCCGCGCGGGCCTGGGTCTTCTCCGCCTCTGTCAGGGGGCTGAAATCAGGATAGTTCGCGGCGGTGTACCCCGTCGGCAGGGCGCTGTAGAAGGCATAGCTGACGGTGACGGGCGCCTGGGTGGCCGTCGCCCAGCTGGCATCCGTGGGGTTGCGGAAGGCGTCGATCCAATAGGCGTCGCGGAACCGGCCCCAATTGGTCAGGTCGATGCGGCCATCATTGAACACCAGGGTTTCCACGCCTGACAGCCTGTCTGTACCGCCGGCGCCGCTGACCAGGGTGAAGCTGCCATCTTCCTCGTTCCGGGTGATGGTGACGGCGGATTTGGCCAGCGCATAGACGGCCTGATCCTGGCCATCACCGCCGATCAGCGTATCATTGCCGCGCCCGCCGGTCAGCGTGTCATTGCCGGCCCCACCATCCAGCCGCAGGCCCTTGCTGCCGATATCGCTGAGGCCGCTGAGGCGGGAGATGCCCAACTGGTCATTTCCATCGCCGCCATTCAGCGTGTCCGTGCCCAGCCCGCCCAAGATTTTATCGTTGCCGGCCCCACCTTCCATCAGCAGGCTGCGGCTGCCGCGCGTATCGGTGCTGGGGAAGGTGATGATATCCAGGTCATCATCCCCCTCGCCGCCTTGCAGGGTGTCCTGCCCGCCGCCGCCGCGCAGGCTGTCATTGCCGGCCCCGCCATCCAGCAGATTGCCGCCGATCGCCACCCCGTCGCGCGGCAGGCTGCTGTACAGCGTGTCATTGCCAGCGCCGCCCTTCAGGGTGCTGGTACCGCCGGCGCTGCTGATCAGGTCGTTACCTTCGCCGCCATCCAGCAGGCCGCCGGTCAAGCCGTTGGGGGCGGAGACAGAGATCGCGTCGTTACCGGTGCCGCCCAGCAGCGTATCGCCGGACCCGATATCCCCGATCAGGCTGTCATCGCCATCCCCGCCATCCAGCAGATTGCCGGCCAGCGGCAGATCAGCGGGCAGGGTGGCCGTGCGCAGGGAGAGCAGGTCATTGCCATCCCCACCCAGCAGCGTATCGCGCCCGGTGCCGCTGGTCAGGCTGTCATTACCGGCACCACCCTGCATCAGGGTGCCCAGAATGACCGCTGCACTGCTGTTGCTGGGGATGGAGACATAAAGCAGATCGTCGCCATCGCCGCCCGCCAGCGTGTCGCGCCCGGTGCCGCCGATCAGCGTATCATTGCCGCCATTGCCAGTCAGGCTGTCATTGCCAGCCCCGCCGGAAAACCGTTCGGCAAGGACGCCACCGGTGATGGTGTCATTGCCATCGCCGGTGGTCAGTTCAAACTGTTCGACATTGATCAGGGTCAGCGATCCGCCCATCCAGTCGGACCAGACCCCGTCGGTCACGCTGAACCGCAGATCGGAATTCACGTAATAGGCCAGCGCCACCCGGTCGATACCGGCCCCACCATCAACCGTGTCGCCTTCCATCCGGCCGGGGAAGAAAACATCGTCGCCGTCCCCGCCTGACAGGCTGTCGGCCCCGGCCCCGCCGCCGATGAAATCCCGAAAGCGCCCGCCGGTGACCGTATCGGCCCCGGCACCCGCATTGATCGCATTCAAGGTGTCATTATTGCCGATCAACCGGTCATTGCCGGCAGTACCGGCGGTAAATAATAATGACTGGTCGGTGAAATCTATACGCTCAACATTGATGATACTTTGAATGTTGGAGCTGTTGAGGTCACCATTTTCCAGCCAGGACAACAGGAAACCCAGAATGGTGCCTTCCGCCAGATTACGGTAATTTTCCTGAACAGCACTGCTGCTGATGTTGGTGCGGTAGATATCGTACCCGTTGCCACCGTCGATATTATCATTACCGGTGGTCAGGTTGATGATATCATCACCGTCGCCACCCTTGATATCGTCATAGCCATCGGTACCCGTCAACGTGTCGGCACCGGCCGTGCCTGTTACCGTTGCCATTCTCCCACCCCGTGCTGTCAGCGAGAAATGATTCAATTTTATTGTAATGCGAGGCAACTATACACAGCAAGGTCGGGATAAATCCAGTGTGGAAGGGGGTGGGAAACGGCCGCCCGTATGTTTCCATTTGGGCGTCGTTCCAACGGAAAATTTTCGCTACTTGCCCGATTTTCAATAATATTTGTCGGGGAAACAATGCGCCCGGCCCGGCGCATTGCGCAAAGGGGGGTGGGCTTTTCCGCCCCCCGATCGTGATTACCGCAGTGCTTCTGCACCTTCCGGCAGGTGGCGGGCGATGACATCGGCCAGACGGCGGATATCGGTGGCACGCGGGCTGCCCTTGCGCCAGACCAGCGCCATGGTGCGGTGCGGGGCCGGGCTGGCAAAGGGGCGCAGGGAGACCTGGCCATTGCCGGCCAGCAGCGGGGCGGCCAGGGCCGGCAGCAGGGTCAGGCCCAGCCCGCCCGCCACCATTTCCACCAGGGTGGGCAGGGAGGTGGCGGCGAATCCGGCCCCCGCCTGGGCCCCGGACAGGGCGCAGACATCCAGAGCCTGATCGCGGAAACAATGCCCATCTTCCAGCAGCAGCAGGCTTTCATCCTGCAACTCGCCCTCCGTCACCGCATCGGCATTGTCCAACCGATGGCCACGGGGCAGGGCCACCAGGAACGGTTCCTCATAAAGCGGCAGCACCTCCACCCCCGGTTCCAGCACCGGCAGGGCCAGCAGGGCCATATCCAGGTCACCGGCGCGCAGCCGGTCCAGCAGCCGTTCCGTCAGGTCTTCGCGCAGGTAGAGCTTCAGCTCCGGATAGGCCCCGCGCAGCGGCGGCAGCACGCGCGGCAGCAGATAGGGCCCGCTGGTGGGGATGACCCCCAGCCGCAGCGCGCCCGACAAGGGCCGGCCCGACGCGCGCATGGCCTGCGACAGATCATCCACCTGCCCCAGAATCACCCGCGCCCGTTCCACCGCATCTTCCCCTGCCGGGGTCAGCAGCACACGGTGCTTGGTGCGTTCCACCAGGGGCGTGCCCAGCATATCCTCCAGTTGCTGGATCTGGGCGGAGAGCGAGGGCTGGCTGATATGGCAGGCGGTGGCGGCACGGCCGAAATGCAGCGTGTCGGCCAGGGCCACCAGATAGCGCAATTGGCGCAGGGTAATGTTCACCGGGTTCATTGGCCCATCCTATGGCCGCAGTCGGAACTTGCGATTAGCTTTTTTTGCTGCGCTGCCCCCATATACGTCCCGTCACCGATAGCCATATAAGGGCTGCCGGTGACGCCCAGGCGCACCGGCCGCTCAATCACAAAAGTGGAGTTGTTCATTATGTTGACCGTTGGCGATAAGTTTCCCGCTTTCGACCTGAAGGCCACTGTTTCCACCGACATCAAGTCCGCCTTCACCACCATCAACAACGACACCTACAAGGGCAAGTGGCTGGTCGTGTTCTTCTGGCCGAAGGACTTCACCTTCGTGTGCCCGACCGAGATCGCCGCTTTCGGCAAGCTGAACGGTGAGTTCGCTGACCGCGACGCCCAGGTGCTGGGCGCTTCCATCGACACCGAGTTCGTGCACCTGGCCTGGCGCCAGAACCATGCCGATCTGAAGGATCTGCCGTTCCCGATGCTGGCCGACGTGAAGCGCGAGCTGTCTGCCGATCTGGGCGTGCTGGACAAGAACGAAGGCGTTGCGCTGCGCGCCACCTTCATCGTCGATCCGGAAGGCATCATCCGCTTTGCCTCCGTGCATGACCTGTCCGTCGGCCGCAACGTTCAGGAAGTGCTGCGCACCCTGGACGCCCTGCAGACCGACGAGCTGTGCCCCTGCAACTGGCAGAAGGGCGAGGACGTTCTGAAGGTGGCCTGATCCCCCATTTAAGGGCCATTTTCTGACGACGGATGGGCGCCGGCATCCCTCATGCCCAGGGCGCCCATCCACCCTCTTTGACCGATTTCCTGCCGCGTACCGACCTGTCGATTTCCTTCCGGGTCTGGCGGCGGCACTTTTATCATCGGTTTCCATCACATCGCCTGATCCCCGTGTCCCGGCCGCGCGATTGCGCCCGCACCAGGATTGTTGTGACCATTTCCCAAGGAGATGACAATCATGTCCATCGATGCGCTGAAGTCGCGCCTGCCCGAATACGCCAAGGATCTGAAGCTGAACCTGGGTTCGGTGCTGAACACCTCTTCCCTGTCGCCGTCGCAGGCCTGGGGCACGGCCGTGGCCGCCGCCTTTGCCAGCCGCAACGCGGAAGTGACCAAGGCCATCGTCGCCGATGCCAAGCAGCACCTGGATGATGCCACGCTGACCGCCGCCAAGGCCGCCGGCGCCATCATGGGCATGAACAATATCTACTATCGATTCGTGCATCTGGCCGGCAACAAGGAATATTCCAAGATGCCCGCCCGCCTGCGCATGAACATCATCGCCAATCCCGGCGCACCCAAGGTGGATTTCGAGCTGTGGTCGCTGGCCGCCAGCGCCGTCAATGGCTGCGGCATGTGCATCGACGCCCACGAGCACGAAGTGATCCAGAAGGGCGCTTCCAAGGAAAATGTGCAGGACGTGGTGCGCATTGCCTCTGTCATCCATGCTGTCGCCTCCGTCCTGGATGCCGAGGACGCGCTGGCTGGTTGATTGTTGGTATATGATCGACGTTGAAAAACCCCGGTACCGCTGGTGCCGGGGTTTTTTGATTTGGGGCTTGACCGTTTTCATTATTTCGATGATTGTTGAAATATGGAAATCAAAGCTGCCACCGACGCCTTCGCCGCCCTGTCCCAGGAAACCCGCCTGGGCATCTTCCGTCTGCTGGTGCAGGTGGGGCCGGATGGGTTGACGGCGGGGGAGGTGGCGCAACGCCTGGGCGTCGCCCCCTCCACCCTGTCGCATCATCTGGCGATGCTGGAACGGGCGGGCTTGCTGCGTTCCTGGCGGGTGCAGCGTCATATCCATTACGCGCCGGATTTCGACGGCACGCGTCGCCTGCTGGCCTTCCTGGTGCAGGATTGCTGCGGCGGCCGGCCAGAACTGTGCGGGGAAGGGCTGCTGGCGGCGGTTGGCGTCTGCACACCCGCCTGCAGTCCGGACGCACCCCACCCCATCCCTGTCGGAGCGTGAGATGAGTGATCAGCCCTATAATGTCCTCTTCCTCTGTACCCATAACTCTGCCCGCAGCATGATGGCGGAATGCATTCTGAACCGGCTTGGCAAGGGCCGCTTTCGGGCATTCAGTGCCGGCAGCCAGCCATCGGGCCGCATCAACCCCTTCGTGCATGATCTGCTGGCCCATCTGGGGCACGATGTCTCGGCATTGCGGTCGAAAAGCTGGGACGAGTTTGCCGGCGCCGATGCGCCGCAGATGGATTTCATCTTCACCGTCTGCGACAGCGCCGCCGGCGAAGTCTGCCCCATTTGGCCCGGCCATCCGATGACCGCCCATTGGGGCTTCGCCGATCCGTCATCGGCCGGCGGCAGCGATGCGGAAAAGGCGGCCTTCACGGCGGAGATTTACCGCCAGATTGAACGGCGCCTGCAGCTTTTCGTCAACCTGCCACACGCCTCGCTGGACCGGCTGGCGATGAAGCGGCATCTGGTGGAAATGGCACAGCAGGAAGCCCTGTCATGACCGACATCACCATCTATCACAACCCTGCCTGCGGCACGTCGCGCAACACGCTGGCCATGATCCGCAACAGCGGCGTGGAACCGGTGGTGATTGAATATCTGAAGACCCCGCCCACCCGCGCGGTGCTGGCCGACTTGATCGCCCGCATGGGCGTGCCTGTGCGGGCGGTGCTGCGGGAAAAGGGCACCCCCTATGCTGAACTGGGGCTGGATGATCCCAGCCTGTCGGATGACGCCCTGTTGGATGCCATGCAGGCCCATCCCATCCTGATCAATCGCCCCATCGTGGTGACGCCGCTGGGCGTGCGCCTCTGCCGCCCGTCGGAACAGGTGCTGGACATCCTGCCCGCCGCACAGAAGGCCGCCTTCACCAAGGAGGATGGGGAGGCCGTGGTGGATGCGGCCGGTAACCGTCTGCGCTGATCCGCTTTCCCCTGTTTCCCCCATCGAAGGCTGCCCTGATCATGGCGATGCCCGCCCGCCGTCTGTCCTTTCTGGACCGTTTCCTCACCCTGTGGATTTTTGCCGCCATGGCCCTGGGGCTGGCGCTGGGCAGCCTGTTCGACGGGGTGCCGGCCGCCCTCGACCGGCTGTCCATCGGTACCACCAACATCCCCATCGCCATCGGGCTGGTGCTGATGATGTATCCGCCGCTGGCCAAGGTGCGGTACGAGGAATTGCCGCAGGTCTTCGCCGACAAGCGTATCCTGGCCCTGTCCTTGATCCAGAACTGGATCATCGGCCCCTGCCTGATGTTCGCGCTGGCGGTGATTTTCCTGCATGACCGGCCGGATTACATGACGGGCCTGATCCTGATCGGTCTGGCCCGCTGTATCGCCATGGTGCTGGTCTGGAACCAGTTGGCCTGTGGCTCCAACCAGTATGTGGCGGGGCTGGTGGCCTTCAATTCCATCTTCCAGATCCTGTTTTTCAGCGCCTATGCCTGGTTCTTCCTGGGCTTCCTGCCGCCCTTGCTGGGGCTGGAGGGCAGCGTCATTGACGTGTCGTTCCAGACCATTGCAGAAGCAGTGCTGATCTATCTGGGCATTCCCTTCCTGGCCGGGTTCCTGACCCGGCGGGTGCTGATCCGTGCCAAGGGGGAGGATTGGTATGAAAACCGCTTCCTGCCCCGCATCTCCCCGCTGACGCTGGCGGCGCTGTTATTCACCATCGTCGCCATGTTCAGCCTGAAGGGGGCCGATATCGTGCGGCTGCCGCTGGACGCGCTGGCCATTGCCGTGCCGCTGACGCTCTATTTCTTCATCATGTTCCTGGTCAGCTTCTTCACCGGCAAGCTGATCGAGGCGGATTACCCGCGCGCCACCGCCGTGGCCTTCACGGCGGCGGGCAATAATTTTGAACTGGCCATCGCCGTGGCCATTGCCGCCTTCGGTCTGGCTTCGCCTGTGGCCTTCGCCGCCGTCATCGGCCCGCTGGTGGAGGTGCCGGTCCTGATCTTGATGGTGCAACTGGCCCTGTGGCTGGGCCGCCGCTGGTTTCCGCTGACAGCCCCGGTTAAGGAGCAGGTGTAATGTCCCGTCTGCGTTATTTAAGCGATCCTGATCACCTGCCGGCCCTTGATCCCGCCTATGCCCATCGTCTGCCGGGCCTGGGGTTGGGGCCGCTGGACCCCAAGCCGCGCATCCTGTTGCTGTACGGTTCCTTACGTGACCGCTCCTTCTCCCGTCTGGCGGTGGAGGAGGCGGCGCGGCTGCTGGAATATTTCGGGGCGGAGACGCGCATTTTCGATCCGTCTGATCTGCCCTTGCCTGATCAGGTGAAGGGCGATGACCACCCGGCCGTGCATGAGCTGCGCGACCATGCCATCTGGTCGGACGGACAGGTCTGGTGCAGCCCTGAACGCCATGGCCAGATTACCGGCATCATGAAGGCGCAGATCGACCATCTGCCGCTTGCCATGGGGTCCATCCGGCCGACGCAGGGCCGCACGCTGGCAGTGATGCAGGTTTCCGGCGGCTCGCAGAGCTTCAATGCAGTGAACAGCCTGCGCCTTCTGGGCCGCTGGATGCGGATGTTCACCATCCCCAACCAATCCAGCGTCGCCAAGGCGTTTCAGGAATTTGATGCCGATGGCCGGATGAAGCCATCCGCCTATTACGACCGCATCGTCGATGTGATGGAAGAGCTGGTGCGCTTCACCGTGTTGCTGCGCCCCCATGCGGCCACGCTGGTGGATCGCTATTCTGAACGCCGCGAAGCTGATCAGCCCGTCAGTGCGGCGGGTGAACTGGCGAATCAGGCGCTGGGGCGGGTGCTGTGATAAATTGCTGTGTCGGTGCCACTTCATAACCGTCATTCCCGCGAAGGCGGGAATCCAAAATCCGCGCTGTCGTATGGATTCCCGCCTTCGCGGGAATGACGGTTAAAGGGCTGGAAAAGGCGTCAAGATTAACTCCTAACGCCTTGGCTGTCAGAACCCCGCCGCCGATGCCGGTGCCGGATCGAAGGCGGCCACCGCCGTGCCCCGCCGTGCCACCGGCACCCCGCCTTTCCAGATGCCCAGATGCCGGGCCGGGTTGGCGGCCGCACTGATATCCGCCACCGGGTCGCCCGGCACCAGCAGCAGGTCGGCCACCGCCCCGCTGATCAGGCGGCCATGGTCGGGCAGGTTCAGCAGGTCGGCGGCGTTGCTGGTACCGGCCACCAGGGCCGCCAGCGGGTCCATGCCCAGGGCCACCATATGGGCCAGTTCCTGCGCATTCTCCCCATGCTGGTTGCCGGGGGTGCCGGCATCTGTCCCCAGCGCCACCTTGCCGCCGGCCGCCACGAAGCGCTTGAAGCTGGCGAAATGCATCCCGCTGAACCGTTCCGCCTTGTCCCGCGCAAAGGCGGGCAGCCGGTCCTTCAATGCCAGCAGGGCCATCATCGCCGCCAGGGTCGGCACCAGATAGGTGCCGTTTTCCAGCATGGTGGCGATGATGGCATCGGTCAGTTCAAACCCATGTTCGATACTGTCCACCCCGGCTTCCAGCGCGCGGGCGATGCCGCGGGCACCCTGGGCATGGGCCGTCACCTTCAGGCCGAAATCATGGGCGGTGCGGGTGGCGGCGGCCAACTCTTCGGTGCTGGGATGCGGGGCCAGCGGGTCCACCCCGCCGGTCAGCACCCCGCCCGTGGCCATCAGCTTGATGCAGTCGGCCCCGTGCTTCACATTCAGCCGCACGCCGCGCACATAATCGGTCGGCCCGTCGCATTCCAGCCCGATCCAGGAACCATGGCCGCCGGTAATGGTCAGCACCTTGCCGGCGCAGCGGATGGTCGGCCCCTGGTGGCGACCCTGGCGGATGGCATCGCGGACAGAGACTTCCAGCCATTCCACCCCGCCCAGATCGCGGATGGCGGTGATGCCGCCGGCCAGTGTGGCCTGGGCATTTTCCAGCAGCCGCAGGGCCATGTCACCGACGCTGCGCTGGCGCAGGGTGGTGACGACATCGCCCGTCGCCTCCAGCCCCAGATGCACATGGGCATCCACCAGCCCCGGCATCAGGGTGGCACCGGTCGTATCCACCCGTGGGCCGGCAAAGCCGCCAAACTCCGCCAGCGGGGCGATGGCGGCGATGCGCCCATCGCCCACCAGCACGCCCAGACCGGGCCGTGGCGGGGCCAGCCCGTCAAAGACCAGCCCGCCAGCAAACAGCATCGGTTCCACGGCCATCGCCTCAGCCCTTTTTCACCGGGGCGGCATATTTGGCCAGCCAGTCGGCGATGGATTGCGGCGTCATGGAGCGGGCGCTGGACAGTTCGGCACTGTTGGTGGCGTTCAGCACCTTGTCATCGGCGGTGATGATCATCACCGTGGGCACGCCGCGCAGCTTTTCCACCCCATATTTCGCCGGGATCTGCAGGTTCTTGTTCATGCGGCCCACATCCACCTTCACCAGCTCATAATGATCGGCCAGGAAGCTCTTCACCTCCGGCAGTTCCATGATGCCGGCCAGCACGCGGCAATCCGGGCACCAGTCCCCGCCGAAATTCAGCATCACCCGCTTGCCATTGGCCTTGGCGCGGGCAAAGGCGGCGGCTACCTCCGCATCGGCATTGGCTTCCTCGTCATAGGGGAGCGGCAGCGGCTGCGGCAGGTTCTTGATATCGGTGACGGAAACGCTGGGGGCGGCCACCTGGGCGGCGGCCGTGCCGGCATCCAGCACGGGCAGGGCCAGCAGGCCGGCCAGGGCGAAGGCATGAAGGGCGGTTTTGCGCATGGATCGGTCCTTGGGAATGGAATTGAACGGGCTTCCGGCCGGCCGCCAGTGTAGCTTGCCCGCGCCCGCCGTGAAGGGGGCAAACCGGCTTTGATGTTGGAAATCTTGGTTGATCCTGCCCTGATCGGCCTGTTCGGCCTCTGCTTTACCGCCGCCACCCTGCTGCCCGGCGGGTCAGAGGCGGCGCTGGTCGCCCTGGCGGTGCAGGGGGCACACCCGCCCTGGCTGCTGCTGGTGCTGGCGACGCTGGGCAATGTGCTGGGCTCGGTGGTGAATTTCTGGCTGGGCCGGGGGATGCGCCATCTGGTCGGCCGGCGCTGGTTCCCCGTCACGGCCGTCCAACTGGCGCGGGGGGAGGCGCTGTTCCAACGCTATGGTGCCTGGACGCTGCTGTTTTCCTGGATGCCCATCATCGGCGATCCGCTGACGGTCGCGGCCGGCAGCCTGGGCGTGCGTTTTCCCCTGTTTGTGATGCTGGTCACTTTGGGGAAACTGGCGCGTTATAGTGTGGTGATGGTGCTGACGCTGGGTGTGTTGGGGGCGGTTTAGGCGTTTGGAATTAGGGTTATCCGCCCCTTTTACCGTCACCCATGCTGCGGCCGGGGTCCAGGGGCCACAGGCGCTTTGCCCTACGAAACTGGACCCCGGCCTTCGCCGGGGTGACGGTAGAGTGAGTGGAACTGGTGAGAAAGCCGGTTAATCCAGCGCCCATCAACAAGGAGAAACCCCATGAGCTTCACTGACAAGCGCGATGCGTCCCGGTTCGAACTGGCCGTTGACGGGCAGGTGGCCTTTGCCAATTACCGGCGCGGCCCCGATCTGATCGAGATTCTGCATGTGGAGGCGCCGCCCGCCCTGCGCGGTACCGGGGCGGCCGGCAAGTTGATGGAAGAGATCATGGAGGCGGCCCGGCTTGAAGGGGCGAAGATACGCCCCATCTGCGGCTATGCCTTCGCCTGGATGCGCAGGCACCCGACCCATCACGACCTGCTGGCCTGATCCCATCGGGGAGAAGAGATGCGCCGCCTGACCATTCCCGCCCTCACCGCTGCCCTGCTGACCGGCCTTGCCGCCCCGGCGGCGCTGGGCCAATCGTCCGCCGCCCCGGTCTATGGCGTGCAGTTGGAAGGGTTCGATTATCCTTACCCGTTGAAGCATTATACCTTCGCCAGCCAGGGGCAGGATCTGTCCATGGGCTATATGGATGTGGCCCCCACCGGCCCGGCCAATGGCAAGGTGGTGGTGCTGCTGCATGGCAAGAATTTCTGTGCCGCCACCTGGGAAGCCACCATCGGCGTGCTGGCCGGGGCGGGTTATCGTGTCATTGCCCCCGATCAGGTGGGGTTCTGCACCTCTTCCAAGCCGGTGCGCTATCAGTTCTCTCTGGCGCAACTGGCGACCAACACGCGTGACCTGCTGCGCTCCCTGGGGGTGACCAGGCCCATCATCATGGGCCATTCCATGGGCGGGATGCTGGCCATCCGCTATGCCCTGACCTTTCCTGATGGCGTACAAAAGCTGTTGCTGGTCAACCCGATCGGGCTGGAGGACTGGCAGTTCGAGGGGGTGCCCTATGCCAGTATCGACAGCCTCAATGAAAATGAGCTGAAAACCAGCGCCGACACCATCAAGGCCTATCAGCTGCGCTTCTATTATAATGGCAACTGGAAGCCCGATTATGACCGCTGGGTACAGATGGCGGCGGGGCTTTATAATGGGCCGGGCCGGCAGCAGGTGGCCTGGAACCAGGCGCAGACGTCGGAAATGATCTTCACCCAGCCGGTGGTGCATGAACTGGTGCGGCTGCGCCCGCCCACAGTGCTGTTCATCGGAGCCAAGGACCGCACCGCCCCCGGCGCCAACCGCGCAGATGAGGAAACCCGCGCGCGGCTGGGCAATTATGCGGAACTGGGCCGCCGTGCTGCCAAGGCGATTCCCAACAGCACCCTGGTGGAATTCCCCGCCTTCGGCCATTCCCCGCAGGTGGAAGCGCCGGACGATTTCCACAAGGCGCTGCTGGAACAGTTGGGGCGGTAACGCCCCACCCGCTTACCCCGGCCGGTGCGTATCCAGCAACCCGTCCGGCAGTTCCATCGTGTAGGGCCCATCGGTCCAGAGCAGCAGGGAACGCACCCTGCGGCCGGGATAGAGCTGCCGCATGGCATCCCGATAGGCCGACATCTGCTGCAGATAGATCACCGGCACATCCTCGGCCTGTTTGGGCGGGGGCCGGTTGGTCTTGTAATCGACGATCCAGACCTCCGCATCCGTGACCAGCAGCCGGTCGATCTGGCCGGAGATGGCCCAGTCGCCCACCAGCCCCACCACCGGCACCTCGCCCCGGCTGTCCGGCCCGAACAGGGGCGCGAAGCGGGGATCGGTCAGCACGGCAATGGCTTCGTCGGCGATTTCCCGCTGCTCTGCCGCCGCCAATTCATGCGCCGGCCGCGCCAGCCACGCGGTGGCACTGTCCCGCCAATGGGCGGGGTCGGTATCGGGCAGCACCTGCAACAGCTTATGCATCAGCGTGCCGCGCTTGTAGCGCTTGCCATCATCGGCCCCCAAGGGGGAGCGCACGGCCGGTTCCGGCCCTTCCGGCTGGGAGGGCATCAGCGGTTTGGATGGGGTGGGGTCTTTCGGGGCCGGCACGCGGGCCCAGAGGGGCAAACTGTTTGCGGGTCCGGTGCTGGGGGCCAGCGGGGGCGGGGCCTTCACCGGTTCGGTCTGCACATCATGCAAAGCCAGCCCTTCACCGGCCCAGCCGGCCGGTGAAATGGCGGTGAAGTCAAACGGCACGCCCTTGGCCATGCCGCCCAGCGCCTGTTCCACCAGCCGGTACCAGCTTCCGGGCCCGCCGGATTTGGCCGCCTGTTCCCAGCCGCAGACGATCAGCCGGTCTTCCGCCCGCGTCAGCGCCACATAGAGCAGGCGGCGATATTCCTGGTCGCGCCTTCGGTCGGCGGCGGCGCGCACCTCCTTGGCCCCATCATGTTCCATGCCCCGGCGCGGGGCGTAAAGCAGCACATCTGGCCCGCCTGCCTCCGGCTCCGGCCACAGGATGCGCGGGCTCATATCCGGTTCGCCCATCGTGTCGGGCAGGAAAACGATGGGGGCCTGCAAGCCCTTGGAACCATGCACGGTCATGATCCGCACCAGCCCTTCGCCCTCCCCCCCGCCGGTATCCAGCTCGCGCTTCACCTCCGCCTGTGACGCCTCCAGCCAATGGATGAAGCCTTGCAAGGAGGCGACGTGATCGCGCTCAAAGGTCAGGCAGGCGGTCAGAAATTCATCCAGCGGGTCCATCGCCTCCGACCCCAGCCGGGCCAGGATGGCGCGACGGCCGGACCCTTCGCCGGGTTTGGGGTCGGCGGGGCAGGGCCGTGTCAGCAGGCCGGCAAACAGCTCATAGGGCGCGCGGTAATCGGTATCGGCCAGCAAGGCGCGCAGATAATCATGGGCGGGCGCCAGGGCCGCATCGGTTTTGGCCTTGTTGGTCAGTGCCATCCACAGGCTGCCGGGGCGATCATAGGCCACCTGGAAAAGCTGATCCTCCGAAAGCCCGATCAGGGGGGATTTCAGCAGGGTGGCCAGCGTCAGATCATCTTCCGGCAGAATCAGGAACCGGCCCAGCGCCAGCAGGTCCATCACCGACAATTGTTCAGTCAGCACCATCCGGTCGATGCCGGCCACCGGCACGTCGCGGTCCTTCAGGGCGCGGACCAGATGCTGCACAAACTGGTTGCGGCGGCGGACCAGCACCATGATATCGCCCGGCCGCACCGGGCGGCCCTTGGGTTCCAGCATCTCCCCCTGGCGCAGCCAGACGGATATCTGGTCGGCCATCACGGCGGCCAGCCGGGCCACCGGCTTGTCAGCCTGTTCGGTGGCGGTTGGCGGGGCCCAGGGCGTGGGTTCGGCGGCGTCAGCCGGGCGCACCAGCGGCCAGATTTCCACCTTGCCGGCCATGCCGCGCCGGAAGGGGATGTGGCGCACATCCACCCCATCGCTGGCCACCCCGTCACGGGCCAGCCCGGCGGCAAAGACCTGATCCACCGCGCGCAGCACGGCCGCGACGGAGCGGAAGGAGGTTTGCAGGTCCACCACCTGCCAGTTTTGGGCGGCGGCAGCCACTTTCTGCCCGAAATGCTGGCGCATCCGGGCGAATTCCGCCGGGTCGGCGCGCTGGAAACTGAAGATCGACTGCTTGTCGTCACCCACCACGAACAGGGTGCGGATTTTGCCGTCCGCTGCGTTCAACCCGCTGAAAAACTCCTCGGCGATGCTTTTCACCACGGCCCATTGTTCGGGGTTGGTGTCCTGCGCCTCATCGATCAGCACATGGTCCAGCCCGCCATCCAGCTTGTACAGCACCCAGGCGCAGGCATCGGGCCGCCCGGCCATCACCCCCTGGCCGGTCAGAAGGTTGGAGGCGGCCAGGATCAGATCATCGAAATCCAGCAGGGCGCGGGCATCCTTCAGCCGCTGATAGGTGCCCAGCATCGCCTCGCCCAGCCGCAGCAGGGCGGCGGTATAGGTGCCGACCAGCAGGCGTTTTTGTTCCTCCAGCACGGCGATCAGGCGGGCGGCCTCCCGCTGCAATATGTCCAGCGCCATCGGGTCGCTATCGACCAGCTTCTTGGTCATCAGGGTCTTGCGCACCTCCCCATCCGCCGTCAGCAGCAGGGGAAGGTAGCCGCGCCAGTTGCGCAGGCGGCTGGCGGCGTCGCTGTCCAGCCACATCTGCAAACCGATGCCGCGTTCAATATCCGTCTTGCTGCCACCGGCCAGATGGGCGCAGCAGCGGCGCAGGCCGATCATGTCAAAGCCGCCATCCGCGCAGGCCCGTGTCAGCAAGGCCGCCTCGCTGTCGCCTTCGGCCAGCCGCAGATGCTGGCGCAGGGCGGTGATGGCGCCTTCCAGCCCGCCATTTGCATCCAGAATGCGCCGCAGCCGCCCGCGCTCGGCCGTCAGGTCAGCCAGCAACTGGTTGAAATCATCCTCCGACACGGTGCCGGCCAGCAGGGCCACGGCCTGGGACAGGGGGCTGTCGGGGTCATAGCGTCCGGCCAGTAGCACGGATTGCTTGGCCTCCTCCAGCAGCTCATCCGCCGTGCGGTCGTCCATCACCTCAAAATTCGGGGCCAATCCTGCTTCCAGGGGGAAGCGGCGCAGCAGCGACTGACAGAAGGCATGGATGGTCTGGATTTTCATGCCACCCGGTGCATCCAGCACGCGGGCAAACAGGCGGCGGGCGGCGGTGACATCGGCGCCGGATGGCGCATGACCGGTCAGGGCCGTCAGATAGTCCTGGAGCTTGGCATCCTCTGCCACCGCCCAGACTGACAGGCGGTCGGCGATGCGGTTGGCCATTTCCGCCGCTGCCGCCTTGGTGAAGGTCAGGCAAAGGATGCGCGACGGTTCCGTGCCGGCCAGCATCAGCCGCAGCACCCGGTCGGTCAGCACCTTGGTCTTGCCCGTTCCCGCCGATGCCCCGACCCAGACGGAGCTTTCCGGGTCGGACGCCCGGCGCTGCAGGACATTGGGGTCGGTGGGGCGGTCGATGGTCTGGATGTCTGTCGGCATGATGGCGGCAGAGTAGCGGGGTGGGGGCCCCTCACGCAACGGGTGACGCCCGCCGCCGGTTCGGGTTAATGTTACCCTTGGTTGCGGGGTGTCCATTGTTCTCCACAGAAAGCGGGGGCGTCGGTGGGTCGGGAAAAATGGCTGGATGCGGCACCGGCGCGCACGGCCCGGCGAGTGGCGCTGGTGTTCCTGCTGCCCTCCATTGCCTGGATCGTCTTTTCCGACCGGGTGGCGGAGGTTCTTTTCTCCGATCCTGATACGCTGTCCCTGTTCCAGACGGCCAAAGGGCTGCTGTATGTCGGCAGCATCACCATCATCCTTTATCTGGTGGTGCGGGGGCTGATGACCAGCTTTGCCGAGCGCACCCACGCAGCCCTGGCCGCCCGAGAGGCCGGGGCAGAGGCATTACACCAGGCGCAGATGGAAAGTCAGGCACTGGAACGGGCCAAGACCCAGTTCCTCTCCAGCGTCAGCCATGAGCTGCGCACGCCCCTGAACGCTGTCATCGGTTTTTCGGAAATGCTGGGCCAGCCGGATATTGCCCGCTCGGTGGAGCGGGTGCGCGACTATGCCGGGGAGATTGCCAGCGCCGGCCATAATCTGCTGGAACTGGTGGAAGCCATTGTTGCCTGCGCCGAGGCGGAGGTGGGGCGCCCCCTGCGGCTGGAAAGGCTGGACCTGCGGGCGGAGGCGCTGCGGGCTGCCGGCAATGCGCGGGTGCGGGCGCAGCAATGCCGCACCGATGTAACGGTGGCGGTGCCCGATGACCTGCTGGTCCGGGCCGACGCCATCGCCCTGCAGCAAATCCTGTTTGCCCTGCTGGATAATGCCATCGCCCATACCCCGCCGCAGACGCGGGTGGAGATCACGGCCGGGGTGCTGGCCGATGGCGGGGTGCGGCTGGTGATTGCCGATGACGGGCCGGGGATGCCGGATGCCCTGCGTGACGCCATCGGCAAGCCATTTCTGCGCGCCGGCGACCCGATGACGGCGGGGGTCGGCGGCCTGGGGCTGGGGCTCTATCTGGCGGCCCTGCTGGTCCGCCGCCATGGGGGTGAGCTGTCGGTCGACACACAGGGCGGCGGCACCCGGATCATGCTGCGTTTTCCGGGTGGGGCCGTCACGCCAGCGTCTCGTTGAACCCGTCCAGCAGCTTGGCGATCTGGCCGCTGTCCAGCTTGACCATCACCTGTTCCGCCAGGGCGGTGGCGCGGTTCAGGTCCAGCGCCCGCACGCGGCGCTTCACCAGGGGCAGGTTGGCTGGCGCCATGGAGAGTTCGCGCACGCCCAGCCCCAGCAGCAGCGCGGTGAAGCGCGGATCGCCGGCCATTTCCCCGCAGATGGAAACGGGGATGCGGGCATGGTTGGCCGCCTGCACGGTGAATTGCACCAGCCGCAGCACCGCCGGGTGCAGCGGATCGTAAAGATGGGCCACCTGCTCGTCACCCCGGTCGATGGCAAGCGTGTACTGGATCAGGTCGTTGGTGCCGATGGCGAAGAAATCGCAGACATCGGCCAGGGCGTCGGCCGCCAGGGCTGCCGCCGGTATCTCGATCATGGCGCCCAGCTTGGGCATTTCCGCCGGGATCGGCACGCCGCGCCGCTGCAGGCGGCGGGCGACGATATTCATCATGTCGCGCACATGCCGTACCTCGCCGGGGGAACAGATCATCGGCACCAGCACGCGCAACGGCCCATGGGCGGCGGCGCGCAGCATGGCCGCCAGCTGGGTTTCCAGCAGCTTGGGTTCTTTCAGCCCCAGCCGGATGGCGCGCAGGCCCAGGGCGGGGTTGGCCGGGCTGGCAAAATGCTGGCGCAACGGCCCTGCCAGCTTTTCGCCCCCCACATCCAGGGTGCGGGCGGTGACCGGGCGTCCCTCCATCTGCTCTACCAGGGTGCGCAGCGTCTCGTACTGCTCTTCCTCCCCCGGCAGATCGTCGCGGTTCATATAGAGGAATTCGGTGCGCAGCAGGCCGATGCCGGCGGCCCCGGCATCGCGGGCATTGTCCAGCTCCCGTGGCAGTTCCAGATTGGCCTGCAGACCAATGCCGGTACCGTTCAGCGTGATGGCGGGCAGGCTGCCCAGGCCGCGCAGCTGCTCCCGCTCCGTCCGCCAGGCGGTCTGGCGCTGGCGATACTCGGCCAGCATTTCCGGGGAAGGGTTCAGCAGCACCCGGCCCTGCTGCCCGTCCAGAATCACCATGTCGCCGGGTTGCACGCCCTGCAGCAGCCCGGCCGAACCCAGAACGGCCGGCAGGCCCAGCGACCGCGCCATGATGGCGGTATGGCCCTCCGCCCCGCCCAGCACCGTGGCAAAGCCGGCGATGCGCGCCGGGTCCAGCAGGGCCGTATCGGCTGGCGTCAGCTCCTCCGCCAGAATCACCGAATCGGCGGGCAGGCGGGAGAAGGCGAGATAGGGTGTGTCCTGCAGGTTCCGGATCAGCCGTCGGCCCGCCTCCCGGATATCATCCACGCGGGCGGCCAGATAGGCATCATCCATGGCGGCGAAGCTTTGCGCCAGGGTGGCGATTTCCTGCTGCACCGCCGATTCGGCATTGGCCAGATCGTCGCGGATGCGCCGTTCCACCCCGCGGATCAGGCGGGAACCGGACAGCATGGCCTGATGCGCCTCCAGCAGGGTGGCGACGTCGGCGGCCGCCTCTTCCGGCAGGGTGCGGGCCTTCAGCTTCAGCTTGGCCAACTGGCGCCGGGCCTTTTCCACCGCTTGGTGGAAGCGCTTCAGCTCATCTGCCACCGCCTCGGCGGCGATCTCATATTCCGGCACCTGGGGGGTGCCGGCTTCCACCACATGGGCGGGACCGATGGCGATGCCCGGCGACACGCCCAGCCCGCGCAGGATGCGCTGGCGGCCGGGAAGTGCGGATGAAATGTCGGTCCCCATCCCGCCGGTGCGGGCATAGTCGTTGCGCGGTGTCATGGGCTGTTTCCTGCGGGCGTATCGCCCGCTTATAGTCCAACGCCGGCCTTACGCCCAGGCGGCGGACCATAACCTTCCGTTTCGGGTGGGTATTTCCCGGTTCTGCGACCGGGTTGGGATGTCTGATCCTGCGGGTGTGCTGCCGGCCGGCTCAGTCCTCGCCGAACTTGTCCGCCACCAGTTGGACCAGGGCATCCATCACTTCCTGCGCCTGCGGACCTGCGGCCAGAATCTCAATCTGGGTGTCGATGCTGGCGGCCAGCATCATCAGCCCCATAATGGAGACGCCGGAGACCTCCGTATCGCCGCGCACCACCTCTACCTGTGCGTCATAGTCACCGGCCAGGCGCACGAATTTGGCGGCGGCCCGGGCGTGCAGGCCACGGCGGTTGCGGATGGTGACGGTCTGTTTCAGCGCATCGGGGGGCAGCAGGCTCAAGCTTTTCTTCCCATCTCAGCTTTCGGTCAGCAATGCCGAAGCCACATTGATATATTTGCGGCCGGCCGCCTGGGCATCGGCGACCGCCTTGTTCAAGTCTGCGCCGGCTTTGCGGACCGACGCCAGCTTGATCAGCATGGGCAGGTTCATGCCGGCGATCACTTCCACCTTGGCGCGGTCCATGATGGAGATGGCGAGGTTTGACGGGGTGCCGCCGAACATGTCGGTCAGCACCACCACCCCGTCACCGGTGTCACAGGCGGCAACGCTGGCCAGGATGTCGTTGCGCCGCTGTTCCATATCGTCTTCCGGGCCGATGCAGACGGCACGTACCTGCGCCTGCGGGCCCACGACATGTTCCAGGGCGGCGATGAATTCCTCGGCCAGACGGCCGTGGGTGACAAGGACCAAGCCGATCATCTGCTTTCCCTTGGGGATTCGCCGGCAGCCATACCGATGTCGGTGGCTGCCGTCTGGGTGAGGGTAGCGGCTGACGCCGCCTCCTTGCGGACGAGGTCGCGGTGCGCCTCGCCAACCTTGTAGCCCCGCTCCTTCAGCCATTCGGCGAGCGTATGGGCGATGAAGACCGACCGGTGCTTGCCACCGGTGCAGCCGATGGCAATGGTCAGGTAATGTTTGCCCTCGCGCACATAGCGCGGCAACAGCGGTTCCAGCAGCCGGGTCAGGTTCTGGAAAAAATCCACATAATCAGGGTCATGGGCCACATAGTCGGCCACCGGCTGGTCCAGCCCGGAAAGCGGGCGCAGGCGCGGATCCCAATGCGGATTGTCCAGGAAGCGCACATCGAAGACCAGATCGGATTCGCGTGGCACGCCGTGGCGATAGGAGAAGCTGGTGACGAAAATCTTCAGCGCCGGCCCGTCATCCAGATGAAACAGGCCGGCCAGATGGCGGCGCGTGTCATGGATGGAGAAATAGGTGGTATCCACCACCTCATCCGCGGCGTCGCGCAGCGGCTGCATCACCACCCGTTCGTGGGCGATGCCATCCAGCACTGGGCGATCCAGCGCCATCGGGTGCGGGCGGCGCGTCTCCGTATAGCGGCGCTGCAGCGCGTCGGCATGGGCATCCATGAACAGCAACCGCACCCGCAGGTCTGGCCGCTGACGCAAGGCGGCGATCTGGTCCAGCAGGGTATGGGCGTTGAAATCACGGGTGCGGCTGTCAATGCCGATGACCAGGGGGCGGTCATGGCTCTGGCTCACCAGCGGTTCCAGCAGGGAGAGGCGGAGATTATCCACCGCCTCATATCCCAGATCCTCCAGGCATTTCATGGCGGTGGACAGGCCGCTGCCCGACATGCCGGTGGCCACCACCACCGGCAGTGGCGCGTCGGCGTTGAAACTGTGCCCTTGTTCCTGGCCTGTCATTGTCGCACCCCTGTGGCATGGCAGGCCATGGCCCAGGCCGGCTCCCCCGGTACCAGCGGCGCATCGGCCGCCAGCGTGCGCATGGCCAGCCGGAGGGCGGCGGGGGCAGAGGCATGGAAGGGGGCAAGCGACAGGCAGGGCAGGCGGACGCCATGCAGCATGGCATGGCGGGGCAGCGGCAGCCGTTCAACCTGATCCGCCGGGACCAGATCAACCAACAGGCGTATTGGCGCAAGGGGCATATGCGGCACGGCCAGAACCCCCAGCCCCCGCACCTCCAGCAGGCCCGCCAGTGCTGTCGGGGCGGCTGCCAGCAAAGCCGCATCCGCCCCATGCGTCAGATCAACGCGGTCATCGGCCACCAGCACCGCACCGGCATCCAGCAGCCGCAAGGCCAGATCGGATTTACCGCAGCCTGACGGTCCGCACAGCAGCAGACCGGCACCGTCGATCGCTACACAGCTTGCGTGAATCTGGATCATGGTCAGCAATAGATGGTCATAAAGGATGCCTGAGACAATAAGCTGTCCTGGCCCCGATCATCCAATCGCCATACCGGCTGATGCGCCATCGTTGCGTTCGCCCCGTACAATGGAATGATATTCTTATCAAAGCCGATGCCCCGGGGCGAGCGTATTTGGAAACGGAGCCGCCCCGGGGCGATGCGGCCAGGGCAGGGAAGGCTCCCACAATCGTTGGCGTAAAAATGCTTGTCTCCGGTATAGAAAACACACCTCCCCCGACCGGATGGCTTGTGCCGTGCCTGAATTCATCACCCCCGACATTCTGGCCTTCCTGGTTGCGGCCGCTTTTACCGCCGGTTTCATTGATGCCATTGCCGGCGGCGGCGGCTTGATCACCATCCCCGCCCTGCTGTCGGCCGGCATCTCCCCGGCGGCGGCGTTGGCCACCAACAAATTGCAGGGCAGTTTCGGCACGGCCATGGCCACCTTCACCTTCTGGCGCGCCGGCCAGATCGAACTGCGGGCCATGGCTTTCCCGGTTGCCTGTGTGCTGGTGGGGGCGGCGGCGGGCACCGGGCTGGTGCAGCATGTGGGCGGCGGCTTCCTGATGGCCCTGATTCCGTTGCTGCTGGTGGCCATTGCAGTTTATTTCCTGCTCAGCCCGCGTGTGGGGGATGTGGAGGCGCAGGCCCGCGTCAGCCTGCGTGCCTTCAGCCTGACCGTGGGGCTGGCGGTTGGTTTCTATGATGGTTTCTTCGGGCCCGGCACCGGCAGCTTCTTCGCCCTGGGCTGTGTCGCCCTGCTGGGCATGAATATGCGCCGGGCCACCGCCAATACAAAATTGCTGAATTTCACCAGCAACATCGTCAGCCTTGCCGTCTTCGCGCTGGGTGGGCAGATACTCTGGCTGGTCGGGCTTGCCATGGCGGGTGGTCAGGCGGCGGGGGCCTTTCTGGGCTCCCATGCCGCCCTGCGCTTCGGCGCCCGGCTGGTGCGGCCGCTGCTGGTGATTGTCTGCCTGGGCATGACGGTGCGGCTGGTGGCCAATCCGGACCACCCGCTTTATGCTTGGGTCCGGCAGCTGTTCTGACCCGGCTTTGCCGCTGGTGTAATACCAACGGTCATCATTCATGACCGTTGGTACGGCGGCGACCGCCGCCGCGCCGCTCGTGCGGCGTAGCCAAGCCAGCGGATGCTGGCGCCGGCGATTGAGGGGCGCGAAAGCGTGACCTTCGGTCATGATTTCGTGCCGAGATGATAATTCGTGAGGCCCCATGCTGGATTTGACTGACAGCCAGATCGAACGCTATGCCCGTCACATCATGCTGCCCCAGGTGGGCGGGGTGGGGCAGTCGCGCCTGCTTTCCTCCTCCGTTCTGGTGGTGGGGGCAGGGGGCTTAGGCGCACCGCTGCTGCTCTATCTGGCAGCTGCCGGCGTGGGGCGAATCGGTATCGTCGATGATGATGCGGTCGATCTCTCCAACCTGCAGCGGCAGGTGATCCACGACACAGCCGGCATCGGCGTGCCCAAGGTGGAGAGTGCTGCTGCCCGCATCCGCGCCATCAACCCCGATGTGGTGGTGGAGCCGCACCGGCTGCGGCTGAATGCCGGCAATGTGCTGGATTTGATCGGGCGCTATGATCTTGTGGCCGATGGGACGGATAATTTCGCCACCCGGTTCCTGTTGAATGATGCCTGCCATCTGGCCGGGCGCACGCTGGTCAGCGCCGCCATGCTGCGATTCGAGGGGCAACTCTCGACCTTCAAGTCCCACCTGGGGCACGCCCATCCCTGCTATCGCTGCATTTTCCGCGATCCGCCGCCGCCCGGCACGGTGCCCACCTGTGCGGAAGGTGGCGTGCTGGGCGCGCTGGCCGGCTGCCTGGGCAGCCTGCAGGCGGTGGAGGTGCTGAAGGAACTGCTGGGCATTGGCGACAGCCTGTCCGGTCGGCTCTTGCTTTATTCGGCGCTGGAAACCAGTTTCCGTACCATCAAGGTTCGCCGCGACCCGGAATGTCCCACCTGTGGCGACCCCCCGCTTTACCGCGATCTCTCGCACCACCCCTCCCCGAAATGAGGCTTTTCCCATGCCCCAAGGTTCGCAAGGCCTGGCGCTGATCGTTCAGGCCGGTGGCTATGACCGCGTGCATTATGCCCTGGTGCTGGCCAGTGCGGCGGCGGCTACCGGGCGGCCGGTGACCCTGTTCTTCACCGGCCGCGCCCTGCCAGCGCTGCTGGTTGGCCAGGGCTGGCGGCGGCTGGATTTCTCCGACGATGGCACCAGCCCGGAGGCGCGCGACGCCACGCTGGCCCATCGCGGCGTGGCCACGATGGAGGAATTGCTGACCGCCTGCGCCGAACTGGGCGTGCGCTTCCTGGCCTGTGAAATGGGCTGGCGGGCGCTGGGCCTGCGGGATGTCAGCATCCGCCCGGACCTGTCGGTTGAAACGGCGGGGGTCGTCACCCTGCTGGGTGCCGTCCCGCCGGATCACCATTTGGTTTATGTGTGACGCTGGCGCTGCTGCGGCGGCTGTGTTTCAGCCACTGCAATCGGCATTGGCGGAGGGATAGGCGGTATTCATGATCCATTTGCCGGCGGTGCCGCCATCCTTCACTTTCTGGGAACTGTTGTAATAGCCGAAATTCACGGCCAGGACCGTGATGTTCTGGGAAGCTGTACAGGCACCGTTGGCATCCACGGCGGTACAGATGGAGGCTTTGGTGCCCTGCCAGCCGCCCAGCCGGTCTATGGGAACGCATTCGGATTTGCTGCCCCCGGCTCCCCCGCAATCGGCGGGGGCCGGCTTCTTGCCGTCATTCACCGTTTTCCATTTACTGAACAGGTCGGTGAATTGCTTCCAGGTGGCAAAACGACTTTTGCCGACCTCGGTCGGCTGGCCGACGATGTGAATGGAAACGTGCCCTCCCATGTTTTTATTGTCCGCCAAACTTTTCACGCTGGCTGTCACGCTGTCGGTGATACGGCAGTCCTTGGCCTGTGCGCCGCTGGTGATGCAGAGCATCAGGCCTGCCGCGATAATCCATTTTGTGATGTTCATTCGGCCTCTCCGGGTTTTGATGGGACTGTCACTCAGCCTGTCCCAGTTTGGCGGTCGGATACCTGGACGTGTTGATGGAGCTTTGGGCCGATTCGATGGTTCTGCGTACCTCAAGCAGGCGGGCTGCCGTACTGCCCTGCTTGCCGCACATCTCGCCCCTTTGGCCAAAGCCCTTTTCCCCTGTCGATTCGCGCGATAGGGTCGCCGCCTGTTTTGCCGCTAAGGAACGGGTTCGGGTGATGGCGAAGGATATAGAGACGGCCGCAGTAACGATGGTGCCGCCAACGGTGCCGCTGGTGGGGCGTGTGGCGCCGCCGGGGTCGAAATCCATCACCAACCGGGCTTTGCTGCTGGCAGCTCTGGCCCGTGGCACCAGCCGCCTGACCGGGGCGCTGAAAAGCGATGATACCAAGCATATGGCCAACGCCCTGCGCCAGATGGGTATCGGGGTGGAAGAACCGGATGACACCACCTTCATCGTCACCAGCCCCGGCCATCTGACAGCGCCGCAGGGGCCGCTGTTCCTGGGCAATGCCGGCACGGCTACCCGCTTCCTGACCGCCGCCGTCGCCACCGTGGATGGCAGCGTGGTGGTGGATGGGGATGAGCATATGCGCAAGCGTCCCATCGGCCCGCTGGTCACGGCCCTGCGCGCTTTGTCGGTGGATCTGGAGGCACCCAGCGGTTGCCCGCCCGTCACCGTGCGCGGCAAGGGGGCCCTGCCGCCGGGCCGGGTGGAGATTGATGCCGGCCTGTCCAGCCAATATGTCAGTGCCATCCTGATGGCGGCGGCCTGCAGCAGCGGCCCGGTGGAGATTGTGCTGAAGGGCAGCGAGATCGGGGCGCGTGGTTACATTGACCTGACCGTGGCGGCCATGCGGGCCTTTGGCGCCAGCGTGGAACAGCCCGATGCCGCCACCTGGCGGGTACAGCCGACCGGATATCGTGCCGCCGATTATGGGATCGAGCCCGATGCCTCGGCTGCCACATATCTCTGGGCGGCGGAAGCGCTGACCGGCGGGCGAATCGATCTGGGGGTGCCGGCCGATGCCTTCACCCAGCCCGATGCCAAGGCCCAGGCGATCATCGCGCAGTTTCCCGACATGCCGGCGGTGATCGATGGCTCGCAGATGCAGGATGCCATCCCCACCCTGGCCGTGCTGGCCGCCTTCAACAACAAGCCCGTTCGTTTCGTCGGCATCGCCAATCTGCGGGTCAAGGAATGCGACCGGGTGCGGGCATTATCCACTGAACTGGCGCGAATCCGCCCCGGTCTGGCCTGGGAAGAAGGCGATGACCTGATCGTTGCCGCCGACCCGTCCCTGGCGGGGCAGACGCTGGCCACGGAAATCCACACCTATGCCGACCACCGTATCGCCATGAGCTTTGCGCTGGCCGGGTTGAAGCTGCACGGCATCACCATTCTGGACCCGGCCTGCGTCGGCAAAACCTATCCGGGCTATTGGCGTGCCCTGGCGTCGCTGGGGGTGACGTTGGTGGACCGCAATGCCTGAATTGCCCGAGGTTGAAACCGTCCGCCGGGGCCTGGCCCTGAAGCTGGAAGGCAGGGTGCTGGTGCGGGTGGACCAGCACAGGCCCAACCTGCGCTTTCCCCTGCCAGCGGATTTCGCCGCCCGCCTGACGGGGCGGCGGGTGCTGTCGCTGGACCGGCGGGCCAAATATATCCTGATCCGGGTGGATGGCGGGCTGGTCTGGATGATCCATCTGGGCATGTCCGGCAGTATGGTGGTGAAGCCCGGCCCCGCCGGGGCCCCCGCCGCGCATGACCATCTGGTGTTCCATACCGATGATGGTTGGGTCGTCACCTATAATGACGTGCGCCGATTCGGCTTCATGGACCTGTTCGACGAATCCGGGCTGGATAGCCACCCGATGCTGGCCGCGCTGGGGCCGGAGCCATTGGGCAATGGTTTTCATGGGGCCGCCTTGTCGGAGCGGCTGGCGGGCCGCCGCACCCCAATCAAGGCCGCCCTGCTGGACCAGAGTGTGGTGGCGGGGCTGGGCAATATCTATGTCTGCGAGGCCTTGTTCCGCGCCGGCATCGCCCCCACCCGGCTGGCCAACAGCGTGGCCGGGGCTGATGCCGAACGGCTGGTGCCGGTCATCCGCGATGTGCTGGGGGAGGCGATCGCCGCCGGCGGCTCCACCTTGCGTGATTTCGTGCAGTCCGACGGGGAACTGGGCTATTTCCAGCATAATTTTCGTGTCTATGGCCGAGAGGATGAGCCGTGCGTCACCTGCGGCCATGATGGCGCGCCGGAAGGCCGCATCCACCGCATCGTGCAATCCGGCCGTTCTACCTTCTTCTGCCCGCGCTGCCAGCGCTAGGCTGGGGAAGCGCCTGGAATCATGATTGAATCCTCGCTGAATCTGGACTCAGCGGCTTTCAATCATGCGCCTTACAACATCTGTCTTATGCACAGGCATGACTTGCATCTGCTTTGCCGGTTGCAGTAGGGTGCCACCCGAACATTACCGGGGATTCGGTAGGGCAGTCGCCAGTCAAGCAAGTTTGGCATGGGCGGCCTGTCTTCACCCGCTTGACGGGTTGCCGGACCCCCTGTATAAGCGCCGCTTCCTACGGCACATCCAAGTTCCGCGTGAAGGTTTTCCATGGCCAATCATAAGTCCGCTGAGAAGCGCATCCGTCAGACCGCCCGCCGGACTGAAATCAACCGCGCCCGCGTCAGCCGCATCCGTACCTTCCTGAAGAAGGTTGAGACCGCTATCGCGACCGGCGACAAGTCCGCCGCCGCTGAGGCTTTCAAGTCCGCTCAGCCGGAGCTGATGCGCGGCGCGAGCAAGGGCGTTCTGCACAAGAACACCGTTTCCCGGAAGCTGTCCCGTCTGTCCAGCCGCATCAAGGCGCTGGGCTGATCGGCTGTTGCCGTAGCGTAACCCGCGCGGTGGTTTCACCGCGCGGCTTGTGCTGTCTGTATATCGCGTTATCGGACAGGGTTACGCTTGGCTTTAGCTGAATTCGTGGTTGATCGCCTCGGGCTTTCGCGCACGAATTTTGCTTTTTTGCCCGTTCTCTTTTCAGTCCCGTTGCGGCTTGTCCGCCGCACCTCTAGCATCGTGAACGCGTTAATCAACGCGATAATGGATGCGGTGCGGATGGGGGTGGAGAACTTCCGGCCGCAAAATGTCGGGGGCAACGCGATAATGAACGATGCATATCGTTCAGAGTCCGGCGAACCGGACCATTGCCAAATACTTGACATGCCACCTGTCCAAAAGAGGTAACCCTGATGGGTTCCTTGATAGGAAGGTCGTGTTTTTTGCCAGGGCGGCATTGAACATTGGCGCGGGATATTTTCAGATTGTCGGTCTGAAACATTCCGTTGGCGTCAATAAATTGCCGGCGTGGTGTCGCTGTTCTTTTGCGCATTGGGGCTGTGCTCCCCTGTGCGGAAGAGGTTTTGTCACGTTGCCCCCGCTTCATATCGGGTGCAGGGTGGGCAGGGCGGCGTGATGGGAATGGCGGTCGGATTGCAGCCGGGGCAATGGCTGGGATCGCGTTGGGGACATGACGGTATCGGGCCTGATGGGGCGGTGCCGCATGGGCATATGGGCTTGGGTGGGAGCATTGGTCGGATGTCGGTGCAGAGTTCGCTGGATCAACAGTGGGCACGGGTGCGGGGCCGTCTGAAGGATGAGGTCGGTGAGACCGCCTATCGCAGCTGGCTGAAGCCGCTGACGGTGGGGACCTTCGATGGTGGCCAGATCCGTATCCTGGTGCCGACGCGTTTCATGCGCGACTGGATCCGCACCCACTATGCCGACCGTATCCGCGCGCTCTGGTCGGGTGAGAATCCCGGCGTGCAATCGGTTGAAATCGTCGTCGCTGCCCCGACCCGGACGGAGCCGGCCGTCAGTGACGCCGCCGCTGCCCCGCTGGCCGACAGCGCCGGAGAGCCGGTGGCCGAACTGGTCATTGAACCGGTACCGGCCAGTGTGACCGGTGGTGATGAACGGGCCGACGAGATGTCGGCCCCGCTGGACCCCCGTTTCACCTTTGAGAATTTCGTCGTCGGCAAGCCGAACGAGCTGGCCTTTGCCGCCGCCCGCCGGGTGGCCGAATCGAACGCGGTACCCTTCAACCCGCTGTTCCTTTATGGCGGTGTCGGTCTGGGTAAGACCCACCTGATGCATGCCATTGCCTGGGCGATTCGCAAGAAAGACCCGTCGCGCCGCGTGATCTATCTCTCGGCCGAAAAATTCATGTACCAGTTCATCCGCGCCCTGCGCTTCAAGGATACGATGGCCTTCAAGGAGCAGTTCCGCTCCGTGGATGTGCTGATGATTGATGATGTGCAGTTCATCAGCGGCAAGGACAGCACGCAGGAAGAATTCTTCCATACCTTCAATGCCCTGGTGGACCAGAACCGCCAGGTCATCATCAGCGCCGACAAGAGCCCGTCGGACCTGGAGGGCATGGAAGAACGCCTGCGTTCGCGTCTGGGCTGGGGGCTGGTGGCGGATATTCATCCCACTACTTATGAACTCCGCCTGGGCATTCTGCAGCAGAAGGCCGACCGGATCGGCGCCAAGATTCCCATCAAGGTGCTGGAATTCCTGGCCCACAAGATCACCAGTAATGTGCGCGAGCTGGAAGGCAGCCTGAACCGCATCGTTGCCCATGCTGAACTGGTGGGCCGCGCCATCACCCTGGAATCGGCGCAGGACGTGCTGCACGATCTGCTGCGCGCCAGCAATCGCCGGGTGACGATTGAAGAAATCCAGAAGAAAGTGGCGGAACATTTCAATATCCGCCTCGCTGATATGAGCAGTGCCCGCCGCGCCCGCGCCGTGGCCCGCCCGCGTCAGGTGGCCATGTATCTGGCCAAGCAGCTGACCCAGCGCTCCCTGCCGGAAATTGGCCGCAAATTCGGCGACCGCGACCACACCACGGTGATGCACGCTGTGCGCAAGGTGGACGAATTGTGTGGCACCGACCCCGCCTTTGCGGAGGATGTGGAACTGCTGCGCCGGATGCTGGAAGGCTGAGGCGCTGCGAGCGCCCGCGCGCCTGCCAGAGGCAGCGCCCGGCACCCGAGGGAATGCGAAACCCGCCTTGATCGGTCACGATCAAGGCGGATTGGCATTAAAGCCCCAGCACATCATCCATGTTGTAAAGCCCCGCCGGCTTGCCTGCCACCCATAGGGCGGCGCGCACGGCACCGCGGGCGAATATGGCGCGGCTGCCGGCCTTGTGGGACAGTTCCAGCCGTTCGGCCTCCGTGGCGAACATCACCGTATGGTCGCCCACCACATCGCCGCCGCGCAGGGTGGCGAAACCGATATCGCCCGGCTTGCGGGCCCCGGTATGGCCGTCGCGCACGGCATCCTTCACGGTGGCCAGATCAACGCCGCGCCCCTCTGCCGCTGCCCGGCCCAGGGCCAGGGCGGTACCGCTGGGGGCATCCACCTTGTGCTTGTGGTGCATCTCCACAATCTCAATATCCCAATCCGGCCCCAGCGTGGCCGCTACCTTGCGCACCAATCCTGCCAGCAGGGTGACGCCCAGGCTGAAATTGGCCGAGACCACCAGGGGGGCCTTGGCAGCGGCCTGCGCCAGCCGGGCATGATCCTCGGCGGAAAGGCCGGTGGTGCCGACAATCAGCGCCGTGCCATGGGCCACCGCCAGATCGGCATGGGCCAGTGTGGCGGCGGGAGCAGTAAAATCAATCACCGCATCGGCGGCGGCGAACAGGGCGGCGGCATCATCGGTCAGCACCACGCCGGCTTCATCCAGCCCCACCAGCGTGCCCAGGTCGCGGCCCAGGGCCGGGTTGCCAGGCCGTTCGGTGGCGCCGGCCAGGATGGCGCCTTTGCTGCCCAGCACCTCGCGGATCAGCATCTGGCCCATGCGGCCCGCGCCGCCAACGATCCCGATACGCATCTGCCTGTTCCCATATCTGATGGCAAAACCGGATCAGGGCATAGCACAGGGGGCTGGCCGGATCAGCCCCCGGAAAGGCAATCCACCAGTGCCTTGGCGTTGAAGCGCATCAAGGCCGGGTACAAGGCCGGGCCTTCGGGGATGTTCGCCCCTTCCGGGTCCAGCGTGCCGGTGCGCACGGCAGAGCCTTCCACCAGCACCTTCACCAGCGAGGGTTCAAACTGCGGTTCAGCGAAGACGCAGACGGCCTTGGCATCGCCGATGGCATGGCGCAGCTGCGACAGGCGGGCGGCCCCCGGCCGCTGGTCCGGCGTCACCGTGACGGCACCGGCGGCGGCAAGGGCATAACGGTCTTCCAGATAATGATAGGCATCGTGGAAGACGATGAAGGGCCGGTCCTTCACCGGGGCCAGTTGGGCCGCCAGTTCGTTATCCAGCGCCTCGATGGCGGCCACCTGCTTTTGCGCATTGGTGCGGTATGTCGCCGCCCGCTCCGGGTCCAGCTTCACCAGATTGTCGGCCACCGCCTGGGTGATGGCGATCGCATTGCGCGGGTCCAGCCAGATATGGCCGTCGGTGCCGGTGGCAGCGTGATCATGGTCATGGTCGTGCTCATGCGCGTGGGAATGATCATGCGTCTCCCACACCCCGCCAGCCCGGCTGGGCAGCACGCGCACGCCATCCGCTGTGGCCAGCGACAGTTTCACGGCCCGGCCCCCAAGCGCTGTCAGCGGCTTTTCCAGGAAGGTTTCCAGCGCCGGCCCGACCCAGACCACCAGCTCCGCCCCGTTCAGCGCCTTGGCGTCAGAGGGGCGCAGGGTGAAATCATGCGGGCTGGCGGCACCCCGCACCAGCAGATAGGGCGTGCCCACCCCTTCCATCACACCCGCCACCAGCGCGTGCAGCGGCTTCACACTGACCACCACATCCGGCGGCGGGGCAGCCATGGCCGGCACGGCCCAGAACAGGGCAGCAACGGGCAGCAGGCGAAGAAAGCGGCGGGTAAGCATGGGAATAACCGGACATCAACAAGGAGAAGACATAAGTTGTTATATTATAACATTTGTCAAGCCATGGGGATTGGCGTAAACCCTGCGTCCGGTGCAAAGCGGCCACCCGCCGGCACCCTTTCCCCTGCGGCACGCGTCGGCCCATCTGGTCGGTTCCTGCCGCCTGTTCAACCGGAGTAGTGCCCTTGTCCCCCCCGCCCTTCCTGCTGCAATGCGATGCGCTGACCGTGCGCCGGGGGGAACGCGCCGTGCTGGACAATGTGTCCCTGACGGTGCGGGCGGGTGAGATCGTCACCCTGATCGGCCCCAACGGGGCCGGCAAGACCACTTTGGTGAAAACCGCCTTGAGGCTGGTGAAGCCCGACCAGGGGAGCGTGCGCCAACGCCCCAACCTGAGCATCGGCTATATGCCACAACGGCTGGCGGTGGACCCGACCCTGCCCTTGACGGTGCGGCGGTTCCTGGCGCTCTGGTCCAAGGCGGATGCCGACACCATGCGCGCCACCCTGGCAGAGGTGGGCGCCACCCACACCTTCGACCGTGCCATCCAGACCCTGTCGGGCGGGGAGGCGCAGCGCGTGCTGCTGGCCCGCGCCCTGCTGCGCCAGCCCGACCTGCTGGTGCTGGATGAACCGGTGCAGGCGGTGGATGTGCATGGCCAGATTGAACTGTTTGAGCTGATCGGCGATATCCGCAACCGGCGCGGCTGCGGCGTGCTGCTGGTCAGCCATGATCTGCATCTGGTGATGGCGCGCACCGATACGGTGATCTGCCTGAACCGGCATGTCTGCTGCCATGGCAAGCCGGAGGATGTGTCGCGCCATCCCGAATATGTCGCCCTGTTCGGCCGCCATGCCGAGGCGCTGGCCATCTATCAGCACAGCCATGACCATGCCCATGCCGATGATGGCTGTGTGGTGCCGGCGGGGCTGGAACATACGGCCCATGCCGACCATGCCGCATCCTGTGATCATGACCATGGGCATGGCCACCATCACCACGGGGACCACCGGCATGGATGATTTCCTGATCCGCGCCGGGGCCGCCGGCGTTGGCCTGGCGCTGCTGGCCGGCCCGCTGGGCTGTCTGGTGGTCTGGCGCCGCATGGCCTATTTCGGGGATACCCTGGCCCATTCCGCCCTGCTGGGCGTGGCGCTGGGCTTTCTGGCCGGGATTGATCTCAATATCGGCGTCGTTGCCGTCTGCCTTTGCATCGCCGTGGCGCTGACCCTGTTACAGGAACAAAGGCGGCTGGCATCCGACACGCTGCTGGGCATCGTCTCCCATTCCACCTTGTCGCTGGGACTGATCGCGCTGGCGGCCATGCAGACGGTGCGGGTGGACCTGCTGGCCTATCTGTTCGGCGATATATTGGCCGTCACGCCCGCTGACCTGATCGCCATTTGGGGCGGCGGGGTCGTGGTGCTGGCAGTGTTGGCCTTGGTCTGGCGTCGCCTGCTGGCCCTGACGGTGGATGAGGATCTGGCAAGGGTGGAAGGGGTGCCGGTGCGCTGGATCAGGCTGGCCTTCACCTTGTTGATCGCCGCCACCATCGCGCTGGCGATGAAGATTGTCGGCATCCTGCTGGTGACCTCGCTGCTGATCATCCCCGCCGCCACGGCGCGACGCTTTTCACGCTCACCGGAAATGATGGCCGTGCTGGCCGCCCTGGCCGGGGCGGTATCGGTGCTGGGCGGGCTGGCCGCCTCGCTCTATGCCGACCTGCCCAGCGGCCCCGCCATCGTCGTCACCGCCGCCTGCCTGTTCCTGGTGGGGCATCTATTACCGGGGGCGCGCCGGGGCTGACAGCCTTGCCATCCTGTCTGGTTGGCTCAGCCCCGCAGCCGCCGGCCTGCCACCACGGCCCCGCCGACGATCAGCAGGCAGGCAGCCCCCACCACCCAGCTTGGCGTGGCGCGGCCGGCCAGGATCAGCAGGGCGGTGGACAGCAGCGGCGTGGCATAGGAAAGCGCGCCCAGCGTCTGGATATCGCCGCGCTTCACCCCATGGTCCCAGACGAAAAAGGCCAGCCCCACCGGGCCGATACCCATGGCCGCCACCACGGCCCAGCCCCAGCCCTGCGGCCAGACCGTCACCTCAAACAGCAGGTGGCAGAGGCCAGACAGGGCAGCCGTGGCCAGACAGAAGAAACTGACAATCTCCGTCGGCACCGCGCCGAACCGGCGGGATAGCACCGAATAGCCGGCCCAGGTGACCGCGCAGGCAATGGCGGAGAGATATCCCGGCAGATATTCCGCCTTTACCGCCAGCCCCGCCCCGCCGGTGACCAGCAGCAAGGTGCCGGCCAGCCCACAGCAGGCCCCCAGCACCTGCGCCCGGCCCAGCCTCTCACCGGGCAGCAATCCGGCAAACACCACGATCAGCAGCGGCCAGAGATAGTTGATCAGGTTGGCCTCGGCCGCCGGTGCGGATTGCAGGGCCAGGAAATAGAGAAAATGATAGCCGAACAGCCCGCCGATCCCCAGCGCCCAGACCGGCCAGGGCTGGCGCAGCAGCGGGGCCAGCGGCCGGCCCAGCACCAGCAGCAGGCAGAGGCTGACCAGACCGCCGACGCCGAAGGACAGCGACACCAGCAGAAAGGGCGGCACCGGCCCGGCCAGGGCTGTCAACAGCGCCAGGGTGGACCAGATCAGGATGGCGCTGGCCCCCACCAAGGTAGCGCGGCGCAGGGCGGGGCCCTTGGCCCCGGCAGTAATCGTGCTCATGCCGGCAAAGGCTCCAGTACCCGGTGCTCCACCTGGGTGGACAGCAGCATCACGCAGTGGGTGGCACCATATTCGGCCAACTGGGTCAGCAACCGGTCCAGATGATGCACATCGCGCGCACCGATGCGCAGCAGATAGCTTTCATCCCCCGTCACCTGATGGCATTCCAGCACCTCCGGCCGGTTGGCGGCGAATCGTACCAGCGCCTGATCCCGGCCCGGCAGGATGCGCAGCCGGACAAAGCCGTTCAGCCGCAGCCCCAGGGCGGCATGGTTGACCTCCGCCCGGTAGCCCTGTATCAGGCCCGAGGCTTCCATCCGGCGCACCCGCTCCGCCACGGCCGGGGCGGTCAGCCCCACCTGGCGGGCCAGATCGGCGAAAGATTGCCTTGCATCGCGCTGCAGCTCCCGCAGCAGGTGCAGGTTGATCTCGTCCAGCGGGTCGTGTGCGGGGGGATGTCGGTCAGGCATGATTGTCATCCTGCCTTAACCAAAACCACCTGTCATGCGTCAGCGTGAAGGTGATGTGACAGTGCCGTGACCCTGTTGCAGGAGTGCGTCGATTGCTGGAAGAAATGGGCATTCTGTGGCGGGGGGTGGTGCTGGGCCTGATCATTGCCGCCCCTGTCGGCCCCACTGGCCTGTTATGCATCCGTCGCAGCCTGGAACGCGGGTTGGCCACGGGATTTGCCACCGGCATCGGGGCCGCCATCGCCGATGCCGGCTTCAGCGCCATCGCCGCCTTTGGCATCACCGCCGTGCTGGATATCATCACCGGCAATATGCTGGCGCTGCAGATTGTCGGCGGCTTGTTCCTGCTGGGTGTGGCGATTCATAGTTTCCTGCGCGATCCCAAACCGCTGACGGCGGTGCCGGTGGCTGGCAACCTGCCGGCTTCGGTGGCGACGGGCCTGTTGTTCACCGTTACCAACCCGGTGACCATCCTGGGCATCGGCACCATTGTGGTCGGTTTCGGCCACACACGGGGGCCGGCGCAGGATGCCACGCTGGTGGCGGGCATCTTTCTGGGATCGCTGCTCTGGTGGGCCATCCTGTGCGGCGGCGTCACCCTGCTGCGCCGCCGGGTGACGGGCAACACCGTGCACTGGATCAATATCGGCACCGGCATCCTGCTGGCAGGATTGGGGCTGTATACGCTGGGCAGTGTGGTGCGGGCGCTGATTTGAAGTCCGTCTAAAATTTCCTCTGCCTTTCCAGTCCCTTAACCGTCATTCCCGCGAAGGCGGGAATCCATACGACAGCACAGATTTTGGATTCCCGCCTTCGCGGGAATGACGGTAGTGAAAAGGCAAAGTTTCGGAAAAACCGATAATTTCCCGGACAGACGCTAAGCGGCTGGAGACTTGTTCTCCATTTTTCATCCACCATCACCCTGGCCGCAGCACAAGTGATGGTGGATGTAGCGTCAGCGACGCTTGTGTGGGGCCGAAAGCCCAGCCTCTCATCAGCCCTTCAGCACCAGGGTGGACCAGTCACCCAGGCGGAAGCGCTTCACCAGTCGCAGGCCCTGGGCGCGGTGGGCGTTGATGACCAGCGGTTCCTGCCGATGCAGCAGACCGGACAGGATGACGGTGCCGCCGGGTTGAAGGTGGCGGCGCAGGCTGGGCGACATCCGGGCCAGCGGGCGGGCCAGGATATTGGCGACGATCAGGTCGAACTTGCCATGCCGGCGCACGGCCTCTGCCGCATAGCCATTGGCGGCATAGAGCTTCACCAGCTTGTGCACCCGGTTCAGCTTGGCATTTTCCTGCGCGATCTCAATCGACAGTTCGTCAATATCCACGCCGATCACCGGCACATGGGCCAGCTTGGCCAGGGCAAAGGCCAGGATGCCGGAACCGCAGCCCATATCCAGCGCATCCTTGATGCGCCCCTTGGCGGCCAGTTCGGAAATGGCGCGCAGGCAGCCCTGGGTGGTGGCGTGCTCGCCCGAGCCAAAGGCCATGGCCGCTTCGATCTGCAGCCCCATCTTGCCCTTAGGCACCGGCTTCTTATGGTGGCTGCCATGGATGAAGAAGCGGCCGGCCGTAATCGGCGGGAAGCTGAGATAGGTCTGTGTCACCCAATCGATGGAGGCCAGCGGCTCCTTGGTCATCTCCGGCTCGGCGATGCCATGGGCAGCGGCCAGCACGGCCAGCTTCATGCCGATGCGGCTGGTGTCAGGCTCGTTATAGGAGGTGCATTCGATCAGCCACTGGCCGCCTTCCTGCAGCTCAAAGGTGGAAACGGCATCAACATGCGGTTCCACCATATCGGCGAAAACGGGGACCAGCGCCTCCGGCACTTCGAACGCGACACGCCACATCGGCTGCATGAAACTCTCCGCCCCTGGTCCGGGATTGTCTGGTGAATGGTTGCAAGATGCCTGTTCTAGCTTGCGCGCGCGGTGCCTTCAATGCAGCTTTGCCGCAGGCGTGCCGCGCCCTGATGGCGGATCAGGTCATGGGTTGGGAAAATAAGGTTAATAATTCAGGAACTTGACTGTCAAAATCCTGAAACGCTTCCCTGCTATCGCCATGCTGCGCCGCAATATAAACCAAACAGCGGCGTCGCAAGGGATGCCACATCATGACCGACAAGCGCCTTCTGGCCGGCACCGCGCTGGCCCTGTTGTTCGCCGCCACGCCGGCTTTGGCCCAGAACACCACGGCCACCGATGCGACCCAGGTGGCCGATGCGGCCGAAATGATCGACGAGATTATCGTTTTCGGCCGTGGCGAGGCCCGGCAGGTCCAGGGTGTGACCGCCGCCGCCATCGCGCTGGAAGCGCCGGGCACCAGCCCACTGAAGGCGATCGACAAGCTGCCGGGCGTCAGCTTCCAGTCCGCCGATCCGTTCGGTGCCTATGAATGGTCGGCCCGCATCAGCATCCGTGGCTTCAACCAGACCCAGTTGGGCTTCACCCTGGATGGGGTGCCGCTGGGCGACATGTCCTATGGCAACCATAACGGCCTGCACATCTCCCGCGCCATCAGCTCTGAAAATGTCGGGGCGGTGACGGTGGCGCAGGGGGCGGGTTCGCTGGCCACGGCCTCGACCAGCAATCTGGGCGGCACGGTGCAGTTCACCTCCCGCGATCCGTCCAAGGATGCCGGCGCCACCGTCGCTGGCATGTTCGGGTCGGAAAATACCGGCCGTGGCTTTGTGCGGCTGGAAACCGGTGAGCTGTCCACCGGTACCCGCGCCTATCTCAGCTATACCCGCCAGAATGCGGAAAAGTGGAAAGGCGATGGCATCCAGCGCCAGGACCAGCTGAATTTCAAGGCGGTGCAGCCGGTGGGTGAGGGCACGCTGACGGGCTGGGTCAACTGGTCCGACCGGCGCGAGAATGATTACCAGGATCTGTCCCTGTCGATGATCAACCGCCTGGGCTATGACTGGGACAATTTCGCCAAGAACTGGGGTCTGGCCGTTCAGGTGGCCGATATCTATAACGGCAATGTCAAGGGCGCCTATCCGGCTCCGGTGCAGACGGTGGACGATGCCTATTACGATGCCGCCGGCCTGCGCAAGGATACGGTCGGCGCGCTGACCCTGAACTACCCGATCAATGATGTGGTGACACTGGACCTGACCGGTTATGGCCACAAGAATGAAGGCCAGGGCGTCTGGTTCACCCCCTATCTGCAGACGCCGGGCGGTGGCCCGATCTCTATCCGCACCACCGAATATGATATTGAGCGGTTCGGTGGCATCGGCGGCCTGACGGTGGAACTGGGCGATCACAAGATCAATGGTGGCGTCTGGTATGAAGATAATGACTTCAACCATGCCCGCCGTTTCTATGGGTTGAACCGCGCCTCGCCGGGCCGTTCCGCCACTCAGTTCCAGACCGGGCCCTTCTTCACCCAGTGGGAATACAGCTTCAACACCAAGACCACGCAGTTCCACCTGTCCGACGCCTGGAAGGTCACCGATGCATTGACCGTCAATGCCGGTTTCAAGTCGGTCAATGTGGAAAACAAGGCCAATACGCTGACGGGCCCGGTGAAGACCGGTTCCATCAAGGCCGAGGATAATTTCCTGCCCCAGGCCGGCTTCCTGTTCGACATCACCAACGAGCATCAGATTTTCGGTTCCTATGCCGAAAATATGCGTGCCTTCGAATCGTCGGGCACCGGTGGGCCGTTCAGCACCACGGCGGAAGCCTTCAACAAGATCCGTGGCAACCTCAATCCCGAATCCAGCCGGACCTTTGAACTGGGCTGGCGCTTCCGGGTCGAGCGGTTCCAGGGCGTGCTCGCCGCCTATGATGTGAAGTTCGATGATCGTCTGCTGACGGTCACCGTCGGGTCCGGCATCCAGGGCCTGCCGCCCTCCTTGCAGAATGTCGGCAGTGTGACGACGCGCGGCCTGGAAGCGGCTGGTACCTATAACCTGACCGATGAAGTGTCGCTGTTCGCCTCCTACACCTACAATGACAGCAGCTATGATGATGATGTGATGGATGGGACGACCACCATCCACACCAAGGACAAGACCGTCGTCAATTCGCCCAAGCATCTGCTGAAGGGCGAGGTCTCCTATGAAGATGGCAACCTGTTCGGCAAGCTGGGGGCGTCCTACACCTCCAAGCGCTATTACACCTATCTGAATGATGGCTCGGTGGACAGCTACGCGCTGGTCGATGCCACCGTCGGCTATCGTTTCGAAGGCGGGGCGTGGCTGGAAGGCATGGAAATCCAGGCCAATGTCACCAACCTGTTCGACAAGGAATATGTCTCCACCATCGGGTCGAACGGTTTCGTAAACACCGACCCGAAGGGGCAGGCGCAGACGATGCTGGCCGGCGCGCCGCGTCAGTTCTTCATCTCCCTGAAGAAGCAGTTCTAATATTCTGTGCCTCAAGCAGCTGTACCAAGCTGCGACGCGTTCACCTCGTCGCAGCTTGGTTTAAGTTCAGCCTATCTTATGGGCGCCGGGGGATGCGTTCCCCGGCGCCTTTCCCATGTCAGGATGCCCCCGATGTCCCGTTCCCCGCTTGATCGCCGCACCCTGCTGACCGGCATGGCCGCCCTTTCCGCCGCTGCCACGGTGGCTCCCCAGGCGAGTGGGCAGATGGTGAAACGGCTGGCACCGACGGCCACGCCAACCCGCATCGCCTTTGGGTCGTGCGCGCATCAGAGCAAGGATCAGCCGATCTGGGATGCCATTCTGGCGGCCAAGCCGGACCTGATGATTCTGCTGGGGGACAATGTTTATCTCGACACCCGCAATGTCGAGGATATGAAGGCCAAATATGCCCTGCTGGCGGCCAAGCCGGGCTTTCGCAAGCTGCGCGACGCCGTGCCCATCGTCGCCACCTGGGACGATCATGATTTCGGCGAGAATGATGCCGGCGCCGATTATCCGATGAAGGCGGAAAGCCGCCGCCTGTTCTGTGATTTCTTCGGGGAGCCGGCCGACAGCATCCGCCGCAGCCGGGCCGATGGCATCTATACCGATTACCTGTTCGGGCCGGCCGGCCAGCGCCTGCAGATCATCCTGCCCGATCTGCGCTGGAACCGCGCGCCGCTGAAGACCATCGATATGGGCGGCCAGGATTATGAAACCTGGGCCAAGGCCCGCCACGCGGCGGGTAAATCCGTGCCCGGTCCCTATGAACGCCAGCCGGAAGAGGGGGCCAGCCAGATGGGCGAGGCCCAGTGGCGCTGGCTGGAAGAACGGCTGGCTCAGCCGGCTGACCTGCGTATCCTGGCCTCCTCGCTCCAGGTTGTCTCCGACTTCCCTGGCTGGGAAGCCTGGATCAACTTCACCCATGATCACCAGCGCCTGATCGCGGCGATTCGCCAGAAACGGGCCAACGGCCTGTTCTGCATTTCCGGCGACACGCATTATGCCGAATTCTCCCGCCTGGACCTGAATGTCCCCTATCCGCTGTGGGACTTCACCTCCTCCGGTCTGACGGAGGTGTGGCCGGTGCTGCCGCCCAACGCGCGGCGGGTGGGGGAGGCCTACCGGTCACAGAATTTCGGCCTGATCGAGGTGGATTGGGCGGCGGGTGCCGTGCAGATCGGCATCCATGATGTGGTCGGCCAGCGGCAACTGGCGCAGGGCCTGCGGCTGGCCGACCTGCGGGTTGGGTGATTACAGCACCAGGATGGCGCGGAAATCCCGTATCCGCGCCTCTGCCGGGGCGGGGGGCAGCAGATCGTTCAGGCTGGCGAAGAAATGCAGGGCTTCCCCCTGATCCAGCAGGCTGCCCGGCTCCAGCCCCAGCGCCAGGGCGCGCGACAGGCTGTCCGGATGCAGCAGGGCCCCGGCCGCCGCGCCCCCACTGTCCAGCCCCTCCGTGTCGGCCGCCAGCGCCCAGATGTCGCGCGCGCCATCCAGCGCCAGCCCCAGGCCCAGCAGATAGGACAGGTTGCGGGCAAGATTATCCTGGCCGCGCAGCCGCTGCGGGCTGGCGCTGGAGAAAATCACCGTGCCCGGCGGTGTGGCCCGCGCCAGATCGGCATGGGGCCGCACCAGGGCCGGGATGCCGGCATCCGGCACCGTTTCCAACTGAATGGCTTCCAGGCCCAGATCGCTGGTCAACGCCATGGCTGCCGACCGGGCGGTGGCAGACCGGTCACGGGTTGGGTGGGACTGCCGGTCGGCACTGGCGGCAAGCGCTGTCTGGTAAAGCTGACGCAGCAGATCGGGTGGCGTCTGGGTCATGGCGTTATTCCTCCATGGCGGGACGGGTTCCCCTGAACCATTCATGAAACACCGGTGACGGGCGTTCGGCTCCGCAAGGCAGGTGTGAGGCCACTGGTCAAAATTCTTGACCAATGGCACGGCGGCGACTGCCGCCCCTTTGCGGGCGCGCGATGATGCGTTAAAGCTGGGGAACCATGCTGGAAGCCCCTCTCGACACCCCCCTGCTGACCGCGGCCGACCCGGCCCCCGTTCGGCTGCTGAACCCGCAATCGGCCAGCCCGATCCTGCTTGTCTGCGACCATGCCGGCAATGCGGTGCCGCAGGCGCTGGGCGACCTGGGCGGGGTGCCGGCGGCGGAGCTGGACCGGCATATCGGCTGGGATATTGGTGCGGCGGCGGTGACGGCGGGATTGAGCCAGCGGCTGGATGCAGCCGCCATCCTCACCGTCTATTCCCGTCTGGTGGTGGATTGCAACCGCCGCCCGGATGACCCGACCAGTATGCCCGCGCTGAGCGACGGCACGCCGATCCCGGCCAATGCGGATATCTCCCCCGCTGCCCGGCAGGCGCGACTGGACGCCCTGTTCCATCCCTATCATCAGGCGATCAGTGCCCGGCTGACGGCCATCCGGCATGGTGGACGGCAGCCCGTGCTGGTTTCCATCCACAGCTTCACGCCGACGATGCGCGGCGCGGCGCGCCCCTGGCATGTCGGGGTGTTGTGGAACCAGGATGGCCGGCTCGCCCTGCCCCTGCTGGCGGCCCTGCGGGCGGAAGGGGATATTGTCGTGGGCGATAACGAACCCTACAGCGCCCGCACTGGCACCGATTATACGATCATCCACCATCCGGAACCGATCGGCATTCCCAGCGTGATGCTGGAAATCCGTCAGGATCTGATTGCCGATGCGGTGGGGGCGGCGGCCTGGGGGGGGCGGCTGGCCCGGCTGCTGGGGCCGCTGCTGGCGGCCCCGACCGTCAGCGCGCCGCCTCAAACGCCCGGAGCAGGCCATTAAAGTCCAGCGCCTGGAGCTGTTGCACCAGCTTTGAAAATTCATTGCTGGAACGGCGCAGCTGTTCTGCATGGAAGTTGATATTGGCCAAGTGATTGGCCAGATGCCCCTGGGGCAGGCGGGTACGCATATCGATGATCATGGGGCCTCCGCTGGCGGGGGAACTCGACATGGCGAAATCATATATAATATCGATATTTTCCCATGATGGGTCCGGCGACAACAGAATTAAGTGGTTAATAGAAGAAAATTCCAAAACTTGTGATGACGCATCGCCTTTTCTTGAAAAGGTGATGAAATCTTAACCAGTTTGACAATGCAGGAGGCAATATGGACAAGCAGACGCAGATGGAACTGGAGGCGGCCGCTTTTCGCCGGCTGGTGGCGCATCTCCAGCAACGCTCGGATGTGCAGAATATCGACCTGATGAACCTCGCCGGATTCTGCCGCAACTGTCTGGCCAAATGGTATCGCGCCGCTGCGGAGGAAGGCGGGCAGAGCTTCAGCTATGATGAGGCGCGCGAGATCATCTATGGGATGCCCTATGAAGATTGGAAGCGCCTGCACCAGCGCGAGGCCACGCCTGAACAGCAGCGTGCCTTTGACAGCAGCCAGCAGGGCGGGGAGCATTGATCATATACCAGCGGTACGAAATCCTGACCGATGGTCACGCTTTTTCGTACCGCTCAATTGCCGGCGGGCGCCTCTGCGCCCTCGGCATGGGCCGCGCGGCGGCAGTCGCAGCATTCCCATCGGTCAAGAATTTTGACCGATGGTATTAATGTCGGGGAAGGGGGCGGCTGATGCCGCCTCCTCCCCTTATCGATCTCGGTCTTTTAAGACCCATTGCGTTGCAAACGGGCCTCCTCCGCAGCACGGCGGGTCTGCTGCCAGGCCTCCAGCGTGCGGCGGAGATTGGCGGCCGCCTGCCGCTGGCGGACGGCGGTCTCCGTCGAGCCGGCGCTCAAGGATTGATAAAGCTCTTCCTCCTCCAGGCAGGCTTCATATCGCAAAAGTGCCTGACGGTCGCGGTCGATGGCGGCGACTGCATCCGTACCGGTGCCGCCATTCAGTTGCGGCATGGTGCAGGGGGAAGGTGCGGCCGCAGCTGCCATGCTGCCCAGCAGAACCATAAAGGCGGTGAAAATCCCGGCGCCCAGTGCCTTGGTGTGTGTCTTCATGCGACACCTCTCTTGTCAACCCGAAGGTAGCAAGAGCAACTGTGGCACGATCCAGGGGCGGGGGACAGCGACTTATTGCAGCGCGGGAACAGGTTGGCGCATTGCAGCGCCGTGTCCGGGGGATGACGGCGGGCAGAAGCCCGACACGCTGTCATCCACCCAGCACTTTAGCCCCGCTGGACAGACTGACGCAGCAGGATGGCCAGCGATGCGGCCGGCATGGCAGGATCACGGGTCAGCAGCGGCAGCCCGGCCGTTGTGGCGGCTTCTTCCACATGCACGGCCAAAACCGGCTCCACCAGCACCAGATCCCAGGCCTTGGGCGCCCGCGCCAGGGCCTGATTGGCCCGGCTGACGCTGTCCACCAGGGTGATGTCACAGCCAAAACCATCCAGCGCCAGCACCAGCATATCGGCATCGCTGGCGCTGGAAACCATCAGCACCCGCACCGTCTCTTTCGGGCTGGACGGGATCATGTCGGCCAGCCGCATCGCCTCCGCCCCGGCCTGCCGGATGCGGCTGGCAAAGGAGCGGCTGTCGCCTTCCGGCAAATCCGCTTCCAGCAAGGTGGCGAAGCCCTGGATGGCGTTGAGCGCGTTGATCAGATCGTGGCGGAAGCCGCGCGGCAACCCGTTGGGGTCGCGCGGCAGATCGGCCGGTACGGCGGCCTTCCCCGTTTCAGCGGGCAAGGCCCAGCTCCACCGCGCGCATGGCCGCCTGGGTGCGGTTCTTTGCACCCAGCTTGCGGCAGAGCCCCCGGATATGCAGCTTCACCGTCACCTCCTCCAGCTCCAGCGCGCGGGCGATCTCCTTGTTGGACTGACCCTTCAGCAGGAAATCCAGCACCTCCCGCTCCCGGCGGGTGAAGGTGCCGTTCAGCGCGTTGCCGTCGGCCTGGGTGGCCGTCTCCGCCATATTCTCCGGCATGAAGACTTCACCGGCCAGCATCCGCTGCAATGCCTGAAGCAGCATTGTGCCGGGCAGGGTCTTGGGCAGGAAGCCGACGGCACCGTGAGCCAGCGCCAGACGCACATCTTCATTCTTGGCTTCGCCCGACATCAGGGCAATCTTCAGGGAGGGATAGCGTTCCCGCAGGCGCACCAAGCCATTCAGCCCGTTCATCCCCGGCATACGCAGATCCAGCAGCAGGATATCGAAAGCGATACCATCATCCAGCGCCTTCAGCGCCTCACTGACGGTCCCCACACCCCTGACAATGGTGCCCGGCGCCTCCCGTTCAAAATGTGAACGCAAGGCATCTCGAACCAGCTCATGATCATCGGCAATCAATAGACGCATCGACATACCGTCCAGCCCTGACCTATCCTTGTGCATATATTACAGGAACAACCGTTTAAGCATAGCCCGCATTTGCCAGTTGCGCATTTTTATACATCTTTCGTCCTGATTGTGAGTCCGCAGAGCAACGGATTGGCACCTTTTGCCACAACCGGGCGCTTTTGCTTTGACTTGAACCGCACGCTGGGCTAACCATCTGTTCAGAAAGCTGCTGGCGCAGCCGTTCCCTGCGGGTTTTTAACCTTTGTGCCCGCCTGCCGTCATGTCTGGCGATGGTTTCATCGCTGTCATGCCGTGCAAGGGGAAACATTCCCGCCAGGGAATGTGGTGGGCGCCTGTTCTGATCCGACCGGTTTGCCCTTTGACCGATTGACCATCGGCTGGGACGTGCCGGTGGTGCTTTCCCCTCCGCAGATATCCCGGCCGATCTTGCCCCCTGTGACACGCTGCACGATCCGACTCCACCCAGATATGTCGCCCGCTGCCGGCCGACCGCAACAAAGGCGGTCTGCCATCCGTTATCGGGAACATTGACTCGGCATGACCGATCCTTGCCGCCGCCCCCAGGGCGGCTGATGGTGGGACGGGTTTCGCCAGCGCGCTCCAGATTATCTCCCTTTCCATCAGGACGATCTTCCGCCCTCCCGCAACCGGTCCCAGGGACCGCCACCATAAGCCCGCGATGAATCTCCAGGAACTCAAGGCCAAGACCCCCGCCGAACTGCTCGCCTTCGCCGAAGAGCTGCAGATCGAGAATGCCGGCACCCTGCGCAAGCAGGACATGATGTTCGCCATTCTCAAGCAGCTGGCGGAAAATGACGTGCCGATCTATGGCGAAGGCGTCTTGGAGGTGCTGCCCGACGGGTTCGGCTTCCTGCGCAGCCCGGAGGCCAATTACCTGCCTGGTCCAGACGATATCTATATTTCGCCCAGCCAGGTGAAGCGGTTCGGCCTGCGTACTGGCGACACGGTGGAAGGCCAGATCCGGTCGCCCAAGGATGGGGAGCGCTATTTCGCGCTGCTGAAGGTCAACACCATCAATTTCGACCATCCGGACAAGGTTCGCCACCGCATCAATTTCGACAATCTGACCCCGCTTTATCCCGATGAACGGCTGAAGCTGGAGATTGAGGTCGATAATAACGGCAAGGGCCGCAAGGACATGACCACGCGGGTCATCGATCTGGTGGCCCCGCTGGGCAAGGGCCAGCGCGCCCTGATCGTGGCACCGCCGCGCACCGGTAAGACGGTGATGTTGCAGAACATCGCCCATTCCATCGCCACCAATCACCCGGAAGTCTATCTGATCGTTCTCCTGATCGATGAACGTCCGGAAGAAGTGACCGACATGGCCCGTTCCGTGCGCGGCGAGGTGGTCTCGTCCACCTTCGACGAGCCGGCGACCCGCCATGTGCAGGTGACGGAAATGGTGCTGGAAAAGGCCAAGCGCCTAGTGGAGCACAAGCGTGACGTGGTGATCCTGCTGGACAGCATCACCCGCCTGGGCCGCGCCTATAACACCGTTGTGCCCTCGTCGGGCAAGGTGCTGACCGGTGGTGTGGACGCCAACGCCCTGCAGCGCCCCAAGCGCTTCTTCGGTGCCGCCCGCAATATCGAAGAGGGTGGGTCGCTGACCATCATCGCCACCGCGCTGATCGATACCGGCAGCCGCATGGACGAGGTGATCTTCGAAGAGTTCAAGGGCACCGGTAACAGCGAAATCGTGCTGGACCGCAAACTGTCCGACAAGCGCGTCTTCCCGTCGCTGGATATCCAGAAGTCCGGCACCCGCAAGGAAGATCTGCTGGTCGATCGTGGCGCCCTGGCCAAGATGTGGATTCTGCGCCGCATCCTCAACCCGATGGGCCCGCAGGATGCCGTGGAATTCCTGGTCGACAAGCTGAAACAGTCCAAGACCAACAACGATTTCTTCGACAGCATGAACCAGTAAAAATCATTGGTTCTGTGACAAGAAAAAGCCGTTGCCGGTTCCACCCGGCAACGGCTTTTTCCTTTTTGTCACCGGGGGCGTGATTTGCATCACGGCGTCCCTGTCTGATCCGGCCTAGGGTCGGTCTATGCCCAGCGGCATGGTTCCAGCGCAGAAGTATAGGGTGGGCCAAATGCCGCTCTGACAGGGTATTTTGGACATTGGAATGTCATGGAACCGGCGCATGATGGCGGCGTTGTTGCAGCCAACATGGAACGCCGCCGAAAGACACCAGAGGGAGAAGCCGCGATGACGATCATGATTAACGATCCCGCGCAGACCCGCACCGCCATTGGCCGAGAGGGCCAGTTTGCCGATGCCAAACCCGTTGCCGAGCATATGCTGGGCATCAGCCTGCCCGAACTGGCCAAGGCCGACCGCCGCGAAGCCAGCCTGGGGGAATTGCTGGACGATCCGATCATGCATCTGCTGCTGGCCCGCGACGGCGTGAAGCGCGAAGAGGTGCTGGATATCGTCCGCACGGTTGCCAGCCGCATGGCCTGCAATGATTGCGGCAAGCCCGATGGGCTGGCCGTGGCCTGACACGGCTCCTGTTTCGATCAAGAATAATCGCCACCCGCAAAAACCCCGTCCTGGCCTGCCCGGGACGGGGTTTTTGCTTGGCGAGCCCATTTACGCCCGATGCTGTATCAACCGGCGGGCAATTTTGCTTTCAGGCTGCAACCGCACTCGCATTTCCGCCGCAATGCGTTAGGATGGCAGATGCGGGCTGCCTCCTGGCTCGCGTCACATAACGCAGAAGATGGTTTCGCTCGAACTCGCCGCGGTCCTGTTCCTCATTCTCCTCAACGGTTTCTTTGCCATGTCGGAACTGGCGGTCGTCTCGGCCCGCAAGATCCGCTTGCAGCAGATGGCGGAGGAGGGGCGGCGCGGCGCCACCGTTGCCCTCGCCCTGCAGGAAGACCCTTCCCGCTTTCTTTCGACGGTACAGATCGGCATCACGCTGATCGGTGTCATCAATGGTGCCGTTGGTGGCGCCACCCTGGCCGCACGGCTGGGGCCCTGGATTGATGGACTGCCGGGTATGGCAGGTTATGGCCAGGAAGCAGCACTGGCCCTGGTGGTTATCGCCATCACCTATCTGTCGCTGATCGCCGGCGAACTGGTACCCAAGCGCGTGGCACTCAACAATGCAGAAGGCATTGCCACTTTCGCGGCCCCGATCATGCGTGGCCTGTCCAAGGCCACGGCGCCGTTTGTCTGGCTGCTGGGTGCTTCCACGGAAACCATGCTGAGGCTGCTACACGTGCCGGAAAAGCCCGAGCAGACGGTGACCGAAGAAGAGGTGAAGAGTCTGATTGCCGAGGGCACGGCCAGCGGCGTCTTCGATCCGGATGAAAAGCGCATGATTGAAGGCGTCATGCGTCTGGCGGATCGCACTGTGCGGTCCATCATGACGCCCCGGCCGGAGGTGATGTGGCTGGATATTGACGATCAGCTGGACAATATAAAACGCGATATCCGGGAAAGCGGCCATTCCCGCCTGCCGGTCTGCCGCAGCGACCTGGATGACGTGCTGGGCATCATCCATACTAAGGATCTGCTGCACCGGATGCTGGAAGGCGAAGCGCTGGATCTGCGCCCCGCTGTGCGCGACGCGCTGGTGGTGCATGACGGCACGGAAGTGATGCGCCTGATGGAGCTGTTCAAGCAGTCGGGCGAGCAAATGGCGGTGGTGGTGGATGAATATGGCTCGGTGGAGGGTATCGCCACCCTGACCGACGTGCTGGAAGGCATTGCCGGCGAGTTGCCCGACATTGGCGATGAAGATGCCGACATCGTCCGCCGCGCCGATGGTTCCCTGCTGATCGACGGCATGATGGCCGTGGAAGAGGTGGAGGCCCATCTGGGGCTGAAGAGCCTGCGGGACGAAGAAAGCGGCTATCACACGCTGGCAGGATTCCTGCTGTTCAAGTTTGGCCATATCCCCACGGCGGGTGAATCGGTGGAGCACGATGGCTACCGGTTCGAGGTGGTGGATATGGATGGCCGCCGCATCGACAAGGTGCTGGTTGCGGCTGCCGGTGCGGGTGAATAATACCAATCTCCCTTGATCGTGACCGATCAAGGGAGATTTTGTGTTCCCTCCAGCGCCGGGCTGCTATCCGGCAGCTTGGCTTACGCGCTCATGGGGCCGCGGGCCAGCAGTTGCTGGCCCTACAACCCGCCAAAGGTTAAGCTTCTGACGGGTTGGCGTCACCCGGCATCGCCAGCCGCCAGACATCCACCTGGCCGGTTCGGCCGCGCAGGCTGTAGGCGCCGATGGGGGTCAGCGGCATGTCCACCGTGCAGCTGCCGGCGGCCAGCACCGTGTCATCGCTGACCAGCACGACATAGCATTCATCGCCGATCAGCTCGCTGCCCAGCGCCTCCAGCCGGGCGGCCATGTTCACCGTGTCGCCGACGATGGTGTAGTTGATGCGGCTGGCGGCCCCGATATTGCCGACGATCACCGGGCCGGAATGCAGGCCGACGCGCAGGCAGACAGGCGGCAGACCGTGGCGGCGCGCTTCCTCCCCTTCTTCCTCCACCACCCGCGCGATGGCGTGGGCCGCGCGGAGTGCACGGGCGGCATGGTCCGGCTGGTCATCGGGTGCCCCCCAGAAGGCCATCACAGCATCGCCGATGAACTTGTCCACCGTGCCGCCCTCCGCCTCGATACAGGCGGCGATGCGGGTGAAATGCCGGTTCAGCCATTCCGCCGTGTTCTGCGGCGACATGGTTTGCGCCAGGGAGGAAAAGCCCTTGATGTCGGTGAACAGCACCGTCACATCGCGCTCTTCCGAGACCAGATCGCGGCCGCCATCGCGCTGGATCAGGCGCAGCACCAGGGCCTTGGGTACATAGGTTTCAAACCAGCGCAGGCCGGTAATCATGGTGTTGAACGCCGATGCCGCGTCTGACAGTTCCCGGAACCGGCTGTCGGGCAGGCGCGGCACATTCTGGAAGTCCAGATTGCGCAGGGCCACGGCCGCTTTGGACAGCCGGCGGATGCGTCGGCTCATCATCTTGCCCAGCCAGAGCGCCAGCAGCACTGAGACGATCAGAATGCCGCACCCGACCCAGAGCAGATGCATGAAGCGGCCGATTTCCTGGTCCACATCGTCGCCGCGCATGGAGACGACGAGCGTGAAAGGATGTTCCCCGTAATCGGGGATGGATTTCAGCAGATAGATATATTCGGTGCCATTCACCAGCGCCCGGCGGAACGTGACATCAGTGCGTCGGCCCGACCAGTCGATGCCGGTATCCATCTTCTCGCCGGCCTTGCCTTCCCCCTTGCCGGTGGCGTTGCCGTTGGGGTCCACCTCTGACCAGATGGCGGTGGCGATGGGGTCGCCCAGCTCCTCCAGCGTGGGCAAGGGCGGACGGTCCGTCACATGGGCGAAGTTGAATTTCCGACCCGCCATGGCCGGATGGGCCAGCACATAATGATCATCGAACAGGATGAAGCTGTTGAGATCGCTTTCCTTGGCCATGTCGGCCAGGAAGCGCGACAGGCCGGTGAAGCTGACAGCCGACAGCACGGCCCCCAGGAAGCGCCCCTCCCGCCGGGCCGGGCCCTTCACCACCATCACCGTCGTCCCCACACCGCCGGCCCAGACCGGATCGATCCAATGGGAACTTTTGGTGCCCATCGTCTCCATCATGATCTGCAGGGCTTCGGCCCCATTACTGATGGCGGTGGCGGCCTGGGGGGCGTTTTCCTGCGGGACGACCAGCGGGTAACGGTCGGGCCGGATCAGGGCGATGCCGGCCACCTGTGGCGTGGTGACCACCATGCCGCGCATCAGATCTTCCAGGCGGGGTTCGTCATCCGGGTCTACCACGCCCCGGCCCAGCAGATCGGTCAGCTTGTCCACCTGGGTGCGGGCGGGGTCCAGCTGGGCGCGTACCCGCGCCTCTGCGATGCCCACAGCCAGTTCTGCCTTGTCCAGCAGCAGGCCGTAGGTGTTGCGCCCCGATGTCTGGATGCCCAGCCAGAAGACGCTGGCCACGGCCAGCAGCATCAACCCACCGAAGCCGAGCGTCAGCACCCAGGCGATAGGCAGGCGCCAGCGCCGCCGGTCGAGACAGTCCTCTGCGCCGCGTTGCGTGTCGATGATCTTGGCAAAGTCACTCATGATGGCCGGGACGGTACAGGAGAGCCGAGGCTCCGCACAACCGCTTCCCGATCAGCCCTCCACGATGGTCTTGACCCACTCACCTGGACGCGGTTCCGTGCCGGGCGGGATATTGTTCAATACACGTAAGCGTTCCTCCGCATGGTCGCGCAGGGGAATGCGGCTGGCGAATCCGGCCATGCTGTCGCCGGCCTTCACCTGCACCAGCCGCAGCCGGTACGGTTTCAGCCGGCCCTTCTCCTCCGCTGTCAGTTTGCGCAGGCTCATGGCCGTTGCCTGGAAATCGCCGGAAAGTGGGCCGGACAGGGTGGGCGGGCTGACAAACAGGAAGCGGCGGAAGCTGTCCCCCCCGGCGCGGATGGCCACCAGCCGCGCATCCATGGCACCGGCCTTGGTATTCAGCTGTGTGGCCGCCGTGGCCGCCGGCTGCCCATCGATGGTCAGCGACGAAAGCGGCCCCAGCGGTGCATTGGCGGCCCAGATGCGGGCGATGAATTCTTGCGGTGTGGCCGCCCCTTGGCCCGGCACCTGATCGAAGACGATCTGCGATCCCTGCGGCCCGACGCCGACCACGGCATCCTCACTGTTCACCAGCCGGAAGCCGTCGGGCACCTCAAACCGCAGATTCATGCCGGGATGCACAAAGACCCGGCCGCGCACATAGCCATGGGCGGGGCTGTCGCCATAGATCATCCCGTCAATGGCTTTCAGATATTCATTGCGCTTGACCATCAGGTTGGCGCCGCCGCCGGCCTGATGCGCGGCAACGGCCGCCTGCTGGGCGCGTTCCCCCGTGGGCGGATGGGTCTGCAGGTAACTGAACTGGTCAGCCTGTCCCGGCTTGCCGGCCAGCAAGGCTTCCAACTGGGCCTGACGGCCCATGCTGGACAGGAATCCGGCCATTTCCTGCGGATCATAGCCGGCGGCCGTCATGTAGCGGATGCCCAAGCCGTCGGCCTGGGTTTCCTGTGACCGGCTGAACCCGGCCAGCGCCAGCTGCGAACCGGATTGGGCCAGTTGCCCCGCCTGCTGACCCAGCAGCAGGCCGGCCAGCAGGGCGCCGCCCTGGGCCAGCACGCCGCGCCCATAGCGGTCGGCGGAATGGCGGGCGGTGACATGGCCGATCTCATGCCCGACCACGCCGGCCAGTTCCGCTTCGCTGTTGGCCAACGCCATCAGGCCCCGGCTGACATAGACATAGCCGCCGGGCAGGGCGAAGGCGTTGACGATGGGGCTGTCCAGCACCGTGAAAGTATAACGGGTATTGGGGTTTTCCGTCTTCTGCGCCAGCCGCTGGCCCAGCCCATCCATATAGGATTGCAGCTTGGCATTCTCATAGCGGCCGCCAAATTCCCGCAGCATTTCCGGATGCTGCTGGGCACCGATGGCGGCTTCCTTTTCCGGCGGCATCAGGGCGGTGAACTGGCTGTCGCCGGTCACCGGGTTTGTGGTGCAGGCCGGCAGCAGAAAGGCCGCCACGGCCAGCGGGGCCGTTCGACGCAGAAGGGGGAGAAGGCTGGGGCGGCGCATGTGCATTTTTGTCCTTGGCCTCGGCTGTCTCTCGGGTGCTGTCTGTTCCCACGATCGGGATAAGACAGGCAACCTGTGACGCCATGATGGCAAAGTGCAGCACAATGGCCTAGTCCGCCGAAGGGATGCTGCCCTTCGGCGGATGGTGGGGAAAGGTAGGGGCCGGTTGTCGGTTCAGTGGCTCAGCACCTGGCCCAGGAAGGCGCGGGTGCGGTCGCTTTTGGGATTGTCGAAGAAATCGGCCGGCGGGCCCTGTTCGACAATCTCCCCCCGATCCATGAAGATGACGCGCGAGGCCATGCGGCGGGCAAAGCCCATTTCATGGGTCACCACCAGCATGGTCATGCCGCCTTCGGCCAGATCGGTCATCACGTCCAGCACTTCCTTGACCATTTCCGGGTCCAGCGCGCTGGTCGGTTCATCGAACAGCATGATGGAGGGTTCCATACACAGCGCGCGGGCAATGGCCACGCGCTGCTGCTGGCCGCCGGAAAGCTGGCCGGGGAACTTGTCCGCCTGTTCGGGGATGCGCACCCGCTTCAGGAAATGGCGGGCGCGCTCTTCGGCCTCTTTACGGGGCAGCTTCTTCACCCAGATCGGTGCCAGCACGCAATTTTCCAGCACCGTCAGGTGCGGGAACAGGTTGAATTGCTGGAACACCATGCCGACATCGCGGCGAATGGCCTCCACATGCCGCACATCATCATCCAGCGGCACGCCCTTTACCTTGATCTCGCCGGCCTGATGTTCTTCCAGCCGGTTGATGCAGCGGATCATGGTGGATTTGCCGGAGCCGGACGGGCCGCAGACGACGATCCGCTCCCCCTTGGCCACCGTGAGGTTCACGTCGCGCAGCACATGGAATTCGCCGTACCACTTGTTGACGGCGTTCAATTCAATGACGGGGGCGTCAGTCATGGGGGAACTCCGCGTCTATATCTCGGGCTGCGTGCAGGATGCGAATAACCAGGATGCCGTCCGGCTGTGCCTCAGCACTATCGGGCCAGAGGGGGCCAATATCTTTCCGGGCCGGCGCTGAGAACTCAAACTTCCCCATTCTTGCGCCTCCTGAGCTTTGCCAGCATCTCCTCTACGTCGAACGGGCCGGCGCTGCCGCTGTCCAGCCCTTCCTGGATGTCGCGGCGCAGGGCTTCCAGCCGCGGGGTCAGGGACACGTTCATCGCGGTGGCTCCTGCAATCGGGTTTGGGGGCAGGGGACAGCTTGACATCACCGCTTGCGTCCCCGGCCCAGCACCGTTTCCAGATGCCGGCTGTAACGGGAAAGTGCGTAGCAGAACAGGAAGTAGATCACGCCGACAAACAGATAGGCTTCCTTGTAGAACCCACGCCAAGCCGGGTCTGTCAGGGCCGATTTGGCGGTGGAGAGCAGGTCCAGCAGGCCGATGATGATGACCAGACTGGTATCTTTGAAAATGGCGATGAAGCTGTTGACCAGCGGCGGGATCACCAGCGCCAGGGCCTGGGGCAGGATGATCAGGCGCTGGCGCTGCCAGTAGCCCAGGCCCAAAGCCTTGGAGGCTTCGACCTGACCGCGCGGAATGGCCTGCAGGCCGCCGCGCACCACCTCCGCCACATAGGCGGCGGAAAACAGGGTGATGCCGATCAGGGCGCGCAGCAGCTTGTCGATCGGCACATCCTGCGGCAGGAACAGCGGCAGCATCACCGAGGCCATGAACAGGATGGAAATCAGCGGTACGCCGCGCACCAGTTCAATATAGACCACGGATAAGCCGCGCATCACTGGCAGCTCCGACGTGCGACCCAGCGCCAGCAGCACCCCCAGCGGGAAGGAGGCACCCAGCCCCACCACTGACAAGGCCAGGGTCAGCGGCAAGCCGCCCCACAGGCCGGTGGGGACAAAATCCATCTCCAGCACGCCGCCGAACATCATCAGCGCGGCGAAGCCCAGCCCGCCGCCCCAGATGAACAGCAGTGGTCGGCCCCAGGTGCGGCGGTCCGCACTGATCACCAGGGTGGCGATGGTGGCCAATATGGCCAGTGTTGGCCGCCATTGCTGATCATCCGGGAAGGTGCCGAACAGGATGAAACGCCATTTTTCGGCAATGAAGGACCAGCAGGCCCCACCGGCGGCCCGGCAGGCCGCCGCATCTCCGTTCAGGCTGGCATTGACGAACCCCCACTTGACCAGACCGGGGATCACCAGCCAGGCGATGTAAGCGAAGGTGAGCGTCAGTGCCCCGTTATACCAGCTGGAAAACAGATTGGCCCTGGCCCAGGCCCACAGGCCCAGCCGGGGGCGGTTGGGGGGCAGGCTGGCGGCTTTGTTGACGATCTCTGTCATGGCTTACCGCTCCACCAGCGCCACGCGGCGATTGTACCAGTTCATGAAGCCGGACAGGGCCAGCGAAATGACCAGATAGACGATCATGATGGACAGCACGCCTTCCACGGCCTGACCGGTCTGGTTGATGGCGGTATTGGCAACCGCCACGAAATCCGGATAGCCGATGGCCACGGCCAGACTGCTGTTCTTGGTCAGGTTCAGGAACTGGCTGGTGGTGGGCGGGATGATGACGCGCAGCGCCTGCGGCAGGATCACCAGCCGCATGGCAGTGCCGCGCGACAGGCCCAGCGCGGTCGCCGCCTCCGTCTGCCCCTTGGGCACGGCCAGGATGCCAGACCGCACGATCTCTGCGATGAAGGCGGCGGTATAAAGCGTCAAACCGAACAGCAGGGCGGCAAATTCCGGGCTGAGCGTCATGCCGCCCTTGAAGTTGAAGCCCTGCAGCACAGGCACATCCAGGGCCCCGCCGCCGGCCAGCAGAACGGCCAGCAGGGGCGGCAGCAGGGTCAGCGCCGCCCCAATGGGCGCCATCGGCAGGCGCTGGCCGGTGGCCAGCTGGCGTTTGCGGTTCCAGGCCGACAGGGCCAGGGTGACCAGCACGCCCAGGGCAAACAGCACCGCCACCCAGGCCCAGACGGGATCATCGGCCGGGGCTGGCAATTTCAGCCCGCGATTGGACAGGAAAATGCCCGGCATCGGCTCCAGCGCCTGTCGCGGTCCCGGTAAGCCTTCCGTCAGCAGGGCATACCAGATGAAAAGCTGCAGCAGCAGCGGGATATTGCGGATGGTTTCCACATAAAAGGCGGCAAGGCGGGCCACCAGCCAGTTGCTGGACAGCCGGGCAATGCCCAGCAGGATGCCCAGCAACGTGGCCAGCACAATGCCCACACCGGATACTTTCAGGGTGTTCAGCAGCCCGACGACGAAGATATCGCCATAGCTGTCCCGTGGGCCGGTGGCGATCAGCGACTCGCCGATCTGCACCCCGGCTTCCCGGTCCAGGAAGCCGAAGCCCGACGCGATGGACAGCCGGGCCAGATTGGCCATGGTGTTGCTGGCCAGATACCAGCCGGCCAGGGCCACCAGCAAGCCCAGCCCGATCTGCCACAGGATGGCGCGGACGGTCGGGTTGTTGATGGAAAGCGTCAGGTGATGCGCGCGCGGCGCGGCATCCGCCTTCGCGCGTCCATCAAACGATTGCATACGCGGATCATCCGTCATCGGGCACCCCGTTGCTGCAAGGGGCCGCCGCTCAGCGGATCGGCGGGGCGTACATCAGGCCGCCATTGGTCCAGAGCGCGTTCAGCCCCCGGTCCAGTTTCAGCGGCGAGCCTTTGCCGACATTGCGGTCAAAGATTTCACCGTAATTGCCCACCGCCTTGATGGCGCGATAGGCCCATTGCTTATCCAGCCCCAGCAGTGGCCCCATATCACCCTGCACGCCCAGCAGGCGCTGGATGCCGGGATCGGGATCCTTCAGCTTGGCATCGACATTGGCGGCGGTGACGCCCTTTTCCTCTGCCTCGATCAGGGCATAGATGGTCCAGGTGACGATGTCGCGCCATTGGTCATCGCCATGGCGCACCACTGGGCCCAGCGGTTCCTTCGACAGCACTTCCGGCAGGATCAGGTGATCATCCGGCTTGGGCGCCACGGTGGCACGGGTGCCGGCCAGGGCGGAGACATCCGCCGTCATCACATCGCAGCGGCCGGCGAAATAGGCGGCGTTCACCTCATCCAGCGCCTCGATCACCACGGGCTTGAAGCTGATATTGCGGGTTCGGAACCAGTCCGACAGGTTCAGTTCCGTGGTGGTACCCATCTGCACGCAGATGGTCGCACCATCCAGCTGCTTGGCGCTGGTCACGCCCAGCGATTTCGGCACCATCAGGCCCTGGCCGTCATAATAGGTGGTGGGGGCAAAATTCAGCCCCTGGGCATCGCGGGTCAGGGTCCAGGTGGTGTTGCGGGCCAGCACATCAATCTCACCTGTCTGCACCGCGGTCAGGCGCTGTTGCGCGGACAGGGGCGTGAAGCGGATTTTGTTGGCATCGCCCAGCACGGCGGCGGCCACGGCACGGCAGGTATCGGCATCCAGCCCGGTCCACTTACCCTGGCTGTCCGGGTTGCTGAAGCCCGGCAGGCCGGCATTCACGCCGCAGAAAAGCTGCCCACGGCCTTTGACGGCATCCAATGTCGGCCCGGCCTGCGCGATCCCTGTGAACATCGTCAGGCAGGTCACGGCCAGTGCGGCACCCCAAAGGCGTGATTTCATCGTTTATGGTCCCCTGTTGACGGTTTGGGGCGCCCTATCCGTCAGACGCCGCCCCCTTATAACCGCCAATTAACCATCGGACCCGACGCTGAAACAACCCTGTTACACGCAGAGCGCATGGAAATTTCGGGACACGTGACCAAAGGGCGACGTTTCACGCCTCCTCCGCCCCCATATCGTCCAGCTGCTGCTCCAATCGATCACACAGCGCCTTGTAATGCGCCAGCTCGTCTGGCAGCAGGCAGGTCAGCCATTGCGCCTCCCACTCCAAAGCCAGGGGGGCGATTCGCTGATACAGGTCTCGGCCGGATGGGGTGAAGGACAGGCGCAGCAGCCGCTGGTCGCCCGGATGCACATCGCGGGACAGATGGCCCAGCCCCACCAGCGTGTTCACCGCCCGACTGACCTTGGCCTTATCCATATGGGAACGTTCAACAATGTCGTTGGACGACAGGGGCTGTTCCCGGCCCAGGATGGCCATCACCCGCCATTCCGGAATGGCGATACCGAACGCCTGCTGATAGCGGCGTGACAATTCCTTGCTGACACGTTTGGCCAGCACGTTCAGGCGATAGGGCAGAAAGCCGTCAAGGTCGAGATCGTTCATGGGACATAAAGTCGCCCGACAACGCGGGACTTGCAAGAGGTGGCGTGATCCTCCATATCTGTTTCAGTTGAAACGAGTTGGCCAGGGAGGCCAAACATGCGTCACCCCATTTCCTTTCCCCGCATCGAAGGCGAGGCCTCGCGCCAGGCCCATGCCAACCTGCCACCGGGCAGCTATGAGCGGGAAATGGGCCGGGAAGGCTTCTTCGGGCCGGCGACGCATATGTATCACCGCCACCCGCCCACCGGCTGGATCAGCTGGGAGGGGCCGCTGCGGCCGCGCGCCTTTGACCTGAACCGGCTGAATGAGGTGGCCAGCGGCGGCCCCTGGGCGGCGCGGGAGGTTCTGTTCAACCCGCATTGCCGCGTGCGCCTGTGGCATTGCCCTACGCCCATGGACCATCTGGCCCGCAATGGTGATGGGGACGAGCTGATCTTCATCCATGCCGGGGCCGGGTCGCTTTACTGTGACTATGGCCATCTGGCGGTGACAGCGGGGGATTATGTAGTGCTGCCGCGCGGCACCATGTGGCGCCTGTCGCCCAGCCAGCCGGTGACGGCCCTGCTGGTGGAGGCCACGGGGTCCAGCTATCAGTTGCCCGACCGTGGCCTGCTGGGGCCACACGCCTTTTTCGATCCGGCCATGCTGGACACGCCGGCCATTGATGCGGCTTTCCGCGACCAACAGGGCGACAATGGACCCGGCGGGGTCTGGCGGGTGCTGGTGAAGCGGCGCGGGGCGATCAGCACCGTCACATATCCGTTCAACCCGCTGGATGCCATGGGCTGGAAGGGCGATCTGGCGCCGGTGCGGCTGAATGTGAAGGATGTGCGCCCGGTGATGAGCCATCGCTATCACCTGCCGCCCAGCGCCCATACCACCTTCGTTGCCAACCGCTTCGTCGTCTGTACCTTCGCGCCGCGCCCGTTTGAGACGGATGCCGACGCGCTGAAGATCCCCTTCTTCCATAATAACGACGATTATGACGAGGTGCTGTTCTACCATGCGGGGGATTTCTTCAGCCGGGACAATATCGACGCCGGCATGATGACCTTCCACCCGAGCGGTTTCACCCACGGTCCCCACCCCAAGGCGCTGCAAAAGGCCTTTGTGCAGAGCAAGCCGGCCACCGATGAATATGCCGTGATGATCGACACCCGCGATGCGCTGGAGGTGGCCCCCCTGCCGGACGGCGTGGAAAACCACGCCTATGCCGATAGCTGGCGGGTGAAGCCGTGAGGAGGTGGCCGTTTGGCCGACAACTGAGCGCCCTATCCCCGTCTTCACGCCGCCTTCTGCTTTTCACCGTCATTCCCGCGAAGGCGGGAATCCAAACAACGGGTCATTCGGGTGATGTTGATCGAATGGCAGCGTCCTATGGATTCCCGCCTTCGCGGGAATGACGGTTGAGAGGTATCGGAGTCGTTGTTTCCCCCACCCCGCAGAGATCCCCCGATGAAACTCGCCTCCTTGCAGCAGGGCCGTGATGGCCGTCTGGTTATTGTGTCGGATGACCTTACCCGCTGCCTGCCCGTACCCGATCTGGCGCTGACCCTGCAACAGGCGCTGGACCATTGGGAAACCGTGGCCCCGGCGCTGGCCGAGCTGGCGGCTTCCCTCAACCGGGGCGATCTGGCCGATGCCCTGCCGTTTGAGCAGGCGCATTGCGCCAGCCCGCTGCCGCGCGCCTATCAATGGGCCGATGGCTCGGCCTATGTGAACCATGTCGAACTGGTGCGAAAGGCCCGCAATGCGGAGATGCCGCCCAGCTTCTGGACCGATCCGCTGATCTATCAGGGCGGGTCTGACAGTTTCCTGGCCCCGCATGATCCGATCCTGATGGCGGATGAAGCCTTCGGCATCGACCTGGAAGGGGAGGTGGCGGTGGTCACCGGCGATGTGCCCATGGGGGCCACACCGGAACAGGCGCGCGGGCTGATCCGGCTGGTGATGCTGGTCAATGATGTCTCACTGCGCGGGCTGATCCCGGCGGAACTGGCCAAGGGTTTCGGCTTCTTCCAGTCCAAACCCAGCACCGCCTTCAGCCCGGTGGCGGTGACGCCGGATGCGCTGGGCGATGCCTGGGATGGCGGGCGACTGCATCTGCCGCTGCTGTCGCAGATCAATGGCCAGCCCTTCGGCTGCCCCAATGCCGGGGTGGACATGACCTTCGATTTCCCCACCCTGATCGCCCATGCCGCCCGCACCCGGCCGCTGTGCGCCGGCACCATCATCGGGTCGGGTACGGTGTCCAACAAGGATGCCGATGGCGGGCCGGGGCGGCCGGTGGCGGAAGGCGGTCTGGGCTATAGCTGTATCGCCGAGATTCGTACCATTGAGACCATCCGCGACGGCATGCCCCGCACCCCCTTCCTGCGCTTTGGCGACCGGGTACGAATCGAAATGCAGGACCGTCAGGGGGGCAGTATTTTCGGCGCGATTGATCAGGTGGTTCAGAAATATGAGGGGCCTTAAATCAAAGCCCCCGCAGCCCCCCGCTGGCGCGGATCACCTCCCCGGTGATCCAGGCGGCGTCCGGGCCGGCCAGCCAGGCGACGACGGCGGCAATGTCCGCCGGCTCCCCGATGCGGCCCAGGGCGGTGCGGCTGGTGATTTCTGGCACACGGGACGCGTCGCCGACCTTGAAGCGGTCGGTATTGGTCACGCCGGGGGCAACCGTATTGATGGTAATGCCCAACGGCCCCAGCTCCTGCGCCAGTACGCCGGTCATGGCGTGGACGGCCCCCTTGGAGGCGGCATAGACGGCGCGCTTGGCTGCCGGCATGTCGGTGATGACGCTGCCAATATTGATGATGCGGCCGCCGGGGCGCATCTGGCGCGCCGCTTCGCGCGCCATCAGCAGCGGGGCGGCGGCATTGACGGCCAGCACATTGGCCAGATCGTCCGCCGTGATGTCGCTGACCGGGCCGAAACGGCCGGTGCCGGCATTGTTCACCACGATATCCGGCACGCCCAGCGCCCGCACCGTCTCCGCAAACAGCCGCACGGCCCCGCCCTGGTCGGACAGGTCGGTCAGATCGGCCTGGATCACCGCCGTGCGCACGCCCAGCCCCTGGCAAAGCTGGGCCAACGCCTCGGCATCCAGCCGGCTGGAACCATAATGGATGGCGATATCCGCGCCATCGCGGGCCAGCCGTTCGGCAATGGCACGGCCGATCCCGCGCGAGGCGCCGGTGACAAGGGCGATCTTGCCCAGAAGCGGCCGATCCATGCCGAAAGTCCCTCTACTGATTCACAGGAAGGGTGATAACAGATCATGCGCCTTTACACCTATTTCCGTTCCTCTGCCGCCTATCGGGTGCGGATCGCCCTGGCGCTGAAGGGGCTGGATTACGATTCGGTCCCGGTGCATCTGGTGAAGGATGGCGGCCAGCAGCACCAGCCCGCCTATCTGGCCATCAACCCGCAGGGGCTGGTGCCGGCGCTGGAAACCGATGATGGCGCGCTGCTGACCCAGTCGCTGGCCATCATCGAGTATCTGGATGAAACCCATCCGACCCCGCCGCTGCTGCCGGCCGATGCGCTGGGCCGGGCGCAGGTGCGGGCCATGGCGCAGGTGGTGGCCTGCGATATCCACCCGCTGAATAATTCCGGTGTCATCAGTCGCCTGCGCCGGGAACAGGGGCTGGATGATGCGGCGGTGACGCGCTGGATGCACCATTGGATGGGTCGGGGCTTCACCGCCCTGGAACGGCTGGTGAGCCCGCAGGGGGCATTTTGCCATGGCGACAGTGTGACCCTGGCCGATCTCTATCTGGTGCCGCAGATGTATAATGCCCGCCGTTTCAACCTGGACCTGACGCATTTCCCGCGTCTGGTGGAAATCGATGCCCGCTGCCGCACCCTGCCAGCCTTTCAGCAGGCGGCACCGGAGAAGCAGCCGGATTGGGAATGACGGGGCTTGCGGCCGTACCTATGCGGTGGCTGCGGGGCAGGGCATAGCCTGTTTGTCGGGGGTACATGATTTTCCCCTTGCATCTGTGGTGGGGTTTCTCCATAAAGCCGCCCACGGCGCTGACGACCCAGACAGCGTCCACAGGTTTCGGGGCCATAGCTCAGCTGGGAGAGCGCTACAATGGCATTGTAGAGGTCAGCGGTTCGATCCCGCTTGGCTCCACCAAATTCAAAGGCCCGGTCAGCAATGACCGGGCCTTTTAGCATTTCATGTTCCCTCAGCGCCGGGCGGCGGCGTCCGCCGCCTTGGCTTGCGCCGCACGTGCGGCGGGCCGGCGGTCGCCGGCCTCTGACCCGCCTGAAGCTTATGCTTCAGGCGGATTGGTATTACTTCGGCAGCAGTGTCTCCACCCATGGACCATCGGGCAGCTGGGCGGCCAAACCGGTGATGTGCCGGTTCCACCAATGGCGCTGTTCCACCAGATCATCATAATCGAACTGGTCTTCCCGCCATTGCCGGTCAGCCTGATGATATGTCACCAGATCAATGGGGTAGCCGACATCGGCGGAGCTGTAGCGGCTGCTGTCAAACGAAAGATAGGCCAGCTTCAGGGCGGCGGGCATACTGGTGTCGAATTTCAGTGCCCGGTCCAGGATCGGCTTGCCATAGGCGGTGGCCCCGATGGAGAGATAGGGCGTGCGCTCATCCACCTCAATCCAGTTGCCCTCCGGATAGACCAGATACATGGTTGGTTCCCGGTCACTGCCCAACTGGCCGCCAATGATGGCGTGCAGGTTGAAGGTCAGCTTGGAGGCCTCCAGCGCTTCCTTATCTTCCTTGGCCACTACGCGCAGGCAGCGGGTGAAGCTGTTCACCGCTTCCAACATGCTGTCGAACGGCTTCGGCCCGGCTGCCTGCATATCGCGGCGCAGATAGGCCAGCGTCTTGTCGCGCACGCTGCGCAGGCCCGAGGTCATGACGAAGAACTTGTCGCTGCCATTGGGCAACAACGTCACCTTGCGCGCCGCCGTCACCTGGGTGCCGGCGGTGATGCGTCCGTCGGACAGGGCGATCAGCCCTTCCTTGATCTTGATGCCGAGACAATAAGTCATGATGAAGCCGTTACCGTTCCATTTTTTGCTTCTGGGCGGCGCATCCTGTCATGATCTTTCGCGCCGGTCAAAGTGCGACCGCTTCAAGGCGGCCACCTCCTGAACTTGTATGAGTTAGGACGCCGACACACGTGATAATCTTGTTGCACTGCACAAAAGGGGCTTGACGCCCCGCCCATCGTTCCGATATACATTACCAATGCTGCGGTGCAGCAGACCCATGCCGTGGCGGGAAGTTTCCCGCTGGTGCGGCCTGGATCAATGGCGGCTACCGGGGCCGGGGCTGCTTGATGCGGGCCGGCTCCACCAGCGCGCATAAGGAGAAGATGATGGTGACGCGCACGCCCAGAAGTGCAGCGGGACGGACCAGCCGGACACCGGCAGCCCCCGCGTCCAAGACGCCGGAACAGAAGGTGGTTGAGGAGACGGCGACCGCCGTTACCCCGCCGGACGATCCGGTACCCGAAATCACGTCTGCCGAAACAGCACCCGTGGCCGACTCCGCACCTGTGGTGGAAGCCACGGCCGAGATCGTTGCCGACGCTGTGGAAGAGACGAAGCAGGTCGCGGTTGAGGCCGTGCCCGCGCCCATCATCACCAAGGTGGTCAAGCCTTTGGCCGCTGCTTTCGAACCCAAATCTGTTGAACAGGCTGTTGCCTATACCAAGGAGCAGGTGGAAAAAATGAGCAAGCAAGTCTTCACCGCATTCGACGACGTCGCCGGCTTCCACAAGGAAAATGTGGATGCCTTCGTGGCCTCCTCCACCATTCTGGCCAAGGGCTTTGAGGCCCTGTCCAAGGAGCTGCTGGCCTTCACCCAGGGCCAATATGAACAGTCGGTCAGCACCGCCAAGGCCCTGATGGGCGTGAAGTCGGTGAAGGAACTGGTCGATCTGCAGACCGAATTCGCCAAGTCCAGCTTTGACGCTGCCCTGGCCGAAGCCACCAAGGTGTCGGAAGCCAGCCTGAAGGTCGCCAATCAGGCGGCCGAGCCGATCACCGCCCGCGTGAACGCCACGGTGGAAAAGCTGTCCAAGATCAAGGCCGCTGCCTGATCTGCTGAGGATACCGGGCCGGTGCTCCCAGGAGAATTGGCCCGGCAGAACGGAAAACCCCGCGCCCCCCTTGGCGCGGGGTTTTCTGTATAGGCGTAGCGTCAACCCGCCTTGTCGGCGGGCACGACGAAGCTGTCCATCACCTTCTTGATGCCGGTGGCGTCAAAACTGATCTCCAGCTTGTCATTCTCCACCGCCTTGACGGTGCCATAGCCGAACTTGGTGTGGAAAACCCGGTCGCCCGGATTATAGGCCCGGGTGGGCCGTGACCGTGGGGTGATGTCCAGCGCCGTGCCCTCGATCAGCCGGCCGACCCCGCGCGCCGGGGCCTGGGCCGCCTTCTGGCCCATGCGGTTGAAGCGGTCGCCGAATCCGCCGCCAGCCCCCCAGCCGCCGCCATATCCACCACCATAACCGCCTTCGCCGCGCCCGCCGCCAAAGCCGGCCCCGCCGATGCCGGGATTATTCTCCGTCTCGATATGCTCTTCGGGCAGTTCCTCGACAAAGCGGGACGGGATGGAGGTCGCCCAGGTGCCATGGATGCGGCGGTTGGCGGCGTGACTGATATAGACGCGCTGGCGGCCACGGGTGATGCCGACATAGGCCAGCCGCCGCTCCTCCTCCAGCCCGGCAATGCCGTTCTCATCCAGGGTGCGCTGGCTTGGGAAGACGCCTTCCTCCCATCCGGGCAGAAAGACGACGTCGAATTCCAGCCCCTTGGCACCATGCAAGGTCATCAAGGATATTTGTTCCACATCGGCCCCGGCGGCATTTTCCATCACCAGGGAGACATGTTCCAGGAAGCCGGTCAGATTCTCGAATTCCCCCATCGCGTTGATGAGTTCCTTCAGGTTTTCCAGCCGGCCCGGCGCTTCGGGCGTCTTATCCTCCTGCCACATGCGGGTATAGCCCGATTCGTCCAGCACCATCTGGGCCAGTTCGGTATGGGGAATGCGGTCGATCAGCCCGCGCCAGCGGAAGAAATCCTGCATCAGCCCGGACAGGGTGGAGCGCATCTTGGGCTTCAACTCATCCGTCTGGGATAGCTGCCAGGCGGCCTCCGTCACCGGCACATTCAGCGTGCGGGCCGCCACATAAAGCTGCTGGATGGTGGCGGCCCCAATACCGCGCTTTGGCACATTAACGATGCGCTCGAACGCCAGATCATCCTCTGGGCTGATCAGCACGCGCAGATAGGCCAGCGCATCGCGGATTTCCTGGCGTTCATAGAAGCGCGGGCCGCCGACCACGCGATAGGGCAGGCCCAGAGTGATGAAGCGTTCTTCAAACTCGCGTGTCTGAAAGCCGGCGCGCACCAGCACGGCCATCTGGCCCAGGCTGGCGCCCTTGCGCTGCAAGGCCTCCACCTCTTCGCCCACCCAGCGGGCTTCTTCCTCCGCGTCCCACAGGCCGCGGACCTTCACCTTCTCCCCGCCATCCGTCTCGGTCCAGAGCTGTTTGCCCAGGCGGCCATGGTTGTGTTCGATGATGCCGTGGGCAGCACCCAGGATATGGGCGGTGGAGCGGTAGTTCTGTTCCAGGCGGATGATGGTGGCGCCGGGGAAATCATGCTCAAATCTAAGTATATTTCCAACTTCAGCGCCACGCCAACCGTATATCGACTGGTCATCATCGCCAACACAGCAGATATTTCTGTGCGATTGGGCAAGAAGTCTTAGCCAAAGGTATTGAGCGACATTCGTATCTTGATATTCATCTACGAGAATATAGCGGAACCGATTTTGATATTCAATCAATACATCATTATGTTGCTGGAACAGCGTGATATTGTGCAGCAGCAAGTCGCCGAAATCACACGCGTTCAGCGCCTTCAACCGGTCCTGATATTGCCGGTAGAGCGTCAGGATGCGGCCATTGGCGGCGTCGCCCGCCTCCTCCGGCTTCAGCTTGTCGGGCGTCAGCGCCCGGTCTTTCCAGCGCTCAATAATGGACAGCAGCATCCGCGCCGGCCATTTCTTGGCATCGATATTTTCCGCCTCCATCAATTGTTTCAGCAGGCGGATCTGGTCGTCGGTGTCCAGAATGGTGAAGCTGGGTTTCAGGCCGATCAGTTCGGCATGGCGGCGCAGGATGCGGGCAGCCAGCGAATGGAAGGTGCCCATCCACCAGCCTTCCGACTGGCTGCCCAGCAGATTATCCACGCGCTCCCGCATCTCCCGCGCGGCCTTGTTGGTGAAGGTCACGGTCAGCACATTCCACGGGCTGACGCGGCGCGACAACAGCAGATGCGCCAGCCGTGTCGTCAGCACGCGGGTCTTGCCCGTACCGGCACCGGCCAGCACCAGCACCGGCCCGTCCAGCGCCTCCACCGCTTCCCGCTGCACCGGGTTCAACCCGTCCAGATAGGGGCGGCGCTGCGGGGCCGGGGTGGGCGGCGGCGGGGGAGGGGAGAAGAGATCGCTCATGATAGAGAGAACATATACAGAATAGGCCTGTTGGGAAAGGGGGCCGCTGCCGCGCCAACCCGCCGCCTCCCGCCCGGCACAGGCTTGCCATGCCCGATCAACGATCCCCTTCGCCCTGCCACGGCGTTAAGCCTGGGCAATGGTTGGCACAATGTAAGGATTGGGGTGATGCCGAATGCCGTGGCGCGCCGGGGACGGCAATTATGGGTGGCGCCGCATATCTGGCGGCGGCGGCTGGTCTTCTGGGGTGGGGGCCTGTGTATCGGCGTGGTGGCGGTGCTGTTCGCTTGGGGGGCGGATGCGGCCTCGCACCTGTTCCAGCAGATTGTGCAGCGCTGGCCCCTGGCCCCGCTGCTGCTCACCCCTGCCGGGCTGGCTTTGTCGGCCTGGCTGACCAGCCGTTTCTTCCCCATGGCCGGTGGCAGCGGCATTCCCCAGGCGGTGGCTGCCCGTGCCACCAAGGTGCAGGAACTGCGCGACCGGCTGGTGGCGCTGCCCATTGCCGCCGGCAAGATGGGGCTGACATTGCTGGCGCTGGGCGTCGGTGCCTCCATCGGGCGGGAAGGGCCGACGGTGCAGGTAGGGGCTGCGATCATGAACAGTATCGGCCGCCGGCTGGGTGACCGGATGCCCGGCCTGCTGGTGGCGGGGGCGGCCGCCGGTGTGGCCGCCGCTTTCAACACGCCGCTGGCCGGGCTGGTCTTCGCCATTGAGGAGATGGGCCGCGCCTTTCAGGTCCGTTCAGCCCATCTGATCCTCTCTGCCGTGCTGCTGGCTGGTATCGCGTCGCTGGCCATGCAGGGCGATTACACCTATTTCGGCACCACGCGGGATGTGCTGCATGGCTGGCAGGATTGGTCGCTGGTGCTGGTCTGCGGGCTGCTGGGGGGCGCGCTGGGTGGGCTGTTCAGCCGGCTGATTGTCGCCTTCGCCTATGGGCTGCCCGGACAGGTGGGGCGCTGGTTCAAGCGCTATCCGGTGCTGTTCGCCGCCGGCTGTGGTTTGCTGGTGGCCCTGTTGGGGCTGGCGTCGGGTGGGGCCAGCTATGGCACCGGCTATGAACAGGCCAAGGCGATGCTGGATGGACGGGGCGATGTCTCCCCGCTCTTCATGCTGACCAAGTTCGGGGCCACGCTGCTTTCCTGCATCACCGGGGTGCCGGGGGGCTTCTTCAGCCCCTCGCTGGCCATCGGGGCCGGCATGGGCAGCAGCATTGCCGGCCTGCTGGACAGCCACGCCCTGGGCGCGGCGGCCCTGCTGGGCATGGCGGGCTATTTCGCCGGGGTGGTGCAGGCACCGATCACCGCCTTTGTCATTGTGCTGGAAATGACCGGCAATCATGCCATGGCGGCCCCGGTGATGATGGCCAGCCTGATCGGCTTTTCCGTTTCGCGGATGACGGGGGCGCCCGCCGTCTATCACGCGCTGGCCCACCGCTATCTGCCCAAGGCAACGGAAGCGGAGAAGCGGGAGGCGGCGGCTCAATAAACCGCGATTCCCACCAGATTATCGTCCGGGTCGCGCAGATAGAAGGATGTGATGGGGCCGGTGGCACCGGACGAAATGATCGATATGGTCGATCACCAGCATGGCGGTCTATTTCCAGAAAGCGAGGGCCGGCTTTTCGCACCGGCCCCCGTACATCCCTTAGAGTCCGTCCAAGAACTTTCACTTCTTTTCCAATCTCTTAACCGTCATTCCCGCGAAGGCGGGAATCCATACGACAGCGCGGATTTTGGATTCCCGCCTTCGCGGGAATGACGGTGGAGAAAGGTCAAGGGTTCGAAATACGCGATAACTTTTCGGACAGACCCTTAAACCTTGGGTGCCACCCAGGATTCGGGGCTGTGCAGAAACTTTTCCACCTCATTCAGGGTGAAGCTGTCGAAATAGTTACCTTCGCGGGCCACGCGCAGCACGTCCCACCAATTGGCCAGGGAGTGCAGCTTCACGCCCATATCGGCCATGGTCGCTTCCGATTGCGGGAAGATGCCGTAATGGAAGACCACCCAGATATGGTCGACAATGCTGCCGGCCTGGCGCAGCGCATTGACGAAATTGACCTTGGAGGTGCCTTCGCTGGCCAGATCCTCCACCAGCAGCACGCGCTGGCCTTCGGGCAGATTGCCCTCGATCTGGGCGTTGCGGCCAAAGCCCTTTGGCTTCTTGCGGACATAGACCATCGGCAGGTCCAGCACGTCGGAGACAAAGGCGGCATAGGGAATGCCCGCCGTCTCCCCGCCGGCCACCACGTCAAACGCCTCAAACCCCACCTCGCGGCAGAGTTGATCCTTGGCCGCCTGCATCAGGAAGCGGCGGGCGCGCGGGAAGCTGATCAGGCGGCGGCAATCAATATAGACCGGGCTGGCCCGGCCGGAGGTGAAGATGAAGGGCTTTTCGGCATTGAACAGGACCGACTTGGTCTCAATCAGGATACGGGCCGCCTGGGTGGCGGCGGTCTGTGCGTCGATCATGTCAAATGGCTCCAAGGATGGGCGGGTTTGGGTTGAAAATAGCAGAAAAGCGGGGGCGCTGTGGCGGCGGTTTTACACCACCCGCCAATCCAGCCGCTCCCCCGACCGGAAGGGCAGCACGGCGATATTGCCGCCGACATCCAGCACATCGGGTACGATCAGACCGGATTTCTCCAGGGTGATGAAGCTCTCATTCACCGGCAGGCCATAGAAGGCGGGGCCGTTCAGGCTGGCAAAGGCTTCCAGCTTGTCCAGTGCCCCTTCCTCGTCAAACACCTGGGCGTACAGTTCCACCGCCGTGGCGGCGGTATAGATGCCGGCACAGCCACAGGCACTTTCCTTGGCCCCGATCGGGTGCGGTGCGCTGTCGGTGCCGAAGAAGAACCAGGGCTCCCCCGAGGTGGCGGCGGCGCGCAGGGCCAAGCGATGCTTTTCCCGCTTGGCGATGGGCAGGCAATAGAGATGCGGGCGGATGCCGCCGACAAAAATGCTGGACCGGTTGATCATCAAATGGTGTGCTGTGATGGTGGCGGCCAGTTTGCCGCCCGGCCCATGTTTGCGCACCACGGCCACACCCTCTTCCGTGGTGATATGTTCCAGAACGATTTTCAGGTCCGGGTGCCGGCCCATCAGTTTGGGCAGCACCGTGTCGATGAACACGGCCTCGCGGTCGAAAATATCGACGCTCTGGTCCGTCACCTCGCCATGCACCAGCAGCGGCATCCCGATCTTCGCCATACGGTCCAGCACCGGGGCCACCTTGTCGAAATCGGTGACGCCATGGGCGGAATTGGTGGTGGCGTGGGCGGGATAGAGTTTCACCGCCGTGAACACGCCCTTGGCATGGCCGGCCTCGATATCATCGGCGTCGGTGCCATCGGTCAGGTAAGCGGTCATCAACGGACGGAAGCTGCTGCCGGCGGGCAGGGCCGCCAGTATTTCATCCCGATAAATCTCCGCGCGTGCCGTATCCACCACCGGCGGGGCCAGATTGGGCATCACGATGGCACGGCCCAACTGGGCAGCACTGTGTGGCAGCACCGCCTTCAGCATGGCCCCGGTGCGCAGATGCAGGTGCCAGTCATCGGGGCGGCGCAGGGTGATACGCTGGGGCTGATCGGTCATGGTGGTGGCTGCATCATTGGTGGGCGGGCTGGCGATGTTTAGGGCGGATGGATCGCCGGCTCAAGCGCCGCCATGGAAGAACGGGTTTGCAGTGACGGAACGTCGGCGGGGGGAGCAGGTGTTCGCCTGTGCAAAATTCCGGTCACCCTTGTTGACCAGCGACTTACACATGCCTACGCTGCAACTGTAAGACGCATGTCTGGCGATAGGCGTCTGGATGACGGGGGGAAGATGCGCCTTCCTGTCCGGCGGGGCCGGGTTTGCATGGCGGTGGTGCTGATCTGTGCGGCCGTGCTGCTCGGCGCGCACGCTCGCCCCTCCACGGCCTCGTCCACCCCGCTCCAGGGGAGCGGGCGGGGGGATACCGTCCGCCTGGTCTGCGGTCCGCTGCCCTATGTGTCCGATGGGGAGCAATGTGACAGCGGCATCGGCGCGGAGCTGGCGCGCCGCGCCTGCCAGGATGCCGGCCTTTCCTGCCAATTCGAACAATTCCCCTGGCCCCGCGCGCAAAAGGAAGTTGAGACCGGGCAGGCCGATATCCTGATCGGCCCCTATTTCACGCCGGATCGCGCACGCTGGATGGTGTTTTCCAGCGATTATTTCTATGCCGATCAGATCAGCCTGTTCCGGCTGCAAAGGGCGGATGGCGGAGCACCCCCACCCTCCGGCAGAATCGGCGTTCCCTTGGGGTGGGCGGTGTTGGAGGGGGTGTCCAGCCTCACCGGGGCACAGGTGGAACCGGTGCGCAATGTCGATATCGGCTTCAACCTGCTGACAAATGGCCGGCTCGACGGGGTGGTTGCCCATGCGCGCGCGGTGGCGCGGTTTCAGCAGTCTCACCCATCCCTGCGTTTTGAGCCCTATGGCCCCACGCTTTCAGAACAGCGTTCCTATATGGGCTATGGCTACGGCTTTGCCAGTACCCCGGTTCGAAGGGCATATGAGGCGGCCTATACAGCCCTGTTGGGCAGCCCGTTCTATGCCGACCTGCTGGCCCGTCACCGCCCCATGGATGGTATGGTGACGGAGGTGGCGGCCCGCGCCCACCAGTTCACACCAGCAGCACCCTAATACCCATTTCCCGGCAAGGGGATGAAACAGCCCGTCACGCTGCGCTCTGCGGGTGATCCCACCACCAGGCATGGTCGGGATAAAAGCGTACCGCCATGCGCCGCACATAGGGGATGAGGGAGCCATAGCCCTCCACCGCCTGGCGCAGGGGCGTGTCGAACAGGGGTGCCAATGCGGCGGTCAGCACGGCGAAGGTGAAGGCATCCACGGCCGTTGCCTGTTGCCCCATGACATAGGGCCGATCCCCCATCAGGGTGGCCAGGGCGGAAAGGGAACGGTGGGCCAGTTCCAGCCGCTCCGCCGGGCTGTGGCGACCAATGCCATGGTCACTCATCTTGGTGGTAATGCGGGTTCTGACATCCTTGATGATGCCATCCCGGAGATGCGCCGGCGCACCTTGGAAGAACTGGGCGGGGCCACGCATGAAATTCGCCTCGTCCATCCAGCGATCATAGATCACGGCCCAGCACAGGTGATCTTCCAGCATCCGCTCAATCGCCCAGGCTTCCGCCCTCTCCCGCACAGACAGGCCCGCATCCAGATCAATGCCACGCGTGCGCTCGATATGGCTGCGGATGAAGGTGCTGTCATCGATGATCTGCCCATCATCCTCGATGATCGGCAATTTATGTTTCGGCGTCTTGTCCAGGTCACCGGCAACCTTCTCATAGGCAAGGTCCGCCATACGCAGGTGAATTTCGGTTTTCGTGACATAGGGGCTGGGGTCGGGCAGCCCGAACATTGGCCCGAAAGCGTGCAGCTTGATCATCCTGGTCTCCATCAAGATCATGTTCGTGATGGGTGTTGGTTTACAGTCCCCCTGTTGCCACCCTACTGTCAGCATCCTGCCAAACGGGCCTATGGGGAGGGGTGATTGCGTCGCGCGGACCGCTTGTTTCAGATCATCCAGATTCTTCGCCGCGCCCGTGGCCCGATCACGGCTGAGGTAATGGCGGCAGAGTTGGAGACCTCCAAACGGTCAGTTTACCGCGATATCGCCACACTGATCGGGCAGCGTGTGCCGATCCGGGGCGAGGCTGGGGTTGGCTATATGCTGGAGGGCGGGTTCGACATGCCCCCGCTGATGCTGACCCCGGATGAGATTGAAGTGGTGGCCCTTGGGGCCCAATGGGTGGCGCGCCAGGGGGATACCACCCTGGCGCGGGCGGCCGCCGATCTGCTGGCCAAGATCACGGCGGCAGTGCCGGCGGATATGCGCCCGGTGCTGCAGCGGCCCGCCGGTGTGGCACCCCCCAGGCTCAGCCAATCCAGCGACACGATTGATATGACCGCCCTGCGCGGGGCCATCCGCGCGGGGCACAAGGTCGTGCTGCTTTATCGCGACAATGCTGGGCAGGAAACCGCGCGCACCATCTGGCCGGTGCTGATTGCTTATTTCGATACCGCCCGCACCATCGCCGCCTGGTGCGAATTGCGCGGTGAATTCCGGCATTTTCGCGCCGACCGGATCATTAAGGCCGACTTTCCCGGCGCCCCTTATCCAGAACGGCCCGCTCTGCTGCGTGCCCGCTGGCGCGACAGCCTAAATATCGCCGAAGTGCGCTGACCCCCGTGCAGCCAGCCCGACCTTGACATAGCCAAGGCAATTCTTCACTTTCCGAACCGTCCAAGGGGAACCCCGGCAAGGGGCTGAGATACCGCTATGGTGCCGTTCAACCGGCATTGGCGCGGGAACCCTTAGAACCTGATCCGGGTCGTACCGGCGTAGGGATGGGATTCATATAGGGGCCACATATCTGCCCCGCCTATGAGAGCCGCCACGCGCGCTGCCCGGATCTCCATCATTCGAGGGAGGTCCAGAAATGCCAGATAGTCTTTCCATTCCGCAGGATTTCAGCGTCACCACCGGGCCGTTGCCGGCCAGCCGCAAGGTGCATGTGCCGGGCACGCTGTTTCCCGATATCCGCGTCGCCATGCGGGAAATCGACCTGTCGCCCAGCGCCAACGAGGCGCCGGTGCGGGCCTATGATCCGTCCGGCCCCTATAGCGATCCGACCGTGAAGACCGATATCCGCAAGGGCTTGGCGGAACTGCGCCGCGCCTGGATTGAAGGGCGCGGCGATGTGGAAGCCTATGCCGGCCGTGAGGTGAAGCCGGAGGATAATGGTCTTCGCGTGGGCCAGGAAAGCCCCGTGCCCCTGTTCGACCGCGCTGCCCGCCAGCCGCTGCGCGCCAAGCCGGGCCGCAATGTCAGCCAGATGCACTATGCCAAGGCCGGCATCATCACGCCTGAGATGGAATATGTCGCCATCCGCGAGAATCTGGGCCGGGCCAAGCTGGCGCAGCAGGCCGCCCGCGATGGGGAGGATTTCGGGGCCTCCATCCCCGATTATGTGACGCCGGAATTTGTGCGGGATGAAATTGCCCGTGGCCGCGCCATCATCCCCAACAATATCAATCACCCGGAAACCGAACCGATGATCATCGGGCGGAATTTCCTGGTGAAGATCAATGCCAATATCGGCAATTCCGCTGTCACCTCCTCCGTGGCGGACGAGGTGGATAAGCTGGTCTGGGCCACCCGCTGGGGGGCTGATACGGTGATGGACCTGTCCACCGGCCGCAATATCCACACGATCCGCGAATGGATCATCCGCAATTCACCGGTGCCCATCGGTACCGTTCCGATCTATCAGGCGTTGGAGAAGGTCAATGGCAAGGCCGAAGACCTGACCTGGGAAATCTTCCGCGACACGCTGATCGAACAGGCCGAGCAGGGTGTGGATTATTTCACCATCCATGCCGGGGTGCGCCTGCCCTATATCCCGCTGACGGCCAAGCGCGTGACCGGCATTGTCAGCCGGGGCGGCTCCATCATGGCGAAATGGTGCCTCGCCCATCACAAGGAAAACTTCCTCTACACGCATTTCAATGAGATCTGCGAGATCATGAAGGCGTATGATATCGCCTTCTCCCTGGGTGACGGGTTGCGCCCCGGCTCCATCGCCGACGCCAATGACCGCGCCCAGTTCGCGGAGCTGGAAACGCTGGGCGAACTGACCCAGATCGCCTGGAAGCATGATGTGCAGGTGATGATCGAAGGGCCGGGCCATGTGCCCATGCACAAGATCAAGGCCAATATGGACAAGCAATTGGCCCATTGCGGTGAGGCCCCCTTCTACACGCTGGGGCCGCTGACCACGGATATCGCGCCGGGATACGATCATATCACCAGCGGTATCGGGGCGGCGATGATCGGCTGGTTCGGCACGGCCATGCTTTGCTATGTCACGCCCAAGGAACATCTGGGCCTGCCCGACCGCGATGACGTGAAGGTCGGCGTGATCACCTATAAGCTGGCCGCCCATGCCGCCGATCTGGCCAAGGGCCATCCGGGTGCGCAGGAACGTGACGATGCCTTGTCACGCGCCCGGTTCGAATTTCGCTGGCGCGACCAGTTCAACCTGTCGCTGGACCCGGAAACGGCGGAGAAGTACCACGACCAGACCCTGCCGGCGGAAGGGGCCAAGCTGGCGCATTTCTGCTCCATGTGCGGGCCGAAATTCTGCTCCATGAAGATCACGCAGGAAGTGCGCGATTATGCGGCGGCGCAGGAGGCTGAAGCACAGGCGGAAGCCGGCATGGCGGAAATGTCGGTGGCCTTCAAGGAGAAGGGCAGTCAGGTCTATTTGTCCAACCGGCCGGTGCCCGACGACCACCACTGAGAGGGGGCGGGCACCTGAAATGTGTGTGGGGGGTGTTTGTACCCCCCACCGCTTGCCATCACAGGTTCTTGATCATGGGCGGCAAGGGCCTTCCGCTGAAGGCCCAAGCGGAGCGGCGATCGCCGCGCCTTCTGATGCGTTCTATCCGGCCGACCGAAGATCAGGTCATCCAGCCGGGGAACAGCGCGCGTAGGCCGGCGGCGATGATTTCCACCGCCACGGCGGCCAGCAGCAGCCCGGTCAAACGGTTCATGATATTCAGGCCGGTCTGGCCCAGCTTGTTGCCAATCGGCACGGCCAGCCGCAGCGTGGCCAGCAGGCCGGCGCAGACGGCCAGGATACAGCCGACCAGGATGGCAAAATGCTCCCAGCCCTGGCCGCGCTGTGCCTCGATGATGACGGCGGAGATGGAACCGGGGCCGGCCAGCAGCGGCAGACCCAGCGGTACCACGCCGATGGCAGTGCGCTGCCCGGCCTCGTCGGCTTCCTGCTCCGTATGTTTCATGGCCGACACGCTGGCATTCAGCAGCGACAGGGCGATCAGCAGCAGCACGATGCCGCCGCCGACGCGGAAACTGGCCAAGCTGGTGCCCAGCACCGTCAGCACCGCATCGCCCAGGAAAACGGAGCTGATCAGCACGGTTGCCACGGTCAGCACGGCCGACTGGGCGATGGCATTGCGCTGTTCACGCGTGCGCCCCTCCGTCATGCCCAGAAAGATCGGGATGGCGGCAAAGGGCGTGAGGATGGCAAACAAGGCAATGAGAAAACGCGAATATTCGGACCAGGCTTCCATGTCGCTTCCGTCGGACAAAGGGCGGATTGCCCCTTATAGCATGGCTGGAGCGGGGAAAAGAAAGCCTGTCAACTGCCGAACTGCTGAGTGACAGCCCCATTCTTTTGCAGGGTGCCCGTGTCCTGCCGGTCACAGACCCATACTGTTTGTTGCCGGAAAACCCAGCGAAACAGTACATTTTGTTTGATTGTTTTGGGTCACCGCCATGAAACTTTGATGATCAGGGGTGATACCGCGCAGGAGTTGGTTGACCATGCGCCCGCGCTTTGTGATATGGCAATGTGACAAGGCCGAATAATCCATCCTGGCCCGCCGCTTCTGACAAGGGCGGTGCCCGGACGGGCGGTTCGATGTGCGGCACCGCGTGCCGGCGACCCAGACGATGTGAGAACATGGCTGACATCACCACCGATGCCCTGATTTCCGGCGAGCTTCGCTCTGGCAATCTGGAGGTCCGCCTGGCGGAAAGCGCCGCCGAGGTTCACGCAGCCCAGATGCTGCGCTTCCGTGTCTTCTATGAGGAGATGCAGGCCCGGCCGACGCCGGAAATGGCGGCGCAGCGGCGCGATTACGACATGTTCGACACGTTGTGCGACCATCTGCTGGTGATCGACCATAATGTCGGCGCCGGGGCCAGCGGCGTGGTCGGCACCTATCGGCTGATCCGCCGCGCGGCGGCGGCACGGGCCGGTTCCTTCTATTCGTCAGACGAATACGATATCTCCCGGATTGAGGAATATCCGGGTGAGGTGCTGGAGCTGGGCCGGTCCTGCGTTGACCCCGCCTATCGCAGCCGGGGCACCATGCAGCTGCTGTGGCGCGGCATCGCCGCCTATGCCGCGCATTATGATATCAAGCTGATGTTCGGCTGCGCCAGCCTGCCGGGGACCGATCCGAAGGCTTTGGCCCTGCCGCTCTCCTATCTCTATTACCATCATCTGGCCCCGCCGGCCCTGCGCCCGGTGGCCCTGCCGCATCGCTATGTCGAAATGGCGATGATGGAAGAGCATGAGATTGATCCGCGCCGCGGCATCAATGAGGTGCCGCCGCTGATCAAGGGCTATCTGCGCCTGGGCGGCTTCGTCGGCGAAGGGGCCGTGGTGGATCACCAGTTCAACACCACCGATGTTTCCATCGTGGTGAAGACCGATCTGATCACCGATAAATATCTGCGGCATTACGAACGGCGCGGTTCATCGCTGCTGTAAGGTGATGGTCAAAGGCGGCGGGTAGGATGGATATCGGATCAACAGGCCGCGGCATCATGCGGCTCAGCCTCTATGCCATCGTCACGGCGCTGGGCATCCCGCTGCAGGTACTGTTCCTGCGCTTTGGCGGGCCCTATGCCCGCTTTCCCGCCGCCTATCACCGGCTCTGCTGCCGGATTCTGGGCCTGAATGTGGTGATGCAGGGGCGTCCGGTGACCGACCGGGCGGCCCTGTTCATCTCCAACCATTCCTCCTATCTCGATATTCCGGTGCTGGGGTCGCTGCTGCCCGCCAGCTTTGTTGCCAAGAACGAAGTCGGGGGCTGGCCGCTTTTCGGCCTGCTGGCGCGCCTGCAGCGCACCGTGTTTGTGGATCGCAACGCCCGCCACCGCGCCGATGAACAGCGCGACAGCATTGCCGGGCGCCTGCAGGCGGGCGACAAGCTGGTACTGTTCCCCGAAGGCACCAGCAGCGACGGCAACCGTACCCTTCCCTTCAAGACGGCCCTGTTCGCCGTGGCCGCCACCCAGGTGGATGGCAAGCCGCTGACCCTGCAGCCGGTCAGCGTCACCGCCACGCATCTGGATGGCTTGCCGCTGGGCCATGCCTGGCGGGCGCTTTATGCCTGGTACGGCGATATGGAACTGCCGCCGCATCTGTGGCAGCTGGCCCGGCTGGGCGGGCGCATCAGGGTGCTGGTGGAATTCCATCCCCCGGTCTCCCTGGCCGATTTCAGCAGCCGTAAGGCGCTGGCCGAGCATTGCTGGCGCACCGTGGCGGCCGGCGTGGAACGTGCCGTGAAGGGCAGGGATGAACCGTTGGTGGCCGGAAATGATGCGGCTCTGCCCGCAGCACCCCTGCCGGCAGCGGTGGGGTGAGGCCAAGCCCCTATTCCCCGCGTCGGCGGCGCAGATAGACGTAATAGGCACCGCCGCCGCCATGCTGCGGCTGGGCCTGATGCACGGCCAGCACCAGATCGCGCGTTGGTGTTTCGTGCAGCCAGCGCGGTACGGCACTGCGCAGCACCCCTTCACCGCGTGGCATCCCGCCCTTGCCGGTAATCACCAGCAAAAGCCGGCGGCCCTGCACATGACTGCGGCGGACAAAGCCGATCAGCGCGTCATGCGCCTCGCTTTGCGTCAGCCCATGCAGGTCGATCCGGCCATCAATGGCCAGACGGCCGCGCCGCACCTTTTCATTCGTCCGCTTGTCGATACCGCTGCGTGCCCCCAGGGTGGTGGGGGCCAGTTGCACCGTCACGGCGGCCTTTTGTTTCAAGGGCACCCCCCGCAACAGATCGGCCAGCCGTTCAGCATTCAAAGCGGCGGCCGGCGGCGGGGCGAGGGTGGGGTGCTTGCTGGGGGGCGGTGCGGTGGCCGGCGCGGGTGGCGGTGCCACGGGCGATGCCGTTTCGTCCCCCGCCTTGGGCCGGCGCTTGGGCCCGCGGAGCGGCACGGCATCGCGCATCACCGTGCGCCACAGATCCAACTCCGCCGCACTCGGCTTTTTGCCCCGCCGCTCAGCCATGGGGCATCCCGGCACCGCGCGGGTGCTTGCCTTGGATGGGCATAGGGGGAAACGGACAGGGCAAAGTGGTTTTCCGGCAAGCGCAATGGGGGGCTGCCGCTGCTGGTATCATCGGCAACCCGGCGGAGCAATGTTTCATACTGCGTTGCGGAAGATGGGTGCCATCTGCCCGATGGCAATGGCGGTCGCCGCAGATCAGCCGTCGCCCAGATATGGGGGTAGCTGCCCCTGGCAGGTGTGCAGCCTTGCCTCGAACTGACGGGCCAGATCTCCGAGCGTCACCTGGCCCAGGCGCATCAGAAGGGTGGATCGCGCCTGCTCCAGCGCTTCGCCCAGACAGTGATTGACCGCCTGCTCCACCAAACAATCGGGATTGTCGGATGACGGGCCGATGGCGAACAGCTGCGGCGCGCCTAAGGCCTGATAAATATCCAGCAATGTCATCGCGTCCAGCGGTCGGGCCAGCACCCAGCCACCGCCATGCCCCTTTTCCGATCGCACCAAACCTTGATCGCGCAAACCCGCCATGGTCCGGCGCACCACCACGGGGTTGGTGTTCAACATGCCGGCCAGCAGTTCGGACGTGGCAGCCCCCTGCAGCCGATCCATGTGGATCAGCGCATGAAGCATCCTGGAAAGGCGGCTATCGCTTCGCATCCATCCTCCTTAACGGAAATCACAAATCGTAACAAGCTGAGTTGCAAATGCTTGTGAGCTGCGCCATCATGTAGCTTATAAAGATACATGAAAGGATGGATCATGCTTTACGACGCCATCATCATTGGCGGCAGCTTTGCCGGGCTTTCTGCTGCGATACAGTTGGTCCGCGCCCGGCGGCGGGTGCTGCTGCTGGATGCCGGCCGGCCGCGCAACCGCTTCGCAGCCGCTTCCCATGGGTTTCTGGGGCAGGATGGGGTGCCGCCGGGGGATATTACGGCCGGTGCGCGGGCACAATTGGCCGCCTATCCGACCCTGACCATGGTTGATGGGCTGGTGGAGATGGCCGCCGGCAGATTGGATGACTTCAAGGTCACCCTTGCCGACGGGCGGGCCTTCCAGGGCCGGCGGCTGGTGTTGGCCTTCGGGGTGCGCGATGAACTACCTGATTTGCCAGGCGTGGCGGAGCGCTGGGGCACGGGCACTCTGCACTGCCCCTATTGCCATGGTTATGAGGTGGCGGGCCAGCCGCTGGGGGTGCTGGCCGGGCCGGCGGGGGTGGATCACCGGGCCTTGATGCTGCCGGATTGGGGGCCGACCACCTTGTTTTTGCAAGGTGCCCCGGAACCCGAACCGGCCATGGGGGAACGGCTGGCCGCGCGCGGGGTGGGAGTGGAACGCAGCCCTATCATTGAGCTGCTGGGGCCGTCGCCTGCGTTGCAGGCGGTGCGGCTGGCCGATGGCCGGGTGCAGGCTCTGACCGCATTGTTCGTCACAACCAGAACATCCCCCGTCAGTCCGCTGGCCGCGCAACTGGGATGCGAGCTGGTGGAGGGTATGACGGGCCCCCATGTGCGTACTGACGGTAAGCAGCAGACCAGTGTGGCGGGCGTCTGTGCTGCTGGCGACGTGGCCTCCCCCCTGCATAATGGCACGTTGGCATCGGCCGCAGGGGTGATGGCGGCGCTGGCCACACATCATTCCTTGCTGGGGCTTTGACGACACGGGCTGTCGCCCCGATTTCCTGTTGTCCCCTCTAGTGCTGGCCGAAGAGCTGACCTTGCGCGGGCAGGGCAGAGCCTGCGGGCGCTCGTCTCATGCCAGCGGCTGAAAATATTGACCGTCAGTCAATATTTTCAGCACCTCAGGCGCCGGCGCCAACATCCGTTGGCTTGGCTTGGCTTCACGCGGCACGTGCCGCGCGGCGGCAGTCGCCGCCGTACCAACGGCCATGAATTATGACCGTTGGTATCACGCCTCCAGCAGCAATTCCCCATGGTCACGCACGCGCTTCATCATGCTGGCTTTCAGCTTGTTGAGCGCGCGGGTTTCCAACTGGCGCACGCGTTCCTTGCTCACACCCAGCACACGGCCCAGCTCTTCCAGCGTGGCACCTTCATCACGCAGGCGGCGTTCGGCGATGATCTGGCGTTCGCGCGGGCTGAGTTCGCCCAACGCTTCGGCCAGCCAGTGGGAGCGCATCCGGCCGTCGCGCATCCCGATCACCACATCTTCCGGGGAGGGGCGGTTATCGGCCAGCAGATCCTGCCACTCCCCCTCGCCGGCCTCGCTCAGCGGGTTGTTCAGCGACTGGTCGGCGGCGGCCAGCCGCTGTTCCATCGTCTCCACCTCGCGGGCATCGACATTCAGGGTCTGGGCGATCTGGGCCCGATCCTCATCGCTCAACCCCGTGGCAGAGGGGTTGCCGGCGATACGGGCGCGCAGGCGGCGCAGGTTGAAGAACAGGGATTTCTGCGCCGCCGTGGTGCCGGTGCGCACGATGGACCAGTTGCGCAGCACGTAATCCTGGATGGCGGAGCGAATCCACCAGGCGGCATAGGTGGAAAAGCGCACATCGCGTTCCGGCTCAAACCGGCTGGCCGCCTGCATCAGCCCGACATTGCCTTCCTGCACCAGATCGCCCATCGGCAGCCCGTAATTGCGGAAGCGGGTGGCGGTGGCAATCACCAGACGGGTGTAGGAGCGCACCAGTTCATGCAGGGCCCGCTGGTCCCCCTTCTCCCGCCAGCGCCGGGCCAGATCCAGCTCATGATCGCGTTCCAGCAGCGGTTGTTTCATCGCCTGGCGGATGAAGGCGACATTGGCACGCTGGGTTTCGGGATCGTCGATATGGGCCACAGGGAACCTCCGCTCGTATCCGTGTCGCGGCGGGTTGGCCGCCGTCAGATGCGATTGATACGGGGGGAGATTCCGGCTGGATCACCTGTGTTGCAGAAAAATTTATGCCGAGAGCCATGAAATATGGCTCTCGGTCTGTGCATTTTCCCTTATACCAGCGGCTGAAAATATTGACCGTCGGTCAATATTTTCAGCACCTCAGACGCCGGCGCCAACATCCGTTGGCTTGGCTTCAAGCGGCACGTGCCGCGCGGCGGCAGTCGCCGCCGTACCAACGGTCATGAATTATGACCGTTGGTATTAGACGCCGGGCGCTGCCTCCGGCAGCTCGGGCTTGCGCAGGCACGTGCCTGCGGGCCAGCGGTCGCTGGCCTCCAAGAGCCATGGACCATGGCTCTTGGATTACTCCGGGTCGGGTGCCTTGCTGCGCATGGTGACGAATTCCTCCGCCGCCGTCGGGTGCAGGCCGATGGTGCGATCGAAATCCTGCTTGGTGGCGCCCATATTCATCGCCACGGCGATGGCCTGGATCATCTCCGGCGTGTCCGATCCCACCATGTGGCAGCCGATCACCTTCTGCGTGGCCCGGTCCACCACCAGCTTCATCAAGGTGCGCTGGTCGCGGCCGGAAAGCTGGTGGCGCATCGGCTTGAAGCTGCTGCGGTAGATATCCACCGCCCACCCCAGCTTGGCGCGGGCCTGTTCTTCCGTCAGCCCCAGGGTGGCCACCGGCGGGATGGAGAAAACGGCGGTGGGGATATTGTCGTAATTCACATCGCGCGGGCGGTTGCCATAGAGCCGGTCGGCCAGCACATGGCCTTCCGCCAGGGCCACCGGCGTCAGGTTGATGCGGTTGGTGACATCCCCCAGGGCATAGATGCTGGGCACACTGGTCTGATACTGATCATTCACCTTGATGGCGCCATTGCCATCCAGCTCAATGTCGACATTTTCCAAGCCCAGCTTGGCCGTCATCGGCTTGCGCCCGATGGCATAGATCACCGCGTCGCAGGGCAGCGGGGTGCCATCGCTCAAGGTGGCGACCAGACATTCATCGGTCTTCTCGATCCGCTCCACCACCGTGTTCAGGCGCAGGTCGATGCCGGTCTTCACCAGCTCATCCGTGACAAAGGTACGGACATCGCCATCAAAGCCGCGCAGAATCTGGTGCCCGCGATAGAGCAGCGTCACCTCTGCCCCCAGCCCCTTGAACAGGCTGGCAAATTCCAGGGCGATATAGCCGCCGCCGGCCACCACCACCCGGCGGGGAAAGCGGGGCAGATGGAACACCTCGTTCGACGTGATGCCATATTCCCTGGCCCCCGGCTGGCCCGGCAGTTCCGGCCAGCCACCGGTGGCAATCAGGATACGTTCGGCGGTGATATGCTGGCCATTCACCGCCACCGTATGCTCATCCACAATGGTGGCCCGGCCGTCGAACAGGGTGACGCCGGCCCCTTCCAGCAGGCCGCGATAAATGCCGTTCAGCCGGCCGATCTCCTTATCCTTGGCGGCGATCAGGGCGGACCAGTCATGCACCGGCTTTTCCACGCTCCAGCCAAAACCAGCCGCATCCTCGAACGCGTAGGCATATTCGGCGGCATAGACCAGCAGCTTCTTGGGCACACAGCCGACATTCACGCAGGTACCGCCATAATAGCGCTCCTCCGCCACTGCCACGCGGGCGCCATGCTGGGCGGCGATGCGCGCAGCGCGCACCCCGCCGGAACCGGCACCGATGGTGAAAAGGTCGAAATCATAGCTGGCCATGGCGGGGCGCTCATCGTTGGTCGCGGCGGGAGGCTTGGTTCCTCAATGCGCACAAGTGGGTAAGCGGGCAAGCGCTTTCCAGCCCCGCCGGGGCGAAGCGCAGCCATGCAGGGGAATGTAGGAGAGAAAAGGTCCAAGGCTCAGAAACAGGGATGCCACGGGTGCGGCACAGGCCGCACCAACGGTCATTACCACTTGCGTTCGGTTTTCAGCCCGCCGGAATTCAGCGCATCCAGAAAGGCATTTCCCGTGCTTTTCGGGGCGTTACGCACCATACGCGGGTTGGGGCGGCGCTGAGCCTGTTCCATTACCTTCACCGCCGTGGCGGTGGCATCATTCTCCACCCGGCGGCGCACATCGCCATCCAGCGATTCGAAAGCCTGACGGGCGAACAGCAGGGCGTTTTCTGAGCGGCTTTCCACCACCTGGCGCAGCGCATTGGCCGCCATCAGGCATTCCAGCCGGTCAGGGCCTGTCACATCATCCAGCACGCCAGCCAGAATCCCAATCGCCTCCAGGGTCTTGGGATCGGTTAACTCCACAGACATCGCTTCATCACAATGGTTGGGCCTAAGGGCACAGCATATAGTCCCATTGTGTGGCGAAATACGCAACGGACTCTGTGACGCGCATCCGGGGCATGGCAGGGATGGCGTAAATCCCTGCTTTACAAGGGGGCGGGCTTCGCGGCATCGTGGCCCCATGTTCACACAGCGCCCCACCACCACTACCACCAAAACCACCACCCTTCGGGGCGGTGCTGTTGGTGTGCGCGTGGCCGGATAGGGCCAGTGACATAACGCCAAACGGTCCCGCCGGGTAAGGTCGGGGCCGCTTTCCAGGCGATACGGAACCCCGACCAGACGGCGCCCCAAGCCAAACAGAAGGGTTCCTGATCATGAACAGCCAAGCTCAATCCGCTCGCCCCCTGCCCACCCGCCCCCTGAACGTCGCCGTTGTCGGCGCCACCGGTGCCGTGGGCGTTGAAATCCGCAAATGCCTGGAAGAAAGCGGCCTGAACCTGGGCGAAGTCCGCCTGCTGGCCTCCCCCCGTTCTGCCGGGCAGAAGGTGCCATTCGCCGGTGGGGAACGGGTGGTGCAGGCGCTGGATGAAAACAGCTTCCACGGCATCGATTACGCCCTGTTTTCCGCCGGCAGCGGCATTTCCAAGCAATATGCACCGGCAGCCGTGGCGGCCGGTGCGGTGGTGATCGACAATTCATCCGCGTTTCGCATGGAAGAGGCCATCCCCCTGGTGGTGCCGGAGGTGAACCCGCAGGCGATCCCGGCCAAGCCCGGCGTCATCGCCAACCCCAATTGCGTGGCCATCATCGCCACCGTGCCGCTGGCCGCCCTGGAACGCCGCCACCGCATCCGCCGGCTGAACATCGCCACCTATCAAGCCTCCAGCGGGGCCGGCGCTGCGGCGATGGAGGAATTGCGTGCGTCAACGGCGGCCTGTCTGGCCGGTGAGGCCTATCCGCCGCGGGTGATGAAGCACCCCTATGCCTTCAACCTGTTCAGCCATGATGCCGGCATCAACCCCGATACCGGCTATAATGGTGAGGAGGAAAAGGTGGTGGAGGAGACGCGCAAGATCCTGTCGCGCCCCGATCTGGCCATTTCCATCACCTGTATGCGCGTGCCGGTGCTGCGCGCCCACACCATGGCCATCAGTGTGGAGTTTGAGGACGTCGTGTCGCCAGAGCAGGTGAAGGCCCTGCTGGCCGATGCGCCCGGCGTGCGGCTGGTGGATGATTGGGCCGCCAACCATTTCCCCATGCCCAACGAGGCATCGGGCCAGGGCGACGTGCTGGTGGGCCGCATCCGCCGCGATATTGGCGACCCGTCCGGTCGTTCCGTGGCGCTGCTGCTGGCCGGTGACCAGTTGCTGAAGGGGGCAGCCCTGAACGCGGTGCAGATCCTTCAGCGGCTGGTGGGGTGATCAGCCCGATCCAAGGGGGGGGGGCCGCAAAGGGGTGGCATCGCACCACCCCTTTGCAGGAATGCAGAATTGATCGCCGGGTCTTGGCTGGTGGAACAGAAAAGGGCCAGCCGGGTTATCCGGCTGGCCCTTGACGGCTCTGTCTGAAGCCTTGTTTCCGGGCAACCGGAAACAAGGCCATCGACCCCAAGCTTACTCGGCTTCGGCCGCACGCTCGGCGCGCTTGCGCGCGTTCGGGTCCAGCAGCTTCTTGCGCAGACGGATCGACTTCGGCGTCACTTCCACCAGCTCGTCGTCCTGGATGTAGGACAGGGCCTTTTCCAGCGACATACGGATCGGCGGCGTCAGAACGACGGCTTCATCCTTGCTGGTGGTGCGGATGTTGGTCAGCTTCTTGCCCTTCAGGACGTTCACTTCCAGATCATTCTCGCGGGTATGCTCACCCACGATCATGCCTTCGTAAACCTTCCAGCCGGGCTCGATCATCATCGGGCCGCGATCTTCCAGGTTCCACAGGGCGTAGGCCACGGCCTCGCCATCGGAGTTGGAGATCAGCACGCCGTTGCGGCGGCCCGGGATGGCACCCTTGTACGGCATATAGTCGGCGAACAGGCGGTTGATGACGCCGGTGCCACGGGTATCGGTCAGGAATTCACCCTGGTAACCGATCAGGCCGCGTGACGGCACATGGAACACCAGACGCAGCTTGCCGGCGCCCGAGGGCTTCATTTCCAGCATTTCGCCCTTGCGCTCGTTCAGCTTCTGAACGACGACGCCGGAGAATTCCTCATCCACGTCGATGACGACTTCTTCGATCGGCTCCAGCTTCTGGCCGTTCTCGTCGGTCTGCATCACCACGCGCGGACGGCTGATCGACAGCTCGAAGCCTTCACGGCGCATGGTTTCGATCAGGATGCCCAGCTGCAATTCACCACGGCCGGCCACTTCGTAAGCGTCGGCATTGGCGGTTTCGCGGATCTGCAGGGCGACATTACCTTCCGCTTCGCGGAACAGGCGGTCGCGGATCATGCGGCTGGTGACCTTGTCGCCTTCGCGGCCGGCCAGCGGGCTGTCATTGACCGAGAAGGTCATGGCCAGCGTCGGCGGATCGATCGGCTGGGCCGACAACGGCTCATCCACGCTCATTTCCACGATGCTGTCGGCGACCGTGCTCTTCACCAGACCGGCGATGGCGACGATGTCACCCGCCTGCGCCTCGTCCACCGGCACGCGCTCCAGACCGCGGAAAGCCAGCACCTTGGAGGCGCGACCCTGCTCGATCAGCTTGCCATCACGGGTCAGGGCCTTGATGGCCATGTTGGTCTTGACGCGACCGGACTGGATACGACCGGTCAGGATGCGGCCCAGATAGGGGTTGGCTTCCAGGGTGGTCGCCAGCATCTTGAACGGCGCATCGGCGCTGTCCACCTTCGGCGCCGGCACATGGTTGACCACCAGCTCGAACAGCGGGGTCAGATCCTTGCGCTCGTCATCCAGGCTGTTCACGGCCCAGCCATTGCGGCCGGAAGCGAACAGGGTGGGGAAGTCGAGCTGTTCGTCGCTGGCGTCCAGGCTGGCGAACAGATCGAAAATCTCATTATGCACTTCGTCGGGGCGGGCGTCCTGACGGTCGATCTTGTTGACGATCACCATCGGGCGCATCCCCAGCTTCAGCGCCTTGCCCAGCACGAACTTGGTCTGCGGCAGCGGGCCTTCGGCGCTATCCACCAGCAGGCAGACGCCGTCCACCATGTTCAGGATACGCTCCACCTCGCCGCCGAAATCGGCGTGGCCCGGGGTATCGACGATGTTGATGCGCACGTCGTTCCAGACGACCGAGGTGCACTTGGCCAGGATGGTGATGCCGCGCTCACGCTCCAGATCGTTGCTGTCCATGGCGCGTTCGGCGACCTGCTGGTTTTCGCGGAACGTGCCCGACTGCTTCAACAGCATGTCCACCAGGGTGGTCTTGCCATGGTCAACGTGGGCGATGATGGCGATATTGCGCAATTCCATGTGGGGCCCTGAATCTGTCCTGAGCGCGCCGCCCATTCCTGATCCGCCGGAAAGAGGTTCGCGCATGAAAAATGCCCGCCACCGGGCCAGCGGCATCTAAGGCCACAGGTCAGGGGTCGGGCGTGTCTGTCGCGGCGCAATATAATGAAGCACCCCGCTGCCGCAAAGGGCGCATCCTGCCGGGCTGCCTTGCGCGTTGCGTGGGTGAAATTTCTGTGACGGAGCGAGTTGGCGCTTCGGATGTTGCGTCCCGCCAAGCCTGTAAAACAGCTGCCCCGTATGGGGCTCATCCCTGGTGGACACGTTTTAGCGACGCCCGTCGCCCCTAACCTTAAGTCGCATCCTGCCATTCCCTTATGCAACAAGATGTAGCCCCAAGGCGTTACGGGTTCCGTCTGGTGCCAGCGGTCGTCACCTGCCACCATGGGGCCCGAGCCCGAAGCCATTGGGAAATGTGGAAGATGCGTAAACGGTTCCTGCTGTCGGCCCTGGCCGGTGTATCGCTGCTGGCGGTCGCGCCTGTTATGGCCCAGCAGACGCCCTATGAGGTGGAGATCAAGGGGGTTGATGACCGTCCGGCGCTGCGCGACCTGCTGAACGATGTCTCCCGCCTTGTCTCTTTGAAGGATCAGCCGCCGCCATCGCCCATCGGCCTGCGCCGGCGGGCCGATGCCGATCTGGATCGCCTGGTCGCCGCCCTGCGCTCCACTGGCTATTACGATGCCATTCTGGATCTGGAAATTGATGTGGAGAACAGCCCCGCCAAGGTGGTGATCCATGTGGAACGGGGGGAGCGCTACAAGATCGGCAAGGTCACCATGTCCGGTCCCAGCGATGTGCCGCTGCCGGAACAGACGGTGACGGCCGCCGAGCTTGGGCTGGCGGAGGGGGCGCCGGCGGACGGGCCGCAGATCCTGGAGGCGGAGGGGCACATCGTCCCCCGCTTCGCCGAAAAGGGCTATGCCTATGCCCGCACCCTGGATCGCAAGCTGGTGGTCGACCATGCCAGCCAGACCATGGCGGTGAATTTCACGGTCGATCCCGGCCCCCGTGTCGCCTTCGGCCCGGTCAGCATTACCGGGCTGCAGGATGTGGAAAACCGCGCCGTGATGCGCCGCCTGCCCTGGCGACAGGGGGATCAGTACAACCCCGCCACGATGGAGGAGGGGCGCCAGGCCCTGGCGGAATTGGGCGTCTTTTCCTCCGTTCGGATACGGCTGGAGGATCAGCCCGACGCGCAGAACCAGGCCCCCGTGCTGGTGGATGTGCAGGAACGGGAGATGCGCTATGTCGGCTTCGGCTCAGCCTATTCCACCGAGGATGGTTTTGGTGCCAATGCCTATTGGGGCCACCGCAATCTGCTGGGCGGGGCGGAACAGTTCAGGGTGGGGGCGGAGATTGCCGGTGTCGGCCGGCGCGGCACCACCACCGACGTCAAGGAATTGGATTACCGCCTGATCACCACCTACAAGGAGCCGGATTTCCTCTCCCGCCGCCAGTCGCTCAACCTGACGGCAGAGGCGGTGTCGGAACGGCCCGATGCCTATCGCCGCGACGCGCTGGTCTTTACCGCCGCCGTCAATCGCCGTTTTTCCAAACAATTGACCGGCAGCCTGGGCGTCACCGCCGAGCAATCGAAGATCAAAGAGAATGTGCAGACCACGACCAATACCCTGATCGGCTTTCCCCTGGTGCTGACCTGGGATCGCAGCAACAACCTGCTGGACCCGACGGCGGGCTTCCGCCTCTCCGGCACCGTCACCCCCTATTGGGCAGCCCTGGGGGACAGCAACAGCTTTGTCATCGGTCGGCTGAACGGTTCGGCCTATCATGATTTTTCTGGCAATGGCCGCTATGTCGGCGCGCTGCGCGGGGTCTATGGCGCGGTGCTGGGCGGCGGGCTGCTGGATGTGCCGGCCGATAAGCGCTTCTATGCCGGCGGCGGCGGGTCCATCCGCGGCTATGGCTATCAGAAGGTCGGCCCGCTGGACGCGGAGCGCAATCCCACCGGCGGCGTCTCGCTGCTGGAACTGGGGGCGGAGATGCGCGTCAAGGTGACGGAAAATATCGGCATCGTGCCCTTTATCGAAGCCGGCAATGTCTATACGACTGAATATCCCGATTTCGGGGAGGGGCTGCGCTATGCCGCCGGTATCGGCGGGCGCTATTACACGCCCATCGGCCCGATCCGGGTGGATGCCGCCGTGCCGCTGAACCGCCGGAAGGGCGATAATGCCTTCCAGCTTTATGTCAGCATCGGTCAGGCATTCTAAGCAAAGGCGGGGAGGGAATGAACATGCGCTCACCGCTGGCCTGGATCGCCGCCGGTTTCGCCAGCCTGATCGGGCTGGCCGTGCTGGTTTTCACCGTTGCCTTCATCTGGCTTGGCACCGGATCGGGCCGGGATTTCGTGCTGGCGCAGGCGCGCCAGTCCGTGCCCGGGCTGGGGCTGGAAGGGGGCAGCGGCAACCTGTTCGACCTGCGCCTGACCCGGCTGACCATGGCGGATGCCCAGGGTGTCTGGCTGAATGTGGAGGGTGCGCGGCTGTCCTGGTCGCCCTGGGCGCTGTTCTCCCGCCGGTTGTCGGTGGAGGTGTTGACGGCCGACAGGGTGGCAGTGGCCCGCCAGCCCGTGCCGGCCTCGTCGGAGCCGGACGACCCCAAGGCCCCCCCGTTCCGCCTGCCGGTGGCGATCGATCTGCGGCAGTTGGCCGTGGGACGGGCAGAACTGGGCCCCGATCTGCTGGGCGGAACGGCGGCGGTGCTGAAACTGGATGGCCGCGCCGATATCCCGGCGGGGGCACCGGGTGGCACGGTGCATCTGGACGTGGCCCGCATTGATGACCGGCCCGGCACCTTGACGCTGGATGCCTTCTACCAGCCGGGCAGCCGGCTGAAACTGGCCGCTGTGGCGGCGGAACCGGAAAATGGTCTGGTGGCGGAATTGCTGGATATTCCCGGCCGTCCCGCCTTCACGGTGACGCTGGAGGGCGATGGCCCGCTGAATGACTGGACCGGCAACCTGTCTGCCAAGGCGGGCGATGTGGTGAATGGCCGGGCCCAGGCCCGCATTCGCCCGGCGGCCGACAAGCTGACCTTCGGGCTGGAGGCGGATGGCAATATCCAGGCCCTGCTGCCGGCCCGTTGGCGCGCCCTGGTGGGGCCGGAACTGAAGCTGGGGGCCGGCGGGCTGATCCATCCCGGCAAGGAGATTGTGCTGGATGGCGTCTCCATCCAGATGGCCGCCGGTACGCTGGCCGGTGGGGGTGCTTATGATCTGACAACCAAGGCGGTCAATCTGGGCACCTTGATCCAGGTGCCGGCGGAATCGGCCCTGCACGCTTTCCTGGGGGAGACCCGCTTCTTCGATACGGCGCGCGGCACCATTACCATCACCGGCACACCGCAGGTGCCCAAGGTCGTGGCGGATTTCACCGTGCAGGCCCCGCGCTTTGATGAGTTCGGCGCCGACAGCGTGACCCTGAAAGGCACGGCGGCAGCGCAAGGGTCGCTGGACCGCATCGCGCTGGACCTGACCAGCGCCCTGGAAGGGATGCGCGGCGGCGGCATCACCAACCAGCGCGGTACCCTGGCCCTGACGGGCGATATCCGGGTGCCGCAGCAAAGCATCAATATTACCAGCCTCTCTCTGGATGGCCCGCTGCTGAAGGCCAGCGGCAAGGGCGCCTTCTCCCAATGGGGCGCGGGGGGCCAAGCCGATCTGGTGTTGGAGAGCCCCAATCTTGCCACCCTGTCACCCCTGGCCGGGCGCGACCTGTCGGGGGCACTGGCGGCGGATGTCACCCTGAAACGGGCGGGCGGCGAATTGACGGCCAGCATCAAGGCGCGTGGCCGCAACTTGAAGACCGCCACCCCGGCCGCTGATGCGCTGCTGGGGGCGACGACGGACCTGTCGGTCAACCTGTCGACCGGCAAGGAAATCCAGTTGCGCGATCTGGTCTTGATCAGCCCGCATCTGGAAGTGCGCGGCGGCGTGGCCCTGGCGGGCCAGCGCCTGACCAGCGATCTGTCAGCCAAGATCGATGATCTTTCGCCACTGGGGCCGGCCTTGGGCGTGGCCATGGCGGGCGGTGTCACCGCCAGCATCAAGGCGGAGGGGCCGGAGGGGGCAACCCGTTTGGTCCTGCGGCTGGATGGCAGCAATCTGGTGCTGGACGGCTTGCAGCTGGGGGCAGCACAGATGGAATTCACCGGCCAGGGGGGGCCGAAATCAGCACGCGGCACCCTGACGGCGGAAACCAGCGTCATCGGTCAGCGCGTGGCCGCCAATGGCGATATCGCCCTGCAGGGCGACCAGTTGGCGCTTGACAACCTGTCGGCCGTGATCGGCATCAACCACATCGATGGCGGCATCCAAGCCAACCTCGCCACCGGCACGGCAGAAGGCAGGCTGACCGGCACGGTGCCAGATCTGGGCATTATCGGCTTCATCGCCGGGGATGAGGTCTGGGGCAATGGCCGGTTCAGCCTGGAGCTGGCGGTTGAGCGTGGGCAGCAGCAGGTTTCGTTCAACGCCGATTTCAAGGAAATCTGGCGGCGCTGGCACGGTCAGCGCATTGCCGCCGTGGCGGTGGACAGCAAGGTGGAAGATGCGCTGGTCAAGCCGGTGCTGGATGTCAGCCTGCAGGCCAAGGGGATTGATCCGGGCGATTCGAAGGTGGACACGCTGACCGCCACGGCCAAGGGGCCGCTGACCGGTACGGCGGTGACGCTGGATCTGGCGGGCAAGGCCCCGGCACCGGTGAAGGTCTCGCTGGCCGGCACCTTCTCCACCCCGGAGAATAAGGAAGGGGGCGGGGTGATGCTGCGTCTGCTGCTGTCGCGCTTTACCGGTTCTTATGGGGATACCGGCTTTCAGACGGCGCAGCCGGCGGAACTGGCCTATGGCCCCGGTGTGGTGCGGGTGAAGGATCTGGCCATCGTCTCCGGCGACAGCCGGGTGGTGATGAATGCCGACCTGAACCGCCACGCTCTGTCGGCGCGGGCGGAGCTGGTGAAGGTGCCGCTGACCTGGGCCCGCATCATCGACCCCACCCTGACGCTGTATGGTGAACTGAACGGCACGGCCAGCATCGGCGGCACGGTGGCCGCACCGGAGGGCACCCTGTCGCTGAAGCTGGATCGCTTCGCCATCACCCCGCCGGTGGAAAAGGGGCCGACGCCGCTGGGGGCCGAACTGGCGGCTAACTGGCGTAACGGCCGCGTGGCCCTGACGGCCAAGCTGGACAGCCAGGGCAGTGGCGTGGGGCTGACGGCGCGCGGGGAATTGCCGCTGGTGATGGAGGGCAGCGCCACGGCCATAACTATCCCCACCGATCAGCCGATCAGCGGCCGGCTGCAAGGCAATATGGCCCTGCGCCGCTTCAATGATTTTCTGGCCGGCAGCGGGGACCGGCTGGGCGGGCAGATGACGGTGGATTTGGCGCTGGCCGGCACGCTGGCCCAGCGCCAGCTTTCCGGCACGGTGGAGCTGCAGGGGGCCTCCTACGAGAACCAGGAATGGGGCACGCGGATCACTGATATCACCGCGCTGATGCAGGGCGATCCGGAAGGGTTGGTGATCCGCAGCTTCGATGGCAAGACGCCGGGCGGTGGGCAGGTCAGCGTGGCCGGCTCCATCGGTTTCCGGCCGGAGCGGGGCGACCGGCAGATTGATCTGAAACTGACCGCCCGCAAGGCAAGGCTGGCCCAGATCGACATGGTGGAGGCGACAGCCGGGGCGGAAATCGCTGTCACCGGCACGCTGACCGATATCCTGGTGGCCGGGCGGGTGGATGTGGATAAGGCCTATATCCGTATCCCCGATAAGCTGCCGACATCGGTGGCCGATCTGCCGGTGGTGGAGATCAACCATCCCCGCCGCATCGCCCCGCCCGCCGGGGCCAGCTCGGCGGAGGCGGAACCAGCCAATGCCCCACCCAAAGCGTTGGTTGTAAAACTGGAAGTGGATGTGGAGGCGCCCAACCGCATCTATGTTTCAGGCCGGGGGCTGGATGCGGAACTGAAAGCATCCCTGAAGGTGCGCGGAACAGTGGCCAACCCCAGCGTGGCTGGCCCCATCTCCCTGGTGAAGGGCGATCTGGCCCTGCTGGGCCAGACCTTCACCATCGCCCGCTCCAACATCACCTTTGATGGCAGCCTGGACCCGACCCTGGATGTGGAGGCGCGCACCCAGCGCGGCGACTTGACGGCCATTGTCGCCATCGGCGGCCGCCCATCCAAACCCAGCGTCAAGCTCAGCTCCCAGCCGCCTTATCCGGAGGATGAGGTATTGGCCCGGCTGCTGTTCAACCGGGGGGCCGGCCAGCTCTCGGCGCTGGAGGCGCTGCAGCTGGCCCAGAGTGCGGCGCAGCTGACCGGCCTGTTCGGCGGCGGGCCGGGGCTGGTGGATAATGTCAAACGCTCGCTCGGTGTGGACCGGCTGGAATTCCGTGGATCGGAGGATGGCACCGGGGCGGGCACGGTGGCCGCCGGCCGCTATATCGGCGACAATCTCTATGTCGGGGTGGAGCAGCAGCTGGGCACGGGCGAAAGCAAGGCCACGGTTGAATATGGCATCACCCAGCATATCAAGGCGCGCGGCGAACTGGGCACGGAAAGCAAGGTGGGCGTGCAGTTTGAATGGGATTATTGAGCGGGGGCTGCGCCGGAAGGGGTAGGGAAGCCCCAAATGGCTGTACCGCCCCCGCTTTCTTGCTCCCCCGTCGCTGGTGCGGGAATAAAGGGCGAGCCCTTCACTTGCGCCAGCCCGGCGCCTTCTCAGGACGGGGAACCGCCATGAGCGATATTATCCGCAATTATTTGGATGAGCTGGAGGCCAAGGCCATACGCTGGCGGATTTTCTGCCGCGACTACGCCAGCGCCTATCATCTGGCCCATGACCAGTATAAGGCAACCTGGGCAGCGCAGGAAAAAAGCGACAAGGAAAAGGCCGAAATGATCGTGCTGGCCTTGTCGGTCGCGTCCAGCACGGTGTTGATGGCGGCCTTTGCCACCAATTCCCTGCGCGTGCTGGCCAGCCGGGCCGCCCTTAACGTCATTTGCAATAATAATCTGAACCGTACCTTCAATGCGCTGCATCTGGTCAGCAACAACAAGGCGGCCATGTTCGCCCTGGGGGCGGTGATGGATGCGGCCGATGCCAAGGCCAAGAAATATATCGAGGAAAAGGCCGGCACGCTGACCCGTTCGGCACCGACCCCCGCCGTCACCAACCCAGCCGTCCTGCAGAACGACCTGATCAATTATGTGGAGAGCAACCAGCTCTATGCCATGGAGGTGGCCTTTGCCATCCGTGACGACAAATCCCTGTCGGAGGCGGAACGCGCCATCCTGGTGGGCAGCCTGAAGAAGGCGCCCTTGTTCAAGCCGCCCGTCAATGAGATCCGGCGGGAACGGCTGACCGACCATATCGAGCTGTCGCTGCATATGTCGGCCATGCTGGATTCCGATTTCCTGGTCGATATTCCGATGCATGAAATGAGCCCGGCAGGGGGACTTGGCTCTGTATTCGGCGCGAAGGAGCGGCCGATACCACAATTACCCTCCGCGTCGGATTATCCGCGAGGGACACCGTTTCGTACTTCCCTGGGGGTGGTTCATGCTCAGCAGCTTGTTCGGGCGGAGCGCCCCGGACCAATTGTGCAGGCCAAGATCGATGAACTGAACGGCCGCATCTTCAATGAGAAATTCTTCTCTGCCAGCAGTTGGCAAGGCGGGCAGAATGGTCCGATGCCTGCGCTTGTGCGGGCGGAAACCACGCTGAACCGGCTGGCGGAGGCGTCGCGTCCGCTGCAACTTGATGCGGCCCGGGTATGAATATGCGGGGGCAGGAGCTGTCACTATTGAAATGGTCCGGCCTGCTGCTGGTGCTGACGGCCCTGCTGCTGGCCGGTTGCTCCCGTTCAGGGGAAGCGGACAAGGCCGATGAAGCGATGATGCAAATGGAGCAGGTTGCATCGCTTTACCAATCCATGCCGGGCCTTGTGGATATTGTTGGCGGGGAGGTCCGGAAGGAATTCGGAGCCGGTGTTGATGCCGATCTGCCCTTGTTGCGTCAGTCCGTCGTGAATGCTTTTGATCCGGCAGATTTGCTGGCGCGGGTGCGGCGGGAGTTGAAGGCTGTGGATGCTGGTGGGGGGGCTGAGGTTCCCGCATTTCTGGCTGCCGCAAATGACTTCATCCGGGCTCAATCAGCTGTTGAAACGGAAAGCAGGGTTGATCCCGGCAAGGTGATACAGTCCGCCACCGATGCCTACGAGATTCGTGCGGATAAAGGCCGGATTGATGCATTGGCCGGCGCCATGGCAGCGGCGGATATTCAGGTGGAAGGCACCCTGTTGGGGCTGCGCCTGCAGGGTGCCGCCGCCTTGCGCCATCTGGAAAAGCCCGCCCTTTGGCAGGGGCTGGACGATCAGGGGCGGGACCGCTACGTAGACCAGTTCACCCGTCGGACGCGTGCGGAAGGGGATGCAAATCACTCGCCCCCGCGTTACGAGATTGCCCGGTTCCTGGCCATACAGCGGCTGACGATCATCCTGCTGCGCCTGCCGGAACCGTCACTCAAGGCCTTGGAGGATTTCTATAACAGCGATCTGGGCAAGGCCAAGCGCAAGGCCCTGGTTGCTGCCGTTGCCGCGCAGAGCGATGCGGATACCAAGCAAATGATGGTGGAGTACCTGCGGCAACTGCACTGACCCGTTTCGCCGCAGTCACTATTCTGGGGAGTGCTTCCGGCACACATCGCCTTGCCGCCGCCGCAAAGCTGGTTCTATAGTCGTGCCGACTTTTCGGATCAGGAGACACCCCGACGTGCGCGGCCTTGACCTTTCCCCGCTCTCCCGCCGTTCCCTGCTGGGCCTTGGTGCCGGTGCCGCCGTGCTGTCGGCCCTGCCGGCCTGGGCGCAGACGGCACCCGCTGCCCCTGCCGCCGCGATTGATATCAAGGCCGCGACTGCGGAAATCGTCTATGGCGATCCCAAGGCCAAGGTGACGGTGGTGGAATATGCCTCGCTGGCCTGTTCCCACTGCGCCGATTTTGAAATCAACATGCTGCCCACCTTCAAGAAGGAATTCATCGATCCCGGCGAGGTGAAGCTGGTGTTCCGTGATTTCCCGATGAATGCGCCGGGCCTGCGCGCCCATATGCTGATGCGCTGCGCCGGCGGGGCCAAAGGGCTGGCGCTGAAGACGGCGATCATGAAGTCGCAGCATAGCTGGCTGAACCAGGATTATCTGAAGCACCTGTCCCAGATCGCCCGGCTGTCGGGGATGAGCCAGGAACAGTTCGATGCCTGCACCAGCAACAAGCAACTGGAAGATTTCCTGATCAAGAGCCAGTACACCGCCAGCCAGGAAAAGCAGATCAACTCCACCCCCACCTTCATTGTCGATGACAATTACGTCGTCATGGGCGCCAAGCTGGATGAGTTGACGGAGGCGGTGCAGAAGGCCGGTGCCAAGCGCAAGGCTTCTTAACAGTTCCTCAAACGCCTTCAGTACGGCTTTGATACCAAGGGGCATGTTTCATGCCCCTTGGAGGCCAGCGACTGCTGGCCCGCGGGCTCGTGCCCGCGTGAGCCAAGGCGACGGATGCCGCCGCCCGGCACTTGAGGGAATTGGCAAATACCAAGAGCCATGAATCATGGCTCTTGGTATGAGATAGATTGACGGGGGTGGTGCCCGCTGGCACCACCCCCGTTTGCGTTCCATCCCTTCCCGTTTTTGCGAATCCGACACCCGTGCAGTTCACCAAGCTTCGCCTTACCGGCTTCAAATCCTTCGTTGACCAGACCGAACTGCTGATCGAGCCGGGCATGACCGGCGTGGTCGGCCCCAATGGCTGCGGCAAATCCAACCTGCTGGAAGCGCTGCGCTGGGCCATGGGGGAGACCTCGGCCAAGCGGATGCGCGGGGAGGATATGGATGACGTCATTTTCGGCGGCACGACCATGCGGCCGGCGCGCAATATCGCCGAAGTGACCATGGTGCTGGGCAATGATGGCCGCACCGCGCCACCGCCCTTCAACGAGTTTGACGAGCTGGAAATCACCCGTCGGCTGGAACGCGGGTCGGGGTCGGATTACCGCATCAATGGCAAGCTGGTGCGCGCCCGCGATGTGCAGATCCTGTTTGCCGACAATGCCTCGGGTGCCAACAGCCCGGCCCTGGTCAGCCAGGGCCGGGTGGGCGCGCTGATCAATGCCAAGCCGGCGGACCGTCGGCAATTGCTGGAAGAAGCCGCCGGCATCAGCGGCCTGCACGCAAGGCGGCACGAGGCGGAATTGCGCCTGCGCGCGGCGGAAACCAACCTGACCCGGCTGGATGATGTGCTGGGCACGCTGGATGCCCAACTGCAAACCCTGCGCAAACAGGCCAAACAGGCTGCCCGCTATCGCAATGTGCAAGAAAATATCCGCCAGACGGAGGCGCGCCTGCTGCATATACGCTGGCAGGATGCCGAAGGGGCGCTGACCCGCGCCCGCAGCGGCCATGCCCGCGCGGATGAGGCGGTGCGACAGGCCATGCTGGCGGGCACGACCCTGGCTGAAAGCCGGGCCGCCATCGCCGCCACCCTGCCGCCCAAACGCCAGGCGGAGGCCGACGCGGCGGCGGCCCTGCAACGGCTGGTGCTGGCGCGCGAACAACTGGCGGCGGAAGAGGCGCGCGTTGCGGAGGCCCGATCTGCCACCCAGCGCCGGCTGGCGCAAATCGCGTCTGACCTGTCGCGCGAACGCGCACTCGCCACCGATGCCGACAATGCCCTGCTGCGCCTGCGCGAAGAACGCCAGCAATTGCTGGATGCCCAGGCGGAAGAGCTGCTGGATCAGGAGGAGGCGCAGGAGGCCCTGTTGACCGCCCGCGATGCGGTGGAACAGGCCGATCTGGCCCTGGCGGCCCTGCTGGAACAGGCCGGTGCCGAAGAAACGGCCCGTAACACCCAACTGAGTCGCCTGCGGGACCAACAGGCGCGGCTGGCCACGCTGGACCGCCGGCTGGCCGACCAGCAGGCCCAGGCCGAGCAATTGCGCCACGGGCTGGATGGTGGGCTGGAACTGGCCGCTGCCGAGGAAGCGTTGGCCCTGGCCGAGGAGCGGCTGGAACTGGCGCGGGAGGAGGCGGAAAATGCCGAATCCGCCAAGGGTGAGGCCGACCGCGCCCTGGAGCGGGTGCGGGCAGAGGCCGCCGGGGCCCAGGCAAGCAGCCGGGAGGCGCTGACCCAGGCGGAATCCCGCTTCACCCGCATCAAGGCGGAATGCGATGGCCTGCGCGCCCTGCTGGGATTGGACGAGGCCGACCTGTTCCCGCCGCTGATCGATGCGGTGACGGTGATCGGTGGCTATGAACAGGCGCTGGCGGCAGCGTTGGGTGATGATCTGACCGCCCCACTGGACGCCGCCGCCAATGTCTATTGGCGTGATCTGCCCCCCTTGCCGGAAGGGACGGCACTGCCGGACGGGCTGGCGGCGTTGACCCACTATGTGAAGGCACCGGCGGCGCTGGGCCGCTGCCTGCCACAGATTGGCGTGGCGAAGGATGCCGCCCAGGCTGTCCGCTTGTCGACCCTTCTGCTGCCCGGTCAGATGATCGTCACCCGCGACGGCGGGGCCTGGCGCTGGGATGGCTTGACCCGCAAGCCCGGCGCCCCCACCGCCGCCGCCATCCGCCTGACCCAGCGTAACCGCTTGGCTGAACTGGAAATGGAGCTGGATGCGGCAGAAGAGGTGCTGGCCACGGCGCGTGAGGCCCATGCCAATGCGCGCGAACAGGCCGCCCGTCGGGAAGGGGAGGCGCGGCAAGCCCAGGATCAGGCGACCCAACGTGACCGGCAGGCGCGCGAGGCCGTGCGCGGCGGCTTCCGCGCGGTGGAGCAGGCGCGCGACGGTTTGACCCGCCGCAAGGCGGAAGCCGATGCCGCCGCGGCCAAGCTGGACGCCCTGCTGGGCAGCCTGACGGCGCTGCAAACCGACCGGGCAGAGGCCGCGACGGCGGAGGCGGAGGCGCAGGCGGCACTGGATGCACTGCCCGATGCGGCCATTGCCCGCAACGCCATTGCCCAATCCCGCGCCCGGCAAGCGGAACTGCGCGCGGCACTCGCCAACCGGCAGGCCCGCGCCGACCAGTTGCTGCGCGAAGCTGAACAGCGCCGCCGCCGCCTGTCACTGCTGCAACAGGAAGAGCAGGGCTGGGCCGCGCGCGTGGAAGGCGCGGCCAGCCGGCTGGCCGAGTTGGAACAGCGCGCCGCTGAGGGGCGGGAGGAGTTGGAAACCCTGGCCGAACGCCCCCTGGCCATCCAGGAGGAACGCCGCCTGCTGGCAGCCCAAATCCAGACCGCCGAGCGCCACCGGGCCGAGGCGCTGGCCGCCTTGCAGGCGGGCGAGGCGGAACTGGCCGATGCCGAACAGGCCCGCACCAAGGCGGAAACGGCCCTGGCCGATGCGCGGGAAGCCCGCGCTCATGCCGAAGCTGCCGTTTCCCAGGCCCTGCAGCATATGCAGGCCTTGGCGGAACGTATCGCCGAGAAGCTGGATTGCGAACCGGACCGGATCGCCGCCGCCACCGGCATTGATTTCGACGCTGATGACGAGCGGCCCGACCCGGCGGCCCTGGAACAGCGCCTGTCGAAATTGCTGGATGAGCGGGAACGTATCGGCCCCGTCAACCTGCGGGCTGAGCAGGAAGTGGCGGAGATGGAAACGCAGATCGGCACCATGACAGCGGAAAAGGAAGACCTCACCGCCGCCATCGCCCGCCTGCGCCAGGGCATCAATGGTCTGAACCGGGAGGCGCGGGAACGGCTGCTGGCCAGCTTTGCCAAGGTGGATGCGCATTTCCAGGATATGTTCACCCGCCTGTTCGGCGGCGGCTCAGCGCATCTGAAACTGACGGAAGCCGAAGATCCGCTGGATGCGGGGCTGGAAATCTATGCCAGCCCGCCGGGCAAGAAATTGCAGGTGCTGTCTTTGCTGTCGGGCGGGGAACAGGCGCTGACGGCCCTGGCCCTGCTGTTCGCCGTGTTCCTGTGCAACCCCGCCCCCATTTGTGTGTTGGATGAGGTGGACGCGCCCCTGGACGAGGCCAATGTCGGCCGGTTCTGTGACATGGTGGAAGAAATGGCCCGCAGCGGGGCCACCCGCTTCCTGATCGTCACCCATCACCGGTTGACCATGGCCCGCATGGACCGGCTGTTCGGCGTGACCATGATGGAGCGCGGTGTTTCCAAACTGGTGTCGGTCGATCTGGCCCGCGCGGCGGAAATGGTGGAAAGCTGACGGCCATTCCTTTTCGTCACATTGCAACGATGCCTTGGCGATGCCATTTTGCCATGACAGGAAAACAGGTCGGTCAGCGTATCAGGAGAGGGATCAGCCCTTTCCGGTCCGCCGGCCGGACGGGGCGGCAGAAGCAGGGCCCGCTGATCGGGCCCGGGACGCATGTTGAGGAGTATGCACCATGGTTTCTCGTCTGAAGACGGGCGTGCGTTTGGCCGCGGGCGCGGCCGCGCTGCTGGGCCTTGCCGCCTGTGCCAACCCGCAGGCCGATCAGGCGCTCTATGCCCAGCAGGCCTTTGTCGGTATGCCCAAACAGACCCTGCTGTCCTGCGCCGGGGTGCCGACGCGGACGGCCACGGTCGATAATGTGGAATATTTCACCTATACCAGCGAGCGGCTGGTGACCATTCCGGGCAGCCCGCGCTTCTCCGCTGCCTATGGTTTCTACCGTCCCTGGTCGCCCTGGTATGGCTATGGCTGGGGGCCGGGCCCGTTCGATTATCCGGAGACGGAGACGCGCGACTGTCAGGCCACCTTCACGGTGAAGGATGGCGTGGTGCAGCGCATCGTCTATGGCGGTGCCAGCCAGGGGCCGAGCGCCCGGCTGGGCCAGTGCTATCGCATCGTGGAAAACTGCTTGGCGCTGATCCCGCAGCAGGGGCAGTTGCAGCGCTGATTTTCCAGTTATCCCCATCTCCCTTGATTGTGACCGATCCAGGGAGATTTTGCGTTCTCTCAGACGCCGGGCGCTGCCATCCGGCAGCTTGGCTTGCGCGCCACGAGGTGCTGAGCCGGCAGTCGCTGGCCTCCAACCCGCCTGAAGGTCAACCTTCAGGCGGGTTGGGATAAGGCTACCGGCGGCCGGCAACGAAGGCCGACACCTTTTCCCGCAACTGACGGAAGTTGCGGTCCAGATCGGCGGTCGCCATCAGCATGGTTTCAGAGCCGGCCCCGCTCTGCTGCGCCATCTCGCCCAGCTGTTCCACATTCTTGGCCAACTGGCTGACACCAGCGGCCACGCTGTCGGCGCGGCTGGCAATGTCGCGGGTGGTGGAACCCTGTTCTTCGGTGCTGGCAGCAATCGCGCTGGAGATTTCGTTCATCTGGCCCAGCACCCGGGTGACGGTCCGGATGGCGTCCACACTCATCTGCGACTGGTTTTGGATGGCCGTGATCTGCTCGGCAATTTCCCCGGTGGCCCGTGCCGTCTGGGTTGCCAAGCTCTTCACCTCACCGGCTACCACGGCGAAGCCCTTGCCGGCCTCCCCGGCGCGGGCGGCCTCAATCGTGGCGTTCAGCGCCAGCAGGTTGGTCTGGCTGGCAATCTCATTGATCAGGTTGACCACGGTGCCGATCTGCCCGGCCATGTCGGCCAGACCCTGGATCAGTTCATTGGCGTGATGGGATTCCCCCTCTGCCGTGCGGGAGATGCCGGTTGCCTCTGCCACGCGCCGGTTGATCGCGTCAATGGAAGCGGACAATTGGCCGGCGGCGGCGGCCACCTCCTGGGTGTCGGCGGAGACGCGCCGGGCGGCATCATTGGCCGCCCCAATCTGGACCTTGCTCTGTTCAGCCAGATCGGCATTCTGGGTGGCCGCATCCTGCAAGGCGGCCGATGCGGTGGCGAAGCCGTCCACCACAATATTCACCTCGTCTGCCAGCTTGGCGCTGCGTTCACGCGATTGCCAGAGGTCGGCAATATCCTTCCAATACACCAGGACGTGGGGTTCCCCCCTGAACGGGAAGGGGACCAGGGTCACTTCCACCGGCAGCGGGCTGCCATCCAGCGCCAGGTGCATCCATTCGAATCGGCGGAAGCCATCGCGGATTGCCTCTTGCAGATAGGCTCCTGCCACCTCGGCGGAGACGCGGCCGTCGGGCTGTCGTTCCGGGGACAAGGCACCGGGCAGCACGCCGCGCAGCTGTTTGGCATCCTTGGCCTTGATGAATTTCAGCGCGGCGTCGTTGGAAATGACGAAGCTGGTGGTGTTGGCCACCAGCATCGGGTCCGGTGACTTGTCGAAGGCAATGCGCCGGAAAGTCTCCATCAGCGCTTCGTCATCGCTGATGACAGGCGTGGTCTGGGTTGCAGGGCTGATCCAGAGCCCCGCCAGAATGGCCGCTAACCCGATGAAGAGACCCAGCCAGAAGAGACCGCTGGACAGGCTGCCCCCACCCACCAGAAGGGCAATGGCCAGACCCGCGACCGCCACCCCGATCTGTAGCATTTTATCTTTTTGCATCAATTTCTTGCCCCATCTCGCCACCACTGAAAGGTAGCGCTATCTTAAGGCAATTAAATTTATAAAATCGAACTATACTGTTGCTCGGAATGCCGGTCCGCCCCCCATTTGTTGCGTAGCAGCATGAAAAGGGAAGCCCAAGGCAATCTCAGCGGGAGGGTAGATGCTTTCCCAACGCCCAGCGTGACAAATACATAAATGGCGTGTCCAGCAAAGACAAGGCGACACGCAAACCATAGGTGCCCAGGATATAGGTAAAGAACAGGGCTTCCCAGCCCACCGGTTCCGGCGCGAACACCACCCAGGCCAGCACGCTGAACATGACATTGTCTACCAGCGATGACAGCATGGTGCTGCCATTATTGCGCAACCACAGGTGCCGGTCGCCGGTGGCTCCCCGGATGCGTTGATAGACCCAGACGTCGAACAGCTGGCTGGTGAGGTAGGCGGTCATGCCGGCGGCGAACAGCGCTGGGGCCGGCGTGAACAGGGCGGCGATATGGTCCTGCATCCCCAAGGCCCAGGCCATGTCCGTGCCGGCCTGTTCCGCATTCATGGGCCGGAAGCCCAGCGTCAGTATCATCAGCAGGGTGAACAGCAGATAGGCGGCAAAGGACAGGAATACGGCGCGGCGCGCGGCGGCGCGGCCGAAATGTTCGGTCAGGATATCGGTGGCCAGATAGGTTGAGCCGAACAGCACCGTGCCCATGGCCACGGGATGGTCATAAAAGCCAAACTGCACGGCCTTCAGCACCTCCACATTGGCGCTGATCACGGCGACGGCAATGTAGAGATAGAGCCCCGCCGCTCCGAACAGCCGCGCCATCAGAAGGATGGCGCCGAAACAGAACAGGGCCTGGAACAGCAGCAGCGCTTCCGGCGGCACCTGGTTGAGAAAGGCGATAAGATCGGCAGGGGAGAGCGACATGGGGGCACGCGAATCGGCAGCAAGAAAAAACAAACCCCAAACGGCAGCGGCCCCGCGAAACGCCCGGATGGGGTTTCGCGGGGCCGACAATACCGTCAGCAGCGAACTGTAACCGTCAGACGCCGACTCAGGCGGCGGTCTTGGCGGCCAGTGCCTTCTGGATCTGCTTCTTCACCTTGCGGGCATCAACGTCCAGCTTGGCATCAGCGATATCCAGCAGGGCAGCGTCCAGGCCACCCTTGTGCTCAATCGTGCGAATGCCATTGGTGGACAGACGCAGGCGGATCATGCGGCCCAGCGCATCCGACATCAGCGAGGTTTCCTGCAGGTTCGGCAGGAAGCGCCGACGGGACTTGTTGTTGGCGTGGGAGACGTTGTTACCGGTCTGCACACCCTTGCCGGTCACGGCGCACTTGCGGGACATCGAAACACCTATCTTTAAGCTGCTGGCGGCCCGCGAGAGAATTACCGGGCGCACCGGACACGATAAAACCAATCCAGCCAAGGCGAACCCTGGCCGATGAAGCCGCGTTGATAGACGACGCGGGGCCGTGAGTCAAGCCCGGGCCCCTCATTCATTGCAGCATAGCCGCCTTCAGCCTTGGCGGCCCGGCTCCCGGACCAGCAGCAGCAGGCCCAGCCCCAGCAGGAACAGGGCCACCACCGTGCCCATGCCGGCCCGCTGGGTGGCGAACAGGCTGACGGCAGCGCCATAGCAAAGCGGCCCCAGCACGCCCACGGCCCGCCCGGTCAGGGCGTAAAGGCCGAAAAACTCTGTTTCCAGCCCCTTTGGTGCCAGCCTGGCCATCATGGAGCGGGCGGCGGCCTGGGCGGGACCGAAGAAACAGCCCAGCACCAGCCCCAGGACCAGCAGCCACTGCTGATCAGGGGTGAAATCCAGCGGCAGATTAAGCGCCGGGGCCCAGCCCCAGGCCGGCGTGCCGATAGCGATCAGCCCGACACCGGAGAGAATCAGCCCGATGATGGAAATGATCAGGGTCGGCTTGGCCCCGATCCGGTCATCCAGCCAGGCGAAGCCGATGGCGCCCAGCCCGGCGGAGACATTCAGCAGGATGGCGAACAGAATCAGTTGCGCCTCCGTCATGCCGAAAATGATGCCGGCATAGATGCCGCCGAAAGCGGTGATGGTATTGATCCCGTCCCGCCACAGGGCCGACGCCACCAGGAAACGCAGCAGATTGCCATGGAAGGGCAGGGCGCGCAGGGTGCGGCCCAGCGTGGAAAGTCCTTCGCGCACGATCTGCCCCAGCGGGGCGGTACTGCCCGGTCGGTCCGGCACCAGCAGGAACAAGGGCAGGGCGAACAACCCGTACCAGATGGCGACCAGCACGGAGGTGGCGCGTACCGGGGCGGCCTCCGCCTTGTCCAGCAGGCCGAACAGCGGCGTGTCCGTCTGCAACAGCAGCAGCAGACAGCCCATCAGCGATAAAAGCCCGCCAATATAGCCGGTCCCCCAACCCCAGCCGGAGACCCGACCCAGATGGCTGGGCGGCGCGATGCCGGGCAGCAGCGCATTATAAAACACATTGGCCAGTTCAAAGGCCGTGCTGGCAACGCCGACAATGACCAGGGCCAGCAGCACATAGGAAGGGTCGGGCCGCACGAACCACAGCAGGGCGGCCCCCACCACCGCGATGGCGGTGAAGCCGCCCAGCCAGGGCTTGATCCGCCCGCCCTTGTCGGCGATGGCCCCCAGCACCGGAGAGAGCACGGCAATGGCCAGCCCGGAGAGACCCAGCATGAAGGCCCAGTCGGCCGACGCCGAATCGGGGTCGGCCGCCACGCCCTTGGTGAAATAGACGCTGAAGACGAAGGTGCCGATCACCGTGTTGAAGGCCGACATGGCCCAATCATACAGGCACCAGCCGGCGACCGCCGCCTTGCGTCCTTTCAGCGTCTGTTCCAAATGCCGTCCCCTTGGCGTCTTCATAGGCTGGGTGGGCACCCTGTCATGCGTACGGGGCCGGGCCAAGTGTCTTTGCCGTGACAGCGCCATAATGGTCTTTTTACTGGGAACATGATTTGGTCAGAGACTGTAAAACTGACTGCCCTTCCACAGGGATGCCGCCATGGGGCTGATCGCCCGTGCCACCGTCTGTCATCCACACGCCGCCTTGGGGTTGGTGCTGCTGTCGCTGTTGCCCTGGCAAACGGCACCGGCGGCCCTGCGCGCCTATCGGCTGGGGGCGGAGAATACGCGTGTCGGCTTCAGCGTGCGCTATCTGGCGGTGGCCAAGGCCGAAGGGCGCTTTCCGGCCGTACAGGGCGATGTGACCTTTGATCCCGACAGCGGGCAGGTGGCCGATATCGATGTCACCATCGGCACGGACAGTGTGGATACCGGCCAGCCAGCGCGTGACGCACGGCTGCGGGGGGAAGGGTTCTTCTGGACCGAACGCTACCCGACCATGCATTTCAAGGGCTTGAGTGTGGAGCGCACCGGCCCCGCCAGCGGCATCATCCGGGGGGAACTGACCCTGCGTGGGGTGACGCGGCCCCTGGCGTTGGATGTGGCGATTACGCCGGATCAGGACGGTGCGTCTGGCCGACTGTTCATCACCGTCAAGGGCACGCTGGACCGTCGGGATTACGGTATGGTGGACGGGGTGGCCGGGCTGTTCATCGCCAATAAGGTGGCCCTGCGGATCGATGCGACCGGCCTGATTCCGGAGCCCACACCGCCTTGACGGGGCCATGCGGTCAAGCCATTTGCACCCCGGCGCCGGGGTGGCGTATCTAGGTTTCTGTTCTTCAGCTATCGGGTGATCACCATGTGCGGCATCGCTGGCCTTCTCTCCGGTCGTTCCTGGCGTCAGGCGGGGGATGCCTCCTGGGTGGATGGCATTGCGGCCAGCCTGCTGGCGGCCGACGCCACGAACCTGGACGCCATTGATGCCGCCCTGGATGCGCTGCATGGTCGCTTCAACGACCTGATGGCCTTTGCCACCCATATGGCCCTGGTGGAACAGCCAGCATTGCGCGCCCATGTGGGACGGGCGGCCGCCTATGTCGCTTCCCTGGAAGCCACATTGAAGACGGGGGCCAACGCGCGTGACCCGCGGGTGGAGCGCACGGCCGAACGCCTGCGCGATTATGGCTGGCAGCTGACGCATGAGGTGCTGGCCAATATCGACCGCACCTTGTCGCTGCTGGCCGGTGTGGCCCAGCCGCTGCGCGCCCAGCATTTCACCGCCTGGACGGTGGAACAGGTGATCGAGAATCTGGACCGGCTGGAGGTGCGGGGCCGCGACAGCGCCGGCATTTCCGTACAACTCGCCATCCCCGGCCCCCTGGCCGATGCCGAACTGGCCGGCTGGCGCCGGCAGGCCGCTGCGCTGGGGCGCGATGGCTATGATACGGACGGGGCCTTTGTCGCCCATGCCCTGGCCGATGGCGGGGCGACGGTGCGCTTCACCTATAAGGTGGCGCAACTGATCGGCAAGCTGGGTGACAATGGCGCCACGCTGCGGGCCAAGCTGCGCGCCGACGCGCTGTTCTGGCAGATGGCGGCCAAGGTGGCGCAGGTGGGCATCATCGCCCATACGCGCTGGGCCTCCCACGGGGCGATCAACCTGCCCAACTGCCACCCGCAGGGCGGGGCCCTGGCGGGGGATGAAGGGCCGTTGCTGCCGGTGGACGCCGATGTCGTCTCGGTGCTGAATGGCGATATCGACAATTACCGGGGCCTGCGCGAAGGGCTGGTGACGGCGGCCGGATTGGCCATTCCGCCCGCCGTTACCACCGATGCCAAGATCATCCCCGTCACCTTCCGCCTGACGGCGGGCAATGGCAATGGCGACCGGTTCCTGGCGGCCCTGCGCCGCTTTGAAGGTTCCGTCGCCATTGGCCTGCTGCACCCGACGGACCCGGAACGGCTCTATCTGGGACAGAAGGGCAGCGGGCAGGCCCTGTTCGTGGCGGAGGTGGCCGATGGCCTGATCCTGTCGTCGGAAAATTACGGGCTGGCCCCGCGCGCCCGCGCCTCCATCGCGCTGGCCAAGGTTGAAAAAGGCGGGCTGGCCGTCACGCTGTCTACTGTTGCTGGGGAATTGGCGCTGACCGCCCGCACCATCGATGATGGCCAGCCCACCGCGCTGATAGCCGACCCGATCGAGATTTTCAGCCGCGATATTTTCCGGGGCGATTTCGACCATTTCTTCGAGAAAGAGGTCCACGAAGCCGCCGGCAGCGTGCGCAAGACCCTGGTGGGGCGTTACAGCCGCGCAGGACGGCAGGCCAGTTTCGATCTGGGGGAGGATGGCATCTGGGCCAGCCTGCGCCGCCGCCTGAGTGATCCGGCCAAGCCTGCCATCCGCCGTATCTTCGTCACCGGCCAGGGCACGGCGGCCATTGCCGGCATGGGCGTGGCGCATCTGCTGCGCCAGGCGCTGGGGGGCAGCGCCATCCATGTGGAAGCGGCCAAGGCGTCGGAGCTCTCCTCCAACCTGGATGGGGCGGTGCTGGATGATACGCTGGTGATCGCCATCAGCCAGTCGGGCACCACCACCGACACTAACCGCACGGTTGATCTGGCCCGCGCGGCGGGGGCTTGGATTCACGCCATCGTCAACCGCCGCAACAGCACCCTGGTGCGCAAGGCCGACAGCCACCTGTTCACCAGTGACGGGCGCGACATTGAAATGGCCGTGGCCAGCACCAAGGCTTTCTATTCGCAGGTGACGGCGGGCAAGCTGACGGCACTCTGCATCGCCGATGCGCTGGGCACCTTGGGCCCGGTGCAGATCCATGATGAACTGGTGGCCCTGGAAGGGCTGCCCGCCCGCATCCAGGAAGTGCTGGATGAAGAAGCGGCGATTGCCGCCGTGGCGGAACAATATGCCCCCTATAACCGCTATTGGGCGGTGGTGGGCAATGGCGCCAACAAGGTGGCGGCAGAGGAAATCCGCATCAAGCTGTCGGAGCTTTGTTACAAATCCATCCCGGTCGATTATACCGAGGATAAGAAGCATATCGACCTGTCGACCGAGCCGCTGACCCTGGTGATCGCCAATGATCTACCGCCGCTGCTGGCACAGGACACGGCCAAGGAAGTGGCGATCTTCAAGGCCCATGCCGGCAAGCCCATCGTGGTGGCGGCCAAGGGGGAAACCTGTTTCGATCCTTACGCGGAGGCAGTGATCCGCGTGCCATCCGCCGGGGCCGGGCTGGATTTCGTGCTGGCCACGGTGGCGGGCCATCTCTGGGGCTTCCACGCCGCCCGCGCCATTGACCGCCGGTCCCAGGGCTTCCGCGAATTGGGGGCGGCGCTGGAACAGGCACTGGTGGAAAAGGACCAGCCGGTCGCCCCGCTGCTGGATGCGGTGGCGCTGGAAATGCGCCGCATTGCCGATGGCGAACAGGATGCGGCCTTGCCGCCGCGCGCCGTGGCGCAACTGGCGGCCTTCGGGGCCGATCTGGCCGGCATCGGTAACGATCCCGCCCGCCGCGCCGCCGTGCTGACGGCGGGGGAGGGGGTGTTGCGCACGCTATTTGAGGAAACCAGCCGCCCCATCGACACCATCCGCCATCAAGCCAAGACCGTGACCGTGGGCATTTCCCGCCCGACGCGGGAGGTGGCACCCGCCATCCTGGCCACCTTGGCCGAACTGGGCGTGGCACCGGAGTCGCTGGCCGAGGCTGACCGGCAGACCCTGACCGCCTATTCCGCCGTGCTGACGGCGGTGACAGGTGGGCTGCTTTACCGCTTGGCCGGCGATGGCAAGGACGGGCCGAAGCTGGTGGCCGATACCCGCGTCGGCCGCTCTGCCGGGCAGACATCCGGCTATGATGGTGGCCGGGTGGCGGCGGGCAGCAAGCGCAAGGCCCTGCGCCTGGGCCGTACCGTGTTTTCCGCTGGCACGGGGGAGGCGGAAAACCTGTTGCTGGTGCCCTTCTTCGCCGGGGCCGACTGGCGGCTGGCGGGGCTGGCCCTGCTGCATACCGAACTGGCGCCCCAGGCCAGCCTGCAGCAGAAGACGGCCCTGCTGAAGGAACTGCATCTCTACGAAGATCTGTTCGACGCCTATCACGAACTGGTGCATGGGGAGGCGTGCGATTTCGCCGCCTTTATCGCCAGGATGTCCCCGCGCGACCTGCTGTTCCGCCCGGCGGCCGATCTGGTGCGGGTTGGCTGAACAGGCTTTCCCGTTCGTGTAATGTTCTGATAGAATGGCGGCGTCATCAACCAATGGATCGACGCCGCCATGAGCTTCCATGCCACCGGTACTTTCGACGTCAAGATAACGCCCGAGGGCGAACCCGACGCGGCGGATGGCACCAGCCTGGGCCAGATGCTGCTGGACAAGCAGTTTCACGGTCCCCTGGATGCCACCGGCAAAGGCCGGATGTTAAGCGCGCAGACCGGTGTGAAGGGATCAGCGGTTTATGTGGCGCTGGAACGGGTGACCGGTACGCTGAACGGCCGCAGCGGCAGTTTCGTGCTGCGCCATGTTGGCACCATGGATCGCGGCCACCCGCATTTGTCCATCTCCGTCGTGCCGGACAGCGGTTTCGGTGGGTTGGCCGGCATTTCCGGGGAGATGGCCATCAAGGTGGCCGACGGGAATCATTATTACGATTTCATCTATGACCTGCCGGGTGAGTGAGTGGGGTGGCACCCGCTTGGCAGCTACCTCGGATAGGTTTCTGGTCAATTGTAATCCGTTTATAGGAATTAAAGCTGATGACCGGTCTTCTCATCCGCCCGGCCACCGTCGCCGACGCCCCCGTCCTCTGGCGCATTATCGGCCCCACCATCCGGGCTGGGGAGACCTATACGCTGGACCAGGATATGGGGGAGGGCGAGGCGCTGGCCTATTGGCTGGCGCCGGATAAGGAGACGTTTGTTGCCGTGGCGCCGGATGGGCAGGTGGTGGGCACCTATTTCATCCGCCCCAATCAGGCCGGTGGTGGTCGCCATATCTGCAATTGCGGCTACATGACCGCTGCGGCGGCCACCGGGCGCGGGGTGGCCAGGGCCATGTGCCTGCATTCCCTGGACCATGCCAGACAGCGCGGCTATCGCGGGATGCAGTTCAATTTCGTGGTCAGCAGCAACACCCGCGCCGTGGCCCTGTGGCAGGCGCTGGGCTTTACCATCGTCGGCCGCCTGCCGCTGGTCTTCCAGCATCCCAGCCTGGGCTATGTCGACGCGCTGGTCATGTTCCAGCCGCTGGTGGAAGATTAACACCAAGCCGCCTAAAGGTTGACCTTTAGGCGGCTTGGAGGCTGGCGACCGCCAGCCCGCGCCACGTGGCGCGCAAGCCAAGCTGCCGGAGGCAGCGCCCGGCGCATGAGGGAACGCAAAATCCCCCTGGATCGATCACGATCAAGGGGGATTGGTTTAAGAAGCGCCACCCCGCGCCAGATTCTGCCGGGCCAGATCCAGCCATTCCTTCTGTCGGGCGCGGACATGGCCGGGGGCGCGGGACAGGCGCTGCTGCACGTCCTTGAACAGTTCCTGTGCCTCCGCCTGACGGCCCAGGCGCCCCAGCAGCAGGGCCAGCCGGCACAGCGGCTCCACGCCTGGATAATAATCGGCCAGCGCCCGGTATTCGCGCTCCGCCTCCGGCCCCCGGTCCAGCTCGTCCAGGGCGCGGGCATAGGTCAGGTGACCCTCGGCGGACTGGTAATCGGGATGGGCGGCGCGCAGCCGGGTCAGGCTGTCCAGGGCAGCCGCCGGTTTGCCATTGCCCAACTGGGCCTCCGCCAGACCCAGCAGGATATCCGGATCATCAGCGTTCAGGCCGGTCAACATCGCCGTGAAATGTTCCTCGGCTTCGGCATGGTCACCCGCCGCCAGCAGGGTTTGCGCCAGTTTCAGCCGGTTCTGCACACTGGGCACATCCATCAGCCGTTCGCGGGCTTCCCGCACGTCACGGCCCGGGTCCACCGCGCGGATCAGGTTTTCCTTCACCTTGTGGGCGTGGGAACTGTTGCGCAGGGAGGGCAGATAGATCGCCAGCGCGTAGACCACGCTGCCCAGGAAGGGGAAAACCAGCAGGATGAACAGCCAGTACATCTCCCGCCCGGTGCGCACCACATGCACGGCAAAGAAAATGGCAATGGTGGTGGAAAGCAGGAAAATCAGTGGCATGGCGGCTTATCCGGTCAGGAAACGTGCCACTCTGGCGCAGCGCCACCCCGCTGGCAAGCCGGTTGATCCCTGTACCAAAGAGGTAATTCAACCGGAAAATCAGCCGGCAAAACCCCGCGCCGGATCGTCCGCCGACCGTTGCAGCCAATTGCTGGCCGGGTAGTCGCAGGCCCCATCCACGACATGGATCGTATAGGCATGGCGGGACTGGGGGGAGCGGTTGGGGCCGGACAAATGCGGCAGCAAGCCATGCAGCAGGATCAGCGTGCCCTGTTTGGCCGGCAGCGGCACATAGCCATTGTCCGGCGTGCAGTCGGGCCAGGGGCTGGCATCCAGCACATCCATGCGCACGCCACCCTGGCCATCGCGGGAGAAACGCTTCTTCAGCCCGTCCCGGTGCCCGCCGGGCAGCGCCCACATGCAGCCATTCTCCAGCGTCGCATCCTGCACCGCAAACCACAGGCCCACCACGCTCATCGGCTCCGTATAAAGGAAGGTGCTGTCCTGGTGGCACACCACCTCCCCACCGATATGGGGTTGCTTGAAAATATACATGGACTGCATCAACAGCGGCCTTGCCATGCCGATATCTGCCGTAATGGAAGCCAGACGCGGGTCGCGGGAAAATTGGCTGAACACCGGATCGCGGTCATGCAGGGCATGGCCGATCTTGTTGATCGACAGGGATTTTTCCTGGCGCAGATGCCCGGCCGCGTCAAACGCCTCCTCCTCAAAGAAGAAGCGGATCTGATTGCCCGATGAGAGGAAATAATCGTCGCTGGTCTTCTGCTGGTTGACGGTGGAGAAGACCGAGGCATGGGCCGCCGCATCGAACCCCGCCACCAGCCGCCCGGCCTGATCCATCAGCGCCCGGCAATCCGCCGGATCGGCAAAGCCTTCCAGCAGCAGGAAGCCGTCGCGGTGATAGGCATCGATCTGGGCTTGGGTCAGGAAGGACATCGGCGGCAGGTCCGTTTGGGTGGTGCTCTCTGGCTTTTACCGCCCTGACCTTGCTTGCGGCAATCCCTGTCAGCCTGGCACCCGCCAGACATCGGTGACACGGACCTCCCGGTCCTCAAGCTCCCGCGTGGTGGGCACGGCGTAGCTGGCCATTTTCTCCAGCCCCTGGGCCGGCAGATAGGCCCGGCCCGGATCGCCCAGCAGCACCAGGGTGCCGCCGGCGGCCAGCCGGCGCAGCCAGCCGAGTGCTGCTTCGGCAAAGGGGCGCTCGTAACAGATATCGCCGGCCAGCACGATCTCGATGCCGGGCAGATCCTGGCCGATAATGTTGGCGACATCCGCCGTCACCGTCACGCCATTGGCGGCCGCGTTCAGATATGTCGCATCCACGGCAAACGGGTCGATCTCCACCGCGCGGACGGCGGCGGCACCCGCCTGCAGGGCGGCGATAGCGATCAGGCCGCTGCCGGCGGCGAAATCCAGCACATGGCGACCGGCCACCAGATCGGGCTGGTCCAGGATCAATCGGGCCACCGCCTGCCCGCCGGCCCAGGGAAAGGCCCAGAAGGGCGGGGGCACGCCCTGGCGCTCCAGCCAGTCTTCCGTGGCCTGCCAGATGGGGGTGATTTCGGTTGCCTGATACAGGCTTATATCGGGGAGAAGGGGGCCGACAGGCGCCAGGGCCGTATGGGAACGGATGAAATCAGTACGCTCAGCGGCGGTTATCGGGCGCAAAATCGGCCAATCTCAGCATCTGGTGCTGCATCTGGGGCTTGGGCAGGCTGTTGAACTGTATCCCGCCACTGCCGCCACCGCCATGGCTGCCGGGCGGCATCGCGGCGATACCGGCCATGATGGCGATCAGCAGGGTCCAGCCGGTGAAACGGGCGGCGCGGAAGGTGGACAGGCTGTCCGCCGGGTCATCCATCTCCCAGCCGCGCACCTGCACCAGCATCAGCCCGGCCGTGGCGGCCAGCGGCACCAGCACGGTCCAGCCCATGGTCAGCGGCGTCAGCGCCAGCACCCACAGGCAAAAGGCCCCGGCATAGAAGCCCCCCACCCAGCGCCGCGAATCGGCGGCGAACAGGCGGGCGGTGGATTTGATGCCGACCTGTTCATCATCCCGCCGGTCCTGATGGGCATAGATCGTGTCATAACCCAGCGTCCAGAGGATGCCCCCGGCATAGAGCAACAGGGCCGGCCAATCGATGCTGCCGCGCACGGCGGCCCAGCCCAGCAGGGCGCCCCAGTTGAAGGTCAGCCCCAGAAACGCCTGCGGCCACCACGTCACCCGCTTCATCAGCGGGTACAGCCCCACCAGGATCAGCGAGGCGGCCCCCAGCAGGATGGAGAACAGGTTCAACTGCACCAGGATCAGCAGCCCGACCAGGCATTGCGCCCCTAAGAAAAGAAAAGCCTGCAACAGGCTGACCTGACCGCTGGGGATGGGGCGCACGCGGGTGCGTTCCACCTGGGCATCCAGCTTGTGATCGATGATATCGTTGATGGTGCAGCCGGCCCCGCGCATTACCACGGCACCGATCCCGAACAGGGCCATCAGCCAGAAATCCGGCCAGGAACCGGCGGGGGCGGCCAGGGCGATGGACCACCAGCAAGGCAGCAGCAGCAGCCAGGTGCCAATCGGCCGGTCCAGCCGGGCCAGCCGCGCATAGGGGCGCCAGCCGGCCGGCAACAGCCGGTCGATCCAGTCCCCCCTGCGAATATCGGTATGGCCACCGGCCTGACGCGGAATATCGGTCATGATGGCGCGCATCCTACCCCCGATGCGCCGGATAGGCAAAGGTGCAACCGTTTGCTTATCCGGCGCCAAGCGTATTGGTGGCATTTTGCCGCCGGTACTGGTGCGGCGGGGGCTGACGGTCTATTTCTGTCAGCCGGATTTCTACCCCCGCCCGGTGCCCATGACCCAGGATCAGCCGCTGCCCCGTACCCGCCTGTTCATCGATGCACCGCTGTCGGCGGGGGCATCGGCCCCGTTGGACGGGGGGCGGGCGCATTATCTGCGCGCTGTGCTGCGCCAGGGTCCGGGGGATGGGGTGTTGGCCTTCAACGGGCGGGATGGCGAATTCCTGGCGCGGATCGACACGCTGGGCAAATCCGCCGGTACCCTGACGGTGGAACGCCAGACCCGGCCCGCCCCCGCAGATCCCGACGCCGGCCCCTGGCTGGCCTTTGCGCCGCTGAAGGGCGGGCGCACCGAATATGTGGTGGAAAAGGCGGTGGAACTGGGCGTTTCCCGGCTGATCCCCGTCTTCACCCGCCGGGGCGATGTGGGGCGCGTCAACCTGGAGCGGTTGCGCGCCAACGCGGTGGAAGCCGCCGAACAATGCGAACGGCTGACCGTGCCGGATGTGGCGGAGCCGGTGGAACTGGCCCGGCTGCTGTCCGGCTGGGACGAAGGGCGCCGCCTCTATCTGGCGGCGGAAAGCGGGGCGGCGCAACCGTTGGTGACCGCCATCACAGCGCACACCACTGCACCCGCCGCATTCCTGGTGGGACCGGAGGGGGGCTTCGATCCGACGGAACTGGCGCTGTTGTACCGCATGGCTTTTGTGGTGCCGATCGGCCTGGGTCCGCGTATTCTGCGCGCCGATACGGCGGCCTTTGCCGTGCTTTCCGCCTGGCAGGCGGTGGCTGGCGATTGGCAGCGGGGCGGACAGGATGCCCGCCCGCCCAACCGGGCTTGAGTTTTCTGCGGGGGTTTCCCAGCCCCTGTCCGTGGCGTTGTCTCTGGTCTTCGTCTTTGCCCTTAAGGATATTCATTCATGTCCGCACCCCCGTCTTCGCGCGGCGCGCCTATCACCGACCGTCGGCAACTGGTCGAATATCTGGAAAGCGGCTGCAAACCCGCTGTCGATTGGCGCATCGGGACGGAGCATGAGAAATTTGTCTTCCGGCTGGATGACAAGTCCCCCGTCCCCTATCCGGGGCCGGGCGGCATCGGCGCCATCCTGGGCGAGTTTGAGCGCCGATTCGGCTGGGAGCCGGTGCGCGAGGGGGAGAACACCATCGCGCTGACCAAGGGCATGGCCAATATCAGCTTGGAACCGGGTGGCCAGTTCGAACTGTCGGGCGCCCCGCTGCACACCATCCATGAAACCTGTGCGGAGGTGGGCCAGCATCTGGCCGAGGTGCGCGCCATCGGGCGCGACCTGGGCTTCGGGATGCTGGGGCTGGGCTTCAACCCGAAATGGAAGCGGGCTGATATCCCCTGGATGCCCAAGGGCCGCTACAAGATCATGCGCGAATATATGCCCAAGCGCGGCGGCCTGGGCCTGGACATGATGACCCGCACCTGCACGGTGCAGGTGAACCTGGATTTCGCCTCCGAGGCGGACATGGTGAAGAAGTTCCGGGTGTCGCTGGCGTTGCAGCCCATCGCCACGGCCCTGTTCGCCGCCAGCCCGTTTACGGAGGGCAAGCCCAATGGCTTCCAGTCCTTCCGCTCGCATATCTGGACCGATACCGATCCCGACCGCACCGGCGACCTGCCCTTTGTGTTCGAGGAGGGATTCGGGTTCGAGCGCTATGTGGATTATGCGCTGGATGTGCCGATGTATTTCGCCTACCGCGATGGGCAGTATCTGGATGCGTCCGGCCTGTCCTTCCGCGATTTTCTCGATGGCCGCCTGTCCATCCTGCCGGGCGAACTGCCGCTGATGACGGATTGGTCGGACCATATGACCACCATGTTCCCGGAAGTGCGGCTGAAGAAATATCTGGAAATGCGCGGGGCCGATGCCGGCCCCTGGGGTCGTCTCTGCGCCCTGCCGGCGCTGTGGGTGGGCTTGTTATATGACAATACTGCCCTGGATGCCGCCTGGGATCTGGTGAAGGGGTGGAGCAGCGACGACCGCGCGGGCCTTCGCCGCGACGTGCCGCGCCTGGGCCTGGATACCCCCTTCCAGGGCGGCACGCTGCAGCCCGTGGCCCGCCAAGTGGTGGAGATCGCGCGGGAGGGTTTGCGCAACCGGGCCCGCACTGCCGGCATGGGCGATGATGAAAGCCATTTCATCGAACCACTGGCCGCCATCGCCGAAACCGGCCGCACCCTGGCGAGAGAGTTGCTGGAACGGTATGAGACGGAATGGGCGCATTCCGTCGATCCGCTGTACGACGTCTACGCCTATTGACCCTGGTTGTTGTAATGATGGCGGGCACCGTCAATGGTTGTGATGCCATTGCTGTGCCCGCCATCTTTGCATAGAATAAAGGCAGCTTAGGTCTGGAGGGTGGGCGCCGGTGTCGACGCAGAGATGGGGGCGCTTTGTCGACCCCGCGATGGAGCAGGATTTCCGCCTCTCCGTTATGGCCCGCGAGGTGCGGGGTCTGCGCATCAATCTGATTGCGCTGATGGTGCTGCGCCTGCTGCCGATGACACTGGATTTTTATTACATGCCCCAGGGCATGGTGCTGAGCGTCTATCTGCCGCTGCGGCTGGCGCTCTTCCCCTTTCTCATCTTCATCCTGCTGCTGCCGGTGCGGCCGTCCACCTATACGCTGCGGCATGTCTGCGTCATGGTGGCGCTTTCTTATATCTGGCTGCTGACGGCCACACCGCCCTTATGGGTGGATGTGATGGGGGTCGGGGTTACGGTCGGCTTCTTCATCTCCGTTGTGGTGCTGATGAACTATCTGTTCCTGCCCACACGCTGGACCTGGATGCTGGCCTGGGGGGTGGCGGCCAGCTGCATCTATATCATACTGATCATGCCGCAATCCGGGGCGACGTCGTTTCAGATTCAAACGGCTGTGGTCATGCATGTCCTGGCCAATATTTTTGGTGCCTTCACCGCGCATCAGCTGGCCACCGTCCGCCGGGCGGAGTTTCTGCGCCATCGCCAGCTGGAAGAGGCCAATGAGGAGCTGCGTCGGCGGGAGGCGATCATCGCCGACCAGCGCGACCAGCTGGCTGCCCAGGTGGTGGAGCTGGGGGAGGCACACAGCCAGCTGATCGAGACCAAGGACAGTCTGGTGCAGGCGGAAAAGATGGCCAGTCTGGGCGGGCTGGTGGCCGGGGTGGCGCATGAGCTGAACACCCCCATGGGCATCGCCCTGACCGCCGGCACCCATCTGCGCGACAGCCTGCGGGGGCTGGATCAGGTGGTGGCGGAAGGAAGGCTGACCCGCAGCCGGCTGACCGAATATCAGGAGACCTTGCGCGACAGCACCGACCTGATTCTGTCCAATGTCAGCCGGGCTGCCGGGCTGGTGCAGAGCTTTAAACAGGTGGCGGTGGATCAGGCCAGTGCCGAACGCCGCCTGTTCCCGCTCGGCCCCTATATTGATGAGGTCTTGCACAGTCTGGCCCCGCGGCTGCGCAAGGAACCGCATGAGCTGCTGGTGGATTGCGATCCGGGGCTGGTGATGGACAGCTATCCCGGCGCCCTGTCGCAGGTGCTGACGAACCTGCTGCTGAACGCGCTGGTCCACGCCTTTCCGGGGGGACGGGTGGGGTTGATCAGCATCCAGGCCCGGCCGCTGCCGGGCAATCAGCTGGAACTGATCTTTGCCGATAATGGCAAAGGGGTGCCGCCCCAGCATCTGGACCGGTTGTTCGACCCATTCTTTACCACCAACCGCGCCCAGGGCGGCAGCGGGCTGGGGCTGCACATCGTCTATAATCTGGTGACCCAGACGCTGGGGGGCAGCATCCGTGTCCGCTCCACCCTGGGGGAGGGCACCTGCTTCACCCTGACATTGCCGCGTGCCGTGGCGGGCGAAGCAATAACCCCGGTTGAAGATGTAGCAGGTTGATAGGCGCGTCTTTGCTGCTGGCAGAGGTTGCGCCTTCTATTGCCGCCGCCAGCCGCTGCGTTTAAATTGGCAGCGGCCGTATGGCGGTCAGGGCAAGGGGCCGGGATCACCCGGTCGTCATGCGAGGCGAGGTTCCGGGCGCGATGCAGAAATGGGGCACATTCGCGGACCACGCCCTGGAGCGTGATTTCCGCCAGTCGATCATGAGGCAGGAGGTGCGCGCCCTGCGCATGAACCTGCTGGCCCTGATGTTCTTCTATCTGATGCCGCTGGCGCTGGATTTCGTCTATCTGCCGCGGGAAACCATTTTCAATCTGTTCCTGCCGCTGCGGCTGGGGGTCTATGTCACGATTCTACTGGTGATGCTGATCCCGGCGCGCAATGCCACCTATGGCCTGCGCCACGCCGCCACCCTGTTCCTGCTCTCCTATATTTGGGTGATGACCGCGATGGTCGCGCTCTGGGTGGAACGGCAGGATGTCGGCTTTACGGTCAGCTTCTTTGTCATGATCGTGGTGCTGATGAATTACCTGTTCCTGCCCACGCGCTGGCTCTGGATGGTGGGCTGGGGGGTGGCGGCCAGCGCCCTCTATCTCTGGCTGGTCATGCCGTATAGCGGGGCCACCACCTCGCAGATCAAGACGGCCATGGTGATGCAGACCCTGGCCAATATTTTCGGGGCTGTTACCGCCTATCAGCTGGCCACGCTGCGCCGGTCGGAATTCCACCGCCGCCGGGAGCAGGAGGCGGAGCGGCGGCGGCTGGAGGAAGCCAATGTCGAGCTGCTGCACCGGGAAACCATCATCGCCCTGCAGCGCGACCAGCTGGCCAGCAAGGTGGAGGAGCTGGAGGAGGCGCAGCGCCAGCTGATCGAAACCAAGGACAGTCTTGTCCAGGCGGAAAAGATGGCCAGCCTGGGCGGGCTGGTAGCCGGGGTGGCGCATGAGTTGAACACGCCGATGGGCATTGCCGTCACCGCCAGCACCCATCTGCGCGATTGTGTGGATGGGCTGGATCAGGCGGTGGCGGGTAACCGGCTGACCCGCAGCCAGCTGGCTGATTACCAGCAGACCCTGCGGGAGACGGCAGCCCTGATTCTGGCCAACGTTGCCCGCGCGGCCGGGTTGGTGCAGAGCTTCAAGCAGGTGGCCGTGGATCAGGCCAGTGCCGAATGCCGGCCCTTTGAGCTGGGCGCCTATATTGAGGAAATATTGCTGAGCCTGGCGCCGCGCCTGCGCCAGGAACCGCACCAGATCAGCGTGGGCTGCCCGCCGGGCCTGATGATGGACAGCTATCCGGGGGCGCTGTCGCAGATCCTCACCAATCTGCTGATCAATGCCCTGATCCATGCCTTCCCCGATGGCCGGGCGGGCAATATCAGCATCCAGGCGCGGCTGGTCAGCGACGATCTGGTGGAAATGGTCTTTGCCGATGATGGCAAGGGCGTGCTGCCTGAACATCAGGACCGTCTGTTCGACCCGTTCTTCACCACCAACCGTGCCCATGGCGGCAGCGGGCTGGGGTTGCACATCGTCTATAATCTGGTGACGCAATCCTTACGTGGCACCATCCGGCTGCAATCCGAGCCGGGCCAGGGTGCCCGCTTCATCCTGACCATCCCGCGCCGTGTGGGGGAGCCGGCGCGCCTGGCGGGGTAAAGGTCAATTTTCCAGCCGCCAGACATCCTTGATATGGCGGGGCAGACGGCGGGGCAACACCACCATCAGGTCAAAGCGGATGGCATGATGGGCCAGATGCGGTCGCCGTGCCACGAAATGGCTGATGGCGGCATGGCGGCGGCGCCAGCTGGTCTGCGGCAGGGCTGCCAGCGCCTGGGGCAGGCTGGCCCTCGCCTTCACCTCCACCACTGCCAGCACGCGGCCCTTTGCGGCGATGATGTCGATCTCCCCGACCGGCAGGCGCAGGCGGGTGACCAGGATGCGATAGCCTTTCAGCCACAGCACCAGCCGGCAGGCCAGTTCGGCCAGCCGGCCCAGCCGTTCCGCCCGCCGGCGGTCGATGCGGTTACGGACCTTTCCCACGGCCTCCTGTCCCCAGTTCGAGTGCGCGCGCATAGACGGATTTTTTCGGCTGGCCGGTGATGGTGGCGACATGGGCGGCGGCGTCCCGCACGCTCATCCCGCCGGACAGGGCCTGGGCCAGCAGGCTGTCCAGGTCGGCGGCATCGGTGGCGGCGGCATCGGCGGCGGGCGGGCCGACAACGACGACAACCTCACCCTTGGGCGGGCCGTTTTCGGTGTAATGGGCGGCCAGCTCGGCCACCGGGCCGCGCCGCACCTCTTCAAACATCTTGGTCAGTTCGCGCGCCACCGCCACTTCACGGCTGCCCAGCGTGGCGGCGACATCCCCCAGCATCTCCGCCAGCCGCTGCGCCGATTCGTAGAAAATCAGCGTCGCCTGCAGGGTGCGGAACTCTTCCAGCATGGTCCGCCGGGCGGCGGATTTGGGCGGGGGGAAGCCGGCGAACAGGAAACGGTCGCTGGGCAGGCCCGACAACACCAGCGCCGTCAGGGCCGCATTGGCACCGGGCAGATGGGTGACGGGCAGCCCCTGGTCCCGGGCATCGCGCACCAGCTTGAAGCCCGGATCGCTGACCAGGGGCGTGCCGGCATCCGACACCAGGGCGATGGCCTGCCCCTCGGCCACGCGGGCCAGCAACTGCGGCCGCATCTTTGCCGCATTATGGTCGTGATAAGGGACGAGCCGGGTGGCAATGCCATATCGGCGCATCAGCTTTCCGGTGACGCGGGTATCTTCGCAGGCAATGGCATCGACGCCGCGCAACAGGGCGAGCGCGCGCAGCGTTATGTCGCCGGCATTGCCGATGGGGGTGGCGACGATGTAAAGGCCCGGTGCTGGTTTACGGATCGGGTCGGTCCCGCTACCTTCGCCCGGCATGGGGAATTCCTCCCCGTCGGTATCGTCAAGGTCGGTCGGTTCGGTATCGGGGACATCGTCCATGGCGTGGTTTTCAAGCAGGAAGGGGTTCGGGATGGCAGCGCAGAAACGGCACCGCATGGCAAAGACGCTGGCGGCGCTGGCCCTGACCGCCGGCATACTGGCGGGATGCGCCAGTCCGGGTACGGTAACGGCCCCACCCCCGCCACCGCAAGCCCCGGTCGTTGCAGCCCCGCCCCCCGTGGTGGTGGCGCCGCCCCCGCCGGTGGCCAGTGCCGCCCCCATGCCCCAGGATGACAAGGTGCGGGTGGCCCTGCTGCTGCCGCTGTCCGGCGCCAGCGCTGCCATCGGGCAGAGCATGTTGGATGCGGCCCAGATGGCCCTGTTCGATCTGGGCGATGACAAGTTCGTGCTGATGCCGCGCGACAGCAAGGGGGAGCCCGCTGCCGCCGCTGCCGCCGCCAAGGGCGCCATCGATGAAGGGGCCAGCCTGATTCTGGGGCCGCTGTTCGCCCCCCAGGCCAGTGCGGTGAAGCCGGTGCTGGCCCAGGCCGGCCGGCCGGTGCCGGTGGTCAGCTTCTCCTCGGACTGGAATGTCGCCGGTGGCGGCCTCTGGGTGCTGGGCTTCCAGCCGCAGGAACAGGTGCGCCGCGTCGTCAACATGGCGGCCGGTCGGGGGGCGCTGCGCTTTGGTCTGCTGGCCCCTTCCACCCCCTATGGCGATGCCACCCTGAAGGCACTGACGGAGGCGGCGGCCGCCGTGGGTGGGCAGGTGACGCGGGTGGAGCGCTATACCCCCGGCACGCCGGACATGACCAGTGTGGTGCGTCGCCTGTCCAATTATGATGGGCGTAAGGCGGGGCTGGCTGCCGAACGATCTCGCCTGCACGGGGCTGGCGATGCGGAGTCGCAGACGGCCCTGCGCCGGCTTTCAAACGCCGACACGTTCGGGGAAATGCCCTTCGATGCCGTGTTGATTGCGGAGGGCGGCACCAAGCTGCGCGAAATCGCCTCCCTGTTCCCGTTCTTCGACATTGATCCGGCCCCGGGGCGCCTGCTGGGCACCGGCCTGTGGGATGAAGGCGGGCTGGGCCGGGAGCCGGCTTTGATCGGCGGCTGGTACGCCGCCCCGCCGTCGGAAGGCCGCCAGGCCTTCGAACAGCGCTTTCAGCAGCTTTACGGCTACAAGCCGCACCGTCTGGCCACGCTGGCCTATGATGCCACGGCCCTGGCGGCCGTGTTGGCCAAGGCTGGCGGGCGCGATGGTTTTGATCCGGCGGCCCTGACCAACCCCAACGGCTTTGCCGGGGTGGAAGGGATTTTCCGCTTGGTTCCGTCCGGTGTCTCCGAACGCGGCCTGGCGGTGATGGAGGTGACGCGCACCGGGTCCAGTCTGGTCGATCCCGCCCCCACTAGCTTCCAGCCCACGCCGTCTTCCTGATCGGGGGCAACCATGGATCTTCTGGTCGATCAGGCACCCGACGGCAGCTATCAGCTATTCTGGCCGGGTGGCCGGGCGCGCTGTGCCGTGGGGCGCAGCGGTATCCGCGCCGACAAGCGGGAAGGGGATGGGGCCACGCCGGTCGGCGCCTTCGCCCTGCGCCAGGTCTTCTATCGCGCTGACCGGCTGCCCCGGCCACAGACGGGCCTGCCCATCGCCGCCATTCGGCCGACGGATGGCTGGTGCGATGATCCCGCCCACCCGGATTATAACCGCCCGGTGACCCTGCCCTTCGCCGCCTCGCATGAGAAAATGTGGCTGGAGGAGCCTGTCTACGACATCGTGGTGGTGCTGGGTTACAATGATGATCCGCCGGTGCCGGGGCTGGGCAGTGCCGTCTTCCTGCATCTGGCCCGCCCCGGCTATGAGGGTACGGCCGGCTGTGTGGCGGTGACCCTGCCGGACATGCTGTCGCTGCTGCGGCTGGCCCGACCGGGGGATCGGCTGGTGGTAAGCGGGTAACCATCCCCCCTTTGAAACCGGGGCCGTGGCGTGCCATATCGGGGGGCAACCATTGCACAACCGGAGGGGGCGATGCCCGACAGCCTGAATGCCGCCGATCTGGGCCCGATGCCGGCCTGGGACTTGTCCGATCTTTATGCCGGGCCCGACAGCCCGGCGCTGAAGGCCGATCTGGATCAGGCGGAAAAGGACGGAATTGCCTTTGCCAAACAGTATGAAGGCAAGCTGGCCAAGCTGTCCGGTGCCGATCTGGCCAAGGCCATTGCCGCCTATGAGCGGCTGGACGAGGTACTGTCCAAGATCATGTCCTATGCCGGCCTGCTCTATGCCGGCAACATGGCCGATCCCGCCATCGGTCGCTTCTACCAGGGCATGAGCGAGCGGGTGACGGCCATTTCCGTCCACCTGCTGTTCTTCACGCTGGAGATCAACCGGCTGGAAGAGCATGAAGTTCAGGCCAAGCTGCGCGACAAGGCACTGGCCGCCTACGGCCCCTTCCTGCGCGATACCCGCGTTTTCCGCCCGCATCAGCTTTCCGATGAGGTGGAAAAGCTGCTGCATGAAAAGCATGTGGCGGGCCGGGCGGCCTGGACCCGGCTGTTCGATGAACATCTGGCCGATCTGCGCTTCCCCGTGCGCGACAAGGAACTGACCTCGGCCGAGGCGCTCAACCTGCTCTCCTCCACCGATCCAGCATTGCGGCGGGAAGCGGCGCAGGCGCTGGGCGAGGTGCTGGGGAAGAACCAACGCATCTTCGCCCATATCACCAACACGCTGATCAAGGATAAGGAGATCGAGGATCGCTGGCGCTCCTACGCCCAGCCCTGGTCGGCGCGCAACATGGGCAACCATGTGGAAGACGTTGTGGTGGATGCGCTGCTCTCGTCGGTGCGTGAGGCATATCCCCGCCTCTCCCACCGTTACTATGCGCTGAAGGCCAAATGGTTCGGCCAGGACAAGCTGGATTACTGGGATCGCAACGCGCCCCTGCCCGGCGATGATGATGCCAAGATCAGCTGGGAGGAGGCGAAGGAGATCGTTGCCAAGGCCTATGGCCGTTTCTCCCCGGAAATGGCGGCGATCGGGCAGAAATTCTTTGATAATCCCTGGATCGACGTGCCGCCGCGCCCCGGCAAGAACCCCGGTGCCTTCGCCCATCCGGTGGTGCCGTCGGCCCATCCTTACCTGCTGCTGAATTATATGGGCCGCACGCGCGATGTGATGACGCTGGCGCACGAACTGGGCCATGGCGTGCATCAGTATCTCTGCCGCGCCCAGGGGCATTTGCAGGCCTCCACGCCGCTGACGCTGGCCGAAACCGCCTCGGTCTTCGGGGAGATGCTGACCTTCCGCTCCCTGCTGGACAGCACCAGCGACCCCGCCGCCCGCAAGCGTCTGCTGGCCGGTAAGGTGGAAGATATGATCAATACGGTGGTCCGCCAGATCGCGTTTTATCAGTTCGAGCGCAAGCTGCACACCGAACGCCGGGAAGGCGAATTGTCCGCCGAGCGCATCGCCGATATCTGGATGGAGGTGCAGACCGAAAGCTTAGGCCCGGCCTTCCGCTGGGAAGACAGCTATCGCCCCTACTGGACCTATATCGGGCATTTCGTGCATTCGCCCTTCTATGTCTACGCCTATGCCTTTGGCGATTGCCTGGTGAACAGCCTGTATGCGGCCTATCAGGAGGCAGCGGCCCAGGGGCAGGGGGCGGATTTTGCGCAGAAATATATCAAGATGCTCTCCGCCGCCGGCACCCGGCACCATGGCGACCTGCTGGCCCCGTTCGGGCTGGACCTGAAAGACCCGTCTTTCTGGAACAAGGGCCTGGGCCTGCTGGAAAGCTTCATCGACGAGCTGGAACGGCTGTGACGTGAAAACCCCCGGATCGGCGGTGGCCGGTCCGGGGGGCTATACGTTTCAACTAACCGTCACCCCGGCGAAGGCCGGGGTCCAGTTCGTAGAGCACTGTGCCTCCGATACTGGACCCCGGCCTTCGCCGGGGTGACGGCTAAGAAGCAGAGGGGCGCGAGAGTAAGCGGTCTGAACGCCCAGCCCCCCTTACCCCGCCGCAGCCCCCATCGGCTTGGCCAGCGCCACGTCCAGGTAATCGTCCACGATCCGGCCCAGTTCTTCCGACTTCTCCGTGAAGAAGTGGTTGGCGCCTTCCACCCGGCGGTAATCGATCTTGATGTCCTTCTGGGAGGACAGCTTGTTGACCAGCCGCGTCACCGACGCCTCCGGCACCAGTTCGTCCCGGTCGCCATGCACGATCAGGCCGGAGGCGGGGCACGGGGCCAGGAAGCTGAAATCGAACATGTTGGCCGGCGGGGCCACGGACAGGAACCCATCCAGCTCCGGCCGGCGCATCAGCAGCTGCATCCCGATCCAGGCACCGAAGCTGAAACCACCGATCCAGCAGGAACTGGCATTGGGGTTATAGGTCTGCAGCCAGTCCAGCGCGCTGGCGGCATCAGCCAGTTCCCCCTCACCCCGGTCATAGGTGCCCTGGCTGCGGCCCACGCCCCGGAAATTGAAACGCAGGGCAGAGAAGCCGCGCTTGGTGAAGGCGTGGAACATCGTATAGACGATACGGTTGTTCATCGTCCCGCCGTGCTGCGGATGCGGGTGCAACAACAGCGCCACCGGCGCATTGGGTACCTTGCTATGCGAATAGCGGCCTTCCAGACGGCCTGCGGGGCCGTTCATGATCACATCAGGCATTCTTCACCGGTCCCGGTCAGGCATGAGGCACGACAGCAAGGTGGGCCGCCCCAGCGAACGCCCCCGCCGCCAGCTTGACCGGCTTTGGTGCATTCTGTAGGACTGCCCTTGGGCGGATGGTCCGTCGGTGCGCCGGTTTTGCCGCCACTGCCGGATGCCGGCAACGGGCCAAAAACCACGCCCCGCCGTCCCTGGGGGCTGTGCCGGTGCCATATCGGCAACGGAACGGGCGCGGACTATACCACAGCGGACATATTCGTGTTCAAGCCTCTTCGTAAAACATCTCTTTACTACTGGACGGACAGGGGCCGGAGAGCCGGATGACGGGCCTTTATCTGGATTGGAACGCCACCGCCCCGCTGCGCCCCCAGGCGCGCGCCGCCATGCTGGCAGCAATGGACCATGTGGGCAACCCTTCCTCCATCCACGCCTTTGGCCGCCGCGCCCGCCGTTTTGTGGAAGATGCGCGCGAACAGGTGGCGGCGCTGGTCGGGGTGAACCCCGCCGACATCACCTTCACCGGCAGCGGGACGGAGGCCAATAACCAGGCCCTGGCACTGGCCGCCGCCCATGGTCGCCGTATTCTGGTGGGGGCGACCGAACATGCCTCTGTGCTGGAAGCGGCACCCGGTGCCGTGCAGGTGCCGGTGGATGGCGATGGGCTGGTCGACCGCGCGGCGCTGGTGCGGCTTTTGGCCGTCGATCCCAAGCCGGCCCTGGTCAGCATCCAGGCGGTGAACAGTGAAACCGGGGTGGTGCAGCCCATGGTGGAACTGGCCAATCTGGTGCATGACCAGGGTGGCTGGCTGCATAGCGATGCGGTGCAGGCGGCGGGCAGGCTGCCGGTGGATATGGGCGATTGGGGGGCCGACCTGCTGACGCTGTCGGCCCACAAGATCGGCGGGCCGCAGGGGGTGGGGGCGCTGGTGGCCCACCCCGGCATTCCGCTGGCCCCGCTGCTGAAGGGCGGCGGGCAGGAGCGGCGGATGCGGGCGGGCACGGAAAATGTCGCCGGCATTGCTGGCTTTGGTGCGGCGGCAGCGGCGGCCCTGGCAGGGCTGGATGATTATGCCGGTTTGGCCCAGCTGCGCGATCGGCTGGAAACGGCAGTACGCGAACGGCACCCGCCGGTGCTGATCCCCGGTGCGGCGGCCCCGCGCGTGGCCAATACCAGTTGCATCGTGCTGCCCGGCGTGCCGGCCAATGGCCAGTTGATGGCGTTCGATCTGGCGCGGGTGGCCGTGTCGGCGGGGTCCGCCTGTTCCAGCGGCAAGGTCAAATCCTCCCACGTCCTGATGGCCATGGGTCTGGGGGAGGAACTGGCCGGCTGCGCCATCCGGGTGTCGCTGGGCTGGGATAGCACGGGCGCAGATATTGACCGTTTCCTGGAAAGCTGGTCACGCATTGCCGCCCGCGTGCCGCGTTAATATATGATCCCCACAGCGAACCGTGATGATCATGGAATGTGCTATGATCCGCTGGGTTTCGATGGGTGGAGGCGCTGGATGAGCGGAAATCTCTACGAGACGGATTTCTATGCCTGGGCCCTGGAACAGGCGGCCTTGCTGCGGGCCGGCAAACTTTCGGCGGCAGATGTCGAGCATATTGCCGAGGAAATTGAAAGCATGGGCCGGACCGAGAAGCGCGAACTGATCAGCCGCCTGACCGTCCTGCTCTTGCATTTGCTGAAATGGCAGTTCCAGCCGGTAAGGCGGGGCAATTCCTGGCGGACCACCATTCGCGTCCAACGATTGGACCTGTTCCGCCACCTCAAGGATAATCCCAGCCTCAAATCCCAGATACCGGGGGCGGTGGCAGATGCCTACACCACCGCCTTGATCCAGGCGGCTGATGAAACCAGCCTGCCGGAAGAAACCTTTCCGGCGGAATGTCCTTGGTCTTTTGATCAGATCATGGATGGGGCCTTCTGGCCGGATCAGCATTAAGCGGCAGCCCACCCCGCCGATGCCATCACACCGGATGGGGGCAAGGGCCACGAGGAACCTATGGAATGGATATGACGACACCCCGCGATGGCCAGCCCGAGCCGCAGCCCTGCTGGCATTGTGGGGCCGGGGTGGCTGCGCGGGCCCTGTTCTGCCATGGCTGCGGCACCGTCCAGCCGCCGGGGGACGTTGATCCCTTCACCCGGCTGGGGCTGGCCCCGTCATTTGAGATCGCCACCGACGTGCTGGACCGGCAGCAGGCGGGTTTCAGTCGCATCCTGGCCCCCGCCCGCTTTGCGGGGAAGGGGGAGGCGGTGGCGGAAGTGGCCGAACGCCAGCGCCGCGCCCTGGGCGATGCGCTGGCGCAGTTGCGTGACCCGGCCCGCCGGGCAAGGGCGCTGCTGACGATTGCCGATGCGGCCCCGCCTCCCCCCGCCCATGGAGGGGATTGGGAATTGCGGCTGGCGGTGGCCGCCACCCAAGCCGCGCAGGATCGGTTGAAGGGGGAGATCAGAACGGAGATGCAGGCGGAGCTGCGCCTGCTGCTGGATGCTTTCCGCCTGGGCGATCTGGCCCTGGCTGGCCGGCGGCTGGTGCGGATTGAGCAGATGGCGTTTGTGGTATGACGGTGGCAAAGGGGAAGGGGACAGCCAACCAGCCCACGCCCGCGCCCCCGTCCATCAATCCCGGCCGATGCCCACATGCATCACATCGATGGTGCCGACGCGGAAGCCGGCGGCGCAGTACCAGAGATATTGTTCCCACATGCGCTTGAACCGCTCGTCAAAGCCCTGGCGGACCAGATCGGGCCAAGCGGCCTGGAAACGCTCCTGCCATTCCAGCAGGGTGCGGGCATAGTGCAGGCCATAGCCCTCCCCCCCGCGCCAGACCAGCCCCGCCCCCTCGATTTCCGCCCGCAGGCGGGTGGGGCTGGGCAACATGCCGCCGGGGAAAATATAGCGCTGGATGTAATCGGCACCCCGGCGATAGCCCTCGAAATGCTCTTCCCCGATGGTGATGATCTGTAAAGCACCGCGTCCACCCGGCTTCAGCCGCTCATGCAGGGAGGAGAAGAAGGTCGGCCAATAGCGTTCGCCCACCGCCTCGAACATCTCGATGCTGGCGATACGGTCGAACTGGCCCTTGGTGTCGCGGTAATCCTGCAGGCGGATGTCCACCTTCTCCCCCAGCCCTTCGCGCTGGATGCGGGCGCAGGCATAATCATATTGCGCCTGGCTGATGGTGATGCCGGTGACGCGGGCGCCGACATGCTTGGCCGCATATTCGGCAAAGCCACCCCAGCCGCAGCCGACCTCCAGCACATGCTGGCCGGGGGCCAGATCCATGCGCTGGGCGATGGCGGCATATTTGCGGGTCTGCGCCGCCGTCAGCGGCTCTGGCTTTTCCAGGTCGGCATAGAGTGCGGCGGAATAGGTCATGCTGGGGTCCAGCCAGCCTTCGTAAAAATTATTCCCCAGATCATAATGATAGGCGATGTTGCGCCGGCTGCCGCGCTTGCTGTTGGGCCGGGCGGCGTGCATCAGGAATTGCAGCAGCTTCACCCAGGTGCGCCCGTTCATGGCGCGGTCCAGCTCCGCCTCGTTCCGCAAGGCCATTTCAAACAGCGCCAGCGTGTCCGGGCTGGACCAGTCCCCCTCCAGATAGCTTTCGCAGAAGCCCAGCTTGCCGCCGCTTAACATGCGGGCGGCCATCCGGTCATTGCGCACATACAGCACGCCATGCGGCCCCGGCTCCATGCCATCGAACCGGTGGCTGGTCCCGTTGGGCAGCACGATGGTCAGGGCACCGACGCGGATATTGGGGGCCATGGCCAGCAGCACCCCCATCAGCCGGGACGGTCGGTAATCTGCGGCATCGGCAAGGCCGAGATAATGGGATTCGGTCTGTTCGGTCATGGCTCCACCATAGGCTTGGCGGTTATTGATCTTGTTCAGTTTTGTCGTTCGGCAAGCGGTGATCTCTGTCTTGTTCCACGTCCTGGTGATCGGAACCGATCACCAGCCTCAGGTGCCGGTGCCAACATCCGTTGGCTTGGTTTCACGCCGCACGGGCGGATCGGGGCGGCGATGGAATTTTGCCCCCTTGCGCCATAGGTGCCAAGCCTGCCAATGGATGGCGGCGATGGCCTTCAACGTCACCAGCGGGTGCAGAAACAGCGCCCGCCACAGGCTGGCACGGGTCAGGGGCAGACGCCGACCGGTCTGGGTGGCCACCAGCAATTCGCCATCGCCATCCACCAGCCTGATATCCAGGGCCAGCTTGTCACCGGGCTGGCCGGTGCGGAAGTGATAATCCCCCGCAATATCGAAAAAGGGGGAGACGTGGAATTCCTTGCCATGGGCGTGTCTGGCCCCCTGGCGTGCATCCCAGCCGCCGGGCGTGGGCACGGTATAGCAATGCTGGTCGCCGAAAGTGTTCTTCACCTCGTACAACAGGGCCCGCAGGCGCCCATCCGGTCCATGGCAATAGTAAACAGTCAGCGGGTTGAAGGCGTAGCCCAGCACCCGTGGCATGGCCAGCATCAAGATGCGCCCACCTTTCAGCACCACACCCTTTTCCGCCAGCATCTCCTCCACCCAGGGGCGTAAGGGGGAGCCGTCGCGCCGCCCATGGTCACGCGCCCGGATGGACAGCAGGCCTGGCCGTTCATGGACCAGCGGCCAGGGCAGATGGTCCAGCCGGTCGATATCCAGCAACAACGTGTAGAGCCGATAACTGAAAGCATGGCGGAACGGCCGGTGCCTGGCGTGGAACACCCGACAGAGATAAAGCGCGTGGTCCGGTTCCGCCGCTGCCATGCCGGTCACGCCGCCGCCACCTGGGCCTTGCCGCCGCGCGGGCGGGCATTGCGCCCGGCGGGCGAGGCGTCGGTGACGGTCCAGGGCCGCCGGGCGCCCAGGGCTTCGGCCACCGCCAGCCCGGCGGACAGCCCATCTTCATGGAAGCCATAGCCCATGTAGGCGCCGCAGAACCAGGTGCGGCGCACGCCCTGGATATCGGCAATGCGGCTTTGCGCCTGCAGGGCGGCGGCGTCGAACATCGGGTGGTCGTAGATGAATTCCTTGATGCGATATTCCGGCCTTGGCTCCCGGATCGGGTTCAGGGTGACGAATAGTGGCGTGGAGGCCTCGATCCCCTGCAGCACATTCATCCAATAGGTGACGGAGACCTTGGCCCGGCGCTCACGCGTGCCATTGGCCAGATAGTTCCAGGCTGACCAGGCCTTGGGCCGCACCGGCATCAGGGCCGGGTCGCTATGCAAGCAGGCGCGGTTCAACTGATAGCGGAAGGCTCCCAGCACCTGCTGTTCGTCCGGCGTGGCATCGGTCAGCATGGCCAGGGCCTGATCGGCATGGGCACCGATCACCACATGGTCGTAATGGCTGGTCCGGCCGGTGGCATCCTGGATTTCCACCCCGTTGGGGGTGCGGTGCAGGCTGGTGATGGCGCAATTGATCAGGCAGCGGTCGCCCAGTGTGTCGGCCAGCGCCCGCACATAGGTGCGGCTGCCCCCCTTCACGGTGAACCATTGCGGCCGGTTCTTCACCTTCAGCAGCCCATGATTCTGGAAGAAACGCACGAAGCTCTGTGCCGGAAAGGACAGCATCTCTGAAATGGTGGAAGACCAGATGGCCGCCCCCATCGGCAGCAGATGGTCATAGATGAAGCGGTGGCCATAGCGGCCGGCATCCAGATATTCGCCCAGCGTCAGATCGATGGCGCGCGGGTCGCGCAGCAGCTTGGGCGCTTCCTTGTAGAAGCGCATGATGTCGCGCAGCATCAGGTGATAGGTGGGGGACAGCAGGTTGCGCTTCTGTGCGAACATGCCGGCCAGATTGCTGCCGGAATATTCCAGTCGGCCCCGATCCAGGCTGACGGCAAAGCTCATGGTGCAGGGGGTGGAGGGTACGCCCAGATGATCGAACAAGGCGATCAGGTTGGGATATGTCGCCTCGTTAAAGACGATGAAGCCGGTATCCACTGGTACGGTGCGGCCATGGGCGCCGGGGGCATCCACCGTGTTGGAATGGCCGCCCAGATAGTCATTCTGTTCATAGACCGTGACGTCGTACCCGTGGCGCCGCAGCAGCCAGGCCGCGCTGAGGCCGGAAATGCCGGCACCAATGACAGCGATCTTCATAAGCTGAACCCTTTCTTAATCCGCTGTCGGCCCTGCACCGCCTTTGATCGCTTGAAAGGCGTCAAGGGCGCGCCGGCGTCCCATCGCATGGTCGATGACCGGCCGGGGATAATGATGTCCCAACACGATCCCGGCGTCCCGCAGCACTATGGCTGGTGCCTCCCAGGGCGCGTGGATATATTTGGCCGGCAATTGTTTCAGTTCTGGCACCCAGTGCCGGACAAAATGCCCCTCGGCATCAAATTTCTGGCCCTGAAGCACCGGGTTGAAGACGCGGAAATAGGGCGCGGCATCGGCCCCGCAACCCCCAATCCATTGCCAGCCGGCGGCATTATTGGCCAGATCGGCATCCACCAGCGTATCCCAGAACCAATCCTGCCCCGCCTGCCAGGGCAGCAGCAGATGTTTGACCAGCAGGGAACCGACAATCATCCGCACCCGGTTATGCATCCAACCGGTGGTCCAGAGCTGGCGCAACCCGGCATCGACAATGGGATAACCGGTGCGGCCCCGTTGCCACGCGGCCAGCAGGGCGGGATCGTCGGCCCAGGGGAAAGCGTCAAAGGCCGGGTTCAGCGGCCGTTCCGGCAGGGTGGGGAAATTGTACAGCAGGGAATAGCAGAATTCCCGCCAGCCGATCTCCCGCAGGAACCCGTCAATCTGTGCGGCTGCCGCCGCCGACACCATGGCCGTGTGCGCCTTGGCCCGGTGCCAGATCTGCCGGGGGGAGATTTCGCCGAAATGCAGGTGCGGGGACAGGCGCGACGTGCCATCCAGCCCTGGCATGTCGCGGTCCTGCTTATACTGCGCCGCCGGTCCGGACAGGAAGTTTTCCAGCCGGGTCATGGCCGCCGCCTCCCCAATCCCGTCCGCCTGCCAGAAGGCGCGCATCCCGCCGGCCCAGTCGGGCCTGGTCGGCAACAGCGCCCAATCGGCCAACGCATCGCCGGCGGGTGCTGCGGCATGAGGGGCCAGTTGCGCCGGGGCGGGCAGGGCAGGGGCCGGGTTCATGGCCGCCAGACAGGCCCGCCAATAGGGGGTGAAGACCTTGAAAGGCGTGCCGGCCCCCGTCAGCACCTCCCACGGTTCTTTCAGCAGGGAACCGTTGAAGCTGCGCACGGCGATGCCTTCATCGGACAGGGCCGCCTTCAGCCGGCTGTCGCGTTCCGCCGCGAACGGCTCATAGCAGCGGTTCAACACCACCTCTGCGGCACCCACCTGCCGGGCCAGATCGCGGATCACCGCATCACCCGGCCCCCGCAGCAGAACAAGGCGGCTGCCGCACACCGCCAGATCGGCGGCCAGCGCGGTCAGGCTGTGATGCAGCCACCAGCGGCTGGCCCCGCCGGCCCGCCAGGGGCCGGGCGTCACATCATCCAGCACATAGACCGGCAGCACCGGCCGCCCAGCCTGGGCGGCATGGTACAGCGCCGGGTTGTCGGCCAGACGCAAATCCTGGCGGAACCAGACAATGATCGGGGCGCTCGGGTGTGTCGTCATTGAAGGCCAGGGGCTCCGGGAATCTTTTTCATCAGCGGCTTATACGGTGCCGGTGCGACATTGGATCAGCCGCTTATTTCGACCTAAGGTCTATCGTTGATTAATACCAAAGTCATGGGCGCTGATTGTTGATTCGGCGGGATCAAACCCTATCTAATCATTGTGCCCGGCACCAATGGCGGATATGGCCCTCCCCCGGCCTGGACTTCCCCCCCATTCCGCCGCCGGGCACCCGACGGCCCGGATGCATCCCCCCGCTCCGGGCCGTCACTATGTCGGGCTTCCCCCCTTTTATACCAATCACCCTTGATCGTGACCGATCCAGGGTGATTTTGCGTTCCCTCAGGCACCGGGTGGGCGCATAAGGCACCCTTGGCTTGCGCTGCACGTGCGGCGTGCCGGCGGTCTTCGCCCTCCAAGCCGCCTAAAGGCCAACCTTTAGGCGGCTTGGTATTACCCGCTCACCCGCTTCAATTCCCGCCGCGTGGCGGCATCGGCCGTCAGCCGTGCTGCGGGCAACAGGTGCAGCCGCTCCGTCCCCAGCGCCCAGGTCAACATGTCCCTGCCGAACAGCGTGCGGATGGCCGGGTCCAGTACGTTCAGTCCCCCTGTATAGGCGCCGAAGGCTGGCAGGATCAGCCGTTGCCCATCGCTGACGAAACAGCGCGCAGACAGGCGGCGGCCGCGCACCTGCGTCACCGCCTTGGGATGATAATGGCCGGAAATCTCCCCCGCCGGGTCCACCGCTTCCGCTGCGTGGCGCAGCAGCAGGGGGCCGTGGCGGATGCTGTCCGTCACCATCCCACCCCAGCCGGGCGGCGGGGCGGGGTCATGGTTGCCGCTGATCCAGACCCAGTCATGGGCACGGGTCAGGGCGGCGATGCGCTGCCCGTCGGTGCTGCTGATCCGGCTGGCGGCCTCGGCATCATGGAAACTGTCGCCCAGGCAGATCACCCGCCGGGGCTGCCAGCGCTGGCAGGCCTGTTCCAGCCGGGTCAGCGTGGCCGCCGTGTCATAGGGGGGCAGCAATTGGCCGAACCGGGCATAGGCGGACCCCTTTTCCAGGTGCAGATCGGCCACCAGCAGCCAGCCCTGATCCGGCCAGAACAGGGCACCGCTGAGATCGGGCAGCAGCAGGGTGCCGTTCAGGGGAATGCGCGCGTCGCTCATGCCGGGTCAGGCGATGGTGACGCGGCCATCATCGGCCAACGGCCAATAAGGATTATAGGCGATTTCCCAATAATGCCCGTCCGGGTCGGCGAACATGCCGCTATAGCCACCCCAGAACTGCTCCGCCGCCGGCCGCACCAGCCGCCCGCCCTGGGTCAGGGCGAAAGACAGCAGCGTGTCGACATCGGCCTTGTGGAAGACATTATGGGCCAGCATGGACGGGCCCGGCGGCACATGGTCGGCATCCCCGGCCATTTCCCGCCGGTAAGCCGCCTGTCCCAGCAGGCACAGGCCCAGCGGGCCCAGCTGGAAAAAACACGCCTCCCCCGCCCCTTCCGCCGCCACGGCCCAGCCCAGCCCTTCATAGAAGCGGCGCGCCCGCGCCAGATCGGCGACATGGAGGGTGATCAGGGTGACGCGCTGTTCCATGGCAAGGGGATCTTTCGCGGGGGGAGGAAAAGCTGTTCCATTGGAACATCCCGCGAACAAATCCGCAAGCGCATGGATGACAGCAAAGGGCCGCACCCGGCGGCGCGGCCCGTTCCTATCGTTACGGAAGGGCTTATTACTTCCCGATGGAGGCGCGTAGCATCCAGGCGGCCTTTTCATGATAGGCCATGCGCTGATTCATCAGGTCTTCGGTTACCGTATCGCCGGCCTGATCGGCCAGTTCCACCACGGCACGGCAGGCGCGGGTGACCTGTTCATTGTCGCGCACCAACTGTTCCAGCATGGCCCGGTCGTCGGGCACGCCATGTTCATCCTCAATCCCGGTCAGTTTCAGGAACTGCGACAGGCTGCCGGGGGCGAAATGGCCCAGCGCCCGGATGCGCTCCGCCAGTTCATCCACGGCGTCGGTCAGATCCTCATATTGCGCTTGAAACATCGCGTGCAGGGAATGGAAACGGTTGCCGGTGACATTCCAATGAAAGCCATGGGTCTTGCCCAACAGCGTGTAGCTGTCGGCCAGAACCCCGGCCAACCCCTCCGCCAGGGCCTTGCGCTGGTCGCGGTCGATGCCGGTTTGCACCGGCAGCAATTCGGTGGAAGGCGGCGTGCGGTCGGTGTCAGAGGCGACGATGCTGGGCTTTTGGTTGGCCATGGTCGGGTGCTCCGCTTGCTGGCAGGAACCGGCGGGGGCCGGCTTTCACTGCTTGAAACGCCCGCAGCGCGGATTTGTGCCCGAAAAGGGCGCTGGGTACGGATGCCCTATTCGCATGGAGAGGGCGTGGCGCCATGCGGTCGGCATCGAATATTTATGATGTCCATGCCGAATCCGACACAAACTATTGTAATTCGATCGGTTGTGTGCGCCACAACTTCACCATCCTTTAGGCCTGCCCTGCCCAAGCCCATGTTTCACATGGATCATTTCGCTTTTCACCTTCAGGTGTTTTGTTGCAATATAACGAAACATAGCAATCCGGGGCATCTTGGTGCTGACCCATCTGATCGGCTTCGTTCAGTTCGCGGTGGTAACCTTCCTGGCGGGGGTCGGGGTCAATATACTCGTCGCCGTCATGGCCCATCTCTATGCCCGGCTGATGCGGGGGCAGGCGCGGGAGGTGCAGTTGCGGGCGCGGCTGGCCCGCTATGCACGGCTGGCCAACGGCTTGGCCGCGCGGGTGGAAGATCGCAAGGCCCGCGCTGCCGGGGCCGCCAGCCAACTGTTCGGTGCCCAGCGCAATGAGAAGGCCCTGCGTGCCCGCATTCGGGAGCTGGAAAATTCCCCCTATCGTTTTGTGCGCACGCTGGGGGCGGAGCAGTTCCCCAACAAGCCCTATGAATTCCTGGTGGTGAATACATCCGTCTCCCATCAGGTGAAGCGGGGGGAGCGGCACGCCTTTTATGACAGCAGCTGGGCCCAGCCCTGCCCGGTGCATGTCTGGGCCCCAGGGCCGGAGGAGGCCAAGGCGGAGTTTGAGCGGGTCTATCCGCGTGCCTCCGGCTTCAAGGCGGTTTTCGCCCAGCCGCTGACCGGGGTGGCCGCGCCCAGCAGCGATGCAGCACCGGCCGAGATGGATGTGACCGCCGAGGAGCCAGCCGCGATGGAGCCGGCATGAGCCCGACCACCCTGTTCCTGATCGGGGCGATGCTGGTGATCCTCTCCCTGCGCCCCACCGTGCGGCGGGCGCGCAGGACGATCCGAGAGACACAGCGCGCCATCCGGGAATTGCGCCGCCGTCAGCAGTCACTGAGCCAGAAGGTCCGCTCCCTGGCACGCGAAAGCCTGGGCCAGCGGCTGACGGCGGGACAGGACGACATTGAGGCAACAGCGCTGAGCGACAAGCTGGGGGAGCTGCAGCGCCGCCTGATGGAGTTGGAGGCGGAGGATCGGCGGGTGCTGGTGCTGGATGAACGGCGCGGCCTGTCGGAGACGGGCTGGATCATTTGCGTCCGCCGCCAACGCGACGTGGCCTCGCCGCTGGAGCCGGACAATGTCACGACCCTCTGGGATGATGGTCGCTACGTCTTCTATTTTGCGGCCGATGCGGCCCGGGCCAAGCGCAAAGCCCTGGTGCGCTTTCCCGAGGAGGCGGGCTATATGATTGTCGAGGTAAAGCCGCATCAGGGCGACCTTGCCGATCCTCCCGCCCTTAATCTGGAAAAGCGGCAAAGCGCCTGAGGGTGGCTTGGCTCTAGAGCGGATCCCTGAGGGTGGCTTGGCTCTAGAGCGGATCGTGGAAAAGCGGAATCGCTTTGGAGCGTGAATCCGCTCGCTGAACAAGGACTTAGAGCCGGGTGCGTTTCCGTTTAAACGCACCCGGCTCTAAACCACGATATTGACCAAGCTGCCCGGCATCGGGGCCGGTGGCATGGGCGGGGGCATCGGCGTCAGCTGTACCGGCCCGATTGGCACCGGTTGTACGGGTGACAGGTTGCGATCCGGCAGGCGGGAGGCCGGGGCCGGATTCGGTGGGGGTGGGGCCGGCGCAGGGTCCGCCGATCGCCGGCCCGGTGCGGGTTCCGGTGGCGGCGGGCTGGGGGCGGTATAGCTGCCGGTGACGCCGTTGATAGACATGGGCCGAATCATGGGCCGATGCCTATCGATCCGCAATAGCGCGAAAGCAGGGGGGAAAGTTGCGATTCTGCCTTATCGGGCGGCAGCCATTGCCCACCCCTTGGGCAGCCGTCAAGCCAGGCCCGGGATAAAAAAACGGCCGGAAAACCAAAAGGTTTCCGGCCGAGTTGAACAGGGAGGCTTCACGTCTGGGAGACGCTGGGTCAAGGACCCAACCCCGACCGGGTAAATCGGGGCGAAACACCCGCGCTGCAATGCAGCAGCAGGTGGCCTAAGATTTAAGCATTCCTGCGCATTTCACCAGGGGTGATGCGAAGCGTGAGTTATGCGTTTTGCGCATGGGTTGCGGGGAAGGTTTCAGCAACCTTCTTCACCAGGAAATCACGGAACACGGCGATGCGCTTGGAATGGCGCAATTCCTCCGCATAGACGAAATAGGCGTCGATGCGTGGCCCGCTGATTTCCGGCAACACCCGGACCATATCCGACTGGCCATCCACCACATAATCAGGCAGCGAGGCAATGCCCAGGCCGCTCTGCGCGGCGCGGAACATGGCGTACAGGCTGTTGACGCGCAACGCCGTGTGACGTTCGCCACCCGGCGGATCGCCGACATGCAGCGCCCAGTTGATGTTGCTGACCGGGGCCCGCGCCTCATTCGGATAGGCGATCAGGTCATGCTGGTCCAGCTCCGCCACCGATTGCGGCATCCCACGCTTTTCGATGTAGGATTTGTGGGCATAGAGATGCACACGCACCGTCATCAGATGGCGCTGAATCAGATCGGGCTGGCGCGGTGCCGACAGGCGGATGGCGATATCCGCCTCCCGCATCGACAGGTCCAGCTCATTATCGTCCAGCAGCAGCGTCAGCTGCACATCCGGATAGAGCGTCAGGAAATCTTTCACCCGCGGGGTCAGCCAAGTGGAACCCAACGCGATGGTGGTAGTGACCTTCAGCGGGCCCTTCGGATGCTCCTTCGATTCGGAGAGCATGGCCTCCGTCATCGAGAGCTTGGCAAAGACCTCACGTGCGGTGCGATACAGCAGTTCGCCCTGCTCAGTCAGAATCAGTCCCCGCGCATGGCGGTGAAACAGCGGCACGTGGAGGCTTTCCTCCAGCGCGCTGATCTGCCGGCTTACGGCAGACTGGCTGAGATTCAGGGTTTCCCCCGCATGTGTGAAGCTGCCCGCCTCCGCCACTGCGTGAAAGACGCGAAGCTTGTCCCAATCCATGGACCCGTCCCTAGAAAGTGGCGCCCTGCGCTGGACACCCCGTCTGTTGATCGGCAGCGGGAATGCAGCCGACGCATGGATGATATACGGGGCTTTTCGCCATTGCTAGGGCTTGTCGCTAAAAACCGTCATTACCGCAAGGTATCGTATTGTCCTTGCAACAGTTTATGACCTGATGGACGTAACCTTCAGGTCACACTGGGGTGTGCGGACGGGTCGCACCGGCCATCCTCCGGCGAAAATACCCGTCCGCACCGGCCTGATTCGGCCAGTGAACCATCTGCCGCCGAATCAATGGCCGGCCAGGAACCTTTCCACTTCCAGGGCCGCCATGCAGCCCATGCCGGCGGCGGTGACCGCCTGACGGAACACCTTGTCCTTCACATCGCCGGCGGCATAGACGCCATCAATGTCGGTGCGGGTGCTGTCGGGGGCGGTGACCAGATAGCCCTCCTCATCCATGCGCAGCTTGCCCTTGAACAGCTTGGTCGCCGGGTCGTGGCCGATGGCGACGAACACGCCGTCCAGGCTGCGTTCCGACACAGCGTCGGTCTTCACATTGCGCAGGCGCACGCCGGTAACGCGCTTGGGATCGCTGAAGCTGTCGCCGCCGACGCCCAGGATTTCGTCCACCACGCTGTCCCACACCACCTCGATCTTCGGGTGGGCGGCGACGCGCTCCTGCAGGATGCGTTCGCCGCGGAAGCTGTCGCGCCGATGGATCAGCGTCACCTTGGCCGCATGGTGGGTGAGGTAAAGTGCTTCTTCCAGCGCGGTATTGCCGCCGCCAACCACGGCGACTTCCTTGCCCCGGAAGAAGAAGCCGTCGCAGGTGGCACAGGCCGAGACACCAGCGCCCTGGAAATGCTGTTCGCCGGGAATGCCCAGCCAGCGGGCCTGGGCACCGGTGGCGATAATCACCGCGTCGGCCACGAACTCATCCCCGCTATCGGCCTTGCAGATGAAGGGGCGCTGGGTGAAATCAACATCGGTGATGATGTCGAAGAACATCTTGGTGCCATAGCGCTCCGCCTGGGCGCGCATCTGTTCCATCAGGTGCGGGCCTTCCACCGGGTCGGCAAAACCGGGGTAATTTTCCACATCCTTGGTGATGGTGAGCTGACCACCCGGCGTCATCCCCTGGACCAGCACCGGTTCCAGGCTGGCGCGCGCAGCATAAATCGCCGCCGTATAGCCGGCGGGGCCGGCGCCGATGATCAAAACCTTGGAACGATGCGTGGTCATGGGGGGCGTTTCCTTGAACGGAGGCTTTCAGCCAATAGTATGGTTATGCCGCAGATGGACATCCGGCTGCCATCGGGCAAGCGAACCTAGCCGCCTTGCTGTCCTGGTTCAACCGCTGTGCAGGGGTGCCTTGCTGCGGCCATCGCATAGGGGGTGGTCGTTTGCTCCGGACAGCATTAAATCTAGGGTGCGAAGGAGATCACCCGCCCATGTCCAAGCTGTTCCTGCCGGCCGCCCTGGCCCTGACTGTTCTTGCCAGCAGTGCCGCCCCGGCCGCCCTGGTTGCCGGTCCGGCCGTGGCAACGGAGAATGTCGAAAGCCATCTGACCCTGGAAACCGATGGGGCTGCCCCCGGCCAGCAGGTCTGGGTGGCGCTGACCCAGAAAATCCGGCTGCATTGGCATACCTACTGGCTCAATCCAGGGGATAGCGGCATCGCCACCTCCATCGGCTGGACCCTGCCAGCGGGCTGGCAGGCAGGCGATATCAATTGGCCAGCGCCGGAACGCTTTCCCATCGGGCCGCTGGTCAATTTCGGCTATCAGAACACGGTGCATCTGCTGGTGCCGCTGACGCTGCCGGCCGATGCCAAGCCCGGCGCCCCCGTCACCCTGACAGCGGCGGTCGATTGGCTGGTCTGTGAGGACATCTGTATTCCCGAGTCGGCAACGCTGACCCTGGATGTGCCGGTGGTGGACGGTGCGGCGAAGCCGGCAGCGGAGGCGGCGGCCTTGTTCACGGAGGCCCGGACCAGCCTGCCGGTGCCCAGCCCCTATCCGGTGCGGCTGGTGCCGGGGGAAAAGCAGCATAAGCTGGTGATCCAGGCGCCGGAGCTGGCGCAGGGCAAGATCCGCGACGCCTTCTTCTTCCCCGACGATTTCAAGACCGCTGCCTCCAATGCCGCCCAGCCGATGCAGCTGGATGGGCAGGGGTTGACCCTGGCGCTGACCCCCGGCGGGGCCTTGCCGGCCGGTCCGGCCAAAGGCGTGCTGACCTTTGTGGAGGAGTTGGACGGCAAGCCGCTGCGCCATGCCTTTGCCATCAGTGCCGATACCGGGGCGATGGCTGCGACGACCCCAGCGGCGGGGACTGTGCTCGACTCGGCAGCGAAGGAGACGGCGGGCACCTCCCTGGCCGGAGCCATCCTGCTGGCGCTGCTGGGCGGCATGATCCTCAACCTGATGCCCTGCGTCTTCCCCGTATTGTCGATGAAGGCGATGGCGCTGATCAGCCATGGGCCGGGCCATGCCCGCCAGCATGGGCTGGTTTATACCGCCGGTGTGCTGGCCTGCTTCGCCGCCATCGCCGGGGCGCTGCTGGTGTTGCGCGCGGGTGGGGCGGCGATTGGTTGGGGCTTCCAGCTGCAAGACCCGCTGGTGGTCGCCATCCTGGCCTATGTCATGCTGCTGCTGGGGCTGTCGCTGTCGGGCGTGTTCAGTATCGGCACCAGCGCCATGGGGGTGGGGCAGGGGCTGGCATCCAGGGGCGGGCTGGCTGGCAGCTTCTTCACCGGTGTGCTGGCCACCGTGGTGGCCACGCCCTGCACGGCGCCCTTCATGGGCACGGCACTCGGCTATGCCATCACCCAGCCCTGGTATGCGGCCATGGCCGTCTTCCTGTCGCTGGGCCTGGGCATGGCGCTGCCTTTCCTGGCCCTGACTTTCAGCCCGGCGCTGCTGCGCCGGATGCCGCGCCCCGGCCTGTGGATGGACCGGGTGAAGCAGGGTTTGGCCTTCCCGCTTTATGCCTCGGCGGCCTGGCTGGTCTGGGTGCTGTCGGTGCAGGCGGGGCCGGACACGGTGGCCGCCGTGCTGGCCGGCATGGTGGCGGTGGCTTTTGCCGGCTGGCTCTATGGCGTCACCCGCCAGTCGGGCACCGGCTGGCGGGTCGGCGGCGGGCTGGTGGCGCTGGCGCTGGTGGTGGCCTCTGTGCTGGGGGCCGGGCGCACGGCGATGAATGCCGCCCCCGCTGCCCTGGCTGCCAGCAGCGGCCCGGCGAAGAATTACGAAGCCTTCAGCGAGGCGCGGCTGGACGAATTGCGCGGCCAGAACAAGCCGGTCTTCGTGAATTTCACCGCCGCCTGGTGCGTCACCTGTCTGGTGAATGAACGCACCTCCCTGTCGACCGAGGCGGTGAAGGCGGCGATGAAGCAGAAGGGCATCACCTATCTGAAGGGCGACTGGACCAACCGCGATGCCAAGATCGCCCGCATCCTGGAAAGCCATGGCCGCAGCGGCGTGCCGCTCTACCTGCTCTATCTGCCCGGTGCGGCGGAACCGCTGGTGCTGCCGCAATTGCTGACGGAAGGCACAGTGCTGGAGGCGATGGCGCCGATCCAGGGGTAAATCCCCCGGGAACCCCTGACGCTCCGCTTTGTTGACCAAGGGCGGCCGGCATTGATCGGTCGCCCTTTTTCATTGCCGGCCCCGGTCTGCGCTATGACCTTTGATATATAGCCGCGCCGGGTCTTGCGGATAAGCCTGCACCGTCCTATCTTAGAATCATTCCAAGAAGGAGCGGTTCCCATTGGGAGATGTGGCCGGTGCCAATGCCGGGCCGGTTATCCGCATCGCGCCGCGTCCAGAGGAGGACAGAGGCCATGGCCAGCTACACCGAATCCGCCGACCTGCTGCGCAGTTTCACGTCGCAGGCCAACCGTTTCCCCATGCTGCCCCCGGAAGAGGAGCAGCAGCTTGCCCATGCCTGGACGGAGCGGCAGGATCGCCGCGCCTTTGACCAGCTGGTGAAAAGCCATATGCGGCTGGCGGTGAAGATTGCCGCGAAATATGCCCGCTCCGGCCTGCCCATCGCCGACCTGATCTCGGAGGCGAATATCGGCCTGGTGAAGGCGGTGCAGCGCTTTGACCCGTCGCGCGGCTTCCGGCTGTCCACCTATGCGCTGTGGTGGATAAGGGCGGAGGTGCAGAGCTTCGTGCTGCATAACTGGTCGCTGATCAAGGGCGGCAACACGGCCGCCTTGAAGCGCCTGTTCTTCAACCTGCGCCAGACCCAGCGCAAGCTGGGGATCGAGGACCGGGTGATGAATGATGATGATGTGCTGCGCGTGGCGACGACGCTGGGCGCCTCGGTGGAGGAGGTGCGGGAGATGGAGCATCGCTTCTCAACGCCCGTTACCTCGCTGAATGTGCCGGTGGGGGAGGATGGCGACCATGAAGCCATTGACCTGCTGGCCGATGATGGGGAATCGGTGGAGGAAAACTTGGCCGAGCGCAGCGAGCTGAACGACCGGCGGGCGATGATGCGTGATGCGCTCACCATTCTGGGCGAACGGGAGCGGCATATTTTCGCCTCCCGCAATCTGGCGGAAAACCCGGTGACCCTGGAAACGCTGGCCCAGCATTACGGGGTCAGCAAGGAACGTATCCGCCAGATCGAGAGCGGCGCCTATAAGAAGGTGGCCCGCCGGGTGCGCAGCAGTGCCGAGTTGCCGGCTGGGCCGGTGCCGCCCATGGCGTCCAAACGGGCACGGGGCGAAATGCGCATGGTGCAGTAATGGGTGGATGGTGATGCGCCCGGTCCCCGCTTTGCCCCCGGCAGGGAAATTATGCTAGGGGTTGCTGCAACGAGCGGCTTGCCGCAGCGCAAAAAGCAGTGAGGGGACCGGAAATGAGCGCCACCAGCCAGATCAAGCGTATCAGTGTACCGGATATCGCCGCCCGCAAGGGCCAGCAGCCTGTCTCAGTTCTGACCGCCTATAGTGTTTCCACCGCCCGGCTGCTGGACCCGCATGTGGATTGCCTGCTGGTCGGTGACAGTTTGGGCATGGTGGTCTATGGGCTGGACAGCACGCTGGGCGTGACGCTGGAGATGATGATCGCCCATGGCGCCGCCGTGGTACGCGGATCGGCGCGGGCCTGTGTGGTGGTGGACCTGCCCTGGGCGACCTATCAGGAAAGCCCGCAGCAGGCCTTCCGCAATGCCGCCCGCGTGCTGGCCGAAACCGGTGCCCAGGCGGTGAAGCTGGAGGGTGGAGAGGAAATGGCCGAAACAGTGGATTTCCTGGTCCGCCGCGGAATTCCGGTGATGGGTCATGTCGGGCTGACCCCGCAGGCGGTGAATGCGCTGGGCGGTTATCGGGCGCGCGGCCGGTCGGATGCTGAACAGCACAAGATTCTGGGCGATGCCCGCGCCATCGCAGAGGCCGGCGCCTTCTCCGTGGTGGTGGAAGGGGTGGTGGAGCCACTGGCCCGCCAGATCACCGAGAGCATTCCCGCCGTCACCATCGGTATCGGTGCCAGTGTGGCCTGTGACGGGCAGGTGCTGGTCAGCGATGACATGCTGGGCCTGTTCGGCGGTTTCACCCCGAAATTCGTCAAGCGCTATGCCACGCTGGGCGAGCAGATCGAGGCGGCGGCGGCGGCCTATACGGCCGATGTGCAGGCGCGGATCTTTCCGGGTCCGGAACATGTGTTCCCGGTGAAACGTCCGGGCTGATCGACGGCCATCCCCTTGTTAGGGCGGCGGGTTCAACTGGGCCGTCGCCGGCCAGGTGATCCGCCCGAAGGCCCGTGCCGTGTCGCTGGCCGCAATGGTCAGGTCAGCCCGGTGGGCGACCAGATCGCGCATATGCAGCAGCGGGATCATCGGCATGTCCCGATCCAGAATCGCGGTGGCCTGCATCGCCAGGGCCGGGATGGCGGCTGGCGGTGCTGCGCGGGCCTTGGCCAGCAGGGCGGTCAGCTGGGCATCCTCATAACCGCTGGGATTGGTGCCGGTATGGTGGAACAGGGGGCCGGCAGTCGCCTCCAGCCCCTCCATCGCCGATCCGGCGGTCAGGCCGATGGCGCTCATCGCCAGAGTGAAGTCCCCTTTCCGGATGCGCTCGCGCGTCGCTGCCCCCTCAATGGGCTCTACCTGCGCCTGGATGTTGATGGCGCGCAACATGCCGGCCAGCAATTCAACCACGCGCGGCTGATTGGTCACGCGCGTGCGCGGCATCAGGATATCCACCGCAAAACCATTTGGATATCCGGCTTCGGCCAGCAGGTGGCGCGCACCCTGTACATCACTGGCTGGGCCGGTGGCCCGCGCGGGCAGCCAGCCCTCCATTCCCGGTTGCGCCAGCTGCCAGGCGGGGCCGCCGACCCCCGCCAGCCCCCGCTCTACCAGGGCCCAACGGTCAATCGCCATATTTATGGCCCGGCGTACCCGGCTGTCGGCCAGCGGGTTCGGCCGGCCATCGCTGTCGGTGGGCGCCATGTTGAAGGTCAGCAGCAGCACCCGGTCGGTGGGCAATTCCGTCAGATGCACATTGGGCTGGCGCTGGAAATAGGGCAGCTGAAAGGGTGACACATCTTCCATGATGTCGACGGTGCCGGCCAACAGCAGGCGCAGCCGTTCCCGCGCGTCGGGTTCGCTGATCAGGTTCAGGGAGCGCCAGGGCGGCGATTCCGCCCCATGGTAGGGAGATGCCGCCAGCCTGCGGGTATTGGCCTGCGGACTGTCGGCGGCGACGTAAGGACCGCTGCCAAGCTGGGGGCTGCCGCGCCCGGCCAGCACTTTGGCCGGATCGCATCCCATGGGCCCGCCCACACCGCGCCCATCAGCCGGTGCGGCCACAATGAAAACCAGACTGAGGGCGGCGGGAAGCAGCCGGTAAGCGCTGTCAAGATGCAGCGTCAGGCTGGTGGTGCCGGTGATCTCCACCAGGGAGAGCCCCAGATAATTGCCCCCCACGTCCCGCGACAGGGTTTCAAAGCGGCAAAGGGAATAGGCAACATCCCTTGCGGTTACGGAACGACCGTTGGAAAACCTGGCATCATTCCGGATGCGGAACGACCACTTCCGGTTATCCGGGCTGTTCCAGGTGATGGCCAGCCGGGGCATCACCCCAAAACCATCGCGGGTCACCAGCGTATCGAAGATATGTTCGAAATACTGGAAATCCGCGCCGCTGCGGGCCTGATGCGGGTCATCAAGGGTGGATTGACCGGACAGGGCGATGGAAAGTTCCTGACGATTTCCTTCCGCCCATGCGGGGGAGGAGAGGCTCAACAGGGCCAACAGCGCCAGGAAGCCCCGTGCAATGCCCCGCCCTCTACGCACCATCGTCCCCTGTTTTGTCCGGCCCTGTCCTGCCAAGGGTCGGGGAACCGGTGGGCATTGTCGGCGCGATGCCGCACCCCTCCCGGCCCCGGCCCGGTCAACTGGCCGGGGCCGTTTTACCCTTGACCGCTGCCGCCGCGGCAGCGGCGGCACGGGCGGCGGGGCTTGGCAGTTCCACATTCACTTCCAGCATGGAACAGCCGCTTTCACGCTCCAGCTTCACCGCCACCTTATCTTCGTCCACGCTGACATATTTCTTGATGACAGCCAGCAATTCCTGCTGCAGGGCGGGCAGAAAGTCCGGGCTGTTGCGGTCCGACCGTTCATGGGCCAGCACGATCTGCAGCCGTTCCTTGGCCTGGGCGGCAATCGTGGGCGGCTTGGAACGCTTGAAGATGTCGAGTAAGCTCATGCCGTCCTCCGCAGCAACCGGTCGAGCAGGCCCTTTTTCTCAGGCTTGATGAAGCGATGCTCGATCTTCTCACCCAGGAAACGGCCGACAGCGTCGGCATAGGCCTGACCGGCGGTGGATTTATCATCCAGCACCACCGGCATCCCGACATTGGATGCCTTCAGCACGGCCGGGCTTTCCGGGATGATGCCCAGCAGCGGGATGGCCAGGATTTCCAGCACATCATCCACCTTCAGCATCTCACCCTTTTCCACCCGCTCCACATCATAGCGGGTGACCAGCAGATGTTCCTGCACCGGCTCCAGCCCCTGTTCGGCGCGGCGCGACTTGGCCTGGATCACACCCAGGATACGGTCGCTGTCGCGCACGGAGGAGACTTCGGGGTTGGTGACGACGATGGCATGGTCGGCCCAATAGAGCGCCATCAGGGCACCCTTTTCGATGCCGGCCGGGCTGTCGCAGATGATGTAGTCGAATTCCTTCTTCAACTCATCCAGGATCTTGCCAACCCCTGCCGGCGTCAGTGCGTCCTTGTCGCGGGTCTGGCTGGTGGGCAGGATATACAGGTTTTCCACCCGCTTATCCTTGATCAGCGCTTGGTTCAGGCGCGCTTCCCCATTGATCACATTGATGAAATCGAACACCACGCGGCGTTCGCATCCCATGATCAGGTCCAGATTGCGCAGGCCGACATCGAAATCGATGATGCAGGTTTTGAAACCGCGCAGGGCAAGACCGGTGCCGACGGCGGCGCTCGACGTCGTCTTGCCCACGCCGCCCTTGCCGGAGGTCATCGTAATGATCTTGGCCAAGAGGCGTCTCCCAAGGTCAGAGGTTGTTGTAAGATTAAGAACCGGTAAAGGCCAATTCAGGCGGAAACCGGGTCGATATGCAAGAAACCATTGTTCAGATAGATCTGCACCTGCCGGCGGCGGATATCCTTATCCATATCCTCCGACACCCGGTAGAGCCCGGCGATGGAGACCAGCTCCGCCTCCAGGCTCTGGCAGAAGATGCGCGCATTCTGGTCGCCCGACACGCCGGCAAGGGCCCGGCCGCGCAACGTGCCATAGACATGGATGCTGCCATCGGCCAGCAGTTCGGCACCGGGGCTGACCGGGCCGACCACGATAAGGTCACAGCCGGCGGCATAAATCTGTCGCCCCGACCGGATCGGTTCCGTCACCAGCATGGAGGCACGCGGCGGCGGCGGCGGTTCCAGGATCACCGGTGCGGCGGGGGCCTGTGCCGGCTGCTGCGGCTGTGCCTGCACATTGGCCAGCCCCTGCGCCGGGCTGCGGCCGGTCCCGGCCAGAGGGTCAAACATCTCCACCTTGCCGCGCGGCGCCTGCAGCAGCGCCAGACCCACGGCAAGGGCGGCATCCTGCTGTTCCTTGGTGCCACCCTGCAGCCCGACCGCGATCAGGCCCAGATTGCGCAACAGCTTGACGAAGCTTTCGAAATCGAACGGCACGCCCGCCGGCAGATCATCCAGGTCCAGCACCACCGGGGCGTGGCGGAAGAAATTTGGCGCCTGGGCGATCTTGCCTGACAGAACGGGAAAGAAATTGGGATTGCGGGGGTCACTGACCTTCAGCACCATCATGGTGAAAGTGCTGCCGCGCAGCTGGAAGGGTGCGTCCCGATAGGCGACCTGCGTACTCATTGCCGATTATTACCCCACCTGTCAGGCCAAGCCCCGGCCGATCCGCGCCGCCGCCTGCAGCCATGCGGCGATAAGCTGATTCAGCCCCGTCAACCGCGTCGTTCAAGCCGGTTTGGCAAACGGCGTCAAGCATTTCATCCGCAGATTTTGCGACAAGCACCGGCCCTTCCACAACATCTATTGGCCGGTGCCGGTACATCCCCATGGAATGCCCCGAAAGGTCAGGTGGGGTCACCCTTCAGCCGCGCCACCTCCTCTTCATACTGGTTGGTCGGCAGCAGGCCGCGTTCATGCATGACCTTCAAGGCGTACAAGGACTTGCGCAAATCCTCGGCACGGTCGGCCCCCTCCGTGCCGGATTCCGCATCGGTGGCGGCGACGGCGGCACCGGTGTGGGGGGCGGGCGGTTTGGAACGGCTGGTCGGGAACGGCATTTCGGCTCCGGCTGCTTCTCCACCCCTTTCGCGCCCGCAGCAAGCCCGACTCGGGATGCGGGGGTAGTCCGAAGGAGGGTGGCAATATCTGGTGTTAAACTTGAATGACAGCCGCAACAGCTGGTGACGCGCGGCTGATCTTACGATATCCTAGCATGGTTGGTTCAATCTGGGGGATGGAACCGTCTGTTGGCTCCCATGCGAAATCCCGCACCTGTGTGCCGCAGCGCATCATCATGCGCCACCCCCGGTGACCCGCCGTGTGGCCGATCGGCACCGGCCCTCCTGACACCGGCTTTCATGCGCCGCACGCCTCTGACCGAGGGTGCGGTTTTTTATTGCCTGCTGTCAGGGCCCCCGCCGTTGCGTCGCATTCCATCGCACCATCTGGTTCCTTAGCCGACTGTGAGGAGACATCCATGGCCAAGCGCCCGCCGCCGAAGTCCTCTTCCAACACCCATGATGCCAAGGTCCATACGCTTTTCCCTGGCCGTGCCGGCTGGGATCCGCTGGGGGAGGAGAGGCGGGAACAGAGTTACGTCAGAACCGTCAAGCCGATGAGCCCCGGCCAGGCCCTGCTGATGCAGGCCATCGCCGACAATAGCCTGACCCTGGCGCTGGGGCCGGCGGGTACGGGCAAGACCTATCTGGCCATTTCGTCCGCCGTGGCAGCGCTGGAAAAGGGTTCCATCGACCGTATCATCCTGTCCCGCCCGGCGATTGAGGCGGGGGAGAGCCTGGGCTATCTGCCGGGCGACCTGAATGAGAAGATGGCCCCGTTCCTGCGCCCGCTCTATGACGCGCTGTCGGACCGGCTGGGGGCCAAGCGGCTGAAGGCGATGATGGCCGATGGCTCCATCGAAATCGCCCCGGTTGGCTATATGCGCGGCCGCACGCTGAATAATGCCTTCATCGTCATCGATGAGGCGCAGAACTGCACCTATGCCCAGATCAAGATGCTGCTGACCCGCCTGGGCTGGCATTCCACCATGGTGCTGACCGGTGACCCGGATCAGTCCGACCTGCTGGATGGCCTGTCCGGTCTGGCCGATATCGCCCGCCGGCTGGAACCGGTGGATGGCATTGCCGTGGTCCGGCTGGCGGAAATGGACATTGTGCGCCACCCGCTGGTGGCCAGCATGTTAACGGTGTTGTGAGGCGTTGAGGGGGGCAGGGCTTGCTGCGCCCCGCCCCCGTTCTCTTAATTGGTTGGATTCAGTTCGGGGGCATGGCGGGCCAGATAGTCGGCCTGCAGGGCCAGCACATCAATGCCGGCCAGCCCTTCATCCAGCGCTTGCCGTGCGGCCTGCCCGGCGGGGCTGTGGTTGAAGCAGACATGGATCTGGGCCGGCGGGTCGAGCGGACGGGGGTTCAGGCTGATCCGTGCCATTCCGGCGGCCATCGTCCGGTTCAACATGGGGGCCAGCACGGCGAACTGGGAGATTTCCACCACCGCCGCATCGATGCGGCCGGCCTGTAGCTTGCGCAGGTTCAGCATGTCGGTCTGGGCCGTATCGGTGACCAGCCGCCCCTGTTGCCGCAACCCGTCGATCAACGGACCGTTATCATAGCCATCGACAATGCCGATGCGCAGCCGCAGCAGATCATCCGGCTGTTCCCAGCGGACAGGGGCAGTTTCCGCCTGGGCCAGCGCGAACTGATAGTGCCCGATGGGAAAGGTTGACAATTGCCCGCCGGCACCGGCGCATTCCACCGGGGAAGCAGGGTAGAAGCCGACCACCCCATCCCCCGCCATCGCCTGTGATACGGCGCGTTTCCAGGGCATGGTCTGGCTTTGCAGGCTGAGGTTCCGGCTGCCCAGCGCCTGGGCGATGATGCTGCCCGCCGATCCCCCCTCTGCCATGCTGCCGCTGAAGGGGGGCCAGTCCAAGGTGGCGAGTTGCACCGTCGCTGCCTGCGCGCCGGTGGGCACCGGGTGGGCCCAGGCCAGCGTCAGGCTCAGCAGCGGCGTCAACCACCCTTTCAATCCGGCACTCCCTTTGCGCAAAACACCTAAAATTAAGACATGTTAACGGGGGAGCTGTCCCCCGGCAATGGATGGTTTGCTGCTTGTTCGGGATGTGCAACCATGTGACGCGCAAAATCGCTGATTTCCGCCATCACCTCGGCACGGATGGCTTCGCTTTCCATCAGCAGTTCATGCCGGGCCGTTGGATATTGCCGCAAGCGGCAGTTCGGAAGGAACCGGGCGGCCTGGACATGACTGTTCGGCCGCACGATCCGGTCGGCCAGACCGGACAGCAGCAGCACCGGTATCCTTACCTGCCCCAATATGTCTGGCCGCCGCAGATGCGCCATGGAGCGGAAAGCGGCATCCAGCCAGCCCCAGGTGGCACCGCCCAGTGCCAGATCGGGCTGGGCGACATAGCAGCGATGGCCGACCAGAAACCGCACCGGATCGGAGGTCAGCGGATTGCCGTCAAAGGCCGGATCGGCGGCGTACCAGTCCCGCTGGCCCGGCGCGTAATCGCCCCCCCGGCCAATTGCCACCATGGTGGCGGCCAGCAGACGGGCCAGCGGGGCGGGCAGGGGGCTGGTGCGGATGCCCAGCATCGGCGCGCTGACCATCACGGCGGTGAAGGGATGCGCCCGTTCGGCGACATAGCGCAGCAGCAGATGCCCGCCCATGGAATGGGCCAGGGCCAGCACCGGCCCCGCGCCGGTATCGCCCAGCAGGTGGGGCAGGCTGGCTTCTAGATCATCCAGATAGGTGTCGAACCGGTCGATATGGCCCTTCAGCGGGTTGGCCAGCGGCCGGGCGGAACCGCCCTGGCCGCGCCAGTCCATGGCCACCACGCGGAAGCCCTGGGCCGCCAGATCACCCGCCACTTCGGCATATTTCTCCACGCATTCGCTGCGCCCGGTCAGCAGCAGCAGGGGCACGCCCGTTTCCGTCCCCGGCGCCCGCCAGCGCGACAGGCGCAGAAAGGCGCCGTCGGGCAGGCTCCGTTTCTCATGCTGCCAACCACCCGCCTGCGTCATATAGGCCCGTCCTTCCGCCCGTGATTTGACCGCCCCATGGTGTCGGGGTATCGTCCACCTGTCAAAGCTGCGATGCAGCATTGCCCTTCGCCCATTAGGATATGCGGCCAAATGGTTTGGCGCCAGCAATGTTGGGGCATCAAGGGCTTGCAAGCGTGAGGGATGCACGATGGATGATGTGGCGATGCACCGTCGGACCGGCCTGGACCCGGCCGATCTCACCGGTTTTTATCTGGAAGATCTCTATGTCGGGATGAAGGGTGTTTATGCCCGCACCATCACCGAAACCGATATCGTGATGTTCGCCGGTATTTCCGGCGATACCAACCCGATGCACCTGAACGAGGAATATGCCAAGCAGACCCCGTTCGGCGGCCGCATCGCCCATGGGATGCTGTCGGCCTGTTTCATCACCACCGTGCTGGGCACCCGCCTGCCGGGGCCGGGCTGTATCTATATGTCCCAGTCGCTGCGCTTCCGCGCGCCGGTGCGCATCGGGGAGACGGTGACCACCACGGTGACGGTGCAGGAACTGGTGCCGGAAAAGCGCCGTGCCGTACTGTCCACCATCTGCACCGTCGCCGATCATGTGGTGATCGAAGGCGAGGCGATGGTGATGGTGCCCTGCCGGCCGGGGTAAGCCCAACGGTTGGGGGCATATCCGGCTGTTGAAAGCGGAATATCTTGATGGGAAACTTGCCACAGTTTCGCTTTATGGGGTGGGGAAATGAAATCCGCTTTCATTCGGGTTCTGGGGCTGGCGGGGCTGGTTCTTCTGGCAGGGGGTGCGGAAGGGACGCCTCCAGCGTCGGAGGACGCGGATATCTCGGCCCAGATAAACGCTGTGCTTTATCTGCCAGAGGGCCCTCTTCCCGCGTTACCTGAGCCCCCTGCCGCAGCGCGCTTTCTGAAGGAGGCGGAGGCAACAAACGATACTGAAAAACAGATGGCTGCTTATCGCCAGGCAGCCGCACTGGGTAGTCCACTAGCGCAGTATCAAGTAGCTATATTACAGGAAGTGCCGGATACAAAAATGTTGTTTGATCTTTCCAGGAGAGGATATGGTCAAGCTGTAGTTCGCATTTATGCATACGCTGCCTTATCTTATAGTACACCCCTTCGCCAGAGTGCGCCATATTGGTTAAATATTGCGGCGCGCACGGCCGACCCCCATGTCTCCAGCATATGGGATGAAATATTGGGCGTGTATCGTTTCGAAAGTGATTTTCCGGCCGTCGCTGGGAGGGGATTATATTTCGATGATCCCTTTATCTTCCCGAACCATGTATCTGGTAATAAAAATATCTCGTATCTAGAGAGAAAAACAGTAAATACGATTTTACCGGGCTGGATAGTAAAAAATAAATCAGAAACTCTTAAAAATGGAATGAAATTTCATGTTATTTCTATGAAAAATGATTACGATCAAATCGTAAATATGTATTTTTGCGTCGATGGTTGTCCTGATGTATCTGATGATTATACATTTTTACGTTAATTTTCTTGAATTTTTCCATTTTCAGTCATGCTGCTTCCCTGTGGGGCGACTTGCCCGTTCTGTCCCGATCACGGTCCAGCCCCGCGACGGCTGGGGCTGGACCCGGGGGCTGGTTCCCGACTATATGCTTGATGGAACCTGAAACCGGATCCGCGGGCCAATGCAGCTTTTCCGCCATACTGCCGATCTGCCCGCCGCCCTGCGCGGTGGTGCTGTGGCCTTGGGTAATTTCGATGGGGTGCATCGCGGCCATCGTGCCGTGATCGAACAGGCCCAGGTGGCGGCGCGTGCGCTGGGCGTGCCGGCCGGGGTGGTGACGTTCGAACCGCATCCGCGCAGCCTGTTCCGCCCCAACGATCCCCCGTTCCGGCTGACGCCGTTGCGCATCAAGGCGCGGCTGGTGGAGACGATGGGGCTGGATTTCCTGGTTGCCCTGCATTTCGACCGGCCCTTCTCCCAGCTTTCCGCCGATACTTTCGTACGGCAGGTACTGGTGGAGGGGTTGGGTGTGCGCCATGTGGTGGCCGGGCATGATTTCGTGTTCGGCCATGACCGGGGCGGCGATATCGGCTTCCTGCGCGAAGCCGGCGGCTGGCACGGTTTCAAGGTGACGGAGGTGCACCCCGTCTCTGCCGCCGATGGCACGATCTATTCCTCCACCCGCGTGCGCCAGCACCTGCAGGCCGGCGATGTGGCGGCGGCCCAGGCCATTCTGGGCCATGCCTGGGAGATTGAGGCGCGGGTGGAACATGGCGACAAGCGCGGCCGCACCATCGGCTTTCCCACCGCCAACCTGTTGCTGGGCGATATCCTGCGCCCGCGCTTCGGCGTCTATGCCGTGGAGGCCGGTGTGGATCAGGGGCCGGAGACGGTCTGGCACAAGGGTGTGGCCAATCTGGGCAGCCGACCGACGGTGAACGGTACGGATGAACGGCTGGAAGTGCATCTGTTCGATTTTGCCGATGATCTCTATGGCAAGCATCTGCGCGTCCGCCTGCTGCATTTCCTGCGCCCGGAACAAAAATTCGCCGGGCTGGACGCGCTGAAGGCACAGATCGCCCAGGATAGCGACCAGGCCCGCCAGTTGCTGGCTTGATAGCGGCATTCTGCTGGCACCCCTTTTGCTTTCCCGTAGGCGGGGACGTTTAAGGGGGGTGCCGGCCGTGCCGGATTTCGGTTTATTCATTGTCCGGCCGCCGCAGGGCAGGGCGACCGTGGCGGCCATTCATCCGTCACGGGCGGACGAGGCCCGTATCACCTTGAAAAACCTGCGCAATGGCGGCTTTCACGTCGCCGCCCTGACCCGCGTGTCGGTTTCGTCGGAGGAGCCGGCGGCGGCGCAGGCGCAGTTGCAAGGGGTGGTCAATGGCCTGTTCGAACAGGCGCTCTACCGTCCACCGGTGGAGATGGTCTGGTAATTATTGCCCGGCAATTGTTGCCCAGCCCAGCCGGGCATACTCGATGAAGCGGCGCAGGGCCGCCGTCACCAGTGCATCACGCCGGTAAACCAGTTGCGTCGGTGCCATGGTCCAGGGCTCCGGCACCGGATGCAGGGCCAGCAGCGGGCGCAGGGGTGAACGCTCCACCGCCGCTTCCGGCAGCAGCGACAGCCCGATCCCGGCGGAGACGCCACCGATGATGCCTTCCAGCGTGCCGAATTCCTGCATCCTTACCTGGGTGGCCCCCAGATGGACCAGCAGCCCTTCCAGCCGCTCCCGATAGGCGCAACCGCTGCGGAAGCACAGCACCGCGGCCTGCGGTCGGGCCAGCAGGGTCTGCCAATCGGCACCGGCCGCCGTCACCGCTATCATCCGTTCAACCCCAAGGTCGGCCACCACCAGGGCGGGGTGGTCGACCGGGCCGCCGACCAGGGCGGCATCCAACTGGCCAGCCAGCAATTCCATCAACAGGGGCCGGCTGGCCCCGGTGCGTAACCCCAGCTCCACCGCCGGAAAATCCCGGTGATAGGCGGCCAGCACCGGCGGCAGGCGCACGGCGGCCACGGTTTCCATGCTGCCGATCAGCAATCGCCCCGCCGGCTGGCCGGGATTCAGCAGATCATCCAGGCTGGCGCGTGCGGCACGCAGCGCATCGGCCACCTGCCGGGCATGGGGCAGCAGAACCTCTGCCGCCTGGGTCGGCACCACGCCGCGCCCGTTACGGCGGAACAGCTGCACGCCCAACGTGGCTTCCAGCGCGCGGATGCGGGCGGTGACGTTGGATTGCACGCAATTCAGCCGCCGCGCCGCCGCCGTCACCCCGCCCTCATCCACCACCGCCGCGAAGAAGGCCAGATCGGTGCTGTCCATGGCGTTGATCCATCAAAAATAGCGATTTCATTTATCCTGACATTTCATTTTTTCTGATGTCAAGTCTGGGGAAAGATGGGCTCTGGAAGGAAGGGCCGGATGGTGGGATCAAACTGGAAAGGCTGGCGGCTGGCAGGGGCCGGGTTGACAGCGACGCTGCTGGGCGTCGGGCTGGGCCGCTTTGCCTATACGCCGCTGCTGCCGGCCATGGTGGCGGAGGGCTGGCTCAGCAGCACACAGGCGGCCTTGCTGGGGGCGTTCAATCTGGCGGGATATCTGTTGGGCGCGCTGGTGGCGGCCGGGCTGGGGCGCCGCTTTGGCGCGGCACCCGTGCTGCGCGTCGCCCTGGGGCTGATCGTGCTGTCGCTGGGGGCCTGCGGCTGGAATGGCGGCATGGTCTGGCTGGGCTGCTGGCGCTTTCTGGCGGGGGTGACGGGGGCCGTACTGATGATCCTGCCGGCACCCTTGCTGATGGCGCGGGTGCCGGCGGACAGAAGACCGATGCTGGCCGGGCTGGTTTTCTCCGGCATGGGATTCGGCATCATCCTGGCCGGCGCGGTACTGCCGTTGCTGGCCGCCGGCGGGGTGGCACTGGCCTGGGCCGTGCTGGGGCTGCTGGGGGTGGGGCTGGCGGCGCTGTCCTGGGGCCAGTGGCAGCCGGCCCCGCTGGCCGCACCCCATGCGGTGGCGGGGGCGACGACGGGCAGGGGGATGGCGCCCTTGCTGCTGTTCGCGCTCGCCTATGGGGCGGATGGCATGGGCTTTGTGCCGCATACTTTGTTCCTGTCGGATTTCGTGGCGCGCGGGCTGGGCTGGGGGCTGAAAGCGGGCGGCTTCTACTGGACCATTCTGGGGCTGGGGGCCGTGCTGGGGCCGCTGCTGGCGGCACGGGTGGCCCGAACCACCGGCTTTCCCTTGGCGCTGACGGGGGCCTTGCTGGTGAAGGCGGGGGCGGTGGGCCTGCCGCTGCTGACCGCGACGCCCGCCGCCCTGGCTCTGTCGGCCTTTCTGGTCGGGGCCTTGACGCCCGGCAGCGTGGCGCTGGCATCGGGCGTGGCGGGGCTGCTGGCGGGGCCGGCGGGCCATACGGCACTGTGGGGGCGGATGACGCTGCTGTTTGCCTTGTTCCAGGCCGTCGGCGGTTATGGGATGACCGCCCTGTTCGCCACCACCGGGGCCTATCTGCCCCTGTTTGCCCTGGGGGCCGCTGTCCTGCTGCTGGCCGGCGGCATGGCCCTGGCCGGGCTGGTTTTATTGCAACGGAAGGAAGGTGACCGATGAAGCTCTATGCTGCCCAAACCTCCCCCTATGCCCGCAAGGTGCGGGTGCTGATCGCGGAAAAGCGGGCAGGAGCACGGGTGGAACTGGTGCTGATTGACCCTTGGAGCGATCCGGCTGCCCTGCATCAGGCTGTGCCCTCCGGCAAGGTGCCGGCCCTGGTGACGGATGAGGGCTGGGCCTTGGGTGAAAGCTGGGCCATCGCCGATTATCTGGACAGCGTGCTGCCCGGCCCCCGTCTGCTGGCACCCGACGGGCCGGAACGCTGGCAGGCGCTGCGCCGCAGTGCGCTGGCGCAGGGGCTGATGGATGCCGTGTTCGCTGCGGTGATCGAAGGCCGTCGCCCGGCGGGCGAACGCTCCCCCGGCTGGGTGGAACGGCAGAAGGCGGCGATCGGGCGCAGCCTGCCGGTTCTGGAGGCGATGGAGCCGCCCGCCTTGTTCGATCTGGGCGCCATCTCCCTGGCCTGTGCGCTGGATTATCTGGATTTCCGCCATGCCGATCTGGATTGGCGGGCGGGTTGCCCGGTGCTGGCGACCTGGTTTGCGGCGGTGGATCAGCGCCCTTCCATGCGGATCACCGATCCACGCTGAAAATAATTCTGCGCGACCTGTCACAGGGGTTCTGTCCATCTCGTCCTGATCGGTGAAGGCCCCGGCATCTGTTGCCGGGGCCATGAACCGGAGAGCCATGATGAAAGCCCGTCTCAACCCCCAGGCCGCCGCCCCCGCCGCCATGAAGGCAATGTATGAGCTGGAGGGCAAGATTGCCGATCTGGGGCTGGAGCCCACATTGGTAGAACTGGTGAAGACCCGCGCCTCCCAGATCAACCGCTGCGCCTATTGCATCAACATGCATACCCGTGACGCCCGCGCGCTGGGGGAGACAGAGGCGCGGCTTTACCTGCTGGACGCCTGGCGGGAATCGCCGCTTTATAGTGAGCGTGAACGGGCCGCTCTGGCCTGGACGGAGGCGCTGACCGATCTGGCCCATAGCGGGGCAGGCGATGGCGATTATGCCCTGTTGCAAGCCCAGTTCAGCCCGGAGGAACAGGTGAACCTGACCCTGCTGATTGCCACCATCAATGCCTGGAACCGGTTCGGCGTCGGCTTCCGGCTGGTGCATCCCAAGGAGGGGCGGATGTGAGCGGGGAAGTGCTGGCCACCTTCAACCGGCTGCGGCCACGGCTGACCCGCATCGCCTATCGGATGCTGGGTTCCGTGGCCGAGGCCGATGACATGGTGCAGGAGGCGTGGTTGCGCTGGGCCGGGGCCGACCATGCGGCCGTGCGCGATGGCGATGCCTATCTGGTGCGGCTGCTGACACGGCTTTGCCTGGACCAGTTGAAGTCCGCCCGCACCCGGCGCGAAACCTATATCGGCCCCTGGCTGCCCGAACCCAGCATCGACCCCGTGGACGCGCTGGAGGAGGGGGAGCAGCTGACCCTGGCCCTGATGTTGGCGCTGGAACGGCTGTCCCCCTTGGAACGGGCAGCCTTCCTGCTGCATGACGTGTTCGGCCAGCCGTTCGACGCGGTGGCGGAGGTGCTGGAGCGTGACCAAGCCGCCTGTCGCCAGTTGGCCGCCCGCGCCCGCACCCATGTGCGTGCCGCCAAGCCGCGTTTTCCGGTGACGGCGGAACGCGGGCGGGATATTGCCGATGCCTTTCTGGCTGCCGCCCATGGGGGCGATCTGGCGGGGCTGCGTGGCCTGCTGGCTGCCGATGCCGTGCTGTACACCGATGGCGGCGGCCGGGCGCGGGCGGCCCTGAACCCGGTGCAGGGTGGGGACAAGGTGGCCCGCTTCTTTGCCGGCATCGCCGCCAAGAACAGCTTTGCCGAACCGGTTGTGCTGTATCGGGGATTGATTGACGGGCTGCCGGGTTTCCTTTGCCGCCACCCGGATGGCACCTTGCAGACCATCGCCCTGCTGCTGGATGGCGATGGCATTGCGGCTGTCTACATCACCCGCAATCCGGACAAGCTGCGCCATCTGGCGGCGGTGGGAGAGGGGGCATTGCTGGGCAGTTCAGCGCTAAGCAATATTTCATATTCGCGGCGTCACAAAATGTGACCGATGCGCCCTCTCAATCTGTTCAATGGCCGTCATTCTGCGGACCACGGCCACCCCACGCCCCGCGCATGTTGCACTTGTGTTATGAGGGGCTGCGAAAGGGCGGAGGAAACCGCTATATACGGGGCGCCGTTCCACCCGGGAGCCTTCGAGAAAACCTTGGCCCGCACCACCAGCCGATATGTTTGCCAGAATTGCGGGGCCGCCTACCCGAAATGGTCGGGCAAGTGCGACGCCTGTGGTGAGTGGAACACGCTTGTCGAGGAACAGGCCGTTGAGGCCGTGCCCAAGGGGCTGGGCAAGGGCCAGGGGCGCAAGATCGAATTCGTCGCCCTGTCCGGCGTTTCCAAGGATGCGCCGCGCCGCATGACGCAGATCCAGGAATTTGACCGGGTGTGCGGCGGCGGGCTGGTCAATGGCTCGGCCCTGCTGGTGGGCGGTGATCCCGGTATCGGCAAATCCACCCTGCTGCTGCAGGTCACCTGCTGCCTGGCCCAGGAAACCCGCTGCGCCTATATTTCCGGTGAAGAGGCGGTGGATCAGGTGCGGATGCGCGCCGCCCGGCTGGGTCTGGTCAATGCCCCGGTGGCGTTGGCGGCGGCTAACAATGTCCGTGATATCGTGGCCAGCCTGGAGGCGGCCGATGGCCCCCAGGTGGCGGTGATCGATTCGATCCAGACCATGTATATTGACACGCTGGACAGCGCGCCGGGCACCGTGGCCCAGGTGCGCGCCTGCGCGTCCGAACTGATCCGCGTGGCAAAGAAGCGGGGCATCACCCTGCTGATCGTCGGCCATGTCACCAAGGATGGCCAGATCGCCGGCCCCCGCGTGCTGGAACATATGGTCGATACCGTCCTCTATTTCGAAGGGGAGCGGGGGCACCAGTTCCGCATCCTGCGTGCGGTGAAGAACCGCTTCGGCCCCACCGACGAGATCGGCGTGTTCGAAATGAGCGAGGATGGGCTGGTCGAAGTACCCAATCCTTCAGAGCTGTTTCTGGCCGACCGCCGCCGCGATATAACGGGAACAGCGGTGTTCGCGGGGCTGGAAGGCACGCGGCCGGTGCTGGTGGAGGTGCAGGCCCTGGTGGCGCCATCCCCCCTGGGCACGCCGCGCCGGGCCGTGGTGGGCTGGGACAGTTCCCGGCTGGCCATGGTGCTGGCGGTGCTGGAGGCGCGCTGCGGTGTCGCCATCGGTGCCAATGATGTCTATCTCAGCGTCGCGGGCGGGCTGAAAATCAGCGAGCCGGCGGCCGATCTGGCGGTGGCGGCGGCCCTGGTCAGCAGTCTGACGGGGGAACCGGTGCCGGCCGATGCCGTGGTGTTCGGGGAAATCGGTCTGTCCGGCGAAATCCGTGCCGTCAGCCAGACGGATCAGCGCCTGAAAGAGGCCACCAAGCTGGGTTTTAACCGCGCCATCATGCCCCAGCCGCGCCGGTCGCGTGGCGGTGCGGGAGCGGCGGCGGATGGGTTGCGCCGGGTGGAACTGGATCACCTGTCCGACCTGATGCCCTTGTTCCAGGCCGATGCGCCGCCGCGCCCGCCGCGCGGGCGGGATTGATTTTTAGGGGAAGTGGATGGACGCCAGCGGGTTGAACCCCGTCGATATCGCCGTTGCCGCCGTGCTGGGCATTTCCGCCCTGATGGCGTTCGCACGCGGTTTCGTGCGGGAGGTGCTGTCAGTGGCGGCCTGGGTGGGGGCGGCGTTCGCCACCATCTATTTCTTCCCCATCCTCACGCCCTTTGTCCGCCAGCGTATTGAAACCCAGTATCTGGCCGATGGCGTCACCATCCTGGCCATCTTCACCTTGTCGCTGATCCTGTTCTCCATGGTCACCCATGCCGTTTCCGGCCGGGTGCAGGAAAGCAGCCTGTCGGCCATCGACCGCTCGCTGGGCTTTGCCTTTGGTGTGGTGCGCGGGGCGGTGCTGGTCAGCCTTGTCTATATGTTTGCCCTCTGGCTCTGGCCCGATCAGCCAGCTTGGCTGCACGATGCCAAGTCCCGCCCCTTCCTGGCGGTCGGGGCTGAGACGCTGCGCGATCTGCTGCCCAATGCCGATCTGACCCCCGCCCAGCGGGAGGCGGAGCGCGTGCGCCTGCGCGTGCAGGAGGCGGAGGAGGCAAGGCGTACCCTGGAACGCCTCGCCAATCCGCTACCCGCCTCTGCAGGGAACGCGGCTGCGCCCGCCGGCGATAACGGCTATAACGGCGAGGCGCTCGGACGTCTCGACCAGTTGATCAAGAATACCGATCAGGAACCACCGCCCGGTGGCACATCCCGTTAGGGATGCGCTGCCGCTTTCGACTTTGTTGCCACCGATCTTCGGACTTTAGCGTGAAAGGCTACCCGCCCATGCTTACGACCCATCCCTTCGACGATGACAAGCTGCGTGAGGAATGCGGCGTCTTCGGTGTGTTCGGTCCGCAAGATGCGGCGGCACTGGTGGCGCTGGGCCTGCACGCCCTGCAGCATCGCGGCCAGGAAGCGGCGGGTATCGTCAGCTTTGACGGGCAGGATTTCCCGCACCATCGGGCGCTGGGGCAGGTGGGCGATATTTTCGGCAGCGAAACGGTCATGCGCAACTTGACCGGTTCGCAGGCCATCGGCCATGTCCGCTATGCCACCACCGGCGAACGGTCCTTGCGCAATGTGCAGCCGCTGTTCGCGGAGTTTGAGTTTGGCGGCTTCGCGCTGGCCCATAATGGCAACCTGACCAATGCCATGCAGCTGCGCCGCCAGTTGGTGCGCCGGGGCTGCCTGTTCCAGTCCACCTCTGATACCGAAACCATCATCCATCTGATGGCGACGGCCCGTGGCGGCAGTGTTATCGATCGGCTGGTGGAAGCGCTGCGCCAGATCGAGGGCGCCTATTCGCTGGTCTGCATGGCCAAGGATATTGTGATCGGCGTGCGCGATCCGCATGGCGTGCGTCCGCTGGTGCTGGGCCTGCTGGGCGATGTGCATGTGCTGGCCTCGGAGACCGTGGCGCTGGACATTATCGGGGCCGATTATGTCCGCGACATTGAGCCGGGCGAAATGGTGGTGCTGGACAAGGACGGGGTGCAGAGCCTGCGCCCCTTCCAGCAGGTGCCGTCCAAGTTCTGCATTTTCGAATATATCTATTTCGCCCGGCCCGACAGCTACATGGAAGGCCATTCCGTGTACGGTGTGCGCAAGAAGATCGGGGCGCAGCTGGCCATTGAGAGTCATGTTGATGCCGACCTGATCATCCCGGTGCCGGATTCGGGCGTGCCGGCAGCCCTGGGCTATGCCGAACAGAGCGGCATACCGTTCGATCTGGGCATCATCCGCAACCATTATGTCGGCCGCACCTTCATCCAGCCGACGGACAAGATCCGCCGCCTGGGCGTGAAGCTGAAGCATAATGCCAACCGGCATTTTATCCAGGGCAAGCGCATCGTGCTGGTGGATGACAGCATCGTGCGCGGCACCACCTCGCTGAAAATCGTGGAAATGATGCGCGATGCCGGCGCCAAGGAAGTGCATATGCGCATTTCCAGCCCGCCGACCAGCCATAGCTGCTTCTACGGTATCGACACGCCGGAAAAGGAAAAGCTGCTGGCCCACCGGATGACGGTGGATGAAATGCGCGATTACATCAAGGCCGACAGCCTGGCCTTCATCAGCCTGGATGGGCTGTACAAGTCGCTGGACCATGCCAAGCGCGATGGCGATATGCCGCAATATTGCGACGCGTGCTTCACCGGTGAATACCCGATCCCGCTGACGGATTTCGATCCGGGCCGCGGGGCGGATGTCTCTTATCTGCCGGGTGGGCGTAAGGCGGGGTAAGGATGATGCTGCGCAGCTTGTTGGCTTTGTCCGTTCTGCTGCTGCCCGCGCTTTCGGCGGCCGCGGCAGACAATGTACCGGCGGCGCAGCCTTCCCCCGCCTGTGCACTGGCTGAAACCTATCTGCTGTCCTTCCCTGTTGTCCAAAATGGTGGACCCGTCGTTTTCTCCGAGGAGGATCAAGGGGGACCGCGGGAGGATGGCCGCCTGGAATGGCGAGACATGGGGGCTGAGGGGGCAGAACCTAAGCCGATCGCGGGGCCGCCGAATGAATTAATTTCCGGCTTGCGGGCCGGTGGTGGTGCCAGCGCGATCAAGCACTGCGCCAATGTGCGTAAGCTTCTTGATAGCAAAGGCATCCGTTATGGCGAAGATGCTGTAAACTCAGGTAGTTCATCAAACGGGGCGCTATTTAAATCTGCGATATTGGGAATTTCCCTGCCGGTTATCAGCAAGGATGGCAACGAAGCCGTATTGGTGGAGAGTTTTTCTGCCGGTATGCTTCTGGGCAGGGGAAATGTTACTTATCTAAAGCGTCAGGCAGATGGCAAGTGGCAGGCAATTGGAGAAGCGATGCTCTGGGTGTCGTAATCCTCCCACCAGGGCTACCCCGCTAACCGATTGATATTGATTGATCTAGGCAAAATCTGCCCGGTTTTTTGGTCCGTCCTTTGCATATCCGTTTCGGGAGAGGTATGTGAAGGAGCTACACGTGACAGCCATCGGATCATCGTCCCCAAGCGGGACTAGCATCTATAGCAGCCATATGATCGCCCCATCCGGCGCGCGGATACTGACCGGTGAGGCAAAGGAAAAGGCCAGCGCGGAATCAGAAGCGTTCACCAAGGCGCACGCTCATTTAGGCGCTGCGGACTATATCAAGGCGATGATGGAGAATTCGGAGAGCAAGTCTTCGGAGATGCTGGCGTCCGGTTTCGCCACGACCAGTATCAAGGTTCGGTTTCAGGATCACATCTACAATCTGGCCGGCACACCGCTGGACCTGTCCAAGCTGAGCATGTCCCGGGAAGCCCCCACCGACGTGCAGCAGGTGGAAAATATACCCTTGCATGAGAACGTGCAGGCCGAATTGCTGAGTTTCCAGGAGATGGGGGGCGATAACGCCCAGACCGCTACCAGCCTGGACCTGCCGGCCACTCAGATACGGACATTGTCGCGGGCGGACTTGTCATTCAATCTGTTGAATGATCGGTTGCGACAGGTTGGGTAGGAACGGAGCCGGTGGATTGTCTCCACCGGCCTTCTCGTCGCTTTTGCATCAGCCCCGGACCTGGGACAGGAAGCCCTGGATTTGCCCATCCAGCGCGTCGGAACGCTGGTTAAGGCTGCCGGAAGCCTCGTTCACCCGGTGCGATGCTGCCTTGGTGGCGTTGGCACCCTGCAACACGTGATCCACGCGTTCGGCTACCTGCCGGGTGCTGTCACTGGTATATTGCACGCTTTCGACGATCTCTTGCGTCATCCGGGACTGCTGCTTCACGGCGCCAGCGATGGTCATACCGGCGGCACGGATATCGCTGATCCGGTCGGTAATGGCGCTCAAGGCTGCCACCGTATCTTTGGTGACCTGCTGGATGTCACCCACCTGGGTCGCTATTTCATTTGTGGCTTCTGCAGTTTGCCGCGCCAGTGCCTTCACTTCGCTTGCCACGACGGCAAAGCCCTTACCGGCCTCCCCGGCGCGGGCCGCCTCAATGGTGGCGTTAAGCGCCAGCAGGTTGGTCTGGCTGGCAATTTCGCTGATCAATTGCACCACGGTGCCGATCTTGTCCGCAGCCCCCGCCAGCCCCTGTACCAGATGATCCGTGCGTCCAGCTTCATGAACCGCCTGTTCGGCAATGCTGGCCGAATGATCGACCCGATCGCTGATTTCCCGGATGCTGGCAGAAAGCTGATCGGTTGCCCCGGCCACATGGCCTACCTGACGGCTGGCATTGGCGATGGCATCGGCCATATTGGTCACGGCGGCACGGGTATCGTCGGCCACCCGTTCCATGTCACCAGCCGTGGCTTGTAATTCCTGCACGGCCGACAGGGTTTCCCGCAAGGAGGCTGTGGCTTCTGTATCGAAGCGGGTGGAGAGCTTCTCCAACCGGCTGGCCCTTTCACGCTCCGCCTGGGCTGTGGCTTCTGTTCGGGCCTGTAATTCCCGCCGTTCCTGCTCATTTCCTACCAGGATTGACAGGGCCTGTGACAGCCGCCCGATCTCGTCAGACCGTCCGCTGAGTGCCCTATCCACCTGTACTCCACTCTCTCCGGCAATCAGCCGGTGGGTCACATTCGCCAAATCAACCAGAGGACGCGCGATACGGCCGCTGATGAAATGGTTGACCGCCAGAACGGCGATAATCAGGGCCAAAATGGTGCCGCCGACCATGGCATAGGTGAGCAGGATGGCGCGATTGACGGACTGTTCGTCATTGCCGATCCGGGCGGCCTGGGCGGCCTGCAGCTTACCCACGATCTCTTCCATCGCGGCGGCGGACCGTTCCAACGCTCCCATGAAAGCCAATGTTGTGGAGACATCACCATCGATTACGTCAGTGAGGTCACGGCTTTTGCTGACATATTTCTTGGCGGCGGCGCTGAAGGGATCACCCAGATCTGTCAGGCCATTATTGCTGATCACCTCCCGCAACAGAGGCAGATCGCGTTCCAGCGCATCGGTCAATGCCAGGACCTGCCTTTTCTGTGCGGCGACCTTTTCCGGTCCCATATCTGTCGCGGCCAACGCCACCAGATGGTAGAGCGCCTTGCGCTGTTGCGGCAGACGGACCAGAAAGCCATTCACGGCGCTTTCATCTTGCAGCACCGTGCCAAAAACCGTGCTGATTCGCTTGTCGATGCCACTGACCGCCACGATTTGGACAGAGCCGAGCCCGACCATCGCAATGGCGAGAAACAGGAAATAAAGGACGATTTTTCGGGCAATCGACATGGCTTACCTCACGCAACAGAACTGGTCACCCTCAGGTGCGAATAATCAAGGTGGAGCACCCTGAAGACGGATGCTCCGCCACGAAAATCATTTTTTGTAGATACCTGCACATACCGCTAGGTTACTTTCAACCTGACAGTACATTTCCTTCGGCTCTACTTTCTTACTGGTGGGGTTGGTGAATTTGTATTCTTGCCAGAAGCTCTTGTTGGTTTTGGCCATATCCATGCGTTCTTTGATATAGAGCTTGCCGTCTATATCCTCTGCGTCGATCAGATCTTTGCCGATGAGTTTTTCATTGGCCCCATGGGCCAAGCATTTTCCGTTGAGGTCATAGACAACGACATAAAGGTCGCGGTCCGAAAAAGATCCGCCCTTCGTGGAGAAATCGGTGAAGGCTTTCTCCTGACCGGCGCTGGCAAGGTGCTTGGCGGCCCGTTGCACCATGGCCACGGCTTCGTCGCGGGTGGCATTTCCTTCCGCTGCCAGGGCTGGCTGGCCCGCCCATAACAGGCTGCCGACGGTCAGGACGGTGAGAAGGGACGCTCGCATGACAATCTCCTTGGGATTATGGTTTAGCGCGATCCCAAGGTTACCCGCTGACAAGCGCTTCCTGTTCTGACCTTTGGAATAGATAGTCTTTTGAACTTTTATCCGCTGATACTCATTCGCATTGCTCGAAACCCACAGGTTTTGAGCAATGCCTTCAATCGCCGGTGGCAACATGCCAACGGCGTGGTTTCACGCGGCGCGGGCCGGGTGGCAGCGGCTACCGCCGTACCAAACGGCTGGAACTGTCCCACAAGGCCGTACCCGTACCATCGTTGCCCCTGGTGCCGTGCGCGCCGGCCTGTGGGGCGGGCAGGCCGCCCGGCGGGGCTTTACAGCATGGATGATGTGCTGGGGCTGTGAGCAGCCACGCTTGACCATGCTCCGGTTATAGGATAATTTTCCTTGAAACTGCCCGCCCCACGCCTGTGGGGCGGGCTTTTTTGTTTCTGGAGAAAGCCGATGGAACTGGAGCTGAAGCGGGCCGTCGCCCGCAATGTTGATGCCGACCCCAATGACGTTCTGAACCTGAAGCGGGTGCTGAACCGTCTGGGCCATTATCTGCCCGACGATCTGATCGGCATGACCCGCTTTGCCGAAACCCGCCTGTTTGAGGCGATTGAGGCGTTCCAGCGCCTGACCGGGCTGACCCCGACCGGGCAGGTCAAACCCGATGATGAGACGGTCCAGACCCTGCAGGAATATCTGGCCCGGACATCCGGCAATGATCGCTATATCTGGCGGACGGTACGGGATGACCGCGTCCGCCCCAGCCACGCGGCGCGGGAAGGCAAGCTGTTCCGCTGGAAAGCCTGGCCCGAACCGGGGGAGGAGGAACATTGCCGCTGCTGGGCGGAGCTGGTGGATGCGGTGGCATCACGGGATGGGGTGGCGGCTGCGGGCGCCGCCGGGAAAACCGCCAAGGATGATGAGCCGCCTTGTTTCCAGGGGCCATGGCTGGATGAGGCGGTGGAAATGTTGGTGCAGCATGAAAAGGCATACAACTATCCGTATGGTGACTCTCTCGGGTTTATCACTGTGGGCGTTGGCGCGAACGTTAATCAATGGGACCAGTTCAAATCCCTGCCATGGCGGATGGAAACTGAAGATGGGCGTTTTGCCACTCTCGCAGAGGTAACGGATGGGTATGAGAAGTTAAGAAAATTTATTGATGACGCACGGGCAGAAGCTGAAAAAAATGGTGAGGAAAAGATCAATTACCTTGCGAAAAAATATAAAAAAATTACCCAATTAAAATTGTCGAGTTCAGATTATAAGAAAATGCTCAAGGATAGTGTTCAGCAATTTGAAAAGGACCTCAGGAAAAAATTCTCCGGATTCTCCTGTTTCCCCGCCCCGGCGAAAATCGTATTGATGGATATGATCTATAATATTGGTACGACCAAATTTAATGCTGAAAAATGGAAAAAGCTCTTTGCGGCGGTTGTCGCCAGAGACTGGGCCGCAGCTGCTCAGGAAAGTAACAGAAGAGCAGTTTCTGAAGAACGTAACCAAGCGGCACGCACCTATTTTGAAAGGGCAAAATTTTTAGAAGATGAAAGCAAAATAAAATCTTAATAAAGTGAAGGGCCATTGTGAAATTATCATCAATGGCCCTTAGAGAAAAATTCTCCCAAAAATCACCTGTCATGGAACTCTGTATCTATATATCCACATTTTGATTTCGGATTTTCTATAATATAAAATCTTTTTTCGTCTTTTATCAATTCATTCCACCCATCCTGAAGGCATTCTAATTTCTCGGTACTTGACATGTAAATGCGACCGATATGAGTTTTTATAAATCCAAGAGCATCTTTTTTGTGTAGGCGTTCCGAGTATAGCTGAAAAAACTGCTGCTCCTCTTCTCCATGGGGATGCCAACGGATCGTGCAATGGAAAGTCGCATAGCGCCGGTCCCCCTGGTCCCCTTGATCGAGCAACTGGCAATCGGCTTTGTCCCCATTCTCCCAGGTCCAACCCGTCGCACTGATGGTAACGCGTCCGCCAGCTTCCCCAGACTTACCGACGGGGAGCCAGACGCCGCAGAAGGAACGCTCGGCCAGTCCGCAGTCTTTGGGGGAATGGTCGGCGGCACGGGCAGGCCCAGACAGGGCAGAGAGGACGAAGAGCGAAAGGGCTATGGCGAAAAGGGTCTTCATTTTGTCTCAACCTTTCATGGATGTCAGGGTTAGGTGCTGTTCTCGAGGAAGATGATTTATATTTTTAATTACTTAGCATATGAGTAAGTTGTGACACGGCCACAGTTTGAACTTGGTTTCATTTTAATAAATACTGCCTTTCTATCTTCAAGCATCTCATTCCACCCATCTAGAAGGCATGTCAGGCTTTTTGATTTTGACATGTGAAAACTGTTGTTATTGGAATGATGTGATATGCCTTCCTCTGGTGTGAAAAGTATTTTTTTATATAATCGCATAAATTGCTCTTCTTCTTTCCCATTATATTTCCAAATGATTGTACAGCGAAAGGTCGCATAATGCCGATCCCCCTGGTTCCCTTGATCGAGCAACTGGCAATCAGCTTTGTCCCCATTCTCCCAAGTCCAATTTGTGGCATTGATGGTGACACGTCCTGCAGCTTCTTCCCCTTTACCTATCGGCTGCCAGACACCGCAGAAAAAACTCTCCGTCAGTCCGCAGCCGGCGGGGGATTGGTCGGCCGCGCTGGCAAGCTCAGGCAGGGCAGTGGGGGCAAGGAGTAATAGAATGGTGGTGAACAAGCTCTTCATTTTATCTCGTTCCATCATGGATATCTGGATCATGTATATTTATGGAATGAAATAATTTCTCCGTTATCTGAATATTATTTCACGTATGAATAAGTTGTCACCCTGCCACATTTTGATTTTGGTCTCATTTTGATGATTATCGAGTTTTTATCTTCCAGCATTTCATTTCATCCATCCAGAAGGCAGTCTAATTTCTGTGCTCCCGACATGTGAATGCCGGGGTGAGCGGAATAAGAAGAGGAACTTTGTTGAGGGTGATCTAAGGGATCAGAATATAATCGAACGAACTGCTGCTCTTCTTTTCCGTTGGGTTGTCAACGAATGGTACAGTGGAAAGTGGCGTAATGCCGATTTTCCTGGTCCCCTTGATCGAGCAACTGGCAATCAGCTTTGTCCCCGTTCTCCCAAGTCCAGCCTGTGGCATGGATGGTTACAGGTCCGGCCCCTTCTGCTCCCTTACCTACAGGAAGCCAGACACCACAGAAAAAGCTGTTGGCCAACCCGCACGTCGGAGGAGGCGCCTCAGCAGGCGCGGGTGTGCTTGACAGGGCAAAAATAATCAGATGGATAAATGAGATTGAAATTAATATTTTCACGCTTAATGCCCTATCTGAAGTATATCATTGTCGTAATGCCGCAGAATTTAGATTCTGGTTGTGTTGAAATTCTAATGCTATTATTATTTATTAATTCTGCCCACCCGGAAAACAGACAGTCTAATTTATCGGCGATTGATATGTTCAGTCCGGTCATCGGGGTGGCAATCGCGGAGCCAGCAGGGCTTGCCGGCAGTGGATAAAGCAGGACGAACTCCTGCTCCACCATGCCGTCACCATCATAGCGGTAATTGCAGCGGAAAGCCGCGTAGGGCCGGCCGGCGCGTTCCCCTTCGTCCAGCAGCAGGCATTCTGCCCTGTCCTTATTTTCCCAGGTCCAGACACCATTTTCGATGGTCACGCGCCCTCCGGCTTCCGAGCCTTTTCCGGACGGCTGCCAGACACCACAGAAATAGCTGTTGGCCAGCCCGCAGCCGGGCACCGGCGATTCCGTGGCGGTGGCGCGGGGTGACAGGCCGGCAGCAGCCAGAAGCCCAAGCCCGAAGAGCAACAGAAGCCGCATGAATGATCCCCACTTCCCCCATATGGTGAAGCATCTTGCAGGCATGATTTATCAGTTGCAAGTGATGATCTTCGCACAACAAAAAACCCGGCGGATCGCTCCGCCGGCCTCTTCTGTGCCAAACACCGCCGGGTTGCCCCGGCGGTATATGATCAAAACTTATACTCTGTTGTCATGATCAGAACCGATCGGTTCTGATCATGACCCTCAAACGCCGGCGCCAACATCCGTTGGCTTGGCTTCACGCGGCACGGGCCGCGCGGCGGCAGTCGCCGCCGTACCAAGTTGCGATGAGGTGAACTCATCGCAACTTGGCATTACTCCGCAGCGGCAGGAACCGCCAGGTTGCGCAGCACGTACTGCAGAATGCCGCCATTCTTGAAGTAATCCACCTCGTCCAGCGTATCGATACGGCAGAGCAGGTTGACCACTTCCGTCGACCCGTCGGCGCGGGTGATGGTGAGCTTCAGGTCCATGCGGGGCTTCAGGCCGGCTTCCACGCCTTCGATGTCGAAGGTCTCCGACCCGTCCAGCTTCAGCGTCTTGCGGCTGACACCGGCGGGGTACTGGAGCGGCAGGATACCCATGCCAACCAGATTGGAGCGGTGGATACGCTCGAAGCTTTCGGCGATGACGGCGGAGACGCCCAGCAGACGGGTGCCCTTGGCGGCCCAGTCACGCGAGGAGCCGGTGCCGTATTCCTGACCGGCGAACACCACCAGCGGCGTGCCCTCGGCCTGGTACTTCATCGACGCATTATAGATCGGCATCACTTCGCCGGTCGGCACATACTTGGTCAGGCCGCCTTCGACGCCGTCCAGCATCTCATTCTTGATGCGGATATTGGCGAAGGTGCCACGCATCATGACTTCATGGTTGCCACGGCGGGCGCCGTAGCTGTTGAAGTCGGCGACGGTGACATTGTGCTCCAGCAGATATTCACCGGCCGGGCTGGTCTTCTTGATGTTACCAGCCGGGGAGATGTGGTCGGTGGTGATGCTGTCACCCAGGATGGCCAGCGCGCGGGCCCCCTTCACGTCGGACACGGAGCCCGGCGTCATGGTGATGCCGTCGAACAGCGGCGGACGCTTGGCGTAGGTCGACTTGTCGTCCCACTTATAGGTCATGCCTTCGACGGTCTTGATCTTCTGCCACTGTTCCGGGCCCAGGAACACGTTGGCATAGCGGCTGACGAACATTTCGCGCGTCAGGAACTGGGCGATCGTGTCCTCGATCTCCTTGTTCGACGGCCAGATGTCCTTCAGGAAGACGGGCTTGCCGTCCTTGCCGGTGCCGATCGGATCCTTGGAGATGTCCAGGTGCAGGGTGCCGGCCAGGGCATAGGCCACCACCAGCGGCGGGGAAGCCAGATAGTTGGCGCGGACCTGCGGGGAGACGCGGCCTTCGAAATTGCGGTTGCCGGACAGCACCGACGCAACGGTCAGCTTGCCAGCGTCAACAGCGGCGGCAATCGGGTCCGGCAGCGGACCTGAATTACCGATGCAGGTGGTGCAGCCATAGCCGACCAGATTGAAGCCCAGCTTGTCCAGGTACGGGGACAGGCCAGCGGCGTTCAGATAGTCGGTCACGACCTGGGAGCCGGGTGCCAGGGAGGTCTTCACCCACGGCTTGGCGGTCAGGCCCAGTTCCACGGCCTTCTTCGCCACCAGACCGGCGGCGAACAGCACCGACGGGTTGGAGGTGTTGGTGCAGGACGTGATGGCGGCGATCACGACATGGCCGTGATCCAGCTTGTAATCAGCGCCGGCCACGTCGGTCGGCTGGCTGATCGGACGGCCGGCAACGTCGGTGGCCAGGAAGTCACCGAATTCCTGGGTGACGTTGGACAGCAAAACCCGGTCCTGCGGACGCTTCGGGCCGGCCAGCGACGGCTCCACCGAGCCCAGGTCCAGTTCCAGCGTATCGGTGAAGACCGGATCGGGCGTGGAGGCATCGCGCCACATGCCCTGGGCCTTGGCATAGGCCTCCACCAGCGCCACGCGGTCGGCGTCGCGGCCGGTGAAGTGCAGGAAGCGGATGGTCTCGGCGTCGATCGGGAAAATGCCGCAGGTGGCGCCATATTCCGGGGCCATGTTGGCAATCGTCGCACGGTCGGCCAGCGTCAGCGCGTCCAGGCCGGGGCCATAGAACTCGACGAACTTGCCCACCACCTTCTTCTTGCGCAGCATCTGGGTGACGGTCAGCACCAGATCGGTGGCGGTCGCACCCTCACGCAGCTTGCCGGTCAGCTTGAAGCCGACAACTTCCGGGATCAGCATGGAGATCGGCTGGCCCAGCATCGCGGCCTCGGCCTCGATACCACCCACGCCCCAGCCCAGCACGGCCATGCCGTTGACCATGGTGGTGTGGCTGTCGGTACCGACCAGCGTGTCCGGATAGGCCACGGTGGCGCCGGTCTGGTCGGTATCGGTCCAGACGGTCTGGGCCAGATATTCCAGGTTCACCTGATGGCAGATGCCGGTGCCCGGCGGCACGACGCGGAAATTATTGAAGGCCTTCTGGCCCCAGCGCAGGAACTCGTAACGCTCACCATTGCGCTGGAATTCCAGGTCCACATTCTCGTCAAACGCCTGCGGCGTGCCGAAGGCGTCAACCATCACGGAATGGTCGATGACCAGATCCACCGGGGTCAGCGGGTTGATCTTGGTCGGGTCGCCACCCAGCGCCACCATGGCTTCGCGCATCGCGGCCAGGTCGCAGACGGCGGGCACGCCGGTGAAATCCTGCATCAGCACGCGGGCCGGGCGATAGGCGATCTCGCGGTCGGACCGCTTGTCGACCAGCCACTGGGCGACGGCCTTGACGTCGTCCACGCTCACCGTGCGCCCGTCTTCGAAGCGCAGCAGGTTCTCCAGCAGCACCTTCATGGAGAAGGGCAGGCGCGACACGTCGCCCAGGCCGGCCTTCTCGGCTTCGGGAATGCTGAAATAATCAACAGACTTGCCGCCGGCAGTCAGGGTGCGGCGGACTTTCAGGCTGTCCTGGCCGGTGATCGTGGACATCGGGGGTGACTCCTCCATCGGGGTCGAAAGCGGCAGGCGACATGACTTCTTGCCCCGGCTCCAGCGTCCGGGGCCAAGGCCTGCCAGGGTGGCTTTTCGGAGCGTGGTTTAGCGCTTTTCGCGGTGCGGGGCAAACCCCTCTAGGGGGGATCAGACCCCCTTTTCACTCATATTCGATCAAGGTAGGGGCTTGTTGCGAAACGATCTTAACTAGGTGGGCTGGGAGAGGGGGCTGATGACCGCAGCGGCCAACGCTCCGCTGTGGCCGGGGAAGGGCAGGGGGCAGACTCCAACGGCCCGCCCCGCAGCGGGGGTGTTGGTACCCGCCCTATCGGGCCTTGACCTGCCATCGTGTGTCTTCCTCCGATTGTGTCCCTGGGGGGGTGTTCACCTTTGGTAAGTGGGGCGATTTTTGGCTATTTTTGAAATTATGTCTCTTTTGCCGGGACGCGGTTGACAGGGGAACTGTTTTCACAGAAACGTCACTCCCGTCCGCGCGAAATGCATCCGATGCATGGCAGCTACCATGCTGGTCGAAGGCGCGATGGAGGGTTTCTATCGATGTTGTCTTACGCTGTCCGGCGCCTGCTGGAAGCGATCCCCACATTGCTGGTGATCGTCGCCCTGTCCTTCTTTCTGATGCATTCCGCGCCCGGCGGCCCGTTCGATAGCGAACGCGTGCTGCCGCCGGAGATCGAGGCGAACCTGAAGGCGGCCTATAATCTGGACAAGCCGGTCTGGCAGCAGTTCACGATTTATCTGGGTAAGGCGCTGCAGGGTGATTTCGGCCCGTCCTTTACCTATAAGGATTTCACGGTTTCCGAACTGATCCTGACCGGCTTGCCGGTGTCGGCCCGGCTGGGCCTGTCGGCGGTGACGCTGGCCGTGCTGATCGGCTGTACGCTGGGCATTCTGGCCGCCATGCGCCAGAACACCAAGACCGACTATTCCATCATGGGCATCGCCATGGTGGGCATCACCATTCCCAATTTCGTCATGGCCCCGCTGCTGACGCTGATCTTCGGCATCTATCTGGGCTGGCTGCCGGTGGCGGGGCTGGGCGATGGCTCGTTCCGCAATCTGGTGCTGCCGGTGATCGCCCTGGCCCTGCCGCAGATCGCCATTGTCAGCCGCCTGACCCGTGGCGGCATGATTGAGGTGTTGCGCTCCAACTTCGTGCGCACCGCCCATGCCAAGGGCCTGCCGGAACATCTGATCATCACCCGCCACACACTGCGCGCCGCCCTGCTGCCCGTCGTCTCCTATCTGGGGCCGGCCATTGCCGGTCTGGTGACAGGGTCGGTGGTGATCGAGCAGATTTTCGGCCTGCCGGGCATTGGCCGCTATTTCGTGCAGGGGGCGATCAACCGCGACTACACGCTGGTGATGGGCACTGTCATCACCTATGGCAGCCTGATCGTGCTGATGAACCTGGCCGTCGATCTGATCTATGGCCTGATGGACCCGCGCGTCCGCTACGATTGATCCGGCACCATCCTCATCATCCGACCGCAATCTTCGTCTGAAGGATATGATCCCATGCGGCTTTCCCATCTGCTTCGTACCGGTGCCGCTATCGGCACCCTGTTTTGGCTGACGGCTTGCCAGCCCGCCGAGAAGAAGGCTGAGGCTCCGGCAGCCCCTGCCAAGGCGACGGCAGCGGATGCGGCGAAGTTCGTGGAGCGGGCGGAGGCTGAACTGGGTACTGCGCGGGAGAAGCTGAGCCGCCAGTCCTGGGTGATGAACACCTATATCACGCCGGATACGCTGGCCCTGTCGTCAGAGACTGGGGCGGAATATAGCGCGCTGGTTGCCCGCCTGACGGCGGAGAGCAAACAGTTTGTCGGGTTGGAACTGGCCCCGGATGTGGCGCGCAAGCTGGCCCTGCTGCGCAACGAAACGGCCCTGCCGTCCCCCGCCGATCCGGCCTTGAACAAGGAATTGTCGGAGCTGGATGCCAAGCTGGGTGAGCTTTACGCCACCGGCAAGGTCTGCCGTGCCGATGGCAGTGACTGCCTGACGCTGGACGAGATCGACGATGTGTTCCGCACCTCGCGCGATGAGAAGGAGCTGAAGCGGCTCTGGACCGGTTGGCACAAGGTGGCCCAGCCGATGCGCCCGATCTATCAGCGCGAGGCGGAGATCGCCAATATCGGTGCCAAGGAACTAGGAGTGGCGGACGCCGGCACGCTGTGGCGTTCCGGCTATGACATGACCGCCGACCAGTTCGAGGCGGAGGCCGACCGGCTGTGGGAGCAGGTGAAGCCGCTCTATACCAGCCTGCACTGCTATACCCGCACCAAGCTGGGCGAGAAATACGGCACCGACGTGGTGCCGCAGGACAAGCCGATCCCGGCCCATCTGCTGGGCAATATGTGGGCGCAGGAATGGGGCAATGTCTATGACATCGTGGCGCCCAAGCAGGCGACCCGCAATGTCGATGTCACGGCCCTGTTGACCAAGGCCAATTACGACCCGATCAAGATGACGAAGTCCGCCGAGGGCTTTTTCACCGGCTTGGGTTTCTCCCCGATGCCCCAGACCTTCTGGGAACGCTCCATGCTGACGCGCCCGAAGGATCGGGAAGTCGTCTGCCATGCCAGCGCCTGGGACATCGACGACAAGGATGATATCCGCATTAAGATGTGTATGCGGGTCAATGGTGACGATTTCCAGACTATCCATCATGAGATGGGCCACAATATCTATCAGCGCGCCTACAAGGCCCAGTCCACCTTGTTCCGCAATGGGGCCAATGACGGCTTCCATGAAGCCATCGGCGATTTCATCGCCCTGTCGGTGACGCCGGGCTATCTGGTGAAGCTGGGCCTGCTGGACAAGGAGCCCTCCACCGAGGGAGATACCGGCCTGCTGCTGCAACAGGCACTCGACAAGGTGGCCTTCCTGCCCTTTGGCCTGTTGATCGACAAATGGCGTTGGGATGTGTTCAACGGCAAGATCAAGCCGGAGGATTACAACAAGGCCTGGTGGGATCTGCGCACCAAGTATCAAGGCGTCGCCGCCCCGGTGGAACGTACCGAAGCCGATTTCGACCCCGGTGCCAAGAACCATGTCGCCACCAGCGTGCCCTATGTGCGCTATTTCCTGGCCCGCATCCTGCAGTTCCAGTTCCATCAGGCGGCCTGCCAGCAGGCGGGTTACACAGGCCCGCTGCACCGCTGCTCCATCGCCGGCAATGCGGAAGTGGGCAAGCGCTTCAATGCGATGATGGAAATGGGCGCTTCCAAGCCCTGGCCGGAAGCGCTGAAGGCCTTTACCGGCAGCGAGCAGATGGATGCCGGCGCCATGCTGGCCTATTTCGCCCCGCTGAAGGAATGGCTGGACAAGCAGAACGAAGGCAAGAGCTGCGGCTGGCAGTAAGGGTTTGAGAAGGAGCGTGGGCCAGAACCAACCAGGATGTTATCCTGGCCATGTTCCAGGCCCTGAACCCGACAAGGAGGTGATGGGATGCGTACACCACGGATCAAATCCGTTACCACCCTGCCGGGTTTCAAGCTTCGGCTGGAGTGGGATGTCGGCCAGATATCGGTGGTCGATATCGCCGACATCATCGACCGGTACGAGATTTTTGCCCCGATCCGGGAAAACCCGGCGCGGTTCGATCAGGTGACGATCGGGGAATATGGGTATGACCTGCATTGGTCCGATCTGATGGAAATCCCCTGCACGCAGCTTTGGCAGCGTTCGCAGGTCCAGGCCGCGGAATAGAGCGCGTAGGGAAAGAGCAGACGACGATGGTTCAAGACATCACCGGCGGTACCAAACGGGCGGCGCTGATCGAGAAAGCCGCCGAGGAGGTGCAGGGCCGCTCGCTTTGGCAGGATGCAAGGCGCCGCCTGTTCGCCAACAAGATGGCGGTGGCCAGCATGATCGTGCTGGGCATCATCGCGCTGATGGCGATCTTCGCCGACGTGCTGAGCCCGCACGCCTATGACGAGGTCTATTGGGATTATATCGGGGTCGGGCCGATGCTGGAAAACAGCCATTGGTTCGGCACCGATGCCAATGGGCGCGACCTGTTCATCCGCACGCTCTATGGTGCCCGCGTCTCCTTGATGGTCGGCATCGTCACCACCATGGTGGCGCTGGTGATCGGGGTGGCCTATGGCGCCGTCGCCGGCTATTTCGGCGGGCGCATCGATACGGTCATGATGCGCATCGTCGACGTGCTTTATTCCATGCCGTTGATGTTCTTCATCATCATCCTGGTGGTGGTGTTCGGGCGTCACATCGTGCTGGTCTTCATCGCCATCGGCTGTGTGGAATGGCTGACCATGGCGCGTATCGTGCGCGGCCAGACCATGTCGGTGAAGCGCAAGGAGTTCATCGAGGCGGCGCGGGCATCGGGCGTTTCCACCCCCAATATCATCCGCCGCCACATCATCCCCAATGTCATCGGGCCGGTGATCGTGTTCGTGACCTTGATGGTGCCGGTGGTGATCCTGGTGGAAAGCTTCCTGTCCTTCCTGGGCTTGGGCGTGCAGGAACCGATGACCAGTTGGGGTGTGTTGATCTCCGAAGGGGCGGCACAGATGGAAAATGCCCCGCATATGCTGATCTTCCCGGCCGTCTTCCTGGCGGTGACGCTGTTCTGCTTCAATTTCATCGGTGACGGTCTGCGCGATGCGCTGGACCCGAAGGACCGCTAAGGGGCGCCGGATATGACCGCAGTATTGGAAGTCCGCGACCTGAAGGTTCGCTTTGCCACGCCCGATGGCGAGGTCTCCGCCGTCAATGGCGTCTCTTTCGACGTGAATGAGAGCGAGTGCGTTGGCATCGTTGGTGAAAGCGGCTCGGGCAAGAGCCAGCTTTTCATGTCCGTCATGGGGCTGCTGGCCAAGAATGGCCGGGCGCTCGGTTCCGCCAAATATCGCGGGACTGAGTTGGTCGGGATGCCGGTGAAGGATCTCAACAAGATCCGGGGCGACAAGATCGCCATGATCTTCCAGGACAGCATGACCGGCCTGACCCCGCATCTGCGCATCGGCAAGCAGATGACCGAAGTGCTGGTGCAGCACAAGGGCATGGGCGAGGCCGCCGCCGTGAAGCGGGCGCTGGAGATGCTGAACCTCGTTCGCATCCCCGAGGCAGCGCGCCGGCTGGCGCAGTACCCGCATGAACTGTCCGGCGGGATGCGTCAGCGCATCATGATCGCCATGGCATTGCTGTGCGAACCGGAACTGCTGATCGCGGATGAGCCGACAACGGCGCTGGACGTGACCGTGCAGGCCCAGATTCTGGATCTGATGTCGGATCTGAAGCGCGTCACCAAGGCCGCCATCGTGCTGATCACCCATGATCTGGGCACCGTGGCTGGCCTGTGCGACAAGGTGCAGGTGATGTATGGCGGCCGGTTCATGGAAACCGGCAGCGTGCAGGAAATTTTCTATCAACCCGCCCATCCTTACACGGCGGGCCTGCTGGCCTCCATGCCGCGCCTGACGGAGGGGCGGCGGGAAAAGCTCTATGCCATTCCCGGCCAGCCGCCCAACCTGCAACGGCTGCCCAAGGCCTGCCCGTTCCAGGAACGCTGTGACTATGTGCATGAACGCTGCGTGGATGAATTGCCGCTGCTGCGCGATGTGACACCGGGCCATGCCAAGGCCTGCCATCTGCTGAGCCTCGCCAACCCCGTCAGCGACCCCAAGGCCCCTTCGCTGAAGGTGGCCGATGAAGCCCGGAGCGCCTGATATGTCGAAAGAACTTCTCCGCGTCGAAGGGCTGAAGGTGCATTTCCCCATCCGCACCGGGGGCATCCTGATCGGCCAGTACACCCCGCTGAAGGCGGTGGATGGCGTCTCCTTCACCCTGAACGAGGGGGAGACGCTGGGCATTGTCGGCGAAAGCGGCTGTGGCAAATCCACGCTGGGCCGCGCCGTGCTGCAACTGATCAAGCCGACCGATGGCAAGGTCGTGTTCATGGGGTCGGAACTGACGGGCGTGGGGGCGGAGGTGATCCGCCAGAAGCGCGCCGACATGCAGATCGTCTTCCAGGATCCGCTGGCCAGCCTGAACCCGCGCATGACCGTGGGCGACATTATCGGCGAACCGCTGACCGTCTTCTTCCCCAAGATGAAGGCAGAGGAGCGCAAGGCCAAGGTCCGCGCCCTGATGGCCAAGGTCGGTCTGCTGCCGCAGATGATCAACCGCTATCCGCACGAATTCTCCGGCGGCCAGTGCCAGCGCATCGGCATTGCCCGCGCCATGATCCTGAACCCGAAGCTGGTGATCTGCGACGAGCCGGTGTCGGCGCTGGACGTGTCGATTCAGGCGCAGATCGTCAATCTGCTGATGGATCTGCAAAAGGAATTCGGCCTGTCGCTGCTGTTCATCAGCCATGACCTGTCGGTGGTGCGCCATGTCAGCCATCGGGTGATGGTGCTGTATCTGGGCAAGGTGATGGAGATCGCCGAGCGCGACGCCATCTATGAGGCGCCGCTGCACCCCTATACCCAGGCGCTGATTTCTGCCGTGCCGGTGCCGGACCCGGATATTGAGAAGAACAAGCAGCGCATTGTGCTGGGCGGCGACCTGCCCAGCCCGATGAAGCCGCCCTCGGGTTGCGTCTTCCGCACCCGTTGCCCCAAGGCCAGCGACATTTGCGCCAAGGAAGTGCCGGTGCTGGAAGAAAAGATGCCGGGTCACCGCGTGGCCTGCCATCATTGGGGCATCCCCGACGCTGCCGCCGTGCCGACAGTAGCGCATCACTGAGGGGGCGGGGCACGTCGCTTTCTTTCCCCGTCACCCCGGCGCAGGCCGGGGTCCAGGTTCGTAGAGCAAAGCGCCTGTGGCCCCTGGACCCCGGCCTGCGCCGGGGTGACGGTTGAGAGTGCTGAAAGCCGTGAGCGCAACGACAAAACACGCCACCCTGTCGCCAAGGTCGCGCGCCAAAACCCAACAATGTCTGAAAATAAGGTGGGGGGATTCTGTTGCCCAGCTCCCCCCGGGCTGCGAACTAAGCTAACTGACTAACGCCCTTTAGGGGGAATTAGGCAGCCATGCGAAGGTCAGACGCCGAGTTATCGTTGGCATCTATAAGGTTTGACCCGATAACGGCGGTATCATGCCGGGAGAAGACTATGCCTTTATTACGCGCGTCGATCCTAGTTCGCCCCCATGAACCCATTGGTTGCCGCGATACCGGCCAGACCGATGGGGGAATGGTGGAGGCGCCGGGTACCGCCCCCGGGTCCGCAACGTCTATTCCACACCGCGTTTATCCCCATAGTCGGGCGAACCCGACAACGCTTATATAGGCGCTCCATTCTCCGAATGGAAGGGGTATGTGGAACCGCCTAGCGGGCCAACAGGAAGGCCAGGATGGCCGTGGTGGCCGACACGTTCAGCGACTGCACCCAGCCACTGCCCCGGATCGTCACCAGGGCTTCGCAGGCGGCTTGGCTTTCCGGCGGCATTCCATATTCCTCATTCCCCATGACAAAGGCGGTGGGCCGCCCGTCAGGGCTGGGGGCCAGCGCGTCCAGGCCGGGGAAATCACCCAGCGCGGTGCCCACGGTGCGGTAATGCGGGCGCAAGCCCGCCAGTGCCGCCGCGAATCCATGGGCCTGATAGAGCTCCACATATTCGAACCCGCCTTCGGCCACGCGATAGGCTGCCTCCGACGGCAGGGCCTGACCCTTATGGTCGGAGATCAGCACCCGGTCGATGCCGAAAAAGGCAGCGGTACGGATGATGGCCCCCAGATTATGCGGGTTGGAAACGCCATCCAGAATCAACAGTCGACGGCCTTCGGCTCGCCATTGGCCGGACATCGCCGGATCATAGGCCAGCACCGGGCGGGGCTGCGCCTCGGCCACGATGCCGCCATGCATGGCCGATCCGGCAATCTTCTCCAGCTCTGCCGCCGGTACCAGCCGATAGGGTTTGCGCTGTTCGGCCAGCCGGGCGCAGAAGGGGCCGGTATCGGCGCGGAACCGCTCATCGAAATAAAGCCGTTCCACCCGGTCCGGATCGCGCGCGAACAGGGCCGCCACTGCTGGCCAGCCGGCCACGCGGAAAGGCTTGCGCCGCGCCGGCTTGGACGGTGGCGGCGGGGCCGGCGGCTTCAGGCGCAGGGTGGGGCGCGGCTTTGGCTGGTCAATCATGGAAGCAATCAGGCGGCAAAGAAGGTGAGGTAGGACAGCATGATGGTGCCAATGGCGATGCGGTACCAGGCAAAGGGCGTGAAGCCATGCCGGCTGACGAAATCCACTAGCCAGCGCACCACCACCAGCGCCGCCAGGAAGGCGACGACGAAGCCCACGGCGATCAGGCTGACCGAATCGACGGCCAGCACATCACGGTTCTTGTAGAGATCATAGACGGCCGCCCCCAGCATGGTGGGAATGGCGACGAAGAAGCTGAACTCGGCTGCCGCCTTGCGCTCCACCCCCATCAACAGCGACCCGATGATGGTGGCACCGGAGCGGGAAACACCGGGGATCATCGCCAGACACTGGATGAAGCCGATGGACAGCGACAGACGGGCCGGGAAATTTTCGACCTCGAAATAACGCGGGCTTTTCACCAGCTTTTCCGCCACTAGTATGATGATACCCCCGACGATCAGGGCGATGGACACCACGGTCGGGTTGAACAGCACGCTCTTGATATAGGAATGCGCCACCACGCCGATGCCGGCGGCGGGCAGAAAGGCCAGCAGGATAGCGGCGGTGAAGCGCACCGCCGCCTTGTCCCCCCGGAACAGCCCGGTCAGCACACCCCAGAGCTTGTTGAAATAGACCAGCAGGATGGCCAGGATGGCACCCAACTGAATCACCACCTTGAACAGGTCTTCGGCCTGACCTTTGAAGCCTAGCACCTCGCTCAGCATGATCAGGTGGCCAGTGGAGGAGACGGGGATGAATTCCGTCAGCCCCTCCAGCAGACCCAGCAGGATGGCATCGAAAAAGGGGGTGGTTTCAGCGATCAAAATGGCGGTTCCCTTGGCGCATATAAGGGTGTGGGGATCAGCGGCGCTTGTATAGCAGCCGCTCCCCGCGCTGGCGACTGCGACATGGACGCCCGGCTGGGCGCGTCACCGGGAATCGCGCTTTTGCAATGGTTCTGACATGGAAAGGTCCGAATCGGCCCTATTTTGACGATTGAGAACGGTTCTTAACTGAGGTTGCACCGAGAGCACGGGACTTATGCGCTGAAAAATTGGCAGCAATGCTGACCTATCGCCGAAAAACTGCTGGAAAGCCGATCTTCGGCGCTTTATATGATCATTCTCCGCCGCTGGAGGATAAGGGAATTACCCGTCCGCCGGCTGGGTTTCAGGTGGGAATGAGGATTGGTTCCATGGCGCAGCAGAACATGCTCGGGTTTGTCCATACCGAACAGCGGATGCCCGACAAACGGGAACCGGCGCTGCGTCGCCAGGATTTTGACGAGATCTATGCCCGCTTCAGCGATCAGGGTGCATCCGAACAGGCGGGCCGTTGCTCCCAATGTGGTGTGCCCTTCTGTCAGGTGCATTGCCCGGTCAGCAATAATATCCCCGACTGGCTGAAGCTGACGCGCGAAGGCCGGCTGGAGGAAGCTTACGAGCTGTCCCAGGCCACCAATGATTTCCCGGAAATCTGTGGTCGTATCTGCCCGCAGGACCGTCTGTGCGAAGGCAACTGCACGATCGAACAGTCGACCCACGGCACGGTCACCATCGGTGCGGTGGAAAAATACATCACCGATACGGCATGGGAACGCGGCTGGGTAAAGCCCATTGTTCCGCGCGTGGAACGTGACCAGTCCGTCGGCATCATCGGTGCTGGCCCTGCTGGGCTGGCTGCCGCCGCCCAACTGCGCCGTAAGGGGTACAAGGTCCATGTCTATGATCGCTATGACCGCGTGGGCGGCCTGCTGATCTACGGCATCCCTGGCTTCAAGCTGGACAAGGACGTGGTGATCCGCCGCTGGAAGCAGTTGGAAGAATCGGGGGTTGAGTTTCACCTGGGCGTGGAAATCGGTCGTAACACCGACCTGCGCACCCTGCGTTCCAAGCATGATGCCGTGCTGATCGCCACCGGTGTTTACAAGGCCCGTGATCTGGGCGGACCGGGTTCGGGCCTGGAAGGCATTGTTGCAGCACTGGATTACCTGACCGCCAGCAACCGCAAGAGCCTGGGCGATACGGTGCTGGATTTTGAGACCGGCAAGCTGAACGCCAAGGACAAAAATGTCGTCGTCATCGGCGGTGGCGACACGGCGATGGATTGCGTGCGTACCGCCATCCGCCAGGGTGCCAAGTCGGTGAAGTGCCTCTATCGCCGCGACCGCAAGAACATGCCGGGTTCGCAGCGCGAAACCGCCAATGCGGAGGAAGAGGGTGTGGAATTCGTCTGGCAGACCGCACCAGACGGGTTCACCGGTGATGCCCACGTCACCGGCGTCAAGGTTTTCAAGATGCATATGGGTGTGGCCGATGCCACCGGTCGCCAGACCCCGATGCCCATCGAAGGGTCCGGCTATACGATTGATGCCGATCTGGTGGTGAAGGCCTTGGGCTTCGACCCGGAAGAAATCCCCACCCTGTTCGGCGCACCGGAACTGAAGGTCAGCCGCTGGGGCACCGTGCAGGTGAAGTACGGCACCATGATGACCAACCTGGATGGCGTGTTTGCCGCCGGCGACATCGTGCGCGGTGCCTCGCTGGTGGTGTGGGGCATCAAGGATGGCCGCGACGCCGCCGAGGGCATCCATAAATTCATCCAGGCCAAGGCCGCCCAGCCGGTGGCCGTGGCGGCGGAGTAAGGATGCCGACCGTTGCCTGGATCTTGGGATATGCGATCGTCTTCTTCTTTGAAGACCATGCGCCGCCCCATTTCCATGTGCGCGGCAAGGGTGTGGAGGCAAAGTTCGATCTGGCGGAACTGATGCTGGTGGAAATCAAGGGGCAGCTGAGGCCGGCTGAAATCCGGGCGATCCGGGATTGGGCGCGCCGCCATCTGCCGGCCCTGTATAGGGCCTGGAATATGGTGCAGGATGGCGAAACGCCACCCAGGATCGGAGGCTGACCCCATGTATTACATCGCCAAGGCAACCGCCAACCCGGACTTTACCGTCACCATTGAATGGCAACACGGTCCGACCAGCATTGTCGATTTCAAGCCGACCATCGCCAAGGGCAAGGTCTTCACCCCTTTGGCCGATGTCGCCTTCTTCACCGGTAAGCTCTATGTGGCCGAAGACGGCTATTATCTGGGCTGGCCGGAGGAGATTGATTTCAGTGCCGACAGCCTCTGGTACCGCACCCATCCTGATGATCTGAAACGCGACTATCCCGACGTCGCTGCCGAATAACCGATCCGATAGGCGAATTTCATTCGTTTTCGAACACCGAGGGCCATGACATGACCGACGCCAACCTCCACGCCGGTGAGATTTTCGTAGGCGACTACACCGCCAACAAGGCCCTGCTGGACGCGACCGCCTTCGTTGATACCGAACAGCACGATGCCTGCGGCGTCGGCTTTGTGGCGGCCATTGATGGCAAGCCCCGGCGCGAGGTGGTGGAAAAGGCTGTGGAGGCGCTGCGCGCCCTGTGGCACCGCGGTGCGGTGGATGCCGATGGCAAGACCGGCGACGGCGCCGGCATCCATGTGCAGCTTCCGCAAGCCTTCTTCCGCGAACATGTCGTGCGCACCGGCCACCCGGAGCCCAAGGGCCTGATCGCCGTCGGCCAGGTGTTCCTGCCGCGCACCGACCTGTCGGCACAGGAACGCTGCCGCGCCATTGTTGAGACCGAAGTGCTCAACTGGGGCTACACGATCTATGGCTGGCGCCAGGTGCCGATCGACATTTCGATCATCGGCGAAAAGGCCAACGCTACCCGTCCCGAGATTGAGCAGATCATGGTCGGCAACCCCAAGCAGGTGCCGGAAGACCAGTTCGAGCGCGACCTTTATATCATCCGTCGCCGCATCGAAAAGGCGGTGGCCGGCGAACAGATTGGCGGTTTCTATATCTGCACGCTGTCCGCCCGCTCCATCATCTATAAGGGCATGTTCCTGGCCGAACAGTTGACGGCCTTCTATCCCGACCTGCTGGATGAACGGTTTGAGAGCAATTTCGCCGTCTATCACCAGCGCTATTCCACCAACACCTTCCCGACTTGGCAGTTGGCCCAGCCGTTCCGCACGCTCGCCCATAATGGCGAGATCAACACGCTGCGCGGCAATGTGAACTGGATGAAGGCCCATGAGACCCGCATGGATCATGAGCTGTTCGGGGCCAATGTCGAAGATCTGAAGCCCGTCATCCCCGTTGGCTCCTCGGACTCCGGCGCGCTGGACGCTGTGTTCGAGCTGATGATGATGGCCGGGCGCTCCGCCCCCATGGTGAAGACCATGCTGGTGCCGGAAGCCTGGTCAAACAAGGAAGTGATGCCGCAGGCCCACCGCGACCTCTATTCCTATTCCAATTCGGTGATGGAGCCGTGGGACGGCCCGGCTGCCCTGGCCATCTATGATGGTCGCTGGGTTGTTGGCGGCGTGGACCGTAACGGCCTGCGCCCGCTGCGCTATGTCATCACCGGCGACGGGTTGATCATCGGCGGGTCTGAGACCGGCATGGTGAAGATCAACGAACAGGCCGTGGTGGAAAAGGGCCGCCTGGGTCCGGGGCAGATGATCGCCGTCGATCTGATCGAAGGCCGGCTGTTCCATGATCGGGAGATCAAGGACAATCTGGCTGCCCAGCGTCCCTATGGCAACTGGATCGGCAGTATCACCGTGCTGGACGATCTGGTGAAGAAGGCCCCGGTGGAACCGGCAGAACTGTCCAAGGACGAGCTGCGCCGCCGCCAGTTGGCCTATGGCATCACCATGGAGGATCTGGAACTGATCCTGCAGCCGATGGTGGACGATGCCAAGGAAGCCATTGGCTCCATGGGGGACGACAGCCCCATCGCTGTGCTGTCCGACAAGTATCGCGGCCTGCACCATTATTTCCGCCAGAACTTCGCCCAGGTCACCAACCCGCCCATCGACAGCCTGCGCGAAACCCGCGTCATGTCGTTGAAGACCCGGTTGGGCAATCTGGGCAATATCCTGGACGAAGATGCCGGCCAGTGCCGCCTGCTGCAGCTGGAAAGCCCCGTGCTGACCAGTGCGGAATTCCGCGCCATGCGCAACTACATGGGGGCGACGGCGGCAGAGATTGACTGCACCTTCGATGCCAGCGCCGGCCCCAACGCGCTGCGCGATGGCCTGCGCCGTATCCGCCAGGAGGCGGAGGATGCCGTGCGTGGCGGTGCCACCCATGTTATCCTGACCGATGAGGCGATGAGCTGCGGTCGCGCGCCGATGCCGATGATCCTGGCCACCGGTGCGGTGCATACCCACCTGATCCGCCAGCAGTTGCGCACCTTCACCAGCCTGAATGTCCGTTCCGGTGAATGCCTGGACGTGCATTATTTCGCGGTGCTGATCGGTGTCGGTGCCACCACGGTCAACGCCTATATCGCCCAGGAAGCCATCGCCGACCGCCACCGCCGTGGCCTGTTCGGGCAGATGAGCCTGGAAGAATGCCTGAAGCGCTACAAGAAGGCGATCAATGACGGTCTGCTGAAGGTGATGTCCAAGATGGGCATTTCCATCATCAGCAGCTATCGTGGTGGCCTGAATTTTGAGGCGATCGGCCTGTCCCGTTCGCTGGCGGCGGAATATTTCCCCGGATTGCCGTCCCGCATCTCCGGCCTGGGCCTGCTGGGCATCCAGGAAGAGGTGCTGGGCCAGCACAAGATGGCCTATGACGAAGATGTGGTGGCCCTGCCGGTCGGCGGTTTCTACCGCTTCCGCAAGGGTGGCGACCGCCACGCCTGGGAGGGCGGCCTGATCCATATGATGCAGACCGCTGTGTCGACGGACAGCTTCTCCACCTTCAAGAAGTACTCCGAGGCGCTGCACAAGCGCCCGCCCATCAACCTGCGTGACCTGCTGGATTTCAAGCCGGCGGAAAAGTCCGTGCCGGTGGATGAGGTGGAAAGCATCACCAGCCTGCGCAAGCGTTTCATCACGCCGGGCATGTCGCTGGGCGCCCTGTCGCCCGAAGCGCATGGCACACTGAACGTGGCGATGAACCGCATCGGCGCCCGCTCGGTCAGCGGGGAGGGCGGGGAAGACCCGGCGCGCTTCAAGCCGGATGCCAATGGTGACAACTGGAACAGCGCCATCAAGCAGGTGGCCTCTGGCCGCTTCGGTGTGACGGCGGAGTATCTGAACCAGTGCCGGGAGATCGAGATCAAGGTGGCCCAGGGCGCCAAGCCCGGCGAAGGCGGGCAGTTGCCCGGCTTTAAGGTCACGGAGCTGATCGCCAAGCTGCGCCATTCCACACCGGGCGTGATGCTGATCAGCCCGCCGCCGCACCATGACATCTATTCCATCGAAGATCTGGCGCAGCTGATCTATGACCTGAAGCAGGTCAACCCGATCGCCAAGGTCTGCGTGAAGCTGGTGTCGCGGTCCGGCATCGGCACCATCGCCGCCGGCGTGGCCAAGGCGGGTGCGGATATCATCCTGGTCGCCGGCCATAATGGCGGCACGGGTGCCTCGCCCCAGACCTCGGTGAAATATGCCGGCGTGCCGTGGGAAATGGGCCTGTCGGAAGTGCAGCAGGTGCTGACGCTGAACCGTCTGCGCCACCGGGTGACGCTGCGTACCGACGGCGGCCTGAAGACCGGCCGTGACATCGTGATGGCCGCCATGCTGGGGGCGGAGGAATTCGGCATCGGTACGGCGGCGCTCGTCGCCATGGGCTGCATCATGGTCCGCCAGTGCCATTCCAACACCTGCCCGGTCGGCGTCTGCGTGCAGGATGAGGAACTGCGCAAGAAGTTCACCGGCACGCCGGAAAAGGTGGTCAACCTGTTCAGCTTCATCGCTGAAGAGGTGCGTGAGATCCTCTCCAACCTGGGTTTCCGCGAGCTGCGCGAAGTGGTGGGCCGGTCGGACCTGCTGCATCAGGTCAGCCGTGGTGCCGCCCATCTGGACGATCTGGACCTGAACCCGCTGCTGTCCGTGGCCGACCCCGGCGAATATGCCCGTTACTGCACGCTGGAAGGCCGTAACGAGGTGCCGGACACGCTGGACGCCCAGATGATCAAGGATGCCCGCGCCCTGTTCGAGGATGGTGAAAAGACCCAGATGCAGTATCACGCCCAGAACACGCACCGTGCCATCGGCACGGCGCTGTCGGGCATGATCACCCGCAAGTTCGGCATGAAGGGCCTGCAGCCCGGCCACGCCACGGTGCGGCTGCGCGGTTCCGCCGGGCAGAGCCTGGGTGCCTTTGCGGTGCAGGGTCTGAAGCTGGAAGTGTTCGGTGATGCCAATGACTATGTTGGCAAGGGCCTGTCGGGCGGCACCATCGTGGTGCGTCCGCTGACGGCCAGCCCGCTGAAGACCAACGAGAACACCATCATCGGCAATACGGTGCTCTACGGCGCCACCGCCGGTAAGCTGTTCGCCGCTGGTCAGGCGGGTGAGCGGTTCGCGGTGCGCAATTCCGGTGCCACCGTGGTGGTGGAAGGCTGCGGTTCCAACGGTTGTGAATATATGACGGGCGGTCTGGCTGTCATTCTGGGACCGGTTGGCGACAATTTCGGTGCCGGTATGACGGGCGGTATGGCCTATGTCTTCGACGAGGAAAATCGCTTCCCGCTCTATGTGAACCCGGAAAGCGTGATTTATCAGCGCCTGGAAGTGCCGCATTACGAGGAACAGCTGAAGGCGCTGATCCAGGAGCATGTGGACGAAACCGGCAGCCGCTGGGCTGCCCAGTTGCTGAATGATTGGGAACTGGTGCGCGGCCAGTTCTGGCAGGTGGTGCCCAAGGAAATGCTGCACCGTCTGGCGGTACCGGTGACGGCCCCAGAACGGTTGAGCGCTGAGTAAGCAGCGATAAATCGCTGGTTATAGGGAAGGGGTGGTCCGGTTGGATCACCCCTTTTTCTTTCGGGGTACACAATCCTGCGGCGGGCTCCCTCCTTTATTGTGGATAGAGGGCGGTAAATAGCAGAGGTAAATTTATCCCATCCAAAAACGAGAGTGGGGGTGGGATATGAAGACCAGTACGCTGACTATCATCAAACACGCGCTGATCGGTTTCATCATCGGCATGGTGGTGGCCGTGGTCCGGCTAGGGGGGGTGAAGGGGGGCGACCCGGGGGCAATGGTGTCCACCATCCTGGGGTCGGTGATCGGTGCCATGCTGGTGATGGGTGCCATCGGCTATTTCAAGGCGCGCAAGCAGCCGGATGACGCAGCCGCCGTGACGCCGATGTCCACGGGCCGCAAGGTGACGCTGTTTGTCAGCCTGGGCTTTCTGGTACTGGTGATTGGCGGCGTGGCGTTACTGCCGCTGTTGCGGTGAGGAACTGTCAGCCGACAAGCCGAGGGTCGCCCCTCACAGTCCCTCATGCTTGAAGGGTCGGGTCATCAACCCGTCGATCACGCTGTCCAGGCTGGCGCCATGGTTCAGCAGGGCGTCCACCGCCTGGCACAGCGGCATATCCACACCTTTGGATGCCGCCAGCTTCACCACGGCACGGGCGGTATAGACCCCTTCCGCCACGGAGCGGCGTTCGCCCAGCACCTCATCCAGCGTGCGGCCCTGGCCCAGGGCTGCCCCCAGTGACATGTTGCGCGATTGCAGGGAGGAGCAGGTCAGCGTCAGGTCGCCCAGGCCAGACAGGCCCATCAGGGTTTCCGGGTTTGCGCCCAGCGTCATGCTCAGCCGGGCAATTTCCGCCAGACCCCGGGTGATCAGGGCGGCGCGGGCATTATCGCCCAGCGCCCGGCCGTGCACGACGCCGCAGGCGATGGCCAGTACGTTCTTCACCGCCCCGCCCACCTGCGCCCCGATCAGATCGTCGGACAGATAGGGACGGAAGGTGCGGCCACCGATGGCGGCCATGATGCGGCGTCCCATGGTTTCATCCGCGATGGCCAATGTCACTGCCGTGGGCAGGCCCTTGGCCACCTCTGCCGCGAAAGTGGGGCCGGACAGCACGGCCAGCGGCTGGCCGCCCAATTCCGCCGCCGCCGCCTCTGTCATCAATGCACCGGTGTCGATCTCAATCCCCTTGGCGCAAATGATGACCGGCGTACCGGGGGCCAGCAGGGGTTTCAGCGTGCGACAGGCGGTGCGCAGATGCTGGGCCGGTGTCACCAGCAGCACGGCGTCGCAGGATGCCGCGTCCCCCATGTTCTGGGTGGCGCGGATGGCCGGGGCCAGGGTGATGCCCGGCAGGTAGATATTATTTTCGCGGCTGCGGTTGATGGTATCCACCAATTCCGCCTCGCGGGCCTGCAAAACCACCTCAGCCCCCGCGCGGGCGGCGGCCATGGCCAGCGCCGTGCCCCAGGCCCCGGCCCCGATGACAGCGATGCGACGCATGGTGGCTTCCCCCTCAGGCTTGTCTTTTTAAGGATCGGCGGTGGCCGTCCCGGTCCGGCTAAGGCTTAGCGCGCCGGACGCGCCCAAGCAAGAAGGGCGGCCGGGAGAGGGGCCGCCCTTCGCTGGCAGGAAGAACCGACGGAACGGGGTGGGTCAGGGGATATGGCCCCGTCCCGCCGGTCTGCCGACCGCCACCCGATGGGGAGAGGGCGACGGTCGTTCCTGTTTTCCAGTTGAATGAGTGCGTTAGTTCTTCATGGCCGGGGCCGAGGCCTGGATGGAGCATTCCTTGCCATAGGTCTGGCACTGGGCCAGGGCATCCTGGCGGGCCTGTTCCTCATTGTCGCGGACCACCCAACCAAAGGCACCGTCGCTGGACATGGCAATGGCCTTGGCCCCTTCGGCCTTTTGATAGTCGGCCAGCACCTCGCCCTTCAGGTCGGCGGCGTCGGTATTGTCACGGGCCAGCTGGGCCAGTTCCGGGCTCAGCCCCTTCACTTCGGCGACGGTCTGCCCGTCGACGGAGAAGATGCGGCAATCATCCTTGGTCACTTCGCCACAGCGGGCCAGGGCATTGGCCCGGGCGGTAGCGCTGTCGTCGCTGGCGCTGTAGCCGATGGCGCCATCTTCAGCAACGGCAAAGGCCTTGGGGCTGGAAAGCTTCAAGTAAACCGCGTAGGCGTCGCGGCCCGGCTGGCTGAGATTTTCCAGCGGATCGGTCTGCGCAAAGGCAGCGGTGGCGGGGGCGGCGATCAAAGCGGCGGCGATCAGGGCGGCCTTCGTGGTCTTATGCATGATGTCTGTCTCCTTGCCAGCATGTCAGTCGGCGCCACCATCATGGCGGCTGCCGGACTTTGCCTGGGTGGGGCGATCAGAAGACCCAGTGGATGGGTGATGTCCAACCCGGCATCGCACAAGGAACGACATCACAGCGGGCTTGTTCCGCAGACCAGCGATAAAAATCGGGAAAAATTACGCTGTGGAGATTTTTCAAGAACTTGCCGTGTGACAGTCAAATAGGCTCTTAAATTTGGTCCCATTTTTGCCGTAAAGGACTGTCTTTCGCCATAAAGGGAATGGGATTGCCTATATTAGGCCTATGCTTGCGGTCACCCTCACAAGCCCAGGCCGGCGGCGATCAAACCGGCGGAGACGGTCAACCCCACCAGCAACAGGCCGGCCACGCCATAAAGCGCCATGGCGGCGCGCAGGTCGCGGCTGGTGGCCCGGGCGCGGCCCCGGCCCAGCCAGGGTTCCTTCACCACCTGTTCCCCCTCCCGCCGGGGGCCGGCCATGGCCAGGTCCAGGGCGCCGGCGGCGGCGGCCACCGGCAAGGCCAGCGGCCCCCAGGGGTGGCGACGGGCTGTGGCAAGCTCCCGCCAGCCGCCCAGCGCCTTGCAGCCCGGCACGAACAGGCCCGCCAGCAGCAGGGCCAGCGTCGCCAGCAGCATAGGCGGCCAGCCGGCCAGCCGCCGCAACTGCCGCGCCATGCCGCCAAATTGGCGGAAGCGCGGCACATCATGGCCGATCACCTGCGCCATGCCGTCAATGGCGGCCCAGCCCAGCAGGCCCGGCAGCCCCAGCACGGCATACCAGAACAAGGGGGCCGCCAGCCCGCAGGCCAGCCGCAGCATCCCGCCTTCAATGGCGGCACGCAGCACGCCATGGATATCCAGGCTCCAGGTCTGGCGGTCGGTCAGGGGGGCCACCGCTTCCCGTCCGGCTTCCACCCCGCCGCTTTCCAGGGCTTTCAGCGTCTGGCCCATGCCGGTCCAGGCGCTGCGGATGGAAAGGGCGCGGGCCAGCAGCAGCAGTTCCGGCACCGCCCCCCAGCGCACTTCCCGGAAGGCAAAGGCCAGCACCAGCCCCAGGGCCAGCGCCCCCAGCAGCAGGCAGAGGCTGACCAGCGCACCCCGTGCCCGCCGGGCGGCATCGCTGCGGTCGATACGGTTCAATCGCCGGTCCAGCCGGGCCGTCAGGCGGGCCACTAGCGTGGCCGGGGTGGGCAGCAGGCGGGCCAGCCAGGGGCTGTCCCCCACGCAGGCATCCAGCACGATGGCAATGACCAGCAGCAGCAGGGCATCCACCCCACCCAGATAAGGCAATAACATCCTGAAACCCCGCAAGCCCCTGCAGCCAATCCCTTGGGTTTAGTGCGCTTGTGGGGATGGCTGAAAGTCTTTTCTGCGGCGGCCGGCGGCGATCACACCGCCACCGGCAATTGCGAGGGTGGGCGACGCCAGGTGATACTATCGAACCCGCCGCAGGCCGCACAGACGGCGTGCCATTCCTCATGCGCGGTGCCGCAATTGCCACAGGCCCAGCCGGCATCGGCGTCGGCATTGGCGATGCGGGCCAGCCAGTCGCGCGCCTGCGGGCCATCGCCATGTTCGGCGCGCGCCAGTTCGGCATAAAGCCGATAGGTGGCGGCACTGGGTTCCACCGCCTCCGCCTCTTTCAGGTGGCTGCGCGCCACGCCCCACAGGCGGGCGGCGATGGCCGCCTTTGCCAGGGCGCGGTGGGCATCGGGCGATTGCGGGGAAAGCGCCAACAGCCCCTCATACCGTTTCACCAGATCCAGCGGGGTCTGTTTGGGCGACACCTCCCCCCAGGCGGCGGCCAGATCGGGGTGGGGGGCGATGCGCCAGGCCTGTTCCAGCACCTTGGTGGCCTTGGAATGCTGGCCGGCGGCGGCGCGCAGCCGAGCCAGTTGGGCGGCGGCTGGCACGCGGGCAGGGTCCAGGTCAAACGCCGTCTGCGCTGCCTGCAAGGCCGCATCGGGCCGACCGGATGTGTCGGCGGCGCGGCTTTCTTCCACCAGCAGGGCGCTGCGGCGCTGGCGGGCATCGTCTTTACCCAGCGCCTTGGTCTTCTGTGCCTTGGCCAGGGCATTGTCGGCTTCCAGCCAGTTGCCGCTGGCCGCTTCCAGTTCGGCCAAGGCAGCGGCGGGCCATTGTGCCTTGGGCTGCAACGCCTGGGCCTGACGGGCATATTCAAGCGCGGTGGCGCGGTCGCCGCGCTTCATCGCCTGGGTCAGCAAGCCGCGCAGACCCAGAAATTCCGTTTCCTTGCGTTCCAGCATTGCCTTGAAATAGCGGCTGGCCGCCTGTTCATCGCCTTGAAGCTGGGCCGCCTGGGCCGACAGCAGCAGGGTCAGCGGCGGTTCATGCAGCAGGCTTTCCGCCTTGGCGGCATAGCGCTTGGCTGCTTCCGCATCGCCGGCAGCCACGGCCACCATACCCTGTGTCAGGGCGCGATAGCCCTGTTCGCGCTTCTTCGTATTGCGTCGCCGTCCCAGCGCCCCCGGCCCCCGGCGCAGCGCCAGCCACAGGCGGTAGGAGAGTGCCGTTAAGGCCAGCAGCACCAGCAGCACGGCCAGGGCCGCCGCCACCGGCATATCAATATTATAGCCCAGCCATTCCACCGACAGCCGACCGGGGCGCTGGCTGATCCAGACGGCGGCGGCCACCAGGATACCCAGCTTGATGAACAGGAAGATGGCTTTCCTCATGGCCGCACCTGCCCGTTGGCACCGGCATCGCCGGACAGGCGGGCAAGCGCCAGATCGGCCAGCGCCTGGGCGGCGGCTTCGGCGGCGACGCGGGCACGGGCCTGCGCCAGCCAGGGGGCGGCCTTTTCCGCCGCCGGGCCGGCCAACATCTCCATCTCCGTCACCGCCTTGGCGATGGCACCGTCATTCAAGGCGGCTTCCGCACGGGCCAGGATCGCATCCGCCCCATCGCCCGCCACTTCGCCAGAGGCGCGGCGAATGGTGACGATGCTGGACAGCCGGCCCAGCGCCTGATCGGTCCAACTGGCATCGCTGCGGGTGCGGTCGGCGGCCAGGATGGCGGGGGCCAGATCGCGGAACTGCCGGTTCAGCGCTACATCGCTGGCCAGCCCGCTGTCGGCACTGGCCGACAGGGGCGCCAGCGTGGCCGCCAGATCGGGATGATCGCGGGTAAGCGCCTGCACGGCGCGCAGTTCCTTGGCATAGGGGCGACCGGCGACAAGGGCCGTCTGCAATTGGCCAATGGCCACCACCAGCCCCTCACCGGCAGACGCCTGTTGTTTGCGCGCTTCCAGCACATCAACCCGCCCGCCCAATTCTTCCTGCTTCTGGCGCAGATCATTATGCCCGTCATGCAGGCCGGGCAGCAGGGCGGTCAGCTTCTCCAACCCATCCACCCGCTGACCCAGAGTCGTTACCTGATCGCGTAGGGGGGCGAGTTGCGGTTCCAGGTCCACAGGGGTGCCGGGGGTCTGTGGTGTGGCGGGCGCGTCGGTAGCCACCGGGGCCGGTGCGGTGGCTGCGGGCAGGGCGGCCAATTGGCGAAGCTGGGCCTCCGCATTGTCCAACCGCTTGGCCAGGGCGGCCACCTGGGCGCGGTCACTTTGCGCATCGGCGCGCAGGGCGGCGATTTGTGATTCCAGCGGCGTCTGGTCGATGCTGGGCTGCGGGGCGGGGACTGCCAGCGCCATTTCCTGTTGCTGCCAATGGCTGTAACCGGCCAACCCCAATGCGGCCAATGCCAACAGCAGGGCCGTTCCCCCCAGCAGCCGGCCACCGCGCGGGCGCGGCGGTGGGGTCAGGCTGGGGGCGGGTTTCGCGGGTGGGGTAGTAGGGGGGGCTGGCCGTTCGGCCTTGTCGTTTCGGTTGTCGGTCACTTCCCGCTCCAGTTCGGCCAGACGGCGGCGTTCGGCTTCTGTCGGTGATTGTTCGGGGGCGCTGGCGGCATCAATCTCCCCGCGCGTCAGGGTGATGCCATGGGCCGCCGCAGCGGCGGCCAGATCATCGGCGACGGATAGGGGGATGAAGCCGCGCTTGCGCCAAAGCTGCACATCTTCTGCGGGCAGGCCCAGCTTGCCGGCCATTGGGCGGATGCCGCCGAATCGTTCAATAATGCTGTCGGTGGCGAGGGCGCGGGCCTTTTCCGCCGGGCTGCCGGCAACAGGGGCCTCCCGGTTCATTTCGTCCGCCATTCAACCTCCTTAACACACCGGTTCAGGCATCAATGCCGGGCGGCAATAATGCCAACAGATGGGCGGCATCAGGCGATGCCGCAACCTTGATCTCTCCCCATGCCGGGCCTTGGATAGCCTCGGCGACGGTCTGGCTGATGCACAGGGCAGTCAGCCCTGCCATCACGGGTGCCAGTCCCACCTTTTCCACCAGGGTAACAAAGCAACGCGCCGTGCGGGCGGAAAAAAGCAGCACATGGCTGACCCGACCATCGGCCAGCGCCGCCATTGTCTGCCCATCCAGCGCCGCTGCCGGTTGGGCGCGATAGGCAATGTGCTGATCCAGCCGGATGCCATGGGGGTGCAGCAGCCTGGCCAGATCTCCCGCCACATCCTGCCCGCATACATGCAGCAAACGACCGGCCCTGCGCGGCGGTTCCCGCACAATCAGGTCAGCCAGGGCATTCACGTCACCCGCAGCGCTAAAAACATCGTGAAAGCCCAATTGGCGGGCCAGATCGGCGGTGCGATCACCGACGCTGTACAGCGGCAGGTCACGCCGGGGCGTCAGCCTTGCCAGCGCCCGAACCCCGCTGGGGGAGGTGACAACCAGGGCCGCCACATCCGGCCCAATGGCCAGGGGGGCATCCAGATACACAATCTCCAGCAGGGGGCAGATCAGCGGCTGATGGCCCAACCGGGTCAGTTGGGCCGCTGTTTCGCTGGCCCCCGGCTCGGGCCGTGTGACCAGGATGCCGGTCACACCACCGGCCCGTCGGCCACCGCGTTGGGGGCCTGGAAGAAGTCGGATGGCAACTTGGCCTTCAACTCATTCCCGGCATCCACCCCCATGGAAAGCGCATCGGCCACGGCACCGCTGCGCGCGGTGGTGAACCATTGCTGCCCATCCGGGCGGATCACCAGGGCCTTTACGGTCAGCGCCTGACCGGAGATCAGCGCCAAGGCGGCGATGGGCGTGCGGCAGGACCCATCCAGCGTGGCCAGCACACCGCGTTCAGCCGCCACACGCGATGCCGTTTCCGCACAGTTCAGCGCGGTGACATAGGCGTTGGTGCGATCATCATCGATTCGGGTTTCAATGCCGATGGCACCCTGGGCCACGGCGGGCAGCATCACATCCGGTTCCAGCACGGAGGTGATGCGGTCGGCCAGCCCCAGCCGGCGCACGCCGGCCATGGCCAGCAGCGTGGCATCGACATGCCCTTCCTCCAGCTTGCGCAGGCGCGTCTGCACATTGCCGCGAAAGGCGATGACGCGCAGATCGGGCCGGCGCATCAGCACCAGCGCCTGCCGGCGCAGGCTGGCCGTGCCCACCAGGGCACCGGCGGGCAGATCATCCAGCGTGGCGGCCTTGGGGCTGATCCAGCCATCGCGGTGGTCTTCGCGGGGCAGCAGCGCCGTGATGGCCAAGCCATCGGGCAGCCAGGTCGGCACATCCTTCATGGAATGCACGGCCAGATCGACGCGCCCATCCAGCAGCGCTTCCTCGATCTCCTTCGTGAACAGGCCCTTGCCGCCGGCCGCCATCAAGGTGCGGTCCTGGATGCGGTCGCCCTCTGTCTTGAAGGTGACGATCTCAACGGCGTCAGGGGCCGCCAGTTCGGGGAAGCGCGCGGCCAGACGGTCGCGGGTTTCGTGGGCTTGCGCCAGCGCCAGCGGGCTGCCGCGCGTGCCGATGCGGAGTAGGGCTGTCATACCCGCTTCAATATCCTTGAATGGCTTCGCTGGGAAGCCTCCCTTGCCGTGGCCGCGCCATGCGACTAGCTTGCCTGCCCATGATCATACTCGGAATTGAAACAAGCTGCGATGAAACCGCCGCCGCCATCGTCGCCGCCGATGGCGACGAGGCACCGGGCCGCGTGCTGTCCAATGTGGTGTTGAGCCAGCTTGACGATCACCGCCCCTATGGTGGTGTTGTGCCGGAAATCGCCGCCCGCGCCCATTTGCAACACCTGGATCGGCTGATCCGCCAGGCCCTGGACGAGGCCGGCATGGGGCTGGATGGCATCGACGGCATCGCCGCCACCGCTGGGCCCGGCCTGATCGGCGGGGTCATGGTGGGGGTGATGACCGCCAAGGCCATTGCCGCCGTGCGCAACCTGCCCTTTGCCGCCGTCAACCATCTGGAAGGCCACGCGCTGACGGCGCGGCTGACCAACGGGGTGGCGTTCCCTTTCCTGCTGCTGCTGGTTTCCGGCGGCCATTGCCAGTTGCTGGCGGTGGAGGGAGTGGGCCGCTATACCCGGCTGGGCACCACCATTGATGATGCGGTGGGCGAGGCGTTTGACAAGGCGGCCAAGCTGATGGGCCTGGGCTATCCCGGCGGGCCGTTGATGGAACAGGCGGCAAACCGGGCCACCGACCCCAGCCGTTTCCCCCTGCCGGTGCCGATGAAGGGCAGGCCGGATTGCAATTTCAGCTTTTCCGGCCTGAAAACGGCAGTGCGTCGGCATGTGGAAGTACTGGGTAATGCGGCCAGCGATGCCGACATGGAAGACCTTGCCGCCTCTTTCCACATTGCCGTCGGGGACAGCCTGATCGACCGTTGTGACCGGGCGATGAAGCTGTTCCGCGAGCAATGGCCGGACGGGCGGACGCTGGTGGTGGCCGGCGGGGTGGCCGCCAACCAGATCTTGCGGGCACGGCTGACCAAGCTGTGTGCCAAGCGGAAGTTCGACTTCGTGGCCCCGCCGTTGAAGCTCTGTACTGACAATGCGGCAATGATCGCCTGGGCTGGGCTGGAACGGCTGCGCCTGGGGCTGGTGGATGGCCTGGACTTCGCCCCCCGCCCCCGCTGGCCACTGGACCCGGCTGCGGCGAAGGCGGGGGCGAAGGCGTAAGCAGGACTATTCGTCGAAAAGATCGGTGTGGGTGCCGGTTCGGGTGAAGATAATTGTTTCTGTGCCGGCGCCCGCTTCAATCTTGTAGATCAGCAGGAAATCGCCGCCGATATGGCATTCCCGGTAGCCCTGCCAGTTGCCTTTCAACGGGTGGTCAAGCCATTCCTGCCCCAAGGGTCCATCATTGGCAATTAGCAACAGAAGTGCCCGCTTCAGCAACGGCATGTCATATCGACCGGAACGGGACAACCTGTCCCAGTCCTTCAGAAATGACTTTGTATAGTCAGCCCGGCGCGGTGGAAGGGCGCGCTTACTTGCCGCTGTTTTCTTCAAGATCGGCGATCAGGCTGTTGGCGTCACTGAATCGGGCGCTGTGTTGACGCAGAATTTCCTCTGCTTCCGCCATCGCCTGCTGTGTCTCTGCGTTTGGTACCTTCAACGGAAAAGGCAGGGCCTTTTCCACAGCGACGCGGCGCAGGAAGACCCGCACCGCGTCGGACACACTCAATCCCATGGCGGCCAACGCTTCGGTCGCTTGGGCCTTCGTCTCTTCGTCCACGCGCACATGGACCATGCTGGTCGCAGGCATGTGATGATCTCCTCAAGGCTGAGATACAATGTGTCTCACAGTGAGGGGATAAACAAGGGGGACCGGGGGCCCTTTGCTCAATCCCCCACCGCCACCCCATCCCGCCTTGGATCAGCGCCGCCCTGCCAGCCTTGCGCGGTCCAGCGGATGGCGTGGACGCCGCTATTGATGGCTTCGCGTTTCACCACATGCCCCATGCCGGCCAGCGCTTCGGCCAGCCGGTCGGCCTGGGGCAGTGATTCGATCTGGGTAGCCCCGTTACGGTTCAGCAGGATGGGCAGGTTCACCGCCTGCTGCGGGTCCAGCCCCCAATCCAGCATGGCCACCAGCGCCTGGGCGACATAGCCGATGATGGCCGTGCCACCGGGGGAGCCGACGGCCACCACGGGGCGGCCCTGTGCATCGAATACCACCATCGGCGACATGGAAGAACGCGGCCGGCGACCGGGGCCGACCGCGCCTGAAACCGGTATACCATCTTTCACCGGCACAAAGGCGAAATCGGTCAATTCGTTGTTCAGCACCATGCCGGCGGCCACCAGACCGGAGCCAAAGGCGAATTCCACCGAATTGGTCATGGAGACCATCCGCCCCTCATCATCCACAATGGAAATATGGGTGGTGGAGGGGATATCCAGCCCGATTCCCACCGGGCGCGACAGGGCACCCTGGCGGGTGGGCGGTTTGCCGGGCGGCACCTTGCCCGTTGCCGCATGGGCGGGGTCGATGCCGCGCGCCCGTTCAGCCAGATAGGCTTTGTCCAGCAGGCCCTTGATCGGCACGGCCACATGATCCGGGTCGCCGATATAGGCCTCGCGGTCGGCATGGGCGCGCCGGCTGGCCTCCAGCAGCAGGTGCCAGGCCTCCGGGCTGTCCTTGCCCATGGCCTTCAGATCATGCGGGGCCAGCAGGGTCAGGATTTGCAGCACGGCGATGCCGCCACCCGACGGCGGCCCCATGCCGCACACCTTCCAGACCCGATAGGCGACACAAACGGCATCGCGCTCGGCAGCCTTATAGCTGGCGAAATCATCCAGGCTCAGCACTGGCGGGCCGTTCGGCCCTGCGACTTCCTTCAAATGGGCGACGATTTCCTGAGCGATGGGGCCGCGATAGAACGCCTCCGGCCCGGCCTTGGCCAGTAGGCGCAGGGTGGTCAATTGGCCGGGAACGGCGAAGATTTCCCCCAGCGCCGGGGCGCCGGCCCCGTTGCGATAGAAGACCTGCTGCATGTCGGTGCTGGTGGCCAGCATCTTCTGCCATTCGCCCAGCACCGTCACCATGCGCGGCTGGGCGGGCACGCCGGCTTCCGCCAGCCGGATCGCCGGCTCGAACAGTTTGGCCCAGGGTAGCTTGCCATGGGCGGCGTGGGCTTGGGCCATCATCGCCACCAGCCCGGGTACGCCCACCGCCCGCCCGCCCTTCAGTGCGGTGGGGAAGGGCAGCGGCTTGCCATCCGGGCCGATGAACAGGTCCGGCGTCACGGCGGCCCCCGCCGTTTCCCGCCCGTCATAGCTGGTGACCTTGCCCCCCGGTTCCGCCAGCACCATGAAACCACCGCCGCCCAGGCCGGAGGATTGCGGTTCCACCAGACCCAGTACCAGTTCGGTGGCAATGGCCGCATCCACGGCACTGCCGCCCTGGCGCAACATCTCCTGCCCCGCCGCCGCCGCCAGCGGGTTAGCCGCCACCACCATATGGTGGTGGGCAGTGACCAGTTGTTTGGCGGTCTGCCGGCTGGCCGGCTCCGGGGCCAGTTGGGCCAATGCCGGCCCGGCCAGCAGGGCCACGAAAGCCAGACCGGTGAGCAGGCGGCGGGTCAGCCGCGCAGGGGAGGGGAAAGTGGATTGCATCAGCCGTCCCAAGGTTGGGCCGGCCAGGGCCGGCGGAGGGGCCATGGCCCATGGTCACCCGGACCGCAACGCATTTGCAACATGGGGATGCTGCGGACGCATATTTTTTCCAGCCCCGACTCGGGAGGTCACGCCGCTATGCCCGACAACCGAAAAAGATAAGGGGCGCCATCCATGGGATGGCGCCCCTTACCTGACTTTAAGCACGCTAACGCAGAGCGTCAGGCCCGAAAGCCTGCTGAAATGCCCGAGACCAAGCTCAGAGGATTTCCACGCGGTTGGCCTGCGGACCCTTCTGACCCATGCTGGTGTGCAGACGGACGCGCTGTTCCGGCGTCAGAGCCCGCACGCCCGAGCGTTCCAGAGCGGTGATGTGGACGAACACGTCCTTCCCGCCGCCATCCGGGGTCACGAAACCGAAGCCCTTGTCGGCGGAGAAGAACTTCACCACGCCTTCGATGGTTTCGGTCGGGCCGTTGTCGAAGGAACGGGCAACGCGCGGGGCGCGCGGGGCGTCGCCATAGCGGTCGCCGCCGAAACGGTCCCCACCGCCGAAGCGATCACCACCCGGACCACCCGGCGAACGGCGCGGGGCCGCAGCGGTGGAGGTGTCGACATTGTGGATCGAGGCCACCTGCGGACCCTTCTGGCCCTGGGACAGGTCGCAGACGATGGTGGTGCCATCGGCCAGCGCATCATGGCCAACGGACTGAACGACCGAGGCATGAAGGAAGGCGTCGGGCGACCCGTCAGACAGGGTCACGAAGCCGAAGCCCTTCGTGGGGTTGTACCATTTAACCGTAGCGGTGACGCTACGACGGGTGATCTGCGGGCTCTGCGGAGAACGGCGCTCGTACATGTGGTCTCGAACTCGACTGTCGAAATTGTCAGGAACTTCACCGGGTGACCGGCTGCAAGGACAGTACCCGCTTCTGCGCCGAACGGAAAGAACATCCGCAAGGCACCAATCGAGCAGCCACCCCGAGATAGAACTTACACCGTCTATCCGGCGGATGCACGAGGAAAGCCGCGCCTAACGCGGAAGAATAGCCCCTTAAAACGCTGCCGCATTCATACGCGTGCGGTGGGCTGGCCGGGGAAAACGGTTGCAGCAAATATGGTTAAAGTAACCTTACCATCACTTGTGGCTGGATCGGCCTTCGGCTTCTATTACCAGTATATGACGGCCAAAAAGGTTAATCCGTTGCCCTGCGGCCACACCAAAGACTGTTTCGCGCGGCGCGTCGAAAGGGTAATGTGTGGGCCGAACCGCTTCCAGGATAACGAAACTCTGCCCGCATGGCCGCTACCCGCAGCAGCGACGACATGGCTGTCCCGCCTCCCACGCTCAAGCAGAGGTTCCTGGCTTGGTGGGAAGGCTATGACATTATCCGCCGTGCTGGCCTGCATGAAGGGGATGGCGGTGCGGGCGGGGCTGATTCGGCTGGGGCCGCGGGTCCGGGTGGGGCGACTGGCCGGCATCTGAACCGCAACGGCAAGCCGCTCTGGACCGCCACCCGGATAGAGGTGGTGGAGAAAATCTGGGGTCACGGCTTCTGTACGCCGGGCAGCGAGGAGTTCATCCCCACGCTGGTGAAGCCGCTGGGCCTGAACCCGGCGATGAGCGCGCTGGATATCGGCGCTGGCCTGGGCGGGGCCACCCGCGCCATGGCCCAGCAATATGGCGCCTGGGTCACGGGGCTGGAACCCAACCCGGTTCTGGCGGAGGCCGGCGCCTTCCGGTCCCAGAAGGCCGGGCTGGCGCGCCAGGCACCGGTGATGACCTGCGACCTGGAGAATTTCAGCTGGTCCAAGCGGGTGGATGCCATCTTCGCCAAGGAAGCCTTCTTTGCCGTGCGCAATAAGGATGGGCTGATCGACGGCATCGAAATGGCCCTGAAACCGCGTGGTCAGCTGCTGTTCACCGATTATGTGCTCGACCATAGCCAACTGCGTGGCCGTGATTATGATGGCTGGCTGCAGGCCGAACCGGTGGAACCGAATCCCTGGACGGTGGAGCAATATGCGGCGGCCCTGGCGCAGCGAAACCTGGATATCCGCATCACGGAGGATAATTCCGACACCCAACGCTCCTTGATCTTGAACGCCATCCAGACGTTGGTGAAGCATCTGGAGACCGTGTCGATGGACCGCGACACCAAGATCGCCGTGGTGCAGGAGGTGGAGATGTGGGCACGCCGCGTGGCGGCCCTGTCGGCGGGCCTGCGTTATTACCGATTCTATGCCTTGAAACCGGCAGAGCTGGAGTAGGCGGGGCGGGAAATGTCGCTTTTCAGCCCCGCAGAGAGGGGTTGCAGCGGATTTCCGCCCCTGTCGGTTGACAGGCGGGGGGTGTTGTGATTATGTCCGCGCCTCGCAAAACATGCCTCCAGCGCCGAGTAGCTCACCATGAAGATCGTCAATTCGCTGAAGTCGATGAAGACCCGCCACAAGGCTTGCCGCGTCATCCGCCGCAAGGGCCGTGTCTATGTCATCAACAAGCTGAACCCCCGTTTCAAGGCCCGTCAGGGCTGATATTGGTGTTCGGGTTGGCCGGTGTGGGTTTTCCCTCACCGGTATGCTGAAACCGCGCCCACCCCTGGTGGCGCGGTTTTCGCTGTTTGGTGTCCCTAATTCGCCATTGGCGTGTTAATTCATTTATATAGATGGCGGCGATGGTCGTTGCGGGGTAATCATCCGCTTGGCACACTGGCTGTCGTCAAGCTTGACGAAGGCCAGGGCCATGGCACGATTGCCGTAAAGCATGGTATGCCGCGCGCTGTTGCAAAGCCTTGCCGCATCATAGGCGCTGAGGGAGAGTGGTCGGGGGGATATGGCGTCGCCGCGCTTTTACCGGTGGATGAGCTGGGGCATGACGCTGGCCTTGGCCGGCGGTGCCGGTCTGGCCGGCTGGTATGAGATGCGCAGTTCTGACCTGCAGGCCGAAGTGCTGGCGCGCTATGCGTCCGACCTGACCTATCGGGTGGAGCCGGGCCCCAATCCTGACATTCGGTTCCCTGGAAACGGCCCCTATGATCAGCGGCTGGGCTATAGCGCCATTCCTGGATTCGTCGAACGGCTGGTGGCCGCCGCCTATCGGGTGGACCTGCAGGCGCGGCCCAGCCCGGCCTTGCGCGATTACATTGATTTCGGCGGATTCGCCCCCTATCCGGAGAAGACGGCCGGTGGGCTGACGCTGCGCGATGACCGGGGCTTGGCCCTGTTCGATGCCCGTTACCCCCAGCGCACCTATGCCGGATTCGGTGAGGTGCCGCCCTTGGTGGCCAATACGTTGCTGTTCATCGAGAATCGGGAACTGCTGGACCCGACATTTCCCCACCGCAACCCGGCGGTGGAATGGGACCGCTTCGCCCTGGCCGTGGCCTCCATCCCGCTGAAGATGGTGGACCCGGATAATCCGCGCGCCGGCGGTTCCACCCTGGCCACCCAGATCGAGAAATATCGCCATTCGCCGGAGGGCCGCACCAGCAGCGGGGTGGAAAAGCTGCGGCAGATGATGTCGGCCTCGGTGCGCGCCTATCGATTCGGGCCGGATACAACGCGGGTACGGCACCAGATATTGGTGGATTATCTCAATTCCACGCCCCTGTCGGCCCGCCCCGGCCTGGGAGAGGTGAATGGGCTGGGCGATGGGCTGTGGGCCTGGTACGGCACCGATTTCAACCGCGCCAATGATCTGTTGCGCGCCCGCCCCCGCAATGAGCGGGAATTGCAGACCCAGGCCATTGTCTATAAACAGGTATTGAGCCTGCTGCTGGCCCAGCGTCGGCCCTCGGCCTATCTGGGGGCCAGTGGGCGCAAGGCGCTGAACGATCTGGCCAATGCCCACCTGACCCTGCTGGAACGGGCGGGCGTGGTGGATCCGGCCTTGGCCGATGCGTCGCGCTATTTTCCGCTGCGCTTCAAGGATGAGCCGCCGGCCATCCCCGAGCCATCCTTTGTGGAGCAGAAGGCCACCAACGCCATCCGCGCCCGCTTGCTGGGCATGTTGGGGGTGCAGAGCCTCTACGCCCTGGACCGGCTGGACCTGACGGTGGATACCACCCTGGACCAGACCACCCAGATGCGGGTGACGGAAACGTTGCAGAAACTGGCCGATCCGGTGCAGGCCCGCGCCCTGGGGCTGGTGGGGGAACGGCTGCTGAATGATGCGGACCCGGCCCGCGTCGTCTATTCCGTCACCCTGTTCGAGCGCACGGCGGCGGCCAATCTGGTACGGGTGCAGGTGGACACGCTGCCCCAGCCGCTGGACCTGAATGAAGGGGCCAAGCTGGACCTGGGATCGACGGCCAAGCTGCGCACCCTGGTCACATATCTGGAGATTGTGGCCAAGCTGCACGCTCGTTATGCCAGCCGGCAGGATTATGAATTATCAGCCGCCGCCCTGGATGCGCCGGACCGGCTGACCCAATGGGTGTTGCACAGCATGGCCGAACAGCCGGGCATCAGCCTGTCGGCCCTGCTGGATCAGGCGATGCAGCGGCAATATTCCGCCAATCCGGGCGAGCGATTCTTCACCGGCGGCGGCCTGCACAGTTTCGGCAATTTCGATGACAAGGATGATGGACGGGTGATGAGCCTAGCGGAAGCCTTTCGCCATTCCGTCAATCTGGTGTTCATCCGGCTGATGCGCGATATCGTCAACCATTACATTGCCGAAGGTCCGGCGCGTAAGGATGATGTGCTGGATGATCCGCGCCATCCCGCCCGCAAAACCTATCTGGCCCAGTTCGCCGATCAGGAAGGCTCCACCTTCCTGAATAAATTCTGGGGCGATTATAAGGGCATGAATCCAGACCAGGCGCTGGAGAAACTGACCCGGCGGGTGCGGCCCACACCGGAACGGTTGGCGGTGATCTTCCGTTCCGCCCGGCCCAATGCCAGCGAAGCAGACCTGACGGCCTTCCTGGAACGCCATGTGCCGGCGGGTGCCCCGCCCGCGGCCCAGGTGGCGGCCTTGTTTGAGAAATATGCCCCCGATAATTGGTCGCTGAACGATCGCGGCTATATGGCCGGGGTGCATCCGCTGGAATTGTGGCTGGTGGCCTATCTGCAGGACAGCCCCAAGCCGCAGCGCGCCGAAATGCTGAAGGACAGCAGCAAGCCGCGCCAGGAAAGCTATCGCTGGCTGTTCTCGTCGCGCTCCAAACGCGCGCAGGACACCCGAATCGGCATCGTGCTGGAGGAGGAGGCGTTCGAGCGTATCCATGCGGAATGGAAGAAGCTGGGCTATCCGTTCGGCAGCCTGTTGGCCAGCTACGCCACCTCCATCGGCAGTTCCGCTGACCGTCCTGGGGCACTGGCGGAACTGATGGGCATCATCGTCAATGATGGGGTGCGGCTGCCGACGCTGCGCATCGACCGGCTGCATTTTGCGGAAGGCACCCCCTATGAAACCGCCTTCGTGCCGGGGCATCTGGGTGATCAGGCCGAACAGGTGATGGCCCCGGAAGTGGCCCGCACCGTGCGCCGTCATCTGATGGATATTGTGGAAAACGGCACGGCCCGCCGGGTGAAGGGCGCCTTTACCGCCGCTGACGGCAAGGAAATCCCCGTCGGCGGCAAGACCGGCACGGGTGATCAGCGGCTGGAACGCTATGGGCCGGGTGGGGTGGTGCTGGAAAGCAAGGTGGTCAACCGCACGGCCACCTTTGTCTTCTATGTCGGCGACCGTTTCTTCGGCGTCATCACCGCCCATGTGCATGGGCCAGTGGCGGCGGAATATCGCTTCACATCGGCCCTACCAGCGCAATTGCTGAAGATTTTAGCCCCGGCCCTGTCGCCGCTGCTGACCGGGGATACGCAGACGGCGGAACGGGGGCGGTAGGTCAGGGGTTACTCCGCCGCCTGCCGCGATCCGGCCGCCACGCCCGGCACATCCTTACGAAACGCGATGGTGACGGTGGCCAGATGGATGCCGAATTTGCTGATGGTCGCCTTGTTCAACAGCATCCCGTCTGGCATCAGGAACATCCAGTCATCAAACCGCACCTTCGTGCGGCCCTCGCCCATCTTCAAATTGAAATCATAGACCATGTTATAGGCATTGCCGGACAGTACACCCTTGGCCGTGCCGATGGCATCCTGGGTGCGGCCCTCCCACTGGTTGGGGCCCTGGCGCGTCAGTACCCAGACGCGCCGTTCCTTCTCCCCGTCGCTCCAGTCGAAATTCTCATCCAGGGTCAGTTCCCTGCCGTTCCACGCGCCCTTGATATCCACCACGAACTGCCGGCGCACATTGCCGAACCGGTCCTCCACGATGCCATAGGCGCGGGTCTGGCCCTGGAAATACTCCTCCAGCGCCAGGGCAGGGGTCTGTTTGGCGAATTGTTCGGGTTTCATCGTGTCACAGCCAGTCAGAACGGTGAGAAGGGCAAGCAGCGGCAACAGGGAGTGCAGGAATGGTCGCATCATGGGCTTGGTGCCTCTATCCGGCGGCGCAGGGCGGCCTGCGCCGTCTGGTCCAGTGGCCAGCGCCACAACAGGGCGATGGCCAGCAATTTCAACAGGATGGGCAACCCGGCATAAAGCAGGGTCAACCCGGTCAGCGCCTCGGCATCGTTGGGGCCGGCGGGCGTGAAGCCGAACAGCCCGGCGGCCCCCAGCCCCAGCGCGGCCAGCGCGGTGGCCAGCTTGGTCGCCAGCCCCCAAAGCGCGAAGAACAGGCCGGCTCGTGGCGTGCCATGCGTGGCCGTATCCAGATCCACCACATCGGCCTGCATGGCAGAGGGCAGCACCAGATCGGCGCCCAGCGTCAGCCCCGTCATCACACAGACCAGCAGGAAGGGCAGAAAATCCCCCGCCCCCAGCCAGAAGACCGGCAGAAACCAGGCGATGTTCCACAGCATGGCAGCCCGCCACACCCGGTCCTTGCCCCAGATTTTGCTCAACCCCAGCCACAGCGGCACCGCCAGCAGACCCGACGCGAAATAACAGAGCAACAGCAGCCCGGCCCGCCCCCCTTCGCCCAGCCGATGCTGCACGAAGAAGAGGAAAAGCTGGGCCGGCAGGCCGTTGGCCATCCCGTTAATGAGGTAGGCCAGCAGCAACCGGCGGAAAGGCCCATCGCCCAGAATCGCCCGCCAACCCCCAGAGGCTGGGGTTGCCGCCTGCGCCGCCGTCCCCGCCAGGGGCCAGGGCGGGTCCGGCACCAGCAGCAGGGCGGCCAGGGTCAGCAGCGGCAGGCTGATCAGGATGAACAGGGCCAAGAGGCGCAGCGCCGCCCCCTCCTGCCCCGCCGCCCCGGCACCCAACACAAACGGCAGCACCAGGGCCACCATGGTGCCCAGCACGCCCGCCGCCTCCCGATAGCCATTGATGCGGGTGCGCTGGTGGTAATCGCCGGACAGTTCCGCCCCCCAGGCGGTCAGCGGCACCACCATCAGCGTCCAGCCGAGATAGAGCGCCATGCTCCAGCCCAGCAGGTGCAGCCAGCCGGCCGATTCCCCCGGCACCAGCAGAAACCAGAGCGACAGGCAGGTCAGCGGCAGGCCGGCGGCGATCCAGGGTCGTCGCCGGCCAAACCGTCCGCCAAACCGGTCGGACAAGGCACCCACCAGCGGATCGGTCACGCCATCCCACAGCCGCGCAGCCAGCAGAACCAGGCTGATCGTGCCCAGGGACAGGCCCAACTGGGCATAATGGGCCGGCAGGAAGATGTAGGTGGGCAGCAGCAGCACCGCCAGCGGCAGGGCCGGCGCGCCATAGGCCAGCAGGACCTGCCGGCGCAAAGGCGGGGATGCCATAGCGGTTTCCTTGGCAGCAAAACAGGGGCCGAAAGGGCAGGTGAGAGGAGATAGGGCGCGATCTGCCGCCGCCAATGCCCACCCGCGCCAAAACGGCGCTGGACTCGGACGCTGTGGATTCGTAACAAGGCTGACTGAAATAAAGGGCCCCCGGTTGATCGGGGGTGCATTCCGGTTGCTGGGAGTTTTGGCGCGATGCCGAAAATGGTGTTCATTGAGACCGATGGCACCCGCCGTGAGGTGGATGCCCCGCTGGGCCTGTCGATCCTGGAGATCGCCCGCCGTCACGATATCGACCTGGAAGGGGCCTGCGAAGGCTCCCTGGCCTGCTCCACCTGCCATGTGGTGGTGACGCCGGAATGGTACGATCTGCTGCCGGACGCGGAAGAGGACGAGGAGGATATGCTGGATCTGGCCTTTGGCCTGACCAAGACCTCCCGCCTGGGCTGCCAGATCCGCATGACCGAGGAACTGGACGGCCTGACCGTCAAGCTTCCCGGCGCGAAGTAATGGGAACGCCGCTGGCCGCGCAGACACTGCCCGATCTGGCCACGCCGGGCGGGCTGTTCCACCGTCTGCGTTCAGCGGCGCGTCCTTCCTGGGATCGCTATGTGGCGCATGAATTTGTGCGCCGCATGGGCGATGGTACGTTACCGGAAGCCTGTTTCCGGCATTATCTGGTGCAGGATTACCTGTTCCTGATCCATTTCGCCCGCGCCTATGCGCTGGCCGTCTTCAAGGCGGATGATCTGGCGGACATGCGGGCGGCGGCCCGGTCCATGTCGGCCATCCTGGATCTGGAAATGGGCCTGCATGTGAAATATTGCGCTGGCTGGGGGCTGGATGAAGCCGCCATGCAGGCAACGGCAGAGGCCCAGGGCACGCTGGCCTATACCCGGTTCGTGCTGGAACGTGGGCTGGCGGGCGACCTGCTGGATCTGCATGTGGCGCTGGCCCCCTGCATCGTCGGCTATGCGGAAATTGCCGCCACCTTGCTGGCCGACCCGGCGACGAAGCTGGACGGCAACCCCTATGCCGACTGGATCGCCATGTATGCCGACCCGGAATATCGCGCCGTGGCGGCCGTCCAGGTGGCCCTGCTGGACCGGTTGAGCCTGAAGCGCGGCGGTGATGCCCGCTTTAGCGACCTGACCCGTACTTTTGATGCGGCCAGCCGGCTTGAGGCTGGGTTCTGGGATATGGGGTTGGGGCTGCTGTCATAGGGAGAGATTACCCCCGCGTGCCTTTGACAAAGCCGCTGCGTAGGCCCACCAGCCAGTAAAAGCCAAAGGCAGCCACCTGAATGGCAAGGAACAAAGCCGCATCGCCCAGCCCGGCAAATTCCTCCACCTCTCCCAACCGTTCGGCCAAGGCTGGCAGCGGCAGGTCCGCGCTGCCATTCAGCAGGCCGAACAGCACATTATTGATCAGATGGATGCCCATCGCCGCCTCCAGCCGCCCGGTCTGGAAGCTGACGGCGGAAAGGAACAGGGCGGTGGTGAAAATCTCTGCCCGCACGGACCACAGGCTTTCATTGATGCCGCCTTCATGCGCCAGGGTGAACAAGGCGGCGGAAAGCAGGGCTACGGCGATACGGCTGCGGCACAGCACCATCAGCCCCTGGGACAGATAACCCCGGAAAATCACCTCTTCCGTGCTGGTTTGAAAACAGAACAGCAGGATGGTCAGCGGCGTCAACGCCAGGAACGTGACCCAATCCACCCGCACCGGCCCGATATCCCCCGCCCAGAACCCGTAGCCGAAAGTGGCCAGCAGCGGCAGGGAAAAGACCAGGGCCGAGCGCCCGATCATGCCGACATCCAGCCGCCGACCAGGGGCAATCAGGCTCATAGCGGATTGCTTATGGACGAACCGCGCCGTCAACAGCACCAGCGGCAGCCCCAGAATGGTGGAGCCCAGCAGCAGATAGGAGAAGAGATAGCCGCTGGCTGATTTGCCCATGGCCACCAGGGCCCCGCCGGCGAGCAGATTGACCCCAATATAAAGGAAGCCGAAGACCAGCAGGGCAACCAGATAGGAGAGGCGGGAATGGCCATTTTCCAGCCCATACCGGTCCACGGGCACGGGGAAAGGGCGGGAAGGGGAGGGGAGGATCATGTTGTTTCCGTTTGGGGTGCCGGCTTGCCGCGCCAGCCATGTTCAATGAAGCCGGTACGGATACCCAGCAGCCAGTAAAGCAGAAACGGGACCGCCAGGATAAGGGCGGCGAGCAACATGTCGGGAATCGGGAAGGTGGCCATCTCGTCCGGCTGCATCTTCTCCGACATGCCGGGCAACCCTTTGCCCCCGGTTCCGAACAGTGTGAACAGGATATTATGGGCAAAATGCACCCCCATGGCCGCTTCCAGCCGCCCGAACCGCCAGGTAAGGTAAGAGGCGAATAGCGACAGGCCCCAATAGAAAACCTGCCTTTCCCCACCATTCCAGCCATGCAGCAGGCTGAAAATCACCGCCACCGGCAGGGCCGCGACAGCCGCATTGCGGAACAGAACCTGAAAGCCCTGGGCCAGATAGCCCCGACAGAAAGCCTCCTCCGCTGCTGTCTGCAGGGCGAATGCCGGCAGCATGGCCGGCAGCCAGAGCAGCGCTGTTACCGACGGTAACGCCCATGGCGTCTCGTCCATGAAGGGGAATGGCAACATCATGAGGCTGAAACAGAGCCCATAAACCAGGGCTGCACGCCACCACATCCCCCCATCCAGCCGCTTGCCGGGGGCGATCACGCTCATCAGGTCACGGCCTTGCAGGCCCAAGGTCCAGTGCAGGGCCAGCAGTCCCAGGCCGATCAGCAAGAGTTGGCTGATTTCTAACAGCCAGGGCGTGATCGGGCTTTCCGGCATGTGCATAGTGTGCAGATGATATATTTGTTCAAAAAGGCCTAAAACCATAGAAGAGAATAAATATATAAATAAAAATATGAAAAAGCCGCCGATGTAATGGGTGATAGATATTTTCATCTCAGTTCCCAGCCTGTGCACAGGTGTGCCCGGCTGACGTTGGAGAAAATTAATATATTGAAAATGACTATTCATGATTTCGCCTTTGAATAGATATTCTGTCTATAATAGATTTTCGTCTGTGTTGGGACATCTGTCTGTCCGTTCTGCTTCGGGGGCGCCAGCCCTGTTCGATAAAGCCGGTACGAACACCCAACAGCCAGTACAGCAGTGCCGTGAGGAGAAGTGTTACAAGGAAGGCAAGCACGCCGGACAGATCCAGTGATGGCAATGTCGCTTTCGCTGCTGTCTCACGGAGCGAGGGGAAACCTGGGGCTTTCTTCGCCAAAACACTGATGAACATATTATGGGCGATGTGGACGCCGATCGTCGCTTCCAGGCGGCCGAACTGCCAGGTCAGGTAGGAGGCGAAGAGGGAGAAGCCGATCAAACCCATCCGCTTTTCCAGCGGGAAATTCAGGTGCAGGGCGGCAAAGATCAGCGCGACAGGCACGGCCGCCAGGGCCGCATTACGACACAATATCTGAAATGCCTGTGCCAGATAGCCGCGACAGACGGCCTCCTCTGCCGCTGTTTGCCCGGCAAAGCCGACGACCAGCGCCGGGAGCCAGAGCCACTGGCTGAGGGATGGCAGGCCGATATGCAGGTTCCCCATCAAGGCTTGCGGGGCACTGACAACCGTCATGCAGAGCATATAGACCAGCGCCGACCGCAGGAACATCGCCCCATGCAGGCGCTGGCCGGGGGCAATGACACTCATCAGGTTGCGCCCCTGCAGGCGTAAACTGCCATGCAGGGCCCATAACAGGCTGCCCATTAGCGCCAGGCCCATCAGGCCGGTTACCGAAGGCCGCACGGAGGGGCCGGCCAGCGCGACAATGATGGTACCGATACAGACGGCAAGAACCAGCGTCAGAGCGCTCAAGCAGATGAAAACGACCAATCCGCCCAGATAGTCCGTCAGCCTCACCCCCATCCGTACCCCCAGCAGATGCACCGGGGTGGCGGGGTGGCACCGCAGAAATTCCTGATAGCGGCTATCGTCGTCGCTCACCTGAACCTGCGCGATAAAATAGGCTCAATTGCGCCCTATAGGTTACATCGTGCGCCGGTCCTGCGCAAGTGGGCCTATCCCTCCCGCCCTTCACCCCCGCGCCAGCCCTGCTCGACAAACCCGCTGAACAGGCCAAGAAACCAATAGCTGGAGGCCACGGCCCCCTGCATCAGCAGCACGCCCAGCAGCCGGTCGGGGTCTGGCGGCTGGAAGCCGACCGTTTCTTCGAAGCCGCTGACAGAGGGCAGGCCGCTCTGCGGCCGGGCCAGGAACAGGGTGACCAGCAGATTATGGGCGAAATGCACCCCCATGGCGGCTTCCAGCCGCCCGGTGTGCCAGGTGAGGTAGGAGAGGCCCAGCGACATGGCCAGGAACATCGCCTTCTGCTCCCATCCCACATTCCAGCCGCCGCTGTCATGCAGCACAAGAAAGAAGATGGCTACCGGCAGGGCCGCCAGCGCCGCATTGCCCAGCAGCACCTGCAGCCCCTGGGCCATATAGCCGCGGAAGACGATCTCTTCCGCTGAGGCCTGGAAGATGAACAGCACCGCCAACACCGGCAGCATCAGCAGCAGGGAGAGTGAGAGGGAGCCGACGTTGATCTGGCCGTAATAGGCCGAGATCAGGATGATGGGCGCGAAGGCGGCGGCATAGGTGGCGGCCGAGCGCAGGAACACGCCGCCATCCAGCCGCCGTCCGGGGGCGATGACGCTCATCAGGTCGCGCCCCTGCCAACCCAGCACCCATTGCATGAACAGGATGGCGCAACCCAGCGCCAGCAGATTGCGCAGGTTGCGTAATAACGGGCTGTGGCGATCCACCCCGGTGAAGGTGGCAAACAGGTCAGACAGGGTGATGGCGGCATAGCCACCCAGCACCACCAGAATCATCAGCGCCACAAAGCCGGCCAGATAGGGGCGAAACCCATCCCCACGCGCCACGCCCAACAGATGCACCGGCACCGGTGGTTCGGCGGGTGGGGACAATCGTGGCCGGGTGCTGTTCTGGTGCTGCATAGGCTCCCACGCGAAAAGGGCGCCGCAATCACGACGCCCTTACGATCTAACTTTGCTTGATGATTGGCGCAAGCTGATCAAGCCGACGGCGGTACCGTCAGGCAGTTCTGCCCCTTCTTGGCCAACTGGCTGCAGGCGCGGCGTGCGGTCTTTTCATCCAGGCCGGTCAAGCGGGCGCGATAGATGGTACCCTTGGCAGTGCTGACTTCCATCACATGCGGGGTGGCGCTGTCCAGCAGCGTGCCGGCCTGCTGGGTGGCGTGGCTGACGGCGCGCTGGCTTGCCTGCTTGTCATTGAAGGCGCCGACCTGGATGGACCAGCGGCCATTGGCAGTGGGCCGGGGCAGGGCGGCGGCCACCGGCGTGGCGGCCACGGCCTTGCGCGGCAGGGCGATTTCTTCCGCCCCGCTGACAATCTCGCTGGCGACGGTGGCAACCATGCTGCGTTCCGGCACCTTTTCCTTCGGCTGCTTACCCTTGGGCGGCTTGGATTGGTTGGCGGCCACCAGCATCGGCGCGCTCTTCTTGCCTTCAAAGGCTTCGTCCAGCAGATCGGCCATATGGTTGTCGCGCCATGCTGCCGTCTGCCCGCCGAACACCACACCGATCAGCCGGCGGCCATTGCGGGTGGCCGAGGCGGTGAGGTTGAAGCCCGAGGCATTGATAAAGCCGGTCTTCAGCCCATCCATACCGGGATAGCGGGCCATCAACCGGTTATGGTTGCCATGGGTCGCACCCTTATAGCTGAAGCTGGTGGTGCTGAAGTAATTGTAATATTTGGCGTGATCATAGATCAGGCTTTGTGCCAGCCGGGCCATATCACGCGCGGTGGAAAGCTGGCCGGCATTGGGCAGGCCCGACGCGTTGCGGAAGGTGGTGCGCGTCATGCCGATCTGGCGGGCGCGGTCGGTCATCATGCGGGCGAAATTCGTCTCTGTCCCGCCGATGGTTTCGGCCACCGTGGCCGCACAATCATTGGCGGATTTGGTCACCAGCGCCAGCACGCATTGTTCCACGGTGATGGTGTCACCGGGGCGCAGGCCCAGCTTGGACGGGGCCATGCTGGCGGAATGGGCAGAGACGGTCATCGGCTGGTTCAGCCGCAGCTTGCCGGCATCCAGCGCATCGAAGACCATGTGCAAGGTCATCATCTTGGTCAGGCTGGCGGGGAAGTTGCGCGTATCCGCGCCGGCTTCATGCAGCACCTCACCCGACCGGGCATCGATGATGATGGAGGCATATTTCGCCAGGGCTGAGGCCGGGACGCCCAGCGACAGCAGGCCGGTCAGCACCAGGGCCAGCAGGCCGGTGCGTGTTGAGGGGCGCGCCATCGTTCGCTTGGCCGATGTTCCGAAATTCATGCGCCCTCTCCCCTGCCTGCCCGCATCGTCTGGAGGCACCGTAAATGCGAAGTTAATCAATGTCTAGCGTCAATCCCTTAAGAAATTGCCTTCGCACCGGTCACTTTCTTGTCCTTTTACCAAACCTACACTTTCGACATACTTCGGAATGTCAGGCGGCAGCACTGGGACGGGCGGCGATGCGGTCGAACCATTGTTTGACCTGGGGCACCCGGTCATCAATGGCAATCCCGACCAGCCGGGGGAAGAAGGCCAGGGTGGTGAAGGCGGTTATGTCGGCGATGCTGAATTTGTCCCCAGCGATGAAGGGATGGCGGGCCAGATCGCCCTCCAACATGGTCAGCCGCTGTTCCGCCAATTGCTTCTGCGCCGCCGCATAGGCCGGCACCTGATTTTCCAGGGCGGCCATTTTGGGATGGGAATGGCGAAAGGCATTGGCAAAGGGCAACAGCAGTTCGAATTCCATCCGCCGCTGCCACATTTCCACCCGTGCCTGTTCCAGCGGGCTGCTGCCGAACAGGTTGGGTTCCGGGTAAAGCTGTTCGATGTAACGGCAGATGGCGACACTTTCGCTGATCACCGTGCCGTCATCCAGTTCCAGCGCCGGCACCCGGCGGCTGGGCACGCGGGCGGCATAGGTCTCCGCCAGATGCTCCCCCTTGCCGATGGTGACCGGCACAATCGGGATATCCACGCCCTTCTCCGCCAGGAACATCCGCACCCGCCGGGGTGTTGGGGCGATGGCATCGTCATACAGCTTCATGGGGCCTCCCTGGGGTGTGGATGGCGGTGTACCCGCCACCTCTCTTAGGTTTCGGCGTTGATATTTTCCCAATGACACTGGCTTGTCGAATTTTCCGTCGTCTGTGCCCCTTTCACCACCGTCACCCCGGCGTAGGCCGGGGTGACGGTAGAGACGGGTGGATGACAAGGGGGCAAGCTTGCTAAGCCAGCCCCTCGCGCCAAAGCGTCTGGCTCCGGCCGGGCCGAATAAATCAAATGTCGCCCCTTATCCCTTCCCTTCCAGCCGCAGCCGCAAGGCCAGCAGATCCTTCCAGGCTTCCCGCTTGGCGGCGGGGTTGCGCAGCAGATATGCCGGGTGCAGCATCGGCATGGACGGCACCGGCTTTGCCAAGCCGGGGCTGTGATAATCAAACCAGCGGCCGCGCAGGCGGGTAATGCCCTCCGTCCGGGAAAGCATGGCCTTGGCGCTGATGCCGCCGGCAAAGATCAGGATATCCGGGGACATCAGCTCAATATGCCGGGCCATGAAGGGCAGGCAGGCGGCGATTTCCCCGTCGGTGGGGCTGCGGTTGCCGGGCGGGCGCCAGGGCAGCATGTTGGTGATATAGACCGCTTTGGCAGGATCATCGGCCAGCCGGTCCAGCCCGATGGCGCCCAGCATCAGGTCCAGCAGCTTGCCGGCCGGGCCGACAAAGGGCAGGCCCTGGCGGTCTTCATTTTCCCCCGGCGCCTCCCCCACCAGCATGATGCGGGCCTGCCGGCTGCCCATGCCGAAGACCAGATGGGTGGCCGTCTTTTTCAGCGCGCAACCCTCGAACGCGGCCAGCGCCTCTTTCAACGCGTCCAGATCCTGGGCGGCGGATGCGGCAAGGCGGGCGGATTGCCCTGCCTCCGCCGCCCCCAAGGGGCCGGGATCACTGCCTTGTAGTGGGGTCTGGGTTGTTACCTGCGCATATTGTCGCGGGGGGGCCATACTGGCGGCGCCAGTCGGGCGTGGGGCGGCAGGGGGCGGGGCACCGGTTAACGTTACTGGCGCCACGTTTCGCGCCCGCGTCGACAGCGCGGACCAATCCATCGGCTCGTCGCCAATGGCCTCATCCACCCCGGCATCCAACTGGAATCGAAGGGCGGCGATGGTATCGAGCAAGGCATTCATGGTTTGACCCTACCACCGGCCTATGCTGTGTTACAGCCACGAAACGCCGGCCCATCGATCAAGGCCGGCAGTCAGCCAGCTTCCGGTCCCCCTCAGGCCCCGTCAGTGGGCCACGCCGGTTCGCTTGGCGACATCCAGCGTGGGAATGGGCAGGGAATGGAACGCGAATCGATGGAATATGATGTCGTGATCGTCGGTGCGGGGCCTTCGGGCCTCTCCGCCGCGATCCGGCTGAAGCAGCTTGCGGCTGAAAAGGGCCAGGAGGTCAGCGTCTGCGTGCTGGAAAAAGGCTCGGAGGTCGGTGCCCACATTCTGTCGGGCAATGTCATCGACCCCAAGGCCCTGACGGAGCTGATCCCCGACTGGCAGGAGAAGGGGGCGCCGCTGAACACCCCCGTCACCGACGACCGGTTCTATGTGCTGTCGGACAAGGGCGGCATCCGCGTGCCCAACTTCCTGCTGCCGCCGCTGATGCATAATGACGGCAATTACGCCATCAGCCTGGGCAACCTGTGCCGCTGGCTGGCGGGCCAGGCCGAAGAGCTGGGGGTAGAAATCTATCCCGGCTTCGCCGCCGCTGAGGTGCTGTATAATGAGGACGGCTCCGTCAAGGGTGTCGCCACCGGCGACATGGGCATCGGCAAGGATGGCGAGCATACGCACAACTATACGCCGGGCATGGAACTGCACGGCAAATACACCTTCTTTGCTGAAGGGGTGCGCGGCAATCTCTCCAAGCTGCTGATGGAGAAGTTCAATCTGCGGGCCGATTGCGATGTGCAGAAATACGGCATCGGCATCAAGGAACTCTGGCAGATCGACCCGGAAAAGCATCAACAGGGCCTGGTGATGCACACCCAGGGCTGGCCGCTGGACAGCAGCACCGCCGGCGGTTCCTGGATGTACCATCTGGAAGATAATCAGGTTTCCATCGGCTTCGTGGTCAACCTGGATTACAAGAACCCGCATCTGTCGCCGTTTGAGGAATTCCAGCGCTTCAAGCAGCACCCGTTCATCAAGAAGTATCTGGAAGGCGGCAAGCGCCTGTCCTATGGCGCGCGTGCCATCAATGAAGGCGGCTTGCAGTCCGTACCGGCGCTCAGCTTCCCCGGCGGGGCGCTGATCGGCTGTTCGGCGGGTTTCGTCAATGTGCCCCGCATCAAGGGCACCCATAATGCCATGAAGACCGGGATGCTGGCCGCCGAGGCCGCGTTTGAGCGGTTGGCGGCGGGTGCCGGGGCCGGCGACAAGCTGGATAATTACGAACGCGCCTGGAAGCAGAGCTGGGTCTATGAAGACCTTTACAAGGTGCGCAACGTCAAGCCGGGCCTGAAGGCCGGGCTGTTGCTGGGCAATCTGCATGGCGGCATCCAGATGTGGCTGCATGATCTGGGTCTGGGCAAGCTGCTGCCCTATACGCTGCATCATACGAAGGCCGATCATGAAAGCCTGGTGCCGGCCTCTACCGCGCGGAAGATCAAATATCCCAAGCCTGATGGGGTGATCAGCTTCGACCGGTTGTCCTCGGTGTTCATCTCCAACACCAATCACGAGGAAAATCAGCCGGCGCACCTGAAGCTGAAAGACCCGACGGTGCCGATCAGCCATAATCTGCCGCTCTATGACGAACCGGCGCAGCGTTACTGCCCGGCCGGCGTCTATGAGGTGGTGCGCGATGATGACGGCAACAATCCGCGCTTTGTGATCAACGCGCAGAACTGCGTGCACTGCAAGACCTGCGACATCAAGGATCCGACGCAGAATATCGTCTGGACCGTGCCGGAAGGCGGCGGGGGTCCGAACTATCCGAACATGTGATGTGCATCCGCTCCGCCGACGGCCAGACCGTCGGCGGTTTTTTTTAGGCTGAGGCGGTGACCGCCACCTCAGCCCGGCGCGGTGGCCGCCCGGTAGGCGCTAGGGGTCTGGCCGGTCAATTTCTTGAAGGCGGCATTGAAGGCTGACTTGCTGTTGAAGCCTGCATCCAGTGCCAGATCCAGCACGGGCCGCCCGGCCATGCCGGGATCGCTGAGCGCCTGTTTCACAGCCTCTACCCGGAAGCCATTGACATAATCGAAGAAGTTCACCTGCCGGCCCTCGTTCAGGGCCTGGGACAGGTCGTTGACGCTGGCACCGATATGGCGTGCCAGGACCGGCAGGGTCAGGCCGCTTTCCCGCCACAGCGCCCGCTGGCCCATGGCATGGTCAGCCTTGCCCAGCAGGCGGGCGATATCGTCCGGCGTCAGGGCGGATTTACGGTACTTGGCCACCGGGGCGGCCAGGAAGGCCATTACCTTCTCCCCCGCCTCCCGGGGCGGGGTAAAAACCTCCGGCCGACCCAGGGCCAGAATGGACAAGCCATAGATCACGACCAGATAGGCGACATTCGCCAGCAGCTCCACCACCTGTTCCAGCCCCAACAGGGTCAGCACCAGGGAGCAGACAAATACCGCCCACATGCCTAGAATCCCCCGTGTCAGCAGGGAAAGCCAGGCCAGCCGGGCGGCATCCAGCCCTGTGGCGGCGGCGGCGGCCTGCCGCGTGACCTGCACGGCCCGCCACAGGCACAGGCCAAGATGGCCGACCAGCAGCGGCAGGCACAGCATCACGCCGATCCCGCTGGCCAGCAGCAGCGGCGTAACTGTGACGTCGGCGGTTGCGGCACGATCCATCTCTGCCTTGGTCAGGAACAGCCAGGGCATGATCAGCAAGGCCATCAGCAGCACCGGCGCCCAGGTCCGGAGCGGCCGTTCCGGACACCTGCCGGGCAATGCCGTCTCGATATGGCGCAAGGCCAGCGGCCCCATCAGCGCGATCAAAACCACACTGACGGCCGTCATCGCCGGATAGTCCTCCACCCCGCTCAGGGTGCCAAAAATATCCAGCATGTTGTTCAGGGCGAAAACACCCAGCAGGGCTGCCAGCCAACGGTTCGTGCCGCTGCGTCTTTCCGGCCGCCCCAACAGGACGGGTAACAGGAACAGGGCCTGTGCAGCAATCAGCAGCGACAGGCCGGCATTGGCAATCTGGATTGGCTGCATGTCTCCCCCTTGCCGGCGGCAAGATAAGGGGTGGCTGTGAAGCCGTCAAATCATAGGGTGCGGGGCGTCCGGGCCTACAGGATCGGACGACGGCACACCCCGCCATGGCGCAGGAAATCCCGGTCGCCGGCCTCAGCGCAGCGCTGGGACGGCCATTCCCCACTGACCGAAGATCGAGATCATGACCTGCTGCAAGCCTGTCCATGCTTCCGCCAATTCTCTTCCTAACGTTCCGGTGACGCTGGCCTGTGGTGTCGCCCTGATGATGCTGGCATTGCCGGTCAGGGCGGCGGACATCTCCCCATCCCCCATCTCGGATGGGCAAGGGACGCCGAGGGCCGTGCTGATGGGCCGCCCGTCCCTTTCCGCGGCACCGCTGGCGGCGGTGCCGGTGGGGGTGAACCAGCGGGCGGCGCGGCGGAGTGATATTGGCGTGGATGTCGGACAATTGACGGCCGCCCTGGGGGCATCCGGGCTGGCGGGCAATGACGGAAGGCGCGCCGGATTTGGCCTGTTCGCCGATGGAGGGTGGCGACGGCGTGACGCCGGTACGCAAGGTGATCTGGCACGACAGACCGTCAAGGCGGCGGTGGCTGGCCTTACCTATGCCGACGGCGATGGCTGGCGGCTGGCGCTGGGTGCTGGACCCGTGGAAGGCAGCGCGCGGTTCCGGGCGGGCGGCGGCTTTGATCTCTCGGGGACGGCCGCCAGCCTGCAGGTGGCGAACACGATTGGTGCTTTACGGCTTTCCTCCCGCCTGGGACATGCCTGGTTCGATCTGGATGGCGTCTCCCGCACCGGCGCGGTGCCGGCCCCTCAGGGTGACGGCAAGGGTGAAAGCAACAGCTTCGCCTTCAAGGCCGCCTGGCACGCCGATCTGGACGCCCTGTTCCTGGAACCGGCCCTGGGCGTCGCCCTGGATGAGGTGCGGGTGAAATCCTATGCTGAAACCGCTGCCAGCGGCCCGGCGATCAAGATCGACCGGATGAAGCGCAGCGACTGGACGGCGGCGGCGGGACTGACGCTGGGGTTCCATCCGGTCGAGCTGGCACCCGGTCTGCGTCTTTCGGGCCAAATGGAGGCTGCCTATATCCGCAATCTGGACCGACCGGGCACCGCCACAAGGGCTTCCTTCATCGACAATGCGCCGCGCCCGCTGCAGCTGTTTGTCGGCGACGGCCCCCGTGACCGGCTGATGCTGGCACCCGAACTGTCGCTGGCCATCGGTGACAATGCCGTCTTGTCCGTGCGTTACAGCAGGCAACTCCGTGGGGATGAAGCGCATATGGTCAGCGCGGGGCTTTCCTGGCGGTTCTAAAGCGGATACCCGCTTCGGCGTGGCGCCTGCTGGTGGTGAGCGGCCCGGACCGGCGACGGTTCGGGCCTGTCAGCAGAGGGTGCCAATGGCGGGGGATCAGAACAGGTTCAACAGATCCTGTTGCGAGGGGCGCACCACCCCATCGGCCGCGTCGGCCGCCGTCATATCCACCAGACCAGCCCCAAGCCGGACATTGCGTGTCCAGCGCCGGGCGATATCCAGCTGGTGACGGGCGATTTCCACATCCTCCCGCTCCCGCCAGCTATTTTCCGCCCGGCGCAGGGCCGGACCGATGCCGCCGGTGATTTGGCAGCAGGTCTCCCGGTCGATCTTCATCCGGTCGATCTGGGTGATGAGTGTATTGAAGCTGCGCGCCATTTCGGCCCGCAGTGCCGATGCTCCCCCATCTGTTTCCAACGAGACCAGGGCGGAGCGTGTCAGGCCGTGCGCCTGTTCGATCAGATATTCGATGGCCGTTGCTCCGCGATCATCGCTGAATGCCCTGTTGGCGCCTGAAATCCCGCCGCTCCCGAAACAGTCCGCCACCGCAGACGATTTGCAGCAGGCAGTAACCGTGACCAGACACGCGCTCGGGGATGTTGTTCGTCAATCCTGAAGGGAAATGACAGAGAGTCATCAGCGGCTTTCCGCGTCGCCCCTCTGAAACTTCCCTGATCTGATAAACAGTTCATGCTGTGTGGCGGGCGGGGATATGTAACTTTGTCATGATGCTGCAACCGATATTCTTGAACTCGATGGCAGGCGGATAGCATCCGCCGTGCATAATAATGTGGCTCTTTTGCCGCTGTTATGTCCAGCAGTTTCCAATCGACGCCGTCTCGGCGACGACGCTTGACGCTTGTTTTCCACGCTAATACCAACCCGCCTAAAGGTTGACCTTTAGGCGGGTTGCAGGCCGGCGACCGCCGGCGCCAACATGCCAACGGCTTGGCATCACGCGGCACGGGCCGCGCGGCGCTGGTCGCAACTTGGTCTCAGTGATCCGACCCCTGCAGGATCTGGCGGCGCATCCCGGTTTCATAATCCAGGCCGGCGCGGGTTACGACCACGCTGACGGGGAAGCTGCCGACGATCAGGCCCTTGCGCTCCAGCACGGCCCACGGGGCCGGGTTGCGCAGGCCGGTGGCGTCCTGGGCGAAGACCAGCCAGGGGCCGAGATGGAAATGATTGCCATGGGCGGTGAAGGGCAGTTCCAGCACCTCAATCGCGCCATCGCCGATGGGGCGGGCAATATCCTCAAACTCCGCCAGGGCCTGGAACAGGGTCAGGGTCTTCAACTGCAAAGCATTCAGGTTCAGCGGGTTTTTCTTGGGCGTGGCCATGCGGGCAATCTCTGATAACGGATTGGAATTCTCTGCGACCGTTGAAGCCCGTTTATCCGCCATCGTCAAGCATCGCCATGTGGGGTAATAGAGAACATCCCCTGCCACACTTTGGTGCCCATGTTTCGACCGGTCATTCCCCTAGCACTTGTTCTGGCGCTGCTGAGCAGCCCTGCCCATGCCGACATGGCGCAGGGACGGGCGGCCTTTGCCGCTGGCAAATATGATCAGGCTTTCAAGGAATTCGTCAAAGCCGGCGACAAGGGTGACCTGACAGCACTTTATCTGGCTGGTGAGATGCAGTTGCAGGGGCGCGGCGCGCCCAAGGATGCCAAGGCGGCCTTGAAGTTGATGCGCCGCGCGGCCGAGGGTGGCCATGTGGCAGCGATGAGCGCCTTGGGTGCCATCTATGCCTATGGCCAGGATGTACCTGCCGATTATGAACAGGCCCTGCACTGGCTGCACCCGGCGGCAGAGGCTGACGATATGCACGCGCAGAATAACTTGGCCACGCTGCTCTATTTTGGTCTGGGCACGGAGAAGGATATTATCAGCGCGCTTTACTGGGCGCGGCGGGCGGCGGGGAAGAATCTGGTGGCTGCTGTGAAGCTGGCAGCTGAAATCGCCGCCCGGGCCACGCCGGAGCAGGCCTCTGCCGCCAACGCCATGCTGGCCTCCGGCCAGATGCCCAAATCGCCGAAGAGCGCCGCCCCCCTTGTTCGGGAAATGGCACCACCGCCAAAACCGCCGGAGCTGGCAGCAACAGAGGCCCCTGTCGCCGTGCAGGCACCGCCACCGCCGCCGCCGGCCGTGGCGGTGGCTCCGACGCCCGCGCCATTGCCCCCGCCACCCGCCGCCGGCCAGGATTGGGCGGTGCAGGTCGGTTCTCTGCCCAGCCGGGGTGAGGCAGAAAAACACTGGGCCGGTCTGTCCAGACGCCATGCCGACCTGCTGGCCGGCCGCACACCCCTGCTGCGGGACGCCGATGTGGCTGGCAAGGGCCGCTATACCCGCGTGTTGCTGGGTGGCTTTGACAAGGCGGGTGCGACGGCTTTCTGTGCCAAGCTGAAGGCGGCGGGGGCGGATTGCCTGACCCGCCGCCTGGGCGCGGATTGAAAGCGCATCACGCTGGCCGTGGCGGCATCCTGTCGGCCAGCATGATCAGGAAAAAGCCAAACAGCATCCCGCAGATCGCCCAGGTCTGCCACGCCCCATAGGCAAAGCACTGGGCGAAGATGCAGCTTGCATAAAGCGACAGCGCCACAGCGCGGGTATCGGCGCTGCGCAACCGCACCAGCAGCGGCAGCACCGACAGCATCAGCCAGCCGGTGAGCGCCGCACCGATCCAGCCCAGTTCCAACCGCACCTGCAGGAAAAAATTATGCGGATGCAGCGGCAGCTTCCGCCAACCCAGCGTGCCGATGAAGCCATCATTGCCGCCGGGGATGGCGCGGGAGCTGTCCAGCCCGAAGCCCTGCCAGGGTCGCTGGGGCAGATGCTCGGCGGCAAAGTTCCAGATCATGATGCGATGCTGGAAGCTTTCCGGCATCCAGTGGGCATGGGCCAGTCCGTTATTGAACATCCATTGCGCGATGGGGGCGCAGAAGATCAACCCGGCGACGATGGCGAGCCCCGTCAGCCCCGCCACCAGGCGCGGAAAGCGCCAGGCCAGCAGGATCAGCGGGATCATCGCCAACAGGGCAGCAGCGGCCGACTGGCTGGTGCTGACACCGACCAGCAGCAGCACCCCCACCATCCAGCCCAACCCCAGCCAGCCCTTGCCCAGTCGCCACAGCATCAACGCCATCGGCCCCGCCATGAAGGCGATCAGCAGGGCCGAGCGGTTGACCGGCCGCACCAGATCGACCGGCAGCTTGGGTTCGCTGAACAGGCGCTGGATCGGCTGATCGAACAGGATTTCTACGGCCAGCAGGGCAATGCCGACCAGCGCCGCCGGGATCAGCCAGCGGGCGATCCGGCGTGCCGTTTCCGCCGGCAGCATGGCCAGTGCCGGAAACAGCAGGAATCCGGGCAGAAATTCATAAAGGAAGGTCGCCGTCAGATCGCGCGCATCCTTGGGTGCCAGCGACCAGGACACGCTGACCCGGCCATAAAGGATGAAGGCCAGCAGCGGTAGCAGCAAAGCCCAGGGCAGGAGCGGCAAACGCCGTTCCCGCCAGAGCCATAGGCCCCCGCCGATAAAGGCCAGAATCAGATAGCCAGGGGCCGCCCCCAGGGCTGCCAAGGGCAGCAGCAGCCCCAGCATCAGCACACTGACAAACAGGATAAGAAGCCCGAAGGGGCCGAAGGCGGCTGCCGGCTGGGGAGCGCCTGGATGCTGCGTCATGGTCTGTTCCGCATCGCCTTTGACAGGAAGGAATGTGATGCGGCCCGCAAGGCACCAGGGCCACGTCGCCTTCATAAACGCGCCAGGGACCGAAACCAAGCATGGCGCATCTTGCCGCCCCCTGGAGCCCCCCCGCGTTTCGTCAAACCCAGATGGCTCCCGGTTGAGTCTGCCTGCGATCCGCCCTAGGCGGGAGGGGGGTGGCGTGACTATATGCTGTGGCAACCATTATCCGTTCCAACCGCTGCCGGTTTGCCGCCCATGTCCAGCACCGCCCCCTTGATCGCCTTGCCCGCCCGTACTGTGATCGCCGTCGGTGGCGACGACCGCGTCGCCTTCCTGCAGGGGCTGGTCAGCAATGATGTCAGCAAGCTGGCGCCCGGCCGCGCCATCTGGGCCGCCCTGCTGACGGCGCAGGGCAAGTTCCTGCATGAGTTTTTCATCATCGATGCGGGCGACCGGTTGCTGCTGGATTGCGAGGCGGCGCGCAAGGATGATCTGCTGCGCCGGCTGAAAATGTTCAAGCTGCGGTCCAAGGTGGAACTGACGGACCTGTCGGCGGAATTGGCCGTATTCGCCCGGCTGAGGCAGGCTGGTGAGGGGGGAGCGGCGGGATTGGCCTTTGCCGATCCGCGCCAGGCGGAGATGGGCAGCCGCCTGCTGCTGCCCATTGGTATCCAGGCGACGGGTGATTTTGCCGATTGGGACCGCGCCCGTATTGCCCTGGGCCTGCCCGATGGCAGCCGAGATCTGCTGGTGGAAAAATCCATCCTGCTGGAAAATGGCTTTGACGAGCTGCAGGGCGTGGCCTGGGACAAGGGCTGCTATGTCGGCCAGGAACTGACCGCACGCACCAAATATCGCGGGCTGGTGAAAAAGCGGCTGGTGCCGGTGGCCGTCACCGGCCCATTGCCCGAGCCGGGCAGCCTGATCCGGCGCGACGGGCAGGAGGTGGGGGAGATACGCAGCGGCCGGGACGGCATGGCGCTGGCCTTGCTGCGGCTGGAAGCCATCCGCGAAGGCGGGGCGCTGAGCTGCGGAGAGGCGTCTCTGGCCGTCCGTGCCCCGGCCTGGGCGGCCTTTGCCACCGCCTGATCCAAACCTGTTCACAAGAAAGGATGAACCCGCCACAAGAATTGGTTAGTCTCTGCGCCATCAACGCAATATCCGGGGCACGGGGGTCGGTATGATGGAGCGGGGCAGGGGATCGCGGCAATCGTCGCTGCGCGGCACCGCGACCGCTATCTCGCTGGGGGCCGTGCTGCTGGTTGGTGGGCTGACCGCCGGTGCCGTCTATGAGCTGGCACAATATTCCGTCGATGCGGCGGCTCTGGAAACACCGGGCGAGGCGCTGGCCAAGAACCGGCTGCTGGCCGATTTCCAGGCCCGCATGGGCTATGGTGGTTATCTGGGGGCCCTGGCGCAGTTTGCCGAAACCGGCAGTGCCGATGCCCGCACCGATATGCGCGCCAGCCTGGAAGCGGCCGATCAGGCCCTGCGTGGGTTGCAGGGCAAGCGGCTGACCCCGCAGGAACTGGAACTGGCGGCCGACCTGAAACGGCTGGTGGAGAGCGCCCGGCGCAGCCTGGATGCCGCCAATAGCGGCCCCACCGCCCTGGGCCAGACGACGCCCCTGATCCTGACCACCCGCTATGCCGCTCTGTCCGACCGGATCGAGGCGCGCGGGCGCGGCTTGCAGACGCTGGAACTGACCCGGCTGGGCGAAACGGCGCAGCGTGGCCTGTGGCTGGGCGTGGCGGCGGTGCTGGCCCTGGCGGGCGTGCTGGTCGCTTTCCTGATCCTGCTGGCGGTGCGGGTGCGGCGCCCCCTGCACGACCTGACCAATGCGGTGGATCAGGTGGCGCGTGGCGACTGGCGTTCCCCCATCTGGGGGCAGGAGCGGGGGGATGAGTTTGGCCAGTTGGCCCGCGCGCTGGATGGGTTCCGCAAACAGGCCCAGGAAATCCCCGATATTTCCGTGGCGACGGAAGATGGCCGCCTGCGCCTGAAATTCGAAGGGGAATATGCCGATCTGTTCGAGGCGCTGACGGCGCGGCTGCGCGGGGCCGGTGGTACCCTGGCCGTGCTGGGCCAGGATGTCGGCCGCATCGTCGGCGATACCAAGCATCAATTGACCGATACGCTGGGCCAGGTGAACCAGCTTTGCGCCGCCGCCGTGCGCACGGTGAGCGAGAGCAACCGCGAAATCCGCCAGGCAACGGAGATTCTGGCCCATGCCGTGGCCCAGGTGAAGGCGTTTGACGCCGATGCCGGCAGCGGCGGGCTGGATGCGGTGATTGAGGCAATGCGCAACCATGCCGATGCCCTGGCCGCCACCTTGAGCCGGACGGAAGAGGCGGTGAGCCAGACGCTGGACACCCTGTCCTTCACCGATGGCGACATGCGCCATGCCAGCGGGGAAGCGCGCGATGCCGCGCATACCCTGTCGCTGACCATGGCGGAAACCCAGGCCAGCCTGCTGTCGGCGGTGAAAATCCTGCGCGCGTCGGGCGATCTGCTGGCCAATACCGCCGACCAGACGGGCAGCCGCCTGCTACGCGCGGCCGAGGCCATGGAGGATGGTGAAAAGGCCATGGTGGCGGCCTTGGGCAGCGCCACCATGCGGCTGGATGACACCACCAGCCAGGCCAGTGCCCGGCTGGAGGATGCGGGGATGCAGATGACCCGCGCCGCCGACCTGCTGGATGACCGCTCTGCCGACATCGGTGCCCGCCTGGACAATGCCCTGGAATCGATGCAGGAGGCGCGCACCACCCTGCAACTGTCGGCGGAGATTGCCGAGCGCAAGATGGAGCCGCTGGCCGACGAGTTCACCGATATCCGCAACCGCTTCGGCGACATGATGGGCGATATCGGCGACCGGGCCGATGCCATGGCCCGCGCCGTGGAGGGGCTGCGCAAGACCAGCGACGATCTGAAGATGGAGTTTGAGCGCCGCCGGGTGGAACCGGGCCAGCACGAGGCCATTGCCGATCTGCTGACCCGCCTGCGTGGCAGCGCCACCCAGATTGCCGGCCGCGTGGGGGAGATCGGGGAGACAGCGCAGCGTCTGGCCCAGAGCCTGACCGGCGGGGTGGACGATGCCACCGCCCGCCTGCGCGATGTGGCGGGCGATCTGCGCGCCGAAACCCGTGCCCTGTCGGCCGAGGCCCATCAGGCCGCCACCGGCCTGACCCGTGCCGTCAGCCAGCAGGAACGCATGGTGGAAGACCTGAGGGCGCTGACGGCGGAACTGGATGCCCAGCGGGACAAGGATAATACGCCCCAGGCTTTGGTCGACCTGACCTCTGGCCTGCGCGCCGCCATCGATGCGGTCCATGCGCTGATCGCCAGTGCCGACAACCGGGAAAAGACTGCGGTGGAAACCGCCGTGGGGCTGGTGGCCGACCTGCGCCAGCGGATTGAGGCGGTGGAGGGCATGACTGGCGGCCTGCACGCGGCCAGCGACGCGCTGCACGCGCTCGCCGCCTCTGACAATGCCGGTCGTGAGCGGGAAAATGCCGACCTGCTGGCCATCGCCGAGGCGCTGAAGGCACGGCTGGACTCTATCGACCGGCTGGGCGACCGGCTGGATGGCACCACCGACAGCGTGCGTGGATTGCTGGACGAAACCCGCCAGCGGGAGCGCACCGACCTGTCCATCGTGTCGGAACTGACCCAGAACCTGCGCGAGCGTGTGCTGCGGCTGGATGGGCTGTCGGTGGATCTGTCGCGCGCCATCGACATGCTGCGCTCCTCCTCCCGCCAGAACGAGGCGAGCAGTGCCAATGCTGCGCGCGACCTTTCCGCCCGGCTGGCCCATATCGCCGATCAGTTGAAGGGGGCGGCCAGCGGCCTGTGACGAAAAAGGGGCTGAAATCGGCCCCTATTGGTCACAACACAGGCTTGGTCCGTTTATCTGCCGCTGCCGTTGTTCTCTACATGGATATGGCGAAGACGCCGTTCCACGAGAAAAATGGACAGAGGAATACGACCATGCGCAAGCAACTTATCGGCGCCGCTTCGGCCGTCGCTCTGCTTTGGTCCGGTGCCGCTTTCGCCCAGGCCCAAACCACGGGGACCGAGTCGGCACCCGCAGCGGATCGCACCGTGACTGACCCGATGGGTCACGACACGAAACACGACCAGAAGGCGGATGGCGTCAGGGGAACCCGCGCCTCTGCCGAGGCCCTGATGGGGCGCACGGTGATCGGCTCTGATGGCAAGAAGCTGGGTGAGGTGAAGGATGTCATCCTGGATGCCAATAGCGGCAGTGCCAAACAGGTGATCATCTCCAGCGGCGGCTTCCTGGGCATTGGCGAGAAGGATATCGCCGTCAAGTTCGAAGATGCCAAGGTATTGGCCGGGAACGAGAAGGTCCAGGTGAACAATCTGACCCAGGCCCAGGTCGAGCGGCTGGATGGCTACAAATATGACCGCGACACCGTGTCGTTGGGCCGTGGCGGTGCCCAGGTTACCCCGAATGCGGGTTCCGCCGGTCAGTAACCATCACTCCTCCTGATGCTGTTCTCCCGTGGTTAAACGGCGCCGGTGGTCCCTTCTGGGGCCGCCGGCGTCGCGCCATGTGTGCCCTACCGGCCCATCATGCGCTGAACCCGTCTTGCCGGATGGGGGGGATTTCGGTAGGAACCGGGTTCATGAAACAGCAACCTGTCAAGATCGCCCCCTCGATCCTGTCCGCCGACTTCGCCCGGCTGGGTGAAGAGGTGCGCGCCATCGACGCCGCCGGCGCCGATTATATCCACATTGATGTGATGGACGGGCATTTCGTGCCCAACATTACCATCGGACCCGGCGTGGTGAAGGCGCTGCGGCCGCATACGGCCAAGGTCTTCGACGTGCATCTGATGATCTCCCCGGTGGATCAATTCATCCAGGGATTCGCCGATGCCGGGGCCGATATCATCAGCTTCCACCCGGAAGCAGGGCCGCATCCGCACCGCACGGTGCAGCTGATCCGCTCGCTCGGTAAGAAGCCCGGCATTGTGCTGAACCCGCACACGCCGATTTCCATGGTGGATTACCTGCTGGGTGATATTGATCTGGTCCTGGTGATGTCGGTCAATCCAGGTTTCGGCGGGCAGAGCTTCATCGCGTCCCAATTGCCGAAGATTCAGGAACTGCGCCGCCGCATCAATGCCACCTCGGAAAGCCAGGGTGGCCGTGTGATCGATCTTGAGGTGGATGGCGGCGTCAATGTTGCCACCGCCCAGCAATGTATTGCAGCCGGTGCCGATGTGCTGGTCGCCGGCACGGCCACCTTTGTCGGTGGGCCCGATGCCTATGGGGCCAATATGCGCGCCTTGCGTGGCGAAGGCTGACCCGGCCCATGACAGCAAGTGGTGGCGAGCATAAGCGTTTTCGGCCAGGGCCCGGTGCCTGGTATCGCGCCTCCACATTCTATCAGATGACGGCCTTGTCCGGCCCGGTGCCCATGCAGTTGCTGTTGGTGCCGCCGGACCCCTGGCCGGGTGATGCGCAGCGCGGGCAGGAATTGCTGTCCAACCGTTTCCGCTTCGCCGGGCAGAGCTTTTCCGGTGAGTTGCCGCCGTGGGATGCGGCGGATGCGTCCGCCCCCTGGCTGGCGGAAATGCATGGGTTTGACTGGCTGCGCCATCTGCGCGCCACGGGGGGCGATGCCGCCCGGCGACAGGCCCGCGTGCTGGCGGCCCATTGGCTGGACCTTTATGGCCGCAAATGGGACCCGGTGGCCTGGGCACCCGATGTAACGGGCACGCGCCTTGCCGCCTGGGTCGGCCAGCATGATTTCTTCCTGGCCAGTGCCGATGACCATCTGCGCGCCAGCATTTTTGACAGCATGGCCCGGCAGGTGCGCTTTCTGGAACGCACCCTGCCCGGTCGGCTGAAGGGTGCCGCCCTGGTGGTGGCCATCAAGGGGCTGGTCTATGGTGGTATCTGCCTGCAGGGCATGGGCCGCGTGGTGGAACGCGCCATCGAACTGTTGACGCGCGAACTGCCGCGGCAGGTGCTGCCCGATGGTGGCCATATTGAACATTCCCCGGCCCAGCAACTGGCTGTGCTGCGTCATTTGATCGATATTCGCGGCTGTTTCCGCGCCTCGCGTACCGAAGTGCCAGAGGCGCTGCAGCACGCCATTGATCGCATCACCCCCACCCTGCGTTTCTTCCGCCATGGCGATGGCGGCCTGTCGCTGTTCAACGGTGCGCAGGAAGGGGAGGGGGTGTTGATCGACACCGTGCTGGGGCAGGCGGATGCACGGGGTCGGCCCCTGAAATCCACCCCCCATATCGGGTTCGAACGGCTGACCGCCAACCGCACCTGCGTGATCATTGATGCCGGATATCCCCCCGCCCCCGGCCTGGACGACCATGCCCATGCCGGCACCCTGTCCTTTGAGATGAGCGTGGGGCGGGAACGGATGATCGTCAATTGCGGCGCGCATCCGGGCGACCAGGGGGCTTGGCGTGCCGCTTTGGCGGCCACGGCGGCCCATTCCACCCTCTGTGTGGCCGATACCAATTCATCCGGCGTGGTGGAGGAAGGCGGCCTGTCCCGTCGGCCCCAGCGGGTGGAATGCAACCGGACGGAGGCCAATGGCGGCACCCTGGTGGAAGCCTCGCATGATGGCTATCGGGAGCTGTTCGGGCTGGTCCATCGCCGCCGCCTCTATCTGGCGGAGACGGGGGAGGATTTGCGGGGCCAGGATACGCTGATCGGCCCGCAGGGCCGTGAATTTGCCGCCCGCTTCCACCTGCACCCCGGTGTGAAGGCCGCCTGGCTGGAGGGGGAGGCGGGGTTGATGCTGCGCCTGCCGTCGGGCGCGCTCTGGCGCTTGCGCGTGTCCGGCGCAGAGGTGGGTCTGGAGGACAGCATCTATCTGGGCCAGGGCACCGATCCACGCCCCACCCAACAGATCGTGCTGCGCGGCGTGACCCATTATGGGGAAACCCTGGTGAAATGGGGCTTCCGCCGTGAGGGTACCGATACAGAGACATGACGCCGATATGTGATCGGCACTAACCGTCCGGGCCGGTCCATATGGATCGGCCCGGCTTCTTTTCCATCCCAGGGTTTACAGCCATGACCATCGATCTTGTTCCCATCCGCCGCGCCATCATTTCCGTTTCCGACAAGACGGGCCTGATCGATCTGGGCCGCGCCCTGGCCGCCATTGGGGTGCAGATCCTCTCCACCGGCGGGTCGGCCAAGGCGCTGGCCGATGCCGGCATTGCCGTGACCGAGGTGTCGGACCATACCGGTTTCCCGGAAATGATGGATGGGCGGGTGAAGACCTTGCACCCCAAGATCCATGGCGGCATCCTCGCCCGCCGCGATTTCCCCACCCATACCGATGCCATGACGGCCCACGACATCCCCGGCATCGATCTGGTGGTGGTGAACCTCTACCCGTTCGAGGCCACCGTGGCCAAGGGGGCGGATTTTGAAACCTGCATCGAGAATATCGACATTGGCGGCCCGTCGCTGATCCGGGGTGCCGCCAAGAACCATGATTTCGTTGCCGTGGTGACGGATGCGTCCGACTATGCCGAGCTGATCGCCCAGTTGGAAGGCAATGACGGCCAGACCACGCTGGGCTTCCGCCGCAAGCTGGCCGCCAAGGCCTATGCCCGTACCGGTGCCTATGATGCCGCCATTTCCCGCTGGTTCGCCGGCCAGTTGGGCGAGGATTATCCCCAGCGCCTGACCTTTGGCGGCGAACTGCGCCAGACCCTGCGCTATGGTGAGAATCCGCACCAGTCCGCCGCCTTCTACACCACCGGTGCCCAGCGCCCCGGCATCGCCACCGCCACCCAGCTTCAGGGCAAGGAACTCTCCTACAACAACCTGAACGACACGGATGCGGCGTTCGAACTGGTGTCGGAATTCGACCGCCCGGCCATCGCCATCATCAAGCACGCCAACCCCTGCGGCGTGGCCGAGGGCGACAATCTGCTGGATGCCTACACGCGCGCGCTGGCCTGTGACCCGGTATCGGCCTTTGGTGGCATCATCGCCATGAACCGCACGCTGGACGCCGCCACGGCGGAACAGATCGCCAAGCTGTTCGCCGAAGTGGTGATCGCCCCGGATGCGGACGAGGCGGCCAAGGCGTTCCTGGCCACCAAGAAGAACCTGCGCGTGCTGCTGACCGGCTCCATGCCCAACCCGGCGGAACCCGGCCTGTTCGTGAAGTCGGTGGCCGGCGGCTATCTGGTGCAGACGCGCGACAATGGCCGCATCACCCAGGCCGACCTGAAGATCGTCACCAAGCGCGCCCCGACCGAGGCTGAACTGGCCGACCTGCTGTTCGCTTTCCGCGTGGGCAAGCATGTGAAGTCCAACGCCATCGTCTATGCCAAGGCGGGTGCGACGGTGGGCATCGGTGCCGGCCAGATGAGCCGGGTGGACAGCAGCCGGATCGCCGCCTGGAAATCCGCCGACGCCGCCAAGGCCGCCGGTCTGGCCGAGGCCGGCACGAAAGGTTCAGTGGTGGCCTCCGACGCCTTCTTCCCCTTCGCCGACGGGTTGCTGGCCGCCGCTGACGCCGGCGTGACGGCAGTGATCCAGCCCGGCGGCTCCATGCGCGACGCCGAGGTGATCGCGGCCGCGGATGAGCGCGGGCTGGCCATGGTGTTCACCGGGATGCGCCACTTCCGGCATTGAGGGGTTGGGGAGCGGCCCGCTGGGGCCGCTCCTTCTTCTGGTGATCGGCATTCGGGGTAATGCCTATTTGTGACTGTGGGTTGTGGCCACATCTGATATTTTTTCCACCGAATTTCTCGTAAATGGGTGGTTGGTATGAAGATCATCGAGGGAGAAATTTACATTCGCGGGCCAGAAGTGAACTCTGGACAATATGTTCATTTTTTAGCGGGAAAGAAAATTTCCGTGGAGACATTTGCCATCGAGGCTGGTGGGCACGATTTCAACTATCAAGTAATGTCGAGGGCAACAGCTAACGGCAAACCTGAGTCCATCCTGACAACCCAAAGGGCGTTGGAGCGAGAATTCTGGGAACGACGTTACGTTCGTCGAACATTTGCTCCTATCAGTGTTGGCCGTGGTTCAGATGGGCCAAAACTGGAAATTACCTATGGGGAGGTTTCGCCGCAGGTTTATGTATCCAGCGTGGAAACGGATATTGTTGCGTGGAGTATCCAGTTCCTTTGGCATCGTTTGGCAAAGGCAGGTGGTGCCCGTCTGTCGGCGTCCAAAACAGTCCGAGCCCGGCAAGGTGTTGCTGTGGGGCAAGGTACGGCGCAGTTGAACACATTGCCTGACCTGGCGGCACATCTCCGGGTGCATATTCCCTCGGCGGATAGTGGAAAATACAACCTTTTGAAAAATGGACTTGGGACCAGTGATGTCATTGGAACCGATAAGAATACGATTGGCGGGTGGCTGACACGGGTTTTTGACAGATGAAAAAGCATCTTGTCTGGGGTGGTGCGCTTATTCTTATCTTGGGTGTTCTTGGTGCGGGCTTGTTTTTTTCGGCCTTTGAGATAGTTCCTGCACATGTGCCTCCTCCGGCATCTGAAATTTCTTTGGAGATAGCAGACGCGGCGATGGGAAGTGCAATTACCGAGGAGGTGGGAACTATGCTTCTTCAAAATCCACATTATTATCCGCTGAGAGCATTGCAGGGAACGGCCTCCAATACGGAATATTATTTCCGGCTCAATGGGACATGCGCCCAAGCAGCAGAGTTAATTGCAGATTTAACAAAAGTGATCCGCCGACATACGGACGCGCCGGTACGCTGTACCGATCCGGCTTGAGACACCAGTAATGTGTTGCTGTGGGGCAAGGTACAGCGCATTTAAACACTGTACCAGACATGATAGCCCATCTTGGCATTTAAGTGCCTTAAGTGGATGAAGATAAATTTCTGCCACTAGAAAATGGCCTTGGAACCATGGACATTATTGGTGCTGCTAATAATACTATCGGCGGATGGCTTGCGCGGGTGTTTGGAAAATGAAAAAGATTTTTGTCTGGGGTGGAGCGTTTTCGATATTTTTACTTTGTGTTGGCGCGGCTTTTTTCTCAAATTTCAGAACCGTTCCCTCTCCGGTGCCTCCTCCGGCATCGGAGATTTCGGTTGCAACAGCAAACCCGGCAATGGCGAGTGCCATTCTGGAAGATGTAGAGGCAATGCTACTCAAGAACCCAGAATATTATCCAAAGAGAGCGCAAGATATTGCCGCAAACACCGAATACATGTTCCTGCTATATGGCACGTGCGCGCAGGCTGCTGACCTTATCGAGGCGGTAACAAAAGTGATCCGCCAGCATACGGATGCCCCGGTACGCTGTACCGATCCGGCCTAAACTCTGCATATTGTTCTGCAACGCATCGGGTCAGACAGGTGAGCCGGATGGACAGCAGCCGCATCGCCGCCTGGAAATCCGCCGACGCCGCCGGTCTGGCCGAGGCCGGCACGAAAGGTTCAGTGATGGCGTCCGACGCCTTCTTCTCCTTCGCCGACGGCCTGCTGGCCGCCGCTGACGTTGGCGTGACGGCGGTGATCCCCAGCCCGGTGGCTCCGTGCGCGACGCTGAGGTGATCGCGGCGGCGTGGCCATGGTTGTTCACCGGGATGCGCCACTTCCAGCATTGATGCTGTAGGGCTGGTGTGAGGAAAGGGGCGTGGCCACAGGGCAGCGCCCCGGCTTTTTTGTTTGGGCTGTCTGATGGGAGGGGCTGAATTGGGGCCGTCTGCTGACTGTCCGGTTCCGGCCGGGAAACTGAGAAAGCCGACGTTCGGTCAGCGGCCCCATTGCAGGTGTTCATGAGGTAGATTGGAATGCGACTAAGGGAGGCAAGTCTCTTGAGCGCTTTCCTGGTGAAAGCTTATGGTGCGCGGGGAAACCGTCGATCAATCTGGTAGGTTGATCCACACAATGATCTCGTGAGGCTGGTACTCCACCGGCTCCGCGTCCTCGACGGGAATGGCGTCGAGCGCTTCCATCAGAAATGCATCGAGCTGCGTGCCGCCGATATTCTGACACCAGACGTTCGGCAGGCCTCCATCAACATGATCGAGCCGAAAATAGCCCGGCCTATGCGCGTGACCCTGCTCCTGCGCGCCGGCATGGAGCACTGCGAGATGATTCATGATGATCACCCCATCGACAGCGTCGAACGGGACCCGCACACCATTTACCTGATAAAAGGAGTGCTCGGTCAGCAGACCTGATCGCAGGTAGTTTAGCGCCGAAATGGGTTCATACACATAGGCGTCCCAGAAAACGACGAGCACGCCAATCGTCTCCTTCGCGGAGAAGCCGGAGAACTTGTCATTGGCGCTTTCGAGAAAATCCTTTAGGACGTTGTCACGAGGCCACGTGACGGGCTCGTTTGGATCCGGGTTGGCGCGAAGGGTATCTCCCAGTACGGAGCGGGCGGGGATCTGTAGCGGATTCGCACCCCGTGCCGCCTGATGATCGACGAGGGAGGGGCATTTGACCTCGAATAGATAGACACGCTCTTCGAGTTCAACGGCGAGTTCTGGCCGGCGACCGGTAGTGGGATTGGCTGGTTCATGCTGGAATTGTGCGGTTGCGGGCCAAGGTGCTTCGAGCAACACCCTAAGCACCAAGATTTCGGCGAACTTCTGCAGCAGTTGCTGGAAGCCCGCTCTCCATGCCACGGGGTCCTGCGCTGTAGGGGTATATCTCGTATCGATCAGTTCATCGACCAGACGCTTGCCCAAACCAGATAACCGATACTCGCAGGAAGCCAAAGCGCAGACAAGGGCTTCGCCAAACTCCGTTACGCGACCTTTGTGAAGGTGATAGGTCAGCCAATGGGTTTGGCCGCCGACGCCGACACGATAGCGGTCGGCGAGCGTTTCCGAAATACTTGAAAGATCTTGGGCGGCTACGCTTTTCACATCCTGGGTCAAACCTAGCCTCCAGCGCTCGTAAGGGTCCGTCCGGGAAGTTTCACGTTATCTCAATGTCTTACACGTCTTAATCTTTAAACGCTACCGTCGCCCCGGCGAAGGCCGGGGTCCAGAATCACAGGCGCTTTGCTCTACGAACTGGATCCCGGCCTTCGCCGGGGTGAACGGATTGAAACATTAACATTTTGAAAAATAAGGAAAAATTCTCAGACGGACTCTCACCAACAGGCCTATCGAAGTGTTTGTCGTCATGTCTCTGAAACCAGCCGAATGACAATCGAACCTCCCATTCGCAGAGTTCGGGGGATTGGCCCTGACCCTGAGCCCCAGCAAACTGGACATCCCCCGAACGCACGCCGCCAACCGATTCAATAGGCTGTGCCAGATTTTTTCGCTCAGGTTGCAGCTTGATGATGTGGTAGCCCTGCTTAAAGCTTCAGCTAAAGCACAACTAAACCGCTCTTCTTGTCAGGAAGATACACCATAAGGATGCTAAAAATCGGGATAAGCCCAAGGTCTGCTTCCAGCAGCCATAACAATCTTCGTGAACGGCCATATCGGCGTGCAAAGCGGAACCGACACATGTACTTGCCCTGAAAAAGTGGAGAGCCAATTTCTCGCCGTCAGGCGGTTGACTCGAAAGGGCTGGGCAGCCGGGTCAAGCTCTGGCGAACAGCGTGGCAGAGATAGCTACGGTTCATTGATAAGGTTTAATATGGCTGCTACCGTGGTTCCTTGTTAAACCTTACCGGGGCTGGACTGTATACCCACCCCCTCACAACGCCATCGCATAGGCCGCCGCCAACTCGTCCAGCGTCGGCGGCGCATAAAACCCGGTCGGGTCAACCGGCGGGCAGGGGTGGGGGCTGGTTTGTACCTGCACCCGCGCCCAACGGTCGGCCAGCGGGCCGGTGGGCTGGTGGAAATGCAGGCTTGCCCCCTTGCCACGGGTGCGGAACAGGGCTGCCTGTCGCTGGTGGGGCTGCAGGGGGCCGAGGTTCAGCACCACGGCATCACCCGCCGCCAGGGTGCTTTCCGCCACGGACCAGAGATGCCCCTCGCACTGGGCCGCCTTTGCGGCCAGCCAGGCGGGGTCCAGGGCTGCCGGTGCCGTGGCGGTGAACAGCTCGGCCATGGCAAGGTCACGGCACAGAAAAAGGGCCGGCAATTCCGCCGCCAGTTTCCTGGCATAGGCGGATTTGCCGGCCCCGGCCGGGCCATCGATCAGGTGCAGGCTGGCTGTCATCCTTGAAGCCACGGGCCCCCGGTTTGGAAATTACTTCTTCCCGATCAGGGTGCCGGCCCCGCCTTCGGTGAAGATTTCCAGCAGAATGGCATGGGGAACGCGGCCGTCAAGAATGACCGCCCCTTCCACCCCGCCATCCACCGTATCGATGCAAGTTTCCAGCTTGGGGATCATGCCGCCAAAGGCGGTGCCGTCGGCGATGGCAGCCTTGGCCGCCTCCAGCGACAGCTCCGTCACCAGATTCTTGTCCTTGTCCAGGAAGCCGGCCACATCGGTCAGCAACAGCAGGCGCATCGCGCCCATCGCGGCGGCGATGGCACCGGCGGCGGTGTCGGCGTTGATGTTATAGGTCTGGCCATCTTCCCCGATGCCGATGGGGGCAATCACCGGGATGAAGCCGGCATGGCGCAGCTTGTGCAGGATTTCCGGGTTGATGCGGAACGGCTCCCCCACAAAGCCCAGATCGACCACCTTTTCAATATTGCTGTCCGGGTCGCGCTTGGTGCGGGTGGCCTTGCGCGCCTCGATCAGGTCGTCATCCTTGCCCGACAGGCCGATGGCATCGCCGCCGGCATCGTTGATCAGGGCCACGATCTCCTTGTTGATGGAGCCGGACAGCACCATCTCCGCGATCTCCATCGTCGCTTTGTCGGTGACGCGCAGCCCGTCGATGAATTCAGACTTGATCTGCAAGCGATCCAGCATATTGCCGATCTGCGGCCCGCCGCCATGCACCACAATCGGGTAGGCGCCCACCTGCTTCAGCAGCACGATGTCATTGGCGAAACGGCGCGCCAACTCCGGGTTGCCCATGGCGTGGCCGCCATATTTCACCACGACGATCTTACCGTCGTAACGGCGCATATAGGGCAGGGCTTCCGACAGGGTCCGGGCCTTGTTCAGCCATTCCTCGCGGCTGATCGTCGTGGCGGCGGGTGCGGTCATCTCGTGCGGGCTCCGGTCTGTTCGAAGTGGGCCATGATGATGGGTAAACGGGCGAGTGTCTAACACCAGCGGGGGGTTGGGGCAATCCGCCAATCACCTTGTCACATTTCTTCCCCTTGCATGACTGTTCGCTTTATGTTCCGATGCTGCATCGGCTGTTGGCGCGAGAAGGCGGGGGGAGGATGCGATGACGGGGAAACCGCTTCTCTATGGGTGTGTCGGTTGTGGCTCCGCCGTGGTGGAAGCGGCACTGATCCTACTGGGTGAAGATTACGATTATGTGGAGGTCGAGCCTTGGACGCCTTCCCCCGCACTTGAGGATTTGTGCGCACTGAACCCGCTGGGCCAGGTGCCGACCCTGCGCCTGCCCGACGGTACGGTGCTGACAGAGACGGTGGCCATTCTGCTCTGGCTGCTGGAACGCCATCCGGGCGCGCTGGCGCCGGCACCGGGCGACCCGCGGCGGCCGTTGTTCCTGCGCTGGCTGGTCTATCTGCCGGCCGCCATCTATCCCATGTATACGGTGGGCGATTTCTGTGATCGCTGGGTGACGGGGGAAGCGGCGCAGGCGGAACTGAAACAGGCCACCATTGACCGCACACTGGCCTGTTGGGCCAATGTGGAGGCGGGTTTGGCACCCACCCCCGGTGGCTGGGCCCTGGGCACGCCGGATTGGACGGTGCTGGACCTCTATATCGCCATGTTGACGCGCTGGCGCCCAGGGCGGGGGGCGATCCGCACCGTGGCGCCGGGCATCGTCGCGGTGGCGGAGAAGGTGGAGGCCGATCCCCGCCTGCGCGCGCTGTGGGATCGGCATTTCCCCGCCGATTATGATGATCCCTGACGCGGCGTCTCAGCCTTTGCCATTGGCGGAGCGCCAGGCCAGTACCGTCTGCTGGGCGATATCGGCCATGACGGGGATGGTATCCAGATCGGCACCGGTCAACAGTGACCGGGCCACCAGGGCCATGTCGGTGGCGGTGACGCCATTCCAGTCCCCCTTGCCGGTGGTGGCGGTCCAGGCCAGCAGACGGGCCCAATGGTTGCGCCGCTGCGGCAGCAATTGGGTCAGGATCAGGGTGCGCTGCTTCTCCACGCCCAGCCGGCGGCCGCGCAACAGATCATCCACTGCCGGCACATCCTCAAACCAGGACAGAGTGAGGGGGATGTCGTTCACCCAATCGGCAGAGCCGGCGAGGGCCTGCGCCTGGATATCCGCTGGCTGGTTGGCGGGAAGCAGTGCTTCCAGCAGGTTCTCGGTATCCCGGATGGCGGGGGCGGGCGGGGGCAGGGCCAGGGTTTCCAGCACCGACAGCAGGCTGAAAGGGGGCGGGGTTTCGGCATCTGCCCCGACGGCCAGGAAATGGCCCAGCGCCATGGTCAGATAATCGACATTGCTTTCCAGCAGGCCCAGCTGTTCGTCGATCTGGTCCAGCATGGCGGTGGCGGCCTTGCGGGTCATTGCTTCACCGCACCAGGCATCGCGGATGCCAACCCCGTGCTTGAACAGCAGGGAGACGATGACATATTTCCGCCCCTGCTTTAGCAGCATGAACAGGCTCTGCGCCCCCGCCCCGTCAAAGCCAGAGGCGAATACCGCCTCCGGCACCACGCCGGGGCCGCTGGGCGGGCATTCGATCCCCTTCAGCCGGGCGGCACGGATGGTGGCATCCACCCCGGCCCGCAAGGAGTCCGGCAGCATGTTGCGCAGCAGGATCAGCCGGCGCAGGCTGTTGGGCGGCAGCACGCCCTTTTCCGCCGTCTGCTGCAACAGGCTGACCGCCTGCTGCCGGATGCCGGCATCCGGGTCCAGCAGCCAGGCCAGCGCCAGTTCCCGCAAGGGCGTGCTGTCCGGGTTGGTCAGCAGAATATCCCCCATGGCGCTGCGCGCCTCCGCCGGGATGCCGGTGATCAGCGGGGCTATCTGTTCATAGGCGGCGAAGATATCGCCTTGGGCCTCCGCCAGCAGGCCGGTGAAGGCTTGGACCAGGGCCTGGATCTGATCCACCGGGTTTTCCGGTGTGGACGGGACGGCAGGGGCCATGTCCTGCATCTCCCCCGTCAGGTCGATTTCCAGGTCAAAACCGGTGCTCTGAGCAGTACGCAGCAGTTCCAGCGCGAATTCCGGGCCGGCCAGCCCTTCCTCCAGCATTTGCCGGACCTGATCACGCAGGTGGCGCGCGGGTTTGGCGCCCTTCTTGCCCAGTTGGGCCAGGATCATCATCACATCGCCCAGCAGGTGGCTGCACAGGGCGAGAAGTTTCCGGTTGGGCTTCGGCTTTTCAAATTCTTCACTGAACAGGAACAGCAGTTCCTCCAGCAGCTCCGGCACCTCCAGCAGCTGCTCGGACAAGCCGGGCGGCAAGGGGGACAGGGTGCCCACGGTCATCTGCCGGGCAATCTTTTTCAACAGGGCGGTCAGCGTCATGGCGGGCACGGGCGGCGGCTTTCCTGATCGGCGCAAGGGCTGGGGCCGACCATAAGGGCGCCGCCGTGCTGACGCAACCCGCTTGCCGGCTGCGGCCGTGGGCACGTCGTCCGCCGGATCATCAGGGGGTGATAAATTGTTAAGTGACAAAAACAACATCGTAGTCAGTCTTTATAAGAAAACATGGAAACACCAAAATTTATGATCATCAGCATAGATGGTAAAATCCGCTGTCTTGTTCGATATTTCATGGTGTGTGGTCATATTTTGTGCCGACTGCTGTGCGGCATGTCGATGTAAGCCATTGATATTTGGGGGGACTGAAATGAGCCTGATCAACCGTTTGCTGAAGAGCCCGGCGGCCGAGGCTGCTATCCGTCAAAATCAGCCGGTTTCCCCCTCTGTGATTTCCCCTGTTCCGGTCTCGGCCCCTGTCCCGGCCGAGATGGTGCGCACGCTCCGCACCCGTTCCACCGCCTTGTCGGCGGATGATCTTGCGGCATTGCAGTTCGATGGTAAGGCCCCCGCCCTGGTGCTGGGCTTTGTTTCCCCGCATCTGGATTTCCGCGGCATCGCCGAGCGGGTCCGCCGTGCTGTTGCGGCCGAAACGAAGCTGATCCTGATGACGACGGCGGGGGAACTATGCTCCCAGGGTGGCCGGCTTTACAGTCCGGCCGACGGCGCCTGGGATGATATCGTGCTGCAATCCTTCGCCAGTGATCTGCTGGCGGCTGTGGATGTGCGCGCGGTGCCGTTGCACTGCCAGGACATCCGGGCCGGCAAGCCGACGCTGAGCCAGGATCAGCGGGTGGCGGCCATCGCGGCCGACCTGTCCGCCATTACCCCGCCCTTCGCGTTGGACAGCCGGGACAGCCTGGCGTTGACCTTCATCGATGGTCTGTCGGCCAGCGAGAATTACCTGATGGAGGCTGTCTATCAGACCAGCCGCTTCCCTGTTCTGTTTCTGGGCGGCTCTGCCGGGGGCAAGCTGGATTTCCAGCATACCTGGCTTTATGACGGCAGCCGCGTGCTGGAAAACCATGCCGTCATCGCCTTTCTGAAACTGGCGCCGGGCAAGCGGTATGGCGTGTTCAAGACGCAGAATTTCCGTCGCACCGGCATTTCCTTTTCGGTGCTGGATGCCGATCCGGTCGCTCGGACCGTCAGCAGCGTGATTGATGGCGACAGCTTGGCGGTACAGAGTTTTGCTGATGCGCTGTGCGGCGCGTTGAAATGCCGCCCGGCGGAACTGTCCGCCAAACTTTCCCGCTATACGTTTGCCATCGAACTGGATGGCGAACTGTTTGTCCGCTCCGTTTCCGGTTTTGAAGAAGCGACCGGCAAGGCGCATTTTTATTGTGATGTCAGTGCCGGCGACCAGTTGCATCTGGTGGAAGGCACGGATTTTGTTGGACAGACGGAGCAGGATTTCCGCTCATTCCTGCGTGGCAAGCCCAAGCCACTGGGCGGCATCCTGAATGACTGTATCCTGCGCCGGCTGAACAATGCCGGCGCCTTGGGACAGGTGCGGGTATTTGATGATGTAACAGTGGCAGGGTTTTCTACCTTTGGGGAATTACTGGGAATAAATATCAATCAAACCCTGTCAGCCGTCTTTTTTTTCGATAATGAGAAGGGTGATTTTCATGATGACATTGCTGACCGTTTCCCCATTCATTATGCCCGCTTCAAATCCTATTTCACCGAAACACGGCTGAATCGGCTGTCTATGCTGAACTGTATTCGCCAGAAGCTGATTCATAATCTGATTGTTCAGGTGGAAGCGATCACCGCCTTGAGCGGGCTGATGGAGAAAATGACGGCCTATGCCGACCATGTGGATGGCTGCATGTCGGCCATCCAGACCGGCCTGCATGGCCATGCAGCCACCTTTCAGGGGCAGGAAAAACGCAAGGCGGAGATGGAGGGGGAGTTTGCCCGCCTGGGGGAGGTGCTGCTGAATGTCGAAGGTGTGCTGCGGGTGATTGATGGAATTGCCGGCCAGACCAACCTGCTGGCCCTGAATGCCACCATCGAAGCGGCGCGGGCAGGGGAGGCCGGCAAGGGTTTCGCCGTGGTGGCGGCAGAGGTGCGCAAACTGGCCAATGATACCAAGGCGACGCTGGGCAATACCCAGGCGGCGATCAGTGATATCCACCATTCTGTCGGCGCGCTGGGCGCGCGTATTACCGAGACCGGCAGCACGCTGGACCAGATCGCTGGCAGCAATGTCAGCCTGCTGAACAATGTGGATCAGGTGATGCGCCAGGTGGATGCCGTGAAGCGCAATGTTGCCGAGGCGATTGGCAGCGTGCAGGCGCAAACCGGTATGTTGCAGCAGAACCGCCACTATATTGAGCAGTTGAAAATCCTGGACGCGATGGGGTGACGCTCCCCCTACCGGTTGCCGCCCGGTGCGGCGGCCTGGGCGAGGCGCAGCAATCCAGCAGCCAGCCCCATGGCCTTTTCGGGTGACAGGGCCGCACCGTGATAGGCTTCCACCATGAAGGCTGGACCGGTTCGATCAGATGTCCCCGGCAGGCTATAGCCATAGCGGCTGACAGGCTTGTCGTGCCAGGTTTGGCCCTCATCGCTGTTCGCCTGCATGAATTTGCCGAACAGGCCGTGCAGCATGGTGTCGTTGAGCTTTACCGCCTTGGCCGAATTATCCAGCATATTCAGCAGGCTGGCCACCGCCGTGGGGGGATGTTGTGCCGCCAGACCTTTCCACTGCGCTGGATCAACCAAGATATGCTGCTCCCCGCCGCCTTCCTCTGCGGGGAGCATAATTGTGATGATGCCCACGTCGGTATCGCCCCTCGCTGCGTTCTCAGAAAGGGGGGAAGCCGATTTTCCGCTGGCTGCCTCTTCCAGCAACAGGCTGCGCGGCTTTTCCGGCGGCAGAATGCCCTGGGTCGCTGCCGCCTGTCGCACCATGTCCAGGGCAGAGCCGCTGAGGCCGCCAACCCGCGCCGGCTTGCCATCCCGGCCCAATATCTCGCTGGCAAAGTCGAACAGCCGCCGATGATAGGTGGCCAGCGATTCATGATATTCCGTGACTTCCATGTGGTTATAGTCAGCCATCCATTCCATGCCCGGAACCAGGGCCAGATTGACCGGCTTCATCCCCAGATCGCCATAGCGGGAGACAGGAATGGGTGCCGGCTTTATCCCGGCCGATATCTCTTCACCGTCGCCGGGCAGGGCAAAGCCGCTGCTATCCTTGTCGCGCAGGCTGGTGCGGTCGGTGGGGGGTGTGGTGGTGCTGACAGTGGAAACCGACATGGCGTGACTCTCCCCCTCTGGGGATGGTTAACGGGCATTCGGTTCCGGGCTGTTCCAGCCATTGGGTGCACGATAAGGGATTTAATCCAAAAACGCGAGTCTTGGATGGGGTCTGTCCATCCAACGGAGCGTCTGTTGCTCAGTGGCCTCCCCCCAACCCCACCCAATCGCTGATGTCGAAATAGACCAGCACCTTCTGCTGGTGCTCATTCACCAGGGTCAGCACATCATAATGTTTGCCTTCCTGTTCGATCAGGGCTTGGCTCTCCCGCTTCCAGCCGGGGAACAGGGGGCCGATGGTGCGGTATTCCAGCGGCACCCCTTCCTTGCTGCTGGCGAATTTGCCCTTGAAGCGGATGGCGTTGGCAAAATCATCGCCGGTGCCGCTGCCGGCGGGGATGACGCCATCCTCCCGCATCGCCAGCAATTGCTGTTCATAGGCGCGGCGCGCGTTGGCCTGTCCGGCCCGGCGGGCAATGTTGAACCAGTAGGGGGCCTGTCGCAGGCTGGATTCACCCGACGCCGGTAACAGGCTGGGGGCGGGGGTGAAGCCGCTGGCCACCAGTCCCAGCAGGAAGGCCGCGTCCGGATAGCCCTGTTGTGCCAGCGGCAATATCAGCTGGGCCGCCTTCTGTGGATCGGCCCGGCCATCGCGGCTGGTCAGATGGACCAGCCCCAGCCGGTAGCGGCCTGTCGGGCTGCCCAGATCGGCCGCCTGTTGGAACAGGGCGAAGGCCCGGCTTTCATCCGTTGCCACACCATCACCCCGAAGATATTTCCGGCCCTCTGCCACCAGGGCGACCGTAGCGGGTGGTTCTGCCGGCAGAATGATCGGGCCGCTTTCCGGCACCTGGGCAATGAGGGCGGGGGCGGATGGCGTGGCGGCCGCTTGCGGGGCGGCTGTTGGTGGGCGGGCGGCGCAGGCCCCCAGCAACAGGCAGCCCAACAGCGCGGGGATGGGAAGCAGGCGGCAGGAAGGCATGGATCATCCCGTCTCAGATTTAACTTGGATCATCAGGTTGCAGGGGGTGGCTGTCAAACAGCCATTATCGTGTGATTGCCTCCCCCAAACGAAGTAGCTCACACCAAGTTGCGATGAGGTGAACTCATCGCAACTTGGTGCGGCGGCGACTGCCGCCGCACGGCGCGTGCCGCGTGAAGCCAGGCCAACGGATGTTGGCGCCAGTGATCAAGGTAACTCAGTATCAATTGGCGCCATGTAAAGGGGCAGGGTCAGTTTTTCAACTATCTCCCGCCCCGCAAGCTTGCCGGTCGGCTTTTGGGTTCGCCCATAAATTTATGACGCTTTTCCAGTTACTTAACCGTCATTCCTGCCTTTGCGAGAATGACGGCGGTGAGATGGTGTGGTTGCAAAAAGCACCATAACTTTCCGGACAGACACTTACCTTCCCGTCCTGTTGGCATGATCGTCGTGACGATATTTCAAGCGCTTGCCGAAATTTATGTGTTAATAGATTTACTATATGAATTATCTATTAATAATTTAATGCAATTTATCAGAATTTATCAGAATTTAACTTAAAGTAGGTTTTGACATAGCTTTATAAATTCATAACAATAAACGCGTAAGTTGAAAATCACACAAACCTGAAATTGTGTGATGGTTGAGATTGTTTCCTAAACGAAATCTGCAACGAGGAGAGCAGCGATGAGCACGATTGATATCGATGTCGTTATCGACACCCAGGCAGTACAAGGGCTTGCTTTGAACCCGAACAACAGCAGCTCTAACCCCCTCCCAATCGGTCACAATTATGCATACATGATCACGCAACCTAAATACACCATTTCTGGTCAGGCAACTGGTGATCTTACCATCAGGGCTCAGGAAGATGATGTCGTTCGCTGGTGGACGGTCTCCCTTTACGCTGATCAGCGTGTATATGCTATCGTTTACAACATCACAAAGATTTATTCTACTGATCCGACAGTTATCACTGACTTCATATACTCTACACACGCTCAGTCTATTCCAATCCCGAACGCCGGCAATTTCACTCAGTATACGATGAAAAATGAGGATGTTTCATATATTCAAGCAAATGTGGAAGCCACGGGATCGGAATCCTACGGCGTCAGTTTCTACTTGGTGCAAATCAATGCGGACGGCAGCAATTCTGTAGTTGGATACTACAACTGGGATCCGAAAATTACTGTCAATAATTGACAATATTTCTCTTCTTTTGGGGCCGGGAGTTAATCCTGGCCCCGATTTTTATATAATCCCAATCTCTCCTGTCCGCAGGCAGGCCACGGCATGGCCGGGGCTGGCCGGGGTCAGGATCGGCCGTTCCTGTGCGCAAAGCGGGGTCGCATGCGGGCAGCGGGTGCGGAAGACGCAGCCACTGGGCGGGTGGATCGGGCTGGGGATGTCGCCCTTCAGGATGATCTTTTCCCGCCGCCGGTCCAAATCCAGCGATGGCACGGCCGACAACAGGGCGCGGGTATAGGGGTGGCGGGGATTGGCATACAGATCGGCGGTGTTGGCCGTCTCCATGATCCGGCCCATATACATCACCACGATGCGGTCGCAGGCATGTTCCACCACGGCCAGATCGTGGGAAATGAACAGCATGGTCAGGCCCAGATCGGCCTGCAAATCCTGCAGCAGGTTCAAGACCTGCGCCTGGATGGAGACATCAAGCGCCGAGACCGGTTCATCGGCGACGATGAAATCCGGCTTCACCGCCAGCGCGCGGGCAATGCCGATGCGCTGGCGCTGCCCGCCGGAAAATTCATGCGGATAACGCTTCATCGCCTCGGGTGTCAGCCCCACCATCCCCAGCAGTTCGGCGATGCGGTCGCGTCGTTCGGCACGCGGCACCAGCCGGTGGATGGAAAGCGGTTCAGCGAGGATGCCTTCAATATTCTTGCGCGGGTCCAGGCTGGCGAACGGGTCTTGAAAGATCAACTGCATCCGCCGGCGATAGGCCTGAAAGGCGGACGGTTTCAGTGTCAGAATATCGGTGCCGTCAAAAGTCACGGCGCCGGATGTCGGTTGCGTTAGCCGCAGGATGGACCGGCCCACCGTCGTCTTGCCGGAACCGGATTCCCCCACCAGCCCGACCATCTCACCCCGGCGGATGGAAAAGCTGACCTGATCCACCGCATGAACCTTGGCCTTCGGCCGGCCCAGCAGATTGCTGCCGACGGGAAAGGTCGTCGTCAGGTTACGCACATCCAGCAAGGGCGCGGTCATGGCAGCTGCTCCTTCCAGCGCAGGCACCGCACCTGATGGTCGGCCGTAACCGCCTCCAGCGGTGGCATGGCGGCGGTGCAAGCATCGGTGGCCGACGCGCAGCGGCTGGCAAAGGCGCAGCCCGGCGGCAGGCTGCGCGGGTCCGGCACATTGCCGGGGATGGCCTGCAGCCGCAGCCGCCCGCGTGCATCACGGAAGCGGAAGGGCGATCCCGGCACGCTGGCCATCAGCCCACGCGTATAGGGGTGCAGCGGGGTACGGAATACCTGGGCAATGGGGCCAGATTCCACCACCCGCCCGCCATACATCACCACCACCCGGTCGGCCATTTCCGCCACCACACCCAGATTATGGGTGATGAACAGGATGGCCATGCCGATTTCCCGCTGTAACTGGCGCATCAGTTCCAGGATTTGCGCCTGGATGGTGACATCCAGGGCCGTCGTCGGCTCATCCGCGATCAGCAGCAGCGGGCGGCAGGCCAGCGCCATGGCGATCATCACCCGCTGGCGCATCCCACCCGACATCTGGTGCGGATGATCCTTGGCGCGTGTGGCGGATGCTGGAATTCCCACCAATTCCAGCATCCGCACCGCCTCCGCCCACGCCTGTTTCCGGCCCAGATTGCGATGCAGGGCAATGGCCTCAGCAATCTGGTCCCCCACCGGATAGACGGGGTTGAGGGAGGTCATCGGCTCTTGAAAAATCATCGAGATTTCATTGCCGCGCAGGCTGCGCATGGTCGCCGCATCGGCAGTGACCAGATCGCGCGCACCTCCGTCGCGGCCCCGGAACAGGATCGATCCCCCCATGATCTTTCCTGCCGGGGCCGCAATCAGGCGCATCACCGAAAGGCTGGTGACGCTTTTGCCTGATCCGCTTTCGCCCACAATGGCCACGGTTTCACCGGGCCGGGCGGAAAAACTGACACCATCCACCGACCGCACCAGCCCGCGTTCGGTATCGAACCAGGTTTGCAGGTCACGAACCTCCAGAACCGGTGGGGCTTCGATGCGGATCATCAGCGCGACCGGGCCGAGGGCGTGGCCACGGGCGTGAAGCTGAAATCACGGTCCCACGGATAGGTTGGTGTCACTTTACGGGTGCGGGCCAGCCGCTCCACGAACTGGTCCACCACGCCGGGCGACAGCGCCATCAGCGCCGGGTTGGCGATGGGGGCCAGTTCGGGCGACAGATAGCCCGATTTGACGACGACGATCTTCGCGGCCAAGGGGTCCAGCCCCAGGCGGGTGAAGTCGGCGATATTGTGATAGGGGCGGCGGCGGGCGGCCAGCACCAGGGTGATGCCGCCCAGCGTCAGCACCGCTTCGCGTTCCGCCGGCACCTCATGCCCGATCAGGCGGGTGACATAGGCGCTCACCACCACGCGCGGGCTGGCGGGGTCCAGTGTGGCACCCACCGTGACCCGGATTTCCGCCCCTTCGCCAGCGGCAAAGGCCACTTCCAGGGCCGGCAGGTCGGTGATGGCGGCGATGATCACCCCATCCGCCCCCCTGCGGATCAGTTCGCCCAGCACATCCGCCCGGTCGCCCACCCCGCCACCGGTGGGATTGTCGCCGCTATCGGCCAGCACCACCGGATGGGTTTGGCTGGCAATGGCCTGGGCGACGCATTCTTCAATGCTGCCGGTATCGGTACCGAAAACGAACTGGTCGCGCGCCTCCCAATAGGCCTGGGCGATGCGCTTGGCCTCCCGCTCCAGCACGGCGCGGTCGGTGCCGGTCAGGATGGCGGCCGCCGTGGCGCGCGGCTCATCCGCCCAGACATAGCCCACCATCAGGGAGGCATCCCAGACGCCGGGAATGGCGTCGATCGCCGGCAACATGGCATAAAGGCTCTTGGCCGGTTCATCGACGGTGGAGGTGCGTTCGCCCGGCAGCACCACCGGGACCGGCGCCCACAGCAGGATGGGCTTCACCCCGGTTTCCAGGCTGCGTACCAGCATGGTGACGGCACGGCGCATCGTCTCTTCCACATCAATATGCGGGGCGGTGCGATAGGTGGAATACATGTCGATCGCATCGATAATCCGCTGCGAGACATTGCCATGCAGGTCATAGCTGACCGTGATGGGGCAATCGGGGCCAACCAGGGCGCGGGCAGCGCTGATCCAGTCCCCTTCCGCATCCTCCATCCCTTCCACGAACATGGCGCCATGCATCGCCAGATACAGGCCGTCGATGGGCAGGGTGGCCGCCAGCCGTTCCAGGAACTCGGCCTTAAATGCCTCATAGGTTTCCCGCGCCACGGGGCCGCCGGCAATGGCGCGGGCATGGATGGTGGGCAGGAACTGCGCCGGATAATCTTGCAGGAAGGTAAAGCGGGGGGCCGCCAGCAGGGCGTCGCCACGCACGATCATAAAATCCTGCGCCCGGTTCAGCACGGGGTTGTAGGTCGAACATTCGATATGGATGCCGCCGACAGCGATGCGCATGGTCCGGGTGCCTCTATTGGAAGAAATCGGGATCGTGGAAGAATTTGTGCGCCACCAGACCGGCCGCCCCGCGCGCCCAATGGTCGGGCTGGGTGCGGACGATGTGGATGGGGGTCTGCCCGGCCGACAGTGGCAGCACATGGGCATCAATGGCCTGCCGCATGGCCCGGCCGATCAACCCATCCAGCGGGGCCTCCTCCTGGGTGATCAGGATCAGTTCGGGATCGTTGATCTGGATGATATGGGCAATGGCCAGCCCCAGCGCCTCACCGGCATGGTGCAGGATGCGCACGGCGCGGGCTTCCCCGGTGGCGGCTAGGGCTTCCAGCTCCGCCACGCTTTGGCAGGGTAGGCCAGATGAAGCCGCTTCGCCCAGAATGGCACTGACCGAGGCGATGGTATCCAGGCAACCGCGCTTGCCGCAGCGACAGGGGCGACCGCCGATTTCAATCGTGCAATGGGCAATTTCACCGGCCCCGCCCCGACGGCCCCGGTAAAGCTGCCCGTCAATCACATGGGCCGACCCGATGCCGGCCCCGACGGAGACCAGACAGAAGGACCGCACATCGCGGGCGGCCCCATAAAGATGCTGGCTGATCGCCACGGCCTTGGCATCATTTTCCATATAGGTGGGCAGGCTAGTCGCCCCTTCTACCATGGCGGACAGGGGCACATCCTGCCAGCCCAGCAGGGTGGATTGCAGGCAGGCGCCCTGCGATGGGTCCACCAGACCGGAGAGCGTGACGCCGATGCCGGCCAACTGGTCCCGTTGCACCGGCTTGCCATCCAGCAACAGGCCGATGCCCGCCGCCACATCCCGCGCCACGGCCAGCGGTTCGCGTGACCGGGGCAGCGAGGCCTGGGCCAGGATGTCGCCATTCAGGTCGGTCAGCACCATCATCATCGGATCGTCGATCAGCGACACGCCGACGAAATAGGCACAGGCCGGGTTGATGCCCAGCAGGATGGAAGGGCGGCCCAGGCCGCGCACAATCTCCGTCTCCCGCAGGATGCCGTCCTGAATCAGGTCGCGCACCAGCGTCGTCATCGCCGCCTTGCTGAGATCCAGCCGTTCGGCCAGATCGCTGCGGCTGAGCGGCCCGCCTTCCGCGATGGTGCGCAGGGCCTGACGTTGGGTGGGATTGAGCATCGGGGAGGTGGGCCTGAGTGTTAAGTTCAATTTCTAAATTTATTACGCATAATTAGTTCAAAAGTGAAGAGGCTTTTGGTAGGGTTGGTAAAGTTTGCTGTTGGGCAGGGGTTTCAAGCCGATGAAGGCGCGTGGGTTGCCAAATGTCAGGAAGGGTCGCTTTGTGGCGGCCACCCTGTTTGCCGGGCTGCTGGCGGGGCTGCCTTTGGCGGCCCCCGCCGCAACGCTGAACGTGTTGCAGAGCGAGGCGCCGCGCAGCATGGACCCCGGCGACCAGACGGCGACCTTCACCTACACGGTGCTGGAACCGCTTTATGAAGGGCTGGTTCGCCGGAACAAGCAGTTGCAGCTGGAACCAGCGCTGGCCACCGAATGGTCCAGCGACGCCGCCGGGCTGGTCTGGACCTTCAAGCTGCGGCCCGGCGTCAGCTTCCATGACGGCACGCCCTTCAATGCCGATGTGGTGGTGAAGAATTTCCAGCGCCATCTAGATACCAAGCGCGGTCTGGCCGCGTCCGGCCGTATCCGGCAGGTGCTGGCCAGCGTGGTGGCGCTTGATGATATGACAGTGCAATTCACCCTGAAGGGGCCGTATCCGGCCTTTCTGTCGCTGCTGACCACCGGGCCTGCCCTGATGGTCAGCCCCAAGGCCGATGCCGCCGGCACCCTGTCCCGCTTGGCCGTGGGCACCGGGCCTTACCGGTTGGTGGAATATCGCTCCGGCGAATATGTGCTGGAAGAACGCTTCTCCGGTTATTGGGGCAAGCAGGGCGGGACGGAACGGATCAAATGGACCTGGACCGCCGAACAATCGGTGCTGAACATGGCGATCCAGGCGGGGGAGGTGGATATCGTCAACCCGCTGCCCCCGGTTTTCGCCCGCATGGTCAAGGCCAATACCGCTCTGACGCTGCATGAAAGCGACGGGGCGGTGGTGTTCTTCGTGGCGCTGAACCTGAAGCAGAAGCCGCTGGATGATGTGCGGGTGCGTCAGGCCCTGAACCTGGCCACCGACCGGGCGGCCCTGGTCAAGGCGATCATGTTCGGCTTTGGCCGCCCGGCCAATTCCCCGCTCTCCCCTGTCACCCCCGGCTATGATGCCAGCTTGAACCCCTATCCGTTCGACCCCGCCAAGGCCAAGGAACTGCTGGTGCGGGCCGGATTGCCGGACGGGTTCAGCCTGTCGGTCGCCGTGCAGGAGCCGGAGGCCCGCATCGCGGAGGTGCTGCAGGGCATGTGGGCCAAGATCGGCGTGAAGCTGGAGGTCCGCAAAATGGAAAGCGGCGTCTGGTCCAATGCCGCCTTCGCCAACCCGGATCAGAAGGCCAAGGAAGGTACGGGCGCTATCCTTACCTCCTGGTCATCGGGGGTGAACGGGGCGGACATGCAGTTGCGCCCGCTTTACCACACCGCCAGCTTCGTGCCGACCGGGGCCAATCTGGGCTTCTATTCCTCCCCCGCGTTGGATGGCTTGCTGGATAAGGCGGCGGCGACAGCGGACGAAGCCGCTCGCAATGCGATGTATGGGCAGGCGCAGCGGCTGATCAACGAAGACGCGCCGCATGTGCTGCTCTACTACAAGAAGGATCTGTTTGCCGCACAGGCCAACATCCAGAACCTGTGGACGGAACCGGGCGGCGGCATCGCCGTGCGCGATGCGGTGAAGCCTTAACATGCCCATATATCTGCTGAAGAAACTCGTCACCCTGCCGCTGATCCTGCTGGGGGTCTCGCTGCTGGTCTTCGTGGCGCTGCGTGCCTTGCCGGGCGATCCCGCCCGCCTGATGGCAGGGCCGGAGGCACCGCAGGAAGCGGTGGATGCCATGCGCGTCCGTCTGGGGCTGGATGATCCCTTGCCGCTGCAATATCTGCGTTTCGCCGGGGCGGCGCTGGGCGGGGATCTGGGCACCTCCATCCGGTCGGGCCGACCGGTGACGGTGGAAATCGCCGAACGGTTGCCCAAGACCATCTCACTGGCCCTGGTCGCCTATGGCATTGCCATTTCCGTCGGCCTGTCGGCGGGCATGGCGGCGGCGGTCAACCGCAACCGCTGGCCCGATCAGGCAACCATGCTGTTCGCCATTGCCGGCGCCTCCATCGCCAATTTCTGGCTGGCCCTGCTGGCGATGAATTACTTCGCGGTGGAACTGGGCTGGCTGCCGCTGATGGGGTCGGGCACATGGAAGCATTACATCATGCCGGCCATCACCCTGGCGGTGATGCCGACGGCGGTGATTGCCCGCATGACGCGCGCGTCCATGATTGAGGTGGTGGGCCAGGATTATATCCGCACCGCCCGCGCCAAGGGCCTGCCCGAACGGGTGGTGATGCGCAAGCACGCGCTGCGCAATGCCCTGGTGCCCATCGTCACCATCATCGGGCTGAATTTCGGCAGCATGTTGGGTGGGGCGGTGGTGACGGAATCGGTGTTCAACTGGCCCGGCCTGGGCCGGCTGCTGGTCGATTCCGTGCGCTTCCGCGATTACCCGACGGTGCAGGGTGTCACCCTGGTGGCCGTCACCGCCGTCGTCATGATGAATTTCCTGGCCGAGATGTTGATCGCGGCCATCAATCCCCGCATCCGGTTTGATTGAGGGCCAGAATGACCGAGATCACCGCCACCCTGGCCCCCACGGACAGCAAGGCCCGCCGCCGCCGGCGTTGGCTGTCCCGCCGCCGCAGCATCTTCATCGGCGGGTTGCTGGTGGGGCTGGTGCTGCTGGCCGCCATCCTGGCCCCGCTACTGTCGCCTGCCGATCCCTATGAACAGGTGCTGTCCGACGCGCTTTTGCCGCCCAGTTGGGACCATCCGTTCGGCACCGATGATAATGGCCGCGACCTGCTGGCCCGCGTGCTCTATGGCGCGCGGCTGTCCCTGCTGGAAGTGGTGGTGGGCGTCGGTTTGGCGGTGCTGGTGGGCGTGCCGCTGGGGCTGGCCGCCGGTACCATCGGCGGGCTGGTCGATCAGGTGATCATGTGGACCATGGATGTGCTGTTCGCCTTTCCCGGCGTGGTGCTGGCCATCCTCATCGTCTCCATCCTGGGGCCGGGTCTGTTCAACCTGTTGATCGCCATCGCCATTTTCTCCGTCCCCGTCTATGCGCGGCTGATGCGCAACGTGGCTTTGGGCCTGAAAAGCATGGATTATGTGGAGGCGGCGCGGGCGCTGGGCGCATCCACCCCGCGCATCATGTTCGACCATATCCTGCGCAACGCGCTGGGCCCCGTCATCGTGCAATCCACCCTGACGGCGGGCACGGTGGTGCTGTCGGCGGCCAGCCTGTCCTTCCTGGGCATGGGGGCCCAGCCGCCCATGCCGGAATGGGGGGCGATGATGAGCGATGGGCGCAACTATCTGGGCGTGAATATCTATATGTCGCTGTTTCCCGGTCTGGCGATCATGCTGACCGTGCTTGGTTTCAACATCCTCGGCGACGGTCTGCGCGACCTGCTTGACCCGAGAAGCTGACGAACGGGTGTGTCTGCCGTGGCTTTCTGTGTCGATATCGGCGGTTCCTTCATGAAATTCGGCCTCGCCCCCCGTAATGGGGAGGCGGTGCGACAGGTCGATCAGGTGCCCACGCCGGCCCATAGCTGGGCGGATTTCGTGGCGGCGCTGGCTGACCTCTGCGCCCGCCATGGCGCGGGGCAGCCGGCGGATGCACCGCTGGCCATCTCCATGGCCGGCATCGTCGATCCCGATAGTGGTATTCTGACCGCCGCCTCCAACCTGGGTGGCCTGGTGGGGCACCGGCTGGCGGCGGAACTGACGGTGGCGCTGGGCCGCCCGGTGCGGGTGGCCAATGATGCCGATTGTTTCGCCCTGGCGGAAGCCACCGTTGGCGCCGGGCGGGGCCACCGGGTGGTGTTCGGCATCATCCTGGGCACCGGCATCGGTGGCGGGCTGGTGGTGGGTGGCCGGTTGATCTCCGGGGCTGCCGGCATCACCGGGGAATGGGGCCATGGCGCCATTGTGAAAACCATGGCCGGGTCGCCCCCCGTCGCCATTCCCCGGCTGGAATGCGGTTGTGGCGGTGTCGGCTGCATTGAAACCTTCGGCAGTGCGCGCGGGCTGGAACGGCTGCACCACCACCTGACGGGGCAGGGGCTGGACAGCCGCAGCATCGTTGACGGCTGGCAGGCGGGTGAGGCTCTCAGCCGCCGCACCATTTCCATCTTCCTGGAACTGGTATCGGAACCGCTGGCCCTGCTGGTCAATGCCATCGGCCCGCATCGGGTGCCGGTGGGCGGCGGCCTGGGCTCGTCAGCCCCGCTGGTGGCGGCCCTGGATCAGGCCGTCCGTGCCCTGATCCTGCGGCAGACGGAGGAGCCGTTGCTGGTACCGGCCGAGCTGGGCGCCAATGCCGGGTTGATCGGGGCCGCCGTGCTGGCCTTGCAGCCATAGAGTCAAAGTCGACATCTCCAACCCTTCTCCCACAATAAAAAGAGGGGGGCGGACGGGCCGCCCCCTTTTCAGGGATCCTGAGGAAGAAGGGAGAGTCAAAAACCGTTAGAAATCGGCGCGGACACCGATGGCGTAACGGGCACCCGTATCGACATAGGTCAGGACCTGATTGTCGAAGCGGCCGGTGGTGACGACTTCGCTGCCGAAAATATTGGTGCCTTCAGCGAAGACCTGCACATTCTCAAGCACATTATAGCTGACGCGGGCGTCAACCTGATCATAGGTCCGGCGATAGACCGGATCAGAACCAGCGCTGGGATTGACCAGATTTTCCAGGAAGCGTTCGCGGCGGTTATAGGCGACGCGTGCCGACAACCCGTCCATTTCATAGAAAACGGCCAGGTTCTGGCTGTCACCCAAACCTTCCAGCGCGAAGGAGGTGGTGGTAGAGGCAGGATCGAACACGGCGTTGCTGTCCACGAAGGTGGCGTTCGCCTGGATACCGAAACCGGCCAGCAGACCGGGCAGGTAATCCATCGTGTGGTTCACATTGAACTCAAACCCATGGACATTGGCGCTCTGCGCATTGCGCGGACGGCGCACGCTGAAGGTCACCTGGTTCGGCCCGGTCACGCCACCGGCACCCACCGCCAGCTTGCCGGCATTGGCGATGTTGAACACCTCGTCCGCCCGGGTCTGCACCACGAAATTGTTGACGCGCTTATAGAAAGCGGCCGCCGACAGGGTGGTGGTACGGGTCGGGTACCATTCGAACGACATGTCGAAATTGTCAGAGGTGTAGGGCTTCAGCGACGGGTTGCCGCCCGACGCATCCAGGCTGGCTGGACGCACCGTATCAAAGCTGATACGCGGCGCCATATCGCTGATCTGCGGGCGGGTCAGCGTGCGGGAAGCACCGAAACGGGCGATCACATCGTCCGTCAGGTCGACCTTCACATTCAGGCTGGGCAGCAGATAATCGTAACTGCTGTTCTGGCTGGTCGCCACCGGCACGCCGTTATTGGCATAGACCGCCGTATAGATGGTGGGGTCATTGGCCACCGGCAGGATGTCGGTCAAAGCCAGCTGCTGGCCGGAAGCCTTCACCTCAGTATGGATATAGCGGAAGCCAATATTCACGAACCAGGGCATGTTGCCCAGGTCACCCTTGAAGGCGGTATCCACATAGCCGCCATAGACATTTTCCTTCACGGAGAAGGAATTGGGCTGACGGGTCGCGGTATAGCCATTACTGGCAGCCAGACGAGCCGCCGTGGTGCCGGGTGCCAGACCCTGGGCCTTATCCAGGGCTGCCGCCGCCGCCGGGCTTTCCAGGAAGCTGAAATAGGCGTTGGCGTCATAGGTCATGAAATTGGCCGGGAAACGCCCGCCGGAACCCAGGAAGCTGCCCAGGCTGAACGGCTTCAGCAAGGACGCATCGGCCGAAGTCGGGTAACCGCAATAGAGGCACTGGATGTTCGGGTCGCTGGTGACCGAATTGCTGGTCTTCTCGCGGTTGGTATTGATCAGGCCGAAACGGATGGCATCCAGCACGCCGCCATCGCTCTTCCATTCGGTGTCCAGCTTGTACTCGAACACCTCTTCCGCCTCGTCATTGCCCTGACGGATGGCGATATGGGTGCGGCCCCGCGTCGGGTCGGTCAGCGAGGTGGTGTGACCGAAGACGGAGGGGAAGCCGCCGCCATCCGCCTGCTGGAAGCTGTAGGTGGAGGGAATGCCGATAACGGTGAAGATATTCTTGCCACCATTATTATTGGCAGCCTTGGACCAGGAAGCGTCCGCCTTCACCGTCAGATTGTCATTGACGTTCCAGGCGCCATTCAGGCCCACGGCCTTGGTGGTGACGTTACGGTTGTTGCTGTTGATGATCAGGTCGGCATTGCCGTTGGTCGTCAGGCCGGTGACCGTGCGGTTGGAATCGATCTGCGCAGCGGTATAGCTGGACGGTTCAAACCAGTTGCCGAGCGCATGGCTGGTCGAATCCACCGTGAACTTGTTGTAAAGCCCGTCCAGGGTGAAGACCAGATCGTCATTGGCCTGCAACTGGGTGGTCAGGTTGACGCCAATGCGTTCCCGCTCCGACGTTTCCTGGCTGATATCCAGGTTGCGCGGGGCATAGACATTGGTGGCGATGGGCTTGGAGGAGGGGCCGATCGTCTGGCCGGACAGATAGCCGTTCACCGTGGTGGACGGGGTTTCCGTCTCACGCTTCTGGTAAGACACGGCCAGCAGGGCACCCAGCTTGTCATCATTGAAGGTGCCCGACAGCAGGCCGAAAGCCTGCGGCGAGACCTTCTTGTTATTCTCTTCATACACGCCCTTGGCGGACGCGATGGCCTTGAACCCGCCAATATCAAACGGGCGCGCCGTCTTCACATTGATGGTGGAACCGATGCCGCCATCCTGCACCGGGGCCTGGCTGGTCTTATAGACGTCAGCGCCGGAAATCAGTTCGGCGGCCAGCAGGTCGAAGGAGAATTCGCGGCCCTGGTTTTCCGAGGCGAAGGAGCGGCCATTGACCAGCACCGTGTTGAATTCCGGCCCGAAGCCGCGCACGGTGACAAAACGACCTTCGCCGCCGCTGCGGTCGATGGAGACGCCGGGGATGCGCTGCAGCGATTCCGCCACGTTGCTGTCCGGGAACTTGCCCAAATCCTCGCTGGCGATGCTGTCCATCACGATGCCGGCGGAACGCTTCATTTCCGCCGAGGCCTGCAGGGAGCGGCGGATACCGGTGACGACGATTTCATCCAGCGTGCCATCCGCAGCAGCGGTGGCATTCTGCGCCATCGCCGGCATTGCCGGGATCAGGGCGCACAGCGCGGCCATGCCAACACCACCCAGGCCGGCAGCCATGCGCCGGCCCATAGTCTTTTTCAGCATATGTCACTCCTCCCACACATTTACTTCTTGCTGACCGGGCGTACCGGTACTGACCGAACAGGATTGTGCCGCCCGGATTTTCGACGCCTGTCGGGGAAAGAGCCCCTTCCCTGATCTCGACGTCGGTTTCTTGTATATGAATTATCAGATAAATATAACATTGCAATCGACGAACTGACGCTTTCGGGCTAAAACGTTCCCTCGTGTGGTATATCTGCATCTGCAACAGGGGATGCGGCCTGCCCGCCAAGGCATAAAAATGCCAATATAATCAAGTGGGAGGAGTTTATGGACAAGCCCGTGAAAACGGTTGTCATCGCCGGGGGCGGCTCCGCCGGCTGGATTGCGGCCGGCCGTATCGCCGCCCGAAATGGTGCTAACTTGGCGGGTGGCGTGCGCGTCATCCTGATCGAATCGGCGGTGATCGGCACCATCGGGGTGGGGGAGGGGACGTGGCCGACGATGCGCAACACCCTGCGCAAGATCGGTATCCGGGAAACCGATTTCATCCGCCATTGCGACGCCGCCTTCAAGCAGGGAGCGCTGTTTGCCCGCTGGACGGATGGCAGCGATGGCGATGCCTATTACCACCCGCTGAACCCGCCGCAGGGCGCGCCGCAGATCAACCTGTCCGGCCATTGGCAAGCCTTTGCCCGCGAGAACCCGCTGAGTTTCGCGGAGGCGGTGGATTTCCAGGCTAGCCTGTGCGACGCCGGACTGGCCCCGAAATCCATCACCAGCCCGGAATATGCCGGGCTGGCCAATTACGCCTATCATCTGGATGCCGGGAAATTCGCCGATCTGCTGCGCGATCATGCGGTGGAAAAGCTGGGCGTCATCCATATGGTGGATGACATCATAGAGGTGCATCAGGATGAAGCCGGCGACCTGACCGGGCTGACCCTGCGCGGGGCGGGGCGCATCGACGGGGATTTCTTCGTTGATTGCACCGGCTTTGCCTCCCTGCTGCTGGGCGGCACCTATGGCGTGCCGTTCAAGGATTGCAGCGACGTGCTGTTCTGTGACCGGGCGCTGGCGCTGCAGGTGCCCTATGATCGGCCCGACGCGCCGATTGCCACCCACACCATCTCCACCGCGCAGGATGCCGGCTGGATCTGGGATATCGGCCTGCCGACCCGGCGCGGCACCGGCCATGTCTATTCCAGCCGGCATATGAGTGATGAGGCGGCGGAAGAGAGCCTGCGCCGCTATCTGGGCCCTGCCGCCGACGGGCTGAGCCCGCGCCTGATCAAAATCCGCGCCGGCCACCGCGCCAGCTTCTGGACGCATAATTGCGTCGGCGTCGGGCTGGCCGCCGGCTTCCTGGAACCGCTGGAAGCATCGGCCCTGATGCTGATCGAAACGGCGGTGGATTTCATCGCCGACCGGCTGCCCGCCAACCGGGCGGTGATGGATACGCTGTCCCGTCAGTTCAACCGCGCCTTCACCCATCACTGGGACCGGATCATCGAATTCCTGAAGCTGCATTATGTGCTGACCAAGCGCACCGACACCGCCTTCTGGCGCGATAATCTGGACCCGGCCAGCATCCCGCTGGAATTGCGGGAAAAGCTGGAACTGTGGCGCTACCACCCGCCCGGCCCCGCCGATTTCCCGCACCAGCCGGAGGTGTTTTCCTGGCCCTCTTATCAATATGTGATGCATGGCATGGGCTTTGCCGCGGACTATCGCGGGCTGGCCCAGGTGAAGGCGGAGGCCGCCAGCGCCCGCCGCGCCTTTGCCCAGGCCGAGCGGGCGCGCCAACAGGCCCTGCGTGACCTGCCGCGCCACCGTGACCTGCTGAACCGTATTCAGCAATACGGGCTGCAGCCGGTCTGATCCCGGTTATCAGGAGAAGCACCCATGCCCATCCATCCCCTGACCGCCGCCCGCCACGCCCGTGCCCGCCTGCGCCCCTTGCCCGACATGGGCAATGCCGCCCGGCAGAACCATGCCCAACTGGGTCTCAGCGAGGTACGGGACGCGTTGGCCGATTACCCGATTTTCCTGCTGAAACATGCCGATAGCGGTCGGTTCAACCTCTGCGCCCTGTTCGCCCTGGAAGGGGGGGCAAGCTGGTTCATGATCCAGGGCGGCTGGCAGGCGACATATCTGCCGCGCAACCTGCTGCGCCAGCCCTTCCACCTCGCCCCCGGTGCCGGCGGCGTGTTCGATCTGGCGGTGGAGGAGGAGACGGACCGGCTACATGACCGGGAGGGCGAACCCCTGTTCGACGCGCACGGCCAGCCGACGGCGCGCACCGAACAGGTGGGCCGGCTGCTGGCCAGCTTGCGCGACGATCTGGCCGCCGCGCGTGGCTTTGTCGACCGGCTGGCGGCGCTGGACCTGATCTGCCCGGTCGACATGCTGCTGACCTTCGGCGATGGGCGGGAAAACCAGATCGACGGGCTTTACGGCATCGGGGAAGGCCGCCTGCGCGATCTGGCCGATGCCGATCTGCTGGCGCTGCACCGGGAGGGTTATCTGGCGCTGGCCCATGCGGTGATCGCATCGGCCACCCAGATTCACCGGCTGCAACAGTTACACAATGCGGCGGCCAAGGTGCCGCTGACCCGCATCGCCAAGGCGGTGCGGGAAGAATAACTCCTCAATCGGAGAACCTTAAAATGACCGGCCATGTGCTTGCCATCGACCAGGGAACCACCGGCACCACCGTGCTGGTGTTCGACCGCGACGCCAATATGGTGGGCCGCGCCTATGCCGAATTTACCCAGCATTTCCCCCAGGCTGGCTGGGTGGAACATGATGCGTTGGAAATCTGGCATGTGACGCTGGATGTGATCGGCCGCGCCCTGCGCGCCGCCCATCTGCGCGCCGATGATCTGGCCGCCATCGGCATCACCAACCAGCGGGAAACCGTGGTGGTCTGGGACCGGACGACGGGGGAACCGCTGCACCGCGCCATCGTCTGGCAGGATCGCCGCACCGCCGCCTATTGCGAGGAACTGCGTGGGCAGTCCGGCGTGGAGGCGATGATCCGCGACAAGACCGGGCTGGTCATCGACCCCTATTTTTCCGGCACGAAAATCCGCTGGCTGCTGGACCATGTGCCGGGCCTGCGGGCACGGGCGGATAAGGGAGAAGTGGCGTTCGGCACCATCGACAGTTGGTTGATCTGGAAGCTGACCGGCGGGGCGGCGCATGTCACCGACTATTCGAACGCCGCCCGCACCCAGCTCTACAACATCCATGAACTGCGCTGGGATGAGGATATCCTGGCCCTGATGGATATCCCCGCCGTCTGTCTGCCCAAGGTCAACCCCTCCACCTGCATCCATGGGCTGACCGATCCCGACAGCTTCTTCGGCACCCATGGCATTCCTGTGTCGGGCGTGGCGGGGGATCAGCAGGCGGCCCTGTTCGGCCAGGCCTGCCATGGGCCGGGGCTGGCCAAGAATACCTATGGCACCGGTTCCTTCATGCTGATGAATACGGGCACGGCGGCGCGGCGGGGGCCGGGCAGCCTGTTGACCACCATCGCCTGGGGCATTGGCGATGAACCGGTGGAATATGCGCTGGAAGGGGCGATCTTCGTCACCGGGGCGGCGGTGCAATGGCTGCGTGACGGGCTGGGGCTGATTGCGTCTGCGGCGGAGACGGAAGAACTGGCCCGCTCCATCCGGGGTAATGAGGGGGTCTATTTCGTGCCGGCTCTGACCGGGCTGGGCGCGCCGCACTGGGATCCCTATGCGCGCGGCCTGATCTGCGGGCTGACGCGCGGCACTGGCCGCGCCCATATGGTGCGCGCCGCCCTGGAGGCGATGGCGTATCAGACGCTGGACGTGGTGCGCGCCATGGAGCGGGAGGCGGGCATTCCCCTGACCGAGCTGCGCGCCGATGGCGGGGCCACCGCCAACCATTTCCTGATGCAGTTCCAGGCCGACATGCTGGGCGTGCCGGTGGAGGTGCCGCGCATCGCCGAGACGACGGCATTGGGTGCGGCCTATCTGGCCGGGCTGGGGGCCGGTGTCTGGAGCAGCCGGGAAGAGCTGGACGAGAAATGGAAGCTGGCCCACCGGTTTGAGCCGGGCATGACACCCGCCGAACGGGACCGGTTGTATGAACGCTGGGGCCGCGCCCTGGAACGCGCCAAAGGGTGGGATGTGTAGGGGGCATTCTCCGATGCCCCTCTCTCCACCGTCACCCCGGCGAAGGCCTGGGTGACGGTGGAAGGGAAATGACGGTAGGCAAACCAGCCCCCCAATTCACGGGAACAAACAATGTCGATCCTGGATCGCAACCAATCCATCGCCCGGCTGGATGCCGAACCCGGCAAGTGCTGGGACTTGGTGATTATCGGTGGTGGGGCCAGTGGCCTGGGCGTGGCGCTGGAGGCGGCTTCGCGCGGATACAGCGCCCTGCTGCTGGAAGCGCATGATTTCGCCAAGGGCACCTCGTCGCGCTCCACCAAGCTGGTGCATGGCGGTGTGCGCTATCTGGCGCAGGGTAATATCGGGCTGGTGATGGATGCGCTGCGCGAACGCGGGCGGCTGCTGGCCAATGCCCCGCATGTCACCCGCAAGCAGCCCTTTGTCGTGCCCGTCTATCGCTGGTGGGATGCCGCCTTCTATGGCGCCGGGCTGATGGTGTACGACCTGCTGGCCGGGCGGCTGGGTCTGGGCCGGTCCCGTCTGTTGTCGCGCGCAGAAGTTCTGCGCCGCGCACCGACGGTGAAGCAGGCGGGGCTGAAGGCCGGCATCCTTTATTATGATGGGCAGTTTGACGATGCGCGGCTGGCCCTGACTTTGGCCTTGAGTGCGGCGGAAGCCGGGGCCGTGCTGGTCAACCATGCCCCCGTCATCGGGCTGCTGAAGCAGGCTGGCAAGGTGACGGGGGTGCGGTTCGTGGACAGCGAAACCGGCATTGAGCGCATGGCCCATGCCCGCGCCATCATCAATGCCACCGGCCTGTTCACCGACCAGACCCGGCATCTGGACGATCCGTCCCGCCCCTCCACCCTGTCGCTCAGCCAGGGTATCCATCTGGTGCTGGATCGGTCCTTCCTGCCGGGGGATGATGCGGTGATGGTGCCGAAAACGGCGGATGGGCGGGTGCTGTTCGCGGTGCCCTGGCACGACCGCACCATCATCGGCACCACTGACACGCCCATCCCGGAGATCGCGCTGGAACCGCGCCCGCTGGAACAGGAAATCGAATTCCTGCTGACCCATGCGGCGCTGTATCTGGAAAAGGCCCCGGCCCGCGCCGATGTGCTGGCCGTGTTCAGCGGTATCCGACCGCTGGTAAAGGCCGATGGTGTGTCCGGCACCTCTGCCGTGCCGCGTGACCATCTGATCATCACCGATCCATCGGGCCTGATTACGCTCACCGGCGGGAAATGGACCACCTATCGCAAGATGGCCGAACAGACGGTGGATCGCGCCGCTGATCTGGCTGGGCTGCCGCCGGTGCCGTCCAACACCGCTGACCGGCATCTGGCCGGCTGGGTGGAGAAGGCGGGCGATTATGCCGACCCGCTGACCGTCTATGGCGCTGATGCCGATGCGGTGCGGGCGCTGATGGCATCCGATCCGGCGTTGGCCGCCCCGCTGCACCCGCGCCTGCCCTATCCTACCGCCCTGGTCATCCATGCCGTGCGGGCCGAAATGGCGCGCACGGTGGAGGATGTGCTGGCCCGCCGCACCCGCGCCCTGCTGCTGGATGCGGCGGCCGCCTTGGAGGCGGCCCCCAAGGTGGCCACCCTGATGGCCGCCGAACTGGGCCGGGATGAGACCTGGCAGCAGCAACAGGTGGAGGCCTTCGCGGCCACCGCCGCCGCCCATCATCTGTAAATGTTTGTTCGCAAAGTTCGCACTTTTTTCAGCCATTTAACCGTCATTCCCGCGAAGGCGGGAATCCATACAACAGCGCGGATTTTGGATTCCCGCCTTCGCGGGAATGACGGTGGAGAAAGGTCAAGGGTTCGAGACGCACCATTACTTACCGGACGGACACAAGGGATGGCTCCGGCCATCCATCCACCGATCATAACCAATAAGGAAGTCGCCCCGTGACGATGCTCCGCCCCCTGGGAACCGCCCTTGCCACGCTTTTTCTGCTCTGCCCGCTGATGGCGGCCCCCGCCATGGCGGCGGAGCCAGAACCGACGCGTGCCGAATGGGAACGACCGGATATTCTTGTCATTGGGCGGGAGCCGGCGCGCGCCACCTTTGACGGTTTCACCAGCCGTGAAGCCGCCCTGGCGCGCGATACCAAGGGGCAGCCTTTTCACCTGTCGTTGGATGGCAAATGGTCCTTTGCCTATTCCCGCGACCCGGAGGCAAGACCGAAGGATTTTTACCGCCCGGATTATGATGTCAGCGGCTGGGGCAGCATCCAGGTGCCGGGCATCATGCAGGCGCAGGGCTATGGCCAGCCCTATTTCAACAATATCGATTATCCGTTTCCGCTCAATCCCCCCTTCATCCCGCATGAAATGAACGAGGTCGGGTCGTACCGCCGCAGTATCGACATTCCGGCGGATTGGGCCGGGCGGCAGGTGTTCCTGAAGATTGGTGCCGCCGGTGCGGCCTATTATGTCTGGGTCAATGGCGTGCGCGTGGGCTATGCCGAGGATAGCAAGCTGCCGTCGGAATTCGACGTCACCCCGCATCTGAAGCCCGGCCAGCCTAATGTGGTGGCGATTGAGCTGTATCGCTTCGCTGATGGTTCCTATCTGGAAGATCAGGATTTCTGGCGGGTTTCCGGTATTGAACGCTCAGTGACGCTCTATGCCGCCCCCACCACCCATCTGCGTGACTTTGAGGTGAAGGCCGGGCTGGATAAGGGCTTCCAGAACGGCACCTTCGCCCTGGACGTGGCGATTGCCGGGGCCAAGGCGGCCAAGGGCGGGCAGGTGCGCGCCACCCTGCTGGATGGCAATAACCCGGTGCTGACCCAGCAGGCCGCCGTGAAGGACACGGTCAGCCTTTCCGGCACCGTGCCGGGGGTGCGCCCCTGGTCGGCGGAAACGCCGCATCTTTATACGCTTCTGATCGAACTGCTGGACCGTGACGGCAAGCTAGTGGAGGCGACCAGCCGCCGCGTCGGCTTCCGCAGCGTGGCGGTGGTGGATGGGGAGGTGCAGGTCAATGGCCGCCGCGTCACCATCCGCGGCGTCAACCGGCATGAACATGACCCGCATACGTTCCGGGTGGTCAGCCTGGAGACGATGCGCCGCGACATCGAGTTGATGAAGCAGGCCAATGTCAACGCGCTGCGCACCTCCCACTATCCCAACGATCCGCGCCTGTATGATCTGGCCGATGAATATGGCCTCTACATCATGGATGAGGCGAATATCGAAACCCATGAATTCATGGAGTTGGGTAACAAGACCGGCGATCGCGCCGCCCACCAGATGGGCTATAAGCCGGAATGGAAGGAGGCGCATCTGGACCGGTTGCGCCGCATGGTGGAGCGGGACAAGAACCACCCTTCCATCATCTTCTGGTCGCTGGGTAATGAGGCTGGCATCGGCCCGACATTCGAGGCGATGGGCAAATGGGTGAAGGGGCGCGACCCATCGCGCCTTGTCTCCTATCTCGGCTGGGGCACGCTGACCCAGGAACATCGGCCCAATGATTATGTCGATATCTATGCGCCCATGTATGACGATATCGACAAGATCGTCGGTTACGCCACCGACCCCGCCTTCAAGCAGCCCTTGATCCAGTGCGAATATGCCCATGCCATGGGCAATTCGCTGGGTAATCTGGAGGATTACTGGCAGGCCATTCGGGCGCATCGCAAATTGCAGGGCGGCTTCGTTTGGGATTGGGTGGACCAATCCATGATCCTGAAGGACGCCAAGGGTCGGGATTACTGGGCATCCGGCTTTGATTACGGCCCCAACCCGCGTGGCGACCTCAGCGTTGTGGCCGATGGCTTGATCCAGTCCGACCGCACGCCCAACCCGCATTATTATGAATTGGCCAAGGTCTATGCCCCCATCGGGTTTGACGGGTTCGACCCGGCGGCTGGCACGGTCACCCTGCATAACCGCCACGATATGGTGGACCTGTCCGGGGTCAGCTTCGACTGGAAGGTGGAAGCCGATGGCGTGGTGGTGGCCAGCGGCAGCCTGGATGTGCCCAACGTGCCGGCGGCCAGCAGCGCCAGGCTGACCCTGCCACGCTACCCAGCCCCGACGGCGGGCGACACGCGCAGCCATGTGCTGACCCTCCGCGCCCTGGCGCGGGAGGGGGCGATTCCCGGCGTGGCGGCGGGCCATGTGGTGGCCTGGGAACAGTTCGCCCTGAACGAACCGCCGGCCCCGGCGCTGTTGGCGGCAGATGCTAGGCTGGTGGACCGCGATGGCCGCATCACCCTGACGGCCGGTGATGCCGAACTGGTGATCGACCGGGCGACCGGTCTGGTGGACCGCTATGCCCGTCAGGGCAAGCTGCTGCTGTCCGGTGGGGCACCCAATTTCTTCCGCGCGCTGACCGATAATGATATCGGCGCTGGGGTTCACAAGACCCATGATGTCTGGCGCGAACTGTCCGACGCGCGCTATCGCCATGTGCGGGAAATCAAGGTCGACAAGGAAGGTGCCGTGGCCGTGCGCCATGCCCTGGGCGCTGGCGGCGGCTGGTTTGAAACCCGCTATGCCATGGGGGGCGACGGGGTGGTGGAGGTGACGGGCAGCTTCACGCCGGTGAAGGATGACCTGCCCGATCCGCTGCGCATCGGCCTGTCCTACAGCATCCCGACCAGCCTGACGGACCTTTCCTGGTTCGGACGAGGGCCGCAGGAAAGCTATGCCGACCGCAAGAGCGGGATGGCGCTGGGCCTGTGGCAGGGCAAGCTGGCCGAACAGAACCATGATTATGTGCGGCCACAGGAAACCGGCAACAAGGTGGATGTACGCTGGTTGACCCTGCAAGGGCAGGGCCTGCCCACGCTGCGGGTCACCGGTGCCGGGCCGCTATCGGTCAATGCCCTGGCCTTCCCCTATGCCGATCTGATGATGAAGCCGGTGGGCAAGGCGCATAGTTCCGATATCCAACCCGGCCCCGTCGGCAGCCTGCTGATCGATGCCGGTCAGGTGGGTGTCGGCGGCGATACGGGGTGGAGCCTGGATGGTCGGGCCCTGCCGCCCTATCGCATCCCGGTCACCCCCACCAGCTTCCGCTTCCGGTTGGGTGGTTGATTGCGCAATCGTTCCATGTCTGTAATGGAGCCTGAAATCCAAGGCGCTCTGTTACAGTAGGGCGGCTTTACCGGGCATGTATTTATCATATATAATGCTTGGTCGGTATCTCAGCCGCCCCCTCTTTTCTGCACCCTTTCAACAGCGCCCCCGCTGTTGGGCCCCGCCCGTCTGGCGCTTCTTCTGGCAGAGGAGTGTCGTCGCGGCTTCTGTGGAGTTCTGTTCAGATGACTAATGGCAATGCAAGGGGCCTGCGCCACGAAATGGGCCGCAACTTCACGTACGAGATCCTGCAACGGCTGGGCGTGGATATCGTCACCGGCACCTATGGCGTGGGCAATCCATTCCCGACGGAGGCCGAGCTGTGCAAGCGGCTGGGGGCCAGCCGCAGCGTGCTGCGCGAAGCGGTGAAGATGCTGACGGCCAAGGGCCTGCTGAAGGCCCGCCCGCGCCAGGGCACCTGGATTGAGCCGGAGCGCAACTGGAACCTGCTGGACCCCGATGTGCTCTATTGGCTGCTGGAGCGTAAATTCTCCCCAGGATTGCTGCTGGAATTCACGCAAGTGCGGCTGGCGATTGAACCGATGGCGGCGGCCCTGGCCGCGCGCCATGCCGATGCCAAGGCCAAGGAAGCCATCACCGCAGCACTGAACCGGATGAAGGCGGCGGAGGCCGGCGATGATGATCCGCTGACATCGGATATCGCTTTCCATGTCGCCATTCTGGAAGCCAGCGGCAACCGCTTCTATGCCCAGTTGCGCGGGCTGATCGAGGCGGCGCTGCGCACGTCGATCCGGTTGACCAACCGACGCAAGGGCGTGCGGCTGGCCAGCGTCGCTGACCATCAGCAGGTGGCTGACGCGATTTTCGCCAGTGATCCGGAGGCGGCATCGGCCGCCATGCGTCACCTGATGGTGGAAGCCATGACGCTGATCGAACAGGCGAAGGAAACCATGGAGGCGACGGGGGAGGAGGTGTGAGCGATGCGACATCCCGCTCAATAGCGTGATGGCGCAGTGGCATCGACTAAAAAATTTCCGACAGTATCTCAGCTTGCACGACCGTCACCCCGGCGCAGGCCGGGGTCCAGGGTCACAAGCACTGTGCTCTCCGAAACTGGACCCCGGCCTGCGCCGGGGTGACGGTTGGGTGGCTTCATGGTCGCAACAGAACGTCTACCGCAGCCGCGTCAGCGGAACCACAGCCAACCTCACCATTCCGCCAGACTGCCATCAGGCAGCCGCCAAGCGGGGTTGCGCCAGCGGTGCGGGGTGCGGGCCATTTCGCGCACCAGTTCCTCGTTGATTTCCACCCCCAGACCGGGGCCGGTGGGGGCTTTGACGAAGCCATCGGTCAGGGCAAAGATCGACGGGTCGCGCAGGTAGGTCAACAGGTCATAGCCGCCGGTATTGTAATGGATGCCCAGTGACATTTCCTCGATGATGAAATTGGGGGTGGAGACGGCCAGCGCCAGACAGGAGGCAAAGGCGATCGGCCCCAGCGGGCAATGCGGGGCCAGCGCCACATCATAGGCTTCCGCCATGGTGGCGATGCGCTTCACCTCTGAAATGCCGCCGGCATGGGACAGATCGGGCTGGATGATGTCGACAATGCCCTGGGTCAGGAAGGGCTTGAAATCCCAGCGGCTATAAAGCCGTTCGCCCAGCGCGATGGGCAGGGTGGTCAGGCCCGCCAACTGCGCGAGCCCCTCGATATTTTCCGACAAAAGCGGTTCTTCGATGAAGAGCGGGCGCAGCGGTTCCAGTGCGGCGGCCAACTGCTTGGCCATCGGCTTATGGACGCGGCCATGGAAATCCAGCCCGACATCCAGACCCTGCGCCTGCACGGCGGACGCACGGGCCAGCACCCCGTCAATGTCGCGGCTGGTGGCCAGCCAGTTCAGTTCCGCCGTGGCATTCATCTTCACGGCGCGGAACCCTTGAGCTTGGCGCAGGCGGGCAGATTCCGCCACCTCGTCCGGGCGGTCGCCGCCGATCCAGGCATAACATTCGATCTTGTCACGCACCATGCCGCCCAGCATCTGCCAGACAGGCGTGTTCAACGCCTTGCCCTTGATATCCCACAGCGCCTGATCCAGCCCTGACAGGGCCGACATCAGCACCGGTCCGCCACGGTAGAAACCCAGGCGATAGGCGGTCTGCCAGACATCCTCAATCCGGGCGGCATCGGTGCCAAGGAACCGGTCGCGCAGGGATTCAAAGGCTCCTTCCACGGCCTCCGCGTGGCCCTCCAGGCTGGCTTCACCCCAGCCGACCAGACCGTCATCGGTCTCTACCCGCACGAACAGCCACCGGGGCGGCACCTGGAAAAGTTCAATGCGGGCGATCTTCATGTCGATTTCCGTTCTGCATGGTGGTGTTGCACCGCTCTGGGGTGCTGTTTCCTCTGCCTGGATTCTTAGCTTTTGCCGCATCGCTCGGCAATTCATTTCTCATATAAATATGCTTTTGAGTGGTTGCTTGCCTTGTCGTTCACGGATGGAGTGTTCATGAATTTTTCTGGATTGGGGCGGCGTTATGGATGAAATGGCCGGGCTGGCGGTCGCGCGGCGGGCCGCCAGCCCTTCCTCCCGGTAAATCCCAGTGAGATTTGCCTCCATATCAGGCATGATCATTAGGGGTGAGAGATTGCAGTGAAGGTCATGAAATCTAAATGCGGGTCACAAAAATGACGGCATATTTAGTTGATTCCGACAGTGAAGTGACGATTGAAAATGGGTTTTTACCATTAATTGTTGATCTGGATGGAACATTAATAAGAACTGATAGTTTGATTGAAACCATCCTTACTATTTTGCGAAAATCACCTCTGCGATTTTTCAGCGTCGTTTTTCTTGCCATATTGCACGGGAAGGCGGCATTCAAATCACGACTGGCCGAAATGGCGTTACCTGACCCGGCTATCTATCCCTATAATCAAGCCGTTTTGGCATTGATCCGGGAAGCGCGGAGCGGAGGAGTAAAGGTCTACCTGGCAACAGCGGCAAACGAGCGCATCGCTTGTGATGTGCAAGACCATCTGGGGCTTTTCGATGGTCTATTTTCATCAACCCAGGACCGCAATCTCTCCGGTACGGCCAAGGCAGATCTGCTTGTTCAACAATTCGGAACCAATGGCTTCGACTATATCGGCAACCATGTCGATGATTTGCCGGTATGGGACCATGCGCGGCAAGTGTACGTTGTTGACCCTGACCGGCAACTGCGGCGGCGCGTTAAGCAGCGCTATCCCGGCCACACCGTGCTGTCGGAACGGATCAACACCCTCACCGCATATGTCAAGGCAGCGAGGGTCTATCAATGGGTCAAAAATATTCTAATTTTCCTGCCGGCATTGGCCGGTCATCTCTTTTCTGCCTCGACCTGGTCTACGCTGCTTCTGGGTTTCGCAGCCTTCTCTTTCTGTGCTTCCAGTGTGTACCTGCTGAATGATCTGCTGGATTTGCGCAGTGACCGACTTTCGCACAGCAAACGGTTCCGTCCCTTCGCGGCGGGCGCCATTCCCCTGTCGCATGGGTTCCTTCTGGCACCAGTCCTGCTGGCATTGTCGCTGGGGCTCGGTTCAGCGGTGTCGGTGGATTTCCTGCTGGTGCTCGTAGGCTATTACGCCCTGACCTTTACCTATTCCATTTTCCTGAAACGGATGGCCATGCTGGATGTTGTGGCCCTTTGCTGCCTGTATGGCATCCGTTTGATTGCGGGGTCGGTTGCTGCTTCGGTTCCACTGTCACACTGGTTTGCGGCTTTCGCTATGTTCTTGTTTTTCTTTCTGGCGCTGATCAAGCGGGCGACAGAGTTGGCTGTGCTTAAAAAGGCCGGTTCAGCGGGTGTCAGCGGCCGTGGTTACCGGGCGGATGACCTGGGGATCATCGCGAGTATGGCGGCCGGTTCCGGATTTGTCAGCGTTCTGGTGCTGGCCCTCTATGTCAGCAGCATCGAGGGCTCAATGCTGTATGGGCATCCTGAACGCCTTTGGGCGGCTTGCCTGGTGATGATCTATTGGGTGGGGCATCTGTTGCTGACGACCCATCGTGGGGACATGCATGAAGATCCTGTTGTCTTTGCGGTGACCGATGGCAAGAGCCTGGCCTGTGGATTGGCAATGGCCTTGATCGTCTGGTTCAGCCTGTGAGCGCGGCTGGCCGCAAGGTCCGCCTTTCCGGCTGGGGCCGATCCCCGGTGGCAATTTGCCCTCTGCTGCGGCCGGGAACCGTGACCGAGGCCATCGGTGACGGGCGCAACGCATCGTCGTTGATCGCGCGGGGCAATGGCCGATCCTACGGCGATGCTTCGCTGAATTCCGCGGCCACCCTTTCCACCCTGCGGCTTGACCGTCTGTTGGCTTTCGATCCCGTCGACGGGCTTCTGACGGCGGAGGCCGGGTTGTTGCTATCCGACCTGCTGGCCCTGTTTGTTCCCCGCGGCTGGTTTCCTCCGGTGACACCAGGAACCCGGTTCGTCACACTTGGCGGTATGCTGGCGGCCGATGTGCATGGCAAGAACCACCATATTGACGGCTGCTTCGGGGATCACGTCCGGGAGTTCGAGCTTCTGTGTGGGGATGGTGTGGTCCGGCGCTGTTCGCGTAGCCAGAATGTCGATCTGTTCAGGGCAACAATTGGCGGGATGGGCCTGACGGGCACCATTTTGACGGTCACTTTGTCCTTACGCCGGATCGAAACACCGTGGATTCTGCAGCAGACGGTTCGGTGCCGTGATCTTGACGAAACCCTCGCGGCTTTCGAGGCTGCGCGATCAGCCCCCTACTCGGTTGCCTGGATCGATTGCCTGGCCAAGGGAGGAGGGCGCGGACGGGCCCTTTTGTATCATGGCGAGCACGCGTCATCGTCCGCCGTGCCGACAGGCAGGCGCGCACCCCGCCTGACCACGAAGCCTCCCAGGCTACGGGTGCCCGTCGACGTCCCTCAATGGGTTCTGAATGGCTGGACGGTGCAAGCCTTCAACGCGCTCTATTACCAACAGGGCCGGCCTGGAAGCACGCTTATCGACTACCAGCATTTCTTCTATCCGCTGGATGCGATCGGCGACTGGAACCGCTTATATGGTCGTCGTGGTTTTGTGCAGTACCAGTGTGTGGTGCCCACCGCGGGGGGGCGGGAAGCGCTTTTGCAATTGCTGGCCCTGATCTCGGCTGGCGGCAGTGGATCGTTCCTGGCTGTACTGAAGCAGTTCGGGTCGGGTTGTACGCCAGGGCAGGGGGGGCTGCTTTCATTTCCGATGGCGGGATATACGTTGGCGGTGGATTTCCCGGTAACCCCGGCGGCCTTTTCTCTGATGCTGGAAATGGACAAGGTCGTTGCCGGGCACGGCGGCCGGCTGTATCTGGCCAAGGATGCACGCATGGGTTCGGACATGATGCGGGCTTCGTACCCTGATCTGGACCGGTTCCGTGCGATATGCAGCGCTGTTGATCCCGACCGCCGTTACCGGTCGCTGCTTTCCGAAAGGCTTGCGTTATGACCGATCCACTGTTCGCGCAAGCCGGCCCGGTGGCCGATGGGGGTTCGGTGATGATCATCGGTGCCCTCTCGGATGTCGGTCGGGCGTTGGCGCGTGTCTACGGTCGTGAAGGCCATCCCCTGATTCTGGCGGCACGGCGGGTGGAGCGCTTGACCGCCGATGTGCAAGACCTGACGATGCGCTTTGGCGTGCCGGTTCGGTCGGTTGAACTCGATGTTCTGGATTTGGCGGAGCACGCGGCATTTCTCGATGGTCTCGGCGGCTTGCCTGACACTGTCATATGCGTGGTTGGTCTGCTTGGCCGCCAGCAGGAGGCCGAGAAATCATGGGTTCAGGCTGACCTGATCTTGCGCACCAATTATCTTGGTCCCGTCTGCCTGTTGGGAGAGATCGCCAATCGTATGCAGACAAGAGGCAGGGGCTGCATCATCGGGGTTAGTTCGGTGGCTGGCGATCGCGGTCGTGCCTCTAACTACCTCTACGGGTCGGCAAAAGCGGGTTTCACGGCTTTCCTGTCTGGCCTGCGCAATCGGCTGAGTCGCTACGGTGTCAGGGTGGTGACCATCAAGCCGGGCTTCATTGATACCAGTATGACCCGTGGTATGGCTCTCCCTCCCGCCTTGACGGCACAGCCAGCGGAGGTCGCGGAGGCCATCTGGAAGGCACAGGTCCAAGGTCGGGACGTTGTCTACCTGCGTCCCGTCTGGCGCCTGATCATGTGGATCATTCGGCTGATGCCGGAATCTTTGTTCAAGAAGTTCAAAATTTAACATTCAGTGGAACATGGGCGCTTCCAGATGCTGCCCACCCGGGGACCAGTAGAGGCTGCTGCTGTGAGCCGGCGCTGGCGTGGGGAGCCGCTTGCGTGCATTCTGTCCCCGATGGACAACTGGGGGAAACCCATGGTGGAACAGGTGGTTGAGGGGCGGGAGCGGGATGTGCCCCTGCTGGTGGCGGAATTCGATCCCAAGCTGCGGCTTTATCTGTTTTTGCAGGCCAGTTTCCTGCTGTGCGTGACCATGGTCGGGCTTGTGCTCTTGCCGCTGACGCTGGCGGCGGCCTGGTGGTGGGCCAAGCATTATTACGCGACCATCCGCTGCCATGTGACCAGCCGGCGGCTTTACTTTCAGCATGGCATCCTGTTTCAGCGGGAAAGTGCCGTGCCGCTGGATAAGATCCAGGATATGGCCCTGCTGAAAGGGCCGGTACTGAACATGTTGGGCCTGACCAGCCTGCGTCTGGAAACTGCGGGCGGCAGTGGGCAGATGGGCGGTCTTGGTGGCGTCAAGCTGCTGGGCTTGCGCGATGCTAAGGTCTTTCAGGAAAGGGTGCTGCGGCTGCGCGATGCCGACGGCAAAGCGGCAATGGGGGCTACGGCACCCGAGCCCAGGGAAGCGGACAGCCTGCAGGTGCTGCTGGATATCCGCGACAGTTTGCGCCGCATCGAGGAAAAACTGGGCCCGACCGCCTGAGAAAGCGGCCGGGCCGTACCCCTTACTGTGCCGGGGTCAGGGCGCTGGCCAGGGCCAGGGCCTCGGGCCGATAGAAATGCCGGTCGACCAGAATGGCGCGCGGGTCGGTCGGCTGGCCATAGAACTTGTCATTGAACTCGCTGCGCGGCGCGATGACGGAGCCTTCCAGCGCCATGCCGCCGAACAGGCCGCTGGTCTTGGAATAGACATAGATGTCTGACGACAGGCCTACGCCATAGGAGGCGCCAACGCCGGTGCCCAGTTCGCCGATGGCGACATTGGCGTCGGCGCCCAGCTTCACCTTGCGGTCGATCACCGCATCCAGGCCCTTCTGGGTCATGATGACGACGATCATTTCCGAGGCCTGACCGCCGAATTGCAGGCCGAAGCTGGCCTCTGCCAGGGTATAGAAGGCCGGGCCACTCCAGGCGCCATCATCGCCGCGCGCCACCATCACGCCGGTGCCGCCACCGCCACCGATGAAGAAGCCAGCCTGAATGACATTGGGCAGGATCAGCACGGCGCGAGCGCGGCCGACCAGATTCTTCAGGTCGCTATATTCCGGGTCGGTCAGCAGGGTCAGCGCCGTCACTCGCGCCCGCTCCACCATCAATTCAGGCTCGGTCAAGGCATAGGCCGGACGCACCAGCGCGGAAATCGCCAGTACCAGACCCGCCAGGGCCATCGCGAAACGCTTCATCGAACCCACTCCTGTCTTCACGTCGCCTGTCTTTTCGAAATCGCTGGATGTCTGTCAGGTAACACGGTTGAACAAGGTGCGGCCAGCCTGACGACAGAAGTATAACAGCCTGAATGATCAGATGGGCCTTAACAGGGCGGAATATTGACAGCGCCAAGGCGCCAGGCGTCCGGCTGGCCGGCCATCGCCATATGATCAACGCGCGTCAGATGCAGGCAATCCACGGCCAGGGGCAATAAATGCGCGGGCGCGATGCCCAGTGCCTGGCCGATGGCCGCGCGGATGGGGCCGGCATGGGCCACGGCCACAATATCCCGCCCGGCCAGGGTCTGGCTCTGGCGCTGTACGGCGGCGGCCACGCGGGCGCAGAGCTGGGCGAAACTCTCCCCCGCTGGCGGGGTGGCGTGGGCGGGGTCGGCCCAGAATTGCTCAGCCGTTGCCCGCTCCTCCGCCCAGACCGCCCCATAGGTGCGGCCTTGCCAGCTGCCGAAATGCTGTTCGCTGAAATCCGGCTCCAGCCGCAGTTCCGTGGCACCCAGCGCCTTTGCCGTGGCCTGGGTGCGGGCCAGCGGGGTGGCGATCCACACCGCCCCGGTTGGCAGCCGCCGGGCCAGGGCGGCCAAAGCGGTGCTGTCCGACAGGTCGGCCGGCAGGTCCGCCTGTCCGGCGATGGTGCCGGGGGCGGCGGCGATGGGGGCATGGCGCACCCACCACCAACGGGTGGTGATCATCGCGCTCATGGGCTGCGGGCGGCGACAATACCCAGCAGGAAGGCGATTTCCGCCAGTTGCTGGGCGGCCCCCAGCACATCGCCCGTCACCCCGCCGATCTGCCGGCGGGCCAGCCAGCCCAGCCCGATCACCGTCAGGGCGGACAATGCCATGATATCCAGCCCGATCAGGCCGGATTGCAGTCCCAGCTTCCCCAGCGTGGTGCCGGCAAAGGAAAAGCCGATGATCACGGCAATGATGGCGCGCGCCCGGTCCGGCCTGCCCTGGCTGGCGGACAGCCCTTGTGCGCGGGCATCGGGCAGCCAGAGCTTCATGGCCGGCAGCAGCGCGCGGGAGAAGCCATGCGCCCCGATCAGGGCCAGCGCCACCAGCCGCGGATCGGCCAGGGTGGCCAGCGCCCCGATGCGGGCCAGTGCCGCCAGGACCAGCGCCAGCGCGCCATAGGTGCCGACACGGCTGTCCTTCATGATGGAGAGCTTGGCGGCAGGGTCGCGCCCGCCGCCAAACCCGTCCGCCACATCGGCCAGCCCATCTTCATGCAGCGCCCCGGTCAGCAGCGACAGGCCCGCCACCGTCACCAGGGCGGCCAAGGGGGCCGTCAGCCCGGCCAGCGTCAGCCCCCAGTAAAGCAGCCCGCCGACCGTGCCGATCAGCGCGCCGACAATGGGGAACCAGGCCAGCGCCCGCCGGTCCAGATCAGGCGGCCAGGGGCCGCGCCAGCGGATGGGCAGGCGGGTCAGGAAAATCACGGCGGCCACAAACTCCGCCAGCGGAGAGGGCCTGTGCTGCTTTGTTGCATCGTCCATCACATCGGTATACGGGAGTGTGGCTTGCGCCGCCAGCGCCGTTGCCGTCGTCCCCTATGGGGCCACCGTCACAGGACCATTCTCGATGCCCGCCGATCACGACCATCCGCACGATCATGACCATCACCACCATCATCACGACGATGCCCCGTCGATGGATGATATCCGCAAGGTGTTGAAGGAACTGCCGGGGCCGGACCTGGAATCGGCGACGGCAGCCCTGCAGCGCGAACAGAACCTGTTGAAGCCGCGCGGCGCGCTAGGCCGGCTGGAAACCCTGGTGCAGTGGCTGGCCACCTGGCAGGCCAAGGCCCCGCCGGAATTGACCCATCCACGCATCGCCGTGTTTGCCGGCGCCCATGGCGTGGCGGCGCATGGGGTGTCCGCCTATCCGGCGTCGGTGAATGCCCAGATGGTGCAGGCCTTCATCAATGGCCATGCCGCCGTCAACCAACTGGCGACGGCGGCCGATGCCGATCTGCGCGTCTATGAAATGGACCTCGCCCGCCCGACCGCCGATTTCACCCATGGCCCGGCCATGGATGAGGCGCGCTGCGCCCGTGCCACCGCCTATGGCATGATGGCGGTGGAGCCGGGCCTGAACCTGATGTGCCTGGGCGAAATGGGTATTGGCAACACCACATCCGCCGCCGCCCTCTGTGCGGCCCTGTTCGGCGGCACGGGTGCCGATTGGGTGGGGCCGGGGACCGGCGTCGATGAGGATGGCCTGAAGCGCAAGGCCGCTGTGGTTGATGCCGGCTTGGCCGCCAACCCGCAGGCCCTGACCGACCCGTTCGAGGCGCTGCGCTGTTTGGGCGGGGAGGAACTGGCGGCCATTGTCGGTGCCATCATCGCCTGCCGTCTGGCCCGTGTGCCGGTGCTGCTGGATGGTTTTGCCTGTACGGCCGCCGCCGCTGTGCTGCACAAGGCCGACCCCAAGGCCCTGGACCATTGCGTTGTCGCGCATAAGAGTGCGGAACCCGGCCATGCCCGGCTGCTGGCCGCCATCAATAAACAGGCCCTGTTTGATTTCGGGATGCGGCTGGGGGAGGCATCAGGCGCTGCCCTGGCCATCCCGCTGCTGCGCTCCGCCCTGGCCTGCCATCTGAATATGGGCACCTTCGCCGATGCCGGCGTCTCGGAAAAGGCAGCCGGCGGGCCGGTCAGCCTGCATTGAGTGCCTGTCCGGAAATTTATCGTTATTTTCCCGTCTCTTAACCGTCATTCCCGCGAAGGCGGGAATCCAAAATCCGCGCTGTCGTATGGATTCCCGCCTTCGCGGGAATGACGGTGGTAAAATCACAAGGTCTCGAAAAACAGAGGGCGTTCTGGGCGGACCCTGAGCCAAAGCGGCGGCGGGGCGTGGGCGTGCTATGTTTCCCCCTCCCGCCCCGCCGCCTTGTCCCGTGCGCGCAGCCGGTGATGGAAGGCCGGCGGGTCGCTGGCCGCCCGCGCAGCCATCTCCCGCACGCGGGCTTCCGCCCCGGCGATCAGGTCTGGGATCAGGTCGGCTTCCGGCAGGTTCTTCCAATATTTCTTGGGCATTTCCGACTGCATCGCCTGCACCTTCAACCGCGCCGGATTGAAGATATGGGCATAATAGGTGCGCCAGAGATCATCTGCCGCATCGCGCAAGTCCGGCTTTGTCGCCGGGGCCGGATCAAAGCGCAGATGCTGCCCATCCCAGGATGATGTGCCCTTGGGCGTGGCGATGATCCAATCCATATCGGTGAAGCGGCGCTGAAAGAAGCCGGCGGTGCGACCGACGATGAAATGCTCCGGCTCAAACCAGGCGAGAAAGCGGCGGCGCGGCTGTCCTTCGCCATCCGACAATTCCTTGAAGCGGACAAACGCCTTCATCTTGTGCGCGTCCCGCCGCACCGACTTTTCCAGCCGGTTGGCCTGGACCACATCGGCGTCGGCCCGCATCTCCAGCAAGGCCCGCTCCCCTTGTAAGCGCCAGAGCAGGCGATAGAGCAGGGCGAAGCGGCGGGGATCGTTGTGGCAGATCACCGCCTCGGCCAGTTCCAGAAAGGCGCGCGGCACAGTGGCGGCGGGGGTCTGCGGGTCGGGCGGGGGCAGGGGGCTGCCCTCCATCTGCCCGCCGAACAGGTCACCCGTCGCACCTCCCCGCTGCCGCCATTCCACCCGCTCCGGCGGGATGCCGGCCAGCAGCAGGGCGCGGGCGGCCGCCCGCCATTCCGCCAGTTCGCCATGCCCGTCCAGCAGGATGGTCAGCATCAGAACAGGCTCAATTGTTCGGGTTTGGGGGCGAACAGGTCGCGCAGGTCCGACCGGTCGACCAGCCGCAACGGCGTCCAGCCCAGGGCGGCGATGAAGGGGCGGACCTTGCGCAGCGACACGCCCAGCCGGCCCAGATCCTCCAGCCGCAGCGCCTTATGGGCGCGGGCCGAGAGGATGGCGTTGACGCTGCGCGGTCCCAGCCCCGGCACCCGCAACAGCATCTCCCGTTCCGCCCGGTTGATATCGATGGGGAACCGTTCCCGGTTGGCCAGCGCCCAGGCCAGTTTGGGATCAATCTCCAGATCCAGATTGCCATCCGGCCGGGTGCGGGTGATCTCCTCCACCGCGAAACCATAAAAGCGATAAAGCCAATCGGCCTGATAGAGCCGATGTTCGCGCAGCAATGGCGGCTTGATCAGCGGCAGCGCCCTGGAGGCATCGGGGATCGGGCTGAAGGCGGAATAATAGACGCGGCGCAGACGGTAATTGCCGTAAAGCCGGGCGGAAGAGGCCAGGATGGTGGCATCATTGGCGCCATCCACGCCGACAATCATCTGGGTGCTCTGCCCGCCGGGCACAAAGCGCTTGCGCCGGCCCCGGAAGCTGGGCTCCGCCGCCGCATCGATCTTCAGCCGCAGATCGCCCATGGCCGCGCGGATGCGGGTCGGGTGCTTCTGCGGCGCGAAATTGTCGATGCCTGCATCGGTCGGCAATTCGATATTGATCGACAGGCGGTCGGCATAAAGCCCCGCCTCCTCAATCAAGGCCGGGGAGGCATCGGGGATGGTCTTCAGGTGGATATAGCCCCGGAAGCCATGGTCGGTGCGTAAAATGCGGGCCACCCGCACCAGCTCTTCCATCGTGTGATCGGAAGAACGGATGATGCCCGAGGAGAGGAACAGCCCCTCAATATAGTTGCGGCGATAAAATTCCAGCGTCAGCCAGACCACCTCTTCCACGGAAAACCGCACCCGCTCCACATTGCTGGAGGAGCGGTTGATGCAATAGGCGCAGTCATAGATGCAAAAATTCGTCAGCAGGATTTTCAGCAGGGAGATGCAGCGCCCGTCCGGCGCATAGGCATGGCAGATGCCCGACCCTTCGGTTGAGCCCAGCCCGCCACTGCGCCCGGAATCCCGCCGTTCCGTCCCGCTGGAGGCACAGGAAGCATCATATTTGGCCGCATCCGACAGGATGGCGAGGCGTTCTTTCAGCGTCTTCTTCATCGTGCTTTCGCGGGCTTTGCGTGATAAATATTCACGTTTTGTTCTTTTTTGTCAACAAAAAACCAGCGCTAGGCAGGGCGAAACCGCTTATTCGCGGGGCAATTGCCGGGGGAAGGTGACCTGGAACCGTGTGCCCTTGCCGGGGGTGCTTTCCACATCAATCCGTCCACGCAGCCGCTGTGTGACAAGATTATAGACTACATGCAGGCCCAGACCAGTCCCCCCCTGGTCCCGCTTTGTGGTGAAGAACGGGTCGAAAATATGCGGCAGGTCGTCTGCCGGAATGCCGCAACCATCATCACTGATGATAAGCTGCAGCAGGTCGGGGTGGGGGCCGTCCGAGAGGCGGATGGCGATCACCCCTTGTTGTGACCCGAAGGCATGGGTCAGCGCATTCATCACCAGATTGGTGATGATCTGGGCGATGGCGCCGGGGGCGCTGTACACCTGTACGCCGGCGGGCAGATAGGTATCCAGCCAGTGCGGGCTGCGGCGCAGGCGCGGCACCAGGCTGCGCAGCACCTCGCCCACATATTCACCCAGGTCGAACTGGCGGGGCAGGTCGCTGGTCTGGTCCACCGCCACCTGCTTGAAGGCCTGCACCAGATCGGCGGCGCGGGTGATATTGCCCTGGACAAAGCCCAGCGCCTCCCCCGCCGATTGCACATATTCTTCCAGATCATTGCGGCGCAGCTTGCCGGACTGATAGGCTTCCCGGAATTTCTGCGTCTCCTGCGCGAAGGCGGTGACGGCGGTGACAGCCACGCCCAGCGGCGTATTGATCTCATGCGCCACGCCGGCCACCAGCCCGCCCAGGGCGGCCATCTTCTCGCTCTGGATCAGTTCGCGCTGGGTGCTGCGCAACTGTTCCAGGGTCTGGGCCGTGCGCTCCGCCGTCAGGCGCATCACATCAATGCCCAGCCCGATCCCGGCATAGGCACCCTTTTCATCCACAAGAATGAAGCCGCGATGCAGGGCATCGGGCTTTTCCCGGCTGATCCTGTCACTGATTTCCGCCAAATCGGCCTCCAGCGATACCAACAGCGGCTTGCGATCCCCCAGATGCAGCACCGGCCGCTTGGTATAAAGATCGCGCCCATAGCGCTGGGCGAAATGCAGCAGGAAGGTGTTGCGGTCGGCCAGCCCGGCGGGGATGCGCGCCCCCTTGTCCGCCAGCACCACGATGGCGGGCAGGGTCGGATCGTCCTGGAACATCTGGGCCACCTGACCACAGGTGGCTTCAGTCCCGACCCAGGGCGCTTCCTGCAACAGCCGCCGCGCTGAAAAGCCCATGTGATCGGACGCTTTAACCATCGCCTCCAGGTCCATCGGTTGTTCCGACCATTCGGGAAAAGTCATGGCACATAGCACTATGACGGGAAAGGAAACGATGAAAACTGTGTGAAGTTTTCCCCAAGTCGGGGGGGCGGCCTCAACCGCCTTTCAGTACCGTCAACCCGGCATCCCAGTATGGCACTGGACCGAAGCGCGATGCGAGAAAATCTACAAAGGCCCGCACCTTTGGGCTGAGATGGCGGTTGGCGGGGTAAACGGCGTGAACAGCGCTTTGGGAGAGCAGATAATCGTCCAGCACCGGCACCAGCCGCCCACGCGACAGGGCTTCCCCGACGATGAAGGTGGGCAGCAGCACCAGCCCCTGACCGGTCACGGCCGCTTCCCGCAGGGCATCGCCATTATTGGCATGCAACCGGCCATTGACGCGGATGCTGCGCGTCTCCTCCGCCCCCGGTTCGGTACGGAAGCTCCATTGCTCCGGCGAAGAGCTGTTGGTGTAGATCAGGCAATCATGCTGAAGCAGATCGGCCGGCACCTGCGGCGTACCGCGTCGGGCCAGATATCCCGGCGAAGCGCAGAGCACGGCGCGCACCGGGCAGAGCCGGCGCGCCACCAGCGAACTGTCCTTCAGCCGGCCGATGCGCACGGCCAGATCGAACCCTTCATCGACCAGATCGACGAAACGGTCGGACAGTTCCATCTCCACCTCCACCTCCGGGTAGCGTTCCATGAACTCCGCCACCGCGCTGGAAAGATGCTGGATGCCGAACGACATCGGGGCCGCCAGTTTCAGCCGCCCGCGTGGGGCGGCGTGCTGGCTGGCGACGGAGCGTTCCGCCTCCTCCAGCGCTTCCAGAATCTGGCTGACCCGCTGATAGAAACCCTCCCCCACCTGGGTCAGGCTGATATGGCGGGTGGTGCGGTTGAACAGGCGGGCCCCCAGCCGCGTCTCCAGCTCCCCGATGCGGCGGCTGGCGGCGGATTTCGACAGGCCCAGCCGGTCGGCGGCGCGGGTAAAGCTACGCCCCTCCGCCACCAGGGTGAAAAGCCGCAAATCCTCCAACCGTTCCATGCCGTATGCCGCCTTATTCTATTTTCTTCAGTCGCCGGTCACCGATCTGTCGAAGGACGGGCCTTCGACAGATCGGTATTGTCCCGTCGTCTGCAACAATCCTGTTCGATTTTGTGCCATTAACGGGTAACCCGCAACGGCCTATCTTCACCTCAGACAGACGGATGAACCGACCGGCACAGCCGACGGGGCCCCGCCCAGAAACAGGAGATGGTGATGAGCAAGGTTCTGGTTCTTTATTATTCCAGCTATGGCCATGTCGAGACGATGGCCAACGCCGTGGCCGAGGGTGCGCGCAGCGTGCCGGGCACCGACGTGGTGGTGAAGCGCGTGCCGGAACTGGTGCCGGATGAGGTGGCCAAGCGGGCCCATATCAAGCTGGACCAGGCCGCCCCCATCGCCACCCCGGACGAGCTGGCCGATTATGACGCCATCATCTTCGGCACCCCCACCCGGTTCGGCATGATGGCCGCCCAGATGCGCAACTTCCTGGACCAGACCGGCGGTCTGTGGGCCAAGGGCGCGCTGATCGGCAAGGTGGGCAGCGCGTTTGTGTCCACCGCCAGCCAGCATGGCGGCCAGGAATCGACCCTGCTGTCCTTCCATACCAGCCTGCTGCATCACGGCATGGTGGTGGTGGGCCTGCCCTACAGCTTCGGCGGCCAGACCACGCTGGATGAGGTGACGGGCGGCAGCCCCTATGGTGCCACCACCATCGCCGGCGGCGATGGTTCCCGCCAGCCCTCCGCCAACGAGCTGGCCGGCGCGCGCTTCCAGGGTGAGCATGTCGCCCGCATCGCCGCCAAGCTGACGGCGTAATTTCCGTTCCTCTCACTTCCTTCTCACATGGACCCGGTTCCGCCGCCTGCCAGGGGCGGCGCCGGGGGCCGCTACAGGAGACCTATCATGATCGAACATCGTCCTTTCGCCGGTTTGGGCAAGGCCAACCATGGCTGGCTGCGCGCCAATTTCCACTTCAGCTTCGCCAACTATCACAACCCGTCGCGGGTGCATTGGGGCCCGCTGCGCGTCTGGAACGATGACACGATCGACAGCGGCACCGGCTTTGACCCGCACCCGCACCGCGACATGGAAATCATCACCTATGTCCGCAAGGGCGCCATCACGCACCAGGATTTTCTGGGCAATGAGGGCCGCACCGAGGCAGGTGATGTGCAGGTGATGTCGGCCGGTACCGGCATCGTCCATGCCGAATATAACCGGGAGCCGGGCGAGACCACCCTGTTCCAGATCTGGATCATCCCCAACAAGCAGGGGGTGAAGCCCCGCTGGGAAGCCGCCAAGTTCCCCAAGGGCGACCGGGCCGGCAAGCTGGTGGTGCTGGCCTCTGGCCGGGAGCAGGACAAGGATAGCGGGGCGCTTTACATCCATCAGGATGCTGCCCTGCTGGGTGGCACCCTGCCGGCGGGCACCGTGCTGACGCATGAACTGGGCGACCGGCTGGCCTATCTGGTGCCGGCCCGTGGCAAGGTGAAGGTGAATGGCGTGGTGCTGGAAGCCCGCGATGGTGCTGCCGTTCGGGATGAGCCGGTGCTGACCATCGAGGTGCTGGAGGAGGCCGAACTGGTGCTGGCCGACCTGCCGCGTACCGCGTAAGTGTGGTTTTCCTGAGTTGCAGGCTCCAGCGCTTGCGTGACTAAAAAAGGCTGGGGGTGGCGGAATATCGCAACCCCCGGCCTTTTCCTGTTCCGCCGCAGCGCCTAGATTGGCGTCCACGCTCTGCTGCTTCAGGAAACCATGATGACCGACCCCGCCCCGCAGGATGCCCGCGCCGACCGCCTGTTGCTGCTGGCGGGGCTGTTCGGGGCCATTGCCGTGGCGGCGGGGGCCTATGCCAGCCACGGTCTATCCGCCATCCGCGATGCCCGCGCGGTGGAACTGTGGCAGATGGCCAGCCATTACCAGTTGATCCATGCGGTGGCGATGGTCGCCACCGTGCTGCTTTACCGGCTGATGCCCCATGCCGCCCGCCGCCTGCTGGGGGCTGGTCTGGCCTTCGCCATCGGATCGGTGCTGTTCCCCGGAGCGCTTTATGCGCTGGGCTGGTGGGGGCCCAGCGTCATGGGGGCGGTGGCTCCCCTGGGCGGATTGTCCTTCATCATCGGCTGGCTGCTGGTCGCCTCTGCCGCCTTTGGTCGGGGGCGGTGAGATGGCGGATCAGGAACTGGATTGCAACGGATTGCGCTGCCCCATGCCGGTGCTGCGTGCGGCCAAGGCGCTCCGCGCCATGCAGCCGGGCCAGGTGCTGGCCGTGACGGCCACCGACAAGGTGGCGATCAAGGATTTCCAGACCTTCTGCCGTGAAGCCGGGCATGAGCTGCTGGCGATGCAGCCAGCGGGCGATCATGCCGCCGGACCGGTCACCCTGTTCACCATCCGCCGGGGCAATGGCTGATTTAGCGCAATGACAAGTTCCCGCTCCCCGCTTATGCTGTTTTGCACAATGAGAAGGGGAAGGCGGGGGCGGTTCTACGACCCTTGACCGGCCCCCGTCCCAGGGGAACGTTCGGGAAATGGGTTGCGGATGAATACAGCACTTTTCACCCACCTCACCTGTCTGGAACATGATACCGGCTTCGGCCACCCGGAATGCGCCGACCGGCTGCGCGTGGTGCTGTCGGCGCTGGAGGAGGAGAGCTTCATGTTCCTGGACCGGCGGGACGCACCGCCAGCCAGCCGGGAACAGTTGGAGCGGGTGCATCCCCCGGCCCATGTCACGGGTGTTCTGGCCGCCATCCCGGCTGAAGGTCACAGTTCGCTGGACAGCGACACCATTCTCTCCCCCGGCAGCGGGGAGGCGGCCCTTCATGCCGCCGGTGCCGTGGTGGCCGCCGTGGATGCCGTCTGTTCGGGGGAGGTGCGCAACGCCTTCTGTGCCGTGCGCCCGCCCGGCCACCATGCCGAGCCCGATCAGGCCATGGGTTTCTGCCTGTTCAACAATGTGGCCGTGGGTGCCGCCCATGCCCGCGCCGCGCACAAGATCAAGCGCGTCGCCATCGTCGATTTCGACGTGCATCACGGCAATGGCACCCAGACCTATTGCGAGCATGATCCCGACCTTTTCTATGCCTCCACCCATCAATGGCCGCTTTATCCAGGCACCGGGTCGGTGAAGGAAACGGGGGAATTCGGCAATGTGCTGAATGCCTGCCTGCCGCCCATGTCCGGCAGCCCGGAATTCCGCCATGCCATCCAGACCAAGCTGATCCCGGCGCTGGACGCCTTCCGCCCCGGTCTGCTGATGATCTCTGCCGGATTCGATGCCCATATGCGTGATCCGGTGGGCGGGCTGGACCTGACGGAGGATGATTTCGTCTGGGTGACGACGCGGCTGGTGGAGGTGGCGGATCGCCACGCCAAGGGGCGCATCGTCTCCGTGCTGGAGGGTGGATACGACCTGCGGGCCCTGGCCAACAGCACCGCCGCCCATGTTAAAACCCTGATGACGGTGTAGTTGGCTCCCCCATGGCAGCACAAAGCGGCCTTGCACCGCACCCATCGCACTTGAACGGCGGGGACGGGGGACATACAGTCCGCTGTTCCGCAATGTGTCCCGTGCGAATGCCATGACCGATACCAAACTGCCCGCCGATATCGCCGCCTTGAGTTTTGAGGACGCGCTTGCCGAACTGGAGCGAATCGTCCGTCAGTTGGAGGAAGGGCGGGCCAAGCTGGATGACGCCATCCAATCCTATGAGCGCGGCACCCTGTTGAAGCGCCATTGCGAACAAAAGCTGCGCGAGGCCCAGGCCAAGGTCGATCGCATCACCATTTCCGCCGATGGCGCCATTGGCGCTGAACCTGCACGCCTGGATTGATGAGCGATACCATGCCCTCGCTGCCCAAGACCCTGACTGCCGCCATGGCGGATACCGTCGAACAGGTGGAAGCCGCCATCGAGGTGCTGCTGCCCCGCGCCGATGCGGTGGAGGCGCGCCTGTTCGATGCCATGCGCTATGGCTGTCTGGGCGGTGGCAAGCGGTTGCGCCCCTTCCTGGTGATGGAAAGTGCACGCATGTTCGGCGTCAGCCCCGCCTGCGCCCTGCGCACGGCGGCGGCGGTGGAATTCGTCCATTGCTACAGCCTGATCCATGACGATCTGCCGGCCATGGATGACAGCGACCTGCGGCGCGGGCGCAAGACCGTGCATCTGGAGTTTGACGAGGCGACGGCCATCCTGGCCGGCGACGCCCTGCTGACCCAGGCGTTCGAAATTCTGGCCGACCATGAGACGCATGAAGACCCGCAGGTCCGTTGCAAGCTGGTGGCGGCCCTCGCCAAGGCGGCCGGCCCGCGCGGCATGGTGGGCGGCCAGATGCTGGACCTGATCGCCGAGAATACCGTCTTTGATATCGGCGCCATCACCCGCCTGCAGCGGATGAAGACCGGCGACATGATCGCCTTTTCCGCCGGGGCCGGGGCCATTCTGGGCCGGGCCGGCGCGCCGCAGCACCATGCACTGCAGGCCTACGCCCACGATCTGGGGCTGGCCTTCCAGATTGCCGACGATCTGCTGGATGTGGAAGGCCAGCAGGATGAGGTGGGCAAGCCGGTGGGACGAGATGACGCCGCTGGAAAAGCCACATTTGTTTCTATCTTAGGGGTGGAGCGGGCGCGCGATCAGGCACGCCGGCTTGCCGATCAGGCGGCCCAGCATCTGGATATTTTTGGTGATCGGGCCGATATGCTGGTCCAGGTCGCCCGATTTGTCGTTGAGCGCCGGTCCTAAGAAAAAGACTTGGGTTTAGAGAGAGGCGGGCATGTCCCCATCCAAAACGCCGCTGCTGGATCAGGTGAAGGTTCCGGCGGATCTGCGCCGTTTGCAGCCGTCGCAACTGCGCCAGTTGGCCGATGAGCTGCGAGCGGAAACGATCGATGCCGTGTCCGTCACCGGGGGCCATCTGGGTGCCGGGCTGGGTGTGGTGGAACTGACCGTCGCCCTGCATTACTGCTTTGACACGCCTGCCGACCGGCTGATCTGGGATGTGGGGCACCAAGCCTATCCGCACAAGATTTTGACCGGGCGGCGGGAGCGTATCCGTACCCTGCGCATGGGCGGCGGCCTGTCCGGCTTCACCAAACGGGCGGAGAGCGAGTACGACCCGTTCGGCACCGCCCACAGCTCCACCTCCATCTCTGCCGGGTTGGGCATGGCGGTGGCGCGCGATCTCGCCGGTCGCACCAACAATGTGGTTGCCGTCATCGGCGATGGGGCCTTGTCTGCCGGCATGGCCTATGAGGCGATGAACAATGCCGGGGCCGCCCAGTCGCGGCTGGTGGTGATCCTGAACGATAATGATATGTCCATCGCCCCGCCGGTGGGGGCGCTGTCGGGCTATCTGTCGCGGCTGATCTCGTCCAAATCCTATCGCGGCTTCCGCGATTTCTCCAAACAGGTGGCCGAACATCTGCCCCGCCCGCTGTTGAACGCCGCCCGCCGGGCGGAGGAATATGCGCGCGGCATGGTAACCGGCGGCACCCTGTTCGAGGAACTGGGCTTCTACTATGTCGGCCCCATCGACGGGCATAATCTGGACCATCTGCTGCCCGTGCTGGAAAATGTACGGGACGATCCGCAGGGCGGCCCGGTGCTGGTGCATGTCGTCACCCAGAAGGGCAAGGGCTATGCCCCGGCAGAGGCATCGGCCGACAAGCTGCACGCCGTCGGCAAGTTCGATGTCATCACCGGCGCCCAGGCCAAGCCCAAGGCCAATGCCCCCTCCTATACCCGCGTCTTTGCCGACAGCCTGATCAAGGAAGCGGCCAAGGACGAAAGGATCGTCGCCATCACGGCGGCCATGCCATCCGGCACCGGGCTGGACCTGTTCCAGAAGCAGTTCCCCAAGCGCAGCTTTGACGTGGCAATTGCCGAACAGCACGCCGTCACCTTCGCCGCCGGCATGGCGACGGAAGGCTTCAAGCCGTTCTGCGCCATCTATTCCACCTTCCTGCAGCGCGGTTATGACCAGTTGGTCCATGACGTTGCCTTGCAGAACCTGCCGGTGCGCTTTGCCATTGACCGCGCCGGGCTGGTGGGGGCCGATGGCGCCACCCATGCCGGCGCCTTCGACATCGCCTATCTGGCCTGCCTGCCCAACATGGTGGTGATGGCCGCCGCGGACGAGGCGGAGCTGGTGCATATGGTGGCCACCTGCGCTGCCCATGATGCCGGCCCTATTGCCGTGCGTTATCCGCGCGGCGAAGGGGTGGGCATCGACATGCCGGAACAGGGCGTGCCGCTGGAAATCGGCAAGGGCCGGGTGCTTCAGCAGGGAGCCAAGGTCGCCATCCTGTCGCTGGGCACAAGGTTGCAGGAAGCGCTGAAAGCGGCGGAGGATTTGGGGGCCCGCGGCCTGTCCACGACGGTGGCCGATGCCCGCTTCGCCAAGCCGCTGGACATGGCGCTGATCGAACGGCTGGTGCGGGAGCATGAGGTACTGATCACGGTGGAGGAAGGCTCCATCGGTGGCTTCGGCAGCCATGTGCTGCACCATCTGGCCAGCAGTGGGTTACTGGATGGCGGCTGCAAGGTGCGCCCGATGGTGCTGCCCGACGCCTATCAGGACCATGACACCCCGCAGAAGCAGTATGACGAGGCTGGCCTGAACGCCCGCCACATCGTCGACACGGCGCTGAAGGCGCTGGGCGTGGCCCAGGGGGTGAGGGCGGTGGGGGCTTGAGGAGCCGCTTTGTTCGGCCGGATAAGTCGTGAACCAGTCTGCAGCTTTATCATGACTGCTGCAGACTGGTTCCGATATCCGCTGAGCCCTGCAGGTTTGTTCCTACAATTTTGTTTGTTGACGCCTGCAGCAGAATGGGTGTAAGGACAACAATGGTAGGCACATTGGTGTTCATTTTTTTGGTTTGAAGTAGCACCAAAAATGGTGCTACTTGATGTGCTCCAGTTAATGGGGTGCGTCATGCAGAAAGGTGTGCCTAAACGTCTCCCGGCGCAATTTTATGCGCTGGCAAGCGGTGCCGAACCTGTACGCGAATGGTTGCTGAGCCTCAGCAAAGAAGATTGCGTAGGTATTGGAGACGATATTCGAACCGTAGAATTTGGCTGGCCGATCGGTATGCCAACCTGTCGCCCCATGGGCGGTGGGCTTTTCGAGGTGCGCACGCATCTCAGGAACCGCATCGCGCGAGTTCTGTTCTGTGTGCATGAGGGGCGGATGGTCCTGCTCCACGGCTTCATCAAGAAGACGCAGGAGACACCGCAGGCCGATCTTGATCTGGCCAGGGACCGGATGAGGAACCTCTGACGCAAGACCTTTTAGTCTTCGCGTCAGGACGCGAGGGCTAAGTGATGGAAGACAAGCACCCCCATATCGGATCGTCCTTTGACGATTTTCTGGCAGAGCAAGGCATCCTTGAACAGGTCAATGCCCGCGCCCTGAAGCGGGTCATCGCTTGGCAACTTTCCCAAGCCATGGAAAGTCGCAACCTGACCAAAACGGAAATGTCGGAGCGGATGGGCACCAGCCGCACAGCCGTTGACCGGCTGCTGGACCCTGCCAACGGCTCCGTCACCCTGCTGACCCTGGAAAAGGCGGCCAGTGCGGTGGGCAAGCGGTTGCGTATTGAACTGGTGGATGGCTGAACGCCCGCCTCACACCCGATAGGCCAGCCGCAAGGCCCCCCAATGCCGGCCCGCCACCTGGATGGGGGCGGAACAGTCCTTCATCAAGGTATAGGTGCCGTTGCCCATGTCACGACGATAGGCCTGCAACAGGAAGGGCTGGGTGTTGCGCCCGGCGGTCAGGCCAACCCGGTCGTTGAAGATGCGGCGGTTGCGGCAATGGGCGGCGTTCCAGGCCGGATCGCCGGGACGCTGCGGCTCGCTGAATGTGCGGTTATGTGTGGGCAGATAGCCGTTGCGGTCCAGCGCCACGCAGAACACCACCTTGTCGGTCAGGGTCAGCAGCGGTTCCTGGATGGCGGGCAGCAGCCGGTCGGTCAGGCTGGTGAAGCGCGCCATGTGCTGCACCGGGTCGCTGCCCTGGATGGGCTTGTAATCCTCGTCAAACAGGTCGGAAACCTGGATGCTCCCCTCGGCCAATGCCCGCTCAAACGCGGTGGAAATCTGCTGGGCGGCGGCCTGGGTGGCGCGGATATAGGGCGTGTCCACCGTCTCCACATCCAGCTTGGCCGTGTGGCCGATCAGCCGTTCGCTGAGGGAAAGCAGGCTGTTCAGCCGGTTGCCGGCCTGGGTCAGGCTGGTGCTGCTTTCCTTCACCCCGCCGGCCATTTCCCCGATACGGTGATCCACCGTCTCGATGCTGCCACCGATGGCGTGGGCGGCGGTGTCGATATGTTCCTGCTGGCGGTCCACTTCGCCCATGGCGTCGGCCAGCACCTGCATGGTGCGGCCGATCTGGTCGGTTTCATTGCGCACCCTGGCGGCCTTGGCGCTGCCGGCGGCACTTCTGGCCGCCAGGGCCTTCACCTGTTCGCCCAGGTCGCGCATGGTCGCGTCGATTTCCTGTGTCGCCTCCGCCGTTTTATTGGCCAGCGCCTTCACCTCCGTCGCCACCACGGCAAAGCCGCGCCCGGCATCGCCGGCGCGTGCCGCCTCAATGGTGGCATTCAACGCCAGCAGGTTGGTCTGCTTGGCGATGGTGTTGATCTCACCGGCCACCTTGCCCACGCGTGACAAGGCATCGGTCAGCCCGCGTAATTGCTGTTCAATGCCGGTGACATCGGTCGCCAGGGCGCGGATTTCCGCCAGCGCATGTTCCACCTGGGTGCGGCTTTCCACCGCCTGGGCCCGTGCCTTGCCCGTCACTTCCCTTGCGGCAGACGTTGCGGCCGTCACCTGGGTGTTGCCGGCCTTCATCTCCAGCGCCTCCCGGCGCAAGGACTCGAATATCTCCGCCTGCTGCCGGATGCGGCGGCTGACATCATCGACATAGCCGGTCACATCGGCAATGGAAACGCCCAGCGTTCCGACCTCCTGCGCCAGCTCCGCGATGGCCTGGCTGGTGCCTGCGCTGGTGACGGGCTTTCCGTTGCCTGCATAGGCTTGATCCATGGCATTTGCCTCCCAGTGGGTCGGTCGCTTTCATCATTGCGACTCTGACTTGTCATAGAGGGGGAGAATGAACGGGCAACAGTACCCGCCGCTATAGGCCATTGGTCGATTCTTGCTTAAAACAGGGCAAACCGACAATACACTTATGTCGGGGATGTACAGGCGACCGCCTTCAGCCATGTAACAACGCCACGGCTGTTACCATGGTCGGGCGGTGGACATCGGCGGGCGGCCTTGCCATAAGGGGGCCGCGAATGAAACCGGCCCTTATGCCCAGGGGCAGCAGCAAAGCAACGGATGGTTATTCCCATGGCGGACACCCAATTCGATCTCGTCGTCATCGGCGCCGGCCCCGGCGGTTATGTTGCCGCCATCCGCGCGGCCCAGCTCGGTATGCGCGTTGCCTGCGTGGAAATGCGCAAGACCCTGGGCGGCACCTGCCTGAATGTCGGCTGCATCCCCTCCAAGGCGCTGCTGGTCGCGTCGGAGAAGTACAGCGAAGCCAAGCATCATCTGGGTGCCTTCGGCGTGAAGGTGTCGGGTGTGGAGCTGGATTTCGCCGGCCTGATGAAGCACAAGGACGAGGTGGTGAAGTCCAACGTCACCGGCGTGGATTTCCTGTTCAAGAAGAACAAGGTCACCCGCATCCTTGGCAAGGGTTCCATCAAGGCCCCCGGCATTGTGCTGGTGACCAAGGAAGATGGCTCCACCGAGGAAGTGTCCGCCAAGAACATCCTGATCGCTACCGGCTCCGACGTGATGCCGCTGCCCGGCGTGACGATTGATGAGAAGCGCATCGTCTCCTCCACCGGTGCGCTGGAGCTGGAAAAGGTGCCGGGCCATCTGGTGGTGATCGGTGGCGGCGTCATCGGGCTGGAACTGGGTTCCGTCTGGCAGCGCCTGGGCGCCAAGGTCACCGTCATTGAATATCTGGACCGCATCCTGCCGACCATGGATGGTGAGGTTTCCAAGCAGGCCCAGCGCATTTTCGGCAAGCAGGGCATCGACTTCAAGCTGTCCACCAAGGTGACGGGCGCCAAGGTGGAAGGCGAGAGCGTCACCCTGACCGTGGAGCCGGCCAAGGGCGGTGCGGCGGAAACCATCCAGGCGGATATCGTGCTGGTGGCCATCGGTCGCCGCCCCTATACCGAGGGTCTGGGCCTGGAAGCTGTGGGCGTGGAACTGGATGAACGCCGTCGCATCAAGACCGACCATCATTTCCGCACCAACGTGGCGGGCATCTGGGCCATTGGCGACGTGATCGCCGGCCAGATGCTGGCCCACAAGGCGGAAGAGGAGGGCGTTGTCGCGGCGGAAGTGATGGCGGGCCAGTCCGGCCACATCAATTACGACGCCATCCCCGGCGTCGTTTACACCTGGCCGGAGGTGGCCACCGTCGGCAAGACGGAAGAGCAGCTGAAGGCCGAGGGTATTGCCTATAAGGCCGGCAAGTTCCCCTTCACCGCCAATGGCCGCGCCCGGTCGATGAACGCCACCGAAGGCTTTGTGAAGATCCTGGCCGATGCCAAGACCGACAAGGTGCTGGGTGCCCATATCATCGGTGCCTCTGCCGGTGAGATGATTGAGGAACTGTGCCTGGCGGTGGAATTCGGCGCTTCGTCGGAAGATATCTACCGCACCAGCCACGCCCACCCGACCCTGACGGAAGCCATCAAGGAAGCCGCCATGGCCGTTGCCGGTCGCCCGATCCATATGTGATCGGCGGTCCCCGCAAGGGGGTGAGGATGATCAAGGCCGGGGTGGCAACGCCCCGGCCTTTTTTCTTTTCTCACCACCGTTACCCCAGCGAAGGTCGGGGTCCAGGGGGCGCCTGCGCATTGCTCTACGAAACTGGACCCCGGCCTTCGCCGGGGTGACGGCGGATGTCGGGGGAGGCGATTTTCCTGCACAGATATTCATTGAAAAATTCAATGAATATCAAAAAACATATCAATTTCACAAAATGACACCTCCCCCCTATGTTGCGGCGCAGCGGGTCTGACAGGCCCTTTGTGCTGTGTGGGAGATGTTGAAATGGACGTGCTGCTGTCCGCACCTATCCTGTTCTTCATTCTGGGTGCTGCCATCGCGCTGGTCGGTGCCCGTATCCCGTTCCCGGATGGGTTCGGCAAGGCGCTGGCAGCCTATCTGCTGGTGGCCATCGGCCTGAAGGGCGGGGTAGCCCTGTCCGGGGCGGCGATGGGGGAGGTGCTGCCCCTGTTCATCGCAGCGGCTTTGTTGAGCTTCGCCATGCCGATACTGGGCTTTGCCCTGTTGCGCGGGCCGGTGGGGCTGGACCGCACCAACGCGGCGGCGATTGCCGCGCATTATGGCTCCGTCAGTCTGGTCACCTTCGTTACCGCCACCAAGCTGCTGGAAGCGCAAGGCATCACCTTCGGCGGGCATATGGTGGCGGCACTGGCCATCATGGAAGGGCCGGCCATCATTTCCGGCCTGTTGCTGGCGGGCATGGCCGGCGGAGCGGTCGCGGCGGCGGGCAGCAATGGCCAGGGCGGCACCGTCACCCTGTCCATGGGCGGTGGGAATGGCAATGGCCGGCTGGGGGCCGCTGTGCGGGAGGCGGCGCTGAATGGCTCGGTGCTGCTGCTGGCGGGTTCGCTGCTGGTCGGGCTGGTGATCGGCAAGCCGGGGCTGGACAAGCTGGCCGGCCTGTTTGTTGCCCCCTGGGATGGCGCGCTCAGCCTGTTCCTGCTGGAAATGGGTTATTTGGCGGCCAGCCGGCTGCGGCAGGCGGCCTCGCTCAGCCCCCGGCTGATCGCCTTTGGCTTCATCATGCCGCTGCTGGGGGCGGCCATCGGACTGGCAGTGTCGCTGCCGCTGGGGTTGGAACTGGGGGATACGGTGCTGCTGGTCACGCTCTGCGCCTCGGCCTCTTATATCGCGGTGCCGGCGGCACTGCGCCATGCCCTGCCGGATGCTGATCCGGGCCTCTCGCTACCACTTTCGCTGGCCATTACCTTCCCCTTCAATATCCTGATCGGTATCCCCCTTTATCTCGCGCTCTCCCGCGCCATCCTGGGCTGACCTGATGCCGATCCCTCTGCCGCCGTTCGATCTGGATTTGCTGCGCACCCTGGTGACGATTGCCGAAAGCGGCGGCGTCACCCGGGCCGCCGAACGGCTGGGCCGCACCCAGTCCACCATCAGCCTGCAGGTGAAACGGCTGGAGGACGGGCTGGGCAAACGGCTGTTCCTGCGGGACGGGCGGGGGTTTGCCCTGACAGGGGACGGGGAGGTGCTGCTGGCCTATGCCCGCCGGCTGCTGGGGCTGGCGGGGGAGGCCTGTGCGGTGCTGATGGAACCGGATGTCGGCGGGATCGTTCGGCTGGGCACACCGGAAGATTTCGCCACAGCACACCTCCCCGATGTGCTGTGGCGATTCGCCCGCGCCCATCCGCAGGTGGCGCTGGAGGTGCGGTGTGATTTCACCGCCAACCTGCTGGATGGCTTTGCGCAGGGTGATTACGATCTGGTGCTGTGCAAGCGGGAACCGCGCGGCGCCGGCGACGGGGTGCGGGTCTGGCGGGAACCTTTGGTCTGGGCGGCATCCGCCCGGCTGCTGCTGCAACCGGGCCAGCCGGTGCCTTTGGTGCTGGCCCCCGCGCCGGACATTTATCGCCGCCGCGCGCTGGAGGCGCTGGACCGTGCCGGAATGCCCTGGCGCATCACCTATACCAGCCCCAGCCTGAACGGCATCCAGGCGGCTGTCAGTGCCGGGTTGGGCGTCACCATCCTGTCGCGCGACCTGCTGGCCACCGGCTTTCAGGTGGTGGAAAAGATGCCCGATCTGGCGGATATGGAGATCGCCTTGCATCGCCGACCAGGGGCAATGTCCAAGGCTGTCGACCTGCTGGCGGAACATATTGTCCGCTCACTGGAGGGGGGGCGGCCCATTCAGGGTTGAACCGGGGCGCGTTTGGACACAAATCAGGGTATGGCCCTTGCTGTTTCCCTGGGAGAAGTCATGCGTTCCGCCTTTCGCACCCTGCGCCGCCGCCTGTTGCCCGCTGCCACGGCGATGGCCCTGGCCGTGCTGCCCGCTGTGGCGGCCATTTCCGTTGGCCCGGAAGTGGGCAAGCCGCTGCAGGCGGCAGGGGAGGCATTGTCCAAGAAACGCTATGATCAGGCGTTGAAGGAGGTGGAGAAGGCGGCAGCCGTCAAAGCCATCAAGCCGGACGAGAAATGGGCGGTGGAGCAGATGCGCGCCGCCATCTTTAAGGCACAGGGCAAGTTCAATCTGGCCGCCAACGCGTTCGAAGCGGCCACCAAGCTGGTGCCGCTGTCGGCGGCGGATCAGGCAGGGGCGTTGGAAACCCTCTCCCAGCTCTGGTACCGGCATGGTGATTTCGCCAAATCCGCCGCTTATGGCGAGAAGGCCCTGGCGGCAGGGCGGCAAAGCGAAGCGTTCCGCCAGATGCTGGCGGAGGCCTATTACCGCAGCGACAACCCGGCCAAAGCCTCAAAACTGGCGCAGGCCCTGGTGAACGAGGCCCGCGCCGCCGGTCGCAAGCCCAATGCCGAGGTGTTGCAATTGCTGGCGGCATCGGAATTCGGTACCGGCAATGTGGATGGCTATATCAAGACTCTGCGTCAGCAGTTGGCCACACAAAGCACCCATGACAATTGGCAACGCCTGTTCGATGCGATGGAAAAGCAAAAGCCGATCCCGGACCGGCTGGATATGGATTGGGTGCGGCTGAAACTGGCGGCTGATGCCTATGAGAATCCTGACTCCTACACAGAGGCCGCACAGCGTGCCATCGTGGAAGGGCTGCCGGGGGAGGCCGTATCCATCCTGGACAAGGGCTGGCAAGCCGGGCTGCTGGGCCAGCCGGGGCCGAAGCAGGAACGTCAGGAACGGTTGCGCGCCTATGCGCGGGAGCAGGTGGAAGCCCAGCGTAAGGAGCTGGATGAACAGCAGCGTCAGGCCATCGCCGCTAAGGATACCAATACCCTGGCCAAGCTGGGCATGGCGCGGGCCATGTTGGGGCAACTGGACCAGGGCATCAACCTGCTGCAGCAATCCCTGAGGGGAAAGCCCCGCCTGCCGGCCCGCACCCGCCTGTGGCTGGGCATCCTTTATTACAAGGCCGGTCAGTCCAAGCTGGCCGAACAGACCCTGGCCGCCATCCCGGCCGATAGTGACGAGGCAAGGCTGGCCGGGCTCTGGGTTTTGCTGGCTCAAGGAAAACGCTGATGGGCCAATACATGCAATAGGGGAATTGCCGGAATGAAAACCCCTCTATAAGATTATGCAAGGTCGGGGCCTGATGGTTTTGACGTGCATGTGGGGGGAATCTTGCAGTTTGCAATCAAGGCTGCCCTGGTGGCGGTGATGGGTTTGTGTGTGTGGGCATCAGCCGCCGGGGCGCAGCCGGCCCCGGCAGCGGTGGAAATTTTCGCCAACCCGGCCAGCTTGCAGGTGATCAGCCTGTCACCGGATGGTGAATATGTCGCCTATCTCGCCCCGCTGCAGGGGCGGCAGCATCTGGCGATACAGAAAACCCACCCGGTTCCGGGTGAGCGCCCCACCGTATTCGCCCCGCCGGATGAGGCGGAAATCATCCAGATTGACTGGGTGAATGAGGAGCGGCTGATCCTGTCCGCCATGGCGACACAGAAGGTGCCGACCAACATGGGCGTCATGCCCATCCGTTTTCAGCGCCTGATCGCCATCAACCGCGACGGGGCCAAGGCCAAGGTGCTGTTGAACCGGGGTGCGGATGCGGGGCGATATTATCTGGTGTCCACCCCCATCCTGCAATTTATCGACCGGGAGCACGTGCTGGCCCTGTTCCCGACCAGCGGCCAGCCGGAACCTGATGTGGTGCGGCTGGATGTCTATACCGGGCTATATAGCCGCGTCCGTCGCGCCTTGCCCAATCTCAGCGACTATCTGCCTGATCCGACGGGCCAGGTGCGCATCGCCAGCACCTATAACGACCGTACCGGCGTGATGACCTATATGCGGCGCGACAGCGCGGATGAGTCCTACCGGCCGATGAAGCGGGCGGACATTATCCACCATGGCATTTTCGATGTGCTCGGCTTCTCCCGCGATGGCAAGCAGCTCTATATCGCCACCAACACGAAAGACAGCGACCGTTCAGGCATCCATACCTATGACCTGGACAAGGAAAAACTGGGGCCGCGTCTGCTGGAGGATGCGAAATATTCGATCGGCGGGGCGGTGATGAAGCAGGGGGCCGTGGTTGCCTTCCAATGGACCGATGACCTGCCGCAGCGCCGTTGGCTGGACCCGGTGACCCAGGATATGCAGGAAAAGCTGGACAAGGCGGTGCCCAATAGCCGCGAGGTGATCATCGATGTCAGCGATGATGGCAAGGTGGCGCTGGTCGCCAGCTATTCCCTGACGGAACCCACGGTCTATCGGTTGTTCTTCCGCGACAGTAAGAAGTTTGAGTTTTTTGGCGACAGTTACCCCGGTCTGCCGACAGACGCTGTGGCCGCCCGCCGCCCGGTAACCTTCAAGGCGCGGGATGGACAGGAGATTCCCGCCTATCTCACCCTGCCTGTCGGGCGGGGGGAAAAGAACCTGCCCTTCATCGTCATGCCCCATGGCGGTCCCCAGAGCCGCAATGATGGGGAATTTGACGTGCTGTCGCAATTCCTGGCCAACCGTGGCTATGCCGTCATCCAGCCCAATTTTCGTGGTTCCACCGGTCTGGGGGGCGAGTTCCGGGAGGCGGGATATCGCCAATGGGGCGGGCTGATGCAGGATGATGTCACCGATGCCGCACAATGGGCCGTGGCCCAGGGCTATGCCGACCCCGCCCGCATGTGCATCCTGGGCTGGAGCTATGGCGGCTATGCCGCGCTGATGGGCGCGGTGAAGACGCCGGACCTGTTCAAATGCGCCGTGGCCACCGCACCGGTCGCCAATATGGAACGGCTCTATAATGATCTGCGCAAAGTGCGGACCAAGAACTATAACCGCGACCGCATCTTTGGGGAGGCGGATGAATTCGATCCCGGCAATTCCCCGGTGCATCGCGCGGCGGAAATCAAGGTGCCTGTCCTGCTGATCCATGGCGACCGCGATGCGCAGGCCGATGTCGGCCATAGCCGCGACATGGAAAAGGCCCTGAGAAGGGCCGGCAAGAATGTGGAATATATCGAGATCAAGGAAATGGACCATTACCCGATGAACCGGGAGGATATGGTCCGGATCATGACCGCCTGGGAACAGTTCCTGAAGGCGCAGATCGGGAATTGATTTTTTCGGGCGGGGCTGTCGGATGGCGGCCTCCTCCTCCGTCCTTGGGCTTGTTGGCAGAAAACAACCCCAAGGACGGAGGAAAACCATGCCCTATGTTGATGGTTTCATCGTTGCGGTGCCCAAGGACCGGTTGGCCGATTACAAGGCGCTGGCCAGTACCGCGGCCGAGGTCTGGACCGACTATGGCGCGCTCTCCTATCTGGAAGCGGTGGCCGATGATGTGCCCTATGGCGAACTCACCTCCTTCCCCCGTGCCGTGATGGCGAAGGAGGATGAGGTGGTGGTGTTCGCCTGGATCACCTATCCGTCGCGTCAGGCACGGGACGAGATCAATGCCAAGGTGATGGCCGACCCGCGCCTGAACTGCGATCCCGCCAATATGCCCTTTGACGGCAAACGCATGATCTATGGCGGGTTTGAGAGCATCGTGGTGCGTTGAACCCTGCCGGGCCTGCGACGGCGACGGCGTTTCAGCCCCAGCCGGCGCAGGCCCATCCAGCTGCCGGTGGCGCAGAGCAGGCTGACGGCGGCCAGGGCCGGGATGACCAGCAGATCCCACAAGGGACGCGCCCGTATCCAGGCGAAATCCAGCCGGTGCAGCCCATCCTGCCACCAGCGGAACTGCCGGGCGGGGGCATCAAAGGCCCGCAGCAAAACGCCGGAGCCGGCATCGATATAAAGCCGCGTCGCCTCCGCATCCGCCAGGATGGCTCGCCAGATCGGCAGGGCGACAACACCCTTATGCGCGTAATAATAATCGTCCGGCTCGGTCAGCAGGCCCAGTTCCGTAATGTGGGTGCCGCTGGTGGTGATGGCGTCGCTGATCTCCGTTTCTTTCAACGGGGCAGGCCGCCCCCCGGCATCAAAGCGCTGGATCTGGCCATCCCGTGTCACCGCCGCCAGATAGAGCCGTCCGCCCAAGGGTGCGGCCTCCAGCATCACCGTATCGGGCGGCAGGGCCAGACCGGGGGCCAGCGCCAGGGCATGGGCGGCATCGGCCCCCGTCAACGTGCCGGCCAGCCGGCCCCGCCACTGGCCGGCCTCGCTGTCCAACAGCCCCCAGGGATTCATGGAGAGCAGGCCCGATGCCACCCAGGAGAGGGTGAGCAGCCCGGCCACCAGCCCGCTGACATGGTGCCAGCGCCACAGGCCGCGATAGGGGACGGACAGGCTGCCATCCCGCCGCCGCAACCGCACCAGCCCGATGATGATCCCGGCCAGGGTGAGAAAACAGCCGGCCAGCGACAGCCAGATCACCACCTGCGTCCACAGCACCGGCTGCTGGCGCAGCAAGGTGGGGTAGAGCCAGTGCGGCACCGCCCCCAGCCAGCCCCAGAACCGTTCCCAGCGGGTTGTCTGCTGCACCAGTTCCCCGCTGGCTCCGGCGACGTAGAGCACGCTGCCGGCGGCATCATTGAAGGGCACCTTGTAGAGCGGCTGGTGACGCCGCGCATTCTGCACCGTCCATTGGTCCGCTTCGATCAGCTCGGCCTCCAGTGCAGTGCCGGCAATGCCGCTGCGCCGGGCGGCATCATCGGCCAGTGTCACCACCTGTTCCGCCGTCAGCGTGGCCACCGGCTGGCCTGTCACGGCGTCCAGCAGCAACGGCGTTGCCCGCATCTGTTCCCCTGGCCGGGGGCCGTGCCCGCCGACGGGCTGCAGGCGCAGCACCGGCCGGTCGCCCAGCATTTCCAGGCGGAATCCGGCCAGCATGGTTTCCGCCGGCAGGCTGCCGGACAGGTCGGCCAGCGGCTGGCTCAGGTCCAGGGGGGCAAGGCCAAGCCGCCGCTCCGCCGCCGTCAGTCGTGGATAATCCACATACATCATGACGAAGCCGGACAGGCACCAGACCAGCATGACCAGGCCCAGGCCCACGCCTAGCCAGCGATGGGCCCAGACGATGGCGCGCAGCACCGCCGCCCGCCAATGGGCAGGCGGCGGGCGGCGTTTTTGCACAAGGCTGGCCGGCATCAGAAATGCACGCCGTAATTGACATGCAGGGTGCGTGGCACCCCGCGAGCACCATAGAGGAAGCGTCCACCGGCATCGGCCGCCGCACTGCCCAGCCGGGTGGAGTATTCTTCATCAAACAGGTTTTCCAGCCGCACCCCCAGCCGGTGCCGGCGGTCACTGTCCAGGAACAGGTGGGCGCCCAGATCGGTGACGACATGGTTGCCGTAATTACGCCGGCCGAAACCGCTCAGTGTCTGCCAACTGTCACCGGTCCAACTCACTGCCAGATCGGCGCCGAAAAGCCGGTCGACCGGCTGATAGGAGACCCCGGCCTTGGCAAAATCCGTTGGGATGCGGTCGCGCTGCTGGTTGGCCCCCTGGTTGCGGGAGCGGGTATGGGTATAGCTGGCATCCAGCCGCCAATCCGCGTCCGGCTGCCAGCCGACCTGCAATTCCCCGCCGCGCACCTGCACCTTGCGGTCTTCATTGATGTAAATCCCGTCCGGGAAGGCGGGGTTGCTGTAGGTATCGGTGATCAGGTTGTTGACGCGGCGGGCAAAGCCGGTCACCTGCCAGGTGACCCGGCCCGCCGCTTCCAGCGCGCCGCCCAGCGACAGGTTGGCGGACAGGCTGCGCTCAGGGGCCAGCTTCGGGTTGCCCCGTGCGCAGCAGGGATCAACCGCGAATAATTGTTCAGCACTGGGCAACAGGAAGGAGGTGCCACCCACCCCCTCCAGATAAAGCGCGTCACTGAATTCATAGCGACCGCTGACATTCCACACCGTGCTGTCGGCCGCATCGGTGCGGTTGTAGCGCACGCCGGCGGCCAGCTTCAGATCGCTGGAGAGATCATCATTGCTGCGGATTTGCAGGATGCCGGCATGGACCTGCTCGGTTCTGCCGGCGATCAGCAGCACATCATCCCGGCCATGGAAATTCTGGAAATCATAGCCCAGCAGATAATCCACCCCGCGATGCAGGGCCAGTTTCAGCACCCCGTTCACCCCGTAATCCCGATAGCCCCAATAGGTGCCGGGCGGGTTGATTACCACCGGCGGGCCGCCGGTCAGGCTGTTCTGGATATTGGCGTATTTCGTATCCCAATCATGGAAATAGCCTTTCAGGAAGAACTGGGCGATGCCGGTAGGCGTGTAATCCAGCCGCAGGCTGGCAATCTCCTCGTCCCGGTCATTGTAATTCAGCAGGGTGCGGGCCGGGGTGGCGAAATCCACCTTGGCGTCGGTATGCTGATAGGACAGCTCCAGCGACAGGTCTTCGGCCAGTTCCGTGCCATATTTCAACCCGGCGGAGCGGACATTAAAGCCTCGGTCGCGCTGGGTGGCGCTGGGCTGCATCACCGTATAGGGACGATAGCCTTCCGCCTTTTCCTTGGTGGCATAGAGCACCAGCTTATGCGCATCGATGCGGCCCCGGACATAGCCATCCAGATGATAGGTGCCGCGCGTGTCAAAGCCGATATTGGCTTGCCCGTCCGGCGTGTCGCTGAAGCCGCGCGTCACCACATTGATGGCACCGGCGGCGGCCTGGGTGCCGAAGAACAGGCTTTGCCCGCCCTTCAGCACCTCGATCCGTTCCACCATGCTGGCCGGCAGCGTGTCGGCCGGCGTGGTGGTGCCGTAAAGCCGGTTATTGATGCGCACCCCATCCACCAGCCACAGCACATCCTGGGTGCGCGAGCCCTGCAGCGAGATATCGACATAGGAGAAGGGGCCGGAATTCGGCAGCAGGTAAAGGCCGGGGGTCAGCATCTGCAGGGCTTGGGAAACATCGCGGAAGCCCCCCTCCTTGATCCGCCTTTCGTCGATGACTTCAAGATCGCTGCCATAGGCGGCCAGTTCCTGGGGAAGCGTTTCCTCCAGCGAACGGCCGGTGACGATGATTTCCTCGGTCTGCGCCACCTGTACGTCGGCGGCGGCGGGCAGGGTGGTGAGACCGGCCAGGGCCATCAAGGCCAGCCGGGATACCCGGTTATTTGTCATTGGTTCCCCACTATGCATGAGCGCGATCATTCAGTTGCCGTAACATTCCCTCCCGTCCGCGGGAGTTAATTACTGTTCCGAAACTGTTACAGATCGCGTCCCCGGCACTGTTTCGCCGCGCGGGTCCAAGCCCCGACGACAGCCCCGTCTGGCGACACTGCAACAGGGCAGGGGGCATCTCGCCGGCAGGCGAACAGGCGCGCGCCAACGGTCGGACGCGCCTGATGCCAGGCGCCCGTCGGCACGTTCCGATGCGGCCCCCGCCGCTCGGTCGTCGCTCAAGACGAGAGTGAACCCGTGCCCTGGCCAACCCCTGAGCCAAAGCAGAGAGCGACACAGCGCCGGTCGGTCTCCTGGCTCGCGGGTCATCGCCTGACAGACACCTTCCCAGGCATGGCCCCTTGCAAGGGGGTGCCCAGTGGCTGCGGGGTTGCGGCCCCGCCCGTCTGTCACGCTCGCCGCTTACAGTTACAGGGATAGCCGCAGATTTGGATCAGGTGATCCGCACTGTGTTCCCGGTACCGGCGTGTTGATGGTTGGTGGCAGGAAAGGTTAAGCGCCACCGGCTTCAGGCATAACCGAATCAAAACGGGCCGGCAACGGCAGATTATGCCGTGCCGGCCCGTGATTGCGTGTTGCCAGCGATACCAGGCATTAATGAGTGCCACTCATTAATGCCTGGTTGGCGCATTGAGCGCCCGCGGGTACGTGCCCGCGTGAGCCAAGGCGGCGGATGCCGCCGCCCGGCAATTGAGGGGCCTTGGTCAGAACCAACGGGTCTGACCAAGGCGGATTGCTGTCAAGCCGCCTGATCGGCCAGCCCCTCCGGCGTGAAGGGGCGCAGGTTGGCCAGGAACTGGCGGGCACAGGCCTGCCAGGAGAAGGTCAGCGCGTGGTCCCGGCACAGGTTAGGGTCGATCGCCAGCGCCTTCAGGCAGGCGCGGCGCAAATCCGTATCCAGCACGCCGGCCGGATGGTCGCCGATCACATCCAGCGGGCCCGGAACGGGGAAGGCCGCCACCGGCAGGCCGCTGGCCAGCGCCTCCAGCAAGACCAGCCCGAACGTATCGGTGCGCGAGGGGAAGACGAAGGCATCAGCGGCGGCATAATGCCGGGCCAGTTCTTCGCCATGTTTGGCACCGACAAAGGTGACGTCGGGATATTTAGCCTGTAGCTCCGCCCGTTGCGGCCCGTCGCCCACCACCACCTTGGAGCCGGGCAGGTCCAGCGACAGGAACGCCTCAATATTCTTTTCCACCGCCACCCGGCCGACAGAGATGAAGACCGGCCGGGGCAGGTGATCGAACAGGCTCTTGTCGCGCGGGTGGAACAGGTCGGTATCCACCCCACGCGACCAGCGGCGGATATTGGTGAAGCCGCGCTGTACCAGATCAGCCTCGATGCTGGCGGTGGCCACCATTACCGAATGGGCCGGCGAATGGAACCGGCGCACGAAGGCATAGGACAGGCGCAGCGGCACCGGTGCGCGATCCCGCACATATTCCGGGAAGCGGGTGTGATAGGCGGTGGTAAACGGCAGGCCGCGTTTCAGGCAGTAACGCCGGGCGGCGAAACCCAGCGGGCCTTCGGTGGCGATATGGATGGCGTCGGGCTGGGCCGCCTCAATCATCTGCCGCACCCGCCGGCCGGGGGCCAGAGCGAGGCGGATTTCCGGATATGTCGGCATGGGGATGGTGCGGAACCGGTCGGGGGAGATCACCTCCACCCGATGGCCCAGCCGTTCCAGTTCAGCCCGCGTCGTCGTCAGGGTGCGCACGACGCCGTTGACCTGCGGATGCCAGGCATCCGTGACGATCAGCAGCTTCACGCTGCTGCCTTCATCGCCGTGCGGGAGGCGACAATATCCGCCCAGCGCAAGATTTCCAGCCGCCCGTCCGTGTGTTCCACCAGTGCGGTGCATGATTCGACCCAGTCCCCATCATTCACATAGAGAACACCGTCCATGTCGCGCATTTCGGCATGGTGGATATGGCCGCAGATGACGCCATCCACCTGCCGGCGCCGCGCTTCGTCGGTCAGCGCCGTTTCATAATCGCCGATGAATTCGACGGCCTTCTTGGTCTTGTGCTTCAGATAGGCTGACAGCGACCAATAGGGGAAACCCAGCTTGCGCCGGACCTTGTTCACCACCGTGTTCAGCCACAGCAGGAAGGTGTAGGCACTGTCGCCCACGAACGCCAACCACTTGGCATAGCGGACCACGGCATCGAACTGGTCGCCATGGATCACCAGATAGCGCTTGCCGTCGGCGGCCTCATGGATGGTGTCTTCCAGGATGGTGACGCCGCCGAACTGCAGGCCGACAAATTCCCGGAATGCCTCATCATGATTGCCGGGCACCAGGACCACCTGGGTGCCCTTGCGGGCGCGGCGCAGCACTTTCTGCACCACGTCATTATGCGCCTGGGGCCAGTACCAGCTTTTCTTCAGCCGCCAGCCATCGACGATGTCGCCGACCAGATAGAGACGTTCCGACTCGGTATGTTTCAGGAAATCCAGCAGCATTTCCGCCTGGCACCCACGGGTGCCCAGGTGAATGTCGGAAAGCCAGATCGTCCGGTAACGCTTGACGTCTTCGTCGCCCAGCATGACTGCCCCCATGGCCGGTCAACCCCAATCCCCCACTTCGATAAACCGCCTCATCCACATATTGTTATTGTCATGGCTTAAGACTATCTATCGACAGCTTGCTGGTTCTATATCGGCACTTCCGTTGATTGACCACCATATGAGCGGTGAAGAACGTCATGTTATTCAAATCTTCTTCGGACAGTCATGATGAATACATGATCCATTCATCCGATCGTCATAATGGGTCGGCTTTGCCTGTTTCTGCGCCACGGCGTCGTCTGCTGGTCATCTTCAATCCCACGGCCGGGCGGCGGCGGCCGGGCTATCTGGACCGCGCCCTGGCCGCCGCCCGGGGGGCGGGGGCGGGAATCGAGCTGTCGGCGACGACGGCCGCCGGCGATGCGGAGCGCATGGCGGCGGCGGCGGTGCGCTCCGGTGGCTTTGACGCCATCGTGGCGGCGGGTGGTGATGGCACCATCAATGAGGTGATCAACGGCATGGTCGGGGCGGCGCTCGTGGCCGGCCTGCCCTTACCGGCCCTGGGGATTGTGCCGCTGGGCACGGCCAATGTGCTGGCGCATGAGCTGGGCATGGCGGCCGAGGCGGGCTCGGTGGGGCGCTGGCTGGCCACCGCCCCGGCCCGCCCCATCCGGCTGGGCCGGGCCAATGGTCGGCTGTTCGTGCAGATGGCCGGTGTGGGCATGGATGCCCGTGTGGTGGCCGGCATTGATCCGGTGGTAAAGCGCCGGCTGGGCAAGGGGGCCTATGCGCTGGGCTCCCTGCGGGAGATCATGGCCGGCCCCCGCTGTGATTATCGGGTGCGGGCGACCGGGCCGGATGGCAGTGTGACGGCTCTGGAAGGAGCCAGCGCCATCATCTGCAATGGGCATTATTATGGCGGCACCTTCGTGCTGGCCCCGGCCGCACGGCTGGACGCGGACGGTTTTCAACTGGTGCTGTTCCAGCGCGCGGGGCGGCTGGCGGCCTTGTCCTATGCCACGGCGATGGTGTTGGGACTGATCCCGACCCGTCGGGATGTCACCATCTTGCCCGTCACGGCCGTGGAGATCGAGGGGCCGGCGGGGGAGCCGGTGCAGGGTGATGGCGATGTGATCGCCCGGCTGCCCCTGCGGATTGAGCGCTTGCCGATCCCCTTGAACGTGCTGTCGTCGGGCACAGTATAGAGTGGGGCAGGGCGGTTAACTGGCGGCGGCGTCGCGGCGGCGCGGCTGGTCCCAGACGGCCAGACATTCCTCGGCCGTTGCCCCTACCCCGATCGGGTGCCAGCCGCGACGGTCATTGAAGCTGAGGCGATAGGTGCCGCTTCGATCCCGTTCGAACTTGAAGACCGGCCGTTCGGCATCGGGGAAGCTGACCAGAAAACTGTCATTGTCGCGGCTGCTCACCCGGCGATGCGGCTGCCACAATCCCCGGCGCACCTTGTCCTCGGCCAGTCGGGACCAGCAGGCAACATCACCGGGGGTAAAACGGGTAACCGGAAAGGGGATGATGAGACACATGGCCGGACACCTTGGACGAAGGAATGAGGACGGCCATAATCTGGCCTTTGTTCTGTCCAAACTGGCGCGCAACCGGTTAACGGGAACTTTACGGAGAAGCCCGCAAGATCAACGCCTTCGTATAGGTTGGCCTAGCATCGGCCTGCCCTATACCAATGGCATCGTCATCTCGCACCTGCGCAAGGCGCCCTTGCACCTTCGTCGGATCGCCCGCCCCAAACGCCGCAGATCGGCGTTTTTTGGCGGTTCGCGGCGCAAAACCGCATAGCCCAAATCCAGCCGGACCAGTTGCGTAGGGGCTGGGGCTGTGTTACATGCACGCTCGCTCAACGTCGGAAGGTTCTCTTCCGGCAAGGTGGCTTATTGCTAACATCCTGAAATTATTCAGGGTCCACGGACACAACCGGGGTTACCAGGTGGCAACCGAAGGGACTGGCGTATCCGAACTCGCCTCTCGCTATGCGAGCGCCTTGTTCGATCTCGCGGACGAGCAGCAGGCTCTGGACCAGACGGCCCAGGATCTCTCGCTCGTCAAGGCTCTGCTCGCCGAAAGCGCGGATCTCCGCCGCTTGATCGGCAGCCCGCTGCTCGCCCGTGGCGATCAGGAACGCGCCATGGAGGCGGTTCTGGCCGCCGCTGGCGTGGGGGAGCTTGTGCGCAAATTCATCGGCTTGGTGGCGCGCAGCCGCCGGCTGGCGGCGTTGCCGGGCATGATGGACGGTTTTCTGGCCGAACTTGCCCGTCGTCGCGGTGAATCCTCGGCGCGCGTGACGGTTGCCCGTCCGCTGAGCGACGAACAATGGACGGCTCTGGCTGCGGCGATCGATCCGAGCGCCAGCGGCAAGGTCAAGCTCGACGTCTGGATCGATCCTTCGCTGATCGGCGGGATGGTCGTCAAAATCGGTTCCCGCATGGTTGACAGTTCCGTGCGCACCAAGCTGAACAAGCTGAAACTCGCCATGAAAGGGGTTGGATAATGGAAATCCGCGCCGCTGAGATTTCCGCGATCCTGAAGCAGCAGATCGCGAACTTCGGCAACGAGGCCGATGTCGCCGAAGTTGGCCAGGTGCTGTCCATTGGCGACGGCGTCGCGCGTGTCCATGGTCTGGACAATGTGCAGGCCGGCGAGATGGTCGAATTCCCGGGCGGGGTGAAGGGCATGGCCCTGAACCTTGAGGCTGACAATGTCGGCGTCGTGATTTTCGGTTCCGACCGTCAGATCAAGGAAGGCGACATCGTCAAGCGCACCGGCGCCATTGTGGAAGTCCCCGTCGGCCGTGGCCTGCTGGGCCGCGTGGTTGATGGTCTGGGCAACCCGATCGATGGCAAGGGTCCGCTGACCGACGTGGTGCGCACCCGCGTGGAAGTGAAGGCCCCGGGCATCATTCCGCGCAAGTCCGTGCATGAGCCGATGCAGACCGGCCTGAAGGCCATTGACGCCCTGGTGCCGGTTGGCCGTGGCCAGCGTGAGCTGATCATCGGTGACCGCCAGACCGGCAAGACCGCCATTGCGCTGGATACCTTCATTAATCAGAAGGCGATCAACAAGGGCGATGACGAGAGCAAGAAGCTGTACTGCATCTATGTTGCGGTCGGCCAGAAGCGCTCCACCGTTGCCCAGATCGTCAAGACCCTGGAAGAAAACGGCGCGCTGGAATATTCCATCGTCGTCGCCGCCACCGCTTCCGAACCGGCGCCGCTGCAGTTCCTGGCCCCCTATACGGGTGCGGCCATGGGCGAATTCTTCCGCGACAACGGGATGCACGCGCTGATCGTTTATGACGATCTGTCCAAGCAGGCCGTTGCTTACCGTCAGATGTCGCTGCTGCTGCGCCGTCCGCCGGGCCGCGAAGCTTACCCCGGCGACGTGTTCTATCTGCACTCCCGTCTGCTGGAACGTGCGGCCAAGCTGAACGATGAGAATGGCGGCGGCTCCTTGACCGCTCTGCCGGTCATCGAAACCCAGGCCGGTGACGTGTCGGCCTACATTCCGACCAACGTGATTTCCATCACCGACGGTCAGATCTTCCTGGAAACCGGTCTGTTCTATCGCGGTATCCGCCCGGCCATCAACGTGGGTCTGTCTGTGTCCCGCGTCGGTTCCGCCGCGCAGATCAAGGCGATGAAGCAGGTTGCGGGCACCATCAAGCTGGAACTGGCCCAGTATCGTGAAATGGCTGCCTTCGCGCAGTTCGCTTCCGATCTTGATGCCTCCACCCAGCGTCTGCTGAACCGCGGTGCGCGTCTGACGGAACTGCTGAAGCAGCCCCAGTTCAGCCCGCTGCCGGTGGAAGAGCAGGTGGTGTCGATCTTCGCCGGTGTGAAGGGCTACCTGGACAAGGTGAAAACCGAGGATGTGAACCGCTTCGAGGCCCGCTTCCTGGACGAGGTCCGCGCCAAGGGTGCCGACATCCTGGACGCGATCCGCACCGAGAAGGCGATCTCCAAGGGGACTGAGGAAAAGCTGAAGGCTTTCCTCGAAAATTTCTCCAAGGTTTTTGCCTGATCCAACAGTCCCGATTGAACGGGTCTTTGAAAGCGTAGGGCCGTTATGCCGAGCTTGAAGGACATCCGAAACCGGATCACCAGCGTCAAGTCGACGCAGAAGATCACTTCTGCCCTGAAGATGGTCGCGGCCAGCAAGCTGCGCCGCGCCCAGGAACAGGCGGAGGCTGGTCGGCCCTATGCGGAGCGCATGGGCCGCATGTTGGCATCGCTCGCCGCCAATGTGGCGGGCGGTCCGGGCGGCCCCCGTCTGATGACGGGCACGGGCAATGACCAGGTGCATCTGCTGGTGGTGATGACGGCCGACCGTGGTCTGGCCGGCGGTTTCAACAGCTCCATCGTCCGTGCCACCAAGCGACAGATCCTGTCGCTCCAGGCACAGGGCAAGGTGGTGAAGCTGCTGTGCGTGGGCCGCAAGGGCCGCGACCTGCTGCGCCGCGAATTCCCCTCGCTGATTGCCGCCTCGTTTGAGGAAGTGGGCAAGAAGCGCCTCTCCTATGCCGACGCGGACATGATCACCGCCAAGCTGCTGGAGATGTTCGAGGCGAGTGAGTTCGACATCGCCACGATCGTCTACAACAAGTTCAGGTCGGCCATCACGCAGGAGGTCACCCTCCAGCAGATCATCCCGTTCGCTGCCCCGCAGGCAGCGGTCGAGGGGGCCGATGCTGCTGTTCGTCCGGTTTATGAATTTGAACCGAGCGAAGAGAGCATTCTGGCCGATCTGTTGCCGCGCAATGTCGCCATCCAGATCTATTCCGCCCTGTTGGAGAGCGCAGCCTCCTTCTTCGGCGCGCAGATGACGGCGATGGACAATGCCACGCGCAATGCCGGCGAAATGATCAAAAAGTACACGCTGATCTATAACCGTACCCGCCAGGCGACTATCACCAAGGAGCTGATTGAAATCATCTCCGGTGCGGAAGCGGTTTAAGTCCTATACCAGTGTCAGTAAATTCTGACCTGTCAGAATTTACTGACTTCGGCGGCACGTGCCGCCGCCGCGCCAGTCGGCGCGGATACCAAGGCCAAGATTTCCTGGCCGTGGTATTAGTTCCAAGACGACTGTCAGATATTGGGTTCCGAGGGAGCTTGCCCCATGGCTAATACGAGCAACGCGGTCGGCCGCATCACCCAGGTGCTGGGCGCCGTCGTGGACGTTCAGTTCGACGCCGAACTGCCGCCCATCCTGAACGCCCTGCACACGGTGAACGAGGGCAAGACCCTGGTGCTCGAAGTGGCGCAGCACCTGGGCGAAAACACTGTCCGCGCCATCGCCATGGACACCACCGATGGTGTTGTCCGTGGTCAGAAGGTGTCGGATACCGGCGCCCCCATCACCGTGCCGGTCGGCCCCGCCACCCTGGGCCGCATCCTGAACGTGATCGGTGAGCCGATTGACGAGCGCGGCCCGGTCGACCTGACCAACGTCGCCTCCATCCACCGCGACGCGCCCAGCTTCGCTGAACAGGCGACCGAGGCCGAGATCCTGGTGACGGGCATCAAGGTCATCGACCTGCTGGCCCCGTACCTGAAGGGCGGCAAGATCGGCCTGTTCGGTGGTGCCGGCGTCGGCAAGACCGTGACCATTCAGGAACTGATCAACAACATCGCCAAGGCACACGGTGGTGTTTCCGTGTTCGCCGGTGTGGGTGAGCGTACCCGTGAGGGTAACGATCTCTACCACGAAATGGTGGACTCGGGCGTTATCAAGCTGAACGAGAACGACACGCTCGGCTCCAAGGTGGCCCTGGTGTACGGCCAGATGAACGAGCCGCCCGGTGCCCGTGCCCGCGTGGCGCTGACCGGTCTGTCCGTCGCGGAATATTTCCGCGATCAGGAAGGCCAGGACGTGCTGTTCTTCGTGGACAACATCTTCCGCTTCACCCAGGCCGGCGCCGAAGTGTCCGCTCTGCTGGGCCGTATCCCGTCCGCCGTGGGTTACCAGCCGACGCTGGCCACCGACATGGGTGCCCTGCAGGAGCGAATCACCTCCACCAAGAAGGGTTCGATCACCTCTGTGCAGGCCGTGTACGTGCCCGCCGACGACTTGACCGACCCGGCCCCCGCCACCTCCTTCGCCCACCTGGATGCCACGACGGTGCTGAGCCGTTCGATTGCTGAAATGGCGATCTTCCCGGCCGTGGACCCGCTGGACTCGACCTCCCGTGCGCTGGACCCGCGCATTGTGGGTGAAGAGCATTACGGCGTGGCCCGCAAGGTCCAGCAGGTGTTGCAGCAGTACAAGGCCCTGCAGGACATCATTGCCATTCTGGGCATGGATGAACTGTCGGAAGAAGATAAGCTGGTTGTGGCCCGCGCCCGCAAGATCCAGCGCTTCCTCTCCCAGCCGTTCCACGTGGCCGAAGTGTTCACCGGTACCCCCGGCGTGCTGGTGTCCATCGAGGACACGGTCAAGGGCTTCAAGGGCATCGTCAACGGCGACTATGACCACCTGCCGGAAGCGGCCTTCTACATGGTCGGCACCATCGAAGGTGCCGTCGAGAAGGCCCGCAAGATGGCTGCTGAGGCTGCTTGATAAGAGGACAGGTGTCAGATGTCGGATGCCAGGGAATCCCCTGCCTCCGGCATCTGACATCAGACATCTGGAGTCTGAAGAATGTCCGACAAGGTTGAATTCGAGCTGGTCGCGCCGGAGAAGCTGCTGGTTTCCCAGCCGGTGACGATGGTGGTGGTACCGGGTGCAGAGGGCTCCCTGGGTGTGCTGCCGGGCCATGCGCCGATGATCGTCACCGTTAAGCCGGGTGTCATCGACATCTATGGTAACGACATGGTGACCATTACCCAGCGCATCTTCGTTGCCGGTGGCTTCTGCGAAATCACCGCCGGTCGCGTCACCGTGCTGGCCGAAGAAGCTTCTGATCTGGAGGCCCTGCGCCGCCAGGACATGGGCGCGCTGGAAAAGCAGATTGCTGATCTGGCCGAGGATCTGGAAGACGCCAAGACCGATGGCGAACGCCATGCGTTGGAAGCTAAGCTGATGATCGCCCAGGCCAAGCTGGAACTTCACGGTCAGAGCGTGCATTGATCCCGATCAATGCTGGCCCCGGCGGGCAGGCGTAACAAATCTGTCACGCCACAGGTTTTTGCGATCGATTATCACGGGGGCGCCTAGCGCCCCCGTTGCTTTTTGTTGATCTCTTGCCAATCTGTTGGCCTGGATTCGTTTCGCATCAGGAAAGCTGGCCGTTACCATGGCTTATACGCACTGGACCATCGAGGGTCTCCCCTGGGACAAGTTCGACCCGTCCAAGGTCGACCCTGACAAGGTGAAGCTGGCGAAGGCTGCAGCGCTGGTCGAATATAACGGCCATATCTATGCCGACTATCTGTGCAATGTCTTCCGCGACGACCCGGAATTCTGTCAGGTCGCCCGTGATTGGGCGGTGGAAGAGGTGCAGCATGGCGAGGCCTTGGGTGCCTGGGCGCAGCGCGTCGATCCCAGTTGGGATTTTCAGGCGGCGGTGACGCGCTTCCGTGAGGGCTATCAGGTGGAGACCTCGGTCGATGCCTCCCGCCGGGGCAGCCGGGCGGGCGAGCTGGTCAGTCGCTGCATTGTGGAGACCGGCACCTCCAGCTATTACACCGCCCTGGGCGATGATACGGACGAGCCGGTGTTCAAGCAGATTTGCCGCCATATTGCGGCGGACGAGCTGCGCCATTACAAGCTGTTCTACGATTACCTGAAGCGCTATCTGGAAAGCGAGAAGCTGAACCGCTTGCAGCGGCTGATGGTCAGCATGTCCCGTATTAACGAGACAGAGGATGACGAGCTGGCCTATGCCTATTACGCGGCCAACTATTGGACGCGGCCCTATCAGCGCAGCGAGAATTATAGCGAATATACCAAGCTGGCCTATTCCTATTACAAGCGGCAGCATCTGGACCGTATGGTGGCCATGGTGTTCAAGGCATCGGGCCTGAAGCCGCAGGGTTGGCTGCACAATATCGCATCAAAATTTGCTTATAGCCGGATGCGCAAGAAGGCCGAAGGTGGCGCCAAGCTGGCAGCTTGATACCGGACCATAAGGCGGGGCATGGCTGCCCCGCCCCAAGGCGCTTGCACATTGCCGATTGACTGCCCAAATTATTGTGCGGCGCAGCAATCGGGCAATCATCATGGTGTTGAAAAAGCTGATCAGCGGGTTCCGCCGCCAGGCACCACCGGCACCCGCTGCCGAACCCGTACCGCCGCCGCCTGCACCCGCCCGGCCGAATCGGCCCGACGGCATGGCGCTAGCCCTGCAAGGCGGCGGCTCCCTGGGGGCCTTCACCTGGGGGGTGCTGGATCGGCTGCTGGAAGAGCCGGGTTTCACCCCGGTGCGTCTATCCGGGGCCAGCGCCGGGGCCGTGAACGCAGCCGCCTTTGCCTGTGGCTGGGCCGCCGACGGTCCGGCGGGCGCGCGGGCGACGCTGGATTTGCTCTGGCAAAAGGTGGGGGAATGCGGCGCCGGTTCGCTGGGTTTCTGTCCCAGCTGGCCGGCCAGCGGCGTGGTGCGGGCGGTCAATGCGGCGGCGCTGCAGATGGCCACGCGCTTTTTCTCCCCCTATGCGCTGAACCCGCTGGGTCTCAACCCGCTGCGTGACATTCTGGCGGAGGTGCTGGATTTTCAGGCGCTGACGCAGAAGAAGGCGCCGCGCCTTTATATCTCCGCCACGCGCGTGCGCGACGGCAGTCCGCGCGTCTTCACCAATGGCGATATCAGCCTGGACGCGCTGTTGGCCTCCACCACCCTGCCGGTGATCCATCAGGCGGTGGAGATCGAGGGGGAGGCGTACTGGGACGGCGGTTACACCCTGAACCCGCCGGTGGCCGCCCTGCTGGAAGGGCCGGCCGTGGGGCGCATCCTGGTGGTGCAGGCCATGCCCAACCGGGCATCGCAGACGCCGAAGACGGCGGACACGATCCGCGAACGGCTCAACGAGATCACCTTCTCCCGCCCGCTGGAGGCGGAGATTGCCCTGGTCCGGGAAAAGCTGGCCCACCGTGACCGGCCGGAGAGCCTGCACCTGCTGGCCATCGATCCCGACGCCAAGGCGGTGGAAGAGCTGGATGGTCTGCGGGTGGATCGGGACTATCTGGCGGCCCTGAAAGCGCAGGGCCGCAAGCAGGCGACCATCTGGTTACAAGGATAGAACTTTCCCCGGGTTCATGATCCCCGCCGGGTCCAGCAGGGCCTTCATCTGCTGCATCAGGGCCAGTTCCACCGGGTCTTTCAGCCGGGCCATCTCCGCCACCTTCAGATTGCCGATGCCATGTTCGGCGCTGATGCTGCCGCCCTGGCGCGTCACCTCGGCATGGATGATGGCGGTGATGGCGGGGGCATGGGCCAGGAAGGTGGCCTTGTCCATCGCTTCTGGCCTTGCGACATTGCAATGGATATTGCCGTCGCCGACATGGCCGAACGGGTAGGGGCGCAGGCCCGGCATAAAATCGGCCAGGGCCAGGATCACCCGGTCCAGGAAATCCGGGATGCGGCTGATCGGCACGGAAACATCAGTATGCACTGTGCCGTCAATGGCCCGGCCGATCTCCGGCAAGCCTTCGCGGATTTGCCAGAGCCGGCGGCGCTGCTCCCCGCTTTCGGCCAGCACGGCATCCTGGGCCAACCCGCTTTCCAGCGCATCGGCGAGCGTGTTTTCCACCAATTGGCGGACCAGCGGTCCCTCTATGCCGCTGGCCACTTCCAACAGCACGTACCAGGGGTGGGATGCTGCCAGCGGGTCATGGTTGCGGCCCAGCAGATCGCGCGCGCCATCCATGGCGAAACGCGGCATCAGTTCGAAGGCCGACAACAAGTCGCCCGTCCCGGACCGCGCCCGCCCCAGCAGGGCGACGGCGGCGGCGGGGGAGGCCACACCGATCAGGGCGGTTTCCACCTGCCGGGGGCGGGGGAACAGTTTCAGCGTCGCAGCGGTGATAATGCCCAGCGTGCCCTCGGCACCTAAGAACAGGTGTTTCAGGTCATAGCCGGTATTGTCTTTGCGCAGGCGCCGCAGCCCGTTCCAGATCCGCCCGTCGGCCAGCACCACCTCCAGCCCCAGCACCAGATCGCGGGCATTGCCATAGCGCAGGGTGAGGATGCCGCCGGCATTGCTGGAAAGATTGCCACCCAACTGGCAGGAACCTTCCGACCCCAGGGAGAGCGGGAAATAGCGGTCTGCCGACAATGCGGCCTGCTGGAGATCGGCCAGAATGCAGCCCGCCTCCACCGTCACCGTATAATCCGCCGCGTCCAGGTCACGGATGCGGTTCAACCGGCCGAGATTGAGCAGAAATGCCCCCCGGTCCGCCGCCGCCACGGTGCCGCCCACCACGCCGGTATTACCGCCCTGGGGGATCAGCGGCACGCCCGCAGCCGATGCCAGGGCAGCAATGGCGGCCACCTGGGCCATGTCAGCGGGGCGCAGCACGGCGGCGGGGTGGGAGGCCTGCCGCCGCCGCTGCTCGCTGGCAAAGGGGGCCATCGCCGCCGCATCTGTCAGCACATGGGCAGGGCCGATCAGGTCCGCGATCCGGGCAAGCAGGTCGGCAGGGGACATGGGGGCGGGCTTCCCGACTATTAGTTCAACCGACGCAGGCTAATGGAGGCGTCACGGGTGGTAAAGACGTGCCTGGGCATGGGTGCTGCCGCCGAAAGTCCCGCCGCTGGCGGGACGAACCAGGCCATGATGCGGCTCGGCCACAAGGAGGAAACCGCATGTCTGGTAATGCGACAGCCCTGATCATCATCGATGTGCAGAACAATATCCTGTTGGGGTCTGACCCGCGTGGGGTGGAAACGCTGGCGGCCCTGGATGCCATGGTGCATCGGCTGGCGGCGTTGGCCGACCGGGCCCGTGCGCAGGGTGTGCCCGTGATCCATGTGCAGCATGATGGGGAAGCGGGGCACCGCCTGGAAAAAGGCAGTGAGGGCTGGAAGATAAGGGCGGAACTGGGGCCGGCGGCTGGGGAGCCCGTTTTCAATAAATCCGCCTGCGATGCCTTTCTCGGCACCGGGCTGGAGGCGTTGCTGCGTGAACGCAGCATCGGCCACCTGATCATTGGCGGCTGCATGACGCCCTATTGCATCGATACCAGTGTGCGCAGTGCCGTGGCGCATGGCTTCGATGTCACGCTGCTGGCCGATGGGCACATGACCTGCGATATCGGCGCGCTGCGCTTTGAGCAGATCATTGCCCACCATAACCAGATATTGGATGGGTTCCCCGTCGGCCCGCACAAGGCACAGGTGCGCCCCAGCGCGGACTTTCTGGCCTGATCAGCCCCGCGGCGCGGCGGCGCGGCGCAGCCGGTCATTGATCGCCACACCCAGCCCCTTTTCCGGCACCGGCATCACGGCGATGCCGGACAGGCCGGGCCGGTCCAGCGTGCGCAGCATGGCGAACAGGTTGGCCGCAGCCTCCGCCATGTCGCCGCGCTGGGACAGGTTCAGCCGCATGGCCCCGCCGCGCAGGAACTGATCCGGCCCGAAGGCCAGCAGCGCCTCCGTCCCGCCCACGCTGTCGGCATTAAGCCGCACCGGCAGGCCGGGGGCATAATGGCTGGTCATCATGCCAGGGGCCTTGATGCCATCGGCCTCGCCAGCCAGCTCCACCCGGCCCAGCACTGTCTCCAGCTCCTCCCGCGTCACCGAACCGGGGCGCAGCAGGCGGGCGGTGGGGCCGGTCAGGTCCAGCACGGTGGATTCCAGGCCGATTTCCGCCTTGCCGCCGGCCAGGATCAGCTGCAGCCTTGCCCCACCCCCATCAGGGAACTCCTCTGCCACATGCAGCGGCGTGGTGGGGGAGACATGGCCGGACCGGTTGGCGGACGGGGCCGCCACCGGCAGGCCCGATGCCGCCAGCAGGGCGCGGGCCACGGGATGGGCGGGGCTGCGCACGGCCACACTGTCCATCCCGGCACTGACCAGCAGCGACAGCGGCGCATCGGCCCGGCGCGGCAGCACCAGGGTCAGCGGGCCTGGCCAGTAAAGCTCGATCAACTGGCGGGCGCGGTCATCCAGATGCACCAGCGGTTCGGCCGCCGCCTCATCCAGCACATGCACGATCAGCGGGTTGAAGCTGGGGCGGCCTTTGGCGGCGAAGATGGCGGCCACGGCCGCATCATCCCCGGCATTGCCGCCCAGCCCATAAACGGTTTCGGTGGGGAAGGCCACCAGCCCGCCTGCCGCCAGCACCGCCGCACCCTTGGCATAGGCCGGCGTGCCCGGCGTCATCACCGCCGGCCGGTCCGGGTGCGGCGGGGGGGCGGGGGCATTGTGGTGGTGGCTGGGATCGTCGCAGCAATGATCGTGGGGCACAGGCGAAACTACCGGGCGTGGCTTAATGGAATTCCGATAGCATAGCCCCCGGCGGGTGCGACGACACCGGCTTTCCCTGCAAACCCCGCCCCAGCCGGGGGCAGCACTGGCAGGGCCATTCGCTATCCGCTATAGCATGAGAAAGCATACTTCCGTGGGGGGAGAAAACGCATGAGCAATACGGCTGCCATGGCCGGTTCCGCCGTGGGTTCGTCGGCAGAACATCTGACGCTGATGCTGCTTTGCCAGCTGGTGGTGATCCTGGCCTTCAGCCGTATTGTCTCCTGGGTCAGTACCCGGTTTCTGGGGCAGACGGCGGTGGCGGGCGAAATCCTGGCCGGCTTGCTGCTGGGGCCGTCGCTGATCGGGGCCTTGTTCCCCGATCTCTCCCACGCGCTGTTCGTGCCGGAAACCCGGCCCATCTTTGTCGGGCTGGCGCAATTGGGTCTGATCTTGCTGATGCTCCAGATCGGCATGGAATTTCAGGTGACACCGGGGCGCGGGCGTGATGGGCGGGCCGTGGCACTGATCAGCCTGACCGGGATCATCACGCCCTTTGCGCTGGGCTATGCCACCGCGCCGTTTTTCTGGCGGGAACTGGGCATGGACCCGGATCAGGGGCTGCTGGCCTTCCGCCTGTTCTTTGCCATCGCCATGTCGATCACGGCCATCCCCATCCTGGGCCGGATTTTCATGGAACTGGGCCTGTCCCATACACGCACGGCGTCGCTGGTCATCGGCTCGGCGGCGATCGATGATATTTGCGGCTGGATGCTGCTGGGGCTGGTGGCCGCCATCGTCGCCGCCAATTTCGATATGGTGATGTTCCTGGCCCGTATCGCCGCCGTGGCCCTGTTCGTGGCGGTGATGCTGGCGCTGGTGCGCCCGTTCCTGTCCCGCTGGGTGGCCGGAAGGATGGCGAAGGAGGGGGGTACGCTGGACACAACCACCATTGCCGGGCTGCTGCTGGTGCTGCTGGGGGCGGCCATCATCACCAGCAAATTGGGCATCTTCGCCATCATCGGCGGGTTCATTGTCGGCCATTGCCTGCAAAATGACCGGGCCTTTGTGGCGCAATGGAAAATGCGCGTCGGCGGGCTGGTGCAGGTGCTGCTGCTGCCTTTGTTCTTTGCCTATACGGGGCTGCGCACCGATGTCGGCTCCCTGTCTGCATCCGGCTGGGGCCTGTGTGCGCTGGTCTGTCTGGTGGCCTTTGCCGGCAAGTTCGGCGGTGCCTATCTGGCCTGCCGCGCGTTGGGGGAGAGCCACCGGCAGGCGGCCACCGTCGGGGTGGCCATGAATACCCGCGCGCTGATGGAACTGATCGTGCTGAATATCGGCTATGATATGGGCGTGCTGCCCAAGCCGATGTTCAGCATGTTGGTGGTGATGGCCATTGTCAGCACCTTCATGGCCACGCCGTTGATCCGCTGGCTGATGGCATCCGAACGGGTCAGCCCAGAACTGACTCGCGCCCGGTTGGCAGGGCTGTCGGCGGAGTGAGGCCCGCCTGGGCGCCCCAAATGTCTCCCTGACAATTCGCGCCATGCTTGATGGGGGCGTGTCGGTTCGCTACCGTGCATCCGGGTGCCGGAAGAAGTTCCCGAGCAAGGCCACGCCACCGGCCATAAATCAGGGAACCGCCGGCCGCATCGGACATATGGGGGCACATGGACGCGTCAGCGCTGGGGACGTTTCTCCAATACCTGATCAATGGCATCACCTTAGGCGCCATTTATGGGTTGATCGCCATCGGTTACACGATGGTTTACGGCATCATCCGCATGATCAATTTCGCCCATGGCGAAATCTATATGATCGGTGCCTTTGTGGCGGTGACGACCTTCTCGCTACTCTCGGCGCTGGGGATTGCTGCCGTGCCGCTGGCGCTTCTGCTGGTGTTGCTGGTGTCGATCTTCTTCACCGCCGCCTATGGCTGGACGGTGGAGCGCATCGCCTATCGCCCGCTGCGCGGCGCGCCAAAACTGGCGCCGCTGATTTCGGCCATCGGCATGTCGATCTTCCTGCAGAACTATGTGATGCAAACGCAAGGATCGCGGCCCAAGCCGCTGGCCCCGGTGATGAATGGCGGCATCAACCTGTGGCAGGGGGACGGGTTCACGCTCTCCATCTCCTATATCCAGCTATTCATCATTGTGCTGACCTTTGCCCTGATGGTTGGCTTCACCCAGCTGATCAACCGCACCGCCCTGGGCCGCGCCCAGCGGGCGTGTGAGCAGGACCGCACGATGGCGGGGCTGCTGGGCATCAATGTGGACCGCACCATCAGCCTGACCTTCGTGATGGGTGCCGCATTGGCTGCCGTGGCCGGTGTGCTGGTGACCATGTATTACGGGGTGATCGATTTCTATATCGGCTTCCTGGCGGGGATGAAGGCCTTCACCGCCGCCGTGCTGGGGGGCATTGGCTCCCTGCCGGGGGCCATGCTGGGCGGGCTGCTGATCGGCCTGATTGAGGCGTTTTTCACCGGCTATATCTCTGGTGCCTATAAGGATGTGGCCAGTTTCAGCGTGCTGATCGCCGTGCTGGTCTTCCGTCCCACTGGCCTGTTGGGCCGCCCAGACATCGAGAAGGTGTGAGATGGCGACCCCTATCGAGACAAAGCTGAAAGACAGTGCCGCCGCCGCCGGGCTGGCGCTGGTGCTGTCCATCCCCTTCATCGGGCTGCACACCATTTCCACCGACCAGGGGCTGGTGGTGGAAAGCCGCTGGTCCTGGGTGGCCTGGGCTGTGGGGCTGGTGTTTATCGGCCGGTTGCTGCTGGGCTTTGCGCGCGATGCGCTGGCCGCGCGTGCCGCCAGCCGACCCAAGAAGCAGGCAAAGCCCGTTGCGGCGGGGGAGCCGACACTGGCGGCCCGGCTGACGCGGGCCTTCATGGCGGTGGCCTTGCTGTTTGCCGTGACGCTGCCCTTCATGCCCTATAGCGACCGCTATATCATCGACCTGGGCACCACGGTGCTGATCTATATCCTGCTGGCGCTGGGGCTGAATGTTACCGTGGGGCTGGCGGGGTTGCTGGATCTGGGTTTCGTGGCCTTCTATGCCATCGGTGCCTACAGTTTCGCCCTGCTGTCGAAATTTTTCGGACTGGATTTCTGGGTCTGCCTGCCCTTGTCGGGCCTGATCGCCGCCTTGTTCGGGGCGCTGCTGTCGCTGCCCATCCTGCGGCTGCGCGGGGATTATCTGGCCATCGTCACGCTGGGTTTTGGGGAAATCACCCGCATCGTCATCCTGAACTGGCAGAGCCTGACGGGCGGGCCGAACGGTGTGTCGGGCATTCCGCGTCCCGGCCTGTTCGGCCTGTCCTTCGACCGCCGCCCGCCGGAAGGCATGGGCAGCTTTCACGAGCTGACGGGCATCGATTTTTCCGGTGAACACCGGTTGATGTTCTTGTACCTGATCGTGCTGGCGCTCGTCTGTCTGGTGGCCTGGGTGATCAACCGGTTGCGTGCCCTGCCCGTGGGACGGGCGTGGGAGGCGTTGCGCGAGGATGAGATCGCCTGCCGGTCGCTGGGCATCAACCCCACGGCCAGCAAAGTGTCCGCCTATGCCATTGGCGGCATGATGGGCGGCTTCGCCGGCTGTTTCTTCGCCGCCCGTCAGGGCTTCGTCTCGCCGGAGAGCTTCGGTTTCATCGAAAGCGCCTTGATCCTGGCCATCGTGGTGCTGGGCGGCATGGGCAGTCAGGTTGGGGTGGTGATTGCCGCCCTGTTCATCGTCATGCTGCCGGAACTGGGGCGTGAATTTGCCGATTACCGCATGATCGTGTTCGGCCTTGCCATGATCACCATCATGGTCTGGCGTCCGGGTGGGCTGCTCTCCACCCGTGTGCCGACCGTGAAGCTGGATCAGAAGGGGGCCTGAGACATGAGCGAACCATTGCTGAATGTCACCGGCCTGACCATGCGGTTTGGCGGGTTGGTGGCGGTGGATGGCGTGAACCTGTCGGCCGATACCGGCCGCATCACCGCCCTGATCGGCCCCAACGGGGCCGGCAAGACCACCATTTTCAACTGCCTGACCGGGTTTTACAAACCCACATCGGGTGAATTGTCCCTGGCGCACCCGACGCGCGGCAAGGTCAGTTTGCAGACCCTGCCGGGCTATCAGGTGGCGCGCCATGGCGTGGTGCGTACCTTCCAGAATATCCGCCTGTTCCCGCGCATGACGGTACTGGAAAACCTGCTGGTCGCCCAGCATGTCGGGTTGATGCGCAAATCGGTGCTGGGCGTTGCCGGGCTGCTGGGCCTGAAGGGCTGGCGCACGGCGCAGAGGGACGCGATCGAGCGGGCCCGGTTCTGGATCAACCGGCTGGATCTGGGCGCTGTCGCCAATGAGGAGGCGGGCAACCTCTCCTATGGTGTGCAGCGGCGGGTGGAAATCGCCCGCGCCATGAACACCGATCCGCTGTTGCTGTGCCTGGATGAACCGGCCGCTGGTTTGAACCCGCGCGAAACGGCGGCACTGGGGGAGTTGCTTCAGGGCATCCGGGCCGAATTCGGCATCGGCATCCTGTTGATCGAACATGACATGAAGCTGGTGATGGGCATTTCCGACCATATCCATGTGGTGGAATATGGCCGCAAGATTGCCGAGGGCACGCCGGAGCAAATCCGCACCGATGAGCGCGTCATCAAGGCTTATTTGGGCGAACCGGACGAGGAAGAATTGCCGCCCGCTGTGGCAGCCGATATCGCCGATGTGGCGGGCGAAGGAGACCGGGTATGAGCCTGCTGCAACTGACGGGGGTCTGCACCAATTACGGCCCCATCGAGGCCCTGCGCGGCGTGGATGTGACGGTTGAACAGGGGGAGATTGTCACCCTGATCGGCGCCAATGGGGCCGGCAAATCCACCTTGCTGATGACCATCTGCGGCCAGCCCAAGCCTGCGGCGGGCAGCATTGTTTTCGATGGCCAGTCCATCGTCGACCTGCCGCCACATGAAACGGCCAAGCTGGGCATCGCCCAGGTGCCGGAAGGGCGGCGCATCTTCCCGCGCATGACGGTGTTTGAAAACCTGCAGCTGGGGGCCACGCTGGGCGACCCGGCCAACTTCGATACCGACATCGCCTATTGCTTCGACCTGTTCCCCATCCTGCAAAAACGCCGGGACCAGCGGGCGGGCACCCTGTCGGGTGGGGAACAGCAGATGCTGGCCATTTCCCGCGCGCTGATGAGCCGGCCACGCCTGTTGCTGCTGGATGAACCCTCGCTGGGGCTGGCACCCCTGATCATCCGCCGCATCTTCGATGTGATCAACGATCTCAACAAGACGCGGGGGATGACCATCCTGCTGGTCGAGCAGAACGCTTATCACGCGCTTAAACTGGCTCACCGCGCCTATGTGTTGGCACAGGGGCAGGTGGTCCTGCAGGGGGCTGGGCCGGAACTGCTGGCCAACCCGGAGGTGCGGGCCGCCTATCTGGAAGGCGGGGCGCATTGATGGGGAGGGGTGGGTGGTGGTGACTTTCACACCCACCCACCTCCGTCAGCATCAGGGTCTTTGCCAGATCAAACGCGTCAATGATCCGGCCACCTCCATGGTCGGAAAGCAGTCGGTAAACCGGGCCGTAGGTTTCTGACGCGATCAGCACTGTTGCCATCCGCATCTGCTCAGCAGTCAGCGCTTCCGGCTGCTGTATCGGCCGTCCGAGCAGGATGTCGCCCTGGTTGCGGCTGTCCAGGAAGCCGCTGACCCGGATGCCAGCCTGATTCAACCACCGGAAAAGCGCTTGGCCCGCTGTGTTGGTGCCGAAGATATGAATCGGCCCACCAAGGCTGTGCAGCCTCTCCAACCCATCGGTTGCCGTGAGTGTTTCCACCGTTGGGCGTGCGGGTTCAAGCCCCGCCAACAGGGGGGCGACGCGTTGGTAACAGGTGTCGTACAGCAACTGATCCTGTTCGAAGCGCTCCGCGATCATGGCCTGTACCGCGGGGCTGATCTGGTCGTCGCTGCTGTCACGGCGTGACCGGTTGATATGGATGGGGGCCAGTGGTGCCACACCCTGGTTGGCGAACAGGGCATCGATCACCGTGCCCAGAAAGGGCAGCGGAATCACTTGTGCGTCCAGTTTGTCCAGCGCTTCCAGCGCGGCATCGGCCTGCCCCGACGGGTGATAGAAAAGGCACTGGCTGTTACGGGGGGTGCCGTCGATGAAACGCTCCAGACTGCTGAAATCCAGGCCGAGATTTTGCAGAAGGGGCCGATCCTGCCGATCCCGAAGGTACCGGTACAATGACAATTGCCGTGCCATCGGCTCACGCACACAGGTCATCCAATGGAAGTGCTGATGACCGATCTGGTCCAGGAATGGTCCCATGATGGCGAGTGGCAAGTGGCTTGTGCGATGATGAAGCTGCTCTATCGGGTTGCTGACGGACGCCAGCAGACCTGGCACTGATTGGCGTTCATCATAAAGAAGGTCGCATCGATCTCGTCCATGAAGGCGAACAATGTAGTGAATAAGAGAGGTTCCGGCTGTCTTCAGGCAATGTAAAAAATACAAGGGCTTCTTGCCGGTGGATAGGTAAGATGACAAACTCACGTAACGTTGATCGTTTTTCATGCATTATGTTCCCCTGTTTGATTTTGTGTTGATCTGCCTTTGGTTAAAGTTGGTTTTTCTGTACCCCGGTTCGTTGGCCGGTTCTCCCTTTTTCCCTGAACCTCAAAGCTTCAGCGGATTGGTGTCAGACACGCCAAATCTCTTTCTGGATGGCATAGTCGAAGGCATCAATGATGTGGCGGCAGCCCTGGGCCTGCGCCACACGATGAATCGGCCCGAAGGCTTCCGCTGCGATCAGAACACTGGCGGCCTGCCATTGCGTGCTGTCCAACTGGTCGGCCCGCCAAACCGGCAGCCCGGCCAGTGTGCTGTTCCGCGTGCTGTCGATGAAACCGGCCGGTTCCAGCCCGGCCTGGCGCAGCCGGCCCAGCAATTGTTCGGCCACGCCGCTGCTGCCGAAAATATATAAATTCCCTGTCTGGACCGCCGGGCGCAGGAAGGACAGGTCGTCCCCTGGCTGCAATGTCTCCACCGGTACCGGCCGCCCCAGCCCCGCCATCAGCGGGGCAATGCGGGCATGATAGGTGCGGTAGAGCAGATCATCCTGGGCGAAGCGGTCGGCGATCAGGGCGGCGGCGGTGGGCGACAGGTCGCGGGCCGGCGGTTCCTGATCGGTGCGATTGGCGCGGATTTCCTGCAACGGCGGCAGGCCGCGCTGCACATAGATATTGTCGATCACCGCACTCATGAATTCCACCGGCACCACCTGCACATCCAGCCGGTCCAGAAAGGCGATGACATCGGCGGCCTGTCCGGATGAATGGTAGAAGCGGCACTGGCTGTTGCGCGGCATACTGTCGGTAAAAGCCTCCAGCGAGGAAAAATCGATGCAGTTATTCTGGATCAGCGGCAGATGCTGCATCTTCCGCAGGAAGCGGTAATGGGAGATTTGCCGCGCCACCGGGTCACGCACACAGACAAGCCAGTGAAACCGGCTGACATCCAGCCGGTCCAATATCGGGTCCAGCACTGAGAAAGGCAGGTGGGTGGCATGGTGGCTGTCATAAAAGCCGGGCTGCGCCGCCTCCGTCAGCAGAATGTCGGTATATTGCCGGTCGATATAATAGGTGGCGATCCGGCTGCGCCCGTCCATTCGGGTGAGATAGCCGTTCAACGAGGTGCCGGCGGTCTTCACGCAATGGACAAAGAAGATCGGCTTCCCGCCTGTGTTCAGATAGGAGGCCAGATCTGAATAGCGATGCATCCGCAGGCTCACGTACAGGTATCATGAAAATTGTTCAGCCATGCTACCCCATTGGGGTAGGCAGAGACAACCAGTCGCTGTCATCTGGATTTGCGGTATGATGGACGAGGGCGAACCGGGACAGCATGGATGATGCGGATCACCTTACTCAATACGTTCGACATTGCCGGCGGTGCCGCCCGCGCCGCCTATCGGTTGCACCAGGGGCTGCGGGATATCGGCGTGCCGCACCATTTTCTGGTTGCCCGCAAGGATAGCGACGATCCCGATATCACACCGGTCCGTCCGCGCGATGCTGCCGAGCAGGCGGCCTGGGCCGCGCGGGAGGGGGAAGGGCAGGCGGAGCTGGCGGCCTATCCTGCCCTTCAGGGGCCTGGATTCGTGCCCTTCCACAGCGGACTGGCGGGCCGTGCCGATCTGCTGGAAGATCGGCTGCCGCCAACCGATATTTTCCACCTGCATTGGGTGCGCGGTCTGGTGGACTGGCCCCTGTTCTTTCGTCGCCGCCGGCCGGATCAGGGCCTAGTCTGGACGCTGCACGACCAGAACCCTTTCACCGGTGGTTGCCATTATGCCGATGCCTGCCGGGGTTTCACCGCGGCGTGTGGCTGCTGTCCGGCGCTGGGATCGGCTGTGGCCGATGATCTTTCCGCCCTTGTGCTGGCCCGCAAACGGGCAGCATTGGCGGCCTTTCCCGGCCCGGTCCATCTTGTCAGCCCCAGCCGCTGGCTGGCGGCGGAGGCGTCGAACAGCCGGCTGTTCGCCGGCTTGCCCATCCATGTCATTCCCAATGCCGTCGATATCCGCACCCTGGTTCCGGTGGATGGCGCGCCGCTGCGCCACCGGCTGGGCATTGCGGATGATGTGCTGACGCTGGGCTTTGTCTCCCACCTGCTGGCCGATCCGCGCAAGGGGCTGGATCTGCTGATGCAGGCGCTGAACCAGCTGGCCCCCAGCCTGCCGGACCGGCTGGCCCTGTTGGTTGCCGGGGAAGGGGAGGTGCCGCCGGTCCCCCTTTCTGTGCCCTGCTTCAATGCCGGGCCGCAATCCGGCGATGCCGATCTCTGCGGGTTTTATGCTACCTGCGACCTGCTGGTCGTGCCCAGCCGCCAGGATAACCTGCCCAATGTGGTGCTGGAGGCGATGGCCTGTGCCCGACCGGTGGTCGGGTTCGACAGTGGCGGGGTGCCCGACATGATCGTGCCGGGCGTCACCGGCTTTCTGGCGCCCGGCAGCGATGCCGACGGTCTGGCGGTCGCCCTGGCGGCGGCGGTGCGCCGGCGGGCCGACCTGCCCGCGATGGGCTGGGCCGGGCGGCAGCGGGCGGAACGGGATTATGCCCCGGCCGTGCAGGCCCAGCGCTATGCGGCCCTGTATGCGGTGGTGGATCGGGAACGGGTTGATCGCCACAAAAAAGGCCGGCAATGACGCCGGCCTTCCTTGTATCGCGGCTGTGCTTTCGGCTCAGCTGCGGTTCATCCGGTTGCCCACCAATTCGGTCACCACGTTGGGATCGGCCAACGTGCTGGTATCGCCCAAAGCCTCATGTTCGTTGGCGGCGATCTTGCGCAGGATGCGGCGCATGATCTTGCCCGACCGGGTCTTGGGCAGGCCCGGCGCCCACTGGATCAGGTCCGGCGTGGCGATCGGGCCGATTTCCTTGCGGACCCAGGCCACCAGTTCCTTGCGCAGCTCGTCCGACGTCTCCTCGCCGGCATTCAGCGTCACATAGGCATAGATGCCCTGGCCCTTCAGATCGTGCGGGTAACCCACCACCGCCGCCTCGGCCACCTTGGGATGGGCGACCAGGGCGCTTTCGATTTCCGCCGTGCCCAGCCGGTGGCCGGAGACGTTGATCACGTCATCGACGCGACCGGTGATCCAGTAATAGCCATCCTCATCCCGGCGGCAGCCGTCGCCGGTGAAATACTTGCCCTTGAAGGTGCTGAAATAGGTCTGCACGAACCGTTCATGGTCGCCATAAACGGTGCGCATCTGGCCCGGCCAGCTATCGGCGATGCAGAGATTGCCCTCCGTCGCCCCTTCCAGCACCGCGCCTTCATTATCCACCACCTGCGGCTTCACGCCGAAGAAGGGCAGGGTGGCCGAACCCGGCTTCTGGCCGATGGCGCCCGGCAGCGGGGTGATCAGGATGCCGCCGGTTTCCGTCTGCCACCAGGTATCCACGATGGGGCAGCGGTTATCACCGACCACCGAATGGTACCAGAGCCAGGCTTCCGGGTTGATTGGCTCACCCACGGAACCCAGCAGGCGCAGGGAAGCGCGGCTGGTCTTCTTCACCGGGCCTTCGCCTTCGCGCATCAGGGCACGGATGGCGGTGGGGGCGGTGTAGAAGATATTGACCTTGTGCTTGTCGATCACCTCCCAGAATCGGCTGACGCTGGGATAGTTGGGGATGCCTTCAAACATCAGCGTGGTGGCGCCATTGGCCAGCGGGCCATAGACGATATAGCTGTGACCGGTCACCCAACCCACATCGGCGGTGCACCAGTAGATGTCGCCCTCATGGTAATCGAACACATATTGATGCGTCATCGACGCATAGACCAGATAGCCGCCGGTCGTGTGCAGCACACCCTTGGGCTTGCCGGTGGAACCGGAGGTATAGAGGATGAACAGCGGGTCTTCCGCGCTCAGCACCTCTGCCGGGCAATCGGCGGAGACCTTGGCAATCTCCTCCTCGTACCAGTAATCGCGGCCCTCTTTCCAGGCGACATTGCCGCCGGTGCGCTTGACCACGATGACGGAGGAGACGTCGGGCAGGCTCTCCAGCGCCTTGTCGACATTGGCCTTCAGCGGCACCTTGCGACCGCCGCGCAGCCCTTCATCGGCAGTGATGATGATCTTGCCTTCGCAGCCCTCGACCCGGTCCTTCAGGCTGTCGGGGGAGAAGCCGCCAAAGACGATGGAATGGATGGCGCCGATGCGGGCGCAGGCCAGCATGGCATAGGCCGCCTCCGGGATCATCGGCAGATAGATCGTCACCCGGTCGCCCTTCTTCACCCCATGTGCCTTCAGCACATTGGCCAGCCGGCTGACCTTTTCATGCAGCTGGCGATAGGTGATGTGGGCGCTGTCGGCGGGGTTGTCGCCTTCCCAGATGATGGCGGTCTGGTCACCGCGCTTTTCCAGGTGGCGGTCGATGCAATTATAGGAAACGTTGGTGGTGCCATCTTCGAACCAGCGGATGGCGACATCGCCTTCAAAGCTGGTGTTCTTCACCTTGGTATAGGGGGTGAACCAGTCGATCCGCTTGCCATGTTCGCCCCAGAACCCGTCCGGGTCGGAGATCGACCGCTCATACATTTCCTTGTACTTGGCGGCGTCAACCCAGGCGCCGCGGGCGGTTTCTTCCGCGACCGGAAAGAAAGTCGGGCTGCTCATGGCGTTCAATCTCCCAGCTGTTGTCGCAGCGCCGTCCGGGTTGCCCGGTGGGCAATGGCTGCGGTTCTTCTCGACCATCGGCCGGCGGAACGGATGGCGGTTCAATCGTCCCTCCAACCCGGCGTCGGTAACCTTATGTAAGCAAGCCTAAGCTATTTTGGAACATGTACATTCGTCGCGTGGACAAGGAAGCCGGCGGCTGGTTGTCCTCTCCGCCCGCGCGCGTGCATTCGGACGCGTGCTGTGATATGTAAAAAGCCAGCCGTTGCGCAGCCGGACAGGTTGGGCAACCAAACGGGGGATGAGGCATGGCGGGCGAAAAGCCGGAATGCGTGGCAGAGGTTTCCGGAACGGAGGCGGAGCTTTCCCGCCTGGGGCTGCGTACCAGCCTGCTGGCGCTGGATACGCTGCTGCGTCTGGCCCCCGGCCCCGGCGGCTTCCCCGTGCAGGAAGCCGCCCAGGATGCCCGCCTGCTGGCCAGGCGCATCCAGGTGGCGACGCAGGACATGCAGGCGGTACTGGCCAAGGCGGGGTAAGGCGCTCAGCTCCCGGCGGGCATCACACGCCCTTCACCATCCACCACCAGCGGCACGGGCCGCAGCGGCCGGCCCACACAGGGGCCTTCCACGCACATCCCATCATCCACCCGGAACAGGGCACCATGGGTGCTGCATTGCAGATGGGTGCCTTCGCGGTTCATGAACCGGTCCGGGTCCATTTCCAGTGGCACGCCGATATGCGGGCAGGCATTGCGATAGCCGTAAACCTGCTCCCCCCGGCGGAAGACCAGGATCGGCACCGGCCGTTCGCCGCCGCGATCCCAGTCAAACCCGCGTGCCGCGCCGTCGGGAATCTCTGTCAGATGGCAGAGAAAACAGCCCCCGCTCACGCCGGAACACCCATCAGGCCGCAGGCATAGGCCCATTGATCATCCGTTACCGGGCAGACGGAGAGGCGGGATTGTTTGACCAGCTGCATTTCCGACAGCACCGGATCATCCTTGATCCGCTTCAAGGTCAACGGTGCCTTGACCGGGGTGACCGGCTTCAGGTCTACCATCACAAAGCGGCCGGCGGGGTCGCTGGGGTCGGGATAGGCGGTGGCCACCACCTCGGCAATGCCGACGATCTCCAGCCCCTCATTGGAATGGTAGAAGAAAACCCGGTCGCCCACCGCCATGGTCTTCAGGTTCTTGGCGGCCTGATGGTTGCGCACCCCATCCCAATGGGTGCGCCCATCCTTGACGAACTGGTCCCAGGAATATTTGAACGGTTCGGATTTCACCAGCCAATGGGCCATCTTCTTGTCGTCCCCTGGTCGATCAGGCCGGCAGAACCTTGCGGTAAGGCCGGATCGTTACGCTGGCGAACAGACCAGCCTTGGCATAGGGGTCGCCGGCGGCAATCGCCTCCACTTCGGCCCGGTCGGCCACGTCCAGGATCAACAGGCTGCCGACGGGCTTGCCCTCTTCGCTGAGAATCGGGCCGGCGATGGTGATCTTGTCCGACAGCCCGGTCAGATATTCCAGATGCGGCGGGCGGGTCGCCATGCGCAGGTCCAGCGAATCCGGCTTGTCGATACATTCCAGAATGAAGTGCATGGCGTCGTACCCTGTTGGTTCAATGTTGCGCTTTGACCGGAATGCTTAACCGGTGACGCGGGCGGCGTCCAGGCCATTGACGCGGTTGTGAATAGCCGGTCACACTGCCCGCCAAAGCAAGATCCATACACGAATAAGACGGGGTCGGACATGATGCGGTCGCGGGGCGGTCGCTGGTTGGTGACGGGGCTGGCATTGCTGCTGGCTGGCTGCGCCACCGGACAGGGAACCGGGCATTCCGGGGGTAAGGACAAGGGCGGGGACAAGCAGGCGCTGGCGCCGGGGCTGGATGCGGCCAGCAGCCGCGACCCGTTCCCCAGCCGCTATAAGGCTGCCCCCAGCGGGCTGGTGGCGCTGACCGGGGCGACGGTGCTGACCGGCACCGGGGCGCGGATCGAAAACGGCACCGTTATCATCCGCGATGGTCGGATTGAGGCGGTGGGGGCGGGCCTGCCCGTGCCGGCGGGGGCCACCATTGTGGATGCGGCGGGGCGTTGGATCACCCCCGGCATCATCGACATGCATTCCCATCTGGGGGTCTATGCCTCCCCGGCGGTGGAGGCCCATTCCGACGGGAATGAAATGACGGACCCGAACACGGCCCAGGTCTGGGCTGAACATTCGGTCTGGCCGCAAGATCCCGGCTTTGAACGGGCGCTGCGCGGCGGCGTGACCACCCTGCAACTGCTGCCCGGTTCCGCCAACCTGTTCGGCGGGCGCAGCGTGACGGTGAAGAATGTCACCGCCCGCAATGTGATGGAGATGAAATTCCCCGGCGCCCCCTATGGGCTGAAAATGGCCTGCGGGGAAAATCCCAAGCGCGTCTATGGCGACAAGGGCCGGGCACCGGGTAGCCGCATGGCCAATGTGGCGGGGTATCGCACGGCCTGGATCGAAGCGGCGGAATATCGCCGCAAATGGGACGCCTATTACAAGGAAAAGCAGGAGGCCAAGGGCGACAAGCAGCCGGACCCGCCCAAGCGTGACCTGCAACTGGAAACGCTGTCCGGCGTGCTGTCCGGCGATATCCTGGTGCAGAACCATTGCTACCGTGCCGACGAGATGTCGGTGATGATGGAGGTGGCGCGGGAATTCGGCTATCGCGTCGCGGCCTTCCACCATGCCACCGAGGCCTACAAGATCACCGACCTGCTGAAGCAGGATAATGTCTGCATTGCCACCTGGGCGCACTGGTGGGGCTTCAAGATGGAAGCCTATGACGGGGTGCCGGCCAATGCCGCCATGGTGCACCGGGCCGGGGCCTGCGCCGTCATTCATTCCGATGACGAAACATTGATCCAGTACCTGCCCAAGGAAGCCGCCCAGGCCATGGCGGAGGGCAATTATCTGGGCCTTGGCATCAAGGAGGAGGAGGCGATCGGCTGGATCACCGCCAACCCCGCCAAGGCCATCGGCGTGCAGGACAAGACCGGCACGTTGGAGCCGGGCAAGATGGCCGACGTGGTGGTGTGGAACGGCAACCCCTTCAGCATCTATACGCTGGCCGATCTGGTTTATATTGATGGCGTGCCGCAGTTCGACCGCGCCCACCCGCCCGCCGAACCCCGCTCTGATTTTGAGCTGGGGCAGGCGGGGGCGGAAATCTTCCAGGGCAAGGGGGCGAAATGATGCGCGGCTTCAAACAGATGCTTCTTGGCGGGGCCGTGCTGCTGGCCGGCCTGAGCCCGACGGCGGGGGCGGAAACCATCGCCATCCAGGGGGCGACCCTGGTGAATGGCAGCGGTGTGTCCACCCCCGACGCCACCATCATTATCAAGGATGGCATTGTCACGGCGGCGGCCCCCGGTGCGGCGGTGCCGGCGGGGGCGACGCTGGTGGAGGGTAAGGGCAAGGTGGTGACGCCGGGTCTGTTCGTCTCCTCCTCCGATATCGGGATTGAGGAGGTGAGTGCCGTCAAGGAGACCAATGACAGCAATGCCGCCAATCCCCGGATCAGCGTGGCCTATGATCCCTCCTACGCCGTCAACCCGGCCAGCAGCCTGATCCCGCTGGCGCGGGCCGGTGGCATCACCCGCGCCGTGGTGATGCCCGCCGTGGCCTTTGGCGATGGTGCCCATATCCATGACGGGGAGACGGCGGGCCATGTCGATGAACCTTTGTTCCAGGGCCAGCCGGCGCTGATCCATCTAGGGGCCGCCCCGGACATCGTGGTGAAGCCCCGCCTGGGCGTGGCCCTGCCCTTTGGCGAAAGTGCCGCCAGCAGTGCCGGCGGCAGCCGTGCGCTGTCCGTTGCCATCCTGAAGGCGGCGCTGGAGGATGTGCGCCATTACGCCGCCAACAAGGGGGCCTATAACCAGGGCGGTACGCGGGAATATAGCCTGTCGCGGTTGGATCTGGAGGCGCTGCTGCCCGTGGTGCGGGGGGAAGCGCCCTTGTTCCTGGCCGTCCACCGCGCCGCCGATATCCGCGTCGCCCTGCGGCTGGCGCGGGAGGAAAAGCTGCGGCTGGTACTGATGGGGGCGGAGGAAGGCTGGATGGTGGCGGGGGAAATCGCCGCTGCCGGCGTGCCCGTCATCATCAAGCCGACCACCAACCTGCCGGGCCGGTTCGAGATCCAACATGCGCGGCTGGACAATGCCGCCCTGCTGGAAAAGGCCGGCGTGGTGGTGATCCTGACCGGCAGCGCCGATGGCCATTATGCCAATCAGGTGCGGTTCCAGGCCGGCACAGCGGTGGCCTATGGGATGCCGCGCGACAAGGCGCTGGCCGCCATTACCGGCCGCCCGGCGGCGCTGTTCGGGGCGGGCAGTGCCGGCCAGATCGCGGTGGGCAAGCCCGCCGATCTGGTGATGTGGGGCGGTGACCCGCTGGAACCGATGGTGCTGGCGGAACGGGTGTTCGTCAACGGGGTGGAACAATCCCTGAAAACCCGCCAGCGCGCGCTGGAGGAGCGTTACTTGAAGCGGTGAGAAAGGTTGGGGCCGCCTGAGCCAAAGACGGCCCCCTATCCGCTTACTTCCCATCCAGCACCCAATCCGGCCGCACCCAATGGCAGGTATAGCCGTTGGGGGTGCGTTCCAGATAATCCTGGTGGAAATCTTCGGCTTCCCAGAACGGACCGGCGGGCGTGATTTCGGTGGCGAGCTTGCCGGGCCAGCGGCCGGAGCCCTCCACCGCCGCCGTCACCTGCCGCGCCGTTTCGGCCTGGGTGTCGTCCAGGGTGAAGATGGCGGAACGGTATTGGGTGCCGATATCATTGCCCTGACGGTTGGTCGTCGTCGGATCATGGATCTGGAAGAAAAACTCCAGCAGCCGGCGATAGGTCAGCTTTTCGGGATCGAAGCTGATTTCGATCGCTTCCGCATGGCCGGTCTTGCCGGTCTTCACATCCTTGTAGGTGGGGTTGGCCAGACCGCCGCCAGTATAGCCGACGCGGGTGGTCACCACGCCCGGCACCTTGCGGATCAGATCCTGCATCCCCCAGAAACAGCCGCCGGCCAGAACGGCCTTTTGCGTGCCCATTCAACATACTCCCAGATCAAAGGAATCGACGTGGTGGATAAGGTGGGCGAGGGGCCGGGTAAAATCCAGGGGGACGGCGCGCATCATGGGTCACCCGTGCGTGATCGGCGTTCGACAAGCGGCTTGCGCCGCGTTAAATCCGCCTGCCATGACTGAACAGACCCCTGCCACCGATGCCGCGCTGGCCGCGCGCGTCGCCGCCCTTGATCTGGTTTCCGCTGTGCTGTCGCGCCGCGTGCCGTTTGATGATGCCTGGGAAGGCCATCGCGGCATCCGCCTGCTGGAAGCGCGCGACCGCGCCTTTGTGCGCCTGCTCTGCGCCACCGTGCTGCGCCGGCTGGGCCAGATCGATGCCTGCATCGCTGCCTGTCTGGACAAGCCGGGCCAGCAGTTGAAGGCCGTGGTGCAGGACATTCTGCGCTTAGGGGCTGCCCAACTGCTGTTCCTGAATACGCCGGCCCATGCTGCAGTGGATACGGGCGTGGAACTGGCCATCCAGCGCAAGCAGCACCCCTATAAGGGTCTGATCAACGCCGTCCTGCGCCGGCTGGCGCGTGATGGGCAAACCATGCTGGCGGCACAGGATGCCGGCCGGCTGAACACGCCGGACTGGCTGTGGCTGGCCTGGCGCAAGCATTACGGCACCGGCCCCACCCGCGCCATCGTGGAAAGCCAACTGAACGAAGCGCCGCTGGATATCACCGTGAAGGCGGATGCTGCTGCCTGGGCAGAAAAGCTGGGTGGTGTGCTGCTGCCCACCGGCAGCATCCGCCGCTCCGCCGGCGGGCAGGTGGTGGAACTGCCGGGCTTCGATGAGGGGGCTTGGTGGGTGCAGGATGCCGCCGCCGCCATCCCGGCGCGGTTGTTCGGCGACTTGTCGGGCAAGCGGGCGCTGGATCTCTGTGCCGCCCCCGGCGGCAAGACGGCGCAGCTGGCCGCCGCCGGTGCCCAGGTCACCGCCGTCGACCGTTCCGACAAGCGGCTGCTGCGCCTGACGGAGAATATGCAGCGGCTGGGTTTTGCCGGTCAGGTCACCACGGTCGTGGCCGATGCCACGGAATGGCGGCCGGAACAGCCGGCCGATGCTGTGCTGCTGGACGCGCCCTGCAGTGCCACCGGCACCATTCGCCGCCATCCCGATGTCGCAAGGCTGAAGGGTGAGGAGGATGTGGAGAAGCTGGGCCGCATCCAGTCCCGGATGCTCTATCGCGCTGTCGACATGCTGAAGCCGGGCGGCGTGCTGGTTTACTGCACCTGCTCCCTCCAGCCGGAAGAGGGGGAGGTGCAGATCACCAACCTGCTCTATCGCCGCCCGGAAATGCAGGTCGTGCCGGTCTCGGCCGATGAGGTGGGCGGCATGGCCGCCTTGCTGACGCCGGAAGGCTTCGTGCGCTGCCATCCCGGCCATCTGGCAGACCAGGGCGGCATGGATGGCTTCTTCGTTGCCCGGCTAAAGCGGACGGCCTGAGTCTCAGTGTCTGTCCGGAAAGTTATCGCGTCTTTCGAACCCTTGACCTTTCTCCACTGTCATTCCCGCGAAGGCGGGAATCCAAAATCCGCGCTGTCGTATGGATTCCCGCCTTCGCGGGAATGACGGTTAAGAGATTGGAAAAGAAGTGAAAGTTCTTGGACGGACCTCAGGCCTTCTGCGGCAGCAGCACGACGCCGTCCTCGTCACTGTAAAGCCATTGGCCGGGGGTGAAGTCGCAGCCACCGAAATGCACGGTGATGTCGGCCTCCCCGGCCCCGATCTTAGCACTTTTCAGCGGGTTGGTGCCCAGCGCCTTGACGCCCAGCGGCAGGGCGCTGATGGCCACGGAATCCCGGATGGCGCCGTGCACGACGATGCCGGCCCAGCCATTTTTCACCGCCAGCCCGGCGATGATATCGCCCACCAGGGCGGAGGCCAGCGTGCCGCCGCCATCCACCACCAGCACCGCCCCGTCACCGGGATTGGAGAGCAGGGATTTCAGCAGCGCATTGTCGCGGTGGCACCGCACCGTGCGCACCTTGCCGAAGAAGCGGGCATGGCCGCCGAAATTACGCAGCTGCGTGCTGCAGCTGCTGATCACCCGTTCATGCTGGTCAACAAGGTCGGCGGTGGCGAAGCTCATGGGCTGTTTCCTGTCCTGGGGCCGCCGGTTCGGGCCGCAGCAGGATTAAACGCTACAAAGGCCAGGCTCGACCAGCTGGACTTTCGGCGGAAATTGGTTCACCCCGCCTCTGCCCGGCGCACCACCACCACCTGATTGCGTCCGCCTGCCTTGGCGGCATAGAGCGCCTCGTCGGCGGCGCGCAGGATGGCGGCAACGCTGGCCAGTTCCGGGCAATAGGCGGCAACTCCGATGCTGGCTGTCACCTCGATCTCCGCCCCCTCATGGCGCAACGGGGTGAAGGAAAGCAGGTGGCGCAATTGTTCGGCCAGACTCTGCGCCGTCTCCAGGTCTGTTTCCGGCAGCAGGGCAACGAACTCCTCCCCGCCCAGGCGGGCGAATAGGTCGGTCTGGCGCAGATTATTGCCCACCAGCCGCGCCACCGCCCGCAGCACATGATCACCAATGGCATGGCCATACCGGTCATTGACGGATTTGAAATGGTCCAGATCCAGCAGCAGCATGGACAAAGGACGCCGGAAACGGCGGGCGCGGGCCACTTCCTGCTCGCCCTGCTCCTCCAGTCGACGGCGGTTGGCGATGCCGGTCAGCGGGTCCAGCCGCGCCTCTGCTTCCAGCTGCAATTCCAGACGGAAGCCATAGCGGGCGGTTCGCTCCAGCGCATGGGCCAGCACATAGGCGGCAAAGATGCCGGTGGCGAAGAAGCTGATCGTATTGAACAGGGGAAAGCCCGTCTGCCCATCCGCCCAGAGCAACCCGCCCACCAGCAGGGCAGAGGGCAGGTTGACCAGCGGCACCAGCCGCGCCCGGGTGACGCAGATGGCCGAGACGGTGGGAAAGATCGCCAGCCCGGCCGGGCCGTACAGGAAACCGTCGGCCAACAGATACTGGGTCAGACCCACACAGCCCGTACCTGCGGTCACCGCGACCATTGCCATGGGTAGCAAGGGCATTGCCGGACGATGGGAAATGCTCCAGGCGCACCATAATATCGATGCCGACGCGGCCAGTCGGATCGGCATCACCAGCCAGAAGCGCGATGGGTCCAGGACCAGATCCCAAATGACGAAGGTCAGCAGGGAGATGGCGCCCGCACCGATCGGCCAGACCAGCGCATCGCGCAGCCGGGCTTCCCGCCATTCGTCGAAACGCCGTTCCGTTGCTTCGTCAAAACTTGGTAAACCAAGGGCCATACCCGTCTGTCCGTTTCCTGCCTGCTGGTTGCGATGTTTTTCAATTTTTCCCGCATATTACAGCGGGCAGGGGCAGGCGCCCAGCCGGCAAATATCGATATTGAAATCGTTTTAGATATAATTCCTTCGTTCTATCGGCGGATGGAAAATCGGTTGTCTCGAACAGTTGTTTGAACGATGCTGCGGCAGGGCCGGATCAACGGTCCGGTGCAATGATGGACGGAGGACACCATGGCCGCCTTTGACCCCGCCGTGAACCGGCACTGGCTGCTGGACGCCCGCCCCAAGGGCGGCAATTTCGCTGAGGTATTGAGCCTGCGGGAAGAAAAGGCACCGGAGCCGGGGCCGGGCGAATATCGCGTGCGCACGATCTATCTGTCGCTGGACCCGACCAATGCGGTCTGGATGCAGTATGACAGCTATCTGCCGGCGGTGCCGCTGGGCACCACCATGCGCGGGCTGGTGCTGGGCGTGGTGGATATCTCCAACCATGACCGGATCAAGGTTGGCGATATTGTCATGGGCATGGGGGGTTGGGCCGATTACGTCATCACTAATGGTGAAGGCATGGGCAAGGTGCCCAATATCCCCGGTCTGCCGCTGCTGGCTTATATGGGGCCGCTGGGCATGACGGGCGCCACGGCCTATTTCGGCCTGCTGGATATTGGCAAGCCCAAGGAAGGGGAGACCGTGGTGGTTTCTGCCGCCGCCGGTGCCGTCGGCTCCCTGGTCGGGCAGATTGCCAAGCTGAAGGGCTGCCGCGCCGTCGGCATCGCCGGGTCGGAGGAAAAATGCAACTGGCTGACCGGGGAGTTGGGCCTTGATGCGGCGGTGAATTACAAGGCCCAGGGCTGGCGCAAGCAGCTGCGCGCCGCCGTGCCGCAGGGCGTGGATATTTATTTTGAGAATGTCGGCGGGGAAATCACCGAGACGGTGCTGGAACTGCTGAACATCAAGGGGCGCATCCCCTTCTGTGGCGCCATCAGCCAGTATAATGCCACCGAGCCGCAGCCGGGGCCGCGCAACCTGTCCATTCTGGTGTCGCGCCGGGCGCGGATGGAAGGGTTCCTGGTGCTGGATTACGCGCCCCGCATGGCGGAAATGTATGCCGAAATGGGCCCCTGGGTGGCGGCCGGCAAGATCAAATGGAAGGTGGACCTGGATCAGGGGCTGGAAAATACCCTGACCTCTTTCGCCAAGCTGTTCAGCGGCGGCAATACCGGCAAGCTGGCGGTGCAGGTTTCTGCCGAACCGTAAGCGATCACGGGCCCGGCAGGTCAGCCGGGTCGCGGATGATCAGGTCAAACAAGTCCCGCATCGCCGGTTCCGCTGCCCCGTTCCCGGTGGACAGGCTGGCGATGCGGGGTTTGGGGGTGCGGCGGCTGGCTATTTCCAGCATGGGCCGCAGCTCATACCGGAACGCCTGCTGGGCGAAGGGAAACCGGTCCAGCAGCAGCAGGGCCGGGCGGCTGCGCGCGAACAGGGCCAGCAGGCTGGCGGCGCGCTGTTTCTTCCAAGCATGGCCCGCCGGCTTGCCATCTCCATCCAGAATCAACCCTGGTTGATCGGCCCGCCAATGGGCAACCGGGGTCAGTGCTGTGACGGTCAGCGCTGGACCCGGCATCGGTGGGGCTTCCCCACCCCAGGCAAGCCGCACGTTCCAGCCGCCCGCTGCCAGCCGCTGCGCGGCGGCAAACAGCCGTTCTGCATCGCCCGCCGCCATCGGCTGGGCCCAGAAGAATAGATCAGGGGGCGGTGCAGCGTTCATTGTTGCAGGGCGGCAAAGCTGGACAAGGCGGCTATCATCGGTCACCACTATGGTAATCAAAGGGAAAACCGGAACCAACCGGCATCGGGGAACATGGGGGAATAATGGCCGCCAACTTGGCTGCGGAGGTGGAGGCATTACGCCGCCTGCCCATCTTCGCCGATATTGAGTTGTCGAAGCTGAAGCTGCTGGCCTTTACCAGCGAGCGGGTCAGTTTCAATCCGGGTGACATGCTGTTCCGCCAGGAGGAGGCGCCGGAAGCGGCCTTCCTGATTCTGGAAGGGCAGGTGAGGCTGGTCGTGGACACGCCGGCCGGCCGGCGGGACTTTGTCGATGTGCCGGCAGGCGGCATTGTCGGGGAAATCGGCATTCTGTGTGATCATCCCCGCATTGCCAGCGCCCAGGCCATCGCCCCGGTCAGCGCCCTGCGCATTGCCCGCGACCCGTTTTTGCGCATGTTGATGGAGTTTCCCCATATCGCCATCACGGTGATGCGGGAACTGGCCCTGCGGCTGGAACGCACAACGCGGGAGCTGTGGTCGCTGCCACCGCCGGGCTGAAACCAAGTTGCGGTGAGCAGAACTCGTCGCAGCTCGGTATGGCGGCGACCGCCGCCGCGCGGCCCATGCCGCTGGTATTAGGAAGGCCGGCCGCGCTTGACCGCGTTGATCACCCGGTCCAGTTCCTGCAGGAAGGCCGATTTGTCGGATTTGGACATGGGCGCATTGCCGCCCTGTACTACCCCCATGTCGCGCAAATCCTGCATCAGGGCGCGGCTGGCCAGGGCAGAACCGATATTGGCCGGGGTGAAGGATCGGCCGGTGGGGCCGACGACGCGGGCCCCCTTGTCCAGGCAGCGCTTGGCCAGCTGGATGTCGGCGCTGATGACGATATCGTCCTTCGCCGCCTTTTCCACGATCCAGTCATCGGCGGCATCGAACCCGTCGGAGACGACCACCAGCCGCACATCGCCTTCCATCGGCACGCGCAGCGGGCTGTTGGCGACCAGATGCACGGTCAGCCCATAGCGCAGGGCCACCCGGAAGGTTTCCTCCTTCACGGGGCAGGCGTCGGCATCAATCAATATCTCAGGCATGGCGGGCGTTTTTCAGCAGATGAAACGGATAATGCCCGCACAATGCCCCGACAGGATCAGTTTGGCGAGCGGGAGATGCTTTTGATCGGACCGCGCGGCTTGCCGGACATCTGGGCGATTTCCCGATCCTGCTCCTCAATGAAGCCGCGCACGGGATCTTCGCCATCCAGGCCGCCGACCAGGGCGCGGGGAACCTTGCGGTTGGAGGTGCGCTGACCATCCTGATAGTAGACGTCGAACAGGATGTGACCGGTTTCCACCGGTGCCTTTTTCTTGGCCATGGGACCAACTCCTATAAAATAAGGGCACAAAGCAGAAGGGGGACGCCGGTTGCCCGGCGTCCCCCTTCCCAATTCCGATGCCTTGCGGCGATCAGACCGCCTTCAGATTGACGGCGGAGGTCTTGCCCCGGCGCGGATCGCGCTCTTCCTCGAACGAGACCTTCTGGCCTTCGTTCAGGGAAGACATGCCAGCGCGTTCAACGGCGGAGATGTGGACGAACACGTCCGAACCGCCATTTTCCGGCTGAATGAAACCAAAACCCTTGGTGCTGTTGAACCACTTAACGGAACCGATCGGCATTGTGCCTCTCCTTCGATTTGGGATGGCAGCGCGCCACCGGCGCACCGCATCAGACGTGTCCAGATGGGTCGTCGATCTGGAAACCCGAAGGCAGCAGGCCGGCAGTCCGTAGGAAGAATGACCCGCCTGATATGGACGTTCCTTCCGCCGCTTGCAAGGGCAATACCGGATTTCGTGGTTCTGGCGGCCATGTGCGAACGGGCAGGCTTGCAAAAAGCAGCCTGATGCACCTATCTGCGGGGATGCCATTTGCGGGCTCGGGGACAGGCCATGGATGATTGTGACGGGTTGCCGGCGCTGGCCGATTTTGACTGTCAGGCCTGTGGTGCCTGCTGCGCCTATTCCGCCGACTGGCCCCGCTTCACGCTGGAAGATGACGCGGATATTGCCCGCATTCCCCCGGCGATGCTGGCGGCCAACGGGTCGGGGATGCGCTGTGAAGGCGACCGCTGTGTCGCGCTCACCGGCAAGGTGGGGGAGGCGACAGGCTGCGGCATCTATGCGCTGCGGCCGATTGTCTGCCGTGACTGCCTGCCGGGGGACGAGGCGTGCCTGATGGCCCGCCAGCACCATGGGCTGTGACCACCGGCCTACGCTTGTCATAAATGGCGAAAGTTTCACGAAAATTCGCGCAGTTGCGATTGAGCTTTAACGGGATATCGTTCAGCCTGGAATGGGGCTGACCGGAGAGGTGGTGCGGGATGGCGCGATTGGGTTTGCAGGGAAGGTTGGCGGCGGCACTGCGCCGTGTCACCGACCTGTTTATCCCCACCCGGATGCGCCAGCCTGGCTTTGACGAAAACCAGTTGCAGCGCGCCCGCGCCTTTGTACGCATCACCCTGCTGATTCTGGGGGGGCTGCTGGTGATTGCCGGCATCTGGATTGCCAAGGAGGGGCCATCCACCCCGGCCAGTCTGGCCTGGATGATCTATGCCACGCTGCTGGGCGCCAATCTGGTGCTGGTGCGGCTGACCGGCCGCTTTCATGCCGTGACCCTGGCCAACAACCTGATGGGGCTGACGGCCATCGCCTATCTGCTGAACCTGACCGGGGGGCTGCATTCGCCGCTGCTACCCCTGTTCCTGGTGGGCGTGGTGACCACGGGCAATTTCGGTGGCAACCGGGCCATTCTGGTGTTTTTCGGCGGATTTGCCCTGGTGATCACCGGCACCTATTTTTGCCAGATCTATCGGCCGCCTGTGCCGCCCGATCTTCATTCACGATTCGCCCTGATGGTGACGGCCATCGTGCTGATGATCCTGGCCACCCTGTCGGCACAGTCGGCACGCACCCGCACGCGGCGGCGTCTGCGTGATGCCCGCGATGCTGCCGTGGCTGAACGGCGCACGGCGGAACAGGCGCTGGCCGATCTGCGGGCTGCCCAGTCGCAGATGCTGTTACAGGAGAAAATGGCCAGCCTGGGCAGCATGGTGGCCGGGGTGGCGCATGAGGTGAACACGCCCGTCGGGTTGACCGTCACTGGTGCCTCCCAGCTGCGCGCGGAAACGCGGGAGCTGGTGGCACAGGTGGCGGAGGGCAGGTTGCGCCGGCATGAGCTGGATGAATATCTGCGGCTGGTGGAGGAGCTTTCCACGCTGATCGAACGCAATGCCCTGCGCGCTGGCGAGCTGATCCAGTCCTTCAAGGATGTGGCGGTGGACCAGTCCAGCGATGCCCGCCGGACCTTCCGGCTGGGCCCCTATGTCGCGGAGGTGCTGGCCAGCCTGTCGCCGCATTTGCGCCGCGCCCAGCATAGGGTGGATGTCGATATTCCCGATGGGATCGAGCTGGATGGTTATCCGGGCGCCGTGGCGCAGGTCATCACCAATCTGGTGATGAACAGCATCATGCATGGTTATCCCGATGAACGGCCGGGCCATCTGCGCCTGTCGGCGCGGGTGTTGCCGGGGGATCGGGTGGAACTGGTTTACAGCGATGATGGGCAGGGAATTCCCGTCATCCTGTGGGAGCGGATTTTCGAGCCCTTCTTCACCACCAGGCGCGGCAGTGGCGGTTCGGGCCTGGGACTCTATCTGCTCTATTCCATCGTCACGGTGCGCCTGGGCGGTACAGTAACAGTGGGCCACGCCCCCCAGGGCGGGGCCCTGTTTACATTGGTATTCCCGTGCCGGGCGCCGGAAAAGGTTGCGGCTGAAACTTTGCTGGGAAAGCAGGATTGATCCATGACAATAGTACGCGCGGGGCGGGAATTGGTCTGTGCCCGGCTTGCGCCGGCCGACCGGTTCCGCCTAATCTGACGCCCGAGGGCAGGGACGGGTGAAACAACCTGTCAAACACGCTTTCAAGGAGAGGAACCATGGTTGAAGTGGTAATTGCCGGTGCGGCCCGTACCCCTATCGGGTCTTTCAACGGCGCCTTTGCGGGCGTGCCCGCCGCCAAGCTGGGCGAGGTCGCCATCCGGGAGGCGCTGGCCCGCGCACAGACCGACGCGGCCGAAGTCTCCGAAGTGGTGATGGGCCATGTGCTGACCGCCGGTCTGGGCCAGAATCCGGTGCGTCAGGCCGCCATCGCCGCTGGCATCCCGTCCAGCCGCACGGCCTTTGCCATCAACCAGATCTGCGGGTCCGGCCTGCGCGCCGTGGCGCTGGGCTATCAGTCGCTGCTGCTGGGTGATACCGATGTGGTGGTGGCTGGCGGCCAGGAAAGCATGTCGCTGTCCCCGCACGCCATGTATATGCGCGGCGGCACCAAGATGGGTGACGCCGCCCTGGTCGACACCATGATCAAGGACGGCCTCTGGGATGCCTTCAACGGCTATCACATGGGCGTCACCGCTGAGAATGTGGCGGAGAAGTTCCAGATCAGCCGCGAGGAGCAGGACGCCTTTGCCGCCGGTTCGCAGCAGAAGGCCGAAGCCGCGCAGAAGGAAGGCCGCTTCCAGGCTGAAATCGCCGCCGTCACCATCGCCAGCCGCAAGGGCGATGTGGTGGTGAATGCCGATGAATATCCCAAGCATGGCACCACGGCGGAAACGCTGGCCAAGCTGAAGCCGGCCTTCAAGAAGGATGGCACCGTCACCGCCGGCAATGCCTCGGGCCTTAATGACGGGGCTGCCGCCCTGGTGCTGATGCGCGCCGACAATGCGGCCAAGCGCGGCGTGCAGCCGCTGGCCCGCATCGTCAGCTGGGCCACCGCCGGCGTCGATCCCTCCATCATGGGTACCGGCCCGATCCCGGCGTCGCGCGAAGCGCTGCGCAAGGCCGGCTGGTCCATCGACCAGTTGGACCTGATCGAGGCGAATGAGGCGTTCGCCGCCCAGGCCCTGGCCGTGAACAAGGATCTGGGCTGGGATCCGGCCAAGGTGAATGTCAATGGCGGCGCTATTGCGCTGGGCCACCCGATCGGTGCGTCGGGTGCCCGTGTGCTGGTGACCCTGTTGCATGAAATGGCCCGCCGCGACGCCAAGAAGGGTCTGGCGACCCTGTGCATTGGCGGCGGCATGGGTGTCGCGCTCTGCGTGGAGCGCGACTGAGCATCAAAAACGGCCCCTGCCGGCCTGATCGCCGGCGGGGGGCCACCCTTTTAATATCCAAGCAATTCACAACCACGGGGGAAACAAATGGCACGAGTGGCTTTGGTAACGGGTGGTACGCGCGGCATTGGCGAGGCGATTTCCGTCGCGCTGAAGAATGCCGGTTATATTGTTGCTGCCAATTACGCCGGCAATGACGAGGCCGCCCGTCAGTTCACCGAACGGACCGGCATTGCTGCCTATAAGTTCGACGTGTCCGACCCGAACGCGGTGAATGAGTCCGTGGCCAAGATCGAGGCGGAGCTGGGCCCCGTCGATGTGCTGGTCAATAATGCCGGTATCACCCGCGATGGTGTGATGCATCGGATGAATTTTGAACAGTGGAACGCGGTGATCCAGACCAACCTGTCCAGTTGCTTCAATACCTGCCGCGCCGTGATTGACGGGATGCGCGCCCGCAATTTCGGCCGCATCGTCAATATCGGTTCCATCAACGGTCAGGCTGGCCAGTATGGCCAGGTGAACTATGCCGCTGCCAAGTCCGGCATCCATGGTTTCACCAAGGCCTTGGCCCAGGAAGGGGCCGCCAAGGGCATCACCGTGAACGCCATTGCGCCGGGTTATATCGACACGGACATGGTGCGCGCCGTGCCGCCCAACGTGCTGGAAAAGATCGTCGCCAAGGTGCCGGTCGGCCGTCTGGGCAAGGCGGAAGAAATCGCCCGCGGTGTGCTGTTCCTGGTGGCGGATGATGCCGGTTTCGTCACCGGTTCCACCCTGTCCATCAATGGTGGCCAGCACATGTATTGATGTCTGGTGGGGAACCACCGGAAAATCAGGCCCCCGCCGGTTCTCTCGGCGGGGGCTTTTTAATTTGCAGAGGTGCCGGAGCATCATGCCAACAGCCCTGACCCATCCCCGTGTCGGCGTCGGCTGCATCGTCTGGAAGGGCGATCAGATCCTGTTGATCCAGCGCGGCAAACCGCCCGGGGAAGGGGAATGGTCGCTGCCCGGCGGCAGCCAGGAGCTGGGGGAAACGCTGTTTCAGGCCGCCATCCGGGAGGTGCGGGAGGAAACGGGGGTGGAGGCGGTGGCCCTGTCGGTGCTGACGGCGGTGGACAATATCGTCCACGATGCCGCCGGTGCCCTGCTGTTCCATTACACCATCGTGGATGTGGTGGCCGAATGGCGGGCGGGGGAGCCGGTGGCCGGCGATGATGCCCGCGCCGTTTGTTGGGCGGGGCCCGCTGAATGGGAAAGGCTGGTGGCCTGGGGCCCCTTGCGCGAGGTGTTGCGCATGGCCTGGGCGCAGCGGCAGGCTGTTCGGTAAAAAGCCCCGGACGGGGTGCGTCCGGGGCCTGGGCCGATCTTAATTCTTATGCTCGGTTGCCTCGTCGATCTTCTCGGCGGCCTTGTCCTTGGCCTCCTCCATCTTCTCAGCCGCTTTGTCGGTGGCGTTTTCGATTTTGTCGGCGGCCTTTTCCGCTGCTTTGTCGATCTTCTCGCCAGCCCGCTCAGCCGGCCCTTCCTTGTCGCAGGCGGTCAGGGCCAGCGGGGTGCCGGCGATCATCAGGATGGCGGCGATCTGGGTGAATTTGCGCAACATCATCTTACAGTCCCCCTTGGGTTAGGCTTATCGGGGCAGCGGCGCGCCGCTTACCCCTTTCACGCCCAGCAAACGGGGGCGATGGGGGGCTTGTTCCCGATCCCCATGAAGATTGCGGGGCCCCGACGCAGTAAGCCCCAACCTGTGATATTTTTACGACCTTCGTCACGGGAAAGTCTTGGAAGTCACACAATCCGATGGTCAGTTCTTCCGGCTTGTTCAATCCATCTTTCACAGGTTTCCGGATGCCGCTTTCCCGTCGGGCTCTCACCCTCTCGCTTCTGGCCTTGTCCCTTCCCATGCCTGCCCTGGCCCAACAGGCGGCCCCGCCGCTGGCGCTGGAACGCTCCGCCGTGCATATGCTGACGGCGAAGTCCAACGGCCGCACCTACGATATTTATGTGAAGCTGCCGCCAAAATATGATGCGCCGGAAAATGCCGGGCGGCGCTATCCGGTGATCTATCTCACCGATGGGGATTATACGTTTCAGGTCGCCTCTGGCGTCACCCGATTGCCGCATAATGCCGGCAAGCTGGAACAGGCCATTCTGGTGGGCCTGCCCAATGCCAAGGGCGAAGACGGTATGGCTGCCCGCCGCCGCGACCTGACACCCTGGGAGAATCCGGCCATGCCCGGCCCCAATGGCGGCGGCAAGGCCTTTGCGGCATTCATCACCGGTCAGGTGCTGCCGCTGATCGATGCGACTTACCGCAGCGATCCGGCCCGGCGCACCTTTGTCGGCCAATCCTATGGCGGGTTGCTGGGCCTGTGGATTCTGTTCAGCCAGCCGCAGCATTTTTCCAGCTATCTGCTGACCAGCCCCTCCATCTGGTATGCCGAAAAGGCGCTGATGGCGCTGGAAGCCGACTATGCCAAGAATCACAAGGAGCTGAAGGCCCGGCTGTTCATGGCCACCGGTGCCTTTGAAGGGGTGAAGAAGGGGGCGCCCAGCCCGCGTTATAATAAGGAAACCGACATGGTGGGCGACCAGCAGAAAATGGCCAAGGGGCTGCGGGCGCGCGGCTATAAGGGGTTCCAGGTCCAGGATATGGTGATCCCCGCCACCATCCATGAAACCACCTTTCCCATCGGGCTGGTCTATGGGCTGCAATGGCTCTATGGCCAGGATCAGTTATCCGGTTGGACGCCCGGCGAGTGAGGGAACAGGCATAAAGCCAAAAACAAAACCCGCCGCCCGTTACCGGGCTGGCGGGTTTTTGTTTGATCGGTGAAATGGTGCTGCCGATTGGAATCGAACCAACGACCTCGTCCTTACCAAGGACGCGCTCTACCGACTGAGCTACGGCAGCAGCGACATTTCAATGCCCGCAACCGGATATCGGCTGTGGGGTGGGCGGCTATTTGCCATCCGGGGCGGGCAAGTGCAAGTGAATTATCACCAGCACAGATCCGGCCGAACAGCAGGGCTTAACCGCTGCCAAAACAAAACCCGCCGTCCGTTGCCGGGCTGGCGGGCTTTTGTTTTTGAAAATGGTGCTGCCGATTGGAATCGAACCAACGACCTCGTCCTTACCAAGGACGCGCTCTACCGACTGAGCTACGGCAGCAGCGACATTTTCAAACCGCGCCGACGTTGGCGTCGCTGCGGTGGGCGGCTATGTGCCACTCCAGGCCCGCCGGCGCAAGCGGAAAATTCGCTGCGGCAGGATTTTTTCTGACACCCTTGACGGCGGCGGGTCAAATCGCCTGGAATTCCGCCGGTTTTCAAGGAGCCAACCCCGCCATGACCAAAGTGCCCCCCAAGAAGGATATTCGTCAGGAACGCCTGGCCCAGGCCTTGCGCGATAATCTGCGCAAGCGCAAGGAACAGAATCGCGCCCGCGACGATGTGGATGCAAACCCGCCCCCCGCTACGGAGGGGGATGTGGGTGGTACCACTGCTTGAGCCCGGCGGGGCGCTGGGCTACAAACTGTTGCGGCCCCCAAGATGTGGGGCCTTTTGCCATTGGGGGACATTATGCCGATCATGCCCGATACCTGGATCCGGGAACAGGCGACCAAGAACGGGATGATCGAGCCGTTCATCGAGGCGCAGAAGCGCGAAGGCGTCATCTCCTACGGCCTGTCCTCCTACGGCTATGACGCGCGCGTGGCCGACGAGTTCAAGATTTTCACCAATGTCGACAATGCTGTCGTCGATCCCAAGCGCTTCGATGAGACGAGCTTTGTTGATCGCAAGACCGATGTTTGCGTCATCCCGCCCAACAGCTTTGCGCTGGCCCGCACGGTGGAATATTTCCGCATTCCGCGCGATGTGCTGGTGGTCTGCCTGGGCAAGAGCACCTATGCCCGCTGCGGCCTGATCGTCAATGTCACGCCGCTGGAACCGGAATGGGAAGGCCATGTGACGCTGGAAATTTCCAACACCACGCCGCTGCCCGCCAAGGTCTATGCCAATGAAGGGCTGTGCCAGTTCCTGTTCTTCCAGGGGGCCAGCCCGTGCGAGGTCTCCTATGCCGACCGGGCTGGCAAATATATGAAGCAGCGCGGCGTCACCCTGGCGCGGATCTGAGCAGGCCCCCGCCCAGCTATCGCCTTTTTGCGGGCCGATAATCCCGGCCCGCCCCCACCAGACATCAGAACCGAACCCCCATGGACAAGCTCCTCATCCGCGGCGGCAAGCCGCTCAAGGGTCAGATCCCCGTCAGCGGTGCCAAGAATGCGGCCCTGCCGCTGCAGGCCGCCTGCCTTCTCACCGATGAGAAGCTGACCCTGACCAATTTGCCGCTGCTGGCCGATATCACCACCATGAACCGGCTGCTGGCCCAGCATGGGGTGGAGGTGCATATCAACGGGCGCGATGCTTTTGGGTCCAGCGGCCGGTCGGTGGAACTGGACGCCAACGAGATTTTCAACACCACCGCCCCCTATGATCTGGTGCGCAAGATGCGCGCCTCGGTGTTGGTGCTGGGGCCGCTGCTGGCGCGATTCGGTCAGGCCAAGGTCAGCCTGCCCGGTGGCTGCGCCATCGGCACCCGTCCCGTCGATCTGCATATCAAGGGCCTGCAGGCCATGGGCGCGCAGATCGATATCGAGGGCGGGTATATCCTGGCCCGCGCCCCGGAAGGCGGCTTGGTGGGGGCGGAATTTGTCTTCCCGCAGGTCTCCGTCGGTGCCACGGAAAACCTGATGATGGCGGCCACCCTGGCCAAGGGTGAAACTGTGCTGGTGAATGCCGCGCGGGAACCGGAAATTGGCGATCTGGCCCGCTGCCTGATCGCCATGGGGGCGGAGATTGAGGGGATCGGGTCCGACCGGCTGGTGATCAAGGGCAAGGACCGGCTGCATGGGGCGACCTATGCCGTGCTGCCCGACCGGATCGAGGCCGGCACCTTCGCCATGGCCGCCGCCATCACCGGCGGTGAGCTGGAATTGCTGGGGGCCAAGCTGGACGATCTGAAGGCTGTGGCCAAGACGCTGGCTGCCGCCAATGTGAAGGTGTCAGAGACGGCAAACGGCCTGCTGGTTTCCGCCACTGCCGGGGAACTGGTGGGCGTGGATGTGATGACGGAGCCGTTCCCCGGCTTCCCCACCGATCTGCAGGCGCAGATGATGGCGCTGATGTGCGTCGCCAAGGGCGCCTCCATGATCACGGAGACGATTTTCGAGAATCGCTTCATGCATGTGCCGGAACTGGCGCGCATGGGGGCGAACATCACCGTCCATGGCTCGTCGGCCCTGGTGCGCGGCGTGCCGCGCCTGACCGGCGCGCCGGTGATGGCGACGGATCTGCGCGCCTCTGTCTCGCTGGTGCTGGCCGGTCTGGCGGCACAGGGCGAAACGGTGGTCAACCGCATCTATCACCTGGATCGCGGGTACGAGCGGATTGAACATAAGCTGGCCGCCTGTGGGGCGGATATGGAGCGGGTGAAGGAAGCGGATTGAGGGGGGATAAAGCCTCTTGCTGCTTGATATTTTTTTCGCGCCGCTTCCCCCCCCCCCCTCTCTACCGTCACCCCGGCGAAGGCCGGGGTCCAGGTGCCGCAAGCGCCTCGCTCTACGATACTGGACCCCGGCCTTCGCCGGGGTGACGGTAGAGGGTGGGGGCAGGGGTGGAAAGGTCAGCGTGTGCCCAACGGCCTGCCCCCTTAAAATCCCCACCACCCCCACCCATCTAAGCCCCATCCCCTGATCACCGGAGAGAAGCAGCGATGACCGGATTGCGTTTGGCCGCGATGGATGCCCAGGATCTGGCGGTGCTGTCGGCCATTCTGCAGGACGCCATCGTGCCCATCGGCGACATTGCCTTTCTGCCCGGAGAGCAATGTTTTGTGCTGGTGGCCAATCGCTTCCGCTGGGAAGGGGAGGGGACACCCGCCGGCCCCACGCCCGATGCCGGCCATGCGGGGGAGCGGGTGAATTGCGGTCTGCGTTTCCTGGGTGTCACCCGCGTCGCCTATCGCGGGTTCGATCTGCGCCGGCGTGATCAGTTTCTCTCCCTGCTGGCGATCGAACCCGCCGATGACGGGGCCAGCCTGCTGCTGCGGCTGGCTGGCGGCGGGGATATCCGCCTGTCGGTGGCGCGGCTGGAGGTACGGCTGGCCGATATCGGCGAGCCATGGCCCGCCGTGGCGCGGCCCGCGCATCCCGTGTCCAACTGATCGCACCCCAGCCTTTCGCCCCCCGCGTCTGGACGTGGGCGGCTTGGCGTGCCATGTAGTCGCTCCCATTTCCCTACCTGGAGCGTCCAGGACATGATGCCGTCCGCCCCCCAAGACATGCTGGTGCTGGCCCTGCCCAAGGGTCGAATCCTGGATGAGGTGAGGCCCCTGTTGCATCATGTGGGCATTGAGCCGGAACCGGATTTCGACAATCCGAAATCCCGCGCCCTGCGCTTTGCCACCAATCTGCCCCATGTGCAGATCATCCGGGTGCGCAGCTTCGACGTGGCCACCTTCGTGGCCTTCGGCGCGGCCCATCTGGGCGTGTGCGGCAGCGATGTGCTGATGGAGTTCGATTATCCCGAACTCTATACCCCGCTGGATCTGGGCATCGGCAAATGCCGCATCGCCGTGGCCGAGCCGGTGGACCTGTCCACCACGGATGATCCCTCGCGCTGGAGCCATGTGCGCGTGGCCACCAAATACCCGGAAATCACCCGCCGGCATTTCGCCGCGCGCGGCGTGCAGGCGGAATGCATCAAGTTGAATGGCGCCATGGAACTGGCCCCGTCGCTGGGCCTGTGCTCCCGCATCGTCGATCTGGTGTCCACCGGCGTGACGCTGAAAGCCAATGGCTTGGTGGAGATTGAGCATATTGCCGATATCTCCTCCCGCCTTGTCGTCAACCGTGCCGCGTTCAAGACCCGCCATGGCGAAATCCAGGGCTGGATCGACCGTTTCCAGGAGGCCATTGGCAATGAAGGTTAATCTTTCCACCGCCGATGCCGGGTTCGAGGCAGCCTTTACCGAATTGCTGGGCGCCAAGCGCGAAGTTCAGGAAGACCTGAACAATGCCGTCGCCGCCATTCTGGCCGATGTGCGGCTGCGCGGCGATGCCGCCCTGCTGGACTATACGCGCCGCTGGGACCGGCTGGACCTGACCGCCGACCGGCTGCGTATCACGGCTGACGAGATCAGCGCTGCCATCGCGCTGTGTGACCCGGAAACGCTGGCAGCCCTGCGGCTGGCGGCGGAACGGATTGAGGCGTTTCACCGTCGCCAGACGGTGGAGGCCAGCTTCTACACCGATGCCGCCGGCGTGCGGCTGGGCGCGCGCTGGACCCCGGTGGGGGCTGTCGGCATCTATGTGCCCGGCGGCACGGCAGCCTATCCCAGTTCCGTGCTGATGAATGCCATCCCCGCCAAGGTGGCGGGTGTGCCGCGCATCGCCATGGTGGTGCCGACCCCCGATGGCAAGCTGAACCCGCTGGTACTGGCCGCCGCCCATCTGGCCGGCGTGACGGAGATTTACCGCATTGGCGGAGCGCAGGCCGTGGGGGCGCTGGCCTATGGCACGGCGACCATTCCGCCGGTGGACAAGATCACCGGCCCCGGCAATGCCTTTGTCGCTGCTGCCAAGCGCCAGGTTTTCGGCACGGTCGGCATCGACATGATCGCCGGGCCGTCGGAAATCCTGGTGGTGGCCGATGGGGCCAATGACCCGGCCTGGATTGCCGCCGACCTGTTGAGCCAGGCGGAACATGATACCTCGGCCCAATCGATTCTGATCACCGATGATGCCGGCTTTGCCGAATCGGTGGCGGCAGCGGTGGAAACGCATCTGGCGACCCTGCCGCGTGCCGCCATCGCGCGGGAAAGCTGGAATGCCCATGGGGCCATCATCATTGTGGCCAACCTGGATGAGGCGGTGCCGCTGGTGGACCGTATCGCGCCCGAACATCTGGAACTGGCCGTGGCCGACCCGGATGCGCTGGCCGCCAAGGTGCGCAATGCCGGGGCGATTTTCTTAGGGCGCCATACGCCCGAAGCCATCGGTGATTATGTCGCGGGGCCGAATCACGTGCTGCCCACGGCGCGGTCGGCCCGCTTCTCCTCCGGTCTGAATGTGCTGGATTTCATGAAGCGGACGACGCTGGTGGGCTGTTCCCCGGCCGCACTGGCCGCCATCGGCCCTGCCGCCGTGGCCCTGGCGGAAGCCGAAGGGCTGGGCGCGCACGCCTTGTCGGTTGCAATCCGGCTTGCCAACAAGGCCGGCTGACAGCAGGGTAGGGGACGGGCGGTAGTGCCGCCCGCCCCCTTACCAAAACCACCGGACCCAACCGGTGGCGTAAATGGGAGAAGCTGGTGATGCATCAGGAGGCCATGACGCGATGAATGCGCCCCATCACCGGATCGTTCATGTCGAACTGGTCGAAAAACACGTGCTCCGCCACAATATGGAGGTGGAGCATGAACGGGCCGTGGCGATTTTCGACCTGCTGGACGAAAATCGCTTTGCCCTGGTGGAGATGCCGGATCATGGGCCGTTCCGCCTGTTCCTCTCGGTGGAGGATAACCGGCTGATCTTTGACATCAGGTCAGAGGATGATCAGCCGCTGAACCGGACCAGCCTGCCGCTGACCCCCTTCCGCACCATCGTGCGCGACTATTTCATGATCTGCGACAGCTATTACAAGGCGATCAAGACGGCCTCGCCCTCGCAGATTGAAGCCATCGATATGGGCCGGCGCGGCCTGCATAATGAAGGATCTGAACTGCTGCGGGAGCGGCTGGCCGGCAAGGTGGAGCTGGATTTCAACACCGCCCGGCGCATCTTTACCCTGATCTGCGTGCTGCATATCAGGGGCTGACGCCGAGATGCCCACCTCTACCCCCGCCCGAATCTCTTCCGTCCTGTTTGCCTGCACGCATAATTCCATCCGCTCCCCCATGGCGGAGGGGTTGCTGAAGATGCTGTATGGCAAATCCATCTATGTGGACAGTGCCGGTGTGCGGGAAGGTGACACCGATCCGTTCGTCACGGCGGTGATGGCGGAACTGGGGGTCGATATGTCCCGCCATCATTGCAAGACCTTCGACCAGTTGCAGGATGACAGCTTCGATCTGGTCATCTCGCTCTCGCCGGAGGCGCAGCATAAGGCGGTGGAAATGACCCGCACCATGGCGTGCGATGTGGAATTCTGGCACACGTTCGACCCCTCGCTGGTGGAGGGTAACCGGGAGACGCGACTCGATGCCTATCGGCAGGTACGCGACACCATCCTGAAGCGTCTGAAGGACCGTTTTCCGCCCGGTTGAGCGGGGGCCCGTCGCTGCAATTTCTCCCGTTGCAACCCCCGACCCTTGCCATGTTTTGACCGAGACCGACATTTGCGTTGCCGAACATTGCACGGTGAATGCGTAACGGATCGGTGGGCGAACCCAGCAACTGGAATGCAGATCGGTGGTCGCGGTCATGCGCCTTCGACCACGCGTTTCTTGAGGCGTTCGTGCAGGAAATCGGCGCGTTCAGGCCAAAATCAGCAAATTGGCGTTTTGGGCGGAAAAGGCGGGATTTTAGGAGGGCAAGATAAAGGAAACCGGCACTACGCTGGCCGGATTTCTGAAATTGTTGTTGTCTGCACACTGGTTAGGGGAGCCGCGAGCGGCACCCCATTTTGACCCCCATAGTGCCGCGATGTCTCGCAGCACCTCGGCTGTGCTTGGTTTCGACCGGCACCATGGCCGCTAATTGCCCGATTTTTAATAGTTTCTCCAGCGTGCTCAAGTGGCAGTGTCCGCCAAGAATGCTCTCGCCGCCGCGCTTCGTTCGTCAACGGAGGGGGCCGTGCCATTCGTGGGTTGAAACAACGGCGTTGACTTTGATTAGGTGCCATATTATATGGCGCCGTATGAGAATGCTTGAACAGAAACACCTTGCCTTGTTGGAGGAAGCCGAGCGCCGGGCCGTCGCGGACACGGACAATATGCGCGCGTGCTTCGAGGTGCTGGCGCTTGCAGGAGCGATTGACAGAGATTGCGCCACTCGACTTGCGCCGTTCCGGCTCTCCGAAGGCAAGTTCGTGCTTCTGTTTCTCCTGCATGATCAGCCGGACGGGTTGTCGCCTCACGAGCTGGCCGAAAGGGCGGGCGTGACGCGCGCCACGATCACCGGGCTTCTCGATGGCCTTGAGCGCGATGGTTTCGTTACGCGCCGACCCGGCCTTGATGACCGGCGGAAAATCGCGGTCGTGCTGACCGGACCGGGACGTAAGACAGCGTGCGATCTGCTCGATGGCCATAGCGCATGGATCGCCTCTCTTTTCGCGGGGTTTACCGCCAAGGAGCGACAGACCTTTCATGCCCTTCTTCGGCGTATCTGGCGAAATCTTGATGCTGGCGAAAGACCACGGGCCAGACAGGAGGCGCAGCCATGAGCCGGGGCGGGGTCCAGAGCATAGCGGTTGATCGTCTGGCACAGCTCAATGCTGGCAGCGCGGCGACAACATTGACCGAATGCCTTGCGATCGATTTTGCCACACTCATGGGCAATATCCTGCCGGAGATCGGCGACGATGCGCTGACCGAAATGAGGCAAGCCGCATCACTCGGCATTTCCCGGCGTATGCCGCTTGCCGCCCGTCTAATTGCGGACCGGATAGGCTTTTCCGCTCAGGAAAGGCTCGCTAACCATCCGTCCGATACGGCGCGCGGCTGGGCCTGCTTTATGATCGGCGCAACCGAAAGAATGGATCTTTGCCAGCGGCTTGCTGCGATCCGGGCCTATGCCGACGACCCTCATTTCGGGGTGCGCGAATGGGCCTGGATGGCGGTTCGTCCTCATCTTGCCGCCGAATTGGAAAAGGCGATTGCCTTGCTGGCCGCCGACTGGCCACTCAACCCGTCCGAACGTATCCGTCGTTTCGCTTCGGAAGCGATCCGGCCACGCGGTGTGTGGTGCGCGCATATCGCTGCGCTGCGGCAGCATCCCGAACTTGCGCTTACCGTTATCGAGCCACTCCGAGCCGATCCGTCCAGCTATGTGCAGGATTCAGTCGGCAATTGGCTGAACGACGCCAGCAAAGACCAACCCGATTGGGTTCAGGCTCTATGCGACCGTTGGACGTCGGCAAATTCAAATCCTGCGACGGCGCGTATTTGTCGGCGCGCACTCCGATCAATCCGTTCCGATAACAGACACTGACATGGACAGAACATGGCTTACTATCTGACCGAACTTTACACCGCAAAACCAGCATGGCTGGCTCTCTCCCCGCAAGAGCGTCAGCAATTCATTAGCGCTATCGGTTCCGCCATACCCGCGCTATCCACGCTTGGCGTGGAACCGCTTACCTTGGGCAAGGTAGATCAATCCAAGCTGCATTCTGTGGCGCATACATTTTTCGCAGTGTGGCGCTGCCCTGATGACGCGGCGCTTGAGGCCCTTGTCGGTGGGATAGCGCAATCGGGCTGGCATGATTACTTCGATACGATAAATGCTGGCGGTGAGGGCACCGATCTGGTCGGCCATCTCGCGCAGCTTGACGACGCTGTATAGAGTTGGTGCTTGAATGCGGCGGCGACCATCTCCCTGCATTCCACCTCCGGCAAGAGGCGCGGCAGCTATGGCGTCACCCTGCAAGGCGAGCTTGGCACCATCCTCGAATGGATCGGGCGCACTGGAAAACCCGGATACAGGCCCGATCCTATGGCAGCTCCCCGTTTGTCCACTTCGGTCAAAACATGGCCATGGGTGGGGAGGGTTGCAGATGTGCGTGGAAAACACTTGACCGCGTGGCGTGCGGCAATCACCTATTTGCCGTTTTTCAGCGCCTAGACCCAGGAAGACATGGCCAAGGAAGATCTGATCGAGTTCTCCGGCACGGTGACGGAACTGCTGCCCAACGCGATGTTTCGCGTCAAGCTCGATAACGAACATGAAGTGCTCGCCCATACCTCCGGCAAGATGCGCAAGAATCGCATTCGTGTGCTGGCGGGGGATCGCGTCAATGTCGAAATGACGCCCTATGACCTGACCAAGGGGCGGATCACTTTCCGCTTCAAGTAAGCGGAAAGTTGTCTCATGACCTTGCAAGGTACGCCGGCGCTGGCTGGTGACGGGCCCGGCCCCCTGGCCGGACGCCCGCAACTGGTGCTGGCCTCCGGCTCCCCCCGGCGGCGGGAATTGCTGGCCCAGATCGGGCTGGTGCCGGATGCGGTTGATCCGGCGGATATCGACGAATCCCCCCTGAAGGACGAATTGCCGGCCCCCCATGCCCTGCGCTTGGCGCGGGAAAAGGCGGCGGTGACGGCGGCACGCCATCCGGGTGCCATCGTGCTGGCTGCCGATACGGTGGTGGGGCTGGGCCGGCGCATCCTGCCCAAGGCGGATGATGCCGCCACGGCCCGGCAATGCCTGACGTTGCTGCAAGGCCGGCGGCACCGGGTGCATACCGGTTTCTGCGTCATTGGTGCCGATGGTCGCGTCTGGTCCCGCACGGTGGAAACGGCGGTGATTTTCCGCACCCTGTCCGCCCATGAGATTGAAAGCTACATCGCCACCGGCGACTGGCGCGGCAAGGCCGGCGGCTATGCCATCCAGGGGATTGGCAGCCTGTTCGTGCGGCAGATTGGTGGCAGCTACAGCAATGTGGTGGGCCTACCGCTGACGGAGGTGGGGGGCACCCTGCGCGCCGCCGGGCTGGACGCCCTGGCGCTGGCCGCTGCGGCCGCCACTGCACCGAAAGCCGGCTGATGCGCCGGCTGCTGATCGACCGGCGGGGGGCGCTGACGCGCTGTGCCCTGCTGGGCGATGGCGTTTTGAGCGATCTTGCCATCGATCATGCGAACCATCCCGGCTGGCTGGGTGCCGTGGCGCTGGGCCGCGTCACCCGCATTGCCGCCGGGCTGGATGCCGCCTTCGTTGATTTTGGCGACCGGGTGCCCGGTCTGCTCTCTGCCGCTGATGTGCGACCCACCCGCCGTGATGCCAAGATCGGCCAGTTGCTGCGCACCGGCCAATCCGTGCTGGTGCAGGTGAAGGCCGATGCCCATGGTGACAAGGGGGCCAGCCTGACGGGCGATATCTCCCTGCCGGGCCGTTTCCTTGTCTATACGCCGCTGGGCGATGGGCTGCATCTGTCCAAGCGTCTGGGCAAGGGGCCGCAGGTGAACGCCCTGCGCGCCCTGTTCGCCGCTGAACTGCCCAACCAGGGTGGCTGGATCGTGCGCGGGGAGGCGGCGGGGGTGGACCCTGGGCTGGTGCTGGCGGAGGCCGAGGCCCTGCTGGCCCGCTGGCGCCCCGCCAGCCTGGCCCTGGGCGGGGCGGCCCCCCGCACCCTGATCCCCCCGCCCGATGCCCTCCGCCGCGCCGTGACGGAACTGCCGCGTGATGGCTTGGCGGAGATCATGGTGGAGGGGGCGGAACTGCTGGCGTCGGTGAAGGCGCTGCTGACCGATGATGCCCCCGATCTGCTGGCCCTGGTCAAGCCCTGGAAGCCGGGGGACGGGCGCCGCCTGTTCGATCAGGGCGATGTGGATGGCGAAATTGCCCGTGCCGCCGGCCGGCGGGTGCCGCTGGCCTATGGCGGTTCCCTGGTCATCGACCGTACCGAGGCACTGACCGTGGTGGATGTGAATGGCGGGGAGCGGGGCAACCCGCTGGCCACCAACCTGGATGCCTGCCCGGAGATCGCCCGCCAATTGCGCCTGCGCAATATTGGCGGCATCGTGGTGGTGGATTTCGTCAATATGGGCCGCGCCGGCGACCGCGACGCGGTGGTACGGGCCTTGAGTGAGGCGGTGGCCGCCGACCCGGTGGCCACCCATGTTTACGGCATGTCGCGCCTGGGCCTGGTGGAGGTGACGCGCGCCCGTCGCGGCCCCGCCCTGGCCGACCTGCTGGCCCTGGATGGAAGCGATGATGATGAGTGACGATCCCATTGATCTGGCGGCTGCCCGCCCCCGCAAACAGGTGGCCTGCCCCATTTGCAGCCGCCCGGTGGTGGCCGCCTTCAAACCCTTCTGTTCCAAGCGCTGCGCCGATGTGGACCTGTCCCGCTGGCTGGGGGAGGCCTATCGCGTGCCGGTGGCCCCCGATGATGATGAGGCTGAGCAGGTGGATGAAAAAAATCGCAGCCTGTAAAAAAAGTGCTTTACAGGCCTCAGCCAACTCTCTAAAAGCGCCTCCACCGGACGGCACGACCAACACCGACCGGCGCTGAAACGGCGAAAGCCGACAGCAGATGCGATAGTGCCCAGGTAGCTCAGTCGGTAGAGCAGGGGATTGAAAATCCCCGTGTCGGCGGTTCGATTCCGTCCCTGGGCACCACTTCCCCTGGCAATATCAAGGGGTTAGTGGTTGCCGTTTCTGAGTTGCTGCGAAAAGATACTCTATTGTAGTGCTAGCGCAGCATGACAGGTTTCCAACAAAATCGATGTTTCACGCTGATGCGCAAACCGGCTTTAGCGCGGCGCTGGCGCATTCACCCAGCGGTTAACAGCAGGTGTGCGACGACAGCGGTGTTGCATTTTACAAAGAACAAAGCATAAACACCATCCCAGCCGCTGGCGCTGCATTGCAGCCGCATCCCTCCGTATGCCTTTTCAGGCCCTGTAGCGCCCACGGACGGGGGAAAACGGCAATGGGCTACCAGTTGCTGCAAATTGCCCTCCCCTGCGCCAGCGGCGTGCTTTTCGGGGTGCCGTGCGATGCGGCGCGTAGGTTTATGAAATTTCTGCGTTTTTTGCCGATTTTTCTTTTGCCAATGAATCTCCGATTTCGATATATTTCCGGCGTTGTGATTTCATTTTCTAAGAAATTAGAGCGCACACTCAAAGTGTGTGGCGATGACTTGCCAGAATTTTGCAGTCATTGTTGAAACTCAATACAATCATCGAAATCCGCCTCCAGCATCATCCGACCAGCCGATCGATCAGGTTCGACCGGGCCACCCCAAGGGTTTCAGCCACCGCCTTCACCGCGAACCGTCCTGCAGCGGAGACCGCGCGAGCAAGATCGGTTTTTTTTGAGCGCGACTTCCCCAGCGCATCGCGCAGGATTTCCGCCTCCAGCACCTTGTGGCCGAGTTGGCGTTCCAGCTCCCGCACCCGCTCCTCAAGCTGCCGGACAACCTTGCTGCTGTTCACATCGTCATCATCCGCCACGGCTACGCTCCCGCCTTCCAGCATCAGACGCCGCCAACGATACAGCAGGTTCGGCGCCACGCCATGCCGGCGGGCGACAATGGAGATGCTTGACCGGCCGTCCAGCGTCTCCTCCACAATCCGCAGCTTCTCCGACGCCGTCCAGCGGCGACGGCGGCCGCCATCCGTGATGATCTCGATCTCAAGCATAAGCACATGCTCAGGGATATCCCCAAGCCTCCCTGGCTAGGCCTGACTGTCCGGCCCAAACAGGGGCCAGTTCATTGACGGCCAAGACCTGACGCCGGACATGCTTGCTTTCTCCAATCCTCCAGAGTATTCCTTTTATTGAAGGCTTTAAAATGACGATTGGCTACGCCAACCGCTTAATAAGGTAGAAGCCATGAATTCGCGCGAAACATCCGATCTGGTGATTGCCACGCCTGTTCATGGTAAAAAAACTTGGATTGCTCCAGAAATCCGTGACCAGAGTATTGGGAGTACAACCCAAGCCAAGAGCAACAGCCCGAATGAATCGAGCCCCAACACGGGTCCGGTGTCATGAATCGGGATTGCCGGGTGATCGGTTCGCGATATCTTTAATGTCTTTGATGCAGCCATTGTTTCATTATCGCGTCTGCGGTCTTTCCGTTGCGTCGGATTTCGCTCTTCCTGGGATGGTGACCGCAACTGAGAGCGTGTCACAGCCGGATGTGTGTGTGCGGCGTGGAACGACGCCAGCCAAACTTGACACAGCGCGGCGCATCGGGCCGACTTGGCAACTCAACGATACGGCTTTTCTGTTTCAGGTTCCACAAGTTGCCCGCTTCCTCGTCACGGATGGGAGTGAGGTCGTTGTTGACGTGGATGAGTTATCGACAACGGTTGATGCAGCGCCCTTTCTGCTTGGCACTGCCTTTGGGGTCTTGCTTCACCAGCGCGGACAGCTTGTTTTGCACGCTGCCACCGTCTCCTATCGGGGCCGGGGCGTAGCCTTATGTGGCATTACGGGTGCCGGAAAATCGACGCTGGCGGCGGCGCTCTGCCGGGCGGGGTGCGATTTTGTCGGTGACGATGTCGCTGCTATTCGTTTCGATGTGGGGGGCGTACCGACCATTCTGCCAGATGGACGCCAGCATCGTTTGTGGATGGATGCTGCCGAACAGCTCGCGTTGACCGATCGCATAGGTCCGCCAGTTCGACCCAGCATGAATAAATTCCACGTTGATCCACCACGAGTGCCAACACAAGATCCTATGCCACTGAGTGCGATTTTCATATTGCGGACAGCGGCGACATCGCGCCTGCTTGAGTTGGAGCCTGTCGATGCTGCCGCGTTGCTGCGCGACGAGGTTTATCGCTCAAAGCCGGCCAGCCATCTGGGGCGCGACGCCGATCTGTTCCGGCAGATCGCCGTCTTGATCGGTCAGGTTCAGGTTTTTCTGTTCGAGCGTTCTATGGATTTTACCCAGCTGGATGATACCGTCGCTGCCGTGCTGGCGAAGTTCGGCACCAAGGCATGATACCGCCTGGAGGCAGGATCGTCTGGCTCGCCTCTTATCCGAAATCGGGTAACACGTGGCTCCGCTTTCTGATCGCCAATTACCTTTCCGACGACGCGGCACCGCTTGCCATCAACCGGATCAACCTCAACAGTCCCTATCCGGTGATGAAGGATTTTCTGGAGGATGAGAGCTTCATTGATGCGGATCTTCTCCGCCTTGATGAAGCGAATATTCTCCGGGCCAGCGTGATGGAGGATTATGCTCAACGATGCGACACGGTCAATTGCATAAAGGTCCATGATCGGCGCGATTTCTGTGTGAATGGCGCGCCTCTCCTGGGGTGGGGAGAGCTTTGGTCTGGCCTCTATATTGTCCGCGATCCCCGCGACGTAGCGGTCTCGATGACGTTTCACAACAACATTACGGTCGACGGCGCGATCAGGATGCTGAACAATCCTGACAACATTATTGGTTGGAGCCGAAACGGTCGTCACCATCATGTGCCGCAGCGGGTTGGCGATTGGAGTGCCCACGTCGCAAGTTGGATCGACCAAACCGACTTTCCTGTCCATTTTTTGCGATATGAAGACCTGCAGGCTGATCCGGTCGGGGTTTTTGGCGCGGCTGTCGCCTTTACCGGCTTGGAGGTTCAGCCGGCACGGGTGGAGCGCGCCGTTCGCTTCGCCGACTTTCGTGAGTTGCAACGTCAGGAGAGCCAATCGGGCTTTTTTGAACGTCCCTCCAACTCAGCCGCGCCTTTTTTTCGTTCGGGGCGGGTTGGTGCCTGGGCGGAGGTTTTAAGCAAGGCGCAGAGCGATACCATTACCGCCGCGCACCGCCCGATGATGGAACGGTGCGGGTATCTGTGAATGGGCCCTTACCGAAGAAAGAGGATCACCCAGCGACATGGTTTGTGCCGGGACCGTGTCGGGGTGAGACGTTGGAGACATACATGAACAACTCAACGAAAATTTGCGGAACCTTTCGCCGCGCCGATGGCCTCCTCACAGCCAGTATCGACGAGGAACTGCTGATGATGAGCGTCGAGCAGGGACGATATTTCAACTTGAACGCCGTCGGTTCCCGCATTTGGGAACTGCTCGCGGAGCCGATGTCTGTCGACGGGCTAACGGATGCGCTGACGGCTGAATATGACGTCGATCCAGCGGAGGCCCGCCGGGAGGTCGAGCGATTTTTAGGTGCTCTTCGGGAGCGCGGCCTGCTTGCGGTGGATAATGCGGGACCGGTGTAAAGTCTCGCCTGTCCGTCTGCGGATTGGCGGCCGGTGCTATAGGCTTGCCCGTGATGCCGCCCGGCAACTCAGTGATGCTGCCGCACGTAGGCGATAAAGCGCAGGATACGTGGCAGCATCATCGCTAGCTTATTTAAAGCCGGGCTGTCACCCAGTTCGCTTGCGCGGCGCAAGGCTTCCGCCGAGGGTGGCAGGGCGCGCAACCGCCGCTCCAGAGCATCCAGATCGAACAACGCGTTGACCCGTGGGTGTCCGCGCAGGTCGGGCAGTTGACGGAGCAGCGCGTCGCGTTGCAGGGCGACGACCAGCGGGGTTTCCGAAAACGGGGCCTCCTTGGACCGGTTTTCCAGGATACTGTTCGGCAAAATTCCGATCATGGCGTCGCGGTACAACCGCCGGGAAACGCCGTCGCGCAGAAAATGCTGGCTAGGCAAGGTCAGCGCAAATTCGATTACCCGGCGGTCAAGCAGCGGGAAAGCGGCGGCGATACCGGTGCGGGCACTTGTCAACGCCCAATGCTCTGGGCGCCGTGTCAGAATTGGCCCGGTCAGGAGAGTGAGGTGGTTGGCGACGGCGTTGGAACGCATCGCCGGTTTCGGCGGCAAGACACTCCTCAGCGCCTCACTGCGCAACAGCTCGGTCAGGATCATCGGCGCGCTGTCTGGCATCCCGCCGCGCAGGCGTTGGATGACGGTCTGAACCGCCTCTGGCAGCAGATAGTTCCGCACCTCACCAAGCAGCACCTTCGTCACGGAGCTATCTCTGCTGACAGCGCAGGCCCTGATCTCGCGCACAAAACGCCCCCAATGCCCGGCCAGCAACGCCTCAGCCATCGCACCGCGACCGTTGAAGGATGCCCCCTCGTCGCCCCCCCACCCTGAAAGCAGCACCTGCGCGCCTCTGGTCGCCGCATCCATGCAGATCCATGCGTCGGGATCAGCAGGGTCGAACGGCATCGGCTGGTCGCAATCCATGCGTGGCATCAGGTAATCCAACGAGGAGCCGATGCGCACGGGTATGCTGACAATGTCCGGTTCCTGATCCAGCACCGTCTGGACAAGTGGCCCCTCTCCATCGGGTGCGTAATCTCCGCGTGGCGTCGGCAGGAATGAATAGGCGAGCAATGGACGCCCGGTTGCACGCAGCGCCCGGGCAGCGAGGACGCTGATGGAGGGGGAATCAAGCCCTCCACTCAAATGGGTCGCCACCGGCCCCGTTGCCGGCAAGCGGGCGCGCACCGCCTGTGTGACCAGTGCCGCCATCTCCTCGGCGGCCTCTTGCGGGCGGCACCGGTTTCGCCCGGCAGTTGCCGGGTCGAGCCGCCAATGGACGCCGCTCTCCCGTCGCCGGGCCGACAGCCGCAACCATGTTCCGGGTCCAAGCCGTTCAATGCCGCGAAGCACCGAGCGATTGTTTGGTGTCGCGCGCACCAACAGCGTGCTGATAAGGGCGGCTTGATCCAACTCTCTCGCAACGAAGCCACTGGCGGTGAGGCCCCGCGGCAGCGAAGCGAAGGCAAACACCCGATCCGGTTGATCATGAATGAACAGCGGCCGGATACCCATGCCGTCACGGGCACAGAGCAGCGTCTGATCTCGCGGATTCCACGCGGCCAAGGCGAAGTCGCCGAAGATGCCGCGAAGCCCCCCGTCGGCCCCGTCGCCCCCCCGGCTCTCCAAGGTTTCCAGTACAGCGGCCTCGTCAGCCCTGCCATCCTTACCTTCGTAGAGCCTGCAGTCGGCTGCAAGCACGAGACCGCTTGCGCCCCGCAGCAGTGTGGTCATCGACTGAACAACCTGGGACGCGGCGGCGGCAGGCGCGAAATCTAGCATAGCGAGCGCTACCGGCCCTTCGGTGAAACAGGCCACCGCCGGGGTCAGGCCCGGCTCGGTCATCGCGGCCACCATGGCGGCCAATCGGCCAGGTTCCGCCGATCGACCGTCGAGATGGAGGAAGCCACAGATCAGCCGCATGATTCGTTCCCGTGATGGTGGCGCCTTGGCGCAGTCAATCGAGCGGCCCGTCAAAACCGATGTCGACATAATGGAGCAGCAGCACCCAACTGCTCTGATCAGGGGGCAGCATGGGCCGCCCGTGTGCAATCTCGCAGCCGCGAAACAGCATACCGCCGCCAATCGTTTGAAAGCAGTCACGCGGCAGCGCTTCCGGGCCCGTGCGGACCTGAATAGGCCAAGGCGACCGACCATCCAGCGGCAATGGCTGATGGTCGATTTGCAAGGAGAGCGTATGGCGGCATTGCTTCCTGTCGCTATGCCATGGCAGATCGGTTCCACCACAATAAAGCGAGGCGTAGGCGTAGCTGCTCTTGATCGGGGTGCCGACGATCCGTTCAACCGACCCCCGCAACGCGCTCAGCATCACGCGTCCGGCGGGGTCGTTATGGGCATAGTGACGGTTGGCTTGACGGTCACCATGCGTCAACTTTCCTGCGGCCAACTCGGTTCGGTAATAGGCGGTCAGGATCCGTGTCGCTTCGGGCGTTATCAGCGTGGGAAGCAGGATGACGCCATGTCGGGCATATTCGTCCCGCTCCACGCTGGCAGTGGACAAAATGAACGGTTCGGTGCGCTCCTGCGGCACAATGATCAGGCCAGTCTGCCAAAGCGTCATCACCTCATACGCAGAAAGGGGCGCGCCGCCTGCCGCATCGCCATTCAAAAAACGAAGAACGGCGTCAAAACCCGGCGTCTCATGCCGGGTTAGCTGGCTCTGCACGAAGCCGCGCATATGCGAATAGGTGGCAATATTGATACGGTCCGCCACCCCGGCTGTGACATGAATCACCGCGTCGGCGAGGGGGTTGGCCGCATAGGGGGCCGGAATCATGACGCGCGCTGGCTCCGGAACCAGCAATTGATGGCAAAACGCTGATCCATGAATGCGTTGGACGGGCAGGAGACTGGTCTCACCTCATGGGGAGCCCAGGACGGGAACAGCAGCAGCATGTCCTGTTCCGGTGTGATATCCAGGAAACTCCCACCCTGTCCAACAGGCAGGATCGAATGCAGCCGCAATGCTCCGCCGCTGTATTTTTTGGGTTCGACGTGAAAATAGAACACCCCTGTCAACGCCCGATCCGTCGTCCGGTCCATAAGACCGGTTCTGGTATCGATATGCCGCCGGTAGAAGGCACCGTCGCCGTGGGCGACAAGCTCCATCTCCAACCGCCCCAGATCGAACGGCGACATACGCAGATCGGCGATCGCCGGCTCCATGATCGCCAGAAAACGGGCCTCCAACGCGCTATGTAACGCCCCGAAATGCCGCAAAACCCGCGAAACGCGGATCTCGGTATCGACCCCCCCTTGCCCAATTTCGGTGGACGTAAAGGCGTTCTGGTTGGCTTCGACGTGGGCCAGCAACCGCTCGATCATATCGAAGCCAAGAAAGTTGCTGATCACTTGATGGGGAGCAGGTCGCTCGAATGCGCTCAGGGCGGGCGCGGTGTTCATTCTGCGATCCTGCTTCAGTCTATGGTCAAGGGCGTTGCCCCTTGGTCGCACGGAATGACATCAAGTGCCACGCAGATTCGCGGATCGCCAACGCCGGTGGGAACCGTCCCGTGCCCAAAGAAGGAGGGGAAGATCAGTAACGTCCCCTCCCGGGGCTTCACATGCCAGTGTGGAAAATCCGGGCGTGATCCCCCGATGGATGGAGGCCAGGGACCGAAGGTGAGCGATCCGGGCGGCGCGTCCGTATCCGCGTTTGGCGACACGCCTTGCGGCACGCGTGCGTAATAAATGACGGTCAGCCAGCCCTGCGAATGGATGTGCGTTTCCTCGTGCCCATCGTTCGACAAGACCAGCGCCCAGCCTTGCAGCCATGCTGTTTTCGGGCGATTGGCGATCAGCGGATGCTGTTCATTGAAACGTTCCGCCAGATATTCATCGACCTGCCGGCGAACGATGGCCAGCAGGTTCAGGATTGCCGGATGCTTGACACCGGCCAGCCCTTCAAGGCGCAGATTGCGCCCATGTGTTGGTCGGATCTCCGGCGATGGGGCAAGTGCCGGATGCATCAGGATCGCCTGCGCCAGTTCTTCATTGTCGACCTGGGTGGAGTCCAGTTCGACCCGACGGCACAGGCGATCAAAATCAACAAGGCGACGAGCATCCGACATCGGCCCTGCCAAGGAAAGTGCTGCGGACAGATAAGCCAGGTGGACGGTGGAACCAACACCGCCATCGATTGCTTTCCAGCAGATGGCGGCCAGCGCTTCAGCATTGCCGCGCGTCAAGCAGTCGTTCGCGAAGGCTCCCAGCACTGTGCCGTCGCCTGGCTTCTCGTTCAGCCTCTGGACTGCCGCCATCCTGGCCTCTTCGATCCGGCCCAAGGCGTAGAGGGCAAGGATTCTTTGTCGGCGCAGTTCAGGTTCCGTCCCGTCAACCGCTGCGTCCACCACCTTTAAAGCCAATTCCGGCTGTTCACAGGCAATGGCGGCCTGCGCCAACTCTTGCCGGAGGGTGAGCGTCAATCCTCCCTCTTCAATACGTGGCGACAGAAGATCGAAAATCTCCGCCCAACGCTGATCATCGCGAAGTGCGACCACGAGATCGCGCAGTAGATCGGAACGGTCGGGTCGTGTCGCCACAGCGGCGCGCAACAGAGGCAGGAAAGATCGGGCAGGCGGGGCTGACGCGGCCTGATCTATACGCCAAACGATTTGGGGTCCGTCGGTTGGCATCGTCCCGTCGCATTTGGCTTCTGAGAGATGGAGAATGGATCAGCCAGCACCTTGAAGTAAAGCCGCATACACGGTTTTAAAAGCCGCCCCCGCAGCCAGATCACCTTTTCCATCGCCGGACCATGCCTGGTGTACGGGCATCACCCACATTCCGATGCGGCGGGGCTTCCCGTGCCTGATCGCCGTGATGGGCTGAGCATTGCGTAAGGTGTTGGCCTGGAAACTCTTCAACAGCATGGACATCGATTTCCGCTGGGAGGTGGCCTGCTCCCCTCTGGTTAAAGGCCGCGAACATTTGTTCAGCGGATTTTTTCATGTTCCGATCCGCAAAAGAGTACGGCGGTCATTGGGATGACCGCCGCTTTGTCATGGGCATAGGGGTGCTTCACGCGGCCCTTATCTTGGCCAGGAAGCTGTCCACCGCGCGGCCCAGCCGGTCTGTCTGGGTGCTGATGCTTTCAGAGGTGGTGAGAACCTGCATGGCCGTCTGCTTCGATTCCGAGGCGGCCTGACTGACATCCTGGATGGTGCTGCTGACCTCCTGCGTGCCATTGGCGGCCTGCTGGACATTGCGGGCAATTTCCCCGGTGGCGGCGTTCTGTTCCTCCACCGCAGAGGCGATGCCGGTGGTGATGCCGCGCATTTCATTGATCACCTGGCCGACGCCCCGGATGCTGTCCGCCGATTCACGGGCGATGCGCTGGACATTGCTGATCTGGCTGGCAATTTCCTCTGTCGCCTTAGCCGTCTGGGCGGCCAGATGCTTGACCTCGCCCGCCACCACGGCGAAGCCCTTGCCGGCTTCGCCGGCACGCGCCGCCTCGATGGTGGCGTTCAGGGCCAGCATGTTGGTTTGCCCGGCGATGGAGGAAATCAGTTCCACCACATTGCCGATCCGGTCAGCCGCCGCCGTCAGCCCCAGAATCTGCTGGTTGGCTTCCTCTGCCGTGCGCACCGCACTGCTGGCAATGTTGGTTGAGGTGCTGGCCTGCCCGGCGATTTCCCGGATGGAGGCTGATAGTTCCTCCGTTGCCACGGCGACGGTCTGCACATTGGCGCTGGCTTGTTCCGATCCGGCGGCCACCGTAACGGCGCGGGTGCTGGTGCGATCGGCGGTGGCCGTCATGCTGTTGGCGGCTTGATTCATCTGGCCGGCGGCGTCGGCCAGGCTTTGCAGCACATCGCGTACATTTTCTTCCAGTTCTCGCGCGATGGCGGCCAGGGTCTCCTTGCGCTCCAGGGCTGCCTTTGCTTCCAGGGCCAGCCGGTCCTGTTCGGCCTGTTTCAGATTTCCGGCCATGGTGTTGAGCGCACGGGCCAGGGTGCCCGTTTCATCCAGCTGTGCCACGTCCAGGCTGTTATCCAGATGGCCGGCGGCCACCTCTTCGGCAAAGCGGGCGCTGTTGCGGATGGGGCGGGCGATGCCGCGCGCCACCAGCCACATGCCGCCGATGCTGGCCAGGGCGATCAGGACGGCAACGGCGCCCTGCAACAGGGTGTCCAGACTGTTGCGATCCTCCAACGCTGCCGTCAGGGCAGTGGCTTCGGCCATCGCAACGGCGCGTGGCACCTCGATCAGCACGGCCCAGGGGGTCTTGGTGCGACCCAACTGGATGGGGGCGAAGGCCTTGATCGTGTCGTTGCTGCGGTCTTCGCTGACCTGGTGGGTGCCAGCCTGGATCGTCGCCAGATCCTGCGCCCAGTTATTGTCGAAGCGCTGATAGGTACTGCCGATGGCGTCGGGATGTTCGCTGGAGGCCACGATCAGCCCCTTGTGGCTGATGATGGTGACGGCAGCCTTACCGTTGAAGACAGAACTCTTCACCCGTTCGGCCAGTTTCTGCACGAAAGACAGGTCGAAATCGGCACCGGCCACGCCCTGGAACTTGTCGCCGATCATGATCGGCACTGACATGGTGGCCAGATAAACGTTCCTGCCCTGCACGATATAGGGCAGGGGATCGAGAATGCTCTCGCCGCCGCCATTCTGCGGGCCGATATACCAGCCGCCCTTCATCACCCCGTTGGGATGCAGGGCGCTGCTGTTATATTCCACCAGTGGCTGGATGGCGATGTGGCCCCCGGCATTACGTGTCCAATAGGGCAGGAAGCGCCCCGTGGCATCGGAGCCGACATCTTTGCGGTCACGATGGGCATTGTCCTGTCCGTCCAGGGCATCCGGCTCCCAGGCGGAATAGGTGCCGTTGAACTGCGGATTATCCTTCAGCATGTTCAACAAGATGGCGTTGAACTGCGCCCGCCGCTGGGCCAGGGGCACGCCGCCCTTGTCGGGGCTGGCGGCCAGCACCTCGAAGCTGCGGGCCGTGTTGCGGGCGGCGTCAAAGGCCATATCCAGGGTGGACCGGATGGCCCCGGCCTGGGTGCTTGCCAGGGTTTCAAGGCTTTCCTTGGTCTTGCGATCCGACAGGGTACCTGCCTGCTCTGCCACGAAGCTGTTGGTGCTGGCGGACGCGATGATGTCGTAACCGACCAGCACCCCGGTGGCCCCCAAAACACAGGCGGCTGAAAGTAAAGCGATTTTAGATTGTATGGATCGAAACTGCATGACGGCCCCCCCCCCTCTAAAGGTAGCTGGTTGACTTCTGTTGCGCCAATCCAGGCAATCATAGAAGAAGAGTGGTTTCATTATTTGATCTATGTCAATTTTGGTGAGTAGGCATTTTGTTCTTTCGTATATAATTGGGTTTATTGTGATCTTTCGTATAGGTTTTTCCAATTTGATTTTGGTTAATTATAGAAACACATATTCGTATTCATTGTTTTGTTCGTCCTCCTCTCCCTGGCGCGTCATCTCCAGATAATACCCAGTCCCGGTGATCGGAACCGATCACCGGTCTCAAACGCCGGTGCCAAATCCGTTGGCTTGCCGAGCAGGTGGAAGGGGATGTCCAGGAACAAGGCCCGGCATGGGAGAGAGTATTCCCCCCGCATAGGCGCGCTCATAATAAGGATATTGAAGATGCAGCAGAGCCTCGATGCCAACCATCAGGCATCGTCTCGGTTGCTACCCACGCCACCCCAGTAACGACCCTGGGCAGGCGGACAAAGTATTGCCGGGGCCGCAATCATGATGATGCACCATCTGCGACCTGTTGCGGCGGATTTGACGGCGTTTGAAAGGGGGGTAGACTGGCTGGCCTATCGATCCGGATTCAATTCCGGGTAGCGTGCTATCAAAGCGCGGGTAACGCCGTTGGTCCAGCCGAAGCCATCCTGAAGTGGATACTCCCCACCACCGCCGGGCAGGCGCTCCTCGACATTATATTTTTCCAGCAGCTTGCCGGTGGCGCGATAGGTGCGGTCTACCGTACCGATCCAGCGCTGGGCAATGTCCCGTGCCAGCGGGCGGTGCCCATAGCGGGCCAACCCCTCCACCGCCACCCATTGCAGCGGCGGCCAGCCATTGGGGGCATCCCATTGCTGGCCGTTGCGGATTTGTGTGGTGCGCAGCCCGCCAGGTGCCAGCAATTCCCGCTCGGTCAGGGCTGCCACCGCCTCGGCCTGCGATGGGGTGGCCAACCCGGCGAACAGGGGGAACAGAGTCGCAGCCGACAGAACAGGCGCCGGGCGGGCGTTGCGGAAATCATAATCGGCAAAGCGTCCCTCGTCTGGCTGCCAGAGATGGCGGATGATCGCCCCCTGGCGGGCGGCGGCCTGCCGTTCGAACAGATCGGCGCAGGCGCGATCCTCCAACAGGGCGCAACGCAGGGCAATGGAACGCTCCAACTGCCAGAGCAGGCTGTTGAGATCGACCGGGATGATGTCGGTGGTGCGGATACTGGACAGTTTCGCCGGGTCATCCAGCCAGCGCGAACTGAAATCCCAGCCGCTTTCGGCGGCGGCCCGCAGATGGCGGTAAACCTCCGCGGCCGGTCGGTCCGGCGCCTGACGGGCGGTTTCCACGTCCTCGGCATAGGATTCGTCGCGCGGGCTGTCACGATCATCCCAGTAGCGGTTCAGCAGGCTGCCATCGGCCAGCCGCACCACCCGCCGGCAGGCGTCTGGCTGATGGGCCTGTTCTGCAAGGCAATCGCTGCCGCTCATCCAAAAATCATGTTCGCGTTTCAAGGCGGCCAGATGGTGCCGCTGCGTTGCCTCATTCCCCTTCGGCAACAGATTAACCATCAGGGAGAAGAAGGGCGGCTGTGAACGGCTGAGATAATAGCTGCGGGTGCCATTGGGGATGCGGCCATAGGTTTCCAGCAGATGCTCGAAATCCGCCACCATGGACTGTACCAGATCCATCCGCCCATCGCGCACCAGCCCCAGCATGGTGAAATAGCTGTCCCAGTAATAAATCTCCCGGAACCGCCCGCCCGGCACCACATAGGGGGCGGGCAGGGCCAGGGCGGAGGAGCCCGGCGGCGGCGTTTCCGATGGCCGTGTCAGATGGGGCCAGAGCGTGGCGATGTGATCCAGCAGCGGGCCCGGTGCAGCCCCGCCTGCCGGGCTGTTGGCCGGCGTGGCGATATCCGTTGGCAGGGTGAAATTATTCAGCACGAAACGGCGCAGCGCTGCCGCGTCGGCGGGCGGATTGGCCCGGTAATCCGCCATGATCGCTTCGGGCGGGCGCTTGGGCACGGCATCCACGAAACTTTTGCCGTCGCCGAACAGCCGTTGGGTCTGCACAGCCTGGAACAGGGGACCATAAAGATCGGCGGGGCTGGGGGATTGGGTAAAGGCACAAAGCCAGAGGGCGGCGATCACGATGAACAGGCGATTCTTCTTCACGGATGGTGCCTCCCCCTATTCTTTCTGCCTTGCCAAAGGCAACAGCGGAAACGCCGCTGCGGTTCCAACCGGTCACCGCGCCAATCCGCGCAGGTGGGGTCCGCGTCGGCCCGCTTCCCAGCGGGCCGGCTTGCCGCTATGGTGCGCCTATCATGAGCGACGCACGCACCGACCACAACACCGCCGGCCCCAGCGCCACCCCGCCCCGCCCGCCTGCCGGGGAGGAGGGGCGTTTCTTCGGCTTCCGGGAGATCGACCCGACCGAAAAGGCACCGCTGGTGCAAGGCGTGTTCGGCAGCGTGGCCAGTCGCTATGACCTGATGAACGACCTGATGTCGATGGGCATCCACCGGCTGTGGAAGGATGCCTTCGTTGACATGGTCCGCCCGCGTGCGGGTGAGGCACTGCTGGATGTGGCCGGCGGCACGGGCGATATCGCCTTCCGCCTGAAGAAGAAGGCGTCTGACGCCGCCGTCACCGTCTGTGATCTGACGGAGGCGATGGTGCGCGTGGGGCGGGACCGGGGTATCGACCAGGGTTCCGTCGGCGGCATCGACTGGACGGTCGGCAATGCCGAAGACCTGCCCTTCGCCAGCCGGTCGATGGATGCCTATACGATCGCCTTTGGGCTGCGCAATGTCACCCATATCGACAAGGCCCTGCGGGAGGCGCGGCGGGTGCTGAAGCCTGGTGGCCGCTTCTTCTGCCTGGAATTCAGCCATGTGGTGATCCCGGTGCTGCGGGATATCTATGACAGCTATTCCTTCCATCTGCTGCCCCGGCTGGGCCAGATGGTGGCGGGCGACCGCGACAGTTACCAATATCTGGTGGAAAGCATCCGCCGCTTCCCCGAACAACAGGCCCTGTGCCGCCGGATTGAGGCGGCGGGCTTCACCCAGGCACGGGCGCGCAACCTGTCGGGTGGCATTGCCTGTATCCATTCCGGCTGGCGCGTTTAAGGCGCCCGCCCCATGCTGCGCTTGACCCGCAATCTGCTGCGTCTGGTTTCCATCGGTCGCACGCTGGCCCGCCATGGCGCGCTGCAACCCGACCTGTTCGGCGACAGCGCGCCGCTGGTGGCGCTGCTGATGCGCGCCATCAATAACAAGAAGGCACCGGGCCGCCCCGGCCAGCGGCTGGCCGCCGCCTTGCAGGAACTGGGCCCCAGCTTCATCAAGCTGGGACAGGTACTGTCCATCCGCGCCGATCTGGTGGGGGAGGAGGTGGCCGCTGATCTGGCGCAGTTGCGCGACCGGCTGCCGGCCTTCCCGGGGTCGGAGGCCCGCGCGATCATTGAGGCGGAGTTGGTCCGCCCGATGGATGTTCTGTTTGCCCATTTCGACGATCAGGCGGTGGCGGCGGCCAGCATCGCCCAGGTGCATTTCGCCGAAACGCCGGATGGACGGCAGGTGGCGGTGAAGGTGCTGCGCCCCGGCATTGAACAGGCGTTTCAGCGCGACCTGGATCTGATGATGTGGCTGGCCGGGCTGGCCCTGCGCCTGCAACCACGGCTGAAGCGGCTGAAGCCGGTGGCGGTGGTGGAAACCTTCGCCCGCACCGTGGCCCTGGAAATGGATTTGCGGATGGAGGCGGCGGCCGCCTCCGAGTTGGGGGAAAATTTCGCCAGCGATCCGACCTTTGACGTGCCGACCATCGATTGGGATCGCACCGCCAAGCGGGTAATGACCCAGGCCCGCGTCATCGGCTTTTCCATCGACAAGCTGGAAGAGATCAAGGCGGCGGGGCTGGAGCCGGACAAGCTGTTGCAGCAGGCGGCGGACGCCTTTTTCAATCAGGTGTTCCGCGACGGCTTCTTCCATGCCGACATGCATCCCGGCAACATGTTCGTTACGGCGCAGGGCAAGCTGGTGGCGGTGGATTTCGGCATCATGGGCCGCATCGACCGCCAGACCAGGCTTTATCTGGCCGATATGCTGATCGGTTTCCTGAACCGGGATTATGATCTGGTGGCGCGGGTGCATTTCGATGCCGGCTTCGTGCCCCCCGATCAGGATCGGGAACTGTTCAAGCAGGCCTGCCGCTCCATCGGGGAGCCGCTGCATGGCCGCCCGCTGTCGGATATCTCCATCGGCCGGCTGCTGGCGCAGCTCTTCGCCATCACAGAAAAATTCCAGATGGAGACGCAGCCGCAGTTGCTGCTGCTGCAGAAAAGCATGTTGACGGCGGAGGGGATGGGCCGGGTGCTGAACCCGCATGTGAATATGTGGGAACTGGCGCGGCCGCTGATCGAACGCTGGATGGTGGAAAATCGCGGGCCGGAGGCACGGGTGGCCGATGCGGCCGGTGCTGTGGCCAGCATTATTGGCCGGCTGCCAACCCTGGTGCGCGATCTGGAACGCGCGGCCTTCCAGTTGGCCGAAGGCGGGGGGATGCGGTTGCATCCCGACAGTCTGGCCTTGCTGGCCCAGGCCCAGGCGGCGGAAAATAAGCGCCAGCGCCGCCCGCTCTGGCTGGCCTTGGCGCTGGCGGCCGGCGCCCTGTTGGTGCTGACATTGCGATAATCCCGGCCGGTGCAGGTCGGGGAAGGGGGGAATATGGGGGCAGATCAATCGCTTCCCGCCAATCTTTTCGGCCTGTCAGGGTGGAGCGGCAGCGGCAAGACCACACTGATGGCGCGGCTGATCCCCGCCGTGGCGCAGCGCGGTTTCACGGTTTCCACCCTGAAACATGCCCATCACGCCTTTGATATCGACCAGCCGGGCAAGGATTCCTATGTCCACCGCATGGCCGGCGCGTCGGAGGTGCTGGTGGCATCCGGCCAGCGCTGGGCCCTGATGCATGAGAATCGCGGGTCACCGGAGCTGAGCCTGGCCGAACTGGTGGCCAAACTGTCGCCGGTCGACCTGATTCTGGTGGAGGGCTTCAAGCGCGATCGCCATCCCAAGCTGGAGGTGCATCGCCCGGCCAATGGCAAGAAACTGCTCTACCCCGACGATCCCAACATCATCGCCGTGGCCAGTGATGGGATACTGCCGGGCTGCCCGCTGCCGGTGCTGAACCTGGATGATGTGGAGGCCATCGCCGACCTGATCCTGGACCGTTGCGGGTTGGGGAGGCGGCGATGAGCGAGGCCCGTGGAAGTTGTTTCGAAGCCGGTTCGAATCTGCTGCGGCTGGAAAAGGTTCTGGCCCTGGTCAATGATCGTTTCGATGCCGTAACAGGTGAAGAACGCGTGCCGCTGGCTGTGTCTCTGGGGCGGGTGCTGGCGGCTGATCTGCGGGCGGTCGCCGATTTACCCGGATTCGATAACAGCGCCATGGATGGCTATGCCCTGCGCCATGCCGATCTGCCGGGGCCCTTGCCACTGGCGGGGCAGGTGGCGGCGGGCCATCGGCCGCCGCTGGTGCCGCCCGGTCACGCCGTGCGGATCCTGACCGGCGCCATGCTTCCCGCCGGTCTGGACAGCGTGGCGATCCAGGAAGAGGTGCATCTGCTGCCCGACGGGCGGGTGGACCTGCCGCCCGACCTGCCGCTGGGGGCCAATTGCCGGCGGGCGGGCCAGGATGTCGCTTTGGGCGCGCTGCTGCTTCCGGCGGGCCGCACCCTGCGCCCTGCCGATATCGCCCTGGCGGCGGCCCAAGGGTGGGACAGCCTGCCGGTGCGCCGCCCGCTGCGGGTGGCCCTGTTCTCCACCGGGGATGAGTTGCGGGAGCCGGGAGAGCCGGCAGCACCGCCCGCCATCCATGACAGCAACCGCTATCTGCTGCGCGCCCTGCTTGCGCGGCAGGGCTGCGCCGTCACCGATCTGGGCATTCTGGCCGATGATGCGACACTGATTCGCCGGGTGCTGGCGCAGGCGGCAGAGAATCATGATCTGGTGCTGACCTCGGGCGGCATGTCGGTGGGCGATGCCGATCATGTGCGTCCGGCGGTGGAGGCGCTGGGCGCACTGTCTTTCTGGAAGCTGGCGATCAAGCCCGGCAAGCCGCTGGCGCTGGGCCGTATCGGCGGGGCGGTATTCTGCGGCTTGCCGGGCAACCCGTCCGCCGTGCTGGTCACCTTCCTGCTGGTGGCCCGTCCCCTGATTCAGCGCCTGTCCGGTGCGCGGGTGGAAAATCCGCCGCGCTTTGCCGTCCGCGTCGGATTCGCCCATGTGAAAAAGGCTGGCCGGCGCGAATTTCTGCCGGTGCGCTTGGGGCAGGGGGCGGATGGCTCCAGCATCGCCCAGCCGCTGACCGGCATGTTTACCGGCATGGTGCAGGCCGACGGGCTGCTGGAACTGGCCGAGGAACGGGAACATCTGGCAGCGGGGGATCTGGCCCCGCTGCTGCCCTTAACCTGATTCTGCCCCCGAATCAGCCTTCGCCCAGCAAGGCCCGGCGGGCGGCAGGGGTGGGAATCAGTACCGGGGCCAGATCCTCGTCATGGATATTTTCCAGCAGCAGCCCCTTTTCGCTGAGGCTGGCCGCATAGAGATTGCCGATGCGCCGCGCCGGTGCCGGTCCGTCACCGGCCAATGCCGCTGCGAAGGCCGCCCGCGCCGCCGCGTCAGCCGCCATGTCGCTGGCCAGCCAATCGGCTAGCCAGTCAGCCTGCTCTGCCGTCAAATCCGTCCCGCTCATTGGCAGCTTTCCCCGATCAGCGGGAAGGCGGTGTTGATATCGCCCTCCTTGTTCAGGCCAAAGCGAATCACAAAGCGCTGCCCCTTCGGCCCCGTGCATTGTTCCGCTGTCGGAACGGCAGGGGCGGAGCAGCCCAGGAAGCCCCACGGCTTGGCCGGGCCGCTCTGATTGGCAAAGGCATGACGGATGGAGGCGGTGATCTGCGCCGGGGTGCAATTGTCCGGATAGAACGTTGAAAACTTGGACGTTCCGTTATCGAAACGAATCGTCGCGCCATAAAGCCCATCCGGCTGGGTCGGCTGGGCATCGATACCGGCGATGATTTTGGAGGTGGAGACCAGCGCTTTGGAATGGAGCCCCACCGGATCGCCGTTCTTCTTGATCTCCCCGCACAAGATATGGCGCAAGTTGATGCGGGGCTTGCCGTCAGACCATTGAAAAGCCTCATCCGCACAGCTCATCGCTGCTTGCGCCTGGGCCAGGCTGCCCGTCAGGCACAGGCCCAGTGCCATCATAATCCCGCCGATGCGGCCCCTTGCCATGATCGCTTCCTTCCCCGGCTGCGCGGTTCCATATAGGGCCATCAATGTGGCGGTGATGCACCGCCCACCGCAAGGGACATGATGATGAAACCTGCCCGCCGCCCCCTCCGTCTGGTTCCGCTGGCACTGGCCGGTCTGGCTCTGCTGGGGCTGCTGGTCTGGCTCACCATCCGCCATGACAGCCAGATGGCGGCGGCGGGTGCGGCGGGCATGGGCAATCAAACCGCGGCGGTCGGTGGTCCCTTTACCTTGACCGACCACCAGGGTCGTGTGGTGACGGAGAAGGACTATGCCGGGCGGATGTTATTGATCTTCTTCGGCTATACCTATTGCCCCGATATCTGTCCCACCGAGGTGCAGACCATGGCTGAGGTGATGGACGCCCTGTCGCCGGAAGAGCAGACCAAGCTCCAGCCCCTGTTCATCACCATCGATCCCGCACGTGACAATCCGCAGGTCGTGGCCGATTACGTTGCCCTGTTCCACCCGGGGATTGTCGGCCTGACCGGTACCCCGGCCCAGGTGGCGGCTGTCGCCAAGGCCTACCGCGTCTATTATGCCAAATCCGGCGGGGAGCCGGATGGCATGGGATATATGATGGACCACTCCGCCTATCTTTATCTGATGGGGGCAGATGGGGCATTGGCTGCCCTTTATCCACGCGGTACGGCAGCAGCACAGATCGTTACGGACATCCGCCAACGGCTGCCAAATGGTAACGCTGGCAGCCCCACTACCGGCAATTCGGGCGAAAAAACGGCAAAATGAGCGCAAAAGACGCGATGCAGCGCAGCATCGGACCTATGCATATTATCTAAACTATTGATATATATGAATTTCCACTAAGGGCGTCCTCCCTTGACAGGGTTGGGGGCTGCCCGTATGGTGCCGCCGCTTTCGCACGGTATTCAAGCCAACCCCGGCGAAGGGAGATGCTTCGTGTCACATGATAGCCCTCCCCCCTCGCTGGAGGAACTGGACGCCCGTTTGCGTGAGGCCCGGCAGAAAGCCGGCCTGGATAAGCCTGAGCCCCAACCGGGGATGTCGGCGGGTTCAGGCGGGGATATGGCGCTGGGTATCCGCATCGGGGTGGAACTGGTGGCGGGCGTGTTGCTGGGGCTCGCCCTCGGCTACGGGCTTGATCTTTGGTTGGATACCAAACCCATTGGCATGATCGTTATGATCTTCGTGGGTGCGATTGCGGGTTTCATGAATGTGTATCGTGTGGTTAATGGCCACGGGTACGCGGCAGGGTTCGGCAAGTCCCGGGAAGAACGGGACGGTGGGGAGTAGGCATCGTGGCTGGTCCGTTGGAGCAATTCGAGGTCAAGCGCTTGGTCAGCCTCCCGGTTGGCAATCTGGACCTTTCCTTCACCAATTCGGCGCTGTTCATGGTGTTGGCCGTTCTGGTCAGCACAGCGCTGGTGGTGTTTGGTATGCGTGGCCGTGCGATGGTGCCGGGCCGCCTGCAATCCATGGCGGAAGTGCTGTATGAATTTGTCTCGGAGATGGTGCGGGATAATGCCGGGCCGCAGGCTCGCAAATATTTCCCGCTGATCTTCTCCCTGTTCATGTTCGTGCTGTTCGGCAATGTGCTGGGCCTGATCCCCTATTCCTTCACCTTCACCAGCCACATCATCGTGACCTTCACGATGGCGCTGTTCGTCTTCTTGATTGTGACGGTGATCGGCTTTGCCCGGCATGGTCTGCATTTCCTGCACCTGTTCCTGCCGCATGGCACGCCCTTGTGGTTGGCGCCGATGATCATCATCATCGAAGTGATCTCCTACTTCGTGCGGCCCATCAGCCTTTCCGTGCGACTGTTCGCCAACATGCTGGCCGGTCACACGATGATGAAGGTTTTTGCCGGTTTCACCGTGACCCTGTTGGCCACCGGCGGTGCGGGTGCTGCCATCGGTATCCTGCCTGTGCTGATGAATGTCGCCCTGTTCGGCCTGGAGTTTCTGGTCGCCGGCATTCAGGCCTACGTCTTCGCGCTGCTGAGCTGCGTGTATCTGCGTGACTCGCTGGAACTGCACTAAGCAATCCGGCTGTCCAACTCGTCTTCATCCCAAAAAGACACTATCAACATAGAGGATCTTCAAAATGGAAGCTGAAGCTCTCGCCATCACCCAGGCCGCTAAGTACATCGGTGCTGGTCTGGCCATGTTCGCTCTGCTGGGCGTCGGCATCGGCCTCGGCAACCTGTTCTCTGGCCTGTATCAGGCCGCTGCCCGTAACCCGGCCGCTCTGAACAGCTACAAGACTTTCGTCTTCATCGGTTTCGCCCTGACGGAAGCCGCTGGCCTGTTCGCCCTGGTTATCGCCTTCCTGATCCTGTTCGCCTAATCAGCGACGGTTTCATCCTGCTGTTCCTTCGGGGATGGCATGGCTTCAGCGCCGGGTTTGCCGCCGCTGCCGGGTTGTGAATTCCGGGCAGCGGCGGTCTTCCTATCGGGCCTATGGTTCCGGTTGGCTTGGTGCTGTTGGGTGTGGCGTGATCGTGTGTCACCTGTTGCAAGGTGGCGGCGGTCAGCAGTGAATGGGTGCTTCAATGCCTGTCCAACGCTTTTCGCGCCTGTGCGCCGGTGCCGCGTCGGCCCTGACGATGGCTCTTCTGGTGGCCGGGCCTGTGCTCGCCGCTGAGGGTGAGCATCACTCCAAGGGCCTGCCGCAGCTCAATCCGGCGAGCTACGCGTCGCAGATTTTCTGGCTGATCATCACGTTCGGCCTGCTGCTCTGGCTGATGTCCAAGGTGGCCCTGCCGCGGGTGGCCGAGGTGCTGGAAGCCCGTCAGGAAAAGATTTCCAACGACCTGGAAAAGGCCAGCGCGCTGAGGGCGGAAGCCGAGGCGGTCATGCAGGCCTATGAGAAGGCGTTGACCGAGGCGCGCGGCAACGCGCAGCAGGAAATGGCCAAGGCCGTTGCTGCCTCCGATGCCGAAGCTGCCCGTCGTAATGGCGATCTGGCGGCCGATCTGGCCCAGCGGACCCGCACGGCGGAGGAGCGCATCCAGGCTGCCAAGCAGGTGGCGCTCGGCAATGTGCGCACCATCGCCGGTGAAACGGCCCAGGCGGCCGTCTCGCGTCTGGTTGGTGTCGCCGTCTCTGCGGAGACGACGGAAGCCGCCGTTGAAGCCGTGCTGAAGGAGCGTGCGTGATGCATTTCGACAGCAATTTCTTCTTCGGCGTTGCCTTTGTGATTTTCGTGCTGCTGGTCGCCAAGCTGGCCGGCAAGTCGATCCTGGGTTCGCTGGATGAGCGCGGCAAGCGCATCGCCGGTGAACTGGAAGCGGCGCAGAAGCTGCGGGAGGACGCCCAGGCGGCCCTCGCCCAGTTCCAGCGCAAGCAGCGCGATGCGCTGAAGGAAGCCGAATCCATCCTTGCTTCCGCCCGGGAGGAGGCCCAGCGCATCCGTGCTCATGCTGCCAGCGATCTGGAAGTGGCGCTGAAGCGTCGTGAACAACAGGCAATGGACAAGATCGCCCAGGCCGAAAATCAGGCGATACAGCAGGTCCGCGAACTGGCGGTTGATATCGCCGTGGCCGCCACCGAGAAGCTGTTGATCGAAAATCTGGATGCTGGCCGCGATGGCGCGCTGGTCACCCAGGCAATCGCTGAACTGCCGGCCAAGCTGCACTGAGCAGCCACGGTTTCGTGATGTGAAAAAGGCCGCCGGGGCGATCCGGCGGCCTTTTCTTTGCTGCTTCTCTCTGCTCATCTGGACGCGATCCAACCACTCTTCCTATGATACCGTCGCCCAGACAAACCGCTGAAACCAGGCGGTGTCTTTACAGGGAGACGAGAATTGTTCAGTCATGTCATGCTCGGTGCCAATGATATCCAGGCGTCGAAGAATTTCTATGATGCGACCTTGGCCGCGCTTGGGATTGCCCCTGGTGTGGATGATCCCAAGGGACGCGTCTTCTATCGCGCGCCGACGGGCTTGTTTGGCATCACCAAGCCGATCAATGGCGAGCCGGCCACCTTTGCCAATGGCAGCACGATTGGTTTTGGCGCCACTTCTGTGGAGCAGGTGGATGCCTGGCACGCCGCCGGCGTCGCTGCCGGTGGGACGAGCTGCGAGGATCCGCCGGGCCCCCGCAGCCTGGGTACGATGAGCCTTTATCTGGCCTATCTGCGCGATCCGGCGGGCAACAAGCTGTGTGCCATGTATCGGATGCCGGCCTGATCTGGAAAGCGGCGGCCTGAAACCGGCCGCCGCTGCCTTGACCTGCTGTCAGGCGGCCTTGGTGCCGCCGACGGTCAGCCCGTCGATGCGCAGGGTCGGCTGGCCCACACCAACCGGCACACCCTGGCCTGCCTTGCCGCAAACCCCGATGCCGGGATCCATGGCGCTGTCATTGCCGATCATCGTCACCTTGGTCAGCGAATCAGGGCCGTTACCGATCAGCGTGGCACCCTTCACCGCCGGCCCCAGCTTGCCATCTTCGATCAGATAGGCCTCGCTGGCGGAGAAGACGAACTTGCCCGAAACGATATCTACCTGACCGCCGGCGAAATTGGCGGCAAAGATACCCCGCTTCACCGAGGCGATGATTTCTTCCGGCGTCTTGTCGCCACCGCGCATGATGGTGTTGGTCATGCGCGGCATCGGCATATGGGAGAAGCCCTGGCGGCGGCCATTGCCGGTAGGTTTCACCCCCATCAGGCGCGCATTCAGCCGGTCCTGCATATAGCCTTTGAGAATACCATCCTCGATCAGCACGGTGCATTGGCTGGGCGTGCCCTCATCATCCACGGTGATGGAGCCGCGCCGCCCCTCGATGCTGCCATCATCCACCACGGTGACGCCGGGTGCCGCCACGCGCTGGCCCAGGAGGCCGGAAAAGGCCGAGGTCTTCTTCCGGTTGAAATCGCCCTCCAGCCCATGGCCGATGGCCTCGTGCAGCAGGATGCCGCACCAGCCAGGCCCCAGCACCACCGGCATTTCACCGGCAGGCGCCTCCGTGCTGTCGAGGTTGACCAGGGCGCCGCGCAACGCCTCGTCCACATAGCCGCGCCAGACGGCAGGGTCCAGAAACGCCTCATAGGTGCGGCGGCCGCCGGCCCCATAGGAGCCGGTCTCCATCCGGTCGCCTTCGCCCACCACCAGCGAGACATTCAGCCGGACCAGCGGACGGATATCGGCCACGCGCGTGCCATCCGCCCGCAGGATTTGCACTGCTTGCCATTCCCCGGCCAGGGAGGCGGAAACCTGCCGCACGCGCGGATCGCGGCCACGCGCATAGGCGTCGATCTCCGCCAGCAGTTTCACCTTCGCCTCAAACGGCACCAGCCCCAGCGGGTTGTCGCTGGCATAGAGCAGGTGGTTCGTGCCGATGGGGGCCTCTGCCATGCTGCCGGAATGGCCGCGATGAACGGCCTGAACCGTGGCGGTGGCACGGCGGATGGCATCCTCCGTCAGGACGGAGGCATGGGCATAGCCGGTCGCCTCATCCGCCACGGCGCGCAGGCCGAAGCCCTGGGTGGTATCGAAACCGGCACTCTTCAGCTTGCCGTCATCCCAGGCAAAGCTCTCGCTCTGGGCGTATTCCAGGAACAGCTCCCCATCATCGGCACCGTGCAGCGCCTCGCGCACCAGCGCTTCCGTCCGCCCCAGGTCAAGGCCGGCCTTTTGGAAGAAGATGTCGTCGGTCAGGGAGAGCAGGGACATGGATGGAGTCGCTTTCAAACAATAGGTTCCAGTCAGCAAGAATGGCGATCCGCGGCCTGCCGGGCAAGGGTGTCGGATGATCGCCCGTACCGCAGGGCGGAAATTTTTTCCCGCCCACTTTGGTGGCGCAAGCAGGCTGAAACCGGGTAGTTTGCCCCGTAACCCGTTACAAGTGCGACGGATTGCCCCGGTGAATGATGGCGGAAGCGTGGCAGAGCAGCTTGCCCCGCTGGCATTTTGCGCGTTATGCTCCCGGGCGATATATGGGGCCGTTAGGTCTGCATATTATACTGGATGCGTGTCCCGTATTGCAGGTGCTCGCCGGAACGATTAACCGATCGAAACGATGAGCATCGGCATAACGGTTCCGTTTCGCGCCACCGGCAGCGGAGCGGGGTGGTGGGATGTTCGGCTGACATACAAGGGGATGCCAAAATCCCCGGAACGACGAGAGTGGTGAGGGATGTTCAAACGCAAGATCGGTGCCGCGTTATCGGGCCTGTCGCTGGCGGTTTTCACCGCCGGGTCTGTGATGGCCCAGGAGGCCGCTAAGTTCGTCGGTGTGCCCGCGCCTGCCCAGTTGGGGATGCAGGAGGCGGCGTCGCCGGTGATGGAACGGCTGCATGATTTCCACAACCTGCTGCTGGTGACGATCACGGCCATTGCCCTGTTCGTCACCGCACTGCTGGTTTACGTGATGATCCGGTTTAACCGGCGCGCCAACCCGGTGCCGTCCACCACCACCCACCACACGCTGCTGGAAGTGGCATGGACTGGTATCCCGGTGATCATCCTGCTGTTGATCGCCGTTCCGTCCTTCCGCCTGCTCTATTTCATGGACAAGGCGCCCAACCCGGAACTGACGGTCAAGGTGACCGGCCACCAATGGTACTGGTCCTTCGAATATCCCGATCATGAGGGGGTGGCGTTCGATGCCCGCATGATCGAGGACAAGGATCTGAAGCCCGGCCAGCACCGCCTGCTGGAGGTTGACCAGCGCATCATTGTGCCGGTGGATACCGATGTGCGGGTGCTGGTGACCGGTGCTGACGTCATCCATTCCTTTGCCATCCCCTCGCTGGGCATGAAGAAGGATGCGGTGCCGGGTCGCCTGAACGAGACTTGGTTCCGCGCCAACCGCGAAGGCGTGTTCTACGGCCAGTGCTCGGAGATCTGCGGCACCGGCCATGGCCAGATGCCGGTCGCCATTGAGGCGGTTTCCAAGGAAGCCTTCCAGCAATGGCTGGGTCAGCAGAAGCAGGCACTGAATAACAACGGGTCCGAACCCCGGCAGCTCGCCCAGGCGGCGGGCGCCCAGTAACCGGGATCGGAGGAGAGGGTAACACCATGGGTGCTGTCAGCGGGGCGAATGCCCACGATCACCATGATCACAAGCCGGGCTTTGTGGCGCGTTGGTTGTTTTCAACCAACCACAAGGATATTGGCACGCTCTACATGTTTTTCGCGGTCATCGCCGGCGTCATCGGCGGCCTGTTTTCCGTGATCATGCGCCTGGAGCTGCAAGATCCCGGCATTCAGTACTTGACGGCTTTCTCCGCCGATATCGGCCAGCAATGGAACGTCTTCATCACCGCCCATGGTTTGATCATGGTGTTCTTCGTGGTGATGCCGGCACTGATCGGCGGGTTCGGCAACTGGTTTGTACCGCTGATGGTGGGGGCGCCGGATATGGCCTTTCCCCGCCTGAACAATATCAGCTTCTGGCTGATCGTGCCGGCCTTCCTGCTGCTGCTCTCCTCGGCCTTTGTCGGACCGGGTGCCGGGACGGGCTGGACGGTCTATCCGCCGCTTTCCAGCGCGCAGTACGACCATAGCGGCCCGTCGGTCGATATGGCGATCTTCGCCCTGCATCTGGCCGGCGCCTCGTCCATCCTGGGGGCGGTGAATTTCATCACCACCATCTTCAACATGCGCGCCCCTGGCATGACGCTGCACAAGATGCCGCTGTTTGCCTGGGCCATGCTGGTCACGGCCTTCCTGCTGCTGCTGTCGGTGCCGGTGCTGGGTGGTGCCATCACCATGCTGCTGACCGACCGTAATTTCGGCACGGATTTCTTCAATCCGGCCGGCGGTGGTGACCCGATCCTGTTCCAGCATCTGTTCTGGTTCTTCGGTCACCCCGAAGTGTACATCATGATCCTGCCGGCCTTCGGCATCATCTCCCACATCATCTCCACCTTCTCCCGCAAGCCGGTGTTCGGCTATCTGGGTATGGCCTATGCCATGGTCGCCATCGGCGTGGTCGGCTTCATCGTCTGGGCGCACCATATGTTCACCGTTGGTCTCTCGGTGGACACACGGGCGTACTTCACGGCGGCTACCATGATCATCGCGGTGCCGACGGGCGTGAAGATCTTCTCCTGGATCGCCACCATGTGGGGCGGTTCCATCAGCTTTGAAGTGCCCATGGTCTGGGCCATTGGCTTCGTCTTCCTGTTCACCGTGGGTGGGGTGACGGGCGTGGTGCTGGCCAATGGCGGCATGGATATCGCCCTGCACGATACCTATTATGTGGTGGCGCATTTCCATTATGTGCTGTCGCTGGGTGCCGTCTTCGCCATCTTCGCTGGTTACTATTACTGGATCGGCAAGATGTCGGGCCGGCAGCATCCCGCCTGGGCCGGGCACCTGCATTTCTGGACGACCTTCATCGGCGTCAATCTGATCTTCTTCCCGCAGCACTTCCTGGGCCTGGCGGGGATGCCGCGCCGGATGCCGGACTATAACGAGGCCTACCATTTCTGGCACATGGTCTCCTCTTACGGCACCTATCTGGCCTTCGCCTCCACCATCTTCTTCTGCATCATGGCGATCTACACTCTGTTCGCCGGGCGCCGGGTGACGGGCGATTACTGGGAGACGGGTGGCACGACGCTGGAATGGACCCTGTCCTCCCCGCCGCCGTTCCATCAGTTCGAAACCCTGCCGCGCGTGAAGTAAGGCGATGGGCCGGTCCCGGCTTCAGACGGGATCGGCCCTCACAAACCTTTGATACGCACTCTGCCAATCCGGTTCGATGTGAAGAGACCCCCTGAATGACCGATGGCGTGATCGACAATCAGGCACTGGACGGCCCGGCGCTCGCCGGGGGTTCCGTGCGGGACTATGTGGCTCTGCTGAAGCCGCGGGTCATGTCGCTTGTGGTGTTTTCCGGCTTTGCCGGCATGGTGGTGGCGCCCGGCCATCTGCATCCGCTGCTGGCCCTGGTGGCGGTGCTGTGCATTGCCATCGCGTCGGGTGCGGCCGGTGCCATCAATATGTGGTATGACCGCGATATTGATGCGCTGATGGACCGCACGATGAACCGGCCCATCCCGCAAGGCCGCGTGCCGGCGTCGGAGGCTTTGGCCTTCGGCATCGTTTTGACCATCGCGTCAGTCGCCCTGATGGGGCTGGCGTTGAACTGGGTGGCGGCGGGTCTGCTGGCGCTGGCGTCGGCCTTCTACATCTTCATCTATACGATGTGGCTGAAGCGGCGCACGCCGCAGAATATCGTCATTGGCGGTGCGGCCGGGGCCTTCCCGCCGATGATCGGCTGGGCGGCGGCGACGGGGGAAGTCTCCATCGCCTCCATCGTGCTGTTCGCGCTGATCTTCTTCTGGACGCCGCCGCATTTCTGGGCACTGGCCATCTTCCGCCGGCTGGATTACCAGCACGCAGGTGTGCCGATGCTGCCGGTGGTGGCGGGGGAGGCAGAAACCAAGCGTCAGATGCTGATCTACACGCTGATTCTGCTGCCGTTGGCCACTGCGCCCTATTTCCTGGGCATGGGCGGGCTGGCCTATCTGGCGGGCTCCTTGCTGCTGGGGGGGCTGTTCGTGGCCTGTGCCATCGCCACCCTGCGCAGCCAGGACCATAAGCCGGCCAAGCGCATGTTCGCCTTTTCCATCCTCTACCTGTTCCTGCTGTTCGCCCTGCTGATCGGCGACCATCTGGCAACATGAGGAGACGCATGACAATGACGATTGATGGTATCGAGATGAATCAGAAGCCCGCCCGCCGCCATGGTGCCGATACGGAGGTGCATCGTCGCCAGCGGGGGAAGAATCTGGCCACGCTGGCGGCACTGCTGGGTTTCGTTGTCCTGGTTTATTTTGTGGCGATGATTCGGATGAGCGGGGGCAGCTTCCCATGAAGCAACCCCGCACCCCGCAACAGCGTAACGCCCGGATGGCATTGGGGCTGGGCCTGCTGGTTGCCAGCATGGTCGGGCTGTCCTTCGCCTCGGTCCCGCTTTACAGCCTGTTCTGCCGGGTGACGGGTTTTGGTGGCACCACCCAGGTTGCCAAGGGCGCCTCTGAGCGGGTGCTGGATCGGGTGGTGGAAATCCGCTTCAACGCCGATGTGAATAATTCCATCGGCTGGGATTTCAAACCCGAAACCCATTCCATCCAGGTGCGTGTGGGCGAACCGGCGACCGTTCATTACCATGCGCATAACCGGGAAAACCGGGCTGTGACGGGGACGGCCGCCTATAATGTGACACCGGACAAGGCGGGCATCTATTTCCAGAAGATTCAATGCTTCTGTTTCACCGAACAACGGCTGGAAGCTGGCCAGTCGGTGGAGATGCCGGTTAATTTCTTCGTCGATCCGGCCATTGCCGATGATCCGGAACTGGATGATGTGAAGACCATCACCCTGTCCTACACGTTTTTCCGCGCTGCCGACCAGAGCGCGGCCCTGCCCCCTGCGGGGGAGGGGAATGCTGGTCGGCAAGGGGAGGCGACGCCATCCGCCGGGGCGGGGGCGGAGAGCGCCATGAAGGGCCGGCAACAATGACCTGCGCCCACGATCAATCAATGTGCGACCGAGTTCAAGAGTCGAGGGATTAGAGAGATGGCTGATATCAAGGCCCATGCTGCTGGGGGCGTTCCCACGGAAGGTATTCCCCAGCCCTATCACCTGGTCAATCCCAGCCCCTGGCCGCTGCTCAGCTCCTTTTCCGCCGGTTTGCTGGCGGTGGGGGCTGTCATGCAGTTCCATGGCCATGGCTGGTACCTGCTGGCCGCCGGCTTGACCGCCGTGCTGGGCTGCATGTTCGGCTGGTGGCGCGACATCATCAAGGAATCGGTGGTGGAAAAGGCGCACAGCCCGGTGGTGAAGATCGGCCTGCGCTATGGCATGTCACTGTTCATCGCCTCGGAGGTGATGTTCTTTGCCGCCTTCTTCTGGGCCTTCTTCGATGCCAGCCTGTTCTATGGCGAGGCCATCCAATATTCCCGCGTCGAGGCGACGGGCGGTGTCTGGCCGCCGCATGGCATCACGCCGTTCAACCCGTTCGACCTGCCGTTCCTGATGACGGTGATCCTGCTGCTGTCCGGCACCACGGTCACCTGGGCGCACCACGCCATCATTGAGAACAAGATGCCGGAAGCGGCCCGCGCGCTGGGCATTACCGTACTGCTGGGCATCGTCTTCTCCGGCTTCCAGATGTATGAATACAGCCATGCCGCTTTTGGCTTTGGCGAGAATGTCTATTCCTCGGCCTTCTTCATGGCCACCGGCTTCCATGGTTTCCACGTCTTCGTCGGTACCGTCTTCCTGGCGGTCTGCTATTTCCGCACCAAGAAGGGCCATTTCACCCCGCAGAGCCATTTCGGCTTTGAGGCGGCGGCCTGGTACTGGCATTTCGTCGACGTGGTCTGGCTGTTCCTGTTCATTTCCATCTATTGGTGGGGTGCGGGTGGCAAGTGGGTGGCGGCGCATTGATAGGCGCCGTCCCTTGGACCAGAAACTCTCTTTCCTGTTGCGCGCGGGCCTGGCTTGCCGGTGCCCGCGCTGCGGCAAAGGCCGTCTCTATACCGGCTTCATGCGGGTCGTTGACCAATGTTCAGTGTGCGGGCTGGAAATGGCCCGCCATGACAGTGGTGACGGCCCGGCGGTTTTTCTGATCTTCATTCTGGGCTTCACCATTGTGCCGGCGGCGCTGATCATCTCCTTGAAGGTGGATTGGCCGCTCTGGCTGCACGCCTTGATCTGGGTGCCGGTGATCATGGGTGCTACATTGGGGATGCTGCGCCCGGCCAAGGGCGTCACCATTGCCCTGCAATATGGTTATCGCCGCGATTCCTTTGATGGGGAAGCGGAGGAATAGCCGCCCCCGACCTTGTGAAGAAGTCCGATGTCGCGCCAGTTTCGCCCCCGCCTGATCCCTACGCTTGCCGCTTTGGTGGCGCTTGTCATTCTGGTGGGGCTGGGCACATGGCAGGTGCAGCGGCTGCACTGGAAGACCGATCTGCTGGCGCGGATTGAGGCGGGGATGACGGCGGATCCGGTGGCCTTGCCGGCCACGGTGGCCGATCCCGCCGCCTGGGATTATCGCCGCGCCTTTGTCACCGGCCATTTCCTACATGACAAGGAAGCCCTGATCGGCCCCCGGCTTTATCCGGGGCCGGATGGCCGGATGCTGCCCGGCCTGCATGTGCTGACGCCGTTGGTGCGCAGCGATGGCGGCGGCGTGGTGCTGGTGGATCGCGGCTGGATTCCCCTGGACAAGCGCGATCAGGCCAGCCGGCCGGCCGGGGAACTGGCGGGGAAAGTAACCATCACCGGTATTCTGCGCGCGCCGGAGCCGCGCGCCTGGATGCAGCCGGAAAATAACCCCGCCCAAAATGACTGGTATTGGTACGACCTGTCGGCACTTGCCCGTTTCGCCGCTGTGCCGGCCCTGGCCCCTGTGGTGCTGCAGGCCGATGTTACGCCCAATCCGGGCGGTTATCCCATCGGCGGCCGGACGATCCTGAAGGTCAAGAACGACCATCTCTCCTATGCGCTCACCTGGTATGGGCTGGCACTCACCCTGGTCGGGGTTTATCTTGCAGCGAGTTTTCGCCGCAGGAATGACCCGACCGCATGATCGACGCCTATCGCGCCCTGGAGGCCCATTTCGCCCGCCGTTCCGCCCTGCAGGGGGCGTTGGGCATCCTGAACTGGGACAGTCGCACCATGATGCCGCCCGCCGCCTCCCCGGCGCGGGCAGAGCAATTGGCGGCGCTGGAGGGGGTCATCCATGCTGCCTTGCTGGATGACAAGCTGCCGGACTGGCTGGCGGCGGCGGAGAATGCCGATCTGGATGGCTGGCAAAGCGCCAATCTGGCGGAGATGCGGCGGGAGGTGCTGTTGGCACGCGCTGTCCCCGCCGATCTGGTGGAGGCCAATGCCCGCGCCGCCTCCCACTGCGAGATGATCTGGCGCACCGCCAAGGCGGAGAAGGATTTCGCCCTGCTGCTGCCCTCCCTGCGGGTGGTGCTGGACCGCCAGCGGGAGTTGGCGGTTGCCTATGCCGGGGTGCTGGGCTGCGGGCTGTATGATGCCCTGCATGGGCAATATGAGCCGGGCAGTCGGGTGGCGGATTTCGGCCCGGTTTTCGATGAGTATGCCGCCTTCCTGCCCGGCTTTCTGGCGCGGGTGGAGGAGCGGCAGGCGACCGAACCGACCCCGGAGCCCTATGAGGGGCCGTTCCCCATTGAGACTCAGCGCCGGCTGGTCACCGAGCTGGCGGAACGGCTGGGCTTTACCGGCCGGATCGACCAGTCGCTGCACGCCTTCTGTGGCGGGGCCACGGGGGATGTGCGCATCACCACCCGCTTTGATGAGGATAATTTCTTCAAGGCATTGAAATCCAGCCTGCATGAGGCTGGCCACGCGCTCTATGAAATGGGCCGCCCGGCGGCCTGGGCTGCCCAGCCGGTCGGGCTGGCCGGGGGCCTGGGCGTGCATGAAAGCCAGAGCCTGAGCTTTGATATGCAGGTGGGGCGGCATCCGGCCTTCCTGGCCTGGCTGGCGCCGCTGCTGGCCCGCAGCTTCGGCCGGGAAGGGGAGGCCTGGTCGGCCGATAATCTGCGCCGTCGCTTCCGCCGTGTGGAGCGTAGCTTCATCCGGGTCGATGCGGATGAGGTGACCTATCCGGCCCATGTCATCCTGCGCTGGCGGCTGGAACAGGCGATGATTGAGGGCGGGCTTGATCTGGCTGATCTGCCGGAGGCCTGGAACCAGGGAATGCGCGATCTGTTGGGCGTCACCCCGCCGGATGATGCGATGGGCTGTATGCAGGATGTGCATTGGCCCTGCGGGCTGTGGGGCTATTTCCCCACCTATACGCTGGGGGCGATGATGGCCGCCCAATTGTTCGATGCCGCCCGCCAGGCGCTGCCCGATCTGGATGCACAGATCGGCCGGGCCGAGTTTGGCCCCCTGATCGGCTGGCTGGGAGAGAATGTGCACCGCTGGGGGCGCCGCTATTCACCCGGTGAATTACTGCTGAATGCCACCGGCAAGCGGCTGGATGCCGGCATTTTCAAGGCACATCTTGAGGCGCGCTATCTTTGAGCGCTGATACAGCAAGGGGGCCTGCCCGGCCCCTTGCTTTTACCCCACCGCCGGTTCGGCCATGCGGGTCAGGAAGGCGCGCAGTTCCGGGATGCCCAGGCCGGTTTCCGACGAGGTTGCCAGCACCTCCGGATGGGCGGCGCCATGCTTCTTCAGAGCCACGGCCACCTGTTCGCGGATGCGCTCCACCCCGCCGGTCTTCAGCGTGTCGGCCTTGGTCAGCACGATCTGATAGCCGACGGCGGTTTCATCCATCATCTTCATCATGTCCACGTCGTGCGGCTTCAGCCCATGGCGGGCATCCACCAGCACCAGGGCGCGTTTCAGCGTCACGCGGCCGCGCAGATAGGCGCGGATGAAATCGGTCCAGGCGGCCGACCGTTCCTTGGAGACCTGGGCATAGCCGTAACCCGGCATATCCACCAGCACCAGCCGGCTGCCCAGATTGAAGAAATTGAGCTGCTGGGTCCGCCCCGGTGTCTGACTGGTGCGGGCCAGCGTCTTGCGGCCGGTCAGGGCATTGACCAGTGACGACTTGCCGACATTGGACCGCCCGGCAAAGCAGATTTCCGGCAACACGGCTTCCGGCAAGGTGGTAGCAGCCTCTGCGCCCCAGAAGAAGTCGCATTCCCGGGCGAACAGCAGGCGGCCTGCCTCGATCTCGGCTTCCGACAGGTCGCCCATCAGGCTGGGGGTGATGGTCAGCGGTTTGGCCATGGGGGAATACTCCTTCACGCGGGGGAACAGCGGTACTTCATAAAACAAAGACCCCCGGTGCGGGACCGGGGGCGGGGAAGACTCTCTTTTCCGTCATTCCCGCGAAGGCGGGAATCCAGCAAACGCTTCAACTAAGACGGGCGGTCCAGTTTAAGCTGTTGTCTGGATTCCCGCCTCCGCGGGAATGACGGTGGTGGAGGAAAGGCAAACTCCTCCACCACCGATTTCAGCTCGCCTTCACACCCATCCGACGCATGATGAACCACTGCTGCAGGATCGACAGCAAGTTGGACCAGGTCCAGTAGATCACCAGACCGGCAGGGAAGCTGGCCATCATATAGGTGAAGATGAAGGGCAGCAGCATGAACACCTTCTGCTGCACCGGGTCCGGGTTGGACGGGTTCAGCTTCTGCTGCAGGTACATGGTCACGCCCATCAGCAGCGGCCAGACACCGATATGCAACATGCTGGGCGGATCCCACGGGATCAGGCCAAACAGGTTGAACAGGGTCGTCGGGTCGGGGGCCGACAGGTCATGCACCCAGCCATAGAACGGCGCATGGCGCATTTCGATGGTGACATACAGAACCTTGTAGAGCGCGAAGAAGACGGGGATCTGCAACAGGATCGGCAGGCAGCCCGACAGCGGGTTGGCCTTTTCCTCCCGATACAGCGCCATCATCGCCATGGACAGGGCTTCGCGGTTATCCCCGTGCTTCTTCTTCAGCTCCTCCATCTTGGGCTGGAGCTTCTTCATCTTGGCGAACGCCTGATACTGCTTGTTGGCGATCGGGAAGAAAGCCAGCCGCAGCACGACGGTGAATGCCAGGATGGCCAGACCGAAATTGCCGAAGGCACGGCCCAGGAAATCCAGCGCATGGAAGAACGGAATGGTCAGGAAATAGAACCAGCCCCAGTCAATGGCATAGTTCAGATCGGCGATGCCCAGCTTCTCACTATACTGGTCCAGCAGATTGACCACCTTGGCACCGGCGAACAGCCGGTTGGTGGTTTCCGCCGTGGTACCGGGGGCCACGGTCAGGGCCTGGGTGCCGCGGAAATCCACCTGATAGAGATCGGTGCCGACGCGCTGATGCAGCACGCGGGCCTCGATCTCCGTCTTCTGGTCGGGGATCAGGCTGACCAGCCAATATTTGTCGGTGATGCCGATCCAGCCGCCGGTCGACGACAGGGTCTCGGTCTTGCCGTCTTCCTTCAGGTTCTTGTACTTGAATTCCTTCAGCGTGCCGTTCAGCACGCCCAGCGGGCCTTCATGCAGGATATACATGCCCGATTCATGCGGGGTGCCACGGCGCTGCACGAAACCATAGGGGTAGAGGCTGACCGGTTCACCGGTCTGGTTGCGCACCCGCTCGGTGACGGTGAACATATAGTTCTCGTCAACCGCGATGGTGCGTTCAAACACCAGTCCCTGGCCATTATCGAAGCTCAGCGTCACCGGCTGGCCGGGGGCCAGCTTATCGCTGCTGGCGGTCCAGACGCTGTCACCCTTGGGCAGGGAGACGTTCTGGCCGCTGGCCGGCACCCAGCCGAATTCGGCGAAATAGGGGTCGGACGCGCCCAGCGGCGAGAGCAGCACCACTTCCGGGCTGTTCTTGTCGGTGGTGGTCTTGTACTTGGCCAGGGTCAGATCATCGATCCGACCGCCGCGCAGGCTGATGGAGCCATGCAGGCTGGGCGTGGACAGGGCGATACGGCCATTGTCGGCCAGCACGGCGGCGCGGTCGCGCGCCGTGCTGGCATCAGCGGCAGCACCCGGCAGGGCGCCCGGCGTGGTGGCGGCCGGCTGCGGCGTGGTATCGGCCTGCAGCGCCTGCTGGCGCTGGAATTCCGCCTGAGCGGCCAACTGTCGCGGCCGCTCATAGAAGAAATGGAACCCGAACAGGATCGCGATCGAAATCACGATGGTCAGGATAAGGTTCTTCTGATCCGTCATGGGTGCGTGTTCCAGGTTCCGCCAAAGGGCAAAATCGGATGGGGCCGGGGCCCCAGGTTCCTCACATGAAATGGGCGGGCAATCAATGCCCGCCGCAACAATTCCCGCCCGACCTGTGCGCCTGACGCCCCGGTGGGGACGCCCTGCTGCCCACGGGGGGTACCGGGTCATAACCCGAATCCCCCCAGGGATGGCAACGGGCGATGCGCCGCAGGGCCAGCCAACCGCCTTTGATGGCGCCATGGCGGGCCAGCGCTTCCAGCGCATAGGCCGAACAGGTGGGCTGAAAACGACAGCGCGGACCCAGCAGGGGCGAGATGAACCAGCGGTAGAAATGCACAAAAGCCCGGAGCAGCCAAGCTGCCGGGCTCATTCGCACTGCTCCTTGGCCGGCTTCGACCGGGGCGGCACACGGGGCACATCCCCCGGCGTTTCCCGCCATAGCTTCAGCCTTTTCAGGGCCTGGGCCAGATCATCTTTCAGCGCACCATAGGGGCGATGCACGGTTTCCCCCCGCGCCACCAGCACGTAATCGTGCCCGGCTTTGGCATGGGGGGCCAGCACCTCGGCCAATGCTGCCCGCAAACGACGACGGGCGCGGTTTCGTTCAACCGCGCCACCGACCTTTTTGCTGGCGGTAAGACCGATTCGGATCGCCGGCTGGCCGGGATCAGGATGCTGCCGGTCATCATGGGCGCGGGCCTGAACAATCAGGCCCGCTGTCGCCCATTTGCGCTTGGCACCCGCAACGGCCAGGAACTCAGGCCGCTTTTGCAAGCGACCGACCTTTTTCCCGGCCTTGGGTGCCATGCCAGCAAATATCCTTAGGCGGACAGGCGCTTGCGGCCCTGGGCGCGGCGCTTGTTGATGATGTTGCGGCCGGCGACGGTGGCCATGCGGGCACGGAAGCCATGACGGCGGGCGCGCACGATCTTGCTCGGCTGGAAGGGACGCTTCACGGTACTTACTCCGGTCTGGAAAACGGACGGCTTGAACGAAGCGCGTTGTATAGTGGTGAAGGTGCGCGGAGTCAATCGCGCCGCCACATTTAACCCGCAACTTCCCCGCAACCCAGTCCGGCAAAGCTGCCGGACGGGCGGGTGCTTCAGCCGTTCATGCGCGGACCGGCCGGCAGCACGGCTGTCAGGGGCACCAACTGGAATCCCTTGGCCTCCAGCGTCGGCAGCCACTTCATCAAGGCACCGATGGTGACATCATGCGGATGGCCGATGGCAATCGCAACCCCCTTGCGCCGGGCAATGGCCTCCACCTGGGCCAGCGATTTGGCCACCGCATCGGGCGTCATCACATGGTCCAGGAACACGTCACGGGCCAGAATCGGTACATTATAATGGGCGGCCAGTGGGGCGGCCTTGCTGTCCGGCGTGGTGCGGCTGTCCAGGAACATCAGGCCGCGCGCCGACAATTCCGACAGCACAATGGCCATGTCGTCCCGGTCGGCGGTGAAGCGGCTGCCCATATGGTTGTTGATGCCGACAAAGCCGGTGAAGGCGGACAGGTTGGTGGCCAGCCGCTGGCGCAGCTCCGTTTCCCCGAACCGGGTCAGCAGGGCGCCGGGGCCGGGATCTTCCTTGCCCGATGGCTCCATCGGCATATGCACGATCAGTTCATGGCCCCTGGCATGGGCTTGTTGTGTTTGATGGGGAAGATCTCGGGCATAGGGCAGCCAGGCCAGCGTCAGATTGCCATCCAGCGCCACCACCTTATCACTGCGTTTGCGATCCAGCCCCATATCATCAATGACGATGACGATGCGGGGCCGCCCGTCAGGTGCTGGGGCCGGTCGGGCGTAATGCTGCCAGGCGGGCGTGCCGGCTGGCGGGGATGGCTTGGCCGGCAGAGGCTGGGGCAGGCGGGGCAGGGCGGCTACCTGGGTGGTGGGGGCGGGCGTCGGTGTTGCTGCCGGCTGCGCCTCAATCGGTTTGGGCGCCGCCAAAGGGGTAGCAGCCTGCGGGGTTGGCTTTTCTGGAACGGCCGGGGCCTTGATGGGCAGTTGCGGCACATCGGCCCGCTCCGCCGCTTCTTCGTCAACGGCTTCGGCACCTTCATCCTCCCCCTCGGCATCGGCCATTTCCTCTGCCGGGGTCAGGGCGGGGCCGGCGGAAACCGGGCGATAGCCGCCATGGGGTTGCAGCAGCAGGAACAGCCCAACCCCCAGGGCCAGGGCGAATCCGAGACCGGAAAGCAGCCGTCGCCTCTGACTCAGCCGCGTCCACCACCCGCGCAATCCACCGGCTGGTTTGACGCGGGAACGGCCCCCGCCACCCTTGCGGGGGCCGGCGGAAAAGCGCGGCGGGCGGATGCGGGGGCCGTTGGGGCGGCGGGGGCTGGTCATGCGTGAAGGGTCCATTGCCATAGAGTGGGGATGGCGTGCCGCCAGTAATGGAACAAAAGGCGACCTGCCGCAATGCCGTGACCGCAGGGCGGGCAGCGCCCGGTAACGTGGCTTAAAACACCGCGTGGGCTGGAAATGATCCGCTTCTGCCTATAGGCTGTGCGCCCGCGCCAAGGGGGCGCGTCAATCAGGCTGATGAGTTCTGCCATGCTGCTGTTCATCGACAATTACGACAGTTTCACCTGGAATCTGGTGCATTACCTGGGCGAATTGGGCGCTGATGTGCAGGTGTGGCGCAACGACGCGCTGCCGCTGGAACAGGCGCTGGACCTGAAGCCGCAGGCCATTGTGCTGTCGCCCGGCCCGTGTGACCCCGACAAGGCCGGCATCTGCCTGCCGCTGATCCATGCTGCCGCTGAACACAAGATCCCGTTGATGGGTGTCTGCCTGGGGCATCAGGCCATTGGTCAGGCCTTTGGCGGCAAGGTGGTGCGCGCACCCCAGCCGATGCATGGCAAGATGGGCACAGTGTTCCATGAAGGCCGCACCCTGATGCAGGGGCTGCCCAGCCCGTTCCAGGCCACACGTTACCATTCCCTGATCGTGGAAAGGGAGACGCTGCCCGATTGTCTGGAAAGCACGGCATGGCTGGATGATGGGATGATCATGGCGCTGTCGCACAAGACGCTGCCCATCCATGGCGTGCAATTCCACCCGGAAAGCATCGCGTCCGAGAATGGTCACAAGATCCTGGATAATTTCCTGGAACTGGCCAACATCACGCGCGGGCCCCGCCTGCGCACCGTTGCCTGAAGGCGGGGGCCGATGATCGGCGATATGGGCGATTTCAAGGCGCTGCTGGCGAAGGTCGCCACCGGTGCCAGTCTCAGCGAGGCGGAGGCGGAACATGCCTTCGCCATCATCATGTCCGGCAATGCCACGCCGTCCCAGATGGGTGGCTTCCTGATGGCGCTGCGTGTGCGCGGGGAGACGGTGGCAGAGATTACCGGGGCCGTGCGCGCCATGCGCGCCAAGGCCATCGGCATCGAAGCGCCGGAAGGCATTATTGATACCTGCGGCACCGGCGGCGATGGGGCCCATACCTATAATATCTCCACCGCCGTGGCCTTTGTGATTGCCGGCTGTGGCGTGCCGGTGGCCAAGCATGGCAACCGGGCCATTTCGTCGAAATCGGGGGCGGCGGATGTGCTGTCGGCGCTGGGGGTGAACCTGGATGCCGATTTCGCCCTGGTCCGCCGGGCCCTGTTTGATGCCGGCATCGGCTTTCTGCTGGCCACCCGCCACCATACGGCCATGCGCAATGTCGGGCCGACACGGGTAGAACTGGGCACGCGCACCATCTTCAACCTGATGGGGCCGCTGTCCAACCCTGCCGGGGCGAGGCGGCAATTGCTGGGCGTGTTTGCCCGCCAGTGGATCGAGCCGCTGGCCCATGTGCTGCATAATCTGGGCTCGCAAACGGCCTGGGTGGTGAATGGCAGCGACGGGCTGGATGAGATCACCACCACCGGCCCCACCCATGTGGCCGAACTGCGCCACGGCGTGGTGCGCACGTTCGAGATCACGCCAGAGGAGGCGGGCCTGCCCCGTGCCACGGCGGATGATCTGCGCGGCGGCACGCCGGAGGAAAATGCCGCCTCCCTGCGCGCCGTATTGGCCGGGGCCGAGGGCCCCTATCGTGACATTGTGTTGCTGAACGCGGCGGCGGCCCTTGTGGTGGCCGATGCCGCACCCGACCTGAAGGTGGGCGTCGCCAAGGCGGCCGAATCCATTGACAGCGGGCAGGCCCGTATGGCGCTGCAGCGTCTGGCCAGCATCACCCATATTCCGGTGACCGAATAATGAACAGTACACCCGACGTTCTGGCCCGTATCTGTGCCGACAAGGCCGAGCATGTGGCCCGCGCCAAAGCCACCCGCCCCCTGGCGCTGGTGGAGGAAGCCGCCCGCGCCCAGCCGGCACCGCGCGGTTTTGCCGCCGCCCTTTCCCGCACCGTGGCCGAGGGGCGCTGGGCCCTGATCGCGGAGATCAAGAAGGCGAGCCCCTCCAAGGGCCTGATCCGCGCTGATTTCGACCCGCCGACCCTGGCGCGGGCGTATAAGGAGGCGGGGGCTACCTGCCTGTCGGTGCTGACCGACATCCCCTATTTCCAGGGCGATGATGCTTTCCTGCAGGCGGCCCGCTCGGCTGTGGACCTGCCGGCCCTGCGCAAGGATTTCATGATCGATCCCTATCAGATCGCCGAAAGCCGGGCGCTGGGGGCCGATTGTATCCTGCTGATCATGGCCTGCCTGGATGATGCGCTGGCGCGTGACCTCTACGATGCCGCCACCGGCTACGGCATGGATGTGCTGGTGGAGGTGCATGACGAGGCGGAGATGGCGCGCGCCTTGCTGCTGCCCGGTGGTCTGCTGGGGGTGAATAACCGCAACCTGAAGACGCTTTCCATCGATCTGGCCACCACCGAACGGCTGGCGGCGATGGTGCCGGCTGGCCGGCATCTGGTGGCGGAAAGCGGCATCCACAGCCCGGCAGACCTGTCGCGGTTGGCCGCTGCCGGGGCGCGTCGCTTCCTGATCGGGGAATCGTTGATGGCCAAGCCCGATGTGGCGGCCGCCACCCGCGCCCTGCTTTCCACCCCCTTCGCACCGGCGGCCTGAACCATGACGGGCCGCCTGACCCATTTTGATGAGGCCGGCAACGCCGCCATGGTGGATGTCTCCGCGAAGGAGGAGACGGTGCGCATCGCCACCGCGCGCGGCCATATCGCCATGCGGCCGGAAACCCTGGCCTTGATCCGGGCGGGCGGCATGGAAAAGGGTGATGTGCTGGGCGTGGCGCGGTTGGCCGGCATCATGGCCGCCAAGAAAACCGCCGACCTGATCCCGCTTTGCCACCCGCTGGCCTTGTCCAAGGTGTCGGTGGATTTCACCCTGGATGAGGCGGGATCGAAGGTGGACATCAGCGCCACCGTGAAGCTGAAAGGCCGCACGGGCGTGGAGATGGAGGCGCTGACGGCGGTGTCCATCGCCGCACTGACCATCTATGACATGTGCAAGGCGGTGGATAAGGGCATGGTGATCGGTGCCATCCAGCTCGCCTATAAGGAAGGCGGCAAGAGCGGGGTCTATCGGGGGCCGCTTGGGTGATCCCATGGGCCACCCCTCTTATGGGGGGGAAGATGGCCGTGGCCTTCGGCGTGAAGGTTGGTTTCCGGCCCGTACCGATCGGGCACCCGCCAATCATCCAGCTGTTCCGCCAGGAACAACCCGACAAGGCTGCCGGCATCCACTTCATTTCCTGTCGGTCGAACTGGTGCCTCCCCCATATGCCATGACGGATTGCTGCACTGCGTATCGTGCAATGGATTTTTCCTTTCCCGAATAGATCGGGTTTGATACGTTTCGTGCGTTCTCCAGTGGGGAGCGGACAGGATGTATCAAGGCATGTATCACGACGAACCGATCAAAGTTGCATACGCGTTTCAGGACGGCGCCCATTCCTTCCGGGTGGCTGACCCTCGTACCGGTGAAATCCAGGTCGCGCATGGCGTGCCGGAAGTCGCTTACGAGCAGGTGACGCGTACGCTGACGGATCGGGTTGCCGCGAAGCTGGGTGCCTATGCCCAGGCCCGTCCGCAACTGGCGTTCAAGGAATTCTGGACATGGCTGCAGATGAACCCCATCGCCGCCATGCCGAACAGCCCTTGCCATGTTGAGTTCGCTTGGGAAGTCCGACCCTGAACTTGGTATGGCAAGTCGCCATGTAGGCGGTATGTGTATGGATTGCTGAACAACTGGCACCCGGCCTTAAAACCGGGTGCCTTTTTTTATTGTCCGGCAGGCAAAACGCAGGACGCGCCCATTATTCCCCCAGCGCCTGCTCCAGATCGGCGATCAGGTCGGCGATATCTTCCACCCCAACCGACAGGCGCACCAGCCCATCATCGATGCCCAGGGCGGCCCGCTGGTCGGCTGGCACGCTGGCATGGGTCATGATGGCGGGATGTTCGATCAGGCTTTCCACCCCGCCCAGGCTTTCCGCCAAACTGAACAGTTGGGTGCGTTCCAGCATCTGGCGGGCGGCATCCAGCCCGCCTTTCAGATGAATGGTCACCATGCCGCCACCGGTCCGCATCTGCCGGCGGGCCAGTTCATATTGCGGGTGGGAGGGCAGGTAAGGATAGCGCACCCGTGCCACCGAAGGATGCTTTTCCAGCCACTGCGCCACGGCCAGGGCGTTCTGGCTGTGGCGTTCCATGCGTAAGGACAGGGTTTTCAGGCTGCGCATCACCAGGAAACTGTCAAACGGCCCCTGGATGGCCCCCACGGCATTCTGCAAAAAACCCAGCCGGTCGGCCAGATCGCCGGCATCGCGCACCACGGCAATGCCGCCCACCATGTCTGAATGGCCGTTGAGATATTTGGTGGCCGAATGCAGCACGATGTCGAAGCCCAATTCCAGCGGTCGCTGAATCCAGGGGCTGGCAAAAGTGTTATCGGCCACGGTGATCAGCCCGTGCCGGTGGGCCAGCGTCGCCAGCGCCTCCAGATCGGCCAGTTTCAACAAGGGGTTGGTGGGGGTCTCCACCCACAGCATCCTTGTGTCGGGGCGGATGGCCGCTTCCACCGCCGCCAGATCGGCCAGATCGACGGCGGTAACGGACAGGTTGGCTGTGCGCCCGCGCACCCGGTTCAACAGCCGGTAGGTTCCGCCATAAAGATCGTCAGAGGTGATGACATGACTGCCGGCATCCAGCAGTTCCAGCACCGTCGCCTCTGCCGCCAGCCCGGACGCGAAGGCATAGCCGCGATGGCCCGATTCCAGATCGGCCAGGCAAGTCTCGTACGCCATGCGGGTAGGGTTCTGGCTGCGGGCATATTCATAGCCCTTATGCACGCCGGGGCTTTGCTGCACAAAGGTGCTGGTGGCGTAGATCGGTACCATGATGGCGCCCGTCGTCGGGTCCGGCGCCTGCCCCGCATGAATGGCCCGGGTGGCAAAGCCCTGGCGGTTGGTACGGTCGGTCATCGGCTGAACTCCCTTTATGGTTATTATGCGCGCGGGGTCAGGAGCCCCGGATTGTCCGCCATTTCCCCCAGGATGTCCTGAACCCGGGTGATGAAGCGGTGGATATGGATGCCATCCACCAAGCCGTGATGGGCCTGCACCGCCAGGGGGAAACGCAGCCGACCCCCTGTCCGGTCAAACCGGCCCACGGCGATATTGGGGATGGAGCAATCACCAAAGCGCGCCATCGGGTGCTGGATGGCGGTAAAGCGCAGCCAGGGCATACAGGTGGCGAACAGATAATCCCGGTGCGTCATCGGCAGCAGGCGCAGTTCCGTTGCCGTGCGCGCCAGCGCGCGGTCGGCCAGATAATCCTGCACAAAACCATCACGGTCCGCCTGATAGGCGACACTGGAGAAATTGAGATTATCCCCCGGCCCCAGCACGGTATAGCCAAGTGTCAGCGCCTCCACCCGGCTCAGCACGCCATCCAGCAGGCGCAGCCGGAAATTCTCAATCTCCAGGCTGGCGCGGCCAATGGCGTGCAGCATCAGGGCAAAGGGCGGGATGCCGGCTTGCTTGGCGGCAACGGTGTAATCGGCGCATTCAGCCTCTGCCGTGATGTTCACGGCGGGCTGGTCATAGCGGTCGAACAGGGCAATCTGGCGGCTGCGGTCTGTCATCTGGTGCTTCCTTCAACCGGGTTCCCGACCCGTTTCGGAGCACTTAGTTGTCCCGGCGGCACACGACCACCCCCGGTTCAGCTCCGCCAGAGCAGGTTCTGGATAACCTTGGCGGGGGGGACAGGTCAAGCGGGGGACCGGCAGCAGAAAAACGCTGACAATAGATATGACAACGTTATCATTTTCTTGCCAAGCCCTGCCGCGCGTGAGACGCATAGGCAAAGAATAAGCCAACGGGTGGGAAAATTGGTCGAGCGTAAGCCGACAATCATTGATGTGGCCCGCGTTGCCGGCGCCTCCATCAAGACCGTCTCCCGCGTCATGAACAATGAACGCTATGTCAGCGCGGAAACGCGCGAGCGGGTGATGAAGGCGATGGCGGAACTGAAGTTCCAGCCCAACCGCTCGGCCCAAAGCCTGAAGGGGGACCGTTCCTATCTGATCGCCCATATTTATGGCGATCCGGGTGGGCCTTATACGGGCGAAATCCAGATCGGCCTGCTGCGCCATTGCCGGGCGGAAGGTTACCATCTGCTGATCGAGGAAATTGATTACAGCGCCGCCGATGTTGCTGAACGGGTGCATAATCTGGTGCATCAGTTGAGCCTGGATGGCGTGGTGCTGACCGCCCCGGTCACCGATAATGATGATGTGCTGCAAATGTTGGCAGAGGCGGACATCCCCCATGTCCGCATCACCCCTTCGGTGGAACGGGCGGACAGCGCCTCTGTCCGCATTGATGAGCGGGCGGCAGCGGCGGATATCACGCTGCATCTGCTGGCCTTCGGCCATCGCCGCATCGGCTTCATCAAGGGGCTGCCCAACCATGCCGGCACCGATCTGCGCTATGGCGGCTATTGCGATGCCCTGCGTGAATATGGGCTGGAGCCGGATGAGGAGGTCGTAGAACAGGGCGGCTTCACCTATCGGTCATCGCTGGCCCCGGCGCGGCGGTTGCTGACGCTGAAAAACCCGCCCACCGCTATCTTCGCCAGCAATGATGAAATGGCGGCCGGCGTGCTGTCGGTGGCGCATGACCGGGGCCTGTCGCTGCCGACAGACCTGTCCGTCGTCGGTTTCGACGATATCCAATTGTCGGAAATGGTCTGGCCGCCGCTGACCACGGTGCGCCAGCCGATTCAGGATATGGCGGACGCGGCAGCCGAACTGTTGATCGCCATGCTGGCCCACCGCCGCCAGCCCGATGGGCCGAAGCCGATACCCCACCGGGTCTTGCCGCACAATGTGGTGATCCGCCGCTCCACCGCCCCGCCCTCGCGGCGGTGAGGGGGCAATTCAGGAGGAATTTCAACGGCATTCCCGCCCCCCTTATCCGTCATTCCCGCGAAGGCGGGAATCCAAAATCCGCGCAGTCGTATGGATTCCCGCCTTCGCGGGAATGACGGTGGAAGGATGTATGCCAGTCAGACAGACAATAGCGATAAACCCTACAATCGCCCTCCCGCCCCCTTAAAAATCCCGTTCCGCTGCGCAATGGGTGCGCAGGAATTCATCATGGCTGGGCAGGCCCTGCACCTGCGCCCGCAACAGTGGGGCGGAACGGTCCAGCGTTTCGGTAATGACCGACAAGGGTAGCGTCTCCACCAGCCCCTGATAACGGGCCGGCCGCACGCCCATCCCCTCATAAACGGACTGCCAGGACACGGCGCGGAACAGCTCCTCCAGCCCTTCGCGCAGCACGCCGCTGGCCCGGAACAGGTCCAGCCGGGCGCGCAGGGAGGCCGGCACCGGGGCCTGGCGGCAGGCCTGCCAGAAGGGCGTGTCGTCGCGCTGGCTCAGGCAATAATGCAGGACGATGAAATCCTTCACCTCCTCATATTCCGCCCCCATGCGGCGGTTGAATTCGGCCGCCAGGGCCGGATCGCAATCCTGATCGGGGAAGAAGCGGGCCAGATGATCCACCGCCCGATAAACCAGATGGATGGCGGTGGATTCCAGCGGTTCGATGAAACCCGCCGCCAGCCCCAGGGCCAGACAATTCTTTTCCCACATCCGCGCCCGCATCCCGGTCTTGAAGGGGATGATGGCCGGCTCGGTCAACAGCCGGCCTTGCAACTTGCTGCGCAGGGTCGCCACCGCCTCATCATCGGACAGGAAGCGGCTGGAATAGACATAGCCATTGCCGGCCCGATGCTGCAGCGGGATGCGCCAGCGCCAGCCATGGCCCAGCGCCTCCGACAACGTAAACGGATGGGTGTCGCCGGTATTTTCCGTCTGCACCGCCACGGCGCGGTCACAGAGAAGCTGATCCGACCAGTCGATCAGCCCCACCCCCAGCGTCTGCCCGACCAGCAGGGAGCGGAAGCCGGTGCAATCAATGAAGAAATCGCCTGTGACTTCCCGGCCGCCGCGCAGGCACAGCGCCTCGATCGCGCCATCGGGGCGGGTGCGCACCCGCTCGATCCGGCCTTCGGTGCGCACCGCCCCGCGTTCCTCGGCATAGCGGCGCAGATAGGTTGCCACCCGCTTGGCATCCACATGCAGCGCGTAGGAGGCGGCACCCACCATGGTGCGCTGCGCCTTGAAGGGCAGCATGAAACGATATTCATCCGCCATGATGGCGGCCGGTGCGAAATCCATCAGGGCAGAGGGGTGGCCATGGGCCTTGGCCCGTAGCCAGCATTGATAGAATTCATGCACATCGATCTGGCCGCCAATGGCCCCGAACGGGTGGAAATAGCCGCTGCCCAGCCGGTACCAATCGCGGAACCGGATGCCCAGCTTGAAACTGGCACTGGTCTGGCGGATGAAGTCCTGCTCATCAATGCCCAGGTTGCGCAGCAGGGTGATGAAGGGCGGGATGGTGCTTTCACCGACCCCGATGGTGCCGATCTCCTCGGATTCCACCAGTTCCACCGCCGTGGTACTGCCCTTCAGCAGGTGCGACAGCATGGCGGCAGTGATCCAACCGGCCGTGCCACCACCGGCAATGACGATCCTGCGCAACGGTTTCATCGGGCGTTTCCTGCTGTGGTGGCGGATAAGGCGGGGGCGGCCACCCGCGCATAGTGGTCAATGAATTCTTCATGGCTCGGGCAATCCGTCACCGCCGTGGCAATGGCCTGCCGCATTCCGGCCAGCGCCCGGTCCAGGCTGGCCGCATCCATGCCCTCCAGCGCCGGATCGAACCGCTCCGGCAGGAAGCCGAAACCGGCGAAGATGGCCAGCCAGCTATCCGGGTGGAACATTTCCCAGCGATAGCGCACCAGATGGCCCCGACGGCGGAACAGGTCGACCTTGTGGGCCAGACTGTCCGGCAGGTCCACGGCGCGGCAATCCTGCCAGAACGCCTCCCCCCGCCGGTTCAGCCAGTAATGCAGGATGATGAAATCGCGCACCCGCTCCATCTCCCGCTGGGACCAGTCGTTGAATTCCGTCGCCAGCGTCGGGTCCATATCGCGGTCGGGGAAAAGCTGTTTCAGCTTTTCAATGCCGGTTTCGATCAGGGCGATGGAGGTGGATTCCAGCGGTTCCAGAAAGCCCGATGACAGGCCGATGGAAACGCAATTGCCCTTCCAGGCCTGGGTGCGGCGACCGGGGGTAAAGGCGATACGGCGCGGGCCGACGGTGGGCTTGCCGCCGATGGCGGCCAGCAATTCCGCCTCTGCCGCCGCATCATCGATATGGCGGCTGGAATAGACATAGCCATGGCCGGTGCGGTGCTGCAACGGAATGGTCCAGCGCCAGCCGGCCTGTTGCGCCGTCACCCGCGTGAAGGGCGGTGGCGGGGACAGGGCCGGACCTTGTGCCGCCAGGGCCCGGTCACAGAGCAGCCATTGCCCCCAATCCTGATAGCCCGCCCGCATCGCCCCTTCGATCAACAGCCCCTGAAAACCGGAGCAATCAACAAACAGGTCGCCCGTCACCACCCGCCCGTCATCCAGCAGCAGGCCGGTGATATGGCCATCCTCCCCGCGCTGCTGCACCTGTTCGATGCGGGCATCGATGCGGCGCACGCCGCGCTGTTCGGCCACCTGTCGCATCAGCCCGGCAAACAGCCCGGCATCGAAATGCAGCGCCCAGTCAAAGACGGACAGGGTAGAGGGCGGATTGGCCGAGGGCAGGGTGAAGCGCCCCGCCTGGGCCAGGGCCACGGCCAGCGAATAATCCCCGAACGCGCCGCCCAGCCCGGCAGCACGGGCGCGCAGCCAGTAATGATGGAAGGGGATGCCGCGCAGATCCTGGCCGTGCAGCCCGAACGGATGGATGAAGCCGCCACCATCGCCGGTCCAGCCATCAAAACGGATGCCCAGTTTCACCGTGCCATGCGTGGCCTTCAGCACATCCAGATCGCGCAGGCCCAAAGATTGGTAAAAGCGGCGGATGGTGGGGATCGTCGCCTCCCCCACCCCGATGGTGCCGATGGTACTGCTTTCCACCAGGGTGATGCGGGGGCCGGACCCGCGGAAATGGTCCGCCATGGCGGCGGCCACCATCCAGCCGGCAGTCCCCCCGCCGACAATCACCAGATCGCGGATGCGCTCCCCCATTCCTCCCCCCGTTTGGCCTGACAGGCGTTTGCCGCCCTTAATGTTTTCATGAAAAATTACTATTTATTATCAATTAATTACGCTCTTCACTCCGTCACCCCGGCGAAGGCCGGGGTCCAGGGGCCACAGGCGCTTTTCTCTACGATACTGGACCCCGGCCTTCGCCGGGGTGACGGTGATGCAGAAAAACTCGCCAGACCGACACTTCATCAGCAGAACAACGCCCCCCGACCCATCAAGGTCGGGGGGCGCCGGTGGTGCTTACCCAATCACCACTTGAAGCGAACACCCAGCGTGTAGCGGGGCTCATACTCGTTCTGCCAAGCATATTGGGTGATGCCTTTGGCGAACTCCACCACGTAATCCTCCCGCTCACCCAGGACATTGGACCCGTTGGCATAGACGGTGATGTTTTCGTTGATGGCGTAGCTGACGTTCATATCAACATATTGCGAGGATTGCTGATAGACCGGGAACAGGTTAGTGAAGACATTCTGCAACCGCTTGCTGCGGTAATTATAGGCGATACGGGCCTGCAGATTATCATCCTGATACCAGGCGACGACATTGACCTGATGCTTGGAATTGTCGTCGAACGGTACTTTCACACCCGTCGGCAAGGTCTGTTCGCTGGGCGAGTAGGTATAGTTCGTATCCAGGCCGAAATTGGAGAAGAAGCTGCCCTCGTCCAGGAAATCCTTGAAGGAGAGCTTGGCCCCCACTTCGATCCCTTCCACCTTGCCGCCCTCGCCCTGCTGCGGTCGGGTAACGGGCACGGTATTGCGGATCACCCCATCCTGGTCGGGATAACGCCCGTCATTGGTGGTGCGGGTAACGACATAGCTGTCGATATTCAGGCGGAAGGCCGACAGGTTCAGCATACTGGCCCGGCCAATATAATATTCCACCGCCGCATCCCAATTGTTCGACCGCCAGGGATCAAGCTCGGGATTGCCCGCCGATTCAGCACTGGTGACCACACGAATGCCCAGCTTCGGATCATCCGCCGTATTGATCTTCAGCGCGCCGCCATAGCGCAGCAGGTCCAGCGGCTGCATGGTCTTGGAATAGCTGAAGCGCAGCCGCAGATTATCATCGACATCATAGGCGGCGTTCACCGCCGGCAGATAATCGTAATAGCTGCGGCGGCTGGTGACATCGCCGACATCATTATTGGTGTCGCCATAATTCTTGGTCTCACCGGTAATGTTCTGGCGCACCTGCAATTCCGTGCGGATGATCTTCAGGCCGGCGGTACCGGACAGCGGACCATAGGCGAAGTGGGTGTTAACGTAACCGCTATCCTCCCACATATCGACATCATAGGACTGGCCGGGCACAATCACCCGATCAGCACCGCCGAACACCTTCTTGTGGAAAGCCTCCGGATCGTCGAAATCACGCGGATCGATGGCCCAGAACCCTGGAATGCCGGAGGTGATGGAGCCCATGTCCTTCACCCAGATGACATTATTATAGGTATCCAGCCGCGTCGGCGCATTGACCGTATAGCCCTGGAAGACCGGCTTGCCCGTCACCGGATCGGGCACGAACTCACCCGCCTGGCACTGGTTCTGGTTCATCACCACGTCGATGGCCTTCCACTGGGCCGAACAACCGCTGGTGTTAGGCTGGCCCGCCATATTGACGCCCTGGCCCTTGTAGAAATTGGAGAAGAGGTGGAACTGCTCGATGCTGACCGAACGGTCGCTGCGACGAATGCCAACATCCACCTTGTTGAGGAAGCCCAGCAACGGTTCCTCAAAATCATAATGGCCATCGGCGCGATAGACCGACAGGTCGCTGGATGCCTCGTTATTGCCTTCAGAGGAGAAGGCGCCGATGGCGTAGCTGTCCTTGTTGGCCATATAGTCGGTCAGGGTCTTGCCAGCCCCCAGGCCGCCGGAAATCTGCTTGTCAAAACCAGTCCATACCGGATGGCCACCGGAAATATTGTAATGAAGCTGCGGGTTCTGGCCATACCCCAGCGGGTTGGGGTCGACATAGCGGCCACCCAGGCTGCCGACGATATTGTTGGTGTAGCGCGAGGAGGGGAAGCGGTCGGCGATTTCCTTCGGATAGAAGGTGCCGCGCGTGCGGTCATTGGCATCACGGAACAGGTTGAAGCGGCCATCGGCATAGCGCCAGTTGGACAGGTCACCCTGCGCCTGTCCATTCATGGACAGACGGTCGGCATCCGCGCGCATGGCCCGGAATTCAAACTTGAACGGCCCGCCATTATCGTAATTCAGTTCCGCGTTGTAATTCTTCGATTCAGACGTGTTCACGCGGTTGACGGAGAAGGAATTCACCCACCAGGCGTCAATGTCATATTCATCGACCGCCACCCATTTACCGACACCAACGGGCGTGCTGACGGTCGGCTTGGTCCAGATACCATAGGCATCACCGGACCAGCGGTTGGAGATATTGAGGCCGGCCGAGCGGTTATACTCGTCCATCTTGGTGTAAAACGCCTCGGCGATGAAGGTGAAGCCTTCACCCAGATCAGCCTCAAAAGCGCCGGAAACGGCCAGACGCTTGCGCTCCGCCTCCCGATGGAAGCTTTCAAACCCGTGCGGGGAGATGAAATCGGTGGGGGCCTTGCCGCCCCAATCATTATTGCCGGACAGGCCGCCGGCAACGCCGGAATAGTTATTGCCCAGATTGGCCTTGCTGCCAGCGGCAGAGACCAGGGCGCCGATGCGATCCCCACGCCAGGAAACCAGGCCATTGGCCAGATAATCCTTGCCCTTGGTATCCGTGCCGCGCTGGCCTTCCAGCGCACCGGTCAGCGAGATACCTTCCGGCATGTCCGACGGGCGGCGGGTGCGCAGATCGATGGTGCCAGAAATGCCCGACAGGGCATTGCGTGTGTCGGTGGACTTATAGACCACCACCGCATTCATCAACTGGGCCGGCACATCGCTCAGGTTCGGCTTGGCCTCCCCCAGATTGCCGGCGGACAGGTACTGTTCACCGTTCAGCATGGTGATGACCTGCGGCAGGCCGCGCACATTCACCGTGCTGCCTTCGCCCGCCTCACGCCGGATCTGAATGCCGGGCACGCGCTGCAGCGCGTCGGCAATGGTCACGTCGGGCAGCTTGCCGATATCTTCCGCGCTGATCGCATCAACGATGGATGTCTCACTGCGCTTCATGTCCACCGAGCGCTGCTGCGACGCGCGCACGCCGGTGACGATGATCTCGTCCAGAACATCCTGCTGCGCGCCGGCCTGCTGGGCCATGGCGGTACCGCCCAGCGCCAGCGGGGAAACGCCCGCCAGCAGGGCCACGGCCGCAGTGCGGCTCAGCAATGAATATCCGCCCCTCATCAATCCCTCCCATCATCCTCGGTTTGCTGGCGGTCATGACAGGCACCGAACGCGCAGGAAGGGGGCGACGCCCGGGCATCCCCAGCCCATGGCATCCGATATCAATCCCTGATGATCCTTGAGATCAGCCTTTTCCCACCCAGAACGGCGCGCTTGTTCAACCGCACGCTTTACGCTTTGTGAGGCAGAGATTACGGCGCGCCCATAAAGTGTCAAGGGCTTTATGTCATCGTTGTCATAAGGAAAAGCAGGATGTGGGATTTTGCCAACAGGACAAACCGGGAATGGAAGCGCACTCATCGGCTCAGTCACGGTCTATTTCGCCTCTGCAGCATGATTTTGCAGTGCAAACGAAAGGACGCGGCCACCGTCCCCCTCTCATACCGGGGTCTGCATGGGGGCGTCGACACAAAATCAGACAACGTTGTCCGAGGGGACTGACAACGGACAGACAAGATGTTAGGGTCGCTCCAACCCTGATAAAGGGGGCTTGAGCAACAGGCAAAGCCGGGAGGAAACGGGGCCTGCCCCGCCGGCATGGATCGACGACAGGACGAAGAGGGTGGCAATGCGTATCGTCAGGCTGAAGAAAATCATCCCGCCGCTGCTGCTGGCGGGTTTGCTGGGGGGTGCTGCAACGGTGGCCATGGCGCAGGGAAATGCCGCCGCACCTGCGGCCACGACCGCGGCACAGGACCAGCCCTGGCTGAACCCGGCGCTGGCGGCTGAAGAGCGCGCCGCCCTGGCGCTCGCCGCCATGACCCAGGACGAAAAGAAACTCCTCGTCTTCGGCCATTTCGGCTCGGCCCTGAAATACAAGAACTACATGCCGCCCAAGGAAGTGCGCATGGGCTCGGCGGGGTATGTGGCCGGCATCGCCCGGCTGGGCATTCCGCCGCAATATCTGACCGATGCCGGCGTCGGTGTGGCGACGCAGCGCGAATCGCTGGCGCCTTATCTTGAACGCACCTCCCTGCCGGCCGGCATCGCCACCGCCGCCACCTGGAACCCAGCACTTGCCGAACAGGGCGGGGCGATGATCGGGCGGGAGGCGCGGGCATCGGGCTTCAATGTCATGCTGGCCGGCGGCATCAATCTGGTGCGGGAACCGCGCAATGGCCGCAATTTCGAATATGGCGGGGAAGATCCCTGGCTGGCGGCCACCATGGTGGCCGCCCAGATCAAGGGCATCCAGTCCAACCAGATCATCTCCACCATCAAGCATTTCGCCCTGAATGCGCAGGAAACCGGCCGCTTCGTGCTGGATGCCCGCATTGCCGAAGATCAGGCCCGCATGTCGGACCTGCTGGCGTTTGAGATCGCCATCGAGAAGGGTCAGCCCCATTCGGTGATGTGCGCCTATAACCGCTATAATGGCCCCTATGCCTGCGAAAGTGATTTCCTGCTCAATCAGGTGCTGAAGAAGGACTGGGCCTATCCGGGCTATGTGATGTCCGACTGGGGGGCGGTCCACAGCACGGCCCCGGCGGCCAATGCCGGGCTGGACCAGGAATCGGGCTATATTTTCGACAAGAAGCCCTATTTCGGGCCGCAACTGCTGGGCAAGGCGCTGAAGGATGGCAGCATCCCGCAGGCACGGCTGGATGATATGGTGCGGCGTATCCTGCGTGCCCTGTTCGCCTCCGGTGCGGTGGATAACCCGGTTTCCGTCCAGCCCATCGATTACGGCGCCCACGCGCTGGTGACCCAGGCCGATGCCGAAGAAGGCATCGTGCTGCTGAAAAATGACGGCAACGTGCTACCGCTGGCCGCCAGCGCCAAGCGCATTGCCGTGATCGGCGGCCATGCCGACAAGGGCGTGCTGTCGGGTGGCGGTTCTTCCACCGTGTTCGCCCGTGGCGGCAACCCGGTGCCGGGCCTGGGGCCGAAGGATTTCCCCGGCCCCATCGTCTATCATCCCAGCGCCCCGCTGGAGGCGATCCGCCGCCGCAGCGGCGATGTGCGATTCGATCCGGGCACCGATGTGGCCGCAGCGGCCAAGCTGGCCGCCGAGAGCGATCTGGTGATTCTGTTCGCCAATCAATGGACGGGGGAGGCGCTGGATTTCCCGCTGACCCTGCCGGATGGGCAGGATGCCCTGATCGCCGCCGTGGCCAAGGCCAACCCCAAGATTGTGGTGGTGCTGCAAAGCGGCGGTCCGGTGCTGATGCCCTGGCTGGCCCAGGTGCCGGCGGTGCTGGAGGCCTGGTACCCCGGCACGCGCGGGGGTGAGGCCATCGCCCGCGTGCTTTATGGGGAGGTGGATGCCACCGGCCGCCTGCCCGTCACCTTCCCGCAATCGCTCGACCAGCTGCCCCGCCCGGTGCTGGATGGCACGGACCAGAAGCCCGATGTCTCCTTCCCCGTGACCTATTCGGAAGGGGCGGCGGTCGGCTATAAATGGTTCGATCTGAAGGGGCACAAGCCGCTATTCGCCTTCGGCCATGGGCTTTCCTATACCAGCTTCGCCTATGAGGGGCTGGCGGCGGAAATGACGACGGACGGGCTGAAGCTGCGCGCCCGCGTCACCAACAAGGGGTCGCGTCACGGCAGCGCTGTGCCGCAATTCTATATCGGCCCCGCGCCGGGTGTGACCGCCGGCTGGGAGGCCCCGCACCGGCTGGTCGGGTTCGACAAGCTGGCCTTGGCACCGGGCGAATCGCGTCAGGTGGAAGTCACCATCGATCCCCGCCTGCTGGCCACTTATGACAGCACCGCCAAGGGCTGGAAGATCAGCGGCGGCACCTATCAGGTGCAGCTTGCCCGTTCTGCCGTTGATTTTGTGCAGCAGGCGGACGTGACACTGCCTGCCCGGCAATGGCCGGCGGCGAAGCAAGGCAAGTAGCCAGGAATGGAAGCGCTGTGTGCGAACGCAGCGCCTCCACTGACAAGATCATATCCGCCAAGGGTCAAACCCTTGGCGGATTGGTCCTACTCAATCACGATCTTCGGCCCCGTCCGGCGGTTGCCGGCCTTGATCTTCTCCCACACCCGCAGAGCCATGGCGCGGTAGAGCCGGGCATGATCGCTGTCCGGCTTGGCATGGACGATGGGGGTGCCGTTGTCGCTGGTCTCCCGGATCACAATATCCAGCGGCATCTCCCCTAAGAAATCCACACCCAGCTTTTCCGCCTCGTCGCGGGCCCCGCCATGGCTGAAAATATGGCTGCGATGGCCGCAATTGGGGCAGCAGAAATAGGACATGTTCTCCACAATGCCCAGCACGGGCACATCGACACGGCGGAACATGTTCAGGCCCTTGCGGGCATCCAGCAGGGCGATGTCCTGCGGGGTGGAGACGATGACGGCGCCGGCCAGCGGTACATTCTGTGCCATGGTCAATTGCGCATCGCCGGTGCCGGGCGGCATATCCACCACCAGCACATCCAGCTGGCCCCAATCCACATCGCGCAGCATCTGCTGAATGGCGCCCATCACCATGGGGCCGCGCCAGATCATCGGCGTATCCTCGGCCACCAGGAAGCCCATGGACATGACCTTGACGCCGTAATTCTGCATCGGCGTCAACATCTTGCCATCCGGGCTCTCCGGCTTGCCGGAAATACCCATCATGCGGGGCAGGGAAGGGCCGTAAATATCGGCATCCAGCAGCCCGACACGCTGGCCATTGGCGGCCAGCGCCAGCGCCAGATTGACGGCGGTGGTGGATTTGCCCACCCCGCCCTTGCCCGAGGCGACGGCGATGATGGCGCCCACGCCGGGCACGTTGATCTTGGTGGGGCCAGCCGCGGCGGGCCGAGCGGCGGGGCCGCCATGGCTGTGGCCATGGCCGGCATGGTCATGCCCGCCGCCCTGGGCCTTGGCCCCCCCCAGCGTCGGGGCGGGGCGATGGGCCGTCAGCACGGCGGTGACGGAGGTGACACCGGGCAGCGCATCCACGGCGCGTTCGGCCGCCTGGCGCAGTGGTTCCAGCGCCGGGCCGCGCTTGGGGTCTACCTCGATGGAGAAGCCGACATTGCCGCCTTTCACCATCAGACCGGAAATCATCCCCAGCGTGACGATGTCGGACCCCCGGTCCGGGTCGGCGACTTTGCGCAAAGCATCAAGAACTTGCGCCTCATTGACGGTGGCCATGGTTGAAAACCCCACTCGCTTCCCAATATTCGCTATGACCCCAGGGCCAATTAGCCTTTTCTGCGGACGCCGGGATATATACGGTGGCAACAGGCCCAGGGAAAGCACCCCGGTACCGCAGGTCCGGGATGCGCGCTGGCAGTTTGTAACTTAAATTACCAAAGGGTCGACGAATATGCCCTGGAACAATCAAGGCGGTGGTCAAGGCGGCGGCGGTGGGCCCTGGGGATCGCCGCCGGGTGGCGGCGGCAACGGGAACAACCCGTGGGGCCGTCCGCCAGGCGGCAATGGCGGGGGTGGCGGACAGCCGCCCGGCGGCGGGCCGGACCTGGAAGACCTGCTGCGCAAGGGGCAGGAACGCTTCAAGAATATGGCGCCCGGCGGTCTGGGCGGTGGGCGCGGTATAGCGCTTGGTCTGGCGGTGCTGGGCGTACTCTGGGGCCTGTCCGGCATCTACCGGGTGGAATCAGACGAACAGGGCGTGGTGCTGCGATTCGGCCAATATGTCCGCACCGAACAGCCGGGCCTGCGCTATCACCTGCCGGCCCCGATCGAAATGGCGGTGACGCCCAAGGTCACCCGGGTCAACCGGATGGAGATCGGCTACCGCTCCGCCGGCGACGGCCGGCGTGCCGGCGGCGACGTGCCCGATGAAAGCCTGATGCTGACGGGCGATGAGAATATCATCGATATCGATTTCACCGTGCTCTGGGTCATCAAGGACGCCGGGAACTATCTGTTCAAGATCCGCGATCCCGAACAGACGGTGAAGAAGGCCGCCGAAAGCGCCATGCGTGAGGTGATCGGCCGCACCGATATTCAGCCCGCCCTGACCGAGGCGCGACAGAATACCGAACAATCGACCAAGGCCCTGTTGCAGGCGATGCTGGACGAATATCAATCCGGTATCGAAGTGACCCAAATTCAGCTGCAGAAAGTTGACCCGCCGGCCCCCGTGGTGGATGCGTTCAACGATGTGCAGCGCGCCCGCCAGGATCGTGAACGCCTGCGAAACGAGGCCGAAGCCTATCGTAATGACATCATCCCCCGCGCCCGTGGTGAAGCTGAACAGCTGATCCAGCAGGCCTCCGCCTATCGGGAACAGGTGGTCAATCTGGCCCAGGGTGATGCCCAGCGCTTCGCCCAGGTGCTGGACGCCTATACCAAGTCGCCGGAGGTGACGGCGCGGCGCATGTATCTGGAAACCATGCAGGAAGTGCTGGGCGGCAGCCACAAGATCATCATTGATCAGGGGCGTGGCGGTGCTGGCAGTGTGGTGCCCTATCTGCCGCTGAACGAGCTGACGCGCCAGTTGCGCGAACAGACGCCGGGCGCTGCCGCCCCGGCGCCGCGCCAGTAAGGAGGGCCGGAGAATGAGCCGTAAACTGGTCGCCCTCGGCGTGGCCGCCGCTGCCATCGCCATCATTGCTTCGGCTTCACTGTTCACCGTCGACCAGACCCAGCAGGCGCTGGTGCTGCAGTTCGGTGAATGGAAGCGCACCATCAAGGAACCGGGCCTGCACGCCAAGATCCCCATGGTGCAGAATGTCGTGCTGGTGGATGCCCGCGTGCTGGATGTCGATCCGCCGGTCGAACAGGTGATCCTGGCCGATCAGAAGCGGCTGGAGGTGGATGCCTTTGCCCGTTACCGCATCACCGACCCGCTGCAGTTCTATCAGTCCGCCGGGTCGGAGCTGGTCGTTGAACAGCGGCTGGCCACGGTGGTGAATTCCGCCCTGCGCCGTGTGCTCGGCAATGTCACCCTGCTGGCCGTGCTGTCCAGCGAACGGCAGAAAGTGATGACCGACATCAAGGAACAGGTGAACCAGGAGGCGCGTCGTTTCGGTGTCGAAATTGTCGATGTCCGCATCCGCCGCGCCGATTTGCCGGAAGCCACCAGCCAGGCCGTCTATGACCGGATGCGGTCCGAACGCGACCGTGAGGCGCGGGAGGCCCGCGCCCAGGGTAACGAACAGGCCCAGCAGATCCGGTCGCGCGCAGAGCGTGAGCGGACGGTGATCCTGGCCGAAGCCCAGCGTGACAGCCAGGTTCTGCGCGGTGAAGGCGATAATCAAGCCATCCGCATCCTGGCCGAATCGGCTTCCAAGAACCCGGACTTCTACGCTTTCTATCGCTCGCTGGATGCCTATAAGGCGGCGTTGAAGGGCGATAACACCTCCCTGGTGCTGTCGCCGGACAGCGAGTTCTTCCGCTACTTCAACAGCGCCTCCGGTGCTGCGGGCGGACAGAAGCGCTAAGGGTTGCCAGGGGAGGCAGCACGCCTCCCCTGGTTCATTTCGGAACCGGTTTCAATCGTGAATGACTTTCTGACCGCCCTGGCGTTGGTTTTCGTGATCGAAGGGCTGCTTTACGCCGTCGCACCGGGGGCCATGCAGGACATGGCGCAGAAGGCCAGCCAGATGCCGGCTGCGGCCTTGCGCCGCTATGGGCTGATGGCAGCCTGCATCGGCGTGGCCGCCGTGGCCTTGATCAGGGCGTGAGCCCCGGACCTGTTATAATTTCCGGAAAATGACGGTCAGATTATTGGCCGGCATCTCATGCACAATGGGAGGCCCGAAGCCGTGCGTGGTGGCCAAGGCTGCCACGTCCCCCAGATCGCGCACGCCCCAGCGCGGGTCGCGGGCCTGCAGATCTGCATCAAAGGCGGCGTTGCTGTCGGCCGTGTGCCGGCCATCGCGCTTATAGGGGCCGTAAAGGATCAGCGGTGCGCCTGCGGGCAGAAGCCGCCCTGCCGCTGTGAACAGGCCGATGCCGGCCGCCCACGGGGCGATGTGGATCATGTTGATACAGAGCAGGGCCTGGAAGGGGGCGGTCGGCCACGCGGCCATATCCTGCGCATCAATGGCCAGTGGTGCTGGCAGGTCCAACCCTTCCGCCGCGGCCCAAGCCTGGATGCTGGCGCGGGCGTTGGCATCGGCATCGCTGGTCTGCCAGACCCAACCGGGCAGTCGGGGGGCCATGAACACGGCATGTTCCCCGCTGCCGCTGGCCACCTCCAACAGGCATCCGCCTGTGGCGGGCAGTTCCTGGCGCAGCACGGCCAGGATCGGTTCGCGGTTGCGCTGGGTGGCGGGGGCGTGGCGGCGGGCATCATCCATCATGCGTCACAAGTTAGGCGATGGCAGGTCTGCTGCCAAGCCCGGCTTGCCGGATGCAGAACGCATACCCATGTCTGATAGCAACAGAGAAACGCAGTGCGGTTGAGAATCCATTGCACAGGCCAACGCTGTGGTATGCCGCTACGGCACGGCTGAATGACGCGTTGGATTATAACGAACGTGTGGCGATAATCGGGATGCTGTGGCATGTCGTTTATGGAGATGGCGCGCTGCACCTCGTGTCAGGTTTAACGGAACAGGCCGGGACAGCAGCCCCGACCTGCCGGTACCGGACCGGCCGCGCGGGGTCGGAATTTGTGGGGACTATGGGGCGGGCGGGCCAAGGGCTTCAGGCTGTCGCCGCCACCGACGATGGAGAGTGCCTGTTATGCCGTATGTCGTCACCGAACTGTGCATCAAGTGCAAGTTCATGGATTGCGTCGAAGTCTGCCCCGTGGATTGCTTCTACGAGGGGGAGAACACGCTGGTCATCCATCCCGACGAATGTATCGACTGCGGCGTGTGCGAGCCGGAATGCCCTGCTGAGGCCATCATCCCCGATACCGAGCCGTCCGCGGAGAAGTGGTTGGGCATGAACCGCGATTATGCCGAGAAATGGCCCAACATCACCCGCAAGAAGACCGCGCCGGCCGATGCCGACGACTGGAAGGGTGTGCCGGACAAGTTTGCCAAATATTTCAGCCCCAATCCGGGCAAGTAATACCATCGGTCAAATTTTTGACCGATGGTACGGCGGCGACCGTCGCCGCGCAGCACGTGCCGCGTAGCCAAGTCGCCGGATGGCGACGCCGGCGATTGAGGGGCATGAAAACTTGACCAATGGTCATGATTTCATGCCATTGGTGTAAAGCCGAACAATCACCCGCATCCATGGCCCCCTTGTGGGGGCCTTTCCGTAAGGGGACTTGTCTCCCCTATGCGGTGTCTGCATGACCGACATAACCCGCTTTGCGTGGAACTTATGCTGAACAGGGGCCATAGCCCCTGTCATGCTTCCGTAACATCGTCTATATTGTCAGACGCGAGGAACGGCGCGCCGCCCTTGATGGGCCTTTATGTGCTGCCGTCCGGTTTCGCCTGAGCAGAAGTGACTGATACAATCCGCCCGTTCGCGCGGTCGGATGTGTCGTCTTTTTTGCGTGTTGAGTTTTGTTCCCGTGGCGCGCGCGTCCGTGCGGAAGATAGAGAGTCAACCGAGAATGTCCCAGAGCCTAGACTTCACCACCGGTGATCACGTTGTCTATCCCGCCCACGGGGTGGGTCAGATTATCGGGATTGAAACCCACAGCATTGGCGAGATGAGCGTGACGCTCTACGCCATCCAGTTCGAAAAGGAACGGATGACGCTGAAGGTTCCGGTGGCGAAGGCCAAGGCTTCCGGTCTGCGTCGCCTGTCCTCCAAGGACCGGATCAAGGCGGCCATGGAAACCCTGCAGGGCCCCAGCAAGATCAAGCGCATCATGTGGAGCCGCCGCGCCCAGGAATATGAGGCGAAGATCAATTCCGGCGATCCGGTTTCCATCGCTGAAGTGGTGCGCGATCTCTATCGCGGGGAAGATCAGTCCGATCAGTCCTATAGCGAGCGGCAGATTTATCATGCAGCCCTGGAGCGTCTGGCCCGTGAACTGGCCGTTGTCGAAAAGATCGACGAGCGCAAGGCCACGGAAAAGCTGGAAGCTGTGCTGAGCAAGGCGGCCTGATCGCCGTTTGCCGGCCGCCAGGACCGACGATGAAGGGCGTCCCTTTGGGGCGCCCTTTTTCATTCGGGAGCCCCCTGGTCGGGGTGAACCCACTATATGTCCTACACCAAGGTCCATTGGACGGGATATTTAGTGGGAAAGGGGACTGCCGATGTGGGAGACCCTTTTTTTGTGACGGTCGGGGCTTTACACTCTGGCCACCCTTCCCGATGGAGAGTGATCCTTCCCGGATGTCTGACCAGAAATTCGCCCTGCTTGGCCGCCCGCGCCGCATCTGGGCGGTCGGCGCCATCCATGGCGATGCCGGCCGGCTGGCGGCGTTGCATGAGGATATCGGCGCCCGCTTTCAGGCGGGCGACCGGCTGGTCTATCTGGGCAATATGGTGGGAAGGGGTGCGCTGGTGCGGGAAACCCTGGATGAGCTGCTCTATTTCCGCCGCCATGTGATGGCCAAGCCCAGCGTGCTGGCCAGCGATATCGTCTATCTGCGCGGCGGGCAGGAAGAGATGTGGCAGAAGCTGCTGCAACTTCAGTTCGCGCCCAACCCGCTGGATGTGCTGCATTGGATGATCGGGCAGGGGGTGGAGGCGACGCTGGCCGTCTATGGTGGCACGGCCGCCTATGGCATTGCCGCCGCCCGGGATGGCGCCGTCAGCCTGGCCCGCTGGACCAATGATCTGCGTGCTGCCATGCGCAATGCACCGGGTCATGGTGCCCTGTTCAGCGCCCTGCGCCGGGCTGCCTATACTTCCGATGCGCAGGGCCAGCCGACAGAGATGCTGTTCGTCAATGCCGGGCTGGATACGGCCAAGCCCCTGCACATGCAGGCGGATATTTTCTGGTGGGGCGGCAACAGTTTCCCCCGCATCGACCAGCCCTATGGCAGCGTTCGGCGCATCGTGCGCGGCTATGATCCCGCCCATGGGCAGGGGGGGGCGCACCTGACGGATTTCACCGCCAGCCTGGATGGGGGGGCTGGCTTTGGCGGCCGGCTGGTCTGTGGCTGCTTTGCCCCGGATGGCGCGTTGCTGGAGATGGTGGAGGCCTGACGCCCCCCTCAATCCGGCAGGCCGACATCGCGGCGCAGATGGGGGGAAAGGCCATGGCGATAGGTCTCCCCCTTCAGCAATTCCGCCAGGGTGCGGGCCAGGGACACCATCAGCGGCAGCAAGGCTGTACCGGCGGCACGGCAACCTGACAAAGGGTGGTCGGGACAGGCGCAGGGTGGCGCCATGCCCAAGATGTTCTTGGTCATCATGACATTTCCTTGGAAAGCAGGTAAGGATAGGTTGGCTCGTTGGTGCCAGTTTGGGACTGGTCAGCCCGGCTGACAAACGAGTAATCTAGCGGTCATGCAAAAGCCGATTTGATCCATGGGGTCTTGATGTCCGATCGCCGCCTGCCGCCCTTGAATGCCCTGCGCGCCTTTGCCTCGGCCGCCCGGTACCTCTCCTTCACCAAGGCGGCGGATGAGCTGGCGGTAACGCAGGCGGCGGTCAGCTATCAGGTGCGCCAGCTGGAAGAGCATATCGGGCGGGAGCTGTTCCGCCGCCTGACCCGCCGGCTGGAACTGACGCCGGCGGGGCTGGAGCTGCAGGCGGCGGTGGATGATGCGTTCGACCGCATCCGCAGCACCGTGGCCCGCCTGACAGAGGCAACAGAAAACAAGGTGCTGGCGGTGACCTGCATGTTCACCTTCGCCACCCAATGGCTGGTGCCGCGCCTGGGCCATTTCCAGTTGCTGTGGCCGGATCTGGCCGTGCGGCTGGATAGCTCGGTGCGGGTGGGCGATCTGGAAACGGAATTCGATATTGCCATCCGTGCCGGCTCCGGTCGCTGGCCGGGTGTGCGGGCAGAATGGCTGATGGATTTCACCCTGACCCCCGCCGTCAGCCCGCAAATGCTGGAGCGGGCGGGCGGTGTGCGGGAGGCGGCCGACCTGCTGCGCCTGCCCCTGCTGGATTGCCAGCACCCGGAAGATATCCTCTGGTGGCGGCAATGGTTCGCCCTGGCGGGGGTGAAGGTGGACAAGCTGCCGGGCGGCCCGCAATTCGATGTGCATGGGGTGACGGCACAGGCCGCCGCCATGGGGCAGGGGGTGGCGCTGGTCTGCCCAGCCCTGTTCGGGGCCGATATTGCGGCGGGCCGTCTGGTGCTGCCCTTCCCCGAGATCATGTACCGGACTGACCGGTTCTATTGGCTGGCCTGTTCGGAACGCCGCGCGGATGAGCCGAAGATCCGGGCCTTCCGCGACTGGATATTCTCTGAAATCAACGCCTGTGCCGGGCAATGCGGCCTGCCGCTGGAGCGCGCTTCACAGGCCGGATGACGCTCCCTGGGAGAATGTTTATCCTCCCAGGGAGCAATACCGCATCAGAAGCCGACGCGCAGGCCGGCACCCAGCGAATAATCCGGCTTGTCATCCACGTTGAACAGCGTGTTGCCGGAGACGTAGAGGGCGGCTTTGTCTGCCACCGCCACGGACAGGCCAAGGCCGACCCGCAGCCCGTTATTCTGCGGATCGGGCAGAATGGCGGTGTTGCGGCCCAGCGGGCTGTTGCGCCGGTTAGACAGCACGGTGGTGTAGGTCTGGCCCTCGTCCCGGATCAGGTCTTCCTGATAGCTGACCCGCAGTTCCGGCACGATCAGGCGCCCACCGCCCATATCCAGGCTGGTGGAGATCTGGCCGCCGACATTGAACAGCAATTGCTGTTCGGCCAGCTTGGGATGATCCAGGTTCAGGTGCAGCGCACCGGCTTCCTTCCAGGCATCCAGCTCCACCCGGTTATAGTTGAAGCTGACAATCGGGCCATAGCGCAGGCTGCCGGCCGTCTCGACAGAACCAAACTCCACCCCGACATGATGGCCCTTGCCCTCCGTTTCGCCGGTGGCGCGCAGGTTGTAGGCGAAGGTATTGCGGCTGATATCATCCAGCGACAGGTCGCTGTAATGATAGCTGGCATCGGCATAGAACCCGCCCGGCAGCGCCAGGCTGGCATAGGGGCCGACCGCCCAGACCGTGGCCTTGCCCCCGCCCAGATTGCCGAACTTGCCATCGCTATGGGCGTAATTGACGGCCAGACCGACGCGCAGCGTGTCGGAAACGGCATAGTCACCGGCAATGCCGCTGGACCAGCTTTCCGGCTTGGACAGGCGCTTGGCATCGCCATCATCGCGGGCAAAGACCGACCAGTTGCCGCCGGCCGACAGTTCGAAGCTCCCCTCGGCGCGTTTGGCCAGGCCGGCGCGGATGGCCTGGGTGCGGCCGGTCAGATCGCTGGTGGCGGCATCATTGGCGGCCAGCGCCGTTTCCCCCAGCGCCTGGCCGATGGCCGGACCGGTCAAGGCCTGGCTTTCGCTGGCCAGCGGATCAACATAGGTGGGCAGGGTCAGGCGATAGGCCAGCAGCATCGTGTCATTTTCGACGCCGGAAGCGTCCTTGTAGGGCTGGCCGACCTGGAAGCCGTTCTGGGTGACGAAGTCATTATCATTGCCGACGAACAGGAAGAAATCATCCAGTCGGGCAGCGTCCAGGGCCGGCACCAAGGACAGCGCTTCCCACTTTTCCGACAGACACTGGGTGCGGCAATTGCCATTGTTCTTGGCGCCATTGACCAGACCGAACTTGGCCAACTGGGTAGCGTCGTTGATATCCACAAAGCTGGCAAACTGCACCGGCTTGATATCGGCGACCAGCACGCCCTTGGGCGCGATGGAGGTGCCATTATCATAGGCGGTGCCGGCAATGTTGGATGCGCCGGTAATATCCAGCAGATCGATGCGGCGATAGAGGCTGGTCGGGCTGCTGTTGGGCGTGGCCCCACTGCCATAGCCATTGCCATCACGGGACAGCAGCAGGAACTGCGTATTGTTCAACGCCAGCAGTTCCGACTGTGCCGCGACGCGGTTCAGGGTACCGTTGGGGTTGCCGTCTTTATTATACATCGGCAGCTGAATGACATATTCGCCTTTCAGGACCGGGCTTGCGCTGTTGGAGACATCATAGGCCAGCAGGCGGGTGTTGCGGCGGGTGCTGCTGGTGCTTTTGATATCCAGATCCTGCACGGCGGCCGATTGCAGGGCCACCCATAACGTCTTGCCATCCGGCGACATGGAGAGCCCTTCCAGGCCCTGGTTGTTCTGGCGACCACGGGTCGGGTTGACAGGATTGGATTCCGCCGCCCCGAAATTCAGTGCGCCATTGCGCTGTGGCAGCAGGCTGTTGGGCGGTGCGATGGCGGAGATCAGTTTGCCGTCGCCGGTGAAGTGATAAATATAGGGGCCATATTCATCGCTGACCCAGATGCTGCCGTCCGACACGCGCACGAACCCTTCCGGGTCCAGCGCCAGACTGCCGATGCCCGTCAGCGGCAGGTTGGGCTTTCCGTTGGCGGCGGGGCGATAGGTCAGGCCGGTGCCGGTGGAGGCCGGGTCCAGCCCGCTGAAGGGTGTGCCCTTGTCGTCGGTGAACAGGACCGTATCCTTCAGAGACAGGCCGATCTGGTTCTGCTGGGCGCTGCCGGCGGGCAGGCTGGCCGTGCCGCTATAGGGGTTGAAGCTGAGCGACACCACATTGTAGCGCGGGATGTAATTTGTGGTGTCGGCCACATTGTAGCCACGGTCGGGCAGGGTATAGAGCGTGCCGGAATAGGAGCCATCGGCATTGCGCCGCCAGCTATGCAGGTCAATCTGCATGGCCGACACGGAACCGAACGTCTCCCCGAACTTGTCCCGCAGGGAGGCGGAAAGGCGCCCCACGCCCTGCAGCCCCTGGTTCGTGAAGCTGGTGCCATTCAGCGTGACCGTACTGGCTGACTGGGCGAAGGCAGGCAGCGTAACGACAGACAGCGCGCTGGCCAGCAGCGCGCTGCGGATGGAAATCTTCATGATGGGCTCCCAAACTTTATGTTTAAAGTTCAGGGGCTCATATCAGTTGGATATGATATTTTTGTTGCAGTTGATGTGAAGCATTTATTTCAAATGCTGATTTTACCGCACCTGCGATAAATATTCCCCGGCACCTCCGGGGCTCAGAACCGCAGTTTGGTTGAGAATTTCAGGGCGGTGCCCTGTTCTTCGTGCCATTTTACTTCGGCATTCAACCGCATATTGGCCACGCGGATAACCGGGACAGGTGCTTCCAGCCCGACACTGCCGCCGGTGCCGGCCAATTGGGCCTTCATGGCGGAAATGCCGGTCATATTGGCGATCAGGCTGCCGGCCATCGGCCGATATTCCATGCCGAGCGTGGAATAGGGCTGGTGCCCCAGATCGGCCACACCAGCAGTCAGGCGCCAGCCGGTCTGCCCGGTGGCGCAGGCACTGCCCCAACTGCCCTGAACGGTGCCCTTGACATTGCCAAAGCCACCGGCCACATCGCCGGAAACGCTGTTGGGCAGTACATCCACCCCGCAATCACGGCTGAACCGGATGGACTGGCGGATTTCTTCCGTGCCCAACCGCATACCCAACTTGGAATTCAACCCCATGGCGGAAAGCTGGGCGTCGGCCTTCAGCCCGGCTGCCTGATAGGCGCGCGGGTCGGCTGCCAGTTGGATCGGGCTGGGGCTGTTCACCGACGGCCGGTCGCCGGTGATTTTGGCCATGATGCCTTCATAGATCTTGCCAGCCCATTGCCCGAGCGTGGCGGCCATGGCCTTGCGGGCATCTTCCTGCTTTTCTGTTGTCGGGGCATCAGCCAGGGCAGCGGGGTAACCCAGGGCGGCGGCATCCGGGCTCTGGTAAACGCTGTTGGGTGCTTCGATCTGGTTGAAACGGACCAGGAAAACATCGGTGGGTTTGGCGGCGGGCTTGGTTTCCTCTGCGATCGCGGCCGGCAGGGTCAGGAAAAGCGGCAGCAGGGCAATGGCTTTGATTGGTATCTTCATCGCTCTGCCCTTCCTCCATCATCCGTCATGCGGCACCTGCGAAGGGATCGCCCGGTGCTGGCCATATCCGCCCCCTTTCCCGGCTTTCCGGGTGGGGTGGACGGTGCCGGCGCATTGCGGCATCCCCATGGCAGGAACAGGGTCGTTCGCTTTCTTTCATCGGTCAAGCTGATTTCGCCCCAGAGCATTTCCTTTGTCGCGGTAGTGGGGGTGGCGGCGTTACCGGCCGCGCGTGAGCGCTATCCGGCGGGTGTCGCAAACGGTTGCGATGCCGGATTGGGATTTTGCTGCAACGCCTGTGCCCCAGGGGTCACGGTGACGGGCGCCGAGCTGGATATATAATTGGTTCTAAATTGGTTATTATTTCTGATTTGGAAATTCAGATTCTCTGTTTATACCAGCGGTACGAAATCATGACCGCTGGTCACGCTGCTGGACATGAAAAAGGGGGCGGCACATGTGCTGTGCCGCCCCCCGTTCCATTTCCCGCCCCTTAGTTGGCGGTCAAGCCGTCAATTGTCGCCCATCTTCAAGGCGGCGATGAAGGCGCTCTGCGGAATTTCCACCTCGCCGAACTGGCGCATCCGCTTCTTGCCTTCCTTCTGCTTGTCCAACAGCTTGCGCTTGCGGCTGATATCGCCGCCATAGCACTTGGCCAGCACGTCCTTGCGCATGGCGGCGATGGTCTCACGCGCCACGACCTTGCCACCGATGGCGGCCTGGATGGGGATCTTGAACAGGTGGCGGGGGATCAGTTCCTTCAACCGCTCGCACAGCTGCCGCCCGCGATATTCCGCCTGGCTGCGGTGAACGATCATCGACAGGGCGTCCACCGGCTCGGCATTGACCAGGATGGACATCTTGACCAGATCGCCTTCGCGGTATTCTTCCAGCTGATAATCGAAGCTGGCATAGCCACGGCTGATGCTCTTCAGCCGGTCGTAGAAATCGAACACCACTTCGTTCAGCGGCAATTCATAGACGATCATCGCCCGGCCGCCGACATAGGTCAGATCCTTCTGCACACCGCGCCGTTCGGTGCAGAGCTGCAGCACGCCGCCCAGATATTCATCGGGCAGCATGATGGTGGCCTTGATCCAGGGCTCCTCAATATGATCGATCCGCACCACATCCGGCATGTCGGCCGGGTTGTGCATTTCAATCACTTCGCCATTGGTCATGTGCATCTTGTACACCACCGACGGGGCGGTGGTGATCAGGTCCAGGTCGAATTCGCGTTCCAGCCGTTCCTGGATAATCTCCAGGTGCAACAGGCCCAGGAAGCCGCAGCGGAAGCCAAAGCCCAGTGCGGCGGAGCTTTCGGTTTCATACTGGAAGCTGGCATCGTTCAGGGCCAGCTTGCCCAGGCTGTCGCGCAGATGCTCAAACTCCGCCGCATCGGCGGGGAACAGGCCGCAGAACACCACGGGGATGGAGGGCTTGAAGCCGGCCAGGGCGGTGGGCGCCAGCCGGCGCTCCTCCGTGATGGTGTCACCCACCTTGGTGTCGCGGATATCCTTGATGGCGGCGGTGATGAAGCCCATCTCCCCCGGCCCCAGCTTTTCCAGGGCGATCTTTTTCGGCGTGAAGATACCCACGCGGTCCAGTTCGCGGGTGGCACCGGTGGCCATGAAGCGCACCTTCTGGCCCAGCTTCAATTCACCATTCACCACGCGCACCAGGATGATGACGCCCAGATAGGCATCGTACCAGCTATCCACGATCAGCGCCTGCAACGGCGCGTCACGGTCGCCCTTGGGCGGGGGCAGGCGGGTGACGATGGCTTCCAGCACGCCTTCGATATTCAGGCCGGTCTTGGCCGAAATCTCCACCGCGTCAGACGCATCCAGGCCGATCACATCCTCAATCTGCGTCTTCACGCGCGGCACGTCGGCGGCGGGCAGATCGACCTTGTTGAGGACGGGCACGATTTCGTGATTGGCGTCCAATGCCTGATAGACATTGGCCAGGGTCTGCGCCTCCACACCCTGGGAGGCGTCCACCACCAGAAGGGAGCCTTCGCAAGCGGCCAGCGACCGGCTGACCTCATAGGCGAAGTCGACATGGCCCGGCGTGTCCATCAGGTTCAACTGATAGGTCTCGCCATCCTTGGCCTTATATTCCAGGCGCACGGTCTGCGCCTTAATGGTGATGCCGCGCTCCCGCTCGATATCCATATTGTCGAGCAGTTGGGCCTTCATGTCCCGCGCCTCAATGGCGCCACAGAATTCAATCAGCCGGTCGGCCAGCGTCGACTTGCCATGGTCGATATGGGCGATGATGGAGAAATTGCGGATTTTCGACAGGTCGGTCATGGACTCGTACGGGCCAGCATACAGGGTTGGCGGGGAAGATAGGGGGGAAGCGGCCATCTGGCAATGATTGCCGTGATCAGCGCCGGGCAGGGGTGCTGTGCGGCGGGTTGGGGGATAGGGCCGCATACGGGTGGATGCACGTATAACGAGATTTTGTATATTAACTGCAGTTTTTTTGGATATATCTTAAAGGGAGAAAACAAACAGGGTCGGTCTCCGGTGGTGGGTTCGGATGGCTGTGGAATTCAGATCAATTCCCGCTTTGTCGGGTCAGGCGCAATCAATCCCCCTTGGGTTGAACAACCGGGGCTGGGCACCGGTGACGGGTTTCATTGCGGTGTCGGTGGCGGTGGCGCTGGTTTATGCCAACATTGCCGCCTATGCCCGCAAGGAACGTGTTTCCGGCTATCTCGCCCCGCGGGAGGGCATGGCTAGGGTGGCGGCCCCGCAGCCCGGTATCCTGACGCATCTCTATGTAAAAAATGGCGATGTGGTGAAGGAGGGGGACCCCCTGTTCATCCTGGATACCAGCCACGCCCTGGCCGGTGGCGGCACCTTGGATGAGGCGGTGGCGGCGGGCCTGCGCCGGCAACTGGCCCTGTTGGATGAACAGATCGCGGCCGAATCGCAACGGGTGCGGTCGGAGATGGAGCGGCTGGACAGCCGCGTGGCAGGGCTGGCGCAACAGCGCGTCAGCCTGGACATGCAGCGCCAGTTTCAGGTGCAGCGGGCGGCGGTGACAGAGGAGCGGTTGAAGTCACTGTCGGAACTGCGCGGCAAGGGCTATGTCTCCGAGGCGGAATATCGCGCGCGGGAGGAGGCATGGTTGAGCCAGCGTCAGAACCTTGCCGCCATTGAACAGAATATCACCGCCCTGTCGGCGGAACTGGCCCAGGCCCGGATCGAGCGGGAACGGGTGCCGCTGGATAGTGCCGACCGGCTCTCTCGCCTGTCGGCCAGTCAGGCGGAGTTACGCCAGCGGCTGGCGGAAACAGATGCCCAGCGGGGCCGGGTTGCCCATGCCAGCATGGCCGGGCGGGTGATGTCCTTGCAGGCCGGGGTGGGCCAGCGCCTGGACCCGGCAAAGCCGGTGCTGGCTTTGTTGAAGGATGGCAGCGAGCTGCAGGCCGAACTCTATGTGCCCAGCCGGGCCATCGGGTTCGTCAAGCCGGGGCAACAGGTCAGGTTGATGTATGACGCCTTTCCGTACCAGCATTTTGGAACCTTCGGCGGGACGGTGGAAAGCGTGTCGCAGGCAATGTCGATGCCGCAGGAGGTCAATGGGCCAATACAGCCGAAAGAGCCAAGTTATCGAGTTACTGTTAATTTAGAATCAGAAAACAAAAATGGAAATTCACTGAAATCTAATCTTAATCCAGAAATGACTTTAAACTCTGATATTATTTTAGAAAGAATAAACATTGTAAGTTTTATAGTAAATAGATTTATATCATACAATTATGGCGTGCAAAAATTTTAATTTGTCAATTTTTTAAAATTGACGATCCGAAATCAAACTTATTGGAGGTCTTGATGCAGGAGCTTGAATTCGACGATATGGAAGACGTAAATGGTGGATTGCTTCTGGCGATTCCAATTATAATTGCAATGGAGTATGGGGCTACAGGTGTTGCCGCTTACGCTGGATTTGTATTCGACGCTGGCGTTACAGCTGCTGCTTTTCTGAATGGATGAGAGGAGTAAATGGGAATGAGTGCAAGCATTTCTGAGATTTCACTTGAGGAAATGGACGATGTCTCTGGTGGAGCATTGTTTATTATGCCGCTTGCGATTGCCTTCTTCCAAGGTTCTGCTGCCGGCGCTACTACGGTTGGTTTGATAGCTGCCACTGGAGATGCGTTGGGATATTGGGACGTATTCTGATTTTGCGCCTCGAAACTGATTTTCTTTTTCAGGATCTTGCTATTTTTCTGTGTTCGTTCTCATTTTATGAGGGCGAACACCAAGATATTGAAATAGAAAAGGTTTTTGGCCAAATTCTCTGAACTCCGGTAGATGGATCATTATAATGATCCATCTACCATGCTTTAAATATAGGAGAAAAAATGTTTAACACTTTAAAAAAATGGTATGAGAAACAATCCAAGGAGGCTCTTGAAAGCGGAGACAATTTAGCAGTTTTTAATAAATATCAATATTACCCCTTTTCGATTTTTATTAATTTTATATCTATTTTTTGTAATTTAGTTTTATTTTTAAAATTTTTTTCTGAACATAATATTTGGTCATTATTTTTTGTTTTCGGTTTTATTTGTGGATTATATTTTCATTTCATGAGAAAGAATGATAAATATAAAATGTACATTCTTTATCCATCTTCGTCATTATTTCTTATTGGTTGCATTTTTAGTTACTCAAGCAAGGGTGCATCTGTAGCCCTTGTAATTATTACCTTATCCTTGTTTTTTATTATTTTAAGCAAAAATACAAATAATTGACCGTATATCTCTAATATGTTGACAACACTAATCGCTGGAACTCGGCGTTGCTTATCCAATCCGAAGCCTCCGAATGCGGCCTCGCCTGTCTCGCCATGGTGGCCAGCCACCATGGTCATGAGATCGATTTGCCCGCCCTGCGCCGCCGCTTCTCCGTCTCCCTGAAAGGGACGACGATGAAGAGCATTGTGCTGATGGCCCAGAAAATGGGCCTCAGCGGGCGGGGGCTGCGGCTGGAGCCAGCGCAGGTGAAGAAGCTGAAACTGCCCTGCATCCTGCATTGGGACATGAACCATTTCGTGGTTCTCGCCGCCGTGCAGGGCGACAAGGTCACCATTCTGGACCCGGCCAAGGGCCGGCGGCGGATGGGCTTGGCGGAACTGGCGCAGCATTTCACCGGCGTGGCGCTGGAACTGACCCCAACATCGGCGTTTGAGAAACGCAAGGAACGCACACACCTGCCGCTGACCAGCCTCTGGGGCCGGATCGCCGGCATGAAAACCGCCCTGGCCCAGGCGCTGGTGCTGTCTGTCGTGCTGCAGCTTTTCGTCGTGGCCAGCCCCTTCTATATGCAGATCGCCGTGGATGAGGCGGTGGTGAAGGGTGATGGGGAGTTGCTGTGGGCGCTGGCCATCGGCTTTGGCCTGTTCACCCTGATCAAGCTGGTGGCGGAATGGCTGCGCGGGCGGGTGCTGTTGGTGCTGGGCGGTCTGGTCAACCATCAGATGGTGACAAACCTGTTCCACCATCTGCTGCGCCTGCCATTGGGCTGGTTTGAAAAACGCCATATCGGCGATCTGGTCAGCCGTTTTGGCTCCACCAAGCCCATCCGCGACCTGATCACCAATGGCTTGGTGGCGGCCCTGGTGGATGGGGTGATGGCCATCATCACCCTGGTGATGATCTTCTTCTATTCGGTGAAACTGGCCATCATCGTGCTGGTGGCGCTGGCGCTTTATGTCGTGCTGCGCCTCATCTCCTTCCACCTGCTGCGCCAGCGGGAGGAGGAGGTGATTGCCGCCAGCGCCAAGGAACAATCCAGCTTCATTGAAAGTGCCCGTGCCATCCAGACCATCAAGGTCTTCGGCCAGGAAAGCGCCCGGGAGGAGCTGTGGCAGAACCGCTATGCCGATACCATCATGCGCACGCTGGGGCTGGGCCAGTTGAACCTGAATTTCAGCAGTGCCAACGGCCTGATCTATGGGCTGGAAAATATTGTCACCATCTATATCGGCGCCACGCTGGCGATGGAAAACCAGATCACCGTCGGGATGCTCTATGCCTTCATGAGCTATAAGGGCCAGTTCCTGGACAAGGCGACCAAGCTGCTGGAAACCGCCATCCAGTACCGGATGCTGGATCTGCATCTGGACCGCATTGCCGATATCGCCCTGTCGCCCCGGGAAAAGGGGCTGGAGGGCGGGCCGGAACCCTTGATCCCGCATGTGCTGCAAGGTGGGATCAGCCTGCGCGGCGTCACCTATCGCTATGCCGAAACGGAACCGGATGTGCTGTGCGGCATTGATCTGGACGTGGCACCGGGGGAATTCATCGCCATTACCGGTGCCTCTGGCGGCGGCAAGACCACCTTACTGAAGGTGATGCTGGGGCTGTTCCCGCCGGCGGCGGGGGAAATCTGTTTTGATGGGGTGCCGGCGGACCATATCGGCCCCACCGCGCTGCGCGCCCAGATGGGGGTGGTGATGCAGGATGATCAACTGCTCTCCGGCTCCCTGGCGGAGAATATCACCTTCTTCGACCCCACGCCCGATCTGCCGCTGATGCGCCAATGCGCCGCCATTGCCGGCATTGATGCCGACATCATGGCCATGCCGATGAATTACAATACGCTGGTGGGTGATATGGGGGCGGCGCTGTCCGGCGGGCAACGCCAGCGGGTGCTGCTGGCCCGCGCGCTCTATCGCCGCCCGCGCATCCTGTTCATGGATGAAGGCACCAGCCATCTGGATGTGGAGAAGGAGCGGGAGGTGAACCACCATATCGCCCAACTGGGCATCACCCGCATCACCATCGCGCACCGCCCGGAAACCATCGCGGCGGCCGGGCGGGTGCTGGCTTTGGTCGGGGGGCGTCTGCTGCCGGTACAGCGGCCGGTGACGGTGGCGGCAGCGGTCCCGTCCGGTGGGATCGCAGCAGAATAGGGGGAGGGGTAAAATGGATCGAAGAGCTCTTTTCATCCTGCTATGCGCGCTGCTGCTGGTGCCGACGGGGGCGGCCCTTGCCGGTGGTTCCTCGCCCCCCAGCTTGCCTGATCCGTTGGCGGACCTGCCGGCGATGGAAACGGAAATTGTTGTTGAAGGGCTTTGTGGATGGGGCGCTGGCCGACGCTGGCCGGATGGAACAGATCCCCCGTTGGCACCGCCCGCTTTGCGTTTCCCCGCGTGGCTTCTTTCCCGATCAGGCGGAAAAACTGGGGGCCCGTATCCAGGCGGCGGCGCAATTGGCGGGGCTAGGCGAACCGAAGCCCGGATGCAAACCCAATGTCGCCATCCTGCTGACCGATGACCCGGATGCGCTGATCACACGGATGTTGAAGGACTATCCGGCCATCTTCGCGCCTGAACGACCCTCTGCCGTGCGCAAAGCCCTGTCGCGCCCGCGTGATGCCAGCGGGGCTGTACGTGTCTGGTACAGGATTACGCGTGCCAGTGCCGATGGTGCAGCACTGGATGCCACCCGTGTCGGGGCCTACAGCGTTACCGAGTCACAGCGGCCCGGTGCCTCTCGACTTTCCAGGATGACGCGGCTGGAACTGGGCCGTGTCATCATCGTGATGGACCACCGGAAATTGCCGGGCCACGGGCTGGATGCCGTGGGCGACCATCTGGCCATGCTGTCGCTGGGCCCGTTTGACAGCGATGTGGCAACTAGCCTGCCGACCATCCTGAACTTGTTTTTGCCGGCGGCAGACGCAAACCGACCGGATGCGCTGACCGATTGGGATCGTTCCTTGTTGCAGGAACTCTACCTCGCCCCCGCCGATGTTGCCGCCGGTCGCCAGCGCCGGGCCATTGCCCGGCGTTTGGCAACCGGTGGGGAGGAATAAGCGGCTATCCCTACTTTCCCTCCCATTTCAGCGTCGCTTTTGTTTTTCAGGTAAATTGGAGAGAAAAATGAATCACATTACAGCTCAAAGCGATAATCGAAAGTTGTACGTAAGCATATTATTGGGATTTTTATTTGTGGCATCAATGTATCTTGGATACTTTTTCGGAAAAGATTTTGCCCTTAACGAAAGAAGCCGGGTGGAGGCACAGCGGCCGGTATCAGCCGCTGCGCCGTAATCCCTACTTTCCTTCCCCTTTCAACATTGCCTTGCGCTTTTCCGCCAGGGGGGAGACATAGCCCGGTACCTCCGGCGGCACATCCTCCGCGTAGGCTTCCAGGGTGCCGCGCACGCCTTCGTCGGGGCCGTCGGTCGGTTGTTCCAGCAGGTGGGGGTGGGCGCGTTCCACCCGTTTCAGTACCGCCTTGGGAATATCCTCTACCGTGCCGGTGATCTTGTAGCTGTGCATCCGGCCCATCAGCACGCCGTGAACCCCGCTCTGGCCCATGCGCATCCAGGGCCACCAGGGGGCCTGGCGCATGAAACCGGCATGGAAGCGGGCGCTTTCCAGGGAGCGGTCATCAATCTCCCCGGTCGGTGTGAACAGGGTGAAATGTTCCGATGGGTTGACGCGCCGCCCGGTGGAAGCCTTGGGCCAGCCCTCCGGCGTCACCGGGTTGGTGTATTCGTGTGCGTAATCCCAGCTCAGCAGATACTGGTCGCCGATGCGCTGCCAGGGCAGCAGGAAGGGTTTGCCCTTCTGGGACTTGGTGCCCCCTTGGGTGCCATGGTCATTATTCACCGTTTCGCTGTCGCCGACCTTGAAGACCTTCTGTTCCAGGGTCAGCGAGCCGCGCCAGCGGTCATTGATGAAGGGGAACACCTCCACCCGCTCCCCGGTCCAGGGATTGTCCCAATGGTCGATAATCTCCCCCGTCGCCAGATCGGTGAAGAAGCCGCATTCCTTGCCCAGCACCTTCAGCGAGCCGTCCGCCTGCATGATGTTGCGGTTATTGCCGAACCCGCAATAGCCGAACAGGGGCACGGCGCGCTTGTCGCCAACGATGGCATATTGCACGCCCTGATATCCTGACAGCACCGATTTCGGCCCCAGCGTGCCCCACATCTTGCCGAATCCGTACAGGTTCTCCCGCGGGTCGGTGATATCCAGCGGGCGGATATTCCCCTTGGCCGGCTGGGGCGTGGCGGCGAAGCCCGGGGCAGCCGCCATCGCCCCCATTCCCGCCATGCCGCCGAAAATGGACCGCCGCGTCAGTGACCGCATGATCGCTTCATGGAACATTCTGCACCCCTGTTCTGCTTGTCATTATCGGAAAGGCTGAAGTTCCAGCCCTTCACCATGGACAATGCGGGCTTTGCCGAATGTGGCAGGGGGGATCGGCCATCGCTGTCCACCAGACGGCGCCACCGGACGGGGGAAGCCGGGAGGCGGTTGCAGAACCGTATCGCACCGCCTCCAGATCGGGTATCTTGTTTTAAGATATTAAACTATTCTGATATTCTCTTTTTCGTCCGGGGGTTCGGTCATGCGCTTCTCTCTGATGTGCGGCGGCATTTTATTGCTGGCGGGCCTGCGCGCATCCTTGTCCTTTGCGGCGGAGCCCCCTCCCTTTGCCGGGTTGGAGATGGAGGATGAGGTGGTCGTGCAGGCCTGGCATCCTTCACCCGCCCAGATTGACGATTTTGTCCGCGAAGCCTTGCCGACAAAGGGGGCCAAGCAACTGGCCCGCTGGTACCGCCCGGTTTGCGCAGTCGTTCTGGGCCTGCCGCCGGCACAGGCGGCCCTGGTTCAGCAAAGGTTGCAAGCGGCCGCCACGGGCCCGGCGGAACTGCCACCCCCCCGTCCGGGCTGCAAGCCCAATATTGCCATCTTCGCCACGGATAACCCGGACGCGCTGATTGAGGGCTTGATCAACCGCTACCCCAATATCTACCGGCCCGACCTGACGAGGGAGTTTCGGCGGATTTTGGCGAAACCCCGCGACGCCGGTGGCGCTATCCGTGTCTGGTACCGCACGGTGACCACCAGTTCCGTGGGATTATCACCAGAGATGGCGGGGGAGGGGGGGCGCGTGACGCCGGTTTTCAGCTCCGTCTTCGCGTCCCGCATCGTCATCCCGGTACGGTCGGAGATGCTGCGTGTGTTGATGATTCTCGATCCCCGCCAAGTTCAAGGGCGGGGGGTGGAGGCGGTCGCCGACCATATGGCCATGCTGGCGCTAGGCCAGTTCGATGGGGATATTGCTGCGGGCATACCGACCATTCTCAACCTGTTCAGCGGTGATCCTGGCGCGATGCCGACCGTGATGACGGAATGGGACAAGACGATGCTGAGCGGGCTGTATGCCGCGCAGGAGGATCGTACGATCTGGTCACAACGTCGCTATGTCATCCGCCACATGCGAGAGGTGATCGAGAAGCCTTAAGCTTCATCGCTGCGTGGCCGGAAAGCCCCCACCTTTTCCGGGTAACGCGGTCCCAAGGCCGAGGCCGGTGCGGTTAGGCCGGCCAGCGGCACCGTATCCCCGGCATCCAGATAGGCGCGCAGCAGGCCGGCGGCGTCATCGTCATACAGATCCAGAAAACCGTGCCCCCAGCCGGGCACTTCCAGCAGGCGGCTATGAGGGGCGATACCCTCGGCCCGCCGGCTGTGCACATCCAGGTCATCGCCGGTGACCAATACCAGCAGCGGCTGTGTCACCCCCGGCAGACGCCCGGCCATGTCATAGGCAAAGGCGGCCTTATGCCCCCAGGCCGCCTTGCGCCCACCCAGTAGCGCATCGGGGAACCGTTCGGAGATCTCCTCCACATCCACGCCGGGGCGGTTATGGTGGTAATAGAAACCCTGCCAGCGATCCAGAATATGGCTGCCATCCGCCTTGGCCGGGCGCTCATGATAGAAGGCGCGGAACTGGGCGCGTTCTTCGTCGGTGATGATGGGGGCGGCGACGGTGGCCAGTCGGCGCACCCGATCCGGGGCTTGATTGGCCATCTCCACCGCGATCATCGATCCGGTGTGATAGCCCAGCAGATCAACCGGTCCTTCCACATCCAGGGCGGATAGCCCGGCCAGCAGGGCCATAGCATAATCCCCGATGGAAGGTGGTTCCGCCGGCGCGTCCGACAGGCCGAAGCCCGGCGTATCAAAGGCAATGGCCAGCCGGTCATGCCCCAGGCGGGCCAGCAGGTTCTCGAATACCCGTCCGCTCATCGGGCTCATATGGATGCAGAGCAGGGGCGGCTTCGACCCGTCGTCGCCCCCGGCCGGTCGGGCCAGCCGCAGATGCATCTGTCCATGGGGACCATCCACATAGGCGCGCCTGACCGGGACCATGGCTCTCCTCTACATCTATTAATCTATCTATGGATCATTTTATGTTTCAGGATGATGCCTTGCCTTGGGCGCTGTCAATCCCATCTCATGCCCATCATGCGCGATGAAGAAAGTTCTCTGCAGGGCCGTCTGGCGCGATATGCCCGGGTTGGCACTACCATGGGGGGCCTTGCCGCCAAGCTGGCCGGCGAGCGGTTCCTGGGTATCAAGCTGGAGCGGGAGGCGCACGCGGCGGAATTGCGGGCAGCATTGGGCGGCTTGAAAGGGCCGCTGATGAAGGTGGCGCAAATCCTGTCCACCATTCCCGATGCCTTGCCAGCGGAATATGTGCAGGAACTGGCGCAGCTTCAGTCCGATGCCCCGTCCATGGGCTGGCCCTTCGTGAAGCGGCGGATGCAGGCCGAACTGGGCGCTGACTGGCAACAGCGCCTCGCCGGTTTCGAGAAGGAGGCGGCGTCGGCGGCCTCGCTGGGGCAGGTGCATCGCGCCACCGCCCTGGATGGCACGCTGCTGGCTTGTAAGCTGCAATATCCCGATATGCAGTCCGCCGTGGCGGCGGATTTGCAGCAACTGAAACTGCTGTTCGCCGTCTATGCTCGCTATGACAAGGCGGTCCGCACCGATCAGATTCAAGATGAGTTGGCCGAACGGCTGAAAGAGGAACTGGATTACGCCCGCGAGGCGCGCCACCTGACGCTTTACCGTCATATACTGGCCGATGTGCCGGGCGTGCATGTGCCGGCTTTGCGCCCCGAGCTCAGCAGCGGCCGGCTGCTGACCATGGAATGGGTGGAGGGCGTGAAGATCACCCAGTTCAAGGATGCACCGCTGGAACTGCGCAACCAATTGGCCTTGCAGATGTTCCGGGCCTGGTACGTGCCCTTCTACCGCTATGGCATCATCCATGGCGATCCGCATCTGGGCAATTACACGGTGCGGGCCGACCACACGATCAACCTGCTGGATTTCGGCTGCGTGCGCATTTTCCCGCCCACCTTCGTGGCGGGGGTGATTGAGCTTTATGAGGCGTTGCGCACGCAGGATACCAACAGGGCGGCGGCGGCCTACGAAAGCTGGGGGTTCCGTAACCTGACGCGGGAACTGGTGGAGGTACTGAATATCTGGGCCGGCTTCATCTATGCCCCGCTGCTGGAAGACCGGGTGCGGGCGCTGGAGGAAACCAATAATGGCCGTTATGGCCAGGCCACCGCCGCCAAGGTGCATGAGGAATTGCGCCGCGTGGGCGGCGTGGAAATTCCGCGCGAATTCGTCTTCATGGACCGGGCGGCCATCGGCCTGGGCTCCGTGTTCCTGCATCTGCGGGCGGAACTGAACTGGTTCCAGCATTTCCAGGAACTGATCGACGGGTTCAGCACAGAGGCACTGGCCGCAAGGCAGGCGACGGCGTTGCAGGTGGCGGGGCTGTAGGGGTTTTCTGCTTTATCTCAAAGGGCATGGGACATGACCCTTGAGATAAGCCGAAGCCCCTTCACTTCGCCGCCAGTTTCTTGCTCAGGGCCTGGGCCTGGCGTTCGCAGCCCTTGGCCAGCATCCAGGCGGCCAGCATCCGGTCGCCCTTCACCGCGTCGGGTGCCACGTGCAGGGTGACGGCGCTGCTTTTGCCATCCATGTCAAACAGATAGGTTGCCCCATCGGCAAAGGGCACATCGGCCGGCAGGGCCAGATCCTGCGCGCCGGCGGGCCAGGGGGTGGTGGCGGTCCAGGCGCGGTCGGCCGGGGCCAGGGTCAGGTCGGTGGCCGTCGTCGCCGCGCGCCACAGCACCGGGGCGGCCCCCGGTTGCAGGCAACCATGGCCGGACTGGCTGGCATCCACCAACCAGGGGCGGGGCAGGGGCTGTGTGCTGCTGGCGGCGCGCACGGCACCAAGGGAGGCGGTGTCACTGTCCCGCGCGCTCAGCAGGCTGGCCAGCGATTGGGCCACCCCGCCGCTGCTGCCGCCGGCACCATTACCGGGCTTGCCGCTGAACGGCCCCTGCAGGTTGATGGTGGCCCCCTCGGCCGAGACCAGCACCAGCCGGCTGCCCGCCGGCAGCGACAAGGCTGCCTCGCTATCCAGCACCTGACCGGGGGCCAGGGCCGGTGCGCTGGATTCCACCACCACCAGTTCGGCGGCAGTGGCGGGCAGGGCGGTGGCGGCGGTCAGCAGCAGGGCAAGGGCGGACAGGCGGTTCAGGGCCATGATGGTGAGTTCCTCAGAAGGAGACGGCCAGATCGATGAAGAAACGCGGATCGGGGTCGGTCAGGCCGGGCAGGTCCAGCTTGGTCAACGGCACCGCCACCTCCCCGGACAGGCTGAATCCGGCCGGCAGTGCCAGCCGGACGCCACCCCCGATTGAGGTGAGATCGGCATCCAGCGCCACAGATTGCCACACCCGCCCCCAATCCGCATAGGCATAGAGGGTCGCAGCCTGTACGACCCGCCCGGACCAGGGCAGGCGATATTGCAGCTCGGCACTGGCGGCCATGCCGCGCGGCCCCGCCAGATCGCCGCTATTATAGCCGCGCCCGAAGCGGCTGCCGCCCAGCACGAACTCTTCGCCGGCCACCAGCACATCATCGGTCCATTGGCCCGACAGGCTCAGCGTGGCGGCCAGCCCCTCGGCCAGCCGCACGCTGCCGGTGGCCTGTCCTTCCAGCTTGGTGAAGCCGGCATCGATGCCGCTGCGCGACGTGATTTTACCGGCCTTGGGGGAGGCACCCAGCATATCCAGCCCCTGGGTCAGCCCGGTGGAAAGCTGAAAAGCCGTGCCGGCCCAGCCGCTCCAGGACAGGGTCAATTGTCCTTTCAGGCTGCGCCAATCATCCTGCGTATAGGGAAAGCCCAGAATATCCACCTTGGCCTGCTGCGCCGCCCATCCCACCTCACCCTGCAGGTTCAAGGTACGCGAGCGGATGATGGGATAGGCCAGCCGCTGCCCGGCCGACCAGCTTTCCGTGCGGACAGCGAAGGGACGCAGCGAGGCACCGGGCCGCCCGCGCGACCAGGAACCCTGGCTGGCCAGTTGCCAGCCATCGCCGCCCAGCGGCTGCTGATAGCGGGCATTCACTGCCCGCTGTTCCCGGCTGTCCGGCGTGCCGGAAACCGTCAGGCCGATCTGTTCTTCCTGTCCCAGCAGGCCATTGGCGTAGAGATCGGCATAAAGGCTCCACGGGCCGGCATAGTCTGACCCGTGATTGCCGATGCCTGCCGACCCGCCCCAGGGCTGGCGGGCCACGGAGACCACCAGTTCCGCCGCCCCGAAATCCGCCCCCGGCCGCAGTACGGCATTGATATCGGTGCCCGGCAGATCATCGGCCAGCAGCAGAGCGCGTTCCAGCCGGTCGATGCGGGCGGGCTTGGTGGCAATCGCCGCCGCTGTCATCGCCGTCAGCCGGTCGGTGATGGCGGCATCGCCCTTTTCCACCAGCAGCCGGTCGATATGCCCTTCGATGACGCGGATGCGCAGGGTGCCGTCCGCCAGTTCCTGTGCTGGCACATAGGCGCGTGTCAGCACATAGCCCAGGGCGGCATAACGGTCCTGGATGGCATCGGCCAGGGCCGACACCTCGGCCAGGGTCACCGGGTGGCCCAGCAAAGGCTGGATCAGCGGATCATAGAAGGCGGGGCCGACAATGCTGGCCCCCTCCACCTGGATCGCCCGCAGGGTGAAGCGCAGCTCCTGCCCTTCCTTGGGCGCCGGGCGGGACCGGTTCTGCGTGGGGATGGAAAATTGCAGTTTAGCTTCCGGCGGGCGGCGCTGCTGTTCCTCAATCGCTGGCGGCAGGGTGCCGCGCCCCGGCTGAACCGCGCCCGGCAAGGTGGGGGGCGCGGACTGGCCCTGGGCGGCCGGAATACAGGCCAGCAGCAGGCCACCCGTCAACAGCGTCCATCCCAGGTGCCGGGGCATTTTCAGGGAACCATTCATGTGCATGATTGCGCAGGTCATTTCACGAAAGCCGGCGGGGGCAAAGGCGGGCCGTAGGTTTCTCAACCGGCGTTGATAAATCCCCGTTCATAGAGCGCCAACCAAGCGGCATAGGGGGCAAAACCGCTAAGAATGGGCGGGAAGGTCTGGCCATCGCCCTTTCCGCGCCCCCGCAACCGGCAAGGTTCCGCCCCCGTGCCCCGCAAAAATGCCTTTTCCCCCCGTGCCTTGCCGCTGTTCATGCTGCTGTCGGGTGTCAGCGCGCTGGCCTTGCAGGCCCAGGCGCAGCAGGCCCCGGCCCTTGCCCCGACAGGGGCCAGCGTGGTGTCGGGCAAGGTGGGAATCGAAACCAACGGCGCCCAGACCATCATCAACCAGTCCAGCGACCGGGCCCTGGTCAACTGGTCGCGCTTTGATACGGCGGCCGGGCAGCAGGTGCAGGTCAATCAGCCGGGCAGCAGTTCCCTGCTGGTCAACCGCGTCACCGGCGGGGCGGCGACGCGGTTCGATGGCACCCTGTCGGCCAATGGTCAGGTCTTCCTGCTGAATGAGGCGGGGATTTTCTTCGGCAGCACAGCGCAGATCAATGCCGCCGGCTTTCTGGCCAGCACGGGCCGGCTGGATGAGCAATCCTTCCTGGCCGGCGGCTCGGTGCGGATTGAGCTGGCCGACAGCCTGTCCCGCATCGTCAACCAGGGCGTGATCCAGGTGGCGGAGGGTGGCTATGCCGCCCTGGCCGCCGGCATTGTGCAGAATAGGGGCGTGGTGGAGGCGCGGCTGGGCCATGTGGTGCTGTCCGGTGCGGAAAGCTTCACCCTGGATCTGGCCGGCGATGGGCTGTTGAGCTTTGCCGTGCCGGCCGGCAGTGCCGCTGGCCAGGTGCTGAACCAGGGCCATCTGGGTGCCGATGGCGGGACCGTGCTGTTGACGGCACGCGGCGGGCGCGATGCCATGGCCGGCGTGATCAACAGCAGCGGGACCGTCCAGGCCCAAACGGTACAGGAACGCGGCGGCCGCATCATCATCGCTGGTGATGATGGCGTCTCGGTGGAACTGTCGGGCCGGGTGGATGCCTCTGCCGCCAGCGGCCAGGGCGGCGGCATCCGGGTGGATGGCGGGGCCATCGCGCTGACCGCTGCCAGCCTGTCCGCCGATGGCGCGTCGGGCGGCGGCACCGTTGCCATCGGCGGTTCGCCCAAGGGGGACCGGCTGGCGCAGACCGTCGCCATGGATGCGGCCAGCCAGATCAGCGCCGATGCCAAGGCACAGGGCGATGGCGGCCGCATCACGCTCTGGTCACGCAAAGCGACCAAGGCGGAAGGGGCGATTTCCGCCCAGGGCGGGACGGCCGGCGGTGATGGCGGCTTTGTTGAGGTGTCGTCCAAGGGTGGGGTGCGGCTGACCGGTGCGGTCTCGCTGGCGGCCCTGGCGGGCAAGGGCGGCACGCTGCTGTTGGACCCGACCGATATCATCATTGACGATCTGGCCGACCTGTCGGGGATCGGGGCCGCCGATCTGGGCGTTTCGGTGGAAACCCTGGCGGCCAGCAGCGCCAGCATTGTCTATCTGGAAGCCGACAATAATATCATCATCCGCGATCTGGCGGCGGGCGGCGTCACCATGCTGCCCGATGTCTCCCTGTCGCTGAAGGCGGGTCTGGACAGTGGGGCGGCGGAAGGCAGCATCAAGTTCCTGACCAGCGGCACCCAGCTCACCACCAGCGGCAGCGGCCGCATCACCCTGGACGCGCGCGGCAATATCGACGGGGCCTTCAAGCTGAGCAGCGGTGCCGGTGATATTGTGGTCGCCGCCGGCGGCACCATGCGGCTGACTGGTGCCGATATCCGCACCAGCAGCGGCGATATCACCCTGGTTGCCGGCCATCATAGCGGCGGCCAGGGCGCCATCGTGCTGACCGATACCAACATCCATGCCGATCATGGCTGGGTCATCCTGTCCGGCGGGCCGGGGCTGGATACGACCAGCCTGCTGGAAATCTACAGCGCCACCGGCACGGCCAGCGATGCGGCCGGTATCACCCTGTCCAACAGTTCCATCAGCATCGATCAGGGGGAAATCACCCTGCGCGGTCGTGGCAGCGATTTCGGTGCTTCCGGCGGCAATCACGGCATCGCCATCACCAATGGCAGCGTGCTCAGCGCCGGCGACGGCTATATCAGCCTTTATGGGGAGGCATCCGGGACCGGTGGCGGCAGCTATGGCGTGCTGGTCAGCGGGGCGAGCACCCGCCTTTCCATCACGGGGAGCGGCGGCTTGAGCCTGCGCGGCACCGCCACCGATAGCGTCGGCCGGGGGCAGGGCGATAATAGCGGCATCGTCATTGCCGACGGGGCGGCCCTGTCGGTCGCCACGGGAGCCATGCGCTTGACCGGCAGCGGCGGGACCACCGACCTGGCCGGGCCGGAAGATAGCGACGATGGCGGCAATGATGGGGTGCGGATCCAGGGGGCGGCCACCCGCCTGACCATCAATGGCGGCCGGCTGGTGCTGAACGGCACCGGCGGCACAGCCGGGACCGGTTCCTCCGGTGCCGACAGCCTGGGTGTGGTGGTGGATGGGGCCCTGATCGCCGGCACCAGCGGATCGGAACTGACCATCATCGCCGATGGTGACAGTGCCGCCACCGCCGATGCCCATGGTGAAAAGGGCATCGGCCTGTGGCTGGGCAATGGCGCGGTGCTGGGGCAGGCGGGGTCGGATGCCACGCTGTCGCTGGAATTGCGCGATCTGGCCATCAGCGGCGGGGCCGCCATTCTGGGCGCTGGCACCATCGCCATTGCCACGCGGGACAGCGCGGACAGTATCGGGCTGGGGGATGGGGTCACCGGTTCCCTGCATGTTTCGGCGGCTGAGATGGCGGCCATTTCCAGCAGCTTCACCCAGCGGACCATCGGGCAGCTGGAGGGTTCGGGGGAACTGCGTGTCGGCGATGTAGCCCTGACCGGCCGCACAAGGCTGCGCATGGATGGGGCCGATGGCCGGATCATCCTGTCGGGCGCCGTGGATGCCGGTGAAAACAGCCTCAGCCTGAATGGCGGCGGCATCAGCCAGACCGGCTCCAGCGTGCTGACGGTCGGGGTGCTGAATGCCGATGCGGTGGGCAGCCTGTCACTGACCGGGGCCAACCGGATCAGCGAACTGGGCACGATCAAGGCCGGCAGCGGGGTGGATATCCGCAGCACCAGCACCCTGACGGTGGGGGATGTGGATGCCGGGGCCGGCACCCTGCAACTGCTGGCCGATGGGGTTGACCTGATCCTGGGGGCGGCGGCGACGCTGCGCAACAGCGGGGCCGGGCATGATATCATCCTGGCCAGCACCCGCGATTTCAAGGCCGACGACACGGCCAGCTTGACGGCCGGTGGCCGCTGGCTGATCTATTCCCGCTCTGCCGCCACGGCCGATCTGGGCACGCTGTCGGGCACCGTGCTGCGCGGCCGCTCCTATGCCGATCATCCGCCCTCCGGCGTGACACAGAGCGGCAATCTCGTGCTTTATGCCGCCAGCGGCACCCTGACCGTCACTGCCAATGGCTTTACACGCGCCTATGGTGCCGCCAATCCCGCCTTCACCTATACGGTCACCGGGTTTGAGGCGGGGGACACGCTGGACAATACCATCAGCGGGGCGGCCCTGCTGGGCACCAGTGCCACCGCCGCGTCGGGGGTGGGCACCTATACGATCAGCATCAGCCAGGGCACGCTGGCCAACAGCAAGGGCTATGATTTCAGCTATGCCACCGGCACGCTGACAATCAATCCGGCGGCCCTTGCGATCACCGCCAACGATGCCAGCCGGACCTATGGCGCGGCCAACCCGGCTTTCACGGCGCGCTATGATGGGCTGGTAAATGGGGATACGGCGTCGGTGGTCGGCGGCCTGACGCTGGCGACCAGTGCCACGGCCGCGTCGGGCGTGGGTAGCTACGCCATCACCGGTTCGGGTGCCACGGCGGCGAATTACACGATCAGCTATCAGGCTGGAGCGCTGAGCATCACCCCGGCGGCTTTGATGATCCGCGCCAATGATGCCAGCCGGACCTATGGCGCGGCGAACTCCGCCTTCACGGCGCGCTATGATGGGTTGGTGAATGGTGACACGGCCTCGGTGGTCAGCGGCTTGACGCTGGCAACCAGCGCGACGGCTTCGTCGGGTGTTGGCAGCTACGCCATCACCGGTTCGGGTGCGACGGCGGCGAATTACACGATCAGCTATGAGGCGGGGGCGCTGAGCATCACGCCTGCGGCCTTGATTATCCAGGCCAACGATGCCAGTCGCGCCTATGGCGCGGCGAACCCTGCTTTCACGGCGCGGTATGAGGGGTTGGTGAATGGCGACACGGCGTCGGTGGTCAGTGGGTTGACGCTGGCGACCAGCGCGACGGCGTCGTCGGGTGTGGGCAGCTATGCCATCACCGGTTCGGGAGCGACGGCGGCGAATTACAGCATCAGCTATCAGGCTGGTGCCTTGAGCATCACGCCGGCTGCCTTGACCATCCGCGCCAATGATGCCAGTCGCGCCTATGGGGCGGCGAACCCGGCCTTCACGGCGCGCTATGACGGGTTGGTGAATGGCGACACGGCCTCTGTGGTCAGCGGCCTAACCCTGGCGACGAGCGCAACGGCTTCGTCAGGCGTGGGCAGTTACGCCATCACCGGTTCGGGTGCCACGGCATCAAATTACACGATCAGCTATCAAGCTGGTGCGCTGAGCATCACGCCTGCGGCCTTGACCATCCGGGCCAATGACGCCAGCCGGACCTATGGCGCGGCGAACCCTGCTTTCACGGCCCGCTATGATGGGTTGGTGAACGGTGACACGGCCTCGGTTGTCAGCGGCCTGACGCTGGCAACCAGCGCGACGGCAGCGTCAGGCGTGGGCAGCTACGCCATCACCGGTTCGGGAGCGACGGCGGCGAATTACAGCATCAGCTATCAGGCTGGTGCCTTGAGCATCACGCCGGCTGCCTTGACCATCCGCGCCAATGATGCCAGTCGCGCCTATGGGGCGGCGAACCCGGCCTTCACGGCGCGCTATGACGGGTTGGTGAATGGCGACACGGCCTCTGTGGTCAGCGGCCTAACCCTGGCGACGAACGCAACGGCTTCGTCAGGCGTGGGCAGTTACGCCATCACCGGTTCGGGTGCCACGGCATCGAATTACACGATCAGCTATCAAGCTGGTGCGCTGAGCATCACGCCTGCGGCCTTGATTATCCAGGCCAACGATGCCAGTCGCGCCTATGGGGCGGCGAACCCGGCCTTCACGGCGCGGTATGAGGGGTTGGTGAATGGTGACACGGCTTCGGTGGTCAGTGGGTTGACGCTGGCGACGGGTGCGACGGCTGCATCGGGTGTGGGCAGCTATGCCATCACCGGTTCGGGTGCGACGGCGTCGAACTACACGATCAGCTATCAGGCTGGGGCGCTCAGCATCACCCCGGCGGCCTTGACCATCCGTGCCAACGATGCCAGCCGGAGCTATGGCGCGGCGAACCCGGCTTTCACGGCGCGCTACGATGGTTTGGTGAATGGAGACACGGCGTCAGTGGTCAGCGGCCTGACGCTGGCGACCGGTGCGACGGCCGCGTCGGGCGTGGGGAGTTACGCCATCACCGGCTCGGGCGCCACGGCGGCGAATTACACGATCAGCTATCAGGCGGGTGCGCTCAGCATCACCCCGGCCGCCTTGACCATCCGGGCTAACGATGCCAGCCGGCCCTATGGCGCGGCGAACCCCGCTTTCACGGCGCGCTATGATGGTTTGGTGAATGGCGACACGGCCTTGGTGGTCAGTGGGCTGACGCTGGCGACGGGTGCCACGGCGTCGTCGGGCGTGGGGAGTTACGCCATCACCGGCTCGGGCGCCACGGCGGCGAATTACACGATCAGCTATCAGGCTGGAGCGCTGGGCGTCACCTCGGCGGCCTTGACCATCCGTGCCAATGACGCCAGCCGCGCCTATGGCGCGGCGAACCCCGCCTTCACGGCGCGCTATGATGGGTTGGTGAACGGTGACACGGCCTCGGTGGTCAGTGGCCTGACGCTGGCAACCAGCGCGACGCCGGCGTCGGGCGTGGGCAGCTACGCCATCACCGGTTCGGGTGCGACGGCGGCGAATTACACAATCAGCTATCAAGCTGGTGCGCTGAGCATCACCCCTGCGGCCTTGACCATCCGGGCCAATGATGCCAGCCGGACCTATGGCGCGGCGAACCCCGCCTTTACGGCGCGCTATGATGGTTTGGTGAATGGTGACACGGCCTCGGTGGTCAGCGGCTTGACGCTGGCAACCAGCTCGACGGCTTCGTCAGGCGTGGGCAGCTATGCTATCACCGGTTCGGGTGCGACGGCGGCAAACTATACGATCAGCTATCAGGCTGGAGCGCTGGGCATCACCCCGGCGGCTCTGACCATCCGGGCCAATGATGCCAGCCGGACCTATGGCGCGGCGAACCCCGCCTTTACGGCGCGCTATGATGGGTTGGTGAATGGTGACACGGCCTCGGTGGTCAGCGGCTTGGCGCTGGCGACCCGCGCGACGGCGGCATCGGGTGTGGGTAGCTACGCCATCACCGGTTCGGGTGCGACGGCGGCAAACTATACGATCAGCTATCAGGCGGGTGCGTTGAATATCACCCCGGCGGCCTTGACCATCCGTGCCAACGATGCCAGCCGGACCTATGGCGCGGCGAACCCCGCCTTCACGGCGCGCTATGATGGTTTGGTGAATGGTGACACGGCGTCAGTGGTCAGTGGCTTGACGATCAGTACCGATGCCACGCCGGCTTCCAATGTCGGGGCCTATCGGATCAACCTGTCGGGGGCGACGGCCGCGAACTATACGATCAGCCTGCAATCCGGTACCTTGACGGTCATCCCGGCCGCGCTGACCATCCGGGTGGCGGATGCCAGCCGGGTACGGGGGGCGGCGAACCCCGCTTTCACCGTGATCTATGACGGCTTCGTCAATAATGACAGTGCCGGCATCGTCAGCGGGTTGGGCGTGGCGACCCCAGCCACCAGCCTGTCCGATCTGGGGTCGTACCGCATTACCGCCAGCGGGGCGGTGGCGGCCAATTATACGATCGCCTATCAGGAGGGGACGTTGACGGTGACAGCCCCCCCCGCCGGGCAGCTGCCGGGGCCGATCGCCTCGCTGGTGCCGGTCACCCAGGTGAATGCCATCAGCAATGTGCCGCCGCCCCTGCCAGCCGTCGCCAATGCCGGGGTGCCTGGTGGTGGCGGCACCGTGGCGGCGGTCCTGCAGCCGGGCAATCCACCCGCCAGCAACGGCGGCACCGGTGGCGAAAGCCCCGCTGCCGCTGGCGGCCAGCCGGCGAACCAGAGTGACGCTCCGGCGGACCGCCTTGCCGAGGCGGCGGCCCCGACCGGTTCCGCCCCTGTCAGCGGCAGTGTGAATGACCGGGTGACGGCGCCGCAGGTGCTGATCCCCGGCCTGCTGGTGCGGCAGACTGTACCGCCGCCGGTTCCGGTGACGGGCACGCCGGGGTTGGACCAGAATTATCCGGTGATGGGGCAGGGCTGGTAAGATGCAGCGGCAGATGAAGGATTGGATGCTGGCGCTGGGCGCCCTGCTGCCGCTGGTGCTGGCCGGATGCGCCGGGCCGGGAGCTGTACCGCTGACAGCCGGGACAAACGGCCCCGCCGCGTCCAGCGGCGGCGCCGGCGTGCCGGCCGGTACCGATGCCGGCGGCCGGCAATGCCGCGCCACCGCCTTGCCGCCGCTGGCCGGTGGCACCCAGGTCTGGGACATTGCCTGCGGGGAGGAGGGGGAGGCCGGGGGTCAGCTCTGGTCCCGCCCCGCCGCCGCCCTGCCGGTGGGGCGCGATGATCTGCGCCGCCTGTCCGACCGCAGCGACTGGGCCAGCCAGTTGGCGCTGAAGGCCAGTTGCCAGGAACCGCAATGGCTGCCCACGCCCTTGGGCGAGGCGATGGTGCAGAATTGCCAGCTCCGTGAAGGGGGCTGGCCGCATCTGTCGCTGGTGCTGGCGCTGGAGGGACGGCTTTATCAGGCCGATGGCATCCCGGCCATGGCCGATCCTTTCCTGGCCGCCATCGCCATGGCAGCCGGCAAGCCCGCCCCCGCCCCGGTGCTGACGGCGGCCTTGGGGCTGGGTGAGCGGTCCTTTGGCAAGGGGGAGGTCACCCGTTTCGATGGCGACCGCCGCCAGGGCCGGCTGGCCAACAGCCTGGAGAATTTCGCGGCGGCTGAGGCATCATATCGCCGGGCGCTGGCCATGCAGACCCGCATCCTGGGGCCGGACGCGCCGGGCCTTGGCGACACGCTGATGGCCCTGGCGCTGGAGGTGAGCAACCAGGGCCGCAATGAGGAGGCGGATGGCCTGTTCGACCGGGCCGAAGCGCTGATCCAGCGGTCGTTCGATCCGGCCTTGCGGGCGCGATTGTCGGCCTATCGCGGTTATCACGCGCTGGCGGCCGGGCGGCCGGAAACCGCCCTGGTCCTGGCCAAGGCCGCCAGTGCCGCCCGCCGCCAGCGCGTGGCGGAGCTGGAGGGCGATGACCCCACCGGCCTGAACCGCGCCGTGCTGGGCAATCTGACGGCGGCGCGCGCCGAACTGATCCATAGTCTGGTGCTGGAGGCCGCCATCGGCATCCGCCTGCGTCAGGCCCCGCTGGCGGAAGCGGCCAGTGCGGAGGCGCGGCGCATTTTCGACCGCACGCCGGGTCTGCCCTCCTGGTGGCAGCCGCGTCTGCTGGCCCAGCAGGGCATGGCTGATGCCATGGCCGGGCGCACGCGGGAAGGGCTGGAAAAGCTGGCGGCTGCGACGGCGGCCAGCCGCGCTTTGTTCGGCGAAGGCTGGCCCGTCGCCAGCCTGTTGCTGGAACGCGGCCGGGTGGCGGCAGAGGCCGGGCTGAACGAGGTGGCCCTGGTCAGTTTCGAGGCGGCCTTTACCATCATCCGCAGTGCCGACCAGCCGCCAGCCCAATTGCCGCTGGACCGCATCGCCCCTTATCTGCGGGCATCCCTGGCGGTGGCGAAGGCCAAACCGGCAGAGGCAGCGGCCCTGCACGCCGCCATGTTCCAGGCGGTGCAGTTGGTGCGCGAAGGGGCGGTGGGCCAGACCATTGGCCGCGCCGCCGCGCGTTTTGCCACCAGTGACCCGGCAGCGGCCGAGGCGGTGCGCAGCCAGCAGGAAGCCGCCCGCCAGCGCGACCGGCTGCGGCTGGATCTGGCGGCGGAAACCGCCAAGCCGGATGGCCAGCGCTCACCCGCGCGTGAACAATCCCTGCGCACAGAGCTGGAGGCGGCCGGCCGCCGGGCCGATGCCGCCGATCAGGCGCTGGCCAGCCGCTTCCCCGATTATAACCGCCTGACCCGCTTCACCACGCCCACCGGGGCAGAGGTGGCCGCCGCCCTGCGGGAAGAGGAGGCGCTGTCGCTGTTCGCCTTTGCCGATCAGGGCGGCTTTGGCTTTCTGGTGCGGCCCCAGGGGGTGACGGCCTATGCGGTGGAATTATCGCGGGCGGAGCTGACCCGGCAGGTGCAGGGGCTGCGCCGGGTCTTTGTGCCGCGTGACGGTGGGCTGCTGCCGTTCGATCTGGCGGCGGCGCATGGGCTGTATCAGGCGCTTTACGGCCCGGTGGCGGCGGAAATGGCCGGGGTGCGGCGGCTGGATCTGGTGCCGGGTGGCCCGCTGCTCAGCCTGCCGCCGGCCCTGCTGGTGACGGCACCGGCGGCGGCGGGGGATTACGCCGGGGCGGCGTGGTTGGCGCGGGGGCGGGCCATTGCGGTGGCGCCATCGGTTCCGGCCTTCCTGTCGCTGCGCCGGCTGGCCAGCCGCTCCACGGCGCAAAAGCCCTTCATCGGGTTCGCCGCACCGCCCTTCCAGGGGGCGGTGGGCCGTGCCGATGGCATGGCGGCCCTGGCCAAGGAATGCCGCACCGGCGGGGCCGTCGATCCGGCCCTGCTGCGCAGCCTCGCCCCGCTGCCGGAAACGGCGGATGAAATCCGCCAGATCGGCCAGGGGCTGGGGGCAACGCCCGATGCGCTGCTGACCGGGGCGGCCGTCACCAAGGCGGCGCTGCGCCGGGCCAGCCTGTCCGATTACCGGGTGCTCTATTTCGCCACCCACGGGCTGCTGCCGGGGGAACTGCGCTGTCAGGCCGAGCCCGGATTGGCTCTGGCCCCGCCCACCAGCGCCAACCCCGATCCGGCGGATGACGGGTTGTTGACGGCATCGGACGTGGCGACCCTGCGGCTGAATGCTGAACTGGTGGTGCTGTCGGCCTGCAATACGGCGGGTGGGGGCCAGTTGGGCGGGGAATCCCTGTCCGGTCTGGCCGAGGCCTTCTTCTTCGCCGGGGCCCGCAACCTGCTGGTGACGCATTGGCAGGTGCCGTCAAAGCCCACCGTGGCCCTGATGACCGACAGTTTCGCCGGCCTGCCGGCGGCGGGTGGCGATGCGGCAGCGGCGCTGGCGACGGCCCAGATGCGGCTGGCCGCCAGTCCCGGCACCGGCCATCCCTTCTTCTGGGCCGCCTTCACCCTGATCGGGGATGGGCTGGTGCCGGTGCGGTGAGGGGGTGTTGGTCTGTACGCGTTACGGTTGGTTCGACCAGCCGTGACGGATGATCTCCTTCATCTCACTGAAAAGAGCGATCAGGTCCGGCACCATACGTTCCATGCATTCCATGGTGCCGTCATATTCCGGTCGCACCATCGCCATTTCCGGTAAACGCTGATCTTCTGGCAAAAGTTTATTCGCGTCTCTTGCCAATCCTATCCAGACGGATCCAATACCCTCTGTTCTATCCACGCGAACACTGTCTAGCATGGGGTCAAGTATATCATATTTTTTTACAACCAAAGAACCTGTCCATACCCAGCCGCCAATTTCTTCGCTCCCAAACTCTATCATACGCCAACGTTTAAATTGTTTTGCAGTGGGGTCATTTTTTTTAAAAATATCATATAATTTTTTAAAATCTAACTTCGGGTCAACGTCAATTTCGCTGCTTTTTGAGTATTTTCTACATAAATCAGCATATTTAAATGGAAAACCTGATGCAGATAACAATGCGTTAAGATGGGCGTGTAGGTGTGGGTTGAATGCCGGATCACTCATAGACATTTCCCTCTGTGTCTCGTATTTTGATGGAAGCCTTTCGAGCTGCTTTTAGTATTTTCTCGGGTATTTTTTTATTTTGCTTTGGCACTTCCAGCCAGAGCTGTCCAGTCAGCTTTGTTTGTTGAAGAAGTCGAGGTCGTGACTTTACATTGGCGATCTCTGTCCCCGGTGCATATTTTAGCTTGGCCTCAGATATCTTCGCCAATGCAGATTCGATTTTGATATCAGCTAACTGAGAGAACTTCATTGATACGGGACCTCCACTGGGCCCTGTATCAATAGCATCTAAAATGTAGTATCCCTTGCCGGTTCGCCGGACGACATAAATTTGTGTGAATTGGTAACGAGCCGACTGTATTTTTTCCCATTTTATTCCCTCCCTAACATTGTGCCGGAACACCTCTTTCTGCGACAGCCCGGCGGCGGTGCCCACCTCCCTGGCTTCCACCAGTTCCACCACTTGGAACGTCCGGGGCCGGGCCAGCCCGGTGCCGCGTTCCAGCCGCATCACCAGGGGGGAGAGCGTGTCGCGGGCGAAGCGGGCGGTGCTGGCCAGGCGGGTGACGGCGGCTTCGGCGCGCGGCGACAGGCGTCCACCCCGCACACCGGTTTCCGCCGCCAGGAACTCCACCATGCCCAGCGTCTCGCGCTGGGATCGCCCCAGGCTGGCCCGTTCGATCCAGCCCTGCCGGGCCGCCATCTCCGTCCCGCCGATGATGCTGGCCTGGATGCCATAGGCGGCCAGATCGAACAGGTAGGCCGCCGCATTGATCGGGGCCGTGGCCACCCGGTTGACCGTGCCCAGCAGGTCGGGCCGGTCCAGCCCGAAGCTTCGCCTTGTCTCGCCCCCGAAACCGGAAACGCTGGAAAGCGGCCCGATCTCCTGGGCAATCACCTCAGCGATGGAGCGCAGCCGTTCCGCCGGCGGCTGATAGCTGGGATCGGCGTAAAGGCTGGTTTCCAGCCCGTCCGGTGCCGTCACATGCAGCGGCACGGTGCCGTTGGGGATCAGCCCATAGCCGTCCGGCACCCACCAGTCATCGGGCAGTTCCAGCAGGAACAGGCCGACGAAACTGCCGCTCTCCACCGTTGCTGTCTGGCCATCCATGGGGAAAATCCGCCCGCCATTGCGCGGGGGAAGTGTTCCCCAACCGCGCATCGACGGTAAAGCAACCTTGCGGCTTAACCCCGACCCCAACGGGGGTAATGCGGTGGCGGCGACGGCGCGCCGGCTTGCCGGTCTGACGCCTTTGATTTATGCCATCGATATCACTCAGCCAGCGATCCAGGGAGCCGCCGCTTGATCCCCCTTTCCGAAGCCCGCGCCCGCATCCTGGCCTATGTCGAACCACTGCCGGCGGAGCAGGTGCCGCTGACCCAGGGGCTGGGGCGGGTACTGGCGGCCGATGTGGTGGCGCGGGTCACCCATCCGCCGACGGCTGTTTCCGCCATGGATGGTTGGGCCGTGCGCACGGCGGATATCGCCACGCTCCCGGCTACCCTGGCCCGTATCGGGGAGGCACCGGCCGGCCGGCCCTTTACCGGCACGGTGGGGCCGGGGCAGGCGGTGCGTATCTTCACCGGCGGGGCGTTGCCCAATGGTGCCGATACGGTGGTGGTGCAGGAGGATGCTGACGATCACGGCGCCACCGTCACTCTGCAAGATGGTGGTGGGCCCGGCCGCTGGGTGCGCCCGGCGGGGCAGGATTTCAGCATCGGTGATGTGGGCGTGCCCGCCGGGCGGCGGCTGACCGTGCGCGATCTGGCGCTGGCGGCCTCCATGAATGTGCCCTGGCTGAAAGTGCGCCGCCGTCCCCGCGTTTCCATCCTCGCTACGGGGGATGAGGTGGTGATGCCCGGCGACACGTTGGCACCGGGCCAGATTGTCAGCTCCAATTCCCTGGCGCTCTGCGCCCTGGTGCGGCAATTGGGCGGGGAGGCGGTGGATCTGGGCATTGCCGGCGACAACCGCGACAGTCTGGCGGAATTGGCGGCCGCCGCCGGCGGCACCGACCTGCTGGTGACCATCGGCGGCGCCTCGGTGGGGGAGCATGATCTGGTGCGCCCCGTGCTGGGCAGTGCGGGGCTGGAGCTGGATTTCTGGAAAATCGCCATGCGGCCCGGCAAGCCGTTGATGTTCGGCCGCATCAAGGGCGTGCCCATGCTGGGCCTGCCGGGCAATCCCGTCTCCGCTCTGGTCTGCGCCTGGCTGTTCCTGCGCCCGCTGCTGCTGGCCATGCAGGGGCTACCGACGGCGGATGAAACGCGCGACGCGCTGACCGGCGGCGCGCTGGGGGCCAATGACAGCCGGGCGGATTTCATCCGCGCCAAGCTGTCCCGCGATGATCAGGGCCGGGAGGTCGCCACCCCCTTCCCGAAACAGGATAGCGGCATGTTGAGCCGGCTGGCCTGGGCCGACTGCCTGATTCTGCGCGATCCCCACGCCCCGCCCGTGGCCGCAGGCGACACGGTGCGGATCATGCCGCTGGAGGCGTTGTAACCACCGATCGCTTAACGCGAAATCCCGCTCCCCGCCGCATCCCGATGCCAACGTTTGCAAGAAATCGGAACCAAGGCGGAACATCCGGTTGACGTTCCGGGATTGTTCTATATGATTGCGGGAGTTTAACGGGAAACCGTTCAGGGCATCCGGAAAGCGGCGAGGGGTAACGATGCTGACGCGCAAGCAACAGGAATTGCTGATCTTCATCAATGAGAAGCTGAATGAAGGCGGCGTCTCCCCCTCTTTCGATGAAATGAAGGATGCGCTGGGGCTGAAATCCAAATCCGGCATCCATCGCCTGATCACCGGGCTGGAGGAACGGGGGTTCATCCGCCGCCTGCCGCATCGTGCCCGCGCGCTGGAGGTGCTGCGCCTGCCCGAACCGCCGCTTCCCCGCGCGGTCAAGGCGTCAGCCGCCGCCGTGGCGGTGGAACCCAAGTTCAAGCCCAATGTCATCCGGGGTGATTTCCGGGGTGCGCTGCCCGGCCGCTCCGCCAATGGCAATGATGCGGAGGCGGTGTCGCTACCGCTCTATGGCCGGATTGCCGCCGGCTTGCCGATTGAGGCGATGCGTGACAGTTCCGCCAGCATCGAAGTGCCGGCCACCCTGCTGGCCACCGGCGACCATTATGCGCTGGAAGTAGCTGGCGACAGCATGGTGGAGGCCGGCATTCTGGATGGGGATACGGTAATCATCCAGCGCTGCGACATGGCAGAGAATGGCACCATCGTGGTGGCTTTGGTGGATGAGCAGGAAGTGACGCTGAAGCGGCTGCGCCGTAAGGGTAACTCCATTGCGCTGGAACCCGCCAATCCCTCCTATGAAACCCGCGTTTTTGGCGCGGATCGGGTGAATGTGCAGGGCCGGCTGGTCGGTTTGATCCGCCGTTATTGATGATCGAGTGGGGGTGACGGGGCTTTCTGCCGCAATCCCGTCACCATGCGGCCGCGCTTTGGCCGGGGGGTGGGTTCAGGGTCAGCCTGAATTCTTCCCCTTTGTCAGAAGCGTGTGATGATGCACCGCCTTTTTTCTCGCTCTTTCCGTCTTCTGCGCCCTGGCCCGTTGGTACTGGGCGCCGCCTTGCTGGGGCTTGGTGCCTGCACCAGCCCCTGCGACCGGATCAACAGTCAGATGCGGCAGCTGAATGCCGATACAATCCGTGACCCCAATATCGCCACGGATGGGCGCTATCTGGCCCAGTTCCAGGAACTGGCGGCGCAATCGGTGGAACATGGCTGTCTGGCCGGCGATCAATAAGCGCTGTCAGGTACCGCTCACTCAGACGTCAGACTGTTGGTCGAAGCCGATATGGCCGGGATCGTCGGCCTCTGTCACCTGGACATTGATCACCTTGGCCGATGGCGGGCCCTGCCAGCAGGCATCCAGCATGGCGTCGATATCCGACCCCTGGCCGGCCAGCACGGCTTCCACACTGCCATCGTTGCGATTGCGCACCCAGCCATCCAACTGGCGTAACCGCGCCTGTTCCACGGTCCAGCCGCGGTACCAGACACCCTGCACCTTGCCGGTGATGCGCAGATGCACGGCGCGGCGTTCCTCAATTATCATCTTAGTTTCTCTCGTCTCGCTTTGTTGTGCCAATCCAGCCGCACCCGGCCGCACTTGTCAATGCGCCAAAGCGGCCGGCCGCTGTCCTGGGACTTGCTGCCGGGGCTGGTCAGACGGCCGAATCTGGGGCAGCATGGGCTCTTGGTCTGGCTTGCCCGGAGGTCCGCCCATGGCCACAACGCCGCTGATCCGTCCCGCCCAGCCGGCCGATGCCGCCGGTATCGCGGCTGTTCATGTCGATAGCTGGCGGTCGACCTATGCCGGCATGTTGCCGGATGAATATCTGATCGGCCTTTCCGTCGATACCCATGCGCGCCGCTGGCGGGCCTTGCTTTCGTCGGGCGTGCGGGCGCGGCGTACCTATGTGGTGCAGGGGGAGGGGCAGGGGATTGTCGGTTTCGCCTCCTGCGGGCCGCAGCGCACCAGCCTTGCCGGCTATGGCGGGGAATTCTACGCTGTCTATCTGGCCGATCATGTGCATGGGCGCGGTTGGGGCCGGCGCCTGCTGGGGGCGATGGCGCAGGATCTGCTGGGGGCCGGATTGCATACGGCTGTGGTCTGGGTGCTGCGCGACAATCCCAGCCGGTTCTTTTATGAACGGATGGGCGGGGTGCTGCTGGCCGAGCAGCCGATCAGCTTTGCCGGCCAGCGCCTGTCAGAGGTGGCCTATGGCTGGACCGATCTGCTGCCGCTGGCCCGCATGTCGGCCGATCCACATGTCGGTTCATGACCCTGTCCGGCCGCCGCTCTGGTCAAGGCTCCCGTTTTGAAATTGCGTTCACCACCCGCGCGACGTTTTGTGATATGCAGTCGGCCGGGCGCTGGATCGCCTGAGAATGACGTGCGACGCGGAACCCGATGAACGAGCAACATGCGCTGAAGGAGAAGCTGGCGACGCTCCGTATGGAGCATCGTGACCTGGACGATATCATCCAGCGTCTGGCCGGTCAGGCTCCCCTGGATCAGTTGCAGATCCAGCGGCTGAAGAAGCGCAAGCTTTTGTTGAAGGATTTGATTGCCCGGCTGGAAAGCCAGCTGGTGCCCGATATTATTGCCTGATTTCCCCGCTTTTCTGCCGGGCGGCGTTGCATGTCCGGCGGTTGTTTCGAACCCGCTGCTGCCTATAATCCGCCGCTTCCAAGACCCGATCGGTGATTAGGGAGCCGGTACCTTGCCCAGCAACATCTCTTCCGCCGATGCCAAGGTGCCCGTTGGCATCATCATGGGCAGCCAGTCTGACTGGGCCACGATGAAACATGCCGCCAATGTGCTGGCCGATCTCGGTGTGGCGTTTGAGGCGCGCATCGTTTCGGCCCACCGAACCCCGCAGCGGCTTTATGATTATGCTACCAGCGCCAAGGGGCGCGGGGTGAAGGTGATCATCGCCGGTGCCGGCGGCGCCGCTCATCTGCCGGGCATGGCGGCGTCCATGACCACGCTGCCCGTGCTGGGCGTGCCGGTGGAAAGCCACGCGCTGAAGGGGCAGGACAGTTTGCTTTCCATCGTGCAGATGCCGGGCGGCGTGCCGGTGGGCACGCTGGCAATCGGCAAGGCCGGGGCCATCAATGCCGGCCTGATGGCGGCGTCCATCCTGGCCTTGTCCGACCCGGACCTGGATGCACGGCTGACGGCGTGGCGTGCGCGCCAGACCGATAGCGTTGCCGATATTCCGGTCGATGATCCCGTTTGATCCCGGCTTTCCTGAGGGCCCCCATATGACGATGATTCCCCCCGGCTCCGTCATCGGTATGCTCGGTGCTGGCCAGTTGGGCCGTATGACGGCGCTGGCCGCTGCCCGCCTGGGCTATAAGGTGCATGTCTTCGCACCGGAGGGCATGGACAGTTCCTGTGGTCAGGTGGTGGCCAGCCACACCCAGGCCGGATGGCACGACCGCCGCGCCCTGTCGCGCTTTGCCGACGATGTGGCCGTCGTCACCCTGGAATGGGAAAATGTGCCGACGGAGACGGTGGAATTCCTCTCCCGCCATGTCGCCGTGCATCCCGGTGCCGCCGTGCTGGCGGTGGCGCAGGAACGGCTGGCGGAAAAGAGTTTCGCCAATGGTCTGGGCCTGGGCACCGCCCCGTTTCGCGCCGTGGACAGTGCCGCGGCCCTGAAACAGGCGGTGGCGGAACTGGGGACGCCGGCCATCTTGAAATCCAACCGCATGGGCTATGACGGCAAGGGTCAGGTGCGGATTGCCGCCGATACGGATCTGGCGGCCGCCTGGGCCGCCCTGGGTACGGATATGGCGGTGCTGGAAGGTTTTGTCGATTTCGCCTGCGAGGTCTCCGTCATTGTGGCGCGCGGCCATGATGGGCAGATGGCAGCCTATCCGGTGGTGGAAAACCGGCATAAGGGCGGCATCCTGGATACCAGCACCGTGCCCGCCAATGTCAGCGATGACGTGGCGGCGGAGGCAACACGGATGGCACTGGCCCTGACCGGGGCGCTGGGTGTTGTCGGTCTGCTGGCGGTGGAGATGTTTGTCACCCGTGATGGCCGGGTGCTGGTCAATGAAATGGCCCCGCGTCCGCATAATTCCGGTCATTGGACCATCGAGTTTGCGGAGACCAGCCAGTTTGAACAGTTGGTGCGGGCTGTCTGCGGCCTGCCGCTTGGCTCCACCCGGCTGCTTGCACCCTGTGTCATGACCAATCTGATCGGCAGTGATGCCGATACCTGGCCTTCCCTGGTGGCCGAACCGGGGGCGCGGCTGCACCTTTATGGCAAGGGGGAGGCCACGCCCGGCCGCAAGATGGGCCATGTGACCCGTCCCGCCTAATGCTGCCACGGCCCGCCCCTCCCGGCGGGCCGTTTGCTTTCCAGTCATTGTTTTTCAAGAGATTTTTCCTGAATCCAGGGCTGACTGGCGGGTTTAATGAACGGTGTGCGCTGCAACATGAATGGCGTCCCGTCTGTGATGGGGCGCACACATTGTTTCCCGACGGAAAAATGGCAGCCTTGCTGGAATTTGCCGCTGCCATGACAAGATTCGGAAAGTCGTTCAACACATAACCTGTCATTCTTCCCCAACTTCGGAAAAGTCAGGGGATTGATCCATGTGCAGGGGCAAGCTGCTTGCCGTGGCTATGGGCGTGGCGGGCGTGTTGGCGCTGGCCGGCTGTGGAAAGAATGAGACGGGGCAGGGCGCGGCACCCGCCGCCCCGCAGGTGGTGGTCAGCCAGCCGCTGCAGAAGAACATCCATGAATGGGATGAATATACCGGCCGCTTCACCGCCGTTGAGGGGGTGGAGATCCGGGCGCGGGTCAGCGGCTATCTCACCTCCGTCAATTTCCGCGATGGCGATCTGGTGAACAAGGGCGACCTGCTGTTCATTATTGATCCGCGCCCCTATCAGGCGGCGCTGGACGGTGCCCAGGCGGCCGTAGCGCAGGCCAAATCCCAGGTGACGCTGGCGGACCGGGAATTGAACCGGGCGCGCGATCTGCGCCAGACGCAGGCGGTTTCCCAATCGGTGCTGGATACCCGGTCGCAAATGCTGCAGGCGGCCCAGGCCAGCCTGCTGGCGGCGGAGGCAGAGCAGCGGGCCGCAGCGTTGAACCTGGAATTCACCCAGGTGCGCGCGCCCGTCACCGGCCGCGTCTCTAACCACCGTGTCTCGGTGGGCAATCTGGTCAGCGGCGGGTCGGCGGAATCGACGCTGCTGACCACCGTCGTCTCGCTGGACCCGATCTATTTCTATTTCGATGCCGATCAGGCGTCATATCTGCGCTATCAGCGGCTGAGCCAGTCGGGCGAGCGGCAGTCTGGCCGGGTGGTGCAGCATCCGGTGCAACTGGCCCTGCCGGATGAGGCTGGTTACGTTCACCAGGGCAAGCTGGATTTCATCGATAACCGGATTGATGACAGCACCGGCACCATCCGTGCCCGCGCCGTGTTCGACAATGCCGATGGTGTGCTGACGCCGGGCATGTTCGGCCGCTTGCGGCTGGCCGGGCGCAGTGATTATCAGGGGCTGCTGGTGCCTGACAGCGCTATCGGCACCGATCAGAACCGCCGCTATGTGATGGTGGTGGGGGCCGATAACAAGGTGGTGATGCGCCCGGTCACGCTGGGACCTCTGATCGACGGATTGCGCGTGGTGCGCGAGGGGCTGGCCGCCAATGAGCGCATTGTCACCGCCGGCCTGCTGCGCGTGCGCCCCGGTGCCACCGTGGCGCCGGTGGAAAAGCCATTGCAGGCTGGTGAGGCGGGGGCCAAGCCATGAAGATCGGCCGTTTCTTCATCGACCGGCCGATCTTCGCCATGGTGATTTCCATTCTCATCGTGGCTGTCGGCAGCATCGCCTATCTTGGCCTGCCCGTCTCGCAATATCCCGAAGTGGTGCCGCCCACGGTGACGGTGCGGGCGACATATCCCGGCGCCAATGCCGAGACGGTGGCCGCCACCGTCGCCGCCCCGATCGAGCAGGAGGTGAATGGGGTGGAGGGGATGCTCTACATGTCCTCCCAATCCACCTCCGACGGGCAGATGAACCTGACCGTCACCTTCAAGCTGGGCACCAATCTGGATCAGGCCCAGGTGCTGGTGCAGAACCGGGTGGCGGTGGCGGAACCGCGCCTGCCGGAAGAGGTGCGGCGCAACGGCATCGTTACCCGCAAGAACTCGCCCGACCTGATGCTGGTGATCCACCTGATCTCGCCGGACGATACTTATGACCAGCTCTATATCTCCAATTACGGCCTGCTGCGGGTGAAGGATGCGCTGAGCCGGGTGGCCGGCGTCGGTGATATTTCCATGTTCGGCGCGCGCGATTATTCCATGCGCCTCTGGCTGGACCCGCAGAAGATCGCCTCACTGGGCATGACCGCGCCAGAGGTGCTGGCGGCGGTACAGGCGCAGAATGTGCAGGTGGCCGGCGGCCAGCTGGGTGCCCCGCCCGTGGCCGTGCCGCGCGATTACCAGTATAATATCACCCTGCAGGGCCGGCTGACCCAGCCGCAGGAATTTGAGAATATCATCGTCAAATCCGGCGCCGATGGCCGTATCGTCCGCCTGAAGGATGTGGCGCGGGTGGAACTGGGCGCGCGCGATTACGTGCGCAATTCCTATCTGGATGGCAAGCCGGCCGTGGCGCTGGCCGTCTCCCAGTTGCCCGGCTCCAACGCGCTCGAAACGGCCGCCAATATCAAGAAGGAGATTGCGGCGCTGAGCCGGGATTTCCCGCCCGGCCTGGAATATCGCATCGTCTATGACACCACCACCTTCATTGGCGAATCCGTGCATGAGCTGGTGAAAACCATTGGCGAGGCGGTGGCCCTGGTGGTGCTGGTGGTGCTGGTCTTCCTGCAGCGCTGGCGGGCCACCATCATTCCCGTGGTGGCCATTCCGGTCTCGCTGATCGGCACCTTTGCCGTGATGGCGGCCTTGGGCTTCACCATCAATAACCTGACCCTGTTCGGGTTGGTGCTGGCGGTGGGTATCGTCGTCGATGATGCCATCGTGGTGGTGGAGAATGTGGAGCGTAATCTGGGGCTGGGCCATTCCCCGCTGGAAGCGGCCCGCATCACCATGGATGAGGTGGGGGGCGCGCTCGTCTCCATCGCGCTGGTGCTGTCGGCCGTGTTCATCCCCACCGCCTTCATCGATGGTATCCAGGGTCAGTTCTATCGCCAGTTCGCGGTGACCATCGCCGTGGCGACGATCATTTCCGCCTTCAATTCCCTCACCCTTTCGCCGGCTTTGTGCGCCCTGCTGTTGAAATCCCACACGACGGGCCATGCGGAGGCACGGGGCCGGCTGGCCCTGGTTTCCGGCCTGACTGACCGGTTCTTCAATGCCTTCAACCGGGGCTTTGACCGGATGTCCGACCGCTATGGCCGGATGGTCGGTGGGGTGACGCGGGTGCCGCTGGTGATGGTGGGGCTTTATGTGCTGCTGATCGCTGGGGCCGGCTTCCTGTTCACCCGCGTGCCGCCGGGCTTCATTCCGCAACTGGACCAGGGCTATGTCATCGTTGTGGTGCAGTTGCCGGAAGGGGCATCGCTGGCCAATACCGACAAGGTGGTGCAGGAGGCATCCCGCATCGCGCGGGAGACGCCGGGCGTGGGCCATACGGTGCAGTTCTCCGGCTTCTCCGGTGCCACCCGCACCATCGCCGCCAATGCCGGTGCCATCTTCACGCCGCTGCTGCCGTTCGAGGAACGGTTGCCGCAAGGGCTGACCGCCAATGTGGTGATCCAGAACCTGCAAAAGCGGCTGATGGCGGTGCCGGAGGCACGGCTGGTGGTCGTACCTCCGCCGCCGGTGCGCGGGCTGGGCACGGCCGGCGGCTTCACCATGCGTATCCTGGACAGGGCCAATGCCGGGCCGGCAGCGCTGGAAGACGCCGCGTGGGCGGTGGCCATGGCCGGCAACAAGGTGCAGGGCCTGTCCAGCGTCTTCTCTCCCTTCAGCGCCAAGGCACCGCAGCTTTACCTGGATGTCGACCGGGTGAAGGCGCAGATGCTGAATGTGCCGATGAATGCGGTGTTCCAGACCCTCTCTGTCTATCTGGGCTCATCCTACGTGAATGATACCAACCTGTTCGGCCGCACCTTCCAGGTGGTGGCGCAGGCGGATTGGCAGCACCGGCTGGACCCGGAACAGATCGGCCGGTTGCAGACCCGCAACAGCAAGGGCGACATGGTGCAACTGGGCTCCTTCATTGATGCCCGGTTTGTCACCGGGCCTGACCGGGTGCTGCGCTACAACCTGTTCCCGGCGGCGGAGCTGCAGGGCAATACGTTGCCGGGCTTCAGTTCCGGTTCGGCCATCCAGGCGATGGACAAGGTGGCGGCGGAAAACCTGCCGCCCGGCTTTGCCGCCGCCTGGACCGACCTGTCCTATCAGGAAAAGATGGCGGGCAATTCCGCCCTCTACATCTTCCCGCTCTGCGTCTTCTTCGTCTTCCTGGTGCTGGCGGCGCAGTATGAAAGCTGGTCCTTGCCCTTCACCATCCTGCTGATCGTGCCGATGTGCCTGCTGTCGGCGGTGGCGGGGCTGATGATGCGGGGGATGGATAACAACATCCTGTCGCAGATCGGTTTTGTGGTGCTGGTGGGCCTGGCCTCGAAAAACGCCATCCTGATCGTGGAGTTCGCCCGTCAGTTGGAGGCGGAGGGCAAAGACCGCTATGACGCGGTGATCGAGGCCTGCCGCCTGCGTCTGCGGCCGATCCTGATGACCTCCTTCGCCTTCATCCTGGGCGTGCTGCCCTTGATGATCGCCACCGGGGCGGGGGCGGAGATGCGGCAGAGCCTGGGCACCACCGTGTTCTTCGGCATGTTGGGCGTCACCTTCTTCGGCCTGCTGTTCACGCCGGTTTTCTATGTGCTGATCCGCCGGCTGGTGCTGGGCCGGTCGGCGCGGGAGGTGGCGGCGGGGTAACCCGCTGCACCTTGGGGCTGGATGTAAAGAAGGCGGCAGTCCGGGTGGGCTGCCGCCTTCTTTGCTGGAGTCTCAAAAACCTTCAGCCTGACCAGGGTGCCTTAAGGGACTGCGACCGGGGGCTTGCAAAACATTGCTTTCCCCGCCAAAGCGGGGATCCAGGGGGAGCCAAGAGCCGACGGCTCGGCCCCTGTGGCCCCTGGACCCCCGCTTTGGCGGGGGAGGCACAAAAGGGGGGGCGTTGGAGCAGAAACCCTGCTTCTCCATCACCAAAAGCCCGCATCACGCGTAGAAATGCGCCGCCTGACGATAGGCCGTGCAAGCCAGCCGGTGGCTGGCCCGATCCGGTGGCCGGTGCCGCTGGGCGCGTTGGGGTGGCACGGGCCCGATCACGGCGGCGGGTTCGTCTTCCCACCATTCCGCGTCGAGGATGGGGCCCGCCTCCAGCCTGTCTTCCGGCAGGAGGCGGGTCGGTCGGGCCGGACGGGGCCGGCCGATGGGCAGGTGATATGTCATGCCCCCATCAACGCACGGTTCCGCCCCCCCGATCCCGTGACGAAATGGGGGCCGCGCGGATGTCCCGATTTCATCACAGCCCGACAGCAGAACACCCGCCCTGGCAGGGGCGGGTGTTCTCCGGTTCGGCGGTTGATCCGCTTTTCTGGGGTGCGGGATGCCAAGGCAATCCCGCCGGTAACACAAGCGCAAGCCTACTCCTTGCGGCGAGTCAGGCTTTCCATCTGGCTCTGCAGCTCATCCAGCCGCTTTTGCAGTTCGGAAAATTTATCATCGGCCTTCGGCTTAGGCGCGTCGCCCGTGGCGGCCATCGGCGTGCCGCTGGCATCCATCGCACCGCCTTCGCCGTTGAAGGGGCTGAACATGCGCATGGCCCGTTCGAACAGGGCGATGTTCTGCTTGCTCATCTCCTCAAAACCGCCGAACGGGAAAATGCTGCCGAAGGTGGTCTGGAAATATTCCCGCATCTTGTCCTGATTGCCCGTAAAGGACTTCATGGAATGTTCAAGATAGCGCGGCACCAGCCATTGCATATTGTCGCCATAGAAGCTGATCAGCTGGCGCAGGAATGGGATGGGCAGCAGGTTCTGGCCCTTCGATTCCTCTTCCACGATGATCTGCGTCAGCACCGAGCGGGTGATGTCATCCCCCGTCTTGGCGTCATAGACGACGAAATCCGTTCCGTCCTTGACCATCTGGCACAGATGATCAAGCGTGACATAGCTGCTGGTGGCGGTGTTGTACAGCCGGCGGTTGGCGTACTTCTTGATCGTCACCGGCGCGGGCTTAGCCTCTTCTTTGTCAGCCATTTGCCTTCGCACCCTCCCGTTCGAACACCGATTTGTTATCACTAGGAGTACGTCATTGCGCGGTCGCAGCGCAAGCGTTCCGCAACGCCACAACGATCCAGGCGAAACAATTGTTTCAGATCAGCCGGCCAAGCGCGTTATTGTATGTGTCCCGCCCATGCTGCGGATAAGGAGAGGAGGCATCGATGCGTGAGGCCGAACCGCCATCGCTGGACGATCTGGCCCGGCGATATCTGGACCTGTGGCAGGAGCAATGGGCGGCGCTGTGCAGCGACCCCACCATGGCCGACAGCGTGGCGCGTACCATGCAGGCGGTCGGCCAGTCGGCGCTGATGCTGAACCCGTTCCTGTCCATGCCGCCCGGTTTCGGTGGCGGCAAGGGGGAACGCAATCCTTGGGCGGATATGATGGCCGGCCTGTGGCCGAACGGCACGGCTGAGACGAAAGCAGAGGCCAGCAAGGGGGGAACGGGTGCGCGACAGCCGGGAAATGGGGAGCGGGCCCCTGCGGCAGGGGCCGCGCCCGTTGGGCCTGCATCTGGGGATGGGGCTGACGATCTTGCTCAGCTCGGCGGCCGGATTGCCGCTCTTGAACAACAGCTCGCCGCCCTGGCATCCCAGCCTGCGCCCGCAGGCGGCGGAGCTGATGGCGCTGATCGCCCGGTGGCGCGAAAGAAGCCAGCCCCCCGGCGCAGCCCCCGGGCCAAACCCGCCCCCTGACCCGCTGGCCGGGCTGCCGGCGGCGCTGGACCGGGAGATGCGGCGGCGAATCGACCGTTTCATGACCGGGCTGGAACGCTATCGTCGCCACCCCTATCAGCGCGATGTCACGGATGCCCCCGCCATCTGGCGGGAAGGGGCGACAAGGCTGCTGGATTTCGGCGGGCAGGGCCGGCCGGTGCTGTTCGTACCCTCCCTGATCAATCGCGGCTATATCCTGGACCTGTCGCACCGGAAAAGCCTGCTGCGCTGGCTGGCCGGGCAGGGGTTGCGCCCCTTCCTGCTGGAATGGGGCCAGCCGGGGGCGCTGGAGCGGCCCTTCACCCTGACCGATATCATCGCCGGCCGGCTGGGCCGGGCGCTGGACCAGGTGGTGGCCCAGGTGGGCGGGCCGGTGGTGCTGGCCGGCTATTGCATGGGCGGGCTGCTGGCCCTGGCGGCGGCCCTGCGCCGGCCTGATCAGGTCTCCGCCTATGTGGCACTCGCCACGCCGTGGGATTTCCATGCCGATGATGCGGCGGGCGCGCGGCGGGTGGCGACCCTGTTGCCGCCCTTTGAACCGACGCTGCACCTGCTGGGGGAATTGCCGGTCGATGCCGTGCAGCTTTTCTTTGCCACGCTGGACCCGCTGCTGGCTCTGAAGAAATTCAGCCGCTTTGCCGAGATGGATCTGGCCAGCGATGCGGCCGATGATTTCGTGGCGCTGGAGGATTGGCTGAATGACGGCGTCACCCTGCCGGCCGCCATCGCGCGGGAATGTCTGGGTGACTGGTACGGCACCAACACGCCGGGGCGGGGTGAATGGCTGGTGGCCGGCGCGCCGGTGCGGCCAGAGGGATGGCATAAGCCGGCGCTGGTGGTGGTGCCGGCGCGTGACCGTATTGTGCCGCCGGCCGCTGCCGATGCGCTGGCCCGGTCGATCCCCGGAGCCACCACCTGGCATCCGCCACTGGGCCATATCGGCATGGTGGTCAGCAGCGGGGCAAAGGAAAAACTCTGGCAGCCGCTGCGGGACTGGCTGCTGGCGGCGGGCTGAGCCCTTGCGGCTGGCACGGCTCTGGCTGCTGTGGTAGGACCGCGCTATCCGCTAACCCGGCCCCCGCAAGCCGGAACTTTTTTGAAGGAAGTGGGAGATGACGAAGCTAGTCCTGATCCGCCATGGCCAGAGCGTCTGGAACCAGATGGACCTGTTCACCGGCTGGACCGATGTGGACCTGTCGCCCCAGGGCGTGGAAGAGGCCCGTCAGGCCGGCGAAAAGCTGAAGGCGTCCGGCTTCGATTTTGATTGCTGCCACACCTCGGTGCTGACGCGCGCCATCAAGACCAGCAACCTGGCCCTGGAAGCCATGGATCGTTTGTGGCTGCCGCAGCACAAGAACTGGCGCCTGAACGAGCGTCACTATGGCGGCCTGCAGGGCCTGAACAAGACGGAGACGGCGGCCAAGCATGGCGCCGATCAGGTCAAGATCTGGCGCCGTTCCTATGACATCGCCCCGCCGGCCCTGGAGGAAGGCGATGAGCGCCTGCCCGATGGCGATGCGCGTTATGCCGGGATGCCGAAGGCGCATCTGCCGCGCACCGAAAGCCTGAAGGATTGCGTGGCCCGCGTGGTGCCCTATTGGGTCCATGTCGTGGCGCCGCAGGTGAAGGCCGGCCAGCGCGTGCTGATCGCCGCGCACGGCAACTCACTGCGCGGTCTGGTGAAATATCTGTCCGACATGAGCGATGAGGACATCGTTCAGTTCGAAATCCCCACCGGCAAGCCCATCGTTTATGAGCTGGATGCCGATCTGAAGGCGCAGGACCGTTACTTCCTGGATTGATAGCGTTCTGTTTTCAATATGTTGGCCGCATCCCCGCAAGGGGGTGCGGCTTTTTTTTGGCATGTCCCGCGCGAGCCAAGCCCGCGGATGCGGGCGCCCGGCGCATGATTTCGTGCTGCGGGTATAATATGATAACAAAATAATAATAGTAGATTAAACCATATATCCAATCTACTGTTACGTGTCTTTTCATCGGGCGCGGGGGATCGTCATGGCTGGCACAGAAAATGGTATAAGTCCAATATCGATCAATCTGACCGATGATACAGGGCTTGACGGGAAGATTGGGACGCCAAGGGCATGGGTTTGCGGCTGGATCAACGAAGGCAGCAGTGAATTCCAATCGCTGCAGCAGGATGGAAGCTTTACCACCACCCCCAGCACCAGCGTCAGCGTGCAGGCAAATGTTGGGTGGCAGGATTCCGGCGTTCAGGTTGCCGCAGGACAGACGGTGACGGTGACTTACGTCTCGGGTGATTGGACCGCTGATCCCAAAACCAATGACGGCAACGCATACGATGCGAATGGCTGCCCCGGCCTGATCGTGCCCGGCAGCCAAACCGCCTTTCCGATGCCCGGTGTCACCATGGGTGCGCTGGTGGGTAAGGTCGGGGAGAGTGGCACAGCCTTCCTGATCGGCGACGGGCCGCAGGTGATGCCATCAGGCGATGTCGGCACACTTTATCTATGCATCAATGATGATCTGACCGGTGCCTATGGTGCCGGACTTGCCGATAATAGTGGCAGCGTTACCGTGCAAATCGATCAGGGTGTGAATTTCTACCTGGTTTCCAGCATTGACACGGTGACACTCTCTACACAGACCAACGGTTCCAACCGATTGGTTTTTGTTGTTGCCACGGCCCAACCAGCACCCTTGCCGGTATTCGTCGGCAATGTGATGCAATATACTGCCTATCCCTATGCCAACCCGCCCGGCATCGCCGCACCGGGGCCGTTCGATATTTTCGAATTCGGCTATGATGCGCAGTTCGATGTATCGGCAGTGAACGGCTTCGGGCTGAATCTGTCCTTCACCTATGACGGCATCTCCTACGGTGCTGATCCGTCATTCGGTCGCAAACAGATCGGGGCTGCTTTCAGTACATTTATCGCGAACGAGGTGACGGCGGGCACCCCCGGCGCATCCGCCTTTGCGGAGCTGCTTTATGATGCCGCCATCAGCGGTTCAACCAGTCAGCCGCTGCTGGTCGGTCAGCAGTTTTTCGCGATCTGCGACCCCAATGACATGCTGCAGGCGCGCATGATCCAGGGAAACACCGGAACGGACACGTTGACCACCTATTGGGACCAGACGCTGGCCGCCTTCTTCGCTGACGGTAATTATCTCAGCATCGATCTGGGGGGCCGGATCTATTCCGGGGAATGCACCGTTCCCTCGGGCGGCCAGCTTGGCACCTATAGTCTGACCTCCACAGAAACGGACCTGACATACAGCTTCTCGCAGCCGGTGCCGGGGCTGGCATCGGCGCTCTACGTCTTTCAACAGGCCTTCGCGGGAACACCTGCACCGGACGAGGGGCTGTTGCAGGACACGATATGGGAAGCCCTGTGCCGGGGTGTGGCCCAGAATGGTGTCTTCAGCAAAGCCGTCAGCAAGGGTGAATCAACGGCCCAGTGGAATGATGCATCGGCCTGGTATGGGGCCAAATCCACGTGCCACCTCTATGCCAAGTTCCTGCATTACGGCACGCTCGTGGGCACGGATTCCCGCACGGATCCGAACAATAATGCCCCGATCATGATCGGGAACGCCGTCTATGGTTTCAGCATGGATGAGAACCCGATCGGGAGCTATACCGGTCCCAACGTGCCATCCAAGACGCTGACCAATGTGCCGGGCGGGGCAACGGTTTCGCTGGTGATCGGCCCCTGGGACGTGCCTCCGCCCGCGTGACCCTCTTGTGGTGGATAGGGGCCGGGGATACCCGGCCCCTTCTCATCCTTCCAGCTCTTCCCGCAGGGCTTCCAGCTCCAGCCAGCGCTCCTCGGCGGCGGCCAGTTCGGCCTGGGCCGTGCCGATATCGTCGGTCGCCTTGGCAAAGCCCTTGGCATCCTTGCCATAGAAGGCAGGGTCGGCCAGCTTGGTCGCCAACTGCTTGATCTTCTTTTCCAGCGCGTCGATGCGGCCCGGCAGTTCCTCCAGCTCCCGGTTCTCCTTGAAGGAGAGCTTCTTCTTCGCTTTGGGCGCGGCGGCCTGGCTGGGGGCGCTGGGCTTGGATGCTGTGGGCTTGGCGGCCTCCGGCTCGTTTTCCTTGCGCTGGATCAGGTAATCGCTATAGCCGCCGGCATATTCGGCGACATTGCCATCGCCTTCCACGGCGATGGTGCTGGTGACCAGCCGGTCCAGGAAGTCACGGTCGTGGCTGACCAGCAGCAGTGTGCCGTCATAATCGGCCAGCACCTCTTCCAGCAGGTCCAGCGTATCCATGTCCAGGTCGTTGGTCGGCTCGTCCAGCACCATCAGGTTGCTGGGCTGGGCGAACAGCTTGGCCAGCAGCAGCCGGTTGCGCTCCCCACCGGACATCACGCGCACCGGCTGGTCCATCATGGAGGGATCGAACAGGAAGTCCTTCATATAGCTGGCAATATGGCGCGGCTTGCCGCCAACCCAGATATTGTCCCCGCCTTCCGGCAGCAGCACCTGTTTCAGCGTGGCATTGGGGTCCAACTGGGCGCGGCGCTGGTCAAAGACGATGGTCTGCAGGTTGGTGCCCAGCTTCACATTGCCATTGTCGGGGGTCAGTTCGCCGATCAGCATCTTCAGGATGGTGGATTTGCCGGCCCCGTTGGGGCCGATCAGCCCCACCTTGTCCCCGCGCTGGATACGGGTGGAGAAGTCACGGCAGATCACCCGTTCCCCGGCACTGCCATGGAAGGATTTGGAGATGGCTTCCGCCTCGATCACCAGCTTGCCGGAGACGTCGCCTTCGGCGATGCCCAGATTGACCTGACGGGATTTGATGCGGTCGGCGCGTTCCTGACGCATCCCCTGCAGCCGGCGCACGCGGCCCATATTGCGGGTGCGGCGGCCGGAAATGCCGCCTTCCCACATCCATTTCAGTTCCGCCTGAATCTTGCGGTCCAGCTTGTGATATGTCGCCTCTTCCTCCCGATAGATCTCATCGCGCCAGGTTTCAAACTGGGAGAAAGATTGCTCGGTGGTGCGCAGCACGCCGCGATCCAGCCACAAGATGCGCTTGGACAGGTTGGCCAGGAAGGCCCGGTCATGGGAGATCAGCAGCAGGGCACCACGGAACTGCTGCAATTCCTTTTCCAGCCAAAGGATGGTGGGGATATCCAGATGGTTGGTCGGCTCATCCAGCAGCAGCACGTCCGGCTGATCGACCAGCGCGCGGGCGAGTGCGGCCCGGCGCGACTCACCGCCCGACAGGGTGGCGCAGGCCCGGTCGCCCGGCAGGTCCAGCGCTTCCAGTACCGCTTCCACGCGATAGAGGGCCGGTTCATCCTGCCCGCCGGCCACAAACTCGGCCACCGTGGCAAAGCCGGTGAAATCCGGTTCCTGGGCCAGATGGGCCACCCTGGCACCGGGCTGGATGAAGCGTTCGCCCTTATCGACATCGATGATGCCGGCCAGCGCCTTCATCAGGGTGGATTTGCCGCTGCCATTGCGGCCGACCAGACAGATCTTCTCCCCCCGCGAGACGGCGACGTCGATATTCTCGAACAGCACGGTGGCGCCCATATGGACAGACGCGCCGGCAAGGCCGACAAGGGCGGGATTATTGGGGGCCATGGGTGGGGAACTTCCTGGAACGGGATGCTTGGGCCCCGTTCTACTGGCAATGGCGGGGGCAGGGAAGGGGATTACACCTTCTCCCGCGCCGCCTTCTCGATCCGGTCATAGGCGGCGTTGATGGCGGCCATCTTTTCCTGAGCCAGATCGATGAATTCCTGCGGCATCCCGTCGGCCACCAGCCGGTCCGGGTGGTTTTCCCGCGCCAGGTGGCGATAGGCTGCCTTCACCGTGGGGAAATCCGCCCCCGCCGGCACGCCCAGCACGGCATAGGGATCATCCAGCGGGTCGCCATAGCCGGCGGCGGTGCCGCCATGGATGCGGCGGATCTGCTCAAACTCCGCCGGCGGGAAGCCGAAAATCTCCGACACCCGGCGCAGGAAGGTCAGTTCGGCCTCATGCACCACGCCATCGGCAACGGCGATATGGAACAGGCCGCCCAGCAACTCCTCCAGCACCGCGCGCCGGTCCTTAAACATGCCGGCCAATTGCCGTGCATAGGTTTCAAAGCCGGCACTGTCGCGCTTGGCAATGTCGAACAGGCGGCCGACATTGCGCAACTCCGCCTCCGGTACCTTGAAGACCTCGCGGAAAGCGTTGATCTCCATCCGGCAGACCACGCCATCGGCCTTGGCCATCTTGGCCCCCAGCACGATGACGCCGACGGTAAAGGCGATGCTTTGGGTTTGATCCGGCTTGCCGTCCGGTCCGTCGGGCAGCTCCACGCTGCGCAACTCGTCCACGGCGTGACCCGCCACGGCGCCGATCAAGCCACCCAGCGGCCCGCCGATGGCGAAACCCGCCGCACCGCCAATGACCTTGCCCCAGATGCTCATGATCGTTCTGCCGTTCGATTGCCCGTTATGCCACGGGTCATGGTCATGGCCCGTGGCGGCCAGCGACCGCTGGCCCGCGGGCTCGTGCCCGCGTGAGCCAAGGCGGCGGATGCCGCCGCCCGGCGCTGAGGGAACTGATATTACAGGATAACGCACGGCACGCCGGACGCAATGCAGGAACGGCATGGCTGGGGGAGGCTTGGCCTTATTGCATCATCGCGTCACAGGTTTATATTGCAGCGCACAAGAACAGGTGCCGCCTTGCGTGGGCAGGTACCAGCGGGGATGGTTGCGTCAGCATATGGGGCGTTCGGGTTTTAACCTTTTGCCTTTCATGACGTTGGATGTTCCTGCCATGACCGTTTTCCGCACCCTTTTGCCGGCTGAGGCCGGGCGTTACGCCGACCACCTGCTGCGCTTGCCGCGCGGGGATCGCCGGGCCCGATTCATGGGCGGCATGTCGGATGATGCGGTGCGTGCCTATGTGGATGGCATCGATTGGGCCCATGCCACCATCCTGGTCGCCTTGATCGGTGGTGAAGTCCGCGCCGCTGTGGAACTGCGCCGCGACCCGTCGCGTGGCGAACGGGCTGAACTGGCCATCACTATTGAACCCGACTGGCAGGGCCAGGGCGTTGGCAGCACCATGGTGCGCCGGGCCATGGTGCTGGCCCGCAATCGCGGCATGGGCCGGATGATGCTGTTCTGCCTGGGCGATAATCACCGGATGCTGCGAATCGCCGGCCGGCTGGATGCCCGCGTCACGTTTGATTGCGGGGAGGTGGTGTGCGATTTCGACCTGCCGCCCGCCGATGCCTTCTCCCTGACCCTGGAAGCCATGGATCGCGGCAGCACGGCGCTGACCATGATGCTGGACCCCGGCGGCCTGCCGCGCGCGGCGTGACCCGGTCAGGCCGCCACGACATCCTGTTGCCACAAACCCGCCCCGGCGTCGCGGTATTGCAGCCGGGGCTTGGCAGCGGGCAGGGAAAGCACCCGCTCCACCGTTTCGGTATAGCTGGGCTTTTCGCCCACATGTTCCAGGTAAATCTGGCGAATCAACTGGTTTGCCAGCTTCGGCACGCGCGACAGTTTCTCCCAGCGGGCAATTGTCTGCACATCATTGCCGAAAGGGCGGGCCAGTTCAGCCTGCGTCATATCCATCACGGCGCGCAGGAATCGGAACTGCCGACCTGACAGATGCGGCATCCCATTGACCAGATCGCAACCGATGCGCTGGTGCAACTCGCGGGCATTCTCTACCGACACCGCCTTGCCATACGGTGTCTCCATCACCTGATAGCCATTGGCCAGATAGATATTTTCCAGACCGCAATCGGTGTAGTGCAGCATTTAAGCCTCTCAGCGGACGCGGCGGCGCCATTCATAGGCGGTGATCACCACCACCGGCGGCCCCGCCGGATCGAATGAGACAACGCATTCATGATGTTCACCGTCGCGCACGCGCGTGACGGTGCATTTCAGCTTTCCGGGCCATTTCGGATCGTCATACGGACCTTCCGTCACCATCCCATGTCGGATACAGGCAATGATCTGGCTGGCCAGAAGCGGATACTTTCCCCTTTCGGGCGCACGGGTACGGGCATGGGGTGTAATGAAAATCTGACTTTCAACAATCGCCAACCTGTTCAGATAGGCGGTTGCCTGCGTCGGATTCATCATTCACGCCCTCACCTATAAAAATGATAGGTTTCGTTCACTTGTCAAGATGGCCGAAGGCGGGTCAGCGATCTTCTCCCTCAGCATCATCCTCTTCGTCTCCCGCCGCGTCCTGCTCCGCCCGCTTCATGAAATCCAGAGCACCTTGCAGGATGTAGGCGGCGGCCATCTTGTCCACCACCTCGTCCCGCCTCTTGCGGGTCATGTCCCATTCGATCATCATGCGTTCCACCGCACTGGTGGACAGCCGTTCGTCCCAGAAGGCGACTTCCGGCTCGCCCTGGGCGAACATTTGCGGGCGCATCAGGATCTGGCGGGCGAATTCTCGCACCGACTGACAGCGCGGCCCCTCCGTCCCGTCCATATTGACCGGCAGGCCGATGATCAGGCCGCGCACGTCGCGGTCCTTCATGGCGCGGGCCAGTTCCTGCACATCCTGGGTGAATTTGGTGCGGCGGATGGTGCCGATGGGCGATGCGACGCTGAAGCCCGGATCGCAGACGGACAGACCAATGGTCTTCTCCCCGATATCCAGCCCCATCAGCCGTGCGTGACGGGGCATTGCGGGTTTCAGTTCCTCAAGGTTGCGGATTGCCATGACGTGGTGCTAGCTTCCAAACCGCTTTCGCGCCCGCATCATCGGTTTCCTGATGGGGGCGGCCGGGGCAAGACGCCCGCAGCTATGACGAGATTTAGCACCATGTCGCAGGACAAGGCCACCCTGGACGCCAAGACCGTGGCAAAGATCGCCCACCTCGCCCGCATCAAGGTGCCGGAAGAGGAACAGGCGCATCTGGCGGATGAACTGAACAAACTGCTCGGCTGGGTCGAGCAGTTGGGCGAGGTTGACACCAACGGTGTTGAGCCGATGACCTCCGTTGCCGCCCAAACCCTGCGCCGCCGGGCCGATCAGGTGACCGATGGTGGCTATCCCGACGCCGTGGTGCTGAACGCCACCGACGCCGCCGAACATTTCTTCTCCGTGCCCAAGGTCGTCGAATAATGACCAATCTGACCCATCTTTCCATGTCGGAGGCCCTGGACGGGCTGAAGAAGAAGGAATTCACCGCGGTCGAACTGACCGAGGCCTATGTGAAGGCGGTGGAGGCGGCCCGCCCGCTGAACGCCTTCATCACGGAGACGCCGGAGATCGCGCTCGACCAGGCCAAGGCATCCGACGCGCGCTATGGTGCCGGGACCAATGGTCCGATGGACGGGATGCCGCTGGGCATCAAGGATCTGTTCTGCACCAAGGGCGTGCTGACCACGGCAGCCAGCCACATCCTGGACGGCTTCAAGCCGGCCTATGAAAGCAGCATCACCGCGAACCTGTTCCGCGATGGTGCGGTGATGCTGGGCAAGCTGAACCTGGACGAATTCGCCATGGGTTCGGCCAATATCACCAGCTATTACGGCCCGGTGCTGAACCCCTGGACCGGCAAAGACCCGGCGGCGGCGGAACGCAAGCTGGTGCCCGGTGGCTCTTCCGGCGGGTCGGCGGCCTCCGTGTCCGGTCGTTTTGCTATTGCCGCCACCGGCACGGATACCGGCGGTTCCATCCGCCAGCCGGCCAGCTTCACCGGTATTGTCGGGCTGAAGCCCACCTATGGCCGCTGCTCCCGCTGGGGCACCATCGCCTTTGCCAGCTCGCTGGATCAGGCTGGCCCGATGACCCGCACGGTGCGCGATGCCGCGATCATGCTGCAGAGCATGGCCGGATTCGACCCCAAGGACAGCACGTCCGTCGATATGCCGGTGCCTGATTTCCAGGCAGCCTTGACCGGCGATATCCGTGGCCTGCGCGTCGGTATTCCCAAGGAATACCGGGTGGAGGGGATGCCGGCGGAGATAGAGCGCGTCTGGCAGCAGGGCATTGAATGGCTGAAGGCAGCCGGCGCGGTGCCGGTGGAAATCAGCCTGCCGCACACCAAGTACGCGCTGGCCACTTATTACGTGGTGGCCCCGGCGGAATGCTCCTCCAACCTCGCCCGTTATGACGGCGTGCGCTTCGGCCTGCGCGTCGAGGGCAAGGATCTGCAGGAGATGTACGAGAATACGCGTGGTGAAGGCTTCGGCAAGGAAGTGCGCCGCCGTATCATGATCGGCACTTATGTGCTCTCGGCCGGCTATTATGACGCCTATTACCTGAAGGCGCAGAAGGTCCGCGCCCGTATTGCCGAGGATTTTGCCAAGGCTTACGAGCAGTGCGACGTGATCCTGACGCCGACGGCCCCCAGCACGGCCTTTGCCATCGGCGAAAAGCAGGATGATCCGATTTCCATGTACCTGAATGACGTGTTCACCGTGCCGGCCAGCCTGGCCGGGCTGCCGGGCATTTCCGTGCCGGCGGGCTTGGCTGCTGATGGGCTGCCGCTGGGTCTGCAGATCCTGGGCCGTCCGTTTGACGAGGTGACGCTGCTGCGGGTGGCGGGTGTGATGGAACAGGCAGCCGGCGCGCAGCCGCTGCCGCCCTTCTGCCGCTGATCCGGTCGGCCTGTTTTTTGGTCAGTTGTGAACAGGGCGGTGCCAGTGGTGCCGCCCTTTTTGCTGCGCGTAGAGCGGCGCACGGCCACAAACATCAACGTGTATTGGGGTTAGAACCAGTTGCCACCATGCGAGGAGCCCCTGTTCTTGCCAGGTACAGCGATGTTCAGACTTTGTTTCATTTAAGACAGCTTAATTACAAGGCAGCAAGCTATTTCCTGCTGTTTCATGCGGCATATGCGAAATTATCTATCGTCCGGTCATTTATTTAATGTCAAATCTTGTCAATAGGTTAACGGGTAGCTTGTAACAGGCACGGTTTTTGCTTTCTGGAAAAACACGCTGTTGCAGTGCACATAAGAGGCGGCTCATGGATAACAGCCTTATCGATCTGACGAGGAACGTGCTGGATGTGGCGAGCCAGAAGGTCTCCGCCATCGAAGATATCAACCGTACCACCAAGATGCTGGCCTTCAACGCGCTGATCGAGGCCGGTCGGGCCGGCGATGCCGGGCGTGGCTTTGCCGTGGTGGCGAATGAGGTGAATTCCATCTCCCGCCAGGTCAGTGTCGTGGCCAGCGAGCTGCGGAGCGAGATCGGCCAGCTGGTGGACCGTATGGCCACCGTGGGCGAAGACCTGATGGTTCGTTTCCGGGGCCAGCGTCTGGCCGATCTGGCGCTCAACATGATCGAGATCATCGATCGTAATCTCTATGAACGCTCCTGCGATGTGCGCTGGTGGGCCACTGACAAGGCGGTGGTGGATTGTATCGCCGCCCCCACGCCTGACGCGACGGTTTTTGCCAGTTCGCGCCTGGGGGTGATTCTGGACAGCTACACGGTCTATCTGGATCTGTGGGTGGCTGACCGCAGCGGGCGGGTGATTGCCACCGGCCGACCCCGCCGCTTCCCCCATGCCGTCGGCACCAATGTCGCCAATGAACCCTGGTTCCGGCAGGCGCTGGCCACCAAGGACGGAGCGGATTTCGCTGTGGTTGATGTCACCACCAACCCGGCCCTGGATGGCCGCACGGTGGCAACCTATTCCACTGCTGTGCGGCGTGATGGGGCGGTGGATGGTGATGTCATCGGCGCCATGGGCATTTTCTTCGACTGGGAGCCGCAGGCCCGAGCCGTGACCACCGGCGTGCGGCTGGATCACAGCGAGGAAGCGCATACGCGTTGCCTGCTGGTGGATGCCGCTGGCCGGGTCATCGCTTCATCCGATGGGCGAGGCCAGTTGACGGAGACATTTCCGCTGGAAACCGGTGGCAAGCCGATGGGGCACTATGTCGACAAGTATGGCCGTCTGGTCGGATTTGCCCTGACGCCGGGCTATGAAACCTATCGCGGGCTCGGCTGGTACGGGGTGATCGTCCAGTCAGGGGAAAAGAGCCACTGATTGGAAAGGTAGCCCTGAACAAAAAAAGGGCGGCTGGCCATATCGGCCTGCCGCCCTCTCTTTAACCGCTACCTGCCGTCCGATCAGTCGAACAGGCTGGACACCGAGCGTTCGTTGCTGATGCGCTCAATGGCGTCGGCCATCAGATTGGCAATCGAGAGCTGACGGATATTCGGCGCATTGCGCACGGCTTCCGTCGCCACGATGCTGTCGGTGGTCACCAGCTCATCCAGCGGGGACTTGGCAACGCGGTCAACCGCACCGCCGGACAGCACGCCATGGGTGACATAGGCGCGCACAGAGGTGGCGCCACGCGCCTTCAGGGCCACGGCGGCATTGCACAGCGTGCCGGCACTGTCGACGATATCGTCGATCAGGATGCAGTCACGGCCGTTCACATCACCAATGACATTCATCACTTCAGAGACGCCGGCGCGTTCGCGGCGCTTGTCGATGATGGCCAGATCGGCATTCAGGCGGCTGGCAATGGCGCGGGCGCGCACCACACCACCCACGTCGGGGGAGACAACCATCAGGTTGCCATCCTTGATCCGGTCCTGGATGTCCTTGGTGAACACGCCACCGGCCACCAGATTATCCAGCGGGATGTCGAAGAAGCCCTGGATCTGGCCGGCATGAAGGTCCAGCGTCAGCACGCGGTTGGCGCCGGCCGTCGTCACCAGATTGGCCACCAGCTTGGCGGAAATCGGCGTGCGGGGGCCGGTCTTGCGGTCCTGACGGGCATAGCCGTAATAGGGCAGCACCGCCGTAATACGGCGGGCGGAGCCACGGCGCAGCGCGTCGATCGTGACCAGCAATTCCATCAGATGGTCGTTCGCCGGGGCCGAGGTCGACTGGACCACGAAAACATCCTCACCGCGGACATTCTCGTTGATCTCAACGAAGATCTCGTTATCGGCAAAACGCCGGATGGTGGCCTTGGTCAGCGGAACCTCAAGGCACTGGGAAATGGCTTCAGCCAAGGGCTGATTGCTGTTACCGGCGATCAGCTTCATGTCGTGCTGCCCGTCATTGGGTGAAAGGGGAGGGGTGAGCGGCGCCACCGCGAAACAATGTCGCCAAACCTTCACGAAGGCGGGCGCACCATAACCCCAGGCCCCCCAAACTGTAAATCGCGGCACCCTTGCGCGTTACAACGGTGTGGCAGACCGTCAAAACATGGATAGGGTTTATATCATTTTATCGGTTTTGCGGCCCGCCGCAGCCGACGGGCCTTGCGGCGACGGGCCCAGCCCCAATCCAACCGGTGAAAGAAAGACTGGAACGGATAGCGTGGTCGCTCCGGGTCCAGCAATTCCTGCTCCACCAGGAAGGTTTCTGCTGCGGTCACCTCCTGGCACAGGATGGGAACCAGTGTCTTGCCGCCGGCGCGCCGTAGAGCCTCAATGGCGGCGATCATGCCGCCTTTTTCGGCAATCGTTCGCGTGGCCAGCGGGACGGAGATGCCCAGATGTTCGGCGATCAGCCCGTCGCGCATGTCGCGCAGCCGGCCGCGTCCCTCCTGATCCATCGGCCCATCACCCAGCGCCACGGCCAGATCGCATTCCGTGTCCACCCCCATGGAGCGGTTATTCATGTTGGAGGAGCCGATACGCAGCACCTTGTCATCCACGATCAGCAGCTTGGCATGAACATAGATGCGCACCCCTTTGGGCGTCACCGGTGCATAACAGGCGAATCGCCTTCCCTCCGGGTCGGCGGCGCAGAGCGCGCCCAGAATAAGGTCACGCGCGCGGCCCATGGCCGCCTCCTCCAGCCAGCCATTGGCGATGGTGGGGTTGATGATGACGATCTCCGGCCTGTCCGGCTGTTCCAGCCGTTCCAGCAGGGCCTGACCAATCCGGCGGCAGGCGACATATTGCGCCTCTATATAGATATAGCGCCGGGCGGCGTGGATGGCCTCCAGCCAGAGTCGCTCCACCTCATGTGCTTCTTCCTGTCCGCTGAAGGCGGGCTGGGTGCGAGCGATACCGACCAGGGGCTGGCGCAACAAAGGCAGCAGGCCAGGGGGCCAGGGGGCCGGTTCATAGGCTGTGGGTGGCGGTGGGGCCGGCAGCCGTTCACCGGTGGCGTGAAACCAGCGCTGGCGGGCCAGATCGCCCAGCGCGCGGGCGGCGGCACCATCCACGGCGGCGGTCATGTCATGATAGGGCGCGTAACGTTTGGGGCCGGGGCCACGGCGGCGCGGGTCGTCATCCAGGTGACCGCGCGTGTCCCAGCGCTCCGCCGTCATATCAATGCCGCCGCAAAAGGCGATGCGGTCATCAATGACGACGATTTTCTGGTGATGGCAGGCGCCCAGCGGATGGTCAGACGCCACCCGGTAATGCAGCCGTCGGTCGCTCATCAGGTTCAAGACCCAGAGCGGTGTCATGCCCCGCATCAACCCCCAGATACCGCTGAAACGCCATTTCAGCACATGCACCTGCAGACCCGGCTTGCGCCGGATCAGCCAGGCCAGGAAACGGCCCAGCTTGTCCGGGGCCTTGGCGGGGCTTGGCCGGTCCCGATCGGGTTCCAGCCGGATTCGGGTATCGAAATCCCAGGCGATCAACAGCACCTGATGGCGCGCGCCCAGCAAAGCCTGTTTCAGGCTGCGGAAATAATCCTGCGCATCAATCATCACGCCCAGCCGGTCGGCCCGTTCCAGCCGCCAACAGGTCTCCCCAGGGCGCAGCAACGCCACCGGCCCGCCGGACGCGGGGGGGCCGTCCGGCGGCGGGGCACTGTTCAGCTCAAGGGCCGTCCCTTCCATGGTCTCGCGCATGATCGGTTCGGCCCCTGCTGGCTCAGCGGGTGATGTCGCGGACGGCTTCCTTGGCATGGCCGGCCACCTGCTGGGCCTTGCCCTTCACCTTGTCGGCGGTGCCTTCATTTTCCAGACGTTGATTATCGGTGGCGCGGCCCACGGCCTGCTTGATCTCACCCTTCACCTCGTTGAGCTTGCCCTTGATGTTGTCCTTGCTCATGGTGGTCCTCCAGACCGGTTGTTGGCCCGCCATGTCTGCTGAGCGCAGCGGCGGGATGTTGTTGAAACGGGGGCGTGGGGGCTGTGGGTCCATCGGCTGAGGGGGTACCCCCCATGCGCTGTCCTGTCGGTATCCGCCCTTGTTCCGCCACAAGAACCGGCCAGTCTGTTGCCCGTTGGCTTTTGGAGTCCCCTTTTCATGTGTCGCTGGTTAGCCTATGCGGGCGTGCCGATTTCCATGGATACATTGCTGTTCCAGCCCCGCAATTCCCTGATCCGCCAGTCGCTGCACGCCCAGCGCAGTGTCGTTTCCATCAATGGCGATGGGTTCGGCCTGGGCTGGTATGGCGATCTTAGCCGGCCGGGGCTCTACCGGGATACGATGCCCGCCTGGTCGGATGCCAATCTGCGATCCCTGGCGGAGCAGATTCGCTCGCCGCTATACTTTGCCCATGTGCGGGCGTCGACCGGTACCGCCACCTCGCGGCTGAATTGCCACCCGTTTCGTTATGGCGACTGGCTGTTCATGCATAATGGCCAGATCGGTGGCTGGCCTCAAGTGCGCCAGGATGTGGAAGGGCTGATCCGCCGCGATCTTTATCGGTTCCGCGAAGGATCGACGGATAGCGAGGCCTTCTTCTTCCTGGCCCTGGGCAATGGGTTGATGGAAGACCCGGCCGGTGCCTTTGCCCGCACCATCGCCCAGATTCTGGGCCTGATGCGGGCCGAAGGGGTGGAAGAACCGTTCCGCATGACGGCGGCGGCCAGCGATGGCCAGCGGCTTTACGCCGTGCGCTGGTCCAGCGACAAACATTCGCCCAGCCTTTACTGGACCCAGGGCCATGTCGAAGGTTGCCAGGATGGCAAGCTCTGCCTGGACGGAGGGGGACGGGATTCGGTGCTGGTCCTTTCCGAACCGCTGGATGAAGATCCCGGCCATTGGACAGAGGTACCCGATGCCAGCTTCCTGGTGGCAGAAGGCGGGCAGGTGCGGGTGGAACCGATGGCCCCTGTCACGTGAAATCATCCAAGGAGGATAAGGCGATGAGGAACCCTGCGCTGGCCGCCCTGGTCCTGGTGTTACCACTGCTGGCCGGCCCTGCCCCCGCCCAGACGGCGGTGCATCAGGTGCCCTACAAGGAATTGTTCGACCAGTTGGACAAGTTCTACTCCCTGAAGGAACGGGACCGGCTGTCGCTGCGCACCTCCATCCGGGCGGAAGATGGCAAACAGCTTAACCTGCCGGTGACGATCAGCATCGCCAGCCCGGACGGGGTGAAGGATATTCCGGTTGATGCCGACAATGCCTTCCAGCTTCCCTATCAGCCGGAATGGCTGAAGACCAATACGCTGGTTCAGTTCAACCAGTCGGAAAAGAACTATGCCATCCGTGTGCAGGTGGGCATGAAGCTGTCGGGCGACGGCAGCCATTTCAGTTATGCCGATGTGCAGGCGGCCTTTGCCCAGTTTGACAAGCTGATCGGCAAGGAAGCGGGGATGCTGTCCTTCGTGGCGCCCTCGGCCCAGACATTGCGGGTCTTCTGCGGGGTGGATTGCACCGCCACCCTGGCGGGGGCATCCAGCAGCCGGGTCATCAAGGCCGACAAGGACGGGCGGGTGATGATCCCCAATGACAAGAAGCTGCGGCGGGAGAATCCCAGCATCACCCTCAGCAAACCCCCTGCTTATACGGCCATCAGCACCAAGGAGTAAGGGCCCTGAAGCGGGGGCTGCCCTGCTTGGCGTCTGCTTGCCGCACCCCGCCCCCTCGGTTAGGGTGCGGCGCATTTTCCGACACTAGCCAGGAATATGCGCCATGGCCGCCGCCGCCCCCGACATCGCCGCCCATCCCGACCGCGTCCTGATCCTGGATTTCGGATCGCAGGTGACGCAGTTGATCGCCCGGCGTGTGCGCGAAGCCGGCATCTATTGCGAAATCATCCCGTTCAGCGCCGGGGAAGAGCGTATCCGCGCCTTCGCCCCCCGCGCCATCATCCTCTCCGGCGGGCCGGCCAGCGTGACCGAAGCCGGCAGCCCGCGCGCCCATGATGCGGTGTGGACGCTGGGCGTGCCGGTCTTTGGCATTTGCTACGGCCAGCAGACCATGTGCGAGCAGCTGGGCGGCAAGGTGGAGCCGGGTGACACCCGCGAATTTGGCCGCGCCTTTGTGAATGTGAAGGGTGATTGCGCCCTGTTTGACGGGGTATGGCACGTTGGCGCCCGCGAACAGGTCTGGATGAGCCATGGCGACCGGGTGACAAAGCTGCCGGAAGGTTTCCGCATCGTTGCCACGTCGGAAGGCGCCCCCTATGCCATCATCGCGGATGATACCCGCCGTTTCTACGCCGTGCAGTTCCACCCGGAGGTGTATCACACTCCGCATGGCGACGCGCTGATCCGCAATTTCCTGTTCAAGGTCGCGGGTCTGAAGGGCGACTGGACCATGGCGGCCTTCCGCGCCGAAGCCGTGGCCCGCATCCGTGAACAGGTGGGTTCTGCCAAGGTGATCTGTGGCCTGTCCGGCGGGGTGGACAGCTCCGTCGCCGCCGTGCTGATCCATGAGGCAATTGGTACGCAGTTGACCTGTATCTTCGTCGATACCGGCCTGATGCGGGCGGGCGAGGCCGATCAGGTGGTCACCCTGTTCCGCGACCATTACAATATCCCGCTGGTGCATGTGGATGCGTCCGACATGTTCCTGGGCCAGCTGGAAGGTGTTTCCGACCCGGAACAGAAGCGCAAGATCATCGGCCGCCTGTTTATCGAGGTGTTTGATGCAGAGGCCGCCAAGATCGGCGGGGCGGAGTTCCTGGCCCAGGGCACGCTCTACCCCGACGTGATCGAAAGCGTTTCCTTCACCGGCGGCCCGTCGGTGACCATCAAGTCGCACCATAATGTCGGCGGTCTGCCCGACCGCATGAAGCTGAAGCTGGTGGAACCGCTGCGCGAACTGTTCAAGGATGAGGTCCGCGCACTGGGCCGCGAACTGGGTCTGCCGCACAGCTTCGTCGGCCGTCACCCGTTCCCAGGGCCGGGGCTGGCCATCCGCATCCCCGGTGAGATCACGCGGGAGAAGCTGGAAATCCTGCGCAAGGCGGACACGGTCTATCTGGAAGAAATCCGCAATGCCGGCCTCTATGATGCCATCTGGCAGGCCTTCGCCGTGCTGCTGCCGGTGCGCACGGTGGGGGTGATGGGCGATGGTCGCACCTATGATTACGCCTGTGCGCTGCGCGCCGTGACTTCGGTGGACGGTATGACAGCGGATTATTATCCGTTCGACCATGGCTTCCTGGGTCGCGTCGCCACCCGTATCATCAACGAGGTGCGCGGCATCAACCGGGTGACGTATGATATCACGTCCAAACCGCCCGGCACGATTGAGTGGGAATAATTCAGGCCCATCCGAACGCCGCCGAATTTGCGCTAAAGTACGACCTAACGCACTGTAAACAAAAATAAAATACTCCTGTACCTATCGACATCTATCGGTGGGCGTAGATCGCGTTCGGCGGCCTCGCTGACGGGCCTTGCCCCCATTGATCAACCGGAAAAACGAAAGTACCGTCAGGAGCAATGAGGCTCATGACGGTACTTTTTTCGAACTAATACGCTGAAATATAAGCGTTTTCGACGACATCGGCCTCCAAAAACCGCGTGACGGTACTTTTCCGCAAGGAGGCCCGAAATGTTGACCGATGCAGCACTCAAGTGTTTGAAACCAAAAGCCAAAATGTACAAGGTATCCGATCGTGACGGCATGTATGTGCGCGTCGCGCCGTCGGGCGCCATCTCGTTCAGGCTCGACTATCGGCTGAACGGCAGGCGGGAGACCGTCTATCTCGGTAGGTATGCCCGCGACGGGATATCGCTCGCCAGGGCTCGAGAGCTATGCATTGACGCGCGCCGGGCGATTGCCGAGGGGCGGTCCCCCGCCATCGAGAAGCAGCGGGAGAAGCGCCGGATCAAGGAAGCAAAGAGCTTCGGCCAGTTCGGCGAGAAATGGCTGACCAACGCAACGATGGCCGACAGCACGCGCGCGATGCGTCGCTCCATCTTCGAACGCGAACTCATGCCCGTCTGGCGGAACCGACTTCTGACAGAGATCACACCTGATGACCTGCGCGCCCATTGCGGCAAGATCGTCGAGCGGGGTGCGCCTGCGACCGCCATCCACGTTAGGGATATCCTCAAGCAGATCTACGGTTATGCCATTCTGCATGGCGAGAAGGTCGCCAATCCGGCCGATGACGTTGGTCCGGCCTCGATCGCCACCTTTACGCCGAAGGACCGCGCGCTTTCACCCGCCGAGATCCGCATCATGTTCAAACAGCTCGAGCACGTCGCGACGCTACCGACAATCCGCCTCGGCATGAAACTCTTCCTCCTCACCATGGTCCGGAAAAGTGAGTTGCAGGATGCGGTATGGGACGAGATCGATTTCGACAACGCCGTCTGGACCATCCCGAAGGAGCGCATGAAGCGGTCGAAGCCGCACAACGTCTACCTGTGCCGACAGACGTTGGACATCATGATCGCCCTCAAGACCTGCTCCGGCAACTCCCGATATCTGTTGCCGTCCCGGTACGACGCGGACGCGCCGATGTCGCGCGCGACCTTCAATCGGGTCACCTATGCCGTCGTCGAACAGGCCAAGAAGGAGGGGCTGCCGCTGGAGCCTTTCACGGTTCATGATCTGCGGCGGACGGGCTCGACGCTGCTAAATGAGCTGGGCTTTAACAGCGACTGGATCGAAAAGTGCCTGGCGCACGAGGACGGGCGTTCATCGCGCGGCGTTTACAACAAGGCCGAGTATGAGGTGCAGCGCCGGCATATGATGCAGCAGTGGGCGGATACCGTGGACGCCTGGATCGACGGTCGGAAGCACGCCCCAACGCTTCTGCCGCCAGCTATGCCCGTGATGGAGCTTGATCCCGCCCTTTGACCGGTCGGGTTTTGCGCTTGGTGACGTCAGGGTGCTGTGCTCGACGGATCGGGGCAGCCCGCCTTGCCATCAGCCAGGCCTCGACCTCGGCCAGGTCCCAAACGATACACCGTGGCGAGAGCGCGAACCGACGAGGGAACTCGCCACGTTGTTCCATTTCATAAATCGTGCTGTCAGCCATCGGCACCATCTCGCGTAACTGGTGGCGCCGGATTGTTCGCCTGATTTGGGTAGTTTCGGTCTTTCGCATTCTCAATCTCCTTCTCTAAGGCGATTGAAAGCGATAGATATCGGTACTGGAAGCCCCCTCGAAATGCCGTGCGGTATTTTCGGGCTGTAGCGTACACATCGGCGGGTTTCTGTCGGCTGCTACAAGTTTTCACCTGTCTGAGACTGGGCGTGCTGCGTTGGAAGGCTACCTAAAGGCGATTGGCGATCTTCTCGGTCCTTCAAAAGCTTGTTGGCTGCCAGCGTTCGGCCGATGATCGCGACGCTTGGCTTTTCATGCGGTATCCCCGTTGTCGTGCTGTGATTTCCGCAATCCTTGCGTCAACACTTTCAGGTCGGGAACGAACACGACCTGACCGCGGTGGTTGGATTCATAGACGAAGTCGCGTAGCGCCGAACTCGCACTGAGTTCGGAGGAAATGTCGCCGACAATGGCAACGCGTGTGCCGAAGTTCGAGAACTTCTGGAGGATCGCTCCGGCTTTCCTTGTGCTGAGGGGGAAGAAGTCCGTCGACAGACGCTCCACAGGCAGTGCGATGATGGTCGCTCCGCCCGACCATGCCGCATTGATAAGATCGACGGCATCACGATCGTCCCGCAGCTTCGGTCCACGAAGCGAGATCTCAAAGACCCGCTCATTGCCGATGGCGGTCAGTTTCGAAGGGCGCTCGTCAGACCAATCGTTGCCGAAGGTCCATTCGAACTCCGCAGCTTCGGCAACACGCGCGTCGTGCGCGGCGTCCTCTCCGATGCGGAAACAGACGAAACCCTCGATGTGAGCATCGGACCCGGCCTCGGCAGCCAGAAACTCGGCAACGGTCATCGAGGGGTCGAGCAGGTAGCGTTGTCGAGGAAGGACGGTCTGCTCGTAGAACCGCTCCAGCCGGGCTTCGATGGCGGAACTGACGTCGCGTTCGTCTGGGCTATGCTCACGTTCGTCGTCGATTCTCAACCGCTTCTGATCGCGAATCGACGGCGGAACATGATTGACGCTCGACCACAGTGGCGAGGCGCCGACGACGTGCATGGCCAGCTTCTTGGCAACTAAATTGCCAGATGAACCGGGGGCATGTCCGCTGATTGCCACTAGCGCTACCATTCTCGCAAGGCCCGGCACCGGCGGATTGTGCGCGTATGCGCCGATCAACCCATTCTCGGTCCTGAGGATGCTTGCCCTCCGGACATGAATGTTCTCGCCGAACGTTGCAGCCAGTCGTCGCACATAGCCTGCGATGTCTCCCTGACCATCGGGCGACGGCGCTGCGAGCGTATCGGCCAATTCGCCTCCCACCGTGAACGTGGTCCGCGCGATAGCTTGCGCTGCTTGTTGAAACAGCGGATTGCGGGCAGTGAAGTCTGTCTCTGCAGCGAGCTCAACGATGACGCCGCAACGGCCATCGACGAGGAAGGCGATCAGCCCCTCGGCCGTAGGTCGGCGCTCAATGGCGGCGGGCAAGAGATGCCGTTCATGCAGGAGTTTCACTGCCGAATCGAGGTCGCCACCGGTGTCGATCAGCGCGTCTCTGCAACTCACCACTCCGGCTGCGGTGCGCTTCCGAAGGGCTTTGACGAGTTTGATATCGATCTTCTCCTTCAAAGCGACGCTCCTATGCTGACGCTGTCGGTTTGGCCGCCAGGAATGCTTCGATCTTCGAAGTCTGACCGGGTACGAAGTGATGGGCGTCTGGAAGGAACGACATCGTCAGGTCATGAACATGCGCCTCGAGACGCGCGCGGGTACCGGGCGCGTCGATAAAGACGTCCCTACCTCCGATGATCGCCAGGACAGGCATAGATAGCCGATCCAATGCGGCATCGTCGAACCGGGGGAGCGCCGCTGTGCGCGGCCGGAAGTGGCTGAAGATCAGTTCTAGGAAGGTAGCCACTGCCGCTTGATCCGGGGACGGCGCACCGCTCGGAGCGCCGGCGATCCGCTCAATCATCTTGCGGCGGCCCCACCGGCCAAGCATCAAGAGCGGCAGCGCCCAGATGAGCACGTTCCGAGGCTCGCCGACGCCGGCGGGGTTGATGACGGCGAGCTTCTGCACGCGCTCAGGACGGCGCGTCGCGTAGTCGAGCGAGAGCCAGCCGCCCATGGAGATGCCGACAAGCGACGTGCGCTGGATCGAAAGAGCTGAGAGGACCTCGTCTAGCCATCGCGCATGCGCGTCGGTATCGAGCGCGGGGCGGTTGAAGGCGCTGAGACCAGCATCGCCGATGATGTCGACAGCAAACACGTGGAATCGCTGGGTCCACGCGGCAACGTCGCTCAGCCACATGGCGGAATTCGCAGCAGTGCCATGCAACAGGACGACGGCTGGTGCATCGAGCGGGCCGCTTTCAATCACAAACGTCTCACCCGCTGAGGTCGGCACAAGATGGCGACGGCTTGGCGACGGCCAATGCTCCAGAAGCTGCTCATAGCTCTCGCGGACCGCCTTCGCGCCTTCTGGTGTTCGGAAGGCGGAACTCATGTACGGCCTTCCAGCAGGACTTCGGAGAGTTGCAGGAGTTCGGCAGCATCCGATGGCCGGGCGACGATGATGATCTTGACCTGCTTGTTCGCCGGATCGTGTGTGACGTCCACGCTCATGGGCTCGGCAGACCGGCCGTTTGCCTTGCGGGCGCCGGTCAGAAGTGCCGCCATCCTCCGTGCGAACTCGGCATCCGCGTTGGAGATATCGACGATCGTGGTCGACCTAACCTCGCGCAACGCGCCCCGAGCCGCACGATGATCACCAACCAAGGCGGCAAGGTCTGAGCGCAAGATGCGATACTGGCGACCAACCTTGGTGGCGCGCAATTGACCCTGACGAATGAATTTGAGGACGGTCTTTGGATGCAGCTTCAACTGCTCCGCGGCGAACTCGACCGTATAGAACTCTTCCGACATTTTTGTTACCTCTGGCAGGGTTTAAGTTCCTCTAAATTCCCTATATAAGGGACTCAGTCGCACATAATGGCTTATAAAGGTTATAATGCGGAGTTTAGAGGAATGGAAGAGAGCTTCCGAAGGAAGTTTGGGGATAGATGGATCTCACCGGCAGGTTGGTTTTGGATGGCCACCTGCGGCCCAGGCTGGCGATCGCGTCGGATGAACTGCAAGCTCACGCCGACCATGCGGAGGTCGGAGCGGAGGGCCGAGAGTGCCCGATCTCTCGCTTGACCTGCGATACCTTCGTTATGCTCATCTTGCCGCGGAGCACGGATCGTTCCGTCGCGCGGCACTATCCATCGGGGTCAACCAGTCTACGCTCACACGCCGAGTACAGCTTCTCGAGCGGCGGCTCGGCGTCGCTCTGTTCGAGCGCCGCCGTACTGGGGTGGTCCTGACTCCCATTGGTAGCCATTTCCTTCAGGAAGCGCGTGTTGGAGCGGAACATCTCCACAGGGCGGTCAAGGAACTGGCGTCGTCCCACACCGGGCAACACGGGCACTTGCGGATCGGCCTGATGGGAACGCTTACTCAAGGCCCCTTGCCGGAACTCCTGAGAACCTATCGACGAAAATATCCGAAGGTGAAGATCCGAGTGGAGGAAGCTTCGTTCGATGACACCCTCGCGGGCGTATCGCGAGGGCGGCTCGATGTCGCCTTTGTCATCGGAGAGCCGCAGATCGAGGGGTTTGATGCGTTGCCTGTTTGGAAGGAGCCGCTCGTCGTCGTTACGTCGGTCGAACATCCTCTTGCGCGGCTTGCGACTGTCGGATGGAGCGACCTAACCGAAGAGACAATCCTTGTCAGTTCGGACGCCTTTGGGCTCAAGGTCGCGGAGATTCTGGGGTGGCATCTGCGACGCCTCGGCAGCAGACCGCAACTATCTTTGCAGCAAGTCGGTAGAGACAATCTCATATACCTCGTGCGAGAGGGTTTCGGACTGACGCTCGCAGTGAAGTCCATGATCAGCCCGAACACCCCCGACTTGAGCATCTTGCCTGTTCAGTCCGCAGATCACCTGCAATGGACCGCGGTTTGGACCGCTCAATGCGCGAATCCGGCGCTGAGGCAATTGACGGAGCGCCTAAGACTTCGCGGTGAGCATCAACCGGCGGTTTGAGCCCGGCGGAGCTTTGTGAAGCCGCGATCTGTCGCGATAAAGCGCTCCAACATCGGAACAACGAGCTTGTAAGGCTCGATCGCCCCTTGTCCGTGCTCGCGGCCCATGGCGCCTCCGTATGCCACCAAATCTCGATGCAACGAAGCGGGTAGTTCCACCGTGATCTTGACTGGCTTTTCGTCAATCAAAGGGCCAAGTTTGAGCTTGGGCATCACGAGCCTCCATAAGGTTCTAGAACCAGGTCTCGAGTGACAATGACGCGCACCGGGAAGCCTGGGCGGATCGTCAGCGTGGGTGCGACGTTGAGCTGGCGCCGGACGATCTGTTGGCCCGCATCATTGATAGTGTCCTGACCGCCGTTGCGGATCGCCTGAATCAGGCGATCATCATTGTCCACGGCGAGTTCGGCGCCGACGCTGAGCAGGGTCGAGAGGCCCGCAGCTTTGGCGAGGTCCCACCAGTGATAATCGACGCCATCCTGTAGGCCGGCGTAGCCCTCGGCGTCGGCGCCCGGCTGGCGCTCGAGAACGATCGACCGTCCGTTCGGGAAGATCAGCCGATTCCACACCAAGAGGACGCGGCTCTGCCCGAACTGGACGTTATTATCGTACTGGCCGATGACGCGTGTGCCTTGGGGCACAAGGAGGATGCGACCCGTCGGGCTGTCGTAGATGTTTTCCGTCACCTGGGCGGTGATCTGGCCGGGGAGATCCGAACGGATGCCGGTGATCAGTGCGGCGGAGATCACGGCGCCCGCTTGCAGCACGTTTGGTGAGGCTGGCGCGGCGACGCGATCAGCCGCGACGGTGCGCCGATCGGCTGCAGCATTGAGGAAGGCGTTTTGCCGATCCTGGGCGGTTGGCGTCGTCGGCGGCGGGGCGAGGCCGAGGCTGGTGAGATCGGGCATCGGCTGTGCGCCGGGCGTAGTTTGCGACGGTGCTACCGCGGCCGTCCGAGTTTCGGTGGCGGCGAACAGCCGCGCCGTGCGCGCCGATTCGAGTTCCTGAATGCGCCGCTGCTCTTCCGGACTGAGGCCGGGGTTGGGTGGGGCCACGCCGGGCGTCGGTACGTGCTGGCCGCGATTCTGTGCTCCAAGGATGGGGCGGCCAAGGTCGCCCGGAAGCGGTGGGCCCAGCTGAGGCACGCCGCTATAATCGCGGGGCAAGCCGGCGATGCCATCGGCTGTCGAGCGGTTCTCCGTCGAGTAGAGCTCCTCGTTTGGCCGACCGCCATCGCGCATCTGAAGGGCATAGATGAGCGCACCGCCGATCCCGACGCTCGCGACCAGGCCGAGACCGGCCAGCACCTTTCGCGACAGTCGGGTGACTCGCGGCGGTTCGGCGCGTAGCCGCATCGGCGCGGGACCGACGGGCTCGCCGGTCAACGGCCGAGCCTCCTCGTCCGGCCCTTCCTCTTTCCGGGGCTCTGTCTCGCTCACGACGCCGGCCTCCCATCGGTACGCACGATGCGGACGCGCTTCTGGCGGTCGCCGGAGCCGTACCGCAACTCGGCGGCGGCGAAGAGCCGATCGACGATCATGTAGTTGCCGCGAACGCGGTAGTTGACGAGCTCCGACGTGTTACCTTCGGGCCCGACCACGAACAGCGGCGGCATCTCGCCTTGCGCGATCCCGCGCGGAAATTCGATGAACACCTGACGGCCGTCATCATAGGCGCGCAGTGGACGCCAGGGCGCGCGGTCGCCGGTCACCTCGTAGCGGAAGTTGATGTTGGCGAGATCAATCCCTGTGGCGACGGGTTGTGCGGCCTGTGCCTCCTGGTTTTGCCTACGCAGCGCGATGAGCTGGTCTTGCGGATATTGCCAGGAGACCGAAGCCATGTAGGTGCGCTCGGTCGAGCGTAGCTCCATGTGATAGGTGCGAAGATTGGTGTTGATGACGAGATTGGTCATCAGGTCCGGCCGGGTCGGCTTCACCAGGATATGGACCTGAAGCGTTGGCCCGGAGCCGCTCTGCGTATCGCCGATGATCCAGCGCACTGTGTCGCCGGCGGCGACCGGGCCGGAGCCCACGAGCTGCTCTCCGGGCTGCAACGCAATGTCGGTGATCTGCCCGACGGCGGTATAGACCTGATAGAGCGCGCCTTGGGTGAACGGATAGACCTGCATCGAATTGATGAAGCCGTCGCGCACCGGCTGAATGCGGGCTGCAGCATTGGCCTGGTTGACCCGTGCTGTCGGATCGGTCGGTTCGGGTGCCTGACGGGAGCGCTCCACCGGTTTCATCTGCCCGGGCAATGGTAGGGGCCGGGGCAGTTCCACGACTGTTACCGGCGCTGGGGGATCCACCGTCTGCACCGCAGGCGCGGCGTTGTCGTAGGAGATCTCCGGCGGAGGATTGGTGGTGGCGCAGCCGGCGAGCGCGGACGTCGCCAGCAGCAGAAGCGGCAATGCGCCTCGGCGCAAAGCCGGGATTGCGGAAATGTGTGAAGCCGGGTTTCCGGCTTTACGGAAAGACGGCTTCATTGACCAAGCTCCCGTGACCAGTTGATGGCGTTGACATAGATGCCGAGCGGGTTCGCCCTGAGCCGATCGGCGTTGCGCGGGACCTGCACGACGATTGTCAGGATCGCGGTCCAGCGCTCGGTAGTGGCGAGTTGGCCGTTCTCGTAACGGCGCTCGACCCAGGCGACACGGAAACTATCTGGAGACGCGCGGATGACGCTCGAGACTTCCACCGCGACCTGCTGTCGGCCGACCTTGGTGAATGGGTCGTTGGCCCGCGCGTAGTCGTTCAGCGCTACCGCGCCGCGGTCGGTCGTGAAGTCGTAGGCGCGCAGCCAGTTCTGCCGCACGATGATGGCGTCGGCCGGGATCGAGCGGACCTGCTCGATGAAGCGCGCCAGGTGGAAGGCGATCTGGGGGTCGGTCGGACGATAGTCGGCAACAGCCGGCGCCACGGCCTGCGCCTGGCCGAGCCGGTCGACCTGCACCACCCAGGGCACGATCGTGCCGCGCGCCGATTGCCAGACCAGCGCGGTTGCGAAGCCAGCGGAGAGGATCAGCGAACCGAAGGCCATCAGCCGCCAGTTCCTCGCCTGGACGCGCGAGGACCCGATCCGTTCGTCCCAGACCTGTGCGGCGCGCTGATAGGGCGTCTCGGGTTCGGGGGCTTTGCCATAGTGGGTGGAGGGTCGTTTGAACATCAGCGGTCGCCTTCGGAGAGATTGACGGAAGAGCCGCCGCCATGGGCGTCACCGGAGCGCACGGCGTGGGCGGTCGCCTGAACGGCGTGGGTCATGCGTTGGGAGCGGCGCATGCGCTGTGCCCATGCGGGCGGCCCGCCCGCCGCTGCCGGAGCGGCCGAGCCGCCGCCGTCGCCGGCTGCGTCGCCACCGACTGATCCCATCGTCGAGGAGCCACCGGTCGCTTCGAACGCGGCCTTGCCACCGGCATTGAAGCTCGAGCGCATGCTCTCGGCGGCGCGTGACGCGGCACGGCGCAGTGGCGAGACCGCTGCGCTGCCGCCAGCGCGGGCTACACCGCCAAGGCCCGACGCGACGCCGCTGACACCGGACTGGCCGGCTGCGCCGAGGCTGTAGGCAGTGGATGCGCCACCCGCCATCGCGGCACCGCCCCGGGCCGCGGCTGCTGCGCCTCCGGCAAGGGCCGCGCCGCCAGATGCGGCGGCGCCGACCGCGCCCGCTCCGGCGGCGATCATGCCGCCGGCCGCTAGACCTGTACCGACCGCCGCACCGGCGCTGAGTTGGGGGCCGCCGGAGACAATGCCGCTGGCGATGCCGGGACCGAAGATGCCGAGACCGAGCAGCGATAGCGCGGCGAGCACGATGGCCATCGCCTCGTCGATCGAGGGCGTGGCACCGCCAAAGCCAGCTGTGAACTCGGAGAACAAGGTGGAGCCGATGCCGATGATGACGGCCAACACCAGCACCTTGATGCCGGACGAGATGACGTTCCCAAGCACACGTTCGGCCATGAAGGCCGACTTACCGAACAGGCCAAACGGGATCAGTACGAAACCGGCGAGTGTCGTCAGCTTGAATTCGATCAGGGTGACGAAAAGCTGGATGGCGAGGATGAAGAAGGCGAGCAACACCAGCGCCCAGGCCAAAAACATGCAGGCGATCTGGATGAAGTTTTCGAAGAACGACCAGTAGCCCATCAGGCCGGAGATAGATTCCAGGAGCGGACGTCCGGCATCGAGGCCAGTCTGGGCCACCTTGCCGGGGCGGAGCAGATCGGCGGTCGTGAAGCCTGTGCCGCTGGCCTTCAGGCCGAGGCCGGCGAAGCTCTCGAAGACGATGCGGGCCAGGTTGTTCCAGTTGCCGATGATGTAGGCGAACACCCCGACGAACAGAGTTTTCTTCACCAGACGCGCCAGAATGTCGTCGTCGGCGCCCCAGGACCAGAACAGCGCCGCCAGCGTCACATCGATGACGATCAGCGTCGTGGCGATGAAGGCGACTTCGCCGCTGAGCAACCCGAATCCGCTGTCGATGTAGCGGGTGAAGACCTCAAGGAAATGGTCGATAACGCCGGTGCCGCCCATGATGTCATCTCGCCTCGTCGAGCTGAGACGGCACGATCGGTGCGGCGGGCGCCAAGATCGGCGGATCGTAGCGGCCCGATTCGGGGGTGAGGTCGCCACGCGGCGCTGGTGGTACATCCGGCAGCCGCTCGACGGGTCGCGCACCGGGGGCGAGGAAGCGGTTGCGGTTCTCGGCCCAGGCCCGCAGGCACGCCGGATCGCGCGGGCCCGCTTCGCCGAGCGTCTGGCAGCGGATCAGCTCGTTGTGCAACGGATCGCCTTGCGCTTGGGTGGTCCGGCCAGCCGGCCACGCCTCCCGCACTTCCTCTTTGCGGTTCATTTCGATCGCGGTCGCGGTGATCGCGACGGCCACGAACACGACAGCGCCAAGCCGGGCCAGCATCTTGCCGTCCATGGCCGTATCCTCAGTTGCCGTGCGGGAACATGCGGGCGTTGCCCGGCTGGTAGCCGGTGCCCGGCGTCAGGAACCGACGCCGCTGCTCGCGTCCTTGCTCGGCCGCGGCGGCGCGCTCGGCCTCGGACAGGCTCTGCGCTCGGCCGTTTGCGGCGACGACTGCGGTCAGGTCCGCAAGCTGCTGCGCTTGTAGAGCGAGAAGCTGGTTGCCCGCCTGCGTCGCCTGCAGGGCGCCTGTCGCGCCCTGGCTCTGGCCGACCAGAGCCGACATCTCGCCGCGATTGGTATCGATGTTGCCGACGACGCCGGCCTGGACGCGCATCGCGTCCTGCAAGCCTCCGACCGTGTTCTGCCAGCGCTCGCGCGCGCCGGCCACGAGCGCCTGATCGGACGCGGACAGCGACGCGTTGCCATAGGTGGTCTGAAATGCGCGGTCGATCTGCTGGACGTTGAGGGCGATGCCCTGGGCCTGTTGCAGAAGCTGCTGTGTGCGCTGCACCGACTGCTGAAGCTGCTGGAGCGAGGAATATGGCAGGCTCGCCAGATTGCGTGCCTGGTTGATCAGCATGGTGGCTTCGTTCTGAAGCTGGGTGATCTGCTGATTGACCTGCTGCAGAGTGCGCGCCGCCGTCAGGACGTTCTGCGCATAGTTGGTCGGATCGTAGACGATCCACTGCGCGGTGGCGGGCGTGGTGAAGATCGGCGAGAACGCGATCGACGTGGTCAACAGCGCCGCCGACATACACAGCGCGCGCGAGCGGGAACGAACGGAACGAGTCATGGGTGTGCCTCCGGATCGGTTTGGGGGGTGACGTTGGTGAGACCGGCGATGAGGTCGGCGGCCCAGCCGAGGCGATTTTCCGCGAGCCATTCGGCAAGGAAGCCTTCGGTGCCGCTACGGGCGTGAACCTCCGCGATCAGCGTCTGGTGCTGTTTCGACGAGGCCGCGCAGAGCGCCAGCGCCACGTCGGACAGACCGAGTTCGAAGAGTCGGTTGCCCCGCCGGGACTGGCAGTAGTAATCGCGCTTGGGCATCGCCCGAGCGAGGATCTCGATCTGACGATCATTGAGACCGAAGCAGCGATAGATGGCGGTGATCTGCGGCTCGATCGCGCGTTCGTTGGGGAGCAGGATGCGGGTCTGGCAGCTCTCGATGATCGCCGGCGCAATCGCCGAGCCGTCGATGTCGGAGAGTGACTGGGTCGCGAAGATGACGCTGGCGTTCTTCTTGCGCAGTGTTTTCAGCCATTCGCGGAGCTGACCCGCAAACCCCTCATCGTCGAGGGCGAGCCAGCCTTCATCGACGATCAACAGCGTCGGGCGCCCATCAAGGCGGTCCTCGATGCGGTGGAAGAGATAGGCGAGCACGGCGGCGGCAGCGCCGGTGCCGATCAGCCCTTCGGTCTCGAACGCCTGAACCTTCGCCTCGCCGAGATGCTCGGCCTCGGCGTCGAGAAGACGGCCGTAGGGGCCGCCGACGCAATAAGGTCCCAGCGCCTGCTTCAGGTCGTTGGACTGGAGCAGGACGGACAGGCCTGTCAGCGTGCGCTCGGAGACCGGCGCGGAGGCCAGAGATGAGAGCGCAGACCAGAGATGCTCCTTGACCTCAGGCGTGATAGGCACGCTCTCGCGCCCGAGGATGGCGATCAGCCAGTCGGAGGCCCATGCGCGTTCAGCGACGTCGTCGATGCGGGCGAGCGGCTGAAGAGACACGCTGTCGTTGGTGCCTTCGGTCAGGCCGCCGCCGAGATCATGCCAGTCGCCGCGCATGGCGAGCGCGGCGGCGCGGATCGATCCCCCGAAGTCGAAGGCGAAAACCTGGCTCTGCGGATAGCGCCGGAACTGCAACGCCATCAGCGCCAGCAGCACCGACTTGCCGGAGCCGGTTGGGCCGACGATCAGCGTATGGCCGACATCGCCGACATGGATGGAAAGCCGGAACGGGGTCGAGCCTTCGGTTCTGCCGTAAAGCAGCGGGGGTGCATCGAAGTGCTCGTCCCGTTCCGGTCCCGCCCATACCGCCGACAGCGGCATCATGTGGGCGAGATTGAGCGTGGAAATCGGCGGTTGCCTGACATTGGCGTAGACATGGCCCGGCAGTGAGCCGAGCCAGGCATCGACCGCGTTTATGGTCTCGGGCATGGCGGTGAAGTCGCGGCCCTGGATGACCTTCTCGACCATCCGGAGCTTCTCGGCGGCGATGCGAGGATCGTCGTCCCAGACGGTGATGGTGGCGGTCACATAAGCCTGGCCGGCATAGTCGGCGCCCAGTTCCTGCAGCGCCATGTCGGCGTCGGCCGCCTTGTTCGCCGCATCGGTGTCCACGAGGGCGGAGGCCTCGTTCGTCATCACCTCCTTCAAGATGGCGGCGATCGATTTGCGTTTGGCGAACCATTGCCGCCGGATCTTGGTCAGCAGCTTGGTGGCATCGGTCTTGTCGAGGAGGACCGCCCGCGTCGACCAGCGATAGGGAAAGGCCAGTCGGTTCAGCTCGTCGAGAATGCCCGGCGTGGTCGCGGTCGGGAAGCCGACGATGGTGAGGATGCGGACATGCGTGTCGCCGAGCCTGGGCTCCAACCCGCCGGTAAGCGGCTGATCGGCGAGCAGCGCATCGAGATACATTGGCGTCTCGGGCACGCGGACGCGATGCCGCTTCGTCGAGACGGTCGAGTGCAGATAGGTCAGCGTCTCGCCGTCATCAAGCCAGGCGCATTCCGGCATGAAGGCGTCGATGAGCTGGATAATGCGATCGGTGCGGTCGGCGAAGCCGCGCAGGATCTCGTGGGAATCGACACCGACGTGATCGCGGCCCTCGTAGAGCCAGGTCTCGGCGCGGGCCGCATCCTCGGCCGGCGGGAGATAGAGAAAGGTGAGGAAGTAGCTGGACTCGAAATGCGCGCCGGCTTCCTCGAAGTCGGCCTTGCGTTCGGCGTCGACCAGCGCGGAAGCGCTGTCGGCGAACATGCTGGCGGGATAGGTCGCGGCGCCGTGGCGCTGCGCCTCGACGAAGATCGCCCAGCCAGAGCCGAGGCGACGAAAGGCGTTGTTGAGCCGGCCGGCGACGGCGACCAACTCGGCCGGTACGGCGCTGTCGAGGTCGGGGCCGCGGAAGCGCGCGGTGCGCTGCAAGCTGCCGTCCTTGTTCAGCACGATCCCTTCGCCGACCAGCGCGACCCAGGGCAGGAAGTCGGCGAGCCGGGTGTTGCGGTTGCGATATTCGGCAAGGTTCATCATCGGCGTCGCTCCTCAAACCGACAGGTGGCCGGGGATTCGCAGATGCTTGCGCACGACGTCGACGAACTGCGGATCGCGCTTGGCAGCCCAGACGGCTGCGAAGTGCCCCAAGGCCCAGAGGCCAAGGCCGACCAGCCAGAGGCGAAGGCCGAGCCCGAGCGCCGCCGCCAGCGTCCCGTTCAGGATGGCGAGCGAGCGCGGCGCACCGCCGAGCAGGATGTGCTCGGTCAGCGCGCGATGGACGGGGACCGAAAAGCCCGTCACTTCGCTCGCCGTCTCGGCCGACGTCGCCATCAGACCAGCGCTCCGCCGCCGAACGAGAAGAACGACAGGAAGAAGCTGGACGCGGCGAAGGCGATCGACAGGCCGAAGACGATCTGGATCAGGCGCCGTGCGCCGCCCGAGGTGTCGCCGAAGGCGAGAGTCAGGCCGGTGATGATGATGATCATCACGGCGATGATCTTGGCCACCGGCCCTTCGATCGATTCGAGGATGGATTGCAGCGGCGCTTCCCACGGCATCGACGAGCCGGAGGCGTGGGCGGCGGGCGCGAGCGTCAACGTGATGAAGGTGACGGACACCGCCGTGGCGATGTGGCGGCGGATGCGCAAAGCATGCTGGATCATGACGGGTCTCCTGTGAGGGGCTGGGTTGCGGGGGTGACGCGGTAGTCGCCGTCGGGGCGGAGCCCCTCGATGCGGGCGAGTTCGGCGAGGCGGCGCAAGGCGCCGCGGCCGGACAGGACGGCGACCAGATCGATCGTTTCGGCGATGAGCGCGCGCGGAACGGTGACGACGGCTTCCTGGATCAGTTGCTCCATCCGGCGCAGGGCGCCGAGGGCGGTGCCGGCGTGGATGGTGCCGATGCCGCCGGGGTGGCCGGTGCCCCAGGCCTTCAAGAGATCGAGGGCCTCGGCGCCGCGGACCTCGCCGATCGGGATGCGGTCGGGGCGCAGGCGCAGCGAGGAGCGGACAAGATCGGAGAGCGAGGCGACGCCGTCTTTTGTCCGCATCGCGACGAGGTTCGGCGCTGCGCATTGCAGCTCGCGCGTGTCCTCGATGAGGACGACGCGCTCAGAGGTTTTCGACACCTCGGCGAGCAGCGCGTTGGTGAGCGTGGTCTTGCCGGTTGAGGTGCCGCCGGCGACGAGGATGTTGCGACGATCAGCGACCGCCTGGCGCAGTGTCTCGGCCTGAGCTGCGGCCATAATCCCCGCGGCGACGTAATCGTCGAGCGTGAACACGGCGACGGCGGACTTGCGGATCGCAAAGGCCGGCGCGGACACCACTGGCGGCAACAGCCCCTCGAACCGCTCCCCCGTCTCGGGCAACTCGGCCGAGACACGTGGGGCGCCGGGGTGAACCTCGGCACCGACATGGTGAGCGACCAGGCGAATGATCCGCTCGCCGTCTGAAGGCGACAGCAGCTCACCCGTGTCGGCGAGCCCTTCGGAAAGCCGGTCGACCCAGAGCCGCCCATCGGGGTTGAGCATCACCTCGACGATCGCGGGGTCTTCCAGAAATCGGGCGATCGCCGGCCCGAGGGCCGTGCGCAGCATGCGTGCGCCGCGAAGGATCGCCTCCGATTTTCGGTGAGTGGCCGCCACGTCGTCCCCGTTCTCTTGCGGGTCCGCGACATGCGGCCCTGGATCGGGAATGAGTAGAAGAGGCAGAAATTATGGTCTGACAACAACCATGACGTGGCCGTCGTACTGTGGCGTACAAAGACAGGGAAACGGCGGAACGCAGGAATACTTGCTTCCAGCTTCCCCGTGATTAATTCGCGTCGCGCGCGGGCGCGATGTCGTCTGAGATCTCCTGTCTAAGCTTCGGCCCTTGAGCGAGTCGGCGACCGAGCGCTGTAACGAACGCCTCGTAACGCTCGCCGGCCTTGGCGCGTGCCGCCTGAGCGGCGGGCTCGGGCAGTGCTGGCGTCGTGGTCACCCAGAACCGGACGAACACGGCCAGCGTCTCGACGGCGATTCCAAGGTCACGCTCCATGCGCGCCATTCGCCGGTCGAGCTGGTCGAGCCGTTTGGTGGTGGCAGCCTCCTGCCGTTCGGCGGCGTCAGGCGACAGGAAGGAGGCGATGCCGGCCTCAGCGATCAGCGAGAGAGATTGATCGCGTCGAGCGGCATGAGCGGCAAGCGCCTTCATGACGTCCGGTTCGAGGTACACCGACAGTCGCTGCTTCTTGCGAGGCTTCGTCATTGTGCCTCCTAAAGCTCGATGCCGTCGCCGGGATCGAGCGACGCCTGGCGCGCCACTTGGCGCATGGTCTGATTCATGCGCGACAGGCGTGCAGCATCCTCATCGACGTCGTCACGCGGCTCGATCTCGAACTCGTTGTCAATGGGCGCCTTACGCTCGACTGGCTTCGCGCGGCTGAGTTCGGGTTGATGCCGGCGCTCGGAGTCGGTCGTATCCTCGTCCTCCGATCCGACGCCGCTGGTGGCCATCGCGACCGCTGGCGTCGCCGGAAGGGGCAGCGTGCTCCAGTCGTCCGGTCGGGCCGTTGCCGGCTTCATCAGGTTCGGCGGCGACATGATGCGCTCCTGAAACCGGCGGTCCTCATAGTATCGCGCCTTCTTCGCGCGGATCGGCGGGGTGCCCGCCACCATGACGATCTCGTCCGACGGCGGTAGCTGCATGATCTCGCCCGGTGTCATCAGTTGCCGGGCTGTCTCCGAGCGTGAGACCATCATGTGGCCGAGCCAGGGCGACAGGCGATGACCGGCATAGTTCTTCATGGCGCGCATTTCGGTCGCGGTGCCAAGCGCGTCGGAGACGCGCTTGGCGGTCCGCTCGTCATTGGTCGCGAAGCTGACGCGGACATGGCAGTTGTCCAAGATCGAGTTGTTCGGTCCATACGCCTTCTCGATCTGGTTCAGCGACTGGGCGATCAGGAAGGCCTTGAGGCCATAGCCCGCCATGAACGCCAGTGCGCTCTCGAAGAAGTCGAGACGGCCGAGCGCCGGAAACTCGTCGAGCATGAGCAGCAGGCGGTGCCGGGTTCCTTTGGCTTGCAGATCCTCGGTCAGGCGCCGTCCGATCTGATTGAGGATCAGGCGGATCAGCGGCTTGGTCCGGTTGATGTCCGACGGCGGCACGACGAGGTAGAGCGTGGTCGGATGCTTGCTGCCGACGATATCGACGATGCGCCAGTCGCAGCGGCGCGTGACCTCAGCAACGACAGGGTCGCGATAGAGGCCGAGGAACGACATCGCCGTCGACAGCACGCCCGACCGCTCGTTGTCGGATTTGTTCAGCAGCTCGCGCGCCGCACTGGCGATCACCGGATGCGGGCCGGCCTCGCCCAGGTGAGCGGTCTTCATCATGGCGGCCAGCGTCGACTCGATCGGCCGCTTCGGATCGGAGAGGAAGGCGGCAACGCCGGCCAGGGTCTTGTCGGCCTCGGCGTAGAGGACGTGCAGGATCGCGCCGACCAGCAGCGCATGACTGGTCTTCTCCCAGTGGTTCCGCTTCTCCAGTGAGCCCTCTGGGTCGACGAGGATGTCGGCGATGTTCTGAACGTCACGGACCTCCCACTCGCCGCGGCGCACCTCGAGCAACGGATTGTAGGCTGCCGACTTCGTGTTGGTGGGATCGAACAGCAGGACGCGGCCATGATGTGCGCGATAACCTGCCGTGAGCGTCCAGTTCTCGCCCTTGATGTCATGGACGATGGCGGACCCCGGCCAGGTCAACAGTGACGGCACGACCAAGCCGACGCCCTTGCCGGACCTTGTCGGTGCGAAGCACAGGACATGCTCGGGACCGTTATGGCGGAGATAGTCGTGATCGAATTTCCCCAGCACGACGCCATCCGCTCCCAGCAGCCCGGCGGCGCGCACTTCGCCCCCATCGGCCCAACGGGCGGAACCGAAGGTCTCCGCGTTCTTCGCTTCGCGGGCCCGCCAAACCGACATGCCGATCGCAACCGCGATGGCGATGAAGCCGCCGGAAGCGGCGATATAGGCGCCCTCGACAAAGGTCGGCGGAGCATAGGCATCATAGAAATACCACCACCAGAAAAAGGCGGGCGGATAGTAGATCGGCCAGCCGGCCAGTTCGAACCATGGAAGTCCAAGCTGTGGCTGGAAGCCAAGACGGTAGGCCGTCCACTGCGTCGCCGCCCAGGTTGTCATCAGCACGATCAGGAAGACGGTGAGGATCTGGCCCCAAAGGATTTTGGTCGCCGACATGGCGGGCACTCCTTTCTTTATTGCGACTACATGCCGAGGCCGCGATTTCGACCGAAACTCCAGTCGACTCCGCCGGCGCCCCGCGAGACGCCGGAGACGTGCTGGCCGAGCTGGCGTTCGAGGGATGGTGACCAGGGCACGAGCTGGAACCCGAGACCATCGTCGATCATGGCGAAGCGGCCGGAGGCGAGCGCAAAACGCTGGCGGTAAGTGCCGGCCACATACTCGCCCGTTCCGACCTTCGAGAATTGTCGGCCGGTCTCGGCCGCGAGCTTCTCGCCAAGGGCCTCCACCTCGCGCTGGCGCAATGTGTCGATCAGCCCTGGCGAGAAGCTGACACCGCGGGACTGCCGCTCGGCGAGGCCTTGGCCAACGAGATGGTCGGCGCGCCGGTCCATCGCCTGGCGAACCTCCGCGCCGAAGCCGCTGCCGCCGAGCGCGACGGGATCGCGGGCGATCGCCTGCCGGTCGAGCCAGGTCGCACCGGTCGCGTTGACCTGGGCGGAGATGTCGAGATCGGAGCGGACAGCGAGCGCGACGCGACGTCGTCCCTGCGCGTCGTCGAATTTGCGCAGCTCCACGATCGAGCCCGGCGCGCTGTCGCCGGCGGCATCAAGGTCGGGCAACTTGATGTGATGGGTGCGACCGTCCGTACCGTCGACCACGGCATAGGCCGTGCCCTTCATCTCATCGTCGAGACCGCGATCGATCAGCCGGCCGACGACAGGATCGTCAAGGCTTTCGCCAGCGAGAACATAGCTCGCGGCGCTGCGCTCAATGCCACGTTCGGTGAGGCCGCGATGAATGCGTTTGATGATGTCGCCGCGCTCGCCCAGCTCGCGCAACGTCGCCTCGGCATTCTCTGACACGACCCATTGGCCGCGGCCGACCTGATCTGCGAGGCCGAGCGTCTCCAGCTTGCGCAGCCGGCCGACCTTCATCGCGTGGAATTCGTCCGGCTGGCGATCTGGCTGCGGGGCGAGATCGACGACGCCGGTACGGTAGCTGTCGCGGGCGATCTGGCGATCGAGATTGGTCCAGTGTTCCGCCTGGACCTGCCGTTCCAGATTTCGGCGAATCTCTTGGTCGGTGCGCGGCCCCAGCTCCTGGGTGACGAGATCCTGCGCACGGGCGCGCATGCCTTCCTTGATATAGTCGCGCGAAATGACGAGGTCCTGGCCGTCATCGGTGCGCCCGCGCAGGATGATGTGGACATGGGGATTGTCGGTGTTCCAGTGATCGACGCCGATCCAGTCGAGCTTGGAGCCGAGATCCTTCTCCATCTGTCCCATCAGGTCGCGGGCATAGGTCTTGAGGTTGGACATCTCGGTCGCGTCCTCCGGCGAGACGATGAAGCGGAAGTGATGTCTGTCGTCCTGGGTCCGCTCGGCGAAGGCCTTGGGGTTGGCGTCCTCGGACTCCGGTCCAAACAGCCTGGCCTTCTCCCCATCCCGGGTGACGCCCTCGCGTCGGAGATAGCTGAGGTGGGCGGAGAGCGGCGCGGCCCGAGCGGTGTGCCGGACGACGCGTGTCTTGATCACCGTGTCGCGCGATCGGCTGGTGAGCAGACGATTGGCCTGCACCGTCGCGCGCTGGCCGCGGCCGAACCGCGAGCGGTTGCCCGAGCTGATCTGGCCGGAGCGCGAGACCCTGCCACCGGCGCGCTGGGCGGCGGCGAGAGCCTGGGCGATGAAGGGGCGCGCCTGTTGTGCGCGCGTGGATCGGATGCGGCCCGGCCGGATACGGAAATCGTCCTCGCCGCTCATGGCCGAGGCTCCGCACATCGCGCAAACGCGCGGTAAACCTTGGCGAAATGGAGGATGCGCAGGCTGCGCCGATCAGGCGCACCTCGCGCCGATGCGCCATAAGCCCCTGAAAACACACGACCGCACCAAGCCGCACATCGCGCGCTTTTATCTCGCCATCGTTCGGTTGTGCTGCCTGCTCTTCCCGCCTCTGACGCCAAATCCACGCCCGAGCCCGACAATGCCGCAGGGAGTGCGAAGTCACTCATCGCGGCCCCGCAGTATCGGTTCGCGCCACGAATAGGCCGCCCGATAGCGGTGCAGGCAGGACCGGATCGCGCGCGGACTCCTGCGCGGATGGTGCAGCCGGAGCACCGTCGTTTTGTCGCCGATCTGCACCCGTGTTGCTATCGACCTGCACGATGAAGAGCGGCGCACGGGTCCAGGCGAGCGGATCGGCGGTCGCCACCGTGACGGGGGCAGTCGGATCGCCGCCGCTGATAATCGATGCGAGAGCGGCGACATAGGCGCGCGTTTCGGCCGGCAATGGGCGGCCGGTGGCGCGATATTCCTCGTAACGCCCGGGACCGGCATTATAGGCCGCCAGAAAGCCGGGCGAACCGTAGCGATCGTGCATCTCGCGCAGATACGCAGCGCCCGCCATGATGTTGTCGCGTGGGTCGTAGGGATCGCCGCCGAGACCATGTCGAGCGCGCAAATCGCCCCACGTCGCTGGCATGATCTGCATCAGCCCCATCGCGCCCTTGGGTGAGATCGCGCGCACATCACCGCGGCTTTCGACGCGCATGACGGCCCGAATCCACGCCTCCGGAATGCCGAACCGGCGCGCTGCGTTGGCGATATGACCGGCATAGGGATCGCTAGGTGATGCGCGCTCCACCGATGCGTCTTGTGCGGCGGCCGGGACGGTCGACGACAGGCCGGTAAACAGGCCGGAAAGGAGGAGGAAGGCTGTGTGCCGGACGGCGGGAAACCGTCCGACGACAGCGCGATGGCGTCGGGCCGGCATCGCTCAGTCCCGCTCGCCGCGCTTGGGCGGGCGGTTCCAGTGCAGGCCCCAGGCGGACTTGTCGTCGGACGACTGGAACAGGTTGGCGCGGATCGGCTGCGGAAAACATGGATCATCAAGCTGCAGCGCGACGTAGTCTCCGGCCTTCTCGCCAGTGCGCTTCCAACCCGCGCCCAGTTCGGCTCGGGGTTCGTTGTTCATACTGTCGACGACGTGCACGCGGAAATCCGGCGCATTCTCGGCATCGGACGGCTCGGCCGGAATGATGATGATGTCCTGGTGCAGCAGGAGTGTTTCCAAGTGGCCGATGAAGCCACCATCGTCGCGGGTGAATTGACCGATCAGGGACATGATTTGCTCCTTGAGATTGCGGTGAGGTTGGGCATGGGCTCGCCGTCACCGCGTCGGCGCGCGCCAGACGAAGCGGCCATCGCCGTCCTCGTCGGTGTAGAGAGGGATGGACCGGCCGATGACGGCGGAGGCGGGAAGCGGTCCGAAGTAGCGGCCGTCGAGGCTGTCGCGGACCTGCCAGTTCATCAGGAACAGCTCGCCCTCGGCGACGACGCGGCATCCCTGCCAGACGGGCAGCGAGTTGCCGCGACGATCCCGATCAAGTGCATCGCCGATCGGTAAAGCGTCGACTGTGATCGCAAGGCCGGTCCTGCAAACCCGCTGCCCCGGAAGCGCGACGACACGCTTCATCAGCGGCACGCCGCGCGGCAGATAGCCGCCCTCGGCGAGGAAGCTCGCGAGTGGCTCGGGCGCGCGCACGGCGACCAGATCGGTGACTTCCGGGGACGGGTCGGGCTCGACGGCGTAGAGGCCGATCGGCGTGCTGGCCGACGCGTTCCAGATCAGCTTCGGTGCGAAGGACACGAGCGACAGGATGCCGAGCAATGACACGGCGCCCGTCGTGGTGATGGCGTAGCCGAGCCGGGTCATACGCCGATCCTCCGCGCCAAGAGGAAGGCGCGATGGCGCTGCATCGTGTAGGCGCGCGGCGTCTCGCCGGCGGCAAGGCGGTTGTGGACGTGCCGCCAGTGATCGGGCGAGACCTCGGCCGGATCGATACCGATCGCCTCGATCGCATCGATGAGCTGGAGCATGCGCTCCACTTTCGGCCAGCCATCGACGCGCAGCAGGATGTCGCCGCCGGGCGTCACGGTCGGAATCGTCTGGCACGCTTCGCCGGGACCGACGGCCCGCAGAATGTCGAGCCGGGAGAGTACGGTGCCGTGATCGTTGGCGGCCCAGCGTACGAGTGCGAAGATCGTGCCGGGAGGAAAGAAGAGGATACGGCGGCGGCGGTCGAGGACCTGTTCGCGCACCTCGCGGCCGAAGCGGATCCAGTGCTCGATCTGCTTCTCGATCCAGACGAGTTCGACCTGGGTGAGATCGTCGAGCGTCAATCCGGTGGCGCGGCCAGCGCGCGCGGATGCGGCGGCAAGGCCGGTCATTGGGCGTCTCCTTGGGCTGGTGGGAATTCGCGCTCGAACAGCGCGCGGAGCATGTCGGCGACCGTCTGGCCGCGCTGGAAGGCCGCGATCTTGATCCGGCCGCGCATGTCGGCGGTGACGTCGATGGTCAGCCTGGCCGAGAAGTCGTCGGCGGGGTGAGGTCGCTGCGTCTGGCGATCGGGCGCCTTGATCCAGCTCTCCGGATCGCCAGGCCGGGACGCGAAGCCGCGCTTGGGGGATCGTTCGCTCATGCGCCAATCCTCGCGACTTCGGCCGCGAGCGCGGCGATCTCCCGTGCGCCCGGACAATCCGCGTCCTGCTCGGCAGCGATCCGGCCGGTCTGCACGACATCGGCGAAGACGATGCGCTGACCGATGGTGGTCGCCAGCAAAGGCGGGTCGTGGTCCGCCAGTGTCTCGGCCGTCTCTCGTGCGAGCACGGTGCGCGCCGCGCAGCGGTTCAGCACGAAGCGGGCGGCGAGCTGCGGGCGGTAGATGCGCGCCTCGCTGAGCAGCGCGAGCATCTCCGCCGATGCCCAACCGTCGAGGGGCGAAGGCTGCACGGGTATCAACACGAGATCGGCCGCGAGCAGCGCCGAGCGCATGAGACTGGCGACGCGTGGCGGACCGTCGATGACGACATGGTCGGCTTCACGCGCCAGCTCTGGCGCTTCGCGATGCAGGGTATCGCGCGCCAGGCCGACGACACCGAAGAGCCGCTGCAATCCCTCCCGGCTGCGTTGCTGCGACCAGTCCAGCGCCGAGCCCTGGGGATCGGCATCGATCAGCGTGACGCGCTTGCCAGCGCGCGCCCATTCGCCGGCGAGATGCAGCGCCAGCGTCGTCTTGCCCACGCCGCCCTTCTGGTTGAGGAGCGCGACGATCATGACGGTCTCCCGGCGATCGGGGACTCGTCCACACGGCGCGAAAAGGCGGGTTCCGTTAGAAAGATTCCGAAGGAATCTAGGCTAGATAAGTTACGGGGCTCACAAGCTGCTGATTCAGCGCGAGGAATCGACGATTCCGGTCCCCGATAGCACGAGAGTCCGGTCCCCGAAGGCACGACAGTACCGGTCCCTGATAGCACGAGACTATTCACAGCTTATCCCCAGGACGAGTTGTCGAGCGGCGACGGCGGCGCGGGATGCCGAGCGCGTCGGGATCGGTGGGTACGAAGGACAGGATTTCGGGACCGCCGACGCATTGCTCGATGGTCAGGCGATAGCCCGGCAACGGCTGGCGACGGGCGATGTCGCGCAGGTCGTAGGCGAAGTGCTTGAGCGGCGAGAGGCTGCCGGACTTGGCATGAAGGTGGGGGAAGTCGAAGCTCCAGCCGAACTCTTGGCGACCGCCGTGCTTTCGGACCAGGCGGTAGAGCCAGCGCTCCAGACCGCCGGTGAGATCGAAGTATTTGCGGTCGATCGTCAGCACGAGCGCGTCGTCGAGGACGGCGCCATAAAACCAGTCCGGGAGGATCAGTTCGAGGCCGAGCGGACGGCCGCGGTGATCGGCGCGCTCCTTCCATTCGTTGATCCAGGAGAAGCGGTGCATCCGCCGCTCGGTCGGCTGACGGATCGACGTCGCGACCGTGGTTGATTGAAGCCGGTCCAGCGCGGCCTTCAGGCGGTCGTAGTCGCGCAGCGACACACCGCGGCCGATGAAGTTCAGGATTTCATAGGGCGTGGTCGCCATGAGGCGCGACGGCCTCAGGCCGAGGTCGCGCGCCTCGACGATCTGGGAGGCGGCCCAGATGAGGACGTCCGCGTCCCAGATCGTGGCCATGCCATGCTCAGGGACGGCCTCTACGCGGATCTTCACCGAGCCGGCCTTGAAGTCGATCGGCGCCAACCGTTTTGACTTGGCGAGGGAGAAGAACGGGTAGGCCATGAGGTCCTGCGCATCCCGCGGAGCGAGATCGCCGGGCAGCGCCCGGAACAGATCGAGTTGAGCGCGCTCATCGTATTGGGTGTGGCGGGACGACACGGCCGGCCACCTCAGCGCGGGAAGCGGCCGCCGGCGGTGGCGGTCGAGGCGATCTGGCGTTTGGCCGGCAGCACTGTGCCGCCGCGCGGATCGGAGGTCGAGGTGACGAGACCGCGATCCGCCCAAGCCTGAAGGTCATCGACGGAATAGACCACGCGGCCGCCGAGCTTGCGGTAGATCGGGCCGGTCCCGTAGGTCCGGTGCTTTTCGAGGGTGCGCTCGGACAGGCCGAGGAAGCGCGCCGCCTCCTGCGTTCTCAGGTAGCGTGGCGGTAAATTGGCGGCTCTTTCGGCCATGATCGCACCTCCGTGGTCTCGCGGGCGGCCGCTTCGAATAAGCGGCGGGTTGCGAGCACGGTGGCGCGAAGACGGCGCCCCGGACGATGTCGAAGTAAGATGCCAAAATCGACACGCGAACGGGTATCAGCGATCCCGGCGTGGGCGGCGCAGCAGCGTCCGGTAGCCGCCGCGAACGAGCTTTATACCGTCGCGGGCGAGACGGATGGTGATCTCCCGGATCGGGTCGCCGACCCAGGATGCTGCGTCGATTTTGTGCTGGGGGAAGAGATGCTCGGCGACAGTGCGGTAGATGGCGCCGCTCTCACGCGCGTCGACAGCGCGCAGCATCTGGCGGGCGCGCTGACGTCTCTGGGGGGTCATGCGCGGATCGGGCGGCACACGCTTTCCAAACATAGCGTACCAGAGACGCTCGACCGCAGTCAGTCGGTCGGGCGTCAATTCGTCGAACATCACGAATGCACCGAGGGGGCGGGCATCATCGACGTTGAACAGGGTCACGCCGTGGGGTTCGCCGCGCAGTACGAGCCGGATCAGACCAGGATCATGCTCGATGGTGGCATGGGCGTGCAGATCCTCAACGCGGAGGCGGAGTTCTCCCGCCGGGTTCGGTCCGACGGTGAACGGGAGTGTCGCGGGATCGGTTTGCGGGGTCCAGAAGATCGGCTGGATGAGCGCCGAGTTGCGAGGGTCGGCGACGAAATCGCAAGCCCCATTGCTCGGCGAACTCGCGCGCAATGTCCTCGGTCAACCGCCCGACCGCTACCAGTTCCTGATAGGATTTTCTGTATTCAGGGTTACGACGCAGGAACTCCCAGGCGAGATCGCTGGGGGTCAACTTGTCGATATAGTCATAGGCGGCTTCGGACCGCCAACTTTCATCCTCGGACATTCTCCACTGCCTCCGCGCAAGGTTGTGCAACGCGAGTTTTGCAGTGGATACGATTCCGGGTTGAACGGAGCGCGGGAAGAACGAAGTGGCCGCAACGTGATGCGGTTTACGCATCACCTCAGTGCAGGCGGCCCTGGAGCAGCTCGCAAAAGCCGCTCTTCGTCATCCATTTCGCGCGATCGAGATGGCTGGTGTAGATGCGCTGAGCGCGCTCCGGTTCGGCCTTGGCATCGAGGCCGAAGAGGACTTCGACGACTTCACGCCAGTCGGCTTTTTCAGCGTCGGCATCCAGAAGCCGGACGTACAGCTTCAGATGCGCCTGGTCGTAGGCGGTCAAAACCGTCCCGGCGGGCGGCTGGTCGAGAAAATCGTCTTTGGTCACAACATCCCCCGATCGCGAGATGTATCCAAGCTGGGAGAGATTGTTAACCGTGTTTTGATCGGAACGATGACGCATGGCCTTGACGCGGGACGAGGTGGCAACGCCGCGACCTGTCGAACGTCAGGTTTCCTTCTTCGCATCAACGAGCAGCACTCCCTTGCCCTGATCGGAGTTCAGGAAGACAATGCCGGCGCGTTCGAAAGCCCGTCTCACCTCATCGCGCGTGCTCTCAAAGACCTCAAGTCCACTGGGGGATTCGAGGCGCTTGAGCGCGGTCAATGAGACCCGGGCCTTGTCAGCGAGCGTCTCCTGTGTCCAACCCAGCAACGCGCGTGCGGCCCGAAATTGTCGGGAGGTGATCATGCATGATCACCTCCCACACGGACCTACGCGTACGCCAAAACTACGACTATAATAGTCGTTCTTGTGGCGATCTTCCAGCCAGAACTGCCTCTAAAGGCGCTTTCCGGCCGACAATGGCTGCAACTGATTCGGTCGCCGTAAAGCCGAAGGCCCCGGCCTTCCGGCCGGGGCCTCGCGCTGACCTCAGTCGCCGCGCCGCCCGTTGGGACGGGACCAGATCAGCGAGAAGGTTTCCTCCTCATCGTCGAAGAGGTTGGCGTAGATCGGGGCGTTGAAGCTAGGATCGTCGAGCTTCAGGCCCAGATAGGCGCGCCCTTCGTTGGAGGTCTTGGACCAGGCGGCGCCGATCTCGGCGCGGCCCACGAAGACGCGGTGGCTGGGGGCGTTCTCACCCGTAGCGCGGGCCTCGGGGACGATGCGGACATTCTTGGTCTGGACGCTGAGGGTGACGATTTCGCCGGTGAACTCGTTGTTGCCGGTCTTCTTGAAGGTGCCGATGGTCGCCATGGTAGTTCTCCTTGAACTCTGTTGCGAGCCCGCACCATTGCGGCCTCGATGGCGATCGAGAGGCCGGAGGCGATTGACGGCGCACCCCGCAGGGGCCTGACAGCAAAGGAGGGGCTTTCTTGCTTCGCGAGGAATGACGGCGCAGCCGGCAGGGGAAGAAAGTTTCGACGCTGCTGTTGCGGCATAGGCGATCGAGGCGCAGCCGACCTTCGGCCAGATCAGCCCATTGAAGAGGCCGTTTTGGAGCGGTCGACATGACAGAGACGCATCACAGGAGAACATGGCGACCATACCGACCGATGGACCATAGCGACGTCTGACACCGCGGGTCAAACCAGCTCCGCCAGACGCTACCTTCCGCCGATTCCTGCCCGTCGCCCACGAGATCGCCCCCTCCCGGCACTCGCACCGTCTGCGCGCTGTCACGGCATTGCCACCGGCGCCGTCACCGATGGCATGGCGCGTCAGTTGGGTTAACCGTCGATCCGGTCAGCGCGATTGCAAGCGAGCCTGGCGACGAGGAAGGCGCGACCGCTAAGACATCAATTGACCATCCCGCCGCCGCCTGCACCGATGTCAGGTTCGCACGATGGTCTGCCCGGTTGGCCCGGGCGTGGCCATGGCTGTCACCCGGATCAGCGCCGTGACGCCAACGGCGATTGCGCCGATAACTGAGAAGATGAGCTGCCAGATGTCGGAGGGCATGGTGTGTTTCACGATGCCATGCGTCGCGTGGTAGCCGGCGAGCGCCGCGGGCGCGACGAAGGCGAGTGCGATCGCGAGCCGTATCCAGAGCGGACGGATGAAGGCGAGCAGGAACTGGCCGAGGCCGAGCGTCACTGCGGCGGCGGCGAGGCCGACGAGGATCGCTCCGAGCCAACCGGCGCCGGTGTTATAGGCCCAAGTCCCGGCGCAGACGCCCGCGAAGAACGGCAGCGCGAAGACAGCTAGTGTAAATAGAAGCCAGCACAGGGCGCCGATCGCCGCGATGCTGGAGAGGATGCCGATGAAGACCATGGTGGTGTTCTCCGTGAGATAAAGGTCTGACGGTTGCGCCACCACCACCACCACGGCGCATTGATAGTATAGGCGAAGAGAAGGCAGGGCGGGAGCGGAAATCCCGTGGGACTTCCGCTTGCGGCCCTGTCGCCTTGCCCGCGATTAGCGGGCGAAGGGGTCGATCTCGTGAACGATGGCGGCGGCTTCGCCGTCATATTCGCCAGCGGGCATGACGCCCATGGTGCCGTCCCCGGCCTGGAAGATGACGATCGAGACCATGAGGGTGGCGGCGAGGCTGAAGGCGAAGGCGTGAGCTTGATTGAGGGACATATGACCGGCTCCTGTCTTGGAGGCGGGAGACCATCTCCTGCGCGACAGGCGCCCGATGTGTCCGGCCGATGGCCGCAATCACCGCGAAGGCGAAGCTGGAGCGGCGGCACGCTTTGCGTAGTCCGACCCTTTACGGGTTGATGGCGTCAGGCCAGCGGCTGGACCAAGGATTAGCGCAATGGAAGCGGGGGATGGTTTCTCGCTTCGACCGAGTGCTAGGATCGCCCCACAGCAATTCACTGCGTTGGATTCGAGCCGTGTCCTGGTCGTCCGCGTCGGAAGGCAGGAGGGCGCAAGCAAACGATGGCAGCCGGATTTCACATACCAGACGGCAACGACGCCCTTCGAGATGATCTTCCGGCAGTGGTCGAACTGATCGAGCGTACGGCCCGGTGGGTGAATCCGGAGACTTTCCGGCGTCTGCCGGTATGGGCGCCGCATACGGCTCGCGGCCGGCCTCTCTATGACGCTGCGTGGTCGCGCCGGTACACGAACACGAAAAAGGCGACCAAGATCACCGCTGAGAAGTTCGAGGGCAATGTCGCCGCGCTCAATGCACTCGTGGCGGCTCTGGGCGTCGCGGCGCCGAAGCCGAAGAACTGGACCGTGTGTCACATCTGGGGATACGACGATCCCTCGTTCGCTCAGCAAAGCAGCGTCGTCCAGGATCTGCGCTACTTCTCCTGCGTCGCCAATATGGTGTGGCTGCCGACCCCGCTCAAAGGCTTCACGGACACGATGCCTGAAATCAAGGCGATGCTGCGGGTCTGCGCTTTCCACCTTTATGGCTGGGCTTGCGAGCATCCATCGGTCACCGAGCCTTCCGAGAAGGTCAGGAGCGGCTGGATTCCCGAAGGCTATCCGAAAAGCTGGCCTTGCCCGGAGCGCCCTGGACTGCTTCCGCCCGGGACAGCGCCGTTCGGGGAACGGATCGAGCGTGAGATTGCCAAGCGAAAGCGCAAGCTGAAGGCTGACCTCGCGAATGCTGCATTCCTCCATTACCCGAAGGAGGAAGTGCTTTCCGTCTTGGAGTTTTGGGGCGTCACATTGGATTGACGGCGCTCACGCGCCGCCTCCCTTCGGACGGAAATCGAACAGCGGGATGCCGAGCTTCCTCGCCTTGTCGGCCAGATTGTCCTGAATGCCGGTGCCGGGGAAGACGATGACCCCGATCGGCAGGACGTCGAGCATCTGATCGTTGCGCTTGAACGGTGCGGCCTTGGCGTGCTTCGTCCAGTCGGGGGCGAAGCCGACCTGCGGCACCTTGCGCGTGTCGGCCCATTTGGCCGCGATCTTCTCGGCGCCCTTCGGCGATTTGCCGTGTAGCAGCACCATGTCCGGGTGCTTGGCGTGGACCTGATCGAGTTTGGCCCAGATCAGGCGGTGATCATTGAAGTCGAGCCCGCCGGTGAAGGCGATCTTCGGACCGGCGGGTAGCAGCACCTGATTGTCGGCGCGTTTCTTGGCGGCGAGGAAGTCCCGGCTGTCGATCATCGCCGAGGTCAGGTTGCGATGGTTGACCATCGATCCGCTGCGCGGTCGCCAGTTCGAGCCCGTGTGGCGCTCATAGTGCTCGGCGGCCTGGTCGCGCATCAGTTCGAAAGCATTGCGGCGTTCGATCAGGGTCTGGCCCTCGGCCGTCAGGCGTTCCAGCTCGACAGCCTTCACCTCGCTGCCGTCCTGTTCGCGCTGGCCGCGCCGCTGCGCCTGCTCATTGTCGTCCAGCTCGCGCTCGATCCGTTCGTTGGCGCGGTGGAAAAGGTTGACGGTCGACCAGAGGAGATCGTCGAGGTCGGGCTCGAGGCGGGTGTCGTCCAGGGTGACGATCAGGGCGTCGAAGATGTCGGCGATGGCGCCGGCGACATGGTCGCCCTCCGGAAGCGGTCGGGGATCGGGTTCATCCGTGAAGGGACGGTAGCCGTAGAGCTGGAGTTCGCTGAGGACATGGTCGGTGGGGGAAGAGGCGTGGTGCGGTTCGTAGTCGTCGTGCTCGCTCATGGGATGCTCCGTCGGTTCGACCGCGACCCTCGCGGCCTTCATGCGACGAAAGCCGGCGGGCGGGCCGGACCTGCATCCGCAGCGAAGCGGAGGGCCGGAGCACAGCGGAGGATGGCGAAGGCGGGCTATTTTGTTTCGCGATGGAAAGGCCCGAAGGGCCGCCGGAAAATAGTCCGTCGCAGACATTGCGGGTCCGGGCCGTTTGCTGGCCGATCGCCCTCTCGAAGGCCGGGGCGCGGTTCTCTCCGACCTGGGGATCATCCGAGCGATGCCGACGACGGCGCTCCCGCCGTCTGCATTCTCCTGCCGGCCTATGCCGCCAGCGCCATGAAGCGTGCGACGTCCTGCGGCGCGATCTGCACCCGGGCCGCTGCCCGGAGGCTGTCCAGCCCCGCCAGGCGGAGATCCTCGTTGAAGTCGCCCAGGCTCGGTGACACCACGACCGCTTCGATCCCGGCCGCGTTCGCCCGTTCGATCAACGTCGCCATCGCACCGTCGCCGGCCGGATCATTGTCGCGGGCGATGTAGAGCCGTCGCAGCGTGTCGGGGAACAGGATGGCCGAGAGATGCGCCGCCGAGAGCGCCGCCGCCATCGGCATGGTGGGTAGCGCCATCCTGAGCGACAGCATCGTCTCGATGCCTTCGCCCGCCGCCATCACGTCGCCAGCCACACCGAAGCGAACGGCACGCCCGAGGAGGTCGCCCATCGCCCGTCTCGGCGTGTCGATCGGGGCTTTGTTCGAGCCGTCCGGCGCGAGCCAGGTGCGGTGCGCGCCGGTCTGACGCCCGCCGAGATCGGTGACCGATGCGATCATCGCCGGCCAGGTCTCTGTCGGGGAATGCTCATCAGGGCGATAATAGCAGCGGGGGTGGAAACGCAGACTGCCGGTTCCGTGCAAATCCGTAATGCCGCGTGTACGGAGATACGTCTTTACGAGCGTGCCCGGAATCGGCTGCGCCATGGCGAAGAGCCGCCGTGCCGCTTCCGGTGATCCCGCCGGCGCAGGTGACTGGCGCCCGCCACCGTGCGGACGGTCCGGTTCGGGATGCGGCATCGACAGGAACGTGCGCGCCTCATCGGCAACGTCCTTGAAGTCGACCAGGCCGCAGCTTTCGCGGATTACGTCGAGGAGATCGCCATGCTCGCCGGTGGCGGCGTCGGTCCATTTGCCGGCGGCGCCCTTGCCGGTTTCGCTGCCCTTCAGCCGCACGAACATCGAGCGGCCCGGCGTATTGCGCACATCGCCGACCAGCCAGTAGCGGCCCTCGCGATGACCGGCCTTGAGATAATGACGGCACACCGCCTCGGCTTGTCGGCCGAGACGGATCGCCAGATCGGAGGCGTCATGCCGCGCCATCACGCCGCCTCCCGCTCGCCGATGCGCTCGATGGGATAGCGCTCCAGCACCTTGGCCAGAATGGCAGCGCCGGTCCCATCGGTCGGCACGAACATCCGCAGCTTCCACGAGATGATCTCGTGGAACAGGCCATAGGCCCGCAGGCGATCGCGCATAGCGTCGGTGAAGCCGGACAGCTCGATGCGGTTGGCCCCCATCACCCGGACGCGACGGAGTTGAAGCCCCTCGGCCAGGTCGAGGATGGTCTTGCCATCCATCAGCGCCATGAAGGCGTCGTCCGGCGTCAGGGTTGACGTGCCGGTGGCGAGCGCGCCGGCCACCCAGGCGGCGGAGACACGGCGGCCAACGATGCGCTCGCCGTCGTCGGTCTGGAGTCGATACACCCGCGTCGACTCGCTCGGGAGGCGTTTCCAGATCGGCAGCAATAGGCCGCTGACGACATGGATGGTGCTTTCGGCATACTCCGGCACCTCGGCTACCTCGGCGTTCCATGCCGCGGTGAAGCCCGCCCGGTCAGCATCGACCCAATGGGTCTCATCCATCATCTTGATGGGGATGTTGTGCGCCTCCATCGGTCGGATCAACCGCACGCGCCGTTCGATCCCGCCATCGTCCAGCATGATGCTGGTGGTCGGGATCTGCACGGCGGCGCGGCCCGAACGCTCGTTGACCAGCAGCTTCGCGCCCGGATCATCGAGATGGTCGAGCGCCTCGGCCAGCGTCACCGGCCGGTTGCGCTGGCGCTGGGTGATGGTCAGCAGCCGAGCCTCGGCCCCAGTGCCGGGATGAACGTGGATGGTCCGGCGATCGGTGACGATGAAGCTCTCGGCCTGCAGCGTCTCCAGTCCGACGTCGTAGCTGCCCGAGGCGATGGCGCCTTCGATCTTGGCGTTCAGCAGCCGCTCGAACGCCGTGAACAGGACGCCCTGAAGGTCGATGGTCAGCGCCAGCAACCGGTTCAGGAAGGTGGTGATCGGCGGCAGCTCGTCCTTGATGCCGGTGGAATCCATCAGCGAGAGGCCGGTGGCGTCCTCGAACATCTGGAGCGAGCAGCCGTCGACCTTGCCGCGCACCAGTAACAGGTAGAGCTGCCGCAAGGCGTCGCGGGCGTAGTGGCTTTCCAGATTGTCTTCGGGCCGGAACAGGCCTTGGCCGCCCGTTTGGCGCTGGCCGCGCGTGATCGCGCCCAGCGTGTCGAGGCGACGGGCGATGGTTGAGAGGAAGCGTTTTTCCGCTTTCACGTCGGTCGAGATCGGCCGGAACAGCGGTGGCTGCGCCTGGTTGGTCCGGTTGGTGCGGCCCAGGCCCTGAATGGCGGCGTCGGCCTTCCAGCCCGGCTCAAGCAGGTAGTGGACGCGCAGCCGCTGGTTCCGCGACGATAGGTCGGCGTGGTAGCTGCGCCCGGTGCCGCCCGCGTCGGAGAAGATCAGAATGCGCTTCTGATCGTCCATGAAGGCTTGCGTTTCAGCCAGGTTGGCCGAAGCGGCGCGGTTCTCCACGGCGAGCCGGTCGATGCCGCCGGGGCTGGTTTTTCGGACGATGCGGCGCGAACGTCCCGTCACCTCCGCCACAACATCGGTTCCGAAGCGCTGGACGATCTGATCGAGCGCGCCGGGGACCGGCGGCAGCGAAGCGAGCCTCTCGATCAAACGGTCACGACGGGCAACGGCGTCGCGACTCTCGACCGGCTGGCCGTCGCGAAACACCGGCCGCGACGATAGATTGCCCTCGCTGTCGGTGAACGGCTCGTAGAGCTGCACCGGGAAGGAGTGGGCGAGATAATCCAGAACGTATTCGCGCGGGGTGATGTCCACCCGGACGTCGTTCCATTCCTCCGCCGGGATCTCCGCGAGCCGGCGTTCCATCAAGGCCTCGCCGGTCGAGACGATCTGGATCACGGCGGCTTGGCCGTCCGCCAGGTCCTGCTCGATTGACCGGATCAGGGTCGGCGTCTTCATGCTGGTGAGGAGATGACCGAAGAAGCGCTGTTTGGCGGATTCGAAGGCCGAGCGGGCGGCGGACTTGGCCTGCCGGTTCAGCGTGCCCCCGCTGCCATCAGGGCCGCCGGTGATGTTGGCAACCTGCATTGCGGCGTCGAGATTGTTATGAATGACGGCGAAGGCCCCGGCATAGGCGTCGTAGATACCAGTCTGCTCGGGCGTAAGCTGATGCTCGACCAGTTCGTACTCGACGCCGTCGTAGGAGAGCGACCGCGCCGTGTAGAGGCCGAGTGAGCGCAGGTCGCGGGCCAGCACTTCCATCGCCGCCACGCCGCCGTTCTCAATTGCTTCGACGAATTCGGCGCGGGTCGAGAACGGGAAGTCCTCGCCGCCCCAGAGACCGAGGCGCTGGGCGTAGGCGAGGTTGTGGACGGTGGTCGCGCCGGTTGCCGAGACATAGACGACGCGGGCATTCGGCAAGGCGTGCTGGAGCCTCAGGCCCGCACGGCCCTGCTGCGAGGCGGCGACGTCGCCGCGTTCGCCTTTTCCACCAGCGGCGTTCTGCATGGCGTGGCTCTCGTCGAAAATGATCACTCCATCGAAGTCGGAGCCCAACCATTCGACGATCTGCTTGACGCGGGAAAGCTTACTCCCGCGATCGTCGGACCGTAGCGTGGCATAGGTGGTGAATAGGACGGCTTCCGAGAGTGTGATGTCCTTGCCCTGCGGAAAGCGCGACAGCGGCGTGACCAGCAGGCGCTCCATGCCGAGCGCCGACCAGTCGCGCTGCGCGTCCTCCAGCAGCTTGTCGGATTTGGAGATCCACACCGCCTTGCGGCGGCCCTGCATCCAGTTGTCGAGGATGATGCCGGCCGACTGGCGGCCCTTGCCGGCGCCGGTCCCGTCGCCGAGCATGAAGCCGCGGCGGAAGCGCACAGAGTTCGGCGCATCGTCGGGCGCTGCCGAGACGACGTCGAAAGTCTCGTCGAGCGTCCACGAACCGGCGAGGAAGTCGGCATGCGCCTCGCCAGCGTAGATGATGGTTTCGAGCTGGGCGTCAGAGAGCAGGCCATCCGGGACGATGTTTGCAGGCAGCCGGGGTCGGTAGCTCGGCCTGGGCGGCGCGACCGAGGCCATCGCGACGGATTGCACAAGTTTGGTCGGATGGGCCTGCGCCCCGGGGATACGGATCGCCTGCAATCCGTATTCTTCATAGATCGCGTCGGTGATCCGGCCGATTTCGGCAGGCGTCCACTCCACGGTCTCATAGGGGAGTTCGACGCCTTCGGGCTCGATGGACGCGGGCGTGGCGGAACGTGCCGCAGTAGTGCGCGCGAGGTTTCCGCGAACGGTCCGGGGCGTCGCGGTAGACGCTGAAGTTGCCACTGGCGGGAGAGCCGCAGTCCGACGCGGCGGAACCTGCGTCGCGATCCAGCCGAGCAGCGTACCGACGTCGGGCGCGGTGCCGGGCGAAGGGGGAAATGCCGAACGATCGTCGGCCGGCAACTTGTCGATGACCGTCAGCCGCGTGTCGATGGTCGTGCCGTGCTTGGCATAGACCGAGCCGTCCACGGCCGCGGTGAAGACGACGCGGCCACGCTCCTGAAGCCGGACGAAGGCCGCGGCCCAAGCCGGATGGTCGGGGCTGAAGTTGGCGCCAGTGATCGCCACCAGCCGCCCGCCATCGGCGAGCCGGGCCAGTGCAGAAGCGACATGGCGATAGGCGGCGTCGGCCACGCGGCCGGAGACGTTTGCCATGACTGAGAATGGCGGGTTCATCAGCACGACTGAGGGGGTGGCGTCCGGCGCGAGATGATCGTCAATCTGGGCCGCGTCGAAGCGCGTGACGGCAACGTCCGGAAACAGCGCAGCGAGCAGATCGGCGCGGGTTTCGGCCAGCTCATTGAGGAGGAGCGCTCCGCCTGATATCTCGGACAGGATGGCGAGCAGGCCGGTGCCAGCCGACGGCTCCAGCACGATGTCGCCAGCAGCAATGGCGGCGGCCGCCACGGCGGCGAGACCGAGCGGCGTCGGCGTCGAGAACTGCTGGAGCGCCTGCGATTCTTCCGAGCGCCGCGTATGCGTCGGCAGGAGCCCGGCGATCTTCCCAAGAGCGGAAAGACGTGCAGCCGGAGATGCGGCCTTACGGAAAAGTGCCTTTCCGTATTTGCGCAGGAAGAGGACTGTCGCGACCTCGCAGGCCTCATAGGCCGCCTTCCAGTCCCAGGCGCCGCTGGTGTCGGACGCGCCGAAGGCCGCTTCCATCGCTGCACGGAGGAACGTGGCGTCGATGCGCTGACCACGTTCGAGATGATCGATAAGCTGCTGTGCAACGTCGAGGATCGAGGACGCACGGGTGACGGGCGCGGCCGAAAGGGCCACGGGAGGCAGAATGTTCATGGGAGGAACCTCGGGAGAGCGGAAGGAACAAGCCCGGCCGGCGCTCTCTCTCGACCGCCCGGACTCGACCCGTCCCGGCCGTCCTCTTCCTCTCGTCCGCTGACATGAAAAAAGCGCCCGACCGTGAGGCCGGGCGCGCGCATGGTCGGGAATCATCGCACACCGCCCTCCGCTAGCCACCGGCCGGTGCTGATCCACTCGATCGTGCGGCCGGTGGAGAGATCGAGCAGATGGGCGCCGCCGGAGAAACCGTCGACGACAGGGTCCGAGGCAATGCCGGCCCACTGAAACCCCCAGGTGCCGGTGAGTGCGAATGTCTCCGCGCAGCGGGTGACGAAGGTGACCAGCAACTGCGGATCGGCGGTTCCGGGGTCGCGAAGCCAAAGGCGCGTCGCGCCGTGCTCGGGTGTCAGGGAGAGCAGGAAGGGTTCGGCGGGCGGGTCCTCGCGACCGTTTTCGGCCATCAGCGCGGTGTAGATGTCGAAGGCCCGCGCGACATTGGCAACCGAGCCGACGTCCAGCAGGCAGGAGAAGCGGGTGAGATATTCGGCCATATCAGGCTCCTGAAACGAAAAGAGCCCGGCGCTGGGCCGGGCTCTGAGTGGATGGGATTGGAAGGTGCGGAGCGGCCGAAGCCGCCCCGCGAGCCGATCATTCGGCGGCGATGAGGTGACGTTCGTCGTCCTCGCCAGCGGCCGGCGTTTCCGACTCGTCGTCGGCACTCAGGAAGTCGGGCAGCGCCGCGCCCTCGGTTTTGCCATCGCCGTCCGCGTCCGGTGCCGGATCGCCGTCGACACCGGCAAGTCGAAGCGGCTCGGGCAGCCAGCCGCTGTCGGCGAGGAGACGCTCGGCCTCCTTGGCCATGTCGCCCTTTTTCAGATGACCGATAAGCTCGGCCGCCCGCTCGCCGGCGCCTTCGCGAACAGCTTCGAGAATGCGCGGCTTGGTGACACGGCTGAGGTAATTGCCGAAGGTCGGACGCCAGCCGGCTTCGACCAAGTCGAGCCCGGTCGCCCGCGTCAGGCGGTCGGCCTGCGCGAGCCTCATGTCGAGCGTGTGCTGCGACACGCCGCCCGCGCCGTGCGGGTTTGGCCGCTCATAGAGCGCGTTCACGCCATAGCTGACGCAATGCGCCAGCAAAGCCATGCGGCTGGCATCGTCGAGACTAGCGAGCCAATCCCAAAGGGCGTCGTCGTCCTTCGGGATGTCGCTGGCCCAGGCGTCGTGACGCTCCTGCACGGCGCGGGCAGAAGGGCTGTCCTTCAGCGCCTCGTCCTGAACGGGGAAGAAGATATGCTTTACCCCTGCCTCCATGGCGCCCGTGTACATGCGGTTCATAAAGCTGTCCGAGACCAGCTTGTGGAGGAGCGCCGTCATGGCGATGTGCGGATTCTCCGCCACCGCGTTGCGCAGCGCGAGGGTGCGGTAGGCGGTCAGCTCGACGATGAGGCGTTCGGGCAACGGCTTGATGCTGTCGTCCTCATCGTCCTCTTCCGGTTCCACAGACCGGCCGCCGATAGTGATGACGGCGCGCTGCACCGAAGGGCTCGCGGTGCCATCGGATTTGATGTCCGTCTCCGAGCCTTCCTCACCATCGGTCCGGACTTGAGGCACATCCTCGGGCCGGACGAAGCCGCGATCGACCGAAAGCGATCCGTCGGCGTCGATGCTGACGAAGACGCCGGCGATGGCGATGTCGGCCGGGTCGAAGTGCTCCGGGCGATCGTCGAACGCGGCCAGAGCCGTCTCGATCTCGCCCATACGCTCGTCGACCTCATCGGGCAGCTCGTCGGCGTCCTGATATTCCGCTTCGAGCCTGGCCTGCTCGGCGGTGAGCGCCTCGATGGTCGCCTGTTCTTCGGCCGACAGATCGATCGGCGCGCCGGAGACCTCGCGCAGGCCGCGTACCGCGTCGTAGGGGAAGCTGACCGCGACCTCGATCCACTTCCAGCCTTCGGCGGCGATCGCCTCGGCCTCGGCCTTCAGTTTCTCGGCGACGAGGCGATCGAGAAGCCCCACGTCCTGCAGCCAGCCGCCATCGTCGGCCTGGAACAGGTCGCGCATGATCACGCCGCCAGCGGCCTCATAGGTGTCGATTCCAAGGAAGACGGCGCGCTTGTCTGAGGCGCGCACCGTGGTCTCGGTCAGCATGCGCCGGATCTGATAGGGCTCCTTCGACCAGGCGTCCTTGATCGCGTCCCAGACCTGGGTCTGACGCTCGTGGTCGCCGGACACGGTGAAGGCCATGAGCTGCTCCAGCGTCATGCCATCGTCGGCATAGACGTCGTGCAGCGCGGGCGACACGGTTGCGAGGCGCAGCCGCTGTTTGACCACGTTGACGGACACGAAGAACGCTGCGGCGATCTCCTCCTCGGTCATGCCCTTGGTCAGCATGTCGTGGAAGGCGCGAAACTGATCGAGCGGATGGAGCGGCGCGCGCTCGATGTTCTCGGCGAGCGACACCTCCTCGGGGAGGATGGCGCCGTCGCGATCGCGGACCACGCAGGGGACGGGCGCGACCTTGGCGAGACGCTTCTGCTTCACCAGCAGTTCGAGCGCCTGGAAGCGGCGACCGCCGGCGGGCACCTCAAACATGCCGGTCTCCATGCCCTCGGCGTCAACGACGGGAAAGACGCTGAGACTCTGGATCAGACCGCGACGAGCGATCGAGGCCGCCAAGTCCTCGATCGAGACGCCGGCCTTCACGCGCCGGACGTTGGACTGGCTGAGCACCAGCTTGTTGAAGGGGATGTCGCGCGAGGACGACAGGATGATCTTCTGAACGGCAGTAGCCATCGGGATTTACTCCGCGACGGGCGGCCGAGAAACTCTCTCTCAACCTCCAACCCGTCACGAAGCGAAGCGCCGCCCTCTTCCTCTAAAGGGGGCAGCGCCACGGACCGGCAAACCAGAAAGGCACGGAAGCGCAAAGCCGGAGACACGGAAAACCGCATCCCCGGCTTCGCGGAAATCAGGCAGCTCGATCGAGCAGCTTCTTGGCCTTGCCCTCCATGTCGAGGCGGGCGTCCTGATGCGGCTTGTCGCGTGCGACGGCAGTGATGCCCTGCACGAAGTCGAAGATGGACTCCGGCGGGCGGCCTTCCTCGGCCAGAACCCTGTCGATGATCTTGCCGGTCTGGACTTGCCCTGGCAAAGTGGAGAGCCATCATCCTAAAATTTGGGTTTGATGGAGGTTTTGATGGTTCGAGTAAAGCAGGTCAAGATCACGGCGGAATTCAAGCGAGATGCGCTGCGGATTTTGTC
>NZ_WIDQ01000040.1 GCF_009495745.1 Niveispirillum sp. SYP-B3756
GCGGGACTGGCCTATCTGCAAGCCCTGCTGACGGTAGAAGGGGCTGAAGAGGAGATGCGGAGGCTGCTGGAAGGGGCACAGGCTGCCATCGACCGGGAAGCCGCCCAGGCCCGCCTCTGGTATCAGCGGGCCATGAAGGCAGAGCGGGACGCCGCCTCGCTGGACAGGCAGCTACAGGAGGCGCGGGAGAGTACGGGGGGCATCACCGATGCGGTTGACCTCTACGCCCTGCCGGCCCCGGCTGCGCCTGCCCTGCCAGCCGATATCAGGGCCTGCATCCAGTCGATGCGAGAGCGCGGCGATCTCAGCGCAGTACGCGGCCTGGAAAGGCTGGGGATGGACACGCCCGCGAAAGCATGGGGGCGGCTGGACGATGCCGGGAAAATCGCGGTGGCGCTGGCCACCGGCGCGCGGAATGCGCTGCCGATCCAAATGCGCGCATATGGCGATATGCAGCTATGGGCGATGCTGCCGGCCAGCCTGCGACGTGCCGTCATGGATGATATCGACCTGTTCTGCGGTGCCAGCCCCTGAAACGAAAGAACCCCCCGCGCCGTGGCGCTGGGGGGTCCGCAGTCTGGCACGGCCATCGGCGTCCCCGCCTGTACCGTGGGCCGAGAATGGCACAAGTAGGGGGCTTTTCGCAAGGTGTGCGGTGTGGCCGCATATTAGGCCGTCAGGGGCGACGCGGCGGGGTGGAGTCCCCCCCTACACCTTTCCTTGATACGTAGGTGATAACTGTCGCGCCCCCAATGACCGAAAAACCGCATATTTAAGCGTCTGTAAGTCATTGATTTTATTCGGAGCCGTAAAAATGCGAAGGGCGGCTTAACGCCGCCCTTGCCGTATCCGGTTTCTGATGTGTAGCTTGGCCCTACCGCTAGTCCCAACCTCTCACCCGGAGACCAGATATTGAGCCGCTCGCCAGCGGCCGCCAGCATCATAGCGCCTCCTCCATCCATAGACCAGACGCTATCCACTTGGGCCGCCCGCAGGGCAGCGGCGCAAGAGCTTGCGGCTATTTTCCGCGCCCATGATCGGCCCGGCTCGCCTCTGGCCGGCTGGGCTGACCGCATCGACCAATGCTCAACGAACATCGCTCTCAGGCCAGGGGAACGAAACTGGTACATGGCCAGGGGCTCCTATTGCGGGGTGCGGCTGTGCCCCTGCTGCCAATGGCGGCGCTCCCGGATATGGCAGGCCCGCGTGGGCGGGCTGGGGGACAGGCTGAAAGGCCGGCTGATCTTCCTGTCGCTGACGGTGCGAAACTGCGCTGTCGGGGAACTGCGGGAAAACCTGGGCCAGATGGCAGAGGGCTGGCATCGGCTCATCCGCCGCCGGACATGGCCGGGCACCGGCTATCTGCGGTCGGTCGAAGTGACCAGGGGGCAAGACGGGAACGCCCATCCGCACATCCATGCGCTGATCCAAGTCCCATCAAACTATTTTCAGAAATCGAACCCCCAATATTTGCACCAAGAGCAATGGGCCAAGATGTGGCAGGAATCTGCCGAACTGGACTATTGGCCCATCGTTGATATCCGCGCTGTGCGGGGCAAGAAAGACGATGCATTTCGGGAGGTTACGAAGTACACGGTCAAGCGCGCCGACCTCGTAGGCGATGCTCCATGGATCGTGGAAGCCGCCCAGCAGTTAAGCAAAAGCCGCGCCGTATGCCTCGGCGGCACCATCCGCAAGGGCATCAAGAACATCGAAAGGGATGATGACCCCGCAACGGCTGATGACCTGGACCCGGACGCAGACGGGACAGATATCAGGGATGGGGCTACGCGCTGGTTTCGCTTCGATCCGTCCGCCGGGCGCTATGCTGAATGGGGGCCGTCATGGTAGGCCAGAGCCCAGGCCGCCGGTTTCACCGTGCCCAGCACCTGCGGCGCCTGGAGGCGGATCGGCTCCTTGCTGCTCGTGATATCGAGATTGCGCGCCGCACAGCGCGGGAGGCTGCTGCCCAGCCGGATAGGCCATCGTGGGAAGATCGCCATTTGCCGGCCCGCCTGGAGGAACGGGATATCCCGCGCTGGATCGTGATGGACCTATGGGACCGGCGCGAACAGGTCATGCGCCACCAGCCGCCCGCCTGCACCGTGCATCTGAAGTGCAGCCGGCAGAAGCCGGGCGGGGCGCAATATGTGATGGGCCACGGCCTCACGGATGAACCGCAGCGCTGGGCGATCCCGATAGACGGGCGGCATGACTGGCTGTGCCCCGCGTGCCTCGTAGAATGGGTGGCGCGCAACCAGGGCCGGCGGGTGCGGTGGCTGGACTGGCAGCAGCGGCCCCTATTCTGAGCCGCCATTGTCATATGCCCCCCTGTGGTCATATTACCTTGCTCGGGCGTAGGACTGTGCGGATGGACAGTCGCCAGCCCGCCCAGGTCGTGGGATGATTGACGGCGGATTTGCTCGCCTTTTTGACGTCATAGGTATTTCGTCCTATGACGTTTAGGATTTGCATCCTATTGGCCTATGCCGTAGGGTCATGGGCGCTGGCGGGGACCGGGTGAATACACGAGTAACCGCATTGCGCCAAGATTGCGGGCAGGCGTAGTAGAGCAGGGCCAGCACTGTGGATAGGAGGGGCCGAAATGATCGTCGACTTTGCACGGCAGTTGCGCCTTTTCCGTCTCTCTCTGGGGCTGACCCAGGCCGAAGCGGCGAAGGCGCTGGACAAATCGCTACGGCAATATGCCGATATTGAGAGGGGTCTTGCCCCGATCCCAGCGCAAGCCGTTGGTCTAATTGCGAAAAATGCCCCTGCGATTTTGGAGAAAGCGCCACGGCAAAGGCGGAGAAGGCGGCCAGACCCGCATATTTTGGCCGAAGCCGTTTGACCAGGCCGTGGGCCTGCCCCAGCCGCCGGCCCTTCCCCCAAGCGTCCCGTCCCTCGCCCCCTTCGGGGGCTCAGGCCGGCCCCCGCGCTATGGCGCGGGGGCAATCCCTCGCCCGTCCGCTTCGCGGTCGGGCTCCCCCGCCCCTCAAGGGCCGGGGTGCCGCTGCGCGTCACCACCGGCCCGCGCCGGGCTGACCGCCCCCACCCCTCTTTCAACGGCGCACCGGAGACCGGGGAGATGGGGGGGGCGTAGTAGGGGCCTGCTGTCCTGAGCGCTCCCAGGCTGCCCCGCGCCGGGCTGCACCCGGGGGAGCAAGCGCGGCGGCTGCCGGGGTCCGCTCCTCGTGGGAGCCCGTCGGACGGGCCGGGAGCGGCCCCCGGCAGGTCACCGCGCCCCCAGGCCCGGCAGCAGCGGGAGCGGGTGCAGGCTGGCCAGCGGGAGCGCGGCGGGGGCGGTCCTGGCTCTGCTGTGCGTGCGGGCGTCATGCCCCGTGCCAGATCGGGCGGGCCGGCACTGCGCGCCGCCCCACCCGGCACGGCTCATGCCGCCCCCAGGCCGCCGGCCCTGCATGGTCTCTATCCTGCCCCCCGCCCCCGCCCCGCCCCGCACACGCGCGCGCAAATCCATGCTCGCGATAAGGCTGGTTTATGGAAAATGCTGGTCCCTCCGCTCCGCTACGGTCCTGCGCATCGCTCCGCTACGCTCCGCGCCGCCTCCGCGGTTTCCATAATCCGACCTTATCGCGCGCATTATATTTGCTTTCTCGCGCGCGTGCGGGGCGGGGCGGGGGCTCATCGCCTGCGGCGGCCTGCGCTGGTGTGCCCCACCCCCGCCCCCGCCTGGGCAGGGCAGGGCAGGGGGCAGGCCGCAGGGCCGGGCGGGGGCGGGGGTGGGGCACGGCCCTGGCGGGCTGGCCCGCTGCCTGCGCTGCGCTACGGCAGAGGGCCAGCCCGCAGGGGGCGCACGCGCTCCCCCTCTGGCGCGTCACGTCCCGTGCTATGGCGGCTCCGGGCACTGGCGCGCCCTCGCACGCCAGCACGGGCCGCGCCACGCCGCCGGGGGGCACCTGCGCCCCGCGCCCCTTCGCCCCGCCCCCGCCGCCTGGGCACACTGCCTCGCTACGCTCCGGCAGAGTGCCCAGGCTCCCAGGGGGCGGGGGGTGCTGCGTCACTCTCCAGCCTCCCGCCCCGCCGGGGGTTCCGCCGCACCGGGTGCGCGGACGTAACCGCGCACCCGGCACGGCGGCACGATGGGGGCTGACCAGGGGGCCGGATCACAGGCGGCCAGGGCGTCTACAGGCGCTCGCTTCGCTCGCGCGCCCATCGGGCCTTTCCTGCCTTCGTCCCCCGCAGGCTGGCCATAAATATCCCCGCCGGAGGCACGGGCGGGCGGGAGCCCGCCAGGATCGCAAAGCCCCTCAACGCAGGCTGAACCCCATGATGCATGGGCCGTCGGGCTCTGCGTCCGCGTCCGGCTCAAGGTCGGGGTCCGGCTCAAGGTCGGGGTCCGGCTGCATATCGTCCAGCCGCTCAATCGCTGCCTGCACACACGCCCGGAGCGATGGCAGGTCATGCCGCGCCAATTCACCCTTCCAATGCTGCATCCAGTCCAAGATATCCTCCTACACATGCGGCCAATCCGCATGATAGGTATAGGATGAAAATCCCAAAATTGTAACGAGAGGAGGTGCAAGCTGCGCCGCCAGTACCCCCGGAAATACCTGACCGTGGGGGAAGCGGGCCGACTGATTGAGACCGCCCCGCGCTATGGCGCGGCTGGCCTGTTGGCGCTGACGCTCCTGTATTCGGGAGCCCGCGTTTCGGAGGCTCTGGCCATATCTCCCGCTGATCTGGACGATGCCGATCTGCAGGATGCTGCACTGCTGCTGCCGACCCTGAAACAGCGACCGCGCCCCGGTCAGCTTCCCCCTATACGGACAGTCCCGATCCCGCCCAGTTTGGCCCGCGCGCTGCGGAAGCGCGCGGATAACCAGGGGGCAGGGCCTCTGTTCAACGTCTCTCGCTCCACCGCTTGGCGGTGGGTCGGGGCGGTGATGAGCGCCGCCGGTGTACCCGGCCCGCTCTGCCACCCGCACGCACTGCGCCACACCATGGCTACGCTGGACCTCGACGCGGATATTCCGATCCGGTTGATACAATCCATCCTCGGCCATTCCCGTTTGGAAACGACGGAACTTTACGCGGCGGCTCAGCGCCGCACGATCAGGCGGCACCTGTCCCGCATGTGGGCCAGCGTGCCGGAACCCGAATATGCCCGGCCACCGCCAAAGAAAAAAAATATGCGGACGTGAGGCAGGGTGCGACCGTTTCGGAGATTTTGTTTCAGCGATTTGCAAGCCTTTTCAATGGCTTCGGTGAATGCCTGAAAACAGCTTGCGGCGCAAGTGTAGGGAAGTAATCGCGGTGTATATAGCGGCGCTGTCAGATCCGATAGCGCCGCTATTTATTTGGGAGGCCAGTAGAATGCAAGATAACGATTTTGACGCCTTTGTAATGGGTGATGGGGAAATAAATGATGCTGAAGATGAAGCACTTGAAAATATAGATGCTGTGCGGGAGCGGGTGGCGGCCAGACCGGATATCGCCGGGGCCATAAGCGACGAAATCGCAAGGTGCATCACGGCAATGGGGGAAATCTCAGGTTTCCCAATTGGAGACGCGACGAAGGCAAAGGCCCGCATGGCGGCCAGCCGCGCGGGACTGGCCTATCTGCAAGCCCTGCTGACGGTAGAAGGGGCTGAAGAGGAGATGCGGAGGCTGCTGGAAGGGGCACAGGCTGCCATCGACCGGGAAGCCGCCCAGGCCCGCCTCTGGTATCAGC
>NZ_WIDQ01000042.1:0-1182 GCF_009495745.1 Niveispirillum sp. SYP-B3756
CAGGCCACGGGTGGCCTGGCTGGCCGCGTTGCCCGCCCGGTCAGATACATCCGCGGTGACTGTGTATGGCTGGTTGATCAGGGCGCCGAGTACGTCTTTACCAACGGTAACGCTCCAGGCACCGGAGACGACAGTGCCGGTATAGGTTTGGCCGTTCAGCCCAACCGTCACGGTCTGACCGTCCTCTGCCCCGGACGCAGTGCCGCTGATCGTCAGGGCCGAACCGATCTCTGTCTCGTCCAGCTTGTCGTCCGTGCTGATCGCACCGATGGTGACAGTCGGGGCCGTGGTGTCCAGCACATAGGCCTGGCTGTAGACGCTGCCTTCATTGCCGGCAAGGTCGGTGACCTTGACCTGCAAGGTGTTGGAACCGGTCAGGGTCTGGCCCGACAATGACCAGCTGTTCTGGCCAGCAGTCACGGTCGCGGCCTTCCAGGTCGTGCCGCCATCCAGCGACACTTGGACCGTCTCGCCTGCGGCCAGACTGGTCGACAGCGTGCCGCTGATCGTCTGATTGGCCGTGCTGGTGATGAAGTCACCGCCTGTGCCGCTATCGGCGGAGAAGGCGGCCGTGGCGATGGAGGCGGTCGGCGCCGTGGTGTCCAGCACATAGGCTTGGCTGTAGACGCTGCCATCATTGCCGGCGGCGTCGGTGACCTTGACCTGCAAGGTGTTGGAACCGGTCAGGGTCTGGTCCGCCAATGACCAGCTGTTCTGGCCGGTGGTCGCGGTCTTCCAGGTCGTGCCGCCATCCAGCGAGACATAGACCGTCTCGCCCGCGGCCAGACTGGCCGACAGCGTGCCGCTGATCGTCTGGCTGGCGCTCTTGGTGATCCAGTCACCGCCGGTACCGCTATCGGCGGAGAAGGTGGCCGTGGCGATGCTGGTGGTCGGGGCCGTGGTGTCCAGCACATAGGCCTGGCTGTAGACGCTGCCATCATTGCCGACATTGTCGGCGACCTTGACCTGCAGGGTGTTGGAACCGGTCAGGGTCTGACCCGACAATGACCAGCTGTTCTGGCCGGCGGCCGCGGTCGCGGCCGTCCAGGTCGTGCCACCATCCAGCGACACTTGGACCGTCTCGCCCGTGGCCAGATTGGCCGACAGCGTGCCGCTGATCGTCTGGCTGGCGCTCTTGGTGATGAAGTCGCCGTCGGTCCCCCCATTGGCCGCCGTATCGGC
>NZ_WIDQ01000042.1:1276-3981 GCF_009495745.1 Niveispirillum sp. SYP-B3756
CTGTAGACGCTGCCATCATTGCCGGCGAGGTCGGTGACCTTGACCTGCAAGGTGTTAGAACCGGTCAAGGTCTGGTCCGCCAATGACCAGCTGTTCTGGCCGGTGGTCGCGGCCTTCCAGGTCGTGCCGCCATCCAGCGACACTTGGACCGTCTCGCCTGCGGCCAGACTGGCCGACAGCGTGCCGCTGATCGTCTGATTGGCCGTGCTGGTGATGAAGTCGCCGATTGTACCGCTATCGGCGGAGAAGGCGGCCGTGGCGATGGAGGTGGTCGGTGCCGTGGTGTCCAACACATAGGCCTGGCTGTAGACGCTGCCATCATTGCCGGCGGCGTCGGTGACCTTGACCTGCAAGGTGTTGGAACCGGTCAGGGCCTGGTCCGACAATGACCAGCTGTTCTGGCCAGCAGTCACGGTCGCGGCCTTCCAGGTCGTGCCGCCATCCAGCGACACATAGACCGTCTCGCCCGCGGCCAGACTGGCCGACAGCGTGCCGCTGACGGTCTGGCTGGCCGTCTTGGTGATCCAATCTGTGTCGGTACCCCCATTGGCCGCCGTATCCGCCGAGAAGGCGGCCGTGGCGATACTGGTGGTCGGCGCCGTGGTGTCCAGCACATAGGCCTGGCTGTAGACGCTGCCATCATTGCCGGCGGCGTCGGTGACCTTGACCTGCAAGGTGCTGGAACCAGTCAGGGTCTGGTCCGACAATGACCAGCTGTTCTGGCCGGCGGTCGCGGTCGCAGCCTTCCAGGTCGTGCCACCATCCAGCGAGACATAGACCGTCTCGCCCGCGGCCAGATTGGCCGACAGCGTGCCGCTGACGGTCTGGCTGGCGTTCTTGGTGGTCCAATCTGTGTCGGTACCCCCATTGGCCGCCGTATCCGCCGAGAAGGTGGCCGTGGCGATGGTCGTCGTCGGTGCCGCCGTGGCCAGCACATAGGCCTGGCTGTAGACGCTGCCATCATTGCCGGCGGTATCGGTGACCTTGACCTGCAAGGTGTTGGAACCGGTCAGGGTCTGGTCCGACAATGACCAGCTGTTCTGGCCGGTGGTCGCGGCCTTCCAGGTCGTGCCGCCATCCAGCGAAACATAGACCGTCTCGCCCGACGCCAGATTGGCCGACAGCGTGCCGCTGATCGTCTGATTGGCCGTGCTGGTGATGAAGTCGCCGATTGTGCCGCTATCGGCGGAGAAGGCGGCCGTGGCGATACTGGTGGTCGGCGCCGTGGTGTCCAGCACATAGGCCTGGCTGTAGGCGGTGCCGTCATTGCCGACATTGTCGGTGACCTTGACCTGCAAGGTGCTGGAACCGGTCAGGGTCTGACCCGACAATGACCAGCTGTTCTGGCCGGCGGTCGCGGTCGCGGCCGTCCAGGTGGAACCGCCATCCAGCGAGACATAGACCGTCTCGCCTACGGCCAGATTGGCCGACAGCGTGCCACTGACGGTCTGGCTGGCCGTCTTGGTGGTCCAATCTGTGTTGGTGCCGCCATTGGCCGCCGTATCCGCGGAGAAGACGGCCGTGGCGATACTGGTGGTCGGCGCCGTGGTGTCCAGCACATAGGCCTGGCTGTAGACGGTGCCGTCATTGCCGGCGGTGTCGGTGACCTTGATCTGCAAGGTGCTGGAACCGGTCAGGGTCTGACCCGCCAATGACCAGTTGTTCTGGCCGGTGGTCGCGGTCGCGGCCTTCCAGGTGGAACCACCATCCAGCGAGACATAGACCGTTTCACCGGCGGCCAGATTAGCCGACAGCGTGCCGCTGATCGTCTGGCTGGCGGTCTTGGTGATGAAGTCGTCGCTTATACCGCTATCGGCGGAGAAGGCGGCTGTGGCGATGGTGGTGGTCGGCGCCAACGTGTCCAGCACATAGGCCTGGCTGTAGACGGTGCCATCATTGCCGGCCGTGTCGGTGACCTTGACCTGCAAGGTGTTGGAACCGGTCAGGGTCTGGCCCAACAATGACCAGCTGTTCTGACCAGCAGTCGCGGTCGCCGCCGTCCAGGTCGTGCCGCCATCCAGCGAGACATAGACCGTTTCACCCGCGGCCAGATTGGCCGACAGCGTGCCGCTGATGGCCTGGCTGGCGGTCTTGGTGATCCAGTCGCCGCTTATGCCGCTATCGGCCGAGAAGGCGGCCGTGGCGATACTGGTGGTCGGCGCCGTGGTGTCCAGCACATAGGCCTGGCTGTAGACGGTGCCGTCATTACCGGCCGTGTCGGTAACCTTCACCTTCAAGGTATTGCTGCCGGTCAACGTCTGACCGGTCAGCGACCAGCTGTTCTGACCAACCGTGGTCGTCGCCGCCGTCCAGGTGGTGCCATTATCCAGCGACACATAGACCGCCTCACCCGCAGACACGTTGGCCGACAGCGTGCCGCTGACGGTCTGGCTGGTGGTCTTGGTGATGAAGTCGCTGTTGGTGCTGCCATTGGCCGCCGTATCGGCCGAGAAAGCCGCCGTGGCAATGGTCGTCGTCGGTGCCGTGGTGTCCAGCACATAGGCCTGGCTGTAAACCGTGCCGTCATTGCCAGCGATGTCTGAGACCTTGACCTTCAAGGTATTGCTGCCGGTCAACGTCTGACCGGTCAACGACCAGCTGTTCTGACCCACGGTGGTGGTGGCCGCCGTCCAGGTGGTGCCATCATCCAGCGACACATAAACCGTCTCGCCCGACGCGACGTTGGCCGACAGCGTGCCGCTGAC
>NZ_WIDQ01000043.1 GCF_009495745.1 Niveispirillum sp. SYP-B3756
TCTGACCGGTCAACGACCAGCTGTTCTGACCCACGGTGGTGGTGGCCGCCGTCCAGGTGGTGCCATCATCCAGCGACACATAAACCGTCTCGCCCGACGCGACGTTGGCCGACAGCGTGCCGCTGACGGTCTGCGCCGCCGTCTTGGTGATCCAATCGCTGTTGGTGCCGCCATTGGTCGCCGTATCCGCCGAGAAGGTGGCCGTGGCAATGGTGGTGGTCGGGGCCAGCGTGTCCAGCACATAGGCCTGGCTGTAGACGGTGCCGTCATTACCGGCCGTGTCTGAGACCTTCACCTTCAAGACGCTGCTGCCGGTCAACGTCTGACCGCTCAGCGACCAGCTGTTCTGACCCACGGTGGTCGTCGCCACCGTCCAGGTGCTGCCATTATCCAACGACACATAGACCGCCTCACCCGACGCGATGTTGGCCGACAGCGTGCCGCTGACGGTCTGCGCCGCCGTCTTGGTGATCCAGTCGCTGTTGGTGCCGCCATTGGCCGCCGTATCCGCCGAGAAGGAAGCCGTGGCGATGGTGTTGGTCGGGGTCAGCGTGTCCAGCACATAGGCCTGGCTGTAAACCGTGCCGTCATTGCCGGCCGTGTCGGCGACCTTGACCTTCAAGGTATTGGCACCGGTCAGGGTCTGACCGCTCAACGACCAGCTGTTCTGGCCAACCGTGGTCGTCGCCGCCGTCCAGGTGCTGCCATCATCCAGCGAGACATAGACCGTCTCGCCCGCCGCCAAGTTGGCCGACAGCGTGCCGCTGATCGTCTGATTGGCCGTGCTGGTGATGAAATCGCCGATTGTGCCGCTATCGGCCGAGAAGGCGGCCGTGGCGATGGTGGTGGTCGGCGCCGTGGTGTCCAGCACATAGGCCTGGCTGTAGACGGTGCCGTCATTACCGGCCGTGTCGGTAACCTTCACCTTCATGACGCTGCTGCCGGTCAGCGTCTGACCGGTCAACGACCAGCTGTTCTGCCCAACCGTGGTGGTGGCCGCCGTCCAGGTACTGCCATTATCCAACGACACATAGACCGCCTCACCTGACGCGACGTTGGCCGACAGCGTGCCGCTGACGGTCTGGCTGGTCGTCTTGGTGATCCAGTCGCTGTTGGTGCCGCCATTGGCCGCCGTATCCGCAGAGAAAGCCGCTGTGGCAATGGTCGTCGTCGGTGCCGTCGTGTCCAGCACATAGGCATGGCTGTAGACGGTGCCGTCATTACCGGCGGTGTCGGTGACCTTGACCTTCAGCGTGCTGGAACCGGTCAGCGTCCGGCCGGCCAGCGACCAGCTGTTCTGGCCAGTGGTTGCAGTCGCCGCCGTCCAGGTGCTGCCGTTATCCGTCGACACATAGACCGTCTCGCCCGCCGCCAGATTGGCCGACAAGGTGCCGCTGACGGTCTGCGCCGCCGTCTTGGTGATAAAGTCGCTGTTGGTGCCGCCATTGGCCACCGTGTCGGCCGAGAAGGCGGCTGTGGCGATGGTCGTCGTCGGTGCCGCCGTGTCGAGCACATAGGCCTGGCTGTAAACCGTGCCGTTATTACCGGCCGTGTCGGTGACCTTGACCTGCAAGGTATTGCTGCCGGTCAGCGTCTGGCCGCTCAACGACCAGGTGTTCTGGCCGGTCGTCGTGGTTGCGGCGATCCAGGTGGTGCCGCCATCCAGCGACACAGAAACCGTCTCACCCGTTGCCAGATTGGCCGACAGCGTGCCGCTGACGGTCTGCGCCGCCGTCTTGGTGATAAAGTCGCTGTTGGTGCCGCCATTGGCTGCCGTATCGGCCGAGAAGGCGGCCGTGGCGATGGTGTTGGTCGGGGCGATGGTGTCCAGCACGATCGCCTTGTTGGCTCCCAGCGAACCGGTGGCGCCCGGCGTCGCCAATGTCAGGACGGTGTTGTTGCCGGCGCTGTCCTGAAGGTTGGATGCGACCAGCGCCGCCGTGCTTACGTAATCCAGGTCGGCAGCGTTGTCGCCGGCATGGACCGTGTAGCTGAAGGTGAGCGTGTCGGTGCCCGAACCACTGGTGTAAATAGCATAACGCGTGCTGGCCGAGCCGGTGGCCAAAGTGATCGAGGGCGTGCCGGGAACATAGACGGCTTCGGAGAAGGAGACCTGGATCGAGATCGTCGCGCCGGTCTTGTAGGCGCCGTCGGCGGTCGACGAGGTGACCCCCGTCACGGTCGGCGCCGTGGTGTCCAGCACATAGGCCTGGCTGTAGACGGTGCCGTCATTGCCGGCGATGTCGGCGACCTTCACCTTCAGCGTGTTGGAGCCGGTCAGCGTCTGCCCGGCCAGCGACCAGGCGCTCTGCCCGACCGAAGCGGTGGCCGCCGTCCAGGTGGTGCCGCCGTCCAGCGAGACATAAACGGTCTCGCCCGAGGAGAGGCTGGTGGAGAGGGTGCCGCTGACGGTCTGCGCGGCGGTCTTGGTGATGAAATCGCCCGCCGTGCGGGTGTCGGCCGAGAAGGCGGCAGTGGCGATGGTCGTCGTTGGCGCCAACGTGTCCAGCACATAGGCCTGGCTGTAGACGGTGCCGTCATTGCCGGCCGTGTCGGTGACCTTGACCTTCATGACACTGCTGCCGGTCAGCGTCTGGCCGCTCAACGACCAGCTGTTCTGACCAACGGTAGTGGTCGCCGCCGTCCAGGTGCTGCCATTATCCAGCGACACATAGACCGTCTCTCCCGCAGACACGTTGGCCGACAGCGTACCGCTGACCGTCTGCGCCGCCGTCTTGGTGATCCAATCCGTGTTGGTGCCGCCATTGGCCGCCGTATCCGCAGAGAAAGCCGCTGTGGCAATGGTCGTCGTCGGCGCCGTCGTGTCCAGCACATAGGCCTGGCTGTAGACCGTGCTGTCATTACCGGCGGTGTCGGTCACCTTCACCTTCAGCGTGCTGGAACCGGTCAGCGTCTGGCCGGCGAGCGACCAGCTATTCTGGCCGACTGTTGTGGTCGCCGCCGTCCAATTGGTGCCGCCATCCAGCGACACATAAACCGTCTCACCAGATGCGACGTTGGCAGACAGCGTACCGCTGACCGTCTGCGCCGCCGTCTTGGTGATCCAGTCGCTGTTGGTGCCGCCATTGGCCGCACTGTCGGCCGAGAAGGCGGCTGTGGCAATGGTGTTGGTCGGTGCCGTGGTGTCCAGCACATAGGCCTGGCTGTAGACGGTGCCGTCATTGCCGGCCGTGTCGGCGACCTTCACCTTCAAGGTATTGCTGCCGGTCAGCGTCTGGCCACTCAACGACCAGCTGTTCTGACCAACCGTGGCGGTGGCTGCCGTCCAGGTGGAACCGCCATCCGTCGACACATAAACCGTCTCACCCGAGGACAGATTGGCCGACAAGGTGCCGCTGACGGTCTGGCTGGCCGTCTTGGTGATCCAATCGCTGTTGGTGCCACCATTGGCCGCCGTGTCGGCCGAGAAGGCGGCCGTGGCGACGCTGGTCGTCGGCGCCAACGTGTCCAGCACATAGGCCTGGCTGTAGACGGTGCCGTCATTGCCGGCGAGGTCGGTGACCTTGACCTTCATGACACTGCTGCCGGTCAGCGTCTGGCCGCTCAGCGACCAGCTGTTCTGACCAACGGTAGTGGTCGCCGCCGTCCAGGTGCTGCCATTATCCAGCGACACATAAACCGTCTCACCCGCAGACACGTTGGCCGACAGCGTACCGCTGACCGTCTGCGCCGCCGTCTTGGTGATCCAATCCGTGTTGGTGCCACCATTGGCGGCCGTATCCGCCGAGAAGGAAGCCGTGGCGATGGTCTTTGTCGGCGCCG
>NZ_WIDQ01000044.1 GCF_009495745.1 Niveispirillum sp. SYP-B3756
TCAACAAGATCAAACAGTTCAGAGGTATCGCCACCCGATACGACAAACAACCCGAGAACTTCCTAGCTGCCGTAAAGCTCGTCGCCGTCAGGCTATGGTGTCAGTCGTTATGAGTCTACGGCCTAGGCCAGGCAGTTGGCGCTGAGACGTGGAATTTTTGACCAGCTTCCACCAGTTCTCAGCGATCACCCACTTCCACTCCGTTGTCCCGTGCGATCCGTTCCATGCTGCGCTGGGTAAGCAGCCAACCCCCGACCACGCCGCCAATCCCCGCCGGGAACAACACCGACCCCATCCAGAAGGCCGATATGACCAAGCAGGCCGCTCCTGCGACCCACGACGCTATAGCGGCAATGAACATCAAGGTCGCGGCCGTCGATATGTGGGGAGGGCCCCTCACCGGATCTCGACCGACACCGGGCAGTGGTCGGACACGCGCTTCCTGTCCGCCCGGTCTGTCTCTGCATAAACCAGGATCCCAACGCTGTCGGGCTTCGCCTTGGCCGCCACCGGGCCGCCCAGGACCAAGTGGTCGATCAGGTCGGGATACTCGCCGGACCAACAGGTACTGGGCTTGCCTTCGGTAACCAGCGCCAGCGGGGCAGGGCCGTTGTCGAGGACCTGCCAGAGCGGGTCGGCCCCGTTCAGCCGCCGGTTGAAGTCGCCGGCCACCAGGAGCGACGCCCCCTCGGCCTGGCGCTGGTCGATCCAGGCCGACAGGATCGGCATCTGTTCGCCGATCACCGGGCAGGCATCGTTCTGGCTCTTAGAGCTGAAGCAGCCGGACTTCAGGTGGACCGACAGCCCACGGACATCGCCGCCAGGCAGGTGGAACACGACGTCCACGCCCTTCCTCAGGGACCGAGGCTTGCCGTCGAGCAGGTCCAGCGCCACCAGGTCCGGCATCCTTGTGTAGCGGACGGTCTTCCGAACCGCCCAGCCCGCCCTTTGGAAATCCTTCTCGTCGGCCAACAAGATATCGAACTCTGCGGGGTCGAACACCTTGGCGGCGGCGGCGGTGGTATCGACTTCCTGCAGCGCCACGATGTCCGCGTCCAGCTGTTTCGCATAGGCCCTCAGCCTGTCGAAATCGGCGTCGGTGCGCTGGTAAACGGCCCGTTTCGGATCGACAGTGGGTCCGTTGATTTCGTCCGCCCGCAGCGTCAGCCAGCCCATGTTCCAGGTGGCGATCTTGGTTTCCTTCGCCGCAGTTGGCAAGGCGCCAAGAAGGGCGGCGAGAAGGAACGGCAAGCAGCGTCGCTTTGGGTTTCTCCGGTTGGTCCTGTGGAAAGGGCTACCGGGAATTCTGTGACGGTTCAACCGCGACGCATTTGAATACTATCACAGCGCTACCTTGTTCCGGACACGAAAGTAGAGGCGGCACCCGCCTTGATAGAACAATAGCCGAACCGTGGCGGATTGGCTTAAGGGGATTGTCCGCTTAGCGTTGGATTGCCAGTCAGACCGAAACAGTCCGCCCGCGCTGTCGAACGACGGGAGGCCGGACAACATGTGTCATACCAAGTCCTGGTGACGATGACTCATTTTGGGGGTTCCGGTTGCGCCTGAGTTCTGATTCAACCTGTCGATTGACAGGAGGAACGGAATGGCAGCAGCGGTGGGGCTTCGGGCGGATTATACGGCGGCGCAGGTTCGTGCCTTGGCGAAGGCTTCCCGGCACGCCGACCAGACGCGGCGTCTTCTTGCGGTAGCGGAGATTTACGACGGCCGGTCTCGAACGGAGGCGGCCCGTGTCGGTGGCGTCGGGCTTCAGACGCTGCGGGACTGGGTACTGGCCTTCAACGTGCTGGGGCCTGATGGCCTGCTGAGGGGCAAGGCGCCTGGCAATCCGTCGATCCTGAAGGACACTCACCGTCAGGCGCTGACAAAGATGCTGGAGAAAGGACCTGACCCCGCGGTGCACGGGATCGTGCGATGGCGGCTGGTGGACCTGATGCACTGGCTATTCGAGACCTACCGGTTGTCGATCAGCAAGCAGACGCTGAGCCGGGAATTGCAGGCCATGGGCTATGCCAAGCTCTCCGCCCGCCCGCGCCACCATGCCCAGGATGGCAAGGCGCTGGAGGCATTCAAAAAAACTTCCCCGCCCGTCTGGCGGAAATCGCCGCCCACGAAGCCGCCGGCAAAGCCGTAGAAATCTGGTGGCAGGACGAGGCCCGCATCGGCCAGAAGAACAAGATCACCCGCCGATGGGCCAAACGCGGTACCAGACCATCGGCACCCCATGACCAACGGACCCGGTCCGCCTGGCTGTTCGGCGCCATCTGCCCAGCCCTGGGCAAGGCTGCCGGCCTCGTCCTGCCCACCTGCAACACCAAAGCCATGACCCTGCATCTGGCCGAGATTGCACAGGCAGTGGCACCAGGGGCGCATGCCGTCCTGCTCCTCGACCAAGCCGGATGGCACCTTTCCCAGGACCTTGTGATCCCGGAAAACATCACCATCGTGCCACTGCCGCCCAAATGTCCTGAATTGAACCCTGTCGAGAATATCTGGCAGTTCGTCCGCGATAATTGGCTCTCAAACCGCGTGTTCAAGTCCTACGCCGATATCCTCGACCATTGCTGCCACGCCTGGAACAGGCTCGTCAGCCAACCATGGACCATCATGTCCATCGGTACCCGATCATGGGCCCATGGGTTCTAATCACCGGGACTTGGTATCAGGCCCCCCTGAAGTCTTCAACAACCGGGTCCGCCTGACCAGCGCCGGCGCCTTCCGCCACATCAGTTCAAGGCAAGTCGATCTCTATTTCCACGAGACCGGCTTTCGCAGGTCCCAACGCGTCGCACCCGGTCAGTAATTCCGCAGAGCCCGGAGAGGAAGAGCAATTCTCCAACCCCTCTCGGTCCAGGTGCCGCCCGCACGCCCCTTGCCCGCCGCCTTCATTTTGGCTGCTGGAAACGCAATTGAAGCCGGTTGACATGAATGTTGCGGAAATGTCGGCACGGGCCCAGATTATCACTCGTCGGTGCGGCGGCGACCCGTGCCGCGGACGTAGAGACGAGCTGGAGCGCCAAGCATGCCGACACTAGATTTCAGCCACCTCACCACAGATCAGCGGCTCGATCTGATAGCGGAGCTTTGTGACAGCATCGACCACGACGCGGTGCCGCTCACTGAAGCCCAGATCGCCGAGTTGGACCGCCGCCTGGTAATGCTGGACGCCGAGCCAGGCGAAGGCCGGGACGCCTTCGAGGCGCTGATCGACCTTCGCCGTCGCCACGCCTAATGCGCGTCCGCCTTACGCCCCCGGCCGAGGCCGATCTGGAGGAGGCGCTAACGTGGTACGGGGGCATACGCGAGGGGCTGGCTGCCCACTTCCTCGATGAGTTCGAGCGTCTCCTGGAGCGCCTGCGCGACAATCCGCATCAGTTCCCCCCCGTGCGACGGGATATTCGCCGCGCTGGGTTTCGCCGCTTTCCCTACGGACTGGTCTTCCGCGTCCTCGCGGGCGAAGTGGAGATCGTCGCCTGCTTCCACGACCGCCGCGACCCACGCCATTGGAGCCGACGCATGTGACGACCGGGGGGGGCGTAAAATGCCAAAACCGCTCCGAGTATTTCCAATTCAGGCAATTTCGTTTGGTGTTGCATAAATTTAGAGCATCGCGCGAGAAAGCGGAATCGAAGGATTCCCTTTTTGGTCTGGATGTGATTCATCTTTATCGGAGGTGGATCATGGGCAAGGCGTATTCAGAAGATCTTCGGGAACGCGTTGAAGCGCG
>NZ_WIDQ01000045.1 GCF_009495745.1 Niveispirillum sp. SYP-B3756
GCCGAAGACTGGGCTTGCGCCGCTTCCAGGCATAATAGCCAGAACTGCTCACGCCCAATAAACGACAGCTCCGACTGACCGGTATTTCTGCCTTCTTCGCATCGATGAGCCGGTAGATCATCGACTTGTCTCCCGGGCGAAGAAGGCCGCCGCGTTTTTTAACAAATCCCGCTCTTGACGCAGAATCTTGTTCTCGTGCCGAAGCCGCGCCAGTTCCTTTTCCACATCCGGATGGGGGCCAGACAGCAGCTCCGTCTCCGTTGCTTCTGTCTTCCAGCGCTGCAGCGTCGATTTCCCGATCCCAAGATCGGCTGCCACTTCCGCCACCGTCCGACCGCTCGTCGACAAAATCCGCAGCGCATCTCGCTTGAATTCCGCCGTGATCTTGACCTGCTTTACTCGAACCATCAAAATCTCCATCAAACCCAAATTTTAGGATGATGGCTCTCCACTTTGCCAGGGCAAGTCCAGGGGTCGATCGGCTTCGGCTCTGGCGGCCCGTCACATTCCGACCTTGCCACGGCCACCTACCTCGCGACTGCCATGTCGGCCGCCCATGGAATGGGCAGCAGGATGCTGTGGCTGGGGGATGTTGGTCCCGATGCGGTGCATTCGTTCCTCGCCTCCCATCATGACCTGTCTGGTCAAGTCGATCGGCTGCTGACCGAGGAGTACCAGAAGGTCGTGGAGCTTCTCCGCCCCCACCTTCCCGTCATCGAAAGGATTGCTGCAATCCTCATCGAACATGGGATCATGACGGGTGCCGAGGTGGAGGAACTCGTGGCCGCGACGACCATCGATCAGGGACAGACGCCGTGATCATGTGCTGCCCTATGTGAACCGACCCCGATCAGACGGGCAGCACCTTTTTCCTATGGGGCAGGGCATATGCTCCAGCCAACCCCGTTCGCCAAGTGGTCGCGTATCAGATTTTTTAGGACGCCCCCTGCATCGATACCAAGTCTTTGATCAGTGTGGCCGCAGCGGATTCCGCCGCCCTGAAATCGCATGACTTGGACGTTGATCATGCAAATTTCGCATGATTATCGGGACTGTGTGGATCTGACCCACCGGAGCATATCCCAATTGTAAGGGCGCACCGTGTGCCCGGAGATTGAGGTGCAACGTGCATAGGCGGCCAGACGATCACACCATTCCCCCGCATAACGACGACGTCACGCCTTCCATGCGGGCCTCCATCTTGGAACTGGCTGCCATCATCGGCCGGGACATTGCCCAGCGGCAGGAGCCGCTGAATGACAACCACGCCGGTCCAACGCACCTCCCCTGATCGGTGCGCACCGAACTACCCCTTCTTGAACGCCCCCAAGGAAGCGCTCATGGCTCTCCGTGTCGCCCTGTACGCCCGCTATTCGTCGGACCAGCAAAATGCCTCCTCGATTGATGACCAGTTCCGGATTTGTCGTGAACTGGCCGCACGTGAGGGATGGCAGATTGCCAATACATATAAGGATGCGGCGATCTCTGGGGCGTCGCTGGTCTTGCGCCCAGGCATCCAGGCGTTGCTGCGTGACGCACGGGCTGGCAAGGTCGATATCGTGCTGGCCGAGGCGATGGACAGGCTTTCCCGCGACCAGGCCGACATCGCCATCCTGTACCGGGAGCTGAAGTTCGCGCGCGTCCGGATCATCACCCTGGCCGAGGGCGAGGTCAGCGAACTGCACATCGGGCTGAAAGGCACGATGAACTCGCTGTTCCTCAAGGACCTGGCGGACAAAACCCACCGTGGTCTCCGCGGACGGGTGGAACAGGGTAAGTCCGGCGGCGGCTTGTGCTATGGTTACGACGTGGTCCGGCAGTTCTCTGCCGACGGCGAACCGGTGCGTGGGGACCGGCGGATCAATGAGGCGGAGGCCGCGATCGTCCGCCGTATCTACAAGGAATTCGCCGCTGGCATCAGCCCGAGGGCCATCGCCGGTAACCTCAACACCGAAGGCGTTTCAGGCCCGTTCGGCCGAGCCTGGGGCGATACCACCATCCGCGGGCATATCCCACGCGGGACCGGCATTCTCAACAACGAGCTGTATGCAGGGGTGCTGGTCTGGAACAAGGTCCAATACATCAAGGATCCATCGACCGGTAAGCGGGTGCCCCGCCTCAATCCTGAATCCGAATGGATTCGGTCGGAGGTGCCGGAGCTACGCATCGTCGATGACGAGCTATGGGCAGCGGTGCGCCAGCGCCAGCAGGTGCTGGCCATCCAGTATGAGAACGTCACCAACGCTTCGCGCGAGGCCCGCGCCAATCGCCTGACCGAACAGCGGCGACCGGAATTCCTGCTGTCCGGCCTGATGAACTGCGGCTGTTGCGGCGGCGTCTACGGCATCGTGTTCCGGGACCGCTATGGCTGCCGCAACCGCTACAGGCGCGGAAACTGCGAAAATGGCAACACCGTCGCCCGGCCGGAGATCGAGGAACGCGTGCTGACCGGCCTCAAGGACAAGCTGGTGACACCGGAGGCGCTGGCCGCGGCTGCCCAGGCCTATGTCGAGGAGATCAACCGGCGGAATCTGGAACTGCACGGCCGCCAGGACCAGGACCGTCAGGCCCTGCTCAATATCCAGCGCGCCATCGACGGCATCATGAAGGCCATCGAGGACGGCCTGTACCAGCCCGCCATGAAAGCCCGCATGGAGGATCTTGAACGCCAGCGGGCCCAGCTCCAGGCCGGCCTGGTCGAGATCGCCGTTCCCACCCTCGCCATCCGGCCCGATATGGCGGATACTTATCGCCGGCGCGTGAAGGAACTGGTGATCGAGTTCACCGACCCGGCTTCGACCATGCAGGCGTACGGGATCATCCGCGCCATGATCACGGAGGTGGTGATCCGGCCCGGCCCGCGGCGGGGCAAGGTTGATGCGCTTTTGCGCGGCGAACTGACGGGTATCTTAAAAGCAGCGACTCACCCGGATTTCTCCGGGTGGGTCTGCTTACCATCGGTGGATGCGGGGACAGGATTTGAACCTGTGACCTTCAGGTTATGAGCCTGACGAGCTACCGGGCTGCTCCACCCCGCGTCAGAGGTGTCAGTGGCGTTGCCACTGAAGCTTTTTGTTTGGGGTGTTTT
>NZ_WIDQ01000046.1 GCF_009495745.1 Niveispirillum sp. SYP-B3756
GGGACAGGATCGACCATTCGTGGTCCGTAAGTTCGTAGCGGCGGCGCGTCATCAGGGGCTCCTTGTCAAAGCCCTTGAATCACGACGCCAATTCCAAACCAAGCAGTTTTATGAGTTTACTGCCTAGCAGGCGGGGCTTGAGACCTTCTCCAGATTCTCCAGCTCCATCCGCACCCGGAAGTCGCCGTAATCCACCAGCATGGAACGCATGACGCCATTTTCCAGCAGTTCCATGCTGGTTTCATATTCCGGCAGCACCTCCCCCGGTGCGGTGGGGAAGAAGGCCAGTGACACCTGCCAGGCCTTGGCGGCCAGCAACTCCTTGTCCTTCACCTTGATCTGCGCCGGGGCAGGGGGCCGCAGCTTGCCCAGGATCGTGTTCACGTCGCTGGCACCTTCTGCCTCCGCGCCATCGAAGATGGGGACGGAGAACAGGTTGTCATCCGTGCCGACCTGCGCCAGAACCCGCAATGTATGGGCCGAGGGGAACATGGTGCCGGGTTTCAGCGCCACCGTCTTGGCCTCCGGCTTGTCATAGCGCGCGCTGCCGCCCTTGGCCTTGTCCAGATTGGCGCCGCCAGACAGTTCCTCATCCACCTCCCCATTTACCAGCTTGCGTACATTGAAGCGATAGGCGGAGCCGTCCTTGGCTTCCCAGGTGGCATAGTTGGTGACCAGTTCGGTCTCCTCCCCCTCGCTATAGGCGAATTTCACCTGGAAACGCTGGTTGATGGTCCAGCCATCACAGGCATCGTTGAAGGCGAAGCTCATCTGCCCGCTGACATCCGAAATGCCGCTTTGCAGGCGGGCATGATCCAGGCTCAGCTTATAGGTGGCCTTGTGTGGGGCGATGTTGGCAGTGCCAGCCCCGGCAGGGGCAACCGCCCCGCCCAACATCAGCAGCGACAGCAGCAGGGCAACGGGGCGGCGATGGGCGGAACGGGGGGCGGCGACGGGAGCGGACACGTTGCAGGTCAACCCTTGGAACGGATAGGGGCCTCCATCTTGCGCTTTGCAGCAAGGCGCTGCAATGGACTTTCAGGGGGATGGACCAAAGGGAGGCGGGGCGGCAGCTTCTGCCGATATCGGCTCGACAGCAGGGGCAGAATTTGCCGGGAGGCGAGAAGTGCCCGTGGTCAACATGGTGATAAGTCACTGATCTGACATGAAGTCTCGGTTGGCATGTCGGTTGCTGTTGTGTTGGCAACCAGCGTCTCCGCGCAATGGAGCTAACCGATGACCCTGCTTGATACCAACCTTGCCGTTCCGCTTGCGGCCTCCGCCCTTGGCTTGGCGGTTGGTGTTGAACGCGGGCTGCCTTTCCCGGCGCCACGGCGCCTGCCCCCGGACGATGCCGCCTATGGCAAGCTGCTTCAGGATGCCATGCTGCGGCTGCGGGCGGCCGAAGCCCGCATTGCCGAGCAGAAGGAACGGATTGAGCATCTGGAAGCCCTGGCCATGACGGATGAGCTGACGGGGCTGCCGAACCGGCGTGGCTTTGTTGAGGCTTTCCGCCGGGAGTTGGCCAGCGCGCGCCGCAGCGGCAAGGGCGGGGTGCTGGCGATTGTCGATCTCGACGGGTTCAAGGCCATCAATGATGTGCATGGCCATCTCTGCGGCGATCATTATCTGCGCCAGGTGGCGCGGGCGCTGGCCGATAATGTGCGGGCCCATGATGTGGTGGCCCGGTTCGGCGGCGATGAATTCGCTGTGCTGTTGACGGATGTGGAGGCGGGCCAGGGGGCAGAGCGGGCCAAAGCCCTGTCGCGCCGCTTCAATGCGCTGACCTGTCGCTGGCAGATGCTGGATCTGCCTTTGCGGGCCAGTTTCGGGGTGGAAGCCTATGGCGCCAATGACCGGGAGGAAGAGGTCATTCGCCGGGCAGACGCCGCCATGTATCAGATGAAGAAATCCAACAGGGTGGCACGGGCGGGATAAAATCAGCGCTGGACTGCCATCCGGCCTGTTCCCCGCATCCCCCATCCTGCGGCCCCTGCCAAGGGGCCATTTGGAAGAGAGGGGCCTGTTCCTTACGCCGGAACAGGCCCCTTCTTCATCACGATCAAGGGAGATTGGTGTTATACCAAGTCGCCGGGCCTGTTGAGAAATCCGATTGCTGATCTGATGATTTGCAGTCTGGTCAGACGGTAAATGTGTTCAGAGTTCTGTTTGGCAGGAGCCAACAGCGCAAGATCAGCAGCAGATAGGCGGCCAGACGCTTGAGGTTGACCGCAGCGGCGGCGAGGTAGGCCTGGATTTGCATGTTGTCGAGGCCGCGGCGGATGGCCCGTCCTAGGCCGTGCCAGGTCTTGGCCTCACCATGGTAGCCTTCGACGCGGATACGGTGGCTGCGGTAGAGGGCTCTTTCATGGTCGCCCCATCGGGCATATTTTCGTCGTGCGCGCAGTAAGGCGTCGTGGTTCT
>NZ_WIDQ01000047.1 GCF_009495745.1 Niveispirillum sp. SYP-B3756
CCCGGTGGAATTTCCAACTTTGGTCAGGCGGGTGGTGTGCATGGCGACATCCTTGTTAGCTTCCTCTGATAATGTAATGACGCACGTTCATACGTCAATCGCGACGCAACGTTTCACTCCTCGAAAATCAGGCTCGGCTGCTGCTGCCATGGTGCCTGTGCGACGGTCGCCAGCCGGTCCAGAGACAGGGGGCACGGGCAGCGATTGATCAGAAGCTGTTCAAGAACCATCGGCGACAGATAGGCCAGCCGTAGGAAGCGGCTGATAAAGGGCACCGTCACCCCCTCCGCGGCGGCGATGTCCTTCAGGGTTGCCGCCTCGCCCCGCTCCAGCCGGCGACGCCAGTCCCAGGCGCGGGCGATGGCCCGCAGTAAACGGGGATCGAGCGCGCGCCCGTCGGCGGTCATTTCGATATCGGCTGGCGGCACGATGCGCGGGCGGCCGTTGCGGCGCTTCAGGGCGAGCGGGATGACAATGCGGATGGTATCGGGGTTGTTGCTCATGCAACGCTCTCCAGGCTACGCGGGGTGAGCAGATTGCGCACCAATGTGCCTAGGCCGGCGCTGCGCAGATCAACGATGATGCCGTCTGCGGTGACGGTGACGCGATCCACCAGCAGCCGCACCAGACGCGCCTGTTCGGCCACGAACAGGGCAGACCAGATCTCATCGAACCGGTCCAACGCCGCCACCACCTCTCCCGCGGTCAGGTCGGGCGCTTCGGAGCGGGCCGCTGCCAGGGTCTGCGCCACGATCTCCGGCATACGCACAAGGCGGCGCACCTCCCGGATCACGGCATTTTCCACCATTTCCGCCGGCAGGCGCAGCGGGGCACCGGAATCCGGGTCGATGAACCGCCCCCGGATCACATCCATCGAGGCGTAATAGCGATAAAGACGGCTGCCCTTTTTGGTGGCCGTCGGCGTCATGGCGGTGCCGGTCGGTCCGAAGATCAGACCCTTCAGCAGAGCCGGCGTCTGTGCCCGTGATGAAGGGCATGGGTATCCAGGGCATCATCCGTGGCAAGCCGCACAGGACGACGATCCCCGACAAGAAAGCACCGTGCCTGTTGGACAAGGTGAACCGGCCGTTCCGGGCACCCGCGCCTAACAGGCTGCGGGTGTCGGATTTCACCTATGTCGCCACCTGGAAAGGGTTCGTCTATGTGGCTTTCGTCATCGATGCCTATGCCCGCAAAATCGTGGGCTGGCGCGTCAGCACCTCGGCGCAGGCTGGGTTCGTGCTCGACGCCTTGGAACATGCCGTCCATGACCGCTGCCCCGCCAAAGCCATGGGCCTGGTTCATCATAGCGACCGCGGGTCTCAATATCTGTCCATCCGCTACACCGAGCGACTGACGGAAGCCGGCATCGAACCCTCGGTTGGCAGCGTAGGAGACAGCTACGACAGTGCCCTGGCGGAAACGATCAACGGGCTAGTCAAGGCAGAGGTCATACATCGTTGCGGCCCCCGGCGCAGCGCCGAGGCCGTGGAATATGCCACCCTGGAATGGGTCGACTGGTTCAACAACCGACGCCTGCTCGAGCCAATCGGAAACATTCCGCCCGCAGAAGCCGAAGCCAACTTCTACGCAGCTCTGGAAACTAAAGCCATGGCCGCATAACTATTGAATTCAAGCCTCCGGCAAACCCGGCGCGGTTCAGCATCACCATGCTCGGAATGCAGCTCGGTGTGGATGTCAATGATGGCTTCGACCGGCGGGAACAGCAGTTCGCTCATTCCGCCGTGAAATTTCCACCTTTGGCCGGGTGAGTGGTGTGCCTGGCTGCATCCTTGTTCGCTTCCTTTGATAATGACGTGCGCTTGATAATGACGTGCGCTCATACGCTCATCATGAGGCAGTTTTTCACCCGTCAAAGCCAGGCCGTCAGCTACTGCCCTGCTTCACGCGCACCGTCGGCCTCCGCTTCAGACGCAGATTTCAGGACAATGCCTCTCCACTTCTCCAAGGCAAGTCCTAGTCGGTCAGCCATGCAGGGGGAGCGGTGGTCTCCCCCTGCCCAAGCCCGGTTTTCGGGTTTAGATTGGTTTGGTCACGGGGATGCAACGGGTCGTTCATTTTTCCTCAAAAAACCCCTTGCATCCATTTTGGCATACGCCTATACAGCGCCTCCCACGACGTTGGGCCGGTTGGTTTGGCAGTTGTGGGGTTGGGTGGTGGTGGTTTTGGCCAGTATCATCCAAGGTTCTTTGAAGGCTTCGGCCTTCGGACAAGTGGAATGATCT
>NZ_WIDQ01000048.1 GCF_009495745.1 Niveispirillum sp. SYP-B3756
GCTGCTGTTGACCTCAGGGTAGCGCTCGAGCGCTACCCTGAGGTCAACAGCAAACACAGCAGCGTTAACGCGTCTGAAAATATGGGCGGCGATCACAAAGTTGAAAGGATGTCATCGGATCTCACACATGAAACCGTCAATGGTCTCCACAAGGCGGAGGTCATCCACAGGCGGGGACCGTGGAAATCTTTCGAAGCTGTGGAATACGCCACCCTCGAATGGGTCGACTGGTTCAACAACCGCCGCCTGCTCGAACCTATCGGAAATATTCCACCAGCCGAGGCGGAACAACGCTATCATGACGCCGTGAGCGCTCAGCAAATGGCGGCATGACTCACGAACTTTGGCCGCCGACAATCCCGGACCGATTCAGCGACTGCAAGACTCGAGGTGAACGAGTCCAGATGCGGCTCGACGCAGGTTTGTAAGTTGATAGTCATGTTCTTCGTGCTCCAGGTTGTTGGAGTGACGAAGATACGCCAAGCCACCGGCGGCTGCGTTTGCCCAGGAGGAGATGTTCGCGGGATATCCATCTGGTGCTCGCCTTGCCGTGGCGAGACAGCTTAGTTCAAGATCGACGATTAATCGTGCTATGCCTCGCGGATCGAACAGTGATCTCCTGAACGGGCCCACGCAAGAAATAGGAGCGTCAGACGTGCGCGGAAGCGGTACTTCGGTTGGAAAAATCGGTTCCCAAGCCCTGTGGGATGCAGCCATGGCGTCCCGAGCTTTTCTCGAGCCGGTCTGGCCATCGTGGCATGCCGAGCGCGGTCAGACGCCGCCCGTTTTATCGGCATGGACCTGCAGTCGCTCAAGCCTGTTCCTGCAGCGTGTCCTTATTGAGGATTTTGGCATTGCAGCTGCGTGGATGACGGGGTGCCCTTTTGACGAACACGGCGTCGCCTTTCCGGCGGGTTTTCATTCGGCTGACGGCTGGCTGGGACATAGCTGGATTGTTGCCGGGGATTTGATTGTCGACATAACGGCAGATCAATTTGGCCTCGCCCCCGTCACCGTGGTTTCCGCTTCGGACAGCCGCTATCGAGCGTCCGAGGATCTCGCGCTCCTTGAATTCAAAGCCAAAAGGACGGCGACAGTCGATATGTTGTGGCCACACTGGCTCAGCCAAAAACCGGCTGGTTTTGGCAAGTGATTGGATGGAGGCCAACCTCTGATTTCGCCGGCCAATGACGCAGATGCGCAGCCAGCGGTGACCCTTACCGAACAGCCTATTGTCTTACGCGCGGAATGTCCTGACTGAACCGCGCCGGGTTTGCCGGAGGCTTGAATTCAATAGTTATGCGACCATGGCTTTAGTTTCCAGAGCTGCGTAGAAGTTGGCTTCGGCTTCTGCGGACGGAATGTTTCCGATTGGCTCGAGCAGGCGTCGGTTGTTGAACCAGTCGACCCATTCCAGGGTGTGGACTTGCCCTGGCAAAGTGGAGAGCCATCATCCTAAAATTTGGGTTTGATGGAGGTTTTGATGGTTCGAGTAAAGCAGGTCAAGATCACGGCGGAATTCAAGCGAGATGCGCTGCGGATTTT
>NZ_WIDQ01000049.1 GCF_009495745.1 Niveispirillum sp. SYP-B3756
TCAGCGGGCTGACCGCCGCCAATATCCGTGTGACCGGTACTGGTGCCAACGCAAAGGTCGAAATTGATACCGACGCGACCGACTTCGGTTACGTCGAAGTGACGCTTAACGCTGCCAATCTTGCCAATGTTATCTTCGTTGCCAGCAGCGCCAATAGCGGTGCCGATACGCTGTTTACGCTGGGATCGCCGCCGACGGTCACGGGGGTGACGTCATCGACGGCGAACGGGGCCTACAAGGTCGGCAGTGCTATTTCGATCCAGGTCACCTTCTCTGAAGCCGTGACCGTCACCGGCACCCCGCAACTGACGCTGGAAACCGGCACCACCGACCGTACCATCAATTATGCCAGCGGTACGGGCACCAGCACGCTGACCTTCACCTACACGGTACAGGCCGGGGACACAGCGTCCGACCTTGATTATCTCAGCACGAGCGCGCTCACGCTGAACGGCGGCACGATCCAGAGCAGCGGCGGCGCTGACGCCATTCTGACCTTGGCGACGCCGGGTGCCACCAACTCGCTGGGCGCCAACAAGGCGATTATCATTGACACCACGGCACCGGGCACGCCGACCACCAGCATTGATCTTGGTGCCTCCAGCGATGCCGGTGCTTCCAACAGCGATGACATCACCAATGTGACCGCGCCGACGGTGCGGATCAGCCTGACGGGCACCAGTGCCGTAGCCGGAGACAGTGTTGAACTGCTGCTGGGCGGTTCGTCGCTCTCCCACGCCACCACCGCGACCCTGACCTCGACCGATATCACCAACGGCTATGTTGATGTGACGGTGACAGCGGGGGATTTGGGTGCGGATGGCACCAAGACCCTCACCGCGCGGGTCACTGACGCCGCCGGCAATGTCGGCACGGCGGGTGGCAGCCTGTCGATTACGCTGGATACCGCGGCTTCCACCACGACCATTGCCACAGCCGCCTTCTCGGCCGATACGGCGGCCAATGGCGGCACCAACAGCGACTTCATCACGAAGACGGCGGCGCAGACGATCAGCGGTACGCTGTCGGCTAACCTGGCGGCGGGCGAGACGGTCTATGTGTCGCTGGATAATGGCAGCAACTGGACGGCGGCGACAACCACGGTTGGGCAGAATAGCTGGTCGTTGAGCGGTCAGACGCTGACCGGTTCCAGCACGCTGAAGGTCAAGGTTACCGACACGGCCGGTAATGACGGCACGGTTTACAGCCAAGCCTATGTGCTGGACACGACGGCGCCGACAAAGACCATCGCCACGGCTTCCTTCTCGGCGGATACGGCCGCCAATGGTGGCACCAACACGGATTGGATCACCAAGACGGCGGCGCAGACGGTCAGCGGTACGCTGTCGGCCAACGT
>NZ_WIDQ01000005.1:0-113101 GCF_009495745.1 Niveispirillum sp. SYP-B3756
AACACGCCGGACATCCCGATCGCTCATCATCAGCCAGCCCATGACAGCCCCCAAAACCGGCCAAAACCGATCCAGAGACTGACATTTCTATCTTGCTCAGGACTGACATTTTAACTTTGCGCCTACATTCAAGATTATCAATAAGTTATCTTATGGAAAATATAATTCTATCGCCCAGCTACACCCGGCAGATTTCCGTACAAACGTCAAACTGGCCGGCGATGGATCGCGCTTAGATGCTCCTCGCGCAGCAGATGCAGGCGCATCGAGGCCAGACGATCGCGGCCGTCATTGGTGAAATCCAGCAGTTCCATGCCTTCGCAGATCAGCGGGTTCAGGGTGTTCCAGAACAGCTGGACATAATTGGCCCGGAACTCCACCACATCGGCCACGCCCAGTTGGCCCAGCATCCCGGATTCCTGGAACTCCTGGGTCAAAGGTTTCAGCTTTTTCATGAAATAAGGATCAGACACCATGCCGATCAGGCGGGCCGCCCGCACCAGCCCGCGAAAGCCGGTCAGGTCCGTCTGGTGATCCGGGCATGGCGGAAAACGCGTATAATCAATGTAATCGGCCAGCAGATCGGCATCCAGAATCGCATTGTCGGCGAAATGCGCGCGCACGAACATCATGCCGCGTTCCGGCGCATAGGGGCGCAGGAAGGCATCCGTTGCCCCATCGGGCAGCTCCACGCTGGTGCCATCGGGCTGGATCACCACGCGATCCACCTGATCACCGGGCAAGAGCCGGCGATTAAAGCCGATGGCGAACAGCAACAGGGCGGCGATGAAATGCATCGCCTCATGTGCGTCCAGATCGCCGTCGCGCAGCATCTTGCCTTTCAGCATCTCCACACCGACGCAGACCACCTGCACCGTATGGTCCAGATTATGGTAAAGCGCGTCGGTGCGGGCGGCATGGGTGGCCCCGATGCGGCAGGCCCGCAGCAAGGCAGCCCGATATTCTGCCGGGGCCAGCGGAAACAGCGCCGCATAGCTTTCCGACAGGCGGCACAACAGCTTCTCAATCACGATATCGGCTGGACGGAACATGGCCTTACCCCCTGCCCTTGGCCGTATGTTCCTGCACGAAGACGTGCGACATCAGGCTGGAAATCCATTTACGCCCTTCCAGCGTCACCTCCAGATAGGACAGGCCCCCCAGAATATGATGGTGGACATGGTTCCAGAAGAAAGCCGGATAGGTACGGCGCAGATCGGCGGGGGATTTGTTCCCCATGCGCGCATTGGCGCCGATCTCCTCAAATTCCTGATAAAGGGCGGGTAGCTTGCGCAGATAATCCGGGTCGGCCATCTGGCCGATCAGGTCGGCGGCGGAAACCAGCCCCGGCCAGCTTTCCAGCGCCTTCTCACCATGATCCGGCACGGGAAAGCGCGTATTTTCAATGCAGGTGCAGACGAAATCGCAATCAATGATGCGATCATCCTTGAAGCGCCAGCCGACAAACAGCTTTCCCCGCTCCACATGATAGGGGGTGAGATAGGCGTCGGTCATGCCCGGCGGCACCGTCACCGTATCCCCTTCCGCATTGATCACCGCCACCGCACCCCGGTCGCCGGGACACACCCCCTGCAGGTAACCGATATCGTGGCACAGCAGGGCCACCAGATAATTCACCCATTCGGTGGGGGTGACATTCCCCTCCCGCAGCATCTTGCCGTGAACAATCTCCTGCCCCACCATGGTGACCATGATGGAATGCTCGTAATCATGGTAGGGGGCGGTGGAATTCACCAGTGCTTCCATGGCCAGCACCGCCGTCGTCGACAAGGCGTTGCTATGTTCCGGGTAGAGATGGCCATAGACCCGGTGAAAGCCGTCAAGCAGGCGCGCGACGAACGCATCTATGACCACCTGCCTGGCATCGAATGATTGCATCGCGTTATTCTTTCGGTTCCCCCGTGCTGGCAACCTAACATAGGCTCGCCTGCCTCGGCCCCCGAATTTCTATGCTGTTCATGGAAGGGGCTATGGGAAAACGCTATCGGCTGGCGGAGTCAGCCAGCCGACCCGATCGCCCGCAAATCTGGCCCCAGCGGAATTTCCAGATGGCAGCGCAGCCCATCAGGCGGGAAATCCAGGCTGGATTTTCCGCGCAGTTCGTAGGCAATGCTCTGACGGATCAGGGTGGAGCCGAAGCCGTTCTGTGACGGTGGGCTGATGGGCGGCCCGCCAATTTCCCGCCATTCCAGCAGAATGACCGGCGGGCCATCTTCCTTCTGCCCCAGACTCCAGGTCACTTGCAGCCGCCCTTCTGCCTTCAGGAAGGCGCCATATTTTGCGGCATTGGTTGCCAGTTCATGGAAAACCAGCGCCAGCGCCAGTGCCGCGCGGGGGCGCAGCTCAATGGCCGGGCCGTCCAGCACCACATCCTGTGGGGTCTGGGCATAGGGGGTCACCTCATGCCCGATGACTTCCCGCAACTGCACCCATTCCCAAAAATGCTCGGCCAGCAGGTTATGGGTTTCCGACAGGGCGCGCAGACGCCCCTCGAAGGATGACCAGAATCCGTCAATGGTTGTGTGGCGGCGGCGCGTCTGCGCCCCGATGGACAGCACGGTGGCCAACGTGTTTTTCACCCGGTGGGACAGCTCTGCCATCAGCAGCGCCTGACGTTCCTCCGCCTGACGCCGCTCGGTGACATCAATGATCTGCACGACCGCACCAGAGGGAGCCACCGCTTCCGCATCATGCTCCACCCCGCCACCCGGCAGGGGGGTGACGGAAAACAGTACCGGCACACTTCGCCCATCCTGGGCCGTCAGCATGGCGGAACGGTCGGTGATTTCGCCAGGCAGCTGACCGTGAGACAGTTCCACGCCTAAGCGGGCAAACAGGCAACGCTGGTCGGCATCCGTTGCCGCCAGTCCCAGCAGTGACTGGGCCGGCGGATTGATATAGGTGATGGCGCCCGCCGCATCCGTCAGGATCAGGCCGGTGCGCACATTGCGGGTGATGGTGCTGGTGATCAGGGCCTGATCCGCCAGCCGCTTGTTGGCAGAGGCGAGCTGATCGGCCAGGGCGGCGCGGGCCTGGGCGGCATTGCGCTCCGCCTCCAGCATCAGCGCCCGGCCCTCCCGTTCACGGAAATCAGCCAGCAGGCGGCGATTCTGTTCCTCCAGGAAGCGCCGCCGCATGATGGCGCGCAGCCGTGCGCGCAGCGGGGCCAACGGAGCACCCTGCACGTAAATGTCGCTGATGCCGGCTTCCAGCATTTCCTGCGTCAGCTGTCCGCCGGCAACATCCCGCATCACCAGGATGATGGCGGGCGGCAGCTGTGAACCGGCAATGACTTGCCCGGCAAAATCCAGCCAGCTGCGGCCCGGCAGCCGTTCGGCCAGCAGAATGCCATCCATCGGCAGCTGTTCCTGCAGGCGTTGTGCTGCCTCCGCATCGCCGGCGCGCTGGACCAGACAGCCCTCCTCCAGCAGCAGGGCCTCCAGCTCGCGGGCATCATCGGCATTGAATCCAGCCAGCAGGGCGCGGGGCTGGCGAAACACCGTCTGCGGCAAGACATCCACATCGGCATCCCGGCGAGCATGGCGCAGCAGGTTACGCACCCGCAGCATCAAGACGGCCGGATCGGTGGATTTTGGCAGGAAATCATCAGCACCGCTGTCCAGCCCTTCCCGCTGGCGGGCCGGCGTTTCATCGGCCGTCAGCACCAGAATCGGCATGGAAAGCGTGGCGACATGCAAGCGGACCTGTCGGCACAGGTCCGCCCCCTGCAATCCCGGCAGATGATGATCGACGATCAGGAGATGCGGCACAGTGCGGTTCAGCACCCGCAGCGCCTCTTCAGCACTTTCCACATGCTCTGCTTCGTATCCCTGCTCCTCCAGTAGGAATAACAGCCGCAGGGCCTGCGTCGGGCTGTCTTCCACCAGCAGGATACGTTGCTTTGTCATCTCATCTGCCCTTTCAGGCTTCGCCGGCGACAGGCCGGCGCCATCATCAGGCATTCGCTGCGGCCATGACCTGGTCAACGCTGAAGACATGCCCGGCCAGCCGCGCCAGATCCCGCTCTATCACCGGCTTGCGCAGATGAGGGCGGTCACGCCAGCGGTCCGGCAGGCCTGTGGCCTCATAGCCGCTGGTCAAAATGAAGGGGATGTCGCGTTCGGCCAATGCCTCTGCGACAGGAAAAATCAGGGTGCCAGAGAGATTGACATCCAGAATCGCCCCGTCAAAGGCCCCCTCCCGCATCAGCTCCAGAGCCTGTTCAATGGTGGCAACCGGGCCTACCACGCTGAAACCCAAGCCTTCCATTACTTCGGCCGCATGGATGGCGATGAGAAACTCATCCTCGACGATCAGAATATTCTTTCCCTGGCCCTGCGGCATCGCGGCTTATCCCTGGCTTGCCTTGGGCACTCCTGCCCTGTGAGACAATTTAAGGCGATTGGTGCGTGATTTCGTTAAGCGTTGCGCCTTATTGCGAAAGATATAGGTTTAGGACAGCCACTGACCAGCCGGCAGGCGCAGGTTCCTGCCGCTGGATAACACCACCCCCCGTCAAAGGTTCAGCGCCATGCCGATGGAAGCCGGTGCTGTTGGGACGAAACCGAATTGCGCATAGAGAAAGCGGGCATCACCATCGGCGATCAGGCTGACATAGGCACCGGCCGGTGCATGGGCCCTCAGATGCGCCATCAGGGCCGCCATGATCTGCTTGCCCAGCCCCCTTCCCTGATGGGCCGGATCGACGGCGATATCACAGATCTGAAAGCAGCAGGCCCCGTCGCCGATGATGCGCCCCATGCCAACAATCTCGGCGCCATGGCGGACATGTACGCCGAAATAGCTGTTGGCCAGACCAATGCGTGCTGCTGCCACATCGCGCGGCGACATGCCGGCAATCTGGCGCAGGCGGCAGCAATCTTCCGCCCCCACCACCTGCGCTACCATCTGATAGGTTGGGATGGTCAATCCTGACCTTCCTGCTGGTTGGCCGCGCGCCGGAACGGATGCGCCGGATAGACACCGAGGACATTCACCTCGCGCGCAAAGAAATTCAGCTCTTCCATGGCCAGTTGTAAAGGCCGTTCGTTGGGATGTCCTTCGACATCGGCATAGAACTGGGCCGCAACGAAGCGCCCATCCACCAAATAGCTTTCCAGCTTGGTGATGTTCACCCCGTTGGTGGCGAATCCACCCAGAGCCTTGTAAAGTGCTGCCGGCACGGAGCGCACGCGGAACAGCAGGCTGGTCACCGTGTCGCTGCCAACGGGCGGCGTCACCGGCTCCTTGGCCAGCACCAGGAAGCGGGTGGTATTATGGGCGGCATCCTCGATGCCCCTGGCCAGAATGGTCAGCCCATAAATCTCTGCGGCCAGATCAGAGGCAATGGCGGCAATACCGGGATCGTTCCACTTGGCGACATCCGCCGCCGCCCCGGCCGTGTCGGCGTGGCTGACAGGCACCAGCCCGCGGTCGCGCAGATAGGTACGGCATTGCGATAGCGCCTGAATATGGGAATGGACTTCCCGCAAGCCTTCCATCGTCGCGCCCTTGGGGGCGACCAGGCAATGCACCACCCGCTGGTAATGTTCGCCGATAATATGCAGGCCGCCGCGCGGCAGCAGATGGTGGATATCGGCCACCCGGCCAGCCACGGAATTTTCCACCGGGATCATCGCCAGCCTTGCACGCCCCTCATGCACCGCCGCAAACGCATCCTCAAACGAGGCGCAGGGCAGCGAGGTCATCTCCGGGAAGACGCTGCGGCAGGCAAGGTCGGAATTGGCGCCGGGGGCACCCTGATAGGCGATGGTCGTGGCGGGCATGGCGGTTATATTCTTCTTTGCTGCGGTTGATTCTCTTAAACGGGGGCCAGCATCCGGCGGGCTTTATCCAGATCCTCGGCCGTGTCGACCCCCAACGGTACGGTATCCACCACGGCCAGCCGGATGGTCATTCCATGGGCCAGGGCGCGCAGCTGCTCCAGCTTCTCCCGCTTCTCCAGCTCTGCCGGCGGAAGCGTGACGAACCGTTGCAAAGCGCTGCGGCGATAGGCGTAGAGGCCAATATGGTGGAACAACGGCCCGTCCCCCCAAGGGGCGGTGGCGCGGGTGAAGTAAAGGGCGCGGCCGGAGAGGCCGTCAGGAGGCAGCTCGACAACCGCCTTCACCACATTGGGATTGGTCCGTTCCGCCGGATCCCGGATGACAACACCCAGTGTGGCGATATCGGTCTGCGGGTCAGCCAGGGGGCCGAACACCGCCCGCACTGCCGCCGGTTCGATGGTGGGCAGGTCACCCTGCACATTGACGATGGCATCATGCCGGCCATCGGGGTCGACCTTGCACACCGCTTCCCAGATACGGTCGGAACCCGACGGATGGTCCGGGTCGGTCAGCACGGCGCGGCCGCCGGCTGATTCAACCGCATCGACGATGGCCTGTTCAGCGGCAGCCACCACCACGGGGCCGATGCCGGCCTCTGCCGCGCGGCGCCAGACATGCACGATCATCGGCAGGCCATGAATATCGGCCAGCGGCTTATTCGGCAGGCGCGTGGAAGCGAGGCGGGCCGGGACCACCACCAGAGGATTGCCCGGTAGGGCATTTTTCTGTGCTTGCGTCATGATGATCTGTCCGTGCGACATTTGGTCCCCTGGGTCAAGGCGGAAACACCATGTGCGACCGCCTGTCCTGCGTTAAACATCGCGCATGGTTTGCCTGTCAGGCGGGCATGGACGTGCCCGTCTATTGGCGTTATTGTGCCCGCGCCCAGGGTACCCAAGGGATTAGGACTGATGGCTGGCAGCACCTTCAATAAGATTTTCATGGCGATCCTGACGGCAACGCTCGTTGCCCTGTTCGCCGGCTTCTTTTCCAGGAAGCTGATGCACCCGAGTTATCCGACCGAGCGCGCCTATAAGGTGGAAGTGCAGGGTGGCTCCGCCGCCCCGACGGACGCTCCCGCTGCCCCGGCGGAACCCGATCCGGTGTCGCCGCTTCTGGCTGCTGCCGATCCGGCTGCCGGCCAGAAGCTGACCAAGGCTTGCGCGGCTTGCCATAGCTTTGAAAAAGGCGGCCCGAACAAGGTCGGTCCGAACCTGTGGGGCATTGTTGGCAACAAGCACGCCCATGCGGAAGGCTTTGCTTATTCCGATGCGATGAAGTCGCAGGAAGGCACCTGGGATTATGAGCATCTGAACAAGTTCATCGCCAACCCGAAGGTTGGTGTGCCGGGCACGAAGATGAACTTTGCCGGTCTGAAGAAGGTGGAAGATCGCGCGGCCGTGATCGCCTATCTGCGCACGCTGGCCGACAGCCCGGTACCGCTGCCGTAATCGGCAAAGCGTCCGGAATATGCTAGGGAGGGGGTGGCCTGACGGCCGCCCCCTTTTTTATTTGGATATCGCCACCGGCGCGCACGCCTGTGATCTTCGGTCTGGAGTTTGCCCTGATGTCTGCCATCGATCTTGCCCCCTTTGTCGAACTGGCGATCCGCTGCGCCGATGCCGCCGGGGCCGTCGCCCGCCAGCATTACCGCACGCCGGTTGCGGTGGATGTGAAGGCCGATGCCTCGCCCGTGACCATTGCCGACCGGGAGGTCGAAACCGCCATCCGCGCCATCCTGGCGCAGGAACGGCCGCAGGATGGCATCTTGGGGGAAGAGCATGGCAGCAGCCATCTCAATGCCGAATATGTCTGGGTGATCGACCCGATCGATGGCACGAAATCCTTCATCACCGGCCGCCCGCTTTTCACCACCCTGATCGCCCTGCTGCATCGGGGGGTGCCGGTGCTGGGCATTATCGACCAGCCGGTGATCGGGGACCGCTGGCTGGGCGTGAAGGGACAGCCCACAACGCTGAATGGTCAGCCGATTCGCACCCGCCCCTGCCCCGATATCGCGCTGGCCACCCAGGCAGCGACCATGCCCTTTGCCCATGCAGAGTTCCGCCTGACCGAAGCGGCCAGCCGTTACATGGTCTGGGGTGGTGATGCCTATGCCTTCGGCCTGCTGGCCGCCGGCTTCATTGACCTGATGGTGGAAGCGGGCTTGCAGCCCTATGACTGGGCGGCCCTGGTGGCCGTCATCGAAGGGGCCGGCGGCGTCATCACCGATTGGGAGGGCCAGCCGCTGCGCCTGGGCACCAGCGGCAACGTTGCCGCTGCCGGAGATCCCTGCCTGCACGCCAAAGTGCTGGAAATGATCGGACGGCGGGGCTGAGAGGCCCCCTTCCGCGGCTCATTTGTCCCCCATCACCACCTTATCCCCCACCTCCCCGCGTTGCAGCCGGGCCAGATGCAGGGCGGTGGGGCCATCCTCCGGTGCATCGGCAGCCAGCGCGGCGAAGGCTTCCAAGGCTGCCGGATCGCCGGTGGCCATCAGCGCATAGGCCTGCTGGTAACGCCGAATCAGGGCTGTCTGCGCCTGGGGCAGGGAGAGCGGCTGGAACACGGCAATCGGTTCCGTCTTGCCCTTCAGCACAATCTGGCCGATGGGGCGACGCGGAATATCGGGGCAACGCTCCGCTGCCACGCCGCTCATCGCCACACGGGTGCCGAAATATTTGTTCAGCCCCTCCAGTCGGGCAGCGGTATTCACCGCATCGCCCAGGGCCGTATATTCAAACCGCGCCTCCGCCCCGAAATTGCCCACGCTGGCCGGGCCGGCGTGAACGCCGATGCGGGTGATGCCAAAGGCCCGGCCCGCCGCGATTTCAGCCTCCAGGAATGATTGCGCAAAAGCATCCAGTTCCAGGGCACAGGCCACGGCGCGGCTGGTATGATCCTGTTGATCACGCGGGGCATTGAACAAGGCGAACACCGCATCGCCGATGAATTTATCCACCGTGCCGCCATGGCGGAAAACGATATTCACCATCCCATCCAGATAGCGGTTCATCACATCGGACAGGGCCACCGCGTCCATGCTCTCCGAGATGGTGGTGAAACCGGCAACGTCAGTGAAAATATAGGAAAGGTCGCGGCGCTTCGGGTCCAGTTGCAGCTTGGAGGGATCCTTCAGGATATCGTCCAGCAAAGCCGGTGACAGATATTTGGAAAAGGCCGCCTGGATGAATTTCTTCTGCTCCCGCTCCTGCCGTCCGGCATGAAGATCGGCCAGCCAAAGGGCCAGACCAAAACCCAATGACGGGGCGATGATCGGCACCATCATGTTGGCATGACGGAACAACAGCAGCGCGGCCAGCCAGATGCCGGCCAGCACCAGCAGCGACAGCCCCATCCGCATCCACAGTGCAACATCCAGCCGGCCCAGCAGCGTGCCGGCCAGGGCGGCAGCCAGGCTCGCCAGCAAGGCCATCCCCATCCCTTGAACGGGAGGTTGCCGCCCTTCCAGCAATTGCGCGATCATGTGGGCATGGATCAACGGCCCCGGCATTGTCGCCTGCCCAGGATCGGCTGCGGCGCGGAAGGGGGTGGCGTGACGATCCATATCGGAAAGATCAGCGCCGACCACCACGATCTTATTCTTGAACCAGCCGGCAGGCAGCACGGGCACCGTCTGGGACGCAAAGGTCCGGAAGGGAGCCGTTGCACTGTCCGGGCGGCCATGCCATGCCACGGGCGTGCCCGGTTGCAGCGACGGTTTCAGCCCCAGCTTGTCCAATAGCGCCAGGGCCACCGGCGGGGCCTTGTCATCCGCCGGATTCGGCTTGCCGGCATAGATGGTGCGAACGATGCCATCATAGGGATCCTTTTCCAGATTGGCCGCCCCGCGCAGGGGCGGTGGCAGGAAATCATCCAGAAAGGCTGCCTGGGCTGCCGTCAGCCCCTCCATCTGGCTGCCATAGCTGGCCACCAGCGGAATGTGCAAGCCCGCCATCACCTGTTTCAGCCGCGCATCCTTGGCCGGCTCCGTCGGCGTATCCAGCAGGATATCGAAAAAGATGGCCCGCGCGCCCTTCTGTTCCAGGGTCAGCAACAGGTCGGCCAGGAAATCCCGATCGATCGGGGAACGATAGGGAAAGCGGGTCACCGTCTCTTCATTGATGGCGACAAAGACAATATCTGGCTGTTGCGGTTCTGCGGGCAACAGGGTGGCAACACGGAAATCCGCCAGCCAGGTTTCCAGCGATGCCAGAAAAGGCATGAAACGCCCCAATGCCACGGGTACCAGCGTGGCGGCGAGTGTCAGACCCAGGATCACCATCCAGCGGCGTAACAATATTGCTGTCACCCCCGCATCTCCTTTGACGGAACAACCCAGAATGGGAGCTGCGGCTGACACATGGCTATCGGAACTCCAGCAAGGGCGAACTGGCTAAATCACACGCACCTTACCGGCATTTGCAAATCATCTCTTCAATGCGAAAGCCGAAAAATCCTCTGATGGGCATAGAATGCCGGGCCGGGCAGTGGCCGCGGCTCCGGCTGCGTCCGTAACTGACAACGCCCATAAATTATTATCAATTGTGATTTTTACCCTTTTAGATTGTAATTTTACCAACATTAACTACCCTGAAATCGCTCTTTAATTGAGGGAAAACTCAATGGAGCACCCTCTATCTGAAAACGGAGAACGACAATGTATTTCCATCCGGTGACGATCGCTGGCATTGACAATAACTTTAAGTGCACTGCCGAATCCGCCACGCTTTCGGGAACGACGCTGACGGCCTTTGCCACCAGTTCCCCCCTGCCCCACCCGCCGGGCACGTACAATATCCAAGGCCCTGGCGGCATTCCGAATTTGAATGCCACACTGGAAGTTGCGTATCCAGCGATGGCGATCTTCACCAACGTTCACGCTGCCTGAACAAAAGCGGGGACGCCAAGTTTGGCGTCCCCGCTTTTGAATTGCACACCTTCAGAGAAGATCGCACTCAATCGTCACCCCGCACCATTGCGTCAAGCTGACTTTGTCAGTTGATGGATCAACCGCTGCACGCCGGATCGCAATTCTTCTGCCTGCCGGCTCAGTTCAGTCGATGACGATGTCAACTCGTCTGCGGTCTGCCCGACGATGCGCGAGGCCGTGGTCACCCCTGTGACATTGCTGGCGACTGTGGCGGTCGCGGAAGCCGCGTGCCGGACGTTACGCGTAATCTCCTGCGTTGCAGCCCCCTGCTGTTCCACCGCCGCTGCAATGGTGCCGGCAATATGGTCCATGTCGCGGATCGTATGTTCGATGGCATTGATCGCATCCATGGCGCTGGCCATGCGGTTCTGCATCTCCCCCACTTGGCGCACGATATCTTCGGTGGCCCTGGCCGTCTGCTGGGCCAGTTGCTTGACCTCGCCTGCCACCACGGCAAAGCCCTTGCCGGCTTCCCCGGCGCGTGCCGCCTCAATGGTGGCGTTGAGGGCCAGCAGGTTGGTCTGGCTGGCAATCTCATTGATCAGGTCAACGACCTGGTTGATCCGGGCGGCGGCGTCGGCCAGCTCATGCATACTGCTGTCCACCGTCCCCACCTCATCCACGGCGGCGCGGGCGACTTGGGTTGACTGCACCACCTGGGCGGAAATCTCGTGAATGGCGCCGTTCAACTGCTCAGAGGCGGTGGCGACATGGTTGACATTGTCGCTGGCCTGTCCGACCGCATCCCCCGCCTGGGAGGCGCGGTCGCTGGTTTCATCCGCTGTATGCTTCATGGCGCGCGCGTTGCTGTCCAGCCGCGCGGCGGCGGCGGCAACCCCATCCACCATGGACCGGACATGAGCGTCCAGTTCCCCGGCGATTTCCTGCAGCCGCCGGTTATGGCGTTCAGCATTTTCCTCCAGATAGGTGCTGATCACCAGATCCATATCCAGCATCACGGCCAAATTCACCGCCCGCATCACCTCTGCCAGATGCGCTGCTGCCCCATTGCGGCGCCGGACGAACGGAAACCAGCCGCGCGGTCCGTGGTTCTTCAGCAAGGCCGCGTAAAGGCGGGAGAGGGTCAGGGCGTAGCCGCCCAGGTACCAGCGCGGCTCCAGCCCCAGGGTACTGTGAACGCGCCCGATGGCGCGCACGCTGTCAAAATAGCTGGGACCAAAATCACCGGAAAACAGGTTCAGCCAATGCTTCAGCTGCTTCTGCTTGGCATGGTTCATGGCGCTATCGTCCCGGAACATGCGGGACATGGTGGGCCAGGCGCGAAGATCGGCATAAAAGGCGTCGATGATGCCGGGCAGCACATTGGCAATATCCGCTTTCACCCCGGCCAAGATGGCGCAGGTCGCCGTATCAATGCCGAGAAAGCGTAATCTCTCCGCCCGTTCCTGCCCCTGATCCTGCATCCCCCTGCCCCCTGCTGCCAGAAATCCAGCATGGATGCCGGACCCGATCTTCATTCTGCGTGTACCCGCAATGATTTGCAGACCTTATCGTCTGGATCGCAACTGGCAATGGATTTCTCTGCCTTTAGCCATTCAATGAACAGCAGGCGGGGAAAACTGTTTGTAGATTAATTGACGCGGCCTATCGGATCGGCAGCCGGGGTACGCTTTGAAAGGGAAATCGCGTGCCGGTTTCCAATGGTATGAGTTTGTAAGCTGCGACTCAGCCGCGCCCGACATTCTCAATGAAGGCAAGCAGCGGTCCCCAGTCTGCCTTGGCATCGGCAACCCGCTTGGTCTTGATGTCAAACAGGCTTAATCCCTCAGATGCCAGATCGGGGTAAAGCTGGCTGTCGCGCAGCCTTGTCGCCACCTGATGGCCGATATCGGACAGGAACAGGTCCAACCTGTCCGCCGCCTTTGTGCGGGGGCGCAGCCGGTTGCCGACCACAGCGACCGGCACCTTGTTCTTGCGGATGGATTTCAGTTCATCCAGTTTCTTCAGAAAACGGGCGGTCGCTGCCTCATCAAAGGCACCCGGCAGCAGCGGCAGCACCACCAAATCGGCGATACGAACCAGTTCCTCCACCTCCTTGGGCCGCATGGCGGCCGGCACGTCGATCACCAGACGCCCCGGTTTGGCCGGCACCTCCCCCAGTTCCTTTGTCCAATCCTCTCCCACAATGGGGGCGGCGGTACCCGGCCGCCGTTTCAACCAGCCAAGCGCCGATTTCTGCTTGTCCATCTCCGCCAGGATGGTGTGATGGCCACTGGTGGCAAAGGCCGCCGCCAGATGGGTGGAGATGGTGGTCTTGCCAACGCCCCCCTTGATATTGCTGACAAGAACGGTAAGCATCGTTCATTAACCCTTTGATTTTCCGTTAAATAAGCGTGGCGCCGTCGGTATTCTCCGCCGGCTCCCGCCAGAAGGGCTTGGTATCGGCGAAGCGACGCCAGTCCTCCACCACCCCGGACTCCATATCGTGCAGCCCCCTTGCGTGCCAGCCGGTGACCAGCCCGGCCCCGTGCTGCCAACCCTTGGTGGCCGGTCCGGTCGCCGTGTCCTCCAATTCCCGCATCAGCTTGGTCACCGTGGCAACATCTTGCAGATGGCCCAGCTTGTCCTGCAAACCGGAAAGATCTTCCAGGAAGCGTCGAACGGCGCGTTGATCAAACAGGCTTCTAAAGAAATCAGCGGCATAGCGGAGTTTCTTCAAGGCAATCCGCAGTTCATGCCGCTCCGCCGGCTCTGCATGGGCGAAGCCACGGCCGCGCCGGCGGCCCTGTTTGTACCGTTTGCTCAGCAGGGCACCGGCCATTTCCGTTACCGGCCGCAGCAGCAGGGCGGAGCGTTCGCTGACTGGCTGGTTACGCCAGCCCCTGCCATCCACCCAGGCCGCCAGTTCCAGCAGCAGGCTGGTATAGCGGGGTGACAGGATGGCTTCCCGCACAGCCTTGTAGCCGGCAGCGTGGGCATCCTGTGCTGCCTTTTCCAGCGCCACCAGGCCGGGATGGCCGGGCAGTGCCGCAGTGACCGGCGGCAGCAGTTCGCCCAGGAACACATCCCATTCCCGCGCAGCCCCCAGGCTGCCCGCCAGCCATTTCACCGCCGGCACCAGGGTTTCCTGCTGGTCTGCCGGAATGAACGGCCGGAAAATCTGGAAACTGGAGCGCAGGCGTCGCAAGGCGACGCGCATCTGGTGCACCCCCTCCGGGTCTTCGCCCGCCAGGGCGGCGGCCTGATTGGCCAGCATGTGGGTCAGACAATGGCGCACGACGCTGGCCAGCGCCTCCTCCACCGTCGTGTCCTTCTCCAGGGTCAACTTGTCGGCCTTGCGGGTTGTCAGGCTGCCACCATCGGCCAGGGCATAGCCACGCGCCGATTTGGTTTCCATCTCCAGCCGCACCGGCAGGGCGGCATGGATGGCGCGGGCCAGATGATAGAGGGACAGCGTATCCTCGCCCTCCACCAGTTCCAGCTCCAGTTCGTTGATGGACAGGCTGGCACCAGCCGGGGTGACAATCTCCCCCTGATCGATCGCCACCTCGATCCGCACGCCCGGCGCCGGGGTCAACAGGCGGACTTGGCGGCGGATGCGGGTTTCAAACACCGGCTCCAGTTCGTCGGCCGTCAGCGGGCCAAGCGGCGCCAGCACTGCCGGATCGGGTAAGGCAGCCAGATCGGGACGCGGGGCCGTGACCGGCACCTCCCATTCGCCGCGGACCAAGGCGCCAACGCCCGGCGGTGGGGCCGATTTCAGCGTCTGCACCAGCTTTTTACCCTGGCGGCGCACCCGCAGGGAAAGGCCATGCGCCTGCAGGCGGCGGTCGGGCGTGTCGAAATAAAGACTATCCAGCAGCTTGGCGGTCGGCTTCCCCTCATCCGGGGAGAGGACGGGCAGTTTGCGCAGCCGATCCATATCCTCAGTGGCGACGGAGAGTTTCAGTTCGATTTCGCGCGGCGACATGACAGCTCTTGGCTTTTGATTCCATCTTGAAAAGCCAGGGCGGGCAGGAAGATTCCACACCCGCGCCGGGCTTTTGCGACAGAACGATGACAAGCCTGTGAAACGCTGTCTATCGCAGCACGTGAATTTTTTATGAGTCTCCATGGATAGCGGGTTTATTCGCCCCCGTTGAAGGTATCACGCTTTTATGCTTCCCTCCGCCCGCCTCCCGCGCAAGCCCTTGCGCAGGCCATACCATCCGAACTGGGGAAATCCGTCATGCGCTTCCAGACCCTCGACACCATTGATGTCACCGGCAAGACCGTCCTCGTCCGTGCGGACCTGAACGTGCCCGTGGCCGACGGGCAGGTGACGGATACTACCCGCATCGACCGCCTGATCCCCACCTTGCGGGAAATCGCAGCCAAGGGCGCCAAGGTGGTGGTGATGTCGCATTTCGGCCGCCCAAAGAACGGGCCGGACAGCAAGAACAGCCTGCGACAGGTGGTGCCGTCGGTGGCCGCCGCACTGGGCGCGCCGGTCGCCTTTGCCGAGGACTGCATCGGCGAGAAGGCCGCCGCCGCCATCGCCGCCCTGCCGGCCGGTAGCGTGCTGATTCTGGAGAATACCCGCTTCCATGCGGGCGAGGAAAAGAACGATGCCGATCTGGCCAAGGCCATGGCAGCCCTGGGCGATGTCTATGTGAATGATGCCTTCTCCTCTGCCCACCGCGCCCATGCCTCCACCGAAGGCATTGCCCATCTGCTGCCCAGTGCCGCCGGTCGGCTGATGCAGGCGGAACTGGAAGCCCTGGGCAAGGCACTGGCCGCCCCGGAACGCCCGGTGGCGGCCGTTGTCGGCGGCGCCAAGATCTCCAGCAAGCTGGAGTTGCTGCTGAACATGGTGTCCAAGGTGGACATGCTGGTGCTGGGTGGTGGCATGGCCAACACCTTCCTGTTCGCCAAGGGCGTTTCCGTCGGCAAGTCCCTGTGCGAGGTCGATATGGCTGAGCAGGCCCGCGCCATCATGGCCAAGGCAGAAGCCTCGGGCTGTGAGCTGCTGCTGCCGGTCGATGGCATGATGACCAAGGAGTTCAAGGCCGGTGCCGAACACCGACTGGCTGATGTCACCGCCATTGCGGCGGATGAGATGATGCTGGATGTCGGGCCGAAGACGGTGGAATTCCTGGCGGTCAAGCTGCAGGGCGCCAAGACCCTGGTCTGGAACGGGCCGATGGGTGCATTCGAGATTCAGCCGTTTGACAGCGGCACCAACGCCGTTGCCGGTCTGGTCGCCGGGCTGACCCAGCAGGGTCGCCTGCTCTCCGTCGCCGGTGGTGGCGATACGGTGGCAGCCCTGGAACATGCCGGTGTGGCGGCCCAGTTCTCCTACGTCTCCACAGCTGGTGGCGCCTTCCTGGAATGGCTGGAGGGCAAGACCCTGCCGGGCGTCGCCGCCCTGGAAAAGCACGCCTGATACCATCGGTAAAAATTTTTGACCGATGGTACGGCGCCGACCGGCGCCGCGCCGCACATGCGGCGTAGCCGAGCCCACGGGGTGGGCGCTGGCGATTGAAGGGCTATAAAGAGTGACCATCGGTCACTCTTTATAGCCACTGATATGATATAGTTTGGCCGGCGGTTGGCAACCGCCGGCCTCACACCCCGCCGGGTTTGGGGCCGCTATAGCTGCCGAGGATCAGACCCAGCAGGTTTTCCATCGGGATGGCGGGGCCGTCGGCTGCCGGCAGCATCCCGTCCACCAGCCCCCAGGACCGGGCCGGCTGCAGCAGGGCACCATCCTTGGACAGGATATGCAGCGGCACGTGATGGCCGGCTGCCTTCGGATCAGCGATCCAGCCCAGAGCCGGATGATCCCCCAGCATCAAAACCAGCGCATCATCCGGCAGTGACCGCGCCAGCCAATCCCCGGCGGCCCGCAGGCTGTAATCAATGGACAGGGCGTAGGCGCCCGCCATGCTGGTGTAGTCCGGGCGATCCGGCGGGCCATAGGTGCTGCCATCCGCCAGCCCATCCGCCCCGTCCCGCCAGGGCGGCAGCGGCGTCCAGGGGGCGTGGCTGCTGGTCAGTACCAGTTCCAGATAGGCAGGACCGGCGGCAAAGGGCTGGGTCGCATCCAGTGCCGCGAACAGCGCCTGGTCCGGCATCGGCGACCAGCCATAGCGCGGCCCCTGATAGCCCAAGGCCCCCGCATTCAACACCCGGTAAAAGCCCCAGAGCGTACCCTCCGGCCAGGGTTGGGACAAGCCGGGCATGATGGCCTGGGTGTGCCAGCCAGCCTGTTGCAGGGCCGCGACCAGACCGACATGCCCCGCCGCCAGCACCAGCCCCTGCTGCGCCGGCTGTTCCTGGCGGATGCCGGCACGCAAGGTGCCGTGGGCCAGCCAGCTGCGCCCGCCCAGCACCGGGCTGTCCACCAGCCCGGACAGCATGTGAAACCCCTTGGCCGTCAGTTCCTGTTCCAGTAAGGCCAGCCGGGTGGAGACCAGGGGGCCGTGGCGCGGGTCGGTCAAAGCTGACTGGCCATAGGATTCCACCCAGATCAGCACCAGCGGCCGCCCCTTCAACAGTGCGAACCGCAGGGCCGCCGGGATGCCGGTCACCGGATCATGTGCCAGGGCGGCGGCAAGAGCTTGCTGCATCCGCCGCCCCTCTGCTACCCGCGCCATCTGGTCAATGATCGCGGCGACACTGCCCTGGCTGAAAGGCTGCGCACCGGGCAGGCCACACAGGGACAGTAAGGGCAGCCCCAGCGCCAGCGCCCAGGCCAGCCATCGCCCCTCCACCGTCGCCAGCGGACGCACCATGCGGCGATAGGCGAGGGAGATCAGCCCAACCAACCCAGCCAGGATAAGGCACAGCAAGAGGGCCAGCGGTACCGGCCCCATACTGCCCGCCAGCACACCCCAGAGAGCCGGCAGCAACACCGGATCGAACAGCGGTTGCAGGGGCCGCCCCGCCGCCAGTTGCGCCCCCAGATCGGCCAGCCGCAGCAGCACCAAGGGCAAGGTCAGCAAAGAGAGCAACAGGATGCCGCCGAGTCTCGGCGGCCCCGCCCGCCGGGCCCACAGCGCCAGCAGCCCCAGCAACAGGCCCAATTCCGGTGCCAGCGCCAGATAGGCAGGCCCCCACAGCCGGCCCGGATCGCCCGGCAGGCCCAGCAGCAGGCTGAACAGCAGCAGCGGAACCATGATGGACAGAAAGGGTTGGAAAAGGCGTTGGATCATCATGCCGCTGAAAAATAGGGCGGAGCATCGCTGCCGGCCAGACGTTGCCTGCTGTTGGGACTGCCGGGGATGGCGGGCAAGGCACCAGAACGACACACGCCCCCCCCAGCAATCAGCCGTAAGCGTGCAGCCGCGCCCCATTGACCCGCAGCCATTCCCGCGGCCCCTCCACTGCCGGTGTCAGGCTGGCGCAGAGTTCCCAGAAATGGGGGGAGTGGTTCATTTCCTTCAGATGCGCCACCTCATGCGCCACCACATAATCAAACACCGCATCGGGCGCCAGGATCAGCCGCCAGCAAAAGGAAAGCCGGCCGCTGGCCGAACAACTGCCCCAGCGCGATCTGGTATCCCGCACCGACACACCCGTGACCTTGGCCCCCAGGACGGCCGCCTTCAGCCGCGCCCGCTCCGCCAGTTGCCGACGCGCCTCCGCTTTCAGGAAATCGGTCACACGCCGGTTCAAAAACGCGGGGTCGCCCCCCACAAAAAGCAACGGCTGTCCTGCCTCTACCATTAACCGGGGGGCCAGCCGGTGGCCCGACAGGTGGCGAATGCGATAATCCACACCCAGAATCGGCACCAGCGCACCATCTTGAAAGGCGAAACGGGGGGGAACGGCCGACAGGCGTTGTTGCAGCCATTCCAGATGACGTCCGATGAAACGCTGGATATCGGCATCGGACACCTGCGGCGGGGTGGAGACGCGCACAACATTGCGCACCGAATCCACCCGCATCGACAGGCGGCGGGAACGGGCGGAGACCCGCACCTCCACTGGTACCGGCACCGCCGCCAGCGCCATCAGGCGCGGGGTGGAGACGACAGGTGTCCGGTGCCGCGGCGCCGACTTGGTGGCTGCAGGTGTCTTGGAACGGTTGGGGCGGAGAAAGGCGAACATTGCAGGTCCGGTCAGGGCGGCATCCGCCTACCCTACCTGAACCGGCCGTCACCGCAAATGTCACGATGATGAAGCCTGATGACAGGTTGACGGCCCTGTCCTGGTCATTCACAGCCGGCAGAGAGCATAAAAGAAAAACCCCCGCAGCTGGATGCGCCTGCGGGGGTTCTCCGATGAAGTGATCATTCCGCGTCGATGTCGCTAAGAATGATCAGGGTTTAAGTTGCGATAGTCAGGTAATCGCGTAATATTGCTGCGGTGGAGTCATGCGTTAAAGCACCCTCCCTGGTTACGGATCGCAGTTGTTTGCCTGTTTTTCCTTAGGCCGCCCGCTGCGATATGGGCGTTTCTTTTATCAAACTGCCCTCCATGTCTTTGTTACGGTTTTATGGTGCCCCCGTTCTGGAAGGTCGTCAAGGGTCATTTATTGGAAAATACGCAAACCTGACCGAAAGATGTAAAAATCCGCAAAAGCACTTTCCATCGTCGATGGTTCAGGGAAAAAAAGGGCATAAAAAACACCGCGATAGCTGGGCCATCGCGGTGTTTTTCTGACACTCGCCACCCGTCAGGTGGCGGTTATATGGATGCCTCAGGCGGCCACAGTCTTGGTCCGGCCGGACCGCACCGCATCGTTCTGCAAAATGAACTGACGCACGCGCGGTTCGATCTCTTCCCGCCATTTACGGCCGTTGAAGATGCCGTAATGGCCCACGCTTTTCTGCATATGGTTCAGCTTCTTGCTCTCCGGCAGGGCGGAGCAGAGCCGGTGGGCGGCAATCGTCTGGCCGGGGGCGGAGATATCGTCCAACTCCCCTTCCACGGTGAACAAGGCAGTCTTCTCAATGGCGGACGGGTCGACCGTCATGCCGCGCCACTTCATCCGACCGGTCGGCAGCGCCCGTTCCTGGAATACCTGATTGACGGTCTGCAGGTAGAACTCAGACGTCAGATCCATCACCGACAGATATTCATCATAGAATTTGCGATGGGATTCTGCGCTTTCACCGTCACCGCGCACCAGATGGCGGAACAGTTTCACATGTTCACCGACATGCCGGTCCAGATTCATTGACATGAACCCGGTCAACTGCACAAAGCCCGGATAAACCTGACGCAATGCGCCGGGATAATAAAGCGGTACGGTGCTGATGACATTGCGTTCGAACCAAGCGATATCCTTATCCTCGGCCAGCTTGGTCACCACGGTCGGGGCGGCGGCGGTATCAATGGGGCCGCCCATCAGGGTCATGCTGGCCGGCTGGCAGGCATCATCCAACTGGGCCATCAGCGCCACGGCGGCCAGCGTCGGCACCGCCGGCTGACAGACGGCCATGACATGCGTATTGGGCCCCAGGTGACGGATGAAATCCATCACATAGTCGATATAATCTTCCAGATCGAAGCGGCCGCGTGCCAGAGGCACCAGCTTGGCGTCGTGCCAGTCGGTAATATAGACATCATGGTGAGGCAGCAGGGCCGCCACCGTGCCGCGCAGCAGCGTGGCATAGTGGCCCGACATTGGTGCCACCAGCAGCAGCTTCGGGTCATCATGCGGCACGGCGCGGGCGAAATTGACCAGATTGCCGAACGGCTTTTCCAGCACCACCTTTTCGGTCACGGCCACATCGCGGCCATTGACGCGGGTGGTGGGCAGGCCGAATTCCGGCTTGCCCCAACGGCGGGTGGTCCGCTCAATCAGTTCGGCCCCGGCCGCCACGGCGCGGCCAACCTTGGTGTAAGAGGCCGGAACGAAGGGATTCTGCAAGGTTTGCTGTGTGGCCTCCGCCAGCAGGCGCAGCGGTGTCAGGGCAGCATGACGCATGTCGTACAGATGATAGAGCACTTAAAAGCCCCTTTCTCGAACTGGGCGCAATCAACAACCCGCCGCGACCCTCTCCAGGGCAGTCACGCGGCCACCAGACCCTTGGCGTCCCGCAATGTGGCACCCTGTCACAGCTCAACACAAAGGTATTCGCTGTAGATCAGGATGCAACAGTTTAATGACTTAAGAGTTAACGCTATCGCTTAGGGTTTGAGCGTTGTTCAGGCGGAGTCCTCTGCCTTTTCCTTAATCAATAGAGATGTTTCAAACGCTTGACCTGATTGGTGAACCAGCATTCGCCTTTGATTTAGGCGATGTCATGCATCTCGACCCCGGAATCGGCGTGACATGCGATAATTTCACATGCCTGCCTTTCGCAAAACTCATCCCGCAGACTGACCCAGAGCAGCATTCCCCCGCCTTCCAGATGGGGTGTCAGCGCCGTATTGCGCTTATTCCCGATCCAGCGCGCCAACAGGGCGCCCAGCCCGCCGCCTGCACCACCGGCCGCGGCGGCAGCCAGGGCGGTGCCACCGGTGGCCACCACCACGTCCGTTGCCGCCACTGCGGCGATATAGGCGGGCACGCCGATGGCCGCCCCCTGCGCATTGCCGATTTCCTCCGGCGCACCACCGCCCGGCGGGCAGTGGCGGGGGCATCATGAGCAATGTCACCAAGATCGCCCTGTTGCGTCATCCGCTACAGAACCGACTCGTCATTGCCCATCAGGCTGAGTTCGTGGGGGAAGAAGCCGGCCATCGACAATTCATCGATGCCTTTCTGCAACTGGTCTTCGCTGCTGAACAGACCCACCGCTTCCCGCGTTGATCCCTGCTGCGGCACGGCGGCGGGGGTATCCACCATATGATACGTTGGATGATGTCCGGCTGCGTGGCCGGGCGGCTGGGGAATGTCGCGGAACGGCTTGTCGCTCATGGTCGCTTCCTCCATTCGGCTCAGGCGCTGTCAAGGCAACGTCCGGGCCGGTACAACGGTTGCGCCCTCTGCCGGGACAGGCTTTTCACTGGACCGGGTGCCGTCCGCGTCGTAGAGAAGGGGGAGACCCCGCTAATGGGGGCGCGAAATAGCCTTGCCACAAGAGATAGCGGTTAAGCCCCGCAATGCCCGACGCTCTTCCCCCCGCCGCCGAAAGCCCGCATCTGCAGGCCGCCCAGGCCGTTCTGCGTGATGTCTGGGGCTATCCCGCCTTTCGCGGGATGCAGGCGGATATTGTGGAACATGTGGCAGCCGGCGGCGATGCGCTGGTGCTGATGCCCACGGGTGGTGGCAAGTCGCTCTGTTATCAGATCCCGGCCCTGGTGCGGCCCGGTGTGGGCATTGTGGTCTCGCCGCTGATCGCCCTGATGCGCGATCAGGTCGATGCCCTGCGCCAGCTCGGCGTGCGGGCCGCCTATCTCAACTCCACCCTGGAATGGCGGGAGGCGATGGAGGTGGAGCGGGCCTGCGAGCGGGGCGAGCTGGATCTGCTCTATGTCGCGCCGGAACGGCTGGTGACGCCACGCTTCCTGGAACTGCTGGACCGCTCGCGTATCGCCCTGTTCGCCCTGGATGAGGCGCATTGCGTCAGCCAGTGGGGGCATGATTTCCGCCCGGAATATCTCCAGCTTTCCATCCTGCATGAACGTTTTCCCGATGTGCCACGCGTGGCGCTGACGGCAACGGCCGATGCGCAGACCCGCACGGATATCGCTGCCCGGCTGGGCTTGGCGGAGGCACGGCTGTTCCTGGCCAGTTTCGACCGGCCCAACATCACCTATCGCATTATCGCCAAGGACCAGGAACGCCGCCAATTGGTGGATTTCCTCCGCCGGCGGCCGGAAGATGCCGGCATTGTCTATTGTCTGTCGCGCGGCAAGGTGGACGCCATTGCCCAATATCTGCGCGAACAGGGGGTGGATGCCCTGGCCTATCATGCCGGGCTTGATCCCAAAACCCGGCAGGACAATCAGGACCGCTTCATCAAAAGCGAGGGCATGGTCATGGTGGCGACCGTGGCCTTCGGCATGGGCATTGACAAGCCGAACGTGCGGTTTGTCGTGCATATGGATTTGCCGCGCTCCCTGGAAGCCTATTATCAGGAAACCGGCCGCGCCGGCCGTGACGGACTGCCGGCGGAAGCGCTGATGCTCTATGGCTTTGCCGATGTGGTGCAATTGCGCCAGATGGTGGAGGCGTCGGACAGCCCCGCCGCCTATAAGCGCACGGAACGGCAGAAGCTGGAGGCGCTGCTGGGCTTCTGCGAGACGGCGCGCTGCCGGCGCCAGACGCTCCTCACCTATTTCGGGGAAGAATATCCCAAGCCCTGTGGCAAATGCGATATCTGCTTCGAACCGGTAGAGACCTATGACGGCACCGTGGTGGCGCAGAAGGCGCTTTCAGCCGTCTATCGCACCGGCCAGCGCTTCGGGGTGGGCCATCTGGTCGATGTGCTGCGGGGCACCGCCACCGACAAGGTGCTGGAACGCAGCCATGACAAGCTGAAGACCTTCGGCTGTGGCGCCGACATGTCAAAGAATGAATGGCAGAGCGCTTTCCGCCAATTAGTGGCTCATGGTTTTCTGTGCGCCGATCCGGAAGGCCATGGCGGGCTGATCCTGACGGATACCGCCACCGCTGTGCTGAAGGGCCAGGAGACAGTACGGCTGCGCCGTGACCCGGCGGCGGAAAGCAAGCGGAGCGGTGGGCGTTCCAGCGGCACCGCCCCGCGTTCCCGCACCGCCCCCACCGATCTGTCACCGGCTGACGATACGCTGTGGCACGCGTTGAAGGCGCTGCGTCTGGAACTGGCGCGCGAACAGGGCGTGCCGCCTTATGTCATCTTCCACGACGCCACCTTGATGGAAATGGTGCAGGCACGACCGACCGACCTGGATGAGCTGGCAGAGCTGCCCGGCGTCGGTGCGCGCAAGCTGGAACGCTATGGCGAATATTTCCTGGACGTGATCACGACCTATAGCTGACCGGTATGTTCTTCTGGTCCGCGACAGCGGCGCCGCGCTGGCCGATCGGCATATCGGGCGGCACCGTGGTATCGCGCAAAGTGTGGCGCTCCGCCGCCGCATCCAGTTCCGCCCCCAACAGCACGGAATAGGCCCCCAGATAAAGCCACATCAAAAGCGCCATCCCCGCCCCCAGGGAGCCATAGGTGGCGTTATAATCCGCGAAATTGCTGATATAGAGGGAAAAGCCTGCCGATCCCGTGAGCCAGAGCAGCGTAGCTGCCACCGCCCCAGGGCTGACCCAACGCCATTTGGCCCTTCGCCGACAAGGCCCATGGCGGTAGATGATGGACAGGGCCAGAATCAGTGCTGTCGCCAGCAATGGCCAGCGGGACAACCGCACCACCCCTTCCACCAGACGGTCCAGGCCGACAAAATTCAGCACCGCCGGCAGGGCCACCACAGTGACCAACATCACCGCCAGCGTCAGCATAGTGCCCAGGGTGAGGACCAAGGCCGTGCCGGCAAAGCGGACAAAGGACCGGCGTTCCTCCTCCCCATAGGCCATGTTTAATGACCGCATCAAGGCGCGGATACCACCCCCGGCGCTCCAGAGCGCCACGATCAGGCTGAACAGCAGGCCGAAGCCGAGGCTGGCCGGCTTCTGCGCCGTCAGACTGGCCAATTGTGAGAAGAGGATATCCCTTCCCGCCGGCGGCAGCAAAGTTGCGAGGGGCTCAATCTGAGGGCCGATACTGGCCGGGTCAGCGATCAACCCATAGAGAGCCGTACCGGCCACCATTGCCGGGAACAGAGCCAGCAAGCCAAGAAAGGCCACCCCAGCCGCCGCGACACTGATATTGTCACGATCCGCCTCAGCCCAGGCGCGCCGCAGGATCACCCACCAACCCGCCAGGGGAATCGCCAGCGGGGTGTCAGCGCAACGCCCATGATCTGTTTCTACACATGGCTGCTTCGACACGCGCCCTCTCCCTGCAACCAGACCCTGTTTCTGGGCAACGGTTGCAGGGGCGAAGCGTTCCCGCGTCAGGCTGCGGCGGTCAGGTCGGTCAGTTTGGTCAGCAGGTAATCTACATCCTCACTGGCCAGTTCCTCGAACTGGGTGAGGATACGTTCCAGCATCCGGCGGCGATGGCGCTCCAGATCATGGTCCAGACCGTCAAAGTCGGTCTCATTCGCCACGTCCAGAGCGATGCGCAGGGCGGGATAGAGCTTGGGCGGCAGGCCGGTGCGGTCGAACAGGGATTTCAGCCCCAGCCGCCCCGCATCATGGATCAGCAGCCTTGCATTGCTGACCGGCACCTGCCCCAGCTGGGCCACAGCCACTTCAAAGAAGGGCACATCCCCCATACACAGCGCCCGCAGCAACAGGGATGGCGTCAGCCGGTTGTTGCGCCGCAGCTGTACCACCAGCCGTTCCAGCTCCTTGTCACCGGCACCGCCCACCAGCCCATAAGTGGCCCGCTCCCGCGATTGCAGCACAATGTCGGCGGCAATATCATTGGGCAATTCATGTTTGGCGACCAGCCGCTCCCGCAGCTGTTCCGACACCAGCGCCACCAGCCGCTCCGCCACCGTCACCGGCAGATGCGCGCGGTTGACCAGCGGCTCCGCCACGGCTTCACTGTCCGGGAAACGGTCCAGCGCACGGCTCATCGCCTGGGGGGCAACTTCAGCCCCTTCGTTTGAAAGCAGAGCCGCAACGGCCTTCTCGCTGCCGCGCTCCACCAGCACGTCGGCGACCTGCCCGCTCACCTCTGGCCGTTTGGCCACGGCCGTTTGCTTTTCCGAGGAACCGCTGCGGATGATCTCCACCAGATCAGCATCGGTGAGGACGGTCGAGACCTCGATGAAGGGAAGCGCCACTTCTTCCACGTCACGCGCCAGCGACAGGGCGACATCACGGGGAATGGCAGCGCTGCTCTTCAGGCTGTCCGCCAGGGCAGCCCGCACGCGGGTGGCCACGTCGCGCGCCATCATCCGCACAATATCCTCCGCCAGCGTGCGCTCCGATTGCGACAGCTGGGCGGTAAACTGGGCGGCAACCTTGCCGGCCATCTCGGCACGGGTATTGGGTGAGGGATCGGTCAGCAGGCGCTGCACATCCTGTTGGGTCAACATCTCGGACATGGGGTGTTCGCACCCTCCCTCTCAAGGACCGGCCCCCCGCCGCCATTGCGACATGAGGGCAAAGCCCGGATATGTTTAGATAATATTTAGTGCAGCTTGCGGCCAATTGCGACCGTCAAAAAATGGGGCAATCGGGGCATGAACCGTTCAGCGGATGCAACTCAACCGGCACGCCTGCGGGCACGGCGACGGGCAAGTGCCGCCTGTTCCGTATCGGAAACCTTTGCATTAAGGTTAATGGGCCTTTCCGACAAAACCTCCAGCCGGCGATCCTCAAAGCAATCAGCACCTATATTTTCATTTTGGAAACATGCCATGGCGGCGTCGCGTTTAGCCAACAAGTCAATAATTTCTTCCCTATACAAATGCACCAGGGCCGTCAGCCAGCGATTGACCGGCCAACTGGGCCGGGCATGATCAATGGTGAAGTCTTCCAGCATACGGGAGACATCATCGGCGGCATACCAGCACTCCCCCGTCACCCAGCGATTCGTGGTGAAGAGACGGACGGGGCTGCCCAGATCATTGATGGCGATCCCGATCAGATGTGAGAGCGCACCATTGCCATCGGGATCATCCAGGTTCGGCGGCGGCGCCAGCGGGGTCACCCCTGGCGGCATCCCGAAAGGGCGCATGAAGGTGTGGAAATGCCCCGCCTCCCCCATCGGCTGGCTGTTGGCCGGATGGGCATGGAAATAATATTGGGCGTGATATTCCGCGTCATAGACATCCGTGGGCGGATAATGGCGCAGATCGCCCACGGGTGATTGCGCCCCCACCAGCATGGTCAGGACGTTATCGCCTGTCTTGGCCATCACGCGCTGGCACAGCGTGACCTCCCGCGCCGCCTCCAGCCGTTCCGCCAGGGCATCGTCATCCAATTGATCATAGACACTGAATGGCATGGGCGACGCCTCCCGTATCGCGGACAGGGCGGCACCGGGATGCCGCCCCTTTGATCATGATTTGCGCTCTGGCGTCGCGGCATAAGCCTTCTCCGCTGCGCCATGCAGCGGGGCCGTGCGACCGGCATTAGCTAGACTGCCACGATCCAGCAGGCTGAAGGCCGGGTGCTGGCTTTCCACCCCGCCATCGGCCTTTTTCAGAATATCAACCAGGGCCGTCACGGCCGCCGCATCCGCATCCGCCCGCACCACCAGGGTTGCCGCCACGCCGATGGTGGCCACATCTTCAACCTGTTCAGGATAAAGCGAGGCAGGGATCGTCGCGGTCACCAGTTCCGGGTGATCGGCCAGCAGCTTTTCCTGGCCCGGGGCGAAGACCGGCAGCAGAACCGCACCGCATTCCGCCACGGCGCGACGGACGGTGCTGTTGGGGTGCCCGACGGCGAAAAAAGCCGCATCCAATTGGCCATCGCACAGGGCGGCGGCGGCATCATCGGGAGGCATGTCGCCTTCCCCATTGGCTGGCCCGCCCCCCGCAGCCCCCAGAACCAGGGCCACCAGATTGCGCAACGCCGACCCCGTCGGCCCATAATTGACGCGCTTGCCCTTCAGGTCCGCCAAACCCTTGATCTGCGCCGCTGGCTTCGCAACCAGGGTCAGGGTTTCCGGATAAAGCGTGGCGACGGCCCGCAATTCCTGGAATGGGCCCGCGGGGGCGAAACGGCCCTCCCCCTTGAACGCCATCCGCTGCCAGTCAGATTGCACCAGGGCCGCATCGGCCTCCCCGGAACGCAGGGCATTCAGATTATAGACCGGGCCGTCCGTTGCCTCGACCAGACAATGGCGCCCATGCTGGCCCTTGGTCTGGTTCATCACCCGGCAGAGCGCGCCGGCCACCGGATAATAAAGCCCGGTGACAGCGCCGGTTTCTACAATGAACGGTTTTGCCGGTAAAGGGTTCGGCTTGTCCTGGGCGGCAGCTCCTGAGGCACCGGCCAGAAGAAGCGAGAGAACAGCAAAGCTAGCGAATGATAACCTGCGGGAAGACGCCACTCTTTCTTTTTCCTGACGAAAACGGGTCACCTCCGCATGTCGGCCGAGCCGGGCAGCGGGTCTATCTCCACATTGGTATTTCCCTGCTGCAATGTCCACTCCACAATACGGCGTAGAACGGCCCCTGTCGCCTCGTCGAAGGCAGTGATCACATGGTTCAGCGCCGGGCTGCCGGCGCGGACCTGGGCTTCGAACGTTTCACCGGCGACAATGTTCCGCCGGGGCATCCGCACAAGCTTGGCATTGACACGCACGCGGGCTTCCGGTGCGGTTGTGGTCGGATCACCGCCGGCATAGATGGCTTGGAAGTCCCGCAGATCGGTCTTCAACACGAAATCGGCGCGCAGGCCCGAACGCTCCACCCCTACCGCGACGATGCGGCGGCTATTCTCAAAGCTCTCCACCAGCAGGGTCTGGAGCATGTCCGGCCCGGTGTCGGCCCAATTGGCCTCGGCGAAATAGGTGATGCGGTTGGCCGTCTCCCCCAGCGCGATGCGCGGCGTATCGATGGCGCTGTTGGCCAGCGGTGTCTCCACCAGCAACTGCCAGGGCACGCGCGGCAGGCCGGCGACAAAATCGCGCGCCGGCGTCAGCAGATAGAGCCGGGGCGGGCGCCCGCCATTCAGCAGGCGAACCGGCGAGCAACTGGCCAGCGGGGCCAACAGCGCCAGCCCCAGCAAGGCACGCCGGTGCGGGCGGGAAACAGGCTGGGTTGCGGCTTTCTGGCGGGTCATTCCGTCTTCACTCCCGAATTGCCGCCAAACAGCAGATCGGCGGGGTCGCGTTCCAACCGGCGGGTAACGCGGCTGAGATTGGCGGTCAGGTCCTGCAAATGGATCAGCAGCTGGCTGAGATCATAAAGGCCGGTGGAGGTGAAATCGCGGATCGGTTCCCGATTTTCCTCGATCATGCCGGCAAGAGATGCCGACAGACGATTGATTTCCTTGGTTGTTTGCGCCAACTGCGCCGTGATGACGCCGGTATCCTTGCCCACTTTGCCCACCGTATTGTTGGCGGTCACCAGCAGGGTTTCAGCCTGTCGGCTCAACGTCTCCGCCTGACGGCGCAGATCGACGATCAGCAGATTGGCATTGCGGATGGATTCATTGGCATGGCCGGAGGCGGTGGCCAGATTGGCCAGCGTCGTGCCGATGGCCTTCTGGTTATCCTCATTCAGCAGGGCCGACAGGCGGGCGGAAATGGTGATCAGATGTTCCAGCACCTCCGGCGCGCGGGACAGCACGGCGGCGATGGAACTGGGGCGGGAGGGGATGACGGGAATGCCGGAGACCTTCTCCTTCAGCAGCGGCGCCTCCCGGCTGCCGCCGGCAATTTCCACATAGACCCCACCGGTCACACCCACCGGTTCCAGCGAGGCGATGGCATCGGTCTTGATGGGGGTGTCGGCCGGCACCTCCACCGTCACCCGAACTTCCTCCACATTCTCAGGATTGATGCGGATATCCGTAACGGTGCCGACATTGACACCGCGATAGCGCACAGGCCCGCCCTGGACAAGCCCGGTCACGGTGCCGGACACCATGATGTAATAGGGCTGGTAGTCCTTGCTGAACTGCACCTTGGCCAGCCAGATGACGAAAACCATCGCGGCGGCGGCCAAGGCCAGGACGAAGGCGCCGACGGCCGTATAATTGGCGCGTGTTTCCATGCCCTATCCCCTTGCGGCACCGGCCGCGCGCCCGCGCGGCCCATGAAAATAATCGTGTATCCAGGGATGATCCTGTTTCAGCAGGTCATCAATCGTGCCCACCACCACCTTCTTGTCCACCAGTACAGCGATGCGGTCGCAGATGGCATAAAGACTGTCCAGATCGTGGGTGACCATCACCACGGTCAGACCCAGGCTTTTCTGCAGATTGCCGATCAGCTCATCAAAGGCATTGGCGCCAATCGGGTCCAGCCCGGCGGTCGGTTCATCCAGGAACAGGATTTCCGGGTCCATGGCCAGAGCGCGGGCCAGCCCGGCCCGCTTGCGCATCCCGCCGGAGAGTTGCGAGGGGTATTTATCCCCCGCCTCCGACCCCAGCCCCACCATGGCGACCTTGACGCGGGCAATCTCCTCAATCAGGTCGCGGGGCAGGCTGGTATGTTCCTTCAGCGGCACCTGGATATTTTCCAGCACCGTTAGAGAGCTGAACAGGGCGCCATCCTGGAACAACATGCCCCAGCGCGCCTGCAGGGCGATGCGCTCCCGCTCAGAAAGCTGGCGCGTATCCCGGCCCAGAACCTCAATCCGGCCCTCCGTCGGCTCCATAAGCCCGACAATCTCCCGCAATAACACGGATTTGCCGGTGCCGGAGCCGCCGACAAGCCCCATCACCTCCCCCTTGGCGACGCTGAAATCCACGCCATCATGCACCACCTGCTGCCCGAACCGGGTGCGCAGGCCGCTGACGCGGATTACCGGATGATCTTCCCCGCCGGCAATCATCTCAAATCCCGAGATAAGAGAAGAGGATGGAGAAGATGGCATCCAGCACGATCACCAGGAAAATGGAAACGACGACGGATTTGGTGGTCAACAGCCCGACGCTTTCGGCACTGCCGGTCACCCGCAGCCCTTCGTAACAGCCGACCAGGGCGATCACCACCGCAAAGACCGGTGCCTTGACCAGCCCGACAAACAGGGTGGTCGCACTGACGGCGATCTGCAATTGCCGGGTGAACTGCACGAAGTTGATGTCGAGATAGGCATAGGCCATCACCGCACCGCCGGCCAACGCCACCACATTGGCAAAGAAGGCGACCAGCGGCAGCGCCACGAGCAGGGCCAACATGCGGGGCAGCACCAGCAGTTCCATCGGGTCCAGGCCCAGGGTGCGCATGGCATCCACCTCCTGGTTCACCTTCATGGTGCCGATTTGCGCCGTGAAGGCCGAGCCGGAGCGGCCGGCCACGATGATGGAGGTCATCAGAATGCCGATTTCGCGCAACACCCCAATGCCCAGCAGGTTCACCACATATATTTCGGCCCCGAAACGACGCAGCTGATCCGCCCCCTGATAGGCCAGTACAATGCCGATCAGGAAGGAGAGCAGACCGACAATGGGCAGCGCATTCAGCCCCACCTGTTCCAGATGGAAGGCAAACGGCTTCCAGCGGAACCGGCCGGGCGCGCGCAGCAGCCGCAGCAAGGTGACCGTCACCAGCCCGAGAAAATTCAGCATGGCCAGGGCGTCTTGCCCCACCGCGACTGTTACGCGGCCGATACGATCCACAAAGGGAAAGCGCGGCCCCGCCGGCAGCGGCATCGGGGTTGCTATGCCCTGGCTGGCGCGCTGCACCTCCCGCAGCAATTCGCACAGATCCGCGCGGGCACCCACCACGGCGACCTGATGGCCCTGGTTGCGCAGCCGGCGCAGCAGCCGGTCGATGACCAGGGCACCTGCCGTGTCCAGCGCCGTCAGGCCGGACAGGTCCAGGCACACGGAAGCCTCCTGCCGGTCTGGCGCCTTGGCCCGCAGCTGTGTCTCCAGCACCTGGGCGGAGGCAATATCCCAGCGCCCGGCGGCCGTGAGGATGAATTGCCCCTCCGCCCAGGCCGATGTGATGGTTCCCCTTTGCACGTACCCTTCCCGTCGCCGCGTGCTGCCACGCGGCATCATCTGATCCTCCGCGCACTTGACATCACAAGGTCACAAGGGTCAACAGCCAGCACCCGCCCGAGCGGCCCCGGCAGGGTGAAAATGTCAAGAATGCACTATTGCCGGCCCAACTCACTCTCGTGCCAGCGGCGCAGCAAGCGGTTCTGGATGAAGGAGAGGCCGGCGAAAATGGCAATACCCAGGGCAGAGAGCAGGAACAGGGCGGCGAACAGGCGGGGCATGTTCAGCCGGTTGCCGGATTCGATGATCCGCCAGGCCAGCCCGGACGCAGTGCCGGAGCCGGCGACGAATTCCGCCACCACCGCGCCGATCAGGGCCAGACCACCAGAGATTTTCATCCCCCCCAGCAGATAGGGCAAGGCCGACGGTAATTGCAGCCGCCATAATGTCTGCCAGCGGTTGGCCCCATAAAGCCGGAACAAGTCCCGTAGGTTCGGGTCCACCGCCGACAGGCCAAGCGTGGTGTTGGACAGGATGGGAAAGAAGGCGACAATCCAGGCCAGGATCAACAAGGCCAGATTGACCCGCTCATACCCCACCCAGATCACCACCAGCGGGGCGATGGCGACGATGGGGGTGACCTGCAGGGCGACCACATAGGGATAAAGTGCCGCCGCGGCCAGCCGCGACTGGCTGAACAGCAGGGCCAGCGCTACCCCGGTGACCAGGGCCAGCAGAAAGGCCTGCAAGGTGATGCTGAGCGTCAGCCAGGAGGAGGTGAGCAGCAGCGGCCCATCCCGCCACAGCGCGGCCAGAACGGCACTGGGCGGCGGCAGCACGAAGGCAGGAATGGCAAAGGCCCCCACGGCCCATTCCCACCCGGCCAGCACCAGCAACCCAAACAGCGGCGGCAACAGCAGGCGTACCATGCCCTTCATGGCGCCGCCCCCATCGCCTGATGCAGCAAGGTCGATACGGTTCGGCAATGATCATTATAGACAGCACCCGTGCGGGTGGCATAATCGCGCTGCGACGGGAGTTCCACCGGCAGTTCCGCCACAATCCGCCCCGGCCGGGGCCGCATCACCGCAATGCGGGTAGAGAGATAGACGCTCTCAAAGACGCTGTGGGTAACGAAAATGGCGGTGAAGCCATCACGCCGCCAGAGTGACAGCAAATCATCATTCAGTTTCAGCCGGGTGATTTCATCCAGGGCGGCGAATGGCTCATCCAGCAGCAACAGGGCCGGGCGCGTCACCAAGGCGCGGGCCAGGGAGACGCGCATCTTCATTCCCCCTGACAGCTCTCGTGGATAAGATTTTGAAAAATCTAGCAATCCAACTTTTTCAAGTTCCGCCATCGCCCGATCCACCGCCTCCACCCTGGGCACGCCGGCAATCTCCAGCGGCAGGCGGACATTATCGATCACGCGCGCCCAGGGCATCAGGGTCGGTTCCTGAAAGACAAAGCCGATATCGCCCCGGGCAATCGGGCTCTGCCATTGCAGTTGGCCACCGCTGGGCGTCAGCAAGCCGGCGATCAGCCGCAACAGGGTGCTTTTTCCGCAACCGCTGGGCCCCAGCAGGGAGAGAAACTCCCCCCGGTTCAGCGTCAGATCAACCCCGTCCAGGGCCGGCGTACCCTTGCCATAGGCAAGGCTGAGCCCAGCAACGGTCAACAGGGGAGACATGGGCACGCTCACGGCTTCAGTGCCAGGCCCTGGCCCTTGTCGACAAAGCGCAAATCCACCCCCTGCCGCCAATCCAGATTCTGAGGATAAATCCCCAAATCTTTCATTTCCTTTGTAAATTTCTGCCAGCGCTCCGCACTCATATAGCCGACACCCTGGGTGGCGGCATCACCGCCGGTGACCAGCCCGTACTCAATAATCTTCTGGCGTGCATTGGCCAGCGTGGCATCGTCAATATCGGGATTCTGCTTTTTGATCAGGGCATAGGCCGCCGCAGGATCACGCGTCAGAAAATGGTACCAGCCCTCAATGCTGGCCTCCACAAAGGCCTTCACCACCGCCTCGCGCCTGGTCAGCACATCCTTGCGCACCATGATCATCGCGGAATAGGAGGCAAAGCCATTATCTGCCAGCAGGAAGACCTGCGGCTTCACCCCCGCCTTTTCCGCCGTGAAGGGTTCCGACGTTACATATCCCTGTTGAATGGCTGATTTATCAACAAGAAAGGGAGCGATGTTAAAGCTATACTTTCGAATTTGAATGTCGCTGTAGCCATAGCGGGAAGCCAGCCAGCGCCACATGGTGTTGACGGAGGGATCGCCGATATGGATCGGCTTGCCCTTCATGTCGGCCAGACTGGTCACATCACTGCGTGGATGCGACATCAGGATCGTCGGGTCTTTCTGGAACATGGCGGCGACCGTGACCACAGGGGCACCGACGTCAATCAGATTCAAGGTGAAGAAGCCACTGGAAGCCATTGCCCCGTCAATGGAACCTGCTGCCAGCAGTTTCTGCGGGTCCATCCCTGTGCCACCGGGGCGGATCTCCACTTCCAGCCCGCGCTTGGCATAAAGCCCCTCCGCCAGCGCCTGATAGAAGCCGCCCTGCTCGGCCTGGGCCACCCAATCCGTCATGAAAACGAACTTCTCTGCCGCCCCTGCCGGCAGGCCGACCAGCACAGCCAGGGCACATAGCGAAAGCAGGCGGGGGATGGATTTGGCAGGCTGGCGCATCTTCTCTTGTTCCTCTGGCGGTCGCGGCCTGATAGTAGCGCTGCAGCGCCAATTGTCGAGCGGCCCCGCCGCCTGTCGGTATCCATGAATGATCAAAATCTTCGTATACTCATCAAGCAGGTGGCGGTCGACTTACCGCTGGGTGTGCCCCCGGCGGCAACACCCTGCCTGTTCAGCCTGACGCTGGAAACGGATATTACCGGCCCCTTTCTGGGCGATACGGATGACCTGCATATCACCATCGATTACAGCCGGATCGTGCGCCATATCCTGCAGGTGCTGCCCGGCCAGGGGCCCTTTGCCGATGCGGCCACTGTCGCTGAGGCCGTACTGGTCTATGTGACGGCCTTTGACGAGCGGATCACCGGCCAGCATCTGTGGATGCAGGCGGGCCACTTGGAACTGGAACGGAATTGGCGGCGCGGCACATGACGGAACAAACCCTGCTGATCACTGGTGGCGCCCGCCGGCTGGGTGCTGCCCTGGCGCTGGCCTGTGGCCGGGCCAGGTTCAACATTGTCATCCACCACCGTGATTCCGGCGGGGCGGATGCTGCCGACGCAATCCTGGAAGAGATCCGCCAAGCCGGGGCCAAGGCTGCCGCCGTCACCGCCGACCTGAGGGAGCCGGCAGCGATCGAGGGCATGGTGGCCCGCGCCGTCACCGCCATCGGCCAGCCCATCACCGGGTTGATCAACAGTGCTGCCCCCTTTGATTGGGACGATATCGAAACGATTACGGCGGAGCGGATGCTGGCGCATTATCTGCCCATCGCCGTCGCCCCCGCCCTGCTCTGCCGGCAGTTGCTGGCCCAACTGCCGGCGGGGGTGACGGGAACGGTGATCAATATTCTGGATCAGAAGCTTGCCGCCCCCCATGGCGACCATCTCAGTTACAGCATGGCCAAATATGCGTTGATGGGCTTGGGTGAGATGCTGGCGCGCGCCGCCGCCCCCCGGCTGCGCGTCAATGCCATCGCACCCGGCTATACATTGCCGGCGCCCGGCCAGGATGTGGCCGATTTCCAGCGCCTGCATCATCGCACCCCCCTGGGCCGGGGACCGGAGGCGAGCGATATCACTGACGCCGCCCTCTATCTGCTGCGCAGCCCGGCGGTGACGGGCCAGACGCTGTATGTCGATGCCGGGATGCGGTTCAGTCCCCTGGCGCGGGATATCAGCTTTTATTGAGTCGTTTTCCCCGCTTGCCGGCCCCCCGCCTCATCTGCCTATACTGTTATGGTTGCAACAACGCGGAGGGCTGCGGGCGCCGTACCATTCCCCGGATCCGGTCATCATCGCCATGACCGCCTTCGCTGGGCCGCCAACCCGCGGCGTAAGCATGAGCACATTAGAAGAATTCATCCGTTCGCGGCATATCACCGAGGTTGAATGCCTGGTGCCTGATCTGGCCGGCATTGCCCGTGGCAAGATCGTGCCGGCCGACAAGTTCCTGCGCATTATGCGGGATCGTGGCCTGCGGCTGCCGGAATCGATCTTCATCCAGACCGTCACCGGTGAATATCCGGAAGACGAGGATGTGACGTCGGTGGAAAATTGGGATGTCTATATGACGCCCGATCCCCAGACGGTGCGAATGGTTCCCTGGTACAATGAACCCACGGCGCAGGTGATCTGCGATTGTTTTTATGCCGACGGTTCCAGCGTCGATATCTCCCCCCGTTCGGTGCTGAAACGCGTGCTGAAGCTGTATGAGGATCGGGGCTGGCGGCCGATCGTGGCACCGGAACTGGAATTCTTCCTGGTCGCCGTCAATAAAGATCCGGATTATCCGCTGGTGCCGCCCGTCGGCCGGTCAGGCCGGCAGGAAAGCGGGCGTCAGGCCTATGGCATCGACGCCGTCAACGAGTTCGACCCGATCTTCGAGGATGTCTACGATTTCTGCGCCAAGCAGGAAATCGACGTGGACACGATGAGCCATGAGGCCGGTGCCGCCCAGATTGAGATCAATTTCAATCATGGCGACGCGCTGGAACTGGCCGATCAGGTCTTCCTGTTCAAGCGCACGGTGCGCGAAGCGGCGATCCGGCATCAGGTCTATGCTACCTTCATGGCAAAGCCGATGCAGAATGAGCCGGGCAGCGCCATGCATGTCCACCAGTCGCTGGTGGATGCCACCACGGGGCAGAATCTGTTCGCCACGCCCGACGGCGATGACACGCCTCTGTTCATGAGCTTCATCGCCGGGTTGCAGAAATATCTGCCTTACGCCATGCCGCTGCTGGCGCCGAACGTGAATTCCTATCGCCGTTTGGTGCAGGGATCGGACGCGCCCATCAATGTGCATTGGGGCCGCGATAACCGCACCACCGGCTTCCGCGTGCCCGTCAGCCCGCCGGAAGCGCGACGGGTGGAAAACAGGGTGGCTGGTGCCGATGCCAATCCGTATCTGGCGCTGGCCGCATCACTGGCCTGCGGCTATCTGGGGATTTCGCAGGGGTTGGAACCGAGCGATCCGGTGAAGGGTTCGGCCCACCGGCTGGCCTTCTCCCTGCCCCGCCATCAGGCCGATGCGCTGACCAAGTTCCACGCCTGCAAGCCGTTGAAGGAAGTGCTGGGAGAACGGTTCGTGGCGGCCGTCGGCTATGTGAAGCAGGCGGAATATGATGCCTATCAGCGGGTGATCAGTTCCTGGGAACGGGAAAACCTGCTGCTGAATGTGTGACGGGAGGGGGGCGGCCACCCTTGGTCGCCCCCGTTACCATTTCATGACCAAAGCCATGCGCGGCGCGCAGCCTTGCCCCGGCGGCGGCCCCGGCTGGCAGAATCGGCAAAAAGCAATTATATTTCCATCATCGTCAACAGCGATGGGGATCCATCATGCGTTACTTTTTCTTTCTTCCTATGCTACGGCTCGGTGCATTTTCTCCGTTCGCCGCTCACGTTGTGAAGACCCCGGCCGACCGCCGCGATTGAGGCGATAGGGCCTGCTTCTTTTAGCAGTCTCCATTTTTCAGTCTGAACCAATCAGATACGCCGAAATTCGTTTTCAAGGTTTCGGCATGGTTGTCAGGAACACGCCCCGGCGATTACTTTCGCCGGGGCGTTTTATTGTGCCCAAGACAACAGCCGTGAGGATGCCCAGGCCATGACCACCCCTGTCGCAGATGGATTCCACATGCCGGCCGAATGGGCCCCGCATGTACGCTGCTGGATGGCCTGGCCCGTCCGGGCGGAGACCTTCCCCAACGGGCTGGATGCCGCCCGCGCCGCCTATGCCGCCGTGGCCCAGGCCATCGCCCAGTTCGAACCGGTGACCATGCTCTGCCCCGATGGCGCCTTGGCAGAGGTGAGCCTGGCCTGCGGCAAGGGCGTGAATGTGCTGCCCCTGCCGACCAGCGACAGCTGGGTGCGCGACAATGGCCCCAGCTTTGTCATCAATGGCAAGGGCGATGTGGCCGGGGTCCATTGGGGCTTCAACGCCTGGGGCCGCAATTATGATGATTTCCAGCCCGACACGGAGGTCGGTCGACTGATCTTGGAGCAGCAGGGGTTCAAGCGCTATGGCGCGCCCCTGGTCATGGAAGGCGGTTCCTTCCATGTTGACGGCGAAGGTACGCTGCTGACCACAGAGGAATGCCTGCTGAACCCCAACCGCAACCCACACCTCTCCCGTCAGGAGATTGAGGGGCATCTGCGCGACCATCTGGGCGTCAAGCAATTCATCTGGCTGGCCCGGGGGTACGAGCAGGATGAGACCGACGGCCATATCGACGAGATCGCCTGTTTCGTGAAGCCGGGCGTGGTGCTGACCATGGTGACGGATGACACGTCAGATCCCAATTATCCGGTCTTCCAGGATAATCTGGCCCGCCTGTCCGCCGCGCGCGATGCGGCGGGGCGGGCGTTGGAAATCGTCACCTTGCGCACCCCCGCCCGGCAGGAGCAGAATGGCACCCGCCTTACCCTCTCCTATACTAATTTCTACATGGCCAATGGCGGCATCGTGATGCCCTTCTTCGAAGACCCGATGGATGAGGAAGCGCTGCGCACTTTCCGCAAGCTTTTCCCCGACCGCAAAGTCGTGCCGGTGCCAGCCCTGGACATCGTGCGCGGTGGCGGCGGCATCCATTGCATCACCCAGCAGCAGCCGGCTGGCTGATCGGCAATATCCTTCGTTCCAACCCCCCTTTACAAACCAGCCCTGGAGCCTTGTTCATGAGCGACCTGAACCTGCCCGCCATTGACAGCGTGGCGGCGGAATTGATCAGCGTGCGCGATTTCATCCGCTATGCCGTCAGCCGGTTCAACCGGGCAGGGCTGGTGCATGGCCATGGTGCCTTCACCGCCTATGACGAAGCCGTCTTCATGGTGCTGGAGACGCTGAAGCTGCCGGTGGACCAGTTGGAGCCCTATCTGGAGGCCCGCCTGCTGCCGGCGGAGCGGCAGTCCCTGGCCAGCATCATCCATGAACGGGTCACCAGCCGGAAGCCCGCCGCCTATCTGACCAAGCGCACCTATATCCAGGGCGTGCCGTTCTATGTCGATGAACGGGTGATCGTGCCGCGCTCCTTCATCGGCGAATTGCTGTTCGGGGAGATGTTTGGCGGCGAGCAGGATTTTACCCTGGTCGATGATGTGATGGATGTGGAACGGGTGCTGGATCTCTGCACCGGGTCCGGCTGTCTGGCCATTCTGGCAGCCAAGATTTTCCCGGAAGCCAAGGTCGATGCGGTCGACCTGTCGCCCGACGCGCTGGAGGTGGCGAAGATCAATGTCGCTGACCATGCGCTGGAAGAACGGGTGAAGCTGTTCAATGGCGACCTGTTCAAGCCGCTGAAGGGCAAGAAGTACGACCTGATCATCAGCAACCCGCCCTATGTCGATGCCGAGGCCATGGCCAACCTGCCCGAGGAATATCAGGCTGAGCCGCGCATGGCCCTGGTAGGTGGTGGCGATGACGGGATGGATATTGTCCATCGCATCCTGAAGGAAGCGCCGAAGTACTTGAACGAAGGCGGCGGGCTGCTGGTGGAAGTTGGCACCGGCCGTGCGGCACTGGAAGAAGCCTATCCCGACGCCGAATTCCTCTGGCTGGAAACCGAAATGTCCTTTGGCGAGGTGTTTTGGATCACCAAGGACCAGTTGGAAGATCTGTAATCAGATCTGGGGGCGGCTGTCAGTCCGCCCCCTTTTCTTTTACCCAGCCAGTTTGGCCAGCCGCGCCCGTCCAGCCTTGCTGCCATTGGGGCGGCCCAGTTCCCGGCTGATCCAGTCGCCGATCCGCGCCACCTCATCCAGATCAACGCCGGTGGACAGGCCGAGCCCCTCGAACAGATACAGCAATTCCTCTGTCGCCACATTGCCGGAAGCACCCTTGGCATAGGGGCACCCCCCCAGGCCGGCAACGGCGCTGTCCATCACCGTCACGCCCTGATCCAGACAGGCCAGGATATTGGCCACCGCTTGGCCATAGGTATCGTGGAAATGCAGGGCCAGCCGATCCACCGGTACATCCTGCACCACCCGCCGCAGCATGGCGGCGGCCTTGGCCGGGGTGCCGACGCCAATCGTGTCACCGAGGCTGATCTCGTAACAGCCCATCGCCGCCAAAGATGCTGCCATGAACGCCACCCGCGCCGGATCGATTTCCCCGTCATAGGGACAGCCGAGCACGCAGGACACGTAACCCCGTACCCGTAGACCGGCATCCAGTGCCGCCGCTACCACGGGGCGAAACCGATCCAGGCTTTCGGCCATGCTGCAATTGATATTGCGCTGGCTGAACCCCTCCGACGCCGCACCGAATATGGCAATCTCCGCCACACCGGCCACCATCGCCGCTTCCAACCCCTTCAGGTTGGGCACCAGGACGGGATAGGCGACGCCGGGAACGGGCGACAGGCCGGCCAGCACGGCCGCGCTGTCGGCCATCTGCGGCACCCATTTGGGGGAAACGAAGGCCCCCGCCTCCACATGGGTCAGGCCAGTGCGCGCCAGACGATTCACCAGGGCGATCTTCACATCCAGCGGAACGATGGCGGGTTCATTCTGCAGCCCGTCGCGCGGGCCGACCTCCACAATGCGGATGGCGGGCATGGTTCCTCCTTGTTTTTATGGAATACAGGGATAGGTCAGCATCCCTGCCCTACACAAGAAAAACCTGCCCGCCAGCCGGGATCAGTGCGCACCGAGGCCGCGCAGCCCGCCCTTCTCCGCTTCTTCCAGGAACCAGCGATAGGTCAGCGCCAAACCGTCGGCCAAGCTGGTTTGCGCCGTCCAGCCCATTTCCGCCAGCTTGGAATTATCCATCAGTTTGCGCGGCGTGCCGTCGGGCTTGCTGGTGTCATAGGTGAAGCGTCCGCGATAACCCACGGTGGCGGCAATCTGTTCGGCCAGCGTGCGGATGGTGACTTCCCGGCCGCTGCCGACATTCACATGATCATAGCCGCTGTAATTCTTCAGCAGGAAGACCAGGGCATCGGCCAGATCTTCCACATAAAGGAATTCACGCAGTGGCTTGCCAGTCCCCCACAATACCACCACGTCCTTGCCATCACGCACAGCATCGTGCAGCCGGGACATCAGCGCGGGCAACACATGGCTGCCAGAGGGGTGGAAATTATCGCCGGGACCATAAAGATTGGTCGGCATGGCGGAGATATAGTCGCAACCATGCTGCTTGCGGAACGCCTGACACAGTTTGATGCCGGCGATTTTGGCAATGGCGTACCATTCGTTGGTCGGCTCCAGCGAGCCGGTCAACAGCGCATCTTCCCGCATCGGCTGGGGGGCCAGCTTGGGATAAATGCAGGAAGAGCCCAGGAAGAGCAGTTTTTCCACACCGGTGCGGAAGCTGGCCTGCACGATATTGGTTTCGATGACCAGATTATCGTAGAGGAAATCCGCCGGATAGGAATTGTTGGCCAGAATGCCGCCAACCTTGGCGGCGGCAACCACCACGGCGTCGGGCTTCTGAGCGGCCACCCATTCTTCAACCGCCGCTTGACGGGTGAGGTCCAACACGTCACGCCCGGCGGTCAGTACCTCACAGCCTTCGCTGGCCAAGCGGCGTACCACGGCGCCGCCCACCATGCCACGATGACCGGCAACCCAAACCTTCTTGCCGGTCAGATCATAGGGGCGCAGTTCGTCAGACATTGCCAGCGCTCCGTCAGGCCATCAGCTTCAGGTCGGATTCCATCATGTCGCGCACCAGTTCGGCGAACGGCGTGCTGTGCTTCCAGCCCAGCTTTTCCAGGGCCTTGGACGGATCGCCCAGCAGTAAATCCACTTCCGTGGGGCGGAAATAGCGGGGATCGACCTTGACCAGTTCGCGGCCGCTGGCACTGCAACGCCCCACCTCGTCCACGCCACTGCCCGACCATGTGATGGTCACGCCGGTATGGGCGAAGGATTTCTCAACGAACTCCCGCACCGTATGCATCTCACCCGTGGCCAGCACGTAATCATCGCCGGCATCCTGCTGCAAGATGCGCCACATACCTTCCACATAATCACGGGCATGGCCCCAGTCCCGCAGGCTGTCCAGATTGCCCAGATACAGGCAATCCTGCTTGCCATGGTGGATGGCCGCCACCGCACGGGTGATCTTGCGGGTGACAAAGGTTTCGCCCCGGATCGGGCTTTCATGGTTGAACAAAATGCCGTTGCTGGCATGGAGACCATAGGCCTCCCGGTAATTCACCGTGATCCAATAGGCGTAGAGCTTGGCGGCAGCATAGGGGCTGCGCGGATAGAAGGGGGTGGTTTCCTTCTGCGGCGTCTCCTGCACCTTGCCGTACAGTTCAGAGGTCGACGCCTGATAGAAGCGGGTCTTCTGTTCCAGCTTCAGGATACGGATGGCTTCCAGCAGGCGCAGTGTGCCGATGGCGTCGGCGTTAGCCGTATATTCCGGGGTCTCAAAACTGACCTGCACATGGCTCTGCGCCGCAAGATTATAAATCTCGTCCGGCTGGGTTTCCTGCACAATCCGGATCAGGTTGGTGCTGTCCGTCAGGTCACCGTAGTGCAGCTGGAACCGCACATCCTTCTCATGGATATCCTGGTAAAGATGGTCAATGCGGCCGGTATTCAGCGAGGAGGAACGACGCTTCACCCCATGGACGATATAGCCCTTGGACAGCAGCAGTTCAGACAGGTAGGCGCCATCCTGCCCCGTCACACCGGTGATCAACGCGACCTTACGCGACATATCCACTCTCCAGTTGGCTGGCCGGTTGGGGCGTCACCCATGCCGGCCCGCAATTTCTTAAACCCACAAGGTCGGTCGCCCCACCGGCCCTGAATATCAAATGCTGCTCTTACATGGTCGGCAGCAGGTTGTGAACCACTTATGCCGGCACGGGTGATGCCACGCTGTCGGCCAGAACCTCCAGCGCTGCCGCCGTACCCGTCACGTCCCCTACCGGCACACGGATATAGGGCTGGCCTGGTTGCTGGCCTTCCCGGCAGATCAGGTCCACATCCGACTGGTCAGAGCCTATATAAAGCACCGCTTTGCCAGATGCGATGCAGCCATAGGTCTTGGACGGAATGACATAAGCCACGAATCCATCACGCAGGGTGATCAGATGCGCATCCGGCGTCACCAGCAATCGACCGAGATCGCCAAAGGGCACTGGTTTGCCCCGCGCCACCGGCAGCCCCTCTGCCCGCAGCCGTTCTTCCACCAGGGTGGCACCGACGCCGATGGCGTTCAGCCAGAGGCCAACCCGGCCGGAGCCCTGGCGATGGTGACGGATATAAGCATCCAGGAAAGTGTCGGTATCGTGCGCCACGCCCCAGTTACCGGAATAAAGCAGCACCACCTTGCCGGCCAGTTCAGGCGGCACGGGCAGCGGCTGTTCATCCCCGGTCAGTTCCACCGGTGGTGGATCGCGCTTCAGCACGATATTTTCCGCCGGGATGCCATAGGATCGCAGCAACCGCACCTGATCTTTGCCCGACGCTTCAAACCGCTGCACCCGGCGACGCAGCCAGATGGTCAGCTTCAGGAAGGCGTCCAGCGCCACCGATTTCGTGTCGCGCGAGGCAATCAGACATTCCGGGTGGAAATCGGCGATCCGGTAGATCAGCTGCTTGCGCAGGATCAGGTTCAGCGGCACCAGATAATGCAGCAGGAACGGCGGAGAACCCGTGAACAGGATCTGATCCGCCTGTCGCATCCAGCGCCAAGCCGCCTTGAGCAGGGCGGCATTGGTGCGTGCCGTCCAGAGCAGACGGCGCGGCAGGTTGGCCCGATCAATGGGCGGTGCGGACAGGCGTAGAATGCGCACCAGCCCCGGCCCCACCCTTTCTTCTTCCAGCCGCGTCTCACCAGAGGTCAGACCGACCAGCGTCACTTCGTACCCCTGGGCAGCCCGTTCACGGCAATGCATCACAGCATATTGGCCGACGGCGCCGAAATCGGGGGGCAGCCAGTCGCACAGGTAAACAAGACGGGTCATGGTCAATCTGCTTGGGGGAAGGAAAGGCGTGAAAGGGGCCATTGATCGGGGATCGACAGGGGGGCTGTCAATGTCGCAAGCGGCGAGGCAGCCACCCGCCCTATCGGTCCAACAGATCCTGTGCCAGTTGCTTCGCCCGATCCAGATCGGCCGCCATCACCACTGACCCGCGCCGGTGTCGGATGCCCAAACCATGCAATACGCCCATCGGCTGGCGCTGAACGCCGAAAAGGATGACGCTGGCACCACGCCGCGCCGCCCGTTGGATGGCGGTCTGGATGGCGTCGGCCCCGGTGGCATCCAGCAGGGGGACCGCCTCCATATCCAGGATCAGCACCTTGGGGGCCCCGCCGGTACGTTCCAGCACATCGGCCAGCTTGCGGGCTGCCCCAAAGAACATCGGCCCATCAATATGGTAAAGTACCGTGTGCGGTGGCAGACCGGCAGACGCCTCCGGTTGTTCATGTTCCCGCACGCTGACCGCTTCGGACATGCGGTGCATGAACAGCACGGCGGCGAACAGCACCCCCACCTCGATCGCCACCGTCAGGTCGATCATCACCGTCAGCACAAAGGTGGTCAGCAGGATCAACCGGTCGCCGATGGGGGCGACCTGCAACTGATGCACAAAGCGGCCGGCATCGCTCATGTTCCAGGCCACAACCACCAGAACGGACGCCAGCACCGCTAGCGGCACATAGGCGGCCAACCCGCTGAAGGCCAGCATGAACAGCAGCAGAAATGCTGCGTGCAACATGCCCGACACCGGGCTGCGGGCACCGGAGCGGATATTGGTGACGGTGCGGGCAATCGCCCCCGTTGCCGGCAACCCGCCAAACAGGGGCGAGACAATATTGGCCACACCCTGGGCCAGCAATTCCGCATTGGGGCGGTGCCGCCGCCCCGTCATGCCATCGGCCACCACGGCGGACAGCAGCGACTCGACCCCCGCCAGAAAGGCGATAGTCAGGGCACTGGGCAGCAGGATACGCAGCTTCTCCAGCGTGATCTCCGGCACGGCCGGCATCGGCAGATGGTCGGGAATGCCGCCGAAGCGAGAGCCGATGGTTTCCACCGGCAAACCCATCAGCGGTGCGGCGATGGCGGCCACAATCACCGCCACCAGAAAGGCCGGCATCTTGGGTGCCCAGCGCCGCATGACCAGGATCAGGGCCAGGCAGCCCAGCCCAAGAATGGCGGCCGGGCCGACCGTGCCGCGCGCTTCCCAGAAAGCTGGCCATTTCTCCAGGAACTCCGCCGGCACACTGGCCATGGAGAGGCCGAGCAGATCCTTGATCTGGCTGGTAAAAATGATCACCGCAATGCCAGCGGTAAACCCCGTCACCACCGGTTCGGGGATATATTTGATCCACTGGCCCATGCGGGTGACGGCCGCCGCCACCAGAATGATGCCAGCCATCAAAGTGGCAAGCAGCAGCCCGTCATAGCCGTGCCGGGCGATGACATCGAACACCACCACCACAAAGGCCCCGGTCGGCCCGCCAATCTGCACCCGGCTACCGCCGAGGGCAGAGATTAGGAACCCGGCCACCACCGCCGTCACCAGCCCCTTATCAGGCGTGGTGCCGGACGCAATGGCCAGCGCCATGGCCAGCGGCAAGGCAACGATGGCCACCGTCAGTCCCGCCACCGCGTCACTGCGCAAAGCGGCGAAACTGTATCCTTCTTGGAAACAAGTAATCAGCTTGGGCATAAGTTCCCGCCACAGGGCTGTGGCGGGGCGGGCGGGTGTGGGCGCAATGGCCATGGCTGGCGCCTTGATGTGACGGGCGGAGATGCCCCCTAGGGTCACCGCCCACCCACCCCGGCGTCAAGCGCCAGGGTGGATGCAAAGGGTACAGGGCAGATTAAACGAGGGGGAATGGCTTTTCCCCTTCCACCACAGGCTCATTCATCACCGGCCCCTGCCCCTTGGCCCAGGGGGCCACACGGAATCGGGCGGTGCGCTGGATCGGCGCTCCCTCCGCCCCGTAATCCTTCTTGGCCGGGGCCACCGTCACCAGTTCGGACACCACACCTTTTGCCGAAACGCGCAAAATCCCAAAGCCATTGCTGTCGGTATCGACATAGCGCAGGTGGGTGTTCTGCTTCGGATTGCGGGCGGCCAGGGCCGCCTTCAGGTCACCCGTCTGCGCCGCCGTCATCGCAGCACGGGTGCCATAACGCAGGGTAATATTCAGCGTCGGCAGAATGTCCCCCGGCTTGCCGAACCGCTCGCCCTCCAGGGCCACCAGCGGCCGCAACGGGCTGTCCTTCTTGGCCACACTGGCGAAGGAGCGGAAGACCGGGGTGCTGCTGATCCCGGTGACCGAGAATTCCACTGCCACCGGGCGTGGCGACGCCCCATCAAAATCATCATAGACCATGCCGGCAAAGCTCTGATGATGGTCGCCGGACAGGCTGATAATGTTCGTCACCCCCTGGTCGCGGAAAAAGCCCATCAGCTCCCGCCGTTCGGTCAGGAAGCCGTCCCAGGCATCGGCGGTCAGGATGAGAGGAGCCGCCTCCGGCTTGATCTGCTCCATATCGACGCGCATGGGCAGGAAAGGCACAGAGGTGGCCAGCAGCTTCCAGGTGGCGTCACTGCCCACCATGGTACGCTTCAGCCAATCCTTCTGGACGATCCCCAGCAGGGTGCCCGGCGGATGGTCCTTGCGCGGGTTGGGCACCTGCTTGTCGCCCAGCGGAATGGTGGCGGGCGGGTTGCCGCCATTGGCGGTACGCCCGGCATCCATCAGCGCCACCAGCGGCAAGGGCAGCATGTAGGTGGCCTGGCCGGTGATCGCCATGGCCAGTTCATCCGGCACGGCATGGTCGGCCCGATAGCTGCGGGTGTCGGTCAGCACCAGTTCCACATGCCGGCCGAACCGCAGCGAGCGGAAAATGGTCAGCGAGCCGATGGCCGCCAGATTATTGGGTTCCTGCAGCAGGTTCCCGTCATCCACCGGGGCATTGCGGGCATCGACATCGCTGACGCTGGCGGGCGTGAAATCCCTGGCGTGGCTTTCCACACCCGGCACGCCTTTGGTCCCGGTCAGCAGAGCCGGGACATATTCAAACCAGGCCTGATTGGCCGCCAGCTTGGCCGTGGGCAGCGACCGCCCCTCCGGCGTGAAGGTGACGATGGATTGCCAGTAATCATTGACGAATTCATGATCGTCCCAGATGGAGACGAAGGGGAAGCGGGCCCGCGCCTCCCGGTAATGCGGATCGGACAGATAGGCCTGATAAAGCTGGCGGTAATCGGCCAGCGTCAAGGCGTGGCGCGCCTTGCCCCATTTCGTCTCCCCACCGCCGGAGGGGAAATCCGGCAGGTCGCGCAGTTTGCCGGCATAGCCCACCGTCTCATAAATCTGGTCGCCCAAATGCAGGACGAAATCGATCTCCTCTCCCTTCTTGGCCGCCTTGTCGCGGTTGATCAGGGTGCGATAGGCGCCATAGAAGCCATCTTCGTAATTCTGGCAGGTGACATAGGCGAGCGTGACTGTACGGTCGGCATCGCGGGCCGGCGCCGTGCGGGTGCGGCCGGTCAGGTCGCCCATACTGCCATCGGCGGCGATGAAGCGGTAATGATAGGTCTGATCGGGCTTCAGCCCATCCACCAGCACGCGCACCGTATGGTCATGCGCGCTGCCGGCCGTGAGTTTGCGCTCCACCACCAGCTTCTTGAAGTCCGGCTTTTCCGCCATCTGCAGGGTCAGGTCGACATTGTCCGGGGTGGCGCCGTCCAGCGCCACCACACGGGTCCATAGCATCACCGCGTCCGGCTGCGGGTCGGCCGACGCCAAGCCTTGGGGAAAGTGAAAGCGCCCCTGCCCTGCCGCCGCCGGCCGCACCAGCGGCGTCAGGCCGCTGGCAGCGGTGACCGACAGGATGGCCCCGCTGGCCAGCAGCGTTTGCAGCAGCGACCGCCGGTCCAGTCCGGGCTTGCTGTTCTGATACGACATGGTTTTTCCCTTTCGCGTCAGAACTTGACGGCGACTTCAACGCCATAGAAACGCGGCGTGCCGGCGATGAAGGTGGGCACACCGAAGGCACCGCCGGTATTGCCGGCATCAATCAGATATTCCCGGTTGAACAGGTTCTGCACCGAGGCGGTGACCGTCCAGCGCCCATCATCAGACCGGAAACCGGTACGCAGATTGGCGGTGCCATAAGCACCCTGGCTGATCGCCGGCAGGTTGGTTTCTTCAAAATAGACCCGCGACTTCCAGGAGAAGGTCGGGGTCACGAACAGCTCAACCCCGCTGTCACCCAGCGGACGGACATATTGGGCACCAAGGGAGACGCTTTGTTCCGGGGTCAGGCGGAAGGTGTTGCCGGCCAGCACCTGCCGGTTGCCCCTGGAGTCGGTGTCATCAAACTCGGCATGGATATAGCCGTAATTGGCGAAGACCGACAGCGCCTCTGTGGCTTGGGCCGTGATGCTGCCCTCAAACCCGTAGGCCGTGGCCGTACCGCTGTCCACCGTCACCGCGATGGGGGAATTGTCCGGCCGGGAAGAGGTCTGGAAATTGCTGTAATCATAGTAATAACCCGCCCCTTCCAACTGCAGCCGGTTATCCAGCAGGCTGGTCTTGGCACCGGCCTCATAGCTCCAGACGATTTCGTTCTTCAGCGTGTTGGACAGGGTGGCATTGACCTGCACCACCGCCGGACGGCGGCCCCGCGACACGCTGGCATAGATCAGGCTGTCGGTTGTCGGCTTGTAGCTGGCGACGAAGCGACCAACCACACTGTCGAAATCCTTCTCCTGTTCCTTGCGGGGCACATTGGGGAACAGGCTGCCGATCAGGCTGACCGGGCGATCCACCCATTGTTCGAAAGCCGATTCCTGCTTTTCATGCGTGAAACGCACGCCGGCCGTCAGGGAGAATTCCGGGGTCAGCGCATAGGTGCCGTCGGCAAAGGCCTCATAGGCGCTGTTGGTGCCATAATTGCTGAACAGCGCCTCGCCATAGGTGCGCAGCGGCAGGCCGTTGGGCAGCGCCGTCGGGCCGGGATTGACGGCTCCGTTGGGAAGAATCGCCTGACCATAGAACGGGTTCAGGGCCGGTACCGCCAGCAGGGCCAGCGAGCGTTCATTGGTGCGCAGCGGCACGCGCTGATAGCCCTTTTCATGGAAATAATTGGCCCCGACAAAACCCTGGAACCGGTCGCCATCGTCGTAGTTCAGGCGGAATTCCTGGCTCCACTGCTCACTATGGGTGACTTCGGCAAATTCCAGCATATAGGCCTGGGTACCATCGGCATCGAATTCCTCATTCGTATCGAATTTACGGAACCCGGAGATGGAGGTCAGGTGGACACTGTCGGACAGCCGGTATTCCGCCGTGACATTGGCGTTGAACAGCTCCCGATCCACCCCCAACTCGTCCCCGCGATTAAGCTGGGCGGCGGTGAAGGGGCTGGTATCGCCACCCGCCGGGGCGAAGCGGCGATTCTTGAAGGAGGTGCCGGTATAATCATCCTTCTGATAGTTCAGGATACCGGTGATCTTGAAATCGTCCGACGCTTCCACCAGCACCGACCCGCGCACCGCTTCCACGCCAACCCCGTTCAGGGCTTCCTTGGCACCGGGCACCAGATTATCGATATAGCCGTCGCGCTGGCGGCTGATGCCAGCCAGCCGGACGGCCACCCTGTCCGACACCGGGGCGTTGACCGTAGCCTCATAGGTCTGCTGGCGGTAATTGCCAAGGGCGATGCGGCCGGTCACTTCCATCTTGTCCAGCTGCGGCTTGTTGGAAATGACATGGACGGCGCCGATCTGCGCACCACGGCCGAACAGGGTGCCCTGCGGCCCCTTCAGCACTTCCACCCGTTCGATATCGAACAGTTCCACCACGGCACCGCGGGCGCGGCTGGCCGGCACGCCGTCCACAAAGACGGAAACGCGGGCTTCCTGCTGGGAAGAACCATTGTCGGAGGTGATGCCGCGAATGACATAGCCGGGATTGTTCGGGCTTTGCAGCTGGATCTGCAGCCCGGGTACGAAATCGGACAGATCGTCCAGTTCCGTCAGGCCCAGCTCCTCCAGCTTCTTGCCGCTATAGGCGGTCAGGGAGATCGGCACATCCTGGGCGCTCTGGCTGCGCTTCTGCGCCGTCACGATGATCTCTTCCAGAACAAGGGTCTCTGCCTGCGCCGGTATGGCGCTCAGAATCGCCAGGGCGCAGCCGCCCAGCAGGATCGGGCGCAAGCAGATATTCGACATTTCTATTCCCTTCCGATGATCGTGGCCGGTGTTGATGACGGGGGTCGGCCGATCACGCGCAGAATAGGGAAGGCTGTTACAGCTTCATGAAGGGGTCATTAAACTATTGTTTGAAACATGTTTTTCTTTACCATTCAGTCTCTTGGGACACATCTATCAGGCCAATAGGGGACAACTGCCGGCCCAGTGCCGACCATGCGACGCGACATCCCCATTGTGTGGCCCGGCCAGCACGCGGTAATTCCAGAAGCCAATCCTGTATCCGCCCGGTCCCAAAGGTCTCACCCGCCCATGCAACCGCACACGCCCACGCGTCTGGCCGATCTGCACCCATCGCTGGGGGCCAGCCTGTCCGGCACCAATCTGGAACGGGCGGGCGATCATAATCAGCGTGTCACCTTGCAGGCGATCCGGGTCAGCGGGCCGATCACCCGCAGCGATCTGGCCGATATAACCGGCCTGACAGCACCCGCCATCGCCAACATCACCAAGCGGCTGTTGAATGAAGGGTTGATCATGGAGGCTGGCCGCCTGCTGGGGCAGCGCGGCCAGCCGGCCATGAAGCTGACCATCAATCCGGATGGCTGTTTTTCCATCGGGCTGAATATCGACCGCGACCATATCACCCTGGTGGTGCTGGACCTGCTGGGACAGGTGCGGGCGCGGGCAACGCTGGAGGCGGAATTTGCTTTGCCCGATGCGGTGATTGCCTTCTTTGACGCGCAAATCCCGCGCCTGCTGGAAACCGGTGGCGTTCATCCAGACCGGTTGATCGGGATCGGCATCGCCCGGCCCGACGATCTGGGCCGGGTGCATCTGCCGCACCAGCCGGCTGCCTATGCCGGGTGGGAGGAGGTGGACCTGCCCGCCCTGCTGGGGCAACGCTTGCGCCTGCCCACCTTTGTCGAAAATGACGCCGCCGCCGCCGCCCTGGGGGAACTGGCCTTTGGCCACGGGCTGCATCATCCCAGCTTCGTCTATATCCTGTTCAGCCGGGGGCTGGGTGGTGGGCTGGTGATCGACGGCCATTATTATCGTGGCGCCAATGGGCGCAGTGGGGAGATCGGCTTTCTGCCCATCCACTCCCCCCACAGCACGGCCCGTGCGCTGCAGGATGCCGTCTCGCTGTCCGCCCTGTTCGAATTTCTGGAAGTGCGGGGCCACCCGCTGGACCGGCCGGACCAGCTGGCGACCCTGCCCGCATCCGGGCAAGCGGCGGTGGCGGATTGGCTGGAGATGGCGGCGGAATTGCTGGTGGAGCCGTTGCTTTCCATCAGTTGCCTGATGAATCCGGAGGCGGTGTTCATTGGTGGCCGGCTGCCGGTCGATCTGGTGGATGGGCTGGTGGCGGCCGTCAACCGGCGCACAGCCGATTATGGGGACCGCGTCCCCGCCATCGCCCCCCTGCGCCGCGCCGCCATGGCCGCCGATGCGCCGGCGGTGGGGGCGGCCATCCTGCCCTTCAACGACCGGCTGCTGCCGTCGCGCAGCGTGCTGATGAAAACAGCGTGAAGGCGCGTCTGATTTATTATTTCAATTTGCTTATTTTAAAAGAGCAGATAAATTGCCCCGTGAACGCCCCGGCCCCGTCAGGAAGGCCAAACCAGGGGCGAATGCAAGATGCCAGAGGAAGCCCATGTCCAGCGAGATTCTCCTGCCTTAGTATGGCTATGGCTGGCCGCCCCTGGCGTGGCGGCATCGCGGGCCATACCCGCACCTGAACCAAATAATTCCTTATGTCAAAGGGCCGCCGCGACCTGCGCTGTCGGCCGGAGCATTGCCAGATGATCAGAATTGGGGTCGATTTCGGCGGTACCAAGATCGAAGCCGCCGCCCTGGACCAGGATGGCCGTTTCCTGTCCCGCGTGCGTCAACCCAATCCGGGTGATTATGACACCGCCATTCGGGTTGTCTGTGACCTGATCCAGCGGGCCGAGCAGGAAGCCGGTGCCAAGGGCACTGTGGGCGTTGGCGTCCCCGGCTCCATCTCCCCGCGCACCGGGCTGATGCGCAACGCCAATTCCGTCTATCTGAATGGCCGCACCTTCCGGGAGGATCTGGCGACCGCCCTGGGCCGGGACGTGCATATGGCCAATGACGCCAATTGCCTGGCCCTGTCGGAAGCCGTTGATGGGGCGGCGGCTGGGGCGCGGGTGGCCTTTGCCATCATCATCGGCACCGGTTGCGGTGGCGGGCTGGTGGTGGATGGCCAGTTGGTGGAAGGGGCCAACGGCATTGGCGGCGAATGGGGCCATATCCCCCTGCCCTCCCCGCAAGGGGCGGAGCTGCCGGGCACCGAATGCTGGTGCGGCCAGCGCAACTGCCTGGAAACCTGGGTCTCCGGCACCGGCCTGCGCCGCGATTTTGAGCGGGTGAGCGGCCGGTCCATGAATGGCGAAGGCATCATCCATGCCGCCCGCCGGGGCGATGCCGATGCCGTGGGCGCCATGGATCGCTATATCGACCGGCTGGGCCGGGCGATGGCGCTGATCGTCAATATCCTGGACCCCGATGTGTTCGTGCTGGGCGGTGGCCTGTCCAATGTCACGGAACTTTATGAGCGGCTGCCGGCCGCCATGCGACCGCATGTCTTCTCCGACGGATGGGAAGCGAAGATCGCGCCTGCCCGCTGGGGCGACAGTTCGGGCGTGCGCGGTGCCGCCCGTCTGTGGCATTCCTGATCCAATCCATCAGCCAGGGCCTTGACGCCAATGACCAAATCCTCCCTCACCGCTGCCGCCACGCAGCGCGACCGCCTGAAGAACTGGCTGCTGGGCCAAGCCTTCCCCCTCTGGTGGCAGCAGGGCTACGACCATGCGCGCGGCGGTTTCCATGAAAAGCTGGACCAGCAGGGCCAGCCGGTGGAGGCCAACCGCCGCGCCCGTGTCCAGGCTCGCCAGGTCTATTCCTATGCCGCAGCCGGCCGCCTGGGCTGGGACGGCCCGGCGCAGACGGCGGTGAAGGAAGGGTTGCGGCTGTTCCTGGAACGGTTCCAGCGGCCGGACGGGCTGGTGCGCGGCGTGGTCTCCCCCGAAGGGGTGCCAGTGGATGACAGCGTGGCGCTTTATGATCAGGCCTTCGCCCTGTTCAGCATGGCCCAGGCCGCACAGGCGCTGAATGATGCCGCTGGTTACGAGGCGCAGGCACTGGTCGTGCTGGCCGCCATGCGCGATCTGCTGCCCCACCCAGTGGCGGGTTTCGTGGAACCGGCCGGCAAGCATCGCCAGCAATCCAACCCGCATATGCACCTGTTCGAGGCCTGTCTGGCCTGGGAGGAACTGACCGGCAACAAGGTCTGGACCGATCTGGCCGACAGCATCGCCCATATGGCGCTGACCTATTTCATCGATGCCAAGATCGGGGGGCTGCGGGAATTCTTCGCCGCCGACTGGTCACCGGCCGAGGGGGTGGATGGGCGCATCGTCGAGCCCGGCCACCAGTTCGAATGGGCCTGGCTGCTGCTGCGCTGGGGCACGTTGCGCAGCCGGCAGGATGCGGTGGAAGCCGGCCTGCGCCTGATCACCATTGGGGAGGGCCACGGCGTGGATAAGGCGCGCAATGTCGCCTTCAACAGCCTGCTGGATGATTTCTCCCCCCATGATGCCGCCGCGCGTCTGTGGCCGCAGACGGAACGCATCAAGGCCGGCTGTCTGGCCGGCTTGCTGATCGGACGCGCGGATTACTGGCAGATCGCCGCCGATGGGGCCGAGGGGCTGTGGACCTATCTGCAGACGGCCGTTCCCGGCCTCTGGTATGACCGGATGCAGGCCGATGGCAGCCTGATTGACGAGGCGGCACCGGCCAGCAGCTTCTATCACATCATCTGCGCCATCGTAGAACTGGATCAGGCTTTGGCAAAGGCCGGGGCCTGATCAAAGCGACGCATGTCGGGGGATCAACCCGTGATCACCCGACATGCCGGCCGGCAAGATTCTCTTTCCAGTCCCTCCCACGGCAGCTTTCGCTGATCCGCCCCCCATCATTCCGCATATCCAACCTGCGGTGCTGTCATACGCTATCCCGCTGATGGTAAGGACCGGCCGAATGGTCGGCAATGGAACGGGGATTGGCAGAGATGACAAGCCTGACAGGCAACGGGATTTATGCGCCCGCGCAGACGGCACCGACGGCCACGGCGCGCACGCGGCTGGTGGCCATTGATGCGCTGCGCGGGTTGGTGATGCTGTTCATGCTGGTGGATCATGTGCGGGAGACGTGGTTCCTGCATATGCAAGTCAGCGACCCGGTGGATGTCACCCAGGTGAGCCCGGCGCTGTTTTTCACCCGGCTGCTCTCCACCTTCTGCGCCCCCACCTTCGTGGCACTGACCGGCCTGTCGGCCTGGCTTTACGGCCAGTCGCACAGCAAGCAGGAAACCTCCCTGTTCCTGCTGAAGCGCGGCCTGTTCCTGATCTTCCTGGAAGTCACCTTTGTCGGGTTCGCCTGGTCAGCACAGTTCCCGCCGCAGGGTTTCTGGCTGCAGGTGATCTGGGCCATCGGCATCAGCATGGTGGTGCTGGCGGGACTGCTGCATCTGCCCCGCCCCTGGCAGTTCGCGCTCGGTCTGCTGATCGTCTGCGGGCATAATCTGCTGGATGGTATCCGTCTGGCACCGGGCGATGCCTGGTATGTGCCCTGGGCCATTCTGCACCAGCGCAGTGCCATCGATCTGGGCGGTGGCATGTTCGCCAAGACGACATATCCGATCCTGCCCTGGATCGGGGTGATTCTGCTGGGCTATGCCGCCGGCCCCTGGTTCGCCAGGAATGCCGATGCTGGCCAGCGTCAGCGCCGCCTGCTGATGGTGGGCCTCTCCATGCTGGTCGGCTTCGTCGTGCTCCGCTACACCAACCTCTATGGCGACAAGCCCTGGTTCACCGGCGACGATGGGCTGGTGACGGTGATGAGCTTCCTGGCACTGACCAAATATCCCCCTTCCCTGCTGTTCCTGTTGCCCACAGTGGGTACCGGCGTGCTGCTGCTGGTGTTGTTCGAGAAAGCTCAGGATAGCCGGCTGATGCCCTGGCTGGCCCTGTTCGGTGGCGCACCGATGTTCTTCTATCTGCTGCATCTTTATGTGCTGAAGGCGCTTTATCTGGGGGCCGTGGCACTTTATGGGTTGAACAAGGGCAGCGTCTTCGGGGTGGATAATGTCTCCACCGTCTGGCTCTGGTCGCTGGGGCTGGTGCTGCCACTCTATTATCCCACCCGCTGGTTCGCCCAGTTGAAGCAGCGTCGCAAGGATATCTGGTGGCTGAAATATCTCTGACCGGCATTTCCTGCTGATCCGCCGCCCCCAAAGCCCCGCCATACTCATGATGGCGGGGCTTTTTGCCGCAGACGCAGCAGAAGCCCCCAGCATTTTCCACGCAATTTGACCCGCCAACGATATAACACACTGTCGCTCTATGGCAGTTTGACGAAACAATTTTGTCGTCAATGCGCAAATCTGGATAACAGGAAAAAGCAAAACGCAGGGCAAAAACGCCTCGCAATTATGCCGACCATTGTGTTGGCATGACGGGATGAATAAAAAAACGGACGTTACATAGTAACAGTCCGTACCAGGTTGGATGGCGGAGCTTCACAAAAGGGGAACAAAGATGAAAACTAATCCCGGATTCCGGCTCGCTTTGGTGGCGGGGGTTGCTTGCGTCGCGCTGACCGGCACCGCAACTGCGGAAATGGCAGCTGGTGAGGAACTGGCAGAGATCATCGTTGTCGGCCAGCGGCAGGCCTATCGTGGCGACATCGCCATCAAGGACACGCCGCAATCAATCCAGGTGCTGGATGGGGAACTGCTGCAAACAATCGGCGCCACCGGCCTGGAAGATGCGCTGGAGATGGCCAGCGGCATTGCCAAGCAGAATAATTTCGGTGGTCTGTGGGATGCCTTCGCCGTGCGCGGCTTCTCCGGTGATGAAAATTTCCCCTCGGGTTATCTGGTCAATGGTTTCAATGGCGGCCGTGGCTATGGCGGCCCGCGCGATGCCTCCAACATTGAAAAGATTGAGGTGCTGAAAGGCCCCAACTCCGCCTTGTTCGGCCGTGGCGAACCAGGCGGTACGGTGAATATCATCACCAAGAAGCCGAAATTCGACACAGAGGGCAGCTTCAGCGTCTCCGCCGGCAGCTATGATAATTACCGGGTCGAAGGCGATGTCACCGGCGCGGTGGCCGACAAGGTGGCCGTGCGCCTGAATGGCGCGGCAGAAGATGCCGGCAGCTTCCGCAAAACCATCAAGACCAAGAAATACACCTTCAGCCCCTCCATCCTGGTGGAACTGAGCGAGGACACCTCGCTGTCCTATGAAATGGAATATGTGAACCAGAAGGTGCCGTTTGACCGTGGCATCGTCGCCATCAATGGCGTGCTGGGTCCGGTCGCCAATTCCACCTTCCTGGGCGAACCGGATGACGGCCCAATCAAGGTGCGTGTGCTGGGCCATCAGGCGCAGCTGCAGCATAATTTCAGCGATAACTGGAGCCTGCTGGTCGGTGCCGGCTACCGCGAAACCTCTTTCAAGGGTTTCTCCACCGAGGCGGAGCTGGCGGGTGGCCGCCAGACGCTGGACAAGACCAACGGTACCTTCCTGTCGCGGCAGCGCCGTTATCGTGACTTCCAGACCGAACATTCGGTGTTGCGGGCGGAAACCAGCGGCACTTTTGATACCGGCGATTTTACCCATCACGTGATCATCGGTACCGACTGGGACAAGTTTGACGTTGATCACCTGCAACTGCGTTATCGGCCAGGTGCCTACACAGCAGGCCGCCCGATCACGGCCGCCAACAACGCCATCAATGTCTATAACCCCGTCTATGGCAATCTTCAGGTGCCGGGCGCCTTCCGCAGTGAATTGGAAACCCAAGAGGCCTGGGGCGCCTATCTGCAAGATCAGATCGATGTCACGGAGAAGCTGAAAATCCGCTTTGGCGGCCGTTACGACAATTTCGACCATAATGTCGATTTCCGCCGTACCAACACAAACGCGGCAAAGACCTATAAGAAGTTCAGCCCGCAGGCAGGTATCGCCTACGAATTCACCAAGGAAGTGTCGGTTTACGGCTCCTATGGCCAGGGTTTCCGCCCCAATTCCGGTGCTGACGCCAGCAACAAGCTGTTCCGCCCAGAAGAAACCAAAAGCTACGAAGTGGGGGCCAAATACACCACGCCGGATGGCAAGATCACCAGCACCGTCGCCCTGTTCAGCATGAAGAAGAACAATGTGCTGACGGCCGATCCAGTAAATTCCGGCTTCTCCCTGGCCATCGGCAAGGCGCGCAGCAAGGGGATTGAGTTTGATCTGAATGCCAAGCTGCCGGAAGATATCCAGGTCTATCTGACCTATTCCTACACCGACGCCGAGGTGGCGGAGGATATGCTGGACCCCAATTTTGCCCAGCCGATCCTCGAAGGCTCCGCCCTGCTGAACGTGCCGAAGAACAGCGCCAACCTGCTGGTCACCAAGGAATTCACGTTCGGTTTGGATGATGTTGTCACCATCGGCGGCGGGGTGAATTATGTCGACAAGCGCCTGGGTGAAACGGCGACGGAATTCTATCTGCCCAGCTACACGCTGGTGAAGCTGCTGGCCTCCTGGCAGCCGACCGAACAGTTGAAGCTGTCGGTGGATGTGAACAACCTGTTTGACAAGCGCTATTACGCCAGCTCCTACGCCCGGCTCTGGGTTGCCCCCGGCACCCCGCGCACCTTCACGGCCAAGGTCAGCTACACGTTCTGATCTGGCAATTCTTTCGATACGGCATGAACCTCACTGTCACGCCGCTGATACCCTCCGGTGTCAGCGGCGTTTTTTCTGGGAGAATGGAGATGGCCCTTCTCTACAAGGCGGACCCGGTGCGCGGTGCGACGTGGCAAAAGCTTTTCGGTGCCGAGGCGCCGGAGATCGATTTCCGCCACTGGCCCGATACCGGCAACCTTGCCGATATCCGCTATCTGGCCGCCTGGACGGTGACGCCCGACCTGCTGGCCAGCCTGCCCAATCTGGAAGTGTTGTTCTCTACCGGGGCCGGGGTGGACCAGTTGGATCTGACCCAGGTGCCAGACCATATCCAGGTGGTCCGGATGGTGGAACCGGGCATCACCGAAGGCATGGTGGAATATGCCAGTTTCGCCACCCTGGCCCTGCACCGCCATATGCTGCATTATCGCAAAGCTCAGGCGGAGGCGCGATGGGCGCCGATCAAACTGGTGCCGGCTAAAGATCGGCGCATCGGTGTGATGGGGCTGGGCAATCTGGGTCGGGCGGTGCTAACCCGGCTAGGCAGCTACGGCTTTGCGCTGTCGGGCTGGTCGCGTTCACCCCAGCAGGTGGATGGTGTCACCTGCCATGCCGGGGCGGAGGCGATGCCGGCCTTTCTGGCGGGCTGCGATATCCTGATCTGTCTGCTGCCGCTGACAGCGGAGACACACGGCATTTTGTGCCGCAAAACCTTCGATCTGCTGCCCGATGGTGCCGCGCTGGTGAATGTTGGCCGGGGTGGTCATCTGGTGGAATCCGACCTGCTGGCAGCCTTGGATGCCGGAAAACTCTCCGGTGCGGTGCTGGATGTGACGGAACCGGAGCCGCTGCCAAACGATCATCCCTTCTGGCGGCACCCCGCTATCCTGTTGACACCGCATGTCGCCAGCATGACCCAGCCGGAAAGTGCGGCTCGTGTCCTGATGGGCAATATAAGGCAGCATCGCCAGGGTCTGGCGATGCTGGGAACTGTGACGCGCGGGCGCGGATATTAAGGAAAAGGTGATGCGGCAGACTGTGCCGCAGACCCTGCTGAAAAGGCGGATAAATACCCATCCGCCCTCCCCAATCGGGGGGAAGTTCCGCCCCTCCCATGCGCTAATTGCCTTGTCGCGGACGCCGTTTCAACGAGTGATCCGCCGGACCGATCCAAACCGCGAGCGGCCCTGAACCCGGCCATTCGCCCGATGTGAAGGACAGACAGCCATGGCCCCCTTCCGGCCCAAATTCATTACCTTTGACTGCTACGGCACGCTGACCCGCTTTCGCATGTCCGAGATGGCGCGGGAGATCTTCCCCGATCGTATCAAGCCAGAGGATATGGACCGGTTCTGCAAGGATTTCACAGCCTATCGGCTGGATGAGGTGTTGGGCGCCTGGAAGCCCTACCGCGACGTGCTTCACAATGCCGTGGAGCGTACCTGCAAGCGCTGGAAGATCGAATTCCGTCCAGAAGAAGCGGCGCGCTTTTACGAGGCGGTGCCGACCTGGGGGCCACATGCCGACGTGCCGGCCGGTCTGGCCAAGGTGGCCAAGGAAATCCCGCTGGTGATCCTGTCCAATGCCGCCAATGAGCAGATCCACCAGAACGTCGCCATGCTGGGCGCGCCGTTCCACGCCGTCTATACGGCCGAACAGGCACAAGCCTACAAGCCGCGCCTGCAAGCGTTTGAATATATGCTGGATCAGCTGGGGGCCGACCCGAAGGACATCATGCATGTCTCTTCCAGCTTCCGCTATGACCAGAACTCCGCCACCGATCTGGGCTTCGGTGCCCGCGTCTTCGTGGCACGCGGGCATGAGCCGACCAACCCGAATTATCGGGATTTCGAAATCCCGCATATCGGCATCCTGCCGGCTCTGGTGGGGTTGTAACCCATCATGGCGGACCGGAAGACCCTCTCCTATTGGCTGGATACGGCACCCGGCTTCACCGGCGGGGCAACCGGTCCGGTGGAAGGCCGGGTGGAAGTCGCCGTCATCGGCGGCGGCTTCACCGGCCTGTCCGCCGCCCTGGCCCTGCGCAAACGCGGGGCCAGCGTGGCGGTGCTGGAAGCCGGCCGTATCGCGGGGGAGGCTTCCGGCCGCAATGGCGGCCAGTGCAACGCCGGCACGGCGCATGACTTTGCCGGTCTAGTCGCCCGTTTCGGGCGGGAGACGGCAGCGCTTTATTACAATGCCCATGTGCAGGCCGTCAGCGATGTGGAACAACTGGCCAGGGAAGAAGGCATCGATTGTGCTTTCCGCCGGGTCGGACGGCTGAAGCTGGCGGCCAAGCCGGAACATTATACCAAGCTGAAAAAGGCTTATGAAAGCCTGGCCACCATCGACCCGCAGGTAACCCTGGTGCCGCGGGCAGCCCTGGCGGCAGAGATCGCTGGCGACACCTTCCATGGCGGCCTGCTGCAAAGCACCAGTGCGCAGCTGCATGTCGGCAAATTTGGCGTCGGGCTGGCAGAGGCGGCCAGCCGCCGGGGGGCGTTGATATATGAACAGGCCGCCGTCACCGGCCTGTCACCCCAGGGCAAGGGCTGGCTGGTCACCACCCCGCGCGGCACGCTGACGGCCGGGCAGGTGCTGGTGGCCACCGGCGGCGCCAGCCCGCAGGGGCCGTTCGGCTGGTTCCGCCGCCGCATCATCTCCGTCGGCAGTTTCGTCATCGCCACCGAACCGCTGCCGCCGCAACTGGTGGACACGCTGTTCCCCGGCCGACGCAATTATGTGACCAGCAAAAATATCGGCAATTACTTCCGTCTGGCCCCGGATAACCGGCTGATCTTTGGCGGGCGGGCGCGCTTTGCCATCTCTGATCCTTTGTCGGACCAGAAAAGCGGCCGCATCCTGGAAGCCACCATGCGCCAGTTGTTCCCCGACTTGCGCGATACACGCGTGGATTATTGCTGGGGCGGCATGGTGGATTTGACAGCCGACCGGTTGCCACGCGCGGGGGAACAGGACGGGCTGTTCTACGCCATGGGCTATAGCGGTCATGGCGTACAGATGTCCGTCCATATGGGCGAACGCATGGCCCGCGTAATGGCGGGGGAGCGCGCCGCCAACCCCTGGGCGGGGCTGGATTGGCCGGCAGTACCGGGCCATCTGGGCAAACCCTGGTTCCTGCCGCTGGTCGGTCTTTACTACCGTATTCAGGACATCCTGCATTGAGGGGTTCCATGGGCCTTTCGCGGCGAACGCTGCTGACAGCCGGCATGGCAGCCAGTGCCCTGCCCCTGCTGCCAGCCTGGTCACAAGCAGCAGCGGCCCCCCGCACTGGCGGCCGCATCCGGGTGGCTGGCATGTCCAGTTCCACCGCCGACACGACGGACCCGGCCAAGGGGGCCCTATCCACCGATTATATCCGCCATCACATGCTCTATTCCGGGCTGACGGAATATGGCGCCGACCTGCGGCCCCGGCTGGCCCTGGCCGAGGCAATGGAAAGCAGCGACCAGATCAGCTGGCGGGTAAAGCTGCGCGACGGCGTGCGCTTTCATGATGGCAAACGGCTGAATGCCGAGGATGTGGTGTTCAGCCTGACCCGCCATCTGGACCCGGCCGGTGGCTCCAAGGTGCGGCCGATCGCCAGCCAGTTCGCCGAGATAAGGGCCACCGGCCCGCTGGACCTGACCATCACCCTGACCGGCCCCAATGTCGATCTGCCCGCCATGCTGGCGCAGTCACATTTCCTGATCATCGCCGCCGGGGCGAAGGATTTCAGCCGCCCCAACGGGACCGGCCCCTATCGGATCAAAAGCTTCGTGCCGGGTGTCAGCACCATCGTCACCCGCAATGAGGATTTCTGGAAGCCCGGCAAACCCTATCTGGACGAGATCGAGCTGATCGGCATCCCGGATGAAGTATCGCGCGTCAACGCGCTGCTGTCCGGCGATGTGCAGATGGTCATCGCGGTCAATCCCCGCTCCATCCACCGCATCCGGGAGAGCGGTGCGCATGAGATGCTGGAGACACCCAGCGGGCTCTATACCAACCTGATCATGCGGGTTGATGGCGGCATTACCGGCAACCCTGATTTCATGCTGGGCATGAAATATCTGTTCGACCGGGAACTGGTGAAGCGCGCCCTGTTCCGTGGCTCCGCCATTATCGCCAATGACCACCCGATCCCGCCCTTCCACCCGTTCTTCCGGGCCGACCTGCCGCAGCGGAGCTTTGACCTGGACCGGGCCAGATATCATTTTGCCAAGGCCGGTCTGGGCCCGGCACGCCTGCCCGTCTATGCTTCCACGGCGGCGGAAGGCTCAGTCGATATGGGCTCAGCTCTGCAGGAATATGGGGCCAGGGCCGGGCTGAACCTGGCCATCAACCGGATGCCGGCGGATGGTTACTGGTCCACCCACTGGATGAAACATCCGCTGAGCTTCGGCAACACCAACCCGCGTGCCACGGCCGATCTGGTGTTCAGCCAGTTTTACAAATCCACCGCCGCCTGGAACGAGACGGGCTGGAAGAATGAGCGGTTCGACCGGCTGCTGCTGGAAGCCCGCGCCACGGCAAACGAACCGCTGCGCGCCCAGATTTACGGGGAGATGCAGGAGATTGTCAGCAATCACTGCGGCACTGCCATCCCCGTCTTCATCAATCTGTCGGATGGCTATGACAAGCGGCTGAAGGGGCTCTACCCCGTGCCGGTCGGCGGCTTCATGGGCTATGCCTTTGCTGAACATGTCTGGTGGGAGGGTTGAACCGATGGCTGCATCCCCGACATCCTCTGAAAGCGGTAACGCCTTCCTGTTGCTCCTGCTGGCCAAGCGGGTGGCATCCGGCCTGTTGACCCTGTTCCTGGTGTCCCTGGTGGTGTTCATCATCAGCGGGCTGTTGCCCGGCGATGCGGCGCAGGAAATGCTGGGGCAGAGTGCGACACCCGAAGCGGTGGCAGCGCTCCGCCAGCAGATGGGGCTGGACCAGCCGGCCGCGCTCCGGTTCCTGCGCTGGCTGGCCGGGCTGCTGGGGGGTGACCCCGGCTTCTCCATGGTTGCCAACATGCCGGTGGCGGACATCATCGCCAGCCGCCTGCCCAATTCCTTGATCCTGGCCGCCCTGTCCACCCTGGTGGCCGTGCCGCTGGCCCTGACCATCGGCATCACCTCGGCCATGCGCCAGGGCGGGCGGCTGGACCGGGCATTGAACACGACCACGCTTGCCATGGTGGCGCTGCCGGAATTCCTGATCGCCACCATTGCGGTGCTGTTCTTCGCGGTGGAACTGCGCTGGCTGCCCTCCATCGCGCTGGTGCCGGCCCAGGGCAGTTTCCTGGACCTGCTGCGGGCATTGGCCATGCCCATCCTGTCGCTGTCCATCATCGTGGTGGCACAGATGGCGCGAATGACGCGGGCCGCCATCATCGCCCAGTTGGGCCTGCCCTATGTGGAGATGGCGCGGCTGAAAGGCGTATCACCAGCGCGGCTGGTGCTGGTGCATGTGCTGCCCAATGCCATTGCCCCCATCGTCAATGCCATGGCGCTTTCGCTCTCCTACCTGCTGGGCGGGGCGGTGATTGTGGAGACGATCTTCAATTATCCAGGCCTGGCCAGCCTGATGGTCAATGCCGTCACCAGCCGCGACATGCCGCTGTTGCAGGCCTGCGCCATGATCTTCTGCTGTGCCTATCTGTCACTGGTTCTGATTGCCGATACCGTCGCCATTCTGGCCAACCCGAGGCTGCGCAACCGATGAGCGTCACCGTGGATGAGATAAAGGCCGGGAAGGCCGTATCCCCCGGATGGGTGGCACAATTGCCGCTGTCCGGCAAGCTGGGGCTGGGGCTGGTGATCTTCTGGATCGCCACCGCCATTGCCGGCCCCTGGCTGGCCCCCTATGATCCCGGTGCCTTCACGCATCAGGATGTCTTTGCCAGCTTTGGTGCCGCGCATTGGCTGGGCAGTGATTATCTGGGCCGCGATGTGCTGAGCCGTGTGCTCTCCGGTGCGCGCTATTCCGTGGGGCTGGCCGCCGCCGCCGCCATCGCCGCCAGTTGCACCGGCACCGGGCTGGCCCTGATCGCGGCCCTGGCGCCGCGCTGGCTGGATGAGCTGTTGAGCCGGTTCATCGATACGCTGATTTCCATCCCATCCAAGATTTTTGCCCTGGTGCTGGTGGCAGCGGTCGGGTCTTCGCTGCTGCTGCTGTTCCTGATTGCCGCCTTTATCTATATCCCCGGTGCCTACCGTATCGCCCGGTCCCAGGCCGTCAATCTGGCGCAGATGGATTATGTGCAGGTGGCCCGCACGCGCGGCGAAAAGGCGGCCTATATCGCCATCCGGGAAATATTGCCCAACATGCTGCACCCGATGCTGGCGGATTTCGGCCTGCGCTTTGTCTTCATCGTGCTGATGCTGTCCGGCCTGTCCTTCCTGGGGCTGGGGGTGCAGCCGCCCGATGCCGATCTGGGATCGCTGGTGCGGGAAAATATCTCCGGCCTGGGTGAGGCAGCCCCCGCCATCCTGGTGCCGGCGCTGGCCATCGCCACCCTGACCGTCGGTGTCAATCTGCTGATCGACGCGCTGCCCCGGCGGCACGGATCGAAGGAGGGTTAGCGCCATGGAACCGCATGTGGAGGTCAAGGGTCTGCGCGTCACCGCCGGGGGCAAGGATGACAGCGCCATCACCATTGTGGAGGGGGTGGATTTCACCATCCCGCGTGGCGGCGTGCTGGCCCTGATCGGGGAAAGCGGATCGGGCAAGACCACCATCGCCCTGACCCTGATGGGCTATGCCCGCAGCGGCTGCCGCATTGCTGGCGGCCGCATAAGGCTGGGCGAGACCGACATCATGGCTTTGGATGAAGAGGGCCTGACCACGCTGCGCGGTGATCGGGTGGCCTATATCGCGCAAAGTGCCGCCGCCTCCTTCAACCCCTCCAAGCGCATCATGGATCAGGTGGTGGAACCAGCCCTGATCCACGGGCGGATGGACCGCAAGAGCGCGGAAGCCAAGGCCGTTTCCCTGTTCAGGGCGCTGGCCCTGCCCCAGCCGGACAGCATCGGCAGCCGCTATCCGCACCAGCTTTCCGGCGGGCAGTTGCAACGGCTGATGGCGGCCATGGCGCTGATCACCGGGCCGGAACTGGTGATCCTGGATGAACCGACGACCGCCCTGGACGTGACCACGCAGATTGAGGTGCTGCGCGCCTTCAAGCACGCCGTGGCCAGCCAGGGGGCCACCGCCATCTATGTGTCGCATGATCTGGCCGTGGTGGCGCAGATGGCCGACCATATCCTGGTGTTAAACAAGGGAAGGGTGCGCGAAGCTGGCGCCGCCACCCAGATACTGCAAAGCCCGGCGGATGAGTATACCCGCACCCTGATGGCAGCCGCCCGCCCTGCCCCCAAGCCGGCCCCGGTAGCCGCCCCGACCAAGGCGCCCTTGCTGGAAATCAAGGGCCTGTTCGCCGGCTATGGCAAGGTGGATAGTGGGGGCCGGCCGGAAATCCCCGTGCTGCGCGATATCAGCTTGTCCATCGCCAAGGGTGCCACCCTGGGGGTGATCGGCGAAAGCGGGTCCGGCAAATCCACCCTGGCCCGCGCGGTCGCGGGCCTGATCCGGCCTGCCAGCGGGGCGGTGAATTTCGATGGGCAACGCCTGCCCGGCGGGTTGGAACAGCGCAGCCGCGACCAGTTCCGCCGCATCCAGCTTGTGTTCCAGAATGCTGACACAGCCCTGAACCCCGCCCATAGCGTGGCCGACATCCTGGGCCGGCCCCTGCGCTTCTATCACGGGCTGAAAGGTGCGGCGCAGCGCCAGCGCGTGGCCGAACTGCTGGATTTGATCCGCCTGCCCGCCAGCTTGGCCGACCGCGCCTGCAGCGGCCTGTCCGGCGGGCAGAAACAGCGCATCAACCTGGCCCGCGCGCTTGCCGCCAAACCCGACCTGATCCTGTGTGATGAGGTGACATCGGCCCTGGATACGGTGGTGGGGGCGGCCATCCTGGATTTGCTGGCCGAGCTGCGCCGGGAGCTGGGTTTGGCCTATATGTTCATCAGCCATGATATCGGCACGGTGCGCGCCATCTGTGATGACATCATGGTGCTGTATGGCGGCACGGCGGTGGAGATGGGGCCGCGTTCCGCCTATCAGGCCCCGCCCTTCCATCCCTATACCGATCTGCTGGTGGGCTCCGTGCCGGAATTGCGGGCGGGATGGCTGGAGGAACAGGCGGCAAGGCCCGCCCCGCCCGCCATCGGGCCGGCGCTGGAAGGGGCCGATCTCTGCCGGTTCCTGCCGCGTTGCACGGTGCGTATTGACGGGCTATGCACCCATTTCACCCCGCCGCGCCAGCACTTGGCCGGCGGCAGCGACATTCTGTGCCATCACCCGGAGGCGGTGAATTGACCCAAGGACGTTTCGTGCGGCTGGCCGAACAGGGCCGCGCGCCGCTGACCCTTTATGTGGACGGCCAGCCCGTCACGGCGATGGAGGGCGACACGCTGATGGTAGCCATGCTGGCCACCGGTCGGGTGCTGCGCACATCGGAATTTGGCGATGGCAAACGCGCCGGTTTCTGCCTGATGGCTGCCTGTCAGGATTGCTGGGTCTGGACGGAGGATGGCGGCCGCCTGCGAGCCTGCTCCACCCCGGCCAGCGCCGGTTTGCGTATCTCCACCAACCAGCCGGGGGCATCATGGCCGACCGCGAAATAAACCCCCGCGTTGTGGTGGTGGGAGCCGGCCCTGCCGGCGTGCGCGCCGCCCAAACCCTGCTGGCAGCAGGCATCCGCCCGGTGGTGATTGACGAGGCCGCCCGCGCCGGCGGCCAGATTTATCGCCGCCAGCCGGCCAATTTCCGCCGCAACCATCAGGCGCTTTATGGCACGGAGGCGGCGCGCGCCCAAGCGGTGCATGATGGTTTCGATGCCATCGCATCGGCGGTGGATTATCGGCCCGACACGCTGGTCTGGAACATTGCCGATGGGCAGGTCTGGACCGCCTCGGAAAAGGGCTATGCCACCGTGGCCTATGACGCGCTGATCCTGTGTACCGGGGCCACCGATCGGCTGATGCCGGTCAACGGCTGGCATTATGCTGGTACCTATAGCCTGGGCGCGGCACAGGTGGCGCTGAAGGCGCAAGCCTGCGCCATTGGGGCCAATGTACTGTTCATGGGCAGTGGGCCGCTGCTTTACCTGGTGGCCAGCCAATATGTGAAGGCGGGCGCCAAGGTTGCCGCCGTGCTGGACACCTCCCCCTTCAGCAATCGGTTACGCGCGGCGGTGGATTTGATCGCCCAGCCCGCCATCCTGGCCGATGGCGTGGCACTGACCCGTGCCCTGGCCAAGGCCGGCGTGCCGGTGCTGACCGGGGTGACGCCGCTGGAAATTACTGGCGATACCGATGGTGGCGTCAATGGTGCGCGCGTGCGGCTGGCCGATGGCACAGAACGGCATTTCGCCGCCGACGCCGTAGCCCTGGGCTATCACCTGCGCCCGGAGACCCAGTTGGCCGATCTGGCCCGCTGCGACTTCGCCTTTGATGCCAAGACACGCCAATGGCTGCCCAGACGCGACCCGGATGGGCGGGCCAGCGTGGCCGGGGTCTATCTGGCCGGCGATGGTGCCCGCATCCTGGGCGCACGCTCAGCCGAGGTCAGCGGCAGGCTGGCTGCCTTGGCGGCCCTGGCCGATCTGGGCCGCCCGGTGGACCCGCTGACACTGACCCATCTGCGCCGTCAGGTAGCGTCTTACGCCCGCTTCGCCCGTGGCCTTGCCACCGCCTTCCCCTGGCCGCACGAACAGGCGGCCAACCTGCCGGACGAGGCCATTGTATGCCGTTGCGAGGCCGTAACGGCGGGCGATCTGCGCCGGGTGGTGAATGAAACCGGGGCGAAAGAGGCCAACCGAGCTAAGGCCTTCAGCCGGGTCGGCATGGGCCGCTGCCAGGGCCGCTATTGCGGCCATGCCGGGGCGGAGGTGATTGCCGCCTGCGCCAATATCCCGGTGGAACAGGTGGGCCGCCTGCGCGGGCAGGCCCCGGTAAAGCCGTTGCCGGTCGCCATCGCACCGGAAGGGGAGGAGTGATCATGGCGAACCCGGTTTCCGTCAGCGATGTGCTGATCATCGGCGGCGGCCTGATGGGCGCGTCTGCCGCCCTGTTCCTGCGCCAGCGTGGCCGTTCCGTCACCCTGCTGGAAAGCGATCTGGTGGGGCGGCAAGCCAGCGGCACCAATTTCGGCAATGTGCGCCGCCAGGGCCGCCCCCTCCACCAATTGCCCCTGGCCAACCGCGCCCTTGCCATCTGGCGCCGGGCCAATGAGTTGCTGAGCGCGGATGTGGAATATCTGCAATCCGGCCATATCCGCGTCTGTTATCGGGAGCGGCCGGAAAACATCGCCAAGATGGAGGAATATGCGGCCGAGGCCCGGCATGTCGGGCTGGATCTGGAATTGCTGACCGGCAATGCGCTGCGCGACCGGTTTCCCTTTTTCGGGCCGGATGTGCTGGCCGGTTCCTATTCTGCCATGGATGGCCATGCCAACCCGCGCCTGACCGCACCGGCCTTCGCTCGCGCCGCGCAACGGGCCGGCGCGCAGGTGTTTGAGAATACCCGCATCATCCATGCCGCCAAGCAGGGCACGGATTTTGTGGTGACGGCGGAGGATGGCCGCACCTTCCAGGCACCTGTGTTGCTGATCACCGCCGGGGCCTGGGGCAACAAGCTGTCCCAGCAATTCGGGGAGCCGGTGCCCATCACCCCGCGCGGCCCGAATATGAGCGTGACGGAGCCCGTCCCCTATGCCATCGCTCCCGCTGTGGGCGTGATGACCCCGGTGGAGGAGGAGACGGTCTATTTCCGCCAGGTGGCGCGTGGCAATATCATCCTGGGCGGCAGCACGCGCGGCCCGTCTTACCCCGACCAGTACCGCGCCTATGTGCTGCCGCAGAACACCATGAAGCAGCTAAAACAAATCCGCCGGTTGGCCCCTGCACTGGCCAACCTGAACATCATCCGCGTCTGGTCAGGGATTGAGGGCTATCTGCCCGACAGTTTGCCGGTGATGGGCCCATCGGCCACCACCAGCGGCCTGTTCTACGCCTTCGGCTTTTCCGGTTCCGGCTTCCAGATCGGGCCGGGCGTGGGGGAGACGATGGCCGAACTGATCGATACCGGAACGACGTCGATAGACCTCTCTCATTACGATATCGCAAGGTTCCAGAAGGTGGAGAGCTGAGGTTTCAACAGCACAGATGATCCACCAGTCGATGGCTGGTGCCGGCGGCTTCGCCCGCGAACCGCAAAGCCGGCCGACATCTGTTTGAACTTGTATGGACGGCCCTTACCGCGCCGCCTGCCAGCCCCCGCCCAGCGCCTCTAACAATGCCACCGTCGCCGTCAGCCGGTTCTGGCGGACGGTGAGGGCGGATTGGCGGGCGGACAGGGCGGCCGTCTGGGCGGTGATCACCTCGCTATAGCCCACCGTACCCGCCTTATACTGGTTCAGCACGATGCGTTCGGCCTCCGTCGCCGCCGCGACGGCCTGATCGCGGGCATCGATCTGGCCTTGCAGGGCATTCAGGCTGGAAAGCTGGTCTTCCACCGCCTGCAGGCTGGTCAGCACCGTCTGGCGATAGCCGGCCACCTGCTGGTCATAGGCGGCGATGGCCTGGGCTTTGGCGGCGTCGCGGGCGCCGCCATCGAACAGGTTTTCCGCCAGTTGCGGCCCCACCGACCAGACGAAGTTGGAGGCGCGCAGCAGATCGCCCAGGGCCGAGGCGGTGAAACCGCTGCTGGCACTCAACGTGACATTGGGGAAATAGGCGGCACTGGCCACACCGATTTTCGCATTGGCCGCCGCCATCCTTCGTTCCGCCGCCACAATATCCGGCCGGCGTTCCAGCAGGCTGGCCGGCAGGGCCGCCGGGACCGCCGGCACCTGGGTCGGCAGATCGGCCACGGGCAGGGAGAAATCGGCCGGCGGCTTGCCCACCAGCACGGCGATGGCATGTTCCAGGGCTGCCCGCTGGGATGTCAGCGCGATGGCATTGGCCCGCGCGCTGTCATATTGCGCCTGGGCCTGGGCCACATCGGCCGAAGAGCCCAGATCGGATGCACGGCGATTGCGGGCGATTTCCAGGGAGCGCTGATAGGCGGCCACCGTGGCCGCCAACAGCTTGGACTGGCTGTCCAACGACCGCAGCTGGAAATAGGCGGTGGCCAGCGCCGTCTGGGCCGACAGGCGGGCCGCTGCCAGTTCGGCCGCACTGGCCTGGGCCGTTGCCCCCGCCTGTTCGGAAGCGCGGCGGACCGAGCCCCAGATATCCGGGGCCCAGCTTGCCCCCAGCGTCAGGCTGCGGCTGTTGCGGTAACTGGTTGTCTCCCGCCCGGTCAGCGTGCTGCTGCTGTTGCTGCGCGCCCGGCTGGCCGCGGCACTGGCGCTGACCGTGGGGAAGAAGGCGGCATCGGCGGAATCCACCGCGGCCAGCGCTTGGCGATAGGCTGCCTCTGCAGCGGCAAGGTTCTGGTTGCCCACCTCCACCTGCCGCATCAGCCCGTCCAGTTCGGCGTTGGCGAACAGCGCCCACCATTGGTCCTGCGCCACGCCGGCAGGATTGGCCTGCCGCCAGCCATCGGGCTGTTCCTTGAACTGGCTGGACAGCTGGGCCTGCGGCTTCTGGTAATCCGGCCCGGCGGTGCAGGCCGCCAGCGGAAGGATCAGGCCCAGGGAGAGGATCAGGGGATGGGGTTTCATGCGCCGGTCTCCGGTGCCGTCACGTGGGGTATCGGGCGGTCGTCACGCCGTCCCCGCAGCCGGTCGAGGTAAAGATAAACAATGGGGGTGGTGAAAAGCGTCAGAAGCTGGCTGATCACCAGCCCGCCCATGATGGCAATGCCCAGCGGCTGGCGCAGTTCGGCCCCGTCGCCGGACCCGATGGCCAGCGGCACGGCCCCCAGCAAAGCCACCATGGTGGTCATCAGGATGGGGCGGAAGCGCAGCAGGCTGGCCTGCCGGATCGCCTGCTTCGCCGTCAGCCCCTGATGGCGCTGCGCATCCAGGGCGAAATCGATCATCATGATGGCGTTCTTTTTCACGATACCGATCAACAGGATGACGCCGATCAGGGCGATCAGGCTGAATTCGGTATCAAAGGCCATCAGGGCCAGCACCGCCCCCACCCCCGCCGATGGCAGGGTGGAAAGGATGGTGATGGGGTGGATATAGCTTTCATAGAGCATCCCCAGCACCACATAGACCGCCACCATCGCCGCCAGGATCAGCAAGGGCTGGTTGGACAGCGAGGATTGGAACGCCTGGGCCGTGCCCTGGAAGCCGCCATGCACGCTGGCCGGCATCCCGATATCGGCCGCCGCCCGGTCAATCACCTGCACCGCATCGGAGAGCGATTTACCCGGCGGCAGGTTGAAGGAGATGGTGGATGCTGCGAAATGGCCCTGGTGGTTGACGGCCAACGGCGTGGTGCCGAAACCATGGCTGGCAATGGCCGACAGCGGGATCATGGTGCTGGGCTGGCCCGCCGCAGCGGTCTTGGCGATGAAAATCTGGTCCAGGGTGGAGGGTTCCTGCCAGAAGCGCGGGGCCAGTTGCATCACCACATGATACTGGTTCAGCGGGTTATAGATGGTGGATACCTGCCGCTGCCCGAACGCATCATAGAGCGTATTGTCAATCTGGCTCATGGTGATGCCCAGGCGGGCGGCGGCATCGCGGTCGATGACCAGCGCCACCTCCTGCCCGCCGGTCTGCTGGTCGGAATTGACATCCGCCAGTTCCGGGGACTTGCGCAGCGCCTCCGTCAGCCGGGGCGTCCAGGTGCGCAGATCGTCCAGATCGTCGGCAAAGAGCGTATATTGATACTGAGCATTGCCGGGGCGGCCGCCGACGCGGAAATCCTGTGCGGCCTGCAAGAACAGGCTGGCGCCCGGCACCGGGGCCAGCTTGCCGCGCAGCCGGGCGATCACCTGATCGGCGGACATCTTGCGTTCCGCCAGCGGCTTCAGGGAGATGAACATATTGGCGGAATTCAACTGGCCGCCGCCGGTGAAGCCCACCACGGTTTCCACCGCCGGATCATCCTTCACGATGGCAACGAAGCGGCGCAGCTTGTCCTGCATCGCCTGGAAGGAGATGGTCTGGTCGGCCTGCACCATACCCATGATGCGGCCCGTATCCTGCTGGGGGAAGAACCCCTTGGGGATGGCGCCGAACAGATAGACATTCAGCGCCACCGTGCCCAGCAGGGCCAGCAGCACCAGACGCGGATGGGCCAGCGCCCGGTCCAGCCCATGGCCGTACCAGCCTTGCAACCGGTCAAAAAAGCCGCCCTGGCCGCGTTCATGCGCGGCGCGCGGTGACAGAAGATAGGCGCACATCATCGGCGTGGCGGTCAGGGAGACCACCAACGACACCATGATGGCGGCAGACAGGGTGACGGCAAATTCATTGAACAGCCGCCCCACGATCCCACCCATCAGCAGGATGGGGATGAAGACCGCCACCAACGACACGCTCATGGAGACAACGGTGAACGCCACCTCCCGCGCGCCCAGCAGGGCCGCCTGGAAGCGGCCCATGCCGGCCTCCACATGGCGGGTGACATTTTCCAGCACCACGATGGCATCATCGACCACGAAACCGGTGGCGATGGTCAGCGCCATCAGGGACAGGTTATCCAGGCTGTACCCCATCAGGTACATCACGCCAAAGGTGCCGCAGAGCGAGACCACGGTGGCAACACCGGGGATGAAGGTGGCGCGGATATCGCGCAAAAACGCGAACACCACCAGGATCACCAGCCCCACGGCGATGGCCAGCGTATGTTCCACATCCTTCAGCGAGGCGCGGATGGTGGTGGTGCGGTCCATCGCCACGGCCAGATCAATATCGCCGGGGATCATCTGCCGCAATTCGGGCAGCATGTCGCGCACCCGGTCCACGGTTTCGATGATATTGGCACCGGGCTGGCGGAACAGCACCATCATCACCGCCGGCTGGCCATTGGCCAGCCCCAGGTTGCGCAGATCTTCCACGCCCTGCGTCACCTCTGCCACATCGGTCAGCTTCACCGCCGCCCCGTTGCGATAGGCGATCAGCAGGTCGCGGTAATCGTCGGCCTTGCGGGCCTGATCATTGGTCAGCACCTGGAAGCGCTGGCCATCCTGTTCAATCGCCCCCTTGGGCGTATTGGCATTGGCCGCCGACAGGGCGCTGCGCACCTGTTCCAGGCCGATGCCATATTTGAACAGGGCATTGGGGTTCACATCCACCCGCACCGCCGGCAGCGAACTGCCGCCGATATTGACCTGCCCGATACCCTTCACCTGCGACAGTTTCTGTTGCAGCACCGTGGCCGCCTGATCATAGACCTGACCCGCCGTCATGCTGGCCGAGGTCATGCGCAGGATCATCACCGGCGCGTCGGCCGGGTTGACCTTGCGATATGTCGGATTGCTGCGCAGGCTGGTGGGCAGGTCGGCGCGGGCGGCGTTGATCGCCGCCTGCACATCGCGCGCCGCCCCGTCAATATCCCGGTCCAGGCCGAATTGCAGGATGACGCGGGTGGAGCCGGTGGAACTGGAGGAGGTCATCTCCGTCACATCGGCGATCTGGCCCAGATGGCGTTCCAGCGGCGTGGCCACGCTGGTGGCCATCGTCTCCGGGCTGGCGCCGGGCATGGAAGCCTGGACGGAGATGGTGGGGAAATCCACCTGCGGCAGCGGCGCCACCGGCAGGGAGAAGTAAGAAAGTATCCCCGCGAGCGCGATGCCGATGGTCAGCAGGGTGGTGGCGACCGGCCGGCGGATGAAGGGTTCCACCAAGCTCATGACGCGACCTCCCCTTCCGCCGCCGTGGCCGGCTTGGTGCCGCGCAGACGGCGGGACAGGCTGTCAAAGGCCAGATAGATCACCGGGGTGGTGAACAGGGTCAACACCTGGCTGACGATCAGGCCGCCGACGATGGAAATACCCAGCGGCTGGCGCAGTTCCGACCCCATGCCTGTGCCCAGCATCAGCGGCAGCGCCCCCAGCAAGGCCGCCATCGTCGTCATCATGATGGGGCGGAAGCGCAGGAGACAGGCCTGATAGATCGCCTCCGCCGGGGCCATGCCCTGGTTGCGCTCCGCATCCAGGGCGAAGTCGATCATCATGATGGCGTTTTTCTTGACGATGCCGATCAGCAGCACGATGCCGATAATGCCGATCACCCCCAGATCGCTGCCGGCCAGCATCAAGGCCAACAGCGCCCCGATGCCCGCCGATGGCAGGGTAGAGAGGATCGTCACCGGATGCACGAAGCTCTCATACAGCACGCCCAGCACGATATACATCGTCACCACGGCGGCCAGCACCAGGAACAGCTCATTGGCCAGCGAGGCGCGGAAGGCGAGCGCCGCCCCCTGGAAGCTGGTGACGGTGCCGCTGGGCACACCCAACTCGGCCTCCGCCTTCTCAATCGCGTCCACCGCCTGACCCAGGGCGACCCCGGGGGCGGTGTTGAAGGAAATGGTATTGGCGGGGAACTGGCCCAGATGGCTGATCAGCAGGGGCGCCACGGTTTCCTTCACCGTGGCGAAGCTGGAGAGCGGCACCTGACCGCCGGTGCTGGAGGTCAGCCGGATGCTGTCCAGCGCCTCCACCGACCCGTGCAAAGCCGGATCGGCCTGAAGGATAACCCGGTACTGGTTGGACTGGGTGAAGATGGTGGAGATGATGCGCTGGCCGAAGGCGTTATAAAGGGCCGCATCGACATTGGCCGCCGTGATGCCGTAGCGCGCGGCACTGGCCCGGTCGATGGTGATATAGACGGCCAGCCCCTGATCCTGGGCATTGCTGCCCACATCAGCCAGTTCCGGCAGGGTGGAAAGCTTTTCCACCAGCTTGGGCGTCCAGGCCGCCAGCGCGGCCGGATCGGCATTTTGCAGCACGAACTGATATTGCGCGCGCGAAACGGTGCTTTCCACCGTCAGATCCTGCACCGGCTGCATATAAAGGCTGATGCCCGGTACGGCGGACGTCGCCTCGGTCAGCCGGCGGATGATGGCGCTGATATCGGCGCTGCGTTCTTCCTTGGGCTTCAGGTTGATCTGCATCCGGCCGGTATTCATGGACGCGTTGGTGCCATCCACCCCGATGAAGGAGGAGAGGCTTTCCACATCCGGATCTTTCAGCACGATATCCGCCAGCTTCTGCTGGCGTTCCGCCATGGCGGTGAAGGATGTCGTCTGGTCGGCCTGGGTAATGGCCTGGATCAGGCCGGTATCCTGCAGGGGGAAGAAGCCCTTGGGGATGGTGATATAGAGAAAGGCCGTCAGACCCAGCGTGCCCAGCGCCACCAGCAGGGTCAGCCGCGCATGGCGAAGCACCCAGCGCAGGCAGACGGCATAAAGGTCCAGCACCCGGTCGAACCAGCCCTTGGGCTTGGCCGCCTCCTGCTCCCCCTTCTTATGCGGGCGCAGAAGCACGGCGCACAGCATCGGCACCAGAGTCAGGGAAACGAAGGCCGAAATCAGGATGGTGACGGCCAGGGTGATGGCAAATTCCCGGAACAGCCGACCCACCACATCGCCCATGAACAGCAGCGGGATCAGCACCGCGATCAGGGAGACGGTCAGCGACAGGATGGTGAAACCGATCTGGGCGGAACCTTTCAGCGCCGCCTGCAGCGGTGTCTCCCCCTCCTCCAGATAACGCGCGATATTCTCGATCATCACGATGGCGTCATCGACCACGAAGCCGGTGGCGATGGTCAGCGCCATCAGGGAGAGGTTGTTGATGGAGAATCCGGCCAGATACATCACCGCAAAGGTGCCGACCAGCGACAGCGGCACCGACAGGCTGGGGATGATGGTGGCCGGCACATTGCGCAGGAAGACGAAGATCACCGCCACCACCAGCGCCACCGCCAGCCCCAGTTCCACCTGCACATCGGCGACCGAGGCGCGGATGGTGACGGTGCGGTCGGTCAGCACCGTCAGTTCCAGCGACCCCGGCAGGGAGGCCTTCAGTTCCGGCAGCAGCTTCTTGATATTATCCACCACCTCAATGACATTGGCGCCGGGCTGACGCTGCACATTGACGATGATGGCCGGTTCCTTGTCCTTCCAGGCGGCAAGGTAGGTGTTTTCCGCCCCATCCGTCACCTGCGCCACGTCGGACAGGCGGATGGGCGCGTTGTTGCGATAGGCCACGACCAGATGCCGGTATTCATCGGCACTTTTAAGCTGGTCATTGGCATTGATGGTGTAGGAACGCGACGGCCCGTCAAACGTGCCCTTGGCAATATTGACATTGGCGGCGGCAATGGCGGTGCGCATATCCTCCAGCGTCAGGCCATAGGCGGCCAGCGCGTGCATGTTGGCCTGGATGCGCACGGCCGGGCGCTGGCCCCCGCCCAAGCTGACCAGCCCGACGCCGGGCAGTTGGGAGATTTTGCGCGCCAGCCGGCTATCCACCAGATCGGCCACCTGCGGCAGTGGCATGGTGGCCGAGGTGATGGCCAGCGTGATGATCGGCGCATCGGCCGGATTCACCTTGGCATAAATGGGCGGGGCCGGCAGATCGTTCGGCAACAGGTTGGAGGCGGCATTGATGGCGGCCTGCACCTCCTGTTCGGCCACATCCAGGCTGGTTTCCAGCCCGAACTGCAAGGTGATGACCGAGGCCCCGCCGGAACTGGCCGAGGACATCTGTTTCAAACCCGGCATCTGGCCGAACTGGCGTTCCAGGGGGGCGGTGACCGAGGAGGTCATCACATCCGGGCTGGCACCGGGATACAGCGTCTGTACCTGGATGGTGGGGTAATCCACCTCTGGCAAGGCGGAAATGGGCAACATGCGATAGGCGACAATGCCCACCAGCAGGATGGCCACCATCAGCAGGGTCGTCGCCACCGGCCGCAGGATGAAAATCCGCGACGGGTTGACACCGCCACCCGTCCCGCTGGCCGACCCGCCGGATTCAACCGGGGTGTCTGTCATTTGCCAGCCCCCTGGGCCTTGTCCTGACCAGTCGGTCTGTCGCCCGCCACCTTGGCCACCATGCCGTCACGCAGCTTGTCGGTACCGTCGGTCACCACCTTTTCCCCCGGTTCCAGCCCGGCGGTGATGGCGACCTGCTGGCCAAAGGCGGCACCAGGGGTCACCGGCCGGACGGAAACCTTGTTTTCCCCATCCAGCACATAGACGAATGGCCCCTTGGCCCCCTGCAACAGGGCGGCCGAGGGGATCAGCGTGGCATCGGCCCGCGTCTCCACCCGCATTTCCACATTGACGAACTGGTTGGGGAACAAGGCCTCGTCCCCATTATCGAAGCTGGCGCGCAGCTTCACCGTGCCGGTGCTGGTATCGATGGCATTGTCCAGCGTGGTCAGCCGGCCTTCAGCCAGCTTGGCCTTGCCGGCCCGGTCATAGGCGGTGACGGCCAGCGTGGCACCCTGGCGCAACTGCACCCGCACCGCCGGCAACTGATCTTCCGGCAGGGTGAAGATGATGCTCATCGGCTGCATCTGGGTGATGGTGACGATGCCATTGGCATCACCCGTAGTAACATAATTGCCGGGGTCGACCACCCGCAGGCCGACCCGGCCGGAGACGGGGGCGGTGATGCGGGCATAAGTCAGGTTCAGCCTGGCCGTATTGATCTGGGCCATGTCGCTGGCGACCGTGCCCTCATATTGCTGCACCAGGGCTTCCTGGGCGGTCAGTTGCTGGCGGGCGATGCTGTCCTGCTGCACCAGCACGCGGTAACGCTCCAGATCCAGCTTGGCATTTTTCAGCAGCGCCTGATCGCGCTGCAACTGGCCCTGATACTGGCTGAGCGACAATTCATAGGGACGGGGATCGATCTGGGCCAGGAAGTCGCCCTGCTTCACCGTCTGGCCTTCCTGAAATCCCACCTCCACCAGTTGGCCGGAAAGCTGCGGGCGGACGGTGATGCGCGACAGCGGTGTGACGGTGCCCAGCCCCCGCACGGTGACCGGAAGTTCCCCCTTGGTCACCGGGGCGGCGACCACGGAAGGCACCATGCCGCCACGGCCGCGCCCGATATCCGCCGCCGGCGGGCGGTGCAGGATGACCCAGCCCAGAAGCCCCACCACCGCAACGCCGCCCAACACCCAGGCACCAAGCCGGAGCCGCCCATTCACCATCTTGATCACCGGTTTTAAACAATCTTATGAGATTTCATACGCGGCCAAGTCTTTCACCCTGCATTACTTTTATTTAACATGGGTAGTGGCGGCCCTCCCCCATCCCACGGTGATGGTGGCGTAAAGGCAGGGAAAGCGTATTTCAGGCAGCGATCATTGCTGGCCTTGCCATAAGGTTGCATAGATGCCTTGCTTGGCCAGCAAGGCATCATGCGTGCCCTGTTCGACCAGACGCCCCTGATCCAGCACCAGGATCAGGTCGGCATCCTTCACCGAATGCAGCCGATGGGCGACAACCAGCGTCGTGCGGCCCTGGGCGAACCCGTCGAGAAAGCCCTGCACCGCCCGTTCTGTCAGCGAATCCAGCGAGGCGGTGGCCTCATCCAGCAGCAGGATGGGGGCATCCTTCAAAATGGCGCGGGCCAGCGCCAACCGCTGGCGCTGGCCGCCCGACAGCCGGGCCCCGCCCTCCCCTACCGCCGTGTCATAGCCATCGGGCAGACTGGCGATAAATTCATCCAGCAGGGCGGCGTGGGCAGCCATCCGCACCGCGTCCCGGCTGGCACCGGGGCAGCCATAGGCGATGTTGGCATGGATCGTATCGTCAAAGACGCCGCTTTCCTGGCTGACCAGGGTGACATGCTGGCGCAGCGAGGACAGGGTGACACCCCTGATATCCTGTCCATCGATCAGGATACGGCCGGCATCCGGGTCATGGAAACGCGGGATCAGGTTCAGCAGGGTGGATTTGCCCGCCCCCGACCGGCCCACCAGCCCCACCTTGGCCCCCGGCGGGATATCCAGGCTGAGGCCGGTCAGCGTCGCCGGGCCGTCCCCATAGCCAAAATCCACGCGCTCGAAGCAGATCGCCCCCTGCGGCCGGGGCAGGTCAACCGCGTCGGCCGCCTCCGCGATCACCGGGGCGGTGTCGGCCAGATCGAACAGCCGGGCCAGGGCGGCATCGGCATTGCGCCGGGCCACCATTGCGGCGGCCAGCCGGCGCAGCACCAGGGAGATGGCGACAAAGCCGCTGGTGAAGGCCACCAGCGTGCCCGCCCCCGGCCCGGCACCGGACAGGCCCGCCCCGCCCAGCAGGATCAGCGCCGCCAGCCCGATGCCGCCAATCAGCTCCATCAAGGGGGTGGAGAGCGCATGGACATGGATTTCACCGGCATAGGCATTGGTGGTGCGGTCCATGGCGGCCCAGGCACGCGCCACCTCCGGCCCCTCCATGCGGTAGGTCTTCACCTGCCGGATGCCCTGCAGCAACTGGCCAAGCCGGGCGGCCATGCGGACGATTTCCGCATTCAGCGTGGCGGAATGGGCGGCGGCACGCCGGCCCAACTGACGGATCGGCAAGGCGCCCAGCGCCAGCGCCAGAAATGTCATCAGGCTCAACCGCCAATCGACCCAGAACATCCAGCCGACCAGGGCCAGCATGGTGACCAGATCGCGCCCCACCGCCCCCAGCCCCGGCCCCAGCATATTCTGCACCAGCAGCGTATCCCGCTGCACCTGGGCAACAATGCCGGTGGAGACACGGGCCTGAAGATAGGCCAGATCGGCCCCGATCAGCCGCGCCACCACCTGTTTCTGCAAGGTGGAGACGGCGCGCGTGCCGGCCACGGAGAGCGATATCATCTGCCCATAGCCGCCAACACCACGCAGCGCGGCGAACAGCACCGCCGCCCCCGCCAGCAGCGCCAGTTCCCCGCCGGAGACGCTGGCAGCAAAGGCACGGTCGACCACGCGTTTCAGCAATTCGGTCTGGGCCAGGGTACCGGCCGTCACCAGCCCGGTGCCCAGCACCCAGACCAGCAGACGCCCCCGCGACTGCTGCCAGATATCGGCGAACAGCCGCCCCCATAGCCGCATGGCCGCCCTTGTATCCGGCATCTCAGAAAGTCCGCGCCAGGGTGACGGCCAGATAATCCCGGTCGGCCAGCCATTGCCGGGCGGGGGAGCCGATGAAATGAGTCAGGCTGATGCTGGCCTTCCAGACAGAACGATAGGTGGCGGTGACGCCCAGGAACAGGTCGCCCGCCCCTTCATTCTGCACCCGGTAGCTGAGGCTGTACCCGCTGAGATTATAGCCCAGCCCGATGGGCACGGTCAGGTCCAGGTTGGGCAGCACCCGGAAATAGCGGGGTTCGAACAGCACACGCAGCTTGGATGCCACCGGCTTCCATTGCGGGCTGACCAGTGTGGGCTGATGGTCCAACACGGCATCCAGGGTCGCTTCCGCATTCAGGTCGGCGCTGTCCCACAGCGCCGTGCGGCCGAACGGGGTGGTCAGCGATAATTGCCCATGCAGGGTCTGCCCCGTGACAAAGGCATTATCGCCGGCCGTATCGGCATAGCTGGAACTGGCCAGATAGAGCGGCATATGGCGGCGATAGGCCAGTTCACCGGACACCATGCCCTCACCGGCAGCGGCGCTGAAACTGGCGCCATAAAGCTGGATACCGCCGGGATAGACCAGTTGATAGCGCCCGACGCTGCTGCCGGTGGCGCCGGGGCGGACCCAACTGCGATATTGCGGGTCCATGGCGTTGTAGCGCAGGGCATAGAGCCCGTAATCCACCCCATCGAACTGAATATGCAGGGAGGCACCATATTGCCCCCTGGCCGAGGGCGTGACATCCGGGCCACGGGAGAGAGAACGGCCGGGCGCGATATAAAGCCGGTCGCCACCCGCCCCCAGTTGATCCAGATAGCTGAAATAGGTGCCGCTGCCCGACAGCCGCGCCGGCCGCCATTCCAACTGATGATAAAAGGACAAGGACAGATCGGCCGCCGGCTGCAGGGTCAGGGCGACCTGCCCCACCGGGCGATAGGCATCGCTGCTATAGGCACTTTGCGTGCCGATGGGACGGGTATAATCGACCGGGGCCTGGGAGGCAGCGATGGAATTGGCGTCATAAAACAGGCTCTCCCCCCAGAGTAGAACCTGCCGCCCGGCACGCAGGGTCAGCGGCATGTCGGCCAGGGTGACGCTGCCATAGGCGAAGGCTTCACGCAGTTCGGCATGGCGGCCGTAAAGGTCGGCCACGGCGGGGGCAAAGCGGCCGGGGGCGGCGGTCGACGCATTGCCGGCGGGCAGTTGGGCGGCATCCGTACCCTGGCGGTAAACCCGGTCATACCAGGCCATGGCGCTGGCATGAATACCCCAATCCGCCTTAGCCATATCCAGGGCGGAGACCAGATCCAGTCGGTTGGAGATCAGGCCCGGTTTGAAATTGCGGTCGCCATCATCCCAGTTCAAATCCGCCAGCAGGGCCGCATCCTGGCCGTTGAGGCGGCTGGCCAGCGTATAGCGCAGCATATTGTCCCAGCGGATGGTCAGCCCATCCTTGGCATAAAGCTCCGCCGCCACGGCGGATGAAGGGGGCAGCAGAACCGCGCCGGCCAGCAGCAGCGGCTTGATCCGGCATGATAAAGACGGGCGGAAATGAGTTGCCACTTGTGTCACTTCCCACCCTGGGTAATGATCGCCCCGCCCTGTGGCCCGACGCCGCCGCCGGGCCGCATGGGCAGAACCGGCAAAAGCAACGGGCCGTTGCGGCCTACACGCCGGAGAACAGGGCGTCCGGTGCCGAACCCTATGCGAATATTCGCTGTCCTGTCCATTATCCTGCTGGCCAGCTTTTCCTCTGGCACTGTTTGGGCACAAGTGTCCGAACAAGAAGCAGGGGCGCTGAAAACCACGCTGACGCCCGTGGGGGCGGAACGGGCTGGCAACAAGGATGGCAGCATCCCCGCCTGGACCGGCGGGCTGGTCGATCCCGCCTATGCCGTGACCAGCGGCCCCCGGCGCGATCCGTTTGCCGGCGAGAAGCCGCTGTTTTCCATCACCGCCGCCAATTGGCAGGACCATGCCGACAAGCTGCCGGAAGGGGCCAAACAATTGTTCCGGACCCATCCCGGCTACCGGATGGATATCTACCCCAGCCACCGCACGGCGGCGGCCCCGCAGGCGGTCTATGACAATATTTTCCGCAATGCCACCAGCGCCCGCCCGGCGGCCGGCGGCATCCAATATGGGGTGGAAGGTGCCATTGGTGGCATCCCCTTCCCCATCCCGAAGGACGGCTTCCAGGCGGTGTGGAACCATCTGCTGGCCTATTGGGGACCAGCGCGGGAAGTGACGGTCAGCACCTATGTGGTGCCGGCGGGCGGGGCGGTGGAACTGACCAGCGCCTATCGGGAGATTGCGGATTTCCCCTATTACTATCCCGGTGCCAAGCCGGCCGATCTGGACGGCTATTACTTCAAAAGCATCCGGCTGGCGACGGCCCCGGCCTCGCGTATCGGGGAGGGATATCTCTACTGGCAGTCGTTGGATATCAAACGGCGGGAACTGGCGGCCTGGCGGCTGTTGCCGGGGGAAAAGCGGGTGCGCAAGGCCCCGCCCATTTCCTATGACGTGCCGGACCCCAATGCCGCCGGCTATATGACGCAGAATGAATATTACATCTTTTTCGGCGCGCTGGACCATTACAGCTTCAAGCTGGTCGGCAAGGCGGAGATGTATATTCCCTATAATAACAACCGGCTTTACACGTTGCCGCTGTCCGGCCTGCTGGGCAAGGACCACCCCAACCCGGATGCGCTGCGGTACGAGCTGCACCGGGTCTGGGTGGTGGAAGGCACGCTGGCCCAAGGCGCGCATGATGTGGTGCCGCGCCGCCGGCTTTATCTGGATGAAGACACCTGGATGGCTGTCTATGCCGATGGCTGGGACGAAAATGGCAAGCTGTGGAAATTCGGTCAGGCGACCATGTATCTGATGCCGGACGTGCCGGCGGTCGTGATAGGCAGCCAGTTCGTGCATGATTTTGAACTGGGCGGTTATGCCTTCACCTTCGCCTTCAACGAGGCCCCGCAGCATTACCAACTGACCGCCCCCCATCCCGCGACATATTTCAGCCCGGAGGCGCTGGCCGCCCGGTCGCGGTGAGAATTCATTCAGAAATTTCCCTTTCATTTTCAATATAATAACCGTCATTCCCGCGAAGGCGGGAATCCAAAATCCGTGCTGTCGTATGGAGTCCCGCCTTCGCGGGAATGACGGTGGTGAAGGGGCAAAGTTTCGAAAAACATTATAACCTTCAGGACAGACACTGAGCGCGGGCCTGTCTTAAAAATTCTCATAATCAGCAAAGCAAATGCGCATTCCCTGGGGCGGCATCGGCTGTCCCGGCTTGGGGGCGGCGGTCAGGAACCAGCCCTCTGGCGGGGGGCCCAGCACGGCGCGCAACTGGTCATGCAACGGGTCGCGCCGGTCGACCATGAAGCGGATGGAGCCGGCGCCGATGCTGCGGCCGAAGCGGCGCAGTTCGGCCAGCAGGGCCGGCAGTTCCGCCGGGGTGACGGGTTCCATCCCCCCCACCTTCAGCACCCCGCCGGGGGAAAGCAGCAGAAGACGGCCCCGGATGGTGACGACATGCGCCCCCATGGCCCGCCGGCTGGCCAGATAATCCCCATCATGCCGTACCCGCCAGAAGGATGGCTGCCCGGCAGCATCCATCGCCGGTGCCGCCACCATCGCCGGCGGCAGGTCGGCCGCCGCAACCCCAGCCAGGGCCAGCGGGGCCCAAAGCCGGCGGCGCAGCCTCGCCCCCAGCCCGCCCGCTGGCCCCAGCGGGATTTCAAATGGATCAATCCGGCCGATCTCCTGATGGCCCAGGCGGCGTTTCAGCAAGGCCCCGCTCATCGGGTTGCAGAAGCCAAAGGTCAGGTCGCCGCCATCGCGCCAGATTTCATCCATCAAGGCTTCATAGAGCATGGGCGTGGCCCGCCCGTTGCGCAGGCCCTTGGCGATGAAGATGTCGCATAATTGCCAGCCGCTGAGCACCTGTGCCGCAGCCTCAATGCGGAAATGGATGGCACCGATACAGCCAACGGGCTGGCCTTGCTCATACAGCACATAGCCCTTGCCCGGCCCCGCCGGGCCGCCGGGGCCATATTTGCGCTGCCAGCGTGCCGGGTCCAGCCGCTGGCCCGTCACGCCATTGATGACGGCGACCATATGCGGGATGGTGGAAGGGGTCAGGGGGGCGATGCTCAGGCTCATGCCGCGTAAGCCTCGTGCCCATAGCCACCGGCGGCCACGATGGCGCGCTGTGCCCTGGCACTGATGAAGGGGTTCACGCCCAGCCGGTTGATCAGGCGGGGATCGCCAACATCCTCGGCGCGGGCATAATCGGTCAGCCCCTGGCGGCGATAGCCCGCCTGTTCGGCCAGATCGGCCAAAGCCGGGCTGTAATCCCCATCCGGCCAGGCGAAATCATGCACCGGCTGGCCCGTCACCCCCTCCAGCCAGCTTTTGCCCAAGGTCAGTTCGGCGGCCGCCTCTGCCGTGGACAGGGTGGAGAAGTTGCAATGGCTGACCCCATGGCCCCCCAGCCGCACCAGCGGATGGCGGCCCAGCCGGGCCAGTTCCCCTTCATCCAGCAGGCGCCAGTAATCCGCCAGGTCCGCCGGCAGGTGGGTCTGTGATACGCCATTGCGGCGATGTCGTTCCAGGACGGACAGCAATTCGGCCAGGAAGGCCGGCGGGCTTGTCTTGCACAGGCGTTTCAGCGGCACGCCATCGCGTTGGCGCCGCCATTGCCGGGCACTGTCCTGCACGAAAACATCCCCCGCCACCGTCAGCGGGCCGGGATATTCCCACGCCGTCAGGTCCAGCCGATCAGCCCATAGAAAGGGTTCATGCTCCCCACCCGGCAGGAAGTCCCGCGCATGGGCCAGTTCCCGCACCGCCCGGATGGCGGTGACATATAGCGTCGCCGGCACCCCGGCCGCCGACAGCACTGGCAGCGCATGGGTGAGGAAATTGCGATAGCCATCATCAAAGGTGACGGCCACGCGCGGACCCGCCGCATCCGGCCGGTCAAACAGATCATCCAGCGGCACGAAGCGCAGGCCGGGCGTGGCAGCCAGCATGGCCAGATCGGCGGCCAGCCGGGCGGCAGAGACAAAGCGCGTGTTGAAACGCCGGTCGCCGGTGCGGGTGACACCGTGATAGATCAACACCCGCCTGGCATTGGCCGGCATCGGCCGCGACCGCCAGCCGCGCAGTTCAAAGCGCAGGTTCACCAGCCGGGATTTCAGCATCATCTTCCCTTTCGGGTGAAAGGATCAGGCCGTCAGCCCGATATAGGCCATGCTGGCCAGCCGCTGCATGATGGCGGCCGACATGTCGCCCGCCATCACCATGGACAGCCGGTCATCCTGCCAGACACAGATGCGCAGATCGGCCCGTTTGAACTGATCAAACCGCACCGTACCGTCGGATTGACGCAGATAAATGGTGACCAGTTTGCCCTGCGCATCCCGATAGGCGATGCTGGCCGCATCCTCCTCCAGATGCACACCGGCCAGCGTATAGCCGGCCCGGCTCAGGTCCGGCACCTTCACCTTCAACTCCATGATCCGGCTCAACGCCTCATTATAGGGCGTCAGGTCCGCCGGCGTGCCGGGCAGGCTGGCGGTGCGGGCATCCAGCGCCAGCGCCACCACATCGCCCGGCACCGCACCGGGCCGCAGCCAAAGGGCCCCGCCACCGGCCAGAACCAGGGCCACAACAGCGGCGGCGGCAAACCGGCGCCAGTCGCCCCAACCCTGGCGGGCGGCGGGAATGGCGTTTGCCCGGTCGATCAGGTGCTGTGGCACCGGCCGGTCGATCAGGGGGCCGTAAAGCTGTTTCATCATCGCCTTCTGGGCGCGATAGTCGGCGACGCGGGCGGCCAATACGGCATCCGCCTGGATCATCGCTTCCACCGTGCGCGCACGGTGGGGCGGCAGCTCGCCATCGATAAGGGCGTGCAACTCTTCCTCCGTGATCGGTGGATCTATGGGTCGATGCTCGCTCACGTCTTGTCTTTCGGTGCCACGGGCAGCGGTATGACCTCCGCGCCTTCTCCTTGTAAAACCGACCGCAACCGCTCACGTGCCCGGGCCAGACGGGACATCACGGTACCGATCGGGATTTTCAATTCCTCCGCTATCTCGCGGTAACTTAGTTCCTCCACACTCACCAACAACAATATTTCACGGTGTTCGGGCGCCAAACGATTGACCGCCGCGATAAAATCCCGCGCCGCGCCGGTATCGACCGGCGGGGCGCTCAACTCCACCGCATCGACCAGTTCGGTAATATCCTGCTCCGTGCCCCGCGTGCGGCCCTTGCGGATCTCATCGGTATAGAGATTGCGCAGGATACGACGCAGCCAAGCCGACAGCAGCGGCATTTCCCGTAACTGCGCCGATTGGCGCAGTGCCCGTTCGATGCAATCCTGCACCAGATCGTCAGCCTGGGCGACATTGCCCGCCAGCGTCATGGCATAACGCCGCAACGCCGGAAGCTGCGCGATCAGCGCATTGGCAAACTGTTTGGGGCGTGTCACGGCTACCGGCTCTCCGACACGGATCGGGTACGGGGTTGGGGGGGTACGACGTACCGTCGCCGCATCAGCATATAATCACCATCCACCGGCTCCCAGGGCTGAATGCCCCGGAAAGTCACGCCTCACCCTCTCAGACGGATAGGGTGGCGGGCTTATTCCCGGGCGCTTCGATTTTCGCGCGAAAATCTTTCAAAAGTTTTTTCCGATGGTCGGGAATAAACCGCACCGCCCATCCGTCAGAGGTCCGGACCCAATGGGGAGAAGCCGGATGTTTGTGGGGAAGACGATGATGAAGGCCGCTGGAACGCTGGCCATGCTGCTGGCGCTGGGGACAGCCGGTGCGGCGCAGGCTGCCGGTGATGCCGCCGCTGGCGAACAGGTCTTCAAGCGCTGCGCCGCCTGCCACACGGTGGAAGCGGGCAAGAACAAGGTGGGGCCCACCCTGTTCGGTGTTGTCGGCCGCGCGGCCGGCTCGGTGGATGGCTACAGCTATTCCCCCGCCGTGAAGGCCGCCGCCGCCAAGGGGCTGGTCTGGTCGGAAGAAACCTTGACCGCGTACCTGCAGAACCCGCGCAAATATCTGGATGATTATGCCGGCGATGCCTCGCTGGCCAACAAGATGCCCTTCATGCTGCCCGATGCGCAGCAGCGCGCCGATGTGGTGGCCTATCTGAAAAGCCTGGGCGGTAAATGATGATCGGCCGCCTGCTCCCCGCTTTGCTGCTGGCCTTTGGTCTGGGTGTTGCCGCCCAGGCCGAAACCGTCGGCACGACACCCGATCCCGCAGCACTGCGGGCCGAAATGGCGCGCATCCATGCCGGCAAGGTCGATGACAAGGCCATGCTGCGCATTGATGCCGATATTGCGGCCCTGCATAGCGGCATGGGGGTGACCCTGCCGGGTGCGGGGGCAGGCCACGACGCCGAAACCGCCAAGCCGGCGACGGAAAAGGCGCCGGCGACCTGGAAATGGCTGGATGGCATGGCCGCGTCGCAGGAACGCGCCGGCCAGACGGAGAGCAAGGCGGCGGCGGTGACCCAGGTTGCCGCCGCCGATCCCGTTCCAGCAGCGGCCCCGGCGACCGATCGCAGCTTTGTCGGGCAGGAGACCTGCACGGCCTGCCACCAGCAGGAAAGCATGAACTGGGCCCATACGGTCCATGCCAAGGTCTTCAACCTGAACCCGCAGAATGACCGGCAGGCGCAGAATTGCGAGGCCTGTCACGGCCCCGGCTCGGCCCATGTGGAAGACCCGTCGGACCTGACCAAGATCATCGCCTTTTCCAAGAAAAGCAAAACCCCGCTGCCGGAACAGAACGGCCAGTGCCTGACCTGCCATGAAGGCGGCCAGCGGATTTTCTGGCATCAGAGCATCCATGACAGCAATCAGGTCGGCTGTTCGGACTGCCATAACCCGATGACCAATTTCGGTTCGCGCGGGTTGACGGCCAAGGAAAGCATCAACGAGACCTGTTTGCAGTGCCACAAGGCACAGCACGCCGAATTCTCCCGCCGGTCGCATATGCCGCTGCTGGAAGGCAAGCTGTCCTGCACCGACTGCCACAACCCGCACGGCTCCAACACCGCCCCGCTGTTGAAGGCCGACAGCGTGAATGAGGTCTGTTACACCTGCCACGCCGAAAAGCGCGGGCCGTTCCTGTTCGAACATGCCCCGGTGCGTGAAAGCTGCCTGAACTGCCATTCGCCGCACGGGTCGAATTTCGAGGCGCTGCTGACCGCCCCGCGCCCGGTGCTGTGCCAGCAGTGCCATTCCCAGTCCAGCCATCCCGGTGCCCTGCTGACGGCGGGCAACATGGCCGGTGGCGCCATGCCGGACCCCAGGCTGCTGGCCACCTCCTGCTCCACCTGCCACACCAACGTGCATGGCTCGAACTCTCCCTCCGGCTCCAGGTTCGAACGATGAGGAAGCGGCTGACATCTTCCCCCGCCCGCTGGCTGCTGGCAGCGGCCCTGCTGGACATGATGGATCTGGCTGGCGCCGCCCAGGCGCTGGCCGACAGCTCGGCCACCGGCTATGGCGGCCCCGGCAATGTGCTGAACCCGCAGGGCCAGCTTTACAACCGGGGGCGTGACGTTAACGGCCTGTCCGTGCTGGATGATGTGACGCGCACGCCCACCGGCCTGATGTACCCGCTGCCCTTCCTGACACCGGAAATGAAGCAGAGCGAGGCCAACCCCGACTGGTGGCTGCTGCGTTGGACGGAAGCCGGCTATATCGGCACCTTCGGCAAGAACAAGGGGGCGGCAGCGCTGAAGGAATATGGCGCCTGGAACAGCGGGCCGGTGCTGACCAGCATCGGTTTTGCGGCGGAAAACCGCAAAACCGCCCTGCATGTCTCAGCCCTGGGCCAGAATGTCGGGCGGGAGGATCAGTATTATCAGCTGGAGGTCGGGCGCTATGGCGTGTTCAACACGCTGTGGTATTTCGATTCCATTGCCCACACCTATTCCACAACGGCCAAATCATTGTGGGATGGGGTGGGCAGCAACCGGCTGACCCTGAAACCGGGCCTGACACCCGGCAAATCCACCGCCGCCCAGGTCAATAATGTGGCGGCTGCCGCCGATGCGCTGACCTTGAAAATCACCCGCGAGAAGGCGGGCAACGCGCTGTCCTATACGGTGGATGAGAATACCGAGCTGTTCATGCGGGGCTCGGTGGAAATGCGTAACGGCACCCAGCCGATCAGCGCCACCTTTGGCTATCCGTTCCAGAACGGGGCCACCCAGATCGTCCAGCCGATCGATTACCAGACCTATGACATCACCGCCGGGGTTCGGTACAAGGAAAAGAATTTCCTGGCCAATTTCGCCTATGCCGGTTCCTTCTTCCATAATCAGAACCGGGAACTGGTCTGGGACAATCCGGGGCTGAATTCCATCAATGCGCCCGGCATGTATATCCCGCCGGTGGGCCAGCTCAGCCTGCCGCCGGATAATTATGCCCATAGTTTCAAGGGCGATGCGGCGCTGGTCCTCTCGCCTTCCTCCCGCCTGACGGGCAGCCTGTCTTATACGATGATGCGGCAGGATGATGACCTGCTGGCCCCGACCATCGGTAGCGGCATCATTGCCAGCGGGCGGGACAGCATCAATCTGGACCAGTGGAACAGCACCGGCGCCCTGTCGCAGCCCTCTGCGAATGCCGCCATCAATGTGCTGAATTACATGGTGCAATATCAGTACACTGTCTCCCCCGATCTGGGCCTGTCGCTGGAAGCACGCGGCCGGAACGAGGAGAACCGCACCAATTACGTCGCCTTCAACCCGCAGACGGGCCAATATGGCTATATCGCCATTGATGGTGGGCTGGCCCCCTTCATCCCGTCGCAAAGCGGTATCTATCGCCCCAATCAGGCCGGCAGCCGGGTGCAGATCCGGAACATGCCGTTCGCCAATGATCGTCTGACCCTGAAGGCCAAGGCCGATTACCGGCTGGACAAGCATCTGAAGCTGGACGTCTCCTACACCAACGATGCCGTCAACCATTCGGTGCGGGAGGTGACGGACAGCAACGATCATATTGGCCGCCTGCAGGTTTCCACCACCGGCTATGAATGGGGCACGGCGCGCCTGTCCTATGAATATGCACGGCGGACGGGCAGCGATTATGTCTCCAACCCCTATGGCGGTTCCTACTCCACCTCCCTGCCGGGTTACATCCCGGCAAGCTCTGCCGGGGACGTAGCCTGGGTGCTGTCGGACCTGCGGAAATTCGACATGGCCGACCGCACCCAGCATGTGGTGCGCGGCCAGAGCAACTATATCCTGAGCCCCCGCAGCGACCTGCAGGTGACCGGCAGCCTGAAGCTGACCGGTTATGATGCCGCCTATGGCCTGCGCTCCACCCGCGCCTGGGATGCCAGCACGGCCTATAGCTACCAGATGTCGGCGGCGACCAAGTTCACCAGCTTCCTGACCTATCAGAACCAGAACCGCGACGTGGCCAACATCAATGCCAGCGGCCAGGGCGCGACGGGGGAGGCCGGCGGCCGGGCCTATCCGCTGGCCAATAGCTGGAAAGAGACGGTGGGATCGGACATCTACACGGCCGGGCTGAACGGCCTGCATAGTTGGGGCGATTTCACCCTGAACCTGGATTATGTCTTCGCCCATGCCAAGACGGCGATGAATTACCGCTTCGCCAGCACCGAGGCATTTTTTAATGTGATGAGTGCCGCGCAGGCCGGCAGCGGCTTCCCCGCCATCACCTATAACAGCCATATGGTGAAGGCGGAGCTGCGGCACCAGTTGACCGAAACCGTCTCCTACCGCGTGTTTTACCGCTTCAACCAGGAACGGGTGGTGGATTTCCACTATACCGGCCTGCAGGCGGGAACGACGGGGGACAATACCTATCTCGGCGTCCGGCCGGAGAATTATGCGGCGCAGACGGTGGGGTTTTTCGTACAGTACACGTTCTGAAGCGGGGCGATCCCCCGCCCCTTATGGGGGCGGGGTTTGGGGGGAAACGGTCACCCGCAGCGCGGCAACCATATCGATTTCCATAATATCCTGGCTGCCGATCACCATCAATGTACGGCCAGCCCGGACCACCCCCCGCACCGAGCCCACAAAGTCCAGATCCTGCCTGACCGGCTGGGCGGAGAAGCCCGACGACAGGGCCAGATGATTACGCTCCAGCCCGATCAGCAGGTTGGGGTTGGCGTTCCCGTGTAAGGTGCGCAGTTCGGTATATTCACGCCAGCCGGAAATATCGACCGGTTCCGCCAGGGTAAGCGCCCCGTTGGGCGCCTGCGGATCGAACAATGTCCAGCCGGCGCGATCACCCTGCTTCCAGCCCAGCCGCAAGGTACTGCCCGGCCCCGGCTCCAGCGCCTGGGCCTCCAGGTCATCGGGCAGCAATTGCGGCAGGGGCAGCGGCGTTGGCACCTCATCCTCCAGCCCGACCAACGCACTGCGCCCCAGGTAGGAGACCCGGCCCTCCCGGTCGGCAACCAGCACACTGGGAGCCGCCGTGGGCGGCAGGTCGGCAAAGGCTGGCAGATAAAGACCCGCCGGTTCAGCCGCCGCATCAAAGGCAATGACACCCGCCAGGGTCGGCACCAGATATTCGACCGCCCCGGCCTTGTCCCGCCGGGGGACCGGCAGACCGGTGGCAACCTCATCCGTGAAGCGCCCCTCCTTAAGGGTGCGGCTGCCGATACGCTGGCGGCGATCCACCGCCTGCATGGTCAGCCCATCGGCATCCTGCTCGTACTGCCAGAGCCCGTCCGTCCCCAGATCGTCGCGGCAGCCGGCCCCGCCATCAACCGCCTGCAGCGCGGCATTCAGCGCCAGGGTCCGCCGTTCGGCAAATTCCAGGCACAGGCGGCGGTCATTATCAGCGCCGCGCGCCACGGCGATGCGGCGCACCGCGCGATGATCGATGCGATCATTGGCCGGGCGCTGCAAATCGTTCAGCCCCTTGCCCGCCGACCGGTACCAGCCGGCCCCCTCTGTCAGCACCTCCAGCCCCTGGGGGGTGAAGGCGCGGATCTGGGCGATCATGTCCAGTGACAGCCGGCCGCTGGAAAGGCTGACCGGATCATCCCGATAAGTGGCGGCCAATTGACCGGGCTTGCCATCGACATGGCCGGTCAATTGCCATTGCCAATGATTATCCCCCGTCGCCGCCACAAGCACCGGGTCGGCAAAGGGATCCTTATCCGCCGGCTGGAAAGCGGGCCGGGTGGCAGCCGGGTTCAGGGTGCCGTGATAGACCTGCGCCGTATTGGCATTGCACCGGACCCAGCTTTCCCCATCGGCCCCGGTTTCCAGATCGCTGACCCGGCAATCATTGGCGGGGCTGGGCAGGATGACCAGTTGATCGGGGTCGAGCCCCAGACTGCCATCGGATAACTGCTGGAACGGCACAAAGCCGGCCGCCGTGGCCGCCCAGGGCTGTCCCTTCACCAGGGTCATACGGTCCACCGTATCCAGGGCCAGCCGCTTGCCCTTCCAGGCAAGATCGGCCCAGCGGTCATTATTGCCAAGGTGCTGGAACCGCAAGCCGCCGCGCTGTTCCTGAACCAGCCGCAGCCGCGCGCCAGCATAGGGGACGGACTGGTCGGCGCTCTGCCGCAGGGCAGCCTTCTCCGCCTCCCCGGCGATCGGTTGCCAGGCACTACCATCATCGTGCATCACCGCGTCATCGGTGATCCAGTACAGTCCGCCGGGAATATCCAGCCCCGCCTCCCGCAGCGGACGTTCCAGGCAGAAAAGCCGGGCATCACGAGACATACCGGGGACTGTCAGGCGCAGGCCGGTCCGCAATTCCAACCCCACACCGGGATGATGCATCACGGGGCCATCCTCCCACAAGGTGGCGGCCCGGCCCTGGCAGATCACCATGTCGCGGATACGATCATGGGGCAGGCGCCCCCCGCTGATCATCGCCGGCAACACCGGCGCCTTACCGCCCGAAGCCACATAATCCCCGGTCACACGGCCCGCGGCATCGCGCTGCCAGTGCCACCAGGGCGCCCTGGCACGAACCGTGATGTCTGCCATATCCGCTGCGACGCAGTTCTTATAGGTGGTTCCATCGAACTGAACACAGCGACCAGCGGAACGGGCCGCCAATAAATCGGCACTGTCCACCGGCTCCCCCATGCGCAGCACGGGGCTGAGCGGTCCGCTGCCGCCGGCCCGCATGTCCAGCAGCCGGCTGATCGTGTCGAAGCCGAGATCATTCTGATAAAGGGTGTGAACCTCCAGCCCCGCGTCGGTGCCCAGGAAAAGATCGTTGCCCCGGATATGGACGGTATTCACCCGGTCAAAGGGAAAACCGTTTTCCAGGGTGATCGGCTGCCAGACCGACCCGCCGGACAGATCATCCAGACGCAATTCCGTCACCACCCGCCCGGCAATCACGGCCATGCGCAAACGGGGATGGTCGATCAATTGCCGGTTCAGCTGCGGATTGGCGCCATCGGCCAGCGGCACGAAACCCTGTGCCGCGGCGTCCCAGCCAAAGGTACCGCCATTGCCCCGCGCCAGCAGCATCCGGACCCCCGGTTTGGGCCGCATTGACCAGATGGTGTCGATGGCCGGATCGATCGGCTTATGGGCTGCCTGTCCGGTGCGGACCGCCTCCATCGTGCCGACGGTCAGCCCCGCCCCATCCACCACCACCAAGCTGTTGCTGTCGATCCAGCCGGCGGCGCGGATCAGATCATCGTTGAAGGCAAGGCCCTGGCCCGTGGTAACCAGGGACGGTCCCTGCACCATCACCCCCTGCGGGGTGGCGCGCCAGCGCCAGCGCGGGGAGCTGGCAAGCTCCCGCGTCAACAGGTCGGCCGCCGTTGCCGGCTGCCACCTGCCGGCCATGCGGCGGTACCAGGAAGCGCCATCGGCCATGAACAGGTCACCCCCGTCGCGGCCAAACAGGCGCCCGGCAGAGGGCAGACGACCCGACCAGCCGGGATCTGCCCCCGCCAGACCATCGGCCGGCAGGATGCCCAGGGAGGTCTGCACCTGCACCTTTCCATCCGCCAGCGCCACACCGGCGCGCCGGTCCCAGCCGAAACCAGCCGCACCATCGGCCCCCTGCGGCTGCCCCGCCACGCGCAGGCTGGTTTCAACCCGTGCCTGACGCAGTTGTTCGGTCCAGGTGGCATCTCCCTGGCTGATCAGGTGGCGACCATCATCCGCAACCATCGCGCCGCCGGTCAGGGGCACCCCACCCCGGTCAAACAGGAAGCGGCCATGCGCGGCGGCAACCGGGGCCGGCATGTCCTGCGGCTGGAAGCGGTTTTGCGGGTCGGTCAAGGACAGGCTTCTTCCCTGGAAGCTGAGAATGCCGTAGCGGCTGGCCAGCCGTGTCATCCCCCCGGTATCGGCCACGGCCATGCCGGGACCGGCGAAGATGAACCGTCCGTCCCGTACCAGCTGTTCCGGTGTCAGCGAGGCCAGACCCGTCATCCCGACAAGCTGGAAATGCCGGCTGGCGCGTTCCCATTTCAGCCAGCCGGCATCCAGGGCCGGCAGGGGCTGCGGCTGGGGCGGAATGGTGATGCCCAGCGGCACCATTCCCCCGGCCGTGCGCCCCTGCATGGTGCTGCCATCCGCCTGCAACCCAAGAATGGGATTAATTGCCGGAACACCATCCAGGCGCGGGCCGATCCGGTTGCGCCAGGACGGCCAGACATCATTCACGCTGGCAGAGGCGACCGGCAGCGCATTGGTTGTGGTCAATGGCTCCAGCCCCGACGCCCCCATCCGGGTTTCCAGAATCCGGCCATCGGCCAGACGGATGGTCAGGCTGATCGGCAACTGATCATCAATGCTGAGAATGGGTGAATTGCCCGGCAACGCCAGCGACAGGTCCGATCGCAGGCAGGCATCTGGCTTTGTTCCGGGACAATTGCCCGCCACCAGCCGGGTGAGCATGGGGCCGGCGCGTAACCACCATTGGTCGGTACGCGTAATCCGGAACAGTTCCTGCACCTTTGTCAGATCGATATCCGAGGCCAGTGGCGGCTCCAGCCAAATTTCACCATGCACCTGGGTGCGCAGCCGCCGGTCGCTGCCCAGCATGGCCGCGCTGCTGCCGTTCGCAACTGTCAGCGCCTGAATGCCCACGGTCTTTGGCAGTTTGAAAAAGGTAGCGGCATCTTTCAACGCGCCCTTTTCAAACATCTGATTGGCACCGCGCAGCCAGATATTGCCGTTGCCATCGACGCCAAGGCCCGCCACGCCGGTCGCCTGCGCCACCAGGGTGCCGGCAGCATCAAGCGCCACCACCTGCCCAGCGGCATCGCGCAGCCACAAGACCGTCCCTTGCCGCCGTGTCTCCACCACCGGCCCCAAGGCCCCCAGTGCGCCGGGGGCTTGGCGTTCGCTGCGGGTATCAACATCATGCAGCCGCCAGCCGCGCGCTGTCTGGAACAGAACCAGGGGGCCATTCTCAAAGGCCGCCGTCACCGTGGCCGGGTCCAGCGGCATGGCCGGTTTCGTCGTCAGGCGGCAGGTGCCGTCAGACTGGCAGGCCTGAACGGACCCATCCGGCAGAAGCCGGACAACCCGGCCATCATCGGCCAGCATGGTGGGCTGTCCCGCCACGGGCACCACCGCATCAAACAGGTTCTGCACGGGGATCGGGCTGGCGCCATCATCGGGCAGGGTGGCACGCGCCACCCACCAGCGTTTGCCGCCATCCTCCTCCACCACCAGCCTCCGCCCGCGCAGCACCAGCGTGCGGCTGGCGTCGGACTGGGGCAGCAGGATGTCGGGGGCAAACCGCCCGGTGGCGGGGTCGAACCGCTTGATCCGGTCCCCCATCAAGAATACCCAGCGCCCGCCATAGGACATGGCATCCAGCATCCCGTCCGCCGACTGGCCGAACGGGGCGACCGACGGAAGACGGAGTTCGGCCAGCGTGGCGGTCTTATCAGCGCCATTCCAATTGCCGAGATAAGTGCGACCGTCCGGCAGTCGGGCTGTCACCGCCTGACCATCCCCATCGGGTTCCAGGTTCAGGTCACGCAGGCCCCGCAGCGGCCCGGCCTCCGATCGCATTTCGACGCGCGACCAGGCATGATCGGCCAGTTGATAAAGCAGCAGCCCCTCTGGCACGGCGAAGGCCAGCCGGTCCCCCAGGTTGAAGACGCGCAGCAAGCTGTCGGTTGCCGGCATACCGGCCGTTGCCGCCAGCAATTGGGTCTGCTGCCCCTTCGCCCATTCGATCACCGCACCATCAGCGGCAATCCAGACCAGCCGGCCGGCTGTTTCATCAATGGCAACGCTGCGGAATTCCCGCCAATCCTCCGGCAGGGCCACCGCTTGCGTGCTGCAACTCTGCGGCCGGGAAATCTTGTCCAGCGGCACAAGCTGGACATGGCCCGCCCCGTTCCCCGCCACCAGGACAAGGTGATCATCGACCACATGGATGGCGGTGATGGCGCGCGACAGCGGGCGCACCGGATACCAGCTCCGCGCCATCTCATTATAAAGACGCAATCCATCATCGGTCAGCGCCATCAGCCAGCCATCGCCGATCATGCGGGCATCCAGCAGGTGCTGGGCCCGGCCACCGGCAGACGGATTGCGGAACAGGCACTGGTCCGCCTCCGGTTTTTGCGGCGAGGTCTTGCTGTGGAGCCGCAGATGCCGGGCCCCATCCTTCTCCCGCACCGTCAGGATGTTACTTCCCAGGGTTGCGGACAGTACACGCCCCCCATCTGGCGCAATTGCGCCGCCATCCAGATGGAGCCGGCCATCCGACAAGGTCAGCGGGCTCCAACCCATCTGATCGACAATCTCCACCGGGGCATCACCGGGGAACGACCAACGATAGATTACAGTGCGCAATGACAGGTCATACATATCCACGCTGGAACGGCCGGCCAGGAAAAGGCGCGGGCCATACACCAGCACATCGCTGGGGGCCGCCGCCTTCAGCTGAATCCGCTGGGCACCGATCAGTGCGGTTCCATCCGATGCCCCTGGCTTGACCTCGCCCAGGCGTCCCTGATCCGTGGTGAACAGCAGCCGGTTGCCACGCCCCGCCAGACTGTTGACATTGCCCTGGTCAATGCCGGTGCCCATCGGCCCCACCCAGCGCCGCTGCACATGATCATAGCCGATGATACCGGTGCCTGTGGCAAAGGCCGTTACATCTTCCACAGTGGCCACATCGCGCAAGGACAGGCGATCCAGTGCCGGGATGGCGGCACCGGTCAGCGGCTTGTCCCTGTCCACATCCAGATGACGCAGGCTGCCCGTGCCATCGATGACGGCTATGCCGCCGCCGGCCCAGGCGCGGGCCTGACGGATGGGGCTGGCAACCGCCGGGCTGGTCCCCGAGGACATGGAGGCCTGATTGCCGCCCAATGCGGACAGATCGACGGCCTGTGCCGTCACCTGCCCCCCGGCCGAGACCAGTCCGAATATCCGCTCGCCTGACACCAGGGTCCGGGTACGGCCATCGGTCAACCAATCCGGCAGCAATTGCACATTGATATCGGTATAGAGCCTCCGACGGACATCATGCAGCAGGGCCTGGCGCGGCCCGGTCAACAGGATGCGGTCGCCGGCAGCATAGGCGGCATTGAAAAGCTGGGGATCGCCGGCGGTGCCCCCAGGCTGAAACAGCGTCTGTGGATTGCCGTCCGGGGGCAAGGCGTAGAGTTCCCCATCATCCGTCAGCGCCATCATCTGCCGGTCAGCGCCAACAAGCTGCACCACCTGCTTGCCCGGCAGCCCCCAGTTCTGCTTCACTGCCCGCCGGGTCACCTGGGCGACACCCCCGGTATAGGCATAGAAAACACTCCCCTGTTCGCGCCGTGCCGCCAGCACCGGCCGATCATCCAGACGCGTCCAGTTATGCCGGGCCATGTCATAGACGAAAACGCCCTTGCGCCCCGCCACCAGCAGGGAACGGCCCTGGATATCGGCAAAGAACAGGCTGGCCATATCCAGATCGGCATAACGGTTGCGTTCATCCATCAGGATCACCGGTTTGGCCGCCGGCCCGTCCAGCGTCTGCACGCGCAGGCACCCTTCACCGCCGATCTGGCAGGGATGCTTTTCCAGCACCAGAAGCCGCCCATCCTCCAGCACCAGCAGATCGCTGACCGTGGCCGCCAGGATGGGAGAGCGCACGGCGCGGGGTTGCCCGCCGTCAGGGTCAAGGAAGGTCAGCCCCTTCTCCCCGCCAATGGCGAAACGGTCCTTCCACCAGACGGCGACATTGATCTGGCCCGACGGCATTGAGGGTGCGGCGCCACCCAGCGGCAGCCAGTAACGCTGTTTCAGATCATAAAGGCCGCCGCCCTGGGCCTTGGTTCCCATGAACAGCCATTGGCCATCGGTTGACAGGGAAGCTGTGGTGGCCGCCCCTGCCTCCACCGGGCGGCCATCGCTGCCCATGAAGCGGCTGTCGCCGATCAGCGCCTGCCAATGGCTGTTCAGGCGGCGCGCCAGGGCGCCTTTTTCGCTCAGCGCCCATAGCGATGCGGGATCAGCGCAGGCTGCCGCCGACACCGCATCGCCACCGCAGCCGGCGCGCAATTGTACGATGTCACTGCCCAGCGAGGGCAATTGTTCCACCGGGCGTTCGCGTGACCAGAGACCGGTCGCCTTATTCAGATGATGCAGGGCGCCGCCGGTCTGGCTGACGGTCAGGGTTTCCAGCCCCGGATGCCAGGCGGCGGTGATCAGGGTTTTTGCCGGCAGGTCACGGCGCAGATTGTCCAGAATGCGTTCATCCGCGACCGGGGCCACGACAACCGGGTCCAGCCAGCCCAGCCGCCGCACCACAACCATGCCGGCATAGGCCACAAGGCCCAGCACCACCACCAGCAGCGCAACCATCATGAAGAAGGGCAGGTCCGCACGGGCCCGCAGCGGCAGGCGGCGGACGGCGGCCGCCACCTCCCGGTCCCGCGCGCGCTGCCAGGTCTGGATACGGGACAGGAACGGCTGGTCAGTCATGGCGTGGCCTCCGCGGCCCCGGCGACCCAGGCCAGACGATGGGTCCGGCCGGTCAGATGATCATGGTCGCCCGGCGTCAGCAAAGACGGGTCGGGCAAGGGTGGGTCAGACAGGTGCGCGGCCAGTTGCCAGTGCGGCAGGTCCGGTGCCTCCGCCAGCCAGGCGTCGGCAAAGGCGGCAACCGGGGCCGGCAGTCCTGCCGCACGGCCAAAGGCCAGGGCTGACAGGCTTTCCAACGTGGCATGGGCCAGTTCCTCCTCCCCCGTCTCCACAGCGGCGAACAGGGCGATCAGCACCGACAGCCGGCCGCAGGCAGGCGGGCCGGCTTCGGGTGCGGACAGTTCCCGACCAAAGCCCCGCAGGCCCCGTTCCGCCATGGTGCGGATCAGGTCCAGCAGGCCGCAGCGTTCCATGATGGCCGCCGCCACCGGCCGCAGCAGGGAGAGGTCACCCGCCTTGCCGGATGCCAGCCGGCCCCGCAGTGCCGTCACCAGAACCTGCACCTCCCCGGCCAGGGTGGCGGGTGCCAGCAGGTCACCCGGAACCGGCGTGGCGGTCAGAGCAGTCAGGTGATCGGCCATCAGCAGGGTCAGTTGTTCCATGGCCGCGCGAACCGCGCGCGCATCGCCCTGATCCTGCTGAATGCGCAGCAATGTTTCCAGCAGATCGGCCAGGATGGTGAGGCGCGCGGCAGTGCTGCCATCCGCACGCAGGCGCATGGCCATGCATAATTGCGTCAACGCCAGCAGACGGGACAGCGGCAGGCGCGCTTGCGGCTGCTCCAGCACCATCTGTCGGGCCTGTTCTGCCAGCATTTCCAGCTGGTGCGGGCGCAAGCGCGTCCGCACGGTCAGCCTGTGCCACCGGTCAATCATCCGACGCCCGACCGGATTGGCCAACAGGTAGCGTGCCGCCAAGCCATGGGCGCCCTGCAGCAGCGGTCGCCTGGAAAGGAAGCCCGCCAGAGCCACCCCCAGCAGCAATAGGATGACCGGCCATACCACCAGCGACTGGGGAAAGCCCCAGGTCCAGAGATAGCCCTTCAACGGCAGATAAAGCCGGTCATGCAGCCAATAGGCTGCGTATCCGGGCCCCGTCTCGTCAAACCAATGCCGGCGGGTGCCCACCATCAGCAGAACCAGCGCAGCCGACAGGCCCAGCGTGACCAGCCAGCGCCGTGCCAGCCTGCGACCCAAACCCTGTTCCGCCGCCGGCAGCGTGGCCCGGCGGAAGCGGGATGGCGTTGTTCCGGCCAGGGCTGTGATCTCTCCCATCATGGCCGCCCCCTGTTCGGATCTTTGAGCAGCTCGCTCACAGCGAACATGATCGCCTCCGCATAATGCGGGAAGATCAGGGCCAGGATGCCCAGAGTCAGCAGGAGCAGCAGAAAGCCCGTGAGGATCGGGTGGACCTGTACCCACAGGGAAACGATCAGGATGCGCAGGCGGATGGCCGGCCAGCCCCAGACGATCCGCCGGGCCGTGCGCTGCATGGCCAGCCGTTCCACCAACTGCCGCTGCCGCAGTTCCAGCAGCAGGGCACGGTTGCGCCGCAGCCGGTTTCTCCAGCCAATCAGATCGGCGCTGGCCGCCTGCTGCATCCGGACGGCGTCCGCCAGCCGGGCCGCCGTCACGCCCGGCACCGGCGCTTTCGCCTCTGCCGCCGCCAGGGCCTTGTCATGATCGTCCAGGCGCTGCCGGAACGACATCCCGTCGCCCGTGCTCATCGCCCTGCCCTCATTTCAAGCAGCCTGTCCTGAAGCCGGCGGTGGGTTTCCTTCAGCCGGGCCACGCGTTCGGTAACGGAATCCTCCAGCTTGGCCAGGGTGGCGTCGGAGGCCTTGATGGCCTCGTAAACCTGTTCCTCCAGTTGTTGGCGCACCTGCTTGAAACTGTCGCTTTCGCTGTGCAGTTCGGCCTTGACCTGTTCCAGCGCATGGGCACGCTGGGTCAGTTCGGCCGTCGCCCGCTCGATATCGTCGATATCCCGGTAAAGCTTGTCGAAACTATCCAATGCGGCGGCGGTGCGGGCGGCGGTTTGCCCCGCCTCCTGCGCCAACTGATCCAGCAGGTCTCCCAACTGCCCGCCCAGATGCGCCTGTGTTCGCGCGGCGGCATCGGTGAAGAGGCCGATGGCCGCCGTTTCCTCTGCCGCCACGCGTTCGGCCAGGGTCGCCCGGCCCGCCTTGGTGGCCAGATCGTCGATCAGGCTTTCCAACTCCAGGCGGTGCCGCAGTTCCAGATTGCGGTTCAGCCAGCCAATCCGCTGGCGCAGGGGCACAAAGGCCGCCCCATCCAGCACCTCCACCACGATGGCGCCCGCCGGGTTGGGGCGGAACAGGTAATAGGGCTCCTGGGGAATGGCCTGGGCGCCACGGTCGCCATGGAACCAACTGGACAGGGTCTGGCGCAGATAGCTGTCAATATCCGCCTGATCCCAGCTATGCAGCGGCGGAAACAGGGTCTGCTGTTCCGGCACGAAGACCAGGCTGCCCGGCCGCGCCGCATCATAGAAACGGGCGAAGAAGGGATCGACCCGGAATAGCATCGGCCCGGCCTGCCGCTGTTCCCGCCAGAAATATTCCGGCAGGAAGGAGGAAGGGGCCGTCTCTTCCGGCTGGATCAGCAGGTAATGGACGCCATCATCCGCACCCGTGGCCTGGAAGCCATAGCGGATGCGGCCATCATCAATATCCTGCAAGGGAAAACGCCGCAGCGCATCGGCCAGGGCTGGCAAGTCCCGGTCGGCAAAGCGCATCAGAACGGGTTGCGGCCGGGTGAGCCCGGCGAGATAGGCGGAGAGTTCGGTATAATAGGCGATCTTTTCCTGCACCCGCAGCAGGTCCATTTCTGCACCCACCCCCGGATAATCAGCCCGCAATTCCAGCTCATAACCCACCAGCGGTTCAACCGCCCGCACCCGTTCCGCCAGCTTTTCCACCATGGCGTCAGAATTGACGAGGCTGTGGATGCGCACCAGTTCCGCCGAAGCCGACGACGGGCTGGCCGCCGGCCACAGCGCCGTCTTGTCCCGATAGCGCAGCCGGTTCAGCGGATAGAGATCAACCTCCCGCCGGCCATCCTGAACGGTGACGGTGATGGCCAGCGCCGGTTCCCCGCGCGCCACCTCCATCTGGGGAAGAAGGGCCGGCCGGATTTTCTGGAAAGCGGCCAGGGCCTGCGGATCAGGCGCCGTGCCGGGCGGCAGGAAGATGCCGAACCCATCGGCCTCATAGCCTTCCAGCACGATGGCGGCCGACAGGAAGCCGCTGCCCAGCAGCCCCTGGAAAGAGGAAACCCGCGCCTCGTCATCGCGCAGATGGAACAGGAAGAATCCATCCTCGGCACCTTCCGCCGTGCGCGCCGCAGCGATGCGCACGGCGGTGGCATGGGTGTTCAACTGGTCGAACTGGCGCCAGGCTTCCGCCTCATCCCCGGCGGGCAGCAGCAGCAGCACTTCTCCATCCAGAGGGCTGACCGGTTCGCCGCGCCGATGCATTGCGCTGTCCAACAACAGCGTCGGGGTGAAGAGGAACGGATCCTTGAAGATATCGGCATCCGGATCAAGATGCGCCACCTCGTCATCATAGGGGCCCATGATGGCGGTCAGACGCTGGCGCATCCGGTCGAACATCTCCTCCCGCCGCTTGCGCTTCTCCGGCGATCCGATCTGGACCGAGGGATCAGGCACCAGAATGCGCAGATAGCCGCCGCCTTCGAATTGCAGGCGCAGCCGAGCCTCCCGGGCCGTATCGGCGAAGCCCGCCTCAACCAGTGCGGCCAGAACCTGCAACGCTTCCGTAGCGGTCAGCGAAGGCAGGAGAAAACAGCGTTCAGCCACCAAAGATGGCCTCCTGAAGATGAGTGAGCCAAAGTCCGATCAGGCCACCGGCCAGCCGGTGCATATCCACCCCGCCGGCGGCAGGGTCGCCATCCGGCACAGGGGCACCCGGTGGGGGCAGGTTGTCCGCGAGGTGACGCAGGGGCCCCGCCTCAAATGACAGGGCCCAGCCATCCAGGTCAGCCACCCGCTGCGGCACCCAGAGGATGCTTGCCGACTGCCGCCGGCCGGTCATCAGCCGCAGCGTCTGCCCCGCCATCATGACGGCCGACCGCGCCTCCCCGCTGTCAAGGCCGGCTGCCGGGCGGGGCAGCATCAGCATGACATGCACGAAGCCGTAATCCTTCAGATCCAGCCGTCCGGCTTCATTGTCCCGGCCGGCGCCCGCCGGCATCCGGGCCAGCGCACATGCCGCCCAGCGCGCACCCGCGCGCAGGGTTTCCACCGCGTCGTCGCCCTCCCCCACCGGCGGCTCCAGCCCCGGCGGATAGGCCCGGCGCCGATCCAGCAGACCCGGCAGCCAGTCCAACGCCCAGACGAAGCGCAGCCGTTCTTCCGGTGTCAGATTGGCGCTTTGTGGCAGGGACAGAGCCTGCGGCAGGCTGGCTGCCCCGTGGGCCAGCCCGCCCATCCGGTCGCCATCCAGCCAGATGAAATCGCTGAGCCGCAGACCGCCCCCCTGCAACAGCGGGGCAAGCCGTGCCACCATGTCAATCCAGGCGACCTTGGCCAGCCTTGCCGCCGTGTCACGCGCACCCAGCGGCATGGCCCCCACCAGCAGCACGTCACGGCGGTTCTGTTGAAAGGGCGGCCGGTGGCGCACCATGAAACCGCTATTCACCAGCCGATCCAACATCATCAGCGGCTCATTGGTATATTCGCTGACCAGCATGTCGTTCAGATCGTCCATGCTGCGGGACATCCGGATGCCAGTCACACCGCCTTCGCGGGGGCGGACCCCGCCGGACTGCATGTCGGATCGGCGAAGCTGCTGGGCGCGGGTCCGCTGCACCTGCATCGGCCCCAGCACCGGTTCCAGACGGGTCAGCAGGGCCACCGTCTCTGGATCGGCCTCCGACAGGCCACGCCCGGCCGCACCAGCCCCCAGCCCGCGCGACAGGGCCGCCGCATCAATCCCGCGATGCTGCCAGAAGAAGGCCGGCGGCCCGCCGATCCCCATTGTCAGGTCGCTCATCGCCGCTTCCAGCGCGCTTTCATAGTCGGCCAGAAAGCTCTCCCCATCCGGCATCAGCGCGTGCCCGTCGCCGCCGAACAGGCAGCAGCGATCGATGCGCTTTTGCGCCGCCAGCAGCAATGGCAGCACCACGCGGTCCAGCATGACAAAGGGAATGGCGGGGGCCACCACCGTGGTGGGTGAACGCCGCCGATCCCGCCCGCCCTGCGGTTCAGCATCCGGCAAGGCCCCGCGTGCCAGCCTGTCGATCACCCGCGACCAGTCGATCAGCCCGCCCCGGCGGGTGCCGATGGGCGGCGGGCCGCCATCCTGCAACAGAGCGCGCGCCAGCCGGCCGGCCATGCGCGGCGTGATGCCGGCGTGGCGGTCGTGCAGATAATCCACCAGCACCGGCAGCAGGGCCGCCACCGATGCGGGCAGTTCCGCCGCAGCCGCTTGCAGGACCGGCTGCCAGACCGGGGGGGCGAGGATCGTTATCTGCATCCCCTGCTCACTCCACCGGATAGGGCAGCTTTTCCATTTTCTGGATCACCATCGGATCGACGGAATCCAGCAGGTGTTTCCAGAACAGGGCCAGTTCGGGGCGGCCGATGGTCAGCGGCTTGTCGGTCTCCGCCCCTTCCTCCACTGCGCGCAGCAACCGGTGCATGGTCATCATATAGCTGAACTTCACCAGCCGGCGGTTGGACACTGCACTGGCATTATATTGCCGCGCCGTCTTCACCAGATGGGAGAGGTTGCCCAGCAGGGTCTGGTTATCGCGCTTGATCGTGTCGGCCCGCGTCAGGCCACGAATTTCCCGCCGCAGGTCGGCCAGCTTGTCCAGCAGACTGGTGAGGTTGGGCGTCTGGTGCGTGCCATAAGTTTCCAGCCAGCCGCGCTGGATCAGATCGCCAATCTCCTCCGGCGTGTCGCGTACATTCTCTACCCAGCTTCGAATGACGAAACGGTCATAGATGGCGCGCAATTCCCCACCGCGCGGCACATCATTGGTGGCGGCGAACATGCAGTGCATGGCGACCGGGCGCACACTGCCCCGGTCATGGAACACGCGCTCATTCATGAAGGACAGGATCGAGTTCAAGATGGCGCTGGACGCGTTGAAGATTTCGTCCAGGAACACGACCTTGGCATTCTGCATCATGCCTTCTTCCAGGCGGATCATGCCCCGGCGTTCATGCAAGGCCGCGATATCGTAATGGCCGAACAGTTCCCCCGGCTCGGTGAACGGGGTCAGCAGATATTCGAAATAGCTGTCATGACGGCTGGCCGCATCATTTTCATCCAGCACCCCGATGGCACCGCAAAAGGCCCGGATCAGGCGTGACTTGGCCGTGCCCGGCGGCCCCACCAGCAATAAAGGCTCCCCACAGGCCACCGCCAGGATCAGTGCCCGGACATGCACATCCATGCCGATAAAGCGGGCCTTCAGCAGGCTTTCCACACTCAACAGCAGTTTCAGCGTGTTCTTATGATTTGCGACCAGGGACTTCAGACTATCGGGACCGAGCATTTCAACCGCCAATCGAAGCAGGGGAATTGGGAATGGGCGACAGGGAGGCAGAAAGGGGTGGTGGAACGGCTGCCAGGGACGCCGCCAGCTCCGGGCCGAACCGTGCCGGCAAATCAGGCAGATGGGTCAGCAAACGACGCAAGACCCACCAATCCCAAAAACCCGCCCAGTCCGGCGTGGTCGGGATCAGCGCCGTGATCATCTGTTCAAGCCGCCGGGCCCGCCTTGTCGAGGGGAACCAATGCTGCGGCCACCACCAGCGGCGCGGACGCGGCCCCACGGCCGCCAGCAGCAGCCAACAGGTCTCCGGTGCCAGACGCGGCACCGGCATCTGGCCAGGGATGATCAGATAATTTTCGCGCAGGAAACCCTGTATCAGGGCCGCCACGGCATGGCGGAAATCCAGATCGTCCCAGGCCAGACCCGCCACCAGCCCCCAGGCGGGCGGGGGCATGTAATATCCGTCAACCTGCTTGCGCCTTGGCCGTAACCAGCGGGGCAGGTGCCGGGACAGAACCGTGTCGGCGACGCCCGCCCAGCGATCGGCAAACGCCGCCTGTACCGTCAGCAACTGGCCCATTTCCGCCGGGCGCAGTTCGGTGTAGCGCAGCCGGACATCAAGCATCCCCCATTGCGCGCGCAGCCGCTTCTCATCCACGGCCGGGGGGCGCATCAGCCGGTCCAGATCGGCAACCGGCAGCGGCGGGCCTGTATCCCGCATCTCGGCCCACAACCGATCAACCTTCTCCCGCAGGGAGGCCAGTGGCCCCCATGGCGAATATCGCCGCCTGTCCGGCAAGGGGGGCGGGCTCAGCAGCCGGTTCAACATCGCCAGCACAGGCGGCCGCAGCCCCACGGCCACCCGCTGGAACAGCAGGCCATCGCGGGGCAGACCGGGAACCGGTGGCAAAGACCGGGCATCGGAAACGGCATCGGTCACGGCAACCACCTCCACAGGGCGATCAGGGCAAGATAAAGGGCGGTCGCCAGCACCAGCAGCCAGGGCCACAATGGCAGCGCCGCCGGCGGACGCGGCACCGCACCGCCCAGGATGAAGGCGGACGGGTCGTAACTGCCCCCGCTGGCCGCCGCCAGGGCGGTCAGCAGGGCGGTATCGACGCCATAGCTCCATTGTTCCGACCCGACGGCGGGGGCGCCATCAGCCATCGTGCCCAGACGGATGGGGATACGCTGTTCGCGGTCCAGCGCATCGGGCCCGGTTTCACGCAGCACCAGCATGGCCGCCCCGCTCACCGGGGCGGCGGGCAGACGCAGGCGGAAACGGCCCCAGGCGGCGGGGTCCTGCTCGCTTCGCAAGGGCTGATCGCCATTGGCCGTCCGCAGCGAGGCGGAGACCTGCTCCACCAGCGGCACGCGACCATCCCGCACGGTCAGCGACAGCAGCAGGGTCGGGATACCATCCTGTTCCACCAGATCAAAGACATAGCGGTCACGCTGTGGCCAGGCGACCAGATGTTCCATCCAGCCTTTCACGCTGCGGGCACCCGCACCCGACGCCCAGGCGGCAGGCACATTGGTGGTGAAAACACCCGCCATCCCCGTGCCGCTGTCCAGAAAGGCCAGCACGGGATCAACCGGATGCGGGCGGGTGGCCGCCAGTTCCACCCCATCGCGCACGAAAGTCACCGCATTGCCGTCCAGATCGCCCGGCGGGTCCGGCAGCAGGCCAGAACCCGGCAACAGCAGGTCCGGACGGTAATTTCCGGGTTCAAAATGTTTGGAGCGCTTTTCCGGTTGCATGAAGCCCAGATGCAGCCCGCCGATGGCACCGGGTTCGTTGATGAAATGCATCTCCCCCATCCGCGCCATCTCGCGGTTGACAGAATTTTCGGTCTGACCGATGGCGAAGATGGTGGTCATGCAGCCGGGCAGACGGGCCCCCAGGCTGAACCCCCCGTCACTGATGAAGAACAGGCCGCATTGCTGGGCATTCTTCACCGCCAGCCGCTCCAAGGCGCTGTTGGGGTTCGTGCCGCCACCACAGGAAAGCGAACCCAGCTTCGCCCGTGCCTCTGCCTTGCCGGCGGCGCTCATCGTGACGTTCCGCAGCAGGTCGCTGTAACCACTGGCAAAGCTGGTGATAGTGAGACTGTCGCGCGGGCGCAGCTGATCCACAATATGGGCCCCCAGCTGCTGCGCCAGACGCAGCGGAAGGCCACACATGGAACCCGACGTATCCACCATGATCACGACCTGACGGCCCGGTGGTTCCACCAGCATTTCCCGCGGTTTGGATGTCACCGGCAGCAAGGGATCCAGCGCCGTTTCCTCGTACCCCATCAAGACCGTCGGGTCCTCGTCCCGGCCCCTGTGCGGACCGTTGGCGAGAAACAGGCCGGCCCCATTTTCCTTCACCGCCGCCGCAACGCGTTCGGCCTGGCCAGGCGCCAGACGGTTGGCCGGAACACCATCAATGACCACCACATCGATGTCGTTCAGGGCGAAGGGCTGCCCGTCGCCGTAGCGTTCAACCTGATAGCTGTCGCTGGGCAGGGCCGCCAGCCAACCGGCCGGCCCCAGCGCGGCGATCCGCGTCGGCGTATCGACAAGCGTATAGGCACGGCGACGCTGCGATGCTCCCCCCTCTGCGGGGGTGAGATCGATATCCAGGAACTGCAAGCCGCGATCCGCGAAGATGACGGGCAGGGAGACGGCCCCGCTGGCGCCGGCCGGCACCTCCGCCTCGGCCTCCACCGGGGTGCCTTCCCCGTTCAACTGCACCCGCAGTTTAAAGCGCCCTGCCCTGTCCAGCGGATTGGCAACCACCAGCCGCAGCCGGGTTTCCACCCCCGCCGCCACACGCGGCGGCAAGTGGCTGGCCATCAACCCGATGCCGGGCGATGGGCTGGCAACGGGCAGGACATGAACCGGAATGCCCAGGTGGCCGGCTTCCCCCGCCGCTTCCAGCGCGTCGCCGCGCGTCTGCAACCCGTCGGATGCCAGCAGGATGGCCCCGCCGCCAGCATCGCGCACCTTGCGCGCCGCCGCCCGGATGCCAGCGGCCAGATCGCTGTTTCCCTCCGCCGGCCCTTTCTGGCCCGCCAGTCCCGGCAAGGCCCCCGCCAGGGAGGCAAGCGGCAAGCCCGGATGGACCGCGACACTGCCATCGGCGACAAACAGCACACTGGCACTGTCGCGCGGATCGGCCGTGCGCGATGCCTCGCCCACCCGGTCGGCGACACGCGCCAGGGTGGTTGGCAATTGCTCGGGCGTGCGCCGGGCGCTGGCGGAACTGTCGACCAGCACCGCCAGATGCCGCCCCTCCCGCCCGGCTTCCCGGCTGAACCAGAGACCGGTAGCCGACAAGGCCAGCAGCCAGCCGATGAGACCGGCCAGCACCGGCAGTGCCAGAACCCAGCGCCCCCGCCCACCCCGGCGGGCCTGCCAACATTGGATACCAGCCGCCAGAAAGGCGGCCAGGGCCGCCACCAGCGCCAGCGTCCCCGCCCAGCCGCCACCATCGCAGCCGATTCCCGCCCCGGACAACAGACCCGGCAGCAGACAGTTCATGCCACCCTCCAATACCGGGCGGCATAGGCACGTTCCAGGGCGAACAGCAGGGCGGCAGCGGCCACCAGCCAGGGCCAGACGGGGATACCCCCATCCTGGGCAGCGCGGGGCACCAGATCATCCAGGCTGCCGAAAGAGGCCGGCTCCCCCGTCATATCCCCCTCTGCCACCGCGGCATCAATCACCGTTCCCTTCGGCGTCAGCCAGCGGGCCGGGGCCGGGGCCGACCCTTCCGACATCAGCCAGCGCACACTGTTGAAGAACAGCAGCATGGATGCCTTTTCCACCGGCCCCTCCCCCGCCAGCGGCAGGCCAGGGATATAGGCGGTACGCGGCACGTCCCGCGCCGCAATCCAGACATGGCGAGCCGTATCGGCGGCGATGGGCGTAAAACCCACCGGCAGGCGGGCCGCATTCATGCCCGCCTGATCCAGCACATCAAAATTGACCCCGGCCAGGATCGGATGACGATCCGCGAACAGGGCCACGGGGGAGGCCGGTGAGCGGCGATAACCCGGACCGACCACCAGGGTCGGCTCCGGCCCGGCCTGTGCCGGATCATCTACCACCTTCAAGGTCGGGTTGACCGTGCTAAGCGCCCAGCCCAGCCGCATTGGCAGGGTTCGGTCGGCCAGGCGCCAATCCACGCGCGGCTGTCCGCCGGCATCCACCACCAGTTCCGCCAGATCATCCCCGTCATAGGCACCGGATGGCGACAAGGCCAGTCGATAGGTACCGGATTTGGCTGGTTCAAAGACAATGCGCCACGGGCCATAGGGGGACCATTCCGCCCGGCGTTCCAGAAGGGGGCTGCCATCGGGGCCAAGGATGGTCATCCTGGCATCGCCGGGCGGCGTCCCGGTGGCGGTGATGGCCACCGCTACCTCCCGCACCGCGCCGGAGAACGGGTCGCGCTGAATATCCACTGCGCTGATCCCGATATTATCGACCGGCTGGGCCACATCGATCCAGACCAGCGCCCGGTCGGTTCCAGCCGGAACGGAGGGGGCCGGCCGGTCGGTCACCACCACCACATGGCTGACCGCACAGCCACCGCTGGCCGGCAGCCGCAGTGCGGCGAGCGGCAGCGCCAGATTTGTACCCACCGGTTGCGGCGTCAGCCCCTTCAGCAGGGCCAGGGTGGCGTCGGCCGTACCATCATCCAGATGGTCGGTACGCTGCTGGTTGAAGCTGGAAAGCCGAAAACAGGGGGCATCATTGCCCGCCTGCGCCTGGGCCCGGCGGATCGCCTGTTCCACCGCCGCCCGCGCCAGATCCAGCCGGGTTCCCGATCCCTGCCGGGTCGCCATGCTGTAGGAACTGTCGACCAGCAGCCAGACACCCAGCCTTGTCCGGCTGATGCCCGTCACCCGCCACGCCTCCAGCAGGATGGCGGCCAATAACAAGGCGATGACCCCGCATTGCAGCCAGAAGGATACCGACCGCACCGGCATACTGGGTGCCCAGCGCCAGCGGGCCGTGACCGGTTCCGGCAGTTCCAGCAGGAAACGCGCCGCCGAAACGGTGACGGTACGGAACTGCGGCAACCGCATATAGAGCACGACCAGCCCCAGCAGACCGGCCAGAATGGCGATGGCGGCAATGATCATGCGCGCCTCGCAAACAGGCGGGCCAGGACGGGTTCCTGAAAAAAACGGTCGGTGAAGAAGGCGGCCCCGCCATCGGCCATCGGTTCCGCCGGCCAGCGCCATTGCACATGGTCGATCCCGCCGCGCCGCGCCGGTTCCCACAGGCCGCGCGTATGGGTGGAAACGCGCTGTTCCACCATCAGGGCCTGATCGGCATCGATATGACGGCGGACGGGACCGGCGGGCAGGCCCGGCCCGCTGGCCAGGGTCGGCCCCAGCAGCATAGCCCGTTCCGCCGGCCAGCTGTCCAGTTCCACCAGGATGACCCAGCGGGCCCCTTCCTGCGCCCGGGCCAGCAGCCGCTGCCAACGCCCCTGCGGATCATCGAAATAAAGATCGGTCAGCACGATCCACACGGCGGTCGGCGGCAACCGGCGCAGGATGGCCGCATCATCAAAATCATCCGTCGCCGGCCGGGTCGCCGCCCGTTCCAGGAAAGCCAGCGCACGCGCCGGCAGCCGACGGCCGCTGAATTCCTCCAGCGCATCCTCGGTGGCGAACAGCCGATGCAGCAGCACCCGGTCGCCAGAGGCCAGCGCCACCCCGGCGATGGCCCGTGCCAGCCAGAGGGCGATATCCAGCTTCCGCCCCGCTGCCGGCAGCCGCATACTTTCCCGCGTATCCACCGAAACCGCGATGGTCAGGCGCTGTTCGGCGGCATAGGTGCGGACCAGCGGTTCGGCCAGCGGCCCCAGCCGGGCAGAGGCCGCCCAGTCGATATGGCGGAAATCATCGCCCGGCAGATAGCGCCGATGCTCCCGGAACTCCAGGCTCTGCCCCTGGATACGCCGGAGATGCGCGCCCACCTGCCCCGCCGGCAGGCGCCGGCCGGCTTTCAGGCGATAGGCCTCCAGCAGCGTAGGGTCCAACGGGAAGGGGGGCAGGTGCGGCGCCATCAGGATCAACGTTCCGGCAGGGCCACGCCAGCGGCACGCAGGGATTGCCCGATCAGATCGCGGTATCCCGCCTCCGTCGGGGCGGTCAGCATCACCAGTTCGGCCAGCAGCGCATCATGCCGTTCATCCCGGCCCGGCGGCACGGGTTTGTAACGGCCCTGCGCCTTTTCCAGGAACCGGTGTTCCCAGTCGAACACCAGTTTCAGGCGGTGGCGCAGCACCGGCATGGCCACCCGGCCCAGTGCCGCGCCCGCATGATCCACCCCGCCCAGGAACAGACCGGCCCAGCCCTTGGCCCCCAGCATCATCGCCGTGGCCGCCCGGGGACCGGCGCCATAATCGACGAAGTGCCGGCTCCACTTCTCCAGCGTCTCCTGGGTGCGCTGATCAATGCCAACGGCTTCCGCCGCACGGTGGTTGGTGGCCAGCACGATATTGACGATATGATCCTTGACCACCGGCGGCGGGTCCAGCGCCCGGATGGCGCTGCCGATACGGTGGAAGAAGCGCAGCGCATCCTCCTCCCCCCAGCCTTTCCCGGCGGCCGTGGCCGCCGGCCCAGCGGGGGCGGCCGGCGGTCCGGTCACCTTGTCAATGATGGAACCCAGGGTACCGGCATTGGGAAACGGCATCCTGACCTTGAACATGAAGCGGTCGGCCTGCGCCTCCGGCAGGTCGAACACGCCTTCCTGGTCAATCGGGTTCTGGGTGGCCAGCACCATGAAGGGCGGCAACACCGACAAGGTATCCCCCATACCCGTAACCGGTACCGGCGGACGCAGCTTGTGCGTCTGGCCCAGCACTGTCACCTGCCCTTCCGCCATGGCTTCCAGCATGGCGGATTGCGTCTTGGGCGTGGCGCGGTTGATCTCGTCCGCCAGCAGCAGCCAGCGGAACAGCGGCCCCGGCTGGAAGGCAAACCGGCCCATGTCACCATCCACCGGCATCTTGGTGCCGGTAATGTCGGCCGGCATCAGGTCGGGCGTGAACTGGATGCGGCCCCAGCGCTTTTCGTCAAAGCCCAGATTGGCGCACAGATCCTTGATCAACTGGGTCTTGCCCAGGCCAGGATTGCCTTCCAGCAGCACATGCCCGCCAGTATAGAGCGCCACGATCAGCAGGCGGAGCACCTCCTCCAGCCCGAACATGGTGCGGCCCACCCCGTCCTGTACCGACTTCACATAGTCCAGATCATTCCGGTGCAGCACCGGCGTCCCCATATCAACCATGGACTTAGCGTCCCCCTCCCATCACATGCCCGACCCAGGCGGGCAGCGGCTGCTGCCCCGACTGGGGGGGCGGGTCGTTCCTGCGTGCCGGGGCCGGACTATCCGGTACCGGCGCATTGTCCGGTCGCCCCGCTGCGGCCGCACCACCACGCAATACCGGCAGGTCGATCGACAGCGCCTTGCCTGCCTCCTGCGTGCTGGGCAGCGCCATCGGGTCGAAGCGCTGCAAGGGCGGCATCGGCTCCCCATCCGTCACCCGCTCCCGGCCCATGCCGGGAACGCGTACCATCTCTGTCCCCTCTCCGCCGGGGCCCCCGACGGTGATCGAAACGATGCGGGCACCACTGCCCGCAGCATTCTGACCACCACCACTGCCCACCGCCACCGGCTGAACCTGACCGCCACCGGAGCCCTGGCCGCCACCAGAACCCTGGCCACCGCCGGAGCCCTGGCCGCCACCAGAACCCTGACCACCGCCAGAACCCTGGCCGCCACCGGAACCTTGACCACCGCCAGAACCCTGGCCGCCACCAGAACCTTGGCCACCGCCGGAGCCCTGGCCGCCACCAGAACCCTGGCCACCGCCGGAGCCCTGGCCGCCACCAGAACCCTGGCCACCGCCGGAGCCCTGGCCGCCACCAGAACCCTGGCCACCGCCGGAGCCCTGGCCACCACCGGAACCTTGACCACCGCCAGAACCCTGGCCACCACCGGAACCTTGACCACCGCCAGAACCCTGGCCACCACCGGAACCTTGACCACCGCCAGAACCCTGGCCACCACCGGAACCTTGACCACCGCCAGAACCCTGA
>NZ_WIDQ01000005.1:113200-233232 GCF_009495745.1 Niveispirillum sp. SYP-B3756
GACCACCGCCAGAACCCTGGCCACCACCGGAACCTTGACCACCGCCAGAACCCTGGCCACCACCGGAACCTTGACCACCGCCAGAACCCTGGCCACCACCGGAACCTTGACCACCGCCAGAACCCTGACCGCCACCGGAACCTTGACCACCGCCAGAACCCTGGCCGCCACCGGAACCTTGACCACCGCCAGAACCCTGGCCGCCACCGGAACCTTGACCACCGCCAGAACCCTGGCCGCCACCGGAACCTTGACCACCGCCAGAACCCTGGCCACCACCGGAACCTTGGTCCCCGCGAGGATCATCTTTCTGCTTCTGCGGTGGGTCCGGCGGTTGTGCCGCCTGCTGGGCGGGGGGCAGCGGCTGGAAGGGGATCAGCCAGTTGGCACCCGGAAATCCTGTAATCAGCAGCAGCAGGAAAATGGGCAGCAGCCCTGCCACCAGACGCAATGTCCCGATGGCGCGCCACCGCAGATCATCGCGCAGCCACCCCATATCAATGTGAATGTCACCGGGCCAGATGGTGCGTTTTTGCTGGGATCGGCGGCTGGCCATACTGACCAGACGGCCCAGGCGGGTCGATCCATGCGCGATGCCGGCCATGTCCGCCTGGACCGCCGCCGCATAACGCTGTGCCGCCACATGGGCCTGCGCCGCCTGATCCGGTGCCGGACCCAGCGGACGGGGCGGCAATGCCAGCCAGCTCAGCAACGCCACACAATCCGGCGGACCGCCCCCCACAAGACCGGAGAGCGTATAGATGGCAATGGCCGTCGCCAGCATGACGCAAGCGAGCACCGGGACCAATGGCCCGGTGAAGGAAAGCAGGGTCAGGGCGCCACCAAGAAACAGCAGCGCCCAGACGCAGGCTATCAAGTGGAAGGAGAGTTTCTGGGCTGTGCCCAACCGGCGCAATATTTCGGCAGGCTCCCCCGAACGCTGCTGCCAACCGGTGCGAAGCCGCTGGAAGAAAATCGCAAAGGCAGCCGAAGCAAGCAGGATAAGTGTTGCGGCAACCAGCAGCACAACCCAGCCCCCAGTCACGACAGGGGCCGGCATCACGGCCGTCAGATAGCTTGCGAGAATGCCCAGGATGACAGACACGTAAAATCGCGGCTGTTCGAACCACCGCCGATATTCACGGGCAATTTTGAGAAAATGCGCGACCGTCGGCTGAAGGCCAGCCGGCGCAGCAGGTATGTTTACCCGCCCGCCACCGTAACGCATTACCCCTTCAGAGGGCGTCCCCACCATTGCCATCCCACCGACTTTGACAACCCAATTTACTGAAATTTCGGGGGAGCGGGTAAAAAATCATCGTGTAAACAGAATGTTCACTCGCATGTCGGGTATTTTGGCGGCTGATGAAGTCGTTTCTGACCATCGGCAACATGCATACAAGTCGCAGAAATCCAGGGCTCACGCGCTGGCGCCAACATCCGTTGGCTTGGCATAAGCCACCACCCGCAGCAGCCAGGTCATTTCCAGCCACGACCGCTTGGCATGAACCAGCCGCAGGCCCAGCCCCTGGCCGGACAGGATGGCGTTGATGGTTTCCACCGCGCAATCCTCCGACAGCAGCATCAGCACTTCCGTGCGGGCAAGGTCCAGGGCGGCCAGTTGCGGGGCCAGACGGCGGAAATAGGCGAAATCATCGCCACAAAACCAGGCCCGTTCCGCCATGCTGGCAGGATCGTGCGGGTAATAGGGCGGGGTGATGATGATCAGATCAAAGGCATCCGGGGCAAAGCTGGTGGCCTGATCCGCCAGAACCGGGCGCAGGATCAGGCCATTGCGCACGGCGTTCAGCCGCGCATTGGCCAGCGCTGCCGGGTTGATGTCGCTGGACACCACCCAGGCCCCGGCGCGGGCCAGGAACAGGCCGACCAGCCCGGTGCCGCAGCCCAGATCCAGCACCCGCCGCCCGGCCAGCGCCGTGCCGGGAAAGCGGCGGGCGAAATGATCCAGCAGCACGGCGGTGCTGACCGTGGGGCCGGGCGGGAAGACGCCCGGCTGCACAATGATATCAAGCCCCTGCCGCCACCAGCGCCGTTCTACCGCATAATGCCGGCGGAACCAGCGCTGCAATAACGGCGTCACAGGCCGCAATATCAAGCGGCGCAGGCCGGCCAGCCAGCGGTTGCGGCGGGGCAGCCCCGTCATGGCGTCAACCCCTGATAAAGCTGGGTATAGGCTTCCACCGTCTGTTCAATGGGCCAGAGGCGGCACGGCGGCGGCGGATCGTCCGCCAAGGCGGCCAGGGCCGCTGCGGCCAACCCCTCCTCCCCCACCGCCAGCCGGAAACCGGGATCGGCGCTGGACGGGGCAATGCCGACCGCGCGGGATACCACCATGGCACCGCGCGCCCGTGCCTCTGCCATCACCATGGCGAAGCTTTCAAACGCGGCCGTGTGCAACAGCACCCGGCTGCGCGCCATCAGGTCGAACACGGCGGCGCGCGGCAGGCGGCCGGTGAAGCTGAGATTATCCGCCACCCCCAATTGCCGCGCCAGTGCCTCCGCCGGTTCCAGCAATGGGCCCCAGCCGGCCCAGCAGGCGCGCAGGGTCGGGCGCTGCACCACCAAATGGGCGACAATGCGCACAAAGGCCAGCGGGTCTTTTACCGGGATCAGGTTGCCCACGGCCAGCAGATCGATTTCCCGTGGGCAGGCCGGCTGTTCCACCGGGGCCACCCCCCAGGGGATGACATGGCCGACATTCGGCCCGCCATTTTCCAGCAGCACCCGGCGCTGAAAGGCGCTGACCGCCACGCCGGTGACACCCGGCTTGCCCAGCAGGCTGTGCCAGCGGCCGATGTGCCGCACCTCCTGCCCCATCAGCGTCACCACCAGGGGGGCACCGCAAAGCCGGGCCGCCAGCCGGGCCACCCCGGCGCATTCCCCCAGCCAGAAGGCATGGATCAGGTCGAACGGCCCCGCCTGATGCAGGGCGGTCAGCAATTGCGCCTGGGCCAGCAAGCGGCGCGGCAGCCGCGCATTGTCCCCACCAATGGGCAGCACATCCAGCCCATGCCATTGATAGGGGGCGCGGCGGGCCGGATAATGCAGGGCGAAGATGCTGATCCGCCAGTCGGGATGGGCAGCGCGCAGCGCCAGCACATAATCCTGCAGGGCGGGGATACAATCACTGTCCTGTTCATCGGCCGGGAAGCCCGGCGTCACCAGGGCGATGTGACGCGCACTCATCCCGCCGCCCCCGCCGGGGCGGTGGTGCTGCAGGACAGGGCCCGCACGTCCGGCCGCCCCGGTACCTGCCAGCGGGCGATCAGCATCCCCGCCCGCGACCGCCAGGCCCGCAGCTTCAGCCGCAGGGCGCGGGGATGCAGGCGGTTCTTCTCCTGGTCCCAGGCCACCTCATGCGTCAGATAGGCCAGGGCATGGGCGTAGTAGCGTTCGGAATAAGTGCGGGGGAAGCGGTTTTCCCGGTCACTGCCCTCGGCAAAGTCGGGCGAGGTGACGTGGGGCGACAGTTCGCTGTAAAGCTCCGTCCCCTTGATCGGATAGGCCAGCGTGACCGTATAGCGGTCGGGCCGGGCATTTTTCAGATATTGCAGGGTGTTGAGGATATCCACCTCCTCCTCCCCCGGATAGCCCAGCATCAGGAAGGTGCCGGTTTCAATCCCCGCCTCGCTGGCGGCGCGGATCATGGCGGTGGCCGCCTCCACCGTCACCTGCCGGTTCATGCTGTCCAGAATGCGCTGGGAACCGCTTTCCGCCCCGATCCAGACACGGATGCAGCCGGTGCGGGTCAGCAGCTCCACCACCTCCGGGCTCATCCGGTCGGCGCGGGTGATGCATTCATAGCGGATGCGCAGGCCGGCAGCGTCCAGTGCGTCCGCAAATTCCCGCAGCCAGCGGTGATTGACGGTGAAGACATCATCGACAAACCAGAACTGGTCCGGCTGGTACAGCCGGGTCAGTTCGGCCAGTTCGGCCACCACCTTGTCAGCCGCGCGGCGGCGGTAGCTTTTGCCGTAGACGGCGCGGCTGCACCAGGAACAGCTATAGGGGCAGCCGCGCTGGGTGGAAACGTTCAGCGAGGTCTGGCCATGCGCCCCCCGCCAGGCCCGGAAATAGGGCGACAGGTCGATGCGATGGCGGGCCGGGACGGGCAGGTCATCCAGCTTGGGCAGATGCGCGCGCGACGGGGAAAAGGCCGCCTGCCCATCCGCCCCGCGATAGGCCAGCCCCGGAATACCGACCAACATAGCGGGGTCGGCCAGATCGGCATCGGGCAGGGCGGCGATGGCGGCCATCGTCTCCTCCCCCTCCCCCACCACCAGCAGGTCCACGCCATGGGCCAGATAATCGGCGGCGTTATAGCGCCCGTCCGGCCCGCCCAGCACCACCTTGATGCCGGCGTGCAGGGCCGACGCACGCAACTGGCGGATCAGCCGCAGCACCACCTTGCGGGTCATCAAGGTGACGTAGAAGGCCACCATGCGCGGACGCAACTCATCCATCCGGGCCAGGAAGGCGGGCTCCGTCAGGAAGGTATTGTCGATCACCTCATGCACCACGCCCTGGCGGTCCAGCCAGGCGGAGATGGACAGCAGGCCCAGCGGCGGATAGGGCCGCATGATCTTCTGTTCCACCGGGTCATCGGCGAGAAAGTAACCGTGGGAGAGGACGAGGCTCATCCCTGTCTCCGAAATTCCAGCAACATGTGATCGGATATCCCGGCCAGCAGCGGCCAGCCGGGCAAGGCGCGGTCGAGGCGTTCCAGCCGGTCCACCAGGGCGGGACGGTTGGTAAAGACCGGTTCCAGCGCGCTGGGGGGCACGGCCAGACCGATGGGGCGGACGGCCACACAGTCAAAATCGGCGGCGAACATGCGGCGCAGCCGGTCCGGCCCGTAATACCAGATGGGAAAGCTGGCCGCCCCCACCCGCGCCGTCACCGGCCCGCCACCCAGGCGGCGGAAGGCCGCGCGCGGGTGCAGGCGGGGCAGATGCCACGCCACCTCCCACAGGCAGAGCGGCGGCATCACCACCAGCACCACCCGCCCGCCGGGCCGCACGATGCCGGCCAGCCGCCCGGCCAGGGCGGCCATATCATCGGGCGACAGACAGTTCAGCCCGCCGAAATTGGACAGGACCAGATCAAACTGCCGGCCCAGCAGGGCGGGCGACAGCATTTCCGCCGCCAGCCGGGTGGTCTGCACCAGATGGCCCAGCCCGGCCCTTGCGGCTTTACGCGCCGTCTGCACCAACATGCCGGTGGAAATATCGGTGGCCAGCACCTGATAGCCACGGGCGGCCAGATGCACCGCATCTTCCCCCGTGCCGCAATTGATCTCCAGCACGTCCGCCGGGCGGCCCAGCGCGTCCAGCACCGGTTCCAGATGCGACCAGACAAGGTTGCGCTGCGCCCGGCCAACCCGGCTGCGGGTGAAATCATCGTCATAGCTGTCGGCGGCCTGATCGAAGGCGGCATCGGTCATGATGCCGCCCCCGCCGTTTCCGCCGCCGCCATCACCGGGGCATCGCCGCGCGGTTTTTCCAGCCGCAGCCGCAGGGCGCCCAGCGCCAGCGGCAGGGCCTGACGCGCCAGCACCGACAGGGCGCGCAGCCGCCCGCCCGGCAATGCACCGCGCAGCACCTTCACCGCCCGCGCCCAGGCGACGCGGCGGTGCACGTAACGGTGCAGATGGCGGTAGAAATTGGGCCGATAGGCGCCGGGGAACATCAGGTCCAGATCGTCGCTATGGGTCCAGTTGGTCTTTTCCCCCAGCGCTGCCCGCATCCGTTCATAGAAGACCGTGCCGGGCAGCGGGTAGGAGACGGAAATACCGATCTGATCGGGCAGCAGCCCCGTCACCATGGCGATGGTGCGGTCGATATCGGCGCGGGTTTCACCGGGATATCCGAATTGCAGGAAGAAGGCCGACCGCATCCCCAGCGCCCGGATGCGCGGCACCAGCGCGTCAATCTGGGCGCGGGTGATGCCCTTGTCCATGGCATCCAGAATGCGCTGCGATCCGCTTTCCGCCCCGATCCAGACGGTGTCCAGGCCGGACGCGGCCAGTGCTTCCAGCGTGTCAGCCTTGGCCAGCAGATCAGCACGCGACTGAATGGTGTAGGAAAAGCGCAAAGCCCGCTGTTGCACCAGTTCGGCAAAGCGCTGAATCCAGCCGGGTTTCAGGCCGAAAATATCATCCGTGATCCAGAAATGATCGGGCTGATAGGCCGCGATCAGATCGGCGATTTCATCCACCACGCTTTCCGGGGAGCGGGAATTATAGCGGCTGCCATAGATGGGCTTTGCGCACCAGTTGCAACTGAACGGGCAGCCGCGCGTGGTGGAGATGTTCAGCGAGAAGCGACCATGCGCCTGCCGCCAGATGCGGCGATACGCCTCCATATCCACCAGATCCCAGGCCGGGCGCGGCAGCGCATCCAGATCGCGCAGCACGGCACGGCGCGGGGTGGCCACAGGCGTGGCCAATTTGCTCTCCCCCGTCGCTGCCAGCATCGGCTGCGCGTGGATAATGCCCTCGATCCCGTCCAGCGGCTGGCCTTCCCGAAGGGCTGCCAGCACGGCGCGCAAGGTCGCCTCCCCCTCGCCCTTGATCACGGCATGGGCACCGGCGGCCAGGTAAAGGTCGGCATGGTCGGCGGCATCGGAACTGCTGACCAGCACCTTGGCGCCGCGCGCGCGGGCCAGGGAGACCATGCCCAGTGCTGCCTCCCGCATCCGGGTCAGGCACATCTTGGTCAGATAGTTGAAGCCATCTTCATAGATCACCACGGTGCCGGGGCGCTCCCCATCCACCAGATCGACAAAGCCGCGTTCATTCTCCGCCAGACCGGCATCGAACAGGGAGACGTTATAGCCGGCCTGCCGCGCCACGGCGGCGGCATAGAGCGTGCCCAGCGGCGGATAGGGCTGGGCCGCCCGCCACTGCTTTTCATCAAAACGATAGAAAAAGGCCGAGGCCACCAGCAGGCGGGAGCGGTCCACCCCACGGTCGATCAGCATGTCGCCCTTATTCTCCAGCCGGTCCAGCGTGTCCTGATAGGAACGCAGGATGCGGTTACGCCAGTCACGCGTGTGCAGCTTGGCCACATGGCGGGTCATCTGCATGGCCCCGCGCGCTTCCAGCGCCGGCAGGGCCGGCACCTTGCGGCGCACCCAATAGCGGGTGAGATGCAGCAGGGCACGGTCGATCAACCCGCCCCAGGGGCCGGCGAACAAAGTCTCCGCCCAGGGACGGGGAAAGGCCGCCGCCTCCCCCGCCGGGGCGGGCAGCAGGGCGGCCGGGCGGGCCTTGGCTACCCATTTGTTGCGGCTGTGCAACTCATCCAGCAGGGCGGTGCCGGCCACCGGGATCATGCTGGCGGTTTCCACCGCCGTGAACGGGTCACGCAGCGGCAGATCCAGCGTATCGGCATCGACCAGATAATTGGCGCAGAGCAGATCGGGATCGGGCAGGCGATGCACCTTCCACTGGATCAGCGTGCGCGCGATCCACAGCCGGCCCGGCTGGGCAATGATGAAATAGTCAAAATCACCATCCGCCGCCATCACGCCTTTGGAGAGCGAGCCGGAAATCCCCACCGCCCGCACGAAGGGGATGCGCATCAGGCTGCGGCCCATGGCCAGCGCGTCGGGCATCACCTGGCGGGCGCGGGCGGCCGTATCGGCACGGCGCGCCACCCGCGCCGCAATCTCCGCCAGGGCGAAGAAGGGACCGGGCGGCAAAATCCATTGCGGGTCCAGGGCGGCATCCACCCCATCCAGCCGCTGGACCAGGCCCAGCGCCACCAGCCGGTCCAAACCATCCGCCAGGGCCGCCGGTTCCATATCCGGCAGGTCGATCCAATGGCCGATTTCCGCCGTGGTCAGCGGATGACGGAACAGGTCATGATAGGCCAGCACACGCAGGATGGCAGAACCCACCCGGCCCATGCCAGGGATGGAACGGCCGATATCATCATTGGCCGGGATCAGTGCGAGGGGCAGCATGTTGTTCATGGGCTGGTCGCCTCCTCTGCCCGAAATCCCTCGATCTCGGGCCGCGTATAGCGGAGCAGTTTCTGGAAAACCTTCAGTTCCAGCGGCTTGGCATAAAGCTGCAGGCCATAGCGCAGGGCCGCCAGCAACGGCATCAGCCGGCGGTTCAGCGGCCCGACGGTGAAATCGGTGCGGGTGGGGTAGCGCGCGTTCAGCACGGTTTCAAAATCATGGATGTGCCGTACCATGGCGGGCGTCAGCCAGGGGGTCAGCGGGTTACGGTGCAGGTCGAAATTCTCCCAGGCCGGCGACAGCCATTCCTCCAGGCTGGAGGGAAAGGCAAAGCCGGCTTCCACGATCTGGCGGTGCAGGTCGCTGCCCTCCGTCGGCACGGGGCTGTAGATGTAAAGAATGATCTCCGTCGCCGGGGCCTGGCGCTTCAGTTCGCGGATAAAGCCGATATCGCGGTAGATCTGCGCCCAGACGTCGGCTTCTGTCGGCTTGGGGAAGCCCAGCACGAAGGAATATTCCGGGATGATGCCAAAGCCCGCCAGACGACGGGCAAAGCGCAAAATCTGTTCGCCGGACTGTTTGCCGCCCTTGTCGATCTGGGCCAGGATGCTGTCATCCCCGCTTTCGGCCCCGAAAAAGATCATCCGGCAGCCGGCGCGATGCATCAGCGCCAGCGTCTCATCACTATATTTGTCGATCGTGTCGATACGGCCTTCGCCCCACCAGATAACGCCCTGGCCCTGCATGGCGCGGGCGAATTCCACCACCCGCTTTTCCGAGACGAAGAAGTTATTGTCTGTAAATTCAATGGCATCCACGCCATGGGTATCGCGCACCCGCAGCACATCCTGCGCCACCAGGGCCGCCGAGCGCGATTTCCAGCGGCCCTGATAGATCGGCACCACGGCGCAGAAGGAACAGGTGAAGGGGCAGCCGAAGCTGGTATGCATGGCATGGGTGCGCCGCCCCAGGAAGGTACGCGGCAAATATCCCGCCATCGGATAGCGGCGTTCCAGCAGGTGCAGCGGCAGGGGTGGCACGGCATCCGGGTCGGGGATGGCACCGCGCGACACGCGCAGCAGATTATCACCACGCAGCAGGATCAGCCCCGGCACCTTGTCCGGTGCCTGCCCCGCCTCCAGCGCATCCAGCAGGGCCGGGAAGGCCAGATCGGCCGGCCCGTCGATGATGTAATCCACCCAAGATGAGCGCAGCACGGCATCGGGCTGGTTGGAGGGGAAATAGCCGCCCCAGATGATGGTGATATCGGGGAAATGTTCCCGCACCTGGCGGGTGATCGGCACGGCCTGGCGCAATTGCGGCCCCGGCATCACCGTGGCACCGAAATAACGGTAACGCCCGCTGGCCAGCAGGTCGCGGATGGTGGGCCAGGGGTCGGCCTCCCGGTTGCCATCCACCAGTTCAATGGCGAAGCGGTTACCCAGGCAGGCGGCCAGATGCAGGATGCTGTTGGGCACACGGGGCCGGCTGGTGGCCCAGGGGTTGAACAGGATGATGCCGGGCTGGGAAAGGCTGGACAAGATCAGGCCCCCGCCCCTGGGACGGCCCGGCACAAGCCTGCAACGGCCCGCCTGCCCCCACTGAAATCCACCTGATCCATCACCGACCTCCCATACCGTCGGACCCTTGACGGATGGAGGACGGGGATTATTCCGGATGGCAGCAGAAAATTTCTGAAACAGAGCAGAAACAATATTTACAGTTCAGCAATTTCACTTCCCCTGCCGAACAATGATATATCCCGTCGGGAGGGTCGTTAACGATCTTCGGCCCCGGCGACAGTCGCTGCCATACCTGCCCGTGACAGACCGGGTTTCCCCCAGGCTGATCTTGTTCCCTGCAAGTCTCAGGCTTTCCCGACAGGTGTTTACGAATGCGCAAATGGATTTTGGTGGCGGTGATCGTGGCAACCGTTGCCGCCTTGCTGTGGTTCAAACCCTGGCACAAGGAAGGACCACCCAAGGATCTGACGGCAACGGTCCGGCGGGGTGATATCAGCGACACCGTTTCCGCCACGGGCACGCTGGAACCATCGAAACTGGTGCAGGTCGGTGCCCAGGTGACGGGGCAGTTGAAGGCCCTGCATGTCACCTTGGGCGACCGGGTGGCCAAGGGCGACCTGATCGCCGAGATTGATTCCATCCAGCAGCGCAATGATCTGCGCGTCGCCCGCGCTGCCCTGGCGGAAGCCGAGGCCTCGCTGAAATCTCGCCAGTATCAGTTGGACAAGGCCGAACGCACGCTGAAGCGGCAGCGCACGCTTTACACCGGCAACGCCGGGTCGGGGGCCGATTTCGACGATGCGGAAATCGCCGTCGACGTGGCCCGCGCCGATCTGGCCCTGGCCAAGGCGCAGATTGAACGCGCCACGGTGGAAGTGGAAAAGGCAGAGGCCAATCTGGGCTATACAAGGATCGTCGCCCCCATGGATGGCCGCGTGCTGGCGCTGGCGGTCAAGGCCGGCCAGACGTTGAGTGCAGCGCAGACCATCCCGGTCATCGGCGTCATCGCCGAGACCGACACCATGACGGTACGCGCCCAGGTCTCGGAAGCCGATGTGGCCAAGATCAAACCCGGCCAGAAATTATGGTTCAATACGCTGGGCGACCGGCGGACCCGGCATGAAAGCACGGTCAGGAAGGTGGAACCCGCCCCCACCTCCATCCTGACCGCCGGGCAGGAAGGGCTGAGCAGCGCCAGCAGCCAGAGCACGACATCACAGGCCGTCTATTTCAACGTGCTGTTCGATGCGCCCAACCAGGGCGGCAGCCTGATGCCGATGATGACGGCAGAGGTGCATATCACCACGGCCGCGGTGGAAAAGGCCCTGATCGCCCCGATGAGCGCCTTTACCGGCCCCGGTGCCGGCGGGCTGTATCGCGCCCGGCTGCGCGGCCCTGATGGGAAGGTGGTGGAACGCAAGGTCAAGCTGGGCCTGACCAACCAGGTGGAAGGCGAAATCCTGGAAGGCGTGAAGGAAGGAGAGGTGCTGCTGCTCTCCACTGGGATGGAAGGGCCGGGGACTGTACCGGCGGTTGATGTCGATATGGGTGGGGATGAATGACGGCCAGGCTGGAACTGTCCGGCATTACCCGCCTGTACCAGACCGGCGGGGAAACTGTGGCAGCCCTGGACGGCGTCGATCTGGTGATCGAGCCGGGGGAAATGGTGGCCATTGTCGGGGCCTCGGGCTCTGGCAAATCCACGCTGATGAATATTCTGGGCTGCCTGGACCGGCCCAGCGGCGGGCATTACAAGGTGGGCGGCGAGGACGTGGCCAACCTGTCGCCCGACGGGCTGGCCCGGCTGCGGCGGGAACATTTCGGCTTCGTCTTCCAGCGCTATCACCTGATTTCCGGGCTGACGGCGGCGGGCAATGTGGAATTGCCCGCCATCTATACCGGTGAACGGTCGGAAAGCCGGCGCACCCGCGCCCATGCTATCCTGGAACGGCTGGGCCTGGGCGGACGCCTGACCCACCGCCCCAACCAGCTTTCCGGCGGCCAGCAGCAGCGCGTGGCCATCGGCCGCGCCCTGATGAATGGCGGCGGCGTCATCCTGGCCGATGAACCGACCGGCGCCCTGGACAGCCGCACCGGTGAAACCGTGCTGGCCTTGCTGAAGGAACTGAACGCCGAAGGCCGCACCATCATCATCGTCACCCATGATCACGGGGTGGCCGCCCATGCCAACCGGGTGGTGGAAATCGCTGATGGCCGCATCCTGTCCGACAGCGGCCGGCCTGTGGAACGGGCAGCCCCGCCCCCAGCCACCCCCCAGGCGTCCAACCCGTTCCGCCCGCTGGCGGCCATCGGGTTCAGCATCATCGGCGCCATGGCCATGTCGATGCGGGCCATGGCGGCGCAGAAGCTGCGCACCGCATTGACCATGCTGGGCATCATCATCGGCATCACCGCCGTGGTGGCGGTGGTGGGGCTGGGCGAAGGGGCGCAGCGCCGGGTGACAGAGGAACTGAGCGATCTGGGCACCAACACGCTGGGCATCTATCGCGGCCGGGGCTGGGGGGACATGAAGGCCGCCCGCCTGTCCAAGTTGACCCTCTCCGATGCGGATGCGCTGGCGGCCCAGCCCTATGCCGATGGGGTGACACCGGAAATGTCTGGTTCGGTCACCGCGCGCTATGCCGCCAATTCCGCCACCATGTCGGTGACGGGGGTGGGGCTGGATTATTTCCGTGTCAACGGCATGAAACTGAAATCCGGCCGGCTGCTGACACCGGCGGACCTGAACGGCGCGCAGCCCAGCATCGTGCTGACGGACAAAACGGTGGAAAGCCTGTTCAAGGGGGAGGCTGGCGACCCGATCGGCCGCATCATCCTGGTCGGCCAGGTGCCGGCCACCGTGGTGGGCATTGTGGAAACCAGCCGCCAGGGCATGGGCGGCGGCAGCCGGGCCACCGGCTATATGGCCCATACGGCCCTGCGCGCCCGGCTGACCGGCAGTGCGGACCTGGATTCCATCACCGTGCGGCTGAAGGATGGGGTGGACAGCACCAAGGCCGAAAAGGCCCTGAGCGCCCTGCTGATCCAGCGGCATGGCACCAAGGATTTCAACATTTTCAACAGCGACCAGATCCGCAAATCCATCCAGCGGACCACGGCGATCTTCAGCCTGATGATCTCTGCCCTGGCCGGGGTGGCGCTGGTGGTGGGCGGCATCGGCGTGATGAACATCATGCTGATCGCCGTGACGGAGCGTACACGTGAAATCGGCCTGCGCATGGCGGTCGGCGCCCGCCAGTCCGACATCATGATCCAGTTCCTGATCGAAGCCATCGCTGTCTGCATGGTCGGCGGCGGGGCCGGGCTGCTGATCGCCTTCGGGGTGGCCGGTATGTTCAATGCCGGCGCCTTCGGCCTGTCGATCATCATCACCCCGGCCGCTATTCTGCTGGCCTTCCTGTCCACCATGCTGATCGGCCTGATCTTCGGCTTCCTGCCGGCGCGCAAGGCCGCGCGGCTGGACCCGGTCGATGCCCTGTCACGGGATTGAACAACCGATGCGCGCCCGCCTGCTGCCCTGTCTGATCGCCCCGCTGCTGCTTTCCGGCTGCCTGACCACGCCCGCATCCTATCAGCGCCCGCCGCTGCCGGGCGGGCTGGACTGGCAGGGTGAACAGCCCGCCAGCACACCGGCATCCCCAGCCCCGCCTGCGCCGGTGCCGGCGTCGGCCGATCCTTGGTGGCATTCCTTCGGCGATCCGGGGCTGAATGCCCTGATGCCGGTGGTGCTGGCCGCGAATAATGACGTGTTCAGCGCCGCCCTGCGGGCCCGGCGCGCCCTGCTGGAGGCTGATCTGGCCGGCGTGCCCAGCATTCCCAGCCTCTCCGGCTCGGTCAGTGCCGGGCGCAACATGCCTTTGTCGGGCGATGGCAAGGCGCGCAACAATGCCGGCACCAGCCTGGGCCTGTCCTATGAGGTCGATCTCTGGGGCCGCATCGCCGCCAGCCGGGGGGCAGCGGGGATGGAGGCGCTGGCGTCGGCCGAAGATGTGGAGACGGCGCGGCTGACGGTGATTGCCGCCACGCTCTCCACCTGGTGGCGGCTGGCCCATGCCAACCAATCCATCGCCAGCGCCCGGACCGGGCTGGAAACCACCTACCGCACGCGGGAAATCGTTGCCACCATGCTGCGGGCCCGCACGGCGTCGGAGCTGGAACGGCTGGAGATGGAACAGACGGTGGAGGCTCAGCTTTCCAACCTCGCTGCATTGGAGCGGGAGCGGGATGCCCAGCGCGCCGCCCTGGCCGTGCTGCTGAACGGGGCCACCAACCCGGCGGCGGAACCGCAGATGCTGCCCCAGGGCGCGCTACCGCCGCTGGCCCCCGGCCTGCCCGCCAGCCTGTTGTCGCGCCGGCCGGACCTACGGGCAGCGGAATTGCGGCTGCGCGCCACGCTGCGCCGCACAGATGAACGCAAGGCCAGCTATTTCCCGGCGCTGACCCTGTCGGGCAGCCTGTCCACCAGCGGGGAGAAGCTGGCCGAATTTCTGACCAATCCGGTCGGCGCGCTGGCCAGCCAGATCACCATGCCCTTCCTGAACCTGAAGGAAATGGGGCTAAACCTGAAGGTCTCCCAGGCCCAATATGAGGAGGCGCAGGCCAGTTTCCGGGGTACCGTGCTGACCGCCCTGTCGGAAGTGGTCACCGGCCTGTCGGCGCGCGAAGCCCTGTTGCGCCAGGATGACCATCTGGCGCGCTCCCTGACCCTGCAACGGCAGGTGCAGGCGCTGTATGACGTGCGGCTGCGGGCCGGTGCCGTGCCGCTGCGGACCTTGCTGGAAGCGCAGGAACGCACCCGCACGTCCGAAAATGCCGTTATCGACAACCGGCTGGCCCGCCTGCTGAACGAGGCGACACTCTACCGGGCATTGGGCGGCAGCCCGGCTGCTGGCGGGGAATGACAAGGGCGCAATGACAAGGGCGCTTGGCCCCGGGCCGGGCATTGTGCAACAGTTCCGGCCTGTCCCCGCAGCGCCGCCCGGTTCCATGACACTCGCCGCCCTGTTGCATCACGCGCCCTTGCTGGTGTCGTTTGATATTTTCGACACGCTGCTGCTGCGCCGGGTGGAACCGCCGACGGTGCTGTTCGAACAGGTGGGAGAGGCAGCCCTGGCGGCCGGGCTGCTGCCGGCCAGCCTCTCCCCGCCGCTGTTCCGGCTGGCCCGGCAGGAGGCGGAGCGGCGGGCGAGGGCAGGACAGCCGGGCGGAGAGGTCGATCTGGCGGCCATTTATGCGGCACTGGGCTTTGGCGATCCGGCGGCGCTGACCGCCCTGGAACTGGCGTTGGAGCAGCAGGCCATTTTCGCCAACCCGCTGCTGCTGCCGGTGCTGCGGGGGCTGGCGGCGGCCGGCATCCCGGTGGTGCTGCTGTCCGACATGTATCTGGCACCGCCGGACCTGATCCGGCTGCTGCAAGGGGCCGGCATCGGGCCGGGCCTCTATCGCCGGCTCTATGTTTCCAATGCGGAAGGGGTGTCCAAGGCAGGGGGCGGGCTGTTCAGCCGGCTGCTGGCCGACCACCCGCAGATACCGCCCGACCGCATCCTGCATCTGGGCGACGATCCGCTGGGCGATGTCGCCATGGCAAAGGCGGCGGGCCTGCAAGCCATCCACTATGTGCCGGGGCCGGGGTTGGCCCGGCTCAGGGAACGGGAACGGTCGGTAGCGGGGCTGGCTGCCCCGGCAGAGGGGCTGCCGCCGCGCCGCGCCGCCGCCCTGGCCGGGCGGGGGGACGCGGCGGATGAGGCCGAAGCGCTGGAATTCGGTACCCTGGTGCTGGGGCCGGCGGTGGCTGAATATTGCCGCTGGGTGGTCGCACAATGCCGGCGGCAGGGGATCAGGCGCATCCTGCCGCTGATGCGGGAAGCGGCCCTGTTCACCCCCGTGCTGGAAAATTGCATCCGCCAGACTGGCGGCGGGCTGACGGTGACGCCGCTTTACGTCTCCCGTCAGGCGCTGTTACCGCTGGAACTGGCGGGAATCGATGCCACAACGGCACGGCACCTGCTGGGCACCCGGCCGCATCTGCCCTGGGACCGGCTGTTGCAGCAGGCCGGCGGGCAGGTGCCGGCGGACCTTCAGCCCTGGGCCGGGCTGACGCTGGAGCAATTGCTGGCAACAGAGGCTGCCGGCCCCGCCCTGGCCTTGTTCGATGATCCCGCCCTGCAGGCCCGCGCGGCCGCACAGGCGGCAGAAACCCGGACCCTGCTGCTGGATTATCTGGCGCCATTGCTTGGCGAAGAACCGGTGGCGCTGGTCGATCTGGGTGCAAGGGGCAGCACACCGGCTGCCCTGGTGCGGCTATTGCCGGCGGGGCGGCAGCGCTGCCAGATATTCCTGGCCTATGCGGTGGCTGATATTGCCGGCCCGCTGGTGGACGGGATCGGTATCCAGGTCTTTGCCGGGCAGGATGCGGCGGGCCAGACCCTGGGCCGCATCCTTTACCGCAGCCCGCAGCCGCTGGAACGGGTGCTGACGGGGCTGCATGGGACGACGCTGGGCTATCAACGCAAACCGGATGGCGCGGTTGTGCCGGTGCTGGCCGACCCGCCGGCCACGGGTACGGAGGCGCGGCTGCTGGGCCTGATGCAGCAAGGCATCCACCGCTATGCCAGCATGATGGCCGCCGCCTGTCCGGCCGACAGCAAACCCGCCAACGGCTTTGCGGCCTTGCTGCCCCTGGCCGCCGCGTTGCTGCGCCCCACGGCGGCAGAGGCGGCCCTGCTGGGCGGGCTGGCCTATGACCAGAATGACGGGACGGCGGGGGAGCAGGTGATCTGCGATGCCACCGCCCTGGAGACGGTGCGTACCCTGGCCGACGATCCGGCGGGAATGCCCACCCTGGCCCTGGCCATGGGCCTGCGCCCGGCACTGGCCCCCTGGCCGCAGGGCGCACTGACGCTGCTGGACCCCGGCATTTTCCAACGCCCGGCCGACCGGCTGGGGCTGGAGGCGGGGCATGGCCCCGTCTGCCGGGCGCTGGTGGCAAGGCTGCGGCAACAGGGCGTGACCCGTTTCGGCATTCTGGCCGTGGGCGGCGAAGGCGGCATGGGACCGGATTTCATCCGCCACGCGCGGGAATCCGGGCTGGAACCGGCTGCCTATGCCGACCTGATGGCCCATCTGGCCCCGCCCCCCCTGTTCCATGGCGTGCCGGTACAGCCGATGGCGGCGATGCGTCATGCGGGCCTGCCGCTGGTGCTGGTGACGCTGGGTTATGCCAGCCAGTTGACCGCCCTGATGCAGGAGGGTCCGGGGGAGCCGCCGCCGCTGATCAGCCTGCGCCGGGGTTGAAATCACTCCGGCCGCTCTGCCAGACGCGCGGCGATATAGGGATAGGCGTTCAGGATATGGGCCGGCAGCGCCGCCCCCCTCCGCAGCACGCGCAAGATGTCGGAGACATATTGCGCGGCGATGATGATGGTGGCCGCCGCCATGTCGGCGGCATCAATATCCTGGGGCCGGGACAGGGGCAGGCCAAGCATGTCCCCCTGGCGATGGCTGTCCAGAAATCCCCGCAGGCGACCACGGACGGCATCCGGCAAGCACTCCAGCACCAGCGCCCCGCCCTGCCCCGCCCCATAGAGCCAGATCGGCCCTGTCCCCGGCACTGCCGCGAAATCCGCCGCCCGCCAGAGGAAGGCGATACTGGCCGCCAAGGCGGGATCAAGATCGTTCAGCCCGGTCAGGCGGGGTGGCTGTTCCACGCCGGTTGCCGACCGCTCTGGCCAGGGCAGCAGCGGCCCGACGCCAGATGCGGACGGCCGCAGCAGGCGCAGGCTGGGCACTGGGATTTCCCGGACCTCCCCCCGCGCCGCCAGTGCCGGGGCGAGGTTGAGCGCCAGTTGCAGCCAATCCCCCCCCAGCAGGCCGAGTTCGCGCAGCCGTGCCACCGGGCAGCCCAACCCCGCCGCGCGCAGCCAGGCGCGTTCCAGCAAACGGTCTTCAGGGATGGTCAGCGGTGGGGGCGGCGGCAGGGTCCATTCTTCCGCCGGATCAATGGGGAAACCCTGATCCCCCGCCCCGCGCGGCCAAAGACCGGCAGCCAGGGCAACACCCGCTTTCCCGGTCGCCTGCAGCAGCCCCGCCAGATGGCCCGGATGCCATTCCACCCCGGCCGGCAGGATGGCCAGCATCTCCACACCCGCCAGCGCCGCCGACAGCGCCGGCAGACCCGCCGGCCGGTCCAGCAACCGCAGTGACAGCCCAGCGGGAACGGAGGCGGGGGCTTCCCCCGCCGGCAGCAGGGCGGTTACTGCCAGCCCCTCCCCCGCCTGGGCGGCAAGTTGCGCCAGCCGGCCGTCCAGTTCCCCACCCGGTGGCAACAGCACGGCCACCGATGACAGTTGGCGCGGCGCTGGCCGCCGTGTCAGCGCGGCCAGCAGATCCGGCAGCGGTTCCAGCAACACCTCCAGACAGAGCGCGCGGTTGAAAATATCCTGCGCGGCACCGGCCATGGTGCGGGCCTGGACCGGGTGCGCCTTTATCCAGGCCACCCGATCCAGGATATGGTCGGCCATCGCCGCTTCGCCACCGGTCGGGTCGACATACAGCACCGTATCGCCGAACCATTCTTCAATGAAGGGATGGCGGTCGGCGATGATGACAGCGCCGGCCGCCGCCAGCTCGAATACCCGCATATTGGGCACCGCCGCATCCCGATGTGACGGCAGATGCAGGCACAGCCCCATGCCCCAATGATGGGCGGCGGCGATCACCGCGCTTCCATCAAAGGGCAGCGGACCCTGATAGGCGTCCGGCAGATGCGACCAGCGGTCGGCCGTGCCATGCAGGGCCAGCACCCCCGCCGCCGCCAGCCGACCCAGCAAATGGGGATAGCGCCGCCCATCCCAGTTGGAACCGACATAGAACAGCCGGCTCTGCGGCCCCAGATTGGGTGTCAGATGCGAACGGGGGGAACTGACATGGAAGGGCAATGTCGGCGGATCGCGCCCCACCAGCGCCATCCGCCCGCCCAGATGCGCCGCCAGATCGGGGCCGGAGACCAGATAGGCATCATGGCTCAGCTCAAACGCGCGGCCATGATGAAAGGCGGTTTCGCTGCCCGCCGCAATCAGGGCCGGCGGATTCCAGTAACAGGCGAGCCAGGGATGCGCCGTCAGCTTAGGCGTGGCCTGCGGGTGCAGGCACAGCACCGCGTCCGGGTCCATCGCAGCCACGTCGGCGGCCCGGCTGTGGATCGCGGCCTGCCAGCCCAGCCCGGCCATGGCATGGCCCAGGCGCAGCGCCAGTTCCCGTTCGGCCAGGGGAAGGGCCGGGTCGAACGGGTTGAACAGCGCCAGACGCAGCCCCCTGCGATGCAGCGCCATGGTTCAGCCGCCTCTTTCAGAAATGGCCATGCCCTCTCACCGTCAGTCCCCAAGCCGTATCCAAGCGCGATGGGGCGGGCCAGCCCCTCACCCGCCGCCGCCAACCTCTGCCAGATATTGCTTGGCCATGCTGGCATAATGCGGGGCAATGCCCATCTGGACCCGCACATCCTCTTCCGTCAGCGGGCGCAGAAACTTGGCCGGGCTGCCGCCCCATAATTCCCCTGCCTTCACCCGCTTGCCGGGGGTGACCAGCGCGCCGGCCGCCACCATGGCGCCGGCTTCCACCACGGCCCCATCCATCACGCAGGCCTTCATGCCGATGAAGGCGCCATCTTCCACCACGCAGCCATGCAACAGGGCCAGATGGCCCACCGTCACATTGTCGCCGATGGTCGTGCTGAACCGCTCCCGCGTGCAATGCACGACGCTGCCATCCTGGATATTCGTGCCACGGCCGATGCGGATAGCGTTGACGTCACCACGGATGGTGACGCCAAACCAGATATTGCTCTCCGCCCCGATCTCCACATCGCCGATCACCACGGCATTGGACAGGAAGACCGTGGGGTCGATCACCGGCAGCTTGCCCTTGAAGGGCAGGATGGTGGGGCGCAGCGGGCTGGTCATGGGAACACCGGCACCAGATCCAGGCCCAGCGTTTCTTCAAAGCCATACATGATGTTGAAATTCTGGATGGCCTGACCAGAAGCGCCCTTCACCAGATTGTCGATGGCCGAGATGACGATGGCACGGCCCGGCAGCCGATCGGCAAAGACATTGATCAGGCAGAGGTTCGACGCGCGGACATAGCGCGTCTGCGGTGCCACCCCATCAGCCAGCACCTTCACAAACGGCTCATCCTTGTAGGTGTTGCGCAGCATGTCGCGCAGGTCATCCGCCGTGGCGCTGCCCTTCAGCTTCACATAGGTGGTGGCCAGGATGCCGCGGGCCATCGGCATCAGATGTGGGGTGAAGGCGACCACAATATCCTTGCCGGCGGCCTGCGACAGGCCCTGTTCGATTTCCGGCGCATGGCGATGGCTGGCGATGCCATAGGGGTGGATGCCCTCGGTCACTTCCGTGAACAGGCTACCCTGCTTGGCATCGCGCCCGGCACCGGAAGCGCCGGACTTGGCATCGATGATGATATCGTCACTCTCGATCAGGCCGGCCTGCAACAGCGGGATCAACGGCAATTGCGACGCGGTGGGGTAGCAGCCGGGGTTGGCCACCAGCCGGGCCTTGGCCACCGCCTCGCGGGTGATTTCCGACAGGCCATAGACGGCGTTTTCCTGCAGGGCGGGGGCCTTGTGGGCGTGGCCATACCATTGGGCATAGGTTTCCACGTCGAACAGGCGGAAATCAGCCGACAGGTCGCAGATGCGCACATGCTCGGGCAGGCCGGCGATCACTTCCTGCGTGGTGCCATGCGGCAGGCCGCAGAAGACAAAATCCACGCCCGACCAGTCGACATCGGCAATCTTGGTCAGGGCCGGCAGATCATAGGGGGCCAGATGCGGGAACACCTCAGCCACCGGCTTGCCGGCGGCGCGTTCCCCCGTCAGGGCGACGATGCGGGCACGCGGGTGGCGGAGCAGGAATCGCATCAGTTCCGCCCCGGTATAGCCGGAAGCGCCCAGAATGGCGACGCGGACGGGGGCGGACGGATCGATAGTGCTCATGATGTTCCGTTTCTCTCGGCTGCTTTGGTGAAACATGATCAAGGGGTGGGGCCGTTATCCCACCGCTTCATTACAAATACAGCTTCATGCCGACATGCGAAGCCTGAAAGCCTAAGCGCTGGTAGAACCTGTGCGCATCGGTCCGCTGGGAATTGCTGGTCAGTTGCACCAGGGTACAGCCGCGCGCGCGAGCCAGATCCAGGCAATTTTCGATCAGTACTTCGCCCAGGCCCTGGTTACGAAAGGCGCTGGCGATGCGCACATTCTCGATCATGCAGCGCCGCATCCCGCCGCGCGCCAGATGGCGCATATAGTTCAGCTGCGCCACGCCAACCAATCGCCCATCCACATCCAGCACCAGGATTTCGGCATTGGGGTCCAGCATGATCTCGTCCCACGCCTCGTAATAAGACGTCAGGTCGGTCGCGTTGGCATCGGTGGCATTGGGGTCCAGGCTGTCTTCCCGCAGCAGGGCCACCATGTCGGGCACATCGCGCCGCTGCGCCACCCGCACCACCACATCATCCTTCAGCGCCATCATGGTTCCCCTGACATCCTGTCCTGCCCCAGACGATATTCTGCCTTGCAGGATGCACCCTTATCGCCCGGATCGGGGCTGGCGCATAGTTCCAACCTGTCGCCCGTTACCCGATCCGGTTCCATGCCCGCCCCCTCCCCGCTTGAAAAGCCGCAAAGCCCGTTCGCCTATTCAGGCTACCGGCTTTACTGGTTCGCCCGTGTCTGTGCCATCCTGGCCCTGCAGATCCAGATCGTCGCCACTGGCTGGCGAATCTATGATGTTTCCGGCAGCGCGCTGGCGCTGGGATTCGTCGGGCTGGCTGAATTCCTGCCGTCGATCCTGCTGGTGCTGATCACCGGCCATGTCGCCGACCGGTTCGACCGGCGGCGCATCATCAATGTCTGCCAGACGCTAGACATCATCGCCATGATGCTGCTCTGGATGGCCTTGTGGAATGACAATGCCCCGATCTGGCCCGCCTTCATCGCCGTGTTCATCCTGGGCGTAGGCCGGGCGTTTGAGATGCCGGCGGCGGCATCGCTGGTGCCCAATCTGGTCCCACGGGAGATTTTTCCCCGTGCCGTGGCGCTGAATTCATCGGCATGGCAGGGGGCCAGCATCATCGGCCCAGCGCTGGGCGGCGTGCTGTATGGCGTGATCGGTCACTCTGTCTTCGCCATCAGCGCCGCCCTGTTCGCCACGGCCTTCGTGCTGGTCTGGCTGATCAAGCTGGAACCGCGCACGCCAAAGGAAGCCGCCAAGAAGGTTTCCATGCAGGTGCTGCTGGCCGGTTTTTCCTTCATCAAGGCCAAGCCCATCGTGCTGGGCGCCATTTCGCTGGACCTGTTCGCCGTGCTGCTGGGCGGGGCCACGGCCTTGTTGCCGATTCTGGCCAAGGATCAGTTTGGTGCCGGCCCGATGCTGGCCGGCATCCTGCGCGCCGCGCCATCCGTGGGTGCGCTGGCAACGGGGCTGGCCCTGTCCATCTGGCCGGTGCGGCGGCAGGTGGGGCGGACCCTGTTCATTTGTGTAGCGGCGTTCGGGGTTGGCACAGTCATTTTCGGGCTGACCAGTTCCGCCATCATTGCCGGCATCGCGCTGGTGGTGATGGGGGCGGCCGATATGGTCAGCGTCTTCATCCGCCAGTCGCTGGTGCAGTTGGAAACCCCGGACGAGATGCGCGGCCGGGTCAGCGCCGTCAGCAGCCTGTTCATCGGCGCGTCGAACCAGTTGGGCGAGTTCGAATCCGGCGTCATGGCTGCCTGGCTCGGTGCTGGGCCCGCCGTGGTGGTGGGTGGCATCGGCACGCTGGCCGTGGTGCTGATCTGGGCCGTGCTGTTCCCGGCCCTGCGCACGGCGGACCGTTTCCCCGGCACGGTGGAGCAGCGGGGATAGGGGCACCCCCCCCTATCCCCGTCAAGCACCCCTGTTAAAGTGTATTTCCGCTGTACGGAAATACACTTTAACCTTTCGTTCTCCTCAATCGCCGGCGCTGCATCCGCAGCTTGGCTACGCGCCACGAGGCGCGCGGCGGCAGTCGCCGCCGGAGCTGTTTTCGGTCAACCGAAAACAGCTCTACCGCAGGGGCAGCCCGACATAGTTTTCCGCCACGGTGCGGCGGGCAGTTTCGGAGCCCTTGATATAATCCAGCTCCGCCATCTGCATCCGCCGGCCGAAGGCATCGGTATCCGGGAAACGGTGCATCAGGCTGGTGAACCACCAGGAGAAACGTTCCGCCTTCCAGATGCGGGAGAGCGCGCGGGTGGAATAAAGCTCCAGCCCGGTGGCACTGCCCTTGTAATGGTCGATCAGCCCTTCCGCCAGGAAGGCCACATCGGATGCCGCCAGATTCAGCCCCTTGGCCCCCGTGGGCGGCACGATATGGGCGGCATCGCCGGCCAGGAACAGGTTGCCATAGCGCATCGGCTCCGCCACAAAGCTGCGCAGCGGCGCGATGGATTTTTCCAGCGACGGCCCCCGCGTGATGCGCGGGGCAACATCCGGCCCCAGGCGGACGGTCAGCTCATCCCAGAACCGTTCATCCGACCATTCCTCCACCTTCTCCGTCAGCGGCACCTGCACATAATAGCGTGAGCGGGTGTGGGAGCGCATGGAGGCAAGCGCAAAGCCCCGCTCATGGCTGGCATAGATCAGTTCATGATCGCACGGCGGCACATCGGCCAGCAGGCCCAGCCAGCCGAACGGGTACACCCGTTCAAACAGGGACAGCTTGTCGGCGGGAATGGAGGCGCGGGCCACACCATGGAACCCATCGCAACCGGCGATGAAATCCGCCTCCAGCTTCTCTTGCTTGCCGTTGCGGGTCCAGGTGACGATGGGCTTGGCCCCCGTCACATCATGCACCGCCACATTCTCCGCCTCGAACAGCAGGGGGATGTTGCGCTCAATGGCGGCGTCGATCAGGTCGCGCGTCACCTCCGTCTGGCCATAGACCATGACGTTCTTGCCGGTCAGCGCGGCCATGTCGATACGGATCGTCTCCTCACCCGTAGCCATGGCGAAGCCGTCATGGGCCAAGCCCTCCCGGTCCATCCGCTCATTCACGCCAACCTGGCGCAACAGATCGACGGTGATCTGTTCCAGAATGCCGGCGCGGATGCGGCTTTCCACATAGGCGCGGTCGCGCCGTTCCAGGATCACGCAATCGATCCCGGCCTTGTACAAAAGATGGGATAGCAACAGGCCCGCCGGCCCCGCCCCGATAATCGCCACCTGGGTGCGCATCGCTGTTTCCTCTCCATTGATTTAACGTTGTTGGCGCGATGCTACAAAAGGTTCGGTCGGGAAACAGGACACGCAGCAATCAAAAAATTGGACTTTTCATCGATCATTCGTAATGCTGCATAACAGCATAAATCGAGGGATCGCCGATGCGCCCCACCCGCCCGCTGGTGCCGCGTTTCTTTCTTTATGGTGAAGCGCCGGCCAAGGCGGATGAACGTTTCATCCATGCCGAAACGCTGGAGCGCCGGTCACGCCCCAGCGGCTGGAAAATCGCCCCCCATGCCCATCCGGATCTGAACCATGTGCTGGTGATGGGGCGGGGCAACGGGGCGATGCTAGCCGGCGGGCGGGCGCATGGCTTCACCGCCCCTGCCCTGCTGCTGGTCCCGGCGGGGGAGGTGCATGGTTTTGATTTCGGTCCGGAAAGCCAGGGCTTCGTCATCACCTTCGTGGACCCGCTGCTGCACGCGCTGGCCCGGCGGGAGGCTGGGTTGGAAAGCCTGTTCGCCGCCGCCCGCACCGTGCCCCTGCCCGTCGGCGATACGCTGTGCCTGCCCTTGGCCACCGCCTTGGAAGCGGAGATGGAGGAACAAAGGCCGGGCCGGGAATTGATGGTGGAAGGGTTGCTGACTACCCTGCTGCTGGCCAGCCTGCGCGTGGCAAGGCTGGTGGAAGGGGCAGCCGGGGCAGCAGCACGGGGACCACGGGTGACGCTGGTGGCACGCTACCGCGAGTTGCTGGCCACCCATTTCCGCGACGGCTGGTCGGTGGCAGATTATGCGGCGGCCCTGGGGGCCACGCCGGGCCGCCTGCGCGCGGCCTGTCTGGAGGTGACGGGCCGCGCGCCGATCGATCTGCTGCACGAAAGGCTGCTGGCGGAAGCCAAGCACAGCCTGCTTTACGGCGACCTGCCGGTGGCGGAGGTGGCGTTTGAACTGGGATTCACTGACCCCGCCTATTTCAACCGTTTCTTCACCAGCCGCATCGGCTGTTCCCCCGGCCGTTTCCGCCGGGGGGCTGGCGGATAGGCGCAATTTGGTTCCGGCTGGCTGTCATCTGCATCAACACAAAACCGGGACTGACGATGAAGGGGGCGGAAATGCAGGCTGGCGCCCACTATCCCCGCCCCCTTCCAAAAAACCTCACTCCGCCGCAGCGGCCTCCAGGCGGCCATTCACCAGGGCGTCGTAATCCAGCATCAGATTGCGGCAGACCTCACCGGGGGTGAAGGTCCAGTCGCCGATGCGGCCCACGGGCGTGACTTCCGCCGCCGTGCCGGTCAGGAAGATTTCAGAGGCGCCCTGCACCTCTTCCAGCTGGATGTGACGCTCGATCACCTGATAGCCACGGCGCTTGGCCAGATCGATCACCGTCTGGCGGGTGATGCCGTTCAAGAAGCAATCGGGCGTCGGCGTGTGGATGACGCCATCCTTGATCATAAAGAAATTGGCGCCCGTGGCTTCCGCCACATAGCCCCGGTAATCCAGCATCAGCGCATCCTGGAAACCGTCCTTCTCTGCGGCATGTTTGGACATGGTGCAGATCATGTACAGGCCGGCGGCCTTGGCTTCCGTCGGGGCCGTATCCGGGGCCGGACGGCGCCACTTGGAAAGCTGCAGGTGGATGCCCTTCATACGGGCTTCCGGGGTGAAATAGCTGGGCCATTCCCAGCAGGCGACCGCCAGATGAATCTTGTTATGCTGGGCGGACACGCCCATCATCTCGCTGCCGCGCCAGGCGACGGGGCGGATGTAACCATTGACCATGTTGGCCGCCTTGCAGGTGGCAACCTTGGCCTCTTCAATCTCATCCACGCTATAGGGGATGTCGAAGCCCAGCAGCTCGGCCGATTTCTTCAGCCGCACACTATGTTCGCGCGACTTGAAGATGGAACCGTTGTAAATGCGCTCCCCCTCGAATACACAACTTCCATAGTGCAGGCCGTGGGTCAGAACATGCACCTTGGCATCCCGCCATGGCACCAACTGACCGTCGTACCAGATATGCCCGTCGCGGTCATGGAAGGGGATTATCGACATGATGGTGGCTTCCTCGTTACTTTATGTCCGTAGGGACGCTGCCCACGATACGGAATTGCAGAAATAAGTCAACATGGCTGACGTAAAATCAGGTCCGAACCCGCTCTTCCTCCGTGAGGAGGATCTCCGCCAAGGCATCGAACTGCTGTTCTACGCATATCGAGACTTTACCGCCGAACCAGACGCGATGCTTGCGAAAATCGGGCTGGGCCGGGCGCATCACAGGGTCGTCTATTTCGTGGGACGCTATCCGGGCATCAATGTCACGGAGCTGCTGGGCATCTTGCAGATCACCAAGCAAAGCCTGGCCCGCGTGCTGGGCGATCTGGTGAGCCAGGAATATATCGCCCAGCGCGCCGGCACCAAGGACCGGCGCCAGCGCCTGCTGACCCTGACGGAAAAGGGCCAGGAGCTGGAACGCACCCTGTCGGATGCCCAGCGCGCCCGCATCGCCCAGGCCTACCGCGCCGCCGGGGCGGCGGCGGTGGAAGGGTTCCGCACCGTGATGCTGGGCATCATTGATGCCGATGATCGGGCCAAATTCCAACCGCCGGGGCCTGGCAAACGGTGAACTTGTCCACTGCCAGCAAGCGGCCTTCATGCTATCACTTGGGCCCATGACCGATATCACCGACCAGCCCCATATCCTTGTCGTTGATGATGATACCCGCCTGCGGGAAGCGCTGCGGCGCTATCTGTCGCAGAACGGCTTCATGGTGACGGCGGCACAGGATGCCGCCGATGCCCGTGCCCGGCTGGGCGGGCTGGCCTTTGACCTGATCGTGCTGGATGTGATGATGCCGGGCGAAAACGGGCTGGATCTGTGCCGCGATCTGTCCACCCAGGGCATCGCCCCCATCCTGCTGCTGACCGCGCGCGGGGAGGCGGAGGATCGTATCCAGGGGCTGGAGGCCGGGGCAGATGATTACCTGCCCAAACCGTTTGAGCCGCGCGAACTGGTGCTGCGCATCCAGTCCATCCTGCGCCGGCAGGCCCGTCCTGGCACGGGGGGCGGCGCCAACAGCCCGGCCCCCATCCGCATCGGCCGCTGGCTGTTCGATCCGGTGCGCGACGAGCTGCGCGACGGGGAAGAGGTGGTCCGCCTGACCAGCATGGAGTCGGGCCTGCTGCGCGCCCTGGCCGCCGCCCCCGGCATGGTGCTGTCGCGCGAAGAGCTGGTGGAAAAGGCCGCCGTGGATGCCGGCAATGACCGCACCATTGATGTGCAGGTCACCCGCCTGCGCCGCAAGCTGGAAGGCGACCCGCGCGAGCCGCGCTATCTGCTGACCGTGCGCGGTGAGGGTTATGTGTTGAGGCCGGATTGATCCGCTGGCGCGACTGGTGGCGGCGACGGCCCCGGCCCTTCCGGCTGCTGAAACGCTATCTGCCGGCGACCCTGTTTGCCCGGTCGATGCTGATCATGATGACGCCGGTGGTGCTGGCCCAGGGCATCGCCACCTTCATTTTCTATGACCGGCACTGGGACACGATGACCCAACGGCTGGCCATGGGGGTGGCTGGCGAAATCGCCCTGGTCATCGACCAGTTGGGGCGCGATTCCGACGCGGCGGCCCAGGCGGAAACGCTTTCCATGGCCGCCCGCACCACCGATATCCTGATCAGCTTCAATCCCGGTGAGATGTTGCCCACCACGCCACCACGCCCGCGCACGGCGCTGGAGGATACGCTGGCCAATGCGCTGGATGAGCGGGTGCGGCGGCCCTGGCGCATCAACGCCAATATTGCCCATAAATGGATCGAAATCCGCGTGCAACTGCCCGATGGCGTGCTGTCGGTCTTGTCGCCGGAGCGGCGGCTCTACAGCTTCACCTCCTACCTGTTCATCATCTGGATGTTGGGCAGCTCGCTGGTGCTGTTTTCCATCGCCACCTTGTTCATGCGCAACCAGATCCGGCCCATCCGCCGGTTGGCTGTGGCGGCAGATGCGTTCGGTAAAGGCCGCGACATCAGCGATTTCCGGCCGGAAGGTGCGGCAGAGGTACGCCAGGCCGCCCATGCCTTCCTGGTGATGCGTGAACGTATCCGCCGCCAGATCAGCCAGCGCACCGAGATGCTGGCCGGGGTCAGCCATGATCTGCGCACGCCCTTGACCCGGATGAAACTGCAACTGGCCATGATGCCGGAATTGCCGGAAGTGGAGGAACTGAAGGCCGACGTGGTCGAAATGCAGGTGATGATTGACGGCTATCTCTCCTTCGCGCGCGGGGCGGGCGATGAACAGCCCCAGCCGGTGGATCTGGGCGCGCTGCTGGAGGAGGTGGCCGCCAACGCCCGGCGTGAGGGCACGGCGCTTTCGCTGGATCTGGGGACGGCAACTGAGGATGAGGTGGTGCTGCCCCTGCGCCCCAACGGGCTGCGCCGCTGCATCGCCAATCTGGTGGGCAATGCCAAACGCTATGGCTGTCATGTCTGGCTGTCGCTGACGATGGGCGAAACGATGGTGGAAATCATCGTCGATGATGATGGCCCCGGCATCCCGCCGGACCAGCGGGAAGGCGTATTCAAGCCGTTTCACCGGCTGGAACCATCACGCAATCAGTCCACCGGTGGTGTCGGCCTGGGGCTGACCATCGCGCGGGACGTGGCGCGGCGGCATGGCGGCGACGTACTGCTGCGCGACAGCCCAAGGGGCGGGCTGCGCGCCGTGGTGCGGTTGCCTCTATAGAATCACATTAACAACGCGCGGCGGCGCGCTTGCCGCCGGCCAATGTCTTTTCCAGTCGCCGCAGCATCGGTGCCAGTTGATCATCGGAAACCAGTTCTGCTGCCTCCGCCGGATCCATCCAGCGCCGCTCGCGCTGCCCCTTCTCCGGCCAGACATCCAGCATTTCGGTCACACGCAACAAGAAGACGGCGACATCGCATTCCACACTGTCGCCATTGTCCAGGCGTTTTTCATAGCGGTAGGAACCCACCGGCGCGCAGTCGATCCGGCCCTTGATGCCGGCCTCCTCAAACGCTTCCCGCTCCGCCATGGCGCAGGCACCCATCGACTTCTTGGCCCAACCCTTGGGAATGATCCAGCGCTTGGTCTCCCGCGAGGTGACAAGCAGGACTTCCGGTCGACCATCGGTCAGCCGGTAAGGAAGAGCAGCACACTGGGAGGTCTTTGTCTGGGCCATAGCGTTGTTTTACGAACCGTACTCTAGGGTGAATATAGGAGACACTGCACACAAAGAAAGCGTGCATAAGATTATGAGGGAGAGATGCACAACAATGCGTCGCGCCATTTGTTCCCTCCACTCAGAGTGAGGCTTCGACACATGGCCGTCAAGAATGCCTGTTTCATGACAATTGAATTACAGATTCGTGACGCAAGGGTGGTAGAGAATGAAATAGAAGCCGCGTGCGGGCGCCGCCGAGCCAACCCGAACGGCCCTTGACCATTGAAAGCGGAACCCATGCTGAGCCTGTTCCGGGCCTTGCTGCCGAAGGAAGAACGTTTCTTCGACCTGTTCGCCGAACATACCCAATATACCTATGCCGCCGCCCAGGCCCTGCAGACCATGCTGCGGAAGGGTGATGATCTGGAAGGGCGCTTCCAGGTCATCCATGAAGCGGAAGGCAAAGCCGACGTTGTTACCAAGGCGGTACAGGCGGCCATCCACCGCAGCTTCATTGTACCCTTCGACCGGTCCGATATCCAGGATCTGGCGAAGCGGATGGATGATATCATCGATCTGATCCAGGATGTTGCCCGCCATCTGGCCGAAGCCGGCCCGATGTCCTACACAGCCGAAATGCACGGCATTGCCGACGCCATCGTCAAGGCCGCCGGCATCCTGCGGGATGCCCTGCCGCTGATGCGGGATATTGGCCGCAATCACACCCAACTGACGCGCATGACCGAGGAAGTCTCGCAACTGGAAAGCGAAAGCGACCGGTTGTTGCGCGCCGGCAAGGCACGGCTGCGCCAGGAAAGCGGCGGGCTGGATGCCCCCATCACCTATCGCCAGGCCCTGGTCCGGGAAGTCCTGGAACTGGAAGAAGCGGTGCTGGACGCCTGTGAGGATGTCGCCGACATCATCGACAGCATCATTGTCGACAACGTCTGACACATCCCGCCTTCAACGGGTCCAGGACCATCCCCATGGAAACGCTTTCCCTGCCCCTTCTGATCGCGCTGATTGGCATTGCCTTGATGTTCGATTTTCTGAACGGGCTGCATGATGCCGCCAATTCCATCGCCACGGTGGTGTCAACGCGCGTGCTGTCACCCCGCAACGCCGTGTTGATGGCGGCTTTCTTCAACTTCATCGCCTTCTTGTTTTTCGGCACCCATGTCGCCACCACCATCGGCAAGGGCATCGTTGATCCCAACATCATTACGGGTCAGGTGATTTTCGCCGCCCTGATGGGGGCCATCGGCTGGAACCTGATCACGTGGTATTGGGGCATCCCCTCCAGTTCCAGCCATGCGCTGGTTGGTGGCTTAGCGGGGGCCGGTGTCGCCAGCGCAGGATTCGACTCGATTGTAGCCAGCGGCCTGACCAAGACAGCGGTCGCCATCTTCGTTTCGCCCACCATCGGCTTTGTGCTGGCGCTGTTGATCGTGCTGATCGTCTCCTGGATTTTCCACCGCACCACACCGTTCGGGGTGGACAAGACATTTCGCAGCCTGCAGATCGTTTCCGCCTCACTCTACAGCCTGGGCCATGGCGGCAATGACGCGCAGAAGACCATGGGCATCATTGCCGTGCTACTGTTCTCCCAAGGCTATCTGGGTGACACGTTCCATGTGCCGCTATGGGTGGTGCTGTCCTGTCAGACCTGTATGGGGTTGGGCACGCTGTTCGGCGGCTGGAAGATCGTGCGCACCATGGGCTCCCGCCTGACGGACCTGAAGCCGGTCCATGGCTTTTGCGCCGAAACCGGCGGGGCCATCACCCTGTTTGCGGCAACATGGCTGGGCGTGCCGGTCTCCACCACCCACACCATCACCGGCGCCATTGTCGGCGTCGGCTCTGCCCGCCGGGCATCCGCCGTGCGCTGGGGTCTGGCCCAGGGCATCGTGGTAGCCTGGATCGTCACCATGCCCGCCGCCGCCATGGTGGCCGCCGGGGCCTATTGGGTGACGACGCTGTTTTAATTTATCCCTTATGGCACAGGGGCATATTTGCCGTCTTTCCACTGATACATCACATAATCGGTACTGGTGCGGTCGCCCCTGGCATCAAAGGACAGGCGACCGATCACCGTCTCATGGGCGCCTTCCCGCAGGGCCTCGGCCACCTTCTCCCCTTGAGTGACCCCCACCTTGGCCACCGCCTGGGCCCAGACCTGCACCGCCGCATAGGCATAAAGCGTATAGGCCCCCGGCTCCTGCTTGCGGGCGGCGAAACCATCCAGCACCGCCCTGGCGCTGGGCAGGGTCCGGGCATCGGCAGAAAAGGTCATCAATGTCCCCTCCCCGGCCGGGCCGGACAGGGCCAGATAATCATCCGATGCCAGCGTGTCGCCGGAAACAAAGGCAGCAGTCACCCCGGCGGCCCGCATCTGGCGCACGAACTGCGCCGCATCACTGTAATAGCCGCCGAAATAGACGACATCAGCCTGCGCCGCCTTCACCCGCGTGACCAGGGCGGTATAGTCGCGCTCCCCGCTGGTCAGGCTGGTATACAGCACTTCCTGCACGCCCAGCCCGTTCAGGGCCGCCTTGGTCGCATCGGCCTGCCCCTTGCCATATGTCGCCTGATCATGCAGCAGCACGACGCGCTTATCCTTGAAATGTCTGGCGATATAGGCAGCGGCCACCGGCCCCTGCTGGTCATCCCGCCCGCAGGTGCGGAAGATCAACCCGCCCGCTTGTCCGGTGACCTCTGGTGAGGTGGCGGTGGGCGTAATGGTGATAATGCCTTCATCGCCATAGACCTTGGCGGCCGGAATGGTGGTGCCGGATTGTAAATGGCCGATCACCACGGAGACATTCTGAATCACCAGCTTGTTGGCCACCGCCACCGCCTGGGTTGGCACCCCGCCATCATCTTCGGCCACCAGCACCAGCTTTTCGCCCAGCAGACCGCCCTTGGCGTTGAGGTCGGCAATGGCTTGACTGGTACCCTGGCGCAACTGGTCGCCCACGGCGGCCAGCGGGCCGGTCAGGGGTGCGGCGAATCCGACCTTGATCTCGGCGGCGGCAGGAAGGGTGGCAACGCCCAGCAGCAGGGGCAGCACAAAAGCGACGGAACGGAAGGTCAAGGCAAACACCCGGTAGCGGCAGAACAGAAGCGGGCCAGCGGCAGATAACAGCCGCTGGCCCTTCAGCAAAGGGGCGTCTTACTGCCCCGGCACCACGGTATATTTGCCGTCCGCCCATTTATAGACGACATAATCCGTGGTCTTGCGGTCGCCCTTGGCATCGAAGGCCAGCGTGCCGATCACCGTGGAATAGTCGCCATCGCGCATGGCCTTGGCTACCTTGGCGCCATCCACCGACTTGGCCTTCGCGGCAGCCTGCGCCCAGGCCTGCACAGCGGCATAGGTGTAGAGCGTATAGGCCTCCGGCTCAAACTTGGCGTCGCGGAAGCGTTTCACGACGTCGGCGGCTTCCGGCTTGTCGCGGTATTCGTTGCCGAAGGTGACCAGGGCGCCTTCCGCGAACTTGCCGGCAATGTTCCAGAATTCCTGGTTCACCGTGCCGTCGCCGGACATGAAGACGGATTTCAGCCCGGCCTCCCCCATCTGGCGCACCAGCAAACCTGCCTCCGTATGCAGGCCCCCGAAATAGACCACCTGGATGCCGGCATCCTTCATCTTGGTGACCAGGGCGGACATGTCGCGGTCACCGACATTCACCGCCTCATACATCGCTTCCTTCACGCCGGCCTTGTTCAGGGCGGATTTGGTGGCATCGGCCAGACCCTTGCCATAGGTGGTCTGGTCGTGGATGACGGCGATCTTGTTGCCCTTATTGTGTTTCACCAGCCAGGCGGCGGCCACGTCGCCCTGCTGATCATCCCGCCCGCAGGTGCGGAAGATCAGCTCGAACCCCTGTTCGGTGAGCTGCGGGTTGGTGGAAGCGGGGCTGATCATCACAATCCCCTCATCCTCGAAAATCTTCGAGGATGGGATGGAGACGGCGGAATTGAAATTGCCGAAGGCGGCCACACCGCCCTCCGTTGCCAGCTTGTTGGCAATGGCCACGCCCTGGCTGGGATTGGAGGCATCATCCAGCTTGGAAAGCGTCAGCTTCTCGCCCAGCACGCCACCCTTGGCGTTGATGTCGGCGATGGCCATTTCGGCCCCGCGCCGCATCTGTTCGCCGAACACGGCATTGGGACCGGTCAGCGGGGCGACCAGACCGACCCGCGTATCGGCGAAGGCCGGGGCGGTGGCGAGCATGGTGGCGGCCGCCAGGGCGGCGCGCAGGGACTTGCTGAGCTTCATTGTTCCCGTCTCTTCTCATTATCGGCCAAGACCCGAAGGTTGCTGAGGCTAACACGCGGATGCGCCGCGTCAATTCGTGTCGTGGCAACAATTGCGCAATTGGCTGACGAATGCTCTTGAACCGCCCGCCATGATTTGCTATCCACCCCGGCACCGGCGCGGTCGAGCTTGATCGCCTCGGTATTCCGGTCTCGTGTTTTGCGGCCGTGGCGGAATTGGTAGACGCGCAGCGTTGAGGTCGCTGTGGGGCAACCCGTGAAAGTTCGAGTCTTTTCGGCCGCACCACTGGAATGAACCGCCTTCTACCAAGGGCGATGAAAAAGGGCGACACCGGCAGCGGTGTCGCCCTTTTCGCTTTTGGGGCTGGTGGAAAGGGGAGCCGACCGTTCAATCCAGCTCAGAAAGATCTCCTGCGTTCCCGGCCCTGTAACCGTCATTCCCGCGAAGGCGGGAATCCATACGACAGCCCGGATTTTGGATTCCCGCCTTCGCGGGAATGACGGTGGTAAAATGGGTAAGGCACTGGGAACTGACTGATTTTCTGGGTTCCCCCGCCCCCTTAAATCTCCACATTGCCCCCCAGCTCCACCACCCGGTTCAGCGGCAGGTGGAAGAAGTCAGCCGTCGTCGTGGCGCTACGTGACAGGAAGGCGAAGAGATAGCCGCGCCAGGGTGCCATGCCCGGATCGGCGGCCAGCACCACCGTCTCCCGCGTCAGAAAATAGGAGAATCGCATCGGTTCGTAGTCGAAACCCAGATCGGCCCGGCGTGCATTGGCCAGCGTCTTCGGCACGTCCGGATCTTCCATGAAGCCGCAATGCAGGGTGACGCGGAACACATCCTCCCGCAGCGCTTCGGAATGGACGCGCTTTTCCATCGGCACACGCGGGCTTTCGGAAACCTTCACTGTCAGCAGTACCACCCGTTCATGCAGCACATGATTATGCTTCAGGTTATGCAGCAGGGAAAGCGGCACCCCCTCCGCCTCTGACGTCAGGAAAACGGCCGTCCCCGGCACGCGCATCACCTTGTTCGACAGGCTGGCCAGGAAGTCGGCCATCGGCAGGGCACCCTCGCTCTGCTTGGCATGAACCAGCTGGCGGCCCCGCTTCCAGGTGGTCATCAACAGGAAGGCGACAATGCCGGCCGCCAGCGGGAACCAGCCGCCATGCGGGATCTTGGTCGCCGTAGCCAGGAAATAGGCGATATCCACGGTCAGCAACAGGCCGAAAAAGGCCCAGACCCATTTGCCGCGCCAACCCCAATGGGCATGAGCCAGAATCGCCACCATGGTGGTGGTGATGACCATGGTGCCCGTCACCGCCACGCCATAGGCCGCTGCCAGATTGGTGGAATTGCCAAAGCCCAGCACCAGGGAGACCACGGCCAGCATCAGCGTCCAATTGACGAAGGGGATATAGATCTGGCCGATCTCCCGCTCTGACGTATGAACAATCGCCATCCGGGGCAAATAGCCCAGCTGGATGGCCTGCCGAGTTACGGAGAAGGCACCGGAGATCACCGCCTGGCTGGCAATGATGGTGGCCAGCGTGGCCAAGGCCACCATGGGCAGCGCCGCCCAGCCCGGCATCATCAGGAAGAACGGGTTGGTCGCCGCCTCCGGATGGGCCAGCAGCAAGGCACCCTGACCGAAATAATTCAACAGCAAGGCCGGCCAGACCAGCATGTACCAGGCCAGCCGGATCGGCCCGCGCCCGAAATGGCCCATATCCGCATAAAGCGCCTCCGCCCCCGTCACCGACAGCACGACGGAGCCCAGCGCCAGAAAGCCGACCCAGCCATCATGGGCGATGAATTTCACCGCCCAATGCGGCGACAGCGCCTCCAGCACCCAGGGGGCCTGGCCGATATTGGCGATGCCCAGCACCGCCAGCACGATGAACCAGACCAGCATGACGCTACCGAACAGGCCGCCGACAGCGGCCGAACCGCGTGACTGCACGGCGAACAGCAACACCAGAATGGCGATGGCCAGCGGCACCGCCCAATCGGCCAGTTGCGGGGCGGCGACCTGCAGCCCCTCCACCGCGCTCAACACTGAAATGGCGGGCGTGATGGCGCTGTCGCCATAGAACAGGGCGGCGGCGAAAACACCCAGCGTGCCGGCCAGGGCCAGCCGGCCTGACCGCGCCGTCAGGGTGCGCTGCAACAGGGCCAGCATGGCAAAGCTGCTGCCCTCCCCATCATTATCGGCGCGCATGATGATGGCGACATATTTGACCGACACCACCATCAGCAGGGTCCAGAAGACCAGCGACAGCACACCCAGCACATGCAACGGGTCCGCCGGCAAAGGGTGCGGACCGGCGAATACTTCCTTCAGGGCATAAAGGGGGCTGGTGCCGATATCACCGAACACGACCCCGATGGCGGACAGGAACAGCATTCCAAAAGAGGAATGCGCGACATGCGCTTGCCCGGCCGCCGTCTGCGTCTGGCCCAATGTACCCACCCCTAAAGATTTCCCAGTTGCGAACGCTAACCAATCATGCCGCGCTGCGCAAGCGGGCGGCGATAGCGCAAGAAGCGGCGAAATAGTTACCCGCTGATTGCATTTCAGCATTGCATTGCCTGTGCGCTCCGGCTCAGAACTAGGGCCAACCGCAAGCGGCGGCGGGGTCTCTTCCCAACCGCACGCACATGACGGACAGGATGCGGACGGAAAAAGGGTTTGAAATGAGGGCGGAACAGGAAGCGGCCAGCGGGCTGCTGCCGGCACTGGGACCGGTGCAACTGGTATTGCTGGGGGTCGGCTGCATCATCGGGGCCGGCATTTTCGTCATCACCGGGTCGGCGGCGGCGCAATATGCCGGGCCGGCGGTGGTGGTCTCTTTCCTGCTGGCGGCCTTGGCCTGTGCCTGTGTCGGCCTGTGCTATGCCGAACTGGCCGCCATGTCGCGGGAGTCGGGCGGGGCCTATTCCTACACGCGCGATGCGCTGGGGCCGCTGCTGGGCTGGCTGGTCGGCTGGAACCTGATCATGGAATATCTGGGGGCGGCCGCCTTTGTGGCCGTGGGCTGGTCGGGCTACCTGACCGCCCTGTTCGCCACCCTGGGGATACCGCTGCCGTCCGAACTGTCGGCCGCCCCGCTGGCGGTGAAGGAAGGGGCGCTGGTGACAACCGGTGCCATCATCAACCTGCCGGCTGTCTTCATTGTCGGTCTGGTCACCTTCCTGGCCGTCATCGGTGTGCGCCGATCGGCCTGGGCCAATACGGCCGTGGTGATCACCAAGGTGGCCGTCATCCTGGTGGTGATCGCCGTCGGTGCCTTCCATGTAAACCCGGCGCAATGGACACCGTTTGTCCCCGCCAATACCGGAGAGTTCGGCCATTACGGCATTACCGGGGTGCTGCGCGCCGCCGCCGTGGTGTTCATCGCTTATATCGGCTTTGATGCCGTGGCGACCACGGCGCTGGAGGCGCGCAACCCGCAGCGCGACGTGCCCATCGGCATTCTGGGGTCGCTGGTCGTCTGCACCCTGCTTTATATCGGCATGGCGCTGGTGCTGACCGGCATCGTGCCTTATGCCGAACTGAATGTGCCGCACCCGGTGGCGCTGGCGGTGGAACGGATGGGCCCGTCCTGGCTCTGGCTGGAATCGCTGGTTTCGCTGGGGGCCGTGGCCGGGCTGACCTCCGTGGCGCTGGTGCTGCTGCTGGCGCAGCCGCGCGTGTTCTATGCCATGGCCCAGCATGGCATCATGCCGGCCGTCTTCGGCAAGGTGCACAAGACCTGGCGCACACCGTATGTCGGTACGCTGATCACCGGCGGGGCCGCCATGGTGCTGGCCAGCCTGTTCCCCATTGACCTGCTGGCGGAACTGGTCTCCATCGGCACGCTGGTGGCCTTCATGGCCGTGTCGGCCAGCGTGCTGGTGCTGCGCCGCACCCGGCCGGATGTGCCCCGGCCCTTCCGCACGCCGCTGGTGCCGATCATCCCGGTGATCAGCATCCTGACCTGTGCCGGGCTGATGTATTACCTGCCGGGCGATACCTGGGCGCGGCTGGTCATCTGGCTGGCGCTGGGGCTGATCGTCTATTTCTTCCGCCGGAACAAGACGAAAGCGTAAGGTAGAAAGGGCGGGGCTGCGGCCCCGCCCTGCCCGTTAAGCCGGCTTGAACAGGCCAGCGATGGTGGAAAGTGCCCTTTCCGCCTCGGCCCGGTCGGGCTCCGTGCCTTCGATGCCATAGCCGTAATATTCATCCGCCCCGGTGACCTGGAATACGAACCCGTCACGCCGGGGCACGAAGGACACCTGATTGTAATAAATGCCGTAGGTCACCCCCGGTTCCGGGATGGCACGGGCCAGCTGCCCGCGCACGGGGATCAATGTTTCATCGCGCATCAGCGCGCGCGCGCCATAGCCGGTACAGTTCACCAGCACCTTCTGCGGCACCATGGCAAACTCCGCCGGGCTGTGGAATTCCCGCACCTGAATATTGCCGCCATTGGCCAGGAATTCGGACAGCAGCAGGTGGCTATAGGCATTGATGTTGAACATCATGTTGCTATGGCCCCGCACCGTGCGATTGCCAAACGGGTGCTGGCCGGGCGCATAATCCGTGCGGCGGCCGCGCAGTTCCGGCACCATTTCCCGCGCCAGATGGGCGAATTCCGGCCGCGTATCCGGCGGCTCCGCCGTCGGGTTCAGATCGCGCACGATATATTCATCATACCATTCCACCGGACTGCCGGGCAGACCCAACAGATCCTGGAAGGCGGCGAAGGAATGGCGGCACTGCGCCGCCCATACCGCCTTAAAGGCCGGGGTGGCATATTCCGCCATGGCGATCCGCGAGTCGGGCGACCAGACGCCGGTGGCATAGGCGGAACGCACATTGGGCGGCAGTTCCTTGGCGATGATCGTCACCTTGGCCCCGGCCCGCTGCAACAGGGTGGCCGTGGTCAGGCCGATAGCCCCGCAACCAATGACGGCCACATCGCGCTGGCCGGTGGCCATCACCCGTTCCACCGCCGCCGCACCGGAGCCCCAGGAGAGCGACCAGCCGCTGCCGCCATGGCCGTAATGGTGGATCACCTCCTTCTCGCCAATCCGCTCCCGCTCCAGCCTTGGGCCCTGGGCGCGGAAGGGGCGGGTGCAGATGGTGATACGGGTGATGCGGTCGGTATCGGCCAGCAAGGGCGGCAGGCTGAGGACCGGCCCCTTTGGCGCCGCATTGGCCGCCATACCGGCTGGGCGGCTGGCGCAACCACCCAGTGCACCTAAGGAAAGGGCGGCCCCCGCGCCCAGCATCAACCCACGCCGCGCCAACCGCTCCGCCATCGCCCGTTTCCTTATTCGATTTTGCAGTTGCGAAACGATAGCGTTTCAACCCGCCCGGCGAAAGGTGAGATTATAGCGGAATGGCCCGGCCAACGGATGTTCCCCCGCCGCCACGGGTGCCACCCCATGGTAAAAGCGCCGCGACGGCCCGCCCCAGACAACGATATCGCCATGGTGCAGGGGCACCCGCTGGACCGGGCCGGTGCGGGTGCGCCCGCCGAACAGAAAAATGGCCGGCAGGCCAAGCGAGACCGAAACGATGGGATGGGCCATGTCGGCCTCGTCCCTGTCCTGGTGCAGGCCCATACGGGTGCCCGGCGCATAGCGGTTGATCAGGCAACTGTCGGGCTGGAAGCCGGGATAACCCGCCGCCCCGGCGGCACGGGCCGCCAGTTCGGCCAGGATCAAGGGCATGGTGGGCCAGGGCTGGCCGGTGACGGGATCGACAACGCCATAGCGGTAGCCGCTGCGGTCAGTCAGCCAGCCCAGGTGGCCGCAACTGGTCATCGCCACCGACATGCGCCCGCCGCCCGGTGTTTCCATCTGTCGAAACGGGGTGTGGCCGGCAACGGTCCCGATGGCCGTCAGCAACGCGCGCCCCGGCCCAGTGGCAAAGCCGGGCAGCAGCCACGCCCCTTCCGCCAAAAGGCGGGGGGAACCGGGGGAGGGATCGCCGAACAGATCCAGCATGGGCCAAGGCTCCGCACATGAAAAAGGCGCCCACCCTTCTTGCCGGGTGGGCGCCTTCCCATCAAGCACGATGCGGCATCAGAATGTGTAGCGTGCCGTCAGCGCCACAATATCCACATTGCTCTTGAATTCACCGGTCAGGCGGTTGCCGGTGCTGGTGGCCACATTGATCGGGCTGTCATCCACGAAGATATGCGTATAGGCGACATCCAGCGCGATATTCTCCGTCGCCTGCCAGCCGAGCCCGGCGGAAAGCCAGGTCCGGTCACCATCGGCGATACGCGGCGTGCGGTACTGGTCACGCGTCGGGTTCTTGTCAAAGGCGATGCCGGTGCGTACCTGCCAGGCCGGATCGATCTGATAGGTGGCCCCCAGCGAATAGAACCAGGTATCCTTCCAATGCTGCTCATCCAGCGCGTCCGGCTGGGCCGGGTTGGCGAAACGGACGCGGATTTCCTGGAAGCTGGACCAGTCGGTCCAGGCGACCGTGGCATGAAGGCCCAGGGGCCCGAATTCCTGCGTCAGGCCCAGATCAACGCTCTGCGGGGTGGAAACATTGGCTGTCACGGCGGAAGTCGGGGCAAAGGCGGCAATATTGCCGGCCGTCAGCACGGCGCGGACATTGGCCGGCGTCTCGAAGGTGCCATCACCTTCCAGCTTATGCTTGATCTCCGACCGCCAGGACAGGCCAACGCGGGTGCCCTTCACCGGTTCATAGAGCAGGCCCAGATTGGCGCCCCAGGCCCAATCATCACCGTTCACCTTGGCATAGCCATCGGCGGATTGCGGCAGGAAGCCGGGCACGCGTCGGCCGGCCAGCACCGCGCCGAAATCCACGGCATTGCTCAACGTGGCTTCGGCGCGCTGGGCGGAGACACCGCCACCAATGGACAGGCCGGGGCGGATTTCCATCGCGGCAGCAAAATTGATGTTGATCGTCTCCAGCTTGGAATGCAGCGCATGATAGCGGCCGATCCAACCGGCATCATAATCGGTTTCCAGCCCATAGGGCGCTGTGATGGCAAAACCGGTGCGCCAATTCTCCCCTTCCGGCACATAGGCCAGGAAGGCCGCTGGCACCGGGATGGCATCGCCCGTGCGATCAGTGGCACCGGTCAGCGGCCGGCCCAGCGCATCGCGGCCCGTGCCGCGATAGGAAGATGACGGGGTGATCAGGCTGACCCCGACCTCCGCGCCGGAACGCTGCAACTGCGTCATCGCGGCCGGGTTGTTATAGACGATGGAGAGATCGCGCGCATCCGACGCGGCACCGGCAAAGGCCGTGCCCATGCCGGCGGCACTGTTTTCCCGGATCTGGAACCCGCCCGCATGGGCGGTGGTCGCCAGTGCAGCAAGGCTGGTGCCGGCGCAAAGGGCGATAGCAAGGTGACGCATCTATGACTTCCTGGCGTTTCGGTGCTCAAGGCCGGGTTGGTACCGGCGCGTTCAGGTTTTCAGGGTCGGCGCGGTGGCCGCTGCCTTACCATTTCGTAAAGGGAAGCAGATAATTCAAGCTGAAATAATTCTGCGACCAAGATATTTTGATATCGGAACGATATCGGAAAGATATGTCTCTCCAATAATTTCCTATTCCCCTCCCATAGCGAAACAGTCGGCAAGCTGTAACGCCCTCGGCTTCCCACTTGTTCCAACGTGGCGGAGCCTGTATGCGTCGGTTCCGCCCATGAACCGGTCGGCAGGCGGCCGACCGGTGAACAGAAACAGGAACAGACCGGAATGCAGCCAAGCCAGAGCATGACCCGCCAGGATATCCGTACCCTGGCCCTGGCAGCCCTGGGCGGCGCGCTGGAATTCTATGATTTTATCATCTTCGTCTATTTCGCCACTGTCGTGGGCCAACTGTTCTTCCCGCCGGAACTGCCGGACTGGATGAAGCAGCTGCAGACCTTTGGCGTCTTCGCCGCCGGCTATCTGGCCCGACCACTGGGCGGCATCATCATGGCGCATTTCGGCGACCGGCTGGGCCGCAAACGCATGTTCACGCTCTCCATCCTGATGATGGCCCTGTCCACCCTGGGCATGGGCCTGCTGCCCACCTATGCCCAGATCGGGCTGGCGGCCCCCGTGGCGCTGCTGGCGCTGCGCCTGCTGCAGGGGGCTGCCATCGGGGGGGAAGTGCCGGGCGCCTGGGTCTTTGTGTCCGAACATGTGCCTGACCACCGCATCGGTCTGGCCTGTGGCACGGTAACGGCGGGGCTGACGCTGGGCATCCTGATCGGATCGCTGATGGCGACCGGCCTGAACCTGGTCTATAGCCCGGCAGAGGTGCAGGATTTTGGCTGGCGTATCCCCTTCCTGCTGGGCGGGGTGTTCGGCCTGATCTCCGTCTATCTGCGCCGCTGGCTGGAGGAAACGCCGGTTTTCAAGGCCTTGCAGGAACGCAAGGCCGTATCGGCCGACCTGCCCTTGCGCGTGGTGACGCGCGACCATCGCAGCGCCGTCGCCATCTCCATGGCACTGACGGGGCTGCTGTCGGTCGCCATCATCGTCTTGATCCTGATGACCCCGGCCATCTTGCAGAAATCCTATGGTTTCGCCCCGGCCGTGGCCTTGCAGGCCAATAGTGTTGCCACCTTCTTCCTGACCATCGGCTGCATCCTGGCCGGGCTGGGAATCGACCGGCTGGGCGGCGGGCGCTTCTTCCTGCTGGCCAGCCCGGCGCTGGGCATCATGGCGCTGGCCCTGTTCATCGGCGTGGCGGCCCATCCGGGCTGGCTTTTCCCGCTTTCCGCCCTGTGCGGCCTGTCGGTCGGCATTGTCGGGGCCGTGCCCTATGTGATGGTGCGGGCATTCCCGGCAGCGGTACGTTTCACCGGCCTGTCCTTTTCCTACAATGTCGCCTATGCCGTCTTTGGCGGGCTGACGCCCATTGCGGTGACCTTGATGCAGCAGATCAGCCCGCTGGCCCCGGCCTTCTATGTGCTGGCCTTCGCCCTGGTCGGCACCGTCATCGGGCTGGTGCTGCTGCGCGGGCAGCGGCTGGGCTGATCAGCCGCGTGCCCGCATCAGGCGGGCCTTGTCGCGCTGCCAATCGCGTGCCTTCTCCGCCTCGCGCTTGTCGCCCTTCTTCTTGCCCTTGGCGATGCCCAGTTCCACCTTGGCCTTGCCCCGGTCATTGAAATAGATCGACATCGGGATCAGCGTCATGCCTTCCCGTTGGATGGCGGTCAGCATCCGCGCCAGCTCACGCTTGCGCACCAGCAGCTTGCGCGGGCGCTTTGTCTCATGCTGGAAGAACTGACCCGCCTGCCCGTATTCGGGAATATAGGCGTTGACCAGGAACAGCTCCCCATTCTGATCACCGGCATAGGATTCCACGATGGAGGCCTTGCCGGAGCGCAATGATTTCACTTCCGTACCGACCAGCATGATGCCGGCCTCGACTGTATCTTCAATGAAATAGTCGAAGCGGGCGCGGCGGTTTTGCGCCACCACCTTGCGATCGGTCTCAGCTTTCGCCATCGGTTATTGTTCTTCTCTCGTAACGAAATCCGGTCCCGGCGGCGGGAAGACAAATCCACCCGCCGCCGGGCTTTGCAGGTCAGATCAGACCGACCTTCACCATAGCGTCGCGTACAACGGCCTGGCCCTGTTCAGAGCAGGGCACCAGCGGCAGCCGCACCTCAGCTGAGGATTTGCCCAGCAGGCTGGCAGCGTACTTCACCGGGGCCGGGCTGGTTTCTACAAACATGGCATCGTGCAGCGGCATCAGCAGGTCGCGGATGCGGGCCATTTCCGCCATATCGCCTTCCGCCCAGGCGTTCTGCATCTGAGCGCACAAGGCCGGGGCCACATTGGCCGTGACAGAGATGCAACCCACACCCCCCTGTGCCAGGAAGGCCGTGGCAGTAGCATCCTCGCCGGAAAGCTGGCAGAAGTCCGGACCGATTTCGGTTCGGGTGCGCAACGGACGGGCCAGGTCAGCCGTTGCATCCTTCACGCCGACAATGTTCGGCAGCTTGGCAAGCCGGGCCATGGTTGCGACAGACATGTCGATAACGCTGCGGGCCGGAATATTGTAGATGATGATAGGGATATCGACCGCGTCATGGATGGCCTTGTAATGCTGATAAAGACCTTCCTGGGACGGCTTGTTGTAGTACGGCGTCACCACCAGTGCGGCGTCAGCGCCGATCTGCTTGGCGTGACGGGTCAGCGCAATCGCCTCCTCGGTGGCGTTGGAGCCGGTGCCGGCGATGACGGGCACGCGGCCCTTGGCCACCTCCATCGTCAGGCTGACAACCAGCCGATGCTCCTCGTGGGAGAGCGTGGGCGATTCGCCGGTGGTGCCAACCGGCACCAGCCCGTGCGTGCCCTGATTGATCTGCCACTCGACAAAATCCTGGAAGGCTTTCTCATCCACCTTCCCGTCGCGGAACGGCGTGATCAATGCGACGATGGACCCCTTGAACATAGCAGGACACCCCGGTCAAACCTGATGAAGCGGCGAACCTTAACGAGCGGCCTTTCCCGAAACAAGGGTGCTACGCGTGCCCTGGCAACGATGCTGACCTGCCTTGCGCTGGGGCTGGCCGTTACCAGCCCCGTCCGCGCGCTGAATGCAGACGATATTGCAACATATCGGCAAGCCTTCAAGGCTGCTGATCAGGGCAAGATCGAGGATGCCAAACGCATTGCCAAACGCGCCCGCGACGATGTGGCAGAAAAGGTGATCCGCTGGCTGGACCTGACCCAGCCCAACACCAGTGCCGACTGGAAGGAAATCACCAGCTTCATGCAGCGCAACCCGGACTGGCCCAATATGGCCGCCCTGCGCCGCAATGCCGAGGGGCGGATGCCGGCTGATCTTTCCTACCGCGAAGTGCGCAGCTGGTTTGAGGCCAATCCGCCACTGACCGGCACAGGCTTTGACCGCTATGTCGCCGCCTTGATGGAGACCGGTTCCAGTGACAAGGCCATCGCGCTGGTACGAAAACGCTATATTGAGGGTGGCTTCGGATCGGTGGAGGAGCGGGATTTCCGCCAGCGTTACAATGGCCTGCTGCGCCCGGCCGACCATGCGGCCCGATTGGACCGGCTGGTCTGGGACGGGAATTATGATGCGGCTGCCCGGGTGATGCCCATCGTTTCCCCCGGCGAACGCGCTGTGGCGGAGGCACGCATGGCGCTGGCTAATATGTCGCCCGGCGCTGACGGCGCCCTGCGTCGCGTGCCCGCCGCGCTCCAGGATGATCCCGGCCTGATCTATGATCGCACCAAATGGCGCCGCCGCAAGGATATGGACGAAGGGGCGCTGGAACTGCTGAGCAAACCGCCAAGGGAGGCCGAGCATGGCAGTGAATGGTGGGTGGAACGCCACATCCTGGCCCGCCGGTTGATCGAACAGGGCAAGTTCGCCCGCGCCTATGATCTGGTGGCGGCACACAAGGCCAAGGATGGGCTGGCCTTTGCCCAGGCGGAATTTCTGGCCGGCTGGCTGGCCCTGCGCCAGTTGAACCGGCCAGAGGAAGCCCAGAAACATTTCGAAAGCCTGTTCCGCGGCACCACGTCGCCCATCAGCAAATCGCGTGGCGCCTATTGGGCTGGTCGCGCCGTGGAAGCGTTGGGGAACAAGGAACTGGCGCGTACCTGGTACGATGCCGCCATGTCCTATTCCGGCACCTTCTATGGCTTGCTGGCGGCGGACAAGCTGGGCTTGCCAGCGGGCAGTGCCCTGCCCGCCCCCCTCAAGGTACCGGCCGATCTGCACAAGGCCTTCCACAAGCTGGAGTTGGTCCGCGTCGTGCAGGCATTGGCCCGCATCGAAGGGGCGGAAAGCGACCGCGTCACCCTGTTCTTGCGCAAAATGGCCGCCGGCGCCAAGACGGCGGAAACCTATGAAATGGTGGGCAATCTGGCGCTGGAGATCGGGCGGCCGGACCTGGGGGTTACCACCTCCCGTACCGCCTTGCAGGATGGATTCGTCTTGGCCGATGCCGGCTATCCGTTACTGCCGCATAAGTTGAGCCCACGGCCGGAGGCGGGGCTGGTGCATGGCATTATCCGGCAGGAAAGCAATTTCAACCGGCTGGCCGTCAGCAGTGCTGGCGCGCGCGGCCTGATGCAGGTGATGCCCCCTACCGCCAAGGCCGTGGCAAAACAGCAAGGGCTGCGCCACAGCGACGACAAGCTGACGACAGAGCCCAAGCATAATGTCGCCATTGGCAGCGCCTATCTTCAGGAATTGCTGGACCGGTTCGGCGGTTCCTATGTGCTGGCCGTCGCCGCCTATAATGCCGGGCCGGGCCGGGTTTCCGGCTGGCTGAACACCTATGGCGACCCGCGCGGCCCCAATGTAGACATGGTGGACTGGATCGAGACCATGCCCATCTACGAAACACGCAATTATGTGCAGCGGGTGCTGGAAAACCTGCACCTCTACCGGGCAAAGCTGGGGCAATCACCCATTTCAATGACCAATGATCTGGCCAGAGGCAGTGGCGGCCAGGGCTAATAGCAACCAGGAACGGGTGCTGGGGATAAGTTTTCCCCCGGCACCCATATCCCTGCGTCGATCGGCGAGGGCGCCCGAAAACAAAGGCGGGAACACCGGGTTCCCTGCAACTTTTGGACTAACCCTAAAAACCAAACGATGGAAAGCAAGCGCGGTCACTTTATAAGATATTGAAAAATAACAAATAACTACAAATTCTCTCCTCCACCCGGCGCAAAAGAATAGATTGGCGGCAGCTCGCACTTTACCGATCATTAAGACCGCTATCGCACGATTGGTGCGCGCGGACCTCGCGGGAGCGGGACGAGAAAAGCAAGGGGTGCCGGTATGATTGATACCAAAATGGAACAAGAGGTTCGGCTGGCTGCAACGACCCATGCCCGGTTGCTGGATCGTTTCATCCAACTGACCGAAGAGGAAGTACAAAAACATCCCGATGGCTTCACTGCCGAAAGCCTGCGCGAGCTTCTGCATGTATTGCGCACGGAACGCCGGACCTATGGTGTGGCGAGCGGAGTCGTGGAGGTTATGTTCCCTTCCATCGGCAATGCCGCCTGATCACCGCATCAACGGTGTCCCTCCATGCCCGTCGGGCGGGTATTGAACAATGGTCATCACCGACAAACGCAGCCCAAAGGCGATTTACCACACCTATCTGCCGCCAGCCTTCTTCTCGCTGTCGACATTCGATAAAAGTATGTTACAAACGTGGTTAATAGCTTAGTAACGGTGGAGAATGGTCGGGATGGCACGCTTAACTCGTTCTTTGTCGTTTTTTGCGTGCATTACCTGTGTGTCCTGCATTGTTGACATATTATAGTAATGCTGATCCACGCCAGCGATGGTTGAGTTCAACGAGAAGTTCTTCATCTGTTGGCTATATTAGCCCACGCACCAGTGAATCCCATACTGGTTGTAGACATTTCGGATGAAATGTTCGATATTGACCTACGATGGTATGTTGGTCATAAGTGATTTCTGCCAGTTGGTGACGAACGGATCCACCTTATTCCCAGACCTTTTTGGGACGGGGTGGCTGTCTGGAAAGACGAACTGTTATGGCTGGCATTTGCTGTCTTTGAGGCAGGAGATGTCTTGATAACGTATGACTGTTCGTCATTGCACCGTCCAATTGGACGGTGCTTTCATCCATAGCGCAGAAACGATGACGCGGGACGAGGGGGTTAGGAAGGGCAATGCCGAGACGGAGTAAGAATGCGGCCGTGGCCGCGATGGAAACGGTGATTGAAAATCATGTGGCCGGCCGCATTCGCCTGCGGCGCGGCCTTTTGGGGATGAGCCAGTCTGATCTGGCCAAGGCCCTGGGCATCACTTTCCAGCAGGTGCAGAAATATGAACGCGGCTCCAACCGCGTTTCCGTTGGCAAGCTCTATCGGCTGGCCGATATTCTGGACGTGCCACTGACCTTCTTCTTTGACGGGCTTGACGTGCCGGATATGCGCCGGCCGCCGGAAACCTTTGCCGCAACGGCGGAAGGCTCCTCCCCCATCCTGTCGCGGCGGGAACTGGATTTGCTGCGCGCCTGGAAGACGGCACCGGAAGAAATCGCCGATGCCGTTGGCTCCTTGTTGCGCGCCATCTCGCCTAATGCCGGGTATGACGAGGAGGCAGTTGCCGCTGCCCGCGCCGCTGCAACCCAGCAGGTTCCCCCCCCTGCTGCTGTCACGTCGGCACCCGCCGCCGCCGCCGCCACGGTGGAAGAATTGCCGGCCCCGCGCCGTCGTGGCCCGGTCCCCGGTTCCAAGCGTACCGGTACCGCTGCCACCCGGACTGCTGCCGCCAACAAGGTCACTGATGGCCGCCGCCGCCGGGGCGCCATCTGGGATCCGGCCGATATCCGCGATTACAGCGGCGAGAAGGAGTAATTGCGTCAATCACCCGGGTGATTGACGTATCAGTTGTTCCCCCGTCCAGGGCCGGGCGCTGTTTCCCCATAAGGGAGACAGCGCCCGGCCCTTTTTATTGGCCAGCGGTCGGGTGCAACCATAAAATGCCGGTCAGCCGGATCAGGGGGCTGGACAAGCGGAGAAGCCTGATCAATGATCGCGCCACGGGAGCCTGCCGCCGGTCTTGACGCGAGCGGCTCCGTATCCGCCAAAACCCCGGACCCGCTCGCAGAGAGGCAAGGGCTTGAAAAGGCTGGTATTCTTGGACATAGTGAACCTTATCCACAGCCTTTTCGCGGCCTGCCCTCCCCTTCCGAAGCACCCGATCGCAAACAGACGGAATTTCTGTTAGCGTTCAACCGGTTCCAAGGTAGGGACTTTCCCCGGCTGAAAAGCCGGGGCCTCATTGAAGCTGCAGTCATCGCGCCGGCGATTTCTTGCGCTATGGCAGCTTTCCCCGGCTGAAAAGCCGGGGCCTCATTGAAACCACGGCCCCTCACATCGGGGGTTTCAGCATGTCGGAAATGCGGATCAGGTCGGCCAGCGTGGCCGCCTGCATCTTCTTCATCACCTGGGCGCGGCGGACCTTCACGGTGATCTCGCTGACATTCAGCCGGGCGGCGATCTGCTTGTTCAGCAGGCCGGTGACCACCAGGGCCAGCACATCGCGTTCGCCGTCATTCAGCGTGGCGTGACGGCGGCGCAGTTCGTCGGCCACGGCATCGGCCTGCCGCTGGGTGCGGTTCAGGGCGACGGCCTTCTGGATGGCATCCAGCAGATCCTGTTCACGAAAGGGCTTGGTGAGGAATTCCACCGCCCCCGCCTTCATCGCCTGCACCGACATCGGAATGTCACCATGACCGGTGATGAAGATGATGGGCAGGCGGAGGCCGCGCCGGGCCATTTCCGCCTGCAATTCCAGCCCGCTCATCCCCGGCATCCGCACATCCAGCACCAGACAGCCCGGCGCTTCCACCGGTTCGGCCTGCAGAAAATCTGTGGCGGAGGCGAACAGCCGGGCCGGCAGCCCGACAGAGGCCAGCAAATCTTCCAGGGATTCCCGTACCGAACGGTCATCCTCCACAACATGGATCAGGGGCTGGTCGGCGGGGGCCTGGGTCATGGAATGTCGGTCCGGCTGGTCGGCAGGGTGAAATGGAAGCTGGCCCCGCCCTCTTCATTGGCTGTCGCCCAGACTTTGCCGCCATGGGTCTCGACAATGGAACGGGTGACGGCCAGCCCGATCCCCATACCATCGGGCTTGGTGGTGTGGAAGGCGTCGAACAGCTTCTCCACATTGTCGGTTTTCAGGCCGATCCCCTTATCCTGCACGCTGAACAGCGCCTGCCCGCCCTCGGCAAGGCTGATGCGGATGCGCAGGGTGCGGCCGCCTGGCGAGGTGGTGCCCATCGCTTCCACCGCGTTCAGGATCAGGTTCAGCAGAACCTGCTGAACCTGCACCTTGTCGGCCAGCACCGGCGGCATCCCCTCCCCGCTCTCGATGGTCAGGGTGACCTGATTGCGGGTCAGTTCATCACGGATCAGGGCGATGATCTCCTCCACCGTGTCCAGCGCGTTCAGCCATTCCCGGTGCGGCGGCACCGGGCGGGCCAGGCTGCGCACCCGCGCGATGACCGAGGCCGCCCGTTCCGCATCGCTGACAACGCGGGCCAGGGCCTGGCGGGCCTTGTCCAGATTGGGCGGCTGGGCCCCCAGCCAGCGCAGGCCAGCATTGCCGCTATTGGCAATGGCGCTCAATGGCTGGTTGACCTCATGCGCGATGGAGGCGGTCAGTTCGCCCAGCATGTTCACCCGCGCCACCTGCGCCAACTGTTCCCGCGCGGCGACCCCGGCCAGGATGGCCGGCCGGATGCGCAACACCAGCATGGTGGCGGCAATGACAACGATGACACTGATGGAACGGTTGATGGGCCCGGCGGCAGGGTCGCCGCCGCTGGTCAGCTCATAACTGGTCAGCAGCAGCCCCAGACAGAGGCCGGACAGCAGCAGGATGGCACGGGCCGGCAGAAAGCTGGCCGCCACCAGGGGCACGGCGACATAGAGCACGCCAATGGCGATTTCCAGATCGGTCAGCGTGTCGGCGATGAACAGGCCGGCCATGAAGGCAAACAAGCCCGCCAACCGCAGCGCCTTACCGGTCCGGCTCACCGGCTGCGGATCATGCGTGGCTATCTTCATGCCGGTTCCCCTTGCTGCCCTGCCTTTCTCTTTACCCCAAATCCCGGCGCGGCTGCCATGGCTGCTCAAATCCGCAGTTCAGGCCGATAGCGTGGTGCTGCCGTCGGTGCGCCCGCCGGCACTGCAATTGATCTGCAAGCCGTCCGTCGGCAACAGCGATAAAGGCAGCAGCACGGCCGGCAGGATGGGTTTGATCCGACGGGTCATAGCGGGGCCTTCGGACAACGGGAAGCAACACTGCCCCTGCCGAGGGGCAATGCCTGCCAGGTCGACGGGAAAGGAAAAGATGGGTGGGGATATCACACCGGATTATCCAGGCTGAACAGGTCCGCCCCTTCATCATAGGCGTAGAGTTCGGCGTAGCGGCCCCATTGGGTGACCGTGCGCAATGTGTCCTCCGCCCGATCTTCCGACATGTAATCCTCCAGCTCGTCGCGGAAGCGGCGGCCGGGGGCATGGTGGGAGGGGCGGTCATCCAGCACGCGCCGGATATGGGCCGCCAGCGGCACATAATTCAGCAGATGCTGGCCGAAAAGCTGCTTGCGCGTATCGACATCGGCTGTGGCATAGCGTCGGGCCGCCGGCAGCAGCCGCAGGTCACGCCCTTCCAGTTCGGCAAAGCGCAGCAATTGCAACAGCTCGGCAATCTCGAAAATCTCGTCATTCTTGAAATGCAGGCTGTTGGCCAGCCCCGGCAGATCGGCCTTGCCATCATAGGGGGCTTCATGCACCGCCTCGATCAGGCCGGCCAGCGTGTTGGTGGACATGCGGGGCAGGGCCATGCCGATGCCGGTGCCGGGGAACAGCCCCTCGCGCGGCTGTACCGGGTTGGTCCGGCTGGTCATGCGGGCATAGATATCTTCCACCAGCGCCCGGAAGGCGGGATCCTGGCGGCTGCGCGGCTGGGGCAGGCTAACCTTGATCTCCCCCAGCACCCGGCCGGGATTGGAGGAGAAGATCAGGATGCGGTCGCACATCAGCACCGCTTCCTCGATATTATGGGTGACCATCAGGATGGATTTGATCGGCATCCGGCCTTCTGACCACAGGTCCAGCAGATCGGTGCGCAGCGTTTCCGCCGTCAGCACATCCAGGGCGGAAAAGGGTTCATCCATCAGCAGCAGGTCGGGATTGACCACCAGCGCGCGGGCCAGCCCGACGCGCTGGCGCATCCCGCCCGACAATTCCTTGGGATAGGCGCTTTCAAACCCGTCCAGCCCGATCAGGTCGATGGCGGCCAGCGCCCGCTTGCGCCGTTCGGCCACGGGCACATGGCGGGCCTCCAGCCCGACCTCGACATTTTCCAGCACGGTCAGCCAGGGGAACAGGGCAAAGCTTTGGAACACCATGCTGACGACGGTATCCGCCCCATCGGCACCGGGGGGGAAGCTGACGCTGCCGGCGGTCGGCCAGATCAGCCCGGCGATGGAGCGCAGCAGGGTGGATTTGCCGGAACCCGACCGGCCCAACAGCCCGACCACCTCGCCCTCGTACAGGGTGAGGTCGACATGATCCAGCACGGTCAGGCCGCTGCCGCCCTTGCCATAGACATGCCGGACGTCACGCACCTCGACAAGGGGGGCCGCCTGGCGGACGATTTCCTGAATGTAGGCCATGTTCTTGCCTCCTCAATCAAGGCGCAGACGACGTTCGGCGAACCCATAGAGCGGCCGCCAGAGGATGCGGTTGAAGGCGATGACGAACAGCGACATCACGGCGATGCCCAACGCCACGCGCGGATAATCCCCGGCCTGGGTGGCGTTGGCGATATAGGCGCCAAGGCCGGTGGCCTGCAGATGCCGGTCGCCCCAGGAGACGACTTCCGTGACGATGCTGGCGTTCCACGACCCGCCGGAGGCCGTCAGGGCGCCGGTGACGTAATAGGGGAAGACACCGGGCAGGGCGACCTGTCGCCACCATTGCCAGCGGCGGATGCCGAAAATATGCGACGCCTCCCGCAGGTCGGTCGGCAGGGCGCTGGCCCCGGCGATGACATTGAACAGGATGTACCATTGCGTGCCCAGCACCATCAGCGGTGACAGCCAGATATCCGGGTTCAGGTGCAGCCCGGCGATGATCACCACCGCGAAGGGGAACAGCACATTGGCCGGAAAGGCCGCCAGGAACTGGGCCAGCGGCTGCAACCGTTCCGCCCAGGCCGGGCGCAGGCCGATCCAGACGCCGATCGGCACCCAGATCAGGCTGGCCAGGGCGATCAGCACCACCACCCGCAGCATGGTGGCCATCCCCAGCCCGAAGGTGGCCAGAATGTCCGCCAGGCTGAGTTCGGTCATGATGAAACGGGCAATCTGGATGCTGGCCGCCAGACAGCCCAGCAGCACCAGCCCGCCCCACAGCCGGTTCAGCAGGGGCGAGGGGGCGCGCTCGGCCACGGCGCGGCGCGGTCCCCTGGCCGGCCAGCGTTCCAGCAGGGCAATGGCCCCATCCAGCCAGCCCAGCGGGGCCAGCAGCATCCGCATGATTCGGGTGCGCCGCACCAGATCATACAGCCAGGAGCTTGGCCGCTGCTGCGAGGCCGTCTGTTCGAAACGGAACTTGTCCGCCCAGGCGACGATCGGCCGGAAGAACAACTGATCATAGAGCATGATCACCACGGCCATGCCGCCCACGGCCCAAGCGATGGCCATCATGTTCTTCTGGGCGATGGCCAGGGCCAGCCAGGAACCGATACCGGGCAGAGTCACCGTGGTATCGCCGACGCTGATCGCCTCCGACGCCACCACGAAGAACCAGCCGCCCGACATGGACATCATCATGTTCCAGACCAGCCCCGGCATGGCAAAGGGCAGTTCCAGCCGCAGAAAGCGCCGCCAGGGGGAGAAACCGAACTGCCACGTCACCTCTTCCAGATCATGGGGCAGGGTGCGCAGCGACTGATAGAAGCTGAAGGCCATGTTCCAGGCCTGGCTGGTGAAGATGGCGAAGATCGCCGCGCATTCCACGCCCAACTGCCGGCCCGGAAACAACCCCATGAAGAAGGTGACGGTGAAGGTGAGAAAGCCCAGCACCGGCACCGATTGCAGGATATCCAGCGCCGGAACGATGATCAGTTCCGCCTTGCGGCTTTTGGCGGCCAGGGTGGCAATGGTGAAGGTGAAAAGCAGCGACACCGCCAGGGCCGCGAACATGCGCAGCACCGTGCGCAGGGAATAGGCCGGCAATTGCCAGGGATCGAGCTCCAGCGGCACTGTATCCAGGGCTGTTAGCGGCTGCCCCATCTGCCGGACACCCTGCACGACCAGCAGACCAATCACGGCCAGCAGCAGGAAGGCAACGATATCGGCCCAATAGGGAATGGCGCCGGGGCGGGCCACCTGCAGCACAGGCTGCGCCCGCTTCCCGTCAGGGGAAAGGAAGATCATGGTTACCTCCGGGGCATCCCGCCGGGCGGCAACCAGGGCGCCTTACGCCACCTGCCGCCATCCCTGCGGGATGCCTGTTCTATCTCCGGGTCGACTGTCGCTGGACATGCGGGCGGTGTTCCCTTGTTCACCGGGACCGTGCATCACGGTACCGACGCTGAGGTGATTGATACGCCCTGTGGCGGCACGGGGCGAGGCTGCACAGGGTTACTTTCAGAGGCATGGCGTATCGCCCGTCTATACCAAGGTATATCCGGTCGCCGGCACCATGCGGACATGGCATAAGGCCTGCGACGGGGCACCCCGTCGCAGGCTGGCAAAGGCACTTGTTTTACCTATACCGGGGCAGTCGCTGCAAAACCCGATCCCGCTGAGTTCTTCTCACCATTTCTTGCTGATACTGATACCATAGCTGATCGGGCGGCCATAGACGCGGTAATAGCTGCCCAATCCATCATTATTGGCATCGGTCAAATAACTCTTGTTGGTCAGGTTGCGACCCCACAGCGCCGACGTCCAGCCACCGTCATCCGATGTCAGGCTGATCCGGCCATTGAGCAGCCCGTAACCGTCCAGGTTGCGCAGGGCGGCATCTACCGGATTTTGCATCACAATGCGGTTGCTGCGGAAATTATAATCCAGCGCGATGCCGGCCATCAGGTCGCTGGTCAGCTCCCAATCATAGGAGGCGGCGATATTGCCGCTCCAGCGCGGGGAAAAGTCGATCCGGCGATCCTTCCAGTTCAGCGGCTGGCTGTTGAAGGAGAAAATCTGCTTGTCACTGTCGGTGACCTTGGCCTCCATATAACCGACGGAACCCTGCAGCGTCAGGCCGGGGAACGGCTTCAACACGGTTTCCAGTTCGACGCCATCATGGCGGGCCTTGCCGACATTGGTCAGACGGAAGATGAACTGGCCGGGCGTCAGCACGCTGGGCAGCGTGGTCAGTGCCTGCAAGTCCTTATGATCATAATGGAAGGCGGTCAGGTTCAGCATCAGCCGGTTTTCCAGCCAGGTGCTCTTCAGGCCTGCCTCATAAGACCAGACGATTTCTTCCTTATAGGGGGTGACATCGGCCGGTTCCTGCGGGAAGCCGCCAAAAACGCCGCCGGACTTGTAGCCACGGGCGATGGCAGCATAGGCCATCACTGATTTGTCGAACTTGTAGTCGGCCGACACCTTGCCCGACCAATGGTCCTTCAGCTTGGCGGTGGAATTCAGGTTACGCAACAGAACGACATTATCCTGGGGAAAATAGAAGGTACCGTCGCGGTACCGCGTTTCCTCGTCAGAATAGCGCAACGAAGCGGACAGGTTCAGTTGGTCATTGACCGCATAATCCACCTGCCCATAGAGCGCAGCATAGTCCGTTTCCTGCCGGTAACGCACATTGATGAAGGCATTTTCCTGGCGCACGCCCAGCGGCGCGAAGGAAAGGCCGACAATGGCGACATTGTCGCGCAGATCGGCAATGCGATGACCCTTGTAGCTGTTATAGGCATAGATGGCGCCGGCCAGCCATTTGAACGGGCCGTCATCAGTGGACGTAAGGCGCAATTCCTGCGACATCTGCCGGATGGTCGCCGTATCATTCTGCTCCGCCAACCGCAGGTTGGTCGCATCATAATCGAAAAGCTGCTGGAAACCGAAACGGCTGACCCCGGTGATGGAGCTGAGCTTCACCGTGTCGAAATCATAATCCAGCGACAGGGTGCCGCCCCATTCATGATTATCCAGCTTGTTTCCGGGAGAGGAGATGACACGTTTTCCATCATCCGACACCAGGCTGGTGGGCAATGCACCCTTACCCCCGGTTATGATATTGTTGAACTGGGCAAAGTTCAGGCAGTTTTTATTATCCACCCGGCCGGCCAGCACGGGCGCGCAGAAATTCCCGTTGGCATCATAGGCGGCGGTCGCCGAGGCCAATGCGGTTTCCGACTGGTCGCGGTTAGCGAACAGTTTCAACACGCCCGTCAGGCGTTCACTGGGCTGGAACAGGGCCTGGATACGGCCGGACGTGCGGTCGGGCGCGCCATATTTGCCGCTGGCAACCGGGGTACGCTGCCAGCCGCTGCCGCCTTCCTGGGTGGCGGCCACACGCAGGGCGAAATTATCCGAGACCGGTACCGATTGCGCCGCTTCCAACCGATATTCATTCCAGCGGCCATAATCGGAACTGAAATAGCCGTCGCTGGCCCCCAATTCCGGCCGGCGCGACAAGATTTTCACCGCACCACCGGTGGTGTTGCGCCCATAAAGACCGCCCTGCGGCCCCTTCAATACTTCCACCCGCTCCAGATCATACATGGTGCCGCCGCCCATGACGGAGGAGCTTTGGTAAATATCATCGATATAAATGGCGGTCGCCGGGTTATTGTTGGCATTGTAATCAAACAAGGCCACACCACGAATAACCCAGGTGGGGGCGCCGCCCCCCTTGTCGGCCTGGATCTGCACATTGGGGATCAGCGCCCCCACCTGATCCACCGTAACAGCGCCGGCATCCTTCAGCGTGTCGCCCCGGAAGGCGCTGATCGCCACCGGCACATCCTGCAGGTTCTGGGCGCGGCGCTGCGCTGTCACCACGATTTCATCAATGCCCGCCTCGTCGGCCAGGGCGGTGCCCGCCGGCAGGGCCAGCGCCACCAGTGAACAACAAAGCCCAAGACCAGCCGTGAAAGGATGCTTCAGTGTCATCATGTTCTCCCTTGACCCTGACATGGGTCGGGCATGGGACGACCAGCGGCGTCACCGGCAAGGTGGCAGCAACCGGCATTGCCCAGCGCCGCAAAAGGCGGGGCAATAAGTGCCGTCATGCGACAAGGGGCTTCATCCCCCCATCGCCTATCCATGTTACCGAACCCGTTGTGAACGGACCCCCCGCCTGTCACCAGGCACCAAACCGGAAGGTCAAACCCTGTCCAAAAATTTTTGGTCGATTGACCATTTTTCGTCCCTTAGAGCGACTGATTTCCCTGTCGATGTCAAGCAGGTTTTTTAAAATTTTCGATATTCGATATGACGCTCTGCCTTCAGAAACATAATATTATTAAATATCAATCACTTAAATTCCTACTTCGCTTGTGGTTTATCCTGGCTGCCGGTACAAACGCGGCCTGTAAACGCTCCGACCTGCCCACCGAATCCCCCCCGGCAGCCTGATCGATATCGGGTTTAGTCAGATGATCAAAACTGATTGACGCTATCTTGACCACGACCTACCATCAAGATGGCAGGGTGCAACCATGCGCGAACCTTGGCCGTTCCAGGGATATGGTACCGCGCTGGCCCCGGCCACCGCAGGGACGATCCAGATTTTTCAGTCGGTTACGGGAATTGACGTGGCAGCAAAAACAAAAAGCGAAGTCACCAAAGACAGCATCATGGCCGCCGCCATCGCGGTGATCGCCAAGGAAGGGGTGCAGGGCGCCACCACGCGCAAGATCGCGGCCCAGGCGGGCATCAATCTGGGCTCGCTGCATTACCATTTCGAGGGCAAGGACGCGATGTTGCTCAGCGTGCTGAGTTATCTGATCGAAAGCTCCCGCGCCGCACTCACCAGCTATTTCACCGAAACGGAGCCGCTGGCCGACCGGATCGAACATCTGATGGTGTTTATCCGAGGCGCGGTGGAACGCCACCCGGAACAGCAGATCGCCCTGTTCAACCTCACTCTCTATGCGCTGAGCACCTCGGGTTCCGAGTGGCTGGCCAAGAAAAAATATGAGGAATATTTGGGGCTTTACCGCGATGCGCTGAATGATGCCAGCGATGTGCGCGACGGAACGCTGAAGCCCGATATTGAAGCCCTGGCAAATTTCATCTTCACCGGATTCGTCGGCATCCTGATGCAATGGCTGGCCACGGCCAATGGTTTCCGCGCCCGCCAGGCTGTGCAGACATTGGTGATGGCGGCGCGCAAAACCTTCCTGTAAAGGCCCGGCCCGCCCGGCGGTCGCCCATCCCCACAGAGAAAATTTGGTCATATGATCAAAATTTTCCTGCATCCTGAAAAGCGATACCAGCGTTCGGCATCGCTTTGATTTTTCCGGAAGATTTCTTCACCTACCCTTCTTTTTTAGCCAGAAAACCCCACAAATTGGTCGCTGAAAGTCCATTCGACTTGTATATTTCCGCTTGACAGCGGCGTGGTTATCTGGCGGCCTTAAGGCATAATTTAGTCATCCGATCAAATACGGATGCAAGTACAGGGAAGGCTTGGGAACAAGGCCGTCAAGGCCGACCAGCCGGACATTTGGTTGAAACCGCGCGGGTGCCCTGCACCCGCCACCGTTTGCTGTTTTCCGCGCAGGCGCCGCAAGGCGTCGCCGAGAAGCCTTTTGTTGCGCCTTCACCGGCAGCGACGGGGGGATTCCAGCGGGCCGGCGGCGGGTACCGTCTGGGAGATGTTTCATGGAACCGCTCTGCACCCCCCTCCTGTCACTCCATCACGGCCCATGGCGGCCACTTGGTCTCTGAAAAACAGCCCCAAGCCCTGTTACGCCTGCCTGAAAGGCTGCCCCCCGTGATGGTTTCCACCTCCCTCCCAACATCCAACGCTGCTGCCCGCCCGCTGCTGGCGGTCACCGTGTTCGGTTTCATCGGCCCCTTCATCTTCCTGGTTTCACCGGTGATCGCCGGCCAGTTGGCGCTGCAATGGCAGTGGCCGGCGGGTGATATCGGCCTCTTGATGGCGGCAGAGCTGGCCGGCGCTTCGCTGGTCACCTTCCCTGCCATCCTGTTGCTGCGCCGCCTGCCCTGGCGCCCGTTGACGCTGGTGGCCGGGCTGGTCTTCGCCCTGCTCTCCCTGGCATCCGCCTTTGTGGCGATGGGCAGCGGGGCGCTGGGCTGGATGCTGGGGCTGCGTTTCCTGGGTGGGGCCGCCGGTGGTGTGCTCTCCGTGGTCAGCGTGATGGCGGCGGGGGCCTATGTCGCGCCGCACCGGGCCTTTGCCTGCTGGGCCGCCGGCCAGACGGTCAGTGCGGCGCTGGGTCTGCTGCTGCTACCGCTGCTGTTCAACGTCACCGGGCTGGCCGGGCTTTACGGGGTGCTGGCCCTGGTCACCCTGCTGGCCATGGCCACCCTGGGCGGCCTGCCCGACCATTGGCAGACGCCGCCGGCCGATCTGTCCGCCAGCCGCAGCGGTGCTGCCGGGCTGAGCCTGCTGGCCATCTTCGGCTATTTCACCGCCGTCAGCGGCGCCTGGGCCTTTGTCGGGGTGCCGGGGGCCGAGCTGGGATTGTCGGAACCGCAGATCGGCACGCTGACGGCCGTGGCCATGTTCACCGCAGTGATCGGATCGGCCGCCGCCTCCATGGTGGAAAATGGCCCGCTGCGCACGCCTTCCACCCTGACGGTGTTTGTGCTGTTGCTGCTGTGCCTGGGGCTGATCTCCAGAACCGGCACATTGTCGCTCTATATCGTCGCCGTCATCGCCTTTCAGCTCTGCTGGTCATTCCTAGTGCCGATGCTGCTGGCCACGCTGGCCGATAATGACAGCAAAGGCACCCTGATGATCTTCTCCAACATGATCATCGGCGGGGGTGCCGCCCTGGGGCCACTGGTTAGCGGCTATGCCCTGGAACATAGCGGCCATTATGCCGATGTCGCCTTGCTGGGCGGCCTGCTGCTGCTGCTGGCGGCCGCCAGCTTCCTGATTGCCCGTATCCGGGGCCACCGCTAAAGCCGCCCCCTCCCTCAACCGAACCTGCCACCCCATCGCCGGGAAACCAACCATGTCCTCGCCCCTTCAAAGCTATATCGACGGACGCTGGCTGCTGCCGACGAACCCGAATATCATCGATGTGATCAATCCCGCCACCGGTCAGCCCTGCGCCAAGGTGGCGCTGGCCGGCCCGGCAGAGGTGGATCAGGCGGTATCCGCCGCCAGGCAGGCCTTCCAGGGTTTCGCCAGCAGCACGCGCCAGGAACGGCTGGACCTGCTGTCCGCCATCCTGGCCGCCTATGGGGCGCGGATGGCGGACATTGGCGATGCCATTCGCCAGGAAATGGGGGCACCGCAGGGCTTTGCCCGGCAGGCGCAGGCCGGCATCGGTGCCGCCCATCTGGCCCAGACCATAGAAACGCTGCGCCATTTCAACTTTGAGGAAGAGCGCCCCAACCTGCGCATCGTGCGGGAGCCGATCGGCGTTGCCGGGTTGATCACCCCCTGGAACTGGCCGATGAACCAGATCATCTGTAAGGTGGCCCCTGCCCTGGCGGTCGGCTGCGCGGTGGTGCTGAAGCCCAGCGAACTGGCCCCTTTGAGCGCCACCCTGTTTGCCGAGATCATGCATCAGGCCGGCGTGCCGGCGGGCCTGTTCAATCTGGTGCATGGCGATGGGCCGAGGGTGGGCCAGGCCATTGCCCGCCATCCCGACATTGAATTGGTGTCCTTCACCGGGTCCACCCGCGCCGGCATCGATGTGGCCCGGCTGGCAGCCGATACGGTGAAGCGCGTCTCCCAGGAACTGGGCGGCAAATCCGCCAATATCCTGCTGCCGGACGCTGATTTCCCGGCCGCCGTGGCCGGCGGCGTGCGCCATTGCTTCTCCAACAGCGGCCAATCCTGCAACGCCCCCACCCGGATGCTGGTGCCGGAAGACCGTTATGCCGAGGTGGCAGCAATCGCCGCCGCCACGGCCAACGCCATCAAGGTGGGCGACCCGCTGGACCCGGTGACGGAGCTGGGCCCGGTCTCCAACGCCAACCAGTTCGCCAAGATCCGCCGGCTGATCCAGACCGGCATCGCCGAGGGGGCGGAACTGCTGGCCGGCGGGCCGGAAATGCCGGCGGGCCTGTCGCAGGGCTTCTATATCCGCCCCACCGTGTTCGGCCGGGTAACCCCCGCCATGACGGTCAGCCGGGAGGAGATATTCGGCCCCGTCCTGTCCATCCTGACCTATCGGGATGAGGAAGAGGCCATCGCCATGGCCAATGACACGGTCTATGGGCTGGCCGCCTATGTGCAATCGGGCGATCCGGCGCGTGCGCTGGCTGTCGGCCGTCGCCTGCAGGCCGGCACCGTCTATCTCAACAGCCCGGAATGGAGCCCGGCGGTCCCGTTCGGTGGCTACAAGCAATCGGGCAATGGCCGCGAATATGCGGAATTCGGTCTGGCCGAATTCCTGGAGATCAAGGGCATCGCCAGCCGCTGATACCAATCTCCCTTGATCGTGACCGATCCAGGGAGATTTTGCGCTCCCTCAATCGCCGGGCGCTGCCTCCGGCAGCTTGGCTTGACAGCGGGCATGTGCCCGCGGGCCGGCAGTCGCCGGCCTCCAACCCGCCTAAAGGTCAACCTTCAGGCGGGTTGGTATGACATCGAATGACGGACCTCGAAAAGCGGCCGAACTCGGAACAGGAAAAGACCATGCAAGGCGAGCATTTATGGCAATGGGAGGCCGGCGCGCTGGCCGAGGCCATCCGGCAGCGGCGCGTCAGCGCGCGGGAGGCGGTGGAAAGCTGTCTGGCGCGGATCGCGCAGGTGAACCCTGTCATCAACGCCCTGACGGAAATCCAGGAACAGGCGGCATTGGCCGCCGCTGACAAGGCTGATCAGGCAGTGGCAGCCGGGGGCGACCTGCCGCCGCTACATGGCGTGCCCGCCACGGTGAAGATCAATGTCGATCAGGCCGGCAGCGCCACCACCAACGGGGTTGCCCCGCTGGTTGGGTTGATCGCCTCGGTTGACAGCCCGCCGGTGGCGAACTGGCGCAATGCCGGCACCATCTTCCTGGGCCGCAGCAATGCACCGGCCTTTTCCTGCCGCTGGTTCACTGACAATGCGCCGCACGGGCGGACGCTGAACCCGTGGAATCCGGGGCTGAATGTCGGCGGGTCCAGCGGCGGGGCCGCCGCCGCCACGGCCACCGGCATGTCACCGCTGGCCCATTGCAATGATCTGGCCGGCTCTGCCCGCCTGCCGGCTGCCGCCTGCGGCGTCTATGGTCTGCGCCCCACGGTGGGCCGGGTGCCCGCCTTCAACGCCACAGCCAAGGCCGAACGGTCGCTGTGCCTGCAGTTCGGCTCGGCCCAAGGGGTCATTGCCCGCTCGGTCGGTGACATTCGGCTGGGCCTGCACAGCATGGCGCGGCGCGATCCGCGTGACCCGGCCTGGGTGCCGGCCCCGCTGGAACAGCCCGATGATGCAGCGCCGGTGCGCGTTGCCCTGTTCACGGGTGTGGGCGAACACCGGCCCGACAGTCACACCGCCGCCGCCCTGCGCCAGGCCGCCGACACGCTGGCCGATGCTGGCTATGAGGTGGTGGAGGCGGCCCCGCCGCGCTTCATCGAGACAGCCGAACTCTGGATGGCGCTGCTCTCCAATGATTGCCGCACGCCGGCGGCCCGCGCCGCCTTCAGCATGGGCGATGCGGATTTCCTGCACTCGCTGGAATTGACGGCAGCCTGCGTGCCGGAGATGAGCCCGGCCGACATGCTGGCCACCTTGTCGGCCCGCACCGGCCTGCTGCGGGAATGGCAGTTGTTCCTGGAGGCCTATCCGCTGCTGCTGATGCCCACCGCCTGGACCGCCGCCTTCCCGGTAGGCCATGATATTGCCGGTGAACGGGAAGCACGGGAATTGCTGGTCGCCCACAGCCCCTGCACCAGCACGGCCTGTGTCAGCGTGCCGGCCCTGACGATACCGTTCCGCCCCGCAGGCTCTCCCCTGCCCGTCGGCATCCAGCTCGTGGCCGCCCGCTTCCGCGAAGGGCGTATTCTGGCCGCCGCCCAGGCGATGGCCAGCCGGCTGCCGCCCGTCAGCCCCATCGATCCGGTCACGGCATGAGCCTGGCACCGACAGCCGCCGCAGCCGGTGAGGGAAGCCGCCCGGCGCGTGGCAACGCCACACGGGAAGCCATCATGGCCGCCGCCATCACCGTGCTGGCGCGTGACGGGGTGCAGGGCACCACCACGCGCCGTATCGCGCAGGAGGCGGGGATCAATCTGGGCACCCTGCATTATCATTTCGATGGCAAGGAAGCGGTGCTGCTGTCGGTGCTGTCGCACCTTCTGGCCCGGGTGCAACAGGAACTGGCCACCCGGTTTACCCAGCCGGAACCATTACGGGATCGTATTGATAGCCTGATCATGTTCATCCGTTCGCAGGTGGAACAAAGGCCGGATGAACAGGTGGCGCTTTTCAACCTCACCCTCTACGCCCTGGCCACCGATGGTTCGCAATGGCTGGCGAAGAAGAAATACGAAGAATTCCTGGCGCTTTACCGGCAGACGCTGGCAGAGGCGTCCGATGTGCGTGATGGCAGCCTGAACCCCGATCTGGACGGGCTGGCCAATTTCATCCTGACCGGCCTTGTCGGCATTCTGCTGCAATGGCTGGCCACGGCCAATGGGCTGCGATCACACCAGGCGGTGCGGATGCTGGTCCAGGCCGCCCAACAATTATATCTGCCCAGCCATGGAGACAGAGCATGAGCCTGCCTGATCAGTTCCAGGTCGCCATTATTGGCGCCGGTTTCGCCGGCCTGACCGCCGCCCGCGCCCTGCAGGCCGCCGGGCTTTCCGTGATCGTGCTGGAAGCGCGTGACCGGGTGGGCGGCCGCATCCATACCCGCCACGCACCCGACGGCACCCCCATCGATGTTGGCGGCCAATGGGTCGGCCCGACACAGGACAAGGTCTTGGCCCTGGCCGATGAATTGGGGGTGGAAACCTTCACCGCCTATGAGCAGGGGGAGACGCTGTACTGGCTGGAGGGCCGGAGAAGCCGCTGTGAAGGGATGCTGCCGCCCTATGATGAAGAAACCAGGGTGGCGGTGGAAGGCATCTTCGCCAAGCTGGACGGTTTGGCCGCGACGGTAAACCCGGAATTCCCCTGGCTGTCGCCCGATGCCCAGGCGCTGGACAGTCTCAGCTTCGAAGCCTGGATCGAACAGGCAAGCGACGTGCCCGCCGCACGGTTCTGGATGCGCTTCCTGGCCCGCTCGGTGCTGGCCTCCGACGCGCGCGAACTCTCCTTCCTGCATGTGCTGTGCTATATCCGCGCCGGTGGTGACCTGCGCACGGTGATCAGCATGGGCGGCGGCGCGCAGGAACGGCGCTTTGTCAAAGGCGCGCAGCACCTGGCCGAAAAGCTGGCCGATCAGGTGCGCCCGCTGATCCGCTTCAACAGCCCCGTCCGGGCCATTGCCCAGGATGAAAAGGGCGTGACCATTCAGTATGCGGGCGGCAGTGTGAAGGCAGACCGGGTGATCGTCACCCTGCCGCCAGCACTGGCCGGCCGGCTCAATTACAGCCCTGCCCTGCCCGGCCCGCGCGATTACCTGACCCAGCGGATGCCGATGGGCGCCTGTATCAAGATCCAGTTCTTCTATGATGCGCCCTTCTGGCGGGCCGAGGGCCTGTCGGGCATGGCGGTCAGCGACGAAGGCCCGATGAGCCTGACCTATGACAACTCCCCCGCCGTCGGCACACCGGGCGTGATGGTCGGCTTCATCGAAGGGGACGAGGCCAAACATTGGACCGCCAGCAGCCCGGCCGAGCGCCGCGCGGCGGTAATCGCCGAGCTGGTGCATCTGTTCGGCCCCCAGGCCGCCAATGTACGGCATTATGAGGAACTGTCCTGGCTGGAGGAGGAATTCTCCCGCGGTGGCTATGGCGGCTTCCTGGTGCCGGGTGCCTGGACCAGCGTGGGCCACACCATCCGCCAGCCGGTAGGCCGCATCCATTGGGCGGGGACGGAAACCGCCTGGATCTGGACCGGTTATATGGATGGGGCGATCCGGTCGGGCGAGCGGGTGGTGGCGGAAATCCTGGCCGTACATCAGGGGTAAGCCATGGACAGGGAGAAGCTGGCGGGCCTGCGGGCCCGCTATGGCGCGGCATCACCGGCGGATTTCTTCGATCCGCATTTCCGCGATGTCGCGCAAGCCGTGTTCCGGGGGGCCGACGCCCCCCGCCAGCCCTTTGCCGATGCCGGCACCCTGCTGGATGCACCCCTGCAGCCCGATCTGGCCGCCCTGCCGGATTTCGGCGGGCTGGAGATTGCCCTGATCGGCGTACCGATGGATCTGGGCGTGACCAACCGCGCCGGGTCGCGCTTCGGCCCGCGTGCTGTGCGCAATACCGACCGGATCGGCCCCTATGAACATGTGTTGCGCATGGTGCCGGCGGCCGAGGTGGCCCTGGCCGATATTGGCGATGTGCCTTTCAGCAATTACCTGCATCTGGATACCTGCCACGCCGATATCCAGGCCTTTTACCATCGGCTGATGGATGCCGGCGTGGTGCCGCTGAGTGTGGGCGGCGACCATTCCATCAGCTATTCCATCCTGAAGGCGCTGGGGCGTGACCGGCCGGTGGGCATGGTGCATTTCGATGCCCATTGCGATACCAGCGGCAGCGGCGAAGGCGCCCGCTTCCACCATTCCGGCCCCTTCCGTTCCGCCGTGCTGGATGGGGTGCTGGACCCGGCCCGGACCATCCAGATCGGCATCCGGGGCAGTGCCGAATTCTTCTGGGAATTTTCTTACGATTCCGGAATGACCGTTCTTCACGCCGAAGATGTGCAGGAAATGGGCCTGAAGGCGGTGATCGCCAAGGCCCGCGACGTCGTGGGGGACGGCCCCGTCTATATTTCATTCGATGTGGATTGCCTGGACCCGGCCTTTGCCCCCGGCACCGGCACGCCGGAGGTGGGTGGCCTCACCTCCCGCGAGGCGCTGACCATCATGCGCGGGCTGGCCGGGTTGGATGTGGTTGGGGCGGATGTGGTGGAAATCGCCCCGCATTATGACCCCACCAGCAACACCGCCCAGATCGGATCACAGATCCTGTTTGAGGAACTGTGCCTGGCCAGCATGGCGCTGAAACAGCGGCGGGGTAAAGCCGAGGGATAAAGCGCAACAAAAGCCCCCGATGGCGGACCATCGGGGGCTTTCAAACATCGCAGCGGACAAGGGCGGCTTTACAGCCCCGCCGGTCAGGCGACGCCCAGCTTACGCTCATCTTCCCGCTTGCGGGCGGGCTGATAGGCAATGGCGGCATGTTCCGCACAATAGGGCAAACCATGAACAGAGGGCTTGCCGCAGAAATGGAAATCCGGGGATTTCGGGTCGCCCACCGGCCACTTGCACATGCGCTCGGTCAGCGACAGGATGGTGGCACCCTTGGTCGGCTTCTTCTTGATCGGCGACGGACGGCCAGACAGCCCCAGGCGGTGGGCTTTGCCGATGACGGCATTACGCGTCACATTGCCCAGCAGATCGGCAATTTCGCTGGCACTCATGCCCTGACCCCAGAGCTGGCGGAGCTTTTCCACACGCTCTTCGCTCCAGGTGCTTTCGGTCGCTTCCACGCTTCAAACCCTTTCGATAAGGCCGACAATGGCACGGGTTCGACAAGGCATCCCCACCGCCAGAAAACCCGGCATGGGCGGGAATGGGGGGTTATCGAGCAGCCGCCCACAAAATATTGTATGCGGCTGATTCCCAAACTACCAAATTTGACTCGCTTTGGGTAGGGGGACGTCTGCTGAATCTTGTGGGTAACTGCATTAACGCCACCAGATGCAGCGCCCCCGACCAAAGCCGCATGGTCATCCCGGCACAAAAGAGTACCGGAATGACCATTTTTGTCGCTTTACTGGCCCGCCGCGACGGAGAAGCCGTTAGCCCCGTCGAAGCTGTAGAGGCTGGCGGTCTGCACCACATCCAGGCCGGCCTGATCCAGCCGGCCCAGCAGGGCGATGATATCGCCATGGGTCACGGTCTTGCCATCGGCCCCCTGCAGGCGCAGGCGCCAATGGTCAGTGCAGAAGGTCTCCGGCGCGCCTTCCGGCCACACTTTTTGACCACGGTTGGAGATCATGGTCAGCTTGAGCACATCGCCAGCCAGCGGGGTGATACGGGCGGCCATGTCGTCGCCATTGCCACCCTTGTGATCGACGAACACGTCAACACCCAGCAGCTTCTTTTCCTGACGCGGCACATCCTTCAGGGCGATGCCGCCGAAGCTGGCCTTCTCATCCACCTGATAGGAGGCCGGGGTGAGGTGGGTCGGACGCTCGCCCAGACGATCGATCAGGTTGAGTGCGAAATCGCGGGTGCCGACGCGGGCCTTGGAGACGCCGCGCTTGAAGATATCGACGGTGTGGATACCGTCTTCGATCATCTTCAGCCAGGCATTATGGATCCTCTCGGCGGCTTCCGCCTGGCCGATATGGACCAGCATCATCACCGAGGCCAGGATCAGGCCCGACGGGTTAGCAATGCCCTTGCCGGCGATGGTAGGGGCGGAACCGTGGATCGCCTCGAACATGGCGCACTGGTCGCCAATGTTGGACGAACCGGCCAACCCGACCGAACCGGTGATCTGGGCCGCGATGTCGGAGATGATATCGCCATAGAGGTTCAGCGTGACGATGACATCGAAATGTTCCGGCGTATCGGCCAGACGGGCCGCACCGATATCAACGATCATCGTCTCATGTTCGATTTCGGGATATTCGGCGGCGATTTCGTCAAAGACGCGATGGAACAGGCCATCGCTGATCTTCATGATATTGTCCTTCACGAAGGCCGTCACCTTGCGGCGATGGTTCGCGCGGGCATATTCAAAGGCGTAGCGGATGATCTTTTCCGAGCCGGGGCGGGTGATCAGCTTGACCGCCTGGGTCACTTCCTGGCTCTGGCGGTATTCGATACCGGCGTAGAGATCTTCCTCATTCTCGCGCACGATGACCACATCCATGGTCGGGTGCTTCGTGGCGACATAGGGGTGGTAGGAGACGCAGGGGCGGATATTGGCGAACAGCCCCAGCGCACCGCGGATGGTGACGTTCAGCGACTTGTACCCGCCGCCCTGCGGCGTGGTGATCGGGGCCTTCAGGAACACCTTGGTCCGGCGCAGGCTGTCCCAGGCGGACGGCTCCATACCATTCATGATGCCGCGCTTATAGACGCTTTCACCGATCTGAATTTCTTCAAAAGCGAGATTGGCACCGGAAGCCTGCAGGATCTCCAGCGTGGCATCCATGATCTCGGGGCCGATACCGTCGCCGCGGGCGATGGTGATCGGGGTCGGCGCGCTATTGGTCATATTGATCAACGTCCTTCTGTTCATCCGTCCCCTTCAGCGGGGTTTACCGGACGGGCGGCAAGCTAATCCGGACAAGGCCAAGGCGCAATGGACCGAAGGTAGGGGCGGGATTGCCAACAGGACAGCGGGGGCACAGCAGAAAGCACTTTTCTTCCATACTGACCGCTGGCCGGATAAGGAACGGACTCCAGCCGTCAAGCCGCCCACCCTGTTTGGGTTAGCCCAATTAGGGTAGTTGCCACAAAAGTTGGCTATAGAAGCATCACCATTTGCGGATAAAAAAATACAGAAGTCGGGTTGAAAATTAAAGCGAATAACATAATTCTGTATTCAGAAAATACTGTTTCTAATAATGAAAAACATGGAAGCAGTTTGAAGATAAAGTTAGCAAAAATGAGTCAAAAAGGTAATCTGAATATGCATACGCCCAATGATGCACAATCACGTCGCCTCTCTGTCTTCCAGATCACCAACGAGGATTTGGAAATCGCAAGCGAAATGCGGGGCTTTTCGCGCAACCGACTTCCTGGCCTACTTCTACAATGGCAATCCCGCTTTGCAGCTTGGCCCGAGATCCAGTCAGCACTGTCCCGGCCAGAAGTGAACCGCCTGCGCACCGAACATTGGATGCGGGCGGTTTGTGGCGATATCGGCAACGGCTTTCAGGAATCCGCCCAGCGGCTGGCCCAGGCTTTTTATGATAACGGCGTGCCGGGCTATGCCGTCGCCATCTGCCACAGCATTGTGGTGCGGGGCGTGATTGAGGAACTGGGGCTGGAGGATCGGGCCAGCGGCCTGTCCGCCCTGTTGGGCGGTGCCGCGGCGGCACGGCGCGATGCCCTGCGCAATGCCTTGAACAAGCTGGCCTGGCTGGACCTGGAACTACTGCTGGAGACCTATGCGGAGGCGGAACGCATCAGCCGCAGCCGCGCCCTGACCCAGATGGCCGATACGGTGGAGCGTGAAGCCGGTCAGGCCGTGCAGGAGGTGGCGGCCAAGACCGGCGGCATGGCGCGGGAAGCCCAGGAAATGGCGCAGTCCGCCGCCCGTGTCGGCCAGGATGCGCGCACCGTGGCCGACGCCGCCCAGGAAGCGCTGGGCAATGCCGAAACCGTGGCGGCCGCCACCGAGCAGCTGGTCAGCTCCATCCAGGAGATCAACAGCCAAGTGACGCAGTCCGGCCGCTTGACCCGGCAGGCGGTGGAAAGGGGCGACCGCACGGGTACCACCATCGACAGCCTGTCCCGTGCGGTGGAAAAGATCGGGGAGATGGCCCAGATCATCGCCAACATCGCCGGTCAGACCAACCTGCTGGCGCTGAATGCCACCATCGAAGCCGCCCGTGCCGGGGAAGCCGGCAAGGGCTTTGCCGTGGTGGCATCAGAGGTGAAGAATCTGGCCAACCAGACCGGCCGGTCGACAGAGGAAATCAACCACCATATCGGCGATATCCGGTCCGTGATGTCCGAGGCCGTCTTCGCCGTGACCGAGATGGCCGATACGGTGCGGGAAATTGACAGCGTGTCCAGCGCCATCGCCGCCGCCATTGAGGAACAATCCGCCGCCACGCAGGAGATCGGGCGCAATGTTGCCGCCACGTCCGGCGCGGTGCGCGCGGTGGCCGACCGGATCGCCAATGTCTCGGCCGAAGCGCTGCGCACGGGCGAACAGGCTTCCCATGTGCGCAACGGTTCCAGCACCGTGGCCACGGGGATTGAGGAACTGCGCCAGGTGCTGGTGCGGGTGGTGCGGGCCAGCACCGATGATCAGGGCGTCGGCCGCACGGCCGCCTGATCGACGCCCGTGCCGGGACGCGCGGGGGCTACCGCATCAATTCCCGCATCCCGGCATCCAGCCCTTCCAGGGTCAGCGGATACATCCGCCCTTCCATGATCTTCTGAATCATGGCGATGGACTGGGTATAGGTCCAATAGCGTTCCTGCATCGGGTTCAACCAGATGGCATGGCGGTACTGGTGCAGCAGCCTGCCCAGCCAGATGGCCCCCGGCTCCGCATTGAAATGCTCGACACTGCCGCCGGGCTGCACAATCTCATAAGGGCTCATCGCGGCATCGCCGACGAAGACCAGCTTATAGTCGGCAGCATAGGTATGGATCACGTCCAGCGTGGACAGGCGCTCCGCATGGCGGCGGCGATTATCCTTCCACACACCTTCATAGACGCAATTGTGAAAGTAAAAATATTCCAGATGCTTGAATTCGCCGCTGGCGGCGCTGAACAGCTCCTCGCACAGGCGGATATGGTCATCCATTGATCCGCCAATATCCAGGAACAGCAGCACTTTCACCGCATTGTGCCGTTCCGGCACCAGTTTCAGGTCCAGATATCCGGCATTGCGCGCGGTGGAGCGGATGGTATCCGGCAGGTCCAGCGTCTCCGCCGCCCCGGTGCGGGCGAATTTGCGCAGGCGGCGCAGCGCCACCTTGATATTGCGGGTGCCGATTTCAACCTGATCATCCAGATTGCGAAATTCCCGCTTGTCCCAGACCTTCACCGCCCGGCGGTGGCGGCTGCCCTCCTGCCCGATGCGCACGCCTTCGGGATTATAGCCATAGGCGCCAAAAGGGCTGGTGCCCGCCGTGCCGATCCATTTATTGCCACCCTGGTGGCGGCCCTTCTGTTCGGCCAGCCGCTGGGCCAGGGTCTCCATCAGCTTGTCCCAGCCGCCGAGCGCCTGGATTTGCGCCTTTTCCTCCTCGGTCAGATATTTCTCCGCCAGCTTGCGCAGCCATTCTTCGGGGATTTCGGCGGTGATCTCCTCCCCCGCCACGGCAGCGGCCTCCAGCCCCTGGAAGGTCGCCCCAAACACCCGGTCGAACTTGTCCAGGTTGCGCTCATCCTTCACCAGCACGGCGCGCGACAGGTAATAGAAATCGTCGACCGCATAGCCGGCGATGCCGGCCTGCATCGCCTGCATCAGGCCCAGATATTCATTCAGGCTGACCGGCACACCAGCCCGGCGCAGATCGTAGAAGAAGTTAACGAACATGGGCAGCACCGCAGCAAGGGCATTCCGATGCAAACCATATCATAAAGTCTGGTCCGAGCCTTGTCTCATGGCGACCGCGCCCTGGAGCCAGCGAGCACCCATTCTTGCCAGAGAAAGCATATAAAGTGGTGCGATCACCATGATGACGCGGTCGGGCGCAGAGTTTAACGTCAAAAGGGCAGTTATTAACAAGCCCGCCGCGACAGTGAGCAGAGACAGAAGCTCGACCTTCAGCGCCTGATCATCCCGCCAAAACCAAAGAGCCAGCAGGGCAGATATCAGCCACACGCCAAAAACATTCAAGCGAAACACGGCAGTGACAATAAGCCACTGACGAAGGTAATGAACGAATAGATACAACCAATCATGACGTTTATCATCGAATTGGAAATTCCATTGATAGGCATGTGGGTCCACGACTGTAAAGAAATAACCAGTCCGCAGCAAAAAATACAACATGATCGCAGCCACGGCTAGGCCCAGAACAATCAGCCAGTGCAGTATATCCGACCGGGAGGGCGACCGACCCAATAGCATTGGCCATCCAATCTGCGCGACCGCCCAGCCAGCAACCACAAGCAGCAGCGCCTCCCGCTGGAACACCGTCAGGACCAGCAGGAACGCCAGACATATATAGGCCAGCCAGTGTCGTGTCCTGGAGAGCAGAAACAGCAAAGGTGCAAATACCCATGACCATGCACCCGTCAACGGACTAAGTGCGTAATATATACAGTTACCGGATAGCAACAACAACATAAGAGCGAACAAACCCACCGGCGAAATAACGCCCCGCCTCCACACATCAGATCGAGCAGCCATCATATAGGTGACGGCACCGGCAATACAAACCCCAATAAAATTGGTCAATAGCAATGAAAATAGCACTTCTCGTTGAAAAAAAACTCCCCCATGATTTGAGAAATTCTCAAACCATATTTGAACAGGAAAATTAATTCCTGTTTTCATTATTAAGTTTGCTATAACTATGGTAAATTGACGCATCGAAAAAGCAATTGGCACAATATCAAATTGAAATGGATGAAGAACCATGGCATGATACGAACTAAAATCATTGTGACCACTCCACGGAATTTCATATTTATGAACATAAAAGAACTGCGGGTAGCAGAGAATTAAAGAAAAAATAAAACCAACAACGAGGCTTTTTACTCCATCTTTTACCATTAGATCACGACCTTAAAGCAGGAGTGCAGCAACACAAAAAATTGTTAATCAACTTAACGTTATACATCTCCCTCAAAAAAAAGGAAGCCTTAAATCGTAATTTCACAAACCGTTTCCTGCCCATGGCGGCAAAGCGAGATTCTGCTGCCAAGCACGTTGGCAGCAGAAGAAACGTTTTTTGTTTCCCAATCAGGAGAGTGCGAAGCAATAATTATGCCAATATAAGTGGATCATAGCTCTTGGTAATCATATGTTCCTTTGAGTGCCGAGCGCTGCCTCTGGCAGCTTACCTCACGCGTACCTGTCACGCCTCCAGCCAGTGCAGGCTGAACAGCGCCCGCGGATCTGTCCAGACAGCAGCTGGGCGATAGCCGGCCCGGCGGGCCAGGGACTGGAAGCCTTCAATACTATATTTATGGGAATCCTCTGTATGGATCGGCTCCCCCTCCAGAATGGCGAAGCGCTGCCCGGCGGCACGGACAATCTGGTCCCGGCGGGACACCAGATACATGGACACGCAGCTCCGTTCCCCATCCCAAAGCGCCATGTGGCGGAAATGGGCCGGGGCAAAGGTGCCATCCAGTTCCCGGTTGATGCGGCCCAGCAGGTTGAGATTGAATGCCGCCGTGATGCCGGCGGCATCATCATAAGCGGCCTCCAGAATGGCCGGATCTTTGCGCAGGTCGATGCCGATCAGCATCCCCCCGCCCTCCACCCCGCCAAAGCGCAGTGTGTCACGCCAGCGGGCCAGGAAGCCCTCCGCCTCTGCCGGGGTGAAATTCCCCAGGGTGGAGCCGGGGAAGAAGCCGACACGGCGGCGCGGTATCCCCGCCTGGGGTGGTGGCACCGGCACATCCCGAAGGTAATCGGCACAGAGCGCCATCACCTCCAGCCAGGGATAATCCGCCGCCAACTGGTCACAGGACCGGCGCAGATGATCGCGCGAAATATCGATGCCGACATAGGAGAGCGGATTGACCAGCCGGTCCAGCAGCGTTCGCACCTTGCGCGAGGAGCCACTGCCCAGCTCCACCAGCTGCACGCCCGGCCCCAGCATGGCGGCAATGGGGGCGGCCACCCGGTCCAGGATCGCCTGTTCGGTGCGGGTCGGATAATATTCCGGCTGTTCACAGATACGGTCGAACAGGGCCGATCCCAATTCATCATAGAAAAAGGCGCAGGGCAGTGATTTCTGCGGTCGTGACATCCCGTCAATGACAGCAGCGGCGAAATCGCCCTGGCTGGGTGCCAGATCCAGAAAGCCGATACGGCTATGGTTGGCGGATGTCGTCTTGGGCACGGCCATTGGATCACATCTCCCTGGCAATTGGTTGGGTCAGCAGTTGTGCCGGGCCAGCCGCAGGCCACTGAATTGCCAGCGGGCGGCAGCGGGGAAAAAATTGCGATAGCTGGCGCGGGAATGGCCGGGCGGTGTGGCGACGGAGGCACCGCGCAGCACCATCTGCCCGCTCATGAACTTGCCATTATATTCGCCGACGGCCCCGGCGGCGGGGCGATAGCCCGGATAGGGCAGATAGGCACTGGCCGTCCATTCCCAGACAGCACGGCCGGTTTCCCGTCCCGAGATCGGGGCCGGGTGGCGGGCGATCCCCCCTTCCCCCTCCTCCTGCCCCGGCGTGCCAGGGTTGAAATGGGCCGCCATGGCGGCTTCCCATTCCATTTCCGTGGGTAGGCGCAGGCCCGCCCAACGGGCATAGGCATCGGCCTCGTAATGGCTGAGATGGCAGACCGGTTCGGCCGGATCGACAGGCCGGCAGCCTTCCAGAGTGAAGTGCCACCAGCGACCATCCTCACCGTGATACCAGTATAATGGGGCCTCCCAGCTCTCCCGCTGCACCGCCGCCCAGCCATCGGAAAGCCAGTGGCGCGGACTGGCATAGCCGCCATCAGCCATGAAGCGCAGCCATTCGCCATTGCAGACGGGACGGTCGGCCAGTTGGAACGGCGATAGCCAGACATGATGGCGCGGCCCCTCGATATCGAAGGCGAAGCCGGGGCCGCGATGGCCGATTTCCATCAAGCCGCCCGGATGATCGATCCAGCCCAGCGGCGGGATCGCCCCGCGCGGGCGGGTCGTTGCCGGCAGGCGCAACGGGTTTTGCGCCTGCAGATGCTTCACATCCGTTTGGATCAGTTCCTGATGCTGCTGTTCATGGTTCAGGCCCAGCAGGATCAGGCTGGCCAGTTCCGGCGCTGGTTCTGCCTGCAACAGCCTTTCCAAGGCCTGATCGACATGGGCGCGCCATTCCAGCACCGCGTCCAGCGCCGGCCGGGTCAGCAGGCCCCGGGCCGGTCGGGGATAGCGCGGCCCCAAGGTCTCGTAATAGGAATTGAACAGGGAGTCCCAGCCGGAATTGAACGGGGCGGCACCGCCATGCGGGATCAGGATGAACCGTTCAAAAAACCAGGTGGTGTGCGCCAGATGCCATTTCACCGGGCTGGCATCCGGCATGGACTGCACGGCCATATCCTCCACACTCAGCGGTGCCACCAGCGCCAGGGTGCGCGCCCGCACCCGGCGCAGCAGCGCCGCAAGGTCAGAGGGGAGGATGGGGTTGGTCTGGCTGTCCGGCATCCTTGGCTTCCATCATCACACAACCCGGCACGGCACGCCGGATGGGCACGCTAGAGAACAAGGGAGAGGTGAATTTGTTGCGTCACCGGACGCAGAAGGTAGGCGGGGCCTGAAAATGCCACACCGGCCGCTGGCTGGTGTGGGGACGTCACTGCATTATGCAATAATTATATTTACGCAATTGTTTTTTGCAACGTTTTGCTTAATGCAACGAAATGGATTTTCCAGAAAAATTCAATAATATTGTTATTTTTCAATTGGTTAAATGTAACCCTCAAACTTGGCATCACGGCTGCAGTCTTTCCTCGGCATGAAGGCGATAACGCCTCGAATGAACCGATGGAGTTGGATGTGTTCAAGACTTTCGCCCGCGCTTTTGCCCTGACCGTTGTCACCGCCGCTGCCTTCGCCGCCCCGGCCCTGGCGCAGAATGCTAACGGCACCATCCAGTTGCGCGGCAATGTCGCCCTGTCCTGCACCATCGCTGTGACCGACCTGTCGCAGTCCCTGTCGCTGAAGACGGGTGAGAACGCCAAGACGGTTGGCAACGTCACCGAGACGTGCAATTCCGGCAATGGCTACAAAATCACGCTGGCTTCCACCAATGCCGGCAAGCTGAAGTCGGGCAATAACGAGATCGCCTATCAGGTCAATTACGACAATCAGGCCGGCGCCCTGACCACGCAGATGATCGTTGATCGCGCCAGCGCCCAGTTCAACAAGAAGTCTGACCTGAAGGTCACCGTTCCGGCCTCCACCACCTACATTGCCGGCGATTACTCCGACAGCATCACTGTTACCATTGCCGCCAAGTAAGCAACAGCTCCGCCGGGCTTTTCAGCCATCGAAGCCCAGGTTCGAGAAGAAAGCCCCGCCGGTCAGTTGCCGGCGGGGCTTTCTTGCTTGCGGCCTGCATATTGTGCCTAATCTGGCCCTGGCGGCCCTGGGTGGCGATGTGGCGTTGAAAGCCCCCTCCAGCGAGGGGCCTCTTTTTTCACCATCACCCTGCCCCGCCAACCGTTGCAGCACGGGCGGCAGCGGGTTGATGAACCGGGCTATTGCGCCCGGAACATCTCCATATAAGGGTTAGGGGTAATGCCGTGATACTGATCGGCAGTTGGAGGAGCGGGGCATTCCTTATTTTTCGGTACGTAAAGATAAATTGGCATCTTCCTGTCCACACGGAAGCAACTCTTGTAACCATGAGCATAGGCCAAAAGGCTACTGCTCATAAAGCCAGGGACAATCAAGGCAAGGAAACAAAGAACGGATGCCTTCGCTATATTTTTCTCCAATATCATTGGTTTTTTATATTTTCTAAATATAGCAATGAAAACTGCAATTCTAGCGCCATACAAAGGAATTATTGCTATATACAGAAGAGAAAAACTTATAAATAATACATCATCCCTTCCGTTAAAATTAGGGACCTCGCCGACCGTATGGCGAGAAACCAGAATGAAAGAAATAAAAAAAATATCGAATATATATGGCCAAATCATTGATATTTTTATAACATCAGATGATTTAATTTTATTATTCATGGATATTTTGTTTTTTATAAATATCCATGTACGGATTTGGGTGAACATGAATATATTGATCCAAGGTTGGTGGTTCTGGGCATTCCTTGTTTTTTGGAACATATAAATAAAGCGGAGCCCGTCTTTCAACACGGAAACAGCTTTTGTATCCGTTAAGACTTGCCCATATCCCACTGCTAAACATACCAGGAACAATCAGTAACATAAATAAAACAAAAGAAAATTTAGCTATTTTTTTCTCGAGCGTCATTGGCTCTTTAGATTTACGAATTATCGCTACAATAATGGCGATTCGTAAGATATAAAGAGGAAAAAAAGCCATGTACAAAAAAGCATAGTTCATAAAAACAACTTTATCTCTTCCATTAAATATAAATAAATCATCACGCTGATAATAACCAATTCCAATTAAACACAAAAATAATATATCTAAAAAATACGGAGTCGGGCTGAAAATTGTTACTTTAGGTTTTTTTTGCATCCTTAAAATACCCCATAAAAGTTCAGGTAATTTCTTCCGAAATTGTATCTATAAGATCTGATATTTGATATACTTTTATGTATTGAATCAATTATATCGATAAAGTAACATAACCTACTTCCAATATCACTTAATTCATTTAATGTATTTTTCTCTAATTTCATAGAGTAATTTATCAGATTTTCAGTTATTTTATTATCATTGTCCAGCCTCATCAAAAAAATACCTGCGATCAAGCTCGAAAATGCAACCAAAGCAACAACAATCACAACTGGCACTGCAACACCAAAGAAAAATGTGACAATGGACCCAGCGACCGCCGCCACCGCAATCCCAACCAAAGACGCGATCAACGCCTGAACAAGATCACTCGCCAAACCGGTGAACAGACGGGCGAACGAAAACTGGTCCTGGCGGAGTTCTTCCAGAATACGGATACCAGCATAAATCACAAAGGCAACCCGCAGCGCCTTCAGGCCATTCTTCAGATATTCCGCATTGCTGAGCGTGAACACCGCCATCTTTGGATGGCTGCGCAGATACCGCGTTCCGGGAAGGTTGGGGCGGGCACCGGCATAGCCTTTAAAGACGACATATTGCTTGCCGTCGCTGGCCGTCTTCACATAGGCCATCCCCATGACGCCGATCAGGCTGATCTGTTTGACAACAGAGGATCCCGCGTCGGCCAAACCCTTCAACACCACGATGTCGGCGTTATATTCCTTCAACTCGTTGTTCAGCGACAGGATAAGGTCATCCAGCGGCAGTATCGTGATGCATTGGTCCTCATAACGCACCTCGCCGGCCATCCGGCGCAGCTTGTCCCCCACCGTGCCAGGAACCTGTCCGGGCAGGATGGCACTTCCACCCCCCCAAAGGGGGCGGGTGGGGTTCTCATTACGGTACAGGTTTTCAAAAACTGCCGGCATATGAAATCTCCCCGTAATGAAACCAACCCGGCGGGCAGGTTTCCCCACCTGCCGGGTTGGCAAACCCGATCGGTCAGGCGGACTTGGTGGTGGCCAGGTCGTAGGACGCGATGATTGGCGACTGTGGGTTGTGCTGGCTGTCGTAGGGGATGTACTTCATCTCCACCTTGGTGAAGTTCAAGGTGATCTGTTCTTCCGGACGGTCGTTGGTGGCAACGATGTTGTAGGAGGAGATCAGGGTGTTGGTCAGGGTGAATTCGATATAGGTGTCACCCGGATTGCCCGAGGAGACGATGTGAATCTTGGTCGTCACCCCGTTGCGGCCGGAGCAAGATTGCGAGAACAACTTGACCGAAGAGCTGTCGGACGTCTTGGTCAGCGTCACCTCACCCACCGACGGTTCGGAACCTTCGCGGTTGGAAGTTGCACCCGCCAGGGTGTTCATGTGGCGGCTGACACCCCATTGCAGGGTCTTGATGTCGGTCCATTGCACATGGTTCTGGTGGGTCGCGTCACCGGCAATGCCTTCGATCTGCATGTAAATCGGCATCATTCACTCCTTGGTTTGGTTGATCAGAACAGCAGGTCAGGGAAAAATGGCACCATCACGCCGCCGAACTGGCGGGTTGTGACTTCCAGCCGGGCTGGGGTACCGGGTCCAGGTCGATGCGGAAGTCGCCGGCGGCGTCATCCCAATCGACTTTGGCGGCGACAATGCTTTGCCGCGCCGCCAGACTTTCCAGCAGACGCCGGGACAAGGCCGGCATCAGGGAACGGGACAGTACATGGTCAATGGCGCGGGCCCCCATATCGCCCTCGCCGCAGCGCGCCACCAGCCGTTCCACCAGGGCCGGCGTGACGGTCAGGCTGGCGCCATAGGTCTGGCGCACGCGGGCGCGCAGCCGTTCCAACTGGATATCGACAATGGCGCGCAACTGCTCTCCGCCCAGCGGCAGATAGGGCACCACGCTGACACGTCCCAGGAACGCCGCCTTATAGTGTTTCAGCAGTTCCGGGTGCAGCGTAGCGGCCAGCCCTTCCAGGTCGGGCAGCGTATCGGGGTCCGCCCCCAACGCCATCAACAGGTCGGCCCCGGCATTGGAGGCCATCAGGATGGTGGTGTTGCGGAAATCAATGTCGCGCCCTTCGCCATCGCGCAGCACGCCCTTGTCGAACACCTGATAGAACACGTCCTGCACGCCGGGATGGGCCTTTTCCATCTCGTCCAGCAGCAGCACGCCATAGGGGCGGCGACGCACCGCCTCGGTCAGCACCCCGCCCTCGCCATAGCCGACATAGCCGGGGGGCGAGCCCATCAGCAGGGAGACCTTATGTTCTTCCTTGAATTCCGACATGTTGATGACGGCCAGGCTCTGTTCCCCGCCATACAGCATGTCGGCCAGGGCCAGGGCCGTTTCGGTCTTGCCGACACCGCTGGGGCCGGCCAGCAGGAACACGGCCGGCGGCTTGCGCGGGTCGTGGATGCCGGCGCGTGCGGTGTGCAGCACATCGGCAATCAGGCGCAGCGCACCATCCTGGCCGACCACGCGCTGACGCAGGCGGCTTTCCAGGCCCAGCACGTTTTCCACCTCTGACGACAGCATCCGGCCGACGGGAATGCCGGTCCAGCGGGCCACCACGCTGGCCACGGCGGCGGCGGTCACATCATCATGCAGCAGCGGCGTTTCCCCCTGCAGGGCCGCCAGATCGCGGCGCAAGCGGGCATGGCGTTCACGCAAAGCCAGCGCTTCCGCCTCTGCCAAGGGTGTGGCCGCCGGCCCCTCCAGCCTGGCGGTGATGTCGGTAATCTGGCTGATCAGGGCTTGTTCAGCCTCCCAGCGACCGGCCAGTTCCGCCTTGCGCGCCTTGATATCGGCCAGCCGCTCCGCCAGGGCCGACAGGGTGGCGGCATGGTCGGCGCCCAACCGTTCCTCCCGCGTCAGCACCGCCTGTTCGGCCTCGATGGTTTCCACCTCCCGCGTCAGCGCTTCCAGCGCTTCCGGGGTGCCGGCCCGGCTCATCGCCACCATGGCGCAGGCCGTATCCAGCAGGCTGACGCATTTATCGGGGAGTTGCCGACCGCTGATATAACGGTGGGAGAGATGGACAGCGGCGCGCACCGCCTCATCCAGGATGCGCACACCGTGATGGCGTTCCAGCGTGGGGACCAGCCCGCGCATCATGGCAATCGCCATCGCCTCGTCCGGTTCCTCCACCTTTACCGGTTGGAAACGGCGGGTCAGCGCGGCATCGCGCTCGACATAGCGCTTATATTCGCTCCAGGTGGTGGCGGCGATCATGCGCAGGGCACCGCGCGCCAGATCGGGTTTCAGCAGGTTGGCGGCATCGCCCTGCCCCGCCTGCCCGCCGGCACCGATCAGCGTATGGGCCTCATCCACAAACAGGATGACAGGCTTGGCGGAACCCTTCACCTCCTCAATCACGCCTTTCAGGCGGTTCTCAAACTCCCCCTTCACGCCGGCACCGGCATGCAACAGGCCCAGGTCCAGCGTGCGGATGGAAACATCGCGCAAGGCGGCAGGCACCTCGCCGGCGGCGATGCGCAGGGCCAGGCTTTCCACCACCGCCGTCTTGCCGACGCCGGCTTCGCCCACCAGAATGGGGTTGTTCTGGCGGCGACGGGTCAGGATATCGATCACCTGCCGCACCTCCGCATCGCGCCCGATGATCGGGTCGATGCGGCCGTTGCGGGCTTCGGCCGTCAGGTCGATGGTGTAGGCATCCAGGTTGGGCGTGCGGCCCCCGTTGCGCGGTGTGGCCGCCGCTGCACCCGTCACCGGTTGGGCGGTGGGGTCGGCGGCGACAATCGCCTCCAGCCCCGCGCGGTCCAGATCGGCCAGCAACGGCCCCAGATCGCCCAGCGCCACCGCCCCCTTTTCATCATGGCACAGCGCCAGCAGCAGGTGCAGCGGGCTGACCGCACCAGCCTTGAAGCGCAGCGACGCCACCAGCCACGCCTCCCGCATCAGCGTCACCACGCGGGGGGAGAAGGCGGGCGGGCGGCTGCTGCCGGTGCGGCAGCGTTCCAGCGCGCGCTCCAGCACCCGGCGCATTGCATCTTCGGTGATGCCGACACGCGGCAGCACCGGCGCCAGCACCGTGTCGGGCCGGTCCAGCAGGGCCAGCAACCAATGTTCGGCCTCAATCTCATAATGGCTGCGCGCCATGGCGATGCCAGCCGCCGCCTCCAGCGCGCGGCGGGAATGGTCGTCCAGTCCTGCCACCAAAGTCCTTAAATCAACTGCATCCATGATAACCGCCACGATTGGAAGGGCTGCGCCGATGGCCTTTGGCCGGTTCGCACTGTCACGTCGGTGAAATAATTATGTACAGGAAATGGAAATGACCACCATTTCCGCTATAGATACCGCAAAATCGCAGAGAATAAACTTCGTAGTGGTGTTACCACCAACGGGATTTCCTAAATATCTTGTAATTTTTCAAAACGGATTCAGTGATAATAATCCATATTACTTACGTCTATTATCGCATCATCCGGATCACGTACCATGGGGAAGGCGCTGAGCCAGCCGTCGTACCCCAAACGCACACCGTCGCCCCCCTGCAACACACAGTCGGGCACTTCGTTCCGCCGCAGGATCAGTTGCACGTCAAAATCCAGCCCCGCCCCGGCATAAAGCCGCGCCAGTTCAACAATGCGGCGCAGGCCGGGGCTGCCGGGTAGATGATCCCGGAACTGCCGCCTGGTCAGCGGCCCCAGAATCAGGCGGAAACGGCCCTGCACATCCCACATGCGGGCACCGGCCACCGTATCCACGCCCAGCCGGTTATATCCGCCCAGGCGGGAGAAGCCGCCCTGCAAGCAGGTCTGTTCGCTGGCGGGAATGGCGATCCAGCGCCCGCTGAATTGCTGCACCTTCACCGGGATGCCGCAGGCATCGGCCAGCATCCGTTCAAGGGAGATGGCGGCGCGTGGCTGCTGGCTGAACAGGCCGGCGAAATAGACCATCACCTCATCTTGCAAGGACAGGCGCCCGCGCACATGCGGCGTGCCGAAACCGGCGATGGATAGCAGCGCCGTGCTGGCGGCATCCCCGCCGGCCAGCCCATGCCGTTCATAAAGGGCCGGCAAGCGATAGCGTCGCCACGCCTGGAAGAACAGGGCGCCAATCCGGTCATTGAACAGGTCCAGAAAGGCAGCAAAACCGGGGGACCGGTCCTTCAGGCTGCGGATCACCGTCTCAGTATAGACCTGGGGCAAGGCCGATAGCGGCCCTGTCATGGTCATCAGGTTGACGGTCATTTCCGCCCGCGGCACCCCCTCCCCATCACCATCCATCGGGGCCAGCAAGGACAGGTGCTGGATTTCATGCGCTGGAAAGGACAGTGACGGGTTGGCGGTGAAGCGCACCGGCGGCCCGTCTGCCGCATCCTCATTCGCCGCCGATAATTGGCGTTCCAACAACTGGATGGCGCGGAACAGGTCGAACCGGTGCGGCTGGTCGCGGAGCAGGTCGATCAGCGGCGGGATTTTCGGGGCAACGCTCATGCCACAATCCCTTCGCCGATGCGTGCCGGCCAGCGGGCCATGATCTCCGTCCGACCCTTGGCCCGCAGGCTCAACCGGGTGAAGGAATTGATGCTGGCATAAAGGGAGAAGAACCGTTCCAGCACGGCGGCGGGCAGAAAGATGCCGGTGCTGCCGCCGCGTTCCGGGTCCAGCACCAGTTCAATATCCAGGCCACGGCACAGGGTCGCCACATCGGTATGCGGTGCCCGCGCCGTGGTGCGGCGGCTGGTAACAGAGACAACGGCATCCACCAGGGCGCGGGTTTCCGGTGTATCCTTCAGATCGTAGAGCCGCAGGATGGCGCGCAGCGCATCCGCCCCACCCGGCCCATCCACCAGCGACAGATGGTTCAGCGACAGGTGAGAGATCAGCCGCCAGCGCGCCCCATTGCCCGTGGCCGGGCGGATCACCGGGGTGGGCGGGGTCAGGCAGGCGATGGGCAGCAAGGGCCCGCCATCGGACAGGGTGAAATGCGGATGCCCCCCGCCAAACGGCAATTGCGCCGGCAGGTCGCGGTTGAAGCACAAGGTCTCCACACTCACCGTCCAGTCGGCGGGGATGGAGGGGTTCAGGCCCAGATCCACCAGCGACAGGAACATGTCGGTGCTGGCATCGCGGCTGCCGCGCGGGCGGCGCATCGCGTGCCAGAAATGTTGCTGCTTGTCCGGGTCCGGCGACTGGTGCCCGCCATAAAGCGGGGCGATGGATAGTTTTTCGCCACGAGGGGACGATGCGGTGACGCGCTCAATGGCATAAATCTCCCGCGCTTCCGGGCGGCGGGCATCGGGCTGCACCAGATATTCATTCACCTCGTGTCCCAGGATGATCGGTTCCGCCGCCTGGCGGAACAGGTTCACCACCGGCACACAGCCCAGCGCGAACAGCGACGGGCGCACCAGCTTTTCGCCTTCCTGCCAGGCGCGGTCGAGATAGAGGTAAATCTCCATCTCCTTGCCCACGCCGCGCAGGATGCGGGCCGACAGGCCGCGCAGATCGACAAACAGGAACTTTTCCGGGAAGGCAAACAGCTCTGTCAGCAACCGATAACCGATGAAGGATTGCGCGCCATAGGGCACCATGCCGTCCTCCGGCTCAAACCCCACCGCCGACAGGCAATCCGGCCCCAAGGTCACCGGCACCGGATCATTGATATCCGACACCAATGCCATGCCGATGACATTGTTCAACAGCAATTCATGCAGGCGGTACACCGCCTCCGGCGGGCCGTTCAGGAAAAAACGCAGCCGGTCCGGCCCCAGTTCCGTCAGATTCATCCCCTGGGCGGTGGCGCTGATCTTCAGGCGCAGCACCGACTTGGCCACCCGTGCCGCCGGCACCAGGGGGGCTGCCGCCGGCATGGCGGCCAGACTGGCCGTCGTCACCTCAATGGGCCAGACCTCTGCCGGCATGGTGGTACGGAAACGGCAGGGCTCCCCGCGCACCGGCTCGGTCTCCAGCGCCGCCCCGCGCGGGACGGCGTGGCTGCTGGTCAGTTCCGGGGCCGCCTTCATCTGCACCACGGCCATGGAAGGCATGGGCGTGACATAATGGGGATAGAGCATCCCCAGCAGCGCGTCGGTCAGTTCCGGGAAATCATCATCCAGCTTCTGCCGTACACGCGCGGTGAGATAAGCGAAGCTCTCAATCAATCGGGCGACATGCGGATCATCCACCGCATTGGGGCTGATGCGCAGATTGCCCGCCACCTTGGGATGATCAGCGGCAAACTGTGCTGCTGCGCGGCGGATGGCGGCCAGTTCCTGGGAATAGAAGGAAAGAAACGTGTCAGGCATGGCTGCCGCCCTTAATGGAGAAGGTCTGGCTGACCGGATCGAAGACGGATTCAAAGACAATCGGCTCTGGTGAAGGTTCCACCCGGATCACCGCTTCCACCCGGAAACGCAGGGTGCGGTCCAGCACATGGTCGCTGGTTAGCACCGACACGGCGACGCCGGCCAGACGCGGTTCGAAATTGCGGATGGCGGTTTCCAGGGCGCGGCCGAAAATCGCGTGTCGTTCCGCCGTCGCCATATTGATGGAAGTGAAGTCGGGAATGCCGAAGCGCAGCGGGCTGCGCGCCAACTCCCCAATCTCCCCGCCCGGCACGCCGGGGCGGCGGCGGGTATTCAACAGGGCTTCCAGATCGCGGCGGATGGCCTGTTTCAGTTGCGCCAGGGCGGCATTCCAGCCGACCTGACGCACGCTTGGCCCTTCCACCGGCTGTAACAGCCGGTCGAACACGGACGGGATGATGGTGACGGGCGGGGCGGCCATCGGCTTACCCCCCTGTTGGCGTGAAATGCAGACTGGTCAGGTCCAGCACCGGTTTCGCCTGATCGCCCAGCAGGAAACAGCGCTGGCCCTTGCCCAGCACCAGCCCGGCCTGTTCCTGCCAATCGGTGGCACGGCCCAGGCGGAAGGCGGGCGTATCCGGGGCAATTGCGGCATAGATCGCCGGCATGTAAAGCGTGCCGGTGGTGCCATCATCCAGGGTCAGCCGCACTTCCCGCCAGATCAGGTCCAGCAACTGGCGGGCCGGCACGAAATCCAGCCCCGCCATATCGGCCAGATCAACCCAGAGATAGCGGCCATCCATGGTCAGCAATTCCAGCAGGCCGCCGGTGGCATCATCCAGATCGCGGAAATCATCGAAGCCTGGGCCTGCCTTGGGCGCACGGGCAGTTTCCGCCTGGGCGTAGAGCGAGGCAGCGCCCGCTTTGTCGCCTTCGCGCCATTTGACGCCGGCTTCCAGATGCAGGCGGATAGCATCGGAGGGTTCGCGCAGCAGGTCGGGCGGGCGGCCGGCACGGTACCAGTCCTGCCGCGCCGCTTCCGCCCGGATCAGGTGGCGGGTCAGGCTGATGCGGCGCTGCAGCTCCGGGGCCTGATTCAGCAGGATGGCCAATTGGGCATCGGCGCGCTCCAGTTCCCCATTGGCGCAGAACAGTTCGGCCAGCCGATAGCGGGCCGTCTTGTCCGTCGGCCCCCGACGCACCGCCTCCGTCGCCGCCACAATGGCACCCGGCAGGTCATCGGCGTCGATATGGTGTTGCAGGGCGGTGGTCATGGGATGGTCCTGTTGTTAAGTGAAATGTCCAACGCTCTGTTTCCGTCACCCCGGCGAAGGCCGGGGTCCAGGGGCCACAAGCGCGTCGCTCTATGATGCTGGACCCCGGCCTTCGCCGGGGTGACGGTAGAGAGAGCGAACAGGTTGATCACCCCTGCGGCCCCACCAGTTCCGTCACCAGCCGGAAACTGGTCTGGATATCGTCCAACTGGAAATGCGGTTTCAGGTGGATGACGCAGCCGAAGGCACCGGGGCGGCCGGCAATGTCGCGCACCTGCACCTCTGCTTCGCGCAACGGGTAACGGGCCTTGAAGGAGAGCGCCGCATCATCATTGCCCAGGCAATAACCGCGCAGCCAACTGCGCAAATGATCCTCAAACTCCGCCGCCGTGGCGAAGGAACCGATCTTGTCCCGCCCGATCAGCTTGATGTAATGGGCAAAGCGGGAGGCGCAGAGCACATATTGCAGCATCGCCGACAGGCGCGCATTGGATGTGGCCGTGGCCCGGTCATAGGCTTTGGGATTATGCAGCGACTGGGTGCTGTAAAAGACGCAGGCATCCAGATAGCCAACGCGCGACAGGGGCACCATGCCCATCTCGCTCAATTGCTTTTCCTGCCCGTCGGAGAAATAGACCTCCAGCGGCGGGGCCGCCGGGCCGCTGCGCCCGAAGGAGGGGAAGGCATAGCCGGGAAACTCCGTCAGCACGCCGCCGGCCTCCATATCCTCCGGCGCGCCACGGATATCGGCGAACCAGCCATAATGGTGATAGGCACGCATCACCACGGTGGCGAAGGCAAAGGCGGCATTGCCCCAGAGGTAATCCGCCGCCCCCGGCCGGCCGGCATATTCGGTGAAGCGAAAACCATCCACCCGGTGCGGATCATGGCCATAGGGTTGGCGCATCAGGATGCGCGGCAGGGCCAGCCCCAGAAACCTTGCATCATCGGCATCGCGCAGCCCCCGCCAGCGCAGATGATCCGGCCCATCAAAGGAACGGGACAGGTCCACCGTGCCGCCCATGTCGCTGAAACTGTCCAGCCCCAGCAATGCGGGCGAACAGCTTGTCACAAAGGGGCAGAAGGCCGCCGCCGCCACGGCGGCGATGGATTTCAGCGTACCGACATCGTCGGTCGGGTGATCGGCGCTGCGGTTATGGCGCACATAATAATCGCCGATCAGCAGGCCAAACGGTTCCCCGCCCGGCGTGCCGAACTCCTCGCTATAGACCTTGGCGAAAAGCTGGCTCTGGTCGAACTCGATGGCGCGTTCAAAATCGCGCGCCAGTTCCCGCCACGCCACATCCAACATGCGGATTTTCACCGCGCGGGCGGATGCCGCCGTTTCCACCAGTTGCAACAGCCCCCGCCAGGTTGCTTCCAGCCGCTGCATCCTTGGGTGATGCAGGATGGCATTCACCTGCGCCGTCAACAGCCGGTCGATGGCGGCGATCAACTGGTCGATGATCAGTCTTTTATCGGGATGGCGGCGCAACTGCGCCCGCCAGTCGGCGCCCGTATCCGCCTGCGTAGGCCGGCGGGGATCATTCCCCGCCGGCACCGCCTGCGGCCTGGGCGTCAACACCAGGGGCTGATGCATTATTGCTTGCTCGGGATACGCGCCACCATGCGCAGGGAGGTGGTCAGTTCTTCCATCTGCAGCCAGGGCCGCATCCAGGCGATGGCGTTATAGGAACCGGGCTTGCCGGGGATTTCCTTCACCGTCACCTTGGCCTCGCGCAGCGGATAGGCTGCCTTCATCTCCTGGCCGGCCCCTTCATTGGCGTTGACGTAATTGTTGATCCAGCGGTTCAACCAGGCTTCGCAATCCTCCACTTCCAGGAAGGAACCGATCTTGTCGCGCGCCATCACCTTCAGGTAATGGGCGAAACGCGAGGTGGCCATCATATAGGGCAGCCGGGCAGAGATGGCGGCATTGGCCGTGGCATCGGGCCGGTCATATTTCTTGGGCTTCTGCACCGTCTGGGCGCCGAAGAACACGGCATAATCGGTATTCTTGTAATGGCAGAGCGGCAGGAAGCCCAGCTTGCCCAGTTCCGCATCCCGGCGGTCCGTGATGCCGATTTCCGTCGGGCATTTCTGGTCAGGGTCGCCATCATCGCTGGTGAAGATATAGGTGGGCAGATTATCCACCTTGCCACCACCTTCGGCCCCGCGAATGGCGGTACACCAGCCATATTTGGCAAAGGCCTCCGTCATCCGCGCGCCCATCACATAGGCGGCGTTCATCCAGCAGAAATTCTCATGCTCCTGCGCCTGGTTGCGGCCATCGGTGCCGGGCGGCGTTTCCTCGTAATTGAATTCGTCGATGGTCAGCGTGTTGGAGCCATAGGGCAACCGGGCCAGCACGCGCGGCAGGGAGAGCGTGACGAAGCGGCTATCCTCGCTGTCACGGAAGCTGCGCCACTGGGTATATTCCACCGTGTCGAAAATCTTCTCCAGGTCGCGCGGCTTGGCCAGATCGCGGTAATCCTGGAAACCGAAAAGCTGCGGGCTGGCGGCGGAGACGAACGGTGCAAAGGCCGCAGCGGAGATGGAGGAGATGCTGGTCAGCATCTGCACATCTTCGGGGTGATTGGTGAATTCATAATCACCGATCAACATGCCATAGGGCTCACCGCCCGGCGTGCCGAACTCATTCTCGTACAGCTTCTTGAACAGTTCGCTCTGGTCGAACTCCACCGCCTTGGAGAGATCCTTCATCAATTCGCGCTTGCGCACATTCAACACGCGAATTTTCAGGTTGGCGCTGGTTTCCGTGTTCATCACCAGATGGTGCAACCCGCGCCAACTCCCTTCCAGTTTCAGGAAGTCGGGATGGTGCATGATGGCGGCCAACTGCTTGGACAGTTTGGCATCCAGCGCGTTGACCGCCTCGTTGATGGTCAGGGTCAGGTTGCGGCGATAGGTGACGGTGCCGTTCAGCGCCTCCTGCGTCAGGGTGCGCAGCAGGCTTCCAACGCGCGACGGTTCCGTCTGCCGGGTGGCGCTGATCGCCTGATCCAACAGCGACGGCGCGCCGTCCAGGGCTTCGGTCTTGGTGGCAGAGGTGGCAAGCGTTTGCGTCGACATCACTTCACCTCCTCAGGGGTGGCGGCCAATTGTTCGGACAGTTTGCGCAACTGGGCATCGTCCTGCAGGATCTGCTCCAGCAGATCTTCCAACTGGGTGGACCGGTCAGCCTTGGTCAGCAGGTCGCGCAACTGGTTGCGGGTTTCCAGCAACTGGCGCAGTGCGGGCACCTGCTGCACGATCTGCCCCGGCTCCATATCCTCCAGGGAGGCGAATTTCAGCTCCACCGCCATTTCGCTGCCATCGCCGGCCAACTCATTCGCCACCCGCAGGCGCAGTTGCGGCTTCATGCGGGCCAGGATTTCGTTGAAATTATCGCGGTCGATCTGGATGAATTTGCGGTCCTTCAGCGGCTTCACATCGTCAGACGGATCGCCGGAAAAGTCGCCCAACACGCCGACGACGAAGGGAAGCTCCTTCTCCACCATCGCGCCATCGGTTTCGACCTCGTACTTGATATGGACGCGGGGCTTACGAACCCGCTCCAGCTTGTCATGCACACTGGCCATGTCATTTCTCCTGAAACTTTAAAGGTTTGCTGTTCGCGGTCAGGTGGAAAAAAAGGGTCAGGAAGGCGGGGGCACGCGGATGCCCGCCGCCGTCAGCATGGAATTGCGTACCGCCGGATCGGCCACCAGTTCGGCCAGCAATTCCGGCAGGGTCATCTGGCCGCGCCGCACCAAGTCTTCGATCGTGTAGGAGATCGGGGAATGCGGTTCGGTGCGGCGGAAAAACCGACCAATATCGGCCAGCAGGCGCAGCGCCTCCTCCCGGCTGGCGATGCCTTCGGGGCCGACAGCCGGGCCAGAACGGGGCGGCGTGATCTGGATGGGCGTGCCGCTGACACTGGTTTCCAGGATCGGGTCATCCGCTGCCACCGGGTCAGCCATCGCCTCTTCCTTGTTCAGTTCCGTCAGGAACAGGGTGGCATCCTCAATTTCTTCCAACAGGTTAGCGATGGCGGATGTCGGTGGTGCTTCCGTCCCACAGCGTTCCGTCAATACCCGGTCCAGGTCGGCAAAGGCGGCCCGGCAGGCGCGGATATAGGCCAGTAGCCGGCGCTTTTCCGCCACCGGAACCGCCGCCATGCGCTGGCGCAACGCATCCGGCGACGGGGTGCGATTGGGCCGGTTGCGGGTGTCCGGCGTCTGCACCGCCCGCTGAGCCAACTGGAAATGCCAGAAGGCAAAACCGCCATCATTGCGCAGCAGCGGCACCTTGCGGATGGGCTGGATCAGCGTGCCTTCCGCACCGATGCCATTCAGCCCGGCCACGGCGGCCATGCGCACGCCCACCCCATCCTCGTCGGGCAGCGGATGTACATTATCCCAGAACCGTTCCACCAGACCGGTCAGCAGGCGGAACCCGTCCGCCAGCCCGGCAAACCCATCCAGCCGCACGGCGGCTTCCACCAGCCAGACGGCCACTTCCAGATCCTTGGAGCGGTCGGTCAGCAGGGCCGTGCCGCTCTCCAGAATCTGCTGCCATTCTTTCAGCGGGGCCTGCGCCTCGTCATCGGAATCTGCCCGGCGTTCGGTGGCCCGCGCGCCGGCGCGCAAATCCTTCAGGTGATAATAACCACCCTCCCCGCCTGCCTTCCCGCGCAGATCAGGGCCGCAGGCACGGGGGCCTTCCAGCGGGGTCAGCAGAATATCGAGATCAAACAAAGCCATGGGCTCACCCCCTGCCTTTACCGAACAGGGAACCGATGCGGGACAGCAGCCCGCCACCCGTTGCCGCCCCCGGCGCATCCAGCCCGCGCAGCAGAACCGACAGGTCGGTCGGCCGCTGTTTGGGATCGGGCTGCAACATGGCGCGGATGATGGGGCGCAGCCGGTCGGGCACGGCGTCCAGCGGCGGCACGCTGCGGCGGGCGTCGGCCGCCTGATCGGGCGTCTGGCCCATGGGCAGTTTCTCGCCCCGCGCGGCAGCCGCAATCACCAGCCCCAGGCTATAGATATCGGAGGCGATACCGATGGTCCCGCCATGCAGGCCCAGTTGCTCCGGTGAGGCGAAGGAGAATTTGCCGGCGAAATCCAGCCCATCGCGCGGCGTCACCCCGCCGCGCAGTTCCGCCGCCACGCCGAAATCAATGATCTTGGCCGCCGCCGGATTATCATCGGGCAGCAGGATATTGTCCGGTGAGACGTCCCGATGCACCAGACCGGCAGCATGGATGGCCGACAGCCCCGCCGCCAGCCGGCGCAACAGTGCTTCCAGTGCCGACAGGCGCAGGGGGCCGCGCCGGATCAGTTGCGAGAGCGACGGCCCATCAACATATTCCAGCAACAGCATGGAACGGCCGTCATTGTCACGGAACAGGCCGGCGCATTCCACGACCGCCTCATGCCGCACACGGCGCAGCAACCTTCCCTCCGCATGGAACATGCCGACAATGCGGGGATCGTCCCGATAGGCCGGGATGATCACCTTGATGGCATGGTCGGTTTTCAGGTCACGGTGGCGGACCCGGTAAATCTCCCCCATGCCGCCACGCGCCAGCAGGGTGCGGACCTTGAAGCTGTTCAGCATCACCGCCCCCGGCGCCAGCGACCAGCCGGAACTGTCCGGCGGCGGTGTCGGGGCGGGGTCATCATCGCGCCCGTCGGTGGCCTTGGCGATATAGCGTTCCAGCACGCCGCGCGCCGTGCGCAACAGGTCCAGCGTTTCGATTTCCGCCAGACCGGTGCGCTTGGCCTCCGCCCGGATGGCCCCGATCAGGCCGGCAAGCTGGTTTTCCACCACCTCCCGCGTGGCGGCCTTGGCCAGCGGGCCGGGGGCGGCGCGGATGGCGGTAAACTCCACCGGCTCCACCGGCGGGGCGGGTTCGCCCGGCACGAAACGGGTCAGTTCCTCCGGCGCTTCCGGTTCGGCAGCCAGCAGCAGGGAGGTTTCCTCATCCGGTTCCACCGGGGCGGACATCAGCAGCGATGTCACCTCATCCGGGGCTTCAGGGATGGGAAGTTGATCATCTGCCGGTTCAGCGGCGGAGCGGGCGGCCAGCATGGCATTGTTCATGCTATCGCCTCCCCACCCGTGTCCGCCGACGGCTGCGGTTGGGCGACCACCATATCGGCGGGGATATCCACGATGATGGCGGTCAAGTTATCCGGCGCGCCGGAAACCAGCACATTCTCCACCAGCGCATCCACGGCATCACGCGGGGGCAGCCCTTTGATCATCTGGGCGATTTCCGCATCGCGCAGCACCTTGGTCACACCGTCGCTGCACAGCAGGAAACGATCACCAGGAAGTGCAGCGTCATGCATCATGTCCACCTCAAGCGTGTCGGCGGCACCAACCGCACGCGTTACCAACATCGTGCTCCGCTGGTTGTTCCCCATTCCGGCGGCGACATGATCACTTGTCAGTTGCTGGATGACGCCATCACGCAACCGATAGACCCGACTGTCCCCCGCCCACAGGCAAGAGATGCGGTTGGCATAGACCAGCAGCACCACCGCGGTGGAGGCGACAACGGCCTGTTCGTCCAGCGTGCGCGCCCGGTCGCGCAACATGCCGTTGGCCTCCGTCAGCGCATCGCGCACATCATCGACAAAGCCGGCGTAGGACAGCGGGGGCAGCACATTGTCCAGCGTGGCCACCACGGTGGCGCTGGCCACTTCGCCATCGGAATGGCCACCCAGCCCATCGGCCACGCACCACAGCCCGATATCCTCCCGCATCAGCAGGGCATCCTGGTTGGCACCCCGGCGGGTACCCGGATGGGTGCGGCCATGGCAGGGCATCGGCACCACCGGGCGCAGCAGCAGGATGGGCAGTTCGGCATCATCCAGATGCAGCACACTGTCCGCCGGCCGCTCCCAGCCCCATTCCTCCCAATGGCCATCCATGAAGGCGGCGAAGTTCTGCGGCGCCGGCAGGCCGGGGGCAATCAGCAGGGAAGAGGCGACGCGATCGGACCCGCTGGTCCACCACAGGCTGAACCGGTTATTGAAGCCGATCAGCACCTGATCCAGCAGCCTTCCATAGGTGTCGGCCAATTGGCCATTCTGCACCTTGCCATCGTCATCCAGCCCCACGCGCAGGCCATTGGCACCATTGGCGGCTGGCCTTGTTGTGTCATAGGGCGGGGCACCCAGCGTGCGCAGCGCCTGGTCGAACCGGTCGAAGACGAAGCCATCCTCCAGCGAGGACAGGGCCAGCGCCTCCACCTTGTCAAACCAGCCGCGCGCCGTTTCGATCAGCCTTATGGGGGCGACGCAGCCCGGCAGCGGGGCCGCCAGCACCAGGGGGAAATAACGCCCCACCCGGTCCACCGAGGGCATCAGCACGCCGGCCAGCGGTACCTCCCCGCAGACACCCGGCCCCAGCACGAAACGCCAGATCGGCGTTTCCAGGTAGGAGGGCAGCCAGCCCTCCCCCATCTGGCGGCGGGATGTGGCGATGGATGCCTGCAGCCATTCGTCCAGGGGCTGCACCAGCCCCGGCCCCAGCCGGCGGGACACAAAGTCCCCCCGCGCCGGGATCTTGCCGAAAAAGCCGGGCTCATGCGCCGAGGCGCCGCTATTTAGAACGAGGTTGGACAACGGAAATTCCTCAATTCCTTGAGCACCAGGGGGTTGAGCGACGTACTGGAGCGCACTTCAAACACGGCTGTATGGCCATCAGCGGTGAAGGAGATGCGGGCCGTATCGCTGCCCACGGCGGACATGGCCCCCTTGTCGACCAGCCGGAACAAAGACCAGGGGCCGGTCTGGGTCATGCCCTGCGGGTTGGCATTGCTGCCCGATACCTCAAACACCACGCGGCTGACGGCATTGGCCTCCCCCGCCGGCCATTGCAGGGCGGTCGGCCATTGCGGACCATGGCGATATTCCACCTGCTGGCCGCCGCTGGTCAGCAACACGCCGGTCGCCTTGGGGTCTAGCGTAGAAGGTGTCACCTGCAGGGTGACATTTGGGGTCTGCCCACCATCGGGGAAGAAGGCATCGCGGATCTGCGCCGCATTCTGGAAGGATGCCAGAACCGAATTGGGAATGCCCAGGCCGGTGCCACCGACGCTGTTCCAGCGCCAACGCGCACTCGACGTATCCACTAGCGTGCGCAGATGGATGTTGAAGAACTTGTCCATCAGGCCGTTGGGGGCGAACAGGCGGGTGAAATCACCGATGGAGATTTCGCTGTCTGCCCCCGTTTCGAACGGGTAGCGACCGCGCACCGCCCGCCGGCAGAATCCCCCCACTTCCCCACCCCACAGGTTGGAAAGCTGGGCCCGCGCGCCACCGACCGACTGTTGGGTAATGCCTTCGGTAAAGGCACCAACCCAGGCGGCCACGGGCTGCGGCAATTGCGGAACCTGGGCGGCCAAGCGCTGCGTCGGTCCAGCCCCGCCCCGCGAAGCGCGGGCATACATATCCACCTGCCCATTGGCCGGGCCGCTGGCAAGCGCGCTCATCTCCTCATAGGCATTGCCCAGCAGGCGGATCAAATCCTCCACCCGCGCCGGCGCACCATCCGCCGGGGTGATGAAATCGGCGATGGGCTGGAAATGCTCCGTCACACCGCGCGCACCCGCCGGGGCATTGGCCATGGCGGCCGACACAGCGGCGGCATCGCCAGGATTGACGCCGGGCGGCAAAGCCAGCCTTGTTTCATCAGCCACCGCGCGCAGCAGCTTCAGCATCGGCATATCCGGGCCGGACACCATGTTCAGCACGGTCACGGTCTGCTGCAGATCGGCCATGGGCACGATGCGCAGATCGTTCAGCATCTCATCCCAGACGCGGGTGTAATCGGCGAAGTAAAGTTCCAGCACGCGGGCGCGGATTTGTTCGGCCTGTCCCGGTGCCGGGGCTTGCTTTTCACCCATGACCCAGCTTTGCGCCTGCACTTCCTTCAGCACAGCGTCCAGGGCCGGCTGGAAGGCGGTGTAAAAGCCCTCGCGGGTATAGACGCCGGGGATACCCTCGTTCAGCGGCTTGCCTGACAGGCGGGTAAACACGCGTTCCCCGCTGCCGCCGGCATGGTTGACGGGCAGCCATTGCTTCTGCTGCGCCACGTCACCGCGCTGGCGAACCAGGGCATAGACGCGTTCTGCCGGGGTCAGCTTTTCCAGGCTGCGGCGCGACTGTTCAATCAGGTTGGCATCCAGGGCGATGGGCGACAGGCCGCCAGCAATCAGGCTGTCCAGATGGCGCGCCAAGGCTTCCCGCAGCGGCTGGTTATTGGGGCCGGGCCAGGATGTGGCCCAGTCATTGGTCATCCATGCCTTCACGGCATCGGCATCCATCGGCCCATGGCTGCCCAGCATCAGATAGATGCGCAGGGCGGCAGCGGTGAAATCATCATCGCCCTGGCGGTCGCGGATCTGGTCTTGCAGACGGACCAGCAGGCGGGGCAGCAGCAGGCCATTCAACGCCTTCTGATAGGCATTGCCATGCACCGCCGTCAGCTTGTCCCCCTGGTACAAGCCGAAGGTCAGCCAGCTCCCGGCGTCCGCCCCTTCCGGCGTCAGACCGGTGGGCAGGGCGCGCAGGATATCCAGCGGCCTGACCACACGGGGCAGGTCGCCATCGGCGACATTCTGCACCGGAATGCCCTGCACCGCCTTCTCATAGTCCGCCAATTGTTCATTGATCTGCGCCACCTGGCGCTCATTGGTGCGATAGCCCGTGGTCCAGGCATAGGCCATCACCGCCAACAGCACGAAGGCCAGCGCATAGGTGGCGATGCGTATCCGCCGCCGCCGTTCCTCCACCTTGGGGTTAAGGCTGACCACGGCGGCTTCGGCAAACACCACTTCGCGGAACAGACGGGTCAGGAAATAGCTGCGGCCCTGGCGGTTATTGGCTGGCAGGCGCACCGGGTCCAGCCCGAAGGTGCTGGTGATGGTGGCCATGGTGCGGTCAATCGGCATCCCCACCTGCAGGCTGCTGGTGAAATAGACACCGCGCAGCAGGGGCCGGCTGTCATAGGCGCTGGAGCGGAAAATCTCCGTCAGCACCTCCAGCATGGCGTCGCCCAGGCTGGCCACCTGATTAGGGAAGTTGAAGACCAGACCGCGCCGGTCAATATCGCTTTCCTGCTGCACCCGTTCCAGCAGCCGTTCATTCAGCCGGGCAACCAGAGCTTCCAGTTCCTGCGGGAAGCGGGTGACAACGCCGGCATTTTCCGCCGAGCCATCATCCAGCGGGAAGGTCATACCCCAGACCTGCTCCCGTTCCGTCTTGCCCAAGCCGTCGAAGAACTCCACGAAGCCCGGCACCAGATCGACCTTGGTGAAGGCGACATAGACCGGCACCTGGATGCCGAAACTGTCATAGAGCTCGTTCAGGCGCTGGCGGATGGCGCGGGCATGGTTCAGCCGTTCCGTGGGGTCTGGCGCCATCAGGTCGGCCAGGCTCAACACCACCACCGCCCCATTGACCGGCTGGCGGGCGCGATAGCTTTTCAGCAGGTCCAGGAAGCCCAGCCAGGCTTTCTGGTCCAGTTGCGGGTCGCTGTCCTGCGTGGTGTAGCGACCGGCCGTATCCAGCAGGATGGCCTGATCAGTGAACCACCAGTCGCAATTGCGCGTGCCGCCAACCCCCTTCAGCGGGTCGCGCCCCAGGGAGCCGGAGAGCGGAAAATTGAGACCGGAGGTGAGCAGGGCCGAGCTTTTGCCCGATCCGGGCGGGCCGATCAGCATGTACCAGGGCAGTTGGTACAGGTAGGACCGGTTCATGCCGCTGCCACCGGCCTTCTTGCGCAGGGTGCCCAGCGCTTCCAGCAGCCGTTCGCGCAGCTGACGCAACTCATCGGCCGAGGCATCGCCGCGCTTGTCGGCCTCCCCCGCCTGGGTCAGGTCGCGCATCATCCGGTCGTCGGTCTTGCGCGACTTGAAATTGACCTGCAGGTTGAAGGCCGCCCAGACCACGAAGACCGCCACACAGGCGATCATCCGCGCCATGTCGGATTCCAGCGGGCGATAACTGCCCACGGCGATCAGCGCGCCGACATACCAGATCATCAGCGCGAAACCGATGGCCCAGATCAGCGACCAGACCCAGCGGGCGCGCAAAGGCTGCACCAGGGTAGAAAAAAAGGGCTGTACCGTGGCGGGAAGGAATTGCGTGATCATTGCGGCGTTCCTTGGCTCACCGGCGGCTGGGCCGCCGGGGCGGGCGTCGTCTGTGCGGGGGCGACCGGTGAAGTCGTCACCGTTGTTTGCGCGCTCGGCATCGGTGCGCTGCGCAGGATGACGTCGATGCGGCGATTGGCTTCACGACCGGCCTCATCATCATTGGATGCGACCGGTTGGGTATCGGCCATCCCCTGCGCCTTGATCCGGGTGGGATCCTGCACATGCTCGGCGATGATCGCCGCCACGGCATCGGCGCGCGCTTGCGACAGGTGCCAGTTGGAGGGGAAGCGGATGGTACGGATCGGCACATTGTCGGTATGGCCGGTGATGGTCACCTGACCGGGGCGCGTGTTCAGCGCCTGACCGATCCGCACCAGCAACCCATCGTAGGAGCCATCCACTTGGGCCGAACCGGATGCGAACATGCCGGCATTACGGATGCGCACCACTGTATCGGTGCCCTGCGCCACCACCGTCACCAACCCAGCCTTGATCTCCGGTGCCAGGAAGGCGGTGAAATGGTCCACATCGCGGGCCGGGGCCTGTACCGGCGGCGCTGGATCAGCAATCTTGATGGACGGCGCGCCGGCGGGTGGCAAGGCCGCCATCTTCTCCAGCGTGGCATCGGACTGGCCGTTCAGTGCGAAGCTGAAACCAACCGCCATCAAGGTGATGACGATCAGCGTCACCGCCATCACGGTCCAGAATTCGATGCTGGGCATCAGTGGGCGATAGGGGGCTTCCACCCCGCGCCAGTGGGGCGACAGCTCCCGCTCCCCCTCCCCGCGCAACTGCATCAGTGTGCGGTAAAGATTGTCGCGGATGCGGGCATGTTCCAGCGCCCCCTGGGCCAGGATGCGCAACCGCCCCTCAAAGCCTAAGGAGAGGCAGAGATACATCAGCTCCAGCACATGCAGATTGGCGGCCGCATCCTTCAGCAGATGGTTCAGCAGGTCATAGAAACGCTCACCCCCCGTCACATCGACATGGAAGCTGACCACCATGCTGGTGCGGGTCCAGGTGCTGCTGGCCCCCCAGGGCGTGTTCAGCACCACATCATCCACCGTGGCGCAGAGCGCGTAATGCGCGGCGCGGGCGGCCTCCGGCGAAAGGCCGGAACCCTGGATGCGCTTTTCGAAATTCTTGATCTCGCCGGCCACCCGTTCGCGCAGATCGGCGATATTGGGTTGGGTGGCGGTGACGCGCAGGCGGCGGATCAGGTTCAGGATCGGCCCGGCGGCGGCCAGCAGCGGGTTCAGGCCGCCCAGCGTCAGGTCGATCGTGTCATTGGCCACAAAATCGCTGGGCGGCGGCACCACCGCACTGGCCGGGGCCGCCGGTCGGCGGCCGCCCGGCGTCGGCTTGATGATGGTTTCCTCGTGGCCTGATTGGCCATAGCTGGCAAAGCTGGACATCAGGCGACCCCTTTGATGGCCCACAGCTCCATATCCACCTGGGCGAATTCACCGGCCAGATGCAGGGCGATGCCGCCCGATTGCTGAAGCTGCTTGAAATGCGGAGAGCTGCGATCCAGTTCGAAAAACACCTGACCGGAGCGATAGGGAAGCTGGCGCGGCGCCATCGGCATCGGACTGACGCGGATGCCCGGCAGCGCCACATTCACCAATTGGGCGATCTGTTCCACCGGGCCGATCTTGACCTGATTGGGGAACAGCCGGCGCAGATGTTCGACCGGCATGTCGCCATTGACCGCCAGCACAAAGCTGGCATTGAACAGCAGCGAGCGGTCAGCAATGACGCCAACCTTGATGCCATGGCGGCGCGGTTGCAGCGGGATGGGCACCGCCGTCTGTTCCAGCACGGCAGACAGGGACGCGCGCAGATCGGCCAGCACCGGGCGGAAGGTGGCCTGCAAATCCTCGTGCCGGTAATCGGGGAAGATGGTGGCGCGCTTGCCCTCAGCGGTGAAGGTCGCCAACTCACCGGCAATTTCCACGCACAGGCGGTAAAACCGCTCAGGGTGCAGCATGGGGGCGGTGGCGGCGTAATGGCGCAACAGCGGCTCGTACCGGTTCACCGTCTGTAACAGCAGGAAATCGGCGATCTCCGCCGCACCCTTGGCCTGGGACGGGCCGGCCACGCGGGCGGCCAGCGCTTCGGCCCGGTGCTGGATCAGGGCCTGGATCTCGGTCAGGAAGCCATGCAGCGGCGACTGGGCCGCGACCGAGGTGGTGGGGGCGATAAACTGGTCATCCAGAATGATGGCGCGGTCGGATCGCACCTCCACCACCCGCGCCACAGCGATCTTCTCGTACCCCGCCAGCGGTTGGGTTTCCGGGGCCAGCCGCAGGCGCAGGCGCGCCACATCCATCGGTGCGGATTGGCCGCTGCCCAGATTGGCGTCCTCCGCCTCGAACCGGGCGGGGACATAGCGGGTGATGGCATCTTCAGAATTGGGGTTGCCAACCTCCGCCGCCCCTGGCTGGCGCACCGGCAGGGTCAGATAGATCAGGCAGTTCTTGATATTGTCGAACAGTTCCAGCGGCGGCGGATGATCGGCATCATCGGGGATGGAGAAGGGGGTGCCGTCTGGCAGGATGCCCCGCGCCGCCGCGATGGCGAACTTACCGATCCCCAGCAGTTCCCGGTTGATCACCAGTTCGCTGATCCCCCAGGAAAAGGGGGTCAACGGTTGGGTGCGGGCCGCTACCAGCCGCTCGACATGGCGGTCGGCCTGCTGGAAATGCTGCACCCGCAGGAACATGCCCTCGGACCAGACCACGCGGTTGGCGGACATCATCATCCGGCATTCCTCACTTTTGTTCCGGCTGTGGGCGCTGCTGCACCGTCACGCCCGTGGCCCCAACGGTGATATCCAGGATGACGGTGCCGGTGGCGGGGACGGCCACCACCTCTCGCCACTTCGCCTTGTCGATGGCGCGATAGGCGGCGACCACGCCGACATAATTCACCTTGTCGTTGGCTGGCTGGTTGATCAGCTTCTGGTCCGACGGAGCCAGCACCAGTTCCTGACGGTCCAACTGATCGGCACCCAGGGTCTTGGCATCCTGCTGGATCAATTGGATGGGGGCGGCCAGATTGAAACTGTCCTTGCTGGCCAAGCCATAGACGCGCACCACCACCGGTGCCGGGCGGCCCTGCACATCGGCATTCACGTCACGCGTGGTGGTGACATAGATGGGAATGGCCCCACGCGGAGCCGGCGGCGGCTTGCTGGAACAGGCAGACAGCAGAAGCGTGCCGGCAAGGCCAATAGAAGCGAGGATAGATAAGCGGCTTATTGTCATCTCTATTCAGCCTGTTTCTGGTCAGCCTGATCAAAGGCTGCGGAATTGTTTGGTGTAGGCGGCAGAGAACTTGCCACCGAGCGGTGGACCGGAGGATTGTTCCCCCATGATCCGCTGATGGGTCTGTTCGTATTTTTCCCAACACCGCGCCTTATGGACCTGCGGCAACATGGACGAACTGACATCGGCACTGACGCTTTCCGGCGAGAGCTGTTCCAGCACATCGGCCACCACCGTCTTCATGCCGGCGATCAGGGCCACTTCATGGGCCTTGATGTCGCGCAGACTTTCCCGGATGGCGTCCGGCGCATCCAGGAAACCCGTCACCCGCTTGCCGATCAGCACGGCCAGCGTGCCGTCCAGATTGGCGGAGAATTTTAGCGGGTTGTTTTCCTTGGCGCGCAGCAACGTATGTTCGATGCGGAATTCCGATTTCAGGAAGGCCCGCAGTTCCAGCAATTCCCGCATCCCGGATACGGCCTCGCGGAAGGCCAGCCCCATCTTGTGCATCAGGGCGGCCTGATCGGCATTGTCGATGGCTTCCATCGGCAGGCCGACGCCGGCCATGAAGGCAGCCACCGGGTCCGTCGTGCCGCACAGGTCGGGTGCTGCTTCCACCGGCTCCTTGACCACGGGCGGCGGTGGCGGTGGCGGTGGCAGTGGCGTGGACGCTGGCACAGCTTCCGCCACTGGCGGGCGCGGCATGGGGCGGGGAAAATCGGGGTCGGGTTCTGATTCGGCCAGGGTTTGAGGCTCCGCCGGCAACGCCGCCTCATCGGAATGCCAATCCGGCGGGATCACGGGGCGCAGCACGTCGGGGGCCGTGAAATGATTGGCCAGTTGCGGATGCCCACCAAAGGCCGCCATGTCGGATTCCGGCACTTCCAGCGTTGCCAGGTCGCCGTCGCGTTCGATCGGGCTGGCATCGCTGCGCCGCCGCCCGCCCAGAATATCCGTCACCGAGGCCGGATTGGCGCCATAGGCGGCGGGGGCAGTCTCCATGGCGAAATCAAGCCCAGCCCCACCCGCCTGCGAATGGTCACCGAACAAGGCGGGGGCGACCGTCACCGTCTCCCGAAACTCCGCCTTCAGCTCGCAGGGGCCGAGATTGATCATCTCCCCATCGCGCAGCGCCTGGGCATTTCCCTTGCCCAATGGCATCGCTGCATCACCGACAAAGACACCATTGGTGCTGGTATCGATGATGAAATAGGCATTGCCGCGTTTTTCAAAACGGCAATGCTGTTTGGACAGGTGGCGGTTTGGGTCGGTGACGACCCAATCATTCTCCTGCCCGCGCCCGATGCTGATGCTGGCGCCGTCGAAGCTGCGGCTTTCCCCTTCGCTCAGGGAGCTTTCACCCGCTTTCATCACTTTCAGGACAAGCGCCATCTCTTCCTCGTTCGCGTGGGAGCGGGGCGTTGCCGAGATGCGAAAACGACCGGCATATCACCCAATGATCATATAAAGATCGAAGACCGTTTTTTGTTTCAAAAATATTATGATTATTTTTGGAACGTTCGTGGAGTCAGGACAATACCATCAATAAAGATCGCCAGATAATGGCGCTCTTTCACGAAAAATAGGTATCACACGGCATCCGCTGCAACGACGTGCTATTTGGTGTTATCCATATATGTTCTATTTATACACCCGCACTATTCCGGAAAGCTAAGCATACGCCGATTTGGTGTCACCCCTTCCGGATTACACACGTTCGATCAGTCACCTTCGTCGGAACCCGCGCGCCGAAAGACGATAAACAAGCCGAGGAATAGGCCGAAAGAACGGATGGGCAAGACCTCAGCCGACCACCCCTTTCGCGCGGAAATGGCCCGACAACCCCATCGGCAACCCCATCGACAACCCCATCGGGTTACCCCACCTTCCTGCGGGCTGTTTGCCTTCTGTTGCGTTGAAACGCCGGCCCTTTCCTATAATAACAGGACGCAGGGAGACGCCCCGTCTCCGGTCAATGACGTTTGCCCACCGCCGCAGCAACAATTTCTTTGACGTTTGATAAACATCAGGAAACGAACATCCCCGCCCCAACTATCCGGCCGGGAACGAACCTGCGAATTGTCTGTTGGTGACATATCAGCGGCTGCAAGGGCCTTTTGCTCGGGAATCTGGAATGGACGGTTTCACGCAGGTCAACCGCATCCTGGCGATCGACACGCCGCTTGGGCTCGATCAGTTGCTGTTGGAAGCGCTGGAGGGGACGGAGGGCGTGTCGGCGCTGTTCAATTTCCGCGCCACGGTGCGGGCACAGACCGATAATCTCGACCCGGCCAGCCTGGTGGCCCAGCCGGTGGATCTCCATCTGCGGCTTCAAGATGGCGTCTATCGCAGTTTCAACGGCATCGTCGCCGGGTTGACCGCCGGCCATGCCGCCGGGCGCGGCCAGCGCCATTATGAGCTGGAGATCGTGCCCTGGCTCTGGCTGCTGACCCGCACCAGCGATTGTCGCATCTTCCAGAACAAGAGCAGCCTGGAAATCCTGGCCACCATCTTCGATGAGATGGGCCATAGCCAGTATGATTTCTCCATGGCCGGCTCACCGCCACCCCGCCCCTATTGCGTGCAGTATCGGGAGACCGATTTCGCCTTTGTCTGCCGCCTGCTGGAGGAGGATGGGCTTTACTATTTCTTCCGCCACGAGCCGGGCAAGCACACGCTGGTGGTGGCAACGCAGACCGCCGCCTATCAATCCGGGGCCGAGCCCAGCATCCCGTTCAGCGCCACCTCGGCCCTGTCCAACCATATCAAGGACTGGCGACGGCGCCATTCCTATCAGGCCAGCGCCTGGACGGTGGCCGATTACAATTTCGAAACCAGCAAGCTACGCCTGAACCAGACGGTTCCCACCCTCTCCAATTTCCAGCAACAGCCCCAGCACGAACATTTTGAGTTTCCGGGCCTTCATGCCGATCCTGGCCTGGGCGAACGCCGCGCCAAGCTGAACATGCAGGCCGAGGAAGTGGAGCGCGAAACCATCCAGGGCGTCAGCGATTGCCGCACCCTGGCCCCCATCGGCCGCTTCCTGATGACCGGCCATCCGGTGATGGCGGAAAACAGTTCCTATGTCGTGCTGTCGGTCAGCCACAAGGCCGCCGACCAGTCCTATGAAACCAATGGCGGCAGCAATACGCAGTACGAGAACAGCTTTACCTGTATCCCGGCAGCCACCCCCTTTGTCCCCCGCCGCACCACCCCCCGCCCCACCATCCCCGGCCTGCAAACGGCCGTGGTGGTGGGGCCCAAGGGGGAGGATATCCATACCGACGCCTATGGGCGGGTGAAGGTACAATTCTATTGGGACCGGCGCGGCACGGCGGACGACCGCTCTTCCTGCTGGATCCGGGCAACGCAAAGCTGGGCCGGGCGCGGCTTCGGCGCACAGACCATTCCGCGTGTGGGCATGGAGGTGGTGGTCGGTTTCATGGAGGGCAACCCGGATCGCCCCGTGATCCTGGGGCTGGTGCCCAATTCCGAAACCGCCGCGCCCGTTTCGCTGCCGGCGCAGAAGACGCAGACAGCCTTCCGCACCCTGTCCAGCCCCGGCGGCAACGGCTTCAACCTGTTCTCCATGGAGGATAAGGCGGGTGGCGAGGAACTGGCCTTCCATAGCCAGAAGGATCTCTCCACCGTCGTCCAGAACAACCAGTTCATCCAGATCGGCAATGGCGCCATCCAGCGCGCCAAGAACCTGATGGTCTTCCAGGTCGGTGAAAGCGCCATCCAACTGACGCCAGACAAGATCATCCTGGTCTCCAACGGCTCCACCATCATCATGGACAAGACGGGCATCAGCCTGGATGGGGACTATATCTGGCTGAACACCAAGGAGAAGGTGCCCCCGCCGGAAGCAGAAGAGGTGCAGGTCTCCGGTGGCGGTGGCGGCGGCGGGGCGGCTGCCGGCAATGGTGCCGCCAGCGGCAGCAGCGCCACGTCGGCGATCAATGGGCAGAACCCGGCCGGCGAGAGAACCGCCAGCGCCTCGGGTTCAGCATGGGCCGCCAACAAGACGACCGGGCCGGTCACCGCCAAGGTGATGGGTGCCGAAGGCTCCGTCACCGGCACCGTGAGCAATGACAAGGCCACGGTGGATGCCAAGGGCGAGGCGGCATTGGCCCGCATTTCCGCCAAAGGCCAGAATGACTGGGGTGAGATCGGTGGCGGCCTGGATGTCTTCGCCGCCGAGGCCGAAGGCCATGCCGGCATCACCAAGAACGGCCTTGGCGCTGCGGGTGAGGCCAAGGCCGCCATGCAACGGCTTTCCGTGGAAGGGGCGCTGGGCAACAATGATTATGGCAAGATCGGCCTGAAAGGCACGGGCGAACTGTTCTCCGCCGATGCCAAGGGCCAAGCCCTGCTGGGCGATGACGGGCGCTATATCGGTGCCGCCCTGGGCGGCAAGGCCGGCGCCCGTGTCGCCCAGGCGCAGGCGGAAACCAATGTCACCATTCCCATCGGCTGGCTGCCCGGCGTTCCGGACGACTGGACCATCTCTGGCAAGGCCGGCGGCGGTGTTTCGGCCGGCACGGCGGAAATTGGCGGTGGCGGATTTGGTTACTATGACCGTCAGACATCGCGCTACCATGGGGGTGGGTTCGCCGCCATCGGCGCCCTGTTCGGCGTCGATATCGAGGGCGAGGCCAGCATCGGGCCCGCGCCGAAGAAATGATGCATTGTCGATTGGAAGCGGCAGCCATTTTCGCCGCGCGCAACATAATCCGAGGGAAAGTGCGATGACCGAGATGCGGACAACCATCCAGGCAACGCCGGCCGATCTGGCCCGCGATTACCTGCAGCAGCCCTTTCCCAGCCCCTATCCCGCCTTCGCCTTCACGCTGCGCATCCCCAAGGATTGGCTGTGGTTCGAGAAGGAGGGCAATCCGACGGAGCCGAACGGGCAGTTGCAAAAGCTGGCCGCCTATGGTGACCGGACCGATCAGAGCCTGATCGAAGTGCTGGCGCTGCGGCTGGAACGGGAAATTGCGCCGGAGGATTGGCTGGAACAATGGGTGATGATCAACCAGTTTCAGGTACTGGGTCATCGCTCCATTCCCTCCACGGCCGGCCGCAACGCGGATGTTCTGGCGAAGAAGATGATTGCGGGCCGCCCGGTCCTGTTCCGGCTGCGCACATTCAAGAATGGCAAGTTCCTCTATCTGCTGCATTGTTTCAGCGATGAGGCGCATTATCCCCAGGTGGAGGAAGCCTTCCTTGTCGCCGCGGCCAGCTTCCAGTTGACCCAGGTGCAGGCACAGCAGCCCTATGCGGAACCCATGCAGGAACTGCCCTTGAACAAGGTGTTCCAACTGGGGTTCAAGGTGCCCACCTCCTGGATCGCGCAACCAGACAATAGTGCCGGCCCCGACAGCCAATCCTGGAATCTGGCCAATGGGGATGGCACGCCGGTGGGCTTCCTCAACGTGCTGACCAGCACCGGGGCCAGCACGGCGGAGATGGCGGCGGCCCCGGTGATCGCCAATCTGCGCAATATCGGCGCCGATCTGCGGGAAGTGCCCCTGACGCCGGTGGATGCCGGGCTGCCCGGCATTCACCTGTCGGTCGCCGAACGCGAAACCAGCCTGAACGGCACGCCGGCCCACCTGCGCCAGACGGTGATCCGGACGGCAAAGGGCTGGGCCGTCTTCACCCTGCTGTCGCCGGCCCCCACCCCCGACCCCTATCTGATCGGGCCGATCAACCGGCGAGCCTTTGACATCGCTTATGGCAGTTTCCTGGCCGGTCTGGTGCCGCATTGAGTGCCACGCCCCCCGCAAGGTTAAGCCCGATGGGGCGCCTGGTGATGGCCTTGCCGGCGGGTCGGCAACTGGCCCTGACCGTCGCCATCCTCGCCGGATTTCTGGGTGTGATCATTGGCATCGGCTTCCTGCTGGAAGGCCGGGGCCGGGAAATGAGCGGTACGGTGCTGAACGTTTATCGCATCGCTCTGGGGCTGCCGGCCTGGTTGCTCTTCTGCCTTTTCATCCGCTGGTATCTCTCCTTCGTATTGAAGAAGGTGGCTCAGTTTGAGCCTTTTCCCGACGCGGTGCCCGCCATATACCGGCTCTGGCTGGTCCCCTACAGCCGGGCGGATATCGCCCATATCCATGCCACAGGGCGTGGGGCCGACCTGTTCGCCACCAGCATGTTGATGCTGGCCAGCTTCGGCCTGCTTTACGCCATTCTGGCCACATAACCCGAAATTCGGGCCACGGGATCAATCCTGAACGGCCTTTGAGACGAGGGCACCTATGAGATCCCCCCTTACCCATCTTCTTGCCTGTGGTTTTCTCTGTCTTGCGGTGATGGCCCCGGCGGGGGCAGGCATGGCGACGGACAGCACATCCGCTTTGCAGACCCGTGTAACGGCGAGCAAGGAAGAGATCATGCGGTCCTATATTTTGCAGGACTTTCCCAGCCCCCACCCGCCTTTCGCCTTCAATATCCTGATGCCCAAGGACTGGCTCTGGTTTGAAAAGGAAGGGCGGCCAACCGCCCCCAATGGCAAGCCGCAGTTGCTGATTGCCTATGGTGACAGGGGCGACACAAGCCTGGTGGAGATTTTGGCGCTCAAGACCGAACGGCCGGTCGTACCCGCCGACTGGCTGCATGAATGGTTGAAGGCCAATGATTATCAGATCCTGGCCAACCGCATCATCCCGGCCGCCACGGGGCGCAATGCCGATGTAAAGGCGCGCAAGATGGTGAAGGGCCGCCCTGTTCTGTTCCGCATCCGCACATTCCAGAAGGATGATTACATCTACATTCTTCATTGCTTCAGCGATGCGGAAACCTATCCCCAGGTCGAACAGCATTTCCTGGTCGCGGCGGAAACCTTTGAACTGACAGGGAACACCAAAAGCACGCCCTGATACTGGCGGGGGCCGGGCAAACCATGACCGGCACCAAAGCTGTTCAGTCCACAGCGTGGCTTTACCAATCAGAGATACCCCCCTTTCGCCCCAGGGCTCGCCGTTAGAACGGTCAGCACCCGACCGCGTTTAAGGTAGAGAGAAAGGCAGCAATGATCGCCTGTCACGGGAAGTCAGGGTCATCAGCCAGCGTGACCCGCTCCTGAAATCACGTCTCGCAGGCTGTCCCGTCTTGCAGAAGAGGTTCAGCAGATGTCGGTCTTCGCCACCCTGTTCCAGCCGGGCGCCATTGGCTCCGGCTTGGGCATCCCCCCCTTCACCCCCTTCAACCTGCAAACCCCGGGTGCGCTGGCGGAAATGGCCAAGATGGCAGCCCAGGCGCTGCCGGGGCCAGCCGGACAATTGCTCAACCCGGCGCTGCAAATGGCCCAATCGCTGGCCGCTGGTGGACCGCAGGCCGGTGCCGCCAGCGCCCTGAATGCCGGTATGGCACAGGCGGCATCCGCCTTGGGCAACGCCGTGCCAGGGATGCAGGCGGCCAGTGGTCTGCTGCAAGGCGGCATGGCACAAGCGGCTTCCGCCCTGGGGAACACCCTGCCGGGGATGGCAGGTGGGGAGTCTGGTGCCCTGCCCGGTAACCTGCCCACCTCCGCCGATCTGGACGCCGTGGCACAGCGCTTCGCGCCGGCCGGCCAGAATGCCCTCTCCAGCCTGCAGGGCATGATGCCCGGCAGCGCCACCACCACCGGCCCTGCCGGGCAGGCCGCTTCAGCCCTGGCGACAAAGGCCATGGCAGGGGAACTGCCCAAGGCCGACGATCTTCTGGCCGCCGCCCCCGCCACCGGGAACCAGAAGATCGATCAGGCCGTTTCCGTGGCCCGCACCCTGCGCCAGCCGGGTTGATCACCCCCCTCTCCGCCCCATCCTGTCAGGACATCCCATGTCGCAGACCTGCCGCACCCGCGATTTCAGCTTCCAGTTGCCGGATGACTGGACCGACCGGTCGATGATCGCCTGGGCGGGCCCCTCGGATAATAGCGGCCCGGTCGCCCCCAATATCATGGTGGCCTATGACCGGCCGCGTCCGGGGGAGGCGTTGGGGGCCTATGTCAACCGGCAGATGGCGGACCTGTCGTCGCGTGCCCAGGGCTTTCAGTTGGAATTACGGCGCGACGTGATGCTGTCGGGACGGCAGGCGGTGGAAGTGCTGTTCCAGTGGAATTCCGGGGCCGGCATGGTGAAACAGCGCCAGCTTTACGCGCAACTGCCGGATGGACGCCTGATCTCCATCGTCAATACCGCCCCGGCGGAACGCTTTGCCGCCTGTGATCAGCAGTTCCTGGCTATGCTGAACAGCTTCACCTGGCCAGCCCCGGGCGCGGCGGCCTGAACCATGGATGGCGAGTTCAACGCCGCCCGCGAAGGCGACCCGATCGAGCATAGCAGCGCGCTGGCCGGCTTCCTGGTCGGTGCCGCCATCGGTCTGGCGGCGGCGGTCGCTGTGGTTGCCGTGGTGGGTACCGGTGGTGCGGCCCTGGCCGTTGTCGGGGCCGTGGGTGGCATCATGGCCTCCACGGGTTCGGGGGCCCTGCTGGGCCAGGCGTTGGGCAGCACCTTCACCCATGCGGCGGGCGAAATCGCCCCCACCTGTTCGGATAATGTGATCATCAATGGCAAGCGGGCCGCCCGCGCCATTGAAGACAAGGGCAAATGTTCCGACCATGGCCCGACACCGCAACGCATTGCCCAGGGCAGCCGTACCGTCGTCATCAATGGCCAGCCCGCCGCCCGCATCAAGGACAAGCTGGAATGCGATGGGGTGATTGCCGCCGGCTCCCCCGATGTGTTCATCGGACGGGAGCCGGGCAATTACCTGCCCATCGATAGCGAAGTGCCGGAATGGATGGTGGATACCGCCAATTTCCTGGTCATTGCCGGCTCGCTGATGGGGCTGGGGGCGGGGGCCGGTGCCGCTTTTCTGGCGCGCGGCCTCTGCGGGCTGGCACGCTTCGGCGGCACGGTCGTGGGCGGCATGGCCGGGGGGATGGCCGGCGGCAAAGTCGGTGGTGCGGTCGGCCAAGCCTATTGGGGCGAGCGCGGTCGCATCATCGGGGAGGCTTTGGGCGGCTCCATCGGCGGTTTCGTCGGCGGTGGCCTGGGCAACCGCATGACTGCCGGCCACCCCGTCGACGTGGCCAGCGGGGAACTGTTCACCGAGGCCCTGGATTTTGAGGTGGCGGGCCCCATCCCGCTGGTCTGGGGGCGGGTCTGGATGTCCAGTTCCACCCATCAGGGGGAATTGGGGTCCGGCTGGCACCACCCGTTCGACATGGCGCTGTATCGCTGGGTGGCGGGTGGTGGCTGGGCTGCGCGGCTGAGCGATGGCAGGCTCGCCTTCTTCCATGATCCCGCCCCCGGTCGCCCGGCGCTGAACAGCGTTGAAAAGCTGCTTTTACAGACAGATGGCCTGGATTATTGGCTGACCGACTATCAGGGCACGCGCATGGCGTTCGGGCCGGCGGATGCCGGTGGCCTGCACCGGCTGGTGGGCGTGGCGGATGCCAATGGCAACGCCATCCGCCTGTCACGCGGCGACCAGGGCCGCCTGCTGGGCATCATCGACAGTGCCGGGCGCGACTATACGGTCGAAACCGACGATGCAAGCCGCATCACCGCCATCGACGCACCCCACCCGGAGGGACCGGATGCGGATGGCCAGCCCCGGCGGCTGCGGCTGGTCAGCTTCCGCTATGACGCGGCTGGAGACATGGTGGCCGCCGCCGATGCGCGCGGCCATGAATGGCACTATCGTTACGAAAACCACCTGCTGGTGGAAGAGGTTCGGCGCGGCGGTCTTGCCTTCCATTTCGTCTGGGATGATGTGGCGCGGGGCCGTGCCGCCCGCTGTGTGGAAACCTGGGGCACCAACGGGCTTTACCACGCCAAACTCAGCTATGACATCAGCGCCCGCACCACCGAAGTGGTCACCGGGCGCGGGGCGAAAAGCCTGTATCGCTGGAACCCGCTGCACCTGATTGATGAAGAGACCGACCCGCTGGGCCAAATCACCAAGCGGGAGTTCGATCAGGCGGGCCGGCTGGTATCCATCACAGGCCCCGATGGGGCTATTCTGCGCCTGACCTATGATGAGTTGGGCCGGCTGGTGGAACGCGTCACCCCCGATGGGGCGGTGCTGAAGCTCGGCTACGGCGTGCCCGTGGATGGCGACCTGACCCGGCCCAATCTGGGCCGCCCGGCACAGGTGGTGGAGCCCGATGGGGCCACCCATCGCTTCACCTATGATCCGCGCGGCAATCTGGCCCAGCATATTTCCCCCTCCGGCCAGCCGACCTCCTATCTGCGCGATGGGCGCGGCCTGCCGCTGGCCCTGCACGATGCGTTGGGTACCATCCAGCGCTTCACCTGGTCCGCCGGTGGCGACCTGCTGGCGGAAGCGACGGAGAAGGGCCCCTATCGGCAATATGATCATGATGCGTTGGGCCGCGTTATCTCCGTCCAGCGCGGCACCGATGCGCCGCTGCGCCTCAGCCGGGATGAAAATGGCAACCCCATCACCATCCACCGCCCCGATGGCGGCAAGGTGGAGTTGGACTATGACGCCGAAGACCGTGTAACCCGCCATAAAGACCCGCTGGGGCGGGTGACGCGCTGGCGTTACGACGGGTTGCCCTATCCGCTGGAACGTACTGCCGCCGATGGCTCGCGCTTCCAGTATCACTACGATAGCGAACTGAACCTGATCGGCCTGACCAACGCCAAGGGCGAACGCTATCGGCTGGATTATGATCCGGCTGGGCGGCTGGTGGCGGAAACCGGGTTTGACGGGCGGCTGATCCAGTACCGGCGCGATGCCGCCGGCTTTGTGGTGGAAAGCACCGACCAGGGCCGCGCCACCCTGTTCAGCCGTGATGTGCTGGGCCGGCTGGTGGAGGCACAGTTCGCCGACGGTCGTGCCCACCATTACCGGTATGATGTGGTGGGCCGATTGCTGGCGGCGGAAACGCCGGGCCATGCCAACCTGTTCGCCTATGATACTGATGGTCGGCTGGCGGTGGAACGCCAGGGCGGCCTGGAAATCCGCCATCTGCATGATGCGCGCGGCGGCCGCATGGCCACGCTGCTGCCCGATGGGCGGCGGGTGGAATTGGCCTGGGGTGACGATGGGCTGCCGTCTGCCGTGGGCTGTGACGGGCGGGAGATTGCCCGTTTCCAGCGCGACGCGGCGGGCCGGGAGATCGGTCGCCAAGCCGGCAGCATCTTCCAGCGCCAGGATTTTGACCCGCAAGGCAGGCTGATCCGCCAGGAAGGGGTGCGGCGCGGCGGTGCTGTCAGCTTCAGCCGGGCCTATGGCTATGATGGTGCCGACGCGCTGGTAGCCATTGAGGATGCCAAGCGCGGGGTTCGGCGCTATCGCTACGATGCCTGCGACCGGTTGTTGGCCGTGGAAGGCACCAACCCGGAAAGTTTCGTTCCCGATCCCGCCGGCAATATCCTGGCCTCGGGTGCCGATGCCGGTTTCTGGGGTGGGGAGGCCAAGGGCGACCGGCTGCTGGTGCATGGCGATGCCAAGTTCCAGTATGATGCCTGGGGTAACCGGGTGCAGGAATGGCGGGCCGCCGGCGGGGCGGTATCGCTGACCTACCGATACGATGCCAGCAACCGCCTGGTGGCGGTGGAGCGGCAGGATCGGCGGGGCCGCACCCTGGCCCGCTATGGCTATGATGCGTTCGGGCGCCGGCTGTGGAAACAGACCACCCATCTGCCCCCCGCCAGCGCCAATGATGACGCGCCCTCCCCCGCCGGCGAAGCGCCGGATCTGGTCTGGCAGCGCACGGATTTCCTCTGGGATGGCGATGTGCTTCTGGGCGAAAGCGCCACCCACGCCCCCGATGCTCCCAGCCCCGATCCGCTGGCCGTTGTCTATCTGCACGAGCCCGGCAGCTTCCGCCCGCTGGCCCAACTGCGCCGCAGCGGCGGAGCGGATCAGCGGCCACAGGTCTATCATTACCACCTGGACCATCTGGGCACGCCGCAGGAACTGACCAACGATAATGGCGAGTTGGTCTGGCAGGCGGAATACCGCGCCTGGGGGGCCTTGGCGAAGCTGCATGTGGCGGATGTCGAAAACCCGCTGCGCTTCCAGGGCCAGTACCATGACCCTGAAACCGGCCTGCACTATAACCGCCACCGCTACTACGCCCCCAACGAGGGCTGCTTCACCACCCAAGACCCGATCCGGCTGGCCGGCGGCAGCAACCTTGCGGCGTACACCACAAATCCAGTCCAGTGGATCGACCCGCTGGGGTTAATGCCGTGGGCATGGAATCCCAACGGAATGGGGCACCATCTCGTTTACCGAAACAAAGCAAACTCAGCAGGCCTCACCCATCTCGGGACCGCAAAAGACACCCCAACTTTCTTCCCCAGCAATTATGAGCCCGGGATGCACGAGGCGATTCACCGTGCACAAGATCCCTATGTGGGCGGACGTCAAGGGACATGGGCAGGAACGCCTGACGAATTGCTCGAAGCATCAAGGAAGGGCCTCGGCGACGTCGCAGAAATCCGGGGCGATCTTAAGGTTCCGCGCACCGGGGAAATTCTTGCGCGTGACGTAACCCCCGAACAAGCTTATGATAAGCTGATGGAATGGCACAATGAGAAAACAAAAAATTCATCAATTACAGGAGCAAAAGGATGCAAGTTTTAGATTTCACTGTTGAAGAAAACGGAATTGTTATTTTCGACAAGAATGTCGTAAAAAGATTTTACGGAAGCAAAATTAAAGACGGTGATGATTTACTAAATAGATTCATGACCTCAGATGAGGGAGACGACGCCTTAAAAAACGGACTTATTGTTCCAGTTCTTGCTATAGATGATATGGGATATGATATTATCATTAAAATGGACAACGAGAATTGCCCAGAAGAATCTTTCATTATTTTTTCGAATGGCACATACCCGCTTCACATTGAAGAATTCGCTTGCATATACGATCTATATAGCATCATGCATTGGAGCAATGAATCTGAAGATGGGGTTCGAATAAATATCGAAAAGGGATATTACGGCGTCAATATACATGGATACCGTATAGATGATGAAAACGGCCACATAAAGAAAGCTGGTTATATTTTCTCATTTAAGAAAGAAAGCGATCTTCCAAAAGTTACTGGAGAAACCGGATCTCCAATGCGCGTTATAGATTTATAAACACAGGTGCTTATCAAGTAATTACCTGACGGTCGCTGTCAAACCGGCAGCCTATCCAGTGCCGGGGTTTTGACCCGCAGGGCCGGTTGCCCCGTCAGGAAGGGGGGGGCGACGTGGCGGTGCCGTCAGCTTCAGCCGCGCCTATGGCTATGATGGTGCCGACGCGCTGGTGGCGATTGAGGATGCCAAGCGCGGGGTGCGGCGCTATCGCTATGATGCCTGCGACCGGCTGCTGGCCGTGGAAGGCACCAACCCGGAAAGTTTCGTTCCCGATCCCGCCGGTAATATCCTGGCCTCGGGTGCCGATGCCGGCTTCTGGGGTGGAGAGGCCAAGGGCGACCGGCTGCTGGTGCATGGCGATGCCAAGTTCCAGTATGATGCCTGGGGCAACCGGGTGCGGGAATGGCGGGCCGCCGGCGGGGCGGTCTCTCTCACCTACCGGTACGATGCCAGCAACCGCCTGATGGCGGTGGAACGGCAGGACCGGCGGGGCCGCACCCTGGCCCGTTATGGCTATGATGCGTTCGGGCGGCGGCTGTGGAAACAGACCACCCATCTGCCCCCCGCCAGCGCCAATGATGATGCTCCCTCCCCCGCCCCCGCCGGCGATGCGCCGGGTCTGATCTGGCAGCGCACGGATTTCCTCTGGGATGGCGATGTGCTTCTGGGCGAAAGCGCCACCTACGCGCCCGATGCCCTCAGCCCCGACCCGCTGGCCCAACTGCGCCGCAGCGCCGGGGCGGATCAGAGGCCACAAGTCTATCACTACCACCTGGACCATCTGGGCACGCCGCAGGAACTGACCAACGATAATGGCGAGCTGGTCTGGCAGGCGGAATACCGCGCCTGGGGGGCCTTGGCGAAGCTGCATGTGGCGGATGTCGAAAACCCGCTGCGCTTCCAGGGCCAGTATCACGACGCTGAAACTGGCTTGCACTATAACCGCCACCGCTACTACGCCCCCAACGAGGGCTGCTTCACCAGCCAAGACCCGATCCGCCTGGCCGGCGGCAGCAACCTTGCGGCTTACGCGCCCAATCCGGTAGAATGGGTCGATCCGCTGGGTCTGTCCAACTATCCAGGGGTAGACTTCAAAGGAAGCCCAGACCTATTTCCTACGACAGGGGATCAGCGCAATATAGTTCAGATTAATATGCAGGGTGCCAGAGGCCGAGATTTCACACAGGCATTTACTGAATCTAATATTCCTAGAGCAGATGCGTCTGATTACACCTGGCACCATCTGGATGATTTTGATCCGGTGACCGGGAAAACTACTATGCAGCTTGTCAAGACATCAGCACATGAAGCTACATTCACACACAGCGGTTCAGTTTCGCAGTTTGAGAAGCACTTCGGCGTCGAATACGACACCCGCGACGCTGTTAATATCGCCGATGAGAACGGATGGCTGAAAGGCCGGCCTCCAAGATGATGCCCCCTGTAACTTAGGAGAAACTGATGACTGAGTTATCTCTCTCCAAAACTCACCACCCCCTTTCTGAAGAAGATATGCGATTGTTAGAAATAGAATTGAAATTTCCGTTACCAGAGTATTTTAAGAAATTTTACCTAAAACACAATGGCGGCACACCAAATCTTTCTTGTTTTGAACCCGATGATCCTAATTATGATGCATACGAGATAAGTCAATTTCTACCAATAAAGGACAAAACATCAGATGGAAGAAATATAGAAAACACGTGTCAAAAAATGCGGAAAAAGGGTGTTTTCCCGAGCGACCTAATTCCATTCGCCAAAGATTGGGGTGGGAATTTTTTTTGCATAACCCCCAACGGTTCTGTGATTTTTTTTCCACAGATTCTTGGAAATCCGAACTAACGAACATAGAAAACCAAAAAAAAACCATCCGCCATTTATGTGGATCCTTTAAGGAGTTCATATTGAGGCTAGAGGAAGTGTAATTTTCTCGGAGGCGATAGCGCCCCGAAACCGCTTGGTGGCGGTGGATCGGCAGGATCGGCGGTGCCGCACCCTGGCCCGCTATGGCTATGATGCGTTCGGGCGGCGGCCGTGGAAACAGACCGCTCACCTGCCCCCCGTCATCGCCAATGACGACGCGCCCTCCCCCGGCGGCGATGCGCCGGGTCTGGTCGGCAGCGCACGGATTTCCTCTGGGATGGCGACGTGCTGCTGGGCGAAAGCGCCACCCACGCGCCCGATGCCCCCAGCCCCGATCCGCATTGGCATCGCCAACAAAGCCCAACGTTTGGCCGTCGAAACACACCGTCCCAAATCCAGGCCGATGCACTGAATCCACAAGGCGCTGCTTATCGGGATTCCCAAGCGATGATTGATGGTGCAAGTTTCGAGAATAAAGCGGCGGCGGAGGCGGCAGCCGCGCAAATTCGAGAACTCTCTGGAGGATTGTAATGAACGTTGATTTCCGATTTGGCCGGATGAGTAAACTACTAAGGAAGCCTGTAACGGATCCAGAAGTCATTGCCTTAGCGAACATCTCAGATGATGTGGTGAATAAATCTGCACATTCAGGATTTATAAACTTTAAGAATATCGGCCTAACCATAATGTTAAAAGAAGCTCCTTGGGTGATAAATTATTATAAACCCGGAGATGAGACTGTCCTGTATGTTGACGGTATACATTTTTATTCGGAAGGATATGAAGAACATGCAAAATACTCTGAGGAAATGCCACATGGTTTAAATTTTGGAGACACGAAGGACGATGTATTGAAAAAAATGGGAGAGCCATATTCTACTGGTGGCGGAAATTACGTTAAGTTACTAAATAAAAATTCTCCAATGTGGATAAAATATATGATTGGGGATGATGTTCTACATATTCAGATTAACAATGATGAGAGAGTCGATCTTGTATCTTTATCCGTAATTACTCCAGCAATCAAATAGCTCAACTAACGCATCAAATGGCTATGATGGTACCGACGCGCTGGTGGCGATTGAGGATGCCGAGCGCGAGGTTCGCCTCTATCGCTATCTGGCTTTCCTGGAAAATATGAAACTATCGGCAAAGCCTGGCGCTGGGTTTGGCAGGAGGTCATTCCGTTTTTGCCTTTCCCCGCGAGGCCATACACATACTCTATACAACAAACGCCATCGAGGCCCTGAATTCAAAGCTCCGCCGCGCCGTCCGCACCAGTAGCCATTTTCCCAATGACGAGGCCGCGCTGAAACTGCTGTTCCTGGTCTTGGAAACAAGGCCGAAAAAGAGTGGAAAATGCCCGCCCGTAAATGGACGGCGGCCAAGGCCCAAATGGCTGTCCTGTTCGGTGACAGGTTCACAAAGGCGATGAACGCCTGATTTGAATCCGCCCGGCCAAGCACGAAATTCCTAATAGTCCCGAACGAGGGTTGCATCACCACTCAAGACCCGATCCGCGCAGCCTCAAATCCCACCAGTTCCACACCTTCCGCCACCTGATCACCGACCTGATAGCGCAGATGCGTTACCGTGCCGTCAGAGGGGGCCTTCAGCGTATGTTCCATCTTCATCGCTTCCAGCACGATGACCGGCTGCCCCTTGGTGACAGCGGCCCCTTCTTCCACTAGCAGGGCGATCACCTTGCCCGGCATCGGGGCGGTCAGGTGGCCATGGCTGCCGGCATCACCATGGCTGCCGGTATGGGGATCAACCAACAGCAGCCGGTGGGTGCCGCCGGCATGGAACAGGGTCACGCCCTCCCCCTCCCGTACCCAGCGCGCGGTCAAGCGCTGGCCGTCCAATTGCGCGGACAGGGTGCCGTCTGCGGCCAACGTGGCATCGCACAGCAGCAGTTCCCGCCCAGCGGCCTGGATGGCGAAGCCATCGCGCGCCCAGGTGACAGTGACAGGGATTTTCGCTGTCCCTTCCCCCGGTTCGTACCATTCCAGCCGGTCCTGCGCTGGCAAGTTCAGCAGGAAACCACCCACAGCGCCCCAAGGATCGGCAGCGCCCGGTTTGCGGCGGGAAAGAACCAGCCCCAGGCTGGCCAGTGCCAGAACATCCGCCGCCGGGGCCGCGTGAGGTGGCAGTAGGTCCGCGCCATAGCGATCAATAAACCGCGTATCCAGATCCGCCGCCAGAAAGCCCGGATGGGCCGCAATGGCGGACAGGAAGGGCACATTGGCGTTCAACCCGCCAATTTCCGTTGCCGCCAGCGCCCGGCGCAGCCGCTGAACGGCGGACGCGCGGTCGCGGTCCCAGACGATCAGCTTGGCGATCATCGGGTCGTAATGGATGGAAATGGTATCACCCGCCTGCACGCCCGTATCCACCCGCACATGCGGCCCCGCTTCGGGGAAGCGCAGATGGCTCAGCCGGCCCGTCTGCGGCAGGAAGCCCTTGGCCGGGTCTTCGGCGTAAAGCCGCACCTCAACGGCATGGCCGTTGATCGCCAGTTGGTCCTGGCGCAGCGGCAATGGCTCGCCTGCCGCCACCCGCAATTGCCATTCCACCAGATCCTGGCCGGTAATGGCCTCCGTTACCGGATGTTCCACTTGAAGACGGGTGTTCATCTCCATGAAGTAAAAGGAACTATCGCTATCCAGCAAGAACTCCACCGTGCCGGCGCCGACATAGCCGATGGCCTGGGCCGCCGCCACCGCCGCCGCCCCCATGCGGGCGCGGATGGCGGGGTCCATACCAGGGGCCGGCGCTTCCTCCACCACCTTCTGGTGCCGGCGCTGGATGGAACAGTCGCGCTCGAATAGATAGACGCAATCACCCTGACTGTCGGCGAAGACCTGGATTTCCACATGGCGCGGGCGGGCCAGATATTTTTCGATCAGCACCCGGTCGTCACCGAAACTGGCCTTGGCCTCCCGCTTGGCCGACGCCAGCGCCGCCGGAAATTCCGCCGCTGATTCCGCCACCTTCATGCCCTTGCCGCCGCCGCCGGCCGACGCCTTGATCAGCACGGGGAAGCCGATGCGCGCCGCCTCTGCCGCCAGCAGGGCTTCATCCTGGTCAACGCCATGATAACCGGGAACCAAGGGCACGCCGGCCCCTTCCATCAGGGCCTTGGCCTCTGACTTCCCGCCCATGGCGCGGATGGCGCTGGCCGGCGGGCCGATGAAGACCAGCCCGGCAGCGGCCACCGCCTCGGCAAAAGCAGCATTTTCCGACAGGAAGCCGTAACCGGGATGGATGGCATCCGCCCCCGCCGCCTTGGCCGCCGCGATGATGCGATCACCCAGCAGATAGCTTTCACGCGCCGGGGCCGGGCCGATATGCACCGCCCGGTCGGCCATGGCCACATGCATTGCACCGGCATCCGCATTGGAATAAACCGCCACGGTGGACAGGCCCAGCCGGCGGGCGGTGCGGATCACCCGGCAGGCGATCTCACCCCGGTTGGCGATCAGAACTGATGTGATCCGGCTCATTTCACCCATCCCGGTTTGCGCTTGTCAAAGAAACTGGCCAGTCCTTCGCGGCCTTCATCCCCCGCCCTGGCATCGGCGATGCGGGCGGCGGTGTCGGCCACCATGGCATCGGTCACCGGACCATCGACTGCACGGATCAGGCCCTTGGCAGCCGCCAGGGCCAACGGCCCGCCAGCCAGCAGATTGGCAATGTGACGTTTGGTGGCAGCGTCGAGATCGTCGGGCCCCACCACCTCATGCACCAGCCCCAACTGATGGGCTTCCACCGCCCCAAACCGTTCAGCGGTGAGGAAATAGCGGCGGCAGGCCCTGGCCCCCATGGCGGCCACCACATAGGGGCCGATGGTGGCGGGGATCAGGCCCAAACGTACTTCCGTCAGCGCGAACTGCACGGCATCCGCCGCGATTGCGATATCGCAAGCCGCCACCAGCCCTACCGCCCCGGCAAAGCAATGGCCGTGGATCACGGCCAGGGTCGGCTTGGGGCATTCATTCAGGGTGCGCAGCATGGTCGCCAAGCCCATGGCGTCGGCGACATTTTCCTCCCGGCTATAGCTAGCCATCCGGCGCATCCAGTTCAGGTCGCCACCGGCGGAAAAGCTCTTGCCCGCCCCGCGCAGCACGATGACGCGCACGGCAGGATCATTGCCCAGCCGCTGGAAAATACCGGTCAGGTCGGCAATGACCGTATCGTTGAAGGCATTGTGGATTTCCGGTCGGTTCAGCGTGACGGTGACCACGCCGCACGGATCGATGGATGTAATGATATCGCTCATCGCTTTCCCCCCATCACATCCGGAACACGCCGAATTTCGCCGGCGGAATGGGCGCGTTCAGCGCCGCCGACAAAGATAGGCCCAGCACATTACGGGTGTCGGCAGGGTCGATGATGCCATCATCCCACAGCCGGGCAGAGGCGTAATAGGGGTGGCCCTGGCGTTCATATTGCTCCCGGATCGGGGATTTGAATGCCTCTTCATCCTCCGCACTCCAGTCCCTGCCCTGCGCCTCCAGCCCGTCGCGGCGCACGGTGGCCAGCACATTGGCCGCCTGCTCCCCCCCCATCACGGAGATGCGGGCATTGGGCCACATGAACAAAAAGCGCGGGTTGAAGGCACGACCGCACATGCCGTAATTGCCGGCCCCGAAACTGCCGCCGATGATCAGCGTCAGTTTCGGCACATTGGCGCAAGCCACCGCCGTCACCAGCTTGGCGCCATCCTTGGCGATGCCGGCATTCTCATATTTCCGGCCCACCATGAAGCCGGTGATGTTCTGCAAGAACAGCAAAGGGATTTTGCGCTGGCAGCACAGTTCAATGAAATGGGCACCCTTCACCGCACTTTCGCTGAACAGGATGCCATTATTGGCGATGATGCCCACCGGCATCCCCCATAACCGGGCAAAGCCGCAGACCAGTGTGGTGCCATAGTTCGCCTTGAACTCATCCAGCTCCGATCCATCAATGATGCGGGCGATGATCTCCCGTACATCATAGGGTTTGCGGGTGTCGGTGGGGATGATGCCGTACAGGTCATCCGCCGGATAAAGCGGTTCGCGCACCGGCCTGATATCTATCTCCGGGTTCTTCACCCGGTTCAGGTTGCCGACAATGCGTCGCGCGATGCCGAGCGCGTGGCCATCATCGCTGGCCAGATGGTCGGCCACGCCGGAGATGCGGGTGTGAACGTCACCGCCACCCAAATCCTCTGCCGACACCACCTCCCCCGTCGCCGCCTTCACCAAAGGCGGGCCGCCCAGAAAGATGGTGCCCTGGTTCTTCACGATGATGCTTTCATCCGCCATGGCGGGCACATAGGCCCCGCCCGCCGTGCAGGAACCCATCACCACGGCGATCTGCGGCACGCCGTTAGCCGACAGGGTGGCCTGATTATAGAAGATGCGACCGAAATGGTCGCGGTCGGGAAATACCTCATCCTGATTGGGCAGGTTAGCCCCGCCGCTATCCACCAGATAGACGCAAGGCAGGTTGTTTTCCCGGGCGATATCCTGGGCGCGCAGGTGTTTTTTAACCGTCAGCGGATAATAGGTGCCACCCTTCACGGTGGCATCATTGGCGACGATCACGCATTCCTGGCCGGCGACCCGCCCGATGCCGGTGATGATACCGGCGGCGGGCACATCATCGGCATAAACTTGGTAGGCCGCCAACTGGCTGAATTCCAGGAACGGCGTGCCGGGGTCCAGCAAGGTGCGCACCCGGTCGCGGGGGGAGAGCTTGCCACGTGCCAGATGCTTGGCCATCGCCTTCTCCCCCCCGCCCTGGGCGATGCGGGCGACATTGGCACGCAAATCATCCACCTGGGCGCGCATGGACGCGGTGTTTTCCGCAAAGGCCGGGCTGCGCGGATCGATAGCGGTGGGGAGGATGGGCATGGGGGGCCTCGCAATGACCGCGCTTGCCTTTTTCCCACCGTCACCCT
>NZ_WIDQ01000005.1:233331-359306 GCF_009495745.1 Niveispirillum sp. SYP-B3756
ATCCACCTGGGCGCGCATGGACGCGGTGTTTTCCGCAAAGGCCGGGCTGCGCGGATCGATAGCGGTGGGGAGGATGGGCATGGGGGGCCTCGCAATGACCGCGCTTGCCTTTTTCCCACCGTCACCCCGGCGTAGGCCGGGGTCCAGCATCGTAGGGCACAGCGCTTGTGAACTGGACCCCGGCCTACGCCGGGGTGACGGTGGAAAAGGTGGGAACCGCCACCCTCAAACCGTCTCGCGGAACAACTCCCGCCCGATCAGCATCCGGCGGATTTCGCTGGTGCCGGCGCCGATCTCATACAGCTTGGCGTCACGCAGCAGCCGACCGGTGGCGTAATCATTGATATAGCCATTGCCACCCAAAATCTGGATCGCATCCAGCGCCACCTGGGTGGCCTTTTCCGCCGCCAGCAGGATGGCACCGGCAGCATCTTTGCGGGTGATGCGCTTGGCATCCGCCGCCCGGCCCACGGCATAGACATAGGCGCGGCAGGAATTCAGCGCGACATACATGTCCGCCACCTTGCCCTGGATCAACTGGAACTCACCGATCGGCTGGCCAAACTGCTGGCGTTCATGGATATAGGGCACCACAATATCCAAGGCCGCCTGCATGATGCCCAGCGGCCCCGCCGCCAGCACGGCGCGTTCATAATCCAGGCCGGACATCAGCACCCGCACGCCACCATTCACTTGGCCCAGAACATTTTCTTCCGGGATTTCGCAATCCTGGAAGACCAGCTCGCCCGTGTGGCTGCCGCGCATCCCCAGCTTGTCCAGCTTCTGCGCGCAGGAGAAACCTTTGAAATTCTTTTCCACCAGAAAGGCGGTGATACCCTTCGGCCCGGCCGCCGGGTCGGTCTTGGCATAGACCACCAACACATCGGCATCCGGGCCGTTGGTGATCCACATCTTGGTGCCGTTCAGCACATAGCGGTCACCCTGCTTGTCGGCCCGCAGCTTCATGGATACCACGTCTGATCCCGCCCCAGGCTCGCTCATCGCCAGCGCCCCGATGAAATCGCCGCTGACCAGCTTGGGCAGATAGCGCGCCTTCTGGTCCGCATTGCCATTCAAACGGATCTGATTGACGCAGAGGTTGGAATGCGCGCCGTAGGACAGGCCGACAGAGGCCGAGGCGCGGGAGATTTCCTCCATTGCCACCATATGCTCCACATAGCCCATGGCGGCCCCGCCATATTCCTCCTCCACCGTCACGCCCAGCACGCCCAGATCGCCCATCTTCTTCCACAGATCCATGGGGAACTGGTCGGTGCGGTCGATCTCCGCCGCGCGCGGTGCGATCTCATTCCCAGCGAAGGCGGAGACGGCGTCGCGCAGCGCATCCGCCGTTTCGCCAAGGCCGAAATCGAACGGGGCAAGGCTGTTGCGCAGCATGGGCGTTTCCTCCATTTATGGCTTCTTATAGAAACGGTCATACGTTTTTTTAATGGCTAAATCAACCAGCATCCGCGCGGGTCTCAACCCGTCGGCAATGCGTTGCAGGGGCTTGACGCGACCAGCCCGGACGGCCGATGAAAGCCACCCGAACAAACCGCAGGAGCAACCCCATGGCCCGTACCGCCGGCAGCCACGGCCCCCGGACCATGGAGGCCATCCGCAAGGCGGCCCTGACGCTGATTTTCAAGAAGGGTTATGAGGCGCTGACCTTGCGGGAATTGGCCGTTGCCGTGGGCATCCAGCCCGGTTCCCTCTACAATCACGTGCGCAACAAACAGGATATCCTGTTTGATCTGGTGCATGACCATATGACGTTGCTGCTGGCAGAGGCAAAGGCCGCCATCCCGCCCGACCAGCCGCCCAAGGCACAGTTGGAAGGTTTCATTACCTTCCATGTGCTCTATCACATCACAAGGCGCGAACAGGTTTTCATCGCCAATTCGGAACTGCGCAGCCTGGAGCCCGCCAACCATGCGGCCATTGTGGGTTTGCGGCGGGACTATGAAGGGCTGCTGATCGATATCCTGCGCCGGGGGCGGGAGGATGGCAGTTTACGGGCGGATGAACCGACCATCACCGCCTATGCCATCCTCTCCATGCTGACCGGTATCTGCACCTGGTACCAACCGGGGGGGCGCAAAAGTGCCGAACAGTTGGTGGCCCTGCACCGTGACCTTATCCTGTCCGGCATTGCCACCCGCTGAACAGCCGGGCCGTCAGGCCGCCTGTTCCCCCGCATGTTCCACATCGTTCAGGAACTTCGCCACCTCGTCACGCAACTGATCGGCCTGTTCGGACAGGGAACCCGCCGCCCCATGCAACTGGGTGGAGGCGCTGAGGGTGAAATGCGTGCCCTCCCGCACCACGGCGATATTGTCCGACACTTCCGAGGTGCGGCGGGCGGCTTCATGCACATTGCGGCTGATCTCTGCCGTGGCAGCGGCCTGCTGGGTGACCGCGCTGGCGATGGTGCCGGAATTCTGACCGATCCGGTCGATGATATCGGCAATCTCCGCCATCATGGTGCCGGCATCACCGGCGGCACCCTGCACGGCACGGGCCTGGTCGGCAATATCGTCGGTGGCCTTGGCCGTCTGGTTGGCAAGGCTTTTCACTTCCGATGCCACCACGGCAAAGCCCTTGCCGGCCTCCCCTGCCCGCGCCGCCTCGATGGTGGCATTCAGTGCCAGCAGGTTGGTCTGGGCGGCAATGTCGGCGATCAGCCCCACCACACCCTGCACGCTTTCCACCACCTGGGCCAACTCGGCTACGGTGCTGCGGGCCTGATGCGCCTTTTCCACCGCCTGCCCCGTAATGCTGGAGGTGATTTCCACCTGCCGGCCGATTTCGGAGCTGGACGCCGTCAGCTCCTCTGTCGCCGCGGCAACGGTGCCGACATTGTCGCGGGCGATATGCGCCCCGTCCGCCACCATTTCCGACCGTTCCCCAGTTTCGCGGGCCTGGTCGCGTAGCCCCCCCGAGGTCGCCTCCAACTGGGCAGCAGCCGAGGCGACGGTACTCAGCCGGTCAGAGACGCGAGCCTTGAACTGGGCCATCAGTCGTTCCAGCGCTTCCTGGCGCCGCTGGCGGAATGCCTCTTCCTTGGCCTTTTCCGCTTCCAGGGCGCGGGCTGTCAACGCATTGTCGCGGAACACTGTCACGGCGGCGGCCATCTCACCCAACTCGTTCTGGGCGCTGGCATCCGGCACCCGCACATCCAGATCACCCCCGGCCAGACGGCGCATAACCAGTGTCAACTCATGCAGGGGGCGGCTGAGGGTGCGGCTGATGGCAAGCGACAGCAGAAAAACGATCACGCCAATCAGCAAAACGATGCTCAATTCCGACAGCATCGCCTTATGATATTGCTTCTCAATATCGTCAATATAGATGGCCGATCCGATGATCCAGCCCCATTCCGGCAATTGCTGCACAAAGGCCACCTTGTCAAAAGCCTCCGTGCCACCGCGCGGCCATTTGTAAAGGACGAAGCCTTTCTTGTCAGGCCCGGCGGCTACCTTAATGAATTCGCGGAACAGATAGGTTCCCCCCGAATCCTGATTGTCCCATTGCGAGGTTCCGACGACTTCCGGCGAGGTCGGATGCATGAGAACAAGCGCCTTGTCGTCATTCACCCAGATATATTCACCACCATAGCGCATGGCGCCCATGGCATCCAGCGAGGCACCCTGTGCCTCAGCGCGGCTTAGGATACCCTGTTTTTCCTGATCGGCGTAATGGCGAGCAACCGCAAGCGCGCCTTCCACCGCCATCTGCGCCTGTTGCTTGTGCTGCTGCACCAGTTGGTGATGCAACATTTCCGTATTGAAGACGGTATGCGCGATCAGGCCCAGGATCGACACAGCCACGATCATCCCCAAACGTCGCCCGATACGCGCGGTAGTGATGCTTTTCATGATAAGCGAGATCATTTATACCCCCCCGGGAAATCCAGCCCTAAGGTAAAACTACTTCCTTGGGGTATTTGGGGATGAAATTATTAACGATGTGTTAATTTTATAAATAAATCACAATTAACTCAATGTATTGATCCAGCTCAATGTCAAAAGGGCAAACAGGGTGTTTACTGAACTTTTTCCCAGCAAATCCAATGGTGAAGATGGGCGGTGAAGAAAAGGCCGCATTGCGGGAACCCCGTGAAGGGGTAACGGCCTCGGCAGCTCAATCACAATGACGCCGCCCCGCCAAAAATACAAGGGGCGGCAATATGGTTTGGATTATTCTGCTGCCTTACGCAGCACATAGTTCAGCTTGGCAAGCGCATTACGAGCCAGTGCGGCCCGGCCTGCGCTGGCCGGGCCCTGGATCACCACTTCCCGATTGGTGCGGGGATCAATGGCACTGACGCGGATGATCGAGCCCACCTGCTGGAATTCGATCAATATATCACCTTCCGTCAGCGGCTTATCGCGGCCGACCATTCCAGCACCTCGTCAGAGATCGGACGCGCTATAGGCGCCATAAGAGAGTGAATTGGTCCAGAAGCGCTCCAGCTTGCGCATGGTCTCGTTGCAGCGGGACAACTCATCAGGCGACATGCCGCTGCGGTCCAGCATTTCCACCTGCCGGGCAAACAGTTCCGACACCCGGTCACGCAACGCCAAGCCTTTTTCCGACAGGCGGACACGGACAGAGCGGCGATCATGCGCAGAGCGCTCCTGCGTCAAATAGCCGTTCTCGTGCATCTTCTTGACGTTATACGACACGTTGGAGCCCAGATAATAACCACGGGCAGTCAGCTCACCCACTGTCAGTTCATCATCGCCGATATTATAAAGGATGAGGCTCTGAACATTGTTGATATCCTGCACGCTCAGCCGATCCAACTCGACCTTCAGCACTTCCAGGAAATGGCGATGCAGCCGCTCAATGAGCAGGATGCTGTCATAATAAGGCTGGTGCAATGCCTTCTCCATTGAACTCGACCGCCCGCAGAACACGTCAAATGAAAGGCGTCAGCCAGACGCCCATTATCCACCGCCCGGCAGCGCCGGTATGTGAACTGCATAGCACGACACTAACCCGAGGTTAATGCCTGAATAATATCACAAGGGGAAGGCATCCATACAAATTGGAAAAAATTCGGGCAAAAAGCCGGTCAGGCGTTTCGCCGTGCCCCCAGCTTGGCCCGTGCAACGGAGAGTGAGCCGTTCAACGCCTGGCCAATCGCCCCACCATCGCCCTTGATATTGTCACGCACCAGCACATGCATCGCATCGATATGAAGACCCACCACCTGCATTTGGGCCGGCGTGGGTTCCGGCAGAGGAATCAGGAAGCTGTTCAATGCATGGGCGAAATCTGACAGCAAATCATAACCGAAGGTTTTTCCCAGAGTCAGAATTCCATCACTGATTTTGACGATGCGCCGCAGATGGGTGGCGCGGTTCTCCACATCATCCAGGGCCCGGCGATAGGCTGCGTGCAGATCGCTCAAATCCAGTTTCGTCTGCGCCTCATGCGCATCCGCCAGACGGGCCACATAGCTGTTTGCCCGCATGATCGCGGCGGGATCAATCCGGCCGGGTTTGCCATCGGCGGAGCCGCCCACCTTTTCGCGCAGCTTGTTGGGACGCTGGATGATCTCCACCGTGGGTTTTGCAGCGCCGGGCTTGACGTTATCGTTCATGGCCCCGCCATTCATGCCTGCATCCGCTGCTGGGCAATTTCATCGCTTTCTTCCAATGCTGCCCCGGATGGGGGCTCGCTCTTCTTCGGACTTTCGCCGATTCCATTCTGGCTGTCGATAACCATGTGGGCGCCATCTTCGACAACACGCACATCTTCGGGGCCCAGGCGGCGTTTTTCTTCCCCATCATAGGGCAGAGTCTGGCGCCGGCGATCGGGGCCGAAATAATTGGGCGCACGGACGAAGGCACGCGGCTTGTCGATGATGGCCAGCAGCCGGCTGGCAACATTCATCACCGACATCGGCTTGGCCAGATATTCCGTCACCCCGCTGTCGCGGGCCAGGCGTACGGCGGCTTCATCGGCATCGCCGCTCATCATCACAAAAGGCAGGAAACGGATCTTGTCGCTTTCATGGGCGCGGACCCAGCGCAGCAGTTCAATCCCGTCCTTCGGCTCCATCAGGTGATCGGCAAAGACGATATCGATATCCTTGCCAGCACCGTCCATCTGGGCCGACACCTCCAGCACGGCCATCGCCTCTTCGCCGTTTTCGGCCTGGATCATCTTGCCGACGCCCAAGCCCTTGAACACCGTCATCATGATGGAGCGGACAAAACGGTTATCATCCACCACCAGGATGGACAGACCGTCAAACCGATAATATTTGCCGCTGCTGGCCATGGATAGGAACCGGCCTTCAACCGAAACAGGTGGGAAGCCGACATCGGCCTCGCTCAGGCTTAATGATTGTTAAGAAAAAGGCAAGCCCAGACACAACATGCAAAAGCATAGCACCATACTATTTTATTAAAATCATGGTTTCCACCGCGTTCATTTAAATCGCATTAACAGGCTATCCGGAAAGACAGGTATCTGGAACCCCTGAGATTAACGGGTTGGTTACGCTCCAGACGTTACGACTCAGCGATAAATATGACGCTGGAGTGACAGAGATGGCGCAGACAGGGGGTAAACCCGCAACCGAGGAAGGCGTGATTGAGCGTACTGCCCTGATCATGCACGGCCTGTGCAATGAGCTGCAACAGAGCCTGCAACGCTCTGCCACGGAAGCAGACGATATCGACCTGGGCATGTTGATGGGATTGACCATGTATCTGGATGCTAGGCTGGGGCCGTTTCGAACCGACCGGCTGATGACCGCTGCACCCCAGATCATTCTGCGCACCGATGCCCATGTCACCCCGACACAGGATGCAGCCATCCGCTCCACCTTGCGCCGGCTGGGGCGGGTGCTTGCGACTCTGCCGTAACGAACCCCTATCTTATTGACCGAATTCGAAAAATATTAACAACCATTAACTATTTTTCCGCCTAAAATCCGGGCATTAGCTGAGATCTGCTGTACGCAGGCGGCCATTATTGTTCAGATTTAACGGGTCGTTATATATCGAAACGCTATATATCTTGACTACTTATGTCGGTTGACTATCGTGGCGCCAGTTTTGGAAGGGTCCATGATGATTGATGTTAAAACGCTCTGCCTCGGTGTTCTCAGCCGGGGTGACGCCTCTGGTTACGAGATCCGCAAGGAGTTCGAGGAGGGGCCGCTCAGCCATTTCAGTGATGCCGGATTCGGCTCCATCTATCCGGCGCTGCGTCGTCTGACCGAAGATGGTCATATTGTTATGCTGCCGCATAGCGGTGACGGACGCCCGGACAAGAAGCTGTACCGCATCACGCCGGCCGGCCGTCATGCGCTCTATCAGGCGCTGACGCGCGCGCCGGCACCGGACAAGCTGCGGTCAGACCTGATGTTCATCCTGACCTTCGGCCATCTTCTGCCGCCGCGTCATCTGGACCGGATCATCAGCGACCGCATCTCTGACTATCGCCGCCTGATTGCGACGATGGAGGCGCAGGAAAATCAGGTCGCCCGCACGCCGGGTGAAAGCTTTGTGGAAGGTATGGGTCTGGCGATCTATCGCGCCGTTGCCTCCTATCTGGAAGATCACCGGCATGAACTGGTGGCCGCCGCCCTGATGGAAAATCAGGTGGCTGAATAATCCAGGTCAATCACAGGTCGGCCAGGGCTGGCCACACGGCATCCGGCACCACCCCGGATGCCGTTTTGTTTTTGCCCCAACGAAACCTAAGCAGCCCTTGCCCTGTGGCGGTGGGCTGGGTTAACTGACATCTCCCATGCAGCCTCAGCCCAGCCCCGCACCAGCACCCCGTTCGGCTGCCCCCCACTCTTCACCGGTGGCGGCATCGGCGCGGCGCATCCGGGCGATGGTGTTGCGCAACTGGTACCTGATCCGCCGATCCTGGCCGCGTCTGCTGGAACTCTGTTATTGGCCGACGGTGCAGCTGCTGATCTGGGGCTTCATGTCGCAGTTTCTGCGGGGGCAGGCCGGCTGGGTTGCCGGCACCGTGTCAGTACTAATTGCCGCCGTGCTGCTGTGGGAAGTGCTGGTGCGCACCCAGATCGGCATGAGCATTACCTTTCTGGAAGAACTGTGGAGCCGCAACCTGGGCAACCTGTTCGTCAGCCCGCTGCGGCCCTGGGAATGGGTGGTGTCGCTGGTGGTGATGGGTCTGATCCGGGTGTTGATCGGGCTGGCCCCGCCGGTGCTGATCGCGGCCCTGCTGTTTGACTATAATCTCTTGTCCCTGGGCCTGCCGCTGGCGGGGTTTTTCGCCAACCTGATGACGCTGGGCGTCGCCCTCGGGCTGCTCACTTCAGGGATTATTCTCCGCCACGGGCTGGGGGCGGAAATGCTGGCCTGGATGGCTGTCTTCGTTCTGGCACCCTTTTCCGCCGTCTATTACCCGGTGGCGGCCCTGCCCCACTGGTTGCAACCGGTCGCCCTGGCCCTGCCCACCGCCCATGTCTTCGAAGGGATGCGGGCCATCCTGAATGGTACAGGGCTTGCCTGGGGGCATCTGCTTGGCGCCGTGCTGCTTAACCTTCTCTATCTGGGGCTTGCCGCCCTATACTTCCTGCGGGCGTTCGGCAATGCGCGCCAGCGCGGCGCCCTGTTGCAAACCGGGGAGTAGGGAGAGAAGGGCTTTGGCCAGCGGCTTGCGCAAATATGCGATACAGAAGCCCAAAGGGGCGAAATGGGAGACCCTGTCCCTGGTGGATGATCTGCGCCAGGGACAGGCAGAGTTCCGCACGGCGGTAGAATTACACGGAAAAACACCCGTCCGCCTGATCCAGGTGGATTTCACCGGCGATGAGGCGCTGGCCGATTTCGACTGGCATCTGATTGAGCTGCATGACCCAAACAAGGGGGCGCGGCCGCGCCCCACCGTGGTGGCTGGCCGCGAACGGGGACAGAAACCGCCGAAACCCGGCCGCAAGCCGCCCTCGGCTTCCCCTCAGCCGGCCGCAAGCCGCACCAAGGGCCAGCCCCCCGGCCCGGGAGAGAAGGTGCCGGTGCCTTACAAGACATATGTCGCCGCCTTCCTGTTCGGTGTGCTGGCGATCATCATCTGGGCAGTCACGTTTAAAATGTGAATGACGAAGGGAGAGGCTGGGTTGCGGCGGCCGCCGATCAGGCGAGACCGCCGCCCACCGCGCGGTCAAGCCGCCGGCTCTTCCTTCCCAGCAGAAGCCGCTGGAGACGCCGTTTCGCCCTCCCCTGGTTCCCCCTTCAGGCGGGCAGCTTCCATGGCCAGGGTGCGATAGCGCTTGGCGGAAAACGGGATGCTGGCCAGATAGGCCAGACCCACCGCCGTCAGCGTGGCCCAGGGCGCGCTGACCATGGCGGCGGCTGTCATGCCGACACCCAGCAGCAAAAATACCACATAGCGCTGCGGGATGCGCAAACCCTTCAGGGAGAAGGTGGGAATGGCGCTGATCATCAGGCCCGCCACGCCAACCGTCCAGGGCACCACCAGGATAGGGCTGTCGAACCAGCCCTCCCCCACTTCCAGCGTGGCGATCAGCGGCAGCAGGGCCAGAAAGGCCCCAGCCGGTGCCGGCACACCCGTAAAGTAATTATAGGCAAAGGGCGGCTTTTCCGCCGCCGCCCCCAGCATGGTGTTGAACCGCGCCAGCCGCAAAGCCGCGCAGACGCCCATCACCAGGGCCGCCATCCAGCCAAAGGTGCGGGCATCAGCCAGCGCCCAAAGGTAAAGGATCATTGCCGGGGCCACGCCGAAGCTGACCACGTCGGACAGGCTGTCCAGCTCCTCACCGAACTTGCTCTGCGCGTTCAACATGCGGGCAATATGCCCATCCAACAGGTCGAACAGGGCGCCAACGGCAATGGCCAGCACGGCCTCCTTCCACTTGCCTTCCATGGCAAAGCGGATACCCGTCATGCCCGATGCCAGATTGAGCATCGTCAGCATGTTGGGCAGCAGCCGGTTGATGGGCAGACCGCGCAGCCGGGGCGGCCGCAGCCGCTTCTGACGCAGGCGGGGAGCGGGACGCGGCGGCACCCCCCCCATCAGCGAACCTCGCCCCCGCGTTGCGGTTCAGTACCGACCAGATCGGCCAGCACGGTCTCACCGGCGATCATCTTCTGGCCGATCACCACCAGCGGAGCGACCTCATCGGGCAGATAGACATCGCAACGGCTGCCGAAACGGATCAGGCCATAACGTTCGCCCGCCCGCACCGGCTGGCCAGGGGCCACCCACCACAGGATACGGCGTGCCACCAGACCGGCGATCTGCACAAACGCCATTTCCCGCCCGTCGGGCAGGGTCATGCGGATGGACATGCGCTCGTTCTCGTCGCTGGCCTTGTCGAAGGAAGCGTTGAGGAACTTGCCCGGATGATATTCGGCGCTATGCACCGTGCCGTCGGTCGGCACACGGTTCACATGCACGTCGAACACGTTCAGGAAGATGGAGATGCGGGTCAGCTTTACATCGCCCATGCCCAGCTCGGGCGGCGGCGATGCCTTGGTGATCATGATGACACGGCCATCGGCCGGGCTGACCACCAAGCCGGGGCGGGTGGGCGTCACACGATCGGGATCGCGGAAGAAATAGACGCACCAGGCGGTCAGCACCAGACCGATCCAGCCCAACGCCGTGGACCAGGTGAACAGCAGCGCCGACACGATGGCGAACAGGGCGATGAACGGCCAGCCGGCCTTGTTGATCGGAACGATGACGGTTTTCAGCGCAGACATTGGCGAAGCGGCTACCCGCTGGTGATTGAAACGAAAAGCCATACTAGACAGTCGGCCAATGGAAATTAAGCCAATTCGACGAAGGGCACCGGTGCGATGGCGGCAGATGGCCCCTTACTATCGCCAAGGGCCTAATCAAGGGGTGTCAGACCCAAGTTGGACTGTCGCTTAAGACGGCTTGGTCCATTATCAATGGGAACAACCCCCTGGTTGTTCCCTGATGCCCCTCACCTGATGGTTCCCCGATGGCCGCGTCCCCACTGCGAATCCTGATTTGCGAAGATGAATCGCTGATCGCGCTCGGCCTCTGCGCCATCGTGGAGGATGCTGGCCATATTGTCTGCGGCACCTGCGCCACGGCGGTAGAGGCGGTGGCCGCCGCCATCACCCACCGGCCCGATCTGGTATTGATGGATGTGATGCTGCGGGGCGGAGAAGATGGCATTGCCGCCGCGCTGGAAATCCGCCAGCGCCTGGATATCCCCTGCCTGTTCATGAGTGCGGTGGACGCCCCCGCCGTGCGGGAACGGATGGAAGCCGCGCGCCCGCTGGGCTTCATCGCCAAACCCTATCGCCCCGCCGACCTGCTGCAACAGTTGCAGCGGCTGGTTTGAAGCCGTGCTTTGAGCTAAATGGGGGCATGTCGACGCAACCGCTCCCCCTCTTCCCGCCCCTGCCGATTGACGAGGCGCTGCCGGCCTTGCTGGCCGCGCTCAGCAATGGCCCCAATGCCACGCTGCAGGCCCCGCCCGGTGCCGGTAAAACCACCCGCGTGCCGCTGGCCCTGCTGGACCAGCCCTGGCGCGGCGATGGCCGCATCATCATGCTGGAACCCCGCCGGCTGGCCGCCCGGGGTGCTGCCCGCCGCATGGCCGCCATGCTGGGGGAGGAGGTGGGCGGCACGGTTGGTTACCGCGTCCGCCTGGATAGCCGCGTTTCCGCCCGCACCCGGATTGAGGTGGTGACCGAAGGCATCTTCCTGCGCCAGCTCCAATCCGACGCCTCGCTGGACGGGGTGGCCGCCGTGCTGTTCGACGAATTCCATGAACGCAGCCTGGATGCCGATCTGGCCCTGGCCTTCTGTCTGCAAAGCCAGGCACTGCTGCGCGACAATCTGCGTCTGCTGGTGATGTCGGCCACGCTGGATGGCGGGCCGGTGGCAGGGCTGTTGGGGGGTGCACCACTGATCACCTCCGAAGGCCGCGCCCATCCGGTGGAAACCCGCTGGGCAGAGCCCAATGGCGGGGAGCGGATGGAAGATGCCACCGCCCGCACCATCCGCCGCGCACTGGCCGAAGAGATGGGCAGCCTGCTGGTCTTCCTACCCGGCAGCGGGGAAATCCGCCGGGTGGAGCGGTTGCTGGGCGAAGGCCGCCTGCCGGCCGACGTGATGCTGACCCCGCTTTATGGCGACCTGTCGCTGGAAGCCCAGGATGCCGCCATCCGCCCCGCCCCGGATGGCAAGCGCAAGGTGGTGCTGGCAACCTCCATCGCCGAGACCAGCCTGACCATCGAAGGGGTGCGGGTGGTGATCGACAGCGGCCTGTCGCGGCTGGCCCGGTTCGATCCGCGCAGCGGCATGGGCCGGCTGGAAACCGTGCGTTCCTCCCGCGCCTCTGCCGATCAGCGGCGGGGCCGCGCCGGGCGTACCGCGCCCGGCATCTGTTATCGCCTGTGGTCAGAAGCCGCCGACCGCGCCCTGGCCGCCTTCACCCCGCCGGAGATTGCGCGGGCCGATCTGGCCCCGCTGGCGCTGGAACTGGCGCAATGGGGCATCCATGATGCCGCCGAACTGGCCTGGCTGGACCAACCGCCCGCCCCTTCCCTGTCGCAGGCGCGGGAGTTGCTGCGCCAGTTGGGTGCCCTGGACGATGGAAACCGAATCACCCGGCATGGGCAAGCGATGGCCGGGCTGGGGCTGCATCCGCGCCTGGCCCATCTGGTACTGCGCGGGCGGGAACTGGGGCGGACGCGGCTAGCCTGCCGCGTCGCGGCCCTGATCGGGGAGCGGGACATTCTGCGCGGCGGCAGCGGGATGCGCGATGCCGACCTGCGCACCCGTCTGGACCATCTGGCCGAACGCGGGCGCGGGGGCGAGGTGGATCGCGGCGCCCTGCATCAGGCCCTGGATTCGGCCCGCCAGTTGGAACGGCAGGTCGGCGGGCCGCCGGGGGACATGGATCATGATGGGGCCGGCCTGCTGCTGGCCCTGGCCTATCCCGACCGTATCGCCCAGCGCCGCCCCGGCAGCCCCGGCCAGTACCGGCTTTCCGGCGGCCGTGGGGCAGCGCTGGACCCGACCGACGCGCTGGCCAGCCGTGACTGGCTGGCCGTGGCCGATCTGGATGGCCAGGGCCGCGATGCCCGCGTCTTCCTGGCGGCCCCGGTGACCCAGGCGGAGTTGGAGGAAGCCTTCGCCGGCGACATCGTAGCGGAAACCCTGGTGGAATGGGATGGCCGCGAACAGGCGGTGAAGGCCCGCCGTCGTCGTCGCCTGTTCGCCCTTTCCCTGAAGGAAGAACTGCTGCAGAACCCGCCGGCGGAGGCCGTGATGCCGGCCCTGTTGCAGGGCATCCGGGAAATGGGGCTGGCCTGCCTGCCTTGGAGCAAGGAGCTGGAAAGCTGGCGCACCCGCGTCGCCTTCCTGCATCGCGCCGCGCCAGAACGCTGGCCCGACATGTCCGACACCGCCCTGCTGGCCACGCTGGAGGATTGGCTGGCCCCCTATCTGGCCGGGGTGATGCGGCGCAGCCACCTGGACCGCATCGATCTGCACGCCGCCTTGACCGGCCTGCTGGACTGGAACAGCCAGCAGGCCCTGAATGCCGAAGCGCCCACCCATCTGACCGTCCCCACCGGCAACCGCATCCCCATTGATTATACCGGCGAGGAGCCAGTTCTGGCCGTGCGGCTGCAGGAACTGTTCGGGCTGGCCGAAACGCCGCGCCTGGGCGGTGGGCGGGTGCCGGTGCTGCTGCACCTGCTGTCGCCAGCCCACCGGCCCGTGCAGGTGACGCGCGATCTGGCCGGGTTCTGGAAAGGCTCCTACCGCGAGGTGAAGAAGGATCTGGCCGGGCGCTATCCGCGCCATTACTGGCCAGACGACCCGCTGGAAGCCGAACCGACGGCCCGCGCCAAGCGGCGGGGCACCTGACGGGCGTGAAAAACCCGGAAAACCAAGGATTTGGAAAAAATTTATTCGGCTTCGTCATTTTCCTTGTTGCCAGCCCCCCGTCCCTTTGCTAGAAGCACGGCCACCGCGACGGCGCCCCGATAGCTCAGCGGTAGAGCAACCGCTTCGTAAGCGGTAGGCCGTTGGTTCAAATCCGACTCGGGGCACCACGCGCGCCAGTTTAGGGCCCGCTGCTGACAAGGCAGCGGGCCTTTTACGTTTTCGGGCCTGTCCACACGTGCCAAAAGAAAACCCCCGCAGCCGGTGCCGGCTGCGGGGGTTTCAATGGAATCAGCCCCGATGTGCCGGCGCCCTTCAATGCTCCAGCGCTTCCGCCTTGTTGTGGCGCACCGAGGACCAGAAGGACAGGCCGATGAAGGTGGCACCGATCAGGCCGGTCAGCACTTCTGGAATATGGGTCAGGGTCTGGGCATACATGATGATGGCCAGGGCCAGGATGGCCCAGAAGGCACCATGTTCCAGATAGCGATATTCGGCCAGCGTGCCCTTATCCACCAGCATGATGGTCATGGAACGCACATAGAAGGCACCCACCCCCAAACCAATGGCGATGACGAACAGGTTGTTGGAAAGGGCAAAGGCGCCAATCACCCCGTCGAAGGAGAAGGAGGCATCCAGCAGTTCCAGATAGAGGAAGGAGGCGGCACCGGATTTATAGACCCCGTCCATCGTCTCCTGGCTGGCTTCCATATAGCCGGCGACCCCTTTCACCGCGACAAAGGCCACCATCCCCAGGATGCCGGCCACCAGGAACTCCCGCGCATCCTCGCCCAGGAACGTACTGACGCCATAGAGCGCCAGCAACACCAGGACAATTTCGATGGATTCGATGTTGGCCGCCTTAGCCAGGCGGCGTTCAATAAAGGCCACCCAATGGGTATCCTTCTCCTTGTCGAAGAAGAATTTCAAGCCGACCATGAACAGGAAGGTACCGCCGAACGCGGCGATGCCGACATGCGCATCGGTCAGGATCTGGGCATAGCGGTCGGGCTCCTCCACCGCCAGCGTCACCGCCTCAATCGGTCCCAGTTGGGCGGCGATGGCGACAATCAGCAGCGGGAAGATGATCCGCATCCCGAAAACGGCAATCAGAATGCCCCACGTCAGAAAGCGCCGGCGCCATTTGGCATCCATGTCCTTCAAAATGGTGGCATTCACCACCGCATTATCGAAGGATAGCGAAATTTCCAGCACGCAGAGCACACAAACAATGAAGGCCGTGCCCATCGCACCGGCCAGGGTGCCCGTGGCATTGTAGCCCAGAAAGGCACCCGCCAGCAGACCCACTACCGTGAACAGGAAGGACCAGTTGAAGTAGCTGAGCGTCGATTTTTGCGTCATGGCGGGGGCTGCTCTCATCGGAACCGGGGCTGTTTTGAATGGCCGAACCAGAGTGAATGGCCCCGTTTCGGCACATCCCCACCACACGGTCTGCGGCGAGGTGCCCCATGCTTGTCCGTGACAAGCCCGCCAATGGCAAGCCCCGCTTACGCAACGGTGCCTTCCTGGCACCGGCGCAAACGGGGCACCCCTGCCCCGATCAACCGGCGCGGATACCGCCGATGAAGCGGTCCATCTCCATCGTCAGGGCCTGGGATTGGTCCAGCAGCCCGGCGGCGGCGGTCTGCACCTGGCTGGCATTGCGGTCCGTCTCCCCGGCCAGTTGCTGCACGCCATTGACGTTTTCGATCACGCCTTGGGCACCATTGGCTGCCTGCTGCACATTGCGGGCAATTTCCCGCGTGGCCGCCCCCTGCTCCTCCACCGCCGAAGCGATGGCGGTGGAGGCCTGATTGATGGCGACAATGGTGTCGCTGATCTTCTCAATCGCGCTGACCACCGAACCGGTAGCACCCTGGATGGTGCTGATCTGGGCTCCGATCTCATCGGTGGCGCGGGCTGTCTGGCCAGCGAGGTTCTTCACCTCCCCAGCCACCACGGCAAAGCCCTTGCCCGCTTCACCCGCCCGCGCCGCCTCAATCGTGGCGTTCAACGCCAGCAGGTTGGTCTGGCTGGCAATGGCATTGATCAGATTGACCACATCACCAATCTTGGCCGCCGCACTGGACAGGCTGCGCACCATTTCATTGGCACGCTGTGTCTCATCCACGGCGCGGCCGCTCATCTCGGCAGAACGCGTCACCTCCACCCCAATTTCCTTAATGGAGGCGGAGAGTTCTTCTGCGGCAGCGGCAACAATCTGGATGCCGCTGCCGGCCTCGTTGGCAGCGCGCAGAGCGCCCGTCGACTGGCGGGTCGATTGCGTGGCCACGCTGCTCAGCGCGTCGGACGTGGCGCGCAACTGGGTCGCCTCGGCCACCACACCATCGACAATCCCCTTGATCTCACTCTCGAAGCCATCGGCAAGCGCCAGCATGGCCCGCCGCCGCTCCTGTGCGGCGCGGGCGGCGGCCTGTTCATTCTCCTGGCGCAGGCTTTCCACAGCCAGGCTGTTTTCCTTGAACACCTGCACGGCCCGCGCCATGTCCCCCATCTCATCCCGGCGTTCTGTTCCCGTGACCGGGGCCGCCAGATCGCCAGAGGCCAGACGCCGCATCACGCTCGACAGGCCGGTGATCGGGCCACTGACGGCCCGGCCGATATAGAGTGAGGCCGCCAGCAGCAGCACGACCACAACAACCAGCACAGCCGCCGCCTGATAGAGTTCCTCCCGGAAGGCGCTTTCAATATCATCAACATAGACGCCCGACGCGATCACCCAGTTCCAGGCAGTGAAGGGGGCGTTATAGGAAATCTTCTCGAAAGCAGCGTCACCGCCGCCGGGCTTGGTGAAGCGATAGGTGGTATAGCCACCGCCTGCCTGGGCCTTGGAGATCTGGTCCCGCAGAAAGGCGAAGCCATCCACATCCTTTTCGTCGATACGCTGTTTGCCCTCCAGTTCCCGTCGGGTGCCGTGCACCTCCGTGATGCCATTGACATTATAGATGAAGAAATAATCACCTTTGGCGAAACGCAAAGCCCGAATGGCATCCTTTGCCCGGGCCTGGGCATCTTCCTGTGACAAGCGTCCCGCAACCGACTCCTTGTTATAGAAATCAGCAATACTGACAGCAACCTCAACAACATTACGGATAGAATGCTAACGCTCCCCATACATAGTTGAACGAATATTCAACAAATCATAGGCGATCATTCCCAGTGGAAATATTATTGCAACAATAACAAGTATCAAGATTTTGCGGGTGATGGGCGTGTTATGTAACATTATAACCCTCTCAAATGCCATAAATAGGGTAATTCCATAATTTCCCGACTTTGAATCAGGCGAAATTCAAAAACCTCCCTTGCGCTAAGGCTGTCCTGATGTCCTCAGAAATTTTCAGATTGCCGGTGAGAGTGATTTGCAGTATCTAACCAGGGCCGCCGGACGATGGCGGCAAAAGGCCGGGGAATGGCATGTACGTCTGTGTCTGCAACGCCATCAACTGCAAGTCTGTGCGCCGCACCGTGGAAAATGGGGCGTCCAGCGTCGCGTCAGTTTTCAAGGCCTGCGGCAAGACCCCGCAATGCGGCCGCTGCGTCAGCATGATCCGCGACATGGTGGGGGCCGCCCGCCCCAGCGCCTGCAATGATCACGCCCATGGCCATGACATGGCCCCCGCCATCGCAGCGGAATGAGTGGCTTAGCCAGCAAATTTAAAGTTTTGGTTGAGTGATCAGGGGGCCGGGGCCGGCACACCCGCCCGGATGCGGTTGATCTGTTTCCAGGCCGCCTGCCCCATCGGCTCCCCCTCCATCCCGCCGGGCAGGGGCAGCGGATCGGTCACCCCCTCCCCATAAATTACCCGATACTGGCGCTCCGCATCCTGGGGTCGGCCGACCTTCTCATAGATTTCCGCCAACCGGTAACGGGCCAGCATGTCCTGGGGTTCGTCGCGCACCCGCTCCTCATAAAATCGCTGAGCCATGACATAATCATGCGCGGCCAGTGCAGCCTCCGCGCGTTCCCGGTTCAGGTCGCGCCAGGGCATGATCGGCATACGCGGCAGAGAACAGCCGCCCAGCAACAGCAGGCCCAGCATTCCTGTCGCCATAAGCCTGTTTGCCCGCATCATCCCCTCCCTAACTGCCATTGCCGGCAGAGTCGCGCGGAACGGATCGGTCGGCAAGCTCAATGCGCGGGCTGAAAGCGGAAAGCGACAGAACGGCACAGCAGCACCCAGGCCGTCCCAAAGGCCCAGCCGCCCAGCACATCGCTGGGCCAATGCACCCCCAGCACCACCCGGCTGATGCCGATGGCCAGCGGCAGGCCGCAACCCAGCGCCAGCACATAGGTCTTTACGGCGGGCCGGCTCACCCGGTCGGCCACGATCAGGGCCAGACTGAGATAGGTGACGGTCGACATGGTGGCATGGCTGCTGGGGAAGCTGGAGGTCAAGACCTCCACCGCATGGGGAACCAGATCGGGCCGGGGGCGCACGAAGGCCAGCTTCAACCCCATCCCCAGCAGCAGCCCGCCCCCGGCACTGACCAGCATCAGGGCCGCGTCGACCGGCCGATCCAGCAGACGCAGCAGAATGGCCGCCAGCAGGGCAACACTGAGGGTGACCGGCAGGCCCCCCATGGCCGTCAGATCCTCAACATAGATCAACAGCCAGCGCGGCAGGCGATAGAGTGCGGGATCGGTTGCATCGCGCCACACGGTCAGCATCATCCCTTCGACATGATCACCGGCTAAACCCACCATGAAAAGACCGGTCAGGCAGAGCGCCGCCACCAGCATCAGCAACCGTCTCTCTGCCTGCATCATCTCTCCTGCTTCAGCGATCTGAACCAACGGTATAACCCGGCGGATAGGCCGGTTGATCCGCTATTGTCGGTCCGGTCGCATCCGTCCATTGTTGAAAAAATAACCAGGATCGGGGCCTTTCACCTAACGGCTCCCGATCGAAAATCATCTGCATAGATGCGGAGAGGGCGGAACGTTTCAATGGCATTGGCGCTGAAAAGCTGGATCAGGGAGAGGATCAGCACCGTGCCCACGGCCAGCGAACCGCTGGCCGATTTCCCCGAGCTGCGCAGGCTGCTGACCATCTGGCGTCACGCCTGGGTCGATGCCGGCAGGCAGGTTCCCGACCGCCGGCTGATGGACCCGGTGAACCTGCCCCGCCCCCTGCTGCCCAGCATGTTCATCTATGAGCGGGAGGGGGAGCGGTTTCGTTGCCGGCTGGCAGGATCGCGCCTGCGGGAAGTGTTCGGCCATGCCATGGAAGGCCGTTACCTTGATGACATGGTGAAGCCAGAATCGGCTCCCCGGCGCAACGCCATCTTTAATACCGTGTTGGAAGAAGGCAAGCCATTGATCTATAGCGGCTTTCTGGTAGCGGAAGGCAAAGAGTGGCGTTATTTCCGGCGCCTGCTGCTGCCCATGCGCAAACAGGCCGGCGGGCCGGTTGATCAGATCATGGGCGCGGTGCATTTCTGCGACCCGCCGCCCGGCCTGCGGCAGAACCCGCATGATCCCGATGGTCAGATCATCCTGATGATTCTGGAGCCGCAGCCGGCCGACCGGTCTGTTTAAAGGCTGCGGCGCGAGCGCAGCGCCGCCGTCAGCGTGCCATCATCCAGATAATCCAGTTCCCCGCCCACCGGCACGCCATGGGCCAGCCGGGACAGGGCTACGCCGCAATGCGCCAGCCGGTCGGACAGGTAATGCGCCGTCGTCTGCCCGCCCACCGTGGCGTTCAAGGCCAGAATCACCTCCCGCACCTCCGGGCGTGACGCCCGTTCCAGCAGGCCGGGGATGGCCAGATCGTCCGGCCCCACCCCTTCCAGCGCCGACAGCGTGCCGCCCAGCACATGGTAACGGCCCCGGAAGGCCCCCGTGCGTTCCAGCGCCCAGAGGTCGCCCACCTCTTCCACCACGCACAGCAAGGCGGGGTCGCGGCTGGTATCGGTGCAGATATGGCAGGGGTCGCGGCTATCCAGGTTGCCACAGACCGAACAGCTGCGGATATTGGCCGCCGCCTCCGCCAGGGCGGCCCCCAGCGGTGCCATCAAGCCATCCCGCCGCTTGATCAGATGCAGGGCGACACGGCGCGCCGAACGCGGCCCCAGGCCGGGCAGCTTGGCGAGCAACTGGATCAGGCGGTCGATTTCAGGTCCAATCATGCGGCGGAGCCTAGCCGATGTTCAGCAATTGTTCCAGTGTTTAGCAACAGCCCGGCTGCCCTTATACCCCTCAATCGCCTGCGCCAGCATCCGCTGGCTTGGCTACGCCGCACGAGCGGCGCGGCAGCAGTCGCTGCCGTCCCAACGGTCATGAATGATGACCGTTGGGATTACAATAACGCCCCGGACGGGCCGGGGCGTTATCGTGGGATCAAAAGGACAGATCAGAACGGCATCTTGAAGCCGGGGGGCAGCTTCAGCCCGCCCATCATGGCGTTTGTCTGTTCCGACATATAGGCCTCGACCTTCGCCTTGGCATCGTTGAAGGCGGCGGTGATCAGGTCTTCCAGCACCTCGACATCTTCCGGATCGACGACCGATTTGTCGATCTTGATGCCGCGCAGGTCGCCCTTACCGTTCAGCGTGACCTGGACCATGCCGGCCCCGGAAACGCCGGTCGCCTCATGCTCGGCCAGCTTGGCCTGCATTTCCTGCATCTTGGCCTGCATCTGCTGGGCCTGCTTCATCATCTGGCCGATATTTTTCATGGCTCAGAAGTCTCCTTCATAATCGCCCTCGTCCATGGGCGGTGGGGCATCGAAATAAGGGTTGTCGGGCATCTCGTCACCCCCAAAAGCGTCCAGCGCTTCGGGAATATCGGGCAGAGCCAGCGGGAGCGGGGCCATGGTGACGGCGGAGAGGTCGCGGATCGTGTCGATCTTCGCGCCGGGAAAGGCCTCCAGGATGGCCTTGACCAGCGGATGTTCCGCCGCCTCGGCCCGCACACGCAGTTCTTCGGCCTTTTCCTGCTCAGCCAGTGTCGGCTCACCGGCCGAACCGGAAACAGAGACGACCCAGCGCCGCCCGGTCCATTCCGTCAGCAGCTGGCCCACCCGGCCCGGCAGATTCTGCGGCACGGAAGACTGCAAGCGCAGCTCAATCATCCCCGGTTCGAACTTCACCAGATGCACGGCGGCACGCAGCGTGCCGGCTAGCACCCCTTCCCGCTTGGCCAGGAACAGGTCGGCCACCTCCCGGAAGCTATGCGGATCATCCAGCACCAGGGCCGCCGGCTGGGGAACCGGGGCCAGCGCCGGGGCCGGCTGGGCCAGGGCCGCCATGGCCCGGCCACCGCCATTCACCACGGCCATCGGGGCGCCACCCGCCGGGGCTGCCGCCATCACCAGACCACCACCCAGGGCCGTGGCACCACCACCCTGGCCGCCCCCACCCGCGCCATGCAAGGCGCGGGCTGCCGCCTCTGCCCCGCCCGCCTCGTTGATCTTCTTGATCAGATCGCCGGGTGTGGGCAGGTCGGCGGTATAGGACAGGCGGATCAGCACCATTTCCAGCGCCTGCATCGGCACCGGCGCATGTTGGATTTCACCCAGCCCCTTCAACAGAATCTGCCAGGCCCGCGCCAGGGCCGGCATTCCCAGCCGGCCAGCCAGGGCCACACCACGCGTGCGCTCCTCCTCCGGGATGGAGGGATCGTCGGCGGTGCCCGCCACCACGCGGGCGCGGGTCAGGAAATGGGTCAGGTCGAGCAAATCCTGGGTGACAACAATGGGGTCGGCACCGCGCTTGTGCATATCTTCCAGGATATCCAGCGCCTCAGCCGGTTTGCCCGTCATCGTCGCTTCAAACAGGTCCAGCACGCGGGTACGGTCGGCCAGACCCAGCATGTCGCGCACCTGGGCCAGTGTCACCGACCCGCCACCCAGCGCAATGGCCTGATCCAGCAGCGACAGGCCATCGCGCACCGAGCCGTCGGCGGCGCGCGCGATCTGGGCGATGGCATCCGCCTCCACCGGCACCTGTTCCTTGTCGGCGATGCGGTTGAAATGGCCGACAAGCGTGCCATGATCCACCCGGCGCAGGTCGAATCGCTGGCAGCGCGACAGCACCGTCACCGGCACCTTGCGGATTTCCGTGGTGGCGAAGACGAATTTCACATGCGGCGGGGGCTCTTCCAGCGTCTTCAACAGGGCGTTGAAGGCGCTTTTCGACAGCATGTGCACTTCGTCGATGATGTAGAGCTTGTAACGCGCCGAAGAGGGGGCATAGCGCACCCCCTCAATGATCTCGCGCACATTATCGACGCCGGTATTGGACGCGGCGTCCATCTCGATCACATCGACATTGCGATCGGCGGCGATGGAGACACACATCTCACAGACGCCGCAGGGGCTGATGGTCGGCCCGCCGGTCCCGTCGGGGCCAATGCAGTTCAGCGCGCGGGCGATGATTCGGGCCGTCGTCGTCTTGCCCACGCCGCGCACACCCGTCAGCATATAGGCCTGATGGATGCGGCCGGACTGGATGGCATTGCGCAACGTGCGCACCAGCGCATCCTGGCCCACCAGCTCGTCAAAATTCTGCGGCCGGTACTTGCGCGCCAGCACGCGATAGGCAGCACCGGCGGCGGGGCTGGTCGATGTCGTCTCGTCGGTCACAGGCCTGATCTTCGGCAACGGGCTTGGGAAAGCATCGGGCTTCAATGTAGTGCCCCCCAGGGCCGGACGCCATGGGCAATTGCGCGATACAGCAAACGGCAACATTCGCGCTGAAACACAGCGTGCTGCATTAAACAAAAATTCTGCTGAAGGTGGGAGGCTGGACGAACGACCCGAGCCGAAACTCGTTACGGCTGCTTCCTTCCGGACCTGACCGGGTTGGCGAGGGACTCGCCCGCTGCCAACCTCCCGCCCCCTATATCGGCGTGCCGCGCCCACATGGCAAGGGAAAATTGCACCGTTGCTGTTTGAGCACAGGGGCGGATTTGTTGCAACGCGGCAGCAAACCCCCCTTTGCATGTTGCACAGCGAAGGATTATCCGTCGGCTTAATCCAGGCTGGCGATGCCGGGCCTGACCCCCACAGGAATGAACAGGCAAACATGACCAACCATCGTCGCACCCGCACTGGCAAGCTGCTGTCCTGCGCCGCTGCCGCCGCCATGCTGATGGCCGCCCCCGCACTGGCCGCCGATACCGCCATCCTGGAAGAAGTGATCGTCACCGCGCAGAAGCGCTCCCAGAATATGCAGGAAGTGCCGGTCTCGGTGGCCGCCGTGACGGCTGACCAGTTGGCGAACTTCGCCGCCGGTGGTGCGGATATCCGCTTCCTGGCCGCCCGCGTGCCCTCGCTGAACGCCGAATCCTCTTTCGGCCGCACCTTTCCGCGCTTTTATATCCGCGGCCTGGGAAACACCGATTTCGACCTGAACGCCTCCCAGCCGGTCAGCCTGGTCTTTGACGAGGTGGTGCTGGAAAACCCGATCATGAAGGGTTTCCCGGTGTTCGACGTGGAGCAGATCGAAGTGTTGCGCGGCCCCCAAGGCACGCTGTTCGGCCGCAACACGCCGGCCGGCATCATCTCCGTCAGCTCCGTCAAGCCGACCTTCGAGACGAACGGCTATGGCAAGGTCTCCTATGGTCGCTGGAACGCCATTGAGGCGGAAGGTGCCGTCGGCGGCGCGCTGATTGACAATGTGCTGGCCGCCCGTATCTCCCTCTCCCACCAGCGCCGCGACGGTTATGTCGATAATGACTATACCGGCGAGAAGGACGCGATGGAGGGCTACGAGGACACGGCCGGCCGCGTCCAGTTCCTCTATACCCCAACCGAGCGCTTCACGGCCAACCTGAACGGCCATTTCCGCTCGATGAACGGTACGGCCCGCGTGTTCCGCGCCAATATCATCAAAAAGGGCAGCAACGATCTGGTGCCGGGCTTCTCGCCCTACCACGCCTACACCGACGGTCAGAACACCCAGGACGTGAATTCGCGCGGCGCCAACCTGAACGCCCAGTATGAATTCGAAGGCGTCACCCTGACCTCCATCACCGCCTATGAATATGTCGACGCCTTCTCCCGCGGTGACGTGGATGGCGGCGTGGCCGGCAAGGGCCCGGGCTTCGTGCCCTTCTCCGTCGAATCGGCCAGCAAGATCAACGGCATCGACCAGTTCACCCAGGAACTGCGTCTGGCGTCGAGCAATGATGGCCCGCTGAAGTGGCAGACCGGCCTGTATTATTTCGATGAAAAGGCCGATTTCGCCAACCTGTCCTATGGTGCTGCCTCCAGCGACGTGCTGAAGCGCACCACGGTGGCTAATTCGGTGCAGGATAACGACACCTGGGCCGTGTTCGGCCAGATGTCCTATGCCCTGACCGAAGAACTGACCCTGACCGGTGGCCTGCGCTACACCGAGGACGACAAGACCCTGGTGCGTCGTGAAGTGGCCTATGGTTCCGGCAACCCGGTGGCCGGCAGCGTTTCCCGCGCCAAGACCAGCGACGAGCGCGTGAGCTGGGATCTGGCCGCCGATTACGCCTTCACCGATGACGTGCGCGGCTTTGTGCGCGTTGCCAGCGGCTTCCGCGCCCCCACCATCCAGCCACGCAGCGTGAACATCACCACCGCCAATTCGGAAAAGGTGATGTCCTATGAAGCCGGCGTGAAGTCCGATCTGCTGGGCAAGCGCGCCCGCGTCAACCTGACCGGCTTCTATTATGAGGTGAAGGACCAGCAGTTCACCGCCGTCGGCGGTGTCAGCAACAACAACACCCTGCTGAATGCCGACAAGGGCATTGGCAAGGGCTTTGAAGCCGACATCGAACTGCTGCCGGTGGAAAACCTGATGCTGACCGTCGGTACCAGCTACAACCACACGGAAATCAAGGACGCCACGCTGTATGTGCCGGCCTGCTCCGGTGGCTGCACCGTGCTGGACCCGATCCGTACCGTCGGCACCTCCCGGCAGGCCAGCATCAACGGCAACCCGTTCCCGCAGGCCCCGCGCTGGATCTTCAACACCACCGCCCGCTATGGCATCCCGGTGGGTGAGAATGATGAGGTCTATGCCTTCACCGACTGGTCGTACAAGAGCACGGCCAACTTCTTCCTGTACGAATCGGCAGAGTTCCATTCCCAAGCCCGCTGGATCGGTGGTCTGCGCGCTGGTTACGCCTATGATGGCGGCCGCTTCGACCTGTCTGCCTTTGTCCGCAACATCACGGACGAGCGCGGCCTGGAAGGGGGGATCGACTTCAACAACCTGACCGGTTTCATCATCGAGCCGCGCACCTATGGTGTGACCGCCCGCATGAAGTTCTGATCGGGTTCCTGATCCCCGGTGCCATGCATCGGGGATTCCAAGCGACAGCCCTCCCAGTGGGCATGGTTTATGCCCACTGGTGCAATCTGCTTGTTCTTTACGAAGGGGCGTCCCGCGTGGGGCGCCCCTTTTGCTTTTGCTGCTGCGGGCGTATGGCTTGTTGGCACAGGCAACAGCAAAGGCCGCCACATCATGGCGAAGCTGAATTTTTATGCCGGCAGCGGTCTGGACCGCGCAGCCCACTTACGCAAAGACCCTGACTGGCTGGCCCGACAATTGGCGCTGGCCGGGTCACAGACGCGGCTGGTGCCCTATTGGCGCGGCAAGCATCTGGTGGCGGGAAGCGATGATCAGCCCCTGCCCGTCTTCCTGTCGCCCGACGGTGAATGGTGGCGAGATCTGACCACGGCTACCCCCATCTTTTTAGGGGTAGAGGGGGAAATCAGCTATTTCGCCCTGGATTTCTCCGCGCAGGAGGATGCGGAAACGCTGCCCGCCTTCACGGCACTTGGCCGGTTCCAGGAAATCCGCACCGTGGCACGGTTGATGGATCGGCAGACGGCCGCGCTTTATGCCTATGTGCGGGCCCTGATGCTGTGGCATGAACGGCACCGGTTCTGCGGTACCTGCGGCGCAGCCACGGAAATCACAGAAGCCGGGCACAGCCGGCGCTGCTGTAACCCCGCCTGTGGGATCAGTCACTTTCCCCGCCACGACCCGGCGGTCATCATGCTGGTGCATGATGGTGACCGCTGCCTGCTGGGTCGCCAGTCGCGCTTTCCCCCCGGCATGTATTCCACGCTGGCCGGATTCGTGGAACCGGGTGAAAGCCTGGAAGAGACAGTGGCGCGGGAATGCTGGGAAGAAGCGGGCGTGCGGGTGGATGATATCACCTATCATTCCAGCCAGCCCTGGCCCTTCCCGTCCTCCCTGATGCTGGGCTTCCACGCCCGTGCCACCACGCTGGATATCCGCGTTGATGGGGAGGAACTGGAAGATGCCCGCTGGTTCAGCCGGGATGATCTGCTGGCGCAGCATGAGCCGGAAACATTCCGCCTGCCGTCGCCAGACAGCATTTCCCGCCAACTGATCAATAGCTGGCTGTTTGGCTGAGCATGAAAAAGGCCGGCGCGCAATCGCCGGCCTTTTTAACTCAATCGTCGCGCTGGGTGCGTTCCATTCGCTCATGCCGTTCCTGGGCTTCCAGGCTCAACGTGGCGATGGGGCGGGCTTCCAGGCGGCGGACACCGATCGGGTCGCCCGTCTCCTCGCAATAGCCGTAATCGTCATTGGCGAGACGTTCCAGGGCACTGTCGATCTTGGAGATCAGCTTGCGTTCCCGGTCGCGCGTGCGCAGTTCGAGGGCACGGTCGGTTTCCAGCGTCGCACGGTCGGCGATGTCCGGCTCTTGCAGGCCGCCATCCTCATGCAGGCTGTTCAGGGTTTCGTTCGATTCCCGCAGCAGCTCCGCCCGCCACTGCAGCAGCTTGTGGCGGAAATACTGCTTCATCACGGGATTCATATATTCCTCGTCCTCGCTGGGACGATATCCGGCGGGCAACAGAGGCAACGATGATGACGACATCTTCAGCGGTCCGATCCTGGGCCTCGAAACGGGGCGGAGTATAGGGAGAGGCATCTCTCCCCGCAACATTCCTGCAGGGCACTCATGCAATCTTCTTAAATCCCGCTGAAACAAAGGGTTAAAGCTCAGACGCCCCGTCGTGAAACAACAAGGGCGGCCCAAAGGCCGCCCCATACCCCGCCGACAGCGATGAAGCGGGGCCGCATCAGCCGCCGCTGGTCAGCTTGGCAATCTCCACCTGCGCCCGCAGATCAATCTCATCCAGCACTTCCTGCAGGCGGGGATCATCCAGATTCTCCCGCTGCACCTGCACCATGCGCACCAGATCGTGCAGCTTTTCCACGGGGAAGCTGCCGGTCAACAGGCCAAGGCGCAATTCTTCCAGCCGATCCAGAATATCTTCCCCGCGCGCTTGGGCGCGGCGGCGCTTTCCGGACAGGGCGTCATCCACCTCCTGCAAGGCAAACAGGGGATTGATGCCGACAGCCGCCTGCGAGCCGGAAGAGCGGACAGCCCCTTCCTCCTCCCCCTCATTCAGGTGGCTGGCGAACATGCCGCCGCCGCTTTTCTGCGCCTTCCGGACCTGGCCGGGGCGGGCGGAACCTGGACCCTCGATCTTCATGGCCGTGGCAACAACTTCCCATCAAAGCGACTAAGGAACCGACACCTTGGTATCGGTGGCTTGGATCATACATCATATAGGTATCATCCCGCCGCCTTGGACACATAGGGCAAATTTTTCCCAAAGGACCAGAGCGGCGGCGAAATACCCCCGCCACCCGGCAGGAATCGGATGGCGGCGGCCTCCAAAGTCCTTGAAAGCCGCACTATGGCTCGACTGGCATGGAAATGGCATAGTTATTGGCGAGACGAGGCGACAATGCCCGCCGGAACCGAATGACTTTCTGAAGAATCGGATCGACGCCATGGTGACGACCCAGCACAAGCGCCCCAACCGCTCCCGCCCGCTGCCGATGCTGCTGCTGGCCCTGGTGGCGGCGCTGACCGTGATGCTGACCCCCGGCACCGCTGGGGCGCAGAGCCGCATCAAGGATATCGCGAACATCGAAGGTGTGCGCGACAATATGCTGATCGGCTATGGGCTGGTGGTCGGCCTGAACGGCACCGGCGACACGATCAACAACTCCCCCTTCACCGAACAGAGCCTGATCGGCATGTTGGAACGGCTGGGCGTCAATGTCCGGGGCGACACGATCCGCACCAAGAATGTGGCGGCCGTCATGGTGACGGCCACCCTGCCGCCCTTCAGCTCGCAGGGCTCAAGGATTGATGTTTCGGTGGCCGCCATGGCCGATGCCAAGAATCTGCAGGGCGGCACCCTGCTGGTGACGCCGCTGCTGGGCGCCGATGGGGAGGTCTATGCCGTAGCGCAGGGGGCCGTGGCGGTGGGCGGATTCTCCGCCCAGGGGGCCGCTGCCTCCGTCACCCGCGGGGTGCCGACCAACGGCCGGATCGCCGGCGGCGCCATCGTGGAGCGGGAGATAGATTTCGCCCTGTCCGACCTGCCCTTCCTGCGCCTGTCCCTGCGCAACCCGGATTTCACCACCGCCATGCGCACGGCGGAGGTCATCAACCAGCAGTTCGGCCGCAATACCGCCAAGGCCCTGGACCCGGCCGCCGTGATGATCGATGTGCCGATGGCGCGCAAGGCCGATCTGGTCTCCTTCATCCGCGATGTGGAGCAATTGCGGGTGCAGCCCGACCAGCCGGCCCGCGTGGTGATCGACGAGGCATCCGGTGTGATCGTCATGGGCGAGAATGTACGGATCAGCACGGTCGCCATCGCCCAGGGTAACCTCACCATCCGTATCACGGAAACACCGCAGGTTTCCCAGCCAGGCCCGCTGTCGCAGGGTGGCCAGACGACGGTGGTGCCGCGCACCGATATCCAGGTGGACGATAGCGCTGACAAAAAGCTGGCCGTGATGCCGTCGGGCGTATCGCTCCAGGAACTGGTCAACAACCTCAATGCACTTGGGATTGGTCCGCGTGATATGATCTCCATCCTGCAATCCATCAAAGCCGCTGGCGCGCTCCAGGCCGAGATCGAGGTGATGTGATGAGCGACTTCAAACTCTCCCCCCCCGGCTTCGACGCCCAGGCCCTGGCCCAGGTGCGCAGCGCCGCCCTTCCCCGTACGCCGACGGCGAAATCCCCCGACGCACAGGGGGAAACCGCCCCCGGCGTGGAAAAGGCGGCGCAGGATTTCGAAGGGGTGTTCCTGTCACAGATGCTGTCGCAGATGTGGACCGATGTGGATACCGACCCGAATTTCGGCGGTGGCGAGGCAGAGAAAACCTGGCGCGGCATGATGACCGAGGAATATGGCAAACAGATCGCCAAAGCCGGTGGCGTCGGCATCTCCCGCGAGGTCCAGCAGGCCATGTTGCGGATGCAGGAACAGGCCCAGAACGGCAACCCATTGGCCAGCATGATGCATAAGGGGGAAAAATGAGCGCAAACAGTTGCGTGCAAGCGCTGGTGGAGGCAATGCAGCGTCTGGCAGCCTTGTTCGAGGAGGAGAACGCCGCCATCCGCAGCCGCAATCTGCCAGCCCTGACGGATATTGCCAGCCGCAAGACCCTGATGGTGCGCACCTATGAGGATTGCGTGCGTTCCATCAAATACGACCCGGACGAATTGCGCACCCTGGATGAGACGGTGCGCGACGTGTTGAAGCAGGAAACCGAACGCTTCATCGACAGCACGCTTGCCCATGCAAGGCTGGCGCGCGCCGCAGCACAGGTGACGCAATCCACCGTCCATACCATGGTCAATGCCATCAACCGAGCACGGGCCGAAGAAGGGGCCTATACACGCCGAGGCGGTATGGTGATGCCGGCAGCCTATGCCCGCAAAACCACGCCCAGCATGACGCTGGACAGGCGGCTCTAGCAGGGTGCTGTAAAGGGCATTTACACCGTGCGAGCGGGGGATTTTCGGCAAGATCAGACGTGAACAAGGCGCCCCGCCACCAGCCGGGCGCCTTTTCCTTGTAAACGCGCCGCCCCCGGCAAGCCTTGCCGGGGGAGAGGGCAGGAACTACCGCCCGGCAACGGTATCAGGGGGGGCAGACACACCGGGACACAGGGTTTTCAAGGCGCGGCGATTGGCACGAAGGCTGCATTCCTTGAAGCTGACACCAGCGCAGGAAGCCCATCATGGACATAGCCAGCCTTTTCACCACCCCGACGGCACCCACCGGTGCCACGGCCGGCATGGGAACCCCGGCGGGCAATGCAACCTCCATGACGGGCGGTGATGAGGTTCAAAACTTCAACCGCCTGCTGAAAGGCTTCCTGGACAATAGCGGCACAACAGGCAGCGCCGTGCCGGCGCTGCGGACCTCGTTGGAAAATGCCGGCACTCCGCGCCAGGGCGATGCGGTGAACATGGCCAGCCAGCCCCCGCAGGGCCTGGAAGGTGGCACCCCCCTGGTAACCGAGGGTGCCCCGTTGCCGCCGCCAACGGTCGACACAACACCCGAAATGCGCTGGCAGCAGGCCGGGCTGAACTTGCTGGCCATGGGGCAGGCCGATGACACCGCCCCGCCCCTCAGCGATGAGGTTGCTTCCTTTCTCAACGACCTCAGTGCCTTGATGCGCCAGCAGGGGCTGTTCGCCGGAAAGACCGCCCCGAAAATCAACAAGGGGGAGGATAATCCTGCGACGCTGTCAACCGGGCAGGAAATCCCCGCTCCGCAGACAATGGCGGCTTCTGCCGCCGCCCCCCTCCCCTCAATTCGCACGAATGCGACGCCGACAATCTTCAGCGGCGCGCTGGCCACGAACATGCAGGTGGTTGCATCCCCGGAAACGGGGACGATGACGGAGGAGATCACCATTACCAGCACCGGTCCGTTCGCCGGGCCGCTGGCGGGGGAGACCACAGCGGCAGAGGATGACGAAACCCTGGCCGCGGTGCCCATCGATGCCGAGCAGGCGGTGAAAGCAGCAGCAGCGGATTCAGGTCAAGATGTGGCGCTGCTGCTCAATAACGGATTGATGCCGCCCCCCGTAGCCGACACAGTGGCCACCCCGATGGCGCTGGCCGGAAAGGCACACGGTGATACGGTCGATGCCCTGGTGACTGAGTCGTCAGCACCGTCCCCCAACCCCACCCCGGCACCAGCGAAAACCGGGCGGGAAGTCCCCGCCAGCCGTCGGACTGACCCTGTGGCAGCAGGAATGGCTGCATCCACTCAAGCCACGCCCGGGGCAGGCGGACAGCAACACGCTGTCACCCGTCCCGATATCGCAGTACCGGAGGACACAACCACGCCCCCGGCCACGACAAAGGCCGGGACGAATGGCCCTGTCCCGCCCCAGGGCACCCCCGTGGCAGCAGTTTCTTCCGTACCGGCCGCCGCAATCGCGCAGGAGCCGGCGAGCCCTGCTGTCCATTCTGATAGGGGCATGGGAACGGCTGCTGCTGAACCGCCTGTCGTGACCACAGTCAGCCAGGACAACGCAGCCACCCGTCCCGATCAGCCAATCGCCGCGACTACCATTATCCGTTCTCCTGGCGCCCCCACCGCCACCGAGACGCGGCCAGCCGCCCGACCGGATCAGGGAACCGCGAATAGCGTGGCTGTGCCGGTACACCTTGCGAATCCTGCGCCGGATAGCGACCGTTCGTGGATTAAGCCCGCGTCCGTCAACACGGGGGCTGATCAAGTCGCCGCCCGTGGAACTGTCGCCGCCGGCAGCATCATTCTGCCAGCCGGAATGCAGCCTTCATCCGTGAACGAACCGACGCCGACAGCAGAAGGAATGGCAACAAGCAGGACAGCTCAGTCCGGCCCGGCGGTAAACGTGACGACAAATCCCGTTGTTGCCCCCCCTCCTTCCGCTGTTGGAACAACGACCACCGGCAGCATCGTTCTGCCGGCAGGGATGCAGCCGGCAACTGTGAATGAGCCGATACCGACCGCAGAAGGGGTGACAACCAAGGCCGCTCCGTCCGGCCCGGCGGTGCGCGTGCCGGCGCCTTCCAATGTCGCTGTTGATAATAGCAGCGTGCCTCTGCGGGATGCCGCCCCCCCGACCAGCGGTGATGCCCCCGTCATAGCCCCGATAACGAAGGGTGCGAGCGCTGCAACGCTGACACCCGCCGTTGCCCCCACCGCAGCATCCCGGTCGAACGCCCTTGCCGATAGCGCTACACCGGTCGCCAATGGGACGCCTGCCGCAGCCGCGACCGATCGCGGCTTGCAGCGCGGCAATGTCACCACAGCGACAGCAGCGCAGCCGGTTTCGCTGGATCAGGGCCAGCCGGCAGCATCCACCCCCGCCAGCAAGCCTGGGATGACGCGCGCCGCGGAAATGACGGAGAACCCAAAACCCGCCGTCAAGCAGGCTGACCTTCACCAGAATTCCACCACCGGTATCACAGATGCGCCCCGGCAACAGTCCGCCATCACGGATCAGCAGCCGGCAATTCCTGCCGCCCCAGCGGGGGCGGGTGAAACGGAAATGGCTGACCTGACCGGAATTGGCGCTTCTGCTTTATCTGGCACTTCAGTCAAGGTCACTCAGCCGCAACAGCCCCAGCCAGCGGCAGCGATTGCGCAACCCGAAACCATCGCCCCGGCCTCTAACCTGGTGGCAGGTGACACCACCCCTCAGGCCCCAGCGGATAATGCAGAGACCGCGCGGGAGGCCACGGCCTCTCCCACCAGCACCGGTATCAGCCAGCCAGCTGGCACCGTAGCCCGCCAAAAGACTGCCAACCCCACCGCCACCAGCGGCGCGAATGATGAAGTGGCGGCCCCAGCAACCGACAAGGCGACTGTCCGTGACGATAACCTCGGCACCGGCGCAATCGCTCCCAAAGAAGGTGGCAAACCACGCCGAATGCTGGCCCCCCATCATACCGAAACCGAGGCCGCGACGCACATGGCGGCAATGGAAGCAGCGGGCGAGCGGCCGCAGCAAGCCGCCCCACGCCCGGCCAGCACCATCCCGACAACGACCGGCGCAACGGACAGCCTTCTGAGCCGTGCAGTGGCGGAAACCGGCTCCACAGCCGGCGGAGAGTTGGGGACCGAACAGCAGGGCGCGCAGACAAGGTCCGGAACCCGGGGGCTGGAGGAAACCAGTCTCAACAATGCCGCTGCTGACGGTGGCAAGGTCGGGGCGGCCGATTTCAGCCAGCACCTGCGCCAAACCAGTGCCCCCGGCGCCCCTCACCGTCCGGGTACCACCCCCCCCGCCACCTATCAGGTTGCCGTGCAGATGCAGCGGGCGGCCCAGGACGGCAACGACAAGATTTCCATCCAGCTTCGTCCCTATGATCTGGGACGGGTCGATGTGCAGCTTGAGTTCAACAAGGAAGGCAGGCTGCGGGCCAAGGTGACGGCAGACAGCTTCCAGACCCTGGAATTGTTGCAGAAGGATAGTCGCAACCTGGAAAACGCCCTGCGGGAAGCGGGCCTGAGCACCGATCAGAACAGCCTCAGCTTCTCCTTGCGCGATGATGGTGATCAGGCACAACGCCAGCAGCAGGAAAAACAGCAGGATCAGAAATCTGGCACACGATTTGCTTCTATCGAGGTTGAGGAAGACGGTCCGGCAATCCCTGCCTACCAGCCCATAATGGGGCCGGGGCGGGTTGATGTCCGGATCTGATAGAACCCCCAGTGGGAAAGAAGGTCACCGATGTCGATCTCCAGCGCGGCCAATACGCTAAAGAACAGCACCCCCGCTGCCAATGGCACGAAGAACACGGCCACCAGCACCACGGGGACCGGCTCTTCGGCCACCACCAACTCCCTGAAGGATCTTTCGCAAAATTACGAAACCTTCCTGCGGCTGTTGACGGCCCAGCTGCAAAATCAGGATCCCCTTCAGCCGCAGGACACGGCGGCCTTCACCAATCAGCTGGTCCAGTTTTCCCAGGTCGAACAGCAGATCGCCGGAAACAAGAAACTGGATGAGATGGTGGCCGCCATCAATAACGGCCAACCCAACCAGGCCCTGGGCTATCTGGGCAAGACGGTGGAAATCCAGTCCAATGGTTGGTCATTGCAGGATGGCAAGGCCCACCTGACCGTCAGCACCGACGCGCCAGCCGACAGCTCCGTGCTGGAGATCAGCGACAGTAAGACCAATAAGGTTGTTCGCACGATTGAACTGACCAAGAATGCCGGAACCCAGGATGTCGACTGGGATGGCAAGGATGCCAGCGGCAACCAGCTGGAAGACGGCACCTATGTGGCCAAGGTCAAGGCCACAGGGTCTGACGGCAAGGCCCTCGAAGCCCAGATTCTCACCTTTGGCAAGGTAACGGGTGTCGACCTTACAGGGACCGAACCCCATCTGATGCTGGGCAAGCTGCCGATCAAGATGTCGAACGTCCTGTCCATTAAGTAATGGTAACCAAAGTTATTTTACAGCCTTTCACTGTTTGTTAATGGCGCCGACCTTATCGATGGGGGTACCCCGTTGATTGAGGTCAACATGACCATTTTAACCCGCAACGGCGCGGACGAAGTTGCCGACGCCAGCCCCCACGCCTCCAACGTCAGCAGCCTGACGCTGGACGATCTGCCGCCGCCTGACACACGCCGCTGGGTGATGCGCCGCAAGGCGGAAGTGGTGGCCGGCGTGCGCGCCGGCCTGTTGAGCTTCGCCGAAGCCTGTGCCCGCTACAGCTTGTCAGAAGAAGAACTGGCCTCCTGGCAGCGTCTGATCGACCGCCATGGCGTGAAGGCCCTGCGCGTCACCCGCCTGCAGGATTATCGCCGCCCAGTGGGTATGGAGTGAACAGCTGTCACGTCCCCACATCCATACAAATCAGTTCAGCGTAGATTATCGGCGATGCTGTGCAGACCATGGGCGCGCAGCACCGCCTCCCGCTGACGCAGGCGGCGGCGGTCAACGGACTGCCGGGTCGCCTCCCCGCCCAGAATCGTGCCATCCTCGCCCGACAGGGCTATGACCAGCCGTTCCAGCAAAGCCGGGTCACGACTGGGGTCGCGGGTATCCAGCGGCTTATCCGCATTGATCTCCCGCAACAGACGTTCGGCCAACGCTGCTTGACTGAACGGCAGATGCCCTTCCTGGATCAGCCGGGCGATCTGCTTCATGGCTGGGCTGGCCAGCGGTTCGGCCGCCCGCTTGCGGCACAGCACGATATCGGCCAACCGCAACAGCGCTTCGCCCAAAGTGGGCTGCGGGGCCAGTAATTCCTGCACGACATCGGCAAAAATCAGCAGATCGGCAAGAATGGCATCCACCTGGCGGACAAGCCCATTCTCAACATTCTCCCCCGCCAGCACGGCCAGGGCCTCCACCTTGCCCAACAGGGAGCGGTAATCAAACAGCCAGATGCTGATCAGCGAATTCAGCACATAATCGTGCAAATCGAGTGGGGCGCGCTCCAGAATATGCTGGCTGAAGCCACCCAGATCCTTGCCGCGAAAATCAGGGTAGGAACTGCGTTCAGCGGCAAAGGCGCGCGCTTTCTGCTGGGCCTGGGTGACCAGACCATCCAGCAGGGTCAGGCGTTGTTTCGGGGTTTGCCCGGCCACAGGGGCCTGTACCCCGGCAACCCGGTGCAGGGCCGCATTTACCAGCCCCTGGGCATCCTGCAGCTTGCGGATATGGCTGTAGCAATGCAGCAACTCGCTGGCGCCGATATTGTTGCGCTGAAGATAATCGCGCATCACCTGGCTGATGGTCCGGCGCCCTTCTGCCGTATAGAGATCCTCCAGCTGCTGGCACAGCGCCACTTCGCCCACCGGCGTGCACACCGTCAGGGGCTTCACTGTGCGCAGCGGGCGCGACTGTTCATAGACCACCGTTTCAGAACCCACGCCGTTGGCCAGCGTGCGCAGCCGGACGACCTTCACATCATGCGTCTTGTCGGTGATCAGCAGATGTCTGGCCTCGGCAATCGCATCCTCTTCCGTATCGCAGAGCATATGCAGCTGCCAGCGGTCCTCCGTTTTCAGGAAGACTTCAAAGGTCAGACGCTTGTTCCAGAAACCAAGACCGAAAAACATGAAAGCCCCCATGAACAGGCTTAGTCTATGGAATATAGGGGGAGAGGCAATGCACTGTTGAGCGCAGGATGAGTTCAAAAGAATAGCGGCGCCCCCAGGGAGGGGGCGCCGCGTCGGCAATATTGCTGAAAATCATTCCCCGTTCAATCAAAGGGATTGGAACTGCCCTTGCGCAGCAGCATCCGGATGGGGATGCCCGGCAGATCAAAACTCTCGCGCAGCCCATTGACCAGATAGCGGGAATAGTTTTCCGGCAGATCCACCGGCTTGCTGACGAACAGGGCGAAGGTGGGCGGACGGCTCTTCACCTGGGTCATATAGCGAATCTTCAGACGGCGGCCATCCACCAGCGGCGGCGGGTGCGATTCCGTCATCCCCGCCAGCCAGCGGTTCAGCTGAGAGGTGGGGATACGCCGGTTCCACACGCCATAGGTGGTCACCACGCAATCCAGCAACTCATGCAGACGCTGACCCTTCAGGGCGGAAATGGTGACGGTGGGGATGCCCTTCACCTGCGGCAGCGACGTCTGCAGCCGGTCGGTCAGGCGGCGCAGAGCGGCATTCTTGTCCACCACCGCGTCCCATTTGTTGAGCGCGATGACCAGGGCGCGCCCTTCCTCCACCACCAGACGGGCGATGGTCAGATCCTGCTTGTCCAGGATACCATCGGCATCCAGCACCAGCACCACCACATGGGCCATGCGGATGACGCGCAGCGTATCCTGGTTGGCCGCCCGTTCCAGCTTGTCATCCACACGGGCCCGCTTGCGCAGGCCGGCCGTATCGACCAGCCGGATGGCCCGGCCCTTCCAGCTCCATTCCACCGCGATGGCATCGCGGGTCATGCCGGCCTCTGGCCCGGTCAGCACCCGCTCTTCCTGCACCAGGGCGTTCAGCAGGGTGGATTTGCCGACATTCGGGCGCCCGACAATGGCCATCTGCAGGGCCTTGGGCTCCGGCTCATCCGGCACATCGTCGGTCTTCTCCGCGGCGATGGCTTCAACCAGATCGTCCTCGGGCAGGTCGTCTTCGACCTCCTCCTCCTCCGGCGCCGGTTCTTCCTTCGGCATATGTGGCAGCAGGGCATCCACCAGATCGGCCATGCCCTCGCCATGTTCGGCCGACAGCGGAACCGGTTCACCCAGGCCCAGCTCATAGGCCTCAATCAGGCCCGGCTGGCTGGCCGCACCCTCACACTTATTGGCCACCAGGATCGTCGGGGTCTTCACCCGCGCCCGCAGCCAGGCGGCAAAATGCTTGTCCATCGCCGTGACGCCGGCACGGGCGTCAATCAGGAACAGGCAGACATCGGCACGTTCGATGGCACGCTCGGTCTGGACGCGCATCCGCGCCTCCAGGCTGCCATCGAACACATCTTCCAGACCGGCCGTATCGACCACCGTGAATTCCAGCCCACCGACTCGACCATCGGCCGCGCGCCAGTCGCGGGTCACGCCCGGCGTGTCATCAACCAGGGCGATCTTCTTGCCGACCAGCCGGTTGAACAGGGTGGACTTGCCGACATTCGGGCGCCCGACAATGGCGACCGTCAGCCGGTGCGTGGCCTTTATCACTTAAAACACTCCAATTACTGATAGGCGACCACGTCGCCGTCGTCGGTGAGAATATACAGGGTCTCACCGGCAACGACAGGGGCCTGGATCGCAGGGCCGGGCAGCTCTGTACGCCGGATCACCTTGCCATCCGTCACCGACAGTTCCACCATCTGACCGGTGCTGTTGGTCAGGATCAGGCGGCCCCCCGCCACCAGCGGGCCGGTCCACAGGATCGGGTCTTCCCGGTCCTCCGGATCTTCATAGCGATCCAGCTCGGCAATCCAGCGGACACGGCCATCCTTGCGGGTCAAGGCCACAACCTGGCTGTCATTGGTGGTAACGAACACCCAGTCGCCCACCACGGCCGGGGTGGTGATGCCGCCAATATCCTGTTCCCAGACGCGCTGGCCGGAGCGGATATCGATGGCGGCCATGCGGCCGGAATGGCTGATGGCATAGGCCACGCCATCGGCAATCACCGGCAGACCACGAATGTCAGCCAGACCGGTCAGGTTCTCACCCCGGCGCACCGATGCCAGACTGTCCTGCCAGGCCTGACGGCCATTTTCCACGCGCAGGGCGAAGACCTCGCCGGAGGAATAGGGGACAATGGCGGTGTCACCCTCAATCGCGGCGGCAGAGCCGCCCAGCAGGGCCGCCGGCTCCAGGAAGCCGGTATGATACCATTCCAGCGCCCCCGTCTCCGCATTCAGGGCGATCAGCTGGTTATCCACTGCCGAGACGAAGACGCGGTTATCCACCACCGTCGGAGCGGAGCGGATGGGACCGGCGATTCGCCGCCGCCAGACCACATCCCCCTTGTCGACATCCAGGGCCACCGCCTCACCAAAGCCGTTGGTGGCGTACAGGCGGCCATTGGCGAACGTCACGCCACCGCCAAAGGCCTCGCCATCCTGCTTTTCCCGCAGGATGTTGCGGCGCCAGACGCGCGCCCCGCTCTTGGCATCAAAGGCGTGCAGATCATAATCCGTGTCCAACACGTAAAGCCGGCCATTGGCCACCACCGGGCCGGCCAGCAGACGCGCGCTGGAAGAGGAACCCTGGATGCTGGCCGACCAGACGCGGCGCAGCGGACCATTGCTCAGGGCCACATTACCGGGATAGTGCGCCGGGTTGCCGCCGGGCTGCGCCCAGTCGGCGTTGGCCTGGGCTTCCGGCAGGGCGACCGCCTGATCCGCCACCTGGGGATCGACTTCCAATTGCTGCTGAAGCTGCAGCACGGAGATGCGGTTGCCGCCCAGCTTGGGGCCCTTATCCTCGCTGAACCAGTCGCCGATACCGCAGCCGGACAGCAGCAGACAGGCAAGCAAGGGCGCCGCCACCCGGCGGGCCATCACATAACGGGAAGACCGGGCGGAAAACGTGGCGCGCGGGGCGCCGAAACGGGTGCTGCTGACCATGATATCCTGGTTCTCGGGCGTCATTTCGGCGCCGCGAACAGCGCGGCGAGTTCGGTGGCACGGCTGCGCACGCCCTGCGGGGCCTGGGCATCCTCGGCAAGCTGCTTGAACAGCTGTTCGGCGCGGGCATTATCGCCCGTCTTGGCGGCCAGCAGGCCGGCCACTTCGGTGGCAGAAGCCCGCCAGGGGTTGCCGGCCGTCAATAGCGGGGCAATGCGCTGGACCAGCTTGGCCGGGTCGCCCGCATCCATCTGCAACTGCACCGACAGCAGGGTCGCCATGTCGCGCAGCAATGCGTCGCTCTCCCCACTGCCGGCGATCTGGTCGTAAAGCGCAATGGCCTCGTCCCGCTGCCCGTTTCGGGCGCGCAGGCCCGCCTCATACAGGCGGGCAATGACGGCCTGGCTCTGCCCCAACTGGCTGGCAGCGGCGGCCAGCGCATCGCCGGCGACCTTCACATCAGGCGCGCCTTCTTCCGGCCGGGCCTTGGCCAGCGCCGCGCTCAGCACGGCGGTACGCTTCTCCATCTCATGGGCGCGCCACTCTTTCCAGCCTACATAGCCGGCTGTGGCCACCACGATCAGAACGGCCCCACCCACCACAGTCGCGCCATGGCGCTTCCAGAAGGAGACCAATTGATCGCGACGGAGATCCTCGTCAACTTCGCGAAAGATGTCGGACATGCATCACCCTCGGCCGGTCGCCGAACCGAATAAACAAAGGGGGGCGATACCAGACACCCCGCCCCGGGTCAAGGCGGCTGCCCCTTCCCTTCACCGCCCTTGCACGACCGGGACGGATAATCCCAGCGGCAAAGACGGCCATAACAATACGATGCTTTCAGGCAATTGCGGGGCAAAAAGCGAACTGCCAGCGGATTTCGCCAAGGCGGAGCCATCCGCCAGACACGGCAAGCATGATGGGCAAAGCGGTATCGACGGGTCATGCCAAGGGTCATGGACATGACCCTTGGCATCAGTTCCCCACCGGCTCCGGCGGATTCAGGTTCAGCCAGTCGGCCGCCACCATGGCCTGGGTGCGATTACGGACCCCCAGCGCCTTGAAGATAGCGGTGATATGAATCTTCACCGTTCCGACCGTCAGATCAAGCGCTTCAGCGATCTCGATATTGGAGCGCCCCTGGCGGATCATCACCAGGATTTCCCGCTGCCGGGGCGTCAGTTGCTTGCCCCCATCCTCCCGGAAGAATCCCGCCGGAACCGGCCCGGCCACGGTCATCAACGGTTCCCCGCCCGGACGCATTGCCACAACCGGTGGCACAAAGATGCCTCCGTCTGCAACCACCTGAAGGGCGCTGGCCAGTTCTGCATCCACATCGCTGCGTCGCACATAGGCCCGCGCCCCCTCACCCAAGGCTGCACGCATCCGTTCTGGATCATTCCCCCCCAGGGCGATCAGCGGCAAGGCTGGACAGGCGGCAACGAAATCCCTGATGGCCCCGCGCGACACCATGGTCGTGGACAAGACGACGATATGGCCGTCGCCCCCCGCCCCCGCCAATGCGCACGCCTCCGCCAGATCCGCCACATCATCCACACGGTCCGTGAAGCCGGCGCGCCGGGCAATCTGCCGAACCCGCTGGCAAAAGCCAGCCTCATGATCGATTAATAGAATACGCATTCGCTCCGACCCCTTGGGTCATCCCGCAACTTGTCATGGGTGGAGCGGGATGGCACTGGCTCACTATACACGGGGTTTCGCGCTCCTACAATTTTATGCATCAGCAAAATGCAAAATCTTTGAGTGCATCGTGAAAGCATCGCGCTCAACCGTAACGGGCCGTTAACCGACTTTGCCGACAAACAGTGAACGAAGGCAAATCTACGCCCAATGATGGCCAATAGAATATCAATAGGCATTAACCAAGATTAGATATCTCCCAACGGGTTAGGTCATGAAACACCGAATCTCCCATTTGCCCATCTTGCGACGCCAGTTATTAAGACATTCTATAGCATACATGTCATAAATTTCGGGGACGTCCCATGCAACCCACCACCGTGCTGCCCCCGCCCCAGAAAGCATACTATAATATGATGTGGTCAATAGGGTCATGCTCTCGCCCTGTCCGGGAATGCTGAATATGACATCCCGAGTGGCCATTCTGGTTTCCAGCGGGTCAGCCCATTCGGCACTGAAGGAGGGGTTACAGGATTGCATGGCGGAAGTGGCGCATTATCCGACCGTGGGCGCTCTGCTTCAAGCGGGCAGCCTACCCGATATCCTGTTGATCGACCTGCCCCATTTCAGCATTCTGCGGGGGCGTGAGCCGGTAGCTTGCCTGCGCCTTTCACGGCGGGGGCGAATCCTGCTGGTGCTGTCGTTGTCGGATACGCTGGCCGCCGCCCCTTTGCTGCCCTTCGCAGATGCCTGGATTTTCACCGACGCGATCGGCGGCCGAGCGCAGCCGCTGATCGCGCTGGGGCGGGAGGCCCATACCGCCCTGCCGGCGCAGCTGCTCAGCCAGGCGGGAATCGATCAGATGCGGCTGACTCTGCTCGACCGGCTCTCCCCGGCGGAACATCGTTGTCTGCTGGCTTTGGGACAGGGGCTTAACAACAAAGATATTGGCAAAGCGCTGGGCCTGCCAGAGACAACGGTCAAATCACTGGTACGATCAATGCTGAGTCGGCTGAATTTTCGCAACCGCACAGAGGCAGGCGTCTTCTCAGCCCGCAATCAGGACGCGATCAACTCCACATCTCCCGGCAATATCCTTCACTGAAAGGGCCCCCCGATATGTTGGGGGGCTGCCAGATCAGCCGGCGGCGGCCAGGGACGGGATATCACCCGCACTGCCATCCAGTTCCCCCGCGATCCCATTGTTCAGCGCCCAGATGGCGGCCTGGGTCCGGTTGGAGGCATTGATCTTCCGCAGCAGGCTCTTCAAATGCACCTTCACCGTGGCTTCGGTGATGGAGAGCTGGTTGGCGATCATCTTGTTGCTGTCACCGCTCAGCAGGCAGCGCAGAATCTGCACCTCACGCTGAGACAGGCCCTTGCGGGAGGTGGGCATTGCCGGAGCAGGCGCGGTCGATACCCGCCCGCTGATCAGCAGGGCCGCCAGATGAGTGGGGAATACCTTTTCCCCCAACATTACCAGCCGCAGCGACTGGGTCAGCGCATCGGAAGAAAGATCCTTCATCAAATAGCCATCGGCCCCCGCCTCCAGCGCACTTGAAAGCCGGCGGGTGCACAGTTCGGATGTCAGCACCACCATGCGGGCGTCAGGCAGGGCATGGCGCAGACGGCGCAAGGCCTCGGCCTCGTCGTCGCCCCCCGTTGCCAGATCAAGCAGAACCAGTTCCGGCTTGTGCCCCTGTTCAGCCACCTGAAGCCCTTCACGCACATTGCCGGCCTCTGCTGTGATCTGGAACGGCGACTCCTCCAGCAGACGCTTCAGCCCCTCACGGAACAGCTTATTTGCATCGATGAGAAAAGTGCTGACATTGTCCATTGCCATCTCCTGCGCATCTTGGGTCCCGTCATAAACGGGGGTCTCCAGCCATGGCCTTCTCCATCCGGGAAAGCCTTCCGAGCACCAGCCTTGGAGCCAACGCGCCGGAATGCCCAAATGAGCGACCCACTTTCGGCTTGAACCTTACCCCGGAAAGTACGGAACTGAATATCTCTCGAAGGCAGTAATTGCTGTCAGCTTTAGGCATATGCCAGAAAAATTGCCCCATTTTTGTCCCAATGATCGTCAACCAATAAGAAATACTATATGTAACAAGTAAATTTTACCGCATTAAATCCAGATATCTAATTTTTTGTAGAATTTCATAATCGATAATTTTGACATATGTCACATTTTAACTTAACCAAATTAACTATATTTTTTTACCACAATTCACGAAATTGGTAAAAATTCAATTCAGTACACCCGATCTACATGATCAGCAGCGGGCGGGCGCCCAGGCGACCCGAAAGGGGCAAAATACCGCCTATGACCCGCCATATTTCCGCCCCAACCGGGGGCCTATGCCCCTATACTTCCGGGGTAAGGGCAGCATCCGCTGTGACCTTTTCGTGGCGCGATTTCGGAGGCAGCACCCTTTTTCGGATATTTCCGCTACCCCGGAAGCGATGAGCACGGGGCTCCGACGCCCCCTTGCATAAGGGGCCCTGCTCCGCGCTTCACCCTGCCGTTGCAGCCAGACGGCGCTCGCCCAGACGCTGAAGCAACCATTCCACCGCTCCCACGTCGGGAATATGCAGATCGGCAGCGGTGGGCTGGTCGGGCGCCCCTACCCGGACTCCCAAACCGGTCCCCGCCACGGCGCGGAAACCATCCTCATCCGTCACATCATCGCCCAGGAACAAGGGCGGATGACCGGCCAGCAGGTCGCCCAGCAGCCAGCCGATGGCCGATCCCTTGTGCCAGTCCAGTACCGGCCGCAGTTCGTGCATTTCCTTCCCATCCATATGGCGCAGGCTCGGCTCCCCTGTCAGCACTTCGCGGACAATGGCGGCGACATGCGGCTTCGCCGCCGGGGCCACCAGCCGCGTATGCACGGTAATGGCATAGCGTTTGGATTGCACAAAGGCGTTGGTGATGGACGCCAGCTCGTTCTCCAGCCGGGCAGCGGCCCGCTGGATGGCAGCGCGAAAAGGCTGCCCAGGCTGGTAGACCTGATCGGGGGTGGCGATATCCAGCCCGTGGCTGCCGACATAGATGATATTGTCGATGGCGACCAGCCGCCGCACATCCTCCACATCGCGCCCACTCACAATGGCCAATGGATACAACCCAGCCAGATGGCTCAGCAGGTCATGCATGGTGGGGGTCAGGAATGCTTGATCCGGACGGTCCACGATTGGTGTCAGTGTCCCGTCATAATCCAGCAGAAGCGCGACAGGCTGGCTGGACGCCCGCTCCAGACCTGCGATACGCGCAAGGACTGCATCGACGGAACACATAGCTTCTGGTGAGATGGAAGGCGGATACATCATCTCTGATCCTGGCGTGACGGAAAATTCTCATGGCTAAGAGCGACTTAACGCCCAAACCCTCTGAGTGTTCCGCCACCCTGCCCCGAACCGGCGCAAGATGATACCGCTATGTTGATCATATAAATGGCGACGGCCCCGTAAAGGGGCCGCCAAAACACTTGCCATTCCCAGCACCCAAGGGCATATTGTGCATCGCAGCACATGTGCTGCTTGCCCTTTTCGGGCGTTTCCTCCCTAAACTCAGGCCGCTCCCGTAGCGGCCTTTTTCTTTTTCGGCCTTGGGGAGCTTCCCGCCCGGTTCAGGCTTCACGGTGGAACAATCCCACCGGAGAAGCTTGTTACCGTATCGGGCCCTCGTGAGGTCTATTTGTTTCAAATCAGTGCTGGCGGTCAAGCCGTTTCGATCCAAACAATGCGGTTACGACGTCGTTTCGTTGCCACGATCATACCGCTTTTTCGGTAAATGCCACAGACGGGTCGATCAGGCTGCGCGCAGCCGTCATTCTGGGGCGATTGCCATCGTACCGTAAGCGGGCCCAGTGCCAGAAGCCAAGGGCTGTTGGAAAAGGTGACCATTGGCGACAGGAAGCCGACAGCTGCCTGGTGAATTCCGGCAATTGAGAAAATCGTCGCTGCTGACAGTCGGTTGAAGCGCGGCAGCGGCAGCGGATGGCGGGCGCCCTTGCCCTGAACGGAAGGCCGCCCGCCCCGCCGGTCACTTCACCGTGTCGGCGGAGAAAATAAAGGAATAGGTGGACGCATAGTCCGGATTGCTGCTGGTCGCCTTCGTCCCCGCCGCCGTCATCGGGAACAGGGTGACACTGCGCTGGGTCATCCCATTCTTGCGGAAGAAGGTAACGGCAGCGGATTGTGCGATGTCAGCATATTGATGGCAATCCATACAGGCTGACTTGGCCTGCACATAGGTTTCCATCGTTGTATTGGCCACTATGCGCGTCGCCTTAGCCGGCGTGATGCCCCCAGCCGGTAACGGCACCACGCTCTGCGGCGGGATAGCCGTGGGCAGGGATGGCCATTGCACATCGATCAGCCGGTAATAATTAAATACCGACTGGGCGGGGAACAGGTTCCAGGCATATTGGTTGGTGCTGTTGGCCACATTCTCCACCGGTGTCATCCGCGTCACCTGCATCGGCGCGGCATAGGGGCTGCAACCCTGCGGCAGATAAGGCGGGCTGGTATTGGTACAGGGTACCGTGGGTGCCTTATTGGCCTCACATTTATAGAAATCGGTGGTCGGGTCGCAGGATGGATTAAAATAGGTATAGCCGGGGCTGGGCTTACGGTTGGGATTGGCCGGCAGGTTGACCGTGTCGCCGCCATTGTCCGGCGCATTATCCACCTGTTCGAAGGTGGACCAGAGGAATTGCGGTGCCCCCGGCAGCCGGCGGATAATATGCAGTCCAGTCAGGCCCACCGTCTGGTTGCTGGTATTGCCATAGGGATCGGTGACGGTCGCCTGAGCCGTTAGATAGCGGTAATTCAGCGATCCGTCGGATGGCAACACCACCCAGGCGGCCTTCAACTCAATGGAGCCGACATTCAGGCCAAATGTCTTGGCGTTGCCGGCGCAATCCACGTCACCCGGCCCCATCGGCAGGTTGAAAGCACCCTTCCCGTTCTGGCCGGCATTGCTGGCGCAGGCTTCCTGCCCGGCAAAACTGGTCAGGTTCTGGCCGGTGATATAGGCGGCCTCGTCCAGATTGACGCTGACCGTGTAATAGGTGAGCCCGCCCCGTTGATCGGTCAGCCAATCCGGCTCCAGCTTGGTGCCGCTGGCCTGGCCGATGGCGGACAGATCCAGGGTAGAGGCTTCCGACAATACCGAGAGGTTCAGCCGGCCCGGATTGGCCGCCGCCTTTTTTAAGGCAGCTTTGTCCCCGCTGAACAGCAGGTTGGCCAGCACATAGGTCTGCCACACGGTGGGCTTGGTATTGCTGGGCAGGCCGAACTGGCTGGACGGCACGGATGTGTCCGGCGTGCCGGGTGTGCTGCTGCTGGCTGCCCAGTTCAGATAGATGAATTGTTGCCAGGCAATGCAGTCCGCATTGGTCTGGTTGGCCAGATTGAAATTGGGCGGCAACACCGGCTTCATGGTGATCTGGGTCGTCCCAAAGCCGGTGCAGGGGTTGGAAACGGTCTGAGCGGCGACCGTGCCGGTGCCCAGCACCAGCACGGTCAGCAGCACCAACGCCGGGGACACGCCCCGGCGATAGAGCAGGGAAAGGCCCCGGCGCAGCATGGTTCAGGCCCCCGCCGTGATATGGACCAGCGCCGCCATGGTCTCGGCCTGTTCGTTCAGTGTCACCGCAACAGCGCGTAGGCCGGGCGAAGCCCCGCTAGCCACCGACACTTCCAGTGTCAGGGCCGTATACGTGCCCGGGTAGGAATTGCCGGGCACAGAATAAGTGACCGAGCTGGCGCCCGTCACGTTGACCGTGATGTTGCCATCCACCTCGCCACCGGCCAGTTCCGTCAGCACCGCCACCTTTGGCAGGGTGCCGCCTTCATAAGGACTGACGATCAGGGTCAGTGCTGCCTTGGCCCCACCCGCCGGCAGGAACGGGGCGATCATCGTGGTATTGCTGGCCATGGGGATGGCAAAGCCGGTGGGGTTGGGCTCCGCCACCGCATAATAGGCGTCCCACAGGACTGAATACATGCATTGCAGCGGCGCCGCCTGCGCACCGGCACCAGCGCAGGGCAGCGTGGGGGGAGTGGCCTCGGTGAGAAGCGGGCGAGCATACAGCCCCACATCGAACTGCTGGGCGATCTGGCCGGCCCAGGTGATGGGGCTGCCGTTGATCTGGATATCGGCCAGGGTCAGCGAGGAGTCCATAGCCAGCCAGGACAGCGGAATCTGACAGGCAGCGTGCAGGATGAAACCGCCATCGCCGGTATTGCCGGGGAAGTTCTCGCCCGTCACCGGGTCCACCAGCGTGGCTGACCCGCGCACGACCTGCCAGACATCCGACGGCTTGGCATCCGCCGGCACATTGGTGCCGGGCTTGATCCGCGCACCAAAGCTCCAGGTGGTGAAATTGGGCATCTGGATATAAAGACCGAACGGATTGGCCAGATTGATCAGGTTGAAGGTGCCCGTTACCTGCCCGCCGACCACCCGGTTCACCGTCTGGCCGATATGCGGATCACTGTTGCGATAAGCCTGACCGAACTGGCCACAGCACAGCAGGTTTTGCGCATTGTCGTTACCGCTGACCAACTGCTGGGTCGACACGCCGGCCAGCCCGATTTCCGTCTGCAAGGTATTGGGTGTGCTGGTCAGATGGACAGCACCGCCGGTGCGATCCGCCAATGAACCGGTGCGCGACGATTTCGGACCGCTGTTCCATTTGTTCAACGGGTTATAGGCGGCGCGACCGGTACCGGGATCGGTCACCACATTGCCTCCGCCGTCCTTCAACGTCAGATCATCCTCCGTGACGACCACCAGACGATCGGCGTGCAGGCCGTAATTCAGGATTTCGTTATAGAGTTCCACCACGCGGGTCGGGCTGATGGCCCACAGCGAGTACCAATATTCCGGGTTCTCACAGCAGAAATCCACGCGAATGATATTATTATTTTCATCGCGGGCCGCTGCCCATTCACAATATTCATCATGCCAGCCGCGCGGACCATAGGGACCATATTTTTGCAGGGGACCATTCCAGTTCGCTTCCGGGCAGAACTGTGCCGGAATATCCGGCAGGGCCGTGGCAGCGGTACCGTAATAGCCGGTATCGGCAAGTGAATAGATATCCTGCATCCCCAGATTATAGGGGTTGGCCGGCGGGATCGGCGGGGTGGCGGAGCAATATTGCATCAACCGGCCGGAAAAGGCCGACCAGGAGACCTGGGCCGTCGGTGTGTCAGCCGGAATGTCCGTGTCCGTTGGATCATAAAAGAAGGAGGGGGCGGCCGGCATGGCCTGCTGCACAAAACCCTTCAGATTGTCATTCCACAGCGCGGCCAAGGCCGTCTGGCTTGCCGTGGAATCCGGGAAATCAACGATGAAGGCAGGCGTACCGAACGTGAAATCGGACATTTCTCACCCCTGGTTGTGCATGAGGGAAAATTCTCCCGGCCGAACTGTCCGCCTTGGCATATTATTTGGTCAAGTTAAAGTTGTTCAGGTGCCTTCATATTTCCCCATTTTTTGCCGAGCCTTTTCTGCCGGGATGGGTGAGGCAGCGGGAAAAATTCGCCGCCCCCGGTAGGCAGAACGACGGGATTTTCGGCCCCCGCCGGCCGAAAATCCCAATAGAAGCGCTCATTACAGCCTCTGGCACGCTGATTGCTTTCCTGTTTTCCCGAACACCGGACGGCCCAAGGGGGGCAATGGACCGGCAGAAAGAACCGAAGGAGTTTTCCCATGTCGTTCGTCCAGGATTGCGTCAGCCTGTCCCGTCAGCATCTGATGGCCGGTTATCTGGCCGAGGCCGAGATGAGCTGCCTCACGGCGCTCCAGGTCGAACCGGAACATTCGGAAGCCACCCATCTGCTGGGTGTCATCGCGTTGCGCTCCAACCGGGCCGCAGAAGCCAACGACCTGTTCAACAAGGCCATCGCCCTGGACGACCACAAGGCGGAATTCCATAACAGCCGCGGCGTGCTGCTTTACGGCTGCTGCCGCTTCGTAGAAGCGGCCGTGGAATTCGCCAAGGCGGTGGAGCTGGATGACAATGATCCGGTTTCCCACAATAATCTGGGCAATGCCATGCGCGCCCTGGGCGATCTGGTGGAGTCCGAACAGAGCTTCCGCCGCGCCATTGCCCGCCGCCCCTCCTATGCCGAGGCCCATAACAATCTGGGCAACACGCTGCGCGATCTGGGCAATCTGGGCGAAGCGGAATTCTGCTTCCGCCATTCCCTGGCGTTGCGGCCGAAGAACCTGGATGCCGCTTATAATCTGGCAGCATTGCTGCTTTATACCGACCGGCTGGACGAAGCCGGCCGCCTGTTCGCCAATGTGCTGGCCGGCGATCCCTCACGCGGGGAAGCCGCCATTGGTCTGGCACAAGTGTTCCAAGGCCAGGGCCGTCTTGACGATGCCATCGCGCTGCTGACCGGGGTTCACAACCGTATGCCTGACAATTCCGATGTGCTGTTCGCCCTGCAGCTGCTGCGTTCCACCCAGATCCCGGCCTGGCACATCCCGATGATCAATGATCATGAACGCAATGATGCCTATGAGGCGGCCTTGCTGAACAATGTGCAGAAAGGCGATGTGGTGCTGGAAATCGGCACCGGTTCCGCCCTGGTGGCGATGATGGCCGCCCGCGCCGGGGCCGGTCATGTCTATACCTGCGAGATGCACAAGCCGCTGGTTGAGGTGGCGCGGGAAACCGTGGCGGTGAACGGCTACAGCGACCGCGTCAGTGTGATCGGCAAGAAATCCACCGATCTGGTGATCGGCAGCGATATGCCGGAAAAGGCTGATATTTTCGTGTCGGAACTGATCAATGTCGGCATGTTGGCCCCCGACATGCTGGCCATCCTGCAGCACGCCCGCCAGAACCTGCTGAGGCAGGATGCCAAGATCATCCCGGCCGCCGCTACCGTCTGGTGCTCCCTGATACAGGCCGATGATCTGCGCCGCATCAGCCCGATCCGCACCATCAGCGGGTTCGATATGTCGCGCTTCGACCAGTTCCGCACACCGGGTTACTGCACGCTGGATCTGGCCGCTGATAATCACCAGCTGCTCTCAACCCCGGAACAGGCCTGGTTCTTCGATTTCTACAAGAACATGCCGACCACCGCGTCCAAGACCCTGACAATCACCGCCAGCGAGACGGGCACTGCCCATGGCGTGGCCTTCTGGTTTGACCTGCATATGGACGAGAAGGTGACCTACAATTCCAACTCCCCCACCCGCACCAACCATTGGAAGCAGGCCGTTTACTTCTTCGGCCAGGATTTGCCGGTGGTGAAAGGCCAACCGGTGATGATCGGCACCGGTTACGACCGAACCCAAATCCACTTCTATATCTGATGCCGCACCGGCGCTGACCATGACCCCATCATGGCCAGCGCCGGTTTGCTCTTATATCTTGGGCACCGATGTGGTCAGCATCAGCGCGTGCAGCTCGCCCCCCATCCGGCCTTTCAGGGCCGCATAGACCATCTGATGCTGAGCAACGCGGGTCTTGCCCTTGAAGGCGGGGGTTTCCACATAAGCGGCGTAATGGTCGCCATCGCCGCGCAGATCATCAATCCGCACCACGGCGTCAGGGAACGCCTCGCGGATCAATGCCTCAATCTCGGATGCCTGCATCGCCATGGGCGGGTTCCTCATTCAAAACGGCTATGCGCTGAAGGGAAGCATCCAGCAGACACTTCCCCATCAGCAACAGACTCACCCCAGCTTGCCGTCCATATAGGCCGGCAGCCAGCTTTCATTGACTTCCACCAAGGATGCCACAGAGATGGCGAGCCCACCGGGGGCGGTCAAGCTGTCGCCACCCACGGTGCCGATATGGGTGAGCGTCACGCCGGCCTCAGCGGCCTTGGCTTCCACCGTTTCCACGTCGGACGGCTTTACCGTCAGCACGTAACGGCCCTGGTCCTCGCCAAACAGCTCGGCAATGTGCCAGCCGTCCAGCCCGGCCAGATCGGCACCCTTGCCGGATGCCATGGCCATTTCAGCCAGGGCCACCTGCAGGCCGCCATCGGACACGTCATGCGAGGCGGTGATCAGGCCAGCCTGAATGGCCTCGCGCACGAAGGTGCCATGGCGCTTTTCGGCTTCCAGGTCCACCGCCGGGGCGGGGCCGGCTTCCAGGCCCAGGATTTCGCGCAGGTAAAGGCTCTGGCCCAGATGGCCCTCGGTCTCACCCACCAGCAGAATGACGTCACCATCATTCTTGAAGCCCAGGCCGACCGCCTTGTGGCCATCGGCCAGCAGACCCACACCGCCCACGGTCGGGGTCGGCAGGATGCCTTCGCCGTTGGTCTCGTTGTAGAGCGAGACATTGCCGGAGACGACGGGATAGTCCAGCACCCGGCAGGCTTCCGCCATGCCTTCCACGCAACCGGCGAACTGGCCCATGATGCGGGGCTTTTCCGGGTTGCCGAAATTCATGTTGTCGGTGATGGCCAGCGGCAGCGCGCCCACGGCGGACACGTTGCGATAGCTTTCCGCCACGGCCTGACGGCCACCCTGCACCGGGTCAGCGAAGCAGTAGCGCGGCGTCACGTCGGACGACATGGCCAGCGCCTTGTTGGTGCCATGCACACGCACCACGGCGGCATCGGACTGGCCCGAGATGAAGCGGGTGTCGGCCCCCACCTGGCTGTCATATTGCTGCCAGATCCAGCGCTTGGAGGCCAGATCCGGGCAGGCCACCAGCTTGGCCAGGATATCGGCCAGCGACAGATCGGACGGCCACAGGGCGGATTCGTCCAGATCCAGCGCCGGCTGTGCCGGCGTCGGCTCCGTCGGGCGATGATAGAGCGGGGCCGCGTCGAACAGCGGGGCCAGTTCCAGATCGCAATAGGTCTGGCCGTGCATCTTCAGCACGAAATGGCCGGTATCGGTCAGGTGGCCAATGACGGCGAAGTCCAGTTCCCACTTGTCGAAGATGGCGCGCGCCTCTTCCTCGTGGCCGGGCTTCAGCACGATCAGCATACGCTCCTGGCTTTCCGACAGCATGATCTCGTAGGGGGTCATCCCCACCTCACGCTGCGGCACCTTTTCCAGATGCAGCTCGATGCCCAACCCACCCTTGCCGGCCATTTCGACCGAGGAGGAGGTGAGGCCGGCGGCACCCATGTCCTGAATGGACTGGATGGCGTCGGTGTTCATCAGTTCCAGGCAGGCTTCGATCAGCAGCTTTTCGGTGAACGGGTCACCCACCTGCACCGTCGGGCGCTTGGCCTCGCTATCCTCGGTGAACTCCGCCGAGGACATGGTGGCGCCATGGATACCGTCGCGGCCGGTCTTGGAACCGACATAGACGACGGGGTTACCGACACCGGCCGCCTTGGAATAGAAAATCTTGTCCTGATCGGCGATGCCCACGGTCATGGCATTGACCAGGCAATTGCCGTTATAGGCCTTGTGGAAATTGGTCTCCCCACCCACGGTGGGCACGCCGACGCAATTGCCATAATGGCCGATGCCCGACACCACACCGGCGACCAGCTGACGGGTCTTCGGGTGGGACGGCTCCCCGAAACGCAGGGCGTTCAGATTGGCGATCGGGCGCGCCCCCATGGTGAACACGTCGCGCAGAATGCCGCCAACACCCGTCGCCGCACCCTGGAAAGGTTCGATATAGGAGGGGTGGTTATGGCTTTCCATCTTGAAGATGGCGGCCTGATTGTCACCAATATCGATGACGCCGGCATTTTCCCCCGGACCGCAGATGACCCAGGGTGCCTTGGTCGGGAACTGCTTCAGCCAAACGCGGGACGACTTGTAGGAGCAATGCTCCGACCACATCACCGAATAGATGCCCAGCTCGGTGAAGGTGGGCTGACGGCCGACAATCTCCAGCAGGCGGGCATATTCGTCCGCCTTGATGCCATGTTCGGCGGCCAACGCCTCGGTGACCTCGGGTTCTTTCCAGGACGTGGCGCTCACGACAGGCTCTCCACCAGGCTATCGAAGAAGGCACGGCCATCGGTATTGCCATGCAGCGGATCAAAGGCGCGTTCGGGATGCGGCATCATCCCCAGCACATTGCGCTCGGCATTGAAGATACCGGCAATGTTGTTGGTGGCACCATTGGGATTGGCCTGGTCGGCGGTCTGGCTGGGAAGTGCGGCATAGCGGAACGCCACCAGCCCTTCACCTTCCAGGCGCTTCAACGTCTCCTCATCGGCGACGTAATTGCCTTCACCATGGCCGACCGGAATGCCGATCACCTGGCCCTTGGTGTATTTCTTCGTGAAATCGCTGTCGGTATTTTCCACCGTCAACCCGACGGTGCGGCAGACATATTTCAGCGACTTGTTGCGGATCAGCGCGCCGGGCAGCAAACCCGCCTCGGTGATGATCTGGAAGCCATTGCAGATGCCGACAACGCGCACGCCCTTGGCGGCGCGTTCCTTCACCAGCTTCATGATGGGCGAATGGGCGGCCATGGCGCCGCAGCGCAGATAGTCGCCATAGGAGAAGCCGCCCGGTACGGCGATCACATCGACATCCGGCAGTTCGGTGTCCTTGTGGAAAGCCATGTGGGGTTTACGGCCGGAGGCCTGCTCAAGCGCCACCGCGATATCACGATCGCAGTTGGAGCCGGGAAAGACGATGACGGCGGACTTCATCCCGCGGGACCCGTTCCTGGAGGTGGAGGGAAGGGCGGAGAACCGTCAGCGGGACGGTGCCCCCGATGCGGGCGGAACCTACTTCCGCTCCGTTCCTATTGCAAGGATCGCCATCCCCCCCTCGCCTGATAGCTGCCCCCCATTTGTGCGGGGTGCTTCAGGCGGCCCGGCGCTGCGGACCGGGGGCCGCCGGTTCCGGTTCTGTCTGTACCGGCAGGATGATGATGGCGTCCAGCCCGCCCGCCGGCCGGTTGCGCAGACGGACATCGCCGCCATGGCCGCGCGCCACGGACCGGGCGATGGAAAGGCCCAGCCCCACACCGCCGGTGCGGCGGTTGCGCGATGCCTCCAGCCGGACAAAGGGCTGGAACACCCGCTCCACCTCCCCGTCCGGGATGCCGGGGCCCTCATCGGCAATGGTGATTTCCACTTCATGCCCCCGCCGGACCATGGAGACGCGGGCCACCCCGCCATAGGCAACGGCATTTTCCACCAGATTGCGCACGGCCCGGCGCAGGCTGTTGGTGCGGCAGACCAGGGGAAGGCGCGGCGCCTGCACAAAGAAGACCGGCTGTCCGGTATCGGCGAAATCATCGCAGACACTTTCCACCAGGGTGGCCAGATCGGCCTTCACCGCCTCCTCCCCCACCTCTTCCCGGCTGAAGGCCAGGGCAGCCTCCACCGTGCTGCGCAACTCATCCAGGGTTTCCAGCATCCGCGCCTTGGTCTCCCCCTCCTCCAGCAACTCCACCCGCAGGCGCAGATTGGTGATGGGGGTGCGCAGGTCATGGCTGACGGCGGCCAGCATCCGCGTGCGGTCATCAACGAAACGGCGGATACGCTCGCCCATGGCGTTGAAGGCCTGGGTGGCGCGGCGCACCTCCTCCGGCCCGACATTGTTGGGCAGGGGCGCCACGCTCTCTCCCCTGCCCAGCCGGTCGGCCCCATCGGCCAGGGCGCGCAGCGGGCGCGACATGCGGCGGGAAATATAAAAGGCCACCAGCGCCACCATGATCAGGGAGGTCAGCACCGACCCGGTGGCCACATCGCTCCAGATATCCGGTTGGACGGTACGACGATTGATGGCGTTCAGCCATTGTCCATCAGGCAACCGGATGGAAAACTTCATTCCCATTCCCACTGGCGCCAAGGCTGCCCACGGATTTTGGATTATACCGGGCGTGGCATTCTCCGCCTTGATCCAAGTCTTGAACAGCACCTGATCGGCAGGAACATTGGCAGCAGCGGCCAGCTTGTCCCAAATGGCCCTGTCGGCCGCATTGCGCGGCTGGAGATCGTGCGGCAAGAGGGAGGCATCATCCAGCGTGTAGCGGGTATTGCTGCTGGCAATGGCCTTCAGCACCCCTTCCCGATATTCCGGTGGCAGGGTGGAGACGATGCGGGCGGTGCCGGCCACCCGCTGCAACATCTCCTCGACATGGGTACGGCGGACGGCGGCAGCCTTTTCATCCAGCGAGGCGGTCCAACTGCCCAGCTTGGCCACCAGCACCGCCGCCACCAGCAGGAAAACCATCTGGGTGAACAGGCTGCGCGGCCGGGCCAGCGCGGCGCGCAGCCGGGCAATGTTGGAGGGGGGGGGCGACGGGTTGTTCATGGTGCCGGCTTCACGGCGGCCGCCAGACAATAGCCGCCACCCCAGACGGTCTTGATCAGGCTGGGATTGCGGCTGTCGGGTTCAATCTTGCGGCGCAGGCGGCTGACCTGATTATCGATGGACCGGTCGAACACATCCGCCTCCCGCCCCTTGGTCAGGTCCAGCAACTGTTCACGCGACAATACCATGTTGGGATGGCGGACCAGCGCTTCCAGCAGAGAGAATTCAGCGGTGGAGAGGGAGACGACAACCCCATCTTCCCCGGTCAGTTCGCGGCGCGCCAGATCCAGCACCCAGCGGTCAAAGGCCAGCCGCGTCTCCTCCCCCCGCCTGCGCCCGCCACCCACCGGCAGACTGTGGCTGCGGCGCAGCACGGCGCGGATGCGGGCCAGCAGTTCGCGGGGCTCAAAGGGCTTGGTGACATAATCATCCGCCCCCATTTCCAGCCCGACAATGCGGTCCATCGGTTCGCCGATGGCGGTCAGGAAGATGACCGGCGTGTCCATCGTCTCCCGGATATGGCGGAACAGCGACAGGCCGTCTTCGCCCGGCATCATCACATCCAGCACAATCAGATCGACGGCGGCAGCCCGCAGGCGGCGGCGGGCCATGGCCGCATCCTCCGCCGCCGTGATGCGCATCCCGTGTTTTTCCAGAAAACGGCCCAGCGTCTCCCGGATATCACGGTGATCATCAACAACAAGAATATGCGGCGCTTCGGATGACATGGCTCTGGCAGGCAAAGGGGCGATTGCCTGCCAAAATTCGCACGGCTTCCCGCCGCATTCAAAGGCGAACTGGTATCAAATTATGTCAACCACCCTGCGGACAGGACAGTTCCCGCAGCACCGCCCGCACGGGCGAGGCATCCGCCGTGGCCAGCCGCAGGGGCGGGGCGATCAGTTCGTAAAACCCGTCCGCCACCCCATCCAGCACCAGCCCTTCCAGGATCGCCATGCCGTGGCGGCGTACGGTCATATGGGCGTCCAGGCTTTTGCTGTCCTGCGGATCGACCGAGGGGGCATCGGTGCCGATCAGCCGCACGCCACGCGCCGCCAGCCAATCCATCAAGGCCGGATTAATGGCGGTGAAGTCGCTGACCCAATCGGCGGGGAAGCATTCAAAGGTGCGCAGCAGCAGGCGGGTGGTGCCCTCTTGGAAGAAGGGGGCCACATGCGCCACACCGGCCAGCCCGGCATCGGGCGGAATGGTCAGCAGCTGGCAGGGGCCGATATAGGTGTCCAGCGGCACCGCCCCCATCGGCAGGCCCGCATCATCATAATGCAGCGGTGCATCCGTGTGGGTGCCGGTATGGGTGGACAGGCTGATCTGGCAGACATTGACCGGGCAGCCGGGCCCGATGCTCCAGGTGCGTTCTTCCCGATAGGCACTGTCGCCCGGCCAGACCGGAATGCCGACCCGCACCTTCTGACTGATATCCCAGAGTTTCCCGCTCATAGCGCCGTCCTCAGACTCAACAGTTCGGGGAAGAAGGACAGGTCCAGCGCCTTGACCAGATAGGAGACGCCGGCACTGCCGCCGGTACCCTGCTTGTAACCGATGATGCGTTCCACGGTTTTCATGTGGCTGAAGCGCCATTGCTGGAACCGGTATTCCAGATCGACCAGCTTTTCCGCCAGTTCATACAGCTCCCAATGGGTGGCGGTATCGCGGTAAACGGCGGCCCAGGCCGCTTCCACCGCCTTGTCGCTGCGATAGGGTTCCCGCCAGTCGCGCGACAGGTGGCTTTCAGGGATGGTAAAACCGCGCCTCGCCAGCAGGGCCAGGCATTCATCATAAAGCGACGGCTCACCCAAGGCGGCCAGCAGCCTGTCATAGGTGGCCGGGTCGCCCTGATGGACGGGGATCATCCCAGCATTCTTGTTGCCCAGCATAAATTCCAGCAGCCGGTACTGCCAGGACTGGAAACCCGAACTCTGTCCCAGATGCGGGCGCAACCGGCTGTAATCGGCCGGCGTCATGGTGGACAGCACGTCCCAGCCCTGGATCAGCTGGGCCTGGATGCGGGCCACCCGCGCGATCATCTTGAAGGCGGGGCCCAGATCGTCCCGCCTGATCTGCTCCCGCGCCGCCGCCAATTCATGCAGGCACAGCTTCATCCAGAGTTCCGAGGATTGATGGATGATGATGAACAGCAGCTCATCATGCTCGGCCGAGCGGGTATGCTGGCAGGAAAGCAGGGCATCCAACCCCAGATAATCGCCATAGCTCATCGGCGGGGTCTGATGGATATTCTCAGTCGAAAGATCGACGCTGGTCTTTTTCATGGAAGCCTTCTGTCTGGCTGCCCGGCCGCCGGGGCCGTCTGTTACCGGCCGATATAGCATGGCTTTTGGGGCGCCCCGCTGCAAAAGCGCTGCATCATTTCACCATCCACCCTGTATAAGGCTGGCTTGCCCGGCATCTCGCCGCCCCATCTGCAACTGACGGCATTTTCATCCATGGGACAGATTATCGATTTCCTGGCATCCGGCATTATCGCGGTGATCAGCGCCATGGGCTATGCCGGTGTGGCGCTGCTGATGGCGATTGAATCGGCCTGCATCCCGCTGCCTTCTGAAATCATCATGCCCTTTGCCGGTTTTCTGGTATCGACCGGGGAGATGAACCTGCTGCTGGTGGCCACCGCCGGGGCGGTGGGCTGCAATCTGGGGTCAGAAGTGGCCTATATCATTGGCAAGCGTGGCGGTCGGGCCGCCATCCTGCGCTGGGGCCGTTATGTGCTGCTGGATGCGCATGATCTGGACATGGCGGACAGGTTTTTTGCCCGCTTCGGCGCGCCCGCAATGTTCATCGCCCGGATGCTGCCGGTGATCCGCACCTTCATCGCCCTGCCCGCCGGCATCTCCGCCATGCCCCGCCTGCCCTTTCACCTTTACACCTTCGTCGGTTCCTGGATCTGGTGTTACGGGCTGGCCTATATCGGCATGGCGCTGGGGGAACAGTGGCACGAAAACCCGACCTTGCGCACCTGGCTGCACCGGTTTGATGCGCTGATCGTGCTGGGCATCCTGGCGCTGGGCGGCCTGTTCCTCTGGCACAAGCTGCGCCACCTGCGGCAACGTCCGTGAAATCTGTCTCGGCGAGTAGCGAAAGGTTGAGCTGGCGAACCTGACCCAATGCAGGATGGGGGCAGACGCTTTACGGTCGTTAAAGACACTCCCTTTCGCTTCGGAGGTTGGCATGGCATCTGCCACATCCATCAAACTTGATGACAAAGCGCTGCGGCGTGACACGTTGCAGGCGTGGGAAAAGCTCCAGGAGACCGGCCTGCACGCGACCGCTGAAGAGGTTGATCAGTGGCTGGAAAGCTGGGGAACGGACGACGAATTGCCAGCACCTGAATGTCACGAGTGAGATTTGCGCCGGCGGCGATCCGGGATTTACAGCGGATCAGCGTGACACCTTAGGTGCCTTGCCGATTGCCATTGGCAGCTTCAAGGACGCAGAAGGTCGTCGCATTCGCAACAATTGACGTTCGCATCCAGCATCGCCTTATTATTGAAGCGGCCCGGTGAACAGCCATCGGGCCGCTTTTTCATTTCTGGATGCGTTTCCATGTCCGCCAAGTCCACCCCCGCCGTCAATGCCATGAAACAGGCCGGCGCCGCGCACCGGCTGCTGGAATATGATTATGACCCGGATGCCGATGCCATCGGCATGGCTGCCGCCGCGGCCCTGGGGGTCGATCCGGCCATGCTGTTCAAGACGCTGGTCAGCGACGTGGAAGGGGTGGGGCTGGTCTGTGCCGTCATCCCCGCCCCTGCCCGGCTGGACCTGAAGGCACTGGCCGCCGCTGCCGGGGGCAAGCGGGCACAACTGGCGGAACCGAAGGTGGCGGAACGCACCTCCGGCTATGTCATCGGCGGCATCAGCCCCCTGGGCATGAAGAAAAAGCTGCCCACTTTCATCGATGCCAGTGCAGAGGCGCTGCCAGAGATGATCGTCAATGGCGGGCGGCGCGGGCTGCAGATCGCCGCCGCACCGGTGGACATTGCCCGTGTTCTGGGGGCCAAGCTGGTGGCCATCACGGTGGCCGGACGCCCGTAAAGGCGGTTATTCCCGTGCGGTGTGGCGGGGCATTTTCACCTGCACCTCCCCCATGATGGTCACGAAAAAGGCGGTGGTCCAGCCGATCATAATGACGCCATTGATCCCCTCGATCCCGGCGATGATCTGCCAGGCGGGGGCGATGGCGTGGTCGCTATAGCCGATGGCGCCATAGGTGATCAGGGAGAAATATACCGCCTCCCGCAGGGAATGGACGGCCCCGGCCGCCTCATAAAGGCCGGCATAGATCCAGATTTCCATCCCATGCAGGGCAAATAGGCCCAGCACGATCAGCCAGATCGTCACCAGCGCGTGCAGGGTACGGGACAGCGGGCGCCGTCCCCCCATGAAATCCGACAGGCGGCGCAGCAACGACAGACCCACCCCATGGATCGTCACGGTCAGCACCACCAGACCGGTGGCAATGGCCAGCTCCACCAGCATGTCCGTATCGATATCCATTGCCGCTCCCCCTCACCCTGCCGGCCTGCCGCCGATCTCCGCCATCACACGGGCGGCCGTTTCCCGCACCATCTCCCCCAGGGTTTTGATGCGCGCATCGGTGATGCGCGCCATCGGACCGGAAAGGGAAACGGCGCAGGCCGGATCGCCATGTTCGTTGAACACGGTGGCCGCCACACAGCGCAGCCCAACCGCATGTTCTTCGTCATCAATGGCATAACCACGCGCCCGGATGGCTGCAAGATCGGCCTTCAAATCGGCCAGGCTGGTGACGGTGCGTTCTGTCATCTGGGCCAAGCCATGGCGGGCGATATGGCGGGACAGGTCACTGTCTGCCATCGCTGCCATCAGGGCCTTGCCCACACCGGAACAATGCATCGGCACCCGCGCGCCCAGCCGGGCAAAGGTGCGCATCATCTCCCGGCATTCCACCTGTGACAGGTAAACGGCCATGCCCTGATCCTCGATGGCGAGGTTCACCGTCTCCCCGCTGCGTTCCATCAGCCAGCGCATATGCGGCCTTGCCATCCGCACCACGTCACGCGTGCGCAGGAAGCCATTGCCGGCAATGAAGGCCTGCACACCGACACTCCATAGCTTGGTTTCGGCATCGAACCGCACATAGCGTTCCGATTCCAGCGATGTCAGCAGCCGATGCGTCGTCGACCCCGCCAGCCCCACCGCATTGGCCAGTTCCGTCAGGGTGGCCCCGCCATCGCTCAAGGCCAGCCGGTTCAAAATCGCCAGCGCACGGCCCAGGGCCTGCACCTGCCCGCCGCGCTCGCTCTCCTCTTTCTTCGCCACCATGGCACCATCTTTCCGCATCGTGGAAAGACTTCCATAACATATTGCGATGCCCGCAGCAGCGGGCTTATCGTTGTTGGCAGAGGAAATGCCACATCAGGGAACCTGCCCCATGTCCGCCCCCATCCGCCTTCATGGCCTGAATATCGATGCCGCGCTGCACCAGTTCATTGAGACGGAAGCCTTGCCCGGCACGGGCGTGGAACCGGCTGCCTTCTGGCAGGGCTTTGCCAGCCTGTTCCAGGATCTGACGCCGATCAACCGGGCCCTGCTGGCCAAGCGTGACGCGCTGCAGGCCCAGATCGACGGCTGGCACCAGTCCCGCCGGGGCCAGCCGCATGATCAGGATGCCTATGAGGCGTTCCTGCGGGAGATCGGTTATCTGCTGCCGGAGGGGCCGGATTTCAGCATCACCACCAGCAATGTGGATGATGAGGTGTCACGCCTCGCCGGGCCGCAATTGGTGGTGCCGGTGATGAATACCCGCTTCGCGCTCAACGCCGCCAATGCCCGCTGGGGCAGCCTGTATGATGCGCTGTATGGCACCGACGCGCTGGGCGATGTCGGCACAGCCGGCGCCAAGGGCTATGACCCGGTGCGCGGGGCCGCCGTGATCGCCAAGGGGCGGGAATTGCTGGATCAGGCGGCCCCCCTGGCCCAGGGCAGCCATAAAGATGTGACCGGTTATGGCATCCGCCACGGCCAGTTGGTCGCCACGCTGGCGGGCGGAACGGAAACGGGCTTGCGCGATGGGGACCAGTTCAAGGGCTGGCAGGGGGAGGCAACGGCCCCCACCAGCCTGCTGCTGGCCCATCACGGGCTGCATCTGGATATCATCATCGACCGGGGCCACCCGATCGGGCGGGATGACGCGGCGGGCGTGGCCGATATCGTGCTGGAATCGGCCCTGACCACCATCATGGATTGCGAGGATAGCGTCGCCGCCGTCGATGCCGCCGACAAGGTGACGATCTATCGCAACTGGCTGGGCCTGATGAAGGGCGACCTGACCGCCAGCTTTGAAAAGGGCGGCAAGGTTCTGGAGCGCGCACTGAACCCGGACCGCACCTATCAGGGCCCGGCCGGTGACACCTTCGCCCTGCATGGCCGCGCCTTGATGTTCATCCGCAATGTCGGCCACCTGATGACCATCGATGCCGTCACTTTCGCGGATGGTTCCTGGGTGCCGGAGGGGATTCTGGACGGCATCATCACCAGCCTGATCGCCCTGCACGATCTGCGGCGCCAGGGTGGCCTTGCCAACAGCCGCACCGGCAGCGTCTATATCGTCAAGCCCAAGATGCATGGGCCGGAGGAAGTGGCCTTCGCCAACAGCCTGTTCGACCGGATCGAGGATGTGCTGGGCATGGCCCGGCACACGCTGAAAATCGGCATCATGGATGAGGAGCGGCGCACCACCATCAATCTGAAGGAATGTATCCGCGCCGCCAAGGATCGGGTCTGTTTCATCAATACCGGTTTCCTGGACCGGACGGGCGATGAAATCCACACCTCCATGCAGGCCGGCCCGATGATCCGCAAGGGCGACATGAAGGCCGCTGCCTGGATCGGCGCTTATGAAAACTGGAATGTCGATAACGGGCTGGCCTGCGGCTTCCGCTCCCATGCGCAGATCGGCAAGGGCATGTGGGCGATGCCGGACCGGATGGCCGACATGCTGAAAGCCAAGATCGGCCATCCGCTGGCCGGGGCCAACACGGCCTGGGTGCCGTCGCCCACCGCTGCCACGCTGCACGCGCTGCATTACCATCAGGTGGATGTCGCCGCCCGGCAGGCCGAACTGGCCAGTCGCCCGCGCGCCGCCCTGCGCGATATCCTGACCGTGCCGCTGGCCAATGGCATCAACTGGTCGGAAGACGAAATCCGCCAGGAGCTGGAAAACAATGCCCAAGGCATTCTGGGCTATGTGGTGCGCTGGGTGGATCAGGGGGTTGGCTGCTCCAAGGTGCCGGACATCCATGATGTCGGGCTGATGGAAGACCGTGCCACCCTGCGCATTTCCAGCCAGCATATCGCCAACTGGCTGCTGCACGGAGTCTGCGACCGGGAACAGGTGCTGGCAGTGATGCAACGCATGGCCGCCGTGGTGGACCGGCAGAATGCCGGCGACCCGGAATATCGCCCCATGGCCCCGGATTTCGCCGGCTCCATCGCCTTCCAGGCCGCCTGCGATCTGGTGTTCAAGGGCGTGGAGCAGCCCAACGGCTATACCGAACCGCTGCTGCACAAACACCGCCGTGCCCTGAAGGCACTGTTGACAGCATAAAGAACAGCGATGAATCGCCAGCGCTGTTCGGGACGCCCGCAAACAGCGCTGGCGGCGGCTGGGCCTTAACAGGGTGCGGAAAAGCCATATCGCTGCAATCGCGTCATTTGCCGCCTTCGCCCGCCCCCTGCCGCAGCAACTCCATCAACGCCGCCTGCACCCGCGTCGGCTGCCAGCCTTTGCGCACGGTCAGGCCGATGGGGCGTTCGGTGCCGGGCAGGGGCTGGGGCAGCACGGCCAGATATCCAGCCTCCACCTCCTGACGTACCTGGCTGGCAGACAGCAGGGCCGCCCGGTCGCTTTGCATCAGCAACCCGCGTGATGCGATCAGCGAACTGCATTCGATGATGTGGCGTGGCGGCTTCACCCCGGCAGCGGCGAAGAAGCCGGCGAAATGGGCGCGGGCGGGTGTGCCGTCGCGCGGCGCGATCCAGTCCAGCGCCGCCAGGGCTGCCGCCGTCGGCTCCCCTTCCGCCAGGATCGGGTGACCCGCCCGCACCACGATGGAGAGCGGCTCCACGAACAGCACCTCCTGTTCGATATCCGGCGTGGGCGGTGGCAGGCGCAGCGCGCCGACAATCAGATCCAGCCCGCCATGCCGCAATTCATGCAACTGTTCGGCATAAGGCCCATCGATGATGCGCACCTGCGCTTCCGGATAGCGGGCCAGCAGCCCCGTTATCGCCTCGGGCAACAGGTGGGACCGGGCCAGCGGCAGGCAGCCGACCGAGACCCGCCCCGTCATCTGGCCCCGCCATTCGCGCAATTCCTCCAGCCCCTGGCGGATTTCCGCCAGGGCCAGCGCCGCCAGCCGGGCCAGCCCGCGCGCCTCCCGCGTGGGTTCCAGCCCCTGGGGGGTACGGGCCAGCAGGGGCCGGCCGCACAGGCTTTCCAGATCGCGCATGGCCCGGTTGACGCTGGGCTGTGACACGCCCAGCTTTGCGGCGGCCAGGGTGAAGCTGCCCGCCTCCACCGCCGCTACCAGGGTGCGCAATTGCACACTGGTCACCCGGCCCCCCAGCCCCGGCACCCCCAGTTCGCGTTCCGCCAGATGCAACTGATCAAACGCGCGCCCAATGCGCTGGGCAAAGCGGCGACCGGGTTCGGTCGGCTCCATCCCCGTGCCGGTGCGGGTGAACAGCACCTCTCCCACCGCTGCTTCCAGCTTGGCCACTGTTTGCGTCACCGCCGGTTGGGAGATGTGGGCCGCGTCCGCCGCCGCCACCGTGCTGCGGGTGCGAACAACCTCCGCAATAACCTGCAATGCCCGCAGTTTCGGGATTTCCTGCACCGCAGCAATCCTTATGATCCAGAATGGTCTAACAAAATATTATAGCATGATCGGCGTTTTGAAGTGGAGCATCTTGGCGGGGCGGGTCCATAGTCCCACCCAAGATCAAGCGCGGAGGAGCAATCCGCGCACCCGTTTTGGAGGATGTTTGGCCATGCCTGTGGTCGTCACCAATATCAAGCGCCCCGATTCCGCCCTGGTGGATGAATTTGCCCGCTATGGCGTCGCCACCGTGCATGAGGCGCAGGGCCGCAAGGGTCTGCTGGCCAGCTATATGCGCCCGATCTACCGCCCGGCGCATATTGCCGGCACCGCCGTCACCTGCACCGTGGCGCCGGGCGATAACTGGACCATCCATGTGGCCGTCGAACAGTGCCAGCCGGGCGACATTCTGGTGGTGAAGCCGACCAGCCCCTGCGAGGATGGTTATTTCGGTGATCTGCTGGCCGAATCCCTGATGTCGCGCGGCGTGCGCGGCCTGATCATTGAAGCCGGCGTGCGCGATATCGCCACGCTGACCGAAATGGGTTTCCCCGTCTGGTCCAAGGCGGTCTTCGCCCAGGGCACGGTTAAGGAGACGCTGGGCGATGTGAACCTGCCCGTCACCTGCGCCGGGGCCGCCATCAATCCCGGCGATATCATCGTTGCCGATGATGATGGTGTGGTTGTCGTCGCCCGTAAGGAAGCGGCCAGCGTGCTGGAAAGCGCCAAGGCGCGTGAGATCAAGGAAGAAAAGAACCGCGCCCAGTTCAAGCAGGGCGTGCTGGGCCTGGACCTCTACAAGATGCGCGACCGGCTGCGCGAAAAGGGCCTGACCTATATTGAGGCCGCTGACCAGGAGTAAGCCGCCATGCTGAAACCCATCCCCTGCACGGTGATGCGCGGCGGCACCTCCAAGGGTCTGTATTTCCAGGTCCATCACCTGCCCGCCGACCGCGCCGCGCGCGATGCCGTGCTGCTGGCCGCCATGGGGTCGCCCGATGCCCGCCAGATCGACGGCATGGGCGGCGCGCATCCGCTGACCAGCAAGGTGGCGGTGATCGGCCCGTCCAGCCGCGATGATGCCGATGTCGATTACCTGTTCTTGCAGGTGGTGGTGGACAAGGCAGAGGTCAGCGACAGCCAGAATTGCGGGAATATTCTGGCTGGCGTGGGGCCGTTTGCCATTGAAAATGGCCTGGTGCCGGTGGCCGGCCCCGTCACCTCTGTGCGCATCCATATGGTGAATACCGGGGCGCTGGCCGTGGCCCATGTGCCCACGCCCGGCGGGCTGGTGGAATATGAAGGGGATGCCCGCATCGACGGGGTGCCCGGCACCGCCGCCGCCATCCCCATCGATTTCCTGGATGTCGCCGGTTCAAGCTGCGGTGCCCTGCTGCCCACCGGCAATGCGGTGGATGAGGTGGCGGGCGTGCGCGTCACCTGCATCGATAACGGGATGCCCGTCGTCATTCTGAACGCCGCCGATTTCGGCGTGAAAGGTGATGAAGCGCCGGAGGCTTTGGAGGCCGATGCCGCCCTGAAAGCCAGGGTGGAGGCGATCCGCCTGGAACTGGGCCCCCGGATGAATCTGGGCGATGTGGCGAAGAAGACCGTACCGAAAATGACGCTGGTGTCCCCTCCCGCCCATGGCGGGGCGGTCGGCACCCGCAGCTTCATCCCCCATCGGGTGCATGAGGCGATTGGCGTGCTGGGGGCCGTCAGTGTTGCCACCGCCTGCGTGCTGCCCGGTTCAGTGGCGGCGCAGGTGGCGGGGCTGGACGGGGCCACCGGCCCGCAGCGGTTGGAAGTGGAACACCCGACCGGGTTTTTCACCGTGGATATGGATGTCGCCGCCGATGGGGCCGGCATCAAGGTCAACCGTTCCGCCCTACTGCGCACGGCGCGTAAGCTGATGCGGGGTGAGGTTTATGTTCCCGGCCATCTGTTGGGGTGAGGTCACAGCATGTCCTTCAAATCAATCGCCCTGATCGGATTGGGAGAAGTCGGTACCATCCTGGCCGACGATCTGTCTCAGCGCGGCTTCACCCTGTCAGCCTGGGATGTGCGCTTTGCCGATCCTGCCTCGCCACCATCGCAGGCTGCCGCTTCCCGGCCCTTCCTGCGCCGGGGCAACAGTGCGGCCGATGCGGTGGCCGGGGCCGATCTGGTGATCAGCGCCGTCACCGCCGCTCGCACTATTGATGCGGCCAAGGCAGCGGCGGCGGGTATGGCGGCCGGGGCCGTGTTCGTAGATTTCAATTCCGCCTCCCCCGGTGCCAAGGGCGAGGCGGCGGCGGCGGTGAACGGGGTCGGTGCCCGCTATGTCGAAGCCGCCGTGATGTCGCCGGTACCACCCAAGCGGCTGGGCACCCCCATCCTGCTGGGTGGCCCCCATGCCGATGGCTTGCTGGCGGCATTGCGGGATATTGGCCTGTCCAACCTCTCCGTCTTCTCCGCTGAATATGGCAAGGCCTCTGCGGCCAAGATGTGCCGGTCAGTGATGGTGAAGGGGATTGAGGCGCTGTTGAGCGAAAGCCTGCTGGCCGCCCGGCATTATGGGGTGGACGACACGGTGCTGACCTCCCTGAACGATCTGTTCCCCGGGCCGGACTGGCACAAGCTGTCACGCTACATGATTTCCCGCACCATGGAACATGGCAACCGCCGGGCAGAGGAAATGCGCGAGGTGGCCCGCACGGTGGAAGAGGCCGGCCTGTCCCCCTGGATGAGCTTGGCCACCGTGGAGCGCCAGGAATGGGCCCCGCCGCTCTCCAGCGCGCTGGACCAGGAAGAGATCACCGCCATGCTGGACGCGATGCGCGTTCAATTTGCTGCCAAATAAGGAAAAGCAATAATGCTGATCATCGATTGCCACGGCCATTACACCACGGCACCCGCCAAGCATCAGACTTTCCGCGACGCGCAGATCGCCCGCATCAAGAACCCCGCCCTGCCGGAACCGACGCGTCCCGACATCAGCGATGATGAAATCCGGGAGACGATTGAGACCAACCAGTTGAAATTGCTGCGCGAACGCGGCGCGGACATGACCATCTTCTCCCCCCGTGCCTCCACCATGGCGCATCATGTCGGGGATGAAGCCGTCAGCCGCGCCTGGACAGAAGCCTGCAATGACCTGATCAAGCGGGTGGTTGATCTCTATCCGGAAAATTTCATCGGCGTCTGTCAGTTGCCGCAATCGCCGGGCGTGCCCATCGCCAATTCGGTAGCGGAGCTGGAGCGCTGCGTGACCGAACTGGGCTTTGTCGGCTGCAACCTGAACCCGGACCCGTCCGGCGGCCACTGGACCGCCCCGCCGCTGACCGACAAGCACTGGTACCCGTTCTATGAGAAAATGGTGGAACTGGATGTTCCGGCCATGATCCATGTGTCGGGTTCCTGCAATGCCTGCTTCCATGCCACGGGCGCGCATTACATCAATGCCGACACCACCGCCTTCATGCAGTTCATCGAAGGCGACCTGTTCCGCGATTTCCCCGATCTGCGCTTCATCATCCCGCATGGCGGCGGGGCTGTGCCCTATCACTGGGGCCGCTATCGCGGGCTGGCCGACATGCTGAAGCGGCCGCCGCTGCCCGAGCATGTGATGAAGAATGTCTATTTCGACACCTGCGTCTATCACCAGCCGGGCATCGACCTGCTGTTCAAGGTGATTGACATCAAGAACATCCTGTTCGGGTCGGAAATGGTGGGGGCCGTGCGCGGCATCGACCCGGAAACCGGCAATTATTTCGACGATACCAAGCGCTATCTGGACAGCTTGGCCCTATCGGATGATGACCGCTACCGCGTGTTTGAGGGCAATGCCCGCCGCGTCTATCCCCGTCTGGACGCCGCCTTGAGGGCGCGCGGCAATGCCGGAAGGGACCTGTAATATGGCTGACAAACCCGCCTTCCAGATGGATGCCGACTGGCTGCCCTTCCATCCCAACCCGTCCAAGCCCGCCTATGTGCCCCCGCCGGGGGCCGTTGATGCGCATTGCCATGTGTTCGGGCCGGGGGATGTGTTCCCCTATGCGCCGGAACGCAAATACACCCCCTGCGACGCGCCCAAGGAGAAACTGTGGGCCCTGCGCGATTATCTGGGCTTCAGCCGCAATGTCATCGTGCAGGCCACCTGCCACGGGGCCGATAACCGCGCTCTGGTGGATGCCTTGCAGGCCTCCGGCGGGCGCGCGCGCGGTGTTGCCACCGTGCGCCGCAGCGTGACGGATGAAGAGCTGCAGGCGCTGGATGCCGCCGGCGTGCGCGGCGTGCGTTTCAACTTCGTCAAGCGGCTGGTGGATGCCCTGCCCCGCGATGAACTGCTGGAAATCGCCCAGCGGATCGCGCCGCTGGGCTGGCATATCGTGATCTATTTCGAGGCGCAGGAACTGCCCGAACTCTATGATTTCTTCACCAGCCTGCCCACGGTCGTGGTGGTGGATCATATGGGCCGCCCGGATGTGACCAAACCGGTGGACGGACCGGAATTCGCCCTGTTCACGAAATTGATGCGCGAACACACCAATTTCTGGTCCAAGGTAAGCTGCCCCGAACGCCTGTCCAAACTCGGCCCCCCCGCCTATGGCGACGTGGTGCCGTTCGCCCGGCATATTGTGGAAAGCTTCCCCGACCGGGTGCTGTGGGGCACGGATTGGCCGCACCCCAACATGAAATCCCACATGCCCGATGACGGGCATCTGGTCGATGTGATCCCGCGGATCGCCCCGACCGCAGCACTGCAGCAGAAGCTGCTGGTGGATAACCCCCTGCGTCTCTATTGGCCGGAAGAGGTGCGTTGATGTCCGAAGATACGTCTTACCGAAACATTCCAGGCACCATCATCTTCGATGCGGAGATGTCGCGCCGGGGTTATCACCTGAACCAGTTCTGCATGTCGCTGATGAAGGCCGAGAACCGTGACCGGTTCCGCGCCGATGAGCGTGCCTATCTGGACGAATGGAAAATGACGGAGGACCAGAAGCTGGGCGTTCTGGCACGCGATTATAATCGCCTGCTGTCGCTGGGCGGCAACGTCTATTTCCTGGCGAAGATTTTCGCCACCGATGGCAAGAGCTTCCAGTCCGCCGCCGCCACGATGACCGGCATGAGCCAGGAAGAATATGCCGCCATGATGCTGTCAGGCGGACGCCGCCCGGATGGCAGCAACGGCAACAAGGTCGTCTGATAAAACGGGGAGGAAACGGAAATGGCGAAAATCACAGCAGGTGTCACCACCTCACACGTGCCTGCCATCGGCGCGGCCCTGGACCTGGGCAAGTCTGCCGAGCCCTATTGGGCGCCGGTATTCCAGGGCTATGACTTCTCCAAGCGGTGGATTGCCGAGGAAAAGCCCGATGTGGTTTTCCTGGTCTATAATGACCATGCATCCGCCTTCAGCCTGGATCTGATCCCCACCTTCGCCATTGGCTGCGGGGAGGAATTCAAGCCCGCCGATGAAGGGTTCGGTGCGCGCCCCGTGCCGGTAGTGCACGGCCATCCGGAACTGGCCTGGCACATCACCCAGTCGGTCATCCAGGATGATTTCGATCTGACCATCGTCAACAAGATGGATGTGGATCATGGGCTGACCGTGCCGCTGTCGCTGATGTTCGGGCAGCCCGACGCCTGGCCCTGCAAGGTGATTCCGTTCGCGGTCAATGTGGTGCAGTACCCGCCGCCGTCGGGCGCCCGCTGCTATGCGCTGGGCAAGGCCATCGGCAAGGCCATCCGCAGCTTTGACCAGGATCTGAATGTGCAGATCTGGGGCACGGGCGGGATGAGCCACCAGTTGCAGGGCCCCCGCGCAGGCCTGATCAACCAGGAATTCGACAAGCGTTTCCTGGACCTGCTGATCAACGACCCGGAAGCGGCCGCCCGCATCCCGCATATCGATTACGTGCGGGAAGCCGGGTCGGAGGGGATTGAGCTGGTGATGTGGCTGATCATGCGCGGGGCGCTGGAGGCCAATGTGGACCTGCTGCACCGCTTCTACCACGTGCCGGCCTCCAACACGGCGGTTGGTCATTTGATTTTGAAGAATGGGGGGTGAGCCATCGCCGTTCCCGTAGAAGCATATAGGCGCTGATCTCGGCGGTATGTGGCACGCCCTGCCGCTTCACAGCCGTCACCCCGGCGAAGGCCGGGGTCCAGTTCGTAGGGCAAAGTGCTTGCGGCCCCTGGACCCCGGCCTTCGCCGGGGTGACGGTGGGGAGAGTGTGAAACGCACAGCATTATCCTGCAATCGGTCCGCATGTGCCTTCACGAAAGCGATGACAGCTCCGGGCTCCTCCCCCCAACACCATTCCCATCCATCAGAGAGTACAAGCCATGAAGATCATCCTCGCCGGCGCTGGCGCCTTTGGTCAGAAGCATCTGGATGCCCTGAAGCTGATCGACGGGGTGGAAGTTGTTTCCCTGGTCGGTCGCCGCCTGGACCAGACGAAGGAGACCGCCGACAAGTACGGCGTGCCCCATGTAACCACCGAACTGGCGGAAGCCCTGGCCCAGCCGGGCGTGGATGCCGCCATCCTCTGCACCCCCACCCAGTTGCACGCGTCCCAGGCCATTGAATGCATGAAGGCCGGCAAGCATGTGCAGGTGGAAATCCCGCTCGCCGACAGTCTGGCCGACGCCCAGGCCGTGGCGGCGGTGCAGAAGGAAACCGGCAAGGTCTGCATGGTCGGCCATACCCGCCGCTTCAACCCGTCGCACCAGTTCGTGCACAAGCGCATCGTGGCCGGGGAAGCCAAGGTTCTGCAGATGGATGTGCAGACCTATTTCTTCCGTCGCACCAATATGAATGCACTTGGCCAGCCGCGTTCCTGGACCGACCATCTGCTGTGGCACCACGCCGCCCACACGGTGGATCTGTTCCAGTATCAGACGGGGGAAAAGGTGGTGAAGGCCCATGCCGTGCAGGGGCCGATTCACCCGGAATTGGGCATCGCCATGGATATGTCGATCCAGTTGAAGACGGCAGGCGGGGCCATCTGCACCCTGTCGCTGTCCTTCAACAATGAAGGGCCGCTGGGCACCTTCTTCCGCTATATCTGCGACAATGGCACCTACATTGCCCGTTACGATGATCTGATCACCGGCAAGGATGAGAAGATCGACGTGTCCAAGGTGGACGTTTCCATGAACGGGATCGAGCTGCAGGACCGCGAATTCGTCGCCGCCATCCGGGAAGGCCGCGAACCCAATGCCAGCGTGCATCAGGTTCTGCCCTGCTATGAGGTGTTGCACATGCTGGAACAGTCGCTGAACGGCTGATTTGATTGCTGTTCTGATCGGGTAAGGGGTGGCACCATGGCCACCCCTTTTGCGTTGGCGGGTGATTGAACAAGCACCCACACGCGCCAAATAAGGTTATCCATGCTGCGATGGGTTGAACCTTTGCCGATTTCCGGCTAGGTCAGATATCGTACAGGTCTTCAAACCAGGAGCGTGCCTTGCTCGTTAACCCGATCCGTCTCGACGAAGAAGAAAAGCCGGAGACCGCGACCAAGGAGCCGGCCAAGGCCCCGCCCAGCGTGGCCCAGAACCTGTTCAAGGCCCGCACGGTCCTGCTGTTCGGCGAAATCAACCAGAAGGTGGCGCAGGAAGTTGTCGCCCAGCTTCTGGCGCTGGCGGCTGAAAGCGATGATCCGATCAAGCTGGTGATCAACTCCCCCGGCGGCCACGTCGAGTCGGGTGACACGATCCACGACATCATCCGCTTCATCAAGCCGAAGGTGAAAATCCTCGGCACGGGCTGGGTAGCGTCGGCTGGCGCGCACATCTTCCTGGGCGCTGCCAAGGAAAATCGCTATTGCCTGCCCAACACCCGTTTCATGATCCACCAGCCCGCCGGCGGCGTGGGTGGCCCCGCCACCGACATCGCCATTGAGGCGAAGGAGATCATCAAGATGCGCCACCGCATCAATACGGTGATCGCCCGGGAAACCGGCCAGCCGATTGAGCGGGTGGCTGCGGACACCGACCGTAATTTCTGGATGTCGGCCGAAGAAGCCAAGGAGTATGGCGTTGTCAGCCACGTCATCGACAATGCCGCTGCCCTGGACGAATAAGCACCAGAGCATAAGACATTGAAAAAGGCCGGCGCTCACCCGAGGCGCCGGCCTTTTGTTTTCCTGGACCGGTTTTCCCGTCGCATTTTCTGGCATCGAAGGCCAGCTTGGGACGTTTTCGTCCCTGACCGGTCCGGTTTTGGTTGATGGAGGGTTTTCAGTCCCTATATTGGCCTGGACGTGCAACCCGAAACGAGAGAGCCCGGCCGCCGCGATGCTGACAGCGATAGGGATCATCTTCCTGGCAGCGGCCCTGGCGCCGACGCTCAACCGCCTATTCCCCTCCTTCGCCCATTGGCTGCTGGCGCTGGCCCCGGCCGGGGGCTTTGTCTGGTTTGCCGGGCAGTTGGCCACAGTGGTGGGCGGGCAACCGGTGGCCGAATCCTGGAAATGGGTGCCGGCGCTGGGGGTGGAACTAGCCTTCCGGCTGGATGGGCTGTCGCTGCTGTTCGCCCTGCTGATCACCGGTATTGGCACGCTGATCGTGCTTTATTCCGGCGGCTATCTGCGCGGCCATCGGCATGAAGGCCGATTCATGCTGTTCATCATGGCCTTCATGGGGGCTATGCTGGGGCTGGTGCTGGCCGATGATATCATCAGCCTGTTCGTGTTCTGGGAACTGACGTCTGTCACCTCCTTCCTGCTGATCGGCTTCAACCATGCCGATGCCCGTTCCCGCCGGTCGGCCCTACAGGCGTTACTGGTCACGGGTGGCGGTGGTATGGCCCTGCTGACCGGGCTGATTCTGCTGGGCACGGCGGGCGGTGCCGGCAGCCTGTCGGCCATTGCCGCCAAGGGTGTGGATCTGACGGGGCATGGGCTTTACCTACCGATCCTTATCTTGCTGCTGCTGGCCGCCTTCACCAAATCGGCGCAGGTGCCGTTCCATTTCTGGCTGCCCAACGCCATGGACGCGCCCACACCGGTCAGCGCCTATCTGCATTCCGCCACCATGGTGAAGGCCGGCATCTATCTGTTGGCCCGCCTGTCGCCCATGCTGGGTGGCACCGACATCTGGTTCTGGACCCTGACCGGCTTTGGCGCGCTGACGGCCTTCTGGGGCGGGGCCATGGCGCTGCGCGCCACCGACCTGAAGAAAATCCTGGCCTACACCACCCTGATGGCCCTGGGCACGCTGACCATGCTGGTGGGGCTGGGTACGGATTATGCCATCCGCGGCTTCGCCGCCTTCCTGTTGGCACACAGCCTGTACAAGGGCGCCCTGTTCATGGGGGCCGGGTCGGTGGACCATGGCAGTGGCACGCGGGAGGTGAGGGAACTGTCCGGCCTGTTCCGCGCCATGCCGTTGACGGGTGTTTTCATCGCGCTCGCCGCACTCTCCATGTCTGGCCTGCCGCCCTTTCTGGGCTTTATTGGCAAGGAACTGATTTATGAAGGGCTGTTGACCGCCGACCGGCCCGTCTTGCCGGTGCTGGTGGTCTCCATCCTGGCCAATGCCACCATGCTGGGTGCCGCGGGGCTGGTCTTCGTCAAGCCCTTCCTGGGGGCACCGTCCAAAGCCGCCGCCCATGCGCATGAAGGCGGGCTGACATTGTGGCTGGGGCCGGCGCTGCTGGCCAGCCTGGGGCTGCTGCTGGGGCTTTATCCCAGCATCCTGGATGGGCTGCTGGGGCAGGTGGCGGCGTCCGTGCGCGGCGAACCGCTGGCGGTGGAACTGCATCTCTGGCACGGGCTGACGCCTGCACTTGGCCTGTCGGCTATCACCGTGGCGCTGGGGATTGGCTTTTATCTGGCGTTGCGTCCCCTTACCGCCGGGCTGGCGGGATTGCAGCGTTTTACCCGTTTTGATGCCGATAAGGGCTGGGATCATATCCTGAACGGGCTGGATGCATTGGCCCGGGCCGTGACCGGGCAGCTTCAGGGCGGGGTGATGACCCGCTATATGGCCATCATCTTCACCGCCATGCTGCTGCTGCTGGGCGCAACACTCTGGTTCCGCCAGGCGCTGGTGCTGCCGGCCGTTGATCTTCACGGGCAATGGGTGGGACTGCTGCTGGGCATCATGATGCTGGTGGGTACGGCGGGAGCCATGCGTGCCCGGTCACGCCTGGGCATCATCACTGCCCTGTCGGTCAATGGATTGTCGGTGGCGATGTTCTTCATCACCTATGGCGCACCGGATGTCGGCATCACCCAGCTGATGGTGGAAACGCTGACCGCCATCATCCTAGTGCTGGTGCTGGCCCACCTGCCAGCCCTGCCCAAGGGGCCGGACCGCAAGCCGCAGGCGGCCTTCCTGCATGGCATCCTGGCCCTGGGCCTGGGTGGGGTGGTGACGGCGATCCTGCTGGCCATCATCGCCCTGCCGCTGCCGATGACCCTGTCGCAGTTCTTCGGCGATACCTCATACCTGGAAGCCTATGGCCGCAATGTGGTGAATGTCATTCTGGTGGATTTCCGTGGCTTTGACACGCTGGGTGAAATCACCGTGGTGGCCAGCGCCGGGCTGGGCGTGCTGGCCCTGCTGAAGGCGCGCTATGCCAAGCCAAAAGCTAAACCACAGCCGGGGCCGCAGACGGGAGAGGTCGCATGATGGACAGCCTGATCCTGCGCACGGCCACGCGCCTGTTGCTGGCCCTGATGATCCTGTTTTCCATTTTCATCCTCTGGCGCGGCCATAATGAGCCGGGGGGCGGCTTCGTTGGCGGGCTGATCTGTGCCGTGGCCTTCGCCCTGCACGCGCTGGCCTTTGGCGTGAAGGAGATGAAGCGCCTGCTGGTGCTGGACCCGCGCAGCCTGCTGGGCGGCGGGCTGTTGCTGGGCATCCTGTCCGGCTTTTTCGCCGGCCCCGGCGGCGACCCGTTCATGACGGCGCGCTGGATCATCTTCAAGGATGCTACCGGCGCCAAGGCTTTGGCGCTGGGCACGCCCGTGCTGTTCGATATCGGTGTTTATCTGGTGGTGGTGGGTGCCTTGCTGGCCATGGTCCAGGCCCTGATGGAAGAGGATTGAGCCCATGGAAACCATCATGGCCTTCGCCGTCGGCGGCATGGTCGCCGGGGCGGTCTACCTGTTCCTATCGCGCCAGTTGCTGCGGGTGCTGTTCGGGGTGATCCTGCTGTCCAACGCGGTCAATGTCGCCATCCTGCTGGTAGGGCGGCTGACGCCCGGTCAGGCCCCCCTGATCGGCCAGGGGCAGGAGGTGCTGGGCCAGGGCTTGGCAAACCCCCTGCCCCAGGCGCTGATCCTGACCGCAATCGTCATTGGTTTCGGCCTGCTCTCCTTCGTGCTGGCCCTGGTCTATCGCGGCTATCAGGAACTGGGCACGCTGGATAGCAGCCAGATGCGCACGGCTGAGCCGGAGGATGCGGTATGATCGCTTGGCTGGTTGCTTCCCCCATCCTGGTGCCGCTGACCACGGCGGCCCTGTGTGCTGTGTTCTGGAACCGTCCTTCCTTGCAGCGTGTGCTGTCGCTGACCGGCAGCACGCTGCTGCTGATCCTGGCTGGCCTGTTGCTGGCGCGGGTGATGGAAGGCGGGGTGCAGGTGGCCCAGATGGGCAGTTGGGCCGCCCCCTTCGGCATCATTCTGGTGGCCGACACGCTGTCGGCGCTGATGATCCTGATCGCCGCTGTGATGGCGCTGGCGGTGGCCGTCTATGCGCTGGGCGATGTGGATGCGGTGCGCGAACGCGGCGGATACCACATTATCTTTCAGGTGCTGATGGTCGGTGTCTGCGGCAGCTTCATCACCGGCGATCTGTTCAACCTCTATGTCTGGTTTGAGGTGATGCTGATCTCGTCCTTCGTGTTGCTGTCGCTGGGCGGTACGAAGGAACAGATCGACGGGGCCATCAAATATGCCGCCATCAACCTGATCGCCACCGCCTGTTTCCTGCTGGCCGTTGCCCTGCTCTATGGCGTGACCGGTACGCTGAACATGGCCGATCTGGCCGTGCGCGTGCCGCATGTCGCCAATAAGGGGTTGGTCAGCACCATTGCCGTGCTGTTCATCATCGCCTTTGGCATGAAGGCGGCGGTCTTCCCCTTCTTCTTCTGGCTGCCCGCCGCCTATCACACGCCCGCCGTGGCGGTGCAGGCGATCTTCGCCGGCTTGCTGACCAAGGTGGGGGTCTATGCGCTGCTGCGCTGTTTCACCCTGATCTTCACCGGCGACATGGGCTGGACCCATGGCATCCTGCTATGGATTGCCGGGGCCACCATGCTGACGGGTGCCTTGGGATCGCTGGCAGTGCGTGACCTGCGCCGGGCGCTCTCCTGGCAGGTGGTGGCGCATATCGGCTACATGATCATGGGGCTCGCCATCGCCACACCACTGGCCATTGCCGGCACCGTCTTCTATCTGGTGCATGACATTGTGGTGAAGACCAACCTGTTCTTAGGCGCCGGCGTGGTCCGCCGGCTGTCGGGTGGGGATACGTCTTATGCCAAGCTGGGCGGGCTGTTCACCGCCGCACCGATCCTGTGCATCGTGCTGTTCGTGCCGCTGGCCTCCCTGGCTGGCTTCCCGCCTTTCTCCGGCTTCTGGTCCAAGCTTCTGCTGGTGCGTGCAGGCTTGGCCGTGGAGAATTGGGCCATCGTCGCCGCGGCACTGGTGACGGGGCTGTTGACGTTCTGGCTGGTCGGGCGGTTATGGGCGGAAATGGTGTGGAAGGCCAACCCGGATGGCGACGCCCTGGGCACGACCAGCCTGGGTGGGGCGGCGCGCGTGGCCCTGGTGGCCCCGCTGGTGCTGCTGTCCGCCATCACCGTCACCATCGGTTTCTATGCCGAACCCTTGATGCGCGTCAGCGCCATGGCCGCCGATGGCTTGGTTGACCCGCAAGCCTATATCGACGCGGTGCTGGGGGCCGTGCCAACGACACCCACCCTGGTCGGGGCCGCTGACACGGCCGCGATGGAGGTGCAGCCATGAACCTGCTGGTGCTGAACCTGCTGCTGGCCCTGGCCTGGATGGGCTTTAATGCCGATTTCAGCCTGGGCGGCTTCACGGCAGGCTTTGTGCTGGGCCATGGCGTGCTGTGGCTGGGCCGCCCGCTTTACCCCACGCAGCGTTATTTCCGCGTCTTCTGGGGCTCGCTGGGTTATTTCCTCTGGCTGCTGAAAGAAATCGTCACCTCCTCCCTGAAGGTGGCGGCCAGCGTGCTGGGCTTTGGTGAAAAGGTGCAGCCGGCCGTCATCGCCATCCCGCTGGACGCGCGGACGGATCTGGAGATTACCCTGCTGGCCTGTTCCATCACTCTGACGCCCGGCACGCTGACCCTGGATGTCGCGCCTGACCGCAAGCATCTCTATGTCCATGCCATGTTCGGGGGCGATGCGGCGGCTTTGTGTGCCGAAACCAAGGACAGTATGGAACGCCGTATCCTGGAGGTGCTGCGATGATCCCGGCCATCACCCCCTTCCTGACCTGGTGCCTGACCATCGCCATGGTGATGCTGTTCGTCGCCTTTGGGCTGGTGATCGTGCGGGTGCTGCGCGGACCGACCACGGCGGACCGCATCATCGCCATTGACCTGTTCGGCGTGCTGGCCGTCGCCTTCATCGCGCTCTACACGCTGTATGTGAGCCAAGTGGTGTTCCTGGATGCGGCCATCGCCCTGGCCCTGGTCGCCTTTTTCGGCACCGTCGCCTATGCGCGTTTCCTGGAACGGCGCGTGGTGGACAGGCCGGAGGAGCGGGAAGCCACGCAGAAGGAGAAGGAGTCGCCCCATGCTTGACCAGATCGCACAGGCCATCGTCGGCATTCTGGCCGTGGCCGGGGCGTTTTTCTGCCTGGTGGCGGCCTTGGGCGTGGTGCGCCTGCCCGATGCGCTGACCCGGATGCACGCCAGTTCCAAGGCCGGCACGCTGGGCTGCGGGCTGGTGCTGCTGGCGGTGGCCATTTTCTTTCCCGGCCTGGATGTGGTGGCCCGTGTCGTGGCGGCCATCCTGTTCCTGCTGCTGACCACACCGGTTGCCGCCCACATGATCGGCCGGGCAGCCTATGCCAGCGGAGAATCGCCCGCCGCCGGCACCGTGCGGGATGATCTGGCAGACGGCCCGGACAACCCGCGCCGCCGCCTGTTGGACAAGGCGGGAGGACGGTAACCGCTGGCCATTCGCCCTGTCAGGGTGGGGCTTGCAAAAAAATCGCTTGGGTGACGTAACGGAAGGCGGAAGAAACGCTTGAGGTTCCATTTCCCCTACCGATATACGAGATTCAAAGGCGTCGCGCTGGAAGGCGCCGGCAGTCCATACCGGGAGGAATAAAATGGCCGAAGCGGTCGCATCCGTGCAGCAGCAGCAACAGGGTCGCCGGCCCTTCCTGTGGGAAGGCTCCTACCCCCCCGGTGTCACCTGGGACAGCCCACTTCCGGAGCGGACGCTGCCGCAATTGCTGGATCAGGCGACCCAGCGCTTCCGCGACCGGCCCTGCGTCGATTTCCTGGACAAGAAATATACCTATGGCGCGATCACCGACCTGGTGGATCGCTTCGCCAAGGGCTTGCAGGAAATGGGGCTGCAAAAGGGCCAGAAGGTCGGCCTGTTCCTGCCCAATACGCCCTATTCGGTGATCTGCTATTTCGGCATCCTGAAGGCCGGCGGCGTGGTGGTGAATTTCAACCCGCTCTACGCGGAACGTGAAATCTGCCACATGATCAATGATGCCGAGGCTGAATGGATGATCAGCCTGGATCTGAAGGTCACTTATGACAAGCTGGCCAAGATGTTCGGGCAGAGCCGGCTGAAAAAGATCATCGTCGTGCCCATGGCCGGCATCCTGCCCTTTCCGAAAAACCTGCTGTTCCCCTTCGTCAAGAAGAAGGAAATCGCCGCCATCCCGCGCGACGGGCGGCATGTCTGGTTCAAACAGCTGGTAGCCAATGACGGCAGGCTGCGCCCGGTGGCGCTGGATGCCGTCAATGATGTGGCGGTGCTGCAATATACCGGCGGTACCACCGGTGTGCCCAAGGGGGCGATGCTGACGCACCAGAACATCACCGCCAATGCCACCCAGGCATCCTACTGGTTCAGCGCGCTGGCGGAACCAGGGAACGAGCGGATGCTGGGCGTCCTGCCGCTGTTCCACGTCTTCGCCATGACCTGCGTGATGAATCTGAGCATCCAGAATGGCGGGGAAATGATCCTGCTGCCCCGGTTTGAACTGGAGCAGGTGCTGGAGACCATCCACAAGAAGAAGCCGACCCAGTTCCCGGCTGTGCCCACCATCTATACCGCCATCAATAATTACAAGGATGTGGGCAAGTACGACCTGTCTTCCATCAAGGTCTGCAATTCCGGCGGCGCGCCGCTGCCGGTGGAGGTGAAGGCGCAGTTCGAGAAGCTGACCGGCTGTGCCCTGGTGGAAGGTTACGGCCTGTCGGAATCCGCCCCCATCGCCACCATCAACCCGGCCCATGCCAGCCGCGCCGGCTCCATCGGCCTGCCGGTGCCTGGCACCGATATCCGCATCGTCAGCCTGGAGGATCGCCGCACGGAAGTGCAGCGCGGCGAACGCGGCGAAATCTGCATCATCGGCCCGCAGGTGATGAAGGGCTATTGGAAGAAAGACAAGGAAAGTGCGGAGACGCTGGATGGCGGGATGCTGCATACCGGCGATGTCGGCTATATGGATGAAGATGGCTATATCTTCATCGTCGACCGCATCAAGGACATGATCCTGGCTGGCGGCTACAATGTCTATCCCCGCAATGTGGAAGAGGCGATCTATCAGCATCCGCAGGTGGCGGAATGCATTGTGCTGGGCGTGCCCGACCCCTATCGCGGCCAGACAGTGAAGGCCTATATCAAGACCCGTGATGGCGCGGTGCTGACCAAGGACGATATCAAGGCCTTCCTGGAGGACAAGCTGTCCCCCATCGAACAGCCCAAGCTGTATGAATTCCGCGATGAATTGCCCAAGACCATGATCGGCAAACTGTCGCGCAAGGCCCTGCTGGATGAGTTGGAGGCGGAGAAGAAGAAGGCTGGTTGAGCCTCTTCCCCCGCAGGCGGGAAACGGTTAGGAACGTTTCCCGCAAAGACGCCATCCATACCCAAGGGTCCATCATGGCCAAGCTGATCGTTCTCGGCAGCACCAATATCGACATCCTGGCCACCATGCAGGCGGCACCCCGCGCCGGTGAAACGGTGAATGGGGAGACGGTGCAATTGATGCCGGGCGGCAAGGGGCTGAACCAGGCCGTCGCGGCAGTGCAGCAGGGTATTGCGGTCAGCTTTGTCGGCCGGGTGGGGCGCGATGCCTTCGGCGATCAGGTGGTGGCCTTCTTTGCCGAAAAGGGGATCGAGGCATCCGCCCTGAAGCGGAGTGAGACGCTGGGCACCGGCAATGCCCTGATTCTGGTGGATGCGACGGCGGAAAACCGCATCGTCGTCATCCCTGCCGCCAATAAAGAGATCGTGCCCGCCGATGCCGAGGGGGTAGCGATTACCGCTGGCGATATCGTGGTCAGCCAGTTTGAGGTGCCGCGCAGCACCATCGCCAGCATCTTCGCCCAGGCGCGGGCCACCGGTGCCCGCACGGTGCTGAACGCTGCCCCGGCGCTGGATGATGCACCCGCTGAACTCTGGGCCGATACCGACATTCTGGTGGTGAACGAGACGGAGCTGGGCCATTTCGCCGGCATCGAACTGTCCGGTGACGCCCCGGTCGACGCGGTGGCCGATGCCGCCCGCCGCCTGTTCCGCCGCAATGATCAGGTGGTGATCGCCACACTCGGCGTGCGCGGCGCGCTGGCCGTCACATCAGCGGGCCATGAACTGGTGCCGGGCCGTAAGGTGAAGGCGGTTGACACCACCGGGGCCGGGGATTGCTTCGTGGGCAGCCTTTCCGCCCGGCTGGCCGCAGGCGATGCGCTGGCCGATGCCATGCGCTATGCCAACGTCGCCGCCTCCATCGCTTGTACCCGCATCGGCACCAGCACCGCCATGCCGCAGGCCGAAGAGGTGTTTGCCGCGCTGCGGGCGGGATGAGATCGGCACATCACATTTTTATTTGGGCAAGCGGGGCCTGCTTCGGTAGTCTTGGGCACAAATCTCCCGAAGGAGTGGGCCATGAGCGATACCTATGTCACGCTCAAAATTCGTGAGGCATTGAAGGCGGCGCAGGGCAACCGCGCCCAGGCGCAGCGCGTGCTGATCACCTGGGCGCTGGATGATGAACAATTGCTGCGCGGTCTGGCCAAGCCCTTCCTGAAGGCCATTGTTGGCAGCGCGGTGGACCGGGTGGCGCGCGGCGGTGGCATCACCACCGCCTCCCCTGCCCCCGGCCAAGGCATCCAGCGCGCGGCTAAACCGCAGCCGGGGCCGAAGAAGCTGTCGCCCCAGATGCTGGATGCCATCATCTCCCGCATGGGGACGGGCAGCGGCGATATGCCGGAACCGGAACCGCGCGATCAGGCGGATAACCTGAAAGCCCTGGCCGCCGCGTTCACCCAACGCAAGCGGCCCTGAGCCCTTGTAAACCCGAAGTCTGAAAGAAATCCGACCCGGCTAAATCCCGATAATCCCAACCCACCCGAAGGTTGAGCTTCAGGCGGGTTGGAGGCCGACGACTGCCGGCTCGGCACCACGTGGTGCCGAGCCGAGGGCGCGGATGCACCCGCTCGGCGTCCGAGGGAACACGAAATCCCCCTGAATTCGGTCGCGATCAAGGGGGATTGGCGTTACAAAACACGATAAATTTCCAGACAGACGCTCGGACGCACAGCGATCCCCCTTCGATACCGCCCAACAGGGGAATTTCATAACAAGTCTGCTCCACCTTTCAGAAAACCAATCAAATAATAAATATTCATATATGTATTAATGAATTAATTTACCCTCTAAGGTACTTTTCCCGTTTCACGACACCACTCAACGTGATACAATTTTTAATGTATATACCGCTTATACCCCACCACCATGGACATCGTCCCAAAGGGTGTCGTTAAGGCCAGCATCTCCCCTCAGAACCCAGGATGGGCGTCAATGGATGTTATCCGAAACATTCTTGAAACAATTTGTCGGCTTTCCGATGATTTCCTGCAGAACAGGGAGCGTCGGACCGATGGTTGGGTCGTCCTGTCCAACTTCAGTGACCATGATGGGAAGTTAAGTGAATCTATTCGTAACAAAATCGTCATGTCAGTCTACAATATAACTCATGAGACAACGATCAGCACTTATACTGCGGCACAACCCGGTCGGCGGGGCGACTATGCCATTGTACAGCCTCCGCTTTACGTCGATCTTCACCTGATTTTCATGGCGAATTTCATTGACCGCGCCTATCCGGAAGGACTTGCGGCAATTTCCCGGATTATCAGTTTTTTCCAGCAGACCCCTTGGTTCACCCAGGAAAACGCCCCTCAACTGGATCGCACAGTGGATAAAATCACGCTGGAATTCGCCGATCTCAGTCCGGTGGATGTGAATTATGTCATGAGTATGCTGGGAACACGCTATTTGCCCAGTGTCTTTTACAAATTGCGATTGATCCCCTTCACGTCCAACACCATGTCGGCCAGGGCCTATCCGGCCCGTGGATCGGCGCCGGGCGCGTCCACAGAAAATGGGGAGCAAGATGCGTAGGCATGTTCCCTCTTGGCCATTTACCCTGACGAGCGGCGGCGGCCGACCGGCGCATCCGACGGGTTCCGCCAACATGGCTTCAAGCAGCCCGGGCGGCACCCCTGCCTATAATGGCCGCTTCCGTCCACTCTTCACTGTGCTGATCAGTCACAGCTATTACGATGGCGATGACGACCGGTGCCGGGACTTCCGGATCCAACCCACACCCACATCCCTGGATCTGATGCAATCCCTGGGACTGGTGTTCAGGGATTGGGGGACCGGCTTTTCCGTCTTCGTGGACGAGGCCAGGCTGGACGGGCTGGTGAATTATCTGCGGCGACAAAGCAGCAGTGGCGGCCTGTGGTCGTGGCTATCCTTCATCATGGTTCCAACCAACACCGCCTTTGTGGGCATCACCGCCATGCCCCTGGGCATTGCCCCAATCCGCCTCAATTTTTATATGAGCAATCAGGAAGCCAGGCAGACCACCGACCGGGATGCGATACTGTCGGAGGGACCGCTTTCCGCCGATATTTTCTACCCTCCCACCGGCACCTTCTTGACCGTGCCGATCCAGCCAGACACCCGGCAGATCTGGGCCATCAACATCGCCGGAGATACGGCCATTCAGCAGGACATCCCGAAACTGGATCAGGATCTGACCCAGTATCAATTGGATTTCAGTACCGTCCCCATGGGGTTGTACTGGATTTACCTTTTTAACGGGAATGATCTGACACCGCTGTGGCCGTTGCTTTATACAGATACCGGTAAGGTGCCCCTGGGTTTCATTGATCTGATACTCACCCGGCCAACACCGACAACACCGGGCGTCTATCCTGTTCCACCGGTGGATGAAGGACCGGTTAGTTCGGCCGATATCGGTCACCTGACCTATCTGCTGCGGTTCGAAGCACGGTCCACCCGGTGGCGTTATTATGTGGCGTCCCAGGCGCCAGGGACGCTGCATGACGTGATTATCCATGGTCAGGGCACGGAATTCAGCCAACAAAGCCGGGTCATCCTGCCCACCGGGCAGCCGGCGCTCCTGTTCGAGGCGGCCGATGAATTGCCCCTGCGCCAGCAATCTGCCCAACGGTTCCGCTTGCGCGGTGTGCGGCGGGGGCCCGATGGGCGGGAAAACGCCGTGCGGGTGGAGTGCCTGCCGGTCGCACCGGGTACACCCGTGCGGCCGGGGGTGAGCGAACAGTCCGGCACGTCTGAGATGTACATCTATGTCTGATCACCCGTCAGGAAACCAGCAGGTACCGGCGGGTGTGGCCACCACCATTCCATCAAGGGGAGAGCGAGTGTCATGTCCAGTTTGAGGAACCGCAGCACACCCGGCGTCTATACTACCGAACTGCCGGCCTTCCCGCCTTCCATTGTCGGCGTGGCGACGGCGGTGCCGATCTTTATCGGCTACACTGATTTCGCCAAGAACCCGTCCACCGGCAAACAAGCCTATTCAGAGGCGATCGAGTTGGGCTCCATGGCCGATTATTACAGCTGGTTTGGCTATGGCTATGATGCGAAATACGCAGTAGAAGAAGTCACAGCAGCGGACAATTACGATTTTCAGGCCACCAAAAAAGATGGCAAGGTAGGCTATTTCATAATCACAAATACTGAAGTGACCAACGACAAAACAGTTCAGTTCAACCTATTCAATGCTGTAAAGTTGTTCTACGATAATGGTGGTGGCACCTGCTATGTCGTGTCTGTCTGCAACTATGGCGGCGTGAAATCCACCGATCCCTATTCCGGGGCCGGTGTCGCCATCACCAAGGACAAGCTGATTGAAGGCTTGAGTGTGGCAGAGGACAAGGTCGGCCCCACCATGACCGTGGTGCCCGACGCCTGTCTGCTGGCCGATGACGATTATGGCGCGGTGGTGCGCAAAATGCTGGACCAGGCCGCCAGCTTGCAGGACCGGGTTGCCATTCTGGATTTGCCGGGGGCCATGGATTCCACCAAATGGACCAAGACCGGCCTGGCCGAACAGCGGGCTACATTCTACGCCGAGATTGCCGCCGCATCGGCATCGTTCAGCTATGGCGCCGCCTATGCCCCGGCCATGCAGACCACTTTGATGAATATCAGCGATGTGGACTATACCAACCTGCAGCCGAACCAGGACGCCAGCGACCTGTTGAAGAGCCTGCTGGAGACCCAGGCTAAATCCTCCTATAAGGATGCCAGCCTGACGGAAGTCGAAAATAAGATCAACGATGCATTTCCCACCAGCCTCGAAAGTCCGACGGTCACTGGCGCAAGCAACATCCAGGCCCTCGACAATTACCTGGTCAATGCCCTGCCGTTGATGAGCCAGGTGCAGGACATCCTGGTGGGCAAGCTGAATGCCGCCCCGCCCAGCGGCGCCATGGCCGGCATCTGGACCCGCAACGACAATACCAATGGCGTCTGGAACGCCCCGGCCAACATGACCGTCGCTTCGGTCACCGCCCCGGAAGTGCTGCTGACTGACGCCGATCAGGGCGACTACAACAAGCCTCTGAATGGCAATGCCATCGATATCCTGCGCGCCTTCACCAACCGGGGCACTGTGGTGTGGGGGGCCCGTACCCTGGATGGCAACAGCGCCGATTACCGCTATATCCAGGTGCGCCGGACCCTGATCTATGTCGAACAGTCGATCAAGACGGCGCTTCAGCCCTTTGTCTTCGCCGCCAATGACGGCAAGACCTGGGTCACGGTCACATCGATGATCTCCAATTTCCTGACCGGACTATGGACCCAGGGCGGCCTGATGGGCGACACCGCCAGCGATGCCTTTTCGGTCCAGTGCGGACTGGGGTCAACCATGACCGCCCAGGATATCCTGGATGGCTACATGGTGGTGGCGGTCACCTTGCAGATGATCCACCCGGCCGAATTCATCGAACTGACCTTCACCCAACAGATGCAGGGCGCCTGATCGCCACTGTCCGCATAGATAGGAGAGAACCATGACCGGTGAAGTCCAAAACGATATTTGGCCACTTCCTAAATTTTACTTCTCTGTCCAGATCGGCAGTGACACGGTCAGCTTCCAGGAAGTGACCGGGCTGGATTCAGAAGCCCGGGTGATCGAGTACCGGCACGGCGACAGCCCCAGCTTCTATCCCATCAAGATGCCGGGTCTGGGCAAGGTCAGCAACGTGACCATGCGCAAGGGCATCTTCGTCAATGACAGCACCCTGTGGAACTGGTTCAACCAGATCAAGATGAACACCATCTCCCGCCAAACGGTGGTGATCAATCTGCTGGATGAAACCGGCACACCGAAGATGGTGTGGACCCTGAACAATGCCTGGCCCACCAAGGTGACCGGCACCGACCTGAAGTCGGAAGGCAATGAGGTTGCGGTGGAAAGTGTGGAAGTGGCCTATGAAACCCTGGTCATCTCCGCGCCATGATCCGGTACCCCAGGGATACCCATGACGGCGGAACGGCCGGATGAACGACACCTACTACCCTGTGCCAGGGTTCCGGTTCACCGTCGTCGTGGCGGGAACCGGAACTCCTTTACAGTTGGCAAGCCGTGCCGACACCAGCTTCGAGGAGGTCTCCGGTCTTGATGCCCAGATTGAGACCGAGCCGCTGAAGGAAGGCGGGGAAAACCGCTTTGTCTATCAGCTGCCATCCCAGACCAAATCCCCGAATCTGGTACTGAAACGCGGCTATGTCACCGCCCCGTCCTTTCTGTCGGAATGGGCGGCACAGACGGTGGGGTCCAGCCTGTCGCTCCCCATCCTGACCCAAAGCCTGGTGGTGATGCTGTTGGGGGAAAATGGCTGGCCCCTGGTGGCGTGGAACGTGGCCAACGCCTGGCCAGTGCGCTGGGTGACAGGTCCGTTGAATGCCCAGGAGAACAAGGTCTTGACCGAAATACTGGAATTTTCCTGTACCTACATCACCCGCGTTCCGCTGAATGAACAGTTGGTCATGGTACCGGCGGTGGCCGGCCTGATCCGGACGCAGTGACCATTCTAACCAAGGTGCGTTGAGAATGCCGCTGGAAGTATCGGAAATCGCGGTCCGCATGGCGGTGGGCGACGGCAAAAAAGCCACCGGTCGGGACGATTCCGGAACCGAACCGGGCGATCCATGCGGGGGTTGCGCACCGCTGCCGCCTGACCAGATGGAGGAGATCATCGCCCGCTGCGTGCGCCAGGTGTTGCTGGCCATGCGCCGGCAGGAGGCACGCTGATATGTTCGGCAGCAGCCTGCAGAAGATGACCATCACCGCCTATTCCAACGCGGACTTCACATCTCCGGTCGGCACACCGTTCACGGTGTGGATCAACCCGGCCAGCTACACCTACAATTACAAGATCAAGTACAATAACCGGCAGGCCCAGGGCAGCAACGGCCCGTCGCCCGATTTCAACCGGATCGGTGCCGACTGCGTGTCGTTCGACCTGATGTTCGACACCACCGGAATCATTCCCAGCCCTGTCCCCGGCAAATCAAACGCACCAACGGACGGGGTGGCCGGACTGATTGAGGACTTCAAGGCGCTGGTGCTGGATATGAACGGGAAGATTCACAGCCCGAATTATGTGAAGCTTTCCTGGGCCCAGTTGCAGTTTCAGTGCCGGATGGAATCCCTGTCCATCGTCTATACCCTGTTCAAACCCGACGGCACGCCGATCCGCGCCAAGGCGTCGGTGACCTTCCTGGGCTTCACCAGCAATCAGGAACTGGCGAAGGAAGCGAACAAGAATTCCCCTGACCTGACCCATGCCGTGACGGTGGCGGCCGGTGACACCCTGCCCGCCCTGTGCCACCGCATCTATGGCAGCAGCCTTTATTACCTGAGGGTGGCGGAGGCCAACGGCCTGACCGATTTCCGCCAACTGGTGCCCGGCACCCAACTGCTGTTCCCCCCTCTGTCCGGAGCTGGCCAATGACCGCCCCCTCCCCCGTGCAGGTGGCCGGTGCCACGGCCAGCTTCACCATCAAGGCCAATGGTACCGCCATCGACGGTGCCTGGCAGGTGCTGTCCGTCGATATCTGGACCGGTGTCAACAAGCTGCCCAAGGCACGGGTCGTGCTGTATGACGGCAGTGCTGCCACCGAAAGCTTCCCCATCAGCGCCTCATCCGCCTTTGTGCCCGGGGCAAAGCTGGAAATATCCCTGGGCTATGACAGCAAGGAAACCGTCCTGTTCACCGGGTTGGTGTTTCGACTGGGGCTGGAGATCAGTGAGAACGATGCCTCCCGGCTGGTGGTGGAGGCGACGGACAAGGCTATGGCGATGACCCTGGCCCGCCACAACGCCATTTATGAGAATATCACCGACAGTGCGCTGATCGAAAAACTGATCGGCAATGCCGGGCTGGCAAAGAATGTCACCTCCACCAGCGCCCAGCAGCCCACCATTGTGCAATATTACAGCACCGACTGGGATCTGATGGTGATCCGCGCCCAGTTGAACAGCATGGTGGTGATGGTGGAAGCCGCCAAGGTGACGGTGGCCCCGCCCGATACCGCTGCGGCCCCGGTGCTGACCCTGACTTTCGGCGATTCCATCCTGGATTTCCAGGCGGAGCTGGACGCTTCCACCCAATACGCCGCCAGCGCCATGAAAAGCTATGCCTGGGATCCGGCGACCCAGAAGCTGGCCAGCTCCGGCACCGCCAGCGCCAATGTAACCGAGGCGGGCAACCTGTCATCCGCCACGCTGGCCAAGGTGTTCAATGTCAGCCTCTACCCGCAGCAGACCGGGGGCGAGCTGCCGACGGCGGACCTGACCGCCTGGTCCTCGGGGGCGCTGCTGAAAAGCAAGCTGTCAAAAATTCGCGGCATGGTGGCCTTCCAGGGCAGCCCGCTGGCAAAGATGGGGAATATGGTCACCCTGGCCGGGGTGGGAGACCGTTTCAACGGCAATGTGTACGTCGCCGCCGTCCATCACAACCTGACCGAAGGGTTCTGGAAGACGACCCTGGAATTCGGCCTGCCCTTCGCCTGGTTTTCCGCCACCGCCCCGGACATCCCCGCCCCCGGGGCGGCGGGCCAGTTGCCGCCGGTCGGCAATCTGCAGACCGGCATCGTGCAGAAGCTGGACCAGGATCCGGAAGGCGAATTCCGCGTCTATGTTACCCTGCCGCTGCTCCAGGCCACCGGAACCCTGGGGGTGTGGGCGCGGCTGGGCAGTTTCTACGCCTCCAACGGCATCGGTGCCGAATTCTATCCCGAAATCGGGGACGAGGTGGTGGTCGCCTTCATGAATGACGATCCCCGCTTTCCGGTTATCGTCGCCAGCCTGTACAGCAAGAAATATAAACCGCCGGTCCCCCCGGCTGCCGCCAACAATCAGAAGACCATCGTCACCAGATCCAAACTGCGGCTGGATTTCTTCGAGGACAAGAAGGCGGTGGAGATTTCCACACCCGGTGGCCACAATTTCCGCATGGATGAGGACGCCAAGACCATTACGCTGAAGGATCTGAAAGGCAACAAGCTGACCATGGCCCCGGAGGGCATCACCATCGAAAGTGCCGGCAAGATGACCCTGAATGCCAAGGGCGACATCGCCATCAACAGCCAGGCCAACATATCGGTGAGCGCTGCCAAGAATGTGGACATCTCCGGTCTCAGCATCAGCGAGAGCGCCCAGAAAGACTATGCCGCCGAGGGGGCCAATACCACCCTCAAGGGCAAGACCGCGGTCACCATTCAGGGCGCCATGGTGAAGATCAATTGAGCGCCCCCAACCACAGGAGCCGCCTATGACGTTCGCCGCCCGCATGACCGACATGCACACCTGCCCGCAACAGACCCCGGGCGTACCGCCCATTCCCCATGTGGGCGGACCGGTGCTGGCCGGGGAACCCACTGTGCTGATCGGCGGGCTGGCGGCGGCACGGGTGGGGGACGCGTGCCTCTGCGTCGGGCCGCCGGACAGCATCGCCAAGGGGTCCGCCACGGTGAAGATCGGCGGCAAACCCGCCGCCCGCATGGGCGATACCACCGCCCATGGTGGCAAGATCCTGACTGGCTGGCCCACCGTGATGATCGGGGGCTGAACCCATGGCCCAGATCGCCAATCCCCCCTTCCTCGGCGTCGGCTGGAGCTTTCCGCCCACCTTCAGCCGTGACACCGCTTCCATCGTCATGGTGGCGGATGCGACAGACATCAAGCAAAGCCTGTGGATCTTGTTCTCCACCTCCCTGGGGGAACGGCTGATGCTGGCCGGTTATGGCTCCGCCCTTTATTCCAAGGTGTTCGCCGCCCTGACGACGACCACAGCCAACGAGATCGCCGATATCATCCGCAAGGCGGTGCTGAACTGGGAGCCGCGCATCGACGTGGAGGATATCTCTCTGTCCGACCTGGATGCAGAACAGGGCTATGTGAACATCAACGTCAATTTCACCATCCGCCAGACCAATGTGCGCAGCAATCTGGTCTATCCCTTCTACTTGCAGGAGGCGACGCTTCCCCCGTCGCCGCCGTAAGCCCTGCCACCCGAGCCGCCCCTGATCCATGGATGCAAACGGCACATACCGGGTATTGAACCGGGCGACCAGCCAGCTTGACCGGCTGCGCACGGCCCCTGCGCCGGCGCGGGTGCAGGTGGACGGGCGCAGCCTGGCCCAGTTGTTGGCATTTGCCGCCGAATACGGACAATTGATCAGCTTTTACGATCTGGCCGACACACCGGACGGGGACTGGGCCCTGTTCTTTGCCAGCGATCCCAGCATCGCGCTTGCCATGCTGGCAGCATTGGATGTGCGGGACATTGAGGTGAAGCTGAGCGACCTGCTGCACCGCCTGCGCCAAACGTCAGGCACGCAGGAGCGCTTTGCCCTGCTGCGCCGGTTGCTGGCCGCCATCCTGCGCCTGCTGCGCATCCTGGAACGGGGGGAGCGGTCGGCAGAACCGCTGTCCCGCGCCGTGCGCAAGGAAATCCGCGAGCGGCTGGCCCCCCCGCTGCGCACGGTGAACGGCCGCATGGCCGGCACCGCCCCGGAACGGGGCCTGCGGCTGGATCTGGCCGGCCTGTCCGGCATCTGGGGGCTGGAAGCGCCGGCCGCCGCCGCCATGGCCAACCCGACGGCTGTCGGGCAGCGGGACTGGATCGACCAGATCATTGCCGCCCTGACCGAACTTGCCACCGCCCTGCTGGCCAGCCTGGACCTGCTGGCGGCGGATGCGGTGCAGGCCCTGGAGGTGTCGCTGACCCAGGCGGACCACGCCCCTCAGGCGTCCCTCTATATCGCCTTCATCATGCTGTTCCGCCACGCCCAGCGGGCGCTGAACCGGTTTCCCGAACGGCTGGTGGATTTCTATTACGGCACCATCCTGCGGCAGGACAGCAGCCCGGCGATGGCCGACCAGCTTTATCTGACCTTCGTCCCCAGCGATGGGGTGACAGCAACGGCTGTTCCCCTGGATACCCGCTTTCCCGCCGGGGTGGATGAGGCGGGGGAGACCGTCAATTACGCACCGGAACGCTCGCTGTCGGTCTATTCCGCCGCCCTGGCCAGCCTGCGCACCCTGCGTGTCGCCCAGGAACCGCTGCTGCTGCCGGCAGGCGGGAACAGTTCCACCACCGCCCCGGCCCAGGTGCTGGCCGGCACGGTGGCCCTGTCGGACAAAAGCCCCGCCATCACCAGCCCGTTCCCACCGTTCGGCTCAACACAGGTGGGGACGGACGGGGGGCTGGTCACCACCAATGCCAGCCTGGGTTTCGCCATCGCCAGTGTCACCCTGTTGCTGGCGGGCGGCACCCGTCAGATATCCATCGGCCTGACCATCACCGGGGCCAGCCTGGACGCGGTGATGCCGATGCTGGAGGAGATCAGCGCCGCAGCGGGAGGGATCGCGCCGTCGCAGGTGCTGGCCTCCCTGCTGCAGGCGGGCCTGGATCTCGCCTATTCCAGCGATGGTAGCTGGGTTCCGGTACAGGGGCTGACGGTGGGGGTGACCAACCCTGTCACCGACCCCGGCGACCCGTCCGGCGGGGATGCGGCGACCAGCACCGACACCACCTATTACCTGCGTTTTATCCTGCCCCCCAGCGCCGCCGCCTTCACCGCGCCCACCGATGACAGCTGGGCAGCGGCGGGCCTGCCGGTGCTGCTGGCCCGGCTGCGGGCGGAACGGGTGGTGTTGGGGACGGGCGATACCACCGCATCTGTCTATCCCTATGCGGTGCTGTCGGGGTTGATCCTGTCCGGCCTGAGCATCACGGTGGGGGTGACAAACCTGACCGCCTTGACGGTGGAAACCACCGACGGGGCCGCCAACCTGTCCCAGCCCATCGCGCCGTTCGATTCCCCCGCCACCACCGGTGCGACCCTGTCGCTGAGCGCCCCCGAACTGTTCTTGAAGACCCTGAGCTGGCTGGAGCTGGGGTTGACCTGGTACGGCCTGCCCGAGACCAGTACCGGCTTTCAGGGCTACTATAAGGGCTATGTCATTGACGCCAACGACAACAGAATTCCGCCCAATACCTATCTGTTCGACAACGCCACCTTCAAAGGCGCGCTGCAGGTAAAAGAACCGGGCCTGTGGGACCTGCGGGCAACATCGTCGGACAGCACCGGTGCGGAGGAGACGACCGTCACCGCCTTTCTGTTCCGTACCGACAGTTCCGATACCCCGGCGGCGGCCAGGCCGGTGCTGCCAGACAGCACCTTCAAGAATTTCACCGTGGTGCCCACCACGCCGCCCGCCTATTACGCACCGGCCGACAGCCGGATCACCCTGACCCTGACCCAGCCCAGCTATGCCTTCGGCGACACGCTGTACGCCGACAACATGATGGCGGCATCGTTGCAGAACACCGCCCTGGTGGCCGGCTGCAGCGAATATTGCGTCCAGAAATGTGCCGGGGAAACAGAGGTGGCGACCATGGCTGCCGCCCTGGATCCGGTGGCCGAGGCCAACCTGTCCGCCAGTGACGAGCGCTATCACGACATGGTGGACCAGGCTCTGGCCCGGGCGGTGCAGGAACTGAACGGCGCGGCCCTGAAGGCGGTGAACGACGCCCTGGATAAGGTGGTAACCATCCCGGTCGAACGGGGTGAATGGCGCACCCACCTGACCCAGTCCCTGAAGCCCCCCACCAGCAATGGCGGCCGCACCTCCTGGCTGCGACGGGCGCGGGGGCCGCTGCGCCAGCAGGAGGCTGCCGACGCCACCACGGTGAACGCCAACCTGAGCGCCTGGATCGAAGAGAACGCCGCCGCCCTGGGCACGGGGGCCGTACGCGATCTGGGCCTTGCCCGGGTGCTGCTGGGCAGCGCCCGCAAGGTGATCGAGGCCCGGGCTGAAGGGAGTGGCGAAAACCCGGCCGTGGCCCGGCCGCTGCTGGCGGCCGGGGTGCGGGGGGCAAAGGCGGATATGGCCCAGGCTCAGACAGAGAGCATGGCCACCTGCATGGAGGGCTGCACCAGTGCCATTGTCCCCACCCCCAACGCCCCGTGGCTGCCCCAGATCGCCGCCCTGTGGGTGAATTACAGCGCAACCAGCACCTTGCCGGGCAATGGCAGCGATTGTTTCTATCACCTGCTGCCCTTCGCCGGGGTGGCGGCGGTGGACTGGCCCATCGGTGCCACTGTGCCGCTGCTGGACCCGCAGCCCTGCCAGGGGACATTGTATCTGGGGCTGTCCGGGGCGGCCGAAACCTTGAATCTGCTGGTGCAGATGGCGCCGGGCGAAGCCGGCTGGTCCAGCAACCCGCCGCCGGTGGCATGGGCGCAGGCGGTGGGGGGAAACTGGGTGCCCATCACCGAGCCCGACGGATTGCAGGAAGATGGCACCAACGGGCTGCAAAACACCGGCATCATCACCATCGCCCCGCCGCTGCCCGACCCTGGACCGGATGGGCAGATGCTGTTGCGGTTGTCGGTAGTGGATGATGCCGACCGTTTTCCCTTGCTGGCCGGTCTGGTGACCAACGCCGTGACCGCCGCCTGGGTGGGGCCGGGCGGGGCAGAGACCCTGGGCACGCCGCTGCCCGCCGGCACCATCACCAGCAGTGATCCCCCTTTGGATGAGATTGGCAGTATCGGGCAGCCCCTGGCCTCCTTCGGGGGGCGTGCAGCGGCCACCGGCCAGCGCTTCCATGCCTGGATGGCAGAACGGCTGCGGCACAAGGAACGTGGCATCCAGGGCTGGGATTATGCACGGCTGGTGCTGGCCGATTTCCCCACCTTGTGGCAGGCCATGGCGATCCCTGCCGGGCAGGCGGATGACCCGGCAGAACCTGGCCCGGGACAGGTGCGTCTGGTTGTGGTGGCCGGTCCCGGCACCCCGGACATTTCCGACGCCACGGTGCCCCTGGTGGATCCGCTGCTGCTGGCGGAGGTGGGCGAGCTTCTGGCCACACGGATCAGCCCCTTCATTACGCTGACGGTGGAAAACCCCACCTATGTCCGCATCACCGTTCATGCCAAGGTGCTGTTTAGCGATGGCGACACCGTGGCAGCCTGGACCGACACCCTGAACCAGGAACTGATCGACTGGCTGTCCCCCTGGCCTGCCCCTGCCCTGGGCCCACGGCCGGCAGATTATTACAATGACTACGCCATCGGCGACTTCATCCGTCGCCGCCCCTATGTACGGGCCATCCTGTCCCTGGAACTGAGCTATGACCCACAAAATGCCCGGACGGGCTGGCACTATCTCACTTCGGCCAGCACCCATGATCTGAGCGGGGAGACTGTATCGGCGCGGGCGGGACGGCGGCTGGCCGCCGGGGGGGGCGCATGACCCGCCGCAGCGCCACCATCTCCACCACTGCCCTGGAACATCCCGGCCTGGATTATGGAGCCCTGAACGCCGAAGGGACGGCCCTGACCCAGCAGCTGTCCGGCGACATCTGGACCGACTATAATTTCTCCGATCCCGGCGTCACCATTCTGGAGCAGCTCTGCTACGCCCTGACCGAGTTGTCATACCGGGCCGGCTTTTCGGTGGCGGATTTGCTATGCGATCCGGATAGCGGGCAGATCAGGCTGCGGCGCCAGGGGCTGTATCCCGGCCCGGCCATTATGCCCGTCAACCCAGTCACCATCGCCGATCTGCGTCGGCTGGTGCTGGACCGGGTGGCCGCCATCAGCAATGTCTGGTTCACCCCCTGCCAGCCCGATAGGGTGGGCGGGGTCAATGGACTGTACGACATCGCCATCCATGTGCCGGAACAGGCCGATCCCTGCTGCACCCACGCCACCTATCGGCCGGAGCAGATCGTCCGCCGGGTACGCGATACCTATACTGCCCACCGGGCCCTGGATGAGGATGTGAACAGCATCAATATCCTGTCCCTGATCGGCACCCGCGTGGCCGCCCGGGTGCAGATGGGCGACCATGTGGATGCCAGCCTGTTACAGGCGCGGCTGCTGTTCACCATTGGCCTGTTCCTGGCACCGGAACCCAAGCGCACCACCCTGGCCACCCAGCTGGCGGCGGGGAAGACCACGGCGGAGATATTTGACGGGCCTTTGATGCTGCGGGGCTTCATCGCCGATGACCAGCTCACCCCCCTGCTGACGGCGATCCCGGTGGACAGCCTGCTGCGGTTGATGGCGGAAACCACCGGGGTGGTATCGGTGGGGGGGCTGACCGTCACCCTGTCCGGCGATGCCCACACCTACATCGCCGGCGAAACCATCCCGGTGCCGGCAGGCAGCTTGCTATGGCTGGACACCGCCGCCAATGCCGATGGCAGCTTCCCCATCCAGCTCTACCGGGGGGATGTCGCCTGTCAACCGGACCCGAGGCGGGTAGCGGTCTTGCTGGCGGGCCTGTGGACGGCCCAGCGCCGCACCTATGCATTGCGCCCGGAATATGAGGAGGCCTATGCCCCACCCACCGGCAAGCCACAGGATTTAAGCGCCTATTACTCGGTCCAGAACCAGTTCCCCAACGTCTATGGCATCAATGCCTATGGGCTGCCGGAACAGGCCAGTCCGGCCCGCCACGGTCAGGCCAAACAGTTGAAGGGCTATCTGATGCCGTTTGACCAGTTGATGGCCGATTATTTCAGCCAGTTGGCCTTTCTGCGCAACCTGTTCTCTGTCCGCACCGGCGGTGGCACCACCACCTATGCCACCCAATCCCTGCGAACCATCGTGCCGGATGTAGCACCGCTGCTCTCCCCCGATTACGAGGCCGGGCTGGCCAGCGTCACCGCCGCCAGCGATCCGGTCGCCGAACGCCGGGCCGCCATCCTGGATCTGCTGCTGTCCCTGTACGGGGAATCCCTGGCCGCGCCGCCGCAATCAGGCTGCGACTGCGGCAATGGCGACGATGCCGACGATCCCCCCCTGGTGCGGGCCAAACAGGCACTGCTGGTGCGCATGGTTCCGGCCACCCGCGACCGGGGTCGCGGTTTCGATTACCGCCGTCCAGCCCTATGGCACAACCAAGCCGGCATGTTGATCCGCTGCCGTATCCAGCTTGGCATCCTGGACCGCACAGCCGCCGGCGGCGGCAGCAGCGGCGGCAGCAGCGGCGCCATCGTCGTCACCGATCCGGCAGAGGCCACCATCGGCCAATCCCTGGACGGGGAACTGGCCGCCGTCGTGGAGCGCTATTTTCTGCCGGTGGACAGGGTGATGCACAGCGGCGACGGTGACGATGGGGAGGAGGAGACGGATATAACCGCAGCTCCCCTGGCTGGCCAGCGGGTTCCCGCCCCCCTGCTGCCCGCCCTGGCCGACCCGGAACGGTACCGCATCGGTATCCTGCCGGGGGAACGGTCGGTGCGCGTGGCCTGTCGCGGCAGTGACGGCGGCTGGTGGCTGCTGGGCAGCCATCCCCGCACGGAGGATGCCATCGCCAGCGTTCGCGGCCTGGTGCGGGCCAATGGCGGCCAGGCCATCCGGCGCCAGCTTTATGTGGTGGAACATGTGCTGCTGCGCGCCGCCGCCCCGCTTTCCGGCACACCGGGCAGCCGCTACAGCTTCCGCCTCAGCGCCATCATCGCCACCAGCCGCAAGGAAGCGGCCGACATTGTGTGGCAGCGGCAGGTGACGGCCATCGTGCGGGAAAATACCCCGTCGCATATCGCCCCGCAGTGCCTGTTCCTGGACCGGGGGGCCATGCGCCGGTTCCGGACTCGCTATGATGCCTGGATCGACGCCCTGCGCCGGGGGCCGCCGGAACGGCTGGCAGAGGCCAGCCTGCGGCTGGAACGCTTCCTGGCCGATCACAGCGCCAGTCCAGATGCCAACCCGGCCGCCAGCCAGCAGCCCCCGCACGCGTGAGAAGAGGGAGAAAGAGATGCAGCACCAGGCACTGTCAGCACGTCAGGCATCGGACGCCGGTCCCTCCCGGACAATCTCCTCCCCAACCACCGCTGCCGGACCCTTGGCGCAGCGGGTCGCCGACCTGAACGCCCGGCCCCAGGTACGCGCCCTGGCCACCCTGTCGGACACGCTGTCCGCACCGGTGCAGCGCCAGCCCAACCACACCGGCCTGCCCGACGGGTTGAAGCAGGGGATGGAAACCATGTCCGGCCTGTCCCTGGACGGGGTACGCGTCCATTACAACTCATCCCAGCCCGCCACCCTGCAGGCCCACGCCTATACAAGGGGACAGGATATCCATGTCGCCCCAGGGCAGGAACAGCATGTGCCACATGAGCTGGGCCATGTTGTGCAGCAGATGCAAGGACGGGTGCCGGTGACCGGCCAGGTGGGCGGCATGGCCCTGAATGACGACACATCACTGGAAGCGGAGGCCGACCGGCTGGGGGCCACCGCCACCCAGATGCGGGCCATCCACACGCGGCAGCCGGCACAGTTGCGCTCCCACCTGCTGGGCAGCAGCGCCCTGATGCCGGTGCAGCGGTTTTCCTGGAAAGAGGCACTGACGTCCCTGGGGGTCTCCTGGGAAGAGGCACTGAAGACCCTGGGGGTTGGCGGCGCGGTAGGAGCGGGGCTGGCCCTCAGCGGTGCCGTCGGGATTCCAGCAGCAATCGGGTTGGGCGTCGCCGCAGCGACCTCAACGGCAGCGACCAAAGTCGGAGGCGTCGGTGCCGGCCTGGGGGCCGGTACTCTGGGAACGGGAGGAGCACTGGCGGGCACCGCGATCGGAACAGCTTTGGGCGGGCCAGTCGTTGGTGCCGTCTCGGGCGGTCTCCTTGGAACCATCGGCTCGGTTCTCGGCGGGACCATTGGGGCCGATATCCAGTCGGCCAGGACAGATTACAATATACACCACGATAAAGAAAACATCCCTGAGGTGTGGAAAACTGTGATAACCCGAGCATATGAGGGCATCGGAGAAAATGACACGGTTCAAAGCGTTATAAATAAAATAGATAGCACTGGGCTACGAAACAACCTACAAGAAAGAGTAAACAATAATTTAATTACGAACGATAAAGCTAAATTCCATAAAGGTACAATAGAAATTTTTGTCGAACAATATTTAGATGGCAGAATTTCCCCTCTTTATAATAAACAGAATCCAGAAAACGATGAACAGGTTAAGACGAAAATCCGTGGTGCGCTGTATGCAAACCCTTTCATCAGCTCGATCCTGAAAGGCACCGCCTTTGGCCCGAACGGAGGGAATGTTGGAAATCAATCACTGACCGTGAACAACGCCGATCAGCACCCGATGGCCGCCGCGGCGCAACATACCTTCAACGCGCTTGTCCAACGCCCTGGTCTTCCAGACGTTGGCGGGGTGGAGCAAGGCTCCAGCTCGATTTCCTACATGAGCGATGATGGCAACCTTACCATAGGTTGGGGGGCAACCACTGGCGTCCTAGTGCACGAACTTGGCCATCATCTGGAGAACAACCTGCCGCCCGTCGAATTCGGAACGTTGCATAACTTCCTGCGCGCTCGCAGCAAAGACACACGGATGCGACGGGTCGGCAAGGAATACATGATGAACAAGGAACAGCCGGATCGGGGCTATGATACCACTACGCCCCCGGTAGATGTCGGCGGACACCTTTCCCTGACCCGCCTCGCGGTGGACGGGCTGAGTGCTCGAACCGGCATCGGCAACGGTCCACACCGGATTGATCGGTTCGTGCAACAAATGTCCCATGACCCGAGGTCGAGTTATGCGACCAAGGTCTATGACGACACTTATCATACCGAGTTCCTGGCAACGACCATCCATCTGATGGCGAATCCGGAAACGGCGGCAACGTTGATTGAGGCGGACCCGTTGAGAGTGTGTCTGTTCCTCTATTTCGCCAATCGGCCAGCCTATAATCAGGTCAAGAACGCACTGCAAAAGCCCGGTAAGAAAGCACAAAAAAAGCGGGGCAAGAAAGCTCCGCAAAAGCCGATCAATCTGGATAACCTGATCCACCGACTCTGATCCCATGCCCCCATCCCTCCACCATGTCCGCCGGCTGAGCCTGGAAGTGACAGCCGCCGACATGCCGTTGGCCATGGCTCTGCGCGGGCGGGTGGAGACCATGGCCCGCAGCCTGCTGCCGGCGGTGCTGGAGCGGGTGTTCGACATGCTGGCCGGTGAAGACCGACATATCCGGATCGACCGGCTTGACCTTGATCTGGGGCAGCTTCCCGCTGAAGGGCTGGAGCAGGCCGCCGCCGCCGCTCTGGAACGGGTATTGACGGAGGCGCTGCGGCGGGCACTGACCGGCGCGGACACTGACGGGACTGCCGTGGAAGCCCGTCACCTCTCCCCCCAGCAGGCCCAGTTGGAGCTGCTGGACCATTATCTAGCCCATGGCACCCTGCCCTACTGGGCACGCGGCCAGGATGCCATGGCGCCAGCCGCCCTGCTGGACCGGCTGATGACGGCGCAGCCGGCCGCCGCAGCCGCGCTGCTGCGCCGTCGCGGGCGGGATCGGGCAGCGCTGACGCGGCTGGTGCTGCAGGCGGGGGAAGCCGGGTTGCGCCGGCTGCTGGCCCTGCTGGCCCCGGCAGAAGCGGCGGAGATTCTGGCCTATCTGGCGGATCTGATCCTGCTGCATCAGGTCCAGCCGCTGCTGCCCCTGGCGGAACCGGGTCTGCGCCGGCTGCTCTGGCTGCTGACCTTCGATTATCTGGTGCGTGAAGCGGGTTCCCAGTTCAACCGCCGCAGCTTCGTTGCCAGCCTGCTGGAAGGGGCGGCAGAGGCCGAGGGGGTCCCCTATGCCGCCCTGCTGGACCTGTTGCGGCTGGGGCTGGAGCAACTGCGCCGGCACCGGCCGCTGGGGTCATCCCTGCCCGGCGTGCTGCATGAGCTTTTCGCTGTCACCCCCCGGCCACCACCCCCCACAGCGACCACTGCCGCCGACAGACCGATCGACAATCCAGATCTGTTGATCAGCCGGGCGGAGCAGGGGGATGCGACAGAACTGCTGGCCCTGATGCGCCGGCAGGCGGCGGACCGCAGCGCCATGGAACGGCTGGTCCGCCGCCTGGCGACACCCGTGTTTGCCGATATCCTGACAAGGCTGGAACCTGGCCATGCCACCCTGATCCTGACTTATCTGGGCGACATCACCCGGCTGCACCATGAAGAAGCCATCCTGACCCTGTCCGATCTGGGGATGGAACGGCTGCTACGGCTGCTGACCTTGCTGCATCTGCTGCGCGATCCCGGCTCCCAGTTCAACCGGCGGGACTGGCTGCGACGATTGTTGCAGGGGATGGCGGCGGCGGAGGGCATCGCCTATGCCCGGCTGCTGGACCTGCTGGGGCGCTGCCTTGAGCGGACCGGCCGGCATCTGCCCCTGGCCTCCTCCCTTCCCGCCCTGGTGGCGGAACTGATCGGGGAGCAGGCAGTGACAGCCCCCGCCGCCCTGGCCGCAGCCCCGCCGATGGCAGACCTGCCGGCAAGCCTGGAACGGCTGCTGCGGCGGGAGGGGGAAGCAACCGGTTCACTGGCGACAGCGCTGGCCGATCTTTCAGCGGACGCTTTAGCAGGGCTAGTCCAGCGGCTGGCCGGGGACCGCGGTGCGGTGTACCGGTTGGCGGGGCTGTTGTCGGAAGCCGCTTTCCGTCGGCTGGCGGCAACACTGGCTGGCGCGGATGCGGGCGGGTTTCTGGACACGCTGGACGGGCTGTGTGACCTGCATCGACATGTTCCCCTCCTGACCCTGGACGACATGGGCTTCCGCCAGTTGGGCCGTGCCCTGATGTTGGGCTTCATGGTGCGGCCGGGCGGGCGGTCCGGGATGCCGGTGCTGCCCTGGCTGCTGGATGGTGTCGCCCGGTTCGCCGGGCTGGATCGGGCGGGCCTGCTGGACATCCTGCGCCATACCACCACCAAAACCGTGAACGGTACCATCCCCGACCTGCCCGCAGGCCTGGAGGCGATGTTGCAGGAAGTGGCAACGGCACCGCTGCCGGGCCAGGCCCTGTTCCTGGCCGGACGGTATCTGACCAGCAGCCAGCCCCTGGCCAGCGGGTCTGGCCTTCCGGCCCTGGCGACACAGGATCCCGCTGGTCTGGCAGCCTTGCTGCGCCGGCTTGCCCATGCCGACCCCACCGTCTGGCCCCAGAGGCTGGATCGGTTGCTGGCCTGGCTGCTGCCGGAGGAAGTGGCCGCCCTGCTGGATGCCAGACAGGCGGATGAAGCCACCCGCCTGTCTGGTGTGCTGGCCGACATGCCGGGGATGACGCCGGTGGCCGCATGGCGGCGGGTGCTGGAGGCGATGCTGTGGGACCGCTTTCCGCCGCCCCTGCCCCCGCCGCTTGCATCCCCTTCACCGCCCGTGCCGGACCCGCCCCCGGAAAGGGCGGCGCGGTCCCTGGCCCTGGCCTGGCTGGCCGGCGATATCCCGGATGACAGGGTGGAACCGGAGCAGCTGGCGACCCTGGTGGAATGGCTGGCGGAGCATGAGGCGGAGGCATTGCGGGAAGCGCTGGCCCGCGGTCTGGCGCAGGCCGCCGTGCGCGAACGCTGGGCCCTGCATCTGGCAGACGCAACCCTGGCCCAGCTGCTGACCATCATCGCCCCGGAGCGGGCCCGCTTCCTGATCGCCGCCGGCACGGTGCTGGCCACCGCCTGGCGGGAGACGGCCAGCCCGGAACAACGCGCGGCCCTGCGTCACCTGCCCTGGTCGCTGCTGCTGGAACTGGTGGCTGAGCGACCGCCGGAGCTGCGGCCGGTGCGGCTGCTGGCGGCGGAACTGGTGCAGCGGCTGGCCGGCGGCGACCCGGCCCAACTGTCCCCCCTGCTGGACAAGGCGCAGTCCCTGGCGCGGGACGGCGGCCATGCCGGGGTAACCGCTGCCCTGCAGGCTGTCCCCCGCCCGCCGCCGCCGTCGCCCCCGGCCCGGCCATCCGGCTGGCGCTTCCCCGCTTCAACCACGCAGCCGCAGGAGCCGGTTTACATCGGCAACGCCGGGCTGGTGCTGCTGGCGCCGTTCCTGCCGCGTTTCTTTCAGCAGCTTGACCTGCTGATGCCGGGGGAGGATGGCACGCCGGGGCTGCACGGGCTGGAAACCGTCTCCCGCGCCGTTCACCTGTTGCAGTATCTGGTGGACGAGCGGTGCGACCGGCCGGAACCGGATTTGGTGCTGAACAAGCTGCTGTGCGGTGTCACCCCCGCCTTCCCGATCGAACCGGCCATCGAACCCACGAATGCGGACCTGGCCCTGTGCGGGCAGTTGACCCGGGCGGTGCTGGCCAACTGGACAATCATCAAGGATACCTCCCCCATCGGCCTGCGCCAGACATTCCTGCAGCGGGAGGGCAAGTTGACCCCGGCGGAAAATGGCTGGACCCTGACCGTTCAGCGCAAGACGGTGGATGTGCTGGTGGACCAGATCCCGTGGGGGTTTTCCATCGTCCTCCATGGCTGGATGACCAGCCCGATCCATGTCACCTGGTGAAACCCATGATCGACGCATCTGACGATATCCTCAACAATGCCCGGACCATCGGCGCCGAAATCGCTTGGTTCCAGGCGGTGCTGGACTGCCGTTTCGCTGAACATGCCGCCGGCCAGCCCGGGGCGGACGTTCCCGCTCCACCACCGGTAACCGACAAGACATGCGCCTATGGTCGGATCCTGACGGAGCTGGACCCCAGCCCCGCAGAGCGGCTGCTGCTGATTCTGGCCCTGCTGCCCCATCAGGCGCCTGCGGTCCTGGACCCGTTCCTGATCCAGAACCAGCCGCTGGGCCGGCGCTTTACCGAGTTCGGCGGCTATATCAGCCAAGCCCATGGCGGTTTCCTGCCGACGGTGGAAACCGCCCTGTTCCTGCTGGCCGGGGGAAATCATGCAGCGCGCCTCGCCGCGAGGCGGCTGTTCCATCCCGGACACCGGTTTCTGGCCCAGGGAATATTGCGGCTGGAGCATCGCATTGCGGAGGAGCCGATGGGGGTGGCGGTGCTCACCCTGTCGCCCGACTATCTGGAACGGATGACCGTGGGGGGCACCTATGATCCCGACCCCGGCCCCTCCTTCCCCGCCCATCGCATGACCACACCCCTGAACTGGGCGGATCTGGTGCTGGACAGCCCGACCCAGCAACAGGTGGAGATGATCGCCAGTTGGTTGCAGCATGGCGAGACATTGATGCAGGACTGGAAACTGGCACGGCGACTGAAACCGGGATATCGCTGCCTGTTCTACGGCCCGCCCGGCACCGGCAAGACCCTGACCGCCTGTCTGCTGGGGGCCCGCGCCGGACGACCCGTATACCGGGTGGACCTGTCTCAGGTAGTGTCAAAATGGATCGGAGAAACCGAGAAGAATCTGGCCAACCTGTTCGATCAGGCCCAGCATCGGGATTGGATTTTGTTCTTCGACGAGGCAGACGCCCTATTCGGCCGGCGCACCGAATCCCATTCCGCCAATGATCGGGCCGCCAATCAGCAAATCGCCTATCTACTGCAACGGCTGGAAGATTTCCCAGGGCTGGTAATCCTGGCCACCAACCAGCGCGCCCACATGGACGAAGCCTTCACCCGCCGTTTCCAGACGTCGATCCTGTTCCCCATGCCCGATGCCGACGCCCGTGCAAGGCTGTGGCTGGAGACGTTCCAGGACCAGACGAAACGGCTGGCGGCAGACGTGGATCTGGATCGGCTGGCGCGGGAGCATGAGTTGGCCGGCGGGGCGATCTTGAACGTGGCCCGCACCGCCTGCCTGCTGGCGGTCGAACGTTCCCCGCCGGAGATCCAGCTCCGCGACCTGCTGGAAGCGGTGCGGCAGGAGATGCACAAGGAAAATCGCTATTTCCGCTGAGCGAAAGCCCGTTGCCTGCGGGCAGCATGATTGTAAACATAGCCCCGCTCCCATACCGTCTGGATAATGGCACCGGACTGAGAGTGCTCTTGGTTCTTGGCTCACGACCTGAGCGAGGTAAAATTTCACGCCTCTGTAAATCCTCTCCCCACATTATCGGGGGCGTCAGAGTATATAAGCAAAAATTCGGATTACAGCTTTCCCGGCGGACGCGGTATCGTGCCGGCGTTCATGGGCCCAATCAAGTGACGGGAAATGCACCTTCTCATCTATGTCGAGCCCCATCCAGTCCGAAACGGATTTATGCAGCACAACTGGATCGCCCACCAGTTTGCCCAGAGCCTGAGCAGCCATTGGGGAGCGGGGCCGGATCAGGTTCGCCTTCTGGTCAACCGCCATGTGGGGGAGGAAATGGCTGTCCGCTATCCGGACAGCTGGCCACATTTCATCTGCCCATCATCTGCCCTCAGCCGGAAAATCGATGAGGCGCTGGTGGATTGGGCGTCTGCCGGCCTGGACATATGGGCCGGCCTGCTGACGGGAACCGGCCCAATCTGCGCGCTATATGAGGAACTGCTGGATGATGTGAAACAGCATATCTATGATTTCGATACTATTTTACTGTGGGGCGACAATGGTGCGGTGCGGCGCTTCGCGGCCCGACATCACATCCAGGTCATCCATATGGAATTGGGGCCAACGCGGATACCGTTCAAGCAGACCGTGATGTTCGATCCCGAGGGGACGAATGGCAATGCTTCCCTAAGCCAGCTGCATATTGAGGACATTCGCGCTGCCTATGATCATCCCCCCCTGTCCACAGATGTCTGGCGCCTGACGATGGGGGGTGGGGCCCGTCCGGTTTCTGACGACCTGATCAGGCTGGGATTGGGGACTGGAAACCAGAAGCGTCCAGGTGAACGAACGAAGAAGTCAATCCTGATACCGTTGCAGCTGTCCGACGACGCCAACGTTCTTCTGCATTCACCCTATAAATCACCGCTGGCGATGCTGCAGGCGCTATTGCCCAAGTTGCAGGACAAGGGCGTGCAGGTATTGATCAAGCCACATCCAGCAGCTACTCACCGCCCGCTCAACGTCACGGCCCAGGACAAAGCGCTGCGCTTTGCCCGGACATTTCCCAATGTCACCGTCACGGGCCCTGGCATCACAAACGATGATGCTACCACCTTACTCCGCCAGGTGGATGGTATTGTAACCTTGAACAGCAGCGTTGGGTTTGAATCTCTATTGTTCAATAAAAAATTATGCGTAATTGGTGAATCTCCCTATAAAATAAAGGGGGTTTTTCCTGATTTTGATTCTTTTATTAATGATGATTTCGACAAAGAACAGTATGATGAAAATATTAAATATTTGGTAGATTATTTTTTAACTTCAGCGTTTTGGTCAATTGATAAGGGATTCGATTTTAAAACCATTCAGAATACGGCCGAACTGTTTACATCTCTGACAACACTTCCGCCAACGGCCCAGGCTGACCGTGCCCGGCTGCGGCTGACCCATCAGGCGACGGGTGACGGTAGCAAACTGCACCGTCATGGCCGCGTACTGGAAATGGAGCCCCCCCTTCCCGCCGCCGCCGCATCACCGGGGTGGAACGGAATCCAGGCTGGCCCGAAGGGGGAACTGATATCACCCGGCACCGGCTCGCTGCCACTGCTGCCCACGGCGCATATATATTTCATCGATACGTGGCAGTTAAATCCCACCCTCCTAGTCCAGGGATGGGCCTTCGATCAGCGCACCTTGATGATGCCAAAAAGGCTGTTCGCCACGCTGCCAGGCCGGATCTTATGGAGTAGCACCTGCTCCGTGGAACGACCGGGCGCACAGGCAGCTTTCGCGTTGAATACCAGCCGCGTGGGCTTTGGCTTTAGCCTGCAGGTTCAGCTGGGGAACGAGGAAGAAGCACAGTCTCTTCGGGTTTTTGCTGTAAATGACTGTTTCCAGGCGACCGAACTGTTGCCATCAAAATGAGAACGCCACCCCAGGCGGCCATTGTTCAGATGGCGGCCTATCGGGCAAAAAAGCCGCTGGCGCGTATCAAGAAAGACGCGCCAGCGGCTTTTCTCAGTACTTCCAGCGCAGGTCTTCACCCAGGCGACCTTCGCTCATGTGGCGTTCCAGCACTTTCAGGCGCATGAACTGTGAATTCCGGAAGGACTGGTCACGGAACCCCATCGATTCCAACCCGTCGCGCAACCCTTCGATGGCTGCCGTCAGCGTTACCTGGGGCTGATGCTGCGGTGCCAGTTCGCGGTAAAGGGCAAAGTCAACGCTATAGGAACGGCGATCAGGCGGCGCATTGGTATTGATGCTGACTTTGGTCCCGGGAACAAGCTCAGCCACCGCCTGGGCGAGATCGCGGACCTGATAGTTCCAGCCGTCGCTTCCCGTATTAATGCCCAGGAAATCGCCACCCTGATCGGAACTGCGATGGATCGCCCAATCAATCGCCCGGGCCATATCGTTGACATGGATCAGCGGCCGCCAGGGGGTGCCGTCGCTGAGCACGGTAATCTCACCTGCGGCCAGGGCGCAGGCGACAAAATCGTTAAGCACGAGATCCAGCCGAAGCCGGGGGGACATGCCGCAGGCTGTGGCAAAACGCAGGGCAGTGACGACCATGTCGCCCCGATCCATCGCCTTCAAGCCCATTTCCGTTGCAACCTTAGAGCGTGCATAGGCGGTCAGGGGGTTCAGCGCATCGCCCTCACGGCGCGGGCCGCCCTCCGCAGCACCATACATGGAACAGCTTGACGCAAAGACATAGCGCTTCACGCCCTGGTCCCGTGCCATTTCAGCGATAGAAACGCTTGTCTTGTGATTGATATCGTCCGTAACCGCTTCAAACCGGTTGCCCATCGGATCATTAGAAATGGCCGCAAGCTGGACAACGGCATCCACACCCTGCAACAGGGAGGGCGAAAAATCACGAACATCACCAAAATGCTGGACGTCGGCACGGGATTCAGGCAATAAATCAGCTCCGGTCAGGCAATGACCAAAAAAACCACTATCAAATCCGATGATGCGAGCTTTGGGATAAGTAGAACGGATATAGCGAATCAAAACCGGCCCGACATAGCCCATATTGCCTGTAATTAGAATATTCATCATCAAACTCCACCATAATTATCTGCTGCCCGCGCAGCAAATTGATGCGTTACGCCACCAAAGCCTAGCTCCGTAGCCGCTGCTTAATATCAAATTAACCCCTAAATATCTACAGTTCTAGGTGCGACTGTCGAACTTTGTAGGCTTTCGTCCGGCCCCCTTGACAGACTGGTTCGCCAGCGCCGGGATCGCACAGCAATATCAAGGAGTTTACTCTTGGAAGAGCTCTGTCAGCCGAACCGGACAACGGTCGACATTAAGATATCCAGCGTCGAAACGATGAATATCGGTTCCCGGGATATCGTCGGGGCCTATTTGGATGATCCGGAAATCGGTGATGAAACAGAGAGATATTGCCTTCTGGTCCGGGGGTGGTGTATTTCCCGTTCGTCTCCACTTGAGCGTATTCAACTCTTCTATGGAAACAATTGTATTGCTGATGTGGCGCCCTTTAACCGGCCGGACGTGCAATATGCGGTGCCGGGGGAACCATTTGCCCTGCGGTCAGGCTTCTCAATTTCAGTCAGCACGCTCTGTCTGCCTGCTTGCGGAACATTGAGCCTGTGGGCAAAGCTGTCATCCGGTATCAGGGCCCAGATTGGCCGTATTGAGCTTGCGACCCGCATTCCCCTGCTCAATCATCCGGACCATCTCAAACCGTTGATTTTGTTTTCGGTTGGCCGCAGCGGCTCCACCGCCTTGATGAAGCTGCTGACGGCGCATCCGGAAATTTCCGGCCATATGCCCTATCCGCTGGAAACCCGATTTGCGCAACATTCTTATCATGCCATGCGTATCGCGTCCTCCTTTGCAACCAGTTACGCGGAGGATATGATGACCTCATTCACCGCGCGGCGGCCGATGTTGGGGCCAAATCCCTCCTTTGGCTATTTCAATGATTTGGATGGATTTTTCCATCAAACCTATGCGCCTGGATTGATCGAGCGGCATATGGAAATGATTGACGCGTTCTATCGGGCACAAAAGCTACCTGGTGAACAAAAGCCGCGTTTTTTTGCAGAAAAATCCACTCAAGATTCCTATGTTATCTCGGTGTTGGATAAAATTGACGGTGCCCGGCGCATCATGCTGATGCGCGACCCACGGGATATCATGGTCTCGATCCGCAAATTCAATCAACAGACCGGCTATCTGTCGTTCGGTGCAGAGCGGGTCAACAGCTTCGCTGAACATGCTGAACTGATCCGCGCCTCCATTGAATGGCATCTGGAGGCGGCCGGTTGGGAGGATGAGCGGTCCATCTTCCTGAAATATGAGGACATGATCGCTGATTGGACCGATACCGCCACCAAGCTCTTTGGCTTGCTGGGCATTGCGGATGACGAAGACACCGTGGACCAAGCCGTGCGGGTCATCCATGCGGAGAAAGGGGGGGAGGTGCGTCACACCACCTCATCTTCCACTTCAGACTCCATTGGTCGCTGGATCAATGATCTGGAGCCGGAGGAGAAGGAAATTTGCGCGGTCATCTTTGATGATCTGTTGGAAAAGATGGGCTACAATAAATATCACTGATACCTTGGGTCATGTTTCACGCCCTTTGTGACCTGCTCCCTGGAATTATATCCGCGGTAAAGTAGAGTCCTTCCGACCGAGGAGGGCTATTTGATGAAAAAGAGCCGTTTCAGCGAGGAAGCAGATTATCGGGATCCTGCGGGAGCAGGAGGCCGGGCAGAAGACTGCTGAGATCTGTCGGCGGTCGGAGACCAAGCGCCTGAAGGGCTTGGAGGAGGAGAACAGCCGCCTGAAGAAACTGCTGGCCGAGGCGATGCTGGACAACGCCATGCATTGCCGGCATCGGGACGGTTGAGCGTGATAGAGGCCACCGCCCCCACGCGCTCCAACAAGATTGGATCGGCGTCATCATCTTGCATTTCACACTCCAACCGGCAAATCCTTGAACGGGATATCGCGATCGCCCCGAATGTCCGGCGGCAGGCCGAGCACGCGTCCGGCGATGATGTTCTTCAGGATCTCATCGGTACCGCCCGCGATCCGCATGGCGGCACCCCAGAAGAAATTGCGCTGGAAGCCACCGGCGGGCGCTACGGTATCATCATCCGCAACGATGCCATGGGGGCATCCAGCAGGTCCAGCGCCTCCGTCGCCAGTTCCTGCTTCTGGCGGGCGGAAACGATCTTGCCGATGGTGGCTTCCGGCCCCAGCGTACCGCCACGGCTCAGGACCGTCTGGCTGCGCAGCCGCGTCAGCCTCAGCCCCTCGGCCGTCACATACCAATCGGCCAGGGCCCGACGGAAACCGCCATCGCGCAGGGCCGAGCCATGGCCCTCCACGCCGGGCAATTGGCCAGCCAGTGAACCGCACAGGAATTGTCGGCGGCTCCAACTCCCGAGAAATTGGGGCTACCATCAGCAAGACAACGAACAAATTGTCAGCTGAAATCTTTCAGCGACAGTGCGGTTGGCCTGACAGCTCTCCATTCAGTGTACCCCTCCAAGGCACACCCGTTATGTTTCTTTCGTCTCGGTCGGCTTCATTGCACCATTAATATTGCGAATGACACAACGAAAACCGATATGGGTAGTCGGGCTGTCGATCGCCTGTGGGTGACGTGCGGCCGGCCGGTAGCGCTGGCAGTAATTGGGCGCACAGAGGTGTGAGCCCCCCTTCAATACCTTGCGGCCAATGCGGATTTGGGGCGTGCAGGGATCGTAGCTGTCGCGTTCCTTGCCGCCTCGTGGATTGGCGGGGACACAACAGGCCCCCTTGAACGGCTTCGCCGGCACGGACGGCAGTGACCACCAATCGGATGTCCATTCCCAGACATTGCCGATCATGTCGAACAGGCCATGGCCATTGGGCGGATAAGTCCCGACCGGTGAGGTTCGCTCCCAACCATCCAGCATGTCATTGGCATAGGGGAAGGTACCCTGCCAGTAATTGGCCAGCATGGCGCCACCCGGCGCCAGTTCATCCCCCCAGGCGAACTCGGCACCGTCCAGCCCGCCACGGGCCGCGAACTCCCATTCCGCTTCCGTCGGCAGTTCCTTACCCACCCATTTCGCATAGGCCTCGGCATCCTGATAGCCGATCTGTACGACGGGGTGGTCATCCATACCATCAATGGAACTGCCCTTGCCCAGTGGATGGCGCCAGTCGGCGCCGAATTCAAACTTCCACCATTGGCTGAAATCCCGCATGTCCACGGGGCCGCGGGTCTTCTGAAACACCAGGGAACCGGGCTGGGCCAGTTCGATCGGCATACCCGGATAATCCTTGGGATCCGGGGCAATCTCCGCAAAGGTGACGTAGCCGGTTGCTTCGACAAACCGGCGGAACTGCCGGTTGGTCACGGGGGTTTCATCAATCCAGAAGCCATTTACCCGCACGGGCCGGGCCGGCCGCTCCTCCGGATAGAACCGGTTGGACCCCATCTGGAACGATCCGCCCTCCAGGTGGCGCATCCCCTCGAACCGGGCGTCAACATTATCCATCACATCGCTCATCATCGATCGCCTTCCGGTGAGTGCAGTTAGATCACGGATCAATCTCGCTGCAAACCCTGGCGGCGGCGGCGCCCGATCCTTTGGCCCCCCCCCCAGCGGGTGGCTTCTTTGCTTCACCCTTGGGCGCTTTCGACAGGGGATGAACAAGGCAGTCACGGATCGGATCGTAACTGACAGCCTTAGACCGCTTCTCCACCGGGCCCTTAGGCAACAGAGCCTTCAGTTCCGCCACCGTGGCAGCATAGGCGGGGTCCGGAGCCAGATTGCGATGTTCGCCGGGATCGGACTGGTGATCATACAGTTCACGCCCCAGGCCGCCTTCCTCCCATTCCGTGTAGCGCCAGCGTTCGGTTCGCACGCTGCGCCCGCCCCGAACCTGGGACAGGGCCGGCTTGGTCCATGTGGGATCGGCGGGATCGGTCAGCAGCGGTTCCAGGCTTTGCCCCTGGTTACGGTCATAATGCGGCAACCCGGCCAGACTGGTCAGGGTCGGGTACAGGTCCAGCAGTTCCACCGTCCGCTCTGACCGTGTTCCCGCCTTCGTCATACCCGGCGTCCTTACGATCAGGGGCACGCGGGCGCTATCCTCCCACAGGATGTTCTTCATCCATTGCCCGTGCTCGCCCAGCATGAAGCCGTGGTCGCTGGTGAAGACGACGATGGTGTTGTCCTCCAACCCCAGTTCCTTCAGCGACGCCAACACGCGCCCGACCTGGGCATCCATAAAACTGGTGGCAGCGAAGTAGGCCTGGATCATTCGGCGCTGTTCGTCCGGACTCATGCCGAAATGATCGGGCGTCCAGGCCTTGGCCGCCGGCAGCACCTTCGATAGTGCCTCCGGTGTTTCATCGGCGATGCGAATGGTATCCAGCGGATACATGTCGAAATATTTCTTCGGCGCCACTTCCGGCACATGCGGACGGTAGAAGCCGACCCCGATGAAAAACGGCTTGTCCTTGTTCGCCCTCAGCATGTCGATGGCGGCCGTGGCGACCTTGCCGTCGGTCTGTTCCTCGTCCGCCCCGCCATCGGCCAGATAAGACATGGCAGAGCCATAGGGAATGCCCGGCGTCATGTTGATCAGGGCGCCGTTCTCCGCATCCTTGTCCCGCCCGCGCGGGTTGACCACTTCGGTCCAGGATTGCGTGTCGTCGGGGCCGCCCAGGCCGATATCGCCGGGCACACCCTGATGGAAGATCTTGCCGATACGGCCGGAATAATAGCCCTGGTCCTTGAAATATTGCGGCAAGGTCTTGATATCGGGCAGCGCCTGTCGGAACGGCGTCGCCAGATCCATGACCCGCGTCGTATCCGGCCGGGTGCCCGTCAGGAAGGAGGCACGGCTGGGCGCGCACCAGGGGAACTGCGCATAGGCGCGATCAAAGCTCACGCCCTGGGATGCCAGCCGATCCAGGTTGGGGGTACGGACCGGCGCACCATAAGAACCCAGCCGGGCGGCCATGTCGTCGGCGATGATGAACAGGACATTCATCGGCCGTTCGGTACGTGTCGCGGTTCCGGCATTGGCGGCGGCGGGCGGGGCTGCCAGACCCGCGCCGGTCCCCAGTGCCATGGTGCTGACACCCAGAGCCAGCGCCACAACCGAACTTTTACCCAATCGACGCCAATTCATCATTCTCTCCTCCCGTTTATCGACAATCTTTGGCTTCGGCTTTCAATGCCGCTGCGGGAAATAAGCCCGACCTTCGGCATCCGCCTTGGCCTTGGCCTCGCTGTCGGGGAACAGACCGTTCATCTTGGTGGGCAGGTTGGGCTTCACGTACCAGTTCGCCGGGAAATCGGCGGCACGCCGCCCCGATTGATCACGGTTGACCAGACCGGAGCTGGTCTTTTCGGTAAAGGGCACGACATGGTCGTTCCCCTTGTTCGTGAGCTGGGTGAACAAGGAATGCCGAAGCTCGATCTTCGTCTGCAAATAGGCGGGATCATCGATGAGATTGTGCATTTCATCGGGATCTTTGTTCAGGTCATACAGTTCCTCAATATCCCAGACCCCGTGATACTGGATATACTTCACCCGGTTGCGCTCGATGGCAAAGGTGGTCGGGGTCTGCGGGAATGACCATTCCCAATAATATTCGTAGACGAAATCCTGTTTGTTCCAGTCCTGCGCACTGATCTTGCCCTGCGCCACCGGCAGAATGCTCTGCCCCTCCATCTGGACGGGCTTTTCAACATGGGCCAGTTCAAGGAAGGTCGGGGCGAGGTCCAGATTGCGCACCACAGCGTCGTTCGTGGTCCCCTTGGGTAGCAGATCGGGGGCCAGCACGACCATCGGCACACGCACCGATGGTTCATAGGCATTGCGCTTGTCGATCAGGCCATGATCGCCGATCAGGTAGCCATTGTCGCTGTAGAAGACGATGACCGTATCCTTGTCGATCTTCTGCTTGCGCAGGCTGGCCATGATCCGACCCAGGCTCTCATCCACCGGCGACAGGGTGCGGTAATAATCGCGCACCATTTCGGTCAAGGGCTTGTCGGTATGATAGGGGAAATCCGCCCCGTGCCAGCTATTGCGCTGGTTCTGCACCCAGAGCGGCTTGCCCTGGTTGTTCTCCGGCGTATTGGCCAGGCTTGCCGGCAGCTTGATATCCAGATCCTTGTACTGGGTCTTGTACCGTTCCGGCGGCTCGGCATCGGAATGCACCGCCTTGTGGCTGAGATAGAGGAAGAAGGGCTTCGTGGGATCGCGTCCCTTCTCCAGCCAGTCAACCGCATAATCGGTCAGTTCGTCGGTGATATAGCCAGCGCGGTCGACCCGCTGCCCGTCGACATTCAATGTCTGGCGCTTACCCGCCGCAATGGCGGCCGGGGGCAATCCCTGGGTCGGGAAATAGGTGCCCTGGCCCTTGAAGCTGACCCAGCGGTCAAAGCCGGGGCGCGGCGCATCGGTGTCATTGCCCATGTGCCACTTGCCGAAGAACCCAGTCTGATAGCCGGCCTTCTGCAGGTAGGAGGGAAAGAAGATCAGCCCTTCTTCCGACGAATTATTATTGTCGATGACCCGATGGTTGCGCGGCGACTGGCCGGTCAGGATGGTCGCCCGGCTGGGGGAACAAAGCGATGACGTCACCACGGCATTGCGAAAATAGACGCCGTTCTTGGCCAGATAGTCGATATTGGGGGTCTTCAGGCCGGGGGTCAGGAACCCCATGGCATCGAAGCGCAGATCATCGACCAGCACGAAGACGATGTTCCGGGGCCGGTCGGCCGCCTTGTCCGCCGCACGCGCCGTGGTGGACAGCGCCATCAAAGCCGTAGCGGCCAGCGCCAGGGTCCGGAGCTTCATGTTTGGCATTACCATGGTGTTACCATCCCGTCTGTTGCCCGCCGTTTCAGCGGCTTGGCCCGATACCCGCCCCACGGGCATAGAGTGGTTGATTACTATCGTCCGGCAGAGCCGGATTCTGCTTCTCGACCGCCATCATGGATGAGGGCAGTTCGAACGGCAGCCGGCCTTCGGCGCGGGCGCGCCCCGTCACAATATCCATAACCGCCTTGTCACTGGCACCAAAGGCAACCAGCAGCGCGCGGGCCTTGTCCTTGATGTTGGTGAGGATGGCGGGGCGGTCCATATCGACCACCACAATCGTCGGTACCGTCGAGGCAGCCTTTTTTATGACCTCATAGTCGGCGTCACCGTCGCGGAAATCCAGCCGCCCTTCATGCTGACGCGCGCCAAAGAAATGGTGGGGGTGGAGTTTCTCTGACGGCGTCTGCGTCCGCACGATGGCAACATCTGCCTGTGCCGGATCATCGACGACAGTGAAGCCTGCCGCCCGCACCACGGCGGCATCCACCCGATGCAGCCAGACTTTAGATGGTTTCAGCGGCAGCAGATTGCCCCTGTTCTCCAGCAGCACCTGCGAGCGCCGTTGCGCCGCATCCGCTTCCGCCTGGAATTTTTGGTCACCGACAACGATGTTTGCCCGGTCGGGATCGACATAGGGATCATCGAAAAGCCCGAGTTCGAATTTCAACCAGAGTATCCGACGAACGGATTCATCAATCCGCGCTTCTGAAATCCTGCCTTCGTGGACGGCTGCCAGCAGGGCCGTCGGATCATCGACACCGCCGAACTGGTCCAGCCCGGCCTCCACCCCCTTGGCGAAACGCTGTACCTGGGACAGTTCCTCCACGCCCCAAGGCATGGCGATGGCTGCCGATGTCTGCGGCTTCTCCGCAGACGGGGCTATGCATTCGACCGGGCAATCCTTGGTGATGGCCCAGTCGGAAATGATGACGCCGCGATAGCCATAGGTGCCGCGCAGCAGATCGGTCAGCAATGGCTTGCTGTAGCCGGCGGCAACGGGCGGCAGGGGCTGACCATTGACGCTTACGCCCTCCAGGATCGGATAGGTGGGCATGACCCCCGCCGACCCGGCGGCGAAGGCACCCTTGAATGCCGCGACATGCAGGGCGAAGCTGGCGTTATCCAGCTTGGCGATACGGCCATAATAATTATGGGCATCGAAACCTTCCGGTTCTGCGCCATAGCCGACCCAGTGTTTCACCACCGTCGCCACGCCCCCCGGCGTTAACCCCTTGGCCCCTCCCTGGAAGCCCTGGATATAGGCGCCGGCCAGGGTGGAAACGGTTTCCGGGTCGGAACCGAACGTCCCAACGGCGCGGGCCCAGCGGGGCTCGGTCGCCAGATCGGCCTGCGGGGACAGGGCCATATGGATGCCAACCGCCCGATATTCCTGACGAACAATATCCCCGAAGCGGCGGACCAGCGATGGATCGTTGATCGCCGCCAATCCCAGCGTTTCCGGCCAGATGGAGAAACTGCCGCTGGAAGAGCTGGCGCCAACCACCGTCATGAAATGACTTCGGGGATCAGAACTGATGGTGACGGGAATACCGAGACGGCTGCCTTCCGCGATTTTCTGAATGGCGTTGTTCTGACGGGCGAACTCCGCCGCCGGCATGGTCAGCCGGGTGATGAAGCTGTTCACCCCGGTCTCTTTAATGATGTGCTCCGCCGCCGCCAGATCGTACCCCTTGCTGGATGCACCGATTGGGGAATCCATGGCCCGCAGGGAGCCATGCATCATGGTGCCGACCTTCTCCTCCAGCGTCATGCGCCCGAGAAGGTCATCAAGCCGGCGGTCGATGGGCAGTTGCTGGTCCTCATACGGATCACGCTGACCATTATGGTTCAGATCGCGGAATCCCGGCGTCGCAAGGGAGAGCGACGATATCAATGCCAGGGCGGCCGCGCCGCCCAGCAAATATCCCATGCCGCGCATCATTCCTCCAAACTCTTGTTATTCGTTCCCGTCGGAGTCGCCAGCGCGTCGGCAACCGGCGATTTCCGGTGCAATGCCCTCCTTCAGCGAGGGTTTGCCGGCACACATGGGGAACCGCACCGGGTTGAAGGGACCGACACCCGCCTTGTCCAGGATCGCCTGGAATTGTTTCAGACGCCGCCTGGCCTCGGGCGTCATCTCCTTCACTTCAGTTTCCGTGTCATGCAGGGGGTCCAGGGAGACGAAGCGGCCGTCGCCGTAGAGCTTCCAGCGTGCATCGAAGACAAAGCGCGCGGGTTCATGAATCCAGCCCGGCGCGTAATACATGAAGATCTGGTCGCGGACCTTGTCCTTCTTCCCCGTCAGCACGGGAACCTGGCTGGCTCCATCGATCGGGTCCGGGCCAATCTTGCCATGGCCGATCTCGGCCAGGGTCGGCAGCATATCGGTGAAGTCGAACAACCCCTCCGGCTGGGATCCGGCCCGAACCTTTCCGGGCCAGCGCACGATCATGGGAACATGGGTTCCGCCGAGGGTGGGCTTTCCCTTCCCGCCCCGGACAGAGACACCGTTGCGCATACCTTCGATCTGGACGCCAGTGCCATTGTCACCGGTGAAGATGACGACCGTATTCTCATCGAGCCCCAGTTCCTGAAGCCTGTCCAGCACCTGTCCCACCAGCTTGTCGATATAAGCGACCATGCCGGTGAACTTGGCCTTGGTCGTATCGGCATCCATGCTGTCTGGCGTCGGCACATAGGGGGAATGCGGCAGCACCATCGGGTAATAGAGGAAGAAAGGCTTGTCCTTGTTCTGCGTGATGAAATCCAGGGCAAAACGGCTGGCCAGATCGGGGCCGAACCCGGACTCGTTGATCTTGGTGCGGCCATTGTTCCAGAGGGTCGGTCCCCAGTAGCGCGAGCCCTTGGCGGGCCCGCTGGCCACCTGCCATAACAGCGCCTCGTCGAAGCCGGCCTGCGGCGGCTGCATTCCGACACGACCATCAAAGCCATTCCCCGACAATTGCCATTTCCCGACAATCGCCGTGGCATAACCCGCTTCCTTCAGCACATGGCCGAAGGTGCGGGCATTGGGGTTCAGATAGCCGAACGCCTCGTAATTCCTGGCATTCTCGATGCCGGTCAGGATGCGGGTGCGCGATGGGGTACAAAGTGGCGTCGCATGGGCGTTGGCGAACATCGCCCCTTCCCGCGCCAACTGGTCGATACGCGGCGTCGGATATTCACCGCCATAACTCCCGACCCCCGATGCACCCAGATCATCGACCATGATCAGCACGATATTGGGTTGGGTCGTCCGCTGCTGTTCCGCCGCGACAGCCGGGGCCGGCATCATGGCCGTGACGCCCGTGGCAACCGGTGCTGCCATCAAGGCCAGGACCAGCCGCGAGGTTACGGACAGAAGCTTGGCACGGCGGCGGGGCACGTTGGTCTTACCTGGATACATCTCTATCATTTTCCTTCTCCCTGACCGCTGCCGACGCAGGCCGCCTGTGCATCGGCGGGGTCGAAGCGTTCGCGTCTGGCAAAGCGTTCCGGCATTTCGGCGATGGTGGGCTGGCTGAACTGGCCCGCTTCCCGCCACCAGCGTTGTTTCAGTTCGGCGAGCTTTTCAGGATGCTGGCTCGCCAGATTCCGGCTTTCGGAAAAGTCATCGGCCAGATTGAACAGTTCCCAGCAATCGCTGTCGAACGGCGTGCCGGGGCGATGCAGGGAGACGGCCCGCCAGTCGCCAACCCGGATGGCCCGGTTGCCGCGCAGCTCGAAATATTGCGCCTCCCTGACACTGGGGGCGTTCGCCTGGGTGAAGCTGGCCCGGATGCTGCTGCCGGCAACCGGGATTTCCGCCTGTCCCGCCGTCTCCTCCGGGAACCGGGTTCCGGCCGCGTCGACCAGGGTCGGCGCGATATCCACCGCATCCACATACTGTCCCCGGATGCCACCGCCATCGCGGATGGCCTTGGGCCAACTGACGATCAGCGGGGCCCGTACCCCACCCAGATAGGGCCAGACCTTGTACCGGCGAAAGGGCGTGACGCCTGCCATGGCCCACGGGCGGGGATATTCGGACTGGGTCTTCTCCGTCCCCAACTCATCAATCCGCGCCAGCATCTGCTCGGGCGTCAAAGTGTTGGGACGGTACATCCGCTCGAAAAAGCCGTTCTGCCCCGCTTCGCTGGCGGCACCATTGTCCGACACCAGCATGATCAGGCTGTTGTCATATTGTCCGGTCTGCTTCAGATGCGCGACCAGCCGGCCGATCTGGGCGTCGGTATGTTCGATGAAACCGGCATAGACCTCCATGAACCGCGCGAAGACCTTCTTCTCCGTCGGCGTCAGGCTGTCCCAGGCACGGTCCCCGGCATTGCGGGGCGGCAGCACCGTGTTCTGCGGCAGGATGCCCATCGACTTCATCCGCGCCAGCCGCTGTTCCCGCAGCGCGTCCCAGCCCTGGTCGTAGACACCGGCATAATGATCGATATAGGCGCGCGGTGCCTGGATCGGCGAATGCGCGGCACCGAAAGCGAGATAGACGAAAGCCGGATTTTCCTGCCCGCCATTGCCCAGGGCGGTGATCGTGTGATCAACGATATCGGCGGAGAAATGGTAATCCGGGGCCAAGGGTGCGTCCGGCAGCGACCGGTTCCCCTCGATCAGCTTGGGCCGATACTGGTCGGTCCATCCCAGATAGAAGCCATAGAACTGGTCAAAGCCCCGTTGCAGCGGCCATGAGCCGTTATTGCCGTCCGTCCCGTCTTCATATTCGGGACCAAGATGCCATTTGCCGAAGCCATAGGTGCGGTACCCGGCGGTCTGCAGAACCTGCGCCACTGTCTGGGCGTTGACGGGCAGTTCCCCGCGATCCTTGGTCATGTTGGCCTGATCGGGCTTGTCGGCCGGCAGATCGGCCATCCGCACCGTCTGCGGATTCCGGCCCGTCAGCAGGGCGGCGCGGGTCGGCGTACAGACGGCCTTCGTGTCGAAGCGGTTGTAGCGCAGCCCATCACGGGCCAGCGCGTCGATATTGGGGGTGCGGATTTCGGACCCGAACGGACCCAGATCGGAAAAGCCGACATCATCCAGAACAATCAGGATGATATTGGGTCGTTCCGCAGCCCCGGCGGCAGCCGACAGACCCAAAGCCAGGGCCAGGGCCAGGGCGGTACCGGCCAGGATGGAGCGTTTCCACATTCTACGTGCTCCCTTATCCTGCGCGGCCCGCCGAGGGCCGGCTCATCATGCGTTTCAGATCGAAGATCGGCGTTGAAGGCTGGAAGGCCCCTGTCAGCACGGCCACCAGATAGCGCCCGGCATTGCGCACGAATTCCTGTTCCCGCTCGGCAGCCTGCTGGACCACCGGCAGGGCCGGCTTGGCCTTGTCCCCAAGGAAGGTCAGGGCGTTGATCGCTTGAAGCTGGACCTGCCAGGGCCGGGTCTCGGCGCAAAGATCGGCCAGCACACCGATGGCCTCATCCGGCTGTGCGAGGGTGGCCACAGCCTCGGCAGCCACGATGCGGGTCTGCTGTCTTTCCTCCGTCCGCATCACGGACAGCAGGTCCGACAGCGCCGGGGCTGCCTTTTCGCCCAGCATCAACAGGCCCGCTGCCGCCCAGTGGCGCATGATCGGATTGCCATGGCGCAGATGGGCCTGCAATTCCCCCAGATTGGCGGGATCGCGCCGGGCGGCCGTCGCCGCCAATGCCATGATCTGCTTCAGCGGATAGCGGGTCTTGTCATTGCTCTCGACATAACCCTCCTCCGGCGATGCCTCCGGAATGAAGCCATTATCGTTAATGGACAGCATGTGCCGGTCCAGGGCCGACCGCATTTCCTTCAGCACACGGGCCGCCTTCGGATCATCAATCAGGTTGATCACCTGATCCTTGTCCACCGAAAGGTCGTACAGTTCCTCAAACGGCTTCTGCTGGAAGAAACGGTCCTGTACCGGTGTCAGGGTGCCGGCACGGTGCGCGGTCTCCCAATCCTGATATCCTTTGGCCAGCCAGGCAAAGGCTTGGTGCTGCCCCAGCGGACGGTGGGGCATGTAGTTGCGGATATAGCGCCAGCGCCCATCCGTCACGGTGCGTTGGAAATCATAACGCTCATCCATGCGGTTGCGCATTCCGAAGGCATAGCGCTTGGCGGCCCGGCGGCCCTTTCCCATGAAGGGCTGGCCTTGCATCTGGGCCGGTATTTTCATGCCGGCCAGCGACAGCAGCGTCGGCGCCAGATCGATGAAGCTGACGGGATCGATCCGCTCGGTTCCCGGTTTACCCGGTGCCAGATGCGCCCACTTGGCTGGCACCCTCACCACCAGCGAGCAGCGAAGTCCCTCATCATAGCAATAGCGCTTGGATCGCGGCAGCACGCCGCCATTGTCCGAATAATAGAAAATGATGGTGTCGTCCGTGAGACCATCGGCTTCCAGTTCGGCCAGACGCTCCGCCAACTGTTCGTCCATCCTCTCCATCAGGTTGTAATAGCTGGCGAAATCCTGACGGATATCCGGCGTGTCCGGCAGGTAGGCGGGCAGCTTGATCTGGTCCGGGGTCACCCGTCCCGGCGATGGCTTGAAAATACGGGATTCATGCGTGGTCATGTAATTGAAGACGGCCATGAAAGGCTGACCGCCAGGCCGCTGGCGCCAATGGGCCGCGTTACCCAGCCGGTCCCAGATGGCGTCCGGTGTCACGTCACAGTTATAATCGGTCTTGGCATTGTTGGCGCAGAAATAGCCGGCCTGACGCAGCTGCTCCGGATAGGTCGTCAGGGGCTTCGGCCACCGGGCTGTCGCCCGCATATGGTTGGCCGGTGCGCAGGATTCCGGATAGACCCCCGTCAGGATGCCGAAACGGGACGGCGCACAGACGGGGGCGTTGCTGTAAACATTGCGAAACAGAACGCCTTCACGCGCCAGACGGTCGATGGTCGGGGTGTGCGCCAGTGCATCGCCATAGGCACCGATGAACGGGTTGTTGTCCTCGCTGACCAGAAACAGGATGTTGGGCATCCGGGTGCCGGCGGCAACGGACGGCAGGGCAGATGCCACCATCCCCATGCACCCGCCAGCCAGAACCGCGCGCCGGTGCAGCTTGTTCCCGTTCATTCCGCTATTCCCCCTGGTCACATCAAGCCTTCCGCAGCATCGGCGGAAATGAACGGGCCAGGCCGCGAAGCCCGGCCCGTCTCTGTTAGAAGCGCATCCCGACCGAACCACCGAAATAACGGTCGGCATCCTTGTTGAAGGTGCCAACCAGATCGGTCTTGGCCACCGAGCTGAGAAGCGAGACATGGCCGATGCTTGTGAAGTAGTTCTTGTTGAACAGGTTCTTCACGAACAGGCTGACGGTCCAGCGATCGTCGATTTCATGTACGCCCACGGTCAGATCGACCAGTGCATAACCACCCTGGCGGGTCAGCGGGTCTTGCTCGATCGTGAAGTTGATCGCGCTCTGGTAGCTGACATTCATCTGGATGAAACCAGCCATGTCACTGCCGATTTCACGTTCGTAGCGCGGAGAGACCACGACGCGATATTTGGGAGACGAGGGCAACGTGGCGCCATGGAGATTCTGGAACGCCGTACCGCCGGCAGTGCGCCGGACACAGGTATTATACGGCACGGCAGAGGTGCCGGGCACCACCGGCGCGCCGGCCTGGAGCTGAACTGGGCAGTTCAGACCATCGACATTGACGGTCGACTTGGCATAGGTGAACGACGAGTTGATGGACAGTTCGTCCGTCGGTCGCAGCGTCGTTTCCAGCTCAAGGCCCTTCGTGCGGGAGCTGCCTGCATTGATGGACTGGAAGCGCACGATACCCAGGATCGGGTCACCCCGGTTGGCCTGAACCTGCAGGTTGCTGAATTCCGTCAGGAAGGCTGCGGCGTTGATGCTGAACACCCGGTCATCGGTGACATATTTGGCGCCCAGCTCATAGGCGTTGGCATGTTCTGGCTCCAGCGCACTCTGGTTCACAAAATCGGCGCCGGCTTCCATCTCGTAACCCAGGCCTTTGTACCCGCGGGTATAAGTGCCGTAGGTCTGGAAGTTGCGGTCGACTTCGTACTGAAGGCCGGCCTTGCCCGTCGTGGCCCAGTCAGACGCGACGAAGGTACCGCTGTTGGCCCCACCCGGACGATAGGTGGTACCCGCCAGGATGGCATCACCCGCCACCAGGGGGCCGAACTGAGTGCCGCTGTTCTTGCCCCGCTCATACTGGACGCGCAGGCCGCCAATGGCCTTCAGATCACCGATGATGCGCCATTCAGCCTGACCGAAGGCCGAAACACCATCCTGCTTCAGGTTGGATTCGGTGCCGCTGGACTGCCAGCGCAGATTTGCCGTGGGGCAGGCGGCACCCACCGCCAGCGGCGTCTGCCCGGCAGCGTTCTGCACGCAGGAGGCACGGCGACGGTTGAACGGGCGGGTGATTTCGATATGGTTATAGAACATACCGGCGACATAGGTGAAATCGCCGCTACCATTGGAAGCGATGCGCAGTTCCTCGGAGAACTGCTTCAACCTGACTTCGCCCGCGTTATAATCCCATGCGGAATAAGGCGCCACCGACGGGCCGCCCAGGAACCGGATCGGATCGGAGTTGGTGCGGTCGATCGGCTGGTTGTTATCCAGGTTGAATTTCTGGAAGGCGGAAATCGAAGTGATCGTGGCGAAATCGATGTCCCAGTCGGCCTGGATCGACCCGGTGAACTGCTCGGTATTCGCATAGGTATCGGTGTTTTCAGAAATCTGCCGGTTCGTGCGCGAGGCGACCACGGGGGCATTGATGCTGATCATGGTGGCGTTGCTGAGCTGGATCGGAACCGATGCGCAGCACATGGCGTCCTGCTTGCGGTAATCCATAGAGAACAGGACATTCACATTGTCGCTGGCGTCCCATTCCAGCTTGCCGCGCGCACCCCAGCCTTCCGCCCCCTGTACGTCCTTGCCGGTCGTGACATTGCGGACATACCCGTCGACATTGGTGTAATAGCCGCTCAACCGCGCCCGCACCGTGTCACTCAGCGGGCCGGTAATCGTGCTCTTTGCGCGGTACTCATTCCCTTCGGCGATGGTGATCTCAGCCCGGCCACCAAACTCGTCTGAGGGACGCGCCGTCACCACATTGATGACACCAGCGGTGGCGTTCTTGCCGAACAGCGTGCCCTGCGGGCCACGCAGAACCTCCACCCGCTCGATATCGGCCAGCTCGGCGAAGCCCTGCGCCCCGCGCGCCGAGACAACGCCGTCCACGACCACGGAAACCGAGGCCTCGGTTCCCTGACCGAACAACTGGGTGCCGATGCCGCGAATACGGAAATTGGTATTCGTCGGATTGGCCCCCTGCTGAAAGGTCAGGGAGGGGATTGCGTTGGTCAGGCTATTGCTGTCGTTGATCCGCAAATTCTCCAGCGCGTCCCCCCCCACTGCGGTGACGGCAAGAGGAACGTCGATCAAACGTTCGGCGCGCTTCTGTGCCGTGACGATGATTTCCTCCAGCAGAGCCGGGGCATCATTTGTCTGGGCCTGTGCGGCAAGGGCGGGGACCAGGGAAAGAATGGTCGCCCCCAGCATCAAGCGGGATTTGTACATGGTGTCACTCCCTTTTTGTCTTTTGACCGTGGCGGGAGGTAAGCAGGAAACACCCGGCGCCCTTGCCAGGTAACGGATAGGCCACCGCGCAAAGTGTCAGGCGGCTAAATTTGGGCGCACGGATATTGTCATTGTCATCCCCCCTGCCACGACCCCTTCTGGGGTTCTCTCAACTGCTTGTCTGTCAGGGGACACCGCTGTCCCCTTTGTCTTAAAAAAAAGACCGGCTTCTCTGCCAGTCAATTTTTGCTAACACCAACGATGCGCCCTCGCAAGCAAAATGTCCAGCGCTGTCCCCACCTGTTGCCGAATGTTCCAATGCCGGGTAAAAGCCTATCCAGACAACGATCAGCCGGAGAGCATCGTTTCGTGAGCAAGCCCACCATCTACGATGTGGCCCGCGTGGCCGGTGTGTCGATCAAGACCGTGTCCCGTGTCTTGAACGGTGAGACTAAAGCCAGCCCTGCGACAAGGGAACGGGTGAGGGCAGCAGTCGCGTCCCTTGCATATGCGCCAAACCTGTCGGCCCGCAGCCTGTCGGGAGCGCGCAACTTCATGATCGCCTTCGTTTTCGGCAGCAATCCCCAACAGCCGAACATGTCCTTGCAGAACGAGTATATCGCGGCGCTGCAAGTGGGGGCGGTAACGGCGGCGCGGTCCGCTGGCTTCCACCTGCTGGTGGAACCGCTTGAACTTACGGAGGAAGGTTTCACTGATCGGGCGACACGGCTGATCGGGATACCGGCGGTGGATGGGTTCATCATCATGCCGGGTCTGGCCGATGACCCCCGCCTGCTGACAGTGCTGGCGGCGCGGCCAGGCCATTATGTCCGGATCAGTCCGGGCGTGGAGTTGGAGAGCCTGCCGGCGATGGTGCGCATCGACGATTACAGGGCGGCGACAGACATGACGCAATACCTGCTGAACCTGGGGCATCGCCGCATCGCCTTCATCAGCGGCCGTTTGAATCTCGGTTCCGCAGAGCGGCGTTTGCAGGCGTTCCGGGATGTCATGTCAGGGGCCGGCCTGTTCGACCCCGCACTTGTGCGAAACGGAGATTACACGCGGGAATCGGGGCGGATCGCAGGTGCCGAATTGTTGGCACTGGAAGACCGCCCCACCGCGATTTTCGCCGGCAATGACAGCATGGCCATCGGCGTGATGACCGTGGCCCAGGAAAAAGGCGTGAGCGTACCGAAAGACCTGTCGGTAGCCGGTATCGACGATATTCCATTGGCATCCAGCGTTTGGCCCACTTTGACCACCGTCAGTCAGCCAATGGTCGCCATGGGTGCCGCTGCCGCCACCTATCTCGTCACCGCCAGCCGGACGGGCCGCTCCCCTGGCCCCATGCCCTTTTTCCCACACGAACTGGTGATCCGTAGCAGCACTGCCGCACCGACGGAGCGAAAGAGGCGGCGGGTAACACGGGGCCGCGATACATGACAGATCCGTGGACGCCCCGATGGTCGGCAGCTAAATTCCAGTATATGGAGCAGTCGCGGAATAGGATGTTGGACTGGTGAGTGTTATCCGGCGTGGAAAAGTGAGCCATATATCGGGGTTATAGGCGTCTAACTTTGACCCTGCTGTTCATGGCTGTTGGACTGCCTGGATCGAGAACCGATCTGGGCGGGCTGGGGGATGCTGATCGTGGAAACAATCGGGCGGATCCGCCGTGAGTCCTTGGTCAAGGGCAAGGGTATCCGGGAGATCGCGCGGGACCTTGGCGTATCTCGGAACACGGTGCGGAAGGTTCTGCGATCTGGGGCGACGGCCTTTGATTACGAGCGGACGGTGCTGCGCCGGCCACAACTGGGCCAATGGGTCGGCGAGTTGGACCGCATGCTGTTGGCGAACGAGGCCAAGGCGGCGCGGGAACGGCTGACACTGATCCGGATCCATGAGGCATTGCGGGCGCTTGGCTATGCTGGCAGCTAAGACGCGGTTCGCCGCTATGCACACGCCACTGGCGGCAGGGGCGTGTTTCCCACAGCGTCGATGCCTATGTGCCGCTGAGTTTCGCGCTGGGCAAGGCCTATCAGTTCGACTGGAGCCACGAGATCGTGGTGCTGAACGGGGCGACGACAACGGTTTATGCCGGGCCGTTCGACGGGTTCCACAGCAATCCGGCCTCGGTGTCACGAGAGCAGGTCCCCCGTGAGCGGACAGTTTGCTAAGCTTGGTTTGCCCTTTTTTGAAGGACGACCGACATGACGGGACAGAGGAAGCGATATTCGGCTGATTTCAAGGCGAAGGTGGCACTGGAGGCGATCCGGGGCGAGTTGACGAAGGCGCAGCTTGTGTCGCAGCACGGTGTTCACCAGACGATGATCAGCGCTTGGCGTAAGCAGGCGATCGAGGGGATGGCCGCGTCGTTTTCCGGCAAAGCCGAGGCTACTCCAGTTGTTGATGCGGTCGAGATCGACCGGCTGCATGCCAAGATCGGTCAGTTGGTGGTGGAGCGGGATCCCGGATCGGGTCCGGGACAAGCTTTTTGCGCAAGGCCTCCGGTCGATGAGCGCCGGTCGGAGGCGGGAAATGGTGGATCGATCTCATCCCGGCTTATCGGTTGTCCGGCAATGCGCGCTGCTGTCGATCAGCCGGTCGCATTATTACGGGCCGGTACGGGGCGAGAGCGCTGAGAACCTGGCGCTGATGTGTGAGATCCGATGACATCCTTTCAGCTTTGTGATCGCCGCCCATATTTTCAGACGCGTTAACGCTGCTGTGTTTGCTGTTGACCTCAGGGTAGCGCTCGAGCGCTACCCTGAGGTCAACAACAGCGGGGCAAAGGGCAATCATGGATCTGATCAAGGCCCGTCTTGCGTGGGTCGAACTCTACGCCAAAACAGGGGATGCTGGCTTCGTTTGCCGCCGTTGTGGCATCTCGAGGCCTACGCTGCGCAAATGGTGGCGCCGCTATCAGGCTGATGGCGAGGCCGGCTTGGTAGAGCGCAGTCGCCGCCTTCACCGGCTTGCTCCCCAGAAGGTTTTTGCTGATCAGGAGGCCATGATCCTGTCACTACTGACCTGCTCCCTGGAAATGTCTCCGTCGTAAAGTAGAGTCCCTCCGACCGAGGAGGGCTATTTGATGAAGAAGAGCCGTTTCAGCGAGGAGCAGATTATCGGGATTCTGCGGGAGCAGGATGCTGGT
>NZ_WIDQ01000050.1 GCF_009495745.1 Niveispirillum sp. SYP-B3756
CATTCATCGACGGGTTCTATAATCCCATACGGCGACACTCGGCCTTGGGCTACAAAAGCCCTATCCTGTTCGAGGCCGCCGCCTGACGGCGAGAAAATGGCTCTCCACTTTGCCAGGGCAAGTCCAGTGGCGGGAAAAAAGTGGTAAGGCCCACCGCGCAGCGCCGGACGGTTGCCCATCTGCGGGCGACGTTCGGGGTCAGCGAGCGGCGGGCCTGCGCTGTTCTGAAGGTGCATCGCCGGACGATACGTTACCGGTCGCGTCGCCCTGATGACGGTGTCTTGCGGCAAAGGCTGCGGGACCTGGCGTCGGAGCGGCGGCGGTTTGGCTACCGGCGTCTGGGATGTCTGCTGGCCCGGGAGGGGATGGCGGTGAACCATAAGAAGCCGCTGCGGATTTACCGGGAGGAAGGGCTGGCGGTGCGCCGGCGACGGGGCCGTAAACGGGCACTGGGCACACGGGCGCCGATGAATGTGCCCCAGGGCCCCAACCAGCGCTGGAGCCTGGATTTCGTGTCGGATGCGTTCAGCGACGGAAGGCGGTTCCACATCCTGGCCGTGGTGGATGATTTCTCGCGCGAATGCCTGGCCCTGGTGGCCGACACCTCGCTGTCCGGCAAGCGGGTGGCGCGGGAGTTGGATACCCTCATCGCCACACGCGGCAAACCGCTGATGATTGTCAGCGACAATGGCAGCGAGTTCATTTCCAGGGCGATCCTGACCTGGACGCAAGCCAATGGGGTCGAATGGCATTACATCCAGCCCGGCAAACCCACCCAGAATGCATTCGTGGAAAGTTTCAACGGACGCTTGCGCGACGAATGCCTGAATGAAACCCTGTTCCACGGCCTGCGTCACGCCCGACAGGTGCTGGCCGACTGGCGGGATGACTACAACAATATTCGACCTCATTCCACCCTGGGCGGGATGTCCCCCGCCCAGTTCGCAACGTTCAGGGCCGGAGGCATACCCGCGGCCCTGAGCGTTCTTCAACACACAAACCAAACCAGAGGGCTCTATTTATAGCCGGAGACACTTTGGGGAGCAGGTCATTTGGCGCAGACAGCAAAAAGCCGCTGATCCCTTTTGAGGATCAACGGCTTAAGCATTGGATGCGGGGACAGGATTTGAACCTGTGACCTTCAGGTTATGAGCCTGACGAGCTACCGGGCTGCTCCAC
>NZ_WIDQ01000051.1 GCF_009495745.1 Niveispirillum sp. SYP-B3756
TAGAGCATCGCGCGAGAAAGCGGAATCGAAGGATTCCCTTTTTGGTCTGGATGTGATTCATCTTTATCGGAGGTGGATCATGGGCAAGGCGTATTCAGAAGATCTTCGGGAACGCGTTGAAGCGCGGATAGCGGCAGGTTACTCGCGGCGTGATGCAGCGCGGCATTTTGGCGTGAGTGCGAGCTTCGCGGTAAAGCTGGCGCAGCGTGTTGCCGTGACAGGTTCGGTGGCCCCCGGTCGCCAAGGGCGGCCCCCCGGTCACGGTAAATTGGCGGAATATCTGCCGCGGCTGATCGCCTGGGTGGAGGCGGTGCCAGATATCTCGATGCCGGAGTTGGCAGCGAAGCTGGAAGCGTCCACCGGCGTGGTTGCACATCCAGCCTCGCTGTCGCGGGCCTTGCTGAAGGCGGGGTTTAGCACCAAAAAAAACGCTGCTGGCATCGGAGTGCGAACGCGCTGATGTCCGAAAGGATCGGCAGGTTTGGCGGAGGCACCGTCAGCCCCGGATGCGCGAAGAACCCCATCGCCTTGTGTTCATTGACGAAACGGCGACAACCACGAAGATGACAAGGGCGCGCGGCCGGGCCCGTCGGGGAAGGCGTTTGAAGGCGCGAGCGCCGTTCGGTCACTGGAAGACCCAGACCTTCATTGCCGCCTTGCGGTGCGATGGGCTGACCGCGCCATGGCTTATCAACCAGCCCATGAACCGGGTTCTCTTTGAAACCTATGTCGAAACCCAGTTGGCGCCGACGCTGCGTCCGGGCGACGTCGTCATCCTCGATAACCTGTCCAGCCATAAAAGTGAGAAGGCCAAGGCCATCATTGAGAAGGCGGGGGCATGGGTTCTGTTCTTGCCCCCCTATAGTCCAGACCTCAACCCCATCGAGATGGCCTTCGCCAAGCTCAAAGCCCACCTCCGGCGCATCGGTGCAAGGACCATTGACGACCTCTGGAGGGCCATTGGAAACATATGCGACCTCTACGACCAAGACGAATGCTGGAACTACTTCAAGGCCGCAGGATATGCGTCCGATTAAAAGCACGTTGCTCTA
>NZ_WIDQ01000052.1 GCF_009495745.1 Niveispirillum sp. SYP-B3756
CCCCCAAGCCAGACGTCTGTACACATTTCCGGTGCGACACAAACAGACGGCACGCCCACGGCACTGGTGATCAACACCTCGGCCCTCAACTCATCACTGTCGATCCAACTCGATAATGTTGAGTTCGCAGCCGTGATCGGATCAGCCACCCTGGTCGGTGGTGAGGGTAATCAGGTTATCTACGGCGACAGCAGCAGCCAGTACATGGTACTCGGCCCCGGCGACGATATTCTGTCGGGCGGTGCCGGCAATGACACGGTGATGAGCACGCTCGGCAATGACACGTTGAGCGGCGACGCCGGTGACGATTTTGTCAATGGTGGCGAGGGTAATGACTGGGTGCTGGGCGGCGATGGGAACGACCTGATCGGCGGTGGCACCGGCAACGACACCGGCTTCGGCGGCACCGGCAGTGACATCATGTTCGGGGAAGACGGCAACGATGTCCTCAGCGGCGGCGCTGGCGATGACACCGTCGTGGGTGGCAGCGGCAACGATCTTGTGTTCGGTGACGACGGGACGGATTTCCTGGTCAGCGGTGAGGGTGACGACACCGTAAACGCCGGGGCCGGCAATGACGTGGCCTTGGGGGGGACCGGAAATGATCTGATCGGCTTGGGTACCGGCAACGATCTGGCGAGCGGCAACCAAGGTAACGACACGCTGTTCGGCGAGGATGGAAATGACACGCTGTTCGGCGGAGAGGGTAACGATGTCCTGAACGGCGGTGCCGGCGATGACATCCTGTTCGCTGATGGCGGCGCCGATACCCTATGGGGCGGCGAAGGCAGAGACCTCTTCGCGTTCGGGAAGGACAGCGGCGGGTCGGTGATCATGGATTTCCAGCTGGGTATTGATCGCATCGCCCTTTACGATCCCAGCATGGATATGGCGGCGATCATCAATTCCGCCACGGTGGTAAACGGCAACACCGTGTTGACCCTTGCCGCCGGCCAAACCATCACCATCCTGGGCCAGACCGGCGACGTAGC
>NZ_WIDQ01000053.1 GCF_009495745.1 Niveispirillum sp. SYP-B3756
TAGGCCGTAGACTCATAACGACTGACACCATAGCCTGACGGCGACGAGCTTTACGGCAGCTAGGAAGTTCTCGGGTTGTTTGTCGTATCGGGTGGCGATACCTCTGAACTGTTTGATCTTGTTGAAGAACCGTTCGACGAGGTTGCGCTGCCGGTAAACCCAGGACGAGAAGACAAAGCTCCCCTTGCGGTTGGCTTTGGGCGGAATATTGGCCCAGGCCTTCCGCTCGGCGGCTTTGGCGCGGATGGCATTGCTGTCATAGCCCTTGTCAGCCAGCAGAATGGTCCCCTCACCAAGACCCTCCGTCAGAGCGTCGGCCTCGGTGCAATCGGCGACCTGCCCTGCGGTCAGGCGCAGGTGGACGGGGCGGCCTTCCGCATCGACGAGCGCGTGGATTTTACTGGTGAGGCCCCCACGGGAACGTCCCATGCCGCCATCGTCTCCAGCCCCTTTTTTCCCGTGGCCCCGTGCTGGTGCACGCGAACACAGGTGCTGTCGATCATCACGATATCGCCGTCGTAAGCGGCGGATACCGCTTCCAGAAGCCGATCCCACACCCCGGCTTTCCGCCAGCGCACGAACCGGTTGTAGCAGGTCGTCGACGGGCCATAGCGTTCCGGTATCTCCGCCCACGGCGAACCTGTGCGGAACCGCCACAGAATACCGTTCAGGACACGGCGGTCATCAACGCGCGGCACACCGCGCGGCTTGTTCGGCAATAGCGGGGACAGGATCGACCATTCGTGGTCCGTAAGTTCGTAGCGGCGGCGCGTCATCAGGGGCTCCTTGTCAAAGCCCTTGAATCACGACGCCAATTCCAAACCAAGCAGTTTTATGAGTTTACTGCCTA
>NZ_WIDQ01000054.1 GCF_009495745.1 Niveispirillum sp. SYP-B3756
GGACAGGATCGACCATTCGTGGTCCGTAAGTTCGTAGCGGCGGCGCGTCATCAGGGGCTCCTTGTCAAAGCCCTTGAATCACGACGCCAATTCCAAACCAAGCAGTTTTATGAGTTTACTGCCTAGGACCAGTACCTGCACCGCAAGCGACATCAATACAGCCGCGGGAGATACAGCCACAGCCGCAAGAAACAAAGGCTCCGCAGGACGAGAAGAAAGAGCATAAATAAACCAAAATGAATCAACCGACAGCAAATTTACCTTCGTTAAGCCGAGGATAAGGCGCCAAAATTTGATAACTGTAAGTAATTTCGTCAAAATTTATGCCATGGTTCTGAATAAAATTGATTAACGATAGTTCTTCTATACTCCGCACCGAAGCCCGCCCTTCTGCATTCGGCTCCGCAATTTCTACGACAAGGCCGGCGCTGTTTATTGTCGGTAACGGTTCCAGACAAGCTTTGCCGATGCCCCATCTCCAACGAAGAGCAAGGCGGCGTTGATCGGCTCCGGTAGGGCCGGATCATCAAAACGCACCCGCAGATAGGAGCGGGACTCACCATCCGTGGTCTCCGCCTCCCAAGCGTCACCAATACGGTGATAGCCGATCAGCAAGCGGTAGGCAGGCGCATTCTCGTGATCACGGTTGTCGTTGGGAACGAGGCGGTGGACTTGCCCTGGCAAAGTGGAGAGCCATTTTCTCGCCGTCAGGCGGCGGCCTCGAACAGGATAGGGCTTTTGTAGCCCAAGGCCGAGTGTCGCCGTATGGGATTATAGAACCCGTCGATGAATG
>NZ_WIDQ01000055.1 GCF_009495745.1 Niveispirillum sp. SYP-B3756
GCGTCGGGGACATCAGGTTTCACGCCGACAAGTTCGGGCCGGTATTATCTTGACGTCCACGGCTGGCGGGCAGGAAATTACACCCTGTCGGCAAAGGTGACAGACAATGACGACTACACGTCCACCACATCGACCACAGGCAAGCTGGCCATTGGCGGGCAGGCTACCGGTATCTTGGGGACGTCAAATGATGAAGACTGGTTCGCTGTCGATCTGACCGCCGGTACGGCCTACGAATTTTCAGGTTCATATAGTGATGGTGGTTCCGGCACGACAGGTTTGAGCTTGGTTTTGCGGGATGCCGCCGGTTCATATATCAACTACGCGTCGGGGACATCAGGTTTCACGCCGACAAGTTCGGGCCGGTATTATCTTGACGTCCACGGCTGGCGGGCAGGAAATTACACCCTGTCGGCAAAGGTGACAGACAATGACGACTACACGTCCACCACATCGACCACAGGCAAGCTGGCCATTGGCGGGCAGGCTACCGGTATCTTGGGGACGTCAAATGATGAAGACTGGTTCGCTGTCGATCTGACCGCCGGTACAACCTACGAATTTTCAGGCTCATATAGTGATGGTGGTTCCGGCACTACAAGTTTGAGCTTGGTTTTGCGGGATGCCGCCGGTTCATATATCAACTACGCGTCGGGGACATCAGGTTTCACGCCGACAAGTTCGGGCCGGTATTATCTTGACGTCCACGGCTGGCGG
>NZ_WIDQ01000056.1 GCF_009495745.1 Niveispirillum sp. SYP-B3756
GACCCACGGTGGTCGTCGCCACCGTCCAGGTGCTGCCATTATCCAACGACACATAGACCGCCTCACCCGACGCGATGTTGGCCGACAGCGTGCCGCTGACGGTCTGCGCCGCCGTCTTGGTGATCCAATCCGTGTTGGTGCCGCCATTGGCCGCCGTATCCGCCGAGAAGGAAGCCGTGGCGATGGTGTTGGTCGGGGTCAGCGTGTCCAGCACGATCGCCTTGTTGGCTCCCAGCGAACCGGAGGCGCCCGGCGTCGCCAATGTCAGGACGGCGTTGTTGCCGGCGCTGTCCTGAAGGTTGGATGCGACCAGCGCCGCCGTGCTTGCGTAATCCAGGTCGGCGGTGTTGTCGCCGGCCTGAACCGTGTAGCTGAAGGTGAGCGTGTCGGTGCCCGAACCACTGGTGTAAATAGCGTAACGCGTGCTGGCCGAACCGGTGGCCAGCGTGATTGAGGGCGTGCCGGGAACATAGACGGCCTCGGAGAAGGAGACCTGGATCGAGATCGTCGCGCCGGTCTTGTAGGCGCCGTCAGCGGTCGACGAGGTGATCCCCGTCACGGTCGGCGCCGTGGTGTCCAGCACATAGGCCTGGCTGTAGACGGTGCCGTCATTGCCGGCGATGTCGGCGACCTTCACCTTCAGCGTGTTGGAGCCGGTCAGCGTCTGCCCGGCCAGC
>NZ_WIDQ01000057.1 GCF_009495745.1 Niveispirillum sp. SYP-B3756
TTTTCGAGGAGTGAAACGTTGCGTCGCGATTGACGTATGAACGTGCGTCATTACATTATCAGAGGAAGCTAACAAGGATGTCGCCATGCACACCACCCGCCTGACCAAAGTTGGAAATTCCACCGGGGTTACCATTCCGCGCGATGTGTTGGCGGAGGCAGGACTAGGACGGGGTGATGCGGTCAGCGTATCCGTTCGTGAAGGGCGGATCGAGATCGCGCGTGCCGATGGAACCTATGGCCAAGCCATGGAAGCTGGTCGGGCCTTTGCAGCACGCTATCGCCGCACCATGGCGGCGCTGGCGAAATGAGCGAACCGCTGTTCCCACCGGTCGAAGCCATCATCGACATCCACACTGAGCTGCTTTCCGAACATGGTGGCGCTCCTGGCTTGCGAGACCGTGGTGCACTGGAAGCCTCTGTCGCACGAGGCCGGCAAATCATCGCTTATGCCGAGGGTCCGGTCACTGTCTTCGACTTGGCCGCCGCGATCTGCGTCAGCATTCTGCGCAACCATCCCTTCGTGGACGGAAACAAGCGGGCGGGTTTCGCGGCGCTTGGTATGACGTTGCTGATGAACGGCCTGCACCTGGATGTCAGCGAGCGAGAAGCTGCCGACATGATTATATCCGTTGCCGCCGGGGAACGATCCGAAGA
>NZ_WIDQ01000058.1 GCF_009495745.1 Niveispirillum sp. SYP-B3756
CAGAACCTGCTCATCCTTGACCAAGCGCCGCCGGTTCATTTCGGCGGCCCGCATCTCGGTGAGCTGGCGCAGGCGCAGCACCTTGGCCGACAGGCAGCGCAGGTTCTCCCCATCCGGGGTCCAGCGGGGCAGACGGCGGATTTGGGCGAACTGGGCGATGACGGCGGCATCAATCCGGTCCGTTTTCTCCAGATAGCCCAGCCCTTCGGCAAAGCGGCGGACATGACGCGGGTTCGCCAGGGCCAGCGCGAAACCCTCCGCTGCCAGAAGATACAGCACCTCACGCTCATAGCCGCCTGTCGCCTCCATCGCCACCAAGGTGACATCATGGGTGCGGCAGAAGCCGGCAAGAGCCCCTATGCCATCGATATCGTTGGAAAAACGCCGAAAGATGCCGGCGGGATGAACATGGGCGTCGAGATGTTTGGATGAAACATCCACTCCACAGATGATATGGGTCACGCTAACCTGCCTTGTACGTGCGATGGACGATCTGTCGACTGTTCGGTCGTACGTGACAGCGGCGGCGGTCCCTATGCTCATGCCCGGCTGTAACCGGAGGGATGACGG
>NZ_WIDQ01000059.1 GCF_009495745.1 Niveispirillum sp. SYP-B3756
AGGGCGGCCCGCGGTCCTCAAACCAGCGATGCTCGCTCCCATCAATCTGTACCAACTCACCCAGGCATTGCCGCCGAAGGCGCGGGCGGTGAAATTGACGCCGCTGTGCCTTTGTGCGCCACAGACCGGCCTCCGCCATCCAGTGCCGCAGCGTCTCCCGCGACACGGTAAGACCATGCCGTTCGGCAAGCTTCTCCGCTGCCAATGTTGGCCCAAAATCATGGTAATGCAGACGAACCAGTTCCAGCGCCAGCTCGCGAACCCCCTTTGAAATCTGGTGGTTCGATGGTCGGCCACGGCCTCGGTGGACAATCCCGCCACCGCCATCACACCGGTAGCGATCCAGAAGACGCCAAACCTGCCGCTCACTCAGGCCCAATATCCCAGCCGCGTCCAAAACCCCAAGCTGACCACTCTCGATTTCTGCCAGTACCTCAACACGCCGGACATCCCGATCGCTCATCATCAGCCAGCCCATGACAGCCCCCAAAACCGGCCAAAACCGATCCAGAGACTGACATTTCTATCTTGCTCAGGACTGACATTTTAACTTTGCGCCTACA
>NZ_WIDQ01000006.1 GCF_009495745.1 Niveispirillum sp. SYP-B3756
CCCTTTACGATCCCAGCATGGATATGGCGGCGATCATCAATTCCGCCACGGTGGTAAACGGCAACACCGTGTTGACCCTTGCCGCCGGCCAAACCATCACCATCCTGGGCCAGACCGGCGACGTAGCCGGGTGGTTCGGTTAACAAACCATAGCATAACGCCACCTGCGTTTAGCCGAACGCAGGTGGCGCTAGAGGAGCCTGCATCCGCTATAGGGTTGACCCTTGCCCCCGGCCAAACCATCACCATTAATACCAAGCTGCGATGAGTCCCACCCGTCGTAGCTTGGTATCGCGGCCACTGTTGCCGTAAGGCATGTGCCGCCGGCAATTGAGGGAATGCAAAATCTCCCCGGATCGGTCACGATCAAGGGAGACAGGTATGATCATGCATGGGGCAGCCTCATCACCTGTCGCCCGCCCTCAAAAAGCCGTGTCCGTCCCCTCATCAGCCCAATGGGCGGCCTTGCTTGTCTGCCCGATACCGGGGTTAAGGCAGTTGCAAGGGTCCAGCGCCTTGTAGAACGCCCGCAGGGCCGGCTTGGCCTGATAGAGATGCCCGACATTATGTTCTGCCGGATATTCGGCCCGCCGCGCGTCCAGCAATTTCCACATCTGATGTTCAATGGCCAGCGGATCGCATCCCGGCGCCACGATGTAATCCTGATGAAAGACATGGCAGAGGAAATGCCCGTAATAGAGTTTTACCGGTAGCAGCCGATCCAACGCGGCAGGCAATTGTTCCAGCCAGTCCGCATCATTACGGCGCAGCGCCACATCCAGCGCCACCATGCCGCCCGTGGTGCTGGCATGGACCGCGCGGTAACGTATGGCTGCTCCGGCGGCGGCGAAGCGATGTAGAAAAGCTTTCGCTCCTTCTTCCGCCGTGCATTCGAAATAAGCCCCCTCGGCCGTCTGGAAGAACTCTTTCAGGAAGGCCGCTGTTTCCGCGATGCCGGGGCCGGCGACTTTCAAGATCAGGTGATGTTCATAGCGGTGGCGGAATTCGGCCATCCGCCGGGGCAGATGCGGGGGAAACAGGCGGCTGATCGCCTGCAGCACCCGGTCACTGAGATGGGCGGGCAGGAAACCCAACCGGTCGGCCAGGGCATCGAAGCGGCTTTTCAGACCGAACAGGAAAGGCATCCGCGTGGTGCCGAAATGGTTGATGGCCAGGAACGTGTCCTTGCCATAGCGTTCCGCGATGTCATAGGCATCACGGTGCATATACTCCCCCGCCACGGGCATATGCTTGAAGGTAGAGAGGATGTGGCGGCGGATGCCGGTCAGCGTCTGGGGCTGGTTGCCGCCGATATAGAAAACCCGGGTTTCCGGTTCGGCCGGAAACGTATCCAGCCGCACCGCAAACATCAGCAACTTGCCGGCGCAACCCGCCACTTCCCGCAAACGCGACGGATCGGCATTGAAACGGGCCGGGCTGTCGGCATCGATATCGCGCACATGCTCCTTGTAGAAGCGGTCTGACGCGGCCCCGGCATCGGGATCAATGTCGGACGGCGCATAGGCACCCGCCTCCAGCCGGGTCAGCATCTGTTCCGGATCATCGGGCAGCGTCACCCCCAGATGATTGACCAGCCTCAGCACCCCATCCGCCCCGACCTGGCCGAACAGCGACAGTTCGGTATAGGCCGGGCCGCGCTGGACCAGGGAGCCGCCGGAATTATTGGCAATACCGCCAAAGACGGAGGCGCCGATACAGGAGGAGCCGATGACGGAATGGGGTTCCCGCCCCAAGGGTTTCAGCAGTTTCTCCAATTGGTCCAGTGTTGCGCCCGGCAGGCAGATGACCTGTCGGGCGTCCTGGATCAACTGTACCTTCCGCAGGCGTAAGCAATTGATCAGAATAATGTCGCGGTCATAGTCATCGCCATCGGGGGTGGAGCCACCGGTCAAGCCGGTATTGGCCCCCTGCATGATGATAATCTTGCCGGCCGCCACGGCGGCCTGGGCGACCCGCCATTGCTCCACCAGACTGCCGGGCCGGACAACCGCCAGCACCCGTCCCCCACCGAACCGATAGCCCATGCGGTAACGCCGGGTGGCTGCATCATCGGTCAGCACATGCCGCCGCCCGACAATTTCCCGCAGCCGCGCCAGAAAAACACCGGCGTCGGGCGAGACGGGCAGGGGGGATGACATCTTGTCGGTTGATGGCGCCAGGGACATCAGGTTTCTCCATGCCGCGTGGCCGTTAGCGAAAAGTGTGCAGTTGCGAAATAAGCATTTAACCGGTAAATATGTCAAATAAGCTGGCAAACCTATCCGAGAGCTATATGGTTTACTCGCCATACTAATAGGTTCCAGAAATCCATACAGCACACTACCGGGATAATATCCTGGGGCAGTCCAGCAACCAAATGAACTCTGATCTCTGTCAGTAAAGGATCGGGACGTGAAGTCGATGCGCAAGATCGCCGCAGTCGGGGCGCTGCTGGCACTGGTCATCATCCTCTGGCTGGCGACCCGCCCGCCACCGCTGACGGTGCAGGGCGAGGTGTCGGCCGACCGCTATGATATCAGCCCGCGTGTGGCCGGCCGTGTGCTGACGCTGGCCGCGAATGTGGGTGACAATGTCAAGAAGGGTACCGTCCTGGCGGAGCTGGAAAGCCCGCAGCTGGCGGCCAGCCTGCTGGCGGCGCGGGCGGCACTTAATGTGGCCAATGCCGATCTGGCGCGGGTCAGCAGCACCCGGCCGGAAACCATCGCGGCGCGGCGGGCGGAAATGGCGGCCGCTGCCGCCGACGTCAAGCTCTATCAGGAAAGCTATGACCGTCAGGTCAAGCTGATCAGTTCCGGGGTTAGCGCCCAGTCCCGGCTGGATGAGGCCGCCCGCAACCTGGAAGCGGCCCTGCGCAAGCGGGACGCGACGGGGGCGGCCGTCAAACTGGCCACCGACGGCGCCAGCCCGGAGGAAAAGGCCCTGGCCGAAGCGCAGGTGAAACAGGCGGAGGCCGCCCTGCACCAGCGGGAGGTTGACGTTGCCGAACTGATTATTCGCGCTCCGGTGGATGGGCAGGTCACCACCCGTATTGCCGAACTGGGGGAGAATTTCAGCCCCGGTTCGCCGATCTTTTCCCTGGTCGATCTGAGCGATGTCTGGTTCACCTTCAATCTGCGGGAAGATCTGCTGAAAGGGCTGAAGGTGGGGGACGGGTTCACGGTGACCGTGCCGGCTGTGGGCACCAAGCCGCTTCCTGTGCGGGTCACCATGATCAATGTTCAGGGGCAGTATGCGACTTGGCGGGCGACCCGTGCCACGGGTGATTTCGACCTGCGCACCTTCGAGGTGCGGGCCAAGCCGGCAGAACCGGTCACCGGCCTGCGACCGGGGATGAGTGCCATTGCCGATTGGGCGGCGCGGGATCGCTGAAATGAAGGGACATGGCGGCCATCAACCGGGTTTCACCCTGGTCTTCCGGCGGGAACTGGCGCGTCTGCGCCGCCGGCCATTGCTGCTGGCATTGACCACGCTGGTGCCGCTGGCCCTGATGACCGTGCTGATCCTGATCTTCAGTCAGGGACTGGCCACGCGGCTGGCCATCGGCGTGCTGGATCTCGACGGATCGGACCTGTCGCGCACCATCGTGCGCACCGTCGATGCCGCACCGGAAACGGCTGTAGCGGTACGTGTGGCCGATCTGGCGGAAGGGCGGCGGATGATCCTTTCCGGGCGCATTCACGGCTTGCTGATGCTGCCGCATGATCTGGAGCGCGATGCGCGGGCCGGACGTCGGCCGGAAGTGGTGTTTTTCTATAATAATCAGACCATGACCAGCGGGGGGCTGGTGCTGCGCGGGGTCAACGGGGCCCTGTCCACCGTGGCGGCTGGAATCCGCCTGTCGCTGCGCACGGCGCAGGGCCAGCCGGTGGAAGGGGCCCGCGCCGCCATCGCCCCGATCCCGGTGCAGAACCACGCCCTGTTCAACCCCACCTTGAACTATGCCCATTTCCTGCTGGCAGCGCTGATCCCCAGCTTGCTGCAGGTGGCCATCTTCACCGGCATGGCCTATGCCGCTGGCCTGGATCTGGAGACGATGCACCGGGTGCGCATTCTGCGCCGGCTGGGCGGCGGGATCGGGCCGGCCCTGGCGGGCAAGCTGCTGCCTTATACATTGATCTATCTGGCCGTGCTGGGCCTGGCGGATGCGGTACTTTTCGACGTGCTGGGCCTGCCGCTGCGCGGGCAAGGTTGGCTGCTGTTGCTGGCCAGTGTGCTGTTCATCCTGGCCTGCCAGCTTGCGGGGCTGCTGCTGGCCCTGCTGTTGCGGCCGACGGCCATGGCGGTCAGCATTGCCAGTATCCTGACCGCACCGGCCTTTGGCTATATGGGGATCGGCTTTCCCCGCATCGGGATGAACGCCTTTGCCCAGGGTTGGGGGGCGCTGCTGCCCGGCACCTGGTATCTGACCGCCCGGATTGACCAGACATTGCGGACAACGCCGCTGGCCCTGTCCTGGCAGCCGGTCGGCATTCTGGCTGTCTTCGTCCTGGCGCTGGGATTGTTGTCGGTGGCGCGGCTGCTGCAACTGCGTCGGCAGGCCGGCAAGCGGGAGGTATGAATGCGGGAGCTGCTTGCCATTGCCTGGGGGGAGTTGGGCCGCATCTTCCGGCTGCGGCCGGTTTTTTCCGTGCTGGTCCTGGCCCCGCTGATCTACGCCGCCTTCTACCCGCAGCCCTATCTGAACGAGGCCTTGCGTGACGTGCCGCTGGCCGTGGTGGATCAGGATGGCACTGTCGCCAGCCGTGAGTTCGTGCGCCGCGTCGATGCCTCGTCCGACGTGGCGGTGGCCGCCGTGCTGCCCGATCTGGCGGCGGCGGAGCGGGAGGTTCTGGCGCGACAGCTGGACGGGGTGCTGCTGATACCCCGCAATTTTGAGCGCGATCTGCTACATGGAAGGGCGGCGCCCGTGGCCCTTTACGCCGATGCGTCCTATCTTCTGCTCTATCAGCGCCTGGCAGGCGGTGTCACAGGTGTGGCGCGTGCCTTCGGAGCGGAGGTGGAGGCAGGCCGGCTGGTCGCCACGGGTGTCGATCCAGGGGTGGCCGCGGCGGCCACCGACCCGCTGCCCTTGACCGCCGTGGCCCTGTTCAACCCACAAGGGGGATATGCCACCTATTTGCTGCCGGCGGCCTTCGTGCTGATCCTTCAGCAGATCCTGCTGATCGGCACCGGGCTGCTCTGCACCTTGCCGCGCGGGCAGGATGCTGTGGCGGTCGGACCGGCAGCCCTGGTGTTGGGCCGGTTGCTGGCCGTGCTGCCGCTGCAATGTCTGGCCTTATGCTTCTATCTGGTCGCCATGCCCTGGTTTCTGGGCATTCCGCGCTTGGGCCCGGTATGGCTGATCCTCTTCACCGCCTTGCCTTTTGTGCTGGCTGTGGCGGGGCTGGGGCAGGTGATCGCCGCCCTGTTCCGCAAACCGCTGACGGTGCAGCTGGTCATGGCCGCAATGGGGTTGCCCTTCTTCTTCATGGCTGGCTTTGCCTGGCCACCGGAGGCGATTCCGGAATTCGTACGACTGCCCGGCCACCTGCTGCCCAGCAGCACCGCCATTGAGGCATTGGTGGCGGTGGCGCAGATGGGGGCCTCGCCGGCCGATATCGGTCGGCATGTGGCCCTGCTGTGGGGGCTGGCCCTGGGCTATGGCCTGCTCGCCATGCTGTTGACAGCATGGCGAGGAACCAAGCACCAACGGTAAAGGCTCAAGGTCACGGTTCCCATCGATTGTTACCGGGTCAAGAGCTGCACCGGACCCAGCAGGCCTGACGGGATCAGTGGAGCCTCTGCGGTATAGGCGGGTGCCTGCGTATAGGTGATTTTCTCAGCACCGGGCTGGGCGTCGCCGATCAGACGATTGCCCCAGAGATTGGTTACCCGTACCTCTATCCGGTTGCGGCCCGGCTTCAGCAGGGATGTGATCTCGGTCCGGTAAGGCGGGTGCCACAACAGGCCCGCCGCCTGTCCATTGATCATGATCTCCGCCATCTCCCGCACGTCGCCCAGGTCCAGCCAGATTGGCTGCTTGTGCGCAGTCATGGTGGCGGGAAGGTCAAATTCGCGGTGATAGCGGGCGGTGCCGGCGAAATAGCGGATGCCCGGTTCCGGCATCGCCGTCCAGGAGACAAGCGTGTCGAACCGGTGTGCGGCCGGGGCACCCCGGCCGGGCTGGAAGCGTACCTCCCACGGGCCGGTCAAGGGCAGGGCGGGGCGCAGGGCGGGTGCTGTCAGGGCCAGACTGTCGGCTGTGGCCGGTTTGCGGAACAGCACGAACAGCGCCTCGTGCCCTTCCAGCGACAATGGCACCTGGGTGCGGCCATCGGCGATCTGGTAGGCGGCCGGTTCGATCGACCCGGTTTCCGCCCGCGCCAGTTCCGGCGCCTTGCCGCTGACCCGGAAGCGGATGGGGCCGGTCAGGCGCTCGGCGCTGCGGTTGCTGACAAAGTAAAGATCGCCATCATCCAACTGCCGGTGCAGCACTGCGAGATTTGCCGTCAGCGGGCCGGCATCCCAGTCCGGTGTCAGTTGCCGGGCCTGCAGCGCCGATGGCAGGTCCGGCAGGATGCGGCCTGATGCCCAAAGTTGGTTGGCCAGCGCCTGGAAAGCCGCCGCATCATCGGCAAGGCTGGGGGAGCCCAGCGGCTTGGCACCGACAATCGTGGCCCCGGCTGCCGCAAGCTCGGCAATCCGGCGCAGTACGGGCAGGGTCATCCGCTGGCTGCTGCCGCCCAGCACCAGCAGCTTGTAACGGACCCCGCTTTTGGCCAGCAGATCGCCCTTATCCACGGAGAGCTGGTTCAGCAGCGCATCGGCACCGACAAAATCAAAGCCATGGCCCGCCGGCAGGTCGGCCGGTGGCGCATCACCGTAAAGCCCGGTGATCGGCGCCTCCTCCCCATAGAAATAGGCGATGTCCTGCCGGGAGCGGCCCTGTTGCAGCAGATAGGCGGAGCGGGCGAGATAGTCGGTCCAGCCGCGCGCCTGCTCCGCCCAGGTCTCTGTGCGGCTGAAATATTGCCCCAGCACCGGGGCCAGCGCCAGGCCGGGTGCCCGCCCGTCGGTGAAGGGTTGATGCGGTGAGGTATGAATGATCGGCCGGGTGACACCCAGGGCGAACAGGGTATCGGCGGTGGGCTTCAGGTCGCGGGGGGAAAAGGCCCAGGGCTGGCCAAAGGCCGTGAAGGCCTCGGCGGCCACCAGTTTCTTGCCGTAAATATGCGCGACGGAGGCCGCCCCCTGCAGATCGGCAACAAAGGTGGGTTTCGGCGCGCCGCCCTTCGGCAGGGTCCACATGGCGCCCATGGGAATGTCGGCGTGCTGCCGCATCTCCATATCATCGCCCAGCTGGGGGCGATGATCCTCCAGCGCTTCGGCGTAATAGCGCAGCCCATTTTCCCGCGCCACCCGCGCCAGGGTGCCATAATGTTTTTCCGCCAGCAGTTCCGCGATGGTGCGGCGGAAGTCCCAGAGGAAACGGTCGCTTTCGTCGGCACCGCCGATGATCTGGCCGGTCAGGGCGGGCAGCCAGGGCAGAGCATCATAACCGCGACGGGCGCGGAATTCGGCCAGCATATTTTCCGTCCAGTTCTGTGGACCGGATTCGATGCTGTCGCTCAGCAGGGCGCGGATACCTTTGTCGCCGATCAGCCCATCCCCCACCGCCGCGCGGTACAGGCCGAAATAATGGTTGGCGTAATCGGCGACATGCTGGGCGCTCAGCTTGTCCACCTCCAACCCGGTCGCCTCCGCTGGGGCGGGGGCGTTCTGGTGCCCGGTCAGGGAATAGCCGAAGCGGACCACGCGCCATTGTCTGGCCGGCGGGGTCCAGTCCAGCGTGCCGTCGGGCCGCAGCCGGTTGGTCAGATCTACCACATCGGCCGCAGCGGGGGCGCTGTCCACCGCCGCCGCCGGGGTGGCCAGGGCGTCATAATCATCGGCAGCGGCAAACCCCGCCTTTTCCTCCGCGCGGTGCACGCGCGGTGCGCTGTCCAGCCGGAATTCCGACAGGCGATAGAGGGCCGGCGGTGCCGGAAAGCGCGGCATCACGACACCGGCCGCAAAGGGCGGCGGCCCCCCGGCCGGTGCCGCCGACACTGACAAGGTGAGGCGGAAATGCCGTGCGGTCACCGGCGCGAAGGCGGCAGAGCGCACCGGGGAACGGGTGGCCGGCAATGTGGCGACGGGGCGGAAGGAGACGCCATCATCGCTTGCCTCCAGCCGGATCAAGGGCGGGGTGGCGGCGCCGAAGCCGCGGGCACCGGGCTGGCCGACCACCACAGAGCGGATGGTGACGGGCTTCTCGAAGCTCTGCATCACCCAGGCAGCGGATTCGGGGCCGCTGAAGGGAAGATCGATGGTCGGCCCGAACTGGTCATCCGCCAGCATCCCGGCCGGCACCGTGCCGCTGCTGGCGGTGACGTGCGGGCTGGGCAAGGGTTTGGCCCTTGTCGGCCAGGCCAGCACGGCAATATCGCGGTAGAAGGCCGGCCCCACACCCGCCCCCGGCTTGATCGTGGCCTGCGGAATATCCTGATAGGGGCCGGCCGTGCCGGCGGGCTGGGGCAGGGCGGGCCGCTGCGGCTTTCCGCCCGACAGGGTGACACTGCTCCAGACCAGTTTTTTCATTGCCGCTTCGGGTTTGACCCAGGGGCCACCCGTCGCACTCCACCCCGGTGAAGAGGCGATGGCGACCTCCAGCCCCAGTTCCTGGGCCTTGGCGACGGCACTGCGCAGGGCGGCCTTCCAGGCCGGCGACATATAGATCAGCCGTTCGGGGACCAGCTGCGGCGTTTCCAGATTGCCTTCGAAAATCTGCACGCCGCCGATGCCGGCCCGCTGCATCCATTCCAGATCAAGTTTCGCCCCATCCGCGCTGATATTGCCATTCATCCAGTGCCACCAGACATGGGGACGCGCGGAGGCGGGCGGGGTGCGGAACTGCTGCTCCAGTGTGCCGGCGGCATCGGCAGCCATGGCCGCCGGGGGCAGCAGCAGGGTTGCGGCCAGGGCAGCGGCGCGCAGGGACTGATACCAACGGTCATCCTTCATGACCGTTGGTAATGCTGCGACGGCCGCCGCGCCGTTCGTGCGGCGTAGCCAAGCCAGCGGATGCTGGCGCCGGCGATTGAGGGGCACGAAAGCGTGACCTTTGGTCATGATTTCGTGCCGCCGGTATGAAGCGTGATCATCAGGCTCACTCTCCAAAGTCGTTCATTTATGTGCAAGGGGGGGGGCGAACAGGCCCTGCTGGGGGGCGCCCCTGAAGCGAGCGGCGCCGTTGGCCGGCGCCGGGAGAGATCAGTTCTTCAGATAGGAGGTGATCATCGTGCAAAGCTCAATGATCACCCAATCCGGATGCTGCTGCGGTTTGGTGGGGCGCGGCATTTCGGGGGTGAGCTGCCAGGCCAGGGCAAAGAAAATCATCAGCATGGAATAGGAGGCCTTCCGATCCAGATCGCCGGGAATATCCGTGGCATAGACCGTCAGCGCCGTATGCAGCCGCTGCGCCGCCCGCTGTTCATGCGTGTCACCCAGCATGGCGGCGGCCGGGTCGGTGGCAGCGCGACGGATATTCAACCGGATGAACAGGGAGTGCTTCTTCAAGACCTCAAAAAAATCACGAATATACAAGGAGATAAACTGATCAAGGCTGCTGCTCTGCTCCAGCGAACGCTGTTGCACCAGCGTTTCGCCGGCCTCGATCTCTTTCATCTCCGCCTCCAGCACGGCGCGGACCAGATCATCCTTGCTGGCAAACCGGTGATAGATGGAGCCGATCGAGACTTTGCCGGTCATGCTGACATCGTTCAGGGTGAAATCTTCCCCATCGCGTTCCAGCATCAGGTTGCGCGCGGCGGCCAGCATCCGTTTCAGGGAAGCCTGGCTGCGCCCCTGTACCGGCCCTCGTTCCGCGGGCGCAAGCGCCGGATCGTCCGCCGGTGCCACCGCCATTGCATGGCGGGCACGGGGAACGGCTTGTGCGCCCTTGGACGATTTCACCTGTTTGATCATCAGCATTGCTTACTCCGAAGCGTCCATGTTTCGCAACCTCTCTCGGCAGTGCCGTCCGTTGCGCAACATCGCAAGATACCCGCCCCGGCAAAGGAATGGTGCCGGTGAGACGGGGAGGCAGAATTTATATTTTATCTAATTATATCAAATCATTGACCCCTATTTTCGTTTTCCCGACCGTCGCCGTGCGGGCGGGTTTTCGTGATTTGGCGACGGAACAATCAAGAGCGCTTGACATCCGTTCCTGATCACCATACTAAAATTATATTCCAATTCTATATCGACGCAAGAGAATATCCCAACCAGGGAGGTCGTCCATCAGCCGCAGGGAGAAAGGTCGGTCACGGCACATGCCCGTGGCATCGCGGCGGCGCACCTGAGCGGGGGTTGCCTAAACAAGACAAAACAGAGGGAGGTCCAAGAATGAAAAACCGTAAGACCATCAAGATGCTGCTGCTGGCATCCTGTGCCGTCATGGCACCTGCAATGGCCCAGGCGCAGGAGGGTGCGACGGGAGCCACTGCGCAAGAGGATGTAATCGGCGAGATCATTGTCACCGCGCAGCGCCGCAGCGAAAGCGTGCTGAAGGTGCCGGCCAGCGTATCCGTTGTCACGGCAGATGTCCTGACGGCCAATGGGGTCAGCGATCTCAGCACCATCACCAAGCTGACGCCCAGCCTGCAGACGGGCAGCGATGATAGCTTCTCCATCCGGGGCATCGGCACCAATACCTTCTCGCCGACCGTCGAATCGACGGTTTCGCAGGTCATTGACGATGTTGTTCTGGGTATCCCCGCTTTCGCTGCCGGTGCGCTTTATGATGTGCAGCGGGTGGAGGTGTTGAACGGCCCGCAGGGTCTGCTGTTCGGCAAGAACGCTTCGGCCGGCCTTGTCAATATCACCACGGTTGATCCGAAGCTGGGGGAGACCAGCGGCTATGTGAATGCTGAAGGCACCAGCCGCAGCCGCCCCGGTTCCGACGGGCTGGGCATTCGTAACCAGGCGGCCCTGAATGTGCCGATCACCGACACCAGCGCCCTGCGCATTGCCGGAACCTACAGCTCACAGGATGCGCTGACACGAAACCTGGGCAAGCCGGTGGGCCGGAATGATGGTGATGTGGAACAAAAGGCCATCCGTGTGAAGTTCCTGGCCGATCCCGGCAATGGTCTCACGGTCAATCTCGGCGGTGATTACTTTAAAAATCGGGGTGTTTCCGGCTTCTGGGACGCCACCTACCGGTCGCTTGGTCCCAATACCCAATATCGGTCCATCCTGGCATCGGCCGGTGTGGTGCCCGGTCCCGACAATCTGGACATGGCCACCGATGGCCCGGCCTGGCGCGATCTGGAAATGGGCGGTGCACAGGCCAAATTTGCCTATGCGTTCGACAATGGTCTGGAAATATCCAGCATTTCTGCCTGGCGGAAACTGGACCAGTCTTATGCCAGCGATTCCGACCAGACCCCTGTCAATTTCCTGAACACCAACACCAATGCCAGCCAGTATAATCAGTTCTCTGAAGAACTGCGCGTTGCATTGCCGGATGACGGGCCGTTTGGTGGACAGGCCGGTCTTTATTACTTCCAGAGCAATACGGATAATCAGGTCCAGCGTGGTGGTTTCAATAATCTGCCCGCGCCCGCCTTGCCGCAGTTCCCCTTCTGCATTGGCGCTACCGTAACGGCGGGACCGCCGCCGGCCTGCAGCGTCAACAACCTTTATTTCCTGGGTCAGGATTCCAGTCTGCAGAGCAAGGTGCGCAGCTATGCCGGCTTCGGCCAGTTCAATTATGCCCTGACGGAACAGTTGAAACTGACCGCCGGCGGGCGCCTGACCTATGACAAGGCATCGATCGAGTTGATCGAAAATACCGGAAAATATTTCGTCACGCTCGGCGTGCCCAACAATGTCAGCAGGAGCAAGGTCGACAATACCAACTTCAGCTGGAAGGTTGGTCTTGATTACGATGTAGTGCCGGACACCCTGCTCTACGGTTTCTATGGCCGGGGCTATAAGGGGCCGGGCTTCTCCAACTCCTCGCCGGCACGGGGGGCGGATATCAGTGTGCAGCCGGAAATCTCCAAAGGTGGGGAGGTCGGTATCAAGTCGGCCCTGCTGGATCACAAGCTGGTTGTCTCCACCGCCGCCTTCTACACCCGCTTCAGCAATTTGCAGGTTCAGGCCTTTAATGAGGCGCTGCAGACCAGTACCCTGGCCAATGCGGCGACCGCTACCACCAAGGGTATTGATGTCGGCCTGCAGGTGCGTCCGGCGCGTGGGCTGACCTTTGGCGCATCCCTGTCCTATGTGGATGCCAAGTTCAATTCCTATCCGGGCGCACAGTGTTATGCCACGCAGCCGGACTCCAGCTGCGCCATCAATGCCACCTTTGATGCCAGCGGGCGGCGCGTGCCCCTGTCGGCGAAGTTCACCAGCACGCTGACGGCGGATTACACCACCCCGTTGACGGAAAGCCTGGATGGCTCGGTGGGCGTCACCTATTACCATCGCTCGCCGCTGAATTCCGGCTTTGCCCCGGAAATGACCATCCCCAGCACCGACCGGTTCGATCTCAATCTCTCCATCAAGGCGGAGTCCTGGTCAGCCGGCCTGTTCTGCAAGAACTGCTTCAACCAGATCCGGCCTTTCAATATCGGGAATGAGCCGGGCGATGCGGTGAATGCCAAGACCCTGACCCTGGTTCAGCGCTTCAATTACGACTCTGTCCGCACCATTGGCGTGCGCATGGGCGTGAACTTCTGAGTGTGCCCCGGCCGGGGGCGCGTATTCCCCCCGGCCGGGCGACCGGTACCTTGAGCCAAGAGGGAGTGCAACGCCTTGAGCGCGTTCAAATATGGGGTGTCGCTTTACAGCTACACCGAAGATCTGGGCACGGTGATGAGCCTGGAGGATGCCTTCGACCATGTCGCCGGCACAGGCTCCACCGGTATCGAGATCCTGGGCGAAACCAGCATTCCGACATATCCGGAGCCGACAACGGCCTGGCTGGATAGTTGGTTTGCCCTGCTGGACCGGTATCAGCTGGAGCCGACCAACATGGCGGCCTGGGTGGATACCCGTATCACCATCGGCCGCAATATGAGCGTCGAAGAGGGGGCCGCACAGATTGCGCAGGATTTGCGGCTGGCCCATCGGCTGGGCTTCAAGTTCCTGCGCCCGAAATTCGGCGTGATCGATGGCGAGCTGACGCCCGATCCGATCTGGCAGCCGGCGGTGGAACGCAATCTGGATCTGGCCCATCGGCTGGACATTGTGATCCTGCCGGAAATCCACTCCCCCACGCCGATCAAGCACCCGGTGACGGATGCCTATATCGCCTTCATCGAACGCACGGGCACCAAGAATTTCGGCCTGATGATCGATACCGGCATTTTCCAGGACCGTCCCTTGAACAAATGGGGCGGGGGGGAAACCGATGAAATCCGCAAAAAGGCGTTGAGCTTCCTGAACGGCATCAAGGTGCCGGTGGAACATCTGGCGGATGTCATCCAGTACGTGCCCTTCATCCAGGCCAAGTTCCACCATATCGATGAAAATCTGCACGATCACCACATCCCGTGGGACCGGATCGTGCCGATGCTGAAGAAGCTGGGCTATGCCGGCTATCTGTCCAGCGAATATGAAGGGGCCCGCGACCCCTGGGTATCGATTGAGCAGGTGCGCCGCCAGCACGCGCTGATCCGCAAGCTTGAAGCCGAATACGATGCCGCGCACGGGGGGAACGTCCATGCTTGAGCGCAGCCATATCCAGAGCACCGGTTTCCACAATATCGGCCCGGTGGGGGCGCGTACCGGCTTTGAGGTGCGTATCCGTCAGCCGAATTACCGCAGCTCCCGCCTCAGCCTGATCGAAGGTGTCGATCTGGTGATTGACGGGGTGGAATATCCCGCCGAACAGGGCCGCATCCGCGTGGGTGACCGGGAATATAGCCATGCTGAGATGGCCGAGGAAACGGTGGCGCGCCTCTATGTCGGCACCTATTTCACGGTGATCGTGCCCAAGGCGGGCGGGCTGGCGCCGGGCGTCCACCATGTCGCCAGCTCCATCCGCTTCCGCCATCCCTATTTCCCGCCGGAATTCCAGCCGGTTTTCGTGCGCGATGCGCGCCACGCCACGATCATCCTGCCCTGATAATTCCTGAATTTTTGTGGGTTATTTCAATAGGATAAGACCGAAATCGGTCATTCCCCAGTGCAAAGCAGGCGGGAATGATCGATGGCGGGACAATTAAAATGCCAATAAACACGGGAGTGAAATGCGATGTTGAATCGTCGGCAAATGGGTTTGGGCCTGGCCGGTCTGGGTGTTGCGGCTGCTACCCGCGCCTTGCCCGCCATGGCGGCTACGGGCCCCCATAAGTTTCCGGAAGGTTTCCTCTGGGGGGCTTCCACGGCGGCCTATCAGGTGGAAGGCAATAACATCAATTCCGACGTCTGGACGGCGGAGCGCGCCCCCGGTTCTCCCTATGCCGATGTGGCGGGTGACGCGGCGAACAGTTTCATGCTCTGGCCGGTCGATCTGGATCTGGTCAAGAATATGGGGCTGGGCGCCTATCGGTTCAGCCTGGAATGGGCGCGGATTGAGCCACGGCAGGGCGAATTCTCCATCGCCATGCTGAACCATTACAAGCGCATCATCGAGGGCTGCCACACGCGCGGACTGAAGCCGGTGGTGACCTTCAACCATTTCTCCAACCCGCTTTGGTTCGCGCTGGCCGGCGGCTGGCATAACCCAGAGGCGCCGGACCTGTTCGCCCGCTTTTGCGCCAAGGCGGCGGCGCATCTGGGCGATGGCATCGCCTATGCCGCCACCTTGAATGAACCCAATCATGCGGGGCATTTGCCCTCAATATTGCCCCCTTCGGTGAGCAACTGGCTGCTGCCGGCGGACAAGGCGGCGTGTGAGGCGGTGGCCAAGCGCTTTGGCGTGCCACTGTTCCTGGCCGGTAACAATGTCTGGTACCCCGATCCTGTCGTCGTTCAGGCCCATCTGCTGAAGGGCCATGCGCTGGGCCGGCAGGCCATCAAGGCAGAACGCAGCAATTTGCCCGTCGGCGTGACGTTGGCCATGATCGATGATCAGGCTGTGGGCAAAGATACCAGCAAACGCGACAGCGTGCGCGAACAGCTCTACGCCCCCTGGCTGCGCGCCGCACAGCAGGATGATTTTGTCGGCGTGCAGAATTACGAACGTGCCCTGTGGGACGCCAAGGGGCGGGTGGAACCGCCGGCTGGTGGTGACCGCAATATGGGCGGGGCGGAGGTCTATCCAGCCTCATTGGCCGGTGTGGTGCGCTATGCCCATTCGGTGGCCAAGGTGCCGGTGATCGTCACCGAACATGGGGTGAATAGCCCCGATGACGGGGTGCGCCAGCGTCTGATCCCGGCGGCCCTGACGGAACTGCACAAGGCGATGGCAGATGGTGTGCCGGTGAAGGGTTATTTCCACTGGTCGCTGATCGACAATTTCGAATGGGGCTTTGGCTATAAGCCGCAATACGGGCTGCATAGCCTGGATCGCCAGACATTCGCCCGTACGCCCAAGCCCAGTGCGGCGGTGCTGGGCGCCATTGCCCGCGCCAATGCCTGCTGATCAACAAGGACCAATGCCATGAAACGACGTATCCGCATGGGGATGGTGGGCGGTGGACCGGGGGCCTTCATCGGCCCGGTTCACCGGCTGGCGGCGGAAATGGATCGGGAGATCGAACTGGTCGCCGGGGCCTTTTCCAGCGATGCTGCCCGCTCCATCGCGGGCGGTGCCGCCTATGGCATTGGTCCTGACCGCTCCTATCCCTCGCTGGACGCCATGCTGGTGGCGGAGCGGGACCGGGCGGACGGGATTGAAATGGTGGTGATCGCCACCCCCAACCGCCACCATTTGACCGCCGCCCGTGCTGCCCTGGAAGCCGGCATCGCCGTTATGTGCGACAAGCCGCTGACGGCGACACTGGCAGAGGCGCAGACCCTGGAAGGGGTGGTGGCGCGGGCCGGCCTGCCCTTCGGCGTCACCTACACCTATTCAGGATATCCGCTGGTGCGGGAGGCCAAGGCCCGCATCGCCGCAGGCGCGCTCGGCACCATCCGCAAGCTGGTGGTGGAATATCCGCAGGGCTGGCTGGCGGGGGAGGCTGTGGGCAAGCAGGCGGCCTGGCGGGTTGATCCGGCCAGCGCCGGCATTGGCGGTTGCATCGCGGATATCGGCGTCCACGCCTTCCATCTGGCGGAGTTTGTCAGCGGCCTGAAGCTGGTCAAGCTGCTGGCCGATCTGGGCAGCGTCGTGCCGGGCCGGGCGCTGGACGATGATTGCCAGATATTATTACGCTTCGACAATGGTGCCCGTGGCGTGTTGCTGGCCAGCCAGATTTCTGTCGGTGAGCGCAACGGGCTGCGTTTACGGATTTATGGCGACAAGGCCGGGCTGGATTGGCGGCAGGAGGAGCCGAACAGCCTGTGGCTGTCCCATGCCGATGGGCGCAGCGAGCTGATCCGGGCCGGCGACCCCGGCCTGTCGCCGGCAGCATTGCAGGCCAGCCGCACGCCGGGCGGCCATCCGGGGGGCTATCTGGAGGCATTCGCCAATCTCTACCGCGATTTCGCCCGGTTGCTGCGGGGCGATGCTGCTCCCCTGCTGCCCGGTCTGGCCGATGGGCTGCGCGGCATGGCCTTTATCGATACGGCGGTGCGGGCCAGTCGGGAGAATGCGGGCTGGGTGGATTTCACCGGCTGACTGAAACCAAGACAAAAATCAAATTCGGGAGAAACGCGGATGAGGACGATCAAGGGGCCGGGTATCTTCCTGGCCCAGTTCGCGGGCGATGCCGCCCCGTTCAATTCCCTGGATGCCATTGCCGGCTGGGTCGCTGGCCTGGGCTATAAGGGTGTGCAGATACCCTCTTGGGATCAGCGGCTGTTTGATCTGTCCAAGGCTGCGGAAAGCCAGGATTATTGTGATGAGGTTCTGGGCACGTTGGCCCGGCATGGGCTGGCATTGACCGAACTGTCCACCCATCTGCAGGGCCAGCTGGTCGCCGTCCATCCCGCCTATGATGCGCAGTTTGACGGTTTCGCCGCCCCCGCTGTGCGCGGCAACCCGGCGGCCCGGCAGGAATGGGCGGTGGCACAGCTGAAGCTGGCGGCCGTGGCCTCCCGCCGGTTGGGCCTGACGGCCCATGCCAGTTTCTCCGGTGCCTTGGCCTGGCCCTATCTCTATCCCTGGCCGCAGCGTCCGGCGGGGCTGGTGGAAGATGCGTTTGATGAGCTGGCCCGCCGCTGGCGGCCCATTCTGGACGTGTTTGACGAAAATGGCGTCGATATCGGCTTTGAACTGCATCCCGGTGAAGACCTGCATGATGGGGTGACGTTTGAGATGTTTCTGGACAGGGTGGGCAACCATCCGCGCGCCAACATCCTCTACGATCCCAGCCATTTTGTGCTGCAGCAGCTGGATTATCTGGCCTTCCTCGACCTCTATCACGCCCGCATCAAATGCTTTCATGTGAAGGATGCGGAATTCCGGCCCAATGGGCGCAGCGGCGTTTATGGCGGCTATCAGGGCTGGGTTGACCGGCCGGGCCGGTTCCGGTCGCTGGGCGATGGACAGGTCGATTTCGCCGCCATCTTTGCCAAGATGGCGCAATATGATTTCCCTGGCTGGGCCGTGCTGGAATGGGAATGCGCCCTGAAACATCCAGAGGCCGGGGCGGCGGAAGGAGCACCCTTCATCGACCGGCACATCATCCGCGTCACCGAAAAAGCCTTCGATGATTTCGCCGCCGCCGGGGCCGACCGCGCCCTGAACCGCCGTCTGATGGGGCTGTGATCATGAGCAAACTGACAACAGCCGGACAGGGAACGACGGCCAAGGGCATCACCCTGATTTACGCCCAGATATTGCCGGTGATGGCGATTGTCTCCCTGTTTCCCGCCATCCCCAAACTGTTTGCCGAGTTTGGCGCCCACCCCAATGCCGGTTTCCTGATCCCGGCCATTGTCACCGCACCGTCTTTCTGTGCGGCGCTGTTCTCCTCGGTGGCGGGGATCATTGCCGACCGCTATGGCCGGCGGCGCAGTTTCATCTTCGGCATGGCGCTTTATGTGCTGGCCGGACTGGTGCCTCTGTTCGTGAATGATCTGGGCCTGATCATCGCCAGCCGGGCGGTACTGGGCATGGCAGAGGCCTTTGCCATCACCATTTCCAGCGCCCTGATCGGCGATTATTTCGGTGAACAGCGCCATCGCTGGACAGCCTGGGTTGGCATTTCCATTTCGGTGGCCGGTACGGGCCTGATCGCGGCGGGCGGGGCGCTGGCGGATATCAGCTGGCGCGGCCCCTTTGCCATCTATCTGCTGGCCATTCCCGGCCTGATCATGGCGCTGTTGTTTATTGACGAGCCCAAGGCTTCCGGCGGCAGCCCTGCCGCCGCGCGGCCCCAGCTTCCCTATCCCTGGAAAGAGGCGTTCCTGATCGGTGGCGTCACCCTGGTGACCTCCGCACTTTATTATGTGGAACCGCTGAACATCGCCCGCGTGCTGGATGCCAAGGGGGCGGGATCGTCCACGCAGATCGGCCTGATCCAGTCGGCGACCAGCATCGCCTATATTGGCGGGGCAATTCTCTATCGCCGGGTGCATCACTGGTCTATCGGCCAGTTATTGGGGCTGACCGGCGTGCTGATTGGCGTGGGCCAACTGGTGATCGGCCTGGGTCCGACCTGGCAGGTGGTGTCGCTGGGGGCGGTCATTCAGCAGGTCGGTGGCGGCTTTGTCATCCCCGCCCTGATGGCCTGGGGGCAGGCGATCCTGCCGCTGGAACAGCGCGGGCGCGGCATGGGCATCTGGGCCACCGCCTTTTTCAGCGGCACCTTCGCCTGTGGTGGCCTCGTCGCCGTCACCACCAGCCTGACCGGCGGCCTGCCCCCTGCCATGACGGCACTGGGTATCCTCACCCTGGTCTGCGCGTTTCTCGCCCGCCTGATCCCGGCGGGCAACCGCTCCACCTCAACTGTGAATGCCTGATCATGACTGAGACCGTTTACGACTTTATCATTGTGGGGGCGGGTTCGTCGGGCTGCGTGCTGGCCGACCGGTTGAGCGCCAGCGGCAAGCATAAGGTGCTGCTGGTGGAAGCCGGCGGCCGGAATGAGACCGAACTGGTCAACATGCCGCGTGCCTTCATGAAGATGTTCGGCAACCCCACCTATTTCTGGCATTTCCCCATCAAGCCGCAACCCGGCCGCCCGGCGGGGGAGGTCTGGCCCTATGGGCGCGGGCTGGGCGGCTCCAGCTCCACCAACGGCACCTGGTATCTGCGCGGGATGCCGGCTGATTATGATGGTTGGGCCGCCGGGCACAAGGAATGGGCCTGGACGGAGATTTCCCGCTGCTTCCAGGCCATGGAAAGCTATCGCGTGGAGGGAGCGCACAGGACGCGCGGGGCGGACGGGCCGTTGCAGGTGACGCAACTGCCCTATCGCTCCCCGGCTATCGCCGCCAGCATTGAGGCCGGGGTGGAAATGGGCCTGCCACGCCTCAGCGATATCAATACGCCCGGCACGCTCGGCATCGGCTACACCCAGGCCACCGTTGATCGGCGCGGGCGTCGCGCCTCCAGCTACCGCGCCTTTCTCAAGCCGGCTTTGTCCCGCCCCAACCTGACCGTGCTGACCGATGCCCTGGTGGAAAAGGTGGAGCTGGATGGCAAGCGCGCCGTCGGCATCAAGGTCCGCACCGCCAATGGTACCCGCATCATCAAGGCGGGGCGGGAAGTGATCCTGTCCGCCGGTGCGCTGCAAAGCCCTAAGCTGCTGCAATTGTCCGGGATTGGCCCGGCAGAGGTGCTGACCCGCGCCGGTGTAGCGGTTTGGCATGATCTGGCCGCCGTGGGCCGCCATCTGGCCGACCATGCCATGGTCTCTCTGTCCTACCGGCTGCATAATGACCCCGGTTTCAATAAGGAGTTTTCCGGCTGGCGGCTGATGACCCACGCGCTGCGCTATTATCTGACGCGCAAGGGGTTGATGGCCTATACCTCGCCAGAGGTGACGGCGCTGTTATCGCTGCAGGGGCGGTCTGACTGGCCAGATGTGCAGTTCGGCATTGGCCCCTTCTCCATGCGCTCGTCAGAGGAGATCAAGGCCGATCCGGGGCGCGGTGCCTTGGAGGACGAGCCCGGCATCACCGTCAACGCCATTGCCCTGCGCCCGAAAAGCCGGGGGGCCGTGTGCATCCGCAGCGCCGATATCACCGACCAGATTGAGGTGGATGCCAACTGGTGGGGCGATCCGGCGGACAAGGCTTTCATGGTTGAAATGGTGCGGCTGGTCCGCCGTTACATGCGCCAGCCGGCCCTGAAGCATTTTGTCGGGGAAGAGGTGGTACCCGGCCCCCGCATTGAAAGCGATGAACAGATCGCAGAGGTGTTGGAATGGCTCACCAGCCCCGGCGTTCATGCCACCGGCACTTGCCGCATGGGCGGCCCAACCGATGGCGTCGTCGATGGAAGGCTGCGGGTGCATGGCATCCAGGGACTGCGGGTGGTGGATTGCTCTGTCATGCCCGTTCCGCCCGCCGGCAACACCAATGGCCCGGCCATGGTTGTCGGCTGGCGTGCCGCAGAACTGATCCTGCAGGATGCTGGCTGACGCCAAAAATCTCCGCGGGTAACCACGTTATTGATCAATAAAGCCCTTGTTGTCGGCGGTAAGATTGCCGGCAAGGCAAGCACAGCTGTAACAAGATATAATACCAAGTTGCGATGAGGTGAACTCATCGCAACTTGGTACGGCGGCGACTGCCGCCGCGTGGCCCGTGCCGCGTGAAGCCAAGCCAACGGATGTTGGCGCCGCGCGGTGGCGGCAGTTTGTTGGCAGCTATGATCTGCCGCCCCTGCCGCTATTTCACCCAATCCTGATAGCGATAGTAGGCCCCGACAAAGGGAAGGAACCAGGGCGTGCCGAAATAGCCGGGGATGGCGGGCCAGTCCATGCCGTGCCAGGGATTGAGATCAGCACGACCATCCAGAACCTCCGCCATGACGGCACCCATATAGGTCGCCATGTGCGTTCCGTGCCCGCTATAGCCCATTGAGTAGAACAGGCCGTCGCGTTCACCGGCACGGGGAAGCCGGTCGCGCGTCATCTCCACCATGCCGCCCCAGCAATAATCGATGCGGGCATCGGTCAGTTCGGGGAACAAGGCGATCATCGAGCGGCGCAGGATGGCGCCGCTCTTCGCGTCGGAGACCGGATCGCTGGCGCTGGAAAAGCGGGCCCGGCCACCGAACAGCAGCCGGTTGTCCGGCAGCACTCGGAAATAATTCACAAAATTGCGGGTGTCGGTGGTGTTGCGCCGGTTGGGGGTCAGCCGGTCAAGCAGGCTGACCGGCAAGGGCTCGGTCACGATGATATAGGCCCCGACGGGGACGATCCGCCGCCGGAACCAGCCCAGCGGCCCGATGCGCGACGTTCCGGTCGCCAGAAGCACCTGATTGGCGCGAAGACTGCCCTGCGGCGTGGTCACCTCATGGACTTGGCCCTCAACACGGCGCAACCCGATGACGGGGTTGTTTTCATAGATGCGCGCACCGTGACGGGCGGCGGCGGCGGCAAGGCCCTGGCCATACTGGCCCATATGCATCCCGGCACTTTTCTTGAACAACATGCCACCAAAATAGCGGTCGGAGCCGATTTCCGCTCGCATTTCCGATCTTGGTACCATGCAGGTGTCGGGATCGACATCACGGGCCAGCAGTTCCTGGGAGCGGGCGATCTTGTCGTAATGGGCCGGCTTGGCGGCGAGTTTCAATTTGCCCACACGCCGGAAATGGCAATTGATACCCTCCTCCGTGATGATCCTTTCAACCAGATCGACGCCGGCATCAAAGGCCCGGTACAGAATGTTGGCCCGCTCCCGGCCCAGCCCGGTGGACAGGGCGTAATAGTCCTGGGCGAAGCCATTATTGCACATGCCGCCATTGCGGCCCGACGCGGCATTGGCCACACGGCCAGCTTCCAGCAGGACAACCTTTGCCCCCTTCCTGGCCAAGGCGAGAGCCGCCGACAGGCCCGTGAAGCCGGCCCCGATGACTGCGACATCGGCTGTGCCCTCGGGCCCGCCTTGCATCGCGCCGCCGAAGGGCGTGGCTGTATCCAGCCAGTAGGAGGTCATCTTCATCACCGGAACTCCTCAACCATGCCGACCACAGGACGGGAAGACGCCAGGATCAGCCAAGTGACTGGTTAGAAAGCGCAAAAAGCGTTGCCGCACCATCGGAGGGCAGGGGATGTCCACGCACCATGGAGGTGACCTCGCCAACCTTTGGCAAACCCAGGCCCAGCAGCCAGGGTGTCAGGCCGCTGGCGTTGGTGACATCGATGCGGACAAAGTACCCGACATGGGGGGCCATCAGATCCGCCATCAGCGCGCGGGCTTCTGCCGGGGCGGTGGCCACGACCGGCCCGACGACGATGCCCCGGCCCCATTGACGGGCACAGCCATAGCCCTGAACCGTCCCCTGACGCTCTACAACCCGGACGGTGGCAATAGGGAACAGCGCATCGATCAGGTTCGCCCGCTCCATCGCGCTGGCCGCCCGATCAAGGGCGAGGATGGCGGCACGGTCATCGGCACGGAAATCCCGGATCGTGCCGGAAGCCACCTCTGCGACCGGGCTGGTGGCAAGTACCGCCTGATGCTGGTGGATCGCGCCATAGGCCACAAAGCCAAGCTGCGCATAGAGCGACCGCCCCTCCAGGGTAGAGTTCAGGATGATCGTCCGGCCCCCGGCCTGTCGCAGCAACTCATCCATCAGCATTCGGCCGATGCCACGGCGCTGGGCCCAGGGGGCAACGATGATCATTCCGGCAGAGGCGTGGCTGTCACCATAGGGCCACCACAGTGCCGTGCCCACCAGCTGGTCCGCCACCTCCACCGCGATCCCATGCCCCAATGCCAGGGCGAAGGCCCAATCTTCCAGCCGATAGGGCCATTGCAGTGCCTGCGACAGGGACAGGGCTTGCGGAAGATGGGCCGGTGTCAGTGCGACCAGCTTGGGGGATGGCGTCGCGGTCTCTGCGTCTTCGATTTCGAAAGCTGTCATCTTGTTTCCTTCCGCCACGTGACCATGCCCCTCTTCCGCGCCGGCAACATACGCGGCCAGGTCAGAAATATTTGAGCCAGGCGATATCCTTGCGCCGTGCCTTCAGCCGCGAGAACCAGACCGTCGGTATGTAGAAAGGAATGATCAGGCCAACATACCAGGCGAACACCCAGCCATAGCTGTCGAAGCCGAAAACGGAACCCTGGGTCGGCCCCCAGATGGCAAAGGCGGTGTGGTACAGCACACGCAGCATGGCCAGATGAAAGATGTAGAAGAACATCGGTGCGCCGCCGAATACCGCCAGGGCGCTGGTGATGCCAGCCTCGCGGATACGGTCGAAGAAAGCCAGCAACAGCGATCCGACACCCAGGGTGAAGAGCAGAAAATCCAGGGAGGGCGGATATTTGGTCAATGACATGAAGCTCATCGCGGTGCGCGCCGGGTCGCTCTCGACAATGAACCAGGGCTTGTCACCATAGATGTTCAGCAGTCGCAGGCCGATGAACAGGGCGATCATGCCGCCGCCCAGCAACAGCAGCCGGCGCTGCCGGGTCTCTGGCGACACATGCGGCAGGAACCAGGGGCCGATCCCGAAGCCCAACAGGATCACCCCGATCCAGGCCAGCACCGGATAGCTGGTTTTCGCCACCAGACCGAACGGCAAAGCGATGAAGTCGCGCTGATGCAGCAAAGCCCAGAGCGTATGGAGCGGGGCATCCGGGGCCAGACGAATGGGATCGAGCAGATTATGGCCGGCGACAATCACCAGGCCCAACACGATCAGCGTCGCCAGGGGCAGCCGGAAAAGACCAGCCAGCACGATCATGCACAGGCCGATGCACCAGATGACCTGCAGCCACAATGTCGGCTGTGCGACCCCCCAATAGAGCGGCGACAGGAAAAACACCTCAATCGCCATCAGCAGCAGGCCGCGCTTCAGGAGATAGGATGATGTCTCCTGTGCTGTGTGGTTGCGACTATAGAGAAAGACGCCAAGGCCCGTCAGCGCCACAAAGATCGGTGCGCACAGGCTGGCGGCCAGCCGGGCGAAGAACAGGGCCGGCATGATGGTCCGGGCATCCACCGGATCGGAGATATCGACATGCAGGAACCAGGTCTCCCGGACATGGTCCAGCAGCATCACCACCATGACAAAGCCACGCAGCGCATCAATACTGCGCAAGCGACCGCTCGCCACTTTGGCAACCGTTGCCGTCACGCCGGGCTGGTGTTGCCCGGAAGCTGTCATTGTGATTGTACTCATCCGTTCCCCCTGGACCTTTAAAGGTGCTCTGTACTTGTGCGTCCCTACAGCGCGCCGACCTTGATGGCGGACCCGTCAACCAGCCGTGACAGGTTGAAATGGGTCGGATCAATCACCGGCTTTTCGTTGGTGACCAGTTGTGCGGCCAGATAGCCGATCCCCGGCCCAAGGCCAAACCCGTGCCCCGAACAGCCCGCCGCCAGGAACAGCCCGCCCACCGTGCCGATCCCGGATATAACCGGGACGGCATCCGGCGTGCAGTCGACATAGGCACCCCAGGTACTGTCAATTTCCATCCCCGCCAGTTCGGGGAAGGTGCCCCTGACATTATCCAGGATGGCCTGAACCAACCGCCGGTTGGGGGCCGGGTCCAGAACGCGATGGCGTTCGAACATCCTTTCATCACGGCCCAGCCAGGATGAAAGGGATTCAGGGCCCGCAAACAGGGATTCCCCGACCCCGATCTGCACTGCCTTCAGCCGCTTCAGGAATTGTGGCAAGAAACCGCGGGCGAACCGCATACCTTGTGCGGTCAGTTCCAGCGTGGCACGCCCGCTGATGGCCAGGGTGTAACTGCCATCCAGACGCCGCGTCATCGCCAGATCGGGGCAATAGATCACGTCGCCGACATTCCGGGTCGGCTTGGTCCTGACCGCCGTCTGGCGCACGCTGGCCTGGGGGAACACCACGCCATGGCGCGCCAGGAGGGTGGATGCCCAGGCGCCTGCCGCGCATAGAACCGCATTCGCCCTGATCATGCCCTTTTCGGTCCGGACCCCCGTAACCCGGCCATTGGTGATGTCCAGGCCACGCACGGCGCAATTCTGGTGGATGGTGGCACCCAGGGCACGCGCTCCTTCGGCCAGCACCGGTGCGGCCCAGGCGGGCTCGGCCTTGCCGTCCGTGACGGAATGCAGGCCGCCCAACCATTTGCGGCGGGTTTCCGGGATGCGCTGCGCCGCCTGGGCCGCGTTCAGCATGTAGGTTTCAACCCCGAACTCCCGTGCGGTTGTCTTCCCCCAGGCTTCCCAGGTGGCCAGCATGGCGGCATCGTCGGTCGCGTAGACCAGACCGGTGCGCCGAAAGCCCAAATCCTGGCCAATCTCCCCCGCCAAACCGTCCCAGAGGGACATCGACAGAAGCGACAGGGGCATTTCGCGGGGATCGCGGTTCTGCTGCCGGCACCAGCCCCAGGTCCGGCTCGACTGCTCGCAGGCGACGTGACCTTTTTCCAGCAGAGCGACAGACAGCCCGCGCTTGGCCAGATAATAGGCTGCGGCAGTGCCAATGATGCCCCCACCGATCACCACAACATCGGTTGACGGCGGAAGCGCTTCGTCGCTGGCAACGGATCGAACAACGGGAACCATGGTGAAACCTCAGGTGCGGATGATTCAGTCTGCCGTGCCGGCGCGCGACCCGTTACTGCGCCGGTTTGTACAGCGCGTAGATCTTGGCCACAGTCACGAAGCTGGCCCAACTGCACCGGGCGCCCTGCTCGATGATGAGGGTATCGCCCTTTCGGAACGTCCCCGTGCGCCCGGCCTCGTCCGTAAATGACACCTCCCCTTCCAGAAGATGCATCAACTCGCTGTGACGGAAGAAAATCGGGACCCGTTGATAGGGCGTGGAATCCCAGGTGCCGCACAGGAACTCCCCGCTGGCCGAGCGGAAGACGTTGTTTGAGCGGCAAGCCGGCCTTTCGCTGATCAGCACATCATCGGCCGGCGGGTTGGAGGGAGACAGCGGGGCCGCATTATCGATCACAAAGATCCCGCTCTCCCCGTCGACTGCCTCCAGATAACGCATACCGATCAGGGTCACCGGCTGCGCGGCGTGCCAGCGGAACGACGTGCCCTTGGCAATCACCGCACTGCTTCCGGGTTCGATCACAGCCCGATCGGAACCGGTATCAAGGGTGAGCGCGCCGCTGCTGGCGAATAGCCACGTATCACCGCGGGTTTCCACATGCTCACCCGTTCCGGCGGCAATCGTCGCGGTGAAAACTTCACAGGGACCGGCCCGCACGGGGAGAATATGTGCCCCCGCCCCGAACGGGTCTAATCCGGCCGCCGCTGCAATCTGTTCGGCCATGATCCCTAGATTGACGAAGGAAGGGCATTCGCTGTTGCTCGTCATCTTTTGTCGTTCCCACATTGACGCAATGGATCAGGGGGCCGTCGGCAGATGCGCCACGGCGTCGATTTCGACCAGGAAGCCGTAATGAAGCTCCGGCACCGGCACCACCGTCCGCGCCGGCCGCGCATCGGGCAGCATTTCCGCATAGATGCGGTTAAATTCCGGCCAGTTCGCAACGCCCACGATATAGGCTGTCACGCGGACCAGATTTGCCGGCGTGCCGCCGGCGGCATTCAGGATCGCCAGCATATTGGTGATGGCCTGCCGGGCCTGTGCGTCGAAGCCGGGGTCGGACAAAGGCTGCCGATCCGCCCGAATGGGCAATTGACCGGAGATATAAAGCGTTTCCCCCGCCCGCATAGCCTGCACATAGTGACCCGCGGGCGCCGGTGCGGCTTCGGTGAATACAGGTTCGATGCTGTTCATGACCAGCCTCCGAACCGCTGCCAGTTGGCCTCGACAATATCGGATGTACCGCGAACGACGCGGTAGCTGCCATGCTGCGCGCCCGTCGCACAGGCATGGTTGGGCAGGATACGCACGCGATCACCGATCTTCAGATCAGGCAGCGTCGCGCCGGAACCGGGCCGAACCGTTACGATCCCATGTTCCTGATTGGCGTCTGCCAGGATGATATCGCCAAAGGGTGTACCTGTGCTGTCGCAGACCAGTCCGTACCCTTGGCTGACCGGCTGTTTGGCGGTGCCGCGATCCTGCGACATGGCCATCCAGCCGGCATCGACCAGTATCCAGCCCTTTTCCCGCTGATGCCCGATCACTGTGGCCATGACCGACAAGGCGATATCATCGACCGTACAGACACCAATGCCCGTCATCACCAGATCGAAAAAGACGAACACACCGGCCCGCACTTCGCTGACACCGGTAAGGTCGGTTGCAAAATGTGCGGTGGGGGTGGAGCCCAGGCTGACCACGGGGCAGGCATGGCCAGCCGCCCGCAGCGTTTCTGCCGCCTGAACAACGGCCCGGCGTTCCTGTGCCGCCGCCTCTATCAGCGCCTGTTCGGTCCGCGCGCCATAGCTGGCACCGGCATGGGTCAGCACACCGCGAAGCTCCGCACCATCGGTGAGTGCCTGAGCGATCGCCAGCAGAGAGGCGGCATCGCCGGGAAGAATCCCCGAGCGATGGCCGTCGCAATCAATCTCAATCAGCGCCGGGATTGCCTGGCCAGCTGCCCGCGATGCGGCGGCAACGGCTTGCGCCTGTTCCACCGTATCCAGAACGACGGCAATATCGACGTCCTTCTGGCGGAGTTGCAGTACCTTGTCGAGTTTGCCGGGGGCAATGCCGACGGCATAGATCATGTCGCGGACGCCGGCTGCGGCAAAATACTCCGCCTCCTTCAGGGTCGAGACCGTGGCCGGGCCTGCGGCCGAACTCATCACGCGGCGGGCCACATCGACCGACTTCGCGGTCTTGAGATGCGGGCGCAGCGACACCCCCAAAGCATCAAGCCGCTGCCGCAACCGCGCAATGTTGCGATCCATGCAATCGGCATCCAGAAGCAGACAGGGGGTTTCAAGATCGGCCAGACGCAGCGGCTCCGGCTCTGGCTTGGTCTGGAATTCCGCATATGTCACAGAGGTATCCTCGCAGATAGGGTGATCTTTTTTTGCCCCCGCAGCGGGAGCGAGACAATTAACGATTTCTGCATGAACAGATAAGCCTGAACTTAATGCCTCAGGCATCCCACCACACATGCTCGGCGAAGGTGTAGCCCATGAACCCGCCCAGCGGGACGGGATACAAGCCCTTCACGCGTCGATCATAACCGTCCAGAACACTCATGAAGACGGGGATGGCATTGCCGCAATGGTCCCGCACAAGACCCTGCATCTCGCCATAGAGCTGTTTACGCCGCGCCGTGTCCGGCTCGGCGCGGGCCTCCAGCAGCAGCCCGTCGAACCGGGGATTTCGCCAACCCGTTTCGTTCCATGTCGCGTCAGACTTGTAGAAAAGACTGAAGATCATGTCCGCCGTCGGGCGTGGGTTGGTGTTGCCGAAGCTCAGCGGATGCTTCATCCAATGGGTCGACCAATATCCATCCGACGTCATGCGGTTGACCGCCAGTTGAAGGCCGACGCGCGACGCATATTCCTGAAGCACGGACGCCATCTCGACCGACCCTTCGGCCACCGGTGCGGCATACATGGGCAGGCGCATTCCGAACAAGCCGCCCCGCTGCACATGCCATTTGGCCCGGTCGAGATCGAGGCTGGTCTGGGGAAGGTCATCGCGGTAGTAGGGATGGAATGGCGGTATCGGATGGTCGTTGGCGATGGTCCCGTAATTCCGAAACAGTGCCCGGTTGATCAAGGGCCGATCCAGCAGGTACTTGATCGCCGCCGTGAAATCGGGGTTGGCGGTCGGTTGGTGATCCTGCCGCATGATAAGGTTGGTATAGAGGCCGGATCGCGTCTCCAGCAGGTCGTATCCCGGTTCCCCCCGGATGCGTTTGGCTGAACGCGGATTGACGGCATTGATGATCTGCACATCGCCCGACAGCAGGGCGTTGACCCGGCTCATCTCATCCGGGATGCCGATCAGCTCAATCTCCTCCAGATAAGGCTTGCCGGGTTTCCAGAAATTGGGGTTCCGCCGGACGATGGTGCGAATGCCGGGCTGAAATTCAACCAGACGGTACGGCCCCGTGCCATTGGCCGTGGCAAAATTGGTCTGTCCCTGGGGGACGATCAGAAAATGGGACTGGGCGAGGATTGCCGGCAAATCCGCATTGGGGCCGGTCAGTTCGATCAGTAGTTCCAGCGGGCCTGTCGCCCTGACTTCTTTGAACTGCTTGGCGATCTCCCGCATTTTTGAGCCCAGGCTGGGATTTTTGTGCCGCAGCAGGGAAAAGACCACATCGGATGCGTCAAAACTTTTGCCGTCATGGAACTGAACACCCTGGCGCAATGTCACGTGCCACACGATCTGATCGTCGCTGACGATCATCTCTGCCAGGGCGGGGTGCGGGTTCAGATCGCGGTCCAGCTCGGTCAGGCCACTGTACAGCATGTAATGCCGCACATAATCCGTACTCATCGCGCCTTTCGCCGGGTCCAGGGTGTCGGCGGTCGATGATGATGTGCTGGCCACCCGGATGCGACCGCCGACGCGGGGTTCTGACGAACCGCCGGCCGGACGGGGGGCGACGGTTGGGGGTTTTTGCAGCAGCTGAAACCCGGCCGCCGCCAGCCCAGCCCCGGCGGCCCCCAGCACGGCCCGACGGGTGAACTTGCCCCCGCTCATTGCGCGAAATATCCAAGGACGGCCTTGGTCTCCAGATATTCCTCCATGCCGAATTCCCCATATTCGCGGCCATTTCCTGACTGTTTGTAGCCGCCGAAGGCGGCGTGGGCGTCCCAGGCCGGATGGTTGATATGGACCTGCCCGGCCCTGATTTGCGCCGCGACACGCCGGGCCCGGTCGCGGTCGGCCGACTGGATATGGCAGCCCAAACCATAGACGGTGTCGTTGGCGATACGGATCGCGTCTGCCTCGTCGGCATAGGGGATCAGGCAGAGGACGGGGCCAAATATCTCCTCTTGGGCGATGCGCATGGTGGAGCGGACCTGGGAGAAAATTGTCGGCCGAACAAAGAAACCCTGCTCCAGCCCTTCCGGTCGCCCCGGTCCACCGCAGACCAGCGAAGCCCCCTCCGCCATGCCGATGGCGATCATGGTCTGGACCTTGTCGAACTGGGCTTGGGTGGAAACAGGGCCCAGGCTCGTGCCCTCCTGCAACGGATCGCCCACCACCATGCTGGCAGCCGCCGCAGCGGCCAGTTCCTCAACCTGCGCCAACCGGCTGGCCGGCACCAGCATCCGGGTGGGCGCGGAACAGGATTGCCCGACATTGCGGAAGGCCGACGCCACGCCCAGGGGGACAACCCGATCAAAATCGGCATCGTCGAGCAGGATGTTGGGGGATTTGCCGCCCAGTTCCTGCGTGACCCGCTTCACGGTGGGCGCCGCCGCCTGGGCAACCAGAACCCCCGCGCGGGTCGATCCCGTGATCGAGATCATGTCCACATCCGGGTGCGCGGCCAGTGCGGCCCCCACCTGCGGGCCGCTGCCATGAACAAGGTTGAAAACGCCGGCTGGCGTCCCCGCATCATGCATGACCTGCGCGAACAGCTGCGCGCTGAAGGGCGACGCCTCGCTGGGCTTCAGCACGATCGTGCATCCGGCGGCAATCGCCGGCGCGACCTTGGCGGTGATCTGGTAAAGCGGCCAGTTCCACGGCGTGATCAACCCGCAGACCCCGATCGCCTCCTTGATCGTAGCCGTCGTTCCCCGCTGGCGGATGAAGGCGTAGGTTTCCAGCACCTCGATAGCCGCCCTTATATGCGCGATACCGAAAGGAACCTGGGAGGCCCTGGAGAAGGTGATCGCGGCCCCCATCTCGCGGGTGATCGCCTGGGCCATTTCCTCTGACCGCTCTTCCAGGAGCGTCAGAATTCGCCCCAAAAGGGCGGCACGATCACGCACCGGACAGGTGGAGAATGCCGGAAAGGCGGCGCGCGCAGCCGCGACAGCCTGTTCGATATCATCGGCACCGCCGGACACAACCCGGCCAATGGTCTTCTGCGTTGCCGGGTTGATGACCGCGATGCCGTCCTGGGGCGTTAACGGAGCGACCCAGCGTCCGCCGATATAGTGGTGATCGCAGACCGTGAATTCCATGTCCGACCCTTCCGCACCAACCGAGAATGACCGGGACCACCGATCCCGGGACGTTGCGCAGAAGGAAGGATTGTGCAAAAACACCAAGGGTACAATTAACAATCAATTTATGTTTAGTTAAGGTTGACCTTATGATCTCCACCGACGATCTGGTCTTCTTTGCCACCATCGCCGACTCTCATTCCCTGGCGGAGGCCGCGCGGCGGCTGAACGTCACCGCCCCTGCGGTAACCCAGCGGCTGCGGGCGCTGGAGACACGGGTGGGGGTCAATCTGGTGGATCGCACCTCTCGCGGTCTTACCCTTACCGACGAAGGCGAACTGCTGGTGTCGGAGGGGGCCGCCATCATCGAAGCGGTGGATGATCTGTCCGAACGCTTGGCCCGGCGAACCACACAGGTGCGCGGGCATCTGCGGATTGCCGCACCCCACGGCTTCGGCCGGCGCTATATCGCGCCTATCGTGCGGGATTTCGCCCAACGCCATGCCTCGGCAACCGTGACGCTTGAACTGTCGGACAGCCCGATCCGGCAGATGTCGGAAAGCTGGGACATCGTCGTCCATATCGGCGCCTTGCCGGAAAGCGACCGGCTGGTGACCACGCTGGCCCCCAACCGTCGCATTCTCTGCGCCGCCCCCCATTATCTGGAAAACAACCCGGCCATTGCACGACCGGAAGATCTGGCCCTGCATCGCTGTCTGGCATTGCTGGAGAATAACGAAGACGTGACCTTATGGCGGTTCACGCATCCAAAGCACGGGATGGCGACCGTGCGGATAAAGCCGACAATGTCGACCAATGATGGCGATGTCATCCGTGACTGGGCGCTTTCCGGCGCAGGCATCATCGTGAGAAGCGAGTGGGACGTGGCCAGCAGCCTTGCGGCGGGGGAATTAAGGCAGATACTGCCGCAATGGTCACCACCGCCCGCTGATGTCGTTGCCCTGGTCCATGCGCGCAGGGGGCGAAGCAGCCGTGCGAATGCGTTCCTGCAATCCCTTCGGTCGGCTTTGTCCGGCCCACCTTGGTGAACTGGCCCCCGATTAGCCCGGACAGTCAGGTCTAGTTTGGGCGGCTTGGAGGCCGGCGACCGCCGGCCTCCAAGCCGCCTAAAGGTCAACCTTTAGGTGGGTTGGTATGATAACAATCCAGTCCTGCTAAGCATTCCTCCAGGATCGACAGGGCTTGGTCCAGATCGACGCGCGTCAGGGTCAACGGCGGGGACAGGGTCAGTACCGACCCCATGGTCAGCTTGAAGGACAGGCCCGCCGTCAGGCAGCGGTAGAGCATCTCCTCCGCAGCATCCAGGGCCGGGGAACCATCGGTGCGGGTCAGTTCCACCCCGATCAGCAGACCACGCCCGCGCACATCGCCGATGATGGGATGGCGCTGCCGCATCTCCATCAACCGCTCCATGGCATAGGCGCCCAGGCGGGCGGCATTGTCCACCAGCCCTTCCTCTTCGATAATCTGCAGGGTGGTCAACCCGGCGCGGGCCAGCAGGGGGTTCTTTTCATGGGTGTAATGGCCGATGGCGATGGCATCGGCTACGTCCAGATCAGGCCGCACCAGCAGCGCCGCCAGCGGCAGCATACCGCCGCCCAGCGCCTTGCCCAGTACCAGCATGTCGGGCAGCGTGTCTTCATGCGCGTGGGCGAAGAAGGAGCCGGTCTTACCCAGGCCCGTTGTGATCTCGTCAAAGATCATCAGGCTGCCCTGCCGATCGCAGGCATTGCGCATACGCGGCCAGAAGCCCGCTGGCGCGATGGTGGGCACCGCCCGCATCGGTTCGGCCACCAGGGCGGCCACATCCCCCTGCTTGTCCAGCGTATATTCGGTGATGGTGGCACACGCCATGGCGCAGCGGGAAAGGTCGGGCACGCCACGGCCAGGGAAACCATAGGGGCAGCGATAGCAGGCGAACGGTGCCACATGCTCCGTTCCCGTCAGCAGCGGCCCATGGCCCCGGAACAATTGCTCGCCGCCCAGGCTGGACGCGCCCAGCCCGGCCCCGTGGAAAGCATCCCAGAAGCTGACGGTCTTGAAGCGGCCCGTGGCGATGCGCGCCAGCTTCAAGGCCATTTCCACCGCTTCTGATCCACCCGGTGCAAAAAGCACCTTGGCCCCGCCGGGCCAGGGTGCCAGCGCCGACAGTTTCTCCGCCAGTTCCATGGCCGGATCACAGGTGAAGCGGCGGGGTGCGAAGGGCAGTTCATCCATCTGGCGGGCGAGCGCCGCTTTCAGGCGGGGGTGACCATAGCCGATATGGTGAACGCTGTTGCCATGGAAATCCATGATCCGGCGGCCATCCATATCCTCGATCCAGATGCCTTCCGCCTTGCGCACGGCTGACAGGCAGGGGGTGGACAGGGACTGGCGCAGGAACACGGCCCCATCCCTGGCCACCGCCTGGCGCGCGGTGGGGCCCAGCGCTGCGGTCCAGGCGGCCCGGCGGCTGCCCTTGTTGATGTCGCCCTCGGTGATGGCGTCCGGCACGACAAGGGCCGGGCTGCGCGAACTCTGCACTCTGCACCTGTGCGTCAAGATGTCGGGAATATTTGGTCTATACCAGATTAACGCCGCAGTAGGAACTGCGAAGTCCGTCCGTCAGGGCCTTTCGCTGGCCGCCAACCGCCGGTTGATATCGTCCAGCACGGGGGGCAGGTCGCGGACGCTGTTGATGACGTAATGCGCACCCGCTTCCCTCAGCACCCCAGCAGCGGCGGCGTTGCGCGCGGCGAACACTTCCGGCGGCAAGGCGGCCGTGGCGGTGGCATCCAGGCCCATCAGGTTGCCCGTGGCGCTGACGCCCACGGTCCAGGTGCCGGCGGCGCGCCCCTCCTCAATGCCGGGTGGTGTGTCATCCACCTTCACCACGGCATGGGCGGGCCAGATCTGAAGGTCGATGAAGCATTTGAACATCATCAACGGGCTGGGCCGCCCCTGCGGCAGATCGCCGGCGGTGACCAGACAATCGGGGCTGTAGCCCTGGGCGGCGGCCAGCGGCAAAAGCGCTTCCATGGTCGGGCGGTCATAGCCGGTGGTGGACCCGATCTTCAGCCCGCGCCGGCGCAGATCCGCCAGCGTCGCCAGCGCCCCGTCGATCAGCGTCGCCCGCTCTGCCACGGCTTCCAGCGTCAGCGGCAGGAACAGGGCGTGCAGCCGGTCAACGTCGGCATCGGTGAAGGGCGTCGCCATGACCTGTTCCCAGGCGGCGGCCACGCGCGGCAGCCCTCCTACGGCCTGGATATGGTTCCATTTGGGCAGGCCCATGGGGCCGCGCGCCTCTTCCTCCGTGATCTCCACGCCCAGGCGGGCAAAGGCGCGGCGGAACACGCCCAGGGGGGCCAGGCTGCCATGGTCCAGCATGGTGCCAGCCCAATCCAGCACCACGGCCTTGATCCGGCCGTCAGTTGCATCGGTCATCCGATGATCTCCATTCAGTGTCTGCGCCATCCCGGACGGGATGGCGTCTTGTCGTTTTAAATTGCCAGCGGGTCAGGCTCGCCCAGCAACTGGGCCAGGGCTTCCTCCCCCAGGGCGAAGGCCGTGCTCATGCCCGTGCCGCTGCTGACCATTGTCAGGGCGATGCCGTCGGCCGGGTGGTCGATGAAGGCCGTCTGGTCGGGGCTGGACGGGTAATAGCCGTTCCAGCGTTCCTGCACCGCCAGGTCGGGCGGCAGGTCCAGCAGGGCGCGGGCTTCGCGCAGGATGATGTCATCCACCTGCTGGCTGGCGAACGGGTCCGGCGTGGGGCCGTAATGGTGACTGTCGCCGATGACCAGGCTGCCATCGGCTGACTGCACGATGATCAGGTGGATGCCGTTTTCCAGCGCATCCGTCACCTCCGCCTGCAACCGCTGCCGCAAAGGTGCTGCGGCGGGCAGGGCGGCATAGCCATCATAGCGGGCCAAGGACAGATCGCCCATCACCGCCGCCGGCAGGCGCCAGCCGGGCGCCGCCACGCGAAGCATCTGCAATTTGCACAGGCTGAGGCGATGCGCCGCCAGCCGGTCGGGGAACAGGGTGGCGAGATCGGGGCCGGGACAGATGGCGATATGGCCGGCGCGGAAACGGCCGACAGTCGTGTCGACAAAGCCCGGCTCTACCCCGCGCACCGCCACCCGCCGGAAGAAACGCACACCTTGCATTTCCAGCCAGGACCAGAGGGCGGGGATGGCTGTACGCGGCTCCACCCGCCGCTCATGCGGGCTGTAAAGTCCCCCGGTCGCCCCGGTTGCCGCCATGGGCAGCCGGTCGTAAAGCCCCGTCCGGTCCAGCAGCCGGCAGTCAGCCCCCATATCAGTATCGGCGAAGGCGGACAGCACGGCCATCGCCTCCGGACGATGCGCCACGACCAGCAGGTCGCTGTGGACGACGGGAATGCCGGCGGGGCCGGCGACACGGTCCCAGACATCGCGGCTATAGCGCGCCCGTTCCCAGGTACGGCCCGCCCGCTGCCCCGTCACGGTGACGAAGCCGAAATTGCGGATCGAGGCATTGCTGGCCCGTTCGTCCCGGTCAAACAGGGCGACGGACAGGCCGCGGCGCACGCCGGCCAGGGCATGGGCCAGGCCGACAATGCCGCCGCCCACCACGACCAGATCAAAATGATCGCACATATCATCACACTCCGGCGGGGGCCGTCTGCCAGCGCCGGGCACGGCGCAGCAGCCCCCTTGTCATTAAGGCCCAGGCCGCACGCAGGGCGGCCCCGGTGAAGAAGATCAGCATGGCCATGGCGGCAGCCGGGGCAGTGTCGCCCGCGTCATCCATGGCCAGCACCGACAGCGACGCCAGCATCGTGTCGGGCGTATAAAGGAAGACCACGGCTGATACGGTGGTCATGGCGCTCATGAACAGGTACGCCGCCATGTCCAGCACGACGGGCAGGGCCATGGGCAGCGTCACGCGCCACAGGGTCAGCAAGGCGGGCACCTTCAAGGACCGCCCCGCCTCCTCCAGCTCCGGAGACAGGCGGCGCAAGGCCGTGATCGCCGACAGGTGTGGCACGCTGTAATAATGGGCGATGGTGCAGACAACCAGCAGGGTCAGCGTGCCGTTCAGCACCCGCAGCGGATTGCCCGGATCGGCCAGGAAGAAGACATAGCCCAGCCCCAGCACCAGCCCTGGCACGGCCAGCGGCAGCAGGGCCAGCGCGTGCGGCACCTGGCGCAGCAGGCGCGGCGCCCGTCCCTTGGCCACCAGCCAGGCGGCGGGGAAGATCAGCAGCGTGCCGAACAGCGCCACCAGTGCCGAGAGGCGGACGGAATTGGCATAGGCGTCCCAGCCACCGCCATCCATCATCTCGAACCGGTAATGCCAGAGGCCGGGCGTCAGATTGTAGGGCCAGAGCTTGGCCAGCGACGCGAACAGGGCCGTGCTGGGAATGGCCAGCAGACAGACTGCCATCAACGCACAGAACAGGAAGAACAGCCGGTCCAGCCAAGGCTGCCGGTCGGGGACCAGGGCCACGGCCTTGCCACCCATCATTGCGGCAGGCTTGGCTGCCATGGCCCGGTCAACCAGGAAGGCGATCAGGGCCGGCAGCAGCAGCAGCAGGGCCACGATAGCGCCGCGCTGGAAATTCTGCTGCCCGATCACCTGCTTGTAAATGTCGGTCGCCAGCAGGGGTGTGTTGCCGCCAATGACCTTGGGCACGCCGAAATCGGTGATGACCATGGCGAAGACGGCAACAAAGGCAGAAACCAGACCCGCCCGCACTCCTGGCAGGGTGACAGTCAGGAACCGCCGCCAGGGGCCCGCCTTCAGGGCGCGGGCCGCCTCATACAGGCGGGCATCGGCCAGCGACAGCGCAGCGGTCAGGATCATCACCGCATGGGGGAAGGTCCAGAACACCTCGCCCATCACGATGCCGATGGAACCATAGATACTGTGCCCGCCCAGCCAGCCCTTCAGCCAACCCTGGTTGCCGAACAGATAGACCAGGCTGATGCCCGGCAGCAGCGACGGGGCCAGTAAGGGCAATTGCGCCACCAGGGCGAAGAAGCCACGACCCGGCACCCGCGTGCGGGTCAACCCATAGGCATAAAGGAAGGCCAGGGCAACGCTGATCCCGGCACTCAGCCCCGACAGGGTCAGGCTGTTGGACAATGATTGGGCCAGATGCGGGCTGGACAGATATTCGGTCAGGTTGGCCAGACCGACATAGCTGCCGGCCCGGTCCTGCACGGCCTTGGAAAGAACCGACGCCAGTGGCAGCAGCAAGGCCGGCACCAGGAACAGCAGCGGTAGCAGGATGGCCATTACCGCCCCCGGACGGGGGCTGCGGAGGCCGGGTCGCGGCACCGTCGCGGTTCCGGCGGCCAAGGACGGGGGCAGGGCGGGGGCGATGGTCATGCCGCCGCCCCCTCGGCGAATAGATGCAGCCGATCCAGGGGCAGGATCACCCCCACCGGCTGCCCCGGCGCCCTGGCGCCCCGCGCGGGGCCGGTGACGGACAGGGACAGGCCGGGCAGCCCGTCCAGCGCGATCCGCTGGGCAATCTGGGCGCCCTGATATTCGCTGTCGATGATCCGGCCCGGCAGATGCAGGGCACCGTCGGACAGGGCTGGCGCCTGATCGGCCGGCTCGGTCAGTTCCACCCCTTCCGGCCGGATGCACAGCGACAGGGCGGTGCCCGGCGCGGCCCTGTCCGGCACAGGCAGGTTCAAGACCAAGGTGCCCAGTCTGGCATTGCCGCCGCTGGTCACTTCCAGGGGAAGGCGGTTCATGGCGCCGATGAAGCCGGCGACGAACAGACTGGCTGGCCGTTCATACAGATCGGCGGGCGTGCCCACCTGTTCGACACGTCCATGATTCAGCACCATGATCCGGTCGGACAGGGTCAGCGCCTCTTCCTGGTCGTGTGTCACCATCAGGGTGGTGATGCCCAACTGGCGCTGCAGGCGGCGCAGCTCTCCCCGCAGGTCGCGCCGCACCTCTGCATCCAGGGCGGACAGGGGCTCGTCCAGCAGCAGCAGGCCGGGACCGGGGGCCAGCGCCCGGGCCAGCGCCACGCGCTGCTGCTGCCCGCCCGACAATTGACCGGGATATTTGTGGGTATGCGCCGCCAACCCGATTAGGTCCAGCATCTCCGCCAGCCGCTGCCGACGCTGGGCGCGTGGTTGGCCGTGCAGGCCATAGGTGATGTTGTCCGCCACGCTCAAGGTTGGAAACAGGGCATAGGATTGAAAGACGATACCGACATCGCGCCGTTCCACGGATATCTTGGTGACGTCAACCCCGTCCTGCTGGATGGAACCGGCGGTGGGCGGCGACAGGCCGGCAATGGCGCGCAACAGTGTCGTCTTGCCCGAGCCCGACGGGCCCAGCAGGGTGACGAATTCCCCGCGCCGGACCGTCAGGTCAACATTGTCCAGCGCCGTGAAGGCACCGAAACGCTGGCCGACACCCGTCAGGACAAGGTGTGCCGCCGGATGGATGGAAGAAGCGGTCATTTCGGTTCAGACTTGGCGTCGTAGCGGCGCGACCATTCGGCCAGAATGCGGTCGCGGTTGGCGGCGGCCCAGGCGAAATCCTGTTTGATCAGCCGCTTTTCCAGGTCCGCCGGCACATGCGGCAGGGAGGTGGATACTTCCGGCCGGGCGACAATGGCGAAGTTCTTGGCATATTGCGCATTGGCGTCCTTGGTCACGGCCCAGTCGATCAGGGTGCGCGCGGCGGCTTCATGAGCTGTGCCCTTGACCAGGGCGATGGATTCCATGTCCCAGCCCAGCCCTTCGGCCGGCAGCACCAGTTCCAGCGGCGCGCCGTCCTCAATCAACTTGTTGGCACGATATTCAAAGGACAGGCCCAGGGCGAATTCCCCCGTTGCCGCCGCCTTGCAGGGCTTGGAACCCGAATGGGTATAGGTGGCGATGTTACGGTGAAGCGCGTCCATGAAGGCCCAGCCCTTCTCCTCCCCCATCATCTGCAACCAGGCGCTGACCATCAGGAAGCCCGTACCCGAAGAAGCCGGGTGGGGCATGGTGATCTGCCCGGCCCAAGCGGGGTCGGTAAGGTCGGCCCAACTGCGGGGCAAAGGCAGGTGGCGCTTCTCCCGCTCCGGCTTGTTCACGCATAGGGCGGACGCCCAGATATCCATGCCGATCCAGTGCGGGTCGGGCCTGGCGTCGCGCATGGCGGGCTTAACGGATGCCAGCTCCTTGGGCGCGTAGCCTTCCAGCATTCCCTCCCGGTCCATCAGCATCAGCGAGGTGGTGGCCACGCCCATGACGACATCGGCGTTGGGTGCCGCCTTTTCCGCCAGCAGCCGGGCCGTGATGACACCATTGCTATCGCGCACCCAGCGGATCTCCACCGCCGGATGCGCCGCCTCGAACGCCGCCTTGTAAGCCTTTAACTGGTCGGCCTCCAGCGCGGTATAGACGGTGATCGGGGTCCGCTCTTGCGCCCCGGCAACCGGAACGGCCAGACCGATCAGCAGGGCAAGTGCGGGCAGCGGGCGGAACCAGTGACGCATGGCAACCTCGAAACGCCGTGAAGGATGGTGGAACCGGCACGCGGCAAGCACGCGCAGGGGCACCGACAGGATGGCTCTTGTCGGGACGACACCATGACGGGGGGTGTCCTATAATGGAAATCCGTCGTATCAATGGCTGGCATAGAAACAGTCTATAGGACATTCCCATGCTATATACCCAGCTGCGGGCCTTCCATTGGGTGGCGCGTGAAGGCAGTTTCACGGCGGCGGCGCGTGTGCTGTCCGTGTCCCAGCCCACCTTGTCGGCAGAGGTGAAGGCGCTGGAGGAACGGTACGGTATGCTGCTGTTTATCCGTGAACGGCGGGGCGTCTCGCTGACCCCGGCGGGCCAGTCGCTGCAGGCCATCACCGCGCGCATGTTCGCGGCGGAGCAGGAGGCGGCGGAACTGCTGGCCGGACACCGGGCCCTGACGGGCGGCAGCCTGAATGTCGGGGCCGACGGGCCCGTGCTGGCCATCCCGCTGCTGGCCGAATTCACCCGCCGCCATCCCAGCGTGAAATTGCGCCTGTCGCTGGGCAATGCCGAAACGATCCGGCGCGACATCCTGGATATGCGCCTGGATGTCGCTGTTCTGGCCAGCCCCACCATTGATCCGCGCCTGACGGGCCTGCCGCTGGGCCGCGATCAGGTGATGCTGGTCATGCCGGCCGGGCACCGCCTGTCCTATGGCCCCACGGTGCCGCCCGTGGCCCTGCTGCGCGAACGCATCCTGATGCGCGAACCGGGTTCCATGACGCGTCGCGTCGTCGAACGCGTGCTGGCGGAGGCGGAATTGACCCTGCCGGATGTGACCGAAATCGCCTCGCGGGAGGCGCAGCTAGCCGCGGTGAAGGCCGGTATGGGGCTGGCCTTCATCTGTGAAGGGGAATTCACCGGCGACCCGGACCTGACGCTGCGCCCCCTGGAGGGTCTGCGGATGGAGATGGACGAATATGTCCTGTGCCTGCGCGACCGCAGCCGCCTGGGCATCGTCCGCGCCTTCCTGTCAGTTGTCGAATCCATGTCGGAAAGCTGGCCGGTGCCATCCTGGCGTACAAAGACATAATCGTTGTAGACAGGCCTGATCCGGCCCTTGTGTTCCAAGACCGCCATCCAATTCATTTCACGTGAACCGTTCATTTACAGTCATTGCGGATATGTAAATTTCGTTACAGTCGATTTGTTGCTGAATTTTGAAGTTTCAGAACAGACAATCAAATCTGGTTTACACCAGTTTTCCTTGCCTCATATTGCGCTGCGGTTCCAGGGGCGATGCCGCCTTGGAGGACACCGCCTGGACGCGTCGATCCCGCGTCCGCGGATGACCAGGGGATGGCGGCTTGCCCGCCCTGAACACCGGACCAGCCAATAAGGGGAGCTATCATGCGCAATCGTCAGCAGGCAGGCCGCGTATGCCGCCATGCCCATCTTGCCGGCGCCAGCCTGGCCGCCATCATCATCTGCACCCATGCCGCCCAGGCCGAAATGGCCGCCACACCGGCCACTGGCACCAGTGAGGAAGTGGTGGTGACGGGCCAGCGCCTGTCCACCCAGCGCGCCCTGGAACAGCAGAAGGACGCCAATGGCGTCTCCAACGTCATCTCATCTGACGATCTGGGCAAGCTGCCGGATGCCAACATGGCTGACGCCCTGTCGCGCGTGCCCGGCATCTCCGTCGTCAATAACCAGGAAACGGGCGAGGGCGAATATGTCACCGTCCGCAGCCTGGCCGCGACCTTCAACGCCTATTCGGTGAACGGCGTGCGCGTGGCGGAAACTGACGGGTCCAGCCGGCAGGTCTCGCTGTCGGTGCTGCCGCCCAACGGGTTGCAGGCCGTCAAGGTCTCCAAAAGCTCCACCCCCGACATGGATGGCGACGCCATTGGCGGCACCATCGACATGCGCACGCCCACGGCCTTTGATTTCAAGAAGCCTGTGGCCCGCGCCTTCTATACCTATGGCTGGAACGACCGCGCCGACAGCCAGGGCGAAGCGGCCGGCACCAATTCCGGTCAGATCGACCTGGGCAGCCGCTTCGGCGCCGATGACCAGTTCGGCATCTTCGCCACCGGCTATTACACCAAGTCGCACCTTGTCTCCGAAGAGACGGAGAATGACGGCGAATGGGAACCCTATCGCTGGCGCAAGAATGCCGAGGAGCATATCGACGACAAATCGATGTATCTGCCCGGCATCGACCTGGATTATCGCCGCATTGCCCAGGAGCGCATCGGCGGCAATATCTCGCTGGATTACCAGGGCGGCGATACCAAGCTGTATCTGCGCGGCCAGTACGCACAGTACAAGCGGGTGGAAGACGTCAATTCCCTGATGATCAAGGCGTCGCGCACCAAGCGCTTCACCCAGGTCAATCCGGAAGCCACCGACCTGATTGATCCGGTCAAGGCCATCACCGGCGTGCAGGCCAATGGCAATCGCGTCTATAGCTACAACACGGCCCAGATCGTCGATGTCGACAAGGACGGGATCATCACCGATGCCGACCGCAATGCCAGCTCCTACTGGTCGCTGAACGGCCGGTCGGGCACCTGGGATCCGCAGAATTTCAAATTCTCCCGCAGCTTTGAGGTGAAGGACCAGAAGCAGAATCTGGGCACCGTCAATGCCGGGGGCGAAACCAAGGTCGATGCCCTGACCCTGACCTATGACGCCGCCTATAGCTGGGGTGAGCGGGAAACGCCGGACGCCTATAGCATCAGCTTCCTGTCGAACGCCAATGTGGCGCCGTTCAACAAGTCTGGTCTCCTGTTCTCCTCCGCCGATCCGCGTTTCCCGCTGTATCAGATCCCGGCGGCGGCCGGATCGATCACCGGCTGGGACGGGCTGCTGCTGCCCGATGGTGCCAGCCACAGCCGCGACAAGACCACGAACGACCGATACAGCGGCAAGGTCGATGTCCGCTATGACATGCAGGACGGCTCCTGGCTGCACCATGTGCAGGCCGGGGCAAAGTTCCAGCGCTCCACCCGCGATTATGATGAAACCAAGCTGTTCTCCGGCGATCTGAACGTCGCCAACCTGGGCAGTTCCGGCCTGATCGAGCGCAGCCTGGCCGGCATCCTGCACGGCACCTATGAATTCGGCTCCCTGATGGGCCGCGATCAGGTGATCAACGCCATCAACAAGATGGGCGCGCAGAATTTCAGCGTCAGTGATCAGAATGGCAATGACAAGCACAGCCGCGAGACCATCTATGCCGGCTATGCCCTGGCCGATGCCCGCTTCGGCGATGTGCAGTTGATCACCGGCGTGCGCGTGGAAAACACGCAGGTCGATAACCGCTTCTGGGTGTTCGACACCAACAGCCATTGGGGCAGCAGCGACGCCAGCTATACGGAGGTGCTGCCCAGCGCCACGGTGAATTGGCGCCCGACGGAGGATCAGGTCTATCGCGCCGCCGTCTGGACCAGCTTCTCCCGCCCCGAATATGGCTATATCAGCGGCGGCCAGTCGATTGGGCGCAATGCTGCCAACGAGATCGTCTCCATCAGCCAGGGTAATCCCGACCTGAAGCCGGCGGAATCGACCAATATCGACCTGTCGGCCGAATATTACCTGTCAGAGACCAGCATGGTGTCGGCGGGCCTGTTCTACAAGAATATCAAGAACTTCATCTTCGCCAACGGCAACGAGATCACGGCCGACACCAGCCAGGGCAATATCACCATCACCCAGCCCAAGAATGGCCGCAAGGCCCAGGTCTATGGCATGGAACTGAATCTGGTGAAGGATCTGGCCGGGGTCGCCGCCCCGTTCGATGGCTTCACAATCTATGGCAATGTCACCTGGCAATATAGCGAGGCGGAAACGGGCCTGGCCTATCGCCAGGGCAACAAGATCCCGCTGATCAACGCCTCGCGCCTGATGTATAATGCCGGCCTGGGGTACCAGTATGATGGGCTGGAACTGCTGCTCTCCTACAATTACCGTTCCTCCTACATTGAAGATTTGCGCGACAATGCCATCGACAAATGGGTCCAGCCCAACAAGAGCCTGGATTTCCATTCCCGTTATAGTTTCGAGGGCGGGATTTCGGTTGGCTTCGATGCCCAGAACCTGACGGACGAATACCGTTACTACACGACCAAGGGCAGGAACCCCTCTTATCAGAAGGATTATATGGAGCCGGGCCGCACTTTCCTGTTCAAGGTCTCCTACGCGTACTGAGTCTCGGCATATCATGCGACGGGCCGGGGGAGCGATCCTCCGGCCCTTCTTGTTGGGCGATGGCTACCGGAAAACAAAAACGCCCGCCGCGATCCCCTCGCAGCGGGCGTTCTTTTAGGAAAAAGCCAGCGTCAGCCGGCGGTGACCTCGCCCAGTACCATGGGACCGATGGCGGGATCGGTGCGGCTGTCCTGGCCGGTTTCGATATGGCCAGCATAGCGGCGCAGGAAATCCGGGCCGGACAGGGCCGTCACCGTCAGATCATACCAATGATCGCTGGCGACGACGGGCCAGGACAGGACTTGTTCGGCACCGCCGGGCAGTTCCACTTGCCGGCTGCCGCCGCCATAGACCGGTGCCTGGGCAACGGACAGGGTCACCATGCCCGCGCCCCAGTTGCGCAGGAACAGGTCGACCTGTCCCCGCGCCGCACTTTCGCGCAGGTTGACCTCCAGATCGGCGGCGACGCTGCCGGCGAAATGCCGGAAGAAACCAGCCGGCCCATGCAGGCTCAGATCGAAGACCGACCCGTCCAAAGGCTGCCAGGGCTGGGCCCGGTAATCATGGCCCGCCCCCAGCGTATAGCGCCAGGGCCCCTGCCGGTCCTGGTTGTCGAACAGTTGGAACACGGCCCCCGTACGGCCCTTATTGTCCAGCAGCAATTGCGGCCTTCCATCCACCAGCCGCAGATCGGCCGACAGCCGATAGGGCAGGGGACGGTACCGGCGCTGTGGTCCCTCCTGCACCGTGGGCGTCTGCTTTTCCGGGATGGTCAGGCCCGGCGCTTCGGCGGAGATGCGGACCCGCTGCATGTAATCGGCCGTGTCCGGCAGCACCAGCCCGCGCCAGTCGCGGTTGGGATTGGCGAAATCGAAGGCCGAAATCAGGTCGCCACAGACGGAACGGCGCCAGTCGCTGATATTCTTTTCCCGCACGCCGAACCGCGCCTCGATGAAGCGCAGGACGGAGGTATGGTCGAACAGTTCCGAACAGACATAACCACCCCGGCTCCAGGGCGACACGATCATCGCTGGCACGCGGATGCCCAGGCCCAGCGGGAAGGTGCCCTTGTTGGGATGATGCGGATTGCCATCATCGGGGTAATGCTTGCCTTCCCCGGCCACGGGCACGGTGGAATGGCCGTCCTCTGGGAACAAGGGCGGGCGGGGTGGGGGCAGATGATCGAAGAAGCCTCCAGCCTCATCATAATTGATGATGAAGACGGTCTTGGCAAAGACCTCCGGATTGTCGACCAGGGCTTCGATCAGCTTGGCGCAGACATGCTCGCCCTTGGCCGGCTCGGCGGCGGGATGTTCGGACAGGTCCGCCGCCGTGACGATCAGCGACACCTGCGGCAGCTTGCCGGCGGCCAGATCGGCGCGGAACGCCTCCACCAATTGCTGCCCATCCGACCGGGTCCGGTCCGGCCCCGTCTTATGCTCCGACACCCAGGACCGGCCGCGCGTGTAAAGCGGGGTATCCTTCGGCGCCGGGCGGAACGGCTTGAACACGGAAATGACATTGTCGCCGAAATTGTCATATTCCTGATAGACCTTCCAGTCGATCCCGGCCGCTTCCAGCCGCTCCGGATAGGTGGTCCAGGTCAGGGGGCCCTTTGCCAGCGGTTTGTCGGTGGTCTGATCGGCGCTGGGCGTCTCATCCTCCCCGTAATTGCTCATCACCGGGTCGCCGCCCACCTTGCCGCCGCCATTGCAACCCGTCATCAGGTGCAGGCGGTTGGGATAGGTCTGGGTCAGGGTCGAACAATGATACTGGTCCAGGATGGTGAAGGCATTCGCCAGCGCATGGTAAAAGGGCAAATCGGAGGCCCGGTGATAGACCATGCGCTTGTGCAGTTCGCGGCTGGCGCCCCATTTGTCATAGCGGCCGCCATTGACGATGGTGATGGCCGCCTGATGGCCCTGGTCCGACCCGTCCACCGTATAGGCATTGGTGCGGCGGCTGTCGCCATGGAAGGGCATGACATGGCCGTCGGCATGTTGGTCGCTGGGCTGTTGCCAGACGCTGCGCCCACCGGGCAGGCGCAGCGCCCGCGGGTCGCCGAAACCGCGCACCCCGTTCAACGTGCCGAAATAATGGTCGAAGGACCGGTTCTCCTGCATGAAGATGACGATATGTTCGACGTCGCGGATCGTACCGGTCCGGTTGTTGGCCGGGATCTCCATCGCCTTCAGGATGCTGGCCGGCAGCAGGCTGGCCGTTGCCCCCGCCGCCGCCATGCCGAAGAAACGCCGTCTCGTACTGCGCGTCATCATGATCTCTGGGCTCCGTTGCAAGGTAAACTGGACTATACCAGATGGAATTTTACGATGGCGCGACGTTTTCATGACGCCTGGACACGCAGGCTTGACGTAGCGTCACTTCCTGGGTGTTCTGCCCCGGGCCGGCGGAATCGCCGCGATACCGGAACCGACGGGAGCATCAATGGGAACGAGTGGGGCCAAGCCCTGGTGGCGGGAAAGCGCACCCGCCCACAACCAGTTGCAATATCTGGAACTGCGTGACCGCATCGCCGCCCAGATCCAGGCGGGCGTGCTGGGCGTTGGCGACCGGCTGCCCTCGGAACGGCAGTTGGAAGACGGGTTGGGCTCGGCCCGTGGTACGGTGCGCGAGGCCTTGTTCCAGTTGGAGGCGGAGGGGCTGATCTATCGCCGCGACCGCAGCGGCTGGTATGTCTGCCCGGCCCCCATCCTGTACGATCCGACACGATCGGAAGGCTTCATGGCCTATGTCACGGCCCAGGGACGCCGGCCGGAAACAGAGACCCTGTCCAAGCGCCTGGTGCCGGCCCCCGACGCGGTGGCCGGCATTTTCGGTGTGGCCGAGGGCACGCCGCTTTATGATATCCGCCGCCTGCGCAGCATCGACGGGCGGTCGGTGCTGGTCGAACGCATCCATGTCAACCCCGATCTGGCGCCCGGCCTGATCGATCATTCCTTGGACGGGTCGCTGACAGCCGTGCTGAAGAACGCCTATGGCGTGGCGGCCGCGCGCAACCGCATCGCCATGAAGCCCTGTGCCATCCTGGGCGACGATGCGGAAACCTTGCGGGCCCGATCCGGTTCGCCCGGCTTGTCCGTCATCCGCACCAGCTTTGATCCCGCCGGCCGTGTCGTTGAGTATGACCAGGAATGCTGGCGCCACGACGCCGTCATTGTCTCTGTCGATATAAGAGTCGCCCCACCGGGCCACTGATCCATTTGCTGGCCCTTATCGCCCCCCAATCACACCGTTGCGAATGGCGAGGTCGAAAACGCCGTTCGGGATGGCAATCAAAGCCTTCAGATCACGATGTTCCTGGAAGGGCGCACCGGGATGGCGTCGAGAGAGTCGCTGAGCCGCAACGCCCTTGCCCGAAACGGATGACCGGCCGGGCAGCAACGGCGTATTCTCTCGCATGGCCGTTCCGGTAAACGTAACAGGCACCCCCCCTGGTTTGGCCATTGGTGATCTTGCCCGCCGAGCCCGTATAGGGATGCGGTCCTCCACAGACCGCAACGGACCCAACTAATGACCAAGCCTGTCCTCAAGTGAACCGGACATTCCACCCCCCCCTGAATCAGGGTCACCGGTTGAGTGAGGACGTCAATAAAATACGCAACTTTCATGCTAATCGGCCCTCCAATGCGCCATGCAAAGCTGGGCCAGTCGTTCGGCGACGGGATCGGCCAGCACGGAGAAATGGGTGCCGGGCAGGGTATGGGCGGCGGGATGGGCGGCGCTGTACCGGCCCCAGCCCAAATCGTCGCCCCGCAGCTCCGCCGGCAGTTGCGCGCGGTCCGGCCGGTCCAGCGTGGCCGTCGCCCGCAGCAGCAGCAATGGCACGGGGCTGAAATCCACCGGCGCGTATTCCATGGCCGCGTTGGCCCGCATCAGGCGGATCATGCCGCGCAGATGGCCGCCGGCCACGTCGGGCAGGCCATGGGTGCGCAGCAGGTCACGGGCTTCGCCAAGCGCTGTATCGGTATCCTTGTCCGCGAAATAGCCGGGCCCCAGCACCAGTGGATGGCCGGCGGCGGCAGCCAGTTCCTCCAGAACGGCGGCCAGCCATTGGCCATCGTCCATGTCGCGGGCCTCGGTCAACAGGGCCGGGCCCGGGGCGTAGCCGTCGATGACCATCAACAGTTCCACCGCCTGCCCCGCCGCGATCAGTCGCTGGGCGGCGGCGAAGGCCACCTTGGCGCCAAAGGAATGTCCACCCAGGCGATAGGGACCGGTGGGCTGGACCGCGCGGAGGGCGGTCACTGCCCGCGCCGCCATGCTTTCCACGTCGGGATCGGGCGGTGTGATGCCGTCCAGGCCGGCCGGCTGCAGGGCATAAACCGGCCCACCCTGGCGGCGGGCCAGGTGCCGCGCCAGGGCTGCGAAGGACAGGACGGTGCCGCCCACGCCAGGGAACCAGAAGCTGGGCGTACTGTTCCCGCCCTCGGCCAACCGCACCAAGGGTGACCAGTCTTTATCCGATGCCGGGTCTCCGTCACGCACCAGCGTCGCCAGGGCGGCAATGGTGGGGTGGCGGAACAGGCTGGCAATGGGCAGCGTCAGGCCAAACGCCCGCTCCACCGCCGCCAGCGCCTCGACCGCCTTCAGCGATGTGCCGCCGGCATCGAAGAAGCTGGTGGCCGTGCCGATGCGGGTGATGCCCAGGATCGTCCGCCATTGTTCGCACAGTGCTTCCTCCACCGCATCACGGGGCGGCTGGTGGTCGTCGTCGGTGAAGCTGCCGCGCGGGTCCGGCAATCGGGCCAGATCGATCTTGCCGCTGGGGGTCAGCGGCAGATCGTCCACCATGACGATGAAGCCCGGCACCATGTAGCCGGGCAGCGCGCAGGCCAGGTCGGCGCGTAGCCGGGAGACCAAATCCGCCGCCGCAGGAGCGGTGCTTGGGACCACATAGGCCACGAGGTCGGTGGGCGTCTTGCGTGGATAGCCGATCACGGCGGCCTGTGTCACGGCCGGGTTCCGGCGCAACTGCGCCTCCACCTCGCCCGGCTCGACACGGAAGCCACGGATTTTCAGTTGTTCATCCAGCCGGCCCAGGAATTCCAGCGCCGCCGGCCCGCCATCCGGGGCCACCCGCCAGGCAACCCGGTCGCCGGTGGCATATAACCGCTCCCCCGTGGTCCTGTCGGTGATGAAGCGTTCTGCGGTCAAATCCGGCCGGTTCCAATAGGCTTGGGCCAAGCCCACGCCGCCGATATGCAGTTCGCCGGCCACGCCGGCCGGGACGATGTTGCCCTGGGCGTCGTGCACCCGCACGGTCCAGCCCGCCAGGGGGCGGCCGATCAATGGTTTTGCATTGATGGCCTCGCAGGGGGCCAGGGTGGCACAGACCGTCGTTTCCGTGGGGCCATAGGCGTTGATAAAGACGCGTCCCGCCCCCCATAAGGCCACCATGTCGGCGGGCAAGGCGGCACCCGCCGCCACCAGCACCCGCAGCGCCGGCAGCGGCCGGTAGGGCAGGGCCGCCAGGGCGGCGGGCGTGATCGTCAGATGGGTGATGCCCTGGTCATCCAGCAGCCGCGCCAGGCCGGGGCCGGGCAACAGCGCGTCGGCGGGTGCCAGCACCAGTTCGGCACCAGCCCCCAGGGCCATGGTGAATTCCCAGACCGAGGCGTCGAAACCGGCGCTGGCCATCTGCAGCACGCGGTCGCCCGGCTGGACGCCCAGCAGGCGGCGCTGTTCCAGCGCCAGCGCCAGCAGGCCGCCATGGGTCAGCAATGTGCCCTTGGGCCGGCCGGTGGAGCCGGAAGTGTGGATGATGTAGGCCACGTCGCCGGGTTCGGGGGCCCTGTCGAAGGCCGCCACTGCCGGGCCGGACAGGATGGCGTCCATCGCCGCCACCGTCAGGGTTGGTGGATGGCCCAAATCCGCCAGGATGCCCTGGCGGCGCTCCTCCGGTGCGGCGGGGTCCAGCGGCGCATAGGCCAGGCCCGCTTTCAGGATGCCCAGGAAAGCGGTGATCAGCGCCGGCCCGCGCGGCAGGTCCACGCAGACCGGCGATCCACCGGGCAGGGCCAGCGCCGCCAGATGGTGGGCGACGCGGTCGGTATCGGCCTGCAGACGGTCATAGCTGACGCATTGGTCACCAAAGCGCAGTGCCATCGCCTGTGGCTGCCGCAGCGCCAAGCCACCGAACAGCCCCACCAGGGTGGTTGGCGTTTCCGCCGGTGGGGCCACGGGCGTGATGCCGGCCGGTACCGGCGCGGGCATGGTGCCCCACAGGGCCCGGATCATCGCCGCCTCATCCGCTGGCAGCAGGGGCAGGCGGGACAGCGTGGTTTGCGGCGCCGCCACGGCGCCCGCCAGCAGGGTGCGGTAATGCAGGGCCAACCGCTCCGCCGTGTCGCGGCCGAACAGCGCGACCGCATATTCCAGGCTCAGCGCCAGATCGTCGCCAGCCTCGGTGATGGAAAACAGCAGGTCGAACTGGTTGGCGCGCTTGTTGGCGTCCACGAAATCCACGGTCAGGTCGCTGGCGGGCACCTGGGCTTGTGGCAGGTTTTGCAGCACGAAGCCGATCTGGGCCAGCGGGTGCTGATTATGCCGCCGTTGCGGGGCCAATGCCTCCACCACCTGGGCGAAGGGCACGTCCTGGTTGGCATAGGCCTCCAGCGCCGTGCGGCCGACCGCGTCGACCAGGGTCTCGAACGCCATGTCCGGCTGGGGCCGGGCGCGCAGCACCAGCAGGTTGACGAAGAAGCCGATAATGTCTTCCTGCCAATGCTGGGTGCGGTTGGCGACGCTGACCGCCACGGCCTGATCGTCCAGGCCGGTATAGCGGAACAGCAGGCCGTAGAACCCCGCCAGCAGCACCATGAAGGGCGTCAGGCCCCGCGCCTGGGCATAGCCGCGCACCTGTCGCGCCAGATCGGTGCCCAGCGACAGGGTGACCACGTCGGCGGCGAAGCCGCGCTCCTCCGGCAGGGGGTGATCACCCAGCAGGCCGTGACGTTCCGGCAGGCCTTCCAACTGGCCGCGCCAATAGTCCAACTGTCGGGCCAAGGTGTCCGTTCCCAGGTCCTGGCGCTGCCAGCGGACGAAATCGGCGTACTGTGCCGTGGGCGCCGCCAGGGGCGACGGCCGGCGCTGGGCAAACGCCGAATACAGGGTGGCCAATTCCCGCATGAAGATCGACAGGGACCAGCCGTCGGTGACGATGTGATGCATCGCCAGCAGCAGCACATGCTCATCCGCCGCCAGTTCCAGCAGATACGTGCGGACGGCAGGGCCCACCTCCAGGTCGAAGGGCTGTGCCGCCGCCGTATCCAGGAAGGCGGCCTGTGCCGCCACGCGCGCCGCCACGCCCAGGTGGGCCAGCGAGGTCAGCGGCAGATCCAGGGGGGTGGGCGGCATCACCTCCTGCGTCGGCACACCGTTGCGGCGGGGGAAACGGGTGCGCAGAGCCTCATGCCGATGGAAGATCGCCTCCAGCGCGCGCGCCAGGGCCTCCCGGTTCAAATCGCCGGTCAGCCGCAGAGCCAGGGGCACGTTATAGGCAGCCGAGCGCGCATCCAGTTGATGGGCAACCCATAATTGCTGCTGCATCCAGGACAGGGGCAGCGGACCTTCCGCCGGCAGGTTGGGCGCAGGCCCGGCGTCGGCGTCGGGCGCCAGGCCCATCGCCTCTTCCACCGCCTGCGCCAGGGCCTGTGCGGTGGGGGCGCGGAACAGCGCGCGCATGGGCAGCGACACGCCGAAGCGGTGGCGGATCTGCGCCAGGATCTGGGTGGCCAGCAGGGAATGGCCGCCCAGGTCGAAGAAATTATCCTCCGGCCGGATGTGCTCATGGCCCAGCAGTTTGCGCCAGATGGCGATGATGCCACCCTCAACCCCGCCCTCCTCAACGCCACCATCCTCTGCCGCGTCCTCCAGAGGCGCCGCCGCCACGGGGGCCGTGTCACGGCCCCCCAGGTTGATCCATTGGCGCAGGCGGGGTTCCAGATCGCCGCGTGTCACCACCGTCTGTGAACTGGTGCCATGGTGCAGAACCCGCAGGAAGGCGGCCAGGCCCTCCGCCGCCGACATCTCCAGCGCGTGCAGATCCCGGCCGGGGCCGCGCCCGTCAATCCGGGAAACGTTCCAGCTATCCCAGTTCAGGCTGAGCCAGCGGCCGGGCGCCGTGCGCTCCGCCGCTTGTGCTGCCGTATCCAGGGCGGCGTTGGCGGCGGCGTAGGCAGCGAGGCCCAGCCCCCCCAGCACGGACGCCATGGACGACATCAGCACGCAGAAATCCAGATGTTCATCCCATTGGGGCCGCTCCCGCAGCAACCGGGCCAGGATGGCGATGCCGTCCACCTTGGCGCCGAACTGCTCCGCCGCCTGCGCCGGGTCGTACTCGTCCAACGGCTGGTGCATGTGCTGGCCCACGGCGCCGGCGGCATGGATGATGCCGTGGATGGCACCCCACTCCGCCTCCACCGCCGCGAACACGGCCGCCATGGCATCGGCGTCGCCGGCATCGGCGGCGAACAGGCGCACCTGGGCGCCGGCGGCCTCCAGCGCCCGCACCCGCTCCACCACCGTCGGGGCGGGGCTGGCCGCACGCCGGCCCACCAGGACCAGGCGGGCCTGGACGGTGCTGGCCAGATGGCCGGCGATTTCCAGGCCCACCCCGCCCAGGCCACCCGTGATGAGATAGACGCCACCCGGCCGCAGGGCGCGCCGGGGCGATCCCGTGGTTTCAATACGCTGCGGCTCATAGGCCGGCAGCCAGCGGTGAGATCCGCGCAGGGCCACACGGGGGCCGCGATCGGGGGCCGCCAGCTCTGCTGCCAGCCGCTGGGACAGACCCGCCGCCGGGACGGCGGCGATGTCTATCAGGTGGGTGCGCAGGCTGGGATATTCCTGGGGGATGACCATGGCCGGTCCCGCCACCAGCGCCTGCTCCATGTCCAGCTCTTCGGCCCCCGTCACGTCGGACAAGCCGGTTGCCAAGATGGTCAGGTCATGGATGCCACCGCCCAGCGCCTGCGCCAACAGGCACAGGCTGGTGAAGCCCAGGCGACGGGTATCGCCGGGGACCAGGGACCAGGCGTGGATGATGGTGCGTGGCAGCTCGGCGATATCCGCCAGCAGGCGGGCATAATCCGCCGCCGCGTCCGGCCGCACGGTTGCAATCCCGCCCGCCGGGGCGGCGTATTGCGCGCCGGGGTGCACGCGCAGGAGGGTGCACCCTTGGCTTTCCAGGTGATCGGCCAGCCGCTGGCCCGCATCGGCCCCGGCGTCACCCACGAATATCAGCGCGTGATCCGGCAGATTGCTGGTGGCCAGGGGGGCGGCACGCCGCCAGGTGGGCACCAGGAACCAATCGGCCGGATCGGCCTTGCGGGTCAGGCGTGCGGGCAGGTTGCGGGGTGCCGCCGCCGCGTCCGGCGCGTCGATCCAGCAGCGGCGGCGCTGGAACGGGTAGGTGGGCAACGGCACGCGCCGCCGCGCTTCGTCGCCGCCATAGGCTTGCCAGTCGACCGTCACGCCGGACTGCCACAGCCGGCCCAGCGAGCGGGCGATCAACTCGTCCTCCTGCTCGCCCTCGGCCGCCTGCCGTGGATGGGGCATGGACGGCACCACCGGGCGTGCGGGATCGAAGCCGGCGTGGGCCTTGGCGAATGTGCCCAGCGCCGTGCCGGGGCCGATCTCCACCAGCGCCGTGTCGCCGCCATCCGCCAGCACCTGGCCGATGCCGTCGGCGAAGCGCACGGTGTCGCGCAGATGGCGGACCCAATAGTCGGCGTGCGCCACCGTTACGCCATCGACCCGCCCACCGGTCATGCCGGAATAATAGGGAAGGGTAGGGGCGTGATAGCTGACGTCCGCCGCCGCCTCGGCGAAGGCCGGCAGGATGGGGTCCATGGTGCAGGAATGGGCACCGCGCGACACTTGCAGTCGGCGGCTATCCACCCCCATCTCTGCCAATCGCGCCTGCAGGTGCACCAACGCGTCCTCATGGCCCGACACCACGCCCATGTCGGCGGCGTTGACCACCGCCAGCGACAGGCGGTCGTTCAGGCGGGTGCTGGCCAACAGGGCGCGGATCTCGCTTTCGCTGTTGCGCAGGGCCAGCATACCCCCGGCCGGAGTCTGGTCCATCAGTCGGCCGCGCGCCGAGACCAGGGCCAGCGCATCCTCTTCCGACAGGATGCCGGCCAGGCAGGCAGCGGCATATTCGCCGCTGCTGTGGCCGATCACCGCCACCGGCGTGATGCCCCATGACTGCCACAGCCGGGTCAGCGCCATCTGCACGATGAACATCAGCGGCTGGCTGACATCCATGCGTTCCAACTGCGCCTCCGCCCAGGCCTCGCGTCCGGGGAGGGGGTGCAGCACGGCCAGGGCGTCCAGGCCCGTGCGGTTGGCCAGCGCCGCCGCGCGTTCGTCCAGCGCCTGGCGGAAGACGGGCTCCGTCTCGTAAAGGCCACGCGTCATGCCGGCCGATTGGCCGCCGTGACCGGTGAACATGAAGGCGACACCCCGGCCGGGCTTGGTCGCCGCCGTTGGCGCCGCCGCCAGCGACTGGCGCAGCTCCGCCACGGTGCGGCCCACGGCGAAGGTGCGGGTGGCGAAGGTGCGGCGGCCGGTGCGCAGGGTGTGGGCAATGTCCGCTGGATCGGCATCCGCCGTTTCCAGATATCGGGCCAGGGACGTGCTCAACGCCGCCAGCGCCTCGGGCGTCTTGGCCGACAGGGGCAGCAGGTGCCAGCGGCGCCGTGCCGGCAGGAACTGGCTGGCGGCGAAGCGGTTTTCGGCCACCACGACATGGGCATTGGTGCCCCCGATGCCGAAGGAACTGACGGCGGCCACACGGTCGCCCGATGTCGAGGGCCAGTCCGTCAGCAGGTTATTGATATGGAAGGAACCGTCGGCCAAGGCCAGCGCCGGGTTAGGTGTCTGGAAATGCAGGGTCGGCGGGATCTGGCCGTGCATCAGGCTCAAGGTTGCCTTGATCAGACCGGCGACACCGGCGGCGGCCCCGGTATGGCCCATATTGCCCTTGACCGAGCCAACGGCGCAGGCGCGGTTGCCACCGCCGCCCGCCCGGTAGGCACGGGTCAGGGCGGCTATTTCGATGGGGTCGCCCAGCGGGGTGGCCGTGCCGTGGGCCTCAACGAAGCCGATCTCGTCGGGATGGACGCCGGCCACGGCCATGGCCTCCGCGATGACGCGGGCCTGGCCGTCCGGGCTGGGGGCGGTGTAGCCGACCTTGCGCGCGCCGTCATTGTTGACGGCACTGCCCTTGATGATGCCCAGGATGGGCGCGCCCTGCGCCAGGGCGGCGCCCAACGGTTGCAACAGCACCACGCCGGCGCCCGCACCGTTCAGCGTGCCGGCCGCTTGTGCATCAAAGGGCCGGCAATGACCGTCCGGGGCCATGATCATGCCTTCCTGGTACAGATAGCCCAGGTCTTGCGGCGTGGACAGGGCGACGCCGCCTGCCAGTGCCAGGTCGCATTCGCCGTTGATCAGGCTCTGGCAGGCCATGTGCACGGCGACCAGCGAGGTGGAACAGGCGGTCTGCACGGTGACGCCGGGACCGGTCAGGTTCAGTTTGTAGGAGGCCAGGGTGGCCAGATAGTCCTTGTCATTGGCCAGCATGACCTGAAAGCTGCCGAAGGTTTCCAGCACCTCGGTATTGCCGGCCAGATTATTCAGGAAATAGGTGTTCACACCGGCACCGGCGAAGACGCCGATATCCCTTGTGCCGCCTTCGCCAGCATGGCCTGCCGCCTCCAGCGCTTCCCAGACGCATTCCAGGAACAGGCGGTTCTGCGGGTCCAGCAACGCGGCTTCCTGCGGTGAATAGCCGAACAGGTCCGCATCGAAATCCTCAATGCCCTCCACCACCGCGCCGCGCTTCACATAGGCGGGATCGGCCAACAGGTCGGCCGGCACGCCCCTGGCCCGCAATTCCTCATCACTGAAGCTGGTGATGGCCTCCCGCCCGTCGCGCAGCATGGACCAGTATTCCTGCACGTCACGGACGCCGGGGAAACGGCAGGCCATGGCGACGATGGCGATTTCCGTCGGCTGGGGGGCGGCGGTCATGAAGGGATCTCTTCCGGGGCAATAGAGGATGTGGCGTGGCGCTGAGCGGTGCGACGCTGGTTCAAGTCCTGGCGCAGGGGCGCCTGGGCTTCACGTTGGGCGGCCCGGTGACGCAGGGCGACGGCCTGCGCCCCGTCGATCAGGTGGGCCAGTGCCTGCACGGTCGGGTGTTCGAACAGGCTGACCATGGTGACCTGACGGGCGGCCGGGAACTGCCGGCGCACCTCCGCCAGCACGCGCAGCAGCAGGAAGGAATAGCCGCCCAGATCGAAGAAATTGTCGTGCAGCCCCACCTGCGGCACTTGCAGCACGGACTGCCAGATGGCGGCCACCGCCTGCTCTGTGGCGCTGCGGGGCGGGGTGATCCGGGCTGCAGGTGCGGCACCCGTCCGGTCCGGGGCGGGCAGGGCCTTGCGGTCCACCTTGCCGGTGCGGGTTTGCGGCAGGGCCGGCAGCGGCACCCACAGGGTGGGGACCATGTAGTCGGGCACCTGCGCTGCCAGCCCGTCGCGCACCACCCGGCTGTCACCCGCGGCGGCATCGGCCGGCACGTAATAGGCGACCAGCCGCTTCTCGCCGCTGCCGTCGGTCCAGGCGACCACGGCCGCGTCACGCACCCGGCCCTGAGCGATCAGCGCGCGCTCCACCTCTTCCGGCTCGATACGGTAGCCCCGGATTTTGACCTGGGCGTCGATGCGGCCCAGGAAGTCCAGTTCCGGCGCCGCGCCATCCCAGCGGATGCAGGCCAGGTCGCCCGTGGCATACATCATTCCCGGTCCGTAAGGATTTGGCCGGAAGCTCTGCTCTGTCAGGTCCAATCGGCCCAGATATCCCCGGCTGACCGCGCTGCCGGCGATCCAGAGCTGGCCCGGCACGCCCACCGGCAGCGGGTGGCCATCCTCGTCCAGGATATAGACCGCCGTATTGGCCACTGGCCGGCCGATGCGCGGCAGCTCCGGCCACCGATCGGGGTCGGCCGGCAGGACCAGGGCGGTCGCAACGTGGGTTTCCGTCGGGCCATACTGGTTGACCAGACGGCAATCCGGCAGGTCACGGAACAGGGCGCGCAGCGACGGGGTGACCTTCAGCCGTTCGCCGGCGGTGATCAGCTCCAGCAAACCCTGGGGGCGGCGGGTGGCCAACGGCCAAGCCTCGGCCAGTTGCTGCAAGGCGGTGAAGGGCAGGAAGATGCGCTGGATGCCCCAGGTCGCGGCTTGGGCGATCATGGCCGGTACGTCGCGGCGCAGGGCATCGGCCATCAGCACCAGGGTGCCGGCCGACGCCCAGCAGGCGAACATTTCCTGGCAGGCCACGTCGAACCCCAGGGTGGTGAATTGCAGGGTGCGCAGACCATGCGCGAAGGACGGCTCCGCCACCTGCCAGCGGATCAGGTTCACCAGCGCCCGGTGGGGCATCAGCACGCCTTTGGGCTGGCCGGTGGAGCCGGAGGTATAGAGGACATAAGCCAGATGTTCCGGCGTCAGATTCGCCACCGGCGGCCCGACGGTTTTCTCCTCCTCCGTCACCGCCACCGCTTCGGCGCCCCTGGGCAGGCCGCCTTCCGGTGCCGAACCCACCACCAGCGCCAAGCCGGCATTGCCGATGATATAGTCCAGGCGGGCATGGGGAAGGGCCGGGTCCAGCGGCACATAGGCGCCCCCGGCCTTCAGGATGCCCAGCATGGCCACCACCATGTCCAGCGATCGCTCCAGTCGGATGCCGACCGGCGTATCCGGCCGTACACCCAGTGTGACCAGCCGGTGCGCCAGCGCATTGGCACGGCGGTCCAACTGGGCGTAGCTCAGATCGGTGCCGTTGAAGGTGACGGCCACCCTGTCCGGCTGCGTTGCGGCCGTCGCCTCGAACAAAAGGTGCAGCCGGCCGTTGCCGGCGTTCGGCATCGCCGGGCCCTGGCAGGCGGCCAGCAGGCGCGCGGTATCATCGGGGGTGGCCAGCGCCATATCACGCAGGGGCAGGTCGGCGTTGGCCACCACGGCGTGCAGCAGGGACAGGTACTGGTCCACCATGCGCTGGGCGGTGGCGGGATCGAACAGGTCGGTGCTGTATTCCCAATGGCCGTCCAAGCCGCCATCCGCCGCCTCGATCAAGGTCAGCAGCAGGTCGAACTTGGCGGTACGGGTGTCGATCTCCACCGGCACCAAGTCCAGACCCGGCAGCGCCAGGGGCGCGCGCGGGGTGTTCTGCAGGTTGAACATGGCCTGGAACAGCGGCGAATGGGCCAGGCTGCGTGGTGGGTCCAGGGCATCGACCAGCTTTTCGAACGGCACATCGGCATTGGCATAGGCGTCCAGCGCCGTCCGTCGCATCTGGGCCAGGAAATCGCTGAAGCGCGGGTTTCCCTCCAGGCGGCCGCGCAGCACCAGGGTGTTGGTGAAGAAACCCAGCAGGCCCTCCAGTTCGCTGGCGGGCCGGTTGGCCACCGGCGTGCCGACCAGCACGTCTTCCTGGCGGGACTGCCGGTGCAGCAACACCATGAACACGGCCAGCAGGGTCATGAAGGGGCTGGCCCCCGCCGCTTGCCCCACGGACGCCAGGCCCCGCACCAGATCAGCCGCGACGGTGAAGCGCAGGGTGGCGCCCCGGAAGCTCTGCCGCTGAGGCCTTGGCCGGTCGGTGCACAGGTTCAGATGGGTCGGCGCCTCGGCCAGCTGTTCGACCCAGTAATCCAACTGGCGTTTGAATCCAGCGCTGGCCAGCCAGCGCTGCTGCCAGTCGGCATAGTCGCCATATTGCAGGGGCAGGGGCGGCAGGGCCCCGTCCAGGCTTTCCCCCGCCAAAGCCGCCGTGTAGAGCGCCCCGATTTCCCGCACCAGCACGCCGGTGGACCAGCCATCGGTGGCGATATGGTGCCAGGTCAGGACAGCCAGATGTCGGTCGGGCGTCAGGGTGATGACGCTGACGCGCAACGGCGGCTCCCGCGACAGGTCGATGGGCTGGGCACCCTCCGCCAGCGCCAGGCTCTCCAGGTCGGCCGTTGCAGCCGTCGTCTTATGGATGAAGGGCATGGGCAGGGGCGGCAGGATGTGCTGGCACGGCTCCCCTTCCCGCAGGATGAAGCAGGTGCGCAGGCTTTCATGGCGGCGTACCAGGGCATCCAGCGCCGCGCGCAGGGCCCCCAGATCCAACCGGCCGGCCAGGACGAAGGCGTCGACAGTGGTGTAGGCGCGCCCGCCTTCCTCCAGCCGATCCAGGAACCACAGGGCGCGCTGGGCATAGGATATCGGCATCAGGGCCGTGCCGTCGGGGCCCGGAATCCGCGGCTGCGGCAGCAGGGCGGGGCGGTCGCCATCGCCCGCCCCCCCGGGCCGCAGCAGGGTTGCCAGACCGGCGATGGTCGGCGCTTCGAACACATGGCGGACAGACAGATCCATCCCCGGCCACTGGTCGCGGATACGGGCCACCACCTGAACCGCCTTCAGCGAATGGCCACCGCGTTCGAAGAAATTGTCGTGCACGCCAAAGGTGTCGCCGCCCAGCACATTGGCCCAGATCGCTGCCAGACGCTGTTCCGTCCCGTTGCGCGGGGCCACGCGGTCGGTGGTGGTGGTGGCGTCGCGCAGCGCGGGTTCGGCCAGATTGGCCAGCCGGCGGCGGTCCACCTTGCCGCTGGTGACCAGCGGCAGGGCGTCCAGCACCAGGAAATGCGCCGGCACCATATAGTCGGGCAGGGTGCGGCGCAGGCCGGCGCGCAAGGCCGCTTCATCGGCGGTACCGACGATGAAGGCCACTAGGCGGTGCTCCGTGTCGCCCGGCCGCTTCAAACCGATGACGGCGCTTTCCCGCACGGCCGGAAGGGCGTTCAATGCCGCCTCCACCTCCGCCGTCTCGATGCGGTAACCACGCACTTTCACCTGGCTATCGGCGCGGCCCAAGAAGACCAGGGTGTCGTCAGGCCCGACGCGTACCCGGTCGCCGGTGCGGTACATGATACCGCCGGCGACCGGGTCGGCCAGAAAGGCCGCTTCGGTCAGGGCGGGCGCGTTCAGATAGCCGGTGGCAAGGCTCATGCCCGCCAGATAAAGGTCACCCACCAGCCCCGCCGCGACGGGGCGCCGGGCGTGGTCCAGCACATAGGCCCGCATGTTATGCACCGGCCGGCCGATGGGCACGCTGGCCGGGCGTGGTTCAGCGCCGGGCGCGCATTCATGCCAGGTGGCGTCGATGCCGCTTTCCGTGGGGCCGTAGCAGTTCAGCAGACGGGCGGCACCCAGTTGGGCCAACAGGCGATCCTGCAGCTCTGTCGCCAGCACCTCGCCACCCGAACAGACCAGACGCAGGCTGGGACAGGTGGCCAGGATGCCCTCATCCGCCATGATCTGCAGCAGGGCGGGCACCGCCTGGAACACCGTCACGCCGTGGGCGCGGATCAGGGCGCCCAAGGCCGCCGGGTCTTTCTCCGCCTCCGGTGGCGCCATGACCAGATGGCCGCCGCAGGTCAGCGGCGCGAAGAATTCGATGACCGAGGCGTCGAAATCGAACGAGGTCATCTGCAACAGGGTATCGTCGGCGGTCAGGCCGACCACGTCCCCGAACCACAATTGATGGTTTACAGCCGCGCGGTGCGGCACGGCGACACCTTTGGGCACGCCGGTGGAGCCCGAGGTGAACATGACATAGGCCGACCGCTCGTCATCCACCGGCACGGCCGGGTCCGTGTCCGACCGGGCGGCGATGGCGGCGGCCTCGGCATCCGGGTCCACCAGGACGCAGTCGGTATCCGACACCGGAAAATCCGGGCCGGTCAGGATCAGGGCGGGGGTGGCCGTGCGCAGGATGGCGGCCAGGCGGTCCGCCGGGTGGTTGGGGTTCAACGGCACATAGCCGCCACCGGCCTTCAGGATGCCCAGCAAGAGAACCGGCAGGTCCAGGGCGCGGCGGCGATGCACGCCCACCAGATCACCGGGCCGCAAGCCACGGGCGATCAGGTGGTGGGCCAGACGGTTGGCGGCGGCCTGGACCTGCGCATGGGTCAGGACCGTGTCGTCGTAAACCAGGGCCGGGGCGCCGGGACGGGCGGTCGCCAGCCCGTGCAGCCCGACGCCGACAGGCCGGGGGCGTGCGGTACCGGCCAGCCCCGGCAAACCCGCCCGTTCCGCCGCCGGACGCACGTCGATGGCATCCACGGCCTGCGCCGGATCGGCCAACAGTTCCGCCATCAGGGTGGCGAACTGCCGCCCCAGACGCCCGGCGCTGATGGGGTGGAACAGGTCGGTGTTATATTCCAGGCTGGCCATCAGGCCGCTGTCCGTGGTCCGGATGCTCAGCGTCAGATCGTACTTGGCGTAGGGGCTTTCCCACGCCAGCGGCGTGGCCGTCACGCCGTCCAGGCGCAGGGGGAAGGCCGTGTCCTCTTCCACGGCCAACATCACCTGGAACAGCGGCGTGGTGTCCAGGCGCCGCTCGGGCCGCAAAGCCTCCACCAGGGTGGTGAAGGGGACGTCCTGGTGCTCGAACGCCTCCAGCACCGTGGTGCGCGCCTGGGCCAGCAGGGTGGAGAAGGCAACGCCGTCATCCACCGGCGTGCGCAGCACCAGATTGTCGGCGAAGAATCCCACCAGCGGTTCCACCGCCGCATGGTGGCGGCCGGCGATGGGGGTGCCGACGCCGAAGTCTGTCTCACCGGTGACACGGTACAGGAAGGCGGTGAAAGCGGCATAGAACAGCATGAAGCGCGTGACGCTGTGCTGCCGGCACAGGGTGTCCACCGCTGCTGTGTCCAAATCCAGGGGCAATGTTTCCGTGGCGCCCCGGTTGCTGGGCACGGCCGGGCGGGGGAAGTCCGTCGGCAGTTCCAGGCTGGGCGGCAGATCCGCCAGCTTGGCCCGCCAATAGTCCAGCGCGCGTGCCGGAAGCGGGCCTTGCAGCCAGCCGCGATGCCAGTTGGCATAATCCTGGTATTGCAGGGGCAGCGGCGCCAGCGCGCCGCCGGCATAGAGGGTCTCCACCTCCCGCAGGAACGCGGTCAGCGACCAGCCATCGCACACCAGATGGTGCATGACCATTTGCAGGATGTGCCGGTCCGGCCCGATGCGCAGCAAGGTGGCGCGCACCGGCGGCCCGCGTTCCAGGTCGAACGGCGCCTCCGCCCCCGCCGCCAGCAGGCCGGCCACCTGGGTTTCCCCGGCATCGCGCACGTCCAGCATGGTGCCGGTGGCGGCGATGCGCTGCACCGCCCGCCCGTCCTGTTCCACGAACACGGCCGACAGCACATCATGGCGGGCGATGACGGTCTCGATGGCGCGGGCCAGGGCCGCCACGTTCAGCGGGCCGTCCAGGCGGTACTGGCCCGGTACGTTGTAAGCGCCACCCAGCGGCAGCATCTTTTCCAACACCCACAGCCGTTCCTGAGCATACGACAGGGGCAGATTGGTGCGACCCAGGCCGCAGGGGCGGGGCGCATCTGCCGCCGCCACCGCTTTGTCGCCTGCGTCAATGGCGGCGGCCAGGGCGGCCAGGGTGGGATGCTCGAACACCGCACGCACAGGCAAAGCCTGCGGCTGGCCGGCTGCTGCCAGCGCATCGCGGGCGCGGGTCACCATCCGAATGGCCGAGAGGGAATTGCCACCCTGATCGAAGAAGTGGGACGCGCGGGAATAGGGCCCGCCGGCCAGCACATCGGCCCATATCCGGGCCAGCAGGATTTCGATGGCGGTGGCCGGCGCCTCTGCGCCATCCGTGCCGCCGCCCACAACCTTGTAGCGCGCACCGGCCAGGGCCTGACGGTCGACCTTGCCGTTGGGCGTCACCGGCAGGGCCGGCAGGGCCACAATTTGCGCCGGTACCAGATGGTCCGGCAATTGCCGTGCCAGGGCGGCACGCGGGTCGGCAAGCGTCGCCCCCTCTCGGGCGACGTAATAGGCCACCAGCCGCGCCTGGCCGTCGTCACGCCGCGCCACCACGGCGCAGTCGGCGATGCCGGGCAGAGCGCCCAAGGCGGCCTCCACCTCGCCCGGTTCCACGCGGAAGCCCCGGATTTTTACCTGAGCGTCCACGCGGCCCAGCAAATCCACGACCAGACCATCGCCGCCGGCCGGATCGGGAACCCAGCGGGCCAGATCACCGGTGCGGTATAGGCGCTCGCTCCACCGCAGGCCGTCGAAGGCGAATTCTTGCGTGACGAAGCGCTCTGCCGTCAGGTCAGGCCGGTTGTGATAACCCAGCGCAAGGCCCTCGCCGCCCGTCAGCAACTCACCCGCCACCCCCGGTGGCACGGGGTTGCCGTGGGCGTCGACAATGTAGACGGTGGTGCCGGAAATGGCGCGGCCCACGGGGACCACATCGCCCAACGGCCCCGGACCGAAGGCATGGCAGGTGGTGAATGTGGTGTTTTCGGTGGGGCCGTAGCCGTTGATCAGCGTAGTGTCTGGCAACCGGGCCAGCACATCGGCTGCCGCACGGCGGGGCATGAAATCACCGCCCGTCAGCAACTGACGGACGCCACGCAAATCATCCAGGCCGTTTTCAACCAGCAGGGTGAACAGGCCGGCGGTGACCCACAGCGTGGTCACGCCGCTCTCCCGGATGACGCGGCCCAGGGCCAGCAGGTCATCTTCCAGCGGCGGGGCGATCACCAGGGTGCCGCCATTCAGCAGCGCCCCCCAGATCTCCAGGGTGGAGGCGTCGAACGATACCGGCGCCAGCATCAGCATCACCTGATCGGCATCCAGGCGGGCGAAATCGGCATCCTTCACCAACCGATTGATGCCCCGGTGCGGCACCACCACGCCCTTGGGCCGGCCGGTGGAGCCGGACGTGTACATGATATAGGCGGGACTGTCGGCAGTGACGCCGGGGGGCACGGGGACCGGTTCCTCCTCCAGATCCAGGTCCGCCATATCAACGATCAGGCGGCGCGCATCCGTCCACGGCGTATCGGCGTCCGCTGCGGTCAGCAGCAGGCGGATGCCGGAATCCGCCGCCATCCAGGCCAGCCGTTCGGCCGGGTAACGGCGGTCCAGCGGCACATAGGCCGCGCCGCATTTCAAGATGGCGAGCGCCCCGGTGATGAAGTCGGGCGACCGGTCCAGCGCGATGCCCACGGTGTCGCCGGCGCGGACGCCAGCGCGGGCCAGATAACCCGCCAGCAGGTCGGAGCGTCGGTCCAGGGTGCGATAGTCGATGCGCTCAGCCCCATGCACCAGGGCGGTGGCGCCGGGACTGGCCGCCGCCTGGGCGCGGAACAGGGTGGGGACGCTCTCAAGCGCGGGGCGGGGAACCAGGGCGTCGCGGTTGGTCGCACCCCGCAACCGCGCAAGGTCGGCCGGGGTCAGAAGGGCCAGTCGCCCCACCGGCCGTTCAGGGGCGGCCAGCGCGTCGGCCAGCAGCAGCTCAAAGCGCTGGGCGATGTCGGCCACGGTGCCGGCATCGAACAGGTCGGTCTGGTAGTCCCAGCACAGCAGCGGCCCGCCGGCCTCATCCGGCAGCATGGTCAGCATCAGGGGATATTTCCCTGTGTCGGCCGCCAGGGGATAGGGGGTCAGCGCCGCGTCGCCAAAGGCGAGTTCCGCCATCTCGATGTTCTGCAGGGCGATCATGACCTGGAACAGGGGGGGATGGCTGGCGCCACGATCCGGTTGCAGGGCCGCGACCAACTGGCTGAAGGGCAGTTCCTGATGCTCGTAGGCCGTCAGCGCCATGTCCCGCGTCCAGGCCAGCAGGTCGCGGAAGGGGGCGGCCCCGTCCACGTCCAGGCGCAGCGCCAGGGTATTCACGCAATAGCCCGCGACCCCTTCGAAGTCCGCCCGCAGCCGGTTGGCGATGGGCGTGCCCACGACGACGGTGTCCTGGCCGCTGAGGCGGTGAAGCAGGGCGGCATAGGCGGCGGTGACCGCCATGAAGGGCGTTACCCCCTCCCGCCGGCAAAAACCGTCCAGCGTGCCGGTGAATGTCCGGTCCAGCCGGCGCTCGATACGGCCGCCCCGATGGCTGGCGCGCTTTGGATAGGACCGGTCGGTGGGCAGGTTCAGTAAGGGCGGCGCGCCTTCCAGCGTCTGGCGCCAATAGGCCATCAAGGCGTCGCCCCGCTCTGCCAGGCGCTGCCGCTGCCAGCGGGTATAGTCGCTATATTGCGCCGGTGCGGGGGGCAGTGGTGCGGGCCGGCCGGCCTGGAGGGCGGCGTACAGGGCCGACAGTTCCCGCACCAGCAGCGCGATGGACCAGCGGTCGGTGACGATGTGGTGCTGGGCGAAAACCAGGATGCCTGCATCGGCGCCGGTGCGCAGCCAGGTCAGGCGCAGCAGGGGGGCAGTGCCCAGATCAAAGGGCGCCCAGGCGACCGCATTGACCCGTGCTTCCAGGGCCGTGCCGTCCAGGCCCGTCGCATCCTCCACCGGGATGGTGACGGTGATGTCGGGCACCACCACCTGATGCAGCCCGTCATCCGCCATTTCCAGGCGCGTGCGCAGGCTGTCATGGCGTCCGCAAAGCGCGTTCAGGGCCGCTGTGAGGGCGGGCAGATTGAGGGGGCCGGTCAGGCGTACGGCCCGCGCCTCAATGTATAACTGCGGGCAGTCGGGCTCCAGCCGGTCCAGCGACCACAGCATTTCCTGGTTGGCGGAAGCCGGCAAAACCTGCGGCGCCGACAGATGCGCGACGACTTCAGCCTTGGCGGCCACCAATGCGTCGCGCAAGGCCCCTTGAAGCACGCCCTTGGGGGCGGAGAAGCGCAGTTGCCCCCCTTCCACCCACAGACGGACATCCAGCTCCCCCAGGCGCTGCAGCAGGGATTGCACATCCACCGTCACAGCACTCCCTCGTCCCGGTCATCGTCGGGGGCGGCGGGGATATCGGCTTGGGCGGCGCCCGCGACGACGCGGCGTGCCAGGGCGGTCAGGGTGGGGTCGGCAAAGAAGTCCTTGATGCCCAGGGTGACCCCGTAGACCTCGCGGATGTGCGACAGCACGCGGGTGGCGCCCAGCGAGTTGCCACCCAGCTCAAAGAAATGCGCATCCGCCGACGGCACCCCGCCGCCCAGGATGCGCTGCCACAGCGTCGCCAGCGCCGCGCGCACCGCCGCCTCATCCCGTGGCTGTGTTGCCACCGGTTGGGCGAAGGTCGGTTCGGTTGTCGCGGCCTTGCGCACAGGGGTGGGCCGGCCGCGTGACACCATCAACTGGGACGTCAGGCCCAGGGGCAGGGCGCGGAAGATGGCGATGCCTTCGGCCGGCGTGATGCTGTCGGCCTCGAATGGGTTGCCGTGCAACCCATCGGCTTGCGCGCGGGGCGGGGGGGGCGGCTGAATATGGTCGGAAGCCACCAGGGCGAAGCCCTCCACCGCCACCCGCACGCGGCCCGTCCGGTCGGCCAGCGCCACCGTCCATTCCATGCATGTGTCCGTCTGGCGGGGCGCCTCCTCCACGATGCTGACGAGATCGGCGCCCAGGGGGGCATGGACCCGCAGGCGGCGATACCCCACCGGCAGGGCCAGCCCACCGCTGCCGCGCAGGTAATGATGGATGCTGAGGGCGATATCGACCAGGGCCGGGTGCAGCACGGTCGCGGCCAGATCGGCCTGGAAGGCGACATGCAGCGAGAGATCCGCCACGCTGCGTCCGTTGCCGCTGGTCAGGCGGGTCAGGCAGTTCCAGCGGTCACCCAGGTCCGGGCCGTCGGGCGCGCGGCCGGGCAGGGGGTGCGCCTGCGTTCCGGGCGTTACCGCCACCGTCTCCGCTGTATCGGCAAGCGGGCGCAGGGTGGCATGGGCGTGCAGCACGGGTTCCGCGTCCGGCGCCACGCTTTCCACCCGCACGGCCAGGCCGTCGGCCAGCGGCACAAAGCCGATGCGCAGCTCGACGGCGGTGTCGGTGGCCAGCAGTCGCTGGAAGACCAGATCGCGTATCTCCACCGGTTGGAAAGCGCCACCTTGGTGCAGCACGTGGGCTTGCAGGATCAGGTCCAGGATGCCGGTGCCGGGCATGGTGGGGCGGCCGGCCACGCGGTGGTCGGCCAGCAGCCAGTCGGTACGCCCGTCCAGCCGGGCATGGAAGCGCACCTCGCCATCCGGCATGTGCACACGTTCGCGGAAGCGCGGGTGGTCCAGCGGTGTGAGGGTGGCCTGACGGTTCCAGATGTCCTGGGCCATGCCCACCGTGCGCCAGGAATTCCAGTTCACCGACAGGATGGGCATGGGCGCATCAGGTGTTTGGGCCAGGGCGTCCAGCACGGCATTGGCGGCGGCGTAATGGCCTTGGCCGACCGTGGGGCGCACGGCGGCCAGGGAGGAGCAGAAGACCAGGAAGTCGGGCGGATCGTCCCGCAGCAGGTCGATCAGGGCCGCCGCACCCGCCACCTTGGGCGCGATGACGGCGCGGGCCTCATCCATCGTCAACCTGTCCAGCGTCGTGGCGCCGGGCAAGCCGGCGGCGTGGATGACGCCGTCGATGCGGCCGAAGCGGGCACGGGCCACCGCCACCGCGCCGGCCATCTGTGCGGCGTCGCCGGTGTCGGCGGCCAGCGCCAGGACCTGCCCGCCCTGGGCGGTCAATGCCGCCAGACGGCGGGCCTTGGCATCCGTATCGCCCGCCGCCGGAACGGCGCGCGACACCAGGGCCAGACGGGCGCCCAAGGTGCTGGCCAGATGGCTGGCCAGGGTATAGCCGATGCCGCCCAGCCCGCCGGTGATCAGATACGTGCCACCGGGGCGCAGCCGGTGGGCCAGGGCGGATGGCCCCTCCTCCGTGATCTCCACCCCTTCCTGCGTTGCGGCCCAGCGGTGGGGGCCGCGCAACGCCACGCTGGTGCCGTCACCACCGCCCTGACGGATCTCGGCCGCCAGCGCTGCGGCGGTGCTGCCGGCATCGATGACACGGCAGGAAAGATGCGGATATTCCTGCGCCGCCACGGCGGCCAGTGCCGGCAGCACGGCCAATGCGGGCACTGTCATGTCGGTCCCGGTGACCTGGAACAGGCCGGGGGCCACGATTGTCAGCCCCCAGGGCTTGCCCGGCCAGACGGCGTCCACCGCCCGGATCCAGCGGTGCAGATCGCTGAAGGCCGCCAGCGCCGCCTCGGCGGAACCGGCCACCGGTGCGGGTGTGCACAGCACCAGATCGGTTGGCCCCCAGATTTTAAGGCGGTTCAGCAGGGCATCCAGGTGATCCGCCCGGGTGGCGTCCACGGTGTAGCGTCGTTCCGCTGGGTTGGTGGTGGTGGCGCCGGGCGCGATGCGGATGATGGTATCGCCCAATGCTTCCAGTGCATCGGCCACGCCATCACCCAGGGCCGCCCCATCCAGCACGACGATGCGGCAGCGCGCCGGCCCGGCGCTTCCCGTCAGCGGTGGCAGGCGGCGCCAGGACGGTACCTGGAAGACAGGCCGGCCTTCCTCATCTGGGGCAAGGGCGGGGGACGGGGACGTCTCCCCCGTTTCCCCAGCCTGTTCCTGCCGGCCGTTCAACCAATACCGCTCCCGCTCGAAGGGGTAGGTAGGCAGGCCCAGACGCGCGGGCGGCGTACCCTCCCATACGGCCCGCCAGTCCGGGATGACGCCGGCCAGCCACAGATCCGCCAGCAGTTGGGCGGGGCTGCCGGTGCCGATATCCAGCCGGACATGGCCCGCGTCGACCGGTGCATCCGCCGGCCGGACGGGGAAGGTCGCCGGTTCCAGGGCCAGCGCCACCCGGTCGGCGCCCGGGCCCGTCAGGCTGGCGGGGGTGATGCCCCAGGCGATGAGGGCGCGGATCAACGCCGCCGCCTGGTCTGGCGGGATGCCGGTGGTGAGGACAAGCTGGACGGGCGGATTGCGCACCGTGACGTCACGTCCCCCCTCGGCCCGGCGCAGCTTGCCGATGATCTCGGCAATGCTGGCGCCCACTACGGCGCGGCGGTGGTTGAAGCCGTGGCGACCGGCCTGCAGCGTGTGGGCGATGGCGTCCAGGGGCAGGCCGGGGTTGGCTTCCAGATGATCGGCCAGCCGGCGGCTGGCGGCGTCCAGGGCTGCGGGGCTGCGGGCCGACAGGATGATCGCCTGCGGTGCCGTGGCTCCCTTTGGCATGGGCTGCGGCGGCGCCTCTTCCAGCACCAGATGGACGTTGGTGCCGCCATAGCCCAGCGAGGTCACGCCGGCGCGGCGGGGACCATCCGCCGCTTCCCACGGCTGGGCCTGGGTATTGATGTAGAAAGGGCTGCCGTCCAGGTCCAGGCGCGGGTTGGGGCTGCGGTAGTTCAGCAGGCCGGGCAGGGTGCGGTGGCGCAGGCACAGCGCCGCCTTGATCAGGCTGACGACGCCCGAGGCGCGGTCGGCATGGCCGATGTTGGGCTTGACCGAGCCGATGGCGCAATAGCCCTGCCGGTCCGTGAACACGCGATGGGCCTTGGTCAAGGCTGCCACCTCCACCGGGTCACCCAGCAGGGTGCCGGTGCCGTGGCATTCGACATAGCCGATGCTGTCGGCGGCCACGCTGGCATCGCGCAGGGCCTGGGCCACGACGCGGGCCTGACCGTCCACACTGGGGGCATTATAGCCCGCCTTGCGGCCACCGTCATTGTTGGCGGCCGACCCCCGGATGACGGCGACGATGCGGTCACCATCCTCCAGCGCGTCTTCCAGCCGCTTCAGCAGCACGGTTCCCACGCCGTTGCTGAACAGCGTGCCGTTGGCGCCGGCGTCAAAGGCGCGAACGACACCGTCGGGGGAATACAGGCTGTCGGGCATGTGGATATAGCCCTGGGCCTGGGGGATGCGGACAGAGGCGCCGCCGGCCAGCGCCATGTCGCATTCCCCTTCCAGCAGGCTCTGCCGGGCCAGATGCACCGCCAGCAGCGAGGTGGAGCAGAAGGACTGCACTGTCAACGCTGGCCCGCGCAGGTCCAGCTTGTAGGCGATGCCGGTGCTGAGGAAGTCCGGGTTGGCGAAAAAATCCAGCCCGACATCCAGCGCCGTCAGGTTGGGCTCCACATTGTTCTGCCAATAGCTGTTCAGGCTCTGGCCGAAGAACAGGCCGGTGCGGCCGGGCGTGCCCTTGGGATCGTAACCGGCATTTTCCAACGCCTCCCAGCAGCATTCGAACAGCAGGCGGTTCTGCGGCGCCAGACATTCCGCCTCACGGGCGGTGAACCCGAAGAAGCTGGCATCGAAACGATCGACGTCGGGCAGGATGCCGCCAACGGGGACGTAATCGGGCCGGGTATAGTCCGCCACCGGCACGCCGGCCGCCCGCAACTGGTCGGGCGTGAAGCGGGTGATGGAACAGACGTCCTTGGACAGGTTGCGCCAGAACCCCTCGGCCGTGTCGGCACCGGGCACGCGCAGGCCCATGCCGATGATGGCGATGGCGCCGTCCAGATCGTTGCGGTTGCTCGTCATGTTCATCAGAAGAAATCGTCCCGTTTCCTGTCACGGCGCGCCCGGCGGCTGTCCCGCCCATCGCCCTCAAGCCCTGTCGCTTCCACCATCGCCGCCGGTCGCGGCGGTGTTTTGGCCTCTGTCAGCCGGTCGGCCAGCGCCTCTACGGTGGGCGCCTCATACAGTATCACGGCGGGCAGGTTGGCCCCGAAGCTCCGGTTCAGGCGCGCCACCAATCTGGCGCCCACCAGGCTGTCACCGCCCAGGTCGAAGAAATTGTCCTGGATGCCGACCTCCCGGATGCCCAGGATCTCCTGCCAAAGCGCCGCCACCTGTCGCTGGATCGGCGTGGATGGCATGATGAAGGAGGTGGCGAGTTCCGGCCGGTCATAGCAGGCGGCCGCCGCCGCGGTTGCCGGCGTGTCCTCGTCCCGGCCGGCGGCCGCGATGTCGGCCAGCATGGTGTTCAGGTCGGTGGGCGACACCAGGATGTGCGGCAGGCCACGCTGACCCAGGATGCGCAGGAAGGCGTCCACGCCCTCCTCCGCCGTCAGGGCCTGTGCCGCCTGGCGGGTGGTGACCGTGCCGGTGAAGGCGTCCCGCGCCATGCCGACATCCGCCCAGGCGTCCCAGCCGATGGCCACCGTGGGCAGGCCGGCGGCGCTGCGGCGGTGGGCGAAGGTGTCCAGGAAGGCATTGGCGGCGGCATAGTCCATCAGGCCGGCGGCACCCAGGACAGCGCTGCTGGAGGAGAACAGGGCCAGGAAGTCCAACGGCACCTGGGCCACGGCGTCGGCCAGGACCAGTGTGCCATCCACCTTGGGCGCCAGCACGGTCGCCATGCCGGCCGCATTCTTGGCGGTCAAGGCGCTGTGGCTGGCCAGACCGGCGGCATGGATGACGCCGTGCAGAGCACCGTGCCGGGCCAGGGTGTCGGCGATCAGGCGCTCCATGTCTTGCGCGCTGGTCACGTCGGCCGCCGCCACCGTGACTTCCGCCCCCGCCTCGCGGATCCGCTGCAGGATGTCCTGGCGCGGGTCGTCCGCCGCCGGCACGGTGCGGCTGCACAGCACCAGCTGGGCCTGGCAGCGTTGGGCCAGCGCCTGGGCGATGGTCAGGCCGATGCCGCCCAAGCCGCCGGTGATGAGATAGACGCCGTGTGGCCGCAACGGGCTGGGTTCGCTCTGCGGGATCGCCAGGGGCTGGAAATCGCGCACCCATCGTCTGTTATGGCGATAGGCCACCAGACGGTCGCCGCGCGGGTCGGCCATCTCATCCAGGATACGGCCGGCCACCTGCGCGGCGGTGGCGGAGACCGCCACGATATCGATCAACCGGCAATCCACCCAGGGGCATTCGCGTGGCAGCACCAGGGCGGGCCCCATCAGCATTGCTGCCTCCGACGGTCCCGGCGGATCGCCCGTCACGTCCTGCACGCCGCTTGCGACGATGGCCAGTTGCACCGGGTCCGGCGTCTCGGCCAGGGCCTGACCCAGGAACAGCAGGCTCTCCAGGCCCAGGCTGCGCACATGGTCGGACGGAATGCCCAGGCAGGCGGCATGGATGATGCGGCGCAGGGGCCCCTGTGAGCGCACCCGGTTCAGCAGGGCGGCATAGGCCGCCGGGGCATGGGCCAGACCGGATGGGCCGGCGATATCGACCACCACCGTTTCAGCACCCAGACGGGCCGCCAGCCGCTCGGCCACGCCGGCGCCGTCGGCGAAGATCAGGGTCAGGCCGTCATGCAGGGGCGCTGCGGCCGGCGGCAGGGGCGTGGGCGTCCAGCGCGGGGTGTAGAAGCGGTTGGCGGCGTCCGCCCGCACCGGGCCCGCCGCCTGCCGGGCAGCACCCGGTTCCACCCAGTAGCGCTGCCGATCGAAGGGATAGGGGGGCAGCGGCACGCGTCGTGCGCCGGCGATCAGCGGCCAACGGACGTCCACGCCCGCCAGCCACAGGCTGGCCAAGGCCGACAGCCAAGCTTCGCGGTCATCGCGTTTTTCCGTTTCGCGCCGGGCGGTGGCCAGCACGGCCGGGCCATCGCGGCCGACAACGCGCTGCGCCTGGGCGCTCAACGCCCGGCCCGGACCCACCTCCAGCATCAGCCGGCCGGGGGTAGCCTTCAGCGTTTCCACACCCCGGCGGAACTGCACCGCGCCCCGCAATTGCCGTACCCAGTAATCCGGATCGGTCGCTTGTTCCGCCGTCAGCCAATCGCCCGTCAGGCAGGAAATGACTGGAATGCGCGGCGCCTGTCGTGTCACGCCCGCCACCACCTGGCGGAAGGCGTCCAGGATGGGGTCCATCATGGCGGAGTGGAAGGCGTGCGAGGTCGCCAGCGTGTGCGTGGTCACGCCGCGTTCCGCCAACGCTGTCGCCACGGCGGCGATGGCGGCCGGCGGGCCGGACAGCACGCACTGGGTCGGGCCGTTGTCGCCTGCCAGACAGACCATGTCGGACAGATAGGGGTGAATGTCCCCGACGGGCAGATTCACCGCCAGCATGGCACCGGCCGGCAATGCCTGCATCAGGCGGCCACGCGCCGCCACCAGACGCAAGGCGTCCGCGTAGGTGAACACGCCGGCCAGACAGGCGGCCACATACTCGCCGACGCTGTGCCCCATCAGGGCCCCCGGTTCCACGCCCAGACGCTGCCACTGCCGGGCCAGCGCGTGCTCCATGACGAACAGGAACGGTTGGGTATGGCGGGTCTGGCCCAGGAAGGCGCGCGCCTCTTCCCGCCGCTCCGCCGTGGGGTACAGCATGGCGCGCAAGGTGGCGGCCGCCGTACCCTCCACCGTCGCCAGCAGATCCAGGCCCTGGTCGATGTCGCGCTGGAAGTCGGGCCAGGCGCGATAGAGGTCCAGCAGCATGTCGGGATGCTGCGCCCCCTGGCCGGGGAAAAGGAAGGCTACATCCGGCGCCTCGCCCGCCACGGGGCGGACATGGGCGCGCGGCGCCTGCGCCAGTGCCTCGTCCAGCTTGGCGCCGGCGCGCACCACCAGAGCGGCGCGGTGGGCGAAGCTGTCGCGGCCCTGTTGCAGGGTATGGGCGGTGTCGGCCAGTGCTGGCGCGTCGGTGGCGGTCAGGCGGCCGGCCAGCGTGCCCAGGGCCGTGTCCAGCCCGCGGGCGCTGCCGGCGGAAACGGGCAGCAGGTGCCAGCCATCGTCGGCCCGGGCCCCCACCGGTGCCGGGGCCTGTTCCACCACGACATGCACGTTGGTGCCGCCAATGCCGAAGGAACTGACGCCCGCCCGGCGCACGCCCGTGCCGGGCCAGGGGCGCAGGCTGCCATTCACGGCGAAGGCTGATCCGGCGAAGGGGATCTTGGGGTTGGGGCTGTCGAGGTGCAGGCTGGGCGGGATCTGCCCCTCCCGCACCGTCAGCACGGTCTTGATCAGGCCGGCGACACCGGACGCGGCGCCCAGATGGCCGATATTGCCCTTGACGGAGCCCAACAGGCAGGGCGTCGTGGAATGCTGCCGGCCGCCCCAGGCCTGGATCAGGCCCGTCACCTCAATGGGGTCGCCCAGCGGTGTGCCGGTGCCGTGGGCCTCCACATACCCCAGTTCGTCCGGCCGCACGCCGGCATGGTCCCAGGCCGCCGCCAGCACGCGGGCCTGGGCGTCGGCGTTGGGGGCGGTGTAACCCAGTTTTTGCGACCCGTCATTATTGACCGCCCAGCCCTTCAGCACGGCGTGCACCGTGTCGCCGTCGGCCAGCGCCCGGCCCAGTGGTTTCAGCAGCACCACGCCGACGCCGTTGCCATTGACGGTGCCGCTGGCGGCGGCGTCGAACGGCCGACAATGGCCGTCGGCCGACGCCACCAGACCTTCCCGATGGCGATAACCCTGGATCTGGGGCAACTGGATGGAAACGCCGCCGGCCAGCGCCATCTCGCACTGGCCGGAGATCAGCGCGTCGCAGGCCATGGCCACCGCGGTGAGGGAGGTGGAACAGGCGGTCTGCACCGTCATGGCCGGGCCACGCAAGTCCAGGGCATAGGCGGCGCGCGTGGCCAGGAAATCCTTGTCGTTGGCCAAGCTCAAGGCATAGCCGCCATTCATGTCGGTGGAGTCCAGCCGGTCCGCCAGGTTGAACAGCAGGTAATTGCTGATCTCCGATCCCGCGTAGATTCCGACCCGCTCGGTCAGAGCGCGACGGCCATAGCCGCCATGTTCCAGCGCGTGCCACACCGTTTCCAGGAACAATCGCTGCTGCGGGTCCAGCGTTTCCGCCTCACGCGGAGAATACCCGAAGAAGCCGGCGTCGAAATCCTCCACCCCGTCCAGCACGCCATTGGCGGGGACATAGGTCGGGTCGTCCACCAGGGTGGCGGGGGCGCCGGCGGCCAGCAGCTCCGACCGGGTGAAGCGGCGGATGCTCTCCACGCCGCGCAACAGGTTGTCCCAGAAGGCGTCCACGTCCGGGGCGCCGGGGAAGCGTGCGGCGAAACCGATGACGGCGACGGCGTGATCGCCCGCCTCGGCGCGGGCCGGCACCGCCACGGGGGCGTCGACCGCGCCCTCGGCCCTCAAATAGGCGGCCAATCCTGCCACGGTGGGATAGCGGAACAAGTCCGCGATGGGCACTTCGCCCAGGCCCGCATCCTCCAGTCGCCGGCGCACGCGCGCCAGCATCAGTGAGGTGCCGCCCAGGTCGAAGAAATGGTCGTTCCGGCCCACGGCGGGCAGGTTCAGCAGGTCGCACCAGATGCGGGCGACCGTGCGTTCAACCTGCCCCATTGCCACGGGCACCGTGGGTGCCGTGGGTGATGGTTCCGCTGTCCGCTGGTCCAGCGCGACCCGGAGATGCCGATCAAGGGCGGTCCCGTCGATCTTGCCATGCGCGGTCAGGGGCAGGGCAGGCAGCGTGGCCCACACGCGGGGCGTCATCCAGCCGGGCAACCGATCGGTCAGGAAGGCGGTGACGTCTTCGGGCGTGATGGCGGCGCCGGCGGCCGGCACCAGACAGGCACCCAGCATGGCCTCGCCCGACGGCGGGGTGATCAGGCGCACGGCGGCGGCGGCGATATCCGGGTGCAGGCGCAGGGCGGCCTCCACCTCCCCGATCTCCAACCGCATACCGCGCAGCTTCACCTGCTGGTCGCCCCGGCCCAGGAAATGCAGGCTCAAGCGGCCATCGGCATCCCGCATAAGGCAGGCGCGATCGCCGGTACGGTAGAGACGCCCGCCCGGCACGGCGGGGTCCGTGATGAAGGCGGCATCCGTCAGATCCGGCTGGTTCAGGTATCCCCGCGCCAGGCCGCGTCCGGCGATGTACAGGTCGCCGGCCACACCTGGGGGTACAGGCCTCAGCGCCCCGTCCAGCACGTAGAGCTGCGTGTTGGCGATGGGCGCGCCGATGCGCACCGCCCCCTCATCCGGCTGGGATGTGCAGGGCCAGGCGCTTGCCAGCACCGTGGCCTCTGTCGGGCCATAGACATTGACCAGCACCGCCTGGGGCAGGGCGGCCTGGAAGCGGCCGATCAAGGCGGCCGGCAGGGCCTCGCCGCCGGAAATGACCAGACGCAGGCTATCGCACGCGGTAATCCCCGGCTCTTCCAGCAGGGTGTGCCACTGCGAGGGCACGGTGAACAGCGCCGTTATCCGGTGGCGGCGGATCAGGTCGATTTGGCGCGATGGATCACGATGACCATCCGGCCCGGCCAGCACCAGCCGGGCTCCGGTGATCAGCGGCCAGAACAGCTCCGCCACCGACGGGTCGAACGTCAGCGGCGTGCGTTGCAGCAGTGCGCCATCCACCGTCAGAGGCCACCTGTCCTGACACCAGGCCAGAAGGTTGATCACGGCGCCATGCGGCACCATCACGCCCTTGGGCATCCCGGTGGTGCCAGAGGTGAACAGAACATAGGCCAGATCGCCCGGCGTCACCGCCGTCAACGGCGCGTCCGCTCGCTCATGGTCCGTTTCGGCCAGGACCAGAATCTGATCATCATCCAGACCGGTGAAGCGGTCGCGCCGGTCCGGCTGCACCAAGACCCGCGTTAGTTTGGCGTCCCGGGCCAGGGCCGTCAGCCGATCCGCCGGGTCGTCGGGTGACAGCGGCACATAGGCGCCGCCGGCCTTCAGGACAGCCAGCACGCCCACCACCAGGGCGGTGGATCGCTCCAGGCACAGGCCGACCAGGGTGCCCGGCCCGACGCCCTGGTCGGCCAGCCTGTGGGCCAGCGCGTTGGCGCGGCGGTCCAGAACCGCGTAGCTCAACACCTCCTCCCCCGACAACAGGGCCGGGGCGTCGGGCGTGCGGGCCGCCTGGGCGGCGATCAGGTCATGGATGCAGGCCGCAGGAATGTCGCGGACGGTGTCATTCCAGCGCGCCAGCGCCGCGCGGTCATCATCGGTCAGCAGGTCGATGGCGGTGACCGGGGCGTCGGGCTGGCTGACCAGGCCCGCCAGGGCCACCTGGTAATGCTCCGCAATTCGCGCGGCGCCCGCCGCATCGTAATGGGCGGTGTCGTATTTCAGGACGCCGTGCAGATCCCCGCCCGCCTTGAACCATTCCATGGTCAGGGGGTACTGCCCTTCCTGCTGGTCCAGGAAATAGGGCTCGATCTCCAGCGGGCCGAAGGGGATGGCCCCCGTGCGGCCGGGCAGGAAGGCGTTCCCCAGCGGGCCCATTTCCTCAAGATTGCGCAGGTGGAACAGGGTGGTGAACAGGGGGTGCGGGCCGGCATGGTCGGCCTGCGGCGCCAGGGCGGCGATGTCGGCGAAGGGCAGATCCTGGTGGGCGATGGCGTCCAGCACCGTGCGCCGCACCTGACGCAGGAAGTCGGGCCATGTGCCGGTCAGGCTGGCCCGGATGGGCAGGACATTGACGAAAAAGCCCAGGGATTGGGCCCAGGCGCGCTCACTGCGGCCCAACGCCGGGGTGCCGGCAACGATGTCCTGCTGCCCGCTCAGGCGACCGAGCAACAGCAGCCATGCAGCCAGCAGGGTCATGTTCAGGGTGGCGCCCTGTTCCTGCCCCATCCGTTCCAGCGCCGCTGTTGCGTCAGGCCCCAACGTGAAATGCAGCGACCGGCCCGCCAGCGCCGTGGTGCCCTGCGGCCGGTTGGCCAGGGGCGGTTCTGCTGGCGGCGGCGCACCGGCGAGTTGTCCGCGCCAATAGTCGCGCAGCGCCCCGCCCCGGGGACCGGCCAGCAAATCCCGCTGCCAGGCGATGAAATCGGCGTAAGCGCGGCCGGCTGGCAGGGGCAGGGCGCCGCCGTCGCGTTCGATGGCGTAGGCGGCCTTCACCTCATCCAGCAGCAGCTCGAACGACCAGACGTCGATGGCGATGTGATGGACGGCGACCAGCAGCACATGGTCATTGTCGGCAGCCTGCCACAGGGCCACGCGCAGGGGCGGCCCCAAATCCAGTTGAAAGGGGCGGCGATAGGCCGTGTCTACGGCGGCGTGCAAGTCGTCCGGATCGGTCGGCGCCTGGTGACGCTCAATGGAGAAGCCGTCGGCCGGCACCGCGTCCTGCCGGGGCAGACCGTCGGGCGCGCTGAAGCGGGCGCGCAGACCGGGGTGGCGGTCCAGCACGCGTCGGAAGGCCCGCTCCAGCGCGTCCACATCCAGGGCGCTGCGGATGCGGGCGGTGAAACAGGTGTGGAAGGCGGCGCTGTCCGGTGCCAGTTGCTGCAGGAACCACAGCCCCTTTTGTCCCACGCTCAAGGCCGTGGGGTCGGCGCCGCCCTGGGTGGGGGCGGGTATGATGGTGGGGGCCGCAGGTTCGCCCAGCGCCTTGACCAGGGCCGCCAATGTGGGGTGCTCGAACAGGATGGTGGGCGGCAGGCTGATGCCCAGTCGGGCCTCCACGGCGTTGCGCAGGCGCAGCGCCATCAGGGAGTCCAGGCCCAATTCAAACAGATCCTGTGATGGATCGATGATCGTGCCGAGGGCGGCGCCCAGCACCTCGGCGGCGGTGGCGGCCAGGAAATCGGTCAGATCGGCGGGCTTGGCCGCCGGGCCGGCAGGCAGCAGGCCGCGCAGCAGGGTGGATGATGTCCCCGCCGGCAAGGCGCGGCCATAGCGGGACCAATCCACGGCCAGGATCGTGGCCTGGGCCCAGTCGGCGGCCAGCACCCGGTCCATCGCCGCCAGCGCCCGTTCCGGTGCCAGGGGGGTGAAGCCCAGGGCCGACAGGTTGGCGGCGGCCTTGCTGTCGGCCGCCATGCCGACGCCGGCCCAGGGGCCCCAGGCCAGGCTGGTGCCCGGCAGGCCCTGCCGCCGACGATGGGCCGCCAGGGCGTCCAGGAAGGCGTTGGCGGCGGCGTAGTTGGCCTGGGCTGCGGCGCCCAGCACCCCGGCGGCGGAGGCAAAGAACACCGCCACATCCAACGCCAGATCGCGGGTCACTTCATGCAGCGCCCAGGCGCCGCCGGCCTTGCCGGCCATGGCATGGGCCAGACGTTCCGGCGTCTGGTCGGCCAGCATTCCATCGTCCAGCCGGCCGGCCAGATGGAAGAAGCCGGCCAGCGGCGGCATTGCCGCCTTGATGCGGGCCAGGGCCGCTTCCAGGCTGGCAGTATCCGACACGTCGGCGGCCAGGACCAGGACGCGCGTGCCGGATGCCGCCAGCGCATCGAGCCGCGCCTGTGCCGTGGTGGTGGGGCCGTTGCGTCCCAACAGGGCCAGATGGCGGGCACCGCGCCGGGCCAGCCCCTCGGTCAGGTCCAGGCCCAGGGCGCCCAGGCCGCCGGTGACGAGGTAGGTTGCGTCATCGCGCAGCGTGAAAGGCTGGTCCGCCGGCGACGCGGCTTCCAGCCTGGGAGCCAGGATGGTGCCGTCGCGCAGGGCGCATTCACCGGGGACCAGCAGGTCGGGCAAACGGTCCCAGGCCACGGTGTCCAGCGCCGCCGGCAAATCGACCAGCCCTCCCCACAACATTGGTTGTTCCACCGCCAGCGACCGACCCAGGCCCCACAAGGCCGCCTGGAAAGGGTCGGGCGTGTCATCCGGGCTGGCGGCCTGGGCCATGCGGGTGGCGATCCACAGGCGCGGCGGCGCGTCGAGCCGTGCCAGCGTCTGCGCCAGTCGCAGGGCCGGTGCCGCCAGCGCCAGATCGGCGCCCCCATCCAGCGCCCGCAGGTCAAGGATGGCGGCACCATGCGTATCCGCGTCAGCCAGCGCGCTTTCGTCCGCGATCCGCAGCGCGCCGGGGAAGGCGTCGGCCGGCAGGCGGGCATGGGGCAGGATGATCCAGCGGGTGGCCAGGGGGCGTTCCGCCGTCGGGTGCCAGGTGACGCGATAGCAGGGGGGCGCACCTGCCTCACTCATTCCGATGGCGCGGCGCAAGGCGTCCGCCGACAGGGTTTCGCCGCGCAGGCCGCGCAGGTGCAGTTGGGGCTGGCCATCCGCGTTCAACAGCAGGATGTCACCCCCCGGCAGGTTGCCGGCATCGCGCGTCAGGGTGGCGGCGGCCCATTGGGGGGCGCTGGCCTGACCGGACCAGGTGACGCGGTCCACGCCCACTGGCACCAGGGCAGCATCGCCCCCGCCTTGCCACAGGGCGGGCAGCAGTTGCAGCCCGGCATCGATCAGGCCGGGATGGAAGCTGGGCTGCCAGACGCCATCGTCGGCGCCGGTTTCCAGCCGGGCCAGCGCGTCGTCACCCGCCCGGCGGGCGGCGCCGGCGCGACGGAAGGCCGGCCCCAGCACCAGCCGGTCGCGTTGACTGTTGAACAGGGTGTCCAGCGTCTCCGACCAGCCGTCCCAGCGGGCGGCGGGGGTGTCGGCGACCAGATCGCGGGCGTCAGCGGCAACCAGGGTGGCGGTGGCGTGGGTGACGGCGCCGGTCTCGGTCAGGCGCACCAGACGCAATTCCGCCCGATCCTCATCCAGGGGGCGCAGGCGCAAATGCAGGGTGACGGCGCCGGCCTCGGGCAGGACCAGGGCAGCGGGGAAGGCGACGCTCTCCAGCGCCAGCGGCCGGCCGGGCAGATGGTGGCCGGCCGCCGCCAGCATCATGGACAGATAGGCGGCGGCGGGCACCACCGGCTGGCCGAAGACACGATGATCGCGGAACAGCGGATGGCTGCCCAGGCCGATCTCAACCTCCCACAAGGTGTCGTTGAGCAGCGGGCTGCGCCATTGGCGGCCCAATAAGGGATGCACGACATCCCGGCTGGTGCGGCCCGTGGCAGTGGGGGCCGGCAAGGGCACCAGTGGCCCGCCGGGCTGGCCGAAATGGCAGGGCTGGGGATCAAAGGCGGTGGCGGGCAGGTCCACCCGCCGGTAAGGGCCATCCAGGCCCAGGGCCGCAGCGTCCGGTTTGTTGCCTTCGACATAGGCGCGGGCGGCCGCATGATCGGCCACGGTGCCGTTCCGCAGCCAGGCACCCAGCGCATGGGCCAGATCCCCGGCGTCGGCGCCCGCCACGGCCAGACGATGGGCAAAGGCGCTGCGGTGGTGCAGGGCCGTGGCACAGATGTCGTGCACGCTGGTGTGGGCCGGCAGGGTGGCGAGATGCGCCTGAACCCGGCGTGCCGTCTCTGCCAACGCTGCCGGCGTGCGCGCCGACAGGCACAGCAGGGCCGGGCCGACGGGGGAAGCGGTGGTGGCCCCATCGGTCGGCGCCTCGCCCAGGATGACGTGCGCGTTGGTGCCGCTGAAGCCGAAGGAACTGATGCCGGCATGGCGGGCTGGACCACCCGCCGGCCAGGGCACGGCCGTGGTGGGCACCCGCAGGGCCGCGTCGTCCCAGGGGATCAGGGGGTTGGGCGCCGTGAAGTGCAGGTTGGGTGGGATGCGGCCATGGCGCAGCGCCAGCAGCACCTTCAGCACGCCGGCCATGCCGGCCGCCGCCTCCAGATGGCCAAGGTTGCTTTTGACGGCACCCAGGACCAGGGGGCGGGCAGGGTCGCGGCCCTGGCACAGTGCCTCGGCCAGGGCATCGGCCTCAATGGGATCGCCCAGTGGCGTGCCGGTGCCGTGGGTTTCCACATACTGGATGTCTGCGGGGGACAGGCCGGCCTTGTCCAGGGCCTCCCGCAGCAGGCGCTTCTGCGCCGCGCCGTTGGGGGCGGTAAAGCCGTTGCTGGCACCGTCCTGGTTCACCGCCGTGGCCTTGACCAGCGCCAGGATGGGGTCGCCGTCACGCCGCGCGTCCGCCAGGCGCTTCAGCACCACCATGCCGCAGCCTTCGCCCCGGCCATAGCCATCGGCCGATGCCGCGAAACTCTTGCACCGCCCGTCAGGGGAGATGGCCTGGAGACGGGAGAAGCAGACATGGGTGGCCGGCGCCAGGATAAGGTTGACGCCGCCCACCAGGCCCAGGTCCGTCTCCCCTTCCCGCAGGCTCTGGCAGGCCAGATGGAACGCGACGAGAGAGGAGGAACAGGCGGTGTCCACCGGGAGGGCCGGCCCCTCCAGCCCCAGGAAATAGGCGATGCGGCCGGCCGCCGTGCTGGGCGTGCTGCCGGTGATGGAATAGGCGTCGATGCGCGACAGATCGGCGGAATGGCGGTGGGCCAGGGTATAGTCGTCGCCCGACAGGCCGATGAACACGCCCGTGCGGCTGCGCTTCAGGGTGGCGGGAACGATGCCGGCGGACTCCAGCGCCTCCCACGACACTTCCAGCAGCAAGCGCTGCTGCGGGTCCAGGGCGCGCGCCTCCTTGGGCGACAGGCGGAAGAAGCCATAGTCGAACCGGTCCAGGGCCACGTCCAGGAAACCACCTTGGGCGGTGTGCATGGTGCCGGGCAGCTTGCCATCCGGGTCCAGATAGGCGGCCGCGTCCCAGCGGTCGGCCGGCACGGTGCCGACGGCATCCCCCCCACGATCCAGCAGGCGCCAGAAGGCGTCCGGATCGTTGGCGCCACCGGGGAAACGGCAGGCCATGCCGACGATGGCCACCGGCTCATGCTGGCCGCCCGCCTGTTTTGCTTCCAAGGCCGCGCGCTGCTGCTTTTCCGCTTTCAGCGCGCGGTACAGGCGTTTGATCGTCTCTTGCGCCGATGCAAGCTCGGGCGCCGTGCCCGGACCGTCCGTCATGGTCCGACCTTCAACAGATCAGCGTTCAATTCGCGGCTGACCAGTGCTTCCAGTTCAGCCAGGCTCAAATCATCCAGGTCGTCGTCCTCATCCGGGCCGGCGGTGCTTTCCGGAGGGGCGGGCGGGGCTGTTTCCCGTTCCAGGAACCGGGTCAGATCGTCCACCGTGGGATATTCGAAGATCAGGCCCACGGGCAAGGCGCGCGACAGGGCGCCGTTCAGCGCGCGGGCCAGATTGGCGCGAACGCTGACGGCGGCCAGACTATCCAGCCCCTGTTCCATCAGGGCCACGGTGTGGTCCACCGCGTCGGTGCCGGTGAAGCTCAAGGCCTCCGTCACCACGTCCAGCACCAGGGTCGCCAACAGCCGCCGTCGCGCCTCACCGGTGGCACCCGCCAGACGCGTGGACAGATCCACCTCCTCTGCGGGCGCCACAGCCACCGCCGGGGCAGCAGGCTTCGTCAGGCGACGGAAGGGGGCGGTACGGCCGGTACCGTCGCCATATTGCGCCACGCTCTGGCCGACATACCGATCCCAGTCGCAGTTCAGCGCGCCAACATGCGGCACGTTGGCGGCCAGCGCCGTTTCCAGCGCGCGGCGCCCCTGGTCGGCGGTCAGCGGATGGATGCCCAGCCGGTTGAAGCCGGCGGTGACGCGGTCGCTGGCGGCCATGCCGGCCTCTGCCCACGGACCCCAGCTGATCGCCACCGCCCGCTGCCCCCGCGCCCGCAAATCAGCGGCCAGCGCGTCCAGATAGGCGTTGGCGGCGGCGTAGTTGGCCTGACCAGGATGGCCCAGGATGGACGCGGCGGAGGAGAACAGCACCAGAAAGTCCAGGTTTCGCCCCTCGGCCAGATGGGCCAGGGCCAGCGCGCCCTCCATCTTCGGTGCGGCCACCGCGTCCAGCCGTTGCGGCGTCTGTGCGGAGAGCGCCCCGTCATCCAGCATACCGGCGGCATGGATCAGGCCGCGCAAGGGGGGCAACCGTGGTTCCAGCAGGCCCCAGGCCAGGGGCAGTGCCGTGCCATCGGCCAGATCGGCCCGCAGGGGGTAAAGGGATACGCCCCGTTCCGCCAACCGCCGGGATTGTCCATCATCGACAGCACCACGCCGGCTGGCGACAACGATGTGCCGCGCGCCGCGATCGGCCAGCCAGTCCACCATCACCGACCCCAGGGCGCCGGAGCCGCCCGCCACCAGATAACTGGCATCGGGGGACAGGGCCGGGGCCTGGGACGTGACGGGGGCCAGGGGGAGCAGAACCGGGTGCAAACGGCGGCCGCCGCGCCAGGCGACCTCCGCCTGACCGCCGATGGTCAGTTCGGCCAGCAGCCGGTCGGCCTCTGCCTCCAGGCTGGAGGCAGAGGGGTCCAGGTCGATGGCGCGGCAGGGTAGGGACGGCTGTTCCAGCCGCAGCACCTTGGCCAAGCCCCAGGCTGGGGCCTGGGCTGCCGTCACGCTTTGGTTCTCACCGGCCGCCTGCGCCCCCCGGGTCACCAGCCACAGCGCGCCCGTCGCGGATACGGCCGCCAGCGCCTGGGCGGCCAGCAAGGCCGGGGTCAGGCCCAAGGCGCGGGCCTGGGCCGGCGCGGTACCGGCGTCAATGTCCAGATTGCCCAGATGCAGGATGCCCAGGCCGCCGCCGGGGGCAGACGCGGCGGCCTCATTCAACACGGTTGTCAGATCGGCACTGCCGGCCGGGACGGTGCGGCAGGGCAGGCCACGGGCGGCCAGCTTTGACGCCACGGCTGTGCCCAGGCCTGCGCTGTCGGCCAGCACCAGCCAGGCGCTGGGCGTTGGGGCCGCCGTCTGGGGCAGATCGTCGGCTCGCCAGTCCAGGCGATAGAGCGGCAGGGCCGGGGCGGCCCCCAGGATCTGCTCGCGGCGGGCAACACGACCGGTGAAGCCCGCAAGGGTCAGCACCGGTATGCCGTCATCGCCGCAGAGCTGGATATCGCCACGAACCCCGCCGCCATCGGCCTGCCGGGTGAAGCGGCCAAAGGCCCACAGGGTTTCTGCGGCCGGTCGGCCCTGGGGGCGGGAATGCAGGCGCAGGCGCTCAATGCTGGAGGGGATGAAGGTATCGGCCACATCCAGGTCCACGGCGGCAATCATCAGGCCGAAGCAGGCGTCGATCAGACCCGGGTGCAGACCATAGGCCGCGTCGGTCGCGGCATCCAGTTCCGCCGGGCGGCGCAGGCGGCAGAAGGCCCGGTCCGTGCCGCGCGACAGGGCCGTCATCCACCGGTATTGCGGGCCCAGCACGATGTGGCGCTGTTCCAGCCGTGCGTAGTGGTCGTCCAGCGCCACCGTCTGTGGGCATTCCGCCTGGCACAGGTCCGGGGCGGCCAGGGCGGCGATGGTGTTGGCATCCTCCAGCGGGTGCAGGGTGGCGGTGACGTGGCGGCGATACGCGCCATCCCCGTCGCCCAGGGAAATCAGGGTGGCGGTTTGGTTGCCGTCCGCCTGGGGTTGCAGCACCAGCTGCACAGTGACGCCGTCCGCCGGCACGGTCAGGGCCTGCAGGAAGGCGACATCGCGCACCTCCAGCCGGCCATTCAGCGCCGCCACACCGGTCAGCATGGACATGTAGCAGGCGCCAGACACCACCGGCTGGCCATGGACCAGATGGTCGGCCAGCAGCGGCAGGCGCGCCGTATCCAGCCGGCCCTCATAGAAGGTGTCGTGCGTCAGCGGGCTGCTGAAACGCCGGTCCAGCAGGGGATGCGGCCGGGCCTCCAGCACCGGGGCGGGACTGGCCTTTGGCGGTTCCAGCCAATAGCGGCGGCTTTCGAACGGGTATGTCGGCAGTGACAGGCGCCGGCGGCGGTAGGGCTGGTCAAAGGCGGCCCAGTCCACGGCACCGCCGCGGACATGGACATGGCCCAGGTCGCGCAGCAGCCCGGCCCAGCCATCCGCCATCACATTCACTACCACGGCCCCATCGGGGGCGGGGGGCAGTTCGGTGGCGATGTCCTGGCCCGCGCGATCCAACGCCTCTTCAAGGGACAACCCGCCCAGCGCCCAGCCGGCCGCCGCCATGGCACCCGTGCCAGTGCCCAGCACGCCATCGGGTTCCAGGCCCCAGCCGCGCAGCAACGCGGCCACGGCAATGCCCAGGCTGGCCGTCGCCGCGCGGGTGAAGGCGGCATCACCCGGCCAGGGCGCGTCCCCATACAAGCAACCGACCAGGGACGCCGCCGGCCAGCGGCGGCTCAGCAGCCGGTCGCATTCGTCCAACTGGGCGCGGAAGGGCGGCGCCGTCTGGTAAAGCTCTTGCCCCAGGCCGGGCTCGGCATGATCGGCGAAACGGAAGGCGATCTTGATGCGGGGGGCGGCTGCCAGGGTGACCGGGGCCACCCTCTCCAGCGGTGCCAGTGCGGCACGCAGCTCTGCGACTGTCTCGAACACCAGGGCATGACGGTGTTCGAAGGCCTTGCGGCCGGTATTGGCGGTGAAGCACAGGTCCGCCGCATCGGTATCCGGATGATCGGCGAGGAAACGGCCATAAGCGCGTGCCAGGGCGGCCAGCGCCGTCGGCGTGCGCGCCGACAGGGTCAGCAGGTGCGACGGCCGGTCGTTGCCGGCAGCGATACGCGGCGTGGGCGGGGCCTCTTCCAGGATGACGTGGGCATTGGTGCCGCCGATGCCCAAGGAGTTCACGCCCGCCCGCCGGGGCACCCCGGCCGGTGGCTGCCAGGGCACCAGGGAGGTGTTGATGTGGAAGGGACTTGCCGCCAGATCGATGGCCGGATTGGGCGTCTGGAAATGCAGGGTGGGTGGGATCTGGCGATGGTGCAGGGCCAGCACCGTCTTGATGAAGCCGACAATGCCTGATGCGATCTGCAAATGGCCGACATTGGTCTTGACCGAGCCCAGGGCGCAATTCCCGGCGGGGATCAGGGCGGTGGACGATCTCAGGCCGGCGGCCAGACTGGCGACCTCGATCGGGTCGCCCAGCGCCGTGCCTGTGCCATGCGCCTCCATGAAGGTGATGGTGTCGGCGGGCACGCCGGATGCGGCCAGCGCATCGCGGACCACGCCGGTTTCGCCCGTGCCGCTGGGGGCCATGAAGCCCACCTTGACACCGCCATCATTATTGACGGCCGTGCCCTTGATAACGGCATAGACATGGTCGCCGTCGGCCAAGGCCGCCTTTAGCGGCTTCAGCAACACGGCACCCACGCCGCTGCCGAAGATGGTGCCGGTGGCGGCGGCGTCGAAGGCGCGGCAATGGCCGTCGGCCGTCACCAGCATACCCTCCTGCCACAGATGGCCGGCGGCCTGCGGGCTTTGCACGGCCGCCGCACCCGCCAGCGCCATGGCGCAATCGCCGGCCAGCAGGCTCTGCACCGCCGCGTGGATGACCACCAGACCGGTGGAGCAGGCGGTCTGCACGTTCAGGCTGGGGCCGCGCAGGTCCAGTTTGTAGCTGGTGCGCGTGGCGATATAGTCCTTGTCGTTCGCCACCATGGCCTGGAAGCCGCCCATGGAATCCAGGGTGAAGACGTCGATGCGGTCGCGCGGGTCCAGCTTGTGCCGGTTGGGATGAACGTTATTGCTGAAGTAGGTGTTCATGCTGGCGCCGACGAAGGCGCCGATGCGGCCGGGATACTGGAAGGGGTTGTACCCCGCATCCTCCAGTGCTTCCCATGCGCAGTGCAGGAATAGACGCTGCTGCGGATCCATCAGCTCCGCCTCGCGGGCGCCATAGCCGAAGAAGGCGGCGTCGAAGCCGGCGGCGTCCTTCAGCACCGGGCTGGCGGGCACGTAATCCGGATGCGACACCGCCGCGCGGTCGAAACCGGCGGTCACCAGCTCATCGACGGTGAAGCGGGCGATGGATTCGCGCCCCTCGCGCAGGTTGGCCCAGAACTCGGCCGGATTATCGGCGCCGGGGAAGCGGCAGGCGATGCCGATGACCGCCACATCCGTTTCCCCGTCATAGGCGCGGCGCGGCGCGACCGGGGTGCGGGCGGTGTCCATATCCTGCCCATCTGCCGCATCCCGCAGGTAGGCTGCCAGGGTGCGGACGGTGGGGAAGCGGAACAGGTCCACTGGCTCCAGCACCGGGAAATGTTGCTTCAGGCGGCCAGCCACCTGGATCAGCAGGACGGAATGGCCGCCCAACTCGAAAAAATTATCGTCCGGGCCGACCGCGTCCAGTCCCAGAGACTCCGCCCAGACCGTGGTGATCAGCGCCTCTTGCCCCCGGCTGTCCCGGCGGGGTGGCGCCGGCCGCGACGTCTCGGCTGCCAGGTGATAACCGCGCAACTCCCCCTTCTCGAACCGGCGCTTCAGCTCCAGACGCTGGATCTTGCCGATATTGGTCTTGGGGATCAGGTCCTGCGGCAGGGCCAGCAGGTGGGTGGGGGCAAGGCCGGTGCGGCGGGTCAGGTGGGCGCGCAGGCGGCGGCCCAGGTCGTCGCCGGCCCTGTCTCCGGCCGGGCTGAACACCAGGACCAGTTCCTCCGTCCCGCGCTCGGCACTGAAGATGGAAAAGGCGGCGGTGAAGGACGGGTTGATGCCCGCCACTTCTTCGGCCGCCGCTTCGATGTCGTGGACCGGGATGTTCAGGCCATTGATGATGACGATCTGCTTCTTGCGGCCGGTGATGTACAGCTCACCGCCCAGGATATAGGCCAGATCGCCGGTGGCGAACCAGCCGCCGGGCTTCAGCGCCTCCGCGTTCGCCTCGGCATTGTCGTAATAACCTTGCGTTACCGACGGGCCGGACAGTTCAAGCAGGCCCAGTTCACCGTCGGGCAGTACGCCCCCTTCTTCATCGGTGATGCGGATGGCGGCCCCGGGGATCGGTGGGCCCAGCGACAGGGTGGTAGGGTTGCCGGCCAGTTGGCCCCGTGTCAGGCCCCTGGACCAGGTGATGCCGGAGCAGCTTTCCGCCATGCCGAAAGCCGGGCGCAGGGCACCGTCGCGCAGGCCGTGCGCTTCCAGCAGTTCCAGGAATGTGGCGGAGGTGGCGGCCGCCACCTGTTCGCCCGCGCTGACCAGGAAGCTGACGGATGATAGGTCCAGCTCCAGCGCCGCCAGCCGGTCGGCGCTGCGGCCGATCATGGAAAAGGCAAAGTTGGGCGCCCAGGAGATGCTGACGCGGTGGCGGCTTAGCAGCGACAGCCAGCGCAGGGGATCGGTCAGGATGTATGCGGTGGGGACATGCACCTGCCAGGCACCGAGCACTGCCGGCATCACACCCAGGAAGACGTTGGCCCCCGGATGGTCCAGGGGCATCCAGTTCAATGTCGTGTCGGCCGCAGCAAAGCCGTTGGCCTGGATGGTGCCGGCCACCATGGCCAGGATGTTGGCATGGGTCAGCATGACCGCCTTGGGGGTGCCGGTGCTGCCCGAGGTTTGCGGCATCATCGCCAGGTCATCCGGCTGAATGTCGGGCAGCCGCGTCGCCATGGGGCCTTGCGACAGTCCTTCGGCCGACAGGGCCTGGAAGCCTTGCCAGCCGTTTGCCGCGGCATGGGCGGCCAGTCCCGCCGGGATGTCGCCATCAGCCACCACCAGGGGGCGGTCCAGCAGCGCCCAGATGGCCTGCAACTTGCGCACCGGTGGTGCGCCCTCCTCAATCAGTGTGGGGGGCGCCATGGGCACGGCCACGATGCCGCCCAGGAAACAGGCCCACAGCAGCGGTACCAGCCGACCCACATCCTTGACCGGCAGGATGACCCGGTCGCCGGCGCCCAGGCCCGCCGCGTTCAGGCCACCCAGGACATGCAGCGCCTCCGCCAGCACCTGCGCGTAGTCGGACCGGTGTTCCGTGCCGTCATCATCAAGGAAGATCAGTCCGCCCCCGCTGTCCGCCGCCTGCCTCAGGACCTGACCCAGATTGCTGAATCCCAGGGGGGGCAACGGTCCCCCGAAAACGGCAGCGGAGAATGCGGGCGGGCGCGTCATCGTGAGATACCTGATTGTGTTGTTTTAGAACAACCACAGGCGTGCCAGAAGGGCGGATGAAAGCGGCCTGTGGCGGTGCGGCCGTACGCATCTGCCAATGCGGATGAATCCAGTGCGGATGGAGGAAACCCGCCTGAATTTCCGCGTGTTTCCCGACGTCTTGTTGTCCGCTGTTCAGGCATACGAATAAATCCCTTCCAGGTTGTCAAGACGACGGTTGATGCCTTGCCGGTACTGGGGGCGTGGCCTGTTGAAGCCAGGACGGCCGCACGGTTTCGATGATCAGACTTATTGGTGTCATGGTAAGGAAAAACTCGGAATAATGGTACAAATACCAGGGTTGTTCGATTAAAACAACATCTGCTCTTGATGGGCAGTCCAGTCGACCAGGGGTGTGTCTTGTCGAATTGAGTGGGTGCGAAACCCGCACCAAACTGCTATTATAGGGCGAATTTCTCAGCCGCCCCCACCATGCCGATCATGGAGTTTCCCGATGGTTGAAAAGCCCGTCCCGCATGTTGCGCCCGAGGTCGCCGTCACGCCCGAAGCCCTGGCCGCGATGGTGGACGATGCTGCACCGGCGCCGGCCGTGGTGATCCCCGGGCCTGATGTCCGCCACGACGTCGCACTGACGCTGTTGGCCAGCAATGAGATCAAGAGCTACGTGGTGGCGGCGGTCGCGCTCAGCGCCGTGCCGCTGCCCCTGGTCGATGTCGCCGGCATCGCCGCCATCCAGTTGCGCATGATCCAGAAACTGTCCCAGCTATATGGCAAGCCTTTCAGCAGCAGCCTCGGCAGCTCGCTCCAGGGGGCCTTGCTGGGCACCTTCGGCGGTCTGGGCGGCGGCTTGGCGGTTGGCAGCCTGGTCAAGATCGTTCCGGGAATCGGTTGGGCCCTGTCCGCCGCCACCATGCCGATCGCGGCTGGCGCGTCCACCTATGCCATCGGCAGGGTGTTCGTGCGGCACTATGAGGAAGGCGGATCGCTGTTCAACCTGGACGCCGGCAAGTTCAAGGCCTTCGCGCGTGAGCAGTATGAGAAGGGCAAGCAATTGGCCCGGATCGCCAAGCGTGAGGCCAAGGAAGCCAAGGATGCTGCGGCGGCCTGATCCCGACTTTCCACCCCTTCAGCGTTGGGCGCGGCCGGGTTCCCTGGCCGCGCCTTTTGCTGTGAGTATGCGCGATCGTTCCTGCGGGAACGCCGTCTGGCTTTTTGAGGTCTTGGCATGAGCGGTTCTGGCACCTTGCCCGTCACCTTCCTGTTCGGGGGCCAAGGGTCGCAGTACTATCAGATGGGGGCGGAGCTGTTTCGCGGCCATCCGATATTCGCCCAGTGGATGAGCTGGGGCGATCGTTTCCTGCGGGAAAATTTCGGCCGGCCTGTCCTGGAAACCATCTACGCCCCGGGGCGGGGCCTGGGCGACGTCTTCGACGCCCTGCCCATCACTCACCCCGCCATCTTTTTGACCGAGGTGGCGCTGGCCCGCACGCTGGAACATCACGGCATCGTGCCCGATCAGGTGGCGGGGGTCAGCCTGGGAGAATTCGCGGCCATGGTGGTCGCCGGCATGATGCCGCTGGAAACAGCCCTGGACCTCGTGGCGCGCCAGCCCGCGCTCTACGCTCGCCATTGCGCGCCGGGTGGTATGGTCGCCGTGCTGGCCAGCCCCGACATCTGGCGGAGCAACCCCATCCTCAGCAGCCGCAGCGAGCTGGCGGGCGTTACGTCGGATGAGCATTTCGTGCTGTCTGCCGAGGCGAAAGCCATGCCGGCGATCACCATGGAACTGGACCGCCTGCATCTGCCTTACCAGGCCCTGCCCGTTCCCTTCGCCTTCCATTCCCGCTGGATTGAACCGGCGGCGGCGGCCAGCCGGGCGATGACCGCCGAGATACGGCTTGAGGCGGGCCATTGTCCTTGTCATTCCGCCAGCCTGCAGGACTGGGCCATGCCCGATACGCCGGACCTGTTCTGGCGCATCGCCCGCAGTCAGATGCATGTCGGCCCCATGGTCCGAACGCTGGAGGGGCGGGGCGGGGCGATCTATATCGACCTCAGCCCGTCCGGCACGCTGGCTACGCTGACCCGCCTGTGCCTGCCGCCCGGATCACCGTCCCAGGTCTTCACCATCCTGTCGCCCTTCGCCAGTGGCCTGAAGTCGATTGAGCGACTGGCCGCAGCATTGCGGCCGGTCTGATCGGTCGAACCGCTTATGGCGGCGGACTACGGTCGATCACCTGTCCGTCCGACATGGCCAGCCAGACGCCGTTCCCGTCGGCGCGGGCGGCGATGGCGACCGGCCGCCGACTGTGCCGGCCGGTCCCTGTCATCGGCGCTGCATCGGTGGCCGGGAAGGAGGGGGCCGCGCCCACACCCGTCACCGATCCATCGTTCGCCAGTATCCAGTACCCCTCTCCCTTGGGCTGCAACGTGATGCTGAGGGCCTTGGCGGCCCCCTCTCCACGCTGGCCCAAGGTGGGGGCATCCCCCAGATATTTCAGAGAACCGAAGGTTCGCACACGGCCATCAGCATAGAGTATGCCATAGCCTTCCCCCACCGGAGCGCTGACGATGTCGACCGCCGCACTTGCGGGTTTTTCTGCCGGGGAGCCGAGGCCGGCCGGCAGGTCGCAAAGGGCATTGCCGAAACAGAAGATCGCGCCGTCCTGTGCCAGCAGGCGATATCCCAGCCCCGACGGCGTGTGGTCGATGCCAACGATCTCCTGCCCCGGTTCCAGCTTGGTGGTGACCTCACCGAAATCAGGTACCGCGCCCACAACATGCACGTGGCCGTCGCGGGTGGCCACCCAGTAACCGTCGCCCAACAGGGGCGCGCTGATGCCGACAACAGGGGAACGTGTGGCGCCCACCCTGCCGTGGTCCACGGCGGTGCCGGTGGCGATGACATCGCCGTCAGCCCGGGCCAGCCAATAGCCTTCCCGAACACGCTGGGACGTCGCCTCCCACGTTACCCCACCGTCAAAGGAATGGGAGATGGCGCCGCTGTAACCCAGTGCCACCAGCACGCCCCCACCGGCTGCTGCTGCTGCGCACAGCGTGCTTTGCGTACCGGAGGCACGGGTTGTCCATTGGCCGGGGGCTGCGGAGGTCAGGATGGTGCCGCCGCTACCGGTGGCAATGACGGTGGATTGCCAAAAGGCCACGGCGCACAACTTTTCCTGCGTGCCGCTGGTTTCCTGCGTCCAGATATTGCCGTCAGTGGTGCGCAGGATGACGCCGTCCGTTCCGACGGCCACGGCTTCGTTCCCGCTGGCCATGACGGCCAGCAGATCCTGGCGGGTCAGGGGCGGCAGGGTCTTCCAGGTCGTGCCGTCGCGCGACACGGAGATCAGGCCATTCTCGCCCACAGCAACGACATAGTCCCGGGCGCTCGCCACCGCCCACAGCGCCAGCGATGTCGAGCGGTTGGGCGCAGTGGTGCGCCGGGGGGTCCAGCCATCGCCATCGGGAGAGGTCAGGATGGTGCCGTTCCGCCCCACGGCGATCAGCTGGCGCCGAAAGGCGGCCACGCCCAGCAGGTCGGTGCGGGTGCCGCTGAACCGTGAGGACCACAGCACACCGTTGCGCGACATCATGACCAAGCCCCGGTCGCCCACGGCGATCAGCCCGTTATCGTGCTGGGCCAGGCCCCACAGCACACGGCGGGTGGCGGGAACGCGGCGGGTCCAGTTCTCGCCATCCGTGGAGGTGAGGATGCTGCCCCCCCCGCCCACGGCGGTGAAGCGGCCATTGAAGATCGCGCCCAGCATGGGCTGACCCGCTGACGGCCGTTCCACCTGCCAGCGGCGGCCGTCGGCGGATGACAGGATGACGCCGCCGGTGCCCACGGCCACGATGCGGTCATCGGTGCGGACCAGGGACTCCAGGTTATAGCGGGCGTCGGACACCCCCTCCTGCCAGGCCTTGCCTGGCCAGGCAAGGCCGATGATGCCGCCGGTGCCGGTGGCCACGATGCCCTGGGGCACTGCCAGGACGGCCCGAATGGTGGCGTCAGGCACTGGCCCCAGGGGCGCCCATCGGCAGCCATCGCGGGATCGCAGCAACAGGCCGTCGGCGCCGCCAGCGACGAAGCCCAGACTGGGCGAATGCGTGATGCTTTGCAGCACCGCCCCCTCGGACATTTTGCACAGACGCCAGTCCAGCCCGTTGGATGAGACGGCACTGACGTTTTCACCCACCGCGACGAAGAGATCGCCGGCATAGGTGATTGCCATCAGGTTGGCTTCCTGGGGCAGCGCGGTGGGGCGCCAGTGTCGGCCATCGCTGGAACTGGCCATGCCGGCGGGGCCGATGGTGACATAGCGGTCGCGCGATGCCGCGATGGCGGTCAAGGTGCCCTCCACCCCGGTCTGAACCTCTTGCCAGTTGATGGCGTCGGCGGAAAGGGTGGCGGTTCCGCCCGACCCGACCGCGACGAAGCCGGCAGGGCCGCCGGTCACGGCATAAAGTTCGCTGCGACCGGGCGCCTCCTGCCGCGTCCACAGATGGTTGCCCTCGTCATTGGTCAGGATAAGGCTGCCTTCGCCTACCGCCACCAGCATGGGGCGGTCGTGCACCAGCGCGCGTGCCACAGCGTGCAGCGTTTCCGAACCATTGTAGGCATCGCGGTAAGCGGCAATGGCGGTGACCGGGGCCGGCGTGACGGACCGGCGGTAAGAGGCCACCATCAGCCGGGGGGTCACCACAGCGAGGGCCACCAGGCAAAGAATGATTGTGGCCGCGAAGGCCAAACGGCGGCGGCAGGTCATAGCGGCTGTGTCACGGCTTGGCCGGGGCGGGGCCAGCCGCGAGCGCGGCGGCCGACGTCCCGGGCTTTACGCCGCTGGTCTTTCCACCTTCCGGCTTGGCGGCGGCTGGTTTGGTTGCACCGGCGTCCAGGGGATCGACTGTATCCGGCAGGGGTGGGGGCCAGACGGCCGATGCCGCGTCCCCCTCCGATCCGGAACCGCTGACCGGCGAGGGGGCTTTGGCGCGCGGGCTCTCGGCCGGTGTCTTGTCGGCATTGGGCTTGTCGCTGGTGTCCAGGATCAGCGGCAGGCCGTTCTGCGCGCCGATCACCACCACCTTGGCATTGGGCGATTTCGACAGTTGCAAGGTGGCGTCGATGCCCTTCCAACGGAGATAGCGTTCGGAAATGCCGTTGGAGACGATATCCTGGAACTGCCGGATGCCTTGCGCTTCGATCGCTTTGCGCTCGCTTTCCAGCCGTTCCTTCTCCAGCACGAACTGGAAGCGCAAGGCGTTCTGCTCCTCCGAGATCTTCTGCTCGATGGAGGTCCGTACCGACTGGGGCAGGGTGATGTTGCGGATGAAGATGTCCTGGATGTTGATCAATTGGTTATCGCCGCCGACATCCAGGTTGCTGCGTGCCAGCACCCCGCGTACCAGACGGGCGACGCGCTGTTCCAGCGCCGTCCGGTTGATGCTGTACAGGTCATCCGGGCGCAGTTCCGCCACCGCGTTGCGGATTTCGGAACTTATGGTCGGACGGATCAAAGTGTCTTCGAACTGCGGCCCCAGGGTCTCGTGCAGGTTGGCCACCAGATTGCGGTCCACAAAATAGGACACGGTCAGCTCGACATCCACCGCCAGACCATCGCGGGTCAGCGCCTGCACTGTTTCATCCATGCGGCGCAGACGCACATCGTAGATGAAGATCTGGTCCCAGGGCGCGATGATCTTCAGGCCGGGACTATAGTGAAAGCCGATCTGGGTGCCGCCGGTCAGACGAAGCCACAGTACCCCGACTGAGCCCGAAGGGATGTTGATGAAGATGCGGTCAGCCAGGATGACGACCGCGAAGGTCAGGATCAGCGTCGCCAGCAGAATGTTCAGCCGATGGCGACGCCGCCATGCGCGAAACCGCGCCCGAAGGTCAGGTTTCACCGGCGTCGGCGCGGGCTTGGGCGCAGAACTGGGGCCGGGGCCGGTGGATGAGTGGTCCTTGGATGTGGTCATGCCGCCGTCAGCTCGCGCATCTTGCCCTCATCCATGTGATAGCGCCGGTCGGCGACATCGAAGTAGCGGTCATCGTGGGTGACTGCGATCACCGCCTTGCCGGCAGCCTTCAGGCCGGGCAGGATCTCGCGGTAGAAGATGGCCCGGAATTCCGGGTCTTGGTCCGCCGCCCATTCGTCGAACAACAGGATCGGCCGGTCCTCCAGCAAAGCAATCACCAGGGCCAGGCGCTTGCGCTGGCCGGTAGACAGCGCTGCAGGGTTGAAGCCGTTCATCAGGCCGCCGGGCAGCTTTTCCGCCAACTGCATCTGCGTCAGCAACCGCCACATCTCCGGCTCACGCTCGGCCGTGATGTTGAACAGGCGGTGGAAAGTGTAGAACTCTGCGAACACGGTGCCGAACAGGCGACGATTGCTTTCCGTGGCGCCCACGCCCAGAGGGGCGCCGTTCAGCAGCAACTGCCCGCCCATGGCCGGGTACAGGGCTGTCATCACCTTCAGCGCCGTGGACTTGCCCGATCCATTGCCGCCGGTGATGAAGACGATCTCCCCCGGTCGCGCATCGAAATTGATGGGGCCGATGCTGAAGCGCTGGTCGCCATTGCCGGTGGCGTGGGTGTAGTGCACGTCGCGCAACGCCAGCGACCGGAACGGCGGCGGGGTGGTGGTGCCCACGTCGTCGTCATGGGTTTCCACCTGTCCGTCCAACTCGCCCTCGAAGGCGCGAATGCCCTGGGCCGCCAGACGCACGCCGGCGACGGTCTGCACCGTGGCACCCACCCCGCTCATCAGCGAACTGGCGGCGAACAAGACCACCATCACCAGCCGCTCGATCTGTTCGTGGCTGCCCTGGCTGAACAGCGGCAACAGAAAGACCACCGCGCCGCTCAGCAGGTAGAAGGTGCTGTTGATATAGACGATCAGGTCCGTCAGCACGTCGTTGGCATGGGACCGCCGCTCTGCTGCCTGGGCGCTGCAGGCCTTGATCTCATCCACCACGATGGCGCGCTTGGCCGGGTCCAGCTTCAGTTCCTTGAAACCCTGGATCAGATCATGGACGCCGTCCATCAGCCGCGTCTCCGCTACGGCCGCCTCCTGCCGGGCGCCGTCCGTCTCGCCGGCCTTCATCAGATAGCCGTAGGTCAGGAACCCCACGGCCACCAGGGTCAGCAGGAAGGCCGCCGGTGACAGGTAGAAGACGTAGCAGATGCTGAACAGGAACAGGATGCCCGACTGCACACCCGACAACAGGTTGACGATCCCCATCGAGATCATCTCGTAATACCGCACCAGGGCGCTGTAGAAGCGCTCGTTGCTGAAGCTTTCGAAATGGCGCAGGTCCAGGCGGGCAATGCGGGTTGCCGTGACACCCCTGATGTCATGCAGCGCCATTTCCAGATCCCGCGCCGCCCCCTTGGTGAAGAACTTCTGTGCGAGGTTGTAGCCGATGATCAGGATGAAGAAGAGGAAGACATAGACCAGCGAATAACCGTCATCGGATGCCAGCGCCGCCGCCTTGTTGATGACGGCCAGCACGGCGGTGCCGCAGCAGGCAGCCAGGATGGCGGCCTGCGCCAACTGCTGCAGGGTGACGGTGCGCGTGCGGTCCAGCGCATCGCGCAGGGACTGAAAGCGGTCCTGGCCAGCAGCGGCCTTTGGTGCACCGGCCAAGGCCGACAGCACGCGCGCAGCAAAGGGGCGTGCGCTGCTGGAGGCGTCCATGCCTTCAGCCATCATGAAGGGCTCCGCGAGGCCCAGTGCTCGCAGGTGTAAAACATAAGCAATGTAATTACCCCGCTCGCGCAGCAGTCGCCACTATTGGCCGGAACATATCTGAAAAAGGGGTGGCGGGGAAGCCGCCTCCTCTCAGGCCTGCAACGATGGTGCCCTGCCGCGCCTTCGATAACCCGGTGGTTGTTGCTTCCCCTGCCGGCATGATATCTGGAGCCCGTCACCCGCCAGGGCCCGACCAGAGAAGGGATCGCCACCCATGTCCCAGCAAGAGCAAGAGCAGCGTCCGCCCGTAGCGTTGTTGCCGGACGCGCTGGCCTGCCGCCTGGACAAGGCCTCCCGCATCCTGGCGCGTTATGCGGGTTGGGGCGTCGCTGCCGGGGCCGTCCCGGTTCCGGTGATGGACCTTGCTGCCCTGGCCGTGGTCCAGACCAAGATGGTGACGGAACTTGCGGAACTGTATGGCGAAACCGTGTCGCTGGAATCCATCCAGGCCCTGGTTGGCGTCCTGATCGGCGTGCTGGTGCCGAAAAGCGCCTCCTCCCTGCTGACCCAGTTGCTGGTCAATGCGCTGCCGGGTGTTGCGGGTCTTGTTGGACTGACGACCATGGCCGCTTTCTCCGGGTTCGGCACCTATGCGCTGGGCCGTGTCTTCATCCGCTATTTCGAGGGTGGCGGGCGCCTGCACGGCATCAGCGCCCAGGCCATACGCCAGGAACTGGAGCGCGAGTTTGCGGCCCGGCGCTAAGTCCTTGTTCAGCGCCCCAGATAGACTTCGACGACGCGCGGATCGGCGCTGACATGGTCCAGAGATTCGTCGGACAGGACGGAACCTTCGTGCAGCACCGTCACCTTCACATCCAGGTCGCGCACAAAGGTCATGTTATGTTCGACCACAACGACAGATCGCGTCTGGGCTATTTCCCGCAGCAGGCGGGCGGTTTCCGCCGTTTCCGCATCCGTCATCCCGGCCACCGGCTCATCGACCAGCAGCAATTTCGGCGATCTTGTTGGTGGTGTGGGGATAGACATAATCAGACCCGGCCAGCACCCAGCGCTGCACCCCTTCGCCGATCAGGTAATCCACCGCCGGGATGGCCTGCTGGTTGGGGGCGGCCCCGGTATAAAAGACGTTGCGGCTGCTTTCCTCCCCCTCATACCGCGCCGGATAGAACAGGATGCCGTTCAGTTCCTCAAACACCGGCAGCACGGATTTGCGCGAAACAGAGGTCCAGCAGCCGAAGGTGGCAGCCACCTTCTGCACGGCCAGCAGCTCGCGCGCCTTTTCGGCGAAGAGCGGCCAGTTGCTGGCCGGGTCCACCGCCACCGGTTCCAGCTTGCGGCCCAGCACGCCGCCGTTCTTGTTCTGCTCCTCAATCAGCATCAGCATGACGTCTTTCAGGGTCGTCTCGCTGATGGCCATGGTGCCGGAGAGCGAATGCAGAATGCCGACCTTGATCGGCGGCTTGTCGCCGGCCAGGGCCACCCCGGCGCTGCCCAGCATCAAAGCGGCACCCGTCACGGCCAGCACGGCCGAACGCAGAAAATGACGACGCGACATTGATTTTCTCCCGTCTGCGGGTAAATGAGGAAAATCGAAGAAGCGGTCGGCCAAAGGCCGGTGCGTGGCAGTTCAGAACTGCAATTGCAGGCCCAGGGTGAAGCGGTCCTGCTTGCCGCCTGTGCCGCTGTCGATGTTGGAATATTCCGCACTGACGCGGGCGCTGTGGCCCTTGATCACGTAATGCACGCCCAGATCATATTGCTTGATATCGCGGGATAGGGCGTCGGGGTTGAAGGTCTGGTAACGGGCGAAGGGTTGGAACTGGCCGATCCCGACCTTGCCCGGCAGCAGATAGGCTGCCGCCACCATCCAGGCATCACCGGCAACAATGCCACCCACATTGTCGGTATCATAGGAATACCAGGCCCCTTCCAGGGTGACCGCCCCCGCTGACCCCAGCTTCTTTTCAAAAAGCACATCAATACTGACGGTGCTGTAATCGCCCGGTTTACGCGCCGTGCCCACGCCATCGGGCTGATAGGCTCCGGCAATGGCCAGGGTCAGCACATCGGCAGCACCGTAATAGGTGCTGCTGGTGTAATAGGCGGGGTTGTCTTCCACATCCAGGAAGTTGTAGGCCAGCCGCCCGGTATAAAGCAGCTTGTCGCCTTCATTGCTGGCACCTTTGATGCGGTTATGGCGCCTTGAAGGCGCCGAACGCGTAGGTCAGCCGTTTGTCAGCAACCTTGCCCCACAGGGTGGCACCATCGTCACGCCCGGCGAACTTGGCCGGATATTGCGACACCACGCCGGGATAGGACCAGGCATTGATGTAATAGGGACCGTCCAGATTGGCCCGGTCGCTGGGCGGCAGCATCCGGCCGACCCAGATATTGAATTCATCGGAAAATTCAAAACGGGCATAGCCGTCCAGCAGCTTCAAATTCCCGTCGCTGTCGCGTTCTGTGTTGAAGGTCGCCTTGATCGTATCGGTCAGCGAACCGGAAACGAACACGCGCACGGAGTCCAGATTGACATCGTTGGAGCGGTCCTTGCCGCTGGGGGCGGCATCTTCGGCACTGGTATAGCTGCATCTGGCAGGCGGCCAGCCCCTGGAAACGCGGCGCCTCCACCCTGTCGCTCCCGCAGGCGGACCGGGCGGGGGACGCGGGTCGGCCCGGATATATCACCCTGGCCGTGGTGGGGGCGCACCTGTCGGACATGCCGCTGAACGGGCAATTGACCGAACGCGGTGCCGTTCTGCCGGGAAGCACGCTGACATCGGCGGCCTGCCACCTCTACGCCCTGCCGGGCACCGTGCCACCCAAGCCGGGGCTGCTGCGGACAGGGGAGGGGACGCCCATCGCGGTGGAACTGTGGGAAATGCCGGTCGCCCATTACGGGTCGTTTGTGGCGCTGATCCCGCCGCCGCTGGGCATCGGCACCCTGGAACTGGTGAATGGACGGCATGTGCAGGGCTTCCTGTGCGAAGCCTGGGCCACGCAAGGGGCCGCCGACATCACCAGCCTGGGCGGCTGGCGGGCCTTTATGCGCCTGCGCAATCAGCAAAATGCCAACACCTGACCGCGCCCAAAATGGAAAGCAGCCGATGTTCAAGACCGTCCCGATCGCCAACCGCGGCGAAATCGCTGTGCGCATTGCCGCCACCTTGAAGCGGATGGGCATCCGTTCTGTCGCCATCCATTCCGACGCGGATGCCGACAGCCTGCATGTCAGTGCCGCTGACATGGCGGTGTCGCTGGGGGGGCAGACGCCGGTGGAAAACTATCTGCGCGGCGGTCGTATCATTCAAATCGCCAAGGAAACGGGGGCGGAAGCCATCTTCCCCGGTTATGGCTTCCTGTCAGAAAATACCGATTTTGCGGAACAATGCGCTGCTGCCGGGATTGTCTTCATCGGCCCCACGCCCGACCAGATCCGCCGTTTTGGTCTGAAACACACCTCCCGCGAGATTGCCAGGGCCGCCGGCGCGCCGCTGACGCCGGGCACAGACCTGTTACGAGATGTGGTTGAGGCCAAGCAGGCGGCAGCGGAAATCGGCTATCCGGTCATGCTGAAAAGCACCGCCGGCGGCGGTGGCATCGGCCTGCAGCGCTGCGCCGATGAGGAGGAACTGGTCGCCGCCTTCGACAGTGTGAAGCGGCTGGGCCAGTCCTTTTTCAAAGATGGCGGGGTCTTCATTGAACGGTTCGTCGCCGATGCCCGCCATGTGGAAGTGCAGATTTTCGGCGATGGTCGCGGCCATGTGGTGGCGCTGGGTGAGCGTGACTGTTCCGTCCAGCGTCGCAACCAGAAAGTAATTGAGGAAACACCCGCCCCCGGATTGCCGCCGGAAACCCGTCGCCGCCTGCTGGATGCCGCTGTGCGGCTGGGTCTGGCGGTGGATTACGTCTCTGCCGGCACGGTGGAATTCATCCATGATGGTGCCCGTGATGCGTTTTATTTCCTGGAGGTGAATACAAGGCTGCAGGTCGAACGTCCGGTGACAGAGGCGGTAACCGGCCTGGATCTGGTGGAATGGATGATCCGCATCACCGCCGGCGACGTGCCTGATTTCAGCCTGTTGCCGGAACCGCGGCCAGCCTGGGCGGCTTCGTCTGCCCCGCCACCATCATCAAGGCCGACCTGTGGAAGGTGGGGCAGGTGAAGCCGGGTGACACGATCCGTTTCCGCCCGGTCAGCTTTGCCGACACCCTGGCCCTGGAACAGGCCCAGGATGCGGCGATTGCCACCCTGTCGGCGTGCCCGCTGCCGCTGCCGGCGTTGATCAACCCGGAAAGCTGTATTCTGACCCGGCTGCCGGCCAGTGACGAACGCCCCATGGTCCCCTATCGGCAGGCCGGGGATAAATATATCCTGCTGGAATGTGGGGAGAATGTGCTGGACCTGCGGCTGCGCCTGCGCATCCATCTGTTGATGGAGGCGGTGAAGGCGGCCAATATCCAGGGTGTCGCGGAACTGTCACCCGGCGTGCGTTCCGTACAGATCCATTATGACAGCAGAATCATCAGCCAATCGGCCCTGGTCGATAGATTGCTGGAGCTGGAAAGCCGGCTGGGCGGGGTGGCGGGGCTGAAGGTGCCCAGCCGCATCGTGCACCTGCCGCTGGCATTTTAAGATTCCGCCACGCTGGGTGCCGTTACCCGCTATCGGGAGACGGTGAAGCAAGAGGCGCCGTGGCTGCCCAACAATGTGGATTTCATTCAGCGGATCAACGGCTTGGAACGCCTGGATCAGGTGAGGGATACGCTGTTTGAGGCCAGTTACATGGTGCTGGGCCTGGGCGATGTCTATCTGGGTGCCCCCTGTGCGGTGCCGCTGGACCCGCGTCACCGGCTGCTGACCAGCAAATACAACCCCGCCCGCACTTATACGGCGGAAGGCACGGTGGGATCGGCGGCATCTATATATGTGCATCTATGGCATGGACAGCCCCGGCGGCTATCAACTGGTGGGGCGGACGGTGCCGATCTGGAACAGTTCCTGGCCAACCGCCAGTTCGGGGCGGAGCCCTGGCTGCTGCGTTTCTTCGACCGGGTGCAGTTCTATCCGGTGACAGAGTTGGAGTTGGATCGGTTCCGCGGCGATTTCCGCGCAGGTCGCGTCCAGGTGCGGTTGGAAGAGGACATGTTCGACCTTGCCGCTCACGAGGAGGCCTGGGTGGATGAGGCCGATGCGATCACCAGCTTCCGCACCCACCAGCAGGTAGCCTTCACAGCGGAGGTGGCGCGCTGGCAGACGGATGAGGCTGGCAGCAGCGACGCTGCGGATGAAGCCCCGCCCCCTGCCGATGACAATGCCGTGCAGGCGGATATTTCCGGCAATGTCTGGAAGGTGCTGGTGGAGCCGGGCCAATGGGTGGAGCCGGGCCAGCCTTTGGTGGTGCTGGAGGCGATGAAGATGGAATTCTCCATCCAGGCCAAAATACCGGGCCGTATCGCCGCCATCCATTGCCGGGCGGGCCGACCGGTGACAGCGGGTGATGCGTTATTGTCGCTGGAGGCGATTCATACCAAGAGCCATGAAGCATGACTCTTGGCATTTATACTCCGTTTCCATGATCAGAACCGATCGGTCCTGATCATGGTCCTCAAACGCCGGCGCCAACATCTGTTGGCTTGGTTTCACGCGGCACGGGCCGCGCGGCGGTAGTCGCCGCCGTACCCAGTTGCGATGAGTTCACCTCATCGCAACTGGGTATTAGCGGTTCCGTCAATGGTCGGTGCTGTGTCCGCCGCCTGGTCAGGCCGAACCTGCCAATGATCACCCCACCACGGCCAGCTTGCGGATGGTGCCACTGGCATCGCGGATTTCAATGTAGCCTGTCACGGTTGACGCCCCACCCGCCGTGAAATTCCCAAAGCGCAGCCGCCCGCCTGTTCCCTTGGGCAGCAGGGCGATATCCACATCCGCATCATTGCCGCGTACTGACAGCGACGGTGCGGTACCGGTGCCAGCACCGGTAATGGCCAGATAATTTACCGAGGACGCCGTCGGTTGGATGACGAATTGCGTGCCGGTAGCGTTGAAGGCAAAGCCGCCACTGTTCTTGGCGTTGAAATTGAAGCCGATATGGCTGTCGCTGCCGGTTGCAGTGAGGATTGGGGAGATGCCCGTCGGGGCCGCTTCCAGCAGGACGCCATTGACGGCGCCCGGCAAGGCAGCGGCCCGCATCACCTCCACCCCGCCCCCAACCACGCTGAGACTGTCCGTTGCCAGATGCGCGATGCCCGTGTCCGCATCGGCCGTAAAGGCCAGTGCTGGCTGGCCCGACCTGCCCTCTGCCAGTTGGACAACGTCTTTAATACTGACCGTGCCTGTGAAGCTCGGCCGGTTCAAGGGAGCGTAAAGACTGAGATCGGTTGATGACACCGGATTTAAGTGCAGGAAATAAGTGCCGGCCATGACGATCACCTGAAAAAGCTGAGGGAAACAGTACAGGCGGCAGGGGCGATGAATCCCAGTCTCTGCCGGCCGCTGATCTTGCGGCCGGATGGACAATATTCTCCAGCGCTGCCGTCCACGATATCTTCGGTTGGAATGTAGGGAATATTATCATATCCCACCCAAAAGGGCCCGGTGGCGTTGAATAACACCACCCGGGTTCCCGCGGGTACCGCGACGGTTTTGGCTGTGGCGGCCGCCAGGACGATGGCGTAACGACTATCCGACGGCTCTAAAATTTCCGTTCTGTTGCCCATCGCATCGTGGAAAATCTCGAACGTCTGCATTCTGTCCTCTCACTTTGGGATCAGGACACCGGCATCAACCGCTGGGAGCGGTGCCGATCTCTTAAATAGGATATATATCCTTAAAATTGGAAAATCAAGTTTTTAAGGTATTAAAGCCTAATATACGATATACTTTGGAACGCGCGTGCAAAGCGGGATGCGTCGGGCTGTTGGCGAAAGCAGCGGGCTTGTGTAATGACGGTCCTGCCAAGGTCCGTCATTGCTGCACGAGGGATCAGGCCGCGGGCAAGCGGGAGCGGGGGAAGCGTGGAACAGGTCGAAACAGTCATTATCGGCGCTGGTGTGGTCGGACTGGCTATTGCCCGGCATCTGGCCCTGGCAGGACAGGAAGTTATCGTTCTGGAAGCGGAGAGCCTTATCGGTTCGGGTACCAGCTCCAGAAACAGTGAAGTGATCCATGCCGGTATTTATTATCCGCAAGGTTCCCTGAAGGCGCGCCTCTGCGTCGCCGGACGGCAGATGATCTATGATTATATTAAACGGCGCCGCATTCCCCACGAGGCCTGCGGTAAGATCATTGTGGCCACCGCAGAAGAACAGCATGATCGCTTGCTGGGCTTGCAGGCAAAGGCGATCGCCAATGGCGTTGACAGCCTGGTTTGGCTGACCAGGGCCCAGGTAGAGGCGCTGGAGCCGGAAATCACCTGTACCGAGGCCTTGTTGTCACCTGTCAGCGGCATTATCGACAGTCACGCCTTGATGCTGTCATTCCAGGCAGACCTGGAAGAGCATGGCGGTATGGTGGTGTTCCGCAGCCCTCTGCAAGCGGCGGAGGTTCGGGGGGATGGCATTGAGTTGCTGGTGGGGGGCAGCGATCCGCTGCGTCTACGTACCCGCAACCTGATTAATGCAGCCGGGCTGGGGGCGCAGAAACTGGCAACCGCCATCGAGGGGCTCCCGTCGACCTTTGTGCCGCCTTTGCGGTTGGCCAAGGGGAATTATTACGGGCTCAGCGGCCGTAACCCGTTCCGCCGGCTGGTTTATCCCCTGCCTGAACCGGGGGGGTTGGGGGTGCATGTCACCATTGATCTGGGAGGGCAGGCCCGGTTCGGCCCGGATGTGGAATGGATCGACCGGGAAACCTATGATGTGGATCCCGGCCGTGCCGAACGCTTTTATGCGGCGGTGCGGCGCTACTGGCCAGGCTTGCCGACGGGAGCCCTGATTCCCGCCTATGCCGGCATCCGGCCAAAGCTGGTCGGCCCGGGGGAAAGCGACAGCGATTTTGTCATCCAGGGACCAACGGAACATGGCATCGCCGGGCTGGTTAACCTGTTTGGGATTGAATCCCCCGGTTTGACCTCCTGCATGGCCATCGCGGCCGAAGTTGCGGAAAGACTCCGATAATGTGAAAGATGTGTAACATTGAGGAGATCGGCGACTTAAACATGTCAGTTGCATGATGAGACAAAACCAGCCATTAAGCTAAATATCAGCAAATTATCAAAATCCGCAGGAGCCGTGAATTGAGCAAGGTCGCGTTGATCACCGGTGTGACGGGGCAGGATGGCGCCTACCTGTCTGAACTGCTGCTGTCCAAGGGCTATATCGTCCATGGGGTGAAGCGTCGTTCCTCCTCGCTGAATACCGGCCGCATTGACCATCTTTACCAGGATATCCACGAGAAGGATGTGCGGTTCCAGCTGCATTACGGTGACCTGACGGACAGCACCAACCTGATCCGGATTGTGCAGGAAACCCAGCCGGACGAGATTTATAATCTTGCGGCGCAGAGCCATGTGCAGGTCAGTTTCGAGACGCCGGAATATACTGCCAATGCCGACGCCATCGGCACGCTGCGCCTGCTGGAAGCCATCCGTATCCTGAAGCTGGAACAGAAGACCCGCTTCTACCAAGCGTCGACCTCTGAACTGTACGGCAAGGTGCAGGAGACGCCGCAGAAGGAAACCACCCCCTTCTATCCGCGCAGCCCCTATGCTGCTGCCAAGCTCTACGCCTATTGGATCACGGTGAATTACCGGGAGGCCTATGGCCTCCATGCCAGCAACGGCATTTTGTTCAACCATGAAAGCCCGATCCGGGGCGAAACCTTTGTCACCCGCAAGATCACCCGTGCGGTGGCGGCCATCCACCATGGCAAGCAGGATTGCCTGTATCTGGGCAATCTGGACAGCCTGCGCGACTGGGGCCATGCCCGCGACTATGTGGAAGGTATGTGGCGCATCTTGCAGCAGGATGCCGGCGATGATTACGTGCTGGCCACGGGTGAGATGCATACGGTGCGGGAGTTCGTTGAGAAATCCTTCGCCCATACCGGCGTGACCATCACATGGTCGGGCAGTGGCGTGGACGAGGTGGGGCGTTGCAGTGCCAGCGGCCGCGAACTGGTCAAGGTCGATCCCCGCTATTTCCGCCCCACGGAAGTGGATTTACTGCTGGGTGATCCGTCCAAGGCCCTGGAAAAGCTGGGCTGGAAGCACAGCACGCCGTTCGCCGAACTGGTGCGCGACATGATGGAATCCGATCTGAAGCTGATGGCCTGACGGAGCGCTGGCGTCGCCCTATCAAGGAACAGGAAGCGCGGCGGACAGGCGGTTTTACTGTTGATCCCCGTTCCCGATGGCTGTGCTCTATCGGGAACGGGGAGTAGCGCTGGCGATTAATGTCTTGTGGTTCAGCGGCGGTCAGTGTGACCAGTATAGGGTGGGTTTTCTCCCGGGAGGTTGAAGATGGGTAAAGTCGCATTGATCCTGGGAATTGGCGGACAGGATGGCACCTATCTGGCCAAGCTGCTGCTGTCGAAAGGCTATGAGATCCATGGCACTTCCCGTGATGATCAGGTACGTGGCTTCGACAGTTTGACCCTTATGGGGATACGGCGTCAGGTTCAAACGCATTCCCTGGCGTTGAACGATTTTCGAAGCATGTTCAAAGTCTTCCGCAATGTCCAACCGGATGAGGTTTACAATCTGGCGGGTCAGTCCTCAGTGGGGCTTTCTTTTGATCAGCCGGTGGAAACGTTTGAAAGTATTGCGGTTGGAACGCTTAATATTCTTGAATGTTTGAAGCTGCTTGACCGGCCGACCAAGTTGTTCAATGCGGGCTCCAGTGAATGTTTCGGTAACACGCCCGAACCTGCCAATGAATGCACCCCTTTCCATCCGCGCAGCCCTTACGCCACAGCAAAGGCTGCCTCTTTCTGGACTGTCGCCAATTACCGGGAAGCGTATAAGCTGCACGCGTGTTCTGGTATTTTATTCAATCATGAATCCCCGCTGCGACCGGCCCGCTTCGTGACAAGGAAGATTGTGTCAACCGCACTGCGCATTGCCAACGGCAGTAAGGAGAATTTGCGCCTGGGCAATATTGCTATTGAGCGGGATTGGGGTTGGGCACCGGAATATGTTGATGCCATGTGGCGTATTCTGCAGAGTGATAAGCCAGAAGATTTTGTGATTTCAACCGGTAAAACCTATTCACTGGAGGCGTTTGTCGCCGCGGTGTTCGCTGCGGTGGGCCTGGATTGGAAAGAGCATGTCGATATTGACTCCACGCTTTTTCGTCCTTCGGAGATCGACCGGAGTGTCGGGAACCCGGCCAAGGCTAAGCAACTTTTGGGATGGGAAGCCGAGATGCACATGCCGCAGATCGCGCGCGCGCTGATTGAGCACGAACAGGCGAAGCTTTTGGAAAACTGATACCAAGCCACCTAAAGGTTGACCTTTAAGCAGTTTGGAGGCCGGCGACCGCCGGCTCAGCACCCCGTGGGCGCGCAAGCCAAGCTGCCGGAGGCAGCGCCCGGCACCTGAAATCTCCCTTGATCGGTCAGGATCAAGGGAGATTGGTATCAGTTTCCCAGAGCGGCCATCAATTTTCTGTGCGCTTTATGGACGGGAAATTTTCGCATAAGAGAGCCCGCAGCTGCTGGGGGCCGCCGCTTGGTGCGAGCAGGCACTGCGGACAGGCAACCCAGCCATTCATCCAGATTTTCGACCAATCGCCCCGCTCCTCCCAATCGATCCGCCAAACTGGGCGTGCTTAAGCCGAGGAAGGGGATTCCAGCCAGGGTTGCCTGGATGAAAGCCCGCCACGCAATGATGCCGCTGGTGTCTGCGGAAGTTGTCAGAAAAGCAAGGGACCGGCAAACGCGCAGCAGAGCCGGTTGGTCCTGCGGATTGGCCGGCAATATTGGGCGGACCCTTCCGCTTTGCAGCAGCACCGGTGGCACGGTTACATTCACCTGGACTAATAATGTCAGTCCTGCGGCCGAAAGTATGGGAATCAGCCGTGGCGCCAGAACCGGCAGGATTTCTGCCAACTCCTCCGGCTGACCCAGGCAGGCTACATAAGCCCTCTCCGCCATTGCTTCTGGTAGAGTACGCATGGCTTCTGCCAAGGCAATTTCCGCTGGAACCGGCACATCGGGCACAACCTGAATCCGACCTGCCGGACAGAGCTGACGGATACGCATCGCCAATGGCTCGTCCGGAACAATCACCGTGGAGAAAAGCTGCAATGCTTCCGTTCTGGCAGCAAGATCGGCCAGGATCTGCTCCCTTGAATGGATATCCAAGCGACCGGCAGGCCCCCGCATCGCCAAGGAAATATCGATATTATGCGTATCGATATCCGCGACTGCCGTCGCATTGGATCGCTGAATGGAATCGACCATCTGCCGCAGGTGGGGAGAGACCACCGGATGCTGAAAAATAGCAGCATCGCCAGCGTTCATATCCGCACCGGACAATGTCTCAATTGTGCAGACCATCGCGTTGATACCGTTTGCAGCCAGATGTTCAGCCCGATTGAGGGAACGATAATGTACGCTGTCATTGTCCCCGAATCCGGGGGTGGGTGCCGTCGGCAGCACAAGAAAGACACGTTTGAGGCGCTGAGATGAAGAGCGGGCGAACCGTATCGGATGTTTTGCAGCCTTGTCCGAATCCTGCATGGTCGCTCCTGCGGTTTGCCTTGGAATCGGCGCCATTGCTGATATGGAGCCCGATAATGAAAAGCCTGCCGTCAGCAGGTTAGCCATCGAGTATCCAACTTTCCCGTACGCCAGCGGTTCCCGGTGGCGATGATAATCGCCCTTGGATAATTAATCGTTAACCACGTGAGTGCGGAGGGTAGTTGGTTGATGGCGGTTGAATTTATCAATTGCCGCGCTTGACGCAGCGATCTGTTGCGCACCGTCCAGCAACTGCAAGCTGCCGGTGGCAGAGCAGTAGTCAGCATGGCGGCTGTTGAGGTTGAGGGAACGGGTAAGTACCAGGAGCCGTGACCCATGGCTCTTGGTATAAGCGTGTCATGTCTTCTTCTTCGCCCCGATCTTCGGCTCGGTACCCTTCAGCAGCCGGGCGATATTTTCCTTGTGCCGGATGAAGACCAGCAGGGCGATGAAGACACACAGGCCCGCCACCGCCGGCCCGGCCAGGAACCAGGCCACCACCGGGCTGAGGCCGATGGCGATCAGGGCGGAGAGGGAGGAGATGCGGAAGGCAAAGGCGGCCAGCAGCCAAGTGCCACAGGCAGACAGGCCCACCGGCCAGGCAATGGCCAGCAGCACGCCAATGGCGGTGGCAACCCCCTTGCCGCCCTTGAAGCCCAGCCAGACCGGGAAGCTATGGCCCAGCATGGACCCGGCGGCGGCGGCCACAGCCGCTTCCACCCCACCAAAATAGAGCGCCAGCAGGGTGGCGATGCCGCCCTTGCCGCTGTCAAGAATCAGGGTCAATGCGGCCAGCGGCTTGTTGCCGGTGCGCAGCACATTGGTGGCACCGATATTCCCGCTGCCGATCTTGCGGATATCGCCATAGCCGGCCAGCCGGGTCAGCACCAGCCCGAAAGGGATGGAGCCCAGGAAATAGCCGCCGGCAAAGGCGGCGATCAACAGGCCCCAGGCCAGGGAAGCGGTTGCCGGTTCAGCCATGATGGCACCGATCCTTTTTGTTCTTAATGGTTACGCGCGGACGGGTCAGGCGGCGCGGGTGAACACGCTGCGCCCATCCACGATGGTGCGCATCACCATGCCCTGAACCGGGCGCTTGTCGAAACAGCTATTCTTCGATTTCGATGCCAGCTTCTCCGCCTCGATCCGCCAGGGCCGGTCCAGATCGAACAGCACCAGATCGGCGGCACCACCCTTGGCCAACCGGCCCAGACGCCGCAGGCCTAGGATATCAGCGGGGATATGGGTGATGGCGGCCAGCGCACGGGCCAGCGGCACCTGCCCCTTATGGTGCAGGTCAAGCACCAGCGGCAGCAGGGTTTCAAACCCGACCGCGCCAAAGGCCGCCTGGGCGAAGGGCACGCGCTTGCTGTCCTGATCATGCGGCTGATGGTCAGAGGTGATGGCATCGATGGTGCCATCGGCCAGCCCCTCCACGATGGCGCGGCGGTCCATTTCGCTGCGCAGGGGGGGCTTCAGCTTGAAGAAGGTGCGATAATCGCCGACATCCATTTCCGTCAGGGAGAAATAGGGCGGGGCGGTGTCGCAGGTGATGGAAAGGCCGCGCGCCTTGGCCCGGCGGATGACATTGACCGATTCAGCGGTGGAGATATTGGCGGCGTGGTAACGCCCGCCGGTCATTTCCACCAGCCGCAGGTCGCGTTCCAGCATGATCACTTCGGCCATTGGCGGGATGCCGGCAAGGCCCAGTTTGGTGGCGATCTCCCCGCTATTCATCACCCCGCCGGCCAAGCGTGGCTCACTGGGGTGCTGGAAAATGGTCTGGGCAAAGGTGCTGGCATAGGAGAGTGCGCGACGCATCAGGGCCGGGTCGGCGATGGGGCCGCCATCGGTGAAACCAACGGCCCCGGCCTCCATCAACAGGCCGATTTCCGCAAGTTCCTTGCCGGCATTTTCCCGCGTCAGGGCCCCATAGGCGAAAATCTTCACCAGCTTGGTTTCCCGCGCCCGGCGGGCGATGAATTCGATCCCTGCCACATCATCGACCACCGGATCGGTGGTGGGCAGGGCCGCCAAGGCGGTGATGCCGCCAGCAGCCGCACTGCGGCTGGCGGTCAGGATGGTCTCATTATGTTCAAACCCCGGCTCCCCCACAAAGGCGCGCAGGTCCACCAGACCGGGGGCAAGGCACAGGCCGGTGCAATCCACCGCCGTCACCCCCTCCGGCACGCCACCGGCGAACAGGCCGGGGCCGAAATCGGCGATACGGGTGCCTTCCACCAAAAGGCCGCCTATAGCATCCAGGCCGGTGGCGGGGTCGATCAGGCGGGCGTTCAGATAGGCGGTGCGCTGGGTCATGGGGGCGTGTCCGGGCCGGCGGGCGGGAAGGGGTGATGGGGGCGCAACAGGGTGGCAGACAGGCTCAACCCTTGTGGCGCACCAACAAGTCCAGGCAGGCCATGCGCACGGCGACGCCCAGTTCCACCTGCTGTAAGATGACGGAGCGGTGGATATCGTCGGCCACCAGACTGTCGATCTCCACCCCGCGATTCATCGGGCCGGGATGCATGATCAGGGCGCCGGGCTTGGCCACGGCCAGCTTCTCATAATCCAGGCCGAAGAAGCGGAAATATTCCCGCTGGCTGGGCACGAACTGGCCCTGCATCCGTTCCAGTTGCAGGCGCAGCATCATCACGATGTCGGCATCCTTCAGGCCGGTCTTCATCGAATGATGCACCTCCACGCTCAATTCCCCAATGGCGCTTGGCAGCAGGGTGGGCGGGGCCACCACGCGCACATTGGCGCCCATGATATTGAGCAACTGGATATTGGAGCGGGCGACGCGGCTGTGCAGGATATCGCCGCAGATGGCGACGGTCAGGCCCTTCAGCGTGCCCAGGCGGCGGCGGATGGTCAGCGCATCCAGCAGGGCCTGGGTTGGGTGTTCATGCTGGCCGTCACCGGCATTCAGCACCGCGCAATTCACCTTGTCGGCCAGCAGCTTGGGCGCACCCGATTCCTGGTGGCGCACCACCAGCGCATCCAGATGCATGGCGTTCAGGGTCATCGCCGTATCGATCAGCGTCTCCCCCTTCTTCACCGAACTGCCATCGACCGACATGTTGATGCAGTCGGCCCCCAGCCGCCGGGCCGCCAGTTCGAAACTGGTGCGGGTGCGGGTGGAGTTCTCGAAGAACAGGTTGACGACGGTGCGCCCGGCCAGCAGGTCGGACTTGGCCCCGGCGCGATTCTGTTCGACATAACGGTCGGCCAGATCCAGCAACAGGTTGATTTCCGGTGCCGTCAGCCCCTGGATGCCCAGTAGGTGCCGGTGGCTGAAACTGTCGGCGCGGCCGTCGATATCGTGCGGATGGGTCGCCATGGGGCGCTGCCTCGGGGAATGGAAACGGGGCTGGTTCGGTTGCGGCGGACTATAGCGCGGGACCGGGGGCAGGCAAGTGCGCGACGCGAAACCCAGCCCCTTCAAACGCTTCCCCTTCAGCCCCTGCCGTGCCGGCAAGGGGGGTCAGACTTTGCGTCCCGCAGGTGGGCGGGGCGGCGGCTCGCCATAGGCTTTGGCCGCCGCTTCCGGTTTTTTCAGGTTTTCCATCAGTTTCAGGGCGAATTTGCCGCCATCGTTGCGACCGCGCAGAAAAGCGGTCACCACATCACGCGCCGCTTCCTTGTCATATGGCACATGGCTGGGGGGCAATGTGCGGGCAGCCTCCGCCGCCTGGGCGGCCTTTTCCGCCCGTTCCAGCACGTCGGGATCAATGCGGCGGCGGATGGCCCGCATCTGGCGCAGCAATTCGGCCTTCGGGTCGGCGGACATGGGGCGGCTTTCTCCCTGGCAAGCTCCCTTATAGAATGGCGCAGCCGTACCGCTGCGCAAGGCATATTGAAATCCTCTCTCCTATCGGTTGATATTGTACCGATTAACCTGGATAGAGAATCGTCCATGCGCGCTGGCTACAATATTCTGCTGTTGGCTGGATTCCTGGCTTCCACCAGCACTGCCCTGGCCCAGAGCACCTGGCAGGAGGCGAACAGGGCATCAGCCGCGCTGCAACAGGAAGGCAAGCAGGATCAGGCACTGGCGATGGCCTGGAAAGCAGCTGAGCTTTACGAGCAAAATCCCAATTACAAACCCGCCAGCCACGCGCAGTTGCTGCTGAACGCCGTGGATATGGCCGACAGTATCAATAATGAAGTGGAACTGGCTGCTGTGCGGCGGGCTTTGACTGCCCTGAAGCGCCATGTCGGGGAGGATGCCCCCCTGACCATCCAGTTCCAGCAGCGGCTGGGCCAGGCCTATTACGGGACTGGCCAGTTTCAGGATGGGGCCAGCGCCTATGAACGGATGCTGTATCTGACCGAGCGGAATTTCGGCGGCGAGTCGCCGCAATATCTGGACGCCATACTGGAATATGCCGGCATGTCCAAGACCACCAGCGAACTGGTGCATACACGAAAGCTGCTGGACCGCGCCTCCGCTATCACGGCCAAGCTGCCACCGACCCATCCGCAACGTCTGCGGACAGATTTCCAACAGGCCATTCTGACGCTGGAGGCCAACCGTTGGGACGAGGCGGAGGGCATGTTCCGCGCCCTTGTGGAGACAGGCGAGAATGCTGCCGATCCCCAACAGCGGGTGGCGCTGGCTCCCCTGTTGCTCCATGCCTATGGCAAGCTGGTCTATATCGCCGACAAACAGGGCGATGCGGCCAAGGCCGATGCCTGGGTGGAGAAGACGCGCGCCCTGCCACTGGAAAGCAGGGAACCGTTTCCCCTGGTCCGTGTTGCCCCAGATCTGACCATTTCGGGTGACATTCACCTGACTGGTACCGCCAAGGCGGTGTTCAAAATCTCCACCGCAGATGGCCGCGTGAAGCAGATCGATATCGTGGAAAAGTCGGGCAACCCGCAATTTGCCGACCGGGTAAAAGCGGCCCTGAAGGAATGGCGCTATCGTCCCAGCGCACCTGCCGGTGCGGCGGGGGAACTGGTGGAGATCCAACAGAGCTTTGGCTATCGCTTTGACAATGAGGGGCCGGAGCTGGGCACCCGCCTGAAACGGCGGGTGTGATCTTCACTCCGCGACCGCCGGAAATGAAAGAAAATAAATACACTTGAAATTTATTCCCTTATGAGTTGCTATTCGACGGGCATTATTTTCTGTGCGAGCATGAGAATGCGAAATAAGGTACTAATAGGCGCTGCGGGGTTGATGTTGCTTTCCGCCTTCCCTGCCTTTGCACAAAGCACATGGCAAGAGGCCAACAAGGCTTCCGCCTTGTTGATTGATGAAGGAAAGCTTTCAGAGGCCTATGACATGGCATGGAAGGCGGCCGTACTCTATGAACAAAATCCAAACTACAAAGCAGAAAATCACGCACAACTGTTGATCAATGCGATTGATGTGGCAGTCGAATGGGACAAAACCCAGACACCGGGCGCGGCACGCCGGGCTTTGGCGGATTTCCGCCGCCGTGCCGGCGAAAATGATCCGTTGGTGATCCAGTTTCAGGAGCGGTTGGCCAAGGCTTATTATGATGAGGGCCGTTTTACCGATGGCGAGGACGCCTTTGATCAGGTTCTGGTGCTGACAGCCAATATCTATGGTGACAAGTCGCCGCAATATATGATGGCTCTGCTGAACTATGCAAGAACCTCCAGAACAACGCGTAATATTGTGCGCACACGGGAACTTTTGAACAAAGCATCGGAAATCACCTCGGCACTTCCCACCAACCACCCGATGCGACTCAGCATTGATATCCAGCACGCACAACTGACCTTGGATGATGATCGCCGGGACGAAGCGACGCGGATGTTCCAGGAAATTATCGATAAGGCACATTCCAATACCGATCCGCGTAGCCAGAAAGACATCACCAGTGTCGCTCTGACTGCCTATGGCAAGCTGATCTACATCGCGCACAAGCAAGGGGATGCCGCGCGGGAAGATGCGCTGGTGGAAAAGACCCGGGAGATACCCGTGGAAGAAGAACTGTTTCCCCTGTTCCGCACAGCACCCGACACGGATTTCTCCGCTGGGGTGCAGCTGAGCGGGAAAGTGCGCGCAGTCTTCAAGGTTTCCACTGCGGATGGCAAGGTGAAACAGATTGAGATTGCCGAGCAGAAAGGCAATCCGCAATTCGCCGAACGGGTGAAGAAGGCGCTGCTGGAATGGCGCTTCAAGCCCAGCGTGCCAGCCGGCGCTGCCGGCACGCTGATAGAGATGGAGGAGAGCTTTGATTACCAGTTCAGCAATGCCAAGCCGGAAACCGGCACCCGGCTGAAACGCCGGGTTTGATTGTTGCCACCCAATCCTGCCATACCAGAGTCAAGCGCCTGTTGAAAAAATACCGACCTGATTGAAACCTGCCGGTATTGTCGGCGCGCCATGCGCCCAGCCAAAGCTCACCCCGATAACCCCATAACCATCATCCCGAAACTCGCCAGCCGACGGGAGAGGGAGGATTGCATCCATATAAGCCTCCGCAGAACAGCCGTCGCACCCGGAGAGAACCATCACACCACCGGCGCATAATCCGGGCTGGACGCTGCTCATGACCTGACAGACAGTTGCTCATGCGCTGGGCGCTGTCTCCGGCAGCGTGGGCTTACGCGGGCGCGCGCCGGCCGGCCCACCTCCCGTGCAATTTCCGCCAGGCGCAGGACGGAAAGGGGGGGCCGCCGCCGGCTTCAGTATGATGGTGCAGCCGGCTGCCAGGGCCGGCGCGATCTTCCGCATCGACAGCACGATGGGGAAGTTCCAGGGGGTGATGGCGGCGACCACACCCACCGGCTCCCGCCGCTTATGGGCATGGAACCGGCCCGGCGTGGCGGAAAGCGAGGCGGCGTGGCCGGCGATCTTCGTCGGCCAGCCGGCATATCATCATCATCCGCGCCATCACGCGCTGGCCACGCCAGCCAAACCCGCCTGCATCATGGCCGATAGCGGAGAGGTGCTGCGCTATGACGAACTGGACCGGCAGGCCAATCAGGCCGCCCACCGGCTGCGGGCGCTGGGCCTGCACCGGGGCGACGTGCTGGCGGTGATGATCGACAATGAGGCGGCCTTGTTCCCACTGGCCTGGGCGGCGCAGCGTACGGGGCTGCATTTGACCAGCGTGTCCACCAAATCCAGCGTCGCGGACCTCGCCTATATCCTGAATGATTGCGGTGCAAAGGTTCTGGTCGCGTCCGAGATGACCGTTCACCGGTTCGGCGGCACCGTGGTGATCATGGAGAGGTTCGATGCAGAGGAAGCGCCTGCCCTTATCGAGCGATACCGCATCACCCATTCCACCTGGGTACCGACGCATTTCGTGCGGCTGCTGCGTCTGCCGAAGGATGTGCGGGCGCGGCATGACCATGGGTCGATGCGGGCCGCGATCCACGCGGCCGCCCCCTGTCCCGTGTTGGTCAAACAGGCGATGATCGATTGGTGGGGGCCTGTCATCTACGAATATTATTCAGGGACCGAGACATGTGGCGTCACCGCCTTGTCGGCCGATGAATGGCTGGCAAAGCCAGGCTCTGTTGGCAAGGCGATCCTGGGGATAGTGGAGATTGTCGATGAAGACGGCAATGAACTGCCCACGGAGCAGGTCGATAACGTCTATTTCGCCGATGGTCTCCAGTTCGAATACCACAATGATCCGGTCAAGACCGCCGCCGCCTATGACCATCGCGGCTAGGCGATGCTGGGCGATATTGGACGGCTGGATGGCGACGGGTACCTCTATCTGACGGACCGCAAGAATTTCATGATCATTTCTGGCGGGGTGAATATCTATCCCCAGGAGATTGAAAATTGTCTGATCGAACGTCCATCCGTTGCCGATTGCGCCGTGTTCGGTCTGCCCGACATGGAAGTGGGGCAGGTGGTGGTGGCTGTGGTACAGCCATCAGAACCTGTCACCGATGCAAAACGGTCAGCCGCATTCCTGACGGTTTTCCTGCGTGAACGGGTGGGTGGGGTCAAGGTGCCCCGCATCTTCCATTTCCGTCCAAGCCTGCCGCGTGAACCGACGTGTAAGTTGCTGAAACACAAACTTGTCCGAGAATATCTGGACATGGTCGAAAAGGCGGGGGCGGGAGATGGCCGCAACGAACGATGGATGCGGCGTCAGGGCGTCAAGGACAGGTGCAATTCGCCGCCGGCATCAGCAGCGCGGGAACAACAGGCGGTCATGCGGCCGGCGGCGCGATCCTCTGGTGTCAGGATGCTGTCGCGGTGATCCACCGATCCAGACCGCACCGTCACCACGCATTGCCCGCACAGGCCCCGGCGGCAGGAATGCGGGAGGGCGATGCCTTCGCCCAGCAGCCGGTCCAGCAGGCTTTCTCCGGCGGCCACGGCGATGGCTTTCCCATTCAGAAGGATGGTAAAGGCGGGGCCGCTGGCGGTTGCGGGGGCGAAGGCCTCCCAATGCAGCCGGTCGGGGGACCATCCACTGGTGCGGGCCGCATCCAGGGCGGCCTGCATGAAGGCAGCGGGACCACAGGTATAGAGATGTGTTTCGGGTGCTTGTGCCGTCAGCAGGGCGGCAAGGTCGATGCGTCCATCGGTGGCGCTGTCATGCCAGCGGACAGACGGGGCCAGCGGCGTGGCGGCGATGGCGGCGGCCAGCGGCCGGGCAGCCCGGTCACGGGCACAGACCAGCAGTGTGAAGGGGCGTCCTCGGTCCCACAGGCACCAGGCCATGGACAGAAGCGGCGTGATGCCGATACCGCCGGCCAGCAGCAGGACGGGGGCGTTCCCGGATGACAGCGGGAAGTGGGCGCGGGGGCGGCCCAGGCGCAGGGCAGCACCCGGTTTCAGATGTGTGTGAATCCAGGCCGACCCGCCGGCCGAGACATCCGACAGGCGTACGGCGATCTGCCAGGACAGGCGCCGGCCGGGCCGACCGCACAGGCTATACTGCCGGACCAGACCGTTGGGCAGATGCACATCCACATGGTCACCGGCCCCGATGCAGGGCAGCGGCAGGCCGAAACGATGGCGCAGCGTGATCAGCAGCACGTCGGTGCCGTCGCGCGACAGGGCCGACACAAGCATGGGCATGGTTCCCGGCCCTCGGCGCCGTGACCAGAGGAATATCCCCGTGGCCAGGAAACAAGGCAGTGACAGGCCGGCCAGCAGGATCAGGATGGTGCCCACCGGTCCCAGCAGGCTGCCCGTATGCAGCGGATAGAGCAGGTCCATGAACCGGTCGGCTGCCGCCCGCTCTCCCGCGCGGCGGGTGCCCAGCAGGGTGCCATCATAGCCATTGTACCAGAACTGTTCATAATCCGGGCTGTCGGCCCGGCCCTGCATGACCATCACCACCCGCCCGTGCCCGCCTGGCAGACGGATGCTGCTGGGTGCCAGTCCCTGTGCCCTATTCAGGAAGGTGGACAAGGGTAGCAGGGCCCCGTCCGGGCGCGGCGCCACCTGGGGCGAAGGGCGCGGGGTGACGGGCAGTGCCGCCGTCACGGTCGGGTTCCAGGCCATGCCGATACCGGTGAGGGACAGCAGGGCCAGAACGGGGACAAGGTACAGACCGACTGCGCGATGCAGGTCGCGCCAGCGGCGCAGGGAAGCCTTGGGCCAGCCGGGACAGAACAGCCCCCGCCAGCCGTCCCGCCGTGCGGCCCGCAGCAGCATCCAAAGGCCCGTCAGGCACAGGGCCAGCAGCGCCACCCCCATCCACCCCACGGCCTGTTCCCCGGTCGTGCCGGCGGCCAGCCGGCAATGGAATTGGAACAGCCATTCCAGCGGCCAGTCATTCAGTGGTGCCAGACGCAGCACCTGTCCACCGCCCGCCGTCGCCATGAAAGGATCGCCGCTGCAGGACAGCTGGAAGAACAGCGGGTCTGTGGCCCGATCGGGCAGGTCGATGCGGGTAATGGTGCAGCCACGGGCCCGCACGGCATCGACATTGGCATCCAGGGCCGGTGCCGCCGGGGTGTAGGCGTCGGGATGCAGCAGGTGGTTCAGGGGTTGCCGGAACAGCAGCAGCGTGCCCCCCAACCCCTGGACCGCGATGAACAGTCCCAGGAACAACCCGATCCAGCGATGCCAACCCAGAAATGTCATGCCGCACCTGTCCGCCGGATCAGATCGGACATACCGGCAATATCGGCCAGCCTTTCACCGGCCTCTATCCGTGCTTTCAGGTCGATGAAAGGGTGTCGGATGCCGGCCAGATTGATCCGGTACATGGGCTTCACGCCCAGACCAGCCAGCGAGTGATCGACGACAACCGCAGACATCATCGTTGGTCCTCAAGTTGCGGCGCGTCAGCGTCACGAACAGGGACATGATGGCGAGCTGGATGTCGCAGAGTACTGCTGCCGGCCCCGTGCTGCCATTGGTCCAGAAGGACAGCATTGTGGTCCCGATGATCTCGGCACCGGGTGCGAACGGGAACCCGACGGCGGCATATTCTTTCAAAAAAGCCGGCAACGGCGGCACATCGGCGGAAAACTGCGCCGGCCTCGTCAGCGGGGAGATGATCAGGGGGACCATTGTCCACTGGAGCCCCCTGCTTTTAGTCGAACGCAGGGGGCTTTAGATGAATCCGCTCGAATACCTATCTCCCCTGATCGTGACCGATCCAGAGAGATTTTGCGTTCCCGCAGCTTGTGCGGCGCTGGCGAAAAACCCTGTGCCGGGTGATCAGGCGGCGGCGACCGCCTTTACCAGGCTGTCGGCCGAAATCTCCGCGATGGAACGCGCGCCCGTCAGCGTCATGGCCACCTGCATTTCCTTGGCGAACAGATCCAGCAGGTTTTCGACACCAGCGGCACCGGCCGCTGCCAGCGCATAGATGAAGGCGCGGCCGATCATGGCGCCATCAGCACCTTGTGCCAGCATCCGCACCACATCCAGCCCGGAGCGGATGCCGGAATCCGCCAGAATGGTGAGGTCGCCCTTCACCGCATCGGCAATTGCCGGCAAGGCCTTGGCAGAGGAGAGAACGCCATCAAGCTGCCGCCCGCCATGATTGGAAACCACAATGCCGTCAGCACCGAAGCGAACGGCGTCGCGGGCATCGTCGGGGTCCAGAATGCCCTTGATGATCATCGGGCCCTTCCAGAAGTCACGAATCCATTCCAGATCCTGCCAGCCGATGGAGGGGTCGAAATTCTGGCTGAGCCAACCGACATAGTCGGCCAAATTGGTCTTTTGCTGCCGATAGGCGGAGACATTGCCCAGATCATGCGGCCGGCCGAACAGCCCGACATCAATGGCCCAGGCGGGATGCATCACCGCCTGGACCATGCGCCGCAAGGGGGCATTGGGGCCCGACATGCCGGAATGGGCATCGCGGTAACGGCTGCCGGGCACCGGCATGTCGACGGTGAAGACAAGCTTGCGGATGCCCGCCGCCCAGGCGCGTTCCAGCGCATTCTTCATGAAGCCGCGATCCCGCAGCACGTAAAGCTGGAACCAGATCGGGCGCTCCACGGCCGCCTGCACTTCCTCAATCGAACAGACGGAGACGGTGGAAAGCGTCAGCGGAATGCCCTTCTTGGCGGCTGCGCGGGCGGCCTGTACCTCACCGCGCCGCGCATACATGCCGGTCAGGCCGACCGGGGCCAGCGCCACCGGCATACTCACCTTCTCATCAAAGAACCGGGTGGAGATATCCACCGATCCAACGCTTTTCAGCACGCGCTGGCGCAGGGCAAGGTCGGAAAGATCCTCCACATTCCTGCCCAGCGTGCGTTCGGCATTGGCCCCGCCATCGATATAATGGAACAGAAAGGGCGGCAATCGACGGCGGGCGGCCTCTCTGTAATCGGTTGATGAGGATATGATCATGCTGGCTGCTTCCCCTGGGGTAATTTGTTGCGCAGGGCCCCGGCCCGGCGCGCGCGCGCGGTTTCCGTTTCGATGCGGCGCAGGCTGTCTTCCACGAAGCAGAGATGATCGGTCGCAGCCTGGCGCGCGTCGTCGGCCCGTCCGGCCAGGATCGCCCCGGCAATGGCCTGGTGCTGGTGGTTCAGCTTTTCCACCGTATCGGGCAGGAGATGCAGTTTGCTGAGGCTTTCGGCGATGCTGACCCGCATCAGGTCGAACAGCCCGGAAATCACCTGCCGCAGCACCAGATTATGCGACGCTTCGGCAATCGCCATGTGAAAGGCGGCATCCGCGCGTGATTGCGTCTCCGGGTCGGAGGCCCCGGCACAAACGGCGGCGAGGGCTGCTTGCAGTCGCTGCCGATCCAGATCATCGGCGCGCAGGGCCGCGTGATAGGCGGCATCCGCCTCCAGCGACTTGCGGATTTCCATGACATCCTGCCAATAGCCGCCCTCTGCCTGGGCAAGCGGCTGCAGGGGCTGCATTGCCTGTTCCAGGGCCCGTTCGGCGCTGCCGGGGGCGACAAAGTTTCCACCACCCCGGCGGCTGACAATCAGGCCATGGCTGATGAGTTGCTGCATCGTCTCCCGCAGCCGTGACCGGGATACACCCAGCTCTGCCGCCAGGGTCCGTTCCGGCGGCAAGCGCGCGCCCGGCGCCAGCTGGCGCGCGGCAATCAAGGCCCTGATCTGATCCGTCAATGGGGACATGGGTGTTTCTCCTGATTTTGGTCATACCAAAATCAGGAGAATTTGCAAGGTTATCTGCGGAAATCAGCCATGCCCTGGTCGTTCACGACCACGGAAAGATATTTGGTAGGACCAATTGGTATCAATCCCCCCGCAACCCCGCCAATGCCGCGTCAAACCCCGCCTCCCCACGCCGGACATCCAGGCTGATCCGCCCGCCTTCCAGCCGGATCAGCCGGTCGGCCAGCATCGCCTCCCGTCGCAGATGCGTCACCACCAGCAGGCTGCGCCCGTCGGCGCGTTGCTTCAGCCGGGCCAGCACGTCGCGGGCGGTGGGCAGGTCCAGCCCGTCCGTCGGCTCATCCAGCAGCCAGAGCGGACGGTCGCGCAATAGGAAGCGGGCCAGGGCCAGCCGGCGGCGCTGGCCCGATGACAGGCCGCTGCCGCCTTCGCCCAGCAGGCTGTCCAGCCCTGCCGGTAATGCTGCCACCACCTCCGCCAGCCCGGCATCGGCCAGCACCTGGATCAGTCTTGCATCGTCTGCCGTTGGGTCGGCCAGGGCCAGATTGGCCCGCAGATCATCCTGAAACAGGGCGGTTTCCTGGCCCAGCAAGGTCCAGGGCAGGGTGCTGATGCTGCCTGCTTCCGCCCGCTGTTCGCCCGTCACCAGGGCCAGCAGGCTGGATTTGCCGGCTCCGCTTTCGCCCAGGATGGCGACATGCTGGCAGGATTCAATGGTCAGCGACAGCCCGTCAAACAAGGCCACCCCCATGCCATCATGCCGGAAGCGCACGCTTTCCAGCCGCAGGGCCACCCCATCCACAGGGCGTGCCGGTGTGGCCGGGGCGGGCAGGGGGCGCAGGTCGGCGGCCACGCGGGTGGCGGCGCGCAGGCTGCGCCCCAACTCCACCGCACCCCGCCGCAAGGCGGCCACCGGCTCCATCAAGCCCATCGATACCAGCAACAGCAGGGCCGCCACCGCCGGGGTAATGGCATTGCCTGCCACCAGTGTCGCCCCCAGCAACAGCGCCCCCGCCAGCAGCGCGGTGCCGGCCAGCCCCTGGATGATGCCGGTGGCGATATCCAGCCGGTTCAACCGTTCATCCGCTTTGGCCAGCCGCCGGTCGGCGGCCAGGGCCAGATCGCGCATCGCCTGTGCGCGGCCGGCCAGCCGCCATTCCACCCGCCCGGCCGTCAGGTCCAGCACGCGCAGCCGCAGCGATTCCAGGGCCGCCGCCCGTTGCCCGCCCGGTGCCAGACTGCCACGCACACCCAGCCACAGCAGGGCCAGGCCCAGCAGCAGCAGGTAAAGGCCGAAGCCTACCCCGCTCCACCCGATCAGCAGATAAAGCCCGGTCCCCGCTGCCAGCGCCAGCAGCAGCAGGCTGGCCAACGGCACCATCAGCCGCAGATAGAGCGCGTCCAGCGCATCCAGATCGCCTGTCAGCCGGAACAGCAGCCGCCCCGGCCGCTGTACCAGCGCCCGCGCCAGCCCTGGCCGTGACAGCGCCCGGAACAGCCGCACCCGCAGCGCCGCCACCACCGACAAGGTGGCATCATGGGTCAGCAGCCGTTCGCCATAGCGGACACCGGTGCGCAGGATGGCCAGCCCGCGCACACCCGCACCGGGCCGGAACACATCGAACCCCAGTGCCGCCCCCGCCGCCAGCCCGGCAATGCCGGTGGCGGTGATGAACCAGCCGGACAGGCCCAGCAGCCCGGCACCGGCCAAGGTTGTGACCCCGGCAACCAGCAACCCCAGCAGCAGCGGGCGACCGGCGGCGCGGTGGAACAGGGCCAGGATGGTCAACAGATCACGCTTCATGCCCCGACCTCCACAATCCGGTCCATGCGGGCAGCCAGCGCCGGGTCATGCGTGGCGACCAGCAAGGTGCGCCCCGCCGTTGCCGCCACCAATATTTCCCCGATGGCGGCGGCGGTGTCGGCATCCAGATGGGCCGTTGGTTCATCGGCCAGGATCAGGGCAGCCTCCGGGTCGGCCAGCGCGCGGGCCAGCGCCAGCCGCACCGCCTCCCCGCCGGACAGCCCAACCCCGCCTTCGCCGATGCGCCGCGCAGCGTCTTTGCCCGGCAGTAGCCGGCGGATCAACCCACCGGCATCGCTGCCGGCCCGGCCCAAGCTGACATTGGCGGCCAGAGAGGCATTCTGCAGAAAGGGCCGGTGGCCGACCCAGCCGATGCGGTCCAGCCGCTGCACCGTTCCCTGCTCGGCCTGCAACAGGCCGGCAGCCAGCGCCAGCAGGGTGGATTTGCCGCTGCCGCTGGGGCCCAGCAGGGCCACCCGTTCACCCGCCCGCAGGGACAGATCGAACCCATCAATCACCGGGGCCGCCGCGCCGGGATAGGCAAAGCGGATGCCGTTCAGCACCAGTGCCGTGCCGGCCGGCGGCAGCGGGGCGCTCTGGCTTTCCGCCGCAACAGCCGCCGTCCCCGTCAACGCGTTCAGCGCCTTGATGGCGGCTTCCCCGCTGGCCCGGTCATGCCAGGCGCCGGCCAGATCGCGCCAGGGCTCAAAAAAAGCCGGGGCCAGCAGCAGGATGAACAGGCCCTGCGCCAGATCCAGCCGCCCGCCCCAGGTGCCCCATTCCAACTGCCCCAGCAAGTGGAAGCCGGTATAGACGGCCACCAGCGCCACCCCCAATGCTGAAAACAGCTCCAGCACGGCAGACGACAGAAAGGCGATGCGCAGCACCGCCATGGTCTGCTGCTTTACCCTGGTGGCCAGCGTCTGGATGCGGCCGGCCACCGCGTCTTCCGCATCCAGCGCCCGGATGGTGGGCAGGCCGCGCAGCCGGTCCATCAGCAGCCCATTCATGCCGCCGACAGCCATCAACTGTTCCTCGCTGGCCTTTTTGGCGCGGATGCCGATCAGCGCCATGAAGATGGGGATCAGCGGGGCCGCTACCAGCAGGATCAACCCGGCCGCCCAGGAATGCCAGGCCACGGCCAGCAACAGCGCCGGGCAGACCAGCATCAACCGCCAGCGCACCGGCACATAGCGTTGCAGATAGGGGGTGACGGCCTCGGCCTGTTCGGCCAGCAGGGCGGCCAGCGTGCCCGATGCTGGCAGGGTCGGGTCCAGCGGCATCCGCCGGCCCAGATGGTCCAGCGCCGCGCGGCGCAAGTCCGTCAGGGTCTGTCGGGCAGAGCGAAAGGCCAGCCGCCGCCCAGCTGCATCCAGCGCGGTACGGGCCATGCCGATGGCGGCAAAGCCCAGTGCCGGGCCCAGCAGGTCGGCCATGCCGGCCCCCTTCACCATGGCCAGCACCGCCGCGGCCAGAATCCAGGCCTGGGCGATCCAGAACAGGTCAGCAAGCGACTGGAACAGGGCACCCAGCTTAAGCTGGCGGTCGGCGGCAGGCTTGGAACGGTCTTTCATGATACCGGGCGGCAACGGCGCCATGGCGCGGGGACGCCATAGATGCCGCGTCCCCGCGCCCACGGCAACCGGACAAACCGTCTCGGTTGGTTCACAGGGGAAATTTTCTGCCCTGTGTGCCTTTGCAGGTGGGATGGTCGATCCTCACGGCACCGTGATCAGGGCTTTATCCCTTGTGGGAACGAGAAAGCGGTCAGTCGCCCAACTGGTGCTTCAGGTCGTAAAGGGTGGCGCCAATATGGTTGGCGGTCAGGCTTTCCACCAGGGCGCTGTCACCGGCCAACCAGGCTTCCAGGATCTGCCGGTGTTCGCGGCGCGCCCGCTCCTCCCGCCCCTGCGGGGCCAGATGCACGCGGACATAGCGTTCGGACAGAATATGCAGTCGCTTCAGCAGCGTATGGGTCACCGGCCCTGCCGGACGGATCAGCGCCAGATGGAAGACACGATTGCCGGTGACGTGGTCGGTGCCGTCCATATCCTGCTGCTGTTCCAGGGTGGTCAGTGCCTCCTGGGCGACCTTCCGGTCTTCGGCGGTGGCGTTGCGGGCGCCGTCCGCCGTGGCCCCCGGCTCCAGCTTCAGGCGGAGCGCAAACACCTCCGTCGCCTCCGCCCCGGAAAGCGGGCGGACCACATAACCCCGGTTGGGGTAGGAGGTCAGCAGCCCATCCTGTTCCAGCCGGCCCAGCGCCTCCCGCAAGGGGATCTTGCTGACGCCCAGTTCATTGGCAATCACGTCCTGGCGCACGGGTGTTCCCGGCGCCATGGTCCCCATCAGGATATGGCGGCGCACCACGTCATAGGTCTGATCGGAAAGCGTTCGGACTACAATGCTCATTCTGGTCCACATCAACAGGAAGGGTGCCTGGGCAGCCGCCTAGCGTTGGCAAGCGGTGTCATCAGGCCGCTGCCAGACCAGCCGAAGCCACCGGCAGCTTGGCGATTGTCCCGGAAATGATCGCTAACTGCAAAGGGATGTTGCGCGCGAGCAATCCATTTCAAGCTGCCCCAGCCATGCGATACCGGCGGCGTCGCACAAGCTGGGATTTGCTGTTGCGATCGGCGGAAATTCGTCTAAAGTATACGAAATAAACACTGACATATAAATACGAATGCCGCCAGGGGCCTGATCTGGGAAGGATGGCGTGACCGGGGGGCCGCGCAAGCAATGATGCCCCACCCGCTATTCATCGCCAAGGGCCCTCATCCTGTCATCGTTTCCCTCGCCTGAACGAAAGACCATGATGCGTCCAGCCAGCCAAACCGTCCAAAGCCGTTTCCGGACCCCGCGTGCCCTGTTGCTGGGGACGGGGATCGCCCTGTTCGGCGCCACCGCCAGCTTCGCCGGCCCGGCCGATGATCTGGGTTCCGTGCTCAGCGATTATGACAAGCTGCTGGCGGCGGCTGACCCGATCAGCGCCGGCCAGCGGGGCGACCCGGAAGCCGCCAAGCGCTGGCCCGATGACAGCCCGGATGCCGTGGCCGCCCGCCGGCGCAGCATGGGGCAATTGCGCGACCGGCTGGCCGCGATTCCGGCCGCTTCCCTGACCGGGGCCGATGCGCTGAACCATACGCTGCTGCTGCGTCGGCTGGATCTGGACCTGGAAGGGGGGCGCTTTGACGAGGAGCGCATTCCCTTCAATGCCGATAGTGGCTTCTTCAATGTGCCCGATTATATGGCCGGCGGCACCCGCCTGCGTAGTGTGGAGGCGGCGGAAGCCTATCTGGTGCGCATGGCCGGGCTGCCCGCTTACTATGCGACCGAAATTGCCAACATGCGCCGGGGCATCAAGACCGGCTTCGTGCAGCCGCGCCTTGTTGTGCAGGCGGCCATTCATATGAGCAAGACGCTGGCCGATGTGCCGGCGGATCAGAATGCCCTGCTGCTGCCGCTGATGGACTTGCCGCCGACCATCCCGGCTCCGCAGCGGGAAGCGCTGTTGAAACGCGGGGTGGAGATCGTCAAGACCAAGGTGAAGCCGGCCGAGCTGGGGCTGGTGGAGTTCTTCACCAAGGAATATCTGCCGAAATCCCGCGATACGCTGGGCGCCTATGCCCTGCCCGACGGGCGCGATTACTATGTCTACCGGGTGAAGCGCGAAACCACCACCACCATGACCCCCGATGAGGTCTATGAGTTGGGCCGGTCGGAAATCGCCCGTATCCGCGCGGAAATGGATGCGGTGATCAAGGAAACTGGCTTCAAAGGGAACTTCAAGGAGTTCCTGGCCTTCCTGCGCAGCGACCCGCAATTCTACGCCACCTCGCGTGAGCAGTTGCTGGAAAAATCCAGCCGGCTGGCCAAGCTGGTGGATGACAAGCTGCCGCAATATTTCAGCCTGCTGCCCCGCCTGCCCTATGGCGTGCGCCCGGTGCCGGCGGAGATTGAGGAGAATTACACCTCCGGCCGTTATCATCCCGGCAGCCCGGAACAGGGCATTGCCGGTGGCCTGATGATCAATACCTCCCATCTCACCATGCGGCCGCTTTATGAGCTGCCGGCCCTGGTGGCGCATGAAGGTGTGCCCGGCCACCATCTGCAGATCGCCCTGGCCCAGGAGCAGAATAATGTGCCGCAGTTCCGCCGCCAGGATGACGTGACCGCCTATGTGGAAGGCTGGGCGCTTTACAGCGAACAGTTGGTGGCGGAAATGGGCCTGTACCGCACGCCCTATGAAAAGTTCGGCATGTTGTCGATGGAGATGTGGCGCGCCTGCCGGCTGGTGATGGATGTCGGCATCCATTGGAAAGGCATGGGCCGGGAAGAGGCGGCAAGCTGCCTGCGCGACAACAGCGCACTGGCGGAAAAGAACATCCAGAGCGAGACGGATCGTTACATCGCCTGGCCCGGTCAGGCCCTGGGCTACAAGATCGGTCAGTTGAAAATCTCCCAGATGCGCCTGAAGGCAGAAAAGGCGTTGGGGCCGAAATTCGACATCCGGCAATTCCATGCCCTGGTGCTGAATGACGGGCCGATGCCGATGACCATGCTGGAAAGCCGGATCGACGGCTGGATTGCCAGCGGCGGGGCAAATTAAGGGCAGCCCCGCCATGCTTCATGGCGGGGCTTATACATGTTCCCTCAGGCGCCGGGCGCCGCCTCATCGGAAGGGGCATCGATAATGCCCCTTCCGATAAAGACAGACCAAGCCGGTCAACGGCATTCCAGAGAACAGGAGCGGGTGAATGGGTTTCTTCGGACGGCGCAAACCGCTGGATGCACAGCATAGCGTGCATCATGATCAGCGGCTGCAGCGCACCTTGAGCTGGCCGCATCTGGTGGCTTTGGGCATTGGTGCCATCATCGGCACCGGCATCTATACCCTGACCGGGATCGGGGCGGAACGGGCCGGGCCGGCGGTGGTGCTGGCCTTTGCCGCCTGCGGCATCCTCTGTGTCTTCGCCGCCCTGACCTATACGGAGATGGCCACCCTGGTGCCCGCCGCCGGCAGCGCCTACACCTACACCTATTCGGTGCTTGGGGAGGTGCTGGGCTGGCTGGTCGGGTGGAGCCTGGTGCTGGAATATGCCGTCACCTGTGCGGCCGTCGCCGTCGGCTGGTCTGGTTATGCGGTCGGGCTGTTGCAGGCGGCGGGTATCCACCTGCCGGCCTGGATGATTGCCGGCCCCCATGCTGGCGGTATCGTCAACCTGCCTGCCGTGTTGATCACGCTGGCCGTCACCGCCCTGCTGGCCCGTGGCGCGCGGGAGAGTGCGACGCTGAATATTGTGCTGGTGGCAATCAAGCTCGTGGCGCTCGCCGTGTTTGTCGGGCTGGCTGCCCCGGCGGTGGTGCCGGAGAATTACACGCCCTTCATGCCCTATGGCTTCACGTCCCACACAGTGGATGGGCATGTGCGTGGCGTGATGGCGGCCGCCGCCATCGTCTTCTTCGCCTTTTTCGGTTTCGATGCCGTTTCCACTTCGGCCGAAGAGGTGAAGAACCCGACGCGTGACCTGACCATCGGCATTATCGGTTCCATGGTCATCTGCACCGTCATCTATATGCTGGTCGCCGCCTGTGCCGTGGGGGCCTGGCCCTTCGCCGAATTCGCCGCCAGTGGGGAACCGCTGGCCTTCATTTTGCGCGGGCTGGGCCATCCGGGGGCAGCGTTTGGCATTGGGGCTGCCGCCATCATTGCCTTGCCATCGGTCATCCTGGTGATGATGTTTGGCCAGACCCGCGTGTTCTTCGTGATGGCCCGCGACGGGCTGCTGCCCCGCAGCCTCAGCCGGCTGGATGCACAGCGGCGCGGGCCGGTGAAACTGACCCTGATCGTCGGGGCCTTCGTGTCCATCGTGGCCGGCTTTTTCCGCCTGGACCAGATTGCCGAACTGTCCAACGCCGGCACGCTGACCGCCTTCATCGCCGTTTCCGTCTGCGTGATGGTACTGCGCCGCACCCGGCCGGATCTGCCGCGCCTGTTCCGCTGCCCGGCCGTCTGGCTGGTGGCCCCATTGGCTGTCATCGGCTGCCTTTATTTCATGATCAGCTTGCCTATGGGCACGCTGATCCGCTTCGCCATCTGGAATCTGATCGGCCTTGCCATTTACTTTGCCTATGGCCGCCGCCGCAGCCTGCTGGCCCAAGCTGAAGGGAACTGAGCCCATGTCCGCGCACCCTCTCTCCCGCCGCCTGTTGCTGGGGGCGGCACCGGCCGCCCTGCTGCTGGGCAGCAAGCCCGCGCTGGCGGCCCCGTTTGCCGGCGTGTTGAAACCCAAGCTGGTGCCGCTGCCGCTGGAATCCGTGCGTCTGCTGCCCTCGCCCTATCTGACGGCGGTGGAGGCGAACCGCGCCTATCTGCACAAGCTGGAACCGGATCGGCTGCTGCATAATTTCCGCACCCAGGCCGGGCTGGAGCCCAAGGGGCAGGTTTACGGCGGCTGGGAAAGCGACACCATCGCCGGCCACAGTTTGGGCCACTACATGACCGCCCTGGCCCTGATGTATGCCCAGACCGGTGATGGGGAGTGCCAGCGCCGCCTCTCCTATATCCTGGATGAGCTGGCCTTGTGTCAGGCCCAGGATGCCGATGGTTTCGTCGCCGGCTTCACCCGCAAGAAGGGTGACAAGATCGAACATGGCAAGCTGGTGTTTGACGAGGTACGCCGGGGCGAGATTCAGTCCCGTGGCTTCGATCTCAATGGCTGCTGGGTACCGCTTTATACCTGGCACAAGATGTTCGCCGGTATCCTGGATGCCGACCGCTATTGCGGCCTGCACAAGGGCATTCCCATTGCCGAAAAGCTGGCCGCCTATATTGAGGGGGTCTTTGCCGGGCTGGATGACGCGCAAATCCAGAAGGTGCTGGATTGCGAACATGGCGGCATCAATGAAAGTTTCGCTGAACTCTATGTGCGCACCGGCAACCGCCGCTGGCTGGCCCTGGCGGAAAAGATTTATCACCGCAAGGTGCTGGAACCGCTGAGCCAGGGCATCGACTGCCTGCCCAATATCCATGCCAACACGCAAATTCCCAAGCTGATCGGGCTGGCCCGGCTGCATGAAATCACCGGGGCGGAACGGCATGGCAAGGCCGCAAGCTTCTTCTGGGAGACGGTGACGCGGGATTATTCCTATGTCATCGGCGGCAATGCCGACCGGGAATATTTCCAGGCCCCGCGCTCCATTTCCAAGCACATCACCGAACAGACCTGTGAATCCTGCAACAGCTACAACATGCTGAAACTGACCCGGCATCTTTATGCCGGGATGCCGGAGGCACGTTACTTCGATTATTACGAACGCGCCCACCTGAACCATATCATGGCGCACCAGAACCCGAAGACGGGGATGTTCGCCTATATGGTGCCGCTGATGTCCGGCACGCACCGCGAATTCTCCACCCCCTTCGATGATTTCTGGTGCTGTGTCGGCAGCGGCATGGAAAGCCATTCCAAGCATGGCGAATCCATCTATTGGCATGGCAGCGGGGATGTGACGGTCAATCTCTATATCCCCAGCACCCTGGCGGCCGGGCGGGAGACGCCGGGCCTGCGGCTGGAAACCCAATATCCGTTCGGGGATGAGGTGGTGTTGACCGTCACCCGGGCGGTGGGCAAGGGCGCGCTGTCGCTGCGCGTGCCCGGCTGGTGCCAGGGGGCGACGGTCAGCCTGAATGGCCAGCCCGCCGATGCCACGCCGCGCGATGGCTATATCCGCATTGCCGGCCCGCGCCAGACCGGCGACGTGATCCGCCTGACCCTGCCGCGCCAGTTGCGCATCGAAGCGACAGTGGATGATCCCAACACGGTGGCCCTGCTTTACGGGCCGATGGTGCTGGCGGGCGATCTGGGACCGGCGACCGAGAAATGGAAGGGCCTGGCCCCGGTGCTGGTGGGCAGCGATCTGCTGGCCCGCCTGCACCCGACGGGGGAGCCAGCCGTGTTCAAGAGTGATGGCATCGTGCGGCCGGGTGACCTGACCCTGCGCCCCTTCACCTTCCAGCATGAACGCAACACGGCCGTCTATTTCAAGCGCTTCACCGATGCCGAATGGCAGGTGGAACAACAGCGCTTCCAGGCCGAACAGGCCCGCCTGCAGGACTTGCAGGACCGTTCCGCCGACCTGATGCATCTGGGGGAGATGCAGGCCGAACGTGACCATGATCTGGATGCCAAAATCTCCTATCCCGTGGTCTATCGCGGCCGCAATGGGCGCGATGCCCGCTCCGGCGGCTATTTCGAATTCAGCTTGAAGACGCGGCCGGGGCCGTTATTCCTGCAATCCACCTATTGGGGGGAGGAGCGCGGCCGCAAATTCTCCATCCTGATCGATGGCACCCCCATCGTGAAGGAGGAGTTGAAAGCAGAGAAGCCCGGCGAATTCTTCGACCGCGACTATCCGATCCCCGAAGAACTGACGCGCGGCAAGCAGAAGATCCGCGTGCGCTTCGAACCCGAAACCGGCAGCTCCGCCGGCCCCTCCTTCGGGGTGCGCCTGTTCACGGCCAAGGCCGGATAAGAAAAAGCCCGGTCGGGGGCGATCCCCGGCCGGGCTTTTCTTGAGGAAGGGGTGGGGGCTTCGTGCCTGTCCGAAAAATTTCATGCCGTTTCAATATCTTACACAATTTGACTGTCTGTATCTCCGTCACCCCGGCGAAGGCCGGGGTCCAGAATCACAGGCACCTTGCTCTACGAACCTGGACCCCGGCCTTCGCCGGGGTGACGGAGAGGATACAGTAAGACATTGATAATGAATAAAATATTCCAGACACACACTCACACCACGGTGAAGCCCTTCCAGAACGTATCTTCCTGATCAATCCAGATGGTGTTGTGACCGGTTGAAACCGCACTGCCCTGGATGGAGGGGATAATTGCCGGCTGGCCGCCCAGCTCGGTCAAGGCTTCCACCTTGCCGATGAACCGGCTGCCAATATAGCTTTCATGCACGAACTGGTCGCCCACCCGCAGCCGGCCCTGATGCACCAGATGCGCCAGCCGCGCCGAGGTGCCGGTGCCGCAGGGGCTGCGGTCGATGGCGCGTTCACCATAGAATACGGCATTGCGCCCATCGGCCCCGTCGCCGCGCGGCTTGTCGGCCCACAATACGTGGGTGACGCCGCGGATACGCTCATCCAGCGGATGCACCGGCTCCACCTTCTGCCGCATCAGGGTGCGGATGCTGCGCGACAGCTCAACAATGCGGCTGGCGCCCAGATCATCCAGCCCCGTATAGGGCCCCTGCGGCTCCACAATGGCGTAGAAATTGCCGCCATAGGAGACATCGACCCGCAAGGGGCCAAAGCCCGGTACCTCAATCTCGATCCCGGTGGCCGCGACATAGGCGGCGACGTTGCGGATGCGCACCCAGCGCACTCGGTCGCCTTCCTGGCCATACTCGATATCGATGATGCCGGCCGGCACCTCCACCTTCAGGCGGCCCGGCACGCGCGGCAGAATCAGGCCATTTTCCAGGCCAAAGGTGATCATGCCGATGGTGCCATGCCCGCACATGGGCAGGCAGCCGCTGGTTTCGATGAACAGGATGCCGACATCCGTATCCGCCTGGGTGGGCGGATAAAGGAAGCCGCCGGACATCATGTCATGGCCGCGCGGTTCAAAGCAGAGCCCGGTACGGATCCAGTCGAATCGTTCCAGGAAATCCTGCCGCCGCTCCGCCATGGAGTTGCCGCGCAGCAGCGGCGCCCCGCCCGCCACCAGCCGGACCGGATTACCCGCCGTATGACCATCAATACAGAAAAACGTGTGACGCATGATGGCACTCCAGCTTGATATTAACGTTTTCCCTCAGGCGCCGGGCGGCGGCATCCGACGGCTTGGTCTTTACTTCTTCGGCCCGATGGGCCGTGTGGCGGCGGCTTTTTCGACCATGTCGATGACCTGTTTGCGACGCTCACCGGCGAGCGGCAGGCGGGGCAGGCGGACGCGTTCGGAGCCACGGCCCATGATCTGTTCAGCCAGCTTGATGGACTGGACGAGATCATGCTCGGCATCCAGATGCAACAGGGGCATGAACCAGCGATAGATGCGCCGGGCCTCTTCAATATCGCCGCGTTGCAGGGCGGCGACCAGGGCCACCGATTCCTGCGGGAAGGCGCTGGTCAGGCCGGACACCCAGCCATGGGCACCCAGGATCATGCCTTCCAGCGCCACATCATCCAGCCCGGCCATCAGCACATAGCGGTCGCCGAAGATATTGATCAGGTCGGTGAAGCGGCGCGGATCGGGGGCGCTTTCCTTGACCGCGACGATGTTGGGAATATCGGCCAGCTTTTCCAGCACGCGGGCGGAGATGGAGACGCGATAGGCCGGCGGGTTGTTATAGAGCATGATCGGCAGGCTGGTCGCCGCCGCCACCGCCTTGAAATGGGTGTACAGCTCTTCTTCGGTCGGCACATAGACCATGGCGGGCAGCAGCATCAGCCCGTCGACGCCCAGCGCCTCCGCATCGCGGGCAAAGGCGACGGCCCGTGTTGTGGTCAGTTCCGACACGCCGGTCACCACCGGCACCCGGCCGGCCACATTCTCACGCGCCCGGGCCAGTACCGCCCGCTTCTCGTCGGGCTCTAGCGAGTTATTCTCGCCGCAGGTGCCCAGCAGGATCAAGCCATCCACACCATCGCGGATCAGCGCATCCTGGACACCGGCTGTCGCGTCATGATCAATCGACAAATCTTCCGCAAACTGCGTGGTCGCCGCAGGGTAAACACCACGCCACGTAAGCTCCGCCATCTTAAATCCTCCGTTGAATTGACAATCGTATACTATATAAATTCCCGCTTTGCCAAGCGGAATGATCAGGGAGCAGTGAGGCGCAGCGTCAGCGGCGTCTCACCCAGTGGGAGGCTATAGCCCTCCCGCTCCAGTGTTGCCCCTGGCACGGTCAGCCGTTTGGCCGTCGGTGTCATCGCCTCCAGATAGAGCCGTGCGACTGGCGTATGGGGTGTGGCCGGGTCCAGGGTCAAGGTGATCTGGCCGCTGGCGGGGTGATAGGTGGCGCCGGCGATCTTGCCCGCCTCCAGCGTGATCCATTGGCCGGCGGGTGCGATATAGAGCCGGCTGCGGGCGCTGTCCTTGGGCGTGATGATGATCTCCTCCCCCGATTGGCTGATATCGCCACCAAAGCCCAGCCAACCAAAGGTAGGGTGATTGACCAGATAGGAGGCCGTGGCATAGGCATGGCCAAAGAAGCCCATGCCGTAATCCCCGCTATAGGGATCCCATTTCATCATGTCCGGCCAGGCATGGAAGGCGGCCGACGAGAAGCCGTCCTGATCGATATTGGTGATGCCGCCCAGCAACCCGCCATAGGCAACCCGCAGCAGATAGAAATCAGCCGGGTCACGCCGATAGGCATCGAACAGCGGCACGGCGTTCAGGGTGGAGCCATAATGGTGAATCTGCCGCTCCACCCGGGCATATTTGCCGCCATAGAGGAAATCCCAATAGCGGCGGGCATTGCCGTTATAGCCCCAACTGGGCAGGGTGGGATCATAGCCCAGGATCACTTCGCGGGTGATATCCGCCTGTTTGGCATGGCCGAAATAGCGCATCCAGGCATAGACCTCTGGTTGCCCCGTGGAATCCCACGGCATTTCAGAACCGAACGGATATTTCAGCGATTTCCAGTGATCGGCGCGCCCCTTCATCAGCCGTTCCAGGGTGGCGGCTTCTTCGGCCATGCCTTCGCGCCGCAGATCGCGCAGGATATCGACGAAGGCATCGCCTTCCATCTGGCCAAACTCGGCATAATGCGGCGCGTCGCGCATCATGGCGACGATGGTGCGCCAGGCCCAGCGCAGATAGAAGGCGGCGTCATGCTGCTTTACCAGGCCTGGATGATTGCGCGCGGTGCGATACAGCACCCAGTGACCCAGCGCCACATGCGGGTAATTATAGGAACGGCCCAGATCGCCGGCCCCCTTCTTGTCCCAGGAGGTCCAGCTTCGCCATTGCTCCGGGTTCTTGTACAGGCCGGGGAAGCGAGAAGGGTCATAATAGAACAGGCTTTTCTTCACGGCGCCCGCCTGTGGCCCCTCGGCGACCTGCAGGTCGCCCAGCACTGTCTCATTGACCAACTGTTCGATCCTGGCCACCTCGGCCGGATCGGGATTGTCCAACTGTTTCAGGGTGGCGGCCACCCAACTGCCGCCCCCGCCTTCGTCGCTCATCCCGGCGATCCAGACGCGCGGTTCGATATCGACGATCTTCCCGGCTTCCTTGTCATAGGTCAGAATGGCGGGGGAGCGGCCGAACGGGTCGCCCTTGCCTTCATACCATTGCTGGCTGGTGGAAAAACGGCCCAGATCGGCCATCACCTGGGCCAGCGGTTTGGTCAGGAAATAGCTGACGGTCTGTTTTTGCCCATCTTCATAGGTCAGCGTCAGGCGGACCTGACCCCAGCCCTTGGCCTGCAGGGACAGGCGGGTCCAGCCATTCACCTCCCCGTCGCGGCTGGCCAGCAGGGCGCCTTCCGGTTCGCTCTCCATCGCTTTGATCGGGCTGGGGGCCTTCACGAACAGGGTGCCGCGCTGGTCGGTGGGCAGCACATAGCCCGGAATGCCCACCGCCACCGGCCGACCCTGTGCCGCCAGCACATCCTCAATGGCGCGAATGCTGGGGGCCTCCACCAGCCGGACCCCGACTTCCATCACCTCACCCGGTGCCAGGGTGCGGCTGGTGGGGCGGTTCCATTGTTCGCCGGCCTGACGCCATTCCCGTTCCGCCATGCCGGCGGAATGCACCATCCAGTCGTAGAACCCTTCCGACGTCTGGCCGCGCGGGCTTTTATCGGCAAAGAGGGAGCCGGCCGCTTCTTTCGGGTTTTTCAAGGGGCTATAGGCTTCCAGCGGCGTGCCGGGGCGCGGCAGCACCAGCAAGGCCGGGCCATGGCCATTCAGCCTGGTGACCTGGAGATAGCCGGCATCCCGCCCGATATAGGGATCGACGAAACTGGCCTGGGCGTGCGCCTCCTCCAGGGAGCGGCCGGTGAGGATATTGTCGAACACCATCGGCATTCCCAGCGCGCCGATCTCCACCGGCTGAGTGGATGTGTTGGTCAGGCGGAAGACCAGGGCGGGGGTGCCGCCCTCATTCAGCCAGCGCCGCTCCACCGCCAGCGGAATGCCGTTGCCCATGCTGGCGCTGATATCGGCTGCCGCGATCACATCGCCCCCGGCGGCCAGCGCCCGGATGGGTTTGCGCGTTTGGGCAGACGCGAAATCCCGCCATTCCCCACCGGCCTGCCGTAACCGCAGGTTCAAATCGCCCAGATGGTTGTATCCGTCGCCCGCCCGTTCCGGCAGGCGGGCGGTGGGCACGAAGCTGAAACCCGGTTCCGACAAAGGTGACAGCCTGGCCAGTGTCTGCGTATCCCGCCGCAGGGCAAGCTGGAAACGGCCGACGACATGATCGCTGGTGGCCACCGGCCGATAGACCGGCTTTTCCTGTTGCTGTGGCTTGGCCTGTGCAGAGGAGGGGGCGGGAAGGGCGGCGATGAAAGTACCGGCCAGCAGGGCGGCGGCAAACAGGCGTGCGGGCTTCATACTGCCTCTCATTGTGGGGGGAAGGGCGGGCCGGGGCCGCCTCCCGCGCGTCGGTCTTTTGGTCCTGGAAAAAAAGCTACCGTTGATGGGGGCGTGACGCAATAAATATTATACGATATAAAATCTTCAGGCTAACAGGGCGTAATCGCCCGATAATCGGGGGCGTGGGACGATGAAGTGGCTGGTTTCCTGCCTGGTGCTGCTGGCACTGACGGAATTTTCCACCCCTGCGCCTGCGGCCACGCAGGCCGTAAAGGCGGCCGGCAACCCGATCCTGTCCGATGGCCGCTATTATTCGACGGACCCGGCACCGCTGGTGGTGGGGGACACGCTTTATATCCTGGCCGGTCGGGATGAGGCGCCGGCTGATATCAATGATTTCATCATGAATGAATGGCAGTTGCTCAGCACCAGTGACCCGGCCTCAGGGCTCTGGACCCATTACCCCGCCATTGCCCGGCCAGAGACGGTTTTCGCCTGGGCGGAACCGGGCCGCGCCTATGCCGGGCAGATTGTGCAGGGGCGGGATGGCCGCTTCTATCTCTACGCGCCGGTTTTGCAGCGCGATGGTGGAGCGGATGATCGGTTCGCCATCGGGGTGGCCGTGGCGGAAAGCCCGATGGGCCCATGGCTGGACGCCCATCCTGCCGGCCCCATCATCTCCCAACAGGTGCCGGTGCCCAACCGCATCCAGAATATCGATCCGACGGTGCTGGTCGATGATGATGGTCGCATCTTCATCTATTGGGGCACGTTCGGGCGGCTGCGTGCCATGGAACTGGCGGCCGACATGGTGACGCCAAAGGGGCCGCAACAGGTGATCGACACGCTGACCGGCTTTTTCGAGGCGCCCTGGATCATGAAGCGCAAGGGTATCTATTATCTGCTTTATGCCGGCAACAATGCCGGACCGGACAGCCCCTGCACCCCCACCTTGTACCATGCCTGTCAGGCCTATGGCACGGCGCCGTCACCGCTGGGGCCCTGGACCTATCGCGGGGTCGTGCTCCGCCCGGTTTCTTCCACCACCTCCCATGCGGGGGCGGTGATGTTCAAGGGGCAATGGTATCTGGCCTATCACACGGCAGATGCCAGGGGCGGCGGGCATTTCCGCCGCTCCGTGGCGCTGGACCGGCTGGAATGGGATGACAGCGTGAACCCGGCAGCCATCCTGCCGGTCCAGCCCACCCGTGCGCCCCAAGCCCCACCACCGCCCAGCCGCAATATTGCCGGGGCGGCCACGGCGACGGCCTCCAACCTGCCGCTGCCGGTGCGATATTGGATCAAGGCGCTGAATGACGGGATCGTCCGGCCCGCCCCCCTGCCGCCCGACATGTGGGGCAGCGGCACCGGCAACAATCCCGCCCAGGCCTGGATCGAGTATCGCTGGAGGACACCGGTGACCCTGGATGGCAGCCGGATCTGGTTCGTCGCTGATCCGGCGACGGATGCCGTCCAGGGCATGGCGCCCCCGGCGGCCTGGCACTTGGAAGTTTGGGGCCAGGGGGGCTGGCAGCGGGTGGCGCCGGTCGGCTCCGCCTATGGCACGCAGGCAACGGGGGGGCAGGCGGTGCGGTTCTCCCCCCTGACCACCCGTTGCCTGCGGGCCGTTTTCACTGCCTCTGGCGGACCGGCGGCGCCGGTCGCCATTGGTGTGCAGGAATGGGAAGCGCTGGCCCCGCAGGAGAATGCGCCGGCGGCGCAGCCGGTCAACCCAGCCCCTGCCTGTGGCCCTTGATGGCCTTCCCCTCTCAATTCCAGGCGAGCGCATAGGCCTCCCGGCTGGCGGTTCACATGAAACCCCCAAGGCCCCCTTCAGGGCAGGGCATGAACGACAACTATCGATCGCCCTGCCAGGGCCATTTAGAAGGGATTGATGATGTCGATCACCTGCTGACCCCAGCGCGGCTGCTGCAGGTCGCTGACCTGGCCCTTGCCGCCATAGGAAATCCGTGCCTCGGCAATTTTTTCATAGGAGATGGTGTTGGCGGAGGTGATGTCTTCCGGCCGGATGATGCCGTTCAGGGTCAATTCCCGCATTTCGTAATTCACCCGCACTTCCTGCTTGCCCTGTACCACCATATTGCCGTTGGGCAAAATCTGCACGATCAGGGCCGCGACCTGCAGGTTGATCTGCTCCTGGCGCTGGATCTGGCCATTGCCGACACTGTTGCTGGCGCTGTTGGTGCTGAGCAGGCTGGAGGCGTTGACTGTGTTGGGCAGGATACTATTGGTGCTGGCTTCCAGACCGAACAGGTTGGGCAGCCCCATGGTTTCTGTACCGGTACGGGCGCGGGTGGTCTGGTTTTGCATCTGCGCTTTGTCGTTGATCTGGATATTGACGGTCAGGATGTCGCCGACGCGGGCGGCGCGCTGATCCTTGAAGAAGGCCCGTGAACCCGCCCGCCACAGGGAGTTAGCCCGCCGTTCCACCACCGGCGCTTCCGGCATCGGCAGCCGCACCGGCTGATAATTCGGGCGGCGCGAGGGATCCTCGATGGAGGAGAAGGCCGGCTCCTTGCCGACATTGGCCAGCCGGTCGGCCGTGCCGCAGGCGGTCAGCATACTGGCGCCCAGGATCAGGGTGGTGAGGGTGGTGGCGGTACGCAGAAACGGACGGGCGGCAGACATTTCGGTTCTCCTTAGCGGCTCGGTCGCGCGGGGTTGGCGGCGATCCGGGCAGCGGCTTGTTGGGCGGCGGCGATCTGGGCGGCGGGGCGGACGGTCACCAGATTGGGACCAGCCACCGTTGCCTCGATCACCCTGCTGCTGGAGCTATTCACAATCCGTACCAACTCGCCCTGCGCCCCGTCGCTCAAGGCTTTGCCCTGGGCGCTCAACTGCATGGAACCCGATTGCAGCAAGATGGTGACGACCTGCCCCTTCACCACCACCACCGGTTCGCGCACATCGCGGCCATTGACCGGCTGGTTGGGGGCCACGGCGCGGCGCAGGCTTTTGCCCACCAGTTCCCCGGCGCTGGTGATGGCACCTGCCACCACGCGATCGCGCGGCATGTTGAGATAGCTGAGGTCGCTGTCCCCCACCACTTCGCCCGGCGCCAGCCGGCGGTTCAGCACCGGCAGTTCCACCATATCGATGGCGCGGCCGCTGACCGTCTGGCGCAACAGTTGCGGTCCGGTGGCCGGGGCGATGAGATCGGCGGTCAAGCGACCGCGCACCGGATCGTAGGCAAGATTTTCCACCCGCACGGACGTATCGCTGCCGACCGGCAAAAACAGCGCCAGGGAACGGTTATCCAGTAAGATATCGACATTGGCGCTGGTGCCGGCCTGCTGCACCAGGGCGTCACGCAGCCCATCCTGAATGGTGACCTGCGGGATTTGCACCGCCTCCCGCTTCAACTGGACCATTTCGCCCAGCCCCACCGGCCGCCAGGCTACGCCATTGGCGGTAGCAATGCGCAGCAAGGTCGCCGTATCCAGGGTCAGCGTGCCGCCGGGGGCAGGGGCGTTGGTCACCACGCGGGCCGCCTGTTCCGGCGGCAATCCATCGAACAGGTCGCTCAGCACCACCTGCTGGGCGCTGACCACGCCGTTCGGCTTCAGGGCGGCAGCACCGGCCGAAGGGGCGGTCAGCAGCGTGGCGGCGATCAGGATGGCGGCTAGGCGGCGCATGGCGATGGTCCTTCTTAACGATAACCCGGATCAGCGCAGCTGGCTGACCGACTGCATCATCTGGTCGGTGGTGGAGATGACGCGGGAATTCATTTCATAGGCGCGCTGGGCGGTGATCAGCTGGGTAATTTCTGCCACGATATTGACGTTGGAGGTCTCCACCGCGCCCTGGGTGATGCGGCCAAAGCCGGGGGCACCCGGGTTGCCGGCGATCGCCTGGCCTGAGGCCGGGGTTTCCATCAACAGATTGTCGCCGATGGCTTCCAGGCCAGCTGTATTGGGGAAGCTGGCGATCTGGATCTGGCCGACATTCTGCGGCGCCACCTGACCATCCAGCTTGGCCAGCACTTCGCCATTCGGGTTGACGGTGATATCCACGGTGTTCTGCGGGATCACGATGCCTGGGACCACCTGATAGCCATCACCGGTGACGATGGTGCCCTGGGCGTTCAGTTGCAGGGAACCGGCGCGGGTATAGGCGGTATCGCCATTGGGCAGGGTTACCTGGAAATAGCCCTGGCCGTTGATGGCCAGATCCAGCGTATTGCCGGTGGGGCTGATATTGCCCTGTTCGTTGATGCGGTAGATGGCGGCGGCCTTCACACCGGTACCGACCTGGATGCCCGAGGGCACCACGGTGCCGGCATCAGACGAGGTGGAACCGACGCGGCGCTGGTTCTGGTACAGCAGATCCTGGAATTCCGCCCGCTGGCGCTTATAGCCAGTGGTCGTCATGTTGGCGATGTTGTTGGAGATGGTTTCCACATTCAACTGCTGGGCCAGCATTCCGGTGGCGCCGATGGAGAGGCTGCGCATTCTTCCGTTCCTTCTTACTGAGCCCGGGCCAACTGACGGATCGCGGTGCGGATCCGTTCATGCTCGGTATCGATCATCTTCTGGACATTCTGATAGGTGCGGATGACGTCGATCATCTGCGTCATCTCCACCACGCTCTGCACGTTGGAGCTTTCCAGAGCACCCTGGGTCACCTGCGGCTGTTCGATCCGGATTTCGTCCTGATCGGTGCTGTAAAGCCCGCCGCCCAGTTCCATAAGCTTCTGTTCATCTTCAAAATTCACCACTTTCAGCTTGCCGGCCACGCCCTGTTCGGTCTTCACCGTGCCATCGCCCTGGATTTCGATCTGGCCGGCTGTGGCGGGGATGGTGATGCGCTGATTGTTCTCACCCAGCAGCGGCAGGCCGGCGCGGTCCACAATCTCGCGGTTGGCATTCAACTGAAAGGCACCGCCACGGGTGTAGCGGGGGCCGGACAGCGTCTCCACGGTGAAGTAGCCTTCGCCGCGCAGGGCCAGATCCAGTTGGTTGTTGGTGATGGAAAGCGGACCGGCCTCGGTGTTGCGCAGCAGGCCGTAATCCTGCACGAAGCTCATCCGGTCGCCTTCGCGGTTCGGCCGCTCCAGATATTCCAGGAACAGCATCCGCTGCGACTTGAAACCCGTCGTGTTCATGTTGGCGACATTGTTGGAAATCACTTCCATCTGCCGGCGCAGGGCTTCCTGGCGGGACAGCGTGATGTAGAGTGAATTTTCCATCGTCTTACCCTCGGCAACATCGATGGGCGGCAAGGCCCGTGGTTGCAGAATGATAAGCAATCGGTGTGCCAACCCAGCAATTCCGCCGTTTTTTACCGGAGCGTCGCGGGCATGGGCAATAAGTGCCGGGCTTGCGCCCTGGCCCCTGGCGGGGCAAAGTGGCGCCCATGATCTTGCCCGACCTGCTTCGCCCCGGCCTTGACCTCGTTTTCTGCGGAACGGCCCCGTCGCGCATCTCCGCCGCGCGCGGGGCCTATTATGCCAATCCTGGCAACCGGTTCTGGCCCAGCCTGTGGGAGGTGGGGTTATTGCCGGCGCCGCTGCGTGCCGCTGACTTTCCCCGCCTCAACGATCTGGGCCTGGGGCTGACCGATCTGAACAAGACGGAAATCGGCAATGATGCCGATCTGTCACCCGATGCCTATGATGTGCCGGGCTTCATGGCCAAGATGCGCCAGTATCGGCCCGGCGGGATTGCTTTCACCAGCAAGCATGGGGCCGCCATCTTCCTGGCGGCCATCGGGGCCGGGCGGGACATTCCCTGGGGCCGGCAGCCGGCCGATTGGGAGGGGATGGCGCTGTTCGTGCTGACCTCCCCCTCTGGTCAGGCGCGGCGCTGGTTCAATATCGAACCCTGGCGGCAGGCGGCGGCCTTTGTCGCTGCACGAAGGGGCGGGGCCGTGCTAGCATCGCCTTCCATGACCATCCAGCAGCAAGGGTGATCCAGCATGGCGGATCAGGATGATATCGACGCAATGTTCGGCGAGATGGCCGGGGGCGGCAGCGTCAAGATGGTGCCGGAAGCGGCGGAGATTTCCGCCGTCTATGACACCGAGGTGGAGATGAGCGTCGTGCTCGGCACCTCCGTCATCCGGGTGCGCGACCTGTTGAAGCTGGGGCGTGGCGCTATCGTGGAACTGGACCGCAAGATCGACGACCTGTCCGACATTGTGGTGTCCGGCCGCATGGTGGCGCGCGGAGAGGTGACCATTGTGGAAGACAAGATCGCCGTCACCTTCCGGGAATTCGCCCGCATCAATAACTGATCCCTTGCGGCAGGTGTGCCATGCCCCGCTATTCCATCGGCGTCTACAATGCCCAGGTCCGCGCCAAGCTGGCGGATGGGGAGCGACATCGCCAGCTGAGTGATGATTGGGCCGATATCCATTATTTCGACATTACCGCCGACAACCCGGAACAGGCGCGGCTGCGCATCCATCAGCGATATCCGATGGAGCAGGGCTATGTCGTCGCGTCCATCGACCGGGAAGATTGAGCGCGGTCGGCATCGGCCCAAAAAGAAAGCCGGCTGCGGGGTGGCAGCCGGCCAGAGATGAAGGGAGCCTCATAAGGAGGTAAAGTCCTAACCGTGGCTCTTCTGCAACGGTCAAGCCACTTTTATATAGCAAATCCCGCCGGGCTTTAAAAGGGCAAAAAGCGTGTCATAAGCACCACACTCTAATTTTTTCGGCTAATGCCCATCTCCCTCAGCCCGGGTGCCCGCATCTGCGGGCTTGGGCTCAATCGCCGCGCACTTCCTCTACCATCTCCTCCAGCCGGGCGAAGTCGGCAATGAGCAGGCTGTTCCCCTGCCGGATAACGATATTGTCGCGCCCCAGATCGCTCATCACCCGCGCCACGGTCTCCCGCGTGGTGGAGACGCGGCTGGCAATGTCGGAATGGATCGGCACCGGGGTGATTTCCGCCTTGTTGCCCGGCTTCAGCCCGGCCTTGGCCAGGCGTAGCAACTCCGCATGGACCCGGTTATTGGCACCCAAGGTGGAGAGATCCATGATCCGGCTGGTGGAGGAACGGACAATATGGGCCAGCCGCCGCATCACCGCCGTGGCCACGGCCGGATGGCTGGTGACCGTTTCCAGAAACAGGCGCGGCGACATGAAGGCCACCAGCGTTTCGGTCAGCGCCACGATGGAGGCGGAGCGCGGCCCGCTGTCGATGGCCGATAATTCGCCCAGATAGCCCCCGGCCTCGATATCGTCGAAGGTGATTTCCCGGCCAGAGAGGGAGTAGTTCACCACCTGGACCCGACCTTCCACGATGAAACAAACATCGCGGCTGTCCGATGAACGGTCCACAATCTGTTCATGCGGGTGAAAATGCCGCCAGCTGCACTGGCGGGCCAGGCTGACGCGTTCGTCGGCACTGAGCGACTGCAACAGGTCGATGCGGTCCAGATTGGCGCTATGGGCTTCGCTCACGGGGGGAGTTCCGTCTGCAAATGGGTTCAAACAGAGTACATCTAGGCCCGTCTGCCGCAAACCGCTACGGTTTCGACAGGCCGATGATTTTGCAAGGAGGTTGGGGTGACAGAGCGTAATACAAGGCCTGGGGCCGAGAAAGCCGTCAGATGGGCCTTTCACCTGACCTTGGGGGCCCGGCTGAAGGCCTATCTGTTCACCGGCATCCTGGTGACAGCACCGATTTCCATCACCTTTTATCTGGCCTGGCTGGTCATTGATGGAATCGACCGGCTGGTGGATGGGGTGCTGCCGGCAACATATCACCCGGATCATTATCTGCCCTTCAGCGTACCCGGTCTGGGGCTGCTGATCCTGCTGGTCTTCCTGGTGCTGGTCGGGATGACGTCTGCCGGGTTCGCCGGCCGGCTGCTGGTGCGGCTGGGTGAAGCGCTGGTGGCGCGGATGCCGGTGGTGCGTGGCATCTACAGCGCCACCAAGCAGATTTTCGAAACCGTGCTGGCCCAGCAATCCGATGCCTTCCGGGAGGTGGTGCTGGTGGAGTTTCCACGCAAGGAAACCTGGTCCATTGCCTTTATCACCGGCACCACCAAGGGAGAGGTGCAGCGCCTGACGGATGAGGAGGTGGTGAATGTCTTCGTGCCTACCACGCCCAACCCGACGTCGGGCTATCTGATGTTCGTACCGCGCAGCCAACTGGTGCCGCTGAGCATGAGTGTGGAGGAGGGGCTGAAAATGGTGGTCTCCGGCGGGCTGGTGACCCCGCCGGATCGGGAGATGGGGAATTGACCCCATAGAGGAAAGGTTGCGTTTCCTGCATATATTTACCCGTCAAGCGTTCAATTTTATTGTCCTGTCAGGCGTACTGGGTCATATATCTTACCATTCTTCGTTGAATGGGGGACGAAAAAATGCGCGGATCAGTGGGACTGTCCTGGCGATTGGCGGGGGCTGTCTGCCTCTCTGCCGTCGGTCTGGCCATGCCGGCTCAGGGGCAGAAGGCAACTGCGGTGCCGGACTTTGCCCCGCCGCCGGTGTTGCGGGCGGAAGAGGGGCTGACATCGACGGCGGAAGGGGATGTGCAGGCTGGTTTCAACCAGTTCACCGCCCGGGCTCTGGGAAAGGCGGTGGAGGCAGGCAAGGAGCTGCATTATGTCCTGCCCATCGTGCTGAGCGACGGAGAGATTTTCAACCCGGCCACCGGCAGTTACGACAAGGTGCGTCTGCGCGCCTATGACGGAACCTTCCCGGCCCCGACCATCAAGATGCTGCCGGGCCAGACAGTGCGCCTCACCCTGCAGAACAAGCTGAAGCCTGAGCCGCTGTGCGGGGCCACCGGCAACACCAATATTCCCCACTGTTTCAATACCACCAACATGCACAGCCACGGGCTGTGGATTTCCCCCACGGGCAACAGCGACAACGTGTTGCTGTCGATCAAGCCGGGGGTGGATTTCCAGTATGAATATAATGTGCCGGCCGATCATCCGGCCGGCACCTTCTGGTATCATCCGCACACCCATGGTTCCACCGCCATTCAGGTGGGCAGCGGCATGGCGGGGGCCTTGTTGATTGAAGGCAAGCGTCCCCCCACGATGGCCAGCAATGGCGATCTGGATACGCTGCTGAAGGGCTTTGCCCCGGATGGCGACATCACCAAAGAGGTGATGCTGATCCAGCAAATCCCCTATGCCTGTCTGGTTGACGCCAAGGGCAACGCGAAGACTGAAGACGCCATCTGGACCTGTAACAAGGGTGAAGTGGGCGTGGTGGAGGATTTCGACGCCCAGTTCGATCCCAAGGCCTGGAAGAAATCCGGCCGTTACACCATGTTCAATGCCCAGGTACGGCCGGAAATGAAGCTGAATTCGGGCCAGCTTTATCGCTGGCGCCTGATTGATGCCGGCGTGGAGGAAACGGTCAACCTGCGTATCCGCAAGTCCAGCAATCCGGGCGCCCTGAACCGGCTGGCCGCCGGGGCGAAGGCGGAGGAAGCGGAAGTGCGGAAGGCCTGCGCTGGCACTGATGTTACCCAGTTCGAAGTGGCAACAGACGGGCTGACCCGTGGCCAGATTTTCGCCAAGACGGACAATAACCTGCAGCCGGGATATCGCAGCGATGTGCTGTTCGTCCTGCCGGAGCCGGGTGAATATTGCGTCTATGATGATGCCAGCGGCACGGATCAGGTGATGAATTCCCCTGACAACCCCAAGGTGATCGGCGTCATCCATGCTGCCGGTGGTGCCATCAAGGGAACCCAGAAGGAATTCCTGACCGAGCAACTGCTGCGGGCGGCCGATGATCTGCCATCCGATGTGCGGGAGGTTGTAAAGGCGGACCTGCGCAATGACCTGCGGCTGACGAAATATATCCCGCACCGCGACGTTACGGATGAGGAAATCAAGATTTCCGGTCAGCCGCAGGTGGATATCGCCTTCAATCTGGAATTCAAGGTACCGCCGACCAAGTTCCTCATCAATCAGCACGCCTATGATCCCAATCGCATGGATCACACGTTGATCCTGGGCAACGCCCAGCAATGGCAGTTGCGCACCATCAGCGTGAACCATCCGTTCCATATCCACGTCAACCCGTTCCAGATCGTGGATATCCAGCCCGCTGACCCCAAGGTGGGGTTGAGCGATGCCAGCAAGCAGGTCTATGAGGGCATGAAGGGCACCTGGAAAGACACGATCATGGTCAATCAGGATGCCATTGTCACCATCCGTACCCGTTACAGCCGTTATATCGGTCAATATGTGCTGCACTGCCATATTCTGGATCATGAAGACCAGGGCATGATGCAGAATGTGCAGATCGTCCTGCCGGACGGGCAGGGTGGTGCCCAGCCGATGGGTCATAATCACTGATCCAACTGGCTATCACCGGGATGACAGGGGGCGTCGGGCAACCGGCGCCCCTTTTTTATTACCCTTCCTTAGCGCGGTTGCTGATGGCGCGTTCGGTATGCTGCCACGCCTCAATATCCGGTGGCATGGGCGGAGAGGGGATATCGAGCCCCATGGCGTGCATCAATTCAGTCGTGTCAATCGACCGGCCTTTTTCCAGGAACACGGCCTTCACCACGATGGCGGCGGCGATATCGCCGCTCATGGTTTCAAACACATGTTCCAGGAATATCCATTTGCCTTCCCAGCACAGCACGCGGGTTTTCAGCCGATAGGGTTGGAGGGGCTTCAATTCACGGCGAAAGCGGATGGTGGCCCCGCCCAGCACCGGCATCCATTTCCGCCGCAGAATCAGGCGCAGCATACCGCTGCGGATCATCAGATCGACCCGGCCCAGATCGGCCACGGTGAAGTAACGGCCATTATTCATATGCAGGTTGGTGTCCAGATCATTGATCCAGACCCGGAATCTCACGACCGACACATCCAGTGGCGCTAACCCCTTGCGCCACAACAGGGCCGCCAGCACCACACGCAAAAGACGCAAAAATAGATTCATCGGGCTCCCCTGACCTGCCGGGGATGGAGTGTGGCAGTGTGCGGCTCTGCGTCAAGACGCTCTGCACCAGGGGCTGTTGTGGCGCGCTGATGATGTGCGGTATCGGCAAAAAAAACGGGCGGCGATCTTCGGATCACCGCCCGCGCACCCTTTCAGGCTGGGAGAGACGGGGTGGGAGGCCCCAAAGGCCTTGAAAGGGTAAGTCTGTTATCGGGCGACGACCGGGTGGCGCAGGGTGCCGATGCCTTCCACCGTGGCGACGACAATATCACCGGGCCACAGCCATTCCTGCGGCGACCGGCCCGCCCCCACACCCGCCGGCGTGCCGGTGGCAATGATGTCGCCGGGTTCCAGGGTGATGCCCTTGCTGATATCGGCCACCAGCTCATCCACCTTGAACAGCATGAAGGCGGTATTGCTGCGCTGCTTTTCCACGCCGTTGACGGTCAGCCACAGATCCAGCGTCTGCGGATCGGGGATTTCATCGGCGGTGACGACCACCGGCCCCATCGGGCAATAGCTGTCCTGGCCCTTGGAATAGATCCACTGACCGGCGCGGCGGCAATCACGCGCGCTCATATCAATGCAGACCGTATAGCCGAAGACGTAGCGCAGCGCGTCGGCGCGGGAAACGCCCTTGGCGCGGGTGCCGATGATGGCCGCCAGCTCCACTTCCCAGTCCAATTGCTGGGTGATGGCCTTGTCATGCAGGATCGGCTCCCCCGGCCCGATCACGCTGGTCGGCGGCTTGGAAAAGATCACCGGCTGGCGCGGCAGGTCGGGGGCGGTGTCCAGCGACTTGGCGCTTTCGGCCACATGCTCGGTATAGTTCAAGCCGATGCCGAAAATGTTCTTGCGCGGGCGCGGGATGGGGGCCAGCAGTTTGACATTGGCCAGCGGCACGGCCGTGCCCAGCGGGAAGATGTCCCCGCATTCGGCAATCAGCCGGCTGGCAATCGCCACGGCCTGCGGCCCCAGATCGATGAATTCCAGCATGGTGGCGGGGAACGGCACACCCTTGACGCTGCCGAAACGGGCCAGATCGATCACCAGATCGCCGGCCAGGGCGCCCAGGCGCGCCGCCGATTCCACATCAGCGCGGTAGGTTACGAGACGCATCGAACTTCCTTTGGGGTTGATTAGCTGAAAACAGGCTGATGGCCGCCATTATCGGCCAGGGCCTCTTCACGATAGAGTCCGAGGGCGCGCATCACCGGCAGGTCATGGAAGCTGAACAGGCAGGCATCCTCTGTGGCCGATGCGTTGGCATGTTCGTGATACATCCAGGCCGGCACGACGAAGATGTCGCGTTCCTGCCAGTCAAAACGCTGGCCATTGATCACTGACCAGCCCCGCCCCTTGGCGCACTGGTAAACGAAACTGCCGGTCTGGCGATGGGCCTTGGTATGCTCCCCCGGACGCAGCATCTGCATGGTGGCGCCGATGGTCTGCATCACCGGCCCGCCCGTGTTCGGGTTCACATAATCCATGATGATCCCGTCAAAGGGCGAGCCATCGGTGACGCGGGCATAGCGCTGCAGCGCCTCGTATGTCGGTGCCCATTCATATTTCAGCAGCGGCGAATAGGGCTTGGTCCAGTGCTGGCCCGCCGGGCGCAAGCCGGACCCTGCCCACATGGCCAGGCTGTCATTGACCGGATAGGCGATGGCCTGCTGCAGGTCCGGATGCACCTCATAGAAATTGGCGTCCAGCGCGTTCATCAGTGGAATGTCCAGACCGTCCTGCCAGATGCAGATCGAACCGTCCGCCGACACGCCATGTTCGTGCCACGTCCCGTTGGGCGTCAGCACGAAATCATTGGCGCCCAGGGTCATCTTGTGACCATCGACATTGGTGAAGGCGCCGCTGCCTTCCATGATGAAGCGCAGGGCGGATGCGCTGTGCCGATGGCTGGAGGCGCATTCGCCCGGCTTCATCACCTGCAGGCCGGAATAAAGCCAGCCGACGGCGGCCACTACATCGGAACGGCCCTTATTCTCCAGATAGATCACGCGCCGGCCCGCCTGTTCCGGCGTCACCAGATCCAGTGCCTTCAGCACATCCTCGCGCAAATCACGATAGCGCCACAGCATCGGCACCGAGGATGAGTGCGGCTGCCAGGGCTCGATCTTGTTGGCGACGGTCCAGAGCGCGCCTGTCCCCAGGGTGGACAGCCGCCGGTAATAGGCCACCAGTTCGGGTGTGTCGGCGACATTGGCGCGGCCGATGACATCCTCGCGATACTGGTCGTAGTTGGCCTGCGCCATGAAACCCTCCCGCGGAAATTATTATAGGCATAAAATATCTTGCCTCGGATGATGATGCAAGTATCTTGGGTGCAGATAATTGGTGCCGTGCTGGCACCCCAGTTTTGGGAGGTTTCTAAGGATGGCCCCACCATTTCGTGCCGCCGTCGTGCAGGCCGCAGCTTTGCCACAGGATGCGCTGGCCTCTGCCGGCAAGGCGGCCACCCTGGTCCGGGAGGCGGCGGCCCAGGGGGCCCGGCTGATCGTGTTCCCGGAAGCCTTTCTCGGTGGTTATCCCAAGGGGGCGTCGTTCGGTACCCCGGTCGGGATGCGCAAGCCACAGGGGCGGGAGGATTATCGCCGCTACCACGCGGCGGCCATCGCTCTGGACGGGCCGGAGGTCGAACTGTTGGCTGAGGCGGTGCGAGAATCCGATACTTTTGTCGTCATCGGCGTCATTGAGCGTGATGGCGGTACCGTCTATTGCACGGCCCTGTTCTTCGACGGGGCCAAGGGGCTGGTCGCCAAACATCGCAAGCTGATGCCGACCGGGGCAGAACGGCTGATCTGGGGATTCGGCGATGGATCAACCCTGCCGGTGATTGAGACGTCACTGGGCCGCATCGGGGCGGTGATCTGCTGGGAAAATTACATGCCGATGCTGCGCATGGCGATGTATGACCAGGGCATCACGCTGTATTGCGCCCCCACCGCCGATGACCGCGACAGCTGGGCTTCCACCATGCGGCACATCGCGCTGGAGGGCCGCTGCTTCGTGCTGTCCGCCTGCCAGTACATCACGCGCGGGGCCTATCCGGCCGATTATGACTGTGCGCTGGGGGATGATCCGGAAACCGTGCTGTTGCGTGGTGGATCGATGATCGTGGCCCCGCTGGGGGCCGTGCTGGCAGGGCCCTGCTTCGACGGGGAAACCATCCTTTATGCCGATATCGATCCAGATGAGGTGGTGCGCGGTAAATATGATTTCGATGTCGTTGGCCATTACGCACGGCCCGACATCTTCACCCTGAATGTCAATACGGCACCCCAGCAGGCAGTGAAGCGCCAAGGATAGATCATGGATTTCGATTTTGCAGAGATGGTGGCGGCGGATCGCTATAAGCTGATGAGTGCGGCCATCACGCCGCGCCCTATCGCCTGGCTGACCACCTGTTCCAGCGACGGCATCCGCAATGCCGCCCCTTACAGCTTTTTCAACATGATGGGGTCGGAGCCGCCGCTGGTGGCCATCGGGCTGATGCGCCGCCCGGATGGCAGCTACAAAGACAGCGCCCGGAACATCCTGGATACGGGGGAGTTCGTGGTCAATCTGGTCGGGGAGGCGGACGCGGCGGCGATGAATTTCACCTGCATCGACGCCCCGCCGGAGTTTGACGAGCTGGCGCAGGCCGGCATCGCCGTCACCCAATCCACCGCCATCACCCCGCCGCGCATCACGTCAGCCCCGGTGGCGATGGAATGCCGGTTGTTCCAGTCGGTCGATGCCGGCCTGTCCACCGTGGTGCTGGGGCAGGTGCTGCGCTTCCATATCCGCGATGAACTGGTCGACGCCCAGCGCCTGCATGTCGACACGCTGGCCATGGCGCTGGTGGCGCGGATGCATGGGGCCGGCTGGTATACGCGCTGCACCGACCTGTTCCAGCTCTCCCGGCCGAGCTATGCGGAATGGGTGGATCGGCAGGCGTGACGGGGGTGTGGCGACGGTTGGGATTCGGGGGGGCCAATTGCTTTTGTCCCCCGCGTCTCAACCCTCGCCACAAATCACATGCAGGAAACTGCCGCTGACCCGGCCGTGCACGCCGCCGGCGGGCCCCAGGTCGCGGCCGGTGGCGTCGTGCAGGCGGCAAAGCGGCTGGTCGTGGCCCGGGTCGCTGACCGTGGCGTAATGGAACTCATGCCCGCGCAGCCGCATTCCTGCCGGTCCCAGGGCGGCGTCGGCCAGCAGCTCGGCGCGGCGGTATCCCAGGGCCAGCTTGCGACGTTTGAAGCTTGTGGCATGGTCCAGCAGGCCGGCCATCCGGTGTGTCACCCCGTCCGCATCCTCCAGCGTGCGCCCCAGCACCATGTAACCGCCGCATTCCCCATGCACCGGGCGGGTGCGGGCGAAATCGGCCAACCCATCCCGGAAATTCTTCGCCGCTGCCAGCGCTCCGGCGTGCAGTTCCGGGTAACCGCCCGCCAGCCAGCAGCTATCGGTATCCGCTGGCGGTGCCTGATCGGCCAGGGGGGAGAAGAAAGACAGTTCCGCCCCGCGCGTCCGCCAGCCTTCCAGCAGATGTGGGTAGAGAAAGCTGAAGGCGGCATCGCGGGCCACGGCCACCCGCTGGCCGGGGGGCGGGGGGATCAGGTGGCCGGCGTCGGGCACCTGGGTGCGGATGGGGCCGGCCAGGGCCAGCAGCGCATCCAGGTCCACCGCTGCCGCCAGTCTTTCCCCCAGCTTGGCCAGCAGGGCTTCCAGCCCCGCAATCTCCCCGGCCTGTACCAATCCCAGATGGCGTTCGGGTACGGCCAGATCATTGTCACGCGGGATGCAGCCCAGCAACAGCAGGCCGGCGCGGGCTAGGCCCTGTTCCACCTGCTGGGCATGGCGGTCGCTGGCCACGCGGTTGGCGATGACGCCGGCGACAGTCACCGCCGGGTCAAACCGTGCCATGCCGAGTGCGAGCGCCCCCGCCGTCTGCGATTGGCCGGAAACATCCAGCACCAGCAGCACCGGCAGGCCCAGCCGGGCGGCCAGATCGGCCCCGGCCCCGCTGCGCCCCGGTTCTGCCGCCACGCCATCAAACAGGCCCATGGCCGCTTCCATGATGACGATATCGGCATCCGCCGCCTGTCTTGCGGCCAATTCATCCACCAGGGCGGGCGGCATGGACCAGCCATCCAGGTTGACGCTGGGCAATCCGGTGGCCACCGTGTGAAAGGCCGGGTCGATATAATCCGGGCCGATCTTGGCGCCGGCCACGCGCAGCCCGCGCGCCCGGGCTGCCGCCATCAGGCCCAAGGTCACCAGCGTTTTGCCGGAGCCTGAACGTGGGGCGGCGACGATCAATCCCTTCATCACAGCCCCCTGAAGTCGGTTGCGGCAATATCCCCGATCACCAGAATGGCAGGGGCTTCCAGGCCCGCCTGTGCGGCGGTATCGGCCAGGGTGGCCAGGGTTGCAGTGATACGGCGTTGTTTATCCGTGCCGGCCCAGGCGATGGCGGCGGCGGGCTTGTCTGCCCCCATCCCGCCTTCCATCAAGGCGGTGGCGATGATGGGCAGGTTCTTCATGCCCATATAGATCAGGATCGGCTGATCCAGCCGGGCCAGGGCTGCCCAATCCGGCGCGCCCTCCCCATCGGCCCCATGGCCGGTGGCCAGCACCAGGGCCTGGTTCACCCCCCGCATGGTGCCGGGCATTCCCGACAATGCCAGTGCCGCCAGGCCAGAGGTCAGCCCCGGCAGCACGCGGAAGGGAATGCCGGCGGCGATCAGGGCCGCCACCTCTTCCCCGCCGCGCCCAAAAATGAACGGGTCGCCGCCCTTCAGGCGCAGCACGCGGCGGCCTTGGCGGGCCAGTTCGATCAGCCGGCTGGTGATATCGGCCTGCTGGGCCGATGGCTTGCCGCCGCGCTTGCCGGCAAATTCCAGCACCGCTCCCGGTGCCGCCAGGGCCAGCACGCGATCATCCACCAGCGCATCATGCACAATCACATCGGCCAGATACAATGCTGTGGCCACGCCCAGGGTCAGGTGTGCCGGATCGCCCGGCCCGGCCCCGGCCAGCCAGACGCTGCCGGGGGCAAATTCCGGCAAATGGCCGCCTTGCAGATGGGCAAGGTGCTGGAGAATACTAGTCATGATGCGGCCCTGCGATTATAGCAGCCCTTATGAATGATGATCCCGATCAGCTCAAACCCACGGGTCCGCTGCGCCATGGCTGGACGACGGGGGCCTGCGCCACCGCCGCCGCCAAGGCGGCGTATCAGGCGCTGTTGACCGGTCAGTTCCCCGATCCGGTGCAGATCACCCTGCCGGGCGGCCAGCAACCGGCCTTTGCCTTGGCGCGGGAGGCGCTGGGCGAGGGGGCTGCCATGGCTGGCGTGGTGAAGGATGCCGGCGACGATCCCGATGTCACCCATGGGGCGCTGGTCTGGGCCCGTGTGCGGCCCCGGCAGGATGGCGGGGCCGGTATCCGCTTTCTGGCCGGCGATGGCGTGGGCACGGTGACACGGCCAGGATTGCCGCTGGCGGTGGGGGAACCGGCCATCAACCCCGTCCCCCGGCGGATGATCAGTGCTGAACTGTCCAGCCTGAACAACGGGTTGCCACCCGATCTTGAGATAGAGGTTGGGGTGGAGAATGGCCAGGAACTGGCCCGCCACACCCTGAACGGGCGGCTGGGCATTGTCGGCGGCCTGTCCATTCTGGGCACCACGGGGATTGTGGTGCCCTATTCCTGTGCGGCCTGGATCGACAGCATTCATCGTGGGGTGGACGTGGCCCGCGCGCTCGGCCTGCGTCATATCGCCGGCAGCACCGGTTCCACCTCCGAAGCGGCGATCCAGGCGCTCTATGGCCTGCCGGAACAGGCTCTGATCGATATGGGGGATTTTGTCGGCGGGCTGTTGAAATATCTGCGCCGACACCCGGTGGAACGGCTGTCCATCGCCGGCGGCATCGCCAAGATGGTGAAGCTGGGCCAGGGGCTGATGGATCTGCATTCCAAGCGTGGGCGGGTGGATCTGGACCGGCTGGCCGAGGTCGCCGCCCGCTGCGGGGTGGAGGCGGAACGCATCGCCCTGATCCGCAGTGCCGCCGGGGCGGGGGAGGCGTTGGTGATTGCCGGCCAACAGGCGGCGGCCATGGCTGACCTTGTGGCAGTGGAGGCCCGCAACGTTGTGGCCGCCGCCCTCGAGGGCAGCGGCGTTCTGGTGGAGGTGCTGGCCTTCGACCGGCAGGGCGTGCTGTTGGCTCATGCACCCTTCCCGGACGCGGTGGGGCGGAACCGCCGGTCATAATCGCGGCTGTAAAGGGCGCTTTCGCGGAAATCCCCGGCATCCAGCGCCGGGCCGATCAGGATCAAGGCGGAGCGTTCCGGCGGGCTTTGCCGCACCCTTTCCACAATATCGGCCAGCGTGCCCTTGATCACCCGTTCCTCTGGCCAGGAGGCACGGAAAACCACGGCCACCGGGCAGGCGGGGCCGTAATGCGGCAGGGCTTCCGTCACCACCGCATCCAGCACATGGATGGCCAGATGCACGGCCAGCGTAGCCCCGGTGGCGGCATAGGCGGCCAGTTTTTCCCCTTCCGGCATGGCCGAGGCGCGGCCCGACATGCGGGTCAAGACCAGGGTTTGCGCCACGCCCGGCACGGTCAATTCCCGGCCCAGCGTGGCGGCGGCGGCGGCAAAGGCCGGTACTCCCGGCGTCAGCGTATATTGGATGCCCAGTTGGTCCAGCCGCCGCAACTGTTCTGCCACGGCGCTGTAGATCGACAGGTCGCCCGATTGCAGCCGCGCCACATCATGCCCATCGGCCTGGGCACGCTGGAATTCGGCCACGATGCCATCCAGGTCCAAGGGGGCGGTATCCACCAGCCGCGCGCCGGGCCGGCACCAGGACAAAACCTCGGGTGAGACGACCGAACCGGCATAAAGGCAGACCTCACACCCTGCCAGCAGGTCACGCCCGCGCACGGTGATCAGGTCCGCCGCACCGGGGCCGGCGCCGATGAAATGGATGGTCGTCATGGGCGAGCCTCAGGCGTGGAATTGTGCTGTTCTGGCATTAATTTATCCCCCTCCACCAGGGCCACCACCACCCCGCCGGCCACATGGCGGGGCAGCAGGGGGCGGGCGTTGGGGCCGGCGATGGCAAGGGCGGCGGCTTCGGCGACAGAGGGCAGGCCGGTCAGGGTGGTGACGGCGGCGCTGGGCTGGCTGACCGGCTGGGCGGTGAGGGTGTCGCTATCCAGCAGATGCAGGGGCAAACCCCAGCCCTCCGCCAGAGCCAGCAGGCCGGGTTCGTCCCCCTTGCCGGTCCAACTGGCCAGGGCCGTCAGGTCGGCGCGGGTGCGATCGGCGTTGGCCAAGGCGTCGTTCAGCGCGCTGGACAGCGCTGCCAGCGACGTGCCCCGGCGGCAGCCGATGCCGGCGATCAGGGGGCGGCCTACCATGGTTTTTCCCAGCGCCATTGCACGATGGGCATGGCGGGGCGCCAGCCGGTAAGCGGGCCGACGGGGGCCGCCTGGGCAATGTCCAGCCGCAGCAGGCTGCCCCCATGGGCGGCATGTTCGGCCAGCAACAGGGCTTCTGTTTCCAGCGTCACCGCATTCACCACCAGCCGCCCGCCGGGGTGCAGCGCTTCACGGCAAGCGGCCAGCAGGCCCGCTTTCGCACCGCCCCCGATGAAGATGGCATCGGGGGTGGGCAGGGTGGCGATGGCGTCGGTGCTGTCGGCGGTGATGATGGTCAGATCGGGCACGCCGAAACGGCGGGCATTTGCCGCGATGCGGGTGGCGCGGTCGGGGTGGCGTTCCACGGCGATGGCGCGTTGGGCCGGATGACGCAGGCACCATTCAATGGCGATGGAGCCGGACCCCGCCCCCAGATCCCACAGCAATTCCCCCCGGCGGGGGGAGAGGGCGGCCAGGGTCAGCGCCCGGACGGGGGCCTTGGTGATCTGCCCATCATGCTGAAACCAGTCATCCGGCAGGCCCGGCGTCAGCCGGGGCAATTGTGCCGCCGCTTCCGCAGCCACGGTGACGGCCAGCAGGTTCAGCGGATCGGCGCTGATACCGGTGAAATCCCGCGCGCTGCCATCGGCCCGGCTTTCCGCCGGCCCGCCCAGCCGGTTGAACAGGGTCAGTTGGGAGGGGCCGAACCCGTCCGTCACCAGCATCTGCGAGATGGCTGCCGGGGCCTGCCCGTCGCTGGTGAGCAATAACAGGCGTTGGCCGGGGTGCAGATGCGGGCGCAGGCGGGTGATGTCGCGGCCATGCAGGCTGACAATCTGCACGTCGGCCAGTGGCCAGCCCAGCCGGGATGCGGCCAGGGCGGGGGCCGACGGGGCCGGATAAGCAATCCATTCCCCCGCCGACAGATGCGGTGCCATTGTCGCCCCCACCCCGTAAAGGAACGGGTCGCCCGATGCCAGCACCGCCACGGCCCGCCCGCGTGCGGCCAGCACGGCACTGATGCCATCGGCAAACGGGCTGGGCCAGGGCTGTGCCTGCCCCTGGATCAGCGATGCCGCCAGCGACAAATGACGCTGGCCACCGAACACCAGTTCGGCAGCGGCCAGGGCCTCACGCGCAGCGGCACCCAAACCCTCCAGCCCATCCTCTCCGATGCCAATGATGGACAGCCAGGGGGTGGGGGCGGCATGATCCGCCGGATTTTCCATTGCCGGACCCGCCATCAGCCATGCCCCCGCTTTATTCCGCCCCATCCATCTTGATCCTGGGCGGCACCACCGATGCCCGGCTGCTGGCTGCGGCCCTGGCCGAACAGGGGGGACGGCGGGTAGAATTGTCGCTGGCCGGGCGCACCAAGGCGCCCCTGGCCATGCCGGTGCCCACCCGTGTGGGTGGTTTTGGCGGGGCGGCGGGGCTGGCCGATTATCTGCGGGCGGGCGGGTTCAGCCTGCTGGTGGATGCCACCCATCCTTTCGCTGCCCGCATTTCCGCCAATGCGGTGCAGGCGGCGGCGCTGGCGGAGGTGCCCCTGATCTCCCTCCACCGGCCCGGCTGGGTGCCGCAGGCCGGCGATGATTGGCGCATGGTGGCCGATGTGCCGGCGGCGGTGGCGGCCCTCGGGCCGGCTGCCGCCCGCGTCTTTGTAACCCTGGGCCGGCAGGAGGTGGCCCCCCTGCTGGCCGCCCCGCAGCATCATTATCTGATCCGCAGCGTCGATCCCATCGACCCGCCCTTGCCCCTGCCGCATCTGGAATGCCTGCTGGACCGGGGACCGTTCAGCCTGGAGGGCGAGTTGGCCCTGCTGCGCCAGCACCGCATCAGCCATATCCTGTCCAAGAACAGCGGGGGGGAGGCAGCGCGCGCCAAGCTGGATGCGGCGCGCGCGTTGGGTATCCCCGTCATCATGGTGGCCCGCCCGGATAAGTCCGCCGGTCTGCGGGTGGAGAATGTGGCGGGGGTGCTGGGCCTGCTGCATCAAACCGGCCCCGCGATGGCGCGGGGGGTATAGACCAGCGGTTCCAGCCCTGGCCGTTCCAGCACCCTGGTTTCCGCCGTGCCAATCAGCACACAGGTGGACATATCCACCTGTTCGGGGTCAGCCGCCGCCAGCGTTGTGAAGATCACGCTTTCATCCGGCCGGCCGATGGCGCGGCCGAAAATAACCGGCACCGTGCCGGGCAGCAGGTCACGCAGCAGGGCCAATGCTTGGCCCAACTGGTGCGGTCGTGCCTTGGAGCGGGGGTTATAGAAGGCCATGACGAAGCCGCCCGTGGCGGCGGCGCGCAGGCGGTTTTCAATCACCGACCAGGGTTTCAGGTTGTCCGACAGCGAAATGGCGCAGAAATCATGCCCCAAGGGCGCACCGACGCGCGCCGCCACGGCCAGCATGGCGGTGATGCCGGGGATGATCTGCATCTCCACCGTGCGCCATGCTGGCGGCCCTTGTTCCATCTGTTCCAGCACGGCGGCGGCCATGGCGAACACGCCGGGGTCGCCGCCTGTCACCATCGCCACCTGCCGCCCTTCCTCTGCCACCAGCCGCAGGGCATGGGCGGCCCTGGCCGCTTCCTCCCTATTGTCGGTGGGCACGATGCGCTGATGCGGGGCGAGGTGGAGCCGGTCCAGATAGGGGCCATAGCCCAGCAGCCAGTCGGCCCGCGCCAGGGCCTCGGCGGCTTGCGGGGTGATCTGGTCTGCCGGGCCGGGCCCCAGCCCGATAATGGCAAGATGGCCGCTCATTCAGCCGCCTCCGCCTGCGCCAATGCCGCATCCTGCCAGCCGGGCAGCAGGATGATGGAGAAATAGGGGGCGGGCAGGTCGGCATCCCGTTCCGCCAGTGGCATCACCTGCTGCCCCGGCTGGCTGCCGCGTTCGACATAGAGCGCTTCATCCAGCCGCCCGGCGCGGGCCAGCGCCCGGCGGATTTTCGGCAGGTTGCCACCCACCTTCATGATCACGGCGGCATCGGCCCCGGCCAGCCGTTCGGCCAGCGCATCCTCCCCCAACGTGCCAGGCAACACGCACAGCACATCGTCACCCTGGGCGATTGGCACCCCAGCGGCGGCCCAGCAGGCGGCCATGCCGGTGACACCCGGCACCACCTCCACCGGGAAGCGTCCGGCCAGCCTTCGGTGCAGATGCATGTAGGAGCCGTAGAACAGCGGGTCGCCCTCCGACAGCACCACCACATCACGCCCGACGGCCAGATGGGTGGCGATGCGGGCGGCGGATTCCTCGTAAAAAGCGGTGATCCGGCTGCGATAGGCATCGCTGTGCAGCGGCAGTTCGGTTGTCACCGGATAGGCCAGTTCTTCCACCACCACATCGGCGCGCATCAGGCCGGCCACCGTGGTGCCGGCGTTGCCCAGCCGCCCCGCCTTGCAGAAGCGCGCCACCACGGGGGCCTCGCGGATCAGGCGGGCGGCCTTCAGCGTCATCAATTCCGGGTCGCCGGGGCCAGTGCCCACGCCATAAAGCCGCCCCGTCATGCTGTCAGCCCCGCCAGCGCGTTGATGGCGGCTGCCGTCATGGCGCTGCCGCCCAGCCGCCCCTTTACGGTCAGCCAGGGCAGGGCGGGGGCAACCGCCATCAGCGCCTGCTTGGATTCCATCGCGCCGACAAAGCCCACCGGCATCCCGATGATGGCCGCCGGCTGGGGTGCCCCTGCCTCCAGCATTTCCAGCAGGTGGAACAGGGCGGTGGGGGCATTGCCGATGGCCACCACGCTGCCGGCCAGATCATCGCGCCACAGCTCCAGCGCTGCCGCCGACCGGGTGGTGCCCAGCCGTTCGGCCAAGGCCGGCACATCGGTATGGTGCAGGTGGCAGATCACCCGGTTATCGGCGGGCAGGCGGGACCGGGTGACGCCACGGGCCACCATTTCCGCATCACACAGGATGGGGGCACCCGCGCGCAGGGCCTGGGCGGCCTGGGCCACGGCACCGGGGGCAAAAGCGAAATGGCGTGCTGCGTCCACCATGCCGCAGGCATGGATCATGCGGATGGCCACCTCTGCCTCTTGCCCATCGAAGCGGGACAGGTCCGCCTCTGCCCGGATGGTGGCAAAGGACTGGCGGTAAATGGCCGCCCCATCCTTTTCATACTCATAAGGCATCGTTTCGCCTTTCCCCCATGGCGGCCAGCCCGGCGGCAAGCCGGCTGACATCATCCCCTTGTAAATCCCAACCATCCGCCGTGGCGATGGCCTGTGCGGTGCCATCCCCCGGTGCCCCGCAGCCTTTGCCACAGCCTGACAAATGCAGCACTCCGTAATTCCCTTCCGCCAATGCCGTGGCCAGCGCCCGCGTGGGCCGCAAGGCCGATCCGCAGGACGGTGCGCCCGGACAGGCGGAGACGGCCAGCCGCGGATCGGCATCGTCGGTGGCAAGGAAGGGCGGGAAGCAGCCTGCCCCCTGCGACCCCCATACCGCCAGCCGCCGCCCCGCCGCTGGCCGCAGCGCGGTGAGGCCCGGCGTGGCCAGCAGTTCCTGCAATTGCGCGCATGTCAGCGCGCCAAAGGCGGGGACCAGCAGATGGATGTCGGGGGTGATGGGGCCGAGGGGGAGGGGCGCTGAAACAAAGTGAGCTTCTGTGGCGACCGCTCCGCCCCCTTCTACCGTCACCCCGGCGCAGGCCGGGGTCCAGTTTCGTGGAGCAAGGTGCTTGGCATTCTGGACCCTGGCCTGCGCCGGGGTGACGGAAAGGGGGAGCGCTATTGAAGAATGGAAATCCACCCCCCGGCACCCTGCCCGCGCCATACGTTCCAGATAATCCCGTACCAGCGCCGGGCCGGAATCCGCCCGGCTTTCGTCCACCACCCGATCCCCCACAATCAGCCACAACCGATCCACCCCCACCCAGCGCAGGCGCAGGTCGGCGGTCAGTTGGTCCAGTCGGCCCGCCGCATCCAGCGCCACTGTCACCTTGGGCGGCAGGCCAGGGGGCAGCGGTTGGGTGGTCAGCAGATCGGCCAGCCGGGCGGCCAGGGCGTGGCTGTCGCCCATGGCGTGGGGGTCATCCGGCCCCAGCGGGTCGGTGGCCAGCACCGGGCGGCTTTCCACGAAACCGACCTCCAGCAGCCGAGCCTGGGCCGCCGCCACCGTTTCATCCCTCAGCCCCCGCACCTGCACCGCCCCGCGCAGCGTCAGGTCGATCAGCCCATTGCCCAACCCCTCCGCCACATCGGCCAGTTCGGCCCAGGCGGCGGCTGGCATGGGGGCGATGGGTGTCAGGCGCAGCATCAGCCCATCGCCTGTGCGCATGGGCCGGGCCAGGCTGGGGCAGTCGCGGCGGGGGGTGGGTTTATTCATGCCGCTTCCCCTTCCAGCCAGCGGGACAAGGGTGACAGATCGTTGCGGCGGCAGGGCCACAGCCCATCCCGCCGCAACCAGTCCAGCCGTTCAGCGATGGCGCGCCCGGCAGCGGGGTTTTCCCGCGCCAGGAAATCCGCCACGGCGGGATCGCCCAGATAGGCATCGAACAGCAGGTCGAACAGCACCCCATCCACCAGCGATCCACCCTCCGGCCCCCGGCCCTTTGTGGCGCGGGCGAAATCGGCCAGCCGGTCCACCGCCTCCGCCATTTCCGCCCCGCCGCGCGGGCCATGGCGCATCAGGCCCTGGATATGGCGCGGATGGGCCGCACGGCCCCGCACGATGCGGGCAAGGGCGGCCGCCAGCGGGCGGGGGCGGGGCTGGTCGGGGTTGCTGGTATCCAGGACGATCAGCCCGGCATCGGCCCGTGCCGCCAGCGCGAAACCGCCGATGAAATTGGCATCGGCCCCGCCCTGCAACAGGTCGCGGTGCGGATCGTCCGCTCCATGCACCAGCAGATCGGCCCCCTGTACCCGCCGGGCGAAGGCACCGGGGGCGGGGATCATGCCGCCATCCGCCTTCAGCGCAAAACCGGCGGCTTCCAGATAGGCCCCCGCCAGATCGGCGGCGTTGATGCTGGGGTCGGAGAGCGCGCCATCAATGCCGCTGCCATAGCGGCCCGGCGCGCAACTGAACAGACGCAACAGATCGTCCCCGGCGCGGGATGCGGCCGCCAGGGGATTATCCTCATCACTTTCATCGCGGGCGGCCACCGCCTGGATGGCGCTGTCCAGCAGGGCGATCTGGGCCGGGAACAGGTCGCGGAACAGGCCGGACAGGCGGCAGGTGACATCCACGCGCGGCCAGTCCAGCACGGCGGGGGGCAGCACCTCCACCCCGCGCACCCGGCCCGTGGCCGGTTCCCACAGGGGGCGGCAACCCAGGAAGGCAAGAACCTGCGCCACCTCCTCCCCGCCCGTGCGCAGGCCGGCGCTGCCCCACAGGTCCAGCACCAGTTGACGCGGCATCTCCCCCTTTTCCTGCAGATGCAGGCGGATCACCGCGTCGGCGGCCTTGCGCGCCAGGGCAAAGGCGGTGGGGGTGGGCAGGGTGCGGGGATCGCTGGTGAACAGGTTGCGCCCGCTGGGCAGCACATCCAGCCGGCCCCGCGCCGGTGCGCCCGCCGGGCCGGGGGGCAGGTGCCGGCCCGCCAGCGCAGTCACCAGCCCATCGCGTTCACCCGTCGCACTGGCGATGATCTCAGGTGCTGCCCCCGCCGGGGCCTGGCCGTAAATATGCAAGCCATCCTGCAGCGCCATATCCTTCAGGTCGCAAAGCCAGGCATCAATGCGGCGCAGTGCCTCCCCACCCTCCTGGCTTTCCAGGCCAAGGGTGGAAAGCAGGCCTTGGGCGCGGGCTTCATCCAGGATCAGGCTGCCCAGCCGGTCGCGCCGGCGCGGGTCCACCCCATCGGCCTGGGCATATTCCTCCACCAGCCGTTCCAGCTCCGCCATCGGGCCGGTCAGCGAGCCTTCCGCCAGCGGCGGGGGCAGGTGGCCGGGGGTGATAGCGGCCAGCCGACGCTTGGCCTGTGCCGCTTCGCCCGGATTGGTCAGGATGAAGGGATAGATCACCGGCAGGGCGGCCACCGCCAGTTCGGGGAAGCAATCCGGCGTCAGCGCCACGGCCTTGCCGGGCAGCCATTCCAGCGTGCCATGCGCCCCCAGATGCAACAGGGCGTGGGGCGCCTGTGCCTGCATCCAGTGGCAGAACGCCATCAGCCCATGGCGCGGCGGCAGGCTGACATCATGGTAATCGGCCCGGCGCTGATCAAACCGCCCGCGTTCGGGCGGCAGGGCCAGCCAGTGCGGGCCGCAGGCCAGGGCGCGGAAGTGGAAGGCCCCATCGCGGAATACCGGGTCATCCTGCGGCGGTCCCCAGGCTTCCAGCATCCGGCGGGCGGCGTCCGGGTGCGTATCCAGCCATGCCTGATAGGCGGACAGGGACAGGTGGGCGACGGCGTCGCCCCGGATGATGCCATCCAGCAGGGCGCGGTCAGTTGCCGGCAGCGGCCCGGTCTGCCAACCGGCCCCCTGCAACAGATTGATGATGGCGCGCAGGCTGGCCGGTACATCCAGCCCCACGGCATAGGCCTCCCGCCCCGCCGCCCCCGGATAATCGGGCAGCAGGATCACCAGCCGACGCTGGGCTGCCGGGGTATGGCGCAGCCGCAGCCGGGCGAGCACCCGTTCCACCACCCGGTCCAGCAAGGCCGGTTCTGGGCGGGAGAGGGCCACGGCGGTGGCATCATCAGCCTGTTTGAAGGCAATCGCCCCGCTTAGCACCCGGCCATCAATTTCCGGCAGCACCACATGCATGGCAAGGTCCGATGCACCCAGGCCCCGGTCGGACGCCGCCCAGGCATCGCGCAGGGTGGTGGCATTGACCAGATGCAGCAGGGGCGCATCGCCAAAGGGCAGGTCGCCGCCACCGCCAAACGCCGTCAGCGTCAATACCAGATCGACCGGGCCAATGTTGTGGGCGGCCAGGGCGTCGGCCACGCCCGGCACCTTCAGCCCTGGCAGGTGGAAGGCATGGACTGCCACCCCCGCCGCCGCCAGCCTTTCGATCAGCATATCCGCCGGGGCGGTATCACCGGCCAGCACCTGGGACCGGTAGAGCAATACCACCACCCGCCCCGCCGAGCCGTTGCCGGCCATGGTATAGGGGGCGACCAGGGGGGCGGCCACGGCATCGGGAATATCATCCCCGCCATCCAGCAGGCTGCCCAGCCCCCGCACCAGCCCGTCGGCATTGGCCAGTCCGCCGGCACGGAACAGGGCCAGCAGGCGGGACAAGGTGGGGCCGGGCAGGGTGGAGCGTTCCGCCAGCCGTGGATCGTCCCGATCCTCCCCCGGCAGCAGGGCCAGTTGGATGCCATGGCGCTGGCAGCGCTGGGCCAGACTTTCGGCACCATAGCGCCACCAATCCAGCCCGCCCAGCACCCGCACCACGATCAGTTTGGCATGGCGGGCCGTGCGGTCCAGCCACAGATCGACTGACATCGGGTGCGCCAACACGCGCAGATTGACCAGCCCCAGGCTCCACCCCACACCCGCGGCGGCATGGGCCGCCCCCAGTGATTGCAGGTCACTGTCGGAAAAACTGGCCACCAGCACGTCGGCCACCGGCTGGGCAATATCGACGGCTGCCGATTGCTCATCCAGAAGGGCGCTGCTGGTGGCCAGAAGATGCATGCTGGATCAGCCGGCCAGAAGGGCGGCGACGGCGGCGCGGTCAAACCCGTGCAGCCCGATGGCCACCAGCTTGCCCTGCCGTTCCTCAAACTTGTCCCACAGCCGGTCATAATATTGGTTCACCCGGCCTCCCACCGCCTGCACGGCCAGCCGCATCGGCTTGCCGATAACGGCGACATGGCCCTTCACCCGCAGAATGCCATGGTCACGGGCCAACGCCTCGATCCGGGCGGTCAGGGCGGCGGCATCGGCCACTGGCGGCATGGGCACCACCACACTGTCGAAATCATCATGATCATGGTCTTCTTCCGCGTCATGATGGGTGCGACGGTTTTCAATATCCTGTTCTGTCGCCAGCCCCAGGCCCAGCAGCAGGTCGGGCGACACGCGGCCTTCCACGGCGGGGATGATGCCGACGCCGCGCGGCAGCGCGCGTTCCACGGCGGCGCGGGCGCGGGCCTGTCCCGCCGCGTCCAGCAGATCATCCTTGGTCAGCACCACCAGATCGGCACAGGCAATCTGATCGCCGAACACTTCTTCCAGCGGGTTGTCATGGTCCAGCGCCGGATCGGCGGCGCGCTGGCTTTCCAGGGCGGCCAGATCGCCGGCAACCTGACCATCGGCCAGGGCGGCACCATCCACCACGGCTACCACGGCATCCACCGTCACCCTTCCCTTGATCGCCGGCCAGTTGAAGGCCTGCACCAGCGGTTTGGGCAGGGCCAGACCGCTGGTTTCAATCAGGATATGCTCGACCGCCGGCTGGCGGGCCAGCAGCACATCCAGCGTGGGCGCAAAATCATCGGCCACGGTGCAGCACAGGCAGCCATTGGCCAGTTCGACGATATTTTCATCCGGGCAGGATTCGTCACCGCAACCCTTCAACAGCGTGCCATCCACGCCGACATCGCCGAATTCATTGACGATCACCGCCAGCCGCCGCCCGCCGGCATTGCCCAGCAGGTGGCGGACCAGGGTGGTTTTGCCGGCACCCAGAAAGCCGGTGATGATGGTGCAGGGCACCTTGTTGAGATTGCTCATGGTTTTGGACTTTCAGCCGGCGGCGATGGGGGCGGGGAAGGCGGGCAGGCGGGCGATCAGCCCTTTTTTCAGGGCCGGCGGGCGGGTGCGCCAGGGCAGCAACCCATCCTGCGCCTCCGCCAGCAGCCGGGCGGCGGCCAGCAGGTCGGCGGGGCCGCTGGCGGGGTCAATCTCCCCGAACAGATATTGCCAGCGCCCGGCACATTGCAGCGCGGCAGAGGGGCCACGGTTGCAGTTGCCCAGGCAATCCACCACCTGCACCGCCACATCATCGGGCTGGCTGTCGCACAGGCCGCGCGCCAGCACGGCCCCCGGCCGCTGGTCGGGGGCCAAGTCCGGCGGCGCATCGGGCCCCCGGCAGGAACGGCAGACGGACACCACGGGCCGAACCGGCCCCGCATCCGCCGCAATGATCATCTGGTCGGTCATTTTCCCCGTATCCGGCCGTTCTTTCCAGGGATGCCGGACAGGGAAGCACCGCGATCAAGGCGGCTCCATCGGCGCAGGCAGAAAGCTGGCCGACCGGCACCGGGGCACCCCGCCCGAAACCGTCCCTGACGCGCGGCAGGTCTCCTGGCTCATGGGTCATCACCTGTTCCGCCTTCCCGGTTCTTGAAAGAACCAGTGGCCTGGATGGAACAGGCTCGCCACACACAGTTGCGGGGGCAGCCACGGTCGCCAATGTGCCCGTCCCGCTTATCGGATTGGGCAAAACATCAGGTCCGTGTTCCCTTTTAACGCCGACCGGGTTGCTCAGGCCCGGCCGGCGACCGGCGCAATGGGCAATAGACCGATGGCGGAGGCGCTTGTCAATCATCCCGACTTGGCCCCATAGTGCCAGCGCATTCCATCGGTTGCCGGTTTCAATACCGGCATGAAAAGGGAACGCGGTCGGCCGGACCCCATCCGGCCAGAAGCCGCGGCTGCCCCCGCAACTGTGTGCGGCGAGCGTTCGGTCCATTCAGGCCACTGGTTTTCATGCTTGAAAACCGGGAAGGCGGACCCGACGCGCCATCAGCCGCAAGCCAGGAGACCTGCCGCTGGAACCATAGCCGTAACCGTCCTCGGAGGGAGGACGCAGAGGAGGAAGTATGTCGTTTCAATTCCGCCGCGCCGCTGGCTGCGGTGTCGCCCTGACGGCCAGCCTGATCGCCACGCTGCCGGCCCATGCCCATCACATGATGGATGGCAAGCTGCCGGCCACCTTCATGCAGGGGCTGCTGTCTGGCCTGGGCCATCCGGTGATTGGGCTGGACCATCTGGCCTTCACCCTGGCCGCCGGTCTGGCCGTGGCCGCCGCCGGCCTGCCGCTGCTGCTGCCGGTGCTGTTTGTTGCGGTTTCCTGCATCGGGGTGGGGCTGCATGTGGCGGGTGTCAACCTGCCGGCATCCGAACTGCTGGTGGCGCTGTCGGTGCTGACGGCCGGCAGTGTGATTGCCAGCGGGCGTAAGCTGCCGGTCGCATTCTGGGCCGCCCTATTCGCCTTTGCCGGCCTGTTCCATGGCTATGCCTATGGCGAGTCGATCTATGGTGCGGAGGCGACGCCGATTGCGTCATATCTGCTGGGTCTGGCGGTCATCCAGTCCGTCATTGCCGTGGGTGCGGCGCTGGCCCTGCGCAACCGCGCCTGGATCGCCGGCCTGTTCCCGCGTTTGGCGGGCGGTTTGGTGGCCCTGGTCGGGCTGGCGGTGCTGGCGACGCAGGTTTGAGAAGCCTGATCTACATTTACCGTCACTCCGGCGCAGGCCCATAGCGCTAAGATTGGGCTTCGCACCTTCCCCGCCTCCCCCGCGAAAGCGGGGGGCCAGGGGCCGCCTGCACCGATGTGTAGTTCCCGTGGCCCCTGGATCCCCGCTTTCGCGGGGAAAGCACTTCGGTGCGAGAGGTTAACTTAGCGGCTATGGGCGCAGGCCGGGGGCCAGTTTTGTAGAGCGAAGCGCCTGTGGCCTCTGGACCCCGGCCTTTTCTGTCGCATTGTTTTGTTATGTTATAATATATAAATCGAAGTGAGTTTACCCACGGCAAGGCGGGAGAGCGGTGGCCATGGCCGATGCCCTGATCGAAATTGACAATCTGCGCCATTCCATTGGCGGGCGGGATATCCTGTCTGTTCCGGCGCTGCATCTGGCCAAGGGGCAGCATGGCCTGCTGCTGGGCCCCAGCGGCAGCGGCAAGACCACACTGCTGAACCTGCTGGCGGGGCTGTTGCCGGTGATGGCGGGCAGCTTCAAGCTGCTGGGCCAGGATATGCGCCAGTTGGGCCCCGCGGGGCTGGACCGGTTGCGGGCCCACCATATCGGCATCGTTTTCCAGCAACTCCATTTGATCGAGGCGGTTTCCATCGCTGATAATCTGCGGCTGGCCCAGACCCTGGCCGGTCATGCGGTGGATGAGGCGGTGATCAAGGAACTGCTCTCCCGCGTCGGGCTGGGCGACCGGGCCAAGGCCCGTCCGTCCGACCTGTCGCAGGGGGAACGCCAGCGGGTGGCGGTGGCCCGCGCCCTGGTCAACCGTCCGGCCCTGCTGCTGGCGGATGAACCGACCAGCGCGCTGGATGATGAGAATTGCGCCGCCGCCCTGGACCTGCTGTTGCAGCAGGCCGATCTGAGCGGTGCCACCTTGCTGATCGCCACGCATGACCAGCGGTTGACGGCGCGGGTGCCGGTGGCCCTGCGCCTGACCAAGCCGGAAGGGATGGCAGCATGAACATGCTCACCCTCAGCCTGGCCTATCTGCGCCAGCGGGCGCTGACCAGCCTGTTGAACCTGCTGCTGCTGGCCCTCGGCGTGGCCACCATCAGCTTTCTGTTGATGCTGGACCGGCGGATCGAGGATCGGCTGGCCCGCGATGTCGCCGGTTTCGACATGGTGGTGGGGGCCAAGGGCAGCCCGCTGCAATTGGTGATGTCCGCCCTGCTGCATATCGATACGCCGACGGGCAATGTGCCCCTGTCAGCGCTGGACACTCTGCGTGCCAACCGGCTGGTGCGGGAAGTGGTGCCGGTGGCGCTGGGCGATAATTACCAGGGCTATCGCATCGTCGGCACGGAACCCGCCTATATCAACCATTATGGCGGCAAGCTGGCCCAGGGCCAGCTCTTTGCCCAGCCGATGGAAGCCGTGCTGGGGGCTACAGCGGCGGCCACAGCCGGCCTGAAAATCGGCGACAGCTTTGCTGGCAGCCACGGCCTGACGGCCGGTGGGGAGGCGCATTCCTTCGCGCCTTACAAGGTGGTGGGCATCCTGGCCTCCACCGGCAGCGTGCTGGACCGGCTGGTGCTGACCCCGGTGGCCAGTGTGTGGGCCGTGCATGAACATCACCACCATCACCATGATGGCGATGATCATGACGAGGATGCAGATGGCGACCATGACCATGATCACGACCATGCCATGGCCGGTGCGGATCATGACCGCGACACAAAGGAAGAGGCAGGCCACGAGCCGCACCGGGAGGTGACGGCCCTGCTGGTGCGCTATGCCACGCCGCTGGCCGCCGCCCGTCTGCCGAGGGAGATCAATACCGGCACCGACATGCAGGCGGCCAGCCCGGCGACAGAGATGCTGCGGCTGCGCTCCCTGCTGGGGATCGGGGTGGATACGATGAAGCTGTTCGGTGGCGTGCTGGTGCTGGCGGCCGCCCTTGGCACCTTCATCGCCCTTGCCAATTCGTTGCAGGAACGCCGATATGATCTGGCGATCATGCGCACGCTGGGGGCCACCCGGTCGCGCATCCTGGGTCAGATATTGACAGAGGCGTTGCTGGTCGGCGGGGCAGGGGCTTTACTGGGCTTCGGTCTTGCCCATCTGGGGATGGTGCTGATGGGCCGCTTCTCCGCCCAGGCGCGTGACCTGGGGCTGGCTGTGCCGTCGATGGGGCTGGTGGATCTCTGGCCGCTGGCTTTGGCGCTGGGCACGGCGCTGCTGGCGGCCTTGCTGCCGGCGATCCGGGCCTATCGCGGGGATGTGGCGCGCATGTTGGCGCAACGCTGAGGGAGTGTGCGGGTTATGGCTGGATGCAAGCGTTGGGCGGGGTTGGCCCTGGGCGGGTTGTTGATGCTGGCCGCTGCCGGCACGGCATCCGCCTTCAAAGAGGTGAAAGACCCCAATCTGGCCGCTAAGGTGAATGATGCCAACCAGCCGGGGGCCATCCCCCGCGCCACGCTGGGTTGGGACCGCATCGCCAATGTGCGGGAGGTGGATAAGATCATCAAACAGGTCTCCCGCCCTGTCGCCCTGTTCGGCAAGGAGGTGGCGGCCCTGGATGGCAAGCCCTTCACCGTGGCAGGATTCTTCCTGCCGCTGGATACGGCGGACAAAAGCCGCAAATTCTTGTTATCGTCGTTGGCGCCGTCTTGTCCCTTCTGCCCGCCGCCGGGCCCGGCTGATCTGATCCAGGTGGATGCCACCGATGCGGTGCCGGCCACCCTGGAGCAGATCAAGCTGGAAGGCACCCTGCGCCTGTCGGCAGAGGATGAGAATGGCATCTATTACCATCTGGAGAATGCCCGTGTCGTGCCCACGTCCTGACCGTTTGTCCCTGCTGGCCGGTGCCGCCCTGATCCTGGCTCTGGCGGCTGGCACGGCGCTGCCGGTGGCAGCGCAGGAAATGGGCTGCGGCAAGATGTATGAGAATATGGATTGCGGGATGCCCGACCTGGAGGCCGCCGCCAGACGGGTGCAGGAGGCGGAAGCCGCTGCCAAAAAGGCGGAGGAAGCGGCCGCCGCCGCTGCTGCCAACCCGCAGACCAAGCCGGGGGAGTTGCGCCAGCGCGCCATGGAACTCTACCGCGCCCGTATGGCGACGCAGAGCGCCGGGCTACAATGCTGCCACCCCAACCCGGACGGCACCTTTTACTGTCATTGACGCCTCACCGCGCTTCTTCCCATGGTGGCGGTGAGGCTTCTGACGGCAGGTTCAGGCAGAATAGCAGCCGGGTGATCCCGGTGCCGGCGATGGGGGGAGAGCGGTGGACGATGCCGCAATCATCCGCCGCACAGGCGCCCTTGAACAGGGCCACCGTGCCCGGTGCCAGCTCTTCCAGCGGACCCCGATAGGCGCGCTGCGCCGTCATGGCCCAGGCACTGTGGCTGGGCGGCACGATCTGGGTCTGCGGGCCGCGATATGTCGCCAGCAGGCGCAGGCGCACATGGTCGCGGTGGAATTTCCAGCAGGCATTATGCGCCAGCTTGTCCAGCCTGATATCCACCCGGTCGGTCTGGGCAATGGCGGCGAAACGCTGCGTCAGGTTCAGCATGTCCGCCAACAGGGCCTGGGTCAGCGGCGCATCGCCGAGCGGGCTTTCGCCCAGCAGCCGGGTCAGGGCGGCGGGCGCATCTTCCCGCCGCACCAGCACCCGCCCGCTGGGCAGCCGGCTGGCCGGCAGGGCGGCAAGGCAGCGCATCAGGTCAGGCATCGGTCGTTCCCACAGGGTCAGGGCCGTATCGGCATGGTGCACGCAGGCCAGCACCGCCGGATCAGCGCCGCGCACCACGCCGCCGCCATGGGCAAGGGCGCCAGCGGCGGCGGTAGGCAGGGGAAGCGACAGCGCCATCATGCCTCCCCCGTCCGCTTCCAGCGCGGGAACGGGTCCGGCAGCTTGCGCCAGGTGGCCAGATCCAGTTCGGTTGCCCCTTCATCCCCGATCAGGCAGGCATCCAACTGGCGGCGGATATCCGCTTCATCCATGCCGGTGCCGATGAAGACAATCTCCTGCCGCCGGTCACCATAGACCGGATGCCAGTTGCGGGTGATGGAACGGCGATAGTGCGGATCGTCCGGCCAGCGTTCCTTCGGCACCGATGCCCACCAGAAGCCCATCGCTTCATGCTGAACCAGGGCACCGGCCTGTCCCAGTTCGCCCACCCATTCCGGCCTTGTTGCCAACCAGAAATGACCCTTGGAACGCAACACGCCGGCCCATTCCCGCTGAACGAAATTGAAAAATTTCTGCGGGTGGAAGGGGCGGCGGGCACGATAGACAAAGCTGGAAATGCCATATTCCAGCGTTTCCGGCTGATGCTCCCGGAACCCGTACAGTTCCTTGAACCAGAGCGGATGTTCCTGGGCCTTTTCGTAATCGAAACGACCTGAATTGAGGATATGGGGAAGGGGTACCCGCCCGCGTGATGTTTCCAGCAATACGGCATCCGGGTTCAGGGCGCGAATGATCTTGCGGGCAAGGTCCAATTGTTCGGGGGTGGCCGTGTCGATCTTGTTCAGCACGATCACGTCGGCAAACTCAATCTGATCAACCAGCAGGTTGACCAGGGCGCGGCCATCCTCCTCCCCCAGCGACTGGCCCCGGTCGCGCAGAAAATCGGTGGAGGCATAGTCGCGCAGCAGGTTCACCGCATCGACCACCGTCACCATCGTATCCAGCCGCGCCACATCGGCCAGGCTGTCCCCCGCCTCGTCGCGGAAATCAAAGGTGGCGGCGACCGGCAGCGGTTCGGAAATGCCCGTGCTTTCAATCAGCAGATAATCGAACCGCCGTTCCGCCGCCAGCCGCCGAACCTCCAGCAGCAGATCATCGCGCAGGGTGCAGCAGATGCAGCCATTGCTCATCTCCACCAGCTTTTCCTGCGTGTGGGAGAGGTTGCCGCCATCGCGCACCAGATCGGCGTCGATATTCACCTCGCCCATGTCATTGACGATGACGGCGACGCGCAAACCCTCGCGGTTATTGAGAACATGATTCAGCAGACTGGTTTTACCGGCGCCGAGAAAGCCGGAAAGCACGGTGACGGGCAGGCGCGTGTCCATGGGGGTATCCAGATCAAAGCAAAATATCTTGTCTATGTTATAACGTAACGTATCTTATGCACGCAATATCTCTCCAGTGGATCGACTGATGGCACCCAACGACAATATTCATGGCGCGCGCAACTGGCGGGTGGCCCGCGTGGTCGTGGCCCACCGCGCTTTTCATGAGGGTTTTACCGAGGTGATGCGCGGTTTGCCGCTGGATTATCGCCGGCTGGATGTGATGACGGAGATGGATCAGCACCGTTATGAAAATGGGCGGGAGGTGGCGCTGGAATGGCTCAGCACCAGCCGCACGGCGCTACGGTGGTCCAGCCGGGACCGCATCCCCCGCGCCTTGCGGGATTTCATCACCGGCCGGGCGTTGCAGCGGGCCGCCCAACTGCCCCGGACGGACCCTTGCAGGGGATAAAGCCAAGGGTCACGATTCCCGATCAAAGGCATGGCAATGGTGGGTTATTTTCAGGCGGGCTGTACAGCGACGGCTGCCGGCCTGTCCTTGATGGGAAAATGCAGGGCTGCCGCCATGATACCCGACAGGGCGGTGGCGACCCAGATCAGGTCGTAGGAGCCGGTCAGGTCGAACACAACACCCCCAGCCCACACCCCGATGAAAGAGCCGACCTGATGGCTCATGAAACAGATGCCGAACAGGGTGCCCAGATGGCGGACCCCGAAGAAACGGGCGATCAGCCCGCTGGTCAGTGGCACTGTCCCCAACCAGGCCATGCCCATGATGGCGGCAAAGAGCATCACTGACCATTCCGTCTTGGGCAGCGCCACGAAAAGGGCAATAGCAGCCCCGCGCAGCAGATAAAGCCAGCCCAGCACGTGATGCTGGCGGAAATGACCGCCCAGCCAGCCGCAAATCCAGCTTCCCGCCATGTTGAACAGACCAATCAGCGCCAGGGCCGTGGCGCTGAGCCCGGCCGGCATATGGCAGAGCTGCAGATAGCCGGGCAGGTGGGTGCCGATGAAGGCAAGCTGAAAACCACAGGTGAAGAAGCCCAGTGTCAACAGGCGGTATCCCGGATGATTCCAGGCAGACAAAAGCGCTTGCCGCATCGGCAGCACCGGTGTCGCGTCGATATTCTCGACGGCAGCTTCCGCCCGGCGGCGTCCATCCAGCAACAGCCCCAGCGGGGCCACCGCCAGCACCACCGCCACCAGGGCCAGCAGACCGGCCTGCATCCCCCAACCGGCCTGAACCGATTGTGCCAGGGGCACCATCAATACCTGCCCCAACGAACCACCGGCACTGACGATCCCCATGGCCATGCTGCGCTGTTCGGGCAGGGCGCGCTTGCCCACAGCCGTCATCACCACACCAAAGCTGGTGCAACTGATGCCGAACCCCACCAGCAAGCCCATGCCCAGGATCAGGGGCAGGGCGCCGGAGAACAGGGCCGTCATGCCCAACCCCAGGGCAAGTGCCAGCGCACCAACAGCAATCACCGGTGCGGCACCGAACCGGTCGGCGAAGGCACCGGCAAAAGGTTGGGAAAAACCCCAGGTCAGGTTATGCAGCGCCACCGCGAAGGCGACCAGGGTGAGAGGGACGGCATGTTCCTGAGAGATCGGGGCCAGGAACAGCCCAAAGGTCTGACGCGACCCCAAGGCGGCGCTGATGACAAGCGCCCCCGCCAGGATAAGGAGAAACAATGTCCCGTCCCGCCTTGTCCCTGTCTGCACCTTGCCCCTCCATTCTGCTGTCAGGCTCAGCATAGGATGACGGTAACGGGCAGACAAAGGCCAAGACCGGCCAACAAACCTGAGAAAAACTCATTCTTGCTGGCCGGCTTGGCGCCACAGGTCAGGGCGTGATGGCGACCTTCAGCACCCCATCGCGCTGGTGGGAGAACAGATCATAAGCGGCTTCGATATCATCCAGCTTGAAGCGGTGGGTCACCAGGGCCGAAAGATCGGCCCGGCCTGAGGCGATTACCCCCATCAACCGGCGCATCCGTTCCTTGCCGCCGGGGCACAGGCTGGTGACAATGCGATTATCTCCCAGGCCGGCGGAAAAGGCGCTGAGCGGAATGCGCAGGTCGGTGGAATAGACGCCCAGGCTGGACAAGGTACCACCAGGACGGATGACGCGCAGCCCGGCCTCGAACGTGCCCTGGGTGCCCAGCGCCTCGATGGCGGCATCCACCCCGCGCCCGTCCGTCAGGGCCATGATCTGTTCAACCGGATCGCCTGCCCGGAAATCGACCACCTCATCGGCGCCCAGTTTACGGGCAATGGCCAACCGTTCCGGCACCGTATCGACACCGATGATTCGGGTGGCCCCCATCAGCTTGGCCCCGGCCACGGCGCAAAGCCCGATGGGGCCCAAGGCGAACACCGCCACGGTGTCACCGATGCGGATACCGGCACTTTCAGCGCCGGAAAAGCCAGTCGACATGATGTCCGGGCACATCAGCACCTGTTCATCGCTCAAATGATCGGGCACCGGGCTGAGATTGACCATGGCATCCGGCACCAGCACATATTCCGCCTGGGTGCCATCAATCGTGTTGCCAAAGCGCCAGCCGCCCATCGGTTTGAAGCCATGGCGGGTGCCGGCCCCATCCTGGGAATGGCACCCGCAGAGGCAGGCATAGGAATGGCCGCTGGGGGTGATGGCACCGGCCACGACCCGCTGTCCCTCCTGGTACCCGGTGACGGCAGAACCCAGCTTCTCGATGATGCCCACCGGCTCATGCCCGATGGTCAGGCCACGGGCGACCGGATATTCGCCCTTCAGGATATGGACGTCGGTGCCGCAGATGGTGGTGGTGGTAATGCGGATCAACGCATCCAATGGCCCGACATCGGGGATCGGCTTGTCCTCCAGCACGATACGGCCGGGTTCAACAAAAATGGCTGCCTTCATTTTCGCTGGCATGGCACGCTTCCTTCCTTATTGTGATGCGTGACAATGCCATCATGGGCAGGGCCGGGCCTTGACCTTGATCAAGGAAGAAGCCGATTTGGAAACAAGCGGAGAACGCAACGTCTGTTCTGTGTTGCAGATGCCATCCACCTGTCCCGGTTCTTTACAACCAGCCCAGCAGGCTGAACCAGAGGTAATCCAGCGGCAGCAGGATCAGATAGGTGCCCAGGGCCACGGCCAGACAGAGCTTGATCCCCTGCCGGGCCGTCACCTGTGCCATCCCCATCGCCACCGCGATGGGGGATGCCTGATAGGGTAGTAACGGCGTGGCATAGCCAATGACCTGGATCATCAACAGGCCCATCAGGGAAAAGCCGGTGGCCCCCGCCAACTGGCTGGCCAAGGGGGTGAAGATGGCAGGCACACCATTGGCCGTGACGGCAAAATTCAAGGCTCCGACCAGCCCGGCGACGGCGGCGAAATTGCCGGCCGGTGCGCCTTCATCCAGCGGCAGCAGGCGCACCAACCCATTGCCGATCAGGGCGCCCAGCCCGGTATGGCTGACGACGGCCGCCAAACCCAGAATGCCGGCAATGTAAAGGCAGGTGCGGAAATTGACGCCGCTGGCAAAATCCTCCCCGCTGAGAAAGCCGATCCGGGGCAAGAGACACAGACAAGCCGATGCCAGACCGATCCAGGCGGGCGAGATCCCGTGCAGCGTGTCGGTCATCCATAAGGCCAATGTCACCAGTAGCAACAGGCCCAGGCGTCGTTCCGCCGGGCTGAGCGGGGACGATGCCTGATCATCCGCTATTGGCTGCGGCATGGCCGGGAACAGGTGGCGGATGCAGGCGATCAGCAACAGCCCCTTCAGGATGCCCAGCACCGGCCCATGTAGCAGCAGATAAGGCAGATAGGCCAGATGCACGCCATATGTTGCCTCTGCCGTACCCGCCATCACCAGATTGGGCACATTGGCGGGCAGGATGCTGGCGGAAAGCTGAAAGGTGCCGAACCCCACCGCCAGGGCCAGCCCCGCCCGCCCGGCGCTGCCTGGCCGCAAACCGGCCCGGTCGGCCATGGCCATGATGATCGGCATCAACAGGGCAATCCGCCCCATATTGGACGGCATGACGAAGGCCAGCGCATAGGTCATGCCCACCACGCCCGCTACCATGCGTAACCATGAACCGGTCAGGTGCCGGGAAAGCCAGCGGGCCGCCCGATCCGCCAGCCCCACCTTGCGGATGGCCGCGCCCAGCACGAAGCCGCTTAGAATCAGCCAGAAGGCGGCAGAGGCGAAGCCGGAAAAAATCACCCCCGGCGGGGCCACGGCCAGGATGGTGGCCCCGGCGAAGAACAGAAGGGCGGTCAGATATTCCGGCAGACGCGCCGTCGCCCATAGCGCGACCGTCACGGTGACCAGGGCGGTGGGGAGCAGCAGCACGGTTTGCATGGGCCTTCCATCCTTCGTTCCCAGGCAAATTATCTGAATTATCGAATGTATTCTCTCGCAAAAGAACACGGAATGTGATGCGTCAGCCTGATCTGGACGATCTCAACCTGTCGCTGGGCGGTGGACATATCACGCTGGTCCTGCCGGTCATGCTCCCCCGCCCCATGCCTGCGCTCCGTCAGATGCCCAGGTGTGAAAGGAATCCTTGGGTAATTTTAAGAAAATCAACAGGTTATTTTTGATGGGATGCGGGGTTCTGCCAGCGTTTGGCTATAGCGGGAGCCATAGGACATGATTTTTGATCTTCACGCTTTACCCCCGCCACTGGAGCGTGAATCCGCTCGCTGAACAAGGAGTTAGAGCCGGGTGCGTTTCCGGTTAAACGCACCCGGCTCTAAAACTCGCCCTCCAGGGGGCGTGAACCATGCCCCCTGGAATGATATGTCATGGCGACAATGGTTGATGGCCGCTCCTTTCGGGCCTGTATATTAGAAGAAGCCTTTGGCATTCTTCGGATCTTTGAGCACCTTGTTGTAATTGATGAAGCCGGCGGCGACGGCTTCCAGCTCATCATCCGACAATTCGGCATCGGCCAGCTTTGCCAGTTCCGCTTCCAGGCTGTCGCCTAGGGCGGCGGCATCCACACTGATGCCCTTGGCGGCGGCCACACCCAGCAGTTCGCTGGCGAGCGCGTCCTTTTCCTTGATGGCGGACAGGCGGTCCACCAGTGCCGGATCGGCAAAAATGGCATCGCGCAGAGCGGACAGGTTGGGCGACAGGGGCTGGGTCTGGGTCATGATTTCTCTCCGGTTTTATCAAAGGGCAGGGACGCCATTCCGACACCCCACCTTTATCCTTTCCGACCGCCCCCTGCATCCGGGCCACAGTTTGCGCGGGCGGCGCGATACTCTGCCATTCATCCCCCGCCTGCCCCCTTGCCGCCCTGATCCGAAGCGGGCACCCTGGGGGCCGATCAGAGGGGCCGCAGAGGCCCGCAAAGGGGAAGCGACCATGGACAGCACAAATGCCTGCACCTGGCAGGAACGCGCCGCCCGGCTGCAATTCCGCAACCAAGCCTTCATCGGCGGCCGCTTTGTCGATGCGCTCAGCGGCAGGCGTTTCGATTGCATCACCCCGCGTGATGGCTCGGTGCTGACGCAGGTAGCCGAATGTGATGCGGCCGATGTGGATGCGGCGGTGGCCGCCGCCCGCAAGGCCTTCGAATCCGGTGTCTGGCGCGATGCCCATCCCCGCCAGCGCCGCACGGTACTGCTGAAACTGGCCCGGTTGATGGAGGAGAATGCCGACGAGCTGGCCCTGTTGGAAACGCTGGATATGGGCAAGCCCATTTCCGACAGCCGCAAGATCGACATTCCCCTGTCTATCCGCTGTGTCGAATATTACGCAGAAGCCATCGACAAGATTTATGATCAGGTCGGCCCCAGCGGCGGCGATGCCATGTCGCTGATCCTGCGGGAACCGCTGGGCGTCATCGGCGTGGTGGTGCCGTGGAACTTCCCGCTGATGATGGCGGTGTGGAAGCTGGCCCCGGCACTGGCCACCGGCAATTCCGTGGTGCTGAAACCGGCCGAACAATCGCCGCTGACGGCCCTGTTCCTGGCCGAACTGGCGGTGCAGGCGGGCTTGCCGGCGGGCGTGCTGAATGTGGTGCCCGGTTTCGGGGAGACGGCGGGGCAGGCCATCGGCCGGCATATGGATGTGGATATGCTGGCCTTCACCGGTTCCACCGAGGTTGGCAAATATTTCATGCGCTATTCCGGGGAAAGCAACCTGAAGCGCGTGTCGCTGGAATGCGGCGGCAAAAGCCCCCACATCATTCTGCCCGACGCGCCGGACCTGGACCGCGCGGCGCGCGAAGCCGTGGGCGGCATCTTTTTCAATCAGGGGGAGGTCTGCACCGCCGGTTCCCGCCTGCTGGTGCATGAGAGCATCAAGGATGAGTTTCTGGAGCGGGTCACCCACTATGCCGCCCGCTGGACCCCCGGTGATCCGCTGGACCCGAAAAGCACGATGGGCGCCATGGTGGATGACCGCCAGCACGCCCGCGTGCTGGATTATATCGCCAAAGGCATGGCCGAAGGGGCGTCCCTGCGACTGGGCGGCGGTGCGGCGCGCACGGAAACGGGCGGGTTCTATATCGAACCCACCCTGTTTGATGGCGTCACCAACCAGATGACCATCGCGCGGGAGGAGATTTTTGGCCCCGTGCTCTCCACCATCAGTTTTTCCAGCGTGGAGGAAGCGTTCCGCATCGCCAATGACACGATCTATGGTCTGGCGGCGGCGGTGTGGACGCGTGACCTGTCCACCGCCATGAAGGCTGCCCGTGCCATCCGGGCTGGCAGCGTTTGGATCAACTGCTATGATGGCGGGGATATCACCACGCCGTTTGGTGGCTTCAAACAATCCGGATTCGGCCGCGACCGCAGCCTGCACGCGCTGGAAAAATATACTGACCTGAAAAGTGTGTGGATTGACCTGTCATAAGATTATACCAATGATCATGGTTGCCCCCGGTGCTCAACACAGCTTGTTGGTGTGGAGGCCCCCCTCGGGATCGGTATAATATCAGTGGCTTGAAAGAGTGACCGGCGGTCACTCTTTCAAGCCACTCAATCGCCAGCGCCCACATCCGTGGGCTCGATCGACTGCCGCACGGGCGGTGCGGCGGCAGTCGACCCCGTACCATCGGTCGAGAATTTTGACCGATGGTATAACTGAGGCTGACGAGGACTTTTCGGCTTGCTCAACAGGCCCTTGACGCCGGATGTAATATTCGGCAAAAATTAAATTTACGCTTAGCTGTTTCAAAATGGGGGGTATCGTGACCCATGATTTTTCTTACTCAGAAAAAAGCACGAACGATCGGTTTAATTTGTGGTCGGCGCTGCCCCATCTGCCGGATTGGCTGATGCCGCCCACGCGGGCGGAGCGGGCGGCAGATCTTTATCTGGTGCCTGAACGGCATGTCGCCCCGCCGGCCCTGCCGGAACCAGCGGGTGGGATGGTACTGGCCGTACCGGGCTTTGCGCCGCATCTCAATGCGCGCTTCTGGGGGGCGGAACGGCAGGCTGCCCCCCTGGTCCTGCTGGCCCATGATTGGGAGGGGCAGATACAGGATATGATGCTGCTGATCTCTGCCCTGACGGAGGCTGGCGCGCGGGTGGTTGCCTTCGACGCGCCGGCCCATGGGCGCAGTGGCGGCGATGTCTGCCATGTGCTGGCCATGGCCGCCGCTGTTTTGGCCGTGGCCAAGGCGTTGGGGGCACCTGTTGATCTGGCTATCGGCCACGGGCTGGGGGCCAGCGCCATGGTTGCCGCCATGGCTGATGGCTTTCAGCCCGGCCGCGCCGCCCTGCTGGCCCCGATGGCGGATGTGCGCTGGCCAGTGCAACAGATTGCCCAGGTTCTCGCCCTGACAGAGGCGGAACAGGCCGCGATGGAGCGGCGCATTGATCAGGCCTTGGGGCGGCCGCTGCATGGGCTGACCTTGCATCCGCCGGCGGGGGCCATGCCCGGCCTGCTGATCCATAGCAGTGATGACCGGGTGGCCCCTGTGGCTGATGCGTTGCATCTGGCAGCCTTCTGGCCGGGGATGCGGCGGCATCTGGTAGAGGGGTTGGGGCATCGTCGGCTGTTGGCGGATCGCGCGGTGGCCGATCTGCTCATCGGTTTCGCCTTTGACGGGCAGGGTGCCATCGACCGGCACGCCAATCTGGGCTAAGCTGTTTTTGATAAACAACAAATCAGGGAAAATGTCTGATGCCGTTCATGGTGACGCCACTTTATGCTGGCCTGTTGGGGATTGTGCTGCTGGTGCTCAGCTTTCTGGTCTCGCGCCAGCGGATGCGGCACAATGTGTCGGTCGGCGATGGCGGCGTGCCCGCCCTGATCGGGGCCATCCGTGCCCAGGGCAATTTCGTTGAATATGTGCCGCTGACGCTGATCCTGCTGACCTTGCTGGAACTGACGCATCATTCCCTCTATCTGCTGCATGGGCTGGGCATTGCCCTGGTACTGGGCCGGGTGCTGCACGCCTATGGCATCTCCACCCGGCCGGAGGGGCGCAGTTTCGGGCGGATGTGGGGAATTCTGCTGACCTGGATTCCCATGGTGGCCGCCTCTGTCCTGTTGATCATTGCGGCGGTTTATCACTTGCTGGCGGCTTGATCCGCGCGACTGCCGGCCACAATGTCGGGATCTGGATATCGGGGGAGGAAGCGCCATGCCGCTTGTCGTCATCACCGGGGCCAACCGCGGGATCGGGCTGGAACTGGCCCGCCAATATGTCGTCGACGGCTGGCAAGTGGTGGCCACCTGTCGGGATCTGACCAAATCCGGCGATCTGGCCGGGTTACCCGGTGTGGAGGTCCGGCCCCTCGCGGTGAATGCGGCGGAGTCCATCGCCGCCTTCGCCGCCGCGATGCGGGGTCGTGCCATTGATCTGCTGATCCATAATGCAGGCACCATGGGGCCGGACCCGGCCCGTCAGTCCAAGGATGAGATTGATGTGGCCGGCTGGCTGGAAACCATGCAGACCAATGCATTGGCACCCATCCTGCTGACCCTTGCCCTGAAGGACAATCTGCGGCCGGGGGCCAAGGTGGCGACGCTGTCCAGCCAACTGGCATCGCTGGCTGAGAATGTATCCGGCGGCCTTTATGCCTATCGCGCCGCCAAGGCGGCGGTGAATATGGGTATCCGCAGCCTGGCGGCCGATCTGGCCGATCAGGGGATCATCCTGCTGGCCCTGCATCCCGGTTGGGTACAGACCGATATGGGCGGACCGAAGGCACCGGTGCCGGTGGGGGACAGTGTGGCCGGGCTGCGGCGGGTGATCGCCACCGCCGGACCCGCCGATAATGGCAGCTTCATTGCCTTTGACGGGCGCCGCATTCCCTGGTGAACGGATGGGAGACCGGATGATGGACAAGACACCGATTGAGTTTTTTTTCGATTTTGCCTCCCCCTATGCCTATCTGGCGGCCTGCCGGGTGGATGCCGTGGCCGCCGATCTGGGCCGGGCCGTCCGCTGGCGGCCCATTCTGCTGGGGGCTGTGTTCAAGGTGACGGCGGGCCAGCCCAATCTGATGAAACCGCTGCAGGGCGATTATCTGCGCCATGATGTGCCGCGCTGTGCCCGCCGCTGGGGCATTGCCGTTGCCCATCCCTTGCCCATGCCCTTTGCCTCACTCGCCGCATCGCGCGGCTTCTATTGGCTGGAGGGGCAGGGCGGTGACGGGCATTTGCCGCCAGCCTTCGCCCGCGCCATTTTCAATGCGCATTGGGCGGAGGGGCGGGATATGGCGCTGCCGGAAAATGTGCTGGATGTTGCCGCCGGCATGGGCATTGACCGTGATGCATTCGAGCTAGGTATTGCTGATGCTGCCATCAAGGAGAAGTTGCGAGCCGAGACGGAGGCAGCCATTGCGCGCGGTGTCTTCGGCGCCCCCTTCTTCATGGTTGATGGCGAGCCCTTCTGGGGGGCGGACCGGCTGGACCAGATGGCGGAGTGGCTGCGTGCCGGCGGCTGGTGATCAGCCTCGGCCGAACAGCCCGTCAAACAGGGTGGCGGCATAGGTGGTGACCGCCTGTCCCGGCGGTTGCTTCGCCGCCCAGGGCGCCAGCTCATAGGCGGCGTTGACCATCGCCATGATGGACTGTGAGGCAACCAGCGGATCAACCGGGCGGATCGACCCTTCGATGATGCCGTCAATCACCATGCCGGCAAAACGCCGGGCCAGCCGGTTGGATTGCTTGATTACCTCATCGCGCAGCTCATTCGGCAGCGCCTGCAGCGCCACACTGCGCAACAGGGGGGCGCGGCGGCTGTCAAATTGCAGGTCCAGCAGGGTGGAGACGGCGGTGGCCAGCCGGTCGCGCTGGCTGACGCGGGGCAGGGCGATGGCCATGTCCTGTGCCTGTTTCACCACCGCAAAGCTGCGCTGGAAACAGGCATAGACCAGATCATCCTTGGCATCCAGATGGTGATAGAAGCTGCCCTTGGTCACATTCAATTCCGCCACGATCCGGTCAACCGAGGCCCCGCGATAGCCCCGCGCATTGATCAGCCGGGTGGCGGCGGCCAGAAAATCCCGCTTGCTGCCATCTTCCTCCAGCGCTGGCAGGGACAGGATCATTGGCGACCATGCCGCGCCTTCTGGTGCCAACCCCTGGGCGAACAGGTCCAGTAGGCGGTGCCGCACCCGGTCATGTTCCTCCGGCATATGCAACGGCAGCCAAGCCTGCACCCAGAAGAGTGTTTCCAGCAGCACATGGGTGCGCGCCGTGTTGGCCCAACGGGTGGCCTGCTGGCTGTTATCACCGAACAGGTCGCGCACGGTGCGGTAACTATCGTGATAAAGGTTCAACAGACGCTCGCGCCGCGGATCCTCCATGGCGCGCATGTCGGAGATGCGCGCCACCGCCGGTTCGTTCCCCTGCCGGATGGCGCGGTAAGAGGCAAAGAAACCGTCCACCAGTGCAGCGATCCGGGCACGGTGCCCGCCACCATGCCGGCCGGCACCGGCCACCAGGGTCCGGAACCGTTCCAGCGTGTCCTCAAAACAGGCTTCGGCCAGTTGATCTTTGCGTTTGAAATAATAGGTCACGCTGGTGGTGCTGAGCCCGACAAGGGCGGCCACCTCCCCCAACGTCATGCCGCGAATCCCCTGATCATAGATCAAGGCGGAAGCGGCAGCGATGATCAGGTCGCGCTTGTTGCGCTGGCGGCTGGCGGCGGTCAGATCAGACATGGATATGAAGCTAGCATGTCATCTTGGTGTCGTCATGGGGCCACGTACAGGTGCAAGATGATTTTTGTAAAACCAGTATGGCCAGATTATTTTGTTTGCCAATAGTCAAGTGACTAGGCAGAATTTTCAGTATCAAACAACCCGGAATTAAATATCGATGGTTGACAAAAATGGGGAGGTGGCGGCCCTTTCCCTGGCTGCCCTGCTGGAATCCGCAGTGTGGGAGGGGGCAAGTTTTTCTGTGGCGATCCCCAGCAGTTGGTCGCAGGGGCGCACCGCCTATGGCGGCCTGTCTGCGGCGCTGGCGCTGGAGGCGGCCCGACGGATCACAGCAGACCTGCCCCCCTTGCGCTCTGCCCAAATCGCCTTTATCGGGCCGTTGGGCGGCAAGGTGCAGGTATCGGCGACATTGCTGCGACGCGGACGCTCCAGCGCCTATATCCAGGCCGATGTGATGGGGGAGAATGGGCTGGGCCTGCGGGCGATCTTCCTGTTCATGGCTGCCCAATCCTCCAGCGTGGATGTCACCCGGCATCCGATACCGGATGTTCCGCCACCGGGGGCGAAGCCGTTGGAATTCCCGGTGGAACAACGCCCGGCCTTCACGGAGAATTTCGATTACCAGCCGGCGATTTTCTGGCAGGCTAGCGACGGCACGCCGCGCAGCGATTTTGCCTTCTGGGTCCGCCTGCGCGATGGGCGGGATATCGATCCCTCTGTCGGCCTGCTGGCGCTGGCCGATGCGCTGCCCCCGGCCGCCATGCCGCTGGCCCGCCGGCCGGGGCCGACCAGTTCCGCCAACTGGACGATCAATTTCATGCAGCATCCGCCTGTGACCACAGATGGCTGGTGGCTGTTGCGCTCCACCCTGCAGAATGCCGTCGATGGCAACAGCAGCCAGCAGATGGGCATCTGGAACCGCGATGGTTTACCGGTGGCCGCCGGTATGCAGCATGTGGCGCTGTTCTTTTAAGGGGAAGCAGACATGGCCCGTGAACCCACGCCCACTCGCGCGCATTACCGGCATTTCACGCCGCTGGGCACGCGCTGGATGGATAATGATGTCTATGGTCACGTCAATAACGTGACCTACTATTCCTATTTCGATACGGCGGTGAATGAATATCTCATCCGCGCCGGGGTGCTGGATATTCATGGGGGCGCGGTGATCGGGCTGGTGGTGGAAACCGGCTGCCGTTACTTCACCCCCGTTGCCTTTCCTGATCAGCTGGATATCGGCATCGCTGTGACCAAGCTGGGCAACAGCTCCGTGCGGTACGAGGTGGGGATTTTCCGGCAGGGGGTGGAGGAGGCCGCCGCCGCCGGCCATTTCATCCATGTCTATGTGGATCGGGAGAACCGGCGACCGACGCCGCTGCCGGCAGGTTTCCGCGCGGCATTGGAAAAATTGCTGGTCGGTGAATAAACCAGCTTAAACAAGCTGTTCGCCGACCTTGTGCGGAAAACCGTTGAGGAAGGCGGCGGCATCCACCGGGCCGCGACCGGGGCGTTGTACGCGCAACAGGCGCAACGCCCCTTCGCCACAGGCCAGCGTGCCGGTGCTGTCCAGCAGGGTGCCGGCTGCTGCCTTGCCGGCCACAGGCTCGGCGGACAGCACCTTCAGCTTTTCCCCGTTGGGCAAGTCGATCCAGCAGCCGGGCCAGGGGTTCAGGCCGCGGATTTGCCGATCCAGTTCAACGGCGGGGCGGGTCAGGTCCAGCCGGCCTTCATCCTTCACCAGCTTGGCGGCATAGGTCACGCCCTCTGCCGGCTGGGGTTCCGGTTTCAGGCTGCCATCGGCAATGCCGGGCAGGGCTTCCACCATCAGCCGGGCACCCATGGCGGCCAGCGCATCATGCAATTCGGATACAATCATGCGCGGGCCAATGGCGATGCTGTCCTTCAACAGCATGGCGCCGGTATCCAGCCCGGCATCCATCTGCATGATTGTCACGCCGGTTTCGGCATCGCCAGCCAGCAGGGCCCGGTGGATAGGGGCGGCCCCCCGCCAGCGCGGCAGCAGGCTGGCATGAACATTGATGCAACCCAGGCGCGGCGCATCCAGCACCACCTGCGGCAGGATCAGCCCATAGGCGGCGACAATGGCCGCATCCAACCCCAGTTCAGCGAATTCGCGCTGTGCATCGGCATTGCGCAGGCTTTTCGGCGTGCGCACAGGGATGCCCAACGCCTCTGCCCGGCGATGCACCGGCGATGCCTGCAACTGCTGACCACGTCCGGCGGGGCGGGGGGGCTGGCTATAGACACAGACCACCTGATGGCCGGCCTGCACCAGCGCATCCAGGATGCCAACCGAAAAATCCGGCGTGCCCATGAAGGCGAGGCGCAGCGACATGGCGGAATATCCAGGCAAAACGGGAAAGAAGCGGCCAGCGCGGATCAGCCGCGCTTTGCCTTGTTATACTTGCGCAGCACCATATTACGCTTCAGCGAAGAGAGGTGATCGATGAACAGCACACCGTTCAGGTGATCAATCTCATGCTGGATACAGGTGGCCAGCAGGCCATCGGCATCCATCTCCCGCACCTCCCCGGCGCGGTCGACATAGCGCACGCGGACCTGGGCGGGGCGGGTCACATCGGCATAGATTTCCGGGATGGAGAGGCAACCTTCCTGCGTCACTGCCAGCTCATCCGAGGTCCAGATCAGTTCCGGGTTGACCATGGCCAGCGGGTTCGGCTTTTCGTTCTTGTGGTCGGTGACATCGACCACGATGAGCCGTTCCAGAATACCCACCTGCGGGGCAGCCAGACCGATACCGGGCGCCTTGTACATGGTCTCCAGCATATTATCCATCAGGTCGGCGACACGACCGTCCACATTGTCCAGCGGCTTGCACTTGGCCTTCAGGCGGGTGTCGGGGATGGTGAGGATGGGCAGCAGAGACATTTCTTCTTCGGTCCGGCGGGCGGGGGTGGAACGCAGATGGCATTATTACATTGTGGGCAGATAGGCCCCAAGCCCTTTGGCGTCAAGCGCCATGGGTGCGGGTCTACTCCCCCGCCAGCGGGGCTGGCAGCACATCATTTTCCGGCATGGGTTCGGCCAGGGCCATGGGCTGGCGTGGTGCATGGTCTAGCGGGGCCAGTTCGGCCAAGCTGGCCCCATCGGGGGCGGCACGCAAATCCTTGAAGCGCCGCGCCGTCACCAGCACCCGCGATTCCAGCGAGGCCACGGCGGCATTATAGCTGTTCACCGCCCCGCCCAGCCCCTTGCCGACACGACCCATATGATCGGCCATCACCGCCAGCCGCTCATAAAGCTCCCGTCCCAACTGGCTGATGGTCTGGGCATTGCGGGTCAGCGCCTCCTGCCGCCAGCCATAGGAGACGGCGCGCAGCAGGGCGATCAGGGTGGTGGGGGTGGCGGGGATCACCGACTGGTCGATTCCGGCCTCAATCAGGCCGGGGTCTTGTTCCAGGGCGGCAGAGAAGAAATTCTCCCCCGGCAGGAACAGCACGACAAATTCCGGTGCTGGATCGAACTGCGCCCAATAGCGCTTTTCCCCCAGCCCCTTCATATGGTCGCGGATATGCCGTGCGTGGCGGGCCAGATGCACGATCTTCGCCCGGTCATCTCCCTCCTGTGTGGCATCCAGATAGGCTTCCAGCGGGGCCTTGGCATCCACGACAATGCTTTTGCCGCCGGGCAGGCGGACGATCAGGTCCGGCCGCAGCCGCACCCCGTCGCTGGTCTGGGTGCTGGTCTGTTCGAAGAAATCGCAATGGTCCAGCATCCCGGCCATTTCCACCACGCGGCGGAGCTGGATTTCACCCCAGCGGCCGCGGGTCACCGGGCTGCGCAGGGCCTTTACCAGATTGCCGGTTTCCGCCCGCAACTGGCCCTGGCCTTCCATCAGATGGGCGATCTGGGTCTTTAACTCCACATAGGCGCCGACACGCGCCTGTTCGATGCCCTGCACCGCCTCCCCAAACTTGGTCAGATGGTCGCGGATGGGGGTGACCAGGGCGTCGATAGCGGCATTGCGCTTATCCAGGTCGCCGCGTGCCGATTCCTGGAATTTTTCCAGCTGCGCCTGGGCCAGCGTCAGGAAATCGCGGTTATTGGCGGAAAGTGCTTCTGCTGACAGGGCCTTGAAGGCATCCCCCAGCCGGGCCTGGGCCTGATCCAGCAGGGCCAGTTTCTCCGCATTGCCGCGCCGTTCCTGCTCCAGCTCCGTCCGGGTCTCGGCCAAGGCAGCCTGCAGATGGGCCTGTTCATCCTGGGCCTCAGCCAACCGCTCTTCCAGCAGCGGCACGCGTTCGGCCACCGCTTCGGCGGCCGCCCGTGCCGCCTGTTCGCCCATCCACTGCCGGCGCAGATCGGTCAATAACCGGTCCCGCTCCGCCAACTCATGGCGAAGCTCCCCCAGATGCCGGCCCATATGGTCGCGTTCGGCCCGCAGGCCTGCCACCTCTGCCCGCAAACCGGCCAGCCGCCGGGCCGATCCCTGGCGCAGCCAGAGGGCGACAAGGCTGGCCGCCAACAAGGCGCCAAGGAGCAGGGAAAATGGATCAAGGGAGAGGCTGGCAGGCAAGGGGGAAGGTTCCGGTTGTCAAGGTGCTGGTCAGCACCATCATAACCACAACCGGGCAAAGTGGGAACAGAATATGAACAAAATTACGGTTCTGTCATCCCGCTGGACCAACTGTGCCAGGCATTGGCGATGTGGGAGCGCATGACAGACGCCGCCCAATCGGCGTCGCGCAGCCGCAGGGCCGCCACCAGTTCCCGATGGTGCCGATTGCTGCGTTCCAAGGCTGCCTGATCATAGGCATGGAAGGTGCGGTTGATCACCGGCACCTCCACCAGATGCGGCATCAATGCTGCCAGCAGCCGGCTGCCGGCGGCTGACAGGATGGTGTGGTGGAACTCCCCATTCAGGGTCAGGTAATCATCCCCCTTATGGGCCACGCAGGTTTCCATGGCATCGGCCAGGGCTTGCAGCCGCTCAATCTCTTCATCGCTGATGCGGGATGCGGCCAGGGTGACGGCATGGGCCTCCATCAGACCGCGCAGACGGAACTGTTCCTCCAACTCCCGGTAAGACCAGTCCGGTACCAGCACGCCGGCCCCGCTGTCCGGTTTGGCAGCCAAACCTTCGGCCACCAGACGGCGCAGGGCTTCGCGGATCGGCGTGCGACTGACGCCGATCCGCTCGGCCAGTTCCTCTTCTTTCAACCGGCTGCCCGGTGGAAGCGTGCCATCCAGGATCAGCCCCCGGACGGCCTGATAGGCCCTGGCCGTCGCACTCATCACACGTTACCTGCCAGATGGTCGATCGCCTCTTCCAACGCAATTACGTCGGCATATTTGGCGTTCAGGTCGAACAGGTTGGCTTCCTGGATGCGCGGGTCGCGGTCGCCCACGGCCTCCCGCACCACCAGGGGGATGAACCCGTTCTGGCAGGCATCCAGGGCCGAGGCCCGCACACAGCCCGAGGTGGAAAGCCCGGCGATCAGCACGGTATCCACACCCATGGCGGTGAAGGTGGCGGCCAGCGAGGTGCCGAAAAAGGCGCTGGCATATTGCTTGGTCACCACCGGTTCGGATGGCAACGGCTCCAGCCCGTCGGCGAAGGCGGCCCATTGCGGGTGCTTGTCGCGCTCAAAACAGGTCAGCGCCTTCACCTTGCGGAAAAACACCCCGCCATCCACGCCGCCGGGCGTATAGGCGACATTGGTGTGGATCACCGGGATGCCGGCGGCGCGGGCTGCGCGCAACAGGGCTTCCGCCCCGTCGCGCGTCTTCTCCACCCCCGCATAAAGCGGACAGGCCGGGTCGAGATAGGCTTTGACGAAATCAATGATAAGCAGGGCAGGGCGCTTGCCCCAACCCAGCCGGTTGCCGAAACCGGCCTGCGCGTAATCGGCATTCAGATCTTTCGCCATGGCTCAGATGATCCCTGCGGCTTTCAGGCTGGCCAGCTTCTCGCCATTGAGGCCCAGAACGCCGGACAGGATCTCTTCCGTATGCTGGCCCAGTTCCGGACCGGCATGGACCACGCCACCCGGCGTGTCCGACAGGCGCGGGGCAACATTCTGCATCGCCAGCTTGCCGAAGATCGGGTGGGCCACCTTGATGATGTTCTGGCGCGCCTGGAAATGCGGGTCGACCAGCATTTCCGGGGTGCGATAGATGCGCCCGGCCGGCACGCCATGCTTTTCCATCAGATCCAGCAGGGTGGTGCTGTCCACCGTGCGGGTCCAGTCGGCGATCAGATCGTCCAGTTCCTGCTGCACGGCACCACGAGCGGAGTGGGTGGCATAGCGCGGGTTGGTCGCCAGTTCCGGCTGGCCCATCGCCTCTGCCAGACGCTTGAAAACGGTATCCTGGTTGGCGGCGATCAGGATCATCTGATCATCGCTGGCCGGATAGACGTTGGACGGTGCCACATTGGGCAGAATCGGGCCGGTGCGTTCACGGATATAGCCGGTCTGATCATATTCGGTGATCAGGCTTTCCATCATCGCCAGCACGGCTTCATAAATGGCGCTGTCCACCACCTGGCCACGACCGGTGCGTTCGCGCGCATGGATGGCCATCAAGGCACCCAGGGCGGCATAGGTGGCGGCCAGACTGTCGCCGATGGAAATGCCCATGCGCGACGGGGCGGTGGACGGATCACCCACTACATAACGCAGGCCGCCCATGGCCTCCCCGATCGAGCCATAGCCGGCCTGGCTGGAATAGGGGCCGGTCTGGCCAAAGCCGGTGACACGCACCATCACCAGCTTCGGGTTGATCTTGGACAGAACATCATAGCCCAGGCCCCAGCGTTCCATGGTGCCGGGACGGAAATTCTCGATCAGGATGTCGGACTTGGCCACCAGATCGCGCACGATATCCTGGGCGGCCTTTTCGCGCAGGTTCAGCGTGACCGACTTCTTGTTGCGGGCCACCACCGGCCACCAGAGCGACTTGCCATGGGGCTTTTCCCGGCCCCATTCGCGCATCGGATCGCCCACACCCGGCTGTTCCAGCTTGATCACTTCCGCGCCGAAATCGGCCAGCAACTGACCGCAGAAGGGGCCGGCCAGCAGCTGTCCCATCTCGATCACGCGCAGATCCGTCAGCGGACCCTGACGGGTGGCAACCTGACCTTCACCCAGGGTTTCAGTGGCCTTCTCGGACACGGTGCTCTCCTCATTAAATGTATACATAAACACGATGGGGTCGGTGGGCGCATCTGGCAGCGAAAACCGACCGTCACGCGGGAGAATGCACAGAACATGGCTAATATACAAGGAATATGCCGCTTTCTGACCGTGGAGTGGTCGCGGATGAAATCATCACGGTTTTCCGCTTGTCAGCCTATCACCCCCGTGTTTGTATACATAATGACAGGGTGGGGCCGACGCCTTTTGCGCGCCTCTGCCAGATTTTCCAAGGATAGGGACAGATGGCTGGTTCGATCGAAATCGTGGAAGTCAGCCCGCGCGACGGGTTGCAGAACGAAGCCGTGCTGGTGAGCACGGAAGCCAAGGTGGAGCTGGTCAACCGAGCCATCGCCGCTGGCTTGCGCCGGATTGAGGTGACCAGTTTCGTCAACCCCAAGCGCGTGCCGCAGATGGCCGATGCGGAGGTTGTGTTGTCCGCCTTGCCCAAGGATAAGGGTGTTTCCTATATCGGGCTGGCGCTGAACGGGCGTGGTTTCGACCGGGCGCTGGCGGCGGGCGCGTCGGAGGTGAATTATGTGCTGGTCGCCTCCGATACGTTTTCCAACCGCAATAATGGCGCGCCGACGCTGGACACGCTGACCGGCTGGGCCGAAGTTGCGGCCGCCGCGCGTGCCGCCAAAATCCCCACCAGCATCACCATCGGCGCTGCCTTTGGCTGCCCGTTTGAAGGGGAAGTGCCGGTGGAACGGGTGGTGGAAATCGCCAAGCGCGCTGCCGAACATGGCACGGACGAAATCGCGCTGGCCGACACGATCGGTGTGGGCAGCCCGGCTGATGTGGTGGAGCGTTTTACCGCCGTTGCCAAGGCCCTGCCGGGGATGCGGCTGCGGGCGCATTTCCACAATACCCGCAATACCGGCATCGCCAATGCCTATGCGGCCATCACGGCTGGCGTGACGGTGCTGGACAGCTCGCTGGGCGGGGTCGGCGGCTGCCCCTTCGCACCGGCCGCCACCGGGAACATCCCGACCGAAGATCTGATCTACATGCTGAACCGCATGAAGGTGGAAACCGGCGTCGATCTGGCCACCGCCATCGAGGGGGCCAAGTGGCTGGAAGGGGTTCTTGGGCGGCAGAATCCGGCCATGCTGGGCCGTGCCGGCATCTTCCCACCGGTGCCAAAGGTGGCCTGAGCGGCTGTCCAACCGGCCTTCCAGCCGCCATGTGGGGGCGCAGCGCCGCCCGCAAATGAATGGGGCCTCAAGCCCTAATGCGAACAAATCGCGTCGAACAGGAGAGAGTGATGGCTTACAGGCTGGGCGTGGATGTGGGGGGTACCTTCACCGACCTTCTGCTGATCGAGGATGAGACGGGTGAGACGTTCCGCGACAAGGTGCCGTCCACCCCGCATGACCCGTCGGTTGCCGTCGTCAATGGCACGCTGAAGATTTGCGCCAAGGCGAAGATCGATCCCAAAGATGTGCAGCTGTTCATGCACGGCACAACGGTTGCCACCAACACGGTGCTGACCAGCACCGGCGCCAAGGTGGGCCTGGTGACGACGGATGGGTACCGCCAGGTGCTGCACATCGCCCGTTCCTTTGTGCCCGGCGGTTTGGCTGGCTGGATCGTCTGGAACAAGCCGCCGCTGACCGCACCGCTGGAATCCACGGTGGAAGTGCCGGAGCGTATCGGTGCGGATGGTTCCATTGTTACCCCGCTGGATGAAGCGGCCTTGCGCACCGCCCTGGAAGGGCTGAAGAAGGAGGGGATTGAGGCGCTGACCATCTCCTTCATCAATGCCTATCGCAACGACGTGCATGAAAAGCGCGCCGGTGAGATCGCCCGGGACATCTTCCCCGACCTGCCGATCTCGCTGTCGTCCGAAGTCCTGCCGGAAATGCAGGAATATGAGCGTGCGCTGACCACCGTTGCCAACTCCTATGTTCGTCCGCGCGTGGCCAATTATGTGCGCAACCTGAAGGCGGAGCTGAACAAGGCCGGCATGAACGGGCAGATGAACCTGCTGCGTTCCGATGCCGGCCTGATGAGCTTTGAAAAGGCGCAGGACCACCCGGTCAACCTGCTGATGAGCGGCCCTGCCGGTGGCGTGGCCGGTGCCATGTGGGTGTGCGGCAAGTCCGGTTTCGGCAATCTGCTGACCGTGGACGTCGGCGGCACCTCCACCGACGTGGCGCTGATTGAAAATGGCCAGCCGCGTCTGGCGCGTGAAACCGAATGCGGTGACCTGAAGGTGCGCGCCACCTCCCTGGATATCCGCACCGTGGGTGCCGGTGGCGGTTCCATCGCCTTCGTGCCGGAACTGACCAAGGCGCTGCGCGTCGGCCCGGCCTCTGCCGGTGCCGTTCCCGGTCCCGTCTGCTACTCCCGTGGCGGGACCAAGCCGACCGTGACCGATGCCAATGTGGTGCTGGGTTATCTGCCCGAAGAACTGCTGGGCGGTACCATGCGCCTGGACCGTCCGGCGGCGTCCGCCTCGGTGCAGGTCATCGCCGACACGCTGGGCATCAGCGTGCAGGAAGCCGCCAACGGCATCTATTCCATCGCCAACGAGACGATGATGGGTGCGCTGCGCCTGATCTCCGTCCAGCAGGGCTATGACCCGCGTGATTTCGCGCTGGTGGCCTTTGGTGGTGCCGGTCCGCTGCACGCCAACGCCCTGGGCAAGCTGCTGGGTAGCTGGCCGGTAATCGTGCCGCCCAGCCCCGGCGTGCTGTGCGCCTTTGGCGACGCTACCACCCGCCTGCGCGCCGAACGCGCCAAGTCCATCGGCAAGCCCTTCCCGGATGTCAGCAACCAGAGCGTGGCCGATGTGCTGCGCGAACTGCACGCCGCCGTCTCCAAGGAACTGCTGGCCGAAGGCGTGCCGGTGGCCGAGCAGGAGATCAGCTTCGAAGCCGGCGTGCGCTATTCCGGTCAGGCCTTCGAGGTTTCCCTGCCGGTGGCGCTGGACGGGTTCGCGGCTGATGGCCTGGAAAATCTGGGTGCCGCCTTCGACAAGGAGCATGAGCGCCTGTTCACCTTCTGCCTGGAATCGGACCGCGAGCTGGTGACGGTGCGCGCCACGGCCCTGGGCAAGGCTTCGGCCATCAAGCTGGAGAAGCTGCCGGAAGGTAATGGCGACCCGTCCGCCGCCAAGGTGCGCGACCATGCCATCTGGGCCGATGGCCAGGAACATCCGGCCGTCATCTATGATCGTGCCAAGCTGAAGGCGGGCGACCGCGTCATCGGCCCGGCCATCATCTGCGAAATGGACAGCACCACCGTGCTGCTGCCCGATCATGTGGCCGAAGTCGATCCCTATGGGCTGATCCTGATCCGCCCGCTCGCCGCCCAGTGATTTCCAGCTTCTGAGAAGGGGACAGACCCATGGTTGCCCAGATCATTCAGACCAACCCGACCCCGTTCCAGAAGATCGTCATCGACCCGATCACGCTGGACATCATTGAAAACGCCCTGCGCAATGCCCGCGCGGAGATGGATGCCACCCTGTTCCGCACGGCCATGTCGCCGGGCATCCGCGAACAGGGTGACGCCTTCCCGCTGATCGCCAACCATGAAGGCAAGATGGTTGTCGGCCAGTTCGGCTCGTTCCTCGGTGGCTTCCTGAAGAACTACAAGGGCACGATCGAGGAAGGCGACGTCATCTGGCTGTCGGACCCGTACTCCGTCGAAGGTGCCATCAGCCATCTGAACGACTGGTTGATCATCCTGCCCGTGTTCCATGATGGCCGTCTGGTCGCCTGGACCTGCCATTTCGGCCATCAGACCGATGTGGGCGGCAAGGTGCCGGGCTCCCTGCCGACCGATGCCACCTCCATCTTCCAGGAAGGCATCCGCATCCCGCCGATCAAGCTGTACCGCAAGGGCGTGCTGAACGAGGATGTGCTGGAACTGGTGCTGAACAACACCCGTACCCGCGACTGGTGCCGGTCGGACCTGAATGCCATCATCGCGTCCTGCCGCATCGCCGGTCGCCGCATCGTGGAAATGTGCAAGCGTTTCCAGACCGATATCTATATCTCTGCCGTTGATGAGCTGCTGGAGCGCAACAAGCGCGCCATGGCCAAGCTGATCGAAACCTCGATCAGCACCGACAAGGTCAGCTTTGAAGACTATATCTGCGATGATGGTCGCGGCTTCGGTCCCTACAAACTGCGGGCCACCATGTGGCGCGAAGGGGAGAAGGTGATCCTGGACTGGGAAGGCACCTCGCCCCAGTCGGAAAGCTCGATCAATTTCTACCTGAACGAAAACATGCTGAAGATGTTCTTCGGTATCTACATGATCATGGTGTTCGACCCGCAGATCCTGTTCAACGACGGGTTCTATGATCTGGTCGAAACCCGTATCCCCGAAGGCTCCCTGCTGAAGCCGAAATACCCGGCGGCACTCTCCTGCCGCACCCATGGTATCGGTCGTGTGTTCGACGTGCTGGGCGCCCTGCTGGGCCAGCGCACGCCGGAATTCCTCAACGCCGCCGGCTTCTCCTCCTCCCCGCACTTGATGCTGTCGGGCAGCTATCGCGGGTCGGGCAAATATTACCAGCTGTTCCAGATCGGTTTCGGCGGCATTCCGGGCCGTCCGTTCGGCGACGGGCCGGACGGTCACTCCCTGTGGCCGAACTTCACCAACGTGCCAAACGAGTTCCTGGAGGCCTATTTCCCGCTGCGGATTGAGCGGTATGAGACGATCCCCGACAGCGGCGGGCCGGGCCTGCATCGTGGTGGTAATGGCGTGCGCATCTCCTATCGCTTCCTGGAGCCGGGTGCCATCGCCATTCATGATGACCGCTGGTTTACCTATCCCTGGGGCGTGAATGGCGGTGAGCCGGGTTGGCGTTCCCGCCGCGTGCTGATCCGCGCCAATGGCGTGGAAGAGGTGCTGGCCGCCAAGATCGATGATATCCAGGTTCGCCCCGGCGACCTGTTGATCTTCGACACCTGGGGTGGCGGCGGCTGGGGCGACCCGCTGGCCCGCGACCCGGCCTTGGTGGCCACCGACGTCAAGCGCGGCTTGGTGACGGTCGATGGAGCCAAGCGTTATGGCGTTGTCATCGCGGCTGATGGCTCGGTGGATGCGGTCGCCACGGCGGCGTTGCGCGACGAACTGGTCACCAAGCGTGGTGAAATCGGCCTGTTCAATTTCGGCGGCACCATCGACGAACTGCGTGAGCGTTGCCTGACGGAGACCGGCCTGCCGGCGCCGAAGGATCCGTCCCTGCAAAACAGTGTGCTGCTGGAGACGGCGGCGGCCTGACCGCCGGTCGACACAGACTGAGCCACCGCGAAAAGCCCTGCGAAACGCCGTTTCGCAGGGCTTTTTCTATCGTGTCAATCACTGGGGACGGCCATCAACCGGACGAATCGTCAGCGGCGGCACCACTTCCCTCAAGGCAGAACATCTTTAAAAATTTATATAGTAAATTATTTTCTTATTGAATTATTTAAAATTTCAACATATAAATTTTGTAGTATATTTTATGGGGCAAACCCGCCGCCCTTTTGTGGGCAAATACAAGGGCGGGATGGAGGTTGGGCTGGCCGAAAGAAGCCGGTGAGGTTGCGCCCGCTTCAGTAACTCCGCCGCGGCATATTGTAGAGAAAGACATATCTTCAGCAGGATACTGAGAGGATATCACGAAATACGGACGTATTATCTATAACCACGACTTCACGATATAGCGACATGGGCTCATGCCTATAGGTCATACGGCAACCTATACGGAAAGATAGGTTAATCTTATGTGTAGCTTCATAAGGGGTGTTTTTATGCAACCTTATGGTCGAGGCAACGATCACTCATGGGGACTTTCAGTATGCTGGGCCGCTTTAGAAAAAACCGCGATCATCTGACGGCGCGGATTGCAGCCTTGGATGCGCTGCGAGGCAATGTGATGGTCGCTGACCCGAATCTCAACATCATCTACATGAACCCATCGGTCGCGGCGCTGATGCAGGAGGCAGAGGCCGATCTGCGCAAGGAATTGCCGCATTTCCGCGCTGACCGTCTGATCGGCAGCAATATCGACATGTTCCACAAGAACCCGGCGCATCAGCGCAAGATGCTGGCCGCGCTGACCAAGCCCCATGCCGCCACCATCAAGGTCGGGAAATGGACTTTCGACCTGCTGGTGACCCCGCTTTCCGAAGCTGGGCAGCGCATCGGCTTTGTGGTGGAATGGGCCAATGCCCATGAGCGGCTGCAAAACCTTGACTATGCCGCCCAAATGACGGCGATCAGCCGGTCGCAGGCAGTGATCCAGTTCGGCGTCGATGGCACCATCATTGATGCCAATGAGAATTTCCTCAAAGCCATGGGTTACCGGCTGGAGGAGATCAAGGGCAAACACCACAGCATCTTCGTGGAACCAGAGGTTAGGAACAGCCGGGAGTATGAGGCATTCTGGGACGGCCTGCGCCGGGGTGAATATCGCGCCGCACAGTTCAAGCGGCTGTCAAAGGCAGGAAAGCCGGTCTGGATCGAGGGTTCCTACAACCCGATTTTCGATGCCAATGGCAAGGTGGCCAAGGTGGTGAAGTTCGCCACCGACATCACCGCGCAGGTAGAATTGCTGGGCAATCTGAAATCCCTGATCGACAAGAATTTCGGCGAGATCAATGGTGAGATCGACCGTTCGATGAATGAGGCCGGCAACGCCACCAAAGCCGCAGACGATGCATCAGAGAATGTGCAGGCGGTGGCGGCCGGTGCCGGTGAACTGGCCGCATCAGTGGATGAGATCGCCCGGTCCATGGTTCAGTCCCGCCATGCGGCCGACACCGTGTTCGAGCGCGCCCAGGCGGCGGAAGCCAGCACCCAGCGCCTGACCAGTGCGGCACAGGCGATGAATGGCATTGTCGCCCTGATCCAGAATATTGCCGGCCAGATCAACCTGCTGGCCCTGAATGCCACCATCGAGGCGGCACGGGCAGGGGAGGCGGGTCGCGGCTTTGCCGTTGTGGCGTCGGAGGTGAAAAACCTGGCCAACCAGGCGGCCCGCGCCACCGACCAGATCTCCAACGAAATCGATGGTATCCAGAGCACCTCTGGCGAGGTGGCGGGGGCCCTGGATGCGATCCGCGATGCGGTGAATTCGGTGCGCGATCTGGTGACGACGACGGCTTCTGCGGTCGAAGAACAAAGCGCTGTCACGCGGGGCATGTCCGATAACATGCAGCGCGCGTCCAAGGCGGTCGGCACTGTGTCGGCCAATGTGGTCAGCATCTCCGATGCGGTGCGCGAAGTTGCCCAGTCGGTGAATAAAACCAAGGAAGCGGCGGAAGTGTTGGTCCGCTGATTAAAAAGGGGCGCCGGAAAGGGCGCCCCTTTTTACATGGCCATCATACCCAAGCCAGACGGTTCAGTTGAACGCCTTGAAGGTGATGATGGTAAACGTATCCTTGACCCCGGCCAGGGTCTGAATGCGGCCGGTGACGAAATGACCGATATCGGCGTCGTCAGCCAGGAAGCATTTCATCATCAGGTCATATTGGCCGGAGATGGAATGCACCTCTGAAACCTCTTCCACATCCTGGACGGCGCGGTCGGCCACGTCATAGGCGCGGCCGAGTTCGCATTTGACCTGGACGAAGATGGTTTGCATGGCGCTCAGACCTCTGCCACCGCTTCGACCGCAGTCGCGGGCAGGGAAACACTGTCTTCCCCGCTCTCCACCACATCCAACGGCAGGGATTCGGCCTGCTCAGCAACGGCTTTACGCGGACGGGCTATCCGCAGGATGAAGGCCGGCACATGGTCACCAAAGCCCAGCACGGGCACCAGATCATCATCACGATCATCGCGCCGGGGGCGACGGTCACGCCGGTCATCGCGGTCACGACGATCATCCCGCTCCCGACGCGGGGCTTCGCCCCGATCTGGACGGCTCTCGCCATTACGATCCAAGCGGCTGTCACCATTGCGATCCGGGCGGCCTTCACCGTGGCGCGCCTCGAACCGGTCACGGCTACCACGCTCGCGGCGCGGTTCGCGCGACTCAGTGGCAGCTTCAACGGTGGCTGCCGGCGCTTCCACCGCCTCTTCCCGGTTGCGCTTGGTGCGCGGTTCCGGACGGCGCATTTCTTCCTTGCGGCCACGGCCGCCACGGCGGCGGCGCGGATCATCATCGAAGGACAACTCAGCCGTCTCCATCCCCTCGATGCTGAAACGCGGGATTTCTTGATTGATCAGCTTCTCGATGGCCTGCACCAGCTTGCCATCTTCCGGCACGGCGATGGTGAAGGCACGGCCGGTCTTGCCGGCGCGGCCGGTGCGGCCGATACGGTGGACATAATCTTCCGAATGGTGCGGCGTGTCGAAATTGAACACGTGGCTGACATTGGAAATATCGATGCCGCGTGCCGCCACGTCGGAGCAAACCAGCAGGTCGATGCTGCCATTTTTAAAGGCTTCCAGCGTTTCCATCCGCTTGGATTGCATCATGTCCCCATGCAGCGCACCGGCATTGAAGCCGTGCTTGGCCAGGGAACCATAGACGATGTCCACATCCTTCTTGCGATTGCAGAAGATGAAGGCGTTCTTCACATCATCATTCTTCAGCAACTGGCGCAACGCCTCGCGCTTGTCTTCCTCATGCACCACCAGCAGATGCTGGGCCACGGTCGTGGCGGTGGAGGCGGGCGCGCTGACCGTCACCTCTTCCGGCTTGTCCAGGAACTTATCGGCCAGCCGCTTGATTTCCGGCGGCATAGTGGCGCTGAAGAACAGGGTCTGGCGCTTGCGCGGCAACAGGCTGACGATGCGTTCGATATCGGGGATGAACCCCATATCCAGCATCCGGTCGGCTTCGTCGATCACCAGTACCTTGATATCGGTCAGCAGGATATTGCCGCGATCAAACAGATCCATCATGCGGCCGGGCGTGGCGATCAGCACATCGACGCCGCGTTCCAGCTTCTTGATCTGATCGCCGAACGACTCGCCGCCGATCAGCAGGGCCATGTTCAGCTTGTGATACTTGCCGTACAGCTCAAAATTATCAGCCACCTGGGCGGCCAGTTCGCGCGTCGGCTCCAAGATCAGGGAGCGGGGCATCCGCGCCTTGGCGCGGCCACGGCCCAGAATATCGATCATGGGCAGGGTAAAGGACGCCGTCTTGCCGGTGCCTGTCTGTGCACAACCCAGGACGTCGCGCCCCTGCAACACCCAGGGAATAGCCTTCTCCTGGATCGGCGTCGGGTTCTTATACCCAACTTCATCAACAGCGCGGAGGACGTCGGGCCCGAGCCCCAGTTCCGAAAACAGCATTCGACCTTCGTCAGGCAGGTAAAACGACGTCGATCAAGACCGTGACGTCAGCGGCATGGATGGACGACCATATGGCCGAAGGAGAGCGCGTTTGCCATGCGCCAGCCGCCGACCAGACAAAACCACAGCGCCACCGGCTTGGCCGGACTTTACGCATCAGCTAGGGTCGGCATCTTCGATAACAATTCCAGCCTTTAAGAGCAAGGATTTCGGGCGATGATGCACCCACCGCAGGACGCAAGGCTGCCCCTCCTTCTGTTGCCGGGCCTGCTGTGCGACCACGCGCTATGGGCGCATCAGGTGGCGGCCCTGGCGGATATTGCCGAGAGTCAGGTGGCGGACTTGACCAATGCGGACAGTGTGGCAGCGATGGCAACGCAGGTGCTGGCCACGGCCCCGCAACGTTTTGCCCTGGCTGGCCTGTCCATGGGCGGTTATGTGGCGATGGAAATCATGCGCCGCACACCGGAACGGGTGCTGGGCTTGTGCCTGGTGGATACCACCGCGCGGCCGGATACGGATGAACAGCGCGAACGCCGTATGGCCCTGATTAAGTTGGCGAAAATGGGCAAGTTCAAGGGCGTGACGCCCCGCCTGCTGCCGGCGCTGATTCATCCGGACCGGGCCAATGATCCCACCGTGGCCGGTGTGGTACTGGAGATGGCGGAGCGGGTGGGCCGCGACGCTTTCCTGCGCCAGCAGAGCGCCATTCTGGGCCGCATCGACAGCCGGCCCTTTCTGGGTGCCATCCAGGTGCCCACGCTCTGCATCGTCGGGCGGGATGATGCGATCACCCCGCCCGACCGGCTGGAGGAAGTGGCGGCCGCCGTGCCCGGTGGCCGCTGCATGGTGCTGGACCATTGCGGCCATCTGGCCCCGCTGGAACAGCCCGATCAGACATCTGCACTGATGCGCGAATGGCTGGCCGGGCTGTGGAGCGCCGACTGATTCGGTGGAACCTGTTTCCGATAGCCGGAAACAGGTTCCACCTTTTCATTTCCTCAAGCGCCGGCACCGCATCCGCGGCTTGGCTTCACGCGCCACAGGGCGCGCGGCGGCGGTCGCCGCCGGAGCGGCGCTCTCCGCTCTACCGATAACGCTCCAGCCAATGGGCATAGGGGGCGGGCAGGGTCCAGGCGGGTTTTTCCACGCCCAACTGCCTGGCCGCCTCATAGGGCCAATGCGGGTTGGCCAGCAGTGGGCGGCCGATCATGGCGACGTCGATATAGCCTTCGCGGATCAGCCGGTCGGTCTGCTCCGCCGGGCCGATATTCCAGGTGCTGGAACCCGGCAGGCCGGTTTCGCGCAGCACGCGGCGTGCTGTCTCCGCCAGCAGGGCGGGGCCCCACGGCACCTGCGCATCGGGCGTGGAAAAGCCCATAGAGACATCCAGGAAATCCAGCCCCTCCCGCTTGAAGCCCTTCACCAGCCCGATGGCCTCGGCCAGTGTTTCTTCATCACGTCCATCAAACTCAATGACGCCGAAACGGGCGGTCAGGGGCAGGTTCTCCGGCCAGACCTTGCGCACGGCGGCCAGGGTTTCCAGCAGGAAGCGGCCGCGATTTTCCGCACTGCCGCCATATTCATCGGTGCGCTGGTTGGCATGGACGGAGAAGAAGCACTGCGCCAGATAGCCATGGGCGAAATGCAACATCAGCCATTTGAAACCGGCATCGCGGGCGCGGATGGTGGCCGCCACGAAATCCGCCTTCACCTGTTCAATATCGGCCTTGGTCATCTCCCGCGGCACGCGCGGCAGCCCCTTGCCGAAGGCGATGGCGGAAGGCGACATGATTTCCCAGCCGCGCGGATCGCCGGCGGGAATATGGTCATCGCCTTCCCAAGGCCGGTTGGCGCTGGCCTTGCGGCCGGCATGGCCGATCTGGATGCCGGGCACGGCCCCGGCCTTCACAATCGCGGCGACGATCGGTTCCAGGGCGGCGGCCTGATCATCATTCCACAGGCCCAGGCAGCCGGGGGAGATGCGGCCATCCGCCGACACCCCCGTTGCCTCCATCACCACCAGCCCGGCCCCGCCGCGCGCCAGGGTGGCCAGATGCACGGCGTGCCAGTCATTGGCGACACCATCGGTCGCGCTATATTGGCACATCGGCGACACCGCAATGCGGTTGCGCAGGGTGACATCCTTCAGGCTGAAAGGATCAAACAAGGTCGGCATATCGACAAACTCCATTGGGGACGGTGAACCATCCTTCGATAGTTCGCTTGTACGATATTATTCGAACAATAGCAATAGCTCCTTTTCGGTGCTAGGATGCGTCCATCATGCGAAGCTATAAGCACCCTGCCATTGAGGATGTCCGTCCGGAGGACTTCTTCCACGCGCTCAGCGATCCGGTCCGCCTGGAGATTGTCCGCCATCTGGCGCGGGAGCAGGAGGCAAGCTGCGCCACGCTGGATGGTGGCCGGCCGAAATCCAGCATGTCCCACCATTTCCGCGTATTGCGGGAGGCGGGGCTGGTCTACACCAAGCCCGCCGGGGTGACGCACATGAACTCCCTGCGGCGGGAGGAGCTGGAACGCCGCTTTCCCGGCCTGCTGGATGCTGTGCTGGCTGCCATCGGGTGAGATTGGCGGGGGGCTGAAAAACAGAAAGCCCGCCATGAGAGCCATCGCCACAGGGGAGTGCTGCGGCGATCACCATGGCGGGCTTTGGGGTCAGTTGCGGCACAGCACCGGAACCGGCGGGCGCAGACCCCGAAAGGCGTGGATCAGGGGGTGATGGTCACCGTCACGCTGGTCGGCTGCAGGTTCCAGCCGCGCAGGGCGATGGACGGTGTCCCTTTGGCGGTTTCGGCGGGATAGGTCACCTCCACATCCCGGCTTTCACCCGCCAGCAGGGAGAGATAATTCTCGCTGATATAGGCGGGCAGGATGCGGCTGCCATCCGGGTTCAACGGCGTCAGCTTCGTCAGGATGGCGGGGACGGAAGTGCTGTTGGTCAGCCGCAGGCGCAGCTTCACCTCGCCCCCCTGTTTCTGGCCGCTGCCACTGACGGAAACGGCGGCAGCGGGCAGGCTGTTCAGCTTCTGGTTTGCCGCCGCATCCTTGGCCACCCAATAGAAATTGCGCGACAGCACGGCGCCGGCCTTGTCCGCCAGTTCCAGCGTCACCAGCACCAGCCCCTGGGCCTCCAGGTGCGGGGCCAGATCCAGCCCGAACGGGTGGGAAACGCTGCCCGCCGGCGCATCCAGCGCCTGACGTTTTTCCGCCAGCGGCTGGTTGGCCAGGGTCCAGACCTTGGCCGTGACAGTCAACCCCGCCAGGGCTTGGCGGCTATTATTGATGACGCTGATGCCATGGTCAGGCAGGTTCATCTGCACATGCACCGGCTCCGCCGCCTTCTGCATCCCATAGAAGGCGCCATGGGTATCGTAATCATGGCTTAAAATCTGCCACATGGTGCTGGGCCAGGCTGGCTGGGTCATCCACAGCATCCGGCCGGAATTCTTGCGCCAAAGCTGGGCATTCATGCCTTCAAAGATGGCGCGATAGCCTTCGTAATTCAGCATCTGCGCCTTGCGGTCAAAATCCTCCAGGCTGCTGGCGGGACCGAACTTGCTGGCGATGGCGTCCATGAAGCTTTTCACATCGCCATTACCGCTCTGGTGCCAGTCATGATAGGCCCAGTTGTCGCTGATCGGCCATTGCTCGCTGGCCGGCACGGCCGCCTTGAACGCCTCCGCCGTGGGGAAAGAGGGAGTGCCGACCTCCACCGAGAAGCCCTGGGCATGGTCGGTGAAATAGCTTTCCGGCTCGCGGTAATTATAGGGGCCGGAGCCGGCCAGATTGATCCGGTTCGAGGAGCCCATATAGTGCCGCGTGCCATCCTCGGCCTGCAGCATATCGTCCAGCGCCTCATTCAGCACCGGCTGGGGCACGCCCTCATTGCGGCCGAACCAGAGCACGATGGACGGATGGTTGCGGTAGCGGCGCACGGTGTCGGCCGCATTAGCCATGAAGAGCGGCACATCCTGCGGCTCCAACTGATAATCCTGGGTGGAGGCCCAGAAATCATTCAGCACCATCAGCCCATATTCATCGGCCAGTTCGAAGAATTCCTCCTCCGTATTCTGGCCGACCCAATTGCGGATGACATTGACATGGGCATCACGGTGCAGCCGGAAATAGGGCTCCAGCCGCTTCTTGTCGATGCGCTTGCGCCAATCCTCCGTGCCCCAATTGCCGCCCTTGGCGGCAATGCGCACGCCATTGACCTTGATCACCAGATGCGGCGACAGTTCCGCCGCCTCCACCGGCTTCACGGCGGGGGAGTTCTCCGCCCCTGGCCGCAGCGACATGGCCCAGCCATCGGGCACCTTGCGGATGCCCTCATGGCTGCTGTCGACAATGCGCTCCCCCCGCGCCTTGGCCTTGGTCAGGTCGACCTCAACCCGGCGCAGGTCACCCTTCTGGTCCATCAAGGACAGTTCGTAGGTCACCTGCCGGATACCGAAACGCACATCCTGGCTGTCCGACGCCGCCCCATTGGCGGTGACTTCCAGTTTCAGGTCATGCAACGCCGGTTCCCCATAGCCATTGGGCCACCAGAGTTTGGGGTTCTGCACCAGCAACTGGGGAAATTCCGCCGGCGTCAGGCTGATGGTGCCGGCACCCGGTTGAAGCATCGCCTGCTTGGTGACGGTAATGCCGTCGAAACGGGCCGTCACCGTCGCATTGACCGGCTGGGTGGAAAGGTTTTCGACCGGCACATGGATATCGATGCTGGCGCGGGAATTGTCGGCATCGGGCAGGGCGGTGACCACCTGCGTATCGCCGATGCGCACATCCCCCGTGGCGATCAGCTTCACATCCTGCCACAGGCCGGTATTGCGATCACGGACCGAGGGAATCCAGTCCCAGCCTTCCGACGCCACAAAGGTCGGCCCGTCCAGGGCCTGCATCCCGCCATTTTCCCCCACACCAGACGTCAGCGACTCCTCATGCGGGATGCCAGGATGGCTGGGCGGTGATACCTTGATCGCCAGGGCGTTCTTCTGGCCCGGTTTGGCCAGCCCGGTGACATCGAAACGGCCCCGGATGAAGGCCCCCTTCATGTCACCCAGTTTGGCGCCGTTCAGCCAGACCTCTGCCTTGTAATTCACGCCTTTCAGCAGGATTTGCAGATGTTTGCCGACCTGATCGGCCGGCACTTCAAATTCCGTGCGGTACCAGTAATCCTGTTTGTTCAGGCTTTCCGGGATGGCGAGATTGTTCAGCCCATAGTCCGGATCGGGATAGACCCCGCGATCCACCAGCGTGGTCAGCACCGTGCCGGGCACGGTGGCGACAATCCAGTTGCGGGCATCAAAGCCGGGCTGCGACAGGGTGGCACCGGGGGCCGCCACCTTGGGGGCTTCCGCCAGCCGCCAGGCACCCAGCACCCATTCACCCGCGCCATCCGGGCGCAGGGCAGGGGTTTCCACCAAAGGTTTGGCGACAGGCTTGCTGAAATCCACCGGCTGCCGGGGCCGCGTCCAGGGGTCTTGCGGGCGCAACTGGCCATATTGCTGGCGCACCTGCACCGGCCAGCCGGGGGCACCGGATTCGAAATTGGTCAAGGCGCTGTTGGGGGACTGGGCAGCGGCAGCCTTGATATCGGCTGCTGCCAGGGCACGCGGCAGGCTGGTAAAGCCGGCCACCCGGCCGGCGAAGGACGGATTCGCCGTCCCGATGAAGGGCACCATTTTTGAACGACGCGGCGCCAGCGATAACAGGGGCAGGGCGGTCCCAGAGGTGGCCGTTGTTTTCACCACCTCCACCCCATCGACATAAAGCCGCGCAGTGCCATCGGCGAAGCTGGCGGCCAGGGCCACCCATTGCCCGGCCTTCAACGCCTTGCCGCCGCTGATCAGCTTGCCATCCAGCAGCAAGGCCGGCTTGCCATTCTCCAGCGCCAGGAACCGCCCTGGCGACCTGCCATCGGCGGCGGGCAGGCCGCCCACCAGCGTCACGCCCTTGTCAGCGCTGTCAATCTGTACCCAGCCTTGCAGGGTCCAGGGAGAGCCGGCAGGTATCGCCGGCCCCAAGGTCGGCTTTTCCTCCAGTACTGGTTTCGTCAACCCATCGCCACCACGGGGAAACTCTGCATCGAACGGACCGAAGCTGCCAGGACCGAAGGCACCGGTACCGCCCAGCCCCTGATGGGACTGCGCTGTGACTGAAACAGCGGTAAGCGCTGTCAATGAGGCAAAGAGAGAGGCACGGAAAAGCCGGCTGGCGACCCTGTTCATCGACGTTCCTTCCCGGAGGCGACAGCTTTGCCGGCTGTCTTTCATGTTTGCGGGGCAACTGCCTGATCCCCTCTTTATCGGGAAATTTTGTGACAGGAACCATCACCGGGTCAATAAATAAAACGTCTTTCCGAAATGGGATGTGCAATCGGCCTCGGTTTTTTCTGCGCATAGAATAGGCAGTTGCCTGCACCTGCTGCTGAAATGCACGGCGTTTTGCCTTCCGTTGCACGGGAATGCAGCTTTTTTCGGTTGGCACGCCCCTTGCGTGGTAAGTCACGAATGGTGGCTAGGGTTCCGGTCCCTGATGAAAGGGATGTCTGGTCCGAGAGCTGCCGCCCGATTCCGCCTGTACCGCAGGCCCGGTCGGGTACACGGCGGGACAAAAGCCCGGGAGATCGAGGAGGGTTGGCTATAACCTCCATTCGGTCTCGCCAACCCCCCAGAGATGGTTTGAAACCAGAAGGGGTTGGATGATGACGACGCGCCGCTTCCTTGCAAAGATCACCGCCGGTTTTGTTGCCGCCACCATGTTGGCGGGCAGTTTCACCCTGCCGGCGATGGCCGCGCCAAAGAAGGAATTCAAGCTCGCCTGGTCGATTTATGTGGGCTGGATGCCGTGGCAGTACGCTGCCGAACAGGGCATCGTGAAGAAATGGGCCGATAAATACGGCATCAAGATCGATGTCGTGCAGTTCAATGATTATGTGGAAAGCGTCAACCAATATACCGCCGGCGCCTTTGATGCGGTGACCGTCACCAATATGGATGCTTTGTCCATCCCCGCTGCCGGTGGTGTGGACAGCACCGCCGTGATCGTCGGTGATTTCTCCAACGGCAATGATGCCGTGATGCTGAAGGGCAAGGACAAGCTGGCCGATATCAAGGGCCAGAAGGTCAATCTGGTTGAATTCTCCGTCTCCCACTATCTGCTGGCCCGCGCGCTGGAAAGCGTGAAAATGACGGAGGCCAAGGATATCAAGGTGGTTTCCACCTCCGACGCCGATCTGGTGGCCGCCTGGTCCACCCCGGACGTGACGGCGGTTGTCACCTGGAACCCGCTGGTGGCGGAAATCCTGAAATCCCCGGACGCCAAGAAGGTGTTCGACAGCAGCCAGATTCCGGGGGAGATCATCGATCTGGCCGTGGCCAACAGCGCGGTGCTGAAGGACAACCCCAATTTCGGCAAGGCGCTCGCCGGCATCTGGTATGAAACCATGGCCCTGATGTCCGCCAAGGATGCGGCCGGCACGGCCGCCCGTACTGCCATGGGCAAGGCATCGGGCACCGATCTGGCGGGATATGAGGCGCAATTGGCCGCCACCCGCATGTTCTATAAGGCCGATGAGGCGCTGGCCTTTGTTCGCGGGCCGGAGCCCAAGGCAACGATGAAAAAGGTGGCCGGCTTCCTGTTCGATCACGGCCTGCTGGGCAATGGCGCACCGTCGGCAGAGGCGGTGGGTATCGCCTTCCCCGATGGCAGCACCTATGGCGACGCCAAGAACGTGAAGTTCCGCTTCACCGACAGCTTCATGGCCGCTGCGGCGGAAGGGAAGCTGTAAGGAGAGCCTGCCGTTTTTTACTAACCGTCACCCCGGCGAAGGCCGGGGTCCAGGTTCGTAGGGCAAGGCGCTTGTAATGCTGGACCCCGGCCTTCGCCGGGGTGACGGAAGAGTGAGCGGCAATGGCAGAATCCTTCCTCATCGGAACGATCCCGAAACTGCCCATTCAATCGACAGACGCAACTTCCCCCCAAGGAACCACCCCCATGCGATTGATCAATCGCCGGCCGGACCGGTCCTTATGGCTGATCCTGGCGGTGCTGCCCTTTCTGGCGGTGCTGATCGCCTATGCCGCCGGTTCTGCCATCCGCTTGGCGGAAAACCCGGCGGACAAGCTGTTGCCGGGGCTGACCGCCTTTGCCGACGCCATCGACCGCATGGCGCTGGAACCCGACAAGCGCACCGGGGATATCCTGCTCTGGGTGGATACCGGCACCAGCCTGACAAGGCTGGTGGCAGGGGTGACGATTGCGGCGGCTGGCGGGTTGCTGGTGGGGATGCTGGCGGGCCTGTTACCCCTGGCCCGCGCGGCACTGTCGCCCTTTGTCACCGTGGTTTCCATGGTGCCGCCGCTGGCCGTGCTGCCCATTCTGTTCATCGTGGTCGGTCTGGGGGAGGCATCGAAGATCACCTTGATCGTCATCGGCGTGATGCCCGGTCTGATCCGCGACCTGATGCTGAAGATCGACGATCTGCCGCGCCAGCAACTGATCAAGGCGCAGACGCTGGGGGCCAATAGCTGGACGATTGCCATTCGCGTGGTGCTGCCGCAAATCCTGCCGCGCTTGATGGACAGTATCCGCCTCAATCTCGGCCCCGCCTGGCTGTTCCTGATTTCGGCGGAGGCGATTGCCAGTGAAAGCGGGCTTGGCTATCGCATCTTTCTGGTTCGCCGCTATCTGGCGATGGATGTCATCCTGCCTTATGTCGCCTGGATCACGCTGCTCTGCTTCCTGATGGATTGGGGCCTGCGGGCCGCTCAATCACGCGCCTTCCCCTGGTTTGATCGTGCGAGGACCGGCCAATGACCGCGATCAGCGTCAAGAATGTCTGGAAGGAATATGGGGAACAGGTGGTGCTGGAACGCATCAATCTGGAAATCGCCCCGCGTTCCTTTGTGGCCCTGGTCGGCCCTTCCGGCTGTGGCAAAACCACCTTCCTGCGCATGTTGCTGTCCGAGGAACTGCCGACGCGCGGCGAGATCACTATTGATGGTGTGCTCCTGTCGCCGGAGCCGGGGCCCGATCGCGGGGTGGTGTTTCAGCGTTATTCCGTGTTCCCGCACCTGACGGTGCTGGGCAATGTGATGCTGGGGGCGGAACTGCGCGGCAGCCGGCTGCTGGGCCGGCTGTTCGGGGACGCCCGCCGACAGGCCCGCGATGATGCGGCGGCACTGCTGGATGCGGTGGGCCTGTCGCACGCGCTGGATAAATATCCCGCCCAGCTTTCCGGCGGGATGCAACAGCGCCTGGCCCTGGCCCAGGCGCTGATCGCCCGGCCCAAGGTGCTGTTGCTGGATGAACCTTTCGGCGCGCTGGACCCCGGCATTCGCGCCGATGTGCACAAACTGATGCGCCAATTATGGCACCAGCACCCGATGAGCGTGGTGATGGTGACGCATGATCTGTCGGAAGCCTTCCATCTGGCCACCCGCGTCATCGCCTTTGACCGCACGCGCACCCTTCCGGAAGAACGGCTGCGCTATGGCGCGTGCATCACCAACGATATCGATGTCTGGCCGAAACGGGTGGCCGGACAGCCTGATTTCGGGCGCGACCCCGCCCATCTGCCCCGCCGGGACGACCCGGCGCTTGACCTTGGGCACCCAGACCGGGACGACCCGGCCGACGCTGCGTGAGGAGTGTGGAAATGCCACGCCAGACCCAAGCACAGATCGCCGCCAACCGGGCGCGTTATCTGGAACTGAAACAGGCAGCCCAGGGGGCGGCCCCCCTGGTGCTGCCCCCGCCCACGGCGCGTGATGCCGCCCCCATCGCCGATGCTGCCGTGCTGTTGCGCGAACAGGTGCCCGGCGGCTGGTACTGGACCGGGGTGATCCGCCGGGGGCAGGTGCTGCGCATCCTGAACAGCCAGGGCACGCCGGGTGTCAGCCTGCTGGCCTGGAATAAGGCCGACCCGTCGGAACGGTTCAACCATGCCGACACGATCAAGATTCAATGGACCGCCGCCCTGCGCAAAGGCCGCGTGCTGTTCTCCGACATGGGCCGCGTGCTGCTCTCCATCGTGGAGGATACCAGCGGTCGGCATGACACGGTGATCGGTGGCTCCACCCCGGCCAGCGTCGCCCGGCTTTATGGCCCCGATAGCGGGGTGCGCAATGCGCGCGACAATTTCATTCTGGCTGCCGGCAAGCATGGGCTGGGGCTGGCCGATATTCCGCCCTGCATCGGCTTCTTTGCCCCGGTGTCGGTGCAAGCTGATGGCGGTTTTGCCTGGGATAGCGCTGGCGTGGTGCCGGGTGATTTCGTCGATCTGCGGGCGGAGATGGATTTGATTATCGCCGTTTCCAACACGCCCCATCCGCTGGCCCCGGCTGTTGAACCGCTGCCGATTGATCTGGTGATCCACCAGGGGGCGGCACCGGCTGCCGACGATCTGTGCCGCACCGCCACGGCAGAGGCCGTGCGCGGGTTTGACAATACCGACCGCTATCTGTCGGCCTGAAAGGGGGAGGCACCATCATGACCAGCAGCTTTACGCCCGTGCTTTCCCCCCGCGACCCGGCCAACGCTATTTTCCGCGAAACCGTGCCGGCGACATATCCCTGGTCGGGTTTTGTGAAAAAGGGCCAGGTGATCCGGATTGTTGACAGCGAGGGCTGTCAGGCGGTGGATACATTGTTCTACAGCACCGCCGACCATACCGAACGTTACAGCGCCCAGGATACGGTGCTGGCCCAGGGCACGCCCTATATCGGGCCGGGATCGGTGCTTTATTCCAATCGCGGTCAGGTGATGGCCGAACTGGTGGCTGATACCTGCGGCCAGCACGATACATCCGCCGGGGCCTGTTCTTGTGAAAGCAATACGGTCCGCTTTGGCCAACACACCCGTTACATGCACGCTTGTCGGGAAAATTTCCTGATCGCCGTGTCGCGCCATGGCATGACCAAGCGGGACATTGTACCCAACATCAATTTCTTCATGAATGTGCCGTTCGATACTGAAGGCGGCTTGGCTATTGCCGATGGCGTGTCGGCACCGGGGGCCTATGTGGAACTGGTGGCGCGGATGGATTTGCTGTGCGTCATTTCCAACTGCCCGCAGGTGAACAACCCATGCAACGCGTTTGACCCGACACCGATTGAGATTTTGGTTTGGGAGGGGTGAGGGGGCGAAAGGCCAAAGCCTTCTTGTCCCCGTCATCCCGGCGAAGGCCGGGATCCAGGTTCGTAGAGCAATGCGCTCGTGGCCTCTGGACCCCGGCCTTCGCCGGGGTGACGGGTGAGAGAGAGCGGACGGCAGCCCCAAGACGGCATGGGAATGACCCAACGCCATCCCTCCCCCCATCCCCCAAAGGAATCCCCCCCCATGTTCACCAAGGTTCTGATCGCCAATCGGGGTGAGATCTGCGCGCGGGTGATAAAAACCCTGCGGCGCATGGGCATTGCCTCGGTTGCTGTTTATTCCGACGCTGACCGCTTCACCCAACCCGTGTTGTCGGCGGATGAGGCGGTACGCATCGGCCCGCCGCCGGCCAAACAATCCTATCTGGATATTGATGCCGTCATCGCCGCCTGTCAGGCCACCGGCGCACAGGCGGTTCACCCCGGCTATGGCTTCCTGTCGGAAAATGCCGGGTTCGTGGAACGGCTGAACGCGGCCGGCATCACCTTTATCGGCCCGCGCGTCGAACATTTGCGCGATTTCGGCTTGAAGCATACGGCCCGCGCCCTGGCCAGGGCTGCCGGCGTGCCGCTGCTGCCCGGCAGCGACATTCTGGCCGATGTTGAACAGGCCCAGGCGGAGGCGGCGCGCATCGGTTTCCCCGTCATGCTGAAAAGCACGGCGGGCGGTGGTGGCATCGGGATGCAGCTTTGCCATAGCGCCGAGGAACTGGCCGCCAAATTCGCCGCCGTACAGCGTATGGCGACCAGCAGCTTCGGCGATGCCCGCGTCTATCTGGAACGGTTCGTGGCAGAGGCCCGCCATGTCGAGGTGCAGATTTTCGGCGACGGCAAGGGCGGCGTGGTGGCGCTGGGGGAACGCGATTGCTCCCTGCAACGCCGCAATCAAAAGGTGGTGGAGGAAACACCCGCCCCCGGCCTGCCCGATGCGGTCCGGGTGCAGCTTCGTGATGCTGCCGTGGCGCTGGGGGAAAGCGTGCAATACGCCTCCGCCGGCACGGTGGAATTCATCTATGATGTGGCGCGCGAACAGGTCTATTTCCTGGAGGTGAACACCCGCCTGCAGGTCGAACATCCGGTGACGGAGGCTGTGTTCGGCGTCGATCTGGTGGAATGGATGATCCGGCAGGCAGCGGGGGATTTCACCTTGCCGGCCCCGGAAAGCCTGATCCCGCAGGGGGCCGCCATTGAGGTTCGCCTTTATGCCGAAAATGCCGCCGCTGATTTCCGCCCCTCCACCGGCCTGCTGACGGAGGTGCGTTTCCCCGACACTATCCGCGTGGATGGCTGGGTGAATACGGGCACGGAGGTGACGGCCAATTACGACCCCATGCTGGCCAAGCTGATTGTCCATGCCGACAGCCGCGATGCGGCGATTGATCAATTGACGGCGGCCCTGGCCGCATCGCGGGTGGCGGGGATTGAAACCAACCTGTCGTACCTGCGCGCCATCATCGGGTCGGATATTTTCCGGCAGGGCAAGGTCGCCACCTCTGTGCTGAAGGATTTCCCCTTCACGCCCGCGACGGTGGAGGTGTTGAGCCCCGGTGCCCAGACATCCATCCAGGATTGGCCGGGGCGGTTGGGTTATTGGGATGTTGGCGTGCCGCCATCGGGGCCGATGGATGATCTCTCCTTTCGGCTGGCCAACCGGCTGTTGGGCAACCCGGAAGGCACGGCAGCACTGGAATGCACGCTGACGGGGCCAAGCTTGCGCTTCAACCAAGCCGCCCGTGTGGCGTTGGCTGGGGCGGCGATGGTGGCCACGTTGGATGGCGTGGCCGTGCCGCATGGCGTGGCTTTTGACGTGGCGGCAGGGCAAACCCTGGCGCTGGGCCGCATCCAGGGGCCTGGGCAGCGCACATATCTGGCGGTGGCTGGTGGCTTTGATGCGCCGGAATATCTGGGGTCGAAATCCACCTTCGCGCTGGGCCGCTTCGGCGGCCATGCCACCGGCTGCCTGAAGGCGGGGGACACGCTGGCGCTGGCCGGCGGGCCGGTGGGGCAGGCCGAGCCATTCGCGGCCCCGGCCCTGACCCATGAATGGGTGTTGGGCGTGCATTATGGGCCGCACGGTGCCCCGGATTTCTTCCAGGAAAACGACATTGCCGACCTGTTTGCCGCATCATATGAGGTGCATTTCAATTCCGCCCGCACCGGCGTGCGGCTGATCGGCCCCCGTCCGGCCTGGGCGCGGGCCGATGGCGGGGAGGCGGGGTTGCACCCGTCCAACATCCACGACAATGCCTATGCCATCGGGGCGGTCGATTTCACCGGCGACATGCCCATCATCCTGGGCCCCGACGGCCCCAGCCTGGGCGGCTTCGTCTGTCCCGTGGTGGTGGCACGGGACGAGCTGTGGAAGGTCGGCCAGTTGCGGCCAGGGGATAAGGTGCGGTTTGTGCCGGTGGCATACGCCACCTACATTGACGCTAACTCTACCGTCACCCCGGCGCAGGCCGGGGTCCAGGGGCCACAAGCGCTTTGCTCTACGAACCTGGACCCCGGCCTGCGCCGGGGTGACGGAAATGAAGCAGCAAAGCGTTTCACCCACGCCACCCTGCCATCCCCCATCCTGTCCCGCATCGACGGCGATATCCCCGTCCTCTATCGCCGGGCGGGGGATGATTATCTGCTGGTTGAATATGGCCCGATGGCGCTGGACCTGGGTATCCGGCTGCGGGTGCATCTGCTGGTCACAGAGTTGCGGGCACGCAACCTGGCCGGCATCATCGACCTGACACCGGGCATCCGGTCCTTGCAGGTACATTATGACAGCCGACGGCTGAAAACCGCCAACCTGCTGGCTGTGCTGGCGGAGATTGAGGGCGGTCTGGGCGATATCGCCAATGCCCGCATTCCCAGCCGCATCGTGCATCTGCCCTTGTCATGGAACGATGCCCAGGTGCGGCTGGCCATGACCAAATATCAGGAACTGGTGCGGGCGGACGCCCCCTGGTGCCCCGACAATATCGAATTCATCCGCCGTATCAACGGCTTGGAAAGCCAGGAGGATGTGAAGCGTATCGTGTTCGATGCGCATTACATGGTCTATGGGCTGGGCGATGTCTATCTGGGTGCCCCGGTGGCCACGCCGTTGGACCCACGCCACCGGCTGGTGACCACCAAATACAACCCCGCCCGCACCTGGACGCCGGAAAATGCCGTGGGTATCGGCGGGGCCTATATGTGCATCTATGGCATGGAAGGGCCGGGCGGGTACCAACTGTTCGGGCGCACCATCCAGGTCTGGAACAGTTGGCGGCCCACGCCGGTGTTCCAGGATGGCAAACCCTGGCTGTTGCGCTTCTTCGATCAGATCAAGTTCCATCCTGTGTCGGAGGCGGAACTGGCCGACGCGCGCGAGGCCTTCCCCCATGGCCGCTATCCGATCCAGATCGAAGAAGCCGAGTTCAGCTACGCCGATCATCTGCGCTTCCTGGCCGACAATGCCGACAGCATCGATGCCTTCAAACGCACCCAGCAGGCCGCGTTTGAAGCAGAGCGGGAAGATTGGAAGGCTAAGGGTCTGGACAGCTTTGTCAGCGACGATGGCGGCCCGACGGGAGATGAAACGGCCCTGCCGGAAGGCTGCATCGGGGTGGAGACCGGCGTGACCGGCAATGTCTGGAAAATATTGGTGGAGCCAGGCCAGCAAGTGGCCGCCGGTGACACCATCCTGATCCTGGAAAGCATGAAGATGGAGATGGACGTGAAGGCCGCCAGTGCTGGAAGGGTGCGGGAAATCACCGCCAAGCCGGGCCGCACCGTCAATGCCGGCCAGACCGTCGCCATTCTGGAGGAGATTGCCTGATGTTCCCGGAAAAACTGACCATTCACGGGCTGACGGAACTGTACCGCAGCGGTGCCACCACCCCGCTGGCGGTGGTGGAAGAAATACTGGCCCGGCTGGCAGCCAGCCCCGACCCCGCCATCTGGATCAGTTTGGTGCCGGCGGCGGAACTGCGCACGGCAGCGGCGGAACTGACAGCGGAGGGGTACAAGGCAGATCAACCGCTCTGGGGTATTCCCTTTGCCGCCAAGGATAATATTGACGCGGCCGGCCTTGCCACCACCGCCGCCTGTCCCGCCTTCGCCTATCAGCCAGCGGCGGATAGCACCGTGGTTGCCAAACTGCGGGCGGCAGGCGCGCTGCTGGTGGGCAAGACCAACCTGGACCAGTTTGCCACCGGGCTGAACGGCACGCGCAGCCCCTATGGAGCGCCGCGCTGCGTGTTCGATACGGATTATGTCTCTGGTGGCTCCAGTTCCGGCTCTGCCGTGGCGGTGGCGCGGGGGCAGGTGGCCTTTGCGCTGGGTACCGATACGGCGGGTTCGGGCCGGGTGCCCGCCGCCTTTAACGATCTGGTGGGGATCAAGCCGACCAAGGGGCTGCTGTCGACCGCTGGCATAGTGCCTGCAGTGCGGTCGCAGGATTGCGTCACCGTGCTGGCGCATTCCGCCGCCGATGGCGATCTGGTGCGCCGCGTGGCGGAGGGTTTCGACGGGGCCGATCCCTATTCCCGCCCCGCCGGGTTCCATTCCCTGAAGCTGGAGAAATTCCGCTTCGGCGTGCTGGCGGGGGAAGAGCGGGAATTTTACGGCGATGATGCCGCTGCCGCCCTTTACGATGCGGCCATCGACCGGTTGGTGACATTGGGCGGCACGCCCGTACCATTTGATTACAAGCCTTTGCGTGAATGTGCTCACCTGCTTTATGGCGGCCCTTGGGTGGCCGAACGGCTGGCCGCGGTGGAAGATTTCATTGCCAGCAACGCCGCCGACATGGACCCGACGGTCAGGGCCATCATCGAAGGGGCGCAGGGCAAAACGGCGGTGGAGGCCTATCGCGGCCAATATGCCCTGTCTGCCTATACACAGTATATCAATGGCTTGTGGCGTGATCTTGATATTTTTCTGCTGCCGACAGCACCCACCATTTACAAGGTGGCGGACATGCTGGCCGATCCGCTGCGGCTGAACAGCAATCTGGGCCGCTACACCAATTTCGTGAACCTGCTGGATTGCAGCGCCGTGGCGGTGCCGGCGGGCTTCACCCCGGCGGGGTTGCCCTTCGGCGTCACCCTGGTGGCCCCCGCCTTTGCCGATGCCGATCTGGCGGTGCTGGGCGACCGGCTGCACCGGACAGCACGAGCCGACCTGCCAGGGCCGGCGCTTGCCCCGGTGCCGGCCCCCGATGCGCTGGCCATCCTGGCCGTAGGCGCGCATCTGTCCGGGATGCCGCTGAACCATGAATTGACCAGCGTGGGCGGCCGGCTGGCGGGATTGGTGCGGACGGCCCCCGATTACCGGCTTTATGCGCTGGCCGGCACCGTGCCACCCAAGCCGGGGCTGGTGCGCGATCCCGGTTTTGCCGGGCCGGGGATATTGGCGGAGGAATGGTTGCTGCCGCCCGCCGCCTTGGGTGCCTTCATCGCCCGCATTCCCGCCCCCTTGGGGGTTGGCAAGGTGACGCTGGCCGATGGGAGGCAAGTGACCAGTTTCCTGTGTGAATCCTATGCCCTGGAGGGGGCGACGGAGATCACCCATCATGGCGGCTGGCGGGCCTATCGGGCCAGCCTATCCTGATAGGGCTTATCCACCTGTCAGCCGATATGATATCATGCTGATAGGTCGGCCCGGCGGAGGAAGTGCATGAGCACGATGCAGACAGAGGTTTTTGAGGCTTTCCGCGCCATCGACATTCCGGAGGAAAAGGCGCTGAAGGCCGCGTCGGCGCTGTCCAAACGGGATGAAGATGTCACCGGCCTGAAATCCGATGTCAACATCATCAAATGGATGATGGGTTTTGTGCTGGCCTTTCAGGTGGCGATCTTCGTCAAGCTGTTCATGGTCTGATCAGTGACATTACGGGCGGAACAGCCGGCTGTTCCGCCGCACCTCCTCCGCAATGAATTCCGCCGTTACACGGATGCGGGACAGGTGGCGCAGGTCGGAATGGATCAGCAGCCAGAAACTGCGGATCAAACTGACCTCTGCTGGCAACAGCCGCACCAGATCGGCATGGCCATCCACCAGGAAGCAGGGCAGCACGGCAATGCCGGCCCCGGCCTCCACCGCGCGAAATTGTGCCACCAGGCTGGCGCTTTTCAACTGCGGGCGGATATCGCGGGAAATCTGCGGCAGGTAATCCAGCTCCGGCGTATAGAGCAGATCGTCAATGTACGATATGAACCGGTGGCCGGGCAGGTCGGCCACCGATGAAATGGGTGGGTTCGCCGTCACATAGGATCGGGCAGCATAGAGCCCCAATTCATAATCCGTCAGCTTGCGGCCATGCAGCCGGCCGGCATCCGGCTGGGCAAGAGAGATGGCGATATCCGCTTCCCGCTTGGACAGGCTGAACAGGCGCGGCATGGCCACCAACTGCACCTCCAGATCCGGGTGACGGGCGGCCAGTTGGCCGATGCGGGGGGCCAGGAAGAAGCTGCCGAAACCATCCGGCGTGCCGATGCGCACGGCCCCTGACAGGCTGCCGGAACTGCCGGCCAGATCCTCCATGATGGTCATGGCCAGCCCCTCCATCGCCTCCGCGCTGGCCAGCAGGCTTTCACCCTGGGCGGTCAGGCTGTAGCCGGTGGCATGGCGTTCAAACAGATTGGCCCCGAGCGCGCGTTCCAGCGATTGCAGCCGCCGTCCCAGGGTGGTGTGATCCACCCCCATGCGCCGGGCGGCAAGGGTCAGCCGCCCGCTGCGGGCCACGGCCAGGAAACTTTGCAGATCATCCCAATCAAATTGCCCGGCCATCGACGTACCTGCGTGGAAATGCGCACAACGGATGGGGTAAACTTCGCATGGATGTGCGCATCACCGCAATGGTAGGGGTTGGTTGTGGCAGAAGACCATGATCCCCCTTGCCGTGGTGGAATAAGCCCACCCACTTCACAAGTGTGATCCAAACCGGGAGGAACGGCTTTGACCCTTGATGCCATCTGCACCACGCGCGGCCCGCTGGGGCATATTCTGCTGAACCGGCCCAAGGCGCTGAACGCGCTGACCCTGCCGATGGTGGAGGTGATTGCCCCGGCCCTTGCCGCCTGGGCTGCCGATCCCGCCATCAAGGCGGTGGTGATCCGGGGGGCGGGCGACCGCGCCTTCTGCGCCGGGGGCGATGTGCGCGCCGTCTGGGATGCCGGGCTGCAGCGCAAGCGTGGGGAGGGGGCGGGTGCGCTGACGGCGGCCTTCTTCTCCGGGGAATACCGGCTGAACCGGCAGATCAAGCATTTCCCCAAACCCTATGTCGCCTTGATTGATGGCATCACCATGGGCGGCGGGGTCGGGTTGTCTGTCCATGGCAGCCACCGGGTAACGACGGAAAAGACCCTGCTGGCCATGCCGGAAACCGGCATCGGCCTGTTCCCGGATGTTGGCGGGACGTGGTTCCTGCCCCGGTTGCCGGGGCGGCTGGGGCTTTATCTGGGGCTGACGGGCGCGCGGGTGACGGCGGGCGATCTGGCCTATGCCGGCATCGCCACGCACCATAGCCGCAGTGAGTCCCTGGACGATCTGGAGCGCGACCTGGAAACGGCCTTGTCCAGTGCGCCCGACGCCAATTCGGCGGTGGAGGCGGTGTTGGGCCACCATGCCGCCACGCCGGATGCCCCCACCCTGCCGGCCCACCGCGACGCCATCGATCGCTGCTTTGATGCCGACAGCATTGAGGGCATTTTCGCCAGGCTGGAGAATGAGGGCAGCGACTGGGCGGCCAAGACACTGGCCAGCTTGAAAACCATGTCCCCCACCAGCCTGAAAGTGACATTCGAGCAGTTGCGGCGGGGGGCCGAGCTGGAATTTGATGATTGTATGCGGCTGGAATTCCGCATGACCCAGGCGGTTATGGATGGTCATGATTTCTATGAAGGCATCCGCTCCGTGCTGGTGGATAAGGACCGCAACCCGAAATGGCAGCCGGCGAGCCTGGATGCGGTGGACCCCGCGTTCGTCGCCCGCCATTTCGCCCCGCCAGCGGATGGTGACCTGACTTTTCCGGGCTGAGTGTTGGTGCAGTGTAAGTGGAACAGGAATAGCTCTTACAACCGTCACCCCGGCGCAGGCCGGGGTCCAGTTTCGTAGAGCAAGGGGCCTGTGTTCTGGACCCCGGCCTTCGCCGGGGTGACGGGATAGGATGGTTCAAATTGAATCAGACAGCCCCACCCTTCACATAATAACCTGATCGGGAGGAAGACCATGGCGACGATTGCTTTCATCGGGCTTGGCAATATGGGCCTGCCGATGGCCAAGAACCTGTTGAAGGGCGGGCATCGGGTGATCGGTGTCGATCTCGCCCCCGCCAATCTGGCCGCCGCCGCAGAAGCGGGGATTGAGACAGGGCCGGTGGCGGGTGAGGCTGCATCCCAGGCGGATGTGATTGTCACCATGCTGCCCGCCGGCCCGCATGTGCGCGCCGTTTATGGCAATGCCGGCGGGGTGATTGACAGCGCCAAACCCGGCACCCTGTTCATCGACAGTTCCACCGTGGATGTGGACAGCGCCCGTGCCGTGGCGGCCCAGGCGGAAAAGGCGGGGCACCTGATGCTGGATGCCCCGGTTTCCGGCGGCACCGGCGGGGCGGCGGCGGGGACGCTGACCTTCATGGTCGGCGGGTCGGATGCGGCCTTTGACAAGGCCAAGCCCTATCTGGAACTGATGGGCAAGACCATCGTTCATGCCGGTGGTCCCGGCACCGGGCAGGCGGCGAAAATCTGCAATAACATGGTGCTGGGCATTTCCATGATCGCCGTGTCAGAGGCGTTCGCCCTGGCCGACAAGCTGGGCCTGGATCGGCAGAAGCTGTTCGATATTTCCAGCAAATCGTCGGGCCAATGCTGGTCGCTGACCTCCTACTGCCCGGTGCCGGGGCCGGTGCCGACCTCGCCGGCCAACCGGGATTACCAGCCTGGTTTCGCGGTCGATATGATGTTGAAGGATTTGAAGCTGGCACAGCAGGCGGCTGCCAGTGCCGGCGCATCAACCCCCCTTGGCGCGCAGGCGGCGGCGCTGTATCAGCTATTTTCGGCGGCGGGCCATGGTGGGCTCGATTTCTCCGCCATCGTGAAAATGCTGCAGGGGAAATGACCATGGACGGCGTGAAAAGCGGCAACCTCTATCACCTGATCGAAAGCCGCTTTCCCGCCGATATGCAGGCCCGTTTCATCACCCTGATGGACGGGCCGCGCCAGGGTGTCTGGTACACATACGCCGATCTGGTCTCCATCTCCGCACGCTTCGCCCATGCCATGGTGCAACTGGGGGTGAAGCGGGGGGACCGGGTGGCGGTACAGGTGGAAAAAAGTGCCGAAAACCTGTTCCTTTACCTCGCAACCCTAAGACTGGGTGCAATCTATCTGCCGCTGAACAACGCCTATCAGAAAGCGGAAATCGCCTATTTCCTGGAAGATGCCGAACCCGCCTTGTTCGTCTGCCGGCCGGAGGATGAGGCCGGAATGCGAGAACTGGCCACCCGCTATCATGTGCCGGCAGTGGCCACCCTGGGCATTGCCGCCGACGGCAGCCTGCCGGACATGGCCCTGAATCTCAGCCATCATTTCGATACCGTGCCGATGGCGGCGGATGATCTGGCGGCCATCTTGTACACCTCCGGCACCACCGGGCGGTCAAAGGGGGCGATGACCAGCCATGGCAATCTGGCCAGCAACGCCCTGACGCTGCATCAGCTTTGGGGCTTCCAGCCGGGTGACGTGCTGTTGCACGCGCTGCCGATTTTCCATGTGCATGGGCTGTTCGTTGCCACCAACACCACCTTGTTGAACGGCGGTTCCATGCTGTTTTTGGGCAAGTTCGATGCCGATCGGCTGGTGGAATTGCTGCCGCAGGCCAGTGTGTTGATGGGGGTGCCCACCTTCTATACCCGCCTGTTGGCGCATCCCGGTTTCACCCACGATCTGGTGGCGCCCATGCGCCTGTTCATCAGCGGGTCGGCCCCGCTGCTGGCCGATACGCACCGGGAATTCAGCGAGCGCACCGGTCATGCCATTCTGGAGCGCTATGGCATGACCGAAGGGGGGATGATCACCTCCAACCCGCTGGTGGGTGACCGGGTGCCGGGGACGGTGGGCTTTCCCCTGCCGGGGGTAGAATTGCGCATCACCGATGATGAAGGGCAGGCTGTGTCCACCGGCACGATTGGTCAGATTGAATTCAAAGGCCCCAATCTTTTCAAGGGCTATTGGAAAAAACCTGAGAAAACGGCTGAGGATATGCGGGCCGATGGTTTCTTTATCACCGGCGATGTCGGCAAGCTGGATGAACATGGCTATGTGCATATTGTCGGTCGCGCCAAGGATTTGATCATCTGCGGCGGCTTCAACGTCTACCCCAAGGAGGTGGAGACGTTTCTGGACGGGCTTGATGGTGTGGCTGAAAGTGCCGTCATCGGTCTGCCTCACCCGGATTTCGGGGAGGCGGTGGCCGCCATCGTGCAGAAAAAGCCGGGCTGTGACGATGTGACGGAAGCCAACCTGATCGCCCGGGCAAAGGAAGCGCTGGCCAATTTCAAGGTGCCCAAGCGCATCTGGTTTGTGGAGGAACTGCCCCGCAACCAGATGGGCAAGGTACAGAAGGCGGCTCTGCGGGAGCAGCACAAGGCCACCTTTACCGGCCCCGCATAGTCAGCGCCCGGCCCGCCATACCCCACGCCACGTGCCGTACCGCAGCCAATATGGTTTGCTGGCAGACATAGGCGTTTATCGGCGGGCTGTATGCGTATCCTGATCATTAATCCGGCCACGGAAATCCCGGGATATCATTCCGGGGAGGTATTTGCCGCCGCCGGCTTGGCCGCCCGCACCCCGGTGGCAGACCTTGCCATCACCACCGTTGCCGCCTTCGTACCGCCGGATTGGGAAATCCGGCTGGTGGATGAGATGATTCAGCCGCTGGATATTGAGGAGGCCGCCGGCTGGTGCGATATCGTGGCGATTACCGGCAAGGTGACGCAGCGTAACCGGATGATCGAACTGGCCGCCCTTTTCCGGGCGCGGGGGCGGACGGTGATGATCGGCGGTTCCTATGCCTCGCTTTCCACCGACGATATCCGCCCCCATGCCGATGTGCTGGTGACCGGGGAGATTGAGGATATTGCCGGCGGCCTGTTCGCCGACCTGGCCGCCGGCACGCCCCGCCCGCATTACCAGGGCGGCAAGCCCGACCTGCGCTCCTCCCCCGTGCCGCGCTGGGATCTCTATCACAATGACGGGGCGGTGATGGGCTCGCTGCAAACGTCCCGCGGCTGCCCATTCCAGTGTGATTTCTGCGATGTGATCCAGTATCTGGGCCGCAAGCAGCGCCACAAGGATGCAGCCCAGGTTCAGGCGGAACTGGATATGCTGTACCGCCACGGCTATCGCAGCATCTTCCTGGCCGATGATAACTTCACCGTCTATCGCCAACATGCCCATGCGATATTGGATGTGCTCCGCGACTGGCATGTGGGGCGGGCGCCGCATGAAAAATTACGCTTCATGACCCAGGCGTCGCTGGACCTAGCCCGCGACGCTGAATTGATGAAAGCCTGCGTCAGTGCCGGGCTGGACATGGTTTTCATCGGTATCGAAACAGTGAATGAGGAGAGTTTGCGCGGTGCCGGCAAACGCCAGAACCTCTACCAGGATACGAATATTGCCCTGCAAGCCATTCTAAAGGCTGGGATCGCTATCCAGGGAGGCATGGTGGTTGGCTTTGATGCCGACAAGCCGGACATTTTCGGCACGCTTTATGACTTCATGCAATCGTCACCGGTACCGCTGTTCAGCACAGGCGCTCTGGTGGCGCCACCGGGGACGCCGCTGCATGATCGGTTGAAGGCAGAGGGGCGGCTGGTGGGGGAGGATTGGCAGAGTGCCGGCAGCTTCACCACCAATATCCAACCGCTGCATATGAGCCGGCAGGCCCTGATAGAGGGCGTGCGCGATCTGGTCCACCAAGCCTATGCCCCTTTGGCATTTGAGAAAAGAATAATGAATTTTCTCAATGATTTTCATGGTGGTCTTAAACAAGAACCGCAACCATTGCCGATCGGGGATGATGTCCGCACCCTGCTGAAATTCATCGCCCGACTGGGGCTGGCGGAAAAGGCCATGGTGCTGCGCCTGCTGGCCGCTGCCCAGGAATATCCCCAGGGACAGTTTCATCTGATTGGCTATCTCGTCCGTTACGCCCAAATCCGCTTCATGCTGGATCGCGGGGATCAGGCAGCAATCACGACAACAGCGGCGTAAGCCCGTCATATAGGGGACGCATTGAGCGGGCACATAACATTTAACATTATTAATAGTTGAAATTTATGGCTGTCTCGCACAACCTTGCACACCCGTTACACGGGAACAGGAATAAGGCGAGGACACGTCATGAGCAGCCCGGTATCCGCCCTGGATGATACGATTGTCAGCGCGGCGATCTATCCGCCGATCGGCATTGCCCGCGTCGGCAACAGCCCCACCGATTGGTATTATGGGCCGGAAATCCCGGAGCCGCCGGCCCATCCGCCGGGTTTCTATCGTGACAGCACCGGGGCGCTGAAGCGGGAAGCGGCGCGCTTCCGCATCTATGGTCTGAACGCACAGGGCATTGCCGTGCGGGAACTGACCGGTGCCGATGGGGTGGAGATTGAATGGACCGTCCATCTGGCCAACCAGAAGGCCGCCTGGTACGAATTCCAGATCGCCCTGGATATTCCGGAGGCGGCGCTGGCCGACCCCTCCTATCGCCGTAATGCCCAGGTGGAGGATCGTGCCTCCTTGGTGATCGATCCCGGCCCGCGTACCATCAGCGGCAAGGAACATGCGCCTGTTGCCTTTGACAGCGGCCATTTCGTTGGCAAGCCGGTCTATCTGGGCGAATTGCGCACCGATGGGGCGGGGCGTCTGGTGGTGCTGGGCGGCTATGGCAAATCCGCTTCCTACAACGGCGCGCCGGCGGTGACTTTCGGCAATAATGATGGCTGGCACGATGATACGGCGGATGGGCCGGTCATGGCGACCGTGAAGCTGGATGGCCGGTCCCTGACCGTGGCACCGGCCTGGATTGTGACATGCCCGCCCAATTATGGGCCGCAGCAGAAATCTGTGCGGACCATGTGGGATCTGATGCGCCAGCTCGCCATCAAGTCGGGCTTCCTGCCCAAACTCAAGCGCCCCTCCTTCACGTCTGACATTTTGCCGATCTTTGAACGGTTGAGCGATCTGCAATGGGTGAATGAGGGCTTTTTCCACGGCTTTGGCTGGGATTCACCTTATGATTTCACCAGCGCCACCTGGAAGGTGAAACTCGCCGACGCGTCGGAAGAGAATACAGAAAGCCGCCGGCAGCTTTATAACCAGTTCCGCCAGAGCGATCGTGACAGTTGGTCGCCGGTCCCCTGGCCCTGGGTCTATGGTGACGCAATGGGGGAGTTGAAGGGCAAGACCCCGCGCCAGTTCACCGAACTGACCCCGACACAACTGGCATTCCTGAAGCAATGGGCTGATGGGGATTTCATTGCCGATTATGATCCGGATGCTCATAAGCCTAAGAGTCTGGAAGAATTGCCCGTGGCCGAGCAGCCGGAAGCCCTGACCCGCGCGGCGCTGGAATTCTGTCTGGCCGATGCCTTCCATCCGGGATGTGAAATGACGTGGCCGGTACGGTCGCTTAATATGTACATGGGGGCCTTCCGCTTCCTCCATGCCCCGGCCGGTAGTCCGGAGCCGGATTATGGCCCCGTCATGACCACGGAAATCTGCGAAACACCGCAGGGACCGCTATGGGGGCAGCGGCCGGGCTCCATTACCCGCTGGATGGCGGTGCCATGGCAGACCGATACGGCAAGCTGCCGCTCGGGCTATGACAAGACATATGATCCCTATTTGCCCACCTTCTGGCCGGCCCGCGTGCCCAATCAGGTTCTGACGCCCAGCGCCTACGCCAAGGTGATGGATACCAGCCTGTCGACGGAAGAGCGTCTGTCCGCCTTTGCCAGCCGACAGGATTGGGATGACACGCTGGGGGCCGGCACCTACATCGCCCAGATCAACGCCATGGCCAATAATATCGATCTTGTGGCTGTGGTCGATGTTATGCCGGGCCCCACCGATGGCATCCACCTGCCACCCGTCATGCAGGTGGCCGATCGGGAGGCGGCACCCAAGGCGGGGCTGCTGGGGGCCGCCAAGGCCGGTGCTGAAACCCAAGGCATCGACTGGTCCGATATCGACAAGGTGCGGGGCAGCCGCAACCGTCGGCGGGACTGACGCGCTTGGCCGATATCGATGTGCTGATCATCGGTGCCGGGCCGGCGGGTTGTGCCACAGCCTTGTCGCTGGTGGGCAGACGCTCGGTTTTGCTGGTCGATCGGCGGGAAGGGGCAATGGTGCGGGTGGGCGAAAGCCTGCCCGCCGCTGCCGGCCGTATCCTGGCCGATCTGGGGGTCATGGCGGCCTTTCAAACCCAGGGCCATGCGCCTTGCCATGGGCAATTATCCCGCTGGGGTGGGCAACGGCTGGTGGAACGCGACGCCCTGCGCGATCCCTATGGCCCCGGCTGGCATCTGGATCGCGCCCGCTTCGATGCGCTGTTGCGCGATGAAGCCACGGCGCGGGGTGCTCAAATGCTGGCCCCGGCGGAACTGGCTGGCGTGGTATCGGCAGACGGTGTTTGGCAGGTACAACTGGCAGGGGCTGGGGTGGTGACGGCGCGCATCCTGGTGGATGCCGGTGGGCGGACGGCCCCTGTTGCCCGTGCCCTGGGGCAGCGCCCGCTGGCGGAGGATGGGCTTGCCTGTGCCTGGACGCATCTGCCGGATCAGGGTCAGCATCCCGGCATGACCTTGATTGAGGCGGAGGAAGAGGGATGGTGGTACAGCGTCCCGCTACCCGGCCAGCGCCGCATCCTGGCATTCCATACTGATGCTGATTTGCCGGCGGCGCGTGATGTCCGTGACCGGGCCGGGCTGTTGTCACGGGCAGCGAAAATGGGGCTGATGGCCCCTTTGCTGACAAGGGCTGGGGCGCTGGATGATCTGGCGGGCGGCTTCACCGCCGCCCATGGCGCCCGTCTGGCACAGCCCGCGGGTCCAGGCTGGTTCGCCTGTGGGGATGCGGCCGGCTGTTTTGATCCGCTCTCGTCCCAGGGGTTGTTCAACGCGCTTTATACCGGGCTGGCCGCCGGTCAGGCGGCCGACCGCGCCCTTTCCGGTGACCCTGCCGGGGCCATGGCCATGCATCTGGACCGGATGGAAAGCATCCGGGCCGCGTATCGGGCCCATTTATCGGCCTGGTACGGGTTGGAACGGCGCTGGCCGGATAATCCGTTCTGGGCACGGCGACGGGGGGATGCAGGGACGGGCTGAACCGCCCCATATCCCCCCGTCACTGGCTGTTTTAAAGCCCCAGCACGCCAGGCGATATGCGCCCCTGCGGGTCCAACTGTGCCTTCAGGCTGCGCACCAACCCGGCGGCGGGACCGGAAAGCCGATCCAGATAAGGATAGGCCTTGCCGATCTGGTAATGAATGGCACCGAACTGACCATAAAGGGTGGCCAGATCGGCCTTCAACTGGTGCACATAGGCCCGTGTCTCCAGGCTTTCCGGATATTTGGGCAGCTTTTCCAGATAATCGGCGGGCACCACCTGACGGTGATAGTCGGTGATGACATCCGGCCAATAAATGGCGATCTCATAAAGGAAACCGCTGGCATTGGGGACGGAGAACATGGTGCCGGTCCAGACGCCCAGCCGTTTCATCTCTGCCGACCGTTCGGCCAGGAAGGCGGCCAGCGCCTTGTCGAACGGCTTGGTGGCGGAATGCGGCAGCACACCATGCACCGGCACCCAGCGTTCCCCCGCCGGACCCAACGTGTTGTAGAAAGGGGCGAATGGCATGGAGCGGACCACGGCCGGCACCGTGCCGGGAATTTCCCGGCCCAGCGGGGCCAGCAATTCGCGCATCCGGTTCAGGCGGCCCTTCACCTCCCCATCATCCACCCCTTCGACGATGTAATGCACCATATAGGGGGCGCTGCCCAGATCGCGCCGGGCCGAGAGGGCGGCCTTGCCCAACTGCACAATGCCCGACGCCAGGGAGGGCGAGCTGCGCAGGATGGACAGGGCCATGCCAAACTGCGCGCCGGCCCGGTCCTGCCGGGCGATCTGCCCCTGGGACAGGGCACCATCCAGGGCGAAACCACTTTCGTCCAGCCGGTCGAAGGAGACCAGGCGCATGGCCTCATGCAGATGGTCGAAATCGGGAAACGCGAAAGAAATCGGGCGATGGGCGGCGCGCTGGCGCTGCAGCGCCAGGGTCACCCGCGCCTTGATGCCCAGTGCCCCGCAATCGCCGGTGAACAGGCCGGTCAAATCCGGCCCGTAATGGCGGGAAAAAGGGCTGCTGCCGACAGCGGCCGAACCGGTGGACAGCAGGCTGCCATCGGCCGTCACCACATCCAGCGACAGCACCGATTCCGCCGAAATGCCATAGGCGCCGGAGCCATGGCTGATACTGTTCTGCGACACCGACCCGCCCACCGTGGCCAGCAGGCCGGAGAAGGGGCCCCAGAACGGGGTGCGCAAACCGCGCGCATCCAGGGCCGCCTTTAATTCCGCCCAGGTGACACCGGCCTCCACCGTGACGAAGGCATCTTCTTCATTGATGCTGAGGATGCGGTTCAGCCGGCTGAGATCGACCAGCACCTGGCCCGCATCACGCGGCACATAGCCATCGGTGTAGGAGGCACCGCCCCCGCGTACCGACAAGGCGATGCCAGCGGCGGCGGTGGCACGCACCACCGCCTGCAGAGCCTCCACGCTTTGCGGCTGGACCACGGCCAGCGGCATTTCCAGCCGGCGATAGACATCGGTGGCCAGCGGCGACATGGCATCGCCGGTGATCAGGCCGTCATCACCAACGATGGCGGCCAGTTGTGCCAGCAGGGGAGTGGTGTCGAGCGGCATGTCAGGCAACCGCAATTTCGTCGATCACAGCGCTGTAGCCTTCCGCCGTTTCATGGGCAGTGGCTTCGGCGGCTTCCTTGCGCATCAGATAGAACAGGCGTTCCAGCATCTGCTGACGGCGGGCTTCACGTGCCTCCAGCGCCGGCTGGTCCAGTTGCAGCTTGGCAACGCCGCCGGCCAGATCCAGCCCGTTGGCGGCGGCCACACGCTCGATGCTGTCAATATGGTCGGCCAGCACCGACACTTCGCTGGCCAGCACCATGATCATCGACATCATCTGGTCATGGGCATTGTTGTCGTAAAATTGCGGGCGCTTGCCCTTGGAATTGCGGTTCATGGCTTTCATCCGAATGGGGGGCGGGGGCTTGGCGGGCAGGGGCGGCCTTGGTGCCGCCCCACGGCCGGATCAGGCCGGCTTCTGGGCGATCAGCACTTCCCAGCCGCCGCCGGGGGCAAATTCACCCGCCACGAAATCACGGTCAGCCACACCTTCGGCCGCTTCCTGGCTGTAACCGGCGGCCTGGGCGGCAAACTCCATCACCGCCATCGGGGCGGTATCAAAGCGCACGCTGTCCGGCGCGAAACCGACCTTGCGGGCCAGCCCCACCTGATCCACCTCACGCATCGCCCCCCAGAAGGGTTCGTTATTATAATAGGTCTCGTTATCCAGAATGAACTGGGTGAACGGGTCCATCAGGTCGAACGGCGGCAGATCGGCATGGATCATCACGCCGCCGGGGGCCAGCACGCGGAAACATTCTTCAAAAATGCGTGGCATGGCCTTGCCGGATGTCTCGTGCAGCAGGATATGGCTAACCACCAGATCGAAATGACCATCGGGGAAGCTGGTCTTCTCCGCATTCATCTGGGCGAAATTGACATCCAGGCCGAAGGCGCCGGCGCGGGCATGGGCATAGCGCACCTGCTGGGCGGCCACATCCACCCCCCAGACTTCTGCGTCCGGGAACAGTTCCTTATAGGGAAGGGTGGAATGGCCCACGGTGCAGCCCATGTCGAGAATGCGCTTGGGCGTGAAGCCGTTCAGGCGGCGCTTGATATAGTTGCAGACCGACCGGCCCATATCATCATTGTTCGGGCCGGTATAGCCCATGGAATAGAGATAGACGCCACGGTCATACAGAACGCCGCCATTGATCTCCGCCGGCTTTTCCTCTCCCGGATAGCCGCCGGGCATACAATGGATGTCCAAGGCGGCGACATATTTCGGCACCTCGAAATTGTCGGGGATCAGCAACTGACCCTTGTTCTTGGCTGAACATTCCTTGGCGGCGGCAGCCAGATCGCCTTCCTGGCGTTCGATGCTGTCAATTACCGAATCCCACAGCAATTCCTGGCTGATCCGGTTGACGGCGGCATAATGCTGGAAATAGACATCCCGCACCATCGCCTTGCGGATGCCATGGCGGTCGGGCGTTGGCGCCTTGCCGGTCTCCTGGCTGTAGCGGTCAACCGCGCGGGTCTTGTAGATGGGGCCCAGACCGGGCAGCAAGCCCCTCTGGATGAACTGCTTCAGGCTCTTGCTGAATTCCTGACGTGAGGCTTCATCGGCCGTGGCCTGCGGCAGCATCGCGTGCGGCGCCTGCTGGAACGTGTTCAGCATCTCCACCATCCCTGTATGTCGGTGATTTTCAGTGATGGTGTGGCCTGGCGCCGGTTCTGCGAAGCCCGCTGCCCCCATCTGTTCGCCTGATGGACAGTTTCCGCCCCACCACCATCCGCATGGTGGATAGTGATGATGAAAGCGCTGCCCTGAAAGGGCTATGTCCCGTCAAATCCAGCCATCCTTATATCCGGGAGGCGACCCGACCATGACCTTGTTAGAAGCCACCAGCCCCAGCAGCGAGGCCGCCCGCGCCCTGCTGTCCGCCCCGGCGCGGCGCGCCATGCTGATTGGCGGGGAATGGGTGCAGGCCCTGTCGGGCTACACCATCCCCACCATCGATCCGGCCACCGGCCGGATTCTGGCGGAGATTCCTGATGCCGGTGCGGCCGATGTGGACCGGGCGGTTGCGGCCGCCCGCGCTGCCTTTCCCGGCTGGGCCGCCACGGTGCCGGCAGAACGGGCAGCCATTCTGAACCGGATTGCCGATCTGATGGAACGTCATATTGACGAGCTGTCGGAGCTGGAAACGCTGGACCAGGGCAAGGCGCTCTATGTTGGCCGCTGGGCGGAAATCCCCGGTGCCATCGGGCAGTTCCGCTTCTTCGCCGGTCAGGCCATGGCAATTGAAGGCCGCACCATCACCCCCTCGGTCACCTATCAGCCGCCCGGCAAGCAGGTTCATGCCTGGACAGTGCGGGAACCGGTGGGGGTCGTGGCGGCCATCGTGCCCTGGAATTCGCCTTTGGTGCTGACGGCGATGAAGCTGGCCCCGGCCCTGGCCGCCGGGTGCAGCATCGTGCTGAAACCGGCGGAGGATACGTCGCTGACCGCCCTGCGCCTGGGTGAGTTGATGCAGGAAGCCGGCCTGCCGCCGGGCGTGTTGAACATCGTTACCGGCCGGGGGGCTGAAACCGGTGCGGCGCTGGCCGGGCATGGCGGGGTGGACAAGGTGGCCTTCACCGGCTCCACCGCCACCGGCCGCGCCATCCTGGATGCCTCCAAGGGTAATCTGAAGCGGGTGACGCTGGAACTGGGCGGTAAGTCGCCAGTGATCGTCCTGCCGGATGCGGAGCTGGATCTGGCGATTCCCGGTGCGGCCAATGCCATTTTTTTCAATGGTGGACAGGTCTGCGTCGCCGGTTCGCGCACCTATGTCCATGCCGATATCTATGACAAGGTGCTGGAAGGGCTGGTGGCGGCGGCCAATGGCATCCAGTTGGGCCACGGCCTGAACCCGGCCACCCAGATGGGGCCGCTGGTTTCCCCCAAACAGGCGCAGCGGGTCGAGGGGCTGATCGTGGGTGCCGGCAAGGCCGGCGCCAGCGTGCTGACCGGGGGGGAACGGCTGGGCCCGGCCGGCACCTTCATCCGCCCCACCATCATTGCCAATGTCGATCCGGCGGCAGAGATTGTGAAGGAGGAGGTGTTCGGCCCGGTGCTGGTGGTGCAGCGCTTCACCGATCTGGATCAGGTGGTGGATGCGGCCAATGACAGTGTTTACGGGCTGGCGGCCAGCGTGTGGACGCAGAATTTCTCCCAGGCGCACCGGCTGTCGCGCCGGCTGAATGCCGGCACGGTGTGGATCAACACCCATTCCATGTTCGATGCCAGCCTGCCCATCGGCGGCGTGAAGCAGTCCGGCTATGGCCGGGACAGCGGGCTGGCAGCCCTGGATAATTACCTGGACTGGAAGACGGTCTGCGCCGTGCTGTAATACCACCCCGCCGAAAGGTTTACCTTTCGGCGGGGTGGAGGCCGGCGACCGCCGGCCCGCCGCTTGGTAGCGGCGTCAAGCCAAGCTGCCGGTGGCAGCGCCCGGCGATTGAGGGAACAAAAAATCTCCCTGGATCGGTCACGATCAAGGGAGATTGGTATAAAAATGAACAGGGCCGCGTCGCGCGACGCGGCCCTGGTTTCAAGGGATTGAAGCGTAAGCTTCAGAAACAGCATTGAACTCCAGCGTCAATGCTCGACGCGGCGTTCCAGCGTCCAGTCCCAACGGCGGGTGGGGGCAAGCGGCTGCTGGTGGTTGAGGTCGCGCGCTTCCTTCCATTCGGTGAAGGAGTCACCGATTTCGGCAGCCGCCGCTTTCAAGTCCGGTACGTATTTGGTCGCGAAAACGGACTCGGTCACGGCCTTGTCCATGAAGCGCATCCCGACGCAGCCCAGCAGGTTGGTGCCGCTATAGATCGGTACCGCAGCGGTGGACTCACCGCGATATTGCCGAACGCTGATGGCATAGCCGACCTTGCGGATATGGCTCAGCGTCTTTTCAATCAGGGCGCGTTCCCGACCAGCCCCTTCCATTTCCTCGCCGGAGCCCAGGGCGATGTCCAGCAGGGCGGCGCGCTGCGGCGCCGGGCTGAAGGCCAGATAGGAACGGCCGGTGGCGCTGTTCAGCAGCGGCAGCCGCACACCTGCATTATAGCGCTCCAGCGCCAGCGGGCTCTGCTTGTCCGTGGTGTAGCGGAGCAGCATCCTGTTGCCCTGATTGGTGCTGATGGAAACCGGCCAGACCAGCTTGCGGCCCAGCTGGGACAGCACCGGCTGCGCCACCTCCGTCACCCAGGCTTCATCATCATAGCCATCCGACAGGCAGCGCACCAGCACCGTCAGACGGTAATGATCATCAGAGGTGTCGCGCACGGCATAGCCGGCCGAACACAGCGTTTCCAACACCCGATAGGCTGTTGTCCGCGGCAGATCAATGGCGTTTGCCACGTCGGTGACGGTGACGCCATTGCGGCTGTTCAGCACCTGCAGCACATCAAGCACCCGAAGCATCGCGCGAACTGGTTTAACCTTGTCCATACCCGTTCTCCGTTGTCCTGTTATTGTTGCCTGTTTTGTTATGCCTGTTCTATTGGCATAATTTTAGATCATCTTTTTTCGCATAATCGCTATTCCCGTAAAAAAAGGGAAGCCTGAATCGTCACATTCTGTCCGTGGGGTGGACGAATTTTGTCCGGCCTCCGGTCAGGCGGTCACGGGGGCGACCACCGTGCGGACAGGGGGCTGTGTCCATCTATGCCCCACCAATGGCACCCCGTCTTAATTCCACGCGGGGACGGCAGCGGGCCGTCGGGACACGGACCTGAAGGTTTTCCAAACAAATGAATAAAGCGAGGATCACCATCGTCGGGGGCGGGATCGGCGGCATGACGGCCGCCATTGCGCTTCAACAGCAGGGGTTCACGGTGACGTTGGCGGAGGCGGCCCCTGCCTTCGGGGAGGTGGGGGCCGGTGTCACCCTGTCGCCCAACGCCATGAAGGGTTTCATCCATGTCGGCCTGTGCGAGCAGATTGCCGCAGCGGGCGTGGAACCGCGGCGCCAGCGTATCCAGCATTGGCAGGATGGGCGACTGCTACGCCCGATGGAACGCGCCGACATGCGGGCCAAGCACGGCGCGCCTTATGTCTATATCCATCGTGCCGATCTGCACGCGATTCTGGTGGATGCGGCGGCCCGCGCCGGCGTCACCCTGCTGACCGATGCCGCCGCCGTGGCGGTGGAGGGCAGCACGGTGGTGCTGCATGATGGAAGGCGGCTGGAAGCGGATTTGCTGGTCGGGGCCGATGGGTTGAAATCGGTGGTCCGCCGCGTGTTTGAACCGGCCGTGGCGCATTTTACCGGCCATGTCGCCTGGCGCGCCCTGGCACCGGTAGATGACAGCCTGGCGGATCTGGCGCAATGGCCGGGGATGCATATTGGCCCCGGCCGCATGGTGGTGCGCTATCCGGTGCGCCAGTCCAAGATATTGAACATGGTGTTTTTTGCCCGCCAGGAAGGCTGGGTCCAGGATGGCTGGACCATTGCGGCCAGCCGCGCCGATCTGGAAACCACCTTTGCTGGCTGGGCGCCGGAGGTGCAGGCAATGATCGCTGCCGTGCCGGAAGACAAGCTCTATAAATGGGCGATCAATGCCCGCAAGCCGCTGTCGAGCTGGATTGTCGATGACAAGGTCACCCTGCTGGGCGATGCCGCCCACGCCATGACGCCCTTCATGGGCCAGGGTGCGGCCTGCGCCATTGAGGATGCCATCGTGCTGACGCGGGCCTTGGCAGCATCCGGCAGCATTGCCGAGGGGCTGAAGCGCTATGTCGCGGCCCGTCATGAGCGGGCCACCTTCATCCAGTTGGAATCCAACGCCAATGCCGACCGGATGCAGTCGGCGGATACGGAACTGTTTGGTCTTTCAGCGCTGCGCAATGAAGACACGCTCGGCCTTCTGGATTATGACTGCCGCACCATACCTGTGTAACCGGTCGGCTTCCAAGCCCTTCTTTTCATTTCATTTCTGGGGTTCCCATGTCCGCCTCGCCACAGCCCTTTGATGGTCACGCCATTTCCCCGGCCACCGCCGCCTTCCTGGGTGAACCGCACCTGCTGTTCATCGGTGGGGAATGGTGCAAGGGCCGGGCGGGGGAGGCGATCACCAGTGTCGACCCCGCCACCGGCTTGCCCCTGGCAGAGGTTGAAAGCGGTGGTGTGGCGGAGATTGATGCTGCTGTGGCGGCAGCCAGCCGGGCCTTTGCCGGCCCCTGGGGGCGCAGCAGCGGGCCGGAACGGTCCCGGCTGCTGATGCGGCTGGCCCGGTTGCTGGAACGGGATGCCGATATCTTCACCGAACTGGAAATCCTGGATAACGGGATGCCGGGCTTCATCGCCCGGCTGACGGTGAATAATTGCGTGGAGATGTTTGAATATTATGCCGGTGGCGCCTTCCGGATCGAGGGCACCACCACCACCCCACCGCCGCATGTCACCGCCACGGCAGAGGCGTTGACCTATACCATCCGGGAAGCGGTGGGCGTCGTTGGCCTGATCGTGCCGTGGAATGTGCCGCTTTCCACGCTGGTGCTGAAGCTGGCGCCGGCCTTGGCAGCCGGTTGCACCGTCATCGTGAAACCCTCGGAAGAAACGCCCCTGTCGGCCGTGCTGCTGGGCCGGCTGATTACAGAGGCCGGGTTCCCGGCCGGCGTGGTCAATATCGTCAATGGTCCGGGGGAAACGGCGGGGGCCCGCCTGTCCCAGCATCCGGATGTCGACAAGATCAGCTTCACCGGGTCGACGGAGGTGGGGCGCAAGATCGTGCAGGCGGCTGCCGGCAACCTGAAAAAGGTCTCCCTGGAACTGGGCGGCAAGTCGCCCGTGGTGGTAATGCCGGATGCCGATCTGGAGATCGCCATTCCCGGCGTTGCCATGGCCACCTTTTTCTTGCAGGGCCAGAACTGCATGGCCGGCACCCGCATCTTTGCCCATGCCGCCATCCATGACCGGCTGGTGGAAGGCATGGCGGCCTTTGTCCAGTCCTTCAAGTTGGGGCATGGGCTTGACCCGTCGGTGCAGTTCGGCCCGTTGATCAGCGCCGGACAGGCGGCGCGCGTCTGCGGCTATATCGAAAGCGGCCTGCAGCAGGGTGCTACCCTGGTGACGGGTGGGGGAAAACTGAACCGGCCGGGCCATTTCGTGCCCCCCACCATCCTGACCAATGTTTCCACCGACATGAATGTCTTCCGGGAAGAGATTTTCGGGCCCGTCATGTGCGTCAACCGGCTGGAAACAGACAATATCGAAGAGATCGCGGCGCTGGCCAACGATACGGTCTATGGGCTGTCGGGCAGTGTCTGGACCCGCAGCCTGTCCACCGCTCACCGTCTGGTATCGCGCATTCGCTCCGGCCAGGTCTCCATCAACTGCCATGGCGCCATTGCCACCAACATCCCCTTCGGTGGTTATCGCCAGTCCGGTTGGGGGCGTGAATTCGGCAAGGAGGGGTTGGACGCCTATCTGGAAACCAAGGCGGTGACGGCCCGACTCTGACCCCATCCACCACGCGGTCAGTCGGGGGCGGCGTGTTTGTGAAAAAGCGGCGCAGATTATTAGCTGACTGAACAACTTCTGCCCGGTTCTGCTCCTGTTGTTAACAGCCCTAATCTTGGCACCGGGGCCTTTTCCCTTCCGCGATTGGTAGAGAATCTCATGACCAGCCAGATCCGCCCGCCACAAGTTTCCCGTCGCGCCTTGGTGGGGGGCATGATCGCCGCCCCGCTGATCGTTGCTGCCAAGGGCTGGGCCGCCGGTCCCGCGCATGTCGACGTGATCGTGGTGGGCGCGGGTCTGGCCGGCCTCAACGCCGCGTCCATCCTGGAAGGGCAGGGGCTCAACGTTCAGGTGCTGGAGGCATCCGACCGCGTGGGCGGCCGTCTGCGCACCGGCCGTGCGGAGGGATATCAGGCCGAGTTGGGGGCCAGCGAGGTCGGCGCGCTGTATGGGCGGGTGCGGGATGCCTGCCAGCGCCTGAATGTCGGCCTGACCAACAAGGGCGGCAAGCCGACCGATTTCCTGATCCATGTCGATGGCGTGTCTGTTCTGCCGGCCGACTGGGCCAAGACCCCCAACAACATGACCGTCGGCGCGGAACGCGAGATCCTGCCCTATGTGCTGCAGAACAAGCTGTTTTTCCAGTGGCTGCCCTTCAAGCAGACCAACGCCTGGCTGGAGCCGGCCAACACGGTCTATGATGTTTCGGCAGCGGAATTCCTGCGCTCCAAGGGTGTGTCGGAGGCGGCCATCCGGCTGGCCGATATCGACCTGAACGGGTCCAGCCTGGAAAGCGTTTCTGCCCTGTCCATCTTCCGCGACATGGCGCGGGCGCAGGTGGAAGGCTATGTCGATCCCAACAAGCCGCAATATGGCGTCAATAATATGGAGCGCAGCTATATTGTCGGCGGTTCCGATGTGTTGCCCAAGGCCATGGCGGCGGCGCTGAAAAACCCGGTGCGGCTGAATAATCCGGTGGTCGCCGTGGATCAGGCGGCCGACAATGTGCAGGTGAAACTGGCCAATGGCGAGGTGCTGACCAGCCGTTTCCTGGTGATGGCAGCGCCCTTCAGCGCGCTGCGTCGTATCCGCTTCACCCCCGGCCTGCCGGAAGCCACGGCCAATGCCGTGGCTGGTGCGCGCTATTCCGCCACCACACAGTTCCATTACCGGATCACCAAGCCCTATTGGGAAAAGGATGGCCTGCCGCCCTCACTCTGGACCGATCTGGCCTTTGAACGCGCCTTCGCGCTCAAGGGGGCGGAAAGCGGCGAGATTGATACGCTGATCGTCTGGGTCAATGGTGACGGCGCCACCCGCTGGGATGACCGCGATGTCTCCCAGCAGGCTGATCTGGTGATGGCCGAGCTGGTGAAGGTGCGACCGGCCATTGCCGGCGCCCTGGACTATAAGCTGGGCTATAGCTGGGGGCGCAACCCGTTCGTGGGCGGCAACAAGCATTTCTACGCCCCCGGTCAGGTCAAGCGCTTTGCCGCCGATATGGGCAAGCCGGCCGGCCGCATCCATTTCGCTGGCGAACATCTGCGCCGCCTGGAACATGGCATGGAATCCGCTATGGAGACGGGGGAGGCCGCCGCCATGGAAATTCTGGAAAAGGTTTAAGCTTTTCAACAGGAAAGTAGATACGGCGGGGGCTGAATATGGCGAATATTCAGCCCCCTCTTTGCATATAAAAACCAGAACAGCATAAGCGGCCCCTTTGACCAGGATGGTCGCCGCAGGATGAGAGGACAGGATGAGCGGGCAGAAAAATGCTGGGATGCGCGATATCGCGCTGGATTACGCCTTGCCCTTGCTGGTGCTGGCACAGGATGTTCTGACCACCCTGATGCCGCGCGCGGACAAGATGGGGCCGATGCGGGAAGAACTGCGCGGCTGGCATTATCTGGTGGGAACCCTGCTGCTGGCGCTGGCCGCTGTCCGGCTCTGGCGCTGGTTCCGGGGGCAGGCACCGCAACCGGTGCCGGCTTTGCCGCCGCGTGCCCGGACCTGGGCCATGGGGCTGGTGCTGGCGACCTATACCCTGTTCTTCATCACGCCGATTTTCGGTTATCTGGTGGCCTGGAGCCACGATATGCCGGTGCATTACGGTCCGCTGCCAGCATTGCCGGCCCTGATCGGGGAGAGCCGGAATGTCTGGGTCTTTACCGGCTATTTCCATTCCGGCATCAGCACCAGCCTGCTGGTGCTGAAACTGGGCGTGCTGCTTTCTGCCGTCTATTGCCTGTTCCGGCATGGCAAGGGGCTGTTTGCTGCCTTCCCGCGCGGTTTCGGGCTTTATGTGCTGCTCAGCTTCTCCGTGTCGCTGTTCGCGCTTTCCACCTTCAAATCCTATGATCGCGGCCCCTATGTGGTCGCCATCTTCCTGGCGATCTGCGCGGCGGTCTGGGGGCTGGCGCGTCTGGTCCGACGTGGTAAAGCGGGCAGCAGCGGGGAAGGGGCGCCCAAGGGGGCGGTCTTTGCCGGTATCGGTGCGCTGGCCATGATCGGGCTTGGCCTTTATGGCCCCTATGCCCTGTTCCGCGTTTCCCCCTTCCCCAAGGGGGAAATGGTGCAGGCAGCAGCCCATGTCACTTCGCATGAAACGCCGCTGGTGGTGGAGCAATTGCCGTCGGAAACCGATTTCGAACGGCAGGTGCGGGCGGAGACTTTCAAATGGTGCGTATTCTGCCACACCTTCAACAAGGGCGGCGGGCATCTGGTCGGCCCCAATCTCTATGCCATCATGGGGCAGCGCATGGCGTCTGTCCCCAACTTCCCCTATAGCGAGAGCCTGGCGGCCCGTGGCAAGGCGGGGGAAGTCTGGACGGATGCTGCCCTGGCCGAGTTCCTGGCCAATCCGGACGCCTTTGCGCCCGGTACGAGCATGATCATCTCCTCTGGCAATATCACCGATCCGGCCCGCCAGCAGGCCATCATCACCATCCTGAAGCGTGAAACTGGCTCTGCGGCGCCTTGAGCCGTGATGTAAGGGGTAGCCCTAGATGACAGAGATCGCTTTTGATCGTCGTTCCCTGTTGGCCGCGATTACCGGTGCTTCCCTGCTGGGGGTGATGCCGGCTGCCGGACAGTCCGTGGATGCTGCACCGCTTTTGGTGAAAACAGCGGCCGGTCGCGTTGTGGCGGTCTATCGCTGGCCCGCTGCTGGCGGGTCGCCGCGCGGGCGCATCCTGTTTTCCCACGGCGCCCTGTCGGCGCCGTGGAAATATCTGTCGCTGATCAATGCCTGGACCCAGGCCAGTTATGAGGTGCTGGCGCCGCTGCATGTGGATTCGACCGACCACCCCGACCGTACCGCTTTCCAGGGCATGGCGAGCTGGCCGGCCCGCATTGAGGATGTGCGCGCCGTGGCCGACCATATAGGCGGCCCCTATATCGCCGCCGGCCATTCCTATGGGGCGCTGGTCGCCCTTTGCCTGGGCGGGGCGGGGCCCAAGGTGCCGGAAACGGTGAAGACGCCGCTGCGCGACCCGCGCGCGCTGGCCGCCGTTGCCTTCTCCCCGCCCGGCGGCGGTATGGGGCTGGTCAATCAGGGGGATTATGCCGGGCTGGCCGTGCCGGCCCTGATCCAGACCGGTGACCGTGACGTTCCCCCCGGTGGCAACGCCGACTGGCGCAGCCATCTGCTGGCCTATGATGATGCGGCGGCTGGGGGCAACCGCTATGCCCTGGTGCTGGCCGGGGTTGACCATTATTTCGGCGGCGGCATCTGTCGGCCGGAACTGCCGGGACCGAAGCAGGAAACGGCCCTTTCCATCGCTGCATCCCTGTCCATCCTGTTCATGCGGGCCCATGGCGGAGGGGATCAGGGCGCGCTTGAGGTGCTGCGCAGCCGGCTGGCAACCGAGGGGCCGGCGATCCTGACCCTGAAGTGAGTCTGCCAGACATCCATCAGGTGGACGCCGATGCGCCTGCTTGTTTCGGGTTTGATGCATTGGGTGAAAGATTTAGCAGCATTGGAACAGAGGGTGTCGCTGATGCAAGGCAGCTGCCCCCGAATCCGATCAACAATCCAGAACAGGGAAACAGATCAGATGTCCGGACCGGAACTGACGAGACGGGAGAGTTTTGGCCTGGCGGCGCTGGCCGTTGCAGCGGGGGCCACGGCCACCCTGCCGGGCATGGCGCGCGCCGCCGCCCCGTCCTTCGTCACCAAGATCGATTTCAAAGACCCGAAATGGAATCGGGACACCTTCGCCCGGCTGGACATGGATCTGGACCCGACCAAGCAGAAGATCGGCTGGTTCCGGGGCAATGTCTATGGCGTGCGGGACAATGAACCGGTGCGCCCCCTGTTTGTGCTGGATGGTTTCAGCGTTGTCCGGTCCAAGCAATTGGAAGATGGCAGCTGGCGCCGGATGCTGCGGGAGATCGGTTTTTACCGCGACATCAAGACCGGCGAGATTATGAAGACCTGGCACAACCCGTACACCAACGAGGATGTGAAGGTTGTTCCCATCGCCAATGACCCGTTCAACTTCACCATCGGTGAATTTCAGCCGGAACCGCCGTCCTATGGTGGGTTGAACAAGGAAAAGCCGCCAAAGCGCCCCTTCCTGCTGGATTGGCGCGAAGGACCGGATGATACGATCATCCTGACCACCGATATCCATCTGTTCTATCCCTCGGCCCTGCAGCCAGACAAATGGCCGCGCGAGTCCGGCGGCTCCTTCAACCGCGTCTCGGAAATGTTCACCTATGTGGTGAAGCGCAAGGATGTGGAGAATGCGGCCTTGACCCATGTGCCGTGCGTCGGCTCCTGGTCGCGCATCACGCCCTGGCTGCCCTGGATGCTGATGGGGCAGGCGCCTGGCCATATCAGCTATTTCTGTTCCTTCGGCGCCTATGACAGCATCAACCAGATCCCTGCCGATCTGGCTGCCGCCGCCCGTGCCATGGACCCGAAATGGCTGGCCGCCCCGGACAGTGATTACGGCCCCTCCCTCTCCAGCCTGGAGAATTTTGCCCGCGAGCAAAAGCCGGCAGCGGTGCCGGCGGGGTGGACCCCGCCGCAGCCGCCGCCGCCGCGCACCATGCCGGGTAAGTAAGATTTCCTCCTGAAAACTTCGCCATGGCGCCACCAACGCCATGGCGATTTCTTTTGTACCCATCTGGAAAGGGGTCCGCGCGATGACCAGTGCGGTGTCCGAGATTGTGCCGCCACCGGCCGCCTGGGGCTGGCGGCACAGGCGGGCTATGGCGTGGGGCAGGTGGCGGGGCAGGTGTTCCGCGACGTGCCGTCGCTGCTGCTGCTGTTCTTCATGACCAATGTGCTGGGCATTGAGCCGGCCCTGGCCGGGGCGGCAATCTTTGTGCCCAAGCTGGTGCTGGGGGTGGGCTGCGATATGGCGGTCGGCATCCTGTCCGACCGCTGGAAGCACCGGTTTGCCCGGCGCTGGTGGCTGCTGGTGGGGGCGGCCGGTGCGCCGCTGGCCATCATCCTGCTGTTCCATGTGCCGGACCTGCCAATGTCGGGCAAGGCCGCCTATGTGACCGCTGCCTTCAGCCTCTATATGGCGGTGTTTGCCAGCTTCTCCGTCCCCTATCTGGCCATTGCGGGGGAGCTGTCATCCGATACGCATCAGCGCACCGTGTTGATGGCCTGGCGGCTGGTCTTCACCGCCATCGGCGTGCTGGTCGGCGGTTCGGTCGCCCCCTATATCGTGCAAAGCAATGGCGGCGGGCAGGGCGCTTATGAGGAAATGGCCCGCTTCCTGGCGCTGGTCTGCCCGCTGGCCCTGGGGGTGGCCTTCTTCGGGGCGGCCCGTGCGGCCCGTCAGGCCGGCGTCGCACCGGCGGTGGCATCCGGGGCCAGGCGGTTGAGCTTCGGGGAGGCGCTGCGGGTGCTGGCGGCCCCGCGTTTCTCCGTTCTGCTGGGGTCCAACCTGTTGCAACTGGCAGGTTCCGGCATGGCCTATGCCTCCATGCTGTATTTCCTCACGTACAATATGGCCCGTACCGATGCCTTCCAATTGATCGGCGGGCTGGTGGCGATTGCCTGCACCGCCATCATCCTGGCCCAGCCGGTTTGGGTGGCCTTGGCAAAGCGGGTGGGCAAGAAGCCGGTTTATCTGCTGTCTGCCATCGGCTATGGCACCACCTATCTGGTTTGGGCCTTCTGTGCCGATGCCGGCACGGTGGCCGCCTATGTGCTGTGCTTCATCGCCTCGGCCTTCAATTCCGGTTGGGCCCTGCTCAGTTTTTCCATGATGTCGGACATTGCCGGCGAGGATCAAAAACATGCCGGGCTTTATTCCGGCGCCTGGATCGCCGTCGACAAGATTGGTTTCGGGCTGGGCGGCACCTTGCTGGTGGGGCTGCTGCTCTCCGGCTTCGGGTTTGATTCCGCCCGTGCCGTGATGGGCCAAGCCCAGACCGATCTGGCCATCAGGGGCGTGATGCTGGCCTTTGGCGTGGTGCCGGCGCTGTTGAACCTGACGGCGGCGGCGATTTTCTGGCGGTTCGGGCGCACCTGAACGGCAAGATCAAGGTCCGGGACGCGTTACCCCCTTCCCGGACCTTATTGTTTTTGCGGCGCAGCAATTTCCAGATAACATATTGATAAAGAAAACCTTGGGGACAGAGATGGCGGCCATTGGGGAATTTCAGCGGGGCTGGAAACTGGTGCTGGCGGCGGCAACCGGGGTGGGGCTGGGCATAACCGGTCTGACCTTCTATACGCTGGGCATTTTCATGGGACCGCTGGGGCAGGAATTCGGCTGGTCCCGTACGGCCCTGTCGGGTGCCACGCTGCTGACCACCGGCACCACCGTGTTTTTGGGCCCGCTGGTGGGCCGCCTGTCCGACCGGTTCGGCGGCCGCAAGGTAGGGCTGGTTTCGCTGAGCGGGCTGGCGCTGGGATTGGCGGGGATGAGCCTGATCGGCCCCAATCTGCTTAGCTTCTATCTGGCCTTCGGTCTGGCCATGGTGCTGGGGGCGGGCACGCTGCCGGTGGTCTGGACCCGTGCCATCAATGCCGGTTTTGACAAGGCGCGGGGGCTGGCCCTGGGGCTGACGCTGACGGGCACCGGCGTTTGCGCCATTCTGGCCCCGCCCTTCACCCAATGGCTGATCGCCGATCATGGCTGGCGGGTCGCCTATATCGGGCAGGCGGTGCTGGTCCTCGCCCTTGGCCTGCCCACGGTCTGGCTGTTGTTCCGGGATGGCGGCGCGGGGCCGCGGCAGATGCAAGACAGGTCGGCCTTGCCCGGCCTGTCGATGGCGGCATCGCTGCGCACCCGCCAGTTCTGGATGCTGGGGCTGGGCTTCCTGCTGGTTTCCTTCGCCGTGGCCGCCCTGATCGTGCATCTGGTCTCCATCCTGGCCGGCGGTGGGATGGACCGGGCGCAGGCAGTGTGGATCGCCAGCTTGCTTGGCTTTGCCATCATCGTTGGCCGGCTGGGGGTGGGCTTTCTGGTGGACCGGTTGCACGCACCCTATGTGGCCCTGGGTTCCTTCATCTCTGCCTCCATCGCCTGCGGTCTGTTGACCGTGACCGGGGCACCGCTGGCCCTGTCCATCGTGGCGGTGGTGATGATCGGGCTGGCCGCCGGGGCGGAGGTGGATCTGGTCGCCTATCTGGCCAGCCGCTATTTTGGGCTGAAGAATTATGGCCAGATCTATGGTTGGCAATTGGCTTTCTTCGCCCTGGGGGCCGGGCTGGGGCCCATTACGCTGGGCAAACTGTATGATATGACCGGCGGATATCATGCCGGCTTGATGAGCTGCATTGCCGGCTTCATCATCGGTGGCGGGCTGGTCGCCACCCTGGGGCGCTTCCCGGAGCGCTTTCGAGAATAGTGTCGATGGTACGAAGTAAAATGGCCGCCGGCCTTCCCCGGCGGCCCAGACCCCTCAGTTTTTCGGGGCCGTATGATCGGTGAAGTTCTTCCAATCCTTGGTGACGAACTTCTCATCAATCAGGGTGCGCTGGAAGCAGCGACCGCCCTTGAACCAATGCCAGGTGCGGGACCGGAACTGACCGCAGTCGGAAAGCTGGATCATTTCATAGAGATAGAGATCAGGTTCGCCCTTACGGGTCCAGTTAAGGCAGGTGGAACGGTTGAAATCATCCGGCTTCATGGCGGCGGCCCAGCCGGTGATCAGATCATTGTCCCACCAGATGCGACCATCGGCATAATCGGCGGGGAAATCGCGCACTTCCGTGCGGCCATCTTCCCAGAAATAATAGTTGGTCTGATGATAGGGGCTGGGGCCATCTTCCGTGAAGCGGCACAACAGGCGGGAACGATGCTGGTCGATCAGTTGGCCGGTTTCAGCCGAATAATAGCGATACCAGCCTTCCCAAACGCCCTCGTTACGGGCCAGCAACGGCATGTCGCGGCGCAGGGCTTCGATATTATTGCTCATCACCAATGATCCTTCGTGAAAACAAAAAACGATGTTTTGGACCTAGCACCAAGAGCCATGGATCATGGCTCTTGGTATTCGTATGCTCCCTCATGCGCCAGGCGCTGCCTCCGGCAGCTTGGCTTACGCGCCCATGGGGGCGCGGGCCGGCGGTCGCCGGCCTCCAAGGGGCATGGGACATGACCCTTGGTATAAGGGCCGATCAGGGCCGCAGGTCGACCACGACCTTGCCCATTGACCGCCCGGACAACAGATGTTCCACGGCGTCCGGTACCTGATGCAGGCCCCGGAACCGAACAGAGTCGAACGTGACCTTGATCTTGTCTTCATCCAGCAGAGAAAACAGCGTTTCCCGCGCCTGTGGCCACAGGTCGGTCAGCAGACCATTCATAAACCCACGTATTGAGGCACCCTTGTAATAGATCTTGTGGGCGATGCGGGGGGCGGTGACGATTTCCGGCTGGCCATCCAGATCCTGGGCGGCACCCGCCACCACCAACCGACCATGCCGCGCAAGGTTATCGACAAAGGCATCGAAGATCGGGCCGCTGACCGTATCGATGGCCACATTCAGCGCGGCAGGATATTCCGCCGCCAGCACGGCGGCCACATCCTCTGTCTTGTAATCAATCACCCGGTCGGCGCCCAGACCGCGCACGAAATCCACCTTCTGCGCACCACCGCAGACGGCCACCACATGGGCGCCACGCTGTTTGGCCAACTGCACCATCAGATGGCCCAACCCGCCGGCCGCGGCAGAAATAGCCACCGTTTCCCCAGGCCGCAGGGCACCGGTATGGTCCAGCGCCAGCAGCGCGGAAACCCCGGTGGAGGCCAACGCCAGATAATCCGAGATGGGCGACGGCACGCGGATGAAATGTGCCGCCGGGGCGGTGGCTCTTTCCCGATAGCCCCAGGTAAAACGGACGGTGACGGCGGCATCCCCCCGCTTGAAATCCGTCACACCATCGCCGACCGCCTCCACCACACCGATGGCTTCCACACCCGTATAGGTGGGCAGGTGGACGGGAACATAGCTGACGGCGTTGCGGGCGATCTGTGTATCGAAAATGCCATTGACGCCGCACCAATGGTTGCGCACCCGGATTTCGCCGGGGCCCGGATCGGTCAGCGGTTCGGCGATAAGATCAACGGCCTCCCGAAAGCTTGGTGCGAAACGGGATTGGCGCAGAACCTGACTGGTGGCAGCCATCTGGGTCATCCCTTCCGGTTGTCCAAGCCCAGACAGCCGGGATTGATCGCCCCGTTGGGGTCCAGCACCTGCTTGATGGCACTCAGCAATTCCCAACTGGCCGGGTCGCGGCTTTCCTTATAGGGATAGGCGCGGCCGATCTGGAAATGGCCGCAGCCGAAACGCTGGAAGATGGCGATGACGCGCTTGCGGGTGGCGGCGGCAAAGGCCTTGGCCTCCGGATTGGCCAGTTGCACGGGCAGACGGGCGGCATGGGCTGGTTCCATGGCCACATCATGGACTGGGAACTTCTCATCCGGCCAATAAAGCACCGGTTCCAGGATCAGCGCATTGGTGGACATGCTGCTGAACAGGTAACCGGTGCTGACACCAAACCGTTCAAACTCTGGTGCCAGTTCGGCAAACAGTTCCTCAAGGGCCGTGAACAGGGCCGGGGCCTGGGAGAGCGACACCTGACCATGGATGGGAATCCAGCGCTCCCCGCCCGGCCCCAGCACGCTGTTCAGCGGCGGGAAGGGCATGGCGCGGATCACCTTGGCGATGGTGTTTTCAATCTCCGTCCCGCCATGATCGGCGGCCAGTTGGCGGGCGGTCGCCATGTCATGCGCCACGGCGGCGGCACAGCGGCCTTCCGCAATGATGTGCAGCGGGTAGCTCTCCAGGTCCACGAAATTGCGGCCGGCCTTGGCCACCTTCACCGCTTCCCACAGGCCGCGCGCCAGGGATTTCTGCCGCGTCACCACGGCCCCCAGCGCCTTTACGTCGCCGGACATGGAGGCGCGCTGCATCCGCACCTTGGTCAGGCCGGGGTCGAAGGCGCACATCTCGGCGGCGATTCCGGCCCGCGCCATGGCGGCCATGGCGCGCATCAAGTCTTCACCGGTGTCGAAGGCGAAGGAGGCGTAATCTTCCGCCGCCGGGGCCTGGATCAGCCGCAAAGTGATATGGGCCTTGATGCCAAAGACGCCGCAATCCCCGGCAAACAGCCCGGCCAGATCGGGCCCGAAATGTCGATAGAAGGGGGTTTCGCCATCGGCACCCCGCGCGCCGGTGCGCAGCACCCGGCCATCGGCCAGCACCACGCTCATCGCCACCACGCTTTCGCTGGAGGTGCCGTAATGACCGGCCCCCAACATGGCGTTCAATTGCGAAATCCCCCCACCGATGGTGGATGCCAGACCCGACATCGGCCCCCAGAAAGGTGCGCGCAATCCCAGCGGCGCCAGGGCATTGTTCAGGTCCACCCAGGTGCAGCCGGCTTCCACCGTCACCACCATATCCTCAGCCCGGATATCCAGCACGCGGTTCATCCGCTGCATATCCAGAGAGACCGTGCCGGCAACGCTGGGGATATAGCCGCTGGTGTAGCTCATGCCGGCCCCGCGGGGGGCCACGGCCACGCCCGCTTCATGCAGGGCCGCCATCAGGCGGGAGAGCTGGTCCAGATTGTCCGGGGCGACGACCAGGGAAACCGGCTCCTTCGCCTCGCTCCAGATGTCGCCGCTATGAAGGCGGCGGGTGGCCGCATCATCATGGACATGCGCCTCCCCGACAATGCTGGCCAAAACCTGTTTCAGCGCCGGCACCGTTCCGGCCATTCCCACGTCAGGCATGATGAACCCTGCTCCGAATCTGGATTTATTCCTTGGAGACTGAGCTTATCCCTCATCAGTCTTTTCAGCACGGTCGGCGAAGCCATTTATCCGCAAGGCGGTCAGTAAGTGCGGTTGGCGTGGCAGTCCTTGGCTTCCCCATGGTCTGGTCAGGACATCATGACAGACAATGGTGCAGGACGGGGACGGGCGATGGCGACGACCCTTTACGATAAATTATGGGCCGCCCATGTGGTGGCGGAAGAGGGCAATGGCGTCTGCCTGCTCTATATCGACCGGCAGATGCTGCACGAGGTGAGCAGCCCGCAGGCGTTCGAAGGCCTGCGGGCCAAGGGCTTGCGTCCGCGCAACCCCAGCTATCATCTGGCCGTCGCCGACCATTCCGTGCCCACCCGCCACCGTGACCGCCCGATTGCCGACCCGCAGGCCCGCGCCCAGGTGGCCTTGCTGGAGGCCAATGCGCGGGAATTCGGCATTGAACTGCTGACCCTGGGCGACCCGCGCCAGGGTATTGTGCATGTCACCGGGCCGGAACAGGGTTTCACCTTGCCGGGCCTGACGCTGGTGTGCGGCGACAGCCACACGGCCACCCATGGCGCCTTCGGGGCGCTGGCCTTCGGCATCGGGTCGGGTGAATGCGAAAGCGTGCTGGCCACCCAGACCCTGCGGATGCCCAAGGCCAAGACGCTGCGGGTCAATGTCACCGGCGATCTGCCGCCGGGGGTGGGGGCCAAGGATATCATCCTGGCCGTGGTGGGCAAGCTGGGCAGCAATGGCGCCATCGGCCATGCCATTGAATATGCCGGCCCCGCCATCCGCGCCCTTTCCATGGAAGGTCGGATGACGCTCTGCAATATGAGCATTGAGGCCGGTTCCCGTACCGGCCTTGTCGCCCCGGACGAAACCACCTTCGCCTGGTTGAAGGGCCGGCCCAAGGCGCCGAAAGGGGCCGATTGGGATGCCGCTGTCGCCTATTGGCGCACCCTGCCCAGCGATGACGGGGCGGTGTTCGACCGGGAAATCACCCTTGATGCGACCCGGCTGGTGCCGCAGGTCAGTTGGGGCACCAGCCCGGATCAGGTGGCCGATGTCACGGGCCAGGTGCCCGACCCGGCCCGCCTGAATGATGCTGAACAGGCTGCCAAGACCGCGAAGGCGCTGGCCTATATGGGGCTGGTGCCGGGGCAGGCGCTGCGCGATGTCGCCATTGACCATGTGTTCATCGGTTCCTGCACCAATGGCCGGATTGAGGATTTGCGCATGGCCGCCCATGTGCTGAGGGGCCGCAAGGTGGCGGCCGGGGTGACGGCGCTGGTGGTGCCGGGATCGGGTGCCGTGAAGGCCCAGGCCGAACAGGAAGGGCTGGACCGGGTGTTCCTGGAAGCCGGCTTTGAATGGCGGGAGCCGGGCTGTTCGCTGTGCGTGGCGATGAATGATGACCGGCTGCCGCCGGGGGCGCGCTGTGCCTCCACCTCCAACCGCAATTTCGAAGGGCGGCAGGGCCAGGGGGCCCGCACCCATCTGATGGGGCCGGCCATGGCAGCGGCATCGGCCATCGCCGGCCATATTGCCGACCCGCGTGATTATCTGGAGGCGGTGTAAGCCCATGGAACCCTTTATCCGCCTGTCCGCCGTCGCCGCCCCGTTCAACGAGGCGGATATCGACACCGATATCATCTATCCCGCCCGCTTCCTGACCATTACGGCCAAGAAGGGGCTGGGACGCTATGCCTTCCATGACCGTCGGTTTGACGGGCAGGGGCGTGAAGTGCCGGAATTCGTGCTGAACCGCGAACCCTGGCGTCAGGCCGCCATTCTGGTGGCCGGGGCCAATTTCGGCTGTGGTTCATCGCGTGAACAGGCACCTTGGGCGCTGCTGGATCAGGGCATCCGCTGCATCATCGCCCCCAGCTTCGGCGATATTTTCCGGGGTAACTGCTATCGCAACGGCATGTTGCCGGTGGTGGTTGACGAAGCCACCCATGCCGCCCTGCTGGCCGATGCCGAGGCGGGTCTGGAACTGCATGTCGATCTGGAAGCCGGCTTCATCACCCGACCCGACGGATCGACCGTCGCCATCAGCATCGACCCGCAGAAACGCGATGCGCTGCTGAATGGCTGGGACGAGGTGATGACCATCCTGAACCAGCGCGGCGATACCATCGCCCACTATGAAACCCAGCGCCGTCAGCGCTTTCCCTGGCTTGGTTGAGATAGAAAGTTAAAGTCATGGCCAATCCCATCCTGCGTCAGAAACTGGCTGCCCGTCAGTTTGTCACCGCCCCCGGCATCCAGGACATGATCAGTGCGGTCATTTCCAACAAGGTCGGCTTCGATGTCGTCTATGGCAGCGGTTATTGGACGGTGGCATCCGCCTATGGCCTGCCCGATGCCGGCATTGCCTCGGTTACCCAGATGGTGGACCGCATGGCCACGCTGGTGCGCACCTGCAACGCCGCCGTGGTGGCCGATGCCGATACCGGCTTTGGCGGGTTGCTGAACGTGCATCACACGGTGCGCGCCTATGAACAGGCGGGCGTCACCGCCATCCAGATTGAAGATCAGGAATTCCCCAAGAAGTGCGGCCACACGCCCGGCAAACGGGTGATCCCGGCCGAAGACATGGCGGAAAAGATCCGCGTCGCCGTGGATGCCCGCCAGGATGAGAATTTCCTGATCATCGCCCGCACCGATGCCCGGCAGAGCGAGGGGCTGGAAGGCGTGCTGCACCGCATGAAGCTCTATGCCGAAGCCGGTGCCGACATCCTGTTCCCCGAGGCGCTGACCAGCGACGATGAGGCACGCACCGTCACCGCCTCGGTCGACAAGCCGATGATGGCGAACATGGCCGATGGCGGCCTGACCCCCATCCGTGATGCCAAGACGCTGGAAGGCCTGGGCTATGCCATGTCCATCTTCCCGGCCATGAACAGCCTGGTGGCCGCTGCCGCCATGGAAAAGGCCATGGAACATCTGAAGGAAACCGGCACCAGCCTGTCACCCGATATTCCGATGTTCAACTTCCGCGAATTCTGTTCTCTGATCGGGTTCGAGGATGTTTGGGCCTTTGAGAAAAAGTGGGCCAAGTGAAACAGAAAGGGCGCCCGATGCGGCGCCCTTTTTTATTAGATCCGTGTGCGTTTAATTGGAAACGCACACGGATCTAATCCCTTGTTCAGCGAGCAGATTCACGCTCCAAAGCGATTCCGCTTTTCCGCGATCTGCTCTAAATATCAACGCGGTTGCGGTTCGGTCTTCACCTTGTCTTTCAAGCCCCGGATCAAGATGTTGGGCAGGCGGCTATTGTCCCAATCCATCCCCTTGGGCGGGTTATTGCCCAGACGCAGAGCGATCAAGCCGGTTTGCGGAGAGATGAATACCGTCTGGCTGCCATTGCCATCGAACAGGTAGAGATCACGATCCAGATAAGGCTCGCTGTGCAGGATGCTGGGACCGGGCGCACCCGGCGCGCCAAAGCCCCGCCGTTCAACGTAGGAACCGGCCAGCCAGACGCCCAGGCCGTAATGCGGGTTCTGCGGTGTGCCGGTGACCATCTGCTTCACATAGCCCGCCGGCAGCAGCCGCTTGCCATCGGCCACCCCATCATGCAGCAGCAGGATGGCCAGACGCAGCCACACCTCTGCTGGCACCATCATGCAGCAGCCGGAATGGGCGAGCCCGCCCACCCGGTTCACCCAAACCTGGCCGCCCGGCGCGCCGACGGGGGCCAGCACCTCCTGCCCGACAAAATCGGCATAGCGACGCTTGGATGCCCGCTCAATCACCAAGGCCACCAGTTCCGAGGTGGCATTAGAATAGCCATAGCGGCTGCCCGGCGCATCGGTCAGCGGGTAATCCTTGACGATGTAGCTGCCGTGATCGGTGCTGAGATAGGCGCGATTCCAGGGGTGATCCGGATCGGCATTGAAACCCTGTTCCAGAAAGCCGGTGCGCATGTCCAGCAGATGGCGGATCAGCATCGCCGCCTTGGGCGTACCCTGCCATTCGGTGACAAAATCCGCGACCGGCTGATCCAGCGACTTGATCAGGCCCAACTGCAGGGCCCGGCCGATGACGATGGCCGTCATCGGCTTGGAAAGCGATTTGGACGGCAGCGGCGTGGCGGCCGTTACACCATCGCCATAGATTTCCGCCTGCAGCTTGCCCTTGTGCCAGACGATGAAGGCGGCCGCCTTGCTGTCAGCGGCATAGGCGGCGGCATCAGCCAGGGCCGTATCGGTGATCGTGCGTTGCGCGGCACTGGCCTGGGGCAGGGCGGTGAGGGTGGCAGCACCCGGCACCGCCTCCAGCGGCTGATACAGCGTGTCCAGCGGGGCGCCGGTCAACAGCTTTTCCAACCGCTGCTTATAAATGGTTTCTGCGTCCTGGGCGGGGGCGGGGGAGCTGGCCAGCAGGCCGCAGCTCAGCAGCAAAATGGCCTTCAGACGATGCGTCATCACCCGTCCCTTGTAATATGGAAATGGCCCCGGCGCAAAAGCTGCGCCGGGGTAAAGTCACCGGGAACCAAATGTGTACCCAACCTGGGCTCACGCTTTGCACGCTAACCATTCACCCCAGTACCTGTCATTTGAAGGCCGATTTTTATCCACTGTGTGGCCAAATGGGGATGTGCTGATCGACCAGCCGGCCGATCAACCGTCAGATATCCCCATGGAGAGTGCCTGGAAACGGGTGCTGAAATTCCTAACGACTTTATGATCAGGAGGCATCCTTGACCCGAGTGCCCGGCCATAGCACCAAAGCCCGTCCGTTGGCCTGTAAGATCGCCATCCTTACGCTGGCAATGTCGGCCCTGGGGGCTGTTTCGGGCGGGCTGGTCCAGGATGCAGCCGCTCAGACGGCCGACAAGGGTGAGCGCCTGTTCATCCGCTGCAAGACCTGCCATGAGATCACGGCCGGCAAGCCGCACAAGGTCGGCCCCAATCTGCACGGCCTGTTTGATCGCAAGGCGGGGATGGCTGACGGGTTCAAATATTCCGACGCCATGCGTAACAGCGGTGTGGCCTGGAACGACCAGACGCTGGAAACCTGGCTGACCAAGCCGACCAGCCTGATCCAGGGCACGACCATGGCCTTTGTCGGTCTGCCGAACAAGGAAGACCGCGACGCGCTGATCGCCTATCTGCACAAGGCGACACAGTAATCTTTTGTCTGTTCCCGCCAGCAGGCGGGGGCAGGCACCCGCCATTGCTGGAAACAGCCGCGATCCGCGGCTGACCGGCGCCTCCAACGAACAGGGGGCGACGAACGGCACGTCATGCCGGCGCGTCGCCTGGATACCAGATAAGGATAAAAGGCCGATGATCAGAACGCAGGTGGTGGTCGCCGGTGCCGGCCCGGTGGGGACGGTGGCCGCATATTATCTGGCACAGCAAGGCATTGATGTGCTGGTGCTGGAAGCTGGCCCGGATTGCGCGCAGGATTTGCGCGCCTCCACCTTCCATCCGCCGACGCTGGAAATGCTGGATGAGCTGGGGATCACTCCCTTCCTGCTGGATAAGGGCCTGAAGGCACCGCTTTACCATTACCGCGACCGCCGCACAGGTGCCGTGGTCGAATTCGATCTGGGCGAACTGTCGGACGTCACCCGCTACCCCTATCGCCTGCAATGCGAGCAATATCATCTGGCCCGCGCCCTGGCGGAAAAGCTGGAATCCCATCCCAAGGCACAGGTGAAGTTCAGCAGCCGTCTGGTTTACCTGAACCAGGACGACACCGGTGTCGATCTGGCCTTTGAAACGCCGTTCGCCATTGAAAAGGTGCGGGCCGATTATGTGATCGGTGCTGATGGTGCCAATTCCGCCGTGCGCAAATGGCTGGGCATCGGGTTCGAGGGCTTCACCTACCCGGAGAAGTTCCTCTGCCTGTCGACCAAGGAACCGCTGGAAGAATATTTCCCCAATCTGGCCCATGTGAATTATGTGGCCGATCCGGAGGAATGGCTGGTGCTGCTGCGCGTGCCGTCCGTCTGGCGCATCCTGCTGCCGGCCCAGCCGGATACGCCCGATGCTGAACTGACGTCGGATGAAAACCGCGACCGCGTGTTCCAACGCCTGATCGGCAAGACCGGGGTGCAGACCTATCACCGCACCATCTATCGGATGCATCAGCGCGTGGCGGAAAGCTTCCGCCAGGGCCGCGCCTTCCTGGTGGGCGACAGCGCGCATCTGAACAATCCGCTGGGCGGATTCGGCATGAATAGCGGCATCCATGATGCCTTCAACCTGTGCCAGCGCCTGACCAAGATCATCAAGAACGGCCCGGATGAAGAAAGCCTGGAGCAGTTCAGCCGCCAGCGCCGGGGTGCCGCCCGCAGCTTCGTGCAGGCCCAGACCATCCAGACCATGGAAATGATGAAGGCAAGTCAGGCCGAGGCCCAGGCCAAGCGCCGGGACGAGCTGATCGCCACCCAAGCTGATCCGGCCAAGCGCCGCCAGTTCCTGCTGCGTCAGGCCATGTTCCAGAGCCTGGCCGACGCTGCCGCCATCGCTTGATCCCTCCCCAGAGGCAAAGGAATTTCATCATGGAAGTCAAAGGCAAGGATAATCGCGGCTGGCGCAAGCTGTTCGGCGTGCTGGGCCCCAGCACCAACACCACGGTGCAGCCCGATTATGACGATCTGCGCCCCGCTGGCGTCACCAACCACTACAGCCGCATCATCGTCGCCAATGCCCAGGCGATCAGCGACGAGACCTTTCTGGCCGGTACTCAGGCCATCGCCGATAACACCATCGATGCCGTGAAGTCGGTGATGACCTGCAACCCGGACTATCTGGTCATGGGCATGTCGGCCATCACCTTCTATGGCGGGGCCGAAGGGGCGCGCAAGTTCCACAAGGAAATCCACGAGATCAGCGGTGTGGAACTGTCCACTGGGTCAGAATCGGTGGCCGCCGCCCTGGCGGCGTATGGCGGGATCAAGAAGGTGGCCTTCCTGTCGCCCTATTATCCGGTGGCGAATGAACAGGTGCGCAACTTCCTGTCCGATTATGGCTATGAAACGGTGCGCGACGCACCGCTGCGCTGCCCCACCTGGACCGCCATCGCGCAGGTTACCGACCAGAAACTGCGCGAGACGCTGCGGTACCTGGATGGCGATGATGTGGATGCCATCATCCAGGTAGGCACCAACCTGTCCATGATGCGCTTTGCCGCCGCTGCCGAACTGGTGCTGGGCAAGCCGGTGATCGCCATCAATACGGCGACATACTGGCACGCCTTGCGCGCCAGCGGTATCCAGGACAAGGTTTATGGCTTCGGCCGCCTGCTTGAGGATTTCTGATCCATGTTGAGCTATGATTATGTGCCGATGCCCAAGCGTGGCCCCCTGCGCTGGCCCGACGGCAAGAAGGTCGCCCTGATCCTGACCTTCAATCTGGAAACCTGGGATCTGACCAAGGATACCGACAAGCCCTATTATGCGGGCGGCCCGGCCATTCTGCCGGACGTGCTGCCGGGCGACACACCGGACTTCCCGAATTTCACCTGGCGTGAATATGGCCAGCGCGTCGGCCTGTGGCGGCTGTATGAGCTGTTCGATGAGCTGGGCGTCAAGGCCAGTTGCACCACCAATGCCGTGACCTTTGAACGGCGCAGCGCCATGGTGGAAGCCTGCCTGGAACGCGGTTGGGAACTGCTGGCCCATAATTACGAACAGGGCGAGCTGCTGACCAATTTCGCCAAGCAGCCCGAGAAGGAACGCGACATCATCCTGCGTTCCATTGAGATGTATGAGCGCAATGTCGGTCGCCGGCCGCTGGGCTGGCTGTCCTCCTCCCTGCGCGGCACGCTGAACACGGCGGGCATTCTGGCCGAACAGGGTTTCCTGTTCTATTGCGACATCATGAATGATGACCAGCCCTATCGGATCAAGACCGAGAATGGCCCGCTGGTTTCCGTGCCCTATTCCAACGAGCTGAACGACTTCACCCTGCTGACCCGGCGGGGCCTGACCACCGATGCCTTCCGCGATACGCTGATCGAGGAATTGTCGGTGCTGCACAAGGAAGGGGAGAAGACGGCGCGGCTGATGAATGTCGGCCTGCACCCGCACGTCTCCGGCCGCGCCTACCGTGTCCGGGCGATCCGGGAGTTCCTGGAATATGCCAAGAGCCTGGATGGGGTCTGGTGGCCGACGCGCGAAGAACTGGCGCGCTGGTATCTGGCCAACAATGAAGGCCATATGCCGGCTTGATTGGGGCAGGGGGCGGCGGGTTGGCCGCCCCCTTCGTTTTTCAGGCCGGAATGAACCCGTTGCGCCGCGCCCAGGCCAGGTAGAGCGAGGGCCAGGCAGCCACCGGCTTGCCCACCGCCCCGCGCAGGCCGAAACCGTGGCCGCCCTCCTGAAAGAAATGCGCCTCCGCCAGCACGCCCGCGCGCTGCAGGGCCGCCAGCATCAGCAGGGGGTTTTCCGGCGAGACACCCTTATCGTCCAGCGCGTGCAGCAGGAAGCTGGGCGGTGTCTGCGTCGTGACCCCATTTTGCGGGGAATAGCGGGCCACCCGATCCGGGGCCGGATTGTGCCCCAACATATTATGGGCGGAACCGGTATGGGCCGATGGCGGGGCCAGCGTGATGACCGGATAGACCAGACAGGCATGGTCCGGGCGGGCGCTGACCGCATCGGCCGCATCCACAGGATCATAGACATTTTCCGCATACCGGGTGGCAAGGCTGGCTGACAAATGCCCGCCGGCAGAAAAACCCATGACGCCGATGCGGCCCGGTGCCACGCCATAGGCAGGGGCCTGATGGCGGATCAGCCGCAGGGCCCGCTGTGCATCCTGCAACGGTGTGTCCGGTCCACCGGCCCAACCATCTGCCGGCAGACGGTAAAGCAGCACGAAGACGGTCATCCCCTCTGCCGCCAGCAGCCGGGCGGTTTCAAACCCTTCCTTATCCATCACCACCCGCGCATAGCCCCCGCCAGGGATCAGCAACAGGGCCGATCCATTGGGCTTGGCGGGGCGGAATACGCTGAGCGTCGGTTGGGTTATGTGAAGTGCCGCCCGATCCTTCAGACTACCGGGTTTGGCCCGATCCTCCACCTGTTCCACCAGCCCCGGCACCGGTCCACCCGGCGGGCTGGTGGGCCACAAGGGCAATATTTCTGCCGGGTCCGGCCCGGTCAGCGGGAAATCGGCCCCCGGTTCAGCCTGGGCATCCCGGCCCTTGGTCCCGATAAGGGTGGCAGCGAGGGCCGTCATGCCCAGCCAGCGGCGGCGATTGATCATAGGGTATCCTTCCCAGCGTGCTGATCGGTTTATCGCCGGTTGCGTCCGCCCCTGTCAAAGAGATGTATTGGCTATTGACACCGGTTTCCTAATGATCGCACCCTTAAGAGAAGACAAGGGCCGGCACAGGCCCACGCGTTGGGGAGGATATCGGGATGATCGACCGGGCGGATGACGCCTTTGGCCGGCGCACCTTGTTGCGTGGTGCGGCCGCTACCCTTGCCACCGGCTGGGCCGGAACCGGTTGGGCGGCGGGGCAGGGCGCGCCCCTGGTGAAAACCACCTATGGCAAGCTGCGGGGGCGTACCCTGGACGGTATCCACCAGTTCAAGGGCATCCGCTATGGCGCTGATACCGGCCCGCGCCGTTTTCTGCCGCCGGCCCCGCCGCAGCCCTGGAAAGGCGTTCAGGAGGCGCTGACATTCGGTACCGCCTGCCCGCAGGGCCGCATCAATGAAGCAACCTCGGAAGATTGCCTGTTTTTGAATGTCTGGACGCCGGGGCTGGATACGGCGCGCCGGCCGGTCATGGTCTATATCCATGGCGGGGCCTATGCCAGCGGCTCCGGCGCCAACCCGCTTTATGATGGCAGCAAGCTGGCCCGCCGGGGTGACGTGGTGGTGGTGACGCTGAACCACCGGCTGAACCTGTTCGGTTACCTGTCGCTGGGCCGGCTGGTGGGCGGCGATTATGCGGATTCCGGCAATGCGGGGATGCTGGATCTGGTGCTGGCGCTGCAATGGGTGCGGGACAATATCGCCGCTTTCGGGGGCGATCCGGGCCGGGTGATGCTGTTCGGCCAGTCTGGCGGCGGGGCCAAGATCGCCACCTTGATGGCCATGCCGGCCGCACGCGGCCTGTTCCACCGCGCCGCCACGATGAGCGGGCAGCAACTGACGGCCTCCGGCCCGCTGAACGCCACCCGGCGGGCGGAAACCTATCTGGCCGCATTGGGCCTGACACCGGATCGCGCGGCGGAGGTGGCCCGCCTGCCGGTGGAAAAGCTGGTGGCGGCCTTGAAAACCACCGACCCGGTGATCGGCAGCGGCGGGATTTATTTCGGCCCGGTGCTGGATGAACGCAGCCTGACGCGGCATCCCTTCTATCCCGACGCCCCGGCCCTTTCCGCCGATATCCCGATGATGATCGGCAATACCAAGGATGAAACCCGCAGCCTGATCGGCGGCGGGGAGCCGGATAGTTTCACCCTGACCTGGGAGCAACTGCCGGCCCGGCTGGCCAAGCATATGCGCGTGGATATCACCCCGGAAATAGTGGCGGCGGAATATCGCCGGCTTTACCCGGCCTATAGCCCCAGCGACGTGTTTTTCGCCGCCACCACCGCCGGCCGGTCCTGGCGTGGTGCGGTGGTGGAGGCGGAATTGCGTGCCCAACAGGGCTCCCCCGTCTTTGCCTATCAATTGAATTGGGGCTCGCCCAAGGATGGCGGCAAATGGGGGGCCCCCCACACGCTGGATATTCCGCTGGTCTTCGGCACGCTGGACGCACCGGATTCCATCACCGGCACCGGGGTGGATGCCGCTGCCGTCTCGCAGCAGATGATGGATGCCTTCATCGCCTTTGCCCGCAACGGTAACCCCAACCATGCCGGCCTGCCGGCATGGCGCCCCTATCGGTTGGAGGGGCGGGAGACGATGCTGTTCGATGTCCGCCCCGAACTGGCCAGCGATCCGCGCGGGGCGGAACGTCAGCTTTTTGCCAAGGTTCCCTTCATCCAACAAGGCACCTGAGGGGCGACGATTTTGCGCATGACACCGGTTGCACACGGTGGCACTCCGGTGGCATTCATTTGTCTGGCAATTGATCCTGTGGCAGCACGCGCCGCCCGCATGGCGGTGGTTCTGTCGGGCAGGGGGGAGAAGTGCTTCATGTCCAATGTTGATCACGAACTGCCGGGCGTCTGGCGGATCGACCCGCAGGATGATGTCGCCACCGCCCTGCGCCCCCTGGCGGCGGGGGAAAGGGTGATGGTGGGGGATGCAGAGATCACCCTGGCCGCCGATATCGCCAAGGGCCACAAGCTGGCGCTGCATCCCATCGCGGCCGGTGCGCCGGTGCGCAAATATGGCTGGCCCATCGGGATTGCCACCGCCGTCATCGGGCCGGGGGAGCATGTTCACAGCCATAATGTGAAGACCGGCCTGGATGCCGAACTGGATTACCAGTACCAGCCGGACCCACCATCGCCTGCGGTGGCCGGGGACCTGCCGACCTTCCAGGGTTACCGCCGCCCCGACGGGCGGGTGGGTACGCGCAATGAAATCTGGGTGCTGTGCACCGTGGGCTGTGTCGCCAACACGGCCCGGCTGATTGCAGAGGAAGGCAACCGTCGCTTTGCTGGCCGGGTGGATGGGGTTCACGCCTTCCCACACCCGTTTGGTTGCTCGCAATTGGGTGATGATCTGGACCATACGCGGTCAGTGCTGGCCGCCCTGGCCCAGCATCCCAATGCCGGCGGCGTGTTGCTGGTGGGGCTGGGCTGTGAATCCAACCAGTTGGACCGGCTGCTGGCGGAGATGCCGCACCGTGACGCCGCCCGCCTGCGCGCCTTCGCCGCCCAGAAGGTGGGGGATGAGCTAGAGGAGGGGCTGGCGGCGGTAGAAGAACTGGTTGCCATCGCGGAGGGGGACCACCGGGAGGCCTGCCTGCTCTCTGATCTGGTGCTGGGGCTGAAATGCGGCGGATCGGACGGGTTCAGCGGTCTGACGGCCAACCCGTTATTGGGCCGGGTGACAGACCGGTTGACGGCCGGCGGCGGCACGGCGGTGCTGACCGAAATCCCGGAGATTTTCGGGGCGGAGGAATTGTTGATGCGCCGGGCCGCCAGCCGAGAGGTTTTCGACGATCTGGTCGGCGTGGTGAATGGCTTCAAACGCTATTTCCTGGATCACAACCAGCCGGTGCATGAAAACCCCTCCCCCGGCAACAAGGCTGGTGGCATCACCACCCTGGAAGAAAAATCTCTGGGTGCCGTGCAGAAGGGCGGGCGGGCAACCGTCACCCAGGTGCTGCCCTATGGCGGCCGGGTCAGCGGGCCGGGGCTAGCCCTGCTGGAAGCGCCCGGCAATGACGCGGTTTCCTGCACCGCCCTGGTGGCGTCGGGGGCCACGCTGCTGCTGTTTACCACCGGGCGGGGCACGCCGCTGGGTTTCCCCGTGCCGACGCTGAAAATTGCCACCAATAGCGACCTTGCCAGCCGCAAGCCGCGCTGGATCGATTTCGATGCCGGAACGGTACTGGGCGCCGGCGGGATGGAGGCGGCAACCGACCGGTTGCTGGACCTGATTGCCGTCACCGCCAGTGGTGTACCGGCCCGGAATGAAACCAATGGCGAACGTGAAATCGCCTTGTGGAAAAGTGGGGTGACCTTATGAGCCGACTGACCGACACCAGCCTTGCCGGCTTGCCCGCCGCCATTCGCCGTCCCGCCTATGACCGGGCGGCGGCCGGGATCGGCATTGTCCATATCGGCCCTGGCGCGTTCCACCGCGCCCATCAGGCCAGCTATATTGACAGCGTGCTGGAACAGGGGGGCGACTGGGCGCTCTCCGTCATTTCGCTCAACAGCCGCGATATTGCCGATGCGTTGACACCGCAACAGGGGCTCTACACGCTGGCCACCTTGGGCGAAAAGGCGGAATACCGCGTCATCGGCGCAATCCGGGAGGTGTTGCACGCGCCATCCAGCCGGGCCGCCGTCCTGGCCCGGCTGGCCAATCCGGCCACCCGCATCGTCACCTGTACGGTGACGGAAAAGGGCTATTGCCTGAACGGCGCCGGCCTGCTGGATGCCGATCACCCCGCCATCCGCGCCGATCTGGCCAGCCCGCAGGCCCCCACCAGCCTGATTGGCTGGCTGGTGGAGGGGTTGCGCCTGCGCCATGCCGATGGGTTGCCCCCGTTCACTGTGGTCAGTTGCGACAATCTTTCTGACAACGGCCGCAAACTGGGCCGGGCGCTGGTGGATTTTGCCGACCGGCTGGACCCCGCCCTGGCCCGCTGGATTGAGGCGGAAGGGGCCTTCCCTTGCACCATGGTGGACAGTATCACGCCGGCCACGGATGAGGCGCTGAAGGCCCGCGTTGCCGAGGCCTTGGGCGTGGCGGATGCCGCACCGGTACAGCGGGAACCCTTCACCCAATGGGTGGTGGAGGACCGGTTTTGCAATGGCCGCCCGGCCTTTGAAAGTGTCGGCGTGCAGATGACCAGCGATGTGGCGGCGTTCGAGCGCGCCAAGCTGCGCCTGCTGAATGGCCCGCATTCCAGCCTGGCCTATCTGGGCCTGCTGCTGGGGCTGGAAAGCGTGGCCGATGCCGTGGGGCACAGGCTGCTGTCCGGCTTTGTCGAACGGCTGATGCGGGAGGATATTGCCCCCACCGTGCCGGCCCCGGCCGGGTTCGATCTGGATGGCTATATAAGCGCGATCCTGGCCCGCTTTGCCAATCCCGGCATCCGGCATCTGCTGTCGCAAATCGCCTGGGATGGGTCGCAGAAGCTGCCGGTGCGCCTGCTGGGCACCATTGCCGATACGCTGGCGCAGGGCAGGGCGGTGGATGCGCTCTGCCTGCCCGTGGCGGGCTGGCTGCATTTCCTGCGCCAGCGCGCCCAGCCGGGCCAGCCGAAGCTGGTCGATCCGCTGGCGGAACGGTTGCTGACCATTGCAGCCGGCACCAAGGGGGAGGCAGGCAGCGATGTCGCCGCCTTCCTGGCACTCGACGCGGTGTTCCCGCCTGCCCTGGCGGCGGATGCCCGCTTCCGGCGCGCGCTGGAAAGCGCCTATGCCGCCCTGGCACCGGGCGATGCGGAGGCGGTAGCGCGCGCGCTGGCAGGCTGAGGCGATCGATTGCTTTCGCCCAAGCCTCCCTATTACTATATGAGATTGAACCGCTAAGGCCGCCCGCAAGAGGCGGCCGGCGGTTCAGCCCAGGATCAGGAAACGGAAACCATGTCGGACAGCGATCTGTCGGCCCCCCAAGAGCGTACCGCCCCGGTGCCGAAACGCCGACCGACTATCAACGATATCGCCCGCATGGCGGAAGTATCGAAGAAAACGGTCTCCCGCGTGATTAACGGTTCCTCCCTGGTCAGCGAGGAGACGCGCCAGCGCGTGAATGCCGCCATCGCGGAAAGCGGCTTTGTGCCAGACCCGCAGGCGCGCGGGCTGGCTTTTCGCCGCTCCTTCCTGATCGGGCTGATCTATGACAACCCGAACGCGCAAACCATTGTCATTTCCCAATATGGCATTCTCGACCGGCTGCGCGGGTCGGAATTTGAGCTGGTGGTTTATCCCTGCGACCGGGGCAGCCCGTCACTGTTCAACGATATCCGCGCCTTTGTGGAACGGCAGAAGCTGGCCGGCGTCGTGCTGCTGCCCCCGGTGTCAGAGAATGATGCCCTGGTGGCGATGCTGCGGGAACTGGGTTGCCCGCATGTCCGCATCGCCTCCGCCGCGCTGGATGAGCCGGCGCATATGGTCGCCTCCAACGACCGGATCGGCACGGCCCAGGCGGCCGCCCATCTGCTTGATCTGGGGCATAAGGAAATCGCCGTCATCACCGGGCCGGAAGGCTATCGCTCCGCGCGGGAGCGGCTGGAAGGGTTCTGTGGTGAGTTGGATAAGCGGGGCATCACGCTGTCCCCTGATCATATTGTGCGCGGTGGTTACACTTTTGAGTCCGGTGTGGCGGCGGCCGAACGGCTGTTGAGCCTGGAGCCGCGACCGACTGCCATTTTCTCCTCCAATGATGAAATGGCGGCCGGGCTCTACCATGTTGCCTATCTGCGCGGGTTGCGCATCCCGGAAGACCTGTCGGTGATCGGCTTTGACGATACGCCGCTGGCATCGCGCATGTGGCCACCGCTGACCACGGTACGCTGGCCGATCCGGGACATGGGGCGCAGTGCGGCCGAATTGCTGCTGGATAACCAGGAAACCAAGCGCCGGCGCGCGGCCCCCGCCTATGAGGCGCGGCTGACCATCCGTTCATCGACGGCCCCCCCGAAAGGGTGAGGCGAACAGCGATTTCACATCCTGGTACGACTAGCATCAATTTACTTGCGACCGTCGTTGACACCGGTTACCATCGAAGCCTACAAGATGCCGGTGATCATTCTGGCAGAAGCTCCATCCCGGCATAACGGGGGGCGACAAGGGGGGATTTGCGGTGGCGAAAACGTTGCGCCTGCACCCGGAACGTCTGTTTCCGTCCGATCCGGCAGCCCGCGCGGTGGCCGCGAGGCTTTATGCCGAAATTCGTGACCTACCGATCATCAGCCCGCATGGCCATACCGACCCGGCCTGGTTTGCGGAAAATGCCGCCTGGACCGACCCGACATCGCTGCTGCTGGCACCGGACCATTATCTTTACCGGATGCTCTACAGCCAGGGGATTCCGCTGGAAAAGCTGGGTGTGCCCTCGCGCCAGGGGCCGAGCGGGGCGGACCCGCGGGAGGCCTGGCGGCTGTTCGCCAGCCATTTCCACCTGTTCCGCGGCACGCCTTCCTCCATCTGGCTGAACCATGTGTTCGGGGAAGTGTTCGGTTTCACCCAGGCGCTCTCCACGGAAACGGCCGATGAATATTATGACGGCATCACTGCCGCCCTGGCCACGCCGGCTTTCCGCCCCCGCGCCCTGTTCGACCGGTTCCGCATCGCCTTGCTGGCCACCACCGAAGGGGCGGTGGATGAATTGCCCCATCACCGCGCCATGCGGGCGGAAGGCTGGCACGGCAATGTCGTGAGCACCTATCGACCCGATTCCGTTGTCGATCCTGAGCATGAGGAGTTCGCCGGGGCCCTGGCGCGCTTTGGGGAGATGACGGGGGAGGATGTGGAAAGCTGGGACGGTTATCTGCGGGCCCACCGCAAGCGCCGCGCTGATTTCATCGCCATGGGGGCGACGGCCAGCGACCATGGCCACCCCACCGCCGCCACCGCCGACCTGTCGCGCCCGGCGGTGGAAGCGCTTTTCGCCAAGGTGTTGGCCGGCAAGGCTGATGCCGCTGAGGCGGAGCTGTTCCGCGCCCAGATGCTGACCGAAATGGCGCGGATGAGCCTGGATGACGGGCTGGTGATGCAGATCCATCCCGGTTCCTTCCGCAACCATAACCCACAGCTTTTCGCGGCTTACGGCCGTGACAAGGGTGCCGATATTCCGCGCCAGACCGAATATGTCCAGGCGCTGCGCCCACTATTGGGTGCGCATGGCAATGACCCGCGCCTGTCCATCATTCTGTTCACCCTGGATGAAACGGTCTATGCGCGTGAGCTGGCGCCGCTGGCCGGCCATTACCCGTGCCTGACCCTGGGGCCGGCCTGGTGGTTCCATGACAGCCCGGAAGGGATGCGCCGCTTCCGGGAGCAGGTGACGGAAACCGCCGGCTTCTACAATACCGCCGGCTTCAACGACGATACCCGCGCCTTCCTCTCCATCCCCGCCCGCCACGACGTGGCCCGCCGGGTGGATAGCGCCTTCCTGGCGCGCTTGGTGACGGAACAGCGGCTGGATGAGGATGAGGCGGCAGAACTGGCCTTTGACCTGACCTGGACGCTGCCGCGCCGTGCCTATCGCCTGAATAATCTGCCTGCGGACCCACGCGGCTAAAACCTTCCTGGGGGGAGACATTCAATGTTTGAGAAGACGTTCCACGCCACGCATCCGGACAGCCTGGAGGCTGCCAACACGGGTGACCTGCGTAACCGCTATCTGGTGACGGGGATTTTCCAGCCGGGTCGGGTGGTGCTGAACTACTCCCATAATGAGCGGTTTGTCATCGGCGGGGCCGCCCCGGTGGATGGCGCGTTGGAGCTGCCGACCCAGACCGAACCCGCCGCTGCCGCCGGCCGCCCCTTCCTGGAGCGGCGGGAACTGGGCATCGTCAATGTCGGCGGGCCCGGCCGTATTGTGGTGGATGGGCAGAGCTTCACCATGGGGCCGCGTGACGGGCTTTATGTGCCGATGGGTTCTGTTGCCGTCAGCTTTGCGTCGGATGATGCCGCCAACCCGGCTTTGTTCTATCTGGCCTCCACGCCGGCCCATGCCGCCCTGCCGATCCAGCATCTGCCGATCGAAAAGGCCAATCCGCTGCAGCGTGGCGCGCTGGAAACCTCCAACGAGCGCACGATCTATCAATATATCGTGCCGGGCGTCTGCGCCTCGGCCCAGTTGCTGCTGGGCGTGACGATCCTGAAGGAAGGTTCGGTGTGGAATACCATGCCGCCGCATCTGCATGAACGCCGCTCGGAGATTTACTTCTATTTCGACCTGCCAGAGCAGGACCGTGTGTTCCATTACATGGGCCATCCGGATGCCATGCGCCATATTGTGGTGAAGAACCATGAGGCGGTGATCTCCCCGCCCTGGTCCATCCATATGGGATCGGGCACCCGCGCCTATGGCTTCATCTGGGCCATGGGTGGCGAGAACCTGGATTATACCGACATGAAGGTGCTGGATATCTGCCAGTTGGCGTAAGGGGCAGGGGGCTGCATGGGGCCCCCCCTGCCATCCTGCGGCCTATCTTCCAGAGGAACAAGCCGATGAACCCGTTTGATTTGACCGGCCGGGTGGCGATGGTGACGGGGGCCAATACCGGCCTGGGCCAGTCACTGGCCATCGCACTGGCCCGCGCGGGCGCCGATATCGTCACCGTGGCCCGCCGCGATGCCGGCGAAACGGCGGCGGCGGTGGAAGCCGTTGGCCGGCGCTGCCTGCAACTGACGGCCGACCTGTCCAAGATGGACGGGCTGCCGGGGCTGGTGGCCGACACGCTGGCCCATTTCGGCCAGCTGGACATTTTGGTCAATAATGCCGGCATCATCCGCCGGGCCGACGCCGTGGATTTCACCGAGGCCGATTGGGATGATGTGATCGATACCAACCTGAAAAGCGTCTTCTTCCTGTCGCAGGCGGCGGCCAGGCACATGCTGGAACGCCGCAGCGGCAAGATCATCAACATCGCCTCGATGTTGAGCTTTCAGGGGGGCATCCGGGTGCCCAGCTATACGGCGTCGAAATCGGGTGTGGCGGGGCTGACCAAGCTGCTGGCCAATGAATGGGCCGGCAAGGGCATCAATGTGAATGCCATCGCACCCGGCTATTTCGCCACCAACAATACCGAGGCCCTGCGCGCGGATGAAAACCGCAACCGCGACATCCTGGCCCGCATCCCCGCCGGCCGCTGGGGCGAACCAGATGATCTGGGCGGGGCCGCCGTGTTCCTGGCCAGCCGTGCTGCTGACTATGTCCAGGGCCATATTCTGGCTGTCGATGGCGGCTGGCTGGCGCGGTAACGGTTGCACAAAAACGACACTTGCACCGGATCAAGTTCCGGCGCGGTTTGACTGACTTCTCCGCATTGACATGAATGTGTATCCGGATCATGATCCGTTTATGACACCGGTTACTTAAGACAAGCCGGAACATAAGAACTAAGGTCATCCAATCGGGATGGCTGGCTGGCGGTGCTGGGGAGCGCGCCTTTTACATCATAAAACGCGATCTTTGCATCTCTCATGCTCTTTTGCTCGCGGCAAATAAATCGGGCCTGCGTCAAAGCGGCCGAATTGGGAGGAATGGAAATGAAAAAGAACAAGTTGGGGCGGCCGGGTGCCTGGACGCGTCATGGTCGGGCACCGATTTGGTTGATGGCGGCTTCATGCGCTGCGGCCCTTGCCGCACCTGTTTCGGCACAAGATGCTGGTGACGGTATGCTGGAGGAAATCGTTGTTACCGGTTTCCGGGGCAGCCTTGCCAGCGCCATTGAAACCAAGAAGAACGCCAGCAATTTCGTCGATGCCGTGAATGCGGAAGATATCGCCAAATTCCCCGATCTCAATCTGGCGGAATCGTTGCAGCGTATTCCTGGCATTGCCATTGATCGTGATGGCGGCGAAGGCCGTACCATTACGGTGCGCGGTCTTTCCTCTGACTTTACCCGCGTGCGTTTGAACGGGCTGGAAGCGCTGGCCACCACCGGCGGCACCGATGGTTCCGGTGGTGCCAACCGGGGGCGCGGCTTCGATTTCAACATCTTCGCCTCCGAATTGTTCAACAATATTAAGGTAAACAAGTCGCAATCGGCGGAGATTGAAGAAGGATCGCTGGGGGCCACGGTCGATTTGCAGACGGGACAGCCCTTTGATTATAAGGATTTCACCTTCGCCGCCTCGGCCAAGGGAACCTATAATGACCTGTCAAAGAAATATAATCCGCGCGCAACCCTTCTGGTTGCTGACAAGTTTCTTGATGACAAGATTGGCGTGCTGGGGTCGGTGGCCTATTCCACCCGTAACGTGTTTGAAGAAGGGGCGTCGACCACCCGTTGGGAAGTGCCGATCCCCAACCCCACCGGAGCACCTAATCCTAACACCAAGTTCCGCAGCGTGCCGGCCAATCTGGCGGCACAGCAGGCTTGGCATCCGCGCATTCCGCGCTATGGCCGGCTGGATTATGATCAGGACCGCCTGGGCCTGACGGGTGCTATCCAGTTGCAACCATTCGAGAATACCCGCATTGACCTGAATGTTCTTTACGCCAAGCTGAAGCAGAATCGTACGGAACAATATCTGGAGGCCATTTCCTTCAGCCGCACCGGTGCGGCCGGCATGGGTGGCACCGATGTGGTGAGTGGCACCATCAACGATAATAATGCGCTGGTCCAGGGGCGTTTCAACGGTGTCGATATGCGCACCGAATTCCGCCGGGATGAGTTGAATGCCGACTTCCTGCAATATTCGGTAGGGTTGGACCAGGGGATTGGTGAGAGCCTCACCCTGAAGCTGCTGGCCGGCTGGTCCAGCAATACGCAAGATAATCCTGAACAGACCACTGTTTCGCTGGAGCGCTATAACTCCAACGGATATAGCTATGATTTCAGCGGGAACAAGAAGCTGCCGGGGTTTGATTACGGTTTTGACGTCACCAACCCGGCCAATTGGGCCTGGAGCAGCTCTGCGGCACAGGGCGACGCCTCCTTGATCCGGATGCGTCCCAACAAGACGAAGAACGAGTTTGTCAATTATCGCGCCGACCTGTTGTGGGATGCGACCGATAATGTGACCCTGAAGACCGGTTTCGCTTGGAAGAAGTATGATTTCAAGACAGAGGAATGGCGCCGCATCAATGAAAATGCCGTCGCTCTGCCGGCAGGCACCAGTGTGGCGCAGATTTCCAAGCTGTTCTCCGGCTTTGGTCGCCATATGGATATGCCAGCGGGTACACCCAGCAGCTGGATTGTGCCTGATCTAGACAAAATCGGCGACATACTCGGAATTTATTGTAACTGTATCAACCAGTTCGGTAATTTCACTCTGTCCAAGGATAATCAGCTTGGCCAGAACCGCGACGTGACGGAAAAGGATTTGGCCTTCTATGGTCAAGCCGATTTCAACTTTGAGGTGATGGGTAAGACGGTCCGCGGCAATATCGGTCTGCGTCGGGTAAAAACCGAACAGCAGGCGTTCGGCTATGTGGGCAGCCGCCCAACCGTCAGCGACCGCAGCTACTGGGACACCTTGCCGTCGATGAACGTGTCCGTGGAAGCCACGGAAGACGTGTTCGTCCGCTTCGCCGCTGGCAAAGTGATGGCGCGGCCGCGCCTGCCGGATCTGACGCCGGGTGGTTCGATCAATACCCAATCCAAGACCTTGACCATCGGCAATCCGGATCTGGAACCCTACCGCGCCAACACGGTGGATATTGGTCTGGAATGGTATCCGGACCGGGAGACTCTGGTTTCCGTCGGTTACTTCTACAAGGATATCAAGACCTATATCCAAAACGTGGCCAGTACCCAGGTGCTGCGCACGGTGGAACTGCCCCTGGAATCTCTACCGGCCGCAGAGTTGGATAACCTCTATACCGTGACACGGGCACAAAACACTGAAGGCGGACCGCTGAAGGGCTTTGAAATCAGCGTGCAGAAGCCCTTTACCTTCCTGCCCGCACCGTTTGACAATCTGGGTGGTATCCTCAACTACACCCATGTGAAGTCGAATATTATCTATAACCTGCCCAGCGGAGCCACCAATCTCCAACGGACGGAACCGCTGGTAAACCTGTCCCCGAACTCCCTGAACGCGACGCTTTATTACGAGACGGAGAAGTTTAGCGTCCGTGTGTCCGGTTCATTCCGCGATGCCTATTTGACTAATGTGGCACCGGGTAACAATATCGATGTCCGTGGCAAGAACTCCACGTTCAACCTCGATCTGAACGCTTCATACAATATTAATGAACACCTCACCGTCTCCTTCGAGGCGATCAACCTGACCGACCAATATGATGATAAGTGGGTTGGTCGTGACCTGCAGGCCATGGACACTTATGTCCATAGTGGTCGGCAGTTCTTCCTGGGTGCCAGCTATAAGTACTGATTTCCGCTTTCCCGTTTCCCTTGCCTTCGGCCATCACTGCCTGTCAGTGATGGCCGTTTTTCTATGCCATCAATCGGCCTGGAGAGAGCCCATGCGGCGGATTTTGCTCAGCGCGCTTTTCTGGGGAATGGCCGGCGGTGTGGCGCCGGCGGCGTCGCCATTCCCGCAGGTTCCCCTCGGCCCCATTCCGGCCTTTTCCGGTGCGGAAGGGGCGGGTGCCTATTCGGTGGGTGGCCGGGCAGGGGTTGTGCGCATTGTCACCAACCTGGAGGATGCAGGCCCTGGCAGCCTGCGGGCAGCGGTGGAGGATGCCGGAGCCCGTATGGTGGTCTTTGCTACCTCCGGGACCATCCATCTGAAAAAGCCGCTGAAAATACATAATGATTTCATCACCATCGCCGGCCAGAGCGCCCCGGGCGAAGGTGTCACCCTGGCGGATCAGCCGCTGATCATTGCGGCCAACCATGTGGTGGTGCGTTATTTACGCGTCCGCCTGGGCGATCTCAGCCAAACGGAGGGTGATGCCGTGTCCGTCACCGACGGGCAGCACATCATTCTGGACCATATTTCCGCCAGCTGGTCGGTGGATGAAACCCTGTCGGTCTCCCAGAAATGGAAGCCGGGCATGAAGGGGCTGGATCATGTCACAGTGCAATGGTGCCTGATCAGCGAAAGCTTGAACAAATCCGTTCATAGCAAGGGAGAGCATGGCTATGGCAGCCTGGTCCGCGGCTCCTACGGTGCGCGCTATAGTTTCCACCATAACCTATGGGCCCACCACAAATCGCGTATGCCCCGCCCCGGCAACTTTATTGAGGCTGACGCCGATCCGGATGGCGCCGTCATGGATTTCCGCAACAATGTCTTTTATGACTGGCACGGAGACGCTGGCGGATATAACGTCGATAAAAACGCGATAACGACGTATAATTTCATCAACAACGCCTATCTTCCAGGGCCTGGCAGCCAGCGGCAGATGGCGTTCCGGGAATCCGCCCCGCTGGCACGGGCCTTCTTTCAGGGTAATGCCATGGCGGGGACGGTGCCGGCCGACCCTTGGTCACTGGTGATGGGGAGTGAGCGCGATGGCTATCGTCTCAACCGGCCGGCGGAAATGTTACCGGTTACCACGCAAGATGCACTGACTGCCCAGGGGGAGGTTTTGGCCCGCGCTGGCGCTTCCCTGCGGCGCGATCCGGTGGATCAGCGGGTGTTGGCACAGGTGCGGGACGGCAAAGGGGGCGTGATCAATAGTCAGCAGGACGTTGGCGGCTGGCCGCTGCTGCCGGAAATGCGCGGTCCGCTGGACAGCGATGGCGATGGTATTCCCGACGCCATTGAACAGGAGCGCGGCCTTAATCCCCATGATGCGGCGGATGGCCGACGGTCGGGCCCGGACGGCTATACGGTGTTGGAGAAATATCTGGCGGAACTTGTCCGTTGATAACGGGAAGGGGAGGCACCGTTCGGCGCCTCCCCCTGCCGCAATCACGTTCCCTTCGCCTTGGTGGCGCTGTCCAGCACGTCCGGCCGCTTCGGCGTCATATCATCCAGATTCCAGTCATCAGGATTGAAGCTTTTGGCGCTGGGCACCTGTTGCGGATAGCCATGCAGGTCATTTTCGCTGTCGATAATGTTGCCGCGCCCTTCGGCCACATCGGAAATCAACTGCACATCCTCCTTGTCGCGGTCCCAGGGCCGCGCCCCGACCTGTCCCAGGACATGCTGCTGCACCGCCGTGGCCGGCATGGCCGTCAACCCCTCCGGCCAAATGTCCGGCCGCTTCAGTTCAATTACCTTGGCGGGAGCCGTGGTGTAACGGCCGATCTGCTGGATCGGGTTGCCGACCTGATCAACCGCAATATTGTCCTTGCCGTAATATTCCAGATCGCCATAACCGCCGATCATCAGGAAGGCCATATGTGGCGGCGTATCTGGACCCGCACGGAACACATTGCCCACGGCAGTCATCTTGCCGACCTGATAGGGCATATTGCCCCATTCCTCAGCCATCAGATTATAATGAATAGCCCGCTGTCCGGAATTATAGATCAGATTATTGACAATGGCGCCATGGACACCGCCCTTGAAGAAGGGATTACGTTCCACATTATGGGCGTAGAGATTGCCATAGATCAGAATATCCGTAACATTGTCATGGATCAGCGATCCTTTGGAATGCTCGATCTTAGCATGGGTGGAGTAACGCAACCCTTGGGCAATGATATTGTTGGAGAAGGTGATACGGTGGGAGGTATTGCGCCGCCATTCCTGCGGCGTGTTCCCCTTGAAGCGCGGGCCGGAGGCGGAGAGATTTTCATCAGTGGCCCAGGTCAGGCTGCAATGATCGACAATAACATTATAGGCACCGCCAATGGTGCTGATACTGTCATGATCGTTACCACTGCGCTTGGGCTGGCCCGCCTCACCCACACGAATACGAATATGCTGGATGATTACATCATGGGCGGCGATATCCATCCCCCCCTTGATCAGTGTAATGCCGGGGGAGGGGGCCGTCTGACCGGCAATGGTGACAAAGGGTTCGGTCAGCTTGACGGTCTTATTGCCCAGGTCAATGACACCCCCCACCTCGAAAACGATGGTGCGCGGCCCCTTGTGATGCAACGCTTCCAGTAGGGAGCCGGGGCCGTCGGCGGCCAATGTCGTCACCTTGATGATTTCACCACCACGGCCGCCGACCGTGTCGGCAGCCCAGCCCAGGGCGCCCGGGAAGGCAAGTTTGCCGCTGGTGGCCACCGCTACCGGTGTGGCGGGTTGCGCCGCCCCGGCCGTGGAGAAAGGCAGCACCACCAAGGCCAGCGCCGTGGCCAGCATCAGCCGGGCCAGTAGGGAGCGGGCAGCCGGTCGGCGGGTCTCTACAGCGTTCATCTGAACTATCCTCCCTCTCGCCAGGTTCGGCGATAAATTCAATTTGGTGTCTTGTAAATGACACCGGTTTCCTATAGTCCTTTTTGGAACGAATGACAATCGCTTCGGCCCTGGCTGAAGACAATAAGCGGGGAGGGCGTGAATGCCTGACAATGGCGATGATCTGACAGCCGACATCCGGCGCGCCTTCCGTGATGCGCGCCGGGCAGGGCGGTCGTTGCCTGATTATCCGGGGACGATTCCGGCGACGCTGGAAGCAGCCTATCTGATTCAGAATGCGGCTATCCGCGAATGGCCCGATGCTGTTGCGGGTTGGAAGATCGGCCTCATCCCCCCCGGTGTCCGTGACCTGTATCCGCAGGAACGGCTGGCGGGGCCGATTTTCGCCCGTACCGTCCACGTGGCAGAGCCGGGCGAAATTGTGGATATACGCGCCATCGAGGGCGGCTTCACGGCGGTGGAGGCGGAGCTTCTGTTGCACATCGCCTGTGATATTGCCCCCGGCAGCGTCGCGGAAGATGCGCCGCTGCCCCCCCTGATTGCCGCTGCCCATCTGGGCATCGAACCGGCGGGCAGTCCCCTTTCTGCGATCAATGATCTGGGGCCGGCCGTGGTGGTGAGCGATTTTGGCAATAATGCCGGGGTGGTTATCGGGCAGCGGCTGGCGGGCGATCTGGAAACGCTGCTAGGCCCGGAGCCGCCGGCTTTGCGGGTGGAAACCCTGGTGAATGGCGAACGGATCGGCGAGAAGCCGCTGACCGCCATTCCCGGCGGGCCGGGCCGCGCCCTACGCTTTCTGCTGCGTAATCTGGGACGGCGCGGGATCACTTTGCCACAGGGGGCCTGGATTTCGACCGGCGCCATCACCGGTGTCCATCGGGTGGAACCGGGTGACGAGGCAATGGTGACGATGGAAGGAGTGGGGGAACTGAAAGTTCGCTTTGTCCCCGCCCAGCCACTGGAATAAGAAAAATTATCGCCGCTCATGAATAGAGCGGCGCGTAATGAGAATAAAGGGGGAGATCAACCCCCTTTTATGTCAGCCGGGGGCGGACATGCTTTCGCCCGCGACCATGTCATTCAGGGAGGAAACCCATGTCGGGCGTGAATGATGTCCCGCAACCGGCGGCCGCTATCGGCCGCTATCGTTGGGTTGTTGTGGCGCTGCTGTTCGCGGCGATGGCCATCAACTATGTGGATCGCCAAATGATCGGGGTGTTGAAACCCACCCTGTCCAAAGAAATGGGCTGGTCGGAAACCGACTATGCCAACATCATCTTCTGGTTTCAGGCCAGCTACGCCATTGCCTATATCGTCTTTGGCAATATCGTGGATCGTCTCGGGGCACGGTTTGGCTTCGCGCTGGCCTTCACCATCTGGACCATTGGCCATTTCGCCCATGCGGCGGCCCGCGATTTGATGGGCTTCATTCTGGCCCGTGCCGTGTTGGGTGTGGGTGAGGGCGGTGGTTTTCCAGGTGGCATCAAGGCGGTAGCCGAGTGGTTCCCCAAGAAGGAACGGGCCTTCGCCACCGGCATTTTCAATGCCGGCACTAATATCGGCGCCATCGCCACCCCGTTGATCGTGCCGGCTGTCACCCTGGCCTGGGGCTGGGAGATGGCCTTCATTGTCACCGGCCTGTTCAGCCTGATCTGGCTGCCTTTGTGGCTGATCCTCTATCGCCATCCGTCCAAGCACCCCAAGGTCACTCAGGCAGAGTTGGCCTATATCAGCAGCGATCCACCCGATCCGGGGCACCGGATTGGCTGGTTTCGGCTGTTGCGCGTGCGGGAAACCTGGGCCTATGCGCTGGGCAAGTTCCTGATTGACCCGATCTGGTGGATGTTCCTGTTCTGGCTGCCGGACTTCCTGGCCAAGCGGCATGGGCTGGACCTGAAGACTTTCGGTATTCCGCTGGTCGCCATCTATCTGCTGTCCGACGTGGGCAGCGTGGCGGGTGGCTGGCTGTCTTCCCGCTTGATGCATCGTGGTTACAGTGTCAACCGTGCTCGCAAGCTGGCCATGCTGATCTGCGCCCTGTTCGCCCTGCCTGTGGCTTTTGCGGCCAATGCCGATACGCTGTGGGTGGCAGTCTTGATCATCGGGCTGGCCACGGCGGCGCATCAGGGCTTTTCTGCCAATCTCTACACACTGCCCAGCGATGTATTCCCCCGCGCGGCGGTTGGATCAGTCGTCGGCATTGGCGGGATGCTGGGGGCGATCGGCGGCATGGCCATGGCCAAATATGCCGGCTGGGTGCTGGATAAGGTCGGCACCTATACGCCAATCTTCATCGTGGCCGCCACGGCCTATCTGCTGGCACTGCTGGTGGTGCATCTGCTCACCCCCCGCATGGCACCGGTGGAAATCCGCGAATAATACCAGCGGCGCGAAATCATGACCGATGGTCACGCTTTCGCGCCGCTTAATTGCCGGCGCCAGCATCCGCTGGCTTGGCTACGCAGCACAGGCCGCGCGGCGGCAGTCGCCGCCGTACCAACGGTCATGAATTATGGCCGTTGGTATACACCAATCTCCCTTGATCGTGACCGATCCAGGGAGATTTCAGGTTCCCTCAGTCGTCGGGTGGCGCATAAGGCATCCTTGTCTTACGCGCCACGAGGTGCTGAGCCGGCGGTCGCCGGCCTCCAAGCCGCCTGAAGGTCAACCTTTGGGCGGCTTGGTATTACTCTTCCCCGTCCCCGTTGCTGTTGGCGACCAGTTGGATACCGTCCAGCAGCGACAGCAAAGCACCCCGCCCGGCAGGGCCGAGCTGGGAGGACAATTCTGCCTCATAGGCATCATGGCGGGCCTGGAACTCCTTCATCCGCTCCTGCCCGTCCGGCGTCAGATGCAGGCAATAGGAACGCCGGTCCGCCGGGGAGGGGGAGCGGACCAGCAGGCCGCGCCCTTCCAGCGCATCCAGCAGCGGCACCAGATTGGCCCGTTTCAGCCCCAGCGCGTCGCTGATCTGTGATTGGCTGAGGCCGGGATTGTCACGCACCACGGTCAGAATGGCGAACTGGGTGGGGCGAATATCCACCTCCGCCATGAACTGGATGAACAAGTTGAACGCGGCAATCTGTGCACGGCGCAACCGGTACCCAACGGAAGAGTGCAGTGCCGACAGATCGACCCCGTTCGAACGCCCCTGATCATCCATAACCATGCTTCTCTTTCCCGCACTCTTTACTGTCCAGTCACCCAAGTTATACCAAGAGCCATGGATCATGACTCTTGGTATTTACCTGTTCCCTCAACGCCTGGCGCTGCCTCTGGCAACTCGGGCTTACGCGGGCTCGAACCCGCGGGCCAGCGGTCGCTGGCCTTCAAGGATCATGGGACATGACCCTTGATGTTACAGGTATGGCGCGCGGATTTCGAGCGGTCGCTTTACACAGGCGGTAAAAACTGCTGTCGCAGCAGATGTTTCTGCACCTTGCCGGAGCCGGTACGGGGCAGGGTTTCGCACAGCACCACCTTGTGCGGCCGTTTATAGCGGGCCAGACGGCCATCCAGATGGCCGGTTACCATTTCCGCTGTCAGGCTGTGGCCGCTGCGGGGGACGATGAAGGCCCAGCCGACCTCCCCCCATTTCTCATCCGGGATGCCGACGACGGCGACTTCCGCCACGGCGTCCAGCTCCAGGATGGCGCCTTCAACTTCTGCCGGATAGACGTTCTCGCCGCCGGAAATGTACATGTCCTTTTTGCGGTCGACGAGATAGTAGAAGCCATCGGCATCCCGCCGTGCCGCATCACCGGTGCGCAACCAGCCGCCCTGATCGGCCAGCGTCGGCAGTTCCGGCCGGTTCCAGTAACCGGGCGACAGGTTGGGGCCGTTGATCCATAGCTCCCCAACGGCCCCTTCGGGCACGTCCTGCCCCTCATCATCCACCAACCGCACGCGCAAGACTGGGGCCGGCAGGCCGGCGGAACCGGCCTTGGCGGCGATGCGGGCCCGGTCCCCCACTGGCATCCCCAGCACGGTTCCCGCCTCGCTCATCCCGTAACCGTCGGCGACGCTGATGCCTTCATCGACAAAGCGCTGGATCAGGGAGGTCGGCATCGGCGCGCCGCCGGTGCAGAAGGCGGTCAGCCGCGCCAGAACATCGGCCCGGTAATCCGGGTGCTGGCGCAGGGTCTGCGCCATCTGCGGCACGCACATATAGTGGGTGATCCCCAAAGCCGGATCGGCCAGCCGCGCCAGCGTCACCGCCGGTTCGAACCCGCGCGACATCAACAGCGTGCCGCCCTGGGTCAGCGGGGTGCGCGTCATGGTCAGCAGGCCGACGACATGGAACAGCGGCATGTCGCACAGCACCACGGAGTCGGCCGTGATCTTGTTCATCATGCCGAAATTGACGGCGGTGAAGAAGGCATTCGCCTCCGTCAGCAGCGCACCCTTGGGCCGGCCGGACGTGCCGGAGGTGTATAGCAGGGTGGAGGGCTGATCGGCCTGCGGAAAGCAGTTTGGCCGGACGGCGGGCTGGCTTTCCCATTCGGTTGCGGCCTCGGCGAGATTCAACACCCGCGTCTCCGGCTGGTTGGCGGCGGCCTGATCGGCGGCGCTGCGGAATTCCGCATCAGCCAGCAACAGGGAGGGGGTGCAGTCGCCAATCTGGTAGGCCAGTTCCGGCACGGTCAGCCGCCAGTTCAGCGGCACGAAGATGGCCCCCACCCGTGCCGCGGCCAGATGCAGGATGGGCATGGCCACATCATTGCGGCCCAGCACGGCGAGGCGCTGCCCGTTGGCATCCCCCAGCGTCGCCAGCAGCCACTGGGCGCAGCGGTTGATGGCGCCGTCCAGTTCGGCATAGCTGAAACGCCGCCCGCCGACCAGATCAACCAGCGCCAAAGCCGCTGGCCGCATGGCGGCCTGAAAGGCAACCGGATCAGGGGCGGGCCAGCCGGCGGTGAGGGCGGGGGGGATCATAAGGTGTTTCTCCCTGGGGGCGGGTATTTCTCTGGCCCGGTTTTGGGTGCCGGTTTGGGGGAAGAGAGGCGGGAAGTGCTGGTCAAAATGCAAATGACAAAACCGGGGGCGGCATGATCCGCCGCCCCCTGGGCATTCCTTAGCGCTTGTAGGCGCCCAGGCCCGGCTTGTAGCTCTTCTCGTCGATGAACTGGCGGATGCCTTCCTTGCGGCCGTCATTGTCATAGGAATTGGCCGCTTCCTGCGCGCGGACCAGATAATCCTCGGCACTGTCGTAGGTCATTTCCTTGACTCGGCGCACGGCATCCTTGGTGGCCTTCAGGGCAACCGGGTTCTTCTCCAGCAGCACCTTGGCCAGGGCCGTGACCCGATCCTTCAACTGGTCGGCGGGCACTGCTTCGTTGACCAGACGCCATTCGGCGGCCTTGCGGCCATCGATCGCCTCACCGGTCAGGGCGTGGTACATGGCGTCGCGCATGGGGATCAGGTCGACCACCACCTTGGTCGCACCACCGCCCGGCAGGATGCCCCAGTTGATTTCCGACAGGCCAAACTTCGCCTCTTCCGAGGCAATGGCCAGATCGCAGGCATAGAGCGGGCCGTAACCGCCGCCAAAGCACCAGCCATTAACCATGGCGATGGTCGGCTTCTGGTACCAGCGCAGGCGCCGCCACCAGCCATAGGCCTCCCGCTGGGCCTGACGGGTGGCGCCCAGCCCCTTGGCTTCCGTTTCGCGGAAATATTCCTTCAGGTCCATGCCGGCCGACCAAGCCGTGCCTTCACCCGACAGCACCAGAACACCGACATCCTGGCGAAATTCCAGCTCGTCCAGAACCTCCATCATGCGTCGGTTCAGGGTCGGGCTCATGCAATTGCGCTTGTCCGGGCGGTTGAAACGGACCCAGGCGATGCCGTCCACAACGTCGAAAGCAACCGTGTCGCTCATTTTTTTGTCCTTATCAGAATTGTGGTGTCAGATCGGGAAGTGGCCCGGCTTGGTTTCCAAGGTGATCCAACGCAGCTCGGTGAAACTGTCGATGCCGGCCTTGCCGCCGAACCGGCCATAGCCGCTATCCTTGACGCCGCCGAAGGGCATCTGCGCCTCATCATGCACGGTGGCGCCATTGACATGGCACATGCCGGACTGGATGCGGCGGGCCAGCCGCAGGCCGCGCGCGGCATCGCGGGTGAAAATGGCAGCCGACAGGCCATATTCGGTATCGTTGGCGGTGTTTACCGCCGCATCTTCCCCATCCACCCGCACGATGGTGGTGACGGGGCCGAAACTTTCCTCCCCGTAAATCCGCATTGCCGGGGTGACATGGTCCAGAATAGTGGCCGACATCAGCGTGCCCTGGGTGGCGTGCGGCTGATAGAGCTTGGCGCCTTTGGACACGGCATCATCGATCAGCGCCTGAATGCTGGTCACCGCATGGGGGTCCACCACGGAGCCCAGCGGCGTATTGCCCTGGCGCGGGTCGCCCGCCACTAGCGTGGCGGCCTTGGCGGCGAACTTGGCGACGAAATCATCCGCCACCTTGTTATCCACCACGATCCGTTCGGTGGACATGCAGATCTGGCCGGAATTGAAGAAGGCGCCAAACGCGGCGGCCTTCACCGCCTCGTCCAGATCGGCATCGTCCAGCACCAGGAAGGGGGCCTTGCCGCCCAGTTCCAGCAGGGCCGGCTTCAGATTACGGCCCGCCCGCTCGGCGATGATGCGGCCTACGCGGGTGGAGCCGGTGAAATTGATCCGCCGCACCGCCGGATGATCGATCAGCGCACCAACAATGGCCCCGGCATCTTCCGGGGCGTTGGTCAGCACATTGACCACGCCGGCCGGGAAGCCGGCATCGGCCAGCGAAGCGCCGATCAGCGCATGGGTGCGGGGACAGAGTTCGGATGCCTTCAGGATCACCGTATTGCCGCAGGCCAGCGCCGTGGCGATGGCCCGCACGCCCAGGATCACCGGCGCATTCCACGGCGCGATGCCCAGGATGACGCCAACCGGCTGGCGCATCGCCATGGCGATGCAGCCCGGTTTGTCCGAGGGAATGACTTCCCCGTTGATCTGGGTGGTCAGGGAGGCGGCTTCGCGCAGCATGGAGGCGGCCAGCGTGACATTGAAACCGGCCCAGCCGGCGGTGGCGCCGGTTTCATTGGCCATGGCGGCAACAAAATCCGGCATCCGCGCCGTCAGCGCATCCGCCGCCTTCAACAGCAGGGCGCGGCGCGCATTGGGGCCGGTTTCAGACCAGGCGGGGAAGGCGGAGAATGCCGCCTCGGCCGCTGCCGCCGCATCGCTGAGACTAGCGGCGGCGGCCGTGCTGGCCACCTCCCCCGTCAGCGGGTTGCGGCGGGTAAAGCTGCGGCCATCGGCGGCCTGCAAGGATTGCCCGCCAATCAGCAGGGCGGCATCAAGATTGGGTGCCATTGCTCACATCCTCCCGTCCATGGGCCATTCGGCCTCAAGTGAATTATGTTATGAACTATAACTATTAATGCCGCAAGGGGATTGTTTGCCGGCCGCAGCTTATTCCGCCCATCGCGGATTGGGTCGCTCGGCTGCCTAGTGCGTCCGGTTAAAGCGGCAGGATTTCGCCATTTTAGACGTAATCCACCTTGAGAATGGCGTTGTTGGGTAAGGATGCAACAAATTAATGATTATAACCAGTAACGAAGTCTGTTAGGCTGTTTTGCAATGATCAAGCAACCTGTCGGCACAGACGGGACGGACCTGGGAGGTTCCCCAATGCACGTGAAAGACACGGCGCCACGTTTCAGCGCCGTCACCGTTTTCCTTTGTTTCCTGATCGCGCTGCTGGAGGGATTTGATATCCAGGCCATCGGCGTGGCCGCCCCCTATCTGATTCCCGATCTGGGCTTGACGCCTGGTCAGGCTGGTCTGGTGTTTGGTGCCGGCATGGTTGGGCTGGTGGGCGGTGCGTTGACCGGCGGCTGGCTGGCCGACCGGATGGGGCGTAAGCCGCTGCTGTTAGCCTGTGTCAGCATTTTCGGCCTGTTCACCCTGGCAACGCTTGTGGCCAATGGCCCGGTGGTGCTGAGCATCTATCGGCTGCTGGCCGGTGCCGGCATGGGGGCGGCGATGCCCAGCCTGATCGCGGTGGCCATTGAAATGGCCCCGCCGGAACGGCGCACCCGCACCATCACCATGATGTTCAGCGGGATGCCGGTGGGCGGCGCGCTGGCTGCCCTGTTCGCCGCCAGCCTGTTGAAGCAATATGGCTGGCACAGCATCTTCCTGGCCGGCGGTGTTGCGCCCCTGCTGCTGATCCCGGCCATGCTCTGGCTGATGCCGGCCAGCAACCCGGCGCCCAAGGCCGCGCAAAATGCCGCCGGCCCGGTGGATTTGTTCCGCGATGGTCGTGGGCTGATCACGGCGCTGGCTTGGTTCACCTTCGGCATGACGCTGCTGGTGCTGTATCTGCTGCTGAACTGGCTGCCCTCCCTGGTTTCCGCCAAGGGGCTGGGGGCCGGGGCTGGGGCGCAGGCAGCCTTTGCCTTCAATGTCGGCAGTGTTGCCGGATCGCTGATCATCGGGGCGCTTGTTGACCGCTATGGCGCTCGCATTCCCATCATCCTGGCCTATCCCTGTGTGGCGCTCTCTCTGTTCGGGCTGGCCCAGGCCAATGACATTGTGCCGGTGCTGGCCTATGCCGGTCTGGCCGGCTTCTTCCTGCTGGGGGCGCAATATTCGCTCTATGGCATCATCCCGCTCTACTACCCGGCGCAGATCCGGGGTTTGGCTACGGGGGCTGCCATCGCGGTGGGGCGTCTGGGGTCTATCGGCGGTCCGCTGGTGGCGGGCCATCTGCTGGGGCAGGGTTGGGGGCCGGGCGGGGTGGCGCTCTGCATGGTGCCCGTTGTGCTGTCGGCAGGGGCGGCCGCCACCATCATGACCCTGCGGGGCCGGATGGCGACAGCCTGATCCCCCTATTTCAGCCCTGCGGTGGTGCGGTCGACTCACGCACCACCAGTTCATGCCGGAAGGTGGCCGGTGTCTGCGTATCAAGCCGGCCCTGGGAACGGGCGATGATGTAGTGCGCCGCGGCAGCCCCCATGGCCATCAGGGGCTGCCGCACTGTGGTCAGCGACGGCCAGACGGCCGCCGCCATGGGGATATCATCGATCCCGGCGACGGAAAGCTGATCCGGCACCCGGATACCCAGGCGATGCGCTACCGCCATCACGCCCATGGCCATGGCATCATTGGCAGCAAAGATGGCGGTCGGCGGCTTAGCCAGCGACAAAAGCGACTCCCCCGCCTCCCGGCCGCTCGGCAGGGTATAGGCGCCCGGGCGCAGCAGATCGGGGTCATGTCCACCGGCCTGCGCCATGGCATCGCGGAAAGCCTCGAACCGTAATTCCGCCGAGCCATAGCCGGGCAGGCCCTGCACAAAGGCGATGCGCCGGTGCCCCAGATCCAGCAGATGCCGGGTCATATCGAAGGCAGCCTGATAATCGTTGATGCGCACGGTGGCCGGCAGTGATGGCACGTCCCGGCCTGGGCTGACCCGGACATAGGTACCGGGCCGCTGGATCAGCAGTTCCAGCATATCCGGATTATCCGCCAAGCCCGGCATGAAGATGAAGCCATCCACCGCCGGCATGGCGATCAGCCGCCGCGCCCGTTCCTTGAACCCCTCCGCCGCCATGCCCAGCGGTTCCACCAGCAGGTGATAACCGGCCTCCTTGGCTGCCGTCACCGCCCCCACCTGCAAGGCAGCGATATATTCGTTCTGCAAGGTAAGGGACGGCTTCTGTGCTTCCCCGCCCAGCACGAAGGCCATCATGTAATTCCGCAAGCCTGAAAGGCTGCGCGCGGAAAGATTTGGTGAGTAATTCAATGCACTGACCGCCTCCATCACCTTTTCCCGCGTGGCGGCGCTTGCCTTTGGTTCCCCGTTGAGCACGCGGGAGACGGTTTTGATGGAGACGCCGGCAACCCGCGCCACATCATGGATTGTAGGCTTGCTCACAGCCGCTCCCGTTGCCGGAAGGAGAGATTTTTTATCATCATATTACTCATTTTGTTGGATTTTGGTAATTTAGAAACGGAAAATGGGGACAACGATGGACATTTTTTGTTGCTCCGTTTCCTAAATGATGTTACGTAACAATTCCGGTCCATAGCCGGCAAACATTATAGTGCGGGACAACGTTGTCATCAACCTGTCCCGGCGATGCATGAGACCCCGATAACGGGGCCAGGCAGGGGAGTTGAAACGTGTGTGAGAGCATTTTCGCCGTCCGAAGGGGCTGACCCTTCGCGGGCCGTCCCCCTATGCGCTGAGATAGAGATCAACCGGAAATAATCGTTTTTCCGTAACGGTTTGTCTGTCTCTGTTCAACCGTATGACCAGCAGGCGGTCAGCGAATGCGAGCGTGCGTCCACAACTCCCCCCGAACAAGGGTAAACAAATGAAAGGGAGTAAGACAGTGATGCGGAAGTCCCGTCTGATGGCCGGTGCGGCCATGGCCATTCTGGTGCCGGCCCTGCCGGCTCTGGCACAGCAGGCCGATGGCCTGCAACTGGAGGAGATTGTTGTGACCGCGCAGCGCCGGGCTGAAAATCTGCAGGAAACGCCGCTGGCGGTTTCCGCGATCACCGGCGAGGGGCTGGAAAGCCAGGGCATCAAGAGCGTTGTCGACCTTTCCGCCCAGGTGCCCAGCCTGCAGATCACCAATAGCGGTGGTGGTGCCTCGCAGATTTTCATGCGCGGTATCGGCAGCTCCAACGTGACGGAAGTGGGCGATCCGGCTGTTGCCTATCATATTGACGGTATCTACATCGCCCGTGCCACGGCCACTGGCGCCCTGTTCTATGATATCGACCGGGTGGAGGTGCTGCGCGGTCCGCAAGGTACGCTTTATGGCCGTAATGCCACGGCGGGTGCCATCAATGTCATCTCCAAACGGCCGACGCAGAAGCTGGAAGGTTCGGCATCGGTTGAGTTCGGTAATTACAATGCGTTGACCACCTCTGGCGTGCTGAATGTGCCGCTGGATGAAACGCTGGCCGTGCGCGGTGCCTTCCAAACCATCCGCCATGATGGCTATCAGAAGGTGATCAATACCGGCCCCACGTCCGGCAACGACAAATATGACAAGGATGACAAGTCCGCCCGCCTGCAGGCCCTGTGGACGCCGACAGACCGGCTGACCATCAATCTGCGGGGTGACTATCTCAGCAGTGGCGGGGCAGGCGGCGGCGATGTCGCCTATCCGGCGCGCACCAGCGATCCCTGGAAAACCATTTCCATGGTCAACACCTATCGCAACAATACCTATTGGAGCACGGGGGCCGAGGTTAATCTGGACCTGGACTGGGCCCAGTTGACTTATCTGTTCGGCTATAACTACGCCAATGATGATCGGGGTGGTGAGAATGCAGCCACCAACGCTCCCAATTATTTCTATGGCGTGGATAAGACATGGTCGAATGAACTGCGCCTGGGAGGTGAGACCGGGCCGGTAAAATGGGTGGTCGGCGCCTATCATTTCAAGGAAGATAATGACGTCGATTTCCGTATCTTCCTGGCCAACAATAATTACCTGTCCTTCATTCAGCCAGAGGTGACGGCGGAAACCACGGCCTTCTTTGGCCAGGCGACATGGTCGGTGACCGACGCGCTGCGCCTGACCGGTGGTGTCCGTTATACCGAAGACAAGAAGGGCCGCAATGGCGGCACCTATTTCACCAACAATGTCGGTGCGATTACCGGTGTGGTGACACTGAACGTGTCCGACAATAAGTGGAACAAGGTGAACTGGCGCGCTGGTATCGACTATGATCTGGCCGAAGGCAGCATGGTCTATGCGAACTTTGCCACCGGCTACAAGGCGGGCGGCTATTATGACGGCCTGCCGCCCAATGATTATAAGCCGGAAAGCATCACCTCCTATGAAGTGGGTATGAAGAACCGCTTCATGGATAACCGGCTGCAATTGAATCTGTCCGGTTTCTATTATGACTATCGGGATTTCCAGATTTCCGCCATTGGCACCATTGCCGGGCAGGATGCCACGGTGACGCTGAATGCGGAAAAGGCGGAAATCTATGGCGTGGAACTGGAAACCGACTTCCTGCTGACAGAGATGGACCGTATCGATGCCAGCGTTTCCTGGCTTCATGCGCGCTACAAGGATTTCCTGCTGCCCAAGGGCGATGGTTTCTCCAACAATGTTGCCAATGCCAATATCGCGCGCTGCTACCGCGCCGATTACAGCAAGCCGTCACCGCGTGCCTCTGATTTCTCGGGCTGTGAAATGGCCCGTACGCCGGAATGGTCGATCAATCTGGGCTATCAGCACCAGTTTGATCTGGCCAATGGTGCCAGCCTGACGGCGCGGGTACAAACCCACTTCGAAAGTGCCAAGTATCTGGAATATCACGGGTTTGAACAGAACAAACAAAAGTCCTTCACCAAGACGGATTTGACCATGACCTATGCCCCCGCAGAGGGAAGCTGGAACGTGATGGCCTATGTCCGCAATCTTGAGGACAAGGACGTGCGGACCAATTCCGGCCCCAATGCCACGACCGGTCTGGCCACCAATGGCGCTGGCGACTTCTATGCGCCGCCCCGCACCTATGGTGTGCGGTTCGGCATCGAATTCTAACAGTCCCCTCTGGGCGCGGGGGAGGGCGGTTGGGGCTGTCCTTCCGACCGGTTTCCCCCGCGCCTCTTTTTTTAAAAAATGACAGGAGAAAGCAGCGATGAAGGTTCATCAAGCGTTCAAGGCGGCACTTGCGACCAGCCTGTGCCTGACGGCGTTCGCTGGCGGTGCCATGGCTCAGGTGAAGGGGGCCTGGCAGAACAATAAACTGTCACCCGACGAACGGGCCCGGCTGCTGGATGCTGAACTGACGCTGGATGAACGGATCGGCCTGCTGCATGGCCCGATGGCCTTAAGTTTCCCCGGTGGTCCGGCCATCCCGGAAGGGGCCATTCCCGGCGCCGGCTATATCGCCGGCGTGCCGCGCCTGGGTATTCCCGCCCTGACGGAAACCGACGCCAGCCTGGGCGTCACCAACCCCGGCAATGCCCGCCCCGGCGATACGGCCACGGCCCTGCCATCGGGTCTGGCGCTGGCTTCCACCTTCAATCCCAAGCTGGCCTATGATGGCGGGGTGGCGATCGCCAAGGAGGCGGCATCCAAGGGCTTCAACGTGCTGCTGGCCGGCGGTGTCAATCTGGCGCGTGACCCGCGCAATGGCCGCAATTTCGAATATCTGGGGGAAGACCCGCTGCTGGCCGGCACGCTGGCCGGCGAAAGCATCCGGGGCATCGAATCCCAGAACATCATCTCCACCGTCAAGCATTTCAGCCTGAACGGCCAGGAAACCAACCGCCATTGGGCCAATTCCATCATTGGTGAGGCGGCCCACCGCGAAAGCGACCTGTTGGCCTTCCAGATCGCCATCGAGCGCGGCCAGCCCGGCTCTGTCATGTGCGCCTATAATCTGGTGAATGGCGATTATTCCTGCGGCAATGATCATTTGCTGAACAAGGTGTTGAAGGGCGATTGGGGCTATAAGGGCTGGGTGATGTCGGATTGGGGTGCCGTACACGCCACCGATTTCGCCCTGAAGGGCCTGGACCAGCAGTCCGGCCAGCAGTTGGACCAGCAAATCTGGTTTGGCGAACCGCTGAAGCAGGCGGTCGCCGCCGGCACCGTGCCGGCTGAACGCCTGTCCGACATGTCACGCCGCATCCTGCGTTCCATGTTCGCCGCCGGCCTGTTCGACGGCAAGCCGGTCACCCCGACGGTGGACCTGAATGCCCATGCCGCCATTGCCAAGCAGGTGTCCGATGAAGGCATCGTGCTGCTGACCAACAATAAGGGCCTGCTGCCGCTGGCCGGCGGGGCCAAGAAGATCGCCGTCATCGGCGGCCATGCCGATGCCGGTGTGCTGTCCGGTGCCGGTTCGTCGCAGGTGACCAGCATTGGCGGCAATCCGGCCTCCATCCCCGTGGGTGGCGAAGGGATCATGGCCATGTGGATGAAACAGGTCTTCCACAATTCCTCGCCCTTGAAGGCGTTGAAGGAGCGGCTGCCGGAAGCCACCGTTACCTTCAATGACGGCCGTTATCCGGCGGCCGCTGCCGCCCTGGCCAAGCAGTCCGACATCGTCATCATTTTCGCCAACCAGTGGATGGCGGAAGGTGCCGATGCCTTCGACATCTCGCTGCCGCAGGGGCAGAATGAACTGATTGAGGCGGTGACCACCGCCAATCCCAACAATATTGTCGTGCTGCAAACCGGTGGTCCGGTTGCCATGCCCTGGCTGGACAAGACGGGCGCGGTGCTGGCGGCCTGGTACAGCGGCCAGAAGGGTGGTGATTCCATTGCCGATGTCATCACCGGCAAGGTCAACCCCTCCGGCCGTCTGCCGGTGACCTTCCCTACCGGGCTGGACCAGTATCCGCGCCAGGATTTGCCCGGCTGGGGCCTGCCCAACAAGCAGCAGTTCGACGTCGTTTACGAGGAGGGTTCCGACGTGGGCTATCGTCGTTTCGCGGCGAAGGGGATGAAGCCGCTGTTCCCGTTCGGCCACGGCCTGTCCTACACCACCTTTGCCTATGACAAGCTGAAGGTGAAGGGCGGGGAGACGCTGGAGGTCAGCTTCCAGGTCACCAATACCGGTAAGCTGCAGGGCAAGGATGCTCCGCAGATTTATCTGGCGGGGGCCAATGGTCAGAAGCTGCAGCGCCTGATCGGGTTTGAGAAGATCGACCTGAAGCCGGGTGAACGCCGCACCGTCACCATCAAGGCCGATCCGCGTCTGCTGGCCCGTTTCGATGAAAAGGGCCGTCAGTGGCACATCGCCGGCGGTGACTATGATGTGGTGGTCGGCCCCTCGGCCAGCACCACGGTTCTGTCCGGCAAGGCCAAGGTTTCCGAACGCACGCTGAAGCCCTGATCTCTTCATGATCCGCACCGGGCGGGGCCTGCCCCCGCCCGGCTTCCGGCAAGAAGAATGACAACGGAGGAGGTGCGCAGATGGAAGAAAGCAGCGACGGCGTTGACCGCCGCGCCATCCTGTGCGGTCTGGGGCTTGCGGCCGTGGCGGCGGCGGCGGCCAACCCCGCCTTGGCGCAGGAACAGGCCCGCGCCGTGGATCATGGCCCCCCGGTCACGGGGGAAATGCCGGTCACCTGGATTGCCACCACCAAGGACAAGCCCTGGCAGGCAATGCCGGGCCGGTTGCCGCTGATCAATCTTACCTCCGTCACCGATCTGCATGTGATGGTGCAGCCGGATCAGCGTTTTCAGACCATTGAAGGCTTTGGTGGCTGCATCCATGAACGCGGCTGGCAGGCCCTGTCTGCCCTGCCGACGACGGCGCGCGCTGAGGTGCTGGAGGAACTATTCACCCCTGGCAAAGGGGCCAATCTGCGCATCTGCCGCATCCCCATCGGTGCCAATGATTATGCGCTGGACTGGTACTCCCATAACGAGACTGCTGGCGATTTCGCCATGGAGAAATTCTCCATCGCCCGCGACCATCGCCTGATCATTCCCTTCATCCGCGCGGCACGCCAGCGTTGCCCCGACCTGTCACTCTGGGCGTCGCCCTGGTCGCCACCGACCTGGATGAAGACCAACGGCCATTACGCCACCGCCAAACCGCGCCTGGGCCTGCCTGACAATGGCATCCGCGATGATCAGGTGCGGGAGGAGGGGCAGGATACTTTCATCCAGGAGGAGCGCTATTTCCGCGCCTACGCGCTGTATTTCCGGCGTTTCGTCGATGAATACCGCAAGCTGGGCCTGCCCATCGGCATGGTGATGTCGCAGAACGAGTTCAATTCCGCCCAGATATTTCCAAGCTGTACCTGGACACCGATCGGGCTGGCTCGTTTCATTCCGCATCTGGCGGAATCCCTGAAGGGCAGTGGTACCGATATCTTCTTTGGTACGCTGGAACGCGCTGATGCCAGCCTGTTTGAGAAGGTCTATGCCGACCCCAAGGTGGGGCCGCATATCAAGGGGGTGGGCGCGCAATGGGCGGGGCGGGGGGCCATCCCCTTCATCCACCACACCCATCCGGAACTGAAGATTTACCAATCCGAACAGGAATGCGGCAATGGCCTCAATGATTGGCGCTTCGCCCGCTTCACCTGGCAGATGATGAAGGATTTCCTGCGTGCCGGTGCCAGCGTTTACGATTACTGGAACATCGCCGCCGACCGGAATGGTGTCAGTAGCTGGGGCTGGCCGCAGAATTCCATGATCAGTGTGGACGCGGCGGGCAAGCACCGCTTCAACCCGGATTACCACGTCTTCAAACATCTCAGCCATTTTGTACAGCCGGGGGCGAAGCGGATCGGCACCGTTTCTTATGCGGGCTATGAAAACCTGCTGGCCTTCCGCAACCCGGATGGAAGTACCGTCATTGTTGCCCAGAACGATATGGCAGAACCGATGCCCTTGCACCTGACCTTGGGCGCGAAGACACTGCGTGCGCTGCTGCCGGCGGACAGTTTCAACAGTTTCGTGATTTAACCGGCAGCAGGGAGGAAAAAAATGCATAAGCAATTCAAACAATTGCTGCTTCTGGCCACTTTGCCGTTCGCAGCCCTGACCGCCTTTGCCGCCGCGCAGCAGCCGGCCTTGCCGGCCGATGGGGCGCAGGTGAGCGTCGATGGTCTGCGTTTCCGCGACCTGGACCGCGACGGCAAACTGTCACCCTATGAGGATTGGCGCCTGTCACCGCAGGCCCGCGCCGCCGATCTGGTGGCGCGGATGACGCTGGAAGAAAAGGCCGGGGCCGCGGTGCATGGCACGGCCCCGGTGCAGGGCGGGCCGCTGTCGCCTGGCCCCGCTTATGACATGCCGGCGGCGGAAGCCATCATCCGCGACCAGCATGTCAACAGCCTGATCACCCGCATGGCCATCGCCCCCGCCGATTTCGCGGCGGAAAATAACCGCCTGCAGATGATCGCGGCCGGCACCCGCTTGGGTATTCCGCTGACCATCAGCACCGACCCGCGCAACCATTTTCAGGTGGTGGGTGGGGCGAGTGTAAAGGCGAGCGGTTTTTCCCAATGGCCGGAAACCTTGGGCTTTGGCGCGCTGGATGATCCAGCACTGACCCGGCATTTCGCTGATCGCATCCGGGCGGAATATCGCGCCGTCGGTATCCATATGGCCCTGTCACCGCAGGCTGATCTGGCCACCGAACCGCGCTGGTCGCGCATCAACGGTACGTTCGGCGAAGACCCGGCCCGCGTCGGCGCTCAGGTGAAAGCCTATGTGCAGGGGATGCAGGGGGGTGATAAGGGCCTGGCCCCCGGTGGTGTCACCACCGTGGTGAAACATTGGGTAGGCTATGGCGCCCAGATCGACGGGTTCGACGGGCATAATTATTATGGCCGCTTCACCGATTTCACCAAGGGCGGCTTTGACCGCCATGTCGCCGCCTTCCTGGGCGCGTTTGAGGCGGGTGTGACCGGGGTGATGCCCACCTACACCATCCAGAAGGGCCTGAGCCTGGATGGCAAACCGGTGGAAGCCGTCAGCGGCGGCTATAACAAGCAGATGCTGACCGATCTGCTGCGCGGCACGCACAAATTCAAGGGCCTGATCCTGTCGGACTGGGCCATCACCAATGACTGCAATGAAAGCTGTCGCACCGGCAACCCGCCGCAGCAGCCCAAGGATATTGCCACCCCCTGGGGGGTGGAGGATCTGACCCAGCCGCAGCGCTATGCCAAGGGCATGTTGGCGGGGATTGACCAGTTCGGTGGCGTCAATGATGGTCTGCCGCTGCTGGCGGCGGTCAAACAGGGGCTGCTGCCGGAAAGCCGGCTGAATGCGGCGGTCGCCACCATCATGGAACTGAAGTTCGAACAGGGCCTGTTCGAAAATCCCTTCGTCGATCCGGCTGCCGCCCCTGGGATCATCGGCCGGGCCGATGTGCTGGCGGAGGGGCGTCAGGTGCAGGCCAAGGCGCTGGTGATGCTGGAAAACCGCCTGGGCCCGGCCCCCTTGCCGGCGGGCGGGGGCAAGCGCCTGTTCATCCATGGCGTGGATGAGGCAGCGGCCAAGGCCGCCGGCTTCACCATCGTGGCCAGCCCGGATCAGGCGGATATCGCCCTGATCCGTCTGAAAACCCCGTTCCAGACCCTGCATCCCAATCACTTCTTCGGGCGGATGCAGCATGAAGGCGACATTGATTTCAAAGAAGGTGATGCCGGGCTGGCCCTGGTGCGCCAGGCGGCGGCCAAGGTGCCGGTGATCGTCACGGTTTACATGGACCGTCCCGCCATCCTGACCAATATCAAGCCGCACGCCGCCACCTTGATTGCCGAGTTCGGGGCCACCGATGCGGCCCTGTTCGATGCGCTGACCGGCAAGGTGGCGCCGCAGGGCCGCTTGCCGTTTGAATTGCCGTCCAACATGCAGTCGGTGGCCAAACAGTCGCCAGCCCTGCCTGCCGATAGCGGTGATCCGCTTTACAAAATCGGTTTCCGTCACGGTTCCTGAAGCCTGGAGTTCTGCTGATGCTACGTCGATTGATTGCCGCCGCCATTGCCCTGCCTTTGCTGGCCAGTACGGCGCTGGCCGCTGCCCCGCAGGTGAAAGTCTCGTCCGGTACGCTAGAAGGGGTGGAACAGGGCAAGGTGCGGGCCTTCAAGGGTATTCCCTTCGCGGCCCCGCCGCTGGGCGATCTGCGTTGGCGGGCCCCGGCCCCGGTCGCCCCCTGGCAGGGGGTGCGACCGGCCAAGGAATACGGCAATGATTGCCAGCAGGTGCCGTTCCCCGGCGATGCCGCCCCGCTGGGCGGCCCGGTGGGGGAGGATTGTCTCTATCTGAACGTCTGGGCACCGGCCAATGCCAAGCCGGGGGCCAAGCTGCCGGTGATGTTCTGGATTTATGGCGGCGGTTTCGTCAATGGCGGCACCTCGCCCGGTGTTTATGATGGCAGCGCCTTTGCCGAAAGCGGCGTCATTCTGGTCAGCGCCAATTACCGGATCGGCCGTCTGGGCTTCTTCGCCCATCCGGCCTTGACGGCGGAGGCGGGGGGCAAGCCGACGGGCAATTTCGGCTATATGGATCAGGTAGCGGCCCTGGAATGGGTGAAGCGCAATGTCGCCGCCTTCGGGGGCGATCCGGCCAACGTCACCATTTTCGGGGAATCGGCCGGCGGCCGGTCGGTAAATGTGCTGCAGGCGCTGGAGCCGGCCAAGGGCCTGTTTGCCAAGACCATCGCCATGTCTGGTGGGGGCCGCCCCGGCGGCCTGATGAGCATGTTGGATTTAGGTGCGGCGGAAAAGGTCGGGCTTGCCTTTGCCCAATCCGTCGGGGTGACGGATGAAGGCCCGACCGGCTTGAAGGCCCTGCGTGCCCTGCCGGCGGACAAGGTGGCCGATGCCAGCATGGCGTCTCTCTTCACCGCCGGTCCGCGCACCATGACCGGCCCCATTGTTGATGGCAAGCTGGTGACGCGCGACCCGGCCCTGATCCTGGCCGAAGGCGGCGGGTCCGCCAAGGTGCCGGTGATGGTGGGGGCCACCGGCATGGATGGTTTCCCTATGGGCAAGGATGTGGCGCCGGTGCTGGCCAGCTTCGGCCCACTGGCGGAGCAGGCCAAGAGCCTGTATGCCGCCCCCAATGACACGATGGTGATCTGGAAGATCATGGGCGATCGCGGCTTTATTGAGCCGGCCCGCTATGTCGCCCGCGCCGCTGTGGCTCGGGGCGTACCGACCTTTGCCTATCGCTTCTCCTATGTCGCTGATTCCATCCGGGAGAAGACGCCGGGTGCCATGCACGCCAGCGAAATCCCCTATTTCTTCCGCACCATCAATGTGCGCTATCCGGGTCAGGTGACGCCGGCGGACGAGGCCACGTCCAAGGCGGCGCATGAATATTTCGTCTCATTCGCGCGCGATGGCGTGCCCTCGGCCAAGGGTGGCCCCGCCTGGGGCCCCTATGATCCCAAGGCTGACAAGATCCTGAATTTCACCCAGGAAGGCCCGCGCTTTGTCGATGATCCCTACCGTGCCCGTCTGGATCTGGTGGAAAAGACGGCGCAATAGGGTTGGTATGCAGCGGCCGGCGCTTACAACGCCGGCCGCGTTCCGGTTACGGCTTGACCGGATAGGGCTGGGGGCCGCCCAGATCACCGGGATGGCCCTTGATGCGCGACAGCACATTCTGCACCGCGGTGACCAGTTGCGCATCCGGTTCGCCCCGCAGGGCGGGCTGGTCGAAATCCACCTCGATATCCGGGGTGACGCCTTCGCCTTCCACAATCCATTCGCCCTTGGGGCCTGCCAGGGCATATTGCGGCACGGTCACGCTGCCGCCATCCAGCAAGGGCCCCAGATCGCCGATGCCGATCACCCCGCCCCAGGTGCGTTTGCCGATCAGCGGCCCGCGCCCGGTCTGCTTGAAGGTCCAGGCCATGGTGTCGCCATCAGACATGGTGGTCTCGCTGACCAGCATGGCCATTTCCCCGGTGAAGACCTGCGTATAGCCGCCCCAGGGATAGGTTTGCGGCTGTTGCACGCCGCGTACGAAGCCGCGCGTGAAGGCCGGCCGCAACAGCCGCTCCAGAATCATGCGGGAGACATTGCCGCCGGTATTGCCCCGGATATCGATGATGATCCCGTCCTTGCGCAACTGGCCATACCAGTCTTTGACGAATTCCGTCAGGCCGTTGCTGGTCATGTCGCTGATATGGACATAGCCGACGCGGCCGCCGGACAATTTCTCCACCAGCCGTTGGGCCGCCAGCCGCTCCTCATGGCGCAGCAGGGGGGCCTCGCTGCGCAGGGTGCGGACCAGCAGCCGGCGTTCCACATTGCGGGACTGGCCCAGCGCCAGTTCCACCACCTGTCCCGCCTTGCCGGCCAGGGCCTGATAGGGATGGGTGCTGGCATCCAGGGGCACGCCATCAATGGCCAGCAGGAATTCCCCCATCCGGACCTTGCTGCCCAGCGCGTTCAACGGCGAGCGGTAGAGCGGATCGGCCCTGTCCCCTTCAAAAACTTTGGTGATCCGCCACAGCCCGGCCGCCTTGTCGAAGGTGAATCGGGCGCCCAGCAGGCCGGTATCGGGCCGTTTGGGCAGATCCTGATCCCCGCCATTGGCATAGGCATGGCTGACATTCAGGTCGCCGATCATCTGGCCCAGGATGTAATTCAGGTCAGCCCGGTTGCCCAGGGCCGGCAGCATAGCCCGGTAATGATCGCCGATGGCCTTCCAGTCATGGCCATGCATTCCGGGATCATAGAAATAATCCCGGTAAAGCCGCCACGCCTCGTTGAACACGGCGGCCCATTCCTGCGGCGGGTCGATGCGCAGGTTGATGCGCTCCAGCTCCAGGCGCTTGGGCTCCCCCGCCAGCCCGCCGGGGCTGATGGGGGCGACGCGCAGATCGGCCTTGCCCTGCCGCAGCAGGATGGTTTGCCGATGCCGGTCCAACTCATACCCCATCAGGTCGCCGGTGATCTTGTTGGGCTTCTCCTTGCCCAGCGGCAGGGCGAACAGCGTTCCCTGGCTCGGCCCCTCCCGCCCGAAGCTGGCGGGATCGCTGATACGGTACAGCAGGCTGTTGCCGGGGCCGAAATTCAGATCGCTGTAATTATCCTTGCCGATCGGTACCGGGATCAGCCGGTCGGCCAGCCCGTCCATATCCACCGGCGGCGGGCTCTCCGGCGCCTTGTCCTTGCCCTTGTCCGGTTCGGTGCCAGCGGGGCTGCCATTGGGGAAGGGGTTGGGTGTGTCCTTTTGCAGGGCCAGCAGATAAAGCCGTGTCTGCCGGGTGGCGGCAAAGTTCCACTCTGTCTCGCTGATCTGCAGGTTCACATCGCGCACGGACAGGAAGGCCAGATAGCGCCCATCCGGCGACCAAACCGGTTCCCCACTGTCATAGGCGGGGTCGGTGGCGGTGACGGCCTGGCCATTGCGCGAATCCCAGATGCGCAGGGTGCGCATATCGTTGGGCTGTAACTCGGCATAGGCGAGATAGCGCCCATCGGGCGACCATTCATATTGGCGCAGATCCCAGGATTTGCTGCTGCCCACCTGCCGGCGTTCGCCATTGGTCATGTCGATGCTGAACAGGGTGCCTTCACGATCCAGCACGGCCACATGCGCGCCATCGGGCGACCAGACGGGGCGGTAATAACGGGTCTGGCTGTTCTTCGTCACCTGCCGGGGGGTGCCGCCGCCGGCGGGCACCACCCAGATTTCCTCATCCCCGCTGGCGTCGGAGAAATAGGCGATGCGCCCGCCATCGGGCGACCAGGCGGCATCGCGGTCATGCGCGCCGGGGCTGTGGGTCAGGTTGACCACGGCCCCCTGCTGGTCGGACTGCATGATGAAAATATCGCCACGGCTGATGATCGCCACATGCTGCCCGTCAGGGGACAGGGCGCTCCATTCCAGCGTTTCTGTCCCCCCGACCAGACGCGGCATCCGGTCGACATCGGTGGCCGGAACGTCAATATCCAGCGGCCGGACCTTGCCGGTTTTTGCTTCGTAAAGCCTGAGGCCGGCGCCGAACTGCATCACCACATCACCCGCCGCGTCGGCACTGGCGAAGTCGGCCCCATCCTCGGTGAAATCGGTCAGCTTACGGGGATTGGCCCCGTCTGCGCCGGCCTGATACAGGTTCATGTGCCCGTCCTGGTCGGACAGGTAATAGATGCCCTTGTCGGTCCACATCGGGTCACGCTCGGTACGCGGCGTGTTGGTGATGTTGGTCAGCGTCAGGTTCTGCAGATCGGCGATATAGAGATCAGGTGCCCAACCGCCCTGATAACGCTTCCAGGTGCGAAAATCGCGGAACAGCGGGGAGAAGAGCAGCTTCTTCCCATCGGGGGAGAAGGCACCGCTGCCGCTGCGGGCCATGGGCAGGGTTTCTACCGTGCCATTATCCACCGAAACGGTATAGAGCCGGGAATCGGTCGCCTGCGGTACATCCTGGAAGGAGCGGAACAGCACGGCCGACCCGTCCGGCTTCCAGCCCGTCACCTGATTATCGCTGCCTGAGCGCGGGGCCATTGGCCCGCGCGCGGGGTACCAGGTCAACTGGCGCGGGGCCCCGCCGCTGGCCGGGATGATGAAGACCTGTTCATCCCCGCCATATTGGCCGGTAAAGGCGATCCATTTGCCGTCGGGGGAGAATTTCGGGAAAAGTTCCAGCCCCGGACCGTTGGTCAACTGGCGGGCCGCCCCGCCATCGGTTGCGGCGATCCACAAATCCCCGGCATAGGAGAAGACCACCTGATTGCCGTGGATATCCGGGTAGCGCAGCAGCCGGGGCTGCCCCGCCTGGGCGATGCTGGCCAGCCCCAACATGGCGCATCCGGCCAGCAGCCAACCCTTCATGCGAATGTTCAACAGGCGCAAAACCCTCTCCCTGATCTTCTTTATCGCGCGAAGCATACCGGCGGCCAAGGCGGTGGCCGCCGGTTTTATAACCGACCTCAGAAGGTCTTGCCCAAGCGGAAGGTGATGGTGCGGCCCCGCAGGTCATACAGGTTGCTGGGGACCGAGCCGGTGCGATAGGTGAAACTGTCGGACCCCATCACCGGTGGCTTCTTGTCGAACATGTTGGTGACGCCAAGCTGGGCGAACATGTCCTCGACCAGTTGATATTTCACGCTGACATAATGGGTCATGTAGCTGCCGACTTTCAGCTTCTCCGTCACCTTCAGACAGTCATTACGGTTGCCGGGCTGGCTCCGCCCGGCATAGGCGTTGCAGTAGGTGAACAGATTACCATCTTCATAATATTTGGTGTCGTTGGTGGGGCCGATAAAGTTGAAGCCGTAGAAGCCGGTCCATTTGCCAACATTGATATTGGCTTCCACCCAGCCTGTGGTCTTTGGATTACCAGACAGGCCGTTGCGATCCTCGTAAGAGGTTTCGTCCCGGCGCAGCACGTTTTCCAGCACCCAGTTCCATTGCAGGTCAATGCCGAAGCTGCCGAAATCGGTTGGCTGGCGGAAATTGAGGGAGAGATCGATACCGCGCTGGTTCTGCCGGGCCAGATTGACCAGCCGGTCATCAACCGCCGTAATGGCGCGGGTCGTCGGGTCGCGGATGATCTTGGCGCAAAAGCTGTTACCAGGGAAAGTGGGGTTGTTGTAGCAGCGGTTAATGATGCTGCCCACGCCATAGGACGCCACCTCGTTATTGACGGCGATGCTGTAATAATCCACCGCGACGCTGAGATTGGCGAAGCTCGGCGTCAGTACGATGCCGATATTCTTGTTGCGGGAGGTTTCTGCCTCCAACTGCCCCCTGCCGCCGCCAGTCACGGCCGTGATGCCGGTATTGGACGGATCAAAATCCGGTGCGAAGCCTTGGGCGGCGCAGTTGGCGGTGACCGTGGCGGTGGCACTGTCGCCATAACGCCTGCAGGGATCGAAATAAGAATAGAAGCTCAACTGGTTGGCCAGATAAAGCTCATAAAGCGAGGGCGCGCGGAAGGAGGTGCCGGTGCTGGCGCGCAGGGATATCCAGGAGGCAACCGTCCAGCCCAGGCCGGCCTTGTAAGTCTCATCCGACCCGAAGCTACGATATTTCGTGTAGCGGCCGGACCCGGTGAAGGTCAGCTTTTCCACCAGCGGCAGATCGGCCAGCAACGGCACACCGATTTCCCCGAACAGTTCCTGTACCGTGTCGGAACCCTTGGTGATGCCGGCGGTGGAAGAGGCGAAGTAATTCCCATTGCGGGCATTGTAGCCCGGCGTATCGTTCAGATATTGATAGCGCAAGGCAAAGCCGGTGGCCACATCCAGCGGCCCGGCCGGCAGATCGAACAGCGATCCGGAAATGGAACCGTCAATACCGGCCTGATCGAACTTGGTGCGCCCGGTTTCCCGCCCCTGCAGAAAATCGCGTTCTTCCTGCGTCCAGTTCTGGTCCACTAAGAACCGCTTGGACAGCCAGGGGATGGAAACGCAGTTGGCGGGGCCGGAAATGGTGATGCGTGCGGGATCGCAGGCCACGCCCGGCGCCGTGGCGGCGTCCAACCGGTCATTATAGAAGAAATCGCTGCTGTAACGGCCATCGGACCGGCCGGCATGGCCGGAAACATCCCAGGACCATTTGTTATTGAGCAGCGGCATGTCCAGCGTGCCGCGCAGACCGCCGATGGCCTGACCGTAATTCACCGTCTGGCGCTGATATTGCCCCATATTCATCTGTGGCTGCACCAGCCCGTTCGATGACCCGTCGCTGGCCTGGATCAGGCCTTTTGCCACCGTATTATTAGGGTTGGTCGGGGACAGCAGCGGATAGAGGAACTGCCAGGTGTCGGAGGAGGAGACGCGCCGGTTCAGCAGCAGATTGCCATAGGCTTCCACATCATTGCTGACCTGATAGGCGCCGGAGATATAGAGGCTGCCGGTTTCCAGCGGGGAGATGCTGTCGGCATTCTGATAGGCGGGGCTGTCGCTGGTGCCGTAGGTATAGGTCTCTGGATAGCCACCACGGGCCGCGCGCACCCAATCCGGCAGGCTGGCACGCAGTCCCAGTGCAGAGGCCGGATAGGCGGGGTTGCCAGGCGTCGGGTCATACTGGAACCAGCCGCCATAGATACCGTAGTCAAAGAAAATGCCGGTCGGGTTCAGGTTGCGGCATTTGATATTGCCACTTGCATCCAGCAGATCGGCGCGCTGGCCGGTGGCGGCATCAAAGACATAATCCTGGGCGCAGGATGTGCGGGACCGCTGGCGGTTCTTCAGGGATTCCTGGCGGCGATATTCCGCACCGATATTGATGTAACCGTCGCCATAATCCTTGCCCCAGAACAGGGAGCCCTGGACGTAATTAGCCCCGCCATGCTGGGTGACATTGCTATCCAGGGCCATTTCCAGCCCGGCCGAGGCACGGCGGGGGATGATATTGACCACGCCGGCAATGGCGTCGGACCCGTAGATGGAGGAGGCGCCGCCCGTCAGCACCTCCACCCGATCGATAATGGAAGAGGGAATGGTGTTCAGGTCGACCTGCCCGACCCGGCTGCCGGTGCCGGCCGGCGTCAGCCGGTGGCCATTCAGCATCACCAGCGTGCGCCCTGCGCCCAGATTGCGCAGGCCGATGGTCTGGGCATTGTTGCCGCCATCCACCACCATGCCGCCCGCCCCAGTGGCAGACAGGCGGTTGTTGATCTGCTGCGATCCCATGGCCGCCACAGCGCGATTGATGATGCTGGCCGTATCGAAGGCACCGGCATTGCGGGCCATCTCTGCCTTGATCACCTGCACCTGGGTGGGGCTGTTATATTCCGAACTGAGCCGGGAACCGGTGACGACAATTTCATCCAGTTCATCCGTATCGGTGACGGATGAGGCGGCGGGCACGGTTTCGGCTGGCGTCGGCGTGGCCGGTGCTGTCAGCAAATTGGTGTCGGCCGGCTGTGCCAGGGCAGCAGCGGACAATAAAAGACTGATCGCGGAACCGCTGCCCAGCAGCGCCGCCTTGAGAATCCTGTTCATTTTGCTTCCCTGCTCGCGCATCCCGCCGATCATTGTGCAAAGGGCGCAGCTTTCCCGTTGCCGACCGCTGACGGGTGGCATGGAAACGGCGTTCCCTGCCGTCGGCAGGTCATGCTGATGTGAGTGTCTGTGAGGAGTGGGCGCCCGCAATCCGGGCGTCAGGGATTAACTGGTGATGGACATGGCTGCGCCCCCAAAGCGGTTTCAGTGCTTCTCGGCGCCCCATCTGTTTTTTTGCCTGAGAGTATTACCCCGTCGGCGGACGGCCTGCCGCAGCTTCCGTCACTTTCCAGATTGTAATCCCGAGACACATGGTCCGTTTGCCTGAGAGTTTCCGGGGCGGTTGCTCCTTCGGCGCCGGCGCGGGGCCGGTCTCTCCCATGTGCTCCTGCTAACGGGTTTCAAGGTGGCTTAGCGAATGATGCGCTGTCAAGCCACGCTGTGTAATGAAACAAGCTAACGCACTATCGGATCGCAATAAAGGGAGAGGGGGCTTCTGCGCACCGCAACATAGGCGGGCTGCGGGTTCCCTCTCATACAGCCGTCTGTTTGGGTGTCTGGGTCGAACATGTGGCAGATTGTCGCATGATCGGGGGCAATTGAATGAGTGGCGGCGGGATCAGAATCACTCGCATCCCCCAAACATAATCACATGAAAAATACCGTATAATTTTTACCTGCCGCTCTGCCTGTCATATGCAGGCTGCGCGGGCGGCAAGAAAGGGTTTCGTATACGATGATCCTATATTACCGTGCCCAAGCCTTCCTGGCAGATGGGGGCCAGAGGATGAAAAGGGAGCTTATCTTATAATACCAGCGGCATGAAATCTTGACCGTTGGTCAATCTTTCCTGCCCCTTAGTCGCCGGCGCCAGCATCCGCTGGCTTGGCTACGCCGCATGAGCGGCGCGGCGGCGGTCGCCACCGTACCAACGGTCATGAATTATGACCGTTGGTATAATCAGAAATAATAGCGCTGTATGCATGAGGAAACGCCCGGTGTTTCCATACTGATCATTTGAAAGTAACAAAGAAGACTCCCCGCCCATCCCCGGGGGATGGGCGGGGGCAGGGATATCACTTCACCCCCAGCTCCTTGATCAACTGGTCGGCACCATAGACGTTGCGCAGAGCTTCCGTCATACCGCGCACATCCACCATCACCGTACGGTTGCGCTTGGGCTCATAGCCATAGTCGCCCGACAGGCTGTGGATATTGCCGTCGAACACCAGGCCGATCACCTCCGCCTTGCTGTTCAGCGCCGGGGAGCCGGAATTGCCGCCAATAATGTCATTGGTGGTCACGGCATCGAACGGCGTGGACATGTTGACCTTGCCCTTGGCCTGATCCCAGCGGGTCGGCAGGTCGAACGGGGCGGCACCGGTGTCGCGCTCAAACGCACCGGCGAAGGTGGTGTAGGGTTCCACCTGATGGCCGTCCAGCTCCTCCCAGCCCTGCACCTTGCCGTAGGACAGGCGCAGCGAGAAGGTAGCGTCGGGATAGACGCTGTCGCCATAGATGGCGAAGCGGGCCTTGGCGATGCGGGCCTGGGCCTGCTCCACTGGGGCTTCCACCTCATCTTCCACGGCCTTGCGGCTGGCGCGGGCGGCCGGATCGATGGCCTTCAGCAGCTTGATCAGCGGATCGTCGGACGCATCAATGGCGGCCTTGCCGCCTTCGAACAGGCGCAGACGTTCCGCCGGGTCGGACAGTTTGCTGGCCGTGATGGCGGCATTGGCCACCTGATCGGGCGACTGCTTGCCCAGCACCGCCTTGACGATGGCATCGTCCGGGCCGAACGCCTCCCGCAGCTTGGTCAGGGAGAAGGACAGCATGGCGATTTCCAGATCCTTATGGACCGGGGCCGGATTGGACAGGCGCTGCTTCAGGGCCGGCAGGCGGGCATCGCTGAATTCCCGCAGACGGTCATTATTGGCCAGCTTGCTTTCATCGGCGGCACGCAGCAGCGAACGGGCAAAGCCCGCCAGATCGCTGTCAAAGGCGCGCATCCGTTCCAGCATCACATAGCGCGGAAACAACTGGGCGTAGCGGTCCTGTGCCTTGGCGATCACCTCGAACGCATCACCCACCTCGGCCGCCAGCTTGGGATCGGCGGCGATCTTGGCCCGCAGCTCCTGTTCGGCCTTCACCTTGGCGCCGAAGAATTCCTTGTCGGCCAGGGCCTGCTGGCGGCCATGCCAGACCTTGATGCCATTTTCGGTATGGGCCAGCGGCTCGAACGCCTCACGGCGGCGATCAGCATTCTCCCGCCCGAATTCGATCAGGCGGCCGCGACGCTCCTGCGCATAGAACAGGTAGGAGGTGGCCACCTCATCCCGCACGAATTCCAGCTCGGCGATGGTGCGCTGGCGGGAGGTGGAGCCGGGATGGCCGGAAACGAAGGTGGCTTCACCCGGCTTGGTGCCCTGCTTGGACCATTTGAAATGGTTGGGGCTCTTCAACGGCTTGCCGTCAGCGCCATAGACGCGCAGCAGCGACATGTCCAGGCAGTAGCGCGGGAAGTTGAAATTGTCCGGGTCGCCGCCAAAGGCGGCGATGCCGGCCTCCGGCGCGAAGGCCAGCCGCACATCCTGATAACGCTGATACTTATAGAGATTATAGCGGCCGCCCTGATAGAGGGTCACCACGTCGCAACGCAGCGCGGCATCGTTGCCGGCGCATTCCTTTTCGATCTGGGTCAGCGCGGCGCGGCGGGCATTGGCGAAATCCTGCCCGTTCTTGCCGGCGGTCGCCTTGTTCACCTTGTCGGTAACGTCGATGATATCGGTCAACTGGTTGACCTCGATCCCGGCGCACTTGCGCTCATCGGCGCGGTCCTTGGCCAGGAAGCCGTTGGCCTGCACGTCATCATTGGCGCTGGACAGTTCGGCCACGCAGTCGGCGACGCAGTGGTGATTGGTCATCACCAGCCCTTCGCCGGACACGAAGCTGCCGGAGCAGCCGCCGGCCAGACGCACCGAGGAAAGCTGCACCTTCTTCAGCCAGGCCGGGTCCGGCGTGAAGCCGGTGGCCTTGGCGATTGCCGCTGTCGGCACATTGTCCAGCGTCCACATGCCTTCATCGGCATGGGCGACACCCACCATCAAGGCGATCGTCGCGGCGGTCGTTGCCGCGAGGCGCATCGGCTTCACCATGGATTTGGTTCCTGTTCTTTTTCGCGTTGGATTGCATTGCCCGCGCCCGTGCCGGCGCGTGACGGGCGCAACCATGCGCCCGCCTGTTGCGGCGGTCAACCGGCTGTGCCAAATGGCCCTATCGGGTTAACTATTCGCGGCCCGACGGCGCATGAAATCATCCAGGGCGTCGGTCATCTCGGCGATCAGCTTGGCCCCCATCGGGTCGCCATTGGCATGGTCCCACACCGCGCCCAGCTTGGGATGATTTTCAAACACATCCATCACCCCGAAGGCCGGCAGGAATTTCTGCAGGAAGAAGCAGGCGGGCACGACGGCGCAATCGGCCAGGGTGAAGGCATCGCCCATGCACCAGGGGGCGGCTTCGATAAAGGTTTCCAACCCATCCAGCCCGCGCCGCAGCTCCGCCCGCTTTTCCGCCACCAGCGCGGCATCGCGGTTGATCGGGTTCATCTGGCCCAGCAGGCCCAGCAAGGCCGGTAGTACATAAAGATCAATGGCGCGGCTGATGATACGGGCGCGGGCACGCGCCACATCATTGCCGGGCAGAATCTTCTTTTCCGGGAACCGTTCGTCCAGGAATTCACAGATGACTTCGGACTCGATGATACTGGCATCGCCGGCATCCAGGGCCGGCATCTTGCCATAGGGATTGATGGCCAGATATTCGGGCGATTTCAACCCCACGCCGGGTGGCGGTACCAGGGGAATGTCCAATCCCTTGAAGCGGATGGCCAGGACCACCCGGGTCACATAGGGGCTGAGCAACGCGCCATAGAGCTTCATCACACCACATCTCCGGGCAAGGCCCGGCGGGTCGCCGGGCGGCCGAATTGCATTTCCTGCCGCCTACATAGCGCGGTCCTGTCCCCGACGGTAGCGCCCAACTGCGTCCCTGCCAATGTTGCATCCGCGTCATCGGCGGTTTGGGAACCTGATTGGCGCCCCGGCTGTTATCATAAGCGGGGAAAAGCCAGGGGCAGGGGGATATGGGCATTCTTACCGTCACGCACAAAACCACCTATGATTATGCCAATCCGGTGGTACTGGGACCGCACCGCATGATGTTCCGTCCCCGCGACAGCCATGATCTGCGGCTGCTGGAAACCGGGCTGGTGATGGAACCAGCCCCCAGCGATCTGCGCTGGATGCATGATGTGTTCGGCAACTCGGTGGCGCTGGCCCGGTTCGATGGCATCAGCGCCAGCCGGCTGACCATCGAAAGCCGGATCGTGCTGGAACAGTTCCCGGCCGGCCCGGGTGATTTTGCCCTGGAAGATCATGCCCGCCATTACCCGTTCAGCTATGACGCGGCCGAGGTGCCGGATCTGGGCCGCACCATGGAGCGCCATTATCCGGACCCCGACCATAAGGTGGATGAATGGGCCCGCCAATTCGTGCGGGCGGAGCCGGGCAGCGACGGGCTGGTGGACACCCTGCCCATGCTGCGGGCTATGACGGCCGCTATTCGCGGCGGTTTCACCTATCAGTCGCGCGACGCGGAAGGCACGCAAAGCCCGGTTGAGACGCTGGAGCGTGGCAGCGGTTCCTGCCGGGATTTCGCCCTGCTGATGATGGAGGCGGCGCGCAGCCTGGGTTTCGCCGCCCGCTTTGTCAGCGGCTATCTCTATGATCCCGTCGCCGATGGGGCTGGGGATGTGGCCGTTGGGGCCGGGGCCACCCATGCCTGGATGCAGGTCTATCTGCCCGGTGCCGGCTGGGTGGAGTTCGACCCCACAAATGGCATTGCCGGCGGACGCAACCTGATCCGGGTGGCAGTGACACGGGACGCCAGCCAAGCGGTACCGCTGGCCGGGCAATGGACGGGGGCACCCGCCGACTATCGGGGTATGACGGTCTCGGTCAACGTGACGGCGGGGCGGTCGGCCGATGCCGGTGGCTGACAGCAGCCTTGACCTCGCCTTGTCCGGCGGGCGATCAAGGGAACCATTCCCACCGTCACGCGGAGTTCTTCCTGATGCGATGCGGCACCGGTGCTGTTTCCCGCCGCCTGATCATTTCCGCCCTGACGCTGGCTGTGCTGGCGGGCGATGCGGCCGCCGCCACAGCGTTGCCGCCCAGCTTTTCCGCCGGTCTGGCGGGGCCGGTGCTGACCTATCTGCACCTGCTGGGCCTGTTGGGGCTGGGCTTGTGGCTGGATATGCAGGGCAAAGGCAGCCCCGGGATCGGTGCCGCCCTGGCCCTGGTGGCGGGACTGCTGTTCGGCGTGCTGACGCGCTCGGGCATTCATATCCCCTATGCCGCCTATGCGCTGGAGGGCTCGCTGGTGCTGTTTGGCGGGCTGCTGGCCTTCACTGTTTCGCTGCCCAGGGTGCTGGGGCTGGTGCTGGCCGCCATTGCCGGGGCCCTGCATGGCATCGCGCTGTCGCAATGGGAGGGCGCGTCCAGCAGCCAATGGCTGTTCTGGCCGGGACTGGTGGCCGGCTGCCTGCTGGCGCTGAGTGCCGGAGTCGGCCTGTCAGCGACGCTTTATCAGTTCGGCGGCGCGCTGGCTTCCCGTTTGGCGGGTGCGGCCATCGCACTGGTTGGCATTCTGTTGCTGCTCAACGTCATGTGATGGTCGCGGTGCGGCGATATTTTCGCCACAGCCCGGTGAAATCCTTTGCTCACTTCTTCAATGCACCGCTTTCTGCCGGTTGTTGCGCAGGCGTTCCGGTTGCGCCGGTGGCTGGCGGGGCGCACCATGGGGCAATTGAACCATGAGCGATCGGATGCACCGCGCCATGCAGTTCCGCGCCGGACCCGCAGACACTTTTCCTGACCCGATGCACGCCGCTGCGCCGTCAAGAAGACGGCTGCTGGCGCTGGGGGGGGGCCTTCTGGGGCTGGGTCTGGTGCCAGGGGCACTGGCCCAGCAGCCCGGCGATCAGGTGCGTTTCTTCCAGATCGGCACGGCGACCACCGGTGGCACTTATTTCCTGATCGGCGGGCTGCTGGCCAATGCGGTGTCCAACCCACCGGGCACGCGCCCCTGTGACCGGGGCGGCAGTTGTGGTGTGCCAGGCCTGATCGTGGTGGCGCAATCCACCTCGGGTGCTGTGGAGAATGTCAATCTGCTGCGGCAGCGCCGGCTGGAATCGGCCCTGGTCCAGGCCGACATTGCCCATGCGGCGATTGAGGGCAAGGCACCGTTTGAGAAGGGGGCCTATGCCGACCTGCGCGCCATCGCCAATCTCTACACTGAAACCATTCATCTGGTGGTGCGCGCCGACAGTGGCCTGAAAAGACCGAGTGATTTGAAGGGCAAGCGGGTGGCGCTGGGAGAACAGGGTTCCGGCACGCTGGTGACGTCACGCGCCATCCTGGCCAGCTATGGCCTGTCGGAAAAAGCGATCGCCCCGCTGTATCTCAGCCCGGCGGCGGCCGGGGATCGGTTGGTGGCGGGCGAACTGGACGCCTTTGTCATTGTTGGCGGCTATCCGCTGCCGGCGGTGGCGGAGTTGGCGCGTCGCGTGCCGATCAACCTGTTGCCCTTCGATGATGCCAAGGGGGAAAAGTTGAAGAAGCGGCTGCCCTTCTTCACCGAAAGCCTGATCGACGCTGGCACCTATGAGAATGTGCCAGCCACCAGCAGCCTGGGGGTGGGGGCACAATGGCTGGTGCGCGGGGATATCAAGCCACAGCTGGTGCATGACATTACGGCCGCCCTCTGGAACGACCAGACCCGCCTGCTGCTGGATGCTGGCCATCCGCGCGGCAAATCCATCCAGTTGCGCACCGCCCTCGATGGGCTGGCTGTGCCACTGCATCCGGGGGCGGAGCAATATTACCGGGAGGTTGGGTTGACGGCGGAAACGGCGGCAGCCCCACAACCCGGTGAGGCGACCAAGGGGCCGCATTGAGCACCCCACCCAGGGGGCTGTGATATTTTAGGGCAATTGGCCCTCGTGCCCGGCGCGGTGGCGGCCTATACTGGCCGCAACCTTGCTGATGGCTGACCGTACATGAAGAAAATCATCATCCTTGTTTTGGCCCTGCTGGTGCTGATTGGCGCCGGTGCCGGTGCCTATTTCATGTTCCTGGCCAAACCGGCCGACGCTGAACATGCGGAAGCCAAGGAACCGGTGAAGAAGGTCCGCACCGGCCCGCCCTCCTATGCCACCATCGGCCCGATGATCGTGCCGGTAATGGGGCAGACCAAGGCGACGCAGAACATCATCATCACGGTCAGCCTGGAAGTGGATGATGATACGGTCCGCGATGAGGTGAGGGCGAAGGGCCCTCGCCTGATCGATGCCTATGTGCAGGCCCTTTATGGTTCCCTGGATAAGGGGCAGGTGATCGATGGCCAGATCCTGAATATCCCCGCCATCAAGGATGAATTGAAACAGGTGACGGACAAGGTGGTGGGGCCGGATATTGTGCGCGATGTGCTGATCCAGTCGGTCAGCCAGCGCCCGGCCTATTGATCAAGGGTGAGAAACATATCGGATTGCATCATATCAAATCGATAGCATCGGATTGATGTCGTTTCCTGTGCATGTCATGCTGAGCCCTGCCAGAGTGCCGCCGGCCGTCCGGCCCGTTCGCTTCAGAAGCGGCACCGTTCATAGGGTAAGGAAACGACATGATCATGCACGTGCTCTATTTCGTGCTGGCCTGCGGCGTGCTTGCCATTCTTTACGGGGTGGCGACGGCGCGTTCGGTTTTGGCGGCCAGCCCCGGCAATGCCCGGATGCAGGAAATCGCGCAGGCGATCCAGATCGGCGCCGGGGCTTATCTCAACCGCCAATATACGACCATCGCCCTGGTGGGCGTGGTGATCGCCATCCTGGTGGGGGCACTGCTGGGGCTGCATGTCGCCGTTGGCTTTGTGCTGGGGGCGGTTTTGTCGGCGGCGGCCGGCTATATCGGCATGAATATTTCTGTCCGCGCCAATGTGCGTACGGCGGAGGCGGCGCGCCAGGGTTTGGCCCAAGGGTTGTCGCTGGCTTTCCGCGCTGGGGCGGTGACGGGGATGCTGGTGGCCGGCCTCGCCCTGCTGGGGGTGGCCGGCTATTTTCTGGTGCTGACCAGCATGGGCTTCACTGGCCGACCGCTGGTGGATGCGCTGGTCGCACTGGGCTTCGGCGCCTCCCTCATTTCCATCTTCGCCCGGTTGGGCGGTGGCATCTTCACCAAGGGCGCCGATGTCGGCGCCGATCTGGTGGGCAAGGTGGAAGCCGGCATTCCGGAGGATGATCCCCGCAACCCCGCCGTCATTGCCGATAATGTCGGCGATAATGTCGGCGATTGCGCCGGTATGGCGGCCGACCTGTTTGAAACCTATGCCGTGACCGTGGTGGCAACCATGGTGCTGGCCGGCATCTTCTTTGCCGGCCAGGGGGTTTATCTCGACGCGATGCTGATCTATCCGCTGGCCATCGGCGGGGCCTGTATCATCACCTCCATCATCGGCACCTTCTTTGTGCGGCTGGGCAGTTCCGGCAATATCATGGGGGCGCTTTACAAGGGTCTCATCGCCTGCGGGGTGTTGTCGCTGGGGGCGATTGCCGCTGTCACAGCCTGGGTGCTGCCGGAAGGGTTCGCTACTCCGCTGGCCACCGGGGCCGGCGTCCGCTTCACGGGGATGGACCTTTATTACTGCGCCGTCATCGGGCAATTGGTGACGGCGCTGATTGTCTGGATCACCGAATATTACACCGGTACCGGCTATCGCCCGGTGAGGTCAGTGGCGCAGAGCAGCACCACCGGCCATGGCACCAATGTCATCCAGGGCTTGGCCATTTCCATGGAATCCACAGCCCTGCCAGCGCTGGTGATCTGTGCTGCCATTATTGGCTGTTATCTGCTGGCGGGCCTGTTCGGCATTGCCATTGCGGTCACCAGTATGCTGGCGGTGGCGGGTATGGTGGTGGCACTGGATGCCTACGGCCCCGTCACCGACAATGGCGGCGGCATCGCCGAAATGGCCGATCTACCCAAGGAGGTGCGCGTCACCACCGACGCGCTGGATGCCGTGGGCAATACCACCAAGGCCGTGACCAAGGGCTATGCCATCGGCTCAGCCGGTCTGGGCGCGCTGGTGCTGTTCGCCGCCTATCATGAGGATCTGAAATATTTCATGGCCGATCCCACGGCCTATCCCTATTTCGCCGGGGTGGAGATCGATTTCAGCCTTTCCAACCCCTATGTCGTGGTCGGGCTGATTCTGGGTGGGTTGCTGCCCTATCTGTTCGGGGCTATGGGCATGACGGCGGTGGGCCGTGCCGCCGGCTCGGTGGTGGAGGAGGTACGGCGCCAGTTCCGGGAGAATCCTGGCATCATGGCTGGCACCTCAAAACCCGATTATGGCCGTGCCGTTGATATGCTGACCCGCTCCGCCATCCGGGAAATGATCGTGCCCTCCCTGTTGCCGGTGCTGGCACCTTTGGTGCTTTACGCCCTGGTGGGGGCGATTGCTGGCAAGGGGGCGGCCTTTTCCGCGGTTGGCGCCATGTTGCTGGGTGTCATTGTTACCGGCCTGTTTGTCGCCATCTCCATGACCTCAGGAGGCGGGGCCTGGGACAATGCCAAGAAATATATTGAGGAAGGCCACCATGGCGGCAAAGGCTCTGACGCCCACAAGGCGGCGGTGACCGGCGATACGGTGGGCGATCCCTATAAGGACACGGCTGGCCCAGCCGTTAACCCGATGATCAAGATCACCAATATCGTCGCTCTGCTGCTGCTGGCCATTCTGGCGCATCAATAGGCAATGCGGCCAAAAACAAAACAGGCGGCCCCGCCAAGGGCCGCCTGTTTTCGGTTCGGCGCATGAGGCGCGCGAACTTACTTCTTCTTCTTGCCGTCATCCTTCTTCTTGCGCGACGGCTTGGACAGGTTGCTCAGCATCTGTTCGAAGAAGCCCATATCATGGCCTTCGGTCGGGGTGACGCGGGCAACCGGCGCCACATAGGCGGCCTCGCTGCCATCAATCTCCTTGATTTCCTGCACCGTGCCCTGATCGTCAAAGCGGATGCGCACGATGCGCTGGGCCGTCACCTCCGGATCGAAGAAGGCCTCCTGCGCGGTGTGGCGGCCGATATAATACCAGGTCGATCCATCCACCGTGCCGGTGGAGGTGGGCGAGCCCAGCACATATTGCACCTGATCGCGGGTGGTGGTGCCCTGCTGAATCTGGGCCAGGCGGCTATCTTCGACAAGATTGCCCCTGACCGCAGTGATCGGGCTGCACCCTGCCAGGGCCAGGCCGGCAAGGCCGGCGGTCAACAGCAGCGAAGCGTGGGTCTTGCGCATGAACGGAGCATCTCTTGTCAAAATCATCATCAGGAACCGGTGTCCCGGCTGCCTATGCACGAACCAGAGGGTAAGACACAAGCGGTCGCACCATGGGCCATGCTTGACGCCGGGGGCACCGCCCCCTATCTGGCCGGTGACATTGGCACCGGCTTTGGCGCAATGTCAATCACTGCCCCTGCCATATTGTGGCGGTGGCCATTCCGTTGCCCTCAATCGCCACTTTGGAAGCCTTCCATGTTGAACCGCCTGTTCAGGAAAAAGATCTCGGAACGCACCGTGGCAAAACTCTATGGCGCGATTGTGGAACAGGCGCGCCAGCCGGCATTTTTCAGCGATCTGGGTGTGCCCGACACGCTGGAGGGACGGTTTGAGATGATGGCCCTTCATGCCTGGCTGGTGATGCGCCGGCTGGCCATGGGCGGCCCCGCCGTGGCAGATTTCAACCAGGCCCTGTTCAATTTCATGTTCGCCGATCTGGATTTCAATCTGCGCGAACTGGGCGCCAGCGACATGAAGGTGGGCGAACGGGTGAAGGAACTGGCCAGTCACTATTATGGGCGTGTCCAAGCCTATGATACCGGATTGGCTGGCACCGACGCTGCCACGCTGGAGGCCGCGCTGGATCGCAATCTTTATGGCTCCACCTTGCCGGAACCGGAGCATGTGGCCGCCATGGCCGCCTATGCCCGCCGCCAACTGGCCCATCTGGAGGCGTTCCCAATCGAGCGGCTGCTGGCCGGAGAGATTACCTTTATATCCTGAGCGGCGTTCTACCGCCCGCCGTCCGCCCGCTTTATCGGGCAATTTTTCGTTCTAGCGGAGTTTCCATCATGAACAGCCCATCCCACGCCCCCGAACTATCCCGCATCGTCATCGCCGACAAGGTGACCACGGCCGGTGGGCACGAGGTGGTGACGGCGACCGAGGCGGAATGCGCTGCACTGGCGCAGCGATTCGATCTGATCTCGCTTTCCGGTCTGACAGCCAAAATGCGCCTGCGCCGGGTGCGGGGGGAGTTCATCAAGGTTACCGGTGAGGTAACAGCCGACGTGGTGCAGCGTTGCGTGGTGACCCTGGAGCCGGTGCCTGCCCACGTGCAGGAAGATTTCTCCGCCCTGTTCGCCCCAGACCATCTGATCCCCAAGGAAGATGAGGAGGCGGAGAGCGACCATTTCCAGTATTTGGGCGGGGATGAGGATTTCCCCGAACCGATGCCGGGTGGGCGGATCGATATTGGCGAACTGGTGGCCCAGAATCTTTCCCTGTCGCTGGAGCCATATCCGCGTGTGCCGGGGGTGGAATTCACCCCGATTCTGGAGGATTATGACCCGACCAGCCAGGATAATGGGGGCGATCTGCCGCCCGAGCCCCCCCGTCAGAACCCTTTTGCGGCCCTGTCCCGCTTAAAGAAGTCGTCATAATCGGGTTTCTTGCTTGCCCTGACACACCATATCCAGTATTCAAGCGCCTCTGTCCAAGGCGGCCCCTTGTTGGCCGCCTAAAACATTGTGAGTTACGATCATGGCCGTTCCGAAGAAAAAGACCTCCAAGTCCAAGCGTAACATGCGCCGTTCGCATGACGGGCTGACCGCTTCCGCGTACAATGAATGCAGCAACTGCGGCGAGCTGAAGCGCCCGCACCATGTCTGCGGTTCCTGCGGCCAGTATGACGGCCGTGAAGTGACGCAGACCGCTGCTGCTGCCGCGTAATCATTGCCGTTCCGGCTTCTCGCGGTATAGGGACCACGTACGCTCGTGACTGCGCGCTTGCGGATCGCCTTGGACGCCATGGGTGGCGACCATGCACCTGACATGGTCGTCGCCGGCGCCGACTTGGCGCGTGAGCGCTGTTCGAATGTCGAGTTCCTGTTTGTCGGCGATGAAGCGCGTATCAACGCGCTTCTCGACCGCCATCCGGCCCTGAAATCCATCTCCACCGTCCGGCACACGCCGGATTTCGTGGCCATGGATGCCAAACCTTCCGTTGCTTTGCGTGCTGGGCGCAGTTCCAGTATGCGGCTGGCCATCGATGCGGTGGCGGCAGGGGAGGCGGCCTGCGTTGTCTCCGCCGGAAATACCGGCGCGTTGATGGCGATTGCCAAATTCGTGTTGAAAACGCTGCCCGGCATCGACCGTCCGGCCATCGCCTCCATCTTCCCCACCTTGCGGGGGGAGAGTGTGATGCTGGATATGGGGGCCAATCTGGAATGCGACGCGGATAATCTCGTCCAGTTCGCTGTGATGGGCACGGTGTTCAGCCGGACTGTGCTGGGATTGCTGGAACCTTCCATCGGCCTGTTGAATGTCGGGTCGGAAGAGCAGAAGGGTCACGAGTCGATCCGTGAGGCCGCTGCGGCCCTGCGCGATACGCCGCTGGCCCGTAACTTTCACGGTTTCGTGGAAGGCAATGATATTGCTGCCGGTACTGTCGATGTCATCGTCACCGATGGGTTCACCGGCAATGTCGCGCTGAAGGCGGCAGAAGGTACGGCCAAGCTTTACAGCGAGTTCCTGAAGCGAACCTTCGCTTCCTCGCTGCTGGCCAAGCTGGGCTATCTGCTGGCCCGTGGTGCCTTTGGCAAGCTGCGCCTGCGCATGGACCCGCGCCGTTATAATGGGGCGATGTTCCTGGGCCTGCGTGGTATTTGTGTGAAAAGCCATGGCGGCACCGACGCCATTGGTTTCAGCAACGCCATTGCTGTGGCCGCCGACATGGCCAACCACGGCTTCAACGATAAGATCCGCGATCAATTGGCGGTATTGCAGGCGGCGCTGGCCGCCAGTGCCGCCGCCAAGGTCGAGGCAGATGGTCAGGGTAGCGAGGCGGCGGTTCAATAATGGCGATCCGGTCGATTATTCTGGGCTGCGGCTCCTATCTGCCCGCGCGCGTCATGACCAATGACGATCTGACCAAGATCGTTGAGACGTCGGATGAGTGGATCAGCGAACGCACCGGTATCAAATCCCGTCATATTGCCGCTGATGGTGAAACCACCAGCGATCTGGCCTATCACGCCGCCGTTGCGGCCCTGGATCATGCCGGGGTGACGGTGGATGAGCTGGATTTGATCGTGCTGGCCACGGCCACGCCCGATAATACCTTTCCCGCTACCGCCACCAAGGTGCAGGCCCGCCTGGGCATGAAGCGGGGGGCCGCCTTCGATCTGCAGGCCGTCTGTTCAGGCTTCATCTATGCTCTCTCGGTAGCCGACAATTTCATCAAGGCCAGGCAGGCGCGCACAGTGCTGGTGATTGGCGCGGAAACTTTCTCCCGAATCCTGGATTGGACTGACCGCACCACCTGTGTGCTGTTCGGTGACGGGGCCGGTGCCGTGGTGCTGCGGGCCCAGGAAGGGCAGGGTACAGCGGCCGACCAGGGCATTCTGTCGACCCATCTACATTCTGACGGCAGCCACCACGATCTGCTCTATGTCGATGGCGGTCCCTCCAGCACCCAGACCGTAGGCCATGTGCGGATGCGCGGTCAGGAAGTATTCAAGCACGCTGTGGTCAATCTGGCCGATGTGGTGCGTGAAGCCCTGGCCACCAATGACATGCAACCGTCAGACATTGATTGGCTGGTGCCGCATCAGGCCAACCGCCGAATCATTGAAGGGACCGGTCGCAAGCTGAAGCTAGACCCGTCCCGTGTGGTGATGACGGTTGACCATCATGGCAATACATCGGCCGCCTCTATCCCGCTGGCCTTGGTGGAGGCAGTGCATGATGGCCGCATCAAGCGCGGCGATGTACTGCTGCTGGAAGCGATGGGCGGCGGCTTCACCTGGGGCGGCGCCTTGGTTCGTTATTGATTCCCGCCTTTTGGCGACGCATCAACAACCGCGCCCAACTATCTGGAATTGACGCGCTTTCATCATGCAAGTACCGTCTAGGCTTTACTGCCTTGGGGGAAACGTCATGAGCAATACCGTTACCCGTGCCCAGTTGAGCGAGGCCGTCTACCAGCATGTCGGCCTGTCGCGCAATGAATCCGCCGATCTGGTTGAAAGCGTGCTGGACGAGATCGTTGACGCGCTGGCCGGCGGCGACATGGTCAAAATCTCCTCCTTCGGCAGTTTTGCCGTGCGGTCCAAGGGCCAGCGCGTCGGCCGCAACCCCAAGACCGGGGAAGAGGTGCCGATTCTGCCGCGCCGGGTGTTGGTGTTCCGCGCCTCCCATGTGCTGAAGTCGCGCATTAACGACCGTTTCGCCGGGCAGGGCTGAACGCGCGATGCGTGATGTGGCGACGACTGATGCCGATGCGGTACCGAGCAAGCCTGTGGCCAAATCCGCCACAGCTTTCCGTACTATCAGTGAGGTATCGGCCGACCTTGAAGTGCCGCCGCATGTTCTGCGCTTCTGGGAAACCAAGTTTCCGCAGATCAAACCGCTAAAACGCGGTGGCGGCCGGCGCTATTATCGCCCGGACGATGTGGAACTCCTGCGCCGTATCCAGGCCCTGCTATATCGTGAAGGCTATACGATCCGGGGGGTCCAGCGCCTGCTGAAGGAAATGCGCGGCAGCGGCGGCCTGCCCCCGGTTGGGCAAGCGCCTGCCGCCAACCTGTTCAATCTGGATGAGGGGGAGGTAGCGGGGGATAGCCCCGACCATGCCGCTGGAAATCATCCAGATGCACCAGAAATTGTTGACAACGAAAATGATGCAGAGATAGCGGCCAGCCTTTCCCCGCGCCAGCGGGAACAATTGTCCAATATCCTGATGGACCTGTTGGCTGCCCGGCGCCTGCTGGACTGATCCCCTGTTGCCGTATGTCAGCCCCGGCGCAGTTGGGCGCGCAATGCCAGCACCCGCCGGCCATAATCGCGGGCACGCGGTTCATCCATCCAAGTGTGATAACGACCGACCGCCAGTTCCAGATCACGGGGCAGGCTGTCGATGGCTTCCCGCAGGATGCCCGCCCCAACGCGCATATTGATATCCGGATGGAGCAGATGGCTGACATCGGGCACCCGATGTCCGTGCCAGCGCACATTCACCTGCATCCAGCCCAGATCAGCGTCTGCCAGTTCTGCCGCTGGCAGGGCCATCACCAGCTGCATGGCGCTGGGCAGATCAGGCGGATAGTAAGATTCTTTGGCGGTGCGCACGGCATAGGGCCAGGGGCCGGTGCGCCCCTTTCTGTCCAGCCGGCTTTCAACATAGCTGACGGCGTAGAGCAGATAGGGATCGAGTCGGGCAAGCTGACCGGTCACCGTAAAAGGCGTATTCCGCAGGTCCAGAGCACGGGCGCTGGGCGCCATTCCCACCGCCATGAAAGCGCCAGCCCCAGCCAGGAAGCCGCGTCTGGAAACAACCGATTTCGTCTGTATCCTGTCAAACATGGCAGGGCCATAGCATGGGCGCGCTTCCCTTACCAGGGCGCTGAAGGGAAAATCACGGGGCGATCAGGCGGGATTGCACGGCCACCGCAATGGCGTGAAATTTATTGTATACCCCAAGCTTCCGCATGGCATTTTCGAAATGATACTCCACCGTGCGCTCGGTGATATTCAGGATATCCGCCGTCTCCGATCGGGTTTTTCCACGGCAGGCCCAGACCAGAATTTCCCGCTCCCGATCCGTCAGCGATGGTGGCGCTTGGATCGGAACCTGCGGCAGCCCCCGAAAATGGAGCAGCCTTTCATGATAGGTGGCGGCGGCCAACTTCAGCCAGAAGGGAACGGCGTGCTCCATTTCTGCCGGCGCCTCGGTCCAATAGAGGCTGAGCAGGGCCGATGCCGGCTGGCCGCGATGATCCACGGCGTGCAGCGGCATGGCAAATCCCTGCGTATATCCATGATCCTTGGCCAGACCCATTACCTGCCAGGCGCGCCCTTTCGGTCCGGTTCGCCGACGTGCGCGCGGATCGAATTCCAGACAATCAGCCCAGGTGAAGGCCATATTGCTGCTGGCCGCCCGCGTTACGACCGGATCATAACCCAGGAGTCCCATGGATACATATGTATCCACAAAATCACTGCGTACCGATGTCTGGTAAAAGGGCAATGCCTCGTCATGCAAGGGTAGCTGGCGCACATCCACATAGGAGAAACACTGAAATCCAAGACCATGGATGATTTGTGTCATGCATAGCCATAATGCGTCCTGATCTGGTGCATCGGACAATCGATTTAAAATTTCTTCCGCTACGTGCATCGTAATCCCCACAATACAACGCGCTGTCGGCCCAACGCACGAATACCTGTGCGAATGCCCAGCTATCATAACCCATGTCGCAAGTGGCGTACTCCTCAAAACAGCGTAGCGGAGTATGTCATGCAGGAATTGAAGATCTTCCGCTTCCGTGCAGGTGAAGCGCCGGAATACATGGCCCAGGCCTGGCGGTTACGCCATCAGGTATTCCGCGAAACGCTGGGCTGGTCGGTCAAGTCCCTCAATCAGCTGGAAATCGATCAATTCGACAAGATGGCGCTGCATTGCGTCGCTGTCGAGCAGGATGTTGTGGTCGGTTACTGGCGCTCGCTGCGCACAACGGAACCCTATCTGCTGGAACAATATTTCCCCGATCTGCTGGAAGGTCTGCATCTGCCCAAGCGGCCGGATATCTGGGAGATCAGCCGTTTCGCGGTAGCACCCAGCCATCCGCGCCGGCGCGATGTCGGCAAATCTCTGGCGCTGGAAATTGGCCGTTTCGGTTTTGATCAGGGGGCCAGCCGGCTGATCGCTGTGGTGGAGCCGCCTTTCGGCCGTTTCATCCGCGCCTGCGGCTTGCCCGTGACCCAGGATGTCACGCCGGTGGTTGTGGGTACCGGCAGCCAGGGCGATGTGGTCGCCACCATCATCACCCTGGATATGCAGTCCTATGCAAGCCAACTGGGGGTTGCGGCCGGTCAGGCCCAGATTGCTGCTGCGTGAGGTGTTCCCATGCTCGCCAAGATCAAGGAAGCGCTGATGGGCGATCTTCCGGCTTTCGCCGCCGATCCGATCGGCTTTGTTGAAACCCGCACTCTGGGACAGCCAGCCCCCGTGCCGGTGCAGTTGGGGCCGAAAAAGGCGGTTCTGGTGGCCACGCCTTCTGCCTTCCGGCATGTGCTGGTGGATGGCCGCGACCGCTATGGCAAAGGGTCGGAACAGGCGCGTCTGCGCCCGCTGCTGGGGGACGGATTGATCACGGCCAGCGGTGACCGCTGGAAGGCTGCGCGCGACGCGGTGAAATCCAGCTTCGGCGGGGCCTCTCTGCAGCAGGGTATCGGCATGGCCATGGGCGTGCTCTGCCAGGAAACCGCCATGCTGGCTGCCCGCGAAGGGGAGTTGCTGGACCTGCACGCCTTGATGGGCGAGTTGACCATGAAGATGGTGGTCGCCGCCCTGTTCCATGCCCGCATGGATACGCAGCAAAGTGCGGCGGTCTATGGTGCCGGCGTGGTGGCCCATGAGCGGCTGACGGAAACCATGTGGCGGGCCATCGACCTGGACATGTTGCTGCCCACGCGCAAGCATCGGCGGTTCAAAAGCGCCATCCGTACATTGGAAACCCATATTGCCGCTTTCCTGTCTAACCCCTGCGGTCCGCTGGCGGCACTGACGCCCTTGCAGCAACAATTCGGCCCGGCGGTCTTGCGGGATGAGGCCATGACCATGCTGGTCGCCGGCTTCGAGACGACGGCGATGGCGGCTGCCTGGCTAGTCTACATATTGGCGGCGCGGCCTGATCTGGTGGATTGGCTGCGGCCGGAAGCCGAAGGGGCCAGCAATGGCGGCTGGGGTCTTGATCCCGCCCGCCTGCGCGACCTGCCGCGGTGCAAGGCCATGGTACAGGAGGTGTTGCGCCTTTACCCCTCCACCTGGTGGGTGGCGCGCCAGGCGCTGACCGACGATGTCATTGATGGTACGTCGGTACCGAAGGGAGCGACCATTCTGCTGTCGCCCTGGGCCCTGCATCGCCAGCCGGCGCACTGGGCCGAACCGTCTGTCTTCAATCCACAACGCTTCATCGACACTGTGCCGGACAAGTTCGCCTTTGTCCCCTTCGGCATGGGGCCGCGTACCTGCGTCGGCGCTCAACTGGCCCTGGCGGAACTGACCGCCCTGGCGGTGATGATGGTTTCCGCCTTCGACCTGATTCCAGAATCCGGACAGGTGGAGCGTCTGCGTCCCGTCGGGGGTGTCACCCTGGGGCCGCCGACGCGCGGCCTGAAAATAAGAATATCAACCCGCAAGGCAGCAAGGATCGCCGCGTAATGCCATACTTGACGAAAATCGCCCCTGACCAGGATAATGAACCCGTGGTCAGCCACCTGATGCGCCGCGCCCTGGATGAGGTCAAAGAGATCGACCACACGGTTACCCGTAACCTGATCGTCTGTGGTCACCGAACCTCCGTCCGTATTGATTCCATGACCTGGAAAGCCTTGGGCAACATTGCCCGTGGTGAGGGGATGACCATCAATGAGGTGGCCAGCCACATTGCCGCCAAGCGACAGGGTGACATTTCCCTGACAGCCGCCATTCGCATGTTCGTCGTCGGTTACCTCAACTGGCGCCCGTCCGCCCGCCCGCGGAGCATCCCCGCCGCTTGACGGATCGAGGGCACAGGGGGCGCCAATTTCCCGCATCGCCCCCTGTCGTCCACCCATGCCGGTTTCCTTAATCTCTGGTAAGCTGTCGTTGATCGGCGGGTTCCACCGGAACCAATGCCGGGGAATGGCCGCGAGGTGGGCATGGAACAGATTGATATCCTGATTGTCGGTGGTGGCATTGCCGGCGCGGCGCTGGCCTATGCCATGTCGGTCGACCATCGGGTGGCCCTGCTGGAGCGGGAGACCCATTGCGGCTATCACGCCACCGGTCGCTCGGTGGCGGTATATTCGGAAACCTATGGCAGCCGGGCCATCCGGGCACTGACCGTGGCATCCGGCCCGTTCCTGCGCCATCCGCCGGACGGGTTCAGCCCCCGTCCGATTTTGCACCCGCGTGGTACCCTGCATATCGCCCGCGGCGATCAGTTGGAGAAGCTGACCGCGGCCCTGATCGAGATGCAGCCCTTGGCCCCGGCCATCAACCCGTTGACCGCCCCCGAATGTTTGACCCTGGTGCCGTTCCTGCGCCCCGATCAGGTGGGGGCCGGCATTCTGGAATCAGGGGCCTGCGATATTGATGTCGATCTGCTGCATCAGGCCTATCTGCGGGCGGCCCGGGCCCAGGGGGCGATTATCCGGACCGAAATGCCGGTGACCGGCATTCGCCCCGACGGGGATGGCTGGCGGGTGGATACACCGGCCGGGCCCTGGCAAACCTGGACCCTGGTGAATGCCGCCGGTGCCTGGGCTGATCAGGTGGCCCAGTTGGCGGGGGTGGCCCCGGTCGGTCTGGAACCGCGCCGCCGCACGGTCACCCTGGTGGAACCACCGGCCGGGCTGGACATTGCCCGGCTGCCCTTCGTCGTCGATATCGACGAAAGCTTCTATTTCAAACCCTCGGCCGGCATGTTGGCGGTGTCGCCAGCGGATGAAACCCTGGTGGAACCGGCCGATGTACAGCCGGAGGAGCTGGATATCGCCTTGGCCATGGATCGGCTGCAAGCAGCCTGCAACATCAAGGTGACCCGAAAGGGGCGCAGCTGGGCGGGTTTGCGCAGCTTCGTCGCTGATCGCAATCCAGTCATCGGGTTCGAACCGGGGATACCCGGTTTCTTCTGGCTGGCGGCCTTGGGGGGGTATGGCATACAGACCGCCCCGGCCGTGGCAGGGCTGGCGGCCAGCCTGATCAGGGGCCAAGGCGTACCCGATCGCCTGACCAGCCTGCATTTCGATCTGGCGGCGGTCAGTCCCTGCCGGTTGCGGCGGTGATTGTCGGACCTGTTCGTCATACGCGCCAGAGCACGGCACCTCCGTTGGAGGGCCGTGCCGGCCGTCGCTCTCTCCTTCACGCTACCGGTGGGTAACGTCGCCCCGAAGGCAAGGTGAACAGGTACTCAGATTTACACCCACTGCTTAAGAGTGGGTAAACAATGCGAAGCGGCCCCATTAATGTCACAGATACCTCTATCCCATCCCGGGGTCAGGAGGCTGCCGGGGCGTGCAGTTCAGCCAGGAAAGCCTCCAGCGCCAGCCAACCGGCCGGGGCGTGGCGGATGAAGCGGCTGACAAGCTCACCCGCATCGCCATAGCGTTCCTCAATGATCGCCATTTCGATCCGCTGCGCCAGCACGCGCAACCGGGGTGTGCCCAGGTTGCCAGCCAGCGAGATCATGGAATGGGCTTCGCGGCGGAGGTCCGGCCAGTTGCTGTCCGTCAGATGTTTCTGCATCCGTTCGACGCGCTGCCGCCCGGTTTTGATGAAAGTCCAGACCAGATCGCTGAATTCCTCCACCGTGGCGAAGGAGAGCAATCCTTCCAGCACGCTGCGGTCCAGCACCGGTTCGCCTGAAACATCATCTTCTTGTGTATTCGTTTCCACCATTTCAGGCGTAACCTCCAATATTCTTGTTGTACCGGACGCACCCGACCAGCGGGCGGCGGTTTCCAACAGGGTGACGGGCACATAGGGCTTGGACACGTAATCATCCATCCCGGCTTCCAGATAGGTTTCCCGCATCCCCACCATGGCATTTGCCGTCATGGCGATGATTGGGGTGCGGGGGCGTCCTGCCTGCTGTTCCTGGATGCGGATCAGGCGGGTCGCCTCTATCCCATCCATTCCCGGCATCTGCACATCCATCAGGATCAGATCATAGCGATTGGCCGCCGCCGCAGCGGTGGCCTCCATCCCGTCGCCCACCAGGGTGACGCCATAGCCTTCGCGCATAAGGATCAGGCGGGCCACGTCGCGGTTGATCTGGTTATCATCCACCACCAGAACCTGCCGCCCGACGCCGCGGGCCAGTGGCTGACCGATCTCAGGCGTCTCCGGGACCGCAGGAACCGGCTCCCCGAACAGCCGGCCCAATGTCTCCAGCAGGGCCTGAGGCCGCACCGGCTTCACCAGCACCGCATCGAAGACTTCCGCCGCCGGATCGCCCGGTTCCAGCCCGCCGGCCGAGGTGACCAGCACCAGCTTGACCTGGGCAAAGCTGGGATGGTGACGCAGCCAGGCGCCCAGACTGTCGCCAGCCATACCGGGCATGGAATGGTCGATCAGGATGACATCCGGCGGCCGCTTTTCCCGCGCGGCGCGATCCAGTTCGGTCAGCGCGCCTTGTCCCCCATTGACCAGCACATGCCGTATGCCAAGCCGGTCCAGATGGCCACCCATAATGCGACGGTTGGTTTCCAGATCATCCACCACCAGCGCCGTCAGCCGACGCAGCCGTTCCGGCAGTTCCAGCCGGTTGGGCAGGCGGGCGCTGGCGGCCGGTAGATTGATATCGAACCAGAAGCGGCTACCGGTACCGGGCGTGCTGTCGACCTTGATTTCCGATCCCATCAAGCGGGCCAGCTGCTGGCTGATGGTCAGGCCCAGACCGGTGCCGCCGAAACGGCGGCTGATGGAATTATCGGCCTGATTGAATTTCTGGAACAGACGGTCGATCTGTTCCGGCACCATGCCGATGCCGGTATCCTTGACCGTGAAGCGCAGGTTCCGGCCCTCGCTGCCATCGGTTGATGGCAGCAGCTGCACCTTGATAGTGACACGCCCGTCATCGGTGAATTTTACCGCATTGCCAGCCAGATTCAGCAAAATCTGGCGCAGCCGGGTGGGGTCGCCGCGATAGGCACCGGTGGCTGCCGGGTCCAGATTGGCGGTCAGGGCGATGGCCTTCTGCTGGGCCCGTGGAGCCAGGATGGCCAGCACGCCATCCACCACCTCTTCCAGGGAGAAATCGATCTGCTCCAGCTCCAGCTTGCCCGCTTCCAGCTTGGAGACATCCAGAATATCGTTGATGACATACAGCAGTGCGTCGGCACTTTCCCGGATCGTGTCGGCAAAGCCGCGCTGTTCGGTATCCAGGGTGGTATCCAGCAACAGGGCCGTCATGCCGATGATGCCATTCATCGGCGTGCGGACCTCATGGCTCATATTGGCCAGAAATTCGGATTTCGCCTGATTGGCGCGTTCAGCCTCCCGCCGGGCTTGTTCGGCCGCTTCCCGCGCGGCTTCAGCCGCCAGACGCGACCGGTCCAGGTCTTCGGCCAGCCGGCGCAGATTTTCCGTCTGATCGCCCAGACGGTCACGTGCGGTGCGCAGCTCCTGCTCCTGCGCCACCCGCTCACCGACATCGCGGGTCGCGGACACGATGCGCTGACCAGCCTGCCGGTCGGCGGCCAGAGCGAAGGCAGTTTCCACCCAGATGAAATGTCCGTCACCATGGCGCAGCCGATAGGTGACAGGTGGACAGGGCATACCGGCGGTCAGTACGGACAGGGCCCGCTCCAGACGTTCGGCATCTTCCTCATGCACCAGATCCAGCGGGCTGCCGCCGACCAGCCGGTCCGGCAGATGCCCCAGCATCCAGTCAGCCGAGGGCGAGACATAGAGATAGGTGCCGTCCAGCGCGTGGAGGGCCACCACATCGCTGCCCTGTTCAGAAAGAAGCCGGTATTGCGCATCTCGGGTTGCCAGTTCCTGGGCCTGATGCTGCAACCCTTCCGCCATTTCATTGATCGCAGCCCCCAGCACGCCGATTTCCCCCGGTCCGGCTGGCGCGCGCAGGCCCAGTTCCCCCCGGCCCAATCGCTCCACCACGCGGGAAAGCCGGGTCAGTGGCGTCAGCACCGTGCGGGACAGGCCGACATAGAGAATGGCGACGGCCAGGATGGCGACGATGCCGGTAAAGGCCAGATGCCGGCTGAATTCCAGTTCGGCGCGGGCGACAGCCTGTTCCTTTGGGAAGGAAACGATGATCTTCACCCCTGTATCGCCCAGTGAGGCAAAGCCCATCAGCCGGTCCACCCGGTCCACCCCGGTGCCCTGCAGGGTGCCGCTCTCTCGCAGCAGAGCCATCTGCACGAAAGGAAGGTCGCGCAGCGACACGCCTTCCATCCCCAGTATCTGTGGTTTGCGGATCAGCGCATTGCCCTGGGCATCAACGGCCAGCAGGTTCATTTCGGTGGACGTATCGGCTGTCAGCCGATCAGCCGACTGTTCCAGCCAGGCCAGCAGCAGCCCCGCCAGCACCACACCGCCCGGTTTGCCATCTTTTCCCATGATCGGATGGGCATAAACCAGGATGGAGCGACCATCGCTGAGGGCGCGCAGGTAACCGCTGGTGACCGGCTGACCGGTCATCATGGCCTGACGGAAATAATCCCGGCCGGCAACGCTTTGCACGGCACCGGGTGCCGCGGTGCTGCACAACACTTTCCCTTCGGCGTCTGTCACCAGCAGGTTCGACAGCCAGGGCTGGGTTTCTTTCAATGGGGAAAGTCTGGCCGCACATTCCGCTTCCCCAGGCGGTTGCCGGGCCACCACAGTGACCACGCGCTGTACATTCATCAACAATTCGCCATGCTGGTTGGCAATGGCCTGTGCAATATCCAAGGCGCGGGTCTGGGCCTGGGCAATGGCATCATTGCGCCGCGCACTGTTTTCCAGCACCAGCACAATGGCCATGGCGGCGATAACTGTCGCCACCAGAAATATCAGCCGCCCTCGCAGCGTCAGGAATGCGGAATAAAGCGCCATGGCCAATCCGAAATACAGGCGGAAGCCGCCGCCACGGCGGGAAATCCGCCGTAAAGCTCATACCCTATTCTATAACGGAAATGACGCCGCTGCAGCAGCCTGGGATTTTCGTTCATTGGTATAGCGGGATTATCAGGTAGGGGCGAAGAAAGCAGCATTGACCAGCGGAGCCGCCTCCCGGCGCAAGTGAGAAATAAGCCTGTCATGAAACTTCCTGATCTTTCTGTGCAGGGCTTTCTCGGGTGCGGCGTATAAGGGCGGATCGCTTTGATTTTCCACGAACTGACTGAAGATCGCTGATGCAGCCCTCCAGCCCTGTCGTTGCTACCGGTTCCCCTAAACCTGCGGCACCGCGTCGCGGTAAAGCCAAGTCCCGTCGGCTGTTGCCCGTCGGCCTTGCCGCGCTGGTGCTGCTGGGGGGCGGGGCCTGGTGGTGGTTCGGCGTTCGCTCCACCGGACCCGACAATGCGCATCTGCTGACCGCCGCGGTGGAGCGGGGCGATATCGAGGATACGGTTTCGGCCGTGGGCAACCTGCAGCCGCGCGATTATGTGGATGTCGGCACCCAGGTTTCCGGGCAGTTGCGCAAGCTGCATGTAGAGATCGGCCAAACGGTGGAGCAAGGCACCCTGCTGGCGGAAATCGATCCCACCGTCTATCAGACCAGGGTGGAGGCGGATAAGGCGCAGTTGGAAAATTACAGCGCCCAGTTGGCCCAGCGGGAGGCGGAACTGGCGCTGGCCCGCCAGCAATATCAGCGCCAGAAAAACCTGCTGAAGGACAATGCCACCAGCCAGGACGCCTATCAGAGTGCGGAGACCAGCCTGCGCGCGGCCGAAGCATCGGTGCGGGTGATGAATGCCCAGATCCGTCAGACGACATCCACCCTGCGCGGGGACGAGGCGAACCTGGGCTACACCAAGATCTATGCGCCGATGACCGGCACCGTGGTGTCGCAGAATGCCAAGCAGGGCCAGACCCTGAATGCCAACCAGTCGGCCCCCATTGTGCTGCGCATCGCCGATCTGTCGGCGATGACGGTGACGACGGAAGTGTCGGAAGCCGATGTTTCCCGCCTGAAGGTGGGGATGCCGGCCTATTTCACCACATTGGGGCGACCGGATCGCCGCTGGCAGGGCACCTTGCGGCAGGTGGAGCCGACGCCGACGGTGGAAAATAACGTTGTTCTCTATAATGCCCTGTTCGATGTCGGGAACGAGGGGGGCGAGTTGATGACCCAGATGACAGCCCAGGTCTTCTTCATCGTCGCCTCGGCCAAGGATGTGGTGCGCGTGCCGGTGGCAGCGCTGCAGGCCCCGCAGCGCCCCACCGGCCCCCGCCAGCCGGGCCAGCGCCCACCCGGTGCCGACATGGCCGGCGGGGCAAGCGCACGGCCCCACTCACCGGCCGCAGGGGGCGAACGCCCGGCCGGCGGCGGGCGCGGCAAAATGCGGATGGTCACCGTGCTGAAACCGGATGGCACGACGGAGGAACGCCGGGTGACCATCGGCGTCAGCGACCGCATCCATGTGGAAATCGCCGATGGACTGAAAGAGGGCGAGCAGGTGGTGATCGGCCGTGCTCCCACCGCCGGTCAGATGCAGGCTCAGCGCCAACAGAACCAGCAGAACATGCCGCGGATGCGCCCGCCGGGGGTGCTATGAGCGCGCCACAGGAAGTACCGCAGATCACCCCGCTTATCGAACTGCAGGACATCACCAAGACCTACGCCACCGGGGAACTGGCGGTGCAGGTGCTGAAAGGCATCTCCCTGAAGATTTATCCTGGTGAGTTTGTCGCCATCATGGGGACGTCGGGGTCGGGCAAATCCACCCTGATGAACATCCTGGGCTGCCTGGACCGGCCGACCACTGGCGAATATCTGTTTGACGGGCGAGACGTTTCCACCTTCGACCGCGACATGCTGGCGCTGCTGCGACGCGAGGCATTCGGCTTCGTCTTTCAAAGCTATAATCTGATCCCGATGATCACGGCGGCAGAGAATGTCGCCGTTCCCGCCATCTATGCCGGCATGTCACCCGAGGCGCGGCGGGAACGGGCGGAACATCTGCTGACCTCCCTGGGCCTGGGGGAGCGGCTGGATCACCGGCCCAGCCAATTGTCCGGCGGTCAGCAGCAGCGTGTTTCCATTGCCCGCGCGCTGGTCAATGGCGGTCAGGTCATTCTGGCGGATGAGCCGACCGGTGCCTTGGACAGCCGCAGCGGGGAAGAGGTGATGCGCCTGCTGGGCCAGTTGGCCGACCAGGGGCACACTATCATCCTGATCACCCATGACCGCGATGTGGCGCAAAATGCAAGGCGGCTGGTGGAGATCAAGGATGGCCAGATCATCGCTGACCATCCGGTGGAACATCCGGGTGTGGCCCCGGCCCCGCCGGTTCCGGCCCATGCCCTGCACGTGCCGGAACCGGGCCAGGATAGCAGCTGGACGATGCGGGAACTGGTGGAAGCCTTCCGCATGGCCATGGGGGCGCTGACGGCCAATCTTTATCGCACCATTCTGACCCTGCTGGGCATTGTCATCGGGGTTGCCTCCGTGGTGGCGATGCTGGCGGTGGGCAATGGTTCCAAACAAGCGGTGATGGACCAGATCAGTGCCATGGGCACCAACCTGCTGCTGGTGCGCCCCGGTGCGCCCGGCCAGCGCAATGCCAATGGCGTGGCGACCCTGGTGCCCAGCGATGCCGATGCCATTGCCACGTTGCGCAATGTGGTGGCGGCGGTGCCTGAATATACCGGCGGCGTGACCGCGCGGGCCGGCACCCAGGATTACCAGACCCAGGTGAATGCCACGACATCCAACATGGTGACGGCCAAGAACTGGCCGGTCGGTGAAGGCGTATTCTTCACGCCGGAGGATGAGAAACGCTATGCCCCGGTGGCCGTTATCGGCCAGACGGTCGCCAACAATGTCTTTCCCGGCATCAACCCCATCGGCCAATATATGCTGCTGAGGAATGTGCCGTTCCAGGTCATCGGGGTGATGTCGGCCAAGGGGGCCACGGCCTTTGGCCAGGATCAGGATGATGTTGTCTTCGTGCCGCTGACCACCGGCCAGCTCCGCCTGTTCGGCCGGCGCAACCTGCGCACCATCACCGTGCTGGTGGAGGATCTGGAGCAGATTGATGCCACCCAGGCAGAAGTGACAGCCCTGCTGATCGCCCGCCATTCGATGGAGGATTTCCAGATCCGCAATACCGCCTCCATCATTGAAACACAGATGGCGATGCGGGACACGATGACGGTGCTGCTGGGTTCCATCGCCGCCATCTCCCTGTTGGTTGGCGGTATTGGCGTGATGAATATCATGCTGGTGAATGTGACGGAGCGGACGCGCGAAATCGGCATCCGCATGGCCACCGGCGCCCGCGCCCGGCATGTGATGCAGCAATTCATGCTGGAGGCGCTGCTGGTATCGGCGCTGGGCGGGGTGATTGGCGTGGTGCTGGGCCTGTCGGTGGCGGGTGGGCTGACGCTTATTGGTACGCCCATCCAATTGTCGCTGATGCCGGTGCTGCTGGCCTTTGGCTGTGCCTTTGCCACCGGCCTGATCTTCGGCTTCACGCCGGCCCGCCGTGCCGCCCACCTTGATCCCGTCGTCGCGCTTGCGTCTGACTGACCCTAAATCCCGGACTTTCCCCGCATGATCACCCGCCGCCCACTTCGGCCCCTGACCATCGCCCTTCTGTCCAGCGTGGCCCTGCTGGGCGGCTGTACCGGCCATCCGGATGACATGGCCGTGGTACGGCCGGTTACGCCACAGGCCACATGGTCGGCCGGCAATGATGGCGCCGCCGTCTGGCCCCAGGCCGACTGGTGGCAGGGCTTCAATACGCCGGAACTGCTGGCCCTGCTGGCCGAAGCCAGACAGGCCAATACCGATCTGGCCCGCGCCGCCCTGCGGCTGCGTCAGGCGCAGTTGCGGGAGGTGCAGGCCGGTGCCGCCCTGCTGCCCTCCCTTGGGGCGTCTGCCAATGTCAGCCGGCAGCAGAGTGGCGGCTGGGGTGACAGCACCACCCCTTCCCAGGGGCGTACCAGCGCCGGGCTGGGCCTGTCTGCTTCCTATGAGCTGGATTTCTGGGGCCGGAACCGGGCAGCCGCCACGGCGGCGCAGGTGAACACGGAAATCAGCCGGCTGGATCAGGAAACCGTCGCCCTGACGGTGACGGCGGATGTGGCCAATACCTATTTCCAGGTATTGGCCTTGCGGGACCGCGCCCGCAATGCGGAAGAAAATCTGACCTTGGCGCAACGGGTGCTGGCGGTGGTGGAATCCCGCTTCCGCAACGGGGCCGCCACCGCCCTGGATCTGGCCCAGCAGCAGGCGTCGCTGGTATCCCAGCGGGCGGCCATTCCGTCGCTGCGACAGCAGGAACTGGATGCCACCTTGAATCTGGCTGTGCTGCTGGGTCGGCAGCCGCAGGATATGGCGGTGGCCGCTGGTGGGCTTGGCGGGCTAGGCCTGCCATCCACCGGTGTGGGGGTGCCGGCAGACCTGCTGGAGCGTCGGCCCGACCTGAAAGGCGCCGCCCTGGCATTGGTCAGCGCCGGGGCGGATATCGTGGCGGCCCGCGCAGCCCTGTACCCATCGGCCAATATCAACCTGTCGGGCAATCTGTCTGGCAGCGGATTGAACAGTCTGGTCAATGCACCGACGGCGGCGGCCAATCTGGGCCTGTCGCTGGTACAGTCGATCTTCGATGGCGGCAGCCGCCGCGCCGCCGTGCAAATCGCCGAGGCGCAGAAGTTGCAACTGATCGAGACCTACCGCGCTAATATCCTGGCGGCCTTCTCCGATGTGGAGACGGCGCGCGGGGCCGCCCGCAATGCCGAAACCCAGCGCAAGCTGCAGGAGGAATCGGTTCGGCTGGCACGCGAAGTCTTCCGGCTGGCGGAAACCCGCTATCGGGAAGGGCAGGTTGATCTGCTGACCCTGCTGGATGCCCAGCGCTCCCTGCTCTCCGCCCAGGACAGCCTGACCCAGACGCGGCTGGCGGAATTGCAGGCGGCGGTGGCGCTGTATCGCGCGCTGGGTGGCGGCTGGGGGCCGGCGACGGCGGGGGTTACTCCACCGGCCGGGTGAAAGCGCGATCCCAGTCCCGCAGCAGACGGCCATAGCCGGCGGCATGGCGCAGATCGCCCAAGGTAAAAGCCCGGTCCAGCCGTTCGCGGCGTGACCGGGCCAGGGGGTGGATTTTCCCTGTCGCGTTGATCTCAACCCGGTTCCACAGATTGCCCAGCGGCAGGGTCACGGAAAAGCCGAGCGTGCTGCCGCCATCACGATCCACCGTCAGTTCGGTTGCCAGCAGCGCCCCGGTGCCGAACCGGCGGGACAGGCTGGCAGTACCGCCCCAGTCGCCGGCCAGATAGCGGCCCACCGCCAGTTCCAGGCGCGTATCGGCTTCCGCTTCTTCCCAGCCCAGGGTCAGGTGACCGCTGGTCTTGTCCGATCCGCGCAACAGGGCGATGCCACCGGGCAGCCGCTGCCACAGATGATGCGCGGTCAGGCCCACAGACCAGCGATCCAGCGGGCGCTGCCAGCGCAACTCACCACCCGCGCCGCTATACATTTCCTCCAGATGGCCGGCTTCCAGCATCATGTCCAAAGAGGGGGAGAGGGCGGCGACGATATTGCCTTGCGCCCGTTCCAGCGCCAGCGGTTCCGCCATAAAGGCCGCCAGCGCACCCCGGCCGCGCGTATCCTCGGCCAGGGCCGGGCGGGAGGCAGGTTCCTGCATGGTGAACCGGCCACCGCCATGCAGGATCAGCCCGGCCAGCGGCACCAGGGTCAGCGCCGCACCGGCGCTGCTGCGCTGGGACCAGCGGCTGCCATCCGGCCCTGGCCCGACCTCCGCCGTGGCATCCAGCCCAATCTCCCAATGCTGGGGGAGATGGGAGGGGTAGGGGGCGCGGCTGAACCGGGCGCTGCGGCGGATTTCCGCCCCGCTGCCATCCCAGCGGCGGGCGCGTTCCAGCGATCCGGGCGTCATCTGCACTGCCATGCCGGGCAAACCTAGCCGATGGGTGGCAATGCTGGCGGGCGGGTGATCAATCAGGGTGGCGGCGGCAATGGTGGCGGCGGCCGGCATGGTGGCGGTGATTTCGGTGATGGCTTGCCCATCCGGTCGGCGGGCGCGGAAGGGCCAGGGCTGGTCCCGCTCCGTCAGATCCAGGCGCAGGGCCAGCCCCAGCAGCAGGCCCCGCCGCCGCTGCCAGCCGCCAGATAATTCCAAGCCCTGCTGCGGCCGGACGCTGGCCGTCAGGCGTGGTTGCCAAGCGGCACCGCCCGTGCCGCCGCTGGCTGTCAGCCACATTCCTTCTACCAGGGGCAAGGGGACGGGAACACGCAGATTGACCAGCCCGATCGGGGCACCGGGATGATCGGCGACACCACCGCGCCAGCCGAGGCCGGTGGAAAGCTGCACGCCCGCCATCTCCACCCCCAGCATGGCGCTGTCCAGCCTTTCAGCGCTCTCCCCCAGACCACGCATCCCCAGGGTCAGGGCCGGATGATGGCGGCCCTGCGGCCAGAGCCTCAGATCGAGATCACCCACCGCATCGGCGGTTTCCGCCGGCTGACGCAGGGTGACGGCCAGCGGCGTGACCGGTTGCAGGCCGATCCGGGCCTCTCCACCGCCCCGCCACAGCACCTCATCCAGCCAGGCGGAACCGGCAGCCGGCAGGAAGGCGGAGGGGTGAACCCCCGGCAAGGGCCCTTCCGCCGCCTGTGCCCCGGCCGCCAGCAGAATGGATAGCAATGGCAACAGCTGGCGGCGCAAGATGGGGAACGCAGTTGCGAAAGCGAAGCCGGATTATGTGTGTACCAGCTGGATTACACAACTATTCACGAGAGGCTTTTCACACCTGATGCAGATAAAGCTGGTAATCCAGCTCCGTCACCGCCGCCATCACCCGCCCCAGCTCCGCCCGTTTGATGGCGCAGAAGGAACGGTGCAGTGCCGGCCCCAGTGCCGATTTCAGAAAGGCTGACTGCTCGGCCTGGATCAGGGCGCCGTGCCAGTCGCGCGGCATGGTGGTGTCGAACGGGCCCTGGCGGCTATATCCCTCGCGCTCAGCGGGCGGGCCTGGATCAATCTGCTGGTCGATGCCGTGGCGGATGCCGGCCAGCACCGTGGCCGCCACCAGATAGGGATTGGCATCCACCCCGGCCGGGCGATGTTCCACCCGCCGGGCAGCCACATCGCCCGCCGGCACCCGCAGCGCCACCGACCGGTCGTTGCAGCCCCAACTGGGTGAAACTGGGGCATAGAGATTGGCGACATAGCGCCGCCAGCTATTGGCATGGGGGGCGAAGACCAGCATCCCGTCGCCCATGGTGGCGGCCAGCCCGCCAATGGCATGGCGCAGCAACGAGCCGGGGGGCGGTTCCCCAACCGGTTCGGCAAACAGGTTGTTGCCGGCCCCATCGGCGAGCGATACATGCAGATGCATCCCCGAACCCGCCATCCCCTGGAACGGCTTGGCCATGAAACAGGCCACCATGCCATGCCGTCGGGCCAAGGCCCGCACCAGCCGTTTCAACATCACCAGATCGTCAGCGGCGCGCAGCAGATCGGTTTGGTAATGCAGTGTCAGCTCATACTGGCCGGGCGCATATTCGGCGATCAGCGTTTCCAGCGGCAGTCCCTGGGCCTCTGCCGCCGCATAGACCTGGGCGAAGAAGGGTTGCATCCCATCCAGATCATCCAGCCCGTAAACCTGGGTCTGGCCATGGCGGCGCCCATCCAGCGCCATGGCGGCGGGATGCGGGCGGCCATCGGCACCGGGATTGGCATCCAGCAGATAGAATTCCAGTTCAAACGCGCCGGCCGGGTGCCGTCCCTCCGCCGCCAGGGCGATGATTTGCCGTGCCAGGGCGTGGCGCGGGTCGGCGGCAAAGGGTCTGCCATCCAGCTCATGCAGGCTCACCAGCACCTGGGCGCGCGGCGGGCTGGTGAAGGGCAGGGGCACCAGCGTGCCCGGCACCGGCCAGGCCCGCAGGTCGGCATCGCCCATCGACCAGACCAGCCCGGTCTCCTCTACATCCTCCCCGGTCACATCCAGGCCCAGGATGGAGGAGGGCAGATGCCGCCCCTGGCGGTAGAGCCCTTCCAATTCGTGCCGGCGGATGATCTTGCCCCGGCCGATGCCGTTGGGATCGATCAGCACAATGTCGATGGCGTCGATTTCCGGATGGTGGGCCAGGAAATGCCGGGCCTCATCCCAATCCGCAGCGCTGGCGGGGATCATGCTGGCCCCCCTTTATCTGTCAGCAGGCGGGTCACATCGGTGAAGGCATTGACCAGCCGGGCCACCTGGCTGGCCTCCGTCACCGGCGAGATCAGCATCATATTGTGGAACGGTGCGATCAGGCAGCCCCGGTTCAGCAAGGCCAGATGGATGGCCTGTTCCAGCGGGCCGGCATGGGCGGCGTCGGCCTCTGTGCCATTGCGCAAGGGGCCGGGGGCGCAGATGAACTCCACCCGGGCCCCGACCCGCACCACATGCCAGGGCAGTCCGGTGGCATCAATAGCCCCCGTCAGCCCCTGCGCCAGTTGTTCGGCCAACGACTCCATATGGGCATAGGCGTCGGGCGTCATCACCTGTTCCAGGCAGGCCCGCATGGCTGCCAGCGACAGGGCATTGGCGGAAAGCGTGGTGCCCATGCCGGAATGGCCGGGCGGCAGGCTCGCCCGCGCCCGGTCCAGATCGGCCGCCACCTGATCGGTAAAGCCCCAGACCGCCGCCGGCACCCCGCCGGCCACCGGCTTGCCCAGCACGAAAATATCAGGTTCCAGCCCGTACCGCCCGCAATAGCCGGCGGGGCCGGTGGAGATGGTGTGCGTCTCATCAATCAGCAGCAGGGTACCGGTCTGCCGCGTCAGCCGTCGCAAGGCCGTATGGAAATCCGGGTCCGGCAGCACCATGCAGCAATTGGTCAGCACCGGTTCGGTGATGACACAGGCAACGTCACGGTCGGCCAGGGCGGCTTCCAGCGTCGGCAGATCGTTGAACTCCACCACTTTTGTGTGGGCGGTCAGGTCGGTTACCTGCCCCAGCAGGCCGGGCCGGTTGACGGGCTTTCCATCGACCAGCCGGACGAAGGTTTCATCCACGGTGCCGTGATAGCAGCCATTGAAGACCAGGATCTTCGGCCGCCCCGTGGCGGCACGGGCCACGCGCAGGGCAAAGCGGTTGGCATCGGTGGCGCTGCCCGCCACCTGCCAGTGCGACAGGCCGAATCGCTGTTGCAGCAGCCGGCCCACAGCCGCCGCATCTTCCGTCGGCAGCATATAGGTCAGGCCCCGGCTGGCCTGCCGGGTGATGGCCGCCGCCACGGCGGGCGGGGAATGGCCGAACATGGAACCGGTATCGCCCAGGCAGAAATCGGCTAGGATATTGCTGTCAATATCGGTCAGGCTGGCACCGCTGGCGCTTTCCACCAGCAACGGGAAGGGCATGGGCCAATCCCGCATCCAGTGCATCGGAACGCCCTGATAGAAGCCTTCCAGCCCCTGGCCTGCCCGTGCCGCCGAACGCGGATGTGCATCAATGAAAACGGCGCGCTCGACAGCCATAAGGGCTTCGATGCGCGCCGTATCAATCCCACCCAATTCCACCGCCATTTGGCATTTTCTCCCGGACCGCTCCGCCCGGAAGTGTGGCTGGGTGGCTGTTGCGCCGTCAAGCGGTAGCCTGACGGCGTAAGGTGTTAATCACCCAACCAGATCCCAACGACGCGGTGCAACTTCTCCGCATCATCCATGGCCAGTTCTACCCGCTTGCGTGACAGGGTCAACCCATAAAGTCCCCCATCATCATCCTGGCGCAGATAAAAGGCCAGCGGTGACCAGGAAACCCGGTTCACCACCAGATCGCCCACCTTGGCGGTGGCTTCCGGATTGACCAGCAGCACGGCACCGGGGGCGAAGGCCGGGGCATTGTTCAGATCAGCCACCGTTACCGCATAGGCGCCGGCGACGCTGCGCAGGGCCGCCGGTCGGGCAGTCTTGCTGCGAGCGGTGGCGTTGCTGCCTTCGCGGGCAAGATCACGCCCGTCATAAAGCGGCAGCTCTGTTTCCGCCTTGCTGTCGCCCAACATGCTGCGCAGCGGGCTGGAGGGGGAGAGCATGTCGCTCGGCCCCACCCCGAAAATCTTCGCCAGCCGGATGACATGGTCGGGTCGGAACGGCCGAACCCCGTTTTCCAGTTTTGAAATCTCGCTTTTCGACAGCCCGGCGGAATTGGCCAGCGTCGCCAGACTCATCCCCCGCGATGTCCGCATGGTGCGGAGATGCACCCCATCATGATGTTGCACTTGCTGCGTCTCCCCTGCGTGCCTCTGCTGGAAACATACATCAATGGTGGTGGGCGAGAAGAGGCAGGGCATAGTCCAAAGGGTTAGGTCGCTTTTGAGCGAAATTTAAAATGGGTTCGTCGTCGAACCTTTGTGTGGGGTCAACAAACGGCGTTCGGGAATTTGTTCCAATATTTATGGCGAAAAATACGGCAGCGTCTTTCGCTCGGCACCGACTCTTTGTGGTGGATATTGGCGTTTTCGCACATCCGGCTGGGGTAGCTCTCACCTTGCCGTGCGCGGCATCCCGTGCCACCCTTTCTTTCAATAAGCGAGGGAGGAACCTGTGGTCGATAAGCTGTATCATTTTGTCGGTGGCGCGCGGGTAGAGGGTAAATCCGGCCGTTACGCACCGGTCTTCACCCCCATGACGGGCGAGATTTCGGCTGAGGTGCCGCTGGCCAGTGCGGCCGAACTGGCCGAGGCCGTGGCCAATGCCAAGGCGGCGCAGCCGGCCTGGGCTGCCACCAACCCACAGAAGCGCGCCCGCGTGCTGATGAAGTTTCTGGAACTGCTGAACCGGGATTTCGACAAGCTGGCCCTGAAACTGGCCCTGGAACATGGCAAGACCATCCCGGACGCCAAGGGCGATATCCAGCGCGGGCTGGAGGTGGTGGAATTTGCCATCGGCATTCCGCATCTGTTGAAGGGTGAATTCACCGAAGGCGCAGGCCCCGGCATCGACATGTATTCGATGCGCCAGCCGCTGGGCGTTGTGGCCGGCATCACGCCGTTCAATTTTCCTGCCATGATCCCGATGTGGAAATTCGCGCCCGCCATTGCCTGCGGCAATGCCTTCATCCTGAAGCCGTCGGAGCGTGATCCCTCTGTGCCGCTGCTGCTGGCGGAACTGATGGCCGAGGCTGGCTTGCCCAAGGGCATTTTGAATGTGGTGAATGGCGATAAGGAAGTGGTGGACGCCATCCTTGACCACCCGGATATCAAGGCGGTGGGCTTTGTCGGTTCCACCCCGATTGGCGAATACATCTATTCCCGTGGCACGGCCAACGGCAAACGGGTGCAGGCGTTCGGCGGGGCCAAGAATCATGCGCTGATCATGCCCGATGCCGATATGGATCAGGTGGTCGATGCGCTGATCGGGGCTGGTTATGGCTCGGCTGGTGAACGCTGCATGGCCATTTCCGTGGCGGTGCCGGTGGGCCAGAAGACGGCGGATATGCTGGTCGACCGGCTGGCCAGCCGGGTGCGCACGCTACGCGTTGGCCCTTCCACCGATCCGACAGCGGATTTCGGCCCCGTCGTCACCCGCCTGCATCTGGACAAGATCAAGGCCTATGTCGATATCGGCATTAAGGAAGGGGCCGAACTGGTGGTGGATGGCCGCGAACTGACCCTGCAGGGCTATGAGAATGGCTTCTACATGGGCGGCGTGCTGTTCGACCGGGTGACGCCGGACATGCGGATTTATAAGGAAGAAATCTTCGGGCCAGTGTTGTCCGTGGTGCGCGCCGACGATTATGAGGCTGCCTTGGCCCTGCCGAACGATCATGAATACGGCAATGGCGTCGCCATCTTCACCCGCGACGGCGATACGGCCCGTGATTTCGCCGCCCGGGTGGATGTTGGCATGGTCGGCATCAATGTGCCGATCCCGGTGCCGCTGGCCTATTACACGTTCGGCGGCTGGAAGCGCTCCAGCTTCGGTGACCTGAACCAGCATGGCCCGGATAGCGTGCGTTTCTACACCAAGACCAAGACGGTAACGTCGCGCTGGCCATCGGGCATCCGCGACGGGGCCAGCTTCGTCATCCCCACCATGGGGTAAGGGGGCCAGCCGCTCCGGCTTTTCTCAGAAATCGCGGCCTTATCACGCTCTCCCAGGGCGGGCCGCACACTGGGGCGGTGCTTGAGCTTCGGCCTTATCAAGGCCAAAGACAGCACCGCCCGTTTTCTTATGCCAAGGATCGACCGAGATGGATTTCGATCTGACCGAGGACCAGCGCGCCATCCAGGATCTGGCGCGCGGATTCGCTGCCGAGCATATGGCCCCGTTTGCTGCCGACTGGGACGAAAACCAGATTTTCCCGGTGGCGGTGTTGCGCAAGGCGGCGGAACTGGGCTTTGCCGGGCTCTATTGCCGTGACCAGTTTGGCGGTACCGGCCTGGGCCGCCTGGATGCGGCGATCTTGTTCGAGGAGTTGTCCGCCGCCTGTCCTTCCACCGCCGCCTATCTGTCCATCCACAATATGGCGGCCTGGATGATCGACACGTTCGGCAATGAGGAACAGCGGGCGAAATGGCTGCCCGATCTGTTCAGCATGGCCCATTTCGCCAGCTATTGCCTCACCGAACCGGGGGCGGGGTCGGATGCCGCCTCATTGCGCACCCGTGCCGAACGCGATGGCGATCATTATGTGCTGAATGGGTCCAAGGCCTTCATTTCCGGCGGTGGCACCTCTGACATTTATGTGGTGATGGTGCGCACCGGCGGGCCGGGGCCGAAGGGGATTTCGTGTCTGGTGGTGGAAAAGGGCACGCCCGGCCTGTCCTTCGGCAAGAAGGAGCGCAAGATGGGCTGGAACAGCCAGCCCACCGCTCCGGTGATTTTCGAGGATTGCCGCGTACCCGTGGCCAACCGGCTGGGGGCTGAAGGCGATGGCTTCAAGATCGCCATGAAGGGGCTGGATGGCGGGCGGCTCAACATCGCCTCCTGCTCCCTGGGTGGCGCGCGGGCCTGCCTGGACGCGGCAAAGGCGCATATGGACCTGCGCCAGCAGTTTGGCAAAAAACTGAACGAGTTCCAAGCGTTGCAGTTCAAGTTGGCCGATATGGCCACCGAACTGGATGCAGCCCGGCTGATGGTGCATCGTGGTGCCGTGGCGCTGGATGCGGGCCATGCGGAGGCGACGACCTGGTGCGCCATGGCCAAGCGTTTTGCCACAGATGCCGGTTTCCAGATCGCCAATGATGCACTGCAGCTTCATGGCGGCTATGGTTACATCCGGGAATATCCGGTGGAACGCATCCTGCGCGATCTACGTGTCCACCAGATCCTGGAAGGTACCAACGAGATCATGCGGGTGATCATCGCGCGGCGGCTGTTGCAGCCCTGATCACCCGCCTAAAAATGGGGAAATGACCGTGAGCTACGAAAATATCCTGGTTGAAACCAAGGGTGCCGTCGGCATCGTCACGCTGAACCGTCCCAAGGCGCTGAACGCGCTCTGCGATGCGCTGGTGACGGAGATGGAACAGGCGCTGAATGGCCTGGAGTCGGACCCCGCCATCGGCGTGATCGTCGTCACCGGGTCGGAAAAGGCGTTCGCCGCCGGGGCCGACATTAAGGAGATGGCCGGCTTCAGCCATATGGACGCCTATCTGAACGATTTCATCACCAAGAAATGGGGCCGGCTGGCCACCTGCCGCAAGCCCACCATCGCCGCCGTGGCCGGCTATGCCCTGGGCGGCGGCTGTGAATTGGCGATGATGGCGGATTTCATCATTGCGGCAGACAATGCCAAGTTCGGCCAGCCGGAAATCACCATCGGCACCATCCCCGGTGCCGGTGGCACCCAGCGCCTGACCCGCGCCATCGGCAAGGCCAAGGCCATGGAAATGTGCCTGACCGGCCGCATGATGGATGCGGCGGAGGCGGAGCGGTCCGGCCTTGTCGCCCGCGTGGTGCCACTGGCCGACCTGATGGCGGAGGTGCTGAAGGTGGCGGAGAAGATCGCCACCATGTCCCGCCCGGTGGCGATGATGGCGAAGGAGAGTGTGAACCGTGCCTTTGAAAGCAGCCTGACCGAAGGGCTGCTGTTCGAACGCCGCACCTTCCACAGCACCTTCGGCCTGGAAGACCAGAAGGAAGGCATGGCCGCCTTTGCCGAAAAACGCCCGCCCGCCTTCAAGGGCCGCTGATGAAAAAGGGCCGGCCCTTGGGTCGGCCCTTTTTGCATATGCGAAAGTTTCTTGCGTGCATCGCAGCGGAGGCATAATTTATCGTTACAGATAAAACATGAAAATCTGGGAGGATTTTGGATGAGCACGCTGAACGATGTCGTGATTGTTTCTGGCACCCGCACCGCTATTGGGGGCTTTGGTGGCAGCCTGAAGGATATGGCCCCGGCAGAATTGGGCAGCCTGGTGATTGCCGAAGCGGTGCGCCGCGCCGGGGTGGCCCCGGCCGATGTGCAGCATGTGGTGATGGGGCAGGTGATCCCGTCGGGCCCGCAGGACGCCTACATGGCGCGCGTGGCGGCGGTGAATGCCGGCATCCCCACCGCAGCCCCGGCGCTGACGCTGAACCGGCTTTGCGGTTCCGGTATTCAGGCCATCATTTCTGTCGCCCAGATGATCCGGCTGGGGGAATGCGACGTGGCCGTGGCTGGTGGGGCGGAAAGTATGAGCCGGTCGCCCCATGTCATCCCCTCTGTGCGCTGGGGCCAGCGCATGGGTGATGCCGCCGTTGTCGATGCCATGGTGACGGTGCTGACCGACCCGTTCCACAAGATCCATATGGGCGTCACGGCTGAAAATGTGGCCGAACGCCATGACATCGACCGTGCCACCCAGGATGCGCTGGCGCTGGAAAGCCATACCCGCGCCGCCCGCGCCATCGCCGAAGGCCGCTTCAAGGAACAAATCCTGCCGGTGGAGGTGAAGGCACGCGGGGGAAGCCGCCTGTTCGATACCGATGAACATGTCCGCCCCGATGCCAAGCTGGAAGATTTCACCAAGCTGAAGCCGGCCTTCAAGAAGGATGGCACGGTAACGGCGGGCAATGCGTCGGGCGTCAATGACGGGGCAGCGGCGGTGACGCTGATGTCGGCCGATGCCGCTGCCGCCCGTGGCATCAAGCCCATGGCCCGCATCCTGGGCTGGGGTCATGCCGGGGTGGAACCGGAGGTGATGGGGCTGGGTCCGGTCCACGCCGTGCCCATCGCCCTGCAACGCGCCGGCCTGTCACTGGCAGATATTGATGTGATTGAAGCCAATGAGGCTTTTGCCGCCCAGGCCTGTGCAGTGTCCAAGCTGCTGGGCTTCGATCCGGCCAAGGTGAACCCCAATGGCAGCGGTGTTTCGCTGGGCCATCCGGTGGGGGCGACGGGGGCCATCATCACCGTGAAGACGATCTATGAACTGGCCCGCACGGGCGGCCGCTATGGGCTGATCACCATGTGCATTGGCGGTGGCCAGGGCATCGCCATGGTGGTGGAACGGATTTAATGCCACCGGCCTGATAAAAAGCCGCATCAACCCAGCCCCATCCAAGGGCGGCCCCCGGCGCGATCCGGGGGCCGCCCTTTCTTTTTGTCCACGGTGCGGTTGGCTATGTCATCATGACTGGAATTTGCTGCTTCTTTCAAAAACGCGATTGCAATCGTTTGTAATGTGGGAGTATGGTTATATTTAAGAACAAAACGAATAGTCCGGGAGGTACAGGTGGCCAGGGTATCCAGAGCCAGGCTGTTGGCAGGATGCGTCGCATCGCTGTCGCTTTCCACGGCAATTGTGGGGTGGGCTGCTTCCGCTGGAGCGGCTGAGCCTGCTTTTGAGGGCCGCTGCGCGGCCGTTGCCACCCTGATGCAGGGCCAATGGCCCGATGCATCCACCCAGGTGCAGGCCGCTCGCTATCTGCCCGAGGGCGCGACCGTGCCGCCGGAGCCGTTTGAACGGCCTGCCGGTCCGCCGCCGGCCCTGAAGCCGCATTGCGTCATCGATGCGACCATGGCAGCGCGCACGGGCATTGATGGTCAGCATTATGCAATCCGCTTCCGGCTGCGCCTGCCGGAAAACTGGAACGGCCGCTTTCTGTTCCAGGGTGGGGGCGGCACCAATGGCAATATTGGCAATGCGCTGGGTCTGGTTCCCGGTGCCGGCTTGACGGAACCGGCGGTCAACCAGGGCTATGCCGTCGTCAGTCAGGATTCCGGCCATGACAATGCCAGCAACAGCGATCCGGCCCGGGGTGGCCCCGTCGCCTTCGGCTGGGATCCGGAGGCACGGCGGAACTATGCCTATGCTTCCCTGCAAACGGTTGCGGACAGTGCCAAGGCATTGATCACCCGCTTCTATGGTCGCACGGCCGACCATTCCTATTTCGCCGGCTGTTCCAAGGGCGGGCAGGAAGGGCTGATGGCCGCCCACCGCTTCCCCGACATGTTTGACGGCATTGTTGCCGGTGCCCCCGGCATGTCGCTGCCGCGTGCCGCCCTGGCGCAGAATTGGGATGTGCAGGCCTTTGGCGCCCTGCTGCCGCCGGATGAAAAGGGCAAGCGCTCGGTTTCGGCCCTCTCCCGGCTGTTCAGCGCCGATGATTTTGTGTTGATCCGCCGGGCGGTGCTGGATGCCTGCGATGGCGATGATGGCTTGGCCGATGGCATCATCAGCCGTTATGGCCAATGCGGCGGTGCCAAATTGCAAAAGGCACTGGAAAGCGTGCAATGCGCCGCCGGCGCCGAGGATGGCTGTGTTGATCCCGGCAAGCTGGCGGCGCTGAAAAAGTCGCTGGCCGGGCCGAAAGGGAAGGGTGGGGCCGCCCTTTATGCGCAATGGCCCTGGGATGCCGGGATCGGATCACCGGATTGGGCGGTGTGGAAGCTGGGCCTTGTTCAGCCGCCGGTCCCGCCACTGAATGTGGTGATTGGCGGGGCGGCCCTGCATGGGCTGTTTTCGCCCGCTCCCCGGTCCTTGGGCATGGACCCGCAGCAGATATTTGAACAGCAACTGACCTTTGATTTTCAAAAGGATGGCGACCTGATCCACCGGGTGGCCGCCCCATTTACGGTTTCGGCCTGGGAAGAGATGTCGGCCCGATCCCCCGATATCGATGCCTTCCGTGCCCATGGCGGCAAGCTGATCGTGCCGCATGGTGTCTCCGATCCGGTCTTCTCCATCAACGATACGCTCAATTGGTATCGGGAGATGGATGAACGTTATGGCGGACAGGCCGCCGGCTTTGTGCGGGTCTTCCCGGTGCCCGGCATGGGCCATTGTGGCAATGGCCCCGCGACAGACCGTTTTGCCGCCTTCCAGGCCATGGTCGATTGGGTGGAACGGGGGCAGGCCCCCGACAGCCTGACCGCCACGGCCGGGCCGCAAAGCCCCTGGCCCGGCCGTACCCGGCCACTCTGCCCCTATCCAACCTATGCCCGCTATGACGGCACGGGAAACAAGGAAGCCGCTGAAAGCTTCCAATGCGTGGGAGGAAAGAAGTCGTGAAGAATTCCTTGTTCAAGCGGCTGTTGTCGGTGTCGGCGCTGACCCTGCTCTGTGTGCCGGCCGCCCTGGCGGCGCCGGACGGGCGCTGGGTGCAAAGCTGGGCCTCCAGTCCCTCCTTAAATCTGGAGAAGCTGCCCTTCGATTTCTGGCGCCCGCCGGCAGAGGTGCAGGGCACTTTGCGCTATAAGATGCGCATCACCGCTGCGGGGGATGAGGTTCGCGTCCGCTTGTCGGCCGAAACCTTGCCCACGGATGTGCAGGTGTCGGCGGTGACCATCGCCCTGGCGGATGCGGCCGGCAATCTTGATAGCAAGAGCGTGGCCCCGCTGCACTTTTCCGGTGGCACCGCGGCCCGTATTGCCGCCGGTGCCCCACTGGTGAGCGATCCGCTGCCCCTGCAGGTGGCGGCCGGTGCCATCGTTTATGTGACCTTGCATCTGCCGGCACCGGTGACCATTCCCCAGGCTGACCCGCTGCATGTGGTGGAGGTGGCGGCCGGTGGCGATCAGACGCGGGCGGCCAAGCTCACCGGCGGTCGGGTTGAAACCGGACGGGAGATCGTCTCCGCCATTCTGGTGCGCGCCACCAAGAGGGCGCGCACCATCGTCACCTTCGGCGATTCCATCACCGATGGAACCGGGGCCAAGGATGCGAAGATGCGCGGCTGGCCCGATCAGTTGGCGGCCCTGCTGCGCCAGAAGGGGCAGAACGACGTCGCCATCGCCAATGCCGGCATCGCCGGTAACCGCGTGCTGCGGGACGAGATGGGGCCGGCGGCGCTGGCCCGCTTCGACCGCGATGCCCTGTCGGTGCCCGGCGTCACCGATATCGTACTGCTGGAAGGCATCAATGATCTGGGGTTGAGCGGGCTGGAAAATCCGCGTGGGCCGGGCCATCACCCGGTTGTCACGGCGGCCGACCTGATTGCTGGTTATCGCCAGCTCATCGCACGGGCCAAGGCGCGGGGGGTGAAAATCCACGGTGCCACCCTGACCCCCTTCCTGGGATCGCCCTTTCCCGGCTATGCGACGCCGGAAAAGGAAGTGGTACGGCAGGAGCTGAACCGCTGGATCCGCACCAGCGGGGAATTTGACAGCGTCATCGATTTCGATGCTGCCGTGCGTGACAGTGCCGATCCGCAGCGGATCAACCCGGCCTATGACAGCGGCGACAAGCTGCACCCGTCGGATGCCGGTTACCGCGCCATGGCGGAGACAGCACTGGGTGTTCTGCTGAAGTAAAGCGAGCCGTACCCCGGAAGGACAGAGACAACCCGCGCCCCTGGGCGCGGGGACGGGGCCTTGCTGCCTGCTTTCCGGCAATGTCCGGGCCAAAGACCATAACCAACAAATATAGAGGGGAAGGAAAATGACACGTCCATGGAAGGTCACGCGTGCGGCCTTGTTGCTGTCGGCCAGCACCATGCTTGTTTCGGCTGCCGCCCTGGCGGCTGAGACCGAAACGTCAGAGGATATGCTGGCGGAAATCGTGGTGACGGCACAGAAGGTGAAGGAGACGCTGGCCAAGGCGCCCATCGCCGTTTCCGTGCTGAACCCGGATATCCTGGACCGCCAGAATATTACGGTGGCGAGCGATCTGGTCACCGCGGTGCCGAACCTGCAATTCAGCCAAAATGGCTTTGCCATGCGTGGCATCGGCAGCAATAACGGCTTCAGCGGTTATTCCACGGTGGCGACGCAGGTGGATGGCATCTATGCCCCCTTTGCCACCACGCTGACGCTGGGCATGTTTGATATCGGTGCCATTGAGGTGCTGCGCGGGCCGCAGGGCACCGTGCATGGCCGCAACGCCACGGCGGGCGTGGTGAATATCAATACGGCCGATCCGGACAACGATTATGCCGTCAGCGGTGACGTGCAATATGGATCGCATCAGGATGTGCAGGTCCGCCTGCATACAGACCTGCCGGTTGCGGATAATTTCGCCCTGCGTGTCTCTGCCTTCCGGCATGTCAATGACGGGCTGTCGCCGCGATATTCGGCCCAGGACCGGTTCGACAAGACCGATCAGACGGGCCTGCGCCTCACCAGCCGCTGGAACATTGCCGATAACCTGACCTGGCGCCTGTCGCTGAATTATGGCCGGGATGAGGGGACGACCCCGCTGGTTTACCTGGCCAACTATAATTATTACCCTAATGCTGATCTGAAGACGGGCCGCTTCGGCCCGGCAGAGATCATCAAGACCCATGAACCCAATCCCGGCATCCAGAAGGTGCGCGACAATGGCAAGGATGTCCGGGAATATAGCGCCCGTTCCCGCCTGACCTGGAAGATTTCCGATGCGGTGACGGCAACCTATCTGGCCGGTTATTCCGTGTTGAAAAATGATGGTGTGGTGGCCAGCACCGGCGTCTTCTCGCAGGAATATCTGGACCAGCGCCAGAAGGCCAGTTCCCACGAACTGGATATTAATTACGAGGCGGAGCGGATTTCACTGGTCGGCGGCGGTTATTATTATTGGGATGACACGCCGTCTGGTCAGCGTCTGCTGCACGCAGGCAATACGGCACCGGCCCCGTTCGCCAGCGTGTTCAACGCCTTCGGTCCCATTTCTGCCGGTACCGGCAAGCAGATTTCCACCATCGCTGCTGTGGATGTGGTGAATAGCTATACGGATTGGGGTAGTGAATCCGCTGCTGTGTTTGCCCAAGGCACCTTCCGGGTGACGGACCGGTTCCGTCTGCTGGCCGGTCTGCGCTCCACCTGGGACACGGTGCATGGTGGCCAGCAGGAACTGGTCTGCTTCGGCGGCACCGTCACCCGGCAGAATATCAACAGCACCACTTGCCCGGCCGGTGGTCTGGGCTTGACCGATGACCGGGCACGCGCGTCGGAAAAATTCAGCAAGGTCAGTTGGAAGGCGGGGTTGGACTATGATTTCACCGATGAAATCATGGGCTATGCCACGGTCAGCACCGGCTATCGCGCCGGCGGTTTGCAATCCAGCACCAACCCGGCCCCCTATACAAGCTACCGGCCGGAAACGGTGACGAACTATGAAGCCGGGTTGCGCGGTAACCTGCTGGATCGCAAGCTGTTCCTGTCGGCGACCCTGTTCAATATGGATTACCAGGATCTGCAGGTTTCCAGCGTGATCAGCACCGCCACCGGGCCGGTGGCGGTCACCACCAACGCCGCCAAGGCGCGTATCCGGGGTGTGGAACTGGAAAGCCTGTTCCGCCCCACGCGCAACGACCGCATCTCGGCCTATGTCTCCTATCTGGATGGCAAATATAACAGGTTCCCCAATGCATCGGAAAATCTTCACAGCGCCGATGTGATGTACAATATCTTCGCGCCCATCATGGGTTATGCCCCCATTCCCGGTGCGGTGGCGGATTTCTCCGGCAACCGTCTGGCCAATGCCCCACGCTGGAGCGCGCGGCTGGGCTATGAGCATATTTTCGATCTGCCGGGCGGCAGTACGCTCAGCCCTGCAATCGATTTCTATGTGCAGTCCAAGACGTTCAGCGACAGTGCCAATTATGGGCAGGGCCGCAATGGCGGTTATAGCAAGACCGACCTGAACCTGCGCTGGGAAAGCGCTGATCAGCGCTATTTCGCCAACGCCTTCGTCAATAATGTGGAAGACAAGCGCGTGGCCAATCAGACCACCGTGGTCTGGAGCTCCACGACAGCCACCTATAACCCTGGCCGCATGGTTGGCCTGCGGGTGGGGGCGAGCTTCTAGGATGCCTTTGGCTTAACCTTCCTCCCACGGCCCCGTCATCCTGCGTAACAGGGTGCGGGGCCGCTTTTTTCTCACCAGGCGGCCTGGTAGATGGCCAGCGCGTCGGCTTCCAAAATGGGGCGGGGGTTGTTGACCAGCAGGCGCTGTTGCAGCATCGCGTCCTTGGCCATCTGCGGCAGGTCGGCTTCCGTCACGCCCACGGCGCGCATCTGCTGCGGCAGGCCGCTTTCGCGCGACAGGGTGACCATGGCGGCCACCAGCCCTTCCGCCTGTGCGCTTGGGGATAGGCCGGCCAGCGAAGGGTCGACCAGCGGGGCCAGTTCGGCATAAAGCGGGGCCGTCACCGGCATGTTGAAGGCCATCACATGCGGCAGCACCAGCGCGTTGGACAGGCCGTGCGGTACATGGAACAGCCCGCCCAGCGGATAGGCCAGGGCATGGACGCCCGCCACCGGCGCATTGGCGAAGGCAACGCCTGCCAGATGGGCACCCAGCAGCATGGCGCTGCGCACCTCCACATCGCCGGGCGTGCGGCAGGCCTTCAGCAGGTTGGCGGCCAGCAGGCGCAGCGCCTCACGCGCCAGCATGTCGGACATCGGGTTTTTCAGCCGGGCGCTGGTATAGGATTCGATGGCGTGAACCATGGCATCAATGCCGGTGGCCGCCGTCACATGCGGCGGCAGGCCCAGGGTCAGCAGCGGGTCCAGCACGCTGACATCGGGCAGCAGAACCCCGGCGCTGACCCCACGCTTTTCGCCATTGCCGACGGAAATGACGGTGACAGGCGTGGCCTCCGATCCCGTGCCGGCCGTGGTGGGGACCAGCAACAGGGGAAGGCGCCGGCCCTTGGCCTGCTCCACACCCCAGATCGCCTCCAGATCATCACCGGATGCCAGCAGATAGGCTGCCAGTTTGGCCACATCCATCGGGCTGCCACCGCCCACGCCCAGCACGGAAACAGCACCCGCCGCCCGTCCCGCCGCCACCGTGGCCAATACGGTTTCACGCGAGGGATCGGGTTCCACCGCATCGAAAATGCTGACCGGGATACCGGCCTTTTCCAACGCCTCCAGCACCGGGGCCAGCAGGCCCAGGCTGCGCACGCCCTTGTCCGTTACCATCAGGCAGGGCCCCGCCGGCAGATGGTCTGCCACCTGTCCGGCCGTGCCGGGACCGCTCAACACGCGGGGACCATAGCGGAAGCGGAAGGACGGGGCGGACATGGGCGGGCTCCCTGATGGCGGTTTGCGGGCGGTGGTTGCCTTATCGGATGCAGCGGTAATGCCGGGGCCACGGGCCGCCCATGGAAATATTCCAGGGTGGCCACATGGCGGATAAAGAACGGCTGGATCAGATGTTCAGGTAATCAATCACCCAGGGTTCCTGCGCTGCGGCCGCCATCCATTCCCGCATGGCGGGCAGGGCGAAGATGGCGTCGATATAGGCATCGGCCTCTGGCGTCAGCTCACCCCCCTGCCAGCCGCGCAACCGCACGCAGACCGGGGCATACATGGCATCCGCGATGGTGAAATGGCCGAACAGGAAGGGGCCGCTGGCCCCGAATCGGGCGCGGCAATCGGCCCACAGCGCCTGGATACGGGCGATATCGCCGGCAGCGGCCGCCACCCGCTCCGGCACATCATGCACCTGATGCAAATCGAAGAACAGGTTGCGGCGCAAATCCATGAAACCGGAATGCATTTCCGCCGCCACCGCGCGGGCCACGGCGCGGGCCTTGGCATCGGCGGGCCAAAGCTGCGCCTGCGGGAACAGTTCCGCCACATATTCGCAGATGGCCAGACTGTCCCAGACGGTCAGATCGCCCTGCTTCAGCACCGGTGCCTTGCCGCTCGGTCCATGGGTCAGCAGGGTCTGCGTGGTCTCCGGTGTACGTAGCCGCACCAGGACTTCGTCAAACGCAGCACCGGCGGTGCGCAGGGCCAGCCAGGGGCGCAGCGACCAGGAGGAATAGCGCTTGTTGGCGATCACCAGGGTCAGGTCGGTGGGGGCGTGCGTCGTCATCTCAGCTTCACCATTGCGATGGGGGCCGGGGGAGAGTAGGGCTGGAAGAAAGGGCGACCAAGCCCGAAAATCCATACCCGCCTCTGCAAAAGGACCAAGCCCCAAGTGCTGACCTGTCTGCTGCCCGCCCCCGCCGCCGATACCGTTCCCCTGACGCTGCTGACCAAGGATGCGCTGGATGGCTGGCTGAACGCCGCACCGGCGGCAGAGGCCGCCTGGGTGCGCCGCCTGGGTTTCAAGGCCACCCCCGGCAGCACCGCCCTGATCGGCAGCGCTGATGGCGCGCTGGTGCGTGTGCTGGTTGGTGTGGCAGAGAAACTGGATATCTGGTCGCTGGCGGGCCTGCCGGGCAGCCTGCCCGCCGGCAGCTATGTCCTTGACACGGCGCTGGAGCCGGCGACGGCGACCGCTGTCGCCACCGGCTGGGCCCTGGCCTGCTATCAGTTCACCCGCTACAAGAAATCCACCAAGAGCTTTGCCAGCCTGGTGCTGCCGGCCAATGCCGATGCGGCGGCGGTGGAGCGCTTTGCCCGCTCTGCCACGCTGGTGCGCGATCTGGTGAACACCCCGTGCGAGGATATGGGGCCGCCGGAACTGGCCGCCGCTGCCGAGGCGCTGGCAAAGGAATTCGGTGCCAGCTTCAGCGTGATTGTGGGTGACGACCTGCTGGCGCAGAATTACCCGATGATCCATGCCGTCGGCCGTGCCGCCGCCAAGGCGCCGCGCTTGATCGATATCCGCTGGGGTGATGCGGCCCATCCGCTGGTCACCCTGGTGGGCAAGGGGGTCTGCTTCGATACCGGCGGGCTGGACATCAAGCCTTCATCGTCCATGCTGATGATGAAGAAGGATATGGGCGGCGGGGCGCACGCCCTGGCGCTGGCCCGGATGGTGATGGATGCCAGGCTGCCGGTGCGGCTGCGCGTGCTGGTGCCGGCGGTGGAAAATGCCGTGGCCGGCAATGCCTTCCGCCCGATGGATATCATCCCCACCCGCAAGGGGCTGACGGTGGAAATCGGCAATACCGATGCCGAAGGCCGCCTGATCCTGTGCGACGCCCTGGCAGAAGCCGATGGGGAAAAGCCCGCCCTGCTGCTGGATTTCGCCACGCTGACAGGGGCCGCCCGGGTGGCGCTGGGGGCGGACCTGCCGGCCCTGTTCAGCAATGATGATGCGCTGGCGGCGGAAATTGCGGCGGAAGCGACGGCGACGGATGATCCGCTGTGGCGCCTGCCCCTGTGGCAGGGCTACCGCCCGCAGCTCGACAGCAAGATCGCCGATCTCAACAATGCGCCGGGCGGTGGTATGGCCGGGGCCATCACGGCGGCCCTGTTCCTGGAACAGTTCGTCTCCAAGGACACGGTCTGGGCCCATGTGGATCTTTATTCCTGGAATGCCAGCACCCGCCCCGGCCGGCCGGAAGGCGGGGAGGCGATGACCTTGCGGGCCTTTTTCAACGTGATCGCGAAGCGGTTTCCGCCGGCCGCTTAAACCCGCTTCGGGCTGATTCGTTCCCGACTTGCCGAAAAACGCTTTATTCGGCAAACTCCGTTTCGCGTCCGGTTGCGATTTTCCGCAAAACCCGGCGCGAAGCGGTCGGGGGCGGGCATGTCACGGAACCTTGAGGCGCTGCAACTCTGGCGTGGGGCCCTGGTGGCCTCTGTCCGCAAGGACGGGCCGGACCTTTCGGCACGGCAATTGGCCCTGATGCTCACGGTCTATCTGACCCCGCCGCCCCATACGGTGCGCGGGCTGGCACAGACGCTGAATGTCTCCAAGCCCGCCATCACCCGCGCGCTGGACCGGCTGGGCCGACTGGGCTACATCAAGCGCAAGCGCGACCAGGATGATCGGCGCAACGTGTTGGTACAGCGGACCGTGAAAGGGTCCGTGCATCTGGCGGAATTCGGCCAGATGGTGATCGATGCGGGGCGCACGGCCGGACCGGTTGGCGAAGATGGCGGGGCCTTTGATGCCCCGCTGGATATGAATGGCGCCGTCGCCGCCCTGGCGGTGGAAGGCGCCCGACCGGAAGCCCTGGCCCCATCGGCATGACCGACCAAGAAATTCTCGACAAGCGTGTTCACCCGTATCGGGATGACCTCGCGGCCTCCTATCTGCGTGGCAAGGTCACGGCTGCCCGCTTCATTGATGGTGTGCCCTGCCAGATCGGGGCCGGCTTCGCCACCCTGAAGGAAGAGCCGGGCTATGAGGCACGGCAGGCGTCGGAACTGCTGCATGGTGAAGCCTTCACCGTGCTGGAGGAGCATGATGGCTGGGCCTGGGGCCAGAACGGCACCGATGGCTATGTCGGCTGGCTGCGGGTGGAGGCGTTGGATGCCGACCCGGTGCCGCCGACCCATCGGGTGACGGCACTGCGCACCCTGCTCTATCCCGGTCCGGACCTGAAGCTGCCCTTCGTCGATATCCTGCCCATGGGCGCCCTGGTGGCCGTGGCGGGGGAAGAGGGGGATTGGCGCCAGTTGGCCGGTGGCGGCTGGCTGCATATCCGCCACGTCGCCCCGATTGGGCAAAAGGCTGCCGACCCGGTGGCGGTGGCTGAACGTTTTGTCGGCACGCCCTATCTCTGGGGTGGTCGCACCAGCATCGGTATTGATTGTTCCGGGCTGGTGCAGGTGGCCTTGCTGGCTGCTGGCATCAATTGCCCGCGTGATAGCGACCAACAGCAGGCGGCCATTGGCACCCTGGTTTCCAGCGATGGAACGGGGGTCGCGTTCCAGCGTGGCGATCTGGTGTTCTTCCCCGGCCATGTCGGCATCATGGTCGATGGGGTAACGCTGCTGCACGCCAACGCGTTCCATATGGAAGTGGTGGCCGAACCGCTGGCCGATGTCGTCGCCCGCGCCGGGGGCAAGGGGATCAGCGCCGTCAAACGGCTGTGATTTGGTCGGTGTCGCCGCCGCTGTAATGGCGGCGGCATTTCTTTTTAAAAGCGAAGGCCCGCCGGTCATCTGACCGGCGGGCCTTGCCATAACTATTCTGGTCCCGATAGGGATCAGAACTGGAACTGCATACGCAGGGCAACCGCGTCCAGGCCCTGATCGGTGCCGTTCGGGCGATCAACCGTGGTGTTGACATAGTTCAGCATGAAGCGGATGGCGTTGTTCACGTACCAGTTCACACCGATGGTCCAGTTCTTTTCCTCGCCGGTGCCGTTGCCGGCAACACCACCAGCGCGGTCGATCAGGTTGACGGTGGAGTAACGGGCCGCCAGTTCCCAAGCGCCAAAGCCATTCTGGCCAACCGGCCAAGCCGGCTTCACACCGGTCCATTCACCCGGCTTGTAGGTACGACGCTCGCCGGTCAGGATGTAACCAGCGGAGACATAGTAGCCGTCGAATTCCGGATCCTGGAAGCTGTTGCGGGTGGTGGTGCCCGGCAGACGATCTTCGGTGTCGGCGCCGAACATGTAATATTCGCCGGCGACCCAGAAGTTCTTGAAGTTGGCGCCCAGGTCGGCGCCATAGGCCCACTGGCCCTTGATCTGGCTGATCGTGCCGGTGCTGGTGAGCGAGGTGCGGTTGCCACCGATGCGCAGACCCGGACGGTCACCGAACGAAGCGGTGGTGGTGATCTGGGTGGCACTGGTGCGGGCAGCGGCCTGCGGGGTGACCTGATAGACACCCGACACGCCGATACCGGCGCCGCCTTCATTGTTGGCGTAGAACTGGTAAGCAGCGCGGCCCAGCAGGTTGACCATGTCGTCGATGGCGCCGGTGGTGCCGGTGGCGTTACCGGTCACGTAACCGGCGACGAAGTAGTTGTCGCCCTTGTTGGAGATACCAACGCCGGTGCGGCTGTCGGAACCGCCGATACCGACAACAATGTTGTTGATCGGGGAGCGTTCCATGAAAGCGATGTCGTTGGAGGACGTGCTGTCATCCAGCGTGAACTTCGGCTGGAACACACCCATGATCACCTGGGTGTTCTTGACGCCGTTATAGGTGATGTTGGCAGCCTGAATCTGGGAGGCACCGCCACGGTCACCCGCGAAGTTGCCGGTGAATTCGAAGCCCCAATCTTTGTAGACAGTGCCGGCAACGCCCAGGAAAGCGCGGCGCAGCTGGAAGCCGTCGGTGGCGTCGGTGGTGTAATTGTCTTTATGCACCCAGGTGCCGTAATCCATATGGATACGGGCGCGCAGGGCAACGTCAAACTTCTTGTCGGCGGTCTGCACGCGCATACGGCCGCCATCAGCCGTCACCTTCGGCAGATCGGCCAGCTTCTTTTCCGTCGTGACCTTGTCCTTAGCGACGCTGTCCTTCAGGCTGGTCAGCTGGCCCTGCAGGGCCTGGATCTGCTGGGCCAGAGCGTCCAGCTGAGCCTGGGAAGCGCTACCCGCGCTCTGGGCCATAGCCGGGGCGGCGATGAAGGCCGCGCCGAGCATCGTGCCGGCCAGCAGGGAAGTCTTGAAGGTCATTGTTGTTTCTCCGGTGGGATTCGCGCCGAGAAAAGCCGGATAACGTTCCGCTGTCGGCACCGCGCCGAAAACTAGGTCGGATCGTCCCAAGCCCCGCCGGAGGGCTATCAAAAGCCTATTACCGATTTGATGTGGTTTTGTTGCAGTAAAAAGACTGACCGATGGTGTTGCATATTCACCACGCACCGGAGAGAGGTGGCTTGCGTCACGTCCTTGTCATAAAACTGGGTTCAGGAATGTCCAGTTGCAGGGCACGTGGCAGGCCCGATAACAGGCGCAAAGGAATGAAAAGCAAATAATGATTGAAAGGCAAGGTGATAGCGGGAACTATGTGATTAGCTTGGAAAACCGACGGCAATGCGTCTAGACCAGGAACACGAATGCCGGCCCATAGCGCATTGATATCGGGGGATGAGGGGAAGGCCCTCCCTGACGATTGCCTGATTCCATCAGGCAACGGTTCTGATTATCGGCGTGGGACCAGCCAGATCGTGGTTCCCATATTGCTGCTGCTGGCCATTTCCATGCTGGTCCTGGTGACTGCCCTTTCCATTTCCGCCATTTATTATGATATGGCGGAGGCTGGAAAATCCCGGCGCAGCATGGAAGAAGCACTCGCAGCTGCCGAACGGGCGCTTGCGAATACCACCGTTGACTACGCCGCATGGGGTGAGGCAGTTGATAACCTGGTTGACCGCACCGATCTGGAATGGGCAGACCGCAATATTGGTGTCTATCTCGGCGCCATCCACCAGATTACTGCCAGCCTTGTGATCGACCAGAGGGGCAAAGTCATCTATGCCTCCCTGAATGGGAAGGCTTTGCCCGACCCGGATAAATGGGGACCAATCCCCCCGGCGATGCAACGAATGCTGAAGCAGGCCCAGGCGGCACCACCTGGCAGGCCGGTTGCTGTAACGGGGCTAGTGTCGATCAATGGCGGTCTGTTCATGACCGCTGTCGCCGACATCCGCCGGGAGGAGGGGGGAGCGCCGATTCCCGACGGCAAGGTCATGGTTTTCATGAAAACCATGGATCGGCCAGCACTTCTGGCCATTTTCAAGCCGGTACTGGAGGAGATGGATATCCTCACCATGCGACCGCCATCTGGTATTTTCCGCCTGGAACTTCCCCTGCGAGAAGCACTTGCCCCTGCGGATGCACCACCGGTTGCCTGGTTGTCCTGGACGGCGCCTATGCCGGCCCTCAGCTTCCTTCTTAAACTCAGTTGGTTCCTGGTGCCGTTGCTGCTGCTGCTGCTTGGGGGGGCTTTCGCGGTTTTACAGCGGGTGCAGCGCAACGCGATGAAGGACATGGTGGATGTGGCCTCATTGCATCGCTTGCAGACACGCGCCCAGGTGATGGCGGAAAGTGTGCCTGACCTGCTCTGTCTGCTGCGCAATGGCCGGGTGGAACTGATCAACCCAGCCGGCTGCCGGCTGCTTGGGGCGGCCTCGGCAGCGGAGTTGCAGGGACGCTATTTTGTTGACCTTGTGGTGCCGGTGGGGCGGGTGGCGTTTCAACGCGTTCTCCATTCGGAACTGCCGTCGCAGAAGGATGCCGGGCAGTGGCACCATTTGGAACTGCTCAGTCTGTGCGGGGCGACCGTTCCTGTTGAACTTTGGCTCCGCCCCATCACCAGGATGGGCGATGATGAAATAATTCTTTTCGCCCGGGATCGACGGTTGGAGCTGGCCCGGCGAGCGCAGATTCATGCTGCCGAAGCCCGTGCCACTATCGCAGACCGCGCCAAGGTTCATTTCCTGGCCAATATCAGCCATGAACTGCGAACCCCGTTAAATGCTATCATCGGCTTTTCCGCCATTCTGCGGGACGAACTGCTGGGCCATCTCGGTGCCCCGCAATATCGTGATTATGCCGTCGATATCCATGATGGCGGCGTCTATCTGCTGCGACTGGTCAATGACCTGCTGGATATAGCCCGCCTGGATGCTGGTGAGCTTGAACTGCGGGAAGGCTGGGTCGATGTCGGTACCCTGTTGGAACGGGTGGAGCGGCTCACAGCGCAGAAAGCGTCAGAACGTGGGGTACGGCTGGTGGTGCGGGCAGCGCAGGGCGGTATGCGCATATTGGGGGACGAGGTGCGGCTGAAGCAAACCCTGGTCAACCTGATTGGCAATGCGATCATCTACACTGATGGGCCGGGAGAGGTGCAGGTCACTGCCGGGCTGGAGCCGGGATCGGGCGACATCATCTTCAAGGTGACCGACAAGGGGATTGGCATGTCGATGGAAGCCATGCGCCTTGCCCTGGAACCTTTTGCCCAGGTGGATACGGGGCTGGCAAGGCGTCAGGCTGGCGCCGGTCTCGGGCTGCCGCTGGCCAAGGGCTATACGGAGGCCCATGGCGGCAGTCTGACACTACAAAGTAGCCCTGGCCGTGGCACCAGCGTTACTGTCCGCCTGCCGGCGGCGCGGGTGCAGCAGCCGCTGACCGTGCCACCTTAATCCGTCAGCAGACCCAACCCCGCCCAGGGGACCAATGCCGCTCGTATAGCGGAAGGGACTGTCGTCCGGGCCAGCAGGATGGTCAGCAACAGCCTTGCCTTGCGGCCCTGGAGCGGCCCGCCATCAATCAGACCATTGGCGATTAGATGGGCAGCGGTGCCTTCCCCCTGATAGGTACCATCAGCATCGGTATCCCCCCCGCCACAACGGCTGACCAGGATCACCGGGCTCTGCTTCGCAAACTGGATCAGCGGGGCGGCCAGCGCCTGTGGTACATGGCCGGACCCGACACCTTCCACCACCAATCCCTGCCAGTCAGGGCTGGCAAAGGCCGCAATCAACAACGGATCACTGTCCAGCCCTACCGTCACCAGGGCGACCCGCGGCAGGTTGGCTGGATCCGGAAGTGGATAGGGGCCGGGTTGGGGCAGGGGACGCTGCAACAGCCGCACCCGTCCCGTTACCACCGTGCCCAGCGGGCCAATGCCGGGGGAGGCGAAGGCCCCGATGCGCCCTGCATCCACCTTGCGCACATGGCGGACGGCGTGCAACTCCCCGTTCATGCAGATGACGGGGCCAAGGGCAAGTCCGCTCAGGGCCCGCACTGCACACAGAGAATCATTGAGATTGCCCGGCCCGTCCGCCCCCGGCGCGTCGGCGGTACGCATCGCACCGGTCAAAACCAGTGGAATGTCGGCCGGCACCAGCAAGGAAAGCAGGAAGCCCGTTTCCTCCATCGTATCCGTTCCCTGGATGACAATGAATCCTTTGGTGCCTGAAGCTGCCTGTCGACCGATCTCCGCGGCCAGCGCGATCAGGTCTGCCATCAGCAGGTTCTGGCTGCCGACATTGCGCCAGCGGGTGACGCTTACCGGGCCGGCCGGCTCAATACCAGCCTGCTGAAGCAAGGCCGCGCTGTCGGCGGGCGATGCCTTGCCGGCGATCGACAGGATGGTGCCGCCGAGAATGAACAGGGAAATACCGCCCATGTGGAACTCTTGCCCGTGCCGAAGTCTGAACCATGCCCGGATATGCTTAGCCGTCGCCCGACACCAGTGCCCAGATGGCGATGGTGCCCCGCAGCGGTGACGGGGCACCATCGGTATAACTGACCTGGATCAAGGAATTTCCAGCCGATAGATCGTATCATCTGATTGTTATCAATAATCAAGGTTGGAGGAAGCCGATGTACAAGTATATACTTATCCCGGTCGATGGGTCCGAGCTGTCCTTGACCGCTTTGCACAAGGGTGTTGCTTTTGCCAAGGAAGTCGGTGCGAAGATCAAGATCCTGACGGTGATCGAACCTTTCCATGTCTTCTCTGTGGAGACTGAACAACTGGCCCAGACGCGCCTCGAATATGAAGGCCACGCTAAAGACCATGCAGAAAAGCTGCTCTCGGCGGCGGCTGATGTTGCAGCCAAGGCTGGTGTCAGCGCGGAGACCTCTCTGGTGCAAGCCGATCATCCCTATGAGGCCATCATCGAGACGGCGACAAAGGCGGGATGTGATTTGATTGCCATGGCTTCACACGGGCGGCGTGGCCTTGCGGCGGTGGTGCTGGGCAGCCAGACGGTGAAGGTGCTGACCCATTCCACCACACCGGTTCTGGTGTATCGCTGAACCAAGACAAGCTGGACCTCCGCACGTTTGATGGACATGCGTGCGGAGGCGCGCTGACATTTTAACTTTGCGTTGATCTCACGATGGATCGTCCCGCGATGCCGCCAAGCCGCGCCGCGATCTCCCGAACCGGGATCGAAGCCTGGAACATCTCGTCAATCACGCGCCGTTCCGCCAAACTCAGGTGCGAATAGTGCTCTCCCATGGCAGCCTCCATTGCTAACCATCTGATTATAAAGAAGAGTTGCACTTCAAAATAGAATCCACCCGCCTACATCACCGTGTTTCAACAGAATTGAATTGTCAGTGTTCTGAACAAAGTAGAAATGTCAGTGTTGGGGTGGACCGGGTAACGGAGCCGTGGGCGCAGTGGACCGGCCCACCCCAACATTTGCCGGTTTTGCCTTGGCCGAAGCATGTTTGTCCGCCGCTC
>NZ_WIDQ01000060.1 GCF_009495745.1 Niveispirillum sp. SYP-B3756
TCCCTCGGCAGAGAGCCTCATCCCTCGCAAAGCGGACCCTTGGTCACACTTCACAAAACCATTTTCACGATGTCCAAGAACCGGCAGCCCTTGCTGCCTACAGTCACAGGTAAACCTGCAACCGATCCGATTGCCTACTCATGGATTATCACAACCTGCAAACTCAACGCTCAAAGCGGAGTTTGGTGGAGGCGGACGGGATCGAACCGACGACCTCATGCTTGCAAAGCACGCGCTCTCCCAACTGAGCTACGCCCCCAATCAGGCCCCTTACGGGTTTCGGGTGATCCCAACAGACAAAGCCCAGTCTTCCGACCAGGCTTGCTGTCGATCCATGAGAAGGGATGCGGAGACGGCGTATCCGTCAGCCAAAGCCATGTTGGAATACCCAACAGGTCGGCGGAACGAAAGGCTCTTCCTTAGAAAGGAGGTGATCCAGCCGCAGGTTCCCCTACGGCTACCTTGTTACGACTTCACCCCAGTCGCTGACCGTACCGTGGTCGGCTGCCTCCTTGCGGTTAGCGCACCGG
>NZ_WIDQ01000061.1 GCF_009495745.1 Niveispirillum sp. SYP-B3756
ATCTACCAGTACACTGCAATTGATGACTGCAGTCGATATAAGGTACTCGGCGTTTACAAGAGAGCGACAGCCGCCAATACGCTGGATTTTCTCGAACGCCTCATTGAGGAAATGCCGTTTCCGATCCAACGGATCCAAACGGATCGTGGGCGTGAATTCTTTGCTGAAGCCGTCCAGCGGCGGCTGATGGACTGGGCCATAAAGTTCCGGCCGATCCCACCCCGCTCACCCCACCTGAACGGCAAGGTCGAGCGAACACATCGGGCTGATCGGGAAGAATTCTGGGACATGATCAATCCGAAGGATCCTCAGATTGAGGCTAAGCTGGCTGAATGGCAGCATCATTGGAACTGGAATAGGCCGCACACGGCTCTGAAAGGCATGTCACCCATCGACCGCGTCTGTGAACTCCTGGATAAAACCCCTCTCCGCGAAGCCGTTGACGCAGCATACGACAGTAGCCGAGAGCGCATCAGGATTGCCGATTACCGCCTCGACACTGCTGTCGCTTCGTTGAAATGATGT
>NZ_WIDQ01000062.1 GCF_009495745.1 Niveispirillum sp. SYP-B3756
TCCCTCGGCAGAGAGCCTCATCCCTCGCAAAGCGGACCCTTGGTCACACTTCACAAAACCATTTTCACGATGTCCAAGAACCGGCAGCCCTTGCTGCCTACAGTCACAGGTAAACCTGCAACCGATCGATTGCCTACTCATGGATCTCAAATCACTGCCAACAAGCTCAACATCAAATGACGGAACTTGGTGGAGGCGGACGGGATCGAACCGACGACCTCATGCTTGCAAAGCACGCGCTCTCCCAACTGAGCTACGCCCCCAATTAGGCTGGTGATCCCAACAGACAAAGCCCAGTCTTCCGACCAGGCTTGCTGTCGATCCATGAGAAGGGATGCGGAGACGGCGTATCCGTCAGCCAAAGCCATGTTGGAAAACCCAACAGGTCGGCGGAACGAAAGGCTCTTCCTTAGAAAGGAGGTGATCCAGCCGCAGGTTCCCCTACGGCTACCTTGTTACGACTTCACCCCAGTCGCTGACCGTACCGTGGTCGGCTGCCTCCT
>NZ_WIDQ01000007.1 GCF_009495745.1 Niveispirillum sp. SYP-B3756
ACAAAATCCGCAGCGCATCTCGCTTGAATTCCGCCGTGATCTTGACCTGCTTTACTCGAACCATCAAAACCTCCATCAAACCCAAATTTTAGGATGATGGCTCTCCACTTTGCCAGGGCAAGTCCAGCTATGAAGGACGAAAGGGCAGGGGGTGCCCTACCTCTACGGTGCTGATTTCGCGCTTGCCCAGGATCCCAAGGGCTGGACCGTGTATTTGTGATTGCGCCGCCGCTTTGTACTGATCGTCGCCTGCTTGGCAATGAAGTCTGAGACCTTCTCCATGGCATTCTTGACCGGATCGGCCGCCAGATGGGCGTAACGGGCCGTGGTCTGCACTTGGGTATGTCCGAGCAGCTTGCCGATCATCGGCAGTCCTTCTCCCAGGAACAGGGCGCCGCTGGCGAACGAGTGCCGCAGATCATGGATGCGGACATCATCCAGCCCGGCCTTCTTGCGGATGCGGCGCCAGGGCGGCTGCAAGTCGGTCAGCCGGGCACCTTCCTTCGTGCCGGTGATGACCCAGGGATTATCCTGCAGCCGGGGGATGGACCGCAGGACGGCGGCTACCACTTCCCCGAAATGTACGATTTTGGTACCTGTCTTGGAATCCGGCAGCCGCAACGCCCGCGCCTGCCAATCCACGTAGGACCATTTCAAGGTCATGACCTCGCCCAGGCGGCAGCCCGTCAGCATCAGCAACCGGACGGCGGCCACCACGGCTGGAGGCTCCGAACCATCCGCCTCGACCTCGGCCAATGTCCGGCCCAGGGAGGCGTATTCGTCGGCGCCCAGAAACCGTTCGCGCTTCTCCTCACTATACTTCTTCACATGCAGGCAGGGATTGCTGCCGTCCGGTCGCAGCCCCCAGACTTCGGCCAGATTGAACATCTTGGACAACACGCCCAGAGTCCGGTTGGCCTGGTAGGGAATGTGCTGCAGGGATTGGTGCATTTCGGCGATGTCTCGGCGCTCGATATCGAGGACCTTGCGGGTACCGATCTCGGGATTGATGAACAACTCGACGGAGCGCTTGTATTCATACTGGGTGGAGGGCTTGCAGCGGACGGCGACATGTTCCTTGAGGAAACGCTCGCCGAGCCCTTTGACCGTAGGCGATTTGCGGGCCACGTCCAGTTCCTTGACCGGGTCGTTGCCAGCCTTCGCCTGTGAGATGATCTCGTGCGCCTTGATCCGGGCTTTCTCGGCGGTGATGGGGCCATGCGTGCCGATCGTCACCTTCCGCAGCCGGCCCTTGACCCGCGTCATGGCGACATAAACCTTGCGACCCGATGGCCAGACCCGCACGCCGAAGCCGCGAAGTTCGTCATCCCAATGGACGGTTTCGACGGCTTCCGGCTTCAACTGTTCGACCACGCGCTTGGTCAGTTTCGCCACAATCAGCCTCCGTTCCTGCCAAAAAACTGTGGTCATGCCACCGGTCCGCAGGTAACATATAGGTAACAGGAGAGAGTGAAATTAGGGTAACTGAAGCGTATTTGAGAGGCAATGGCTCATTTGGATTAGTATTTATAAACAGTATGTTATGGGTAATGGGCTGGTACCGCCGTATTTGATCGTATGAATACTTTTCAAACTCATAACCTGAAGGTCACAGGTTCAAATCCTGTCCCCGCATCCAATGCTTAAGCCGTTGATCCTCAAAAGGGATCAGCGGCTTTTTGCTGTCTGCGCCAAATGACCTGCTCCCCAAAACGTCACCGGCCATCCCCTCGATCGCCTGCTTGCGCCAAGCGCTGATCATCGTCTGGCGCACACCGTACTGCGACACAAGCTGCGCCATCGTCAACTCGCCCCGGATCGCATCAAGTACCACCTTCGCCTTGAAATCAGCCGAATATCGCTTCCTCTGTCCCGTCATGTCGGTCGTCCTTCAATAAGGCCGAACCAGGCTTAGCAAACTGTCCGCTCACGGGGGACCAGCTCTTTCCATCCGATTCTTGAATCACGCTCTCGCCTCCGATGGAAGACCAAATCTCAACAGGCCCTAAAATAACGGTAATTAATTGTTATAAAACACAAATATCTAAAAATAACAGCGACCGGCTACAAATCCGGGTCAGTTCAGATCTCCCGGTTTCGTAACATTCTGTAACTTGCTTCCTACGTCATGTAGCCCGCCTTCAACCGTTATCAACTTGCCGCGACTATAGTTTCGTTCCCTCCTTTCGTCCTCGCAGCGACCTGCCCTTGGTCGCCACCATGCTTGAAAACAAAAGCAGATGAGGACTGTCCATGAGCCACATCCATATCCCACGGTCGGGGCTCACCGCTTTTACCCTGGCACTCTTGCTGACCTACGCACCGTTGCTTCATGCAGCGACCGTAGATGAGGCTGAGCCGACAAATGCGGCAGAAGTCAAAGTCGCCGGCGTCGGTCTGGTTTCGTTGACGGCGCCCCCACAGGCACAGCAGAGCCGATCCGAAACCTTGACTTTACCTTATGCGGAAGCCGGGCTGGATCAACGCGAAGCGGCTAGGGTGCTCCTCAACCGCTTCACATTTGGCGCCCGTCCCGGCGACATTGATCGGGTCGTCGCCATGGGGCTGGGGCGCTGGTTCGAACAGCAACTTGCCCAGGCTGCTGAGGAGAATACACTCGATATCAAGCTCGCCGCCTTTCCGGCATTGTCCATGACGCACCAGCAGCTTTTCTCGAAATTTCCCAGCTTCTCGCAAAGTACCGCCCATGCCCGGCGCTTCTATGACCTTGTGCCGCCCGCCGATGCGATGGTCGATGGGGAATGGGCCAACCGCAAGCTGGTGCGTTTTCGTCAAAGCCAGGGATATCTGAATCAGGAAAAAGAGCTGTATCAGGAACTTGCGGGCCAAAAAATCGTCCGCGCCACCTTCAGCGAAAATCAGCTACAGGAAGTTCTGACTGATTTTTGGCAGAATCACTTCTACACCAGCAGCAGCAATTTCCGGTCACGGCCCTGGGTTTTGTTTTACGAAACGGAAGCAATCCGTCCCAATGTGTTAGGAAGATTCCGCGCTCTTCTGGGGGCGGCCGCCAAACACCCAGCGATGATCGAAGCTTTTCGGGGCGATGCCCAGAAGCAAACTGTGCCCGAGGCTGACACAGCCATGGGAAGAGCGCTGACGAAACTCCAGGCAAACGGCGACATCAAGCGCATTGCTGCGGTACGCCAGGAGCTGCAGGATATTGCCAATGAGGAAGATCTGATTCTGCCACGGCGCTTCTGGCCCGAGAGCGGCCCCAATCTTGAATTCTCCCGCATCATCATGCAGCAAACATTGGGTAGCGACAGGGCATATACGCCCAATGACCTGCAGGACGCGGCGCGTGTGCTAACCGGCTGGTCCAGCCTGCCCTACGGCGCGTCCGACGACTGGTTCAAAAGTGGTTTCGCCGAGGCGGCGGCGGGCGGTTTCGTAAGGCAGGGCAGCTTCCTATTCCGGGCTGATCACCATGATGCCACGAGCAAGCGCGTGCTGGGCCGGGTGTTCCCTGCGGGAGGTGGTTTGGAAGAAGGCGAGAAACTTCTCGACCTACTGGCCGCCAATCCCGCGACAGCGCGGCACATAGCGCAAAAGCTGGCAGAGCATTTCGTTGGCGATCAGCCCAGTGAGGCATTGACCACCACGTTGGCACGGCGTTTTGAACGTAGCCAGGGCGACCTGCGTGCAGTCTTGCGCACATTGGTTCAATCGCCCGAGTTCTGGAAGCAAGCCGCAACCCGGCCCAAAATAAAGACGCCGCTGCAATATGTCGTCAGTGCATTACGCGCAACGCAAGCCGATGTGCGCGCAACAGATACTCTCGTAAAGTCCATTGGTGATATGGGGCAACCGCTCTACGCCTATCTGGACTCCCATGGTTTGCCTGAAACACACCAGTGGATCAATCCGGCCACCTTATCGGCACGCATCAGATTTGCGAAAGACCTGTCTGGCGGTCAACTCGATGGGGTCGTCATCACCCCGTCCGCTGAGGTCCGCCTGGCTTCCCTGACAACCGAACTGCTGCACCATCAAGATGCGCACCACGCGGTGGATATGCTGGAACGGGAAGGCACTGCCAGCCCAACCCACATTTTGGCCACACTGCTCGCCAGTCCGCTGTTTCAGCTTCGATAAAAGAGCGAACGTCCAATCCGCCATCATCTTTTGGGGAGATAGAAATTATGGTCACACGACGCCTCTTTATACAGTCCGGCGGCCTGGCCGCCTTTGCGGCCGGTGCAATGGCGCCGATGTTTTTCGGCAATGCGGCATTAGCGGCGATGGGGAGCAATGCACGCAAAAAAGTACTGGTGGTTGTCTATCAGCGCTTTGGCATGGACGGCCTCCTCGCTGTATCTCCCTATACCAGCGAATCCCTGGCCCGGCTCAGGCCACACATGACGTTGCCTGCCCCCGGATCCGGCAAAGAAAATGCGCTTCTGGACCTGGATGGCCAATATGGTCTTCACCCTGCCTTAAGCGCGCTCGCACCCCTTTATCGGGACGGGAGCCTGGCGATCATTCACGCTGCCGGTTCGCCTCACAACAGCCGTTCACATGCCGACGCGGCGCAGTGGTGGGAGTCGGGCACGCCTGGCAATAAGGCTACGGCCGATGGCTGGTTGAACCGCGCGCTTGCAGCGGCTCCGGATGGTGAGGGCCGATTGCTGCGCGCGGCTTCCCTCACGCCCGAGCAACCCCGCATTTTGTATGGCGCTCAGCCCGTTACATCCATTACCGATCTGGACCAACTGGCCCTCGGCCTGAGGCCGCCCGCGGGGAATTCAGCATCGATGAGCGCGGTGGAGCGGCTTTACGCCGAGAGTGACAACGCCGCACTGCGCACAGCGGGAAAGCTGAGCTTTGAGGCGGCGCGTGTCCTCGCTGTCGCCAAAAACACCGCCAGCAGCGCCGCCAACTATCCAGAAAACTCGACCTTCGCAAGCGGGATGCGCAACATCGCACAGCTCATCAAGGCCGATATCGGGCTGCAGGTGGCTTTTGCCGAGTCAAGATCAGGCGCCAATGCGATGGGATCGTGGGACACGCATTCCAAGGCACTCGACGCCGCCGGAAAATTCTCGTTCCCGCCGGTCGCCCGTGATTTTGCCAACACCGTTGCGGCCTTCTGGGACGATCTCGGTCGACATCGTGACGATGTTGTGTTGGTCACCCATACCGATTTCGGGCGCAACGTCGTGGGTAACGACGGAGCAGGGGCAGACCATGGTCGCGCGACCGCAATATTCGCGCTTGGCCAGAACATCAAAGGCGGAAAAATTTACGGAGAACTACCCGAGCGGTTCGAGCGCGATGCGCTGGAAGACCAAATCGATCTTCCGGTCACAACCGATTACCGCGCTGTCCTGACCGAACTGGCCGGTACCCAACTTGATATCAAGCCTGATCGGGATTCAACCTTATTCCCGGGCTGGAATGGCACACGCATGTCGCTGACGCGCGCCTGAGCCCGATCCCGGCGGCGCAGCCGGGCCCCCTTCCTTTTCCGGCTCTCTGTCCAGCAATGGACAGAGTTGCCGCATGTCCATCTTTTGATCCTGGATATTAAAATGAATCTAAAAGCGACATTGGCCTTGCCCATGAGCATCGCGTGTTTCATGACAGCCCATGCAGCGGAAAACGTCGAACCTTTGCAGATGGCTGCTGGCGACGTGCAACAGACCGCGAGCGCCGATGCGATCATTGTCAGCGCCACAAAAGTACGAACCCAGCTAAAGAAAATGACGCAGCCGACCACGGTGGTCGATGCGGGCGAGATAGAGGCCAAGGCCCATATCGACCTCACGGAAGTCCTGCGGGCACAGCCTAGTATCGAATTTAAGAAAGCCGGTGGTCCCGGACAATTTAATTATCTTCGGCTGCGCGGATTCTCGAACAGTATTCTGTTCGTGCTGGACGGTGTGGTGATGAATGACGGAAACTCTGGCGGAATTGGCAATCTGATCGGCCAGATCGACCCATCGATGATTGGCAGTCTGGAGGTTCTGCGAGGTCCACACGCTACCGTGTATGGTGCCGATACCACAGCGGGCGTCATCTCGCTTACGACCAAGGGCGGAGAGTCTCCCGAATCTGCCGTTGCCGTGGAAGGTGGATCATTAAAATGGAAGAAAATCCGCGCCAATTATCGTAACAATTTCGATGTGGGCGACGGAACTCTCAATTTCGCTCTTAATGGATCAATTACAGATAGTGGCGGCGTTCACCAGTTCGAATATTTTAAAGATAAGTCATTTAGTGGAAAAATATCTTATGTGAAGGAAGCTTTCGAGATTGGCTCCAGCGTTTACCGGACGGACAACCGTTTCCAATATGCGGAACTGAAAGAAGCCTATTGTTGCCAGACGCCGGAGACCTACTGGTCGTTTCAGGTTCCCGATCCCAATCAGAATAGTCAGTCAGAATTTCTTGTCGGAACGATCTGGGCAAAACACAAGATCAGCGACCGTTGGAGCCAGAAACTTCAGCTCTCCGGAATGAAGCGCGATTACGACACGACTGATCTGGATGACGGTCTGTTGGCATATCAGCCGGCGCCGCTGAAAAATTTCGTCTATAACGGCGTTACCTACGCCAAGGGAGCGCCAATTCCTATTTTTGACCGCGGTTACGTTTCCTATACGACGGGCAAGAACAAGCAGGCTGACTATAATCTCGTTTACAGCGAGAATGACCTGACAGCGCTGTTTGGGGCGACATATTTGCAGCAGAAATTTTTGGGGCGCAACGCCACTGCCATAACCAGCGATACGAAGCAAAGCGTGAAATCCGTGTACGGACAACTTCAGTTCGATGTAATGAATGGAAAAATGCACCCTAATGCCGGGGTGAGGCTTGACGATTACAGTGTCTGGGGGCGTGAGATTACCTATAGTGTAGGGTCGGCCTTTGATATTGCCTCTTCTACCTCGGTATATGCGAATTACGGCACCAGCTTCACCCAGCCGACATTGTCGCAACTGTTCAACCCAACCTACGGGAATGGCAACCTCACGCCAGCAAACGGCAAAACCGTCGAGGGTGGCATACGCCATAAGTTGTTTGGCGGCACCGCGAGTATAGACCTCGCCGTCTATCATTCCATGATTCACAACATCATCATGTTCGATTCCAGTATCGTTAATCCCCGTGTCGCGGGGACGGGACGCGGCTTGTACGTCAATCGTGACGCTGCAATGTCCCAGGGCGTTGAGTTGGCTGCGCGCTATCAGATTTTGCCAAATGTTTCCGGAAATATAACCTATAGTTACACTGATGCAAAAACAAAGGCAGCATCCGGCGCGTGGAACCGCATGTTTCAGGTTGCCTATCACAAGATTAATTTTGGGCTCAATTATGCATCGGATCGTGTCGATTTGGGAACGAACCTTTATTATGTCGGCCCACGGCTGCGTTGGGCAGGCGATATCAGTACGGATAGTTACTGGCGCCTGGATTTATCCGGACGATATCGTGTCACGGATTGGCTAAGCGTCTATGGCCGCGTCCAGAACGCGCTCGATGCGAACATCATTGAAGAAGTGGGCTATAAGCAGCCTGGGCTCTACGCCATCTCCGGTATTGAGGTAAAATTCTAACCCGCCCTATTCACGGGCAATGTGACCTGCTCCCCAAAACGTCATCGGTCATAAGCAGAGCCCTCAAATAGCCCTCCTCGGTCAGGAGAATTTTACTTTGCACCGGACCCATTTCCAGGGAGCAGGTCACAATTTACCCCGCCACCCGCCGCCCCTCTGCCGCTGGCAGGTCCAGCGTGCGGGCAATGGGGAAGCGGATGGCAACGCTGGTGCCCTGGCCGCGCGCTGTCTGGATGACCATCGTGCCCTCATGCAGGCGCACCAGGGCATTGACCAGCGACAGGCCCAGGCCGGAGCCGCCATGCCCCTTGGCCAGCCCGCCTTCCAACTGGGTGAAGGGTTCCAGCGCCTTGGGCACCGATTGCGGGTCCATGCCGATACCCGTATCCGAGACATTGAGGCAAAGCCGGCGGTCGGGTTCCAGCATGGCACCGATCCTGACCCGCCCGCCGGCCGGGGTGAACTTCACCGCATTGCCCACCAGATTGATCAAAATCTGCCGCACCGCCCGTTCATCGGCCAGCATGGAGGGCAACCCTTCCGGCACGTCCAGCCGCAGATCCAGGCTGCTGCTTTCTGCCAGGGGCAGCATCAGCCGGTGGACGCCATACAACACACGTCGCAAATCCAGTGGCTGTTCGTTCAGCTGGAACTTCCCCGCCTCCAGTCGGGAGAAATCCAGCACATCATTGACCAGCGCCAGCAGATGCTTGCCACCATCATTGATATCGCGCGCGTGTTCCACATAGCGCCCGTCAATCGGCCCATAGGCCTGATCGGCGATCAGGTGGGAGAAACCGATGACGGCGTTCAGCGGCGTGCGCAGCTCATGGCTCATGGTAGCCAGGAACTGTGATTTGGCCAGGTTGGAATTCTCCGCCTCTACTTTGGCGCGGCCGAGCTCATCCAACAATTGTTCGTGACGCTGAATCTCCGAGGTCACCCGGTCAATCACCCGGTTATACTGGGCGGCGATCAACTCCACATCGGATTGCGGCTCCACATGCACGGGCCGGTCGAACTTGCCTTCCAGCCGGTGGCGCTCCATCTCCGCCGCCAGATCCATCATCGGTGAGGTGGCGCCATGCTCGGCGATATTCAGGCCCAGCCGTTCCGATTCGGCATCAATGCGCAGCGGGAAGATCCGGTTGAACAGGTACAGCAGTGCATAGCCGCTGCCAAAAGCAAAGCCCCCACAGGCTAGCACGCCAATGGCCTGGGCCTGTAATTGCTGCCAGCGGTCCAGCCCGGTGCCGAACAGGGCGACATCCCCGAACAGGGCCACGCACAAGGTGCCCCAAACGCCGGCAAACAGATGCACCGGCACCGCCCCCACCGCATCATCGATGCGGAAATGGTCAAGCACCTTCTGCCCGAACAGCACCATCACCCCACCGGTTGCCCCCACCAGGGCCGCCGCCCCCGTGCCCAGTACCAGGGCACCGGCCGTCACCGCCACCAGCCCGCCCAGAATCCCGTTAAGGAAATGTTCCACCGTGGCGCGGCGCAGCGTGGCCAGAGCGATGAAATGCCCGGCCAGCCCACCGGCACAGCCGGCCACCATGGTGTTCAGCAGCACGCCGGGCGCCTTGGTCACCTCCCCCAGCACGCTGCCGCCATTGAAACCCAGCCAGCCGAACCACAGCACCAGCACGCCAGCCGCTGCCATGGTCAGGCTGTTGCCGCCCATGGCGCGCGTGCCGGGATCAAACCGTCCGGAGCGCGGACCGATCACCAGTACCGCCGCCAGCGCCAGCCAGCCCCCCACCGAATGCACCACGGTGGAGCCGGCAAAATCAATGAAGCCCAGCGCCGACAACCAACCCTGACTGCCCGGCCCGGCCATGCCGCCCCAGGCCCAATGGCCGAAAACCGGATAGATCAGGGCCGACAGCAGGGCCGAAACAACGATGTAGGAGCTGTAGCCCATGCGCTCGGCCACCGCACCGGAGACGATGGTGGTGGCCGTGCCGCAGAACATCATCTGAAACAGCAGAAAGACCAGCATATCCGGCCGCCCGGTATGTTCGGGCATCAGCGGCCCCAGCCCGATCAACCCGCCCAGACTGGGCCCGAACATCAGGGCATAGCCGAACAGCCAGAACAAGAAGCCGGCAATGCAGAAATCCATCACATTCTTGATGGCAACATTGATGCTGTTTTTGGCCCGGACAAACCCGACCTCCAGCAGGCAGAAGCCCAGCTGCATCATGAAGACCAGCCCGGCCGCCACCAAAATCCACACCTGTGCAATCGGGTCGCTGGTCATGCCCGTTTCCTGCCGGATATGTCCGGCCTTATCTTATTTAGTTACCCGTTTTGGTTGGACACCATGCCAGCATGAAAAATACTGCAATGCAACGGGGCAATGATCCTGTCACCCCGTACATTCAGACAGTATCTGCCATGCCGGGGCTGGGCAGCAGGCCGGGCAGCGCCTATCTTTGCCGGCATCATTCCCCCGCAACGGACTGGAAACCATGAAATATCTTCACACCATGGTCCGCGTGACCGACCTGGAACAGTCGCTGGATTTTTATTGCAACAAGCTGGGGCTGAAGGAAACCCGGCGGATGGAAAACCAGGCCGGGCGCTTCACCCTGGTCTATCTGGGTGCCGACGAGAACCCGCAGGCCGAGATTGAGCTGACCTATAACTGGGATCCGGAGGTCTATACCGGCGGGCGCAATTTCGGCCATCTCGCCTTCCAGGTGGAAGATATCTATGCCACCTGTCAGGCGCTGCTGGACAAGGGGGTGACCATCAACCGCCCGCCGCGCGATGGCTACATGGCCTTCATCCGCTCGCCGGACAATATTTCCATCGAACTGCTGCAGAAGGGTGGGGCCCTGCCCAAGCAGGAACCCTGGGCCAGCATGGCGAATACGGGCGTGTGGTAAGCAAGGAGGAGTGGCCCCCAGCGCCTGACCAGGCGACGGGGGCCAGGCTTTCCCTCAACCATAAAGATTTTCTCGCAAGGCCCGCTGATAATCGGCATCAATCATCTCCGCCGTCACCTCAGCCACATCCGACACCGCCTTCATCATGGTGCCGACGGAAGGCAGTTCAGACTTCTGCCATTTTGTCGGCTGCCAGATATGGGAGCGGCGGAGCGCCTTGCCGCAATGGAAATAGGCTTCCTGAACCGCCAGCAGGATGGCCAGTTTCGGCACCCGGCCACCTTCCGTCATGCTTTCCAGCAGATCCGCCCGGCGGGACAGCACAGCCTTGCCGTTGATGCGCAGGAACGTATCGGCATAGGGCACAACAAAAACCAGGCCGCACCGCCCATCAGAGGACAGGATGTTGGTCATGCTTTCCAGCTTGTTATTACCGGGCCAGTCTGGAATGGCGATATGGTCCTGATCCACCACGCGCACAAAGCCGGGGGCCCCGCCCCGTGGTGAATTATCCAGCCCATCCGGGCCCGCCGTAGCGATAAACACCAGCGGGCTGGCGGCAATGAAGCTGGTCATGAAGCCATCCAGCCGGGGAAACTTCATCCGCAGGATACGCTCTTGCGGCAGTTCATACAGGGTACGCAACTGCTCCAGGCTTTCCACACGCTCATTTCCGGCATCCATGATGCTCCTCCATCGCATAATCTAACGTCGTTAGATTGACCTAACATTGTTAGAGTGGCAAGCGTTAACAAGGGGGCTGTTGGTGAAAATCACGCGGGAACAGGTGACAGAGGCAGCACTGACGCTGCTGGATATGGTGGGGTTGGAGGGGTTGACGATGCGGCGATTGGCGCAGGCCCTGAACATCCAGGCACCATCGCTTTACTGGCATTTCAAGAACAAGGAGGCGCTGATCGACCATCTGGCCGATCGGCTGCTGGATCGGGTCTGCGTCGATATCGACCCCGCCGCCGCTTGGCGGGCGCAGGTGGAGCAGATCGCCCGCCAGCTACGCCAGGGCCTATTGTCCCGGCGCGATGGGGCACGGCTTTATGCCGGCACCTATATCGTTACCCCCAACATTATGCGGGTGAATGACGGGGTGATGGGGTCGCTTCTCAGTGCCGGCTTTTCCGCCAAGGTCGCCGCCTGGGCCAACGGCTCCCTGTTCTTTTACGTGATCGGCTTCACGATTGAAGAACAGGGGCTGGTGGATGCAGCGGGCGCTTTGGTTGTCGACCTTGCGACACTGAAATCCCGCTTTGCCGAGGCGGCAGGCACCAGCCACCCAAGGCTGCTGGGCCTGATGGAGCCGCTTTTCGATACCGATATGGAAGCGCGATTCCAGTTCGGGTTGGATATGTTGCTGGATGGTCTGGCCTGCCAGAGGGCACGTGGATAGGCTGGATCAGGCCACCGGCATATTATCCAACAGCCGCACCCCGCCGATCCGGGCGGTGCAGATAATGCGGGCAGGCGCGCTGCCCAGCGTGGCCAGCGGTTCCAGCGTGGCGGCATCCACCATTGCCAAGTAATCCACCGCCGCAAACCCCGCCGCCAGCAGGGCGGCATTCGCCTGCTGGCAGGCGGCCTCAACCGTATCCGGGCGGGCGCAAACGGCGGCGATGGTCTCCCGCAAAATCCGGTTCAATTGCCCCGCCACCTGTCGCTGTTCACTGGAAAGGTAGGCGTTGCGGGAGGAGAGCGCCAAACCATCCGCCTCCCGCACCGTCGGTACGCCCTCAATGGCCACCGGCAAATCCAGGTCGCGCACCAACTGGCGGATGACAGCCAGTTGCTGGAAATCCTTTTCGCCAAAACAGGCGACATCGGCTTGCCCCTGCGACAGCAGTTTGGTGACCACCGTGGCCACGCCCTGGAAATGGCCAGGGCGGAAAGCGCCTTCCCAGCGGGTGGCGATGGGGCCGACATCAATGCTGGTGGCAAAGCCGGCGGGATACATCACATCGACCGTCGGCGCGAACAGCAGGTCACAGCCGGCACTGGCCAGCTTGGCCCCATCCCCCGCCTCGTCACGCGGATAGCGGGCGAAATCTTCATTCGGGCCGAACTGGGTGGGGTTGACGAAGACACTGGCCACCACCCGGTCAGCCAGTTCCCGACCCCGGCGCACCAGCGTCAGGTGCCCATCATGCAGGGCGCCCATGGTGGGGACCATGCCCACGCGCAGCCCTTCGCGGTGCCATTGCGCCACCTGGGCGCGCAGGTCGGCAACGGTACGGACGATGGCGATGCTCATGATGGCGATCCCGCGTGGCTGGTGGCGTTCCAGCGCTGGGGGTTAAGCCAGCCCCGGCCCGCCCGCAAGTGCTAATCCGCCATGCGCGCCTTGATCTGACGCAGCACCCAGCCCAGCACGGGCAGCCGTTCATAGAACTGCTCGGCGGCATCCCAATGATCGATATGGGAAGTCACCTGCCCCGCCATGTCGAACTTGACCTCCGACATGCCCTCAATCGTCGTCGGCCGTGGCGCACCGGCGGTACGGAAGCTGAAACCCCAGCGCAGATAGGTCATCTGTTCGGAAATCGCATGGTCGCGGATGATGAAGCGCGGCTGTTCCACCCGCTGGAACATGCGGGCAAACACCTGCTTCATGCGGTCGCGGGAGCGGAAATCATTGAACGGGTCTTTGAAATGCACATCCGGCACCGCCAGCCGGTCCAGCCGCGACACGGTTTCCGGGCGCAGTTCCTGATAGAAACGCAGATAGGCGTTAAGCGCCTGTTCTACCGGAACCCTGCCATTCATGGCTGTTGCAATCCATCCCACACTTGATCAGGCCCAACGCCCGTTTGATGGTGATCTTACCGCAAGGTGCGCCGGGCCAACAGGAAATACAGCGCATCGGGCAGCCGGCGCAAGAACAGCAGGCCCCAGGTGAAGCGCCGGGGAAAGGTGATCTGGAACCCATCCCCCTTCAGCGCCGCCACCAGCCGCGCCGCCGCCTTTTCCACCGGCATCAGGAAAGGCATGGGAAAGTCGTTCTTGTCGGTCAGCGGGGTTTTGATGAAGCCGGGGCAAACCAGTTGGGTTTTCAGCCCATAGCGTTCCACATCCATCTTCAGGCTTTCGGCCATATTGATCAGCGCCGCCTTGGTCGCGCCATAGGAATGCGACCGCGGCAGCCCGCGATACCCCGCCACGGAGGAGACAATGACGATATGCCCCGTGCCCCGCCCGATCATGCCGGGCAGCAGCGCATCCAGGCAATTGACCGTGCCCATCAGGTTGATATTGACGGTGCGGGCGAAATCCCCGGCATCCAGCCCCCTGGCCCCGTCGGGCTTGTAGGTGCCGGCATTCAGGATGGCCAGCGCCATCGGCCCATGGGTGGCCAAGGCCCCGGCCACCGCCGCCCGCACGCCCTGCAGGTCGGTCACATCCAACGGCAGCGGGATGATCCGCCCTGGCCCGCGGCTGCGTGCCGCGACATCCTGCAAGGCATCCACCCGCCGCGCCGACGCCAGCACCGTCCACCCCTCCGCCGCCAACGCCAGCGCCACATATTCCCCGATCCCGCTGGAGGCACCGGTGACCCAGGCGAAACCATCGGCGGGCGTGGGGGTATGCATCGGCTGGCTCCGCGTGTTGTGGGGGTGAGGGGAGATGTAGGGCAGGCGGGGCCGGGGGGAAGGGTGATGGGGGGCGGCTTTGGCGGTGATGAACGGCGACCCGTGCCCCACCTTTTCCCGTCATCCCTTCCGTTACCCCTTCCGTCATCCCGGCGAAAGCCGGGACCCAGGGTCACAAGCACAACCGTCGGTGCTGCCCTGATGGACGCTGTGGAAAGGTTGTTCGCGCGGCCCCTGGGTCCCGGCTTTCGCCGGGATGACGGAAGAGAGAGGCACGGCACCGAAAAACAAGCTCCCCCCGCGCCCACACTCACCCCTCCAGTGCCCGCAGCGCCCCTTCAAAATAACCCTTATCCTTTTGCCATTGCGGATGGTCCGGCTGTTTTGCCAGCAAACCCTTGATAATCCCCAATCCCCGCTGAAACCAGCCCCTGGCCCCTTCCACATCCCGCTGCGCCGCCGCCACCATGCCCATTTTCGCGTAACTGACGGCCAGATCGCGCTGCCATGCCGCGTGATCCGGCTGCGCGGCGGACAGTTTCTCCCGGATCGCCAAACCCTGGCGATAGGCTGCCAGCGCACCCGGCAGATCGCCCTGCGCCGACAGCGTCTCACCGATCTTGTTATGGCTGACGGAAAGGTCGCGTTGCCATGCCGCATGATACGGCTGCGCAACGGACAGCTTCTCCCGGATCGCCAAACTCTGGCGATATGCTGTCAGCGCACCCGGCAGATCGCCCTGCGCCGACAGCGTGTCACCGATCCTGTCATGACTGACGGAAAGATCGCGCTGCCATACTGGATGATCCGGCTGCGCGGCGGACAGCTTCTCCCGGATCGCCAAGCCCTGACGATAGGCGGCCAGGGCACCCGTCCGATCGCCCTGCGCCGACAGCGTGTCACCGATCCTCTCATGGCTGACGGAAAGGTCGCGCTGCCATTCCACATGATCCGGCTGCGCGGCGGACAGTTTCTCCCGGATCGCCAAGCCCTGGCGATAGGCGGTCAGCGCACCCGCCAGATCGCCCTGCGCAAACAGCGTGTCACCGATCTTGTGATGGCTGACGGAAAGGTCACGCTGCCATTCCGCGTTGTCCGGCTGCGCGGCGGACAGTTTCTCCCGGATCGCCAAACCCTGGCGATAGGCTGCCAGCGCACCCGTCAGATCGCCCTGCACCGACAGCGTGTCACCGATCCTCTCATGGCTTATGGAAAGGTCGCGCTGCCATGCCGCGTGATCCGTCTGCGCGGCGGACAGTTTCTTCCGGATCGCCAGACCCCGGCGATAGGCTGCCAGCGCACCCGCCAGATCGCCCTGCGCCGACAGCAGATCGCCGAAACGATTTTCCAGCACAGATTTTTCGCGCTGCCAGTCCGTGCTATCCGGTTCGTCCCTTAATGTTGCTTCCACAATCACCCGCGCCTGATCCAGCAAGGAACGGGCGGTCGGCCCATCCCCCTGGGCCATGGCCAGGTCGCCCAAGCGGAGATTGGCCCAATAGCGGTCATAGGCACCCGCCCCGGCAAGGGTCAGGACGCGGCGCAGGCGGGGGGCGGCGGCTTTGGGGTCGCCAGTATCCAGGGCGAAATAGCCCGCCATCAATTGCGCGCGGGCATTATCCGGGTCCAGTTCCGCCGCGCGGCGATAGGCGGCCAAGGCCCGCATCGGGTCTTTCAACCCGACAATGGCACCGAGGTTGAGATAGGCCTGGGCGGCCTGCCGGTTGCTGTCGCGGGCTGCGGCCTCCTGCGCCGCCGCCTCCTGCTGGAACAGGTCGCTGGCGCCGGTGATATCGCCCGCCTGCAAGCGTTTCACCGCCGCTGCCATGCGGTCATTACCCGCAGCTGCCGCCTGGATGGCGCTGTCAACCGCCGTTTCCTGTGCCTGCTGCGCCAGGGGGGAGGGGGTGCCCTCTTGCTTCTGTCGCAGTATGTCAAGGATTTGATCCAGCTTCGCCGAATCAGCGATCTGGGCAACCGCGATATTTTGCTGGCCTTGCTCCACGCGGCGCAGCATGTCCTGCATGTTGCGCACGACGGCGAAATACTCCGCCAGCAGGCCCCGTTCCTTGCCCCCCTTCACATGCGCAAGATGAAGCGCCAGCATCGCCAGCGCGGTGGGCAGGGCATAGGCCTGGATTGTCCAGAGATCCGCTGCAAGCGGCGGATGGACCAGGGCCAGGACGAAACTGCCGCCGCCAACCAGCACCGCAACAATCAGGAACCATACGGCGACGGGGGCCAGCAGGGTCAGGGCATCGGCCACCAACCCCAGCAGAGTGGCAACCACCGCCACCTTTTCCCATTCCGCCGTCAGAACATGCCAGATGGCGCCAAACTGCGCCGCCAGTTCCTGCCCCATGCCCACCGCCGGCCAAACCATGCCATTCAGCCAAAGACGCCGAACCGGGGGAGCATACCAATCGTTGATTGAAAAGGGCAAGGGGTGGATAGCAGAGGAAAATTCAAACGGGGGCAGACGGAAAGCAAAGTACCTGTGGCCCCTGGACCCCGGCCTTCGCCGGGGTGACGGTGAGAGTGGGAAAGAAAACGGGACGTGAGTGGACAGCCGCGTGATCCTACCCCAAGGCGCGCTCACTCATCCCCATAAGCCGGCACCAACCCCGCGATAAACCGCGCCGCATCCCGCTGCACCGCCGCGCGCTTCTCCGCGCTCATCCGGTCCAGGCCCTTATACATCGTCGCCATGCGGGGGTTGCCGCGTAACGCCCCCGCATTCTCCGCAATGAAATTCCAGTAGAGATAGTTGAAGGGGCAGGCGTCTGGCCCTTCTGTCTGTTTCACATCATACCGGCAGCGGCGGCAATAATCTGACATGCGGTCGATATATTTGCCGCTGGCGGCATAGGGCTTGCTGGCCAGATAGCCGCCATCGGCGAACATCACCATGCCATGCACATTGGGCAGTTCCACCCATTCATAGGCATCCAGATAAACCGCCAGATACCAAGCCTCAATCTCTGCCGGTTCCACCCCCAGCAGCAGGGCGAAGTTGCCGGTCACCATCAGGCGCTGGATATGGTGGGCGTAAGCCGTGCGCCGTGTCTGGTCGATCACCTGGGCCAGACAGTTCAAATCCGTTTCCCCCGTCCAGTAAAAATCCGGCAGGGGCCGGTGGGCGGAGAGCGCGTTGCTGTTGGCATATTCCGGCATGTTCAGCCAATAGATACCGCGCACATATTCCCGCCAGCCCAGGATCTGGCGGATGAAACCCTCCACCGCGTTCAAGGGGGCCTTGCCCTGGCGATAGGCTGCCTCTGCTGCCGCAACGGCGGCGCGCGGGTCCAGCAGGCCGGCATTCAGATAGGGCGACAGGATGGAATGGAACAACGTATCCTGCCCCATCGCCATGGCATCCTGATAATCACCGAAATCTGCCAGACCATGGCGGATGAAATGATCCAGCGCGCGGGTGGCATCCGCCGCCGTGACGGCATAGGCAAACCCCTCCAGGCTGCCGAAATGCTGGCCGAAGCGGCGGGCGACCAGGGCCAGCACCTCTGCGGTGATGGCATCCGGTTCCACCCGAAAGGGCGGGGGCGGTACCAGCCCCTTGGGCAGGCGCTTGCGGTTTTCCGCATCAAAATTCCACTGGCCGCCTTCCGGCTCCCCCTCCTGGGTCAACAGCACGCCATGGTCGCGCCGCATCTCCCGGTAAAAGAACTCCATCCGCATCTGGCGGCGGCCTTTTGCATGGGCGCGGAACCGGGAAATAGAGCAGAAGAACCGGTCATCCTCCCGCACCTCCACCGGGATGGGCAGGGCACGCTGCCAGTCCCGCATCTGTTTCCACACCCGCCATTCACCGGGAAAAGTCAGTTCCACGCGCGCCGACTGGTGCCGGTCGATGGCGCGGCGCAGTTCGCCATCCAGGCTGCCGGTGTTGCCCGCATCCTCCAGCGCCGCATAATCCACCGCCACGCCACGGGCGCGCAGTTCTTCGGCGAAATGGCGCATGGCGCTGAACAGGAAGGCGATTTTCTGCGGGTGATGGGGCACATAGGTCGCCTCTCCCATCACCTCCGCCATCAGCACCACGTCGCAGGTCCGGTCCACGCCGCGCAGGCTGGGCAGGTTGTGGGAAAGCTGGTCGCCCAGCACCAGCCGCAAGGTGCCGCCAGCGCTCAAGACCGGCCCCCGGTGCTGCTGGCCTCATCGGTGACCATGGGGACGGGGCTGGCACCGCCGGGGCCATCCAGCACATAATGGATGTTCTGACCCTTGGCTTCGAATGCCAGCCCGACCCAGGCCCCGGTATCATCATACCAAAGGTCGATCTTGTCGGTGCTGCCGGGCTTGTTGGTCTGGATATTGATGCGGTGGTGGCGGGCCGGCTGGGGCGCGCCGCCAGGGGGCGGCTCGGGCCCCAAATCCTCCATCGCCACATCCATGATCAGGCCGCGCTGGGTATCCAGCAATTGCGTGGCGCCGGTGATGGCACTGTTCCAGTAACTGGTGGGGATGATGGCGGCGGGGGCGATCACGCGGCCATGGGCGCTGCTGTCAATCTCCAGCCCCGCCTCTGTGGCGCGGCCGGTCACCGCATAGCGGTCGCCATCATCATTGGTTTCCGTATCGATGGCGATCAGCCGCCCGTCGCGCCAGACCTCCCGGTTATGGTGCTGATAGCGATAGGCGTTGATGAAGGCCAGCTTCACCTCCAGCAAGATCTGCTTTTCCATGATCAGATCGTCGCCCTGACGGGAAAAGCGCAGCCGGTGATAGCCCATGGGAATGTCGCCCTGGCGGAAAACGCTGAAGGCAAGGCTGTCGCCGGGCGGAAGGGTGAAGGCAAAGGCACCCCGCCCGGCCAAACCGGCACAGGCCATGCCCAGCAGCAGCGAGCGGCGATGGATCATCGGCATATCACGCTCTCCGTAGCTCAGCCCTTGGTCTGCAACGTACCACGCCCTCCATCAACACCCAGCGCCCGCCCGGTGATCCATCCCGCCGCCCCGCCGGTGGCACCGATGATGATGATGGTGATGATGGTGATGATGGGTGCCGACATGCCGTCCCCACTGCGTTAATCAGATCGAACCAACCCAGAGGCACATAGAACGTAGGTGCGGTTTGTCCAGCCCTTATCCAGCCGAAAAAGGATAGGGCCCGCCGATAAATGGATAGAAAATAACCTGATCGATATTTTATTATTTCAAAACTATCCGAAAGAAGGTGTTTCTAGAAATTCCTTAAAAGAAAATTTTCTATCCTTCTGAATAACTATAATTGCTAAATCGATCTGCCATAGTTCTACCACCAAGAATAACCCGCCCGCGCTCAGAAATGTTGATCGCCGGGCCGGCAAGTGGATGTGGGGAACTTCATGAAAATGGCAACGATCACGCCATCTGGGCTGATTCTGGCGGCCGTGACCAGCATGGCCCTGGCACAGGCTGCCATGGCGCAGTCGATGGATTACGGCTCCTTGCAGGATCTGTTCGGGGAACCGGTAACCACCTCGGCCACCGGCAAGCCGCAGCGCGCCAGTGAGGTGCCGGCGGCCATGACAATTGTAACAGCCGATGAAATCACCAAGTCCGGGGCCCGAACCATACCCGATGTTTTAAATCGGGTAGCCGGCATTGACGTGCTGCAATGGACCAGCAGCAATGCCGATGTGGGTATTCGCGGCTACAACCAGGGATACAATCCTAGACTTCTGGTCCTGGTCAACGGCCGACAGGTCTACCAGGATTTCTACGGTATGACTTTATGGTCATCCATCCCGGTGCAGCTTTCGGAAATCCGGCAGATTGAGGTGGTGAAGGGCCCCCAATCAGCGCTGTTCGGCTTCAATGCCGTCTCAGGGGTGATCAATATCGTTACCTACAGCCCATTCTACGATGACGTAGGTACAGTGGAAGCCACATTAGGCAACCTGGGGCAAAAGGAGTTCAGCTTTGTCAAAACGCTGAAACTCGGCACTCGTGGCGGCATACGTTTGTCTGCCGGCGGGTGGGATATGGATACCTATGGCACCAATACCAGTACAAACTGGGCAAAGTTCTATGACAAGAAAAGCAGTAGCCGGACCGCTTCTCTGGACAGTCTCTTCCAGATTACCCCTGATATACAGGCAGGATTGGAAACGACCTGGAACAGCATAAATGAATTTGGCATCGCTAGTAGCGGTGAATATGTGAGAAATGACTACAAAACCTATTCCATACGAGGAAATTTAAAAGCAAACACGAGAATCGGCTTATTGGAAGCCAATGCATACTCCAATAACCTTGATGTTAATCTTGGAAGCAGAGTGAGTTTTGTCAACACAAAAATGCGCTCAAATATCGTCCAGTTACAGGATCTCGTAAAACTGGATGATCGTTTAACCACCCGGATCGGCCTGGAGTTTCGCGATATCAGTATGAAAAGCTATCCGGTTAGGGGGGCCACCAACGGATATAAAAATTACGCCCTCTCCAACATGTTTGACTGGCAGGCCACGACGGACTTGAGTTTGACTCTGGCTCTGCGTGGCGATCACACAGCGCTCTACCGCGATGGTCCCCGCCCCTATCCCTTCACCGATACGGATTACGAACGCAGCTTCAACAGCTTTTCTTATAATGCCGGCATGGTCTGGCGCGTTACCGCGAACGACAGTCTGCTGCTGACCACCGCCCGTGGGATCAGTTCCCCCAGCCTGATCGAACTCAGAAATAACTCTGTTACAGCACCCAGTCCCAATTCCCTGCTGATTTCTGGAAATCCCAATGTCGACCCGTCCGTCACGACAAGTTACGAGATCGGATGGCGACATATGATCGACGACATCAATGGTTTCGGGCGTCTATCCGTCTCGCACCAAAAGACAACGGATTTGAAATTTGTCAATCTTTCAAGTCCAAAGTTAATCAACGGCTATCGAGTGTTCTTGCTGGGTGACAACCTTGGTTCAACTCAAGCATGGACATTGGAAGCGGAGCTGCAGGGAAAACTCGATGCTTTTCGCTGGAATCTATCATGGATGTGGATGGACACTGAAGACGCCATCAAGATTTCCAATCTCCTGATCGGCGAGAATTACGAGAAATCGAACGCTCGCAACACGGTTAAAGCCAATATTGGTTGGGATTCAGGACCATGGAGCACGGATCTGCTATTGCTCTGGAAAAGCAAGACCTACCGCTACCTACAGGATGGAAGCAATAAAACGTTATTTGAAGTCAACCCTGGCCTGATGACACAAGCCAGTGTTGGTTATCAGGTAACATCCGACCTGCGCATCTCCCTGTCTGGCGCCAATCTGCTGAAGGATGAAACGCGGCTGACCCCCGCTCCCAAGGCCGAACGCCGTGTCTGGGCTACCGTGTCCTACAAGCTCTGATCGGGGAAAAGCCAATGAACAAGCATAAGGTCATGGGGCTCATCGCGGTCGGGCTGCTGGCGACGCTGCCCGCCCGTGGGGCCGAGATGGATGCCAAACAGGTTACCATCGCCGCCAAGGCGCTGGGCTTTGTCTCCCCCAAGGCATCAGCCGGCGCCAAGGTGGTGGTGACCGCCGGTGCCGCGCCGGTGGCGGCCGTGCAATCGGCCATGTCAGCCGCCAGCGTGGCCGCCGGTGATGCCGGCAGTGCCGCCGGTGCCTTCGCTGTCTTCGTGGCGTCGGCTGATGAAGCCAAGAAGGCCAACGGCAAGGGCACCGTCACCGTTGGCAATGATGTCGCCTGTGTGGATGCCGGGGCCTGCGTCATCGCCGTGGAGACCACGCCGAAGGTGACGATCTATGTCAGCAAGGCCGCCGCCAGCGCTGCGGGTGTCGATTTCGACCCCAACTTTAAAATGATGATCACTGAAAAGTGATCCCAGGGGCGGGGGCCGGCACTTGTCGGCACCCGTCCCATAATCGGGAAAGGAATGACGCGCCATGCGTTTCGATGACATTCCAATGGCTTTCAAGCTGTTCGCCGCGCCTGTGCTGGGTCTGCTGGCGCTGGTGGCCATGGCCGTCACCTCCCATCGCACGATGGGAGAGTTCATAGAGACCAGCCACGAAGTCACTGAGGTGCGCTTCCAGACGGCGGCTGAACTGTTGAGCGCCTCAAGCGAGTTGAACGGAGCGGTGCAGGAAATCTACTACGCCCTGGCCGCCGCTATGGCCGGCGGCGATGCGAAAAAATCCGCCACCATGCTGGATGGCGTCACCGCCCGCATGGACAAGGCCAAGGCCGCCATCACCAAGGTGCAGCAGGGCCTGCCCGACGGGCCGGTCAAGGCTGAACTGGCCGCCGTGGCCCAGGATATCGACAAGTTCGGGCAGCCGATCCAGTTTGTGAAGGAGATGCTGGCGATTGATGCGCAATCCGCCATCTCCTTCCTGGACCCGCTGCGCAGCAATCTGGGCACAGTGCTGGACCGGCTGGGCAAATTGTCGGTCAGCCAGCGTGATGCCGCCAACAGCGCCATGAAGCAGATGACCGCCAGTGCGGAAGGCACCCAGCGCAACTCAGCCATCACGGTGGGGCTGGTGGTGGTGTTGGTTGCTGCGATCTCCTTCTTCATCGTCCGCGCCCTGCGTGCTTCGATCCAGCGCATCTCGTCCGCGACCGCAACGCTGGCGGGCGGCAACACCACCGTCAATCTGGACTCCCTGGCCCGCAAGGATGAGCTGGGTGCCATCGTCAAGGCGCTGAGCGTCTTCCGCACCAGCCTGATCGACCGCGACCGGTTGGCCATGGAACAGGCGGAATCGGAAAAGCGGGCGGAGGCGGAAAAGCGCGCCGCGTCGCAGCGCATCGCCGACGGGCTGGAAAGCAGCGTGCATTCGCTGGTGGAAAAGCTGAACAAGGCGGCCCACCATCTGGAATCCAATGCGCGCGACCTGTCTCGCCAAGCCCAGCTGGGCCAGCAGCGCACCAGCGTGGTGGACCGGGCCGTGGGCGATGCCAATGGCAATGTGCAGGCCGTCGCCAGTGCCGCGGAAGAGCTGTCGGCTTCGTTCCAGGAGATCAGCACCCAGGTGAACAACGCCGCCAGCATGGCCAGCAATGCCCGCCAGAAGGTGGATGAAAGCACCCGCCAGATGGAACAGCTGCAAGGTCAGGGCGACAAAATCGGTTCCATCGTGCGGTTGATCTCCGACATTGCCAGCCAGACCAACCTGCTGGCCCTGAACGCCACCATCGAGGCCGCCCGCGCCGGGGAGGCCGGCAAGGGCTTCACCGTGGTGGCGAGCGAGGTGAAGAGCCTGGCCAACCAGACGGCCAAGGCGACGGAGGAAATCAGCAGCCAGATCACCGGAATGCAGTCTGCCACCCGCGCTGCCGTGCAGGCCATCACTGCCATCCAGCAACTGGTGAGCGACATCACGGAAGTCTCCGCCGCCATCGCGGCGGCGGTAGAGGAGCAGGATGCCGCGACCCGCGAAATTGCCCGCAATGTGCAGTTGGCCTCTCAGGGGACGGCCGTGGTGGCGGAAAATGTCGGTGGCCTGCAGGAAATCGCCAATACCACCCACCGGTCCAGTGACGAGGTGCTGACCTCCTCCCAGACCTTGGGTCAGGAAACCACGGCACTGAGCGAAAGTGTCTCCCGCGCCATCGCCTCGCTGCGCGCCGCCTGACCGCCCTTTTCTGGCATCGAAATGCACCTATGCCGCCGGCCCCAGTGCCGGCGGCTTTTTTCATGGCTGCCCGGCCCTGGCTTGGCGAATGCCGCCGGCTGGACTACCTTGGCTGCAAGCAACCTACTGGCAGGGGCCGTTTGGCCATGGACCATCACCACCATCATCATCATCATAGCCATGACGGGCATCGCCATGACCATGGTACCTGCGTCAAGGATGCCCTGGCTCGGGCGGAGGAAGTCTGTACCAGCCGGGGTTCGCGGCTGACAGCGCAGCGCGCCCGCGTGCTGGAACTGGTCTGGTCCAGTCACAAGCCGCGCGGTGCCTATGCCATCCTGGAAGACCTGTCGCAAGACGGCAAGCGGGTCGCCCCGCTGACCGTCTATCGCGCGCTGGATTTTCTGCTGGAACAGGGACTGATCCACCGGATCGAAAGCCTGAACGCCTTTGTCGGTTGTGCCGACCCCAGCACCCAGCATAGCGGGCAATTTCTGGTCTGCGAGAAATGCGGGGAAGCCACGGAACTGGTGGACCCGCGGATCGCCCAGACCATCAATGAAACAGCCCAAGCTCAGGGCTTTCAGGTTACCCGCCAGACGGTAGAGGTGACGGGCATCTGCCCTGCCTGCCGAACCAGTTGACGAAGCGGCCAAGGCCGCTCAAATGCACGACCATGACCCTTGCCCGGTCGCTATCGGGCACCTTGCTGACTGAAGACAGGAACCAACCCCTTGTCCACCCAACCCACGCCCCCCGCCCCGCCCGTACGCCTGCCCATCTCGGTGCTGACCGGCTTTCTCGGCTCCGGCAAGACGACCCTGTTGTCGCGCCTGATCCGTGATCCGGGCATGGCCCGCACCGCGGTCATCATCAATGAGTTCGGTGAGGTTGGGCTGGACCATCTTCTGGTCAGCAAGGCGGATGAGAATACGGTGCTGATGGATAGCGGCTGCCTGTGCTGCACCATCCGTTCCGACCTGTCGGACACGTTGCGCGACCTGTATCTGCGCCGCACCCGTGGCGAAGTACCTGAATTCGACCGGGTGGTGATTGAAACCACCGGGCTGGCCGACCCGGCCCCCATCCTGCACACGCTGATGACCGATCCGCTGATCGCCTCGCGTTTCCGGCTGGATGGCGTGGTCACCACCATCGACAGCGTCCATGGTATGGGCCAGTTGGACAAGCACGAGGAAAGCCTGAAGCAGGCCGCGGTGGCCGACCGTGTCGTGCTGACCAAGACCGACATTGCCGACAAGGCCGTTGTCGAGGCGCTGCGCCGCCGCCTGCATGACCTGAACCCCGGTGCCGTGCATGTGGATGCACAGACGGACGACGCCCTGCCCGTGCTGCTGTTCGATGCCGGCCTGTATAACCCGGCCACCAAGTCGCTGGATGTGCAGCGCTGGCTGAAGGCCGAAGCCTATGAGGGCGGGCAAGACCATCATCATGACCATGATCACGGGCATTGCGATCATGACCATGGTCATTGCCACCATGATCATGGGCACGATCACCACCATCATGATCACGATGCCCATGGGCACGACCATGATCACGCCCATTGCGACCATGATCATGGCCATTGCGATCATGACCACGGGCACGGGCATGACCATCACCACCATGATGTGAACCGCCATAATGACAAGATCACCAGCTTCGTCATCAAGGCCGACCAGCCGCTGCCCTGGGACAATCTGGTGAATTTCTTCGAAACGGTGGCCAAGGCGCAGGGCGACAATATCCTGCGCGTCAAGGGCCTGCTGAATGTCGAGGAGGCCGACCGCCCCATCGTCATCCATGGCGTGCAGCACCTGTTCCACCCGCCGGTGCAGCTGGATGCCTGGCCGACGGATGATCACAGCACCCGCATCGTCTTCATCGTCAAGGATCTGACCCGCCCGGTGGTACAGACCCTGTTCGATGCCTGTATGCAGAAGGCGGGGAACTGATACCAAGCTGCCTAAAGGTCAAGCTTTAGGCAGCTTGGAGGCCGGCGACCGCCGGCCCGCCGCACGTGCGGCGCAAGCCAAGGGCACGGAAGTGCCCGCCCGGCGCATGAGGGAACCTGAAATCTCCCTTGATCGGTCACGATCAAGGGAGATTGGTATTATTCCTCATCCATGTTCAGCCGCTCCCGCAGCTGCTTACCGGTCTTGAAGAAGGGGATGACCTTTTCATCCACATCCACGCTTTCGCCGGTGCGCGGGTTGCGGCCGGTGCGGGCGTCGCGCTTCTTCACCGAAAAGGCGCCGAACCCGCGCAGTTCCACCCGGTCACCCCGGGCCAGCGCCTCGGTAATCTCGTCAAATATGGTGGTGACGATCTTTTCAACGTCGCGCTGGTACAAGTGCGGGTTGCGCTCCGCCAGACGTTGGATCAGTTCCGACTTGGTCATACCTGTCAATCCCCCCTGGGATGTGGTGGCCTGTTCTAAACTCGAAGCGGGCCGGTGCGCCCGCTGCCACGGACGGCAGGCCGGACACGCTTGGCCACCTTTGCATCAATTCGTCCCCAGATTGCCGCAGCCAGCGTGGCGGCGCAAGGGTAAGCCGTTCTGCTGTAACGGATTTCACCCTATTGCTTTCGTCGGAGGGGCAGTGTGGCACGCCGGCCATAGCGGCGACGCCCTGAACCCGTTAATATGCCCGGACGATAGGTTTCATCCTGGCAACACAACGGCTTGGGGCGGGCGACTCCGGCAGGGTTGCCCGCCCTGATAATATCAAAGGTTTCACACCACGCGGTGCGGCGCCTCCAGCCCGGCGACCACGAAATCCACCACGCGCGCTGTCACCGCCGGCAGATTATCCAGGTGGCATTGGCCGCCGGACAGGGTTTCCAGCCGCTTCATGTCGGTATAAAGCGAATGCTGCACGCCCATGACAAAATGCAGCCGCCAGTAAACCTCCTGTTGTGGCAGGTGCGGCAGGGCGCGGGCCAGCGGCAGCACAAAACGCTGCAGGTGCCCGACATCCTTATCCAGCATCTCCCGTGCTTCCGGCGGGCCATCGCCCCGGGCAAAGGCGACGAACTGGTTGTACAGTGCCAGCCGATTGGAGGTGAAGCTGTAGCGGATGGCCGGCGCGATCAGCGCCTCCACAATCTCCCGCAGGGGTGGGGTGCCGCCACCGGCGCGCTCCTCTGCCTCCCGCAGCAGGCGGGCGCGTTCCCGGTTGAGTGCCACCGCCCCCCGGCGGAACACCGCCACCAGCAGTGCATCCTTGGACCCGAAATGGTAATTCACCGCCGCCAGATTGACGCCGGCCGCCGCCGTCAGTTCGCGCAGCGAGACGCTGGCATAGCTTTTTTCTGCGAACAGCTTTTCTGCCGCATCCAGGATCACCTCCTTGGTGTCCGGGCGCGCGCTGTCCGCCGGGGCCGTGCCCCCTTCCTTCTGTTCGGCTTCCGCCTTCATCCTTTTTTCGTCCCTACCCGTCCGTACAGGGCCGGCCCGTCCATCGGGCGGCCTTGCTATTGTTGGCCTGTATCAAACAGACGTTTTCCAGCTTAGCGTTCCCGCCGATCACTGCAAAGAGCCCAAAAGCCGGGGATAGGCTGTGGCTGACGCTGCGTCAACCACCCCTATCGCCTCGACAGGCAACGGGTTGACGCAAACACTTGTTTGAAACTAGCATACGAACAGCGATGAGGCGCTGGCAAAGGCGCCCACCTGAACGGAGGAAATGCCATGGACCGGCGGGTTGTCTTTTACGCCCGGCAGGGCGATGTCGGTGTCATCACGGTGGACAGCCCGCCGGTCAATGCCCTCAGCCAGGCCGTGCGCCAGGGTATCGGGCAGGCATTGGCCGAGGGGTTGGCCGATGCGGCGGCCAAGGCGCTGGTGATTCTGGGGGCCGGGCGCACCTTCATCGCCGGGGCCGATATCGCAGAATTTCTGGGCAGTGGGCTGGCCGAGCCCGACCTGAACGATATCAATGCCGCCATCGAATCATCACCGAAACCGGTGATCGCTGCCATCCATGGCACCGCCCTGGGCGGCGGGCTGGAGGTGGCGCTGTCCTGCCATTACCGCGTTGCCACCAGCGATGCCCAGGTGGGCCTGCCGGAGGTGAAGCTGGGCCTGCTGCCCGGTGCCGGCGGCACCCAGCGCCTGCCTCGCCTGATCGGTGTCGCCAAGGCACTGGCCCTGATCACCAGCGGCGATTTCCTGCCCGCAACGGACGCGATGGCGTTGGGTTTGCTGGATCATGTGGGCAGCGGCACGCCGCTGGAACTGGCCAGCGCCTTTGCCGCCAGCCTGCCGGCATCCCCCCCGCTGCCGCGCGCCAGCCTGCGCAGTGACAGGCTGGGGCTGGGCGATGGTGCCGCCGTGGCAGCCGCCCGGCAGAAGCTGGCCGACAGCGCACCCTGGCTGCACGCCCCGCAGCGCTGCATTGATGCGGTGGAGGCCGCCTTCACTCTGCCCTTTGTCGAGGGACTGGCGCGGGAACGCGCCCTGTTCTGGGATTGCATAGCGCACGATCAGTCCAAGGCGCTGATCCATGCCTTCTTCGCCGAACGCGCCGCCGCCAAGGTGGCCGGGCTGGGCGATGCCAAGCCGCGCCCTGTGACGCAGGTAGGCGTCATCGGCAGCGGCACCATGGGGGGCGGTATCGCCATGTGCTTTGCCAATGCCGGCATTCCGGTGACCCTGCTGGATATGGACAAGGCGGCGCTGGAAAGGGGCATCGGTATCATCGCCCGCAACTATGCCGCCACCGTGGCCAAGGGCCGGTTGACCCAGGCCACCATGGATAAGCGCCTGTCGCTGATCACCCAAACCACGGATTATGCCGACCTGTCCGCCGTCGATCTGGTGGTGGAGGCGGCCTATGAGGATATGGCGGTGAAACAGGCCGTGTTCGCCCGTCTGGGGGATGTCACCAAGCCGGGGGCCGTGCTGGCGAGCAACACCTCCACCCTGGATATTGATGCCATCGCAGCCGCCAGCGGCCGCCCGGCGGATGTGGTGGGGATGCATTTCTTCAGCCCCGCCAATGTGATGAAATTGCTGGAGGTGGTGCGCGGCCGCGACAGTGCGGCGGATGCCATCCAGACCGCCATGAGTATCGGTCGCAAGATCGGCAAGGTGGCCGTGGCGGTCGGCAATTGCGACGGCTTTGTCGGCAACCGGATGCTGCAATATTACGCCACGGAGGCGCAGCGGCTGGTGATTGAGGGAGCATCGGTCGCGGCGGTCGATCAGGCCGCCCGCCGCTATGGTCTGGCCATGGGGCCGTTTGCCATGGGCGATATGGCCGGGCTGGATGTGATGCAGGCCATCCGCGACCGCCGGGTGGCGGAGGGCAAGATCTATGGCACCGCCCTGTCCGACCTTTTGACCGCCGATGGACGCAAGGGGCAGAAGAACGGGCGCGGCTGGTATCACTATGAACCGGGCGACCGCACACCCCGCCCCGACCCCGCCGTGGCCGCCATGGTGGATGCCTATCGCCAGCAGCACGGCATCACCCCCCGCACCATCGGGGAGGAGGAGATACAGAAACGCTTGGTCTATGCCCTGGTGAATGAGGGCGCGCGCATCCTGGAAGAGGGCATGGCGCAGAGCCCGGGCGATATCGATATCGTCTATCTCTATGGCTATGGCTTCCCGGCCTGGCGCGGCGGCCCGATGAAACAGGCGGAACTGACGGGGCTGGCCGATGTGCTGGCCGATATCACCCGCTTCGCCCAGATGGCCGGCGACGACCCCACCGGCGCCCACTGGTCCCCCGCGCCGCTGCTGGTGCAGCTGGTGGCCGAAGGCCGGGAGCGGTTTGGTTGAGGGGGGTGCCATCGCGCTCCCTCCCCTCTGTCCCCAACCGGCCACCACAGGAGACCCCCATGACCGGCATTTTCACCCAAAGCCCGCGCACCACCGCCCTTCACGCGGCCCTGACCCGTTTCATGGACGATCATGTCTACCCCAACGAGGCCGCGCTTTACGCCCAGGTGGCGGCAGGGGAAACGCGGTGGAAGCCGCTGCCCCTGCTGGAGGAGCTGAAGGAAAAGGCCAAAGCCGCCGGCCTGTGGAACCTGTTCCTGCCGGACAGCGAACTGGGGGCCGGGCTGACCAATCTGGAATATGCGCCCTTGTGCGAGGTGATGGGACGCAGCCACTGGGCCCCGGAAATCTTCAATTGCAGCGCGCCGGACACCGGCAATATGGAAGTGCTGGTGCGCTATGGCACCCCGGACCATCAGGCGCGCTGGCTGAAACCGCTGCTGGCCGGCGACATCCGCTCCGGTTTCGCCATGACGGAGCCGGCGGTTGCCTCCTCCGACGCCACCAATATCGCCACCACAATCAAGCGCGATGGCGACCATTACGTGATCAATGGCCGCAAGTGGTGGACCAGCGGGGCCAATGACACGCGCTGCAAGATCATGATCGTCATGGGCAAGACCGATCCGGACAATGCCGACCGGCACCGCCAGCAATCCATGATCCTGGTGCCGACCGACACGCCGGGCGTCACCGTGAAGCGCCCGGTGCCGGTGTTCGGCTATGATGATGCCCCGCATGGTCATGCGGAAGTGCTGTTCGAGAATGTGCGCGTGCCGGTGGAAAACATCCTGCTGGGCGAGGGGCGCGGGTTTGAGATTGCGCAGGGCCGGCTGGGACCGGGGCGCATCCATCATTGTATGCGGCTGATCGGGGCGTCGGAGCGGGCACTGGAACTGACCTGCCAGCGCCTGCTGTCGCGCGTGGCCTTCGGCAAGCCCATCGCCACGCAAGGCGGGTGGCATGAACGGATTGCCGAGGCCCGCATCGCCATCGAACAGGCCCGCCTGCTGACCCTGAAGGCAGCCTATATGATGGATACGGTGGGCAACAAGGTGGCCAAGGCCGAGATCGCCATGATCAAGGTGGTCGCCCCCAACATGGCCTGCAAGGTGATCGACATGGCGATCCAGGCCCATGGCGGTGGCGGCGTATCGGACGATTTCCCCCTGGCCTGGGCCTATGCCAACGCCCGCACCCTGCGCCTGGCTGACGGACCGGACGAGGTTCACCGGGCGCAGTTGGGCAAGCTGGAACTGGCGAAGCACCGGTAACATGCTGCTTTGTAATGTATTCGCCGTACCGAGGCCGTGAACCATTATCTCAAGGAAATCAGCACCAGCGCATCACGGCGATCGGCATTCCACCAATCTCCCTTGACCGTGACCGATCAAGGGAGATTTCAGGTTCTCTCAGTCGCCGGGCGCTGCCTCCGGCCTCCAACCCACCTAAAGGTCAACCGTTAGGCGGGTTGGCATTACACCCGGTCCACCCGGCCGGCGTAACAGCCGCGCTTTGCGAAATGCACATGCAGATAGGCGATATCCGACCGGGCCAGATAGTCTCGCAGCAGGCCATCGGCCTCCTTCCCATCCACCACATCGGCCTCCACGATGAGATCATCCCTGTTGTAAGCGCGCACAGATAACAGACGCTTTGCCATCATCGGAGGTACCGTGTTTTCCACCACGCGGGTCGGCACAGGCCCTTCGGTTACAAAGATCGGGCCTTCCGCCCGATAGGGGCTGTTTGCCGGCTGGTGGCAGAAGCGAAGCAGCAGCACCGGCGTTCCGGCCGGAACATCGGCCAGGGTGACCCGGCAGGGATACATGCCTTCATCCGGTGCCACCATCCGGTGGATGCCCTGCGTTGCCAGGGTCGCATCATCCAGGCCAAAAAGCGGGGCGAACAGGTCGGATGACAGGCCGCTGATACGGTAGTTCATGGGGAGAAGCTCCATCACGGGAAGTGGATGGCGCTATCATGTCGGGCGGCTGTTGCGTGCGCGCTCCGGTTCTTGCTGTCAAAGCAGCCAGCGGCCCTCCAGCCAACGCAGGGCCCAGAGCGCCGGGCCGCCCTGTATCCACCATCGTCCCCAGGTGGCAAGCGCGGTACCGTCGCCGAGATCGATCAGGCAGGGCGGGGGCTGCCGCGGTGTTGGCTGGGCCGGGCGGCCGCCGGCCAGGGCGGCCAGATTGTTGGCCAGCGCTGGCCAGCCGGGATGGTGCCCCTCTGCCGGGCGCACCGCCTCCCCGGCGGCGATCATCCGCGCAAAGCCGGGCACGCCCAGGGCTGCATCGGTCAGCAACCGGCCATCCGCATCCACCGGCAAGCCGCTGTCGCGCAGCCATGCGGGGCCGGCGGCACCGGTTGCGTTCAGCAACAGGTCAAAGGCGATACGGTCGCCACCCTCCAGCACGGCCTCGTTCCCTTCCACCCGCAGCACGGGGGCCATTTCCTGCAGGATGGTGCCATGCGCGGCCAGCGCCTCGATCAGGCGCACACCGGCCGGTTCCGGCAGGCGGGTCAGCAGGCGGCCACGGGTCAGGATGGTGATGGCGATATGCCCGCCCTCCCGCGCGGCCAGCGCGATCAGGGCCAGCGCCAGCCCGCAGGCTGTGATGCCGCCGCCGGCGATGGTCAGGGCCACCGCCCGGCCGGGATGCTGGCGGAACCGTTCCACCAGCGCCTTGTGCAGGGCCAGCAGCCGGGGCAGGGGGCGGGTGGCGAAACAGCGGGGGTGATCCTGCGTGCCGGGCAGCGGTCGGGTCAGCGCCAGCGCTGCGATGGAGAGCAGGTCGAAGCCCAGCGGCTCCCCCTGGCGGCGATGCACCTGCCCTGCCGCCGGGTCAATGCGCGTTATATCATCATCGAAGAAATAGAGGCCATGCCGCGCGGCCATCGCAGCGGCATCCAGGCTTGCCGCCGTCGGATCGACCCGCCCGGCCAGGATGGGGGAAATGGCTTCTGTCCAGAATTGCGGCGCGGGGGCAACCAGCCCCAGATCATGGCCCGCCCGTTTCAGCCGGGCCAGACGGTGCAGCAATGGCGGCCGGGCGTGCCCGCCGCCCAGCAGCAGGATACGGCTCAACCCACAGCCTTCACCGCCGTTGCCTCAGCCTCCGGCGGGTCGCGCAGCACATAGCCGCGGCCCCAGACCGTTTCGATGTAATTGTCGCCATCGGTGGCCGTCACCAGCTTCTTGCGCAGCTTGCAGACAAACACGTCGATGATCTTCAATTCCGGCTCATCCATCCCGCCATAGAGATGGTTGAGGAACATTTCCTTGGTCAGCGTCGTGCCCTTGCGCAGCGACAGCAGTTCCAGGATGCCATATTCCTTCCCCGTCAGATGCAACGGCTGGCCGTCCACGGCCACCGTCTTGGCATCCAGGTTCACGGCCAGCCGGCCGGTGCGGATGACGCTTTCCGAATGGCCCTTGCTGCGGCGAATGATGGCCTGGACGCGGGCGATCAGCTCCCGCTTGTCGAACGGCTTGGTGATGTAATCATCGGCCCCGAAGCCCAGCCCCTTGATCTTGTTGTCCAGGTCCGACAGGCCGGACAGGATCAGGATGGGGGTGGTCACCCGGGCGGCGCGCAGACGGCGCAACACCTCATACCCATCAATATCGGGCAGCATCAGGTCCAGGATGATGATGTCGTAATCATATAGCTTGCCGATTTCCAGCCCGTCTTCACCCAGGCTGGTGGCATCGACAATATAGCCGCCATCCGCTGCCAGCATCAGCTTGACGCTTTTCTGCATCGCGGGATCATCTTCAACCAGCAGGACACGCATGTTTCTTCCCTCGGCGATGGGTTCAGGGTTACCCCTTCTGTGACCGGTTGTGCTGAGAACTCTTTTATGCAACCAGCCTGCGGCGCCACCAGGGCCTTTCAACCGACAAGAGTTAGGTTAACAGAGCTTCGGCGCATATGCTACGTGCCGGGCGGCAATCTGACCTTAACCATGCCGGTGCATTAGTATGTGGTGTATCCTCTGCCTGCTTCCCCCGCATGAAAGGGTATTCGTCCCGTGATGATCGATGCCGACCAGATGCTGCAGGAGATCAATGCCCTGCCGCCCTACCGCATGTTCGGGCGCGTCACCTCCGTGCTGGGCATGATGGTGGAGGTGGGGGGCGTGGAACGGCGGCTGTCCATCGGCGGGCGCTGCCGCGTGTTCAGCCGGGGCGGGCGGGCCGTGCCGTGCGAGGTGGTGGGATTCCGCAATGGCCGCGCCCTGCTGATGCCCTATGGCACGCTGGATGATATTGGCCTGGGTTGCAGGGCAGAGGTGGCGGAAGGTCAGGCGGCGATCTATCCGACGCCGGCCTGGCTGGGCCGGGTGATCAATGCCCTGGGCCAGCCGATTGACGGCAAGGGGCCGCTGCCGCAGGGCGATGTGCCGGTGATGATCAAGGCCAGTCCGCCGCCCGCCCATGCGCGCCGCCGTGTCGGCGGCAAGATGGATCTGGGCGTGAAGGCCATCAACACCTTCCTGTCCTGCTGCCGGGGTCAGCGTATGGGTATCTTCGCCGGCTCCGGTGTTGGCAAATCGGTGCTGATGTCGATGCTGGCCAAATATACCGAGGCCAATATCAGCGTCATCGGCCTGATCGGTGAACGCGGGCGCGAGGTGCAGGAATTCCTGGAACATGATCTGGGGGAGGTGGGGCTGGCCCGCTCCGTCGTCATCGTCGCCACCAGTGACGAGCCGCCGCTGATGCGCCGGCAGGCGGCTTATATGACCTTCGCCGTCTCGGAATATTTCCGCGATCTGGGCCAGGATGTGCTCTGCCTGATGGACAGTGTGACCCGCTTCGCCATGGCCCAGCGTGAAATCGGCCTGTCGGCGGGGGAACCGCCGACCACCAAAGGCTATCCGCCCACCGTCTTCGCCGAGCTGCCCCGCCTGCTGGAACGAGCCGGCCCCGGCACGGGCGATGGCACGATCAGCGGCCTGTTCACCGTGCTGGTGGAAGGCGGTGACATGGAAGAACCCATTGCCGACGCGGTGCGCGGTATTCTGGACGGCCATATCGTCATGGAACGCCGCATTGGTGAGCGTGGGCGTTATCCGGCCATCAATATCCTGCGCTCGGTCAGCCGCACCATGCCGGGCTGCAACACGCCCGAGCAGAATGCCCTGGTTGGCCGCGCCCGCCGGTTGATGTCGGTCTATTCCGACATGGAAGAGATGATCCGCCTGGGCGCCTATCGCAAAGGCAGCGATCCGCAGGTGGATGAGGCGATCCATTTCAACCCCGCCCTGGAAGCCTTCCTGCGCCAGAGCAAAGGGGAACAAAGCACCCTGGACCAGGGCTATGCCGAGCTTGAAGCCATCCTGGGCGGTGCCGGATGAAGGATCTGAAGCCGATCATCCGGCTGAACCAGCGCTCCGTCGACGAACGCCGCCGTCATCTGGGTGAATTGCAGCGGGCAGAAGAACGGCTGCTGGCCGATATCGCCGCCTTTGAGGTGCAGGTGGAACAGGAAAGGGCGGTGGCCGCCACCGACCTGAACCTGGCCCGCGCGCTGCCCGCCTTCCTGACCCATGCCAAGCAGCGGCGCGAACAGTTCCAGCACGCACAGGCGATGATGCGCCAGGAAATCGCCAAGGCCGAGGAGATGGTGGCCGACGCCTTCCGCGAACTGAAGAAGTTCGAGCAGGTGCAGGAACAGCGCGATCTGGCCGCCAAGCAGGCCCGGCGTTACCGCGAAACCCAGATGTTTGACGAGGTGGCCTCCATCCGCTTTTCCCGCCAGCACGGGGACGGGTCGGAGGATCAGACCTGATGATCATTTTTCATCTACCCTATCCTTTTGGATAGGTCTGGTGCGGGGGCCGGGGTGACGTCATCTCTATGGGCAGAGGGCCATTGTGGCCCCGGTTCCCATCAGGGGCGGAGGCGGCATCATGCGCTGGGCACAGGCTTGCCATCGGGTGCTCTGGCGGCGGCGGGGCTGGCCGGCGCGGTTGGGCCTGCTGGGTGTGGCGTCGCTGCTGGGCCTGGGGTTCTATCTGGGCGGGCTGCAGGTGACGGGCAATTTTCACACCGTCATTCCCCAGGAGCTTTACCGTTCCGCCCAGCCCTCCCCGGCGCAGATCACCGCCTATGCCGCTTCCTATGGCATTCGCAGCATCGTCAACCTGCGGGGGGCCAATCCCGGCCGGGACTGGTATGAGGCGGAACGGACGGCAGCGCAGCTTCTGGGCATTCAGCATGTCGATTTCGCCATGTCGGCGAAACGCCCGCTGGATGATGCCCGCGCCGCGCAATTGATCGCCCTGTTGCGGGCGGTGCCCAAGCCGGTGCTGATCCATTGTCAGGCGGGCTCCGACCGGACGGGGCTGGCCTCGGCCCTCTATCTGGCGGCCGTGGCCGGGCAGGGGGAGGAAGCCGCAGAGGGGCAGCTTTCCGTGCTGTACGGCCATGTGGGCCTGCCAATGCTGGGCCCCTATGCGATGGATGAGACGTTCGAACGGATGGAGCCGGCCCTGGGCTTCCCAGATTCCTGAATTTCCGTGTTCGCTCTCCGGGTCCGGGCGTCAGGCGTGTTCCCTGATTGCCAGTATTTCTGCTGCCTGGGTGACGAAGAGATGGGCCAGGGCCGGGTCCAGATGACTGCCGGCGGACCGTTCGACAAAGTCCAGCGCCCTTTCCACTGTCCAGGGTTCCTTATAGGGGCGGCGGGAGAGCAGGGCATCGAACACATCGCAGATGGCGACGATCCGTCCGGCAATGGGGATATCCTCCCCCGCCAGCCCCTGCGGATAGCCGCTGCCATCCCATTTTTCATGATGGGTCAGGGCGATCTCGGAAGCGAGATCCAGCAATTCCATACCGCTGCCCTGCAGGATATGGGCACCGATCCGGCAATGAGTGCGCATGACCGTCCATTCATCACTATCCAGCCGGCCCGGCTTCAACAGCACCCGGTCGGGGATACCCAGCTTGCCAATATCATGCAGCGGTGCTGCGGCAGCGATGATCTCCACTTGCCGGGGGGGCAGGTCGGCCAGCCGGGCCAGCACGCCGGCCATCCGCCCGATGCGGGCGACATGATGGCCGGTATCCTCGTCCCGGAATTCCCCGGCGCTGCACAGCCGGTGGATGATTTCCGCCCGCGTGCGCTCCAGCTCCGCCGTGCGTTCCTGCACCATGGCTTCCAGGGCGCGGGCCTGATCACGCTGGCTGCGATAAAGCAGATGCATGATCAGCAGGTTGCGCGCCCGTACCAGCAGTTCCCAGCTGGTATAGGGTTTGGGCAGGAAGTCGATGGCGCCGGTTTCCAGTGCCCGGCGGCGAAACGCCTCGTTATTTTCTGCCGTGATGATCAGCACGGGTGGCGTCTCTGCCCCCAACCGGTCCCGCATTTTTTCGATGAAGCCGGGCCCGTCCAGCCCCGGCATACAATAATCCAGCAATACCAGATCGGGCGGATCGCTGGAGCACATGGCCAGCCCTTCCAGCGGGTCTGTGCTGGCGCGAAGCCGCGTCAACCCGGCCTTGCGCAGGATGGCCATCAGAAGATCGACCGATAGTTGCATGTCATCCACAATGACGACACGCGCCTGGATCAATTGGTCGCTGGAAAGCTGGGGTTGGCTGACGCCACTCAGGTGCATCGGCATCGGCAGGGGTCCGCTGGCGGGGGAAAGCACCTGCTGTCGCAGGAATGCCCGCTCCGCATCATGGTTGGATGCCGTAAACGTAGCACCCCCTGCGGGCTCCGCAACCTTTCGGCCGCCGAATCGGGGTAAATCTATCCTTAAGAACACGGCGGGGTTAGTTCCCGCCCTCTTCCTTCGCTGCAGCCTCCCCACCCCGGAAGCCCATGGCGACAATATAGGTCTCGCTGCTGTCCTGGCGGCTGGCGGCTGGCTTGGCGTGGCGGACGGTGGTGAAATCCTTTTTCATCTGGGCCAGCAATTCCCGCTCCGCCCCGCCCTGGAACAGTTTGCAGACGAAATGCCCGCCCGGTGCCAGCACCTCGGTGGCGAACTGATAGGCCATTTCGGCCAGGCCCATGATGCGCAGATGGTCGGTCTGGGTGTGGCCGGTGGTGTTGGCGGCCATGTCCGACATCACCACATCGGCCGGCCCCTGCAGCAGTGCCTTCAGGCGCAGCGGCGCTTCATGGCTGGTGAAATCCATCTGGAAGGTGGTGGCGCCGGGCACCGGCTCCATCTCCAGCAGGTCAAGGCCCACCACCTGACCGCTGCCGCCCTTGTCGGACTTGGATTTCTCCACCGCCACCTGGGTCCAGCCGCCGGGGGCGGCCCCCAGATCGACAATGCGCTGGCCACGCTTCAGCAGGCCGAACTTCTCATCCAGCTGCAACAGCTTGAAGGCGGCGCGGCTGCGAAAGCCACGCTTCTTGGCTTCCACCACATAGGGGTCGTTCAACTGCCGTTCCAGCCAGCGGGCGGAAGAGACGCTGCGCCGCTTGGCCGTTTTCACGCGCACGGCCTGATTGCGGCCGGTGGGGATATTGCCGGAGGACTTGGTCATGACAGCGCACACCTGGGAACGGACGGTCGAAAAGCAAGCGTTCCATATCGGCCGGATCGCGCCGGCAGGCAAGGGGGCGCTTCGCAACCCAGCCCATATGGCCAGCCCATATGGCCAGCCCATATGGCCAGCCCATATGGCGGGATCAGCGGTGGCGTCGGGCGTGGGCGGCCAGTTCAAACAGGATACCTTCGCGCACACCGCGATCAGCAATGCGCAGCTGCGGCACCGGCCATTGCCGCCAGATCGCATCCAGGATGGCACAGCCGGCCACCACCAGATCGGCCCGGTCGCGGCCGACGCAGGGCTGGCTGGAGCGGCCCAGATAATCCAGCCCCAGCAGGGTTTCGGAAATGCTGCGCGCCTTGTCCCGGTCCAGCCAGGCACCGTCCACACGCGACCGGTCATAACGGGCCAACCCCATCTGGATGCCGGCCAGCGTCGTTACCGTGCCAGAGGCCCCCAGCATCTGTACCCGGTGGGTGGCCACGGCGGCGGTGATATTGTTGCGGCTGTCAAAATCGCTCAGCGCTGTACCCACCCGGTCCATCATGCGGCGGTAATCATGCGGGCACACCCGGTCCCCGCCATAGGTCTCCGTCAGGTTCACCACGCCCAGCGGCACGGAAATCTGGTCCAGCACCAATGGCCGGCCGCGTGACAGCCTGATCCACAGCAATTCAGTGGAGCCGCCGCCAATATCAAAGACCAACGCATGGGGCAGGGTGCTGTCCAGCAGCGGGGCGCAGCCGGCCAGCGCCAGCCGCGCCTCTTCCTTCGGGCTGATGATCTCAATCCGCAGGCCGGTTTCCGAGGCCACCTGGCCCAGGAACTCCTCACAATTATCGGCGCGGCGGCAGGCCTCCGTGCCCACGGCGCGTACCAAGCTGACGCCACGCCGTTCCATCTTGGACCGGCAGACCTTCAGCGCCTGTACCGTGCGGGCCATGGCATCATCGCACAGCCGGTCGCTGCGGGTCAGCCCCTCGCCCAGCCGCACGATGCGGGAAAAGGCATCGATGACACGAAATCCGTCCCGCGCCGGGCGGGCGATCAGCAGACGGCAATTATTGGTGCCCAGGTCCAGGGCGGCCAGAACCGGGGGCCGGCTTTCCAGCCCGGCATCAAAGGGGAGGGCCGTATCCTCACGATGGGCATGAGCGGCGGCCGTCGTCGTCGAAGCGGGGGATCCAACCCCCGTTCCCGACGCCGGTGTCTGTTGGACAGACATGCTCGCTAAACCCGCCTCCACGCTTGCCACCCTGGTCCTTGTTCTCAACGTCCGGTCGATGCGACCGTCCCGCACGCCCATCGCGGCCGATTTAAATGCCGTTCATCGTAACCGATGACGCAACGGCCGCAAACCGCCATTGCAACAAATCCGCCGCATCCTCACCGATGGTATATGTACATATAACAGATGCATGGCCAACATCGTTGTTATGCGTTCCTGTGATGCGAAGGGGCTTCCCAGGTTTGCCAGCAGGTGCTATAAGCCCGCCCACCCTGACGACGGCCATTTATGGTGGTTCGTTGGTCGGATGGGGGATCGTCTAACGGTAGGACAGCGGACTCTGACTCCGCCAGTCTAGGTTCGAATCCTAGTCCCCCAGCCATCTTCCTGCGACGGAAGATGTTACATCCGGTGCTGTGTTATGCAGCCCCGCGGATGGGGGATCGTCTAACGGTAGGACAGCGGACTCTGACTCCGCCAGTCTAGGTTCGAATCCTAGTCCCCCAGCCACCTTTTCCTCAGAAATAGCTGACGTGATAATCACAGGTCGCCTTGGTGTCACCTGTGATGCTGATTTGGGGCCAGGAAAGCGCTTTCCTGGCCCCTGTCCTTATTTACGTCGCCGACCGCGCGGCCTTTGCCGCCAGCTGCCTTTCATAAACCCGCAGATGCAGCAGCCCCAGGCCGAGCAGCGGGCTGGCAATGCCCCATTCTTCGCCCCGGCGCACGATATCGCCGACAATATGTTCGGCTTCCGTCCGGTTGCCGCGCGCGACGTCGCGCGCCATGGAGGCGTTGATCGTGCTGGCCGCATCCGTCACTTCGCCCCTGTACCGCTCCAGCACCGCTCCGCGTGGGGCATAGCCGGATGCGGTGGCCACGGCGGTGGCTTCATCCAGCATGGCATTCATGAAGCTGGTGCCGCCGGGCAGGCTGTTCACATCGCCCACACTGCCGCGCATCAGGCAGGTGGAGGCGGCCAGCGTGGCCAGGAAGAAGAATTTTTCCCACATATCCAGCATGATGCTGTCGCTCTGGCTCCATTCCACAGAGGTGCCGGCGAAGGAAGCCGCCAGCCTGTCCACCATGGGCTGCTGGTTAGCGGAGCGGGCACCGAAGATCAGCCGGTGAATGCCGGAGAGATGGCGGATGGTGCCATCCGGGTCCATGGTGATGGGGATATGGCAGAGCCCGCCCATCACCCGTTCCGCACCAAAGGCGGCGTCCAGCCGGTCAATATGGTTCAAGCCGTTCAGCAGCGGCAGGATCAGCGTTTCCGGCCCGATGGCGGGCTGGATGGTTTCCATCGCACCGTCCAGATCAAACGCCTTGCAGGCCAGAACCACCAGATCATAGGGCTTGCGCGCCTTGGTGATTGTCTGGGCCGGCAGGCGGATATTGCCGTGCGGGCTTTCCACCCGCAGCAGGTTTTCCATCAGCTGGGCCTGCCGGCGCGGGCGGACCAGAAAACTGACATTGGCCCCGGCCTCCATCAGCCGCCCGCCAAAATAACCGCCGACCCCGCCGGCCCCCAGGAACAGGATACGCATTCACTTTCCTCCGAAACCCACCACCGGGATCATAGTATCTTTTGTGGCAACCGCAGCAATTCCTTGCGGATGTCGTTCAGGCCCGGCTGCCGGTCGGCGGCAAAGGGCAGGGGACGGCATAGATGCATGGCCGCCAGCCCGATGCGCGCTGTCAGCAGGCCGTTGACCATCCCTTGGCCAAGCCGGGCGGAGATGGCGGCTGCCACCGTGCCGCCCAGTGCATCCACCAGCAGCCCGTCGCCGCCTTCCACCATCCCCGCCACACCGACATTTTCCGCCATGCGCCGCACCAGCCGGGCGGACCCGAACAGGCCGGGCCGGGCGGCGTAAAGCGCGGCGATTTCCCGCACCAGCTTCATGTTACGCCACAAAACCAGGGCGACATCCAGCAGGGCGGCCGGGCTGAGCGCCGTGCCGACCGCCACATCACGCGACGCCGCCAGCACCAGCCGATAGGCGGCACTGTCCAGCGGGGCCAGCAGGATACGCTCGGTCAGGGCCAGAATCTCCCGCCCGTCATGCGCATCGCTGACGGCAGTGGCCAGCGCCTGGCGGGCGGGGGCCAGATCGCGCCGGCTGGCATAGAGACCGGCCACCGCATCACGCAGAGAGGTAGCTTCCTTGCCTGTTGCCCCGCCGGCCAGCAGGGCGGCGGCGCGCTGGCGCAGATCATCCACCCGGCGCAGCCGCCGCCAGGCCAGCGCCTCCCGCCCGGTCAGCCAGCCCAGGCTGGCCATGGCCAGCCCCAGCAGCCCGGCCAGCGCACTCCCCGCCCAGGGGGACCAGTTGAACGCCCGGCTGATCAGGTCGGCTGTGTCGAACCCCAACGCTGCCAGCAACAAGGCCGCCAGCGACAGCAGCAGCAGCCGGGCCGCCCCCTTGCCCCGGCGGGGCGGGGGCAGGATGTCACCGGCCAGGGATGCCGGGGCATCGGGCTCCAGTTCCGCCGGCAGGGGGCGGGCGCTGGATGGGTCAAATTCCATCGGCGGTACCCAGGCGGGTGGGGTCTTATCTTCGGTTCTGTTCATGCCAGCCGATCCCCGATCAGGAATTCCAGGGCTTGATCCAAGCGGATATTGGGCAGGCCGCGACCATCGCGGCCCAGGCCGGGCGGTGGCTGGAAATCGGTGAAACGGAACGGGTCCGCCACCGCATCCCCAAGGCCCAGATGGCTGTCCGGCAGTTCGCCGGGGAACAGCACCAACGGTTCCGTCCGGCCCAGCGGGATGCCCTGGATGCAGGCCAGCTGCCGCCCCTCATGCTCGGTCAGCACATTGTCGGTGCATTTGACGGCGGCCAGGGAGAGTGATTTCACGGCCGCCCCTTCGAAGCGGATATGGCGCAGCCGGTCGGCCATCAGCGTTTCCAGCAGCCCCGTCAGGGTCGCGTGCTGCGGGGCGGCCACATGGTCGGCCTTGGTGGCGGCGAACAGCACCCGATCCACCCGGGCTCCGCCCAACCAGTCCAGCCAGCCACCCGTGCCATGGCGGAAGCTTTCCAGCGTGGCCGACAGCGACCGGCGCAGATCCTCCATCCCCGGTTCCCCGGCATTGATGGCCGACAGCAGATCCACCAGCACGATCTGCCGGTCGATGCGGGCGAAATGGTCGCGGAAGAAGCGGCGGATCACCTTGTCCTTATAGCCCTCGAACCGGTCCTGCATCAGCGCCCCCAGGGAGCCGCTGCGCCAGCGCCCGTCCGGGGCCGGGGGCAGGGGGCAGAAGGTCAGGATGGGGGCACCTTCCATCTCCCCCGGCTCCAGAAAGCGGCCCGGCTGCAGCAGCGACAGGCCGACGCGGCTGGCCCGGCATTGCCGTAGGAACTGGGTGTAAAGGCTGGCGAGCCGGCGGGCGGTTGCTTCGTCGGCAGCCATGGCCGGGTCGATCGTATCCAGCGCCTCCAGCCAGGGGCGGGCCAGATCGTGCCGGGGCCGGGTGCTGGCCAGTTCCAGCGTCTGGGCCGACCAGTCGCCGAATTCCTGCCGCAGCATCGGCAGGTCCAGCAGCCATTCCCCCGGATAATCGATAATGTCCAGGTTCAGCGTTGCCACCCCGCCCAGCCGGCGGCGCACCAGCCCGCCCGGCCGATAGCGCAGGGCGATGCGGATTTCGGAGACGGCACGGGTGGCCTGGGGCCAGGCAGGGGCGGGGCCGGTCAAGGCGGCCAGATGGTTTTCATAATCAAAGCGGGGTATGGCACCATCAGGCTGCGGCCGCAGCTGGGCGCCGATATAGCGGCCCTGGGCCAGCACATCCAGAAAGGGCAGCCGCCCGGCCAGCAGCAGGTTATTCAAGGTTGAGGTGATGAAGACCGTCTTGCCGGCCCGGCGCAGACCAGTCACGCCCAGGCGCAGCGTACCACCGGCCAGCCGGGCCGCCACCTGCGCCGCCCCATCCACCACCCGGGCGCTCCCCTCTTCAATCCTTGTCAGCCAGTCCGCCACGGGCGATCACTCCTTGCCGATCCTTGGCGCCATTGCCGCTCTTCCCCTCTGATATGGCATCTTCAGGAGCATTGTTAACGTTTTCCTGTCGCAAATGGTGCGACAGGGCTTTCAAAGAGATTGTAATACCTATGTCGACAAAGGCAGATTATCGTCCATGCGAAAACGTGTGGGCCTGACCGGCTTTCGCGTGATGGGGCTACCGCATGGCGAGAGTGCCGCCGATCCGCCGGGATCGCTGGTGTCGGGCTATGTAGCGACGTATGCAAGGTTCTGGATGACCGCGACTGTACCGCCTGCCAAACCTGACGTCCGTGTGCCGCTGGATGCGGCTGGCAGCGCTTTGACGGCATCCGCCAGGATACCGTTGCGCAAGCGTCTTTCCTACAAGCAGGCGCGCAACACCGCCCTGCTGACCCTGGTGCTGGGCATGGTGTTGAGCACGGTGCAGATCGGTATCGACCTGCTGGATATGGAAAAGCAATCCGACCAGCTGGTGCAACAGGTGCTGTCCACCCTGCGTGAACCGGCGGCGGAGGCAGCCTATTCCTTTGATCAGGCGCTGGCCGACCGGGTGGTGACCGGCCTGTTCGAATATCGCCCCGTCTATCGCGCCGTGATTTATGAGGATTTCGGCAACCAGCTGGCCGCCATGGAACGCCCGCAGGCGGAAGGCAATCTGAAATGGCTGGCGGAGATGCTGTTGCCGATGGAGAAGACCTTCTCCATCCCGCTGGTCATTGAACGCCATAATCGGAATGTCGGTGAAATGCGCGTCAGCATCGACCGGCTGCTGATCGCGCAGGAATTTTTCCGCCGCTCCGGCGTGGTGCTGGGCACCGGCATCATCTGGACGGTGACGCTGGCGCTGATTCTGGTGGTGATGTTCTATTCCACCATCACCAAACCCTTCCTGCGCATGTCGTCGGCCATCGCCGCCATCGATCCGGCGCGCCCCGCTGGCCGGCTGCTGACGGTGCCGGCGCGGCATGATGATGATGAGCTGGGCCTGCTGGCCAAGACGACGAATGAGCTGTTGACCCAGTTCGATCAGTCCCTCGTGGAGCGCGTCCGTGCCGTTCAGGCGCTGAAGGAGCGTGAAGCCCGCCTGTCCGGCATCATGGACAATGTGGCTGACGGCATCATCACGCTGGACGAGGATCTGCGGATCGAGACGATGAATGCCGCCGCCCAGGCCCTGTTCGACTATGCCCAGAAGGAGGCGCTGGGCCAGCCCTTCGTCACTCTGATTGAGGAACGGGACTGGACGCGGGTGGCGGTGGCCCTGGTGGCCTGTCTGCGGCGCGGGGACGAGGAACAGCGGCCCGACAACCGCGCCGAAATCCAGGGCCGCCGCAAGGGCGGTGAAGTGTTCGCCATGGCGTTCGGCGTCAGCCAGATGCGCCTGGGGGACCGCCGCACCGCCATCTGCGTGGTGCAGGACATTACCCAGCGTAAACGCGCCGAACAGGCCCTGCGGGAGAGCGAGGAGCGGCTGAAACTGGCCGTGCGCGCCACACGGTCAGGCGTGTTCGATAATAATTATGCCAAGGGCAGCTTCTGGTGGAGCCCGGAATTCATCGAGATGCTGGGCTATGATGCGGTGGACGCGCTTTATGCCAACAAGCTGTTCGATGGGCTGCTGCATCCTGATGACAAGGAAAATGCCCAGGCCCATATTGACCGCTATCTGAGCGGCGAGGTCGGCGATTACCTGTCCATGTACCGGTTGCGCCACCGGGATGGCAGCTGGGTCTGGATCGAGGCGCGCGGCCAGGCCATCCGTGACGAGGTCGGCAAGCCGCTGCGCTTCACCGGTACGATGACTGATGTGAGCGACCGTAAGCGGTTCGAAGAACAGCTGATGTATGTCAGCACCCATGACCCGCTGACCGGCCTGCCCAACCGCACCCTGGTGCAGGACCGGTTGCAGCACGCGCTGGCCCATGGCGGGCGCAAAGGCACGACGGTGGCCGTTCTGCTGCTGGATATTGACCGGTTCAAGCTGGTCAATGACAGTCTGGGCCATCAGGCGGGCGACAAGCTGTTGCGTGCCCTGGCCCAGCGGCTGGGGGCCTGCGTGCGCGCCACCGACACGGTGGGACGCCTGGGCGCCGATGAATTCCTGGTGGTGGCGGAGGATCTGTCCGATCCGCAGATGGCGGCGCGCGTGGCGGAAACCATCCTGGTCAGCCTGTCTCGCCCCTTCGGCATCGATGGCCAGCAGCTTTTCATCACCACCTCCATCGGCATCAGCCTGTTCCCCGGTGATGGGCAGGATTTCCATGCCCTGATGCGCGATGCCGATACGGCAATGCACACCTCCAAGGCGGCCGGCGGCAATGGCTATCGCTTCTTCACGCCGGAAATGAACGAGGCGGCGGTGGCCCGCCTGTCGCTGGAACATTCCCTGCGCGAGGCGTTGGATCAGGGCCAGTTCTTCCTGCATTACCAGCCCAAGATCGATATGGTGACCATGCAGCCCGTGGGTGTGGAAGCCCTGTTGCGCTGGCAGCACCCGGAAATCGGCATGATCCCGCCCGGCAAGTTCATCCCCGTCGCGGAGGAAACCGGCCTGATCGTGCCCATCGGCGATTGGGTGATGCGCGCCGCCCTGGCGCAGATCCGGGACTGGCAGAGCCGGGGTTTCGCGCCCATCCCGGTGGCGGTCAATGTCTCCGTTCGCCAGATCGCCACGCCGCAGTTCGGTGAACGGGTGATGGCGCTCTGCCAGGAATATGGCGTGCCACCGGCATTGCTGGAGATTGAGATTACCGAGACGGCGATGATGTCCAATCTCGCCTATATTGCCGATACGCTGACGGAGGTGCGCGACCGCGGCATCCGCATTGCCATTGATGATTTCGGCACCGGCTATTCCTCGCTCTCCTATCTGCGGCGTCTGCCCATCACCACGCTGAAGGTGGACCGCTCCTTCGTGAATGAGGCGCCGACCAATGCCGATACCGGCGCCATCGCCGCCACCATCATCGCCATGGGCCGCCAGCTGGGCCTGAAAGTGGTGGCGGAGGGGATTGAGACCGAAGAACAGCTGGATTTCCTGCGCCGCCACCATTGCGACGAGATGCAGGGCTATTTCTTCTCCCGCCCGTTGCCACCGGGCGACCTGGAAAGCCGCTTCCTGCGTACTGCGGTGGAGCCGGCACCCGCCGGCTGAGCCGGACACTTCCGCCCCCTCCCGATTCGCGCGAATCGGCGGGTGCGCAGGTTTCCCTATAGGTAAAATCTTGACGGAGACGTCACAATGATTTGCAGCGCAGCAATGCTGCGGCTGCGTAGGTTTGTGCGCGTTTTCTTCGCCATTGCAAAATAAACGATTGTTCGAATTCGTTGCTCAATCGTTGCGCAAACCCTTGGAAATGGCTGAAAATTTGTGTCCTTTTTGCCAAAGCTTGGATCAAACGCATCGGGCTTGCCGAAAGGCTGCATAGAAGCCTTGACGCCACCACATACCACCCATAACAGTCGAATCTGAAATCCCCAGTCGACCGGAAGTGTCGGCGCGCCTGCCCAGAGCGGCGGGGAAAAAATATGTGGGAGGAGGTATCATGGCACGGAAATCCATGCCCAAGGCACGTCTTGACCGGCGGATGCTGGCCGGTGCCAGCGCAGCGGCCATTCTGGCCCCCCTGCTGATGGTGGGGAGCGCTGGTGCGGTCTCGTTCAACCGGGGCGATCTCAGTGGCAGTTTCGACACCACCTTGACCCTGGGTGCTTTGTTCCGTGTCCAGGATCGGGATCCTGATCTGATCGGTGTGGCCAATGGCGGGCGCGCCCATTCCATTAACGGCGATAATGGCAATCTGAATTACGGCAAGGGGCTGGTGTCACTGGCCGGCCGTGTCACCCATGAATTGAAGCTGAATTACGGCAATCTGGGTGCCTTTGTGCGCGGCACCTATTTCTATGACGTGGTGAACGCCAAGAAGTCGGGCAGCAGTTTCGGACGCACCGGCCGTTTTGATCTCTCCTCCCAGGCGCAGGAGCGGGTGGGCCGCGACTTTGACCTGCTGGATGCCTTCGTCTATGGCAATTTCGCCGTAGGGGAAAGCAGCAATCTGGATATCCGCCTGGGCAACCAGGTGCTGAGCTGGGGTGAAAGCACCTTCATCCAGAACGGTATCAACACCATCAACCCGATCAATGTCTCGGCCCTGCGCGTGCCGGGGACGGAGTTGAAGGAAGGCTTCCTGCCGGTGCCGATCGCCGACGTGAACTTCTCCTTTAATGAGAATTTCTCGCTGGAAGCCTTCTACCAGTTCAAGTGGGACAAGACGGAGCCGGAAGCCGCCGGTTCCTTCTTCTCCACCAATGATTACGCCTCACCGGGTGGCGATCATCTGTTCATCGGCTTCGGCAATTACCTGTTCAAGGACAGCCCGACCCAGGGGGCGGTGGCTGGCGGCAATGTCTTCCCGACCAATCTTTACCCCGATCCCAAACTGAACGGCTTCCGCGGCGTGCAGTCGCTGACCCCGTTCGGCACCGTGGTACCGCGCCTGGATGATGACAGGCCCAGCGACAGCGGCCAATATGGTCTGGCGGCGCGTGTCTTTGCCGAAGGGCTGAACAACACGGAATTCGGTGCCTATTTCATCAATTATCACAGCCGCCTGCCGGTGCTGAGCGGCTTTGTCTCGCCCTATACCCAGTTCGTCAGTAATACCAGCCGCTTTACCGAGTTCAGCGGCTACCGCGCCGAATATCCCGAGGATATCAAGCTGTTTGGCGGCAGCTTCAACACCAACCTGTTCGGCATTTCCTTCCAGGGCGAGGTGAGCCTGCGCAAGGACCAGCCGCTGGCGCTGGATGATGTGGAACTGTTGCAGGCCACCCTGGCCGCCCCCACCATCATCGGCCTGATCAGCCAGGGGCAGGCGGCAGGCAGCACCTCCTTCGATGGCGCGGTGGCGCGGGCGATTGCCTCCAACCCGGCGCTGGCGCCGTTTACGGGCCGCACATTTGAGCAGATCCAGGCGATCAGCCCGGCGGTGGCGGGCGCCATCAGCTCCGGCATCGCCGCCGCTGCCGGCTCGCCGGGCGGCACGCGTGCCGCCTTCCAGACGGCTGGTGCCAACAACGCCGCCCTGCAGGGGGCGGGTCTGTTCAACACCAACCAGGTGGTGAAGGATCTGGGCGGCATCAAAGGCAGCAATGCCAATGCCATCAGCCAGGATCTGCTTGCCAACTGGTTCGGCCGTCGTCTTCAGGGCTGGAAGGAACATGATGTCGTCCAGGCCCAGATGACCGCCACCAAGGCGTTCGAGCGGGCCTTTGGTGCCGACCAGTGGGTGCTGGTCGGTGAAGTGGGTGGCACCTGGATCAAGGACATGCCGTCCAAGAGCGTGCTGCGCTATGAGGGACCGGGCACCTTCGTTGGCGGCAACCCCGCCTTCCTGGGCCGTGGCGGCATGGCCGATCTGGCGACCACCGGCTTTGCCGATCCCTTCTCCTGGGGCTATCGCATCGCTGCGCGTTTCGATTACCTGAACGCGTTCCCCGGCGTGAACCTGTTCCCCAGCATCTCCTGGCAGCATGATGTGAATGGCACCACCCCGTCGCCGCTGGGCAATTTCGTGGAAGATCGCAAGGCGGTCAGCCTGGGTCTGCGCGCTGTGGTGCGCGAACAGATCACCCTGGATCTCAGCTATTCCAACTTCTTCGGGGCGGGGGCCTATAACCTGATCAACGATCGTGATTTCGTGTCCTTCAGCGTGAAATATTCGTTCTGACGTCTGACAGCGATAAAAGCGATCGAGGAGGAAACGCATGTTCTCTATCAAGACAGCTCTTCTGGGTGGTGTGATGGCTGTGGCGCTGGCGATGCCGGCGCTGGCGCAGTCCGCCGATGATCTGGGCAAGACCCTGACGCCGATGGGGGCCATCAAGGCGGCCAACGCCGATGGCTCCATCCCGGAATGGACCGGCGGCATCACCAAACCGCCGGCCGGCTGGACCCCCGGCACGATTGAGATTGATCCCTATGCCGATGACAAGGTGAAGTTCACCATCACGGCCGCCAACATGGCACAGTATGAGGATAAGCTGCCGGAAGGGCTGAAGGCCCTGCTGAAGCAGTATCCCTCCTACAAGATGAACGTCTATCCGACGCATCGCAGCGCCTCTTATCCCAAGCGCATCTATGATGAAACCATTGCCAACGCCAAGCGCGCCAAGCTGGTGGATGGCGGCAATGGTGTGGAAGGTGCCAAGGAAGGCGTGCCCTTCCCCATCCCGAAGGAAGGTGTGGAGGCGGTGTGGAACCACCTGCTGCGCTATCGCGGGGAGGGGACGGAACGCATGGTCGGGCAGGTGAACCCGCAGACCGACGGTTCCTATACCCTGATCATGCTGCATGAGCAGGTGAAATATCTCTACTCCGCCCCCGGCGGCACCACGACCAACAATTCACTCTACTTCCTGCAGGAAGTCACCAGCCCGGCCCGTCTGGCCGGCGAAATCCTGCTGGTGCATGAAACCATCAATCAGGTGAAGGAGCCGCGGTCGGCCTGGACCTACAATCCCGGTCAGCGCCGTGTGCGCCGCGCCCCCAATGTCGCCTATGACAATCCCGGCACCGCGTCGGATGGTCTGCGCACCACCGACAATTTCGACATCTTCTCCGGCGCGCCCGACCGTTATGACTGGAAGCTGATCGGCCGCAAGGAAATGTATGTGCCGTACAATGCCTACAAGCTGCATTCCAAGAGTGTGAAGTACGACGATATCGTCAAGCCGAACCATATCAACCAGGATCTGGCACGCTACGAACTGCACCGCGTCTGGGTGGTGGAAGCCACACTGAAGGCCGGCACCAGCCATATCTATGCCAAGCGCCGCTTCTACATTGATGAAGATAGCTGGCAGATCGTGGTGGCCGATCATCTGGATGCGCGTGGCCAGATGTGGCGTGTGGCGGAAAGCCACGGCATCAACTATTATTCGGTGCCGGCCTACTGGTCCACGCTGGATGCGCTCTATGACCTTCAGTCCGGCCGTTACACCGCGATCGGCTTGGATAATCAGGAAGCCCCCTACAAGTTCGACGTGAAGTACAGCGACGCTGATTTCTCGCCCGACAGTCTGCGCCGCGCCGGCGTCCGTTAAGGGCCACCCCGTGACGAAGGCCGGCCGGGGGCCAAACCCCCGGCCGGCTTTGGTGTCACTGGTGTCTGGAAATTATATTGGTTCGATATCAATCGGAACCGTTTACACTTCCGCTCTTGGCACCCCCGACCTCACCCGACCGTTCTTGCTGCTGCCGAACAGGAAATCATGAGGTTCCCCTCCTCCGTCGCCCTTGCCGCGCTGCTGCTGTTTCCCCTTGCCGGGCCGGCTGTCGCGGCGGAAACCCTGCCGACCGGGTTGAAGCCGGCTGTCATCGCTCCGCTCGCCGTGCATTCTTTGATGCTGGGGGCCACCCGCGCCGGTGAAAGGCTGGTCGCGGTGGGGGAGCGTGGCCACATCCTGCTGTCCGATGATCAAGGTGTGAACTGGCGGCAGGTGCCGGTGCCGGTGAATGCCGCTCTGACCGGGGTCAGCTTCATTGATGCCAAGCAGGGCTGGGCCGTGGGCCATGACGCGGTGATCCTGCACACCGACGATGGCGGGGAAAGCTGGACCTTACAGCAGGCAGACCCGGCGCTGGAACAGCCGCTGCTGGATGTGCTGTTCACCGATGCCCAGCATGGTATCGCCGTCGGTGCCTATGGACTTTACCTGGAAACCGCCGATGGCGGTAAAAGCTGGACCCCTCGCAAGATCAGTGAGGATGATTTCCATTTCAACGCCATCCTGGCACCGACGCCGGAAACAAGGCTGCTGGTGGGGGAGGCGGGGACGCTGTTCTTTTCGGCGGATGCCGGGGCTAACTGGAACCGGCTGGAAAGCCCCTATGATGGTTCCTTCTTCGATGCCCTGGCCCTGGGGCCGCAAAACTTCCTGATCTATGGGCTGCAGGGCAATATCTTTCGCACGGATGATGCCGGCGCCAGCTGGGTGAAGGTGGAGAGCGGCACCACGGCCGGCCTGATGGGCGGGGCGCTGCTGGCCGATGGCAGCATCATGCTGGTGGGGGCGCAAGGCGCGGTGCTGACCAGCCGCGATGGCGGCCGCAGCTTCGCCACCACAAAACGCGCCGACCGTGTGGCGCTCGCCGATATCGTCCAGGCCGCTGATGGCCGCGTCGTTCTTCTCGGGGAGGCGGGGCCGTTGCCGGCCGCCCCCTGATCCTGCGCGCGGCCCCCTTGCCGGGCCGCCCGAACCGATATTCCGTATGAAGGCCCGCACCCATGTCGCAGTCGCCCTCCTTCGCCTCCCGGCTTGAATATTGGACCTTCCGCCATCGCGGGCTGGTGCTGGTGATCTTCGCCCTGCTGACCCTGTTCATGGGCTGGCAGGGGGCGAAGCTGCGTGTCGATGCGGGGTTTGAGAAGACACTGCCGCTTGAACATCCCTACATGCAGACTTTTTCCAAGCATATGAAGGAGTTCGGTGGCGCCAACCGCGTGCTGGTGGCCCTGTCGGTGAAGGAAGGCGATATCTATACGCCGGAATTCATGACCCGGCTGAAACAGGTGACGGATGCCGTGTTCTTCGTGCCCGGTGTGGACCGGGCCAGCGTCACCAGCCTGTTCACCCCCAATGTCCGCTTTATCGAGATTGTGGAGGATGGCTTTGCCGGCGGCAATGTCATCCCGGCGGAGTTCCAGCCCAATGCCGAATGGCTGCCGATTGTCCGCGAGAATGTGCTGAAATCCGGCCAGGTCGGGCGACTGGTGGCAGAAGATTTCACCGCCGCCTTGGTCAGCGTGCAACTGGTGGAAACTGACCCGCGCACCGGTGAGAAGCTGGATTACATGGCGGTGGCCAAGCAGTTGGAGGATATTCGCACCAAGTATGAGGATGCGAATATCCAGGTCCATATCATCGGTTTCGCCAAGGCGATGGGCGATATTGCCGATGGGGCGAAAAGCGTGGTGATGTTCTTCGCCATCGCCTTCGTCATCACGGCCGTGCTGGTCTATGGTTATGGCAAAAGCTGGATGATGACCTTTGCCATGCTGGGCATTTCGCTCTGCACGGTAATCTGGCAGTTCGGCCTGCTGGTGATCCTGGGCTATGGCATTGATCCGCTGTCCATTCTGGTGCCGTTCCTGGTGTTTGCCATTGCCATTTCGCACGGCGTGCAGAATGTCGGCACCATCACGCAGGAAATCGGCAAGGGGGCGGATGCCGCCACGGCGGCCCGCATCAGCTTTGAACGGTTGCTGATCCCCGGTGCTTCGGCGCTGGTGACCGATGCGCTGGCCTTTGTCACCATCGCCATCATCCAGATCCGCATGATCCAGGAACTGGCGATTTCCGCCTCTGTGGGCATGTTGATCATCATCATCACCCATCTCTGGGTCTTGCCGGTGGTGCTGTCCTTCCTGCCGCTGGGCGACAAGTACCGCGCCCGCGTCTCTGGTCAGGTGGGCCGGTTCGACAAGGTGTGGGGTTGGTTTTCCGTGTTCGCCCGGCCCAAGGGCGCCATTGTCATGGTGGTGATCGGGCTGGTGGTGCTGGGTGTGTCTTGGCGGGCGCAGGAAAACATGATCATCGGCGATACGGAGGCCGGTGTGCCGGAACTCTGGCCCGACAGTCGCTATAACCGCGATGCCCAGCTGATTGTCGACCGCTTCGCCATCGGTGTGGACATCATCCAGATCATTGCCGAGACCAAGGCGGATGGCTGTATCGACTATAATGTCATCAAGCAGGTGGATGATTTCACCTGGGCTATGACCAATGTGCCGGGTGTGCAATCCACCATGTCCATGGCCACGGCCATGAAGACGGTGAATGCCGGCTGGAATGAAGGCAATCTGAACTGGCGGGTGTTGCCCCGCAACAGTCAGGTGCTGGTGCGCACGGTGACGCCGATTGAAACGTCCACCGGGCTGCTGAACTCCAACTGTTCTGTCATGCCGGTGATGGTGTTCACCAAGGATCACAAGGCGGCCACCATCCAGGGCATTGTTGATGCGGTGGTGGCCTATAACAAGGCCAACCCGTCCGACAGCGTGCAGTTCAAGCTGGCCACCGGCAATGTCGGCGTGATGGCTGCGACGAATGAGGCGGTGATGTCGGCGGAAAAGCCGATGCTGCTGCTGGTTTACGCCACGGTGGTGCTGTTCTGCGTCATCACCTTCCGGTCGCTGGTGGGCTCGCTGGCGACGGTGCTGCCGTTGATCGTGGTGTCGATCCTGTGCAATGCCATGATGACCTGGCTGGGCATCGGGCTGAAGATTTCCACCCTGCCGGCGGCGGCGCTGGGCGTGGGGATCGGCGTGGATTACGGCCTTTATATCTTCAACCGGCTGCAAAGCTATCTGAAGCATGGCCTGAGCTTTGCCGATGCCTATTACCGCACCTTACAGGAAACCGGCAGTTCGGTGCTGTTCACTGGTCTGACGCTGGCGGTGGGCACGGCCACCTGGACCTTCTCCGACCTGAAGTTCCAGGCCGATATGGGCGTGTTGCTGACCTTCATCTTCCTGGCCAACATGATCGGGGCGGTGGTGCTGCTGCCCGCCGTGGCGGCCCTGCTCTACCGCCTGTTCCCGAAACTGTTCGAAGCGGAGGTGCGCCGCGCCTCCAAACGCACCTTCGCCGTGCATTGAACCCAACTGGCCGTGATCTGAACCTGCGGTCCTGATCACGGCCACTCTCAAGGGCCAGGGCGGCAGTCGCTGCATTGCCATCGGTTCAAAATTTTAACCGATGGTATTGTTGCCCAGGCGGGCGAACCAGGCGCCGGCCTCCAGCAGGTTGGTCACCAGATCGGGATCGTCGGTCGCCAGCGCCTTGGCGTAGCAGGCCAGGGCGGCGCGCGCATACATCTCCTCTTCCGCGCTCAGCGACGGCATACCGGCCACTGCGGTCGCAGGGGGGGGATTTTCCGGGGGCACCAGGGCCAGCCGGCGGGGCGCTGGACGCACCTCTGGGCTGGTGCTTGGGGGCTGCTGCAAACGACGCGGACTCATGACCAATCCTGGTTGTAAAAAGACCAGTGAATTGGCAGCGACATTCACGCCCGTACGGTAAACAAGCCCTTAATGGTAAACGCCCTTGTCACATGGCTGGGTCGCGGGAAGGGCGGGTGTTGGGCCTGGGAAATTCGCGTCACCTTGAATTTTTTATTTTCGTTTCGTTTTGAGGGTAAAAATACTTCATTTGGAATAAAAGTCAGCAATCCCTTTATCCGTTGCAGATCAGCCCTTCGGTACCACCGACAGATAGCGGGACAGGTGCAGGTCGCGGATATTGTCCTCCCAGCCCCGCACATGGGCCGCCACCAGATGGCTGGTGACATAGGTGTAAAGCGGGATGATGGGGGCATCGGCCAGCAGCTGGGTTTCAGCCTGTTCCATCAGGGCGCGGCGGCGCATCGGGTCGCCTTGCGCTGCCGCCTCAATCAGCAGCCGGTCGTAATCGGCATTGGCATAGGCGGCATGGTTCTGGCCGGCGGCCCCGGATTGCAGGATGGACAGGAAGCTGAACGCGTCATTGTAATCGCCAATCCAGCCGCCGCGCGCCAGGTCGCTAAATTGCCCCTGCGCCCGGTTGGCCAGCAGCACCCGCCATTCCTGATTGACCAGCCGTCCCCGCACGCCCAGTACCTGCCGCCACATCGCTTCCATGGCGATGGCGATGCGGCGGTGCAGTTCATTGTTGTTGAACAGGATTTCCACTTCCAGCGGCTTGCCGCCGGGACCATAGCCGGCCTTGCGGATCAGGCTGCGGGCCAGTTCTTCCCTTTTTGCCTGCGACCAACCGGCCCAAGCGGGGGCCGGCGGCTGGTAATTATCCGTGCCGGGTGGGGTCAGCGTATAGGCCGGTGCCTCCCCGGCGCGGGTGATCTTCTCCACAATCACCTGTCGGTCAATGGCCAGGGACAGGGCCAGACGCAGCTCGGGACTGGATTTCCACGGCTCCCGCCGCAGATTGAAATAATAGAAATAGGTGGAAAGGAAGGGGGCGGTGCGCAGCGCGCCGGGCAGATTCTCCCGTATCCAGCCCAGCTGTGCCGATGGCACATCATAGGTGACATCCAGCTCCCCGGCGCGGAAACGCTTCAGCTCGGTTTCCTGATTCTCCGTCGGGTAGAAATAGACAGCATCCAGGCTGACAGTGGCCGCATCGTGGAAACGCGGGTTGCGCACCAGCTTCACATGGTCCTGCGGCACCGCCGCCGCCAGCGTGAAGGCCCCGTTGGAGAGCAGCCGACCCGGTTGGGTGAAGCCATCCCCGTAGCGTGCGACATTGGCGCGGCTGAGCGGGGCGGTGGCGGGATATTGCAGCGCGGCCAGGAAATAGCCGGTGGGCGCCGCCAGCTCCACCTCAAACGTCAGGCTGTCCACCGCGCGCACGGCCAGCGCCTCGGGCGGCAGGCGCCCTTCCGCCACCGCCCGGCCATTCTTCACGGGCCAGAGATAGAAGGCATAAGGCGACGCGGTGGCGGGGTCCAGCAGGCGGCGCCAGGCAAAGACGAAATCATCCGCCGTCACCCGGCTGCCATCGGACCAGCGCCCCTCTGGCCGAAGATGGAAGCGGTAGGTCCGCAGATCATCGCTGATGGTCCAGTGTTCCGCCGCACCGGGGATCAGGGCGCCCCTGGCATCCACCGTCAGCAGCGGTTCGAGCAGGTCGCGCTGAATCCAGCCGTCCGACTCGCCGGTGGATTTATGCGGGTCCAGCGATTGCGGTTCCGACCCGTTGCCCCGATGCAGCACCCCACCCGCCCAGGCCGGGCTGCCGAGCCAGAACAGTGCCACTACCAGACAGAGCCACCGGCCAATCATCCGCATTTCCACCCGACTGACGATTAATGAACCCTATCACAGTCGGCAATTCCGCAGGGCGGTGCAATCGGTAAGCGCTGGACGCAGCACGGATTCTTATACCAAATCCCGGTGAGTAGAACTCACCGGGATTTGGTACGGCGGCGACCGCCGCCGCGCGGCCCGTGCCGCGTAACCCAAGCCAACAGCGTTGGCGCCGGCGCTTGAGGCCGGTGATCGGGTATGATCACCGGAACAGGGTATTACTGCTTACCGGTCAGGCGGCGCAGCAGATTGCCGATCGGGTCGCTGCTGGCGGGTTCCGGCTCCGGCGGTGGCGGTTCGCCCAGCGGTTCGGAATGTACCTCCGGGATGCCGGCATCCGCCGTGGTCTCCATGCCATCGCCCGGATGCTGGGCCAGCAGGGCGCCGATGGGATCATCTGTCGGCACCCGGTTCAGACCGGGCAGGCCGCGCGCCGGCAGGCCCTGATGTGCCTCCGCCATGATGGAATGCCACAGTTTGGCCGGCAGGCCGCCGCCGGTGACCTTCTTCATCGGCTTGCCATCATCATTGCCCAGCCAGACACCCCCCACCAAATCGGCCGTATAGCCGATGAACCAGGCGTCCTTGTAATCCTGGGTGGTACCGGTCTTGCCCACGGTGGGGCGGTCCAGCCGGGCGGCCTTGCCGGTGCCGCGTTCAACGGGGCCGGATAGCAGGCGGTTCATCGCCTCCACATGGGGGGCGGCCACGGCATAGCCGGCGCTGGAGCCCTGGCGCCGGTACAGCACATTGCCGGATGTGTCGCGGATTTCGGTGATGGCATAGGGGATCACACCCTGGCCTTCATTGGCCAGCGTGGCATAGGCACCGGTTAGTTCCAGCAGGGTGGTTTCCGACGTCCCCAGCGCCAGTGACAGGTCACGGCGCATGGTGGTGGTCAGGCCCAGCCGTTTGGCGGCATTGCGCACATTATCCACGCCCACCGCCTCCATCAGCCGGATGGTGGCGGTGTTGAGCGAATTGGCCAGCGCCGTGCTCAGCGTCACCTCGCCGCGGAACTTGCCGTCATAATTGCCGGGATGCCATTTGCCCTTGGTATAGGGCGCATCCAGAATGGTGCTGTTCTCGCTCCACCCCGCCTCCAGGGCCGCCAGATAGACGATGGGCTTGAAGGAGGAACCGGGTTGGCGCAGCGCCTGGGTGGCGCGGTTGAACTCGCTCTTGTCATAGCCGCGACCGCCGACCATGGCGTGCACAGCCCCGTCGGGCGCCATGATCACGGCGGCCGCCTGGCCGACATTGGCCTCTGCCCCCGGCCCGGCCAGCATGGCCGCCACCTGGGCATCGGCGATGCGCTGCAGATTGCCGTCAAACGTGGTGCGCACCACCAGATCGCCATGATCGGCCCCGACGAAACCGGCTACCTGATCGGCCACCCAGCTGGCCAGATAGCGCCCGTCGCCATCCGGCACCTCGTCCCGCTTCTCATCCGGCGGGGGGGCCATGGCGGCCTGCAACTGTGCCTCGGTGATATAGCCCTCTTCCTCCATGGCCCGCAGCACCACCCCCATGCGCCTTGTGGCCCGGTCGGGATTGGCGGTGGGGGCATAGCGTGAGGGCGCCTTCAGCAGCCCGACAATGATGGCCGATTCCCGCAGGTTCAGGTCACGCGCCGATTTGTTGAAATAGGTGCGGGCCGCCGCATCAATGCCAAAGGTACCGGCCCCCAGATAGACCCGGTTCAGATAGGCGGTGAGGATCTGTTCTTTGCTATATTCATGTTCCAGCCGGATGGCCAGCAACGCCTCCTGCGCCTTGCGGCGCAGGGTCTGGTCGGGGGTCAGGAACAGGTTCTTGGCCAGCTGCTGGGTCAGGGTGGACCCGCCCTGCACCGTGCGCCCGGCCTGGTGGTTGGCATAGAAGGCGCGGGCAATGCCCAGCGGATCGACGCCGAAATGGCTCCAGTAGCGCCGATCCTCCGTCGCCACCAGCGCATCAATCAGATGGCGCGGCAATTGGGAGACATCCAGCGTTTCGCCGCGCAGATCGCCAAACCGGTGGAACGGCGTACCATCGGCCGCCAGCAGCGTCACCGCCGGGCGGCGGTCGGCCTGCGCCACCTGGGAAATATCGGGCAGATCATAGGCGAAATAGGCGATCAGGCCGGCCCCGGCCATGCCCACCCAGATGGCCAGCACGGCCAGCACCGTCAGGATACGCCGGCCCCAGCCGCCTTTTCCCCCCTTGCCGCCTCCCGCCCGCTGCCGGGGCGGGCGCGGTGGGGGCGGCGGACGGCGTTCCGGCGGCGGTGGGCGCACCGGGCGCGGTGGCTCCCCACTGGGGCGGAAACGGGGCGGGGCGGTCAGCTCACTCAACGGGGGCATCCGGCGGGAAAGGGTAAGACGGGCATCACCATAAAGGCCCCTGCCATCGCCTGGAAAGCGATGCCACGGCAACCCTGTCTTCCGGGTTATGCTGTATTGAGGTTGTGCCGGCCGATTAGGGCGAAAAGGCGGTCACTTCACCCCGGAAGCCGCCGATTCGATGGCCTGGATATGGTCCAGGCCGGGCAGGATTTCGGAACGGACGAACTCCACCCGTTTCTGCGGCCCGCCCCCGCCCTGGGGGAAGCGGGCCTTCCACAGCGCCATCTTCACCGCCAGCCCGCACAGCACGCCGCCAATGGTGACATGGTGGCTTTCAATCTGGTGGCGCACGGCGCGGAAGCTCTCCGCGCTGATATCGTTCCAGAAATCCTTGCTGCGGCGGTCGAACGCCTCAAACCGGCCGGTGATCGAGGTGGTTATGGAGGTCAGTTTCGTCTGCACATCGGCCAGCATCTTCATCACCAGCCGGTCGCGCGAAATAAGCTCGCTGCTTTTCGGCTCATTGGCCCATTTCATGAATTTCTGCACTTCCGGCACAATGCCGTCCAGGCAGGACCGGAAATAGGCCAGCGACAGGAAGACGTCGCCATAATCTTCCAGAAAATCCGGGATTTCGTTCAGCTTGACCTTCAGCTTTTCTGACAACAGGCGCAGATTGGTCAGCGCCTCTTCCTTATCAGGATTGGCCAGCATGGCCAGAATGTCGGCCACATCGCTGATCTGCCGGTCGTCGCCGCCATAGACCTGCTGCAGCAGCGGTCGGGTGAAATCCTTCATATAGCCGGTCAGTTCCGCGCGCTTGCTGTCGGAAAGCTGCAAGGCCTTGGCGTCATTGACGGCGATGCCCACCCGGCGCAGCTCCTTGCGCAGGGTATAGACATCAAAACTGTTGATCCGCATCAGCTTGTTGATCTGCGCCATATCGGCGCGCAGGGCCTTGGCATGGCTGGGGAACAGGCTGCCCAGATGGTCGGGGTTGATCTGGCCGCTGCCGGTCTGGCGGTCGTGGAACACCTCCACCACCGTTTCCAGCCGGGCATTCTTGATCAGCTTGGCCCGGCGCAGGCCCGGCGTTTCCAGCGGCAACATGCCCATGGGCAGGATATGCAGCGCGTCGCGGGCACTGTCATCGAACAGTGCCTCTTCCGCCGCGACGGCGGCGACTTCCTCACTGGCGGCTTGTTCGCTGGTGTCGGCCATCATGCGTTCCCTTGCGCCGCGCCGGCGCCGAAGGCGGTAACTATAAAGGCACACACCGGCATGACAACCTTTTCACATGAGCCCTGTTGAGACAGTTTGGCCTTGTGGGGGCTTTGCCCCCATGCGGCGCGATGTTATGTAGCCCTGGCGGATCAAAAAGGGCAAAGGTCCATCGGGATACAGGACCGGCCGGAACGGGAGCGGACAACGCCATGACTGATTATTATTTATGGATCAAGGCCCTTCACGTCATCAGCGTCATTGCCTGGATGGCAGCACAGCTCTATCTGCCACGCCTGTTCGTCTATCATTGCGAAGCGCCCGCCGGGTCGCCGCAATCGGAAACCTTCAAGGTGATGGAACGCCGCCTGCTGAAGGCGATCATGAACCCGGCCATGATCGCCACCTGGATTTTCGGCATCGGCATGATCGCCCTTAACCCCGACCTGCTGAAGGGCCAGGGCTGGCTTCATGCCAAGCTGACCCTGGTGCTGGTGCTGTCGGGCGTGCATGGTGTGCTGTCGAAATATGTTCGGGTGTTTGCCAAGGATGCCAACACCAAGCCGCAGAAATTCTTCCGTATCCTGAATGAAGTGCCGACCCTGCTGATGATCGGCATCGTCATTCTGGTGATCGTGCGCCCCTTCTGAGTTGTTATACTAATCTCCCTTGATCGTAACCGATCCAGGGAGATTTTGCGTTCCCTCAGGTGCCGGGCGGGCGCTTCCGCGCCCTTGGCTCACGCCGCACGTGCGGCGGGCCGGCGGTCGCCGGCCTCCAACCCGCCTAATGGTCAACCTTTAGGCGGGTTGGTATTACCCTAACAGCAGCCGGGTCACATCGGTCGCCGCCCTGGCCTGCCGGTCGTCCCCGACGATCAGGAACAGGGCGTCGGTCTTGATCTGTCGGCCCAGCGGATTGGAGAGCACCGCCCCGGTATCGGCACAGCGATAGCCGATGGGGGTGCCGATGCCGGCCCCGGCGATCCGGGTCAGCAGGTCCAGCCAGGGGCCGGACCAGGGGCGGGGCAGGTCGATGCGGCGGCATTCATCGCCTTCCGCCGTGAAAAGCTGTTCGATCAACGCTTCCGAGCCGGGGCTGACAATGGCGCGGGCGGCGGCTTCCGGATAGCCATGCATCACCCGCATCGGCTGGGCGGCCCCCAGCCGGATCAGCCGGTCACGGTCGCCGGCATCCACGCATTCGGCGATGATGGGGGCGGTGGCATTCACCTCCCGCAGGCGCAGCACCGTATCCAGCACGCGGGCCGTTGCCTCCCGGTCGGTTTCGGAGGTGGAAAAGACCAGCATCGTACGGGCCTTGTCCGGTGTGGCGCGGGCCAGGGCCTGCGGGTCAGAGGCGCAGCCGGTGACATGCACAATGGCCCGATCCCCCAGGCTGGATGGCAGCCGGCTGTCAGCGAAGGCGCGGGTCAGCAGCAGCACGGGCACGTTGGCCCAATCCTCATGCGCGCGCACCTGATCGACCAGCCGGCCGATATGCTGGGCAATATCGCCGGACGGTTCCCCGATCAGCAGCAGATGGTTGGACAAGTTCCACCCCCAGGCCCCACCGGCCTTGCGTTCCAGTTGATCCGCCCGCCATTCCACCAGAGCCGACACCAGGCTGGCCACCACGAAGATGCCGCCAACATAGAGAAAACCGACCGTGGCCAGCCGCCCGGCATCGGTTTTGGCCGACAGGTCGCCATAGCCGACGGTGACGATGGTGGTGGCCGTCAGCCACAGCGCGTCGCCCAGCCCCATGCCCTCCAGCCAGACCATGGCGGCGACATGGCCGGCGCAGACGGCAATGACCCAGCCCGTCAGCCAGAACAGCCGCCGCGTCATCGACGCTTCTCCCACGCGGGGGCGGGGGCTGCGCAGCCAGCGAAACAGAAGGGCGAGCATGGGCGGGGCATCCCGGATGCGAAAATGGCCACATTGGGATGCAATGATCAGGCGTGTTTGTCCAGTCGCCTGTGCAACCGTTGCCCCGCCCCTTACACTAGCAGCACGAAATCATGACCGATGGTCACGCTTTCGTGCCCCTCAATCGCCGGCGCCGGCATCCGTTGGCTTGGCTACGCCGCTACCAAGCGGCGCGGCGGCAGTCGCAGCATTACCATCGGTCAAAAATTCTGACCGATGGTATGATCCGCCACCTATTGCAGCGTCAGCAGCGCATCAATATGGCGCATCTTGCCCGGTGAGACGATATCCAACTGGGCCACGCGCACGGAATGCAGCTTGCCGTCCAGCTCCCGGCCCCAGAAATCCAGGAATCGCCGCAGCACTGGAAAGCGCGGGGCCAGATCCAGCTCCTGCCAGATATAGGTCTGCAGCAGGCCCGGATGGTCGGGCATGTGGTAGAGGATTTCCGCCGTGGTCAGGCGATAATCCCGCAATTGCCGGGACAGGGACGTGACATTCTGTCCGTGCTGGGACAGGGATGAAGCTGAAATGCCCATGGAACCTCCTTCCCCTTGCAAACCGGTGCCGCAACGCACCATGGGAAGCGTGGCACCATTTTGCGTATTTGTGAATATATCCTTTTATATCAAATGATTAGCAGCATCATCGCCAGAGTGCTGCCAAACTGTCATCCATCTGACCCCGAATTATGACAAGCGCGCTCTTGACAGACAGGGGGGCGATGAATAGGTCTTTGGCACTCACTGGGCGTGAGTGCTAACACAAGGCTCGCGCCTTACACTTTTGCCTATCTCAGGGAGAGATCCATGAAGTTCCGTCCGCTGCACGACCGCGTCGTGGTCAAGCGCGTCGAATCCGAGCAGAAGACTGCCGGCGGCATCATCATCCCCGACACCGCCAAGGAAAAGCCCCAGGAGGGCGAGGTGGTTGCGGTTGGTTCCGGTGCCCGTGACGAATCCGGCAAGCTGATCGCCCTGGACGTGAAGGCTGGCGATCGCGTTCTGTTCGGCAAGTGGTCCGGTACGGAAGTGAAGATCGACGGTGTCGAATACCTGATCATGAAGGAAAGCGACATCATGGGCGTGCTGAACGCCTGAGTCGGTTCACTGAACCCTATCTGATCCCTATTCATTCGAAGGACGAAAACAATGGCTGCCAAGGAAGTTAAGTTCGGCTCCGACGCCCGCGCCAAGATGCTGCGCGGCGTGGACATTCTGGCCGACGCCGTGAAGGTGACCCTGGGTCCGAAGGGCCGCAACGTCGTGATCGAGAAGAGCTTCGGCGCTCCCCGCATCACCAAGGACGGTGTCTCGGTCGCCAAGGAAATCGAACTGTCTGACAAGTTCGAGAACATGGGCGCCCAGATGGTGAAGGAAGTGGCGCAGAAGACGGCCGATCTGGCCGGCGACGGCACCACCACCGCCACCGTGCTGGCCCAGGCCATCGTCCGTGAAGGCGCCAAGGCCATCGCCGCCGGCATGAACCCGATGGATGTGAAGCGCGGCGTTGATCTGGCTGTTGCCGCCGTCGTGGCTGACATCCAGGCCCGTAGCCGCAAGGTCACGACCAACGACGAGATCGCCCAGGTCGGCACCATCTCCGCCAATGGCGAAGCCTTCATCGGTGCGAAGATCGCCGAAGCCATGGCCCGCGTCGGCAACGAAGGCGTGATCACGGTCGAAGAATCCAAGAGCCTGGAGACCGAGCTGGATGTCGTCGAAGGCATGCAGTTCGACCGCGGCTACCTGTCGCCCTACTTCGTGACCAACGCCGACAAGATGGTTGCGGACCTGGAAAACCCCTACATCCTGCTGTTCGAAAAGAAGCTGTCGGGCCTGCAGGCCATGCTGCCGGTGCTGGAAGCCGTCGTGCAGTCCTCCCGTCCGCTGGTCATCGTGGCCGAGGATGTGGAAGGCGAGGCTCTGGCCACGCTGGTGGTCAACAAGCTGCGTGGCGGCCTGAAGATCGCCGCCGTGAAGGCCCCGGGCTTCGGTGATCGTCGTAAGGCGATGCTGGAAGACATGGCCATCCTGACCGGCGGCCAGGTCATCAGCGAAGATCTGGGCATCAAGCTGGAAAACGTGACCCTGGACATGCTGGGTCGCGCCAAGAAGGTCACGATCTCCAAGGACAACACCACCATCGTTGATGGTGAAGGCGCCAAGGCTGACATCGAGGCCCGCATCGCCCAGATCAAGGCCCAGATCGAAGAAACCACCAGCGACTATGACCGTGAGAAGCTGCAGGAACGTCTGGCCAAGCTGGCCGGCGGCGTTGCGGTTCTGCGCGTCGGTGGTGCGACCGAGGTTGAGGTGAAGGAGCGCAAGGATCGCGTTGATGACGCGATGCACGCCACCCGCGCCGCGGTTGAGGAAGGCATTGTCGCCGGCGGCGGCGTGGCCCTGCTGTACGCCACCAAGGCCCTGAGCGCGCTGACGGCCGCCGATGCGGACCAGAAGTTCGGCATCGACATCGTCCGCAAGGCCCTGCAGGCCCCGGTGCGTCAGATCGCCCAGAACGCCGGCTTCGACGGTTCCGTGATCGTTGGCAAGCTGCTGGAGCAGGCTGACACCAACCACGGCTTCAACGCCCAGACCGGCGAATATGGCGACATGTTCAAGTTCGGCGTCATCGACCCGACCAAGGTTGTGCGCGCTGCCCTGCAGGACGCCGCTTCCATTGCCGGCCTGCTGATCACCACCGAGGCGATGATCGGCGAGAAGCCGCAGCCGCCGGCCGCTGGTGGTGGTGCACCGGGCGGTATGGGTGGCATGGGCGGTATGGGCGGCATGGACTTCTAAGTCCAACGCCGTTCAGCCGAACAGGCTTGAGTGCGAAGACCCCCGGCGGAGAAATCCGCCGGGGGTTTTTGTTTGGCTACCCCGCTGGGGTGGGAACAGAGTGCTGATATTGTGGGATATTTCTCTTCGCTGAACGAAATGCTTTGTTGCTTTTTAAGAAACAAAATCGCCAGCAGGGGGTGCCACGAAAAGTTAATGCTTGTGCAATATTGCTACACCTATCCTCCTTCTTAAGGATAAGGTTGCCCGGAAAGGGAGAAATACATCACCAGTATGATCTAGGTCAAATTCAGGTGCCGCAACTTTACTTAAGTTCCCGCCGCATTTTATGCCGGGGGCTGGATCATGGCGGAACAGGAATGGCTGGTGGCGGCCGAGGATGTGCTGGTGTCGCGGACGGACCTGCAAGGGCGCATCCAGTTCGCCAATGAGGCCTTCGTCAAGGCATCCGGCTTCACGCAGGCGGAACTAATCGGTCGGCCGCATAATATTGTTCGCCATCCCGATATGCCCAAACCCGCCTTCGCCGACCTATGGGCCACCATCAAGGCTGGTCGGCCGTGGGAAGGGCTGGTGAAGAACCGGCGCAAGGATGGCCGCTTCTATTGGGTGCGGGCCAATGTGACCCCGGTGGTGGAGGGGGGAGCGGTCACCGGCTTCCTCTCCGTGCGCACCCGGCCGGAACGGGCCGATGTGGCGGCGGCTGAACAGCTTTATGCTGCCATGCGCCGGGGTGATGCCTTGCCGGTACGGCTGCAAAATGGCGAATTGCGGCCGACCCGGCTGGCCGGGCGGCTGGGGTTGCTCTGGCGCAGCATCGGCAGTCGGCTGCACGGCGCCTTTCTGGGCATGTTCCTGGCGATGGCGGGGTTGGGCGGGATTGGTCTGGCCGGCTTGTCCCAATTGCGGGGAGACCTGACCGGGCCCCAGCCCGATGTGATGGTCGCCCTGGCGCGGATTGAGGGGCTGGAGGGGGATTTCATTGCCCTGGGCGTGGTGGCTTTCCTCTTTTTCCTGCTGGCCGGCTGGCTGCTGCGCCTGTCCATCCGGGCACCGCTGGCGCGGCTTTGCCGGCATCTGGAAGCCATCACCCGTGATCCGCGTAGCCACACGATTGAGCCGGCGGCCATCCTGGAATTTGCCGCGGTCACCGATCGGCTGCGGGTGCTGCGCGCCCGGCTGGCCTGCACGGCGGAGGAGGCGGCGGAATGTGAGCGCCGTGTGGCCGCTGAACGCCAGCGTGCCGTGCAAATGATGGCGGCCACGGTGGAACAGGAAAGTGCACGGGCGGTGGCCGATGTGGTGGCCCGCACCCATGCCATGACCGATGATGCGGGCACCCTGGCCAGCCGGGCCGGCCGGGTGGGCCAAGCGTCCGGCGGGGTGGCGGCGGCGGCGGAACAGGCGCTGGCCAATGCCCAGGCCGTCGCCGCTGCGACCGAGGAATTGTCGGCCACCATCCATGACATTGCCGCCCAGATTGCCCATGCCAGCGACAGCACGGGTGCTGCTGTGGCCCAAGGCCATCATGCTGCCCAGGTGATTGAAGCCCTGCGCCAGCAGGTGGACGGCATCGGGGAGATGGCGGCCCTGATCGCCCAGATCGCCAACCAGACCAACCTGCTGGCGCTCAATGCCAGTATCGAGGCGGCGCGGGCCGGTGACGCCGGCAAGGGCTTTGCCGTGGTGGCGGGGGAGGTGAAGCATCTGGCCACCCTGACAGCGCAATCAACCGACGCTATCACCACCCGCATTCAGGATATCCGCAACGCCACTGGCGATGCCGTGCAGGCGGTGGAGGGGATCGGCGGCCGCGTCGCGGAAATCGACGCCATCGCCGGTGGTATTGCCGGCGCTATGCAGCAACAGGCCGCCGCCACGCGGGAAATCAGCCGCAATGTGCAGGAAACCACCGCCGCCGCGCGAGAGGTGGCGGAACTGATCGGTGGCGTGGCGCGGGAGGCGGCGGAAAGCGGCGATCAGGCCCAGATGGTCGCCGGCAATGCCGCTGCCGTGGCCGGTGCCATTGAGGAATTGCACAAAGTGCTGGTGCGGGTGGTGCGCACGGCCACGCCGGATGCCGACCGGCGCGGGGCTAGGCGCTACAATGTTGATATTCCGTGTGAAACAAAGCTGGAAGGGGCGGCGGCCCAGCCGGCCCGGCTGGTGGATCTGTCGGCCGGCGGGGCCAGCCTGTCGGGGCTGGTGCTGGAGCCGGAGGCGCGCGGGCAGGTGATCCTGCCCCGGATCGGCCAACCGCTGGGCTTCCGGGTGCGCGGCAAATCCGCCACCCGGGCCCATATCATCTTCGACCAGCCGCTGCCGGAACCGGTTTTGACGGCCCTGGCAGCGGAATAGGGGATTACTTAGTGTCTGTCCGGAAAGTTATCGCATCTTTCGAACCCTTGACCTCTCCCCACCGTCATTCCCGCGAAGGCGGGAATCCATACGACAGCACGGATTTTGGATTCCCGCCTTCGCGGGAATGACGGTTAAGCGATTGGAAAAGAAGTGAAAGCTCTTGGACGGACTCTTACGGCTTGGCCGCCGGTGCCGTGCCGTTATTGCGGGCCTTGAAGGCGCGCAGTTGCACATTGAACCGCTCGGCGAACAACTGCATGGCGGAGATGGTCAGGTCATGCTGGGCTGTCAGCGACAGATATTCATGCACGGTCAGACGGCTGTAATTGGCCTGCACCAGCGCGTCCAGGCAGCGGTTGAATTCCTCCGACTCGCTGACATAGGCCTTCACGCGCAATTGCGCCTGCCGGATTTCCTCCTCATTGGCCTTGGTGCCATCCGGCACATCGCCCGGCAGCTTGGGGCGGGTGCAGCCTTCCGGGGCCTTGTGCTGGGCGGCCTTGGCCTGGGCTTCCGTCTGCTTCACGATATCGCCCATGGTGGGCAGGTTCGTGGCGGCGGGCAGGGGGGCGGCGGCCTTGGGTGCCGGCTGGGATGCCTGCCGCACAATGTCCCCCATGGTGGGGCCGACCGGCTCACTCTTGTCGGGGGCGGCATAGGCGGTGCCGGCGCTGAACAACAGGGCGGCGGCGACAAGGGTACGGGACGACAGCACGGACATGGTGCGGAAATATCTCCAGCGCGGGGTATGCCTAACAAGCGCGCAGGGAATTACGCACAGGCAGGGGCCGCTTGGCAAGGGGCTGCCCTGTCGCAATGGCCCTTCCATCGCCATGATCCCATGTTACACCCAGGAAATTCGGTAGTCTGGGTGGACCTGTTTCATGATCGGTGTGTTTGATTCCGGCCATGGTGGGCTGACGGTGCTGCGTGCCTTGCATGATGCCATGCCGACGCATGATTTCCTGTATCTCGGCGATCATCATTTCGCCCCTTATGGCGACCGCACCCCGGAAGAGATTTATCAACTGACGCTGGACAGCGTGTCCCGGCTGTTCGACCAGGGGGCACGGCTGGTGGTGCTGGCCTGTAACACCGCCTCGGCCGTGGCCCTGCGCCGCCTGCAACAGACCTGGCTGGACGGGGCCTATCCCGGCCGGCGGGTGCTGGGCGTGCTGGTGCCGATGGTGGAGGCCATTACCGGCGTGCCCTGGATGGCCGATCTGGCTGCCGATCGCCCCGCCGGGCCGCCGCGCACCATCGGCATTTTCGCCACCAGCCGCACGGTGGACAGTGGCGCCTATCCGCGCGAAGTCAGCCACCGTGCTCCGGAAGTGCGCGTGGTGCAGCAGGCCTGCCCGGAACTGGTACGGCTGATCGAAGGCGATGCTCCGCCCGCCCAGGTACGCGACGCCATCCACCGCTATACCGATGGCTTGCTGGGCCAGTTGGGCGGCGGCGCCCCCCAGGCGGTGATGCTGGGCTGCACCCATTACCCGCTGGTGGCCGATGCCTTTATCACAGCATTGCCGCAGGGGGTGGAGGTGCTGTCACAACCGGACCTGACGGCGCGCAGTCTGGCCGCCTATCTGCAACGCCACCCGGAATTTGACCGGCCCGGCAGCGGGCAGGTGCAGTTCCTGACCACGGGGGAGGCCGGCCGCATAACCCTGCTGGCCACCCGTTTCTTCGGCAAACCGGCGCGGTTTGAGCGGGTGTAGGGAAACACACCAAGGGTCATGTCCTATGACCCTTGGTGGCCAGCGACCGCTGGCCCGCGGGCACGTGCCCGCGTAAGCCCAAGTTGCCGGAGGCAGCGCCCGGCACTTGAGGGAACGGATTAAATCCCCGGCCGGCGCAGCGTATGCAGTGACCAGACCAGCAGGCCGATCACCACCATGGCCCCGCCCTGGTGGGCGGACCCCAACGCCACCGGCACGGCCAGCAGCAGGGTGGTGATGCCCAGCCCCACCTGGGCCAGCACGCCTGCCGCCAGCCCCAGCGCCACCTGCTTGGCACGGGCGGCCAGGTCGCGGCGCTGGCCGATGCGCCAGACATAGCTCAGCACCGTCAGCGCCGTCACAATGGCCAGCCAGCGGTGGGTGAATTGCACAGCGGCGGTATTTTCCAGGAAATTCAGCCAGGCGGGGGAGAGGTTCCAGACCTCTGGCGGCATGAAATCGCCATTCATCGTTGGCCAGGTATTGTACGCGAAGCCGGCATCCAGCCCGGCGACAAAGGCCCCCCAGACCACGGTGATCCCCACCAGCGCCAGGGCCGCCCGCCCATGCCAGACCAGCGGGGACAGTTCCGGCCGCGGCCCCGCCCCCGGATGGCGCAGGTTGAGTGCGGTACGGATCAACAGGGCATAGAGGATCAGCGCCATGGAAAGATGCATGGCCAGCCGGTAATGCGACACATCGGTGCGTTCCGACAGGCCTGATTGCACCATGAACCAGCCGATGAAACCCTGCAGCCCGCCCAGCAGGAACAGCCCCACCAGCCGGGGCAGCATGGGGCGGGAGATCATGCCTTTCACGGCGAACCAGACCAGGGGCAGGGCGAACACCACGCCGATCAGCCGGCCCCACAGCCGGTGGAACCATTCCCAGAAGAAGATGTGCTTGAATTCCTCCAGGCTCATCCCCCGGTTCAGCACCTGATATTCGGGGATTTGCTTGTATTTCTCGAATTCTGCCAGCCATTGCGCCTCTGACAGAGGCGGGATGGCGCCGCTGATCGGCTTCCATTCGGTGATGGAAAGCCCGCTTTCGGTCAGCCTTGTGATGGCGCCGATAATGGCCATGGCGAAGACCATGGCCGCACAGAGCAACAGCCAGTTCGCCACCCGGTGGGCGGCGGCGGGGGAGGAGACGGCGGGAAAGCGGCTGGTCGTCAAGGTCAGGCCTGTCGCTGGGAAAACGGCTTTGTAGCAAGCCGATATGGACCCATCGCGCGCGATCGTCAAACCCTATGCCAGCGGCATTTTATCGTCGATACCCCGCCAGATGGTGGCCAACCCCGCCATCTGCGTCGGTTGGCGCATCGGCCCGCCCATCAGGGCGACCCCGGCGGCCCCGGCTTTCCGACAAACAGCCAGATTGTCCGGCCCCACCCCGCCCAGGGCCAGCACCGGCAAAGGCGCGTCCGCCAGCGCCGCCGGCCCCAGGGCGGGGCCATAGCCGGGCTTCGACGCGCTGGGGAAAATCGGGCTGAGCGTGGCGTAATCCGCCCCGGCCGCTGCCGCCGCTTTCAGTTCCGCCGGATGATGGCAGGAAATCCCGATCAAGGCTTGCGGCCCCAGGGCGGCGCGGGCGGTCGCCACATCGCCGGCCGCCGGCAGATGCAGGCCCCGGCATTGCCGGGCGAGATCGACATTGCCATGCACCATCAGCACGCCCCCCACGGCACAGAGCAGCGGGCGGAGCTGGTCCAGCAGCGCCTGCTGGTCGGCCAGCGGCAAATCCTTTTCCCGCAGCGATACCCAGCGGCAGCCGTTGGCCAACGCCGTTCGCACCGTCGCCACCAGATCGTCGGTCTGGTGGCGGTCGGTGATCAACAGCAGGGGTGGGCAGGGCAGGGGCCGGCGCTGGCTCACCCGCCGATCAACCCCAGTTCGGGGCTGGAGGCTTCGGCCCGGTGACGCTTGGGGATGCGACCGGCCAGCCGGGCCAGCCGCCCGCCGTCTACACCGGCCCGCATGGCGGCGGCCATGCGCACCGGATCGGTGCTTTTGGAGACGGCGGTGTTCAACAGCACGGCGTCACAGCCCAGTTCCATGGCCAGGGCGGCATCGCTGGCAGTGCCGATGCCGGCATCCAGCACCACCGGCACGGCACTGGTGCGGCAGATATGTTCGATATTATAGGGGTTCAGAATGCCCAGCCCCGTGCCGATGGGGGCCCCCAGCGGCATCACCGCCGCACAGCCCAGATCGGCCAAGCGTTGGCAGACCACCGGATCGTCGGTGCAATAGGGCAGCACGGTGAAACCGTCGCGCACCAGCTCATCGGCGGCGCGCAGCAACTGTTCCACGTCGGGGTAGAGCGTTTCGCGGTCGCCGATCAGTTCCAGCTTGATCCAGTTGGTATCCATGGCTTCACGCGCCAATTGCGCCGTCAGCACGGCATCCTTCACCGTGGCACAGCCGGCCGTGTTGGGCAGCAGCCAGACCTTGCCTGCCACCAGATCCAGCACCCCCTCGCCATAGCCGGTCAGATCGGCCCGGCGCACGGAAACGGTGAGGATTTCCGCCCCCGATGCCGCCAGGCTGTCCAGGAACACCTGCTGGTTGGGATAGCCGGCACTGCCCAAAAACAGGCGCGACGTGAAGCTTTTGCCGCCGATCTTCAGCGGATCGGCGGAAAGAAGGGGATTATGATTCATGTCAGCCGCCCTGCAGAACTTTGACGATTTCAACCTTGTCGCCGGGGGACAGTACCGTGTCGGCCCAGCGGGCGCGCGGCAGCACCGTACCGTTCAGCGCCACGGCGATGCCGCGCGCCTGCGGGTCGATCCCGTCCGCCGCCATGATGGATGTCAGCGCATAATCCCCCGGCTGGCGATCCTTGCCATTCACATTGATCATAATGGATCCCTTTGCTCAGGCGGCCACGACACCCAGGCGGGCAAAGCGCCCCGCACCGAAGCCGGCGATCTTTTCGTCCACCCGGCCGGTCAATACAAGATCGGCAATGGTATGGGCGGTGATGGGGGCCAGCAGAATGCCGTTGCGGTGATGGCCGGTGGCCAGCGCCAGCCCCTCCACCCCCTCGGCCCAGCCCAGGATGGGTGCATCATCGCGGCAACCGGGGCGCAGGCCGTTCCACATTTCCCGGATGGGCAGTTCCTCAATCCCCGGCAAGGTACGCCACGCGGCTTCCAGCAGGGCCAGCACGCCGCCCGCCGTCATCTGGTCGTCAAAGCCCTTTTCCTCCGTCGTGGCACCGACGATCAGCGTGCCATCGGCGCGCGGCACCAGATAGCATTTGGGGCCCCAGACGACATGGTTCAACAGCGGGGCGGCCGGGTCCATGGCGATGGACAGCATCTGCCCCTTCACCGGGCGCACCGGTGGCGGCACGGGCAGGCCGGGCAGCAGGCGCGACCAGGCCCCTGCCGCCAGCACCACCTTGTCCGCGGCCTGCACCCGGTCGCCCAGTTGCACGCCGGTGACGCGGCCGGCGCTGATCTCCAGCCCCGTCACCGGCGTGCCTTCATGCAGGCGGCCACCGGCCTTGGCCAGGGCCACGCGCAGGGCGGCGGTGGCCAGACGGTTATCCACCTGCCCATCGCGGGGGGAATAGACGGCGGCGGCCGTGCGCGGGTTCAGGAATGGCTCCCGCTCCTTGGCCTGGGCACCGGTCAGCCAGTGGATATCCAGCCCCAGCCCGCGCTGGAATTCGTAATTGCTGCGCAGCGTTTCCACATCATCGCGGGTCAGCGCCACCACCATGGTGCCTTCGCGGCGCAGGCCGACGGGCAGGCCGCTGGCCGCTTCCAGTTCGGCGGCGAAGTCGGGCCACATTTCCCGGCTGGCCAGGCAGAGCGGCAGCAGCGGCTGTTCACCCGGCTCTGCCTCCACGGCGGCGGCCAGCATCCCGGCGGCGGCGCGGCTGGCCCGTTGGCCGGCAGCGGCGTCGCGTTCAAAAATATCCACCGACGCGCCGGCCAGCGCCAGCCGCCAGCCAATGGCCAGCCCGATGATGCCGCCGCCGATGAGGACGACACGCGGTTGCGATGAAGACATGGCTATGGACATGGGTAAGGCATCCTCCCTTCGCCGGCATGACCCGGATCAGGTTCGATGGGTATGATCTCAGCCGCGCCGATGCATCCACCGGCCACGGCACCCCAGATTGACGATAAGAAGAGTCATGGGCCTGTCACAGACCGAAAGCAAGGCCCGGACATGGCCGTCACCCATGCTTGGCACAAATGGAAAACCCCGCCCGATGGCTCGGGCGGGGTTGCGAATGGCTGAAAGTCGGGGGGAGGGAGGATCTCCGCTTCCCCCCGGCGGCATTAAGCCGCGATCAGGGTTTTGACGAACTTGTCCACTTCCACATTCAGCACTTCGGACTGGCGTGTCACATCCGACGCCGTGCCATGCACCGAACTGGCGGCCCCACCGGTATTGGCGGCGGCCTCACTGACGCCCTGCACTGCGTTGCAGACGGCCTGGGTGCCATTGGCCACATCCTGCACCCGGCGGGCGATCTCGTTGGTGCTGGCCTGCTGTTCCTCAATCGCCGCGGCCAGGGCCGTGGTGATCTCCCCGATCTTGTCGATCGTGTAGGCGATGCGGTTGATGGCACCGACGGCGGCCCCGGTTTCCCGCTGGATGTTGGCGACCTGGGCGGCGATATCTTCCGTCGCCTTGCCAGTCTGGGTCGCCAGGGTCTTCACCTCGCTGGCGACCACGGCGAAGCCCTTGCCGGCCTCCCCGGCGCGCGCTGCTTCGATCGTGGCGTTCAGTGCCAGCAGGTTGGTCTGGGCGGCGATGCCCTGGATCAGCGTCACCACCTCCTCGATCCGGGTGGCGGCACCCTGCAGCCCATCCATGGTGCGGGTGGTTTCGGTGGCGTCCTCCACGGCGGCGCGGGTGACATTGTTCACCTCCACCACCTGCCGGGCAATCTCGGAGATGGACGCGTTGATCTCTTCCGTGGCGGCCGCCACGCTCTGCACGCTGCCAGCCGATTCGTTGGACGCCTGGGCGACTTCCGATGCCTGGCCGGCGGCGGCCTGGGCGGCGGCGGTCAGGCCCTGGGCGCTGTCACGCATATCCTGGGCGGAACTGGCGAGGGCGGCGGAAACCTGGCCCAGCTTGGCCGCGAAGTCGTTGGTCATACGTTCCAACTGCTGGCGGCGCTTTTCCTTGGCGATCTGTTCTGCCTGCTGTTCGGCGGCCATGCGGCGGCCATCCAGAAGACCAGCCTTGAACACGTCCAGTGCATTGGCAATACGACCAATTTCATCCTTACGACCGGTTTCGGGCACTAAGGCATCATAATCGCCACCCGCCAGCGTCTGCACCGTATCGGTGACGCGGGTCAGCGGCTTGGTCACTTGGCGAGAAACCATCCAGGTCGCAAAGCTGACAGAGGTGAAAATGCCGATGGCAGCGATGATCAGCATCAGATTGCGTTCGGTGGCGGCAAAGGCGTCCAACTCGTCAATGGTGCTGTCCACATAGGCCACCTGCTGCTGCGACAGCTTGATCATTACATCGTTGAAGGCCTTGCGGTTGGCGCGGTTGGCATCATTGTCACCAATGACGCGGGCGGCGTCGGCACCATCCTTGCGACCGGCTTCCATCATGTCAGTACGGAAGCGAATAAATTCCCGTCCCCGCGCGATGGCGTCCCGCATCTCCTTTTCCACCGCCGGGTCAATCACGGCTTCATAGCCGGTCAGGCGTTTATCCAGCGTCGTCAGGCTGGCGGTCATGGTCTTGGCAAATTTTTCGAACTCAGCGGTGTCACGGGCCATATAGATCCCGCGACTATCCATCACCACGGCATTGATCAGGCCATTGATCTGTTCAGAGAGAACGGCGCGCTTACTCGCCGCGCCCATCCGCTCCACCTCCTTTTGGTAAACAGACAGCGCTTGTAATCCCAACACAACCATGGTCACCGCAACCAGGGCCAGAAAGGCAACCGCCAAGTTGACCTTGAGCGCTATTCGCATATCGCGGAAATTCAACATGGCTTCTTCTCCTGACAACTTTTGGATAGGTCGAGGCGCTACATTTGCGCCCACTCCTTATGTTGTCAGAATGCCAAGATTCCCAATTTTGAACAGATATGCAGAGGGTTATGATTGCGGTCGCTGCAACCTTCTCCGCAATTGGTTGATTTTGTTACCGTATTATTGGCCTGTCATCTTGGAAACCGATGTCATTGCCTGGACCGGCGGCGGAAGCGCAGGAAAACCGGGCGACAACCGGTCAACATTTTCTGCTCGTATCGTGTGGCCGGCCAATCATCTGGGCGTGTGCGCCAATGGGTCGGGCCTTCCGCCATCCACTCGAAATCCGGATGGCGCCAAGTATGTTCCAGCATCCACCGGGCCAGTTGCATATCGTCAGACGCCATACGCAGTTCCGCCCCATCCTTCAGCACGCGGGCGAGGCGCGGCAGGTTGTCCGGCCCGATGAAACGGCGGAACGCGTGGCGCGCCTTGGGCCAGGGATCGGGGAACAGCACGAAGGCGCGACCAACCGACGCATCGGGCAGGGCATCCAGAATGGGGCGGGCATCATCGGGCACCACGCGGATATTCCGCTGCCCGCCCGTTTCGATATGTTTCAAAAGCGAGGAGACGCCGTTGATGAACGGCTCGCAGCCGATAAAGCCGATATCGGGGTTGCGCTCCGCGTGCCAGGCCAGATGTTCGCCGCCACCAAACCCGACCTCAAACCACAGGTCGCGCATCGGCTGATCGAACAAGGCGCAGACATCCAGCTTGGTGCCATCCTTGGGCGCTTCCAGCTTTAACGCAGGCAACAAAGTGTCCAGTACCTCAAGGCGACCCTTGCGCAGGGGCCGGCCATGGCGACGGCCGTAAAGAACCTTGCGGTGGGGGATGTCGTCGGGGTTCTGCGTGGACATGGTGCTGGATCAACCGGGCTTGGGAAAGGTCTTGTGAAAGGCAAACGGCCCGCCGGTAAGGGCGGGCCGGTCGCAGGTACTTTGGCAGGGCCTGGATCAGGCGCCGAACGCAGACTTCAGATCGGCAACCAGATCGGTGTTCTCCCAGCTGAAGCCGCCATCGGCTTCCGGCTCCCGGCCGAAATGGCCATAAGCAGCGGTGCGGGCATAGATGGCGCGGTTCAGCTTCAGATGCTCGCGGATGCCACGGGGGCTCAGGTTCATCAACTGGCGCAGCACGTCGGACAGCTTGTCCTCATCCACGCGGCCGGTGCCGGCCGTGTCGATATAGACCGACAGCGGGTGCGACACGCCGATGGCGTAGCTGAGCTGGATGGTGCACTTGTCGGCCAGACCGGCGGCGACGACGTTCTTGGCCAGATAGCGCGCGGCATAGGCGGCAGAACGGTCCACCTTGGTGGGATCCTTGCCGGAGAAGGCGCCGCCACCATGCGGGGCAGCCCCGCCATAGGTGTCCACAATGATCTTGCGGCCGGTCAGACCGGCATCACCATCCGGGCCGCCAATGACGAAACGACCGGTCGGGTTGACGTAGAACGCCTCTTCCGGGCACATCCAGCCTTCCGGCAGGATGCCCAGCACATGGCGGCGCGCGGTCTCCCGGATTTCTTCCTGGGACACGCTTTCGGAATGCTGGGTGGACAGCACAACGGAGGTGGCGCCGACCGGCTTGCCATCGCGGTATTGCAGGGAGAACTGGCTCTTCGCATCCGGGCCCAGCCAGGGGGTGGCACCGGAATGGCGCACTTCCGCCAAGTTCTTCAGCAGCTTGTGGCTGTAATAAATCGGTGCCGGCATCAGGGCCGGGGTTTCGGTGCAGGCATAACCGAACATGATGCCCTGGTCGCCTGCCCCTTCATCCTTGTTGCCGGCGGCATCGACGCCGACGGCGATGTCAGCGGACTGGGCGTGCAGATGGACCGCAACATCGGCGGTGGCCCAGTGGAAGCCCTTCTGCTCATAGCCGATATCGCGGACGGCCGCGCGGGCAACCTCTTCCACCTGCTTCAGCAGTTCACCTGGGCCGCGCACTTCACCGGCGATGACGATCCGGTTGGTGGTCGCCAGGGTCTCACAGGCGACGCGGGCATAGGGATCCTGGGCCAGATACAGGTCGACCACGGCATCGGAGATGCGGTCACACACCTTGTCGGGATGGCCCTCGGAGACTGACTCGCTGGTGAAAATATAATTCGTCTTTGCCACTTGCGATCGCCTCGGTCTGTGAAAGCGCTGGGTGTTGAAAAAACACGCCGCCCCTGGAACAACCAGGTGCAGCGTGTTTGTCGCAAGCTTTACGGATATGGTCAAGAGAGGGTGACAGCCATTTGCCGGCATTTCACCCTTTCAGGTTGCTCAAGCCGCGTCGGCGGCCGAAGCAACAGCCTTGGTCAGCTCGAAGATGCGCTTGCGCACACCGGGATCGGTGATGCGATAATAGGCGCGCACCAGTTCCAGCGTCTCGCGCTTGGCCATCGGGTCCGGCTCACCGGCTTCCGGCATGGCGGACGGCGCGCTGCTGGCCTCACCGCTCTCCGGGTCGGCAATGTCGTCGAAGAAGAAGGAGACCGGTACGTCCAGCACGCGGGACAGGTCGAACAGGCGGGAAGCCCCGATGCGGTTGGCACCCCGCTCGTATTTCTGCACCTGCTGGAACGTCAGGCCAATGGCCTCGCCCAGTTTCTCCTGGCTCATACCCAGCAGGGTGCGGCGCAGTCGGACGCGGGCGCCGACATGCACATCGATCGGATTGGGCTTACCCAGCTTGGGACGACCGCCACCACGACGGCCACGGGTTGCGGTTTGCATTTTAACAACCTCCAGATTGGCGGATGGGCTGATCCTGCGACATACGTTTGCATGGCGTCAAGTTCTTTGCCCTATGCTTCGGGATGTAAGGTCACCGGCTTCTGCGCCTTTTTCGATGGCTTTCCTAAAGCTGTATGAGTGGGGGGGCTTTTTTTACAGAAGCGACGTGTTATGAAGATGAACACGCCCTCTGGCTGTGCCAATAGTTCTTTCGGTCACATAGCCAAAGGATATCACGGGGCTGGAACTGGAAATCGTCGCCCAGTAATGTCTGATCAATGGCTTCAATTGTATGCCGAAAATGGTTAGGTCGGCGTATTGTGCATGGCTGCCAGTATGACGGTCTCCAGCCGGTCGATTTCATCCTCGGTCAGTTCAGAAGACTGGCTTAGAGCGGATCGCATAAAGCAGACAGCGATGCCTACGGGAATGACGTTGGCCGCGTCAAAAAATCTGATCTGAAGTGGCTTCCTGTCGCAAATTCGTGTCCCGGCCCTCGAATTTGTGTCTACAGCCCCTCGGTTCCCAAATTTGTATCGGCGATCCGTATAGTCGTGTCCAAATCGGCCTTGGCTTAAAAATCCGTGTCAGCATACAGGCCCAGCCGGGTGGCGGCGCGGCTGGCGGCCTCCCAGCGGCGGTCTTGAAAACCCGCAGCACGGTCGCGTAGTTGGGTCACCAGATCGGCGGGTGCCTGTTGCGGGTTGCCGGCGGCAAAGGGTGGGGCCGGGTCATATTCCATGGAAAGCTGGGTCGTCTCCGCCCGCTCCCGCCCTAACAGCAGTTCGGCCAGCACCAGGGCGAAATCAATGCCCGAGGTCACGCCGGCGCCGGTAACGCGGTTGCGGTCCACCACCACCCGTTCGGCCACCGGTGTGCAGTTGAACAGGGCCAGCTGTTCCAGCGACAGCCAGTGGCAGGTGGCCCGATAGCCGGTCAGCAGCCCCGCCGCCGCCAGCAGCAGCGATCCGGTGCAGACCGAGGTGACATAGCGGGCCTGTGCGGCCTGGGCGCAGAGAAATTCCAACACTGCCGCATCATCCATCAAGGCCAGCTGGCCGGGGCCGCCGGGCACGAACAGGATATCGGCGGGCGGGCAATGGGCGAAGTCCACTGTCGGCAGCAGGCGCAGGCCGCCCCCATCCGTGACGGGGGTGGTGTCCTTCCAGGCCAGATGGAGGGTCAGTTCCTTCAACCGGGCCAGCACCTCGAACGGGCCGGTCAGGTCCAACTGGGTCAGGCCGGGATAAAGCAGCATCACCACATTCATCACCCTACCTCCCCTTGCTTAGGCACCCTACCCGCCGCGCCTGGCCCATTGTGCCAGTTGGAAGAAGGTGCGGGCACAGATCGTTTCATCCGGCATATGGGTGCGTTTGGCATCGGCCTCCGCCTCCACCAGCCGGGTCAGGGCCTGGGCCAGCAGCGGCAGGGTCCAGCGGCGCACCTGGGCTACCATCGGCGTTTCCAGCTTGAAGAAGACGGGCGGGCGCAGGGACTTCACCGCCTGCTGCGGTGTCTGGCCATGGGCCATATGGGCCACCGCCTGGTGCAGCCGCTGGAAATGCCGCTGGGCGGCGCGCAGGATGGCCACGGTGCTGGTGCCATCGGCGAACAGGCGGCGCAGGCTGCGATCCACTTCCGCCAGATCGCCGGACGCGGCGGCCATGGCCGGTTCATCCAGATCCAGGGCGGCGCTATCGCCGATCACGGCGCGCACATCGGCCAGCGTCACCCGCTTCTCGCCCAGCATATAAATCGCCAGCTTGTCGATCTCGCTGCGGGCCATGGCGCGGTCGCCCACCAGATTGCCGGCCAGCCAGTCGCGCGCCTCCGGATCGATCTGCATCCCATGGTCCACCATCATGCGGCCGATGGTGGCGGCCAGCTCGTCCTCCCCCTCCACATAGCAGGCGATGGCGGCTGCCTCTTCGCCGGCATCCTCCACCGCCTTGCGCAGTTTGGAACGGGCGTCCAACTCGCCGGCCTCCACCACCAGCAGCGTATCGCCGGGGGGCATGGCCTTCAGCAGGCCGGTGATGGCCGGCGCCAGTTTTTCATCCGCATCGCGCAGCCGTACCACGCGGCGCCCGCCGGTCAGGGCGATGGCGGCCATTTCATCAGCCAGCCGGGCCGGATCGCCCGTCACCTGATCGGCCTTCATCTCCGTCACCCGGAACGGGTCGGAAAGGTCGGCACAGGCGGATTGCGCGGCGAGCTTGCCGCGTTCGCGCACCAGCCCCGGATCGGGGCCATAGAGCAGCACCAGCCGGGTGGCCGCACCGGGGCGCTTGGCAAAGGCATCGGCGTTGCGGGGCTGGACCTTCACGGGTGCCTCCCCTCAGCTGGCATCGCGGACGAAATAGAGTGACAGCCGGGTGCGGATATCGTCGGCCAGTTCCGTCAGGCCACGATCATAGGCGCCCTGGCGGCTGGCCAGCACGGCGAACTGGCTGTCCAGCAGGTTGAAGCTGATCACGGAGCGGGAGAAGGTGCGATAGACCACCTGACCGCTGTGATTATCGATCAGTTCATAATTGGCCTGCAGGCGCAGGCGGGCGCGGGTGGCCGTGGCATCCTTCTGGATGCCTAGTTGCTCTTCGGCCGCCGACAGGGCAACGGCCAGCCGGTAACGCGCATCCGCCGGGCGGCCGTCGGTATAGAAGCGGTCGATCAGATTATTGCGCAGCACCTGACCATTGCGGTCGGGGATCGGGTCGATCTGCACATTGGCCAGGGCCATGCCGGCCGTCACGCCGCCGGCCCGTGTGCCATAAACCGGCTGGAACCCGCAGCCGGCGAGCGGCAGCAGGGCGATAAGGGCGGCGGCAATCAGGCGCTTGGACATGGACAAATCGTTCCCTGGCAGGGGCGGCGGCGCAGTTTAACGCGGATGGGGGGGCGGCGGCCATCCCCTCCACGGTCTATTCCTTGACCACTACTCTCTTCGTCTACTCTTCCCGTCATTCCCGCGAAGGCGGGAATCCATACAACGCTTCTACAGGATGCCATTTCCGGTTCGGCGATGGTGCTTGGATTCCCGCCTTCGCGGGAATGACGGTTTAAGGCAGGGCCAAGAGGAGAGAATAGAAGGGGCTTCAAAGGTAGTTGGGAAATACCCTACCACCAAACATCGATGGGGGCCGGTCGCCCGGCCCCCGTTTCCATCACGCCACGATATTGACGATGCGGTTGGGCACCACGATGACCTTGCGCGGTTCCTTGCCGTCGAGCGCACGCTGCACATTGGCATCGGCGAGCGCTGCGGCCTGGGCCACATCCTGGGCGCAGTCGCGCGGCAGGGTCAGCGTGGCGCGCAGCTTGCCATTCACCTGCACGCCCATGGTGACACTGTCATCCACCACCAGGGCCGGATCGGCCACCGGCCAGGCACGCTCCACCAGCAGGTCGCCATGGCCCAGTTCGGCCCACATTTCCTGGGCCAAATGCGGCATCACCGGCTGCACGATCTGCGCCATATATTCCAGCGCCTCGCGGGCGGCCCAACCCTCATCCGCGCCGACCGTGCCCTTGGCTGCCAGCTTGGACAGGGCATCACCCAGCGCATTGGTGAAGGTGCGCAGCTTGGCCACGGCGCTGTTGAAGCGATAGCCCTCGATATCCTCCCCCACGCTGGCGGCTGCCTTGTGGGCGGCGCGGCGGATGGCGGTGGCGTCCGCGCTGAAGCTGTCCGGCTGGGCGCTGTTGGCGGCGGGCAGGTCAAAGCCCGGTTCCGTCACCAGACGCCACAGCCGGTTGATATAGCGCCAGGCGCCATCAATGCCGGCCTCGGTCCATTCCAGATCGCGGTCGGGCGGGCTGTCGGACATCATGAACAGGCGGGCGGCATCGGCACCATAGGAACCGATGATGCCTTCCGGATCGACGACGTTCTTCTTCGACTTCGACATCTTGATGACGGGGCCGACCGTCACCGGTGACCCGTCAGCAATCTTCTTTGCCGTCGTGCCCTGAATTTCCACGTCGGTGGGGAACATCCATTTGCCGTCAGTATCCTGGAAGGTGGCGTGGGTCACCATGCCCTGGGTGAACAGGCCGCCAAACGGCTCGGCCAAGTCCAGATAACCGACATGGGAGAGGGCGCGGGTCCAGAAGCGGGAATAGAGCAGGTGCAGCACGGCATGTTCGATGCCGCCGATATAATTATCGACCGGCAGCCAGTACTTCACCAGTTCCTTGTCAAAGGCCACCTGTTCGTTGCGCGGGTCGGCGAAACGCAGGAAATACCAGCTCGACTCGATAAAGGTGTCGAACGTGTCCGTCTCCCGCTCCGCATCCTTGCCGCAGGACGGGCACTTCACATGCTTCCAGGTGGCATGGCGGGCCAGCGGGTTGCCCGGCTGGTCGAAGGTTACGTCCGGCGGCAGGGTCACCGGCAACTGGTCTTCCGGCACATGCACCACGCCGCAATCCGGGCAATGGATGATGGGGATCGGGCAGCCCCAGTAACGCTGGCGCGATACGCCCCAGTCCCGCAGGCGGAACATGGTCGTGCCCTGGCCCCGGCCCAGGGATTCGATCTTGGCGATGGCCGCCTTCTTGCCCGCTTCCACTTCCATGCCATCCAGGAAGTCGGAATTGCGCAGCAGGCCGGGGCCGGCATAGGCCTCAGTCCCCACCTGGAAGCTGGCGGGATCGGCATCGGCCGGCACCACCACCGGCTTCACCGGCAGATCGTACTTGCGGGCGAAATCCAGGTCGCGCTGGTCATGCGCCGGGCAGCCGAAAATGGCCCCCGTGCCATATTCCATCAGCACGAAATTGGCGACATAGACCGGCAGGTGCCAGCCCTTCACAAAGGGATGCTCGGCCGTCACCGGCGTGCGATAGCCCTTCTTTTCCGCCTGTTCCAGCGTGGCTTCGCTGGTGCCCATGCGGTTGCATTCGGCGATGAATTCGGCCAGATCGGCATCACCCTCCGCCAGCGTGGCGGCCAGCGGGTGGTTCGGGCTGATCGCCACGAAGCTGGCACCGAACAGCGTGTCGGGCCGCGTGGTGAACACCTCCAGATCGGCATGGCCGCCCGACAGCTCGAAGAAGAAGCGGCAGCCCTGCGACTTGCCGATCCAGTTCTCCTGCATGATGCGGACCTTCTCCGGCCAGCGGTCCAGCGTGCCGATGGCGGAGAGCAGTTCGTCAGCGAAATGGGTGATCTTCAGGAACCACTGGGACAGCTTGCGCTTTTCCACCAGGGCACCCGTGCGCCAGCCGCGCCCGTCAATCACCTGTTCATTGGCCAGAACGGTGTTATCCACCGGATCCCAGTTGACCCAGCTTTCCTTGCGATAGGCTAGCCCCGCCTTCAGGAAATCCAGGAACATCTTCTGTTCGAACCGGTAATATTCCGGCCGGCAGGTGGCGATCTCCCGCTCCCAGTCGATGGCAAGGCCCATCGTCTTCAACTGGGCGCGCATCGCCTTGATGTTCTCGTAGGTCCAGGTGCCCGGATGCGTGTTCCGCTCCAGTGCGGCGTTTTCCGCCGGCAGGCCGAAGGCGTCCCAGCCCATCGGGTGCAGTACGTTGAAACCCTTGGCCCGCTTGTAGCGGGCGATCACGTCGCCGATGGTGTAATTGCGCACATGGCCCATATGGATGCGCCCCGACGGATAGGGGAACATTTCCAACACATAGGTCTTGGGCTTTGATGGATCGGCGGTGACGGCAAAGCTGCGGCGCTCGTCCCAGACGGACTGCCACTTGGCTTCGGTTTCACGGACATTGTAGCGGGACATCGGGGGCAGCCTTGGAAGGGGTAACGGGTGTCGCTTCGCCGGGCGTCACCCGTTACAGGGGCTGCCGCCCGGCGCGATCTTTAACTTATGCCAGCGCCATGAATTATGACCTCTGGTCAGAATTCATGGCCCTCAGGCGCCGGCGCCAACTCCGTTGGCTTGGCTTCACGCGGCACGGGCCGCTAAGGCGGCGGTTGCCGCCGTACCAACCTTCATGAGTGATGAAGGTTGGTGTTACTTCGCCTCAGCGGCGACAGCCTGCTGACGTAGCTGGCGGGCGCGCGTCAGCACGCTGTCTTCCAACTGGGTACGGGTTTCGGTGGTGACCGGGGCATCCAGCCAGACACCGTTCTGCTGTACCTGCCGGAACACGCTGGCGCGCACGCCATCGGCACGCAGGGCGGCATCGACGATGTAGAGATTGACCTTGAAACGTTCCGTCGGGGTGGCCGGCGGGGCGTACCAGTCAGTCAGGATGATGCCACCATAGGGGTCGGCCTGGGTGATGGGCATGAATTCCACCGTATCCAGGGCGGCACGCCACAGGAAGGCATTGACGGCCACCGTACCAGCGGGGCGGGCGGCGACATTCATGCCGGCGCTGCCATCGCTGTTCTGGCGGAAGGTCTGGTTGGGCTGCGGGGCATCCGGCTCGGACGAACCGAGGCCGACGCTTTCCAGCACACCGCAGGCAGACAACCCGAGGGCCAGGGAGCCCAAAAGGGCGGTTCGACCGATCATGGACAGGGCACGCAAGGACATGGGCAAGCCACCTGGGAACAGCCAGCGGGAAAGACAGAGCCACCCTTAGAGCAAAAAAGCCGGCTCTAGGCAAGGCCGGGCGCTTGAGGCCAGGGTGGCGGCGTATGCTTTACACGCAATCAAGGCGGGATTCAGGCGCTAAATCCGTAAAAAGCTGAAAGCCGGGCGGGGATGGCCTGGATGATGCGGCAGCCACATCATTGCCGGGGCCATTCCCGCCCCCCGCTTTTTGCCCTTGCATCCAGGTCAGCGGCCACCCAAAAGCCCACGAGTCCCTTCACCTGTAGAGTCAGCCCTGCCGCCATGACCTATGCCATCGCCGCCTTCTACCGTTTTGCCCCCATCGCCGACCCGGCGGGCCTGCGTGACCGGCTTCATGCGCTGTGTGAGGCGGAAGGGGTGAAGGGCACGCTGCTGGTGGCGCCGGAAGGCATCAATGGCACGCTGGCCGCCGCGCCGGCGGCCATGCGTCGTGCGATTGCGGCGATTGCCGAAACCGCCGGGCTGGCAGAGCCGCTGGAACCGCGCTGGTCGGTGGATGAAACCATGCCCTTCCTGCGCCTGCGCGTGCGGTTGAAGCGGGAGATTGTCACTATCAAGGAACCTTCCGCCGATCCGACCCGGCAGGTCGGCACCTATGTGGAGCCGGAGGATTGGAACGCCCTGATCAGCGATCCGGAAACCCTGGTCATCGATACCCGCAACGGGTTCGAGGTGGCGCTGGGCACCTTTCAGCGCGCGGTGGACCCCGGCACGGCCAGCTTCGGGGAATTTCCCGCCTATGTCCGCCGTGAACTGGACCCGCAGCGGCACCGCCGCGTCGCCATGTTCTGTACCGGCGGCATCCGCTGTGAGAAGGCCACCGCCTTCATGCTGGCTGAAGGGTTCGGGGAGGTTTACCACCTGAAGGGCGGCATCCTGAATTATCTGGAACGCATCGGGCCAGAGGACAGCCTGTGGTCCGGTGGCTGTTTCGTCTTTGATGAACGGGTGGCGCTGGGCCATGGGCTGGTGCCGGTGGAAGGCGTCAGCGCCTGCCTGGGCTGTGGTGCGCCTTTGACCGAATCCGACCGCGCCGACCCGCGTTTTGAGGAAGGGGTGGCCTGCCCCGCCTGTGCCGACCGGGATGAACCGGCCCGACGCGCGGCCCTGCGCGAACGCCAACGCCAGATCACGCTGGCTCGCCAGCGCGGTGCCCGCCATCTGGGGCCGCGCGATTGAGTTTTGGCGTTCTCTGTTGAATGATATATCTTAATGTCATTTAACAGAGGAGCTGCCGATGCCGAACACCGTGATGCCCCGCGTGCCGCTGGCGGCGATGAGCCGGTCCATCGCGGCGGCCTTTCATCGCTGCGTGGAAAAGACCGGCGATGGCACCATCATTGAGGTGATGGCCCACCAGCCCGATATCATGCGCTGGTATTTCGAGGAATTTTACGGCGGCATTTTCTATAATCGCCTGCCCGGAATGCGGGTGGATGTGCGCAGCAAGGAATTGCTGCGCCTCAAGCTGTCCAAGCAGCATGGTTGCCAGCTCTGCAACCGCTCCAACACGCTGGACGCCTTGGCGGCCGGTATCACCCAGGAGATGATTGACGCCATCCACACGCCCGACGCCCCGGTGTGGGATGATAAGGACCGGGCGGTGATTGCGCTGGCCGATGAAATGACGCTGCAACACATGGACGGGCATTTGTCTGCCGACCTGTACGCCCGTCTGCGCACCCACTATGATGATGGCCAGATCGTGGAACTTGGCTTCGTCGCCGCCATCCTGACTGGCATCGCCAAATGGATTTTCACTTTTGATATTGTGGACCGGGAAGAGGTGTGCCCGATCGGCAAGCCGGGTGGGGTGAGGGGGCTTTTGCTGACGGCCGGGGATTACTCCCCAGAGTCATGATCCACGGCTTTGGGTATCAGACCTTCATCGCCGCATCCATGTATGGATGACAGCAACGGGAAGGCGCAAAAAAACTCATCCCGCCGTCATGTGCGTGGACTGAGCTTACAAATTTTGTGCGGAGGGCGTTGGAGCGGGTGAAGGGAATCGAACCCTCGTCGTAAGCTTGGGAAGCTTCTGCTCTACCATTGAGCTACACCCGCGCCGGGAGCCCCCTTATAGGGGCTTCCAAATGCATAATCAAGGCCCTAATCGCTGTCGCCGCCCGGTGTTTTTTCAGCGCGCCGCGCGCCGCGTGCGACGTCGAGACACCATGCTGTTGGCGGCAATATCGCTGTCGCCAGCCATTGCTGGCGTGGTCGGCAGCAGCATGGTAACCGCCGCCGCCGGACGGGCGGGTTTGGCCGAGCGGACCTTTGCCGGCACCGCACGGCCAACCGTTCCGGTCACCCCGGACAGCGCGCCTTCCACCAGTTCCAGGCCCAGGAACCGGGCCGGATCAACCGGACCGGGCAGGGACAGACCCAGCACGCCGTCACGCGCAAAACCAAACCGCACGTAATAGGGCGCATCGCCAACCAGGATGACGATCTTGTGCCCCTGTTCGGCCGCCTTGGCCAGGCTGTGCCGGATCATCTTGCCACCCACCCCTTCGCTGCGATGGGCCTCATCAATGGCAATGGGCCCCAGCAACAGGGCCGGCGTGCTGCCGCCCAGCATGATCGGCCAATACCGGATGGTGCCGATCAGCTTTTCGTTGCCGTCACTATCGGTGTCGGTGGCGACAAAGCAGAGATCGGGCACCGGTGCAACGCCCTTGCGCAGCCGATAAACCGTTTTAGTGTGCCGCTTCGGACCGAAGCTGCCGTCGAGAAGCTGTTCAATGGCGCCGGCGTGGGACGGCAGCTCAAGCGTAATATTCATGCGATTGGGGTGTCCCGGCATAAGCAATAAAGGGGGCGATACAATGAAGCATCGGGCCGGGACCCCCTGACGCGAAAAGCGCCATCAGGTCCCGTGCAGGAAGACCGGCCGGCCCAGGGGCTGGCACGTGTTCTTTCGTCGTCGCAGGATGATGGGGCGCAACATTGCGCAGCTCTTCAGCAGTTGCATACTGATCGCTATATGAGGCCATTGCCGCCGGCACGCAAGTGGCTATTTCATGACCGAAGGGGCAGGGTACGATGGTGGCTATTGCCTGCGGGCTTGGTTCGGCCGCCGCACCGTCCTATAGTTGGCGGAAATGGTCGGCATCGGCCGGGCCGAGCCCGGCCAAGCCATGATAAAATTCAAGGGCTGGCCGGTGTTCCGTTCCGGTTCCGGCCCGCGGGAAGCCGCTGCCGCCGGGTTGGGAGAGTGATTTGTACGTTGAAACAACGCGCCATATCCGCGTGACGGTGGAGCCGGAATTCCTGGCCGACCAGTCGCAACCAGCGGCCGACCGCTATGTCTGGGCCTATCATATCCAGATTGAGAATACCGGGCTGGAGACGGTGCAGCTGCGCACCCGCCATTGGATCATCACCGATGCGCTGGGGCGTACGCAGGAGGTCCGGGGGCCGGGTGTGGTGGGGGAATTCCCCCAGCTGCCGCCGGGCGGCCGCTTCCGCTATTCCTCCGGCACGCCGCTGGCCACGCCGTCGGGTATCATGCGCGGCTTTTATCAGATGGAGACGGCGACGGGCGAACTGTTCGATGTGACGGTCCCCGCCTTCTCCCTGGACAGCCCGCATCAGGAACGACGGTTGAATTAATTTATTGCGGTGGGTGGCAATTCCACGGTTCCGTGCAATTGGCCGCTTGAAACCCCGTGATTCCCATCCAATTGGATAATCAGCCTGGCGGGTTATCCCCTGCCGATCGCCAAAAACAGGAAAGGGAGCGTTGTCCCGTGGCTGCACCTAAGAATAAAACCGCCGACAATGTCGTTCCCGGCCCGCTGCATGGCCGCCGTGCCGGCAACAGCCTGCCCAAGCCGACCCGTGCCGAGGCGGAAGAGGCGGTGCGCACCCTGATCCGCTGGGCTGGTGATGATCCGGAGCGGGAGGGGCTGCTGGGCACGCCCGACCGCGTTGTCCGTTCCTATGACGAGTTTTTCGCCGGCTATCAAGTGGACCCGGTCGACCTGCTGGCCCGTACCTTTGAGGAGACGGACGGCTATGATGAGATGGTGGTGCTGAAGGGCATCCGCATCGAAAGCTATTGCGAACATCATATGGTGCCAATCATCGGCAAGGCCCATATCGCCTATCTGCCGCGCAACCGCGTCGTCGGCATTTCCAAGCTGGCCCGCGTGGCGGAGGTCTATGCCAAGCGCCTGCAGATCCAGGAAAAGATGACCTCCCAGATCGCCAATACAATTGAGGAGGTGCTGGAACCGCTGGGTGTCGCCGTGGTGATTGAGGCCACGCACCAGTGCATGACGACCCGTGGCATCCACAAGCCCGGTGTCACCATGGTGACCAGCCGGATGCTGGGCGCCTTCCGCGAGGATGAGAAGACCCGGCGGGAGTTCCTGGCCATGATCGGCAACCCCAGCTCTTCCATGGAAGGGTGAAACGTCGCCTTCTGGCCCCTTGCCGTCACCGTCCGACCTTGACGACGCTCTAACAGTTCGCCACCATAAAGAAATACAACTTTCTAAATCAGGAGGGTGGAATGGTGGCCATTTCGGCAAGCGGGGCTGGGAAAGATCCGGGCATGATCAGCCTGCTTGGCTTCTGCTTTCTGCTCGGCCCGATCTGCCTCTTGGGCGGGGGCATCGGTCTGGGGCTGGCTGCCGGGCTGGGGCTCGCACCCTCTTTATGGACGGTATCCGCCAGTTTTATGGTGCTGTTCGTGGCCTTGCCCTTCTGGTTCTACCTGCTGCACCTTTACATGCGGCCCCAGGCGATGGGCTGAGCCTGACAGAAAAGCATGTAAAAAGGGGCGCTTCCCGGCGGGGAAGCGCCCCTTTGCTTTACGGGTGAGACTCACTGGGCCGGGCTTTGCACCAGCAGCCCGACAATGCGCCGCACCAGTGGCAGCACCAGCAGCAGGGTGGGAAAGGCGATCAGCCAGGACAGGCCCCAGGCCTGCAGCCAGTGGCCGGCCACCCCCTCGGTCAGGCCGATATTGCGCAGGGTGGCGACGGCCGAGACCACACAGGTCATCAGGATCGACAGGATCAACGGCATGACAAACGCGGCGGCCGATGGCGGCAGCTTGCGAAAACCGGCCCGCCGGGCCTGACGGGCGGATGACGCGAAACGGGCATTGAGATCAGACATGGAAGGCACCTTGAAAAAGGGCCCCAGAAGCGGGTCCAACGGCATAACACACCGTCAGCTACCCTTCCGGGGCTGTTGGTGCGTTGATTGACGTTGAACGCTTACGGCGATCATCCTGTGACGCGCCTGTTTTTATAGGCACAGACGTGCCAATGCGGCAAGCGCAAAGAAAAAGGGCGCTTCCCCTGCCGGGAAGCGCCCTTTCTCCACTTACCGTTCCCAGACGGGATCAGTGTGCATCCGCCCAGACGCGGCGCTTGGCGGCATACATGATGCCGGCAAACACCACCAGGAAGGTGATGGCCATGATGCCGACGCGGCGGCGTTCTTCCAGCTTGGGCTCAGCGGCCCAGGCCAGGAAGGTCACCACGTCATGCGCCATCTGCGGCACGGTGGCCTTGGTGCCATCGGTAAAGGTCACGCCGTTTTCGAACAGCGGCATGGGCATGGCGATGGCATGGCCGGGGAAGTACTTGTTGTAATTGCCGCCCGGCGGAATATGAGCGTCGGCCGGAGCCTCCTCATAACCGGTCAGGATGGCGTAGACATAATCCTCGAAATGCGAGCGTGCCTTGACGATCAGCGACAGATCGGGCGGGGCCTTGCCGCCATTGGCGGCAGCGGCGGCCTGCTTGTTCGCAAACGGGCTCTTGAACTTGTCGGCGGGCAGGCCCGGACGGGTAAACATCTCGCCCTGGTCGTTCGGGCCGTCGGTCACTTCCACCGAGGCCGCGATCGCCTTCACCTCTTCCTCATTGAACCCGACATCATGCAGGTTCCGGTAATGAAGCAGGTGCATGGAATGGCAGGCGGCGCAGACTTCCTTATAGACCTGGAAGCCGCGCTGCACGGCCGCATAGTCATAGCCCTTGAAGAAGGACAGGAAGCTGTTGACGCCACCATGGGCCCATTCCTGGGCCGGCGGAACAGCAACATCGCCAGCAGCCTGGGCACCAGCCGTGAGGCCGGCAACAGAGAGGACACCTGCGGCGATCAGATTACGAAGACGACGCATCAGGCCTTCTCCATCACTTGGGCGGTAGCGCCGGTGGCGACCGAACCGCCGCCCAGAACGGGCTTGGCGATGGAGGCCGGCAGCGGCAGCGGCTTCTCGATCCGGCCGATGATCGGCAGGGCCAGGAAGAACACGAAATACATCACGGTGGCGATCTGGCCCAGCAGCACATAGGGCTGCTCCGCCGGCTTGCCGCCGACATAGCCCAGCACCAGGAAGGCCGGCACCAGCCACAGCAGCACCCACCACTTGAAGATCGGGCGGAAGCGCGAGGAACGGACCGGGGAAGTATCCAGCCAGGGCAGCACGAACAGGATAGCGATGGAGCCGAACATGCCGATCACACCACCCAGCTTCGCCGGGATCAGCACCACATCCGTAAAGGGCAGGGTGATGGAGAAGGTGATGGAACGCAGGATGGCATAGAAGGGCAGGAAATACCATTCAGGCACGATATGCGCCGGGGTCACCAGCGGATCGGCCGGAATGTAATTGTCCGGGTGGCCCAGATAGTTGGGCGCAAAGAACACGAAGGCCGCGAAGATGATCAGGAACAGCACGGCGCCGAACAGATCCTTCGTGGTGTAGTAGGGGTGGAACGGCAGCGTATCCTGCGGGCCCTTCGGTTCCACACCCAGCGGATTGTTGGAACCGGTGATGTGCAAGGCGGCAACGTGCAGGAACACGACCGCGATCAGCACGAAGGGCAGCAGGAAGTGCAGCGCGAAGAAGCGGTTCAGGGTCGGGTTATCGACCGAGAAGCCACCCCACAGCAGGGTCACGATATGCTCACCCACCACCGGGATGGCGGAGAACAGGTTGGTGATCACCGTGGCACCCCAGAAGGACATCTGGCCCCAGGGCAGCACATAGCCCATGAAGGCGGTGCCCATCATCAGCAGCAGGATGATGACGCCGAAGATCCAGATCAGTTCGCGCGGGGCCTTGTAGGAACCGTAATAAACGCCGCGGAAGATATGGATATAGACGGCGATGAAGAACATCGACGCGCCGTTGGCATGGATGTAGCGGATCATCCAGCCCCAGTTCACATCACGCATGATGCGTTCCACGCTGTCAAAGGCCAGCGCAGTATTGTTGGTGTAGTGCATTGCCAGCACCACACCCGACAGGATCATCGTTGCCAGCACCACCATGGCGATGGCGCCGAAATTCCACAGGGAATTGAAATTACGCGGAGTCGGGAACGACCCGTACTCCTTGTTCATCATCGTAATAATCGGCAGGCGCTGGTCGATCCAGTTCACCACCGGGTTATTAAAATTGGACTGTGGGGCGTGGGCCATTTGGCACTCCCTCTGCCTGGATCTGTTCTTAGCCAACCTTGACGCGGGTATCGCTGATGAAAGCGTATTCCGGTACGTGCAGGTTCAGCGGCGCGGGGCCCTTACGGATACGGCCAGCCGTATCATAGTGGGAACCATGGCAGGGGCAGAACCACCCGCCATAATCGCCCCGCGGTTCACCCGAGGAGGTGCCGAGCGGAATGCAGCCCAGATGGGTGCAGACACCCACCAGGATCAGCCAGTTTTCCTTGCCCGCCTTCACGCGGTCCTGGTCGGTCTGCGGGTCGATCAGCTCGCTCATCGGCACCTTGCGGGCCGATTCGATCTCTTCCGGGGTGCGGTTGCGGATGAAAACCGGCTTGCCGCGCCACATGGCCTTGATGGCCTGACCGGTGGCGATCGGGGCCAGATCAACCTCAATCGAGGCCAGCGCCAGCGTATCGGCGGCCGGGTTCAGGCTGTGGATGAAGGGCCACAAGGCAGAAGCGGCACCAACGCCACCCATGGCGGCGGCAGCCAGATAAATAAAATCACGGCGGGTCTGGCCGTCGCCCGCTTGCATGGTGTCCGCCATACCTCTCGTCTCCTCGGCGATATGGATGCGCGCCCCGCCGGGCGCTTTGCGTCCTGAAAACTAAAAACTGGTGTCCCGTTCCGGGAACCGGAACGGCACCGGGTATTGTCCAACGACCACCCCATCCCCACCTGTTGCCCCGTTTCCACCAGAGCCGCCCTCGGGGGAGGGCGCGGGAGGGGACGGGTATTCACGACAGGCAAAGCGAACGGAGCGGCCGGAGTACCCCCCGGTCGCGGATGATCGATATACATGGCGTTGGGCGGGTTGGGAAGCGCGCGCTGCCGGACAATCTGTCGCGCGTGAACGGAATGACCGGCAGAAACGTTCATTGACCGGGCCAACGCCCCCTTGCCATGCGCCCACCGCATAATATCAAGTCGATATGGGAAATAGCGTAGCTTGCATCCGCCCTGGATTGCGAATATCTAAATTTCACAGTTGATGCGGCGTTCTTTTGCACCTCAGCAGCCGCGTCATTCACAGGGATGGCGAACAATCGTCCTCCCCCACCCATCCGGCGGGCAGGCCCTTGTGACTGAACAGAATTCTATCCAGACGGACAGTGCGGCCCTTGCGGCCAAGCGTATCCTGCTGATCGTGGCGGGTGGCATCGCCGCCTTCAAGACGCCCGATCTGGTGCGCCGACTGCGCGAACGGGGGGCTGCGGTGCGCGTGGTGCTGACCGATGGCGGCGCGCAGTTCGTCACCCCGCTGACTTTGCAGGCGGTGTCAGAGGATAAGGTTTACCGCGATCTCTGGTCGCTGACCGACGAATCGGAGATGGGCCATATCCAGCTCTCCCGTTCCGCAGACGTGATTCTGGTGGCACCGGCCACCGCCAATATCCTGGCCCGCATGGCCCATGGGTTGGCCGATGATCTGGCCACCACCGTGCTGCTGGCCACCGACAAGCCGGTGCTGGTGGCCCCGGCCATGAATGTGCGCATGTATGAACACCCCGCCACCCAGGCCAATCTGGCCCTGTTGGCCGGGCGCGGCGTGGGGATCATCGGCCCGGATGACGGCGCCATGGCCTGTGGGGAGTTCGGACCGGGCCGGATGAGCGAGCCGCTGGCCATCGTGGCGCATCTGGCCCAATGGTTCCGCGACCAGCTGGGGCCGAAGCCACTGGCCGGTCGCCATGCCATCGTCACCAGCGGGCCGACCCATGAACCGATCGATCCCGTGCGCTATATCGCCAACCGGTCCAGCGGCAAGCAGGGCCATGCCGTGGCCGCCGCCCTGGCCGCCCTTGGCGCGCGGGTCACACTGGTCAGCGGGCCGGTCCGCCTGCTCCACCCACCGGGGGTAAATGTGGTGGCGGTGGAGACCGCACGGCAGATGCTGGATGCCTGCCAGGCCGCCTTGCCTGCGGATATTCTTGTCGCCGCCGCCGCCGTGGCCGATTGGCATGTCGCCGGGGCCGGGGAGAAGAAGCTGAAGAAGCAGGAAGGCGGGGCCCCGCCCGCCCTGGTTCTGGCCGAAAACCCGGACATTCTGGCCACCCTGTCGGCGGCTGGGCCACAGCGCCCGGAACTGGTGGTTGGTTTCGCTGCCGAAACAAATGACGTGCTGACCTATGCCCAGGCCAAGCTGGCCCGGAAGGGCTGTGACTGGATTGTCGCCAACGATGTCTCCCCCGGCACCGGCACCTTTGGCGGGGACCGCAACAGCGTCCATCTGATCCGCCGGGAACAGCCGGTGGAGGATTGGCCCGACCTGCCGAAAACCGATGTAGCGGCCCGGTTGGCTACCCGCATCGCTGATCATTTCGAAAACGGAAAGAAATAATATGTCCAGCATCTCCATCGCCGTCCGCCGTCTGCCCCATGGCGCTGATCTGGCCCTTCCCGCCTATGCCACCGAACATTCCGCCGGCATGGACCTGTTGGCTGCCGTAGCGGAACCGGTGGTGCTGGGGCCGGGCGAACGCAAGCTGATCCCCACCGGCATCGCCATCGCCCTGCCGGAAGGGTACGAGGCGCAGGTGCGCCCCCGCTCCGGTCTGGCACTGAAGAACGGCGTCACCCTGCTGAACAGCCCCGGCACCATTGATGCCGATTATCGGGGCGAGGTGGGGGTGATCCTGGCCAACCTGTCCAACCAGCCCTTCACCGTGGAGCGCGGGATGCGCATCGCCCAGATGGTGATCGCCCGCTATGCCCGCGCCGCCTGGAACGAGGTGGAGAACCTGGACGAAACCGCGCGCGGGGCCGGCGGCTTCGGTTCCACCGGCACCAAGGGATAAGGACAAAGGCTGATGCTGCGCATTTCCAAGAAGCTGATGTTCGCCATCGAGACGGTGCTGGACATCGCCTACAATGCCGGGTCGGCACCCGTGCAATCGGCGGAGATCACCCAGCGCCAGGGTATCCCCAAGCGTTACCTGGAGCAGGTGCTGCAGGCGCTGGTGCGGGCCGGCGTGCTGGCAGGGGTGCGCGGCCCCAAGGGCGGCTATCGGCTGGCCAAGGAGCGCCGCCGCATCAGCGTGGCGGAAATCGTCCGCGTTGTCCGCGCCCTGGAACAGGGCACCGACCCGATTGAAGAGGAAGTGGGCGCTGATCTGGGCCGGCTGGTCGTCCGCCCGCTGTGGGCCGAGCTGCAGGACGAGGTGATGGCGCGACTGGAACAGACCAGCATCGAGGATCTGTGCGTGCGGGCGCATCAGGCCGACATTCCGTCCGAAGCCGCTTCCAAGCTGGATTTCAGCATCTGAAGCGCTTATATACAGAAACGAACCGGTATTTCAGGTAAATACCACACGGGAGATGTGAAATGTCCACCAGTGGCGAATTCCGCGGCCGCATCTATGACAGCATCCTGGACACCGTCGGCGCGACGCCGCTGGTGCGCCTGAACCGCCTGGGCGCCAAGCATGGCGTGGTGGCCGATGTTGTCGCCAAGTGCGAGTTCTTCAACCCGCTTTCCAGCGTGAAGGACCGCATCGGCAAGGCGATGATTGAGGCGGCGGAGGCCGAAGGCAAGATTTCGCCCGACCGCACCGTGCTGGTGGAACCGACCTCGGGCAATACCGGCATCGCGCTGGCCTTCGTGGCCGCCGCCAAGGGCTATCGCCTGATTCTGACCATGCCGGAAAGCATGTCGATCGAACGGCGCAAGATGCTGAAGCTGCTGGGTGCCGAACTGGTGCTGACCCCCGCCCCGCAGGGCATGAAGGGCGCCATCGCCAAGGCCGAGGAACTGGTGGCCAGCACGCCCGGTGCCTATATCCTGCAGCAGTTCAAGAACCCGGCCAATCCGGCTGTCCATCGCGCCACCACGGCGGAGGAAATCTGGAACGACACGGCCGGCAAGGCTGATGTTCTGGTGGCCGGCGTGGGTACCGGCGGCACCCTGACTGGTGTGGCCGAGGTATTGAAGGCCCGCAAGCCCGGCTTCCAGGTCGTGGCGGTGGAGCCGGAGGATAGCCCGGTTCTGTCCGGCGGCCTGCCCGGCCCGCACAAGATCCAGGGCATCGGTGCCGGCTTCGTGCCGGACATCCTGGACAAAAACCTGATCGACGAGGTGCTGCGCATCTCCAACGTCCGCGCGTTCGAACTGGCGCGTGACGCCGCCCGCACTGAGGGCATCACCGTCGGCATCTCCTCCGGCGCCGCCCTGGCGGCGGCGTTCGAGGTGGGTGCGCGGGCCGAGATGAAGGGCAAGCTGATCGTCGTTGTGCTGCCCAGCTTCGCCGAGCGCTACCTCTCCACCGCCCTGTTCGAGGGGCTGGAATAAGCTCTCCCGCCCAATCGGCGGAATGAGACACCCCCGGCGTCGCCCGACGCCGGGGTTTTTCATGCGATAACAGTTAGGCATATTACTAACTGTTTATTGTCACCACCCCGGATCGCATGATAGTTAGGCAAATGACTAACCAACAGACGAACCCAACTGCCCTGGACCGTATGTTCCACGCCTTGGCCGATCCGTCGCGCCGGGCGGTGGTGGAACGGCTGGTGCAGGGGCCGGCAACGGTGGGGGAACTGGCCAAGCCGCTGGACATGGCTATGCCCACCGTTTTGCAGCATCTGCGCGTGCTGGAAAGCAGCGGCCTGATCCGCACGGAAAAGGCTGGCCGCGTGCGCACCTGCCGGCTGGAACCCCAGGCCCTGGCCAGCGCCCAGGGCTGGATCGACCGGCTACGGGCGGAATGGGAGGCGCGGCTGGATCGTCTGGATGCCTATCTTCAAACCTTGCAGGAGAGCGACCATGGCCCCCAGTGATACAACTGAAAGCGAAGCAGAACGGACGCTGGAGGTCAGCCGCCTGCTATCGGCCCCGCGCGCCCTGGTCTGGCGGGTGCTGACCGATCGGCGACATGTTTCTTTCTTCTGGGGGCCGGACGGGTTCAGCACCACGACCACGGAAATGGATGTGCGGCCCGGCGGCGACTGGCGCTTCACCATGCATGGACCGGATGGCACCGACTATATCAACCATGTCCGTTACGAGACGGTGCAGGAACCGGCATTCCTGGCCTGGGACCATTATGGCGCCGATCCGGACGTGCTGCATCACCAGGGCCGGATCGAACTGACGGAGGAAGCACCGGACAAGACCCGCGTCATCCTGCGTATCATCTGCGAGAGCAAGGCGCGGCTGGAGGAGGTGAAGAAGTTCGGGGCCGAAGCCGGCGGCCACCAGACGCTGGCGCGGCTGGACCAGCGGATCAGCGATGCCGCCACCGATATGGGGTTGAGCCGGATCGTCAAGGCACCGCGCGCCCTGGTCTGGCGCGCCTGGACCGACCCCGCCCTGTTGCGGCAATGGTGGTGCCCCCGGCCCTGGATGGTGGCGGATTGCCGGCTGGACCCGCAGGCCGGTGGGGAGCTTTACACATTGATGCGCGGGCCGGCGGGGGAGGAAGCCGCCGTCCATGGCTGTTTCCTGGAAGTGTGCCCGCAGGAAAAGCTGGTCTGGACAGACTTGATGACCGCCGGCTTCCGCCCAGTGCCCACCCCACCCTTTGGCTTTGTCGCCGTGGTGACGTTGGAAGATTGGGGCAGCCGCACCCGTTACAGCGTGCGCGCCATGCATACCAGCCCGCAAAGCCGGCAGCAGCACGCGGAAATGGGCTTCTATGATGGCTGGGCCACGGTGTTGGAACAGTTGGCCGATCTGGTGGAGACAGGACAAGACGGCTGATTTTCCACCTCGGATAAGTGATTGCATTTCCCAATGGAGAAGCCAGTATGGGGTGTTTCTCAGTTTAATTTCTCCATTGGGATTCCCATCCATGCGGTATTATCTGGCCCTGCCCCTGCTGTTCCTCGCCAGCCTTACGGCGATCCATCCCGCCCGGGCGGCGGAAGAGGAGGCGGAAAAGCCACAAAAACGGATCATCTGCGACCGCAAAGGCAATTACCCCGTCGCCTTGGCCGAAGATTCCCGCGAAGGCTGGGTTGATCTCCGTTTCACCATGAAGGCGGATGGCGGTTTTACCGATGTCGAGGTCATCTCCGCTTTCGGTGAACCCTACTTCGCTGAAACCGCCCAGAAGGCGATGAGCACGTGCCGTTATGAACACCCGGAACTGATTGCCCCGGCAGGGCAAGAGGCACGCAACCTGCGCACCCGCTATTATTTCCGCCTGGAACCGCCGAGCAAAGGCAGTACGGAAACCGTTTACGTCCGCTTGAAGGAGGCGCAGAGGCTGTTGAAAGAGGGGCAGGTCGATGCCGCCGAGGCCGCCCTGCTGAGGGTGGAGAAGAATAGCCGTAACCTGTATGAATTCAGCCATTTGATGATCATGCGGGCAGCCGTGGCGGTGGCCCGCGGCAACAGCAGTCTGGCCTTGTCCTATCTTGACGGGATCAGCGAGAATAAACGTTTTATTGAAAAAAGGGAGTTCAGCCAGTTGTTGCGGATGCGCCTGTCCCTGGAACTGCGGGAGGGCCATTATGTCGATGCCCAGCGAACAGCGGATGAGATGGCAGAAAAATCACCCCGTGATGGGGATGAGAAGCTGCTGGCGGGACTGGCTGACCTGAAAAAGCTGGTGACATCCGGGCGCCCATTTAGAGTCATCGGACAGATACCGGTCAATTGCCATCCCGCCTTCTGCGAACCCGATAAGCCGGAATGGTCCTATGCACCCTATAATCGCACGGTTTCCCTGGCTGATATTCAGGGGCAACTGGACGAGGTCAATCTCCGTTGTGACAAGAAGACAATGACGGCCAAGGCCGAAGCCGGCATTACCTGGACCATCCCCAAAAGCTGGGGGCAATGCGAAGTGCATGTGTTGGGAAAGCCGGGGACGAAATTCACGCTGATCGATGAGACGCTTTGAACCTGCGCAATCAAGGAACTGCGATGCGTACGCTCCTTCTGTTCAATACGATATTGACGATATTTCTGCTGTCGCCCCCAACCGTAATGGCACAGACAGCCCCTACTGCTAGCCACGAATATATCGATATCGGCAAAAATGTCTGCAAAGACATCCAATTTCCAAAAAATGAACGTGAAAATATCGGTGAAGGCTGGGTCATTTTCCGCGCAACATTACAGAAAGATGGAAAATTAACTGACTTACAAGTCATAGCAAAAACAGGAAATGAAGATTTTGTAAAAACTGCATTAAGAAATTTTTCGAAATGTAGATACCCTCCACCAATTTCAGAAAATGGTGAACCATTTTTGATAAACAATATATATTTTCACAATTTATTTGTACGGCCAGATTTACAAAAGAATCATGAATCTAATAAAAATAAATTATATTATTAAATTAATAGAACAGGGAAAAACAGATGAGGCGGAGTCCAATTTAAATACATTAGAACATGAGGCCAATCGCGTCCTCGATCTGGTAAATATTATGGTGCTGCACGCAACCCTGATGAGTGGAAGGGGACGAGATGATATCGCACTTCGATATCTCCAGCTGGTTCCAATTTTACAAGAGTCAATTGAAAGCGATCCGAATGCAGCCCGGATATTGTCCCGGCGGCTGGGCCTGGAACTGAAAATGGGGTTGCTGGCCAGCGCAGAAGTCACAAGCCACAGACTGGCCAAGGCAAGGCCCCAGCCGGACGATGCCACATTACAGGCAGAGCTGGAAAAACTGCGCCAGCTTGGCGCGTCTGGCAAGCCACTGGCCATTGCGGGCCGGGTGCCGGCGGAATGCCGCCCCATGATCTGTGACCCTGCAAAACCATCCTGGGAATATGTGCCGGTTCACCGCACCGTTTCCCTGGCCGATGCCAAGGGGCGGCTGGATCAGGTGATTCTGCGCTGCACGCGCAGAACCGTCACCATACCCGCCACGACCGACACTACCTGGACCCTTCCGGCCAAGCTGGGCCAATGCGCGGTGGAGGTGACGGGCGAATCAGGCGCAACATTCACCCTGATCGACGAAACGCTGCCCGGCTGAGGCAAGGCTGCCCCATGAGCCCCGATGCTTTCCGCCAGTTGGCCCTGTCTAACCCCATCAACGCCGTCCTGCTGCAACGGCTGCCGGCGCTGGGGTTGGCGGATGTCTGGCTGGTGGCGGGCTGCCTTTATCAGGCGGTGTGGAACCAGCGGGCGGGCCGGGCGCCGGATTGGGGCGTGAAGGATTACGACATCTTTTATTTCGATCCTGATACCAGTTGGGAGGCGGAGGATCAGGCCATCCGCCGGGCCGAATCACTGTTCGCTGATCTGGGGGTGATGGTGGAACTGCGCAATCAGGCGCGCGTGCATCTTTGGTATCCGCAGCGGTTCGGCCGCACCATCGCCCCCATTCCCAGCGGACGGGCGGGGATTGACGGGTTTCTGGTGGAATGCACCTGTGTCGGCCTGTCACCCGATGGCGGGTTCTATGCGCCCTATGGGCTGGATGATCTGGCTGCCGGTATCCTGCGCCCCAACCCACGCACCCCCGATCCGGTACAATATGGGCTGAAGGTCGCCAGCTACCGCAGCCGCTGGCCCTTCCTGCGCGAAGGGGGTAACACATCAGAGGTATTGGAACCGCCGCCACTGGCGCCCCGTTCCTAGTCACGTCCAGCCGGCCAGTGGGCCGGTCACAACGATGACAGGAAAAGATCATGGTTCACCGTTCCAAGAAGGCCGTTCTGGCTGCCGGCGCCCTGCTGCTGGCCATGTCCGCGCTGACCGCCTGCAACACGGTGGAAGGGGCCGGCAAGGATATCAAATCCGGTGGCAAGGCGATTGAAAACACGGCGCAGGACGCCAAGAACTAAACCATCCTGGTTTCCACTGACTGAACAAGGCGGCACCTTGCAGTGCCGCCTTGTTGGCGTCATGGTCGGGGCATGAACGACGCTGCACCCGTCCCACCGCCGGCCCCCGCATCGCCATTGATGCGCTGCTGGCCGTCTACAACATCCCGCGCATTTCCCAGGTGCAGTTGATCTATCGCGCCACCCTGGCCGACCCCGCCATTGCGGCCGGGCCGGAAAGCCTGGAAGTGGCGATGTTCAACTGGGATGATATCCCCTGGCACGATCTGGCCTTTCCCTCCGTACGCTGGGCGCTGGAACAGTATCGCGCCCGTACCGGCCAGGCGGCCTTTCCACCCGCCAGCAACCCGCCACCCCCGGTGGAAGGCTTGTAATCGCCCACCCGTCCGGCGCAGAATTGGGCAAACGCCCTTTCACCCGCCAGACAGGACCAAGGCCCCATCATGCGCAAATCCCCCGCCGCCCCGCGTGGAACCCTGCACCGGCTGATGCTGGACAGCCGTATCCTGCGTGGTAACCGCCAGGGCGACCCGACAGAGCGGGAGGTGCATGTCTATGTGCCGGCTGGCCATGATGGGCGTGATCTGCCGCTGCTGTTCGATATTGTTGGCTATACGGCGGGCGGCCCCGCCCATACCAACTGGAAGAATTTCGGGGAGAATCTGCCCGAACGGCTGGACCGGTTGATCGACAGTGGGGCCCTGCCCCCGGTGGTGGTGGCCTTCCCCGACTGTTTCACCCGGCTGGGCGGCAACCAATATATCAATTCCAGCGCCCTTGGCCCCTGGATGGATTTCCTGTGTGATGAGGCCGTGCCCTTTGTGGAGGAACGGTTTGGCTGTGGCGGCAGCGGCCGGCGCGGCATTTTCGGTAAAAGCAGCGGCGGCTATGGCGCGCTGGCCCATGCGCTGCTGCGGCCCGATATCTGGGCGGCGGCGGCCAGCCATTCCGGCGATGTCGGGTTTGAACTCTGCTATCTGCCGGATATGCCGGGCGTGCTGCGCGCCCTGTCCCGGCATGGCGGCAGCATCGAACGCTTCATGAATGCGTTTGAAACCGCCCGCAAGACCGACGGCAAGGATACCCATGTGCTGATGATCCTGTGCATGGCGGCAACCTATGACCCTGACCCCAGCCAATATCTGGGCATCCGCCTGCCGGTGACCGATGAAACGTGCGAAGTGATCCCGGAACGCTGGGCCAACTGGCTGGCCTGGGATCCGGTGCAGATGCTGGAACGCCATGGCGACGCCCTGCGCGGGCTGAAGGCGCTCTATATCGATTGCGGCGACCGCGACCAGTATAATCTGGTCTATGGTGCCCGCCGCCTGCACCGCCGGCTGGACCAGCTGGGCATCACCCACCGGTACGAGGAATTTCCCGACGACCATTCCTCGGTCGATTACCGCATGGATGACAGCCTGCCCTATCTGGTGCGGGCCCTGCTGGCATGAGCGGGGGAGACGATATCACCCTGGCCGATCCCGGCGATGCCGCCGATATGGCCAAGGGGCGGCTGCGGCTGGATAAATGGCTGTGGTATGCCCGTTTCCTGAAAACCCGCAGCCAGGCGGCCAAGCTGGCGGCATCCGGTTCCGTGCGTCTGGGCGGGGCACCGGTGGCCAAGGCCAGCCATATGGTGAAGGTGGGCGATGTGCTGACCTTCCCGCTGGGGCCTTATGTGCGGGTGATCAAGATAAAGGCCCTGGCCGCCCGCCGTGGGCCAGCACCAGAGGCGCAGGCACTGTACGACGATCTGGACCCGCCCAGCCCGGAAGGCAAGATGGCGAGGGGGTGATGGGGCGGGGCAAAAAGCCTTCAGCAACAGTTTCACCCTCTATACCGTCACCCCGGCGCAGGCCGGGGTCCAGAGGCCATAAGCATCTTGCTCTACGAAACTGGACCCCGGCCTGCGCCGGGGTGACGGGGGTGTGGGAGGGTAGACGATACCCAGCTTCTCAAATCAGCCCCCACCCCCGCCTTAACCGGGTAGCGCCACTACCCCTTATGCAGCGCCCATGAATCTGTGTTGCATACAATCCGGCCTGTCTGGCGGTGCGGGGTGCTTGTTTGGGGCGCGTCCTGTCGCTATGCTCCGGCCCAACGTAACAAAGTGACTGGAATGGGCGCATTGCCTTTCCGGTTCGATCTTCCCCCGAGATCCCCCCAGGTGAGTGATATGGCCCGCACGCTTTATGACAAGATCTTCGAAAGCCACACCGTCCATCGTCAGGAAGACGGGACCAGCGTGCTGTATATTGACCTGCATCTGGTGCATGAAGTGACCAGCCCGCAGGCCTTCGAAGGTCTGCGTCTGTCCGGCCGCAAGGTGCGCCAGCCGGGCAAGACCCTGGCCGTGGCCGACCATAATGTGCCGACCAGCAAGGACCGCCTGGCCGGCGTGAAGAACGAACAGAGCCGTATCCAGCTTGAGCAGTTGGGCATCAACACCAAGGAATTCGGCGTCGAATATTTCGACATGGCCGATATCCGCCAGGGCATCGTGCACGTGGTCGGCCCGGAGCAGGGCGTGACCCAGCCGGGCATGACCATCGTTTGCGGTGACAGCCACACCGCCACCCATGGCGCCTTCGGCGCGCTGGCCTTCGGTATCGGCACGTCGGATGTGGAGCATGTGCTGGCCACCCAGACGCTGCTGATCAAGAAGTCCAAGAACATGCTGGTGAAGGTGGAAGGTGCCCTGCCGCTGGGTGTCACCGCCAAGGATCTGACCCTGGCCATCATCGGCAAGCTGGGTACCGCCGGCGGCACCGGCTATGTGATTGAATATGCCGGTCAGGCGTTCCGCGACCTGTCGGTTGAAGGCCGCATGACCGTCTGCAACATGGCCATCGAGGCGGGTGCCCGCGCCGGCCTGATCGCCCCGGACGAAAAGACGTTCGACTATCTGCGCGGTCGCCCCCGCGCGCCGCAGGGTGCCGATTTCGACCGCGCCGTGGCGTATTGGAAGACGCTGCCCAGCGATGAAGGGGCCGTGTACGACAAGGTGGTGGAACTGAACGCCGCCGACATCGTGCCGCAGGTGACCTGGGGCACCAGCCCGGAAGACGTGTCGGCCATCACCGCATCGGTGCCGAACCCGGCTGACTTCAAAGACCCGAACAAGCAGAAGGCGGTGGAACGCGCCCTGGCCTATATGGGCCTGACCGCCGGCACGCCGCTGACCGACGTGCCGGTGCAGAAGGTGTTCATCGGTTCTTGCACCAACAGCCGCATCGAAGACCTGCGCGCTGCCGCCGAGGTGGCCCAGGTTGGCCTGTCCAAGGGCATGAAGGTGGCCGATGGCGTCTATGCCATGGTGGTGCCGGGTTCTGGTCTGGTGAAGGAACAGGCGGAAAAGGAAGGGCTGGACAAGGTGTTCGTGGCCGCTGGTTTCGACTGGCGTGAACCCGGCTGTTCCATGTGCCTGGCCATGAATGACGACAAGCTGAAGCCGGGTGAGCGTTGCGCCAGCACGTCCAACCGCAATTTCGAAAGCCGCCAGGGCCCCGGTGGCCGCACCCATCTGGTCAGCCCCTCCATGGCCGTCGCCGCGGCCCTGACCGGCAAGCTGACCGACGTGCGCACGCTGGCGTGACGCTGGCGGTAGCGTGACTGGTAACGGAACGGGCGTCCCGCCAAGGGGCGCCCGTTTTCGTTTCCACTCAATGCCAGTTGGTATCAGGGGTATTGTCCCGTGATCTTGGCATCACCCCCTGGTCGCATGGGGGAGGGGAGGGGTGAAACGATCATTTTTCGGCAGCTGCCAACAAAATCACCCCACTTCTAAAATTGATATTGATTCTCACCCACACTCGCATTATCCAATTGAGAACGATTTGCAATTGAGATGTCGAGAAGGTGGCCCTGATGCGGCGGAGTATGACGGCGCTTCCCCTGGTGATGCTGGCCATGGCTGGAACGGCTATGGCCCAGGGTGTGCCGGTGGCGGAACAGCAGGTGGCGGAAACGCAGGTCAGCGAGTTGACAGTGATCGCCACCCGCACGCCGAAGACCACGGTGGAAGCCCCTGCCACGGTCAGCGTGATCGACTCTAAGCGTATCGATGACCAGATGGTCAATGATATCAAGGATCTGATCCGCTATGAGCCCGGCGTCTCGGTCCGGACTGCCCCCGCCCGTTTCACCGCCGCCGGTGCCAATACCGGGCGCGACGGCAATAGCGGCTTCAACATTCGTGGCCTGGAAGGCAACCGGGTGCTGATCCAGGTGGATGGCATCCGCCTGCCCGACGCCTTTGCCTTTGGTGGCCAGTCGGTGGGCCGCGGTGATTATGTCGATCTGGATTTGCTGAAATCGGTGGAAATCCTGCGCGGCCCCGCCTCTGCGCTTTATGGCAGCGACGGTGTGGCCGGTGCGGTCAGCTTCGTCACCAAAGACCCGTCCGATTTCATCAAGCCGGGCAACTGGTTCGGCGGCCAGATCAAGGCCGGCTATGCCAGCGCCGATGAAAGCTGGGCCAAGGGTATGGTGGTGGCTGCCAGCAGCGGCGCCTGGTCGGTGATGGCGGCCTATAACCGCCGCGACGCCCAGGAGACGGAGAACCAGGGCCGCAATGCCAGCGCCACGGCCGACCGTACCAAACCCAACCCGCAGGACATTGGCAGCAATGCTGTGCTGGGCAAGATCGTCTTTCAGCCCAATGACGCGCATAAGCTGCGCCTGACCTATGAATATGATGATCGGGAGATGAATGCCGATGTGCTGACCGCCCGGTCCAGCACGGTCAGTGGCCTGCTGGTCAAGGACACGTCCAAGCGCAACCGCATCAGCCTCGACCATCAGTATCAGGCCGATCTGGCGTTGCTGGAGGCGTTGCACTGGACCGCCTATCACCAGAACAGCAAAACCCGCCAGTTCTCGGGCGAAGATCGCACCGTGCTGGTCGACCGTATCCGCGACAATTATTTCGACAATAAGGTCAGCGGCGTGAATATCGATGCCCGCACCCGCCTGAAGGGCGATGGGATTGAGCATCTGCTGGTCTATGGCGGCGATTATTCCTTCACCAAGCAGGTGGGTACACGCAGCGGCACCGTGCCACCGGTCGGTGAAAGCTTCCCCACCCGCGCCTTCCCCACCACCGACTACCAATTGGCTGGTCTGTTTGTGCAGGATGAGGTCACCCTGCTGAATGGCGCGCTCTCTCTGTTCCCGGCGCTGCGCTATGATTATTACAAGCTGGACCCCAAGCAGGACCGGCTGTTCCCCAGCACGGCATCAGGGCAGAGCGATGACCGGCTGTCGCCGAAGATCAGCGCGCTCTACTGGTTCGCGCCCGCCGTCGGCCTCTATGCCAATTATGCCGAGGGCTTCAAGGCCCCGGCCCCGTCGCAGGTGAATAACGGCTTTTCCAACCCGGTGCAGAATTACCGTTCCATCTCCAACCCCGACCTGAAGCCGGAAACCAGCCGTACCGTGGAAGCGGGATTCCGCTTCCGGGGCGAGGGCTGGAGCGGCAATGTCACCGGCTTCTCCGGCTGGTACAAGAATTTCATCGAACAGGCGATGGTGTCCGGCAATTTCACCGCCGCCAACCCGGCGACCTATCAATATGTCAATCTGGCGCGGGTAGAGATCAAGGGGCTGGAAGCCAAGGGCCAGATGACCCTGACCGATGAATTCGGCATGATCGCCGCCGCCTCCTTCACCAAGGGGGACCAGAAAGAGGACGGCGTGAAGACCCCGCTGGACAGCGTGGACCCGTTCAAGCTGGTGGCCGGGCTGACCTGGCAGGATAGTGACGACCGGTTCGGCGGGGAGCTGTCCGCCACCTACAGCGCCAAAAAATCCCGGGGCCGGATGAGCGATGCCAGCCTCTACGCGCCGGACAGTTTCGTCATTCTGGATCTGATGGCCCATTGGAATGTCAGCGAAGACGTCACGCTCCGGGCTGGCATCTTCAACCTGTTCGACAAGAAATACTGGTGGTGGAGCGATGTGCGCGGCGTGGCCGCCACGTCCAAGGTGCTGGACAGCTTCACCCAGCCCGGCCGCAATGCCAGCGTCTCGCTGACCGTGAAACTGTGAGCGGGGGAGGAAAGATCATGCTGAACCGCCGTACCCTGTTCGCCGCCACGCTCGCCACCGGCACCATGCTGGCTCTGGCGTCCGGCAGTGCCCTGGCGCAGGACAGTGCCGCCTGTGGCAAGCCGGATTGCACCGCCTTCAACCGCGACCGCGCTGCCATTCTGGCCATGGCCGGCACCTATCGCGTCACCTTCAATTTCCACGAAACCGCCGCCTTCGTCCCCGGCTATGAACCGCTGGAAGCCAAGCGTTCCGGCGGGTTTGAGGTGGTGCGGGTGATTGAGGATACCGGCCGCATCATCCGCCTGCAGCACCTGTTGGTGGTCAAGGATGAGGAAGACAAGCCCTATATCGTCAAGCATTGGCGGCAGGACTGGACCTATGAGCCGGAAACGCTGCTGGTCTATGGCGGGCCCGACCAATGGGTGGTGAAGCCCGTTGAAACCGCCAGCCGCGTCGATGCCTGGTCACAGACGGTCTGGCAGACCGACGATTCGCCGCGCTATGGCGGGGTGGGCCGCTGGGCCTATGATCGGGGGGAAACCCGCTGGGTCAGCGATGAGACGGCCCGCCCGCTGGCTCGCCGCGATGCCGTGCGCAAGCCGCCCTATGATCATTATATTGGCATCAACCGCCATGCCCTGACGCCCGCCGGCTGGGTGCATGAACAGGACAATGCCAAGGTCGGCAGCCGCGACAGCAAACCGGCCACCTTCGTGCATGAGGTGGTGCTGAACAGCTACCGCCCCTCCACCGATTTCGATATCGCCGCCGCCGACAGCTATATGGCCAAAACCGCCACCTATTGGGCGGCCGTGCGTAAGAGCTGGGAAGAGGTGATGGCGGCCCAGGGCGGCATTCATCTGGTGCAGGAGGCCGAGAATGGCTCTGCCACTGGAAAGGCTTTGATGGAATTGGCCGACGCCGTGAAGGACGGCAAGACGGCCAGCAGTGACGCCGTGGCACAGGCACGCGCCCTGATCGCCAATGCCACGGCAAAGGGACCGGCCAAGGCCGGCGCGTCGCGGGGGTGACGCGGGACCGGGTGGGGGTGGAACCTGAAGCCCCCAGCCCCACCCGGTCCGTCTATGATCCAAAGCCCAATCCCGGGCCTTGGACGATCTCTTGCCTCTCTCAACCTGGAAAATCTTCACCCCGGTGGCCGCCGCTGCCGGGGTGTTTTTTCGTTGGGGGGGGGATAAATAAGGCACTTATATACCCAATCGTCGGCGCTGCATCCGCAGCTTAGGCTCGCCGCCGACGCTGTTTCGGGTCAGCCGAAAACAAATCTAAGAGTCCGTTCAAGAACTTTCACTTCTTTTCCAATCGCGTAACCGTCATTCCCGCGAAGGCGGGAATGACGGTGGAGAAAGGGAAAGGTTTCGAAAGGCAGGATAATTTTCCGGACAGACTCTAATGAAATTTCATTCACGCATTGAATTTAACTGTTCTGTTCTCTTTTCTGTCTCGGTGGTCATGCATGAATATTGCAACGTCGGATACATGCTTCCGCCTTCAACCACCGATGCTTCTGATTCACAATGGCTGTCACGATATTTAATCCAAGCCCGCTGCGCTTTTTTCAAGGCCGCCTGTCTGCTCGGCTCCAGCTTAGCCATGACCTGTTTATATGTCTGGTTCAGCAGTAGATCGGCTTCATCATACATGTCGAATGCACATTGGTTAATTTGTGCCTGGGTGACGAGATCACCGCAATCAACGGCGTAGGCCGGGCTGCTGACCCACACCAAAGCAAGCAGGGTAAGGGGAAACAGGCGCATCGGTTGGTCCCATCTTTCCCGCGTAACGAGGTGACGTAACTTAACAGGCGATGCCACAGAATGGCAAATCTCTATTAATTTCAACCATTGGAATGTTTGATCTTTACCCGATTGGCGACCAGCACGACCGGGCGCGGTCGCCCGCCCCGCAAACCCCAAAACAAAAACCCCGCCGTGAGGCGGGGTTTTGTTTTAACCGGCCTGACGAACAGGCCGAGAAGATGGGATTGCCAAGCGGCAATCACTTCATCTTGGATTCCTTGAAAGCCACGTGCTTGCGGGCCACCGGATCGTACTTGTTGAATTCCAGCTTCTCGGTGGTCTTGCGGGGATTCTTCTTCTTCACATAGAAGTAACCCGTGTCAGCGGTGCTCACCAGCTTGATCAGCACGGTATTCTGCTTAGCCATGATAAATCCTACCTGCGTCAGACTTGCGGCCACCGCAAGGACGCGCGGCCGATCCAATATCTTCCCATCCGCGTCAGGCGAACCAGCGCGGTACGGCTGCGGAATCTACGCATCCGTTACCGTCTGTCAAGCGCAAAGACCCTATCGTTCCGCAACGTTGGTCTGACGCGAGGCCAGGGCTTGGCGATAAAAGGCCCCATCGCGCAGAAGATTGCGCGCCACGGCCATGCCAAGGGCCGATTCCGGCCCGGTGGCGCTTGCCGCCGGGCATTCCTGGCGCAGGCCGGGGCGCAGCTTTTCATCCTCCGTGGCCGCCATGCGCAGGCGCACCAGTTGGGTTTGGGCGCCACGATCCACCCGCCCCGCCTCACCCAGCAGCGACTCCATCGTCACGCCGGCACGGGTCAGGCAGAGATTCGGCTGAAGGCCCTGTCCGTCGAAGCTGTAGCCGCTGGGGGCATAGATGCGTGACCAGGTGATGAACAGTTCCCCGCCATTGGGCAACTGGGTCACATGCTGCACACTGCCCTTGCCAAAGCTGGAACTGCCCACCAACAGGGCGCGGCCGGCATCCTGCAGGGCGGCGGCGACGATTTCGGCCGAAGAGGCCGTATTGCCATCGATCAGCACCACCAGCGGCAGGTCGGGGAAGGCCGTCATCGGCCTTTGCGCCTCGAACCATTGCACCGAATTGGGGTGGCGGCCGCGCGTGGTGATGATACGACCCTGCGGCACGAACAGGTTCACCACCCCCACCGCCTGCACCATCACCCCGCCGGGATTGCCGCGCAGATCCATCACCACGCCCTTCAGCGGGCCGGATTTCTCCTGCGCGCGCAGGATGGCCTGGCGGACATGTTCCTGGGTGGCGTTGTTGAACCGGTCGATCTTCAGCTGGATAATGCCATCCTGCAGGCTGGCCCTGACCATATTGGGCACCAGGTGCCGCCGCCGCACGGTGACGGTGCGGGCCTGGGCGTCATCCGGCCCGACGCGCAATTCCACATTGGTGCCCTCGGGCCCCTGGATCATGGATGACAGCGTCTCATACCCCATGGAAACGGTGCGCAAGCCGGCCACGGCGAGAATCCGGTCCCCCACCTTGATGCCGGCCAGATCGGCAGGGCCGTCGGGCACCAGGTCCGACACCGCGAATCCACCGCCTTCGGCATCCCGTATGGAAACGCCGATCCCGTCATAGCCTTCGCGCTGGGATCGCTCCTTCTGCGCCTTGTTGGGTTCGGCATAGCGGGAATAGGGGTCCAGATCGGCCATCATGCCGTCGAACATGTCGCGGTACACCGCCTCCGCCGGGCGGGCCGCCAGGGTGGGGGAGGCGGTGCGCATGGCGCGCAGCATTTCGGCCGTCAGGGCGGCCCAGCGTTCCGGAATGGTGTCACCGGGCTGGGGCAGGCGGGCCTGTTCCTTGCCATCGCGCAGCAGCAGGAACAGGCCCTCGTGCTGCACCACCCACAGTGCCCCATCGGCCGTGGCCACCCGGCGCAGCCCATCCGTCACCAGTTGCGGCATGGATACGGGCTTCAGCCAATTATCAGCGATGGGACGGAAGGCGACGGTGAATAATTGTTCGGCGGTGACACTGCCGGTCTGGGCGGGTTGCTGCAGCTCGGCATGGTTGGCGGCACAGCCGCCGATCAGGCTGAACAGAAGCAGGACAGGCGCCAGCCGTCGTCTCACCATGCACATTTCCCCCGCGCGGGTGCCGGCTTCATTGGCGGCACCTCTGTAATAACAGAGAGTGCCGCAGCCGTGCGGGGGCGTAAAGCCGCCTATTACGCGCAAAGGGTCAGGCGCACAGGCTTTTTTTAGCGCCGCCGACGCGGCGGGCGGGGGGCGTCGATGGAAGGTGCCGGTGCCTCCTCCCCCCGCTTGCCGCGGCCGCGATGGCTGGCCCCGGTGCCGCTGCCACGCCCGGCCGGCATCTCTGACCCATCATCATGCAGCAGGCGGAACACCATGGAACCGGTGATGGCGTCGGCCTCCAGCAACCGCACCTTCACCCGTTCGCCCAGCTTGAACACCCGGCGGTGCCGCCGCCCGATCAGGGCGTGATGGATTTCATCATGGTCATAGAAATCATCGGGCAGGGTGGAAATGGGCACAATGCCTTCCGCCCCGGTTTCATCCAGCGTGACGAACAGGCCGAAATGGGTGACGCCGCTGGTCTTGCCGCTGAAGGTGGCCCCCACGCGGTCAGCCAGATAGGCGGCAATATAGCGATCCAGCGCATCACGCTCGGCCTCGGCGGCGCGGCGTTCGGTGCCGGAAATCTGTTCGCCCATCTTGTCAAACCGGCCCATTTCCTCATCTGTCAGGCCGCCATCGCCCAGCCCATAGGCGCGCACCAGGGCGCGATGGACAACCAAGTCGGCATAACGGCGGATGGGGCTGGTGAAATGGGCGTAACGGGCCAGGGCCAGCCCGAAATGGCCGATATTGTCGGGCTGATAAACCGCCTGGGCTTGGGAGCGCAGGATGACGGTGGAGATCAACTCCGACTCTGGCGTGTCGCGCGCCTTGTCCAGGATATTGGTGAAGGTGGCCGGGCGCAGCACCTGACCCTTGGCCAGATTATAGCCCATGCTTTTCAGGAATTCGCGCAGTGACTCCAGCTTGTCCAGCGCCGGCTCGGCATGGGCGCGGTACATGCAGGGGCTGGATTTCGCCTCCAAAGCCTCCGCCGCCGCCACATTGGCGGCGATCATGAATTCTTCCACCAGCCGGTGGCTGTCCAGCCGGGCGCGCACGCCGATGCTGGATATCTTGCCATCCTCCCCGATCACCACCTTGCGTTCGGGCAGGTCCAGTTCCAGCGTACCACGCCGGCCCCGCGCATGGGCCAGCACCGCATAGGCTTGATAGAGCGGGCGGATCACCGGGTCCAGCAGCGGGCCGGTCAGCTCATCCGGCGCCCCATCCTGGGCCGCCTGCACCTGTTCATAGATCAGCCGCGCGGCCGACCGCATCAACCCGCGCACAAACTTGTGCCGCTTGATCTGGCCCGACGCGTCGATCCAGATATGCACGGCCAGACAGGCGCGGTTGACGCCCGGCTTCAGGCTGCACAGCTCATTCGACAGCGCCTCCGGCAGCATCGGCACGACCCGGTCGGGGAAGTAACAGCTATTCCCCCGCTCATAGGCGGATCGGTCCAGCGCACTGCCGGGGCGGACATAGAAGCTGACATCGGCGATGGCGACCAGCAGATGGAAGCCGCCCTTATTGTTGGGGTCGGTATCCGGTTCGGCGAAGACGGCATCGTCGAAATCGCGCGCATCCGCCCCGTCGATGGTCACCAGCGGGTAATCACGCAGGTCGGTGCGCCCGGCCAGCGTCGGCTCCTCCGCCGCGGACGCCTCTTCCAGGGCGGCGGTGGGGAAAATAGTCGGGATGCCATGCTGGTGGATGGCGATCAGGCTGATGGCGCGGGGTTCATCCACCCCGCCCAGCACCTCCACCACGCGGGCCTGTTTCAGGCCCAGGCGGGAGGAGGGCAGCAGTTCGGCGACCACCAAATCGCCGGGTTTCGCCTCGCCGGCATTTTGCGGCAGGATGACGAATTCCGACTTGGCGCGGCGGTCGGCCGGGCGCAGCCGCCCACCCTCCCGCCCCAACTCATAGACGCCGACCATCTGCGCCTGTTGGTTGCCATCCAGCTTGCGGATCGTTTTGCCTTCGTAATAATCATCCCGCAGCCGGTTCAGCCGTGCCAGCACCCGGTCGCCGATGGCGAAGCCGGCCTGGCCCCGTCGTTCTGGCATCATAACGATGCGCGGCGGATCATTTTCCGGGTCGGCCCAGTTCATCGGGCGGGCGATCACCTCCCCATCGGCATCAATATCGCTGATGATCAGCACGCCCACGGGCGGCAGGCTGGCCGGCGGGGCCAGCCGTCGGCGACCGCCCTTTTCAATGGCACCATCGCCTTCCAGATCGCGCAGCAGGTCTTTCAGCAGGATGCGGTTATCGCCCGTGATATGAAAGGCCCGCGCGATTTCCCGCTTCCCCACCGGCACCGGGCTTTCCCGGATGAATTCCAGTACCTGTTCCTTGGTGGGGAAGGGGGCTTCTTTCTTCGGGTTCTTCACGGGCGCGCAAATCCAGCAGGGGGAGATAAGGGGTTCATGTGGCGCGCACCATGCCACAATTCCACCCGCCCGGCCCCGCCTTTCCCGCATAGGGCTTGCGCTGGCGAGCGGGTTGCCTCATCATATGCCTATAAAGTGGGGCATATTTAGAGGTGTCGCCGATGGCTGTTGCATCGATCCTGGCCGACATGATCCAGCCTGATGGCATTGTCGCCACCGACAGGCTGGCGGATCATCTGCATCTTACCAAGACGGAACTGGCCCAGGCGGCGGGCCTGTCGCGCGATGCCGTCTCCAAATCCGCGCGTCTGCACAGCCGCAATACCCAGGCCCGCCTGCGCGATCTGGTGGAGATTATCAACCGGGTGCAGCCCTGGGCGGGGTCGGTACAGCAGGCCTTCGCTTGGTACCGGTCGCAGCCGCTGCCCTCCTTCGGGGATCAGACGGCGGAAGATCTGGTGCGTGAAGGACGAGCCGACGCGGTGAAGCGTCACCTGTCCCGGCTGGCGCTGGGCGGCTTCGCGTGAAGCAGCCCTGGCGGGGCGTGGTGTATCGCGCCCATCATCCCCGTTGGGCCTTCGCGCCCGATAGCGGGGAGGGGGCGGCCCGGTTCGGTGGCCGCTTCAACCCGGTGGGCACACCCGCGCTTTACACGGCCCTACGCCTGCAAGGGGCCTGGACGGAAGCGCAGCAGGCTTTCCCCTTCAAGGCCCAGCCCATGACCATGGTGGCCTATCAGGTGGATTGCGCGGATATGGTGGATCTGACCGATCCGGCGATTCTGACCGCTTGGGGGATCGCCGGGGCCGATCTGGCCTGCGCCTGGGAGGATATGGCTGACCGGGGCATTGAACCGCCGAGCTGGGCGCTGGCAAAGCGGCTGGTCGCGGCGGGCTGTGCCGGCATCCTGGCGCCCAGCTTTGCCGCCGGGGCGCAAGCGGGCGACATCAATGCCATCTTCTGGCACTGGTCGCCCGATCCGCCGTATCAGGTGCGGGTGGTGGATGATCTGGGGCGACTGCCGCGCGACGATACGTCCTGGCGTTAACCCGCCAGCGCCCCCGCCCCCAGCACAATCGCCCCCAGCACGCCGGACAGGCTGTCCAGCCCCGGCGGTACGATCATTTGCGCATCGCCTTCCAGGGCCGGGCTGCGCACGTAGCCAGCCAGATGGCGGCGCATCGCCGCTTCGGCACTGGCGCGCACCTGCGGGCGCTGGCCCACGCCACCGCCCAGGATGATCCGGCGCGGCGAGGTGACCAGCAGCAGGGAGGCGCAGAGCTGGCCGATATAGTCCCCCACCAGTTCCCAGACCGGGTGATCCTCGCCCAAGGTTTCCGCTGGCTGGCCGACGCGGGCGGCGATGGCCGGGCCGCTGGCCAGCCCTTCCAGGCAATCGCCATGGAAGGGGCAATGGCCTTTGAACGGGTCGCGCTGGGCATCCCGGCGGACCAGCAGATGCCCCGCCTCCGGATGCAGCAGCCCATGCACCGGCGCGCCATTCACCACCAGCCCGACGCCGATGCCGGTGCCGACGGTGATATAGGCGTAGTCGCGCAAGCCCTTGGCTGCCCCCCAGCGCCCTTCACCCAAGGCGGCACCGTTCACATCGGTATCCAGCACCACCGGCACGCCGAACCGCTCGGCCAGCGGGGTCACCAGGGGCGTGTCGGTCCAGCCGGGTTTGGGTGTGTTGGTGATGCGCAAGCCGCCCGGATCGGTGGGGTCAAGGCAGAGCGGGCCGAAGCTGGCCACGCCGATGGCATCGAACGGCCCCAGCCCGGCCAGCGCGTCGATCACCGCCGCCATGGTGCTGGCCGGGTCGCGGGTGGGGATGCGGATGCCTGGGGTCAGGTCATCCGGCCCGCTGCCCGCCGCCACCACGATCTTGGTGCCGCCCAATTCAATACCCGCGATGCGCATTTTTTTGCCTCCCTGCTTTATAGCCGTTCCATCATGCCACAGAAGGCACCAGCCAGCGCAGGCCCCACGGGGGCAGCGTCACGCCATCCACCGACAAGGCATCCCCGCCCAACAGGTCGACCCAGCCGCCAGCGCCCGCCCAGGCGGACAGGTCCGCCGCGAGAGTCTGGCCGCTGAAATTGCCCAGGCAGATCAGCCGGTCGCCGCCCTGATTGGCCCGTTCGAACGCCAGCAGGGCGGGGTTGGGCAGCTCCAGCGGGCGGGCGGGGTTGCCACCATGCATGGCTTTGCGGCCCTGGCGCAGGCGGGCGAACTGGGACAGGGCGGCGTGGATCGGGCCTTCTGCCCGCTGCCAATCCATCTGCGGCCGGTGCAGCCAGCGCCCATCCAGCGCCTGATCAGGCACGCTGGCATAATCGGCATCGTTGGTCAGCGCCCGTTCATCGCCCATATAGATGGCGGGAATGCCATCCAGCGCGAAGGTGACGCCATAGGCCAGCCGCAGCCGGGCCAGCGCCGAAGCATCATCCGCCCCACCATCGCGCAGGCCCGCCAGCGAGGCCGCCATGCCGTTGGTGGAGCGCACGGCACCCGGTTCCCCCTGGAACGCCCGCCCATCGGGCTGGAAGGGGCCGGCGGCCTGACCGGCATAGAAATCAGAAATCCAGGCCAGCTTGTCGTCCGGGATCACGCCCTTCAGGGCGGCCCAGATAATATCATCATGGCAGCGGACATAGGTCAGCCAGCCGGCCCCCGCCGGGCGGGCCAGCGCATCGGTCAGGCAGCGGCGCAGCGGACCGGTATCACCGGTGGCCAGCCCAGCCCACAGCGCCGTCATGGCGGTATTATTATAGGCCAGATGGCATTCCGGCTTCTCCGGCGTGCCCAGGAAGGGTAGCACCTCTGCCAAGCCTACAATCGCCTCTGCCTTCAAGGCGACGGCGGGGCAGGCGATGGCCAGCAGGGCCCGCCAGGCCCGCACCACCAGATGGGTTTCCGGCAGGCCCCGGCAATCGGTGCCGATGCGTTTCCACAGGAAGGGTGCGCTGTCCAGGCGGAACACCTCCGCCCCCTGGTTGGCCAGGAACAGCAGCACATCCATCATTTCGATAAAGACGGCCGGGTTGGCGTAGTTCAGATCCCACTGGAACGGATAGAAGGTTGTCCAGACATAGCCCCCCATCTCCGGCACATGGGTGAAATTGCCGGGCGCTGTCTGCGGGAACACCTGACCCAGGCGGGATTCATAGGCATCCACCAAGGCCTTGTCTTCCAGCACATGGTAAAACTGGCGGAAATGCAGGTCGCCCGCCAAGGCTGCCAGCGCCCAGGGATGTTCGGCTGCCGTATGGTTGCAGACAATATCCAGGCACAGGCTGATCTGGCGGGCGCGCAGGGCGGCGGCCAGATCGCGCAGATCATCGAGGCTGCCCAGCTTGGGATCAACATCGCGGAAATCGGCCACGGCAAAGCCGCCATCGCTGTCGCCTGGACGGGGTTTCAACAGCGGCAGCGGGTGGAAATAGCGCACGCCCAGGCGCGACAACTCATCCAGCTTTTCTTTCGTGCCGGCCAGCGTGCCCCCGAACCGGTCGATATAGGTGCAGTACCCCACCATTTCCGGCTGCTGGAACCAGTCCGGCGTTTCCTGTCGCGCCACGTCCAGGGCCAGCAGGTCGGCCGGCCGGGCGGCAGCACTGGCCAGCAGGCGGGCCGCCAGTTTCTGTTCCCACAAGGCCAGATCGGCGTGACCGGCATAAAGCGTGCGGAAGGCGGCCAGGGCGGATGGCCAGTGACGGGCGATCCGCGCCGTCAGGCGCTGGGCCAGATCGGCATCGGCAAGGGTGACCGGCAGGGGAAAGCTGCTCATGGCAAAGGGCTTTCTTGAAAAACGGTATCAAGCAATCAACAAAAATGACCCGGCCAGGGGCAGAGGTTGGAGGGGGATAGGCCCCCGGCCGGGAACCCGTTCTGATCCAGGCGGGCCAGGTCAGGGACCGGCCCGCCCGCCTGGGCGGGGTATCAGAACGTGTATTTCAGCGTGGCGGTGCTGGTGCGCCCGTTGATGGAACGGGCGCGGATGATGTTGGTCTGGCCCGGGGTGATGGACCCTTCTTCCGATTCCGTCAGGCCCTTGGCATTGAACAGGTTGTTGACATTGACCGACAGCACCAGCCCTTGCGCGATGGCGTAATCGGCGAACAGGTTGACCTGGGTGTATCCTGGCATCACCAGTTCATTGCTGTCCTGGGCATAGGATTTGGTGGTGCCGATGATGTTTGCCCCCAGCGTGAAGGCGTCATAGGAATAAGACGGCGTCAGTTGATAGATGAAATCAGCCTGACGCCGGGGCTTATTGCCCTTCAGCGCCGGGGTCAGCGCATCTTTGGAAATCTCCGCATCCGTCCAGGTGCCGCCGGCCGTCAGCATGAAGCCTTCGTAGCGATAGCTGGCCTCCAACTCGATGCCCTTGGCCTCATAGGTGCGGTCAAAGAAGCGCTGGCTGGTCGCCTCGAAATTCTGTTCCTGCGTCTTGGCGAAGAAGGCGGTGGCGAACAGGCTGATGCCATCGCCGCGCCACTTCACCCCGCCTTCATACTGGTTGACCATATCCACGGCGTCTTCGGTGGCGACGGAACCATCGGCCCGCACGCGGCCGAACAGCAGGCGGTCGGCATTGGCGCGCCCACCCCGGCTGACCCGGGCAAAGACCGAGAAATCGGGATCGATCATGTAATTCGCGCCGACCGACCAGGACCAGTAACCCCAGTCATAATTGATCGGCTGCGGGTTGGCCGTATCGATGATGGAGACACTGCGTTCCGGAACGGAGATGCTGCCGTCGCGGTTCACATCCACCTGTGCCTGCCGGGAGGCGGTATAGGAACCGCGCGCCTTGCCCTCGTCACGGCGCAGGCTGGCATCGACATTCAACTGGCCCATTTCCAGGGCGGCCGAGACATAGGGCGCATCGATATCATACTGGGCATCATAGCGCCGGGTGCAGCAATTGCCCCAGTAGGGCACGCCGTAACCCAGCAGGCCGCCACTGGTCTGCAAGGTGCCATTGGCGGCCACCACATCCAGCAGCCGGGCATTATCGCCCTTCACTTCCATGACATAGGTGTTCCACAGCCAGTCCATCTCGATATTCTGGCGGGCCTTGTAGTAGCCGGCGGTCAGGTCGATGGTGCTGTCACCGGCCACGATGGCGCGGGTCAGCTTGAAGTCATTGGCGAAGTTGCTGAAATCATTGATATCGACATCGAACAACGCCACGCGGCTGGCCAGACCATTGCCGTTCAGGGTCGACGGGTTGGTGATGCGGGTGCCGTCGGTATAGCGCAGGCTGGCGCCGGCCCCGCCAATTTCCGTCGCCAGCGCCTGGGCGCCCGTCACCTGCTGCGGGAAGATGGAGACGAAGCCGCCATCGGTCTGGGCCATGCGCACCTTGTTGAAGATGCTCCAGCCCTCGGCCAGATCGAACTTGAACTCAGCCCCCACGGCGGTGGAGACAGGATGCATCCCGTCCTTCAGGCTGTTGGTGCGCAGGTTATTGTTGCCGTCCAGGCCGGTGTTGGTCAGGAACAGGGCGCTGTGCAGCGTCTGGTCGCGCATGTCCAGGCCGGGGACGGAGCGAATATCCGGATCGCTGTTGCTGCCGCTGACCAGCATAGGCTGCGGCAGGAAGGAGACGGCGCGGTCATTCAGATATTTGAAATAGACGCGCGCATAGCCATTCTCGAACTCGCGCGTCAGGTTGGCCTTCACCTGACCGCCCGATTCGGCGGTGTAGTTGGCGTTGCGCGGGCCTTCGCCTTCCCGGTAGAAGCCGCCAATATGGAAGCGCCAATTCTCGTCAATATGGCCGCCGAAATCGAAATCGCCGCGCGTGGTGTCGTAATCCAGGCCACGGGTGATGGCCAGCGAGCCGCCATCCTTCTCCCCGGTCTTGGAGATGAAGTTGATGACGCCGCCCGGCGAATTGCTGGCCAGGGTGGAGGCGGAACCACCACGGATGGCCTCCACCCGCGCCACATTGGCGTCAGCGCGCAGGAAGATGTCGGCATTACCAAAGGAGATGTCGCCGAACTCCAGCACCGGCAAGCCATCTTCGTGCAATTGCAGGAACTTCGCCCCGCCCGACGCGACCGGCAGGCCGCGTACAGCAATATTGGCATTGCCCTCGCCACCGCTGGCTTCCGACCGGATGCCGGGGATATTGCGGAAAATCTCCGCCGTGTTGCGCGGGGCGACCTGCAACAGGTCGTCGGCCGACAGCGCACTGACGGAGACGGAGGAGCGCATCTTGGAAGTCTGGTTGACGACGGCGGTGACGACGATTTCGTCCATCAACAGCCCGTCTTCCTGCGGTGGGGTGGTGCCGGTCGCCGGGGCGGCATCTTGTGCAAAGGCGGCGGTGAAGGCGAACGCGCTCAAAGCGGCGCCCATTGCAGACGCACGCAGCAAGGACTTCTTCATGTTGTTCCTCCCATAAGGATCACCTGCGGGGTCTTGGGTCTTTCTTGCCGTCCCCTCGGTCACCTATGATGATAGAAATCTCGCAATCGTTTGCAAGATGATAAATTCAAAATCTTCTAATCTTAGGGATAGTGCGTGGAAATCTATCTTCGCAGTTGCAGCAATATATGGCCAAATCGCCACATATCGCGCTTTTGAACCCTAAAATCTTGTCTTCTTGATTAAGCAATCGATTGCAAGATTGTTTGACTGGCTTTACTGTCTGCTGACGGTCAAAAAGCAACAATCGATATCGGGAGGAGCAGGATGCTGCAGGGTCACGTCACCCTGGCGGGGCTGGACGCCGCCATCATCGGTCTTTATCTGGTGGCTGTTGTCGCCCTGGGGCTGTTCGCCTCCCGCAAGGCGACGACGGCCACCGACTATTTCCTGGCGGCGCGCAGTTCCACCTGGCCCACCATCGGGCTGGCGCTGCTGGCGTCCAACATTTCCTCCACCACGCTGATCGGTCTGGCGGGGGCGGCCTATGCGGCGGGGATTGCCGTCTATAATTATGAATGGATGGCCAGCGTCGTGCTGGTCTTTTTCTGCCTCTTCCTGCTGCCGGTGATCCTGCGCAGTCAGGTCTATACGATGCCGGAGTTCCTGGAACGTCGCTATGACGGCTCCATCCGGCTCTATTTCTCCGGCCTGACCATCTTTTTGAACATCGTGGTGGATACGGCGGGCACGCTGTTCGGCGGTGCCTTGATGTTCAAGCTGATCCTGCCCGATGTGCCGCTGTGGCAGATTGCCGGCCTGCTGGCGCTGGCGGCCGGTGCCTACACCGTTGCCGGCGGTTTGAAGGCCGTGCTGGTGACAGAGGTGGTGCAGGCGGTCATTCTGGGCGGTGCCTCCATCTTTGTGGCCATCTTTGCCTTTGACAAGGCGGGCGGCTGGGATGCGGTGATGGCCGCTGTGCCGGCCGACAAGATGAGCCTGATCCGCCCCGCCGATGACAGTAACCTGCCCTGGACGGGGTTGATTTCCGGGGTGCCGCTGATCGGGCTGTATTTCTGGTGTACCAACCAGTTCATGGTGCAGCGGGTGCTGTCGGCCAAGAATCTGGATCATGGCCGCTGGGGCAGCCTGTTTGCCGGCTTGCTGAAACTGCCGGTGCTGTTCCTGATGGTGCTGCCGGGCAGTGCCGCCATCCTGATCTATCCGCATCTGGAACGGCCAGATCTGGTCTATCCGACGCTGATTTTCGACCTGCTGCCGGTGGGCGTGATCGGGCTGGTGGTGGCGGGCTTCCTGGCGGCCATCATGTCGTCCATCGCCAGCACCTTCAATTCCGCTTCCACCCTGGTGACGATGGATTTCGTGCGGCGTTTCAACCCCGATGTCTCTCAGGCGTCGCTGGTGCGAATCGGGCGGATCACCACCATCACCTTCATGGTGCTGGCGGTGGCCTGGGTGCCGGTGGTGGAAAACCTGACCGATACGCTGTGGCAATATCTGCAGGCCGTGCTGGCCTATGCGGTGCCGCCGGTGGTGGCCCTGTTCCTGGCCGGCATCTTCTGGCGCCGCGCCAATGTGGCCGGCGCCCGTGCCGGTGTGATTGTGGGGCTGCTGGCCGGCGGCTGGCTGTTCCATGGGGTGCAGATCGCCCATAGCATCCAGCTGCATTTCCTGCTGGCGGCGACGCTGCTGTTCTTCATCTCCCTGGCCGCCGTCATCGTGGCCAGTCTGCTGACGGCCCCGCCGCCGGTGGAGAAGACCGAAACCCTGATGTGGACGCGGGCCGATTATGATGCCGAGTCGACCGCGCTGGCCGGCCGGCCGCTCTGGCAGAATTACCGGGTGCAGGCGGTGGCTTTGCTGGCGATGACAGCGGTGATCGTCTGGCTGTTCCGGTAAGGGGTTTTGGGGGGCGGGTGGTGGTGCCCGCCCCCCTTTTTTGCGACCGGTCAGGGGTGGATTGGGAATTTCCAAGACGTTCATGCTCACATCACCGTCACCCCGGCGAAGGCCGGGGTCCAGGTTCGTAGAGCACAGCGCTTGTGGCCCCTGGACCCCGGCCTTCGCCGGGGTGACGGTGGTGATAGAGGGAGGCGCATTTAACCTTTTGAAAGGAAATGCCGCTTTCCGGACAAACACTCAGAACTTATACCCTGCCGTCAGGCTCCAGGTCCGGGGTTCGGCCACGGCGATGGCGGCGTTGGTGGGGGCGGTGGTGAAATAGGTCTTGTTGGACAGGTTCTTGCCGGCAAAGGTGATGTTCCAGCCCTCTTCCCCATCCAGCAGCGCGATGGAGGCGTTGATCAGGCCCGGCATCTTCGATTCCAGCAGGTTGGCCACGGTGGAATAATAATCCCCCTGGTGCTGATAGCTGGATGACAGGCGCAGCTTCACCCGGTCCTGCCAGAAACGCGGTGTGTCATAGGTGAAGCCCGTCTGCACCGTCCAGGGGGTGAGCAGCGGCAGATGCCGGGCGCCGGCCACCGCCGCATCGGAGAGCGGGTCGAGATGGGTGTATTTATCATCCATCAGGCCCAGATTGGCGAACAGGTTCAGCCCTTCGACGGGCATGAAGGTGACCTCCAGCTCCGCCCCATAGACCCGCGAATCGCCGATATTCTGCACGGCATAGGAACTGGGGGCGATTTCGATGGTCTGCTGCAGGTCGGACAGGTCGTTGCGATAGACCGACAGGTTGGTGCGCAGCCGTCCCTCCAGCATGGTGGCCTTCAAGCCCGCTTCATAGGCCCAGACGGTTTGCGGGCCATAGACGGTGCCGAAGACGGCCGGGTTGGCCACGGCCAGCCCGTTGAAACCGCCGGCCTTGAAGCCGCGGGAGACGGAGAGATAGCTGAACACGTCGTCAGCAATCTTGAAATCCAGCCCCGCCTTGGGCGTCCAGGACTCGAAAGACGGATCGCGGTAGAGCGAGACCAGGGCTACCGCCGGGCCAGGGCTGAGCGGCAGGCGGTTCTGGATGGTGCCCTTCAATTCCTTCTCATCGCGCGTATAGCGCAGCCCGCCGGTGACCGACAGCCGTTCGGTCAACTGATAGCTGGCCTGGGCGAAGGCGGCATAGGAATTGGTGGTGCTGTCGATGGTCTGCGGCAGCACGGGCAGGGAGAAGCCGGGGCCCAGCACCAGCACATCCTTGAAGGTCTGCTTATTCTCTTCCCGGAAATAATACAGGCCGGTGATCCAGGTCAGGTCGCCGCCGAACCCATCGCCCTGCAATTGCAGTTCCTGGCTGTACTGGTTGGTGTCGCTGTTGGCATCACGGACCAGACCATTGGCGCGATAGCTGCCATCGGCATTGCGGATGCCGCCCGACATGTCGAACAGGAACCCGTCATCGGTGCGCACAAAGGCGGTGATCGACCGCAGGGTCATGTCGCCCAACTCGGCGCTGACATCCAGCGACACGGCCGTCTGGTCGGTATGGCCGTCCGGCACCACCGGGGAGAGGCTGGTATAGGCATCACCGGCCAGCGGCCGCGCATCATCGGTGGTGACATGCTTTGCCGCCAGGGTCGGATAGGGGCGCGTCCAGCCAACCGGGATCAGGTTGGCCGGGCCGTCATTATCATCCTGGGTGCGGCTGACGGTCAGGGTTGCCTTCAACCAGTCACTGCCATGGAAATGCAGCTTGCCGCGCAGGGCCAGATTGCGCTGGCCGAAGACATCGCGGTCCAGCGCCTGGTTATGCACATAGCCATCCTGGTCATTATAAAGCACGGAGAGCGAGGCCCCCAGGGTGCCTTCCACCACATCGCCGCCAATGGACGCGCTGGCCTTGCGCTGGTCGTAGGAACCCACGCCCACCGCCGCCTCGGCCCAGCGCTTTTCCCCCGGCGTGCGGGTGACGATCTTCACCGCGCCGGAAAAGGCGTTGCGGCCGTAAAGCGTGCCCTGCGGCCCGCGCAGCACCTCAATCCGCTCAATATCCGCCAGTTCCAAATTCGACCCGGCCAGCCGCCCGCGATAGACATCATCGGCATAAAAGGCGACCGCCGACTCGGAGGTGACCAGACCGCCCGACTGTTCCGACCCGCCGCGCAAGCCCACCTGCAAGGTTGACCGGCTGGCCGTGACCGGCATCAACACCAGATTGGGCACCACGCTAGTCAGGTCTTCGGCACTGCCGATCTGCTGGTCGGCCAGCGCGTCGGCCGTCAGGGCCGAAATGGCGATCGGGGTGGTCTGCAGGGCGGTTTCGCGCCGCTGGGCGGTGACGATGATCTCCTCCAGCATCGGTCCGGCATTCTGGGCCAGGGCGGGCACGGCAAAGCTGGATAAGGCGGTCGCCAGCAGCAGCGACCGCGACAGGGGACGCGGGAAGGCCATGACAGAGGGTTCCTTGAACGCAAGATGGGGAGCGCAAAGGCGCTGAGCAGTCGGCCGGTTGCCATTTCAGTGGGGTTCCGCTTGCCGGCGAGGGAGGGCAAGGGTGTCAGGGGCGGGTGCTGCGGTCACCCGGTCGGCGCGTAAAACCGCATGGTGCTATCTCCATAAAGGATGGCGACAGCCCAACGGGCGCCATGCCCGTTCGGATGACAAAATTGTTACCCAAATATCGTGGAATTATCAGGGGCGATGCGGTCTTTATCCACACAGTGGACATGATGCGCCCAGACAACGCTTGCTCAATCAAAACGCTGTGTTTTCGGGCAATTCATCGGGAAATTTGCCCGAATTCATATCGTTCACCGGAAAAACTATGCAGATTGTCGATGCCTATCCGTAAAGTTATCGTTCTTTTCGAAAGTTCGCCATCTCACCACCGTCATTCCCGCGAAGGCGGGAATCCAAAATCTGCGCTGTCGTATGGATTCCCGCCTTCGCGGGAATGACGGGAAAGGGATTGAAACAGCAAAGGAAGTTTTTGGACAGTCTTTGAAACATTACCCGACGGAAGACTGCCCAGGGGCGGGGCATGAAAAAAGGGCGGTCCCAGTCGGGCCGCCCTTTTATCCCTGATCCAGTTCCGCCCCCCAATATTGGGCGCTGGTCATACTGCTGGGGAAGCCATGTCCGTTCTCCTCCTCCACCAGTTCCGCCTGCAGATCGGCCGGTTCGGTCTCCTGGCCATAGATCAGGAAATCGCGCCAGCTGGAGTGCAGGAAGGTGGGCGGGAAATGCCGGCCATTTTCCTGCAATTCATAGACAGTCGGGGCGAAGGCGGCCTGGCGCGGATGCATCCCGCACTGGTGCGGCAACCGGCTGCCCTTGGCCAGATTGCAGGCCGAACAGGAGGTGACGACATTATCCCAGCTTGTGCGCCCGCCCCGGCAACGCGGGATCACATGGTCAAATGTCAGCTCATGCGTGGGGAAGGGCTTGCCGCAATATTGGCAGGTGAAGCGATCCCGCAGGAAGACGTTAAAGCGCGTGAAGGCCGGCCGTCGGTTGGACGGCACATATTCCTTCAGGCTGATCACACTGGGCAGCCGCATGGTGAGCTGCTGCGAACGTACGGTCCGGTCATAGTGAGAGATAATGTTCACCCGGTCCAGGAACACGGCCTTCACCGTTTCCTGCCACGACCAGAGTGACAAGGGAAAGTAGCTCAGCGGACGAAAATCCGCATTCAGCACCAACGCCGGACAACCATCAAAAGGTGGTGACAATTCCCCCCCCTCTGCCGTTCCGAAAAAGTGCCAGCCGCCCCCTAGGCCCCCGTTCCGCGCCGCCCATCTGCCGGGGGCAGGATGGGGCGCCGCATTCGGGGTCGAAGGCCGGCTGGAACGTGACGATTACATATAACGGGCCGAGCCCTTCTGACAACCCGCGCCGCGCGGTCTCTTCGTAATTGTCATGGGCCTGCAACGAAAATGCCACTCAACCCCTTGTGTTTCTGGGGGAAGTGCACCGCCATCTCTTGCGTTCTACCAATTCCGGACAGGGGCTGGTACAGCACCTTGCCATGCTGGGCGGTTGGGTGTAGCGACGGGATAGCCTTATCCTGCGCCCGCCGACCCATTCCATGCCCGCCCCCGTCACCCGCTTCGCCCCCAGCCCGACCGGCTATCTGCATCTGGGACACGCCCATTCCGCCCTGTTTGCCTGGAACGCGGCGCGGGCCGCTGGTGGCCTGTTCCTGTTGCGGGTGGAGGATATCGATCCCAACCGCTGCCGCCCGGACTATGAACAGGCGCTGCTGGAAGATCTGGCCTGGCTGGGCCTGTCCTGGCCGCTGCCGGTGCGCCGCCAGTCCGACCATATGGATGATTATGCCGCCGCCCTGGCCCGGCTGGCGGCGTTGGGCGTCACATATCCCTGCTTCTGCTCGCGCAAGGACATTGCCGAGGAGATTGCGCGGGCAGGGGCGGCACCACATCTGCAGGCGGCCGGGCCGGATGGGCCGCTTTACCCCGGTCTGTGCCGCCGGCTGGACCCGGCCTTGGCGGCTGACCGGGTGGCCGCCGGGGAACCGCACGCCATCCGCCTGGATGTGGCCAGGGCACTGGCACTGACGGGGCCGTTATTCTGGCACGACCGGGCTTGCGGCCGGGTGGCTGCCGATCCGGCCCTGTTGGGGGATGTGGTGTTGGCGCGACGCGACGTGCGCACCGCCTATCATCTGGCCGTGACGGTGGATGATGCCTTGCAAGGGGTCACCTTGGTGACGCGTGGCGAAGACCTTTTTCACGCCACACATATCCATAGGCTGATACAGGCGCTGCTGGACCTGCCGGCCCCGGACTATCATCATCATGGTCTGCTGGTTAACCAACAAGGCCAGCGCCTGTCGAAGCGGGATGGGGCCAAGGCCCTGCGCGCCCTGCGGGCAGAGGGGTTGGAGCCTGCGGCAGTGTGGCAGCTGGCCGGTGTGCCGGCAGAAAAGCAGCCATGCTGAAACAAGGGTAATGTAAGTGAATTAGATGCAATTTTAGCGATGCTGACACAGAACAATATGGTATGGGTTACGGGCCATGCAAGATACCACCATGCTTGATCAATATCGTCTCCTCGTCCGTAACACGACCATCGATGACAGAACTCTGTTATCGACGGATTATTTCAATCATTTCAATGAAGTGATCATGCTGCTGTCCATGGTCGGCGATATGCCGGACATGCTGGACGAGATCGTAGCCTGGGCGCCGCGCACCTATAAGCAGCATTTCGAAACCTCTGGTCTGGCCTTTGCGCCGCTGGCCATTGAGGCCTATGACCATGTGCCGCCGGAATATCGGGAGCCGTTCGATGAGGCGGTGAACGAGATGAACAGCCTGATCGTGGAGGCGGTGGCCACCCTGTCGCCCATGCGGGACGATCCGGACATGCTGGGCTTCACCGCCGCCGATTACTGGCAGCGTCTGCAGGCGCTGGTGGATCGGGGCAGCGCCATCGTCCATGGCTCCATTGCTGACAGCAACCCGGACGTCACCATGGACCAGAGCGAGATCGACGATCTGTTCTGAGGTTTATCTGCTGCTGTCTGTAAAAAAAGCCCCGGCGTTCATCAGGAACGCCGGGGCTTTTTGTTGGCACCTTTGTGTCTTTCCAGAAAGCTATGGTGCTTTCTGACACCTTGCCATCTCACCACCGTCATTCCCGCGAAGGCGGGAATCCATACGACAGCGCGGATTTTGGATTCCCGCCTGCGCGGGAATGACGGTTAAGTAACTGGAAAAACGAGAGTTTTCTGGGGTATCTTACGCCGGTATGCTGGCTGGCAGGGCCACAGGGCCGGGCTCCTGGTGCCCCAGCCCCATCTCGATCATGCCGCGCGCGGTTTCCCGCTCGCCCATCACCACCTGGGTGGCGCCATTTTGCTGCAGATGCTCCACCTCCGCATCGGCATGGGCGCGGGCGATGATGCGCAAATCCGCATTGGCGCTGCGGGCTTGCCGGATGATCTGCCCCGCTTCGAAGGCATTGGGGATGGCCACGAACATCAGCCGGGCGCCAGCCACATTGGCGGCCGCCTGCACATCGGCCAGCACGGCATTGCCGGTAATCACCTCCACGCTTTCCTTGCGCAGGGCATCCACCCGGCTGGCATTATCCTCCACCGTCAGGAAGGGGATGCCATCCTGGGTCAGCCGCTGGCCGATCAGGCTGCCCACGCGGCCATAGCCGATGATGATGGCATGGTCGGTCTGGCTGGTGGGGGTGGGCAGCTCGCGGGTGGCGGCGGCCGACGGCTCCCCGGTCTTTTCCGCTTCCGCCAGGGCCGGGTCCAGCCGATGGCCATATTTGTCGATCAGGGTGAACAGCAGCGGGTTGACCAGGATGGACAGGATGGCGCCCACCAGCACCAGATCCTGTCCCTCCGGCGGCAGCAGGCCCAGCGAGACGCCCAAGGCGGCCAGGATGAAGGAGAATTCACCGATCTGCGCCAGCGAGGCGGCAATGGTCAGGGCCGTGCGGCGCGGATGGCCGAAGGCCAGCACGATCAGATAGGCCACCACCGACTTGCCGACCAGGATGATCAGCAGCGTGGCCAGCACCTGCAGCGGCTGCTTCACCAGGATGGCCGGGTCAAACATCATGCCGACGGAGACGAAGAACAGCACGGCGAAGGCATCCCGCAGCGGCAGCGACTCCTCTGCCGCGCGGTGGCTGAGCGGGGAGCCCGACAGCACCATGCCGGCGAAGAAGGCTCCCAGCGCGAAGGAGACGCCGAACAGTTCCGCCGCCCCGAAGGCCACGCCCAGGGCGATGGCCAGCACGGCCAGCCGGAACAGCTCCCGCGAGCCGCTATGCGCCACCTCATGCAGGATCCAGGGGATAACCCGACGGCCAACCACCAGCATCAGCGCCACAAAGGCCGCCACCTTGGCCAGGGTGATCAGGATGACCATGCCCAGGCTCTGCCCGCCAGCCTGCGCCGCCACCGTGGTTGGCGCGGCATTGCTGCCATCACCCAGCAGCCCCGCCAGCGCCGGCAGCAGCACCAGGGCCAGCACCATGGCCAGATCCTCCACGATCAGCCAGCCCACGGCGATGCGGCCGCGATGGCTTTCCACCAGCCGCCGTTCCTGCAAGGCGCGCAGCAGCACCACCGTGCTGGCCACTGACAGGGCCAGGCCGAAGACCAGACCGGCGCCGATGGTCCAGCCCAGCACCCAGGCCAGCGCCATGCCCATCAGGGTGGCCACCCCGATCTGCGCCACCGCGCCTGGAATGGCGATGGCCTTCACCGACATCAGGTCTTTCAAAGAAAAATGCAGCCCGACACCGAACATCAGCAGGATGACGCCGATCTCCGCCAGCTGCGGCGCCAGCATGGTGTCAGCGACATAGCCCGGTGTGCCGGGGCCGATCAGCACGCCGGCCACCAGATAGCCCACCAGGGGCGAAATTTTCAGCCGCTGCGCCAACATGCCGAAAATGAAGGCCAGCGCCAGACCGACCACGATCATTGTAATGAGCGGTGCGTGATGCATCCCCAACCCTGCCTTTCCATGGGTCATGTTGGCCCTGACGGCGCCCTTGACCTCTCAACCATTTAAGCCATATTCACCCAATATGGTTGGAAAACGCCTCACTTCAACCGTCCATCGCCTGTCAGATCAGGGTTTTTTGCCTATGCCGACGGAAATTTGCCCCGCCCAATGCCGCGCCGCGCGGGGGTTGCTGGATTGGAGCCAGGAGGAGTTGGCCCAGGCGGCCGGCCTGTCCCGCAGCACAGTGCGTGATTTCGAGGCCGGCCGTCACGAGCTGCAACGCGCCAGCGCCACCTTGCTGGTGCAGACCCTGGTGGGGGCCGGTGTGCTGCTGCTGGGGCCGACGGAGGCCGGGCTGGGGCAGGGGGTGCGGCTGGTCCGACCCGCAGAATAGGGCCGCCACCCTTTGAGAATCCTCTTGCCGAAAAATTGCACAAAAATTAATCACAAGCGGAGGGGCTCAAGCGTAGTGCGGCCGAATCAGTGCACGTTCACAGACTTATCCACAGATTCTGGGGATTTCACTTACCGCCTGGGGGATTTTCCATGCCGGGAGCGGCTGGGACAAACAGATGCGATCCCCTTCACCGTATCCCCCTTGCCTTGAAGGGCGCCGCGCAATACCCATGTAAGCAGAACTGAGGGGGCGTGGTGCCGGTGCGGGCCACATCCCCCAGGGCTCCCGTGCCGGAAGGCGGCTGCATCAGGCCGGTCCGGTGCGCGACAACTCGCTCTTGTTGAGGAGACAGTGCCGTGACGACCCGCCTTTCCCTGTTCAACAGCCCCTTCCTGCTGGGCTTCGATCAGTTCGAGCGCACGCTCGACCGGATCGCCAAGAACGCCAATGAAGGCTATCCCCCCTATAATATTGAGCAGACATCGGAAGATGGCCTGCGCATCACCCTGGCCGTGGCGGGCTTCACCGCTGAGGATCTGCAGGTGCAGATGGAGGATAACCAGCTGGTGATCCGCGGCAAGCAGACCGATGACAAGTCCCGCCTCTACCTGCATCGCGGCATTGCCGCCCGCCAGTTCCAGCGCAGTTTCGTGCTGGCCGAAGGGATAGAGGTGGTGGGCTGTGACCTGGATAACGGCCTGCTGAATGTTGATCTGCGCCGCCCCATCCCGGAACCCAAGGTGCGTACCATCAAGATCGGCACCCCGACGGAGGCGACACCCGGCGGTCGCACCATTGACGTTTCCCCGGAACGCAACGATTGAGCGGGCGGGGCCCTTTACCGCCTTTTTGTAAACCGGATATTCAGGATTTCCATGTCCTGATAGGGGCGGTGGGGGCGGAAGGTCCGTTCCCGCCGGCCATGGCCAGGAGTATGGCACCATGAACCAGACCAGCCAGTTTCTGCGCACCCTGACGGTGAAGGATTTTGCCGTGCTGGGCGTCAATGCAATCGCCTATGTCAAGCCGGTGCTGGCAGACGGCCAGCCGGCCTTTTCCATCCATGCCGCCGATGGCACCGCCCTGGCGCTGGTCCCGCGCCACGATCTGGCGCTGGCCACGGTGCGCCAGCATGATATGGAACCGCTGAACGTGCATTGATGCTGATCCCCGTGTAAGCGGGGGAGATGCGAGCTTCAACGGCGCCCCACCCGGGGCGCCGTTTTGCATTTGGGTGGTCGGCCCAAAGCCATAGAAAGAGATTTGTCAGCCAGACAATTTGCTGAATAGAAAATAATCGCGGCTGATGTAAATTTTAAAAACTGATCATCATTTTCAGAAGATTGTTCAATGTCTGCGGTTTTTGTACAAAGTATATCGCCATTGCGATATTGCAATGCGGCAAAAATCTTGCCGATCTCGGCTCCTGTGTCATTTCAACGTATGTGGCACATGGGTGTCACATACTGTTTCCTTGTGTTTATATGGTTAAAATTCCGTTACGGAAGTTGTGCACTGCCGCAGGCCACCTTTGCCGTTCCCGTCTCAGAGGGGGGCCAGCGGCGCTCCCCCTTGCCGTTTTTGGCCCTGATGGGCTTGGTGGGATTGGTCCTGGCGGCCAACACCCCGACGGCGCTGGCGATCGGCTGGGACGGGGCTGCCATGGCGCCGTTGCCGCAATACCGTACCTATTGCCAGACTTATGGTGACCGTGATCCTGGTTGCGCCGCCGCGTTGGGCGGGCGGTCTGCAACGCCACTGGGGGTGGACCGGTTGAGCGGCAAGCCGGACTCACTAACCATGGCCGTGCATATCCACCGCCAGGTGGTGGCCGATCTGATCTATGTGAAGGAGCCCAAGGATGTCTGGCAGGTGCTGGGCACCGTCGGCACCGGCATGACGGGCGATTGCGATGATGTGGTGATGACCACCATTTCCCGGCTGTTGCGCCGGGGCTATCCCCGTGCCGCCTTGCGCGCCACCATCGTGGAACTGCCCGAAGGTGGCGGGTATCACCTGATCCTGGGCGTGCGTATGCCGGAGGGGGAGGTGTTCCTGGATGATCGCCACCGCTGGCAGCGCACGGCGGCCGAACTGACGGCTGCCGGCTATCGCTTTGTGGCTCAGGAAGTGCCGGGCCAATCCCTCTGGCGCCGTCCGGGGCCAGCGTTGCCGTTGCCGCGCGCTGGGGAAACCGTCGCCGCCCTGGCGCAGGCAGCATCTCCTGGGGTTTGACGGGGTGTGTGCGGCATAATCTGCTTTTGCTTCAACCAAGGTCGATATTGTCTTTCGCTCTGACTTGTGGATTTGGCACTTTTTTTGCCAGTAAGGGGCGTGGTCCCCGGCAATGCCCCGCAAAATCCCCAAAAATCTGCATGAATTCTATGCGTCTGTCCTGAATTCAGGCTGCCTGCCCGCAGAATGGGCAGGAAAGCAGGTCGTGCTTGTGCGCGATCCGTGGCATTGGCTGGCCTTGGCTGCTGGCACGCTTGTTGCTGTACTTGATTTTCGTCAAGAGGTGCGGCTCTGCCGGGAAACTGGCGGTCCAAACGATTTCTCGGTTGGTTCCGCCCGCACCCTGTTGACGTGCTGTCCACCCGGACGCGGTTAAAGGACGAAGGATGACATGGCCAAACATGCTGTCAGGGTTGCGGTCCGGAATGTCGTCAAGGTGGTTGCGGTGGCACCACGCGCGGTGTCCGCACGGCCGGCCAACCTGCCGGGGATGGCACCGTCCGCCACTGGCCGGCCTGAACTGCTGGCCGGGGTTTCCTGGGATGACAGCCGCAAGGTCTGGCTGGTGCATCCGCCGGGCCGGGGACCAGACCAAGGCTAAACTGGCCCCGACGGCGAAACGATAAATTCAAACAGGAGGTTGGATGTTGAAGCGTTATCGCGGCCTGATCGGGCTTTCTATGCTGGCAGCGGCGGTGGGAACCGCCCAGGCCGAAGGGATCAAGCGCACCGATGTGCCGAATTTCCCCATCGCTTCCTCCGTTCTGGTGCCGGGCGGTTCGGACCTGATCTTCCTCAGCGGCACCACCCCGCCGGCGGTGAACAAGGAAGCGCCCAAGGGCAGCACCGCTGTTTTTGGCGATACCGAAACCCAGGCTTTCAATGTCTTCACCCGCATCCAGGAAACCCTGAAGGCCCAGGGCCTGACCATGGGGGATGTTGTGCTGATGCATGTCTATCTGGTCGGTGACCAGGCCAAGGGCGGGGCGATGGATTTCGAAGGCCTGATGAAGGCCTATACGAAGTTCTTCGGCACCGCCGAGCAGCCCAATAAGCCGGCCCGTTCCACGGTGCAGATCGCTGGGCTGGTGGTGCCGGGCATGTTGGTGGAGATCGAGGTCGTGGCCGCCAAGGCCAAATGACCCGACAGGGGCGGGAAGGCGAGGGGTCGCCCTCCCGCCCTTTTATTTTGAAAACATCCGCCGGCCGCACGGGTAATGCGGGCGGGGATGAAGTGGGGTCTGACGGGGGTTCAGTCCGAAAAATCGGCGCTCCCCCTGACGTCCCCCGAAAAGCCCGGCAAACGGGCGTCACGGGGATGGAAATCGCAACCGAGGAGGAATGAAACCAAAACCGAGTTGAACAGGGGACTTAATAAGATGCGGGTAAAGAACAGCACACCGGCTCAGCATCCGGCACTGCGCAAGATCGCCCTTGGCATTCTGTGCTCCTCCAGCCTTCTCCCCATCCTCGCCACGGCCCCGGCCGTGGCGCAGGAGATTGACGAGATCATCGTGACCGGTACCCGCGTGGCCAACCGCACGGCGACCGAAAGTCTGGCGCCGATTGATGTGTTCAGCCCGGCCGACATGGAAAAGCAGGCCTTCAGCGATACCAACGATATTCTGCGTACCCTGGTGCCGTCTTTCAATGTCAGCCGAAATGCCATTTCCGACGGCTCCACCTTCGTGCGTCCGCCGACGCTGCGCGGCCTGCCGCCTGACCAGACCCTGGTGCTGGTGAACGGCAAGCGCCGCCACCGTTCCGCCCTGGTGCAGCTGGGCGGTGGTGCGCTGGCCGCCGGCGCCCAGGCGCCCGATCTGGCGCAGATCCCGGCCATCGCCCTGAAGCAGGTGGAAGTGCTGCGCGATGGTGCCTCGGCCCAGTACGGGTCGGATGCCATCGCTGGTGTGATGAATTTCCAGCTGAAGGATGCTTCCGAAGGGGGCACGGCGGAAATCCAGTACGGGTCCACCTATGAAGGTGACGGCAACAATGTGAAGACGGCCGCCAATGTCGGCCTGGCGCTGGGGCCCAACGGTTTCTTCAATCTGTCCGCCGAATATAGCCAGAATGACGCGACCAACCGTGGGGTCCAGGATCCGCGTGCGCCGGCCACGAAAAAAGATCTGGCGATGAATTGGGGCTCCCCCGATGCGGAGGCCCTGCGCATTGTCTTCAATAGCGGCATCGACCTGACCGAGAATAAGAGCATCTATTTGTTCGGCAATTATGGCCGCAGCAAGAGCAATGGCAGCTTCTTCTATCGCCCGCCGGCCACCGATCATGCGGTGAATGGCCCGGTGCTGCCGGTGGCAGGTGATCCGGATGGTTTCACCTTCCGCGAATGGTTCCCGGAGGGGTTCACGCCGCGCTTCTATGGCGATCTGCGGGACGCCTCCCTGGTGGGCGGCTTCAAGCATGAGCTGGAAAGCGGCCTTGTCTATAATATCAGCGGCTCTTATGGCCGCAGCCAGCTGGATTACGACCTGAAAAACACGGTCAACCCCTCGCTCGGGCCGGCAAGCCCGCGTGAATTCTATGTCGGCCGTCTGGTGCAGGAAGAAACCAGCGCCAATATCGATCTGGCCTATCCGGTGGAAATCGGGCTGGCCAGCCCGATGAACCTGGCCGTGGGGACGGAATTCCACCGCGAGGTTTATGAGATCAGCCCGGGCGACACGGCCTCCTATACGGTCGGCCCCTATGCCTCCTACCGCGATCCGGTGACGGGTGCGCTCGTCGGGATGCCGATCGGTTCCAACGGCTATCCGGGCTTCCGGCCGGAAGATAGCGGTCAGTTTGCCCGCAACAACATCGCCTTCTATATCGATACCGAAACCGACATCACGGAGGCTTTCACTCTGGGTGTTGCCGGCCGGTACGAGGATTTTGATTATTTCGGCTCCACCTTCAACTGGAAGGTCAGCGGCCGTTACGAGCTGACCGACGATTTCGCCCTGCGTGGTTCGGTGAATACCGGCTTCCGGGCGCCCACGCCCGGCCAATCGCAGACCTCTTCCGTGCAGACCTATTTCCCGGCTGGCAGTTCCAGCCCGGTGGCGCGCGGCACCTATCCCGCCGCCAGCACCGTGGCGCAGTATTTTGGTGCCAAGCCGCTGAAGGAAGAGGAAAGCACGAATTTCGCCGGCGGTTTCGTTGCCAAGGTGGCCGATATCTCCCTGACGGTCGATTACTATAATATCAAGGTGAAGGACCGTATCGCGCTCTCCGGCGACTTCAACCCCACGGCGGCCGACCGTACCGCCCTGGCGGCGCTGGGCGTACCGGGTGCCAATACGCTGGGTGCCGTCAATTACTTCACCAACGCCTTCAATACCCGCACCCAGGGCGTGGATGTGGTGGCCAATACCAGCGTGGAGGTCGGGGACGGCAAGCTCGATCTGACGGCGGCGGCCAATTACAACAAGACCAAGGTGATCAAGCGCAATGCCTCGGTGATCGGGGATAACCGCGTCGCCGATCTGGAAAAGCAGTTGCCCAAGGTGCGCGGCAATTTCAGCGCCATCTATTCCATCGGCGAATTCTCCCTGCTGGGCCGCGCCAGCTATTACGGCAAGTTCACCGACACCGACAATTACGCCAAGACCTTCGGCTCGGAATGGCTGTTCGATACCGAGGTTTCCTACACCTTCTATGAGCAGGTCACCCTGTCGGTCGGTGCGCAGAACCTGTTCGACAATTACCCGGACAAGCTGAACAAGACGGCCGCCGGCACCTATGCGGTAGGGCAGGTTTATCCCGATACCTCCCCTGTCGGCTATGATGGCGGCACCTATTATGTCCGCCTGAAAGTGGCCTTCTGATCATCCAGCATGGCGGTGGCGCCATGGCTGCCACCGCCCCCCTCCTTTCCCGAAGCAAGGGGGCGACAGGACAGGCGAAAGCCTTTTCCCGCCCGCCCCTTCCGAGGCGAAGAATGGCTGTAGAGAAACTTCCCCTGCCGGCAGGCCGGATGACGCGTCGCCAGCTGCTGTCGATGATCGGCACGGCGGCCGGCAGTTCCGTGATGTATCAGGCGGCAACCTCCCTCGGGTTTGCCGCTGAGAGCGAATTCAAGGGACCGCCCGACCTGTCGGGTGCGCCCAAGGGCACGTCGGTACTGATCTTAGGCGCCGGCTGGGCCGGGCTGGTTGCCGCCTATGAACTGGGCAAGGCCGGTTACAAGGTGCAGGTGCTGGAATACCGGGAAAAGGCCGGTGGCCGCGCCTGGACCCTGCGCGGCGGCGATACCTATACCGAACTGGGCGGCTTCACCCAGAAGGTGGGGTTTGAAAAGGGGAACTACCTGAACCCCGGCCCCTGGCGCGTGCCCTACCATCATCGCGGCGTGATGCATTATTATCACGAGCTGGGCGTGAAGCTGGAGCCGTTCTTCCAGATCAATTACAACGCCTATGTCCATTCCAAATCGGCCTTTGGCGGCAAGCCGCAGCGCTATCGCCATGTGCTGGCCGATTTCAACGGCCATGTCGCCGAGCTGCTGGCCAAGCTGGGCCATAAGGGCGGGCTGGACGGCTATGTCACCAAGGAAGATCAGGAAAAGCTGCTGGCCGCCATGCAGGATTGGGGCGCGCTGGACGATAATTACGCCTATACCACCAATGCCGAAACCTCCAACCGGCGTGGCTTTGAAAAAGACCCCGGCGGCGGCCTGTCGGGCGAACCGATCCCGTCCAAGCCGATTGAATTCTCCCAGTTGCTGCAATCGGGCCTGTGGCGGGCGATCGGCACTGGTTCGGGCTATGAGTTCCAGACGGCCCTGTTCCAGCCCGAAGGCGGCATGGATGCTGGCCCGCTGGCCCTGGCGGAAAAGGTGAAGGACAAGATCACCTTCAATGCCAAGGTGACGGAAATCCATCAGGATAATGCCGGTGTCACCGTCACTTATGTCGATGCCAAGGCGGGTGGGGCGGTGAAGACGGCCAAGGCCGACTGGTGCCTGTGCACTATTCCGGCGTCCATCCTCTCGCAGATCAAGAAGAACGTCTCACCCGCCATGGGGGCTGCCATTGATGCGCTGCCCTATGAGGCGGCCTTCAAGGTGGGGCTGGAGTTCAAGCGCCGCTTCTGGGAACAGGATGAGGAGATTTACGGCGGCATCACCTATACTGACCTGCCGATCTCCGTCATCGCCTACCCCAACAGCCATTATGGTTCCAAGGGCAAGGGCGTGCTGCTGGGGGCCTATCCCTGGGGGCCGTTCGCCTATGAATTCGCTGCCATGGCGCCGGAGGAACGGGTGAAGAAATGCGTCGAATTCGGCGCCCAGATCCACCCGCAATACCGACAGGAATTCGATAATGGTGTGGCGGTGGCCTGGCACCGCGTGCCCTGGACATTGGGCTGTTTCGGGGCCTGGACAGAGGAAAAGCGCAAGCAGCATTACAAGGATATCTGCCAGATCGACGGGCGCCTGCTGCTGGCGGGTGAACATGTCTCCTACCTGCCGGCCTGGCAGGAAGGGGCCGTGCAATCCTCGCTTGATGCCATCACGCGCCTGCACCAGCGCATCATTGCCAAGTGACGGAAGGGAGAGACGCGATGAAGAACAGCCTGCTTTCCCTGGGTCTGGCCCTGTTGGCGCTAGGTACTGCCCTGCCGGCCAGCGCCCAGCGCACCGATGCCCAGACCAGTGACTTTGCCGATGCCCGCCGCTTCCCCTATCAGGATGGCGAGCATCTCTATCGTTCCATCTGTCAGGGCTGCCATATGCCCGACGGCAAGGGGGCGACGGGGGCCGGCACCTATCCGGCCCTGGCCAGCAACGCCAATCTGGAAGCGGCGGGATATCCGGTCCACATGGTGGTCAATGGCCAGCGGGCCATGCCGTCCTTCGGCTATCTGAGTGACGATCAGGTGTCCGCCGTGGTGAACTATGTTCGCAGCCATTTCGGCAACCATTACGGCGATGCCGTGACGGCCCAGGATGTGAAGGACAGCCGGCCCGCCCCATGAGTGAAAAAGTGATCCTGCAAACCCCCACGCTGCGGCTGGCCCGACCGGATGACCGGGCCAGCCTGGAAGCGCTGGTGGAACGGTCGGTGCGCGATCTGGGCCGGGGCTATTACACCCCGGCCCAGATCAATAGTTCGTTGAAATACATCTTCGGCATCGATGGCACGCTGATCGCCGATGGCACCTATTTCGTGGTGGAGGTGGCGGGGCAGCCAGCCGGCTGTGGTGGCTGGAGCTATCGCCGCACCCTGTTCGGTGGTGACCAGTTTAACGACCGTTCCCCCGCGCCACTGGACCCGGCGGTGGATGCCGCCAAGATTCGCGCCTTCTTCGTCGATCCCGCTTTCGCCCGCCGGGGGATCGGGCGGATGCTGATGCAGGCCTCCGAACAGGCGGCGCGGGCGGCGGGCTTCCGGGTGCTGGAACTGATGGCGACATTGCCGGGGGTGCCGCTTTATCAGGCGCTGGGCTTCACCGCGACCGGTGCGCTGGATCAGCCGGTGCCCGATGGCACCGTCGTGCCCTTTGTGCCCATGTGCAAGCCGTTGGGGTGATGCTTCGCAGGACAAACTTTTGGTAAGGCTCGGCCATTCCGGATAGACAGAGCTGCAGGCTGGTCAGATGGGGCCGAAATGGGCCAGGATCACCATGGTTGGACATGGCTATCCTGCCTTTCGCTGCCTCTGGTGCCGCCTTTGAGACGTCCGCTTGTCCTGCTGCTCCTGGCGGCGATCCTGTTACCCGGCACCACCGTGGGCCTGATCTCCTGGCGTGCCTATGAACATACGCTGGAAAGTGCACGCGACGACCGCCACCAGCAGGCCCGCGCGTTGCGCGAACATATGATGCGGGTGTTTGAGGCGCAGTCTCTGGCTATCGAACTGATCGATACCGAGTTGGGTGATACACCTTGGCCCGAGGTGGCAGAATTGCCCCGGCTGGATGTGGTGATCCGGCGGGTGGTGGAGCGGTCGCCCCATATTGAAAGCCTGTGGCTGATTGATCCGGATGGAAGGGTCGTGGAAGGCGGTGGCCCGGCGGAAGGCAATAAGGGTGCGCTGGAAATCGGGGATGATGTCAGCCGGCGCAGCTATTTCCAGGCACTACGCAAGGGGGCTGACACATATCTGACGGTGGATGCGGCCGAGCGCTCAGGCCCGACCGTCAGTTTCAGCCTGGCCCGGCGGCGCGGGGAGGAGCCACGGGGGGCAGTGTTCGACGGGGCCATCCTGGTCACCATCCAGCTTTCCTACTTTGAGCAGTTCTGGCGTGATTACCGCCTGTCCGACCAGGGCGTGGTGACCTTGCTGCGCGGCGATGGGGAATTGCTGGCCCGCTATCCGGTGCCGATTGACCGGCGGCTGTTACGGCTTCCCGCCAATTCCAGCTTCTTCCTGGCGCGGGCCAAGAATAATGAGGAGGGGGATTACCGCTTCAATTCCCTCATTGATGGGGTGGATCGTATCTACTCCTATGTGCGCATTCCGGAGATGGACAGCTATATCGTTGTCGGCACCGACCGTTCCGTCATTCTGGTGAACTGGTGGCAGGATACGCTGACCCTCTCCATCATCGCCCTGCTTCTGACACTGGCGCTGGTGGCAGCCGCCTTGCAGGCGATGCGGCGGGGCAGTGCCCTGGCCCATGCCAACCACCGCCTGACCGCCTTGACCGACGATCTGGCGGCGGAGGTGACGCGCCGGCGGGCGGCGGAAAGCACCCTGGTGGCGCGGGAGGAGCATGAGGCTGCCTTGCATCGCGCCAATGAGGCGCTGGGGGCGGAGGAAGAGCGGTTCCGCCTGCTGTTTGAAACCCTGACCCAGGGCGTTGTGATCCATGATGCTGCCGGGCGCATCCTGTCGGTCAATGCGGCGGCAGAGCAGATATTGGGCCGTACCCTGGCGGAAATGGTCGGGTCAGCCGGCGACGGGGTGGATTGGGGGGCGGTGGATGCCGAAGGCCAGCGTGTCGAGCGGGCCAATTTCCCCGTGATCCAGGCTCTGACCACGGGGCGGGTGGTGCATGGCGTGTCCATGGGCATCTACAATCCCCGCCGGTCGGAGCGGCGCTGGCTGGTGATCGATGCTGTGCCCATTTTGCGCTCGGGCGACAGCATCCCTTCGGGTGCTTATGCCGTGTTCAGCGATGTCACCGAGCGCCGGCGCGGCGAACAGGCCCAACGCCTGCTGATCCGGGAGGTGGACCACCGGGCGAAAAACGCGTTGGCCGTGGTGCAGGCGGTGATCCGGCTGACCAAGGCGGAAACGCCCCAGCGCTTTGTCGAGGTGGTGGAAGGACGGGTGGCCGCACTCGCCCATGCCCATACCATCCTGGCGATGAACCGCTGGGAAGGCGCCCTGCTGCGCCGGCTGGTGCAGGTGGAACTGGAAGCCTATGACGGACAGGATGGCGATGGCGGCAGGGTGGAGATCAGCGGCCCCGACATCACCGTGCGGCCGGAGGCGGCCCAGCCGCTTTCCATGGTGCTGCATGAATTGACCACCAATGCCGCCAAACATGGCGCGCTGGCCCAACCGGATGGCAGGCTTTGCGTGCGCTGGGCGGTGATTGATGGCGGCGATGCCATCCAGCTTGATTGGCAGGAAACGGGCGGCCCCGCCCTGGGTGATGGCCCCGCCCGGCGCGGCTTCGGCTCCACCATGATCGAAGCCAGTATGCGCCAGCAGTTGCAGGGCGGCATCACCTATGACTGGACGCATGACGGGCTGCACGCCACCATCCGTTTCCCCGCCGACCAATTGGCCCCGCTGGACACGCTGGCCCGCGGTGTACCGCCCGAGGTGGCGGTGGATGAGGATGATCTGCCGGTGGAACCGGCGGGCCAGACCGGCCCGCGTATCCTGCTGGTGGAGGATAATATCCCCTTGGGACAATTGTTCCGGGAGATGCTGGAGGCGCTGGATTACGCCGTCATCGGCCCCTACACCAATGTGCCCTCCGCCCTGGCGGCGGCGCATGGAAAGCAGATCGACGCCGCCATGCTGGATATTGAAATGAATGGCGCCCAGGTCTTCCCCGTGGCCGAAGCCCTGCGCCATCGTGGCATCCCCATGCTGTTCTGCACTGGTTACAGTGATGTGTGGGAACCGGAATGGGCCGATGTGCCCATTCTGCGCAAACCCGTTACCCTGCCGGCCCTGCGCGACCGGCTGGCGGCCCTGCTGCAACCGGCGTGATGCTTTCGGCAAGGTTGCCCTGCGCCCCGCCATTCTGGACAGCGTGCCCGCGCATCGTTACATGACAGTTGCCCCCAGGTGCGTCCGGCGCCGGGGCATTGTCCAATGCATGGGTGCGCCATGACCAACCAAGATTCCAGCTTCCGCCCTTATCCCGCCGCCGAGCCCAACCCGGATTTCCCCCGGATTGAGGAAGAGGTGCAGCGGATTTGGAAGGAAAATGGGGTCTTCCAGCAGTCGGTGGATTTCCGCCCGCTGGAACAGGATGGCAAGCACAATGAATTCGTCTTCTATGACGGCCCGCCGTTCGCCAACGGCCTGCCGCATTATGGCCATCTGGTCACCGGCTATGTGAAGGATCTGGTGCCGCGCTACCAGACCATGAAGGGCCGCAAGGTCGAACGCCGTTTCGGTTGGGACTGCCACGGCCTGCCGGCCGAGCTGCAGTCCGAAAAGGAACTGGGCGTTTCCGGGCGTCATGACATTCTGAAATACGGCATCGACAAGTTCAACGCCCACTGCCAGGTGTCGGTGCTGCGCTTTACCCAGGAATGGGAATATTACGTCACCCGCCAGGGTCGTTGGGTCGATTTCCAGAATGATTACAAGACCATGGACATCACGTTCATGGAAAGCGTGATGTGGGCCTTCAAGCAGCTCTGGGATAAGGGGCTGGTCTATGAAGGCTATCGCGTCGTGCCCTATAGCTGGGCCGTGGAATCGCCGCTCTCCAACTTTGAAACCCGGTTGGATAATTCCTACCGCGAACGGCAAGACCCGGCGCTGACCGTGCGCTTCCGCCTGGATGCGCGCGATGGCGATGCCGGCCCGCTGGACATCCTGGCCTGGACGACCACGCCCTGGACCCTGCCGTCCAACCTCGCTTTGGCCATCGGGCCGGAGATCGAGTACGCGGTCATGCGCAAGGGCGATGACCGGCTGATCCTGGCCACCAGCGCTGTCGGCAAATATGCCAAGGAGTTGGAAGGGTATGAGCAGGAATCGACGCTGACGGCGGAAGATTTGCGCGGCCGTACCTACGAGCCGATTTTCCCGTATTTCAAGGGGTTGGAGAAGGCGCACCAGATTCTGGTGGCGGATTTCGTCACCACCGGCGACGGCGTGGGCATCGTTCACATGGCCCCCGGCTTCGGTGAAGACGACTTGGCCGTCTGCAAGGCCCATGGCCTGCCGGTGAAGGTGCCGGTGGATGTGGCCGGCAATTTCACCGCCGAAGTGTCCGACTATGTCGGCTTGAATGTCATTGAGGCCAACAAGCCGATCATCCAGGATCTGAAGGCGCGGGGCGTCGTGCTGCGGCACGAAACCTACCTGCATAATTATCCGCATTGCTGGCGCACCGATCAGCCGCTGATCTACAAGGCGGTGAATAGCTGGTACGTGGAAGTGTCCAAGTTCAAGGACCGGATGGTTGAGCTGAACCAGCAGCAGATCAACTGGATTCCCGGCCATGTGAAGGATGGTTCCTTCGGCAATTGGTTGGCGAACGCGCGCGACTGGAACATCTCCCGCAACCGGTTCTGGGGTTCGCCCATCCCGGTCTGGCGCAGCGATGACCCCCGATATCCGCGCATCGACGTGTACGGCTCCATCGCCGAACTGGAACGCGATTTCGGCGTGAAGGTCACCGACCTGCACCGCCCTGCCATCGACCACCTGACCCGCCCCAACCCGGACGATCCGACCGGCCAGTCGATGATGCGCCGCGTCGAAGACGTGCTGGATTGCTGGTTCGAAAGCGGCTCCATGCCGTTCGCCCAGCAGCATTACCCGTTTGAGAACAAGGAACGGTTCGAGCGTAACTTCCCCGCCGATTTCATCGTCGAATATGTGGCCCAGACCCGTGGCTGGTTCTACACGCTGATGGTGCTGTCCACGGCCCTGTTCGACTGCGCGCCGTTCAAGAACGTCATCTGCCACGGTGTGGTGCTGGACGAGGATAAGCAGAAGCTGTCCAAGCGTCTGCGCAACTACCCGGACCCGGTGGAGGTGTTGAACAACCAGGGTGCCGACGCGCTGCGCTGGTATCTGGTGTCCTCGCCGCTGATGGTGGGCGGCGATCTGGCCATGCCCAAGGATGCGCGCGGCATTGCCCAGGCCCTACGCCAGGGCGTGCTGCCGCTGTGGAACGCCTATAGCTTCTACACGCTCTACGCCAATATCGATCAGGTGAAGGGCACCATCCGCGCCGACCAGAAGGGTCTGCTGGATCGCTATATCCTGGCCAAGACGCGGGAATTGGTGGAAGGCATTGAAGGCAGGCTGGACAGCTACGACCTGCCGGGTGCCTATGCGCTGGTCGCCGGCTATTACGACGCGCTGAACAACTGGTATATTCGCCGTTCGCGTTCCCGCTTCTGGCGGGAAGTGGGCGAGGGGGAGGCCCAGGCCCAGGATAAGCGCGATGCCTATGACACGCTCTATACCTGCCTGGTGACGGTGACCAAGGCGCTGGCCCCTATGCTGCCGCATGTGACGGAGCGGATTTATACCGCTTTGACCGGCGAAGCCTCGGTGCATCTGGCCGACTGGCCGGATGTGTCGCATCTGCCGTCTGATCATGAGCTGACCAGCCAGATCGACCTTGTGCGGGAAATCTGTGCCGCCACCATGTCGCTGCGCGAAGCCAAGAAGCTGCGCATCCGCCTGCCGCTGCGCACGCTGACCATTGTTCACCCGGATGCCGATGTGCTGAAGGGCCAGTTCGATGCCGTGCTGGGGGCGTTGGTGGCGGATGAGGTGAATGTGAAGCAGGTGCTGGTGTCGTCTGACATCAGCCTTGTCGGCACCCGCCAGTTGGCGGTGAACGCCGCCATCGTCGGCCCCAAGGTCGGCCCGAAGATGAAGGAAGTGATGGCCGCCTCCAAGCAGGGCAAATGGACCGACAAGGGCGACGGCACGGTTGAACTGGCCGGTGTTGTGCTGGAAGCGGGTGATTTCGACATCCGCATCCAGGCCAAGGAAGGGACCCACGCCGCCCGCTTTGCCGGCGGCAAGGGCGTGGTGGTGCTGGATGTGACCGTGGATGCGGAACTGGAAGCGGAAGGCTGGGCGCGCGACTTCGTGCGCGCCGTACAGTCCACCCGCAAGGATTCGGGCTTCCAGGTCACCGACCGCATCACCATCACCACCCAGGTGCCGGATGCGGTGGCGGGGGCGCTTGCCACCCATGCGGAAACCATCAAGCGCGAAACCCTGGCGCTGGATCTGGTGGTGAACCCGGCCAGCCTGCCGGAAGGGGCCGTTTCCGTTGATCTGTCCGGTGCCAGCATCGAACTGGCGCTGGCCAAGGCCAACTGAGATGGCTGAAGAGCTGGCGTCGGTATTGGCGGAACTGCGGGCGCTGCTGCTGGATGGGGAGGGGCTGGTGCGTGCCGTCGCCTCCGGTCGGCAGCGCAATACCAGCCCGCCCTGGCGCCGGCTGGAACTGCGGCCCGTTTCGCTGAAGGCGGGTCAACGCCTTCAGCGCGTCGCCTATGATGAGCGGCAGGCCCACACGGCCAACGCCGCCTATGGGGATGAGGCCGGGGCCATGGTGGATGAGGCCCTGTCCCAGGGCTTCGCCAACTGGCATGTCGAAAGCACCGGCGGCACGCTGCAGATCCGCATCACCAAGAAGGGTGAGCCGATGGTCAGCCGCACCAAGCCGGCCGCCCCGGTGGAACGCGAGCTGTCCCACAACCGGGCCAAGGCGCGGCTGCTGGACCCGGCGGACCCGTTCTGGCAGGCGATTGGCATTGCCGATGCCGATGGCCGCATCAAGCCGACCCGCCAAGACAAGTTCCGGCAGGTAGAGGAATTCCTGCGCGCGCTGGATGCGGTGCTGAAGCCGGAACAATTGCCGGGCGATCGCCCGTTGCGTGTGGTCGATCTCGGCTGTGGTAACGCCTATCTGACCTTCGCCGCCTATCGCTTCCTGGCCCATGTGCGCGGGCTGGATGTGGATATGGTGGGCGTGGATGTGAAGCGGCAGGCCCGCGAGCGCAACAGTGCGCTATCGGCGCAACTGGGCTGGGATGGCTTGCGCTTCCTGGAAGGCACCATCGCGGACGCCCCGCTGGATGGGGCCGATGTGGTGCTGGCCCTGCACGCCTGCGACACGGCGACCGATGATGCGCTGGCCCGTGCTGTGGCCTGGAAGGCGCGCTTCGTGCTGGCGGCCCCCTGCTGCCACCATGATCTGCAAAAGCAGCTCCGCGCCGCTGAAGCGCCGGCCCCCTATGGCTTAGTGACGCGCCATGGCATCCTGCGGGAACGGCTGGCCGATGCGCTGACCGACGCGCTGCGCGCCGCCTTGATGCGGCTGTCCGGTTATCGGGCGGAAATTGTGGAATTCATCGGCAGCGAACATACCCCGCGCAACACCCTGTTGCGCGCCACCTACACCGGTGGGGCGGGGGATAAGGATGTGCTGGCCGATTACCGCGCCCTGATCAACGAATGGAAGGTGCGCCCGCGTCTGGCCCAGTTGCTGGGGCTGGAAGGGTCGGGGCTGGAACTGCCCAAGGCTGGGGATGCTGGGTTTTAACTTTCGAGCCGGGTAAGCCTTCTCTACCGTCATTCCCGCGAAGGCGGGAATCCAAAATCCGCGCTGTCGTATGGATTCCCGCCTTCGCGGGAATGACGGTAGAGAATTGCGGTCAACACCCCTCCTGCTGGCGAGCCCACCCATGTCGATCCCGCGTTTCCTCCTGGCCCTCACCAGCTTGGCCCTCGCCGTCCCGGTCGCTTCCGCGCTGGAACCGGGGGTACCACCCGTTCCTGCTGCCGTCAGCGCGCTGGCTGGTTGCTGGAAGGGGGAGGGTGTCGTGATGGGCAAGAAGGTTTCCATCAATCTGGCCGCCCACGCGGTGGCGCTGGATGCCATGTTCGCCATCGATAGCGACAGCACGGCCATCGGCGATCCTTCCGACCGCTATGCTGCGCATCTGCTGTTTGGTGCCGGTTCTGCCAAGGATGCCAAGGCGGTTTCCGGTTTCTGGTCCGACAGTTTCGGCGGCACCTTTGCCACCACGGGCACCGGTTCCGTTCAGCCGGGTGGTTTCGATATCAGCTATCAATATCCCGACAGCCTGTTCATCAACCGCTGGCGGTTGGATCAGGCGGGCTTGCGCTGGGACATCACCGCCCGCGATGCCCAGGGCAAAGAGGCGCCGTTCGCCGCCTACAGGCTGACGCGTACGTCCTGCCCCGGTTGAGCAAGGATTACTTTGGCGCCGGGCGCGATGCCAAGCGCCATTGCTTGGCTTGGGAGAAGTTGCGGGCCAGGAACTGGTAGGTCTTTTTCAGCACCGCCTCAAACGGGGCACCTTTCTCCGAGGCCACCATTTCCCAATCCTCGAAAACTTCTTCCCAGGGCAGCAGGGTCTGGTGCAGGTCGTCCCGCATCTCCCTGATATAGCGGATATTCTGTTCATACTTGCCCAGCATGGAGAGGATTTCACCGGTCTGGGCATCTACCTGGGCGAAGCGGTTTTCAATATCCGTCATTGGCGGCAGGCTCAGCGTCTGCATCCGGATAATCTCTTCGCGCAGATTGCGCTCATTCTTATAGACGCGGTGGGCGACATCCAGCCCGCTGCGCACATCGCGCAGCTTGGCTCCCCGTTCCCGCAGCGCCTCGATATAAGACAGCTCCTTGGCCAGCCCTTCAATGCGGTTTTCCACCACCTCTTCCGGGTCGCCGGTCAGGGCCAGCTTGTTGGCGATGACCTTGAACGCCTCCTTTACGCGGGACTTGGTGGAAGGGTCTTCCACCAGTTGTTCCAGTTCCGCCGGTGAGGAGATGACCGATTCGCCGCCCGTCAGCCAGGTCACCATCTGCACGGTCAGCCGGGCCTTGGCGAGATTGTAATGCCGGTCATCCACCCGCCAACTGGCGGTGCCGTCGATCAACTCGTTGGGGATTGTGTCGCCAGGGCGGATTTCCCGCACATATTTCAACCCTTTGACCACCATGTCCAGCAACTGGCCGTCAAAGGATTTCGGGTCGATCTTGAATTCATTGCCCAGCTTGTCGATGACGACTTCCGCCTCCACCTTGCCAAGCTTGAAGCGCATCACCGCTTCCTCTGTCGATTTCGACAGCACGAACCGGCAGCCTTCCAGCGTGAACACCTTGTGATCGAACAGGAAATGGGTGCTCCGGTTCGCGTTGGGGTCCATGGCATCGAACTCTATCAATCAAAGAAAAAGGCGATGACACTGCTTTACCACGGATGAAAGCGCAGCGAACAAACTATAGCCGGTGAGGCGCCCATGTGACGCCGGCATGGGCGATTGCACGCGCGCCGTTTTCCCCTCTTTCGCGGGTGCGGTCTGGCGGGTTAGCTTGGGGATCGAACCTTCATGAAGAGTTAACGGACCCCGATGAACCTTTCTGCCGCCGCTGCCAAATCCGTGCCCGCCGTCCAGGTGGAAGGGCTGCATAAGCGTTTCGGGGAAAATGAGGTGCTGAAGGGCGTCTCGCTTTCCGCCGCTCAAGGGGAGGTGGTGGCGCTGATCGGTTCGTCCGGTTCCGGCAAAAGCACATTGCTGCGCTGCATAAACCTGTTGGAAACCCCCGATGACGGGCGGGTGCTGATCCAGGGCGAGGAAATCGCTATGAAGAAGGATCGCGCCGGCCGGGCTCAGCCGGCCGACAGCCGCCAGGTGGACCGCATCCGCCAGCGCTGCGGCATGGTGTTTCAGAGCTTCAACCTCTGGACCCATATGACGGTGCTGGAGAACATCATCGAGGCCCCGGTGCATGTGCTGGGCCGCAACCGGGAAGAGGCGGTGGCGCGGGCGGAAGGCCTGCTGGCCAAGGTGGGCCTGTCGGCCAAGCGCGATGCCTATCCCTCCCAGATGTCGGGCGGGCAGCAGCAGCGGGCGGCGATCGCCCGCATGTTGGCCATGGACCCGCAGGTGATGCTGTTCGATGAACCCACCTCGGCCCTTGACCCCGAACTGGTGGGGGAGGTGCTGAAGGTGATGCGCGATCTGGCCGATGAAGGGGCCACCATGTTGCTGGTGACCCATGAAATGGCCTTCGCGCGGGAGGTTTCCCACAAGGTGGTCTTCCTGCACCAGGGAAGGATTGAGGAACAGGGCACACCGGATGAGCTGTTCGGCAACCCGCAGAGCGAGCGTTGCCGCCAGTTCCTAATGCGCGAAGGCGGGCGCTGAGCCCGCTGACAGGCTTGACGCCGGGGGATCGGCCCCGGAAAACTGTTTTCGGATAATGATACGCGTGTCAGTAAATTCTGACTTGTCTGAATTTACTGACTTCGGCGGCACGGGCCGCCGCCGCGCCAGTCGGCGCGGATACCAAGGTCAGGATTTCCTGACCTTGGTATCAAACCAATATCAAGCAATCCAAAAGGGGCCAATGCCCCGGGGTGTCGGAGGGTGTGGGGATGAAGAGTTGGATCGCGGCGCTGGGGCTGGCCTGTGTCACCCTGCTGGGCGGGTGCGGCAAGGATGATGCTGCCAAACAGGCGGCCCCGGCGGCGGCCGACAGCGTGCCCAACCCGCTGCGTGTCGCCACCGAAGGCGCCTATCCCCCCTATAATATGGTGGATGCCAGCGGCAATCTGGTTGGTTTCGAAATCGATATGATGAAGGATATCTGCCGTCGCATGAAGGTGGAATGTCAGTTCGTCGCCACCGCCTGGGACGGCATGATCCCGGCCCTGCAGGCCGGTCGTTTCGATGTCGTTGTCGCCGGCATGTCGATCACGGAGGAACGGCTGCAGGCGGTCGATTTCTCCGACGGCTATACCACCACCCCAGCCTATCTGGTGTCGGCCAACAGCAACCCGCTCCAGAAGGAGGATTACGGGGTGCCGAAGGTGGACCTGTCCAATATGAGCCCGGAGTCGCAGGCGGCACTGGATAAGCTGCGCGGGTTGTTGAAGGGCAAGGTGATGGGCGTGCAGACGGCCACCATCCACGCCAATTTCGCTGAGAAATATCTGGGCGATGTGGTGGATCTGCGCCGCTATGACACCCAGGAACAGCTGGCGCTGGATATGCAAAGCGGCCGGATTGAGGTGGGGCTGGCCGATGCCGTCACCTGGAACGCCTTCCTGCAGCGCCCGGAAGGCAGGGATTACAGCTTCTTCGGCCCCGGTTTCGATGGCGGCCTGTTCGGCCGTGGCCAGGGTGTCGCCCTGGTGAAGGGCCGCACGGCGCTGAAGACGGCGCTGAACAGCGCCATTAAGGAAATGAAGGCCGACGGCACCATGAAGACCATGTCGGTGCAATGGTTCGGCTTTGACACCTCCATGCCCTGACATGCTGTGCTTTCTGACACCCCAACTGGATGAGCCATGCTGGATCTGTTGAGTTACGGCGCCACCGGTTGGGGCGATGAGCTGTTGCAGGGTGCCGGCATGACCCTGCTGGTGGCGGTGCTGGCCTATCTGATCGGGCTGGGGGCCGGCTGTCTGACGGCGGCGGCCAAGCTGTCCGGGCCGCTGCCGCTGCGCTGGCTGGCCGCTACATATACCACTGTGGTGCGCGGCGTGCCGGCCCTGCTGGTGATCTGGCTGCTCTTCTATGGCGGGTCAGGTCTGGTCGGCTGGATGGCCGGGCTGTTCGGCTATGGCGGGCGGGTGGAACTGTCGGCCTTTGCCGTTGGCGTGGCCTCGGTCGGGCTGGTTTCGGGTGCCTATGCGGCAGAGGTGATCCGGGGTGCGGTGCAGGCCGTGCCCAAGGGTCAGTTGGAGGCGGCGCGGGCACTGGGGATGCACCGGCTGTTGATCCTGCGCCGCATCCTGGCCCCGCAGGCCCTGCGCTATGCCCTGCCGGGCCTGGGCAACGTCTGGCAGATGACGCTGAAGGATACCACGCTGGTATCGGTCGTTTCGTTGGCGGAATTGATGCGGCAGGCCTATGTCGCCAGCGGCACCACCCGTCAACCCTTCCTGTTCTATCTGGTGGCGGCGCTGATCTATCTGGTGATCACCACCCTGTCGGAAACAGGATTCCGCGCTCTGTCGCGCCGGGCGGATCGCGGCGTGCGCCGCGCAACGGCTTGAAGGGGGGACCAAGCATGGATATGATCCTTTCCTCCCTGCCGTCGCTGGCATCCGGTGCCTGGCTGACTTTGCAGTTGGTGGCACTCTCGCTGGCGCTGGGGCTTTTGCTGTCGGTGGGGGTGGCGCTGGCGCGGCTGTCGGGCAGCGTTCTACTGCGCGCCCCGGCGGTTGCCTTCATCTTCCTGTTCCGCTCCACCCCGCTGCTGGTGCAGATTTTCCTGATCTTCTATGGTGCCGGCCAGTTTGTCGCCGTGCGGGACAGTTTCCTCTGGCCGGTGCTGCGCGAACCCTATTGGTGCGCCATCATCGCGCTGACCCTGAATAACGCCGCCTATACCGGGGAAATCCTGCGCGGCGGCATCCAGGCCGTGTCCTTCGGCCAGATCGAGGCGGCGCGCGCGCTGGGGATGCACCGGCTGCTGCTGTTCCGCCGCATCGTGCTGCCCCAGGCTTTCCGCCAAATTCTGCCCGCCTATGGCAATGAGATGATCCAGATGGTGCAGGCCACCTCCCTGGCCAGCACCATCACCCTGATGGAACTGACGGGGGCCGCGCGCGCCGTCGCGTCGCGCAGTTTCCAGCCGGTGGAGATGTTCGTGATTGCCGGCCTGTTCTATCTGGCGATGAATTTCGCCATCGCCCAGGCCGTGCGCTGGGGGGAAAAGCGGCTGGCCCACGCAGGCTGAGGGTCAGGGCTTCAAGCCCTACCGATGCACCACCAGCGTCACCTTGTCGTTCATCACGTCCAGCAGCTTGGTGGATTTGGTGGGCAGCGGGATGCGCTGGTTGATGCAGAACATGATCAGGGCGGCGGCCAGCGGCTGGTTATCCACCCAGGCCACCTGACGGGAATTGTCATCGCGGGCGAAATGCAGGGCGCAGCGCACAGGGTCCGGCATCACCTCAATGCGAATCACGCTGCCGGCGGGCAGGGGGTTGCCGGAGCGGCGGTGATATTCCACCACCGCGCGGATAACCTCTTCCTGCGAGAACAGAATATGACGAATCTCAATCGGCATGATGTATCCCCGGTTCGGCGGGGAAAATACCCATTCAGCGGATTGGATGCTATTACCTATATCAGTTCAATAGAAAATTACCGCTGCGGCAACGCTATAACCGCGCCGAAACAGTAAATAACAAGTCTTCATGTGTGATAGGGGGAGGGATGGTGGAGCCGAGGAGGATCGAACTCCCGACCTACGCATTGCGAACGCGTCGCTCTCCCAGCTGAGCTACGGCCCCACAACTATCCCAAAGGCTTCGCTGCCGTGGCTGGCGAAGCGGCGCGGATAATGCGCATCCGTCCCCGGCCTGTCAAGCGTCTGATTTCAGCTTTTTCGATCGGGGAAAACGGATGCTGGCAAAGTTCCGGGTGCTGGCCCCCTGGACAGGGGCAGGGGGCGGCATTACGTTCCAGAGCAGGTGCGGCCGATGCCGCCAACAGCGCCGGGAAGACCATGGAGCCGCTTTTTCACACCATCTTCCAGATCCTGTACGTGGTGCTGGACCTGTATGTCTGGGTTTTGATCATTTCAGCCATCCTCAGCTGGCTGATCGCCTTCAATGTCATCAATACCCATAACCGCTTCATCTATACGGTCAGCGACATGCTGTACCGGTTGACGGAGCCGGTTTTGCGGCCCATCCGCAATGTGCTGCCCAATCTGGGCGGATTGGACCTGTCGCCCATCGTGCTGATTCTGGCCATCATGTTTGCCCAGCGTCTGCTGGTAAATTACGGTCTGGTTTACTGATGTCCCGTCCGGCCCTGGAACCGGCGGCTGGCGGGGTGCGGCTGTTCGTGCGAGCGGCCCCTCGCGCCAGCCGCAATGCTGTGCAGGGCCAGGCGCTGGGGGCGGATGACCGGATGCAGGTGAAGGTTTCCGTCACCGCCGTGCCGGAGGATGGCAAGGCCAATGCCGCCATCATCCAGTTGCTGGCCAAAGCATGGCGGATTCCGAAATCCAGCATCGACGTCGTGGCGGGTGGCACCGATCGGTCGAAAGTATTATTCGTGGCCGGCGATACGGCGCAGTTGCAAGCGCAACTGACGGCATGGCTGGCCGCCCTCTGACGGCGGTCTTTCTGGTACCAGCGGATTTTGGGGGATTTGTTAATGGCCGAGGCACGCATCATCGACGGCAAGGGCTTTGCGGCCGGCTTGCGCGCACGCATCGCCACGGCGGTGGAAGAGTTGCGCACAGGCTACGCGCTGGTGCCTGGTCTGGCTGTGGTGCTGGTGGGTGAAGATCCGGCCAGCCAGATCTATGTCCGCAATAAGGGTGAACAGACGCGTGAAGCGGGGATGCATTCCGTCACCCACCGCCTGCCCCCGGAAACCAGCCAGGAAGAATTGCTGCGGCTGGTCAACCAGTTGAACAATGATCCCTCCATCCACGGCATTCTGGTGCAGTTGCCGCTGCCCGCCCATATCGATACCCAGGCGGTGCTGGGCGCCATCGATCCGGCCAAGGATGTGGATGGGTTCCATGTGGTGAATACCGGGCGCCTGTCGGTCGGGCTGCCGGCCCTGGTGCCCTGCACGCCGCTGGGCTGCATGTTGCTGCTGAAGGATACGGTGCCCGATCTGCGCGGCATGAATGCCGTGGTGGTGGGCCGGTCCAACATTGTCGGCAAGCCGATGGCCCAGTTGCTGCTGGCGGCCGACTGCACCGTCACCATCGCCCATTCCCGCACCCGCGATCTGCCGGCGGTCTGCCGGCAAGCCGATATTCTGGTGGCCGCCGTGGGGCGGCCGGAAATGGTGAAGGGGGATTGGATCAAGCCGGGCGCCATCGTCATCGATGTCGGCATCAACCGGGTGCCGGCGCGCGACCCGGCGGCGGCAGCCGCGGGTAAAACGCGAGTCGTCGGCGATGTCGCCTATGCGGAGGCGGCTGCCGTGGCCGGGGCCATCACCCCGGTGCCGGGTGGAGTGGGGCCGATGACGATTGCCTGCCTGCTGGCCAATACCGTCACCGCCGCCTGCCGCAGCGCCGGGGTGCCGGTGCCGGCCGGGGTTGGCCTTTGATTACCGCCTACCTGCGCGACGGCGACCGTCTGCGGGGCCAGAGCCTGGCCCCGGACCAGCCGCTGCCGCCGGGAACCATCTGGCTGGACCTGCTCCGCCCGGAAGAGGCGGAGCGGCAGTTGATCTCCGCCCATCTGGGCGTGGACCTGCCGACCAAGGAAGATATGAGCGAGATTGAGGCCTCCTCCCGGCTCTATGTCGAGGGCGAGGCCTCTTTCCTCACCACCCCCGTCATCGCACGGGGGGAGACGGGGCGGCTGGATCTGGGGCTGCTGACCTTCATCATCACGCCCACGGCGCTGATCACCGTGCGCCATACCGAACCGCTCTGGTTCGCTATCTTTGCCGCCCGCGCCATGCGCCATGCCGGCGTGGCGACCAGCCCGATGGAAGCGTTCCTGGGCTTGCTGGAAGCGGTGGTGGACCGGGCGGCCGACGTGCTGGAACGGGTGGCCGGCGATCTGGACCAATTGTCCCAACGCGTCTTCGCCGATGCCACAGAGGTGGAAACCGGCCTGCTGGATGGGACCGGCAAGGGCATGGCCCGCCGCCGCACCGTGCGCAAGGAAGCCTCCCGCCGCCGCAAGGCCAGGAATAACGGCATGACGGAGGTGATCACCGCCATCGGCCGCGCCGGCGACCTGACACAAAAGGTGCGGGACAGCTTGGCCGGGCTGGAACGGCTCTGCGCCTTTGCCGTCACCGTGGCGGGCCCGCGTCTGGGCAAGGATCAGAAGGTGCGGCTGAAAACCATCAGCCGCGACGTGCATTCCCTGGTGGAACATGCCGGCTTCCAGGCGATGCAGACCAATTTCCTGCTGGATGCCACGCTGGGCGTGATCAATATCCAGCAGACCAACATCATCAAGATTTTCTCTGTCGCCTCCGTCGCCTTCCTGCCGCCCACGCTGGTCGCCAGCATGTATGGCATGAATTTCAAGCTGATGCCGGAGCTGGACTGGGAATGGGGCTATCCGCTGGCCCTGGTGCTGATGCTGCTGTCGGCCATCGGCCCGCTCTGGTATTTCCGCCGGCGCGGCTGGCTGTAGGCCGTCCCGCCCCTCAGTGCCCGGCCGCAGCTTCCGGTTCGATATAGCGGAAGCCGATATTCTTGGCCTGCCCACCTTCGCGTTCCGGCACCCGCGACTCGAACTTGGTGGTCTGGTTGGGGAACAGGCGGCGCACCGGCGGCACGATGCGCCAGGCGAACAGCTCCTTGCCATCCTCGCCATAGGCGACGGCCTGGATGTCGGGCACGCTGCGCTGGGTGTCGGATTTGTTGGAAATCTCGCCGGCAACGAACAGCAGATTGATGCCTTCGACGTCGCGCACCTCCACCTTGGTGCGCTTGGGATCGCCCGGTTCGGACAGGCCGCTGCCGATCATCTCCGCCAGCCCCACCAGCTCATACAGCCGGAACGACGCAGGCCAGGCCTGCATCACCATGTCGCGCTGCAGCACGGCACCGCCGGCGATGCCCACCACCAGGGCTGTGACGCCGATCCAGGCGGCCAGTTCCTTGATTCGGCCTTTCCCCTTTTGTCCCGGCATGGCCGGCAGGTTGGAGCCCTTGGGCAGGGGGCGGGGCCGCATCGGCCGGCTCAGCGGCGGTGCCTCCTCCTCCTGCTCCGCGGCGGTAAAATCAGGCTTGTCGAAGGCGCTGAAGCCACCGCCATCGGCCGGCAGGTCGGGCGGATCGTCAAACAGGGAGGCGCTTGGCGGCTCCGGCGGCGGGGCTGCCGGTTTGTTGAAAGCGGGCGGAGCGGCATTGCGCGCCGGCGGCCGTTCACGCCCGGCCGGTTTGGCGGGCTTGGCGGGTGCCGGGGCCGCGCCGTCGGTCGAGGGGTCGGCGAACCAGACATAGCCGCATTGCCCGCATTTCACCCGCCGCCCCTGGCCAAGCAGACCTGCATCAAGCAGGAAACGTTTCGTGCAGGACGGGCAGGTCAGGATCATATGGGCGCTCGGGAGCCTCGGGGAAGGTGACGGGCGTGACGGCGCCGTACTGCACGGCGTCACCCCTTATATGAAGCGGCGATGGCTAACGCAAGGTCGCCACCTTCCACACCCGGCCTTTACGAGCCCGCATCGACCGTGCCATTCCTAGGGGCGGCCGGGTCTTTGCCGGCCGCAACCGCTTGAGCCTCCGCGAACGGGAACGATGAGCCGCAGCGCGCATTTCGACATTCCGCTGAAACAGGACGCCACCGGCCGCTTCCTGCCCTGGATCATTGCCCTGATGGTCTATCTGGCGGTGCTGGCCCTGGCGGCCTCCCTGGTGCTGTCCGGGCTGGCGCAGCGCTGGGGCAATGACCTGTCCGGTAACCTGACCGTCCAGGTCAGCCCCGGCGGCAGCGGCAGCCGAATGGAGCTGGATGAACGGGTACGCAGGGTGATGGATACCCTGTCCGGCAGCGCCTTTGTGGCCGATGCGCAGAAACTGGATGATGCTGCCGCCCGCGCCCTGGTGGAACCCTGGCTGGGCGATGGCGCCCTGCTGGCGGAACTGCCGGTGCCGGTGCTGATTGATGTCCGGCTGGTACCGGGGGCGGCCCCGGAGCAACTGGCCGACCAGATCCGCGCCGTCGGCCCCGGCATTACCGTGGAAGACCCGGCCCGCTGGCTGGGTGAACTGCACCGAATCGCCCGCACCGTCCAGGGCCTGTCTGCGGCCATCATCCTGCTGATCGGCGGGGCGGCCGTTGCCTCCATCATTTTTGCCGCCAGCGCCGGATTCGCTGTGCATCGCGGGGAGGTGGAACTGTTGCATGTGATGGGGGCGTCGGACAGCTATGTTGCCGGACAGTTCCAGCGCCATATCCTGCGCCAGGCCATTTTCGGCGGTGGCATCGGCTTTACCTTGTCGCTGCTGACCCTGCTGGGCTTGCAGCAGGCCGGGCGCGGGCTGGATGTGGCCCTGCTGCCCAGCATGGCGCTGGTCCTGCGGGATTGGCTGTGGTTGCCCCTGGTGCCGCTGGCCGCCTGCTTCCTGGCGGCACTGACGGCGCGGCTGACGGTGATCCGCGCCTTGGAGCGGCTGCCGTGACGTTGCGGCTGTCGCTGCGCCGTGCCGTCCGGGCCGGTCTGTTGACCATGGGGGGCATTGCCGGCCTGTGGGCGGCGGGGTTGTTCGCCTTCGCCGCCTCCCTGCCGCGCCATCCGCCGGCCGATGATATCGTCACCGACGGCATTGTCGTGCTGACCGGCGGCAGTGAGCGGCTGGAGGTGGGGTTCGACCTGCTGCGCGCTGGTAAGGCCCGCCGCCTGTTCATCAGCGGTGTCTATCGCGGGGTGGAAGTGCGGGAGCTGCTGGCCCTGGCCCAGCGCGAGGATGCGCGGGAGCTGGAATGCTGTGTCGAGCTGGGCTATGAGGCTGACGATACCGAGGGCAATGCGGTGGAAACGGCGCGCTGGGTGACGGCCCAGGGGCTGCGTTCCATCCGGGTGGTGACGGCCAATTACCATATGCCCCGCAGCCTAGTGGAATTCCGCCGCGCCTTGCCGGGGGTGGAACTGGTGGCCCATCCGGTGGCCCCGGCCAAGGTGCGGCTGGATGGCTGGTGGGGCTGGCCGGGCACGGCCGAGCTGATCATTGTGGAATATAATAAATATGTGCTGGCGGTGCTGCGCGCCGCCTTGACCAGCCCCACGACCCCGCTGGCAGCGGCCCCCTGAGGCTCCCGCCCGCCGGACAGTTACTGGACATGCGCTGGACAAGGGGCGGGGGGATGGTTATTGCTGCGACCCGATATTCCCCCTCTTGGGTGTGGGCCCCATGCTGTTTGTCCGGTCGCTGCTGTTCAACATCGTCTTCTATGTGCTGACGACGCTCTGGTGCTTCGGCCTGCTCTGGACGCTGGTGGTGCCGCGCTGGGGCGTGGTGGGCGGCGTGCGTGCCTATATGCGCTCGCTGGCCTTTTTCGAGCGGTTGATCATCGGCCTGCGGTACGAGGTGAAGGGCCTGGAGAACCTGCCCAAGGACGGGGCCTTCCTTGTCGGGGCCAAGCACCAATCCATGTGGGAGACGATGAAGCTGCATCTGATCTTCCACGATCCGGCCATCGTGCTGAAGCATGAATTGATCCATATCCCGCTCTGGGGTTGGTATGCCGCCAAGTCGAAGATGATTCCGGTGAAGCGTGGCAAGCGCGGGGCGGCCATCAAATCCCTGGTGGAAGGGGCAAAACAGATGAAGGCCATGGGGCGGGAGATCGTGATCTTCCCCCAGGGCACGCGCGTGGCCCCCGGCGTTTATGCCCCCTATAAGGTGGGCATCGCCATGCTGTATGAGGCGTTGAAGGTGCCGCTGGTGCCGATGGCGGTGAATTCCGGTGTCTTCTGGGGCCGCCACAGCTTCATCAAGCGGCCCGGCACCATCACCATCGAATTCCTGCCACCGATTCCCCCCGGCCTGCCCAAGGAAACCGCCCTGTTCGAACTGGAAGCGGTGCTGGAGGAGGCCAGCGACCGGCTGGCCATCGCCGTTGGCGGTCCCGCCACCTTGAACCCCGTGGCGGCCGGGCATCAGCGGAACTGACCCGCGACGGGGTGCCTCCCTGCAAAGGGGAACCGTGGCCAATAGACGCAGCGGCCCTTTCACGGGCGGACAAAACTGTGTATCTCCCGCGTGGGGGCGATTTGATTTTGTCTTCAAGGAAGTTCAGAGATGAAGAAAATGGTTGTCGGTCTCGCTTTGGCGATGACCGCTTTTACCGCCGCCGCCGAGGTGCAGGCTGCGGACGGCATTCTGCCGGAGAATGTCTATGTTGCTGCCTCTGCGGGTTTCACCACCGGCAACGATATCGCCAAGTCCAGCATCGTTTCCAAAGTGCGGAATTGGAAGCAGGACAAGGGTTTCAATGGCACCCTGGCCGTGGGCTATCGTTGGGATGATTTCCGCTTCGAGCTGGAAGGCTTTTACGGCAAGCTGGTGGAAGTGAAGGGCACGGTACCCGCCACCGTCTCCGTCCCGTGGGGGTACCGGCTGCCGGGCCAGGTCACCATGATGTCGGCCATGGTTGGGGCCTATTACGACTGGCATGTCACCGATATTTACCAGCCTTATGTCGGTCTGGGCCTGGGTGCGGCGCATGTGCGCAACAAATCCGCCACCCTGCTGGTGGATACCGGTACCAGCCCGGCCGGTTTCCTGGAAGCCGGTCTCAACATGCGGCTGGCCGATGGCGTGAGCGTTGCGCCGGCCTACCGGTACATGGGTGTACGTGGCGATGATCACCCCGATCTGGCCACCCACATCGTCAAGCTTGGGCTGCGCGTCAGCTTCTGATACCAATCCGCCTGAGGGTTGGCCTTCAGACGGATCGGAGGCCGGCGATTGCCGGCCCGCGCCCCCATGGGCGCGTAAGCCAAGGCGGCGGATGGCGCCGGCGGGAGATTGGTACGATACCGTCACGGGGGGCCGCCATGCGTGCCCCCCGTGGATGTTTGGGCTTCCCTCCGGCACGGAACCGGTCTATATACCGGTCATCTTAATCCCATACGGACACCGGCCGGCGGGCAACGCTGGCGGGGTGGTCTGCTTTGCGGGTGGGCCTTTGGCCCGCCTTTTTGTTTATCTGGACCTCTTTTCCCGATCGGCCGTGTGGCCAGGGGAAAAGGGTGGGTTTGACGGTGAGTTGGAAGAATCATGGACGTGCTGGCGCGCATTACCGAGATCATTGGCCCCTCAATGGAAGATATGGGCTATGAGATCGTGCGTCTGCAGCTTTCCGGCGGACAGCGGCCGACCCTGCAGATCATGGCCGACCGCGCCGATGGCGGTGCGATGACGGTGGATGACTGCGCTGATATCTCCAACGCCGTTTCTGCCCTGCTGGATGTGGAAGATCCGATCAGCAGCGCCTATAATCTGGAGGTCAGCAGCCCCGGCATCGACCGGCCGCTGACCCGTTTGAAGGATTTTGAACGGTTCAAGGGCTTTGAAGCCCGGATCGAGACGGAAATCCCGCTGGATGGGCGCAAGCGCTTCCGTGGGGTTCTTTATGGTGTGGAGGGCGAGTCGGTATTGATCGCGCTCGACGCCAAGTCGGCCCAGGCCCCCAAGCGCAAGCCGGGTGCCAAGGTTTCTGCCAAGGCCAAGGCCGAGGCGGAAGTCGCCGCCGCTGCGGCAGCCGGTATGATCGAGGTGGCGGAAATCCCCTTCGAACATATCGCCCGCGCCAAGCTGGAAATGACGGACGAACTGCTGGCCGCTGCGGCGGCGGAGCAGGGTCTGGCGGCCGGCGTGGAAGGCGGGGCCATGGATGTGGACGACGATGCCCGCACCGTGAAGCGTCCCAAGGGCCCCAAGGGGCCGGGTCGTTTCTCCGGCAAGGCGGGTGCCGCCGCAGAGGACAGCGCAACCACCGAGGTTCAATCCCCCGCCAAGCCGGCGCGGGATTGAGCGGACGTTTCAGGAATAGAAGGCAGGGTTCGCCAGGATGGAACTGCTTCAGGTAGCCGACGCGGTCGCCCGCGAGAAGAATATCGACAAGGAGCATGTGCTCGAAGCCATGGAGGAGGCCATCAAGAAGGCTGGCCGCTCCAAATACGGGCACGAGCATGACATCCGCGCCCGCATCGACCGTCGCACGGGCGATATCCAGCTGACCCGCCACATGGAAGTGGTGGAGGTTGTTGAGAACGAGGCGACGCAGATCGATCTAGCCAAGGCCCGCCGGAAGAAGGCGAATGCGGCTTATGGCGATTTCATCGTCGATCCGCTGCCGCCCATCGATTTCGGCCGCATCGCCGCGCAGACCGCCAAGCAGGTGATCGTGCAGAAGGTGCGCGAGGCCGAGCGCGATCGTCAGTATAATGAATATATCGACCGTAAGGGCGAGATCGTGAACGGTCTGGTCAAGCGCGTCGAATATGGCAATGTCACCGTGGATATGGGCCGCGCCGAAGCGATCCTGCGCCGCGATGAGTGTCTGCCGCGTGAGCATTTCAAGACCGGCGACCGCGTTCGCGCCTACATCTATGATGTGCGCAAGGAACAACGCGGCCCGCAGATCTTCCTGTCGCGCACCCATCCGATGTTCATGGCCGGCCTGTTCAAGGCTGAAGTGCCGGAAATCTATGATGGCATTATCGAGATCAAGGCCGTGGCCCGCGATCCGGGTTCCCGCGCTAAGATCGCCGTGATCTCCAAGGACAGCTCCATCGACCCGGTGGGCGCCTGCGTCGGTATGCGCGGTTCCCGCGTGCAGGCCGTGGTGGGTGAGCTTCAGGGCGAGAAGATCGACATCATTCCCTGGAAGCCCGATCCGGCCACCTTCGTCGTCAATGCATTGGCCCCGGCGGAAGTCGCCAAGGTCGTGCTGGACGAGGAGAATGGTAAGATCGAGGTGGTGGTTCCCGACGACCAGCTGTCGCTGGCCATCGGCCGCCGGGGTCAGAATGTGCGTCTGGCCAGCCAGTTGACCGGCTGGACCATCGACATCATGACCGAGGCGGAAGAGCGGGAGCGCCGCCAGGCCGAGTTCACCAGCCGCAGCGCCCTGTTTATCGAAGCCCTGGATGTGGACGACATGATCGCCCATCTGCTGGTTAATGAAGGCTTCGCCTCGGTTGAGGAGATTGCCTTTGTTGACCTGAACGAGCTGACCGGCATTGAGGCGTTCGACGAGGATGTCGCCGCTGAGCTGCAGGAACGCGCCCAGAATTATCTGGCCCAGCAGAACGAGATCCTGGACGGCAAACGCCGTGAGATGGGTGTCGAGGATGACGTCGCCGCCATTGAGGCGCTGACCCCATCCATGCTGGTCAAGCTGGGTGAGAAGGGCGTGAAGACGCTGGACGATCTGGCCGATCTGGCCGGTGACGAGCTGATTGATATTGTCGGCAAGGACGCATTGACGCTGGATCAGGCTAATGAGGTGATCATGGCCGCCCGCGCGCATTGGTTCGCCGATGAGGAAGGCTCGGAGGCCTGATCCTTTAAGGGATCAGGCTGACGGGCAGGGGAGTTTTGGGTAATGGATGCCGCTGACAACATGACCGACGACCAGGCCGGTGACGGCACAGGTCCGGTGACGGTGGCACCAAAGCCTGCCTATCCGCCGGAGCTAGATGCCGAGGCGCAGGCGGACGAACCGGAGAATGTGGCGGGGCGTAAAAGTCCGCTGCGGCGTTGCGTGGCCACGGGTCGTGTGGGGGACAAGGCGGGCATGATCCGTTTTGTTGTTTCCCCGGATGGTGTACTGGTCCCCGACGTGGACGAAACCCTGCCCGGGCGTGGGCTGTGGTTGACGGCGGATGCCAAGCTGGTTGAAAAGGCCCTGGCCAAGGGCCTGTTCGCCAAGGCGGCCCGCCGGGCCGTCAAACCGGTTCCCGATCTGCCGGCACTGCTGTGCCGGCTGGTCCGGCGTCGGGCGCTTGGTCTGGTCGGTCTTGCCCGCAAGGGCGGGGGCGTCCTGGCGGGGTTTGAAAAGGTACAGGCTGCATTGCGCTCCGGTTGTATCGGCCGGTCGGGCGGTGCGGGCCAAAAGAGTGTAGGATTGTGGTTTGAGGCGAGCGACGGGTCCGATGATGGTCGGACCAAGCTGTTCGCCTTGGCGCAGGCGCTGGGGGTGCCGCTGGTCGATGTTTTCGACCGGTCGGAACTGGGGGCGGCCTTGGGCCGGGACGAGGCGGTGCATGTGGTGCTGGCGGCAGGGCCGTTGGCAGGGCAGATCCGTCGTGAGGTGGAACGGCTCTCCGCACTCGGCGGAGCAGGCTCCTGAAGGTTAGGGGCCTGATTAGGGATCAACGGCTTACTGTCGGATTAGGGATGAGCGATACCAACGACCAGAACCGCGACAAGAAAGTACTCAGCCTGTCCGGTCGCGGCACGCTTGGGCTGGGTGGGGGCAACAAGCCGAAGGCGGCGAACAATGCCCCCGCCGCACAACAGCCCGCTGGCGGTGCTGCAGGCACCGTGCGCCAGAGCTTTTCGCACGGACGTGGCAAGGAAGTGGCGGTCGAGGTCAAGCGAAAGAAGACCTTCGAGAAGGGCGCCGTTCCCGGCGTGGCCGATGGCGGCGCTGCTGCCCGTCGCGCCGCTGAAGGGGCGGGTGGTGGCCGTGGACCGGCTGCCCGCAGCAATGGCCCGCGCGTTCTGAGCGATGCCGAGCGTGAGGCCCGCCTGCGGGCGCTGCGCGTTGCCGAGGCAGAGGCGGTGAATGCCGCTGCCGAGGCTGCTGCCCGCGCCATTGCCGAGGCGGAAGCCAAGGCTGCTGCCGAGAAGGCTGCCGCTGAAGCCGCTGTCCGCGCTGCGGAAGAGGAAGCGGCCCGTGCCCGTGAGCCGCTGGACGAGGAAACCGTCCGCCGCCGCGAGCTGGAAGAGCTGCGCGCTATCCAGGCGGCCGAAAAGGCCGCCGTCGACGAAGCCGAGCGCAAGCGCAAGGAAGCCGAGGATGCCCGCAAGGCCGAAGAGGCCCGCAAGGCCGAATCCCGTGCGCGTCCGGCTGCCGCTGGTGATGATGATCGTGCCCGCCCGGCAGCTGGCCGTCCGGCGTCTGGTGATGCGACTCGTCCGGCTGTCGCTGCCCGTCCGGGTGTCGCCACGCCGCCGGCCGATTTTGAGGATGAGGACAGCCCCCGCCGCAAGGTGGCCGGCCCCGGCAAGGCGGCCCCCGCCAAGGTGCCGGCAGCCCCCACCAAGGCCAAGGGTGATGACAAGCGGCGCGGTGGCAAGATGACCATCTCGCAGGCCTTGTCGGATGATGATGGTAGCCGCCGTGGTCGTTCCATGGCTGCCGCCAAGCGGGCACGTGAACGCGAACGTATGCGGCTGTTCGGCCGTCAGGAGACGCAGAAGGTGACCCGCGACGTGACGATCCCGGAGGTCATCACGGTCGGCGACCTTGCCAACCGTATGGCCGAACGTGGCGCCGACGTGGTGAAGGCCCTGATGCGGATGGGCGTGATGGCCACCATCACCCAGACCATTGATGCTGACACTGCCGAGCTGGTGGTGCAGGAACTGGGTCACCGCCCGTTCCGTGTCTCCGAAAGCGACGTGGAAATCGGTGTGAAGGGCGAACAGGACCGGTTGGAAGACCTGCGGTCCCGGGCGCCGGTCGTCACCGTCATGGGCCACGTCGACCATGGCAAGACCTCGCTGCTGGATGCGCTGCGCCGTACCGACGTGGCGGCCCGCGAGGCCGGTGGTATCACCCAGCATATCGGTGCCTATCAGGTGGTGCTGAAGTCGGGTGCGAAGATCACCTTCATCGATACGCCGGGTCACGCCGCCTTTACGGAAATGCGTGCCCGTGGCGCCAACGTCACCGACGTGGTGGTGCTGGTGGTGGCGGCCGATGACGGCGTGATGCCGCAGACGATCGAGGCGATCAACCACGCCAAGGCCGCCGGTGTGCCGATCATCGTTGCCATCAACAAGTGCGATCTGCCGTCTGCCAAGCCGGAGCGTGTCCGTCAGGAACTGCTCCAGCATGAGCTGGTTGTGGAAGGCATGGGCGGCGACATCCTGGATGTGGAAGTGTCGGCCAAGGCCGGCCTGAACCTGGACAAGCTGGAAGAAGCCATCCTGCTGCAGGCCGAAATCCTGGAGCTGAAGGCCAACCCGAACCGCAGCGCCGAAGGCGTGGTGGTGGAAGCCAAGCTGGACAAGGGCCGCGGCCCGGTGGCCACCGTGCTGGTGAAGCGCGGTACGCTGAAGGTGGGCGACATTGTCGTCGCCGGCAGCGAATGGGGCCGCGTGCGCGCCCTGGTCAACGATCGTGGCACCAACGTGCCGGATGCCGATCCCGCCACCCCGGTGGAGGTGTTGGGTCTGGGTGGCGTGCCGCTGGCGGGCGAGGAAATGGCGGTGGTGGATAGCGAGGCCCGTGCCCGCGAAATCACCGAATATCGTGCCCGCAAGAAGCGCGAAGCCGAGTCGGCCAAGTCCGGTCGCGGCAGCCTTGAGCAGATGTTCAAGCAGATCCAGGCCGGCGAGGCCAAGGAACTGCCCATCGTCATCAAGGGCGACGTGCAGGGTTCGGTGGAAGCCATCTCCGGTGCCCTGGAGAAGCTCACCGCCGAGAATACCGAGGTCAAGGTGCGGGTGCTGTCGTCCGGTGTGGGCGCCATCACCGAAAGCGACATCACGCTGGCCAATGCGTCCAAGGGTCTGGTTGTGGGCTTCAATGTCCGCGCCAATCCGCAGGCGCGCGACATGGCCAAGCGCGATGGCGTGGAAATCCGCTACTACTCCATCATCTATGACATCATTGATGATGTACGTCAGATGCTGACCGGCATGTTGGCGCCGACGCTGAAGGAACGTTTCCTCGGCAATGCGCAGATCCTGCAGGTGTTCAACATCACCAAGGTCGGCAAGGTCGCGGGTTGCCGCGTGTCGGAAGGTACCGTCAAGCGCGGTGCCAAGGTCCGCCTGCTGCGCGACAATGTGGTGATCCACGAAGGCACGCTGAAGACCCTGAAGCGCATGAAGGACGAAGTCCGCGAAGTGCGCGAAGGGTTCGAATGCGGTATGGCCTTCGAGAATTACGACGATATCCGCGAAGGCGACATCATCGAAGCCTTCGAGATGGAGGAAATCGCCCGCGTCCTGTAAAGGCGCGGGGGATCATCCCCCGGTATCTGGAAGTGACGCCGGCCGGCCTTGCGGGAAACCGTAAGGCCGGCCGGTTTCGTTTGGGGTCAAGGATTTCAATCCCCATCCTCTGCTAACCACCCCTGGCTTCCCTGCTGGTTTGCCCCGGCTTTCATGCTAGTCTGACGGACTACCCCGAAGGTTTGGTTGGAGGCCCCGGCGATGCGCCGGCAGCGAAATTTGTTCCTTGTTGCGGCCTGTGCGCCGCTGTTCCGTGCCCCTGTCCGTTTGATCCGCCCGGCCTTGCCTGTGCTGCTGACGCTGGGATTGTTGCTGCCGGGGCCGCAGGCGCTGGCGGAGGTGACCAAGCCCACGGTGAAGAAGCCGGCTGTCACCAAGCCGGCCCCAGCGAAGAAACCAGTGGCGGCCAAGCCCACGGCCCCGGCCCATGGCGCCAAGGCGCCGGCTGGCAAGGCGCACTCTGTCGCCAAACCCCAACCCGTGAAGGCCCCCGCCGCCAAGGGGCCGGCCCGCCGTCACCGGGTCACCAAGCCGGTGGTGGCAGGGGTGACGGCGGCCGGTGTTGCCGCCCTGGCCTTGGGCACGGCCCCTGCGCCCGCTCTGCCGCCCCGTGCCGACACGGCCCTGCGCAACCTGGAAGGCGACGCCAAACAGGGCAATGTGGAAGCGCAGATGGCGCTGGCCGAGCATTTCGCTTCCGGCACGCCGCCCGATGCGGCGGATATGCGCCGCGCCGTCTATTGGTATGGGCAGGCGGCGGCCAAGGGGGATGCCGATGCCTGCTGGACCCTGGCGGAACTGTTCCGGGGCGATCTGGGCTTGGCCCCCGATCTGGAACAGGCCGCCAGCTGGTACCGCAAGGCCGCCGAGATGGGCCATGCGGAGGCGGCCTTCGATCTGGGCCTGCTTTATATGGATGGCTATGGGCTGGAACGCGATCCCGCCCAGGCCGCACGCTGGTTTGAACAGGCGGCCGATGCCGGCATCGCGCGGGCGCATTACATGCTGGGCGCCCTGTTCGAACAGGGGGTGGATGGCGCCCCGGATCGGGAGGCAGCGGCCGGCTGGTATTCCCGCGCGGCGGAGAGCGGCGACGTCAATGCCCGCGCCGCCCTGGCAAGGCTGGCGGCCGGGCAGGATAATGTGGCGCTGGCCGATGGCCCGCCACCCGGCATGATGGGCGGGCCACCCGGCGGTGCCGCCGCCCGCCCGGTGGCCGTCAGCCATGCCGGGGCGGCGGGGGGCCAAATCGCCTCTGGTGCCGCAACGGGCGCCCGCCCGGTGGCGGTGGATCAGGCCGGGGTGAAGGAAATTCAGACCCGTCTGGTGAAACTGGGTTATCACAAGGGCAAGCCCGATGGTTTTCTGGGCAAGCGCACAGTGGCGGCCATCCGCGCCTATCAACAGAAGGTGGGGATGAAGGTGGATGGCAAGGCCAGCCAGACCCTGCTGGAACGGTTGCGCCGGGGCTGATCCCCCCCGCCGCCATGCAACCAATCCCGGCCACCGCCGTTGCCGGGGGGCCGGCGATAGGGCTTTCAGGATGGAGCGGGGTGGGCATGGCGGTTTGGCGTGGGGCGGGCAAGGGCAAGGCGGGGCGCTGGCTGCGCCTTGCCGCCTATGGCGTGGCAGGGTTTATCGCTGCCTGCCTTCTCTGGGTGCTGGCCTATGTCGTGCTGCCGGTGCCGGGCACGCCGCTGATGCTGATCCGCGCGGTGGAAAGCGGTGGCGGCTGGCAGAAACAATGGCAACCGCTGCCCCGCCTGTCGCCGCATCTGGTCCGCGCCGTCATCGCGGCGGAGGATAGCCGGTTCTGCCAGCATGGCGGGGTGGATTGGGACGCGGTAGAACAGGCGCTGGAACGTAATGAACAGGGCGGCCGCAGCGTGCGTGGCGGCAGCACCATCAGCCAGCAGGTGGCAAAAAACGCCTTCCTCTGGCCCGACCGGTCCTGGCTGCGCAAGGGGGTGGAGCTGTGGTTCACCGGGCTGGTGGAAACCTTCTGGTCCAAGCGCCGCATCATGGAAGTGTATCTGAACATTGTGGAGTGGGCCCCGGGCGTCTATGGCGCCGAAGCGGCGGCCCGCCACTGGTTCGGTAAGGGGGCCGCCGATCTTTCCCCCCGCGAGGCCGCCCTGCTGGCCGCCATCCTGCCCAGCCCGCGCCAATGGAAAGCCAACCCGCCCGGCCGCTATGTCGCCGCCCGCGCCGGCATCCTGCAACGCCGCATGGAGATTGTCCTCCGCGACGGGCTGGATGATTGCGTGGGGCGGTGAGGCCCCGCCTGTTGATAAAGCCCAGTTCCTTCCCCGACAGGTTTCAGGCGACAGGGGCGGGTGAAGCGCATAGCATGGGGGATAGGTTGGGTCCGGCAGGGCCGCTTCGCATATCGGGAAATCGGTGGTGGGTGGCCAAGTTCGTTGACAGGCCGCAGGTATCATGGCAGATGCCGCCAGAGCCGCAGTGCTGCGTTCTGGGCGCTATGGAATTGATGGAGGATTTAGGTGGCGAAGCCCGAATGGGGGGTTAAGCGCATTTGCCCGAGTTGTGGCGCGCGCTATTACGATATGCGGAAAGATCCGCCGGTGTGCCCGTCCTGCGGCACCACCTTCGACCCGGAGGCGCTGTTGCGTTCCCGCCGGGCCCGTCCGATGCCGACCGATGACGTGAAGAAGCCGGTCAAGAGCGTCGGGGACGAGGAGACGCTGGACGTCGAGACGGAGGAGCTGGACGAGGAAACGGTGGAGATCGGCGTGGATGAAGCCGATGTCGCCGACGATCTCGCCACCGACGACGTTGCCGACGATGTGGTGGAGGACGAAGACGTCCTGCTGGAAGATGCCGACGAGTTGGATGACGGCGACGACATGGGTGAAGTCGTCGATGTCGAAGGCGACGAGGATCGCTGATCCGGCGGGGGAACAGCCGATTGCATAAAAATGACAATCGGCTGAATTTTTCCCTTGCATCCAGGGGCGGGTTTCTCCATAAACCCGCCCACGGCGCTGGCGACCCAGACAGCGCGCAAAAGTTTCGGGGCCATAGCTCAGCTGGGAGAGCGCTACAATGGCATTGTAGAGGTCAGCGGTTCGATCCCGCTTGGCTCCACCAAATAATAAAGGCCCGGTCGGCAGCGACCGGGCCTTTATGCTTTTCTGCCCTTGGGCGAAAGCCGGGGCGTCCATGATTTTTCCCCTTGCATCCGTGGCGGAGTTTCTCCATAAACCCGCCCACGGCGCTGACAGCCCAGGCAGCGCGCAAAAGTTTCGGGGCCATAGCTCAGCTGGGAGAGCGCTACAATGGCATTGTAGAGGTCAGCGGTTCGATCCCGCTTGGCTCCACCAGATTCAAAGGCCCGGTCAGCAATGATCGGGCCTTTGTTGGTTCTGGTGCTGGTGGATGATTTCTTCACCCCCTCGCCATCTTGCCTTGCCCACCTTCACCATATGGCTGGCCTTGGCACCCAGGGGCCGAGCGCACCCCTCATGGCCCGCCGGCACATAAACATGCACCTCCCGTTCCGTCGGGTCGCCCTGGCGGATGCCGCGCCGCACGCGGCTATCCAGCATCAGCCGGTGCAGGGTTCCTCGCGGGCGGCGGGGGATGTGCGCATGATGGGGCCTTGATCCTGTCTGGCGGGGGAAAAGGCGTTGGCCCAATTCTGCGCCGGACGGGTGGGCGATTACAGGCCTTCCACCGGGGGTGGCGGGTTGGTTGCGGGCGGGAACGCCAGCTGCCCGATGCGGGCGCGATATTGCTCCAGCGCCCAGGGCACGGAGGGAAAGGCCAGATCGTGCCAGGGGATATCATCCCAGTTGAACATCGCCACTTCCAGGCTTTCCGGCCCGGCCGCAATGGCGGGGTCGGCCAGGGTGGCGCGATAGATCAACTGCACCTGGGAAATGCGCGGGATATTGTAGACGGCCAGCAGCGCATCAATGGCGATGCGGGCCCCGGCTTCCTCAAACGCTTCCCGTGCCGCCCCCTGCTCAGTCGTTTCCCCCAGTTCCATATAGCCGGCGGGCAGGGTCCAATAGCCCCGGCGCGGTTCGATGGCACGGCGGCACAACAGGATGCGTCCAGCCGTGTCCGTTACCACCGCGCCGACGACGATCTTGGGATTTTCATAGGCGATATAGTGGCAGTCAGGGCAGACCAACCGTTCCCGGTCCTCGCCGGGCGGGATGGTGCGAATGCGGGGGCCGGCGGTGGGGACGGGTGCAGCGTCGCTCATGCCCGCACCATGACGCCAACAGGTTGGCACCGCAAGCTGCCGCCTTGTGGAGGGGGCAATTTCTTTCGTTTCAGTATGGCAGACGGATGCGCGGCAGCGCTTGCGCCAGCATCGCTGCCGCTCTAGCCTCTGGCGCAATCCATACCGCCCAGAACGGGAGCAAACCCTTGTCCGCCTCCATCTCCACGGCCGCCTATGGCGGCGACGACAATCTCGCCCGCCTGCTGCGGGAAGCCGGGGTGGCGCGCAGCGTCGCCGATATCCGTGACCTGATCGCCGGCGTCAATGCCGCCCCGGATGGGGAATTGCCGGATGCCTGGCTGGATCTGGTCGCGTCGAAACGGTCCGATGGGTTGAGCGAGCAGTTGCTGGCGCTGCGGGCCGGCATCGCCCGCCCGGCCGATCCTGCCCATGGCGACCATGGCGCCCGGCTGGCGGCGCTACGGGCGGAGTTGCAGCGCCGGGGCCTGGATGGGTTCGTGGTGCCGCGCGCCGATGAATATCAGGGCGAATATGTACCGCTGCGCGGCAGCCGACTGGCCTGGATCAGCGGCTTCACCGCCTCTGCCGGGGCGGTGGTGGTGTTGCTGGACAAGGCAGCTGTCTTCGCCGATGGCCGCTATACGATCCAGGTCCGCCAGGAAGTATCGGCGGCCCATTTCAGCTATCACCACCTGATGGAGGAGTTCCACGGCGACTGGGCGGCAGCCAACCTGCCGGCCGGAGCCAAGCTGGGCTTTGATCCCTGGATGCACACGGCCGGCTGGGCCGACAAGATGCGGGCCTCCCTCTCCCCCGCCGGGATCGAACTGGTGCCGACCGACAGCAACCCGATCGATGCCGTCTGGACCGACCAGCCACCGGCCCCGCTGGGCATCGTCAATATCCAGCCGCTGTCCGCAACGGGTCGCGGTTCCGCCGACAAGCGGGCCGATATTGCGGCGTCGCTGGAAAAGCAGCGCCTGGATGCCGCCGTGCTGACCCAGCCGGACAGCGTCGCCTGGCTGCTGAATGTGCGCGGCTCGGACGTGCCCTGCACGCCGCTGCCGCTGTCCTTCGCCATTATCCACCGGGATGGTCAGGTTGACTGGTTCGTCGATGCGCGCAAGCTGGCGCCGGGGCTGGAGCAGCATCTGGGCAATGGGGTGGCCATCCGGGCGCCGGGTGAATTGCCGGCGGCGCTGGATGCGCTGGGGGGCAAGGAGGCGCGGGTGCGGCTGGATGGTACCACCGCCGCCCTGTGGGTGATCGACCGGCTGGAAAAGGCCGGTGCCGCCGTCGATCAGGGCGGTGACCCCTGCGTGCTGCCCAAGGCGGCCAAGAATGCGGTGGAGATCGAGGGTTCCAAGGCGGCCCATCGCCGCGACGGCGCCGCCCTGGTGCGGTTCCTGCGCTGGTTTGACGAGGTGGCGCCGAAGGGGGGCCTGGATGAGCTGACCGTGGTGGATACGCTGCTGGCCTATCGTCGCGGTGCCGCCGATTTCCGGGGGCCCAGCTTCGATACGATCAGCGGTGCCGGCCCCAATGGCGCCATTGTGCATTACCGCGCCAATGAGAAAACCAACCGTCAGGTCGATCAGAACAGCGTCTTCCTGCTGGATAGCGGCGGTCAGTATCTGGACGGCACCACCGACATCACCCGCACCCTGGCGGTGGGCGATCCGGGCCCGCAGGCGCGGCGCCATTTCACCCTGGTGCTGAAGGGCCATATCGCGCTGAACCGCGTCCGCTTCCCCATGGGCACGGCGGGCATTCAGCTGGATGTGCTGGCCCGCCAGTTCCTCTGGCAGGCGGGTCTGGATTACGACCATGGCACCGGCCATGGCGTCGGCTCCTTCCTGTCCGTGCATGAAGGGCCGCAGCGCATCGGCAAGACGGTGAACGGCGTCGTGCTGCTGCCGGGCATGATCCTGTCCAACGAGCCGGGTTACTATCTGGCCGGTTCCTACGGCATCCGGGTGGAGAATCTGGAACTGGTGGTGCCGGTGGAGATTGCCGGGGCTGAGCGCCCGATGCTGGGGTTTGAGACGCTGACCCTGTGCCCTATCGACCTGCGGATGGTGGATGCGTCGCTGCTGACGGCGGAAGAACGGGATTGGCTGAATGCCTATCACGCCCGTGTTCTGCGTGAACTGTCCCCGCTGGTGGAAGGCGCTGATCGCGCCTGGCTGGATCAGGCAACACGGGCAATCTGATCGCGGCTTGATCCCAAGCGAGGCCCGCCCCGGTTCAAACGGGGCGGGCCTTTTCCATGCTGCCCATGGCCCTTGACCATGGGATTGGCACCGTCTCCCAGGCACCGGGCGCCGCAACAAGGCTGTCTGGCGCCAGCCTCCGGCCATCATTGTCCAAAATCAGCAATATTATCTGATCATCTTCTTTTATGAAGGGCACCTGATCATTTTGCCCCCGTGACATTTCTGCGCCGACATGATTGAAGAAAGGGTTAGCTCTACCGGCGGGATGATTTCAGGGAAAGGCTGGCGGCATCATGGAACTGCTGAAGCAGCTGCATGTCCCGACATTGATGGTGGTGTTTATCGTCACCAGCCTGTCGCTGACTTTTGTCATGGCCGTCTATTGGTGGCGGCAGCGCGCGATCCCTGGTCTGGGCTATTGGACGCTCTCCAGCATTGTTGGCTGTCTGGGGTTCAGCTTCCTTATCGCGCGCGGCTATATCCCACTCTGGCTTTCGGTGTCGCTGGGCAACCTGCTGGTCGGGTTTGCCCTGGTGCTGGTGCTCGTGGGCATCCGCCGCTTTTCCGGCCGCCCGCCGGGCTGGGCCACGCCGCTCTGGACATTGTTCATGCTGGTCGGCGTGCTGGTTTATGACGTGCTGACACGGGACGATCTGGTGCTTCGCTCCATCCTGGCCTCCATCTGGGTGGGGGGGATCAATGGTGCCAATGCCTGGGAAAGCTGGCGCTCCGGCCACCGTACCCGTCAGCAACTGTGGATTTTGCCGACGGCCATTTTCGGCATCATGACCCTGGTGATGGTGGCACGGCTGCTGGATCTTGTCCTCAGTCCCCGTCAGGTTTTTTATTTCTCACCCAGCCCCAGCAATGGGCTGAACCTGCTGCTGTCCACCGTTGGTGCCAATCTGTGCTGTCTGGCCATGATGGGGGTGACCAATGAATGGCTGCAGCGGCGTCTGCAATTGCAGGTATCCGCTTCGGCCCGCTATGCCCGCCAGCGCGATCAGGCGGCCCAGCGGGCCGAAGCCGCCAGCCGGTCCAAATCGGTTTTCCTGGCCACTGTCAGCCATGAAATCCGCACCCCGATCAATGCCATGATGGGCGGGCTGGAAATTATGAACGGGGCGGGCGGCGACCGGTTGGCCACCCGACGAGCCCTGTCGGTGATGGAGAAGGCAGGGCAGTCCATGCTGTCGCTGCTGGAGGATTTGCTGGATCTCAGCCGGATGGAGGCTGGGCATCTCTCGCTTGCCAGCGAACCGGTCGACCTGCATCAAAGGCTTTATGATGCGGTGGAATTGATGGCAGGGCGTGCCGCGGCCAATGGCCTGTCGCTGGATATTGCCATCGCCCCTGACGTGCCGCGTTATGTCAGCACCGATCCGGCCCGCCTGCGCCAGATTTTGCTGAATCTGATCGGGAATGCGGTGAAATTCACCGAGGTGGGCGGCATCCATGTTGCGGTCACCCGCCGGCCGCTGCAGATGGGGGACAAGGCCGGGACCAATGGTGTGCCGCTGCGGATTACTGTGGCCGATACCGGCATCGGCATTGCCTCCGAAAAGCTGGCCCATGTCTTCGAACCCTTCTATCAGGCAGAAGCGGGGGACAGCCGTCGCCATGGCGGTGTCGGCCTGGGTCTGTCGATCTGCCATAAGCTGATCCGCATGATGGGTGGCAATATCAGTGTGGATAGCAGCCTTGGCCACGGCACGGTCTTTACTGTCGATCTGCCGATGCCTCTGGCGTTGATGCCGCAACAGGGGAACGCCACCGTGCGCAGTCTGCCCTGCTGGAATCGCCGGCCGCAGGTGATGTTGGTGGAGGATGACGAGGTCAATCGCTTCGTCGCCCAGCAATTGCTGAACCGGCATGGGGTGGAGGTGATCCAGGCCCCCGACGGGGAAACGGCGTTGGCTCTGCTGCGCGAGAAAGCCGTTTCCACCGTGCTGATGGATATCGGGATGCCTGGCCTGGATGGGTTCGAGACCACGGCCCGGTTGCGCGCCAGTGGCGGCCCCATGGCACATGTGCCGGTCATTGCGCTCACCGCCAATGTATTGCCGGAGACCGTGGCTCGCAGCCGCATTGTCGGAATGCAGGGCTTCATCGCCAAGCCGATCCGGCTGGAGGAATTGTTGGCAGCTTTGGCTGCGGTGATGCCGCCGGACGGGTTGGGGCGGGTGGAAACGCCTGATCCCGCGTCTGCTCCACCGCCATCGGCCTTGTCCACCCTGCGTGACCGACTGGGCGATGGCGCCACCAGCCAGTTGTTGCAACTGGCCGGGGAGCAGATGGCGCTGGCCCGCCGGTCGCTGGCTTTCGATGCCACGCCGGCGCCGGCGGAACTGCGGCGCATTGCCCTGCGGCTGGCGGATGCGCTGGATGCTGTGGAACAGACTACCGACGCCCAGGCGCTGCGCGATTGTCTGGGACTGCTGCTGGATGGCCAGCCCCCTGGCACGGCGCAGGCGGCCATGGATGCCATCCTGGCCGGCGCCCAGGCCCGCCTGCCTCGACCGCATCAGTCGGCAGCATAAACAAACGCCGAATTGATCCAAGTCAGAGAAACAGCGATCATGAAGTTATAGAAAAGCTCCTGTAGGACGCGCCAAGGAGAGCGCGCCGCTGGGAAGACGAAATATTCGCCCGGCACATGATATAGGAGCCTCTGTTATGAAAAAGACTGCCCTGGCTGCCGCCATTGGTGGCGCCGCCCTCCTGATGTCCGCCGCCACCCCTGCCATGGCGGAGAAGGCCGCCGGGGATTTGCTCGTTCGTGGCCGCGTGATCTTCGTGTCGCCGGATGAAAGCAGCGATCTGAAGCTGGGCAATGCCGCCATCCCCGGCCATGCCTCCCTCGACATGTCCGTCGTGCCGGAACTGGATTTCAGCTATTTCTTCACCGACAATATCGCGGCTGAGCTGATCCTGGGCACCACCCATCACCACCCGAAGGCCAAGGCCACCCCGCTGGGTGCCTCGGTTGATCTGGGCGATGTCTGGCTGCTGCCGCCGACGGTGACCCTGCAGTACCATTTCAACCCGAAGGGCCAGATCAGCCCCTATGTCGGTGCGGGTCTGAACTACACCTTCTTCTATGGCGAAGATCCGGGCCAGGCCCTGGATACCAAGTATGACAATGGCTTTGGCTATGCCCTGCAGGCCGGTGTGGATGTGGAGCTGACCAAGAAGTGGTCGCTGAACCTCGACGTCAAGAAGCTGTGGCTGAACACGGATGTGAAGGTCAATGCCGGCCTGCCGTCCCTGATCAATGCCGATGTTGATATCAACCCCTGGATCATCGGCGTCGGCGTCGGCTACCGCTTCTGATGTCATACTCATCTCCCTTGATCGTAACCGATCAAGGGAGATGAGTGTTCCCTCACGCGCCGGGCGGCGGCATCCGCCGCCTTGGCTTACGCGGGCACGAGCCCGCGGGCCAGCGGTCACTGGCCTCCAACCTGTCTGAAGGTCAACCTTCAGACAGGTTGGTATCATTGGGTTCAGGCAGTCCGAAAAGGCCGCAGGGGCTTTCCCTGCGGCCTTTTCACGTTCAGGGCAGCGGCTATGCCCGGTCATGGGCGTGATAGGGCTTGGCGCGGCGGGCGCGCGCCGCTACATACAACGCTCCCTAAATGTTGGCCGCCCCCTGGGTGGTCCACCCTTGTGATCATCAGGAGCCGCCCATGCGTGCCGAGATCCAGGCGGTGATCGAGGCTGTTGAACAGTCCTTGGTCCTGCTGAGGAGGCATCTTTGACTGGGAGAAATCCCTTTTCCGCCTCGACGAACTGACCGCCCTTTGTGAAGACCCCAACCTCTGGAACGATGCTGAGCGTGCCCAGAAGCTGTTGCGGGAAAAGAACCAGCTGGATTCGGGCCTGAACGGCACCAGACAGCTGGAACGCGACATGAAGGATAATCTGGAACTGTTGGAGATGGCCGAAGCCGAGGGCGATCAGGATATGATCACCGAGGCGGAAACCGCTCTGCTGGGCCTGAAGGACCGCGCCGCCAAGATGGAGCTGGAAAGCCTGCTTTCCGGCGAAGCCGACGCCAACGACGCCTTCCTGGAAGTCAATGCCGGTGCCGGTGGCACAGAGGCCCAGGATTGGGCCCTGATCCTGCTGCGTATGTATACGCGCTGGGCCGAGCAGCATGACTATAAGGTGGATCTGCTGGACGAGACGAACGGCGAAGAAGCCGGCATCAAGTCCGCTACCATCCAGATCAAGGGGCACAATGCCTATGGCTGGCTGAAGTCGGAAACGGGTGTGCACCGTCTGGTGCGCATTTCCCCATTCGACAGCCAGGCGCGGCGCCACACCTCCTTCTCCTCCGTGTCCGTCACCCCGGTGATCGACGACAAGATCAATGTCGAGATCAACGAGAAGGATGTGAAGGTTGACACGTTCCGCGCCAGCGGGGCCGGCGGCCAGCACGTCAACAAGACCGACTCGGCGGTGCGCTTCACCCACATTCCCACCGGGATTGTGGTGTCGTGCCAGCAGGAACGCAGCCAGCACAAGAACCGCGCCAAGGCGTGGGACATGCTGCGCGCCCGCATCTATGAGATGGAACTGCGCAAGCGCGAAGAGGCGGCCAACGCCCTGGAAGCCACCAAGAGCGATATTGGCTGGGGCCACCAGATCCGCTCTTACGTGCTGCAGCCCTATCAGATGGTGAAGGATCTGCGCACCAACGTGGAAACCAGCGACAGCGCCGGCGTGTTGAACGGCGATCTGGACCGGTTCCTGCAGGCAGCATTGGCGCAGCGTATCCAGGGCCATGGGGATCAGCAGGCCGGCTGACGGTCCCTGTTCCCGGCGGCCATAATCCGTTATGATGGTCACCCGGCAACAAAATGTTGCCGGGTGACTGTTTTTGTCGCACAACATTTGACAGGTTCCCGGAGAATCTGTCGGTTCCCGTTCCCGGTCCGGAAAATTTCAAACGAAATTCATCGAATGCCGCCCCTGGCGGGCGTCTTCGGCTTTGTGCAGGGATTGCCGCATGATCGCAGCGGATACCAGCGGGTTTCCTGACCCGACCGGGTTCGGCCTGGGTGACGGGCGGTTGATGGCTGCCTATTTCGAATCGACCCAGCAGATGCTGATCCTGCTGGACCCGGATGGGTTGGTGCTGTCCGCCAACCGGGCCGCCCTGCGCAGCGGCGGTCTGTTGCTGCAAAGCCTGATCGGCCGCCCCCTCTGGTCCACGCCCTGGTGGCAGGGGGCGTCGCTGGAACAGGAACGGCTGCGCGCCGCCATTCTGGCCTCTGCCCGGCGCGGCGCCACCATCCGCATGGATTTGCAGACCGGCCCCGGCTTCATGGCGCCGCTGATCTTCGATCTGGCGTTGACGCCGATCCTGGACGAACGCGGGCGCGTCCATCGCCTGATGGTCGAAGGCCGCGACGTCACGGAGGCACGGGAGATCGAGACTGCCCTGCGCACCAATGAACAGCGCCTGCGCGACATGGTGGAAGGCTCGGTCCAGGGTATTATGGTGCATCAGGGCGGGCATATCCTGTTCGCCAACCCGGCCTTTCTGGAAATGACCGGCTATGCCGATCTAGGCGCGCTGCGGCGGGCCGGCGTGTCCAGCATCATCCTGACCAGCGAGCTGGAAACCGCGAAGATGGAATGGGAGCGGCTGCTGGCGGGCGATCAGCTGCCGGTCCAGCGCAACCGGATGCTGCGCTGCCAGAATGGCGCCCTGATCTTTGTCGATGTGTTGGCCCGCGCGGTGGATTGGGATGGGCATAAGGCCATCCAGGCCACGCTGGTGGATGTGACGGCGCAGACCCAGGCGGCCACGGCAGAGGCGGCCCGGCTGGCGGCGGAGGAGGCATCGCGCGCCAAATCCGCTTTCATCGCCACCATGAGCCATGAGCTGCGCACGCCGCTGAACGCCATTCTGGGCTTTGCCGGCATGATCGCCACCGATGCCGGGCCGGATGATCCCCATGCCGAATATGCCGACGATATCATCATGGCGGCCCGGCATCTGCTCTCCCTGATCAATGACATGCTGGACCTGTCGAAGATCGAGGCGGGGCGGCTGGTGCTGGACCTGTGCTGGATTCCGCTGGAACATGAATTGCGCCAGGTGCGGCGCATCGCCCAGGGGCTGGTCCGCGCCAAGGAACTGGCCTTTGATCTGGAGATGACCGGGGCGGAGGGGGTGCAGCTGCTGGGCGATGAACGGGCGGTGCGCCAGCTGCTGCTGAATATCGTCGGCAATGCGGTGAAATTCACCCCCGATGGTGGTTCCATCCGCATCAAGGTGGGGCTGGAGGCGGATGGCGACCTGACCATCGTGGTGGCCGACAGCGGGGTGGGCATCCAGCCCGATGATCTGCACCGCATCTGGCGGCCGTTTGAACAGGTGGGTCGGGTGCAGGATCATCAGCATGGCACGGGGCTGGGGCTTTCCATCGCGCGGGCGCTGGCAGAACTGCATGGCGCCAGCGTCTCGGTGGAAAGCCGGCCCAATGAAGGCACGGCTTTCAGCTTCCGCTTCCCGGCCGGCAATGTGACCATTGCCCCACCGCCGGGCGAACGCCCGGCGGATTGATAGAAATTTCCCTCAGGCGCTCTTGCGGCTGTCGACCCACTGCGCCACCACCTCTTCCAAGATGGGCAGGGTGACGGGGCCGTTCTTCAGCACCGTGTCATGGAAACCCCTTATGTCGAACTTCTCGCCCAGGGTGGCCTTGGCCTGTTCGCGCAGCTCCAAAATCTTGTTCATACCGATCTTGTAGCCCAGGGCCTGACCGGGCCAGACGAAATAGCGCTCGATCTCGTTCTCATTGTCGGCAATGGGGTTGGCGGTATTCTCGCCCATCCAGGCGATGGCCTGTTCGCGCGTCCATTTCTTGGCATGGATGCCGGTATCCACCACCAGCCGCCCGGCGCGGAACAGTTCGGACACAATGCGCCCGGCCTCTGAGAGCGGTTCCTTATAGAAGCCGAAATCCTTGGTCATGCGCTCCGTATACATGGCCCAGCCTTCGCCATAGGCGGTGTCCCAGGTGAAGCGGCGGAAGGTGGGGATGCCGTCGGTTTCCTGGGCGATGGCGATCTGCATATGGTGGCCGGGCAGGGCTTCGTGGTGGCACAAAGCCTCCAGATCATGCCGCGTCTGCACCGACATGTCGGACAGGTTGGCATAGAACACGCCGGGGCGGGAGCCATCGGGGGAGGATTGTTCGTAAAAGGCGCTGGGGGTGGCCTTTTCCCGATAGGCCTCCACCGGCTTCACCACCACCTTGGCCTTGGGCAGGGTGCCGAACATCTCGCTCAGGCGGGCGGCCACGCCGTCAATATAGCCGGCGGCGGTGGCCAGATATTCCTTGCGGCCCGCCTCGCTGTCGGGGAAGCGCATGGCGGGATCGGTGCGCAGATGCTGGAAGAAATCCTGCACGCTGCCCTTGAAGCCCAGCTTGACCATGGCCTGCTGCAATTCCCCATGCAGGCGGGCGGTTTCCGACAGGCCCAGCGCGTGGATTTCATCCGCTGTCATCAGCAGGCCGGTATGAAAGCGGATCTGCGCCCGGTAATAGTCGTCGCCATCGGGCAGGGCCCAGGCACCATTATTGGCCGTCTGCTGCTTCTGGAACCCTTCCACCGCGGCGATGAAGCGGCCATAGGCCGGCTTCAACTTGTCGGAAAGTGCTGCACGACCGGCGCGGATCAGCGCCTGCTTTTCGGATGCAGGGATGGAGAGCTTCTCCACCTTCTCCTTCAGGTCGGCCAGCAGCGGGCTGTCCGGTCCCTTGGTGAAGGGGGCCCCTTCCACCACATTCCGCGCGGCAGTCAGAATGCGGGGGAAGCTGAAGGCGGGCGGCAGCACGCCCTTTTTCGCCTGCCGGCCCATCTGGTCGATGGTGATATCGATCAGCGTGGCGGCCCCGTTCAGGCGGGTGACATAATCCTCCGCATCCTGCTTCTTCTCCACGGCGTGATAGCCGATCAGGAAGGAGGGGATGTTGGTATGCACGCCTTCCAGATGGCTGACGGCGAACTGGTGGAAGCGCCAGCGATAAAATTCAATGCCGGTGGTCAGCTTCTGTTCGAGCAGCCGGTGGCTGATGCGGGCCGACGGCGACAGGCTGTTAATGTCAAAGCCGCGCAGTTCCTTCAGCGTGGCGGCAGCGATGCGCAGGCTTTCCTGCTGATAGCCGTCATCGGGTAGGGTCCAGGCATCATGGCGGCCGGGCAGGCCCAGACGGGTGCGCATTTCCGGGCTGCGCGCCAGTTCATCCTGCCACGCCTTTTCCAGGAAGGCGTTGAAAGCCTTGTCGGCGGTGGTCTCGGGGGTGGCGGCAAGGGCCATGCGCGCCATCACCCCATCCAGGGCGGCGGCGGTGGCGGACAGGGCGAACAGACCGGCAAGGGTGGCGCGGCGGCTCAACATCGGTGGTTTCACTCCAAGAAACGGCAGCCAGCGGTGCCGGTGGATGAAAGATGGTGCCCATCCTAGCCCGATCGGGTTTCACGCCAAGCCCGCTGTTGTAACGGGCCTGTAACGGTGGGGTGTTTCTTCGCCATTCTCTTGCCACCCTTGGCGGCCAGCATGGGCAATCGGATGTCACAACCCGCCGGACCCAATCCCATGCGCCGCCTGTCCCTTGCCCTGATGGCCCTGATCGCCACCCCCATGCTGGCCAGCCCTGCCCTGGCCACCCCGCAGCCGGAATGGCACCGCGCCTGTGCCGCCGATGGGGTGGTGCCGCTGCAATCCGTGCCGGTGATCAAACAAATTCAGACAGAACTGGCCATTGCCGGCTTCGATGCCGGCAAGCCCGATGGTACCGTCGGCCGTGGCACGCGCCAGGCCATCCGCGATTACCAGAAACAGGCCGGGTTGAAGCCTGATGGCTGCCCGTCAGAGGCGCTGTTGCAGCGCCTCTCCTTCGGTTTGCCCAAGGTCTATAACAGCCGCCGCCCGGCCATACCGACGGAGACGGTGCAGGTTCAGGAAGAATTGTTACGCCGGGGGTATTGGACTGGGCCGGCGGATGGTCGCGTCGGCAAGGCCACCGCTGAGGCGATCCGTCAGTTCGAACTGGATAATGACCGCCCGCTGACGGGTGAGATCAGCCCCACCCTGTTACAGGATCTGAAGACGGGCGACCTGTCCAAGCGACGGAACTGAGCTTCCGCCGTACGTCACCAGGGTCGGGCATTGGGCTGGCCCTGGACGGTGCCACCATTCGCGCTGGGAACAACGGTTTTGCCGGCATCCGGGTTGGGGCTGTCGGTCATGCGGTCCAGCCGGCGGTTGGGCGGGGCTTCTTTGCCATAGATCTTGTTCAGCCGTTCGAATTCCTTCTGGTGGAATTCGTTCTGTTCCTGAAAGTCGGGCTCCCCATCACGGCGGCCGCGTACGATGATTTCCTCCTCCATGGCGGGCGGCTCGGCTTTCTTGTCACCCGTTGCCGGCGGCTCTGCCAGCACGGGCGAGTACCAGGCCAGTGCGGCAAGCACCAGGGGGAACAGCACCCGTTTCGTCATTTGTGTCACCGCCGTCTCGCACAGGCCCTATGATTGGGCCTTTGTTTCACCCTGCCACAAGATAATGGAACCGAACAGGGTTCACGCGCTGTGGGGCAGGTCACTGGCCAGTGGTTCATACCAGTCCGATGGCAGGCCCGCCAGTTCGCGCGACAGGCCATTGAAGGGGCGCTTCAATTCCCCCTTGAAATGGGTGCGCACCAGATGCTGCCACCAGGGGCCAGCCTCCTGGCCCAGGCAGCGGGCCGCCTGTTCAAACCAGCGGCGGCCGGCGGCCACATGTCCCACCTCTTCCGCCAGGATAATCTCCAGCACGGCCACGCTGTCCCGGTCGCCGGCCTTGGTCAGGCTGTCGATGATGGCGGGTGTCACGTCCAGTCCGCGCGCTTCCAGCACCATCGGCACGACGGCCAGCCGGGCCGGCAGATCATGCGCCGTCACCTCGCTGGCCTGCCACAAGCCATCATGGGCCGGCAGGTCGCCATAGGCAGCGCCAAAATGGGCCAGCCGGTCGGCGACCAGCGCATGGTGCTTGGCCTCCTGCTCCGCCACGCGCACCCAATCATCATAGAAGGCGCGCGGTAGCGGCGTACCATCGGGAAGGGTGCGAAACCGGGCCACGATGTCCCAGGCCAGATCAATGGCGTTCAGTTCAATATGGGCGATGGCGTGCAACAGCGCGATGCGGTTGGCGATGCTTTGCCCCTTGCCGCGCTTGGGCATATCCTTGGGGTGGCGCAGTTCTGGCTTGGCAGGGCGCGCGGGCCGGGAAGGCGGGCTGCCCTGGCCGATTTCGCTGATGCGCCCCTCGCGCCAGGCGGCGGCAAGGGTGCGGGACAGGCGCACCTTGTCGGCGGCGTCCGGCGTGGTCAGCACCGCGATAGCGGCGTCGGCAAGGGTGGGTATGGGGGTGGCAGCACTCATAGGCGACCCGGTATCGCGGAACGCCCGCCGGGGCAAGGGTGGATTAGCGCAGGGCGCCCCGGACCAACAGGCAAAAAGCCAAGAGCCAGCCCAGCAAGGCTGCCATCAGCCAAACCGGATCGGTGATCCGGGTCAACAGCAGGGGGAGGGGGGCGGCCGCGAAGCAGATCGTGGCAGCTTTGTGGTTTGGCTTAACCCATGGCCGCATCATCGGCTGCCCTATTCATTACATCGTAAAGTTTTTAGCATAGCCGCAGCGCACCTTCCAGTCCGGTCTCTTGAAGGTGACGCCGGACTGGAACTGATTTGCTTGATCCTATACTCAATTGCCTTGATCGTCGGCGCCAACATGCCAACGGCTTGGCTTCACGTGGCACGGGCCGCGCGGCGGCGGTCGCAACATTACCAAGTTGCGATGCGTTCTGCTCATCCCAACTTGATCTTAAGCACTATCATTCGATAATGAGGCGTGCTTAAACTTGGGCCTCTATTTTCCTTTGGTTGCGGCGCGGTCCCTGATGCCAATTATCATTTTTTTATTGAGCATCTTTCTGATTTTTCCATCCCAACATGTGGCTCATGTCACCGGTGGTACGATTGGCCTTCTCCTTTATCTGATCCTGCCGACAGTCTCTTTCAGCATTCTGCTGGCAGTGGAACGCTCCAAGCCGTGGGCTCAATGGGTACGACGCCATGAAAAATGGCTGCTGGCCTTGGCCTGCGCCATTCTGGTTGCAATGTTCGTCATAAGATATCCCCTATCCCAGGCGGGATTATTGGGGGCTGGGACAGACCGCGACGAGGCATTGGATATCGGCATCAGCCGGCTTCTCGCCGGTGAATTCCCATATTATGTACGTACCTATTTGGGTGGAAGATTGACACCCATGCCGGGCGCATTCTTGCTGGCAGCCCCTTTTCATCTGCTGGGCGGCGCGGCTTGGCAGAATCTACTATGGGGACCGATCGGGCTTATTTTGCTGACGAGCATGGCGAGCGGACTGCAGGCGCGTGCAGCATTTGCTATTGTCGCTTTTTTCGGTCAGCCCCTCCTGTTGCAGGATTACATGCATGGCGGTGACCTTGGGGTTAATTGCTTTTATGTCGCTGCGGCGTTAATGCTGGTACACCATGTTGGTGCTGAAGGAAAACCAAGGCGCTGGAAGTTAATAGTTTCCGCAATATTTTTGGGTATTGCCATCGTCTCCCGTCCAATTTTCGCCAGTGCTGCGATTCTCGGTGTTTCTTACATTTTTGGCCGCTGCGGTCGACATTATACAGTCATTTTTACTGCTGCACTTGGTGTCGTTATCACTATTTTGGTTGTGCCATTTCTGCTTTACGATGCATCGGCATTTCTGCCCCAACATCTGATTTCTCTGTTACCGAAGGCATGGTTTGGCATCAGCATCGCTTTGGGTATTGCCGGCCTTCTGGTCGCAACGGCACCAGCCTACTGCAAAATCAGGCGGTTGTCGGGATTATATGGCTGCCTTGCCATCAGCCTGGGGCTTATGGTCGTCATGCCTGTCTTCTATAATCCTCATGTTAATGGGAACATACTGAGCCAATCCCCTCGCGTCATCGCCTTCGCTTTACCGGCGTGCCTGTTTGCTGTGCTGGCGTTGTTACCCAAACTTGCCAGAAAAGACCCCGCTTCCAGTGTCAATCTTTCTTCGGACGAAGCCGAAAAATGGAACGGATATCCCGCCCGCCAAATTCAAAATAGCGGTAACTGAGCGTAGAAATTATAAGTAAGAAGCCAATGTAGAGTGGCAGATTTTCTATCCGTTCTATGAAGTTTAATTTTCTTCCCGTGACAAGTTGATCCAAGAGCGGTTTATGCCAAAGATAAATACTATAGCACATAACACCAATCGCGCGCAGGGGCCACAGTGTGAGTACAGCGTCCAGCCAGCTATGGCGCGAGAAGAGAAAACCAATACAAAATAACAATGAAATATCCAGAAGAATAGTTAGAAAAATCTTAGAGTAAATTGAAACGACACCCAGGTACCAGAAGTGCCACAGAGCCAGAACGGCAAATGTTCCGCCGATCCCCAGAACGATGAAGCTCCCCCAATTCAGTAACCGGGATCGCGCCCTCACAAGATCGACCGCCAACATACCAAACAGGAAGTCCGGCAGGCGTGCCGGCAAACTATCCGCGATCCAGTGAAGCCCACCAGATGCGTTCGGGGGAGTTGCGTTAATCCCACGCAATAGGAAGGTGACGGCTACAGCGACGATCAGCAAGGTGTTTCGGTGCCGCTGATAAAGGGGGAGTAATAGGGGAAACAGCAGGCTGAACCATATTTCCAGCCCGATTGACCAAAATGGATAATTGAAGCGGGGTGCGAAGCTGGATGGATGGAAGTTGAATGAAGCAGTCAGCAGCATCAAAATATAAACCCAGTCGCGCAAACTATCAGTGTTGAAAGGATCCTTCAATCCATAGCCGATACAGACAAATCCCACAAAATAATAGAGCGGAAGTAAGCGCTCTAAACGGTGTCGGAGAAATTTCTTGGCATCCCCCAAGTTCTCCATCTTTTTCTCTCCACGGGCGTAGGGAAGATAAAGAACGGCCCCAGATAGAAAGAAGAAAAGACTGACGCCAAGCCAGCCATTTTGTAAAATTAGCTTAAAAGGAAGCCACAGTTCGTTGATGGGAGATTTAATAGAATTTGGACTTACATATCCAACCGCAAAATGATGAAATACCACGCCGATAATGGCAATAGCTCGCAAGCCATCAATTACTGGAACAGGATTGAGGTCAATAGGCGCTGTTGAGTGTTCCCGATTCAATTTTCCTCTCCAGGAATACTTAAATATGCATTAACGCCAAACCACCCAAAGGCGGGCCATTAGGCAGATATGATACCGATATGTTCTTGCCTCGCCAAGTCGAGGACGCTTCATGGTCCTCTCCCGAAGATTGATATAATATCAAAATTCAGGGGACATGGCTCTTCATATGAGCGTTTTCTTCAGACGCCGCGTGTCCTTATCATGCTGTAGGACCTGTGCTTTCATGAGGCGCGCGCAAGCGGTCGCCTATCTCCAATGGAAATATCCATGATCTCCGGATAAGAGGGTAAAAATAATTTAATATTCAATCTAAAATTCGGCTACAGACAGTAGCCGACGCCTCAAGTTTATACCATAAAGCTCTCGCCGCAACCGCAGCGTGCCTTTTCGTTCGGATTTTTGAAGGTGAAGCCGGACTGGAACTTATCCTCGCTATAGTCCATCTCCGACCCGATCAGGAACATGGTGGCGGCAGGGTCGATCAGGATGGTGACCCCCTTATCCTCCACCACCTCCTCGAACAGCTTCTTTTCCTCAGCATATTCGACGAAATAGCTCATGCCTGAACAGCCGCGCGCCTTCACGCCCACGCGCAGGCCGATGATCGGCTTGTCGGACCGGCTGATCAGTTCCTTCACCCGCTCGGCGGCGGCGTCGGTGATGGTCATTGCCTTGGGCAGGGGACGGGCCATGGTCGGGCTCCTTCACATCAAAACATGTTCAACGCGATACGCGCTTCGTCGCTCATGCGGCTGGGATCCCAGGCGGGTTCCCAGATCAGATCGACCCGCGCGCTGCGCACACCGTCAACGGCCTGCACCACCTGCTGCACCTGGCCCGGCATTTCGCCGGCCACCGGGCAGGCGGGGGCGGTCAAGGTCATTTCGATCTCGACATCGCCTTCCGCATCCACATCGCAGCGATAGATCAGGCCCAGTTCATAGATATTCACCGGGATCTCCGGATCATAGACCGTGCGCAGGGCTTCCACCACCCGGTCGGCCAGCGGCGCGTCGGGGGGAAGCTTCTCATCTTCCGGTACTTCCGCCGGGCTGCCCATGAAAATGCCGGGGGCGATGGGGCGTGGATTGCTGCTCATTTTTTTTCGTCCCCCTCAGAAGGCGGAATTTTCGGTGGAAGTGACAGGGTCGCCATGCAAGGCGGCCTTCATCGTGTGCCAGGCCAGCGTGGCGCATTTCACCCGCATGGGGAATTCGCGCACGCCCGACAGCACGGCCAGCTTGTCGGTCGCATCCTCGTCCAGATTCTCATGGACGCCCTGTTCATCATCATCCTTGGTGCAGACATCGTGGAAATACTCGAACAGGGCTTCGGCCTCCGCCGCCGGCTTGCCACGCAGGATTTCCGTCATCAGGCTGGCGCTGGCCTGACTGATGGCGCAGCCGCGCCCGTCAAAGCGCAGATCCTGGATGATGCCGTTCCCATCCACGGTCAGATAGACATTGATCTTGTCGCCGCACATCGGGTTGTCGCCGCGCGCGGTGCGGTTATAGCTCTCCGGCTTGCCGAAGTTCCGCGGGTTCTTGCCGTGGTCCAGGATCACTTCCTGGTAAAGGTCGCGCAAATCATCAAACATGGGGGAAGCCCTTACCCAAAGAAACTCTTGGTCGCCAACACCGCATCCACCAGCGCATCCACCTCCGCCTCGGTATTATAGGCAGCGAAGCTGGCGCGGGCGGTGGCACCCACGCCGAACCGGTCCATCAGCGGTTCGGCGCAATGCCGGCCCACCCGCACGGCCACGCCCCGGCTGTCCAGCAGCGTGCCGATATCATGCGGATGGATGCCATCCATGGTGAAGCTGATGATGGCGGCCTTGTCCGGCGCGGTGCCGATGATGCGCACGCCGTCGATCTCTGACAGCCGGCCGGTGGCATAGGCCAGCAGCCTTTGTTCATGGGCATGGATGGCATCCATGCCCAGTGCGGTCACATAATCAATCGCAGCACCTAAGCCGATGCCTTCCACGATGGCCGGCGTCCCCGCCTCAAACCGATAGGGGGCTTCGCGGTAGGTGGTGTGGGCGAAACTGACGGTGGAGATCATGTCGCCGCCGCCCTGCCAGGGCGGCATGGCATTCAGATGCTCCATCTTGCCATACATCACACCGATGCCGGTGGGGCCGTACAGCTTGTGCCCGGTGAAGACATAGAAGTCAGCGTCGATGGCCTGCACATCCACTGGCTGGTGCACGGCGGCCTGGCTGCCATCAAACGCCACCGGAATGCCCTTGGCATGGGCCAGTTGGGCAATACGCTTGGCCGGGTTCACCGTGCCCAGCACATTGCTGGCATGGGTGATGGATACCAGCTTCACATTGTCGGTCAGCAACTGGGCATAGGCGCTCATGTCCAGCGAGCCATCATCTAGGACCGGCACCACCTTGATTTCAATGCCGATCTGGTCGCGCAGCAACTGCCAGGGCACGATATTGGCGTGATGTTCCATCCAGGAAATCAGCACCGCATCGCCCGCCTTCAGGAACCGCCGGCCCCAGCTTTGGGCCAGCAGGTTGAACGCTTCCGTGGCGTTGCGGGTGAAAACGATGTTCTCCCGGCTGGGCGCGTTCAGGAAGGCGGCCACCTTGTCGCGCGTGCCCTCATACAGGTCGGTCGAGCGCTGGGAGAGGAAATGCACGCCGCGATGCACATTGGCGTAATCGTTCTCCAGCAGGTGCGACATGGCGTCGATCACCTGGCGCGGCTTCTGGGCCGAGGCACCATTATCCAGATAGACCAGCGGCTTGCCGGGCCGGCCTTTGCGTTTATGCACCAGCCGGGTCAGAATCGGGAAATCCTGGCGCACACGCTCCACATCATAGGGCGCATTGCCAAGGCTGGTGGGGGAAAGGGTGGCGGTATCGCTCATGGTGTCGTCCCCAGGGGCCGGCGCAGCCAGTAACGGCCATGGCCCAACAGATAATCCTCGATATGCAGCACAGGCGCGTAGCCCTGGGCCTGGAAGAAGCCCGGATGCTGGAATGCCATCGTGCAGGCGGTGGCCCAGCGACAGCCGACCTCTGCCGCCGTCGCTTCTGCCGCGGCCAGCAGCCGGCTGCCCAAACCTTGGCCGCGCTGGGCCGGTTCCACCCAGCAATCAACCAGGGTGAAGTACCCATTGTCGACGACGCCCATCACACCGCCCAGCGGGTCGCCCGCAGCATTGCGGGCCATCACCGTCAGTTCGGTGTAAAGCCGGTCAATATGCAGCAGCCAATGGGCATCCAGCCCTTCCTCCACCAGCCGCACATCCTCATGCGCGGGCGGGGCGGAAACCTCCAGCCGCAGGCCCGGCGGCAGGTCCGGTGCCGGGGCCTTCTCGGCCAGCGGGCTTTTACGGAAATACAGCCGGTCATGCCCGCCGGTGAAATCCACCATCACGCCCATGGGTACATAGCCCAGGCGCGGATAGAAATCCGGCGCCTGGAACCGCATGGTATTGACCAGGGCGCGGGTGCAGCCGCGCTTGGCGGCCAGTGCCTCCCCGGTCCGCATCAAGGTGGCGGCCAGCCCGTGACGACGCCAGGGCGCATCCACCCACAGCATATGCAGATAGGCATCGCCCCCACGCAGCCAGCAGACCAGCCCGGCCACGATGCGCCCGGTTTCGTCCTTGATGAACAGGCCCGCATCCTCCCGCCCCACGCCCAGGGCCGCGCGCTCGGCCGCCGACACCCGGTCGTGCAGCCAGCGCAGCGCCGACATATCCGCTGGATGGCAGATTTCCAGCGCCAGATCGGCCAGGGAGCTGGGGTGGGCGGCGGCGTTCATCAGGCGCGTTCCGTTCCCATCCAGGCCGCTGCGGCGGCACGGAAATAGGCGCGGACCTGTTCGTCGATGATCTCGTCCATCGCTTCATCCAGGAAGGCACCGATCAGCATCACGCGGGCCATGTCGCGCGGCACGCCACGGGCCCGCAGATAGAACATCTGATCCTCGTCCAGTTCGCCCGCCGTGGCCCCATGGCTGCACTTCACATCATCGGCATAGATTTCCAGTTCCGGCTTGCTGTTGATCTCCGACGTTTCCGACAGCAGCAGGGCGCGGTTCAACTGGTAACCATCGGTCTTCTGCGCATCGGGGCGGACGATGATCTTGCCCTGGAAGACGCCGCGCGCCTTGCCGTCGATGACACCCTTCACCACCTCGCGGCTGGTGCAGTTGGGCTTGGCATGGTCGATCAGGGTGGTGATGTCGCTGACCTGATCGCCGCCGATGGCATAGGCACCAGACACCCGCGCCTCAATCTTCTCACCCCCCAGCACCTGCCGCGCCTCATGCCGGGCCAGACGGGCACCTAAGTTCAGCACGAACGTGTCATAGGTGCTGGCATCGGCCAGATGGGTGTTCAGCGTGGCGATGTGGAAGGCGTCCGTCCCTTCGCGCTGGATCTTGTAATGGTGCAGCCGGGCACCCTTGCCCACTGCCACATCGGCGGCGATGTTGGACAGGTAGGCCGCACCCGGCTGGCCGGCATGATGTTCCACGATGGTGGCTTCCGCCCCATCCTCCACCACCACCACCAGACGTGGGTGCCAGGCAGCGGCCACGCCCGCCGGGGCCAGGAAAACCAGTTCCACCGGCTGGGCCAGCTTCACACCCGCTGGCACGTGCAGCAGCACGCCATCGGCCAGGAAGGCGGCATTCAGCGACCGCATCGGGTGATCAGCACCGGGGAAGCGGGCCAGCAGCCCCTCCATCCGGTCGGCCAGCCCCTGCGGGTCAGCTTCCATCTGCGCCGACAGGGCATCCAGCAGCACGCCATCGGGCAGGCCCTGGATGCGCGACAGGTCAGCCCGGAACTGCCCGCCGATGAAGACCAGACGCGGCCCCGCCGCTTCCAGGGCGGTGGGGATGGCATCCACCGGCACGGACTTGGCATCCGGGGCCGGCGACAAGGACAGCTTGTCCAGCCCGCGCAGGTTGGTGAATTTCCACGCTTCATTCCGGGTGGTGGGCAGGCCCGCCTTGGCGAAACGCTCCATCCCCTCCGCCCGGAAGCAGGCCAGCCAGGGATGTGCCACCGGGGCCAGGGCAGGCTGCGCCTGCTTCACCTGTTCGATGAAGGAAGCAGCGCCCTGGGGGCTATGGGTCGGGGTCAGTTCGCCACTCATCTCTCAAAGCCGCATTTCATAGAAGTTCATGCCCATGCCCGGCACCGGGCTCGCCACATAGGCGAAGCGCTGGAAACCGTGCTTCGGATAGAATTTGGGGGCCTGGCAATCCATCGTTTCCACCCCCGCCCGCGTGCAGCCCATGGCCCGGCCTTCATCCAGCGCGCGGGCCAGCATGTCGAACCCGACACCGGTGCCGCGCAGCCGATCATCCAGCCAGACCATATCGACCATATAGTCGCCCTGGGTGGCGTAGCAGAGGGCGCCGCCCAGCACGGCATGGCTGGCCCGGTCACGCACCATGGCTGCCACCAGGGTCAGCGGCTGGGCCAGCATCAGGCGACGCCGCCGGTCGGTCACGGCCCAGGCATCCCGGCCCAACTGGCGGGACGGTGGGGCGTGCAGGGCGATGGACAGGCCCTCGGCATTCGGCGGGCTGTCCGGGTAGGCCACCGGCTTTTCCATCACGGTGAAGGGCCGGCCATTGACATGCCCATCCACCTGCTGGCGGACCGTGAAACCATAGGTGCTGTAGGGTGCCGTATCATCATGGGCGCGGATGTAGAACTCCATCCGCGTCATGTTGCGCCGCGCCAGTTCCTGCTCCGCCAGCCCTAGCAGCACGGCCACAGCCCCCGGATGGTCCACCGCACCTTGCAGTGACCAGACACCCCAGAAGCAATAGGCGGTATCGCCCCAGCCGATCAGCGTCATGCCGGCGGCGGGGGCACCCGTCTCCGGGTCACCGATCACCAGCATAAAACGGTTGTGACTGGGCGGCAGATGGGCCGTGTTATAGGCCATCAGGCCGGCAATCACCGGTTCGGCCTCCGGGCTGGAGGCCGTGATATCCCGTTCCAGGCTGATATAGGTGTCGGGGGCGGCCATGGCGTGTCGCTTTTCCTCAGGCCGCCGCGTCGCTGATGCCGAACTCGGCATAGCCCTTGGCTTCCAGCTCCAGCGCCAGTTCCTTGCCGCCGGTCTTCTGGATGCGGCCATTGGCCAGCACATGCACCACGTCGGGCACAATGTAATCCAGCAGGCGCTGGTAATGGGTGATCACCAGCATCCCGCGTTCCGGGGAACGCAGCTTGTTCACGCCCTCAGCCACGATCTTCAGCGCGTCAATATCCAGGCCGCTGTCGGTCTCATCCAGAATGGCCAGCTTCGGCTGAAGCACGGCCATTTGCAGCGCCTCGTTGCGCTTCTTCTCCCCGCCGGAGAAGCCCACATTGACGGCGCGCTTGATCATCTCGTCAGTCATGGAGAGATCCTTGGCCTTGGCCCGGATCAGCTTCAGGAACTGCATGGCATCCAGCGGGGATTCGCCGCGCGTCTTGCGGATGGCGTTCAGCGCTTCCTTCAGGAAGGTGGCATTGGTGACACCGGGGATTTCCACCGGATATTGGAAGGCCAGAAACAGGCCGGCAGCGGCGCGTTCTTCAACCTCCAGGGCCAGCAGGTCTTGGCCGTCGAAAGTGACGCTGCCTTCGGTGATCTCATAGCCCTCGCGGCCGGCCAGCACATAGGACAGCGTGCTTTTGCCTGCCCCGTTGGGGCCCATGATGGCATGGACCTCACCAGCATTGATGGTCAGATCAACCCCCTTGAGGATCGCCTTGCCATCGACCGAGGCATGAAGATTCTTGATTTCGATCAGGGACATAACGCTGCTCCGTACTGCCGGATCTGACCCGGTTCCTGTCTTTTCACTACATTGCCGCCCTCTCAACCGTCACCCCGGCGAAGGCCGGGGTCCAGTTCACAGGGCGAGGCGCTTCAGGCATGGCCCCCGGCCTTCGCCGGGGTGACGGTTGAGGGACTCGTATCGGATTTTCCGAACCTCACAGCAGATCGCCTGCAAGGTCGTTCCAATCCGGGTTCGCACTCTCAACCAACCGTATTTTCCAGTCCCGCTTCCATTCCTTCATCTGCTTTTCCCGTCGGATCGCATCGTCGATGCGGTCGAAGGTCTCGCAGTAAACCAGGGTGGCGATGCCGTACTTCTTGGTAAATCCATCGACCAGACCTTCCCGGTGTTCGTAAATTCGCCTGCTGATATCGCTGGTTACGCCGATATAGAGCGTCCCATTGCGGGTACTGGCGAGGATGTAAACGTAACCGGGCATTCTCCTCTTTGCCTTTTCCTGATCCCATCATCCTTGTGAGGGGCGGGGTACAGAATCATCGAGCGCTTTGCTCTACGAAACTGGACCCCGGCCTTCGCCGGGGTGACGGTGAAGGGGGCGGATGACGGAAGAGGAGCGAAAACGGCAACGCCTCTCTCCCCCCATCACCCCACACTCCCCTCCAAACTGATCGCCACCAGCTTCTGCGCCTCCACGGCGAATTCCATCGGCAGTTCCTTCAGCACTTCCTTGCAGAAGCCGTTTACGATCAGCCCGACCGCGTCTTCTTCCTTCAACCCGCGGGAGCGGCAATAGAAGAGCTGGTCTTCGCTGATCTTGGCCGTCGTCGCCTCATGCTCCACCCGCGCCGTGCGGTTCTTGCTTTCGATGTAGGGCACGGTATGGGCCCCGCATTTATCGCCGATCAGCAGGCTGTCGCATTGGGTGAAGTTGCGGGCGTTCTGGGCCTTGGGCAGAATGCGGACCAGGCCGCGATAGGTGTTCTGCGCCTTGCCGGCCGAAATGCCCTTGGAGATGATCGTGGACCGGGTGTTCTTCCCGATATGGATCATCTTCGTTCCGGTATCGGCCTGCTGCATATTGTTGGTGATGGCGACCGAATAGAACTCGCCCACCGAATTATCACCCTGCAGAATGCAGCTTGGATATTTCCAGGTGATGGCCGACCCGGTTTCCACCTGGGTCCAGCTCACCTTGGAATTACGGCCCCTGCAGGCGGCGCGCTTGGTGACGAAATTATAGATGCCACCCTTGCCATTCTCGTCGCCCGGATACCAGTTCTGCACCGTTGAGTACTTGATGGTGGCGTCATCCAGCGCCACCAGTTCCACTACGGCGGCGTGCAACTGGTTCTCGTCCCGCTGCGGGGCGGTGCAGCCTTCCAGGTAGCTGACGTAGGAACCTTCGTCGGCAATGATCAGCGTGCGCTCGAACTGCCCCGTATTCTTCGCATTGATGCGGAAATAGGTGGACAGTTCCATCGGGCTGCGCACGCCCTTGGGGATATAAACGAAGCTGCCATCGGTGAAGACGGCGCAGTTCAGCGTGGCGAAGTAATTATCCGAATAGGGCACGACGGAGCCCAGATACTGGCGCACCAGTTCCGGATGGTTCTGCACCGCCTCGCTGATGGAACAGAAGATGATGCCCTTCTCTTCCAGCTTCTTCTTGAAGGTGGTGGCCACCGACACCGAATCGAACACGGCATCCACGGCGATGGAGGGGCTGTCGCCAGCGCCTTCGACACCGGCCAGGATGGCCTGTTCCTTCAGCGGGATGCCCAGCTTTTCATAGGTCTTCAACAGCTCAGGATCGACCTCATCCAGCGATTTCGGGCCGGGCGTCGTCTTGGGCGCTGAGTAGTAATAGCTGTCCTGATAGTCGATGGGCGGATAGTGCAGCTTGGCCCAATCCGGCTCTTCCATCGTCAGCCAGTGGCGATAGGCCTTCAGCCGCCATTCCAGCAGCCACTCCGGCTCCCCCTTCTTGGCGGAGATGAAGCGGACGATTTCCTCAGACAGGCCCTTGGGCGCGGTTTCCGCCTCAATATCCGTGAAGAAGCCGTACTTGTACTTCGCTTCCGCCAGATTGCGGACCTGTTCGATGGTCTGTTCGGTGGCGGCCATGGCCTGAAAGCTCCCCTAAACGATGCCGTTCCCGATCAACCGGCCAGCGCCGCCGGCGGGGCCGGGGCGTGGATGAAGTCAATCGTGGACGGTGCGGCCATATCGGCCAGCGTCACATCCTGAAGTGCGCGGCGGACCGCGCTGTTCACCTTGTCCCACGCGCTCTTGCGGGCGCAGAGGCTGAGCACCCCGCACGACCCGCTGCCGCCATCCACACAATCGGTCAAGGCGATCGGACCCTCGATCGCCTCAATGATATGCACCACATTGATGGCGGTGGGGGCCTTGGCCAGCGTATAGCCGCCCGTGGCCCCGCGATGGGATTGCAGAAGGTCGCCGCGCGCCAGCAGCTTCAACAGCTTCTGGACCGTCGGCATCGGCAAGCCCGTGCGGTCGGCCAGCGACGTGGCGGTATGCAGCGCACCATCGGTATGCGCCAGCGTGGCCAGGACGACCACGGCATAATCCGTCATTTTGCTGAGCCTCAGCATGGGTTGTTGCGACTCCTTCTCAATTCAGTACCAATCTAGTACTGATTAAGTGAGCCGCCAGCCGGCGATAGTCAAGCATCGCGCTTCAAGCTGTTGTCACAGGTGACATGCATGGGCCGAAAGGCGGGCGGCGCGGATACAAAAAGGGGCAGCCGGATCTGGCTGCCCCTCGGTAGGGAGGGAGGAAGGAAGGGGAAGGCGTGGTCGTTACATGGCCCCCGCCTTCAGTCCCTGTTCTTCGGCCACCGCATCCGCTTTACGAGTGGCCTCATCGGCACCGGCATGGGCGGCCTCCTTGGCAACGGTGGCGACCTTCTCTGCTGTGCGGCGGCCCTTGGCCAGGGCTTCCTCTAGCAGATCGTCGCGGTATTTGCCCATCATCTCATCCTCCCGGCGGGTGGCCGGCAGGCAGGCACCGATGGCCGCCCCTACCGCCAGACCCGCCAAGCCGGCGGACAGCGGATGTTCATCCACCAGATCCCAGAAGCTGCGGTTGATGCGGGCAGCCCGGCGGCGGGCGCGCTGGGCCATGGCTTCACTTTCGGCGACAATGCGGTGGTAACGGCGGTTGCCTTCCGCATCATCCTCGTAATCGAAGCCATAGGCGCTATCGCCGTAGCTGGCGTAGCGCTGCCCCAATTCGTGCAACTGGCGGGAATGGCGCATCCGGGTCAGCTTGCGCTTGGCACGTGCCCGCAATGCGGCAGCCTTGTCGGAAAGATCATGCGTCGTTTCGTCGATCCGGTGGCCGGCCTCGTGCAGGCCTTCCTCAACCCGGTGCGACAGGTCACGATATTGGCGGCGCAACCGTTCCCGCACCTGGGCGGTATGTTCGTCTGCCCAATGGGTGGCGCGATCATAGGCCTCTGTCTTGCGGGCAGCGGAGAAGAGCAGCCAGCCAATACCGGCACCGATCAGGCCCAGGGCGATCTTGTTTTCAGACAACATCGTGCCGATGCCGTGACCGTTCAACGGGGCGGTGCTGCCATGCTCTTCCGCCAGATCATCATGCGTGCTGCCATAGCTGGCCAGCGGATCGGCATAGTTCAACGAATCCGTATCCGTTTGCGCCTGGGTAGAGGAACGGACGGTGCCGCTGTAGCTGCTGCCGTTGCCGCCATTGGTGCTGCCATAAGTCATGCTCATCTCCTTGGGATTTCGGGGGGCTCAGCGGGTCACCGCGTCTGCCACCTCGCGCGCGTCAGCGCGCAGATTGTTCAGGGTGCGGCGGGGTTGCAGGGTCAGCGCCTTCAGCTTCGCCCGCCCCGCCATTACCAACACCAACCCCAGCAGGATCACCGCCCCCCCGACCACCAAAGCCGCCGCCCAGGGGGCGATGACATGGGCCAGACCCAGCGTGGCCGCCGCCAGCAACAGCAGCAGGCCGCAAAAGGCGAAGGCTCCGCCGCACAGGATTTGCCCGGCACCACGCCCGGCATATGCTGCCTTTTCCATCAACTCGGCCTTGGCCAGTTCCACTTCCTTGGTGACAAGGGCGGTCATGCTGCCGGCCAGGTCGGCCAGCAGGCTGGTCAGGGGCCTATCTTCCGGGGTGGGGGTTTCCGGCGCTTCCGGGGTCATGGGATGGACCGTGTGCCGGATGGGATGGTGGTTGCGGCGGCATAATCAAAGCTGACATTTGTTTGCGCCTCGCCCGCATCGGGCGTCGGCTCTGCCGGCGGGGCGGCTGGACGGGGTCGGGTAGCCAGATTGATATCGCCGGCCATGCGGCGGCGATTGCTGCTGGCCTTCAGGAAGCGGCCCAGGGCCACGCCGGCCAACAGTGCCCCACCGACGAACAGCTCCGGCTGGCGGCGTGCCAGGCCTTCGGCTTTTGCCACCAGATCTTCCAGCCCCCGATCACGTACCTGCCCAGCAAGCTTTGCGGCCTGGTCGGCGGCGGCCTTCACATAATGGGCGGTGCCGCCATGATCCTCGGCGCGCAACCGGTCGGCGGCATCGCGCAGGGCGCCGGCCACGCCGGAGATTTCGTCTGCGGCGCGGCGCTGCTGCTTTTCAAAGCCGCTGCGCACCTTCTCCCGCGCGGCATCCACCATCTTGGCACCGACTTCCTTCACCTGCTCGCCCAACTCGGCGGAATTTTTTTCGCCAAAGGGATTCGTCTGGTCAGGCATCTGGTCCTCCTCACCATGGTTGTTCTGCAACGTGCATGGGATAAGAACGCTTGGGCCTCCCCCTGATGTTCCCTGGGGGCTGTCCGTCCCAGCCATGTGGCAGGCGGGACGCTTCCGCGCCGCGCCATGTGCCTGACCGGGTTGACCAACGTCCGGCAGGGGCGCACCATTTCTTCATGACGGGGCGGTTTCGATGGCCGTTCCCGCCAACAGACCGACCGGACACGGGGTTACCGTGGCTGGCCGGACATTCGGTCGGATCGTTATGTGGCGAAGCCACCGCGCTGATGCGGGTTACGAAGGTTTGCGCCCATCCGGCTGAGGCCGACAGGCCGTACAAGATGAAAGCGGCGGGTGCGTCAATTCCAGGCGCCCCGCCGTTTTCATATCCGGGGCTGGCGGCGGTACGGTGTCTTTTACCCCGTCGGCAGTAGAAGCGGAAAAGCGCTACCACCATCGCCCCGGCCCGTTCCCCCACCCCTGCCATTTTTTCGTCTTAGCTGAACCATGGCGTTGCCGTTTCGCGGCGCGATGAACCGTTTTGCGGTTCCGGTTGTTACAGCTTTGTCGCGCGCCGGCCGGATGGCCGCCTTGCTGACGGGACGGATGGAAAGGGCAGATCATGTCGGGCTTGGCCTGGAGGGGCAGAGACAAGGGAACGGGGCAGGCCCTGCCGGTGGCGCTGCTGGCCCTGCTGCTGTCTGCCTGCGCTACGCCGAAGCCAGACCCCACCCCGAAACCCAGCCCATCGGCCCCGGTCGCCGCCACAGCACCGCAGCCGCTGGTTCCCGCCACCCCGGTGCCCAAGGTGAAACCGAAACCACCGGCCAGCAAGCCGGCGGCCAAGCCCGCGCCGGTGGTTCCCGACAGCGCGCCGCAGGTGGCGGCCCTGCCGCCCGCCCCGCCGGTTGTTCTGCAACCGGAGCCCGCCCGCCCCGCCTTCAACCCCGATCGGCTGATCGGCCTGTCGGAGGAACAGGCTGAAGCGGCCTTGGGCCAGCCGGGCCGGGTGGAGGAAAGCCCGCCGTCGCGCACGCTTCATTACGCGGAGGGGCGCTGCGTTCTGCGGCTGCACCTGTTCATGGAAATGACCAGCCGCAGCTTCCGCACCCTCTCTTACGATCTCAACAGCACGGGAGTAGGCCCCGATGTCGATCAGCAATGCCGTGACTGGCTCCAAGCTCGCTTCAAGTCCGCAGCCGGCAGCCCCGACGGGCGCGCGGCCAGCCAGCCGTGACGGTGCCATCATGCAGACGGAAAACCCCATCGCCCGTGTGGCCCTGGTGGATGATGATGACCTGTTCCGCGAAAGCTTAGGCCTGAACCTGGCCGATGAAGGCTATGAGGTGATGCCCTTCGACCGGGGCCATACGGCGCTGGATTATTTCAGCAATGGCGGCACCGCTGACCTGATCCTGCTGGATTGGCGGATGCCCCGCATGGACGGGATTGAAACCCTGCGCCAGCTGCGCGCCCGCAATATCGATATCCCGGTCATTTTCCTGACCGTGCTGTCCGACCAGATTTATGAGGAGACGGCGCTGGGCGGCGGGGCGGTGGATTTTGTCGAAAAATCCCGTTCCCTGCCCATCCTGCTGAAGCGGATGCAACTGATCGTGCAGGGACGCAAGCCGCTGCCCGAAGAGGCTTCCGCCGCAAACGGGGCCGATCATGGCGGGGCGGGCGGCCAGATGTTCCGGCGCGGGCCGCTGGAACTGCGCCTGGATGTGGCCCGCGCCTTCTGGGCCGGCCAGCGGATTGACCTGACCCTGACCGAGTTCAACATCGTTAAGCTGATGGCGACCCGCGCGGGGGAGGATGTCTCTTACCGTGATCTTTATGATCTGGTGCATGGCAAGGATTTCGTCGCCGGCTACGGCCCCGCCGGTTACCGGGCCAATGTGCGCGCCTTCATCAAGCGCATCCGCCACAAGTTCCGTGCTGCCGACCCGCATTTCGATGAGATCGGCAATTATCCCGGCTTTGGCTATCGCTGGTCGGATCGCCATCCGGCGGAACTGACCGGCGAGGCGATGACGGTCCCGGCGGTGGGGTAACAACCGATGGCGACGGCAACCCCCTTTGCCCGTAAAAAGCCCGGTGGGCGGGGCCGTTGGCTCTGGCGGTCGCTGGCGACAAGGCTGGTGCTGGTGCTGCTGGTTTTCCTGGCCGTACCGCTGCTGATCTATGAGCAGTTCCGTGGTGCCGATGCCGAGAAACAGTCCCTGCTGCTGCGCAGTGCCCAGCAACAGGGCCAATTGGTGGCCCGCGCTCTGGAACCGCTGCTGGCCGGGCTGGACAAACGTGGCCTGACGGGGCTGGGGGAACGGCTGGCCCCCTATGCCGACAGCAATACATCGGTTCGCCTGCTGCTCAGCCCGACGCTGAGGCCAACCATTGCCTCAGCCGGGAATGCCGTGCCGGTGCCGCCATCTGGGGCGGAGGGCTTCTTTTATGTTGCCGCCGCACCGGCCATCCCCACCGATCTGCTGGACCTTGAAAGGGATCGGCTGATCGAACAGGGGGTGCTGGACAAGCTGGCCGGCAGTTGCGCTGGCAATTATCCGCTGGCCATCCCGGTATCGCAGGGCAGTGGGGGGGTGGAGTTGCTGACCTCCATCACGCCGGTGCGCACGCCCATGGGTTGCTGGGCCGTCATCACCTCCCATCGGGCGGCGGCCTATCTGGGGGCTGGGGCTGGCCGGCCCTATTGGCAGAACCCGGAAGTGCAGGTGGCGTCCCTGATCTATCTCGCCATGGCGGCCCTGGTGATGCTGCTGCTGGTGGAGGTGTGGCGCAACCTGCGTCGGTTCGGTGATCTGGCCCGCGATATCGTACAGAAAAGCGGCCCCGCCGGCAGTTTCGCCGACCAGAACACGGTGCCCGAGCTGGCCCCGGTGGCGGAGGATTTCGACCGGCTGGTCGCCACCCTGCATAGCAGCGCCAGCAATCTCCGCCGCGCGGCGGAGGATAATGCCCATGCCTTCAAGACCCCCATTGCCGTCATCCGCCAGTCGCTGGAACCGCTGAAAAAGCTGGTACCGACGACGGAACCGCGCGGGCGCCGGGCCTTGGATATGATCGAAGGATCGGTGGAAAAGCTGGATGGCCTCGTCTCCTTCGCCCGGCGGATGGACGAGACGGCAGCCGACCTGCTGGAACCGCCGCGCCAGCGGGTAGACCTGTCCGCCCTGCTGGAGCGGGTGCTGAAGGGCTATCGCGGGTTGGTGGAGGAACGCGGGGTTGAACTGCTGACGCGGGTTGACCCGGATATCGCCGTGCGGGCGGGGGAAGATCTGCTGGAAACGGTGATCGAAAATATCATCGACAATGCGCTGTCCTTCTCCCCCAGCGGCGGGGTGCTGCGCGTCACCCTGCGCCGCCGCGCCAAACAGGCGGAATTCTGCGTGGAGGATGAAGGGCCGGGCGTGGAGCCATCCAGCCTGGACCGGATATTCGAGCGCTATTTCTCCCAGCGGCCGCCCGATTCCGGTCCCGTCGACCCGATGCCGCATTATGGCATCGGGCTGTGGATCGTGCGCCGCAATGTGGAAGCCGTGGGCGGCAAGGTGGAAGCCATGAACCGGGCCGGCGGTGGGCTGTCCATGCGGATCACCCTGCCGGTTTTGGCGGGTTAGCAGGCTTTATCCCCGCTCACCGCTCGAACCGCCCCACCAGCTCCAGATGCGAGGACCAGAGGAACTGGTCCACCGGCCAGATATCCGTCAGCCGATAGCCGCCCTCCACCAGCAGGGCTGCGTCGCGGGTGAAGGTGGCGGGGTTGCAGGACACGGCAATCAGCACCGGTACCGTCGATTTCGCCAGTTCGGCTGCCTGGGCCTGGGCACCGGCGCGCGGCGGATCGAACAGAACGGCTTCGAAACGGTTGAGGTCATAGGGCGGCAACGGGTCGCGGAACAGGTCACGCCGTTCCACCGTCACCTGTCCCGGCGGGCGGATGCGGGCCCCGGCCTGCAGCGATGCCACCGCATCGCCATCGTCCTCCACCGCATGAACGCGGGCTTGTTGCGATAACGGAAAGGTCAGTGTGCCACTGCCGGCGAACAGGTCGGCCACCTCTTTCGCCGGCCCGATCCCGGTCAGGGCGGCGGCGATGATGGCGGACTCCCCGGCGAGGCTCGCCTGCAAAAAGCTGCCAGGCGCGGGGGATTGGGAGACGGGGCCGAAGGTGATGCTGCCCCGACGGCGCATGGCGATGGGTTCCGCCGGTCGCCCTTCCTTGGGCCGCCAGCACAGCCGGGCCAGATCGGCGGTCTCGGCGAAGGCGGCCAGGGTTTCCAGCACCCGCAGATCGGGTTCCGGCAGCCCCTCCAGCACCATATCCACCCCGTCATCCAGCAGGGTCAGGGAGACATCAATCTGCTGTCCGTCGGCCAGAATCTGGCTCAACACCGCGCGCAGCGGGTTCAGCAGCGCCACCAGCGGCGGGGCCAGCACGGCGCATTCGGCCAGATCAACCAGCTTGTGCGAATGCGCTTCGTTAAAGCCCAGCCAGGTCCGCCGGCCGCGCTGGGCCGCCACCAGGCTGGCCCGGCGCCGCCCGCCCTGGCCTGTGCGCGCCATCGGGTGCAGGGTCACCCCCTCGCCCAGCAGGCCTGCCCGGCCCAGGATGCTGGTCAGCATTTCCAGCTTCCAGGCGGTATAGGTTGCCTCATCCATGTGCTGGGCGGCACAGCCGCCGCAACTGCCGAAATGCTGGCAGGCCGGATCGGTCCGGCCCGGTGCCTCCTCCAGCAGGCTGACCGGCACGCCTTCCCAGCCATCGGCGCGGGCTTCGCCGAACTTCACCATCAGCCGGTCGCCGGCCAGCGTCTGCGGCACATAAAGCCGGTGGCCCTGCCATTCCGCCAGCCCGTCACCCCGCCCGCCGACACGGGTGATGGTCACCTCTACCGGGCCATGGGTGGGCGGTTCCTGCCGCACCTTGGCGGGCGGGCGGTGGCTGGGGCGGGGCTTGTTGCTATGCCGGCGGGGGGCGGCCATGGCGGTGACTTTCGTTCCGAGGTCGAAATTATAGAATGATGTTGTTGGCCAGGATGGCGCGGGCCTCTGGCGGCAGCGGGGTGGGCCGGCGGGTCTGCCGGTCGATCAGCACCATCCACGCCTCATGCGTGGCCGCATTCGTTCCGTTTACGAAAAGACCGGCCAGGATGCTGAAGGAGCTGGTGCCGACCGTTCCGATGCCGACACCAATATCCAGCCGGGCGGGGCGATGCACCTCCGCGTTGAATTCGGTCCGGGTGGTTTTGATCACCATCAGCCCATCCGGCAACAGCGGACGGATTTCCAACCGCTCGGTCAGACAGACGCGGCCATTTTCCATGATGATATTGATGGCATTATTGTTGGCATGGCCCAGCGGGTCCAGGTCGCCAAAGCGCACATGGTCCTGTACCCAGTGCCGGAAGCGGGCCGGGTCGCGCAACAGGTTCAGATCGATCATATCCATATCACCGCGCATAGAGGCAGGCATCGTCCCGGTCAAGCCCGCTTACGTCGGGGGGCGTGCCCCGCCTGGGCATAGGTGGTGACCCACATTTCGGCAAGCAGGACGCGGCAAAGGATGTTAGAAGGGGGCTTACCGGTAATCTCTAATCCCGGAAGGGGTCCATCCATGTCCGAACCGACCAACACCAGCGCCGCCGAGCAGCTCTTCGACAAGGCGCTCGACCTGGCCGAGAAGCATCTTGAAGCGGCCATGAAGGAAGGTGGCGCGCTTTCCGGCTATGTGGCGATTGCCATGATCGAAGCGGCGGTGAACCAGGCCGTTGAAGAGACCAGCCACGAAGACGTGGCCGACATGTTGCGCGATCTGGCCGACCAGATCGAAGCCGACGCCGAGGAAGGTGACGAGGAGTAATCCTCGAAGGACAACGGCCGCAAGGCCGAACGACAGGCGTTATGCACACCCGTCAGGGTGTTGATGACGCGCGCTGTGACGCCCCGCCGATATTTTCGGCGGGGCGTTTTGTTATCAGGGCTTACTGCCCCGCCTCCTCCATCGCAGCCTTGTACGTGGCCACATAATTGCGGGCCGAGGCCTGCCAGGAGACATCGCGCCCCATGGCGTTGCGCTGCACCTGCCGCCACAGGTCGCTGCGGTGGTACAGGGTCAGCGCCCGGTCGATGGCGGGCAGCATGGCCGCCACGGTGACGGGGGCGAAGGTGAAGCCGGTGGCCGTGCCGGCGGCCAGGCTGTCCTCCGTCACATCCGTCACCGTATCGGCCAGCCCGCCGACATGGGCCACCAGCGGCAGGCTGCCATAGCGCAGGGCATACATCTGCGTCAGGCCGCAGGGCTCAAACCGTGACGGCACCATCAGCACATCCACCCCGGCCTGCAGCCGGTGCGACAATGCCTCATCATAGCCCAGCACCAGCCCCACCCGGCCGGGGAAGCGGCGGGCGGCCCCGGCCAGGGCCTGTTCCAGCGCCGCACTGCCGGTGCCCAGCACCACCAGTTGCGCGCCCCTTTCCACCAGATAGGGCAGGGCATCGACCACCAGATCGATGCCCTTTTGGTCGGTCAGGCGGCTGACAATGCCGAAAAGGGGAGCGTGCAGGTCAGGCGCCAGCCCGAAAATCCGCTGCAATTCCGCCTTGTTGGGGATTTTCGCCTCCAACTGGTCGGCATCATAGGGGCTGACCAGTTGTGGGTCGCGCCGGCTGTCCCAGGCATCGGTATCGATGCCGTTCAGGATGCCCTCCAGGGCGGCGGCCCGGGCGCGCAACAGCCCGTCCAGCCCGAACCCCATGGTTTCCCCCTGGATCTCGGTGGCATAGGTGGGGCTGACGGTGGTGAGCCGGTCGGAATAGACCAGCCCGGCCTTCAGGAAGCTGAGCTGGGAATGGAATTCCAGCCCGTTGGGCGTGTAGCTGTCCCAGGGGATGCCCAGTGTGGGCAGCAGGTCGGGCGGGTACAGGCCCTGGAAAGCCATGTTGTGGATGGTGAAGACGGTGCCGGGGCGCTTGGCATCACCAAAGGGCCAGAGCGGATGGCGCAGATAGGCGGCGGCCAACCCCGCCTGCCAATCATGCCCATGTACTACCTCGGGCTTCCAGCCGGCCCGGCCCCGCCCGCCGTCGCCATCCAGCCCGATCAGTGCTGCCGCGCGGCCCAAGGCGGCGAAGCGCAGGTGATTATCGCTCCAATCCTTGCCGTCCGGCCCCAGATAGGGGTTGCCCTTGCGTCCGAAGAAGGAGGGGACGTCCAGGGCATAGACCGTGCTGCCATCCACCCCGCGCCCCGACAGCAGCCGGGCCGGCGCCTGGGAGGTGAGGCCCGGCATCCCGCGCAGATCACGCAGCGGCTTCACATTTTCCAGCTTTTCCAGCACGCCGGGGTAGCCCGGCAGCAGCAGCCGGACATCTGCCCCTTCGGCCCGCAGGGCGGCGGGCAAGGCCCCGGCCACATCCCCCAGACCCCCGGTCTTCACATAGGGCAGACATTCCGACGTGACGAAAAGAACGCGCATGATGATTCCGAGAGCCTGTGAAACGGGGTTGCGTTATCGGGATAACGGCTTGATCGCCCCCACCGGGCGATCAAGCCCGCCCGGCGACAGGGTGAAAATTTCCACCCCGTTCGCCGTCACCCCCACCGTATGTTCGAACTGGGCGGAAAGGGACAGGTCGCGGGTGACGTTGGTCCAGCCATCATCCAACTGGCGCAGGCCGGGGCCGCCCTGGTTGAGCATCGGTTCCACGGTGAAGATCATGCCGGGCACCAGCTTCATGCCGCGTCCCGGCTTGCCCCAATGCATCACATCCGGCGCATCATGGAACACCCGGCCGATGCCGTGCCCCACATAATCGCGCACGCTGGAATAGCCCACGGCGCGGGCCATGCGGTCAATGACATGGCCGACATCACCCAGATGTTTGCCCGGCGCCACCTCTGCGATGCCGGCCATGGTGGCATCATAGGTGGTGCGCACCAGATGGGCGGCGCGCGGGTTGACCGTTCCCACCAGATACATGCGGCTGGTATCGCCATACCAGCCGTCCAGAATGGCCGTGACGTCGATATTGACGATATCGCCATCCTTCAGCAGCACCTTATCATCCGGCACGCCATGGTTGACGACATGGTTGGGGGAGATGCAGCAGGATTTGGGATAGCCGTGATAGCCCAGCGTGGCGGGAATGGCCCCATGGTCCCGCATGAACGTATCGGCGATACGGTCCAGCGCCCCGGTGCTGACGCCCGGCTGTACATAGGGGGTGAGATGGTCCAGGCAGGCGGCAGCGATGCGGCCCGCCGCGCGCATGGCGGCAAAGCCCTCTTCCCCATGCAGGGGAACCCGCCGGCCCATCGGGTCCAGCACGAAATTGCCCGCATAGGTCTTCATGACAGCCCTCCCCCGTGCCAGGGGACGGTGCCTGCCTTATCGCCGGCACCGCCCGCCCTGGTCAGCTTTCCAGCTTTTTCAGCATGGCTTGGGTAATCAATACCACACCCTGTTCGCTGCGATAGAAGCGGCGTGCATCCTCCTCCGCATTCTCCCCCACCACCAGGCCGGCGGGGATGACGCAGCCGCGATCCACCACCACCTTGGTCAGTCGTACATTCCGGTTGATTTCCACCTCCGGCAGGATCACCGCGTCGTTCAGCTCGCAATAGGAATGGATGCGTACCTTGTTGAATAACAGGGAACGGCGGACGACGGAACCGGACAGGATGCAGCCGGCCGACACCATGCTGTCCACCGCCATGCCGCGCCGGTCATCATCATCAAAGACGAATTTGGCCGGTGGCAATTGTTCCTGATAGGTGAAGATCGGCCAGCTGGGATCATAGATATCCAGCGACGGGGAGACGTGGCAGAGGTCCAGATTGGCTTCCCAATAAGCGTCCACCGTGCCGACATCGCGCCAATAGGCCTCCCCCGGCTGGGCGCGGTTGCGCACACAGCTTTCGCTGAAATGGTGGGCCATCACCTTGGCCTTGTCGATCAGATAGGGGATGATGTCCTTGCCGAAATCGCGCGAGGATGTCTGCTCACCGGCATCGCGTTCCAGATGCTCATAAAGGAATTCGGCGTTGAAGATATAGATACCCATGCTGGCCAGCGCCACGTCGGGCTTGCCGGGCATGGGCGGCGGGTCGGCCGGCTTTTCCAGGAAGCTGGTGATGCGGTTGCTCTCGTCAATCGCCATCACGCCAAAGCCGCTGGCCTGCGCGCGCGGCACCTCAATGCAGCCCACCGTCACATCCGCTCCGGTGCGGATATGGCTGGCCAGCATGTTGGCGTAATCCATCTTGTAAATATGGTCGCCGGCCAGGATCAGCACCCATTCGGCCTCATGGCTGCGCAGGATGTCCAGATTCTGGAACACGGCGTCGGCCGTACCCTGATACCAGCTGGTTTCATCAATGCGCTGCTGCGCCGGCAGCAGATCGATGAATTCGCCGATTTCCCCGCGCAGGAAGTTCCAGCCGCGCTGCAGATGCCGCAGCAGGGAATGGGACTTGTATTGGGTCAGCACGGAAATGCGACGGAAGCCGGAATTGATGCAGTTGGACAGCGCGAAATCAATGATGCGGAACTTGCCGCCGAAATGCACCGCCGGCTTGGCCCGGCGATCGGTCAGCTGTTTCAACCGGCTGCCACGGCCGCCGGCCAGCACCAGGGCCAGCGCATTGCGTGGTGCCTGCCGCAGTTCCTGGTCGAGGCGTTGTTCTGTCTGATTATCGATCATTTTTTGATCCTCTCCCCCCTGATACACGCCTCTCGTTACAAGCGCATGGTTCCGGCCCGCCGCATCTGCCCCATGGAAGGTTTGATGAGACGGAAACATGAACCGGAACGGATGCTGGCACAGATCGGTTCCGTCTTCCATGGTCGGTTGCATGGCTTCGGCAATATGTCATCCCCAGCGGGCATGGCTGGGCAATGATCTAAATCACCCTATTTTCTGCCCATAAATTAGGCAGTGATAATTGTTGGCGGTGAATCAATCGTCCAATCCGATGCCGATTGGGGACGGTTCGGCAGAAAACAAGGGGTTTCCGCCGCTTTTGTGACAAGAAAAATGGCCTATTTTTTGTGCAAATGGGAGCTTTTCAGGCGGTTCTCTGCTAGGCTGAGGCCGATTCATCCGGGGTAGTGCGCAAGGGATTCCGCCGCTTCCAGACACGGCACGGACTTTGAATAGAGTGCGGACGGCGTGTGCGGCGGCCGGTCGGCCCCGTGCCCACAAGAATGGGGAGCCACATGAATCGTTTGAATAAACTCCTTCTCGCGGCGTGCGTGGCGATGATGCCAGGCGTGGCCCTCGCTCAGGACGCGGCACCGACCCCGACCCTGGACAGCGGTAACACCGCTTGGATGCTGACCTCCACGGCCTTGGTCCTGTTCATGACCATTCCGGGTCTGGCGCTGTTCTATGGCGGCATGGTGCGCAAGCCCAATGTCCTGGCGATGGTGATGCAGTCCTTCGCCATCTGCTGCGTGATGTCCGTGCTTTGGGTCGTTGTTGGGTTCAGCCTGGCTTTTGGTACCGGCAATCTCTATATCGGCGACCTCAGCCGCGCCTTCCTGGCCGGTTTGGAAGTGGGCAGCCTGAGTGGCACCATTCCGGAATCGGTGTTCATCACCTTCCAGATGACGTTTGCCATCATCACCCCGGCCCTGTTCACCGGTGCCTTTGCCGACCGGATGAAGTTCTCGGCCCTGCTGGTTTTCGCCGTGCTGTGGTCGCTGATCGTTTACTCCCCGGTCACCCACTGGGTGTGGGGCGGTGGCTTCCTGATGGGTGACGGCGTGCTGGATTATGCCGGCGGTACCGTCGTGCATATCAATGCCGGTATTGCTGGCTTGGTCGCCTGTATCGTGCTGGGCAAGCGCAAGGGCTATGGCACCTCTGACATGAAGCCGCACAATCTGGTGCTGTCGCTGATTGGCGCTTCCATGCTGTGGGTTGGCTGGTTCGGCTTCAATGCCGGTTCCGCCGTGGCCGCTGATGGTCGTGCGGGTATGGCCATGCTGGTGACCCAAGTTGCCGCCGCCACCGCCGCCCTGGCCTGGATGTTTGTGGAATGGGGTGTGAAGGGCAAGCCCTCCATCCTGGGCATCATCTCCGGTGCTGTTGCCGGTCTGGTTGCCATCACGCCCGCCGCCGGCTTCGTCGGTGTTGACGGCGCCCTGGGTATCGGCCTGGCCGCCGGCGTCCTCTGCTACTTCGCTTCCACTACCTTGAAGCACGCGCTGAAATATGATGACAGCCTGGATGTCTGGGGTGTGCATGGCGTGGGTGGTATCGTCGGCGCGGTGCTGACCGGTGTATTCGCCAAAGCCGCCATCGGTGGCACTGCCGGTGCCCTGGAAGGCAATATCGGTCAGGTCTGGACCCAGATTTACAGCGTCCTGATCACCCTGGTTTGGTCTGGTGTCGCCTCCGCCGTCATCCTGTACGCCATCAAGTTCACCATCGGTCTGCGGGTGGACGAAGATGCCGAGCGTGACGGTCTGGATATCGCCCTGCATGGCGAATCCATCCAGTAAGTAAGGCCGGTCCTTAATACGGGCTGCGTTTGACCGCCGCACCGGGCAACCGGTGCGGCGGTTGTCTTTTTTAGCCCACCGTCATCACCACCTTGCCGGTTGATTGCCGGCCCGATAACAGGGCAAAGGCCGTTTCATACTGTTCCAGCGGCAGCAGGTGGCTGACATGCGGGTGCAGCTTTCCCTCCGCCCACATTGCCAGCAGATCGCGCAGGCTGTCGGTCAGGGTGGTGCGGTCATGATGGCGATAGGCACCCCAGAACAGGCCCAGCACGGCGCAGTTCTTCACCAGCAGGATATTGGTGGGCACCTGGGGAATGCGCCCGGACGCATAACCGATGGTGACGATGCGACCGCCCCAGCCCAGGCAGCGCAGGGCGGCGTCAAACAGATCGCCGCCCACCGGGTCATAAACGACATCCACGCCCTTGGGCGCCAACTCCTTGATCCGCGCGCGCAGATCATCGGTGGCGTAATTCACCAGCTCGTCGGCACCATGCGCCTTGGCCAGGGCCAGTTTTTCGTCCGATGAGGCAGCGGCGATCACCCGTGCGCCCAATGCCTTGCCGATTTCCACCGCCGTCAGCCCCACGCCGCCGGCTGCTCCCAGCACCAGCAGGGTTTCCCCCGCTTTCAGCCTGGCCCGCACCGTCAGCGCCAGATGCGAGGTGCCATAGGCGACGGGGAAGGCGGCAGCACTGGGAAAATCCATACCCTCGGGCAAGGGCAGGGTGAGGCTGGCATCGGCCACCGTGTCGCTGCGAAAGGCCCCGTGGGCGGCCAGCGCCATGACCCGCTGGCCGGGCAGCAGATGGGTCACATCGGCCGCCACCTCCACCACCTCACCGGCGCATTCCAGGCCGGGGGTGAAGGGGAAGGGCGGCTTTTCCTGGTACTTCCCCTCGATCATCAGCGTGTCGGCGAAGTTCATCGCCGCCGCATGAACGGCGATCCGCACCTGCCCCGGCCCCAGGGGCAGCGGGGCAACCGGCTCAATGGCCAGCCGCGAGGGCGGCCCAAATTCCTTGCACAACAGCGCGCGCATCCGTTTCCTCTCCCATGCTTATATTTAAACACATGTTTGAGGGTGCGGCGGATATATCGACCCGTCAAGGGAAGGTTGTTTTCAGCGCTTGATGCCCTCATCCGTTAGTACCACCACCGGGTAACCGCGATATTCCGCCGGTGCGCCATGGTCGGGGCCGGCCACCCGCAGATAGATGCGGCCTTCGCCCATGCCGGTGCCCACCACAGGTTTGCCGGCATCGGTCAGTTCCTTGAACAGGCTGCGGGCGGCCTCGGCCACCGGGTGCTTTTCCGTGTTGGTCGCGTCACTCATGCTCTGATCACCTTTGTCGGTTCCTGCGGCCCAATCTGCGCTGGAAAGCCCCCTCTGGTCCAGCCTTCGCCGTTGCAGCAACCAGCAGGACGCGGGGCCGGTTCCACATGGGCGCATAGCGGGCAGGTCGAAGGTAGTAGATGTTTTTCGGCAACAAAATTACCTATGACACCGGTGGAACAGTGAAATTTGGCGTAATTCCTTGTTTTTTGATCGGGCTTTCTGTCCACGGTGACACTTGCCTGCTGGTGCAACCCTTTTTGGTATGGGCATTTTGGCCCTGCCATTCTGCCAATGTGAAACTGCGTGGGCATCCCGCGAAGCTTCACAAAGATTACCGGATCAGGCATCGTGCCGATGCAAAATAAATCCGGCCGGGACCGATCATGTCGCAGGCGGGCCAACCGCCTCCGGGGTTCCGGCCAAGCCGGGCGTCACTGAAGCCAGAGGGGGAATCGGATCGCAATGAAGATCGCCATACCGAAGGAACGCCGTGCGCATGAATTGCGCGTTGCGGCCACGCCGGAAACGGTGCGCAAATATATCGGGCTGGGGTTTGAGGTGGTGGTGGAAACCGGCGCCGGCCTTGGCTCCGCCATCACGGATGACGCTTTTGCTCTGGCTGGTGCCAAGATCGTCCCGGACGTCGCCGCCACCCTGACCGGTGCTGATATCGTGCTGAAGGTGCAGCGCCCCCTGACCGCCGGTGAGGGTGAGGTGGATGAGCTGGCGCTGCTGAAGCCCGGTGCCATCCTGATTGCCGGCCTGTCCCCCTATGGCGCGCCGGAATCGGTGACCGCCTATGCCAATGCCAAGGTCGATGCTTTCGCCATGGAATTCATGCCGCGCATCACCCGCGCGCAGAGCATGGATATCCTGTCGTCGCAGTCCAACCTGGCCGGTTACCGCGCGGTGATTGAGGCGGCGAACGAGTTCGGTCGCGCCTTCCCGATGATGATGACCGCCGCCGGCACTGTGCCGCCGGCCCGTGCCCTGGTGATGGGGGCCGGCGTGGCCGGCTTGCAGGCCATCGCCACGGCCAAGCGTCTGGGTGCCGTGGTGTCGGCCACCGACGTGCGTCCGGCCACCAAGGAACAGGTGGAAAGCCTGGGCGGCACCTTCGTTGCCGTGATGGATGAGGAATTCCAGCAGGCGCAGACCGCCGGCGGCTATGCCAAGGAAATGTCCCCGGAATATAAGGCCAAGCAGGCGGCCCTGATCGCGGAGACGATCAAGAAGCAGGATATCGTCATCACCACAGCCCTGATTCCCGGCCGTAAGGCCCCGGTGCTGGTGACCGACGAGATGCTGAAGACCATGAAGCAGGGGGCGATCCTGGTGGATCTGGCCTGCGAGCAGGGTGGCAATGTCGAAGGTTCCGTCGCCGGTGAGGTGGTGGAGAAATATGGCGTGAAGATTGTCGGCCGCATCAATATGCCCGGCCGCATCGCCGTGGATGCCTCGGCGCTTTACGCCAAGAACCTGCTGAATTTCATCACCCCCTTCGTCGATAAGGAGACGAAGACCCTGAAGCTGAACTGGGAGGATGAGGTGGTGAAGGGCACGGGCCTGACCCGTGACGGCACCATCGTCCATTCCGCCTTCAAGCCGGCCGCCGCCTGATCGGGAGGGATAATATGGATCCGCAACAGCACGCCCAGAACGCGGCGGAACTGGCCAACCAGGCCAAGGCCCTGGCCGATAACGCCGCTGAGCTGGCCAATCAGGCCGCCTCCGTGGCCACCCATGCCGCCATGGCCGCCGGCCCGCCCTTCATCGTCACCGGGCTCACCATTTTCGTACTGGCCTGTTTCGTGGGCTATTACGTGGTGTGGCGGGTGACGCCGGCCCTGCATTCGCCGCTGATGGCCGTCACCAATGCCGTTTCCTCCGTCATCATTGTCGGCGCGCTCATCGCCACCGGGTCTGCGATCTCCGGCTGGTCGATGCTCTTCGGGTTCCTGGCCACCATCCTGGCTGCCGTGAATATTTTCGGCGGCTTCCTGGTCACCCAGCGGATGCTGGCCATGTACAAGAAAAAGACGCCGGCTGCCGGCGGCAACGCCAAGTAAGGAGGGCGATTCATGGTTATCGTTGCTTCGCTCGCCTATCTGGCGGCGGCGGTCTGTTTCATCATGGCGCTGCGCGGGCTGTCCAGCCCGGCCACGGCGCAATCCGGCAACCGGTTCGGCATGGTCGGCATGGCCATTGCCATCGTCACCACCCTGGTGGTCACCCCTGATATTGGCGGGCTGGCTTGGCTGCTGATCGTGGCCGGTTTGGCCATCGGCGGCGGCATTGGCTATATCATCGCCAAGCGCATCCAGATGACGGAGCTGCCGCAGCTTGTGGCGGCCTTCCACTCCCTGGTCGGTCTGGCCGCCGTGTTCGTGGCTGCCGCCGCCTTCTTCTCGCCGGAGAGCTTCAATATCGGGGAGCCGGGCGACATTCATGTCGGCTCCCTGATTGAAATGAGCCTGGGGGTGGCCATCGGTGCCATTACCTTTACCGGCTCCCTGGTGGCGTTCGCCAAGCTGCAGGGGCTGGTCTCGGGCAAGCCGTTGCAGTTCAGCGGTCAGCATATGCTGAATGCCGGTCTGGGCATTGCCACCCTGCTGCTGATCATTCTGCTCTGCATCACGCAGAGCCCGGTGATCTTCTGGCTGATCGTTGCCGTGGCGCTGGCGCTGGGCCTGCTGCTGATCCTGCCGATCGGCGGGGCGGACATGCCGGTGGTCGTTTCCATGCTGAACAGCTATTCCGGCTGGGCGGCGGCGGGTATCGGCTTCACGCTGCAGAACCCGCTGCTGATCATCACCGGATCGCTGGTCGGTGCCTCGGGTGCCATCCTGTCCTACATCATGTGCAAGGGCATGAACCGGTCCATCTTCAACGTCATCCTGGGTGGCTTTGGCGGCGATGCCGCTGCGGCCGGCCCGGCGGGCGGTGCGGCGGTGGATCGTTCCTTCAAGGCCGGTTCGGCGGATGATGCGGCCTTCATCATGAAGAACGCTGCCAAGGTCATCATCGTGCCGGGTTACGGCATGGCGGTGGCCCAGGCCCAGCACGCGCTGCGTGAAATGGGTGATCTGCTGAAGAAGGAAGGGGTGGAGGTGAAGTACGCCATCCATCCCGTGGCCGGCCGTATGCCCGGCCATATGAATGTGCTGCTGGCCGAAGCCAATGTGCCCTATGACGAGGTGTTCGAACTGGACGAGATCAACCGTGATTTCGGTCAGGCGGACGTGGCCTATGTCATTGGTGCCAATGACGTGACCAACCCGGCGGCCAAGACCGACACGTCCAGCCCCATCTATGGGATGCCCATCCTGGATGTGGAAAAGGCCAAGACGGTGCTGTTCATCAAGCGGTCGATGGGGGCCGGTTATGCCGGCGTGGAGAACGAGCTGTTCTTCCGCCCCAACACCATGATGCTGCTGGGCGACGCCAAGAAGATGACGGAAGAAATCGTCAAGGCGCTGTCAGGCGGCGGGCATTGATCTGTGACGGGGGCCGGTCGATTGACCGGCCCTTTTTGTTTGATACAGAGGCTCTGATCATGGGCGTGAATGCCCGTAACTCCGATGCGCCGACCCCTTTGATGGTGCGGCTTACCCTCTCCCGCGAGGTGCTGGAAGAGGAGATGCGTGCGCGTGTCCGTCGGGGGGAGATGTCGTTGGAGACCTATTTGACCGACGTGAAGGGCTACAGGCCCGAACATATCGGGCCGCAATTGCCGCAATTCCATAAGGCCATCTTCGGCTGATTTTTATCGGGACTGGGGTGGTGCCACCCGCCATTCCCCCGGTGCCAGCCCATCCAGCCGCCAGTCGCCGATACCGATGCGGATCAGGCGCAGGGTGGGGAAGCCCACGGCGGCGGTCATCCGGCGGACCTGTCGGTTGCGCCCTTCGCGCAGCACGATTTCAACCCAACTGGTGGGGATGGATTTGCGGAATCGCACCGGCGGGTCGCGCGGCCACAGCCAGTCGGGCTCCGGCACGGCGCGGGCCTCGGCCGGCAGGGTGGGGCCGTCCTTCAGGTCCAGCCCGCCGCGCAATTGCGCCAAAGCCTCTTCCGTCACCGCGCCATCCACCTGCACCAGATAGGTTTTCGGCCATTTATGGCGCGGCTGGCTGACGCGGGCGATCAGCGCGCCATCATCGGTCAGCGCCACCAGCCCTTCGCTGTCGCGGTCCAGCCGCCCGGCGGGATAGATGCCGGGCTCCTTGATGAATTCTGCCAGCGTTTTGTGACCGGTTCCCTCATCGGTGAACTGGCACATCACATCATAGGGCTTGTTGAGCAGGACAACGCGTCCCATCTGCCAGTTTCCTGAATAGCCACAAAGTTGCCGGGGAGAACCCCAGCGCGTGTGATAGTGGGAGCTGGCGGCCCCCGACGCCACCTTAATCTTGTTCACCGGACGAAGAGGTTGATGATGAATGCCGATGTGAAGCGGATGGGTCTGGAACCGGGCCGCCGGGAAATGATGCTGGCCGGTGCCGCCGGTTTGGCGCTGGCCGCCGCCGGCGGGGCGATGCCGCGTGTGGCCTTTGCCCAGGCCACGGGCGGCCCCGTCTCCCTGCCGCCCTTGCCCTATGCGCCGGAAGCGCTGGAACCGCATATTGATGCGCAAACCATGTCGCTGCACCATGACAAGCACCATCAGGCCTATGTCACCAACCTGAACAAGGCCCTGTCGGAGCATAGCCAACTGGCCAGCCTGACCCTGCCGGAACTGCTGCGCCGCCTGCCGGAGGTGCCCGAAGGGGTGCGCAGCGCCATCCGCAACAATGGCGGTGGCCATGCCAACCATGCCATGTTCTGGTCCATCATGGGCCCCAAGGCCGGCGGTGCGCCCACGGGTGCCGTGGCCGAGGCCATCACCCGCGATCTGGGCGGGTTTGAGGATTTCAAAAAGACGTTCAACGCGGCCGGTACCAAGCAGTTCGGCTCCGGCTGGGTGTTCGTCACCGCCGACAAAGCCGGCAAGCTGGAGATCGTCGCCCGCCCCAACCAGGATACGCCGGTGATGGACGGCAAGGCGGTGCTGATGGGCAATGACGTGTGGGAACACGCCTATTACCTGAAATACCAGAACCGCCGGGCGGATTACCTGGCGGCCTGGTGGAATGTGGTGAACTGGCAGGCGGTGAATGACCGCTATGCCGCCATCCGCCGTGGGGAGTTGATTTGAGGGAAAAGGGCGGGCGGCTTCCGCTCAAGGCCAGCCGCCCGCCCGATCATCAGAACTTGTAACTGACCGTCACCCCAAAGCTGCGCAGGTCGGGCAGCAGGACCACCGGCTGGCGGCCCAGTGTGTTCAGGATCAGGGCGGATTGCGCCAGCACCGGCGTGTCATTGTTGAACAGGTTGCGCACCCAGAAGGATGCCTCCACCTGATCATAAATCAGGCCCACCTTGGCATTCACCAGCGTGCGACCCTTGACATAGCCCAGGTCGGGCGTGGTGAAGCCGTTCTTCTTTGAATTATACTGGATATCGGTGCGGATATAGCCATCCAGCGCTTCTGTCAGCGGCGTTTCATACTGGATGCTGGCATTGGCCAGATGCTTGGCCTGACGCGGCAGCGGGTTGCCAGAGACATCGTAATTGCTGACAAAGCTGGGATAGGAGCGCAGCGAGCCATCCTTGGCATTGACGAAATGTGAGTCGGCATAGGCATAGGAACCCTGCAGCGTCAGCCCCTCCACCGGTTTGGCCGTCACTTCCAGCTCAAAGCCCCGGCTGCGCCCGGTGCCGGCATTCTTGGTCAGGAAGATGGTGGGGGAGGTGGCGGACGGGTTGGTGATCTGAATGCCCTCCATCTCCACATCAAAGACGGAAAGGTTCAGGCGCAGCTTGCGGTCCAGCAGGTCGCTTTTCACGCCCACCTCATAGGTCCAGTTGAATTCCGGATCAAATGGCAGTTCGTCGGCCGTTGGGGCCGTGGCGTTGAAGCCGCCGGCCTTGGCCCCGCGCGCCGCTGAGGCATAGAACAGCAGATTATCATCCGCCTTGTAGTCCAGCGTGAAGCGCGGGGTCAGATATTTGAAGCTCTTGTCCACCTTGGTGGTGGTCGCCCCATATTGGAACAGCGTCTTGGTCTCATCCGTATGGCGCAGTTCGGCCCGGGCCGTCAGCGCCTCGACAAAGGTGTACTGCACGGCGCCAAAGGCGGCATAGGCCGCCGTTTCCTTGCGGTTGCGGCTGAAATAGGCGCTGAAGAAACTGTCCTGCAGGGTGGCGTCGGGGATGTTCTTCAACCCGGCCGCCAGGGCAATGGCCCCGGCGGAGGTCAGCCGCGCGCCGGCCGGCACCGGACTGGTGTCGATGGCATAGGGCGAGTCGGTGTTCAGCCGGTAACCGTAATAGGAAGCGCCGACAATCCACTGGAACGGCCCGTCATCGCGGGATTCCACCCGGAATTCCTGCGAGACATCATAGCTGTTGCCGCCGGAGCCCTGCAGCGCTGTCAGGTTCACCGTGCCGGTCTGGCCAGCCAGCGTATAGCTGAAGGGCACGCCCTTATATTGCCGGTCGAGGTCGGTATAGCTGCGCGTATCCAGCCGGTTATAGCCGGTGATGGAGGAAAGGCGCACGGCGTCCAGATCCTGGGTCAGGGTCAGGCTGGAACGCATGGTTTCCCGCTCCGTCCCCTTGGCACGGCGGTCATAGCCGCTGAAATCCGGGTCTTTCACGCCGGGATAGGCACCGCACCAGGCCCCCAGCGCCCCGGCGATACGCTGGCAATTGCCGGCAAAGATGATCTGCGGGGCGGGGCCGATATCATCATTGGAATAATAAATATTGGCATTGGCCTCAAACCCGCTGTCCAGCACCAGCCGCAGCCCGCCAGAGGCAAAGCGCGATTTATAGCCGCCGATCTTCAGGTCGCTGTCGCCGTAGGAACCGTCCCACTGGTCATAGGCGGCGGCCAGCCGGGCGAACAGCTTTTCCGCCACCAGCGGGCCGGAGAGGGAGCCCTTGGCGGTGAAACGGTTATCATCACCCACGGTGACAGCGGCACTGCCGGACGGCGTGTCGGTCGGCTTTTTGGTGATGTAATTGATGGAGCCGGCATAGGAGTTGCGGCCATAGAGCGCGCTTTGCGGGCCCTTCACCACCTCGATCCGTTCCACATCCAGCAGGCTGCCATCAATGCCGTCGCGGCCGGAGACATAAACGCCATCGATGAAGACGGGGACGTTGTTTTCGTCATCGGAGCGGGAGACCTGCGACAGGCCGCGCACCACCGGGGTGGTGGTGGTCTTGCCGCCGGTGGTGTCGATCTGCAACCCGGCGGTGGCGCCGGCCAGGCTGCTCATATCGGTGATGCCGGCCCGCTCAATCTCCTTTGCCGTCACGGCGGAGATGGAGAGCGGCACATCTTGCAGCGTTTCGCTGCGCAGCCGGGCCGTCACCACGATCTCTTCCAGCAGCAGATCGTCCCCCTGGCCCTGCTGGGCCAAAGCCGGGCTGCCGCACAGCATCATGGCGGCCGTGCCGATGGCGAGTTTCTTTGCGTGTCCCATATTATCCCCTACCTGTTCCTGATTGATGGTTGGTTTTGTTTTCAAAGGACCGCTGCCGGGGTTCCCATCCCCGTGGCACCGGTTGCTGCTCCTGTGCCCCGGCACCTCACCCGGCGCGGGTCAGCACTTCCAGGGCGGCGCGTTCGCCGCTTTCCATGGCCGATTCCATGCCGAAATCGCTGCGGCGTGTGTGTTCGCCGGCGAAATGCATCACCTGCCAGGGCTGGTTCATCTCGCGCGCGAAACTGTTGATCTGGCCGGGGGCGAGGCTGAAGCCGCAGCCCCGTTGCAGCGGGTCGCGGGCCCAGTCCTTATAGGTCGCCACCTTCGCCTTGCCGGCCGAGGCGGGGCGCAGGCGGGCCAGCTCCTCCACCAGGAAGGGCACCACCTGATCGGGGTCGCGCTGGCTGATCGCGGCGGCGCGCTGGCCCACCATCACGATCATGGCGCGGTGGGTGCCGGTGCCCTTGTGGTTATCGATGGCCCAGAACATGCCCAGCGGCCCGTCACTGTTGAAGGAGGGGGGCAACCCATCCTCCAGCCAGAACGGTTCCACATGCATGTAAAGCCGGGCCGTATTGGCATAGGGCATCTGGGCAATGGCCTTGGCCGCCGCCCCGCCGGGGGCGCCGGAAATGGCCACGTTGCGCAGCAGCGTGAAGGGGACGGCGGAGATGATGAAGCGGGCCTTGTAACGGCTGCCATCGGCACAGCGCACGCTGGCGGATGTGTCCGTCAGGTCAATGGCGGTCACCTGCTTGTTCAGCCGCACCGCATCGCCCAGATCAGCGGCCATGGCGGCCGGCAGCAGGTGACAGCCCCCATCGATATTGGAGGTGGAGGTCAGGCCATTGACCAGATCGCGGCGATGCTGTTCGCCGAACGGGTGCAGTTTGGTGGCTTCCTGCCCGCTGGCCGGGCCGCCGAACTTCCGGTCCAGCGCGCCGCGCGTTTCCTCCTGCCACATGCGCAGCACGGAGGTATCATCAATGCTGATGCCGGGGGCCGACAGGGCGGCCAGTTCAATGGCCTGCGCGCTGTGGCCATGGCGCTGCAACAGGGTGCGCAGGCTGATATCCTGATCGGCGAAGGCGGGGTTCAGCCAATCATCCAACTCCTTAAGCGGGTTATATTTCCCCACCAGACGGGAGCCCATCATCATGGGCGCGATCTTGCGTTCCTCGCCGACGCATTGGTTCAGCGGGTTGCTCTCCCAGCTTGCCGCATCGATCCAGTTCCCCTTGTAATGGGTGCCGAAGGTCAGCAGGTCGCGGTCTTCCGGGATCAGTTTCAGCTTGTAGCGCCAGCAGGCATCCAGCACGCGGGCATAGGAACGGCCGATCTGGCTGGCCCCGACATCAATGGGCCCATCGGCCGTCTGGTGGGTGCGCACCCGGCCGCCCACTTGGGCGCCCGCTTCCAGCACGATGGGGCGTAGGCCTTGTTCGCGCAGAATCAGCGCGGCATTCATGCCGGAAAGGCCGGCCCCGATGATGATGATATCGGCCTGTTCCTCCGCAAAGGCGACCCGGGGCGCCAGGGAAAGCGCTGCCGTGGCGGCGAGGAATCCGCGTCTTGTGAACATGATGTCAGCCTCTGATCCGGGATTGTTTCTTTATTGATCAGAAGCTTCGGCGTGAATTCATTCAAAATGAAGGTTTGATATATTTCTTGTCCATTTGGTGGATGGGTAAATATTATCAGTTTTTATTGATGTGTGTCGAATTGTGTATTTTGTGTCAACTTTTGTCGGGGCGGGGGCAACCGCCTGATGGTCGCCCACCCCACCGCGCAAGCGCACCCGCGCCGCGCCCGTGTTAAGGCTGGGCAATATCATGCCGGGGATTGTCATGAACCAAGCCTTTGCCCGCCTGCTGGCCGCCGGGATCAGCCTGTTTGCCGCCAGTGCCGCCACACACGTGGCCCTTGCCGCCGATGCCGTGCAACCGTTCGACCAGCAGACCCCGCCCCCGGTGCCGGATTATGCCAAGGCGGAAGCCTGGGCCGCAGGTCCGGGCGGGCTGGGGGCTGCGGCGGCCCTGCCGGCAGGAGCTACACCCCTGGCCAAGGATGCGGTGGTGGATGTGTTCTATGTCCATCCCACCACCTATCGCTCCAAGGATCGCTGGAACCAGGATATTGCCGACAAGGCGGCCAATGACTGGACCGATGCCAGCGTGATTGCCCGGCAGGCCGGTGTGTTCAATGGCTGCTGTCGGATTTTCGCCCCGCGTTACCGCCAGGGTTCCACCCTGTCCTTCACCAGCATGGACGGCGATGGTGGCAAGGCGTTCGATCTGGCCACCAGCGATGTCGAACGCGCCTTCGATTATTACCTGACCCATTATAATAATGGCCGCCCCTTCATCCTGGCCAGCCACAGCCAGGGCAGCTTTCACCTGATGCGGCTGCTGGAAAGCCGGATTGATGGCACGCCGCTGAAGGGCCGCATGGTGGCCGCCTATATTATCGGCGTGAACCTGTCGGTGGGCGATTTCCCCAAGACTTACAAGAACCTGCAAATCTGCGCCAAGCCGGCACAGACCAACTGCGTGGTGGCCTGGAACGCGCTGTTGCCGACCGCCAATCTGGACGTAATCCTGCCCATGGCCGAACGCCGCTATGTGCAGCGCCATGGCGATGATGCCGGCAAGCAGCTTCTCTGCGTCAATCCCATCACCTTCGATGCCGACCAGCCTGCGGCACCGGCGGACAAGGCGCTGGGTGCCGTGCCCGGCGCACCGGGGGAGGGGGGCTTGCAGCCCTTGAAGGCCAAAGCCGTGGCCGCGCGGTGTGACCGGGGGGAATTGATTGTGGAGCCGGCGGCGGCGCTGGACCTGCAGCCTTTGCCCGGCGGGTCCATGCATTATCATGATTACGGCCTGTTCTATGCCGATATCCGCGCCAATGTGAAGCTGCGGGTGGATACGTTCCTGAAGCAGAAATAAGCTTCCCCTTGACGGGCGGTCCGGGCGATCCAGTATTCAGCCCCATGGACCGCCTGAAGCCCCTGCCGCCGCCCGATCTGCTGCCCCGCCCCCGTGCCGCCACGGCGGCACGAGAACTTGGGCCCTGTGGCCTGTGCGGGCGGCCCATGCTGGATGGCCCCAGCGTGGATGCCCATCACCTGCTGCCACGCAGCCAGGGCGGGCGCGACACGGTGATGCTGCACCGGGTCTGCCACCGCAAGATCCACGCCGAACTGTCGGAAAAGGAACTGGCGCGGCAATACAACACGCTGGAAGCCCTGCGTGCCCATCCCGACATTGCCGACTTCATCCGCTGGGTGGCGCGCAAGCCGCCGGAATTCACCGCCATCACCTTCCGCGCCAAGGATCATGTGAAGGCCGGCAAGCGCTACCGGGACAAATAAGCCACACTTATGGGGCGATCTATCGGGTCGCCTGAAACCCCCGTTGCGGGGTAAATAGTAATGAAGCATGATGGTTATGCAAAAATATCGGACTGGCCGCAAAGGCCAGTCCGCCGAGGCCTGAATTAAGAAACAAGGTCCAGGGAGGATCATCATGTTCAGTTGGCAACATCGGCGCCTGCCGGTGGGGGTTGGCGCACGTGCGTCTGCAATGACATCCCGCAAAGCCATTATTCTGGGCTTGGCCCTGGCCAGCGCCGCCCCCGTAGGCGCGCAGCAGGCCGATCAGGGGGCGCTGGATGAAATTGTTGTTACCGCGCGCCGCCGGTCGGAATCCATTCAGGCCACACCGGTGGCCGTCACCGCCTTCACGGCAGAGGCGTTGGAATCGCGTAATGTCGATACGCTGGATAACATTGCCAAATTTACCCCCAATATCCGTTTCGATGGGGCGGCCGCCTTGTCCGGCGGCAATTATAATGCCACCGTCTTCATTCGCGGTATCGGCCAGAATGACTTTGCCATTTTCAGCGATCCGGGCGTCGGCTTCTATGTGGACGGGGTTTATTATGCCCGCTCCATCGGCGGCATCATGGATGCGGTCGATCTGCAAAGCGTGGAGGTGCTGCGCGGGCCACAGGGCACGCTGTTCGGCAAGAACACCATCGGCGGTGCCGTGCTGATCAATACCCAGCGCCCGACGGCGGATTTCGGCGGCCGGGTGGAACTGACGGGTGGCCGCTTCAACCGGTTCGATGCCAAGGGCACGCTGAATGTGCCGCTGGCCGATGGCAAGCTGCTGACCCGGATTTCCGCCTCCTCCCTCAACCGTGACGGCTATGCCAAGCGGTTGTCGGATGGGCAGGATATGGGCAACCGCAATGCCGACAGCGCCCGGCTGCAGATGCAGGCCGAACTGGCGGAGAATGTTACCTTTCATATCGTTGGCGATGTGACCCGCGCGCGCGAACATTCCGCGCCGAACAAGCTGCTGGCCGTGGCCCCGGCGCCGGGCCTGACCGGGGTGCCGTTCCTGACCAATTATAACCAGTTGGTGGCCCCGTCACGCGGGGTGGTGGCGCCCAATGGCCAGCCCACGCTGAACGGTTCCTTTGTCACCGACAGCCCCTTCACCAATTGGGGCACCGGCCCCAATGTCAATGATCTGGACCTCTGGGGCGTGGCCGGCACGCTGAGCTGGGATGTTGGCGGGGCGGAGATCAAGAGCATCACCGCCTATCGCAAGCTGGCGGCCGTGTTCGGCCGCGATGGTGACAACACGCCCTTCGTGTACCGCGAAACCTACAATGATGATGACCAATGGCAGTTCAGCCAGGAACTTCAGCTCAGTGGTGACAGTTTTGATGGCCGCGTCACCTGGGTGGGCGGGCTCTATTACTTCAAGGAGGAAGGCAGCGACAAGGCGCGGGCCGATCTGGCCATGGGCCTCTGGCCGCCGCTGGGGCCGCCCCTGTCGCCGGCCACCCGGATTCGCAATGATATCGACAACAGCTCCTATGCTGCCTTTGGCCAGGGCAATGTGAAGCTGACCGATGAATTGAGCGTCACGTTGGGTGCCCGCTGGAACCGCGACAAGAAATGGATTTCCGTCTTCAACCAGCGCCAGCGCGACAATGTGATCTTCACCGACGTGCAGCGTTCCAGTAAGTGGAACGCCTTCACGCCCAAAGCGGGGCTGGAATACAAGGCGACCAAGGATGTGCTGCTCTATGCCTCCGCCGGCAAGGGCTTCAAGAGCGGCGGGTTCAATGCCCGCCCGCTGGTCGATGCCTCAGAGGTGACGCAGTATGAGCCGGAAACCATCTGGACCTATGAGGCCGGCGCCAAGACCGGCTGGTTTGATAACCGGCTGATTCTGAACGCCGCCGCCTATCTGTCAAAATATGACAATATCCAGCTGACGGTGAACCAGACCCCGCGCAACTTCGTTGCCAATGCCGCCAAGGGCACCATCAAGGGGGCTGAGCTGGAGGTCAGGGCGCGCCCGGCCAAGGGGTTGGATTTCGATCTGGCTGTCGGTTACACCGATGCCTCTTATGATGAGGTCGGGTCCGGCCTGGGGCCGACCCAGATTCTGCCCATCACCAAGGACGCCAAGTTCGTGAAGACGCCGAAATGGACCGTCTCCACCGGGGTGCAATATACCTATATCCTGCCCGATGACAGTTCACTGGCCCTGCGTGGTGACCTGTCCGCCTACAGCAAATTCTATAATGACGTCGCCAATACCGCCCTGATCGCCCAGGACGGCTATGGCATCGCCAATGCCCGGCTGACCTACACCTCGGCCGATGATGGCTGGACGGCGGCGGCCTTTGTCACCAACCTGACCGACCGGCGCTATTTCGTCTCCGGCAATGCCAGTGCCGCGTTCGGCTTGGCAGAGGTGAGTTACGGCCGCCCCCGCGAATGGGGGGTGAGTTTTGCCGTGAAGTTCTGAGCGGGGAGGGGTGGAGACGGTGACGTTGCCGCCCCCTCAGCCTCCATCCCTGATTCTTCTTCCGTCACCCATGCTGCGGCCGGGGTCCAGTTCGTAGAGCGATAAGCCTGTGACCCTGGACCCCGGCCTTCGCCGGGGTGACGGTGGGGGAATGAGGATCAGCCAACCGCTCTTCCGCCCCAATCGATACACCCGCCCCACAAAGACCAAAAGCCGCCCCGGAAAATTCCTGGGCGGCGATCAATCCCGTATGCGAATAATTTCGCTACGAATTCAAGCGGGCGGAACCCGCAAGGGCTATTAGTAGCCCTCGCGCTCCAGACGCTTGCGCAGCAGCTTGCGCGAACGGCGGATGGCTTCAGCCTTCTCGCGGGCGCGCTTCTCTGACGGCTTCTCGTAATTGCGGCGCAGCTTCATTTCGCGGAAGATGCCCTCACGCTGCATCTTCTTCTTCAGCGCGCGCAGGGCCTGATCGACGTTGTTATCACGAACCAGAACTTGCACGGGACTTTCCACTCCAATGGATGCGCTCATCCGGCAAGCCGGCGTCACGCGATAGGGTTGATCATAGAAAGAAACGGCAATGGGAACCCTTTCAGGTCGTGCCATCGCCCGATCCAGTCGGCGGGGTTATACACATGCCCGCAGCACTTGTGAAGGGCTTGCGGCGGTTCCCCGTCAGATTCATGCGGAATGGCCGACATGCGGGGGGTGAAAGCCGGTTTTCTGAGGGTCAGCCGAAGCGACCGGTGACGTAATCCTCCGTCCGGCTTTCCCGCGGCCGGGTGAAAACCTGCTCCGTATCGCCGAATTCCACCAATTCGCCCAGATGCATGAAGGCGGTCCAGTCGCTGATTCGCGTGGCCTGCTGCATGTTATGGGTGACGATGGCGATGGTATAGCGGTCCTTCAACTGGTCAATCAGCTCCTCGCATTTGGCGGTGGAGATCGGGTCCAGGGCGCTGGTCGGCTCATCCAGCAGCAGCACGGCGGGGCGGGTGGCGATGGCGCGCGCAATGCACAGCCGCTGCTGCTGCCCGCCTGAGAGCGACAGGCCGGATTGCTGCAATTTGTCCTTCACCTCGTCCCACAGGGCGGCATCGCGCAATGCCTGTTCCACTCGCGCTTCCAGCTCCGTCCGGCCCAGCCGTTCATAGAGTTTGATGCCGAAGGCGATATTGTCATGGATGGTCATGGGGAAGGGCGTGGGCTTCTGGAACACCATGCCCACCCGCGCGCGCAGCAGGTTGGGGTCTTGCCGGGGCGACAGGATATTCTGCCCGTCCAGCAGCACCTCCCCCTCCGCCCGCTGTCCGGGATAAAGATCATAGATACGGTTCAGCACCCGCAGCAGGGTGGATTTGCCGGAACCGGACGCGCCGATAAAGGCCGTCACCTCCCGTTCCCGCAGGTCCAGATTGATATCCCTCAGCGCATGGAAGCTACCGTAATGGAAGTTCAGGCGGCGGATGCTGACCTTGGCGCTGGTGGCATCCGTGGCCATGGCGGGGGGCGCCATCTGCAGGCTTGTCTGTTGCATCATTTTCCCTTTCCACCGGCGGACAGCACGCGGGCGAGAATGTTCAGGGCCAGAATAACGATGGTGATCAGCAGCGACCCGGCCCAGGCCAGCTGCTGCCAGCCCTCATAGGGGCTGAGCGCGAACTGGAAGATGGTGACGGGCAGATTGGCCAGGGGGGCGTTCAGGTCGGTGGACCAGAACTGGTTGTTCAGCGCGGTGAACAGCAGCGGGGCCGTCTCCCCGCTGATACGGGCAAAGGCCAGCAGCCCGCCCGTCACCAGCCCCGAGCGCGCCGCGCGGTAGGAGATCAGGGTGATCACCTTCCAGCGCGGCGCGCCCAGGGCGGCGGCGGCCTCCCGGATCGTGTCCGGCACCAGCCGCAGCATATCCTCCGTGGTGCGCACCACTACCGGCACCACGATCACCGCCAGGGCACAGGCACCGGCCCAGGCGGAGAAATGGCCCATGCGCATGACCAGCACTTCATAGATGAACAGGCCGATGATGATGCTGGGCGCGCTCAGCAGCACGTCATTAACGAAGCGGACCAGTTCCGCCAGGGGTTGCTTCCGGCCATATTCGGCCAGCCAGGTGCCGGCCAGCAGACCCACCGGCAGGCCGATCAGCATAGCCATCAGGCTCATGGCCAGGCTGCCGAAAATGGCATTCAGCAGGCCACCGTCGGCCGATCCCGGCGGCGGTGTCATCTGGGTGAACAGGGCCAGGTTGAGGGCGCTGCCGCCCTTGACCACCAGCATCCCCAGGATCAGCAGCAGCCAGACCAGCCCGATCAGGGTAGCCGCCAGCGACAGCCCCATCATCACGGTATTGATGATGCGGCGGCGCAGATAGAGCGTGTTGTGTTGCATGGCTCAGGCCCCTCGCCGGCGTTCCAGATGCCGCAGCATCAGCCGGGCCGCCGTCAACACGCCAAAGGTGATGACGAACAGCAGCAAGCCCAGCGCGATCAGGGAAGAGGTATAGAGATCCCCCGTCGCCTCGGTAAATTCATTGGCGATGGCGGCGGAAATGGTGGTGCCGGGGGCCAGCAGCGACCCGGAAATCCGGTGGGCATTGCCGATGACGAAGGTGACGGCCATCGTCTCCCCCAGCGCCCGGCCCAGGCCCAGCATGATGCCGCCGACCACACCGGCCCGCGTATAGGGCAGCACGACGTTCCACACCACCTCCCAGGTGGTGCAGCCCAGCCCATAGGCGCTTTCGCGCAGCAGGGGCGGCACGGTGTCGAACACGTCGCGGGTGATGGCGGTGATGAAGGGCAGCACCATGATGCCCAGGATCAGCCCCGCCGTCAGCACGCCGATGCCATAGGGCGGCCCCTGGAAAAGTGCCCCGATCCAGGGCAATTCCCCCAGCGTATCGATCAGAAAGGGCTGCACATGGTGTTGCAGAAAGGGCGCCAGCACGAACAGGCCCCAGATGCCATAGATGATGGAGGGGATGCCGGCCAGCAGTTCCACCGCAATGCCCAGCGGGCGTTTCAGCACCGGCGGGCAGCGTTCAGTCAGGAACAGGGCGATGCCGAAACCCAGCGGCACCCCCACCAGCATGGCGATGATGGAGGTGACCAGGGTGCCGAAGATCGGCGCCAGTGCCCCGAACTTCTCCGTCACCGGGTTCCAGGTCTCCGTCACCAGAAAGCCGAAGCCGAACTGGCGCAGGGCCGGCCAGGCCCCATCCAGAATGGACAGCACGATGCCGCCCAGCAGCAACAGTACGAACAGGGCGAAACCGCCTGTCAGCCATTGGAAATACCGATCCTGGCGTTGATAGCGTCCTGCACGGGACAGGGTCGCTGCCGGCTCGGCAATGATCAGATCGGCCATCGCTGCCGCTCCCCGCTGTCATTGGGGTGAAAACAAGGCCGGGGGTGAGCCGTGGCAGCGGCTCACCCCCGAAAACCCTATGCAATCAAGATGTCCGCAACAGCGGCTTAGCCGGCATGGACCGGCTTGCCATTGGCATCCTTGATATGCGCGGCCCAGGTCTTGCGCACCATGTCGGCGACGCTGGCGGGCATCGGCACATAATCCAGCGCCTCAGCCTCCTTGCCGCCCTTCTTGTAGGCCCAGTCGAAGAATTTCAGCGCCTCGGCAGCGGCGGCCGGGTCTTCCACCTTCTCGTGCATCAGGATGAAGCTGGCACCGGTGATCGGCCAGCTCTCGGCACCGGGCTGGTTGGTCAGGATGACGGCATAGCCCGGCGTATGGGCCCAGTCGGCATTGGCGGCGGCGGCCTGGAAGCTCTTGGCATCCGGCTGCACCTTCTTGCCGGCGGCATTGATCAGCCCGGCATAGTTCATGTGGTTCTGCTTCACATAGGCATATTCCACATAACCGATGGCGCCGGCGGTCTGTTTGACCATATTGGCGACACCTTCATTGCCCTTGGCACCGATGCCGGTCGGCCATTGCACAGAGGCGGCAGCCCCGACCTTGCCTTCAAAATCCTTGCTCACCTTGGACAGGTAATTGGTGAACAGGAAATTGGTGCCCGACCCATCGGAACGGTAAACCACGGCGATGGCGGTGCTGGGCAGCTTCACACCCTTGTTCAGGGCGGCGATGGCCGGATCGTTCCATTTGGTGATCTCACCCAGATACATACGGGCCAGCGTCGGGCCATCCAGGGTCAGTTCACCGGGGTTCAGCCCCGGGACATTGATGGCCGGCACGGCACCGCCCATGATCATCGGCCATTGCACCAGCGCATCCTGTTTCAGCTCCTCCTCTTTCAGGGGGGCGTCGGAGGCGCCGAAGGTCACGGTCTTGGCCTTGATCTGCTTGATCCCACCACCGGAACCGATGGACTGGTAATTCAGACCGGTCCCCGTCTCCTTTTTGTAGCTGTCGGCCCATTTGGCATAGACGGGATAGGGGAAGGTGGCGCCCGCACCGCTGATATCGGCGGCGGGGGCAACCCCGGCAATGCCGAACCCGACCAGCGCCGCCAGGACCGGCGCCGCCAGGAAACGCGACATGATGCCCATGGAAATTCTCCAGGATGAAACAAGGGGGAACAGGGCTTCATGTAGGACCGCAATGTTTCCTTTCGGTGACCTTTGCCTAAACATTCTTTAATGTGATTGTCACTTGGCAGCGGCGTTTTCGACCCTGTCGGCAGCTTGCGCGGCGGGCGGTGGCGGGGCACAATCGGCCCCCGCCCATCTCCCCCTTCCCCTTAATGCTGGAGCCTGCATCGTGGCCGTCCTGCCGATCATCCGCATGGGGCATCCCACCTTGCGCCGCCCTGCGCTGGCGCTGCCGGTGCGGCCAGGCCTGCCTTTTCCAGAGGAAATCCAGTGGCTTGCGGGGGACATGATCGACACCATGCTGGCGGCCCCCGGCATCGGGCTGGCCGCCCCGCAGGTGGATATCAGCCAGCGCATCATCGTTTTCCGCGTGCCGGCGGAGCGGGCCAGTGGGGCCGATGGCGACACGGCGCTGGGCAATCAGGTGCTGATCAACCCGGAATTCGTTGCCCTGACAGATGAAAAAAAGCTGGGTTGGGAGGGGTGTCTCTCCATCCCCGGGCTGCGCGGCATTGTGCCACGCCATGCCCGAATCCGCTATCGGGGCTATGATCTGGATGGCGATCTGGTGGAGCGGGAGGCGACGGGCACCCATGCCCGCGTCATCCAACATGAGCTGGATCACTTGGATGGTGTGCTCTATCTGGATCGGATGCCCGATCTGGGCAAGTTGACCTTTACCGAGGAAATGGCCCATTTCACGGCAGATGCCTTGAAGGGCTAGTCCCCCGTGCTGGAGCCGAATGCCATGACCGATAGCGAAACGACAGGCGCATCCTCCCCGCTGGCGGGTGTTACGGCCGAATTGCAGGCCCGCCGGGATGCCATCCTGCTGGCCATGCTGCCCGATGTGGCCTTTGACGGCTGGGGACCGGCCGCCATGCGCCGGGGGGCCGAACAGGCCGGGTTCGACCCGCGGGAGGCCGAAGCCAGCTTCCCCGAGGGGCCCCTGCAGGTGGTGGCCCATCTGGCCGACTGGGCCAACCGGCAGATGGCGGCAAAGCTGGCCGCCACCGACCTGTCGGCCTTGAAGGTGCGCCAGCGCGTGGCGCTGGCCGTGCGTACCCGGCTGGAGATTCTGACGCCCCATAAGGAGGCGCTGCGCCGCGCCGCCGCCCTGCTGGCCATGCCCCATGGTCTGACCATCGCACCCCGCCTGCTCTATGCCACAGTGGATGTGGTGTGGAAGGCGGTGGGCGACCAGTCCAACGATTTCAATTTCTACACCAAGCGGCTGCTGCTCTCCGGCGTGGTCAGCTCCACCGCCCTTTACTGGCTGGATGATGCCTCAGAAGGCCATGTCGATACCTGGGCCTTCCTGGACCGCCGCATTGCCGATGTGATGCGGGTGGGCCAAGGCATCGCCAAGGTAAAGGGCAGCACCGGCAAGGCCGGCGACCTGCTGGTGCATCTGCCCTCACCGGCCCGTTTCATGCGCCACCTGCGCGGCGCGTTCAGCCATTGAACGGGTATTCGGAAAGACAGGAACCCGATGCGGCGGCACTGGAGGCGCTGGCCGGCTGGCTGGTTTCCGCCGGGCTGACGGGCCTGACGGAAATGGCCCTGCTGGAAGGCTTCAGTCAGCGTCTCTGTGCGGCTGGCGTGGCGGTCAGTCGTTCTGTGGCCATCATCGACACGCTGCACCCGATCTTTGAGGGCCGCGCCTTTCGCTGGCGCGATGATGGGGTGGAGGAAGAGGGGCTGATCGAATATGGCCCCACCACCGACGGGGAACTGGCGGAGAAATGGCGCCGCAGCATGTTTCAGGACATGCTGAACCGGTCGCTGTCGGAACTGCGCTGCCCGCTGATCGGGCCGGACCTGCCCGACTATTCGCATATGGAGGATATGCAGGCCACCGGCTCCACCGATTGCCTGGCCTTCATCCACCATTTCGCCCCCGATGGGGTGATGGGCGGGATGGATTGCGTCTATTCCTATTGCCTGACACGGCAGACGGACGGGTTCAGCGCCGGCGAGCAGGCGGCGCTGCGCCGGCTGATGCCGCTGCTGGCCCTGTCCCTGAAAACCCTGTCGCTGGCCCGCATCGCCGGCACGCTGACTCAAGTTTACCTGGGCCGCGATGCCGGTCAGCGCGTGCTGTCGGGGCGGATTTCGCGCGGGGTGGCGGATCGCATCAATGCCGTGCTCTGGTTTTCCGACCTGCGCGGCTATACCCGCATTTCCGACAGCGCTGCCCCGGACGCCATTATCCCGTTGCTGAATGATTATGCCGATGTCACCGTCTCTGCCATCCATAATGCCGGCGGGGATGTGCTGAAGCTGATCGGCGATGGCACGCTGGCCATTTTCAAGGCGGACGATCCGGCCGATGCCTGCCGCGCCGCCCTGGATGCCTGGGCCGATCTGCGCGTCCGCCTGCGGGAGTTGAAGCAGCGCCGTACGGCGGCAGGCCAGCCGGTGACGGATATCTATCTGGGCCTGCATATCGGCGATGTCTTCTATGGCAATATCGGCGGGCAGGACCGGTTGGATTTCACCGTTGTCGGCCCGGCGGTGAATGAGGTGGCGCGCATCGTCTCCATGTGCCGGTCGGTGGACCGGTCGCTGGTGACATCCGATGCCTTTGCCGCCAGCAGCCCGCCCGAGGCGCGGGCACGGCTGGTCTCTGTCGGGCGCTATGCCCTGCGCGGCGTCGGTCGGGCGCAGGAGCTTTTCACGCTCGATCCTACTCTTATCTGAAGAATTACCTCCTTCGTTTGCACCACTGACCGTTGTGTCGCCACAATGGGCTTGGCACTCTGTTGTCACGCTTAAGCGGGGGATGGGAAAACATGCGGTCCTTGATGCAGATGGCCCTGGCGGCCATCACGGTCATTCTGTTGAGTTTGGCCGGCTGGGGCGTTGCCCATTGGCTGGGATCGGCAGGGGAACGGGGGGGCGTGGTGGCCACCGGGACTAACCCACCCCCTGCCGCATCGCCCGCTGAACCGGCGAAAACCACCGGACCCGATTCGCGGCCGCTGACCGTCACCAGCCAGCCGGCACCCGATTCCCCCGCTTTCCGTTTCGCCCGCCTGTCCACCGAATCCGCCAATGCGGTGGCGGAGGCCTGCCTGGTATTCAACCGCCCCCTGAACAGCACCCGTGCCGTCAATTATGCCGATTATGTGCAACTGCCGGAGGGGGTGACGGCCGGTTTCCGGGTGGAGGGGCCGAAGCTCTGCCTCTCCGGTCTGGCCTTTGGGGCGGAGCATGAGGTGACCTTGCGCGCCGGCCTGCCGGCGGCTGATGGGGCCAAACTGGCCGATGATCAGAATGTCACCGTCAGCCTGTCCGACCGCGCGCCGGCGGTGGCGCTGGGCCAGGGCTTCATCCTGCCGCGCGAAATGGGCGATGGCCTGCCCATCACCACCGTCAATGTCGACCGGCTGGAGGTGAAGCTCTACCGCGTCGGCGACCGGATGCTGGCCCGGATGCGGCAGGATTTCGTCGATGAACGCACCTTCTATCCCTATGCCGCGCGTGAGGTGGAGGAGGATACGGGCAAGCTGATCTGGCAGGGGGAAATCCCGGTCAAGGGGCCGCGCAATGCCGCCGTCACCACCTTGTTTCCGCTCGCCGATGCCATCGGCAGCCGCGAACCCGGCGCCTATCTGCTGACCGCCCGCAATCCCGATGCGCCGCGTAATGACGGCGAGGATGAATATTATTACTCCGACAGCTATCGCCCGCAGGCGGGGCAATGGGTGGTGCAGTCCGATCTGGGACTGACCAGCTTTCGCGGTGATGATGGGTTGACGCTCTCCGTCCGGTCGCTGGGCAGCGCCAAGCCGCTGGCCGGCGTGCGCCTGTCCCTGATCGCCCGCAATAATGAGGTGCTGGGGGAGGCGCGGACTGATGCCAAGGGCATGGTACGCTTTGATGCCGGGCTGCTGCGCGGTGAAGGCGGCATGGCCCCCGTCATGGTCATGGCCTATCAGAATGATGGCGATTTCAATTTCCTGGATTTGCGCCGTCCCGGCTTCGACCTGTCCGACCGGGGTGTGGAAGGCCGCCGCCCGTCCGCCGCCGTTGATGCCTTTCTTTATACCGAACGCGGTATTTATCGCCCTGGCGAGACGGTGCAATTGACCGCCTTGCTGCGCGACCGGGAGGCGATGGCCCTGCCGGGCCGGCACCTGACCGTTCGCATCCGCCGTCCCGACGGCAAGGAACATCAGCGTTTCGATCTGGCCGACAAGGGCGGGGCGGCGGGCAGCCTGTCCGTGGTGCTGCCGGTCAGTGCCAGCCGGGGCCAGTGGGAAGCCACCGCCCATGCCGATCCGGAAGGGCCGGCGGTGGGGTCCGTGCGCTTCCAGGTGCAGGATTTCGTGCCCCAACGGCTGGCGCTTGCCATCAATAACAAGCCGGAACGGCTGGCCCTGGGCGGTGACCTGAGCCTGAATGTCAATGCCCGCTTCCTTTATGGCGCGCCCGGTGCCGATCTGGCCGGTGAAGCGCGCCTGACGCTGGAGCCGGACCCGGCCCCCTTCCCGGCCCATAAGGGCTTCACCTGGGGCATCCAAGCCGACCGGTTTGATGTGGAGCCGGTAGACCTGTCCATCGACAATACCGATGAAAAGGGTGACACGCAGGTCACCGGCACGCTGCCCGCTGGCCCGCTGGGCACCCAGCCGCTGCGCGCGGCGATTTCCGTCGCCATCCGTGAACCGGGTGGGCGCGCCACGTCGGAGCAGGTTTATGTGCCGGTGCCGGTGACGCCGGTCAGCATCGGCATCCGCCCCCGGTTCCAGGATACGGTGCCAGAAGGGGCCGAAGCCGGCTTCGATATTATCGCGGTGGATGAGGCGGGCACGATTGTGCCGGCCAAGGGCCTGTCCTGGCGGCTGGTCAAGGATACCTCCACCTGGCAATGGTTCCGCAGTGGCGGCACATGGAAATATCAGCGCGTGCCGCGTGAAAGGGTGATTGCCAGTGGCGCCCTCGATATCGGCACGGACCAGCCCGCCAGCGTGGCGCAGAATGTCAGTTGGGGCAGCTATCGCCTGATTGTCACTGATGATGCCAATGGGGCGGCAACCGCCTATAATTTCTACAGCGGCTGGTACGGCGAAAGCGGGCCGGACCGGCCCGACCGGCTGAAGCTGGCCGCCGACCGTGCCGGCTACAAGCCCGGCGACACAGCGCGGCTGCGGATTGACAGCGAGGCGGCAGGCGAGGCGCTGATCGTCATCGCCAATGAAACCGTGCACGAAACCCGCAGCGTCAGCGTCCCGGCGGGTGGCACCGACGTGGAAATCCCCATCGGTGCCGATTGGGGGCCGGGTGCCTATGCCCTGGTCACGCTCTACCGTCCGCTGACGGCGGAGCTGGGCCATGCGCCGGTGCGCGCCGTGGGGGTGGCCTGGCTGGGGCTGGACCCGGCGCGCCGCACCCTGGATGTGGCCATCGGCGCACCGGACAAGATCCTGCCGCGCCAGACCATCCAGGTGCCGGTGACGGTGAAAGGGGCCGGCAAGTCGGCTTATATGACCCTGGCGGCGGTGGATCAGGGCATTTTGCAACTGACCCGTTTCCCCACGCCCAAGCCGCAGGATTATTATCTGGCCAAGCGCGAACTGGGCGTGTCCATGCGCGATGATTATGGCCGGTTGATCCGCGCCCAAGGCCAGGGCGATGACCAGGGCGGCGACGGGTTCGGCGGCAAGGGGCTGGATGTGGTGCCCACCCGCACGGTGGCCCTGTTCTCCGGCATCGTGGCGCTGGATGGCGATGGCAAGGCCCTGATTCCGCTGGATATCCCCGATTTCCAGGGGGAATTGCGCCTGATGGCCGTGGCCTGGGATGCGACCAAGCTGGGCTCGGCCGAAAAACGCCTGACCGTGCGTGACCCGGTGGTGGCGGAATTGATCCTGCCGCGCTTCCTGTCGCCGGCCGACCAGGGGCGGGCGACGGTGCTGCTGCATAATGTGGAAGGCCAGCCGGGCCCCTATCGCCTGACCATCACCGCCAAGGATGCCGTTTCCGGTGGGCAGGAGACGCGGGAGATCGATCTGGCTGCCGGCCAGCGGCAGGTCTTCACCGTGCCGCTGACGGGCACCACAGCCGGCATCGGGACGGTGACGCTGGCCGTCAGTGGGCCGGGCGGCTTCCAGGTGCAGCGGAGCTGGCCCATCCAGGTCCGCCCGCCGCAATTGCCGGTGACGCGGGAAATGGTGGCCACTCTGGCACCGGGGGAGGTTTCCAACCTGCCGCCTGACCTGTTGGAGGGGTTGGTGCCGGGGACGGAAAAGGTGGCGCTCTCCATCTCCCGCTGGCAGGGCATGGATGTGCCGGGCATGTTGCGCTGGCTGGACCGTTACCCGTTCGGCTGTCTGGAACAGACGGTCAGCCGCGCCATGCCGCTGCTCTGGTTCAATGATCTGGCCTTGTTGACAGACAGGAAGCAGGACAAGGCCATTGGTGACCGTATCCAGGATGCTATCGACCGGGTGCTGACCATGCAGGATCCCGAAGGCGGTTTCCGCATGTGGGGCCAGTATGGTGATGCGGCCAACCCGTGGCTCTCCGTCTTCGCGCTGGATTTCCTCAATCTGGCCGCTGATCAGGGCTACGTGGTGCCGGGCGATGCGCTGGCGCTGGGTCGGCAATGGCTGACCGCGGCCACCACCCGATCCTATCCGACGGCGGTTCAGGCCTATGCCGCCTGGGTGCTGGCCCGCAAGGGGCAGGCCAATGCCGGCGACCTGCGTTATTTCCATGACAGCCGGATGCCGGATCAGGCCCTGGCCTCGGCCCATCTGGCCGCCGCCCTGGATGCCGTGGGCGAACGGGCCCGCGCCGGACAGGCGTTTGACACCGCCCGCAAGCAGTTGGCGCAGTGGGCAGCCAGGGCGGAGGCCGACCAGCAGGCGCTGGAACAGGCCCGCCGCACCGGCAAGAAGGCCAACCTGCCGGCCCGTACCGATGCCTATGGCAGCCGGCTGCGCGATACCTATGCCATCGCCTCCCTGCTGGCGCTGGATGGACGGGGGGCGGCCGTGCCGGCCCTGCTGGACACGGCCCAGTTGTTCGACACGCGGGCGGAGGAGACCAACACCCAGGAAAAGGCCTGGATGCTGCGCGCCGCCTCTGCCCTGGCCGGCAAGAATGCCAAGCTGGCGGTGACAGTGGATGGCAAGCCGGCCGGTGCCGGTGACCCGGTTTCCCTGCCGGTGTCGCTGGAACGGCTGCGCACCGGGCTGGTGGTTGCCAATCAGGGGGAGACGGGGCTTTACCGCACCTTGTCGGTGGAAGGCGTGCCGGTGGAACCGGTGCCGGCCCAGGCCTCGGGCATCAGTGTCAGCAAATCCTTCTTCTCCATGAGTGGGGAGGCGCTGGACCTGTCGCAGGTGAAGCAGAATGACCGCATCATCGTGGTGCTGGAAGGCGATGCCGGAGAGGCGATGGCCAGCGGCGATTATGCTCTGCTGGACCTGCTGCCCGCCGGGTTGGAGGTGGAAGGCGTGATCCGACCGGAACAGGCCGGCTATGGCTGGCTGGGGCGGATATCCTCCACCAACATCGCCGAGGGCCGCGACGACCGTTTCGTCGCCGCCATCTCTCTGCCGACATATGAGGATAATGAGACGACACCCGGCCCCAACGGGGTGCGGTTGAATGGCAGATGGGGCTTCCGCATCGCCTATGCGGTGCGGGCGGTCACCCCCGGTTCCTATGCCGTGCCGGCGGTTGTGGCCGAACATATGTACCTGCCTAAGATCAAGGCCCGCACGGCGATGGGACGGCTGGAGATTGCGGAGTGAAGAAAAGGCGGGTGGCGATAGCGTCAGCGGGTGTGCTCGCGCTGGGGCTGCTCGCCACCGATCTGGCCTTGCCGCCCGACCTGTCCCGCTGGGACAGTCGGTCGGTGGAGATACTGGATCATGAGGGCCGCTTGCTGCGCCCCTTTCCCACGAATGAGGGGGCGTGGCGGCTGACCACCAATCCCGATCAGGTGGACCCGCTCTATCGCGCCATGCTGGTGGCGGTGGAGGATCGCCGCTATGGCTGGCATCCCGGTGTCGACCCGCTGGCCATTGTGCGGGCGGGGGCGCAGGTGGTGCGGCATGGGCGGGTGATTTCTGGTGCCTCCACCCTGTCCATGCAGGCGGCCCGCCTGCTGTCCCCCAGCCCGCGCACCCTGGGGGCCAAACTGGCGGAGGCGGGGCGGGCGTTACAGTTGCGCCGGCGGCTGGGTGCCGATGGGGTGCTGTCGATCTATCTGACACTCGCCCCCTTTGGCGGGCCGTTGGAAGGGGTGCGCGCGGCCAGCCTTGCCTGGTTCGGGCGGGAGCCGGGGCAATTGACCCCGGCCCAGGCGGCGTTGCTGGTGGCCCTGCCGCAATCGCCCGAACGGCTGCGGCCCGACCGTTTTCCGGCAGCGGCCCAGGCGGCGCGGGCCAAGGTGCTGGACCGCGCCGTGGCCGCAGGCCTGATTGCCACCGATGTGGCCGATGCCGCCAAGGCCGAACCGCTGCCATCCTCAATGCTGCCCTTGCCCATGCTGGCCCCGCATCTGGCGGAAAAGCTGGCGGCGGATCAGCCGGGCGGTGCCCGCATCCGCAGCACCCTGCACAGCGACCTGCAGCGCGCCCTGGAAGGGGTGGGGCGGGCGGAACTGGCGCGGTTGGAAAAGGGCGGCGACCTTGCCGTGCTGGTGCTGGACAATGAGGATGCCAGCGTGCTGGCGCAGATCGGCAGCGGTGATTGGAAACAGCGCCAGTTGGACCTGTCGCGCGCCGTCCGCTCCCCCGGATCGGCGCTGAAACCCTTCATTTATGCCGTGGCCTTTGATGATCTGTCACTGCATCCCGGCACCTTGATCGACGATACCCCGCAGCGGTTCGGCGACTGGCTGCCGAACAATTTCGATGATGGCTTCCATGGCGTGGTGACGGCGCGGGAGGCGTTGCAGCGTTCCCTGAACATCCCCGCCGTGCGGGTGCTGGAACGGGTGGGGCCGGGGCGGCTGGCCGCATTGCTGCGCCTGTCCGGTGCCGAACTGGCCCTGCCGCCTGCCGCTGAACCCGGCTTGCCGCTGGCACTCGGCGGGGTGGGTATCCGGCTGGGCGATCTGGCCATGCTTTATGCCGCCTTGGCCGATGATGGCGTTGCCCGGCCGTTGCGCCTGCGCGCCGACCAGCCAGCCCCGACGCCTGTGGGCCGGCTGGTGGGGGCGGATGCGGCGCGTGCGGTACTGGCGGTGTTGCGTGACAGCCCCATGCCGGACGGGCTGGCCGGTGGGGCGGGGATCGCCCGGCGGCGCGTGGCATTCAAGACCGGCACGTCCTTCGGCTTCCGCGATGCCTGGACGGTGGGTGTGTCCAATGATTACACGGTGGCCGTCTGGGTGGGCCGGGCCGATGGCGCGCCCCGGCCCGGTGCGGCGGGGCGACAGGCCGCCGCCCCCATCATGTTCCGGGTGTTCGACCTGCTGCCCCCGGACGGGCCGGGCAGGCCGCTGCCCAACCCGGATCACGCCCTGTTCCGCAACCCGCCGCCGCCGGCATTGACCCGGTTGGATAGCGGCGGGATGGCGGCGAATACCCGCACCGAACCGCTGCGCATCCTGTTCCCGCCCGATGGCGCGGAGGTGGAGGCGCTGGCCGACGGTGTGTCGCTGTCGGCATCCGGGGGCCGCCCGCCTTACCGCTGGGTGGCGGACAATGTGCCGTTGCCCGATGACAGCCGGTTCTGGCAGCCGTTGGGTGCCGGCTTCTCCCGCCTGACCGTGATGGATGCGGCGGGCCAACGGGCCAGTGCCGCCATCCGTGTGCGTCTGCCGGGGGAGTAATGGCCCGGCCCCCTTGATCCCGCCTTGCCTGTTGCGCTGAAACATGGGAACTCCCTCGCTTCGCTGGCGGATTAGGGCGGTGGGACAGGGGGGGTGATGATGGATCGTGACAAGATCATATTGCCGCAGCAGCCGATATCGGCCTCACCGGAACAGGCGGCCCTGACACGGCAGCATCTGCTGCCGGCGCAGGACGCGATCTATGAATATCTGATGGGGCTGCGCGCGGAGATCGATCCGGTTTTGTCCCAACGCTTTCCCATGCGTTTCGGCAAGCCCTATCCGCTTGGCTGCTGCCTGGAAATCAGCAATATGGTGGTTGACGAACTGAACAAGCGAATCAACAACCCCACCCATGCCGGTCTCGCGGCCATCCGCGCCTTTGTGACGGCGGGGGGTAAGGTGCGCAGCATCTGGGGGGTGCTGCGCGAGTCTTATTTTCAGAACGCCATGCAGTTCGGTGATCTCTATGTCGATGTCTCCAACGACACCGTCACCCCCACCAAGCCGAAGGTTGAGATATTGCCGATGGCCGAATCCGGATTGGTGGCGATCCGCGATATCGACCATTTCATTCGCACAGCCGATAATTATTGGCAGATGAAAATTTACGCCAACCACGCGCTGCCGGGGCTGGCCCCTTTCATGCCGATGATCGGCATTTACAAGAATGGCGAGCCCAGCCTCCAATCAGCATCGGATTACATGATCGCCTTGATGTTGCTGGATCGCTTTCAGATGGCGGAAAGCTGGCTGCGCGATGGCCCACCCGCGCCAGCCCCGATCGTCGATGCGTTTCGGGATGCAGCCACCCCTCATTTACGCCCCTTGCCGGGGCAGGATGACCGGGAGGCTGCGATCCAGGCCTGTCAATTGTTGCGCGCGGTTCCCAGCAGCGATCTGTGGCATCAACGCGATGATCGCGTCCGCGATTATCTCCGGTTGATGGACGAGCTGGTCAAGCGGGGCATTGTCTCCGCGTCACCGCCGGGGGAGTGATGGCGGCCACATTGCGCCCCACGGACAACGGGCATCATCCGGGCTTTACAACTTCATCCTATTGAGGAATCCCCCCTATGAGCCTGTCCTTCTATGAAGCCTCCGTGCCTGCCCTGCGCCGGGGGCTGCTGGTGCTGGATAATCTGCTGGCCAAGGCGGAAGCCCATGTGGCCGAAACCGGCATCGATGCCGCCACGCTGCTGAATGCCCGCATTTCCCCGGACATGCACCCCTTTACCCGTCAGGTGCAGATGGTCAGCGACAGTGCCAAGGGCGCCGTGGCCCGCTTGGCTGGCATCGCCGCCCCTGCCATGGCGGATGAAGAACAGACTCTGGGCGAGCTGCGCCAGCGCATTGCCCGCACCATCGCCTTTCTGGACACGGTGCAGCCGGCGGACATTTCCGATGATGCCGGGCGGACGATTGTGCTGAAGCTGCCCAACGGGGAAATTCCGTTCACGGCCCAGACCTATCTGCTGGGTTTCGCCCTGCCCAACTTCTATTTCCACCTCACCACCGCCTATGATCTGCTGCGTCAGCAGGGGCTGGCGATTGGCAAGCGTGACTTCATCGGCCCGCTGGGCTGAGGGGGAAGGTCGTCAGCGACGGGCGGCAATATACGCTGCTCGTCGCTGGTCTCATCGGTGGTGGAGCGAATTGATGGATATAGCGGATTTCTTCACCGCGATGACGCTGGTGTTCGCCGCCTTGAAATTGCTGCCGCTGCCCTTGTTGCTGAAGGCGGCCAAACAGCCTGACATGCTGGCCCGTGCCCCCTGGCACAGCGCCCTTTACTTCACGTCCAAACTGTCGGGCGTTCTGGCTGTGGCCTTCGCGCTTGCCGCCGCCGCCAGTGCGCAGAGGGCGGGGGAGGTGGCGGGCCTGTCGTTGTTGCTGGTGCTGGGCACCGCGCTGACGGGATGGAGCATCTGGGCGCGGTTGCTGGGTCGCCCCTTTGGGCTGGCGGCATTGCGGCACCGCCAGCGCTGAACGGCCTCCACCGGTCTTCCTCAATCCCGCCAATAACCCCAGACGCTGGCCGGCGGTACATTGGCGATGGTGAAGCCCACCCGCTCGCCCTGGATGCCCAGTTCCTTGCGCTTCAGGGGGGAGCGGGCGGAATAGGTATAGGCGTAAAAGCGCCTTCCCTTGGGCATGATGGCGAAAATCTCGTCCACGATGGCGCGCTGCCCCTCTGTGGGGATCAGGATCATCGGGATGCCGCAGATGACGCTGCCCACCTTGCCCACCAGATGCGGCGGCAGCATCTTGCGCACATCCACCACATCGCCTTCCAGGATGTTCACCGTCGGAAAGTGGCGGCGCAGATAAGGGGCCAGTTCCGGGTCACGCTCCACCGTGTAGAGCCGGTTGGCCGGCACGCCATGTTCCAGCAGGGCGCGGGTGATGGCCCCGGTGCCGCCGCCAAATTCCACCACCACCTCATCCGGGCCGAACACAGCCTCGCTGGCAATCAGCCGGGAAAGCTGCGGCGAGGATGGCGTGATGGAGGCCATTTGCAGCGGCCGCGCCATCCAGCGCTTGAAAAACAGCCAGGCGGCGTTCGGCTCCTTGGGCGGGGCGGCTGCCTCGGCGCGGTCTAGCGGCATTTCGGGTCTGAACCCTCGTGGTTGAACCGTTTGGACAGCACACATGGCATGTGCCCTGTCGCAATGCAATGACAAGGCTGTGCGTTATCTTGAAGGGGCAACACATCCCGGCGATCGCCGGCTGTGCGTGCCCCCTTTTTGTCTCAACCCGCCAATCCTTCGGCCATGGCTTTTTCCATCTGTTCAGACAGATCCAGCCATTCCATTTCCGCCTCTTCCAGCTCCGCTGTCACGGTGCCCAGTTCGATCTGGATCTTGGTCACCTTGTCGGACGGGCCTTCATACAGTTTCGGGTCGGCCAGCTTGGCCTCCAGTTCCGTCTTGCGCTTGGTCAGCTTGGCCATGCGCTTGTCGATATCTTCGATCTTGCGGCGCAGGGGGGCCAGTTGCTGGCGCAGTTCGGCGGCAGCACGGCGTTCATCCTTGCGGTCGCGCGCCGGGGCCACCGCGGTCACCCCGGCGCTTTTCTCGGCCGCCCGCTCCGCCCGGCTCTTCTCCAACAACAGGCGCTTATAATCCTCCAGATCGCCCTCGAACGGCTGGCAGGTGCCTTCATTGACCAGCCACAGCCGATCCGCCGTCAGTTCCACCAGATGCGGATCGTGGCTGATGACGATGACGGCCCCTTCATACTCGTTCAGCGCCTCCACCAGCGCCTCGCGGCTGTCGATATCCAGATGGTTGGTCGGCTCGTCCAGCATCAGGATATGCGGCGCGTCGCGCGTCATCATGGCCAGCAGCAGCTTGGCCTTCTCCCCGCCCGACAGGCCGGAGATTTTGGTGTCCGCCTTGGGCTGGGTGAAGCCGAATCGGCCCAGATGCGACCGCGCCTGCCCTTCCAGGGTGCCCGGCGGCATCACCGCCTGCATCTGCTGCAGGGCCGTCCAGCCCAGGTTCAACTCATCGGACTGGTGCTGGGCGAAATAGCCGACGCGCAGCTTGCCCGACCGGAACACCTCGCCCGACAGCGGTGCCATGCGCCCGGACAACAGCTTCACCAGGGTGGATTTGCCATTGCCATTGGCGCCCAGCAGAGCGATGCGGTCATCCCCGTCAATGCGCAGATTTAGCCGCTTCAGAATGGCCTTGTCGCCATAGCCGGCCACCGCATTATCCAGCCGGATCAGCGGCGGGGCCAGTTCCTCCGGCGAGGGGAAATTGAAATTGACCGGCGTGTCGTCGATCACCTGGATGCGTGGCCCCAGCCGTTCGATGGCCTTCAGCTTGCTTTGCGCCTGGGTGGCCTTGCTGGCCTTGGCCCGGAACCGGTCGACGAAGGATTGCAGATGCGCGCGCTGCGCCTCCTGCTTGGCGGCCATTGACCTGGCTTGTTCCATCCGCATGGTGCGGACCTGCACGAACGTGTCGTAATTGCCGCCATAGGAGGTCAGCTTCAACTGGTCCAGATGCACGATGGTGGTCGGCACCTTGTTCAGCAGGCCGCGATCATGGCTGACGATCAGCATCGTGTGCGGATAGTTCTTAAGGTACTCCTCCAGCCACAGGGTGGCTTCCAGATCCAGATGGTTGGTCGGTTCGTCCAGCAGCAGCAGGTCGGGTTCGGTGAACAGCACGCCGGCCAGCGCCACGCGCATCCGCCAGCCGCCGGAGAAATCCGAACAGGGGCGCTGCTGCGCCTCTGCATTGAAACCCAGGCCGGACAGGATGCGGGCGGCTCGTGATTCGGCGGAATGCGCGCCGATATCGGCCAGCCGCGCGTGAATCTCGCCAATCCGCTCCGGGTCGGTGGCGGTTTCGGCTTCGGCCAGCAGGGCGGTGCGCTCGGTATCGGCGGCCAGCACCGCCTCAATCAACGTCGTCGACCCCGCCGGTGCCTCCTGCCGCACCCAGCCCATTTTCAGGCCCGAGGGCAGGAAGATGGAGCCGGCATCAGCATGGACTTCGCCAGCGATCAGGCGCAGCAGGGTGGATTTGCCCGTGCCGTTGCGGCCCACCAGGGCCACGCGGTGGCCGGCGGGAATGGTGACGCTGGCGCCTTCCAGCAAAAGCCGGCCGGCGATACGATAGGTGAGGTCGGTGATCTGCAGCATGATGGGGTGGGCTTTACCACAGGCGCGCCCTGTGCAGAAGCGGCACGCATATATGCTCTCACAGATTGGACATTGTAGGGTGACCTATACATCGGTATAAGGCCGCCCAAGTTTAACCGCTTAGGCCCAGGAGATTCCCATGGCTGTCGAACGGACGCTGTCGATCATTAAGCCCGACGCGACCCGCCGCAACCTCACCGGCAAGATCAATGCCCGCTTCGAGGAAAACGGTCTGCGTATCGTTGCGCAGAAGCGCGTTCAGCTGTCGAAGGCGCAGGCCGAGCAGTTCTACGACGTTCACCGCGAACGCCCCTTCTTCGGCGAGCTGGTGTCCTTCATGATCTCCGGCCCGGTGGTGGTGCAGGTTCTGGAAGGCGAAGACGCCGTTGCCAAGAACCGTGAGATCATGGGCGCCACGAACCCGGCCAACGCTGCCCCCGGCACCATCCGCAAGGATTTCGCCGAGAGCATTGAGGCCAATTCCGTTCACGGCTCCGACAGCCTGGACAACGCCAAGATCGAAATCGCCTATTTCTTCGCTGGCACGGAGATCGTCGGCTGATTTCAGCCTGACGAAAGGTGCGTTTTGGTGAAAAGCCCGCTGGGGAGCATCTCCCCGGCGGGCTTTTTGCTTTTGGAGGGGCACATGCGGGTATTGGTTACCGGAAGCAGCGGGCGCATCGGCAGGGCCATCTGGTGTGCCCTTGTGCGGGCTGGGTACAGTCCTGTCGGACTGGACAGAGCACCAGCCTCTACCACAGCCTTTGTTGGGGACGTTGGCGATCCGACGCTGGTAGCACAGGCGTTGACAGGTGTGCAGGCCGTTATCCATACGGCGGCCCTTCATGCCCCCCATGTCGGGTTGGTGACCGACGAGCATTTTCGGCGCATCAATGTGGATGCAACGGTTGCGCTTGCGGAAGCGGCTCGCCAACGGGGCATAGCTCCCTTCATATTCACCAGCACCACCGCCCTTTACGGCTCCGCAGTGCCGAGCAAAGGACCGGCGCTGTGGATTGATGAGAATACGGTGCCACAACCCCGTAGTATCTATCATCACAGCAAGTTGCAGGCGGAGGAAGCCTTAACAGCAATGGCCCAAGATGGCGGGCTGACAGTCACGATACTGCGCATGTCCCGATGTTTTCCTGAAAGCGCACCGATTATGGCGGTTTATCGTTTGCATCGGGGCATTGATGCACGCGACGTGGCCAGCGCCCATGTCGCGGCTTTGCATCGAACCGGGACTGACGTCGCGCGTTACATCATATCCGGTCAGCCGATATTCGAACCTGGGGATATGGCGTCATTGGGCAGCGACGCGGCTGCTGTATTGACCCAGGCGGCCCCTGATCTCGCAGCCGCTTTTTCCCAACGCTGTTGGCGGCTGCCGCTTCGGATTGACCGTCTTTATGATCCGGCCAAGGCCATCAGCGAATTGGGCTGGACGCCCCGCTATCGGTGGGATGAAGTATTGGCAGAACTGGATCGGGCCAGCTCGGAAGTTCTTCCCCCCGGAGCAGAGGGAAATGTTACATCAGAGTAACCAGGGTTATTGCTCATACCAAGATCCCGGCAACCGCTCTCCTCTGTGATACCAAGTGCCGGTTATCCCGCCTTGCTCTGTAACAGCCCGAACAGCGCCGAGATCGAAATCGTTTACCTCTTTTCCGGCACGGAGATCGTCGGCTGATTTCAGCCTGACGAAAGGTGTGTTTTGGTGAAAAGCCCGCCTGGGAGCATCTCCCCGGCGGGCTTTTTGCTTTATGGCCAGCGGCTTCCCTGGGCAACAGCCTGCCCCAGCGCCAGGGCGGCTTCCAGCGTATGCGCATGGGGGGAGGTGCCCAGCCGGGGATCAGGAACGTGGCTGGTATAGAAACTATGGTCGGCCCCTTCATATTCCATCACCTGGCAGGTGCGCCCCTCAGCCTGCGCATTGGCGCAGAAATGGCGGATGCTGGCGATGGGTACCTTACTGTCGGCGGTGCCATGGAAAATCAGCGTCGGGGGCAGGGCGCCCACATCCATGGCGATGGGTGAAATCCACCAGGCCAGCGGTTTCAGATAGAATGGGGCGGGCGTGGCCAGATCAACCACCGGGTTGAACAGCACCAGGGCGGCCGGCTTCTCCCCTTCATCCGCCTGCAGGGCCGTGGCCAGGGCCAGATGCCCACCGGCCGACCCGCCCGCCAGGATCAGCCTTTTCGGATCAATGCCAAGGCTGGCGGCATGATGGCGCAGCCATTCATAGGCATCTTCCGCATCATTCAGCGATTGCAATGCGTTGCTGCCATCCCGGCATTTCACCCGGTAATCGGCCAGGATGGCAGCGAATCCGGCCGCCACGAAGGCATCGGCCTGTTCTTGGAAAGCCGTGATCTCCCCCACCCGCCAGCTGCCGCCGAAGAAAAACAGGATAGCCGGGTGGGGGGCAGGCCCTGCATCTTCGGCCGGCTGGAAAATATGCAGCCGCAAATCCCGGTTGCCGGGATGGGCATAGGTGACACTGAAGGCGCCATCCAGACTGTCCGGCTGCGGGCGCACGCCCTCGCAACTGCCGGCCAGCACGCCGGCCACCGCCGCCTGCTGCTGTTGGGCTGTCACATTGTCTTCTGCCCGACGGCAGGCTGCCAGCCCCGTGGTGAGCAACAAAAGCCCCATAAAAGCGACAGCCCGGCTCTGCATCATTGTTTCCGAATAACATCCGCCCGTATGTATTGATCTTATTAGCAGGGCAGGGGATTTTTCAGCAATGTTTCCGATCCAGCGTCACGCCATCCGGGTTGTCCGGGGGATTGGCGGCGGCGGTGGGTGATGCCCCGTAGGGGGACGCCTCACGATGATCATGGATAAGCGCGGTTCCCAATTCAACGCCTTCTGCCTTGTTGTATCAACCGGCATTAATCGGGATCTACGGTCCTGATCAATGCTCCCGTCATGCTGCCTGGCCCATGCGCGCTCAAGGCAACTGAGTATTAAGTGACTGGAAAAGAATAGAAAGTTTCGAACGGACTCTGACTCTATCCTCACCGTCAGCCATGCTGCGGACCGGGGTCCAGTTCATAGGGCAAGGCGCTTGTCATTCTGAACCCCGGCCGCAGCATGGGTGAAGGCGATACTGAAAATAAAAGTGTGTAAAACACTGAAATTACAAAAATTATCTAGACAATTAATAAATTAAAATTATGTAATAATATTTTTTGGTTTTCATGAGTTAAAATATTATTTTTCTTTCTTTATGAATTTTATTAAAAATTATTATGAGTTATATAAATTTAAATACTTAATTTCCTGTAGTTTTTCTGGATTTATTTAACAGAATCCATATTTTTCTTTATGAAAACATTCAATTAACGCATGTGTGACCTTTATAACCACGAACATTATGGGCCGGGGGAATTAAATCAGGTTCCCCAACAACACGCCGATGGTGTGCCATGTCTCCACGTCTTGCAGTCGCTTTCACATCCTTGATGTTGACCTTTGCCGCTCCGGCCTTTGCCGAGGGGGCGCATACCCATTGGACTTATGAAGGGGCGGAAGGCCCTGTCGCCTGGGGCAAGCTTTCGCCCGATTTCGCGGCCTGCGAAGCCGGGCAGGCGCAATCACCGATCGATATCACAGGGGCCGTGCCGGCCCAACTGGGACCGATCGGCATCAGCTATCCCAAGGAAACGGCCAGCATCGTCAATAATGGCCATACCATTCAGGCCAATATCCAGCCCGGTGCCTCCATCGACCTGGAAGGCCAGCGTTATGATCTGGTGCAGTTCCATTTCCACCACCCAAGCGAGCATGAGGTGGCGGACAAGAAGGCACCGATGGAGCTGCATCTGGTTCACAAGAATGCCCAGACCGGCCAGTTGGCGGTGCTGGGGGTGATGATCGTGCCGGGCCCGGAAAATACCACCCTGACCCCCGTCTGGGCCGCGATGCCGATCAAGGAAGGGAAGGCTGACAAGGAACTGGCTCTGGACCTGGCCAAGCTGGTGCCGGCCGGCCATGATTATTTCCGTTATGAAGGCTCCCTGACCACCCCGCCCTGTTCGGAGGTGGTGCATTGGGTGGTGCTGAAACAGCCCATTACCCTGTCGCAGGCGCAGATAGACAAGTTCGCCGCCTTGTTCCCGGACAACGCCCGTCCGGTACAGCCGCAAAACCGGCGGTTCGTGTTGCAGACGGCGGAAAAGAAATAATCGGGGGCGAAGGGCCGGCATCCGTCATGCGGTGCTGGCCCTTCGCCTTAACATGGCCTTGCGCCGCCTCAGCCCGGCTTCACCTCAATCTTCTTGACCGTCTTTTCCGGCAGGGCAGCACGGGGGATGGTGACGGTCAGCACGCCCTTGTCGAATCCAGCCTCCACCTTTTCCTCGTCCGCCAGGAAGGGTAAGGTGAAACGGCGCAGGAACGTGCCGTAGGACCGTTCGACCAGATGATATTGGGTCTTCTCGTCCTTTTCCTCCCGTTCATCCTTGCGTTCCGCCTTCAGGGTCAGCATTCCGTCGGTGATGTCCAGGCTGATATCCTTGACCTCTATGCCCGGCAGTTCGGCGGTCAGCACCAGCCCCTTGTCATTTTCCACGACATCGACCTTGGGGGTGATGAAGCCGGTACCGGCGGTGGGCGGAACCGCCCATTCACGGGTGAAGCTGTCGAACAGCCGGTCCATCTCCCGGCGCAGGCTGGTAAATCCGTCTTCGGCGCGCTGCGCGACATCGTGGCGGCCGAACGGCATCAGGGATTTGAAATCCATGGCGGCACCTCTCGCTCTGGCAAATGGCGGAAAACCAGCCGGGCAGTGAAAAGATACCGGCACCCGGCCGATCTATCGGGACGAGAGTGATACTATGACGGGCTTTCCAGGGACGCTTTGATATGCGTCAAATCGGAAACGTTGGGGCAACGGTCAGGTCGGCCCCGCACGCACGCAGGGCAGCCGCGCTGTGCCGGTCTTCCTTTGCGTTTGCGTGAAGGCGGGGTGTGGGCTAAGACCGGTTACCGGTGTTGGGGGGCCACCCCCGGCCATTGGCATGTATGAAACATCGGTTCCTGCCCCATGAGCGATACGCCCACCAAGGCGCTGGCCGCCAAGGCATTGCTGCCTACCGGATTGCGTGACCTGCTGCCGCCGGATGCGGAGCATGAGGCGCAGATTGTTGGCCGCCTGCTGAAGGAATTTCATCGCCATGGTTATGAGCGGGTGAAACCGCCGCTGGTGGAATTTGAGGAGGGGCTGCTTTCCGGCTCCGCCGCAGCATTGGCCAACCAGACGTTCCGCATCATGGACCCGGTCTCCCAGCGCATGATGGGTGTCCGGTCGGACATGACGCCCCAGGTGGCGCGCATCGCCGCCACCCGGCTGCGCAAGGCTGCCCGGCCGCTGCGCCTGTCCTATGCCGGCCAGGTGCTGCGCGTGAAGGGCAGCAGCCTGCGCCAGGAACGCCAGTTCGGCCAGGTCGGCGTGGAACTGATCGGCCCCGACCGGGCCGAGGCAGATGCCGAAATCGTCCTGCTGGCCGCCTCGGCCCTGGCTGCCGTGGGCGCCAAGGGCGTTTCCATTGATCTGACCGTGCCCACCCTGGTGCCGGCCGTGGCCCAGGCCCTGAACCTGACCGGTGATGATTATGACCGCCTGCGCGCGGCCCTGGATCACCGGGATGCCAAGGCGCTGGCGGAGGCTGCCGGCCCCCATGCGGACCTGTTCAGCGCCATTCTGGGCGCCAGCGGCCCGGCCCCGGCGGCCGTCGAACGGCTGGCCGCCATCGAGCTGCCGCCGGTGGCAGAGGCCGCCCGCCAGCGCCTGACCGAGGTGGTGGCGCTGATCGGCAAGGCGGCACCACATCTGGCCGTGACCATCGATCCGGTGGAAATGCGCGGCTTTGAATATCAAACCGGTGTCAGCTTCACCCTGTTCGCGCGCGGTGTGCGCGGCGAGGTGGGGCGTGGCGGGCGTTACCGCACCGGCGGTGACAACCCCGTGGGGGAACCTGCCACCGGCCTTACCATCTTCACCGACACGGTGTTGCGTGCCATCCCCGGCCCCCAGCCGGTGCGTCGCGTGCTGTTGCCGCTGGGCACGGATTATGCCGAGGCGTCGGCCCTGCGCGCCCAGGGCTGGCACACGGTTGCCGCCATGGATGCCAGCGATGATCTGACGGCGGAGGCGAAGCGGCTGGGCTGCTCCCACCTGCTGCGCCAGGGCGTGCCGGAAGCGTTATAACCTGATTTAATGTCCATGGAGCGGTCCCCTCCCAGGTGCGAGGGGGCTGTTCCCTTGCGAAAAGAGCGGAGAGAATCATGGCCAATGTGGCGGTCGTCGGTTCCCAGTGGGGCGACGAGGGCAAGGGCAAGATCGTTGACTGGCTGTCCAGCCGTGCCGACGTGGTGGTCCGCTTCCAGGGCGGCCACAATGCTGGCCATACGCTGGTGATCAACGGCGTCGTTTACAAGCTGTCGCTGCTGCCCAGCGGCGTTGTTCGTCCCGGCAAACTGTCGGTGATCGGCAATGGCGTGGTGGTCGATCCCTGGGCCTTGCTGCGGGAAATCGACGCCATCCGGGAAAAGGGCGTGGAGATCACGCCCGACACGCTGCTGGTCGCGGAAAACTGCGCCCTGATCCTGCCGCTGCACAGCGCTGTGGACAAGGCGCGCGAGGAAGCGCGCGGCGTCAACAAGATCGGCACCACCGGTCGCGGCATTGGACCTGCCTATGAAGACAAGGTGGCCCGCCGCGCCATCCGCGTCTGCGATCTGGCTGACGAAGCCGTGCTGGAACAGAAGGTGGAACAGCTGCTGTTCCATCACAATGCCCTGCTGCGTGGCCTCGGGGCCGAGGAGTTGAAGCAGGAAGAGGTGCTGGCCCAGCTGCGCGAAGTCGCTCCCCGCCTGCTGCCCTACAGCGCCGTGGTCTGGAAGCGGCTGGATGAAGCCCGCCGCCAGGGCAAGCGCATCCTGTTCGAAGGCGCCCAGGGCGCCATGCTGGACGTGGATCACGGTACCTACCCGTTCGTCACCTCCTCCAACACGGTGGCCGGCAATGCCGCCGCCGGGTCGGGCATGGGGCCGGGCTTGGTCGGCTATGTGCTGGGCATCACCAAGGCTTACACCACCCGCGTCGGCTCCGGCCCGTTCCCCACGGAACTGCTGGATGAGACGGGGGAGAAGCTGGGCATCCGTGGCCATGAATTTGGCACCGTCACCGGTCGCAAGCGCCGTTGCGGCTGGTTTGACGCCGTGATGGTGCGTCAGGCGATCAAGACCGGCGGTATCACCGGCATCGCCCTGACCAAGCTGGACGTGCTGGATGGGTTCGATGAGCTGAAGGTCTGCGTCGGCTACGACTATCAGGGCGAGGTGATCCAGCACCTGCCCGCCGGCCAGACGGCACAGGCCGAGGTGAAGCCGGTCTATGAGACGTTCGAGGGTTGGAGCGAAAGCACCCAGGGTGCCCGTTCCTGGGCCGACCTGCCGGCGGCGGCGGTGAAATATGTCCGCCGGATCGAGGAACTGATCGAAGCGCCGGTGACGCTGCTGTCCACCAGCCCGGAACGCGACGACACGATCCTGATGAAAGACCCGTTCGAGGGCTGATACCAAGCCGCCCAAAGGTTGACCTTTAGGCGGCTTTGAAGCCGGCGACCGCCGCTCAGCACCTCGTGCCCGCGTGAGCCAAGGGCGCGGATGCGCCCGCCCGGCGCCCGAGGAAACGCAAAATCTCCCTTGATCGGTCACGATCAAGGGAGATGGGTGTTACTGCACCTCTTTTTCGACCGTGGCCCCGGTCGGCACAGGCGTTGCCACAGCGGCCGGGGCGGCCTTGGCCTGGGTGATTTCCGCCAGACGGTTGCGATAGCTGGTCACCGCCCCCCGCACTTCCTGTTCCACCACGGCAATGTTGGACCGGCGGGAGGTGGCGGCGGCGATACCGATAGCGGCGGCCAGCAGAGCCGGCATCCCGCCGGCCGGCTTGTCCGGTGCCGCCTTGAAGGCCTCCAGCGTGGCGCGGATGGTGGTGGCGTAGGTTTCCAGCGTCGGCCGCAGGTCCGAATCCGGCCGCAGCCGCCGCATCAGATCATCCAGCACCGGGCCGATGCGCAGCAGGTGGTCGGCCGCCATCTTGTCGCCGCCGGCACCGGCGCCCGGTGCGGCGAATTCAGCCAGGAAAGCCAGCTGGAAACCGCCGCGCACCACCTTCTGTACATTGATGGCCTCCAGCGCGTCGGCCACAGCATCATTGATGCGGGCCTTGTCGAACAGGCCCGTTACTTTCAGGCGCAGGCTGTTGGGCACGTTGAACAGGGGGATCTGCAGCCCTTCCCGCGGCTGGCGTCGCCGGTCCGGGCCGATATAATCGGCCGTGACGACAAAGCCCTTGCGCCCGTCGATCAGGTTGGTCAGCCGGTCTTGCACCTGCTTGGCGCTGAACGGCTTCACCATCAGATCATCGGCCCCCGACGCGGTGAAGCGCATCATCAGCGGCTGGGTGGGCTGCCAGGTCATGGCGATGATGCAGAGGAAGGGATTATGCGGCTGCTGCGCATGGCGCAGATTCTGCACAAAGCGCAGCCCCTCCGGCTCTGCCGCGTCGGCATCGATGAACAGCAGGTCCGGTGGGCTGGCCAGCAGCGCTGCCGGCACATCGGTGGTGTTGGGCAAATCGGTGATCTTGTCGATACCCAACCGGGACAGAATACCCCGCAGCAGACGGCGCGTATTGCTGTCCTTGTCGACGATCATCACCTGGATGGGACGGAAATCAATATCAGGCATGGGCCGACCCTTCCGGACCGGTATCGGCTGCAACTGCCGGGTCCGCGATATTATCCACCAATTGATAAAGCCAGCAGCTGCGGCCGGGCAGGGTGACCGGCTGGCCGGTCACGGGCAGCAGCGGGCCGGGACTGGCCGTCGGTTCCCCCGTGGCGGAACCGGTATCCAGCAGACAGTGCCAGGCATTGCCCCCTGGCACGGAAGGCAGAATGAAGGGCACGGGTTCCGGCGTGGCATTAACGATCAGCAACAGCACCTCATCCAGCAGCGGCGCGCCATCATGGCCGGGATGCACCCCCGCCCGCCCGTTCAGCAACAGGCCCAGGCAGCGGGCCTGGCTGTCGCGCCATTGATCCGGCGCCTTTTCCGTGCCCTGCGGGTTGATCCAGGTGACATCCTTGACGCTGTGGGCCGAGACCTCCCGCCCATGCAGGAAGCGGCCGCGCCGCAGCACCGGGTGCTGGCGGCGCAATGTTGTCAGCCGCGCGACAAAGCGGGTCATCGCTCGGCCGGCAATGCCGGTGCCCTCCCAGTCCGTCCAACTCACCGGGTTGTCCTGGCAATAGGCGTTGTTATTGCCCTGCTGGCTGCGCAACAGCTCATCCCCTCCCAGGATCATCGGCGTGCCCTGGGAAAACAGCAGGGTGGCCAATAGGTTGCGGGCCTGCCGGTGGCGCAGCGCCAGGATGGCGGGGTCATCCGTCGGCCCCTCTACCCCGTAATTGGCGGAGAAATTGGCATCGTGCCCGTCGCGGTTGCCCTCCTGATTGGCCTCATTGTGCTTCACCTCATAGGCGTTGAGGTCGGCCAGGGTGAAGCCATCATGCGAGGTGACGAAATTGATGCTGGACCAGGGGCGGCGGTGCCCATGGTCGAACAGGTCGGCCGATCCGGTCAGGCGCGCCGCCAGTTCCGGCAACATCCCTTCATCCCCGCGCCAGAAACGGCGGGTGGTGTCGCGGAATCGGTCGTTCCACTCGCTCCAGCCTGACGGGTATTGCCCGACGCGATAGCCGCCGGGGCCGATATCCCACGGTTCCGCGATCATCTTTGCGCCGGCCAGCAGCGGGTCTTGCCGCACGGCATCCAGAAAGCCGCTGCCGGGGTCATAGCCATGGGCCTCGCGGGCAAGGGTTGTCGCCAGATCGAAGCGGAAACCATCGACATGCATTTCCCCAACCCAATAGCGCAGACTGTCCATCACCATCTGCAACACGCGGGGGTGGGCAAGGTTCAACGTGTTCCCCGTGCCCGTATGATCCTGATAGAAGCGCTTATCCTGCGGTTGCAGCAGGTAATAGCTGGCATTGTCGATACCGCGGAACGACAGGGTGGGGCCCAGATGGTTGCCCTCGCCCGTGTGGTTATAGACGACATCCAGAATCACCTCGATCCCGGCATCATGCAGGCGGGCCACCATGCTTTTGAATTCACGCGTCGACCGCCCGGTCATATAGCGTGGTTCGGGTGCGAAAAAGCCGATGCTGGCATAGCCCCAGTAATTATGCAGCGACCGTTCCACCAGATGCCGGTCATCGGTGAAGGCATGGACGGGCAGCAGCTCCACCGCCGTCACGCCCAGCCCCTTCAGATGGTCGATCATGGCCTGGCTGGCCAGGCCGTTGAAGGAGCCGCGCATTCCCGGCGGCACATCGGGATGGTTCAGCGTCTGCCCACGGACATGCGCTTCATAGATGATGGTGTCGGTCCAGGGGATGTTGGGGCGGCGTTCGCTGCCCCAGGTGAAGGCCGGGTCGATCACCCGGCATTTCGGCATCCCGCGCGCATTGTCGCGCCGGTCCAGCGAGAGATCTTCCTTGGCCGCCCCGACGCGATAGCCGAAATGCGCATCCGACCAGCGCATCGGTCCTTCCAGCGCCTTGGCATAGGGGTCCAGCAACAGCTTGTTGGGGTTGAACCGGTGCCCGCGCGACGGGTCATAGGGCCCATGCACGCGATAGCCATAAAGCTGGCCGGGCCGCGCATCAGGCAGATAGGCGTGCCAGACATCATCGGTGCATTCCGGCAGGGTGATCCGTTCAATCTCCCGCACGCCATCGCTGGCGAACAGGCAGAGTTCCACCTTTTCGGCATGGGCGGAAAACAGGGCGAAATTCACCCCGAAACCGTCCCAGGTGGCCCCCAGCGGATGGGGACGACCCGGCCAGACGGTGCTTCGCGCAGCCCCTGTTGTTCGCATCCCCGACCCTGCCCCTTTATGACGCCGCTCTGCCGGCCTTGATACCGGTAGCTCTTCGCTCTGCACAATGCCAACAGCCGGGGGCTGCGCCAAGCCCTGCTTATGCAAGTGCCGCATAACCGCGCTTCAACCCAGGGGAAGGGGAGGGGGTTACCTTCCCGTTTCCCCAGCGGGGCGGCTGTTGCTGGTGATCTGCCGGTGCAGCACGGTTTCGCGGTGGATGATGTACAGCCCGGCCGCCACCACGATGGCGCCGCCGATCCAGATGGCCTTATCCGGAATATCACCGAACAGGAGATAGCCGAACAGCACGGCCCAGATCATCGCCGTATATTCGAACGGGGCCAGCAGCGACGGGCTGGTCAGTCGGAAGGCCTGGGTGAAAGCGATCTGTGCCACGCCGCCGATCACCCCCACCATGATCAGCAGCAGCCATTGCCAGCCCTGCGGCGTGCGCCATTCCGGGATCATGGCGATGGCGGCCATGGCCGACATGGTGGTGACGAAATAGAAGGTGATGGCGGCATTGCTTTCCGTCCGCGCCAGCACGCGGACATAAAGCATGGTCAGCGCATAGAAGGCGGCAGCGGCCAGCGGCACCAGGGCCGTCAGCGTCAACATGCCCTGTCCCGGCCGCAGCATGACGATGACGCCGGCAAACCCCACCAGTACGGCCAGCCAGCGCCGCCAGCCCACCTTTTCCTTCAGCACCGGCACCGACAGGGCCGTCATGAACAAAGGCCCGGCAAAGCCGATGGCATAGGCATCGGCCAGCGGCATGATGGAATAGGCATAGAAGAAGCAGAAGGCGGCAGCGATGCCGATCAGGGCCCGGCCAACATGCGATAAAAGGTGGCTGGTGCGCAGCGTGCCCAGCCCGCCCGACCGTACCATCAGCACGGCAATGGGGATCAGGGAGAAGAAACCCCGGAAGAACATGATCTGCCAGGTGCCGAAATCTGCCGTCAGATACTTGATGACAGCATCCATCACCGCGAAGCAGAGAATCGCTACCTGAAACCAGGCGATGCCGATCAGTGACTTGCCGCCCATGGTCAGGCTCCCTCGGCCACCGGCTGGGCGGCCACCTGCCGGCCCAGCCGCGTTTCACGGTACAGGATATAAAGGCCCGACGAGATCACGATCGCCACGCCGATGAACAGGGTATGGTCCGGCATATCCCCGAAGAAGGTATAGCCATAGAGCACGCCCCAGATGATCTGGGTATATTGGAAGGGGGCGGCCACGGCGGCCGGCACCTTGCGGAACGCCGTCAGCAGGCAGACAAAGGCGATGCCGCAGACGGTGCCGCCCAGGGCCGACAGGCCCAGATGCGGCCATGTCGGCATTTTGCCCAGCCAGGGCATCATGCTGCCATAGACCAGGGTGCTGGCCAGCGTGGAATAAAAGGCGAAGGAGACGCTGCTTTCCGTGCCGCGCATCAGCCGGGAAATCAACATGCCGATGGAATAGAAGAACGCCCCGCCCAATGCTGCAAAGGCCGCCGGGTTCAACAGCCCGCTGCCGGGCCGCAGCATCACCATCACCCCCAGAAAGCCAATGCCCACGGCCGTCCAGCGCCGCCAGCCCACCTGTTCCTTCAGCACCGGCACGGCCAGGGCGGTGATGAACAAGGGTGCGGTGAAGGCCAGCGCATAGACATCGGCAATCGGCATCTGGGAATAGGCATAGAAGCCCAGAAAACCCGAACAGATGCCGCAGAGCGCGCGGGCGGCATGGAAGTGCGGCCGGCGGGTGCGCAGGTTGCGCCACAGCCCGCCGGTTTTCAGGGCATAGAGGATGATGGGGATGAAGGCAAACAGGCTATTGAAGACAATGACCTGTGGCACGGCATAATGCTTCACCAGCATCTTCACCGTCACATCCATGATGCTGTAACCGGCAAAGGCCAGGAAGGCCAACAGGATACCCAACGGAAAATTCTCCTCCTGGGAGAACCCGGCGGATGCTGTGGAAGGTGCGGCGGACATGGGGAAACAGACCAGACGGCAGGGGTGGAGGCTGGCGATGCTTGCCAGCGCCTCTGCCTGAAAATACGCTGCGCCGGGGCAGGGGGATAGCGGGACTGCCGCATGTCGCCCCTGCGGGCGAAGGGGGGCTACCGGCTTGGGCCTAACCGCCGGTTGTCGAAAATACCCAAAAACATGCTTCATGCTCTTGATATCATGATGGTGGCATCATGAAAAACCCGCCGAATTTCTTCGGCGGGTCATATCGTTGGTATGGTGCGCGAAAATCAGACCACCAGTTCTTCCACCTTGTCTTCCTGTTTGCCGCCCTTAGGCTCGGCATAATCGAAGGACAGGCCCTTGCCTTCCTTGTTCAGCACTACCCACACGGCACCGCCCTTGGACAGGCGACCGAACAGCAGTTCCTCCGCCAGCGGTTTCTTCACATGTTCCTGGATGGTGCGGGCCAGCGGACGGGCCCCCATCACCGGATCGTAGCCTTCCTTGGCCAGCCATTCGCGGGCATCGTCCGACAGGTCGATGGTCACGCCACGGTCGGAAAGCTGGGCCTCCAGCTCCATGATGAACTTGTCCACCACCCGGGTCACCGTTTCCGGGCCCAGATTGCTGAAGGGGATGATCGCATCCAGGCGGTTGCGGAATTCCGGCGAGAACGCCTTGTTGATCGCTTCCTTATCCTCACCCACCCGCGCCTCCCGGCCAAAGCCGATGGCGGGTTTGGCCATGTCGGCAGCACCGGCATTGGTGGTCATGATCAGGATGACGTTGCGGAAATCGACGATCTTGCCGTTATGGTCCGTCAGCTTGCCATGATCCATGACCTGCAGAAGGATATTGTACAGATCGGGATGCGCCTTCTCGATCTCATCCAGCAGCAGCACGCAATGCGGATGCTGGTCGATGGCGTCCGTCAGCAGGCCGCCCTGATCAAAGCCGACATAGCCCGGCGGGGCACCGATCAGCCGGCTGATCGTGTGGCGCTCCATATATTCGGACATATCGAAGCGGACCAGTTCGATCCCCAGCGTGCGGGAAAGCTGCTTGGCCACTTCTGTCTTGCCCACCCCGGTGGGGCCGGAGAACAGATAATTGCCAATCGGCTTTTCCGCATCACGCAGGCCGGCGCGGGCCAGCTTGATGGCCGACACCAGCGCCTCGATCGCCGTATTCTGCCCGAAAACCATCGTCTTCAGGTCGCGCTCCAGGTTCAGCAGCGTCTCCTTGTCGTCGCGGCTGATGGATTTCGGTGGGATGCGGGCGATCTTGGCCACCACCGCTTCCACATCCTTCTGGGTGATGGTCTTCTTGCGCTTGCTTTCCGGGATCAGCGCCTGGGCCGCCCCCACCTCATCAATCACATCGATGGCTTTGTCGGGCAGCTTGCGGTCACCAATATACTTGGCCGACAGTTCCACCGCCGAGCGGATGGCATCCTTGGTGTAGCGGATCTTGTGGTACGACTCGTAATAGGTCTTGATCCCTTCCAGGATCTTGATCGCATCCTCAATCGACGGCTCATTGACGTCGATCTTCTGGAAGCGCCGCACCAGGGCGCGGTCCTTCTCGAAATAGGAGCGATATTCCTTATAGGTGGTGCTGCCGATGCAGCGCAGCGCACCCGATGCCAGGGCCGGCTTCAGCAGGTTGCTGGCATCCATCGCCCCGCCGCTGGTGGCCCCGGCGCCGATGACGGTGTGAATCTCGTCGATGAACAGGATGGAGCCTTCCAGCGCCTCCAGCTCCGAGACCACGGCCTTCAGCCGTTCCTCAAAATCCCCGCGATAGCGGGTGCCGGCCAGCAGGGAGCCCATATCCAGCCCGAAGATGACGGCATTTTTCAGCACGTCGGGCACTTCGCCATGGACGATGCGGCGGGCCAGCCCTTCGGCGATGGCCGTCTTGCCGACGCCGGGATCGCCGACATAGAGCGGGTTGTTCTTGGAGCGGCGGCAGAGGATCTGGATCGTCCGCTCCACCTCCTGCTCCCGGCCGATCAGCGGGTCGATCTTGCCGCCGGCGGCCTTTTTGTTGAGGTTGACGCAATAGGCTTCAAGCGCTTCAGTGCCTTTCTTCACGACCTTCTCCGCCTGGGCGTCATCGTCGGCGCCGGAAACGCGCTTTGTCTCTGCGCGTCCAGGGGCTTTGGCGATGCCGTGAGAGATGTAATTGACCGCGTCGAAGCGCGTCATTTCCTGCTCCTGCAGGAAATAGACGGCATGGCTCTCGCGTTCGGAGAACAGGGCGACCAGCACATTGGCACCCGTCACTTCCTCACGGCCGGAGCTTTGCACATGAATGGCGGCGCGTTGCAGCACGCGCTGGAAACCGGCGGTGGGCTTGGCATCCTCCGACCGGCTGGTGACAAGGTTGGACAGCTCGCTGTCGAGATATTCGATCAGTTCGGCCCGCAGCTTGGTGACATCCACCCCGCAGGCCCGAAGGACGGCCAACGCGTCCTGATCCTCGGTCAGCGCCAGCAGAAGATGTTCCAGGGTTGCGTACTCGTGACGCCGCTGGTTGGCGTTGCCGAGAGCCCGGTGCAGCGTCTGTTCGAGATTACGCGACAGCATGAGGCGCTAATCCTTCTCCAGGGTACATTGCAGAGGATGCTGGTGCTGGCGGGCGAAATCCATCACCTGCGTCACTTTGGTTTCCGCCACTTCATAGGTGAACACACCACAGACGCCGACGCCACGGCGATGCACCTGCAACATGATCCGCGTCGCCTCGTCCCGGTTCTTGTTGAAGAACCGTTCCAGCACGTCGACCACAAACTCCATGGGAGTGTAGTCGTCGTTCAGCATCAACACCTTGTACATCGAGGGTTTTTTCGTCTTGGGCTTGGCCTTTACGACCACGCCCGTCACGGTCCCCTCATTCCCGTGCTTGTCATGATCCGCCATGATGCTCAACAATCACTTAAAATCCCCGGGTATCCTGAAGGATCATATGAAATGAACAGGCCCGGTTGGAAGGGCTGAATCGCAGCTCTGACACTCCTTTCGCCGATTCTTTTTCCCCTTGAAATGATGCCCGGAGACACCAGTGCCGGATAAACACCCGGCAAAGCCATTTGGCCCCTGGCATTAAGGCAAAAAAACGGCCCGGCGACGGGGTGTCGCCGGGCCTGTCCCAAAATGCGGGAAGAACTATACCAATCTGCCTTGATCGTGACCGAGCCAGGGAGAGTTCGCGTTCCCTCATACGCCGGGCGGCGGCATCCGCCGCCTTGGCTTACGCGGGCATGAGCCCGCGGGCCGGCGGTCGCCGGCCTCCAACCCGCCGAAAGGTCAACCTTTCGGCGGGTTGGTATTATTTTTCCGCTTCCAGCGGCAAAGCCAGGAACTGCTGTTCACCCTTGCGGTCGACCAGCAGCAGCACCGCCTTCTGGCCGGCCTTGCGGGCGGCATCCACCTTGGCCTGGACGTCCGCCGGCGTTGCCACCGCCTGCTGGCTCACCTCCAGCAGCAGATCGCCCGGCCGCAACTGGCGGGCCTGGGAAGCGCTGCCGGGGGTGACCTTGGCGATGACCACACCCTTGGCATCTTCGGCCAGTTCATACTGGCGGCGCAGGGCCGGCGTCACCGGCGACAGGGTCAGCCCCAGCGCTTCCACCTGGGTCTGCTGTGCCTTGGCTTCGGGCTTGGCCTGTTCTTCTTCCTCGGCTGCCTCCGGGTCCACGACGCTGGCCGGCAGCTCGGCCAGCGTGACGGTGACATTCTGCTTCACCCCCTTGCGGGAGATGGCGACCGTCACCTTCTTGCCCACCGGGGTTTCGGCCACCATGCGCGGCAGGGCGCGGTTATTGGCAACCTCCTTGCCATCGAAGCTGAGGATCACGTCGCCCGGCTTCAGGCCGGCGGCAGCGGCGGGACTGCCATCGCTGACGGTGCCGACCAGGGCGCCCTTGTCGCTGGGCAGGCCCATGCTTTCGGCGATGGCGGGCGTCACGCTCTGAATCTGCACGCCCAGCCAGCCGCGCCGCACCTTGCCGCCCTTGCGCAATTCTTCAATCACGGTGCGGGCCATGTTGGCGGGGATGGCAAAGCCGATACCCACGCTGTCGCCGGTGCGGCTGAAAATGGCGGTATTGATGCCGACAATCTCGCCCTGCACATTCACCAGCGGGCCACCGGAATTGCCCTGGTTGATGGCGGCATCGGTCTGCAGGAAATCATCGAAGCGGCCGGCCCCGATATCGCGGGCGCGGGCGGAAATGATGCCGGCGGTGACCGTGCCGCCCAGGCCGAACGGGTTGCCGATGGCCACCACCCAGTCGCCCACCTTCAATTCATCGCTGTTGCCCCATTTCAGGGCGGTCAGCTTCTGCTTGGATTCCACCTTCAGCAGGGCCAGATCGGTCTCCTTGTCGGTGCCGATCAGCTTGGCCTTCAGTTCCGTATGGTCGGCATCCTGGAAGACGACGGTAATCTCGTCGGCGCCATCGATCACATGGTTATTGGTAACGATATAGCCGCTGGCATCAATGATGAAGCCGGAGCCCAGCGATTGGGCGCGGCGCGGCTTGCCCTGGTTCTGCTGCTGGCGTTCGTAGAAATCCTTGAAGAATTCCTCGAACGGGGAACCGGGCGGGAATTCCGGCATCGGGATGGGGGAGCGCCCGCCCGGCTTGGCCTGGATCGTCTGCGAGGTGGAGATGTTCACCACCGCCGGCAGGGTCTTTTCCGCCAGCGGCGCAAAGCTTTCCGGCGCGCCGCGTTGGGCCAGCGCCACGGAGACATCACCAAAAATCAGGGCCGCCGCCATGAAGGGCAGGGCCACAGCCCGCCGGAACGACAGGCGGCCGAGGGACGGGGAAAAATGCGTCACGTCAATCTCCATGGGCATGTATCCAGCGCCCCGGCCGATGGAATAACCGGCCCTGTCAGGGACACCCCGGCAGCCCCGCCCTGACAACCGGGCTACCGATGCGCAGGAATATAGGCTGCAATGGCCCAACAGGCGAAGAAATCCTTGCGGGGTAGGCGAACTGGCCCCAAGGCCGGGTTCTGGGGTGGCGCCCTCGGCTCTTTTACGCTATATCCATTCAAGCATAACGGAACCCTCTTGCCAGGATGTTGCCCGCCATGTCGCTTCTTCGCTGCCCCGTGATTGCCGGCCTGCTGGCTGGGTTGCTGCTGATGCTGTCGCCCGTGCCCAGCCCGGCACAGGAACGGCCGGTCACCATCTTCGCCGCCGCCAGCCTGAAGACGGCGCTGGATAATGCCCTGGCCGATTACAAGGCCAAGGGCGGGGCGGCGGCCACCGTCTCCTATGCCGCCTCCTCCGCCCTGGCCAAGCAGATCGCAGCAGGGGCCCCGGCGGATATGTTCATTTCCGCCGATCAGGATTGGATGGACCATCTGGCCAAACAGAACCTGATCCGCCCGGAAAGCCGGGTGACGCTGCTGGGCAACCAGCTGGTGCTGGTGGCAAAGGCCGGGGCCAAGCCCGGCACCATTGCCGACCTGCCCGCGCTGTTGGGGGCCGATGGCAAGCTGGCCATGGCCGATACGGCCGGCGTGCCCGCCGGTAAATATGGCAAGGCGGCACTGACCAAGCTGGGCCTGTGGGACAAGGTGCAGGGCCGCATTGCCCAGGCCGAAAATGTGCGTGCGGCATTGGCCCTGGTGGCGCGGGGGGAGGCACCGGCCGGCATCGTCTATCTCAGCGATGCGCGGGCCGAACCGGGCGTGTCTATCGTTGCCACCTTCCCGCCCGCCAGCCACGCCCCCATCGAATACCCCGCTGCCTTGCTGGCCAGCAGCCAGGGCGGGGCAGCCAAGCTGCTGGAATTCCTTTCCAGCCCGGCGGCACGGCGGCATTTTGAGGAACAGGGATTTACGGTTCTGGTGAAGTGAAACCAAAGCGGCGAAGGGCGCCCGGCGTTTGAGGGAGATTAGGACAAACCTTGGCGGACTGGTTTACAGCAGAGGAATGGACGGCCATCGCGCTGTCGCTGAAGGTGGCGGCCTGGGCCACGCTGGTCAGCCTGCCCCCCGGTATCGCGGTGGCCTGGCTGCTGGCGCGACGGCCCTTTCCAGGGCGTATCCTGCTGGATGGGCTGGTGCATCTGCCGCTGGTGCTGCCGCCGGTCGTCACCGGCTATATCCTGTTGATTCTGTTCGGGCGGCAGGGGCCGATTGGCAAATTGCTGGCGGAAATCGGCATTGTGCTGGCCTTCAACTGGACCGGGGCGGTGCTGGCCTGTGCCGTCATGGCCTTTCCCCTGCTGGTGCGGGCCATCCGCCTGTCGCTGGAGGCGGTGGATACAAGGCTGGAGCAGGCCGCCGGCACGCTGGGGGCCCCGCCCTGGGCCGTGTTCGCCACCGTCACCCTGCCGCTGGCCTTGCCGGGGGTGGTGGCCGGCGCCATCCTGTGCTTTGCCAAGGCATTGGGGGAGTTCGGGGCCACCATCACCTTTGTGTCCAACATTCCCGGTGTCACCCAGACCCTGCCATCGGCCATTTACAGCCATTTGCAGGTGCCGGGCGGCGACGGGCCGGCGCTGCGCCTGACCTTGGTATCGGCGGCGATTGCCATCATCGCCCTGGTGGCCAGCGAGTTGCTGGCCCGCCGGGTACGGCGGCGGGTGGAGGGGACGGATGCTTGATCTGGACCTGACCTATCGGCGCGGCGATTTCACCCTCGCCGCCCGTTTTGCCGCCGGGCCGGGCCTGACCGCCATCACCGGCCCATCCGGGGCCGGCAAGACCACCTTGTTGAACCTGATCGCCGGGCTGCTGCGCCCGCATAGCGGTGACATCCGGCTGGACGGGACAGCGTTGACCGATCTGCCGCCGCATCGCCGCCGCATCGGCTATGTGTTTCAAGAGGCGCGGCTTTTCCCGCATCTCAGCGTGCGGCAGAACTTGCGCTATGGAAGGCTGTTCACCCACCACCCGGCCCCGGCCCCGGCCCCGGCCACGCTGGCCGACATTACCGACCTGCTGGATATCGGCCCGCTGCTGGACCGTCGCCCGCGTGACCTGTCAGGCGGGGAGAAGCAGCGGGTTGCCATCGGCCGCGCCCTGCTGGCCGCCCCGCGCCTGATCTTGCTGGATGAACCGCTGGCGGCGTTGGACGCGGCACGCAAGGCCGAACTGCTGCCCTATCTGGCCCGGCTGCACGATCAGACACGCCTGCCCATGCTTTATGTCACCCACCATCCGGGGGAACTGCGCGGACTGGCCGGCGGCTGGTTGCGGGTGGAAGGCGGCATGGCCACCCCTGCACCCGCCCCGGATCAATAACCAGCGCTGCCCACTTGCGGACCGGGGGCCACGCCCAGCGCGCCCAAAATAGCATCCAGCAGGCCGGAGGCACCAAAGCGGAACGTGTCCGGCCCCACCCAGCTGGGCCCGCAAATCTGGTCCGCCAGGGCCAGATATTCCGCCGCCGTTTCCAGATCGCGGATACCGCCCGATGCCTTGAAGCCGACGCGGCGGTCAGCGCCCTTGGCCGCTTCCAGCATGATGCGGGCGGCACTGGGCGTGGCCCCCGCCGGCACCTTGCCGGTGGAGGTCTTCAGGAAATCCGCCCCCGCCGCCACGGCGATGGCGGCGGCCCGTTCAATGAAAACCGGCTTGGCCAGCGACCCGCTTTCCAAGATCACCTTCATGGTGGTCTCGCCACAGGCCGCCCGGCAGGCGGCCAGATGCTCGGCCGCGCGGCGGCCGTCGCCCATCATCACATCGGCATAGTTCATCACCACATCGATCTCATCCGCCCCGTCGGCCAGGGCACCGGCGATCTGGGCCGCCACCTTTTCGGCGCCGAAACTACCGCCGGGGAAATTCACCACGGTCGCCACCTTCACGCCTGTGCCGGCCAGAATCTGTTTTGCCTGCGAAACAAAGCTTGGCCACAGGCAAACAGCGGCAACATTGCCCACCGACGTCACCGCCTTGGCACAGAGAACCGCCGTGCTGTCGGCATCGTCGGTATCATTCAGGCTGGTCAGGTCCAGCAGCGGCAGGCAACGGCGGGCAATGGCGGCGGAATCTATTCCGCTATCGAAATCATGCTTCATTTGTTTAGAAACCCAGATTGTCGGGGCCGAAGCTGAAGGGCAGCAACTGCCCCAGCGTGAAGCTCTGGCGGAAAGCGCCGGCATCAAAGACATGGATGGGCGTGTCGGGGCCGGCGGCGAATTCGCGGATGCGCTGGCGGCAGCCGCCGCAGGGCGTGCACATCACGCCCGATCCAGCCTCCCCGCCCACCACTACCAGTTCGATGATCTTGCGGTCGCCCGATGCGATCATCAGGCCGATGGCCGTCGCCTCTGCGCATTGACCCTGCGGATAGGCCGCGTTCTCCACATTGCAGCCGGCATGGATGCGGCCGCTTTCAGAGCGGATGGCCGCCCCCACCTTGAACCCGGAATAGGGCGCATGGGCATTCAGGCGGGCGGCCCTGGCGGCCTGGAACAGATCATCGGCGATGGCGATCATGGGCATGTCGGATGGCTGGTGGCTGGATTTTTGCCCAGCATAGGGCCAAGCCCCTGGCATCACCATCTTTAATCCCAAAGTCGGGGCTGGCGGGCAGCACCGGCTTGGCCCACACTGGAAAAAAAGCCCTGGGAGAGTGCCACGGCACTTGGGAGGAACCATGATTGCCACCATCCTGACGCCCGCCATCATGGAACTGGGCGGGGGTGCCATTGCGCGGGCGGCGTCCGTGCTGCACCGGCTGGGCGTGCGCCGGCCGCTGATCGTCACCGATCCCTGGATGCGGGACAGCGGCACGGTGGAAAGGCTGCTGGCCCCGCTGCGCGATGCCGGCTTCCAGCCCGGCCTGTTTGCCGACACCGTACCCGACCCCACCGTTACGGTGGTGGAACAAGGGGCTACCATCCTGCGCGGGGGTGGTTATGACGGGATGCTGGCGTTGGGCGGCGGATCGCCCATCGATACGGCCAAGGCCATGGGCGTGCTGGCCGCCAATGGCGGGGCGATGCGCGATTACAAGGTGCCCAACCTGATCCCGCTGGCCGGCCTGCCGCTGGTGGCCATCCCCACCACCGCCGGCACCGGATCGGAGGTGACGCGCTTCACCGTCATCACCGATGCCGCCACCGATGAAAAGATGCTGATCGCCAGCCCGCTGCTGGTGCCCAGTGCCGCCATCATCGATTATGAACTGACGCTGAGCTGCCCGCCGCGCCTGACCGCCGATACCGGGATTGATGCGCTGACCCATGCCATTGAGGCCTATGTCAGCGCCAAGGCCAACCCGTTTTCCGACAGCATGGCGCTGGCCGCCATGGGCCGCATCGCCCCGCATATCCGCACGGCCGTGGCCGAACCCGGCAACCGCCCCGCACGGGAAGCCATGATGCTGGGCGCCACGCTGGCCGGCATGGCCTTTTCCAACGCATCGGTTGCTCTGGTGCATGGGATGAGCCGACCCATCGGCGCCTTTTTCCATGTGCCGCATGGGCTGTCCAACGCCATGCTGCTGCCCGCCGTCACCCATTGGTCACTGCCGGGGGCGCCCACCCGCTATGCCGATTGCGCCCGCGCCATCGGGGCCGCCGATCCGGCGGACGGTGACGATGTGGCGGGGGAAAAGCTGGTGATGGCGCTGCGGGCACTGAACGCTGACCTGAAGGTACCCAGCCCGAAGACCTATGGCATCGATCCCACCCGCTGGAATGGGTTGCTGGAAACCATGGCCGCACAGGCCCTGGCCTCCGGCAGCCCCGCCAATAATCCCCGCGTGCCGGATGTGGCGACCATGGTGGCGCTGTACCGCGAAAGCTGGGGGTGAGGGGATTTTGGCCTTTCTGTGCAAGAAACCCTCAACACTCCCCGTCACCCCGGGGAAGGCCGGGGTCCAGAATCAGGGGCGCTTCGCTCTACGAACTGGACCCCGGCCTTCCCCGGGGTGACGGTAAATTACCGACTCTCACCCCTGCCGTGGCGGGATCAGGCCCTTGGCGCGGGCGGCGTTGGCGGCCTGCACGGCAAAGCCATAGACGGCCGCACTGAACGGGGCCTGGACCTGGGGTGTCTGCCACTGGTCCATTTCCTGATACATGCGGCTGGCCTTGTTCCAGACCTCCACGCCGACCTTTTCCACCAGCGGCTTTTGCAGCTCATACCAGCGCAGGGCCAGCCGCTGGGCGTGTTCATCCTCCGGGGCTACCTTGCAGGCGATGGCCGCCTCAATCTCCGCCACCAGATCGGCCCATTGACGGGCATAATCAGCCTCCCCTTCCGGGCCAAAGGCTGCCTTGGCTAGTCGCCATTTCTCCTGTTCCTCCGGCGTATAATACCGATCCAGCACCGGCTTCCAATTCTCTTCACTCATGCTCTGCTCTCCCAGCTTGATCAGGTCGCACAGGGCATCAACGGACAAGCATTCCCCATCAGAAAGCCGGCGGCGCGCGGCACGCAGCAGGCCCAGGCTCTGGGCCAGATTGCGTTCGGTCTGTTCCAATGCGTCGATTTGCGCATCAATCAACCGCGCCGGATCAAAGGGCCGCCGGTCCAGCAACTGGCCGATCTGGCCCAGCGTGCAGCCGGCCTTTTTCAGCAGCAATATCTGCTGCAGCCGCGCTACGTCGCCCGCCTGATAAACCCGCCGCCCGGCCTGGGTCCGCACCGGGTTGATCAGCCCCTCAGCCTCATACAGCCGCAGGGCCCGCACCGATATGCCGGACCGTTCCGCCAACTCACCAATGGATAATGCCTTGTCCATCTTCATGCTCCTTGCCCGTCCCTTGTCGGACCTGACGCTGCGTCAGGAGCAAGCGGGAAAATGCAGGCGGCGGAAAAGAAAAAGCCCGCCGCTGGTTTCCCAGGGCGGGCTCTGTTTCTCACACGGGGCTGGATTAATCCGCCGTCACGATCTTCGGCTTCGGCAGGTCCAGCTTGATGTGCAATTCCTTCAGCCGATCCGGGGTGGTGGCGTTGGGGGCCTGCATCAGCAGATCTTCGGCGCGCTGGTTCAGCGGGAAGACGATGACCTCGCGGATGTTCGGCTCATCGGCCAGCAGCATCACCATGCGGTCGATACCGGGGGCCGAACCACCGTGCGGCGGGGCCCCCAGCTTGAAGGCCGACAACATGCCGCCAAACTTGGCTTCCAGCACCTCCGGCGGGTAGCCGGCGATTTCGAACGCCTTGTACATGATTTCCGGCTTGTGGTTACGGATGGCGCCGGACGACAGCTCCACCCCGTTACACACAATATCGTACTGATAGGCGTTGATGGTCAGCGGATCCTGGTTCAGCAGCGCGTCCAGCCCGCCCTGCGGCATGGAGAACGGGTTGTGGCTGAAGTCGATCTTCTTCCGCTCTTCATCATATTCGAACATCGGGAAATCGACGATCCAGCAGAACTTGTAGGTGTCCTTCTCGATCAGGTCCAATTCCTCGCCGATGCGGGTACGGGCCAGACCGGCCAGCTTGGCGGCGGGGCCGGCCTGATCGCAGACGAAGAAGACGGCATCGCCATCCTGCAGACCCACCACCTCGCGCAGGGCCGCCTGTGCGGCTTCCGGCACGAACTTGGCAATGGGGCCCTTGCCGCCGGCGGCTTCAAACAGGATATAGCCCAGGCCGGGCGCACCCAGGCCACGGGCCCAGTCGTTCAGCTTGTCGAAGAAGCTGCGCGGCTTGTCGGCCACAGACGGGGCGCGGATGGCGCGGACAACGCCGCCATTGGCGATCACGCCCTTGAAGGCCTTGAATTCCACATCATCGCGCTGGAACACCGCCGTCACGTCGGTGATCACCAGCGGGTTGCGCAGGTCCGGCTTGTCATTGCCATATTTCAGCATCGATTCGGCGTAGGGGATACGCACGAACGGGTAGGAGGAGACGGTGCGCTTCACGCCGGTGAAATCGCTGAATTCCTCGAAAATGCCGTGGATGACGGGTTCGATGGCGGCGAACACATCTTCCTGGGTGACAAAGCTCATCTCAAAATCGAGCTGGTAGAACTCACCCGGCGAGCGGTCGGCGCGGCTGTCTTCATCGCGGAAGCAAGGCGCGACCTGGAAATAGCGGTCAAAGCCCGACACCATCAGCAGCTGCTTGAACTGCTGCGGCGCCTGCGGCAGGGCATAGAACTTGCCGGGATGGTTGCGGGACGGAACCAGGAAATCGCGGGCACCCTCTGGGCTGCTGGCCGTCAGGATCGGGGTCTGGAATTCCACGAAACCCTGTTCGATCATGCGGCGGCGGGCCGACGCGATGACGTGGGAGCGCAGCAGAATATTCTTCTGCATCTTCTCCCGGCGCAGATCCAGGAAGCGATAGCGCAGGCGCAGTTCTTCGCCGGCATCCTGTTCGCTGTTCACCTGCAGCGGCAGCTGGTCGGCGGCGGACTGAACGTCCAGGTCGCGGACCTTCACCTCAATATGGCCGGTCGGCAGCTTGTCATTCACGGTGTCATCGGTGCGCACCACCACTTCACCAGTGATGGTCACCACCGATTCCAGGCGCAGACCGTCCAGCACCTGGAAATGCGGGGACGAGGTGTCGACCACGCACTGGGTGATGCCGAAATGATCGCGCAGATCGATGAACAGCAACTGCCCATGGTCGCGTTTGCGGTTGATCCAGCCGGACAGGCGGACATTCTGGCCGGCATGGTCCGGGCGGAGTTGGCCACAATTATGCGAGCGATAGGCGTGCATGGTGGGTCGACCTTGGGTGCAGATGGGCAATAGAAAGGGTGGCCGTCCGGCACGGGGCCGGCACGGTTTGCGCCACACCACACCGGACGGGGCGTGCTTGTCAAGCACCACCCGCGCGGCGCTGCTACCCTGTCAGCCGCCAGCGTTGAATGATGGCGTCCAGGCTGCCATCCGCGACCATGGATTGGCGCGCCGCCTCCAGCCGTTGCGCCTTCTCCCCCCGATCGCGCGGCAGGGCGATATAGTGGGGCGACACCGACAAGGGGGTCGCCAGGAACCGTATCTTGTCGCTGATACCCTCCTGCTTCGCCTTCCAGGCCAGGGCCAGCCGGTCCCCCACCACCAGATCGACGCGCCCCGCCACCAGTTTCAGCAGGGAAAGCTGATCGGTGCGGGCGGGATCGCGGGTAAAGTGGGTGGCGTTGTCGAAGGCCGCCCCATAATGGTTGCGCAGCGTGGTGCCCACCGTCAGCCCGGCCAGATCGTCCAGCGTCTGGAAGGTGATGGGGTTGTCCGCCCGAACAGCAAAGGCAATCTCTCCGTCGCGGAACGGCCCGACCATCAGAAAATCGCGGAAGCGCTGTTCGGAGGGCACCAGCCCGAACAGAATGTCACAGCGTCCCTGTTCCAGCCCCACCATGGCGCGAGACCAAGCCATCTGCTGAATGTCATAGGGGGGGCCCGCCCGCTCCAGCATGGCGCTGACCAGTTCCACATCCAGCCCGGCCGGCCCCTTGCCCGGCATGTTCCAGCAATAGGGCGGGAAATCATCGGTACAGAAGACAATCCAGGGGGCCGTGACGGCTCTTGTCTGACCACCACCGGCCAAAGCGAACCCTGCCGCTGCGATCAACAGATCTCGCCGCTGTAAACGCCGCCTTCCCGCGACTGCTGATGGCTCTGGCCCTGCGTCCGGCATTGATTATCGCCTTTCACGCGCACCGTCCGGGCCATTCTATACGCATGTCGGAGGGGCGGATACCTATACGCATGACCGCTTGCTGAATATCGCTGTTCGACAGCGGCAAAGGGCTGTTGTATCAATGGCTCCCATGACTCTGATCACGACCACCGACGACCTCGCCGCCTTTATCGACCGTATCCGTGACGAAGAATACGTCACCGTTGATACGGAGTTCATGCGGGAAAAAACCTATTATCCCCAACTCTGCCTGGTGCAGGTGGCTGGCCCCAACGATGCCGCCGCCATCGACCCGCTGGCACCGGGGATCGACCTGCAGCCGCTATTCGCGCTGATGGATGATCCCAAGGTGTTGAAGGTGTTCCATGCCGCCCGGCAGGATCTGGAAATCTTCTATAACCTGACCGGCAAGGTGCCCGCCCCGCTGTTCGACACGCAGGTGGCGGCCATGGTCTGCGGCTTTGGCGACAGTGTCGGGTATGAGACGCTGATCACCAAGCTGACCCCGGCGCGCATCGACAAATCCAGCCGCTTCACCGACTGGTCGCAACGCCCGCTGACCGACCGGCAATTGACCTATGCCTTGTCGGACGTGACGCATCTGCGCCCGGCTTATGAGAAAATCCGCGCCAAGCTGGCCCGCACCGGGCGGGCGGAATGGCTGACGGATGAAATGGCCATCCTGACGGAGCCGGCGACATACCGCACCGAACCGGAAGACGCCTGGAAGCGCCTGAAGGTGCGGACGGAAAAGCCGCGCTTCCTGGCCATTCTGAAGGAAGTGGCGGCCTGGCGGGAGCGGGAGGCGCAGCGCAAGGATTTGCCGCGCAACCGCGTGCTGCGGGATGAGGCGCTGGTGGAAATCGCCGCCCACGCCCCCACCAATGCCGACGATCTGGGCCGCACGCGCGGGCTGGGCAGCGGCATGGCACAGGGCCGCTATGGCACGGAAATCCTGGCCGCGGTACAGACGGCACTGGCCATCCCCGACGCCAACCTGCCCCGCCCGGACCCGCGCCCGGAACCGCCCCCCGGCATCGCCCCGATTGTGGAGCTGTTGCGGGTGCTGTTGAAAATGGTCTGCGACGATAATGAGGTGGCCAGCCGTCTGGTCGCCAATTCCGCCGACCTGGAAGCCATCGCTGGCAATGACGATGCCGATGTGACGGCCCTGAAAGGCTGGCGCCGCGACCTGTTCGGGGAGGCGGCGTTGAAGCTGAAACGAGGGAAACTGGCGCTGGCGATCACCGGGAAAAAGGTGAAGCTGGTGGAGTTGGAGAAGTGAGGAAAAGGGGCTGGGTGATCCGACTTTAATGCATGGACAAAAAAAGCCCGCCACGGTATGATGGGGCGGGTTTCATAAATCTCGGGCAAAGATATTTTATTGTATTTTTATTATTTCATGCTCATCAAGATTGCTATACAGTTTATATGTTGTGCTTCTGCAGAAGCTACCCGTTAACACTCCATACGCCACCGTTCGAGTTTTGGATGATCTTGATTGCATCCGATTTACTAAAACTTAACGAAAATGCATGATGCACACTAAGTATGCTTTCCTGAAGCTCCTGATCATCTTCAATTAATTGGACGTTAAGCCCGATATCTTTGCAGTCATCGAACATGAAATGATAGCCATGGCTGCTCGTTTTTCTCATATCCATTAACTTGTCAACCACTGACTCAGCTGACAGGCTTGGATTCGAAGCGGATTTTAGCATACCATTTTCTAGCCATGACTTTACGAAGCCGCGAGTTACATCTCGCGCCCTCTCACAGTTCCCTATAAATCCGGGAGGGTACTTAGAAAACACGTGCTGCCAAACCATCTGCTTCAATGGCTCATGCTTAATTTCCTCGATAGCACGGTCAATTTCTTGCAGCACAACAAGAGCGGGCAAACCGTTAACTTGTGGGTCGGTCGGGCCAAGGCATGCGTGCTTGGCCATCAAGACCGTATGGCTTGCACAGGCAATCATTGTTCCGGCAGACAGAGCGATTTGAGGAACAATAACCCTGATATCACGAGAGAACATCTTAAAGAGATATTCTACGATTGCTCGTGTAGCCTCAATATCTCCGCCGGGAGTATGGAGGACAATATCTAATCCACGATCTCTATCTAGCCCATGAATAGCCGACATGAAGCCATTCATATCTAGGTCGGAAATCGGCATCTCCGCGTGATACAAACCCTCAGGGCTACGCCTCTGAAGCCAACCAGAATAGTATGCTATGACTGGGCGCTTAACTTTAGCCTCTAGAGCGTGAAGGTACTTCTTCCGAACATCGTCACAGGCAGATTTTCCTGCTGTCGAATCAATCTCGTGATTGATCTCGTTCCACGTCGGCATCCTTCCCCCTAGTTACTGTATAAGAAGAAACAGTGACAGGGGTGTATAAACCAAACGGGGAGAGAGAGGAAATTGAATTATTCCATCCGGTAGCGCCTTTGAATGGAGATGCATGAACGCCAGCGGCATTCGCAACCATTTTGCCATTGGCTATGACCATCCCTGCGAATGTTTCGCGGTCAATCACGGTTGATCTCCAGCGTCAAGAGAAATCCTTATTCTTACCTACGTCGTTATACGGTCAGGTTGCACAAAAGGGCAATAGGCCTGTGGGTTATGGGGATAATTGTCAACAGGTTTCTTGGGGAATTTGAAAATTGTCCACAATTTATCCACAGACACTCACAAAGTTATCCACAATTCGGATATCTTCATGTCCGAAGCTATGACCGTTGGCATGTGGGTCCACCAATCCCCTGTCGGCGAAGGAAACGCCCATGGCCGCCACGTTTGAAGCATGGATGCGGCAACTGTGGAAAATCTCCGAATACGAAGGCGTCCCTGAACTTGTAGGTGATGACGAAGACCATTGACCCGCTTTCGACGCTGTGAGTACGCCGGTCGAGACTTGGCGCGGGCTTGCCGAGAAGCTAGATCCCCCCAGCTGCTCTCACGCAACGCTCGAAGAGATGGCCCCGATAGGAACCCCACCAGTTACTGGCATATCCGCTTTCAGGTACCCTGGACGCCCATGTGAACGACCATATTGGGACACAAAGCAGACACCAGAAGGGGCAATTGGTATGGATGCGCCGGTAGAGATGCGAATGAAGCATTATGCTGTAACGCCTGCGCTCCTCCTCCCTCCACCCCCAAGTAAGGAAAGCCCCCTACCCGCCCCGCCCCTTTCCCGATTCCTCGCCCCTGTCACCACCACCCCCGATAGGGCTGCGGAGAACGTTCCGGAATCATCTGCGGAACGAAGCTGAATCAACGCGGACTCCCCCGTCGGGGCACGTCCCCGCCGCCGCCCCGCCTATCCTTACTTGGCCCCCACAGCATCACCGGAAAAACCGGCCCCGGTGGTGACACCGGGGCCGGCTGTCCTCACAGCTTGGCGGACAGCGAGATGCCGAAGGTGCGCGGCTCGCTCACCACCGGGGCCATGAAGTTCTCGATCACGCCCTTCACATTGGCCTCGTCCGTGATGTTGCGGACAAAGGCGGTCAGTTCATAGGCATTGTCCGGCGCCCGGTAGCCCAGACGCAGACCACCTTCAAAATCATTCTTGCTGCAGAATTCGGCCGGTTCATACAGCACGAAATTGGTTTTGCCGGTGAAGGCGAACAGCGTGCATCCCCGGCCCCGGGGCGATTTCGCTGGGGCGCAACCCCCCATGTTTGCTTTCTGCATCGCCCCCCCAAATAATCCCCCCTTGCCAGCCCCCCGGCGCTGAACGATGGTGAGCGCCGATATCACCCCAGCCAGGTTGCCCTTTGGTTCGCCGCACCCGCCCCGTTCCCAGCCCTGCCAAGCCCCCGCGCAAACGCGCGGGATTGGTGCCGGCTGACGGGTCGGCGCTGCTGCTGGCCGCCGCCGCTGCCCTGGCGGCACAGCAGCGCCGGCATGTGGCGGCCATTGCCGGGCTGGTGGTGCAATCCTATTGGGCCGCCCTGGAAACGGGGCTGCCCATTGCGTCACCACCGCCGGAACTGCCGGCCCGGCTGCCGGCTGGGCTTGATGAGGCGATGCGCGAACAGGCAACCCGTTGGGGGGCCGATCTGGCGCCGTTGCCCGTGCCGCTGGTCTGCGAAAAGCTGGGCAATCTCTATGCCGGCCTGTTGTCGTCCGAACATCGCGCCCGGCATGGCGTGTTCTACACCCCCGCCGCGCTGGCCTCCTGTCTGGCGGATCAGGCGGAAGGGGCGGGGCTGGATTGGGTATCGGCGCGGGTGCTGGACCCGGCATCGGGCTGCGGAGCCTTTCTGGTGGCCTGTGGGCTGCGCATGGCCGGCGCCCTGCGCAAGGTGGAGCCGGCCCTGGCCGCCCGCGCCATCGCTACCCGGCTGCGTGGCTGGGAACTGGACCCGGTGGCCGCCTGGATTTCTGTGGTGATGCTGGAGGCGGCCTTGCTGCCGCTGCTGCATGGCACCGGCCAGCGGCTGGGCGATTGCGTGCAGGCCGGCGACAGCCTGGAGCGGGGGGAGGAGCCCTGCTTCGATCTGGTGATCGGCAACCCGCCCTATGGCCGTCAGGTGCTGCCCAAGCCGGTGCGTGCCCGATTCGCCCGCAGCCTGTTCGGCCATGCCAATCTTTATGGCGTGTTCATGGATCTGGCGGTACGGCTGGCCCGGCCCGGCGGGTTGGTCTGTTTCCTGACCCCCAGTTCGTTTTTGGGCGGTGATTATTTCAAGCATCTGCGCCGCACCCTGGCTGAGGAAGCGCCGCCCCTGCGGCTGGATTTCGTCGAACAGCGCAAGGGCGTGTTCGACAATGTGCTGCAGGAAACCGTGCTGGCAACCTATCGCCGGGCCGGTGGCGGTGTGCGGCGACCGCGTCGGGCGGAAGTGCGGATGATCCAGATCGCCCAGGGCGGCGGCATCGGCCTCTGCCCGGCTGGCCATTTCACCCTGCCGGCGGATGTCACCGCGCCCTGGATTCTGCCCCGGCACGCGGGGGAAGCGGAATTGGCGGCCAGCCTGCGCGCCCTGTCGCACCGGCTGGCCGATTGGGGCTATGGCGTCTCCACCGGCCCGCTGGTCTGGAACCGGCACAAGCCGCAGATCGGGGAGGTGAAGGGCCGGGGTGCCATTCCTCTGGTCTGGGCGGAAAGCATCACGTCGGATGGGCGCTTTGCCTATCGCTGCCAGAAGGCCAATCACAAGCCCTGGTTCACCCCCGGCCCTGGCGATGATTGGCTGGTGATCCGCCGCCCTTGCGTGCTGTTACAGCGGACCACGGCCAAGGAACAGGCCCGCCGGCTGATCGCCGCTGAAATGCCGGCCAGCTTCATCACCCCGCATGGTGGGGTGACGGTGGAAAACCACGTCAATATGCTGGTGCCGCGTGTGGCCCGCCCGCCCGTCTCGCCCGCCGTGCTGGCGGCCTTCCTGAACAGCCGGGCGGCCGATCGGGCCTTCCGCTGCCTGTCCGGTTCTGTTGCTGTATCGGCGTTTGAGCTGCAGGCCATGCCGCTGCCCGATCCCAAGGCCCTGGCGCCGCTGGCCCGGCTGGTGGCGCAGGGGGCGACGCGGGACGCATTGGATGCCGCCTGTGATGCGCTGTATGGCCTGTGACCATGGGTCTGCCGCCGCTGCTGGACCGGGCGGAAATCGCCCGCCGCCTGAAACTGATCTTTCCGGAAGGCACCCCGGAGCGCGATAAATGCGTGCGCGACGCCGCCGCCGCCACGGTGGGGGCCTTCCTTTATATTGGTGCGGTGGAAGGGGCGGATATCTGGGGCAACCCGGTGCATGTGGTGCGCATGGGCGAAACCCGGCTGCTGTTCGCCGCCGAGGATGACGCCCGCGCCGCCTATGCCAAGGCGGCCACCGCCATGGGCAATCGCTGGTATCAGGATAATAGCCGCGAGCAGGTGCGGGATGAGGTGATTCGCCAGGGATTGATCCCTAGTGGCGCCATCATTGAACGGGCGGGCGTGCCCACCACCTCTTCCAAGCCGCGCTATGCCCTGGCGGCGCGCTTTGCCGCCTTGTTCAACCCCGGCCTGACGGGGGAGGCGTTTGAAGCGGCGGCGGCGGCCTGGGCCACGGCCACGCTGAACGCCGCCGCGCGGGCGCGCATCAATTCCCTGCGCGTCAGCACCGAAAGCGATGCCGAGGATGTGCTGGTGCGCTTTCCCAACCGGGAGACGCGGTTGCTGGCCCCCGGCCCCAGTTCGCTGATCGCCAAGGCGGTGGTGGAGGAATTCGCCCCCCGCTTCCTGGCCGATCCGGTGGTGCTGTGGTTGAGCGAGAGTGCCGCCAAGGTGGCCGCGCGGGATGAGGGCTGGATCAAGCGGCTGGGCCTGCGCATCACGCCCGACCGCACTTTGCCCGACATCATCCTGCTGGATCGCGGCCATAGCGCCGATGATCTGATGCTGGTCTTTGTGGAGGTGGTGGCCACCGATGGGCCGGTGACGGAACAGCGCGCCCAGGCCTTTCTGGAAATCGCGCGGGAGGGCGGATTCGGCCCCGCCCATGTCGCCTGCGTCACCGCCTTTCTGGACCGCTCCCGGACAGAAGTCAAAAAGGCGCTGCCCTCGCTGGGCTGGGGCAGTCAGGTCTGGTTCGCGTCGGAACCCGAGCGGTTGATGCGGCTGGACCCGGCACCCGCCCGGCTGCGCGGGTTATCCGTACCCTGATTGCACGCATCCCCCGTGAACCTTTTGCCCAGCGCCGCGACTACCAAGTCAGAGAAGGGGAGGGGCGATGGCACAGGATGAACAGGATGACAGGGCCGATCTGCTGCTGGTGCTGCGGTGCCAGTTGGGGGAGGCGGCGGCCTTTGACGGGCTGGCCCGGCGTTGGGCCCAACCGCTCCAGCGTTATCTGACAAGTTGGACAAGTGATGGCGATGCGCTGGCGGACCTGAGCCAGGATGTCTGGCTGCGGGTTCTGCGCGGCCTGCCGGGTTTGCGCCAGCCGGATCGGTTCCGGTCCTGGCTGTTCGGCATCGCCCATCGCACGGCGATGGACCGGTTCCGGGCAAAATACCGCCAGCCACCACCGATGCCGGAAGAGGCAGCGGATCAAGTCGCCGCTGATGATTCGGGTGGGGATACTGCCGACAAGGAGGCGTTGTTGGCCGGACTCGACCGCGCGCTGGACCGGTTGGGGCCGGTGGAGCGCCAGACGCTGACGCTTTTCTATTTGGAAGACATTCCCCTCAACGAGGTTGCCCGCATCACTGGCGTGCCCGCCGGGACGGTGAAATCACGCCTGTCGCGGGGCCGCGCGCAACTGCGCGCCATCATGAAGGAGCAGCAAGCATGACAAGGGCAGACAGCGCACAGATCGAAGAACGCCTGATTTCCCAGGGCCGCGCCATGCTCAGCGGGCCGGGGCGCTGGGGGCATGTGGCCTTGCTGGCCGCAGCTCTGGCCATGGCGGCCACGCTGGGCAGCCTGCTGGCCACGGAGCCGGGCCTGCCGCTGCGTACCGTCACCGCCCTTTCGGTGATGCTGGCCATGGCGCTGGCCTGGGTTGCCTATGCGGTTTGGGTGCTGGCGCAGCGCCGTCCGCTTTATGGCCGGCACCGGCTGGTGGCCAGTGCCATGGGATGCGGCTTTGCCGGACTTTATACCGCTGGTGCCGCCGCCCTCTGGCTGGGGGCCGATAGGCCGGGGGCGGGGCCGGCGGCAGGGCTTGGGCTGGCGATGCTGGCTGTTGGCCTGCTGCTGCTGATCCGGGCACGTCGGCAGGTACAGGCACTGGAGGCATGGCGCCGCCGGTTGGAAGGCGGGGCCTGAACAGCCGCTGCAATGATCCCGGCGCGGGTGCCACCAAGCACCCGCGCCGGGATATTGTCATCAGAACCCGGCCGGGGCGGCGATACCGCTGGCGGCCAGTTCGGCCTTGATAAAGTTCTTCAGCCGTTCCAGCCCTTCGGCAGTGAAGGCCTCGGCACGGGCGACCAGCACGTCCTGGGTGTTGGAGGCACGCAGCAGCCACCAGCCATCCTTGGTCTTCACGCGCACGCCGTCGATGTCATTCACCTCGTCGCCGCTGGCGGCGGCCGCCGCCTTGACGCGGTTCTTGATCTCTTCGACAGAGGCGAACTTGCGCTCTTCTGATACCTGGAAGCGGACTTCCGGGGTGTTCAGCACGTCCGGCAACTCATCGCGCAGGGCGGACAGGGTGCCCTCCCGGCTGACCTGACCGATCAGACGCACGCCGCAATAGGGCGCATCATCATAGCCGTAATATTTATCGGCAAAGAAGATGTGGCCCGACATTTCGCCGGCCAGCGGGCTGTTGGTTTCGGCCATCTTGGCCTTCAGCAGCGAATGGCCCGTCTTCCACATCAGCGGCGTGCCGCCGCACTTGGCGATCTGGTCAAACAGGGTCTGACTGGCCTTGACGTCAGCGATGATGGTGGCACCGGGATGGCTGCGCAGCACATCCTTGGCATAGATGGCGACCAACTGGTCGCCCCAGACGATGCGGCCCTTTTCATCCACCGCCCCGATACGGTCGGCGTCGCCGTCAAAGGCGATGCCCAGATCGGCCCCCAGTTCCTTGACCTTGTGGATGATATCCTCAAGGTTTTCCGGGATGGTCGGGTCGGGGTGATGGTTGGGGAAATCGCCGTCAATATCATCGAACAGCAGCGTGTGCTTGCCCGGCAGTTTGGCGACCAGACGGCGCAGGATTTCGCCAGCGGCACCATTGCCATTGTCCCAAACGACGTTCAGATCCTTGACGCCATCATAATCCTGCAACAGACGCTCAACATAGGCGTCCTGGATATCGATGGTTTCTTCCGTGCCATCGCCGGTGGCGAAATCACCGGCTGCTGCGATGGTGCCGATCTCCTGGATCTGCGCGCCATAGACGGGGGCCTTGCCCATCATCATCTTGAAGCCGTTATAATCCGGCGGATTATGCGAGCCGGTGATCATCAGACCGGCATCCAGCTTCAGGTGGCGTACGGTGAAATACAGCATGGGCGTAGGGCCCAAGCCGATGCGCACCACATGCAGACCGGTGGATTTCAGCCCTTCCACCACGGCCTGTTCCAGTTCCGGGGAGGAATGGCGGCCATCATAGCCGATGGCGACCTTGGTGCCGCCCTGGCGAACAACCTGGGTGCCGAAGCCGCGCCCGATGGCGCGGGCGTCGTCGGCATTCACCGTCTTGCCGATGATGCCGCGGATATCATATTCGCGCAGCACCGTGGGGTGGAACTGATGCGCCAGGGTCATGGTTACGTCACCTAGGATCTGGTGGTTGTTTGGTTCACGGTCATATGGGGGTGCCGACGGATCGCCTTACGAAGGTGCCGCCGATACCCTTGGTTTTTTCAATGGTCCCGATGGGTTTTCTTCAACCGGCCCGGACGACCGACGCAATAATAGGCGAAACCAAGCATTTCCGCATCTTCCGGGTTGAAGATGTTGCGCAGGTCTACCAGCAAAGGCTGGGCCATCTGCTTGGCGACGCGGCCCAGATTGATCATGCGGAATTCGTTCCATTCCGTCAGAACAACAGCGCAATCCGCCTGTTCCAGGGCACCATAGGCATCTTCTGCCCAAACCACACCGGGCAGCAGCTTCTCCGCCTCATGTCGACCGGCGGGATCATAAGCGGCAACCGTGGCACCGGCCGCCTGCAGGGCAGGGATAATATCCAGCGCCGGGGCATCGCGCATGTCATCAGTGTTGGGCTTGAAGGTCACGCCCAGAATACCGACACGTTTGCCCTGAACCGACCCGCCGCAGGCGGCGATGATGCGGTCGGCCATGGCCTTCTTGCGCTGGTCGTTGATGTCCACCACGGTTTCGATGATGCGCAGCGGGCTGCCATAATCCTGCGCCGTGGTGACCAGGGCCAGCGTATCCTTGGGGAAGCAGGACCCGCCATAGCCGGGGCCTGGATGCAGGAACTTCTTACCGATGCGGTTATCCAGGCCGATGCCCTTGGCCACATCATGTACGTCCGCCCCCACCTTTTCGCACAGGTCGGCGATTTCGTTGATGAAGGTGATCTTGGCCGCCAGGAAGGTGTTGGCGGCATATTTGATCAGTTCCGATGTCTCCAGGCTGGTGAAGACCATCGGGGTTTCGATCAGGAACAGCGGGCGGTACAGCGCCCGCATCACCTGCCGGGCCCGGTCGCTGTCGGTGCCGATGACCACGCGGTCGGGCCGCATGAAATCTTCGATAGCCGAGCCTTCGCGCAGGAATTCCGGGTTCGACGCCACGTCGAAATCGGCTTCCGGGCGGGTCTTGCGGATAATGCGCGCCACTTCCCGGCCCGTGCCGACGGGTACAGTGCTTTTGGTGACGATGACCGTGTAATCGTCCGGGTCCAGCGACTGGGCAATCTCCGCCGCGGCCGCATAAACATAGGAAAGATCGGCATGGCCGTCGCCGCGCCGCGACGGGGTGCCGACGGCGATGAACACTGCATCCGCCCCGGCCACCGCACTGGGCAGATCGGTGGTGAAGGAAAGCCGGCCCGCCTTGGCGTTCTTTTCCACCAGCGCTTCCAGCCCCGGCTCATAGATGGGGATTTCCCCCCGGCGCAGCCGTTCGATCTTGCCTTCATCCTTGTCGACGCAGATCGTCTCCACACCGAATTCAGAGAAGCAAGCCCCCGAAACCAGCCCGACATAGCCAGTTCCAATCACTGCGATCCGCATTCAATCCCCCGTCCCGCCGGGCAAGAACTACACTAGGTTCTATAAAGACATAAAAGGGCGGTCGCTGACATCCCCCTGTCAGGTTGACCGCCCTTGATCGCTTTTACAGCATGTCCTTCAAGGCCGCGCGCACCTTGTCGGCCATGTCTGGCCGTTCCAGCGCATAGGCGACATTGGCCAGCACGAAGCCCAACTTGTCACCGCAATCGAAGCGGCGACCTTCGAACTTGAAGCCGTGGAAGGGCTGCTTGCCGATCAGTTTGGCCATGGCGTCGGTCAACTGGATTTCGCCGCCGGCCCCCTTTTCGAACACGGACAGGTGCTGGAACACCTCCGGCTGCAGGATGTAGCGGCCCTGGATGGACAGGTTGGACGGGGCCTTGGCCGGCTCCGGCTTTTCCACCAGCCCCTTCACGGCGACAAGCTGGCCGTTCTCGCTGGCGATGTCCAAGATGCCGTATTTGTTCGTCTGTTCGCGGGGCACCTCAAAGACGGACAGCATGTTGCCGCCCACCTTGTCATAGGCATCCATCATCTGGGCCAGACACGGGCGGTCACCCAGCACCTGTTCGTCGGGTAACAGCACGGCGAACGGCTCATTGCCGACGAATTCGCGCGCGCACCAGACGGCATGGCCGAGGCCCAGCGGTTCAGCCTGACGCACATAGGACAGGAAGCCGGACTGGATCTGAATCGCCTCGACGATCTTCAGCAGATCATCCTTGCCGCGGCGGCGCAGCGTTTCATTCAGCTCGTAATTCAGGTCGAAATGGTCTTCCAGCGGGCTCTTGCCCCGGCTGGTGACAAAGCAGAACTGCTCAATTCCGGCAGCCTTCGCCTCGTCCACCGCGTGCTGGATCAGCGGGCGGTCGGCAAGTGGCAGCATTTCCTTCGGGATGGCCTTGGTGGCCGGAAGGAAGCGGGTCCCCAGACCCGCGACAGGAAATACGGCCTTGCGCACTTTTTGGGGCATCTCGGTCCCTGCTGAAAAAGCCAAAGAAGATGAAAGGCGGGCGGACAATCCGCCACGCCCTGTTGTGCCACGCGCCGCGAACGCCCGCAACATGCCCGCAGAAATGCGGCGACGAAACAGGCGGGCGGAGCCGGCCGCCTTGATCAACGTTACAGCGGTCCTTCTGTTCCGCCCATTGATCCTTGTCAGACTGGTACCAAATTCAGTGATGTTTGCGCGGAAACGGGTGGTCAAGGCCATTTGCCAGCGGGGTTGGACATGCTAATCATACAATGGATAGGTTTTCCGGCAACTTCGTGTCAAACGGCCATGGTTGTGACAGACAGCCATGGTATTTTGATTTATTAAGGGAACCACCCTGTTGATTTGATAGCACGCGGGTTCTGCCTGTCCGGGTTCCATCCGCTGGCTGCAACAGGGAAAGTGCCCCATGACCCCGGTATTGGGATTGACGATGAATATCCTGATTGGCGACGATCATCTTCTGTTTCGTGAGGGCCTCTGCCGCCTGCTGCAGCAGTTGGATGAGAAGGCCACCTTCGTGGAGGCGGGCACCTTTGACGCGGTGCTGGAACTGGCGAAGGGCGACCAGGATTTCGACCTGATCCTGATGGATCTGCAGATGCCGGGCTTTCCCGGTTTCTCCGGCGTACAGGAAGTGTGCGAGAATCAGGCCGGCACGCCGGTGGTCATCGTCTCCGCCTCTGAAACGCAGGCCGATGTGCGCGCGGCGCTGGATGCCGGTGCGTCGGGCTATATCCCGAAAAGCTCCAGCGTGAAGATCATGCTGAGCGCGCTGAACCTCGTCTTCTCCGGTGGCATCTATGTGCCGCCGGCAGCCCTGCTGGGCGATGGGGCCGGGGTGGGGGCATCCGTGCAGGCGGGTTCCGCCGGCGGTGGGGCCCCTGTCGGCAATGCAGCCGGTTCCCCGGCCCTGACACAGCGCCAGCGCGATGTGCTGCGCTGCCTGCGGGAGGGTAAGTCCAACAAGCAGATTGCTTATGAGCTGGGCCTGTCCGAAGGCACGGTGAAGATCCATGTCACGGCGGTGATGCGGTCGCTGGGGGTGCGCAACCGCACCCAGGCGGTGATCGCCTCTGCCGATATCCTGCCCTGAATCATAAGGGCGCCTTTCCGCGCGATATCCTGATTATGAGCATTGATGATGTGACGGCCCCGACGGCAACGCCGCTCGGGGCCACCGCCTATCTGGCGGTTGAAGAATTCCTGGAACCGCTGCTGGCGGAATTGGGGGAGGTGCAGTCGGTGCATGGGCGGTTGGTGCTGGCCGAAGGGCCGCCGCGCCCCGTCGCCTGGGCGCAGAATATCTGGTACGATCCGGTGCTGATTCCCATCAGTTCCATCAAGCAGGGGGCCAAGGCCCTGCGCGCCATCCAGCGCAACTGGGCGCTCTATGGGTTCCAGCATCACCGCCGGGCCCAACTGATCCAGGATAATCTGCCCCATGTCTCGGCCAAGCCGCTGAATTTCTTCACGGCACCGCCCACGGCCCCGCTAGGGTCATGGACGCTGCTGAACGAGAATACGATCCTGGCCGCTGCCCATTGTTCCAGCCCCTTCCGCAATGGGGAGATCGAGTTCATCGAGGATAAGGCGACACCGCCCAACCGCGCCTATCTGAAACTGTGGGAGGCCTTCACGCGCATTGGCCATACGCCCAAGCCGGGGGAAATCTGCCTGGATCTGGGCGCCTGCCCCGGCGGCTGGACCTGGGTGATGCAGACCTGTGGGGCCAGTGTGATCGCCATCGACAAGGCCCCGCTGGACCCGCGCATTGCCCGCCTGCCCGGTGTGACGGAGCGGCGGGAAAGTGCCTTTGGTCTGAAGCCTGCCGATATCGGGCCCGTGGATTGGCTGTGCTGTGACGTGATCTGCTACCCGTCCAAGCTGCTGCGCATGGTGCAGGGCTGGTTGGAGTCGGGGCTGGTGAAGAATTTCATCTGTACCTTGAAATTCCAGGGGGAGACGGACCATGAAACCGCCCGCGCCTTCGCCGCTATTCCTGGCAGCCAGTTGGTGCATCTGTGCCAGAACAAGCACGAGCTGACCTGGATCCGGCTGGACGCTAAAGCCAGCTGCGTTTAGTCGAACGCAGCTGGCTTTAGCTGAGTCTGCCTACGAGCGGATTCACGCCAAGAGGTGATGTCACCTTTTGGCGATCCGCTCTAGCCGCAACTGAAGATCATTCCGTGAAGGCAATGATCTTCAGTTTCCCCAATCACCCGTTCCGGCACCGTAATCATCGATGGCAGCCAACATGGTTGCCACCTGATCGCGTTCCTGCGCTGTCAGTTCCGGGCGCCAGACATCGAACAGCAGGATGACGCGCGTCTGATCACTGTTGTTCCAGGCCTCATGCTCGATCGTGTCATCGAACAGCCAAGCCTGCCCCTCCCGCCATTCCCGCGTCTCATTGCCGACCCGGAAGCCGCAGCCGGGCGGGACGATCAGCGGCAGATGGCAGATCAGCCTTGTATTGACGAAGCCGGTATGCGGCGGGATGCGAGCCCCCGGTTTCAGCCGGGAAAACAGGATGGAGGGGGAACGACCCCGGATGCGGGGCAGGGGAAGCCCCGCCAGCGCCGCCGCCGTGGCGGGGCAGCGGGCGATATTATCCGCCTGTGGCTCCCCATGTTTCCAGAGATAGAAGGCGCTCCAGTCCTGGCTGTCGCGCAGGCCTGACTGGTCGATTTCCGGCTGGTCGCCGCTGCCGCTTTGCAGATAGGGCTGGAACGGTTCCGGTCCCTGCATGATCGCCAGCAACTCTGCCCGGATGGCGTCGGTGGCAGCTTCCAGTTTTTCCAGCCAGGGGAACTGTTCCCGCTCGTAGAACTGGATATGCGGCAGTTCCGGGAACAGATAGGCCTGGGGCTGCTGCATATAGACGGTGCGCCGGCCGAACAGAATATCCAGCGACCGGGTAAAGCGGCCGCTGGAGTGGGCCGGGTCGAAGCCCGCAGCACCCAGCCGTTCCTGCAGGAAGCTCTCAAATTTCTGCGCATAATCCTGGCAGCGGCCCTGCGCCCGCCACAGCTCAGCCGCCAGATCGGCCGGTGTCTGGGCGGCGGGGGGCGCCAGCTTCAAGGCCTCGCGGTAGAAGGCGACGGCGGACCGGTCATTGCCGCGCGCGGCGAACAGGTCGCCTTTCAACAACAGGGCACGGCAATTGCGCGGATCACGCGCCAGCACCTTATCCAGGCTGACCGCCAGCCCGTCCAGATCCTGGGTGCCGCGCTGGGCATGGGCCAGGGCCAGCCAGATGCCGGCATCATCCAGCCCGGCGGCGATGGCACCCTGGAAAGCGGCTTGCGCCGCCGGCCAATCCCCCCGTCGGAACGCCTCCATCCCCGCCCTGCCCAGGCCTGCCGCACTGCCACCAATAGCCATGTAACGTTCCCCCTTTGCGCGGCAGCATGGGAAACGACAATGCAATGATGGTCAATGGTAGAGTGGCAGAAGAAAGCGGCACGGACAGGGGCGCAAGGGGCCACGCCATCGCTCTCTTCCGCGTCTGCCCGGATGTTGTACCAACCCGCCTAAAGGTTGACCTTTAGGCGGGTTGAAGGCCGGCGACCGCCGGCCCGCCGCGCGTGCGGTGCCAAGCCAAGGGCACGGAAGTGCCCGTCCGGCGCATGAGGGAACGCAAAATCTCCCTGGATCGGTCACGATCAAGGGAGGGGTCTGTTGAAGAAGCCGATTGCTGATCTGATGATTTGCAGTCTGGTCAGACGGTAAATGTGTTCAGAGTTCTGTTTGGCAGGAGCCAACAGCGCAAGATCAGCAGCAGATAGGCGGCCAGGCGCTTGAGGTTGACCGCAGCGGCGGCGAGGTATGCCTGGATTTGCATGTTGTCGAGACCGCGGCGGACGGCGCGGCCCAGTCCGTGCCAGGTCTTGGCCTCACCATGGTAGCCTTCGACGCGGATACGGTGGCTGCGGTAGAGGGCTCTTTCATGGTCGCCCCATCGGGCATATTTTCGTCGTGCGCGCAGTAAGGCGTCGTGGTTCT
>NZ_WIDQ01000008.1 GCF_009495745.1 Niveispirillum sp. SYP-B3756
GAAACAAGCGGGCGGGTTTCGCGGCGCTTGGTATGACGTTGCTGATGAACGGCCTGCACCTGGATGTCAGCGAGCGAGAAGCTGCCGACATGATTATATCCGTTGCCGCCGGGGAACGATCCGAAGACGAGTTGCGTCGCTGGGTAGCGGACAACTCTTTCGAAGGTTAGGGCAGGCCCAACCTAACAGACCGGCTGCGTTCTAGAAAGATGCAGGGGCTTCTTCGCCGATATTCGCACGTCTTCACTGAACACAGCTCCGGCACGCCGCGGGCACATAATTTACTGATGGTTGGAATGACTGCCGCCACCAAGCCAAATCAGTTAAAATCAAAACGAAGACCAATGCATAAGCATTGGTTTTTGCTCAGATTTCCGAATCTGTACTGAAACAGGACCGGTAAAGTCGGTTGGAGACGGAGACGCCGAATCCGGGTCACGGGGCAGTGAGACCGCTGCTCCACGGTAAAACCGCAGGCGCTAAACCCCTTTGAGCCAAAAATAAAAAAGGCCGCGCGAGCGGCCTGGTCATCTGTCATCTTTAAGATAAATGGCGGAGAGGGTGGGATTCGAACCCACGGTACCCTTGCAGGTACTTCGGTTTTCGAGACCGACGCGTTCGACCACTCCGCCACCTCTCCGCATAACCCCGCCTGAGGCCATATCAGGGATGGTCAATCCCGGCCGTCGCTGCGAAGTGGCGGGGAACCTACACAAAGCCAGAGGGCGATGCAACAGGTCTTTTTATGATATCTTTAGCGCGATCGGTTGCAGGCCGGATGGGCTATGACGCGCCGTTACCATCGCGCCGATGGCTTCATGCGATCCTGCGGCGGCACCCCTGCACCGGATGAAGGGCCAAAACCCTAGGCAGAGAGTCGGTTCCCGGTTGACAGGGCCGTCATGGCGGGTATATTCCCGCGCCTCTGGAACGGGGCTCTTTCGGGTCGCCGATTTCCTTTGTGCGGCTACAATGAAAGGGACCGCCCCAATTGCGGGGTTTCCCGGATCTTTGAAGAAGTGGTGGTTAGAATGTTCGCAGTCATCCGCACCGGCGGTAAGCAGTACAAGGTCGCGGCCGGCGACGTCATTCGTGTTGAAAAGCTGGCCGGCGAGGCTGGCGCCTCGCTGAAGCTGGACGAAGTGTTGCTGGTCAGCGACACGGGAACCACCACTGTCGGGTCGCCGCTGGTTGCCGGTGCCGCTGTGACGGCCGAAGTCGTTGCCCAGGACCGCAATGACAAGATCATCATCTTCAAGAAGAAGCGTCGCCAGAACTACCGCCGTAAGAACGGTCACCGTCAGGAAGTGACGGTGCTGCGTATCACCGGTATCCAGGCCTGAGCGCCTTCTTGAAGCTATCGTTTGAGGAGTAATATCCATGGCACATAAAAAGGCAGGCGGTTCGTCCCGCAATGGTCGCGATACCGCTGGCCGCCGTCTGGGCGTGAAGCGCTTCGGCGGCGAGCTGGTGCTGGCCGGCAACATCCTGGTCCGTCAGCGCGGCACCAAGTTCCATGCTGGCGCCAATGTCGGCATCGGCAAGGACCACACCCTGTTCGCGCTGGTCGACGGCAATGTCGAGTTCAAGACCGGCCTGAAGGGTCGCACCTTCGTTGCGGTCAACGAGCTGGTTGTTGAAGACGCCCCGGCGATCGCCGCCGAGTAAGGTGTCCGCCGCCGGCCCCGGCCGGCAGCACCAGAAAAGAGTCCGGTCGGGGGAGCGGGAAACCGTTCCCCCGATTTGTTTTGTTTGTGATTATGCTTTCCAGCGTCCTCAGGCAGCGGTCCCGCGCCAAAGGCCTGTTCCTGCCGTTTTCCATCCCGTGGTGTCGTCATGAAGTTCCTCGATCAGTGCAAGATCTTCCTGAAAAGCGGTGATGGCGGGCCCGGCGCGGTGGCATTCCGGCGGGAAAAATTTATCCCCAATGGCGGCCCCGATGGCGGCAATGGCGGCAGGGGCGGCGATGTGGTGATTGAAGCGGTGGATGGGCTGAACACCCTGATCGATTACCGCTATCAGCAACATTTTAAGGCCAAGCGTGGCGGCCATGGCATGGGCTCCTCCCGTTCTGGCGGGCGCGGGGAAGATGCGGTGCTGCGCGTGCCCGTGGGCACCCAGGTGCTGGACGAGGATCAGGAAACCGTCATCGCCGACATGACCGAGGTGGGCCAGCGAATCGTGCTGCTGAAAGGCGGCGATGGCGGCTTCGGCAACGAACATTTCAAGACCAGCACCAACCGCGCCCCGCGCAATTTCGGCCCCGGCTGGCCGGGCGAGGAACGCTGGGTCTGGCTGCGGCTGAAGCTGATCGCCGATGCCGGGCTGCTGGGCCTGCCCAATGCCGGCAAAAGCACCTTCCTGGCGGCCGTCTCCCGCGCGCGGCCCAAGATCGCCGATTATCCTTTCACCACCCTGGTGCCCAACCTGGGCGTAGTGAAGGCCGGTGATGAGGAATTCGTCATCGCCGATATTCCCGGATTGATCGAAGGTGCCCATGAAGGCCACGGCCTGGGCACCCGCTTCCTGGGCCATGTGGAGCGCACCCGCGTGCTGCTGCATCTGGTGGATGGCACGCAGGAAGATGTGCAGCTGGCCTATCGCACCATTCGGCGCGAATTGCGCATGTATGGCGGCGGGCTGGCCGACAAGCACGAGGTGGTGGTGCTGAACAAGGTCGATGCACTGTCGGAAGAAGAGATCGAGTTCAAGCGCACCAAGCTGCGCCGTTCGGCCAAAAAGCCGGTGCTGGTCATGTCTGGCGCTGCCGGGCAGGGCGTGCAGGAGGTGCTTTACACCCTGCTGAATCATATCAAGGAAAGCCGCGCCCAGGATGAGGAAGCGGCGGTCGATGCGGCCTATAAGGCCCGCTATCGGCCGATTGAAGAGTAAAAAGGCAACAAATCCCAGGGGCCGCGAGGCCCCTGGACCCCGGATATTTGCGGGGCTGCGACTGAGGGAACGCAAAATCTGTGTTGATCGGTCACGATCAACACAGATTGGTATGGTATCAGGGGTTGGGACCAAATGGAGTTTCCAGCCTATGAAAAAGCGTTTCCTGCTGGCATCTGTCGCCCTTTGCGCCGGTTTTGCCGCACAGGCCGCTGAGCCGACATTCGATATGCAGCGGTTCAGCGGCGATATCCGCACCCTGTCCAGCGATGCCTTTGAAGGCCGCGCGCCCGCATCGGCGGGTGAGGTGAAGACCGTCGATTTCCTGATCCAGCGCATGAAGGAAGCCGGGCTGGAACCGGGCGGGCCGCAGGGGGCTAACGGCGTGCGCAGTTGGACCCAGGATGTACCGCTGCTGAAATCCGACATTACCGGCACGCCCAGCCTGAGCCTGGTGCTGAATGGCAAGGCGAAAGCCCTGAGCCAGGGCAAGGAGATCGCCATACGCGCGGCGCTGACCGGTGACACGGCCGTGTCGCTGAAAGATGTGCCGCTGGTCTTTGTCGGCTACGGCGTCAAGGCACCGGAACGCGACTGGGATGATTTCAAGGGCGTCGATCTGCGCGGCAAGATCACGGTCGTGCTGGTCAATGACCCAGATTTCGAGGGGCCGGCAGGTCGATTCGGTGGCAAGGCCATGACCTATTACGGCCGCTGGACCTATAAGTTTGAGGAAGCGGCCCGCCAGGGGGCCATCGGCACCCTGATCGTGCATGAAACCGATGCCGCCTCTTATGGCTGGGCCACGGTGGCCAGTTCCAACACCAACACCATGTTCGATATTGTGCGCGACAAGCCGCGCAGTGCCCACAGCCCGCTGGAAGGCTGGATTCAGCGTGACGTGGCGGTGGAGCTGTTCAAGGCCTCGGGCCTGGATTTTGAAAAACTGCGTGTGGCCGCCCGCAGCGCCGATTTTCACCCCGTACCGCTGAAGGCCACGCTGGATGCCGCCTATCAGGTGAAGCCGGAAACCATCATTTCCAAGAATGTGCTGGGCCGGATCGCCGGCACCAGCCATGCCGATGAAACACTGATCTATTCCGCCCACTGGGACCATCTGGGCGTCGGCGCACCCGATGCCAGGGGCGACCGGATTTTCAACGGGGCCGTGGATAATGCATCCGGCATCGCCGCCCTGCTGGAACTGGCCCGCGCCTATAAGGCGGCCCCGGCCCCGGCCCGTTCCGTGCTGTTCCTGGCGGTAACGGCGGAGGAAAAGGGCCTGTTGGGTTCCAGCTATTACGCCGCCAACCCGGTCTGGCCACTGGCCCGCACGGTGGGCGTGCTGAACATGGACTCGGTGATCAGCCCCGGCCCAGCCCGGGATTTCACCATCTCCGGTCAGGCAAAGCTGGGCCTGCTGGATCTGCTGATCGCCGAAGGGGCCAAGCGCCACCGCACCTATACGCCCGACCCGAAGGTGGAAGCCGGCGGCTTCTTCCGCTCCGACCATTTCCCCTTCGCCAAACAGGGCGTGCCCGCCCTCTCCTTTGGTGCCGGGGATGATCTGATCGATGGGGGCAAGGCAGCAGGCAAGGCCTGGGGCGATGCCTATGTGAAGGCGAAATATCACCAGCAATCCGATGAATGGTCCCCGGACTGGAACCTGGAAGGTACCCGCCAGGATCTGGGCCTGCTCTATGCCGTGGGGCGCAATCTCGCCGACAGCCGCGTCTGGCCGAACTGGAGCCAGGAGGCCGAATTCCGCGCCATCCGCGATGCCAGCGCGGCGGAACGACAGCAGTAAGGAGAGAGAGATGACACCCACCCCCTTTCAGACCCTGGTGCGTGTGGCCAAGGATACGCCCGGCGTGCCGGTGACGCTGGCCGATTTCAACCCCGCCTTCCTGCCGCGCTTTTTCAGCTTCGCGGCGGAAAAGGCGCTGGGTCGCTTTGCCTTTTGCCTGATCAACCCGCTGGGCCGGGTGGTGCTGTCCTATGCCGATCCCGCCACGGTGCTGACCGCCGACCGCACCGCCTTTGCCAAGGCCAGCACGGCGGTACAGATCGGCTATGGCTCCGATATCTGGGGCCAGGGCTTCAACCCGCAACTGGCGGGGATGCCGGGCTTGTGTGCCTATAAGGGCTCCCGCGCCCTGCTGGTCCCCAACGATCCGCAGCCGCTTTATCTCGGCTGTCTGGGGGTCAGCAGCGGGGCGGCCGGCGATGATGATCCGCTGTGCCAGACCCTGGCGGATTTCGTGCTGGAACAAGCCGCCCGCGACCCAGCCAGCGTCATCGCGCTGGCCTGATCAAAGCCCCCGGAAGTGCCGCTTCCGGGGGCTTTCTTTTACCGGTGCTGCATCAGCAGCCGGGTGACGCCCTGGCGGATCAGCGGCAGGCCGGCGGCGGCGCGCAGGGCGGCATGGCGCACCAGCCGTTGCGGCAGCCTTTCATCAGTATAAAGCCCGACAATCAGGTTGGTGGCAGTGTAAAGCGGCCGGGTGGCCAGCCGGTGCTGCATCTCATACCGTCGCAGCAGCAGCGATGCTGCGATATCGCGGCCCTTCTCCGCGGCCTCGCGGATCAGGCACGCCAGCGTTTCCTGCCCCTGCAAGCCGAAATTGAAACCATGGGCGGTGACGGGATGCATCCCCACCGCCGCATCACCGATCAGCGCCGCACGGGTGCCGACGAAATTGTGGGAATAGGTGGTGGCCAGCGGATAGACATAAGGCGCGCTGACCGGGCGCATCCCCCCCAGCCGTTCCCGGTAACGCTGGGTCAGATCCTGGCCCAGCGCTGCCGGCGACAGCCGCATCAATTGATCCATCGCCGCCGTCGGCAGGGTCAGCACGGCCGATGACAGCCGGCCGTTCAGCGGCAGCATGGCCATGGTGTGCCCATGTTCAAACCATTCGGTGGCGACCCCGCCATGGTCGCCCTCATGTTCCACCCGGCAGACCATCATCGACCGGCCCGGCCGGTTGATCTCCGCCCCGATGCCCAGCCGCCCGCGCACGTCGGAGAAGCGCGAATCGGCCCCGACCAGCAGCCGCCCGGTCAGACAGCGCCCATCGGCCAGCCGCACCAGCCCCTGGTCACGGTCGGCCCGCACCTCCGTCACCGCCTGACCGGTGATCAGGCTCAGCCCTTCCTGCCTTGCCACGCTGTGGAACAGGCTGCGGCGGATCAAATGGTTGGGCACCAGATGGCCCAGCCTGTCCTGCCCCTCCCCTTCCCCGCCAAAGCTGAGCGCGAAGGGGGAGCCGCCATTCAGCACCACCGCCTTGCGCAGCGGGGCAATTTCCGCCGGATCAATGCGGTCCCAGGCGCCCAGCGCCGCCATGATACCGGCGGACCGGTGGGTCAGGGCGATTTCCCGCCCGTCAAAGGCCGGATCGGCCAGGGCTTCCAGCGGCTGGCGTTCAATGATGACGATATCCAGGCCGCAGCCGGCCAGCGAGCGGGCAAAGGCCAGCCCCGCCGGGCCGCCCCCGATGATGATGACATCGTGATGGGTGCTGGCCTTGTCACGCATGTTCGCTCTCCTGTCCCGGCGCCGATCGATCATTCCTGAAAATCTTGTAGCGTGCGGCGGGAGGCGGGTAACTGCGTCACAGTCACCTTTTGATGCAGCGGGAAACGGTTTCAGCCATTGAACTTTTCCGCCCATTCCGTCAGTCCTCTGCCCCAGCGTTCCCGGTGCGCCGGCTGGATCATGAAGTTTCTTTGAAACTTCTTTTGCGATCACCGCCGCGACATGTTCCCCTCCTCCGCCGCGCCGTTTTCTCAAGCGTCAGTCCCACGGAGCTTCCCAGATGGATTTCTTCCGCCGCTTCAATTTCCTGGTCTGTGCCCCCGCCTTTGAGGCCGATGAGCTGGAAGGCACACGGCTGCACGACATTATCAGCGAGGTGGAGCGGCTGGGCTTTGAGGTCACCAAGGCACGCCGCATTGAGGATGCCGAGCTGGCCATCCGCACCGATGCCGCCATCGGCTGCATGGTGCTGGACTGGGGCAAGCGCTGGTCGGAAGGCAAGGCCGCTGCCCTGATCTCCCTGGTTCGGTCGCGCGGGCTGGAAATGCCCATCGTGCTGCTGGTGCGGCGCAAGCGGCTGGAAGATATCCCGGTGGAGGTGATGCGGGAGATTGACGGCTATGTCTTCCTGGCCGAGGAGACGCCGCAATTCATCGCCAAGAACCTGATCAGCCGCCTGCGCCAATATGCCGAAACCCTGAAGACCCCGTTTTTCGGCGCGCTGGTGGATTATGCCGAAGAAGGCAACCAGATGTGGACCTGCCCGGGCCATAATGGTGGCATCTTCTATAGCCGCAGCCCCATCGGCCGCATCTTCGTGGAACATCTGGGCGAGGCGATCTTCCGCGACGATCTGGATAATTCCGTCGTCGATCTGGGCGATCTGCTGGTGCATGAAGGGCCGGCCCTGCGCGCCCAGAAGGAAGCCGCCAAGATTTTCGGGGCGGAGCGCACCTATTTCGTGCTGAACGGCACCTCGGCGTCCAACAAGGTGGTGCTGGGCGCGCTGGTGGCGGAGGACGATCTGGTCCTGTTCGACCGCAATAACCACAAGGCCGCCCATCATGGCGCCCTGCTGCTGGGCCAGGGCACGCCCATCTTCCTGGAAACCGACCGCAACGCCCATGGCCTGATCGGCCCGATCGATTATGAGGCGCTGGACGAAGAGAAAATCCGCGAGAAGATCCGCACCAACCCGTGGGTGAAGGATCCCGACGCCTGGAAGAAGCCGCGCCCCTTCCGCGTGGCGGTGATCCAGCAATGTTCCTATGACGGCACCATCAATAATGCCGATATGCTGGTGCAGAAGCTGGGCCCGCTGTGTGACTACATCATGTTTGACGAGGCCTGGGCCGGCTTCATGAAGTTCCATCCCCTGTTCCAGGGTCGCTATGGCATGGGCGTGAAGAATCTGGGGCCCGACAGCCCTGGCATCATCACCACCCAATCCACCCACAAGCAGTTGGCCAGCTTCAGCCAGGCCTCCCAGATCCATGTGAAGGACAAGCATATCGGCGATATTGAACGGCGCGTCGAACATCGCCGCTTCAATGAAAGCTTCCTGCAGCACGCCTCCACCAGCCCCTTCTATCCCATCTTCGCCTCGCTGGATGTCGGCGCGCAGATGATGAAGGGCAAGTCGGGGGAGGTTTTGTGGGACGACACCATCCGCCTGGGGATCGAGACCCGCAAGAAGCTGCGCGCCATCGCGCGGGAATTCCTGGACAAGGAAAGCGATCCCGCCCGCCAATGGTTCTTCGACCCGTTCGTGCCCGATCTCACCCGGTTCGAGGGGCGCGATGTGCGCTGGGAAGATGTGCCGACCGACGATCTGGCGCGCGACCCGTCGCACTGGATGCTGGAGCCGGGGCGGAGCTGGCACGGGTTCAGCCATCTGGGGCCGGATTACGCCATGACCGACCCCAACAAGCTGACCATCCTGACGCCCGGTTTCGACCGGCGCACCGGGGCCTATCTGGAACAGGGCGTGCCCGCGCCCGTGGTGGCGGAATATTTGCGCGAAAACCAGATCGTGCCGGAAAAGAACGACCTGAATTCACTGCTGTTCCTGCTGACCCCCGGCGTGGAAAGCAGCAAGGCCGGCGGCCTGATGAGCGCGCTCATCTTCTTCAAGCGGCTGCATGATGATAATGCCCTGCTGGATGAGATCATGCCCGATTTCGTCCGCCGCCGCGCGCCGCGCTATAATGGTGTGCGCCTGGGCGACCTGTGCCGTGACATCCACGCCTTCTACCGCGAGCATAATATCAGCGCCCTGCAGCGCCAGCAGTTCCGCCCCGAACATCTGCCGGAAATGGCCATGCTGCCGCATGTCGCCGCCAAGCATCTGGTGCGCAACAAGGTGGATTTCGTGCCGCTGGATCAGGTGATGGGCCGCATCGCCACCACGCTGATGCTGGTCTATCCGCCCGGCATCGCCACCGTGCTGCCGGGTGAGCGATTGACGGAACAAGCCAAGCCGATGATCGATTATATGCGGGTGTTCGAGAAGGGGGCCAACCTGTTCCCCGGCTTCGACAATGAAATCCAGGGCGTTTATCGCAAGCAGGATGCCGATGGCCGCATCCGTTTCTATACCTACGTCGTGCGTGAATAACAGGGGGCGGCCCCAGGGTATGGACCTGGGGCCGCCAAGATATCAGGACCATCCGTATCCATGAATGAAACGCCAATACCCGATCCGGCAGCCGCCCCCGCCCTGATCGTCCGCACCTCCACCGATGCGGATGTGGAAGCGATGCTGGCCATCTACAGCCATTACATCCACCGGGGCATCGGCGATTACGAGCCGGAACCGCTGGATGAGGATGATATCAAGCGGCGGCGCAAGAACATGCTGAACAAGCGGCTGCCCCATGTGGCGGCCGAGCGGGATGGCGTGCTGGTCGGCTATGCCTATGCCGTGCCGTTCCGCAAGCGCCCGGCCTATCGCTATGCGGTGAAACATTCGATCTATGTGCATCCCGACCATCTGTCGGCGGGCGTCGGCCGGCGGCTGATGCAGTTCCTGATTGATGCCTGCGCGGCGGCGGGATACCGGCAGATGATCGGCTATATCGATGCCGCCAATGAACGGTCGCTGCGGCTGCATGAGAGCTTCGGCTTTGCCCGCGCCGGCTATCTGCCCGCCATCGGCTATAAATTCGGCCGCTGGACGGATTCGGTGCTGGTGATCCGGCCGCTGGGCGAGGGCAGCAGCACCCCGCCCCCGCCCTTGCCGAAAAAGACCAAGGTGAAACCCCCGGCCACAGAGGCGGGCGGCATCACCCCGCAAGATGGTGTTGCACCGGTGGGTAAATAAAGCGTGTGGGGGGCCGTGCCCCCCAAATCAGCCGGCTGCCAACCGGTCCCTCAAGGTCTGAGAAAACTGGATGAAGGCATTGTTTGAAGCCCTCAACTGACGGGTGAAACGGGGTTCCAGGTCCGGCGCGGTCTTGGCGAACAGGGCCGGTATCTCATCCCGCGGGCGCTGTTTGCCATCCTCGCCGACGACCAGCTGATTAAGCAAGGCAAAAGCCTGTCTGTTATCCTCCCGCGTCCAGCCGGTGGCGCGGGATGCCTGGCTGGCCTGGACCATGGCGGCGGCAGTGTGCAGTTCGGTCAGGCCCGATTTTCCCGCAGAAATCGGCCAGGCGGCGGCTTCCGATACCTGGATCAACGCCTTCAGCAGGTCATCTTCAGCGGTCTGCAACAGCTGGGTCTGCTGCCGGGCCTGCTGCCATTCCGCCGGGGTGGGAACATCGCCTTGGCTGTCGCGCCGATGCAGGGCCAGCAATTCCGCCATCAGCGGGGCGACCGCATCCGGCCAGGGGGCCGTGCTTTCCAGCATCCAGACGGCCAGCGCCTGGGCAAAGCCGATATCCAGGTCTGGTCCCTGTTCCGGCAGGGGAAAGTGCAGCGCCGTCGACAGCGCCAACACGGCGGGGTGAATGATCCGTTCGCTCATGCCTGGGGCTCCTGGCAGGCTTCGTCCATCATGGCGGCCAGTTTGGTGCGGGTCAGCACGCCAACATGGCGCAGCTTGTCCTGCCCGCCACGGCGCAGCACCAGCGTGGGCACGGTGCGCACACCGAACTTTTCCGCCAGACCCGGGGCCTGTTCGATATCGATGCGGGCAAAGGCGACGCTGGGGGTGTAGACATCGGCGATATCCTCCAGCGTCGGCGCCATGGCCTTGCAGGGGCCGCACCAGATGGCACTGAAAATCAGCAACAGCGGCGCGTCACCGGTTTGGGCTTCGAGTGCGGCGAAATCATCATCGCCGATGGTCTTTATGGTGCTCATGGCGGTCCGTTCTTGGCGGTGTTGTGTGATGGATTGCGGCGACGTTTTTGCGCCGTTGATGGGGTAACAGGCGGGGAGGCGGTCAGCCCCCCCGACCGCCAACCAGCATGGAGTCGATGCGAATGGTGGGCTGGCCAACGCCGACATCCACGGATTGCCCCTGCTTGCCGCAAAGCGCGATGCCATTATCCAGCGCCAGATCGTTGCCGATCATGGAAATCTGTTTCAGCGCCTCATGCCCGACGCCGATCAGGGTGGCCCCTTCCAGTGGGGCGGTCAGCTTGCCATCCTCGATCAGCCAGGCCTCGGTGGTGGAGAAATTGAACCGTCCGCTGACAATATCAACCTGCCCGCCGCCGAAGCCGGGAGCATAGATGCCATTGCGCACGGAGGCGAGGATTTCCGCCGGGTCATGCTGGCCGGCCGCCAGGAAAGTGTTGGTCATGCGCGGCATCGGCAGATGGGCATAGGATTGCCGGCGGCCATTGCCGGTGGGCTTGTCATTCATCAGCCCGGCATTCAGCCGGTCCTGCATCAGGCCGGTCAGAATACCATCTTCGATCAGCAATGTGCGTTCGCCGGGCACCCCCTCATCATCGATACCCAGGGAGCCGAGCTTGCCGGGAAGGCTGCCATCATCGATGACGGTCACACCGGGGGCGGCGATCCGTTCCCCCATGCGCCCGTCAAAGACCGACAGGCGCTTGCGGTGATGATCGCCTTCCAGCCCGTGGCCGACCGCTTCATGGAACAGCACGCCGGCATAGCCCGGCGCCAACACCACCGGCATCACCCCGGCGGGGGCCGGCCGCGCCTCCAGATTGGTCAGCGCCATCTGCACCGCCTTGCGCACCGTCTCATCCACCCGTGCCGGCGTCAGGTCTGCCAGCGCGTGACGGCCGCCCATGCCGGCACTGCCGCGTGCACGGCGTCCATTGGCCAGCGCCACCACCTCCACCATCATCTGCACGGTCGGGCGCACATCGGCCGCCAGCCGGCCGGCAATGTCGGCAACCAGGATCACCTGATCGGTCGCCCGGATAAAGGCATCCACGCGGATGACGCGCGGGTCGGCCCCGCGCCCCACCTGATCAACCCGGTCCAGCAGGGAGATCCAGTCTGCCGCATCACCTTCTTTGACCACATAGTCGGGCGGATAGACGGTATGGTGCGGCGGCGTGGTGGTCAGCGGCACGATGCTGCTGCCGCAACTGCTGCGGCGCAGGCCGCTGACCGTGGTGGCCAGATCGGCCAGCGCGCCTGGATGCATATCGGCCGAATGGGCAAAGGCGACGTCGGCCCCGCTGGCCGCCCGCGCGCCCACGCCCTGGTCGATGCGGAACGAGCCGGCGGCAACCTTGCCATCTTCCATCCGCCAGGTACGGGAATGGACGGATTCCAGGAACAGATCGGCCAGATCAATGCCCGGCCCCTGCAGCGCACCCAACGTGCGGGCAATATCCGTCAGGTCGATATCATGGGGCGCCAACAGCCGCTGCTCGGCGCATTGCAGGCTGTGCCCCTGGGCCGGCGTGTCCATGGCGGTCATGGCGCCCCTCCGATTTGCAGATCATGGATCAGGATGGAACCGGTCTGGAACGCACCCTGGCGATAAAGATCGCTGCCGATGGTGACGATGCCGCCGATCATGTCGCGCAGATTGCCGCCGACCGTGATACCGGAGACCGGGAAGGTCGGCACCCCGTCTTCCACCCAGAAGCCGCCGGCAGCACGGGTCCAGTTGCCGGTCACCGGATCGGTGGCACCGCCATTGAACTGCGTGACCAGCAGGCCCCGGCCCATGCGGGCGCAGAGCGCGGCACGATCCCCAGCCGGCGCGCGGCTGATGAAGCGCAGGTTCCACGGCCCATCCGCATTACCGGTGGAGCGCATGGAAAGCCGACGCGCCGCCCGGCTGTCCAGGAAATAGCCCCGCACCACGCCGGCTTCGATCACGGCCCGCTGCTGCCCCGCCACCCCTTCGCGGTCATAGGCGCCGCTGGCCAGCCCGAAGGGCAGGAACGGATCTTCCAGCAGATCAATATGGTCCGGCGCAATCTGTGTTCCCAGGGAATCCTGGAACAGGCTGGTACGACGGAACTGCGCCACCCCGCCCAGCGCCCCCACCACATCGCCCAGCAGGGCAGACGCAATGCGCGCATCAAACAGGATGGAGGCGCGCTGCGTGGCCAAGCTACGGGCCCCCAATTGCGCCACGGCGCGTTCCACCGCCTTTTGGGCCACCATCTCCACACTATCCAGCGACTGGAAGCGCCGTTCCGTGGATTGGGCGACATCAATGGCAGACTGGCCATCCTTCTCCGCCTTCACCATGGCCCACAGCCCATGGTTGGAGAAGCTGAAGGAGCGGCAGAAGCCGGCCGAGGTGGCCAGGGCCACACGTCCATCGCTGGATGCCACGCCCGCTTCGGCCACCCGCGTGGCGATACCGGGCAGGATGGCGCAACCACATGCCGCCGCATCCATCTCAAAGGCCAGCGCCGACAATTCCGCCACCGACAGGCCCGAGGGGGAGGCCAGTTCCGGCAAAGGCGTATCATGGGCCAACGTCGCCGGATCGGCCAGGCCGGCATCGGGATCGACGGCGACACGCCCGGATGTGGCCACCGCCTCAGCCGCCGCCCGCCGGATCGCCGTCTCTTCCAGGGAGGAGGTGCTGGCGGTCCCCATGCGGCCCTGCTGATAGACCGTCACCACCACGGACTGTGTCAGGTCGCGCAGGGCCTTGTCTGCGGTTCCCTGAGCCACGGTGAAGCGCATCCCGCCGCCGATCCTGGCGGTGGCGCTGACCGCCACATCGCCCAGGGCCAGCGCCTGATCGACCGCCAGCGACGCCAGCGCCCGCAATCGTTCCTCGTTCAGTCGCAGATTGATCATGCGTTGTTTCCCGGCAAAGCGGCGGCCGTTGCCACACCATCGGCGATGGTCAGGCAGCGATCGTGATGGGCCAGCAACCGTTCATCGTGAACGATGCTGATCAGGGTGGAATGGGGCAGGTCGCTGCGCAGGCATTCATAGAAATGCCGGGCATTGTCCGGATCCAGGGCGCTGGTCGCCTCATCCAGCACCAGCACCGACGGGCGGTGCAGCAGGATGCGGGCCAGCGCGATACGCTGTTGTTCACCGGGCGACAATTCTTCCTGCAGGAAGCTTGTCACATGCAGTCTTTCCGCCAGATTGCCCAGCCGCACCCGCTCCAGCAACTGGATGATCTCGGCATCGGTATGGGTTTCCGGCAGGTCGGGGAAGCAGAGGGCCGCCTTCAGCGTGCCCAGCGGCAGGTACAGACGCTGTGGCACGAACATGGCGACCGTATCCGGCGCCATGGTGACGGCACCCTTGCCATCCGGCCACAGGCCGGCAATGGCCCGCAGCAGGGTGGATTTGCCGGCCCCCGACGGGCCGCAGACGGCCCAACGTTCGCCCACCCCGACCTGCCAATCGCCGACATGCAGCAAAGGCGCACCATGGGGCAGGAACAGGGCCAGATCATGGGTGGCAACCACCTGACCGGGTGCCAGCGCGCCGGCCCCGATGCTGATGCCGCGCGGCCGTTCATAATCGATGGCGTCGTCCAGCCCCTTCAGACGGTTCAGGCAGGCCAGCTGCTGCCCGATACCGGGATAGGCCTGGACGAAATAGGAGAGTTGGTTGACCAGCTGGCTGAACGCATCCCGCCCGCCCATCACCTGACCAAAGCTGATCGCCCCGGCGAAATAAGACGGCACCATCAGGAACAGAGGCAGGATGGTGCCGATCCGTTCGTAAACGCTCTGCGTGGCACTCAGCCCCAGGGTGGTGATGATGATGGAGCGATAGTTGCGCCGAATCTCGGCAAAGGAATCCTTCAGGGCCTGGCGTTCCAGCCCCACCGCACCGGCCAGACCGATCTGTGGCGCGTTGCGGCGGACATGGATCAGGTTGGCGCGGAAATCGGCTTCCCGGTGCTGCTGGCGCATGGTCGCCTGGATATAGGGCTGCCCGACCTTGACGATCAGGAAGCTGCCGGCCAGGGCGTAAATGCAGGCGTACCAGACGGTGCTGCCGGGAATATGGATGGCCATACCCAGCAGATCGATGCGGATCGGCTCGGCCGTTTCCAGCAGCACCATGGCAAAGGTGATGGCGGTAACCGTCGTGCCGATGAAGCTCAGCATCAAGGACAACATGCCCAAGCTGGCATTGGTGACGGATTCCACATCCACCGCAATACGCTGATCGGGATTGTCGATCAGCCGCAACCGTTCAATTTCCGCGAACCGGTTATGCGCCATCCAGCGGTCGATATACTGCTCCGTGATGAAGCTGCGCCAGCGGATGGTCAACAGCTTGTCCAGCAGACCATTGGCCAGGATGGCACCAACCTGCATCAGCATGATGCCCAGGAAGACGAACAGCAGAATGCCGAATTTCTCCACGTCGCGCTGTTCCACGCTGTCGAAGAAATCCCGTTGCCACCGGTTGCCGGCCAGGAAGATATAGGCAGTGCCAAACTGGAAACCGATCTGGAGTATCAGGTTCGCCCAGGCGAATTTCCAGTCTTTGGAGGTCCAATAGGCTTTGAACAGGCCGAATGCATGGCGCCAGCGTTCCCCGGCCGGCGGCGGGGGGGCGAGGCCCGTCTCTCGACGGACCTCCCCTGTCTGCGTTGGTTGAGGGTGCACGGGCTGATCCGATCACAGGCTCACGGGCTTACAGGAAACGATAACCGACGCTCAACCGCCAGTAGCGCGGTTCCCCCAGCGGCACATAGCTGGTGCTGACCGTGGGACCATAGTTCCGCCGATTGAACAGATTGCGGACACCCAGATTGACGTCGATATCGCCATAGGTCAGGAAGGCGTTGACATCGACCTGCACAGAGGATGGGACGCGGTTCAGATTGCGCCGATCCATCGCGGCACCGGATCGGCCATAGATACCCGCCCCCAGACCCGCCTTCATCTCATCCGTGATGGAATGACGGTAAGAGGAATAGAGGCTGTAGACATTCATCGGTTGCGCGACGACGGTGTTCCCGAAGCTCGACGGCGTCAGATAGCTGTATTCCGTGTGCGTGAAGGTGGCGACGACCGACAGTCCGGGCAGCGGCTCCCCGGTGACATTGAAGTCATAGCCCTCGCCCAACTGCCCGGGACCGGAAATCTGAAAGCGCGGAGCGGTCGGGTCGTTCATCAGCATGTTGCTCTGCCGCAGACGGAACCAGGACGCGTTGACCAGCATCTTGTCATCGAAGAGATCGAGCTTCAGACCAACTTCTGAATTGCGCGTTCTGGTATCCGGCAGGGGTTCCCCCCGGCGGTTGGTGGCAAAAGTTGCCTGATAACCAAAGGCCAGGGTACCGAAGGCGGAGATATGATCGTTGATGTTATAAACAGCGCCGAAATTGGGGACTGTCGCCACGCCTTCATTCTTCAGGCTGGATTTATTGTAATAGATGAAGGAGGAGGTGTTGGTCTTGTTACGCCGCACCCCGGCCAGCAGGCTGAGATCCCAGGCGCTGACCAGATATTGACCGTAAACGCCACGCTGGGTGCTATCCAGGTCAAAGCTGGGCTTGTAGGTGTTGTTCAAAGCCGCCAGGGTGGGCTTCTTGGTCAGGAAATTATACGGCGCCATCCCACCGCTCACCGGTTCGCCTGCCGACACATCGCTGGCGAAGTAATTGAAACCGGCAAGAAACTTATGTTCGACCGGCCCGGTGGTGAAATGCGTCCGGACGAAGCTGTCCACCGTGTTGCTGTTGGCATGTTGCTGGACCCCGCCGCTGGACACCAGCAACGTGCCATCACCCGACAGCACGGCGAAGGGCGAATATTGGGAGAGCTGGAGATCCGCCTCCTGATGCTGACCCTTGACGACCAGGGTCGCCCAGCTGGTGAGTTCCTGGGTCACGTCAAGATCGACCTGCTTGGTCTTGATCTCGATCCCCTGATCCTTGCCCCCGACCAGGGGCTTTGAATAATCGACCGCGAAGGGCTGCTTCGTCGTCGGGCTCAGGGCGGCATAGGGAACGACGCCAGCGATCTGCTTGCTGAGCGTGGCACTCACCAGCGCGTCGGTGCCCAGGCTCTTGTAGCGCAGGGAGGGCGCCAGCAGATATTCCTCGTTGCCACGGTAACCGCCGAAATTGCGATCGGCCTTGCCGGCCGTACCGATGACACGGGCGGAGATGGTTTGCTCTTCATTCAGCGCGCCATTGGCATCGACGGTACCCTTGGCCAGCCCCCAGCGGTCGGTTTCAGCGCTGCCATAAATGCGCGCTTCCGCACTGGGCTTCTTGGTCACCAGATTGACGGTACCGCCCATGCTGTTGCCACCCAGCAGGATGGCATCGGGCCCCTTCAGCACTTCCAGCCGTTCAATATTGGCGATGGGCTGGGTGGCGCCGACCGCAAAGGTGCTGCTGCCCGGCGTCGACATCCCGTTGACGGCACCGTTGGAGGCGTAGCCGCGCACGGAATAGCTGACGCCGCCCTGCACCGTCGCATTATTGACCACAACACCGCCGGCACTGCGCAGCGCATCCGTCAGGGTCTGGCTCTGCTGTTCGGCCATCAGGCGGGAGGAAATCACCTGATTGTTGCGCGCCTGCTCCCGCAGGGATTGTCCCATGCGCGAAGAGGTGGAGGTGGAGCGGACCAGAATGCTGGTCTCCGCTTCGTCACGCCGCGCCAGCACGATGATGCCGTTGACGATCACCAGCGAACCGTCATTGCCCGGCATGGTCAGCAGCGTTGTATCCTTTGTCGCCCGGTCAATGGCCTCTTCGGCCGTGCGGGCCCCGGTAACCGGCAGCGAGGTCAGGCCACGCACGGCATCCGGGTCTATCTCGATCTTGGTGCCGGACTGGGCCGCGATCTGGCGCAGCGCCTCGCCCATATCCATGGCCGGCACGCTGATGGTGCGCTCCTGCGCCATCACCATCTGCGGCGCCAAAACCATCGGGACAGCCAGCATCGTGGCCGTGCTCAGGAGAAAGGATGTGATTTTGTTGGACACGCAAAGCCCCCTTTGCAGAACAATTGTTGTCGCCTACGCCCGTTCATTATTATTGCTCCACCAAAATGATGGAGGTTTGGTTTATTTGACTGTGGATTTTTGACGTCCAAGCCCGTTCTCTCCCCCTACGGCAGATGAGGGAAAGTTTTTGGTAACCCTGTTTCCGGATATTTATTCACGCGTGAATGCACGCATGGCGTGAATACCGGTTGTTTATCTACGCGTTATTTTGGGTGAAGCCGGATCATCGTCCATTTTACCGCCAGCGGCGGTGATGATTACGTCACCCATCTGCCAGTATGCTGGGGTGCACTCAGGATCAATGCAAATCAATAATAATTAATATGTCATCAATTTGATTTATGGCCTTCTGACGGGGAGACCACACTGGTCGGGGTCGCTGGGACCGGGCCCCCTCTAAACCCGGCTCCCTGCCTGAAACTTGTTTAGCCAAGAGATGGATGTGAACAATATATCGATGATCCAGCGGATCTTCGGTTCGTTCATCCGGTGGCGTTGCCACTGCGCCACCATGGTGGTGGGTTTCTTGATGACAGGCAGCGTAACCACTTTAACCGGCAATTCGTTGGCATAATATTGGGCCAACCAATCGCTGGTGGTGACGATCAGGTCGCTGTTCATCACCAGGCGCGGCAGCATGGAATAATGGGCCGTGCGCACGACGATACGGCGCTGTCGAAACAGATCATCCGGTTCATGCATGGCGAACATGGCCTGATCGATGGTGTCGAACAGGGCGGCGTGCCGGCCTGCCAGATAGGTTTCCCGCGATATGTTGCCACCGGGGGTAGGAATGGGGAAATTGCGACAGACCAGACCGCTCAACCCATGATCGAACAAGGGTTGCGAACAAAACTCCCCGTCGGCCATCGTCACCGGGACGATGGCCACATCCGCCCCGCGTTCGAACAGCCGGTCCGTCCGGCCATATTCAAAGGGTATCAGCTGGATATCCAGCCCCGGTGCCGTCTGTAGAATCTTCTCCACCACCACGCTGAGGAATAGCAGCTCAATGGCCTCCGGTGCCGTCAGAATGACGCTGCCCTTGGCCTGGGTCGGCTCGAAATCCAGCGAGAGATGGAAGGTGTCGTCGATTTCCCGCAACAGCCGCCCGACGCGCGGCCGCAGCGCCGTTCCCAGTGCCGTCAATTGCCGGGTGGGGCCATAGATCACCAGTTCATCGCCGAAATGGTCGCGCAGCCGGCGCAGCGCCATGCTCATCGCCGGCTGGGTCAGCGCCATTTTCTGCGCTGCCTCCGTCAGGGTCGGCATTTCCAGCACGGCATAGAGCGCGTAGAGCAAATTGGCGTTCAGCCGGCGCAGGCGGGGTAACTGGTCAGAAGACAAGGGACATCACCGGGGCAGGGAGCGGGCGGGCACGCACCATCATCCCTGACTGGTGGCATTGCGCAAGACCGTCAAGGGCAGCGCCTCCACCGATTTCACCGTCTCCATGGAGATGAAGGCGCTGACATCGGTCATGTTGATCCGCCGGATCAGTTGCTTATAGACCCGATCATAATCCTCCACATTGGGCAGCACGATTTTCAGGATGTAATCGACCGATCCTGTCATCCGGTGCGCCTCCACGATTTCGGGGATTTCGGCCAGGGCCTGGCGGAAACGGCTGGTCCATTCCTCGCTATGTTCCCCGGAACCCACCGTGACAAACAAGGTGGTGGGCAGGCCCACCGTGGCGCGATCCAGCAGCGCCACATTGCGGCGGATGAACCCCGCCTCCCGCAATTGCGCGATGCGGCGCGAACAGGCGGAGGGGGAAAGATGCACCTTCTGCCCCATCTCGCTGAGGGATGTGTCGCTGTCGCGCTGCAGAATGTCGAGAATGGCAATATCGCGCGCATTGATCATGAGCATATCCTGACAATCACCGGGACTGGTTTGAGCCTTTCCGGCCATAGCGCAAAAATTTTGCGCCAATTTCTCGCATCATACACTTATGTTGCGCAATATCTCACCCCTCCGCATGACATTGCAAACACATCCCGCCCGTCTGCGGTTAAAAAAGAAGACCCCTTCCCGGCTGCCGATGCGCCATGGCGGGGACAAGAACAGGATCAGGTACAGGACAGGGTAGCATGAACAAGCAACGCGAATGGCTGGCCAGAGCGGTGGAGATCATCCGGGCCGAACAGCACCGCTCGGCCGACACCCATCTGATCGGCGTGCCGCTGGCCCATGCGCCGGGCATCGATCTGTATCTGAAAGATGAATCCAGCCACCCGACCGGCAGCCTGAAGCACCGGCTGGCCCGCTCCTTGTTCCTGCACGCGCTGTGCAATGGCTGGATCGGGCCGGAAACGACGCTGGTGGAATCCTCCTCCGGCTCCACCGCCGTGTCGGAAGCCTATTTCGCCCGGCTGCTGGGCCTGCGCTTCATCGCCGTCATCCCGGCCGCCACGGCGGCGGAAAAGGTGGCGGCCATCCGCCATCAGGGTGGGCATTGCCATATGGTGGATGATCCACGGCAGGTCTATGATACGGCCGAACGCATCGCGCGCGAAACCGGCGGCCATTATCTGGACCAGTTCACCTATGCCGAACGCGCCACCGACTGGCGCGGCAATGGCTGCATCGCCGACAGCATCTTCGACCAGATGGCCCGCGAACGCCATCCCGTGCCAGCCTGGATCGTCTGCGGTGCCGGCACCGGCGGCACCTCGGCCACCATCGGCCGCTTCATTCGCTATCGCGGGTTCAGCAGCAATCTCTGCGTGGCTGACCCGGAACATTCCGTCTTCCACCGCCATTATGCCGATCGGTCGGTGCTGACCGTGACGGGCCCCGTCTCCTGCGTGGAAGGCATCGGGCGGCCCCGGGTGGAGCCCTCATTCATGCCGGAGGTCATTGACCGCATGATCGCCGTGCCGGACAGCGCCAGCATCATGGCCGCCCGCCATATCAGCCGCGTGCTGGGCCGCGGCTGCGGGCCCTCCACCGGCACCAATATTGTCGCCTGTCTGGAACTTATTGGCGAGATGGTGGCGTCGGGGGCGACCGGCTCCATCGTGACGCTGCTCTGCGATCCAGGGGAACGCTACGCTTCCACCTGTTTCGATGATGCCTGGGTGGCCGCCAAAAGGTTGGATACCCATGCCGGCACGGCCCGGCTGCAGCACTTCCTGCCGCTGGCGGTTTAACACCAATCTCCCTTGATCGTGACCGATCCAGGGAGATTTTGCGTTCCCTCCGGTGCCGGGCGCTGCCTCCGACGGATTGGTATACCCAAGTGACGGGAGAATCCCGGAACTGGGTATACCTAAGCCCGAGCGGCGTTTGCGCATTTTGCCGAATTTATTCGGCACTTGGGTATATAACGCCAACCCTGAAACGACTATTCTGCCGCGTCGGCCGCCGGTTTTTCCGGCGTGCGGCGGCGGGGTATATGCCTGCGCATCTCGCGCCAGCGGCTGCGCAAGGCATCCAATCCACCGGTGGGCGGTGTCAAATCGATACCAATCAGGCTGGCATGGTCACCTTCCATGGCCGCGACGATCAGGTCAATCTCTCCCACCCGTACCCGGTCACCCAGGGCCGGTGTGCGGCCCAGCCGCTGGCGGACATAGTCGGCCAGGCTGTCCCCGTCCTTCCCGCCCGTGTCAAACCCGTACATGCCGCCCACGGCGGCGGCCGGCATATCGGCCTGAATCTGGAAGTCGCCCGCCGGGCGTTCCTGCAGCGCCGCCACCCGTCGGCCGAACAGCCGGTCCATCACGGCCAGCGCTTCCTGATCCCCCATGGCCAGTACCGTATCGCCCGGCTGCAGGCCCACCGCATCTTCCGGCCGCACCGGGCGGCCATTCTGGATCAGCGCCAGCATCTGCACCGTTTCCGGGATCAACAGCCGGCCCCGGCCCCGCAAGGCTGCCTCGCTGTCACGGGCCACGGTGAACACAGCCAGTTGACCACTGCCATCGGGCAAGTCCACATCGGCCCGGGTGGGCGGATCAGGCTGGGGTGGGGCCAGCAGGCCCAGCAGCCGGGCCGCCGGCCCCACCGTCCAGCCCTGGATCAGCAGCGACAGCAGCACCACCACAAAGGCGACAGCGAAATAGGCATCGGCCCCCGGCACCCCGGCCAGCACCGGAATGGTGGCCAGCACGATGGGCACCGCCCCGCGCAACCCCACCCAGGATACGTAAATCCGTTCCGCCAAGGTGAAACGGAAAGGGGCGAGGCAGAGGAACACCGCCAGCGGCCGCGCCAGCAGCATCAGCCCCCCTGCCACCAATCCCCCGGGCAGCAGATAAGGTTCCAGCCGTGACGGGGTGACCAGCAGGCCCAGCATGACGAACAGGCCGATCTGGGCCAGCCAGGCCAGCCCATCATGGAAGCGACGGATCAGCCGGTCGGCCTTGTGCCGGCGATTGCCCAGGATGAAGCCGGCCAGATAGACCGCCAGGAACCCCGATGCCCCCGCCGCCTGCGCCCCGCCAAAAATGAACAGGGAGAAGGAGACGGCCAGGATGGGATAAAGCCCATCAGCCAGATCCAGCCGGTTGACCAGCCAGACCAGTAAAAAGCCGCCGGCCAACCCCAGTACCGCGCCGCCGATCAACTGCTGGAGAAATTCCAGCGTCAGCATCGGCAGCGACAGGCCGGTCGGCGTCAGCACCATTTCCACCGCCAGCACGGTCAACAGTACAGCCATCGGGTCGTTCAGGCCGGATTCCACCTCCAGCGTGGCGGAAACCCGCCCGCGCAGGGCCATGCCGCGCAAATTCAGCAGAAAGAAGACAGCCGCCGCATCGGTAGACGCGATGATGGCCCCGACCAGGAACCCCTCCGCCCAGCCCAGCCCCAGCAGGAAGGATGCGAGCGCGCCTGTCCCCACCGCCGTCACCAGCACGCCCAAGGTGGCCAGACTGAAGGCGGGGCCACGGGCCAGCCGGAAGGTCTCGGCGGGCGTGCGCAGGCCGCCATCGAACAGAATGACAGCCAATGCCATGCTGCCCATCAGGTAGGCAGTATGGAAATCATGGAACTGAATGCGGCCCGGCCCATCCTCCCCCGCCAGCATTCCCAGCCCCAGGAAGACCAGCAGCAAAGGCGCACCCAGGCGAGAGGAAACGCGGCCAGCCAGAATGGACAGCAGCAATAGCAGGCCCGCCAGGAAGATCGCCTCATTGATGGCTTCCACTGCCGTCCCCCTCCCCTTACGCATGTGGCGCTGATGCGACAATTGTCGCTTCTATGACACCCCTATGAGAAGAGCTTCTAAAGGATGGGGTTGCATTTTCTGCGTTGTCAGCAGAAATCGACCCTGAAACGATAGAATCGTCTGTCGACGCTGGGCGGCAGCCGTCACTGTCACAGCCAAAGCTGTTTGCGGTCGTGCGCCATCAGTCGCCGGGCGCTGCCGCCGGCAGTGCGGGCTTGTGCGGGGACGTGGCCCATGCCTCTTTGGCATAATGTCGTGAAAACCAACTGGAGCGGGCGAAGGGATTCGAACCCTCGACCCCAACCTTGGCAAGGTTGTGCTCTACCCCTGAGCTACGCCCGCATCACCAGTCGTACCTGTTGGCCGCTGATCGCGGGCAACAGCAAAAAGGGACGCCCAACAGCGCCCCATCATTTCTTCCGCTAACTGGAGCGGGCGAAGGGATTCGAACCCTCGACCCCAACCTTGGCAAGGTTGTGCTCTACCCCTGAGCTACGCCCGCATCGCCAGTTACGGCTGCCGCTTTCGCGGCTATCGGAAGATGGAGCGGGCGAAGGGATTCGAACCCTCGACCCCAACCTTGGCAAGGTTGTGCTCTACCCCTGAGCTACGCCCGCCCATTTTCCGTATCGCCGCCAGGTCGTCCCCGGCGGTGAGCGCGGAATATAGACAGGAGTTTTTGCGATGCAAGCATTTTCTTGCAGCGATCAGCGATTTTCTGCGCGCACCCTGTCCATCCGGTTCTGCACCCTTGGCGAGGCTTGGGCGCGCACTTTATATAACGGTGAGTTCCAGGCCCGGCACAGCCGTTCCGGGCCGATCCATCATCCTCGTTCATTTTCGGGAAACGTGCCCCATGCTGTCCAACGTGCCGAATAATGCCGGGCCCAAGCCCGCCAGCGCCCTGATCAAGGATGGCAGCGACGCCGAGTTCATGGCCGATGTCATCGAAGCCTCGCGCGAGGTGCCGGTCATCGTCGATTTCTGGGCGCCCTGGTGCGGCCCCTGCAAGACGCTGGGCCCCCTGCTGGAAAAGACTGTCACCGCCGCCAAGGGCGCGGTGAAGATGGTGAAGATCGATACTGACAAGCATCCGGCCGTCGCCGGCCAGCTGCGTGTGCAATCCATCCCCACCGTCTATGCCTTCTTCCAGGGCCGCCCGGTGGACGGGTTCCAGGGCGCCCTGCCGGAAAGCCAGGTGAAGCAGTTCGTCGAACGGCTGGCCAAGCTGGGCGGCGGGGATGGCGGGATCGACATTGCCGCCATCCTGGAGGAGGCGAAGGCCCTGCTGGATGCCGGCAACGCCCAGGAGGCCGCTGCTGTCTACAATGAGCTGTTGGGCGAGGAGCCGGAGAATGCCGCCGCCTATGCCGGGCTGATCCGCTGCCTGCTGGCCGTGGAACAGGCCGAGGGCGCGCAGGAGATGCTGGACAACGCGCCCGACGCCATCGCCAAATCGCCGGAGCTGGCCGCCATCCGCACCCAGTTGGAGCTGGCCCGCCAGGCCGCCGAGGCCGGGCCGCTGGGCGACCTGAAGGCCGCGGTTGACCGCGACCCGGCCGACCATCAGGCCCGCTATGATTATGCGCTGGCGCTTTACGCCGCCGGCCGCAACGAAGAGGCGGTGGAAGCCCTGCTGGAGATCGTGCGCCGCGACCGCGAATGGAACGAACGCGCCGCCCGGACCCAGCTGCTGAAACTTTTTGAGGCTTTTGGGCCGACAGATAAGCTGACGGTCATGGCCAGACGCAAATTGTCCTCTATCTTATTTGCATGAGCCGCAATCCCTTCGACCCCACCCCCGAAACGCTGCCCAGCAGCATCCCCGTCTTTCCGTTGACGGGGGTGTTGCTGCTGCCGCGTGGAAAATTACCGCTGAACATCTTCGAGCCGCGCTACCTGAACATGGTGCAGGATGCGCTGGCGGCCGACCGGATGATCGGCATGATCCAGCCGCAGCCGGGCGGGGGTGCCGTTCCGGTGCTCTACCGCACCGGCTGTGCCGGACGCATCACCAGTTTCAGCGAAACCGATGATGGGCGCCTGCTGATCACCCTGACCGGGATCAGCCGTTTCCTGATCACGCAAGAAGTGGCGACGATGCGGGGCTATCGCCGTGTCATCCCCGACTGGTCGCCCTTCACCGCCGATCTGGCCGGCGGGCCGGAAACGGCGGCGCTGGACCGGGGGCGGCTGGACCGCGCCCTGCGCGGCTATTTCCAGCTGCAGGGGATCGATGTGGACTGGAACAGCATCGCCCGTACCGCCGATGAACGGCTGGTGTCCACCCTGGCCATGATCTGCCCCTTCACCCCGCCGGAAAAGCAGGCCCTGCTGGAATCGCCGGGCCCGGTGGAGCGGGCGGAAATGCTGTTGACGCTGCTGGAAATGGCGGTCCACGATCCCGGCGCCGACAGCGACCACAGCCGACACTGATACCCCCGCACCTGAAAGCCAATTGCCATGTCCGACAGCACCACCGAAACCGCCGCCAGCAAGGTGGACCCGCGCCTGCTGGAAATCCTGGTCTGCCCGCTGACCAAGGGCACGCTCCGCTATGACGCCGCCGCCCAGGAACTGCTCTCCGATCAGGCCGGTCTCGCCTATCCGATCCGCGACGGCATCCCCATCATGCTGGTGGATGAGGCGCGGCGTTACGAGCCGACGGTCGGCTGACCATGGCAGCGGAAGAACATTTCGTCAGCGAAATGGACGGCACCAGCCATTGGCCGGAGGAGTTACGGCTGAAGCGGGAGGAGGCGTGCCTGGAAATCCGTTTCGATGACGGAACATTCTTCCGCCTGCCGGCGGAATATTTACGGGTGGAAAGCCCCTCGGCCGAAGTGCAGGGCCACGGGCCGGGGCAGAAGAAGCTGGTGGCCGGCAAGCGCCATGTCGCCATCACCAGCGTGGTGCCGGTGGGCCATTATGCCGTGCGGCTGGGTTTTGATGACGGGCATGATACCGGCATCTTCACCTGGCGCTATCTGCACGAGCTGGGGCGGGAGCAGGAAGCGCGCTGGGGGCGCTATCTGGATGCCCTGGCAGCGGCAGGCCTGAGCCGGGAGACATCAACCCCCCGATACCCAAGTCATTAGAGCGGATCGCGGAAAAGCGGAATCGCTTTGGAGCGTGAATCCGCTCGCTGAACAAGGACTTAGAGCCGGGTGCGTTTCCGGTTAAACGCACCCGGCTCTAAATACCAGGAGCCGTATAGCGTAGCTTCTGGAGGCCAGCGCAAGCCAAGGGTGCCGGCCTCCAAGCGGCTCAACGGTCAACCTTTGGAGCGGATCGCCAAACCGTAGAATCACCTCTTGGCGTGAATCCGCGCGCAGGCGGAGTCACCCGGAGCCACCTGCGTTCGAGTAATGCTAGCGGCATGAAATCTTGACCGATGGTCAATCTTTCCTGCCCCTCAGTCGCCGGCGTCAGCATCCGCTGACTTGGCTACGCCGCTACCAAGCGGCGCGGCGGCAGTCGCCGCCGTCCAACGGTCATGAATTATGACCGTTGGTATAAACGCTGGTGGCTCCGGGTCGCTTGTTTTTACATCCCCTTGGCCTTCGCCAGTTCGGCCAGATTGGCTTCCGAGCGGGCGCCGTAATGGCTGATGATCTCACCGGCGCAGATGGCACCCAGACGGGCGCAGCTTTCCGGGTCACGGCCATTGGTATAGCCAAACAGGAAGCCGGCGGCGAACAGATCGCCCGCACCAGTGGTATCCACCACCTGGGCCACCGGCTCGGCATTCACGTGGTAACGCTGGCCACCGGTGAAGACATAAGCGCCCTGTTCACCCTTGGTCAGCACAACCACTTCCACATCACGCTGGGCGGCGGCGGCGGCACTCTCGAAATCGCCGCCATACAGGGCCGTGATCTCGCTTTCATTGGCGAACAGAATGTCGATATGGTCGCGCACCAGCTCCAGGAAGCTTTCATGGTGGCGATGCACGCAGAAGGCATCGGACAGGGACAGGGCCACCTTGCGCCCAGCCTCATGCGCCAGCTTGGCGGCCTTCAGGAAGGCTTCCTTGGCGGCGGGCGGATCCCACAGATAGCCTTCCAGATAGGTGACCTGGGCCGACTGGATCAGGGCCGGATCAATATCATCCGGGGTCAGCAGCTGGCAGGCCCCCAGGAAGGTATTCATGGTGCGGTGCGCGTCCGGCGTCACCAGGATCAGGCAGGTGCCGGTGGGCGTGCCATCGGTCAGATCGGGCGTATCGAAACGCACGCCGACGGCGCGGATATCGTGGCGGTAGACCTTGCCCAGCTGGTCATGCGCCACCTTGCCGATGAAGGCCCCCTTGCCACCCAGGCCGGCGATGCCAGCCATGGTGTTGCCGGCCGACCCGCCGGACATTTCCAGCCCCGGCCCCATCTTGTTGTAAAGCTCTTCCGACTGCGCGGCGTCGATCAGACGCATCCCGCTCTTGGCCATGCCATTGGCGGTCAGGAAGGCCTCATCCGCCTTGGCGATCACATCCACAATGGCATTGCCGATACCCACGACATCATACGCAGTCGTCACGAATACTCTCCAACCAATCAGGGAAATTGGTGTGGAGTATAGACATCGCGGGCCTTGCGGCAAGTGCAGCCTGATACCCATATGGTCGCTTGGAACGCATGGATGGCGAATAATACCGTCGGCTGAAATTCTTGACCGGCGGTAATGCTGCGACGCCGCCGCGCGGCCCATGCTGCGGGTATAAGGGATGCTCACACCGTGATGATTGCCCATCTGACACGTGCCATCCTGCAACTGCCGGACAAGGCATTCACCCGCACCATCATCCTGTCCATCCTGGGCAGCCTTGTGATGTTCGCCCTGTTGCTGGCCGGGTTCGGCTGGGCGCTGACCCATACCAGCTTCTTTGATATTCCCTGGCTGGATACCGGTATCGATCTGCTGGGCGGGCTGGCCGGGCTGTTCCTGGCCTGGATGATGTTTCCCGCCGTCACCGTGGCCATCTCCTCCCTGATGCTGGATGGCATTGTGGATGCGGTGGAGCGCCGGCATTACCCGCATCTGGGGCCGGCGCAGGAAATCCCGCTCTGGCGTTCCATTTTGGAAAGCCTGCGTTTTCTGGGGCTGGTGCTGTTGTTGAATCTGGTGGCTTTGCCGCTCTATTTTGTGCCGGTGGTCAATCTGTTCGTCTTCTATCTGGTCAATGGCTATCTGATCGGGCGGGAATATTATGAACTGGTGGCGGTACGGCGGCTGAACAAACCGGGGGTACGCTGGCTGCGCTCCCGCGAGAAGCTGAGACTTTTTGCGGCCGGCATCATTATTGCCTTTATTTCGTCACTGCCGATCGTGAATCTTGTCGTGCCCGTCGTGGCCGCGGCCTTCATGGTGCATCTTTTTGAACAGATCCGACGTTCATTGCCGCCGGAGGCGGCTGCGAATCGGCCGGAGATGTGATAACCATTTGCAGGTTCGGCCACCGGGGCGCCAACACCGCCCGTTGCAGCGAGATCAGGGACTTTTCCACCATGTTCCGACGCCAGAAACCGCCCACCATGCCCGTCAAGCCGGAACCGCCCCCGCCCGCTCCTGAGCCGGCGCCGGCCAGCGGCGGGGGCCCCGGTTTCGCGCAGGCCGTGGATGCACCCGCCCCGCAGCAGGCCCCTGCAACCCCGGCGGCCGGGGAACGCGGCGCCTATTCGCCTTTCGTCAGCCCTACCCCACCCAGCACGGGTTCCGAAACCAGCACGAGGCCATCGATGAACACGCCCTTTTCCACCAGTCCCGCCCCCGGCACGGCTCCCGGTGCGGCGCTGAAGTCGGATATTCCGCGCCGCGTGGTGGATATTCCTGGCACCCCGCCTAAGCGCACCACCCCCAGCGGTGACAGCGCCACCCCGGCCACGGAAATGCGCAAGCTGATCGTCGGCCGCGATATCAGCCTGTCGGGTGAGATTGCCGCCTGCGACGTGCTGGTGGTGGAAGGCACGGTGGAAGCCAAGCTGCGTGACGGGCGCATCGTGGAAATCGCCGATACCGGTCTGTTCAAAGGCTCGGTGGAAATCGATGATGCCGATATTGGTGGCCGCTTCGAAGGCGACATCACCGTGCGCGGCACCCTGCGGGTGCGCGCCACCGGCAAGATCCAGGGCAATATCCGCTATGGCACGCTGGAAGTGGAAAATGGCGGCCAGCTCTCCGGCACCGTGGAAGTGCTGACCGGTATCGCCGCCAAGGCCCCCGCCCCGTCACCGGCGCCGGTCTACAGCCCGGCACCGGCGCTGGCCGACAGCGGTCTGGTGGATTGATATCAATCTGCCGAGGGTTTGACCCTTGGCAGATTGGAGGCCAGCGACCGCTGGCCCGCGGGTTCGCGCCCGCGTAAGCCAAGGCGGCGGATGCCGCCGCCCGGCGCCTGAGGGAACAAAAATCTCCCTGGATCGGTCACGATCAAGGGAGATTGGTATACCCAAGTGACGGGAGAATCCCGGAACTGGGTATACCTAAGCCCGTGCGGCGTTTGAGCATTTTGCCGAATTTATTCGGCACTTGGGTATATGATTTCGGCAATGATCAGCCCTGGTTGAAAGGGCTGGTCAACGACAACCCCGCCCGGTATCAACCGGGCGGGGTTTTTTTGAATGCTCCCCCGCCCTCACCCCTCAAGAAAAGCGTCGGCGCATGGCCGGTCTTCTTTTCCATCCAGTTCCTTGCCAGCCCGCCGGCCCGCCCCCATACTCAGCCCCCATGCAGAAGAACCGACCCAACCTGTCCTTTGATTTCCGGGAGAAGCCCCGCAGCCAGCTGCGGCTGTGCGAGCATCCCGGCTGCGCGGGGCATGGGGAGTATCGGGCGCCCAAGGGGCGGGACAAGCTGAACGAATATTGGTGGTTCTGCCTGGATCATGTGCGGGAATATAACAAGTCCTGGGACTTCTACGCCGGCATGACGCAGGAGCAGATCGAAAAGCATCTGCGCCAGGATACCACCTGGCAGCGCCCGACCTGGCCCATGGGCGACTGGCGCACGCGGGAGCGCAATACCCGCGACAAAATCTTCAATGGCGGCTTCGCCTTCGGTGCCGACTGGTCGGGGGACGAGACACAAACCAAGCGCCAGCCCCCGCGCCCCAAACCCCGCACGCCGGAGGAAGAGGCGCTGGCCGTGCTGGAGCTGCCGCCCGATGCCGATTTCGCCACCATCAAGACGCGTTACCGGCTATTGGCCAAACAGCACCATCCCGACGCCAATGGCGGCAGCAAGGAAGCGGAGGAACGGTTGAAAACCATCAACCAGGCCTACAACACCCTGAAGGCCGCCTTCGGCAGCGGGCAATAGCGGCCTAACCCACCCGATTGACGACGAACCAGACCTCGCAGAACCGGAAATCATGGCACCCGATATGGCAACCTCTCCCCAGGCCACCCCGCACACGCTGCCCGATATCACCGTTTCGGTGCGTGACACGTTCGGCATCGACAGCGACATGGTGGTGCCGGCCTTCTCCACCGCAACCGAGCATGTGCCGGAACGGGACATGGCGTATCGTTTTGACCGCGAAACGACCATGGCCATCCTGGCGGGCTTTGCCTATAACCGCCGCGTCATGGTGCAGGGCTATCACGGCACCGGCAAATCCACCCATATTGAGCAGGTGGCCGCCCGACTGAACTGGCCCTGCGTGCGCGTCAACCTGGACAGCCATATCAGCCGTATCGACCTGATCGGCAAGGATGCCATCGTGCTGCGCGATGGCAAGCAAGTGACAGAATATCGGGAAGGCATCCTGCCCTGGGCCCTGCAGCACGCCTGCGCCGTGGTGTTCGATGAATATGATGCCGGCCGGCCGGACGTGATGTTCGTCATCCAGCGCGTGCTGGAAGTGGAAGGCAAGCTGACCCTGCTGGACCAGAACAAGGTGATCCGGCCGCACCCGGCCTTCCGCCTGTTCGCCACCGCCAATACGGTGGGGCTGGGCGATACCACGGGCCTCTATCATGGTACCCAGCAGATCAACCAGGGTCAGATGGACCGCTGGAACATCGTCACGACCCTGAATTACCTGCCCCACGCGCAGGAGACGGAGATCGTGCTGGCCAAAGTGCCGGAATATAACACCGAGGAAAAGCGCAGCACCGTGGCCGCCATGGTGCGGCTGGCCGACCTGACGCGCGCCGGCTTCATCAATGGTGACATCTCCACGGTGATGAGCCCGCGTACCGTCATCACCTGGGCGCAGAACGCCGCCATCTTTGGTGGCGATATCGGTTTCGCCTTCCGCGTCACCTTCCTGAACAAGTGCGACGAGGTCGAACGCCCGGCCGTGGCCGAATATTACCAGCGCTGCTTCGGCCAGGAACTGCCGACCGGTGCCTTCAAGGGCACGCTGGTCTGAGGCTGTTCATGCCGCCCGGTGGCGCGATTGCGGGATCGGGCGGTTTCCATTACGGTGACCGCACGGGGCTTACCGAATGGGAGTTGAAGATGAAGAAAGTAATTTCCAGCTTGGCGGTTATATTGCTGATGGCCCAGCCGATGACCGCCACCGCCTGGGCACAATCCAACCAGGACCAGGTGGCGACCAGCCCGGCCGCACCGGCGGCGCAGGCTCCGGCTGATCCTGACGCCAATCGGGAGATCTGCAAGGCGCAGACGACCACCGGGTCACGGCTGGCCAAGAAGAAGGTCTGTCGCACCAAGGCGGAATGGGATGAACAGTACCGTCTGCAGCGGCAGGAAGCCGAACAGATGCAGCGCGGCGATATGGCTGATCGCACGCCGCGCGGCAACTGACCCGCAACGGGGGGCCTCACCGGCACAGGTTTGGGCGATGGCAAGGGGTGATGGGCCCCTTACCATCTGCCCCCCCCCCGGCGGGTGGCCTGCTGTCAATAAGACCACCCCACCTAAGGCTTGAGCTTCAGGTGGAGTGGAGGCCGGCGACCGCCGGCCCGGCGCTTGAGGGAACTTGAAATCTCCCCGGATCGGTCACGATCAAGGGGGATTGATATAATGTGAAAGATCATGACCCAGGAATCCCCCCTTGAGATGTTCAAGCGCGCCACCACCGCCACCGTGCGGGCGTTGGCGGATAATCGGGATGTCACGGTCGGCTTTTCCGCCGAACCGCCTGGGTTGAATGGCAACCGGGTGCGCGTGCCGCTGCCGCCGCGTGACCTGAACCCCAAGGACGTGGCCAATGTGCGCGGGGCGGCCGATGCCGCCGCCCTGCGCCTGCGCCACCATGATGCCGGCATCCATGCCAAGTTGATGCCCAACAGCGAGCAGGCCCGCCAGTCCTATGAGGCGCTGGAACAGGCGCGGGTGGAGGCGATCGGCGCCACCGCCATGACCGGGGTTGCCGCCAATCTGGAAGCCACGCTGGAAGAACGCTACCGGCGCATGGGCTTCGACAAGATCAATGACCGCGAACAGGCCAGCCTGTCAGAGGTGCTGCGCCTGCTGGCGCGGGAGGCCATCACCGGTGCCACACCGCCCGCCTCTGCAGCCGGGGCGGTGCAGCTTTGGCGCGATACGGTACAGCAGAAGCTGGGCGGTTCGCTGGACAAGCTGGCCACCCTGATCGAGGATCAGGAAGCCTATGCCCGCGCCGTGCGCCGCCTGCTGTCCGACATGGATATGGAGGTCGGGTCCGACCCGCAGGATGAGGAAGGGGCCGAAGATCAGGCCCCCGACAGCGCGCCGGATGGCGGCGGCCAGGATGATGACCTGGAACAGCAGGGGGGCCAGCAGGCATCTGGCGAAGATGAACAGCAGCAGACCACCCAGCAGCGCCGCCAGGCCGCCCAGGAAGAGGCGGGCAGCAGCGAGGATGGCGAAGAAGGCGAAGGCGAGTTGGCCGATGGGGACGGATCGGAAGATCCCGGCAACCCCGGCACCCCGCCGCCGCAATCCCGCCGGAACGAGCCGGACCCCGCCGCCTATCGTGCCTACAGCACTGCTTTCGACGAGGTGGTGGATGCTGCCGATCTGTGCGACCCGGACGAGTTGGCCCGCCTGCGCCTGATGCTGGATCAGCAATTGCAGCACCTGCAGGGCATGATCTCCAAGCTGGCCAACCGGCTGCAGCGCCGCCTGCTGGCCAAGCAGACCCGGTCCTGGGAATTCGACCTGGAAGAAGGGATGCTGGACGCGGCCCGGCTGGCCCGAGTCGTCATCAACCCCACCACCTCGCTGTCCTTCAAGCGGGAGAATGAGACGGATTTCCGCGATACCGTGGTCACCCTGCTGATCGACAATTCCGGTTCCATGCGCGGCCGCCCCATCTCCATCGCGGCGATGAGTGCGGATATCCTGTCGCGCACGCTGGAACGCTGCGGCGTGAAGGTGGAAATTCTGGGCTTCACCACCCGGGCCTGGAAGGGCGGGCAGGCGCGTGAACGCTGGATCGCGGCGGGCAAGCCGCTGAACCCCGGCCGCCTGAACGATCTGCGCCATATCGTCTATAAGGCGGCCGATGCGCCCTGGCGCCGGGTGCGCAAGAATCTGGGCCTGATGCTGCGCGAAGGCATCCTGAAGGAGAATATCGACGGGGAGGCCCTGCTCTGGGCCCATAGCCGGCTGATCGGCCGGCCGGAACAGCGCCGCATCCTGATGGTGATCAGCGATGGTGCCCCCGTGGATGACAGCACGCTCTCGGTCAATAGCGGGGCCTATCTGGAACGGCACCTGCGCCAGGTGATCGACTGGATCGAAACCCGCAGCCCGGTGGAACTGGTGGCCATCGGCATCGGCCATGATGTCACCCGCTATTACCGCCGCGCCGTCACCATCATCGATGCCGAGCAATTGGGCGGCACCATGATGGAAAAGCTGGCGGAGCTGTTCGATGAGGTGGGGGCCAAGCGGCTGGGGGCCTATGCCCCGCCGCCGCAGCCCATCATCACCCAGGCCGATGCCCCTGCCCCCCGGCGGACCGGTTATGCCGCCATGATGGGATCGCGCGGCATGTGACCGGGGACCGGTCCGTCGGTATAGATGCACACATAAAGATATCTTTATGCTTGCCCGGTACGCGGCCTGCTGTTACACCTGCCGGCAACGTGCGGTGGGGTGGCAAGCCCTTGCCTGCCCGCCGTCTGAACAGCTTTTCCTCACATCACCTGCAGCGTTGATACGCAAGGAGCCGCCATGTCCGCCTTCACCGATTACAAGGTCAAGGACATCTCCCTGGCCAATTGGGGCCGCAAGGAGATCACCATCGCCGAGACCGAGATGCCGGGCCTGATGGCGCTGCGCGCGGAATATGGCGCTTCCAAGCCGCTGGCCGGTGCCCGCATCGTCGGCTGCCTGCACATGACCATCCAGACCGCCGTGCTGATCGAGACGCTGACGGCCCTGGGCGCCACCGTGCGCTGGTCTTCCTGCAATATCTTCTCCACCCAGGATCAGGCTGCTGCCGCTGTTGCCGCCGCCGGCACCCCGGTTTTCGCCTGGAAGGGTGAGACGGAAGAAGAGTTCTGGTGGTGCATTGAGCAGACGCTGCGCGGCCCCGATGGCTGGACCCCGAACATGATCCTGGACGATGGCGGCGACGTCACCCAGATCATGCACGACAAGTATCCGGAAATGCTGGCCGACATTAAGGGCCTGTCGGAAGAGACCACCACCGGCGTGCATCGCCTGTATGAAATGGTGAAGGCCGGCACGCTGAAGGTTCCGGCCATCAACGTGAATGACAGCGTCACCAAGTCCAAGTTCGACAACCTGTATGGCTGCCGTGAATCGCTGGTGGACGGCATCAAGCGCGCCACCGATGTGATGATCGCCGGCAAGGTCGCCGTCGTCGCCGGCTATGGCGATGTGGGCAAGGGTTCCGCCGCTTCGCTGCGCACCCAGGGTGCCCGCGTCCTGGTCACCGAGATCGATCCGATCAACGCGCTCCAGGCCGCCATGGAAGGCTATCAGGTCGTCACGATGGAAGACGCCGCCCCGCTGGGCGACATCTTCGTGACCTGCACGGGCAACGTGGACGTCATCACGCTGGACCATATGCGCGCCATGAAGGACCGCGCCATCGTCTGCAATATCGGCCATTTCGACAGCGAAATTCAGATCGCTTCCCTGCAGAACTATGTCTGGGACGAGGTGAAGCCGCAGGTCGATGAGGTGGTGTTCCCCGATGGCAAGCGCCTGATCGTGCTGGCCAAGGGCCGTCTGGTGAACCTGGGCTGCGCCACCGGTCACCCCAGCTTCGTGATGTCCGCCAGCTTCACCAACCAGGTGCTGGCCCAGATCGAGCTGTGGCAGAACCACACCAATTATGAAAACAAGGTCTATGTGCTGCCCAAGCACCTGGACGAGAAGGTGGCCCGCCTGCATCTGGATAAGATCGGCGCCAAGCTGACCACGCTGACCCAGAAACAGGCCGACTATATCGCCGTGCCGGTTGCCGGCCCGTTCAAGCCGGACCATTACCGCTATTGATGGCTGGCGGGTGTCGGTCCCGGCACCTCTGCTTTTGAAAACCCCCGCCGGAGCGATCCGGCGGGGGTTTTTGTTAACAACACCTTGATGATATCGCGCGCGACACTTGCAACCCGTCGCCGCCATGGCCAAACTCCCTCCCTGTGAGGAACGCGATCGGCCCCTTCATCGCCATCGCCATGGCGGCCCTGCTGGGGCTGGCTGGCGTCGGGCTTCTGCTGCTGCCTTTCTGGAAGGCGGTGACGCCGATGGTCGGCCTGCTGGCCCTGGCGCTGCTGACCATCATCCTGGCGGTACTGCTGCGCATCCTGGCCTGGGGCCGGGCGCAGCAGATTGCCCTGGTGGAGGCGCGGGCCGAACAGGCCCGGCTGGCGGCCCTGGTGGATGCCGTGCCCGATGGCTGGTTCGCCCAGGCCGCCCCCACCGACAGCGGGGCCTCTGACCGGCTGGCCGTCTCCCCCTCCCTGCCCCGGCTGCTGGGGCTGGGCCGCATCAACCGGCTGGATGATATTGAACAGGCGCTGGCCCCCAGCGATGCCGCCGCTCTGCATGGTTCCTTCCGCCATCTGGTCGATAAGGGCCAGCCTTTCCAGATCGCCGTGCGGCTGGCCGACGGATCGCGCATTTTTCAGGCCAGCGGCGGACGCGGCGTGGGGGCCGCTGGCGCCGATGCCAGCGGGGTGGAGGGGGCGACCATCCATGTGCTGTGGCTGCGCGACATTACGCCCAGCGCCGCCGAGTCCATGCGCCGGGCCGAACAATTGGCGGCGCTGCGTGACGACCATGCCAACATTCTGGTCCTGTTGCAGAACCTGCCGGTGCCGCTGTGGCGGCGCGGGGCCGACCTGTCCATCAACTGGTGCAACAATGCCTATGCCCGTCTGCTGGAAAGCCAGCCGGACAAGGTGGTGCGCCAGGGGCTGGAGCTGGCGGGCAGCAGTTTTGGCGACCCGCTGGCGTTGGCCCGACAGGCGCGCGACAACGGCGCGCCGGCGCGTGACGACCGGTTCCTGGTGGTGGAAGGTGACCGCCGCCTCTACAGCCTGATGGAACTGCGGCTGGAGGATGGGTCGCAACTGGGGCTGGCCATCGACCGGACGGAGGAACGGGCGCTGCGGGACGAGCTGGCCCGCCATATCGCCGCCCATGGCGATGTACTGGACCAGCTGGGTTCCGCCATCGCCATTTTCGGCCCCGACACGCGACTGAAATTCCATAATCAGGCCTATGCCAAGCTGTGGGGCCTGGATGGCGGCTGGCTGGCGGAGGAACCCGCCTATGGCGAGGTGCTGGAACAGCTGCGCGCCAGCCGCAAACTGACCGAAGAGGCGGATTTCCCGCGCTGGAAGAAACAACAGCTGGGGCTGTTCACCTCCCTGATCGACCCGCTGGAAAAACTGGTGCATCTGCCCGACGGGCGCACCCTGCGCTCGCTGGTGGTGCCGCACCCGTTCGGCGGGCTGATGTTCGTGTCAGAGGATGTGACCCATACGCTGGCACTGGAATCCAGCTACAATACCCTGATGGCCGTGCAGCAGGAGACGCTGGACAATCTGGCCGAAGGGGTGGCGGTGATCGGCGGCGATGGCCGGCTGAAACTGTGGAACCCCGCCTTCCGCCGCCTGTGGAACCTGCCCGCTGCTGCCCTGCGCGGCGAACCGCACGCCAACCAGCTGGTGGAGGCGGTGCGTGGGCTGCTGGAGGATGGCGGGGAATGGGCGCTGCTGCGCCGCCAGCTGGTGGAACGGCTGCTGGACCGCAAGACGGAATCCGGCCTGCTGCGGCGGACCGACAGCACCGTGCTGCGCTATGCGCTGGTGCCGCTGCCCGATGGGGCCGTGCTGCTGTCCTGCCTGGATGTGACCGACAGCGACCGGGTGGAAACCGCCCTGCGCGCCAGCAATGAGGCGCTGGAGACGGCCGACCGGCTGAAGGCCGAATTCATCGCCAATGTCTCCTATCAGCTGCGTACGCCGCTGAACGCCATCATGGGCTTTGCCGAAATCCTGCATAATCAGTATTTCGGGCCGCTGAACAACCGGCAGCAGGAATATGCCAAGGGCGTGCTGGAGGCCAGCCGCCGCCTGCTGTCGCTGGTGAACGACATCCTGGATCTGGCCACCATTGAGGCCGGCTTCATGACGCTGGAGCGTGAACAGTTCGACGTGGCCCAGCTGGTGCATTCAGTGGCCGGACTGACGCGCGACTGGGCGCGCAAACAGGCGCTGGAACTGAAGGTGGAGGTGCCGGACGGAATCGGCCGCCTGGAAGGGGACGAAAAGCGCCTGAAACAGGCCTTGTTCAATCTGGTCAGCAACGCCATCAAATTCACCCCCGCCGGCGGACGGATCGTGCTGTCCGCCAGCCGCCAGCCCGGCGAACTGGTGCTGGCCGTGGCCGATACCGGTGTCGGCATTGCCGATCATGACCGCGAACGGGTGCTGGACCGGTTCGAACGCGGCAGTGGGCAGGGCGGCGGGGGCAGCAACGGCGCCGGGCTGGGCCTGTCCCTGGTGAAAAGCTTTGTCGAACTGCATGGCGGCCACGTCAGCATCGACAGCAACGGGCCGATCGGCTGCATCGTGCGCTGCCACCTGCCGCTGTCCGACAAGCCGATCCTGGTCAGCCCGATCGACATGGTCAACGGTCAGGGCGGCTGAAATCATTCGCTCCCGGCCGGAAATCAATGGCGGGGAACATGGCACCCTGTCCCGTCCGGCACTGGTCAGGCTGGATGCTTGCCCTTATGGTCCGCCCCGCCTTTCCCGCCACACCTTCAGCGCCAGGGCCGACGACCATGATCCCCCGCTATTCCCGCCCCGAAATGACCCGTATCTGGGAACCGGAAAACCGGTTCCGCATCTGGTTCGAGATCGAGGCCCATGCCTGCGATGCGCAGGCCAAGCTGGGGGTGATCCCGGCCGAGGCCGCCAAGGCCGTGTGGGAGCGCGGGGCCTGGGAGATCGACCGCATCGACGAGATCGAGCGCGAGACCAAGCATGACGTCATCGCGTTTTTGACCAATCTGGCCGAGCATGTCGGGCCGGAGGCGCGCTTCGTCCATCAGGGCATGACCAGTTCCGACGTGCTGGATACCTGTCTCGCCGTGCAGTTGACCCAGGCCGCCGACCTGCTGCTGGCCGATCTGGACAAGCTGCTGGATGCGCTGAAGCGCCGGTCCCTGGAGCACAAGTACACGCCCACCATCGGCCGCAGCCATGGCATCCATGCCGAGCCGACGACCTTTGGCGTGAAGCTGGCCGGCCATTACGCGGCCTTTGCCCGTAACCGCAAGCGCCTGGAAGCAGCGCGTGCCGAGATTGCCACCTGCGCCATTTCCGGTGCGGTCGGCACCTTTGCCAATATCGACCCGTCCGTCGAAGAATATGTGGCGGAAAAGCTGGGTCTTTCGGTGGAGCCGCATTCCACCCAGGTGATCCCGCGTGACCGCCATGCCATGTTCTTTGCCACGCTGGGCGTCATCGCCGCCAGCCTGGACAATCTGGCCACCGAGGTCCGCCATTTGCAGCGGTCCGAAGTGCGCGAGGCGGAGGAATATTTCTCCCCCGGCCAGAAGGGCTCCAGCGCCATGCCGCACAAGCGCAACCCGGTGCTGTCGGAAAACCTGTCGGGCCTGAGCCGCATTGTGCGCGGCTATGTCACCCCGGCTTTGGAGAATGTCACCCTGTGGCACGAGCGGGATATCTCCCACTCCTCGGTCGAGCGCATGATCGGCCCCGACGCCACCGTGACACTGGATTTTGCCTTGGCCCGCGCCACCGGTCTGGTGGAAAAGCTGGTGGTCTATCCCGAGAACCTGCAGAAAAATCTGGATATGCTGGGTGGCCTGCATAATTCCCAGCGCGTGCTGCTGGCCCTGACCCAGGCAGGGATGAGCCGCGAGGATGCCTATCGCGCCGTGCAGCGCAACGCCATGCCGGTCTGGCTGGAAGGCAAGGATTTCCGCACCATGCTGAAATCCGACGCCGATGTGGTGCAGCATCTGGGCGAAGCGCAGATCGATGACGTGTTCGATCTGGCCTACCACACCAAACATGCGGACACGATTTTCCGCCGCGTGTTCGGGGAATAAGCGTCGGGCTCTGATGCAGGGCGCGATATCAGGACAGAGGTAACATGCCATCGGTCAAAATTCTTGACCGATGGTAATCCTGTCCAACAGCAGGCGGCATGCCCTACCACCCCAACCTTGCCGGCATGACGGCACAGGCAGCGGCGCTTGATGGGGTGTTGGGGCGCTGATACCAACCCGCCTAAAGGTTAACCTTTAGGCGGGTTGAAGGCCGGCGACTGCCGGCCCGCCGCGCGTGCGGTGCCAAGCCAAGGGCACGGAAGTGCCCGCCCGGCGCCTGAGGGAACGCAAAATCTCCCTGGATCGGTCACGATCAAGGGAGATTGGTATGAGAGAGGCGGACTGGATGTCCCGGTGGCACGCGGCAATGGCGGCGGCACTGGAAAACCAGCATCATGGCGTCCTTCCATCCTGAAAGGTGTTCTGATGTCGCTGACCAACCTTCTAGTGCCGATCTACAAACAGACGCTGCGCGCCATGTCGGGCTGGCTGGACAAGGCACAGGCACAGTTACCTGAGGCCGATGCGGAAGCGCTGCTGTCAGCCCGGCTGGCACCCGACATGTATCCCCTGTCTTCACAAGTATGCTTCGTCTGCCTACAGGCCCAGGAAGCCGTTTACCGGTTGCGCGGGGAGCCCTTGCCGCCAGAGTTGGAGCAACTGGCTGCGATGGGCCGGAATGCCGGCGAGCAGCCGGGAACCCTTGCTGACGCCAAGGCCCGTATCGCGCAGGCGCTCGGCTTCCTGGATGGTCTTGTGCCCGACGCGCTGGATGCCGGTGCGCAACGGCCAATCACCCTGGCGCTGCCCAATGGCATGATCTTCGATATGACGGGGGAGCAGTATGCGCGGGATTGGGCGCTGGCCCAGTTCCATTTCCATCTGGTGACAGCCTACGCGATCCTGCGTAATCAGGGGATCAATCTGGGTAAGGCCGATTATGTACCGCACATGTTCGCCTATCTGCGACCCGGCACGATACCTGCCGCGTGAAGTGTCCCCATGTTCCTGTTTTGTTGATGCATCCGCCACCGGCTTGCCTATAATCCGGCGTCATGGATGATCGCATCGTTCCCTTTCCCGGCACGGGCCGGCGTGCTCAGGCCCCGGCGGCAGCGGTGCGCACGGCACCGCCGCGCCTGCTGCTGCCCGATGCGCCAGCCATTGTGGTGGGGGCGCGCGGGGTCACCTGGGTGACGCCGGACGGTGAAGTGGAGCTGATCCCGCATGATGAGGCGGCGTACCGGCTGAAACATAACAGCGTCATCCTGGCCCATGGCCGCGCCGTGGCGCGGCGGCTGCGCGCGGACCGGATGGCCGATGCGTTCGATCTGCTGGAACTGTTCGCCTTTGTCCGCCCGGCCCGGTTCTGCCTGCCCACGCCCAAGGGGCTGGCGGAAGCCACGGGCCAGCCGGTGCCCCAAGATGCGGAGGCGGAGGCCCTGTCCCTGATCGACAGCGCCCGCATCCTGTTAGGCGAGTTGGCAGAGAATAACCGGCCAGAACCCGACGGCGAAAAGCGCAAGCAATTGCGGGAGAAATCCGACCCGGCCGGCATCGGCTGGTTCATGGGGCAGGCCGGCTGGACCTGGGCACCATCGGTGATGGCAGCATTGGGCCTGCCGCACGGGCCAGGGAATGACCGGGCGCGGCGTGGCCTTATGGTGTGGAACGGCTTGAAGGAATGGCAGGCCGAAGCGCCGGAGCCGCCACCCGGCCATTTCCCGGTGGAACCGAGCGAGGCGCGGCGGCGGCTGGCCGAACTGGTGGCCAGCGGTGCCGCTTCCGAACCGCGCCCGCAGCAGGCCGATTATGCCAGTGCGGTGACATCCGCCTTCACCCCACGTGATGAACAGGGCGTGCCCAATCTGGTGCTGGCAGAGGCCGGCACGGGCGTGGGCAAGACGCTGGGCTATCTGGCCCCGGCCACCCTGTGGGCGGAAAAGAACAGCGGCCCGGTGTGGATATCCACATATACCCGCCAGCTTCAGCACCAGATCGACAAGGAACTGGACCGGCTGCACCCGGACCCGGTGATCAAGGCGCGCAAGGTGGTGGTACGCAAAGGGCGGGAAAATTACCTCTGCCTGTTGAATCTGGAGGAAGCGACCAACATCGCGCATACCCAGCCCGCCTATGCCATATCCATGGGGCTGATGGCGCGCTGGGCGGCAGCGACGCGCGATGGCGACATGGCGGGCGGGGATTTCCCCGGCTGGCTGGTGGATCTGTTGGGCAAGGGCCGCACCATGGGGCTGGCTGACCGGCGCGGCGAATGCGTCTATAATGCCTGTGCCCATTATACCCGCTGTTTCATTGAAAAAAGCGTACGCCGTGCCCGCAAGGCCGACATCGTGGTGGCCAACCATGCTTTGGTCATGGTGCAGGCCGCACTGGGCGGCGGGGATGATGCCTATGTGCCCACCCGCTATGTGTTCGATGAAGGCCATCATGTGTTCGATGCCGCCGACAATGCCTTTGCCGGCCATCTGACGGCGACGGAAACGTCGGAACTACGGCGCTGGCTGCTGGGGGCGGAGGTGTCGGGCCGCAGCCGGGCCCGGGGCCTGCGCCGCCGGGTGGAAGATCTGGTCGGCGGCGATCAGACATCGCTGGAATTGTTGCAGGAAATCCAGCAGGCGGCCCAGGTGCTGCCCGGCGATGCCTGGCCGCAGCGCGTCCATGGCGGGGAGCCGAAGGGCGTGCTGGAACAGTTCCTGTCCCAGGTGCGCGGGCAGGTGCTGGCCCGCGCGCAAGGGGTGGATAACCCCTATAGCCTGGAAACCGACTGCCGCCCGGTGATCGATACGCTGCTGGAAACGGCCCTGGAACTGGATGTGGCCCTGGCCAAGCTGGCCATGCCGCTGGAAAAACTCTCCGACCGGCTGCGGGAGATGCTGGAGGAGGAATCGGATGAGCTGGACAGCGAAACCCGCCGCCGCATGGACAGCATCTCCCGCGCGCTGAAGCGCCGGGCGCAGAATGAGGTGAATGGCTGGCGGCTGATGCTGCAAAGCCTGAAGCAGGAGGCCCCGCGCAAATATGTCGACTGGTTCGGCATTGAGCGGGTGGAGGGACGGGATTTCGATACCGGCATGTATCGCCACTGGATCGACCCGACCATTCCCTTTGCCGATACGGTGGGGGCGGTGGCCCATGGGCTGGTGCTGACCAGCGCCACGCTGACCGATGGCACCGGCGACGTGGAACAGGACTGGCAGGCAGCATCGGTGCGCACCGGGGCCAACCATATGGGCGCCCTGCCGCTGCGCGCCGCCGTGCCCAGCCCGTTTGATTATGCCGGCCAAACGCGGGTGCTGGTGGTCAATGACGTGCGCAAGGATGATCTGGGCCAGGTGGCTGCCGCTTACCGGGAACTGTTCCTGGCGGCGGGCGGCGGCGGCCTGGGCCTGTTCACCGCCATCCAGCGGCTGCGCGGCGTGCATGAACGCATCGCGGAGCCGTTGGAGGATGCCGGCATCCCGCTGCTGGCCCAGCATCTGGACGGCATGGATGTGCCCACGCTGGTGGATATTTTCCGAGGTGAGGAGGATGCCTGCCTGCTGGGCACCGATGCCGTGCGCGACGGGGTGGATGTACCGGGCCGCAGCTTGCGCCTGATCGTCTTCGACCGGGTGCCCTGGCCCCGGCCCGATATCCTGCACAAGGCGCGGCGCAATTATTTCGACAAGGTGGCGGGCCGGCGCGGCTTTGATGACATGATCACCAGGTTGCGGCTGCGCCAGGCCTTTGGCCGGCTGGTGCGGCGGGCCAATGATGTCGGCGTCTTCGTGCTGCTGGACCCGATGATGCCGACAAGGCTGGCCGGTGCCTTCCCGGAGGGGGTGGAGATTCAACGGGTCGGTCTGGCCGAGGCCGTGCGCCAGACGCGGGCATTTTTACACCCTCACCCCCTGGCGGTGGAGGAAGGGGGACGGGGTTGAATGTCTGATGCCAGCTTGGGATCAGACACTTTGGTCTCATACCAGCGGCTGAAAATATTGACCGTCAGTCAATATTTTCAGCACCTCAGGCGCCGGCGCCAACATCCGTTGGCTTGGCTTCACGCGGCACGTGCCGCGCGGCGGCAGTCGCCGCCGTACCAACGGTCATGAATTATGACCGTTGGTCTCAGACGCCGGGCACCGCCATCTGCGGCGTGGATCAACCGGCTTTTTCCAGCGTTGCACTGGACAGGTCGGGTGGGGCGTACCACCCTTGGATCAGCGTTGAAAAAAGACAGGGGCGGGACACGGGATGGAATGGGTGCAGCTCTCTGTCGCCATGTCGCTGGACGGCCATATTGATGCGGCGAATGGTGAAAGACTGGTGCTTTCCAGTGCGGAAGATTGTCACGATATGCACGCTGCCCGCGCCGCCTGTGACGCCATTCTGGTGGGGGCCGGTACGCTGCGCCGCGACGATCCGCGCCTGACCGTACGCTATCCTGAACTGCTGGCCCAACGCTGCGCTGCCGGCCTGCCGGATCAGCCAGCCAAGGTTGTGCTGACCCGGTCCTGTGATATCGATCCCGATGCCGGCTTTTTTCACAATGGTGGCCGCAAGCTGGTGCTTTGCCCACAGAGCAAGCAGGCAGCGCTGCGGCAAAGGCTGGGGGACCGGGCAGAGGTGGTTGGGTTGGCCGATGATGGTGTCGCCAATATCCTGGCAGCCTTGCGGTCCTGCGGCATCCGCCGCCTGTTGGTGGAGGGTGGCAGTCAGGTGCTGACACAGTTCCTGGCTGCCGGCGCCTTCCACCAGTTGCGACTGGCCATCGCGCCTTTTCTGCTGGGACAATCGACAGCTCCCCGCTTGGCCGGGCCCGCGGACTTCCTGCATGGGCCGGATCGGCGCCTGCGCCTGCTGGCCACCCGCAACTTGGGCAATGTGGCGGTACTGGATCTGCTGAACGAAACACCGGTTCTATAAGAAGCTGCGATGAGTGGCCCTCATCGCAGCCTGCCCGGTCTGAGGGCAGCATTGATCAGGATCTGTGGTCCTGATCAATGCACGTTAGCTATCAGCGCTCGATTTGCAGATAGCTGACCGGCAGCAGATCCCAGGGGAAATAGATCCAGGTATCCTGGCTGACCTCGGTGATGAAAGTATCCACCAGCGGCCGGCCAGCCGGCTTGGCATAGAGCGTGGCGAAATGCGCATGGGGCAGCAGCTTGCGCACATAGGCCGCTGTCTTGCCGGTATCGACCAGATCGTCGATCAGCATCCAGTCCTTGCCGCCATCGGTCACGGCGTCCGGCGCCTTCAGCACCTGGATGTCACCCTGGGTCTTGTCGTCATAGCTTTTGACCGAAATGGTTTCCACCACCCGGATATTCAGTTCGCGGGCGATGATGGCTGCCGGCACCAGACCGCCACGGGTAATGGCGATGATTCCCTTCCACGGGCGCTGCTCCGACAGGCGCCAGGCCAGGGCCTTGGCGTTACGGTGCAGCTCTTCCCAGGTAACGGGGAAATTCTTTTGCGGATCGGTGATCTTGTTGCTCAAGGGGGTCTTCTCCTGCGGATTAGCCTGACTGATAGCTGATGCCGGGGCAGTCGGCAACGCGTGCTGAACAAAATCGCGTGTGCCATGCAATTTTCCTATTGCCTTCCCCGATGCCATCCATTACAAGCGGCGACCTCACCGGACGATGCCTCACGGGGCAGCGGCGGTGAAGAAAATGGAAGTACAGTGCGCCCGTAGCTCAGCTGGATAGAGCACCAGACTACGAATCTGGGGGTCAGAGGTTCGAATCCTTTCGGGCGCGCCATTTCCGGTTTTCTTCATCAGAAGGTGATGTGTTGGCGATGCGCCCGTAGCTCAGCTGGATAGAGCACCAGACTACGAATCTGGGGGTCAGAGGTTCGAATCCTTTCGGGCGCGCCATTTTCCCTGAAAATCACATTACCGATATTCTTTGTGGTACGCAGCGGCGCGCATATTGCGCTGAACGTATTAAATTCCCATTGCTGACTTGGTTGCAAAAACGACGATGATCAGGGCCACCAGGAAGAGGCCCAACGCGATCGGCAGGACAAGCCTCGGCTTTACTCCGTTCACCGGCTTTGTCTCGCCGCGCAGCGCGACGGCCGATACCGCCAGGGCGATACCCAGCACCGTACCGATCCATTCCAGTGTTGCCAGAAGCGTCGACATTGGATTGGGCGGCACTGGGAAGATGCGGCCGATATCGAGCAGATAGACGGCGGTGAAAGCAAGACCGGCAAGCCCTGCCCAGACACGGCCTTTGCCGGTTTTCATCAGGAAATGAACGAGCACGAGGCTCCCCAGACCGAGCACGGTCAAAAACACGTTGAACGCGAGCAATACAGCCGCAGGATAGGCGCTGAAATCGCGTGTTTCAACAAAACCTCCGGGCACCATCAGTGCCAAATTCACCGCGGAGGCGATGAGGAGGACAGCGGTGAAATAGCGTGAGCCTGACATGCGACGAACTCCTCATGATGAGGCGGCAGGCTGTGCCGCTGCGCTGGCGCCCGCGTCCGTCGCGAGCATTGCGATGAAAAGGGTGGAAACCCGGCGGTTGAGTGCAAGCGCGCTATCCTGATCGAGCCCCTGCACGTTCAGGGCAAACCACTGGTCGACTTCGCGCGCCGCCGCGAAAACGATATTTGTCAGAAGGGCGAGGGGCAGATCGGAGCGAACGGCCCCAAGTCGCTGCCCGTTTTCGATCAACCGACACAATCGACCGTGCAAGCGCTCCAGCAGGTCCGCGACGGCATCCTGTGCCATCGCATCCCGATAGATGCCGCGCCCCAGTTCAGCCAGGCGCTCATTGCGCTGGAGGACCGCTGTTACGTTGCCGAAAAGCACCGCGATCTGCCGCCAATACTCTGCCACGGAGCCCAGTTCGGTAAACTGGGCGTCAAGCAAGCTGGAAAACTCGTCGAATGAGCGTTCGATAACGGCGCGGTAGAGCTCGCCCTTGTCGGCGAAATAGTAATAGGCCTGTCCCTTGCTAAGATTGGCACGCGTGAGAATTCGATTCAGCGACGCCGCCTTGAAGCCGAATTCCCTAAATTCCTCCTCGGCGATATCAAGCCAAACCGTGCGCTGCGCGTCGGGGAGCTTTTGCAATCTCTCCCGGGCATGAAGGCGATGATTCATTGGAAGGTCCACAAGTCCATGGCCACAAGGACGCTTTAGACTGATGGTCTAAAATTGTCCAGCGGTATGGCAGGCGATAGCCTGGCTGCGGCAATACGCTCTACACCACGGCATTATCCAGATGCGGATGCCGGCAGCGATGCAGGGCGGCGCGCAGGGCGTTGGCGAAATCCTGGCGTTCCGGTGGGGACAGTGCCCGCCCCACCACCAGATGCCGCCCATGGGAAGACAGCGTGATCTGGCTGTGATGGCTTGGCGGTTCTTCCAGGCTGACGCGCAGCCAGGTGGGCTGGAAACTCCAGCGCAACCGCCGCTTGGCCTGCACCCGTTCCACCAGCAGCCGGCTGCTGGTGAGTTCCACCCGTTCATAATCGGCCGCACTGCGGTAACTGGCCTTGAAGGCCAGATAGAGCAGCAGCACATCCAGCCCCATGAAGCCGACGATCGGCCAGGCCCCACTGAGGAAAAAGGCCAGCCCCACGGCCGTGCTGGCCGCCGCCACACAGGCCATCAGGCGGCGAAACCCCTTGGGGCCGAGGCTGCGATGGGGATGGATGGTGGCATGGAAAAACACATGCTCCTCCACCGGGGTCAATGTCTCCCCGGCGCTGGCATCCCTGTCCGGTGGGCGGGAAAGATCGGGCGCTGCATCATTCATCAGGCCAAAATATAGCGGAGCGATATTCCAGGGCAACGGGGATAATTGCGGGTACCGCCGGGGCTGGCTATGGTGCCCCTCACCCCCCGTGACCGCCCCCGGATGCCAGCCTTGAAGCGCGCCGCCATCGACGAATTTTTCCGCCGCCTGTCCGCCAGCAACCCGCATCCGCAGACAGAACTGGCATATTCCAACCCCTATACGCTGCTGGTGGCGGTGGTTTTATCCGCCCAGGCCACCGATGTGGGGGTGAACAAGGCAACAAAGGCCCTGTTCGCCCTGGCCGACAACCCCGCCGCTATGGTGGCACTGGGTGAGGCCACGGTGCGCGACCATGTGAAGACCATCGGCCTGTTCAAGACCAAGGCCGCCAATGTCATCCGCCTGTCGCAGATATTGTTGGAAAAACATGGCGGGGAGGTGCCGAAGCGGCGGGAGGATCTGGAGGAATTGCCGGGTGTGGGCCGCAAGACGGCCAATGTGGTGCTGAACACCGCCTTTGGGGAGCCGACCATCGCCGTCGACACGCATATTTTCCGCGTCTCCAACCGCACCGGGCTGGCGCCGGGCAAGGATGTGGAGGCGGTGGAACAGGCCCTGCTGAAACGGGTGCCCAAGACCTATCGGCTGCACGCCCATCATTGGCTGATCCTGCATGGCCGTTACATCTGCAAGGCCCGCAAGCCGGATTGCCCCGTCTGCCCGGTGCACGACCTCTGCGATTACCCGGCCAAGACGCTGGCGAGGGAGTAGCAGCCCGCCTAAAGGTTAAGCTTTAGGCGGGTTGAAGGCCGGCGACTGCCGGCCCGCGGGCACGTGCCCGCGTAAGCCAAGGGCGCGGATGCGCCCGCCCGGCGACTGAGGGAACGCGAAATCTCCCTTGATCGTTCCGATCAAGGGAGATTGGTAGAATAGCAAACGGCCGGCCCGATAAGGGGCCGGCCGCTTCCTGGACCATTTGATGGGGGTGCCACGGCACCCTTGATAAACGACGCCCGATCAGAAGGCGTAGGTCAGGGACGCCACAAAGCGCGAATCGGCGTTCTTGTCGCCCTTCACGTCGGTGTCGATATACTTCAGATCAACGGTGAACGGCGCGAACTTCAGGGCCACACCGGCGCTCCAGTCCTTATAGTCGGTGCCGTTTTCCAGCTCGTTGAAGCCGATGGCGCTGTTGATCGAGATCATGTCGGTCACAGCAAAGCTGAAGCCCGGCGACAGGTACCAGGCATTGCCGCCCGCCGTGCCGAAGAATTTCGGCGAGTAATAGACCTTGCCGGTCAGGGTCAGCTTGTCGATGGCATAGGCCAGATCCAGACCCGCCTCGAAATAATCATACTTCAGGTCGCTGTCCGCACCCGGATAGGTATAGTAGAGGGCGGTGACCGTATAGGTCAGGTTATCCACCGTGTTGGTATAGCCACCGAACACGTCCAGCTCGACATCGGCATCGGTGCCGAAATCGACATTGGAGCCCCAGGCGCCAACGAAGAAGCCGCTTTCATGGTTGACGGTCAGGCCGGCCTGGAAGGCGGGGTCTTCACCCGTCTGGCTGAAGCCACGGAACACGTAATCAGAGGTGATGGCGGCGGAGCCGGTGAAGGTGAACGGGGATTCAGCCTGGGCCGCGGACGCGCCGGCGAACATCAGGGCAACAACGGCCGTGGAGGCGAGCAACCGGGAGAAACGCATGAACCACTCCATTATGAGGCATTATGTTTAGGGTCCGTCCGCACAACAGCAAAAGCGATGCCAGTTTGCCGGAGACCGGACCCAGACAACCGAAATATGTAGGTTTGTTCACGGAACGGCCAGATACCGTTATATTGCTGTGCAACAATCCCGCCGACTGTTGCAAAATAAATACGCAGTTGCGCCAAACCTGCCTAAATTATGAACGTTTGCACATAAAAGCACAGGCCGCCTTGTGGGGCGGCCTGTGCGGATAACCAGATCGGGTATAAGGCCCGGATCAGATGTAGTAAGCCTTCAGCGGTGAGAAACCGTTGAAATTCACCGCACTATAGGTGGTGGTGTAGGCGCCGGTTGCCAGAATGGTCACCTTGTCGCCGATCTTCAGGCTGTCCGGCAGGTGATATTCCGCCTTTTCATAGAGCACATCGGCACTGTCGCAGGTGGGGCCGGCCAGGATCACCGGGGCGGCCGGGCCATCGCGTTCCGTCTGGATCGGATACTTGATGGCCTCATCCATGGTTTCCGCCAGGCCACCGAACTTGCCGATATCCAGATAGACCCAGCGCTTGTCGTCATTGGCCGATTTGCGGGAGATCAGCACCACTTCGGACTGGATGATGCCGGCATTGCCCACCATGCCACGACCGGGCTCGATAATGGTTTCCGGGATGCGATTGCCGAAATGGCGACGCAGGCTCTCATTGATCGCCTCGCCATAGGCCTGGCTGGTCGGCACATCCTTCAGATAACGGGTGGGGAAGCCGCCCCCCATATTGACCATCTTCAGGGCAACGCCCTTCTCTTCGCAGGCGCGGAAAATTTCCGCACAGGTGGCCAGTGCGATATCCCACTGGCGCAGGTCGCGCTGCTGGCTGCCGACATGGAAGGAGACGCCATAGGGCACGACATTCATGGTCGCTGCCTGCAGCAGCAGTTCCTTGGCCATGGCGGGTTCACAGCCGAACTTGCGCGACAGCGGCCAGTCAGCCCCTTCACCAGAGGTCAGGATACGGCAGAAGACGCGGGCCCCCGGCGCATGGTCGGCGATCTTTTCCAGCTCTTCAATGCTGTCAAAGGCGAAGAGATTGACACCCAGCTGGTGGGCGGTGCGGATATCGGCTGCCTTCTTGATGGTATTGCCGAAGGAGATGCGATCGGCCGAGGCGCCGGCCTCCAGGCAATACTGGATTTCCGGCACCGATGCCGTGTCAAAGCAGGAACCGGACTGCGCCAGCAGGCGCAGGATTTCCGGGGCCGGATTGGCCTTCACGGCATAGAAAATCCGCGCGTCCGGCATGGCGCCGGCCAGCTTGGCATAATTGTCATGCACGACGTCGAGATCCACCACCAGGCAGGGGGTGGCGGGGGACTGTTCGGCAAAGAAACGGGCGATCTTCTCGGTCATCGCGGACTCCGAGGCCAAGCAAATTGGATGATGTCGGGTGGAAAAAACAGTGACAGCCGGACCCATCCCGGGTCCGGTTCCGCTCAAGCGTGCCGCAACGGCCGGCCCAAGCGGGTCAGATACTGGTCACAGAACCAGCAATGCCCCGCACGCCATAGGCCGGGAGCTGACTGAAAAGACGGAGAAGGGTAGGCACGGCGGGCCCACCGACAACAACAAGTACCATCGTAGCCTCCAATTCGCCGCCTTGCTTAAGGGACGGACGAGGATACGCGTTACGTCGTTGCATAACCCCACCGGGTCGACGGCTCCGTCATCCACCTTTATGTGCTTTCATCCTTGAAAGCGGGCGGCGACGGGTGTGGGGGCCATAGGCACGTGCGCTGCGAATGCGCGCTATATAGGGCCGAAGCCCGTGAGGATAAAGCGCTTTTTTGTGTCGGTTCGATTAAATTCTGCAGATCAGGGACGCAGGCGATTCAAATCAAAATTTCGCCACTTTCGCCGCGCATTTTTATCTCACGGGCCGATCAGCTCAGGTTCTGGGAAATGCCGATGCGTTTTGAGACACCCCGTCTCGGCCGCCCCCAGGTGCCCCCCTCAGCGGATCAGCCCTTGTCAAAACCGGTTCTGCCCCGAACCGGTGATATTCTCGGCCACCGCAGATGCCCCCGCGGTGGCCGTTTTCTTTGGCGGATTTCCTGGCATCCGCCCTGCCCTTTCTGGCATCGTGCGGCCCCGACCCCGCTGCCGGAGTGACCGATCATCGTGCGTGCCGCCCCTTCCCCCACTGCCGCCGCTTCACCGGGCGCCTTGCTGGAAGCGCGCGCGCTCACCTGTCTGCGCGGGGCCCGGCTGGTTTTCACCCAGCTGGAATTCAGTCTGGCTGCCGGCGGGGCGCTGCTGCTGGTCGGCCATAATGGCAGCGGCAAATCCAGCCTGCTGCGCCTGCTGGCCGGGCTGTCGCGCCCCTTTGCCGGCGGGCTTTTCTGGCAGAACAGCCCGATTGCCGAGGATATGGAGGCGCACCGCGCCCGGCTGCGCTATGCCGGCCACCAGGATGCGGTGAAGCCGGCCCTGACGGCGCTGGAAAATCTCTGCGTCTGGGCCGGGCTGGACGGATTGCCCGATGCCACGGGCCGGGCGCAGGCCGCCCTGGCCCAGGTGGAGCTGTCGCATATCGCCGACATGCCCGGCCGCTACCTGTCGGCCGGGCAGAAGAAGCGGGTCAATCTGGCCCGGCTGGCCCTGGCCCCGGCGGCCCATGCGCCCCTGTGGTTGCTGGATGAACCGGCCACCGCCCTGGACCGCGACTCGGTGGCGCGGCTGGCCGCCCTGATGGCGCGGCACCGGGGGGATGGCGGCATGGTGGTGCTGTCCACCCACAGCGCCATCGATCTGCCGGGCGCCCAGGTGCTGGATGTCTCCCTGTTCAGCGCCGATGCGGACGATGCCGATGGTGATGATGCAGCCGATGGGGAAGCGGCATGAAGGCGATCTGGCATCTGCTGCGCCGGGAATTGCGGCTGGCCCTGCGCCAGGGGGCCGATGCCGCCATGGCCGTGCTATTCTTCGTGCTGTGCGTGGTGATGTTCCCCTTCGGCATCGGGCCGGAGCCGGGCATCCTGGCCCGCATCGCGCCGGGCGTCATTCTGGTGGCGGCCCTGCTGGCCTCCCTGCTGTCGCTGGACCGGCTGTTCCAGGCCGATCATGAAGATGGCAGCCTGGAACTGCTGGCGCTGTCCCCCCCGGGGCTGGAGGCGGTGGCGGTGGCCAAGCTGGCGGCCCATTGGCTGGTGACCGGCCTGCCGCTGATCCTGGCCTCCCCCCTGCTGGCCCTGTTCCTCAACCTGCCGGCCGAGGGTTTTCCCATTCTGCTGCTGGCGCTTGCCATCACCACGCCGTTGCTCAGCCTGATCGGCGGCGTGGGGGCGGCGCTGACGCTGGGGGCGCGGCGCGGGGGGGTGCTGCTGCCGCTGCTGGTGATGCCGCTATACATCCCCGCGCTGATCTTCGCCGCCGCCGCCATCGATGCCGCCCTGATGGGCCATAGCGCCCGGCCGCATCTGCTGTTGCTGGGCGGCTTGCTGGCCGGGGCGGCCACGCTGGCCCCCTTCGCCGTGGCCGCCGCCCTGCGCACGGCCCTGGATTGATGGCCCCCGTCTATATCTTTGGGATATAGTACCCCCCATTACGGCTTGCCCGAAAGGCAGGGTTCCCATAAGGTCGATTTCCCGGCCGGAACCGCCACCAAACCTGATTGTGGTGAGTACATCTCAACAGGTTCAGCGATGACGGGGTCTGGAATCAAAGGGCCGCCATGGCTTTACCGGCCATGGCACAACAGGCCCGGCCAAACGCTGACGGGGGGGGTGATTTGCTGGGTTTCTTCACACGCAGCGAACAGGTCATCATTGTCGATGACGATCACGTCCGTTCCGTCACCATCGGTCCCCGCCAGCGCCTGCGCCCGGCGCTTTATGTCGGTCTGGCCCTGCTGGGCATGGTGGCCGCCCTGGGCGGCTGGATCGGTGTCAGTGTCAGCCTGGATCACAGCCGGAGAAACATCGCCAATGTGGAGCAAGGGGCCGATACCCTGGCCCGCCAGCTGGCCGAAAGCCGCGACCAGCTGTCCCGTATGGCGGAGGAGCTGGACAATGCCCGCGATGCCCTGAACACCGCCCTGGCGGAAGAACAGGAAGCCCGCACCCGCATCGATGCCGCCTTCAATGCCCTGGCAGAGGCGGAGCAGCCGGGGGCCAAGCCGCTGCGCCAGGTGCTGCTGGCGGCGCGCGCGGAGCTGGCCCCCCTGCGCATCAAGGGGGAGGAGGGCGGCAGCCATCTCAGCGCCGCCGAACAATCGCTGGCCGCCATCACAGAGGCCAGCGAGGAATTCGCCACCCGCCGCGCCCAGGCCGCCGCCGCCGCGCTGGAACTGTCCATCGGCGGGCTGTCGCAGGAAGAAGGCAATCTGCCCACCCTGCTGCTGGCCAGCAGCGGCCTGTCCCGTGCCCTGGCGGAGGCGCAGGCCGATGCCCTGCGCCGTTATGGCGAAGCAGAGGCCGCCAAGGCGGAGCGCGATGCCATGGGTGTGCGGCTGGCCGCCGCCGAACAGCGCATGTCGGCCGTGGCTGCCGGTCAGGTGGCCTTGCTGTCCCGCCTGAACGGCCACGCCCAGCTGCGTGTCGGGATGCTGGAAAGCGAGCTGAAGGGCACCGGCATCAATCTGGAAAAGGTATTGTCCGCCATGACCGACCAGCCGGCCGCCAGCGGGGGCCCGCTGGTCGGTCTGCCTGCGTTGCCGGAGGCGGCCCTGCCACCGGAAGCGGTGGCCGCGCTGCAGCAGCTGGAATCCAGCCTGGACCGGCAGGCCAAATTACGTTCCCTGGGTAATTACCTGCCCCTGACCCCGCCGGTGGATAATTTCTACACTTCCAGCGGTTTCGGCAGCCGGCGCGATCCCTTCAACAATGAATGGGCCACCCATACCGGGCTGGATCTGGTGGCCCGCGAGGGCTCCCCCGTCACTCTGCCCGCCGCCGGCAAGGTGGTGGCCGTCACCTTCGATGACGGCTATGGCCGCATGGTGGAGGTGGATCATGGTTTCGCCGTCCATACCCGCTATGCCCATCTGGGCAAAGTGCTGGTGAAGCAAGGCGACATTCTGGACCCCGGCAGCCAGATCGGCACGCTGGGTAATAGCGGCCGCAGCTCCGGCCCGCATCTGCATTACGAGGTGCTGCTGGAAGGCAAGCCCGTCGATCCCCTACGCTTCATGGAGAAAAGCCGGCATGTTTGCGAAGGTTAAGGAACGCATTGAGGCCGGCACCCGCCCCGGCAACAGCCCGTCTGGCAATGGCAGCAATGGCGGTCCGGGGGCCGCTGAACGCAAAGCCATCCCTTCCATCATCAGCCGCGACATGGTGATCACCGGCGATCTGGACACGCCCGGGGAACTGCATGTGGAAGGCAGCATCCGGGGGGATGTACGCTGCGCCCGGCTGATCATCGGCGCCACCGGCAGCGTACAAGGCCACATCTTCGCCGCTACCGTGCGCATCCATGGCCGGGTGCAGGGGGAGATCAATGCAGAGGAAGTGTTCCTGCTAAACGGCTCCACCATCAGTGGTGATGTGGTGCAGACCATGCTGGAAATCGCCCCCGGTGCCAGCTTTGAAGGGGCGGTGCGCCGGCGCGGTGCCGATGCCGCCCCCCGGATGCTGGCCGCCCCGGTGGCACCACCGGAAACACGGATCGACGCTGCGGAGCCGGCGGCAGCGACCGATGCCGGAATCCCCTCCCCTGAACCTGAGGTTGCCGGGGCGTCGCTGACTGAAGCCGCGGCTGCCCTTGTCGCGGCGGACAAGGAGCCAGTGCCGGTCAAGCTGTCAGAGACCAGCGAAGGGGACCGGCCCGCCCAGCCTAATACCAATCTCCCTTGATCGTGACCGATCCAGGGAGATTTTGCGTTCCCTCATGCGCCGGGCGCTGCCATCCGGCGGCTTGGTATCAATCAAAGGCGAAGGCATCCATTGCCAGAATGACCCGATCGGTGCTGCTGTGCAGCAGCCGGGCCGGGATGCCGGGCGTGCCCGCCCCCATGGCCACAAACAACGGCAGCAGATGTTCTGTCGTCGGGTGATTGCGCCGCGCCTCCGGCGCCTGGCGCAGCCAGTCCAGGGCGGCATCCTGGCGGCCTTCCAGCAGCGCGCCGCGCATCCAATCGGCAAACTGGTTGACCCAGTCCGGCACCGGCGCATCCGGGGCCTGATAGCGCATTTCCATCAGATTATGGGTGAAGCTGCCCGAGCCCAGGATCAGCACACCCTCATCGCGCAGCGGGCGCAGGGCGGCACCGATGCGGGCGTGCCAGCCGGCATCCCGGTCCGGCTGCACGGAAAGCTGTGTCACCGGAATATCGGCGTCAGGAAAGGCCAGGGTCAGCGGTGTCCAGGCGCCATGATCCAGCCCCCGGTCGGCACTGCCAAAAGCGCGGATGCCGGCCTGGGCCAGCAATTCCCCCGCCCGGCGCGCCAGGGCCGGCGCGCCGGGGGCCGGATAGCGCATGGCGAACAGGGCGGGTGGGAAGCCCCGGAAATCATGGATGGTCGCCGGCTGCTCCGCCAGCGACAGGGCCGGTTCCGGCGTCTCCCAATGGGCGGAAATGGCCAGAATGGCCTGCGGCCGGGGGAAAAGTTCGGCCAGACGGCAGAGGAAATGGTGGGCCGGGGCGTCCTGTTCCAGCGCCAGCATGGGCGAACCGTGGGAAATGAAAATGGCTGGCAGGCTGGACATGGAAGGCACGGGCCCCTTGGCTGAATCAATGATCCGGCCAGGATGGCACAGGCAAGCAGGGCGAAGCACTGACGGCCATCACAGCGGGAACGCTGAATGGGCCAAGGCACCGGAAAATTCGGGGAGAATGGTGGGCGCGGGTGGAATCGAACCACCGACCTCTCGCTTATCAGGCGAGTGCTCTAACCCCTGAGCTACGCGCCCCCGTCCGCTGATGCAGCGGGGAAAATGTGCCGCCGAAAATGGAAAAAGCCGGCAGGTGGCCGGCTTTCGCAGCACCGGAGAGGGGGATGGTGGGCGCGGGTGGAATCGAACCACCGACCTCTCGCTTATCAGGCGAGTGCTCTAACCCCTGAGCTACGCGCCCCTCTCGTGGAGCGCGGTGATAGAGATATGGAGGCCAAGTGTCAAGTCTATTTCAGCAGACAGCCGGTTGCATGGGCCCTCTGCATCCAGGGCAGGGGGTGGCGGATCGCACCGCACAATCCTGACAAGCCCCCCAGATTGCCGCCCCCAACCCATGATGGTAAAGAAGATCAGCGGTAAGACGGCACGCAGCCACCAGGGGCAGGCGACGGGAATCGGAATGGGCGATCACGGAGCAGAGCCGGGCAGGGCCGGGCATATATGGCGGGCCGCCGCCCAGGGGCTGGCCCATCTGGACCGGGTGCTGATCGCCGCCTTGGGCTTGGGCGCGCTGCTGGGTGCTGTGCTGCTCTGGTGGCAGATTAATGGCCGTATCCACGCGCTGGAATCGGTACTGACCAATCAGATCCGTCTGCGGGCCAGTGCCATTGATGTGCAGATTCAGGCTGCCCAGGGCCATCTGGAGGCCTTGCGGCAGCGCGCCGAACTTTTCTATGCTGAATATCCGGCGCCGGCGGAGATGCCGCAAGGCAGCCTGCTGACCGCCTTTCTGGCCAGCAATCCCGGCAATGACCCGACTTTGCCCTATTCGCTGGATCGGCTGCCGCCGCCCTATCTGACCAGCCAGATCGGCAATCTGATCGCCCTGTCGGCCGAAGATGCCGCCCAGCAGCCGGAAATTTCCCGCGCTGATGCGGGGGCCTGGCGGCAGGAAGCGGCGATGATGGTGCAGCTGCTGCCGCTGATGGCCGTGACCCAGAAAGTGGTGCCGGAGGTACGGCGCCTGCTCTATATCTCCCGCGCCGGTATGGTGGCGCTGCACCCCTGGGTGCGCAGCGACGAGACGGACCTGCTGCTGCAGCTGGCCACCGCCCCGGCCTTGCGCCATGCCGGCCCGTCACTGAACCCGCAGGGTGGCCCGGTCTGGACCCTGTCCGCCCCCGATCAGCCGGACAGGATGGTCACCCTGTCCCTGCCGCTGACCCTGGAAGGGCGGTTTCTCGGCAGTTTCACCCTGGATGTACCGCTGGCCGGCATCCGGGAAAAGCTGGGATCGGTGATCCGGACCGATGCCGCCATGCTGCTGGTGGATGGCACTGGCCATATCATCGCCAGCAGCCAGGACGGACCGGCACCCGCCCTGCTGGATGATGTGCTGCCGGGCGGCATGGACCGGCTGGCCGGCGGGGGGGCGCTGCATGGCTTCAACCAGCCCTTCGCCGTCAGTGCAGCGCTGAAATCCGCCCCCTGGCACATGGTCTATGTCGCCCCGCCTTTCAGCCTGCTGCTGGTGGCTATGCAGGATGTGGTGATTTCGGTGCTGGGCTTCGTCGCCTCGCTGCTGGTGATGCTGTTCATTGTCCGCCGGCTGATGCAGCGGACGCTGAAGCTGCGCGATCAGGCGGTGCAGGCCGAACGCGATGCCCGCGCCGCCGCAGAGCGCGCCTTGACCGATCTGCGCGCCGCCCATGATGAGCTGGATTTCCTGAACCGGGAAAAGACCCGCTTCTTCTCCCTAGTCTCCCACGATCTGCGTGGGCCGTTCAACAGTATGTTGGGCATGACCCAGGAACTGGCCGACCACGCCCCGCGCATGTCGGCGGAAGATACGGCCGATTTCGCCCGCACTGTGCATGACATGGCGCGCAAAGTATTCGATCTGCTGGAAAACCTGCTGCAATGGTCACGGGTGCAGATGTCGGGGACGCCCTTTGCCCCCAAGGTCTTCCCGGTGCGCGATGTGGTGAGCGACGCGGTCCGCGATGTGGCCTCGGCCGCTTTGGGCAAGGATATCCAGATTCTGGACGCGGTCGGCGAACGCTGGGTGCTGGCCGACCGCACCATGGCGCTGGCCATCCTGCGCAACCTGTTGATGAACGCCGTAAAATTCAGCCATCCGGGCGGGGTGGTGCATGTCACCTCCCGTGCCCAGGGGGACCGGCTGGAAATCGCCGTGACCGACAAGGGAATCGGCATCGAACCGTCGCAACTGGAACTGTTGCTGCGCGCCGGCCCCGGTGCCAGCCGCCCCGGCACCCAGGGCGAAACCGGCACCGGCCTGGGTCTGACCCTGGTGCGCGATCTGGCTTTGCGGCATGGCGGTGAACTGCGTCTGGAAAGTGAACCGGGCCGTGGCACCATCGCCAGCTTCACCCTGCCCCTGTCAGCCGATCCGGCTGAAACCCGGCGGCTGGCCGCGACGGTGGATTAGTATATTACCAATCTCCCTTGATCGTGACCGATCCAGGGAGATTTTGCGTTCCCTCAGGTGCCGGGCGGGGGCTTACGCGCCACGAGGTGCTGAGCCGGCGGTCGTACATGCTTGGCCGATGCGCAAACGTTGCCCCCCTGCTCTTCCGCTGCCAGTTGGGCGGCCAGCCCTTCACGATAGGTCGGATACAGCAACCGATAACCCAGGTGCCGCACCAGCCGGTCGTTGCGCACCTTGCGATTGTCGGCATAGAAGCTGGCCGCCATCGGCGACAGCGCATCGGATGTGAAGGGGACCAGCAGCGGCGGCTCCACCCCCAGCAGCCGGGCGGCATATTCCACCACATCGGCCCCGCTGGCCGGTTCGTCATCCACCACATTCAGCGCCGTGCCCGGTTCCGGCCGGGCCATGGACAGGGCCAGGGCACCGGCAATATCGGCCACATGAATGCGCCCGAACAGGTGGCCCGGCTTGTCCACCCGGCGCGCCGTGCCGGTACGTAGCGCATCAATGGCACTGCGCCCAGGCCCATAGATGCCGGGCAGACGGTATATCTGCACCCGCACGCCCTGTTCACGCCAGAGCGACAGCCATTCTCCTTCCGCCGCCACCCGGCGCCGGCCGCGCTCACCCGTGGCATTCAGGGGGGAGGTTTCATCCACCCAATCCCCGCCCGTATCACCATAAACCCCGGTGGTGGACAGATACCCCGCCCAGCGCAACCCGGCCACGCGGGCAATGTCAGCGCCATGGGCCGCAAGCACGGGATCGCCACCGCCCGCGTCTGGCGGAACCGAGGAAAGGATATGCGTCACCCCCTTCAGGGTCGCCGTCGCATCGGCCAGCGGCTGGCCGGGGCCGAATAGAAACGGTTCCACCCCGGCATCGCGCATCCGCATCGCCTTTTCCGGTGTGCGGGTGGTGCCGGCCACCTGCCAGCCTTGACGCAACAACATGTCGGCCAGCCAGCCGGCGCTGTAGCCAAAGCCGAAAATGAACAGGCGGCCGGGGGCCGGATCGTTGAAAGGTGCCGACATTGGATCTTTGCTACTGGACAGACAGCACGGGATGAGGATTTGTACCGCGTCATGATGAGAAAGCCCACCCTCGCCGCCGCCCTTGCCGGGCTTTGCCTCACGGCCACCCTGCCGGCCCTGGCGCAGCAACCCGTCTTCGCCAACCGCACCGCCTGTCTGGCCCGCGCCGATGCGCTGCCCGATTTCGCCTATGAGGAGGCGAAGCTGTGGGAGCGCCAGGGCGGGGCCGCCGATGCACGGCTTTGTCAGGCGCTGGCGCTGATGCTGCGGGCCGACTGGGCGCTTGCCGCCCCGGCGCTGGAGGCCTCTGCGCGCGAACTGACAAAGGAACCGAACGCGGCGCGCGCCGACCTCTGGGCCCGCGCCGCCCTGTCCTGGACCAATGCCAAGAAGCCCGATCAGGCCGATTCCGCCTATGCCCAGGCATTGGCGCTTCTGCCGGACAATGTGCAGATCCTGATGGATCGGGCCATTTTCCGCGCCGGGCAGGAGCGTTATTGGGATGCCATCACGGATTTGGACAAGGTGATCGAAAAGGCGCCAAAAATGTCTGAGGCTTGGTTGCTGCGCGCGCAGGCACACCATGTGCTGGCGCTGGACAGCAAGGCCAAGACCGATGTGGAAATGGCCCTGAAACTGTCCCCACAGAGTGGGGAGGCCTTGTTGCTGCGCGGCAATCTTTATGCCGATGCCGGCATCGGCATAAAGGCCAAGGAAGATTGGGAGAAGGCCCGCCGTGTCGCCCCCGGCACCGCCGCCGCCGCCAATGCTGCTGAAAACTTGGCCATGCTGGCTCGGCTGGAAACAGAGGCCAAGGAAAAAGCGCGGACGCAGGAAAAGAAGCAGAGGCAATAGAGTTATACCAATCCCCCTCACGCGCCGGGCGCTGCCATCTGGCAGCTTGGCTCACGCGCCCATGGGGGTGCTGAGCCGGCGGTAGCCAGCCTCCAATCCGCCAAGGGTCAAACCCTCGGCGGATTGGCATTAACCTTTTATTCATCTGCCGCGAAAATGCCCTGATCCCGACCAACTGCGACCAAGTCCAGACTGTTTCCTGATCCCTGTCAGCGCCCCGGCCCCCGCCGCCAGCCAACAGGAGGATCGACCGATGCAAGCCCTTCTCCGTCGCAACGACCCCGCGCGTCAGAAATTTTCCGCCCTCATGCTGTTGCTGGCCACGCTGGCGCTGATGCTGGCCTGCGCCCTTGCCGCCGGCAATGCCCGGCCCAACCTGGGGAACCATGGCTTCAGCACCCACACGCTGTTGGCCAGCAATGGCACAGCTGGGCTGGACGATGGCACCATCAAGGCAGAGATGACGGCCAAGGCACTGGGCACGGCCGACCGGGCCTGATCACGGAACCGGTGATATCGACCGGCCTGTCCCTTGCGCCCCAAAAGGCCGCCGGTATCGCCGCCAGCAGGGGCCATCCGTAACGGGATGGCCCCTGCTTTATTTTTGACAACCGCCCTGCCCCGACGCCGTTCAGCCCTGATTGCCCGGCGGGCGCCAGCGGCTGTCCGGGGGCGGCAGGTCGGGCGTGTCATCGCCGGCGCCCGTGCCGGGGCGCTGCACCTCTATATAATCGGCATCGATCACGGTGGTGGTGCGGCGGGTGCCCTGGGCATCGGTGGCACTGGCCGACATGTGCATCTTGCCTTCCTGCATCAATTTGCCCATGCGCCGGAACATGGCCCCTCGCACGGGCGGCAGGAACAGCAACAGGGCCAGGATGTCGGTCAGAAATCCTGGGATCAGCAGCAGGATGCCGGCCAGCGCCAGGCAGAGCCCGTCAAACGCCTCCTGCAGGGGCGGCTGGCCCGCCTGCAGCCGACCCTGGGCCTTGCGCAGGGCCCCCAGCCCCTGGCGCTGCAACAGCAGAATGCCCAGCACACCGGACAGCAACACCAGCAGCACCGTGTTCAGGGCGCCGATCTGGCCGCCCACCCAGGCGAATCCAGCGATTTCCATCAGGGGCAGCAGCAACAGGGGTAACAGGAAACGCATGGGCTCCTTGCTCTTTCCGGGGTCAAGGCCTATCTACAATGCTAACATCTGTGACAGGCACCCCGTTTGACCGGGTTATGGGCGAAGACATCCTTGATGGGTTGTCCGCGTCCGACAAGGTTTAAGTAAGGGGCCGACCCGTCCGATTGAAGGCCTGTCGTGAAATGGACCCGATCTGGATGACAGGCGTTATGGCATTGGCACTTAAAGTGGATGGTTCATGATGAACGGAGGAAGCGTCTTGCTGGAAATTGTGATTTTCGCGGCGGTCGCGGCTTTCTTCATCTATCGGCTGCGCAGCGTGCTGGGCCGCCGCCATGGGGAAGAGCGGGAACGCCCCAACCCCTATGTGCAGCGCCCGGGTGACAGCGTGCCGGCGGCAGAGGCTGACAATGTCATCCCCTTGCCGGATCGCCGCCCGCTGGAACCGGTCAACTTCCCCGATGACGGGCCGATTTCGGTGGCCGATGGGGTGCGCCAGATCCAGTCTGCCGATGCCAATTTCAACGAAAAGGGCTTCCTGACCGGCGCACGCGCCGCGTTTGAGATGATTGTCGGCGCCTTTGCCGCCGGCGACACCCCTACCCTGCGCCCGCTGCTGGCCGATGACATCTATGACCAGTTCGCCACCGCCATCCACCAGCGCCAGCAGGCGGGTGAGGTGCTGGAAAGCCGCATCCACAAGATTGACAGCGTGGATTTGACGGAAGCCCATATGGATGGCCGCACCGCCATCTGCACCGTCACCATCACCAGCTTCCAGACCCATGTGACCCGCGATTCCGCCGGCACCATCGTGGAGGGCAATCCCGCCACCCAGGAAGAGGTGGTGGATATCTGGACCTTCCAGCGCAATACCCGCGCCAGCAACCCCAACTGGCTCTTGGTGGAAACCCGCACCCCCGGCTGACCCAGCCCCCGCCGCCCGCCTGTTCCCATACCTGATCCCGCCGGGGTTTGCTGATGCGTCGTCCGTCCCGTCTGTCGCTGGCAGGCATCGCCGTTGCCTTGTCCGTCGCCCTGCTGTCCGGTTGCGCCCAGGCACCGCAACAGCCGCCTAAGCCCGGCGCCACCCCCACCGGCCCGGCCGTGCCGGAGGCACCGCCGGCCAAGCTGACGCTGAAGCCGGCGCGCTTTACCGATCTGCCCGGCTGGGCGCAGGACCGGCAGGCCGATGCCATCCCCGCCATGGTGAAAAGCTGCGACCGGCTGCTGCGCCAGCCGGCTGAGCGTGCGCTGGGGCCGGATGGGATGCTGGGCCGCATCGCCGACTGGCAGGCCCCCTGCGCCGCGCTTTCCAAGCTGAAACCGGGTGACCATGCCGCCGCCCGCACCTGGGTGGAACGCTGGTTCCAGCCCTTTGTCGCGGGCAATAATGGCGACAGCCAGGGCCTGTTCACCGGCTATTATGAAAGCGCCCTGCGCGGCAGCCTGAAGCGCCAGGGGCCGTACCAGACCCCGCTTTACAAGCGTCCGGCCGATCTGGTGATGGTCGATCTGGGCGAATTCCGCCCCAACCTGAAGGGCGAACGCATCGCCGGACGGGTGCAGAATGGCCAGTTGAAACCCTATGATGACCGCAAGGCCATTGATGCCGGATCGCTGGCTGGCAAGGGGTTGGAACTGCTTTATGTCGATAATGCCATCGATGCCTTCTTCCTGGCCATCCAGGGATCAGGCCGGGTGACCCTGCCCGACGGGCGGGAAATCCGCGTCGGCTATGACGGGCAGAACGGCCGTCCCTATGTCGCCATCGGGCGGGAGCTGGTGGCGCGCGGGGCGCTGACCAAGGAACAGGTCTCCATGCAGTCGATCCGCGCCTGGCTGGATGCCAATCCCACCCAGGCCGTGGCCCTGATGCAGAGCAACCCGTCCTATGTTTTCTTCCGCCAACTGGAAGGTGAAGGTCCGATCGGCGCGCAGGGCGTGGCGCTCACCCCCGGCCGGTCGCTGGCGGTGGATCGCAGCTTCGTTGCCTATGGTGTGCCGCTATGGCTGGAGGCGGAAGACCCGCTGAACAGCAGCACCAGCATCCGCCGCCTGATGGTGGCCCAGGATACGGGCGGCGCCATCCGTGGCCCCGTGCGCGGCGACGTGTTCTGGGGCCATGGCAAGGATGCCGAAACCCGCGCCGGCCTGATGAAGAGCAACGGGCGTTACTGGCTGCTGCTGCCACGCAGCGTGGCAGTGCCGGTAAGCTGAGACGGCTGGCCCGGCGCCTAAGGGCGCAGAAAAATATCAAAGGGCATGAGACATGCCCCTTGATATCACTGCGACGATCCGTCGCGGGCAAAGCCGATGGCGGCACGCATCAACCGCTCCAAGTCGCGGATACGTTCGGCCTGTTTTGCCTGCAACAACTGCTCCGGCGTCAGTGCCGGTGCCGGATTATCCACCTGCACGCGACGGCCCCCGCCGGCCATATCGTGCCCATCATCACCCTCTTGCCCACGCATTTTCCGCTAAACCCCTGGAATTCCAACATTCTGCCGGCAATTATCCCACCACCCCCATCCGGCAGGACCTATGCTGTTCCTATTGTCGGGCAGGAACGGCCGGCAGGCAATTCTCGACAATGGTATAACAGGCGTCGCGGTCATCCTGATCCGGGGTGAAAAACAGGCTGGCGACCTTGCCATCCCGCACGGTGAAGGTGGCCTCGCAGCCATCGCGCGGGCGGCTGCCCACCGGCAGGCTGATGCCCAGCCCGCCACCGACATGCCGCCCACCGCCGCCCAGGCCAATCTGCACAGAGGAACCTTCCTTCTGCCCGGCAGTGCGTTGATAGACATAGACGCGCGCGCCATCGGCGGCCGTGCCCTGGCGGTCGGGCACCCCGGCACAGGAAAACAGCGCCGTTTCCGCAAGCCCGGCCAGCTGCGAAGGGGCGGTGGCCCGTACATCCGTTCTACCGGCACAACCACCCAGCAGCGCCAAGGCCAGTACCACCCCGCCAAACCTGATCGCAGAGATCATCTTCCGCCAACTCCCGCAAAAGAAAGCCGCCCCATCCAGGCAGATGGGGCGGCAATAGGCAAAGGGCAATATTAAGAAATTTCCCTCAGGCGCCGGGCGGTCAGAAGCCCCCGCTATACACCTTGTCCAGCGCCGCTTCATCGAAGGCGTAGGTGGCGTTGCAGAATTCGCAACTGACCCGCACCTCCCCCTCGACACGCAGATCGTCCAGTTCCGACCGGTCCAGGCTGCGCAGCACATTCTCCACCCGCTCCCGCGAGCAGCGGCAACCGGCCCGCAGCGCAGTTCGGTCGTAAATGCGCGGCGCCTCCTCGTGGAACAAGCGGTAGATCAGGTCATTGGCTGCCAGCCCGCCATCCAGCAATTCCGCCGCCGTTACCGTATCCAGCAGGATGGCGGCGCGATTCCAGTCTTCATCGCGGCTGCCCTGCAGATGTTCGGCCATCACACCCGCCGTTTCCGGCGGCAGGGCCTGCAGCATGATGGCGCCGCCGACCCATTTGCCGTCCTTATCCTTGCCCACAAAAGACTTGATGGCGGTGGCCATCTGTTCGGACTGGCGGAAATAATGGCGCACGGCGTCGGCCATGGCGGCACCGCGCAGTTCCACAATACCCTGATAGCGTTCGGTATGTTCGCCCTGGTCCACCGTGAAGGCAACATAGCCGGAACCCAGCAGCGACCCCAGATCGGCCTGGAAGCCCTTATGCACCATCTGCGCCGCCAGCCGGTCGGCATCGAAGCGGGCATAGCCGCGCATATCGCCGACCGAGGTGACGTCGGAGACGGTATAGGCAACCGGCCCGTCGCCCTTGGTCTGCAGGGTGAAAATCCCCTCATATTTCAGGGCAGAGGCCAGCGTTGTTGCCAGCAGGATGGTTTCCGCCAGCAGCGGCTGCACCTGTTCGGGATAGGCATGACGGGTCAGAATCTCGTCCAGCGCCGGACCCAGCCGGACAAAACGCCCCCGGAAGGAGGCGCTGTCGAGCTGGAAGGGCTGGACGATATCGAACTCGGACGAAACAAGATCGGTATCGTGGCGGGGGCCGCCCGCCACGGGTTCACGCGAAGTCATCGGTCAAGGCACCAGGTCAGAATGCCCTTCTGGGCGTGCATACGGTTCTCCGCCTCATCCCAGACCGCCGATTGCGGCCCGTCGATCACGGCGGAGGTCACCTCCTCCTCCCGGTGGGCCGGGAGACAATGCATGAATATGGCGTCTTTTTTCGCCAAACCCATGACATGGGCGTTGACCTGATATGGCTTCAGCAGATTGTGACGGCGCTGACCGTCCTTATTATGCATCGACACCCAGGTGTCGGTGACAATGGCATCGGCATCCGCTGCCGCCACTTCCACATTACGGGTGATGCTGACGCGGCCATTATGCTGGCGCACCCAGTCCATGGTTGCGGCCGGGGGGGACAATTCCTCCGGACAGGCGATGCGCAGTTCGAAATCGAACAGCACCGCCGCATGAATCCAGCTTTCACAGACATTATTGGCATCGCCGGTCCAGCAGACCACCGCATCCTTGATGGAACCCTTGCGTTCCTCAAAGGTCAGGATGTCGGCCATGATCTGCACCGGATGCGAGCTGTCGGTCAGCCCGTTGATCACCGGCACGCTGGCAGCCGCCGCCATCTCCTGCAGCTTCGCCTCATGATCGGTGCGCAGCATGATGATATCGACATAGCGGGAGAGCACGCGCGCCGTATCGGCAATCGTCTCCCCATGGCCCAACTGGATTTCCTTGCCGGTCAGGCAGATCACCTCACCGCCCAACTGGCGCATCCCCACCTCGAACGAGACGCGGGTGCGGGTGCTGGGCTTTTCGAAAATCAGCGCCAGGGTCTTGCCCAGCAGCGGCTTTTCCGCACCCGCCCCGCGCTTCATCGTGGCGGCACTGTCCAGCATCCGGCGCAGGCTGGCCAGATCATGCTGGTGGATATCCAGAAAATGGCGAACCTGGCTCGTGGAACCCATTATGCGAACTCCCGGCAGGTCTTTTCCAAGATGTCCATCGCTTCGGTCACTTCCTTTTCGCCGATGGTCAGCGGCGGCAGGATGCGCACCACATTATCCGCCGCCCCCGCGACCAGCAGGCCATTTTCACGCAGGCGGGTCACCATATCGGCATAATTCACCACGCATTTCAGGCCCAGCATCAGGCCCTTGCCGCGTGCCTCCACCAGAACGGTGGGATAGCGGGCCACCAGTTCATCCAGCTTGCCCTTCAGCAGGTCGCCAACCTGGGTGACATGCTCCAGAAAGCCGGGCGCGGTGATGACATCCAGCACGGCATTGGCCACGGCCATGGCCAGTGGGTTGCCGCCAAAGGTGCTGCCATGGGTGCCGGGCACCATGCCGGTGGCGGCCTTTTCCGTGGCCAGGCAGGCACCGACGGGGAAACCGCCGCCAATGCCCTTGGCAATGCACATCACATCCGGTTCGATGCCGGCCCATTCATAGGCGAACAGCTTGCCGGTACGGCCGACGCCGGTCTGGATCTCATCGAACACCAGCAGCAGGCCGAATTCATCGGCCGCGGCGCGCAGGGCCTTCAGATATTCAACGCTGGCCGGGCGGATGCCGCCTTCGCCCAGAATCGGTTCCACCATGATGGCGGCCGTCTCCGGCGTGATGGCGGCGCGCAGCTCGTTCAGATTGCCGAAAGACACCTGATCGAACGCATCCAGCAGCGGGCCGAAACCGCCCACCATCTTTTCCGACTTGGCGGCGGCGATGGCGGTGGTCGAACGGCCATGGAAGGCCCCGCCCACCACGATGAAGCGGGTCTTTTCCGGGTGGCCAGTATCATTATGGTACTTGCGCACCGTCTTCACCGCGCATTCCCAGGCTTCCACGCCGGAATTGGTGAAGAACATGGTGTCGGCAAAGGTCAGTTCCTTCAGCCGTGCGCCCAGCTTTTCCTGGCCCGCCACCCGGAACAGGTTGGAGGTGTGCCACAGCTTGCCCGCCTGCTCCGCCAGCTTTTCCACCAGATAGGGGTGCGCGTGGCCAAGGGCGTTCACCGCAATGCCGGCGGTGAAATCAAGGAATCGTCGACCGTTGGTATCCCACAGATAGGCGCCTTCACCCCGTTCGAACACGGTATCGATCCGGGAATAGGTGGGCATCACGACTGGGATCACGGGACATACTCCTGACAGCAGAAAGTGTCGTGGCGGGCGGATTACGCAAACAGTAAATTTCCGCCAGAGCGGCGACTATCGTTCGCACGCGCGGGGCCTGTCAACGCAACCGCACGCATCCCTCTTGTGATACGGGCAAGAGGCGTTGCGGATTTAACCCTTTCAGCTTATGAATGGAGCCGAAACGTCAGGTCAGGCGGGGGTATTTGACATTTCGGTGACGGGGGCAGGCCATGGCGCCGCATCCGGCCGGAATTGCTGTGAACCCGTCGGCCGGATCAGGTGCGACATCCGGGTTTCCCAGCCCACAGGCGGAGAGTGCTCAAGGCTATGCCGAACGATATTCTGGACCCGCGCAGCTTCCAGCGCCCCGGCTTCAACGGCATCACCGAACCGGTGGCCGACGGCACCCCCACCACGGGCGGCATCACCAGCATCGCCACCGAAGCGCGGATCGAGGGGGCGAAGATTTCCCACTGCCATACGCTGCATGTGGCGGGGCGGCTGGTCGATGTCACGCTGAGCGAGATCAAGATTCTGGAAGTGGCCGAGGGCGGCCATTTCGAAGGCACCGCCAAGGTGGAGCAGATGCGCGTCAATGGCCGCGCCACCGGCACCATTGAGGTGACGGGCATGTTGTCCGTGGGCGAAACCGGCCAGGTGGAAGGCACCATCCGCTATGGCCGTATTTCCATCGCCGATGGCGGTGCCGTCACCGGCACGCTGCAGACCGGCAAGGCCGGCGCCTGAAGCTCTCTTTGTCCCTCCCGTCCGCAGTCTCCTCTGCGGACGGATAGGGGCTCAAATTGATTGTATTTTAGATATATTGTTGCGGAACACCGGTATAGTGTGCGGCCCTTGCCACGCCTTCTGCCGCTTGAGCCTTCGATGAGCAGCACACACACCACCGCCACACCAGCCACACCACCGGCCCGCGATCTGGAATTTCTGCGCCGGGAGCTGGGCCTGCACCGGCAATGGCAGGAAGGCAAGGGCGGCCGGCGGGCAGAGCTGCAATTCCAGGATCTGTCCGGGCTGAACCTGAAGGGCGCCCGGCTGGCAGAGGCGCGGCTGGCCGGGGCAAACCTGTCCCATTGTATTCTTGAAGGGGTCGATCTCAGCCGGGCCGACCTGTTCGGGGCCGATCTGGAAGGGGCGGACCTGTCATCCGCCAACCTGACCGGGGCCGATCTGCGCGGGGCCAACCTGCACCGCGCCATCATGGCCGATGTCATTCTGCGCGGGGCGGATTTCCGTTCCGGCACGCTGACCGACAGCAACGGAGCCAAGCGCCGCGACGGGGCGGCCGTGCTGACGGAGGCGCGGCTGGAACGCGCCATCCTCTGTGCCGCCAAGCTGACCGGCTGCGACCTGACCGGGGCGGATCTGATGGATGCCGACCTGTCCGGCGCCGACCTGTCAAAATGCGTGATGCTGGGGGTGGACCTGTCGGGTGCCAACCTGTCCGGCGCGCAGCTGGCCGGCACCATGGTGGAAGCCGACATGCTGTCACGCGGGCGGCACCTGCCCGACGGCGCCATGGCTGCCTTGGCGGAGCCGCCGCGCCGCCTTGTGCCGGCGGCCGAGCTGACGGCCCTGGTCAATGCGCATGAAGCCTGGATCGACAGCGGCGGGGAACGCGGCACCCGGCTGGATCTGGATATGGTGGAACTGGATGTCGCCCTGTTGCATGGGCGCAATCTGGCCGGGGCCCGGCTGCGCCGCTGCCGGCTGACCGGGGCCGATTGCGCCGACAGCCATCTGGAAATGGCCGATCTTTCCTATAGTGACCTGCGCGATGCCATGCTGGATGGTGCCGTGCTGGCCGGGGCGACGCTGCGCCGGGTGAACCTGGCCGGTGCCCATCTGGCCGGGGCCCAATTGACCACCCAGCCCATGGCGGGGGGCCGGACCTGGCCCACCAATCTGGAAGGGGCCAATCTGCGCGGGGCGGACCTGACAAACGCCGTGCTGGCCGGGGCCATCCTGCGCAAGGCCGATCTGGGTGGGGCCATCACCACGGGGCTGAACCTGCGCGGCGCCGACCTGACCGGGGCCACCCGCACGGCCGCCGGGGACGATAATGCCCAGCGCCGCCGGTTGCGCCGGTTCAGCCAACCGGTGCTGGTGGTGGGCAGCCGCAAGGGTGCTGCCAAGACGCGCAACTGGTCCTTTGGCGGCGTGGCGCTGGATGCCGATCCCGCCCTGTTCCGGGAGGGGGAGAACATGACCCTGCTGATCGCCGCCCCTGGTGCCGGCGACCCGGTGCCGGTCACGGCCGAGGTGGTGGCGATCGAGGGGGCGGAGCGCACCATCTCCTTGAAATTCGCGCCGCTGACGGCAGAACTGAAAACCTACCTCAACGGGCTGGTTGCGCCCCGCTACCGAATGGGATGACGCTGGCATCATGATGCCGTCCATTGCCTTGCCCCCCCTGGATATTGCGGCCCTGGTCTGGTTCAGCCTGCTCTGGTGGGGCTATGGCTGGCTGACCGACCGCCGCAATCGTACGCCGGTCAGCCTGAACCAGCATATGCTGCGTATCCGCATCCGCTGGATGACCAACATGCTGTACCGGGACAACCGGGTGATGGACAGCATGTTGATCGGCCATCTGATCCATTCCGTCTCCTTCTTCGCCAGCACCACGGTGCTGGTGCTGGCAGGTCTGCTGGGGGTGCTGGCCTCCGCAGAAGCCTCGCATCAGAAGGTGATGGAGCTGGGCTTTACCCTGCATACCGACCGTTACCTGTTCGAGCTGAAGCTGGTGCTGCTGCTGGGCATTTTTGTTTACAGCTTCTTCTGCTTCACCTGGGCGGTCCGGCAGTTCAATTACACCATCGCCCTGGTGGGTGCCGCCCCGCTGGAGCCGGGGGACGAGGCCAATATCACCGCCAAGGCGGCCGCCAAGATGATGACGCTGGCCATCATCAGCTTCAACCGGGGCCTGCGCGGCTATTATTATGCCTTCGCCAGCCTGGGCTGGCTGGTGCATCCTGGCGTCTTCATCGGTCTGGTCACGCTGGTGACCTTCGTGCTGTGGCGCCGCCAATTCCGCTCCGCTGCCTTTGACGCCATCGCGCGCTATTCCTCCCACGGGATCGGTGACAGCCCGCCCCAGGCGCGCGACCGCTAAAAGGCGATCCCCCCAGCCCGCCTTTTCCCCGCCTTGGTTTTGCGGTAAGCGGGGGGTGGATTGCTGTTTTGCGTCTTTCGGTCAGGCCTTTTTTCCCACCCTCCCTTTCTGATCTCCCCGTAACGCATTTCCACCGTCATTCCCGCGAAGGCGGGAATCCAGGAAACAGCTCCGCAGGAAGATGTTGTGAAGGTGACGCCGTCCTATGGATTCCCGCCTTCGCGGGAATGACGGAGCAAGGAGGGGAATGACGGCCCTGAAACCACCACCCCACACCCCATGAAAGCCGGTCACCCATCATGAGTTTCGCCCGCGCCATCGCCACGGTCGGTGGCATTACCATGGTGTCCCGCGTCCTGGGCTTTGTGCGTGACATGCTGATGGCGCGCTATCTGGGGGCGGGGCCGGCGGCCGACGCCTTCTTTGTCGCCTTCCGCCTGCCCAATCTGTTCCGGTCGCTATTTGCAGAGGGGGCGTTCACGGCGGCCTTCCTGCCCATGTTCAGCGGCACCCTACAGAAGGAAGGGCATGACAGCGCCAGGGGGCTGGCGGAGGAGGCATTGGCCTTCATGGTCGCCCTGCTGCTGCTGTTCAGCGCGGTGATGGCGCTTGCCATGCCGCTGGTCGTCTCCGTCATGGCGACGGGTTTCACCGACGATCCCGGCCAGTTCGCCCTGGCCGTTTCCATGTCGCAGGTGATGTTCCCCTATCTGGCGCTGATCTCGCTGACAGCATTGCTGGGCTCCATCCTCAACGCGCTCGGCCGCTATGGCCCGTTTGCGGCGGCGCCGGTGCTGTTGAACATCGTGCAGATCACCGGCCTGCTGGCCAGCCAGCCGCTGGGGCTGCCGGTGCATTGGGTGCTGGCCTGGGGTGTGCCGGTGGCCGGTGTGGCGCAACTGGTCTGGATGGTGCTGGCCTGCCGGCGGGCCGGCATGGTGGTGCGGCTGCGCCGGCCCAAACTGACACCCCGGGTGAAGAAACTCTTCGCCCTGCTGGCACCGGGCATTTTGGGGGCCGGGGTCTATCAGTTCAACCTGCTGATCGGCACCAATCTGGCCACCTGGCTACCGACGGGTGCCGTCTCCTATCTGCAATATGCTGACCGGTTGAACCAACTGCCCATGGCGGTGGTGGGCGTGGCGGTGGGCACCGCCCTGCTGCCCCTGCTGTCCCGCCAGATCACGGCAGAAGATCATGAAGGGGCGCGCACCAGCCTGTCGCGCGGGCTGGAATTTGCCGCCTTACTGGGCCTGCCGGCGGCGGTGGCACTGATCGCCATTCCTGATGCGCTGATCCATGTGTTGTTCGAAGGCGGGGCCTTTGGGGCCGATGCCGCCCGCGCCACGGCGGCGGCCCTGCAGGCCTATGCCATCGGCATCCCCGCCTTCATCGCCGCCAAGATTCTCGCCACCGCTTATTTCGCCCGGCAGGATACCAAGGGGCCGGTGCGGGTGGCGGTGGTGGTGCTGCTGGGCAATGTCGGTGTGTCCCTGGCCCTGATCGGGCCCTTGGGCCATGTCGGGCTGGCGCTGGCACCGGGGTTGACGGCGTGGTTGAACGTGGCACTGCTGGCCATCGGCCTGCACCGGCGCGGCCTGTTGCAGTTGGACCCGCGGCTGGCCGGACGGCTGGCCCGCATCACGGCCGCCGCCGCCCTGATGGGGGGGCTGGCCTGGGGCCTGGGCTGGGCGCTGCAGCCCTGGCTTTACAGCACCACCCACGGGGTGAAGGTGCTGGCGCTGGCCGGGCTGATCGGGGCCGCCATGGTTGGCTATGGCTTGTTCTGCCTGGCGCTGGGGGCCGCCCGGCTGGGGGAACTGAAAGGTTTGCTGCGCCGGCGGGGCGGGGGCGCACCGCCAGCCGCTTGACCGGCATTGCCTGACAACGCCATATCTGCGGGCGACCGGTCCCATCGGGGGGCCGGCGCCCTCGCCCTCCACCAGCGAAACATCCTTCGGGAACCAGACCCATGAACCGCATTTTTTCGGGTATGCAGCCCACCCGCCAACTGCACCTCGGCAATTATCTGGGGGCTTTGCGCAACTGGGTGCGCCTGCAGCACGATTATGAGGCCATTTTCTGCGTTGTGGATATGCACGCCATCACGATTGATCATGATCCTGAAGTGCTGCGTTCCAACATCCGCGAAGTGGCGGCGGCCTATATCGCGGCCGGCATCGATCCAGATAAGAACATCCTGTTCAACCAGTCGGCCGTTTCCGGCCATGCCGAACTGAACTGGATTCTGGCCTGCCATACGCCGCTGGGCTGGTTGAACCGCATGACCCAGTTCAAGGAAAAGGCCGGCAAGCAGAAGGATAATGCCGTTCTGGGCCTGTACGCCTATCCGGTGCTGATGGCGGCGGACATCCTGCTGTACAAGGCCACCCATGTGCCGGTGGGCGAGGACCAGAAGCAGCATCTGGAACTGGCGCGCGACATTGCCGGTGCCTTCAACCGCTATTACAAGCGCGAGGATTATTTCCCCCTGCCGGAACCGCAGATCCTGGGTGAAGCCACCCGCGTGATGAGCCTGCGGGACGGTACGAAGAAAATGTCCAAGTCCGACGAGAGCGAATATAGCCGCATCAACCTGACCGACGATGCCGACACCATCGCGCTGAAAATCCGCAAGGCCAAGACCGACCCGGAACCGCTGCCGTCGGTGGTGGAAGGGCTGGAGGGTCGGGCCGACGCCGCCAATCTGGTGACCATCTATGGGGCCCTGTCTGACCAGACCAGGGCCCAGGTGCTGGCCGAATATGGCGGCCAGCAGTTCAGCGCCTTCAAGGGGGCGCTGGCCGATCTGGCCGTCGCCAAGCTGTCCCCCATCGCCGGCGAGATGAACCGCCTGCTGGGCGACCGCGCCGAACTGGACCGCATCCTGCAAAAGGGTGCCGAACGGGCCGGTGCCATTGCCGAGAAGACGGTGAATGAGGTGAAGGATATTGTGGGGCTGGTGCGGTTCTGACGGGGGCCGGGGTGAGAGCCCCCGTTTTTCACCACCATACCACCCCACTACCGTCACCCCGGCGCAGGCCGGGGTCCAGTTTCGTAGAGCAAAGCGCTTGTGATCTGGACCCCGGCCGCAGCATGGGTGACGGTAGAAGGAAAGTCACTCCCGCCTTCGAGGAGAATGACGGTGGTGAAACGGGAAGGCATCGAGAGACATCATAACTTTCCGGACAACCACTCACCCCCAACCCACAAGGCCCCCCCATGCCCACCATCCTGATCACCGGTTTCGCCCCCTTCCTGGGTCATGCCGTCAACCCAACCTCCTGGCTGGCCGGGCGGCTGGATGGCGCGGTGATCGGTAGCGCCCATATCCGTGGCGTGGAACTGCCCGTCACCTTCACCGGTGCGGTCCCCGCCCTGCAGACGGCCGTCACAGCCACCCGGCCCGACGCGGTGGTGATGTTCGGGTTGGCCTATGAGACGGACAGCATCCGGCCGGAACGGCTGGCGCTGAACCTGGATGATGCGACCGCCCCCGATAATGACGGCACCATCCGCCGCAACACCCCCATCGATGCGGCGGGGCCCATGGGATACTGGTCGTCGCTGCCGCTGGATGCCATGGCGGATGACCTGACCGAAGCCGGCTTTCCGGTGAAGTTCAGCCGCGATGCTGGCGGCTATATCTGCAACCATCTGTTCTTCGGGATGCGGCATTGGCGGCCCGATCTACCCGCCGGCTTCATCCATGTGCCGCCCTTCCCCGAGGGGCTGAAGCCGGAAGATCGGGACCGCCGCACCGGCATGGTGCCGGATCGGCTGGAACAAGCGGCGCGCATCCTGCTGCAACGGCTGGCCGGTTCCATTTCAATCGCATGACAAAGCCGTTCCGGGGCCGTTTTACACTTGGGCTCGACGCAGGCTGAGGGTAAGGTTTCCATAATCCCCCGCGCCGCAACAAAAACGGCATCATGCAGATTTACCTTCCCATCGCGGAACTTTCGGTCAATGCCCTGTTGATCCTGATGCTGGGTGGCGGCGTGGGTTTCCTGTCCGGCCTGTTCGGTGTGGGCGGCGGCTTTCTGATGACGCCGCTGCTGATCTTCATCGGCGTGCCGCCCGCCGTGGCCGTGGGCACGCAGGCAAACCAGCTTGTCGGCGCTTCGGTTTCCGGGGTGCTGGCCCATTGGCGGCGCAATAATGTGGATGTGAAGCTGGGGCTGGTGATGCTGAGCGGCGGGTCGCTGGGCACGGCGCTTGGCGTGTGGATTTTCGGCCTGTTGCAGGCCCTGGGCCATATCGATCTGGTGATCTCTCTCTCCTATGTGCTGTTCCTGGGAACGGTCAGCAGTCTGATGCTGTGGGAAAGCCTGGGAGCCATGCTGCGCGGGCGCAGTGTCGCCAGCCGGTCCAAGCTGCATCACCATACCTGGCTGCATGGCCTGCCCTTCAAGATGCGCTTTCCCCGGTCGCGGCTATATATCTCCGCCCTGCTGCCGGCGTTGATCGGGTTTTTCTGCGGCTTGCTGGTAGCGATCATGGGTATTGGTGGCGGCTTCCTGCTGGTGCCGGCCATGATCTATATATTGGGGATGCCCACCGCGCTGGTGGCCGGCACCTCCCTGTTCCAGATCATCTTCACCACCGGCATCGCCGCCTTCCTGCAGGCGGTAAGCAACCAGACGGTGGATATCATGCTGGCCCTGCTGTTGCTGCTGGGCGGCGTGGTGGGGGCGCAGTTTGGCACCCGCGTCGGGGCCAAACTGCGCGGTGAACAGGCCCGTGCCCTGCTGGCCCTGGTGGTGCTGGCCGTGGCGGTGAAGCTGGCGGTGGATCTGATCATCCGACCGGAGGATCTGTTCTCCATCACCCTGCCGGGGGGGGCGTGATGCGGGGACGCCATCTGCTGGCCCTGCCCGCCGGTCTGCTGGCCGGCTTCATGCTGCTGCTGGCCTTGCGGGCCGATGCCTGGGGCCAGTCGCTGGTGGCCGACCTGTCCAGCCACCTGATCGCCATCACCACCGGCTTTACCGGCACCGACGTGGTGCTGTTCGGCGCTGTGGATGGCGAGGGCGATGTCGCCGTGGTGGTGCAGGGTCCGGAGGGGGAGGTGACGGTCCGCCACAAGGACCGGGTGGCCGGCATCTGGATCAACACGGATGAGATCGCCTTTGCCCGCGTGCCGGCCTTCTACACCGTGGCCCTGTCGGCCCCGCTGGATGGGGTGGTGCCGCCGGCGGTGCTGCAACGGCATGAAATCGGCCTGGATTATATCCGGCTGGCCCCGACGCAGAAGATCGACAAGGCCGAGAAACTGGCCGAATATCGCGCCGCCCTGATCCGCAACAAACAGCGCATGGGGCTTTACACCACAGAGGCGGGGGAGGTCTCCTTCCTCGGCCAGCGCCTGTTCCGCACCCGCATCCATTTCCCGGCCAATGTGCCCACCGGCACCTATACGGCGTCGGTCTTCCTGATCCGCGATGGCGATGTGGTCAGCGCCCAGACAACGCCGCTGCTGGTCTCCAAGATCGGCTTTTCCGCCAATGTGACGGAATTCGCCCAGCGCCAGTCGGTCTTCTATGCCGTGCTGTCCATCATGCTGGCCGTGACGGCCGGCTGGCTGGCTGGCATTATTTTCCGCAAATCCTGAATTCCATCAGACGGTTTTCGCTTGACCGAAAAACTGCCTTGGCATTTTCGTTAACCGCCAAGCGCTGCCGCCGCGACCCAGATCCCGCTGCATCAACCGCATCGGGATTTGGTATAGAGCGGATCGCGGAAAAGCGGAATCGCTTTGGAGCGTGAATCTGCTCGCTGAACAAGGACTTAGAGCCGGGTGCGTTTCTGATTAAACGCACTCGGCTCTAAACCGGCCCTGCGTTACCGGGAGAGGCCCATGAGCCAAGAGAAGCAAGCCCGTATCTTCCTGGTCGTCGTCGATGAGACGGAGGAAATGAGCGTGGCGCTGCATTATGCCGCCCGCCGCGCCCGCAACAGCGGCGGGCGCGTCGCCCTGCTGCATGTCATCCCGCCAGGGGAGCTGCAGCAATGGGGCGCCATCGAAGAGCTGATGAAGCAGGAACAGCGGGAGGAGGCCGAGCAGCTGTTGCAGCGACTGGCCAAGGAGGTGGTGGATATTTCCGGCACCATGCCCACGCTCTATATCCGCGAAGGCCAGGCCTCTGAACAGCTGATGAAGCTGATCCAGGAGGAGCCCAGCATCTCCATCCTGGTGCTGGCGGCCGGCACCGGGCGCGGCGGGCCGGGGCCGCTGATCAATTATGTGGTGGGCCAGATGTCCGGCAGCCTGCGCATCCCCGTCACCGTGGTGCCGGGTGCCCTGTCCGACCGGCAATTGGATGCGATTACGTGAGATCGGGTCGGTTTCCCACCTGATACCCGGTCCCCTGCCGCCCCCTACCCCCGCCGGAACAGGGCCAGCAAGCGCTTGGCCGCCGCACCGGGGGTGATGGCGGCGGTGGCGGTGGCGCGTTCCAGGCCGGGCAGCTCACCCCGCACCGCCGGTTCCGCCTTGAAGGCGTCAATCAGGCTTTCCTCGATCTCGCTCCACATCCAGGCGCGGGCCTGTTCGGCCCGGCGGCGGACAATGTCGCCGGAACCGTCGGCCCCCAGCAGGTGGCGATAATCGCTGATCTGATCCCAGACCGCATCTATACCCCGGCCCGTCAGGGCGGAGCAGGACAGCACCGGCACCCGCCACAGCGGGTTGATGGGGCGCAGCAGGGACAGGGCATGGCGATATTCCGCCTCCGCATGGCGGGCGGCGGTGGCCAACTCACCATCCGCCTTGTTGACCACGATCATGTCGGCCAACTCAACAATGCCCTTCTTGATGCCCTGCAGCTCATCCCCGCCGGCGGGCGGCAGCAGCAGCAGGAACAGGTCCACCATATCGGCCACCGCCGTTTCCGACTGGCCCACCCCCACCGTTTCCACAATCACCACGTCAAAGCCGGCGGCTTCCACCAGCAGCATGGCTTCGCGCGTGCGCCGCGCCACCCCGCCCAGCGTGCCCCCAGCGGGCGATGGGCGGATAAAGGCGCGCGGGTCGCGCGACAGCAATTCCATCCGCGTCTTGTCGCCCAGGATGGAACCACCGGTGCGCTGGCTGGTGGGGTCAATGGCCAGCACGGCCACCTTCAACCCCTGGGCAATCAGATGCAGGCCGAACGCCTCGATAAAGGTGGATTTTCCCACGCCGGGCACGCCGGTAATGCCCAACCGCACCGCATTGCCCGTATCGGGCAACAGGCTGGCCAGCAGATCATCGGCCAGCGCCCGGTGATCGGCCCGCGTGCTTTCCACCAGGGTGATGGCCTGCGCCAGCGCACGCCGTTCGCCACGGCGCAGCCGGTCGGCAAGATCGGTGGGGGGCAAGGCATCCGGCATGGGGCATTCCATCGGCAGCGGTGACGAACAGGGCCTGGGCCGGATTGTGCGGCAGGCCTGTCGGATCGTCAAATCGGTAGGGGGGATGGGCAGGTGATATGCCCATCGTACATGTGTCCAAAGGTCCGGTTTTCCAACCGGCACTCTCGTGCGATTCTAGGGTCGGTTCGATATATTGAATAAATGAGGCCAAGTCATGGAGATTGCGGCCAATTCCCCCTTCACCGCCCCGGCCCCGCCCCGCCCGCCGTCCTGGCTGGGCCGGCTGCTGCGGCGTGACCGATCCGCGCCCAAACATAGTTTTGGCGATGGGCATGTCACGGTGGCACAGCAGCGGCTGGATCTGGTTGATCTCAGCCTGGGCGGCATGTGCGTGGCCGGATATCGCGGGCTGATGGACCAACAGGACCGGTTCGGCTTCCGTCTGACCGTGGACGGGACGGAGATCAGCGGCGAAGCTATTGTCGCCTGGCGGCGGGGCGACCGGATGGGTGTCGCCTTCTATGCGCTGGGGATTGAAGCGCAGCAGATTCTGTCGCGCTTCTCCGGGAAGAACCCGTAACCGGTTACGCTTCCAGCTTCGTCTCTGCCCGGTTCACCCCTTCCTGCTGCCGCGCCCACAGCGCGGCGTAGGCCCCGTTCAGGGCCAGCAAAGCGGCGTGGCTGCCGCGTTCCACGATCTGGCCGGCATCCAGCACGATGATTTCATCGGCATCCACCACGGTGGACAGGCGATGGGCGATGACCAGGGTGCTGCGCCCGCGCGCCGCATCGGTCAATGCTGCCTGGATTTCCCGTTCCGTATGGGTATCCAGCGCACTGGTCGCCTCGTCCAGAATCAGGATCGGCGGGTCTTTCAGCAGGGTGCGGGCAATGGCCACGCGCTGCTTTTCCCCGCCAGACAGTTTCAGGCCGCGTTCCCCCACCATGGTGTTCCAGCCATCGGGCAGCGCCTTGATGAAATCCAGGATTTGCGCGGCGGCAGCCACCCGCTCCAGCTCCGCCTCGCTGGCATCGACGCGGCCATAGGCGATGTTATAGCGGATGGTGTCGTTGAACAGCACCGTATCCTGCGGCACGATGCCGATGGCGGCGCGCAGCGACGCCTGGGTGACCTGCCGCACATCCTGATGATCAATCTCCACCGCACCACCGGTTACGTCGTAAAAGCGGTACAGCAGGCGGGACAGGGTGGATTTGCCGGCCCCGGTGGGGCCAACCACGGCCACGGTGCGCCCGGCCGGCACGGTGAAATCGATGCCCTTCAGGATGGGACGCCGCTTATCATAAGCGAAATGCACATCGCGGAAACGGATGGCGGCCCCGGCCGTCACCAAGGCGGGGGCGCCCGGCTTATCCTCCACCTCCCGGTCCACGGTCAGCAGTTCGAACATTCGCTCCATATCGTTCAGCGATTCCCGGATGCCGCGATAGACGAAGCCGAAAATATTCAGTGGCTGGTAAAGCTGCAGCAGATAGGTGTTCACCAGCACGAAATCGCCGATGGTCAATTGGCCTTTGATGATGCCGGTCGCCGCCATCCACATCACCGCCACCACGCCCCCGGCAATGATGATGCCCTGGCCGATATTCAGCAGCGACAAGGATGTCTGGGTGCGGACCGCCGCATCTTCATAGACACGCAGGGCCTTGTCGTAGCGGTTGGCCTCAAACACCTCATTGCCGAAATACTTGACGGTTTCATAGTTCAGCAGCGTGTCGATGGCCTTGGCATTGGCGCTGGTATCGGCATCCAGCATCGAACGACGGATGCGGGTGCGCCAGTTGGTGACGGTGATGGTATAGCCGATATAAAGCGCCACCGTGCCGAAGGTGACGGCAGCAAAGCGGAAATCAAACAATTTCCACAGGATACCCGTCACCAGCAGGATTTCCAGCAAGGTCGGCAACACGTTGAACAGGGAGGTGCTGAGCAAACTGTCAATCGCCTTGGTGCCGCGTTCCACCACGCGCGATAGCCCGCCCGTCTGCCGTTCCAGATGGAAGCGCAGCGACAAGGCGTGCAGATGGCGAAAGACATTCAGCGCCGCCACCCGCATGGCGCGCTGGCTGACCCGTTCGAAAATCGCGTCGCGCAGTTCGCCGAACGCCAGGCTCAGCACCCGCGCCAAGCCATAGGCCAGGATGAAACCGATGGGGATGGCGACCGCCGGGTTGGCCGCCACGGCCTGGGCCAGCCCGTTGCCGGACAAGGCATCCACCGCCCCCTTATACCAGATGGGCACGGTGACATTGGCCCCCTTGGCGACCGCCAGGAACAGCAGCGCCAGCACCACCCGCAGCTTCATGGCCGGCTGTCCGGCCGGCCAGAGATAGGGCAGCAGGCGTTTCAGCACCTGCCCGTCGGTCAGGCGGGTGCGGTTGGCGCGATCGGCAGCGGAACTGCCATTGGGGCGGTCGTGACGGCGCATGGAAACCAGGGGTCTGGAAAGGCTTGGGGGTCAGGGCGGTGAATATGGGGGAGAATGCCGCCCGGCACAGCCCTTGCCCCACGCGCGTCAGCCGCCCAGGCAAAGCATGGGGCATCGTCACCGCTGACGAAAGCGGCCAGGGTGGTTATGCTGGTTAAAATCAACCCGATCTTGCCAGGAACCGGCCATGACCCGCGACTTCCCCAATCTGCATGTGCTGACCCACCCGCTGATCCAGCACAAGCTGTCGCATATGCGCGACAAGGGCCGTTCCACCATGGGCTTCCGCCAATTGCTGCGGGAAATCGCCCTGCTGATGGGGTATGAGATCACGCGCGACCTGCCGATGACGACGGAGCGCATCGAAACCCCGCTGGCCACCATGGATGCCCCGGTGATCGAAGGGCGCAAGCTGGCCGTGGTGCCCATCCTGCGCGCAGGATTGGTGATGGCGGAAGGGCTGCTGGAACTGGTGCCGGCGGCGCGCGAAGGCCATATCGGGCTTTACCGCGACCATGAAACCAAACGCCCGGTGGAATATCTGGTGAAGCTGCCGGACCCGGCGGGCCGCATCTTCATCCTGGTCGATCCCATGCTGGCCACCGGCTATTCCGCCGTTCATGCCGTGGATGTGCTGAACCGCCATGGCGTGGCCGACAGCCAGATCCGCTTCATGGCCCTGGTTTCCGCCCCTGAAGGGGTGGCGGTGTTCCACCAGCATCACCCGGATGTGCCGGTCTTCACCGCCGCCCTGGACAGCCATCTGGATGCCAACTCCTATATCGTGCCCGGCCTGGGCGATGCCGGCGACCGGCTGTTCGGCACGAAATAGGGCGGGTGGTGAACGCTGGGTCACAAAGTAATTTCTCACTCCCTTGCCGTTTCATTGCCGTCATTCCCGCGAAGGCGGGAATCCATAACCCGTTCTGTTGTTTGGATTCCCGCCTTCGCGGGAATGACGGTTAAAATAGGAAAACAGAAAGGCTGCCCGACGGATTCCAGAGGAAAGCCCCCCGGCCTATTACCCCTGAATTATCCCCTTCCGGTCGTATTTCCGCCACCGGGGATGCGCTACTCTCCCCTCTCAACGGCGGGTGTGGAACCCGCCGACGATAAAGGAGAGAGTTCCATGCGCCGCCCCGTCGCCCTGTTCGCCCTGACCGCCGCCATGCTGGCCCTGCCGCTGGCGGCATCGCCCGTCTGGGCGCAGTCGGCCCCCCTGGTGGTGGCCCCCGCACCCGTATCCGACAATGTGACGCTTAACCTGGCGGTGGAAGAATGGGTGAAGACGGAGACGGCGCGCGTCACCCTGGTGGTGGATGCGGCCAGCAACGGGTCAGAAAATTCTGGCACCCTGCGCGCCGATATCCTGAAGGCCGTCGCTGGCATCGCCGACAAGGCGGAATGGCGCATCACCGCCATGAACCAGCAATCGGACAGCGCCGGGCTGGAACGCTGGCAGGCGACGCTGGAAGCCCGCCTGCCGGAAAGCCAGCTGGGCACCCTGGCCGACCGCACCAAGAAGGCCAGTCGCCCCGGCCTGCAGGTGCGCGTGGGCAATGTCGCCTTTGAACCGACACTGGCAGAGACAGAGGCGGCCCGCGCCAAGCTGCGGGAGCAGATCTATGCCAAGGTGAATGATGAGGTGAAGCGGCTGAAGGCGGCCTTCCCCAACCGGGAATACCGTGTCGGCCAGATCAATTTTGCCGAGCGCACGGAAATGATGATGATGAGCAACCGTAGCGCCAAAATACAAATGGCTGCCGCCCCCATGGAAGCCGATGTGATGGCCGGCGTGCAGGACAAGATGGTGGTGACGGCCGATATTACGCTGTCCAGCTTCGCCAAGCCGCCGGCCCCGTGATCGGTTCCCCCTGGCGGCCGGTGACCCGGCCGCTGGGGGTGATCCCGTCACGCCTTGGGCGCGTGCTTGTTCAGGATACGCTGCAGGGTGCGGCGGTGCATTTTCAGCCGGCGCGCGGTTTCAGAGACATTGCGGTCGCATTGTTCAAACACCCGCTGGATATGTTCCCAGCGCACCCGGTCGGCCGACATCGGGCTTTCCGGCGGGGGCGGCAGGGGGCCATCGGCCAGCAGGGCCGCTTCCACCGCATCGGCATCGGACGGTTTGGGCAGATAATCCACCGCGCCGAACTTCACCGCCGCCACGGCGGTGGCGATATTGCCATAGCCGGTCAGCATGACGATGCGGGCATCGGGCCGCGCGTCGCGCAGCGCCTTCACCACATCCAGGCCCGACCCGTCGCCCAGCCGCAGATCAACCACGGCATAGCGCGGCGCGCTTTCATGCGCCACCTCGATGCCCATATTGACGCTATCCACCGCCACCACATCAAAGCCCCGCCGCTCCATGGCGCGGGCCAGACGGATGCGGAAGGGCGCGTCATCATCCACGATCAGCAGGCTGCGCGAGGCATCGCCCGTGAAGGTCAATTTCGGCTGGTCCCCGGAGAGCAGGGCTTCATCGCTCATCATTCGGACTTTCTGCTTCGATCCTGAGAGGGGGTTCTACACCCATCTGCTGAAGGTTTGACCTTCGGCAGATGGGTGGCTGGCGACCGCCAGCCCGCGCACCCATGTGCGCGCGAGCCAAGCCGCCGGATGGCGGCGCCCGGCGTTTGAGGGAACAGAAATCTTCCCTGATCGACCAGGATCAAGGAAGATTAGTACTACACCGTGAAGGTGGGATGTTTCCAGCGGATGGCAACCATGGCCCCGCCCGACCTGCCATTCGCATAGGTCACCACAGCGCCGGAACGTTCCAGCAGCGTCTGTGCGATGAACAGGCCCAGCCCCATATTGCCCGCTGCCTCCCGCGCTGCAAGAGTACGGCCGCTGACATAGGGTTCGCCCAGGCGGGGCAGCAGGGCCGGCGGATAGCCCGGCCCGTCATCTTCCACCGTCAGCATCACCCCCGGTGCCGCCCAATCCACCGTCACCAGCACGCGCGAGGCGGCGAACTGCATAGCGTTCTGCAGGATATTGGCCATGCCATGCACCATTTCCGGCACCGGCTGCACATTGGGGGTGCCATCCTCCGGCTCGTTCACATTGACGACCTCCAGGCTGACGCCCGGGCGGAAATAGGGGCTGGCCGTCGTTTCCAGCAAGGCCGCGATGGGCACGAACGGTTCCGCCCCGCCCCTGTTGCCCGGCCGGCGGGACAATTCGGCCAGGATATCGCGGCAGCGCGCCACCTGGCTTTGCAGCAGGGCTACATCTTCGGCAATCGGGCTGTCGGGCGGGGTGTCGCGCGCCAGTTCCTTGGCCACCACGGCGATGGTGCCCAGCGGGCTGCCCAGCTCATGCGCGGCCGCCGCCGCCAGGGCGCCGACGGCTGAGGCGCTCTGCGCCCGGGCCAGCGCCTCCTGGCTGGCATTCAGCGCCATGGACAGGCGCCGGGCGCCATCCGCCACCTTATAGAGATAGCCGGCGATGAAGCCGGCCGACATGGTCAGCGCCGTCCACACCCCGAAACGATAGACCGGCGGCAACCCCGCCTCCGTCTGGCCGGGCCAGGGCAGCGGCAGGGCGGTCAAGGCCAGGGTGGTGAAGCAGAGCACGGCCAGCGCCACCAGCATGGTCACCGCCTCCCGCCCCAGGGTGCTGGCCGCCACGGTCAGCGGGGCCAGCATCATCACGGCGAACGGGTTGTCCAGCCCGCCGGTCAGGTACAGCAGCACGGCCAGTTGCACCATGTCATAGGCCATATAGAAGGCCGCATCGCGGTCACCCAGAAAGGGCTGGTGGGCCAGCCGGCGGATGGCAAACAGGTTGATGATCACCGAGACCGCCACCGCCGCCACCGCAAAGGGCAGGGGCAAGGGCAGGTGCAGGCCCAGCGTCACCGTGGCCAAGGTGACAGACTGGCCCAGCACCGCGATCCAGCGGATGGTCAGCAGGGTGCGGGCACTGACCCGCCCCTCATTGCCCGGCAGCTGCGGATGGCTATTCGGGGTTGCTTCACTCATCCCTTTGTCCCACCATTATCAATCGCGGCCATCATTATGGCCATTTCCCTGACCAGATTAGGGGTGTTCCCGCTTCAGGACCATCAATCTTCATGCCCAGCGACACAGACAGAGACAAAGGTCATCCGCCCCCTGCCCTGCCCGCCATCCGGGTGGATGCATTGACAAAGAAATTCGGCCCGGTCACTGCCCTGGACCAGATCAGCTTCACCGTGCCTGCCGGCCATACCATGGCCCTGCTGGGTGGCAATGGTGCCGGCAAGACCACCACCATTTCCATCCTGCTGGGCCTGTTGCTGCCTACATCGGGTAAGGTGGAGGTGCTGGGCCATGACATGGCCAGCCAGCGTTACCGCGTGCTGCCGCGGATGAATTTCTCCAGCCCCTATGTCGATCTGCCCCACCGGCTGACGGTGACCGAAAACCTGACCGTCTATGGCCATCTTTATGGGCTGACAGGGCTGAAGGCGCGCATCGCCCAGCTGGCGGAAGAGCTGGAACTGACCCGCCTGCTGGACCGGCCGGCCGGCAACCTGTCAGCCGGGCAGAAGACGCGGGTGGCGCTGGCCAAGGCGCTGATGAACGAACCGGAATTGCTGCTGCTGGATGAGCCGACGGCCAGCCTGGACCCAGATACGGCCGACTGGATCAGAACCTATCTGGAACGCTATCGCGCCCGCACCGGGGCCACCATCCTGCTGGCCAGCCATAATATGGCAGAGGTGGAACGGTTGTGTGATGGCGTGCTGATGATGAAGGGCGGCCAGATCGTGGATCGTGGATCGCCGGACGACCTGCTGGCCCGCTATGGCCGCGCCACGATGGAAGATGTCTTCCTGGACATTGCCCGCGACCGCCGCAGCGGCGATCAGGCAGCGCAAGGGTGAAGGCTCTGTGGCAATTCCCTTGTATTTTCCGTTAACGGCCTTCCATCACCCAAGCAACGATCTTTCCATTCGGCAAGCCCCCATTTCACGCGCGGGGGCCGGTTCTGCCCTGCAATCAGGTGGGGTGACAGCGGCGGTTGCGCTTGATACGAAACCATTCATGTCGAACGCGACCGTCACCCCCGCCAGCGCTCCGCGCCGTGCCGTTGTTGAACGCACGACGAAGGAGACCCGCATCCGCGTCGCCGTCAACCTGGACGGCACCGGGCAGTACAAGGTTTCCACCGGCATTGGTTTTCTCGACCATATGCTGGAACAGCTCTCCCGCCATTCACTGATGGACCTGGAGGTGGAGGCCGAGGGCGACCTGCATATCGATTTCCACCACACGACCGAGGATAGCGGCATCGCCATCGGTGAGGCGGTGATGAAGGCACTGGGCGACCGCAAAGGCATCCAGCGCTATGGCGACGCGCTGATCCCGATGGATGAAACGCTGACCCGCGTTGCCATCGACATGTCGAACCGGCCCTATCTGATCTGGAAGGTCAATTTCACCCGCGACAAGCTGGGCGACATGGATACCGAACTGTTCAAGGAATGGTTCCAGGCCTTCGCCCAGGCGGCGGGTGCCACGCTGCATGTTGAAAACCTGTATGGTGAGAATAATCACCATATCGTGGAGAGCTGCTACAAGGCGCTGGCGCGTGCCTTCCGCGTTGCGGTCGAAATCGATCCGCGCAAGGCCGATGCCGTTCCCTCCACCAAGGGCGTGCTGGGCGGGTCGCTGTAACCCCGTTCCCATGCCGGTTCGATGAAGGCGTATCCGATGACCGAAACCGTCGCCCTGATCGACTATGGTTCCGGCAACCTGCGCTCCGCTGCCAAGGCGCTGGAGCGTGCGGCGGCCGATGCCGGGCTGGATAGCCGCATCCTGGTTACCGCCGATCCGGCCAATGTGGCCAAGGCCGACCGGGTGGTGTTGCCCGGCGTCGGTGCCTTCGGCGATTGCCGCGCCGGGCTGGATGCGGTGCCGGGCATGGTCTCCGCCCTGTATGAGGCGGTGATCATGCATGGTCGCCCCTTCTTGGGCATCTGTGTGGGGATGCAGTTGCTGGCCAAGCTGGGGCGCGAACATGGCGACCATGCCGGTCTGGGCTGGCTGGATGCGGAGGTGGGGCCGCTGACGCCAACTGACCCGACGCTGAAAATCCCGCATATGGGCTGGAATGAACTGCACCTGCAGGCCCCTGCCCATCCGGTGCTGGCTGAGCTGGCTGAGGGGGCGCACGCCTATTTCGTGCATTCCTATGCCATGCGGGTGGCGGACCCGGCGCAGGTGCTGGCCACCTGTGATTATGGCGGGCCGTTCACCGCCATTGTCGGGCGGGACAATATTGTCGGCACCCAGTTCCACCCGGAAAAAAGCCAGCAGGCGGGCCTGACCCTGATCGCCAATTTCCTGCGGTGGCGACCATGAGTGACAACGCCGTCCCCAACACGGAAACCAGCGTCGAACTGGTCACGGAATTCCGCCGGGTTGACCTGATGGACCTGTATGACGCCACCGAAGCCGCCATCCTGGATGGCGGCGGCTTCGGTTGGGTCATGCCGCCGGAACGCGATGTGCAGGAACGCTATTGGAAGGGCGTATTGGCCGTGCCGGAGCGCAGCCTGTTCATTTGTCGGCTGGATGGCATTGTCGCCGGATCGGCCCAACTGGTGCGTCCGACCCGCAATAATGAGGCGCAGAGCTTTGCCTGCAGCCTGACCACCGCCTTTGTCGCCCCTTGGGCGCGTGGGCATGGGCTGGCGCGCAAGCTGACCCAGGCGGTGATCGATCAGGCGACCAAGGAAGGCTTCCGGCTGCTGAACCTGGATGTGCGCGACACCCAGCACAGCGCCATACGGCTTTACGAGAAGATGGGCTTCATCCGCTGGGGCACGCACCCGCATTATGCCCGCGCCATGGGCCGCGATATCAGCGGCCATTTTTATTACAAAACCTTGGAACAGCAGGGGGACGGGGAAGACCCGTCCGGGGAGCCTTAAGCCATGATCCTTTTTCCCGCCATCGACCTGAAGGACGGCAATGCCGTGCGCCTGCTGCGCGGTGAGATGGAACAGGCCACCATCTTCAATGCCGATCCGGCTGCCCAGGCGGAAAGCTTCGCCACCCAGGGCTATGAATGGCTGCATCTGGTGGATCTGAACGGTGCATTCGCCGGCAAGCCGGTCAATGGTGCTGCGGTGGAGGCCATCCTGTCCCGCGTCTCCCTGCCCGCACAGTTGGGCGGCGGCATCCGCGACATGGACACCATTGACTATTGGCTGTCGCGCGGCATTGCGCGGGTTATCCTGGGCACCGTGGCGGTGAAGAACCCGGCCCTGGTGAAGGAAGCCTGCAAGGCCTTCCCCGGCAAGGTGGCCGTCGGCATTGATGCCCGCAACGGCTATGTCGCCGTGGAAGGCTGGGCGGAGACCAGCGAGCTGAAGGCGCTGGATCTGGCGCTGAAGTTTGAGGATTGCGGTGTGGCCGCCATCATCTACACCGACATCGACCGCGATGGTGCCATGGGCGGCGTGAATGTGGAGGCCACCGCCGATCTGGCCAGCCACCTGACCACCCCGGTCATTGCGTCCGGCGGTGTCTCCTCCATCGCCGATCTGGCGGCGCTGAAGGAGGTGGAGGAGACCGGTATTATCGGCGTGATCTCCGGCCGCGCGCTTTATGATGGCCGCATTGATCCGGCGGCGGCACTCGCCCTGCTGCGCGGGGAGTAAGGCCGATGCTGAAGGCCCGCATCATCCCCTGCCTGGACGTGAAGGACGGGCGCGTCGTCAAGGGCGTGAATTTCGTCGATCTGATCGATGCCGGCGACCCGGTGGAACAGGCCAAGGCCTATGATGCCGCCGGTGCGGATGAACTGACCTTCCTGGACATCACCGCCAGTTCCGACAACCGCGACACCATCTATGACGTGGTGCGCCGCACCGCCGAGCAGGTGTTCATGCCGCTGACTGTGGGTGGTGGTGTGCGGGTGGTGGAAGATATCCGCAAGCTGCTGCTGGCGGGTGCCGATAAGGTGTCGATCAACACCGCCGCCGTCCACCGCCCGGAATTCGTGCGTGAAGCAGCACAGAAATTCGGGGCCCAATGCATCGTGGTGGCCATTGATGCCAAATCGGTGGAGCCGGGTCCGAACGGAGAACCGCGCTGGGAGATTTTCACCCATGGCGGGCGCAACCGCACCGGGCTGGATGCGGTGGAATGGGCCAAACGCATGGCGGAATATGGGGCGGGTGAAATCCTGCTCACCTCCATGGACCGTGACGGCACCAAGCAGGGCTTCAATCTGCCCTTGACGCGGGCGGTGGCCGATGCGGTCAGCATCCCGGTCATCGCGTCGGGCGGGGTGGGCAACCTTGACCATCTGGTGGAAGGGGTGACCCAGGGCCATGCCTCGGCTGTGCTGGCTGCCAGCATCTTCCATTTCGGCACCTATTCCATCCGCCAGGCCAAGGAACATATGGCGGCGGCAGGCATCCCGGTACGGCTTTAGGCAGAACGGAAAACACCATGGCAGGGGCTAAGGACAAGCCGGCGAATGGCAGCGGCACTGCCGCTGTGCTGGATGAGGTTTATCAGACCATCCTGGCGCGCAAAGGCGGCGACCCGGAAAGCTCGCACACCGCGCGCCTGTTCGCGCGTGGTCGCGCCAAGATCGCCCAGAAGGTGGGCGAAGAGGCGGTGGAAGCGGTTATTGAGGCGATGCGCGGCGACAAGGACAAGCTGGCCGCCGAATCCGCCGATCTGTTGTACCATCTGCTGGTGCTGTGGGCCGATGCCGGGCTGGAACCGGCGCAGGTCTATGGCATCCTGGAAGGACGCAAAGGCATCAGCGGGATTGCGGAAAAGAAAAGCCGCAAGCCCGCCTGACCTGTACCATCATGGGCGGAAATAACAGCGTTTCAGCGGAAGGATCGTTCCCTTGATCTATGATCGCAGCAACATCTTCGCCCGCATTCTGCGCGGGGAAATTCCCTGCAAGAAGGTCTATGAAGACCCCTATGCGCTGGCTTTCCACGATATCAACCCACAGGCGCCCACCCATATTCTGGTGATCCCCAAGGGGCCCTTCTGCTCCTTCGCGGATTTCAGCGCCCAGGCGACGGAGCAGGAAATCACCGGCTTCATCCGCGCCGTCGGGCTGGTGGCGCGTCAAGCCGGGCTGGATGACAGCGGCTATCGCTTGCTGGCCAATCACGGGCCGGACAGCCACCAGGAAGTGCCGCATTTTCATGTGCATATCGTCGGCGGTCGCCCGCTGGGGAAGATGCTGGCCTGAGGCAGACATTCCGGCGGCTCCGGATACATGCCCGGGTGCCGCCGCTTGTCTAAGAATTACAAATACAATCATATATGATTATTTTCTTTTCGGAAAATTTCCGTAAAGCAGGTGGCATGAAGAGTCTAATTTTGCGTCACATATCAATATATTTTAAATAGATAATATTATTTATGTCGTTTCCATTTAAGAACTTAATACATCATCCATAAAAATTTATAAATTTTGTTACAAAATTTCGCTATCTGTTGATTTTATATATTATTCATTCATCATTAAGTCGCCCTTTGCATACATGAATAGGGAACGGAAATGCGCATTTCCCACCGGCTTCTGATTCCGGTTGTTATCCTGTCCCTGGTCACCTTGGCTGTTTTCTCGGTGTCGGCCATAGGCTTGCGGCAGGAAAAACAAGCCAATCTCGATATGGTCCGGATGGATCTGATGCGTTACCACGTCGGTGAGATACGCTCGCTCAGCCGTGCCGTGCAACGTGATACGCTGAACACCCTTGTCGAGAGTGCCGAGGACCGCAAAGCCTATGCGGATCGGGCAGCCAAGCGCATCAAGGAACTGAATGCACGGGTCGACCGGCTGGCCAACATCATGGGGGCGGAGACCGCTGCCCTGCAGATGGAAGGCTTCGCCCCCACCCAGCGGCAGGTCATGTCCAGCCTGACGAGGGTGATTGACGCGGCCCTGGCGGGCAATATTCCCGCCGCCCACAGCCTGTTCAACGAAGAGACACGGCCAGCGGAACGCGCCGCCTCCAAGGTGGCCGACAGCTTTATCGAGGCGATGGACAAGCGGATCGAGACCGCGACCCAGGAGAGCAAGGCCCTTGCCGCCCTGGTAGAGCGGGCACAGATGATCACCGCCCTGGTGGGGATCATCATTGGCGTCGGTCTGGCCTTGTTCATCAATCAGCGGGGCGTCAGCCAGCCGCTGGCGCATCTGACGACGGCCACCAGTGCCATTGCCGCCGGTCAGCTGGACGCCAATATCCCGGCCCAGGAACGGCGGGATGAGCTGGGGGCGCTGGCGCGTGCCCTGCTGATTTTCCGCGATCAGGCCCGCGCCAACCGCGATCTGGAAGAACAGGCGGCCCTGGCCCGTGCAACTGCCGCCCAGCAGCGACGCCAGGCCCTGCAGGCCATGGCGGATACGGTCGCCAGTGAGACGACCCGCACCGTGGACACGGTCAGCCAATCCACCCGGCTGATGGGCCAGTCAATGCAGCACCTGTCCAGTCTGGCTGCCAGCGTGGCCGATGACAGCGCCGCCGTCGCCACTGCCAGCGCCCAGGGGCTGGCCAATGCCCAGGCGGTATCCAGTGCCGCGGAGGAGCTTTCAGCTTCTATCCAGGAGATCAGCGGCTCGGTGCAGCGCGCTGCCAGTGTCATCGGCACAGCGGTGGCCGGGGGCAGCCGGGCGCAGGAAACCATTGCCAGCCTGTCGCAGGCGGTGGAGCGGATTTCGGAAGTAACGGTTCTGATTGGTGAAATCGCACAGCAGACCAATCTGCTGGCATTGAACGCCACGATTGAGGCTGCCCGCGCCGGCGATGCGGGCAAAGGCTTTGCCGTGGTGGCAGGGGAAGTGAAATCGCTGGCGACCCAGACCGCACGGTCCACGGACGATATCACCCGGCAGATCAGCGACATTCAGTCCGCCACCCGCGCCGCGGTGGAGGCGATGGCCAATGTCAGCACCCACATTGAAGAGGTGAATGGCGTTGTCACCATCATCGCCGCCGCGATGGAGGAACAGGGGGCCGCAACGCGGGAAATTGCCCGCAATGTCAGCGAGACCAGCCGGGCCAGCCTGGAAGTGAGCGAGCGGATCGGCAATGTCAGCCAGGGGGCCGGCGAGGTGGATCAGCAGGCGGGCGAGGTCACCCGCACGATTACCGTCATTTCCCAGGATATCGGTGCCCTGCGGGACACCCTGATCCAGGTGGTGGAAGGCGCCAGCAAGGCCGCCTGACCACCGCCTTTGCGGCGGTGGTTATCGGCAGACCAGAGCAAAAGAAAAATATCCGGGATGGCATCGCCATCCCGGTGCAATCACCAGGACTGAAGGGAAAGCCGGTCAGGCGACCGGCTGTTCCTGTTCGGCCTCGTTGCCATCCACCTCGTCACCGTCATCGCCCTCCTCACCTTCGAAGGGGCCGCTGCCGGCCGGGCCATTGTCATAGCGCGGGTTGTTCTGGCGCTGACGGGCCTCGTGCTCGTTGATCTGGCACATGATGCGGAAATAATGCTCCGCGTGCTGGAGGTAATTCTCCGCCGCGATGCGGTCGCCGGACGCCTGGGCATCACGCGCCAGCGCCTGATACTTGTCGTAAACCTGGAAAGCATTGCCACGGATGCGCACATCCGGGCCATTGCTGTCGTAATTCTGCTGACGCTGCGGCCCGTTCTGACGGCGATTGCCGCCATTATTATTGCCACCGCCGCCGCCGCCACCATTACCACCGTTGCCGCCGCCGCCATTATTACCGCCGCGGCCGCGTGAACGCCGTGTATTCGGTCCTTGTCTCATTCGCTTTGTGCTCTGGCCCCTGGAGTTTCCTGCCCTCGGACTGTCGGCGTTTTGGTCCATGCCTGTTCTTGGCGATTGACCATTTTAAGGGGGCACATTTGCCCCATGCCCCCTTGGGCACGCCCCAAACCCTGGTCACGAGGGCTGTCATGTCGGCAGGCGCCCCACGCGCGGCTACCGCATGAGCCGGACCCTAGCGGGTGTTGCGGCCTATTCCAACAGGTTTTTTTCGCTGGTCTGGGCTGGCCATTCACCAACCGCCACGCGGTCACGCCCGCCCAGATCGCAAATGGTGGCCACAGCATCCAATCCGGCATCGCGGAACAGGGCCGCCACCGCCGGTCCCTGGTCCGCACCATGTTCCATCGCCACCAGCGCACCGGGTGCCGCCAGCCGGGCCAGATCGGGCAACAGCAGCCGGTAAGGGCCCAGCCCATCCGGCCCGCCGGCCAGCGCCCGCCAGGGCTCGAACCGCACCACCTCCACCTGCAGACCGGCAATATCGGCATCGGGGATATAGGGCGGGTTGGAGACGATGATGTCAAAGCCCCCTCCCCCCAGCGCCGTCGCCCAATCCCCCGCCAGGAATTGCGCGCGGTTCCCCAAGCCCAACCTTTGGGCATTACCCCGCGCCACGGCGGCGGCGGCGGGCGACAGATCCCCCCCCACCCCGGATGCGGCAGCATATTCGGACAGCAGCGCCAGCAGAATGGCCCCCGTTCCGGTGCCAAGATCAAGGATACGCCAGGGCTGGCCCCGCTGCGGCCGGCGCTTCAGCACGGTTTCAACCAGGGTTTCCGTATCCGGGCGGGGGATCAGGGTTTCCGGCCCCAGCAACAGTTCCAGGCCCCAGAATTCCCAATTGCCCAGGATGCGCTGCACCGGTTCCCGCGCTGCCCTCCGTTCCACCAGCCCGTCAAAATGCGCCAGCCGGTCGGCGGGCACGCGCAGGCCCTGCGGCCGGCGCAGGCGGCTGGTGGGGATACCAAAGGCTGCTTCGGCCAGATAGAGCAGGTCCAGCCGCGCCTCCTCCACCCCCAGCGCTGCCAGCCTTGCCGCTGCCGCCGCCAGCAGGGGGGAAAGCTCCACATCGTTCGACATGCTCATTTCCTTGATCCCGCTTCCCGCAGCCGGGCCAGGGCGGCGAAAGGATGGTTTTCATCCACCGGCGGGGCATTGCGCTGGCGTTCGGCCTTGGCGTGGGTGGGGCGACGGCGCACCCAGGCGGGCGGCTGCGCCACTTCGCCTTCCGCCGGTGGGGGCTGGCGACGCTCGCGCCAGCCCAGTGCGGCCAGGATACCCGGCAATTCATCATTGGCGCAGGCCGCCAGCGGGGCCAGCCCGGCCAGATCGCTCAAGCGTCCATCGGCACCGCTGCGCCGCGCCAGTTCAGCCTCCAGCCGATCCACCATATCCATGCGGATGGCGCGCGGCCCGACCGGCAGATATCCTGCGGCCAGCAGCAACCCATCGGCCAGATCCGGCCCGCGCGGCACGGAAATCCGCCCCGGCGGCGGTACCGGGGCCGGCAGGGCCGCCCCTTCCCGCACGGACCAGAGCAGGGCCAGCAGCGAAGCCGGGCGCGGCTTGGCGAGCGCGGGCAGGAAAACCCGGCTGAATCCCAGCCGCACCCCGTGATCGTAAAGCTGCTTGCGGGCGGGCTTGTCCAGGCTGTCGATCAGCGGGTCCAGCACCGGGCGGGGCAACTGCCCCGCCGCATCGGCCAATTGATAGGCGATGCCGCGCGCCGGGCCGGACAGATCGGCATCGCGCAGCCGCAACAGGGCGGACAGGTCACGCCGGATGCGTTCCTGCACGAAATCCAGCAGCTTTTGTCGTGCCCGGTCACGTTGGCTGCCATCCAGCAGATCGTCCCGCAGCAAACGCACATCCGGGTGCAGCAGGTCGCGCCCCGCCGCCAGCCGGGCCAGCGGCACATCCTGCCAGCGCAGCACCCCGTCGTTGCCCAGCGCCAGCGTGTCCGGCCCTGCCGCTTCCAAGGCTGCCACCCGGCGCGCCACCTCTTCGCGCAGCACACGGCGGGCGGCAGTCATCAAGGTGGGGCGGTCATCCTCCCCCACATCGGCTTCCATGGTGAAGGCGAGGCCGGTCAGCGCGCCGACGCGGTGCCCCTCCACCATGACCACGCCAGCCGCATCGACATGGCCCAGCAGGTCGCGCCCGTCGCGCAGCACCTTCACCAGCCCGGCCGATCGCTTGTCGACAAAGCGCTGCGTCAACCGTTCATGCAGCGCGTCGGACAGCTTGTCCTCCACCGCGCGGGTCAGTCCCTGCCAGTGGCGGGCATCCTTCAACCAGTCGGGCCGGTGCGCCACATAGGTCCAGGTGCGCACATGGGCGATGCGGGCCACCAGCGCATCAATATCGCCTTCCACCTTGTCCAGCCGCTGCACCTGGGCGGCGATGAAATCGGTGGGCAGCCGCCCGCCCGGCGCCATCAAATGGTGATATATTTGGGCCAGCAGCTTGGTATGGGCATCCGTCATGGTCTTGCGGAAATCGGGGATCTGGCAGACCTCCCAAAGCTGCTTCACCCCGCCGGGCCGGCGGGTCAGGCCCATCAGTTCCCCATCCTGAGCCAGCGCCTGCAAGGCCAACTGGTCATCGGCCGGACGGGCGCGCAGCAGCAGGGGCGAGGGTGGCCGCGCCTCCAGCGTGCGCAACAGCCCCTCAACGGAGCGTAAATCCAGGTCGGCATTGCGCCAGGTCAGGTTGGTCAGCGGCTGGAATTCATGGTTTTCCACAGCTTGGATGGTCTGTTCATCCAGCGGCGAACAGTCCCAGGTGGTGCCGAAGGTGCCGTCACTCTGGTGGCGGCCGGCCCGGCCGCCGATCTGCGCCACCTCTGCGGCGGTCAGCCGGCGGGGGCGATGGCCGTCAAACTTGGACAGGCGGGCAAACCAGACATGGTCCACATCCATGTTCAGGCCCATGCCGATGGCGTCTGTCGCCACCAGATAATCCACGTCACCGGCCTGATACATGGCCACCTGGGCATTGCGGGTACGGGGGCTGAGCGCCCCCATCACCACCGCCGTGCCGCCACGCGAGCGGCGGACCATTTCGGCCAACTGATACACTTCCGTCACCGAAAAGGCGGTGATGGCGCTGCGCGGCGGCAGCTTGGTCAGCTTCTTATGCCCGCCATAGGTCAGTTGCGAGAAGCGGGGGCGGGAGATGATCTCCACCTTGGGGATCAGCTTCTGGATCAGCGGGCGGATCATGTCCGACCCCAGAAACATCGTCTCCTCCCCGCCGCGCGCGTGCAGCAGCCGGTCGGTGAAGATGTGCCCGCGCTCATCATCGGCACAAAGCTGGATTTCATCCACACACAGGAACTGCACGCTGCGGTCCAGCGGCATACTTTCCACGGTGCAGACCCAGTAACGCGGGGAAGAGGGGATGATCTTCTCCTCCCCCGTCACCAGGGCGACATGCGCCTCCCCTTTCAGCTTCACCAGCTTTTCATAGTTCTCCCGCGCCAGCAGGCGCAGGGGAAAGCCGATCATGCCCGTGCGATGGGCGGCCATCCGCTCCATCGCCAGATAGGTCTTGCCGGTGTTGGTGGGGCCCAGCACGGCAATCACCCGGCCCTGTTGGGTGGCAAGCGGGAAGGCCGGATGGACGGATGGCGGATGCGCGTTCATGCCCCTATGGATGGGCGGGCCGGCGCGATAATGCAAGAGGCCCCGCGATGGCCCCAGACCCGCCATAGAATCGCCACGCCAGCCCACCATTTCAGGTTCCATGCGACAGATATTCCGCCATATCACCCGCGCCGCCCCCGCCCTGCTGCTGCTGGCCGGGTTGTCATTGCCGGCCCCTCAGGCCCTGGCCCAGGCCACCCCTGCCGGTGCCGCCAATCTGGAACGGTTGATCCAGGACCGGTTGAAGGCCGCCGCCAGCAACGAACCGGACCAATTCCGCCTGGAACGGGTGCCGGAGGTGCAGGTGACGGCCCAGGGCGACGTCTACGCCGTCAGCCTGCCCAAGCTGCGGGTGCTGACCGATGGCGGCTGGCTGCTGGAAGCCCCGGTGGTGGAAGCGGAGGTGAAGCCCCTGCCCGATGGCGGCTGGAATGTGGAAGCCAGCATCCCGCAACCGCTGTCGGTGTTCAGCGAACGCGGCTTCCGCGCCGGCGATTTGACCATCGGCCAGCAGAAACTGCACGCCCGCTGGTCAGGCGATGGCTATCTGCTGAATGCGGCCGATCTGTCCCTGGCCAATGTCGCCTTCCACCCCACCAGCGGCGGCGGCCTGTTCAACCTGGCCAGTCTGGCGCTGAAACTGGAACCGGCGCGTGTGACCGGCGATGCCTGGACGGGGATTTTCAATCTGGCCTTGGGTGGGCTGAACTTCCAGGCCCCGACAGGAATGGAGAAGATTGCCCTGCAGAAGCTGCGCCTGCGCGGCGATGCGGCGGGACTGGATCTGACCAAATTCGCCCAGGTCAGCCGCGTCTGGCGGGGCGGTAGCCTGCCCACGGCCGACCAGATGGAACGGCTGGCAACGGCCCTGAAGCTGGAGCTTGATCTGGCGGGGTATCAGCAGGTGCATAATGATGGCCGCCGCACCAAGCTGGACAGCGGTGGCGGCACCCTGGCGCTGGATGGCTTGTCCGGCGAGCGGGCCGGGATGCAGCTGGATTGGCGCCATGCCGGGCTGGACCGGCGCGGGGCGGATATCGACCCCGCCCTGGTGCCCGCCAGCGCCGATATTTCCCTGAATGGCAGCCGGCTGCCACCGGCCCCGCTATTGGCCCTGCTGGCCACCTATGCCAGCGACACCAGCGACGGGCCGCGCAAGGCCGCGCGTGAGCAACTGTTCACCGCCATGCAGACCGCCGGTTCCAACCTCAATATTGACCGGCTTTCCCTGAAAAGCCCGCAAACAGCGGTCAGCGGTAATGGCGCTTTCAAGTTTGCCAGCCAGAACCCGCGCGGCCTGACCGGCCAGGCCGATCTGTCGATGAGCGGCATTGACCGGCTGATCGCCGCCATCCAGGCCAGTGGCGGGGCCAAGGCGGCCGGCACAGCCATCGCGCTTTACGCGGTGCAGGGGCTGGGCCAGCCGGAACAGGGGGCCGATGGCCTCAGCCATCGCTATCAACTGCACATCCTGCCCGACGGGCGGATCATGCTGAACGGCAATGACATGCAGAATGTGGCTGGCCTGCTGACCCGGTAAGGGGCCAGCCTGCGCAGGCGTTTTCAACGCTTAACGCCGGACATCGGCGGCGGCCACCGCAACCAGCCCGGCAGCGATGAAGCCCAGCCCGGCAATGTTGGTGAAGGTCATCGCCTCCCCCAGCCACAGGGCCGATGCCACCAGCCCCACCACCGGCACGGCCAGGGTGGAGAGCGACAGGGTGATGGCCGGCAAGGCGCGGTTGACCGTCACCATGGCCCAGAAGCAGAAGGCGGTGGCCAGCGGGCCGTTATAGACCAGCAGGGTGACCAGCTCGCCCGACCATTGAATATGCGCTACATCCTCTGTCGCCAGCGCGAAACCCCCGGTCAGCAGGGTGGCCATGCCCATCTGCCAGGGGGCCAGCGACAGGGGCGTGCCCACCCAGCGGTGCCCGCGCACCTGGATGATATTCACCGCCCACAGGGCCGCCCCCGCCATCAACATGCCATTGCCGGTCAGCACGGCCGGGTCTGACCAGTCAAAGGCGGCCGGGTTGAACAGCACCGCCACCCCCGCCAATCCCAGCAGCAGCCCCCCCACTTTCAATGGCGACAGTTTCTCCTTCAGGAAGATCAGGGCCAGCGGCACCACCCAGAGCGGGGTTGTATAGGCCAGGATGCCGGCGCGGCCCGCCGGCACATGCTGCAGGGCCAGCGTCACCAGCATCATGAAGCCGGTCATCTGCAAAACCCCCACCGACAGCAGCACCGGCAGGTCGCGTCGGGCCGGCAGCCGCAACTGCCCCGCCACCCAGGCCACCGGGATCAGCGTGGCCGTCCCCAGTGCCAGACGGGCGGCGACGAACAGCATGGGCGGCATCTGCCCCACCACCCGCTTCATCACCGGCCAGTTGACACCCCAGAGCAGGATCACCAACCCCAACAGGGCGGCGGCCACCAGCGGGGTTACCGGGCGGGAAGACGGGTGGGCGGGGGCCTTGGCGCTTTCATCGGCCATGATGTTGGACTACCTCTTGGGCGATCATCGGGGAACGGCGCGCCGGCCCCCTTGCCGCAGCAGGAACAGGAATGCCGCCATGGCCGTCTACGCGACCCGGATGGAAAACAAGTTGACCCAGGCTTTAGAGCCCCAGGCCCTGGTCATCAAGGATGTCTCGCACAGCCATGCCGGCCATGCCGGGGCCGACCATCCCGGCGGGGAGACGCATTTCGACGTCACCATCGTTTCCGCCCGGTTCCAGGGGTTGGGCCGGGTGGCCCGTCAGCGGCTGGTCTATGAGGTGGTGAAGGATGAGTTGGCCGAGCGGGTCCATGCGCTTTCCATCAAGGCGCTGACCCCGGAAGAGGCGGTGAAGGGCTGAATCACGCCCGCGCCCATTGCAACCCTGCTGCGCGTCGTTGCGTCGCAGGGTTTTTTGCAGTGCAACATGACAGGGTCTAGGCTGAAAGCTGTGGCTGGCGAGCCCGCCGGTTCCAACGAGAAGGGAACAGCCCATGACCAGATCAGCCAAGGCCAGCAGTACCAGCGCCCGCAGCGTGGAGGTGGCGGCGGAGATTGCCGGCACCGCTGTCGTGCTGGGGGAAACCCTGTGGGCGGCGCAGCAGACCATCGCGCTGCGCCTGATGCGGCTGGCGGAAACGGCCATTGATCCCGATCTGCTGCGCGATCCGGAATTCATCCGCATGGTGTCGGAAAAGCTGCGCGCGGCCCTGGAAGCCAATCTGGCCGTGGCTGGCGGCATGGGCGCCATTGCCGATGCCGCCATGGAATGGGCCAGCCAGCAGGGCATGGCCATGGAACAATGGGCGCTGGCCTGCTGGGGCCCGCCCGATCCGCTGCGCTGGGCCCATGCCAGCAGCCGCTATGTCGAAACCAGCCTGAATATCGCTGAAATCGCCTGCGCCCATCTGGCGCTGGAGGCGACGCGGCTGGGTGGCCTGGGGCTGAAACCCTATCACAAGGCCACCAATGAGAATGCCCGTCGGCTGTTGCGGCAATTGCCGGCCCTGCACGCCAGCCGGGCCTGAGACCCGATCTTTGGCGCTGCCGCAGCGCCACAAAAATGCCGGGGTCAAGCCGGTTAATAAGGATAGTCCGGGGAGGCAGGGGCATATGGCCGTGCGAACGTCGCAGCCGTTTAACTTCTTTCGTGGCATAATGGGCACCAGGGATCATCCCGGAACCATTAAGATGCCTGCCGATACCGCCTCTCTTTCCACCCACACCACCAGCGCCACCCCCTCCGATACATCCGGCGGCAGCAGCCGCCGGCCGGAAGGGTCGCGCCCCCTCATCCCCAACCGCGCTGCCATCGGGCGGCGGTTCGCCGCCCTGGCGGAAGGCCATAATGGCTCCATTGATGGCTTGCGCGGGCCTGCACTCGCCCTGCTGAAGGATGTGCTGGAAGAGGGTCGCACCGCCGTGCGTACCCGGTTCGAGGCCACCCATCGCGGCGATGATTGCGTGCATCAGACGGCGCGGCTGACCGATGCCATCGTGCAGGCTCTGGCTGATTTCACCCTGGACCATGTCTATCCCACCGCAGAACTGACCAAGGGCGAACGGCTGGCCATCATCGCCATCGGCGGCTATGGCCGCGGGGAGATGGCGCCCTTCTCCGATGTCGATCTGCTGTTCCTGCTGCCCTATAAGCGCACGCCCAGGGTGGAGCAGGTGGTGGAATATATGCTCTACCTGCTGTGGGATCTGGGCTGGAAGGTGGGCCATGCCGTGCGCTCGGTGGATGAATGTATCCGCCTGTCGCTGGAAGACATGACCATCCGCACCAGCCTGTTGGAATCCCGCTTCCTGTGGGGAGAGGCGGTTCTTTACAAGGAGCTGCGCAAGCGCTTCACCAAGGATGTGATTGGTGCTGCCGGCAGCGTCACCGCCTTCATCGATGCCAAGATGACGGAGCGCAAGGAGCGTCACCGCAAGATCGGCGGCAGCCGCTATATGCTGGAGCCCAACATCAAGGAGGGCAAGGGCGGCCTGCGCGACCTGCAGACCCTGTTCTGGATCGCCAAATACGCCTATCAGACCGATGAGGTACAAGCCCTGGTCTCTAAGGGCGTGCTACTTCCAGAAGAGGCACAGCGCTTCGCCAAGGCGGAAAGCTTCCTGTGGGCAGCGCGCTGCCAGCTGCATTACATTGTCGGGCGCCAGGAAGACCGGCTGACCTTCGACATGCAGTCGGAAATGGCCCGCCGCCTGGGCTATACCGAACATGCCGGCACCAGCGCCGTTGAACGGTTCATGAAGCATTATTTCATGGTGGCCAAGGATGTGGGCGATCTGACCCGCATCTTCTGCGCCAATCTGGAGCATGAGAACCGCCGCACACCCCGATTCGCCTTCCTGCGCCGCAGCTTTGCCAAGCCGGAGGTGGAGGGCTTCACCCTGGATGCCGGCCGCCTGAATGTAAAGTCGGACCGGCATTTCCGCGATCATCCGGTGGATATGATCCGGCTGTTCCGGGTGGCGCAGCAGCAGGATCTGGATGTGCATCCCAACGCGCTGCGCGCCATCACCCGTGCCTTGTCGGCCATCGGGCCGAAGCTGCGCGACGATGCGGATGCCAACCGGCTGTTCCTGGAAATCCTCTCCTCCCGCAAAGACCCGGAAGTGGCCCTGCGCCGCATGAATGAGGCGGGTGTACTGGGCCGCTTCGTGCCGGATTTCGGCCGCATCGTCGGCATGATGCAGTTCGACATGTATCATTATTTCACGGTGGATGAGCATACGCTGTTCGCCGTGGGCATCCTGCACCAGATCGAACAAGGCAACCTGAAGGATGAGGTGCCGCTGGCATCAGAGGTGATCCACACCGTCAATTCCAGGCGCGCCCTTTATGTGGCCATGCTGGTGCATGATATCGCCAAGGGGCGCGGCGGCGATCATTCCATCCTGGGGGCCAAGGTGGCGGAGAAGCTCTGTCCCCGCCTGGGCATGACGGAGGAGGAGACGGAAACCGTCGTCTGGCTGGTGCGCTGGCATCTGGCCATGTCCGCCACCGCCCTGAAACGCGACCTGGATGATGAAGGCACCATCCGCAAATTCGTCGATCTGGTGCAGAGCCCGGAGCGGCTGAAGCTGCTGCTCTGCCTGACGGTGGCGGATATCCGCGCTGTCGGCCCCGGCCGCTGGAACAACTGGAAGGCGACGCTGTTGCGCCAGCTTTACCGCCGGTCGGAAGAGCTGATGTCCGGCACCGTGCTGCCGGAAGGGCGCGATGGGCGGGTGCTGGCGGCCCAGGCAGGCCTGCGCCCGCTGCTGGTTGATTGGCAGCCGGCGGAGATTGATGCCCATCTGGGCCGGGCCTATCCGGCCTATTGGCTGGGCTTTACGGCCGAAACGCTGGCCCATCATGCAAGGCTGATCCGGGAAGCGGAACGCGGGCGCGCACCCCTGACGCTGGATACCCGCATCGATCGGGGCCGCGCGGTGACAGAAGTGACGGTTTACACCGCCGACCATCCGGGCCTGTTCTCCCGTCTGGCCGGAGCCATTGCGCTGGCCGGGGCGGATATTGTCGATGCCCGCATCTTCACCATGACCAATGGCATGGCGCTGGACGTCTTCTCCATCCAGGCCGCCGGCGGTGGCCCGTTCGACAGCGGGGACAAGCTGGCCCGCCTGTCGGTGATGGTGGACAAGGTGCTGGCCGGTGAATTGCGGCTGGTGGATGAGCTGGCCAAGCGCCGCCCGGTACAGACAGCCCGCGCGCGCGCCTTTAAGGTGGCGCCCCGCGTGCTGGTGGATAACACCATCACCGGCAATCACACGGTGATCGAGGTCAATGGCCGCGACCGTCCCGGCCTGTTGTTCCATCTGACCCGGGCGCTGACCCAGGCCAACCTGCAGATTGCCTCGGCGAAAATCTCCACCTACGGCAATGTCGCCATCGACGTGTTCTATGTGAAGGATGTCTTCGGGCTGAAAGTCACGCATGAGCGCAAACTGGCCGACATCCGCAGCGCCCTGCTGACGGCCCTGGCCGATCCGGAGGGCGAGCCGGAGAAATCAGCCAAGCCCAGCCGGCGCAAGGCGGCGTGAGTGCGGGTGCAGATACCCATAGCCATCCCCATGGCTCCGGATCTTATACCAATCTCCCTTGATCGTGACCGATCCAGGGAGATATCGCGTTCCCTCACGCGCCGGGCCGGCAGTCGCCGGCCTCCAATCCGCCAAGGGTCAAACCCTCGGCGGATTGGCATTAAAGCATAACGGACCCACCGCTGGGGCTGAGGCACTGGCCTACCATATGCCGCGCCTCGTCTGAGGCAAGGAAGACATAAGAGGGAACGATATCCCCCAGTTCACCCAGGCGCTGGCTGGGCAAGGCACGACGAACCGCCTCCAGCGCGGCACGCTCGCCTTCGCTGGCAACCACCGGATCAATGATACCGGGGGCCACGCAATTGGCTGTCACATTACGCAGGCCGATATCATGCACCAAGCTGCGGGTGAAGCCCAGCAGCGCGCCTGCAGCCGCACCATAGAGTGAATAGCCAGGCGCCCCACGATAGGCAATGTCTGACACAGTGGTGACAATGCGACCGTAATTCTGATGGAACATCAGCGGCAATACCATGCGCGTTATCATGAAGGCAGAGCGTACATTGGCCGCCATCACCAGATCGAACTGTTCGGCCGTGGTATCCACCACCGGAATGGCAGGGCGTATCCCGGTATTATTGACCAGGATATCCACCCGCCCAAGCCCGGCCACCGCTGCTTCCGTCAGCATATAGGCGCCATTGGGGCTGCTGATCTCCATGACCAAGGCAACGGCGCGGCGGCCCAACCGCTCGATCTGGCGGACCAATTCATTGATGGCAGGGCGCTGCGCCACATCATCATATTGCAGCACCAGATGGGCGCCTTCCTCCGCGAAGGCCTGCGCCACCGCGCGCCCCACCGGATTGCCGGCGCCGGTGATCAGCGCCACGCGATCCTGCAGCCTTGCCATGTTCGAACGCTCCTCAGCCCAACTAGAATCAAGACGCCATGGTGCGCGGGGCAGGCCACTGGCGTCAACCCGTGCGGAGGTGTTACAAGCCCTTCGCAAAACAAGCAGATTCTGTTCGGCCGACATAATGACCAAAATTGTCGGTCACACGATAGCCATGGCGCCGATAAAAGGCACAGGCCCGGTCATTGGCCCAGCGGGTTTCCAGCACCAACCGGCGATAACCCAGGGTCCGGGCCTGATCTTCCAGCCAGGTCAGCACTGCAGCACCCACCCCCGCCGTGCCCGGCAGCGCATACATTCGCTTAATTTCGGCTGTCCCGCGCGCATTCTCCAACGGGCGGACAGCACCACAGCCCACCGGCCTCCCATTCAGCCAGGCCAATGCAAAGGCGCTGCGGTTGGCCACAATACCCCAACCATCCAGCCCGCGCCGCCCGTCGCTGCCAAACCGGGCCAACAGGTCAGCCGACAGGGCATCCAGCAACGGCGTCACCGCCGCATCACCCGGCTGGGCCGCCGTCACAGCCAACCCCGCAACCGGTTCCGGCAGGAGGCGATACATGACGCTGGTCGGCGCTATGCCGCTATTATCGGGGTCTTGTGCATAAAATGGAATCTGTCCCGCCAGTTGGAAACCGTGGGCGGCGTAGAGCGGTTCCACCGTGCCGCTGCGGGTATCCAGCACCAGCAGGCGCTTGCCCTGGCTGCGAGCGATCTCCACCGCACGGCGGATCAGCGCCCCGGCGATGCCGCGACGACGCGCATCAGGATGGACCAGCAACTTGCAAAGCTCCGCCCGATGCCGGCCATTGGTCGGCATATCGATGTTGAGCTGGGCTGTTCCAACAACCTTGTCCTTCATCGTGGCCACCAACAGGTGACGGTACCCGGACCGTACCCCGGCAAATACATTTTGCCAGAAGCAAGCAGCAGCTTGCGCCGTGAGGGGCTGCACGAAGCCCACCGAGGCACCGCCATCCACACAGGCACGCAGAATATGGACAAGATCAGGCAGCAGCGCCGGCAGATCATCGCCGGCAACCTCACAAAGATCGTAATGCATCTTGGTCTCTTCAGGGGCGGGTGATGGCGATCAGATAGCGCGCGGGCGCGTCCCCCAGCACGCTGAACCGGGAAGTGCCGAACAGGCGAAAGCGCAGGCAATCCCCCGGTTCCAACCGATAGGGTACGCCCTGCAGCGCCAGTTCCAGTCGGCCGGACAGCATCCAGACATGCTGTTCCAGCCCATGCACCGGCGGGGTGGCGTAATCGATCACGGTGCCGGGGGGCAAGGTGCCCTCAATCAGCTCCGTATCAAAGCCGCTGGCCGGCGGGGAGACGGAGCGGCGGTGAAAGCCGGTGCCAGGATCAATCCAGACCGGTTGCTGGTCGGGGTGCAACAGGCTGACCGGCTGGCTTTCTACCTCTGCCAGCAGGCGCGACATGGTGCGACCATAGGCGGTGCAAAGCCGGCCAAGCAGGCTGGCCGTGGGGCTGGTCTCCCCCCGCTCCAGCCGGGAGAGGGTTGCTTTGCTGATCCCACTGCGTGTGGCAAGTTCGTCCAATGACCAATCCTGTTCCTGGCGCAGTTGCGCCAGGCGGGCAGCGAGGCGATCATCAAGGTTGGGGCATGGGGTTTCTTGTTTCATAAATGGGAATATATATCAGATATGAAACATCTACAATCGGGAGATTTCAGGTTCCCACAGGTGCCGGGCGGGCGCATCCGCGCCACGAGGTGCTGAGCCGGCGGTCACCGGCCTCCAAGCTGCCTCGATCGTGACCGATCCAGGGAGATTGGAAAAATTCCAAGGGGCGAGCCCCTATGACCCTGGGAGGCCAGCGATGCACACCAGCGCACACCGCCTGGGTATAAACGAAACGGCCGTAAGCATATCTGCTTACGGCCGTTAAAAGCGATCATGGAGCAAAAATACCCACGCCGATCAAATAAAGGATCACTCTTCCTCGCCAGGGCGACGTGCACGGGTACCCAGACCGATCTGCTTGGCCAAGCGGGAACGCTGCTTGGCGTAATTGGGGGCGACCATCGGATAGTCGGCCGGCAAGCCCCAACGATCCCGGTATTCTTCGGGGGACATATTATAAGCAGTCTTCAGATGGCGCTTCAGCATCTTCAGCTTTTTACCATCTTCCAGGCAGACAATATATTCCGGCGTCACCGACTTCTTGATCGGCACGGCAGGCTGCGGCTTCTCGCTCACCACCACCGGCTCGGTGCCGACGTTGGACAAGGTGCGATAAACCTGCTCGATCAGGGCAGGTAGATCGTGGATCGCCACTGTATTATTGGAGACGTGTGCCGCGACAATCTCTGTGGTGAGAGACAAAAGTTCGGGCTGGGAGGAAACGCTGCTCATGTATCTTTGCTCCGGACAAGGAACTCACTGGTGATATAAGTCTTATTCAGGTGATGTGCAATATCGTTTTAAAGCGCGTTAAGAGGACGGCGTTTGATGAAAAACACTGTGGATCATTTTCTGGACATCACGGGCCTTGTTTGTCCGATGACATTCGTGCGGACAAAACTTGCTGCTGAGAGGTTACCGCAGGGTCAAATCCTTGAAGTAAGGCTGAATTACGGCGAACCGCTGCAGAATGTTCCCGCCAGTCTGCGGGAACATGGATATGAGGTGAGCGAAGTTCAACCGGAAAATCCAGCTGATCTTACTGGCCCACATCGTATTTTTATCAGGAGAAACTAACTGTTCTGCTCATTGGACAACCGTTTCCGATCGGAAATATGCAAAGACATGACGTGAGCGTCAATACTTGCGGCAGCGGTGCCATAGTAATTGCGCCGGCGACCGACGATGGCGAATCCCTGTCCCTGGTAAAGTTGGATGGCGACCAGATTGTTGACGGCAACTTCCAGGAAAATCGTTTCCACACCCCAGGGTGCCAGCCGTGCCACACCATCCAGCATCAAGGCCCGGCCCAGGCCCTGTCCCCGCCCGGCAGGCAGCACCCCAAGAGTGAGCAGTTCCGCCTCATCCGCCACCGCGCGCCACATGGCCATGCCCATCGCCTGATCATGGTTATGCAACAGACGGGTGGTGACACCCGGCATTCCCAACATGCTGGCAATGGCGGCCTCCGTCCATGCCGGACCACTGATGTGCGGATCAGCGAAAGCCTGCTGCTGGAGAACATCCAGCACCGGCAGATGCGCCATCGTTGCTTCCACAATCTGCATGTTGACCGCCATTCTATCGCCCCGGCAGGGTGACATCGGGTGGGCGGATGTACAGCGGATCAGCCGGCCGCCCGGCAATGGCCGCCGCATCCAGACGGGCGGCGATGCGGGCACCGGCCAGCGCCTCCGCCCCGCCATGGGTGGTGACCACCTGCAGACCCGCTGGCCATAGCCCCAGTGACTCTGCCGCACGTTGTGCAGCGTCGCCGACAATGACCAGGGGTTGTGGCTGGAACAGCCGGGCGGCAAAATCAGCCAGCAAGCGCGGTGCCATATCTACCGGTTCAGCCAGCGGCTTTCCGTCGGCGGCAAAGGGCTGCAGGAACAGCTCTTCCCGGCGGCTTTCAATGGCGGCCAGGGCCTGCAGCCCTGCAGCGGCTGGGGGCAGGCCGGCCACCGCCACTTCCAGGCTGGTGACACCGATCAGGGGACAATTGGCGGCCAGGGCGAAGCCGCGCGCGGCCGCCAGACCGATCCGCAAACCGGTGAAGGTGCCGGGGCCGACAGTGACAGCGATGCGGGCAATATCACCAAAGCCCAGCCCGGCCTGCTGCAGGGTCTCCTGCACCAGCGGGACCAGACGTTCGGCCTGCCCGCGCTGCATCTCCTCCGCCCGCACGGCCAGGGCCCGTTCTTCGCCTTGTGACCAAAGCGCACAGGCGCAGGCGCTGGTCGCCGTATCCAGCCCCAGGGTGATCATGCCCAATCCATTCCCATCAACGGCCCCATCGGGCCACCCTTTCCCATGACATGGACGGCACAGCACCCTGGCGATGATCCGCCTTTTGCCGCAAAAGGGGACCAGACCAGCCCGGAGCCTGCAGCCTCATGCCCTTCGTGACCATTGCCCCGCCGACCTTCGATGTCGATCTCGATCTTCGCTATGCCACGGCGGATAATCTGACGGGAAGGCCCATCTTCGCGCGGCCGCTCTGCCTGCTGCATCCGCAGGCAGCCGAACGGCTGCAGGTCGCGGTTGCACTGGCTGCAGCGCAGGGGCTGCGGCTGCATATTTTCGATGCCTATCGGCCACCGGCGGCGCAATGGGCTTTGTGGAATGCGCTGCCCGATCCCACCTTCATCGCCGACCCGCGCATCGGGTCCAGCCATGGGCGTGGAGTGGCCATTGATCTGACCCTGGCAACACCTGAGGGCAGCCTGCTGGAGATGGGGACCGATTTCGATGATATGCGGCCCATCGCCTATCATGGCGATACCAGCATCTGTGTCACGGCACAGCGTAACCGCGCCCTGCTGCTGGGCATCATGGCGGCGGCCGGCTGGCAGCATTACGTCTTTGAATGGTGGCATTACCAATTGCCCGACGCCGCCTCCTATCCGCTGGTGGAGGATGCGGCGATGGGGCCGGCGCTGATGTAACGGAAGGGGCCGGCCCCCATTCATCCCTTACAGAATCTGGCAAACATCCGCGAAGTCGAAGCGCGGGCTACGGGGATGCAGCCCAGCCGGATCGCCATAGCCCAGATTACAGAGGAAATTCACCTGATAGCGGCCATCGGGGAAGAAGCTGGCATTGACCTGACCGGCATCGAAGCCCGACATCGGTCCGCAATCCAGCCCCACCGCCCGGGCGGCCAGAATGAAATAGCCGGCCTGCAGGGTGCCATTGCGGAAAGCCGTGGCCGCCGCAACCGCCGGATCGCCGGTAAACCAGGACCGCGCATCGGTGTGCGGAAACAGCCGCGGCAAATGGTCATAGAACTGGTTGTCATAGGCCAGCACGGCCACCACGGGTGCCGCCATGGTCTTGGCCAGGTTGCCCTGCGACAAGACAGGCCGAAGCTTTTCCTTGGCTTCCGCACTGGCGAGGAACAGCACACGCAAGGGACTGCAATTGGCGCTGGTCGGCCCCCATTTCAACAAATCGTGGATCTGCTGCAGCAGTGCTGGATCCACCGGCCTGTCCAGCCAGGCATTATGGGTGCGGGCCTGGGTGAACAGCAGCTCAGCGCCGGCCTGATCAAGGGTATGGCTCATCTTGCATCCCGTCTGTTGGGTGTCACCGGATTACGGCGGGGAAACGGTTTATCAAAAAAACCAATCTCCCCTATATGACGGAACCTGCAGACAGGCGGCAAGCCTTCAGCGCCGCAATGATGCTTCCACAATGCCGCTGCTCTTGCCCGGATTGACCACCAGTTCCATACCGTCATCCCGCAGCACGGCATTATCGAAATCCCGCAACTCATTCGCGCGGATCAGCGACCGGATGGTGCGGATATAATCATTGCCCCGTTCCGAATAGCTTACCAGCGAATTGGCAAGCTGCAGACTGTCCAGCGATTTGCCCTGGGCGCGCAGGCTGGCCCGCACCTGCCGGAATTGGGCATAGGCGCGGTGGGTATTCAGATTCTGAACATAGCTTTCGATGCTGGCCTTGGGCGCATCAAAGGAACGGTAGCGATGGGTTTCCCCCTGGCGGCGATTGCGCGGCACGATGCCTTCATGCTCGGCGTTCCAGGTCAATTCACCGAACAGCGCATTGCCCTTCTGGGCGAAGCGGGAGGTACCCCAACCGCTTTCTTCCGCTGCCTGGGCCAGGGCCAGGGAAACCGGCACCACATCGACCCGCTGCAGCAGCGCCTTCACATTGACCTCGCCATCCGCCTTCAGCCCATAGCGACCCGCCAGTTCAGCCAGCCAGAGGCGGTCGGGCTGGGAGGGTGCATGGCCTGCCGCCTTCTGGGCCGCCAGCTTCTGCAGACGATCACGGTCATGGAGAACCTGTTCATTGGTCAGCAGGATCAACGGCAACAGCGTCTTTACGAAGACGGCCTTGCGTTCATCCGTGCTGTCCAGCTTTTTTATGCCGAGGGGCAGATCGCTGAGCACCAGACGCGGCACCTGCAGCTCACCGCTGCGAACGCCGTCAATATGGTAATCGCGCTGCTGGAACAGATCCAACGCGCCCCGCGCGTCCAGCGCAAAGGCCTGTTGAACGATCCTGGCCTCATCCCCCCCGGCCGGCTTTTCAGCCGGCACCGACACCGGAACAGCGGCAAAAGCCGTAGCCGGGCGTAAAACTGGAAGGATGAATTCCCGCGCCGTCGCCTCCAGTGTCCGCCCGGATGCCCAGGTGAAAACAGTAGAAGGAATGATGACGGTAATCAGCAGGAAGACGGCACAAACAGCCGTATAGCGGGGGCCGGTGCGGCCCTCGTTCGCGTCTGTCTGCATTGAATTTAAACCCCTTACTGTCCAAGCCGAAGGGAACAGTTCGCCCGCCATATCGTTTGGATATGGGGTGTGGCTCCCAGTTCCCGGTGCCGGAGCAAACTCCGTACTGGCCGATCACGCCCGAAATAAGGGCCGGCCGAATGCAAATGCACACGCCCTGCCGGCGACGCCCTTCCTGGGCCTCAGCCACCGATCAAGAGGTGCCGGCGGGGCCTGAAGACCCCGAAAGGGCTTCGCCCTCCGGCACTGCATTTGCCTGCCAATTTAGTTCAAATTTTGGCAGTCGCGCAAACCTTATCTGATTTGCTGTACTTCGACAACCTCTGGGATGTAGTACCTCAACATATTTTCGATCCCAGACTTCAGGGTAGCGGTGCTGCTGGGGCAACCGGCACAGGCCCCCTTCATGGTCAGATAAACGATACCGCGTTCAAAACCATGGAAAGTGATGTCCCCACCATCCTGGGCGACGGCCGGGCGCACCTTGGTATCCAGCAATTCCTTGATCTGGGCGACGATCTCGTCGTCATCCTCATTCACTTGGTTATCATCGGCCTGGGCCTGCAGCAGGACCGGGCGGCCGCTGGCGAAATGTTCCATGATGGCGCCCAGGATGCCGGGCTTCATCACATACCAGTCGCGCCCGTCGGACTTGGTGACGGTGACAAAGTCGCTGGCCAGAAACACACGGGTCACCCCATCCACCGCGAACAGCCGTTCGGCGAGCGGGGAGCGGGTGGCCGCATCCTGGCTTTCCGTGAAATCAGCCGTCCCACTGCCCAGCACATCCCGGCCGGGGATGAACTTCAACGTGGCGGGGTTCGGGGTCTCTTCGGTCTGGATGAACATTGACGGCAATTCCCATGGCGTCCCCCGGCAGTGCCGGGATATGGACCAGTTTTGCTGCCAAAAGTGGGACTGTTTGCCGATTTAATCAAGCCCGCTCACGCATGGCAGCCAGTTGCAGCCCTGCAGCAGAGGGAGCAAAGACGGCAGGGCTGCGGTAAGGGCACAGGCTATGGTCTCCTGAACATTGCCGCGCGCCGAAGCCGGCACAGATACCCTGATGTCCTGCCCGGCCCTGGCGTACCAGATGGGTTTGCCACGCCATTTCCAAGGCCGGATCGCCGGGCCCAACCAGCTGAAGCTGTCGGATGCCAAGCTTTTCCGCCCAGCCCTGCAGGCCTGCAGGCAAGGGGGTGAAAGAAAGCAATATGACCGGTGCAGCCAGGCCGGCGAAACGTTCCAATGCCGCATTCAGGGTGGGAATGGCCGGAGATGGCAAGGGTAAACCGCGCAGTGCCAACTGACACAGCGTTACCGAGCCGGGCTGCAGACCCAGCAGCGGCCACAATTCACGCGCCAACTGTTCAGCCTGCCAGAAGGCTGGATCGCCGTCAGTCGCCCCAAGGCCCCAGGGCAGCGCGATCAACAGTTGCGGCCGGCCCTGCAGGGCCGCCATACCCAGCACCGGCGCGATCCGATGCACCAAGGCCCGCAGCATCAGCGGATCGGTCGGATGGCAACACAGGCTGCGGCTGGCCTTGCGGAAACCTGCAGCGGCCGTCAATCGGCGCCAGGCGTCCATGGCATGGCCATTGCGGGTCAACGTGTAAAACGGATCAGCGGGCAGCAGCAGGGTTTCATCCGCCTGCCACTCCACCACCTCATCCACCACCCGGCTCATCGCCGCATCATCATGCAGCGGGGCCTGAAACAGGCGCACATCCCCCTGATCCCATAGTTTCTCTTCAAGCGCGGTCAGCCAGGGGCCGGCATCCGGCTCGGCAGGGAACAGGTCACCGTCACGCCAACTCCACGCGGCCAGCCGCGCCCGCAGCCAGCGGCGCCAGGGCGATGTTCCAGGCTGGAAAGCCGTCAGCAGGCGCTGCAGGTAGGGGAAAACATCTGCCCGACGCACTGGCATCCCGTGACGCAGCAGCACCACGGCAACACGCCAGCGGGGAGACGGATAGTGCGACATAAGGCAGACCGTTTCCGGAAAGGGATCACATCTTTGTCGCAGGTCGCCAGTCGCGGATCAAGCCCGCCAGCCGGGCCACATGCTCCGGCGGCGTCTCCTTGATGATGCCATGGCCCAGATTGAAGATGAAGGGCCCGTGGCCCAGTTGATCCATCAGCGATTGGGCCGCTTGTTCCAGGGCCGCCCCACCAGCCAGCAGCAACACCGGGTCCAGGTTGCCCTGCACCGCCACCTTGCCCTGCAGGTGGGCGGCTGCCCATTCCGGCGGGACCGAGGGGTCGAGCGAGACGGCATCCACGCCCGTCTGTTCGACATAGGACACGAGGTTGAGCCCGGCCATGCGTGGAAAGCCGATGATCGGCACAGTCGGATGCAGGGCCTTCAGTGCGGCAACGATGCGTCGGGTCGGTTCCACCGAATAGCGCTGGAAATCGGCCGCACTCAACGCGCCGGCCCAGCTGTCGAAAAGCTGCAGCACTTCGGCCCCGGCCTTCACCTGGGCAGACAGGTAATCAACGGTGGCCGTCACCAGAATATCGATCAGCCGGTCAAACCCGGCCGGATCAGTATAGGCGAAACGCTTGACCTTGGCATATTCCTTCGATCCGCCGCCTTCCACCATGTAGCAGGCAACTGTCCAGGGGGAGCCGGCGAACCCGATCAGGGTCGTCCGGTCATCCAGGGCAGCCCGAATGCGTGACACGGTTTCATAGATGGGGGCTGCCCTGTCGTGCATTCCCTCCGGTTTAAGCGCCGCCAGACCGCTTGCGTCGCGGATGGCGTCCAGCACCGGGCCTTCCCCTTCGGCGAAGCGTAGCCCCTGTCCCAGGGCCCAGGGGATGATCAGAATGTCGGAGAACAGGATCGCGGCATCCATGCCATAGCGGCGCAACGGCTGCAGCGTTACTTCGCAGGCCAGTTCCGGGTTCAGGCACAGATCGAGAAATCCACCGGCCTGCGCCCGGACCTGGCGATATTCCGGCAGGTAACGCCCTGCCTGACGCATCAGCCAGAAGGGCGGCGGGGTCTGGGTCTGTCCGGCCAGGGCGGCCAGCATCGGCTTGAGCGTCATCTCGTCTTCTCGGCTGCACACGATTACGCCGGGTTTTGCCCGACATCGGGTTCCCAATCTCGGGGTCTCCGCCCGACCTTATCCCATCCCTTCCCTATAACTCTTTATTTTTTTAGTTAGGATGGAGGTAAGAAGTAGGGCCTGTGAATAACGGTAATTCCCATTTGTCCGCATCTTTGTCCACAGCCTGGAAGGCCCATTTCGGATGTGGAAAAGTTCTGTGGAAAAGCGTGCGCACGATTGGTTCATTTTCCAGGGAAATCCTTGTTTCGCAGAGGTTGCGGATTCTGGGGATAAAAGTGCTGTCAGGCCCGATTCGTCCTTGATTCACCCATGGGTCTGCGAAACTCATCCCCCGTCCAGCAAGCGGACTCATGGAATCCGGGCTTACCTTGATTGAATCGAGGGCTTGGCGCATTTTGCCGACTTGTTCACATATGCACTCCCCTTTGTCCCCAGGATGGTCCCCTGCAGATGCCGACAACCCCGCCGCCGCCCATCCGCCCCCTGCCCGCCACCCCGACCAAACCGGCGGGGGATGTGCGCAGCTTCCACCTGCATCTGGTTTCCGATGCGACGGGGGAAACGATCAACTCCGTTGCCCGCGCCTGCACCAGCCAGTTTGAACAGGCCGAACCGGTCGAACATTTCTGGAATCTGGTGCGGACCGAGCGGCAGCTGGACATGGTGGTCGATGGCATCCGGGAGAATCCCGGCATGGTCATGTTCACCCTGGTGAATGACAAGCTGCGCCGCCGCCTGCAGGAAACCTGCCGGGAACTGGGGATTCCCTGTATCCCCGTGCTGGACCCGCTGATCAATGCGCTGGCAGCCTATCTGGGGCTGGAAAGCCAGAGCAAGCCCGGCCGCCAGCACGCGCTGACCGCGCAATATTTCGACCGTATCGATGCGATGGATTTCGCCCTTAACCATGATGACGGGCAGAGCGCCTGGGGTCTGCATGATGCCGACGTCATTCTGGTGGGGGTCAGCCGTACGTCGAAAACGCCCACCTGCGTCTATCTGGCCAATCGCGGCATCAAGGCGGCCAATATCCCCTATGTGCCCGGCTGCCCCCTGCCGCCGGAACTGGATCTGTTGAGCCGGCCGCTGATTGTCGGTTTGACTAAGGATGCCGAGCGGCTGGTGGCCATCCGCCGCAACCGGTTGCGCCTGTTGAACCAGGGTGACGACACCTCCTATGTCGATCCGGAAAAGGTGCGGGAAGAATTGATGGAGGCGCGCCGGCTCTATACCCGCAAGGGCTGGCCGGTGATCGACGTCACCCGCCGTTCGATTGAGGAGACGGCGGCAGAGGTGATGATGATCCTGTCCCGCCGCCGTCCGCAATTGATGCCGCACGGGGTCGCCGTGGCCGCCGCCCCCTCCGCCCCTGCAGGCAAGACTGAGGAGGAAGCCTGATGTCGGCCTTTCTGTCAGCCGAACCGGTGATCCTGGCTTCCGCCAGCCCGTCGCGCCGCCGGATGCTGGAGGCGGCCGGGCTGGAGGTCCATGCCGAGGCTGCGCGGGTGGATGAGGAAGAGATGAAACATTCCGGCAAGGCCGCCGGGATGCGCCCGCCGGAGGTGGCCGAGGCTCTCGCCGACCTGAAGGCGGCCAAGCTGGCCCGCAAATATACCGGTCCCTATGTCATCGGCGCCGACCAGATGCTGGAATGCGATGGTGTCTGGTATGACAAGCCGATTGATCGCGCCGATGCATTCAAGCATCTGCGCGCCCTGTCGGCCCGTACCCACCGGCTCTATTCCGCCGTCGTGGTTTTTCATAATGGCGCCCGCGTCTGGCACCATATAGATCAGGCGGAACTAACCATGCGGCCTTTGTCGGATGGCTTCATTGAACGCTATCTGGATCTGGCGGGTGACGCGGTGCTTGGCTGTGCCGGTGCCTATATGCTGGAAGGGTTGGGCGCCCAATTGTTCAGCAGGGTAAAGGGTGATCATTTCACCATCCAGGGGCTGCCCTTGCTGCCCCTGCTGGATTTCCTGCGCGTGCGGCGTCTGCTGCCGGTTTAACAAAGGGACTTTGATGATGGTGACCGGCAAGGCGTTGCTGGCAGGTGTGATGGGCTGGCCAGTCGGCCATTCCCGCAGCCCGTTGCTGCATGGATATTGGCTGAACCAGTATGGCATTGATGGTGCCTATGTGCCACTGGCGGTACCACTGGACCGGATTGAACAGGCTCTCCGCGCCCTGCCCGCCCTGGGCTTTCGCGGCTGCAATGTCACCGTGCCGCATAAGGAGGCGGCGTTCCGGCTGGTGGATCGGCTGGATGACAGCGCCCGGCGTATTGGGGCAGTGAATACGGTGCTGGTCCTGCCCGACGGGTCACTGGAGGGCCGCAATACCGATGGGTATGGTTTCTGGCAGAGCCTGCAGGCCGGCGCGCCTGCAGGGTGGCAGGTCGGTTCCGGGGCCAGTGTCGTGCTGGGGGCTGGCGGTGCCGCCCGTGCCGTGGCCGTGGCCCTGCTGGATGCCGGCGCCCCTGGCATCCGCCTGTTGAACCGTACCCGCGCGCGGGCAGAAGAACTGGCCAGCGATCTGGCTGATCCGCGTCTGCAGGTGCTGGATTGGCAAGACCGGGCGGAAGCCCTGCAGGGGGCGGCCCTGCTGGTCAATACCACCACCCAGGGGATGCAGGGGCAGCCGCCGCTGCAGATTGACCTGTCTTCCCTGCCGGATACCGCCCTGGTGACGGATATTGTCTATACCCCGCTGATCACCCCCCTGCTGCAGGCAGCCATGGATCGCGGCAATGCCGTTGTCGATGGTTTGGGCATGTTGCTGCATCAGGCCCGGCCCGGCTTTCACGCTTGGTTTGGTACCGATCCGCAGGTGACGGATGATTTGCGCCGGCATGTGCTGGGGCTTGCATGATCGTTCTGGGCCTGACCGGTTCCATCGGCATGGGAAAATCCACGGCGGCCGCGATGCTGCGTCGCCTGGGCTGTCCGGTGCATGACGCCGATGCTACGGTGCATCGGCTTTATGCCCGTGGCGGTGCAGCTGTCGCCCCCATCCAGGCACTGTTTCCGCAGGCGGTGCGGGATGGCTCGGTTGACCGGGTGGCCCTGTCCGCCGCCGTGCTGGGCAACCAAGCCGCCCTGCGGCGGCTGGAAGCCGTTGTGCATCCGCTGGTGCAGAAGGCATCGCGCGATTTCCTGCGCCTGCAGGCGCAGCGGGGTATGAAGCTGGTGGTGATGGATATTCCGCTGCTTTATGAAACCGGCGGCCGGGCGCGGGTGGATCAGGTGCTGGTCGTCTCCGCCCCCCGCTTCCTGCAGCGGTCGCGGGTGCTGGCAAGGCCCGGCATGGATGTGGTGAAGCTGGATCGCATCCTGGCCCGGCAGATGCCGGATGCGCTGAAACGGCGACTGGCGGATTATACGGTGCCGACCGGCCTGGGCCGTGCTGTCACTTTCCGCCATCTGGCCCATATCGTTAAGACCCTGCGTCTGCAGCCAACTGGCCGGGTCTGGCCCCCGCGTCGCCAGCCCCATGATCACATCTCCCCTTTCCTCAGCTGCTGGAAAAAGCCCCATGCGTGAGATCATTCTGGATACCGAAACCACCGGCCTTGATGCGCTGAATGGCGACCGGCTGGTGGAGCTGGGCTGTGTGGAGACGTTCAATCATGTCGCCACCGGCAAGGTGCTGCACAAATATATCAACCCCGAACGCGACATGCCTGCAGAGGCGGAGGCGGTTCACGGCCTTTCCGCCGCCTTCCTGTCTGACAAGCCGGTCTTTGCCGAACTGGTGGGCGAGTTCCTGGATTTCATCGGCGACAGCAGGCTGGTGATCCATAATGCCAGTTTCGATATGGGTTTCCTGAATGCGGAGCTGGCGCGGCTGGGGATGCCTAAGCTGACCAATCCGGTGATCGATACGGTGAAGATCGCCCGCCGACGCTTCCCCGGCGCACCGGCCAGCCTGGATGCGCTGTGTCGTCGGTTTGAGATCGACAATTCCAACCGCACCCTGCACGGCGCCCTGCTCGACGCCCAGTTGCTGGCAGAGGTTTATCTGGAGCTGATGGGTGGCCGTCAGCCTGATCTGGTCTTGGCGGGAGGCCCTTCGGTGCAGGCAACGGAGAGCGGGCCGGTGGTGATCAACCGCGTGGCGCGTCCCCCCCGCCCTCATGCGCCGACGCCGGAAGAGCTGGCGGCGCATGAGGCTTTCATCAAGGGCTTCAAGGCACCGCTTTGGCTGGCCGAGTGAGGTGTTTCACGTGAAACACCTTCTCTGTTCTTATTTCGGAAATGGGGTGTAAGTCACACCACCATCACCGTTGCCCCCGTCGTTGCTCGGCTTTCCAGCGCCCGATGCGCCTCGCCCGCGTCCTGCAGGGCGAAACGCTGATTGATGTTGACCTTCACCGTGCCGTCTTTCACCAGGGCGAACAGGTCGTCAGCCATGGCCAGCATCTCCGCCCTGGTCGCGGCATAATGGCCAAGTGACGGGCGGGTCAGGAACAGCCCGCCCTTTTTGTTCAGGATGCTGATATCCACGGGGGACACCGCCCCGCTGGCATTGCCGAAACTGACCATCAGGCCGCGCCGTTTCAGGCAATCCAGGCTGCGGTCAAACATATCCTTGCCGATGCTGTCATAGACCACATCGACGCCCTGCCCGCCCATCAGCTCCCGCACCCGTGCCACCACATCCTCCTGCCGATAGAGGATGGTGTGGTGACAACCATGGGCCTGCGCCAAGGCTGCCTTCTCTGCTGAACCCACTGTGCCAATCACCGTGGCGCCCAAGGCATTGGCCCATTGGCAGACCAGCAGCCCCACCCCGCCGGCGGCGGCATGGATCAGGATCGTGTCGCCCGACTTCACCACATAGGTCTGGCGTAACAGATATTGCGCCGTCAGCCCCTGCAGCAGCATGGCGGCGGCCGTCTGGTCATCCAGCCAGTCGGGCAGCTTGATCAAGCGCTCTGCCGGGATCAGCCTTTGTTCGGCATAGGCGCCAAGGGGGGAATTGCCATAGCCGACCCTGTCACCCGGCGCCAGATAATCCACCCCCGGCCCCACCGCCAGCACCCGGCCCGCCCCTTCCATGCCCGGGGTGAAGGGTAAGGGGGCGGCATAGAGCCCGGTGCGGAAATAGACGTCGATGAAGTTCAACCCCACCGCCTTGTGCTGGATCAGCACCTCCCCCGCTGCAGGCTTGCCGACGGTCACGGGCTCCCAGCGCAGCATCTCCGGCCCACCATGGCTATGCACGCGGATGGCATGGGTCATCACTTCACTCCTGCGGAAAAGAAAAGGGCCGGCACAATGGCCGGCCCTGATCATGCAAGCGGGAACACTCAGCCTCTGCGATGATCATCACAGGGCGTGTCGTTCATCATCACGCCAGATGCTTGGCGAAGAATTCCGCCGTGCGGCCATGGGCGATGGTGGCGGCCCGCTCATCATAATGTTTGCCACCGATACGGGTGAAGGCATGGTCCTGGCCTTCATAGGTGTGGATTTCCACCAGCGCGTTGCTGGCCAGTGTCTCGCGGATCTTGGCCTGCGCCTCCGGCGGCACGAAACCATCCTTCTCCGCAATATGCATCAGCAGCGGATGCACGATGGCGGAAGCTTCGCCCAAGCTACCCTCGATCCCCACCCCATAATAACTCACATTGGCGTCGGCATCCGTTCGCGTGGCCATCAGAAAGGCCAGCTTGCCGCCCAAGCAGAAGCCGACGGAACCCACCTTGCCGCTGACACCGGGATGGGCGCGGATGAATTCCAGCGTGGCTTCCAGATCTTCCACGCCCTTTGTTTCATTGAAACCTTGATACAGGGCGAAGGCCTTCTGCCATTCCTCTTCCGTCTGGTCGGTGATGGAAACGCCGGGCTCCTGTCGCCAGAAAAGGTCGGGGGCAATGGCGAAATAACCCTGCGCTGCGTACTTGTCGCAAATGGTGCGCAGGTTGGCGTTCACGCCGAAAATTTCCTGAATAACGATGATCGCTGCGCCCTTGCCCCCGGCAGGGGCGGCAAGATAGGCATTGAAGCTGCCGCCATCATTGGCCTGGATCGTGACCTCGGTCATGGGAAAAATCCTTCACAAGGAGGTGGTGAAAAAGCGTCGGATGAAAGCACTGACATAAGGGCCCCGACTATTTACGCCCCAAGCAGGCGACGCAGTTCTTCGGGCCCCGTCACGGGTAACGAACAGCTTTGCTGACGACATACGTAAGCCGTCGCCAGATTGTTAACCATAGCCTTTCCAGTGGCTGGATGTCCGGGGGGAATTTCTTCACCCGGTGAAAAATGCAGACTGATCAGGTTGGGCAATGACAGGCTGTTGGCCGCCTGCTGCAGGGCCTGCCTCCCTGCCTCCCCTGGTTGCCCGATCAGCACCAATTGGATGCCGTTACGGTGCAGGTCAATGCCATTCAGATAGGTTGCCAGCGGGAAAAAGTTGCGTCCCACCTCCCCGGCAAAGGCGGTGATCAGGGCGTCGGCCTGCTGGCGATATTCATCCTTGCCGGTGATGGACCAGAGGCGGCTGAACAGCCCGACCAGGGTGCCATTACCTGCAGGCACGGCATTATCATGGGCATGGCGCGGCCGCATGATCAGCCCGGTGGCATCGTCGGCGGTAACGAAATAGCCGCCATCGGCCTCATCATGGAAATGCTTCTCGATCAGGTTGACCCAACGCTCCGCCTGATCCAGGAAACGGCGTTCCCCGGTGGCCTCATAGAGCGCCGTGGCCCCGCGGGCCATGTTGGCATGGTCTTCCAGCGTGCCATCATGCCGGGCGCGGCCTTCTCGCCAGCTATGGTACAGCCGCCCATCGGGCCGGGTCATCTGTTTGCTGACAAAGGCGAAGGCGGTGCGGGCCGCCCCCAGCCAGTCGGCCCGCTCAAACAGAACCGCCGCCTTGGCCATGGCGGCGATCATCAGCCCGTTCCAGTCGGCCAGCACCTTGTCATCCCAGCCGGGCCGCACCCGGTCGGCACGGGCCTGCAGCAGAATGGCGCGGCAGCGGGCCAACCTTTCTTCCGTCGCCGGATCGGCCAGCCCCGCCTGCCCCATGCGGGTCAGGATATTATGACCTTCCCAATTGCCCTCTGCCGTCACGCCATAGGTCTGGCAAAACAGGTCGAGATCATCGGCCGGCAGCAGGCGTTGGATTTCCGACCGGGTCCAGACATAAAAGCGACCTTCCTCCCCCTCGCTGTCGGCATCCAGGGTGGCGGCGAAACCGCCGCCTTCGGCCACCATCTCCCGCAATACCCAGCCGATGGTTTCTTCGATCCTTGTGGCCAGCAGGGGGTTGCGCGTCTCCGCCCAGACCAGGGCCATCAGCTCCACCAGCTGGGCATTGTCATAGAGCATCTTTTCGAAATGCGGCACCAGCCACATCTCATCCGTGGAATAGCGGGCGAAGCCGCCACCCAGATGATCATAGATGCCGCCCTGCGCCATGCAGGACAGCGTATGGGTGACGGCGGCGCTGAATTCCGGCTTGCCGCTCAACCGATAGGCCCGCCAAAGCAGTTCGAAGATGGAGGGTTGGGGGAATTTCGGGGCCTCCCCAATGCCGCCCCAGCGCGGGTCGATTTCCCGCACCAACTGCCCCGCCACCTGCACCAGCGCATCGGGCCCGACATCGCTGCCCGGCCGGCCCTGGGCCAGCCGCAACATGGCATCGCGCAATGCTGCGACATTGCGCTGAACCTTGTCCGGTTCCCTGGCATAGGTTGCCGCCACCCCGCGCAGCACATCGGGGAAACCGGCACGGCCCCAGCGGGCCTCCGGCGGGAAATAGGTGCCGCCCCAGAAGGGCTGCCCATCGGGGGTCAGGAACATGGTCAGCGGCCAGCCGCCCTGCTGCCCCAGCAGCGCCAAGGCCTGCTGATAGATCTGGTCAATGTCCGGTCGCTCCTCCCGGTCCACCTTGATATTGATGAACAGCTGGTTCATCAGCTCGGCAATGGCGGGATTCTCAAAACTCTCATGCGCCATCACATGACACCAATGACAGGCGGCATAGCCGACCGACAGCAGGATGGGTTTCCCCTCCGCCTTGGCCTTGGCCAGCGCCTCTGGCCCCCAGGCCAGCCAGTGGACAGGGTTGTCCTTATGCTGCAGAAGATAGGGGCTGGTTTCTTCCCGCAGCCGGTTGCCGCTGGTGCTGCTGGTCTGTGTGGACATTGTTCTCTCCTGGGCGCTGCCACGCCTTTGCTCTTTTCAGGCCATTCTGCCAGACAAACGCGTCAGGCCCATGACTCTCATTTAGTTTATCCTTGTGTTGAACCCAGGGTGCGGGAAAAATCCAGTCGAAACGGGAACATGGCCGGCGCACATCGTCGCGCCGGCAACAGGGCGGAAGGTGCGGGATGAAGGTGACGATCGATATCGACTGCACACCGGAGGAGGCGCGGACCTTCATGGGTCTGCCCGATGTGCAGCCCATGCAACAGGCGCTGATGCGGCAGATGCAGGATCAGCTTTCCGCCAATATCGCCGCCATGGACCCGGAAACCATGTTCAAGACCTGGCTGCCCATGGGGCTGCAGGGCTTTGAACAGCTCCAGAAATTGATGTGGTCGCAGATGTCCAACGCCATGGGCACCGGGCCGAAGGATGGCAAAAGGTGACCGACGATCCCGCCCTGTATTTCCGCGCCCATGTGTTCTGCTGCACCAATGAGCGGGAGCCGGGCCACCCCCGTGGCTGCTGCCGCGAGAAGGGTGCCGACGAACTGCGCGACTATATGAAGAAGAAGGCCACCGGCCTGGGTCTGGGCAAGCAGGTGCGTATCAACAATGCCGGCTGTCTGGACCGCTGCGAGTTGGGGCCGTGTCTGGTGATCTATCCGGAAGGGGTCTGGTACACATTCCGCGACAAGGCGGACATTGATGAGATCCTGCAGACCCATCTGGTGGAAGGGGCGCGGGTGGAACGGTTGATGCTGCAGCCGCAAGACAAGAAGCCCGAAGATATTGCCGCCCGTCAGGGCTGAGCCTTCCCACCGATCCCCTCCATGTTCCACGTGAAACACCGCTGATGCAGGCCGATACTATTTTTGCCCTGGCCTCTGCCGCCGGCCGTGCCGGGGTACAGGTGATCCGGATTTCCGGCCCCGCTGCAGGCCCCACCCTGCAGGCGCTGGCCGGCACCCTGCCCCGCCCGCGCATGGTCCGGCTGGCGGGCCTGACCGACCCGGGGACCGGGGAGCTGTTCGACAAGGCCCTGTTGCTCTGGTTCCCCGGCCCGGCCAGTTTTACGGGTGAGGATGTGGCGGAGCTGCATCTGCATGGCGGGCGGGCGGTGTTGACGGCGGCCACCAGCGCGCTCACCCGCTTGGGTCTGCGGGTGGCTGAACCGGGGGAGTTCAGCCGCCGGGCCTTTGAGAATGGCAAGCTGGATTTGACCGAGGCCGAGGCCATCGCCGATCTGGTGGACGCCGAAACCGCCGCGCAGCGCCGCCAGGCCCTGCGCCAGATGGAAGGCGCCTTGGGCCAGCTTTACGAGGGCTGGCGTCACCGGCTGACCCGTGCGCTGGCCCATCTGGAAGCCGATATTGACTTCCCCGAGGAGGATTTGCCCGGCGGCCTGTCCGATGCGGTGCGCCCGGTGGTGCTGACATTGGTGGAGGAGCTATCTGCCCATCTGGCCGATCAGGGCCGGGGGGAGCGGCTGCGCGATGGCATTTCCATCGCTATTCTGGGGGCGCCCAATGCCGGTAAATCCAGCCTGATGAACGCGATTGCGCGGCGCGATGTGGCCATCGTCTCCAACCAGGCCGGCACGACGCGCGATGTGATTGAGGTGCAGTTGGATTTGGGCGGTTATCCGGTGCTGCTGGCCGACACGGCGGGCCTGCGCGATGCCGCCGATCAGGTGGAAAGCGAAGGCATCCGCCGGGCACTGGACCGGGCGGCCAAGGCGGACCTGAAGCTGCTGGTCTTCGATGGCCTGTCCGATCCCGACCCGGCGACGCTGGCCTTGGCCGATGCGGATGCGCTGTTGGTAATGAACAAGGCCGACCAACCGGGTGCCACGCCGCCGCTTTCCGCCCAGCCGGTGCTGCAGGTCTCCGCCCGCACCGGCGACGGGGTGCCGGCGCTGCTGCAGGCATTGACCGATGAAGTCTCCCGCCGCTACGCCCCGTCCGGTGCCCCGGCGCTGACCCGCGCCCGTCACCGGGCAGCACTGGAGGAATGCCGGGAGAACCTGCAGCGGGCGCTCTCCGCCCCCCTGCCCGAACTGGCCGCCGAAGATGTCCGCCTCGCCGCCCGCGCCCTGGGTCGCATCACCGGGCGGGTGGATGTGGAAGAATTGCTGGATGTGATCTTCCGGGATTTCTGTATTGGGAAATAGCCCCACCCCAGCGGCGGCGCGCTATGACCCATGCGCACCCGCCGCTTTGACAGCCGAACCATTTCGCCGTATTTTCCGCCCCATGCAGAACTATGATGTGATCGTGGTTGGCGGCGGCCATGCGGGATGCGAGGCTGCCGCTGCGGCGGCGCGTGCGGGTGCCCGCACCGCGCTGATGACCCACAAGATCGAGACCATTGGCGAGATGTCGTGCAACCCGGCCATCGGTGGCCTGGGTAAGGGCCATCTTGTGCGGGAGATCGACGCGCTGGATGGGGTGATGGGTCGCGTCACCGACCAGGGCGGCATCCAGTTCCGCATCCTGAACCGGTCAAAGGGCCCCGCCGTGCGCGGCCCCCGCGCCCAGGCTGACCGCAAGCTTTACCGCAACGCCATGCAGGCAGCATTGGCGGCGCAGGAAAACCTGACCATCATCGCAGCAGCGGTGGAAGATCTGGTGATCGACGCCGCCGGCCATTGCGCCGGTGTGGTGACGGCGACGGGCGAAACCATCCGCGCCGGTGCCGTGGTGCTGACCACCGGCACCTTCCTGCGCGGCCTGATCCATATTGGTGAAGAGAAAATTCCCGCTGGCCGTGTGGGCGAAGCCCCGGCCCTGGGCCTGTCCGACACGCTGGAACGGGTGGGCTTTACCCTGGGCCGGTTGAAGACCGGCACGCCGCCCCGGCTGGACGGCAAGACCATTGACTGGGCCGGGCTGGAGGCACAGCCGGGTGACATGCCGCCGCCGCCCTTCTCCACCCTTACCCGTGCCATCACCACACCGCAGATCGATTGCGCCATCACCTATACGACGGAGGCGGTGCATCGCATCATCCGGGAGAATATCCACCGGGCGCCGATGTATTCCGGCCAGATCGAAGGCATTGGCCCGCGCTATTGCCCCAGCGTGGAAGACAAGATTGTCCGCTTCGCCGACAAGGACCGGCACCAGATTTTCCTGGAACCGGAGGGACTGGATGATGACACGGTTTACCCCAACGGCATCTCCACCAGCCTGCCGCGTGATGTGCAGCTGGAAATCCTGAAGCACATCCCCGGCCTGGAACAGGTGCGGATGATCCGGCCCGGCTATGCCATCGAGTATGATTATATCGATCCCCGCGAGCTGACCCGCACGCTGGAGACACGCCGCCTGCCCCGCCTGTTCCTGGCTGGGCAGATCAATGGTACGACCGGGTATGAGGAAGCGGCGGCCCAGGGGTTGATCGCTGGCATCAATGCCGCCTTGGCCGTCGCTGGTTCTGCCCCCTTCGTGCTGGACCGGGCGGAAGCCTATATCGGGGTGCTGATCGACGACCTGATCACGCGCGGCACCAACGAGCCCTACCGCATGTTCACCAGCCGGGCGGAGTATCGCCTGTTGCTGCGCGCGGATAATGCCGACCAGCGGCTGACCGACCGGGGCCTGTCCATCAGCGTCATCGGCGCCGAGCGTGCCGCCCATTGGGCGGGCAAGAAGCAGGCGCTGGCTGAGGCGCGCGCCCTGGTCACCGGCCTGTCGGCCACCCCGAACGAGCTGGAAAAGCACGGGCTGCATATTAACAAGGATGGCGTCCGCCGGACGGCGCTGGACTTGTTGCGCTATCCTGAGATTGATTTCCCCCGTCTCTGCCAGGTCTGGCCGGAACTGAACAGTCTGTCGCCAGACATTGCCGAACAGGTGGAAATCGACGGCAAGTACGCCGGATATCTGGACCGTCAGGAAGCCGATATCCGCGCCTTCCGCAAGGATGAGGCGTTGGAACTGCCGACGGATCTGGACCCGGACAGCATCGCCTCCCTCTCTGCCGAAATCCGGCAGAAACTGCGCAATGCCAAGCCGGCTACCCTGGGGGCTGCTGCCCGTATTCCCGGCATGACGCCTGCAGCGCTGACCGCCCTGTTGCGCCATGTGAGGAAGCGGCATACAGCCGCTTGATCGCTTGATCGCTTGATCGCTTGATCGCTTGATCGCTTGATCGCTTGATCGCTTGACGGCGGGGGGCTGGCTTCGCTATCGCTGGCCCCCGTTCCATTGCCTTAGAGGATGCTGATGACCCCGGCGCAGTTCCAGGCCCGTTTCAGTGTTTCACGTGAAACACTGGAAAAGCTGCAGGTCTATGAGGCTCAACTGCGCAAGTGGAACCCGGCCATCAATCTGGTCGCCAAGAGCACCCTGGATGATATTTGGAGTCGGCATCTGGCCGACTCCGCCCAGTTATTTGAGCTGGTTCCTGCAGGAACCCAGGTTCAGGTCGATCTGGGATCGGGGGCCGGCTTCCCCGGTCTGGTGCTGGCCATCATGGGGGTGCCCTCGGTGCATCTGGTGGAATCGGATGTGCGCAAGGCAGCCTTTCTGCGGGAAACCGCCCGGCTGACGGGGGCACCGGCCACCGTCCATGCCATGCGGATCGAGGTAGCGGAGGTGCCGCCGGCGGATGTGGTTTCCGCCCGCGCGCTGGCGGAACTGACCATGCTGTTGCCTTGGGCGCACCGCTTGTTAAAAAAGGATGGTGTTTGCCTGTTCCCAAAGGGCAAGACCGCTGAGGATGAATTGACCGCCGTGCGGGATTCCTGGAATATGCAGATTGAGCGTTTCCCCAGCCAGACTGACGCGGCGGGCACTTTGCTTCGCCTGTCCGACATTTCTCCGCGCTGATCCGCGTCACGCGCGCCAAACCGAGGTTGAACGAGAGTGTCGAGCATGTCCCTGCCCATTCCGGCCACCCGTGCCCATATCATCGCGCTTGCCAATCAGAAGGGCGGCGTGGGGAAAACCACCACCACCATCAACCTGGCTACCGCCCTGGCGGCGGTGGGCAAGCGTGTGCTGATCATCGATAATGATCCGCAGGGCAATGCCTCCACCGGCCTGGGCATTCCCCAGTCCAACCGCGAATTTGGCATTTACGATCTGCTGTTTGCCGACCTGACGGTGGAAGAGGTGGCGGTGACCACCACGGTTCCCGGCCTGTGGGTGGTGACGGCCAATGTCGATCTGTCAGGCGCAGAGGTGGAATTGGTCGGCGTGGAACGCCGGGAGTTCCGCCTGAAGGACAGCCTGGAAAAATCCACCGGCGGCTTCGACTATATCCTGATCGATTGCCCCCCTGCCCTGGGCCTGTTGACCCTGAACGCGCTGGCGGCGGCGGATGCCGTGCTGGTGCCGCTGCAATGTGAATTCTATGCCCTGGAAGGGCTGTCGCATCTGATCCGCACCATTGAGCGGGTGAAGCGCGCTTTCAACCCCACGCTGGAAATCAATGGCGTGGTGTTGACCATGTTTGATCGTCGCAACAATCTCTCCGATATGGTGGCCGCCGATGTGCGCGGCTTCTTCGGGGAGAAGGTGTACGAAACGGTGATCCCCCGCAATGTGCGGGTATCCGAGGCGCCCAGCCATGGTAAGCCGGTGCTGCTGTATGACCACAAGTCAGCCGGCGCACAGGCCTATATCCATCTGGCGGGCGAGATGTTGAAGCGCGAGCGGAAGCGGCAGTTGGCTTATGGATGAACCGAAAAAGCATCAGCAGCGGACCGGCCTGGGACGCGGCCTTTCCGCCCTGTTCGGTGAGGCAACGGGTGGTGAGGAGGAACAGCAGGTGGATCGGGTTCGCCTGACCCGGCTACTGCCCATCGACCATGTTCACCCCGGCAAATATCAGCCGCGCCGTAAGTTCGACGAGGATGATCTGGCCGCTTTGGTCGAAAGCGTGCGGGAGCGTGGCATCCTGCAGCCGCTTCTGGTGCGGAAAGACCCGGCAGCGGCACCGGGCGCGCAATCATACGAGATCATCGCCGGTGAACGCCGCTGGCGGGCGGCCCAGCTTGCCGGGCTGCATGAAGTGCCGGTGCTGGTCCGCACGCTGACGGACCGTGAAGCGCTGGAAATCGCGCTGATCGAAAATATCCAGCGCGCCGACCTGACCCCGCTGGAAGAGGCCGAAGGCTTCAAGCGGTTGATGGATGAGTTTGAACATACGCAGGAAGACCTGGCCCGCGCCGTTGGCAAAAGCCGGTCGCACGTGGCCAACATGCTGCGCTTGCTGGCCCTGCCCGACGCGGTAAAGGCGTTGGTGCAGGATGGCAGCCTGTCCATGGGCCATGCCCGCGCCCTGTTGACGGCGGCCGACCCGCTGGCCCTGGCGCAGGAGGTGATCAAGCAGGGCCTGAATGTGCGCCAGACGGAAGCGCTGGTGAAGCGCATGGCCGAACAGCCGGCCAGTGCTGCCCCTGCGCCAAAGGAAAAAGCACCGGACACGGTGGCGCTGGAACGCGAAATGTCCCACGCGCTGGGGCTGAAGGTGACGCTGTCCGCCAATGGGCCGAAGGGCACGTTGCAGATCCATTACCGCAATCTGGATCAGTTGGATGGGGTGCTGAACCGTATCCTGCGGCGGTGAGTTCCAAAGGGGCGCTTCGGTGCCCCTTTTTCGTAAAGAAATAAAATCAATAATTTAGGGGGATGCACCCATGGACAGCGAAAATCGGACCGGGGCCGAGGTTGCGGCTTTCTTTGATCGCTACAGTACCGCCTTCGCGGCCTATGACGCAGCGGCCCTGACCGCCCTGTTTGATCGGCCACTGACGGTGCTGACGGCGGCCCATCCGTTGACCCATGCCGATGATGCGGCGGTCAGGCATTATGTGGAGGCGATGTTCACCACCTATCACGGCATCGGGCTGGCTTGGCCGGTGCCTGCAGCCGTTTGGGCCTGGCCCTGCGGCCCTGATCTGGCGCGGGCCGAGGTGCTATGGCTGCTGCGCAGTGAAGACCGGGCGGAGATCATGCGCTTTTCCACCTCCTATGTGCTGCGGCGTGATGCCGTTGCCGGGTGGAAGCTGGCGGTCGTCATCGCCTATGAGGAGCCGGGCAAGCTGCCGGGTTCGCAGGAATAGGTACGGGCCTGCTTGCCCGTGAACTCAGCTTCCCGTAAAGTAGTTAATATCACTACCAACGGGGTTGGCCATGGAAGAGGCTATTTCGGCAGCGGATGCCAACCGCAAATTCTCCCACATCCTGCGCGGGGTACGGGAGGGGCAGTCCTATGTGGTGACATCGCACGGTAAACCGGTTGCTCGTATCATCCCGGCGGACGAGATGACAAAGGTTGCAGCCGGCGCGCGCGCAGCCTTGTTCTCTCGCCTGGAGGCTCAGCCCGTTGTCCATGCTGGACATTGGACACGCGATGAGCTTTACGAGGATGAGAAATGAAAATCGCGCTCGATACAAACATCCTCGCCTATGCGGAGGGGGTGAATGATACGGTGCGACGTGAAGCCGTTCTGACGCTACTGCGCCAATTACCGGAAGAATCGGCTCTGATTCCCGCCCAGGTTCTGGGCGAATTGTTCAACGTTCTGGTCCGCAAGGGGGGCCGGTCCAAGATGCAGGCCCGCGAGGCTTTGCTTGGCTGGTCAGACAGTTTTCAGACCATTCCCACATCATTTGATATTGTGATGGCAGCGGCCGACCTCGCTGCCGATCATGGCTTCAGCATTTGGGATGCTGTCATTCTTGCTGCCGCCTCACAAGGCGGGTGCCGCTTGCTCCTGTCGGAAGACCTGCAGAACGGCTTCACCTGGGGAGGTGTAACGGTGGTGAACCCTCTGATCCTCCCCCAACACCCCTTGCTCACGGCGCTACTTCACGCTTAAAGCCGAAGATGCTCACCTCACCCGCCGCGTCAGCACCGCCAGCCCGGCCACCAGCGCCATCAACAAGGCCAGCATCCCATCCCCGAAACGGGCATAGGGTGTCACGGGGGCGGCCACGGGGAGAGCGGCATCCAAGTGCCCAGTCTCCCCCAGGCCCAGCCGGGCGGTGACGCGGCCATAGGCGTCGACCACGCCGGAAATGCCGGTATTGGCGGCGCGTACCATCGGCACCCCCTCCTCCACCGCCCGCACGGCGCTGATGGTGAAATGCTGATAGGGGCCTGTGGAATTTCCATACCAGGCATCGTTGGTCAGGTTCAGCAGCCAGTGCGGCCGGCTCTCGCCGGTGCGGGCGACATGGCCGGGGAAGATCACCTCGTAACAGATTAGCGGGCTGAACGATGGCAAGCCCGGCAGGGTCAGGGTCTGGGGTCCGGGACCGGGGCTGAAATCGCTGGCCGACGCCGCCACGGCATTGATGCCTGCAGGCAGGAAATCACGCAGCGGCAGATATTCACCGAACGGCACCAGATGGAACTTGTCGAAGGTGGCGGTGATCGCCCCGCCGGCATCCAGGGCGAACAGGCTGTTATAATAATGCTCCGCCCCATCGGCCCCCTTACCTACCCGCGGTGCCCCGGTGATCAACAGGCCGCCGGCCGGCGCGATGCGCCCCACCGTCTGGGCCAGCACCGCGCTGTCATTGCCATCGGCGGGGGCCTGCAGGAAATAGGGGATGGCGGTTTCCGGCCAGATGATATGGCTGACCTTCTCCCACCCATCGGCGGCGGATAGGTTGATGGTCTGGCGGACATTGTTCAGCTTGGCATTGGGATCCCATTTCAGGGTCTGCGGGATGTTCGGCTGCACTACGCGCAGGGTGACTCCGGGAACCGTCTCCAGCCCCTGCCCCGCCATGCGCCAGCCACCCCAGCCGGACAGCAGCACCAGCCCAGCCAAACCGGCGGCGGCCGGGCGACGCCAGTTGGCCCCCACGGCCAGGGCCGGCAGCGTGGCCAGCAGCACGGTCAGCAGCGACAAACCATAGATGCCGGTGACGGAAACCGCCTGCAGCACCGGCTTCACCGGCCACCAGCCATAGCCGATCAGGTTCCAGGGAAAGCCGGTGAAGACATGGCCGCGCAGCCATTCCATCGCGGCCCAGCAGAGCGCAAAGACCAGCAGGGAAGCCACCGGCCCCAGCCCGAACCGCCCGACCAGCCCGCGATGCAGCAGACAGCCAAGCCCGACAAACACGGCCAGCAGCGCGGGCAGGCCCAGCACGGCCGGCGGCAGCATGAACCAGAAGCGGCCGATATCGACAAACAGCGCCACGGAAATCCAGTAAAGCCCCGGCACATGATGGCCGAAGGCGAAGAACCAGCCCACCCAGAAGGTGCGCTTTGCCGTCCCCGCCCCCTGCAACAGCCAGAGCAGCAGCGGAAACGATACCAGCAGCAGCGGCAGCACATGAAAGGGCGGCAGGCTGGCCGTGGCCAGCGCGCCAGCCAGTGCCGCCAGCCCATAGCGCCGCCAGCCTGTCAGTTCCTTGAGGCGGGTGGCAAGGCCGGACAGCGGGCCGGCTTCAAGGGAAAGGGCGCTCATCTTCTCTCAAGGAACAATCGGCGGATGGCCCATCCTATAGCGCAATTGCGGCATGATGGTGAGCGTCCACCGGCTTTTCGCTTGATGGCGGTATCTTTCGGCGGGTCGCCGCCTGCTGAGCGTATTGCCCTCAGGGGAGTTGACCGGCCGTTGGCAATTTCAGCAGCAGCCGTGTCAATAAAGGGCCGGCAGGGTGATAGGGCTGAAGATCGCCTTGCAAGGCTTGGCCAGCGATCACCGCCGCCAGCCGGCCGGAACCATCCAGCAGGAAAGGCGGCGGGGCCAGCCCTTCCGGCAAATCCAGCAACAGCACCGGCAACGGCCCTTCTTCACGCCGGGCGGCAATCATCGCCGTGTGCTCAGGCTTGCCCGGCGGATGCAGCAGACTTCCCACCGGCGGGCTGCGTGGTCGGACCGGTGCCATGCCGGGCAGCGGATGGGGTGCCATTTCCACCCGCAGCAGAACAACCGCCGCCAATCGGTCCCAAGCCAGGGGTATGGCCTGCCCGCCAGCATTATCGGTCACCGTCCGTACGGGCAAGATGGGGGCGGCACCGGCGGCCAGCCAGTCGGGCTCCATCTCCAGCGGCATCAGCGCCAGCCCATCCGGCCCCAGCACCAAGGCCGGGCGCTGGCGGGGGGCTGCCGAAACCATCAGCAATGGATCGCCAATAGCGGCAGGAATGGGGGTGGTGTCTGCCGGTGTCTGCGTCTCCCTCTCCGTCGTTTCGGGGGCCGGAAAGCCGGGTATGGCTTGGGCTTGTGCCGTCGCTTGCGCTGTTTCTTCTACCGCCGACGGGCCTGAAAGCACCGTGCGGAAATCCGGGTGGGTGGCCAGCCGCAGCGCCGCATCGGTCAGGGCGTTGGTCAAGATCAACAGTTTGCTGTCACCCGCTGCCGGGATATCGGTGCCGCCCCGGCCGTGGCTGGTCAGCCGCTGGGGGGGCGCCCCCGCCCGCTGCAGGGTCCATTCCACCGTCACCGTTGCTGTGCCCGTCTCCCCGATCGGTTTACCAAACCAGAGATCGTTGGCGCGGCAGAGGTCAAAATTGATCTGGCTGATGCGGGCGGACAGTTGCCAGGGCTGGGTTGAACGCAGGGGGCCGTGACGCCTGTCATCCGCCAATGGGGCCCCGCCCGCCGCCATGCCATCGCGCACCGCCAAGGCCAACTGGCCGTCCCAGGCGGGGCGCTGGCTCCAGGCAATGTCATTATAAGGCGGGCGGCAGAGCAGGCCGAAACCATAGCCACCAATGCTGCTGCCACGCGGCACATCCACCGTCACATTATCCAGCGCCAGCGGCACGGGCGCGCCGCCCGTGCCGCGTGGCAAAATCATACCGCCTCCGCCACAGCCGGCGGACAGCAGACAGCAGAGCAGGACAAGGATGGAAAACGGGCGCAAGCGAGCCACAATCAATGGGATATTCCACCCATTGAAATGCAATTAACCACCCGGTGCAAGCCCCTATGCGCAGATGGGCTCCACCGCCACCGTTTAACCGGTCAGGATAGAGACAATCAGCGCCTCTTCCACCACCGGCTGGCCAACAATGGTGTTGGCCAGGTCGCGCAGCCATTCCTTCAGATGGTTCACCTGTTCCGGCCCGGAATCACGGTCCACCACATTGTCTTGCGGCAGCCGTTCGGTGACCAGCCCGATGATCCGGGGCTTATAGGCATTCACCAGATCGGCTTCCTGCTGCATCTTTTCGCCTTCGCGCACCACTAGCGTGAAGCGTAGCCGCAGATAGGCCAACCGATCCTTGCCGGGCAGCAGGATGGGCGGAAACTTGATGAAGCGGATTTTCGGGTCAACTGCTTCCGATGCCTGTGCCGGGGCCGTATCCACCAGGGCAAGGCAAAGACCACCGGCCAGCAGGCCGCGCAGTAAGCGGCGGCGATCCGGCAATCGCTGCCCCGTCATACTACCCTGATCTTGCCGCCACATCCGCTGCCGCCCTGACTTTTGCCGTTCGCCCATGCCCTTGCTTGTCTAGCAAAGAACCCCCCGACCCGGATAGGGCGATCCCATGACCTTCCGGTCAGCATGTCCCGCCGGCATGGCTGCCCACGCTATTATCAAACTGATGAGTCCATTTATTCATTTGACGGGTGGTCGGTCTCACGGCACCCTCAAAACAAAACTGGACCGTCCAGTTCCATAATTCGTCCGGGGGACCGATCATGAACAAGAAACTGGGGCTGATCCTGGCGGTGCCGCTGTTGCTGGGGGCGGGCTATGCCGGCTGGCACTGGTGGAGCGAGGGGCGCTTCATCGAGGGCACCGACAACGCCTATGTGGAGGCGGAGATCATCACGCTCTCCACCCGTGTCGCCGGCCATATCGATCAGGTGGCGGTGGTGGAAAACCAGAAGGTGAAGGAAGGCGATGTCATCCTGCGCCTGGATGACCGGGATTTCCGCGCCCGGCTGGATCAGGCCCGCGCCCAGCGCGATGCGGCGGCGGCGGCCATCACCAATATCGACAGCCGGTTGGTGCTGGAAGATTCGCTGATCGCCCAGGCGACGGCCAGCCTGGCCTCCACCCAGGCCGAACAGCGGCGGGCCGGGGCCGATGCCAGCCGCTATACCGCCCTGGCCACGCGTGATTTCGCCAGCAAGCAGCAGCTTTCCACCAGCCAGGCCGATGCTGCCAAGGCCGGTGCGGCGGTGAAGCGCGCCCAGGCCGCCCTGGCGGCCGAGCGCGACCAGATCGCCGTGCTGCGCACCGAACGGGTGCAGGCAGAGGCCAATCTGGCCCAGGCGGAGGCCACCCTGGTGCTGGCGGAAAGTGAGCTGGAAAAGACGGTGCTGCGCGCGCCAAAGGCCGGTGTCATCGGCCGCAACAACGCGCGCGTCGGCCAATATGTCAATGCCGGCACCCAGTTGATGGCCCTGGTGCCGGTGAGTGAGGCCTATGTCACCGCGAATTTCAAGGAAACCCAGATCGACCGGCTGCGCATTGGCCAGCCGGTGACCATCAAGCTGGATGCCTATCATGATCTGACGGTGACCGGCCGCATCGCCAGCCTGTCCCCGGCATCGGGCGCGCAGTTCAGCCTGCTGCCGCCGGAAAATGCCACCGGCAATTTCACCAAGATCGTGCAGCGGGTACCGGTGCGGATTTCCCTGCCCAAGAATGGCCCGATGGCGGGCCGGCTGCGCCCCGGCTTGTCGGTGGAAGTGGCGGTGGATACCCGCGCTGGCGGCAAGGATCTGATCGGCATCGACGGGCCGGACATCCCCGCCGGCGGCCAGGTGGCGGAGCGCTGAACCATGACGGACATGACTGTGACAGGGGGGGCCGCCGCTGCCTCCCCCCCGGATGCCGCCATCAGCCGGCGGACCGTGATCGGCTTCGTCGCCATGGTGTTCGGCATGTTCATGGCGATCCTCGATATCCAGATCGTCGCCTCCTCCCTGTCGCAGATCCAGTCCGGTGTGGCCGCCAGTACCGATGAGATTGTCTGGGTCCAGACCAGCTATCTGATTGCCGAAGTAGTGATGATCCCGCTTTCGGGCTTTCTGTCGCGGTTGCTATCCACCCGCGTGCTGTTCACCGCCTCTGCCCTGGGCTTCACGTTGATGAGCTTTCTCTGCGCCCAGTCCGGCAGCATCGACGAGCTGGTGCTGTGGCGCACCCTGCAGGGCTTCATCGGTGGCGCCATGATTCCCACCGTCTTTGCCACCAGCTTCACCGCCTTTCCCCCGGCGCGGCGGGCGGTGGTAACGGTGGTGGTGGGGCTGGTCGCCACGCTGGGCCCCACCATCGGCCCCACCCTGGGCGGCTATCTGACCGAACAGTTCAGCTGGCACTGGCTGTTCCTGATCAACCTGCTGCCGGGCCTGGTGGTCAGCGCCGTGGTATGGAACTGCATCGATATCGACAAGGGCGACCGCAGCCTGTTGAGCGGCATTGACCTGATCGGCATCGTGCTGCTGGCAACCTTTCTGGGCAGCCTGGAATATGTGATCGAGGAAGGGGCGCGCAACCAATGGTTCGAGGATGAGGAGATTGTCCGCTTCTCCATCCTGGCTGGGGTGGCGGGCGTGCTGTTTTTCTGGCGGATGCTCACATATCGCCGGCCCATCGTCGATCTGTCGGCCCTGCGCGACCGCAATTTCGCTATTGGCAGCCTATATGGCTTCATCATTGGCATCGGGCTTTATGGCTCGGTCTATATGCTGCCGCTTTATCTGGGGCAGATCCGCGGGCTGAATGCCCAGCAGATTGGCGCCACCATGGTTATCACCGGCCTGTGCCAGTTCCTGTCCTCCCCCATTGTCGGCAAGCTGTCGGCAAAAATGGATGTGCGCAAGCTGCTGGCCCTGGGCTTCTTCCTGCTGGCCGTCAGCTTCTATATCTCCGTGCCGGTGACGGCGGACTGGCAGTTCAACGAATTGCTGCTGCCGCAGATGCTGCGCGGGGCGGGGCTGATGTTCTGCATCATCCCCATCACCACCCTGGCGCTGGGCACCCTGCCGCCGCAGGCGGTGAAAAACGCCTCGGGCCTGTTCAACCTGATGCGCAATCTGGGTGGGGCCTTCGGGCTTGCCGGCATCAATACCGTCATCACCGAACGGCTGGCCCTGCACACCCGTGTGCTTTACGATTGGGTGGACCCGACCCGGCCCGTGGTGCAGGGCTGGATGGAACAGGTGGGCAACCGCCTGACGGTCAGCACCGGCAGCGATGCCGGCACGCTGGCGGTTTTATCCGGTATCGTGCAGAAACAGGCTCATGTGATGACCTTTTCCGACCTGTTCCTGGTGATGGCCTTGCTGTTCACACTTGCCCTGCTGACCCTGCCCTTTGTCAAACGGCCCGTGCTGCGCGGGGCGTCGGATACTGGGGCGCACTGACATGGTGATGGAAGCGGAATGCTGTGCCGGCCCCCGCCGGGCCGGCCGGCCCATGGACCCGGCCAAGCGGGAGGCTATTTTGCAGGCAGCGGAATCCGTGTTCATCCAGGAAGGCCATGGCGCCAGCATGGACCGGATTGCCGTGGTGGCCGGTGTCTCCAAACAGACGATCTACAAGCATTTCAAGAACAAGGATGCCTTGTTCGAAGCCATGGTACGTCGGCGCAGCGACGCGCTGGTTGAACCCATCACCAGCATGGGCGCCAATGCCAGCCCTGCCGCCGTGCTGGAAGCCCAGGGAATGCGCTTTCTGGACCTGCTGACCCGGCCGCATTATCCCTGTCTGGTGCGGGTGATCATTTCCGCCAGCACCCAGACCCAATCCCCCGATGCCGGTCCGCATTTCTATGAAAACGGCCCGCTGCTGACCCTGCGGCGCATGGCCGATTACCTGCGCCGGCAGAGCGAGGCGGGCACCCTGCGGATTGCCGATCCGGCGCTGGCGGCCGAGCAGTTTTTCGGGCTGGTCAATGGCCAGCTGCAGCTGCGCACCCTGTTGGGACAGGATGCGCAGATGACCCCGGATCAGATGCGCATCCGCGCCCAGGCCGCCGTGCGGGTTTTCATGGCCGCCTATGGGCCGCAGGATTGAGGATAGAGGCAAATATTTTGTAGGGAGGCCGCGTTCCTGACTGTCATGCGGCCTTAAAAAGAGTTTAGTACCCGTCCGGAAAGTTTCACGTTATCTCAACGTCTTACACGTCTTATCTTTAAGCGCTACCGTCACCCCGGCGAAGGCCGGGGTCCAGAATCACAAGCGCTTTGCTCTACGAGCTGGACCCCGGCCTTCGCCGGGGTGACGGGATCAGAACATTAACGTGTTGAGAAAGAACGAAAACTTTCCGGACAGACACTCAGGAAAAGGCCGATAGGGGCCATCCCAGCAGCCCCATAAAGTTGACCCAAGCCTCAAGCCATCCGGCGGATCGGTGGGCTGTCTTCCGGTTGGATCAGGTCGGACAGGTGGGTCGCCAGGGCGCGGCCCTTGTCGGTCAGGGTGATGATCTTGCGGCGGCGTTCACGCGGGTCTTCCTCCGCCTGCACCAGATCGTGACCCTCCTTGCCGAAACTGTGCCATTTCGACAAGGCGGCCACGTTGCGGGAGGCTGAAGACTGGGCAATGCCCAGCCGTTCGGACAGATCGCGGATCGACAGACCCTCATTCTGCGCGATGGTCAGAAAGGACAGCGCATACTGGATCGGCAGATCCGGATCCAGCACGCGCAACGCCTCCAAGACGCGGACCAGCGGGTCCAGCGCGTCAGGATGCCAACCGGCAGTCTGTGGGTGGTTTACGGCCATGTATTGTTGGTCCCCGTGCCGGCGGCCGCCAACGGGCCGGCGTGTAAATCAAATGCAGGCGGCCGAGCCAGATCAACAGCTCGCCATTCTCGCGGCGGAGGTCGTAACGGCGTCCGCCGGGGGCGCCATGATCAGCCCAATGGGCCAGTTCAATGAATAATTTCGGCCCCTTGGCCACAGAGAAGAAGAAGCTCATCACAGCCCTCGAATGTTCGAAAGATCGTTTGTTGGTTGAGGGAGATTTTTTGGGCGACCAGTCGCGCGCCGGTTCGGCAACGCACAGCGTCCCCGGTACCGGTAAAGTGAGAATTCATGTCCATCTTATAGGCTCCTTATGCTGGGGGGTGGCGGGAAGGGTTCACCGGACTCTATCGCCGATCTGCGGGAAGGTTGCAAGGAACAATCTGTCCCTGTACTCCGTCAGTTCCGATATCGGATGCATACGAAACAAAAAAGGCTGACGATGGCGGCCCAGGGCCAACCGTTCGGTGAAATGCCGGCCCTCACCATCGAACTCCCGCAGGATGACGGCGGGCAGATCGTCGGGCCGGGTCACAGGGCGCAACCAGCCCCATAACCGGGCCAGAAACAGGGGGATGCTCATGGGAATGATCCTCTATCCATGCGTTGACGCAAAACATCCGTTATCGGATGATTTGCGTCAAGCCAGCAGTCTCTGCATGGAACGCGAACCGTCTATGCCAGGGCGGGGCCGCCCGACCGGTTCCCTGTTGTCGGATGGTTTGCCATTGGCCCCTTGCTTGCCCTAGACTGTCACAAAACAACCCAAGCAAGCGGATCCATACCACCATGCCGCGTGGCGATCTTTTCTTCCCGCTGGAACCCTTTCAGACCGGCCGCCTGAAGGTGGACGATCTCCACACGCTGTACTGGGAGCAATCCGGCAACCCGGAAGGGGTGCCGGTGCTGTTCCTGCATGGCGGGCCGGGTGCGGGGGCATCGCCCACCCATCGCCGTTTCTTTGATCCCACCCATTACCGCATCATCATTCTGGACCAGCGCGGCGCCGGCCGCTCCACCCCGCTGGGGGAATTGCAGGATAATGATATCCCGCATCTGGTGGCCGACCTGGAACAGCTGCGGGAGATGCTGGGCATCCAGCGCTGGCTGGTCTTTGGCGGCTCCTGGGGTTCCACGCTTTCCATTGCCTATGCCCAGGCCCATCCCGACCGGGTGATCGGGCTGATCCTGCGCGGCATCTTCCTGATGCGCCAGACGGAGATCGACTGGTTCCTTTATGGGATGCGCCAGTTCTTCCCCGAAGCCTGGCATAATTTCGTCAGCTATATCCCGGCGGCAGAAAGGGACGACCTGCTGGGCGCCTATTGGAAGCGGCTGACCCACGACAACCCGTCAGTGCGGATGCAGGCCGCCCGCGTCTGGAGCATGTATGAGGGGGCCTGTTCCACCCTGCTGCCCAGCCCGGAACTGATTTCTGCCTCGGGCGAGGATAGCCACGCGCTGGGGCTGGCCCGGATCGAGGCGCATTATTTCCGCAACAACATGCTGACCCCGGAAGACAAGCTGCTGCGCGATGTCGATCGCATCCGCCATATTCCGGCGGTGATCATCCAGGGCCGCTATGATGTGGTCTGCCCGATCAATACGGCTGATGCGCTGCACCGCGCCTGGCCGGAGGCAGATTACATCATCGTGCCAGATGCTGGGCACAGCGCCATGGAACCGGGCATTCGCACGGCTTTAGTGCAGGCGACGGAACGGTTTAAAACCTTGCGTTGAAGGGGTGGCATTTTCTGCTCGACTTGCAGATAAGCGTCACTTGACCATCGCCTGATGGGCGTTAATGCTGAAGATAATGTCCATCGGCGCAGGAACGCCATGTCGGCCGATCAACAGCTCTCATCCTTCATCCGCCACCGCTCCATCTGGCGCGGGGCGGATGATCGATCCCTGGTCCTGATCGATCAGCGGGCCCTGCCCCAAAGGCTGGCGCTGCGCGCGGCTGCCTCGGTGGCGGATATTCTGGCGGCCATCCGGGAAGGCAGCGTGCAGGGGCCCGCCCGCCGCGCCGTGGCCGCCGCCTATGGGCTGGCCTTGGCGGCACGGCGCGACCCCGACATGGCGGCCGTGATGGCGGCTTTCTATACGCTGGCGGTACTGGATCACCGCTGCCCCCTGCTGCGCGGGGCGCTGGACCGGGTGCGCGACGCGCTGGATATCAGCCCGCCGTCGGAACGGGCCGACAATGCCATGGCAGAGGCCGACGCCATCGCGCAGGAGGATCAGGAGAACCATCTTTCCATCGGCCGCCACGCCCTGCCGCTGCTGCGGAGCGCGGACGAGGAAGGGGTTTCTACCCCCCTGATGCTGGCCGCCCAGTCGGGCTGGCTGTCGGCCATGGGCTGGGGTGCTGCCACGGCCGCCTTGTTCCTGGCGCAGGAACAATATGATCTTTGGCAGATCAGCGGCGGCCGGATCTGGCAGGGCATAACGCCCCCCCTGCCCCCACCCCTGCCCCCACCCCTGGCCCTGACCACCAGCCCGCTGACCGCCTGGGAACTGGCAGAGGCGGGTATTGCCCATCGGCAACTGGATCAGGCCACCGCCTTGGCCCGGCTGGCGGCGGGGCCGGTCAGTGCTGTGTGGCTGGCAGTGGAGCGGGCCACGCCCGCCGGCGATCTGGCGGTACGGCCGGATCAGGCGGCACTGGCGCAGGCCGCCAGCGCTGCCGGTGTGCCGGTCATCGCCTGCCTGACCGCCGGTGCCATCCATTGGCGGGCGGCCCGGCCCAGCGCCATTGCCGCCCCCGATCTGGCTTTATTGACCGCCGATATTGTCAGCCGGCTGGTGACGGAACGGGGCATCTGCCGGCCGGATGCCGCCGCCCTGGCCGACCTGTTCCCCGAACAGCTCTCCCCCTTCGACGGGGCCGCCAACGAGGCTTGAGAGGCCTTCGGAATTACAACGCCCTGACAATAAAATAACCGTCATTCCCGCGCAGGCGGGAATAACGGTGGCGAATGACAGGTTATTGAATGAAATCAGGGTTTTCCAGCCGGGTATGGAGGGTTGGGGAAGCTCTCCTCAACCCCATCACAGCGCCAGGGCCGCTTCCTTGGCGGCGATCTGGGCGGCATATTCGGCCGCCAGGATCTTGTGCTGCTCCAACTGGGCGGAACGCTGGGAGGCGCTCGCCCTCTGGCTCTCGCTCTTCAACTGACCGCAGGCGGCCAGGATATCGTCGCCACGCGGGCGGCGGATCGGGCTGGCATAGCCGGCCTCGTTCAGATAATCGCTGAACTTCTCAATCTGGTCCCAATCGCTGCGTTCAAACGGCGAGCCGGGCCAGGGGTTGAAGGGGATCAGGTTGATCTTGGAGGGAATGCCGCGGATCAGGCGCACCAGCTCGCGCGCGTCCGCCATGCTGTCATTCACGCCCTTCAGCATCACATATTCCCAGGTGCAGCGCCGGGCATTGTTCAGGCCCGGATATGTCCGCACCGCTTCCATCAATTCCTTGATCGGGTATTTGCGGTTGATGGGCACGATACGGTCGCGCAGCTCATCATTCACCGCGTGCAGGGAAACGGCGAGGTTGACGCCCAATTCCGCGCCCGCCCGCTTCATCATCGGCACCACACCCGACGTAGACAGGGTGATGCGCCGCTTGGAGATGGAGATACCTTCCCCATCCATGATGATCTTCAAGGCCTTGGCGACATTGTCGTAATTATAGAGCGGCTCCCCCATGCCCATCATGACGATGTTGGAGAGCATCCGGCCATCCGGCGGGCTCGGCCATTCGCCCAGATCGTCGCGGGCCAGCATCACCTGACCGACAATTTCATCCGCCGTCAGGTTGCGCACCAGGCGCTGGGTGCCCGTATGGCAGAAACGGCAGGTCAGCGTGCAGCCGACCTGGGAGGAGACGCACAGCGTGCCGCGATCTTCCTCCGGGATGTGGACGGCCTCCACCTCCTGCCCGTCATGAAAGCGGCAGAGCCACTTGCGCGTACCATCTTCCGACAGCAGGGCCTTCATCGGGATGGGCCGGTCGACGACGAAATGCGCCGCCAGCTTTTCCCGCGCCGGCTTGGCCAGCGTCGACATCTGCGCGAAATCGGTGGTGCCGCGATGGTAGATCCAGTGCCAGACCTGCCGCGCGCGGAACTTTTCGAAACCGGCGGCAACCAGCGTTGCCTCCAGCTCTTCGCGGGAAAGCCCAACAAGATTGGTCAGCCCGTCCGCGCGGGGGGCGGCGGCGAACTTGTCGCTGTGATTTTCGATACCCATGATGTGCCGATAGATGGGGCAGAAAGCGCCTTCTGTCAAAGGCGCAGCCGGTCAGGGTGCCTTGCAGGCGCTGCGGGGCGGGCACCACCCCGCCCCGCAGCCCCGTCAATCATCGCCCGGCAGGTAATGGCCCAGCGACAGGAAATTTTCCCGGGTCGGCTTGTCCACCGCCAGCCCGCGCGCCAGTACCGCCTCGGCCACCCGGGCGGCGATGGCATCGAAACCTTCCAGCTGGCTTTCCAGCGCCAATCGCCGGCCACCCCCGGCCAGCACCAGACGCATCCAGCCACCGGACCGGTCACGTTTGGTTGCGTAATATTTCAGGCTGACCTTGTCCAGCACCGCCCAGTCAATGCGCCGCTGCCACAGGCCGGTAACCTGCAGGCCCGCCGCATCCACCCGGATGGTTTCCACCTGCCGGGCCAGGGTGCGCAGGGCGAAGACCAGGAACAGGAAGGCCACCGCACCCAGCGGCACCGCAATGACCGGGTGCGGGGTGACCACCAGGAACGGCCCGCCAGACAGGACCAACCCCGCCGCCGCGCGCAGACCATCGGCCTTTTGCGTGTCGGCGGGGTAGCGGGCAATGATGCTGCCCTCCACCATCACTGGCTGATGCCGTGGCTGCGCAGGATGAAGGCCTGGGACAAGGCCACCTCCTTCAGCTTGTCGAAGCGACCCTTGGAACCGCCATGGCCGGCGGTCATCTCCGTCTTCAGCAGCACCACATTATCATCCGTCTTCATCACCCGCAGCCGGGCCGCCCATTTGGCCGGTTCCCAATAGGTGACGCGGTAATCATTCAGCCCCGCCGTGATCAGCAGCGGCGGATAGGGCCGTTTGGCCACATTGTCATAGGGGCTGTAGGTCTTCATGACCTTATAGACAGCCTCGTCATTGGGATTGCCCCATTCCGGGTAATCGCTGGCGGTCAGTGGCAGCGTATCGTCGAACAGGGTGTTCAGCACATCGACGAACGGTACATGCGCCACCGCCCCGGCGAACATGCCATCGGACGCCATGTTCAGCACCGCCCCCATCAAGGTACCGCCAGCCGAACCGCCCTCAATGGAGATATGGCCGGGGCTGCTATAGCCCTGGTTCACCAGGAACTGCGCCACATCGATGAAATCATGGAAGGTGTTGGGCTTGTTCAGCACCCGGCCGGCATCGTGCCAGGGGCGGCCCATTTCCTCGCCCCCGCGAATATGGGCGATGGCATAGGCGAAGCCACGATCCAGCAGGCCGATGCGGGCGCTGGAGAAGCTGGGGTCAATGGCGATGGAATAGGAACCATAGCCATAGAGATGCAGCGGCGCCTTGCCGTCCTTCTTGAAATCCTTGCGGTAGACGATGGAGACGGGGATCAGCGTGCCATCCCGCGCCGGCGCCATCAGGCTTTCCGACGTATAGAGCGTGGGATCATAGCCGCTGGGGATTTCCTGCACCTTGCGGGTGGTCAGGCTGCGGGCGGTCAGGTCGTAATCATAGGTGGTGGGTGGCGTGACCAGCGAATTATAGCGCAGGCGAATCGTGCCGGTGTCATAAACCTCGTTATTCGCCGCCGCCACGGCGAAGGCGGCATCGGGGAAGGCGATCGTATGGGTGTCGCCCTTGGCATCGCGCACCCAGACCTGCTGGTTGCCATCCTGGCGGCCGAACACCACCAGCCAATCCTTCAGCGCCAGCAGGCCGGTCAGATATTGCCGGTCAGAGGCGGGCATCACCTCCTGCCAGTTCTTTTCCGACCAGTCGGTCAGCGGCGCCTTCACCAGCCGGAAATTCAGGTGCTTGTCATTTGTCAGAATCCACAGCGTATCGCCTTGGTCGGCCACGCTATACAGGTGGTTGTCCCGGCGGGGGATCACGACCTTGGGCTTGGCATCGGGCTGATCGGCTGGGATCAGCATGGTTTCGCTGGCCACCAGCGTGCCGCTGCCGATTTCAATGAAACGGCCGGACTGGCTGGCGGAAATACCCACCCACCAGGACGGGTCTTTTTCCTCATAAACCTCAACATCCGTGTCATTGGCGGCACCCAGCGTGTGGCGCAGCACCTTTTTCGGCCGCTGATTCTCATCGCGCAGCACATAGAACAGGGTCTTGTTGTCCGCCGCCCAGACGATGGAACCGGACGTGCCGGGGATGGGCTGGCCGATCAGTTCCCCCGTCGTCAGATCCTTGACCACCAGGGCGAAATCCTCCGACCCGCTATCATCATAGCTATAGGCGAGGTAGCGCCCGTCGGGGCTGGGTTCAAACCCACCCAGGTCGAAGAAGCCCTTGCCCGCCGCCAGTTGATTGACATCCAGGATGACCGTCTCGCTGCCTTCCGCCGCCTCCTGCGGGCGGCGGACAAAGACCGGATGGTCCTGGCCAGCAGAATAGCGACCCTGATAGATGTAATCGCCCTGGCGATAAGGCACACCCGTGTCGTCTTCCTTGACCCGACCCTTTAATTCGGCGAACAGCTTGGCACGCAAGCCATCCTCCTCCTTGCCCATCACCTGCTCGGTATAGTTGTTTTCTGCCTTCAGGTAATCCAGCACCGCCGGGTCGTCGACCTTGGGATAGGAGCGGTCACGCAGCCAGTCATACGGGTCGATATAGGTGTCACCATGGCGGACATGTTCCACCGGAACCTGTTTGGCAACGGGGGGGGCGGGGAAATTACCTTGCTTCAGCGGCGACAGCGCGGTGGCCGGGGGATTGTGATCGGCGGACATCTCAGCCTGCTTGTTCGGGGTCAGGATATAGGCCGTGGCGACACCCGCCACCAGCACGGCAAACAGGGCGAGAACCGCCGGTTTGCCTTTATTGCCACGCGTCGAACCTGACATGCTGATCCCCTTGGGTGGATGAAGGGGGACAGGATATGCGCGTCACCGGCATCCCGCCAGTGCCTTGCCAAAGCAAGAAAATTTCCTTCCCTTTCGCTTCCCGCCCCATGCTGCATGGCGATAATAAGAACAAGCATTTCAGGAAAATTCGGCTATACTCCCTCCGGATTACAGATTGCATACAATCGTCGCGGCAACAGCGCTTCTGGAACGGCGGGGGAACAACCTGCTGGATGCAAGGGCTGGAATGGACGCGCAGGCACCAACCGGTTGGGGGATTATCGGTGGACGGGGTTGAGGATGATTTCCTGTTCGCGGAAGATGGGTCGCTGCGCGCGCCAACCCCTGCCGCCGCTTCCCCGGTTTCAGCCGTGCTGGCCCCCTGGCGGGTGCTGATCGTCGATGATGACGAAGAGGTGCATAGCGTCACCCGCTATGCCCTGCGCAAGGTCAATTTCCGCAACCGACCGCTGGAACTGATTTCTGCCTTTTCTGCCGCCCAGGCGCTGACCATCCTGAAAGCGCAACCAGACATGGCGCTGGTGCTGCTGGATGTGGTGATGGAAACCGACGATGCCGGGTTGCGGTTGGTACGGGCCATCCGCGATGATCTGGGCAATCACACCGTCCGGTTGATCCTGCGCACCGGCCAGCCCGGCCAGGCGCCGGAAGAGCGGGTGATCGTCGATTACGATGTCAATGATTACAAGGCCAAGACGGAGCTGACGGCGCAGAAGCTGTTCACGACCGTTATCGCGGCCCTGCGTGCCTTTGACGATATCGTTGCCATCGAAACCAACCGGCATAGCCTACGCCGGATGATCGCCCTTGATGACCGGCTGCGTCCAGACATGGGGCTGGAAGCCTATGCCCATACGGTACTGGAACAAACCGGTCTTATCCTGGGGGCTGGGATTGATGGGTTGATCTGCGCGGTGGAGCCCGATGGCGGTGATCAAGCTGATAGGCCGCGTTACCGTCCCGTGGCGGCCAGCGGTGCCTGGGCCGGAGAGGTGCGACCCCTGTCGGGCGCGCTGCTGCATCAGGCGCTTGCCGCCTTGGAGGCCTCCCGCCAGACGGGGGCGGAGGGGCAGCGTGCCTGGCTTTATCTGCCCAGCCCCGATGGCAGCCTGTTCCTGACCTTGCTGGATTCCAGCCGTCCGCTGGGTCCGCTGGATTGTGACCTGCTGAGCGTGCTGGCGGCCAAGGTGGCGGCGGGTCTGGCCAATATCGTGCTGTATGAAAAACTGCGCCAGGTGAATGCCGATCTGCGCAGCATGACCCAGACGCTGGAAAGCCGTGTGGCTGAACGCACGCATGAGCTGATGGAGGCGAATGCCAAGCTGGAACGGCTGGCCAGCATCGACAGCCTGACGGGCATCATGAACCGCCGCTGCTTCATGGAACATGCCTTGCAGGAATGTGAGCGGGCCGGGCGTTATCACCGCCAGCTTTCCCTGCTGCTGATCGATCTGGACCGGTTCAAGCTGGTGAATGACAATCACGGCCATGCCGCCGGCGATACGGTAATCCGCCAGGCGGTGGAACGGGCCGCCAGTGTGCTGCGCAGCAATGATTGCATTGCCCGCTATGGCGGGGAAGAACTGGTGGTTCTGCTGCCTGAAACCGAGCTGGATATGGCCGAACGCGTGGCCGAACGCGTGCGCCAGGCCATTGGCGCCACGCCCATCCCGCATGAAAATGTCTCCATCCCGCTGACCGCCAGCATCGGCGTGGCCGAATGGTGCGGGGAGGTGGAAAGCCTGGACCAGTTGCTGGACCGGGCCGATCAGGCGCTTTATGCCGCCAAGCAGGGCGGCCGTGATCGGGTGGAACTGGCACGGATGACGCTGGCGCGATAGCCGGGGCGGCATCAGGGAACGCGAAATCTCCCCGGATCGGTCACGATCAAGGGAGATTGGTATCATTCCCCGCGTAGCATCTGGCGGATGGCCTGGGCCAGCAGCTGATAGGGATCATCGCCGCGCGCCTTGGCGGCCTCCTGCAGCTTTTCGCGCAGCCGGCTGTCGGTGGCCTGCCGGCGCAACCGTTCCAGCTCCGCTGCTTTCAACCGGTCGTCAAAAGCCCCGCCACCAATTTCGGTGGCGGGACTGGACGAGCGGGGCGGGCTGGGTGGCGGCTTTTTAGTCATGGCCGGGAAGGCTCATTCCCCGACATGGATGCTGCCGCTGCCACTGCTGTTGAACTGGGTATTGCCTTCCTTGCGGGCGATATGCACAGAACCGGAGCCGCTGGCATTGATGCGCGGGTTGACGGCGGTACCGTCGAACCGCACTTCGCCCGCACCGCTGAGATTGACATCCAGCGGTTCCGCCCGGCCTTCGGTAATCCCCAGCTTGCCGGCACCGGAGAAATCCACCTTCACCGGGCCATTGACCCGGTTGATATTCACGTCGGCATAGCCGGGAATGCTGATCTTGGTGGCATCATTCACCCGGTCCACCGACACTTCGCCATGGCCATTAACCTCCAGTGCCAGTGTTTCCGCCCGGCCGATGGCAAGGGAGCCGGACCCCTGGATGGCGGCCTTCAGCGGCCCATCCACCCGGTCAATGGAAACTGACCCGGTTTCCAGCAGGGTGATGTCGGCGGGACCGACGCGGTCGGCGGAAACATCCCCCCGCCGCATCCGCAGCTTCACCGGTGCGTTGGTCCGGCCATCGATGCTGATATCACCCACATGGTCCATCACGCTGATGGCAGCGGATTCTGGCAGGGTGAGATGGATGCTGCCCGGCGTGCCATTGCCCTGGCTGATGGTCAGCAGCCCATCCTTCAGGGTCGTGCGCACACCCTGGGCGCCATCTTCTACGTCCAGGCTGATCTTGTCGTTGCGGTTGGAGATGGCGATCGTCACATCACCGGTCAGATTGATCAGGGAAATCCCCTGGGGCGCATCAAAACTGGCCTTGGATACCCCGTCCTGGCTGCTGCCGACGGTGGCGGCGGCGATCTTGGCATCGATGCGGGCTTCGGCGGCCCGCAGCCCCTTGTCCACGGCATCCGGGATATTGCCGCTGGCGCTGCGCATACTTTCACGCGCGGCGGCCAAGCCCTGGCGGGCGGCGTGCAAGGCTTCCAGCTGGGTGGCGTTGCGGTCAATTTCCCGCTGTGCCCGTTCCATGGCCCGCTCAACGGCGCGCTGATCGAAATGCGGCATGGGTGCGGCGGGGGCCGCTGGCGCTGTGGGGGGAACCGGTGGCACCGGCGCTTCCGGGCCATCATCATTGATGGTGATCTTGAAGCTTTTGTGGTCTCCCCCATCCTCATTACGGCTGTCGCCGGCGGCCAGGCCCCAGCCGATAATGCCAAGGGCGACAAGCACGGCGGCAATGCCGCCGGCAGGAATGCCGGGGGTCAGGCGCGGGCGGGCAATGGTGGAGGGGGAGCCATCCATGGGACGTATCCTGCGTGTCATTGGTTCGCTGTCTTCCCTTCGACTATGCGGCCCGCCGCCGCCCCTGTCCGCCGCGTTTGCACCGGCGTTACAATTTTCTGCACCCCGTTTACAAGCGCGGCGGCCTGTTACAGACGGGTCAATTCTTCATATGCCAGCCGATAGCATAAAGCCGCCCGGCCAGGGCGTAGAGTAACGCCGTCACGCCCGTGACCACCAGTGCCGAGAGGGCGGGATCCTGATGGCTGGCCCCCATCATGGCGTAGCGGAACCCATCCATGGCATAGAAGATCGGGTTGGACTGCACCAGATGGGCGAAGAAGGGCGGCATCCCCGCCACCGGGGCGAACACGCCCGACAGAAAGGAAAGCGGCGTGAACAGGAAGGTAAAGTAAGCCGCCATATGGTCCCATTTGGTGGAAGCCAGCCCCGTCAACAGCCCGCAGGCCGCCATCAGCAGCCCGGCCAAGGCGGCAAACAGCACGGCCAGCCCCGGATGGGCCACCGGCTGCGGCCAGATCAGCAGCGATCCGAACCAGACGAACAGCCCGCTGACCAACCCCGCCGACATGCCGGTGATGGCATAGGCGGGCACCACCTCCCGCGCGCCGATCGGGGCCATCAGCTGGTCCAGCACATGGCCTTCGATCTTGCCATAAAGCAGGGAGAAGCCGGTATTTTCCGCCGCGCGCATCAGGATGGACAGCATCACCAGACCGGGCACCAGAAAGGACAGCACGGCATCGCCTTCCGGCGTACCGCGCTGCGGCCCCAGCCCGAACAGGAAACAGACGAAATAGATCACCGCCATCAGGGCCGGGGCGACGATGATCATCGCTGCCATCTTCCACACCCGCCGCATCTCCTTGCCCAGCAGGGTCAGGAAGGCGCGGGTATGGAAGGCCGGCACCATGCGGTTGATGGCGGCGTTGAAGGCACCAGCCGGCCGGCTGGCAATGCTGTCCAGCGACATCGGGCTCGTCTCCGTCAGGTTTCCGGATGGGGTCAGGCGATCAGGCTTTCAGCTTGTAACCACGGGCAATCATCCGCCAGGCGATGAAGCCCAGGGCCAGATTGATGCCCAGCATCACCAGAATGCCGGTTCCCAGCGTGCCGTCGGTCTGGCCGATGAAGCCATAGCGGAACCCATCGATGAAATAGAAGAACGGGTTCAGATGGGCGATGAAATGGAAGGTCGGCGGCAGGCTGTCCACCGAATAGAAGGTACCGGACAGGAATGACAGCGGCGTGACGATGAAATTCGTCACCGCCGCCATATGGTCGAACTTTTCCGCCCAGATGCCGCCGATCAGCCCCAGCAGCGCCAGCAGGCTGGCCGCCGCCACGCCGTGGAACAGGATATAGAACGGGTGTGCCACGCTGACCGGCACGAACAGCGCGATGGTCAGCGCCGTGACAAAGCCCACCAGCGCGCCCCGCACCACCCCGCCGATAATATAGGCCAAGGTCAGTTCCAGGGCAGAGATGGGCGGCATCAGCACATCGACGATATTGCCCTGTACCTTGGCCACCAGCACGGAGGAGGAGGAATTGGCAAAGGCATTCTGGGCAATGGCCATCATGATCAGGCCGGGTGCCAGGAATTCCAGGAAGGGCACATCGCCCACCTTGCGCACCACCCCGCCCAGCGCCAGGGCGAACACGGCATAGAATAACAGCGTCGTCACCACCGGGGCGGCGATGGTCTGCACCCAGACCTTCAGGAAGCGACGGATTTCCTTGTGGATCAGCGTGGACAGGCCGATCCAGTTGACGGCGCCCATCTGGCGGGGCATGGGAAAGCTCGGCTGCGTCATGGCGCGGAAGGGCCTTTTGGGCGTGGGGAACCAGGGCGGCCTGCGGGCCGCCTTTTTGGATTGGCGGTCACACTACCCCCATGCCGGGGGCGGGGCAATTACGGCCGTCACACCGGTGGACAAAACCGCGCGGGAAAGTTTGGCGATGATGGAAGAAGGCAGGACCGCCCCGGCAGCACCGGGGCGCAAGGTGAAGCGGGTGACGCCGGAATATCTGGACCGGGCAGCGCTGCATTATCTGGAACGGTTCGCCAGTTCCAGCGCCAACCTGCGCCGGCTGCTGTTGCGCCGGGTAATGGCGTCGGCCCAGGCGCATGGCACCGATCCGGCGCAGGGGGCCGAATGGATCGAGGCGCTGATCGCCCGCTATCTGCGCAGCGGCCTGTTGAATGACGGGCTTTACGCGGAAATGAAGGCGCGGGGGCTGCAGCGCCGTGGCGGCTCCACCCGCGCCATCCGCCAGAAACTGCGTGCCAAGGGGCTGGAGGATGCCGAGGTGGATGCCGCCATGGGTGAGCTGGAGGGGGCAGAGACGGGCGAGGCCGATCTGGCCGCGGCCATCGCCTATGCCCGCCGCCGCCGGCTGGGCGGCTTCCGCCCCGATCGCGGGCTGGATGCCGATGCCACCCGCGCGCGGCGTGACAAGGATATCGCCGCCTTGGCACGGGCAGGATTTGACCTGGAGACCGCCCGCCTTGTGATCAACGCCGACGACCCGGAAGGGTTGCTGGAGGCGTAGGGCGGTGCTTTCCCCTACCCCTCCGCTTCCCGCGGTGCGTTGCTGATCAGCGGGGTATTGTTGGCCAGATGCAGCGTGCGTTGCGGGAAGGGAATGCTGATTCCCAGCTCGTCAAAGCGTTTTTTCATGCGGCGGTTGAACTCGCGCCCAATGCCCCATTGCTGGATGGGCCGGGTTTTCAGCCGGGCCTTGATCATCACGGCGCTGTCCTGGAAGGCATCCACACCGGCAATGTCGATCGTGTCCAGCATGGCCGCCGCATAGGCCGGCTCGCTGCGCATCTGATCGGCGATCTCCCGCAGCACGGCGATAACGCGATCCGTATCTTCCTTATAATCGACGGTTACCAGCAGCACATAGAAGCTGAAATCCTTGGTCATGTTGGTGGCCGTGGTGACGGAACTGAACGGGATGGTATGGACCGACCCGTCATAATCACGCAGGCGGATGGTGCGGATGGTGATGGCCTCCACCACGCCGCCCTTGCCGCCGACATTCACCACGTCGCCCACCGACAACGTATCCTCGATCAGCATGAACAGGCCGGTGATGACATCCTTCACCAGGGTCTGGGCACCGAAGCCGATGGCCAGACCCACCACACCGGCGCCGGCCAGCAGCGGGGCGATGTTCACCCCCAGTTCCGACAGCACGATCAGCCCCACCATGGTGATCATCAGGATCATCAGGGCGTTGCGGGCCAGCGGCAGCAAGGTGCGCATCCGGGCCGACCGCTGGATGGCCGTGCCGCTGTCATCGGTGGCATTCAGATAACGGTGGATGGCGCCGCTGACCATTTCCCAGGCGATCAGTGCCAGGGTCAGCACCAGGAAGATGGTGACGGCAGAGGCGGTGATACGCTGGCCGAAATTGGTGTCGAACCAGCCCAGCGCATTGGCCCCCCAGGCCTGCAAAAGCAGCACCAGGGTGAAGAACCAGAGCAGCCCCTTCAGCAAGCGATGCAGCACGGGCAGATAGCGGTTGGCGCGGTTTTCCAGGCCGGGGAACTGGGCCTGCAGCTCCGGCGAAATGGCGAAGCCACGCCGCATGGTCCGGTCCAGCCCCTCCGCCAGCAGGCGGGAGCCAACCAGGATGGCCCCGGTCACCAGCGTGGCGCGCAGCACAAATTCAAAGCCGCCGGCAATTTCCAGCACCCAGATGAAATAGATGGCCGACAGGTACAGCATGGCCAGGATATGCCAGACATCGGCCAGCCGGCGGCGCACCGCCTTCACGGCCCGGCCGCGCTGGGCCGCGTGGCTGACGATGGTTGCCTCCGCGGGCTGACCGGCGGGGGCGCCCAGTTCGGCGTCGCTGCCCCCACTTTCCCCGGCCACCACGGCCTGCAGCGCGGCATCAGCCGGATCGATCTCCGGATGGTCCGGATCGGGGCGCAGATGGTCGCCCCGCATCCAGGCGGCCACCGACTGGCGGTTCTGCAGGATCAGGATGATCAGCATCACTGTCACCAGCAGCCCCACCAGCTTCAGCCCGGCGGCATAGGGCTTGGCCGGCAGACCCAGCACCAGGGCAGCCTGGGCGATGAAATAGCCGTAGACGCCGACGATGACGATGCGCCGCACCCAGATCAGCAGATAATGCGCCGTCTCGTCACTGACCGGCACCAGCCGCAGATTGATCGTGTTGGGGGATAGCAGGAACCGGGTGATGACCAGGGTGCCCTGCACGATCAGGCTGGCATTGAGGATGGTCAGCGAGGCCAGCCGCACGGCACGCGGCGCATCGCTGGCCGACAAAACGCCGAACCCGGCCAGGGCGAAGGCGGCCATGGGCAGCAGGTCGATCAGCAGCCGCATGGTCAGCAGCGGCAGCTTGGTCCACCAATGATGGCCATTGCGGGCCCCCAGGGCATGGCGCGGGCGGCGCAGCAGCCAGATGGCAATCCAGCGGGCGGCATAGCCGGCACCGATGATGGCCGCCAGATGCAGGGCCAGCCGCAACCAATTATCCCGCTTTACCGGGTTGGCCACCTGCTGGTTCAGCCAGCGCAGCGCATGGGGGGCGTCGATCACCGCCCGCCCGGCCTCGGCGATCTGCTGGCTCACCTCCTCCACCCGGTCGGACAGGGTGGACAGGAAGCGGCTGCCCAGGCTGCTGGCCGGGGCTTCCGTCCCCTGGCGCTGCTGTTCTACTGCCTGCAGGGCCTTCAACTGGGCCAGCAGACCATCGCGTTTGGCCGGGTCTTCCAGCGTCTGGATCAGGGTATCGACCTGTTTGGCATCCACCGCCGGGTCGGCGGCAGGGGCCGGATTTTGTGCTGGAGCAGGGCCGGCAACGGTGAACAGGCAGAACAGGCTGAATAGAAGCAGGCAGGCAAGGCGGGACATGGGAATGGCGTCTCCGTCGGGCGGCAAGGGGAAAGCCGGCTGGCGGCAATCATTTGGCCGCCAGCTTAGACAGGCTGTCCCGCGCTGCCAACCTGCCGTGCGATGTAGGCGTGGCCATTCGGCCTATATCGATGGCGACGCATGGGGCGTTTGCCTGCGACCCCCCTCGCCCTTCCCACCTTCCATCGCTATCTTGTACCAAAGGTGGCGGGCCAGCGACTGCTGCCCACGGGCGGGTGCCCGCGCAAGCCCGAGCTGCCGGGGGCAGCGCCCGGCGTTAGAGGGCGCTGGTAAAGACCAAGCAATCCAACCGCGTGCGAAGACGGACCTTAAGACATGGCACAGGAAGAGGGACCGGCCGGCGTACCGAACGCCAAGCTGGTGCAGAGCAAGCAGCAATGGGCTGCCGAAGGCCGCCTGATGACTGGCACCGCTGCCCCGCGCAGCGACCGGCTGCCGCCGGGCCAGCGGCTGGTGAAAAACTGGCCGGTGCTGGATCTGGGCATCCAGCCGGAGGTGCCGCTGGAGCAATGGGAACTGACCATCGATGGGCTGGTGGAAAATCCGCTGACCTGGGGCTGGACCGATTTTCGCACCCAGCCGCCCTTCACCGATGTGTCGGACATTCACTGCGTTACCGCCTGGTCACGCTATGACAATCAGTGGGAAGGCGTGTCGGCCCGGCACATCCTGGCCACCGTGCGACCGCTGGCTGCGGTCCGGCATGTGATCTTCCATTCCTATGACGGCTATACCACCAACGTCGCCCTCTCGGTGTTCGACGATGCCGATGTGTTGCTGGCCCATAGCTGGGAAGGTAAGCCGCTGAGCGTGGAACATGGCGGGCCGGTGCGCGCCATCGTGCCGAAATTCTATTTCTGGAAATCCGCGAAATGGATCAAGCGGATTGAATTTGTCGCCGACGACCGCCCCGGTTTCTGGGAGGAACGCGGCTATCATAATGAAGGCGATCCCTGGACCGAACAGCGCTACGGCTGATCACCCCCCTCGCCCCGGCCGGTGCTTCCGGTCGGGGCGGGGGAGAGGCGAATAATTCCAATCGCCCTCAGGCGCCGGGCGGGCACTTCCGTGCGCTTGGCTTGCGCGGGCACGCGCCCGCGAGCCGGCAGTCGCCGGCCTCCAATCCGCCCAGGGTAAAACCCTGGGCGGATTGGTATAATCAGTGCGCCCAGTCACGCATCCCATAGCGGGTCAACAAGTGCGCCAGCTGGCCATTCTTGCGCATCTCTGCCAGCTTGGCGTCGATCAGGTCGACATAGGCTTTGGCATTGGGATCTTTCGGCGAAAAGCCGATGGACACATCGCTGGGTTCTCCCAGCGGTACATAGCTGAAAAGGTTACGGTAACCTTTTGATTCCAGCAGATAATCGATGACGTTGCTGTCTTCGACCATGGCGTCGATCTTGCCTTCGATCAGCATGTTCACCAGATCCTCGGTGACATTGTCGCCCGACACCCGCACCATGTTGGGCAGGGTCTTGTTGGCATCGATGAAGGCATTCACCGCGTCGCTGTAGAAATAATCCGTGATGGAACCAAAGCGCACGCTTTTCAACGGGTCCAGATTCTTGTCGCTGAGCCCCGCCAGTTCCTTGCCACGGCGGATAACCAGCGTCGGCCGCGACAGGCCCAGGGGGGATTTCGGATAGATCAGTTCCGGCGCCTCGGTCTTGACCGCGCCCAAAGCACCGGTAACCTCGCCGGCCTTGACCGCCGCCAGTACATTGGTCCAGGGCATCATGGCGTAAGTGACCTTGTGGCCGGCCGGTTCCAGGGCTGCCTTGGCAATTTCCACCAGATAGCCGGGCCGGGCACCCGGTTCGCAATTGTAGGGGCACCAGGCATCAGCCCGCAGCGCCACATCAGCGGCGGCGGCACCAGCGGTCCCCAGGACCAGTGCTGCCAGCAATGGCAGAGCGCCGCGCTGAGTCAGCTGACGTAAAATGGTAACAAAACGTGAAATAGACATCAGGAATACCTCCATCTAGGATAGACTTCGGCTGCGGTTAGTTCAAGAATGACGGGCTGTCAATCCCACATTCCTACACCTTTTGTCTAGAATTACGGGAGTGGTAAATTTGATCACCTTCGTAAGGGTAGTGTAAATTCGTGCCCGGCTGGGCGGTTTCAAATCAGGCGTTCATCTCCTTTGATACCAAGAGCCATGGATCATGGCTCTTGGTATTGACCTGTCCCCTCGATCGCCGGTGCCAGCATCCGCTGGCTTGGCTACGCCGCACCAACGGCCATGAATTTATGACCGTTGGTATAAGTTCCTGTTCAGCGAGCGGATTCACGCTCCAGAGCGATTCCGCTTTTCCGCGATCCGCTCTAGAACCCAACCTTCACCCGCGCTGTGAAGGCATGGTCGGTGGCCCTTCCCCCCTCCACGCGCCCGTCATAGCCAATCGACACCATCACATTATCCGCCGCCATGCCGGCGGCCTGCAGGCCCACGGCCAGCCGGTCGCGCTTGCCGGCCCCGGCCTCACCCGCCACCAGCTCCCGGTTGGCGAAGCGGCCGGTGATCAGGCGCCCGTCATTGGCGAATTCATGTTCATAGGCGGCACGCAGTTGCGGCACGATGGCATGGCCAGCCGCGCTCACCTGCACCCCCAGGCTGCTGACCAGGCTTTCGGCATTCCAGTCATCCCAGGTCAGGGCCAGCGGGCCGCCGCCATTTTCGGCATAGCCTTCGATCCGGGTCTTGGCATAGCGCAGCCCCAGGAAGGGGCCGGCGGTGAAGCCGCCCAGATTGGGGGCATAGCCGACGGTGCCACCACCGCCGAAAGTGGTGCCCTTGGTATCCCCGCCCGCCACCGGATAGGGGCTGAACTTGGTCACCCGATCCAGGTCATAGCGGTCAAAGCTGAAGGACATATAGCCATCCAGCCACAGCGCATCGGCAGCGGCCGTGACATAGGTGGTGATGTTGTAGGCCTTGCCATTGATGCGGGCCAGATCCTCATCCGTGGTCAGGTCGGCTTTGCCATAGGAGAAGGCGAGGCCGGCTACCACATGATCATCGACCTGATAATCGGCGCCGATGCCGACATTGAACCCGTCATAATCATAGCCATAACGCCCGGTGGAGCCTTTACGTTCGCCATCCAGATAGGCACCGAACGTATAAATCCCATAACGGCCGTCGGTGCCGGCCTGGGCGCTGGTCATATTGACAGAGCCCTGGCCGGTGCGGACGCCTGCCATGCGGGAGCCGACGCCCTGATTGGCCAGATCGAACAGGCGCTGCGCCAGCTCGGTGGCGACATTATTGGCGGCCGGCGCCTCATAATTGGCGGACAGGGTGCCTTCAACGAACTGCGCCACCACGGCATGGGCCGCCTGGGTCGGGTGCAGGGCGTCGAAGAAGACGGTTCCGGCAGTCCCCGCACTGGTGGCGCAGGCGCCCGTGGCCACCAGCGCCCCATTTGCCCCGACCGGCGCATAGCAGGGAATGGTGGTATTGGCAAAACCATAGGCGGCCGGCCGGGCCAGCATGTCGCGGAACAGGCTGTTGACATCGACAATGGCAGCGTTGGCGCCCTGGGCCCGCAGAGTGGCGGCCACGCTGGAAATGGCGGCGGCGTGCAGGTCGGAAACAGTATTGGCTGAGGCCTTGTCGGCGGCCGACAGGCCGCTGGTCAGCGGGATGCTGCCCAGCGGGGGCAGGTTCATCAGCACGAAGTTTTTCGCTCCCGCTGCCTGCAGGCGCCCCGCCTGGGTGGCGACCGCCGTGGCCGTGGCCGTGACGGCCGCCTGGGCGGCGGCGGTGGGGTTGGCTTGCGGTTGGGTAAGCACGGCGATGTAATCATTGCCGCCGATCCAGATGCCGACCAGCCGGTCCGCCGGGATGGTGCTGTTGGTCGCCAGATATGCCGAGACCTGCGCCGTCAGGTCGATGGGGGTGTTGCGGGTGGCGCGTGCGCCGCCATAGGCGCGGCTGTTCAGCGTGGTGCCGGTATTGACGGCATAGGTTTCCGCCCAGACGGGGCCATTGCTGAAGCGGCCATTGACATAGGGCGCGCCCGGGCGCGACGCCGGGCTGAGATTTTTCAGATTGTCAGTGTCGCTGAGGCTGTCGCCGAAGACCAGCAGCGAGGAATAATCCAGCGACTGTGCCAGTGCGGGGGCCGCCATGGAGCACGACAAAAGGGCGGCAAGAGCCGTGCCGCCCAGCAGACGGGTATTCATCAATATATCCTCCCAGCGCCGGGCAGCTTGGGTGCGCCCGTTTGTGACAGTTCAACGCTACGCAGCTTCTGTCTCGCAGGGAAGGGGGTGACGTTACGGAAGGGGCGGGTTTTCCGAATGATTTCCGTTACCTGATACCTTGCGGCCACAAAGGCCGCTTCCCATGTGCAGGGAACGCTGATCCGGCGTGTTGTATTGGGGGAAATATCATGCTGGTTGTGACCACTGATCAGATCGAAGGCCACCCGGTCCGCCAATATCTGGGCCTGGTAACGGGTGAGGCGATCTTGGGTGTCAATGTCTTCAAGGATTTCTTCGCCGGCATTACCGATATTGTCGGTGGCCGTTCCGGTGCCTATCAGTCGGCGCTGCGTGATGCGCGCGAACATGCGATGGCTGACCTGATCGATGCCGCCCAGCGCCTGGGTGCCGATGCGGTGGTGGGCGTGGATATGGATTATGAGGTGCTGGGCCGGGAAAATGGCATGTTGATGGTCTCCATCAACGGCACGGCCGTAAAGCTGAGCTGATCCCGGTGGCGTCTGGCTTTGGCGTCGGCCTGTCTGTACAGCCGCTATTCCAGCACCACGCAGAATAGCGACAGGCAAGGCCCGAACCCGGCGCGCGCGGAGAGATACAGCACATAATCCAGCCCCAGGCAGAGGGCCAGGAAGGGCAGGGCGACAAAGCCCAGCAGACAGGCCCAGCCCCGCGCCGTCAACTGGCGGCGCGGCAGGGGGGGCAGGTCAGTTTCTGATGATGGCTTGTCTGTCATGGCGGTTGAGGATAAGGCTGCAGCCATTCCCCGGCAATGGCAGGCTGCTTGGCCCCGTGACAGATCAGCAAGATCAGGCGGATTTTGTGTTGGAAGAGGGGGTGGGGGAGCGGGAATGGTCCGCTCTCCTGGCCCGCACAGTCCGGCCCCCGCTGGAACAGAGCTTCGCCTTTGGAGCGTCGATGGCCGCCTTTGGGCGGGTGCCGCGCCGTTTTCTGCTGCGGCGGAATGGGGAGCCTGTGGCGCTGGCGCAGGTGATTGAACAAAGATTAGGGCCGGTGCGGCTTTGTCACCTGCTCCGGGGGCCCCTGCTGATTGAAGGTGCTGACCCGGCGGCGCTGGGCCGGGCGCTGGCCCTGCTGCGCCGCCGCTATCGCCCACTGGCCGGGCGTATTCCCCTGTTCACCCCGGAACTGCCGGCCGGACCGGCCGCCGATGCCCTGTGCCGGGCGGCGGGCATGGGCCGGGTGGTCACCGGCTACAGCACCAGCTGGGTGGATCTGGCCGTGCCGGATATTGAAGCCGGCCTGAGTGGCAGCTTCCGCAAGAGCCTGAAAAAGGCGCGGGGGGAGAAGCTCTCCATCGCCATCAGCCATGGTGGGGCCGATCTGGACTGGATCATCCGCCACCATGATGCCCATCGCCGCCAGCGCGGGCTGATGGCCCCACCAGCCCGGCAGGCCGCGGCCCTGGTGGCGGCCCAGCCCCGTCCGCGCGATGTGCTGGCCTGTGTGGCCAAGCGAGGTTCCGGCATTCTGGCCGGCGCCCTGTTCATCCGCCATGGCCATGCCGCCACCTATTATCTGGGAGCGGGGACGCAGGAAGGGCGCGCCGCCTGTGCCCAGCACCTGCTGCTGCGCGAGGCGCTGGGGCGGCTGGCGGCCGATGGGGTGCGCTGGCTGGATACGGGCGGGCTGAACAGCGACGGCATGAAGGGGGTGGCCCGCTTCAAGCTGGGGCTGGGCGGCGAACTGGTAACGCTGGCGGGGACATATCTGTAACCGCCCTCACTCCCCCGCCAGTATCCCGTCCGCCCGGTCCCGATCTGGACTCCACGCTGCCGGCCCAGGGGATCAGAACCCAGAACCCCAGGGCCGGCAGCAGCAGAGCTGCGCGCAATGGACGACCGGATCAGATATCCGTATCCCCGCGTGCCAGCAGCCCTTCGGCTGGGGCCACATCCAGGCTGGGCGGGATGGCGATGTCCAGTTCCGCCCGGTTCTTCGCCGTCAGCAGGAAATAGCCATAGGCGGGCGCGAACATCAGGGCGAAGATCAGGGCGGTGCCAGGGTTGAACCAGGTCATCACCACCAGGAAAAACACCGACAGCACCAGGGCGATGGCCGGGAAGGCGGGGTAGAGCGGTGCCTTGAAAGGCCGCTCCATCGCCGGTTCCGTGGCGCGCAGCTTGAACAAAGCGGCCATGGAGATGATGTAGAGCACCAGCGCCCCGAAGGCCGCTAGGGTGATCAGTTCCGCCGTCTTGCCAGAGATCAGGGCGATGATGCCGACCACCGCCCCGGCGACCAACGCCCAATGCGGCGTGCCGAACTTGGGATGGATGGTGGCCAGCACCGGGGGCAGATAGCCCGCCCGCGCCAGGGCGAAAATCTGCCGTGAATAGCCCAGGATGATGCCGTGAAAGCTGGCAATGATGCCGAACAGGCCGATGGAGACCAGCATATGGGTCCAGCCGCTATCCTTGCCCACCACGGTGGCCATGGCTTCCGGCAGCGGGTAATCCACGCCGGAGAAATTACGCCAGTCGCCCACACCGCCCGTCAACACCATCACGCCGATGGCCAACACCACCAGGGTCAGGATGCCGGTGATATAGGCGATGGGGATACTTTTCTTCGGCTCCTTGGCCTCTTCCGCCGCCATCGCCACCCCTTCGATGGCCAGGTAGAACCAGATGGCAAAGGGGATGGCGGCCAGGATGCCGGCGATGCCGAATTCCTCATTATTGGCGACAAAGTTGCTGACACTGAAACCCGGTGCCACCACGCCCATGAAGACCAGCAGTTCCACCACCGCCAGCACGGTGACGATCAACTCGAACAGAGCCGCCTGTTTCACGCCGACGATATTCAGCCCGACAAAGACCACATAGGCGGCAATCCCCACCGTCAGTACCGAAATGTCGGGGAACATGAAATGCACATAGGCGCCCAAGGCGGCGGCAATGGCCGGCGGGGCGAAGACGAATTCCACCAGCGTGGCATAGCCCGCCACCAGCCCGCCGAACGGCCCGAAGGCCCGCCGGCTATAGGCGAATGGCCCGCCGGCCTGCGGGATGGCCGTCGTCAGTTCGGTGAAGGAGAAGATGAAGGTGGCGTACATCAGGGTGACCAGCAATGTCGCCCAGAGGAAACCGATGGTCCCGGCCTCCTTCCACCCGTAATTCCAGCCGAAATATTCGCCGGAAATCACCAGACCTACCGCAATCCCCCAAAGATGCAGTGCCCCCAGTTCCTTTTTCAACCCCGTTGCGCTGCCCATGCTACCCCCTGTCCGTTGCATGTTCCGCCGCCGCCCGGCTTCCCGGTGGCCGGTCAGTTCGGGGGCTGCGCAATGGATTGCAGCGCAGCAATATCCGGGCCAGGGCGGGAAATGGCGGATCAGCGTACAACAGGTGCGAGACAGTTTATCCAGCTGCCCAGTAATTGGGCGTCCCGCCCCTTCATTGGGCGGATAAATGGGCGCGTGATGGAAAGTCTGGCATAAAACCGGCTGCGGGATGGACGCGCGCGAAAACTACTTATACAAGAGCCGGAAAAATCGGGTGCGGGCCCATCAAGCACCCGCGGTCGGACATGGGAGCTTCCCCCTGAAACTGCTCGCGCATGAAAGGCGCATCGCCTGGCTGATGACGGCGGTGCAATTTGTCAGCGTCATTTCCTTCATGGTGGTGATGCCGCTGGGGCCGGATTTCGCGCCACCCCTGGGAATTGACCCGGCGCGGGTCGGCTGGGTACTGGCCGCCTATACCGGGGCCTCGGCCATTTCCGGTCTGCTGGCGGCCATGGTGCTGGACCGGTTTGACCGGCGGCCGGCCATTGGTATTGCCATGGTGGGGTTGCTGCTGTGCAATCTGGCGGCGGCCTTTTCCGTCGATCTCTGGACCCTGCTGGCGGCGCGTGCGCTGGCGGGGCTGTTTGGCGGGCCGGCCGGTGCCCTGTCTGTTGCCATCGTCGCCGATAATGTGCCGCCGGAACGGCGGGGCAAGGCGGTGGGCATGGTGATGGGGGCGCTTTCCATCTCCAGCGTGCTGGGCATTCCGGCGGCGCTGGAACTGTCGCATCTGTTCGGCTGGCGCGCGCCCTTCCTGGTGGTGGCGGGGATGGGGCTGGTGATCATCACTACCGTGCTGTTCATCATGCCGCCGCAGCGGGCGCATCTGACGGGGGCGCCGGTGCGACTGGCCGATGCGCCGCTGCGGCTGCTGCGCATCGGCACCGGTACGCTGCCCTGGCTGGCCTTTACGCTGGCCTTTGTCTCCATTGTGCCGGGCTTCATGCTGATCACCAATCTGGCGATCTTTGCCCAATATAATCTGGGCTTCCCGCGTGAGCATCTGGGTCTGCTCTATATGGTGGGCGGGGTGGTCAGCTTCTTTGGGATGCGCGCCACCGGCGCACTGGTGGACCGCAAAGGCTCCGCCCCGGTCACGCTGGTGACGGCGCTGGCGCTGGGCGGGCTGATCTTCCTGATCTATTATGACTGGTTCTGGCTGTCGCTGCCGCTGCTGCTGCTGGTGCCGTGTTTCATGCTGTTCAACACGGCGCGGATGGTGGCGCAGAGCACGGCCGTTTCAAAGGTGCCGGCCCCGGCCGACCGGGCCGGTTTCATGGCGCTGGTGCAATCGGTCACCCAGGTGGCCGGCGGTGCGGCGGCGCTGACCGCATCCGCCTTGCTGGAAACCGCCCCGGATGGGCGGCTGCTGCATATGGATCAGGTGGCGTTGCTGGCACTTTGCATCAATTTCCTGGGCGCGCCGTTGATCTGGGCGCTGGAACGCCGGCTGCCGAAAGGGGCCGAACCCAGCCACCGCGTCCGCGCCGCCGCCGTGAAAGGCGCCCCGCCGGGTTGAGGCTTGATTCAATGTTAACGGGGTTTAGCGACTCAGGAGAGGGTTTCCTGGGGTGCTTTTGTTGAATCTAGTCTCAACCATTCGTCAGTTCCGGTGGCCGATCCTCCTTCAAGCCGATGCCGGTCAGTTTCAGCCGCCGTGCCTCGCTCATCAAAAAACCGATCGTGTCGGCGGCCACCGGCAGCGGCAGCCCGTCGGGCCGGATGTTGGAGACGCAGTTGCGTTCGGCATCGCGTGTCACCCCCGGCTTGGGCTGGAACGTCAGATAGGCACCGATACTGTCCGCCGCCGTCAGCCCCGGCCGCTCCCCGATCAGCATCAGCACCATCCTGGCATTCAGGGCGGCGGCCACATCATCCCCCAGTGCCACGCGCGCCTGCCGGGCAATCACCACCGGGGCCAGATTCCAGCCCGCCAGCCGTTCCATCACCGCCCGCAGCAGGGCGGCACCGTGATCGTGCAGGGCGCGGGCGGACAGGCCATCGGCCAGCACGATCACCGCATCATAGCCATCATGGCTACCCTTGGACGGGCAGCTCATGGCCGTCAGGGCTTCCTTATCTGCTGCATCCAGTTTCCGCCCCAGATCGGGCCGTTGCAGATAGGTGGCGCGGTCGCGCGCCTGGCTGCGCACGATCACATGGGCCAGACTGCACAATTGGTCGGCCACCCCCTCCGCATCAAAGGCTTGGTGCACGGCGTCGCGGGCCAGCGCATGGGCGGCCTGGAATTCCAGCAGCCGGTCGGTGGGCAGCCCGTCGCCCGTGCGCCCCAGCGCGATACGCGCGGGCGTGAAGCGGCGCAGATTGGCCCAGGGATCGAAGGCGCTGTCAAAAGTACCGTTGCTCATGCCGCCTCTCCCGCCTGGGGTGCACTACCGGCCAGCAGCCGCCCGGCCCCGGTCCCCTCCAGCGCCGGGCGCATCCGGCCCCGGCTGTCCATCACGCCCATTTTTGCCAGCCATGCCTCAAACTCCGGGGCCGGCTTCAGGCCCAGGGTGGAGCGGACATAGAGCGCATCATGGAAAGACGTGCTCTGATAGGACAGCATGATGTCATCCGCCCCCGGCACGCCCATGACAAAGGAACAGCCGGCCACCCCCAGCAGGGTCAGCAGGTTGTCCATATCATCCTGATCGGCCTCGGCATGGTTGGTGTAACAGACATCCACCCCCATCGGCAGGCCCAGCAGCTTGGCCGTGCAATGATCTTCCAGCCCGGCGCGGATGATCTGCTTGCCGTCATAGAGATATTCCGGCCCGATGAAGCCCACCACCGTATTGACCAGCAGCGGGCGGAAGGCACGCGCCACCGCATAGGCCCGCACCTCCATCGTCTGCTGGTCCAGCCCGTGATGCGCCTCGGCGGAAAGGGCGCTGCCCTGGCCGGTTTCGAAATACATCACATTATCGCCGATGGTGCCGCGCTTCAGGGCCAGGGCCGCCTCATGCGCTTCCTTCAAAATGGCCAGATTGACACCGAAGGAACGGTTCGCCGCCTCCGACCCGGCGATGGATTGGAACACCAGATCGGCGGGGCCGCCGCGTTCCATCACCTGGATCAGCGTCGTCACATGCGCCAGCACGCAGGATTGCAGCGGCACATCCCAGCGGCGGCGCAGATCGTCGATCATCGACAGTAATTCGGTGGTGCGGCCCACGCTGTCGGTGGCGGGGTTGATGCCGATCACCGCATCGCCGCAGCCATACATCAACCCATCCAATATGGACGCGGCAATGGCGGCGGGATCGTCGGTCGGGTGGTTGGGCTGCAAACGCACCGACAGCCTGCCCGGCAGGCCGATACTGGTGCGAAAGCGCGTGACCACCTGGCATTTGCGCGCCACCGCGATCAGATCCTGATTGCGCATCAGTTTGGAGGTGGCGGCCACCATCTCCGGCGTCAGCCCGGGGGCGAGCGCCGCCAGTGCAGCCCCATCCGCCGCATCGGATAACAGCCAGTCGCGGAACTGCCCCACCGTCATATGGGCGACAGGCGCGAAGGCGGCGCCATCATGGCTGTCCATGATCAGCCGTGTCACCTCATCCGCCTCATAGGGCACCAGATCGGTGGTGAGGAAGGTGCGCAGCGGCAGGTCGGCCAGCGCCAGCCGGGCGGCCACCCGTTCCGCATCGCTGCCAGCGGCTACACCGGCCAGCCGGTCGCCCGACCGGGCCGGGCTGGCGCGGGCCAGCAGGCTGCCCAGATCATCAAAACGATAAAGCGTCTGGCCCAATGTCGCGCTGAAACCCATGGGTCCGCCCTCTTTTGCCGTGGCCCTGGCCGTCCATCCCAAGCCTATCCTGGTCCGGCCCCACCGCAAAGCTTTGCAAAAGCCGTACCTTCTTTACCGAAAGTGAAAAACCATGCATTTCTGCGCGCCCTGGCGTCGGGTGGGTCTTGCGGTGGCCACCCGATCTGCCCACATTCAAGGCGATCCCTCCCGGATCGCACATTGACGTGGATCATCGCCAATATCGGGCCCAGCGGGGACGATGCGGCAGCAATGGGGAGCATGAGTGCCTATCATGGACTTCAAGAACTATACTGAACGCGCCCAAGGCTTCATCCAGGCAGCCCAGAACATGGCGCTGCGCGACGGTAACCAGCAACTGACGCCGGAGCATCTGTTGAAGGTGCTGTTGGATGACAGTGAAGGGCTGGCCGCCAACCTGATCCGCAATAGCGGTGGTGACCCGGCCAAGGCGCTGTCCGCCGTGGAGGCGGAGTTGCGCAAGCTGCCCAAGGTGGAAGGTGGCGGTGGCGCCCAGGTCTATCTGACCCGCGAACTGGCGCGCGTGTTCGAAACCGCTAACGAGGCGGCGAAGAAGGCCGGCGACAGTTTCGTCACCGCTGAGCGGGTGTTGCTGGCGCTCGCCCTGACCACGGGCACGCCGTCGGCCAAGATCCTGGCCGATGCCGGTGCCCCGCCGCAAAAGCTGAACGAGGCCATCAACGCCCTGCGCAAGGGGCGCACGGCCGATACCGCGTCCGCCGAACAGGGCTATGACGCGCTGAAGAAATATGCCCGTGACCTGACCCAGGCCGCGCGTGACGGTAAGCTGGACCCGGTGATCGGCCGGGATGAGGAAATCCGCCGCACCATCCAGGTGCTGGCCCGGCGCACCAAGAACAATCCCGTGCTGATCGGTGAACCCGGCGTGGGCAAGACCGCCATTGTCGAAGGGCTGGCGCTCCGCATCGTCAATGGCGATGTGCCGGAGGGGCTGAAATCCAAGAAGCTGCTCTCGCTTGACCTGGGCAGCCTGGTGGCCGGCGCCAAGTTCCGGGGTGAGTTTGAGGAACGGTTGAAGGCCGTGCTGTCGGAAATCCAGTCCGCCGCCGGGGAGATCATCGTTTTCATCGATGAGCTGCACACGCTGGTTGGTGCCGGCAAGGCCGATGGCGCGATGGACGCGTCGAACATGCTGAAGCCCGCCCTGGCGCGGGGTGAGTTGCATTGCGTCGGCGCCACCACGCTGGATGAATACCGTAAATATATTGAGAAGGATGCCGCCCTGGCTCGCCGTTTCCAGCCCGTTTTCGTGCCGGAACCGACGGTGGAGGACACCATCTCCATCCTGCGCGGCCTGAAGGAGAAGTATGAGCTGCACCATGGCGTGCGCATCACCGACAGCGCCATCGTTTCCGCCGCCACCTTGTCCAACCGCTATATCACCGACCGTTTCCTGCCCGACAAGGCCATCGACCTGATCGACGAGGCGGCCTCGCGCCTGCGCATGATCGTGGACAGCAAGCCGGAAGCGATTGACGAACTGGATCGCCGCATCATCCAGCTGAAGATCGAGCGGGAGGCGTTGAAGCGCGAAACCGATCAGGCCTCCCGTGACCGGCTGGAAAAGCTGGAGGTGGAGTTGGCCGATCTGGAGCAGCGCTCTGGTGAGTTGACGGCGCAGTGGCAGGCGGAGAAGGAAACGCTGACCTCCGCTCAGAAGCTGAAGGAGGATCTGGACCGGGCGCGGGCGGAACTGGAACAGGCGCAGCGGGCTGGTGACTGGGCCAAGGCGGGCCAGATCACCTATGGCATCATTCCGGAACTGGAAAAGAAACTGGTGACCGCGCAGGAGGCCAGCCAGCACCGGATGCTGAACGAGGCCGTGCGCGACCAGGATATCGCCGCCGTGGTCAGCCGCTGGACCGGCATCCCCGTCGACAAGATGCTGACGGGGGAACGGGAAAAGCTGTTGCGGATGGAAGACAAGCTGCGCAGCCGGGTGATCGGTCAGGAGGAGGCGGTGATCGCCGTCTCCAACGCCGTCCGCCGGGCCCGCGCCGGCTTGCAGGATCCCAACCGCCCCATTGGCAGTTTCCTCTTCCTCGGCCCCACCGGCGTGGGCAAGACGGAACTGACCAAGGCTTTGGCGGAATTCCTGTTCGATGACGAGACGGCGATGGTCCGGCTCGACATGTCCGAATATATGGAAAAGCACGCCGTTTCCCGCATGATCGGTGCCCCGCCGGGCTATGTCGGTTACGACGAAGGCGGGGCGCTGACGGAGGCGGTGCGCCGCCGGCCCTATCAGGTGGTTTTGTTTGATGAGGTGGAAAAGGCCCATCCGGACGTGTTCAACGTGTTGCTGCAGGTGCTGGATGATGGCCGCCTGACCGATGGCCAGGGCCGCACCGTGGATTTCCGCAACACGCTGATCATCATGACCTCCAACCTTGGTTCGGAATTCCTGGCCAACCTGCCGGATGGGGAGGATAGCAACCAGGCCCGCACCCAGGTGATGGAGGTGGTGCGCGCCTCCTTCCGGCCGGAATTCCTCAACCGGCTGGATGAGGTGCTGATGTTCCACCGGCTGTCGCGCCACAATATGACCGGCATTGTCGATATCCAGTTGGGCCGGCTGAAGAAAATGCTGGCCGACCGCGACCTGCATCTGGAACTGACGCCGGCTGCCCTGCAATGGCTGGCTGATAAGGGCTATGATCCGGTCTATGGCGCGCGGCCGCTGAAGCGGGTGATCCAGCGGGAGTTGCAGAACCCGCTGGCCACCAAGCTGCTGGAAGGCAGCATTCTGGATGGCGAGAACATCGCCATTGATGCGGTGGCCGATGGGCTGACCATCAATGGTCAGGCGGTCCATGGCGTCGTGCCGCCGCCGGAAGAATCCGCTTGGGGTGGCAGCCGTCCGATGCTGCATTGAAGCCGTGATGGGGGAGGGGGCAAGCCTCTCCCCCACTCTGTTCTTCCTGAAAAGCAGAAGGCCCTGGCCGGGGCGATCCGGCCAGGGCCTTCTGCTTTTGTCAGCACGGCTGATCAGCAGCCGTGCTTCTTGTCACATCCCCGGGCCCTGGGCTTCACCGCTGCCGACGCCGGGGCGGAGACCATGGCGATGCCTTCAGGCTGGGTCAGCCCCTGCTCGAACTGGTTGTCGATGTTGGCGACCAGACCCTTGAAACGGTTCAGTTCCTTGCCGTCCAGATTACGCCCGGTCGGCATTTCCACTGACAGCGGGTTCACCTGCTGGCCATTCTTCACAATCTCATAATGCAGATGGGCACCGGTGGAACGGCCAGTAGTGCCGACATAGCCGATCACCTCGCCCTGGGCCACCCGCGCACCCCGGCGCATCCCATTGCCGAATCGGGACATATGGGCATAGGCGGTGGCGATTTCCTTGTTATGGCGGATACGGATGTAATTGCCATAGCTGCCCTTGGGCCCCACCTCATCCACCGTGCCGGCACCGGCAGCATAGATCGGGGTGCCGGTGGGGGCGGCGAAATCGATGCCCTTATGCATCTTGGTGAAACCCAGCACCGGGTGCTTGCGCATCCCGAAGCCGGAAGACAGGCGTGCCCCGTCAATCGGGGTGCGCAGCAGCGCCTTGCGGACCGATTCGCCCTTGGCGCTGAAATATTCGACGATGCCCTCACCATCTTCATAACGATAGATGGCGCGCTTCTTCCCCGACAGGGTCAGTGCAGCATAGATGATCTCGCCGGCGCCATTGGCCACGTCGCCATCTTCTGTCACCAACTGTTCGTACAGAACCTCAAACCCATCGCCCGGCTGAATGTCGCGCTGGAAGTCGACATCATAGGAGTAATTGCGAATCAGATTGGTCAGCACATTCATCGGCACACCGGCCTTGCGGCCGGACTCGAACAGCGATGAATCGATATTAGTGCGCACCGCGATGGCGCGGCGTTGCAGCTTCTTGGCAGTCTCGGCTGCCTGATAGCGCACACCGTCGAAATTCACCGCGACGGAGCGTTCAACGGCCGGCTGAAAAGCGAAGCCGATAAATTTGCCATTCCCCTCAGTCCGGTCGAACAGCACTTCAATCGGCTGACCTGTCCTCATCCGGCGCGGGTCGTAAACGGCCCGCAGGGCGGTAATGGCTTCATGGGCATTAGGCTGGGGCACATTGGCATCCAGCAGCACCTGCATCAGCGTCTCGCCCCGGCCCAGATTGACCATGCGGCGTTCCACCGGATCAGCAGCCTGCTCACTATCCCCCCAACCATCATCCAGCACGGCCATGCCCTGGCTGGAATCGATGGAAACCGCGGCCAGATCGTTCAGCGGTGCTGCTGGTGCTACGCCCGGATCGGCAGCAACAGGAAGCGGCTTGGAGGAACTGTTGAGGTAAGTGGCGATGCCCCCACCACCCACAGCGGCCAATGCAATGGCCGCAACTGCCAGACGCCTCAGCACGGATGAGCCTCCATCCTTATGCCCCTTCCTGGTGTGAACCGTTTTCAGGTTCAATTCATGTCGCACGAGCCGGTGCAGCCGTGCCTCGCTAACCTCCTGCACGTGGCCGGATAATCACTGTCAACGGGAACATTGCGCACCACTTTTGTGGTAACTGCATTGGTCCCGTGCTTCCGGCTTCTGGGTGCGGGCTCGATAATCCGCATCTGGTGCCGTGAATGCGAGCAAAAAGAACGCGTTTACAGCAAAAAAAATACTGGCTTTCATAATCTCGCCATGATCCGGGAAGTCGCAGGGATCATGCTTCTTGCCGACCCGTTCACGCGTGCGCGCACGCGTTATCCACAAACCACGATTGCCCTACCGATGTTGGGTGGTTGAAAAATCGCTACTGGCCAAAAAAACCTATTGCATCTGTTTTTATGTACGCCTATACAGCGCCTCCCACGACGACGGGCCGGATGGTTTGGCAGTTGCGGGGTTGGGTGGTGGTGGTTTTGGCCAGTATCATCCATGGTTCTTTGAAGGCTTCGGCCTTCGGACAAGTGGAATGATCTATCGTGCTGTTGGGTGAGGTGTTCGCCAGACTTGGTTCTGGTGGGTATTTTGCTTGATGGTCCGTTGACCGGATTGGTTCTGTACTTTTTGTAGCGCTTGGGCGCTGCGGAGAAAAAAGTTCAGGACGGTGAAAAAAAACGGTTGACGGGTTGGTTGGAGGTGTTTAGAAAGCGCTCCACCAACGACGGCGGCGCCGCTGCCGACGATGGATTTGCAGTCTCTGAGCTGATGGCTTTTGGACTGCGTGGCATGAACCTCCTGCTTTTGTGGGTGCCGGTGTCGACTGGTTTTCCGGTCGGGGCGAAGGGTTTGTCGGCTTTTGGGCCGGGTTCTTGGACAAGTAAATCGATTGAGAGAAGGGATGCGCAGGCGGCGTGTCCGGGGGATGAGCGGAAGTCAGGCTCGTTTTTCGGGTATCGTTGAATGTGCATCTTGCAAGCAAGCATGCTCTGAACGCTGTCCACTGGTGACAGTGGATGGCCGGATGAATGCTTAGGTAAGGTGTTGTTTAGTACGATACCCGTCTTTGAGATTGGTTGGTCACTTTGGTGATCGGCTGGTCGCATAAAACCTGAGAGTTTGATCCTGGCTCAGAACGAACGCTGGCGGCAGGCCTAACACATGCAAGTCGAACGCACCGCAAGGTGAGTGGCGCACGGGTGAGTAACACGTGGGAATGTA
>NZ_WIDQ01000009.1 GCF_009495745.1 Niveispirillum sp. SYP-B3756
TCGAAGGCTACCATGGTGAGGCCAAGACCTGGCACGGACTGGGCCGCGCCGTCCGCCGCGGTCTCGACAACATGCAAATCCAGGCATACCTCGCCGCCGCTGCGGTCAACCTCAAGCGCCTGGCCGCTTATCTGCTGCTGATGCTGCGCTGTTTGCTCCTGCCAAACAGCGCTCTGAACACATTCACCATCTGAACAGACCGCAAATCCTCAGATCACCAATCGGATTTCTCAACAGGCCCGGTCATAATTAATGACCGTTGGTATTGCTGCGACCGCCGCCGCGCCGCTCATGCGGCGTAGCCAAGTCAGCGGATGCTGGCGCCGGCGATTGAGCGGCACGAAAGCGCGACCATCGGTCATGATTTCATGCCGCTGGTATAAGTCCCTGTTCAGCGAGCGGCTTCACACTCCAAAGCGATTCCGCTTTTCCGCGATTCGCCCTAGCCCGAATTATGCACCGTGGTCGTGATAGTGCCGGGCCGGCGTAGCGGTTGTTCTGGGAAGGGTTGTATGGACACCCCCCTCCCCGTGCCGCTGGTTGGCGAGTATCCGGATGGTGTTTTTGCGGTTGGCGGGACGGGTTCTGGCTGGGCACGCTGCCCTGTGTTTCAGGTGACGAGGCGTGTTGTCCTTGTCAGAACAATGGCGAGCACAGGCTGGACGGTGCAGGCGGTTGGCAGATGGACGCGCAGCCTGGTCTTCATCTCGACGACGCGGGCGGCAATTTTCAGCAGACGCAGGCGGATCGTGTCGAACTGGGCGGTGCGCCATGGGGAGATGAAATCCACGCCCGAGGTCCGGCCGAGGTCAAACACCTCCGGTGCTGCATAGTGGCTGTCGGCCCGAACCAGGATCTCCACCCGGGGCCAGTGGGCCCGGATCATCCGGACCAGGCAACGCAGGTGGAGGCTATCTCCCGACCGCTGGGGCGGCGGGCGGGCCGCAGGAGGGCTGCAACGAACCGGCCCTCTCCATCGAACACGATGATGGGCTGGAAGCCATATTCGTCGTAATGGGCGTTGAACAGCCACAACTGTTGGTGGTCATGCGTGGCGTCGAACGCGTCATCGATGTCCAGCACGATGCGCTGCGGCACCTGGCGGAAACTGGCACAGTAAAGCGCGATCACCGCCCGGCCCATGCGCAGCAGGGCACGGGCGTCCGGCCGGTTCTCCAGGCGCGAGATGGTGGATTGCGAACAGAGGTCCGCCGCCGACGGCAGCCGGCCGAGTGCCATCTTGAAAGCCGGATCGCCGTCATCGCTGTTGAGCATATTGACCTGTCTGTCATCCAACCTGCCCCCCTCCGGGAACCCTACGTGACGGTGTGATGGCAGGTCGCGGTCCGCCAATGACTCCCTTTTTTGGAGGATTTGGCGTCAAGTGAACGCTGTTCCCCCGTTGAGCCATAGCCATCATTTTATATTGTCGGCCAGGGCGGCGCGTTTGATGCCGACGGTGGGCTTCCCTTTGTCGTGTCAACGGGATGCGCTATGCTGTTGCAACCCGTTACCATTATCGCTTTAACCGTTTCTAACTTGTGGAAAAAGGGGAAACTTTCGTCAATAAGCCAGGGAATATTGGGTACCTTGGGGACATTGAATGATATCGCGCCTTAAGAATTGTTCTTTCATCGTTCTGATCGGCGGCATTTTTTTCATCGGACAGGGTCGGGCGGAAACCGGGGGTGACACGAGCTTTTCCATAGGTGAGATCATCGTCACCGGGGTCAAGGACCGCCCGCTGCGGAATATTCTCACCTCCGTCGACATTATGGGGGCAGATGTCGCCCAGCGGCAGAATGTCGATTCCACCTTCAAACTGCTGTCCCGGATGCCGGGTGTCCTGGTCACTGATTTTCACCAGGGCGGCACCAATGGTGCGGTGTCTTTCCGCGGCTTCAATGCCGAAGGCGGCATCATGGCGGTGAAACTGCTGATCGATGGCGTGCCCAGCAATGCCAATGATGGCTATATGTGGATGCTGGATGGTGTGCCCCCCATCGATATTGAACGGGTTGAAGTGGTGCGCGGCACCTCCGATGCACGCTATGGCCTCCATAATATTGCTGGCAATATTGCGATCTTCTCCCGCGTCGGTGGCACCTATCTTGATGCAAAGACGACGGTGGGGGCCTGGGGCACCTATGAAGGCCAGCTTGCCCTTGGCCGAGAGTCCGGTGCGTTCACGCAGAACTATTCCTTCGACTATCGGGAAAGCGACGGCTACCGTGATCGCGGCACCTTGCGGCGCAAGAACGCGGCGGGCAAATGGTTCTACAATGGCGATGATGTGCGCTTCGGTCTGATCGCGCGTTATTTCACATCAGATGGAAATGACAGCGGCTTCCTGTCGGGCGCAGATGCCGCGACCCGACCGCGCTATTCCCCGCCGCTCAACGCCGATGACGGACGGGATCGGGAAGGCTACTCCTTCACCCTTCAGGGAGAGGCAACGCTTACCGACGCGCTGACAACAAGCGGCAATATCTATATGACCCGCTTCGACGATACGCGTTTCTTCCGCATCGCCCCCACCGTATCCCAGCAGGAAAGACACCTGAACGAACAGCAGGAGGGTGCCAGCCTGACCCTGCATTATAATCCGGAGCAGAGTTTCCTTCACGACCTCCGGATCGAGAGCGGCGCCAATCTGGACCGGCAGGATAATCACCATCAGCGTTGGCTCGGCTCCGCCCGGGTCCGCAGCTCACGCGTGTTCGACCGTCGTTTCATCCTCGACGTCTATGGCGGTTATGTGCAGGCTGTCATCGAACCAACCCCATGGCTGAAGGTGACGCCCGCCTATCGCATTGACCGGGTTGACGGTCACTATCTCAATGTTGCCAATGACACGCGCTATCCCGTCAATGATTATGGCACGATTGAGCAACCGAAAATCAGCGCGGTTGTGACGCCGTTACCCGGGCTCAGCGTCTACGGCAATTATGGCCGGACATTCCAGATCGGTCTCGGTGTCGGCAGCTATATCGTGCCGCCCCAGGTGTCGAGCCTTTCCGCCTCGGTGAATGACGGCTGGGAAGCCGGCGTAAAATATAATCTGGGTTCACAGGTCGAGAGCCGGGTTGCCGTCTGGCAGCAGACGGCCTCGGATGAGATCGTGCTGCGCAATGCCACGGGCGATTTCATCAATCTGGGCCGAACCCGGCGCAGGGGTATCGACGCCCAGATCAACGTCCGGCCCTCGGCGCTGGTGAATGTCTGGGGGGCTTTTTCCTGGCAGAAGGGCATCATCGTGGTACCAGATCCGACGACACCCGGCTTTGCGGGCAACCGGATCGATCATGTCCCCGCCTATCTGGTGTCGGGGGGCATCGAATACCGCCCGATCGAACCGCTCCGTCTTGCGGCGACTTTCTATGGTCAGTCCAAATATGAACTGGATGCCTCCAACAGCCATGGCCGTTTCGGCGATGCCGCTCTTTTCAACATCGAAGCGGGATACCAGCTCACGGCGAATATTGAGGTGAGCGTGGAGGTCCGCAACGTTACCGACCATCGCACGGCCTATGTCTATTACGACCGGATAACGCAATCCCCGCTCCATTCCCCCAATGACGGGCGTGCGTTCTATGGCAGTCTCCGGCTGACCTACTGACCGGGACCGGGGGATTTGCCATGAAATTGGCGCCGGCCATGCCATAAAATGAAAGGGCGGAAGCGATGAAGGGTGGCTGCACACGGCGTGACATGCTGCTGGGCGCAGTTGGTCTGGGGGGGCTGCTTTGCGGCTGTTCCCCCGGCGAACAGACGGCTGATCGTGAATTCCTGATCGTTGAAGCCTCACACCCCACCAAACGCGAGCCGACCAGTGCCGGAAAATTCTATGCGCTGATGGGCATTGCGGAGACGTTGGTGAATGTTGACGACCGGGGCCATATCTCCACCGGCCTTGCCCTGCATTGGGAAATGTCCGCCGATGGGCTGGAATGGCGGTTTGATCTGCGCCCCGGGGCCCATTTTCATGATGGAACCCCCGTCACCGCGGAACCGGTCGTCCGGATGCTGGAGCGTGCCCGTAAGCGGCCGGGGGTGATGCATGTTGTTCCCATTGCCGCTATTGCCGCACATGAAGGGCGGGTGATCATCCGGCTGGCCACGCCGTCTGCGCTGCTGTTGCCCGTGCTGGCGCATGACAGCACCATCATCCTCGCCCCCGCCTCCTTCGATGCGGCAGATCAGGCGGTCCAGGTCATCGGCTCTGGCCCTTATCGCATAACCGGGATAACCGAGCAGGAGGTTGCTGTCGAAGCCTGGGAACGGTGGGGCGGTGTGCCCCCGGCAATCCATCGGGCACGCTACCTTTCCGCCGCTCGTCCGGAAACCCGCGCCTTACTCTCGGAAAGTGGGCAGGCGAACGCTGTCTTCGACCTTGATTGGCCGAGTGAGCGCCGGTTGCGCGACGCCGGCCATGTTCATATCGTCGATATTGCCAGCCCCCGCACGACCTTGCTCAAACTCAATGTCGGGCATCCATTTCTTGCCGATCTCCGTGCGCGCCAGGCACTCAGCCTTGCTGTTGACCGGCTTGCCATCGCCACCGGGCTTTTCGGCAATGCCGATCGCGCGGCGACGCAGTTGCTGCCGGAATTTTTCACAGACTGGCACGACAAGAACCTGCCCCGGCTCCACACCGATGTGGCACAGGCACAGCGCCTGCTGGCGGAACTGGGGTGGCAGCCGGGGGCAGATGGTATCCTTCTGCGGGGCGACGAGCGTTTTGCCCTGAAACTTCTGTCGCTGGCCACCCGCACAGATCAGCCGCTCATCACCGCCGCGCTCCAGCAGCAATTTCGGCGGATCGGTGTGGAAATCAGCGTCATCCCGTGCTCCCCGGCGGAGATCGTTGCGGCGCATCGTGATGGCACCCTGGAACTGGCGATGTTTGCCCGCAACCACATGATGGTTGCCAACCCGGTGGCCGTCCTGATGCAGGATTATGCAAAGGGCGGTGCGGACTGGGGCGCGATGGGCTGGAATAATCCAGACATGATTGCGGCGTTGCAGACATTGGCATCCGGCGCGGCACCGGAACGGGCCGCAGCCCTGCGCCAGCAGATCGTGCAGACCTTACAGGCGGAGTTGCCGGTCATTCCCCTTATCTTCAACAGGCGTATCGCAGCCTTTGACAAGCGGCTGGCCAATGTGCAGGTCGATGCACTTGAGCGCAGCTATAACATGGCCGCAATGCGGTGGGCTGACTGATGCGATCCATCGCCTCCCTTCTGGGTCGCAGGGTTCTGCAGGCTTTGCTTGCCGCCCTCTTCGTGTCGAGCCTGTGCTTCTTCATGGTACGTTTCCTGCCCGGCGACATCGCCTTCGACATTGCGAGTGGCCGCTATGGGCAGGAAATGACGACACAGGCTGCGGCGGCGGAGGTCCGGGCGGAACTGGGCCTTGATAAGCCCATGGCCGCCGCGTGGCTTTCCTCCGTCAGCGCCCTGGCGCGGTTCGACCTTGGCCGATCCTATACGCTGGGCAAGCCGGTCTGGGGGCTGATCCGGGAACAGCTTGGCCATACGCTGCAACTGTCAGGGTTGGCGATGTTGTTCTCCCTGCTCATCGGGCCGCCCATCGGCATCATCGCCGCACTGCGCCCGGGTGGCTTGGTTGATCGGCTCAACCTCCTTGGCTCGGCCCTCCTGCGTGCGTTACCGCCCTTTGCCACCGGTATTATCCTGATCATCATCTTTGCCGCCAGCCTGCACTGGCTGCCGGCGGCGGGGCATACGCAGCGGGGCACGATCATTCTACCCGCCCTCACGCTTGCCCTCGGGCTTGCCGCCGTTTCCAGCCGGGTCGTCCGCTCGGCGATGATCGATGTCGCGCGGTCGGCATATTTTCATTTCCCCCTGACAAAGGGATTGCCGCTCAGCACGGTCGTGCTGCGGCATGGTGTACGCAATATGGCAGTGCCGGTGATCGCGCATCTTGCCATGCAGTTTGTCTATCTGATTGAAGGGGCGATCGTCGTGGAGACGCTGTTCGCCTGGCCTGGCATCGGCCATGCCCTCAGTCATGCGGTACGGGAGCGCGACATCCCGCTGATACAAGGTGCCGTGCTTGTCATGGCGATCCTCTTCGTCCTTTTCAACATGGTCATTGACCTGGTGCTGGTTGCCCTCGACCCCCGGATGCGCGCAGGATGATGGGGGGCTGGCCACGCCGTATCGCTGCGGCATTGTTGATCGCCATTGCCGCCTTTGCGCTGGCCGGCCCGGTGCTGATCGGCCTTGATCCGGCGCAGCAAGACCTGGGCCGTACCCTGATGCCGCCCGGTGGCGGTGATTTGCTGGGCACGGACAATCTGGGACGGAGCCTGCTGGCGCGTCTGGCACAGGCGGCGCAGATATCCTTTCTGCTGGCACTGCTCTCCGTCTCATCTGCGGCGATTGCCGGTGTATCGACCGGTCTGGCGGCGGCGTGGTGGGGCGGCTGGATGGAGCGCATTCTTGTTGCCATTGCCGACATGATGCTGGCCATTCCCGGCCTGTTGCTGGTTTTCCTTCTCATCGCCTTTGCACCTGGCGAGGTATGGCTCATCTATGCCGCCATCTCGCTTACCCTTTGGATTGAGTATTTCCGCGTCGTCCGGGCGACAGCGCGACCGATCCTCGCCGGATCGGAGGTGCAGGCCGCCCGTCTGCTGGGTTTCGGCGCAACCTACATCATCCGGCGCCATGTGCTGCCAGAGGTGGCACCGCTGCTGCTGACGCTTATGGCTTACGGTGCCGCGACGACGGTGCTGGCTGTCGCATCCCTTGGCTATATCAATGTCGGTATTCATCCGCCAACCGCGGAACTGGGACAGATGATGTCGGAATATTTCCCGTATTATCGCGCCGCCCCCTGGCTGATCGCGGCGCCCATCACCCTTCTGGCAACGGGCCTGCTGTGCCTTGCCCTTCTGGCCTCCAGGGACAAGCCGCAATGAGCATGGCGTTGGTGGTCGATGGTCTTAATATCCGGTCGCGCCAGGCACATCTGGTGCGCCATGTTTCCTTCGCGGTGGAGCGCGGTCACAGCCTGACGATCCTGGGAGAGACGGGTTCGGGCAAGTCGCTGGTATCGCAGGCGATCATGGGCACGCTGGCCGCAGGATTGAATGCGACCGGCACCATCGTCATCGATGGTGTGGCGGGGCCCGCCACCACCCCGGACCGGCACCGCCTTTGGGGGCGTACCCTTGCCACGCTCCCCCAGGAGCCCTGGCGCTCACTGGACCCGACGATGAAGGCGGTCGATCAGGTGGCGGAGGGATACCGGAGCCTGTCCCGCCGCAACGCGCGTGGCGTGGCGGGTGACGCGCTGCGCCATCTTGGCCTTGGCGGAGCGGAGCGCCATTACCCCTTCATGCTGTCCGGCGGCATGGCACAACGGGTCGCCTTTGCCGCCGCCACCGCCGCCGGTGCGAACATTCTGCTTGTCGATGAACCGACAAAGGGTCTGGACATCGCGCTACGTGATGCCGTTGTCGCCCTGCTGCGGGCAGCCCTGGCGGAGGGGCGGACACTGGTTACCATCACCCATGACATCAATGTCGCCCGGGCCCTGGGCGGTGAGGTGATCATCATGCTGGATGGTGAAATCGTGGAGCAAGGCCCCGCCAGCACAATCCTGTCTGCACCGGCCCATGAATATACCAGGCGCCTGCTGGCCGCCGAACCCGCCGCCTGGCCGGCGCGCCGGCCTGCACGCACCGATGGCGCAGCGATCCTGACAGCGCATGGGCTGACCAAGCGCTATGGACACAAAACGCTGTTCAAGGACATCAACGTCGTCATCAAGGCAGGTGAATGCCGCGCCATCGTCGGCCCCAGCGGTTCCGGCAAGACGAGTTTTGGGGATGCCCTGCTTGGTTTGACCCCGGTGGACGCGGGTGAGGTCACCCGCGCACCTTGGATCGCCACAATGCGCTTTCAAAAACTGTATCAGCATCCAACCGCCGCTTTCGCGCCACGCATCCCCCTTGGGCAGGCGCTGAACGATCTGATCAGTTTACACCGCCTGGACCTCGGCAGAGTGGCGCCGATGATGGCCGGGCTGCGGCTGAACCCCGACCTTCTGCAGCGCCGTCCGGATCAGGTTTCGGGTGGCGAGCTTCAGCGCATCTCCCTGCTGCGGCTTCTGCTTCTCTCACCGGCCTTCATTTTTGCCGATGAGCCAACGTCGCAGTTGGACCCGATCACGCAGCAGGAGGTGATGGATTTGCTTATGCAGCATGTCGCAGAACATGACACCGCCCTGCTGCTGGTGACGCACGATCCCGCCATCGGTGCAAATGTGTCCGGTGGATTGCCACTGCTGCCCGATCATGGTCGCTCATTGCTGGCGGCCTCTGGTCAGAATTGATAGGTCACGGGCAGGCTCTTATGCCCGCTGACGAAGACGGACTGGATGAAGCTGGACCGCATCCCCCGCCGGGATGGTCTGCCCTGGCCATTGGTGATGGTGGAGATGATATCGCGCGCCGGATGCTGCCGGCGGTGAGCGGCCAGATCGTGGAAATAGGCGGCGAAATCCGCCACCACACCACCACCGCGCACCTTCACCTGACCATTCGCCCCCTGTTCAGCCCTGTGCGCCTTCAGCGATTTGTCGGCCGGGCTGAGCAGCCGTTGCGTCAGGCGCAAAACCTCCGCCTCATCCTCGCGCGGGCCCCCCATCAGGGTCAGGATGACGCGCAGGGGATACCAATAGGCGATGTCACCCGCGCAGTCACAGGCCCCGCCCTGATCCTTCATCCGATCCACGAATTCCTTGGCCGAAGCCGTCAACGGTCTCTACAAGGTGGAGGTCATCCACAGGCGAGGGCCATGGAATTAGTGGATCGGGGGGAGGTGCCGGTGCTGGAATAACCGGTCGCCGGCAACCAAGCCGCCGGCGACACCGTCCGGATACAAGGGAGATTGGTATTAGAACCGGGCCAGATAGACCAGCGGATAGGGCTTGCCGCAATGGTCCAGGTCGGTGCGCCCGACATAGCGGAAGCCCTGTGCCACATAGAAGGCAATGGCACCCGGATTCTGTTCGTTGACATCGACCAGCAGGTTCGGTTGCAAGCTGGCTGCATGGGCGATCAGCCGTTGCCCGACACCCTGGCGGTGAAAGCTGGGATCGACGAACAGGCAATCAATCCTCGGCCCGCCAAGTCCGATAAAGCCTGTTATCTTCCCCGCCGCATTGGTGGCCAGCCAGACCCTGAACCTGGGCAGATAGAGCGTGCGCAGCAGCTCTTCATAATAATCCAGATCCGCTGGACTGATGAAGCCATGCGTGGCATCGACCGAGGCGCGCCAGACATGATTGATCTCGGCTATATCGGCGTCGGTAGAAAGCCGGATCGGCGGCAGGGCAGTGGCTTGGTTCGGCATAGGCGCGATCCGAAGAAGAAAAGGGCCGGCGCATTTGTCGCCGGCCCTTGTTCATTTACCAGACCTTACAGGCCTTGTCGCCCCGGACCATCGGGTCGGTCGGCTTGCAGTTAAAGGCCGCCGCAAACTCCTTCATGTTGGAGACCGTGCCATTGACGCGGAATTCCGGCAGAGAATGCGGATCGGTCAACGCCTGCAGGCGCCGTGCTTCCGGCCGGCTCTGCGAGCACCAGATATGGGCCCAGCCATAGAAGGCCCGCTGTTCTGCCGTCAGCCCGCCGATCTTTTCCGGTACCTTCGGGCCCAGATGCTTCTTCAGGGCGGCCAGCGCGATGGACAGGCCGCCATTATCGGCGGTGTTTTCCCCCAACGTCTGCTTGCCGTTCAGGTTCACGCCTTCAACGGCGGTGTAACCGCCATACTGGTCGACCAGGCACTGGGCCTTATCCTCGAACTTCTTGCCGTCATCCTCTGTCCACCAGTTGGACAGGTTGCCATCGCCGGCATATTTGCGGCCCTGATCATCAAAACCATGGGTGATTTCGTGGCCGATCACGGCACCGATGGCGCCGTAATTATAGGCGTCATCGGCGGAGAAATCGAAGAAGGGTGGCTGGAGGATGCCGGCCGGAAAATTGATATTATTCTGTTGCGGGGAGTAATAGGCGTTCACCGTCGGCGGCGTCATGCCCCATTCGCTGGGGTCACGCGGCTTGCCGATATGGGACAGGCTGTCGCGCCGATCAAAGGCGGCAGCGCGGAACACATTGCCCAGCAGATCATCCGGCGCCACGGACAGCGCGGTGTAATCCTGCCATTTTTCCGGATAGCCGATCTTGGTGGCAATGGCGCCCAGCTTTTCGCGCGCCTTCACCTGGGTCGCCGACCCCATCCAATCCAGCGCGCCGAACCGGTCGGTGAAGGCATCCAGCAGGTCTTTCACCATGCCCTGCATCCGGGCCTTATGTTCCGGGCCAAAGGTTTTGGCGACGAAATACTTGCCCAGATCCTCCCCCAGGGCGCCGTCAGTGGCAGCCACGCAGCGCTTCCAGCGCGGGCGCTGCTCCTTGGTGCCGGACAGGGTGCGGCCATAGAAGTCAAAATTCTCTTCCGCCACCGCCTTGGGCAGCCAGGGGGCGGCGGCGCGCAGGGTTTGCCAGCGCAGATAGGTTTTCAACTCGTCCAGCGGCGTGCTTTTCAGCACCTGTTCCAGTGACTTGAAGAAGCCGGGATTGCCGACATTCATGTCGGTGAAGGCGGGCGCGCCGCTGGCCTTCACATAGGCAGCCCAGTCGAACCCTTCATGCTTCTTGGCAAAGGCCTTGAAGGTGGTGGGGTTGTTACGCTTGTTGGGATCGCGCCGTTCCACCCGCGTCATCGACGCGTCCGCCAGTTTGGTTTCCAGCACCATTACGGTATTGGCGCGGGCAGCGGCGGTGGTCGGCGTATCGCCGGCCAGGGTGAACATGCGGGTGATGTGCGCCAGATAGGCTGCCCGCTGTTCCTTGGATTTGGGGTCATCCTTGAAATAGAAATCACGGTCGGGCAGGCCCAACCCGCCTTGGTCGGCAACGGCGATGGTCTGCACCGCGTCGCTGAATTTCTGCATCCGACCGAAGCTGAAAAAGGCACCGACGCCCTGGTCATGCAGTGTGCCCACCAGAGCGCCCAGCTGCTGCTTGTTGCGCAGCGCGTCGATCCGGCTCAGTGTCGGCTGCAAGGGGGCCAGCCCCTTGGTCTCCACCGCCGCCTCATCTATGCAGGCGGCATAGAAGGCGGCGATCTTCGCCGTCTCCGGCTTTGGATTGGCGACCGCATCCTCCAGGATGGTGCGCAACACGCCCTGGTTCTGATCCGCCAGCCGCTGAAAGGTGCCCCAACGCGATTGATCCGCCGGGATCGGGTTTTCCTTCATCCAGATGCCGCAGGCGTGCAGATAGAAATTATCGCAAGGGGAGACAGTAGGGTCCAGCACCGGCAGACCGGGGGCCGGCGGCTGCGGCTTTGCGGGTGCCGGCGCTTCCGCCACCCGGGTTGGTTTCGATGTGCAGGCCGTCAGGCCCACCAACAATGCCAAACCGATCGCCCCCAAATGGGACGTGCCCCGCAAGCCTTTCAGCTTCATGTAAACCCCGACGGTCGCCGATGCTGGATGGTACGCGTATGGATGCCCGTTTTTTCGGGCTTTTAGCGTGGGCGCAGATTAGCACGAAGCCGTGCTGTAAAAGCTAAGTGCTTTTTGTAACGGATTGGTAACTGGTATCTCCCGCCTGCGGCCAACCGTTCCAAATGGGACGATTGGCCGCAGGCAACCCAGAGTTACCAGACCTTGCAGGCCTTGTCGCCACGCACCATCGGGTCCGTCGGCTTGCAATTAAAGGCCTGGGCGAACTCCGCCATGTTACCGACGGTGCCATTCACCCGGTGACGCGGGGCGGAATGCGGGTCGGTCTTGGCGCGCAGGCGTTCGGCTTCCGGCCGGGCAGAGGAGCACCAGACGCTGGCCCAGCCATAGAACAGCTTCTGTTCCGGCGTGTAACCATCGGCCCCCTTGGTGGTCAGGGCTTTGTCGCCGCCAACGCGCTGCTTCAGCGCCATCAGGGCCAGCCGCAACCCGCCATTATCGGCCGTATTCTCACCTAGGGTCAGCTTGCCATTCTGGTTGGTGTCACCGGCCACCTGATAGGAACCGTACTGATCCACCAGACACTGGGCCTTGGCTTCGAACTTCTTGGCGTCGTCGGCGGTCCACCAATCCTTCAGGTTGCCCTTGGCATCGAAGCCGCGGCCTTCATCATCGAAACCATGGGTCATCTCATGCCCGATCACGGCACCGATGGCTCCGTAATTCAAACCATCATCGGCCTGGAAGTCGAAGAAGGGCGGCTGCAGGATGCCGGCGGGGAAGTTGATGTTGTTCTGGCTGGGATCGTAATAGGCATTCACTGTCGGCGGGGTCATGAACCATTCGTTCTTGTCCACCTTCTTGCCGATCTTGGACAGGTGATAGCTGTTCTCGAACCCGGCGGAACGGAACTGGTTGCCCAGCAGATCATCCTTCTTCACGGTCAGGGCCGTGTAATCACGCCACTTTTCGGGGTAGCCGATCTTCTGTTCCATGGCGGCCAGCTTTTCCAGCGCCTTGGTCTTGGTTTCCGGACCCATCCAGTCCAGTTCCTTGATATCGGCGGCATAGGCGGTGCGCAGATCGTCCAGCATCACCAACATGCGCTTCTTGTGTTCCGGGCCAAAGGCCGTTTCCACGAAATGCTTGCCGAGATCTTCGCCCAATGCATTGTCGGCGGCATCGGTGCAGCGCTTCCAGCGCGGGCGCAGTTCCTGGGCACCCGACAGCGTCTTGCCATAGAAGGCAAAATTCTCATCCACGAAGGGCTTGGCCAGCCAAGGGGCGGCGGCGCGCAGCGCGTGCCACTGGAAATAGGTCTTCAGGTCGGCCAGATCGGTGTCGCCAAAGGCCTTGTTCAGCCCCGTGAAGAAGGCCGGGTCGTTGACATTCATATCCGCGAAGGCGGGTGCCTTCACGTCGCGCACATAGGCTGCGAAATCGATGGCGGGGGCCGATGCGTTGAAGGCCTTGAAGCTGGTGGGATTGTTCAGCTTCTGGGTGTCGCGCCGGTCCTGCTTGCTCATCGTCACGCGGGCCAGCTTGGTCTCAAACGCCATGACGGCGGCGGCCTTCTTGGCGGCCACGTCCGGCTTGTCGCCGGCCAGTGTGAACATGGCGGTGATGTGCTTTTCATAGGCACCGCGCAGGGTGGCTGACCGCTCATCATCATTCAGGTAATAATCGCGGTCGGGCAGGCCCAGCCCGCCCTGGTCGAAGGCGGCGATGGTGTCTTCCGCTTTGGCAAAGCTCTGCTGCGGGCCAAACCCGAACAGCACATCAATGCCGGACTGGTGCAGGCTGGCCACCAGGGCGGCAAGCTGCTTCTTGTCCTTCAGCGCGTCGATCTGCGACAGCACCGGCTTCAGCGGCGCAATGCCGGCCTTGTCGACAGCGGTTTCATCCATACAGGCGGCATAGAAGGCACCGATCTTGGCCGTACCCGGTTCCCCGCCCTTGGCGGCCTTTTCCAGGATATCGTGCAGCGTGTTCTGGTTGCGCTGGGCCAGCTCGTGGAAGGTGCCATAGATGGACCGTTCCGGCGGCAGCGGGTTGGCCTTGATCCAGGGGCCGCAGGCGTGCAGGAAGAAATCCTGGCACGGGCTGACGGAATTATCGACCTCCGGTACCTTCGATTGCGCCGCGTTGGCGGCGTTCAGGGGGGCCAGACCCAGGGTCAGGGTCAAACCAATGGCACCCAGGCATGAACCGGCCAGCAAGCCCTTCATCCTCGCGTACTCCGACAATATGAACAGTTTCAGGGTCGGGTCGCTGTCCGGGCGGCCCTTAGGGGCAGACCCTAGCACCACCGCTCACGGGTTGAAAATGGCGGCGTGTAACGCTTCTGTAACCGCGCGGCGGTTGCCGGCCGGCAGCAACAGGGCGATATTGGCCGCCAGCGCCAATTCCGGTGTCGCTTCAAGACGTTGCCGTGGGGGAAATGCCTGGAGCATCTGCTGCTGCTGGCGTTCGGCCTCCAGTTCCGCCGCTTGCACCTGTTCCCGCAGGGCGGCGCTGTTGGCATTGGGGGCCGGTGGGGGCCCGCTTTTCAGTCGGCGGCGCACGGCGCGCAGCGGCTGCACCACCTCCCGCCGCCAGGCATCGCTGGCACTGGCGGCGGCGGCCAGTTCCGCACTGGTCAGACGGTGGCCATTGGCCCCCAGCCAGGCCGCCCACAGGATCAGGTTCACATCCAGCCCATGCTGATCCTGCGCGCGCAGGCACGCCTCCGCCACATCAGGGGCGGCATAGACGGTGAGGGAGAAATCCCACAGGCTGTTCCAGGGGGTAGGGGAGGCCACCGGGGCCGGCGGCCAATCATCGTCAGGCATCATCACCGACATAGATGCCAAGGCCGCGCGCCGTCTTCACCAGCGTGCCGGCAACATCGACGGCGGCATAGGTCTTGATGGCATCCTCGATCGGGATATCAATGACGCAGCGGTTGGACCAGGCCAGCAGCCGGTCGGACTTGTCCGCTGCTAACAAATCCACCGCCGCCACGCCAAAGGCCGACGCCAGCAGCCGGTCACGATAGCTGGGCGGGCAGCCGCGCTGCACATGGCCCAATACGGTGACGCGGGTTTCCGCCCCCGTCGCTTCGGCGATCAGGTGGCCGACATAATTGCCGATGCCGCCATAGCGCTTTTGCCCATCGCTGAATTCCTGCTGGGCGGCGGCCCCTTCCATGGTCTTGACCGCCTCCGACACCACGACCAGGGCGAAATTGCGCCCGCCGGCCTGCACCTTGCGGATCTTCGCGGCGATGCCGGCCACCGACCAGCGCAGTTCCGGCAGCAGGATGACATCCGCCCCGCCGGCAATGCCGGCAGACAGGGCGATATGGCCGGCATCGCGGCCCATCACCTCCAGTACCATCACCCGGTCATGGCTGGCGGCAGTGGGCTGCAAACGGTCCAGCGCCTCCGTTGCCACGGCCACGGCTGTATCGAACCCGACAGAGGTTTCGGTGATGCCAAGATCATTATCGATGGTCTTGGGAATGCCGATCAGCTTGAACCCGCCCTGCTGGGCCAGCCGCCGCAGAATGGCCATGGAGCCATCGCCGCCAATGCCGATCAGCCCATCCACCCCCAGTTCGCGCAGGCCGCCGATAATCTCCTGGCTGCGATCCTTCTTGGTTCCATCTGCCATGGGATAGGCGAACGGGTCACCCTTGTTGGTGGTGCCCAGAATGGTGCCGCCCTGGCGCATCATGGCGCCATCCACCATGTTGGTATCCAGCTTCACATAACGCACCGGACGGGTCAGCAGCCCCTGGGTGCCATCTTCGATCCCCACCACTTCCCAGCCATAATATTGGGCGCGGTGAACGGCGGCCCGGATCACCGCGTTCAGGCCGGCGCAGTCGCCGCCGCTGGTCAGGATGCCGATGCGCTTGTTGCCGGTCATTGTTTCCTCGCTTTTACCTGTTGCCGGCAAGGTGCCAGGAAAGCGGGGGCGGTGGCAAGGTTGGAGGAGGTCCAGCAAAATGGGGGAGAGCCCCAGACCACCGGCGACCAGCCTTCATCCGATGTTTTCGTAAAGAAAAAACACAAAAGTAAATAAAATTTAGCAAAATCAATAATAAAATTGTGACTAATAGCGCCCAATCTCCCTCCCCCTGAAATCTCTTATAGCAACTTTCCCTGCAGTTCCGAGGTGGGCATGTGTTTAATTACATCTTCGATCACGTACTCGGCGACTAGGCGGCCGTTCGCTCGCTTTTGCATGGCCCGAAGGCGAACCAAAAGAGCATCACCTTTTCCGAACCGCTCCTCTCCTCGCTCGACTCGATCAAGGAATACCTGATCTTCAATCCGGGCTGAGAAAGTATCTCGACCATCGTGGAATCGCCACTGGGCATGTCCCTCGAAGACTGTTGTTGCAATAGTCAGGTAGATTTCTGATTTGGTTTCGGTAAGTAAATCGGTGGAATCAATAGGGAAAAAGTATTGAGATTCCTCCCGGTTAATATTTGCTATTTCACGACCATCTGCCTTGATAACCAACGTATCGGCGGATCTTCCAAGCGGCTTTTTGATGAAACTCTGAACGGAGCGTCCTGTTTTTTGATCAAGCGCGATATTTACAGTTGATTGATTAAATACAAGAATTGTTCCACTATTGTTTTCAACCAAGACGCTGCCGTTTTCGGCTTTCTTTATGCTGGCGGGCTTTTGTCCCTGGAGGTGCTTAAATAGCTTGATGCATTCGCCGATAACCTTCAGGACGGATGGGAGGTGCTCGTACATTGTGACGAGCAACGCCATGTTCTCCGAGGACAGGATTCGGGTAAGGAATTCAATCTCGACCGACCCGTGGCGGATATCTCGGACCGATGTCCGAATTTCCATCTTCCGCCCGTACACACCTTCCGAGACCCGGCGGGAGAAATCTGCAAACCCCCGGAGGGCATCGGCGACATCATAGGCATCCATTTCACCCATGGTGGCGGAAAGCCCATCATACTTCAGTAAAAATATATCTTCCATTCAACACCTCTCGAAAGGAGAGTGCCATATTCGTCAGCTAAGGCAAGGGGGTTATATTGATAGAATTATCCCATGAATAGAAGAATGCTTATGAGGCAATCACCCCTCAGGAACTTTTTCGGGCTGGTTCGACCATGGGGTAGGCGAACGGGTCGTCCTTGTTGGTGGTGCCCAGAATGGTGCCACCCTGGCGCATCATGGCGCCATCCACCATGTTGGTATCCAGCTTTACATAGCGTACCGGACGGGTCAGCAGCCCCTGGGTGCCGTCTTCGATCCCCACCACTTCCCAGCCATAATATTGGGCGCGGTGGACGGCAGCCCGGATCACCGCGTTCAGGCCGGCGCAGTCGCCGCCGCTGGTCAGGATGCCGATGCGCTTGTTGCCGGTCATTGCTTCCTCGCTTTTACCTGTTGCCGGCAAGGTGCCAGGAAAGCGGGGGCGGTGGCAAGCGGAGGCATTGATCCGGCATGGCAAAACCCACCACAGGCAAGCTGGGTGGGTTTTGTTTTATAAAGGTGTTTGAGATCAGGAGGCGGGGCCGAACCACATGCTGTCCAGCTTGCCATTCGGTGTCACCAAGACCCACCAATCGCGCACGCCATGGGCATAGGTGGCGCGGTAGACATCCATGCCGCCTTCATCGACGCGCTTGAACTGCACTGATTGCAGATCGCCCAGCGGCAGCATCTCCGCCTGGATTTTCGGCAGCAGGGAGATGACGGCATCGGCCTTGTCCGCCACCAGGCTGTCGCGGTCGATCTTGCCGGCCTTGATCTGGGCGATATGGGCGCGCAGGGCGGCCTCGCTGCCGGGCAGTGGCTTGTTGGATTTGACCCGTTCCGCCAGGGCCTGTTCCAGCGCCTTGCCGCGGGCATCTTCAATACGGGCGGCGGGCAGGTCGTGGCCATTCTGGTGCAGCACCACGCCACCGACCACACCCTGGCCATTCACCTGAAAACTGCCCTGAACCGGCATATCGCGGGAGAAGAAACTGGTCGGGCTTTCCGGATAGAAGGCCATGGCCGGCTGGCCGATGACATGGGCCAGCAGATGATCGCCCTCCCGATAAACTTTCAGCGGCCGGTTGGCCATCAACGGCGTCTCATAATAGCCGGTGAACTTGTCCATGGCTTCCGGTGCCAGGGCGATGGCGGTGCGCGGCTTGGCCTGCTCGGCCATCCTGGCTGCCACGGCGGGATCAACCTTGTCCGTGCCGGTGGCGCCGGCACTGATGACGCTGGCGGGGGCCAGCAGGGCCAGCACCAGCGCCCAGCGCCGGGCATTCATCCGCAGCGGCAGGGCGCCCCCCTGCAGGATACGCTCAACGCGGGCGGTGACGGTGGCCGGGCGCGCCATGGCCAGACCGGCGGGAAGGCGGCGGGCCTTTACAGCCATGGCCACCAGGATTTCGGCATAGGTCAAGTGATCCTCCATCTGTTCAAGGGCGGCCGTGTCGCTATTGGCTTCCGCCAGCAGCGCCAGCCTGTTGTCGAGCCACCAGGCGGCCGGGCTGAACCAGAACAGGGCCCGATGCAGGGTGGAGAGAAGCAGCATGTAGTAATCGTGCCGTTCGATATGCGACGCTTCGTGCGCCAGCACGGCCTTGCGGGTGGCAGCACTCCAGCCCGTAAAGTCAGGGGGAAGCAGGATGGTGCCGGCAATGGTCAGCGGTACGGTGATATCCTTGCTCACCCGGATATCATGCGGCTGCGTCCAGCCATGGCGCAGCCGCTGCGCCCGTGCCCGCAGCCGCAGGCCGGCAAGGGTGCCAAGGGCCAGTCGCAGCAGCAGGGTGCCGGTCACCAGCAGATAGAGCCCCAGCCCAAGATCGGACCAGCCAATGTCAAGGGTGGGCGGGCTGGCGGCTGCCAGGGTCGCCTGGGCTGCCGGTTCAGCCCGGGCGACCAGCTGTGTCGCCGGCTGCAGCCAGAACCGGATACCGTCCAGCGGTACGGTCAAGCGATCTGCGGGGGCCAGTTGCATCAGCAGCGGCATGGCAAACGACGTTGCCAGCACGCCGTCCCAGACCGCCATCTGGGTGAAAGGGTTGGTGACACGCAGCAGGCGCAGAGCCAGCCACGCCATCCCGATCAGGGCGGCTGAACGCAGGGCCGCCTCCGCCAACAGTGCCAGCATCATTTCCCCCGTTTGCGGGCCTGTTCGATCTTTTCGGCCAGGGCTTGCAGTTGTTCCGGCGTCAGCATGTCGGTTTCGACCATGCCGACGACGACATCTTCGGCCGATCCACCGCAAAACCAGTCGACGATGCGCTTCACGGCGCGTGCCGCCACCCGGTCACGGCCCTGTGCTGCCTGATAGATGAAGGTCCGTCCTTCTACCTCATGGGTGAGATATCCTTTCTCCTCCAGCCGTTTCAGGACCGTGCGAACCGTGGATTCCTTCAACGGGCGGCTAAGCATCTCTCGCACCGCATCAGCGTTGACCGGTCCACGTCGCCAGACCAGGTCCATGATCTCCCGTTCGAGATCGCCCAAGTCTGACGGATTGTGATCGTCTGTAGCGCTATCGTTCATAGTGCTACAGTGTGTAGCATTTAAGGGGTGAGGCGGCAAGCGCCATCTCTGCGGGGTGAAAAACAAAAAGCCCGCCGCGGCGGGTGCCGGGCGGGCTTTTGCTGACTTCCCCGGTAAAGGGAGGCCTTTTGGGTACCTTACTTGAAGGCGATGCCCACAACCTCGTAGCTCTTGGAGCCGCCGGGTGTGGTGACCTCCACATTGTCGCCAACGGATTTACCGATCAGCGCACGAGCCAAGGGGCTGGTGATGGCGATCAGGCCCTGCTTGATGTCGCTCTCATCCTGACCGACGATCTGATAGGTCACCTCTTCATCGGTGTCCTCGTCAGCCAGGGTGATGGTGGCACCGAACTTCACGGCATTGCCGGAAAGCCGGGTGGGGTCAATCACCTCGGCACGGCTGATCTTGTCTTCCAACTCCATCACCCGGCCTTCGATGAAGCTCTGCTTCTCGCGGGCCGCGTGATATTCCGCATTTTCCGACAGATCGCCGTGTTCACGGGCTTCGGCGATCGCCTTGATCACCGCCGGCCGCTCAACGCTCTTCAGATGCTTCAACTCATCCTGCAGCCGGTTATACCCCCGGGCCGTCATGGGAACCTTTTCCATCGTACCTTTTTCCCAAGAGATTAGGTGGCGCCGAAATAAAAAACCCCGACGGTGCGGCCATGGGGCCGCACCGCAGACCAACCTTCTTAATAAGACCCGCTCAGATAGGACTGAAGCGGAGCCACTTCAAGATTGCCGGTCTTCAGGCCTGAGATGGCTTCGACCGCTGCCTCAGCACCCGCCACCGTCGTGTAGTAGGGGATGTTATTGGTCAGGGCCGTGCGGCGCAAGCTGAAGCTGTCAGACATCGCCTGCGGTCCTTCAACAGTGTTAAACACCAGTTGGACCGCGCCATTGATCATTTCATCGACAATATGGGGCTGGCCTTCCAGCACCTTGTTCACCGCCCGTACCGTAATGCCGGCATCGGTCAGGAACTTGGCGGTACCCTTGGTGGCGATGATCTTGAAACCCAACCCGGCCAGGGTGCGGGCAACCGGCACCATGGCCGGCTTGTCACGCTCCCGCACGGAGATGAACACTGTGCCTTCGCGCGGCAAGGTGACGCCGGCGCCCAGCTGGCTCTTGGCGAAGGCCATGGCAAAGTTCTTGTCCAGGCCCATCACCTCGCCGGTGGAACGCATTTCCGGCCCCAGCAGGATGTCGACACCGGGGAAACGGTTGAACGGGAACACGGCTTCCTTCACCGCCATATGCGGCGGGAACGGGCCGTTCAGCTTGAAGTCGGCCAGCTTTTCCCCGGCCATGACACGGGCGGCCACCTTGGCGATGGCCGTGCCGGTGGCCTTGGCCACGAACGGCACCGTACGGCTGGCACGCGGGTTGACTTCCAGGATGTAGATGTCGAAGCCGCCGGGGCCGGAGCCATCGGCTGATTGCTTCACCGCGAACTGGATGTTCATCAAGCCAACAACATTCAGCCCCTTGGCCAGCTTCACCGCCTGCACCGACAGTTCATCCACCACCGGCTTGGACAGGGTGTAGGGCGGCAGAGCGCAGGCGCTGTCGCCGGAATGGATGCCGGCTTCCTCGATATGCTCCATGATGCCGGCGACATAGACCTCACCCGTGGCATCGGCCACGGCATCCACGTCCACCTCGATGGCATCTTGCAGATAGCTGTCGATCAGCACCGGGTTCTTGCCCGACACCTTCACGGCGGTGGCGATATAACGGTGCAGGCCGGCCATATCATGGACGATTTCCATCGCCCGGCCGCCCAGCACATAGGAGGGGCGGATGACGACGGGGAAGCCGATCTTGTTGGCAACGGCCACCGCCTCTTCCAGCGAACGGGCCAAGCCGTTAGCCGGCTGGCGCAGGTCCAGCTTGTGCAGCAACTGCTGGAACCGTTCCCGGTCTTCGGCCAGATCGATGGCGTCCGGCGTGGTGCCCAGGATGGGGATGCCGGCGGCTTCCAGATCGCGGGCCAGCTTCAGCGGCGTCTGGCCGCCGAACTGCACGATCAGGCCCAGCACCTCGCCATTCTCCTGCTCCTTGCGGACCAGTTCGATCACGTCTTCGGCCGTCAGCGGCTCGAAATACAGGCGGTCGGCGGTGTCATAGTCGGTGGAAACCGTTTCCGGGTTGCAGTTGACCATGATCGTCTCATAGCCCGCTTCCTGCAGGGCATAGACGGCATGGACGCAGCAATAATCGAACTCGATCCCCTGGCCGATGCGGTTCGGCCCGCCACCCAGGATGATGACCTTCTTCCGGTCCGTCGGGGCGCTTTCGCATTCCGCCGGTTCCAGCCCGTTGCCTTCATAGGTGGAATACATATAGGGCGTGCGGCTGGCGAATTCGGCAGCACAGGTGTCGATGCGCTTGAACACCGGCACAATGCCCTTGCCCCGGCGGGCGGCGGCAACGGCCTCTTCGCTGTTGTCCGTCAGCTCGGCGATGCGGGCATCGCTGAAACCCATGGACTTGATGCGGTTGAAGCGCTCGGCATCCAGCCCGGCCAGACCGGCCGCCTTGATGGTGACTTCCTCGGCAACGATGTCCTGGATCTGACGCAGGAACCAGGGATCGACCTTGCAGGCCTCAAACACCTGATCCACCGTCAGCCCATGGCGGAAGGCCTGGGCGATATACAGCAGCCGTTCACTGGTGGGGCGCGACAATGCGGCGCGGATCTTCAGCGGGTCGACCACGCCGCTGCCGCCGGTCAGGTCCACTTCGTTGAAGCCGGTCAGGCCGGTTTCCATCGACCGCAGGGCTTTTTGCACCGACTCGGCAAAGGTACGACCGATGGACATGGCCTCGCCAACCGACTTCATCGACGTGGTCAGCGTGGTGTCAGCACCGGGAAACTTCTCGAACGCGAAGCGCGGCATCTTCGTGACGACATAATCGATCGTCGGTTCGAAGCTGGCCGGCGTCGTGCCGGTAATGTCGTTGGTCAGTTCATCCAGCGTATAGCCGACAGCCAGCTTGGCGGCGATCTTGGCGATCGGGAAGCCGGTGGCCTTGGATGCCAGCGCGGAGGAGCGCGACACGCGGGGGTTCATCTCGATCACGACCATGCGGCCGGTATCGGGATGTACGCCGAACTGCACGTTCGACCCGCCGGTATCCACGCCGATCTCGCGCAGCACCGTCAGGCTGGCATTGCGCATGATCTGATATTCTTTGTCGGTCAGCGTCAGGGCGGGGGCCACGGTGATGCTGTCGCCGGTATGCACGCCCATCGGATCGATATTCTCGATGGCGCAGATGATGATGCAGTTGTCGCGGCTGTCGCGTACAACTTCCATCTCATATTCCTTCCAACCGAGGACCGACTCCTCGATCAGAACTTCGCTGACCGGGCTGGCGCGCAGACCGCCGCGGACGATATCCTCGAACTCAGCCCTGTTATAGGCGATGCCGCCGCCGGTGCCGGCCAGCGTGAAGCTGGGGCGGATGATGGCGGGCAGGCCGACAAAGGCCAAACCTTCCAGCGCCTCCTCATAGGTCTTCACCAGCAGGGAGCGCGGGCTTTCCAGCCCGATCTTGTCCATGGCGTCGCGGAATTTCAGGCGGTCTTCCGCCTTTTCGATGACGTCGGCCTTGGCGCCGATCATCTCCACACCCAACCGGTCCAGCGTGCCGTCGCGGAACAGGGTCAGCGCTGTGTTCAGCGCGGTCTGGCCGCCCATGGTGGGCAGCAGCGCGTCGGGGCGCTCCTTTTCCAGGATCTTTGCAACCATGGCCGGGGTGATCGGCTCAATATAGGTCGCGTCGGCCAGACCGGGATCGGTCATGATGGTGGCCGGGTTGGAATTGACGAGGATGACCCGATAGCCCTCCTCCTTCAGCGCCTTACAGGCCTGGACGCCGGAATAATCGAATTCGCAGGCCTGGCCGATAATGATCGGCCCCGCGCCGATGATGCAGATGGATTTGATGTCGGTGCGTTTCGGCATGTTCAGTCGGACCGTCGTCTTACGGGCGGGAAGGGCGATATGGTCGCACGAAAACGCCCCTTGCACCCACTACAGGTGCGGGGGACGTCCAGCTGAGGGGCCTATATAGAGGGGTCGGCCCGGTTGGGGAAGTGCCGAGCTTGGGGCGCTGGGATGCGTCGGGCGGGAGGCATGGGCCGGATCGTGTCCAGAAAGGGGATTTGCACGCAACAGTAGGAAAATCCCGGGCCACAACGATAATTTGCGCGAAATCGGTTTTTGCTTCCGGTGAAAGCGCGTAAAATTAGATCGCTTCGTATTCTTACTCCATCGCGGTGGAGGGGTCTGCTTGATCGAGTCCCTGACTGGCATCGCCGATCTTTTTTCCTCTTTTCCGCTTCCCGTGCTGGTGTTGCGCGATGATGGTGCTCGGCTTGTCGTCGCCTTTGCCAATGAAGCGTTCGGCACTCTGGCCGGGCTGGATGCGGCGGGGATGGAGAATATGTCAGCGGCCTTGTTGCAGCGGGTGGAGGGGCAGCCCGACCCCGGCCCCGCCATCATGCGGGTGATGCACCAGGGATCGGTGCTGGATATCGAGGTCGGGCTGATGCGGCGGGGTGGGCGGGTGTCGCTGCGGCTGGTCGGCCAGGGGCTGCGGACCATCGATGATATTCCCATTTTTCTGGGTGTCGCCCGCGATAACGGGGAGTTCCACAAGCTGGCGCAGGCCCGTGCCTCCTCCGAGCTGATGTTGAGCGCTGTCATCGGCAATATCGATCTGCCGATGCTGATGTTGAGCGATGACGGGCGGATTGTGCTGGTGAACCCGGCCATGCTGCGCCTGATCGAACGCCCTATTGATGAAATCGCGGGCCGGCATTTCTCCGTACTGGTGCCGATTGATGACTGGCCGGCACTCTCCCCCCGTTTCCATGAAGCGCTGCAAAGCGATGAGGAGAGCCGGCGGGCCCTGCGCCTGCTGACTGGCCGGGGCAAGCCCATCCATGTGGAAATTCAGGGCAAGCCGGTGCGACAGATCAGCGGCCGGCGGCTGCGGATGCTGACCTGTGCCTCGCTGGAGGATCTGCTGCCCGGCCCGCGCGGCAGCCTGAGCGAGTTGCCGGAACGGGCGGCGGCCGACCCTTCGCGCCCGCTGATCGCCGGGCGGCTGCAACTGATCGGGCTGAATGATGTGCGCACCGCCCTGGGGGAGCGCTGGGGGCAGGTGCGCGTGCAGGCACTGGCCATTGCCGAGGGGGTGATTCGCCGCCATCTGGGGGCGGAAGATATGCTGGAGCGCACGGCCGATGACGGCTTTGTCATTTTTTTCGGCGAGTTGCCGGAGGCGGAGGCGTCTGTACGGGCGCGGGAGATTGCCCAGCAGATTCGCAACCGCCTGCTGGGCAACAGTACCGCGTCGCTGGAAGCCCAGGTGGAAAGCTTTGCGGCTGAGGTAGAGGTGGCGGATGACGGCTTTGACGGTGGCGGCATCGCCGACGTGCTGCTGGCCAAGCTGGCGCAACGGCGTGAAGAAAGCCGCCAGCAGGTATCACGGCTGCTGAAGAATGCCCTGCAGAAGGCGACACTGGACCCCATCCAGGTGACCCAGCCCGAGGGTTATCCGATTCCCTTCTTCATCGCCGATCTGGCCCATCCCTGGCGGGATGATATTGCCAACGCCCTGATGTCCATTGCCGATGATCTGAATGTCAGTTTCGAGGCGGATCTGGTCACCCTGTCGGTGGCGATGGACTGGCATCGCCCCGGCAAGCGCGATGCCACGTTGATCATGCCGGTGCGGTTTGAAAACCTGATGCTGCCGCGCCTGCTGGACCGTTATGTGGAGGTGTCGCGCAACCTGCCGGTGGAACTGCGCCGGCAGCTGATGTTCCATCTGGTGCAGATGCCGGCGGGCACCGCCGGTTCGCGCATTTCCGGCATGGTGCAGACCCTGGGCCCGCACTGCAAAGGCATCGCCATTGAACTGAATGGCGTCGATCATGTGCTGGACCCGCTGGGCACCCGCGTTTCTGTTGTGTCCATCGACTATGAATTGCTGGGTCCGTTGGATGGGCCGGGTCGGGCGCGGCTGCAACGGCTGCTGCGCACCTATCATCTGCGCAAGATGCGGCTTTTGATCACAAAAGTGCCGCGGGAAGAGGATGCCTTCCGGCTGGCCAGTGACGGGGTGGATATGGTGGCGCTGGCGCGCTGAAATGGGGGCCGGATCAGGGGCGGATGAAATAGCGCCCGATATCCTGCAGCCGCGCGGTGAAAACCTGACAGCGGCCTGTATCCTGATCCTTGAAGAAATAGACCCGGTCCGGGCTGCGCCTTTGCCCCGGATCATAGATATTGAAGGAGAGCGAGCCGAACCCCACCCCCATCGGCCGTTCCCCCGGCCCGAAGGCGCGGTAGTGCAGATTGATCTGCTGCACGAACAGGTTCCGCCGGCAAAGCTGGCTCAACTCCCGGCTGGGCGTCAGCAAGCTGTTAGACGGCTTGTCAAAGGCGAAGACGATGCGCTGTTGGTATTGCGGGGCCGGACGCGGTGGGGCGATGGCCCCGTCATGCCAGCTCTGCCAGGGCAGCCGCCCCAAGGCACCTTCTGGCTGTGGACGCGGGCGCTGCTGAACCTCCGCCCCGACCGGCAGGGCGGCAAATCCCGCCAACAGCAGGAAGGGCAGGGCACGCAGCAGCTTTGGCACCGACAGACCTCAGCGGTTGATCATGTAGCGCGCCAGGAAGCGGGCCACCGCCTGTTTACTGGCATCGGGCAGACTGGTGAAGTTGATCTTGGCCGTCTTGCCATCCACCGTGGCGACGGTGCCGGTCCCCTTCAGCGCCAGATTCTGCTTGGGATCCTTCAGCGCCAGATCAAAAGTGACGCTTTGCCCCACCTTCAACTTGGTGCCGGTAACGGTCACGCTGCTGATGCCCAGGTTGGCCACGGATAATTGTTTGCCATCAATATGAAGATGGGCCGTGTAATTCGGTACGGAAACCTTTTCCGTGACATTTACTTTAAGGAAATCAAACATGCCCATCGGCGGTCTCCGCAGCCTGAAAGGCTAGTCTAAGGCAATTTACCTTTCCAAGATACAAGCCAATACGTGTCCATAGGGATGGGGTGCGTCCATAATCTCGCGTGAATGAAACCTCCGGCGCTGATCGGTGTTGCTGCAAGGGGCCGGCATGAGACGGGCCCGATGGCGGTGAAAAAAGCGGAAAGGGGATCAGAATGGCCGGCAGCACCAATGAGATTGAGCGGGAAATTGAACAGGCCCGAGCCGGTATGACCCGCGCCGCGGCGGAGATTGAGCGGCGATTGCAACCGGAAACCCTGGTGGACAATGCGCTGGGCCTGTTCCAGCGCAACGGGCAGGCCCGCGCCATTGTGGATGAGGTGACCGATCTGGCCCTGCGCAACCCGGTGCCAGTGCTGATGATCGGGCTGGGCCTGGCCTGGCTGGCCCTGGATTTCAGCCGCCACCGCCCACCAGCACCGCCGGTGGCAAAGGCCCGTCCCTGACCCTTCGGCTGAGGGACGCGGAACGGAGCCCGGCCTGAAGCGGCAGCGACATCCGCCGGCCTATATCCACCGCGTCTGGCGAGAAAGGGACAAAAGCGCGCTGAACTGCAAAGCCCGTTCCCCTTACGCCGCTGTCGCTGCTGCCCTGTCTTCGCTCCCCGGTTCGTAATTCAGGTTGGGGGCCAGCCAGCGTTCCATGTCGGGCGGGGAAATGCCCTTGCGCTGGGCATAATCGGCCATCTGATCGCGTTCCACCTTGGCGACGCTGGACGGTGCGCGCGGCTTGCAGCCCTGAGCGGCAGCGCGGGCTGGGATGTCCGGCCCTACGCAACACTACGCAACAGATAAACGCTTTGTGTTGCGTAGAGGGCGTGTGGGGGAGGGGTGTGTTTTCAAAGGGTTGCGGGTTTTGGGCCGGAGTGGGGGCGTGCGCCTGCTCCGAATGAATGCCGCTGCGGGCTCTGTGCTGGGGGCGGATGGGCAGCGGCATGGCGGTGGCCGGTGGGAGGTTTTGGGGAATTAAATCCTATATTGGGGCGGTTGGTTTGGCAAGGCGTGCCTGCCACAGTCGGGGGGGGGCACGCGGGGGTTCAGGGATGCCCCTCCCAAAGGGCAAGCTCTTCTGCGTCCAGGGGGTCCAGAAAGTCGGGGGCGTCGCCTGCTTCCCCTTGCAGGATGCCGATCTTGAACCCGGTATGGGGTGTGGATGCCAGGGGGGCGATGGGCGTGCAGTCCTTGGCGATGGCCAACCTGTCACCCGGCACCGCCGGCCCGGCGGCGCCGGGTGACAGGTTGGGGGTGGCGCTGGCGGGGGGACGTTCTGGCATGATGGGGGCACCGTGCCGGGGATTGGGAAGAAGGATTGCCCTATGCTATCTTATTGCCCGTCACTCTGCGGAGGAAATTGCGATGGCTCTGTCAGCAACGCGGTCCGTGCCGGTGCCCGAGGATATGGGCAGCTTCGTGGACGATCTGGTGGCGCGCGGGGATTACGCCGACGCGGCAGATGTTATCCGGGCTGGCCTTCAGGCCCTGCGCGACCGGGAATAGACAGTTGAAAATGGCGGTATGATTAGGTATTTCTAACTTTGAACATAATGAATACCAACCCGGTGTGTGTGATCGAAACCGCCGATGTGTATAAGACAAAAATGGAGTATCATGCTCCGAAAGTTACAGTAAAATTTTAACAAATCAAAAGTGGAGTTTGTTTTGTGAATAATTTTCAATATACAAATACCGGAAAACTTAAAATATTTTTTTCTCATGCTCATTTGGAAAAGTCAATTGTTCATAAAATCCAGAATGCCATAGATGTCGAATTTGGCGGTTTTGTCGATTTTTTTGTTTCTTCTGATGGAGAATCAATCAGAAGCGGAGAAAATTTTCTCCAATCAATTGAAAGAAATCTATTTGCTAGCAATTTTTTTATATTCTGCGTCAGTCCATCATCTATCAAAAAGGAATGGATAAATTTTGAACTTGGTGCGGCGTGGTATCGGAAAGTATCTTCTACAGGGAACCAGAATTTTCTTACAGTCCCTTTGTGTCATTCAGGTTTGAAGCTGGCTGATCTTCCACTTCCTTGGTCTCTGTTAAATGCTATAGAGGCAACGGACCCATCTGGCTTGAAGGGATTATTTGCAGATATTCAACATGCGGCTGGTGTAAAAGGAATCCTTAGAGCTGAATTCGGTAAATTATCGGAAGAAATTAAATTAGAAGAAAGCAAAATTCTTGCAATTCCAACTATAAAAGAAATAGTAAATAAAATCATGGGGAGTGATTTAATGGATTATATTGTAAATCATGTATTAAATAATCCAAAAAACTTTGCTGGAAGTGAGTTTCATGTTTTTTCTGCTGTGGAGTTAAATCTATCAGATTATGAATACATAAATAGAAAAATTATCCAAGCGGGGCTTCAAGGTGTCTTACGGTTGGAACGGGGACAAAATTTTTCACCAAATGGATTTAATAAGAGTGTAGTGAATTTATATTTTCAAAAAGATAAATTTTTAAATATAATAAAAGGTGATTGAGAAGCCATCAAACCAAAAACAGACGTCTATCAAACGGAACCTTTAAGACATGCTCTATCCTGAACCCGTCCGCTTCCGGGTGAAGCGGGTTCAGGAGGAGGTTCCAGACGCCGGGGATGATGGCACTGGGCACACGTAGCAAGCAGCTTTCTCCGCTGGCCAGCCAGTCATCACCGACCCGGCGGGTTATTTGCGGATTGTCCAGCCACCCCTCCGCCAACGTGGGACAGGTGGCGATGGGGGCATCGCCGGATACTTTCAATAGGGTGTAATGGCTGGGCAAATCTTCCAGCCTTGTCACCTCAATATGGACCAAAACTTCCAGCAAGGCACCGGGTTGGCTTTCCGCCAGATAGACCACGGGGCGGCCCCGATTGTGCCAGCGACCGGCAGCCTTCAAGCCGCCAATCCCGCGCAGATCGGCATGGTTGCTGATCCGCCAGAGGATCACGCGAAGTAACCTTCATCAATGGCGTAAAGCAGTTCCTCCACCGCCCGTGCGCCGGGTTCGGTGTCCAGCAGGTCCATCGGTGTTTCCCCGCCAAGGCTACGCTTAGGCGCGGTCAGCCAGGAGAGGGCCCGGGTGCGATCCCCCATCACGGTTTCAGCCAGGGCCAGGATGTTGGCAACGCGATAGGCGCGTTCGCTTTCTTCCTGCGTCAAGGATTCCTGCCGCTGGCGGCGATGTTCCAGGGTGCGGCGTGGAATGACTCGGTGCAAGACATCCGTGCTGATGCCCGCCCGGCCCAGCCGGGCGATTACCTCCGGCTGGAAGCGCTTGCGTACCAATCGCACGGCATCAAGATCGGACAATGGCTGTTCCGACACTCCCAGAAGGGTGCCGACAATTTCCCACTGGCGGGATTGCAGGGACAGGTCGGTCATGGGGTGGCTCCACACAATGCGCAGTTAAATATGGCATCTTGCGAAGGGGTGGACAAGGTGGGGCGGGCGTGGGGTGAGTCAGGTGGCGCGCAGACGCGCGCGCTGGATCCCGGCCTTCGCCGGGATGACGGGGAGGAGGCGGGATGGGATTGGGAGATTAAGGGCTTGGTGCCTGTGGCCCCTGGACCCCCGTGTTCGCGTGGGAGGCAGGTAGAGAGGGTGGGGCAGAGGGGCTAGCGGTCAAGGGCGTGGACGTGCCCAGCCCCCCTTACGCCGCCGTCACTGCCGCCCGATCCTCCGTCCCCGGTTCGTAATTCAGGTTGGGGGCCAGCCAGCGTTCCATGTCGGGCAGGCTCATGCCCTTGCGCTGGGCGTAGTCGGCCACCTGATCGCGTTCCACCTTGGCCACACCGAAATATTTGGCGTCCGGGTGGGCGAAGTACCAGCCGGACACGGCGGCGGTGGGCATCATGGCGAAGCTTTCCGTCAGGGTGATGCCGGCCTGCTCCGTCGCCCCCAGCAGGCGGAACAGGGTGGATTTTTCCGTATGGTCGGGGCAGGCGGGATAGCCCGGCGCCGGGCGGATGCCGCGATAGGCCTCGGCAATCAACTGCTCGTTGGTCAGGCTCTCGCCCGCCGCGTAGCCCCACAGCTCGGTCCGCACCCGTTCATGCAGGCGCTCGGCGAAGGCTTCGGCCAGGCGGTCGCCCAGGGCCTTCAGCAGGATGGCGCTGTAATCATCGTGCGCCGCCTCAAACGCCTTGGCGCGTTCTTCCAGCCCATGGCCCGCCGTGACGGCGAAACCGCCCACCCAATCGGCCAGACCGCTGGATTTCGGCGCCACATAATCGGACAGGCAGAGATGGGCACGGTCGCGGCCCGGATCGCGCGCCATCTGCTGGCGCAGCATATGCAGCCGTTCCAGCACCGTGCCCCGGCCTTCATCCGTGTATAGCTCAATATCATCGCCCACGGCATTGGCGGGCCAGAAGCCGACAACGCCGCGCGCCGTCAACCATTTCTCCCCCACAATCCGCTGCAACATGGCCTGAGCATCGGCCCAGAGAGCGCGCGCACTCTCGCCCACCTTTGCATCGTCCAGGATGGCGGGGAAATTGCCGTGCAGTTCCCAGGCCTGGAAGAAGGGCTTCCAGTCAATCCGGGCCACCAGTTCGGCCAGATCGTAATCCTCCAGCACCGTCAGGCCGGGTTTCAGCGGCTGGGGCGGCTGGTAGCTGGCCCAATCCAGTTTCAGCGCGTTGGCGCGTGCCTGGGCCAGGGGCAGGCGGGCGCGGGTCAACTGGTTGCGGGCGTGCGCCTCCCGCATCGCCGCGTAATCGGCCTTGATGCCGGCGGTATAGGTGGGGCCATTTTCGGCATGAAGCAGGTTCTGCGCCACGCCCACGGCGCGGCTGGCATCCAGCACATGCACCACCGGCCCGTCATAGTTCGGGTCGATCTTGACGGCGGTATGCACCTTGGATGTGGTGGCCCCGCCGATCAGCAGCGGCATTTTCAGGCCCAGGCGCTGCATTTCGCGGGCCACGAACACCATTTCATCCAGCGACGGGGTGATCAGGCCGGACAGGCCGATAATGTTGCAATGATGGGCCTTGGCCTCATCCAGAATTTTAGCGGCGGGGACCATGACGCCCAGATCCACCACCTCAAAATTATTGCATTGCAGCACGACGCCGACAATGTTCTTGCCGATATCATGCACGTCGCCCTTCACCGTGGCCATCAGCACGCGGCCGGCGGGTTCGGACTTGCCGCCGCCCTTCTCCGCCTCGATATAGGGCAGCAGCCAGGCGACGGCCTTCTTCATCACGCGGGCGGATTTCACCACCTGGGGCAGGAACATCTTGCCCGCCCCGAACAGGTCGCCCACCACATTCATGCCATCCATCAACGGGCCTTCGATGACATGCAGGGGCCGCTCGGCGGCCAGCCGCGCCTCCTCCGTGTCGTCGTTGATAAACTCGTCGATGCCATGCACCAGGGCGTGGGTCAGGCGCTCCGTCACCGGACGGCTGCGCCAGGCAAGGTCGGCGGCCTTCTTCTTCTCGCCACCCTTATATTTGTCCGCCACCTCCAGCAGCCGGTCGGTGGCATCCTCGCGGCGGTTGAGGATGACATCCTCTACCCGCTCGCGCAGCTCCTCCGGGATATCGTCATAGACCGGCAGTTCGCCGGCATTGACGATGCCCATATCCATCCCCGCCGGGATGGCGTGATAGAGGAAGACTGAATGCATCGCCGCGCGCACGGTATTGTTGCCGCGGAAGCTGAAGGAGACGTTGGAGAGACCGCCGGAAATATGGGCACCGGGGCAGTCGCGGCGGATATCGCGCGTCGCCTCAATAAAGTCGACGGCGTAGTTATTATGTTCCTCAATGCCGGTGGCGACGGCGAAGATGTTGGGATCGAAGATGATGTCTTCCGGCGGGAAGCCAACCTTGTTCACCAGCACATCATAGGAACGCTTGCAGATTTCCAGCTTGCGGGTGCGGGTGTCGGCCTGGCCCTTCTCGTCAAACGCCATCACCACCACGGCGGCACCATAGCGGCGGATCTTCTTGGCCTGGGCGACAAACAGGTCTTCGCCTTCCTTCAGGCTGATGGAATTGACGATGGCCTTGCCCTGGACATTCTTCAGACCCGCCTCGATGACGCTCCATTTGGAGCTGTCGATCATCACCGGCACGCGGGCGATATCGGGTTCCGAGGCGATCAGGCGCAGGAAGCGGACCATCGCCGCCTCACTGTCCAGCATCGCCTCGTCCATGTTGATGTCGATCACCTGGGCGCCGTTGGCCACCTGCTCCCGCGCGACATCCAGCGCCGCCTCGTAATTGCCCTCCAGCACCAGTTTCTTGAACTTGGCCGAGCCGGTGACGTTGGTGCGCTCGCCAATATTGACGAAACTGGCGGTGCGGGGGGCGTTGGTCATGGCGGCGGCTCGGGGGTTGGGGTGCTTGGGGGGAAGGAGGGGGCGTGTTATATTTTAGCGGCTAAAATGCTGAACAGGAGACCGCGATGGATAATCATCTGGTGCTTGACCTGGAACCCAATGTTCGGGACCGGCTGGAACAGCGGGCCCGTCAGCATGGGCTGACATTGGAGGAAGAGGCGCGGCGGCTGCTTGCCGCTGGCGCGGGCATCCTTGACGATGATCCCACGCTGCCTGCCGGGGAGCGTATTGCCCGCCAATGCGCCGATTCAGGCGTCGGGTTCCTGCCTTGCGAGGTTGAGGAACTGCGTGGAGGTGGCTTTCTGATCCCGGATTTCGGCGAATGATCATTCTAGATACAAACGTACTGTCCGCGCTGATGTCGTGGGAACGTAACCCGATAGTCGTTTCCTGGGCAAACCAGTATCGGGTGGAAGATTTCTGGACAACCACCATCAATATTTTTGAGCTGCGCCACGGGATTGAGCGCGTCAAAGATCCGGTACGGCGCGAAGACCTGAATGCCATGTACAGGCGCGTCATGGTGGGCATGATCAGTGGCCGTGTGTTGGCCGTTGATGAGGCTGCCGCCCATGCTGGTGCTGTACTCAAAGCAAGACGGGAAAAAGATGGGATAGTCCAGGAAATCAGGGATACTTTGATTGCAGGCGTTGCTGTTGCACGGGAAATGCCGCTCGCCACCCGCAACATCCGGCATTTCGCCGATGCGGGGCTGGTGTTGATCGATCCTTGGGGCGAGGCGGCGGGCACCTGACCGGTTCCCCCTTAAAACGCCGGCATCGTAAACGGTTCCAGCCCCGACAGGCGCATCTGCCGTTCCGGCTGGGCAGGCGCGCGGGGGGGCAGGCCCTTCACGCTCTCGGCAATGGCGCGGATATGGTCGGGCGTGGAGCCGCAGCAACCGCCGACAATATTCACCAGCCCGTCCTTGGCCCAGCCCTGCAGATCGCTGGCCATATGTTCGGGCTTTTCATCATACTGGCCGAACTCATTCGGCAGGCCGGCATTGGGGTAGGCTGAGACATAGACATCAGCGATGCGGGCCAGTTCCTGGATATAGGGGCGCATCAGGTCGGCGCCCAAGGCGCAGTTCAGCCCGATGGAGAAGGGCTTCACATGGCGCAGGCTGTTCCAGAAAGCCTCCGTCGTTTGGCCCGACAGGGTGCGGCCGGAACGGTCGGTGATGGTGCCGGAAATCAGCACCGGCAGCACCAGCCCCTTTTCCTCCAGCACTTCCTCAATGGCGAACAAGGCCGCCTTGGCGTTCAGCGTGTCGAAGATGGTTTCCACCATCAGCAGGTCGGCCCCGCCATCGATCAGGCCGGCGGTCTGTTCCTTATAGGCCAGCCGCAGCTCATCAAAATCGACATTGCGGAAGCCGGGGTCGGTGACCACCGGGCTGATGCTGGCCGTGCGGTTGGTGGGGCCGAGCGCGCCGGCGACATAGCGCGGGCGGGACGGGTCGGTCGCCTCCGCGGTGTCGGCGGCCTGGCGGGCCAGCTTGGCCCCTGCGAAATTCAGCTCATAGGCCAGATCTTCCATGCCATAATCGGCCATGGAAATGCTGGTGGAGTTGAAGGTGTTGGTTTCAATGATATCGGCACCGGCATCCAGATATTGCTGGTGGATACCCCGAATGATCGCCGGCTGGGTGATGGAGAGCAGGTCGTTATTGCCCTTCACATCATGCGGCCAGTCCTTGAACCGGTCGCCGCGATAATCTTCCTCTTCCAGCTTGTGGCGCTGGATCATGGTGCCCATGGCGCCATCAATCACCAGGATACGCGTGCGGGCAATATCATCCAGGCGCCGCAGCCGTTCTTCCCGTGTCATGATCCAAAACCTCCCACCCTGCCGGAACCGGCCGCCAGTACAGGCGGCCATGCTTTTCGTTTTTACGCCCAACAGATAACGCATGTAAACATAAAGATATCTTTATGTGAGCATGGCGGTTGCGCCCTTTGCGAGGGGCAGGGGGGCTTCCGGGTCGGTGGTCGGCAGGCGGATCAGGGCGCTGGTGCCGCCGCCGGGCCGATCATCAATATGGATGCTGCCCCCCAGCACCCCGGTTGCCAAGGTAAAGGCCATGTGCAGGCCCAGCCCGGTGCGGCCCGATGCCCGGTCGGTGGTGGCAAAAGGTTCAAACAGATGGGGCCGGATATCCGCCGCGATCCCGACCCCATCATCTTCCACGATCAGGTCCAGCCACCCCCGCGGGTCCAGCGTGCTGCTGAGACGGATGGTGCCTTGCCGGCGATCCGGGAAGGCATGGTTGATGCAGTTGGAAAAGAGCTGGCTGATAAGCTGAGTCAGAGCCCAGCCGTTGCTGACCAGCAACAATCCCGGATGCGTATCGATCAGCAGGGTCAGGTGGGCGGCCTGCGCCTGCATCTCCATCGCCGGGCGCAGCTCCGCCAGAAGATCGTGCAGATCCAGGCGCGTCGGTGCCTTATCCATGCCCTCCGTGCCCATTTGCCGGAAGCCCCGCACAATGGTGGCGGTCCGTTCTACCGTGGAGGTGAGGAGCCCCGTGGCCAGCTGCGCCTCTTCCAGGAAATCCACCAGATTGCGGCGGGTCAGGCTGCCGGCCGTCAGCGCCTGTGCCGCGCTGTTCACCTGTTGGGAAAGATAGGTCACCGTGGTCAGGGCGGTCCCCACCGGGGTGTTCACCTCATGCGCAACGCCGGCGACAAGACGCCCCAGGCTGGCCAGCTTTTCTGACTGCACCAAACGCTTCTGCGTCACTTGCAGCCGATCCACCGTTTCCGACAGGTGGCGGGTGCGGTCGGCCACCTGATCTTCCAGCGCATCATTCAGGGCGGCCAGCCGGGTATTGGCGTCTCTCGCCTGGTCCAGCATCTGGCGCAGTCTGTTGATCAGCATCACGGCCTGGAAGATCAGGATCAAACAATAGACCGCCTCCACAATCCCTTTGAAACCAATGCCCACCACCATGGCGGCATTCGCAAGGCACAAGATGGTGACCGTGAGGATGGTCGGCATTGTTTCTGAACGTCTGCCACCGGCAATGGCCGCTGAAATCAGCATCAGCATGATGGATGACAGGCTGGCCGAAATGGCCAGAGGCATCAGCCAGGGAGATGAAAGCGCCCATAGATTGGCAAAGGGAACAGCAGATGTTAAAAGGATGGACAATATAACTAGCTTGCGATTCAAAACACGATTAAATTTTACGACAATATTTGAGATGTTAATTAAAAATATCAAACTAAACATAGCGACGTTTATATTTGATAATAATCGTCCGGAAAAGATGCTGTATATATCATTTGCAAGGGGGGTGTTTCCGGTCAATTGGGCCAAGGCAAATAATCCAGACATGACCGCAAAGACCAGACATTCCCGATCCGCCGGTCTTAGAATAAAGAGCGCCAGATATAAAATGCCAATCGACAGGCAAGCCGAGAGGAAGGCCGTGCGCAAGGCCAGCTCATTATGCCAATCCCCATATATTTGCTCCACGTCCCCCAACCGGAGGGTGCCGGGTATCCCGCCATAGCCCCCGAAGGCGGCCACCTGCATCGTGATCTCCAACACGCCTTGGGAGGGTGAAACAACGCTGATGGCGCGGTTACCAAAGGTGTCGGTGCTTTGCGCATCAATACCGACCGTGCCGCTGTAAAGCGCCCGCCTGCCGTTAATCAGCATATTGTAGGCGATGAAACGCTGTCGGTGGCGTATGGCCAGTTCGGGCGCATCTGCGGGCAATAATACCCGCAGATGATAGGTGCCCACCCCCTCCGGCGTCAGCGGGATACCATCCACACTTTGGCTGGTCCAGCGTCCGGGAACGGCCAACAGACCAGGGGGTGGGGCCGTACCGGTTTGGATCGCCTTTGTGTCCACCAACTGATCGCGCCAGAAATGCCAGTCGCCAAACAGCGAAATGTCCCCGTCACGCTGGAAATCCCAGTGCCGCAGATCCAGAACGCCATTGACTGCCACCGGCTGTTCAGCTTTGCCGGTTGAGCTGTCTTTCTTAACCGATGGCAGCACCACCTGTGCATTGGCGGCTGGTATATTTACCATGGTTCCTGCCAGAAACAGCAGGGGCGCCAAGGCAGCGAACAGCCAATGCATGGCAAGGGTATATCGCCGGTACCAGCGCTTCATGGCATCGTGTGACAGGGCAGTTGCCGGGAAAAGGGGCATCCGCACCATAGCCGTGGGCGCTGGCAATGTCATTCGGCCAGCGCAGGCGTCGTTTCCGTAACCTGCTCCCATTGGATACCGACAGGAACCAGCGGCCAATACACGCTGAAAGGGTTGTGGTTTCGCGCCCCGTTCAGAACGGGGAAGAAAAATATCGTCATGTGGGCATGGCGGGTGGTGGGGGCAGCGGGGCTTCCTGATCGGCGGCGGGCAGGCGGATGATGGCGCAGGTGCCACCGCCGGGCCGGTCGATAATGCTGATGTTGCCCCCCAGCAGGCCGGTGACCAGCGTATAGGCCATGTGCAGCCCCAGGCCGGTGCGGCCGGCAGCCCGGCCGGTGGTGGCAAAGGGTTCGAACAGGCGGGGCTTGATGGCATCGGCAATGCCCACCCCATCATCCTCCAGCCGGATTTCCACCCAATCATCGGCGGTGGCGCTGGCGGTTATCTGGATGTGGCCGGAACGGGCTTCGGGAAAGCCATGGTCCAGCGCGTTGGAAACCAGTTGGCCCAGCACCTGGGCCAGGGCACCGGGATAGGTTTCCAGCAGCAAACCGGGCGGTATCTCTACCGCTGCGGTTACCGGCCGGTTGGCCAGCCGTGTCTCCAACGTGGGGCGCAGGTCGCGCGCCAGATCGGCCAGATCGAAGCGGCGGGGCCGATCATCAGTACGGTCCGCCATGGCTTGTTTGAAGCTTTGCACAATGGCAGCGGTGCGTTCCACCGTGGCCGTCAGCAGGCTGGCGGCTTCGCGCGTCTCCGCCAGGAAATCCGCCAGTTGCCGCCGGGTCAGGGTGCCGGCACGCATCGCCTGCTCGGCATCGTGCACCTGGGTGGACAGGTGGGTGGCGGTGGTCAGGGCTGTGCCGACAGGTGTATTCACCTCATGCGCAACACCGGCCACCAGTCGGCCCAGACTGGCCAGCTTTTCCGACTGGACCAGCCGTTCCTGGGCCAGCCGCAGCCGGTCCACCGTATCGGTCAGGTGGCGGGTGCGGTCCTGCACCTGATCTTCCAGGTCGCCATTCATCGCCGCCAGCCGGGCGTTCGATTGCTGCGCCTGATCCAGCATATGGCGCAGATGGTCGATCAGCATGGAGGCCTGCATCAGCAGCATGAAACAATAGCCCGCTTCCATCACCCCATTGAAGCCGACCCTGTGGGTCAAGGCCAGATTGGCCAGCCCCAGCACGGTCCAGGCCAGGGCCATGGGCATGGCCAGGGCAACCTGTCGCCGGAAAGCGACGAAGGCGGCCGTCAACAGCGTGGCCATGGACAGCAGCAGGCCCAGCGTGGCAGCCGCCGTCAACAGCCAGGGCACCTGCAGGGTGAACAGGCTGACCACGGGAACGGCGCAGATGGCAGCCACCGTTGGCCAGACCATGGCCCGGCGCAGACAGCCGGGAAACAGCAGGGCGGCACCTGCCAGACAGGAAAGCCAGACGGCGGGGAACATGATGTTGTTCAGCAGCCCCAGCAGCTTGCCCGACTGGTCGCCCAGCAATTCACTGCTGAGCGGGGTGTTGGAGGTCACCTGCACCAGGGCGATGGCCGTGGACATCACGGCAAAGACCAGACAGATCCGGTCGCGCGGGCGCAGCAGGAACAGAATCAGATACAGGATGCCGATGGAGAGGCAGAGGCTGAGAAAGGCGGCCCGCAGCGCCAGTTCCACCTGCCAGTCGCCATAGACACTGTCGGCATCGCCCAGCAGCAGGGCGCGGGGAATGCCGCCATAGCCGCCAAAGGCCGCCACCTGCACGATAATATCCAGTTCCCCATTACTGGGGGCGATGGCGGCGATGGCCCGCTGGCCGACGCTGTCGGTACTGTCGGCATCGGGGCCGACATGGCCGGCGCGCAGCACGGACTCGCCGTTGATCAGGATGTTCCAGGCGACGAAACGCTGATTATGCCGCATGGCCAGGGCGGGCGCCCCCGCCGGCAGCAGCACGCGCAGCCGATAGGTGCCGATGCCCTCGGCCGAGAGGGGACGGCCGTTGAGTGTCTGGCTGGTCCAGCGGCCGGGCACGGCCAACCGTGCCGGGGGCGGGGCACTGCCATCGGCGATGTCCTGCGGCCCGATCAACTGGTCGGGCCAGAAATCCCAGTCACCTTGCAGGGATAATTGCCCCTGCCGGCCAAAATCCCAGCCGCGCAGATCCAGCACGCCATCCCTTGCCAGCGGCCGGCTTTCCAGGGCAGCACTGATGCCCGACCAGAGCAGCGAGAATAGCAGCAAGCCGATGAGGGGCAACCCCGCCCATCGCATCAACCCTGCCCGGCCCGTCCGGCCCCATGCCCGCATGATCCTGCACGCCCTATCCCGTCCCATTAATACCGGAATGTGCGTCAGCGGCGCGGAAGACGCAAATGATGCGTTCAATGACCCGGTATTCTTTCCATCTTTGCTTGGGTCCGGGTGGGGGCGAAGCTGCGGAAAGGAAACCTTCCCCCATTGGCAGAACGGGTCCGGCTGCTTATCTTCGACTTCATGCATAAATTCAAAAATAAACTCCCTTTCATCGCCCTGGCTCTCCTGTTGCTGCCGTGCCTGGCTGGTCCGGCCCTGGCGGCCTGTACCGACCCGGCAAAGGCGGCGGTGAACTGGCGCCGCTGCTATCTGGACGGGCGCGACCTGAAAGGGGTGGTGCTGACCGATGCCATGCTGCGGGAGGCCACCTTCATGCGCAGCGACCTGTCCGGCGCTGACCTGACCGGCAGCGATGCCTATCGCGCCAAATTCTTCAGCGCCAAACTGACGCAGACGCGGTTGGACCGGGCCCGGCTGATTGAGGCGGATTTCACCAATGCCGATCTGACGGGGGCGACGCTGGCCGGGGCCGACCTGCGCAATGCCAAGTTGGTGGGGGTGAAGCTGGTGGGGGCCAACCTGAGCGGGGCGCAGATCGGTGGGGCCGATCTGCGCAATGCCGACCTGAGCGGTGCCACCTGGGCCGACGGGACCAAGGTTTGCGGCCCCGGCTCCATCGGGCAATGCCATTGAGGGGAAGGCAGCAGGGTTGAGCCGCCATCGACCCTGCTTTAAGGTCGGTTTCGGCATACGCCCAACATGCCATGACATTTCCGGGCCATAATTGTGAGGTTCCATGTCGGCCGTGATGACACGCCCGCACCCCACCACCCCGCCCCAAGCCGCCCGTTCTGTCGCCGCTGCCCGCCCCATGGCGGTGTTGCTGGCGGTAACCGTGGCCCTGGGGGCTACCGCGCCGGCCCTGGCACAGGCGGTTCCTGCCGCAACCAAACCGGCGGCCCAGCGCGCGCCGCTGCCGGTGCCAAAGAGCCCGGACCTGAATGTCGCCCCCCTGCCGGCACCGGCTGATCAGGGGGACATACCGGCGGCGGCACCCTATACGCTGCCGCCACAGCGCCTGCCCGTCAGTGCTGCTGTGATGGAGGCTGGGGTTCTGCCCGCGCGGGTGGCGCAGGGGAACCTGACCCTGCTGTTCCGCGCCGGGGTGGAGGCCCTGGATGATAGCATGATGCCCGCCTTGGTCGATGTGGCGGCAAGGTTGAAGGCCCGGCCCGGCGAACGGCTGGATGTGCACGCCCATGCCACCGGCCCGGCGGACCGGGCCACCGATGCTCGCCGCACCGCCCTGTTGCGGGCGCGGGCCGTGCGGGACCGGCTGGCTTCCAGCGGGATCGACCCGCTGCGCCTGAACATTTTCGCCGATGGTACGTTGGTATCCACACCGGCCGCGGGCCAGCCGCTGCCGGTACCCGACCCCAAGGCCCCGTCCCCTGACCGAGTCGATCTGGTGTTTCGCCCATGACGAACCTGTCCGCTGACCAACGCCGCCCCCCACCGCCGCAGGCCCCGGCCCTGCCGCCGGCCACCCCGCCGCAGCGCTACCTGACCCGGATGGGGGGCTTCACCTTGATGGTGGCGGTGGTCGCGGCGGTGTTGTCGCCGACATTGCTGGGCGCCTTTCTGGCCAATCCGGCGCTGAACGCGCTGATCCTGTTCACGCTGCTGCTGGGCATCTGGTTCATTTTCCGCCAGGTGCTGGTGCTGCGCCCGGAAGTGGCCTGGCTGGATGCCTTCCAGGCTGGGCGCCAAGCCCCCACGCCGCGCCTGCTGGCCCCGATGGCCCGCATGTTGGGCGAACGCCACGGGGGGCGTTTCACCCTGTCGGCGGTGGCCAGCCGGTCGCTGCTGGATGGGGTGGGCAGCCGGCTGGATGAAGGGCGGGAAACGTCCAAATACCTGATCGGCCTACTGATTTTCTTAGGACTGCTGGGCACCTTCTGGGGCCTGCTGCACACCATCTCCTCCATCGGGGGGGTGATCGGCGGGCTCAGCATGGATGGGGCTGGCGACGCGGCGGACATGTTTGCCAAATTGCAGCAGGGGCTTTCCGCGCCGCTGGGCGGCATGGGAATGGCCTTTTCATCGTCGCTGTTTGGCTTGGCCGGGTCGCTGGTGCTGGGCTTCCTGGAATTGCAGGCCAGTCAGGCACAGAACCGGTTCTATACGGAGCTGGAGGACTGGCTGGCCGGGCTGACAAGGCTGTCCAGCGGTGCGCTGGCGGAGACGGGGGAGGGTGGTGCCCCGGTGCCAGCCTATCTTCAGGCCCTGCTGGAACAGACGGCGGAGAATATCGAACGGCTGCAATATACCATGGCCGGGGCAGAGGATGGCCGCAAGACGCAGAACCAGCATCTGATGCAGTTGACCGAGCGGCTGGCCACCCTGACCGACCAAATGCGCACCGAACAGTCGTTGATGGTGCGGCTGGCGGAAAGCAACCTGCAAATGCGCCCCATCCTTGAAAAGCTGGCGGATGGGCTTTCCGGCGGTGGCAGCCTGGGCATTGACGATGCCACCCGCACCCATATCCGCAACCTGGAAATCTACACGGCCCGCATCCTGGAAGAGACGGTGCAGGGCCGCCAGCAGACAACCCAGGAACTGCGTAACGAGATCAAAATCCTGGCCCGCACCATTGCCGCCCGTCAGGCGGAAACGGATCGCTGATCATGGCAAGGTTCAGCCGTTCCCGCGACAGGGTAGATATCTGGCCCGGCTGGGTGGACGCGCTGTCCAGCCTGATCATGGTCGTGGTCTTCCTGTTGATGGTTTTCGTGTTGGGCCAGTTCTACCTGTCCAACGCGCTGGCGGGCCGTGACCGGCAATTGGCCGACCTGAACAGCCGCATCGCCGCCTTGGCTGAGGCGCTGGCGCTGGAAAAGGATAATTCCGCCAAGCTGCAAGGCGACGTGGCGGCCCTGACCGACCGGCTGCGCGCCACCCTGTCGGAAAAAGAACAGCTACAGGGCCAATTGAATACGCTGGGTGGCGAACGCGACCAGTTGGCCGCCCAGATGAATGGGGCCGAAAGCGACAAGGCGGCGCTGTCGGCAGCACAGGATCAGGTGGCGCTGCTGAACCAGCAGATCGCCGCCCTGCGCCAGCAACTGGCCGATCTGGCCACCGCCCTGGAAGCATCGGAAACCAAGGCCAAGGCGCAGGACGTGCAGATTGCAGACCTGGGCAAGCGGTTGAATGCGGCGCTCGCCGGCAAGGTGGCGGAACTGGCTAAGTTCCGCTCGGAGTTTTTTGGCCGCCTGCGGGAGGTGCTGGGCAACCGCGATGATGTGCGCATCGTCGGCGACCGCTTCGTCTTCCAGTCCGAAGTGCTGTTCGACAGCGGCAGCGCCGATCTGGGCGAGGCGGGGCAAGTGCGGCTGGGCAACCTGGCCCGCACGCTGCTGGATATTGCCGGCAAATTGCCCAAAGATCTGAACTGGATCTTGCGGGTGGACGGGCATACAGACGTGGTGCCTATCCGCTCCCCCCGCTTTGCCAGCAATTGGGAACTGTCCACTGCGCGCGCTATCTCCGTGGTGAATTTCCTGATCAGCCAGGGCGTGCCGCCGGAACGGCTGGCGGCCACCGGTTTTGGTGAATATCAGCCGCTGGAGCCGGGTAACAGCGCCGACGCGCTGGCCCGCAACCGGCGCATTGAGCTGAAACTGGACAGCCGGTAGGGGCTTACCCCTGATGGTTAGGGGCGGGCCGGGTGGTTGACCGACGTGGTTATTTCCACAACCATGTCCGGCTCAACTGCGAAAGCCGCAAGCAATGGCCGGTACAGATTTCTCCCTCTCTTTCCTCATTCTGTTGTTCCTGGGCCTTGTTATCTGGGTCGCCGCCAGGCAGCAGAAATTGTCGGAAGAAGTGCAGCAGCTTCGCCGCGCGTTGGAGAAACTGACACAGGAGGGGCTGCAACCGGCGTCTGCTGCACGTCCGCCGGTTGCCAGTGCGGTTATCGATTCTGCGCCGGTCCTGGCGGATAGGGTTATGGGTGCCGTTGTTGAACCGCCCAAGCCCCTGTCTCCCCCCTCGCCGGAACGCCCGGTAAATTTGGACGCCCAGCCGCCAATGACGCCATCACCACCAAAGGTGGACGCGGAAGGCCAAGGGTTTGAGAAGATGTTCACCACCCGCTGGCTGGTCTGGCTGGGCGGGGTGACGCTGGCGCTGTCCGGTCTGTTCCTGGCCCGCTATGCGGTCGAAAATGGCGTTCTGGGGCCGGGACCCCGCATGGTGCTGACGGCACTGCTGGGCTTGGTCCTGATGGGGGCGGGGGAATGGTTGTCCCGCCGGCCCATGGCCCGCGCGCTGGGCTTCCTGAAACCCGATCAGGTGCCCGTGGCCCTGGTGGCGGCGGGCCTGTCCGTGTTGTTCGCCGCCATCTATGCCGGCTATGCGGTGCATGGCTTGATGACCCCTGGCACCACCTTTGCCCTGTTGGCCTTCACCTGTCTTGCCGGGTTTCCGCTGGCCCTGCGCCATGGCCCCTTTGTCGCGCTGCTGGCCTATGCCGGTGGGCTGCTATTGCCGCTGTTACTGGGCCATGGCCAAACGCTGGGGGATGCGGCCTGGGTCGCGCTGCTGCTGGCCAGCCTTTATGGGGTGGCGGCACGGCAGGGAAAGGGTTGGCTGCTGCTGGTTGGCGGCTTTTTCCACTGGCTGCTGACCGGCAGCATGATCTTTGACCTGCCATCCCCGACAGAGCCGGTGATGGGGGTTCTGGCCTATTGGGTCGTCGGCGGGTTGACCCTGTTGCCGCTTATGTTGCTGGCGGCGGTTGAACGGGGGCGCTGGCCGGTGCGGCGCAGCTTTGAACTGGCCTGTGTGACCATGGCGGTGTTGACCGCCATGGATCTTTTGTTGATCACAGTTTTTGAAGGTATGCCGCTGGCCATTTGGATAGCGATTGCCGTGATGGCCGGGCTGTGCGCCTGGCTGGGCCGGTGGGGGCGGCTTTGCCTGGCCTTGTGGCCGATCGCGGCCGGTACGGTGCTGCTGACCTGCCTGTGGGCGCTGGCATTCAAACAGGTGGAACTGGCACCCATGCTGCCGCTGGTGCTGGTGCATCTGGCCTTGACGCTGGCCGGTGTCCGCTGGGTGCGCCGGCCGATGATGGTGGCCTTGTCGGGGGCGGTGGTGCCGGCGGTGCTGGCCCTGGCGGCGCTGCGCCTGCTGTGGCTGGAGGAGCGAAGCTTTGCCGCTTTGCCGGCTGTTGTGCTGCTGCTGGCGCTGGCCGGGTTGGCGTTGGGATGGCCCACGGTACGGGCGCGACTGGTGGCGATAGCGCGGGCACCCGTGCGGGCCGGGCCGGCCCTGACCATCTATGCGGCCATGGGCCTGTTGCTGCTGGGGGTGATGCCCGCCTTCTGGCTGGAAGGACCGGCCCTGACCCTGGCTGTCGCCCTGCTGATCCCGCTGGGGGTGGTGCTGGCGCAGAGGCTGGCGACACGCAACCTGTTGCGCGCCACCAGCCTGCTGACCGGCACAGTATTGGCGCGGTTCATGTTGAATGAGGCGGTGTTGGATTATCCGCTTTCCGGGCCGCTGCACTGGCCGGTCTGGGCGATGGGGGGATCAGCGGCCCTGATCTATCTGGCGTCGCGGCTGGCCCGTAAGGGGCAGGGGGAAAGCTGGGCCGATGGGTTGCTGGTATCATCCCTGGTGCTGGCCGTGGCGGCGGCCACGTTGGAAATCCGGGTTCTGACCGATGGGACGCTGCGCAGCCCGGACCGCGATGACCTGATGGAAATGTCCCTGCGCAGTGTGGTCTGGCTGGTGGCCGGCCTCAGCAGCCTGATGCCGGGTCGGGGCCGCTGGGTCCGCTGGTTTGGTGTGGCGATGACGGGGCTGGCGCTGCTGCATATTTTCGCCCTGCAGGTGCTGGCGCTGAACCCGCTTTGGAGTGGGGATGCGGTGGGGGCATGGCCGGTGCTGAACCTGCTGTTGCTGGCCTATCTGCTGCCGGCCGCCATGTTGCTGCTGGTCCGCCGCCGCCTGCTGTCGCATCTGCCGATCAAGGGGGTGGTGATCGACGCGCCGGCCTTGCTGCTGCTGCTCACCTACGCGCTGCTGGCGGTGCGGCAGCTTTTCCACGGCACGATCATTTCGATCGCCGTGGCGGGCTGGCCAGCGGGGTGGGAGCTTTATGCCTATTCCGGGGTTGGGTTGCTGGCCGCGGCGGGCCTGATCCTGGCGGGCATCCGCACGGGCCGGGCGGACATCCGCTATACGGCCATGGCGGTATTGCTGGGGACCGTGGCCAAGGTGTTCCTGCTGGACATGTCGGGGTTGGACGGGGTGCCGCGTATCCTGTCCTTCCTGGGGCTTGGGTTGAGCCTGATCGGCGTCGGCTGGGTCTATCAGCGCTTTGTCTTCCAGCGCCCGGGGGCAGCGCGGTCCTTGGCAGATTAGAAACAGCGACCGCCTTTCGCTCCGCCTCAATCGCGCACATTTCGGGGTGAGGAGCGGCGAAAGGCGGGTACGCCATTATGATTTATTATACCATCGGTCAAAATTCTTGACCGATGGTAATGCTGCGACTGCCGCCGCGCGGCCCATGTCGCTGGTATTATGTGTTTTTCGTATTGCAGGCCTGATTTCGAAGCCGGAACCCGCCGGCTTTACAGGGCCGGCAAACACTTCTATAGCCAGAAATAGATATTAATAGTAATTCGCATTATTGATTGATGATGCGAGTGATCGGGATTGGGTGAGGGGTTGATGATACAGCAACGGAAGACGGTTCGGCGTGGCTGGCTGATGTCCGGTGTGGCGCTGGCGGCAATGGGTGTGGCGACGGTGCCGGCGCTGGCCGAGATGGCGACCACGACGGATGAAGTGGTGGTGATCGGCCACAAGGTGCAGGCCAGCACAGGCACCAAGAGCGATGCGCCGCTGGTGGAAACACCCGTCTCCATCAGTGTCATTGATGGCGAACGCATGAACCTGCTGGGGCAGGTCACGGTCAATCAGGCCCTGCGCTATACGGCCGGCATTACGCCGGAAACGCGCGGTGGCGTCGTCACCCGCTATGATCAGTTCACCCTGCGCGGTTTCGCGGTGAACAATGCCTTTTATAACGGCCTGTCCGGCATGTATGCCGGCTGGTACGCCATGATGCAGCCCGATGTCTCCACCCTGGAGCGGATCGAGGTGCTGAAGGGCCCGGCATCGGTGCTGTACGGCACCAGCGGGCCGGGCGGCCTGATCAATCTGGTGGGCAAGAAGCCGGTGGCCGATCCGGTCAATTCGGTGGAACTGTCCATCGGCACCCGTGCCTATCACCAGCTTTCCGCCGATCTGGGCGGTGCGCTGGATCAGCAGGGCCAAGTGCTCTATCGCCTTGTCGCCACCGGGCGGGAAGGCAATGGGCAGGCCCTGCATACGGAAAATGAACGGTTCGCGGCCTCCCCCTCGCTAAGCGTGAAGCTGGATGATGATACCAGCGTCACCCTGCTGGGGCTTTATCAGCGCGACCCGAAATCCGACGGCTATGGCGGCGTGCCGGCCGTGGGGTCGGTGTTGAAGAACCCGCTGGGCAAGATCTCCGTCCGCTTCTATGACGGCGAACCGGCATTTGATCGCTATAACCGCACCCAGGTGATGGCCGGTTATCAGGTGGAACACCGGTTCAGCGACATTTTCAGCGTTGAGCAGAATCTGCGCTGGCAACAGGTCGATGCCAATTATCAGCAGGTCTATTCCGGTGATTTGGGGACCGATAACCGAACCCTCTCCCGTGGGTCGATCTATTCCATCGAGGATACGTCGGGGGTGGCGGTCGATACGGTGCTGAAGGCCAAATTCAATACCGGCCCCATCAGCCACAGCGCCCTGGCCGGACTGGATTATCAGAAAACCGATGCCGACATGGAAATCGGCTATGGTACGGCCGGCAGCATTGACGTGTTCAAACCGGTCTATCGCACCAGCTTCACCCGGCCGGACACCAGTGCTGTCATGAAGATGGACCAGAAGCAGACCGGGCTTTACCTGCAAGATCAGTTGAAGCTGGATAATTGGGTGTTGCTGGCCGGTCTGCGCCATGACTGGTACAAGCTGACCACCAACTATACCTTGCCGGCCCCGGCGAAAGAGAAGGTGGATCAGGGCAAGACCACCTACCGTGTCGGTCTGCTGCACCGTTTCGACAGCGGTTTTGCGCCCTATATCAGCTACAGCCAGTCGTTCGAGCCGGAAAGCGGCGTCGATTTCAGCGGCAAGACCTTCAGCCCCACCAATGGGGACCAGTTGGAAGGGGGCGTGAAATATGAAAGCCGTGACCAGCGCACCCTGGTGACGCTGTCGGCGTTCGAGCTGACCCGCGACAAGATCAAGACCAACGACCCGGCCCATCCCGGCTTTTCCATCCAGACCGGGGAGGCGCGGTCGCGCGGGGTGGAGCTGGAAGGCAGGCTGGGCCTGACGGAAACGCTGGAGGTGAATGCCGCCTACACCCATCTGGATATGGAATATACAAAGGATAATAGCGGCCTGAAGGGCAAGACCCCCGTGGCCGTGGCCGATGATACGGCCAGCCTCTGGCTCTATAACCGGTTTGAAGAAGGCGCCTTGCGCGGGCTGGGCCTGGGCGGTGGTGTTCGTTACGTCGGCAAAAGCTGGGGCGACCCAGCAAACAGCTTCCGCGTGCCCTCCTATACGCTGGTGGATGTGGCGCTGCGCTATGATCTGGCCAACCTGTCGGACCGGTTCGAGGGCTGGCGGTTTGATGCCAGCATCAACAACCTGTTCGACAAGGAGCATGTATCGTCCTGCTACTCCGCCTCCTGGTGCTGGTATGGCGCCACCCGCGTGGTGCAGGCAGGCTTGCGCAAGAGCTGGTAAGCAGCGTTCGGGTACAGAAAAGGCGCCGGGGGAGCGATCCCCCGGCGCCTTTTTTTGCTTTCAATGCCGGCGTTTAACAGCAGCGGTTGACCCCGCTCCAGCGTCGGTCCAGTTCCGACAGGTAGAATGCCTCCCGGTCCAGCGCCGGCTGGTCCGGGTGGCGTTCCTGATGGCGGGCGAGATAATTCTCGTATGCCGCATCGCCGGATACTTCCCGCAGCACGGTCCAGGCCGTTTTCAGGAAGCTGGCAGGCCCCGCCATCATGATCAGTGGCCCCCCACGCCGGTTGGATGCGGCAGGGTCGCCTCGTTGACATAAGGCACTTCCGTCAGGGCCGGCACCGGCTTGCCCTGCAGGTGGCGGATGGAAATCCGCGCCATTTCGATGATCACCACCCACAGCACGATGATGAAGAACACCGTCAGCCCGGCATCCAGCCGCTGATTGAAGATCAGATGCGGGGCCGATTCCAGCGCTTTGCCGGTCAGCGTACCGGCCTGCAGCTTGGCTTCCAGCGTGTTGGCCCCAGCCAGAAAGCCGACGCGCGGATCGGCATCGAACAGCTTCAGCCAGGCGGCATAGCTGGTGGTGACGGCCAGAAAGACCATGGGCAGCCCGGTCACCCAGGCATAACGCGCCTGACCCTTCTTCACCAGAATGGTGGTGACGATGGCCAGCGCGATGGCGGCCAGCATCTGGTTGGAGATGCCGAACAAGGGCCACAGGATGTTGATGCCGCCATAGGGATCAATAACGCCGATATAGAGGAAATAACCCCAACTGGCGACGAAGGCGGCGGAACAGATGATTGATGGCAGCCGGGCGGACGTGTTGCCCAGCGGCTTCCAGATATTGCCCAGCAGATCCTGCAACATGAAGCGGCCCACGCGGGTGCCGGCATCCACCGCCGTCAGGATGAACAGGGCCTCGAACATGATGGCGAAATGGTACCAGAGTGCCAGCATACTCTGCCCGAAGGCACCGGCGAAAATCTGTGCCATGCCGACCGCCAGCGACGGCGCGCCACCGGTACGGGCCAGCAGTGTGGTTTCCCCCATCTCCTTGGCCAGATCCATCATATGCTGGGCTTCCACCGGGAAGCCCCAGGAAGAAATGGTGGCCGTCGCCTGTTCCAGGGTGGAACCGACAATGCCGGCAGAGCTGTTGATGGCGAAGAACACGCCGGGGTCCAGCACGCAGGCGGCAATCAGTGCCATCATGCCGACAAAGCTTTCCATCGCCATGGAACCATAGCCGACCAGCCGCAGATCCCGTTCGGACATGATCAGCTTGGGCGTGGTGCCGGCGCTGATCAAGGCATGGAAGCCGGAAACGGCACCGCAGGCGATGGTAATGAACAGGAACGGGTACAGCCCGCCCGCCACCACCGGCCCGGTGCCGTCGGTGAACTGGGTCAGCGCCGGCATATGCAGTTCCGGCCGCAAGATGATGACCGCGAAGGCCAGCAGCAGGATGGCGCCGATCTTGATGAAGGTGGAGATATAATCACGCGGGGCCAGCAGCAGCCAGACCGGCATGATGGCGGCGAAGAAACCATAGGCGATGACCAGCAGGGCCAGCGTGGTGCCGTCGAAATCGAACATCGGCCCCAGCGCCGGATGATGCGCCACCCAGCCGCCACCCGCCGTGGCGGCCAGCAGCAGGAACAGGCCGATCAGGGAGCCTTCCAGCACCCGGCCCGGCCGGATATTGCGCATATAGATGCCGACCAGGATGGCGATCGGAATGGTCATGGCCACGGTGAAGGTACCCCAGGGGCTGTGCTTCATGGCGTTCACCACCACCAGCCCCAGCACCGCCACGATCAACACCATGATCATCAGCGTACCGACCAGGGCGGCACCACCGGCCACCGGCCCCATCTCATCCCGCGCCATCTGGCCCAGCGTGCGGCCATCGCGGCGGGTGGAGGCCCACAGCACCACCATATCCTGCACGCAGCCGCCGATGACGGCACCGGTCAGCAGCCAGAGCGTGCCCGGCAGATAGCCGAACTGGGCCGCCAGCGTCGGCCCGACCAGCGGGCCGGCACCGGCGATGGCGGCGAAATGGTGGCCGAAGGTGATCCAGCGATGGGTAGGCACATAATCGCGCCCATCATTGATGCGCAGCGCCGGTGTGGCGCGGCTGGGGTCGGTCATCAGCACCTTGGTGCAGATCCAGCCGGCATAAAGACGATAGGCCACCGCATAGATGCCGAAGGCAGCCGCGATGAACCAGAAGGCATTGATGGTTTCACCCCGATGGATGGCGATGCCGCCCAGACAGGCGGCCCCGAAAACCCCGATGGCGATCCAGATCAGGTTTTGGATGGATTTGGGCATTCAGTCTCTCCCAGGTGCCGGGGGTGTTTCTCCCCCTTTCCTCCCGTTCTCCATGAAACGCTGAACGGCGCGGAAAGGCCAGAACACCCCGGCACTTGACCGGTGCAGGTGCAAAGCCTGATGGCCACCCCTGGGGCGCGCGCAGGGCCAAACACCTGTTTTCACGAATATAATCGGATCAGGCATGGCAGGACCGAGCCTGGCTGGAAATGAGACCTAGGTCGTGCGACAGGCTGCCGCAGGCGGGCCGTCAGGTCGACTCGATAGTTCCGATGGAGAAATGATGCCGGGGGACAAAGCAAAAACCCCACCCGGTTTCCCAGGTGGGGTTCGGCACATATCGTGCAAATCTTGGATCGGATGGTGGGCGCGGCAGGGATTGAACCTGCGACCCCCGCCGTGTGAAGGCGATGCTCTCCCGCTGAGCTACGCGCCCATCCGTCCGTCTGACGCTTCGTTCGAACCGTTTCGTTCGTTCGTCGCCGTCGGTGGAGCGGGCTTATAAAGAGGGTTGGCGGGGGTGTCAAAGGGAAAAAACAGGGTGTTGCGATTTTTTTTGGCGGCCGGGCGGTTGACCCGGTGGGCAACGTTGCCATCCTTGTCAGCAATGGCTGCCATGGACGAACAGGAAACCTGCCCGATGCGTGCAACACGTTCCCGCCTGCTCGCCCCGCTTTGCCTTGGCGTCGGCCTGCTGGCCTTTGCCGGGGGTAGTGCCGGTAACCCCGCGGTTCCGGCCCTGCCGCCGCCGACCGCACCCGCCACCAGCGCCCAGCCGGGCGATCTGGGGCTCAGCTACGCCATCTATGTCGGTGGGGTGCATGTGATTGATGCCAGCGCCCATATCGGCCCGCTGGCGGAGATGTATCGCGTGGGTCTGTCTTTACAGACGGATGGGTTGTTGGGTCGGATCGCCAACTGGAAAACCGATGTGCGTGCCTATGGTCGGTTGGATGGGACGGGGATGCCGCAGCCGGTGCGTTTCACCGCCCATGGGGCCTGGCGGGATGAACCGCGCCTGACGACGCTGGATTATCCGGTGGGCGGGGCGCCCCTGCTGTCCCTGGCCGACCCGGCACCGGAAAAGGACCGGGAGCCGGTGCCCGATGAACTGCGCCAGGGCACGCTGGACCCGGTATCGGCCATTGTGGCGGTGCTGGACCGGGTGGGGCGGGGTGGTACGTGTGACCTGACCGTGCCGGTCTATGACGGGCGCCAGCGCTATGACCTGGCTTTCAGCGACCGGGGACAGGATCAGGTGGCGGCCAGCGATCTGTCGGCCTTCAGCGGCGCGGCGCGGCGCTGTGCGGTGACGTATAAGCCGCTGGCCGGTAAGTGGAAGGAAAACCGGCCCGACCGGCGTGACCGCGACGGGGAAGGGGCACGGCGTGCGGGGCGAGAGGTGACGCTCTGGATCGCCTCCGCCATGCCGGGCGGGCCGGCGGTGCCGGTGCGGCTGGAAATGGACAGCCCGCTGGGGCCGGTGATGGTGCATCTGGCCAAGCTGGATAGGGTGGGGTGAGTGGGGGAGGCTTAGCTATCTGCCGGTAAAAGGGTGTGAACAAGTGCATTTGGTTCAAGTATTGTTTCTGATCATCGGATGTATTCTACTTGGGTTTAATGCGCCAGCACGTTATCGATGGAGAATTAGGTGAAGCTAATGATCGTTGAGTTAGCTGAGGGGGCGCCTCAGTTGGGCAGGGAGGGATTATGGGTTCGCCATTTGGTGGATAACGTCTATGTTTTGGATAATATTCCATTCTACGCTTATGGAATTGCTTGCAATGATGAGGTTTATGCAGAACCTGTCGGAAGTGACCTTGTATTTAAAGGGATAAGAGGTCGGAAAGGGCACTCCGTTTACAGGGTTGCTTTTGACATGGAAAATCTTGATTCACCAAATGACATAAATGAATTTCTTGAGAATATAAAGAATTTTGGCTGCTCGTTTGAAGGGTGTGATGGTCGTCTGTTTGCGATTGATGTTCCGCTTGGGGTTGATGTTCACTCTCTATATAAATATTTTCAGAATGGTGAGGATAAGGGGCTCTGGGAATTTGAAGAAGGGCATTACGGAACGCGATCATAGGTTGCTGTGTCTAATTCTGTAATCACCATCACCCCGGCTGCGGTATGCGTGACGGTGAGGATACAGTAAGACTTTGATAATGAATAAAACCTTCCAGACAGACATTGACGGCACAGCCAGCAAGATCGGCGTTTACAGCATCGCCAAAAGTCCTCATATTGAGGACGCGTCAGGGCGGTCATGCCCGGCTTAAAGAGGGATAGACCCTGTGACCGACACCACGCAGAATACCGCTACCGTGCTGGCCGAACTGAATGTCCAGGAATTAATCGCCCGGATCAGGAAGACTCAGGCCGAGACCGACAAGTTGGTCGAAGAAGGCCGGAAGTTTGCCGTCGAGCAGCACAAACTGACGGCAGAAGCGCAGAAGCTGCAACGTGATCATGGGCTTGCCCCCTGGAGCATGACCATTGCCCTGGTGAGCGCTGGCGCTGCATTGGCGGTTGCCATTACGGCGCTGTTGAAAAGCGCGGGGATCTTATGACCCCCACCCACTTTAGAAAATGCCTGGACGCGCTGCATTGGTCGCAACGCGAATTTGCCGCCATCATCAATCGCAATGACCGACAGGTCCGACGGTGGGCCGCCGGTCAAGCTGAAATACCGCCAGAGGTGGCCGCATGGCTGGAACGGTGGGCCGGTAGAATGCACAGCGATCCGCCCCCCTCGCGCCTGACCCCAGCAGAGTAAAGGCAGTCGAGCGGGAGCGGGGTAGCGAACCCTCACAACCCCGCCAATGCCGCCGGCAAATCGGCAAAGCGGTCAATGATGCAATCGGCCCCCAGATCGGTCAGCGCCATGCGTGGATAGCCATAGGCGACGGCGATCACCGGTATGCCTGCCGCTCGGGCGGCGGCCACGTCATTGCCATTGTCGCCCACCATCACTGCCTGATCGGGCCGGCAGCCGAGATTGTCCAGTGCCCAGAGCAGCGGATCGGGGTGGGGTTTGCGGCGGGGGGCAGTGTCGCCGCCGGCCACCACATCGAACTGACCGCCCAGCCCCAGCGCCGGCAGCAGTTCCAGCGAAATGCCCGCCGGCTTGTTGGTGCAGAGCGCCAGACGGTGGCCGGATTGCTTCAAGGTGGCCAGGGTCTCGGCCACGCCGGGATAGACGCAGGCCGGATCGGCCGGCAGGGCGCCGTAAATCTCCAGATAGCGCGCGGTCAGCCGGGCCAGATCGTCGCCGGCCCCCGGCTGGCCGGTCACGGCCATGGCCTGTTCCACCAGCCGGGGGGCCCCGTCGCCGATCAGGCCCTTTACCTGGTCCAGGGTCAAGGTCGGGCGGTTGGATTCGGCCAGCAACTGGTTCAGCGCCAGGGCGATATCGGGGGCGCTGTCGATCAGCGTGCCGTCGAAATCGAACAATAAGGCGGGAAAGCGGTCGGCCGTGGGCATGGCGGATAAAACCTCTGTTCAGATCGCAGGCATCTTGTCGGAAGCGGGGTGCCCTATGCTACACCCAGCAGAACCTTCCCCTATCGCAGCCATGGGCGGATTGCCATGACCGAACGACCGATCGCCTGCATCATTCTTGCCGCCGGCAAGGGTACACGCATGAAGTCAGCCCTGCCCAAGGTGCTGCACCCGCTGGGCGGCCTGCCCATGGTGCGCCATGTGCTGGATGCCGCCCAGGCGCTGGCACCCGAACGCATCGTCGTCGTCGTGGGGCCGGGGATGGAGAATGTGGCCCAGGCTGTGGCCCCCCATGCCACCGTGGTGCAGGAAAACCAGTTGGGCACGGGTGATGCCGTGAAGGCCGCCTTGCCGCTGCTGGACGGGTTTGCCGGTGATGTGCTGGTGCTTTATGGCGACACGCCGCTGATCACGGTGGAGACGCTGCGCGCCATGGTGGTCACCCGCAATGGGGCCAGCAACCCCGCCGTGGTGGTGATGGGGATGCGCCCGGCCGATCCCGGTGCCTATGGTCGGCTGGTGCAGGGGGGCGATGGCGGGCTGGAACGGATTGTCGAATTCCTGGATGCCAGCCCGGCCGAACGCGCCATCGGCCTGTGCAATGCCGGCTTCATGGCCTTTGACGGTGCCCGGATGCCAGGGCTGATCGGTGCCATCGGCAATGACAATGCCAAGGGCGAATATTACCTGACGGATGCCGTCTCTGTCGCCCGGTCCCAGGGCCATGCCTGTGCCGTGGTGGAAGGACCGGTCGACGATGCGCTGGGCGTCAATTCCCGGGCCGAACTGGCGGGCGTGGAAAAGATTTTCCAGAACCGCCTGCGCCTGGCCGCCATGGCCAATGGTGCCACTCTGCTGGACCCGGACACAGTGTGGTTTGCCGCCGATACATTGCTGGGCCGCGATGTGACGGTGGGCCAGAATGTGGTGTTCGGCCCCGGTGTGACGGTGGAAGACGGGGTGGAAATCCGCGCCTTCAGCCATCTGGAAGGGGTGATTGTGCGCAAAGGCGCCATCATCGGCCCCTATGCCCGGCTGCGCCCCGGCAGCGATGTGGGCGAGGGGGCGCATGTCGGCAATTTCGTGGAGCTGAAGAATACCAAGATGGGGCCGGGGGCCAAGGCCAATCACCTGACCTATCTGGGCGACAGCGATATTGGCGGCGGCAGCAATATCGGTGCCGGTACCATCACCTGCAATTACGACGGCTATCTGAAGCACCGCACGGTGATCGGCGAGAATGTGTTCGTCGGCTCCAACAGCACGCTGGTGGCGCCGGTGGAACTGGGCGATGGGGCCTATACGGCGGCTGCCAGCGTGGTGACCCGCGATGTGCCGGACGATGCCCTGGTCATCACCCGCCCGGACGAGGTGGTGAAGGAAGGCTGGGCCGCGCGCTATCACAAGGCCAAGGCGGCGCTGAAGGCGCGGAAGGGGTAACACCACACCGGTAACGGTTAACTCGTTGGACGCTGGGTTACGGAACCTGGGGGGAATTGGGTGTAACCGTTACCGCCCTGCGGTCGCCCCTGTGCTGTGCCCTTGCCATGCCCACCTGTAAGGGGCCTATGTCTTCACGACAGCAAGGCCGCCCTGGCGGCCCCACCATCAAAATTGCAGGATGGAAACAACATGAGCAGCAGCACCGGCCTTCCGGCCCTGAAAGACCCGTCGCTTTTCCGCACCCAGGCGTTCCTGGCCGGCGAATGGGTGGGGGCCGATAGCGGGCGCACCCTCAATGTGACCAACCCGGCCACCGGTGCCCTGATCGGCACCGTGCCGGAGATGGGGGCGGCGGAGACCCGTCGCGCCATTGAAGCCGCCAACAAGGCCTGGCCGGCCTGGCGGGCCAAGACCGCCAAGGAACGCGCCGCCATCCTGCGCAAATGGTTCGAGCTGCTGATGGCGAACCAGGAGGATCTGGCCGTTCTGATGACGGCTGAGCAGGGCAAACCCCTGACGGAAAGCCGGGGCGAAATCGCCTATGCCGCCAGCTTCATCGAATGGTTCGCGGAGGAGGGCAAGCGCGTCTATGGCGACACCATCCCCACCTTCAAGCCCGATGCCCGCATTGTGGTGACCAAGGAACCGATCGGGGTGACGGCGGCCATCACGCCTTGGAACTTCCCTGCCGCCATGATCACCCGCAAGGCCGGCCCGGCGCTGGCCGCCGGCTGCCCCATGGTGATCAAGCCCGCCACCGCCACGCCCTTTAGCGCCTTTGCCCTGGCGGTGCTGGCGGAACGGGCGGGCGTGCCGGCGGGTGTGCTGTCGGTGCTGACCGGCTCGGCCCGCGCCATCGGCGGGGAGATGACCGGCAACCCCATCGTGCGCAAACTGTCCTTCACCGGCTCCACCGAAATCGGCAAGGTGCTGATGGAACAATGCGCCGGCACGGTAAAGAAGGTCTCGATGGAGCTGGGCGGCAATGCCCCCTTCATCGTGTTCGACGATGCCGATCTGGATGCCGCCGTGGTCGGGGCCATGGCGTCGAAATATCGCAATGCCGGCCAGACTTGTGTCTGCGCCAACCGGCTGTTGGTACAGGATGGCGTCTATGACGCCTTTGCCGCCAAGCTGGCCGAGGCGGTTTCCCAGCTGAAGATCGGCAATGGTTTGGAAGAAGGGGTGACCACCGGCCCGTTGATCGATGATGGGGCCGTGGCCAAGGCGGAAGAACATATCGCCGACGCCGTGTCCAAGGGCGCCAAGGTGACGCTGGGCGGCAAGCGCCATGCGCTCGGCGGCAGCTTCTTTGAGCCCACCATCCTGACCGGCGTGACCACGGAAATGAAGGTGGCGAAGGAAGAGACGTTCGGTCCGGTGGCCCCGCTGTTCCGCTTCAAGGACGAGGAAGAGGCCATCGCCATGGCCAATGATACGGAGTTCGGCCTGGCCGCCTATTTCTACAGCCGGGATATCGGCCGGGTCTGGCGGGTGGCGGAAGCGCTGGAATATGGCATTGTCGGCATCAATGAAGGCATCATTTCCACCGAAGTGGCCCCGTTCGGCGGGGTGAAGGAGAGCGGCACCGGCCGCGAAGGCAGCAAGTACGGGATCGAGGATTATCTGGAGATCAAGTACATGCTGATGGGCGGGTTGAAGCGGTAAGGCTGTGATAGGGGCGGGTGTTGGGCATCATGGCGGAAGGGGCTTTATACCAGCGGCATGAAATCTTGACCGTTGGTCAATCTTTCCTGCCCCTCAATCGCCGGCACCAGCATCCGCTGGCTTGGCTACGCCGCACGAGCGGCGCGGCGGCGGTCGCCGCCGTACCAACGGTCATGAATTATGACCGTTGGTATTAGTGTGGCCCTTTCCGGCGCTACAACACCCGGCCCTTCCCGTTGCCAAAGATCAGCCCCCATGAGCCAGCATAGTTTCATTGATGCGTTGCTGCCGCCCGGCATTGGCCGGGTGGCTGTGCTGGAACGCGTTGCCGCCCTGGTGGATTGGCGACGGATTGAGGGGCAGGTGAACAAGGTGCGCCACGCCGGCACGGGGCGGCCGCCCTATGCGCCGTTGACGATGTTCAAGGCGCTGCTGCTGGCGCAATGGTACGGGCTGTCCGATCCGGGGCTGGAAGAGGCGTTGCTGGACCGGATATCGTTCCGCCGCTTCTGCGGCTTGACGCTGGATGGCGGCACGCCGGATGAAACGACGCTTTGCCGTTTCCGTCAGACCCTGCGGCAGGCGGGGCTGGCCGATCACCTATTTCAGCAGGTGCTGGACCAGTTGGCGGTTGCCGGCTTTCAATTGAAGCCCGGCACGCTGGCCGATGTATCATTGGCGAGGCTGCCCGCCAGAACCGCCCCGCCGGAAACCGACGGGGCGGGCGGATAAGGCTTTTACTTCTGCGCAGCAGGGGCGGCGGCCTTGGGCTTGCCGGCGTTGCGCAGCACCACGGCCAGATGCGAATGCAGGTTGGCGTTGGCGGCCAGGATGGAGCCGGAGGTCAGCGGGCTCTTGCCCTGGCCGATCTCGCTGACAAAACCACCGGCCTCCGTCACCAGCAACATGCCGGCGGCCAGATCCCACGGCTTCAGATCGGCTTCAAAGAAACCATCAAAGCGACCGGCGGCGGTATAAGCCAGATCCAGCGAGGCGGCACCGAAGCGGCGGATGCCGGAAATCTGACCCATCAGCGCTTCCAACTGTACCAGGAATTCCTTGGCATTGCCGTGGCCCTTGAAGGGGATGCCGGTGGCGATCAGGGCGTCGGCCATGGTGCGACGGTTGGAGACGCGCAGGCGCTGGTGATTCAGGAAGGCACCGGCACCCTTTTCGGCCCAGAACATCTGGTCATGCACCGGTTCATAGACGACGCCGGCGATGATCTCACCCTCACGCTCCAGACCGATGGAGATGGCCCAGTGCGGAACGCCGTGCAGGAAATTGGTGGTGCCGTCCAGCGGATCGACGATGAAACGGTGGGCCGTGTCCTTGCCCTTGATCTCGCCCGTCTCTTCCATCAGGAAGCCGAAATCGGGGCGGGCCTTTTGCAGTTCCTCACGCACAATACGCTCGGCCTTCTGATCGGCGGCGGAGACGAAATCGGCGGGGCCCTTGCGGGAGACCTGGAGATGCTCGACCTCACCAAAATCGCGCAGGATGGCCTTACCGGCCTTTTCCGCCGCACGGGTCATGACGTTCAGGATGGCCGAACGGGCTGCCATGGTCGAACACTCCACAATGTCTAAGATCGCTGGAGGCCGCGCCAGCAGCCTCTCATTCTGGGGAACAGCGTATATTCCATTCTGCTGTTACAGCAAATGCGGCAGCGATGCGCAGCAGGGTTGCGGCAGACTGGAACCGTTGATGTGGCACCGATCAATCGGGAATGATGCTGATCAGATCGAATTTCCATAGCCACATGACCATGCGTGCCCCGGTGGCATTCATCATCCCCGCGTCATTCAGCAAGCTCTGTACGCTGCAACCCCTCTGCATCGCCAATCGTAACAACCGCGCGGCGGTTTCGGGGTCGAACTGGTTATTATCGAACGCATAGTTGGCGATACCGAGATCTTGAATCACGGCCAGCCGTTCCAGGCTGTCAGGCTTGGCAAAGATAGGCCAGTGGAGTTGAAGCTGGTCGGTGGAGAAGTGGCCGAAAAGCCGGAACGGGTCTTGCTGCTGTGGCAGGAGAAAGGGCTGTGATGTCTGTTGGACCGATGCCGCCAGCCTGATCTCCCGCAGGTGTGCGGCCAATTCTGCGTAACGGTGCAGGATCTGCGGCCAGTCATATTCCTGCTGCGCCCGTCGCTGTCCTGCGGCACCCATGCGTCGGCGAAGTTCCGGGTCGTTGACCAGCCGCGCCAAGGCATTGTGGATGGCATCCACCGTTATGACCGTCGCCAGGCTGCACCGCCCGATATACCTGTCATAGGCTTGTTCATTGCCAAGATAGAGGTCCATGATCGGGACGCCGCTGCCGGGTGGCGGCACGAAGGATGGGACGCGGAACCCGTCAATGCCGTCCCTCACCGTGTCCTTGTAGCCGTCCCAATCGCTGACGACGGTTGGCAGGCCGTAGGCCATTGCCTCCACCGGTGTCAGGCCGAAGGATTCTTGAATATTGTCAGAAAGGGAGACGAAAATATCCGCCGCCTGCCACGCGGCCCCATAGGGTGCCGGGGCGGCCCCGTCGACCTGGATGAAGCGAACAGAAGGCGCCAGCGCTGCCCGTGCCTTTGCCAGCGCTGCCGGCACGGCATGATGGGAGACGACCCCGGCCTCAATGCAAATGATCGGCTGGGTCTTCGCCAGACGCTCAAGCGCCAGATAGAGGGGGGCTGGGTTGCTTTTGGCGTGGATGGTCAGCCGCCCGGCGGAAAGAATGACAATATCGTCATCGGCCAGCCCCATGCTTGCCCGTGCGGCGGCACGCCCGATACCCCCCGCCGCACGGGCGGGGACGTCAACACCCAGCGGGATAACAGGAAGAACGGGTTCATTGAACTTGCTGGCCCCCGTTGTCCGCGCCCAGAGTTCGCAACTTTCCTGAAGCAACCGGGTAACCAGCGTCTGCACGGCTGTGGAGGTGCAGATCAGCGCATCCCAGGGGCGGAACGGCGGCAACATCAACGCTGCAATCCGATCAAGGGCCCCTTGCGAGGACAGGCTGTGGGTGACACCCATCAGGCTGAAGGCGGTGGGGCCGATCCGCTCCCGGCGGACGGCAATATCTTGCGGTACCGGGCATGGATAATAAAGGCAGCCACTGTCGATGGCGGCCTCCCAGCCGGGCGGCAGGCTGCTGCGGATCTGGCCGCGATAGCCAAAATCGCGCATCTGGCTGTTCAGGGCCGCAAGCGCCACCTGGGACGGGCAGATGGTATTGATCGGCGAATCCGGCCAGGTTCGGGCCATGCCCTGCAACAGTGATTTGCCTGCCACCTGTCGGCCCATGATCTTATCATCGGTGCTGTAGGCTTCACCGATGTACCAAAGGCAGAAGGGCGCGGGCGGCAGGGTGTGGCTGTTTTCTGCCGTCATTTTAAAGCCTGAGCCGTGATTGTGACCGATCAAGGTGGACTGATCGTTGCCCTTGCCTGGATAAAGAAAAAGCCCGCGTGCATCAACACGCGGGCTTTTTCAATAACCGTCAGGAACTGATCGGAAGATCAATCCTTGGCGCGTTCCAGATACTCGCCCGTCTCGATATTGACGACGATGCGGGTGCCGGCTTCGATGTGCGGCGGCACCAGAACGCGGGCGCCATTTTCCAGCACAGCGGGCTTGTAGGAGGAAGAAGCCGTCTGGCCCTTCACCACCGGGTCAGCCTCGGTGATCGCCAGCGTCACGGTCTGCGGCAGTTCAACCGACAGCGGCGTACCTTCGAAGGACTGCACGACCACTTCCATGCCATCCTGCAGGAAGATCTTGCCGTCGCCGATGATGTCACCGCCGATGGTCACCTGCTCGAAGGTTTCCTTGTCCATGAAGGTGAAGTTGTCGTCTTCAGCAAACAGGAACGTCATCTCGTGATCGTCGAGACGCGCACGCTCGACGGCTTCGCCGGTGCGGAAGCGCTCGATATTCTTGTTGCCGCTCTTCACGTCCTTCATTTCCAGCTGAATGAAGGCGCCGCCCTTGCCGGGCTGCACGATCTGGGTGCCGGTGATGACATAGAGTCGGCCGTTATGCTCAAGGATATGACCCTTGCGCATGGTGTTCGCATTGACCTTCATGACACGCTTCTCAAACTTTGGAATCGAGCGGCGCGGAACCTAACAGCAAAGGCCCCATCTGGCAAACACCCTCTGCGGGCGCTCACCGCATAGGCAACCGGCGGGGCACGCAGGGGCGGGCGGGCCGATCAGGCCACCCCCGGCTTCAGCGAGAAGACCACGCCCCAGCCATCGGGATCTTCAAAACAGACGGCCCGATCCAGCCAATAGGCATTTTCCGGCTGTACGGGAATCCCGCCGCGCGCCTGGATGGCGGCGCTGACGGCGTTCAGCGCCGCCCGGTCATCCACATACATCACCAGCAGATAGTCCCGGCTGGGGGCGGGGCAGGGGCTGCCATCGCGGTGCTGGGTGAATTCCAGCTGGATCCCGGCATCGGGCAGGCCGAACAGCACCCCGTCATAGCCGCCATGATTGCCGCCTTCATCCCGCCAGCCGCCAATCAGCGGCAGACCGATGACATCACGGTACCAATTGGTGACGGCATCAATCTGGTCTGTCGGTCGGGCAACGCGCAGGCGGGTGATGGGCAGATGGGCGGGCCAGGAAGTCACGGCGCTCTCTCCTTTTGTGCGGCGCAACACTTGCCGCGTCGCTGCCTTACCGGCACACTCCAAGGCCGATAATCAGAACATGAAGGGGGGGAAACCTGCCATGGCGGGCCGCGTCTTTACAATCGCACAGCAGAAGGGCGGGGCGGGCAAGACGACGCTGGCCATCCATCTGGCCCATGCCTGGGTGCTGGCCGGGCGCAGCGTCGCCCTGGTGGATATCGATCCCCAGGGCAGCCTTTCCGCCTGGTATCAGCAACGGGTGGCGGCCCTGGGGGAGGGGAGCACAGGCTTGACCCATGCCCAGCTTTCCGGCTGGCGCACCCAGCGGGAGGTGGAAAAGCTGGTGCAGGCGCATGAGGTGGTGGTGATCGACAGCCCGCCGCACGCAGAGACGGAAGCGCGAATCGCCGTGCGCGCTGCCGATCTGGTGGTGGTGCCGGTCCAGCCCAGCCCGATGGACCTGTGGGCCACCCGCCCCACGTTAGAGCTGGCCAAAGCCGAAAAGCGCCCGGCGCTGATCGTGCTGAACCGGGTGCCGGCGCGGGGGCGGCTGGTGGATGCGGTGGCGGAAAAGGCAGCCGAACTGGGTGTTCCGGTTGCGGTGGCGCACCTGGGCAACCGCATCGGCTTCGCCGCCGCCCTGATGGAGGGGTTGACCCTGCCGGAAACCGAGCCGCGTTCGCGTGGGCGGGACGAGGTGGAGGCGCTGGCGGCTGAAATCTGGGGCTTTGATCGGTAAGGGAAAATCCCGGCGGCACCCTTGCCCGTGATGCCACCGTGGAAACATCACAGTGACTGAACGGCCTCCAAAACCTTCTCCACATGGCCGGGCACTTTTACCTTGCGCCAGATCTGGCGGACCACGCCCTCCTTGTCGATCAGGAAGGTGCTGCGTTCGATGCCCATATATTTCTTGCCATACATGTTCTTTTCTACCCAGGCGCCGAACTGCTCCGTCACGTCGCTCTCGGCGTCAGAGGCCAGGGTGAAGGGCAGCTTGTACTTGGCCTTGAACTTGTCGTGGCTGGCCACACTGTCCTTGGAGATGCCGATGATGGTGGCGTCCACCTGCTCAAAATGGGGCAGGTTCTCGCCAAAGCCGCAGGCCTGTGTGGTACAGCCGGATGTATCGTCCTTGGGGTAGAAATAGACCACGACATTGTGACCCCGCAGGGCCGACAGGGTAACGCTGCCATTGCCGTCGGTGGGCAGGGTGAAATCCGGCGCGGGTGCGCCGATGGAAATGGTCATATCGGGTTTCTCCGATGGTGGTCGAGGCACGATGGCTGTTAGGTAGCCCGCCACCGGCATCAGAAAAGGGTTAAGGAATGATCGACGTCGATTATGTGCGGACCATGCTGGTTTATGGAAGCTGGATGAATCGCCGCCTGCTGGACGCCAGTGCTGCCATCCCCGACAGCGACCGCCGCCGCGACCTGGGCGCCTTTTTCAAGTCGCTGCATGGCACGCTGGATCATCTGTTATGGGGTGATCTGATCTGGATGCAGCGTTTCATCGGCAGCCCCGTGCCGCAGCCCGGCGCCGATGGCCTGATCTGCCCGACCTGGGAGGGCTTGGTGGAACACCGTGCCGCCGCCGATGCGCATATGCTGAACTGGGCGGAAAATCAGCTTACGGCAGAATGGCTGGCCGCCCCGCTTCATTATGCCAGCAAGCTGGCGCGTCGCCAGCGCGTCATGCCGGCCTGGGTGCTGGTGACCCATATGCTGAACCATGGTACCCACCATCGCGGTCAGGCGACCACGCTGATGATGCAGTTGGGTGTCGATCCGGGGGTCACCGATCTGGCGGCCATGCCGGCCCTGTTCGATGGTTCGCTGGGGATTGCGGCCCAGGACGAACCCTGGCTTGAATGATGACTGAAGCGGATGGGCGCCGGCCGCAGCCGGCACCCATCCTGCCGATTACAGCTGCTTCAGGATGTAGTCAGCGCTGGATACTTCGAACGCGCCCGGCTTTTCCACTTCCAGGCGGGTCACCACGCCATCGTCGGCCACCAGGGCGAAACGCTGGCCGCGATGGCCCAGATTATAGGCAGTGCCATCCATTTCCAGGCCCAGGGCCTTGGTCAGGGTGCCATTGCCATCGGGCAGCATGGTGATCTTGCCGGCCGTATTGTTGGCCTTGCCCCAGGCCTGCATGACGAACGGATCGTTCACGGCCAGGCAGACGATCTCTTCCACGCCCTTGGCCTTCAGCGCCTCGGCATTATCGACAAAGCCCGGCAGGTGCTTGGCGGAGCAGGTGGGGGTGAAGGCACCCGGCACCGAGAACACCACCACCTTCTTGCCCTTGAACAGATCGTCCGTGCTGATCTCCTGCATACCCGACTCAGTCAGATGCTTCAGGGTGACCGACGGAACGCGGTCGCCAACCTTAATGGTCATCGCTTGGTTCTCCCCATGGGATACATGTTGGTGGATGATGCATAGGTTCTAGGCTGTGGACCGTTCCACGGCAAGGCGGGGATGGATCGGCCAGGAAATTAACCCACATTCTCTTCACGGGGACTGGTATCATTCCCCCTGTCATCCTGTTGAGCCGATGCCCATGAAGCAACCCTTCAAACACGCCGCTGGCCGGTCGGACAAGCCGGCAAACCCACCTGGTGATAAGCTGACCGGGCAGTTCCTGGTCGCCATGCCCCAGATGCCGGACGAGCGATTCGCCCGCACCGTCATCTATATCTGCGCCCATAGCGGCGAGGGGGCCATGGGGCTGGTGGTCAATCGCCTGTTCCAGGGCGTGGCCTTCCCCGATCTGCTGGCGCAACTGCATGTCGAGGTGGAGAAGCCGCGCGGCAGCCTGCGCGTCCATTATGGTGGCCCGGTGGAGACCGGGCGTGGTTTTGTGCTGCACAGCGCCGATTACCTGCGCGAGGGCAGCATGGCCGTCACGCAAGAGGTGGTGCTGACCGCCACGGTGGACATATTGCGCGCCGTGGCGGAGGGGGCGGGGCCGCAAAAGGGCTTCCTGGCCCTGGGCTATGCCGGCTGGGGGCCGGGTCAATTGGATCAGGAAATGCAGGCCAATGGCTGGCTGAACGTGCCGGCCGATGCCGCCCTGCTGTTTGATCCCGACCTGGACCATAAATGGGAGCGCAGTCTGGCCCGGCTGGGCATCGACCTGTCCATGCTCTCCGCCGATATCGGCCACGCCTGATCTTGTGATCCGAGGGGGCGCCTGTTGTGTTAACGATCCGACCACGCGGGTCCGCGTGGCTGCGGCCGGCCCCGGCCTTGCCCGTCTTTCGTCTTACTCCAGACGCAATCATGGGCTGTTCTTGGGGCCGGGTGTGCCCGGAAGGGTGCCGGGCCGCCCCCTGCGAAAGCCAATAAGGAAGCGAGAGACCACCATGAAGCCTTCCCACCTTCTGATGCTGGCCCCGATGATGCTGCTGGCCGCCTGTGCCGGTGTGCGGGACGATAAGGCCGGCGCCACGCGCAATGGCAGCGGTGCCTATGACGCGGCCGCAGCCGGAACCGCCGGCCAGGGGCAGGGCTATGGCGCCACCCCGGTGGATAGCAGCACACTGAACAGCAACCTTTCCCCGCAGCAGCAGCTGGCCAGCATCGGCGACCGGGTCTTCTTCACGGTGGACCAGTATGAGGTATCGGCGGAGGCGACGGCCACGCTGGACAAGCAGGCCGCCTTTCTGCGCAGCAACCCCAATATCAGCCTGACCATTGAAGGCCATGCCGATGAGCGTGGCACGCGTGAATATAATCTGGCGCTGGGCCAGCGCCGTGCCGATTCGGTGCGCCGCTATCTGATTGCAAGCGGCATTGAAGCCAGCCGTCTGCAGACGGTCAGCTTCGGCAAGGAACGCCCCGCTGTGGCCGGCAGCGGCCAGGCCGTGTGGGACCAGAACCGCCGTGCAGTCAGCGTCGTCAATTAATCGATCGAGCTATGGTCCCGGCGGTGATGGAGGCGGCTGGGCGGGTTCGCCTGCCGCCGCCTTTGCCGGCGCCGGGGCAACGTCGCCCTTCTTCTCCTTGGCCGGCTTCGGTGCCTTTTCCTCCTTCGGCGGGGCTTCGCCGGCGGGCGGGGGCAGGAAGAACAGGTTGCGCAGGAAACCCGGTGCCAGCACGGCCAGCGGGTTTACGCCGGTCTGCAGATTATCCAGCGGCCCCTTCACCGTATAGGTGGCGGCAAACAGGCCCTGGCCTTCGCCGCCCACCAGCAGGTCGCCCAGCAGCGGGATCGCCCCCAGCAGCTTGTTGACGGTGGAGAAGGGCACAATCGTACCCTGAAGCTGGGCTTGGCCCTTCTTCAGGTCGATATTGCCTTCCAGTGTCAGCCCGACCTGCGAGCCCGACGTGCGCATGTCGCGCAGGGAAATCCCATTGCTGTTCCACTGATACTGGCCATGCAGCTGCGAGAAGGCGATGGGCTGGCCGGACATGAAATTGGCAAAGCCGCGCGGGGACGCGGCGGAGAGCAGCCGCGCCAGCACCGGCGCATCCTGCACCTGATAGTCGCGCAGGTCGGCCTCTCCGTTCACGGCCTTGGCCGGATCGTCGGCGGCGCTGCGGCCATTAATGGTCAGGCTGCCACCCTTGAGCTGACTGATCACATCCAGATTGCGCAAGGTGGCCCCGGCATCATCGGTGGCCATATCCAGGGTCAGAATACGCGGATCGGCGGCATCCGGGCCATAGCGCACCGAAAGCCGGCCCTTTTCACCGACCTCCGCATCCAGATCGGTGCGGAACCAGATATCGCTGTCGCGTTCCATCCGGCCGCGCGCATTGCGGATCACCCGGCCGTCATCGCCCATGATGGCGTGGCCCAGGTCAAAGCTAATAGCCAGGGCGGGCAGCTTGGCAGGCTCTGCCGGTTCGATCGGTTCTGCCGGATGGGTGTCGGCCTCCCCCTTTTTCTTCTTGCCCCGGAAGGGGCGGACATCAAAGGCGGGGCCGCGCACATCGATGGCCATGCCGCCCTGCCGGTCGGTGCTGCGCAAATCGATGCGGGCGTCGCTTTCGCCCAGCCGGAAGCTTTCCAGCAGCAGATGATCCATGCCGAAATCATCCTCGCGCAGGCGGGCGCTGCCGGTGGCATGCAACTCCTCCGTCTCCACCGTGAAGCCGCTGATCACCAGCGGCTTGCCATCGATGAAACGGATATTGGCCGTGCCCCGGCCGGGCTTGCCGGCCTCCTTCCGCCAGCCCAGCACATCGATGCGCAAGATGCTGGGGGTAAGGTCCAGGGCGGCATCGATGGTTTCCACCCGTGCCGGCCCGCTGCCCCGGCGGGTATAGGTCATGTCCACCCCGGCGGGGCCGTTCAGCCAATCGGGGAAGTCCAGCTTGAAGGCGGCGCGCTGGGCATCATCCGGGCGGGCCAGTACCTGGACCCGTGTACCGAACGGGGCGGTATCGTCGAAATTCTCCGTCCAGGCGATATCGGCCGGCACGCCGTTCAACAACGCCTTGCCGGTCACATCCAGCTTGTGGGAATCGACGGTCAGATCAAGCTGGCCCTGGCTGGCGCTGATATTGGCGACGATGTTGGGCACGGCGACATCGGCCAGCTTCGCCATGCCATCCAGCGCCACCATATCCATGGTCAGCTTGGCGATCAGCGGGAAGGCGAAATGCATGTCAACCTTGGCCTGCCCGCTGACGCTGCCCGGCACCAGCCCGACCTTGCCAGCATAATGCAGCGGTTCGGCATCCAGCACCGTCAGCGCGGAAGAGGCCGGGCCGGACAGCGCTACCTTGATATCGATCTTCTGGATGGTTTCCTTATCCAGGTCGGTGATGCGCACCAGGCCGGGGCCGGCCTGCATATCCAGCAGTTTGCCGGACTTGATATCAATGGCAAAGGTGGCACCGTCAAACGTCGCCTCCGCCGCAACATCCTTTACTGGCGGCAGTGGGCGGCGGTAATGCACGGTGAAGCCGGACATGGCAATGCGCCCTTCCAGCTTGGTCGGCTTGATATCCAGCGGCTTTTTGGCCGGCGACGTGCCTTCCAGGGTGAAAATGGTGCTGGTGAAGGTGCCATCGGCCAGATTGCCGACCATCCAGTCGCGCGTGCTTTCCTGCACGCCCAGCGGCCAGTAACGCTTCAGGTCCGCCATGGGCAGGCCTGTCAGCTCCTCCTTCAGCGCCAGATGAATCTGGTCCCCTTTCTGGCGCGCGGTGCCGGTGACGGTCAGCTCCGCCGGGCCGGTCAGGTCCAGGTTGAACTGGTCCAGGATCAGGCGGCGGCCGGCATCTTCCAGCCGGCCATGCAGGGAGACACTGTCAAAGGCAAGCGGCTCCGGCAGGTGATCGGGCAGCACCAGCCGTCCCTTTTTGCCGGTCAGGCCCATCACCATGGCGGTGGGGTTCAGGTTCTCATCCACCTCCATCGTGATGGAACCATCCAGCGTCACCTCCAGCGCGCTCAGCGGTTCCAGCACCGGGGCCAGCTGGGCGAAATCGGCGGGGCGCAGATCGGCCAGGGCGGTACGCACATTCATGCCGCCATCGGACAGGCGATAATCGATTTCAGCCGCGATCTGGTTGATCTTGCCGCCCATATCGATATCGGCGGCGGCCGTACCGAACACACCGCTGTTGCCGCGGCGCAGGCGCAGGTCCAGTCTCGGCACCTGCCAGACCGTGCCGGTGGCCAGATTATTGACCACCAGCCGCGCTCGCGTCACCCGCAGGTCACGCAGGGCGCCGGTCTGTTTCAGGGCGTCCGGGGGTTCCCTCAGGGCCGCCAGCAATTCGCGCGCGATGCGCGCACCGGCATCGGGGTCCAGTTCCTCATCACTGCTGCGGATATCCAGGCGGAATTCGCCGTCTACCGTCCGCTCTGCATACAGCCTTGGCTCCACCAGTTCGATCCGGCTGGGGGCGACGGTGCCGCGCAGCAACGCCGGCACAGAGAGGCCCAGCCGTACCTCGGGCACGGCGGCGATGACGGTCCCGCTGCTGCCATAGGCAGTGACGCCGCGCAGGCGCAGATCGACCCGGCTGCCAAACCCGTTCCAGGCCAGAACGGCCTGCCCCAGATCCAGCCGCGTGGGCGACTGCGCATTCAGCGCCTGCTCCAGATAGCGGGTGGCAAAATCAATGGGGATCGGGCCCTTGGTCAGCTGCCAGGCGAGGAACCCGCCACCCAGCACCACGACCGCCAACAGGCCAGCCAGTAATTCCAACAGGATAAGGGCGCTTCGGCGGAACATCAATGAAGGATCTCGGGCGCTATCCGGCTGGGCTTGACCTGGGTTGGGCAGGCGGCGCACTGTGGCCCGCGCCCGACCCAACTCTGGGATAGCCCGGTATGCGCCTTATATTCAATCAAGAAAGCCTCCCGCTTCCCGGTGATGTGCAACGTGCTGCCGTTGGCCTGGAACATTGGCGGGATGCCATCCGCTCCATCCCTGATACGGCGCTTGCCGAATTTGCCCGCACCTTCATGGATCAACCGGAAGGGCGGACGGTGCTTGAAACAATTTTCGGACATAGTCCGTTCCTTGGCACCGCCCTTTTACGGGAGATCGGCTTTTTCCGCGCCATTGTGGAAAATGGCTTCGATGCGGCCTTTGCCGACCTGCTGACCGATATGGGGGCCCAGTATGGGGCCGACAATAAGACCGATCGGGTGATGAAGGGCCTGCGCGTGGCCAAACGCCGCGCCGCCCTGCTGATCGGTCTGGCCGACATGGCCGGGGCCTGGGCGTTGGAGCAGGTGACGGGTGCCCTGTCCGATTTCGCCCAGGCGGCGCTGCAGCTGGCCACCCGGCTGGCCCTGCGGCAGGCTGCCGCGTCGGGCAAGCTGGTGCTGCCCTTCCCGGAGGAGCCGGAACGCGGCAGCGGCTTCATCGTGCTGGCCATGGGCAAGTTTGGCGCGCGGGAGCTGAATTACAGCTCCGATATCGACCTGATCGTGCTCTATGATGATGGCATCGTGCAGGTGCCGGACGGGGAAATGACCCGCACCTTCGTGCGCATCACCCGTGAGCTGGTGCGGCTGATGGATGAGCGCACGGCCGATGGCTATGTCTTCCGCACCGATCTGCGCCTGCGTCCCGATCCCGGCGCCACGCCGGTGGCGGTCAGCGTCTCCGCGGCAGAGGCCTATTACAGCAGCCTGGGCCAGAACTGGGAACGCGCCGCCATGATCAAGGCCCGGCCGGTGGCCGGCGATCTGGCGGCGGGTGAGGGTTTCATGGATATCCTGCGCCATTTCATCTGGCGCCGGAATCTGGATTTCGCCGCCATCCAGGACATCCATTCCATCAAGCGCCAGATCGGCGCCCATAAGGGCCATCGGGAAAAGACGGTCAACGGCCATAATATCAAGATCGGGCGCGGCGGCATCCGGGAGATTGAGTTCTTCGCCCAGACCCAACAACTGATCTATGGCGGGCGCGACCGTTCCTTGCGCGTGCCTGCCACCGTCCAGGCGCTCTATGCGCTGGTGGAGGCGGGGCGGGTGGAACAATCCGTCGCTGACGATCTGTCCCGCGCTTATCGCTTCCTGCGCACGGTGGAACACCGGGTGCAGATGGTGGATGACCAGCAGACCCACGAACTGCCCAAGACCGATGAAGGGGTGGCGCGCATCGCCGCCTTCCTGGGCTATGCCGATGATCAATCCTTCCGTCAGGCCCTGCTGGAGACGCTGGGCGTGGTGGGGGATCATTATGATGGCTTGTTCGCCGACAGCCCGACCCTGTCCGGTCCCGGCAATCTGGTCTTCACCGGCACGGAGGATGACCCGGAAACCATGGAGACGCTGCGCTCCATGGGTTATGCCAACCCGTCTGCCATCGCTGGCCAGATCCGGGCCTGGCACCATGGCCGTTACCGCGCCACCCGTAGCCAGCGGGCGCGGGAATTGTTGACCGAACTGGTGCCGACCCTGCTGGCCGCCTTTGGCCGTACCGCCCATCCCGATCAGGCCTTCCTGAAATTCGATGAGTTTCTGGAGCGGCTGCCGGCGGGCGTGCAGCTTTTCAGCCTGTTCTATGCCAACCCCAACCTGCTGGATTTGCTGGCAGAGGTGATGGGCACCGCCCCCCGGCTGGCCGAACAATTGGCCCGCCGCCCGGCGGCACTGGATGCCGTGCTGCTGCCCGGCTTCTTCGATCCGCTGCCGGGGCGGGAGGAACTGGAGGCCGGGTTTGAGGCCCTGTTGGGCGGGGCCGGCTATTTCGAGGAATATCTGGACCTGGCCCGGCGCTGGACCAGCGAGCACCGCTTCCGCGCCGGTGTGCATATCCTGCGCCATATCTCCGACGCCGATCGGCTGGGCGCCTTCCTGACCGATGTGGCGGAGGTGGCGCTGGTCGGCCTGCAAAAGGTGGTGGAGGATGAATTCGCCCGTCGTCATGGCCGGGTGCCGGGGGCGGGCTTTGCCGTCATCGCACTGGGCCGGCTGGGCGCCCGCTCGCTCTCCCTGCGCTCTGACCTGGACCTGATCACGGTTTATGAGGTGCCAGACGGGGTGAGCCAGTCGGACGGTGACAAGCCTTTGTCGCCCAATGATTATTTTATCAAGCTGACCCAGCGGCTGGTCAATGCCATCACCGCCCAGACGGCAGAGGGGCAGCTTTACGAGGTGGATATGCGACTGCGGCCCAGCGGCAATGCCGGGCCGCTGGCCGTCAGCTTTGATGGGTTCGCCAAATATCAGCGGGAAAGTGCCTGGACCTGGGAACATATGGCACTGACCCGCGCCCGCCCGGTGACGGGGCCGGCACCGTTGCGGGCGCGGCTGGTGGCGGAAATCAAGGCCGTGCTGACCAGTCCGCGCGATGCGGAAAAACTGCGCCAGGACGTTGTCTCCATGCGCGCCCGCATCGACCAGCAGCATCACACGGACGATATCTGGTCGGTGAAGCATGTGCGCGGCGGCATGACCGACATCCAGTTCATCGCCCAATATCTGATGCTGCTGCATGGCCCGGAAAAGCCGGAAATCCTGGATACCAACACCACCGGGGCGCTCGCCTGGCTGGGGGACAGTGGCTTCCTGGCGGTGGAGACGGCCAATCGGCTGATCGAGGCGCACAAGACCTGGCGGCGGGTGCAGGGCTTCCTGCGCCTGACCACTGATGGCGCCTTCGATGCGGCCAAGGCCCCGGCCGGGTTGAAACAGCAACTGGCCAAGGTGGCCTTGCCGGACGCCGCCGCCAGCCTGTCCTTTGATGAGGTGGAAAGTCAGCTCCGTGCCATGGCAGTGCAGGTGCTGGCCGATTTTGCGGCAATTGTGGGAGCCGAGGTGGGGGCTGGCTGAACCTTACCCTGACGCTTGCTTGCAATGATCAGAACCTTTGGTACCGATCATTGCCCCCAGTGTCTGTCCGGAAAGTTATCCCGCCTTTCGAAACCTTGCCCTTTCTCCACCGTCATTCCCGCCTTCGCGGGAATGACGGTGGAGATTGGAAACGCAGTGAAAGTTCTTGGACGGACACTTAAACGCCGGTGCTCAACGCCCCAACCGAGTTGTGATGCGTGGAACTCATCACAACTCGGTATGACAGCGTCACCAGCTATTCGCAGAAGATGCCATCCATGAAGCTGTCAGGGTCCAGGTAAAATTCACGCAGAATTCTGAAATGTTCTGTCATCTGATATGGCCTTTCCACAATTCCTTGATCCGTCATATTCAGCAAGGTGGCACCGGGATAGGCCATGATCAGGGGGGAGTGGGTGGCCATGATGAATTGGCAGTCTCCCCTATTCTCAAAATTCTTTACCATGCGTAAAAATTCTATTTGCCGCATGGGGGAGAGGGCGGATTCGGGTTCGTCAAAGACGAATATTCCTCCCCCGTTCATTTTATGTCGAAAAATGTCGATATAGGCTTCACCATGCGATCGCTCAGCAAGCGATCGGCCACCGTAAGCTTGATAGATGCCGGCACCACCCTCCCGGGCCAGGCTATCGACCTGATTTATGAAGGCAAATAAGGCTTCTGATCGGACATGGAATCCCCTTGTGACCTTGGGAAACCAGGATGCCCGTATATATCCGTGCAGAATATTCTGTTCATCTTTGTTGAGATTATAATTTCTATTTCCACCAAACGGGCCAAAACCGCACAGGCCGGCGATGGATTCCAGAATGGTGGATTTCCCGGTTCCGTTTTGTCCGGCGAATATCGTAACGGGTTTGTTAAATTCTATCTGAAAGTTACCGGTGCCAAAGGCCGGAATGGAGAATGGATATTGCGTGCGGTCGATCGTCTTTTTGTCATCGAGCCAGATCGATTTCAGGAATGGTGCCCTGAACATCGATGTTTTTGACTTGCTTCCCGTCATCCGTAAGCCCCGGCCGTATGGTTCAGGCTACTGACCCGCCCACCGTTCAGACAGCATCATGCACGGCACTGTGATAGGCAAGGGATGCCTTCCCACTGCCGTCAGATGTTAGCTTTTCCAGATCGCCGGGTTTACAGCAGGGTAGGGAAGGCGTTGCGCCCGGTCAGCAGGCTTTGTGCGGCCGCGCGGGCGGCCTCGGTGATTTCGGCACCCGACAACATTCGTGCCAGTTCTTCCAACCGTTCTGCTGTGGTCAGCGGCACCACTTCGGTCACCGTGCGGCCGCCGGCCGCCTTCTTGCGCACATTCCAATGGTGGGCGCCACGGGCGGCCACCTGCGGGCTGTGCGTGACCACCAGCACCTGCAGGTTCTGGTCGCCCAGCCGCGCCAGCCGTTCGCCAATGGCATCGGCCACAGCCCCGCCCACGCCGGTATCCACCTCGTCAAACACCAGGGTCGGCACCGTGCCCACCTGGGCCAGCACCACCTTCAGCGCCAGCATGAAGCGGGCCAATTCACCGCCAGAGGCGATCTTGGCCAGCGGCCCCGGCGGGCTGCCGATATTGGTGGCGACCTGGAAGGCGATATCGTCGATGCCGTGCGGCCCCCAGCCTTCTTCCCCCTGCGGTTCCACCTTGGTGACGAATCGGGCCTTTTCCAGCTTCAGCGGTTTCAGCTCGGCGGCCACCGCCTGATCCAGCTTGGATGCCGCCTTCATGCGGGCGGTCGACAGAGCCTTGGCGGCCTCCAGATAGGCGGCTTTGGCGGTTTCCGCCTGGGCCGCCAGCTTCTGCAACAGGTCGCCCTGATCCTCGATCAGCGACAGCTTGCGCGCCATTTCCGCCCGCAGGGTCACCAGACCGTCAACATCGGTGCCATGCTTGCGGGCGGCGGCGCGCAGGGCAAACAGCCGCTCCTCTATCTTGTCCAGATTGCCGCCATCGATATCCATATCGGCCGACAGGGCCTGGAGCGAGCGCGCGGCCTCGCCCACATCATTGGCGGCCTCATCCAGGGCGCTGATCACCGGGTCCAGCCGGCCACCGGCCTTTTCTGCCAGCCGGGACAGGGTGCGCAGCGCGCTGGCCAGCGCCCGTTCGGCCCCGCGTTCGCCGGACAGCTCCCCGTTAGCCTGATTGATGCCCTCAATCAGCTTTTCCCGGTGCTGCAGCACGACGCGCTGTTCGGCGAGCCCCGTCTCTTCCCCTTCATTGGGGTCAAGCTGGTCCAGCTCCTCCACCGCATGGCGCAGGTAATCTTCCTCCGCACGGGCGCGGGCGGCATCGTCGGCGGCGGTCAACCGCGCCTGTTCCACCTGCCGCCAGGCCCGCCAGGAGGCTGAAACCTTCTGCTGGCGGTCGGCCAATTGCACATAATCATCCAGCAGGTCGCGGTGGGTGCGCGGGTCCAGCAGGCCATGGGTATCGAACTGGCCATGCACCTCCACCAGCGTTTCGCCCAGCCGGCGCAGCAGGGTGACCCCTACCGGCTGATCATTGACGAAACAGCGGGAACGACCATCCGCCGTCAGGGTGCGGCGGATCACCAGCGTATCCTCCACCTCCAGTTCCTGTTCGCGCAGGATGGCGAAGGCCGGATGGTCCGGCGTGCGGCTGAGATCGAACTCCGCTGTCACACTGGCCTGCTCGCTGCCGTGGCGGACCAGCCCGCTGTCGCCGCGCGCACCCAGCGCCAGCCCCAGCGAATCCAGCAGGATCGACTTGCCGGCCCCGGTCTCCCCCGTCAGCACGCAGAGACCGGCCTGGAACGACAGTGTCAGCCGTTCGATCAGCACCACATCGCGGATCGAGAGCGTCACCAGCATCGGATCATTCCTGGACGTTTATGAAGCGGCTTGGATCAGATCAGAACATCCAGTCCCAGGCACGGGTCATGAAGGAGGGCTTTTCCCCGCGCGCGGCGCGGTTCATCAGGGCATAGGTGTCCTGATACCAGACGCTGCCGGGATAATTATGGCCCAGCAGGGCGGCATTGGCCTGCGCCTCTTCCCGGATGCCCAGGGCCAGATAGGCCTCCACCATGCGGTGCAGGGCTTCGGGCACATGGCTGGTGGTCTGATACTCGTCGATCACCCGGCGGAAGCGCTTGATGGCGGCGACATATTCGCCGGTATTCAGATAGAAGCGCCCGACCTCCATATCCTTGCCGGCCAGATGGTCGCGCGTCAGATCGATCTTCAGCTTGGCATCGCGGGCATAGGGCGTGGTGGGGAAGCGGCGCACCACCTCATTCAGGGCCTTCAGCGCCTCTTCCGTCGTGCTCTGGTCGCGGCGCACGTCGGTGATGCGCTCATACTGGCAGAGCGCCTTCAGATAATAGGCATAGGGCGCATTGCGGTTGCCCGGATGCAGGGCGATGAAGCCATCCAGTGCGGCGATGGCATCGTCATACTTCATCGCCTCATAGTGCGAATAGGCAGACATCAGCTTGGCCCGCACTGCCCATTGGCTGTAGGGGTGCTGGCGCTCGACCTCGTCGAACAGCAGGGCCGCCTTGGTATAGTTCTTATTGTCGATGGCGTTGGACGCCTCGGTGTAGATCTGCTCCACCGGCCGCTCGACATAGGGGATCTCCTCCTTCTTGCCCGAGCAGGCGGTGAGGAGCAGCAGGGCGGCCGGCACCAGGTAACGGGCGACGGCGGACGGGCGAATGGTGCGGGGCGTGCGAAGCATCGGCAATGACAACCAAGCTCTGGGGCATGAATGCGGGAAGCCTTATAGCACGCGCGGGACGGCACCCGCCAAGCGGCAAACGACGCGCTATCATTACATGCACGCTTTTGCCGCCAAATCCTGGCGGAACAAAGGCATTTCATCACGGATCGGGGCGCGCCGCGTTCTGTTCGGCCTGAATTTCCGGCAAATGGCGCAGAGATTCGTCAAAACGGGCCCGCAAGGCTGTGCCCGCTTCGTCGTTGCGGAAGCAGACATGCAGGCTTTTTTCCTCCAGCAGCCGGGCATTCAGCCGCAATGCGGCGCGGTGGGGAATCAGGTCCGGGTCGGTGGCCAGCAGATATGACAGCACATTGCTGTCGATCACCACCAGATCCAGCCGGCCTGCCGCCAGCTTGCGCAGATTGGTGGCATCATCGACCGCCGGTTCCACCGTCAGCCCGCCGGCAGCGGCCATGGCATCGAATTCCGGATTGTTGACATAGCCGCGCACGATACCGATGCGCCGGCCGGCCAGATCGGCCAGCTGTCTCCAGGGGGCCGGCGCGTCCACCCGTTCGGCAAAACCCAGCGGGCTGTTGCCGATGGGGTCGGACAGCAGGCAGTGCCGCGCCATCGTGGCATCCCGATATTCCGGGAAATAGCCCTGAAAGTCGGGGTCACGCAGGCCGCTGGCCAGCGCCCGCTGCCAGGGCAGGAAATCCACCTGCAGGTCCAGCCCCGCCCCGGCCAGGGCTGCTTGCACAATGGCGGTGGAACGCCCCTGATCGGGCAGATGCGGGCCGGTGAAGGGCGGCCAGTCCAGGCTGGCCAACCGCACCACATTCTCCGTTTGTGCCTGTACCTGTGCCATGGCGGATCGGCCTGGAAGGCAGCCCAGGACGATCAGCAGGACAGCGAGACGAAAGGGGCTGCAAATGATCATGGCCACCGGACATGGGGTGTCGGGAACAGGTTGGCCGATTCTATATATGTTTTAAGACTACTTTATGACCTGCCGGCTGGATTGTCACGGGCGGAACAAGCAACGGCCGGACATTGGTGAATGTCCGGCCGTTGAAAATATTCCTTATCTGTGGAGGGTCAGGCGACGGTCGCCAGTTCTTCCTGCCAGACAGGGGCATCTTCGATGCGGTAATTGGCGGGATCGGCGAACAAGGCGCGCAGGACGGCGTTGTTCATGCCGTGACCGCCACGGATGCCGTGGTATTGGCCCAGGATCTGGCCACCGGCCAGATAGAGGTCACCCACCGCATCCAGAATCTTGTGACGGATGAACTCGTCCTGGAAGCGCAGGCCGCCTTCATTCAGTACATGGTCGCCATCGATGACGACCGCATTGTCCAGCGACCCGCCCAGGCCCAGACCGGCCTGGCGCATCTGCTCCACCTCATGGGCGAAGCCGAAGGTGCGGGCGGCCGACACTTCAACCTTGAAGCTGGTCGGGTCAGTCAGCCGCAGGCTGCCTTCCTGGCGGCGGATCAGGGCCGTATTGTCATAGATGATCTCCGCCCGGAAGCTGGAGGTCGGGGCCGGGCTCAAGGTCACCTTCTTGTCGCCGTCAATGGCGCTGACTTCCTTCAGCACGCGGATCACACGGCGCGGCTTTTCCTGCACGCGGGTGCCGGCACATTCGATCAGGAAGATGAAGGGGGCCGAGCTGCCATCCATGATCGGCACTTCGGCGGCACTCACCTCCACATAGGCATTGTCGATGCCGCAGCCGCGCAGGGCGGCCATCAGATGTTCGACCGTACCGATGGTGGCGCCATGTTCGTTGCGCATCAGGGTGCAGAGGCGGGTATCCGCCACCAGATCCCAGCGGGCGGGGATGATCCCCTGACCTTCCGGCAGATCGGTGCGGATGAAAACGATACCGGTATCGACCGGGGCCGGGCACAGAGTCAGATGGACCCGACGGCCGGAATGAAGGCCGATGCCCATGCAATCGATCGTGGAATTCAGAGTCTGTTGCCAGGACATGGTATGTCCCCTTTTCCGATCAATCTAGACAGTGCCCCCGTGCAAAGTGATCCCCCTGCCTTTTCCCCGTCCTTCCACTGGCGGGGTTTGCGCTGCACCCTGTCCCACAAGGCACCCCGTTTCACGAGGCATTGCAACGCAGCATTGGCATCGCTTCACCACCTCAACATGACGCCTGTCCCGGCAAGACACAAATCACTCTTTATTACCGATTGTTACGCATCCGTCGGATAACAGTATGATCTAACGTCACAATTTTGCCCAGATCGGTTAACGGTAAAACAGAAGGGCCGGCCCCCGCCGGGCCGGCCCTTCATAATGCAACGCGATAAAGCCTTGATTGCGAACGATGTTCAGTTCGCCTGGCGGCGCAGGAAGGCCGGGATATCCAGCATATCCTCTTCGCTCTGCGGGGCCTTGGCGCGGGGCGCTGCCTCGGCCGGCTGGGCCTGCGGGGCGGCCTGTGGCACCGGCGCCGGTGCCGGCTGGGCCGCCGTGCGGGACTGCTGGGGCTGGAACTGCGGTGCCGCCTGTGCCTGCGGGGAAGGGGCCGGCTGCTGGCGCGGAGCCGGCTGGCTGCCGCTTCCCAGACCGAACATGCGGCTGAACAGGCCAGCTTTCTTTTCCACCGGCGGCGGGGTGAAGCGCTCCGGCACATGGCTGTTGCTGCGCGGCGCGCCTTCGGCCGGACGCGGCGGGATGAAGGCATCGTCGCGCCGGGCCGGTGCCGGCGGGCGCATATCCACCGGGCGCAGCTCATGGCTCACCGGGGCGTGCTGTGCGTGCGCGGCAGCCTCTGTCACCGCTTCAGCGGCAGGGGTGGCCTCTGCCACGGCAGCCTGCTGCTGAGCCGCCATCGCGGCCGGCGCCATCGGCACGGCACCCGGCACCGGGGCGGGGGTCATGGCGGGGTAATGCGGCGTGGCGGCGGCACCGGGAATGCCGGCCGGCTGCATGACCGCACGGGCGGGAATGCCGTTGGCTGTTGCGGCGGCAGCGGCCGGGACGGGCGGCACCGAGGGTACACCGGGGCGTCGGGTAGCGGCATTGGCCGCCGGCAGGGGCTGCGGCTGGGCCACCGGGCGCATCTGCTGGCCGGCATTATCGATGCCGGTGGCGACGACGGACACCCGCATCTTGCCGGACATGTGTTCATCGAAGGTGGAGCCGAAGATGATATTGGCTTCGGGGTCCACCTCGTCGCGGATGCGGTTGGCCGCCTCATCCACCTCGAACAGGGTCATGTCATGACCGCCGGTGATGTTGATCAGCACGCCACGGGCACCCTTCATGCTGATATCATCCAGCAGCGGGTTGTTGATGGCGGCTTCGGCGGCGTCGATGGCGCGGTTATCGCCCTCTGCCTCGCCGGTGCCCATCATGGCCTTGCCCATCTCGCTCATCACCGTGCGGATATCGGCAAAGTCCAGGTTGATCAGGCCCGGCATCACCATCAGATCGGTGACGCCGCGCACGCCGGCATGAAGCACATCATCGGCCAGCTTGAAGGCATCGGCGAAGGTGGTCTTCTCCGTGGCGATGCGGAACAGGTTCTGGTTGGGGATGATCAGCAGCGTATCGACATATTGGGCCAGTTCCGTGATACCGGACTCGGCCGTGCGCATACGGTGCGCCCCTTCGAAATTGAAGGGCTTGGTCACCACGCCGACGGTCAGAATGCCCTGTTCACGCGCCGCGCGGGCGATAACGGGGGCAGCCCCGGTGCCGGTACCACCGCCCATGCCGGCGGTGATGAAGCACATGTTGGTGCCGTTCAGATGGCCCAGAATCTCTTCCAGCTGCTCTTCCGCCGCCGCACGGCCGACATCGGGGCGCGAACCCGCCCCCAGACCACGGGTGATGGTGGAGCCCAGCTGAACCCGCTTGGTGGCCAGATTGCCCTGCAGGGCCTGGGCGTCGGTATTGGCGACCACAAACTCGACCCCTTCCAGATTGGAACGGATCATGTTGTTGACGGCATTGCCGCCGGCACCGCCAACACCGAACACGGTGATGCGGGGTTTGGTCTGCACTTCAACGCTGGGGATACCGAGTTTCAGGCTCATCGGGGGCTACTCCTCTGGCGGGGGAGGGGGTCTTGGGCGGTGGCCCTGGGGGCAGGGCCAATCATCGGGGGCAATCGGGGGTCAGGCTTGGGCTGCCGGTGGGCGGGCGCTGGCCTGGGGTGACGGTCTTCGTCGGTGATCCATCATGGCGGCGGCTCCATCTTCACAGATTCTCCCGCAGCCAGAGGTTCACCCGGCCCCACAGGCTGGACGGTCTCTCGTCCAGCGGGGTGAGGGCCGGCATCTCATGGGTCTGTTGCATCGCATAGGCCAGCAGGCCGGCGGCAGAGGCAAAGGCCGGGCCGGACAGGTTGCTGGCCAGCCCGCCAATGCGCAGCGGGCGGCCCAGCCGCACCTGCTTGTCCAGCACATTGGCGGCCAGTTCGCGCACGCCGGCCAATTGGCTGCCGCCACCGGTCAGCACCACGCGGCGGCCGGCGGCCTTGGCAAAGCCCGAGCCTTCCAGCCGGCCGCGCACCAGCTCAAAAATCTCTTCCAGCCGGGGCTGAATGATGCTGACCAGATAGGATTTCGGCACATGGTTGCCCTGGCCGCGCTCTTCCTCCCCCACCTGGGGGACGTCGATCATCTCCCGCTCGTCGGAGACGGCGGCGGCGGCACTGCCATGCAGAGTCTTCAGGCGCTCGGCATCCACCACGGTGGTGGTCAGGCCACGGGCAATATCGTTGGTGACATGCACACCGCCCAGCGGGATGCTGTCGCACCAGACCATCTTGCCGTCATTGAATACGGCGATGCTGGTGGTGCCACCGCCCATATCGATCAGGGTGACCCCCAGATCCATCTCATCTTCGACCAGACAGGACAGGCCGGAGGCATAGGGGCTCATCACGAACCCCTCCACCCCCAGATGGCAGCGGCCGACGCAGGTGGTCAGGTTGCGCACCGGGCTGGCGGCGGCGGTGACGACATTCATCCGCACGCCCAGCCGTTCCCCCACCATGCCGCGTGGATCGCGGATGCCCTTGGACCCGTCAATGGCATAGCCGACGGGGATGGAATGGATCAGCTCGGCATCGGTCGACACATCCAGCCGGCGGGCCTGGGCCAGGGCACGGCGTACATCGGCATCGCCGATTTCAGGCCCGATCACCGGGGTTTCCACCGTCAGGGTCTGGCTTTCCGGCTGGCCGCCGGACAGGCTGACCAGCACCTGACGGATCTGTTCACCCGCCATCGTTTCCGCCGCATGGACGGTGGTGCCAATGGCGGTCTCCGCCGCTTCCATATCGACGATACCGCCGGAGCGCACGCCCCGGCTGACCTGATGGCCGATGCCGACCACACGGATGGAGCCGGGATCATCCACCTTGGCGATGAAGCACACCACCTTGGTCGAGCCCACATCCAGGGCCGCGATGGTACCGCCGCGCGTTACCTTGCGCGGGCCTTTACGGGTATTCAGTGCGCCGGGAAATGCCATGTCCGCCGCCCCTCAGATCTTCTGCTTCTTTTCCGGCGGCTTGCGCCGCTGGTCGGCCGCCATGGCCGAGGTCTGGATGGCCAGCCGGTCGGGCATCCGCAGGTCAATTGCCACCACATCCTTGTCCAGTATCTGATTGGTCTGCTGGATCAGCGCCAGCTGGTGCAGGGCCTCCGGCACCTCATGTTCGGGCAGACGCACATCAACGCCGTTCTTCAGCTTCAAATCCCAACGACGGCCAGCCACCAGGATGGCGGCTTCCACCCTTTCCCCGATGGTCGGTTCGGCTGCCAGCCGGCGGAGCAGTTCCGGCCCGCGCGCCGGCGCATCGGCCCCCACCAGCATGGGCAGGTTGGGCCAGCGCGACAGGTCTTCATCGGTCAGCACCACGCCATCGGCATCCACCAGCCGCAATTGCCGGTCATGCTGCCACAGCGCCATCGGCTTGCGCTCCTTGATGGCGATGAAGATCGTGTCCGGCAGGCGTCGTTCCACCCGCGCCTCCGCCACCCAGGGAATCTGTTCCAGCGCCAGCCGGGCGGCGTGGGGATCGAAGGCCAGGATGGGGCTGCCGCGCTGCACGCCCAGGGCTGCCAGCATGTCGGTCTTCGCCGTGCGTTTGCGCCCCTGCACAAAAACTTCCCCCACCGACAGGCCGGCATCTACCGATGCGTGCATGAACCTGTCGGTCACCGTGGATGTCAGCATGGCCGCCTGCCCACTGGCCCAGGCCCAGGCCCCAACGGCGGCCAGCAGCAGCAGCGGGGCCGCCGTGCGGCCGATGCGCATGGCGGGGCCGGCCCAGCGCGGCATGGCGCGGCGGCGATTGGCCTCCTGCGCTGCACGCAATGTGGCCCGCCGCGCCGTTTCGGCGAAGCGGGCCCGGGGATTGTCGGGGATGGCGTCGGCGGGCGTCACACGTGGCATCGGGCTCGCTCCACTATCCAGGCGCACAGATCGGCATAGGCGATGCCGCGCGCGGCCGCCTGTTCCGGCAACAGCGACAGGGGCGTGAAGCCCGGCTGCGTGTTGGTCTCCAGAAAGCACAGCCCGCTGGTGCCGGGCTTGCTGTCATCCCAGCGGAAATCGGAGCGGGATACCGGCTCGCAGCCCAGCACCCGATGGGCCAGCAGCGCCAGGCGCTTGGCCTCTGTCGCCACCTCTTCAGGGATCTGCGCCGGGCAGATATGGGTGGCGCCGCCATCGGTATATTTGGCGGTATAGTCGAAGAAATTCTGCGTCGGCACGATCTCCGTAACGGCCAGCGCCTCATCCCCCATGATGCCGACGGTCAGTTCCCGGCCGGGGATGAACTGTTCCACCAGCACCTTGTCGCCATAGACCCAGGCATCTTCTGCCAGCACGGTGAAATTATCGCCCGCCTTGACGATGCGCACGCCCACGGACGAGCCCTCATCCACCGGCTTCACCACATAGGGCGGGGGCAGCACATGGCCGGCCAACACCTGATCCTTGGTCGCCACCACACCATCGGCCACCGGCATCCCCGCCGTGGACAGCAGGCGCTTGGTCATTTCCTTGTCCATGGCGATGGCAGAGGATTTGACGCCGGAATGGGTATAGGGCAGGCCCATATATTCCAGCACACCCTGGATCAGCCCATCCTCCCCACCGCGCCCGTGCAGGGCGTTGAACACCGCATCCGGGCGCGGGTTCGACAGGGCAGCGATCAGCGCCGGCAGGTCGCGCTTCACATCCACACGGGTGACGCGATAGCCCTTGTCCTCCAGCGCCGTGGCGATATTGGCCCCGCTGACGAGCGACACCTCGCGCTCGGCAGACCAGCCACCCATCAGGACGGCGACATGCTTCGCGTTCGTCTCACCCATCACACCAGACTCCCCCACGGCCCGCATACACCAGGATGCGGACGTAATGGCCGAACAATTCGGCAACTTCTGCGCATACGCAAGATTTTGTGTGACGGCCAGCATATCCGCCCACAAAATCCGGTGTAAGCGAGGCGCCGAGCGGTCGCAAGCGGCAATCTGCGCCGCTTTCAAAAAAGCCGAGGGCGTTAACCCGAAGGTCAGGGGGGAGGGGGTGGGTAAACGCGTTCATCCGCCCCCCCCATGCGAACGGGGTACGCCGATCCGCCGTATCTCCCAACGCAAGTCTATGCCGCTCTGCGCTTTCACGCGGCGGCGGACTTCCTCGCCCAAGGACTCGATATCGTCTGCGGTGGCGTCACCCAGATTGATCAAGAAATTGCAGTGTTTCTCGCTGATCTGCGCCCCGCCGATGGTCAAACCCCGGCAACCGGCGGCATCGATCAGTTGCCAGGCCTTGTGCCCTTCCGGGTTGGCGAAGGTGGAACCGCCGGTGCGGGCGCGCACCGGCTGGCTGTCGGCGCGGGTCTGCTGGATCGCCTCAATCCGCGCCTGGATGGCGTCCTTGTCATCGGGCCGGCCGCGCAGGGCGGCGGCGGTGAAGATGACATCCTCGGGCAGGCCGCAATGGCGGTAGGTCAGGTGCAGCTCATCGCGTGTCCAGCGCCGGCTATGGCCCTGGCCGTCAACCCCTTCGGCCCAGTCGATGACATCCACCAGCTCGCCGCCATAGGCCCCGCCATTCATGCGAATGGCCCCGCCAATGGTGCCGGGAATGCCGGAGAGGAATTCCAACCCCGCCAAGCCGGCCTGCTGTGCCGTCAGCGCCACGTTCAAATCCAGCGCGCCAGCGCCGGCGATGATTGTTTCGCCTTCGACATAAATTTCGGCAAAGGCACCCCCCAGGCGGATCACCAGACCCGGCACCCCGCCATCGCGGACCAGCAGGTTCGACGCCACACCGATTACCGTCACCGGCAGATCGGCGGGGCAGCGGGCGCGGAAATAGGCCAGATCATCCCGGTCGGCCGGACGGAACAGCAGCTCGGCATTGCCGCCGACGCGGAACCAGGTGGTCGGCCCCAGCGGCGCGTCGGCCACCAGCCGGCCGCGAAGGTCGGGTGCTTGTTCCTTGATCCGGTCGAGCAGCGGGGAGGCAACCATCAGTCGGCACCCCCGATGGCAAACAGCTTGTCCAGCTCACCCGGCAGGGCGTTGGCCCATTGGGTGATGGTGCCGGCGCCTAAGCACACCACCATGTCACCGGGTTTGGCGATGTCCTTCACCAGGGCCGGCAGGGCATCCGGGCCGGTGAGCGCACGCACGTCGCGGTGGCCGCGCACGCGCAAGCCCTCCACCAGATCATCGCGCGAGGCGCCGGCAATCGGTTGTTCACCAGCGGCATAGACATCCGCCACCACCACCGTGTCGGCATCGTTGAAGCAGGTGCAGAAATCGCCGAACAGGCTTTGAAGGCGGGTATAGCGGTGCGGCTGCACCACGGCGATGGTGCGGCCGGTGCCGGCCATGCGGGCGGCCTTCAGCACGGCGGAAATTTCCACCGGATGGTGACCGTAATCGTCAATCACGGTGATGCCGTTGCTTTCCCCGGTCTTGGTGAAGCGGCGCTTCACCCCGCTGAACTTGGCGAAGGACTGGCGGATCGCCTCGTCGCTGATGCCCAGATTGATGGCCACGGCGACGGCGGCCAGGGAATTCTGCACATTATGCAACCCATACATCGGCAGATGGATGCCGGTGATGGTGCGCGCTTCCCCCCGTGATTCTCCGCGGGCGCGGTCGCTGACCGCCACGTCATAGGCGCAGCCGCTGGTATCGGTCACCACATTGATGGCCCGCACATCGGCCTGAGGGGAGAAGCCATAGGTGACGACGCGGCGATCCACCCGGCCCAGCATGGCCTGGACCTCAGGATGGTCGATGCAAAGGGCCGCGAACCCGTAGAACGGAATGTTTTCGACAAACCGGTCGAAGGCCTTCCGCTCCTCCTCAAACGTGCCGTAATGGTCCAGATGCTCCGGGTCCATATTGGTGACGATGCCGATGGTGGAGGGCAGCTTGGTGAAGGTGCCGTCGCTCTCATCGGCTTCCACCACCATCCAGTCACCGCTGCCCAGCTTGGCATTGGTGCCCAGTGAATTGATGATGCCGCCATTGATGATGGTCGGGTCCATCGCCCCGCCTTCCAGCAGGGCCGCCACCATGCTGGTGGTGGTGGTCTTGCCATGGGTGCCGGCCACGGCGATGGACCATTTCAGCCGCATCAGCTCCGCCAGCATTTCCGCCCGGCGCACCACCGGGATCATGCCGGCGCGGGCCGCCACCACCTCGGGATTGTCCTTCTTCACGGCAGACGAGATGACCAGCACCGCCGCTTCGCCCAGATTTTCCGCCCGGTGGCCGATTTCCACCTTGATGCCCAGCTTGCGCAGCCGCTGCACATTATAGTTATCGGACATGTCGCTGCCCTGGACCGCGTAGCCCAGATTGTGCAGCACCTCGGCGATGCCGGACATGCCGATACCGCCAATGCCGACGAAATGCAGGGTTCCGATGTTCAGCGGCAGGGCCCGCATGGCTTAAACTCCAAACAGAAAATCAAGAAGACCGGGTTTACGGCGCGGTGTGTGGGTGGTTTCGCTATCGTAATAATGGCTTGTGGCCATTTCGCGGCCCTGTCGTGCCGGATAGGGCCGCGTCATCGGCCCATTGCCCAGCAGCAGGGGGAAGGCGGTTTCCAGCTCACGGAGGCTGGGCGAGGGGACAGATTGCCTCATGCCTTGCCTCCATTGGCCAGATCCAGCACGGCATCGGCCAGCTTTTCCGCCGCTTCCGGGATGGCCCAGCCGGCGGCGGCCGTGGCGGCATGGGTCAGTTGCGCCGGGTCGGCCAGCAGGGCGATCAGCTTGTCAGCCAGCACGGCGGGCGAAAATTCCGTCTGCGGAACGACCCAAGCGCCACCAACCGATTCAACCGATCTGGCGTTGGCGGTCTGGTGATCATCCATGGCGTATTGATAGGGCACCAGGATGGAGGGACGGCCCACGACCGTCAGTTCGGCGACCGTTCCGGCCCCGGAACGAGCGACCATCAGGTGGCAACCGGCCAGCCGGTGGGGCATATCCTTGAAGAAGGTGGCCAGCTCGCACTCAATGCCCATCTCGTAATAGGCTTTGCGGGCGACCTCGATATTTTCCGGACGGGCCTGCTGCACGATCTTCAGGCGATATCGCAAATCGTCGGGCAGCATCTCGATGGCGCGGGGCACCACCTCCCCGAAGATGCTGGCCCCCTGGCTGCCGCCGGTGATCAGCAGGTTCACCGGGCCGCCGGGCACCGGGGCGGGGTAGGGGGCATCGCGCAGGGCCAGGATGTCGGGGCGCACCGGGTTGCCGGTGCGGATGATGCGCTTGCCATCGGCCTGACCCAGCCCCTTCACTGCCGGAAAGCTGGTGCAGATGCGGGCGGCCTTGCCGATCAGCAGCCGATTGGCCCGGCCCAGCACTGCATTCTGTTCATGCAGCAGGGTGGGAATGCCGGTGGATTGGGCGGCGAACACGGTGGGAACGGATGGATAGCCGCCGAAGCCGACGACAAGGGCGGGGTTCAGGCGGCGCAGCAGGCTGCGGGCCTGCGCGGTGCCCAGCACCAGATCGACGGCCATGCGGGCCTTGCCCAGCAGGCCGGCGGCCCCGTTCGACGCGCGGATACGTTCCACCCGTACATCCGGCAGGCTGTCGCCAAACGCCTTGCCGCGCGGATCGGTCACCAGAATCGGCAAATGGCCGCGCGCCATCAGGGCGCGGGCCAGCGCTTCCGCCGGGAACATATGGCCGCCGGTGCCCCCGGCGGCGAGGATGATGGGGCGGGCGCTCACAGGCCTTCTCCCGGTGACAGGCGTTTGCGGGTCAGGGCCAGCAGCATCCCTGTGCCGATCCCCAGCGCGATCAGCGAGGAACCGCCATAGGAGATGAAGGGCAGGGTCATGCCCTTGGTCGGCATCAGATGCAGGGCGGAGCCCATATTGATCAGCGCCTGCAGGCCGAACTGCATGGCCAGCCCGGTGGCGGCCAGCATGACGAACAGGCTCTGATCATTGGCAGCGCGGTTGAAGCTGCGGATCACCACAATGGCGAACAGCACGATGATCAGGGCGCAGACCACCAGCCCCAGTTCCTCCCCCGCGACGGAGAAGATGAAATCGGCATGGGCATCGGGGATGGCCATCTTCACCCGCCCCTGGCCGGGACCGGTGCCCCAGATTCCGCCATTGGCGAAGGCTTCCATCGACTTTTCGACCTGATAATTCTCCCCCGTTGCCGGGTTCAGGAAGCCGTCGATACGTTTTTGCACATGCGGCCACAGGAAATAGGCGCTGACCAGACCGCCCATGCCCAGCACCACCATGCTCGCCACCAGCACGATGGGCAGGCCAGCCAGGAAAAACTGACCGAAGAAGATGGAGGTGATGACGAAGGTTTGCCCCAGATCAGGCTGGCTCATCAGCAGCAGCACGATCATGGCATAGAGGGCGCAGTTGACCTGGATGCCGGGAAAATGTCCACCATTCGGCCCCGGCGTGCGGTGGAGCGAGAACATCCAGGCGGAGACGACGGCAAAGGCCGGCTTCAGGAATTCCGACGGCTGCACTGATGACAGGCCGGGCACATGAATCCAGCGCGTTGCGCCCTTGATCTCCTCCCCGATGAACAGGGTCAGCACCACACCGAAGACGGCCCCCCCGAACAGCACCACCGCCAGCCGCCGCACCCCGCGCGGGGTGAGCAGGGAGACGCCGACCATGATAGCCAGCGAGGGCAGCAGCATGATCAGGTGACGTTCGATGAAGTGGAAGGTGGTCAGCCCGATGCGGTTGGCCACCGCCGGGCTGGCCGCCTGGATCAGCACCACACCGATCAGGGCAATGGCGATAATGATGGCCAGCGTCCAGCGGTCCACTGTCCACCACCAGCGGCCCAGAACCGAATGATCGGTGCGGGAGAAGGAGAGCATGGGCTCAATCCCCCTGCCGGGTGGTGGCCAGGGATTGCGCCGCCGCGGTGAAGGCGTCGCCCCGCACCTCAAAATTCGGATATTGGTCGAAACTGGCGCAGGCCGGCGACAGCAGCACCACGGGTGATGCCTCCCCATCGGCCTTGGCGGCGGCAAAGGCCGCTGCCACCGCCTTTTCCATCACGCCGCAGCGCGTGTGCGGCACCTGATGGTCGGCCAGCCAGCCGGCAAAGGCCTCCGTCGCCTCCCCGATCAGGAAGGCGTGGCGCACATTGCCGACGAGTTCCTCCAGACCGGCCAAGCCGGTATCCTTGGGCTTGCCGCCCAAAATCCAATAGATCGGCTGATAGCAGACCAGGGCCTTGGCCGCCGCATCGGCATTGGTGGCCTTGCTGTCATTGATGAAGCGGACGCCATCAATGACAGCCACCTGCTGCTGGCGATGGGCCAGGCCGGGGAAGGTGCGCAAGCCATCCAGAATGTCGGAATGGGTCAGCCCACCGGCGCGTGCCAGGGCATAGGCGGCGAGCGCATTCTGCCAATTATGCTGGCCGGGCAGGGTGGCTAGTTTGGTCAGGTCGGTGAAAGGGTGGCGCGTGCCTTCGGTGGCATCCACCAGCACGCCCTGTTCCACCCCGATGCCGCCCGGCGGCACGCCATGGACAGAAAGGCGGATCACCCGCCCGGCAAATTCCCGTTCCAGTGCATCGGCCATCTGGCGGCAAGGCTCATCATCCACGCCGATGATGGCCACCTGCGGCCTGCCATCGCCCTTCTGGAAGATGCGCTTCTTGGCGGCGATATAGCCGTCCATGCCGCCATGCCGGTCCAGATGGTCGGGCGTGATGTTCAGCAGCACGGCGGCATCAAAGCCCAGCGAGGGCGTCAGTTCCAGCTGGTAGCTGGACATTTCCAGCACATAGACGCCGTTCTTGCCCAGCCGGTCGATGCTCAACGCCGGAATGCCGATATTGCCGCCGATCAGGGTGGGCCGGTTGGCCCCGGCGAAGATATGGCCGGTCAGTGCGGTGGTGGTGGATTTGCCATTGGTGCCGGTGATGCCGACATAGAACGGGGCCGGCACGGCCCGGGCCAGCAATTCAATATCGCTGATCAGCGGGATGCCGGCCGCCTTGGCGCGGGCGGCCACCTTGTTGGGCTCAGGGAAGCAGTGCGGGATGCCGGGGGAGAGCACCAGCAGCTCAACCCCGGCCAGATCGGCGCTGTTCAGATCGGTCAGGGCGATGCCCTCAGCCTGGGCGGCCTGTTGCCCGGCGACCCCATCATCCCAGGCCAGCACCTCGGCCCCGGCATCCAGGGCGGCGCGCGCGGCGGTAAGGCCCGAGCGCGCCAGACCCATCACTGCGATTTTACGCCCCTTCAGGATGCCGAGATCAATCATGATGCCCCCTTGGATTACCGTAGTTTCAGCGTGGACAGGCCGATCAGCGCCAGGATGACGGCGATGATCCAGAACCGGATGACAACGGTGGGCTCCGACCAGCCCTTCTTTTCGAAATGATGGTGGATCGGCGCCATGCGGAAGACACGGCGTCCGGTCAGCTTGAAGCTGGCCACCTGGATCATCACCGACAGCGTCTCCAGCACGAACAGCCCGCCAATGATGGCCAGCACCAGTTCATGCTTGGTGATGACGGAGATGGCCCCCAGCGCGCCGCCCACCGACAGCGAACCGGTATCGCCCATGAACACCATGGCCGGCGGGGCGTTGAACCAGAGAAAGCCCAATCCGGCCCCCACCAGCGCGCCGCAGAACACTGCCAGCTCACCCGTGCCCGGCACATGGATGATGCCCAGATAGTTGGAAAAGATGGCATTGCCTGACAGATAGGCGATCAGCCCGAAGCAGGCGGCGGCGATCATGATCGGCACGGTGGCCAGACCGTCCAGCCCATCCGTCAGGTTGACGGCGTGCGACGAACCGATGATGACGACCACAGCGAACGGCACATAGAACCAGCCGAGATGAACCAGCAGATCCTTGAAGAAGGGCAAAGCCAGCCCGCTGCCCAGCTCCCACGGGGTCACCAGCAGATACCAGCCGGTGGCCAGCAGGGCGACGACAAAGGTGGCCACCAGTTTCAGCTTGGAAGACAGGCCCTTGGTATTGCGCTTGGTCAGTTTCAGATAATCATCGCCGAACCCGACCAGCCCGAACCCGACCGTCACCAGCAGCACGATCCAGGTATAGGTATTGGTCAGATCCACCCAGAGCAGGGTGGAGATGATGACGGCAATCATGATCATCAGGCCGCCCATGGTGGGCGTGCCCTTCTTCTTCAGATGCGTTTCCGGCCCGTCGGTGCGGATGGGCTGGCCTTCCCCCTGCTTGGATTTCAGCCAGCGGATCACGCGCGGGCCGATGACGAAGCTGATGATCAGCGCGGTCATCACGGCTCCGCCAGTCCGGAAAGTCAGATACCGGAACAGGTTGAAAATCTGGAACTGATCCGCCAGGGGGTAAAGCAGATTATACAGCATTCTCGTCTCTCGGTTCCCCGCCATTCAGCGTGGCGGCTGTCCCCTGCGGGTCGAATTTGTCAATTTTATTGGCCATGGCCTTTACGGCTTCCACGACGGTGGCCATACGGCTGCCGGCAGAGCCCTTCACCATCACCACGTCACCGGGCCGCAATGCGGCCACCACCAGCGGGGCCAGGGCGGCACTGTCCGCCGCATGGGCCCCGCGCATGGCGGCCGGCACGGCGTCAAACAGGTGCCGCATGTTGGGACCGCAGCAGTACAACAGGTCGCAATGCCCAGCCACCAGGGCGGGGGCGACACTGACATGCAGTTCCGGCGATTGTTCGCCCAGCTCCCGCATGTCGCCCAGTACGGCGATGCGGCGGCCACCGGCACCCGGCGGCACCTGGCCCAGCACCCTGGCGGCGGCCTTCACCGATACCGGGCTGGCATTATAGCTTTCATCGATCAGCGTCAGCGTGCCGCCCGGCAGGGCGACGGCGCTGCGCTGGCCCCGCCCCTTGATGGGGGACAAGTTGGCCAGCGAGGCGGCGGCGATGGCGACATCGCCGCCGGCCGCCTTCACGGCCAGCAGCACGGCCAGGCTGTTGATGGCATGGTGCCGGCCCGGCAGCGGGATGGTGTAGGTGACATCCACCCCATCGATGCGGGCCTGCACATGGCTGCTGTCGGGCAGCAGGTCCAGCGCCAGCAGACGGCCATCGGCGGCGGCATCGGCCCCGAAGGACAGGATATGCAGGCCCTGGGTGCGGGCGGCGGCCAACAGGCGACTGTAATGCGGGTTGTCACGCGGCAGCACGGCGGTGCCGCCCGGCCCCATGCCCTCAAAAATCTCCGCCTTGGCGTCGGCAATCGCCTCCACCGAAGGGAAGAACTCAATATGCACGGCCTCCACGGTGGTGATGATGGCCACGTCCGGGCGCACCATGCGCGACAGGGGGCCGATCTCCCCGGCATGGTTCATGCCCAGTTCAAACACGCCGAACCGGCTGTCGGCCGGGAAGCGGGAGAGTGACAGCGGCACGCCCCAATGGTTGTTCAGGCTGCCCACGGTGGCAAAGGTCTTGCCCTGGCTTTCCAGCGCTGCCTTCAGTGCCTCCTTGGTGCCGGTCTTGCCGACGGAGCCGGTGACGGCAATCACCTTGCCACTGGCGTTCAGCCGGCCCATGCGGCCCAGATCTTCCAGCGCCGCCATGGTGTCTTCCACCTTCACCAGACGGGCGTCATGTTCCAGCCCGGCGGGAATATCGGCGACAATGGCCCCGGCAGCTCCCTTCTCCAGGGACTGGGCAACGAAGGCGTGGCCATCGAAATTGGGGCCCTTCAGCGGGATGAACAGGTCACCCGCCGCCACGGTGCGGCTGTCGATGGAAACACCGGTGGCCGCCCAGGCAGCGGAGCCGGCCCGCCGGCCATTACAGGCCGCCGCCACATCATCCGCCGTCCACAGGACTTCAGCCATTTCCCACCCCACTTCCAACACCAGCCGGGATGCCCATCCCGGCCCCCCGTCACATCAAACTCATACTAATCCGCCTTGATATTGACCGTTGGTCACTATCAAGGCGGCCCTCAATCGCCGGGCGGGCGCATCCGCGCCCTTGGCTCTCGGCGCACGCGCGCCGGGCTGGCAGTCGCCAGCCTCCAACCTGCCAAGGGTCAAACCCTTGGCAGGTTGGTATTAAAGCGCTGCGACGGCCGCCCGTGCCACCGTCGCGTCATCAAAGGGACGCACCTCGTTGCCGATGATCTGTCCCTGTTCATGCCCCTTGCCGGCCAGCACCAGCACATCGCCGGGCCCCAGTTCCCCCACCGCCAGCGCAATGGCTTTGGCGCGGTCATCCACCTCCGTCGCACCGGGGCAGCCCACCATCACCTCGGCCCGGATGGTGCCGGGCACCTCGCTGCGCGGGTTGTCGTCGGTCACGATCACCCGGTCGGCCAGATCGGCGGCGATGCGGCCCATCATCGGACGCTTGCCCTTGTCGCGGTCCCCACCGCAGCCGAACACCACCGACAGCCGGCCATGCGTGTGCGGCCGCACCGAGCGCAGCACCGTTTCCAGCCCATCGGGCGTGTGGGCATAGTCCACATAGACCGCCGCGCCATTGGGCAGGGTTGCCACCATCTCAAGCCGGCCCCGCACGCCTGTCAGGTTGACAAGGCAATCTGCCGCCCGTTCCGCATCCGTACCGGTTCCGATCACCAGCCCCAGGGCACAGAGCGCGTTCCAGACCTGGAAGCGGCCCACCAGCGGCAGCTCCAGCGTGCGGCGCTTGCCGAACAGGTCCAGCTCCAGCCGCTGGCCATGGGGTAGGGGCGTGGCGTCGATGACGCGCAGTTCCTTGCCCGCCATGCCGAAGCCGATGACCGTCTGCTTGCGGGCATGGGCCACGCTGGCGATCTGTTCAAATTCCGGGATGTCGGCATTGATCACCGCCGTGGCGCCCTTGGGCATCACCCGGTCGAACAAAGCCAGCTTGGCCTGAAGATAGGCCGCCATCGTGCCGTGATAATCCAGATGGTCACGGGTCAGGTTGGTGAAGCCGGCCGCCTCCACCACCACCCCATCCAGGCGGAACTGATCCAGCCCGTGCGACGATGCCTCCATCGCCAGATGGGTGACACCGCCACGCGCCACATCGGCCAGCGTGGCGTGCAGGGCCACCGGGTCCGGCGTGGTCAGGCTGGGGGTTTCCGGGAAGCCATCGGCCACCAGCCCCAGCGTCCCCATGGCCCCAGCCTTGTGGCCCAAAGCCTGCCAGAGCTGGCGGGTGAACTGGGCCGTGCTGGTCTTGCCATTGGTGCCGGTGACGGCGGCGATATGGGCCGGCTGCTCGCCATGGAAGGCCGCCGCCAACAGGGCCAGTCGGCGGCGCGGGTTGGTATCTTCGATCAGGACCACATCGCCGGCCCCCTCGGGCAGGCTTGTACCCTTGGGCGCCAGGATGGCGACGGCACCGGACGCGATGGCCTGGGGAATGAAATCCCGCCCATCACGCAGAGTGCCCGGCAACGCGGCGAACAGCGTTCCGGGCACCACCTTGCGGCTATCCGCCGTCAGGCCGGTAATGGGTGGGTCGCGTTCCAGCGCCAGGGCCGATACCGCGATTTCCGTGCGCGATGCCATGATGTCTGACAGCCTTTTCGTCATTCCTCATCCCCCGCCGCCGGGCCGGATACCGGCAGGGAGGCCAGTTGCGCCCCCGGTGCCGCCGGCCGGACCGGCCGCACCGCCAATGCATTGATGATCTGCGGGGAATTATTGTCCTGCGGCTTCACTCCCAGCAGCGGGCCGATCTGGGCCACGATGGAGTTGATGGCCGGTGCCGCCACCCAGCCGGCGGTGGCGTAACCATAGGTCTTCTTGGTGCCCTTGGGCTCATCCACCATGACATAGACGACGTAGCGCGGGTCATTGATGGGGAAGGCCGCCACCATGGAGGAGACGCGGGCACCGCGCGTATAGCTGCGGCCCTTCACTTTATCCGCCGTGCCGGTCTTGCCGCCGACAACATAGCCCGGCGTATCCGCTTTGGTGGCGGTGCCCTCGGTCACCACCAGCCGCATCAGCTTGCGCAGCGCATCGGAAGTCTTTTCGGAGATGATGCGGGTGCCGGGCACAGCAGCCGAGCTTTCCGGCTTCAACAGGGTGGCCGGATGCATGACGCCGCCATTGACGACGCCGGACACGGCAGAGACCAGGTGCACCGGGCTGACCGACATGCCATGACCGAAGGCGATGGTCATCATATTCACCTCGCGCCAGGGGTTGGGCACCATCGGCCAGCCCCGTTCCGGCACTTCCAGGTGAACGGGCTTCAGGAAGCCCAGCTTGGTCATGAATTCCTTCTGCGCCGTCGGCCCCACCTCCATCGCCATCTTCACCGAGCCGATATTGGAGGAAACCTTGAAGATTTCCGGCACATCCATCCATTTATTTTCCGGATGGAAATCACTGATGGTGAAACGGCCGATACGGATCGGGCGCGTGGCATCGAACATGTCGTTCATATGCACCCGGCCCGACTCCAGAACCATCGCCGTGTTGAAGATCTTGAAGGTGGAGCCCATTTCATACACGCCCAGCGTGTTGCGGTTGAAACGGGGGTCGGTGTCCTGTTCCTCCGTCGGCGGGGGCGGGGAATGCGGGTCGAAATCGGGCACGCTGACCATGCCCAGCACCTCACCGGTGCGGACATCCATCACCATGCCGGCGGCACCGATGGCGCTGAACTCTTCCATCGTGTTCAGCAGTTCGCGGCGCAGCACATGCTGCAAGCGCACATCGATCGACAGGCGCAGCGGCTCTTCACTTTCCTTCAGGCGGGTATCGAAAGACTGTTCGATCCCCATCAGCCCGTTATTGTCGATACCGCTGAACCCCACCACATGCGCGGCCAGGGGCCCCTGCGGATAGACGCGCCGTTCTTCCCGCTGGAAATCAATGCCGGGGATGCCCAGGCGGAACACATCTTGTTGCTGGCGCGGGGTCAGGTTGCGTTTGATCCAGATGAAGCGCTTGTCGGACCTCAGCTCCTGCGTCAACTGCGCGACATTGATGTCCGGCAGCACTGTGGCGATCTGTTCGGCCGCCTCCCTGGCATCCAGGATCAGCTTGGGGTCGGCAAACAGCGAGGCCGTGTGCAGGGAGGTGGCCAGCAGCACCCCGTTACGGTCCACAATGTCGGCCCGCGTGCCGGTGCTATGGTGCGTGGCGGTCTTGGCCACCGCCCCCTTGCCGTCACCCCGGCCGAAATCCACCGTGGCGCCCACCAGCTTGGCACCCACAGCGCCGAAGCCCAGGCTGAACACAGCCATCAGCACCATCAGGCGGGCGCGCCCCTGTTCCAGCGCGCTCTGCGCCGGGCTGTGCAGTCGGACGCGCGGCTCCGCCCGGCTGCCACCGGCGCGGTCAGTGCCGGCCAGGTCGAAACCGGTGAGGCTGAAGGGCGCATCGGTCATCGGGCGACTCCATAATTCACCATCATCACCGGGGTGTCCGGCCGGGCGGCAATGGCGGGTTCATGGGACGGAGCAGGGTTGGGCGCCGGCCTGGGCGCCCCCGGCTTGCGGCCGGGAATGGGGGTCAGGCGCAGCGGGGCTGCGTCCGGCTGGCGGTCGGGAATGTCGGTCAGCACGGCGATCTGCTGGGCCGTGGTGGGAGCCAGCACCAGATGTTCGCGGGCCAGCCGTTCCAGCGTGGTCGGGTCGTTCAGGGAGGCCCATTCGGCCTTCAGCACCTGAATGGACTCGCGTTCCTGCTGAATGGTGCGGTTGATGCGCGCCAGCTCCCGCTCCTGTTCCTGGGCCTTGTAGCTGGTCTGGTAAAGGATGCCGGAGGCAGCACAGATGGTGCCGATCCAGATGATGGTGGACTTGCCGATCATACGGGTTCTCCCGTCGACCAGGCGGGCGCCTGGGTGCGGATGGCGGTGCGCAACCGGGCGGACCGGGCGCGCGGATTGGCGGCCTGCTCTGCCGCACCGGGGCCGGTCCCCGATTTGGACAGCAGGCGGAATGTGGGGGCCGGCGGGGTGGCCACCGGTCCCGGTACATGGCGCGACGGGCCGGGCAGATTGCCCGAGCGTTGGCGCATGAATTCCTTCACCACCCGGTCTTCCAGCGAATGGAAGGTGACGACGCAGAGTCGCCCGCCGGGGGCCAGCAGCCGCTCGGCTGCCACCAATGCCCGCTCCAGTTCCCCAAGCTCATCATTCACATGGATGCGCAGGCCCTGGAAGCTGCGGGTGGCCGGGTCGATTCCGTCCTTGGATTTCGGCACGCAGGAACGGATCACATCGGCCAGATCGGCCGTGCGGGTGAACGGCTCGATGGCCCGGCGGGCCACGATGGCGCGGGCGACGCGGCGGGACAGCCGTTCTTCCCCATAGTGATAGAGGATATTGGCCAGATCATCCTCTTCGGTGCTGTTCACCACATCGGCGGCGGTGGGGCCATCGGCCCCCATGCGCATGTCCAGCGGACCGTCGAAGCGGAAGCTGAAGCCCCGCTCCGGCGTGTCGATCTGGGGGGAGGAGACGCCGATATCCAGCACAATGGCATCCACCTGCGCCACACTCTGGGCGGTCAGCAGGTCGGCCATATCGCCAAACCTTCCCTCCAGCACCTTCAGGCGGCCGGCATAGGCCGCCTCCAGCGGGCGGGCGCGTTCCAATGCTGCGGGGTCGCGGTCAATGCCCCAGACGGTGCAGGCGGCACTGTCCAGCAGGGCGCGGCTATAGCCGCCAGCCCCGAACGTGCCATCCACCAGCACCTCGCCATCACGGGGGCCCATCTCATGCAGCACTTCGGCCAGCAGAACGGGGATATGGATCGGGCTGGCCGTCATCATGCCCCCTTCGCCAAGGCGGTCGCCTTGGCCACGATGGTGGAGAGCGAGATGGAATGGGCGCGGGCCAATTCCGCCATTTCCCGTTCATGTTCTTCGTGTTTCACCGGATCCCAGATCTGGAAGGTCTTGCGGCGGCCGACAAAGACGATGTTTTCGGTGATGCCGGCATAATCCAGCAATTTAGCGGGCAGAATGATGCGCCCCTCGGTATCGGTGCTGATTTCGACGATGCGGCCGAACACGGTGGTTTCAATCAGTTCGCGCTGTTCTTCCGGCATGTTCGGATCATCCAGCGCTTCAGACAGGGTGGTCAGATAGGAACGCGGGGCCACATCCAGGGCCGGTGCCTTCAGCGAGGGGAAGATCACCATATCGACGCTGGTTGCCGGCGGAAGCGGGCCACCATACAGGGTCGTACGAAAGGAAGCGGGGATCGAGACCCGCCCTTTCTTATCGACCTTGTTGGTATGTGTTGACAGGAACATTCCTATCACGCCCCACTTATGGCGCCGTTGGCGCCGGTCCCATCATCCGCACTCCACCACGGGCTTCTTGCCGCCTGTGCCGGGTGCCGCGAAGCGGGTCGGGTTGGGGCGGAAATGGACCTGTGATCCCTTTGTTTGGGTTTTTTTGGGATACCATGGGAGCGATTGGGCGGTCAATGGCCGCCCAGTAGAATCAGCATTTTTGGAAGAATTATCTTTAGGTATAGGCCTGGTTGTGGATAATTTTATGCATTTTTGATGGTTCTGTTTAATTCATGGGTTTTTTGATGGTCATTATTTAGTTTGTATTTAATTTTTTGCTTATGCCTATTGATTCTTACCCCAAAAGTTTAGGGTATGATTATTCAAATTTTTCTTATGGATACTATGTTTTTCCTAAAGAGTTCTCGTCGCAGAGATGCTGGCCAAAGCCATTTTGATGGTAAAATAGATTTAAAATCAAAGTTTAATCAGATTATCGCGCCAATATACACCATATATGGTGCTTCCTCCGTATTTTTGGGCATATATATGGTGGGTCACAGGGTGCATCCGAGTCATGCTGCAGTGCAGAAGCAAAGTTGTGCATTTTTGGCTGAATCGAGCATGTGCAGCAGGGGGGCTGCTGACTCAATATTCACGTCCCGTTAACATAGTTAAAGTGCCAGACGGCCTGTAAGCCGGGTTCTGTCCACCGAACCATATCCCACGTGTGGATGGTATTCGGGGGATGGTCATTCCTCTGGGACGCCCGTTGCCGGACGCCTCACGCAACCCACCCGGACAGCGACGCGGAAGTGCGCCTGGGCGGTTGCCCGCCCCTGCCGTCCCTATTCGGTTTTGCTCCCGGTGGGGTTTACCATGCCGCCCCTGTCGCCAGGGGCGCGGTGCGCTCTTACCGCACCCTTTCACCCTTACCGGAACCTTGGAATCGCAAGGATTCCAACGCGCCGGCGGTCTGCTCTCTGTGGCACTTTCCCTGGGGTCACCCCCGCCGGACGTTATCCGGCACCGTACTTCCGTGGAGCCCGGACTTTCCTCCCCCGTGCGGGTTTCCCCATTGCACGGGAGCGACCATCCAGCCGTCTGGCCTGGGGCTTTTAGGCGTCCGGGTCGGGGAATGCAAGATCGGCTTCGGCGGAAAGCCGCACCAGGGCGCGCAAGGCAGCCACGCTTTGCTGATCCGCGCCCCGGCCCAGGCTTTCCGGTGCCCAATGGCGCTGAAACGCTGTGAGCGCGCTTTCCAGGCCATTTTCGCCCGTCTTTTCCCATGAAATCCCACCGGCCCCCGATGGTGGGGGATTTTCCCATGAAATCCCATCCGGGAACTGGCTGAACGGGGTTTCATAGCCCAGATGGGTCAAAAGCCGCCCCACCTCCCCAGCTTCCGCCGGGCGGTGATCGGCCGGCAGCGGGTCCGGCCAGGCGCCAATGCCGGCCATGGCCAGGGCCAGCCAGTCGAATTTCTCCCCCGGATCCTGTTTGCGGTCGGGGGCGACGTCGGAATGGCCCAGCACACGCAGGGGCGAAATGGGGTGCCGTCCCATGATATCCCGGCAGAGCGCGATCAGCGCTTCCATCTGGGCGCGCGGGAAGGGGCGATAGCCCCATTCATGGCCGGGATTGACCAGTTCAATGCCGATGGAGCGGCTGTTGATATCGCGCTCCCCGCGCCAGAAGGATTTGCCGGCGTGCCAGGCCCGCCGTTCCTCAGCCACCAGCTTCCATATCGTCCCATCCTCTCCCACCAGATAATGCGCGCTGACCTGGGAAGCCGGGTCGCAGAGCCGGGCCAGGGCCGACGGCCCATCCGGCATCCCGGTATAATGCAGCACCAGCATATCCGGCGGCCCGCCAACGCGCGGGCCGTGGTTGGGACTGGGATGATCGATCAGGGGGAGGGGCATAGGTGCTTTACGGTCTTTTCCCGGACGGACATGGGTGACACTATCTCACTGTAACCAGGGAGAAAGAAACATGCTCGACCACATTGGCTTTCCGGTGGCTGATTTAGAAAAATCCATGGCCTTTTATGATCAGGTGTTGCCCAGCGTCGGGGCAAGCCGGATGGCCCTGGTCACAGCGGAAATGACGGGGGCGGAGGCCCATGCCGGTTATGGCACCGACCATCCGTCCTTTTGGATCAGCAGCGGCCAACCGATGCGGGGCTGTCTGCATGTCGCCTTCAGCGCTGCCAACAGGGCGCAGGTGGACGAATTCTATCGCGTGGCGCTGGCGGCGGGTGCGCGTGACAATGGCCCGCCGGGCATTCGCGCCCATTACCATCCCCATTATTATGGGGCCTTCGTGTTGGACCCGGACGGCCATAACATCGAAGCGGTGTGTCATCGTCCGGAATCGTAAGCGGCGTCAAACCGTGGTTCGACCGAACATGAAGCGTGGCCGGCGGATGATGATGATGCCGATGCCGGCCACCACCAGCAGCCCGCCGGCGATCAGGCTCCAATGCAGCGGCTCGCCCAGCCAGATCACGCCCGACCCGACGCCGAAGACCGGCACCAGCATCAGGAACGGCATGGTCTGGTTGACCTCATATTGCTTCACCAGCGGCTGCCAGAACATATAGGCGACAATGGTGGACATCAGCGCCATATAGGCAAGGCAGGCCCAGGTCTGCCCGCTGGCCTGCATGATCTGTCCCAACTGATCCCGTTCGGCGATCAGGCTGAGCAGGGCCAACTGTGGGGCGGCGAACAGGGCCATATAGGCGTTGAGCTGCAAGGGCTCGATCGCCCCCATCCATTTCAGCTGGATGGAGGAGAAGGCAAAGGCCAGGGCCGCCCCGGCGATCAGCAGCATATGCAGCAGGTCGCCATGGCCCTGGCTCTGGGCGGCGATCACCGCCACCCCACCGAAGGAGGTGGCCATGCCCAGCGCCCGGCGCCAGCCCAGCTTGTCCTTGAAGAAAATCGCCGCCAGCAGGCTGGCGAACGGCACCTGCAACTGAATGATCAGGCTGGCGATGGAGGCGGTGACGCCAGTCAGCCCGCTCAACATCAAGGGAAAATGAAAGCCCCCCAGGCTGATCGAATAGAACAGCAATGCCCGCATCTGTGACCGCGGCGGCGGTTTGACAAAGGGTACCAGCACCAGCGCCACCAGGGAGAAGCGCACCGCCATCAGCAACAGTGGCTGTATCTCCTGCACCGCCTGCCGGGAGACGGCGAAATTGGTGCCCCAGATGGCCATGACGGCCAGGGCCATCAGCATATGGATGGGTTTCATCACACGGTTCCGGTCGGCGGGCTGCCAGCCGGAGGGGCTGGGCGCAAGCTGCTGTTTGTTCATCCATAACCGATCCGTCCCCCCCTGTGGCGTGCGCTTTGCGCAGGTCCGGCCGTGCTGCGGGCCAATGGTGGGGGCGGAAAAATGTTACAGGGCCCATATAGAAATGGGGATGTCGTCCGTGATCCCGGTGACGGGGCTGCCGCGGACCATATTCGCTTGACGCTGTCGGTCGCCCCAAACGACAGTGCCGCCTTGGTCACGCACCATCGCAGGGGGCTTTCGGTCGATGTGGGAACGTCTAAGCGCTGCGCAACTGGTTCCAGGGGCCGATCCGGGTGCGGCACGCGACCTGTTCAAGCGAAGCGTCACAATGGTTGAGATAGAGATATTCTCATACTGCAACCGCCGCTGCTGGTTCTGTCCCAATTCCAAGGTTGATCGGATTTCGCAGAATGTGTTGATGCCAGCGGCCATGTATTCCCGCATCATCGACCAACTGGCAGAGATCAGTTTTGACGGGGTCATTGCCTATAGCCGCTATAACGAACCCCTCTCTGACCGGATCATTCTGGATCGGCTGCGTGAAGCGCAGGCCAAGGTGCCGATGGCCCGCCTGCATACCAATACAAATGGCGACTATCTCGATCATGACTATGTCCGGTATCTCTATGATGCCGGTATGCGAAGCCTGAACGTTCAACTCTATCTCAAGAATGATGAGCGCTATGATCACGAGCAGACCCGCAAGAAGGCTGCGCTGACGCTGAAGCGGATCAACCTGCCCCACGTCCTGACCCGTGATGAGCCGGGGGTCTGGCTTGAATATGCGGTGACCTATAAGGATATGAGTATCCGGGTCTATGGGCGGAACTTTGCGGTCAACGGCACCAATCGCGGTGGTCAGGTCGATATCATGCAGGATTATGTGCGCACAGCCCCCTGCCTGATGCCGTTCTGGTCCGTTTATGTGGACTATAACGGCCTGTTGATGCCGTGCTGCAATCTGCGCTCAGACGTTCCTGAGCACCGGGACTATGTTCTGGGGGATATGGCCGGGGATGGCGATCTATTCCTGCATTACACCAGCCGACAGGCGGCCCTGTTCCGTAAATCGCTGCTCAACCATCAGGTTAAGGAGGGGGTGTGCCAGAACTGTCATTTCGCCGTTCCCGACATTAACCAGGATTGTACGGATATCATGGACCGGCTTTCCCGCGAGGCCGAGGGGGAGATGGCCGATACCGTCTGAGTTGGGGGTGCGAAAACGAAAAGCCCTGGCGCGCGCACTATCCATGATTTGCCACAAGCGGGGATGTGGCCGGGCGATTAAAATGCCGTCCACTTTCTGCCCTCGGTCGGAGCCAACCCATGGCTGATCTTGATGCCTATGAGCTTTATATGCTGTCGCTGGTCAACCGGGCGCGGCTGGACCCGGTGGGCACGGCGGCCGCCTTTGGCATTGATCTCAACCAGGGTCTGCCAGCCGGCACCATCAGTGCCACGCCCAAGCCGGTGCTGGCCCCCAACAGCCTGTTGGAACAGGCGGCCGATGCCCATAGCGCCTGGATGCTGGACAGCGATATTTTCAGCCATACAGGCGTGAATAACAGCAATCCCGGCCAGCGCATCGCCGCCACCGGCTATAGCGCGCGGGCCTGGGGGGAGAATATTGCCTGGCAAGGCACCACCGGGCCACTATCGGCCCGTGACCTGCAATCCTATATCGAAGCCCAGCATCGCGGCCTGTTCCTCAGCGCCGGGCACCGCACCAATATCCTGGCGGATAATTTCGTCGAACTGGGGATCGGGCAAAGGGTAGGGGAGTTCACCGGCTATAATGCCTCCATGATCACCCAGAATTTCGGCACGTCTGGCAGCGCCCGCTTCTTCACCGGCATCGTCTTCCAGGATCAGGATGGTGATGGCTATTACGATCCCGGCGAAGGGATCAGCGGGGTGGATATCCAGGTTGACGGGCAGGTGGTGGGGCGCACCACGGCGGCCGGCGGCTATGCCGTCACCATGGCCAACGGCACCCATGCCGTCAGCTTCAGCGGCGGCGGTCAGACGGGCAGCGTGGCCGTCGCCGTGACCATGGCCGGGCAGAATGTCGGGCTGGATGTAAAGGCGGCCAGCTTTGTCACCAGCCAGTTCCAAAGCTGGAATGCCAGCCTGAACAAATGGCTGGCGGTGACGCCGGAGAAATATGCCGGTCCCGTCGCCGGGCTGGACTGGCAGTTCCTGGGCAGTGCCGCCGGTGAAGTGGTGTCGGCCAGCGACGGGGCGGATTTTCTCAATCTCGGCGGCGGCAATGATGCCGCCAATGGCGGGGCCGGCAATGATGTGATCGATGGTGGCACCGGCTCCAATTTCCTGACCGGCGGGGTGGGCGCGGATATTTTCTTCGCCGATGGACGGGGTGGCCAGACAAGCTGGTCCACCATCACTGATTTTAGCAAAAGCGAGCAGCTCAGCCTGTGGGGCTGGCAAAAGGGTGTGTCGAAACTGAGCTGGGCCGCCAATGATGGGGCGGAGGGGAACAAGGGGGCGACCCTTCATGCCGATCTGGATGGCAATGGCAGCATCGATGTCAGCGTCACCTTCGCCGGGCTGGCCATCGGCACCCTTGGCACGGTGGAGGAACGCGACGGGCTGTTATGGATGCTGGGATAGCCCCATCCTCCTTGCTGGAAAAGCAACCCAGGCCCGCTAACCCTGGTGGCTTTCCAATCGCTTATCCCTGTGTATAGTGCGTCGAACCTTTCGAATTGGGATGTCGACCTGGCCTTGGGCGCTGCGTGCGTTCAGCGCCGGAACGGCGTCCCATAAGCCGTATCTGGCGGTTCCCAGCCCGGCCGCCCTTGGGAGATCAGGTTCATGTCCTACGCCGACCGTTTCCGCGAAGCCCTTACCTTCGATGACGTCCTGCTGGTGCCGGCCGAAAGCTCGGTGATGCCGGCGGAGGTCGATACCCGCACCAAGCTGACGGGCAAGATCGAACTGGGCATCCCGCTGTTGTCGGCCGCCATGGATACGGTGACGGAATCGGCCCTGGCCATCGCCATGGCCCAGGCCGGCGGTATCGGTGTCATCCATCGCAACATGGATATCGAACGTCAGGCCGACGAAGTGCGCGCCGTGAAGCGGTTTGAAAGCGGCATGGTGGTCAACCCCATCACCATCCGCCCGGATGCCACCCTGGCCGACGCGCTGGCCCTGATGGCCCGTCATCGCATCTCCGGCATTCCGGTGACGGCGGAAAGCGGCAAGCTGGTCGGCATCCTGACCAACCGCGATGTGCGGTTTGCCAACAATCCCAACCAGCCGGTTTCCGAGCTGATGACCCATGAGGGGCTGATCACCGTCAAGCCCGGTGTCGGCAAGGATGAGGCCAAGCGCCTGCTGCACAGCCACCGCATCGAAAAGCTGCTGGTGGTGGATGATGCCTTCCGCTGCATCGGCCTGATCACCGTGAAGGATATCGAAAAGGCCCAGTTGCACCCCAATGCCTGCAAGGATGGTGATGGCCGCCTGCGCGCCGCCGCCGCCACCGGCACCGGCCCGGACGGGCTGGCCCGTGCGGAGGCCCTGTTCGACGCCGGGGTGGACGTGCTGGTGATCGATACCGCGCATGGCCATTCCAGGAAGGTGGCTGATCAGGTACGCGCCGCGCGTGCCCTGCGCAACTATACCCAGATCATCGCCGGCAATGTCGCCACCGCTGACGCCGCCCTGGCCCTGATCGATGCCGGTGCGGATGCCATCAAGGTGGGGATCGGCCCCGGCTCCATCTGCACCACCCGCATCGTGGCCGGCGTGGGCGTGCCGCAGCTGACCGCCGTGCTGGATGTGGTGGAAGCCTGCAACAAGCATGGCGTTCCCGTCATCGCCGATGGCGGCATCAAATATTCCGGCGATCTGGCCAAGGCCATTGCTGCCGGTGCCTCCTGCGCCATGATGGGCGGTCTGTTCGCCGGCACCGATGAGAGCCCCGGTGAGGTGATCCTGTTCCAGGGCCGTTCCTACAAGGGCTATCGCGGCATGGGCTCCGTGGGGGCCATGGCCCGTGGTTCCGCCGACCGTTACTTCCAGGCCGAAGTGTCCAACACGCTGAAGCTGGTGCCGGAGGGTGTGGAAGGCCGCGTGCCCTATAAGGGGCCGATCGCCTCAGTGATCCATCAGTTGATCGGCGGTCTGCGCGCCTCCATGGGCTATACCGGTTGCGCCACCATTGCCGAGATGCGGACCAAGCCGAAATTCGTGCGCATCACCAACGCAGGCCTGCGCGAAAGCCATGTCCACGATATCACCATCACCAACGAAGCGCCGAACTACCGTCAGGGGTGAGGCGTTTGACCGGTGGCGGATTGTATTTCCGTCGCTGACATGATGATCTTGAACGCGCCCATCTTGTGATGGGCGCGTTCTGTTTTTCCGTGGTAGCCCATGTTCCATCAGATCGACAGCCCGCAAAATCCGCAGTTCAAGGCCTGGGCCGGGCTGCTGGAAAGCCGTGGCATCCGTAAGCAGGGTCAGTTCCTGCTGGCTGGCCTGAAGACCGTGCCGGAGGCGCTGACCCGCTGGCCGGACCTGTTCAGCCGCATCCTGATCCGCCATCCGGAATGGATCGCTGATTGGCCGTTGCCCGAGAATGTGCAGCCGGTGGTGCTGGCCGGTCCCCTGTTCCGGGAACTGGATGTGTCGGGCACCGATTACCCGATCCTGGTGGGGCAGGTGCCCGAGATGCCGCCGGCGGATTTGAGCCTGCCGCCGGAAGGGCTGGAACTGGTCTGTGCCTTGGGTGATCCGGCCAATCTGGGGGCGCTGCTGCGCTCCGCCGCCGCCTTCGGGGCGACCAAGGTGATCCTGCTGGAGGAATCGGCCCATCCGTTCCACCCGAAATGCCTGCGTGCCGCCAGCAATGGCGTGTTCAGCCTAGCGTTGGCGCGCGGTGGGCGCTGGGCGGATTTGGCCCAGGCTGCCGGCCCGCTGCTGGCGCTGGATGCCGGGGGGGAGGATCTGGTGACATATCCCTGGCCGCAGGATGCCCGGCTGGTGCTGGGGGAGGAAGGGCAGGGGGTGCCGGCGGACCTGCCGGCCACGCGCCTGACCATCGGCACCACCGGTGCGGTGGAGTCGCTGAATGCCACGGTGGCGGCCAGCATCGCTTTGTTCACCTATCATGCCGGCGGATAAGGCCCCGCCGGCGGACCCGCCGGCCGCCGATCTGGCCGCCGTGGCCGAAGACCTGCAGGCCAGCCTGTTGGCGCTGTCCAGTGTGGGGGCCGCCGGCCTGCCCGACCTGCTGGCCCGCATCGATGCCCTGAAAGCCAAGGTGGATGCGCTGGAACGCCGCATCCGGGAAGAGATGGAAGGGGCAGACGATCAGGCGTGATCGCCGTACCATTGGTATCTATCCCTTTGTGTGGATCGACAATCCAGAGCTGACATCCGACCTTAAGACCTCGTTCATCATCTTGGCCTATAGGCTTGCAGGGTCGCTTTCAGCAGCGGGTGGAGCGGGCGATGGGCGCCGGAATGAAAAGGTTGGATCTGGAAGGGCTGCGGCACGATATCGTGCTGAAGGCTGATGAGCTGCAGGCAGAAGCCGCGCGGCTGGAAGCCTCCCAACCCGATGATGCTGCCATGCTGCGCCGCATCGCCGACCGTTTGATGGTCTATATGCAGGAATATCTGGAGGCTTGAGGGGGGTTAGCCCGTCTGCCCCGGATCGCCCGCCTCCTCGCCCCAGCGGCGCACCAGACCGCTATCCAGGTCGAACAGGTCCAGTACCCGGCCCAGCGTGTGGTCCACCATGTCTTCCAGGCTCTGCGGCTTGGCGTAAAAGGCGGGGACGGGGGGATAGATGATGGCCCCCATCTCCGTCGCCTGGGCCATATTGCGGATATGGCCCAGATGCAGCGGCGTTTCCCGCAGCATCAGCACCAGCCGCCGCCGCTCCTTCAGCACCACGTCAGCGGCACGGGTCAACAGGGTGCTGGTCACGCCGCCGGAGATTTCCGCCAGGGTACGCACCGAACAGGGGGCCACCACCATGCCCAGGGTGCGGAAACTGCCCGATGAAATGGCCGCCCCGATATCGGCCGGCGAATAGGCGACATCCGCCAGGGCCCGCACCTCTGCGGCCTTCAGCCCTGTCTCATGCGCAAGGGTCACTTCAGCAGACCTGCTCATAACGAGGTGGGTTTCGACGCCGATGCGGCGTAAAATCTCCAGCAGGCGAATGCCGTAAATTACCCCGGAAGCGCCGCTGATCCCGACGACAAGCCGGGGCCGGCCGTGTTTTTGCGGGCGGTTCATAAGACCGGGCGAACCGGTCGCGTCGTGGGATGAATGGACCATAGGAGGTGATGTAGCGCTGACACTGGGCTTCGTCCAGCGCGGCATTTCGTACCCTTAAAAGTCACCACCCCTAACCCTTATTTGAGATGGCCAAGTTGCGGTTTCGTGTCAGGATGAAGTCCGGCCCCACGGTAATGGTGGCCGGATAAAGAAAGCGCGAGAGGACGCCCCCTTTGCTGGGGCATCCCCGACAGGAGCCAGAAGAGCAGGTAAAGCAGGCAGTTCAACCCATCCATCAGCCACTTTAGGAGGGACTTGATGTTGTTTCCCGAGCGCGTGGAATCGCTTCGCATGAAACATGAAAGCCTGGATCGAGAGGTGCGGATGGAAAGCCGCCGGCCCCTGCCGGACAGTACCGCGCTGAAAATGCTGAAACTGGAGAAATTGCGGGTAAAGGAGGAGATGGAACGCCTGGGCCGCGCCTGAGCGCTGCGCCCTTGCCCGCCTGAACATGGATGGCGGCCGGATGTTCCGGCCGCCATTTTGTTTAGAGCCGGGTGCGTTTAACCGGAAACGCACCCGGCTCTAAGAGCCCGTCCGGAAAGTTTCACGCTATCTCAACGTCTTACACGTCTTATTTTTAAACGCTTCCGTCACCCCGGCGAAGGCCGGGGTCCAGAATCACAAGCGCTTTGCTCTACGAACTGGACCCCGGCCTTCGCCGGGGTGACGGGATTAAAACATTAACATGTTGAGAAAGAAGAAAAACTTTTCAGACGGACTCTAAGTCCTTGTTCAGCGAGCGGATTCACGCTCCAAAGCGATTCCGCTTTTCCGCGATCCGCTTTAGCACGATTGGTCAATCTCTTGACCAATCGTGCGGCGGTGACTGCTGGCATCCAAGAGCCATGCGTCATGCCCCTTGGGACTATTCAGGCACCAGATCAAACGCGATGGTGATGCGGGGTGTTTCATCCTGGAAGGGCACGGTGCCGTGCCACATGAAACTGGGGAACAGCACAAGCCGCCCCGGCCTTGGCTGTACCGCGTGCAGGGCAGGCAGCTCGATTTCCGGGCCCAGATTGGGTTCCCCGAAGGTCAGCCAGCCTTCCTGTCCGGCCTTGTCGGCCGCTGGCGGTACTTGCAGATAGAACACCCCGCTGATCCAGCCTTCCGGGTGGATATGGTGGGTGTGAAAGCCGCCATCGCGCAGGCGCGACGACCAGGAACCGGCGAAGCGCACGCCGCGCTTTCGCCGCCCGAAATAGGGATGGGCCGGGTCCGCCGGCATGGCGGCCACATAGGCCTGCACCTGCGTCAGAATCATCTCCCGCAGCGCCACCAGGGGCGGATCATGGCGGAAGGCGAACAGGTTGGCGCTGGTCTGGGTGCCCCGGCGCAGGGTCAGGTGGATCGGCTCATTCACCGTATCATGCAGCCGGTCCAGCACCGCCAGCGCATCGGCCAGAAACTGCCCCCTATCGGCCCAGCCGGCGGGGGGGAGCAGGTCGAAAACCCCGACGCAGCGATCAATGGCCGTCCGCTCCGCCAGGGCCGTGGGGTCGGCCAGTCGGTCCAATGTGGCCAGCAGGGCAATAGCATATTGATCATAGGGGTCCAGGGCCAGGCTGCTTCGGGCGGCCTCCCGCGCGGCTGCCACCTCCCCCTGCCGGGTCAGTGCTACGGCCAGATCGTTCCAGAGCGGCTTGTCCTGCGGCAAGCGGGCGGTCAAGGCGCGCAGGATCGGCGTGGCCTCTGCCAGATGCCCGGCGCGCAGCAGCAAATCCGCCCGCCGCCGCCGCAGGGCCGGATCGTCCGGCGCCAGGGCCACGGCCCTGGCGCTGTTGGCCAGCGCTTCCTCCCCCCGGCCGAATTCCGCCTGGATGCCGGCAGCAATATCCAGCGCAGTCGGATGATCCGGCCATTGCCGCAGCATCTGGTCAACCGCCTGGAACAGTTCCCCAGTGCGGCCCAGGGTCCAGAGCCGGCGGGCAAGGTTGCGATGCGCATCGCGGTCAAAGGCGTCGCGGCGCAGTACTTCGCGCAGTGCGCCGATGCTCTCCTCATATTGGCCCAGGTCGCTCAGCACATTGGCCAGGTTCAGCCATGGTTCCTTCTGGGCCGGGGCCAGGGCGACGGCGCGGCGGCAGATGGGTTCGGCCTCCGGGTAACGGTGCTGGCCGCGCAGGGTGAGGGCGAGATTATTCAGCGCGATGATATTATCCGGGTCCAGGGCCAGCACCTGCCGGTTCGCCGCCGCCGCCGCCGCCAGTCGATCCTGTCCGAACAGGATCAAGGCCAGTAGTTGCAGGCTGGGCAGATGCTGGCTGCCCCGGGACAGGCTGACTTGTACGGCCTTTTCGGCCTCCGCCAGCTTTCCCAGGGCGTGGAGTGACTTGGCGCGGTGATAGAGATAATCCTGGTTGCCCGGTGCCAGTGCCAGGGCGGCATCGTAGCAGGCAAGCGCCTCGGCCGCCCGTCCTTCCGCCAGATGCAGATTGCCCAGATTGCTCAACACATTGGGTTGGCGGCGGTTGATCTTCAGCGACTTTTCCATGAAGTCGCGCGCCGCCGCCATCTGGCCGGCCTGCTTGGCCAGCAGACCCAATAATTGCAGTGCGTCAGCATTGCGCGGGTCCAGGGCCAGCACCTGCCGATAGGTCTGCTCTGCCATCGCCGCCTGCCCCTGGCGCTGGGCCGTCAGCCCCGCCTGCAGCAAAGCGGGAATGGCGCCGGCGGGCGGGGGGGCAGGACGGCGGAACATGGGGGTGCCAATTCAAAGTGGAGCCATCCACATGTTACCGCTCAGTAACCTCGGGTCAAGCAAGCAAGGGGCGGGGGCCACACCCCTGTGCGCGGCGCCACTGTCAGCGACCAGTGCTTGATCCATCTTGCTGGCGGATTACGGACTTTCAGCCACGGGATGTATGGAAAAGATGACCCGCCGCGCCGCCCTTGCCGGGCTTGCCGTTGCCAGCATGGCGGCCAACCGCGCCGCCGCCCACCCGCCATCCGACCATTATGATGGCAAACGCTTCTTCAATCCCGGTGTGGCGGAGCGGGAGAAGAGTCTGGGCGATCTCTGGCGCTGGATGCGGGAGCGACAGCCGACGCCCTGGCCGGACTGGATCGAAAACCAGCCCTGGCCCAAGCCGGGGCCGGTGGCGCAGACGGCCCTTTCCGTCACCTTCATCGGCCATGCCTGTTTTCTGATCGGCATTGGCGGGCGCTGGTTCATCACCGATCCGGTCTATGCCGACCGTGCCAGCCCGGTGCCCTTTGCCGGGCCGAAACGGGTGCGGGCACCGGGCCTGTCCTTCGATGATCTGCCGGTGCTGGATGGCATCCTGGTCAGCCATAATCATTATGATCATTTGGACCGGGCCAGTTTGCGGGAACTGAACCGGCGCTTCCAGGCCCCCGTCGTCACCAGCCTGGGCAACAGTGCGCTGATCCGCGCCAGCGGGCCGCAGCAGGTGACGGAACTGGACTGGTGGCAGTCCCACCCTCTGGCGGGGGTGAGTGTCACCTATGTCCCGGCGCAGCATTTTTCCGCCCGTGGCCCGTTCGACCGGAACGAGACGCTGTGGGGTGGCTTTGTGCTGCAGGCGGCCGGGCGCACGCTTTATTTCTGTGGCGACAGCGGCTATTGCCCGCACTTCCGGGAGATCGGGCAGCGCTTTCCCGACATCGACCTGTCCTTGCTCCCCATCGGTGCCTATGAGCCGCGCTGGTTCATGCGCACCATGCATGTGAATCCGGCAGAGGCGGTGCAGGCGCATCTGGATCTGGGCAGCCGGCGCAGTATCGGGATGCATTTCGGCACCTTCGCCGGCCTGACCGATGAAGGGATCGACGATCCCGTTATCGCCCTGGCTGCCGCCCGGCAGGCCCAGGGGCTGGGCGAACAGGATTTCGGCGTACTGGCGGTGGGACAGACCCTGGTTTTGTGATCAGCAATGCCCGGATGGCGTATGGACGCCATCGGGCAAACGCGATAGGGCGGGGATCGCCCAAGAACAGCCATCCCCAGGTCGCCCCATGCGTCACACCTTGCCCGCCCTTGGCCTGCTGGCCACCACCATCGTCACGCCGGCCGGCCTGGCCGATGCCGCCCCGGTGGAGGAGATTATCGTCACCGCCCGGATGCGGGCGGAAGACCCGCAAAAGGTGCCGGCCAGCCTGATTGTGCTGGATGCGGCCATCCTTGACCGCGCCGGGATCAGCAGCATTGCCAGCATCGCCAGCCATGCGCCGGGGCTGGTGGTCAGTGACCCGTTCGGGCGGTTCAACCCGGCCCCGGCCATGCGGGGCCTGTCGCAGCCGGGTACGGGGGATGAACCGTCGGTCGGCTTCTTCCTGGATGGCGTCTATATCTCCGGCCGCAGCTCCATCAATATGTTCCTGGCCGATCTGGCGCGGGTGGAGGTGCTGAAGGGCCCGCAGAACGCCCTGTTCGGCCGCAACAGTTTCGGCGGTGCCGTCAATCTGGTCACCAACCCGCCGGGGGAGGAGATAGCGGGCAGCCTGGAACTGACCGCCGGTTCCAAGGACAGGCGGGAGGCGACGGGGGCCGTCGGCGGGGCCCTGGTGCCGGGCAAGCTGTCGGCCCGGCTGAATGTGGCGCACAAGGAATATGGCGGCTTTTATAAGAACAGCGTGGCGGATGGGCCGGAGATCGGGTCGGAACAATCGACCTCCGCCGCCCTGACCCTGCGGGCCACCCCGACAGACCGGCTGGAGGCGACGTTGCGCCTGCTGACCGCGCGCGACCGCGACGGCCAGCCCAAGGGCTATTATCTGGCCACCAATTGCCAGCCGCGGGCCGGCACGGTTGCCCTGTCGCAATATTGCGGGGAAATCCCGGATTATCAGGGGGCGTTCGCCGCCAACGCCCAGCACACAGGTTTCATGCGCGATGCCCAGCGGGCGGCCCTGACGGCGCGTTACAATGCCGACGCGGTGGAAGTGACCAGCATCACCGCCATCGGGCAGGAGCGTAACGAGTTCAACCGCGATGATGATTACAGCGCCGCCCTGCTGTCCCGCGCCGGGCAACTGACCAAGCGCTGGGACGGGTCGCAGGAAATCCGCCTGCTGTCGCTGGATCAGGGGCAGGCGCTGACCTGGCTGCTGGGCGGCAGCCTCTACCGCTTTGATAACAGCACCTGGCGGCGCAATATCCAATATTTCCAGGGCCAGACCAGCCCATCCGGCGTGGCCACCGATGCCCGCACCGACAGCGCGGCGCTGTACGGATCGGCCACGCTGCGGCTGGGCCAGGGGCTGGCGGTGACCGGCGATCTGCGCTGGCAGCGCGATGCCAAGGATTTCGCCAGCACCGCCCGCAATGCCGCCGGCCAGCCTATCCGGCTGTCCGACCAATGGACCCTGTGGACGCCGCGCGTTCAGCTTTCCTGGCAGGCCAGCGACGATCTGCTGGCCTATGTCAGTGCGGCCAAGGGGATGAAATCCGGCGGCTTCAACGATATGGCCAATCTGTTCGATGCCGAACGCCGCTTCGGCCCGGAAAGCAACTGGACCTATGAGGCGGGGTTGAAATCCGTGCTGGCGGATGGCCGCCTCACCGCCAATGCCGCCTTGTTCCATATCGATTGGCGCCGGCAGCAGGTGGTGGCGGCATCCACGGCCGGGCTGCTGAATAATTTCTACACCAACAATGCCGGGCGCAGCCGGTCACGCGGGGTGGAACTGGAACTGACGGCGCGGCCGCTGGAAGGGCTGGATCTGCACGGGGCCTATAGTTTCATCGATGCCGAATTCCGGGATTATGCTGATCCGGATTACCGCGACATCCCGGCCTTTGCGGCGGTGGGGGGGCAGATTGGCGGGCTGGCCCTGCCGCGCCAGTCCCGCCATCAATTGGCCCTGGGGGCTGATTACCGGGCCGATCTGCCGCTGGATGATCTGGCGGGCTTCGCCGGGGGCGAATGGCTGTGGCAGTCGCGGCAATATGCGGAGAATTCCAACCTCTCCTGGGTGCCGGCCGACAGTAAGATCAACCTGTGGACCGGGCTGGAGAGGGGCCCCTATCGCCTGACTTTCAAGGTGCAGAACCTGCTGGATGAGCGTAACCCGCTGGTCGCCGTCCGCTTCTCCCGCCCCACGGCGGCGGGCTTCACCCGCGCCTGGCTGGTGACACCGTCGGATGGGCGGACCTGGACTGTGTCGCTGCGGGCGCGGATGTAGAGCGGATTCAATCAGGTCCGGTAGACGGTGATGGTTGCAATGGCAAAAGTGGAAAGGAAATTTCTGGCGAGCTTGTCGTACCTTGTGGCGACGCGAATGCCCTGCACCGGTATTGACCCGAAGGGCCGCGCGCTAGCGACGCCGCCAATCAAGGGGGGCTTGCGAACAGGCCCGATCCTGGCATAGTTTTGGTCCAGCCGCGAAAAATGACCGCCGCCTTTATGCCCCCGTGCCCTGCACCGGCAGCTTGAAACAGGCGGTCACGCATATCCTGCCTGCTGCCTTTCCAGGGCAAGGGGCTGGTCAGCGTCTCCCCTGAACCCGCCTGTCCTCAACAGGCTGATCGCCGGTGGCCGGTCCCCCTCGGGTGCCGTTCTGCCGGGCGGATCGGAGAGCGCCGTGCAGAACAAACCCCTTACCGTTATTTTCATCACCATCCTGCTGGATGCCATGGGCATCGGCCTGATCTTCCCCATCCTGCCGACCCTTTTGCAGTCTGTCAGCCCGCAGGCCGATATCGCGCCGCTGCTGGGTCTGCTGGCGGCCCTTTTCGCCTTGATGCAGTTTTTCTGCGCACCTCTGCTGGGGGTGCTTGCCGACCGGTTCGGGCGGCGGCCGGTTTTGCTGCTGTCCCTGGCCGGGGCAAGCATCAATTATCTGTTCCTTGCCGGCGCCGACAGCCTGTGGATGCTGTTTCTCGGCCGTGCCATTGCCGGGCTGACGGCGGCCAATATGCCGGTTGCCGCCGCCCTGATCAGCGATCTGTCGCCGGCGGCGGAACGGCCCCGGCTTTTCGGGCGGCTGAACGCCATGTTCGGCATCGGCTTCATTCTGGGGCCGATGCTGGGCGGCCTGCTGGGGGATCACGCGCTGCGGCTGCCATTCCTGGCGGCCGCCCTGCTGACGGGCGGGAACCTGCTGCTGGCCATGGTCTTGCTGCCCTCCCCCCCGCGCCCGGCGGCGATGAAGGCCCCAAGCCCCCCGTTGAACCCGCTGGCCCCCCTGCGCCAAGCCCTGCTGGCCAAGGGGTTACTGCCCCTCATCGCCATTTTCTTCATCTTCAGCGCCACGGGGGAGGCTTACGGCGTCTGCTGGGCCCTGTGGGGCCACGACACGTTCCACTGGAACGGCTTCTGGATCGGCCTTTCGCTGGGCTGCTTTGGTCTGTGTCAGACGCTGGCCCAGATGTTCCTGCCCGGCCCCGCTGTGCGGCTTCTGGGGGAGCGCGCCACCATCCTGCTGGGCTCTGCCTGTTTCTGTCTGGCCCTGCTGGTCATGGCCCTGGCGCGGCAGGGCTGGTTGATCTTCGCCATCATGCCCCTCTTCTCTTTGGGCGGCATCGGCACCCCGGCCCTGCAGGCGCTGGCAACCCGGCAGGTGGATGACGCCCGCCAGGGCTGGCTGCAAGGTGTGATGGCCGCCGCCATCAGCCTTGCCGCCATCCTGGCCCCCGCCGGCTTCTCTGGCCTTTATCTGTTGGTGCAGGCGCAATGGCCGGGGGCGGTGTGGCTGTCGGTCATTTTTCTGCACCTGCTGGGCGCGCTGCTGGTTCTGCGCCTGCCCCCCATCGGATAGGCGGCAAAGCGCTGGTATACCCAAATGCCGGAAGAATCCCTGGGCTATGATTTCACCCTTTGGCGATCCGCTCCAAGGGACGGGGGCGGGGCTGGCCGTGGATCTGGCGTGATCCGCGGCCAGAGAGCCATCATCCAAAGCGCTTGGCGCCAAAAGCAAAAAAGCCGGCTTCGACATTGTCGAAACCGGCTTTTTTATTGGTCGGAGTAAGAGGATTCGAACCTCCGGCCTCTGCCTCCCGAAAGCAGCGCTCTACCAGGCTGAGCTATACTCCGTCACTATCACCACCGGACCGTTTTACCGGCTGCCGTTTCGCTGTCGCGTCGTCGGCGCCCCGTGGCGTGGGCGGGTGTATAGCGCTATCGACGGAGCATGGCAAGCACTAGATGCAGGTTTTTTGACAAAGGGGGTGCGCATGGCAGCATTGCGCATCCAAGTGCCTGAAAGACAAAGAAAAAGGCCGGGCATTTGCCCGGCCTTGCACCCTCTCGAACCGATCTGTCGGGGATCAATAGTCGCGGTCGACCACGAAATCCAGCACCTCCAGCAGGGATTGCTTCACCGGGCTGGTGGGGAACAGGCCCAGCGCATCGCGGGCCATGGCGGCGTAATGGCGAGCCCTTTCCACACTGTCATGCAGGGTATTGTGCTTGGCCATCAGGGCGATGGCGCGGTCCAGGTCGCCCTCCTGCTGGTCCATCTCTTCCATGGTGCGGCGCCAGAAGCCCCGCTCCTCCTCATCGCCCCGGCGGAAGGCCAGCACGACGGGCAGGGTGATCTTACCCTCGCGGAAATCGTCGCCGATATTCTTGCCCAGGCGGGCCTGCACGGCGGAATAATCCAGCACATCATCCACCAACTGGAAGGCGATGCCCAGATTCATCCCGAAGCTGCGCAGCGCCTCTTCCTCCGCCCCCTTGCGGTCGGCCACCACCGCACCAATGCGGCAGGCGGCGGCGAACAGTTCCGCCGTCTTGGCCTTGATGACCTCCAGATAGGCTTCTTCGCTGGTTTCCGTGTCGTTGGTGGTGGTGAGCTGCAGCACCTCCCCCTCGGCGATCACGGCGGACGCGGTGGACAGGATGCGCAGCACATCCAGCGACCCATCCTCCACCATCACCTGGAAGGCGCGGGCGAACAGGAAATCACCGACCAGGACGGAGGATTTATTGCCGAACACGGCATTGGCGCTGGCCTGACCACGGCGCAGATCGCTTTCATCCACCACATCATCATGCAGCAGGGTGGCCGTGTGCAGGAATTCCACGCAGGCCGCCAGCGCCTTATGCCGGTCGCCCTTGTAACCGCACAGGTTGGCGGCGGCCAGCGTCAGCACGGGGCGCAGGCGCTTGCCGCCGCTGGCGATCAGGTAACCGGCCAGTTGCGGGATCAGCGCCACCGGCGACTGCATCCGGGCGATGATCAGCTCATTCACGGCGGCCAGATCGTCGCTGACCAGCGACACCAGCTTGTCGAGCGCATCCGAGCCCGGCTTGCGCCGCTTGGAATCAAGGGTGGTCACGGTGGCCACGGGTCGGATACTCCATACCAGACAAGCGGAAACAGGCCCGCGATTGACGGACCCCTGATGGCAGGGGAGCATAGCGGGGGAGGCCGCAGGGTCAAGGCCCGCGCGTGCCATGAATGGGCATGACCGCCCTGAAACTGTGGCTGGGGGCTGTCGGGCCGGATCGGATGGAGAGGGAATGGACATCATCTTGCGCAGCAACGACCCGGTGGCCCTGGCTTTTGCCCAGGCTTTGCTGGCTGATTCGGATATCGCCTGTGTCCTGTTGGACCAGCATACCGCCGCCTTGGAGGGTTCCATCGGGGCCATCCCCCGGCGGCTTTGTGTCGCGGATGAGGATGCGTCCGAAGCGCGGGATTTGCTGCGGGCGGCGGGGCTGGTCGGGGTGGAGGGCTGACGCCAACCTGCCTTTGGGCAGATTGGCGGTTGGCGACCGCCAGCCCGCCGCACGTGCGGCGCCAAGCCAAGGGCGCGGACGCGCCCGCCCGGCGATTGAGGGGGATTGTTACAACAGTGAACGGGCGTGACATATATATAGGTGTGGCGGATGCCGCCCCGGTGGCCCTGCTGGGCGGGCGTGTGAAGCTGTATCTGCCGGAAAAGGGCTATCGCGCCGCCATTGATCCGGTGCTGCTGGCGGCGGCTGTGCCGGCCGAACCGGGGCAGCAGGTGCTGGATCTGGGTTGTGGTGCCGGCGCGGCGTTATTGTGTCTGGCGGCGCGCTGTGCCGATGTGGCGCTGACCGGGCTGGACATTCAGGCTGACGCGGTGCGCTGGGCCGGGGCCGGCATTGCGGCCGGCGGCTGGGCCGACCGGGCGCGCGTGGTGCCGGGCGATGTGGCGGATATTGCCGCCTCCGGGCTGGCGCCCAACAGTTTCGATCATGTGATGACCAACCCGCCCTTCTGGGAGCTGGGGCGGCACAGCGCCTCTCCCGTCGCCGGCAAGGCCGCCAGCCATGGGGAGGGGGCGGGCGATCTGACCGGTTTCATCCAGGCCGCTTTGCGCCTGTTGAAAAGCGGCGGCAGCCTGACGGTGATTTTTCCAGCCGTTCGGCTGGCCAGCCTGCTGGCGTTGATGGAAGGAAGGTTCGGCGATATCGCCGTGCTGCCGCTCTGGCCCCGTGCCGGCGTGGCCGCGAAACGGGTGATTGTGCAGGGTCGGCGCGACCGTAAATCGCCATTGCGCCTGCTGCCCGGTCTGGTGCTACATGGGCCGGGCCAGACCTACACGCCAGAGACAGAGGCGATTTTGCGCGACGCCGCCCCGCTGCCGCTGTCGTGAAGGGGGGCGGGCCGCGATCAGCCCACCCCCGAACCCTCAATGCTTTTCGCTGATCACCTGCTGGCGCAGCACATCGATGGGGGCCAGCGAGCCTTCCTTCTGGAAATGCCAGAAGGTCCAGCCATTGCAGGCGGGCAGGCCCTGCATGGCGGCCCCCACCTTATGGATGGAGCCCTTATGTTCCCCCAGATGGTTCTGGGCCACCAGGGTGCCGTCGGCGCGCACCTTGGCGATATGGCGGCGGCGATTGTCGAACAGCATGGTGCCGGGCTTCAGATAGCCGCGTTCGATCAGGTTGCCGAACGGCACGCGCGGCTGTGTGCGCTTGGAGGTGACCTCCAGCAATTCCGGTTCGGCCACTTCCTCCACCGCTGCAATGCGTTGGTTGGCGAGGCGGGCATAATTATGCTCCCGCTCCAGCCCGATCCAGCGGCGGCGCAGGCGCTTGGCCACGGCCCCGGTGGTGCCGGTGCCGAAGAACGGGTCCAGCACCACATCATCCACCTTGGTGGAGGCCATCAGCACGCGGAACAGCAGGGATTCCGGCTTCTGCGTCGGGTGTGCCTTCTGCCCCGTCTCGTCGCGCAGCCGTTCCGACCCGGTGCAGAGCGGCAGCGTCCAGTCGCTGCGCATCTGCAAATCCTCGTTCAGCGCCTTCATCGCCTCATAGGCGAAGTAATATTTGCTGTCCTTGGATTTGGACGCCCAGATCATGGTTTCGTGGGCATTGGCGAAGCGCCGGCCTTTGAAATTGGGCATCGGGTTGGATTTGCGCCAGATAATGTCGTTCAGCACCCAGAACCCCAGATCCTGCAAAATGCTGCCGACGCGGAAAATATTGTGATAACTGCCGATCACCCACAGGGTGCCGTCATCCTTCAACGTATGGCGGGCGGCTGATAACCAGTCGCGGGTGAAGCGGTCATAGGTTTCAAAATCCTGGAACCGGTCCCATTCCTCATCCACCCCATCAACACGGGTGTGGTTGGGGCGAAGGAGATCGCCATTCAGTTGCAGGTTATAGGGCGGATCGGCAAAAACCATATCGACAGAGCCGGCGGGCATGTCCCGCATCAACTGCACACAGTCGCCGACGAGAATCCGGTTGGTTGTCAGGGTTTCACGCATGGTATTTGCCGCCGAATCGGGAGTTCATTTTCGCCGACAATGATTCGGCCCCGAGTCGCCGTCAACTGGAATTTTTCTGAAGAGTCAGAAGAGTCAGAGAGTTAAGGCCAATTGTTGGGAAACAGGTGCAAAAGAACGCCGGTGATGGGGGGTCGCACCCAGTGTTTTAATGGCCGCGCGATGCTGGGCTGTGCCGTACCCCTGGTTCCGTTCCCAACCATATCCGGGGTATTCCAGCGCCAATTGCCCCATCATCTTGTCCCGCGTCACCTTGGCGATGATGGAGGCGGCGGCGATGGACAGTGACAATGCATCGCCATTCACCAATGTTTGCACGGCACAGGGCAGGGGCGGGCGCTGATTGCCATCCACCAGCGCCATTGCCGGCATTTTGCCCGTCATCGCCGCCAAACCGTCCACGGCGCGGCGCATAGCCAGGAAGGTGGCCTGGAGAATATTGATCTCATCAATTTCCGCCACGCTGGCGATGCCGACGCCATAGGGGGCGTTTTGGCAGATCAGCGCGAACAGGGCTTCGCGCTTGGCCTGCTTCACCACCTTGCTGTCATCAATGCCGGCGCACCAGTCCGGGATGCCGCCGCTACAGGGCAGCAGCACGGCGGCGGCAACCACGGGGCCGGCCAGCGGGCCGCGCCCGGCTTCGTCAACGCCGCAGACGGGGAAGGTTTCGGCATGGCCGAGGCGGATTTCATAGGACAGGTCAGGCATGGCGCTGGTGTCGCAGAAGCACGCGGCGGGCGCAAGGGGGCTTGGTTTTGGATGGCGATTGCGCTGGATCAAAGCGCGGATATGTCGGCGGGCGCATGGTACGGCCACAATCGTTCCCTCGCTGTCAGGGCCCATCATGCATCCCGATCTCGTCGCCAAATATCGTCACCAGCGGGTTCCCCGGTACACGTCTTACCCGGCCTCCCCGCATTTCGCCCCCTCGGTGACGTCGGAGACCTATCGCGGTTGGTTGCGACGGCTGGACACGACGTCCACCCTGTCGCTTTACCTGCATGTGCCCTTCTGCCGGACCATGTGCTGGTATTGCGGCTGCCATACCAGCGTCGTCCGCCATGAAGATCCCGTCTGGGCCTATCTGGCGGCAATGACGACGGAGATGCGCACCGTGGCCGCCCTGCTGCCGCAGGGCGAACAGGGCGGGCCTGCGGTGCGGCATGTGCATTTCGGCGGCGGCACCCCGACCTTGATGCCGGCCGACGCCATGCGGTCGCTGATGGCGGAGATGCGCACGCGGTTCAATATCGCGCCCGATGCCGAACTGGCGGTGGAGATCGACCCGCGTACCTTGCTGCCGGAGATGATCCAGGCGCTGGGCGATACCGGTTTCACCCGCGCCTCGCTGGGGGTGCAGAGCTTTGACCCGGCGGTGCAGGCGGCCATTAACCGCATCCAGCCGCCGGGGCTGACCCGCGCGGCGGTCCAGGGGCTGCGGGGGGCCGGCATCCAGGCCATCAATCTGGACCTGATCTATGGTCTGCCGCGCCAGACGGTGGCGAGTTGCGTTGATACGGTGCGCCAGGCGGTGGCGCTGTCGCCTGACCGGCTGTCCATTTTCGGCTACGCCCATATGCCCGGTTTCAAGGCGCATCAGGCCCGCATCAACGAGGCGGATTTGCCCGATGCCGATGCACGGATGGCGCAGAATCTGGCCATTGAGCAGACCTTGCTGGATGAAGGCTATGTGCGGATCGGCCTGGACCATTTCGCTAAGCCGGATGATCCCATCGCGCTGGCCGCCGCCAATGGCACCTTGCGGCGCAATTTCCAGGGCTACACCACCGATGCGGCCGATGCGTTGCTGGGCTTTGGTGCCTCGGCCATCGGGCGGTTGCCGCAGGGTTATGTGGCCAATGTGCTGCCGGTACCGGCCTATATGAAATCGGTGGAGGATACCGGGCTGGCGGTGGCGCGTGGATATCGCATGACCCTGGATGACCGGATGCGGGCGGCCCTGATCGAACGGCTGATGTGCCATTTCAGCGTCGATCTGGCCGAACTGGCGGCTGAACATGGGCTGCACCCGGACAGCATCATGCCGGAGGGGCCGGCCCTATCGGCGCTGCTGGCCGATGGGGTGGCGGAACTGCATGGCCATCGGATCAGCGTGCCGGAAAGCGCCCGCCCCCTGGTGCGCAGCGTGGCCGCCCTGTTCGATGCCCATCTGGACCCGGAGAGCGGGCGGCACAGCAAGGCGATTTGATAAAGAGGGTAAGGCAGAAGGCTTCTGGGCACACCTCCATAAATTCCTTCTTTTTCATATACCTAACCGTCATTCCTGCGAAGGCGGGAATCCATACGACAACGCAGATTTTGGATTCCCGCCTTCGCGGGAATGACGGTGGTGAAATGATGAGGCGTCGTGAAAGCACGACTTTCTGGGGGGTATTTACGGCTGCACGATCCAGATCAGGCCCAGGGCCAGCCCCACCAGGGCCAGCAATGACAGGGATGCGGCGGCCAGCACCCGGCCGCCGCCCTGGGCCAAGCCCCGCAGATTGATGGAAAGCCCCAGCGCCGCCATGGCCCACAGGGTCAGCCCGTGGGCAACTTCACCCACCGGGGCGGCCAGCCCGTCTGGCACCAGACCGGCGGCGCGCAGCCCGGCCAGGGCGGCGAAACCGATGATGAACCAGGGCAGCAGCGGCGGGCGGCCCTGGCTGGGCAGGTTATGGCGGCGGTGCAGCAGCGTCAGGCCCAGGCTCACCGGTCCCAGCATCACCACCCGCGCCAGCTTCACCAACGTCGCCATATGCAGGCTGAGCGCGCCGGTCAGCGCGGTGGCGGCGGCCACCTGCGGCACGGCATAGACGGTCAGGCCCGCCAGCACGCCATACCGCAATTCCCCCATCCCCGGCAGAAACAGCGCCAGCGGCAGCAGCAAGACCGCCCCGATGCCCAGCAGGGCGGTGAAGGTCAAGGCCGTCGCCACTTCCTGTTCAGAGGCGGCAACCACCGGGGCGGCAGCGGCGATGGCGCTGTTGCCGCAGATGGAATTGCCGCAGGCCACCAGCAGGGCCAACCGGTGCCCCAGCCCGCAGCCCCGCCCGATGCCGTAACCGATCAGCAGCGACAGCCCCACCAGCAGGGCAATGCCGCCCAGCAGCAGCGGCCCGGCGGCCAGCATAGCGCGGCTGTCCAGCGTGGCCCCCAGCAGCACCACCGCCAGTTCCAGGGGCCGTTTCGCCGCCAGATGGATGCCGGTTTCCAGCCCCCCCATCTGCGGCTTCACGCTGCGGATGCCGGCCCCGATCAGGATGGCCAGGATCAAGCCATCCAGCGGCAACCAATGATGCAGGCCCAGGGCCGCCAGCGCCACGGCGGCAGCGGCACCCATGCCGGGCAGGCTGGGCAAGGGCAGGGGGCGGGCGGATAGGGTCAGCATGGCACGGGACCGGGGCTCGTTTTCCTGTCTCCACCCTGCGCCCCTGCTTTTAAGCAATCCAACGAATGATATTTCTTGATATGATCGATAAAACCGAATGATTGGCCAATCCATGACCCTGGAACAATTGCGCATCTTCCTGGCGGTGGCGGAACGGGAGCATGTGACCCGTGCGGCCGAGGCGCTGCATCTGACGCAATCCGCCGTCAGTGCCGCCATCCGCGCGCTGGAGGAACGGCACGGTGTGACCTTGCTGCACCGGGTGGGGCGTCGGGTGGAACTGACCCCGGCGGGCCGCGCCTTTCAGGGGGAGGCGGCGGGCGTGCTGGCGCGGGTGCAGGCAGCCGAACAGGTGCTGGCCGATCTGGCCGGCTTGCGAAGTGGCAGCCTCTCCATCGGGGCCAGCCAGACGGTGGCCTCCTATTGGTTGCCGCGATATCTGGTGCGGTTCCGCCAGCTTTATCCCGGCGTAGAGCCGCATCTGGCCGTGGGCAACAGTGATGCCGTCGCCCATTGGGTGCTGGAGGGCAAGGCCGAGCTGGGCGTGGTGGAAGGCGATGTGGATGATGTGGCCTTGCAGGTGACGCCCGTGGCGGATGACCGGCTGACCATCGTGGTTGCCCCCGGTCACCCCTGGGTCGGGCCGCATGTGGCGGGGATCGCGTTCGATCCCGCCAGCACCGCCTGGGTGATGCGCGAACCCGGTTCCGGCACCCGTGCGGCCTTTACCGCCGCCTTGCCCCGGCTGGGGCTGACGCTGGAACGGCTGACGGTGGCGCTGGAACTGCCGTCGAATGAGGCTGTTTGCGCAGCGGTGCAGGCGGGTGCCGGTGCGGCGGCCCTGTCGGTGCATGTGGTGGCCCCGCTGATCGCCGCCGGGCGGCTGGCTGCCGTAGGCCCCAGCTTGCCGGCCCGGCGTTTCAGCCTGATCCAGCATCGGGAACGCTACCGCACCCGTGCGGTGCAGGCATTCAGCGACCTGTTGCAGGCCGGATAGCGGGTGGACAGGGAGGGGAGTGCTGGGCATTGTGCGGGCAGGCAACAATGTCACCAAAGTGTCATAAAATGCGATCCATCACCCTGCTGTCCTTGGCGAGTGCTGCTGTGGCGCTCTCCGCCTGTTCCATCCATGTGAATGACCGTCCGCGCGATGCGGCCCCGCCGCCGCCTGTGGCCCAGGCGGCCCCCGGCCCGCTGGATGATCCGCGCCTGATCGCCACCCTGTTCATGCAGCGGTCGGAAGAATTCAAGCGCCTGTCCGAACAATCCTATGCCCTGGCGAAGATCAAGCTGCCGGCGGCCCTGTCCGCGCCCGGTTCGGCGGCGCTGGAACAGGCCGATGGCGGGGCTGGCAAGCCGCCGGCTGCCATTTTCGATGTGGATGAGACGGTGCTGGACAACAGCCCCCACATGGCCCGCGCCATCCTGAAGGGCGAGCGTGATTTCAATCTGGCCACCTGGGACCAGTGGGTCGGTGAACGCCGCGCTACACCGATGCCGGGTGCCGTGGATTTCGTGGCGGAACTGCGCCGCAACAAGGTGCGGGTCGTCTTCATCACCAACCGGGAATGCAAGCCGCGCCCGGCCAATCCCGGCGATGCCTGCCCGCAGCACGCCGATACGTTGGTCAATTTGAAGGCGGCCGGCTTTGGCGATGTGGCGCCGGCTGACCTGATGTTGAAGGGCCAGAATGGCTGGCCCAGCGATAAAGCCAGCCGCCGCCAGGAAGTGGCGAAGACCAACCGGATCGTCATGTCCTTTGGCGATCAGTTGAGCGATATGCTGACCGTCACCCGCCAGCAGGGCCCCGATGAACGGGCCGCCATCGCCGCCCGCTATAAATCCCTGTGGGAAACCCGTTGGATCGTCATTCCCAACCCCACCTATGGCGCTTGGTATGACAGCATCAAGGAACCGGTGACCAACGCGCTGCGGGTGGAGTGACGGGGGCAGGGGCTTTGCCGAAATTGTCTATGTAGTGCTGGCGGCGCCATTGTTTCTGTGAGCCAATGGCGTTGCGTCTCCTTCCATTTTTGGCTAATTTATATGACAAATTATAAATCAGACAAAATGGAGGAAATATGCATCGGCGGCACTTCCTGATGGGCACGGGGGCGGCTGTCGCCGCAGCACCATTGTCCGGTCTGCTGGGGCACCTGGTGGGCACGGGCAGCGCCTTGGCCAGCAGCCCGAAGGCACCGATGGCCGTGGCCCTGGGGCCCCGGCAAATCCTCTCGCTCAATCGCGGCTGGCGTTTCCATGAAGGCGATATTCCGTTCCCCGAACTGCTGAGCCACGAAGAAACCTATGAGAATGCCAAGGCCGGCATCTCCTTCGGGGCGGCCTCACCGGCCTATGATGATACCGGTTGGGCGGCCGTGGAACTGCCGCATGATTTTGTCAGCTTCCAGCGGCACAGTGAAAAGGCCAATGTCTCCCAGGGCTACCGCCCGCGCGGCTATGCCTGGTACCGCACCACCCTGCGTTTTGATGAGAGCGACCGGGGCCGGCATATTGAGCTGCAACTGGATGGCATCTCCACCTATGCCACCATCTGGTTCAACGGCACCCTGGTGCGGCGCAGCTGGAGCGGCTATAGCGCCGTCAATATTGATCTGACGCCCTTCATCACTTATGGCAATGCTGGCAATTCGCTGGTGGTGCGGGTGGATGCGCAGTCCATGGAGGGCTGGTGGTATGAGGGCGGCGGCATTTACCGCAATGTCCGCATCGTCAAGCGGGCGCCGGTGCATATCGCCACCGATGGCGTTTCCGCCCATCCGGTGAAACAGGGCGATGGCTGGACCATACCGTTGACCGTCCAGGTCAATTCCAGCGCCAAGCGCACTATGCCGGTGCGGTTGACGGCCGAACTGACCGGGCCGGACGGCAAGATCGTCGCCCGGTCGGAGGCGACGGGCAGCATCACCGATTTTGACAGCATCACCCTGTCCGCCCCGATGCAACTGGCCAGCCCCCAGCTCTGGAGCCTGGAGCAGCCGGCCCTTTACACCGTTACCACCCGGCTGTGGGAAAATGGCGCGCTGACGGATGAGGGGACGACGGAAATCGGTTTCCGCACCCAGCGCTTTGACGCGGAGAAGGGTTTCTTCCTCAATGACCGGCCGGTGAAGCTGAAGGGTGTCTGCATCCATCAGGATCATGCCGGCGTCGGCACGGCCATTCCCTATGGGTTGCTGGAATTCCGGCTGCGGCGGTTGAAGGAACTGGGCTGCAACGCCATCCGCTGTTCGCACAATGCGCAAGACCCGGCCTTTTACCGGCTATGCGATCGGCTGGGCCTGCTGGTGATGGATGAAAACCGCTGTTTCAATCCCTCACCCGACCAGATGGCGCAGTTGGAATGGCTGGTGCGGGCCCACCGGAACCATCCCAGCATCATCCTCTGGTCGGTGTTCAATGAAGAACCGATGCAGGGCACGGAAGCGGGCTATGAAATGGTGATGCGCATGGCCGATGTCGTGCGCGAACTGGACCCGACGCGCCCGGTGACGGCGGCCATGAATGGCGGCCTGTTCACCAAGATCAATGTCTCCCAGGCGGTGGATGTGGTGGGCTTCAATTATCAGCCCAAGGATTATGACGCCTTCCACAAGGCCAACCCCAGCAAGCCGATGCTGTCATCGGAGGATACGTCGGCCTTTTCCACGCGCGGTGAGTTCATCACCGACAAGGAACGCCATATCGCCAGTTCCTATGATGATGAGGCGGCCCCCTGGGGCGCCACCCACCGCAAGGCCTGGAAGGAAATCGCCACCCGCGATTTCGTGGCCGGCGGCTTTGTCTGGACCGGGTTTGATTATCATGGGGAGCCGACGCCGCACACTTGGCCGTCCAACAGTTCCTTCTTCGGCATCATGGATCTGTGCGGCTTTGAAAAGACGGCCTTCCATATCCATCAGGCGCAATGGGTGGATGACCGCCCCGTGCTGGCCATTGCCCCGCACTGGAACTGGCCGGGCAAGGAGGGTCAGCCCATCCGTGTGATGGTGATGAGCAATGCGGAAGAGGTGGAACTGCGCCTGAATGGCAAGAGCCTGGGCCGGCAGAAGGGCGACCGGCTGGAGATGAATTGGTTTCAGGTGCCCTATCAGCCGGGCAAGCTGGAGGCGCTGGGCTTTACCGGCGGGATGCCGGTGGCCAAGGCAGTGGTGGAAACCACCGGCCCGGCCAAGGCGCTGCGGCTGGTGGCCGACCGCAAGCAACTGGCCGGGGATGGGATTGACGCCCAGCCGATCCGGGTGGAAGTGGTGGATGGGGCCGGGCGGGTGGTGCCCGATGCCAAGCCGATGATCCGCTTTGCCATTGTGGATGGGCGGATCATCGGCCTGGGTAATGGCGACCCCAATTCCATCGAACCGGAAAAGGGCGACCGCCGGTCGGCCTTCAACGGGTTGGCGCAGGTGATCGTGCAGAGCAATGCGGGCACGTCCGGCACGCTGCGCCTGTCTGCGGAGGCGGATGGGTTGAAGCCGGCCAAGTTGACCATTGAGATCAAACCCGATCTGGGGCCGGCCTATCAGCCGGTGTTTGAGCGCAATATCTTCACGCTGGGCCGCTGGCGGGTTTCACCCTGGTCGGCCACGCCCTTGGACCCGACGGCGGGGCTGGCCGACAATGACATGAATTCCTGGTCGCCCTATCGCAGCGGCAGCCTGCTGCCGGCACCGGATCGGGAGGTCTATGTCATGTGCGCCATCACCATCGAACCCTATGCCGGCATTCAGAAGGCGGGTGGCACGCTGGTGTTTGACAAGGTGACGGGGGCGGTGGAGGTGTTCGCCAATGGCCGCCGGATCGGCGGCCGGACAGAGGCCACCGCCGCCCCGCTGTCGCTGGACCTGCCACCGGCCACGGGCAAACAGAAGATCGCCGTGCTGTTCCGGGTGCAACCGGGCCAGCAATATGGGCTGGAAGGGGCGGTGCGGATTTTGTAAGAGTCCGTCTGAAAACTTTTCCTTCTTTCTCAACATGTTAATGTTTTAATCCCGTCACCCCGGCGAAGGCCGGGGTCCAGTTTCGTAGAGCAAAGCGCCTGTGATTCTGGACCCCGGCCGCAGCATGGGTGACTGCAGCGTTTGAAGAAAAGACGTGTAAGACGTTGAGATAATGTGAAACTTTCCGGACGGACTCTAAGCCGTACCGGGTGGGGGTGCTGCCTTATGCCAGCGGCATGAAATTCTGACCCATGGTCAGGATTTCATGCCCCTCAATCGCCGGCGCCAGCCTCCGCTGGCTTGGCTACGCCGCATGAGCGGCGCGGCGGCAGTCGCCGCCGTATCAACGGTCATTATTCATGACCGTTGATGTTATCGCCACGCCCCCACCAACTCCACCTCTTCCCCGCCCATGCCGCGTTTGAAGGTGGTGAAGCCGGAAGGGCTGTCGGGCAACAGGCCACCCAGGTCGAACCATTCCCGCCCTTGCGTCTTCAATTCCTGCACCGCCCGCCACAGCAACAGGTTATGCGCCCGCGCTGACCGGCCGGCCGCACTGCTCCAGCCGATCTGGTATGTGGCGGCTTTGCCATGGCCCAGCACCAGGATACCAGCCACCGGCACCCCGTCCTGCTTGGCGCGCAGCAGCAGGATGTCGCCATCCTTATGCATCCCGGTGCGCATCCGGATGACCAGTTGCGGGGAGGGGCCGCGATAGCCGCGCGCCGCCTTGTCCGCCTGATATTGTTCCAGCAGCCAGGGCAGTTGTTGCTTACCGTCGCGGTCGATCTCCACCACCAGCCCGGAATTTTCCGCCTGTTTCAGCTTGTTGCGCCAGTTGGCGGCCAAGCCCGCACGCAAGGCCGCCTCATCCTGGCGCAAATCCAGCCAGATGGTGCGATAGCCCGGCCCCTTGTCGCGCCGCCAGCCGGCCCAGCGCATCATGGCTTCCGCCTCCTCCCCCGCGGGCCATTCCGGCACCAAGGCTGTCCAGCAGAAGGGGCTGGGCCGGTATTCCTGGCGCAACAGCTTCATCACCATGGCAAAGACGGCCGGCTTGCGCGCCACCGGCAACAGCAGCGGCCCGCGATGCAGCCGCACCAGCCGGATCAGCTTGGCGATGCGTTTTTCCGTCACCACCACCAGCCCGACGGGATTATCGGCCAGCTCAATGATGCCCAGCCGGGGCCGCCAGCGCTCAGTCGTATAGAATGCCTGGGAATAGCCGAAACCCTGGGTCAGGGTGCTTTGCCCGCATTCGGCCAGCAGCCGCGACCATTCCGACAGGCGGCCGACATCCCAGACAATACGGAGGTTCGGGGTTTCCGGGGGAGGACTCGACATCGGGGCCGGTTGCATGACAGATCAAAGGGAAAGGGAGAGTGCCCCGCTTTTCCCGCCCCGTCGAGACATGGATGATGAGCAAGCAAGCCCCCTGGTGGCATCCCGATCATTTCCAGGCCAAGCGTCCGCATCTGGCGGTGCGCCAGCAGGTGCTGCGCACCGCGCGGCGCTGGTTTGAAGATCAGGGCTTTGATGAGGTGGAGACACCGGCCCTGCAGATCTCCCCCGGTCTGGAGGTGCATCTGATGGCCTTTGCCACCGATCTGGTGGGGCCGCATCCGGAGGATCGAATCCGGCTGTACCTGCATACCAGCCCGGAATTCACCATGAAAAAGCTACTGGCGGCGGGCGTGTCCCGGCTGTTCCAGCTTTCGCATGTCTATCGCAACGGGGAGCGTTCGGGCACGCATCACCCGGAATTTTCCATGCTGGAATGGTACCGCGCTGGGGCGGGCTATCGTGACCTGATGGGCGATTGCGTGGCGCTGACCCGCGCCGCCTGTACCGCCGCCGGGCGCGACAGGCTGCGCTTCCGGGGCACGGAGAGCGATCCGTTCGCCGCGTGGGAAGTGTTGAGCGTGGCCGATGCCTTCCAGACCTATGCCGGGATCGACCTGCTGGCCACCGCCCCCGACCCGCTGCGGCCCGACCGCGACCGGCTGGCGGCGGAGGTGACGCGCATCGGCATCCGCGTGGCGGAAAGCGACACTTGGGAAGACCTGTTCTTCCGCGTCAGCCTGGACCGGATCGAGCCGCATCTGGGCTTCGGCCGGCCCACCTTCCTGACTGATTACCCGGTCTCCATGGCAGCCCTGGCCCGGCCCAAGCCCGACGATCCGCGCGTGGCCGAACGGTTTGAGCTCTATGCCTGCGGCGTGGAACTGGCCAATGCCTTTGGGGAGTTGACCGACCCGGTGCTGCAGCGCCGCCGGTTTGAAGCGGACATGGCGGAAAAGGAACGGCTCTATGGAGAGCGGTATCCGATTGACGAGGATTTCCTGGCCGCCTTGCCGCTGATGCCCGACAGCGCTGGCATCGCCCTGGGTTTTGACCGGCTGGCCATGCTGGTGGCCGGGGCGGATAATATCGATCAGGTGCTGTGGGCGCCGGTGGCATTGCAGTAAGGGAGGCGGGAAAGGGCTTCCCGCCTCCCTTCGCGGTTTACCCACCCACCCGCGTCAAGGCGAAGACCAGGGCCGATTGCGGATGCTGGCGGGGGAGTTGCAGGCCGATGCTCATCAGCATCTCGCCGCTGAACTCCACTCCTTGCCGCAGCGCTGCCACCAGGGGGGAGACGCTTTTCACCTCGCCGGGCCAGGCCAGGCTGACCTTGTAACGGGCAGCGGCTTCCAGCCCGGCAAGGCGTAGCCGGCCGGGGAAATATCCCCCCTGCTCGCTGATCAGCATATAGCTGAACAGGGCCTCGCGCCCATCGGCGGCCACCACGCCATAGGCCACCTCGTTGGCCAGGCGGTCCAGCCGCACCAGGGTGCCGCTATGGATCAGGGCGCGATGCTGCTTGTGCAGGGCGATGCCGGCGGCCAGTTCCCGGCGTTCCTCCGCCGTCAGGCCCAGCAAATCCACCTCCAGCCCCATATGGCCGAACATGGCGGTGGCAACACGCGATGCCATGCTGACGCGCCGGCCGGTGATATGGCAGTCGGTGGGGCCGACATGGGCACCCATCAGTTCAAACGGCAGGAAGGTGGACAGGCCGCGCTGGATGGACTGGCGGTCCAAAGCGTCATTGGTGTCGGAGGTCCAGACCCGGTCGGTCCATTCCAGCACGCCCAGATCGGCGCGACCGCCACCGGATGCACAGCTTTCCACCTCTACCCCCGGATGGGCGGCGCGCACCCGGGCCAGCAGACGGTAAAGCCCGCGCACATGGGCGTGCGCCGCCGCAGCGCCATCGGCCCCGCCGGGATGGCTGAGATCGCGGTTCATGTCCCATTTCAGATAGGAGATGGGATATTCCCGCAGCAGCGCGTCGATGCGTTCGAACAGGTAATCCTGCACATCATCGCGGCTGGCATCCAGCACCAACTGGTTACGGAACACCAGTTGCGGCGCGGGCGGTGTGCCCAGCACCCAATCAGGATGGGCGCGGAACAGGTCGCTGTCCGGGTTCACCATTTCCGGTTCCACCCACAGGCCGAACTCCATGCCGCGTTCCAGCACGCGGGCAGCCAGCGGGTGCAGCCCGTCGGGATAGATGCTGCGATCGACAAACCAGTCGCCCAGCCCCGCCTTGTCATCCCGCCGGCCATTGAACCAGCCATCATCCAGCACATAGCGTTCCACCCCCATATCGGCGGCGGCATCGGCCAGTTGCAGCAGGCGGGCGGGGTCATGCTTGAAATAGACGGCTTCCCAGGTGTTGTAATGCACCGGGCGCGGCTTGGCGCGCAGGCGGCGATGCTGCGGCCGGGCGCGGATATGGGCGTGGAAAGCGCGGCTCAACCCGTTGCGCCCGCTGCCGCTCCAGGCGGCATAAAGCGTGGGGGTGCGATAGGCGGCGCCCGGTGCCAGCCGCATTTCACCCGGCATGAACAATTCGCCCATCTGCACAGAGGCGCGGCCATCGGACAGGGTTTCGGCATGGGTGGCGTGGTTGCCGCTCCACCCCAGATGCCAGCCGAACACCTCCCCCGCCTGCTCCCGCGCGCCGGCTTCCTGGGCCAGCAGGGCCGGGAAGGCATCGTGGGAGGTGCGGCCGCGCCGGTTCTCCCGGTTCAAGGCGCCCAGCGCACGCGGCAGGGTGCGCATCTGGAATTCACCGGACCAGCGCCCCTCAAACGACACCCATTCCGCCATCTCCGGCGGCAGCGGCAGCACCGGGGCGGCGCACCAATCCACCACCAGTTCATCGCTGCCCAGATTGCGCACCTGGGTCCAGCCGGCCAGCACCCCGCTATCGGGACGCAGGGCCAGATGGTGCAGCAGTTCGATGCCATTGGCGGCATCGACGGAACGGATTTCCACGCTGCCATCGCCACCGTTGCGCACATCTTCAATGGCGGTATAGGTCGCCCAGCGGCGCCCGCCCGCCCCATGGGCCTGCAGACCGGGGTGACCGGGGAAGCCCTGGCCGGCCAGCGGGGTCAACGCCAGGGGGGCGGCCACCAGGGGTGAACAGGGGGCATCCTCCCGGGCGGCGGCAAGCGCCAGCATCTCCGGGCTGGTGGCGGCCCCCAGTTTGGCCCCCCAATGCAGCACCGCAGGCGACGGCCCCCGGCAATCGATGACCAGCGAGCAGGTAGCCCCATCCAGGCGGACAAAGGCGGGAATGGCAGACATGGGGTGTTTCCTCGAAATGCGGGCGCCGCCTCCGGGACCAGTCCACGGGCGGCGCCGTTCGGGCGAGTTGGCGATTGACGCCCTTTAATTATAGTATAAATATGGCGTCAAACAAAAGGGGTCTGTGCAACCGATCGCACGGCACGCCCATAGGGGGAAAATACCATGCTCGGCGTTTGTTATTACCCGGAACATTGGCCGGAATCCTGGTGGCGTGACGATGCCCGCCGGATGAAGGATCTGGGCCTGACCTATGTGCGCATCGGCGAATTCGCCTGGTCGCGGTTTGAGCCTGATCCGGGCCGTTATGATTTCGACTGGTTCGACCGGGCGCTGGATGTGCTGGGCGGGGCCGGGCTGAAGGTGGTGGCCTGCACGCCGACGGCCACGCCGCCGAAATGGCTGGTGGACAAGTACCCGGACATCCTGCCCGTCGATCCGCATACCGGCACCGTGCGCGGCTTCGGCTCCCGCCGGCATTATGATTTTTCCTCTGAAACCTATCTGCGTGAATCCAACCGGATCACGCTGGCCCTGGCGGAACGCTATGGCAAGCATGATGCCGTGGCCGGCTGGCAGACGGACAATGAAATCTCCTGCCACAAGACCACGCTGTCGATCTCCGAAAGCGCCAGGCTGGCCTTCCGCCGCTGGTGCCAGGATCGCTATGGCGATATCGCCACGCTGAATGAGGCCTGGGGCAATATCTTCTGGTCGATGGAATATCGCTCCTTCGACGAAATCGATTGCCCCTTCCTGGCAGTGACGGAAACCAGCCCGGCCCACCGCATGGCCTTCTTCCGCTTCTCGTCGGATCAGGTGGCGCGCTTCCATCAGGCCCAGGTCGATATCCTGCGCGCCCACAGCCCCGGCCGCTTCATCACCCATAATTTCATCCCCATGAATGAGACGGGGGTGGATAATTACAAGCTGGCGGAATCGCTGGATTTCGCCAGCTATGACAATTATCCGCTGGGCCGTACCGACCTGTGGATGGCCGACCGTCCGGCAGCGGATTTCCAGCGCTATATGCGCACCGGCCACCCGGATTTCGGCAGTTTCTTCTTCGACCAGACGCGCAGCCTGGCCGGCGGCAAGTTCTGGATCATGGAACAGCAGCCCGGCCCGGTGAACTGGGCCGGGCATAATCCGCGCCCGCTGCCCGGCATGGTCCGCCTGTGGACGCTGGAAGCCTTCGCCCACGGGGCGGAAGTGGTCAGCTATTTCCGCTGGCGGCAGGCCCCGTTTGCCCAGGAACAGATGCACGCCGGCCTGCTGCGCCCCGACTGCACAGAGGCCGAAGCCTTCCCGCAGGTGCAGCAGGTGGTGCGCGAACTGGCCGCTCTGGATCTGGCCCCCGCCCCGGTGGCCAAGGCCCGCGTCGCCATCATCGCCGACCAGGAAGCCCAGTGGCTGGGAGAGATCGAACGTCAGGGCAATTCCTATAACCATACCAAGGTGTCGCTGGCCTGGTACATGGCCGCGCGCGCCCTGGGCCTGGATGTCGATTTCATCCCCCCGCATGGCGACCCCAGCGGTTATGACCTGATCCTGGCCCCCGGCCTGGCCATGCCGACGGCGGCCCAGGTGAAGCGTCTGGCCGACAGCGGTGCCACCCTGGTCTTCGCGCCGCGCTGCGGGGCCAAGAAGCCGGATGTCACCCTGCCGGAAGGCCTGCCGCCCGGTGAGCTGCGCCAGTTGCTGCCCATCCGCGTGGTGAATGTGGAAACCACCCGGCCGGACTGCCCGGATACATTGGTCTGGGGCAACAAGACCTATGAAAGCCGCACCTGGCGCGAGCAGTTGGAGGTGGGCGACGGTGCGGAGGTGCTGGCCCGCTTCGATAATGGCGATGCAGCCCTGGTCCGCAAGGACAAGGCGCTGTATCTGGCCAGCATCGTCGGCGAAGACCTGCTGACCGACCTGTTTGAAAGCCTGTGCGGGGAACGCGGCATCGCCACCGTGCGGGTGCCGCCGGACATGCGTTTGCGGCGGCGCGGTAACATAATGTTTTCATTCAACTATGCTAGTGAGGCGCAGCCCGCCCCAGCACCTGCGGGGGCGGTATTCGTCCTCGGCGGGCCGATGGTCGGCCCGCGTGATGTCTCCGTCTGGAAGGTGTGACATGGCCAAGCGCCAGTTTGCATTCCTGGCGCTGGCTTTGGTGGTTGGGACGGGGGCCGGGTATTTCCTGGTCCCCAAGCCCGCAGCCCCCCTGGCCCCGCCCTTTACCAATGCCGCCGCCCTGTCCGATGCCCCAGCCCTGGCGGCCCGTGGGCCGTATAAGGTGGGCACCACCAATCTGCGCTTCACCCATAAGGACCAGCCGGACCTGATGGGCATCAATCCGGTGACGGGGAACATCCCCGCCAAGGATCGCGCCCTGGACATGATCGCCTGGTACCCCGCCAGCCTGAAGGCGGGGGAGCTGGAAAAGGCCAGCTACAGCTTCACCACCCCGCGCAGCCCGGTGATCCCGGCGGAAAGCCTGCCCGCCACCCTGATGGCGGAAGGGCACGCGGCACGCGATGCCAGCCCTGACCGCACGGGCGGGCCCTATCCGCTGATCGTGTTCAGCCATGGTTTCCGCAATTTCGCGGCGGGCTTCGCCCAGACGATGGAGAATCTCGCCTCCAAGGGCTATGTGGTCGTCGCCATTGAACATCGGGATGCCGAACCGTCCGCCACCAGCCCCATGGCGCTGGTGTTCGGCAATACGGTGGTGACCCGTGCCGCCGATCAGCGTTTCGTCATCGCTGAACTGACGGCGCGGGCCACGGCCAGCGATAACCCGCTGGCCGGGCTCTATGACCCCGCCCGCATCGGCCTGATGGGCTATTCCATGGGCGGGTTCGGCGCGCTGATCACCATGGGCGCCGGCTTTGATGCACAGGGGCCGCTCTATCCGCAGATACCGGGCAACCTGCTGGCCAATGAGGTGGCGGGGGCGGAGCCTTTGCGCAACGGCGTGCCGGCGGGCGTGAAGGCGATGGTCGGCTTTGCCCCCTGGGGGGCCGGCGATGCCCTGCGCGTCTGGTCACCCGAAGGGCTGGCGGCGGTCAAGGTGCCCAGCCTGCTGATCGTGGGCGACCAGGATGATGTGTCGGGCTTTGATGGCGGGGTGCACCGCATCTTTGACCAGATGACGGGCAGTGATCGCCGGATGCTGGTCTATCAGGGCGCCCGCCACAATATCGCCGGCGACGGCACGCCGCCGCAACTGGCGCATTATTTCTCCTTCGTGGAGCGCTATGACGAGCCGGTATGGCGGCGCGATCGCATCCTGTCCATCAATGTGCATTTCGTCACCGCCTTTCTGGACGCCACCCTGAAGGGCAAGGCGGACAGTGCGGCCTATCTGAACGTCCCCACGGTAAAGGCCGCTGACGGGAAATGGCCGGACGACAAGGCCCCCAGCAGTGCCGATTACTGGCCGGGTTTCCAGCGCCGCTGGGCGCTGGGTCTGGAACTGCATCACAAATCCGCCGGGCAATAACCGGCGACGGAACAAAAGGATCGGGAGGATATGGAATTACCCTTGCTGCAAGTCGGCATTGCCGCGGCCCTGACGGCCCTGGTTGCCGGCGGGACCGTATGGAAATGCCGCCGGGCCAAGATCCACAGCAGCGACGGCAACCAGGAATTCTTCCTGGCCGGCCGTGGCCTGAGCTGGTTCTTCATCGCCGGTTCGATCACCATCACCAACCTGTCGGCTGAACAATTGGTCGGCATGAACGGCAACCAGATGGCCCTGCTGGCCTGGTGGGAGCTGGCGGCGGTGGTCGGCCTGTCGATCCTGGCCCTGGTCTTTCTCCCGATCTATTACCGGTATAATTGTACCACCACCACCGAACTGCTGGAAAAGAAGTACAATAACAAGTCGATCCGCAGCACGATCGGCGGCCTGTTCATGCTGGGCAATATTCTGATCTACATGCCCATCATGCTGTACAGCAGCTCGCTGTTCCTGAAATCCATGTTTGGATTGCAGGTGCCGATCCTGTTGATCGCCACGATCCTGGCCATTGCAGGATCGGCCTTCGCCATTCTGGGCGGCCTGCGCGCCGTGGCGGTGGCCGATACCTATTCCGGTGTGCTGCTGCTGTCCATGGGCACGCTGGTGGTGTTTCTGGCGCTGGCCGCCATCGGCTGGGATTTCTCCGGCATTCCGCCGGAACGCCTGTCGATGATCGGCGGCAATGACAGCCCGATCCCGTGGCATACGCTGCTGACCGGCATGGTGTTCATCCAGATCTACTACTGGTCCACCAACCAGACCATCACCCAGCGCGCCATGGCCGCCCCCACGCTGCGCGAAGCGCAAAAGGGCGTGCTGGCGGCGGCTGCCGTGCGGCTGGCGATCATCCCGCCGATGGTGGTGATCCCGGGGATCGTCTCCTACAAGCTTTATGGTCATATCGGTGACCATGCCTATGGCCAGATCGCCGGGGCCTTGCTGCCGGAATATCTGACCGGTATTTTCGCCGCCGCCCTGGTGACGGCCATGCTGGCGCATTTTGCCTCCGTGCTGAACAGCACGGCCGCCCTTTACGTCTGCGACCTGCATGAAAAATACATCAATCCCCGCCCGGCCAATGTCCCGGTATTGAGCGGGGTGGCCAGCGCCATTTTTGTGCTGATCGCCGTGGCCCTGGTGCCGGTCTATACCGACGCGCAGAGCATCATCAATCTGGTGCAGCAGTTGAATGGCCTGTTGTCGATGCCGATCCTGTCGGCCTTCATCGTCGGCCTGCTGTTCCGCAATGTCGATGCCCGTGCCGCCATCCTGGCTGTTGTCTTCGGCGTCTGCCTTTATGCCTATTTCAGCTTCGTCTGGGTGCCGCTGCACTATATCCACATGATGTTCATCACGCTCTGGGTGACGGTGGCCTTCTCCCTCACCGTCAATCGGTTCGTGTTCGGCAGGAAGGCGACGTTCATCCTCTCCGGCCGGGCCAAGGAAGTGGCCGGTGCCGCCGCACAGGCGAACGGGTCATAAGGGGCAGGGGGCCTGGGTGCCCCCAACCACTCCAAAAGCAAAAGGCGGCCCCGACTGGTGGCCGCCTTTTTTATATCGCCCCGGTGACCATGGCTGGTCACCGGGGCTTCGGAACGGGCGATTACTTCCCGTCCACCAGCTTCTGCGTCAGATAGACCACCTGCAGGGCCGTCACTTCCGCGCGCTGCTTCAGGTTGGCCGCCGCCGAATGGCCGCCTTCCATATTCTCGTAATACATCACCGGATGGCCCAGGCTTTCCAGCTTGGCCACGAACTTGCGGGCATGGCCCGGATGCACGCGGTCATCCTTGGTGGAGGTGTAAACCAGCGCTTCCGGGTATTTCACATCCTTCTTGATGTTCTGGTAGGGGCTGAACTTGGCCAGCCATTCCCGCTCTGCCGGGATTTCCGGGTTGCCATATTCCCCCATCCAGGAGGCACCGGCCAGCAGCGTGTGATAGCGCATCATGTCCAGCAGCGGCACAGCCACAATGACGGCCCCAAACAGGTCCGGGCGCTGCGTCATGGTCACGCCGGTCAGCAACCCGCCATTGGAACCACCCTGGATGCCCAGCTTGGCCGGCTTCGTCACCTTGGTCTTGATCAGATCCTCGGCCACAGCCTGGAAATCATCATAGGCGCGCTGGCGGTTCTGCTTCAGGGCCGCCTGGTGCCAGCGCGGGCCGAACTCCCCACCGCCCCGGATATTGGCCACCACATAGGTGCCGCCCTGTTCCAGCCAAGCCTTGCCCAGCACGGACATGTAGGACGGGGTCATCGAAATCTCGAAACCGCCATAGCCGTACAGCAGGGTGGGGTTATTGCCATCCGCTTTCTGGTTCTTCGGCCGCACGATGAAGTACGGCACCTTGGTGCCATCCTTGCTGGTGGCAAAGCGCTGTTCGGTGGTGAAGGGGGCGGCATCAAACCGGGCCGGCAGCGCCTTGATACCCTGCGGCTTGCCGCCCTTTTCCATCAGATACAGCGTGTCAGGCTGCAGGAAGTTGGTGTAGCTGACCAGCACATCGGTACTGAAAGCATCGGTGGAAACAATGTTCAAGCTGCCATTGGCCGGCAGGTCGATGGCGGTCTGCTGCCAACCGCTAGCCCCCTTGCGGGTCGCCAGCAGCTTGCCGGTCACATTATCCAGCAGGTCAATATAGATGGCATCCTGCGCCAGGGCCACACCCTGGATCGCCCCCGTCTCCGGTGGGGAATAGATCACGTCCACATTTGTGACCTTGCCCGCCGCGGCCTGCGCCAACGGCACGGCCACCAGATCGCCCTTCTTCAACGACTTGCCGGCCACGGCCCAATCGTCGCGCAGGGACAGGATCAGGTCGCCATTCATGACGCCCTGCATTTCAATGCCCAGCGGCAGGGCCAGCTTGGTGGTCTTGGCGTCGGCACCAACCAGATGCCATTCCTCGGTGAAGAAATCGGGGCCGCGCTGCACCAGCAGGGTCGTGCCCTCCGGGCGACGCACGGCATAGGGCCGGGCCCAGACATCCTGCTTGCCCACTTCCAGCAGCAGCGGGGCCTTGGCCAGATCGGTGCCGCGCTTCCACAGGCGCACCTGTCGCGCATAGCCGCTGTCGGTCATGCTGTCGGGGCCGAAATCGGTGGCCACCATCAGGGTGTTTTCATCGGCCCAGTCGATGGTCTGCTTGGATTCCGGCAGTTGGAACCCGTCCTTGACGAAGCTCTTGGTCTTAACGTCAAATTCCCGCACGGTGACGGCATCCTTGCCGCCGTCGGACAGATAGACCAGGCAGCGCGTGGCATCGGTGCCAACGCAGGAATGGCCCTTATAGACCCAGTTCTTGCCCTCATCCTTGGCCAGCTTGTCGATATCCAGCACGATATCCCACTGGGTATCCTGGGATTTATAGCTGTCCAGGCTGGTGCGGCGCCACAGGCCGCGCACATTGGTCTGGTCCTGCCAGAAATTATCGACCTTGCCGCCTTCCAGGCTGCCATAGGCGATGCGATCCTTGGCGGTCAGCACCTTTTCCGCCTCGGCACGGATCGGCTCAAACCGGGGGTCATTCTTCAGGCGGGCGAAGGTGGCCTCGTTATGCTTGCGGCCCCAGTCCAACGCCTTGGCGCCTTCCACTTCCTCCAGCCAGACGAAGGGATCCTTGGCTGCCTCAGCAGCGGCGAAAGCCGGTTCCTGCACCTTGTCTTCTCCCTGCGCCGCCGTTGCGGCCAACGCGACGACGGCCACCGCCGTCAGCAATGCCTTGCGAAAAACCATGGGCCTGTTCCACCTGTTCCGGGGATGACCGGGACCGTCCGACGTCACCAGTCTTTGGTTAGGGTGGAATTGGTATCATCCATAGCGCGCCCGGTTAAGCGACCGTAACAAGCCCGAAACAAAATCATACCACCCCGCCGACAAGGCGGGGTGGAGGCCGGCGACTGCCGGCCCGGCGCTTGTGCGCCGTGAAGCCAAGCTGCCGGAGGCAGCGCCCGGCGTCTGAGGGACTTGATATCATGGTGCCAAGCAGAAGCGCCCGCCAGTCAGCGGCTGGGGCACGCCCGTGGTGCCGGGCAGCGACAGCGGCAGGCCCAGCCGCGACCGCACGGCCAGATAGGCAAAGGCCTCTGCCTCCAGCGCATCGCCGTTCCAGCCCAAGCCATCCACCGGCGATACCGGCACGCCCAGCCGCTCGGCCAGCATCCACATCAGCGTTTCATTGCGCCGCCCCCCACCGCAGACCAGCCAGCGGCGCGGTGGGGTGGGCAGATGGTCCAGCGCCCGCACGATGCTTTCTGCCGTGAAGGCCGTCAGCGTGGCCGCCGCATCGGCGGTGTCCAAATTGGTCAACGCCGCCCGGCCCCAGGCATCGCGGTCCAGCGATTTGGGCGGTGGGGCCTGGAAATAACCATGGTCCAGCAGCCGGACCAGCAGGTCCATATCCACCTTGCCTGTCGCCGCGATCTGTCCGCCATCATCATAGGGCTCGCCCGTGCGCGACAGGATCAGATCATCCACCAACGCATTGCCGGGGCCGGTATCAAAGGCCAGCACATCCAGCTCCCCCGGCCCCAGCCAGGTGACATTGGCGACCCCGCCAATATTCAAGATGGCCACGGGTCGTTCCAGATCGCCCACCAGCGCCTGATGGTACAGCGGCACCAGCGGGGCCCCCTGGCCGCCCGCCTTGACATCCGCCGTGCGAAAATCAAACACCACATCAATGCCGGTGGCAGCCGCCAGCCGGGCACCATCGCCGATCTGCCAAGTGTGCCGCCGGTCGGGCGCGTGCAGGATGGTGTGGCCGTGAAAACCGATCAGGTCCACCTGATCGGCGGTCAGGTCATGCACGCGCAGTGCACTGGCCACCGCTTCGGCGTGCAGGTCGGTCAATTCCTGTTCCACCGACGCCACATCGCCCACCCCGCCCAGCACGGCGCGCAGCCGGTCGCGGAAGGTGCGGCGATAGGGGGCGAACAGGAAGCCCAGCGGTTCCACCAGCCCATGCCCGTCGGTACGGATCAGGGCGGCATCGATGCCATCCATCGACGTGCCGCTCATCAGACCCAATGCGGTGAAAACCTGCCCTGCCATCGTGCCCCCGTGCCCATTGCCGACAACTGTGCTACCACGCCCTTGCCCATAGGGGCGATCAACTTCGATCAGAGACCAAGGTTTGAAAGATCATGACCACAACCACCGCACCCGCGAACATCAAATCCGAATTCCTGCGCGTGATGGTGGAGCGTGGTTATTATCATCAGGCGACCGACCTGGAAGCGCTGGACAAGAAATTCCTGGAAGGCCCGGTCACGGCCTATAATGGCTATGATGCCACGGCTGACAGCCTGCATGTCGGCCATCTGCTGCCCACCATGATCCAGCGCTGGCTGGGCAAGACGGGCAACAACCCCATCCTGCTGATGGGCGGCGGCACCACCAAGATCGGCGACCCGTCGGGCCGTGACGAAACGCGCAAGCTGCTGACCACCGACGATATCAACGCCAATATCGACAGCATCAAGGGCGTGTTCGATCGCATGTTCACCTTTGGCGACGGTGCCCCCGGCACCGCCCGGCTGGTGAATAATGCCGACTGGCTGGATCAGTTGGAATATATCCCGTTCCTGCGCGATATCGGCCGCCACTTCACCATCAACCGCATGTTGAGCTTCGATTCGGTGAAGCTGCGCCTGGACCGTGAACAGCCGCTGACCTTCCTGGAATTCAATTACATGATCCTCCAGGCCTATGATTTCGTGGAACTGAGCCGCCGTTACGGCTGTTCGCTGCAAACCGGCGGCAGCGACCAGTGGGGCAATATTGTCAACGGTGTGGAACTGGGCCGCCGCATCGCCCAGGCCGACCTGTACGGCTTCACCTGTCCGCTGCTGACCACCGCGTCCGGTGCCAAGATGGGCAAGACCGCCGCCGGGGCCGTCTGGCTGAACGAGGATCGGCTGTCCAACCTGGATTTCTGGCAATATTGGCGCAACACGGAAGATGCGGATGTCGTCCGCTTCCTGAAGCTGTTCACCGAACTGTCGCTGGATGAAATCGCCCGTCTGGGTGCTCTGCAGGGGGCGGAGATCAACGAGGCCAAGAAGATCCTGGCCACCGAGATCACCGCCCTGGTGCGGGGCCGCGACGCCGCCGAACAGGCCGCCGAAACTGCCCGCCGCACCTTTGAAGAAGGGGCGGCGGCCGAGGGGCTGCCCACGGTGGAAATCCCGCAAGGCAGCTTGACCGACGGTGCCTATCTGGCCGATCTGCTGGTGCAGACCGGCCTGTCCGCCAGCAAGGGGGAGGCGCGCCGCCTGATCAAGGGCAATGGCGTGAAGGTGAATGACGCCGCCGTCTCGGACGAGGCGTACAAGCTCTACGCCTCCCATATCGGCGATGACGGCGTGATCAAACTGTCCGCCGGCAAGAAGCGCCATGCCCTGGTGAAGCCGGTCTGATGGGCGCGGGTGCCGTGATGAACGGTGCCCGTTGGCCGGAACCTGCCGCCGCCATCGGCGCGCTGCATGTTCCGGCCCTGATCGGTTTGCAAGCTGTTGCCGCACTGTGCGAAGGGCTTGCCCCTTTTCCGCTGGAGCGGCCCGGTTTGCGGCTGGGCCATAACCCGCTCCTGTCCCAACTGCTGGGGCCGGATGGGGCGGTGGGCGTTTTGGCGGGCGACTTGCTGGGGCAGGGGGCAAGGCCGGTGCGGGCCTTGCTGTTCGACAAGACGGCACAGACAAATTGGCAGGTTGCCTGGCATCAGGATCGCACCATCGCCGTAAACGCCCGCCACGACGTGCCGGGCTTCGGCCCCTGGTCGGTAAAGACCGGCATACCGCATGTCGCCCCACCGGTGGAAATTCTGGCAGGGATGGTCACCATCCGCCTGCATCTGGATGATGTTGGACCGGATAATGCCCCGCTGCTGATTGCCTCCGGCTCCCACCGTCTTGGCATGGTGGCGGAGGCGGATATTGCGTCGGTGGTTGCCGCTACCGGGCATCATGCCTGTCTCGCCCAGGCTGGAGATGCCTGGGCTTATGCCACCTTGATCCTTCATGCGTCCGAGGTGGCACGGCAGCCGACGCGGCGGCGGGTGCTGCATGTGGATTACGCCGCTACTGCGCTACCGCCACCCCTGGAATGGCAGGGTATTCAGGCCCCATCCTTGCGGAAGATGTAAGAAATCTCGTGGCAAAACAGGTGGGGGCGCAGGCGCTTCAGCCAGACCATCTGCCCCACCGGGTGCATCGTTTCCAGCCGTAACCCATAGAGCCCGGCCAGACGCTTTGTATCGGCCACCGTGAAATAATGCAGGTGGTTGCCGTCCCACTGCCGCTTTTCGTACCAGTCCTTGGTGGAGGTGACGGGCATCCGGCCCAACAGCAAGGAGAAGCGGCATTTCAGGGCCGCGATATTGGGCAGGTTGATGATGACTGTGCCGCCCGGCCGGCAGATGCGGGCAATTTCCGCCATGGCGTGGAACGGATCATAGAGATGTTCCACCACCATCATGGCAATTACACTGTCGAACTGCCCATCCTGAAAGGGGAAGGGATTGTCCAGATTGCCACAATAGGTGCGGACATTGTCCGGCAATATCTTACCGGCGGCACAGTCAACAATATCAATGATGTGATATTCGCGGACGAACGGGCTGAGGATGTTCAGGAGGGAGTGCCCGCCAAACCCCAGCTCGCAAACGGTCTGCTGCGGGCGGGTGCGCAGGCTCTCGACAACGGAGAAGTAACGATGCGCCTTTCCAACCGATGTTATCTGCGGGTGCGCACCACCCAGGGCGTGAACACGCTCGTAAAATCGCTCTGCGGCACCCGTCAAAATCCATTCTCCGCCGGTTGTCTTCTACCTCTCCGCGTTAAGAGGTCTCATACCTGAAAGGCGGGGCGGGTGGAACAGGAATCAACGGCACCCGGCATCCCGCACCTTGGGGGTGCACGGGATGCCGGGTGCCGTCACGGGGCGCGACTGCTTACAGTTCCAGGGCGTTGGTCAGATCGCCCAGCGGCTTTGCGCCATTGGCGGCCAAGGCGGCATCGCGGGTCTTGATGCCCTCCAGCGTCGGCAGGCCATAGCGCTTGGTGATGAAACGCAGGATGGACGTGGTGTCATACTGCGTATGGTCGACAAACCCCTTTTTGGCGTGGGGGGAGATGATGATCGCCGGGATGCGGGTGCCGGGGCCGAAACGGTCGGCCTTGGGCGGGGCCACATGGTCCCAGAAGCCGCCATTTTCATCATAGGTGACAATGACCAGCATGTGGCCCCATTGCGGGCTTTTTTCCAGATGCTTCACAATCTCGGCAATATGCTGGTCACCGCTGATCACATCGGCATAGCCCGCATGTTCGTTCAAATTTCCCTGCGGCTTGTAGAAGCTGACCTGGGGCAGCTTGCCGCCATCGATGGCCTTGATGAATTCCACCCCATCAATCCCGCCATCGCGCAGATGTTCGGCCCGCGCCTGGGTGCCGGGGGCGTAGTTGGCGAAATAATTGAACGGCTGGTGGTGGAACTGGAAATTCGGCGCGGGTGAGGCGTTCTGCCCGGCCAGGGTGGCATTGAAGGCCGACGCGTACCAAGCCCAACTGACGCCCTTGGCTGAGAGCAGATCGCCGATGGTGGTCTGGGTCTGCGGCGGCAGCGTGGTGGGGGCGGCCGGGTCGGCATAGGCCGGATCGCCGCCGGGGGCCGGCTTGTTGCGGCTGGGCTGATAGGGGGGCTGCATCGTATTGACGGCGTAGAAATCCGGCGTCAGGTCGCCATCCTTGGCGAATTTCGGCACCCCCTGCAGGGCCGATGCTGGTGAATTGTCGGCCAGCACCAGGCTGGTGCCATCCGGTCCGACTTGGGAGATCAAATCCTTGGCCGGGCTTTTATCCGCATCGGGATAATAGGGCGCGCAGGCGCAGGCCAGTTGGAAATGGTTGAAGAAGGAACCGCCAAACCCGCCCATGAAGAAATGGTCGGCCAGCGTGTAGCGCTTTGCCACCTGCCACAGTGGCAGCTTGGACCCGTCATAATGGCCCATCACCAGCCCGCCCGTATCGGCCCAGGCGACGAACCGGTCATTGCGCCCGCCATTGATCTGCATCTGGTTCTGATAGAACCGGTGCCACAGGTCGCGGGTGGCGATACCCAGCGACTGATTAAAGCCCTTGGGGTCGTCAATGGCGAATGGCGCATTGGGCAGATGTTCGGTCTGGGCCTGGGTGATGGCAGGTGTCACCCCCTTGGCCGTCAACCCGCCCCAGACGGGTGGCAGTTCGGCCAGTGGTTTGCCGTCGCGGTCGGCCTGCACAATCCCCGTCTTTGCCGCCTGGGCCAACCCGTCGGCACCGGGGAAATGGCCATAAAGATTATCGAAGCTGCGGTTTTCGGCATAGATCACCACCACCGTCTCAATCTTCTCCAGCCCCTTGGGCGCTGCCGCCAGGGCAGGGGAGGTCAGCGCGGTGGCGGCCAGCAGCATTGGCAACAGCAGGGGGCGGGTAAACATCGGCGTTCTCTTACGTGACGGCGAAAGGGTTAGGCTTTCCCTACTCCTAACCCATGTCGGTTTCATGATCATCCACTGCGGCAGGATATCGCAAGATGTCGCAGCGTCGTTGATCGGTCATGATTGGGCGTTAAGAAGGGGCTGTTGCATTTGGGGAGTGTGATGGTGCGTGGGTTGCGGGTGATGGTGGGGCTGGCCGCTCTGGTGCTGCTGGCCGGTACGGCGACGGCAGCCATGACGCGGCAGGAAGTTTACGCACGGGTAGAATTGCTGCGGCAGGCGGGCGGGGCGATCTTCGCCGACCCCAGCCTGTCGGCGTCGGGCAAGCTGGCCTGCGCCTCCTGCCATGTGCCGGGCAACGCCTTTGGCCCGGTCAGCGGGCGGGCGGTGGAACCGGGCGGACCGGACCTGTCGCTGTTCGGCCATCGGGCGGTGCCGTCACTGACCTATACCCAGACGGTACCCGCCTTCAACGAACATATGTTTGATACCGACCCCTATGGCGATGACAGTGTGGATGGCGGCCCGTCTGGCGGCCTGACCTGGGATGGCAGGGTGGACCGCACTGCCGATCAGGCCCGCATCCCGCTTTATTCCCCGGTGGAGATGGCAGCCTCCGGCCCGGCAGCCGTGGCCGGGGCCCTGCGCGCCGCCCCCTATGCCGGGCTGCTGCGCCAGTTGGCGGGGGAGGGGGCGTTCGGCCAGGATGAGGCGCTGGTGACCATCGCCCTGTCGGCGCTGGAGGTCTATCAGCAGACGCCCGCCCTGTTCTATCCCTATAGCAGCAAGTACGACGCCTATCTTCAGGGCAAGGCGACCCTGACGGCGCAGGAGGCGCGAGGGCTGGCCCTGTTCAATGACGAGGCGAAGGGCAATTGCGCGTCGTGCCATAAAAGTGCGGTGGATATGGATGGTACGCCGCCACAATTCACCGATTACGGTTTGATCGCGCTGGGCGTGCCGCGCAACCGCGCCATCCCGGCCAATGCCGATCCGGCCTTTTTCGATCTGGGCCTGTGCGGCCCCGACCGGACGGATTTTAAGGCCCGTGCGGATTATTGCGGCCTGTTCCGCACGCCGTCGCTGCGCAATGTCGCCCTGCGCAAGCGCTTCTTCCATAACGGGGTGTTTACTGACCTGACCCAGGCGGTCAGCTTCTACGCCACCCGCGACACCGACCCCGCCCGCTGGTTCCCGCGCAAACCCGATGGCACGGTGGAGGTGTTCGACGATCTGCCCGCCCCCTATCGCGCCAACCTGAACATGGACCCGCCCTTTGGCGGCAAAGTCGGGGACAAACCAGCGCTGAGCGAGGCGGAGATTGCCGATATTGTTACTTTTCTGGGGACGTTGACGGATGGGTGGCGGGGGACAGATGCAACTCACCCCAGCGGTGGCTGAAAGAGAGTGCGGGCCCTGGCAGCTTCTGCCCGCGTGACACATCCCTCAGCATGGTCGTTGATCAGCCCCATTGCCTGCATGAAGGCAAAAACTGCTGTCGGGCCGACGAACTTCCAGCCGCGTTTCAGTAGATCCTTCGACAGCCTGATGGAGGTGGCGGAGGTCGACGCCGTCTGCGGTAGACCATGTTCCCCCGGCGGGGGCTCATGGCGCCAGAAATAGGCGGCCAGCGACCCCTCCGCCGCGATCAGCTCCTGGGCGCGGCGGGCATTATTGATGCTGGCTTCGATCTTGCCGCGATGGCGAATGATCCCGCTATCGGTCAGAAGCCGCTCCACATCCGCCGTATCAAAGGAGGCAACGGTAGCAATGTCGAAGCCTTGGAAGGCACTACGGAAATTTTCCCGCTTGGCAAGGATCGTGCGCCAGGACAGGCCGGACTGAAACCCCTCCAGACATAGTTTTTCGAACAGCCGTCGGTCATCGGCGACGGGGAAACCCCATTCGGTATCATGATATTGCGGGAATTCCGGGGCTGTGGCGCACCAGCGGCAGCGGGGCAGGCCATCGGGGCCGGGCAGGGTCTTGTCCATCCAGTTTCGCCCTCAGGTGCGCAGAAAGTCCAGCCGGGGATCGGTACGGCCGGGCACGATGGTGCTGATGTCCGCGCTGACGATCCCTTCCGCCACGAATGGATCGGCAGCGACACGCGCTTCAATTGCCGCCAGCGGTTCCCCATGGGCCAGGATGGCACCGCCCTGGCCTGGCCCCAAGCCGCCAGCCAGTAGGAACACGCCGTCGGCGAAACCCCGTTGCAGCCAGTCATTGTGGGCCGCCATGAAGTCGCCGGCACGGGTCTTGTCAGCCGTGAAGTGCAGAAAAATGATATGCATTCGTTCTCTTCCTCTCAGCAATCAACGGGCGTCAGCTCGGCCAGCCATTGTGTCATCAAGGCTACTTCCTGGCGGATAAAGCCTTCATCCCGCAGGGCGGCTGCCAGGGTTGCCACACCCTGGCTGCGGGCAAGCAGGTGCAGCGCCTGTTCCCGTGACTTGTCCCCCTGGCCCAGCAGGATGAACTGCCGTTCCAGCCAATCGGCGAACAAGGTGAACAGGCGGGCGGCGTCGGCCTGCGCTGCATGATCCAGCTTGGCCAACTCGTTTGAGAGCGTGCCGACCGGGCAGCCATGCTGCATGATCCTTGCCCGGTTCATGATCAGGATATGGATGAAACTGAGGATGCGTGCCGCCGGATGATCGCCAGCCTCCTCCCAAGTTGTCAGCATGACTGCCGTATTGGCGAGGCGCCGGTCGATCACGGCGGCCAGAAGCTCGTTCTTGGATTTGAAATGATAGGTGAGATTGCCACGCGCAATGCCGACAGCACCGGCGATGTTGGCCAGCGATGTTGGCTCAAAACCGCGTTGATAGAACAGCATGTCGGCTGTCGTGACGATCTGATCGCGTGTCGATGGTTCGCTCATGTCACTTTCCTAGGTCAATTGACCTAGGGAAAAATTAGGTTGATTGACCTAAAAAGTCAAGCCGCTTGCTGGTGGTATTATGTCCTCCCTTCCGCCCCCGCCCCATTTCCGCCTATAAGCAAGGCTAAACCCGCACCCGCCCGGTGCCCCTTGCCTTTTGAGAGCCCATGATCTTCACGCCGTTTGAACGCATGGTCGCCTTCCGTTACCTGCGGGCGCGGCGGCAGGAAGGCACGGTCTCGGTGATTGCCGGCTTTTCCTTTGTCGGGGTGGCGCTGGGGGTGGCGACGCTGATCATCGTCATGTCGGTGATGAACGGGTTCCGGGCGCAACTGGTGGCCCGCATCCAGGGCATCGGTGCCCATGCCAGCATCACCCGCGATGGCGGGGCGATCCCCCAATATCCGATCCTGGTGGAAAAGCTGGCAGCCACGCCGGGCGTGGTGATGGCCATGCCGGTGGTGGAAGGCCAGGCCATGGCGACCGTCAATGGCCGGGCCACCGGCGTGAAGGTGCGCGGGCTGCTGCCGGATGATTTCAAGCGCCGGCCCATTGTCGGCAGTTCCGTCATAAGGGGCCTGCCCGATCTGGGGGATGATGGGGTGGCGCTGGGCTTTGGCCTGTCGCGCACGTTGGGTATTTCCGTCGGTGGTGAAGTCACCTTGATCAGCCCCAAGGGCACGCCCACCCCGTTCGGCACCATGCTGCGGCGTAAATCCTTCCCCGTTTATGCGGTGGTGGATGTGCGGATGCCCGATCAGGATGCCGCCAGCCTTTATATGCCGCTGGCGGCGGCGCAGCGTTTCTTCCGCCTGCCGGAACAGGTCACCGCCATCGATGTGTTCGTGCAGAACCCGCAGGATGTCGCCGCCCTTCATGCCAGCCTGTCGGCGGCGGTCGGTCCTGGCTATCGCGTCACTGACTGGCGGCAGGCCAATGGTTCCCTGGTCACGGCCTTGGGCGTGGAGCGGGTGGCCATGTTCATTGTGCTGACGTTGATCATCCTGGTGGCCAGTTTCAATATCATCTCCTCCATGGTCATGCTGGTGCGCGGCAAATCGGCGGCGATTGCCATTCTGCGCACCATGGGGGCGGCACAGCGTTCCATCCTGCGGGTGTTTCTGCTGGCCGGTGCCTCCATCGGGGCGTTTGGCACGCTGATCGGCTTTGGCCTGGGGCTGGTGCTGACCCTCAACGTGCAGGCCATCGGGGCGGCGCTGTCATCGCTGCCAGGGGCGGCCAGTATCCCGATGATCGCCTTTCTGACCGGCCTGCCCGCCATCATTGATTGGGGGGAGGTGATGCTGGTGCTGGGGCTGGGCCTGTTCCTGTCCATCGGGGCGACGATCTATCCCGCCCTGCGCGCCGCCCGCCTGGACCCGGTGGAGGCGCTGCGCCATGGCTGAGACCAAACAGAAGGCAGGCGGCATGTTCTCCGCTGTGGAACGCTGGATCGCCGGGCGCTATCTGCGCGCCCGGCGGCAGGAAGGCTTCATCTCCGTCATTGCCGGTTTCTCCTTCCTGGGCATCACGCTGGGGGTGGCGACGCTGCTGGTGTCGCTTGCTGTGTTCAACGGGTTTCAGCGCGATCTGCTGTCCCGCGTGCTGGGCTTCCAGGGCCATTTGATGGTCTATTCCCCCAATGGCCCCTTCGTGCCGCCGGTGGACGACATGCGCCGCCTGTCGGCCTTGCCCGGCATGGCGGGGGTGATGCCGGCCATTGACGGGCAGGGGCTGCTTTCCATCCGTGATTATGCCGGCGGCGTGCTGGTCAAGGCGCTGAACGCGGCGGATATTGCCCGCCGCCCGGCTTTTGCCGGTTCCCTGAAGGCAGGCACCCTGCCGGCAGGCGACGGGGTGGCCATCGGGGCCAAGCTGGCCGAGCGGGGCGGAATCAAGCTGGGCGACCGCATCACCCTGCTCAGCCCCCGCATCGGCACGGAAGGGGCGCCCCGCTCACGCAGTTTCCCGGTGGTTGGCATTCTGGCGCTGGGCGTGTCGGAATTTGATGCCACCCTGGTGCTGATGGACCTACCCGCCGCCCAGAGCTTTTTTGAGCTGGGGGAGACGATCACCACACTGGAATTGATGCTGGATGATCCGGCCAAGGCACCGGGGCTGCACCCGGCGGTCAGCGCCAGCCTGTCGGAACCCTTGCTGGCGCAGGATTGGCAGCAGGTGAATGGCGCTTTCTTCAGCGTCATTGAAACCCAGCGCAATGTGGTGACGCTGATATTGGCCATGATCGTCATCGTGGCCGCCTTCAACATCATTTCCGGCATGATCATGATGGTGCAGGACAAGGGGCGGGAAATCGCCATCCTGCGCACCATGGGGGCCGGGCGCGGTATGATCCTGCGCATCTTCCTGCTGTCCGGTGCCTCCATCGGTATTGCCGGCACGGTGGCCGGGGTGGCGCTGGGCGTGCTGGCTTCCCACCATGTGGAAGATGTGCGCCAACTGGTGCAGGCCCTGACGGGTACCGACCCGTTCAACGCCGATATCTATTACCTGTCCACCCTGCCAAGCTGGACGGACCCGGTGCAGGTGGCGCTGGTGGCGCTGTCCTCCGTCGCCCTGTCCTTTGTGGCCACCCTTTACCCCTCCTGGCGGGCTGCCCGGCTCGACCCTGTGGAGGCGCTGCGTTATGAGTGAGGCGATGAACGGCACCGATATTGTGCTTTCCCTGAACGGTATCCGCCGCTCCTTCGCGCAAGGGGAAAAAAGGCTGGATGTGTTGCGCGGCGTGAATGCCGCCGTGAAGGCGGGCGAACTGGTGGCCCTGGTCGGCCCGTCCGGGGCCGGCAAATCCACCCTGTTGCAGATCGCGGGCCTGCTGGAACGGGCCGATGGCGGGGAAATCCACATCGCCGGGCAAATGGCGTCTTCCCTGGATGATGCCGGGCGCACGGCGTTGCGCCGGGACCGCATCGGCTTTGTCTATCAGTTTCACCATCTGCTGCCGGAATTTTCCGCCCTGGAAAATATCGTGCTGCCGCAGATGATTGCCGGCGTCACCCGCAAACAGGCGGAAATCCGCGCCCGGGAGCTGCTGGAACGGGTGGGGCTGGCGGCGCGGGCCGATCATCGCCCGGCCAAGCTGTCGGGCGGGGAACAGCAGCGCGTGGCCATTGCCCGCGCGCTGGCCAACCGCCCGGCCCTGTTGATCGCCGATGAACCGACCGGCAATCTGGATCTGCATACGGCGGAAGCGGTCTTTGCCATGTTCCAGCAACTGGTGCGTGGGGAGGCGGCGGGCGGTGCCCGGCTGGGGGCCCTGGTTGCCACCCATAATATGGAACTGGCCCAGCGCATGGACCGGGTGGTGGAAATGCGCGACGGCGTGCTGGTGGAACGCTGAGATGGCGGGCGCGCTGCCGGACCTGGATTTGCCGGCGGGATACCGCGCCGATTGGGTGCTGGCCTATCATGGCCGCGACCCGGACGGGCTGTCGGAGCGGGTGGCGGGCAACCGCATCACCAAGCTGCTGGCCCCGGCGGGCCGTGCCATCCGGCTGGAGATCGAGATCGGGGCCGATGTCGCACGGCTTTCCGCCGACCCGGCAGACCTGAGTGCGGGGGAGGCGGCGGCCTTGGCCGATGCCGCCGCCCGGATGCTGGGCCTGGCCCTGGATGGGGCGGGGTTTGAGGCGTTGGCGGCAGAAGATGGGGAGGTGGCGCGCCTGCTGTCCCGTTGTGGCCCCGGCCTGCGCCTGCCCCAGACGGCCAGCGTGTTTGAGGCCTTGTGCTGGGCCATTGTCGGCCAGCAGGTGAATCTGCGCTTTGCCGGGCAATTGCGCCGCACGCTGATTGAACTGGCGGGGCTGGACCATCCGTCGGGCATGAAGGCCCATCCCACGCCGGCCGGGATTGCCGCCCTGGACCCGGACCTGTTGGGCCGGCTGAAATTCTCCCGCGCCAAGGCGGCCTATCTGATCACTGCCGCCAGTGCGGGTGTGGATTATGAAAGCCTGCCGCATCTGGCCCCCGATGCGGCGGAGGCGGCGCTGACCGGTATCAAGGGCATCGGCCCCTGGACGCGAGCCTATGTGCTGTTGCGCGCCTGCGCCATGCCGGATATCGCCCCCCTGGGTGACGCTGGGCTGGCGGCAGCCCTGCAATATTTCACGGGCATGGAAAGACGCCCCACGCCTGTGGAACAGGGGGAACTGATGCACCGTTTCGCGCCCTGGCGGTCGCTGGCAACGGCCCATTTATGGGCGGGTTGGTCGGCGGGGTAACGAAAAGGGGGTAGGGGCCGTGAAACCGCTTCTTCACCCTGATCATGCCCAGATTTTGCCGTGAGCCTGGTTCATCATAAGCATGATCAAGGCCCCCTGTCGGGCCTGTTATGGTGAGGTTACCATGCGTATCCGCCCTTTCACTTCCATCGCCGTGACGGCCGGCCTTGTGCTCAGCCTTGTGGTGCCGCCCTCCTTCGCGCGCCCGGATGATGATGATCGGGGCTGGGGTTGGCACGGCCATCATGATGACGACCATGATTGGCACCGCGATCGGGACTGGCACGATGACCACGACTGGCATGGGCCGGACCGGCGTCGGGATGTCTATGTGCATGAGGATGTGCATATTTACCGTCCCGGTCCCCCGCCCGGCCCGCCGCCGGGCTGGTGGGAACATGAGCGTCGGCCGGTGGTGAATTACTATATCCCGCCGCAGCGTCGCCGGGTTTACCGCGATGTGGTGGTGGTCCGCCCCTATGGTCATTGGTACAATGGTTATGGTCACTATCGCCGCGACGATGACGCCCTGCTGTGGCTAGGCCTGACCGGCATCACGCTCGCCATGCTGAACAATATCAACGAGAACCAGCAGCGCGCCCTGGAAGATGCCCAGATCCGCGCCACCGCCGCCCCCATCGGCCAGCCGATCTATTGGTCGGACAGCGGGGCCAATGGCCAGGTGGTGGCCCTGCGCGAAGGCCGCACGGCCACCGGCTCCTATTGCCGGGAATTCCAGCAGACGGTGATGATCGGCGGTCGTGCGGAAGACGCCTATGGCACCGCCTGCCGGATGCCGGACGGGGCTTGGCAGGTGGTGAACGATCAGCAGTAAGAGCCTGAACCACCGGTCCACTTGCAAGAAGCTGTAAAACAGGCATCATCTTCCCCGTAAGCGGAGGATGTCATGAGTCTGACCCAGCACACCCAGCCCCTCACCGCACCGACCGACGCCCGTCGGCCGGTGCGGGTTTATGCCGTGATTGCGGCATTGGTGGGGGCTGACGCCCTGTTGATGCCGATGCTGGAACCTGCCCTGGTTTTTGCCGATCCGCAGTTCGTGGCCATTCCAGCGATCCACTGGCTGGTGATCGCCTTGGGGCTTTCCTGTTTCGCCCTGAGCGGCACGCTGTGGTGGCTGTCCAGCAGCAAGTTTGTGGGGCTGGCGCCGCTGCTGGGCTTTGCGGCCGGTGCCTGTACCCTGGCGCTGCTGGGCATCGGCTGGAGCCATCTGACCCTGTGGGGGATGTCGTGGCTGATGGTTGCCGCCGCCACGGATATCGGCTGTGGCCTGTGGATGCGTCAGGCGCTGCGGGGCCAGAATTAGCCGACGGGGGAGTCGCATCCGGCCCCTGCTTTGCGGTAGGGTCTGGATCACTCCCGTTCCGTAGCCTGATCGTTGCCGCCTTGTCCGACCCCGGTTTCATCCATCTGCGCGTCCATTCTGCCTATTCTCTGGCGGAAGGCGCGATCAAGCCCAAGGAACTGGTGAAGCTGTGCAAGAAGCACGGCTTCCCGGCGGTGGCCGTCACCGATACCGGCAACCTGTTCGGCTGCCTGGAATTCGCCATGGCGGCATCCGACGATGGTATCCAGCCCATCATCGGCTGCCAGATGTGGATCACCCCCTTCGGCCCGCTCAAGAAGGTGGCGGGACGGGTGCTGGGGCCGGGCGCCGACCAGCTTGTGCTGCTGGTGCAGAGCGAGCAGGGGTACCGCAACCTGATGCGGCTGGTCTCCAAGGCCTTCATGGATACTGATCCCGGCCTGCTGCCCCAGGTGTCGCTGGAGGATATGGAAGGGCTGACCGATGGTTTGATCTGCCTGACCGGCGGGTTCGGCGGCGGGCTGAACCGGCTGCTGCTGGATGGGCAGAAGCCGCACGCCCTGGATCTGCTGCAAAAGCTGAAATCCCTGTTCCCGGGCCGGCTCTATATTGAATTGATGCGCCATGCCGAAGGGCCGATCGGGCAGGCGGAAGCCAAGGTTGAGCCTGATCTGATCGATCTGGCCTACGCCCATGACGTGCCGCTGGTCGCCACCAACGACGCCTATTTCGCCACAGCGGATATGTACGAGGCGCACGATGTGCTGCTCTGCATCGCCGAGGGCGCCTATGTGATGCAGGAGGAACGCCGCCGCGTCACCCCGCAGCATTATTTCAAGACCGCCGCCGAGATGCGGGAACTGTTCGCCGACCTGCCGGAGGCGGTGGATAATACCGTGGTGATCGCCCGGCGCTGCGCCTACATGCCCCGCAAGGTGGCCCCGATCCTGCCGCCGTTTGCCTGTGAGGGCGGGCGGCTGGAAGAAGACGAATTGCGCGTTCAGGCGCATGACGGTTTGACCTACCGCCTGAACAAATATGTGTTCACCAGCGGCATGGCCCAGGATGAGAAGGAGAAGATCGAGAAGGAATATCGGGAGCGGCTGGATTTCGAGCTGAATACCATCATCAAGATGAAGTTCCCCGGCTACTTCCTGATCGTGTCGGACTTCATCAAATGGGCCAAGGATCACGGGATTCCGGTGGGGCCGGGTCGTGGTTCGGGTGCGGGATCGCTGGTTGCCTGGTCATTGTTGATCACCGACCTTGATCCCATCCGCTATGGCCTGCTGTTCGAACGCTTCCTGAACCCGGAACGCGTGTCGATGCCCGACTTCGATATCGATTTCTGCCAGGATCGCCGGGAAGAGGTGATCAAATATGTTCAGCAGAAATACGGCTACGACAAGGTCGGCCAGATCATCACCTTCGGTAAGCTGCAGGCCCGCGCCGTGGTGCGCGATGTGGGGCGCACCTTGCAGATGCCCTATGGTCAGGTGGACCGTATCTGCAAACTGATCCCCAACAACCCGGCCAACCCCGTCACCCTGCAACAGGCGCTGGATGGGGAGCCGCAATTGCAGGAGATGCAGCGCGGGGATGAGACGGTGGCCCGCCTGCTGACCATCGCGCTGCGGCTGGAAGGGCTGTACCGCCACGCCTCCACCCACGCCGCCGGCGTGGTGATTGGTGACCGCCCGCTTTATGAACTGGTGCCGATGTACCGCGACCCGCGGTCCGACATGCCGGTCACCCAGTTCAACATGAAATATGTCGAACTGGCGGGGCTGGTGAAGTTCGACTTCCTGGGCCTGAAGACGCTGACCGTGCTGAAAACGGCAGTGGACCATGTGCGGGACTTGGGCCCGGAACTGGACCTGCTGGATTTGGATATGGAGGACAAGAAGTCCTACGATATCTTAGGCCGGGCAGAGAGTTCCGGCGTGTTCCAGCTGGAAAGTTCCGGGATGCGCGACGTGCTGCGCCGCATGAAGCCGAACCGGATTGAGGATATTATCGCGCTGGTGTCGCTCTATCGTCCCGGCCCGATGGATAATATCCCCAAATATATTAAGGTGAAATTCAAGCAGGAAGCGCCGGATTACATGCACCCGGCCTTACAGCCGATCCTGGAGGAAACCTTCGGGATCATGGTGTATCAGGAACAGGTGATGCAGATCGCCCAGGTGCTGGCGGGCTACAGCCTTGGCGGCGCGGACCTGCTGCGCCGCGCCATGGGTAAGAAGATCAAGGAGGAGATGGAGAAGGAACGGGCGAAGTTCATCGCCGGTTCCGCCGAAAAGCTGGCCGTGCCGGAAGAACAGTCCGGTCTGATCTTCGATCAGGTGAATAAATTCGCCGGTTACGGCTTCAATAAATCCCACGCCGCGGCCTATGCGCTGGTCGCCTATCAGACGGCCTTCATGAAGGCCAATTACCCTGTCGAGTTCATGGCAGCCACCATGACCTATGATATGGGCAATACCGACAAGTTGAACCAGTTCCGCCAGGAACTGATGCGGCTGCGGATCAAGCTGCTGCCGCCGGATGTGAACGCCTCTGCTGCCCGCTTTGCCGTGGAAACCCTGCCCGATGGCAACCGGGCGGTGCGCTATGCCCTGGCCGCCATCAAGGGGGTGGGGGCGCAGGCGATGGAATCGGTGGTGGCCGAACGCCGTGCCAATGGCCCGTTCAAGGATGTGTTCGATTTCGCCCGCCGTGTCGATCACACGGTGATGAACAAGCGGATGATGGAAAAGCTGGTCTGCGCCGGGGCCTTTGACAGCCTGTCCCGCAACCGCCAGCAATTATTCGCCGGGCTGGAAACCGTGCTGCGCTACGCCCAGGCAGAGGCGCAGCAGCGGGAAAGCGGCATGGCCAGCCTGTTCGGGGCCACCGAGGCGCTGAAGGCCCCGGACCTGCCGAAAGTGCCGGATTGGGAACCGCTGGAAAAGCTGCGGCATGAGTTCGAAGCCATCGGCTTCTACCTTTCGGCCCACCCGATGGATACGTTTGCCCCCGCACTCACCCGGATGCGGGTGGTGAAACATGCCGATCTGCCCAAGGCAATGCGCGATGCCAAATCCACCCGCTACAAGATGGCCGGTATCGTGGTGGCCCGCCAGGAACGCACGGCCAAAAGCGGCAACCGCTTCGCCTTCGTTACCCTGTCGGACGCCACCGGTGTTTTCGAAGTAACCCTGTTCCAGGAAACGCTCGCCCAGAGCCGGGAGATGCTGGAGGCCGGTAAGGCCGTGCTGGTGGCGGTAGATGCCCAGCGCAACGGGGAGGAAATCCGCCTGACCTGCCACGGGGTACAGTTGCTGGAGGAGGAGGTCTCAAAGACCGCCGCTGGCTTGCGCATTCTGGTGGATGATGTGCGCGCCGTGGAGGGCATCAAAAACACCCTCTCCCGCCTGCCGCCGGGGCGCGGCAAGGTGATGCTGGCGGTGGAAATGGATGCCCTGCGGGAGGTGGAGATCGCCTTGCCGAAGACCTTCCAGATCGACAGCACCGGGCGCGCCGCCATCAAATCCCTGCACGGGGTGGTGGAGGTGCTGGAGTTGTAGAAAGCTGAACTACCACTTCAGCCCGATTGCGTTTGTTAAGTAACTCACTTACCGTATCCCTGATTGATAAAACCGGTCAATGGGGAAGCGGATTATGGGCATCGTGGTTACCAGCCAGCCTGTCATTGGCGGGAATGGGCTGAAGCTGTCTGGAACAGCCACGGGGGCTGTTATCGTCAGCTATGTTAATGGCTCTCTGCTGGTGACGGAGGGAGGGGTTGCGGTCGATACCTACGGCATCTCCCTGCCCTTGAAGGAGATTGATGCCTCTGCTGTCAGCGGCATGGCGGTTTCCCTGACAGCCAATGTGGCGGGCGGCATCCGGCTGATTGGCACGGGGCTGGATGATACGCTGGTGGGCGGTGCGGGTAATGACACGCTGATCGGCGGTGCCGGGGCAGACAGTCTGACGGGCGGCGGCGGTGCCGATGAATTTGTGGCTTATGATAGCGGCACGCAATATATGCCGCCGGCTGATGTGATCACCGATTTTGCTGTTGGCGATGTGATCCAGTTCGGTGACCCTGTCACCAGCATCTACGACGGTACACGCCGTGTTCCCTTCGATGGGGAGTTGCAGGTGGCGGCCAATGCCGATGGAACCACCTATCTGGGGTTGGGAGCATCTCGCATTGTCGGTTACAGCTACACGCTCTCAAACAGTTACAGCGCCAGTTCATTCACTATCGCCGACGGTACCTCAGGGCGCGTGACCCTGGTGTCGCAGGCGACGGTAACGCCAACGGAGGGGGCCGATCTGCTGACCGGTACCACCGGCAATGACAGCATTGCCGGTTTGGGTGGCAACGACACAATAATCGGCTTGACCGGCAGCGACACGCTGGATGGTGGAGCCGGTGATGATGTGCTGCGACAGAATTTTGGCGGATACAGCATCCTTTATGGCGGCACGGGTTTTGATGCCGCCGACCTTAATTATGATCCCGCCAATGGTGCCCGCACCCACTCCATCGTTGCCCAGTTCAATGAAGAGGAAATGTCGGGTGTCCGCATCAATACCTATTACATAACCTCGCAAGTCGAGGGTGAGGTCTACCTGATTGATGTAGAGAAGGCGACGATCAACGGTGTTGAATACCGGATCAGCAATGGTACCCTTTATAACAATGTGCTGACGGGCGCTACAGAGGCCCGCAATTTGATTTCTGGTAATCGCGGTAACGATTCCATAACCGGTGGCAACCTTCAGGATACGCTTTATGGCGGTTGGGGGGTGGATACGCTGCGCGGGGGTGCTGGCGACGATCTGTTGATCGGCGGTCGGGACAGTGACCTGCTGGATGGCGGTGCCGGTACGGATCAGGCCATTCTGGATTATTCTGAGAATGCCTATGCGGTGGCCATCACCGTGACGGATAACAGCATCACCATCGATAATGGTGACCATGATCAATTGATCTCCATTGAGGAGGTTCAGGTCACCGGCACCCGGTACGCGGACACGATCACCGGGGGTAACCGGAACGAGACGCTGAACGGCGGTGCCGGTGCCGACCTTATTAAGGGTGGCGGCGGGGCGGATGTACTGAAGGGCGGTGCCGGTAATGACACGCTTTGGGGCGGTACCGGCAACGACCTGTTCGTGATGGGCGGCCAGCGGGGCAGCATCGATTCAGATCGCATTGCAGATTTTCATGCGGGCGATCAGCTCTCATTCACGAACCGGCTTGATGACGGGCAACTCGCCATCACCAATTATGGCGCCGGTAGCGGTGACGGGTTGGGGCTGGGCGAAGTCCGCTATGAGAATATTGCTGATGGCACGGTCCGGCTCCATGTCGGCGCAGACACGGTGGCGGGGGCAGACTATATCGTTGAGATTGCCGGGCTTGGTACCGGGGCGCTGCTGAGCATTGCGGACGGTAACCGTCTGGTTCTGGCCCCAACCGCCATTACCAACGGTCAGGGTACGGATAATGCCGATATTATCCAGGGTCCGGCGGGTCATACCCTTCTGAAGGGCGGCAAAGGCAACGACCTGATCATTGGCGGCAGTGGCACCCAGGCAGCGGGCATGAATGCCAATTTTGCCGATGTCACCATTCTGCGGGATGGGAGTGGTGGCGTGCAGGTGATCGATGGCCGACCCGACGGGGAAGGCGCAGATGTGTTTTCCGGTATCGAGCTGTTGCGCCTGAATGACCGCGTGGTCTTGCTGACAACGCCCGATCTGCGTTCGCCCGTGCCTTCCAGCCAGGTGGATGAGACTTGGTATCTGGCCAGGAATCCGGATGTAGCGGATGTGGTGGCGCGGGGGCTGCTGCAAAGCGCGACGCAGCATTTCCAGCTTTATGGTCAGGCGGAAGGGCGGCAGCCCAACGCCGTGTCGGATAATCTGGGCAATGGCTTTAGTGAAAGCGCCTATCTGGACCGCTATGCGGATGTGCGGGTGGCCGTAAACCAGGGCATCTTCAGCAGCGGCTATCACCATTATCAGGTTGCGGGTCGGGCGGAGGGACGGGCCGGCTATGTCGACCAGGGCCTTCTGGCCTATGGGTATGATGAGAAATATTATCTGGCGGCCAATCCTGATGTAGCCGCCTCCGTTCGGGTGGGGGATCTGGCCAACGGGTACGAGCATTTCGTGCGATCCGGCTTCCAGGAAGGGCGTGATCCCAACGCCTTCTTCGACACCCGATGGTATCTGTCAAAGAACCCGGATGTGGCATCGGCCGTACAACAGGGGGTGCTGCCCAGCGCGGCAGCCCATTTCTATACCTATGGCTGGCGGGAAGGACGCGATCCCTCGGCAGCTTTCGATATCAGTGCCTATAACACCGACCATCCGGATGTAGCGTCGGCCGGGCTGAACCCGCTTTTGCATTTCCTGCAATATGGTGCCGCCGAGGGGCGCATCGTGCAGGGGCTGGGGGATGGCGACTGGCTTTAAGAGGGCAAGGCTGGCGCCCACCCCATTCACAGGTACCAAGGGTGCCGCTGGTGAACGGGGTGGGCTAAAATCCTTTGAGAACGAACGAAAAAAGCCGCATGAGCGGCCCGATTTCCTGTCACTATCCGGTGGATGGCGGAAGAGGTGGGATTCGAACCCACGGACAGCTCGCACCGTCGCTGGTTTTCAAGACCAGTGCCTTAAACCACTCGGCCACTCTTCCTACGTATCCGGTCAGACCTTTGTCGGGCAACACGGATGCTGGGCGACACGCGTAACCGAACTGGCGCCGCAGAGCAAGCCCGTTCTGCGTTCCCATGTCACACATCGGCCAAATGCAGGGGCCGAAGGGCGAAGGTTGAGTTGTTGGGCTACTTTGATATGCTTTAATTGTCAGATGACCAAGCGGTGACAATATACCGATAGTATACGGTTTAAGTCCGTTGACGGGAAAGGGAGCGTGATGGAGGGGGAGGACGGCGACGATCTGTTCGCGCCGGAGGAGCCGGATGCCGGTCCCGTCGGCAATGGATCGGATTCCCTTGCCCAATTGCCCCCCTGGCCTGTGCTGGTGGTGGATGATGATGAGGAAGTCCATGTGATGACCCGGCTGGTACTGGGCCGGTTGCGTTACAAGGACAGGACGCTGGAATTGCTGACCGCCCGTTCTGCCGCAGAGGCGGAAGCGATTCTGCGCCAGCGGGACGATATTGCTGTCGCCCTGGTGGATATCGTCATGGAAACCGATGATGCGGGTCTGCGGCTTGCGCGCTGCATCCGCAATGAGATCGCTAACAGCGACATCCGCATCATCCTGCGCACCGGCCAGCCCGGACAGGCGCCGGTGCGGGAGGTGATCGTCAGCTACGACATCAATGATTACAAGTCCAAGACAGAGTTGACCTCGGAAAAGCTGTTCATCACTATCGTTACCGGCCTGCGCGCCTATGACAATATTCGCAGTGCACGGGAGGCGGAGAGCGCCAGCCGTTTGAAATCCGCCTTCCTGGCGGCGATGAGCCATGAAATCCGCACCCCGATGAACGGGGTGCTGGGGATGCTGGAACTGCTGGGCCATAGCAGCCTGACAGCTGAACAGCGGGAAATGTTGGAAACAGCGCGTGATTCGGCCGGCACCCTGCTGCATATCATCGATGACATCCTGGATTTCTCCAAGATCGAAGCCGGTCGTATGGATATTGAACGGCAGCCGCTGGATATCCATGCGCTGATGGAAGGTGTTGCGGAAACTCTGGCCCCGGCTGCCCGCAAGAAGGGCATTGCCCTTCACCTGCATATCTGCCCAACCATTCCCGCATCTTTGCTGGGCGATCCGGTACGCCTGCGGCAGGTTCTGTTCAATCTGGCCGGCAATGCGGTGAAATTCACCGAACAGGGCCATGTTGCCATCCGTCTGGAACGGTTGGCCGGTGCTGCGACCCAGGGTCTGGCCCTGCGTCTGACGGTGACTGACACCGGTATCGGCATTCCCGATGAGCTGAAGGCCAAGCTGTTCCAGCCCTTTACCCAGGCTGACAGTTCCACCAGCCGCCGTTTCGGCGGCACCGGGCTGGGGCTGTCCATCACCCGGCGTCTGGCGGAATTGATGCAGGGGCGCATCGGCCTGGAAAGCCGGATTGGCCGGGGCTCCACCTTCTGGGTGGAACTGGAATTGGAGGAAGGGCCGGGCGATGGCGGGGAGGCCCTGTCCTTCCCCGGCCTTTGTGTTGCCCTGCGGCTGTCTGATCCCTTGCTGCGCCAGACGCTGGAGACCTATCTGACGCATGTTGGCGCGGTGGTGCTGACTGACGATGACCGGGCGCTGCCGGATATCACCATCGCCGATACGGCCTCGGCCCTGTCCGGCCCTGGCAAGGCCATCCTGCTGGTAGATGGCGAAGCCGGGCGGCCGGCGGGGGTGGATTATTTCCTGAACCGGCCGGTGCGGCGTGCGGCACTTTATCGGCTGCTGGCCAGGGCTCAGGGCCTCTATGCCGAGGAGATGGCGGAGCCGGCAAGGCCCGCCCCGACGCCACCGCCGGGGCGGGATGCGGCAGCGGCCAGTGGCCGGCTGGTGCTGGTGGCGGAGGATCACCGTGTCAACCAGATGGTGATCAGCCGGCAGTTGGCGCTGCTGGGCTATGCCTGCGACATGCACTCGGATGGCCGCTCTGCGCTGGCCGCCTGGCGCCAGGGCGGCCACGCCCTGCTGCTGACCGATTGCAACATGCCGGAGATGGATGGGTATGAACTGACCTCTGCCATCCGTGCGGCGGAGGCGGCGGAGGGCCGTCAACGCCTGCCCATCGTGGCGTTGACGGCCAATGCCATGGCGGGGGAGGATCAGCGCTGCATCAATGCCGGTATGGATGGTTTCCTGTCCAAGCCGCTGGACCTGAAACAGCTGCAGGAATGCCTGGAACGCTGGGGCCGGGGGGGTGATGAACCGGCGTCGGCCGATGACCGCCAGCCGGATGCCGATTTCGATCCTGCCATGACGCTGGCCCTGTTCGGCTGCCTGGATGCCGAAGCCCGGGATTTCCTGGCAACCTTTGTGGACAGCCTGCAACCGCTGCGGGACGAGAGCCTGTCGGCCCTGGCGACGGGCGATCTGGAAACGGCGCGCGCGCGCATCCATGCGCTGGCCGGTGTGGCCAAGAATGGCGGGGCCGATCCGCTGGGCCGTTTGGCCGACCGAATCGAACAGGCGCTGCGGGCCGGCGATGGGGCAGAGGCCTCGCGCCTGGCGGCAGCGCTGCCCGATATGGTCGGCCGGGTGATCAACGCGATTGCACAATTATAGCCTTATCAATCTTGTCGCGGTAGTATCCGCGCGATCTATTACGCGCTGCGAGGGGTAGATGGTCGGCTTTGTCAGCTTCTCACGCATGAACGCCCTGATTGTGGAGGATCAGTCCTTCATCCGGACCGTCGTCTCGCGCATCCTGAAGCAGCTTGATTTCAACAATATCTGGGAAGCGGAGGAGGGGACGGCCGGGCTGGATATCGCGCTGGAGCGGCGGCCCGATGTCATCATCTGCGATATTGAGATGGAGCCGATGGACGGGCTGACCTTCCTGCAGCAGCTGCGCCAAAAGGAAGAGCTGGGGCGGCGGACGCCGGTGATTTTCCTGACCAACCATGCCCAGAAGGATATTGTGCTGAAAGCCCGCGATCTGGGCGTCAACGCCTTCATCGCCAAGCCGGTGACCGTTATTGGCCTGCGGGACAAGCTGGCTGTGCTGCTGGGGGTTCGCCGTTGAGCCCGCCCGCCCTGGACGAGTTGCGTTTTGCCTGGCAACCCTTTGCCGCCTTCGATGCAGCCTCCCTCTATCGGGTGCTGCGGTTCCGGCAGGATATTTTCATCGTTGAACAGAATTCCGCCTATGCCGATCTGGATGGGCTGGACCCCGTCTGTGACCATCTGCTGGTGACGGATGGGGCAGGGGGGCTGGCAGCCTATCTGCGGGCCCGTGGTCCCGCTGAGGGGGAGCCGGCCTTCATCGGTCGGATCGTTGTGGCCCCGTCCTGGCGTGGCACCGGGCTGGGGCGGCATCTGGTGGCCGCTGGCCTGGACCATCTGGCCCGGCTTTATCCCGCTGCCCCCATTCGCATCGGCGCGCAGCTTCATCTGGAAGGGTTTTATGCCGGTTTCGGGTTTGTCACCGACGGGCCGCCCTATGATGATGGCGGCATTGCGCACCTGACCATGTGGCTGCGGCGCGCGTGAACGGCTTTTTCACGTCTTCGCCCCTTGGTGAGGCGCTGGTTACCCCCTATCTAGGCCAGCAATCATAATCCAGCCGGAGATGGGACACCCATGTTCATCCGCGCCGCTTTGCTTGGCAGTACCCTCGCCCTTTTCAGCCTGACCGCCTCGGCGGCTCCCCAGAAATTCACCAGCTTTCCTGCTCCCAAGGCCCGGCATGACGTGAAGGTGACGGTGGTTGCAGAAGGGTTGGATACGCCCTGGGCCATCGCCTTCACGCCCGATGGCCGCATTCTGGTGACGGAACGGACGGGCCATGTCCGGGTGATCAAGGATGGCAAGCTGTTGCCGGACCCGGTGAAGGGCCTGCCGGTGATTGAGGAGTTTGGCCAAGGGGGGCTGCTGGATATCGCACTGGACCCCGATTATGCCAGCAATCGCTATGTCTATCTTTCCTTCATGGAAAAGGCGGACAAGGGGCCGGATGCCAAGCCGCGTGACCAGGACAAGGGCAATCGCACATTGGTGGCGCGTTTCACCGATGACGGGACATCCTTCACCGATATGAAGGTGCTGTACCGTGGCAGCTTGGTCAGCAGCCGGCTGCATTTCGGCAGCCGCTTCGCCTTTGACCCGCAAGGGCGGCTTTATTTCGGGATTGGGGAGCGTGGGCAGCAGGATCGCGCGCAGGATCTGCTGGATGCGGCCGGTAAGATCTTCCGCCTGGAGCGTGACGGTACCGTGCCGGCGGATAACCCCTTTGTCGGCCGCGCCGATGCGCTGCCGGAAATCTTCACCTATGGCAACCGCAATCCCCAGGGGCTGGCCACCCAGCCGGGCAGCGGTCTGATCTGGGAAAGCGAGCATGGGCCGCAGGGCGGGGATGAGATCAACATCATCCGCTCCGGCACCAATTATGGCTGGCCGGTCATCACCTATGGCAAGACCTATGGGCTGGGGCTGAAAATCGGCGAAGGCACGGAGAGGGAAGGCATGGCGCAACCCGTGCTGTATTTCGTGCCCTCGCTGGCCCTGTCGGGCATGACATTCTATGATGGGGCGACGCTGCCCTTCTGGCGGGGGGATCTGATTGTCGGTCTGTTGGCGGGTGGCATCGCCCGGCTGGATGTGGAGGGCGACAAGGTGGTGGCCACGGAACGGCTGCTGGAGGCGGAATTGCCGCGCACCCGCGATGTGGCGGTGGGGCCGGATGGCCGGCTTTACGCGCTGATCGAAGCGCCAGGACCGGAAGGCAAGCTGGTGCGTATCGATAGAAAGTAGCATGACATCCGTGTGTAACCCCTATCGGATATATTGGTTCTGGACAAAATGCCCTGCCGGTCGCATGATTTAAGGCACGCGATCGGCAGGGGAGGGCTTTGTCATGGCGCTTTCTGGAAGCGTTTCCACCATTCTGGGTGCCACCCAGAAACTGTTCCAGGCCAAGGCACAGGCGGCGTGGAAGCAGATCGCTGATGCCAACAAGGCGGCAAACCTGCCGGGGGGAGCAAATAAGCAAACCCCTCAGAATGCCGCGACGGCTGCGATCCTGGACAGGATTGATCCCGCCACGCGGAAGAAGCTGCAGGCGATGCAGAAGGACACCGATTCCCTGGTCAAGAAACTCTCTGACAGCGGCGGGGAATCGAAAAAGGAAGTAGCCATGCGCAAGGCCGACGATGCCAAGCGCAAACTGAAGGCATTGAAACTGCAAGCGCAAATGGCAGCTGCCTCTGGTGACAAAAAGGCCGCCGCCCGCATTGCGCGCGAGGTTTCCCAGCTGGCCAAAGAGTTGGGGCAGGCGGCCAAGGATTATGGCGGCGGCGGTACCGATGCGGTAACGGCCGTTACAGGTGCCCATTCGGCTGCCGCAGGACAAGCGTCAGCGACAGCGGGTGCGGCCAAAGGGGAGGCTGCCGCTGCGACTACTGCGGCAACAGCCGTTGCAGCCACTGTTCAGCCGGGCGCCACAGCACCCGCCGCGACGACCGGGGAGGTTGCTCAGGCCCAGGCTGCTGCTGCTTCAACGGCGGCGGTTTCCCCGCCTTCTGCGCAGACAGAGGCCACTGAAAAGGCTACCGCCGAGGCGGAAGGGGCGGAGGCGACGGTCACCGCTGAAGGTGAAAGCTCCGCCGGTACCGACACGGAAGCGAAGGGCGTGGATACAGCTGCCACTGAGGTGACTGATAAAACGGCGACCGATAAAGCGCAGACTGATAAGGCGAAGGCGGGAGCTGCAGCCGCTGCGAGTAATCCCACCACTGCCAATAACGCGGCGACCGATAAAGCGCCGGCTGATGGGGCGAAGGCGGGAGCCACGGCCTCTCCGAATAATCCCACCAGCACCGCGCGGACCGAGCTGGATGCCAAGCGCGAAGCCATCATGAAGGAAGGGGCGGCGCGCAAGGCGGCCGGTGAATTCTATAATGATGTGCGGGGCAGCATGGCCCAGCTGCGTTCCCTGCTGGATCAGATGAAAAGGCTGGCCAAGCGCGATGGGGAGCCGGGGACGGCCACCCAGATGGATCAGGCCTCCCGCGATATGGCGGAGGGGGAGCAGATGCTGAATGATGCCGCCGGCCCCGGCACTTTGGCCCTGCCATCGGGGTCGCTGGTGCAAATATCTGTCTGATCGACATCACAGCAGCGCTGATACAGCCATAAAGCGTGGCAAGCCCCTTGCCCTTTGCGGCGAATCCCGCCAGAAAACAACCTTGTCTATTTCCGTTACTCAGAGCGCAGAGACGATGGCTTACCGCATTCAGGGCGAGACGGGTGAGTGGGAGGTTGTGATCGGGCTGGAGGTTCATGCCCAGGTCATTTCCAAGGCGAAGCTGTTCAGTGGCGCTGCCACGGAATTCGGTGCCGCGCCCAACAGCCAAGTGAGCTTCGTTGATGCCGGCTTCCCCGGCATGTTGCCGGTGATCAATGAAATTTGCGTCGAACAGGCGGTCCGCACGGGCCTGGGCCTGAAGGCGCAGATCAACCTGTACAGCGTCTTCGACCGCAAGAACTATTTCTATGCCGATCTGCCGTCCGGCTATCAGATCAGCCAGTTCAAGCAGCCGATCGTCGGCGAAGGCACCATCATCCTGGATCTGGCCGATGGTGCTACGCGGGAAGTGGCGATTGAGCGGCTGCATCTGGAAATGGATGCCGGCAAGTCCCTGCATGATCAGCACCCGTCCAAGACCTATGTCGACCTGAACCGGGCCGGCGTGGCGCTGATGGAAATCGTCTCCAAGCCGGACATGCGGGCACCGGAAGAGGCGGCGGCTTATTTGCGTAAGCTGCGCACCATCCTGCGCTATCTCGGCACCTGCGACGGCAACATGGAAGAAGGTTCCATGCGCTGCGACATCAATGTGTCGGTGCGCAAGCCGGGTGGTCCGCTGGGCACCCGCACGGAAACCAAGAACGTCAATTCCATCCGCTATGTGCAGCAGGCCATCGAGTATGAGGCACAGCGCCAGGTGGAATTGATTGAGGAAGGCGGCACGGTGGTGCAGGAAACCCGGCTGTGGGATCCGGGCAAGAATATCACCCGCTCCATGCGTTCCAAGGAAGAGGCGCATGATTACCGCTATTTCCCCGATCCGGACCTGCTGCCGTTGGTGCTGGAACAGGGCTTTGTCGACCAGATCAAGGCCACCCTGCCGGAACTGCCGGACGACAAGAAGGCCCGCTTCATCGAACAGTACAAGCTGACGCCCTATGATGCTGGCGTGCTGGTGGCGGAGCGTGTCCGCGCCGATTTCTATGAGGAAGTGGCCAAGGGCCGCGACCCGAAGATGGCGGCCAATTTCGTCATCGGCGATCTGCTGGGCGCTTTGAACAAGACCGGCAAGGATATCAGCGAATCGCCGATCTCCGCCGCTGATCTGGGCGGGCTGATCGACCTGATCACCGACAACACCATCTCCGGCCGTCTGGCCAAGGATGTGTTTGCCCTGATGCTGGAAACCGGCAAGCCGGCGGCCGTGATCGTCGATGAGCAGGGGCTGCGGCAGGTGACCGATACCGGCGCCATTGACGCCGTCATCGCCCAGGTGATGGAGGCCAATCCCGACAAGGTGGCCGAATATCGCTCCGGCAAGGACAAGCTGTTCGGCTTCTTCGTCGGTCAGGTGATGAAGGCCAGCCAGGGCAAGGCCAACCCGGCCATGGTAAACGACCTGCTGGCGCAGAAGCTGAAGGGCTGAGCGGTAGAGTCAGCCGTGTCGGTTCAGTAAAAGAGCCCCGGCGTCACCGCCGGGGCTCTTTCTGCATTCAGGGGATGCTTTACGGCTCAACTGCCCTGGTTGGCTGCCGGTACCAGCAGCTTGGTCAATTGCTTGGCCCAGCGACTGCTGAACCGGTCCGCATCGCCATAGAAGGTGTAGGTATTTACATTGTCGGGGAAGGGCAGGCCCATATCCGCATCGGCGATGGTGGCCAGCACCTGGCCCGACTGGCTGTCGCGGATAATGGCCTGGAAGGCGGCACTGCCCACGGAATAGACCCGATCCACCATGGTGCCGCTGACCTTGCGGGCATTGTAGGCGCGGTTGGGCACATAGTCGGTGAAGGTGATCTCCAGCTTCAACACGCCGGGGCCCGCCTGATCCACCAGGGTCGGCCCCATGGCTTTCTTCAGCTTCTCGGTCAGGTATTCAATGGCGTGGTCGCGGTCGCGGTTAGACAGCAGCACATCATCAAATCGCCGTTCCACGCTCAGCCCAATGGGGGCCAGCATCACCTTGCCATAGCTGGCGAGATTGACACCGGGGCGCACCATCAGCTTGTCCAGCGTATCATGGTCCTGCTCCACCAGCCCTTCATTGGGCAGGGGCGGGGCCTTCTCCGACTTCACCGAATCCCAGGCACTGGCGGCATGTGCCGCCGTGCCGGCCAACAGCATCAGCGACAGCCCCAGCACCCCGGCGAACCGCGCCATGGCACTGCCGGAACGAATCATTGTTGAAGGAATGGGGGTGGCCGGCTGGACCGGACCCGGGGCATGATGTCCGAACATCGTTCGATCTCCATGATTTGGCGGCGGAAACCCCGCCGAACAGCCTTTTTGGGCGGTTTTTTGCCAGGTCGCCCCCGTCCCGACATGGTCCGCAAGCCCGCGCGGATCATCTTTTTACAATGGGGTGAGTTAGAGGCGTTGACAAGCCCGCTTCATACCCTTAAACACGCCTCCACCGACGACGCCGGTGACCGAAAGGAACTGGCGGCACACGGTGCGGAGGGGTGGCCGAGCGGCTGAAGGCAACGGTTTGCTAAACCGTCATACCGGGAAACTGGTATCGTGGGTTCGAATCCCATCCCCTCCGCCATCTACCTGATAGAGACCAAGAACCGGGCCGCTCACGCGGCCTTTTTTCTTTTTGGGTCAAAGGGGTTTAGCGCCTGCGGTGTTACCGTGGAGCAGCGGCGGCATTGCCCCGTGACCCGGATTCGGCGTCTCCGTCTCCAACCGACTTTACCGGTCCCGTTTCAGTACAGATTCGGAAATATGAGCAAAAGCCAATGCTTATGCATTGGCCTTCGTTTTGATTTTGACTGATTCGGCTTGGTGGCGGCAGTCATTCCAACCATCAGTAAATTATGTGCCCACAGCGTGCCGGAGCTGTGTTCAGTGAAGACGTGCGAATTTCGGCGAAGAAGCCCCTGCATCTTTCTGGAACGCAGCCGGCCTGTTAGGTTGGGCCTGCCCTAACCTTCGAAAGAGTTGTCCGCCACCCAGCGACGCAACTCTTCTTCGGATCGTTCCCCGGCGGCAACGGATATAATCATGTCGGCAGCTTCTCGCTCGCTGACATCCAGGTGCAGGCCGTTCATCAGCAACGTCATACCAAGCGCCGCGAAACCCGCCCGCTTGTTTC